>NZ_CP166962.1:0-3185000 GCF_041410225.1 Pseudomonas sp. KT_2_4
CCCCCGCCAACTTCACCGGATCCGGCGTCAGGTAACGACCAATATCCGGATTGTAGTAGCGATGGCGGTTGTAGTGCAGGCCGCTTTCCGCATCGAAATACTGCCCTTGAAACCGCAGTGGGTTGTCGATTTTGCCTACGTCGAGCCGGGCGATCTGGCCGTAGGCGCGGTAGTGGGCGGACCAGACGATTTCGCCTTCGGGGCTGGTCAGTTCCTGCGGGGTGCCGAGGTGGTCGAGTTGGTAGTGGTAGGGCTTGGTTTCTTTTGGGCCGAAACCGTCCAATAGTGCCAATGGGCGGAAGCTGTCGGGTTCGTAGAGGTAGCTGCGATGACGCTCTGCATGATGCTCGGCAACCAGCTTGTCGCCTTGCCAGAAAAATTCGGTGGTCTTGCCGTCCACAGTTTTGCTGATGCGACGTCCAAATGGGTCATAGCGATAGCTGGCGGTTTGGCCGTTGGGCGTTGTAACCCCGACTAACCGATGCTGGCAGTCGTAGCGGTACTCAGTGACAAGTTGCTGGCCCTTGCCGCGTCGTTCGCGGATGAGGTTGCCGAAGGCGTCGTAGTCGTAATGACGGTCGCCCTGGATCATCAGGCGGTTGGCCGCAACGATGTCCGGGCCGGGGCGGTCTTGCATGAGCAGGTTGCCCGCCGGGTTGTGGCCGAAGCGTTCCTGTACGTCCTGGGAGTGGTCGGCGCGGGTCAGGCGGGCGAGGGGGTCGTAGTGGTAGCGGTGTTCGCCTTTGCGGGTGTCGAGCAGGCGGGTGAGGTTGCCGGATTTGTCGTAGTCGTACTGGCGTTGGTAAAAATGGTTTTGCTGTTGGGTTACCGCATGGGCGTGTAGGCGGCTCTGGTCGTCGTAGTGGTAGTGGCTGAGCAGTTGGCCTTGCTGGCGCTGGTGTTCGCGGCCGCTGTTGAACAGATGTGAGGTGAGCACTTCTCCGTTGAGTTCGACGGTGGCGAGGTGGCCGCCTTTGTCGTGGTTGAAGGTGACGCGGTTGTTGTCCGGCAGGCACAAGGTTTTAAGCTGCCCGCAGGCGTCGTAGCCGTAGCGCAGGGTGCCCCAGCCTTGGTGTTCGGCGGTGAGGCGGTTTTGGCGGTCGTATTCGTAGGCCAACGCCCAGTGGCCGTCTTCGACGCTGAGGAGGTTGCCTTGGCGGTCGTAGGCATAGTCGACAATGCTGTCATCGGGCAGGGTTTTTCGTACGAGGCGCCCGGCGTGGTCGCGCTGGTAGTGGGTGATTAGCTGACTGCCATCGTCGCCGTATTCGGTCTTCTCCAGCAGGTTGCCGTTGAGGTCGTAGGCATACGCGGTGCGCTGGCCGTCGAAGCCGGTTTCCTGGCGGATCAGGCCGTTGGGGTGATAGTCGAGTTGGTAGGTTTCGCCGGCTTCGTTTTCGATCTCGGTGAGCAGCAGCCGGGCGTTGTCGTAGCGGTACTTGACCTGGGTGCCGTCGGCGTTGAGACGGCGGCTGATCAGGTGCAGGCCGTCGGCGTATTCATAGCGGGTGACGTGGCCGAGTTCGTCGCGTTCGGCGATGATTTTGCCGTAGGGGTTGTAGCTGAATTCCCTACAACCACCGCCTGGCAATACAAGACGAATCAACCTGCCGACGCAGTCCCAGTGATATTGCGTCAGCGCACCATGCTCATCCTCACAGGCAACTTGCCGCCCCAGATCGTCATAGCGATAACGCTTGATCCCACCATTGGGTAATTGCTCCTCAAGCAGTTGCCCGCGTTCGTTCCACACCAGCCGATGGCAACTGCTGTCGGGATACCAAACCCCAACTAATTGCCCATGTTTGTCATAGCTGTAGTCAGTCGAATTGCCATCCGGGTCAATCTTGCGGATGACATCGCCCTGAACATTGCGCTCATATTTCCAGACAGCCTCCCCACGCCTGACAACCCGAACAAAACCGTTGTCATGTTCGTAGGAAGTCGGCTCATCATCCCCCGGAAACAGCGCCACCAAGCGTCCGGCGTCGTCATATTGATAGGCCGTCACCGCGCCCATCGGGTCTTGCTCGACGGTCAGCCGGCCCTTGGCATCGTAGGATTTGTAATGCTGAGCGCCATCCGGATCGATGCGCTGCACCAAGCGCGCCCGGTCGTCATGGACATAGACTTCCTGGCTACCATCGGCGTTATGCACGGTGACGTGGCCGTCATCGCCCCAGGCATAACGCGTGTCCATCTGCGAGAAGCTCGCCCAATGCCGGACGCAACGCGCCGCCTTGCCAGACCGTTCCCACGCCCAGAAGAAACTCGCCCCACCGGCCAACTGCCGCTCAAGAATGACGTGCTGATCGTCGTACCGATAACGCTCGCTTTCCCCGACAGCATTGGTCGCGCAAACCAGTCGTCCGTCTTCGTCATAGGCGTAGGAAACAAGGTTCTGCTCGGTCTCCCACACGTAGGGCTCACGCCCTTTGGCGCGATGCACCTGATAGTCCACCGCGACGATGCGACCCAACTCATAACGCAGCAGCAACGAACGACCGGCGCCGTTATCCAGCCGCTCAATCCGCCCTGAACGATCCCGGCAAAGGCGCAGCCGGTTGTCATACGCGTCGCTGATCGAGACCAGCACACCGTCGCGAAAGTGATAGAAACGCGACGCCTGGGCCAGCACCAACTCATCAGGAGCCGAACCCAAGTAGATCGCCGCTTCAGCCAGGCTATTGGTGATCGCGGGCCGAGAGTCGGTGGGCAAGGGCAGGGTAGTCGAGCGGTTCTCATGGTCAGTCCACACCACCAAATCGCCCGACACCACCAGCCGATGAGCCAGCGCATGACTCCAGCCAAACCCCAACCCACAATCAATGTCCACCGCACTGGTGCGGTACAGCCGCGTCCACTCAAACGGCAAGATCCCATCCAGCACGCCATCGGTGAGGGTCAGCAATTCCTCGCCAGTGACCATCGACACCGGGCAACCGTGGGTAACGGTCTTGTCCGCTGGCGCCGCCGCGTCCCCCTTCGGATTTGAAGCCATGGCCGGCACATCATCGACAGGCTCCTGACGGACCAACGTCGTGCGCTGGGTCTTGTCGCGCACCATCGGCACCGGGTTCGAAACCAGCGTATCGCCCGCCTTCAACGGCACAGCCGGCACCGTCTTAATCGGCGTCGCCGCACTGCTCAGCAACACCGGCTTGGCGGCCTCCACATGGGTTTCCAGCCGAGGCCCCACTACTTGCTTGGCCAGCAATTCCAACAACACCCGCGCCCGCCCGGACTTGACCTGACTGAGCACACGAGCCCCCAATCGCACCACCACGCCCATCGCACCCAAGACGCGAATCAGCAGCAGATTGATCAGCACCTCACCGGTGATTTCACCCCACAGTTCCGCCATCTCCGGTGGCGGGAGCATGCGCATCCAACTGACCAGCGCCGACAGGTAGACAAACAGCAGCGGCTCATCACTGAGCACCAACAAGCCTTGGGCTATCGCATCACTGCCCAGTGTCAGCAGTTCATCGAGCTCGGTTTGAGAAAGGTATTGCAGCAGTTTTTCGCTGTTGGGCTTGAGGTCCGCCAGCAGCGCAGACAGCTCGCCAATGTTGTCCCACAGGCTGTAAAGCGCTTTGCCTAACCCACTGGCAAAAGCCGCTTCCAGCAAGCGGCGCCGCTCAAGCGGGCGGGCGTCTGCATAATTTTTCCACTGGGCCTGGAAGGTGTCGGTCCACTCTTTGCGCAGCCGGGCTTCCAACGCTGCGATCACTGACTGATAGGACGCATACAGTGCTTTGAGGTGATCCTGGGAAACGTTGGGGTAGAAACTCACCCGGTATTGCTGGTTGCGATCACACTCGGTGACTTCGAGGATGCCACTCGGGCCGATGGTCTTATGGAGGGGCTCGCCCAGCGGGCCGCCGTTTGGATCAACGCGTTGCACGATCACCGGGGTGTTGCCGATGGGTACGAACCTCGTGCTCTGGAACATATGCACCAGGGTCAAGGTACCCGTGGCCTGGCAGGTGGCGACGGTGCTGCTGGGAAACAGGGAGCGATTGACCGGGGCAACCAGCGCGACGTCTTCCCCGACCTTGAACACCTGTTCGACATCCAGCGCGGAGAAGCTCCAAAAGCTTTTGGCCCACTCGTCAAAGGTGTTCAAGCAATCGCGAAAGTCACGGAAGACGCCCTCAACGTCGACCGTTTCCACGTTCATTGGCGTCAGCGCCAGCCTGCCAATGGCCGGGTTCAAGTGGCGGCCCCGTCAACCGCACGCGTCACGAAAAAAACCATCTGCATTCCCTCGCACTGTTTGATCAGGCGAGGGACTTTGCAGAGGTTTGCCGGGGTGAGGAGTAGAGCTTATCCGGCAGTGGTGTGGGATGTTTCAGTTACTGCCAGGCACTGGGTTCGGCATGCCGACGAACCCCGGTTAGACTTACCTGTCGATATCAGCACTGCCCGGCCTGTCGTTAACCAAGGAAGCCTCATGTATTCAACCCGTCTGCTGTTCTGCCTTATTCCGTTGTGGGTACTGGCCGGTTGCTCCACCTCCCGTGGCCCCCAGCAGCCCGAGCGCAGTGAAGCCGAGGTGAAGGCGCAGATCGTGCGCCTGCTGCCGGCCAAGGTGTCGGACCGCAACGGTTGGGCCCAGGACATCTACACCGCCTTCGACACCCAGAAAATCTACCCCAGCACCGAAAACATCTGTGCGGTATTGGCGGTGACCGAGCAGGAGTCCACCTATCAGGTCGACCCGCCGGTGCCGGGCATGGGCAAGATCGCCCAGGATGAAATCCTGCGCCGCGCCGCCAAGGTGCATGTGCCGGCATTCGTGGTGCGCAGCGCCTTGCAACTGCGCTCGCCCACCGGCAAAACCTACGCCGATCGTTTGAATGCCGCCCGTACGGAGAGGGATTTGAGCGGCATCTTCGACGACTTCATCAGCATGGTGCCCCTGGGCAACACCCTGTTTGGCGGGTTCAACCCAGTACACACCGCAGGCCCCATGCAGGTCAGTATCGACTTTGCGCAGAAACAGGCGCGGGGTTATCCCTACACGGTGGACGGCACAATTCGCCGCGAAGTGTTCACCCGTCGCGGCGGCATGTACTTCGGCATCGCCCACTTGCTCGGCTACCCGGTGAGCTACGACCAGCCGCTGTACCGCTTTGCCGATTTCAACGCCGGTTGGTACGCCAGCCGCAATGCCGCGTTCCAGGCTGCAGTCAGTCGTGTTTCAGGCAAAGAGCTGGCGCTGGATGGGGATTTGATCCGCTATGGCTCATTGCTGCCCGGCACCACCGAGCTGGCGGTGCGTTCACTGGGGGCGAAGTTGGATATGCGCAACCCGAGCATCCGCAGCCAACTGGAGCAGGGCGAGCAGTTGGATTTCGAGGACACCACCTTGTACAAGCGCGTTTTCAGCCTGGCCGACCAGGCGGCCGGCAAGCCGCTGCCTCGGGCGATCCTGCCGGGTATTGTGCTCAAGAGCCCGAAGATCACCCGCAACCTGACCACGGCCTGGTTTGCCAAGCGCGTGGATGAGCGTTACCAGCGCTGCATGAAGCGCTGATCAACCGCGACGCTTGACGAACCGGCGCCACAAGCCCACCCACAACCACACCACCGGGAACGCCAGGATCACGAAGGGCAGCACATAGCTGGCACGTTCCAGGGCGTCTGCGGTGCCGTTCACCAGGTTGTCTCCCAGGTTGCTGAACATCCGGGTGAACCTTGACACCTGGTTGGCGCCGTCCGAGGAACGGAAGTTCAAGGTCACGCGGTTGGTGTCGAGGCGGCGTTGCTGGCCGGCGGCAACCTGAGCCAGTTCCTGCAGCTCGTTTTCAATGCCGGCTTGCTCTTTGCTCAGGACGATCAGATCGCTGACGGTGATGTCCTTGCGCTTGGCCAGTTCATCGAGGCGTTGCTGCTGAGCTTGCAGGCGGTCCTGGCGGCGGCGCACATCCGCCACGGCATCGGCCAGGTCTTCGGCAATGGTGATGCGCTGGCCGAGCTTACCGCCTTCGGCCGCCAGGGCGACCATCGGCTCCACACCCGTGGGCGCGATCCGCAGGATGATCTGGCCACCTTGGCCGTCTTCGGTAATGCCAAGGATATTGCAGGCACCAAAGCGCGCCGTTTCACACGCCTCACGAGTGGCCTGCATACGCGGCGCAAGCAGGCCGCCGGGCAGGGCCAGGGTCAATTCATGCTCATAGGCCAGTTGCGCCCCGGCCTTGCCCTGTTCGCCATTGATGACGGTGGCGCGAGAGTGGTCCTTGGGGGAACAACCGGCCAAGGCCAGGCCAGCAAGCAAGATCAACAGCGGCGCGCGAAGCGGGTGGGAGTTGCCGTCCAGGTGGCGCATGGCGTTTCCTTGAAATGTGCAGGAGAAATTGGCCGAGATTAAAGCGGGTCTGGCCCATTAACGCAAAGCATTGCCCGGGATTTGCCCGGCTGATGGTGGTGGCTGCCGGGTCGAGGCTGGCGTACACCTCAAGCCTCACACCAGGGAAGCATCCGCCATGAACGCTCAGACCGTCCCCCAAGGCTTTGTCCCATTGCCGCGCAGCAGCCCGTTGCTGGAACTGCTCGGCCCGGCGTGTTGCCGTGGCGAAGGTTTGCAATTGGAAGTCGGCCTACGCGCCGATCATCGCCACGCCAATGGGCGAGGTACGGTGCACGGCGGGGTGCTGGCGACGCTGGCCGATATCGGCATGGGGTACGCCATGGCGTTTTCCAGTGAGCCGCCGTTGCCGTTGATTACCGCCAGCATGACCGTGGATTATCTGGGCGCCGTGCAGGTAGGGGAGTGGATGGTGGTGCGTCTGGAAAGCCATAAGCGCGGACGGCAGATGGCGTTCGCCACGCTGAGTTTGCAAGTGGAGGAGCGCGTGGTGCTGCGGGCGAGCGCGGTGTTTGCGGTGCCGCAAGCTGACAGGCAGTGAGATCAAATGTGGGAGCTGGCTTGCCTGCGATAGGGGTGTGTCAGTTAGCAATGATCTGACTGATAGACCGCTATCGCAGGCAAGCCAGCTCCCACATTTTTATCGAGTTCATTCAGGGGATATCGATGAAAGAAAAGGCCTGGCTTTTCGTGGAGCCGGGCCTTTTCTGTGTTGCTCTTATTGGCATGGGGGCCGCTACGCAGCCCAACGGGAGCAAGCTCCCTCGCCACAACCGCGATCCGGTTCAGTTGCGTTCGAGCGCCAGGGCCACGCCTTGGCCGCCGCCGATGCACAGCGTTGCCAAGCCTTTCTTGGCATCGCGCTTGATCATTTCGTGCAGCAGGGTCACCAGTACGCGGCAGCCTGAAGCACCGATCGGGTGGCCGATGGCGATGGCGCCGCCGTTGACGTTGACCTTCTGCGCGTCCCATTCCAGCTCTTTGCCCACCGCCAGGGATTGCGCGGCGAAGGCTTCGTTGGCTTCGATCAGGTCTAGATCAGCCAACTGCCAGCCGGCCTTGTCCAGGCAGCGGCGGGTGGCCGAGACCGGGCCGATGCCCATTATGGCCGGGTCGACGCCCGCGTTGGCGTAGCTGGCGATACGCGCCAGTACGGGCAGGCCGAGAGCCTTGGCTTTGTCGGCGCTCATCAGCAGCACGGCCGCAGCGCCGTCGTTCAGGCTCGAGGCGTTGCCGGCGGTGACGCTGCCGTCTTTCTTGAACGCAGGCTTGAGCTTGGCCAGGGATTCGGCGGTGGTGCCGGCGCGGGGTTGTTCGTCCACCGCGAAGGCCACCGGGTCGCCTTTGCGCTGGGGAATCAGGATTGGCGTGATCTCATCGGCAAAGCGCCCGGCTTCGATAGCGGCCGCGGCTTTTTGCTGTGAGGCGGCGGCAAAGGCGTCCTGGGCTTCGCGGCTGATGCCGTACTTGTCCACCAGGTTCTCGGCGGTGATGCCCATGTGGTAATCGTTGAACGCATCCCACAGGCCGTCGGTGATCATGCTGTCGATCATCTTCGCGTGGCCCATGCGCAACCCGGTGCGTGCGGCAGGTAATACGTACGGGGCCAGGCTCATGTTCTCCATGCCACCGGCAATGATCACCTCGGCGTCGCCGCAACGAATGGCCTGTGCGCCCAGGTGCAAAGCCTTGAGGCCCGAACCGCAGACCTTGTTCAGGGTCAGGCTCGGCACGGCGTGGGGCAGGCCGGCAAGGATCGAAGCCTGGCGTGCCGGGTTCTGGCCGCTGCCTGCGATGAGCACCTGGCCGAGGATCACTTCATCCACTTGCGCCGGGTCCAGGCCGGTCTGCTGCAGCAGGCGACGGATCACGGCGGCACCCAGTTCCGGGGCCGGAATGTTCGCCAGCGAACCTTGGAAGCTGCCCACGGCGGTGCGGGTGGCAGCAACAATCACGACGTCTTGCATGGAATCTGTCCTCACTGGAAGTGCATTTCTGGAACGTGGTCCGGGACGATCAGTTTACCGGCGGTCTTGCTCACAATCTCTTCAACGCTGACGCCAGGTGCGCGTTCCTTGAGGACAAAAGCGCCATTTTCGATTTCCAGGTACGCCAGGTCCGTGAGCACACGCTTGATGCAGTTGGCACCGGTCAGCGGCAGGCTGCATTGGCTGAGCAACTTGGACTCACCGTCTTTGGATGCGTGAGTCATGATCACAATGATGTTTTCTGCGCCGGCCACCAGGTCCATGGCACCGCCCATGCCCTTGACCAGTTTGCCGGGGATCATCCACGAAGCGATGTTGCCCTGTACGTCCACTTCGAATGCGCCCAGTACGGTGAGGTCGACGTGCCCACCGCGAATCATCGCGAACGACTCGGCGGAGGAGAAGATCGAAGCGCCGATGCGTGCGGTGACGGTCTGCTTGCCGGCGTTGATCATGTCGGCGTCGATGGTTTCTTCGGTCGGGAACGGGCCCATGCCAAGCAGGCCGTTTTCCGATTGCAGCATCACTTCCATGCCGTCGGGGATGTAGTTGGCCACCAGGGTCGGAATGCCGATACCGAGGTTGACGTAGTAACCGTCCTGCATCTCGCGGGCAACGCGTTGAGCCATTTGTTCGCGGGTAAGCGCCATGATTGTTTCCTCTTATTGTTCTGGACGGGGATTATTTGCGGACGGTGCGCTGTTCAATGCGCTTTTCGAAGGTGCCGCAGATGATCCGGTCGACGTAGATGCCAGGGGTGTGGATCTGCGCCGGGTCCAGCTCGCCCGGTTCGACGATTTCCTCGACTTCGACCACGGTGATCTTGCCGGCGGTGGCGGCCAGCGGGTTGAAGTTCTGGGCGGTGTGACGGTAGATAACGTTACCGAAGTGGTCGGCTTTCCAGCCTTTGACGATGGCAAAGTCGCCGGTGATGGACTCTTCCATCAGATACGGGCGGCCCTTGAATTCGCGGGTTTCCTTGCCTTCGGCAACGGGGGTGCCGACGCCAGTGGCGGTAAAGAAGGCCGGAATGCCGGCACCGCCTGCGCGCATTTTTTCTGCCAGGGTGCCTTGAGGGGTAAGCACCACCTCAATCTCGCCGCTGAGCAGTTGTTTCTCGAAGAGGGCGTTTTCACCCACGTAGGAAGCGATCACTTTGCTGATCTGCTTCTGTTCCAGCAGCACACCCAGGCCGAAGCCATCGACGCCACAGTTGTTGGAGACCACCGTCAGGTCGCGGGTACCTTTGCGCTTGATTTCGGCAATGAGGTTTTCCGGAATGCCACACAGGCCAAAACCACCGGAGAGCACGGTCATGCCGTCTTCCAGGCCTGCCAGCGCTTCTTCATAGGACGCCACGCGTTTATCGAAACCTGCCATATGCACCTCTTTTATTGTTTGTGGTCCAGCCAGTGAGTTGAGTGTTGCGCCAGCGGATTGATTTGTTAAGTTGTTTTTTAAGGTTGATTGATTTAGAAAACAGCATAGTCCAGTCGTCGTCCGGAGCTGCGTCATGACCGTTAAACAGATGCGTGCCTTTCTCGCTGTTGCTCAGAGTCTGAGTTTTGCCGCTGCCTGCGAGCGTTTGCACCTCTCCCAGTCGGCGTTGAGCTTGACCATCAAGGGCCTGGAAGAAGGCTTGGGCGGGCGCCTGTTCAGCCGTAATACCCGTAACGTCGCGCTGACCCCTGAAGGTGAGTCCCTGTTACCCCTGGCCCGCCGGTTGATTGCCGACTGGGACAACGCTGAGGACGAGCTGCGCCAGCGTTTTACCTTGCAACGGGGGCGTGTCACGGTGGCAGCGATGCCATCGTTTGCTGGCAACCTGCTGCCGCCCATCCTGAAGATATTCCGCGCCCGTTACCCTCAGGTGAACGTGACGGTGCATGACCTGATCAATGAGCAAGTGCTGGAGATGGTGCGCGACCGTCAAGTGGAGCTGGGGGTGGCCTTCGAGCCGTCTGAGGGCTCGTCATTGGCGTTCACGCCGTTGTATCTGGATCGCTTTGTCGCCGTGGTCCCAGGCGATTCAGCCTTGGCACAGTGTGCTGAAATCGACTGGGAAGCCTTGTTGGAACAGCCGTTCATCACCCTGCAACGGCCTTCCACTGTGCGGGTGATGCTGGAAGAACACCTCGGTGCCTTGCAGATGAAATTGCCCGTTGCCTTGGAAAGCCATCAATTGGCGACGGTGGGCAAAATGGTTGCCAGCGGTTTGGGGGTTAGCGCGGTGCCAGCGTTATGCGCCAGGCAGATGGAGGAGGCGGGAGCCCATTGCATTACCTTGACTGGCCCGGTGATCGAGCGGCCGATTGGGGTGCTGACCAAGCCGGGGCATGAACTGTCGGCGGCGGCGCAGGTGTTGTTTGATATCTTTCGGGATGAGGCGAGGAAGGGCAGGTTTCCAACTTTCTAAACCAGTAAATACACCTGTGGGAGCTGGCAAGCCAACTCCCACATTGATTGAGTACTACTTAGTAGTAACGGTCGATCACTTTAACTTGCGAGCTGTCTTTGAAAGACGCCCAGGCATTGTTAAGTGTGTCGAACACTTGCTCGATAAAGTTGCGATCAGCGGCGGCCTTCTTGCCGACATAACCCTGGCCACGGCGGTACATCTTCAGGCGCGCCGCCAGCTCACGGTTGTTACGGTCAAACTCGGCTTCTTCGGTATGGGGCGCCAGGCAGTCAATTTGCACTTCGCCGGATTTGCCAATCCACAGGATATGGTCGTCGAGTGTGTCTTTCTGCGCTGCGAACATCTCAGCCAATTCATCGATAGTGGGTTGGTTGTTCAGATTCATGTGTAAGCCCCTTGACCAGTTGGCGATCTATCAGTTGATTCGTTAATACCAGTAAGTTGTCTCCGGTCACTAAAACCGGGCGTCAGCGACGGGCTGCCGAATACGGGCAGGGTCTTGAAGCTGATGCATGTAGTCTTGCTGATGGACTGCTACGCAATGCTCTGATCACGAAGACAAGCCGCGTTTGAGCGCCTTGTACCTGTCCCTTCCGGGGCCGGTCAGCTTCATCAATCTGCCTTGTGGGCAGTGCACATCCGGAAAAACAGCTCGGCGGTCAGACGAGCCTGTTCAAAACGCTTGTTACCAACGCTCTCGATCCGAGAGACGTCTAGATCATGCAAGGACAAAAAGGTTACGTCAACGGTTATGTAGTGATTATTTTTGCTCACTACATAAATTGCCGCGGGGACGGGGGAATGCGCGAAAACGTGACTTGGGCGTCATTTTCTGTGCGGTGGGTCGCAGGGTTTTGGTGGCGAGTTTACGCAGATCCCCTGTGGGAGCTGGCTTGCCTGCGATGGCGATGTGTCAGTGAGTACATGTTCGCCTGACACACTGCTATCGCAGGCAAGCCAGCTCCCACAGGTTGATGCGTCGCTATCTCAATCTCTCGGACAGCAAGGGTAATAGCCGCTCGCACGAGGCCTGGATCTTCACCTGCAACAGCTCATCACCCCGAGTCTTGCCCAGGTTGATGGCGATCACCGGCTTACCCTGATCGACCATCGCCTTGCACAGGCGAAACGCCGAATAGGCCATCAGCGATGACCCCACCACCAACAGTCCTTCGGCATGCTCTACCGCCGTCATTGCCTTGAGCGCCGTCGCTGGTGCGACGTTCTCGCCAAAGAACACCACATCCGGTTTCAGCCGTTCGCCATTGCAATGTGGGCAGCGGGGTACCTGGAAGCGCTGTTCAAAGGCCGGATCGAGCAAGGTGTCGCCATCCGGCGCTTGCACCGCATGAACCTGTGCCATGTGCGGGTTATCGACCTCCATCTGCCGCTGGATCACGTCGCGCTCGCTACGCAATTGGCAATCCAGGCACAGCACCCGATGCAAGCTGCCATGCAGCTCGATCACACCCTGGCTGCCGGCCTGGTCATGCAGGGTGTCGACGTTCTGCGTAATCAGCCCGCTGATGTGGCCACGGTGCTGCAGCGTCGCGAGCGCCAGGTGGGCCTTGTTCGGCTGGGCAATGCGCACCCGTGGCCACCCCAGCATCGCCCGCGCCCAGTAGCGGCGCCGCGCCTCGGGAGTGGCGAGGAATTCCTGGTACATCATCGGTGGCTTGCCCCGGCGTACACCTTCCCCGTCCCGGTAATCCGGGATACCTGAAGATGTACTGATCCCTGCGCCGGTCAGCACCAGGAAACGCCGGCCGGACATGGCCCGGTGCAGAGTATCGAGGTGGTCTTCCTGATGGTCCAGCGTGTCGAGCATGGGTTCCCCCTATTCGCCGCGGATGTACTGTTCCAGTTGCTGGATCAAGGCCGCTTGTTCGGCAATTGCTTCCTTGACCAGGTCACCGATAGACAGCAGGCCCAGCAGTTTGCCGTCTTCGACGACCGGCAGGTGGCGCAGGTGACTGTCGGTCATGATGTTCATGCATGCCTCGACACTCTTGTGAGTATCCACCGTGATCACCGGCGAGCTCATCACCTCATGGACCTTGGTGGTGACCGACGAGAGGCCCTTGAGCATGATTTTGCGCGCGTAATCCCGTTCACTGATGATGCCGACCACCACGTCATCCTTGACCACTGGCAAGGCACCGACGTTTTTCTCGGACATCCGCACCAGCGCTTCAAACACGGTGTGGTCCCATTTGATCGTGTGGACGTCCTGGTTTTTCTGATCCTTGGCTTTCAGCAGTTGTGCAACGGTCTTCATGGCGGCCACTCCGGTGTTGTTGTTGGTAGTCCAGATCCCCTACAGAATCCTAGACCGAACTCGCCGGAGCAAGGGCCAATGCGGCGTTAAACCTGTCGAAAAACGTCATGTGCCGGTTTTTTTTGGTATCTATCCCGCATTTACCGGTTTTTTCCCGCGTTTGGGGCTGGCGCCGGCCTTGCGCGGGGCGGCCTTGCGTTTCTTTTTCCAAGGCGTTGCACCTCGTCCAGCCGGGCTGGCGGGGCCAGTGATAGTCATGCGCATGCCGTTACAGCGTGCCACCTGCTTGCTCATCCACGCCGCTTGCTTGGCGACGAATTCCTCCAGGCTCATTTCGCCGCTTTGCACCATGTCCAGTGCCTGTTCCCAGATGGCGGTGGTGCCGGGGTCGGCGATGGCGCGGGGCACTGCGTCAATCAGGCTGAACGCGGCGGGGGTTGCCGACAGGGCCTTGCCGTTTTTCACCAGATAACCGCGGTCCAGCAAGCCCTGGATGATCCCGGCGCGGGTGGCCTCGGTGCCGATGCCAGTGGTGTCCTTGAGTTTTTGCTTGAGCAACGGGTCCTCCACCAGCTTGGCGACGTTTTTCATGGCCTTGATCAGGTCGCCTTCAGTAAAGGGCTTGGGCGGCTGGGTCCATAGGTCCTTGAGGTTGACCTTGGCCACGGCGTAGTCGTGGCCCTGCACCAGCGTCGGCAACGCTTGGGGCGCAGGCGCTTCGCGACCTTTAGCGGGTGCCAGCGCTTCGGGCAAGGCGCGTTTCCAGCCCGGCTCGATGATGACTTTGCCCACCGCGCGCAACGCGTGGCCGACACAGTCCAAATCGGCCTGGGTGCGGTCGTATTCATGGTTGGGCAGGAACTGCGCCAGGTAGCGCGCACGAATCAGCGTATAGACCGCACGGTGCTTGCCAGTCAGTTGGCTGACCTCCTTGCCGGCTCCGGTGGGGATGATGCCGTGGTGGGCGCTGACTTTCGCGTCGTTCCAGGCCCGCGAACGGCGCCGAGGTCGATGTGCGACATCAGCTCGTTGACCGCCGTGTCCGCACGGCCCAGCGCCGCAAGAATCTTCGGCGCTTCACTGTGCTGGCTCAACGGCAGGTAGCCGCAATCGCTGCGCGGGTAGGTGATGGCCTTGTGGGTTTCGTACAGGGATTGAGCGATGTCCAGGGTTTCCTGGGCGCCCAGGCCGAGCTTCTTCGAACAGATCTCCTGCAAGGTGCCGAGGTCGAAGGGCAGGGGCGCCACTTCGCGCACGCGCTCGGTACGCAGTTTCACCAGCCGCGCCGTGGCGGCGTTGAGCATGGCGTCGGCGGCGTCCCGCGCCAGTTGCGGGTTGAGGCAACGGCCCTCGTCGTCACAGGCATCGTCAGGGGCGCGCCATTGGGCGGTGAAGGTCATGTGCTCGTGACGCAGGTCGACATCAATGGCCCAATAGGCCACCGGCACGAAGTCGGCAATGCTGCGATCACGGTCCACCACCAGGCGCAGGGTCGGGGTTTGCACGCGGCCTACCGGCAGCACGCCCTGGTAACCGGATTGGCGCCCCAGCAGGGTAAACAGGCGGCTCATGTTCATGCCGATCAGCCAGTCGGCACGCGAGCGCCCCAGGGCCGAATGATACAGGCTGAAGGTTTCTGCACCGGGTTTGAGCGCCGCCAGGGCCTTGCGAATGGAGGCGTCGTCGAGCGCCGACAACCACAGCCGCTGGATCGGCCCGCGGTAGCGGCAGTGTTCTACCAGTTCACGGGCGATCATCTCGCCTTCACGGTCGGCGTCGGTGGCGATCACCAGTTCCTGGGCTTCGCCCAGCAAGCGCTTGACGGCCTTGTATTGGCTGGCGGTTTTGGGCTTGACCAGCATCTTCCATTTTTCCGGGACGATCGGCAGGTCGGCCAGCACCCAGCGTTTGTATTTGGCGTCGTAGGCGTCGGGCGGGGCGGTTTCCAGCAGGTGGCCGATGCACCAGGTGACCGTGACTCCATTACCCAGCCAGCACCCATCGCCACGGCGGCTGGCGCCAAGCACAGCCGCGATATCCTTGGCCTGGGAGGGTTTTTCACAGAGGTACAGCCGCATGGTCATCACATCAGATCGGGTTGATGCCTTGCAGGATGCTTATTTGAAGGGGTTTGAGCAACCATTATCTGTATGGATGTACAGCAATTTGTGTGGGTGCCATACGTCGCTGTAGGAGCGAGCTTGCTCGCGAAGGTCGTTAACGATGACGCGGGGCGCCTGGTGCCCCGCGTTGCTCTCAGGTTCTTCGCGAGCGAGCTCCTACAAGGGAGAGGTATCAGTTTTTTTCGATATCCACATGCCGGGTTTCCTTGAGGCAGAACAACCCGACGATCAGGCTCACGCCCGTCACCACCACCGGGTACCACAACCCATAGAAGATATCGCCGGTGTACACCACCAGGGCAAACGATACAGTGGGCAGGAACCCGCCAAACCAGCCGTTACCGATGTGGTAGGGCAGGGACATCGAGGTGTAGCGGATGCGCGTCGGAAACAGCTCCACCATCAACGCCGCCAAGGGCCCGTAGCACATGGCGGCGATGAAGATCAGCACCACGATCAGCACCACCACCATCAGCTTGTTGACCTGGGCCACATCCGCCGATGACGGGTAACCGGCCAGGGCCACGGCGCCACGCAGGGCCGCTTCATCAAAACCGTCGATACGCACATCGCCGACGCTCACTTGCACCGGGCTGCCCGCAGGGGCGGCGGCGCTGCTGTAGGGCAGCCCCTGTTTGACCAGGAAGGTCTTGACCTTGTCGCAGGGGCTGTCAAAACGTGCCTTGCCCACCGGGTCGAACTGGAAGGTGCAGGTGGCCGGGTCGGCCAGTACGGTGATCGGCGCCTGTTGGCTGGCCTGGTCCATTGCGGGGTTGGTGTAGTGCGCCAGGCCCTTGAAGATCGGGAAGTACAGCGCGGTCGCCAACAGCAGGCCGAGCATCAGCACCGGCTTGCGCCCGACCTTGTCCGATAGCCAGCCAAACAGGATAAAGAACGGTGCGCCGATCACCACGCTGATGATCAACAGCATATTGGCCAGGGCTGGGTCCATGCGCAGGAACTGGGTGAGGAAGAACAGCACATAAAACTGCGCTGCGTAGAAGGTCACCGCCTGCCCGCCGTTGATGCTGAACAGCGCGATCAGCACCACCTTGAGGTTTTCCCACTTGCCGAAGGACTCGCGAATCGGCGCCTTGCAGGCCTTGCCTTCCTCTTTCATCTTCAAGAAGGCGGGCGATTCGTGCAGGCTCATGCGGATCCAGGTCGAGATGCCCAGCAGCACGATGGAAAACAGGAACGGAATGCGCCAGCCCCACACTTCGAACTGATCGCCGGTGAAGTAACGGCAGGCCAGCACCACCAGCAGCGACAGCAGCAGGCCGAGGGTGGCGGTGGACTGAATCCAGCTGGTGTGCAGGCCGCGCTTGCCCGGTGGCGCATGCTCGGCCACGTAGGTAGCGGCGCCGCCGTACTCACCGCCCAGCGCCAGGCCCTGCAGCATGCGCAGCACAATGAGGATGATCGGTGCGGCAATGCCGATGCTGGCGTAGGTCGGCAGCAACCCGACGCAGAAGGTTGCCACGCCCATCAGGATGATGGTCACGAGGAAGGTGTACTTGCGCCCGATCATATCGCCCAGCCGGCCGAACACCAGCGCTCCGAATGGCCGCACCACAAAGCCTGCGGCGAAAGCCATCAAGGCAAAGATAAACGCCGTGGTGTCGTTGACCCCGGCGAAGAACTGCTTGCTGATCACCGCCGCCAGGGCGCCGTAGAGGAAAAAGTCATACCACTCGAACACCGTCCCCAAAGAGGAGGCGAAGATGACCTTTCTTGATTCGTTGGCGGTACTTGCACTGGCCGCCGAGCCCAGGGGTTGAGCATGTTCTGACATCGGGTGTCCCTCACAGTGATTATTTATTGTTTTTCCACTGTCGGCGCCAACCTCGGCGCCGGTGTTTTTCAACTTCATATAGCGTTAATGATTACGCGGGGTGCCCTGTGGTGCGCGGTGCTGGTGGGCTTTTCGCGAGCAAGCTCGCTCCTGCAGTGTTGGGTGACAGGATCAGCTGTGCGGCCTTCTCCGCGATCATCAGCGTGGGTGAGCAGGTATTGCCGGAGGTGATGCGCGGCATGATCGACGCATCGGCAATGCGCAGGCCGGGAATGCCGTGTACGCGCAGTTGGCTGTCGACCACGGCGTCTTTGTCATCGCCCATGCGGCAGGTGCCCACCGGATGGAAAATCGTGGTGCCGATCCGTGCAGCGGCCTCGTGCAGTTGTTCTTCAGTTTGCAGGGCTTCGCCGGGCAGGTATTCCACCGGTTTGAACTGGCTCAGGGCCGGAGCGGCGACGATGCGCCGGGTCAGGCGAATAGCGTCGGCCGCTACACGCAAGTCTTCGGGGTGGCTGAGGTAATTAGGCTGTATCAGCGGCGCATCCGCCGGGTTGGTCGAACGGATATCCACCCGGCCGCGACTTTGCGGGCGCAGGTCGCAGACCGACGCGGTAAATGCCGGGAAGCCGTGCAACGGTTCGCCAAAGCGTTCCAGGGACAGTGGCTGCACATGGTATTGCAGGTTGGCCGAGGTCTGCTCCGGGCCGGAGCGGGCAAACGCGCCAAGCTGGCTGGGCGCCATCGACAGCGGGCCGCTGCGGTCGTACAGGTAGCGCAGGCCCATGCCCATCTTGCCCCACAAGGTACCGGCGATCTGGTTCAGGGTGCGGGCATTTTCCAGCTTGTAGATCAGGCGCAGTTGCAGGTGATCTTGCAGGTTGCCACCAACCCCTGGCAGCTCGTGCACCACGTTGATACCCAGCGGCTTGAGCACATGGGAAGGGCCGATCCCTGAGCGTTGCAGAATCCCCGGTGAACCCACGGAGCCGGCGCACAGCACAATCTCCTTGCGCGCCTTCCAGCTCATCGACTGGCCGTGTTGACGCCCCAGTACCTGGCAAGCACGCCCGTTCTCCAGTAGCACACGCTCAACCTCTACCTCAGTCAGCACGGTGAGGTTAGGGCGCTGGCGGATCGGCTTGAGAAACGCCTTGGCCGCATTCCAGCGCACACCGGCTTTCTGGTTGACCTGGAAATAGCCACAGCCCTCGTTGTCGCCCTGGTTGAAGTCATTGATATTGGCGATGCCGCTTTGAGCCGCCGCCTCACGAAACGCATCGAGGATCGGCCACGACAGGCGCTGTTGCTCGACGCGCCACTCGCCGCCCTCGCTGTGGAATTCAGAGCCGCCGGCAAAATGGTTTTCGCTCTGTTTGAACAGCGGCAGTACGTCTTTCCAAGCCCAGCCCGCGTTGCCCGCCGCCGCCCAGCCATCGTAGTCCTGGGCCTGGCCGCGCATGTAGATCATGCCGTTGATGGACGAGCAGCCGCCCAGCACTTTGCCCCGAGGGTAACTCAAGGCGCGCCCCTGCAGGCCGGCTTGGGGTTGGGTCTTGAAGCACCAATCGGTGCGTGGGTTGCCGATGCAGAACAGGTAGCCGACGGGGATATGGATCCAGGGGTAGTTGTCGCGACCACCGGCTTCCAGCAGCAGGACACGGTGAGCCGGGTTGGCGGACAGACGATTGGCCAGCAGGCATCCGGCAGGGCCGGCGCCGACGACGATGTAATCGTATTCAGCAGTTGCATTGGGCATCTGGGGTCTCGCTTGTTTTTCTTATTGGGCCCATCCTAGTTGTTAGTTTTCGTCTTAAAAATGTTAGTTTTTACCCACCCGCTGTGCGTTTTTAAACAACGCCGGCTGGCCCAGGCTCTGGAGGCGATATGTTCGACTGGAATGACCTGCGGTTTTTTCTCGAGTTGCAGCGCAGTGGCCGCCTGCTCACCGCCGCCCAACGCCTGAAAACCACGCATGCCACCGTGGCGCGGCACATCGACGCCATCGAGAAAAGCCTCGGCACTGCGCTGTTTGTGCAGCACGCCCAGGGCTATGAACTGACGCCCGCCGGCGAAGCGCTGCTCAAGCATGCCGAGGCTATGGAAAATGTGGCACTGCTGGCTGAAGATGAACTCACCCATTCTGCTGCGCCCCTGGGCAAGATCCGCCTCGGCGTAGCCGAAGGCCTGGGCGTGATGTTTCTGGCCGCACGCATGGGCGGGCTATTTGAACGCTACCCAGGGTTGGAGGTGGAGCTGGTCGCGGTGCCGCGCTTTGTCAGCATCCTCAATCGCGAAGCGGAGATCAGCATTCACCTGGAGCGCCCCAGCGCCGACCAACTGGTGACGCGCAAACTCACCGACTACCGCCTGGCGCTCTACGCCAGCCGTGCCTATCTGGCACGCAACCCGCCCATCGAAAAACGTGAAGACCTCGCTGCCCATGCCTGGATCGATTATGTCGATGACTTGCTGTTCAGCCAGGAACTGAAGTTCCTCAACAGCTTCTGCCGTAGCCCCCGGGTGGTGTTCCACAGCACCAGCGTGATCGCCCAGCACCAGGCGGCGCGTTCGGGGTTGGGGATTGCGGTGTTGCCGTGTTTCATGGCAGCTGGCGATGAGGCGTTGGTGCCGTTGTTGCCGGCAGAGGGCATTCAGCGCAGCTATTGGATCAGCTCGCGCCGGGAGCTGCACAAGTCGGTGCGGTTGCGGGTGTTGTGGGATTATGTAGTGGGGTTGTGCGCGCGGGAGCAGGGCTTGTTGCTCGGTGAATCCCGCTGACGCACACGGATTAAACGGTGGGAGCTGGCTTGCCTGCGATGGCGGCGTGTCAGCTTGCACATGAGTGGCTGATACACCGCCATCGCAGGCAAGCCAGCTCCCACATTTGGATCGGGGTGTGTCAGGGGCAGTCTAGAACTTTACTACCTGATGCACCTGCTCGGCACAGGCCCGAGCCTCTTCAATCATCTTTCCGAACGCATCGCTGGTGACTTCGGCATGGGTCAGCCAGCGCTTTTTCTGGCTCAGGCGATAGTGGTAGCGCAGCGAGCCGTCCTCGAGTTTGCCGTCCAGGTCGAGGTCGTACCAGGGCGAGCGCACCTTGCAGCCGGGGATGGCTTTTTCCATCTTCCCGCCAGCCAGGGTGTAGGTGTAGTCGTAGGTCTCTGGGTTGCCCAGGTAGAGGTCAGCCTGTTGCCCCTGGCGGCGATAGTTGATGTAGCCCTCCCAGCGGTCTTTCAAGGACGGGTCGGTGTAGACATAGTCATTGGCCAGTTTTTCCAGGGCGCGCTGATCGTTCATGCGGGCGGTGACGCTGTAGCCGTCATGTACCACAAAGCGGGTGGGTTCGCGGGTGATCTGGCAGTCGCTAATATCGTTGCCGAAGTTGGCGCAGATGTTCTGGTCGGTGGCGGTGGTGCCTTGCTGGCGGTCTGCGACGCTCAGTTGCATCAGCGGCAGGCGGCTGAAGGTAATAGTCGCCTTGACCGCGCCATCTCCCTCTTTGCCGTACTGCACCTGTTTGTCCAGGCGTATCGAGACTTCGGGGCGCTCCAGTGGGATGTGTTCTTCGCGCACCTGGCCCTGCGCATCGTTGACCAATACCCAGCGGTCCTGAATGTCGGGCATGGTTTGGCCAGGGGCGAAGACCGGGTTGGTCGGGTCAAGCCACCACACCTGTCCATTCACTTCGGCACGCACGATGGCATGGTTCGGCGCCTGGGTGCCGGGGATCAGCAAGGCATCGACCACGTCGCCACGGCTGACCCACGCGGTCTCAGCCTTGATGCCGCTGGCCTTGAGCATGGCCGTCAGCAGGGTCGCCAGGTCCTTGCAATCGCCGTAGCCGTGCTGCTCGATTTCCGCCAGGCTGAACGGCACATAGCCGCGCTCGGTCGCCCGCCAGTCACCCAGGTAGCGGTAGTGATCATTGATGTGCTGCATCAGCGCGGCCACTTGCTCAGCCGGCGCCAGGCTGCGTGCGGCGGCCACCGCGGTGGCGGCTTGCGCCGGCAGGGTGGCGCCGAGGATCTGGTTGTAACGCTGGGCGAAATCACCGAAGTACGCCTGGCGGTCCACGGCGCTGCCCACTTCAAGGCGTGGGACGCGCAGCAGTGCGGCGGCGGAGGATTCATTGATGTAGTTGAGGTAGGTCGGGGCTTTTTGCACCACGTCCAGGGTCTTGCCGTTGCTCGAAGGCGTTACCTTGAAACCGTCGAACAATTCACTTCGCCACTGGATCGGCCGTTCGGCGGTAAAGCGCGCCTTGAAGCGATCGCGGCGGGCTGAGCTGGGCCCGAATTTGAGCACATAGTGGAACTGAGTCATCAGCGGTTTGGCCGGGTAATGCTGGCGTACCGTGTAGCGGATCTGCGTGCCCACGCGCAGGTTGGGGAAGGCCAGGGAGGTTTGCTTGTCGCGGCTGAAGCCTTGGTCCGGGTTGGGTGCGCTGCGGGTATCGATTTGCGTGGCAGCCAGGGCGACCGGCTTGGCGCCAGGCTGAGTGGACTGTGCACTGACCACTTCAAAGGTGTCGGCTTCGGAGTAGTCGAAGTCGATGCGCGAGAGCATTTCGCGGCCGTTGGCCTTGAGAATTGTGTAGTGGTAGGTGGTGGTGCAGTCAGTGCTGGCGTCGCGGTTGAAGTGGCAGTGCAGCTCGGTGTCACTGGCCAGCGGGGCTTCGGCTATGGGTTGCAGGGCCGCGCTGACGGAATGGGAAACCAGCCCCAGACTGATGACAATCAAAGGGCGGTGAAACGGAAAACGGTACATGGGCGCCTCGGGTGACACATTGAAACAGCTACCCGGCGGGTAGCGAGAAGGCGCCGGATGATAATGGATCTCAACGGCAAAGGCCAGGATTGTTCGACAATTTATCGGGCTGAAAGGCCCGTGCTAGAGCCTTTTTTTGATTTGGATCAAGGTTTTTATGCCGCGAGCGCGTCACGCGCTTAGAGGAACCAGCGATATTCCCGCGCCTGGATCTCCTGCTGGAAAGCCAGGTGGTCCTGGCGTTTGTTCTCGCAATACACCTCGACAAATTCCGCGCCCAGCTTGTCGCGCAGTACTGGTTGTTGCTGCATGGCACGCACGGCGTCGAGCATTTCCACCGGGAAATCGGCGCCGCTGTTGCGGTCCTCGTTCAGTGGCGCGATGGGTTCGCGCTTGGCCTCAAGCCCATGCTCCAGGCCCACCAGGATCGCCGCCAGCACCAGGTAAGGGTTGGCATCGGCGCTGGCCAGGCGGTGCTCGATCCGCAGGTTGCGCGGGTCGGACTCGGGGATGCGCACACAGGCATCGCGGTCTTCAAAGCCCCAGCTCGCCCGCGTCGCAGCGTTAACCGTGCCGCCCAGGCGGCGGAAGGCATTGTGGTTGGGCGAGAAAATCGGCATGCAGTGGGGCAGTAATTCCAGGCAACCGGCTACGGCGTGGCGCAATGGCCGCTGCTGATGGGCCGCTAGCAAGTTATTGCCCGCTGCGTCGTAAAGGCTGACATGCACGTGCATGCCGCTGCCGGGAAATTGCAGGTAGGGTTTGGCCATGAAGCTGGCGCGGTAACCATGCTTGAGCGCGACGCCACGGGTGCTACGGCAGAACAGGGCGGCCCAGTCGGCGGCGCGCAGGCCGTCATCGCAGTGGCCGAAGTTGATCTCGAACTGGCCGGGGCCGATCTCGGCGGTGATCACCGTGATGTCGATGCCTTGGTCCTTGGCGGTTTGCGCCATGTCGTCGAGCACGTCGCTGAAACGCGACAGCCGTTCGATATGCAGGTTGGGCTGGTCGTCGGCATCCCCACTGAGCGGGTCGCGGGCAAATTGCGGCAGGCCGTTTTCCAGCTGTTTATCGAACAAGTAGAACTCCAGCTCAAACGCCACCACGGGATGAATGCCCTGATGCTGCAAGCGTTCCAGCACCTTGGCCAGGACTTCGCGGGGTTCGAACTCGATGGGCGCTTCGGTGCCGTCCGAGGTGATGAGCATTTGCCCCAATGGCTGCGACTCCCAGTTCACCGGTTTGAGCGTGCCGGGCACCAATCGGCGATTGGCGTCCGGGTCGCCATCGTTGAAGCAGTAGTCGCCAATCTTGAACAGCCCACCCTGGGCCCCCAGTAGCACCGCATTCTGCGGCAGCTTCAGCGGGCTGCCGGCGGCGATTTTTTCAAGCATCTCCACTGGGTAGCGCTTGCCGTAGAAATGCCCGGGAATGTCCAGGGCGATCAGGTCGACATAGCGCACGTCGGGGTGGTTCTGGCGAAAGCTCCGTACTTCGGCCAGCAACGTGGAGGAATGGCTTTTCACGGGTGCAGCTCCTAGTTGTAAACCCACAAGACGCGGGCGGGCAGGTCGGTCAGGTTGGCGTAGCGGCAGTGGGCGAAACTGGCGAGGTGGAAGCTGTCGCCGGGGCCGAGGGTGACTGGCTCGGCTTCGTCATCCACCCACAGGGTCAACTCGCCTTCGAGCACAAAACCAGCCTGTTCGGCGCGGTCGCTCATAGTCTGTTCGCCGCTGTTGGCACCGGGGGCCAACAGGCTGTCGAGCATCGAGAACGCGCCGTTCATGCTCGGCGACACCAGGATGTCGGTGATGCCGTTGGCGTAATACACCGTGCGCCGCTCGTTGGGGCGGGTCACCCAATCCACCGCCTTGGGTTTGGGCAGGCTGTAGAAATACGTGGTGGGCACGTCGAGGGCGTGGCTGATGGCGGTTAAATCGGCCACGGTCGGGCGCGACAGGCCACGTTCGACCTGGGACAGAAATCCCACCGATCGTTCGATTTTTTGCGCAAGTTGGGCCAGGGTGAGCTTCTTGTGCTTGCGCAGGTCGTGGATCAGCGCCGCGAGGGTGGCGAGTTCTTCTTGTGGGGTCATGAAATTTATATCGAATAATTTCATGAAAAATTACACGATAAATTTCACGGTGGCAATCTCTGGCCACAGGGAAACCCGGCTGAATGATTGCGCGCCGCCGCGGTCGGAACCTGGGTACGCACCATTAATTGAAGGAGCACCCATGAAGTCGAAAACCTTAGCCGCTTGCCTGCTGGTCGCTGCCAGCTTTTCCTCCGTCAGCGCTGTCGTGCAGGCCGGCGATACCCCTCAGGAAACCGTGCAACCTTCAAACATCAACGCCCGTGACTTGAAAGAGGGTGATCGCGCCCCGGACATTTTGATGCGCGAGGAATCAGCGATTAAAGACTGGAAAAAACGCGGGCTCAAACAGCCCGAAGAAGAAAGCCAATGGGCGCGTGTAGGTGACAAGTACGTCCTGCTCAAGACCACCAACGGCACCATCCTGGAGATTACGCCAGTCAAGAAATAATTCCGCCGGGGCACCTGCTCGCTTCATGTTTCTTGCGTTAAGGTAACCGACCGCAATGGTCGCGTTACCTTTGAAGAACGAGAGCAGGATGCTTGCCACCATCAGAAACTACCCCCGCACTGTGAACCTGTTGCTGTGCGCCACGTTGCTGCTGACGCTGGCCAAGGCCATCACCTTTCCTTATCTCGTGATCTACCTCACCAGCCACTTCGCCTTGGACATTACCCAGGTCGGCCTGGTAATCGG
Organism: Pseudomonas sp. KT_2_4; assembly: GCF_041410225.1. Classification (NCBI taxonomy): domain Bacteria; kingdom Pseudomonadati; phylum Pseudomonadota; class Gammaproteobacteria; order Pseudomonadales; family Pseudomonadaceae; genus Pseudomonas; species Pseudomonas sp. KT_2_4. The sequence continues at coordinate 24,545 of NZ_CP166962.1, forward strand.
CAGTTCGCTGATCGTCGGTTCACTACTCAGTGTCTACGGCGGTTTCCTGGTCGACCGCATCAATAGCTATCGCCTGTTGCTCGGCTTGAGCCTGGTGTTTGTGCTGGGGTTTATCGGTACGGTGCTGGCGCAGAATATCTGGGCGTTCTATGGCTGCCTAATCCTGATCAACCTGGCCTACGCCGTCATTGATATTGCGGTGAAAGCCGGCTTCGCCAGCCTGCTGCCTGAAGACGCGCGCAGCGAAGTGTTTTCCATCAAGTATACCCTCACCAATATCGGCTATGCCGTAGGGCCGTTCTTTGGCGCGATGGTGGCCAAGCTGGATATCAGCTTGCCGTTTGTTCTGTCGGCGCTGTTGGGGCTGGGGTTTTTTCTGCTGTATGGGCGCTGGGGTGACCGTAACTTGGCCACGGTGGACACCACGCAAAAGCCGCTGCCGTTCCTTGCCGTCGCCCGCGTTTTGCTGCAGGACCGTCGCTTAGTGTGCTTCACCCTCGGCGGTTTACTCAGCGCGGTGGTGTTCGGCCAGTTCACGGCCTATCTGTCGCAATACCTGGTGACCACCACGACCGCCGAATACACCTACACGGTGATCAGCGCGGTGCTGACCACCAACGCCGTGCTAGTGATTGCCTTGCAGTACCTGATTGGCCGGCGCATCTCGCACCGTTACCTGAGCCAGTGGCTGATCGCTGGCTTGAGCATGTTCATGCTGGGGTTGATCGGCTTCGGGCTGTCCACCAGCGTGGTGGGCTGGGTGCTGGCGATGGCGGTGTTCACCGTCGGGGAGATCATCGTGTTCCCGGCCGAGTACATGTTTATCGACCGAATTGCCCCGGACCACCTGCGGGGCATGTATTACGGGGCGCAAAACCTGTCCAACCTTGGTGCCGCGCTGGGGCCGGTGCTGTGTGGGCTGGTGTTGGCCAGCCTGCCGGCCCATTACATGTTCTACATGCTGGGGGCGTTTATCGTCGCAGGTGGGGTGTTTTATTTCATGGGAGCGGCGATAAAGGCAAATCATCCAGCGTGAGCTTGCCGACGTTGTTGCTTTGCAGCTCGTAGCGCAATTCATCCACCATTTTCGCTACTTCCTGCGGGGTCTGCAGGCGGTTGGTGCTGATGCCAGTGACCACCAGGTCGACGCGGCCGGTCTCGGCATCATAGACCTTGAGGGTCAAGGACGCGTCCCGGCACAGGGTGAATTCGCACGTCAGCGGTGACAGGCCTTCTTCGATGCAGTTGCGCAGCTGAGAGAGGGTAAACATGCGGGTTCCTTCTAGGCATAAATACGATCCCTTGAAGGTTATTGCTTGCACCGCCGCTCAATAAGGCGAATTCGCACTAGACGCACTAGTGCATTTGCAGGGTCAGGGCTTGTTTTTCAGGCGCAAATCACCGGCAAACAGCCCGCGTTCACGAGCCCAGACGATCGCTGCACTACGGCTGTGCACCCCCAGCTTGGAATACACCGTGGCCACATGGTTACGCACGGTGTTGGGCGCCAGTTTCAGGCGCGAGGCGATCTCTTTGTCCGCCAGGCCCTCGCAGATCAGGCCCAATACATCGCGCTCGCGGGCGGTGAGGTCGGTGAAGGAAACATTCGGCAGGTTGGGGCTGTTGACGCTCTTGGCGTTGGCCAGCTTCTCGATCAGGGTCTGGCTGAACCAGGACGCGTCCTGCATGACTTCCTCGATGGCCGCCACCAGTTCCAGCTCCGAGCGTTTGCGCTCGGTGATGTTCATCAGCACCATCAGGTAGCAGGGCACGTCCTGGATAATCACGGTGTCGGCGGATACCACGCAGTCGATCACCTCGTTGCCTTTCTTGCGCACCTTGAGGTCCTGGCCTTCAAGGTTGCCGGCTTTTTCCAGGGTGGCGAACAACTGCGCGCCGGCCTGGGGGCTGTCGATGAAGTTGATGTCTTCGATGGATTTGCCGATCAGTTCCTCGCTGATATAGCCGGTGATGCTCATGAAGGCTTCGTTGATGTCTACCACCTGGCGGTTGTCGGCACTGCATACCAGGGTCGGCACGGGCGTCAGGCGGAAGGATTTGGCGAAGCGTTCTTCGCTCTGGCGCAGGGCGATCTCGGCTTTACGCCGTGGCTCCAGGTCGGTGAAGGAAAACAGCATGCAGTCTTCCTCGTTCATGTCCAACGGTTGGCCGGCGACGATCACCAGTTTGCTGCCACCTTCGGGCAGTCTCAGTTCGGCCTGCATCTGCGGGATGGTCGCGCCTTCGCCCAGGCGCTGGATCGCCAGGTCCTTGCGCTCGGCCTGTTCCAGCACATCCAGTTCATACACGGATTTGCCGATGACCTGGTCGCGGTTGTAGCCGGTCATCTCCAAAAAACCCTGGTTGACCTTGATGTAGCGCAGGTCGCTGAGGCGACAGATCACCGCGGGCGCCGGGTTGGCGTTGAAAGTTTTCTCAAAACGTTGCTCGGCGCTGGCCCATTCGGTGGCGTCGCTGAGGATCAGCACCAGCAACTCCGGCTCACCCTGGGCATCGGTCAGCACCAGGCTGCGCAGGCGATGTACCCAACTGCGGTGTTCGTCGTCGGCGGGCGTGACTTCCACCACCACATCGCTGAACTCTTCACCGGCAGCCACGCGGCTGAGGGGGTAGCTGTCCAGTGGCAAGGGATGGTTGTTGCGATAGCGCAGGGCAAAGCGCTTGGCGTACGCCTCGGTATTGGCGCCCAGTTCCTTGACCTCGCTGACCCCATGCATGGTCAACGCCGCTTCATTGGCCCACAGAATGGTCTGGTCGACCTCGGCCAGAATCACACCGTCGGACAGTCCCGAGATGATGGTCTGCAGTTGGCGGCGGTTGGTTTCTTTGGCGAGAACATCCTGGGTCATAACGTCTCCGATTAGGGCAGGGCAAGGCACATTGGGTTACGACATCCTGGCGTCAGGATAGTGCAGAGTTATTGCCCGCGGGGCAGTGCGAATGCACCAGGGCGCCTGGTGCATATGGGCCAGGACTGAACGTATGTCGTTTCGCCACACTCACACCCATCAAGGCGCATTGCCTTGCTCCTCAATTTGAAAAGGACCTTTGTATGACCACTGTCTATGAAACCAATCGATCGCTGTTTCGAGTGTCGTGGAGCTCGGTATTGGCCGGTAGTGCAATCGCACTGGTCACCTACCTGGTTTTGAGCGTGTTGGGCACCGCCATTGGCGCCAGTGCCGTTGACCCGATGGAAGCGGGCAACCCGTTGAGCGGTTTTGGCACGGGTGCGGGTATCTGGCTGTTTGTATCGACACTGGTCGCCATCGCGTTGGGCGCCTTCGTGGCCGGCCGCACCGCGCCGGATCGTGGCGGTCTGCATGGGGTGCTGACCTGGACCTTGACCACCTTGCTCACCACTTGGCTGTTGGCGGGCCTGGCTTCCAGCGTAGTCGGTACGGCCGGCAACGTGGTGGGTAAAGGTCTGTCTGCTGCGGGCAGTGGCATTGCTGCCGCCGCGCCGGGGATTGGCAATAGCATCAAACAGCAGTTGAACGAGCAGGGTATCGAGCTGGACTGGAACAGCCTGCAAGGCCAACTGGATACGTTGCTCAAGCAGAGCGGCAAGGCTGAACTGGACCCTGCCAATGTCGAGCAGAAAGCCGATCAGGCAGCTGCCGATGGCAAGCAGTCGGCTACCGATGCAGCGACCAATCCTGCCCAGGCCGGTGATGAGCTCAAGCAATGGTTCGAACGTGTGAAAGCGTCCGGCGAGCCAGCATTGAATGCAGCGGATAAAGAGGCGCTGGTCAACATCGTCGCGGCCCGCACTGGCAAGAGCAAAGAAGAAGCCACCCAGATCGTCGACAACTATGCCCAGGCTTATCAGCAAGCCATGCAAAAAGTCGATGAGCTGAAAAAACAGGCTGAACAGAAAGCCCGTGAAGCCGGTGAAGTCGCTGCCAAGCAACTGTCCCGCGCCGCCTGGAGCACCTTGGCCATGCTGCTGTTGGGTGCGGCGTTGAGCTTCTTTATTGGTCGTATCGCGCTGACTACCCGTCGCGTGCCTTTGGCTTAAAGATGTCTGCGGCAAGGACGCCGCCTGTGTGAAGGGGTAAAATGCTGGCATTTTACCCTTATCCCACAAAGGTGACCCTTGAGCGCAGGCAAAGCCGTCGGACTGTTATTACTCACTTCCCTGTTGGCAGCGTGCGGCACCTCGCCGCCACGCACGCCCAACGACCTCTGCGGTATCTTGCGCGAAAAAGACGACTGGTACGACGCCGCCAAGGTCACGCAAAAGCGCTGGGGCGTACCGATCCAGGTGCCGTTCGCCATCATGTATCAGGAGTCGGGCTTTCGCCACGACGCCAAGACCCCGCGTAAATACCTGCTGTGGATCATCCCTTGGGGCCGCGTCTCCACCGCTTCCGGCTATGCCCAGGCCAAGGATGAAGTATGGAACGACTACCGCAAAGCCACCGGCCGCAGCGGCGCTGATCGCGAAGACTTCGACGACGCCATCGATTTCATCGGCTGGTACATGGACAAGACCTACACCATCAATGGCGTCTACAAGTACGACGCCTATGGCCAATACCTGAACTACCACGAAGGCTGGGGCGGCTACCGCCAGCGCACCTACGCCAGCAAAGCCTGGCTGCCGCCGGTAGCGAGCAAGGTACAGGCGCGTTCGCAGATGTATGCGCGCCAATATGCCGGGTGCAAGGATGAGTTGGGGCGTGGGTTCTGGAGCCGGTTCTGGCATTGGTTGTAAAGGCTTTTGGATGCACGCAGATCCAATTGTGGGAGCTGGCTTGCCTGCGAAAGCGGTCGTGCAGTCACAGATGCATTGACTGACACACCGCCTTCGCAGGCAAGCCAGCTCCCACATTGGATTGCGTTAACGCGGCTGTATGCATTCCAGCGAACGATCTACCATCACGCTGGCTGTTCCCCTGCGCTTGCCAAACCCACCCAATTCTGGGAAAACCCCAGCCTTTGACCCCTTCAATGAGAACCCCATGAGCAACGATGAACTGCAGGTCACAGACATCCGCCTGGGCGACGGCAAAGCCGTGGTCAAGGGCGCGCTGATCACCACCCAATACACAGGCACCCTGGAAGATGGCACGGTGTTCGATTCCTCCTGGGAACGGGGCAAACCGTTTCAGTGCGTGATCGGCACTGGCCGCGTGATCAAGGGGTGGGACCAGGGCTTGATGGGCATGCAGGTTGGCGGCGTGCGCACGTTGTATGTACCCGCGCACCTGGCCTATGGCGAGCGCTCGATGGGCGCGCATATCAAACCCAACAGTAACCTGCGCTTCGAGATTGAATTGCTGGAAGTGCTGACGCGGGATTGAAGAGGTTGAACATGGACGTTGATCTACATCTGTTGCCTGGCAGCTCCTTGGAAGGCATTCGGGTGGTTGAGCTTTTGGGTTGCGATGAGGCTGAGTTGCAGCAGTTTTTTGAACAGGCACCCGATTACTTCATCGCGGTGAATGGCGAACCGGCTACCCCGACCGAAGCACGGGAAGAGTTACGCGGCCAATTGCCCGCTGGCTGGCATTGCAGTCGCCTGTACTGGCTGGGTTACCGCGATGCGCAGGGCCACTTGGTCGCCGTGGTGAATATCGCCGCTGATTTGCTCGCCACCGGGGTGTGGCACATCGGGTTACTGCTGGTGCATGCGCGCTGGCACGGCAGCGGGCTGGCGCAGCGTTTGCACACCGACCTTGAGGCGTGGGCGGTGGCAAAGGGCGCTCAGTGGCTACGGCTGACGGTAGTGGTGGGCAATACCAAAGCCGAGCGTTTTTGGCCCAGGCTTGGCTATGTACAGGTGCGCACCCGTGAGGGGATCACGATGGGCCGGCAGGTGAATAGGGTGTCTATCCAAGTGAAGGTTGTGGCTAGCGCGAGCATTGAAAACTACCTGGCGCTGGTCGAACGGGATTGCCCAACGTGGGGTTGAGAAAGGCGTTCCTGAACCCATCCTGAAGAATTTTCTTATTCACCATGCAGGCACTTTCCTACGGTTTACTCTGGCAACATCGGGGCGTAAGCTTCGCGCGTTTTCATCAATAGCGGAGACCCTCAGTGGGTACTTGTTCGAGTGACAGTCGTCGGCCGGTTTCGGTAACCGGCCTCTTGGCAAGGTAACGCGCATTTTCCAGATGCCGTTGTCTCGCCTCACAAAGCGAGAAGCGGCATCCCGGCGGTGACCAGTCCTGGCACCCGCCTGATTCCCTCTCATCGACGCTGACCAGCACCTGGGTAACGCCTGGATGCTACGGACGCGCCTGCCTGTTACGGCGGGCGGGCCAGGTTCGGCTGTGCCTGTGTGACGGGCGCGGTGTGGACGGGCAGTACCTGCACGACGGTTTTTCCTCGCGCAGGAGTTACACCATGAACCTCACTTTGCTCAAAGAGTTCTTCGCCGGTTTCCTGCGGACCCGGCATATCGCCCGGCATTTTCGCCGCCTGGCGATGCTGGAGACCGTGACCGATGCCAGTGTCAGCCGGGAAGTACCGCCCAGCCTGGCGCAGACACTGGTGGCGTCTGCCAACCGCAGCACTGTGCAATTGCTGGGCGTGCTGGGCAGCCACACCGAGGGCCTGAACACTCAGGAGGCCGACGCCCTGCGCGTGCAGTACGGCCTCAATGAAGTCGAACACGAGCAGCCGCTGCCGTGGTGGGTGCACCTGTGGCATTGCTACAAGAACCCGTTCAACCTGCTGCTGACTCTGTTGGCGGTGATCTCTTGGCTGACCGAAGACATGAAGGCCGCCACGGTGATTTTCTCCATGGTGGTGCTCTCGACCTTGTTGCGCTTCTGGCAGGAGGCCAAGTCGAACAAGGCCGCCGACGCCTTGAAGGCTATGGTGAGCAACACCGCGACGGTGCTGCGCCGCGATGCTGCCAAGCGCATTGAACTGCCGATCAAACAACTGGTGCCAGGCGATCTGATTGTATTGTCGGCCGGCGACATGATCCCCGCGGACTGCCGCGTGCTCAGCGCCAAGGATTTGTTCGTCAGCCAGGCGGCGATGACCGGTGAGTCCATGCCGGTGGAGAAGTTCGCTCACCAGCAGGACGCCCACACGCGCAACCCGCTGGAGCTGGAAAATATTCTGTTCATGGGCACCAACGTGGTGTCCGGCGCCGCCACGGCGGTGGTCCTGGCCACCGGCAACAGCACGTATTTTGGTGCCTTGGCGCAACGCGTCACGGCGACAGACCGTGCGACCACCTCGTTCCAGCAGGGGGTCAACAAGGTCAGTTGGTTGCTGATTCGCTTTATGTTCGTGATGGCGCCGCTGGTGCTGTTCATCAACGGCTTCACCAAGGGCGACTGGACCGAGGCGTTGCTGTTCGCGCTGTCGATTGCAGTTGGCCTGACCCCGGAAATGCTGCCCATGATCGTCACCTCGACCTTGGCCAAGGGCGCGGTGTTTCTGTCGCGCAAAAAGGTCATCGTCAAGCGCCTGGACGCGATCCAGAACTTTGGCGCCATGGACGTGCTGTGCACCGACAAGACCGGCACGCTCACCCAGGACAAGATTTTCCTGGCGCGCCATGTGGACGTGTGGGGCCAGGAGTCGGACGACGTGCTGGAAATGGCCTACCTCAACAGCTACTACCAGACCGGCTTGAAAAACCTGTTGGATGTGGCCGTGCTCGAGCATGTGGATATCCATCGCGAGTTGAAAGTCGGCACCGCGTTCAACAAGGTTGACGAGATTCCCTTCGACTTCAACCGCCGCCGCATGTCGGTGGTGGTGGCCGAGCAGCATCAACCGCACTTGTTGATCTGCAAAGGGGCGGTGGAGGAAATTTTGTCGGTGTGCAACCGCGTGCGCCATGGCGACGTCGATGAAGCGCTGACCGACGAATTGCTGGCGCGCATTCGCCAGGTGACGGCGGCTTTTAACGAAGAAGGGCTGCGGGTAGTGGCGGTAGCGGCGCAGCCGATGCCGGCAGGGCGTGATACCTACAGCCTGGCGGATGAAAACAACCTGACGCTGATCGGCTATGTGGCATTTCTCGACCCACCCAAGGAAAGCACCGCCCCCGCCCTCAAGGCCCTGAAGGCCCACGGCGTGGCGGTGAAAGTGTTGACCGGCGACAACGAACTGGTCACGGCGAAGATCTGCCGCGAAGTGGGTCTTGCGCAACAAGGCTTGCTGATGGGCAACGACATCGAGTCGATGAGCGACGCCGAACTGGCCCTGGCCGTGGAAACCACCAATGTGTTTGCCAAGCTCACCCCCAGCCACAAGGAACGCATCGTGCGGCTGCTCAAGGCCAACGGACATGTGGTCGGCTTTATGGGCGATGGCATCAACGATGCTCCGGCGCTGCGCACGGCGGATATCGGGATTTCGGTGGACAGTGCGGTGGACATCGCCAAGGAAGCGGCCGACATCATCCTGCTGGAGAAGAGCCTGATGATCCTGGAGGAGGGCGTGCTGGAGGGCCGGCGCACCTTCGCCAACATGCTCAAATACATCAAGATGACCGCCAGTTCGAACTTCGGCAACGTGTTCTCGGTGTTGGTGGCCAGTGCCTTTATCCCGTTTTTGCCGATGCTGCCGATGCACCTGCTGGTGCAAAACCTGCTGTATGACATCTCGCAGATTGCGATTCCGTTCGACAACGTCGATGACGAGATGCTTGCCACGCCGCAACGCTGGCAGCCGGGGGAAGTGGGGCGCTTCATGTTGTTTTTCGGGCCGATCAGTTCGATCTTCGACATCACCACGTTCGCACTCATGTGGTATGTGTTTGATGCCAACACTCCAGACCACCAAACGCTATTTCAATCCGGCTGGTTTGTGGTGGGGCTGCTGACCCAGACCCTGATCGTGCACATGATCCGCACGCCAAAAATCCCATTCCTGCAAAGCCGCGCAGCGCTGCCGTTGATGTTGATGACCGGCGTGATCATGGCCGTGGGGATATTCCTGCCGATGGGGCCTTTGGCGCACTACTTCAAATTGCAGGCGCTGCCGTCGCTGTACTTCGTGTTCCTGCCGGTGATTTTGCTGGCGTACATGGCGCTGACCCAGGCGGTGAAGGGCTACTACATCCGCAGGTTTGGCTGGCAGTAACAGGTCCCATGCAACATCGCCAAACCCTGTGGGAGCCGGGCTTGCCCGCGATGACGGTGTATCAGTCGCCAGACTCATGGGTCGGTGTACCGCTATCGCAGGCAAGCCAGCTCCCACAGGGACCTGCGGTGTTTTTCAATTTGTCGCTGCATTCATGGAGATTTTTTATGCAGGCAATCAACAACATCAACCTCAACTCCCTGGTCGACACCGTGGTCAGCCTCAGCGCTGCGTTTATTCTCGGTGGCCTGATCGGGTTCGAGCGCCAGTACCGCCAACGCACCGCCGGCTTACGTACCAATGTGCTAGTGGCGGTAGGCGCGGCGATCTTTGTCGACATGGCCAACCGCCTGGGCGGTGCGGAAGGCGCGGTGCGCGTGGTCGCTTACGTGGTGTCGGGCATCGGCTTTTTGGGGGCGGGTGTGATCATGCGGGAGGAGGGCAATGTACGCGGGCTTAACACTGCCGCCACCCTCTGGGCTTCGGCGGCGGTGGGCGCCTGCGCCGGGGCCGATCTGATCCTCGAGGCTTTGCTGGGCACGCTGTTTGTGCTGGCGGCCAACACCTTGCTGCGGCCGATCGTCAATAACATCAACCGCCAACCCTTGGACGTGGTGTCGGCAGAGGTCACCAATATCCTCTATGTCATTGCGCGCCGCAGTCAGCAACAGGCGGTGATGGCATTGCTGGAAGCCGAGTTGGCCCGCTGCAACTACCCGGCCAGTGATGTCGATGTGCGGCCATTCGGCAGCGACGAAGTGGAAATCGAGGCCATCCTGGCCGCCACGTCGGTGGATGGCGATGAACTGGATGCACTGGTGGCGCGCCTCTCAACATCAACCCTGGTGGTACAGGCTTTCTGGAGCCCGAGTACCACCGATTGATCTTCTTTGGGCTGGCCAGGATTGGCTAAGCTTGTTTGTGGAAAAATCCTACATGTAGTCCGGATTATCCCTTCAGTTGAAACATCATTGCGTTGCTAAGGTTGGGCACTTGCGGCTGTTGGGTCGTTGAGGTCCGGCGTCCGTGGTTATGCTGAGTTAATTGAAGGGGCCAGACACCGCCTCGTTACCGTCCTCAGAGGGCAGCGCCGCTCGTCGGAACTGTCAGTTCTCACAGGTACCCAGGTCCGGTGTGATGTGTAAGGGTATTTTGTCCACATAGGGAAGTTTTATGAGCAAAGCATTAATTGTGGATGACCATCCGTTTATCCGGGCGACGGTCAAATATCTCCTGAAAGTGGAGGGGTTTGATGAGATTTTCCAGGCAGGGGATGGCGCAGATGCCATGCAGTTGGCGAGGGAGCAACGTCCCGAGCTGATTATCCTCGACCTGGCGATGCCTAAATTAGGCGGGTTGGAGGTTATCAGCCGCATCAAGGCGTTGGGCCTGCCATGCAAGATTCTGGTACTGACCTCCTACCTGGCGGTGTTTTTTTCTACCCGCTGCATGCGTTCCGGTGCCATGGGGTTCGTCGCCAAGACCGGTGAACTGGATGAGCTGCAAAAGGCTATCAAAGCCATCATGTCGGGCTACAGTTGCTTCCCCAGTTTGCCGACCAGTTCGGTGCGTCGCGACGATCTGCAAGAAACGGAACGGCAGATGATCGACTGCCTGTCGGATCGTGAATTGACCGTGTTGCAGATGCTGGCCCTGGGGCTGGGTAACAAGGAAATCGCCGAGCAAATGCTGCTGAGCCACAAGACCATCAGTACCTACAAGACTCGACTCAAGGAGAAGTTACGAATGTCCTCGGTAGTGCACTTATCCAAGTTTGCCCAGCGCAACCATCTGATCTGATCCGAACTGAAATGGTCACCACCGCGTTGATGAGGTTCGCCACGGTCCTTTGGATGAGCCTGTTACCCCTGATCGCGGTGGCCCTCGAAGAGCCTCACGCTTTGCGGCTGTTGGGGCACTCTCATATCGAAACCCCGCAAGTGACGCTGGACGAGGCCGACTGGCGTTGGCTGCGTGAGCGGCGCTCATTACTGATGGGCGTCTCGGCGCCCGATTACGTACCTTTTGACTTGACTAACAACAACGACGAGCTCGAAGGTATCACGGCCGATTTTGCCGCATTGGTCGGCCAGGCCCTGCATATCTCCATCGAGGTTCGGCGTTACGACACACGCGATGAAGTGATCGAGGCCCTGAAGCAGGGAGCGGTGGATTTCCTCGGTTCCGCCAATGGCTATGAAGCGGCCGATCCGCAACTGCTGTTGTCTCGCTCTTATGCCAACGATCAACCGACCCTGGTGACCCGCAGCGGTGACAGCCAGGTGTTGAATGATGACCTGGCCGGCAAGCGCGTGGCGATGCTGTATCACTATATGCAGCCCGACGCCGTACGGGCGTTTTACCCCCAGGCCCAGCTGGAACTGTTTGCCTCGACCTTCGAAGCCATTGGTGCCGTGGCGTTTGGTCGTGCCGACGTCTACCTGGGGGATGCCATCAGTAGCAACTACCCGATCAATCGCAACCACCTCAACAATGTACGCATGGCGGATTTTTCCGGCCTGGAAGTCAATCCGTTTGCGTTTGCCGTCACCCGGGAAAATACGCGTTTACTGCCCATCCTCAATGCTGCGCTGGAGGCGATTCCCGCCAGCGAGCAGATGGAAATTCTACGCCGCTGGAGCGGGGGTAACCTGGGCATAATCGGCGTTGACCGGCTGCACTTGAGCGCCAGTGAACAACGCTGGGTGCAGAAAAATCCACGGGTCAGGGTCGCGGTGCTCAATGATTTCCTTCCCTTATCGTTTATCGGCGATCAAGGCCAATTCGAAGGGCTGAGTGCCGAAGTGCTGTCGCGCATCAGCTTGCGTACCGGCTTGAAGTTCGATGTGGTGCCAGGCAGTTCGTTGCCGCGCCAGATCAACATTGTCAGCGCGGGCACGGCGGACATGCTGGCGGTCGTCACGCCTAGCGTGGAGCGGGCTGATAAAGTGCGCTTTACCCGGCCCTACTTGACCAACCCCTTTGTGCTGGTTACCCGCGACGGTCCGCACAGCCCGCTCACGCTGGAGGACATGGTCGGCAAACGCCTGGCCATGGTGGTTGGCAATGGGCTGCACGATGAGATAGCGCAGAATTTTCCAGGCGTGATCTTTGTCGACGTGGAGACCCCCCAGCAAGCCATGGCGCTGGTGGCCAATGGTGACGCCGATGGCGCGGTCAACTCATTGATCAGCGCACGCTATCTGATCAACCGGTATTACCGCGACCGCTTGCGTGTCACCAGTACGGTCGGCACCGAGCCTGCACGCGTGACCTTTGGGGTCAACCGCAGTCAATTGGAGTTGTATTCGATCCTCGACAAGGCACTGCTGAGTATCACCCCGCAGGAAATGGACGAGTTGATTGGCCAGTGGCGCAGCGAGGTCATCATCGAGGACAGTTACTGGTTGCGCTATCGCAACGTGATTCTTCAAGGCTTTGGGTTGGCGGCGCTGTTGTTGGCCGTCACGCTGGGCTGGGCCATTTACCTGCGCAGCCTGATTCGCAAGCGCCTGCAGGCCGAGCGGGCGCTGAGCGATCAGATGCGGTTCATGAGCGTATTGATTGACGGCACGCCGCACCCGATTTACGTGCGTGATCGCCAAGGGAGGCTGATGGCCTGCAATAACGCCTACCTCGACGTGTTTGGCTACAAGCTTGAAGACGTGATCGGCAGGACGGTGGTGGAAACCGACGTCGAAAACCCGCCACAGGCCCAGTCGTTTCATGAGGATTATCTGCGCTTGATGGCTGGGGGCGAGCCGCAGATTCATGATCGAATACTCAAGGTGCCCAACGGCGATGTGCTGACCATTTACCAGTGGATGCTGCCGTACCGCGACGGCGACGACAAGGTGGTGGGTATGATTGCCGGTTGGGTCGACGTGAGCGAGCGGCACCGGTTGCTCGGCCAGCTACAGGAAGCCAAGGACGATGCCGACGCCGCCAATCGCGCCAAGACTACCTTCCTGGCGACCATGAGCCACGAGATCCGCACGCCCATGAATGCCGTGATCGGCATGATTGAGCTGGCGTTGAAAAATGCCGAACAGGGGCGGGTCGACCGCGACGCCCTGGAGGTGGCCTCGGTGGCTTCGCGGGGGATGCTGGAGTTGATCGGCGATATTCTCGATATCGCGCGGATCGAGTCCGGGCACTTGTCGCTGACCCTGGAGCCCGCCAACCTGCATGAGCTGTTGGCGTCGGTCGCACGGGTGTTCGAGGGGCTGGCCCGAGCCAAGGGGTTGGCGCTGCAGGTTGAATTGGACCCGCTGATTGACCAGGCGGTGCTGGTCGATCCGCTGCGATTCAAGCAAGTGGTGTCCAACCTGCTGAGCAATGCCATTAAGTTCACTCCCCATGGGCAGGTCAGCCTGGTTGCACGGGCGGTGGTCGAGGGCGATCGCTTGGCCGTGCAATTATGGGTGCAAGACACCGGCATTGGAATTAGCGTCGCCGACCAGCAGCGGCTGTTCAGCGTGTTTATCCAGGGCAGCAACAATCAGCAGTCGGCACGCAGCGGGTCTGGGCTGGGGTTGGTGATCAGCCGCAGCTTGTGCGAAATGATGGGCGGCCAATTGCACTTGAGTAGTGTGCTGGGGCATGGCACTCGGGTGGACGTGACGTTGGCCCTGGCCATGACCGCCACGCTGCCGGCCCCGATTGAGCCTGTGCAAGAGGCGGCGCCTGAGGGCCGTGCGCTGAGCATTCTGGTGGTGGACGACTACCCGGCCAATCGCTTGCTGCTGGCTCGACAGTTGAGCTTTCTGGGCCACCGTATCGTCACGGCCGAAGACGGTGTGCAAGGGCTGGAGCAGTGGCGAGCGGGGCAGTTCGATGGCGTCATTACCGATTGCAACATGCCCTTCAAGAACGGCTATCAGCTGGCACAGGACATTCGCGCGCAAGAGCGTGAACAGGGTCTTGAACCCTGCCTGTTGCTGGGGTTCACCGCCAACGCCCAGCCGGAGGAAGCTGAGCGCTGTCGGCAGGCGGGCATGGATGGGTGCCTGTTCAAGCCAACCGGGCTTGACGACTTGCGGTCGGCGCTGGCCTCGCGTTTGGCAGACGCGGGCCCGCAGCCTGTGCCGACATTCGACTTGAGCACACTCGTCGCGCTGACCGGCGATGATCACGCAGCGCTTGTCGGATTGTTGGCGCCGTTGCTTAAAAGCCTGGGGGAGGACCGTGCCTTGCTGCCACGCCTGGCAAGCCAGGCAGATTTTGCCAAGCTGCACGACCTGGCCCACCGTGCCAAGGGCGGCGCGCGAATGGTCAAGGCAAACCTATTGATCAGTGGGTGTGAAGCATTGGAGGCCGCATGTGAACAGCGCGACCGTCAGGCATTGGGGCCCGCGGTTGACGGCGTGAACGAAGCGCTTGATGTTTTGCATCGTGGCTTGAAAGCTTATTGCAATCAGCCCTGACTGCGGTTGATCGCCATTCGGGAAATTTGGGAAAACTCTTACACAAACCGGGAACATGCCTGATTTTGTCGTCGGCATATGTCTGGAGAATGGGCTGCGCTCACTGCCGAGCACTGCCTGCCCAGGGGTTTGCCATGCCGAACAAAGCACTGACCATCCTGATTGCCGATGAACAGCATCTGCAACGCTTGTACATCGAGAAAATGCTCAACCAGTTGGGTTATTACCGGATCGTGCCGGTGCAAACATTCGAAGAGGTGCGGATTCTCACTGCCATTCCTGCCGAACCCTTCGACGTGCTGATAATCAATGCGGGGCTGATGGCCCAAGCCCATGAGCCTCTGCCCCAGGTGCGTCATGTACTCGTCTACGAGCATCTGGACCTGGGCGCCCCTTGCGGCGTAACGCCGGCTGTGCGAGTGCGATTGCCGGGTGTGCCGGACCACGTCAACCTCGAACACTTCATGGACATCGTCGACCCCTGCGAGACTGCCAACGGCCTGCGGGTGTTGCCGTGGCTTCGAGAGCTGTCCCGCATGCCGGTGGCCCGGGCCTAGTCCACAGCCATTGTTTGTAGGCGCTCGCTCGCGAAAAACTCGCAGGCGCTGCGTTTATTCAGGAAGCACGCGTTATCGTTGACGTTTTTTTGCGAGCAAGCTCGCTCCTGCACGAAGGCGATTCAAGGGTGCATCGTGTTTACCGTATGCCACGAAATCTACGGGCCAGTTCAATCTTCGCAGAAGCAGGCAAGAGAAGGCATCGAGCACACGCCACTACCGGCCCATGCTCGCCCACTGCAGGAGTTTGCCAAACAGAAATTCCAGGCCGATCTAATGTTTTTCACCGATCAGTCGGCTTTGCCGTGTTCCCGCAAACGCTCGGTGGCACTGCGTAACAACTGCTCGGTCCCGTCCCAACCCAGGCAACCATCGGTCACCGAAACGCCGTATTTCATCGACGCGCTCAGCGGCTGGCAGCCTTCGAACAGGTGACTCTCAAGCATCATGCCGACCAGCGAGGTATCACCTTGCAAACGCTGCTCCAGCACGTCATTGAATACCGCCGGTTGGCGCAGCGGGTTCTTGCCGCTGTTGGCATGGCTGCAATCGACCATGATTCGTGGCGCTACTTTGGACTTGGCCAGGTCATGCTTTACGTCGGCCACGCTTTGCGCATCGTAGTTGGGCCCACGATGGCCGCCGCGCAGCACCAAATGAGTGTCGGGGTTGCCGGGCGTCTGGATGATCGCCGGGTGGCCCTGGCTATCGACGCCGAAATGACGATGCGGGTGAGAGGCTGAGCGCATTGCATCGCAGGCAATGGCGACGCCACCGTCGGTGCCGTTTTTGAAGCCCACGGGCATGCCCAGGCCGCTGGCCATTTCGCGGTGAATCTGCGACTCGGTCGTGCGTGCGCCAATGGCGACCCAAGTGAGCAGGTCATCGAAGTAGCCGGCGGCCATGGGTTGTAGCAACTCGGTGGCCACCGGCAGGCCCAGGCGCAGCATTTCACGCATCAGTTCGCGGGACAGGGTCAGGCCGGCGGCCATGTCATCGCTGCCGTCCAAGTGCGGATCGTAGGCCAAGCCTTTCCAGCCCACAGTGGTGCGCGGTTTCTCGACGTAGGCACGGATCACCAGCAGCATCTGGTCGCTGACTTCAAGCGCAAGCTTCTTCAGATTGCGCGCGTATTCCATGGCCGATTCCGGGTCGTGGATCGAGCACGGGCCGACAATCACCAGCAAGCGTGAATCTTCGCCATTGAGGATGGCGCGCACGGCTTGGCGATGGGCGTGGACTTGTTCGTTGAGGAACGGGCTGAGCGGGAGTTGGTGCTTGAGTTCAAGAGCGCTGGGCAAACGCTGGGTCAGGGCTTCATTGGCGCTGTTGAGGGCAGAGACGGGCAAAGCGGCGACGGAGGAGTTCATATTCAAGGCTTCCTGGGCAAGCGGCGGGCGATTCCCGCACGCTTGGCCTACTGGGGTGTTCGACAATTGGCCGTATCGGCTACGTGTGTTGGCTTGCCACCACGGGGTGACCGGTCGGAGGCGGCAGGCTGTCCCGAACGGAGCTGGCTAAATCGCCATGCAGTGCAAGTGTCGTAGCGGTAATAGGTGGCGTAGTTCATGGTGTGATTCCTTTAAGTGAGCGTGAAAAACAAATTGTCAGGCGCTGAAAAAACAAAACCCCCGGTCGGGGAGCCGACCGGGGGTTTAGATTTCTCTGGTAGGCGACCCCTTGAGTAGTGGGCGCCGATTTCAGGTATCAGGCGCGCCAGTGGCTAAACCAATACCCAAAATAAAAGCCGGCCAGTGCGCTCGAACCATTCACGCGGGTAGCCGACACCGAGCGCAAGGCGCTGGCAGCAGAGCAAACCTGAGTGTGGGTGAGTGGCAACATGGGGCTCTCCAAATGATGGGGGGAGCTTACTAGAGGCGTGCGGGTGGATTCAATCAGTAATTTCTATCGCGTGGCAGTACTTACCGCTATGGGCATAGGTATCTACACAACGTTGCTGCGACGCTGGACCTGTGGCGAGGGAGCCTGCTCCCGTGACGGCCTGACAGCCGGCGCTGATCTGGCTGAGGCACCGCGATCCAAATGTGGGAGCTGGCTTGCCTGCGAAGACGGCCGGACCGTCAACACAGTTGGACCGTGTACATATCCATTCCTGCGGTAACGGCGATACCTATGCCGCTATGGGGCAAGTGTGGATATGCTGACGGCTCTCAAACAATGATTGCCAGGACGCGACCATGACTGCCTTGACCCTTGCTGCGGCGCAAACCGTTTCCATCCCGGGCGATATCGCTGCCAATATCCAGCGGCACCTGGCGTTGATGCGGGCCGCGGCTGAACAGGGTGTGCAATGCCTGGTGTTTCCAGAACTGTCACTGACAGGCTACGAGCCGTTCCTGGCGGCCGATTTGGCCATCGACCCGCAAGACGCCGTGTTGACGCCGTTGCGTGAACTGGCGCGGGAGCTGCAGTTGACGGCCGTGGTGGGCATGCCGGTGCGCTTGGCGCCAAAAACAGGTGTGCTGATCGGCGCGCTGGTGCTTGAGGCGGACGGTTCAGTAGGCGTCTACACCAAGCAGCATCTGCACCCCGGCGAAGAGCTGGCATTTGCTGCGGGGCAGGGCGGCGAGCCTCTGGAATTGGCAGAGGAGCGCATCGCGCTGGCGGTGTGTGCGGACTTTTCCCAGGCCAGCCATCCACGCCAAGCGGCGGCAGCGGGCGCCACAGTGTATGCCGCAAGCGTACTGATCAGCGAGGCAGGCTACGCGGCGGACAGTGCTTTGCTTGAAGGCTATGCGTCCCAGCATGGCCTGTTGGTACTGATGGCTAACCATGGTGGCCCGTCCGGAGGCTGGGCTTGTGCGGGCCGCAGTGCAATTTGGACCGCCGATGGCAACTTGCTTGTTGCCGCCCCCGGTGTCGGCGACGCGTTGGTGATCGCCCGTCGCGACGGCGGGCAGTGGACCGGCCAAGTGGTCGCCCTCTGAATGAGGTTTCATTTGCGCCGGGCCATCGAGCAGGACCTGCCGTTTGCCCGCACCCTGACCCAGCAGGCCATGAGCCATTACTACCGTCAGAACGGCTTGTTGTGGTCCAGCGACGGCTTCGACGTGGCCTGGGCGGGCCGCGAGAACTGGCTGATCTGCAACGATGACGTCGTCATGGGCTTTATCAGCCTGAGCCGCGATGGCAAGGCCCTGTATATCCGCGAGCTGCACCTGCTGGAATGCTGCCGCAAGCAGGGCGCGGGCAAATGGGTGCTGGAGCAAATGGCGCTCAAGGCACGCGTCGAGGGCCTGGGCTTTCTACGTTTGACGGTGTTCAAGACCAACCCGGCAAGAAGGCTGTATCAGCGCTTGGGGTTGAGCATTGTCGGTGAAGAGGATGGCTTCTGGCGGATGGAGCGTGAGTGTCGCGCACTCACATCGGACTAAAACATGCACGTCCTACAAATAAGCGCATACTGCTGTCAATTAGTGCTTTGTTCGTCGTGGGATTGAGCTCTTGGCTCATCCACGATAACGCCCTCTTTCATGCCCAGAAGTACCGCCACTTTATGGGCTTCTCCACGCCGTCCCTTTTTGCGCCCGGAGAGCACTTGATACGTGGTTGCCGGGTCTACGCCATGTTCCCGGGCGAACGCTTGAACTGACTTTCCTTGATGTTCCAGCCAGGCCTTGGCTTGTGCAGCAGTACGGATTCCGGGCATAGTTCAAAACCGTTCAAGTTTGTTTAACGAAGTGATGGTGTGACACCTCTTGGGGTGTGCCAATTTAGGATCATACATCCAAATGAGTGGAATCGGTTCGCGCTTAAGGCAAGAAAGAGAGCGACTTGGCCTGTCGCAGAAAGTTTTTGGAGAAATTGGAGGCGTTGAAGCGAACGCCCAAGGCAAATATGAAAGCGGTGGTCGTGCACCCAAGGCCGACTATTTGTCTCGCGTCGCCGAAAAAGGTGTGGATATCCTGTACGTGTTGACCGGCAGCCCAACGCCGATCCAGCTGGATAACCTGAGCAAGATCGAAGAGAAAGTGCTGGGCAATTACCGAGCGATGTTCAAGGAAGACCAGGACGCAATCCGTCGCTTGACCAGTACCTTGGCTGAGCATTCATCCGTGGTGAACGGAAAAGCCAAGTCGCCCCCCCAGGAATCCTGACCTTTAGCCCAGGAAACAGGGCTGTTCGCCAGCCGGCGAACAGCCGCAGCACGTTTAATCTCTATATATATGACACTTGCAACTAGGTCTGCGCCTTGGTTTTTTGCTAAGGTGTTCAGCAACCTATAAGACCATATCGCGAGGTGTCTGCTTGATTAGGGTGCTAGTAGTCGATGACCATGATCTCGTTCGTACAGGCATTACACGAATGCTGGCTGACATCGACGGCCTGCAAGTAGTCGGCCAGGCGGAGTCGGGGGAGGAATCCCTGATCAAGGCCCGGGAGTTGAAGCCCGATGTGGTACTGATGGACGTCAAGATGCCTGGGATTGGCGGTCTTGGTGCCACGACCAAGTTATTGCGCAGCCATCCGGACATCAAGGTCGTGGTGGTCACGGTGTGCGAGGAAGACCCGTTTCCCACCCGTTTGCTGCAAGCCGGTGCCGCCGGCTACCTCACCAAGGGCGCAGGCCTGGCCGAGATGGTGCAAGCCATTCGCCTGGTATTTGCCGGCCAGCGTTACATCAGCCCGCAGATTGCCCAGCAATTGGCGATCAAGTCGTTCCAGCCCACCAGCGATTCGCCATTTGATGCGCTGTCGGAGCGGGAAATCCAGATCGCCCTGATGATCGTCGGTTGCCAGAAGGTGCAGACCATCTCTGACAAGCTGTGCCTGTCGCCCAAGACCGTCAATACCTACCGTTATCGTATCTTCGAGAAGCTTGCCATCAGCAGTGATGTTGAATTGACCCTGCTCGCAGTGCGCCACGGCATGGTGGACGCCAGCGCCTGACATGACCACACCGTTTGATCCGAGTGCCTTTCTCTCCACCTGCAGTGGCCGCCCCGGCGTGTACCGCATGTTCGACAGCGAGGCGCGCCTGCTTTACGTGGGCAAAGCCAAGAACCTGAAGAACCGTCTGGCGAGCTACTTTCGCAAGACCGGCCTTGCGCCGAAAACCGCCGCCCTGGTGGCGCGTATCGCCCAGGTCGAAACCACCATCACCGCCAATGAAACCGAGGCGCTGCTGCTTGAGCAGACGCTGATCAAGGAATGGCGGCCGCCTTACAACATCCTGTTGCGTGATGATAAATCCTACCCTTACGTGTTTTTATCCGACGGCAACTTTCCGCGCCTGAGCATTCACCGCGGGGCAAAGAAGCAAAAGGGCAAGTACTTCGGGCCTTACCCCAGCGCCGGTGCGATTCGTGAAAGCCTGAGCCTGCTGCAAAAAACCTTTTTTGTGCGTCAGTGCGAAGACAGCTTCTACAAGAACCGCACCCGGCCGTGCCTGCAATACCAGATCAAGCGCTGCAAGGCGCCCTGCGTGGGGCTGGTGGAACCTTCGGAGTACGCCGAGGATGTGCGCCATTCGGTGATGTTCCTCGAAGGGCGCAGCAACGCACTCACCGATGAGTTGTCCGGGGCCATGGAGCAGGCCGCCAGCACCCTGGATTTCGAAAAGGCCGCCGAACTGCGCGACCAGATCTCCCTGCTGCGCCGTGTCCAGGACCAGCAAAGCATGGAAGGCGGCACCGGTGACGTTGACGTGATCGCCGCGTTCGTCAACCCGGGCGGCGCCTGTGTGCACCTGATCAGCGTACGAGGCGGGCGGGTATTAGGCAGCAAGAACTTCTTCCCGCAGACCGGTATCGACGAAGACGTGGCGGAGGTCATGGCCGCATTCCTTGGCCAATACTACGTCAGCAGCCCTGAGCGCGACCTGCCGTCTGAACTGATCGTCAACGTGGTGCACGAAGACTTCCCCACCTTGATCGAGGCCATCCACGAGCTGCGCGGCCGCGAGCTGGACATCAGCCACCGCGTACGCGGCACCCGTGCTCGCTGGCAGCAGCTGGCCGTGACTAACGCCGAACAGGCCCTGGGCGCGCGGCTGGCGAACCGACAGCACGTCGCTGCACGCTTCGACGCCCTGGCCGAGGTCCTCAACCTGGACGAGCCGCCCCAGCGCCTGGAGTGCTACGACATCAGCCACTCCAGCGGCGAGGCCACAGTGGCCTCTTGCGTGGTATTCGGGCCGGAAGGGCCGATCAAGGCCGACTACCGGCGCTACAACATCGAAGGCGTTACCGCCGGCGATGACTATGCCGCCATGCACCAGGCGCTCACGCGGCGATTCAGCAAGTTGAAGGACGGGGAGGGCAAGCTCCCCGATATCCTGCTGGTAGACGGCGGTAAGGGCCAGTTATCCATGGCCCGTGACGTGCTCAACGAACTGGCGGTGCCCGACCTGATCCTGCTCGGTGTGGCCAAGGGCACCACGCGCAAGGCCGGTTTCGAGACGTTGTACTTGAATGATGCCGCCCATGAGTTCACGTTGAAGGGCGACTCACCCGCACTGCATCTGATTCAACAAATCCGCGACGAAGCCCACCGTTTCGCCATTACCGGCCACCGCGCCCGCCGTGGCAAAACCCGGCGAACTTCAACCCTGGAAGGGGTGGCAGGGGTTGGCCCGACGCGGCGTCGCGACTTGCTTAAACATTTTGGTGGCTTGCAGGAGCTCTCCCGTGCCAGCATTGACGAGATAGCCAAAGCACCCGGTATCAGTAAAAAGCTCGCTGAATTGATTTATGCCAATCTGCACAGCGAATAGAATGCCTTCTCACCTCGTAGCCAGTTGTGCCGATGAATATCCCTAATCTGATCACCGTTCTACGCGTCCTGCTTATCCCGATTTTCATTTTGTTGTTCTATTTGCCGTATGAATGGAGCTACGTCGCGTCCAGTTCGGTATTTGCCTTCGCAGCCGCCACCGACTGGCTCGACGGCTACCTGGCCCGCCGCCTGGAACAGAGCACGCCCTTCGGCGCGTTCCTCGACCCCGTGGCCGACAAACTCATGGTGGCCGTCGCCCTGGTCCTGCTGGTACAGGAACACGGCAACCTGTGGCTGACCCTGCCGGCCGCCGTCATCATCGGCCGCGAGATCGTCGTCTCGGCCCTGCGCGAATGGATGGCCGAAATCGGCGCCCGCGCCCACGTGGCCGTCTCCAACATGGGCAAATGGAAAACCGCCGCGCAAATGCTCGCGCTGGTGATCCTGCTGGCCAACCCGTCGGACTTCTCGTTCTGGGTGCTCACGGGCTACGCCTTGCTGCTGGTCGCGGCCGGCCTGACCTTGTGGTCCATGCTGCAATATCTGCGTGCGGCCTGGCCCCATCTGCGAACCACCGTTGAAAAGAAATAAAACTTTTTTGAATCAAGGGGTTGACGGGTGCTGAGGATTCTATAGAATGCGCATCACCAAGCGGGAATAGCTCAGTTGGTAGAGCACGACCTTGCCAAGGTCGGGGTCGCGAGTTCGAGTCTCGTTTCCCGCTCCAAGCATTAATGAAAAAGCCACTCTAACGAGTGGCTTTTTTTTGCCTGTGTGATTTACGGAATGGACGCTTAGGCGTCTTTTTTTGTTTGTGCGCACAACCGTAGGGCGCGCGCTCAAATTCGTATTGTTACTAGATCCGCTCAGTTCGCCTGGGTCGCCAGGCGAACTACTGTTCGCTCAACTTCCCGACGCGCCTCGACGCTTGGGGAGGGCGTCACTTCTGGCACCGATAATCCTAAGTGACGGTGGTTTCCAGGCAGTGGAATTGCCCCATCGTGCGGCACACGGATTTTTGTGCGCCTGCGCGCTCAGCGCGCGCGTAGTTCCAAAATTGGCAACGCCCCGTGGCAATCGCCAACCCTTGGGATGCCCGGATTTGGCCGTACTCAAACGGCGTATGGACGTAGAAGAGTTGCACAAGCCCGTCGGACGGGTTGCCGCCGGTGGCCCCCCAATATTTCGGCGTTGCGCAGCCTGCAATGAGCGGTAGGGCGATGGCGACGATGACGGATTTCATTGTCGAGGGCGGTCCTTCAAGAGTAAAACATGACGTTTGTAGGAGGTGTTTCCACTAGCCTGTCTCAACGTCGGTTGCCTAAGGCGGCCCAAACTTGACCGACTGGCAGCCACTGGACAGCAGCAATTCGCCTTCATCGGCCTCAAACCCGACGACCTTCCTGTCCTGGTCGACGGTGATGGAAAGGATGCAGCGATTCGGGTTATTGACGGTTGCCCAATAGTTGGTGTGCACCATCACATTGCCCTGCCTTTCCGCGCTTTGTGCCACCACCTCATTGCTGTTGTAAGACGTGTCGCGGTACCACTGCATCACCACATGCTGGTCGTCCGCGGTGCGATCCATTTTTTGAGGTGGACCAAAGAAATTGATGGCGTCCTGCGCCGGGCGGCCTTTCCATTGGCTGCGCGCGTACATTTCCGGGACGGTGTCAAAACTGACGCAGCCGGTCTGCAGCAGCGCGAGGGCCAAGGCCAATGCACCTGTGTATTTCATGTTGATCACTCATTATTCAAGCGTGCCGGTTGACGCCGGAGGTCATTTTTTCTCAGGTGCGCCCAAGAGGAAGTTGAGGTCGCGCATCACGTCCTCGGTGCTGCTCTTCTTGGACTCAATGCGGATCGGCTGATTACCCGGCAACTGATTGAAGAGGCCTTGCTGCGTGATCGCCACCAGTTGAGCGTTATCGATGGAGCCGACGCCCATCGGCATCATGGCGTTGGACTTGCGTTTGCCCGGTGCGCAGGCGAAGTCATAGCCACGCTCCAGCCAGCTCTTGGGCACCGGCACCCAACGTTTAGGCGCCGGCAGCACCGTGGTCGCCCCGGCGCGCAGGTAGGCGGTGGCAGAGTTCACCCTGAGCTGTCGCTCCGGGCATTGCAGCTCCAGCGCGTAGCTCACGTAGTTGGGGCTGTTGGGGCTTTCGAATACCTGCACGACCGTCAGCTGTGTGTTTTGCGGGTGTTGTTGTGTGGCTTTTACCGACTGTGCATCGGCGAAGAACAGGTCTCTGTTGGGCGTGTCGCCGGTGCCAAAGATCATCCACCAGTCGGTGGCCACTGCGGGGGCTGCGCTTAGCGATAAGAGGGCGAAGGTCGAACCTGCGAGCAGGCGCTTTCGCAAACCGAGGGGGATGTTGTTGTACATGGTCAATCGACTCCTGTCGTGGACGCGGGGAGGGCTAGAGCTCAACGAAATGAGCGAGCGGGCACATCCTAGGCAGCGTCGCCCGTGCCATTCAATAATGTGGGCGCAATCAGGACGCGTCCTGCGAACCCATGCGCTGGGTCTGTAGGAGGTGTCTTTCAATAGCGTTGAGCGTGACTTATCCAAGCATTGAAAACGCCCCAGAAATTGAATGGGTGTCTAAGTGTTGGGGGCGCCCTTCACCCTCGGCAGCCGACTGCGCGCACTCTTATGCCTCAAACGGCCATCTATCGAATGCTGAGCGCTGACGCAGGTTTAGCGTGCTGAGCATGAACACCATCTTTGCCGGCAACGCCGCCATGTGGCGCGCCCGGCACGCCGACGGCCGTTCCCATAGGCCGGTGCGCGCGATGCCCGCACCGGCTGTCAGGGTTACTTCGTGCAGGTCAGGCGCGAGTACTTCGGCGGCTCAAGCAGGATGCCTGGAGTCATGACCGTCGAGCAGTTGAACACACGGCCCTTGGCGGTCGTGGCTTTGAAGTTCAGTTCAGCGCCGCCCAGGAAGTCCTCCTTGCTCTTGGTGACCGGGCCCATGGTCAGCTCATCCGTAGAGGCCAAGCCAATCGCCTCTGCGGTGACTTTGTGTATCTGCAGTACGTTGGGGTTGGTGGTGCAGCCCGCCAGCAGGCTGGCCAGTGCAAGCAGGAGGAGGGCGGTTGAGGTCTTGGTCATCGTTGAGGCTCCTTGCGAGTGGCGGCGGCAGGAAAATTGCGCGCGTGCCGCCTGTGGGAATCATGAGGGAACAGGGATTTGCCCTACGGCGGCGGAGTCTAGGAGCGCGTAAAAGACCCCCACAATCACCTGGAGGAAATCGAGACGGAGGCTACGGTGGAGCGTGTTGGAGCTGACGGAAATCGAGCGGGAGAGGGTCAGGCCACCGAGGGAAAATCGAGGCTGAAGGGTGACGAAGGTGGGCATGGGGATATGCAGATCCTCCACGGCGATGGGGCTTTCGCAGGCATGCTCTAGCTGGGTAGAAAAATCCATCGCGAGGGTGTTAGTGACAGGCTGCCGGCTAGATGTCAAACCCGCAGGTACTTCCATCGTTCGCTGACCCATGACGGCATCACTTTTTATGGGGGAGGGTGTTCGCCTCGCTGGTTTCCCTGACCGCAAACATTAGGCAGCGCACCGCTTCACGATCCTGTTCCGACAAGCAACGGTAGTAGTGGACCAGGCGCTCTTCTTCTCGATTGAGTTGTCGGGACCGCAGGGCTGTACTGACGGCGGTACGCAATGAGGGAAAAAATGAGGTATTTAGCATGATCCAAGTTCTTCATGAGGTGAATGGAGACGTGGGCTTCTTGCCCAGAACAACTGAATACATAACGTTTATTTTAGAAAAGGGCTTGTCGTTTTTCGTGACTGTTGGGTATTTCAGATGGGGCCGTCGGAAGTGTTTGGAGAAAGTGTAGGAGCGATCTTTCAAAGGCGGTGGAAAACACGCGATAGGGGGGACGCTACCGCGGATCGGGTCCTATGCGGTGCCTGAGAGGTCCCAGTGCTGGCTTTCGATCAGGTAGTCACGAGCGGTTTTCATTAAATGATTCAGAGGCACAGACCGTCGACTACGTGCGCTCAGCGTCAAGTAACAATGGGCTGCCTCACCTTGCGACTTAACCCCGGTGTCTTGCCCGTAACACGTTTGAACGCGCGACTGAAAGCGGCCTGGGATGTATAGCCCAAGCGTTGTGCTACCTCTTCGATCGGCAGCCTTTCGAGGGTCAGCCACTGGCTTGCGAGCCGCATTCGCAGTTCGGTGACATAGCGCAGCGGCGTCATGCCAATCGTCACCTGGAAGCGATCCGCGAAGGCTGAGCGTGAGGTATTGCATTGCTCTGCCAATTGCGCAACGGTCCAGTCGCGGCCCGGTTGTTGATGGAGCGCGAGCAGTGCACCGGCCAAGCGTGGATCGCGCAAGGCGGCGACCAGGCCAGAGGCATTACCGCAGGCACACTCTACCCAACCGCGAACGACCATGGCGGCCACCACGTCGGCCAACCGCGCGAGGATACCGGCGAAGCCCACACGTGCGGCGCTGACCTCGCGTTCCATGGTGGTCAGGATAGGCACCAGTCCAGGGTAGCGCTGGCCGTCGGCATCAATCAACATCAGGCCCGGCATCAGTTTGCCGAGGCCATGGATGCTGCCCAGTTCAAACTCCATACAACCATTGAACAAAATGGTGCTCGGCGTTGGGCTGGCATCGGTTCCGGTGTGCACCGCGCTCACGGTGTCACCGAGGGGGACGCCGTCTAGGCGGTCGATGTCCTGAACGGGTACGTCCGCATGGGAATACAGTTGATGGGCCGCGCCGTGGGAGATGAACACGGCGTTGCCGGCAGACAGCGCGTAGGTGGTGCCGTCCTCCATTCGCAGTACCGCATTGCCGACGGCCATGAAATGGAACCAGGCATGCCCAGGTTTTTCAGCGAAGCCCAAACCGAAACTCGGACTCGTTTGTATACGCCGGTATTCGACGCCACGCAGGCGCATACCGCGCAACAGTTCGTTGATGAGATCCGAGGAAAGAGCAAACTGTTCTGCAGACATTGTTCAGGTGTTTTAGTCAAAAATGAGAGATTTTGGATCATAGATCATCCAGATTCGCGCGCCTAGACTGCGGGTCGCAATGATGATTGGGAGATCCCTGTAATGACTGACTGTGTATGTGACGCCGTATCCAACCGCCATCCCGGCGCCTTCTCGGAGGCAGAGCCTGCGGCCCCCGCGTGGATGGCCGTCTTCTCACTGGCAATGGGAGTGTTCGGATTACTGACTGCGGAGTACCTTCCGGCCAGTTTGTTAACACTGATGGCGACTGATCTGGGCGTGTCCGAAGCGCTGGCTGGCCAGGCGGTAACGGTGACAGCAGTGGTAGCGTTGTTCGCCGGTTTGTTGGTGCCAGGCCTGACCCGCGGCATCGACCGACGTTGGGTGTTGTTGGGGTTTTCAACGTTGATGGTTGCCTCCAATCTGTTGGTCGCCGTTTCTTCCAGCTTCGCGGTGCTGCTGTTGATGCGCATCTTGCTGGGGATTGCCCTAGGCGGGTTCTGGAGCATGGCTGCGGCGGTGGCGATGCGCTTGGTGCCGAGTGCTTTGTTGCCTCGGGCGCTGTCGATCATTTTCAGTGGGATTGCCATCGGGACGGTCGTTGCCGTGCCACTGGGCAGCTATCTGGGCGGGCTATACGGCTGGCGCAGCGCGTTCTTTGCAGCGGCGGCGGTAGGCATGGTGACCCTGGCGTTTCAGTCATTGACTTTACCGCGCCTCGCGCCGCGCCGGCCGGCACGTCTGCGCACGGTTTTCGACGTGTTGCAGCGCCCAGGCATCGCCATGGGGATGTTCGGTTGTGTGCTGGTGCATAGCGGTCACTTCGCGATGTTCACCTACGTTCGGCCATTTCTTGAAGGTACTACCGGCATCGGCTCGCAAGGGCTGTCGCTGATGTTGCTGGGGTTCGGTGTGGCGAACTTCTTCGGCACGCTGTTGGCTGGCAGGCTGCTGGAGCACCGCCCGCTGGCGACTCTGGTGTTAATGCCTGCGCTGGTCGGGGTTGCAGCACTGGCGTTGGTGCTGTTGCCACCCTCGTTGCCGGGGCAGGCGGTACTGCTGGCAATCTGGGGCTTGGCCTTTGGCGGTGTGCCGGTGGCGTGGTCGAACTGGGTCGCCAGCGCGGTACCTGACCAGGCGGAAAGCGCCGGGGGTATGGTGGTGGCCTCTGTGCAGTCCGCCATCGCCATGGGCGCCGCCGCTGGCGGTGCAGTGTTCAGCCTCGGTGGCAGCGCGGGCGTATTTATAGCGGCGGCGGTGCTGATGTTGCTGGCTGCGTTGTTGATTGCGCTGCGTGTACGGGTGCCTTCTGTCCATGTCGTCAATGCTGGGAGGGCTAGCGCTCAATAAAATGAGCACTATTGAATTTCTAGGTAACCCTTGACAGGCCCCCGTGACCCGCACTCAATCGACCCCGGCCATCCGAATCGAGGCCATCTGGCACGTCATCTGAAAAGGGACCAAGGGCATGGGCGTTTTCGATTACAAGGGCATGAAGGGCGACCCCGCCAAGGCGCTGCTGAGCAACGCCTTGGCTTTATCCGAGTACGCGTATGACTCCACCGGCCAACTCCTGGCAACCGGTGGCTGGGCGCCTATCGGTGCGCAGGCCCTGGGCGTGACGCAGCATGTGGACAAGCAAGGCACCTTCTGGGGCGAGACAGCCTTGGCCCCTTCGGCCAACGTCGAGATTCTGGGGCAGTACGATGGGCTTGGCAGGCTGATCGCCATGGGGATTGCCTTTCGTGGCACGTCCTTTGGCTTGACCTGGGATGGCGCGGGCGACGTGGCCAGCGACCTGGCGGCCGCAGCACTGCCTGGATACGCCGCCAATTACGCCAAGTTCGCCTTCAGCGCCTTGCTCGAAAACGTCGCTCGTTACGCCGCGAGCCAGGGCTTGAGCGGCAAGGATATCCTGGTCACCGGCCATAGCCTCGGCGCACTGGGCGCCAACAGCCTGGCGACCTTGAGCCACGATCACTGGGGCGGCTTTTATCAGGATGCCAACTACGTAACCTTTGCCTCACCCGCTCAACGCTCGGGTGATACCCCGGTGTTGAATATTGGCTATGAAAATGACCCGGTGTTCAAAGCCATTGATGGCAAAGGCATCAATACCTCGGCACTCTTCTGGGGCAACGACCGGGGCTGGGATGCGGCCGCCAACAACCTCGTCAGTTTTACCGATAATTACGCGTCGTTCTCGGCACATTTACCTAATAGTCTGAATTGGGGCGTGGCCAAGGCTCACTCCCTGGACGGTTACATCCAAGGTTTGGGGCGTATCGCGTCCTCCGAGTTCTACGACCTGACCAGCAAGGATTCGACCATCGTGGTCTCCAGCCTGACCGAGGCTGCGCGTGAAACCACCTGGGTACAAGACCTGAACCGTTACGCTGAAAAACACACTGGCAATACCTTCATCCTCGGCACCGAGGGCAACGACCTGCTCAAGGGCGGTGTCGGCAACGACTTCCTGGAAGGCGGCGCCGGTCATGATCGTTTTCGCGATGATGGCGGCTACAACATCCTGCTGGGCGGGCAGGGCGATAACGTCTTCGAACTGCACAAGCCACTGGCCAGCTTCGGCTTTGCCAACGATGGCGATGGCACGCTCTACATCAACGACGCCTATGGCGGCATCAGTATGACCCGCGATATCGGTGCATTGGTGAGCCAAGAGCAGTCCTACATCATGTGGAATTCAATCCCCTGGGGCACCCACAACGTCACCTATAACGTAACCGGCCAAGGCCTGCTGGCCGGCACAGCCTTGACGCCTTACACGGCCTCTGCCAACGGCGATGCGCAGGACAATGTCCTCACCGCTCATGCTGCGGGGGAATGGTTGTTCGGTCTGGGCGGCGACGATCATTTGATCGGTGGGCAGGGTAATAATGTGTTCGTCGGCGGGGCGGGCAATGACCTGATGGTGTCGGGCGGGGGCAGCAACACTTTCCTGTTCAACGGCCTCTTTGGCAATGATCGGGTCGAGGGCTACCAGGCCAGCGATAAGCTGGTGTTCATGGGGATTCCTGACCTGGGCCAGCAATACGATTACCGTTCCCATGTCTCGATGTTCGAGGACAATGCCCTGTTGTCCTTTGGCGACAACTCGGTGACGTTGGTTGGCGTAAATATGACTCAACTCAATGGTGCAGGCATTTATATTTCCTGAATACCCACACAATGGGCTGTTGAACCTGTGGCGAGTGAGCTTGCTCCCGTGACGGCCCCTCAGCCGACACATACCTACCTGACGCCCCACGGACCAAAATGTGGGAGCTGGCTTGCCTGCGATGGCGGCTGTCAGACCGCTACGGGAGCAGCGGATATCTACCGCGGGTTTGTCATCGAGCTCAAACCCGCTACCTCATAGCCTCCGTTACTTGAGCGTAACGTCGAGCATCGGCGGGATGTAACCGTAGTCATACTCGGCGACCACGAACGTTTGCTGCCCTTTGATCTTGATGCCCACCGTCGGTGCTTCGGTGCCGCCGATACGGATCTGCGTGCCGGTGTCGTCGGTCGGTACGCTGTCGATGAAGGAGGTCACCAGGCCGTTGGGCATGACGCAGTGCGAGTAGGTCTGAAACGGTTGGGAGGACGGGTTGCCCAGTACCAGGCCAGAGCCGTTCAACGGCACATACGGGCCGAACAGCGAATCGGCGACGAAGCCGTATACCCCGTCCGGGCCGGTTACACCGTCGGCGTAGGTGAAGGTGTGGCTGATGGTGAACAGGTAGTACTTGCCGTCCTGGAACACAAAGTGCGGGCGTTCGGTCTGGTCGTTGACGCCGACCGCGGTCAGCAGCGGTGGCAGCATTTCCCAGTCGTCACCGTCTTCGTCGCGGGCCACGGCGATCCCGACGCAGGCGGTCTGGAAGCGCGAGTTGCCGACTTCTTCATAGCCGGGTGGCACGTCGCCGATTTCGGCGTTACCGACCTTGTGCGAGCCGCGTTCGCCGGCCACGTTGCCTTCGAACAGCATGTACAGCTTGCCGTCTTTCGGGTCGCGAAACGGCCATGGATCGCGAAAGCCCCAGAAGGCGTTTTGCGCTTCGGTCTGGTACATCTTGCCGTCCGCCTCGAACAGCGGCTTGACCTTTTCGAAGCCCACCAGGCTGACGCCATGCTCGGTGGTCACCACGCGGCCACGCACCTTGACGATGGTCGCGCCGGGCGTGACGGCGGTGTAGTACAGGTCCACTTCGCCTTGTTCGTTCAGCAGGATCGGTGTGCCAGCCCATTCGCGCACGGTGGGTGAAACCCCTTCAGCCATCACTCGGCCGCCGAGCTTCCAGTCTTTGCCAGTGCGAGAAAACCAGTAGTACATCTTTGCCCGGCCATGGCGATCGTTCCAGTCGCGGATGACGTCGTAGTTGCCATTCTGATCGAGGTATTGCGGGTCGTTCGGGTGGCGATCCGCAGTGAGGGTGAAGATCACCGACCAGCCGTCAACGGAGGTGATGTTGCCGTCGATATCACGCAGCGGCATGGTGTCCCAGATAAAAACCTCGTCACTCAATACCGGGAAGTTCGCACTGACCAGTGGCTGGGTGGTGGTGGGGTCGTCCGCACGCACTTTAAGCGCATCGGCTCGGGTCCACAGGCTGGGTTGATGGGGTGTTTTTCCAAATTTCGAAGGGGTGTTTTTCATAGGAAACCTCGTCCATGTAGGGATTCAAGTAACTGTATTTATATACAGTGATTCGAATTTAAAAGACTCGGATCTGTGGGTCAAGGATAAAAATGCATTTATGCATTTTTTGAGTTTTTCATTCAGCTGATACGTTTCACCTTGTCCCGTTTACAGAAGTTATTCCATTGGCGTGGCGCAGTGATGGCCATGAGCGAGAGGGTGGTTAGTTCAAGCCACGCATGAACTGGTCACTGATCAGGTCAGCCAGCATCCGCACGGGTTCGGTAAGGCTTTGGCGAGAACGGTGTATGAGTCCGATATCCCGGTGAAAGGTGTGTATGCCCAGATCGAGTGCTCGAACACCCATAGGCCACTCCGGATCTCTGCACGTTTGCGGCACCAATGCGACGCCTACGCCCTTTTTGACTAATTGAAGGATGGCCTCCAGCTCATCCAACTCGCACACCTCATGCAGCGTGAAATGCATCTGCCGCACAAAACGATCAACCTGCCTGCCGCCGAACGATGAGCGGTCATAGCGAATGAAAGGATGGCTGGACAGCAGTGCCGACCAGTCTTCACCGGGCACTTCGCATGGGACGATCAGCCGGTAGGGCTCCTGCGCCAGAGTCGTCCAGTGCAGGTCACTCTGGAGCGAGAAGGGCGGGCGAATGATGGTGGCCATGTCGATCTCGCCAGCGTCGACGAGGTTGACCAATTCCATCGACAGCCCTGGAATGACTCGCGTGCGACATTGCGGGCATTGCTGGTGAAACCTGGCCAGCGATTCGGGCAAATATGAGCGCTGCACCGACGCGATAGCGCCGATAGTCACCCGCTCGTGGGTGGGTTGTCCCATCGTCGAGGAACCCAGGTTGTCGTAAAGATTGAGCAACTCCTGAGCTTGCAAGAGTACCTGGTGGCCCATTCTATTGAGATGCGCAGAGCGTCCCTTTCTGTCGAAAATTTCGACGCCCAGTTCAGCTTCGAGGCGCTGGATTTGCGCGCTCACAGCGGCCTGGGTCAGGCCGATTCTGTTGCCGGCAGCGGCAAAAGTGCCTTCCCGCGCAACAGCGATGAGTGTCTTGAGTTCTTTGATCATTCATAAATATTAATTGTGTTTCTAAGAAATATATATTGATTTTTATGTTGGGTTTTCCGTCCTACGATGTTTTCCATTCCCGCCAACGGCTGAGCCAAGCGAGGCAATGAGGGGGGAATGTTCGCCAAACCCACAAAAAAAGCACTGGAGATCTGATGAGCCTCTCGCCATTCCACCTCGCAATACCTGTTTACGACCTGGCTTCAACACGGACCTTCTACGGTGAGGTTTTTGGTTTAGAAGAAGGGCGGTCCAGCACTCAATGGGTCGATTTCAATTTCTATGGTCATCAACTGGTGATTCACGAGCATCCCAAAACCGCCTCTCAAGAAAGTGTTCATAGCAATCCGGTCGATGGTCATGATGTTCCTGTTCCGCACTTCGGCATCATTCTGGGTTGGGAGCAATGGGAAGCGCTGGCCGAGCGACTGAAGTCGTTTGGTACCGAATTTGTGATCGAACCGTACATTCGTTTCAAAGGTCAGGTTGGCGAGCAAGCCACCATGTTCCTGTTTGATCCTTGCGGCAATGCCCTTGAATTCAAGGCGTTCAAGGATATGGGCCAGCTCTTCGCGAAATAAGAACACCCATGGCACAGCTGAGCTGTGCCATGGGGCTCACGTGAGCTGCAAGCTCATGACTCTAGCAACTGCTGATAACGCAGACCTTTCATTCCAACAAGAAGGCTAGACATGAAACGTATTCCCTTGGTGTGGCAAATCGTTGCCGGGCTGTCGCTTGGCGTGCTTGTCGGTTGGTACTTCAATACCCATCCGCACTATCAGGCATGGGTCAGCGTGCAGGTTCTGAAACCGCTTGGTGACATCTTTATCAAGATGATGAAGATGGTCGTTGTGCCAATCGTGTTCTGCTGCATGATTCTGGGCATTGCAGGTGGCCCAGACAGCAAGTCATTTGGCCGCATGGGTGTGCGCTCGCTCGGTTATTTCTTTGCGATTACCGCGCTGGCCGTCGTCATAGGCTTGTGTTTCGCAAATCTCTTCGAACCGGGAACAGGTACCGATATTTCCGGTGTTTCGCACGGTGCCGCATCCATCACGCTGGAGCCGCCGAAAGGAGCGCTGGTAATATTGCAGAACATCGTGCCCGATAACGTATTGGCTGCGATGTCGGAGGGGAAGTTGCTGTCGGTGTTGTTTTTTGCCGTGCTGTTCGGCCTGGCATTGAACGCCTTACCGAAAGAGAAAAACGCACCGGTCATCGCACTGCTTCAAAGTGTTTGCGATGCGATGTTCAAGGTTGTCTCCATGGTTATGGCTTATGCGCCTGTGGGTGTGTTCGGCATGATCGGCGCGACCGTGGCGACGTTTGGTTTCGCTTCCTTGTTGCCATTGCTCAAGTTGATTGGTGTTGTGTACCTGGCGCTGATTGTTTTCGCGTTGGTGGTACTTGGCGGTATCTGTTACTTGATAGGCGAAAACATTTTCAAGTTGATCCGGTACTTGCGCGATGAGTTGATGCTCGCATTCTCAAGTGCCGCCTCAGCCGCAGTGATGCCGCAGTTGATGACAAAAATGGAAAGTTACGGCGTGCCGCGTCGGATCGTCAGTTTCGTGGTGCCGGTGGGGTATGCGTTCAACCTCGATGGTGCGTCGATTTTTCTTGGGGTGGCGACGATCTTTGTCGCGCAACTCCATGGCATCGACCTGTCGTTATCCCAGCAGATCCTGTTGGTGGTGACCATGGTGCTGACTTCCAAGGGCGCAGCAGGGGTGCCAGGTTTCGCCATCATCATCTTGTCAGCGACATTGGCCTCAGCAGGTCTTCCACTGGAAGGCGTCGCGTTGATCGCTGGCATTTTCAGGATCATCGACAGTGGTACCACTACGTTGAACGTGTTGGGCAATGCCATTGCGCCGTTAGTCATCGCCAAGTGGGAAAAGGTCGAGCTCAGACCTTCAACGGATTATCCAGCCGCACGGGTCTAGTCGTTTGCAGGAGCAACGATAGGCGAGAACGCAGGAGGTCATTCGTCAGGTATTGCTAATGTTTTGTAGACGACCGGTCTAGTTTTGGATAGGCTCTCGTCATTATGAAAAAATCTAATCTGGACATGCGACAGCACATCATCGATGTAGCGAAGACACTGATGACCCACAAGGGCTATACCGCCGTCGGTCTTATGGAAGTATTGACGACGGCGGGCGTGCCCAAGGGCTCGTTTTATCACTACTTCCGCTCCAAGGAGGAGTTCGGCCAGGCACTACTGGAAGAGTATTTCCAAGAGTATATCGGTCGGGTAGACATCGTCATGGCAGCGCAAGGGACTGGCGCCGAGCGGCTGATTGGCTACCTGAGTTACTGGGCGAAGACACAGGCGTTCGATCATCCCGAGGAGAAATGCCTGGTGGTGAAACTCGGCGCAGAAGTGTGTGACCTCTCGGAGGACATGCGCAGCGTACTTGAAGAGGGCACCGCACTGATTATCCAGAGGATCACCCGGTGTGTTGAACAGGGGATGGCCGATGGCTCCATCACGTCAACCCAGAACGCCGAGACATTGGCTGAATCGTTGTATCAACTGTGGCTTGGGGCTTCACTGTTAGTGAAGGTGCGAAACACAACTGCTGCGTTCGAAACAGCGCTGAACACGAGTAAGCGCCTGCTGGCATAGGGGCGTTTTTTTTACCACTTTACTAGACGACCGGTCTAATTTATCGAGAGGCTTTATGACCGATATCACCACGGATACCGACCTTTTTTCTCCCATGCATCTGGGGGCGCTGCAATTGGCTAACCGGATAGTCATGGCGCCCGTCACACGTAGCCGGATGGCCGACGACGGTGTGCCAAATGAAATGCACGCCACTTACTACGCTCAACGTGCCAGTGCCGGCTTGATCATTGCCGAAGCGACGAACATTTCTGCCCAAGGACGTGGCTATGCCATGACTCCGGGAATCTGGTCGCAAGAACAGGTGGCCGGCTGGAAAAAGGTCACCGACGCAGTGCACGCGGCGGGCGGCAAAATTGTCAGTCAGTTGTGGCACGTGGGGCGTTTTTCCAGTGTCGAGTTGCAACCCAACGGCGATGCCCCCGTAGCGCCTTCGGCGATCAAGGCTGAAGGTAGCACCTACACCGAAAATGGCTTTGTCGAGGTGTCGACGCCTCGTGCGCTGCAAACCTCGGAGATCCCAGGGATCATCGAGCAATACAAGCGGGCCGCCGAGAACGCCAAGCGAGCCGGTTTTGATGGCGTAGAAGTGCATTCGGCCAACAGCTATCTGCTCGATCAATTCCTGCGTGATTCCACTAACAAACGCACCGATCAATACGGTGGCTCCATTGAGAACCGGGTGCGACTGACCTTGGAAGTCACCGAAGCCGTGGTTTCGATATGGGGTAACGACCGTGTCGGTATTCGCCTTTCACCGGTGACCCCTGATGCCGGTAATACGCCTCCTGACAGCAATGTCATGGCGACTTATGGCTACCTGATCCAGCAGCTCAATCAATTGAACCTGGCGTACCTGCATTTTGTTGAAGGCGCCACGGCGACCTCCCGCACCGTGCCCGAAGGCGTGGACCTGGATGCACTGAGTGCCCAGTTTGAAGGGCCATTCATAGGCAATAACAACTATGACCTGGCGATGGCAATCGAACGCCGGGCGCAGGGCCGGATTGATGCGGTGGCATTTGGTCGCTTGTTCATTTCCAACCCCGACCTCGTAGAGCGTCTGCGTCGCGGTATTGAGCTGACCATCGCTCCACGCGAGAGTTACTACGGCGGCGGTGCAAAAGGTTACATCGATTGGCCAACCGCTGACGCCTCAATAGCAAGGTCCCGCGCTAATTAAGGCGCAGGCGTCGCAATAGCATTAATTGCAAAAAGGTATTGAACATGAATTACCTGCAAAACAAGGTAGTCATCGTCACGGGCGCATCCTCAGGCATCGGCGCGGCAACCACCCGGGCGCTGGTAGCGCAAGGTGCGCGTGTGGTTGCCGCCGCCCTTGATGAAGAGGCGTTGGAGTCTTTCGTCGCTGACCTGCGCGAGGCCGCAAGTGAGGTGGTCGCGTTTACTACTGATGTGACTCAACCGGATCAAACCCAGGCACTTGCCAGGTTTGCCCGTGAAACATACGGCGCCATCGACATTCTGGTGAACAACGCTGGCCTGATGCTTTTTTCCCGTTGGGTTGATCTGGCCGTGCAGGATTGGGAAAAGATGATCGATGTGAACATCAAGGGTTACCTCAACATGACGGCTGCAGTATTGCCGTTCATGTTGGAACAGAAGTCCGGGCAGATTCTCAATATGGACTCTGTTGCAGGGCATCAGGTAGGGCCGTCTGCGGGTGTCTACAGTGCGACCAAGTTTTTCGTCCAGGCCATGACCGAGTCCATGCGCAAA
This sequence comes from Pseudomonas sp. KT_2_4, assembly GCF_041410225.1. Lineage (NCBI taxonomy): Bacteria > Pseudomonadati > Pseudomonadota > Gammaproteobacteria > Pseudomonadales > Pseudomonadaceae > Pseudomonas > Pseudomonas sp. KT_2_4. Next base: position 61,468 of record NZ_CP166962.1, read on the forward strand.
GAACTTGGCGTGCAGCACGGTATTCGCGTTAACACGATCAGCCCTGGCGTCATCAATACAGGGTGGGCGGACAAGGTCAGTGATCCGCAGGGGCGCAAGGCTGCCCAGGCGCTGAACCGGATTGCTATTGGGCCTGACGATGTCGCCCGTGCAGTGATTTACGCGCTCAACCAGCCGGAAAACGTCACCGTCAATGACTTGATCATCTCGCCGACGCGCCAGGATTGGTAGCGGGCGGCGGTCATTGACTCATTCAGCAAGACCCCTCGGCTATGTCACGCGAGCGGTGTGGCATCTCATCCCCCATGAAAGGAAAAACAAGCATGTCGAAGAATATCAAGGCAGTACCCACCCACGAGTACGACGCTGTCATCGCCACAGCCAATCAGTACGTGGAAGGTCTGCGTACCGGTAATGCTCAAAGCGTTGCACAAGCCTTCCATCAAGACGCAGTGATGTATGGGTTCACCAATGGCGAGTTGCTCGGCGGCCCGATCAACAAGCTGTTTGATTTCGTTGCGAAGAACGGCGGCGCCCCCCAAATCACCACTCGCCTTGACGTATTGGCAATTACGCCGAGCACCGCAGTAGTACGTGTCGATATGGAAAACGATGCGATTGGCGCCGATTACAACGACTACCTGACACTGATCAAAATTGAGGGTGTCTGGAAGGTGATTGCCAAGGTGTATCACCAGTTCGACGCGTAAGCATCAACCGATCCCGGCACCCCTGATGCCGGGATCGCCGGGCTGTCTATTCAAAGGGTCATACGATGCCAATGGTTGAATTCTCCGCTGTTTTGAACGCCGTGCACAACGCGCCTGAAGCGTGATGAAGAAGTTTGGTGAGATCCAGCAATGGCACCCTGCGATTGTCAAAAGCAGCCTCGAAGACGGCGAGTCCGATGGGGCTGTTGGGTGTCTGCTTGCTCAGTGGCGATGAGTCCAACGGTAGGCCCTTAAAAATAATGAACCCTGCCTGCGCCTGTGCACCCAAAGTTACATAACCTGGAGGTGCATCATGCAAACCACTTACTTCTGGATAGGCCTGGCAGTGATCCTCGTACTGCTTGATGCGTGGATCATCAACAGCATCTGGCGCAGCGATAACGCCTCGGCGAGCAAGGCAGGCTGGAGTGCGGTAGTCGTGGTCCTGCCGTTCCTGGGCGCCGCAATATGGGCGATTGCCGGCCCAAGGGGTGTCACCAAGGGGCCGTCTTCTCCCGAGCACAGCAAGGGCTGAGTCCGGGCCGCGCTATGAACAACCCAGGCCCCGACGACTTACAGAGCCGCAACTACCCGGTACCGGAAGATATGGCCTTGCAGCGCAAGGTCTGGCGCTTTGAGCGGGTGGGTTGGTACGCGCTGCTGGTGCTGATGGGGCTGAGCCTGGCGGGCCTGTTTTCCAGCGGGCCGCTGAGCACCCGCCAAGTGCGCAGTGCCGATGGGCAGTTGCGCGTGGAGTACCAACGCTTTTTGCGCAATGGCGCCTCCGATGGGCTGGTGGTTCATCTGCAAGGCAAGGCCCAAGAACCCCTGGAGGTCGAGTTGAGCGGTGAACTGCTGCGCGGCTTCAATATCGAGATGCTGCAGCCTCAGCCGCTCAAGGCCAGGGCGGCCGGGGAGGGTGTAAGCGTCTGGATGCTGAGTGACAGTGCTGGCCAGGCCGTGCTGTACCTGACCTTGCGCAGCGACACGGTGGGCAGCGTGGATACCCAGGTGTCGCGACCCACAGGGGCGTCCGTGCGCTTTTCTCAGTTTATTTACCCTTGACCGTCAGCCCCGACCCTAACGGCGTGAGCTGCACAGTTTTTCGATCAAGGAGATCAACGAATCATGGCCCACGGGCTTGCTGACATGCGCATTAAAGCCTGATTCAGTCGCCTTTTTCTGGTCATTGCCTGCGCCGTAGCCGGTCAATGCAATGGCGGGAGCCTGTCGAAGGTGGCCTACTTTACGCAGCTTCTGCATCAGCTCATGGCCATTCATTTTCGGCATGCCGATGTCCGAAATAATCACGTCGTAATGGGCATCCCGGGCTGTTTCAAGCGCGCTTAACGGGTCGCTGAAGGCGCTCACTTGGGCGCCTTCCATTTCCAGCAGCATGTTCAGCACCTCAAGGACTTCGGCTGAATCATCGACCAGTAACACCTTGAGGCCATTGAGGCGCTGATCTTCGTTCTGGGTAGCGCCGCTATCCAGCAGATGATCCTGCTGTTCGCACAGCGGCAACCAGATCGAAAAGGTGCAACCGAAGCCCAACCCTCGCGAATGCACGCTCACCGAACCGCCGTGGGCCTCCACCAGCTGCCGCACCAACGACAAGCCAATCCCCAGGCCTTCGCGCTGGTGAGTCTGGTGCTGGTTTTCCGCTTGCCCGAACAGGTCGAAGATTTCTTCCAGGCTTTCTTGGGCCAGGCCCGCGCCGCTGTCGATGACGTCCAGTTGCGCGCGCCCGTCCGAGCGGCTGACCACCAACTGCACCTGGCCGTCTTCGGGGGTGAATTTCAGGGCGTTGTTGACCAGGTTCCAGATCACTTGCTCGATGCGCGTCGGGTCTACGTCAACGATCAACGGGCCCGGCACCGAAGGGGTTTGAAGGCTGACCTGGCGACGATGACCGTCGGCAAGCACCACGCTATGAATGTCCTTGAGGGTGCGAATCAGGTCGATCGGTTGCTTTTTCAGCTTCAGCTTGCCCGTGCGAACCCGGGCGACATCCAGCAGGTCGTCAATGATCCGCGCCTGGCTGGACACCGCTTCGCAGATGGTATTGACCGCCTTGATGGCCGGGCCCGCGACCTTGGTGGCGGGCAAGCGCCGCAACAGTTCGGCGTTCAGCTGGATCAGGTTCAACGGATGCTTGAGTTCGTGGGACATCACCGCGAAGAACTCATCCTTGAGATGGCTGTTGGTCTGGGTTTCCTTCAAGCGCTGATTCTGTTCGTCCTGGGTGCGTTTGTGGCCGGTAAGGTCCCGGGCAATCTTGACGTAGCCGCGCAAACTATTGCTCTTGAGCTGGGTGACCTCGCCGCTGCAATAGAAGCGGCTGCCGTCCTTGCGCACATGCCAGCGTTCATCTTCGCCACGCCCATGTTCGCGGGCGGTGCGCAGTTCTTTCTCCGGCACGCCAGCGGTGCGGTCTTCCGGGGAGAAAATCAGATCGTAGTAAGCGCCCAGCACCTCGTCCTTGGTGTAGCCGAAGATCAGTTCGGCACCGGTGTTCCAGTCGGTGATGGCGCCATGGTCATCGAGGATGATGATGGCAAAGTCATGGGTGCTCTCGGCGACCAGGCGCATGCGCTCCTCGCCCAGGCGCAGTTCCTCTTCGGCCTGACGCCGCTTGGTGATATCAATGAAGGTCAGCACGGTGCCATCAATGTGATCTTCGCTGGAGCGGTAGGGCAGCAACCGCACAATGTACCAGCGGTCGTCGTTGCTGCTGATCTCCCGCTCGATCATGCTCAGGGACTCAAACACGGTGGTGGCGTCTTCGGTCATTTGCGGGTAATCGAGGCGATGGGTGATGTCCAGCAACGAGCGCCCGGTGTCTACCGGCAGCATGCTGAAAATATCCGTGGCCCGCGGTGTGAACCAGCGAATGCGCATGTTGCGGTCGACGAAGACCGTGGCGATGTCGGTGGACGCGATCAGGTTGGTCAGGTAGTCGTTGACCTTGTCCGTCTCTTCCACCTTGGTCTTGAGCTCGAAATTGACGGTCAGCAATTCCTCGTTGATCGACTGCAGTTCTTCTTTGCTGGTTTCCAGCTCCTCGGTGGCCGAGCGCAGTTCTTCGTTGACGGCCTGCATTTCTTCGTTGGAGGCCTTGAGTTCCTCGCTGGAGACTTCCGCCTGTTCGATGGTGTCCTGCAAGTGCAACTTGGTGCGTTGCAGCTCGCGCTCCAGGTTGCTCATGATCGCGTTTTCGGCCTGGGTGACGGTGTCGATGTCGGGCAGCAACGGGTCGACGGCGGTTTCCTGGAAGATCACCAGCACGTAGTCGTTTTCGGTCGCTTCATCGCGGTAGGGGCGGGCGCTGATGTCCACCAGGAAGGGGCCTTGCTCGCGTTGGATGCGGATCTTGCGTGAGGACACTGGGTTATTCGATTGCTGGACCTGGAACAGCGTGGTGCGAATATCCAGGCGCAAATCGGGGTGCACCAGCGTGACCAGGTTGTGCGTCACCTCGCCGGCCACGTAGCGCAGGAATCGACCTGCGCCTTCGCTCATGTGCAGGATATCGGCCTGCATATTCACGATAACGCTGGGCGGCGCGGCTTTTTCCAGGGCGCGCAGATGGATGTCTGCGAACGAGACCTTGCTGGGCGCCTTGGTTTCAATCGCCAGCGTCGTGGCGCTCGGGCGCAGATAGCCGCCTCGCGGCATGGTCGGGGCGCGGCGCACGGCGGACGAGCCGGCACGCACCCTGAAAATGCGGTTGCGCTTGTCCACCGGTACAAACAGGTCCAGGCAGCCGTCGGCCGACTCCGAGGAGCCGAGGAACAGGTAGCCACCGGGACGCAACGCGAAGTGGAACATTTGCAGGATGTCGCGTTGCACTTCGCGGTCCAGGTAGATCAACAGGTTGCGGCACACGATCAGGTCGATCTGCGAGAACGGTGGGTCGGCCAACAGGCTGTGTTTGGCGAACAGCACCTTTTCGCGAATTTCCTTGCGCACCCGGTAGTGCTGGTTCTTCTCCTTGGCAAAGTACTGGCGCAACCGTTGAGGCGGTACGTCGGTGATGATCGCTTCGGGGTACACGCCGTTGCGGCCATGGGTGATGGCCCGCTCATCTATATCGGTGGCAAACACCTGCATCTTTGCACCGCTGGCGTCCAGCGCCAGTTGCTCGGCCACCAGCATCGCCAGGCTGTAGGCCTCTTCGCCGGTGGAGCAACCCGCCGACCAGATGCGCACCTCCTCACGGTGCGGCACGCTGTCTTCCAGTGACTTCACCAGGTTTGGGATTACGTCTCGCTCAAGCGCTTCGAAGGCCTCGCGGTCGCGAAAGAAGTTGGTCACGCCAATCAGCATGTCGCCCAGCAAAGCCTTGGTTTCGTCCGGGTTGGCCTGGAGGAAGTTGTAATAGGTGGCGAGGTCGGGTTGGGCCGTGACCTGCAAGCGCCGCTCGATACGACGTAACACCGTGGCGCGCTTGTAATGCTTGAAGTCATGCCCGGTACTGGCGCGCAACTGGATTAGAATATCCAGCAACAGCTGCTCGGCCACGGCGGCATCGCGTTCGGAGCTGGGTGGGATGGTCTTGATCTCAGGATCGTTGGCGGTGGGCAGCACAATCGACTGGGCATTGCGCCACAGTTCCAGCAGCTTCTGCGGCATTTCCACCACCGGCAGCACCAGGTCGACCATCTGGGTTTCGATGGCCGCCAGCGGCATGCCATCGTACTCGGCGTCTTCCGGTGCTTGTACCAGGGTGATGCCGCCTTGCTCTTTGATGCGCGACAGCCCCACCGCGCCGTCTGAGCCGGTACCAGACAGGATCAGGCAAAACGCGCGTTCTTTATGGGTGTCTGCCAGGTCGCGAAAAAACAGGTCGATGGCAATGTGCGATCCACCTTCGCGCACGGCAGGCGAGACCGCCAGGTAACCATCGTTCATCTTCAAGAGCTGCGCCGGGGAGATGACGTACACGTGATTCTTTTCGATGGGCGTGGCGTCATTGACCTGCGACACCGGCATGCGGGTCGTTTCCTGGATGATCTTGTCTGCCACGCTTTGATGGTCGGGCGAAAGATGCAGGACCACCACGAAGGCCATGCCGCAGTCTTTGGGCATGTGCTCGAAGAACGCTTTCACGGCTTGCAGCCCGCCCGCCGAGGCACCGATACCCACCACCGGGAAATTCAAGTTACTGGGGGTCAGATCTTTGCGTTGCGGAACGTTGGGGGACCGCGGGGGGGCAGACTTCATAAATACCAACCTTGGATAACGGCGCACAGGAAGACGGGTGTAGGGGGAAGAATTTGAACAACGTGGGCGAGGGCTGAACCGACAGTGAAATATAGCTGAAAACCTGCTGCCAACAAAAAAAGCCTTGAAGCCACCCGGTCATTCGACGGACCACTTACTGCCGGTTGAGGCGCGCAACCTGCGGAAGGTTTAATCAAACTGACGAGTGGCCATCGCGGTTGCACGGTTATCCGATTTTCTGAAAATCCGTCTGAACTTCGCTTCCTGGCGAACCCTCGCAAAGAGAAACCCACCCAGGAGACGTTCTGATGAACAGCTACCCAAAACCACCCTTCAAAGCCCAGCAACAGCCCGTACCCGGTGAGCAGCGCAAGATGGACCCGATGCCCGATTGCGGTGAGCAGTCATACCAAGGCTCGGGCCGGCTCGCTAATAAAATCGCCTTGGTCACCGGGGCCGACAGCGGCATCGGACGGGCCGTGGCCATTGCCTTCGCACGTGAAGGCGCGGACGTGGCGGTGTCGTATCTGGATGAACATGAAGACGCCAAGGAGACCGCACGCTGGGTCGAGGCGGCGGGTCGTCAATGCCTGTTACTGCCCGGCGACCTGGGCGATGCGGCGCAGTGCACGGCCATCGTCAACGACACCGTGGAGAAGTTCGGCCGCATCGATGTGCTGGTCAACAACGCAGCGTTCCAGATGACCTATCAATCGCTGGAAGACATCCCCGACGAGGACTGGGTGAAAACCTTCAACGTCAACATCACCGCGATGTTTCGCATCTGCAAGGCCGCGCTGCCGCATATGGCCGAGGGCAGTTCGATCATCAACACCAGCTCGGTCAACTCCGATATGCCCAACCCCAGCCTGTTGCCCTATGCGGCCACCAAGGGCGCGATTGCCAACTTCACCGCCGGCCTGGCGCAGATGCTCGGCGAGCGGGGGATTCGCGTCAACAGCGTGGCACCCGGGCCTATCTGGACGCCGTTGATCGTCTCGACGATGACGCCGGACATGGTGAAAAACTTTGGCGGCAACACCCCATTGGGACGCCCAGGCCAGCCAGTGGAAGTGGCGCCGATCTATGTGCTGCTGGCGTCGGATGAAGGCAGCTACATCTCCGGCGAACGCTACGGCGTGACGGGTGGCAAGCCGATACTTTGATCAGTGATTGAGGAGGGCGGTATGAGCGAAGCCTCGAAGCACCACGAGCCGAATCCTTCTGAGCGCAAGGTGCGCCCGCCGGCGGCTAAGCGAAACGATAAATCGCAGGCACCGGCAGGCGGACAACAGGCAAAGGAGCAAGGCGGTGTTGCTCCCGGAGGGCCTTCGACAGACCCTGAGTCAGGGGCGTGAACGCGAGGGGATATACACTCGGCCTGACATCCTGATGGGTTGTCAGGCCGCTATCGCAGGCTGACGTTATTTGCGCTTGGAACGATGAATTCGCATCCACTCCCGATAGGCCACTGTACGCTGCGCATCCGCACGTTTCTTCGCCTCGGTAAACCGCGCCCACGTCTGCGCATCGCCGCTGTAGGACTCAATAATCTCGTACGCCAACGCGTCCAATCGATCCGCTTCGAAGAACATCTCGGCGTTTCGCGTGACCTCGTCGTCCCGCCTGTTTGTAGTTGTGTAACCAAGAGTCTGACTGTTCATCCTCTGAGGCCCTCCGCCCATTGAATCTGTGCCGCGCCACTCCAGCGCACCTGGGTAATGCCGTATTTCTCCGCCATCGGTTTGGACACACGCTTGAACGTGTGTTGCCCAAATTTGGGGATCACCGCCACACCAGCGTCACAACTGGCCCAATGCCAAGCCTCGGCATTGTCCATGCGCGGTGCGCGCACGATGAAGGACTTGGGCTCGCCATGCAGCTGGTACTCGATAGTGAATAGGTCGTTGTGTTTCATGAGGCCTCCTTGATACTCATGAACTACAGATATTTGACGTCAAAAATAATTCAAATAAGTTGTCCGACAATTCGATGACTGGGCGCAAGGCATGGATGAAGCCTAATCATCTACCGTAAAGGTGACCCATCCGGGCCCATCGGCCGGGCGTTGCAGCTCGGCGATGACACCGCTGACGGAGGATCCGTCGGGCAAATTGACGGTGATAAAGTTGGGATTGCCTGGCCAATCCATTGGCGTGTCAAAGTCCAGGCGCGCGATGGTCGGTTTACCGCTACTTGTCATTTGGATGCTTTTTGATTCGTTAAGGCATTCATCTGAATGTGTTCCAAGATGGCGCGAGGCAGTGATGACACTGGCAATACCTTGGTAGTCGTAAGACATGCTGGGTTACCTCATGTAAAGGGAACAACGAACATCAAATGTGGGAGCGGGCTTGCTCGCGAAAGCGGTGGATCAGTCACATCAATGTTTAATGGACCGACGCCTTCGCGAGCAAGCCCGCTCCCACAGAGGAGTTGTGCTTGACTGGCTGCTATTCGGGGTTTGCCCCGTTTTCATTTGTGACGAGCCGAATATTTGCGCGCAACGACAACGCCGCCCACTAGCAGCGCTGCGCCTATTGCAACCATCCCATAGGGCGTACGGCGGGTTTGCCGCCAGCCGCCTTCGACACGACGTTCGCCGCTTGCCGGGGTGTAGAGGTTGCCCGTAGAGGTCGCGGCGCGCTGGCTGCGCTCCAGGCCGAGGCGGGTGAGCCAACCGGATAACCGGGCAAAGCCGGGCAGCAAAAAATGCGCGACGCGGGCCACGGTGGCAGCGCTGCCTACCGTGGTGCTGTCCCTCGGTTGCAGCGCACAGGCCACCATCGCTTGCGCGACTTTATGTGGGTCGTAGACCGGTGGCGGTGGCGTCAACTCGTGGCCGGTAAAATTGCCGCCATCGCGAAAGCCCGGTGTGTCCATCACGGCGGGATAGATGTCGCACACATGAATATCCGGGTAGTCAGTCAGCTCGCCGCGCAGTGCCTCAGTCAGGCCGCGCAGGCCGTATTTACTGGCCGAGTAGGCGACGGCATAGGGCTGGGCTACCCAACTGCCCAGCGACAAGGTGTTGATCAGAGTGCCGCGGTGCTGGGCTTTGAAATAGGGCCACGCCACGTGGGCGCCGCGCAGGTACCCGAGCAGGTCGGTTTGCAGCACCTGTTCGTGGGCTTCCAGGGGCGTGTCCTCGAAACTGCCGACGGCGCCTACTCCGGCATTGTTGATCCAGATATCGATGCGGCCATTGCCGAAGGCCGCCGCTTGTTCGGCAAGGGCGCGCATCTGGTCGCCCTGGGTTACATCGGTTTTAACGGCGATGGCCTCGGCGCCACGCGCAGCGCATTCCTCGACGACCTCTCCCAAGGCCTTTTCATCTCGGGCCGCCAATACCAAGCGGGTACTTTGCTCGGCAAAGGCGTGAGCAGCCGCGCGACCAATGCCACTGGAGGCGCCGGTGATCACCACGGTCTTGCCGTGCAGTTTCCCCTTGGCCTGCATGACGCCAGGCGAATCCTCGGGCACGTGGACGGGCACCGGGTGCAGTTGCAAGCGGGTACCGTCAGTCAGTACCAGGGTCAGGTTCTCGAGGGTGCCAGCGACGCGGTCGGGAAATACCGGTTCGCCTGTGGCGTCGAGCTCATCATAGATAAACGTCTGGCCCTCAAGCCATCCGACTGCTGTCATCAGTTCAGGGCCCAGGTAGTACTTTCCGTCCAGGAAAAACCCGCTGAAGTTCGGTGTGCGCTCCAGGTTTTCCACGGCGTATCGCTCGCCAGGCCTCATTCCGGTTGCGGTATCAATCATCATGACATCCTCCTTTGGCTGGTCTTGGGGTAGAGAAGGGCCCGCAAATGATCGTTCAATCCAAATGACTGAATGGTGGTGTCAATGTTGATGGGCCTTCAGGGTCGGGTCGGCGATCTGGATAACCGTGCCCTGGCGCCACGCGTCCGCGCCGGGCGCGATGGGCGGCGCGGGGATATCGGCACGCGTCTTTTTCTTGTCGGCACTGTCGATGCCCAGTCGTTTATCTCGTTCGGCGACCATACGCGGGTCAGCCTGGCCGTCTGCGGTAAACCCCATCATCAACTGAGGCACGCCTAACGGCAGGCGTTTATCCAGATCGGTATGCCAGGTGTGCCAGGTCTTGCCGTAGGTGTGCACCAGCTTCTCCATCAGCGCATGTTCCGCCGCCTCAGGAATGCCCGGCGCGACCAGTTGCCCTGACTTCACTTCATGCACATGGCTATGCCACAACGCCTTTTCAGGCGCGGGCAGCGTGTTGAACTGCGCCTCGCTGATGATGTACTCCACGCCCATCAACTTGGCATCCTTGCGGTTGCCGTCGTAGATCACACACTGGATGACCTCCTCGTTGAGGATTGCGCAGTAGTGATGGGCTTCCATTTGCACATCGGGATGGCCGTTGTAGAAGTGAAAACCGTCCAGGTAGGCGTTCAGGGCATCAATCGGTGGGCGTGATTGCAGCAGGGCGGCGCCGGCTTCCAGCGTTCGGGTCGAAGGCGTTGTCGGCTTCCCAGGTGCCTCGACATTCGAAGGTGAGTTGTTGCCAGCGCAGGCGCTGAGCAGGGACAGCGCAACTGCGGCGGATAGGGATTTTGTCACTCGATGGGTTGGGGTGTCAGTCATGGTCGGCTGCCTCCTGTTGCCGGTGTGGTCACATTCGATGATCTGCGTCAGGGCTGATCCTGTTCTCGTTGGAAAGACGCGCGTACAGGGCGTTCAAAATGCTTTGAGTTGAACACTCACTCATTCATCAGGTCGTTTTTTATAGAGGCGCTGACAGCGCAATTGCTTACCTGCCAGTGAGGTGTTCATCCCATGCACAAGACTGAAAATCGAGCGTCGACGCTGCTTACCCAATTGCTCCGGGCACGCGGGCCGGGCGGTCAGGAAGACGAGGTGCGCGCCATTTGCCTGGAAAGCCTGACGCCGTTGTGCGATGAGGCCTGGGTCGATCGGGCGGGTAATGTGGTGGGTTTGATCAAGGGCAAGCACAACGATGCCGAGCCTGCCGGTGCGGTTAAAGTCATGGCACATATGGATGAAATCGCCATGGTGGTTAAACGCGTCGAGGCGGATGGCACGTTGCGGGTGACGGCGCTGGGTGGGGCCAACCCGGTCAACTTTGGCGTGTGCCCGGTGGATATCCTGGGGGACACACGCATCCTTCCTGGCGTGCTGTCCTTTGGCTCGATGCACGCCACCAGTAATACGGCACAAGGGGCTGATGTGCTCTCGGGCGATGTGCACTGGAACGACGTTCATGTGATCACGCGATGCACTGCCCAGGCATTGTGCGAGTACGGCATTCGGCCCGGAAGCCGTGTGGTGCTGAGCCGTCATTGGCGTGAGCCCTTCCAAGTGGGCGATGCCATTGCCGCGCATTTTCTGGATGACCGCGCCCCGATTGCTGCCGTTCTGCATACAGCCCAGCTGCTGGCTTCGCGCCGGGAGGCGTTGGCCAGGGATGTCTATCTGGTATTCACCACGCTCGAAGAGGAGTGCAATGCCGGGGCAATGTATGCCGCGTCGACGCTACCCGGCGACACCACCATCGCGGTGGAGGTGGGGCCGGTCATGCAGGAATACGGCACGCGCCTGGCCGTCGACCCGATCATCAATACGGGGGACCAGAAAGGCTATTACACCCGGGCGGTGGTCAACGACCTGGCGGCTGCCGCAGAGCGCTGCGGCTACAGCCCCCAATATGCGCTGTTGGTGGATTTCGCTTCGGATGCCAGTGCGGTCATGAGTAACGGGACCTGCGCCCGCGCCGGCTGCCTGGCCATTCCAACGGAAAATACCCATGGTTATGAATTGATTCTGGATGGGGCGGTGCAGGCCTGTGCCGCGACATTGGCCGAGTACCTTGCAGCCTGATAGACGGTGCAAGGTACGCTGACCGGTGGGGCTCAGATTGGGCCGCTTGGAGAATCTGTCTCCTGCCTGATTTCATCGGCCGCATTGGGTTGCCCCAGCTTGCTGTATTGCTCGCGCAATTTTTGCAACTCTCGCGACCCAAGCTTATCCAGGCTTAACGCCGCATTGTGAGCTTCTTTGGTGGCACGAATCAGCTCGTCCAGTTTCAGATGAAGAATATCGTTGTCGCGGTTCTGGGTATTCTGGATCAGGAACACCATCAGGAAGGTGATGATGGTAGTGGAGGTGTTGATGATTAACTGCCAGGTGTCGTTGTAATGAAAGTAAGGCCCGGTGAGCGCCCAAACAGCAATCAAGCTGACGGCTGTCAGAAAGGTTTTTGAGCTGCCCGCCTGGTTGGAGAGTTTTTGGCAGAATTTCGCGAACTTCATGGTGCTGTCTCCTGGGGGATGTTCCTCTGTAGACCCCAGCAGAATTTCGAAATTCTTTTTTACAAATCGTTTTTTTTTGACAAAAATCAATGAGCAAATCCCTCTTGCACAGGAGCACTCAGCATGTCGGTCGCTGCTTCTATCGTTGAATACCTCAAGCACCATCAGTTGGTCATCACGACGGCGGAGTCGTGTACCGCAGGCAAGATCATCACCTTGCTTTCGCAGGTCGACGGCAGCGGTTCGTGGATCGAAAGCGGGTACGTGGTGTATTCGCCAGAAGCGAAACAGCGGCTGTTGAACGTGCGTCGCTATACCATCGATACCTTCAATCTCACCAGCTGTGAGGTCGCCCAGGAAATGGCCCAAGGCGCGCTGCGCGACAGCCCCGCTGATGTGGCGGTCGCCACCACTGGCCTGCTGGGGCCGGATGGAATTGATGGCATTCCCCCAGGCACTGTCTGTTTTGCCTGGGCCTATCGAAACGGCGGGGCACTGAGTGTGTTCAGTCGCAAGGAACGCTTTATGGGTTCTCGTGAGCAGGTGCAGTTGGCCGCGTCTCTTCATGCATTGAAATGGCTGCCGCATTTTCACCAACGGGCGATGGCCGGTGAACGCGCCTAATGCTGCCAAGTGCGCGCGTTTACGGCTGCGGTTCGATGTCCATCAGCAAGTCGCCGTTGGTCAAGGATTCAGCCTCCTGCACCACGCCACGATAGGCCTGACCATTCCATTCAAAGCTAATCCAGTGGGCCTTCGGCAATAGCTTTGGCCATGGCGGTGCAAGCCGCAACTGCACGCCGGGCGCAGTGCGCACAAGTTGCCCCATGCATTCGCTGGCGAGCGTGTTCACACCGAACAGCGTGTCATGCAGGTATTGAATGTTGACCGGTTGCAACGTTGCGTCAGTAGCGTCTGGCATATCTGTTACCCCACCGATGACAGCCAGAAAGACTGTCTGGCGATGACCATTTCTTCACGTATTTCCCGCACAAGCCGGTTGATCCCCGAAACACCGTGGTAGTGGGCGCGGTTGATGTTGGCGATGGTGAATTGGTCCATACCGTGCGCCGTTACAGTGACTGAAAGGCTGCCGTCCGCGTTGAGTGCGCACTTGACCGCGCACTTGGGAAGGCGAGCGGACAGGGCCGTTTCGATTTCGGCTTTCGTTAACGTATCCATGAGTTCACCGCATAAAGGACTCAGCGCGGTAAGGCTAGCTCATAATGACGGGGCGTAAATACTGGCAAGGTGATAGCTTTGTAAGAAGGGTCGTCCACAACTTTGCGTCGAAAGCCTCTACTTGAAACTTGGGCTGAAGGTTCGCTCGTTGTTAAATCAAGCGGGCAGGATGAGGGGGGATTATAAGGTGTAGCCTGTTCAAACTATTGGGTTTGAAGGGGCAGCCAGGCTGCCCCTCCTACCGTTACTCAAGAACCCGACTTCCGACCGCCGCCGTGGCTGTGCTGGCCACCCTTGCGACCTGCTTCAGAGGCCTTTTCACGGTCGTTGGCGAAATTGCCGCCCGACGCTTGGCCGCCTTTTTTACCGGCTTCGGAGGCTTTTTCGCGATCATTGGCAAAGTTGCCCGGGTTTTTATTACCTGTAGTCATGATAGTTCTCCAATCGCTAAGTTTGCGTTTCGTTAGTTGGCCGTTTCGCAACGGACACTTATTCCGATATTGGCTTTTTGAAAAATGTTTTACCGATTTTTCTAACCGGCGACGAACGGTAATTTGGTTGAAAAAAGTTATACAAAGATGCGGTTGATGCGCCGCTTCGTATAACTTTTATTGCCGGCCAGCGCTTTGATATTAATCAGATCGAAACGGCTGGTTTAGTTAGCGGTCCTGCCATTCGTCTTTTTCGTCGCACTCTAAAAAAGGGTGTGGTTCCAACGAGGTTCCTAACCTGTGAACGGGAGCTTTTCAGCCATGAAACACAACCCATCCAACCCACAGTACCGGCCGCTCGAGCATCCAGACGCACCCAATGAAGACGGTTGCGTCATCGGCACTGCCGGGCGCGACGAAGACCCCAACGCGACTACCGATTGGGACCATCCCGACAGCGCCGCAACACCCGCTGACGCCACCATCAAACCCGCCAGCGGTACGCCCGGCATCGACGCCGTGCCCGAGTCGGAAAACGACGGCGCCAATTGAGAGAACTGCGCTACAAGTGCCGTTTCGCTTGGCCTGCAGCGCATTACCGCTGGTCGTGATGCGCTGGTTTATTTTGAAATTTTCCACGCGCAGGCCACTTCCCATGCAAGGTAGGCGCGCATTCCAGCAGGGCGCCTTTTTCCGTAAGCCTGAGGAGATTTGTTCATGTTTCTACATAACAAGCGACTTCAATACACCGTGCGTGTCGCCGAGCCCAACCCGGGCCTGGCTAACCTTTTGCTCGAACAGTTTGGCGGCGCTCAAGGTGAGTTGGCCGCCGCGTCCCGTTACTTCACCCAAGCCTTGGCGGAAGACGACCCGGGGCGCAAAGATTTGCTGATGGACATCGCCACCGAAGAACTCAGCCATCTGGAGATCGTCGGCTCCATCATTGTCATGCTCAACAAGGGCGCCAAGGGGCGAATGGCCGAAGGCGTGGAAGAGGAGGGCGAGTTGTATCGTGCCCTCAATGGCGCCGGCAATGACTCGCATATCACCAGCCTGCTGTACGGGGCGGGTTCGCCTTTGACCAACTCTGCCGGCGTGCCGTGGACCGCCGCCTACATCGACACTATTGGTGAACCCACCGCAGACATGCGCTCGAATATCGCCGCCGAAGCCCGGGCCAAAATTGTCTATGAGCGGTTGATGAACGTCACCGATGACCCGGGTGTAAAAGATGCGCTGGGGTTTTTGATGACGCGGGAAATCGCTCACCAGATATCCTTCGAAAAAGCGCTGCATGCGATCCAGCCGAATTTTCCCCAGGGCAAGTTGCCGGGCAAACCGGAGTTCACCCAGGTGTACTTCAACATGTCCCAAGGCGCGGAGAACCTGCGCGGGCCCTGGAACCAGGGTGACGGTTGGGAGTTTGTGGAAAACCCACAACCGGCGGTCGATGGCGGTGACGGCACCGCCAGCGTGCAGTTGGACGCCGACGATGAAGCGGTGCTGAGCGCGATGAAAATCCGCACGCTCTCGGACCCTACCAGCGACCCCACCACCGGCGCTGACCTGGGGGCGGGCCTCAAGCCCAAGCCCGACCTTTGATTGAGAACAGCCGCACGCTGAAGGGCGTGCGGTGCTTTCGACTTTCTTGACGAGGACAACGACATGGCAACCCCACAGGAAAACCTGCTCGACTGGCTACGTGATGCCCATGCGATGGAGCAACAGGCCGAGAAAATGCTCAAGGCACAGTCCGAGCGCCTGGAGAATTACCCCCAACTCAAGGCGCGAATCGACGAGCACATTGAGGAAACCCTTGGGCAGCAGCAACTGATTGACGAATGCCTGACGCGTTTGGGAGGCAGTGCTTCGACCCTTAAAGATGTGGGCGGCAAGCTGATGGCTTTCGGTCAGGCGGTCGGTGGCTCGCTGATGAGTGACGAGGTGATCAAGGGCGCGATGGCCGGCTACGTGTTTGAAAATATGGAAGTGGCCAGCTACACGGTGCTCATCGCGGCCGCGAAGGCAGCGGGTGATGCCGAGACACAAGCGGCGTGCGAAAAGATTCTACCCCAGGAAGTCGCCATGGCTCAGTGGTTGCTCGCGCACTTGCCAGAGCTTACGCAAGCGTTTTTGCAACGCTCTGAGGCGCCTGACACACAAGCCAAGCGTTAAAGACACGTGCGGTGCCCTTGGGGGGCGCCGCGTCCGCTCGGCACAAGATGGCACTGCGCAGCGTTTTCACGGTCCATGGAACACGTACCACGTATCTGGAGGTGAACCTTGGCGACAAAGAAGAAGCCTGTGGTCGACGGTATGGAATTGGCAATGCTGTCTGCCAGCCGCAAAGACCTGTTCTTTGCGGCCATGCAAGCCAGCCACAGTGCAATGATCGTGACCGACCCCGCGGGGCCTGATAACCCGATCATCTTTGCCAACCAGGCGTTCCTGACCCTGACAGGCTTTGAACTGGACGAAGTGATCGGACGTAATTGCAGGTTCCTGCAGGGGCCTCAAACCGACAAAAACGCGCTGCACCAAGTGCAGCGCGCGGTTGAGCAGCACCATGAGGCCTGTGTCGAGGTGCTCAATTACCGCAAGGATGGCTCGACCTTCTGGAACGAGCTGTTCATTTCGCCGTTGTTCAACGAACGTGGGCAACTGGTGTATTTTTTCGCATCGCAGTTGGACGTGAGCCGGCGCCACGACGCAGAACAGCGCGTGCGTCGCGCACAAGACCTGGAAGCGCTGGGGCAACTGACCGGTGGCATTGCCCATGACTTCAATAACTTGCTGCAAGTGATGATGGGTTATCTCGACTTGATCCAGCAGAGCGCCAAGCGCCCCGGTAGCGATCCGCAGCGCATCGTCAACAGTGCCAGCCGTGCCAGGGCAGCGGCGGAAAAAGCTCAGACCCTGACCCAGCAGTTGCTGGCGTTTTCGCGCAAGCAACGGCTCGACAGTCGAGTGATCAACTTGAACAGCTTGCTCAGCCGCCCCGAATTCATGGCACGTGCGCTGCAGGGCGTCGAGTTGCATGTAGAACTTGCCGACGATTTGTGGAACTGCCGCATCGACCCTGTCCAGGCGGAGCTGGCAGTGCAGCACCTGTTATCCAATGCCCAGGATGCTTTGCGCGGGCGTGCAGACCCAGCGGTAACCGTCCAGACCTGCAACGTCCAGGTACCGGGCGATGTCGGTGCCGAGCGTGATGGGTTGACCGAGGGCTGTTACGTGAGCATTTCGGTCTCGGATAACGGCAACGGCATCGACGCAGGTATTCAGGACAAAGTCATGCAGCCGTTCTTCACCACCAAGGAGGAAGGCCAGGGCTCAGGCCTGGGGTTGTCGATGGTGTATGGCTTCGTCAAGCAATCGGGCGGCACGGCGCGGATTCATTCAGACCCGGGCATCGGTACGACGATTCGATTGTACTTTCCTGCAGATGACAGCCAGCTGTGGGTCGAGCAGACACCCACAGCCATCTCACCGCAAGGTAACGAACGCATCCTGATCGTGGAGGACCGGCCCGAGGTGGCCGAGTTGGCGCAGGTCATTCTGTCTGACTACGGTTACCACACGGACATCGCCCTCAATGCCGCCGAGGCATTGGGCATGCTCAAACAGGCGACGTATGACTTGGTGTTCAGTGACTTGATCATGCCCGGCGCGATGAATGGCGCGGCGTTGGCGCGGGAGGTGTCGCGCTTGTATCCGCACATCAGGATCTTGCTGACTACCGGCTATGCGAAAGACGCGTTGGCCCGCGCGGAGATAGAGGTGCATGAGTTCGAGTTGATTCCCAAGCCGTATCAGCCTGCTGATTTGCCGCGCAAAATCCGGGCGGTGCTCGATGCCTGATCG
Source organism: Pseudomonas sp. KT_2_4 (assembly GCF_041410225.1). Classification (NCBI taxonomy): domain Bacteria; kingdom Pseudomonadati; phylum Pseudomonadota; class Gammaproteobacteria; order Pseudomonadales; family Pseudomonadaceae; genus Pseudomonas; species Pseudomonas sp. KT_2_4. The sequence continues at coordinate 79,177 of NZ_CP166962.1, forward strand.
AGCAGGCCAATGCGCTCAAAATGTGGGAGCTGGCTTGCCCGCGAAGGCGGTGTGTCCGTCACTGCATCTGTTACAGCACGACCGCTTTCGCAGGCAAGCCAGCTCCCACAGTTGATCTTCGTTGCTTTGAGCATTGCATTCCGCGGGTGCCCGCCCCGCAGAGCTACCTCAGCACCGCCAACGCCAGGTTAAGGGCCAGCACCAGCACAATTGAAAACCCGAATATCCTGCGCGCCCAGCCGGTCGGATCAGTCAGCCGTGTACTGCTGGCCGCCAGGTTGAGCCAATACCCCCCAAGCCCGAGCATCACCACAAAATACAGCGCCGCCATCTGCGCCACCGCGCCCAGCATCAGGGCGCTGGCGAGAAAGGCCAGCATGTACGCCTGGATCTGCCGATGGGCTTGGGCCAGGCTCAACAGCGGCAAGCCTGCGGCGCGGAAATCCTCGCGGCGCATAACGGTGATGGCGTGTGAATGCGGCATCTGCCAACAACAGAACACCGCGATCAGCAGCATGGCCGTGAGGTCAAACCGCCCGGTGACCGCGCAATAGCCGATCACCGGCGGCATCGCCCCGGAGACGCTGCCGATCAAGGTGGCCCAGTGGGAACGCCGCTTGAGCCAGTAGGTGTAGACCCCCGCATAGATCACCAGCCCGACCATTGCCAGCCCACACGCCAGCGCATTGCTGCCGGCCCACAGCAAGCCAAAACCGCAGGCGCCCAGGACGATCCCATAGCCTGCGGCAGTGGACACCCTGATGGTGCGCAATGCCAATGGCCGATGACAGGTGCGCACCATGCGCCGGTCGATGTCGCGGTCAATGCAGTTGTTGATGACACAACCGCACCCGATCACCAGGGCGGTGCCGAGCAGGGTGGCAAGCCCGTGCGTCACCGAGGCCACATGCCCGCTGGCGGCGAGCAGGTAACCGCCCAGCACCGAGGCCAGGTTACCGACAATAATGCCCGGCTTGGTGAGCTCGATGGCGGTATTGAACAGCCCCCGCCAGTGTTTCAGTGCGCCAGCATGTTGTGATGAATACTGTCCATGATCCATAACGAAAGCCCCACCAACAGAAGAATGATGACCGCCGAGAAAATCAGCGCAATCAGGTTCCAGCGTTGTTCTTCGGCCGTGTCCAGGTGCAGGAAGAACTTGAGGTGGACCACGATTTGTATCGCGCCCAGCGCCACCACCAGCCAGGCGGTGACGGTGCGCGGCAGTGACGGGAACATCACCAGGCCGAACGGGATCAGGGTGAGCAGTACTGACACCAGGAACCCGACCAGATAGGAGCGACTGCTGCCATGGCTGGTACCGGCACTGCTGTGAAGCGAGCTTTGCTTGTACATGTCACACCACCCCCAACAGATAGACCACGGTAAAGACGCAGATCCACACCACGTCCAAAAAGTGCCAGAACAGGCTCAGGCAACTGAGCCGGGTGGCGTTGGTGCTGGTCAGGCCGCGTTGCTTGACCTGGACCATCAGCACCGCCATCCAGATCAACCCGGTGAACACGTGCGCGCCGTGGGTGCCGACGAGGGTGAAGAAGGCCGTCAGGAAGCCGCTGCGGTCCGGCCCGTAGCCTTCTGCGATCAAGTGGTGGAATTCGTTGATCTCCATGGCGATGAAGCCCGCGCCCAACACGAACGTGAGCCCCAGCCAGCGCAGCACATCGCGTTGCTTGCTGTGGTTCATGGCGAGCATGGCGTAGCCGTAGGTGATACTGCTCAACAGCAGCAGCATGGTTTCGGCGAGCACATAGGGCAGTTCGAAAATATCCATGCTCGACGGCCCGCCCGCCACGCTGTCGCGCAACACGGCGTAGCCGGCGAACAAGGTCGCGAACAGGATGCAGTCGGTCATCAGGTAGATCCAGAACCCGAACAGGCTCAGGGAACCGGCGTCTTCATGCCCTTGTTCGTGGGTGTGGGCGATGTCTTTTTCCATAACGATATTGGACATGGGTCAAGCCTCTGCCAGGTCTTTGAGACGTGCCGTTTCGATGCGCGCGACTTCCTGCGCGGGCACGAAGTAATCGGTGTCTTCGTCGTAGCTGCGCACCACGAACGCCACCACCGAGGCCACCAGGCCGAACGCCGCCATCCACCAGATGTGCCACACCAACGCAAAGCTGCAGACCAGCGCAAACAGGCTGATCACCAGGCCCGACGCGGTATTGCGCGGCATGTGGATGCTGCGATAGTCGGTGTGGCTGAGGGTGCTGACGCCGCGCTCCTTCATGCCCCAGTACGCGTCCAGGTCATTGACCTTGGGCTGCTCGGCGAAGTTGTACAGCGGCGGCGGGGACGCGGTGGCCCATTCCAGGGTGCGCCCGTCCCACGGGTCGCCGGTGAGGTCGCGGTATTGATGACGGTTGCGGATGCTGACAAACAATTGCAAGGCTTGCGCCGCCACGCCGCAGAGGATGATTGCCACTCCCACCAACTCCAGCAGCAGCCAGGGCCGCCATTCGGGGTTGTCGAAATGATTGAGGCGGCGCGTCATGCCCATGAAACCCAGCACGTAGGAGGGCATGAACGCGAAGTAAAAGCCCACCAGCCAGCACCAGAAAGCGATGCGCCCCAGCTTGTCGTTCAAGCGGAAACCGAACGCTTTGGGGAACCAATACGTCAGGCCGGCCATATAGCCGAACACCGCGCCACCGATGATCACGTTGTGAAAGTGCGCGATCAGGAACAGGCTGTTGTGCAGCAGGAAATCGGCCCCGGGCACCGCCAGCAGCACCCCGGTCATGCCGCCGATGCTGAAGGTCACGATAAAGCCCAGGGTCCACAGCATGGGCGTTTCGAAGCGCACGCGGCCGCGGTACATGGTGAACAACCAGGTGAAGATTTTCACCCCGGTCGGCACCGCGATGATCATCGTCATGATGCCGAAGAACGCGTTGACGTTGCCCCCCGCGCCCATGGTGAAAAAGTGATGCAGCCACACGATGAACGACAACACGGTGATCGCGATGGTCGCCCATACCAGCGACACGTAGCCGAACAGCCGCTTGCTGCTGAAGGTGGCGGCAATCTCGGAAAACACCCCGAACGCGGGCAGGATCAGGATGTACACCTCCGGATGCCCCCAGGCCCAGATGAGGTTCACGTACATCATCGGGTTGCCGCCGGCCTCGTTGGTGAAAAAATGCATACCCAGGTAACGGTCCAGGGTCAGCATCAACAGGGTGGCGGTGAGGATCGGAAATGCCGCCAGGATCAGCACCGACGTGCACAGCGCATTCCAGGTGAACACCGGCATCTTGAACAGCGTCATGCCTTCGGTGCGCATCTTCAGGATGGTGACGAAGAAATTCACCCCCGTGAGCAGCGTGCCGATGCCGGATATCTGCAATGACCAGATGTAGTAATCCACGCCGACGCCGGGGCTGTAGCCCAGCTCGGATAACGGCGGATACGCGACCCAGCCGGTGCGCGCGAACTCACCGACCCCCAGCGAAATGTTCACCAGCGCCGCACCCACCACGAACAGCCAGAAACTCAGGGCGTTGAGAAACGGATAGGCCACATCCCGAGCGCCGATCTGCAACGGCACGACGATGTTCATCAAGCCGACCACGAAGGGCATGGCCATGAAGAAGATCATGATCACGCCGTGGGCGGTGAAGATCTGGTCGTAATGTTCCGGCGGCAGGTAACCCGGCCCGCCGCTGGCGGCCATGGCTTGTTGGGTGCGCATCATGATCGCATCAGAAAACCCACGCAGCAGCATCACCAGGGCGACGATGATGTACATGCAACCGATCTTCTTGTGGTCCACCGAGGTGAACCATTCGCGCCACAAATAGCCCCACTTGCGTTTCCAGGTAATCGAGCCCACCAACGCCACCCCGATCAGGCCGACGATGGCCAGGGTGTACATCACAATGGGTTCAGTGGTTGGGATCGCGTCCCACGACAGTTTTCCGAACATGGTTACCGCTCCTCAGCCAGCAGACTTGGGTGTTGATCGGTGCGTTGTGCAGCGTCGCTCAATGGCGAGCGCCGGGGTTTATTGGCCTTGTTCATGCCTTCGTATTTATCGACGATGTCCAGGAACAAGCGCTCCTGTACCGCCGAGTAATAGGTCACCGGGTGCTTGAGGGTCGGCTTGGCCAATTGCGCGTAAGTGCTGTGGTCCAGAGAGGTGGCCGCGCCCTTGACCTTTGTCACCCAGGTTTGAAAGTCGGCAGTGCTCAGGGACAGCGTGGTGAAATGCATGTCGGAAAAACCGGGGCCGTTGTAGTTGGCGGCAATCCCTCTGAACTCACCGGTTTCGTTGGCGATCAGGTGCAACTTGGTCTGCATGCCGGCCATGGCGTAGATCTGCCCGCCGAGTGCGGGAATAAAGAACGAGGTCATGGCCGCGTCGGAGGTGACGGTGAAACTTACCGGCGTGTGTACCGGCAGGGCCAGTTCGTTGACGCTGGCGATGCCCAGGTCAGGGTAGATAAACAGCCATTTCCAGTCGGTGGCCACCACCTGCACATTGATCGGCGGGGTGTCTGACTCCAGCGGGCGATAGGGGTCGAGTGCGTGGGTGGTCTCCCACGTCACCCACCCCAGGACGATGATGATCAGCAGGGGAACGCCCCATACCACCGCTTCGATTTTGTGCGAACTGGCCCAGCGGGGGGAGTAACGCGCTTTTTTATTGGTGGCGCGGTAGCGGTAGGCGAAGACAAACATCATCACAATCACCGGAACGACCACCAGTAGCATCAGGCCCGTAGCGAGAATAATCAGGTCGCGCTCATCGGTTGCTACTTGCCCCTTGGGGTTGAATACCACCAGGTTGCAACTGGTGAGTAAGAAGAGGCTGGTGATAGTGACCAGGCAATAACCCATCGCTCGTTTCATGCCTTGCTCCTGTATTGGAAACTTGCGTTTTGCTGTGCCGAATCAGTGCTCAAGCGTTAACTAAGCGAAGCGCTTGTTAACCTCAGGAGCCGTCAGGTGTTAAACACTCGGCAATAAGGTGCCGTCAGTAGAAAAAGTGCTTCTACTGCTCGGTTTTATTGGCTTCTGCTGCCGCTCTGCAGGGCGCCTTTCGCCGCGCTCCCGAACATTTTGAATAGAGCCCGGTGGGTTGGTTTAACAATTTGTTTCCTCGCCTGACGAACGGTTTAACAGGCGAAACGGTAAAAGGTTTTTATCGGTGCATGATGGAGGTGGCCTTGCAGAAAGTCTGAATTCTGGTTAGGGATTTCAGTCGTTAGTTGATGGCCAACCCCACTAACGGTTTTGGAGAAGCGCTATGTTTATACGGGGCAACACCTATAAAGCCTGGGTCTCAAAAGCACTGAAAGAAAAATGCTTCACCCGGGAAGTCGAAAACGGCTGCCATATCGAAGTCAGGGCCCGAGAGCGGGAGGACGCTGATATTGAAGTGCTGCTCTGTGTTTATACCGCGACGGGACAATGTGTGGTTGAACGCATCAAGCAGTTGCCGGGTGCCGAATGGACGGTGAATGACGCGCTCAAACGCGGTATTGATCAGGCGGAACGGATTGCCGGAGGTGAGTCCGGCCGACTGCCCTGTGCTGACGCTCACGTGCACGACGACGATTGAGTGGCTCCGCGATCTTGAATGTGGGAGCTGGCTTGCCTGCGATGACGGCCGACAGCCGGCGCCTATCTTCCTGATCCCAAACGATCCAAATGTGGGAGCGGGCTTGCTCGCGAAGGCAGCCTGACAGCCGATGAGGATTTTGGTCCGACAGGCAAGCTTGGACCTCGGTGCATCAGTTAGACAAGCGTCGGCTGCCCGGCCGTCACGGGAGCAAGCTCCCTCGCCACACGGTGTAGCGTCGCGGCAAAATAAAAAAGCCCGCACAGAGTGCGGGCAAGACAGGAGTTTTTACCAAGAGCCTGGAGTGAACAGACTCAGTATTAAGAAACAAAAGAAGCATGAGCAGTTTTATTTTTTTAATGCGAGGCCGACGAACGGTAGTGCAACAGCAAGTGCGTGATCGTCGTCATTAAAACATTAAAATTTCTGAACCTTCGTTCTGAGCAAATAACAAAAAAATCAGAAGGAGAGGTTATGAAAAATTCTTTATATGTCATCGAATACGAATACCACCACGAGCCTAAGTCTTTCATTATAAGAGCGGAGGTGATGAATAACGCAGAGGCGTGGCATTGGGCCTGTTGCGATGCAGGCATTGGCATTATTCCCAGGTCGCGTAATGAAAAGATCAAACGCATCAGTAAACCGCTGGCCGAGCGCTACGGTCTTGAGAATGTAAGATGGCGCCCGTCTGGGAGTATCCCGTTTATTGCAAAGCCTTATGTGCCGCCGCCACCCGAATGAATGTATTTTTAATGGACGGTGTCCATGCGGGTGGCGGTAGGGGCGAGGCGCGTGTTTACTGTTTTTTGCGTCGCTCCTGCAACATGCACAACTTTTGCACGCTGCGTTGAAGTGCCTCTTTCATCAGGTCTGCTGCATAGTGTTGCTTGCAGGCCGGGCAGAGCATGTCAGAGGCCGACGACACCAGAAAGTCGGGGTCATCCAGCGTCGATTCGTAGGGTTGTTTGCATTGCAGGCAACTTCGGTTCGCTTGTAGATGGATCACATCGATTCCTCCCTGAATGAACGGCCACTCTCGATTAAGAAATGGGCGTTTTCAACTGCTAAAAAGGAGGAATTCAAACAAGCGATTAGTTGATGTTTTAATGCCAGTATCGAGAGGCGGCGGGGCGGGGATGACGCTTGGACGGCTGCCGATGTTTTAGAACCCTGGCGGGTTTATCGACAGGCGCGTCCTCACTCTCGGCTCTGTGGGTTCAGCTGTTGGGTTTTCTGCTGCGGGTTTTTTGCCCGGCGGCGGTCGCCTGGCGCTTTGATCGGTCCGGGTTGGGCGGGGTGACGCTACTTTCTATCGAGCCTGCCAGGCCGTCAGTCGGCGGGGTTGTCAGCTCCTCCCTGGCTTGTAACCAGTGCACGAAATCCTGACCGTCAGGCTTCCCTTGCTGTTCCCAAATGCGGTACGCGGTGAGTCGGATCGTTTCTTCGTCCATTGTGAGGCTCCCCTATTGAATAAAAGGTGCTAGGAGTGAATGAAGCTGCTCACGAACTCCGCCTTGATCACGGGCAGTTCGATCCCATGGATCAAGCCGGCGGTCAGCGCTTGTTGCGGATCAAGAATGCGGGGCGCGGCGATCAGGTACTTTTCGGTCTCCAGTTTTTCGACGGCATCGGCGGTGCGCTCGGCCACGATGCGTGCGTACAACTGCAAGTCGTAATCGAGGCTCATCGCGTATTCGGACATGCGCGAATGGTCAACCGCGCCTTGCACATGCCAGTGGAAGGGGTGGAACAGGAATTTGCTGTGCTTGCAGGCGGTCCTGCGCTCACCAGCCAGGAAGATGATATTGCCCATGGATTCCACGGTGCCGAGGTTATGGGTATGCACCGGAATCGGCAGGGACAATAAAAAGTTGTACATCGTAAAGCCGTAGCTGCATTCACCACCCATGGTGGCGATATTCAGTACCAGGCCCTGGGCATCTTGTTGTACGGCCAACGAGGCTTTTTCAATCAGTTGGCTGCACGTAGAAGCGGTGATCGGTGCGGTGAAGTTGATAATGTGTAAAGGCATGGTGTCCCTCATCAATGAAAGCAGGGGAGCACGGCTCCCCTGCATCAAGCACATCAGCTTTTGCGTCCGCCGCCGTGGCTGTGTTCGCCACCTTTACGCCCGGCTTCGGAAGCTTTTTCACGGTCGTTGGCAAAATTGCCGCCACTGTTCTGGCCGCCTTTGCTGCCCGCCTCGGCGGCGCGTTCGGGGTCATTCTTGAAATTGCCCCCGCTGTTCTGGCCGCCTTTGCTGCCGGCTTCAGCGGCGCGCTCGGGATCATTCTTGAAGTTCCCGCCACTGTTTTGGCCACCTTTGCTGCCGATCTCCTGGTAGAACTCTTTGTCATGGGACGCAGAAGTGGCTTCGCCGCCTTTTTTACCGGCTTCGCTGACGCTCATGTTGCCTTGCTTGTCTTGAGTAGTCATGTTCAGTTACCTCGTCGTTATGTCGGTAATGTAACGTTCACTTCGATTGTGCTTGAAGCGTGCACTTGGTCGCGGGCATCAAGCTGCACGATTACAAGTGCCTTTCACACAAGGGTGGCGTTTTAGATGCACTTATCGTGGCTTCGGCTTGTTCAGCAAGTTGCTGATGTTCGTAACACGCAGACGTATTAGAACGCAGGCCGGTCCTTGCTTTAGTTTGCACTTCTACAATCGGCCTGCGAGCTGGCTCGCCGCGCTGATTATCAATGTACGCACGCATGATCAATGCCCTTTGTTAACAAACGGAACAGCGGTACTGCCCGTGTGGTCAGGACTTACGCCCCCCACCATGACTGTTCTGGCCGCCTTTACGCCCGGCTTCCGCGGCTTTCTCGCGGTCGTTGGCGAAATTGCCGCCAGAGGCCTGTCCACCTTTCTTTCCCGCCTCTGATGCTTTTTCGCGATCGTTAGCAAAGTTTCCAGGGTTTTTATTGCTCGTCGTCATAACAATACTCCCAGTCTTGAAATGTCGTTTCGCTAGTTGCCCGTTTATGCAACGGACATCTTTTCTGATAAGGGAAAGTGCGCAGATGTTTTGAAATTTTTTAAAAAGGGCGATGAACGGTAGAGTGGCAGATGAAACTTGTACAAGTAGGCTCAGAAAGTGCCGCTTCGTATAAGTTTTTCTGCGTCGATTGATATTGAATTAATAGCGACCTTAACGGTTGGTTTAGCATTCAATACCCTGTTTTGATAGTGGTCATTAAAGGCGCTGGCTCCTCTGGCCGGCGCTCAGCCCCACACTCTGTTGCTGCAGCTCGCACAGACTGCTTGTATGCTGGCACTCTGGAACCGGTTGCCCCTGTGAGTACCGACGTTCGAATGATGGCTGGATGGAAACCGGACTTCCTTAAGGTGCTGACGTGAAGCGTGATACCCGTCTTGTGATGCTGTTGCTGTTGGTGATCGGCTGTTCCCTGACTTCGCTGACGATTTGGAAAGTCCTGTCTTCCCGCGACCGTGCGCTGGCGGAAGTGGATGTGCATGGCTTGAACCTGACCCAGGCCCTTAACACCTATACCGAAGGCATCGTGCGGCAAAGCTCGTTGCTGTTGCTGGGGTTGGTGGAGCGCCTGGAAACCGAAGGCAGTGGCCCGGTACAAATCCAGCGCATCAGTACGCTGATCAACCGACAGCAGCCGCTGATGCCGCAGCTCAGCGGCATCACCATTTATGATCATCAGGGCCGGTGGCTGCTGTCTTCCAATCGTGCGATTCCGGAGGGCGCCAATAGCAGTGATCGGGCCTATTTCATCCACCATCGCGACGATCCGAGTGCTGAACCTTTTATTGGCCCGCCGATTCAAAGCCGCGCCAACCATGAATGGGTGGTGACCATCAGCCGCCGTTTCAACGACGCGGCCGGCAACTTCGCTGGCGTGGTCGCTGTGACCCTGGGGGTGGAAAACTTTCTGCGGGTATTCGGTAAACTCGATGTGGGCCAGGAGGGCGCCATCGGCCTGTCCTACGCCGACGGCACGTTGCTGGTGCGTTACCCCTTCCGCGAGCAGGACATGGGCCGCAACTTTTCCACCTCGCCTATTTATTCCAAGTACCTCGTCGACCAGCCTGTGGGCACTGCGGCCTATACCTCCAGCCTGGACGGGGTAGAGCGACTCTATGCCTTTCGCAAAAGCGAAACCCTGCCGCTGATCACCACGGTCGCGTTGGGCAAGCACGAAGCCCTCGCGGCGTGGCGCATCGAGGCGGCACTGTCAGCGGTCGTGGTAGCGGGGCTGTTGGGGCTGACGGGGCTGATCGGCTGGTTTCTGATCCTGGATATCCGCAGGCGTACGGCGGCGGAAGATGCGTTGCGTGTCGCCCAGCAACAGTTGCTCGACTCCAATCGGCAATTGGCGCTATTAGCGAAAAAGGACGCGCTGACCGGCCTGGCCAACCGCCGCTGTTTTGACGAAACGCTGGCCGTGGAAGCGCGCCGGGCGCAGCGCGAGGGTACGTCGCTGGCATTGCTGATGCTCGATATTGACCATTTCAAACGCTTTAACGATGCCTTTGGTCACGTCGCGGGAGATGCGTGCTTGCAGGCAGTCAGCACGTTATTGGAAACGTGCGTGCGGCGCCCGTCGGACCTGGTGGCGCGCTATGGCGGAGAAGAAATGGCGATCATCCTGCCCGCGACTGACAGCACAGGCGCTGCGGTGGTCGCGCAACGCATTCTTTCGCGCCTACAGCAGGAGCACATCACACACCCAGGCAGCCCCTTCGGGCGCGTGAGCGTGAGTATCGGCGTTGCGACGGGCATGGGCTCACGGCTGGAGCCGGTGTTGGGTTTGGTCGAGGCGGCCGATGCAGCGCTTTACGGTGCGAAGGCGGCGGGGCGCAATGGGTTCAACGTGCATCCTGCGCACGTGACGTCGAGCGGCTGAAACGGCTTTTACCTGGGTATGCGCGGCTCACATCCCAAGCGTCGGGATCATGAGTTCGCCGCACTCCATCAGTTGGCCAGCGGTGACTTGCAACTGCGGGGTGGGTTTGGCCGCATAGCCTGCGATGAAGCCGGCACTTAGCAGTGCCAGGCAGAGGACGGCTTTTTTCACAAGCATGCGCAGGGTCTCAATCGGTTCAAAAGGGTGAACCACAGATTGTGCATTCGAGAAAAGGTTCCCGCCCGCGCAGAAGGCACCTTATGGAGCTCAGCGAATGAACCTGACGTACACACGTTCAGGGTCGTTATCGTCCAGATTCTCGATCTGCCCGCTGGGAATAAAGCCGGCTTTCGTCAGCAGGGCCTGGGACGCGCCGTTGGAGGCATTGGTCGATGCGAACAGCTTGGGCGTCTTGCAGGCTGCTTCGGCCGCTGACAGCAGACGAAGGGCGACGCCTTGGCGCTGGTACAGCGGTGAAACCACCACCAGCGCAATAAACCCATGGTTGAAAAAGTCGTGGGTGAGCACCAGGTAGCCGGCGCACACGTTAGCGTCGGCGGCTACCAAGCATTGCTGGCGAACCACGGCGTCATAGATAAACACACGACGGCTGGCATGCTCGGTTGCGTAGGCATCCAGTGCGACCAAGGCATGCACATCGTCGGGGGTGGCTTGGCGGATCAGCCAGTGTGGGGCAGCGGGGGGCAGAAGGTATTCAGCCATGGTCGTTAAGCATCCTCTGTTTAAACACTTCATTACCCCTCGAGCTTGATTACATCGTCACGACAGCGAACGCGCCGCCTTATCGATAGCATATCGTCCGCGGCAACTGATGCTCAATCAGGTCTTGGACGCAGGCCAGGCGAGCAGCCCGGTGGGCTATGAAAGCGCCTCGCAATTGAGCCGCGAATACAAGCGACTGTTTGGCGCGCCGCCCTTACGGGATAGCCGGCGTATGCGTGATGGGGCGGATGCTGCTCAATAAAGGCTGATGGCAGCCACGCTGGCTTTTAGTCCCAGTCCTATTTGTTTCTTTTTTGGCGCTGATAAGCTTTTTCCCTGAAGAAATAGTCTCGGGAAATTCCTTGTCATGATCCTAAATGTCGCCGTGCCCAACGAGTTCAGCGCGTTACGTGTAATCACGCTGGCATCCGATGCGGCGTGCGCACATCGGCTTGCATCCGCATTGAGTGGCATGGGGGTCTTGCCCCTGGCCAACGTCGACTCCCTGGATGCGCTGCAAGCGTGGCTGGATGATTATCCGGTCGACGTCATCGTGAGTGAAATTCGCCCTGAATGCGGCGATGGCTTGATGTTGCCCAGCCTGCTCAAGGCACGTCTCGAGTCTGGCAAACTGGCCCAGTTTCCAGGGATTTTGTGGATGGGCGAAACCACGCTGGGCGCGCCGGGTGGGGCCGCTGACGGTGCACGTACGTCTGCGCGTGAAAGGTCGGCCAAGCCGCTGTGGGTCAAGTACTTGGGTGGAGTCGCCGTCAGCGCCCTGGAATCCCATGCCCGTTTGGCAAGGGCGGCGGGCATTTTCGTCGAGATCGTGCGCGAAGGCGGTACCCTGGACTTGGGCGATGCATTGCGCGCCACGGTATTGACCCGCGTGCAACCCGACCCCTCGCTACGCAAAAATACCTTCGACGCCCTGGCCGAAGATGAGGTGATCCATGCGCTGACGACTGGCGACGGGCTGCGCTTTGTGTTTCAACCGCAGTTCGAATTGCTCAGCCGACGCATTGTGGGGGCCGAAGCGTTGGTGCGCTGGAAGCACCCCCGCTTTGGTGAAGTACCGCCTTCGGTACTGATGCCTTTGGTCAACCGCCTGGGCCTGGATTTGCTGTTGTTCAGCCTGGTGGAGATGTGGACGATCAAGGTCATGCTGTCGCTCAAGCGCGCGAACATCCAGATTCCCATTGCCGTAAATGCTTCGGCCAAGACGATTTGTACGCCCAACTTCGCCGATCGCCTGGCAGCCAGAATGCGGCAGGCAGAGCTGCCCAATCGCCTGCTCAAGATCGAGCTGACCGAAGACGTGCCCGAACCCAATGAGTTGTATCTGTCGGCCTCGTTGACCGCTATTCGAGCCAAGGGCTTCCAGGTGTCGATGGATGATTTCGGCACAGGGGCGGCGACCTTCGCCTTGCTGGCAAACCTGTCGTTTGACGAGATGAAAATCGATGGCTCGTTTGTCCGGGGGGTCGAACAGCATTCCTCGTCACGTAATGTCATCGCCGGCATCGTCAACTGGGCGCGGCTGCTCAACCTGAGCCTGGTGGCGGAGGGGATCGAGGATGAGTCGACGATCCCGTTGCTGCACCGTTTGGGCTGCCGGGTTGGACAAGGCTATGCCTTGGCGCGGCCGATGGAAATCGATGCCTTCCTGAACTTTGTGACCCAACAGAACAGCAACGGCGCCTCGGCAATTGAGTGAGCCATACGCTTTTAAGAGCAGTCTGATATTCATCGGGGCGCCATTGCATTAAGTTGCGCATCGTCTGATTTTTCAAATGTTCAGTGCTTTTGAATATCCTGCTGCTGAGGCGTAGTCGCTCGGCTGGCGAACTGTGCGCTTGAAAAGTCGAGAACTAACTAACAGTCGATAAGTTTCGGTTCTCGTCTTTTTGCTCGTTATAAAGAGTGTTCCTTGATCTATGAAACGTTTACACATTGCTTTGCTGGATGATCATGCAATTGTACGACATGGTTTAGTCAATCGACTGGTACAGGAACCGGACTTTGAAGTGGTCGGCGTGTATAGCCGTAGCCGTGATCTGATGGCTGGGCTGGCGACCGAACCGGCTGAGATATTGCTGCTCGATTTTGTGCTCGGCCCCTGCGAGCTGGATGGTATTTCGTTGATTCGCGCGCTGCGCGTGAAGTTTCCAACCTGCCGGATCCTGATCTTTTCGACGCACCACGATGCGGCGACGGCAATTCTGGCGTTACGGGTGGGCGCACGCGGGTTTCTGGGCAAGGGCGAGGACATGGAGCAGTTGATCTGCGCAGTCCGCCTGGTGGCCTCGGGCGCGGTGTACTTGAGCCCGGACATGGCCTACCGCGTGGCGGAAGCTACCGCCGTGAGCTATGACGGCGAGGCCAAAGGCCGGGATGAAGCCCTGCGCTTTGTCAGCCTTTCTGCGCGCGAGCAGGAGGTGATCCGGTGTTACCTGGCCGGCATGACCATCACGGAAATCGCCGAGAAATTCCACCGCAGTATCAAAACCATCAGCTCGCAAAAAGCCTCCGCATTTCGCAAGTTGGGGGTGATGTCGAACAATGAGTTATTCAGGATCAGGCATATTATCGAAGGGGTTTGAGCGGCACGAATTCATCTGCTGTGCGCGTGTCATTTTGCGGCTATTGCATATACTCATGTGCGTATTAGACGTTGTATCGATGAGTTATCCCTGTATTTCGACGGTGCGGTGCGCGCCGGACCGAGAGGGTACGATCACGATGAAAACCATACGCATTGCGTTATTGGATGACCACGCGGTCGTTCGACATGGCCTTGCCAATACGTTGGCGGCCGAAGCGAACTTTGAAGTGGTTGGCATTTATGAAAAAAGCCGCGACTTAATTGTAGGCCTTGTTACGGCACCGGCAGATTTACTACTTCTGGATTTCTCCCTTAATCCCAATGAGTTGGACGGTGTATCACTGATCCGCGCTTTACGCGTCAAATTTCCCAACTGCCATATCCTGATCCTGTCCAGCCATCATGATCCGGCGACAGTGGGCCTCGCCATGCGGGTCGGGGCCCGTGGTTTTGTGGGTAAGGGCGAAGACATGAGCCAGTTGGTGAAGGCGATTCGAAAAGTCGCAGCGGGTGCGGTGTATTTGAACACCGACATGACGTATCGCCTGGCGGAAACGGTCACAGGTGAGAAAAGTGCAAGCCCCGCTGAAGAGCGGGACGCCTTGGCGCTGGCGGAGCTGACCAGCCGTGAGCAGGAAGTCATTCGTTGTTATCTGGCAGGCATGACCGTGAGTGAAATAGCCGAGAAATTCAATCGCAGCATCAAAACCATCAGCACGCAAAAAACCTCTGCATTCCGCAAGCTCGGGGTGACGTCCAACAATGAGCTGTTCAAGCTCAACAAGATCATCGGTACACCATGAAAACGGGGCGGTGCGTCGTGGCGTTATGGTGCTTGCTGATAATGCTGGTGCCTGGTGTAAGGGCCGGTCCGGTCGAACTGAGTGCAGAGCAAAAGCACTGGATCCAGACGCATCCGGTGTTACGGGTCGGGGTGGTTGAGGATCTGATTCCTTTCGAATACATGGACGCGGGGGTATTGCACGGGCGGTCATCAGAGTATTTGCAAGCTGTCACAGCCGCGACGGGCATTCAGTTCACTTACCTGCCCGGGAAGACGCTGGCAGAGCGCGAAGACATGTTGCTGGAGGGGCAGGTGGACCTGCTGTCCTCCTATTTGCGCTTCCGGTCTGAACCCACCATCAAGGGGCTTCAAACGCTGACTTACGAATCGACCTCACCGATCATTGTCACGCGTGTTGATAGCCCCGACGTTTTCGATATTGACCAATTGCAGGGCAAGACCGTAGCGATACCGGATGTGGCGTACTACGAGCAAATATTCCGCCGAAAGGGGGTAAAGGCAAATCTCAAAAAAAGCGCTTCGGCCCTGGAGATACTGACCCGCGTTGAAAACGGCAGCGCCGACGCGGCAATCGCGTCAGCCATCTTTCTAACGCCTTATCTGTACCAGCGGTACCAGGGCATTCTGGAAGTATCCGGTGTGCTCGGCAGCGAAGTGCTGGATGTGAGCATGGCGACCCGTACAGACCAGGTCATGCTGTATTCGATCCTTGAAAAGGTGTTCGCGTCCATCAGCGTCGAGCAACGCAACACGCTGTATGGGCGCTGGTACCAGGACCTGAACCTTAATATCCCTTCATTGCCGAGTATCGCCGCCCATTATTCGCATGTGCTGATCCTTGGCGCGCTGGTGCTGGTCAGCTTGTGCGCTCTGGTGTATCGCGGCCAGCGCCAGCGGCATCTGGCCGTGCTTGGCGAGCAGGAAAAATCCATGTTCCTGGTCGTGATGGGGCATGAAATCCGCTCACCGATGAACGCCGTGCTAGCAGCGATGGAGTTGCTTGGGCACACCCGGCTTAACCAGCAGCAGCGCCATTTGGCCCATTTAGCCAACAGTGGCGCCAACGCCCTGGCGCGCCTGCTCGATGATGTGCTGGACAGGCCCGGCTCGGTCGCCAAACTGCCCCGGCTGGCCTTTGAGGCAATCGACGTGTCGGCATTGGTTCAAGGCGTAGTTGGCCTGCATCGACTGCGTGCGCGAGAAAAAAAACTGAGCTTGAACAGCCATATTCAGGCGCAACTGCCCCTGTTGCTGCTCGACAGCTCCCGGCTCACGCAGATCTTCCATAACCTGATTTCCAATGCCATCAAGTTTACCGACACGGGCAGTATCGACATTGACGTGGCGTTGGCGACTTTACCGGACGGCAGCCCGCAATTGCAGATTGAAGTTCGCGACAGTGGCGTCGGCATTTCAGAGGCAGTGCAGGCCGCCCTGTTTCAGCCCTATGCCCAGGCCCGCGAGTCTTCCAGGCGCACAGGGGGTACCGGGTTGGGCCTGATGATTTGTCGACAGTTGGTGGATTTGATGCACGGGGCATTGACGCTGACCAGCGAGCAGGGCACGGGCACCACAGTGACTATCCGCTTACCGGTGAGCATCGGCGAGGAACCACCTGTCTTGCTGGCGCAAGCTGCACCCTCAACCCAGCCAACCTCGAGCGGGCTGCGAATTCTGGTGGTGGAAGATACTTATGCCAACCAGGAGGTATTGCGCGCGCAAATCAGTGCGCTTGACTGTCAACCAGTGATTGCTGCCAACGCTGCGCAAGCCTGGCCCCTGTTCAGGGAAACCGTCTATGACCTGGTGCTGATGGACTGCGATTTGCCCGATGAGGATGGCTATGGGCTGGTGCGCAGATTACGCGCCCTGGAAATACAATTGGGGCGCATACGCAGCCCGATTATCGCCATCTCTGCCCTGACCGGCGACCGTCATCTGCAACGCTGTATCGAGGCGGGCATGGACGCGACGTTGAGCAAGCCCATACGTCTTGGGCAGTTATCCGAGGTCATTGAGCGCTGGTGTGGGGTCAAGCTGGCTGCGCCGAGCACCAGCTTGATGGCGCCTTTGCTGGATCAAGCCTCAATCTACCGTGAAATGGCCGGCGACCTGGCAAACCTGATCAAAGCCGTCGCCCTGTGTGATCGCGCATCGGCGCAGCACGTGGCTCATCGATTGCACGGCGCGGCGTTGATCATGGAGTGGGCGGCACTGGCGCAGGCCGCTGAATACATGGAGCGTCTGCTGTACGGCGAACATGAGTGGGGGCCGGTGCACGCCCAAGCCTTGCAGCCGTTACTGCAGCATTGGGCCGCTTTGAGCGGCGATACTGCGCTCGACGTGCTGCCGGCGACACCGGTGCAACGGACGGCACGCTGATGCGGCGCCTGCTGGTGGTACTGGCGTTAGTGTGCCTTCCGGCGTCGGTTGGCGTGTACGCCAGTTCGCCACCCATGGCGTTGACGCAACAGGAGGTGGCCTGGATCGCTGCCAATCCGGTGCTGCGTGTGGGTGTGTTTGAGGACTTGCTGCCTTTCGAATACATGAGCAGCGGCCAATTGCGCGGTCTTTCGGCCAAATACCTGAGGCTGATCGGCCTGCGTACCGGCCTGCATTTCGAACCGGTGCTGACCACCACGCGCAGTGCCCGCAAGGACATGCTGATCAGCGGTGAGGTCGACATCTTGTCCACTCGACGCCGCTCCGACGACCCGGCCCAGGATCGTGGGATGCTTTACACCCTGCCTTACAACACCAGCTCGACGATCCTTGTCAGTCGTTTCGGCGATCAGCCCCTGGCAGGTCTGCAACAGCTCGCTCACAAACGGTTAGTCATGTTGGGACGCGAAGTCTATGGCGCATTCCTGCGCCACGAGGCCCCGGGAGTCACGATCATCACCGCGCAGAACGCCGTAGACATGATGGCCATGGTCAAGGACGGCAAGGCAGACGCCGCAATCGCTTCGGAGTGGTTGTTGATCCCGTATCTTTCCCGCCAGTACCAGGGCGTATTGCAGATATCCGGCGTGGTGCCCCAATTGCACACGGGTGTCAGCATGGCGGTGCGCGACAGCGATGAAATCCTGCTGTCGATCCTGGAGAAGGCATTGACCTCGATCACCGGCGATGAGCGCAAGGCGATCTTCGACGCCTGGTTTGCCGACATGAACCTGGATATCCCGACCATCAGGTCCATCGCCGCACATTACGCGGGTGAGTTGTGGCTGTTACTGGCCATTGTGCTGTTACTTATCATCCTGGTGTGGCAAAGCCGGTTGCAGCGACGGCGCGCGGTGCAGCGCGAGCGCGAGAAAGCGATGTTCCTGGCGGTCATGAGCCATGAAATCCGCTCGCCGATGAACGCAGTGCTGGCGGCAGTTGAGCTGCTTGAGCACACACCGCTGGACGAACAACAGCGGCACTTCACGGGCCTGGCCAATACCGGCGCCAACACCTTGTTGCGCCTGGTAGACGATGTGCTGGATATCTCCAAAATGGAGGCCGGGCAATTGCGGCTCAACCTTGAGCCGGTGGACCTGTGGTCACTGCTGCAAGAGCAGGTGGATGATTACCGAGGCTATGCCGAGGAAAAGAGGCTGACGTTGACATTGACCGGTCAGCGTCCCGTTGTTTCAGCACTGCTCGATGACCAACGGGTGGCCCAGGTGCTACGTAATCTGATTTCCAACGCCATCAAGTTCACCGAGCACGGCGGGGTTGAGGTTCAACTGCTGCTGCCCGACGCACAGCCGGGGGCAACATCGCAGGCGTTGATACGCGTGGTCGACACCGGCATTGGCTTGTCCGACCAGGCGCAAGCTGCGCTGTTTCGGCCCTATGCCCGCGCCAGGCAGTCATTCAAGCGCAGTGGCGGCACCGGTTTGGGGCTGGTGATCTGTCGCCGGTTGGTGAGGTTGATGCAGGGCGAGCTGACGTTGAGCAGCGTGCCGGGGAGCGGCACCCAAGTCGAAGTGAGGTTGCCCGTCGAGTGGGCTGGCGCGCTTGAGTCGCCAGTGCGGGCGGCAGATTCTGTCGCAGCGCCTATAGAGGTTTCATTCTGGGTACTGGTGTTGGAGGCGGAGTACGCCGATCAGCAAGCAGTGAAAGCCCTGCTTCAAGGTTTTGGCCTGGGCGTGTTGTCGGCGGACGATGATGAAGAGGCGCTGGCGCTCTTCAATAAGCACAGGGTTGCTCTGGTACTGATCGATGAGCATCACGCGTTCAACCTGAGCCGCGCTTTGCGCGACGTGGAGCGCCAACAACAGTACGGGCATTGCCCAATCATTGCGATGTCGCAGGTGACCGGCAATGCCTATCTCGAACGCTGTTTTGCGGCTGGCCTGGACGGCGTTCTGAGCAAGCCGGTGCGTCAGGACAAATTGCAGCAAATGATTGAGTTGTGGTGCGATCAGGTGCCGGTAGCCGCGACGCAGGTGCACGGTGCCTCCAGGCATGAGCGGGAAGGGCCGCAGGAAGCGTTGCGCCCGGATATGAACCGTCTGTTCAGCGCTGTTGCCCTGCGTGACCGCCCGGTTGCCATGCAGGCTGCGCATCGCCTCCAGGGCGCTGCGCAGACGGCAGGTTGGGCGGCGATTGCGGCCGGCGCCGAAAAGGTCGAGTTGTTGTTGCACGATGAAGTGAGCTGGCCAACGGTGGCGGTCGCGCGTCAATTGAGTCTCATGATGGATGACTGGACTGCAGCGAGTTATTAAATAGTCTGCGTTGCGTCGATAGCCAGCTTTTTAGGACCACTCCTATAGACGAAGTAATGAGCAGCCCAATAAAAAACATAAGTTGAAGGGGTAAGTTTACACCGAGGGAAAGAGGCGTTAATTGTTTGAAATATTGAGTGGCTTAGTTGTTTTTAGGAGCACTCCTATATTGGGTTTTGCGTGGGCTCCCTACACTTCACTGCGCAACAACACAGAAGTTCTCCAGCACCGGAAACTTCTTCACTTACCTGGTATATCGCTCTCTCGGAGTTACTCATGAATTACAAAGCTCGCGTCCTCGCTGCACTGGTCGCCGCCACCGCCACCTCCGCTGCCATGGCGTCGGACGGCACCATCAATTTCAACGGCGAACTGAAGGCCGAGACCTGCCAGGTTGCAGTGAATGGGGCGGCCGGCTCGGCAGGCACTACCGTCACGCTGCCGACTATCTCCACTGCCTCGTTGACCTCGTCTGGCCAAGTGGCCGGCCAGACCGGTTTCAGCATTCAGTTGAGCAAATGCTCGGCAGCGCTGAAAACCGCAGCTGCGTTCTTTGAAGCCGGCGGTTCGGTTGATCCGGCCAGCGGCAACTTGAAGAACATCGGCGGCGGTGCTACCAAGGTTCAACTGCAACTGATCGACGCATCCAATGGCAAGTCCATCAAAGCCGGTGACACCGCACAAGTGGCTTCCACCAGCCGTATCGCCATCGACGCCACCGCACTCAGCGCAGACCTGCCGTACGCTGTTCAATACTACGCCCAAGCCGCGACCACGCCGGGCACCGTTATCAGCAACGTGACTTACTCCATCAATTATCAGTAAGTCGCCGGTAATGACTACACGCCCTGTTGAATAGTTAAAGGGCGTGTTTTCGGGGCGGCATTGGGACTACGTCATGCCTTGCATACTTCCATTTAAACAAATGCTTCTGGCAAGTCTTGTGGCAATTGGGTGTTCCCAGGCGCTGGCAGGTGTGGTGATCACCGGCACCCGCGTGATCTACCCGGCAGACCAGAAAGAAGTCACAGTAAAACTCAATAACAACGGTACTCAACCCGCGTTGATGCAAGCGTGGATTGATACCGGCAGTGTGGAGTCCACGCCCACCAGCTCCAAGGCGCCGTTTCTGCTTTCGCCTCCGGTGGCGCGTATCGACCCGACCAAGGGCCAAAGCCTGCGCGTATTGTTTACCGGGGCAGCGCTGCCCCAGGACAAGGAGTCGGTGTTCTGGCTCAACGTGCTGGAAATACCACCCAAACCTGAGGCCGGGGCAGACCTGAATACTCTGCAAATGGCCTTCCGTTCGCGGATCAAATTGTTCTACCGCCCGACGGGCCTTGCAGGCACCGCCAGCGAAGCGATCGAGCAGGTGCAATGGCAACTGGTGACGGCCCGCGATGGCCAGGGCCTGGCTCTGCGAGCGTTCAATCCATCGGCTTTTCACGTATCGCTGGTTGAGCTGGACTTGGTGTCTGGCAGTCAGCGCGCGCGCAGTGAGGACGGCATGGTGGGCCCGGGTCAAACCCGGCAATTCCCGCTGCCGACGCTTAAAACCCGACCAGCCCCAGGCGCACAGGTGGAGTTCAGCGCAATCAACGATTACGGCGCGCTGATCCCGACTCGGACAGCACTCAAGCCCTGAACCATTCCTGACGTCTTTACCCGCGAGTCAT
This sequence comes from Pseudomonas sp. KT_2_4, assembly GCF_041410225.1. Lineage (NCBI taxonomy): Bacteria > Pseudomonadati > Pseudomonadota > Gammaproteobacteria > Pseudomonadales > Pseudomonadaceae > Pseudomonas > Pseudomonas sp. KT_2_4. The sequence continues at coordinate 100,174 of NZ_CP166962.1, forward strand.
TTATGCAGACCTCTTCCCGCTCCAGGCCGCCCCTGGGGGCGCAGCCTCGCTTCGCCCTGAATCCGCTCACCCGCTTGATACTCAAGGTATTGGCCGCCGCGCCATGCGCCTGGGGGGGCCACGCCGCGTTGGCGCAAGAGGTGCAGTTCAACGATGCATTCCTGCCGGAAGACTCACGCAATCTTGACCTCGGCAAATACCAGGCCGGCAACCCGGTGACCCCGGGGCAGTACCGTGCGGACGTTATGCTCAACGGCCAGTTGAACAGTCGCCAGGACATTCGTATCGAGGCTCAGCCCGACGGCAGCAAGCCGGTGGTGTGCATGGATCATGGCCTGCTTGAGCGCCAGGGCGTGAACATCGCCAAACTGTCACCCGAAGCCAGCCTGGCGCTTGAGGGTCCAGGCTGCACGGCGTTGGGCAGTTTGATTCAGGGCGCCAGTGCGAACTTCTCCCCGGAGAACCAGGCACTTGACCTCAGCATCCCTCAGGCGGCCTTGAAGCGTAACTCGCGTGGCTATGTCAGCCCTGAACTGTGGGACCGTGGCGTCACTGCAGGGATGCTCAGTTATAACTTCAATGCCAATCGCAACCGCACCCGCAGCGGCACCAATGACTCGGCGTTCCTGGGGCTCAATGCAGGCCTCAATCTGGGCGACTGGCGCTTGCGTCACAATGCCTCGATGAGCTGGCAATCGCGCAACGGTAGCCAGTACCAGGCGTTGGACAGCTACGCGCAACGCGATATCACTGCGCTGAAAAGCCAGCTGACTGTAGGTGAGTCCAACACCAGCGGTGAGATCTTCGACACCTTGTCTTATCGCGGCGTACAGTTGGCCAGTGATGACCGCATGTTGCCCGACTCCATGCGCGGATATGCGCCGGTTATCCGTGGCATCGCCCGCACCAATGCGCGTGTCACCATTCGCCAGGCCGGCAACGTGCTGCTGGAAACCACGGTCGCCCCCGGCGCCTTCGTCATCGACGACCTGTACTCCACCGGCTACGGAGGCGACCTCAACGTGAGCGTGGCCGAGGCGGACGGTACCGAACAAAACTTTATCGTGCCCTACGCCTCGGTCAGCCAGTTGCTGCGCCCTGGCACCTCGCGTTTCAGTGTCACCGCCGGGGAAACCCGCAACAACTTCGTTGACGAGCAGACGCGCCTTTTGCAAGGCACGCTGCAATATGGTCTGAACAACACCTTCACCGGGTTTGGCGGTGTGCAATCAAGCGATGACTACGCGGCCATCCTCACAGGCGTAGCGTTCGGCACGCCGATTGGCGCGATGGCGGTGGACGTGACGCACGCCCAGACCGATCTGGCTGCCGGCCGGGCGAAGGGGCAGAGCATGCGCCTGTCCTACAGCAAGAACATCCTCAGTACCGGCAGTAACTTTTCGGTAGCGGCCTATCGTTTTTCTACCCGTGACTACCTGGACTTCAGCAATGCCGTGCAACTGCTCGATGCCGAGAAAAACGGTTGGGACACCAGCGAGTTCGGCCGCCCGCGCAGCCGCTTGTCAGTCACCGCCGACCAAAGCTTCGGGCCCTGGGGTCAGGTGTCGATCAGCGGCTATGCCCAGAACTACTGGAACCAGCAGGGCAGCGACGTGCAGTACCAGTTCAGCTACAGCAAGCAGTTCAACCGGGTGAGTTTCAGCCTGAACGCTAACCGCAGCCGGATGGGCCTGGGCGATATGGAAAACAGTTTTCTGCTGACCATGAGCATGCCCCTGGAATTCGGCGGCCCGGGCTATGGGCCGCAAGTGACGGCACAGCTGGGCCGGGACCCCCGAGGCCATTACAGCGAGCAGGCGGGTATCAGCGGCACCGCCGGCGAGGACCGCCAGTACGGCTACGGCGCCACCTTCGGCCATGACGGTGGCAGCAATACCAAGAGCGCAGCCCTCAACGGCCAGTATACCGGCGCCCGCGCCATGCTCAGTGCCGCCCTGGGCCGGGGCGATGGCTATACCAGCGCGTCGGTGGGCGCCAGCGGCACGGTGGTAGCCCATGTCGACGGGGTGACCATGACGCCTTATCGCGGTGAAACCATGGCCGTGGTCAGCGCCCCAGGCGCCGAGGGCGCGAAGGTCTCCGGCTACCCGGGCCTGAGGCTCGACGGCAGCGGCAACGCCGTGGTGCCCTACCTGCGCCCGTACGAATTGAACGAGGTAGCGATCGACCCGATCGGCAGCTCCCTGGACGTAGAGCTAAGTGAAACCAGCCAACAGACCGCGCCGCGTGCCGGTGCCGTTGTGCACCTCAAATACGCCACCAACCAGGGCCGCGCGGTGCTGCTCAATGTGCGCCTGGACGACGGCAGCAGCCTGCCGTTCGGCGCGGGCGTGACCGATGGCGAGGGTGCCACCGTGGGCGTGGTCGGGCAGGGCGGTCAACTGTATGCGCGGATCAAACCCGAAACGCGCCGTTTGCTGGTCAACTGGGGCAGCCAGGCGCAGCAGCAGTGCGCCCTGACGATCCCGCCGGGCCCCGGCGATGGGCAACAGCTGCAACAAGTAGACGCCGTGTGTGCGGCCGGCAAACAGGTCGCTGACAGCGTGCGGCCCAACACCCAGCAAAAGGTAGCGTTATGAACATCGGCTCTTTGATCAAACTGGGGGGGCTGGGCTTGGCCTTGTGGGCGTCGGCCGGCACGGCCATGGCAGTCACCTGTTCCTATATGGACGGTACCCGGCCTGCCGTGGGCTCAATGCCGTTGCAGATCTCGGCGATCACCGTCGGGCGGGATGTGCCGGTGGGCACTGAGGTCTACCGTCAAAAGTTCAGCATGGCCTCAGGTCAGGCGGTGAAGTTGGAGTGCCTTGTCGCGCCGTTTCAGCAGTGGACCGACCTTATCGTTGAATCCAGCCAGGCTCTGGCCAATGTAACCAGTGGCACCTATGCCAATAAAGTCTACAGAACCAGCATCCCCGGATTGGGCGTTGCTTTCAACAGCAACGGTGGCCTGCTGCCCAGGCAAAGCGCCAAGGCATGGACCTCGTGTTCGGCGGGTTTCAGATGCATCGTGCCTTTTGACGGGCCTTCGAACTTTGAACTGATCTTGATTAAGATCGGCGAGGTGACGCCAGGTGTGCTGGTGGGCAGTACATTGCCGATCGTGAGCCTGTTCGGCAATTTCGGCGACGCCAGAATGAGCGGCTTCAGGATGGGCATTTCCGGGAGCATCCAGATTGTCTCGCGCACCTGCAGCACACCGGATGTCTCGGTACCGATGGGCACCCACCTGGTCAACAAATTCACTGGCCTCAACAGTTCCACCGGCTGGACGGACTTCTCCATTGCGCTAAATGACTGCCCGGCGTTCAACGGCATATTCTCCGCCGCGGGTCCCGGCTGGATTTCGCAAGGTGGTAACTCACCCTCAGGCACCGGCACCAGCGGAACCCGCGTCAACAACACACTGCAATACCGCATCGACCCGGCTCGGACTGCCATCAATGCAAGCAACGGCATCCTGAGCCTCGACCCGAGCACCGCCAGCAACGCGCCTGCTGCGACTGGCGTCGGCATTCAGGTCGCCACCAGTAACGGCGTTGCCCTGCCGCTGGCAAGCAACCAAAACACGGGCCTGACCCTCAGGAGCACCGAAAGCAGTTATGCCATCCCACTGCGAGCGCGCTACCTGCAAACCGGGGCCAAGGTCACGCCGGGGCCGGCGAATGCGTCGGCAACCTTCACGATCATTTATCAGTGAGCGGTGGGAACATGACCAATAAAGCGCTACGCATTCTGATTGCCGATGGGCAGCATTTCTACCGCTTGAAAATCGAACGGGCGTTGAACCAGCTGGGCTATTACCGCATCGCGCCGATACACCGGCTGGATGAAGTATTGAGTGCAGTGGATTTCGGCGATACGCCGCTGGATGTGCTGATCATCAATGCCGCCCTGGCGCACAGCGTCAAATTCGATTTGCTCTGGTTCATCAGGGACAACCCACAGATTCGTCATGTGTTGATCTATGGCCAGAGCGAACGCGCTTCGCCCGCGCTTGCGTGGTGCCATGCGCCCAACGTGCTGACCAGCACGGCGCCGTTGCCTGATCTGCAAGCGCTGGAGGCGTTTATGAGAAAGGTTGATGGCAAGGCTGGTTGGGATAATCAGGGCAATGGGTCAAATAAGCCATCGGGCGCTAAGCACATCACTTTTTGAAGGTGACCTGTGTGTTCGTCCCGATGCTCTCTGAGTACGATAAAGCTGTGCTTTTTGTTGATGCTCTGGTGCGACAAACAGCGCCGCCAGAGTGTCTTCATATACGCAACTGAAACCCAGTGTTGAGAGTGCTCAGAAGGGTGACCGGCAATGTTGTGGGAAAGGGATACGGCGCGTTCAATTGGACGCAACGCTGAACGCGCCATTGGGGACAGCCATGTCTGATCACACCATCACGACAACGAACGCGCCGCCCTATCGATAAACGCAGCGACCTCTACCGGCCTGGACGCCAGGGAGGCGTGGCTGGCATCCAGGGTGATGGTTTCCCGGGTGCCTAGGCGTTTGGCCATGCGCACCTGGTTATCGGGATGGATCATGCGGTCCTGGCTCGAAATCTGGTACCAGGACGGTTTGTTCTTCCACGCCGGGTTGCTGATCACATCGCCAAAGGTGCTCGCTAGCGGAGCCTTTTGGGTGACGCCCATGACTTGACCTTCTTGCTGGGGCAGGTCCTGGCAGAAGCTGTCGTGGAACTGTTCAGGCTTGACCCACAGATAACCGTCGCTATCAGGCGCCAGGTTGGGGGCGGCTTCTGGCAGATGTTCCTGGGTGATGCCGCCTGGGCTTTCGCCGTCATCCGGGGCGAATGCCGCGATGTACACCAGGCCTGCGACATTCGGTTCATTACCCGCCTGAGTGATGACGGCGCCGCCATAGGAATGCCCCACCAACAACACCGGGCCTTTGATTTGCGCAACCATCTTGCGGGTACGCTCGGCATCGTCGGCCAGCGAGGTCAGCGGCATCTCCACCGCATGCAAATCGGTATAGCCCTTTTTGTGCAGCTCGATAATCACCCGGTTCCAGTGCGCCGCACCGCCCCAAAAACCATGGACCAAGACAATTGCCGGTTTCCCACTCATGTGTAAGTTCCTTGTGCGTTGATGAGGTGATGCTATCGCCCGCCAAAGGGCGGCGTTATGGATAACACAGTTATGGGTGCGATGGCGCGCGCGGGGGGTACGTTCGTCGGCCTGATTGCTGTCGTTGTTTAGAAATGTTTATGTGATTCAATGGTCATCTCGGCTTGCGCAGGAAGCGCATCAGCCGAGGCCATTTTGATCTTTCAAGAAATTCATCCCAAGGAGTAACACCATGCAAGGAAGCACATCGTTCAAGTACCTGGCGTTTTCGTTGATCCCGTTGATGGCCGCCTGTACCACGCCCACACGCCAGTCCGCCGTCCTCCCTGCGCCAGCCTTGCCGTTCGATAACTGCGCGGTTGGCTGCCCCACCGGCGGCAGCCCGGTGACGTTGAACCGCCAGGCCTACACGTTGAACAACAACGGTTCGACCAAGTTTGCCAATTGGGTGTCCTACAAGATCACCAAGGCCACGGCGGCCAGCGGGCGCTCCCGTGACTGGCGCACCGACCCGGATATTCCAGCCGGGGAAACCCTGGACCCGGTGGATTACAACGGCGCCAACGTCGCGCTCAAAATCGACCGTGGGCATCAGGCCAACCTGGCTTCGATGGCCGGGGTGGCCGATTGGCAAACGCTCAACTACTTGTCGAACATCACCCCGCAAAAGGCCGAGCTCAACCAGGGGCCCTGGGCGCGCCTGGAAGACCAGGAGCGCAACCTCAGCAAGGAGCCAGGCGTCGATCAGGTGTATGTGGCCACCGGGCCGCTGTATGAGCATTTTGTCGGCTCGTTGCCGGGCACGAACAAAGTGCACACCATCCCCAGTGGCTATTGGAAAATCATCGTGGTCGGCAGTTCGCCGGAAACGGGCCTGTACGCCTCATTCGTGATGAACCAGGAAACCCCCAAGGGCGCAGACTTCTGTGATTACCAGGTCACCGTGGATCACATCGAAGAGCGCTCCGGGCTGACGTTCTGGAGCACCTTGCCGCAAGCGCTGCAGGCCACGCTGAAGGCCAGACAGGGTCAGTTGCCGAGTCGGATCGGCTGTAGCCGAACCAAAGCCTGACGCCTAGTCGGCACACACCAACGAGGGCCTGCGGCTGTTGTTCTTGCCCAGGCGCTCATGCGTGGCGACGTCTGTGGCCTGTTCACGCAGTGCTTCTTCGAGCGCGTGCAGATGCTTGGAAAGGATTTTCACCGACCCACTCGGGTTGGCGGGGTCGAAGGGGATGCGGCCATTGGCAATCAGCACCATAGCCAGTTCCCAGGCGCGTTGTGAGTCGTTCATGACAGGGGTTCCTTCTTCAGCGTGATCGATATAGAGCTGTGACCCGCTGCCAACGCCCCGGTATCAACTGGGTTACTGCCGAAATTTCGATCATTTCAACGATTCAGTTGCGCTGAAACCATCATCTTTTTAGATGGTGGTCGAGACGTGTCGAAAGAATGAACCACCGCGGCGCGGTGGTCACCTAATCCGTATGAATCGGTCGTTTCCCATTCAATGATCCGAGGGGCAACCATGGACTCTGTACTGCGGGCTGTGGCGATTTACCTGGTGCTGCTGGTGCTGTTCAAAGTTGCCGGCAGGCGCACGCTGGCGGAGCTCACCACCTTTGACCTGGTGTTGTTGATGGTCATCGGCGAAGCCACCCAACAGGCGTTGCTGGGCGAAGATTTCTCGATGACCAACGCCGTGCTGGTCATCGCCACCCTCATTGCCATCGACATTGGCTTCTCGCTGGCCAAGCAGCGTTCAGCCTGGTTCGCACGGGTGCTCGATGGCGGGCCGACGGTGCTGGTCGAGCAAGGCCAGGTGCTGCATAAAAGGCTCAAGCATGCGCGCCTGGACGAGGGCGACATTCTTGAGGCGGCCCGGTCTACCCAAGGGCTTGTCGAACTCAAGCAGATCCGCTTCGCGATTCTTGAGCGCAACGGCAAGATTTCGGTGATCCCGTTTGAATAAAACGCGGCCCCATTCGTCAGCCAAGGGGCTATTTTTTGAACGCCAGCGCTTCTGTTCCAGACAGATAGATCATGGGCGGACGAATTCTGCTTTCGTCACGCCGATAACACACACTTGCCAACAGGTGAACGATCATGAAGAAGCTTTATATGTGCGTGGGCCTGTGCAGCGCGTTCCTGCTGCACGGCTGTTTTGACAACGCCGACAACGCCACTAAAGACAACAACAGTGGCACCGAGTCGTCGGTGCAGATGCAGGAAGGCAAGGCGGACGAGAGCAAATAGAGCGGCCTGCCAGCCGCCGCTTATATCATTGATGCTCATTGCCGAATGTGGGAGCTGGCTTGCCTGCGATAGCGGTGGTTCAGTTAACGATGCAGTGACTGACAGTCCGCCTTCGCGGGCAAGCCCGCTCCCACAGGGGACCTGTGCCAGGCGCTGATTTTGTGGGCAATGCATGGCCAGCGTGGGAGCTGGCTGGCCTGCGAATGGATCGACTCGGTTTACCTGATGAACCGAGGTGCTTGCATCGCAGGCAAGCCAGCTCCCACCGTTGATCGCGACCTATCAACGCATATGCAAAATAATCGGGCTACTGCTCGCAGGGTCAGTATGCCCGCGCAACTTGCCCACGGCCTTCGCATCGACCGCGCCGCCGTGGTTGCCCCAGGTACCGCGCACGTAGCTCAGCACGTCGGCGATTTCCTGGTCGGACAATTGCTCACGAAACGCGGGCATGCGGTAGGCGTCTGGCATCCCGGCGGTGACCACGCGTTGTGAGCCGTTGAGGGTGATGTTGATCGCGGAGGCGTTTTCCGTGGCTAGGGCCGAGGTGGCGCCGGCCAGGGGCGGCATCCAGTCGGGCTGGCCTTTGCCGTCGAGCCCATGGCAGGAGGCGCAGCGGGTGGCGTACGTGTGGGCACCGGGGACATCCGAGCGCGCCGTTACCGGCTGATATTGCCAAGGGCTGCCGTCACGCTGCGGGTCGCCGGGCAGTGACTTGAGGTAGCGAGCGATCGCGGCCAGGTCATCGTCCTGCATGAACTGCGTGGAGTTGTTGAAGGCCTCGGTCATCGACCCGTAGACCACGGCATGCTGGTTGCGACCGGTCTTGAGGAACTGCACGATCTGTTCCTCACTCCAGCGCCCCAGGCCGGTGTTGTGGTCCTGGCGCAAGCTGGGGGCGTACCAGCCGTCGAGCAGAGCACCGGCCAGGAACGGCGCGCCGGATTCGTCCAGGGCCTTTTCGTTGAACGCCAGCCCCCGAGGCGTGTGGCAACTGCCGCAGTGGCCGGGACCTTGGACGATATAGGCGCCCCGGTTCCATAGTGCGTCCTGGCCGGGCTTGGCGGCATAGGTCGCGGTCGGTGCAAACACACCGTTCCACAGGGCGATGGGCCAACGCAGGTTGAGCGGCCAGGGAATGTCGCTGGGGATATTAGGCTGGTTGGCCGGTTGCACGCCTTTCATGAAAAATGCGTACAGCGCCTGGATGTCATCGTCGCTGAGCTTCACATAAGACGGGTAGGGCATGGCCGGGTAGAGCCGTCGCCCGCCCGGTGCTACGCCGTGGCGTACGGCGCGGTCGAAGTCGGCCAGGCTATAGGCACCGATGCCATGCTCGCGGTCGGGGGTGACGTTCGTGGCGTGGATCGCCCCCAGCGGCGTGGCCATTTCCAGGCCCCCGGCGAAGGGCGTCTTGCCTGGCAGGCTGTGGCAGGCCACGCAGTCACTTACGCGGGCGACGTATTCGCCGCGGCTGACCAAGGCGGGGTCGAAACTCGTGGCCTGTTGCTGTTCAAAAGGCGAGGCAGGCTCGCGGGTGACATACCAGGCCAGCAGGCCGGCGGCGACCACGCAGGGCAGCACCAGCCACCCTGCGGTTCTTGCGAATCGGCGGTTATTCATGGGCATTCCCTGTCGGTTAGCTGAAGGTGTAACGGCTCAAAGGCAGACTGCGGATGCGTTGGCCGGTCAGCTGCGCCACGGCATTCGCCACGGCCGGGGCCACAGCCGGCAACGGCGGTTCGCCGATACCGCCCATTTTTTCTCCGCTCTCCACGATCTTCACGTGGACCTGCGCCATACGCGAAGGCGGCAGCACCGGATAAAGGTCGTAGTTGCGCGCCCGTGGCTTGCCATCCACGTACACCGCTTCCTCCAACAAGGTTTGCGACAGGCCCAAGGCCACGGCACCGTTGACCTGCGCCTCTACAATCGCCGGGTTGACGATGCTGCCCGGGTCAATCGCTTCCCAGATGTGATGAACCTTGACCTGACCGTTCTCGATCGACACCTCGGCCACCACCGCTGCATGGGAGCCAAACGGCGAGGCCATGGCTACGCCGCGTGCACGGCGGGTGCCGTCTTCGGCGGTGTAGGGCCCACGCTTCCAACCGCCAGACAGCTCGGCGGCCGCTTGCAGCAGGGTGGTCAGGCGCGGGTTGTCGCGCAGCAGGTGCAGGCGCAGTTCATAGGGATCATGGCCGCCTTTGTCGGCCAGTTCGTCCAGGAAGGCTTCGTAGAAAAAGTCATTGAGCGAGTTACCCACCGAGCGCCAGTAACCGAGCATAGCCGGACCTTTGACGTAGATCTGCGCAATGCGTTTGTTGGGGATCGCATAGCTCTTGCCCGACAAGCCTTCCAGGGCAGTAGGGTCGATAGCGTCGCCCTGTTTGCCGGCGATGGCTTCTGTGGGGCCTTCGGTGGCGCTGACCGCTTCGATGGCTACGGGCAGGCCTTTGTCATCCAGTGCGGCGCGGAACTTGACCACGGCGACGGGGCGCAATACATCGCGCACGAATTCTTCTTCACGGCTCCAGATCAGCTTGATCGGCCGGCCCACCGCCTTGGCCAACGCAATGGCTTGCGGGTAAGGGTTTGCCGAGTCATACAGGAAATGCCGGCCGAAAAAGCCGCCCAGCAACGGTGAGTGCAGGGTGATTTGCTCAGTGCTCAGGCCGGTGCGCTTGGCGATGTCGGCACGGAACATATCCGGCGCCTGGTTAGGCAGCCACACCTCCAGCGTGCCGTCGGGGTTAAAGCGTGCCAGGGCTGAAGGCGGTTCCAGCTGGGCATGGTTGAGGTACTGGTTGTGGTAGGTGGCTTCGACGCGGGTTTTGGCGCTGGCCAGTGCGCCGGCCACATCGCCTTCGTTTTCGTCATCGCGGGCCGGGCCTTGCTGGGCGGCGAGGAAGTCGCGGTACTTGTCGCTGGAAAAATCCGCCGGCATCGCCCGCACGGTGGAGTCGGCGGCGGCTTCAAGCCATTCGACCTGGATGGCTTCGACGGCCCGCTTGGCATGCCACCAACGCTCGGCTACCACGGCCACGGCGCCGGGCAGGGTGTGAACCGAATGCACGCCTTTCATGGCTTGCACCTGCGCCTGGTTGCGCAGGCTGCCCACGGTCATGCCCAGGCGTGGCGCATGCTGGACGGCAGCGTGGAGCATGCCGTCGATTTTCAGGTCGATGGTGTACTGCGCCTTGCCGGTGGATTTGTCATAGGCATCCAGGCGCTTGACCGGCTTGCCGATCCAGCGGAACTGGCTCGGGTCGCGCAGGGTGATGCTGGCCGGGTCGGGCACCGGCATATCCAGGGCGGCACCTGCCAGTTCGCCGTAGCCCAGGGAGCGGCCGGAAGCGGCGTGCACCACGCGACCGGGTTGTGTGGTCAGCTCGCTGAGCGGTACGCGCAGTTGCTCGGCGCCGGCTTGCATCAGCATCGCGCGGGCGAGGGCGCCGAGGCGGCGCATGGTCGGGTAGCTCATGCGCACCGACATACTGCCGCCGGTGATGCGCAGGCCATTTTCCATCACCACATAGGCTTCGCCGGGCGGGGCCGCTTCGACAATGAACGTGGCCGGGTCGGCATCCAATTCTTCACCGACGATCTGCGCCATGGCGGTGTGAGTGCCTTGGCCGCCTTCCATGAAGGGGCTGAGCAGGCGCACGCTGCCGTCGGGGCGAATTTCCAGGAAGGCGGGTACTTGAGTGCCGCGTTCAGCGGCGGCGCCGGTCGCGGCTTGCACGCGGGAGGTGCCCAGTGGCAAGCCGAAACCGATCACCAACGCGCCCACCGCGGTGCTGGCCAGGAAGCGGCGACGGGACAGGTTGATCGGTTCGCCCAGGGTCACGCCGGGAATGATCTCGTTGGTGTTCATCAGGCGGTCTCCTTCCCGGCGGCCAAGGCATCCATGGCGGCATGGATCGCGTTGTAGGTGCCGCAACGGCAGAGGTTGACCATCGCCGCGTCGATCTGCGCCTTGGTCGGCGCGGGGGTGTGCTTGAGCAGCGCCGTGGCCGCCATCACCTGCCCGGACTGGCAGTAACCGCATTGCGCTACTTGATGTTCGACCCAGGCCGCCACCACACGCTTGCCCACGTCATCGGCCTCGACGGCCTCGATGGTGGTGATCTCGCGACCGACCACGCCGGCCACGGGCGTCACGCAGGCGCGCACCACATTGCCGTCCACCAGCACCGAACAGGCGCCGCACTGGGCCAGGCCGCAGCCGTATTTGGTGCCGGTCATGCCCAGGTTATCGCGGATCACCCACAACAACGGGGTGTCGGCTTCGGCATCGACCTGATAGGCCTTTTGGTTGATACGTAATTCCATGCGGGCTCACCTGCTGATCATCGGTTGGTGGTGCTGAGTTCTTATAGGAGCGGTGCGACTGGAAGTCGCCCATCGTCGAACTCTAGACCAACGCGCAAGGGCTATCTATCCGATTGCCCTCAAGTTCAGAGGATCAGGCAAGTATTTGACAGGATTAGGCCTGCGCTCCCATCTATTGGAACCCGCCCGACAGCTGCGCCTTCAAGTAGGCTACCAACGCACTCACCGATTTGGGCACATGGGGTGAGTAGGGCCGAATCAGGTAAATCTCATCGGCAAATGCGCCTTTGAGTGTCCAGTCCTTCAATACCTGCACCACCTTGCCAGCGGCCAGCGCCGCCTGGGCGCTGAAGTCCGGGAGCAGGGCGATGCCCAGGTGGTTGAGTGCGGCGTCGCGCAAGGCTTCGCTGTTATTAGTGGCGAAGCTGCCGGCGATAGGCACGGTGAGGCGCTCGAGGGGCTGGCTGCCGCGTTCAAAGGTCCAGGCGGGCTGGTCGGTGCCGCGTGGGTAAAACAGGCAGTTGTGGGCCGACAGGTCGCCCGGCTCGCGGGGTTCACCGTGGTGTTGCAGGTAGTCATGGGTGGCGACCAGTACCGAGTTGGTGTCGCACAGCTTCCAGGCCACGTGGGTTTCGGGCACCTGGAAGCCGTGGCGCACCGCCAGGTCGTAACCCTCGGCGGCCAATGAGCTCAAGGCATCGGAGACGTCCAATTGGATACGCACCTGAGGGTACAGCTGCAAAAAGCCGGACAGGTGCGGCACCAATTGTTGCCGGGCGAACGCCACGGGGGCGGTCAGGCGCAGCAGCCCGCGTATTTCCCCGACCGAGTCGCGCACCGAGGAAAAACTGCGGGCGATCTGCGCGTAGGCGCTGCGTACTTCGCGGGTCAACGACAGCCCCGCATCGGTCAGCCGCACGCTGCGGGTGGTGCGCGTCACCAGCCGCGTGCCGGTGGCCTTTTCCAGGTCGGAAATGCGCTGGCTCACCGCCGATTTACTCACCCCCAGGCGCGCGGCGGCAGCGGTGTAGGTGCCTTGTTCCTCCAGCACTGACAGCCAGTGAATGTGGGTCCACAACCCTTCGATCTCAGCCTTTTCCATGGGTGTATTGTTCGCATATAAGGACAATAAGTTCTGGATTCTGCTCTGGTTCGGAACAAAGCGAAAGCCTATCGTGTGGACCAACGCCACCCATCTGGATCGACTGCCATGACTGCAACCATCGAGCACTACATCAACGACCAGCGCGTCAGCCGCGATGACCGTTATCAGGACGTCTACAACCCGGCCACCGGTGAAGTCACCGCCCGTGTGGCCCTGGCCAGCCGCCAGACCGTGGCCGAAGCCGTCGCCGCCGCCCAGGCTGCGTTTGCCGGCTGGGCCGACACCCCGCCGATCCGTCGCGCCCGCGTGTTGTTCCAATACCTGCACCTGCTGCGCGAACGCAAGGACGACCTGGCGCGCATCATCGTCGCCGAGCACGGCAAGGTGTTCACCGATGCCCAGGGCGAAGTCGACCGTGGCATCGACATTCTCGAATTTGCCTGCGGCATTCCCAACCTGCTCAAGGGCGAACACTCCGACCAGGTCTCCCGTGGCATGGACAACTGGACGATGCGCCAGCCGCTGGGCGTGGTCGCCGGCGTGACGCCGTTCAACTTCCCGGTGATGGTACCGATGTGGATGTACCCCATCGCTATTGCGGCGGGTAACACCTTTATCCTCAAGCCCAGCCCGACTGACCCGAGCGCGTCGCTGTTCATGGCCGAGTTGCTGCATGAAGCCGGCCTGCCCAAAGGCGTGTTCAATGTGGTGCAGGGTGATAAAGAGTCGGTGGACGCGCTGATCGAACACCCGGACGTCAAGGCCGTGAGCTTCGTCGGCTCCACGCCGATTGCCCAATACATCTACGAGAGCGGCGCCCGCAACGGCAAGCGCGTGCAAGGCCTGGGCGGGGCGAAAAACCATATGGTGGTGATGCCCGACGCCGATATCGAACGCACCGTGGATGCGCTGATGGGCGCCGCCTACGGCAGTGCCGGCGAGCGCTGCATGGCGATCTCGGTGGCGGTGCTGGTGGGTGATGTGGGCGACAAGGTGATCGCCGCTTTGACCGAACGCGCCAAGTTGCTGCGCATCACCGATGGCCGCGATCTCAAAGCCGAGATGGGCCCGATCGTGTCGCGGGCCGCGCTGGAACGCATCAGTGGCTACATTGAGCAGGGTGTACACGCCGGCGCGCAGTTGCTGCTCGATGGCCGTGACTACGTGCCCACCGAACCCGGCCTGGAAAACGGCTTCTGGCTCGGCGCGACCTTGTTCGACCACGTGACCCAGGACATGAGCATCTACCGCGAAGAAATCTTCGGCCCGGTGTTGGCCTGTGTGCGCGTCAACGACTTTGCCGAAGCGGTGAAGTTGGTCAACGACCACGAGTTTGGCAACGGCGTCAGTTGCTTCACTCGCGATGGCAACATTGCTCGTGAGTTTGCGCGGCGTATCGAGGTGGGCATGGTCGGTATCAACGTGCCGATCCCGGTGCCCATGGCCTGGCACGGGTTTGGTGGCTGGAAGAAGAGCCTGTTCGGTGACATGCATGCCTACGGCACCGAGGGTGTGCGCTTCTACACCAAGCAGAAGTCGATCATGCAACGCTGGTCGGAGAGCATCGAGCAGGGCGCGGAGTTTGCAATGCCGGTGTCCAAGTAAGGTTTAAGCTGTGCTGCTGGATCTGATGTGGGAAGGCTCAAGCCCTCCCACATTTTTTTTGCCTGTTGACGGTGAAACACATAAAAGTCCAGTATGGAATTATAAGTACAAAATAGCTGCTGCACGTTTTTCTTCACTCTTGCCAAACCAACAACAACTTGCGAGAACCCCTCCATGAAGAAACGCCATCTCCTTCCCGCCCTGGCCCTGAGCCTGTTTGCTTCCAGCCACCTGCTGGCCGCCGAGAAAACCCTGCGTATCGGTATCGAGGCGGCTTACCCCCCGTTCGCCTCCAAGACCGGTGACGGCAAGATCGTCGGTTTCGACTACGACATCGGCAACGCCCTGTGCGCGCAAATGAAGGTCAAGTGCGTGTGGATCGAAGGGGAGTTCGACGGGCTGATTCCGTCCCTCAAGGTCAAGAAGATCGACATGGCGTTGTCGTCCATGACCATCAACGAAGACCGCAAGAAGTCGGTGGATTTCACCCACAAGTACTACTTCACCTCGTCGCGCCTGGTGATGAAGGACGGCGCCGTGGTGGATGACCAGTACGCCAGCCTCAAGGGCAAGAACGTCGGTGTACAGCGCGCCACCACCACCGACCGCTATGCCACCGAGGTGTTCGAACCCAAGGGCATCAACGTCAAGCGCTACAGCAACAACGAAGAAATCTACATGGACCTGGCAGCGGGGCGCCTGGATGCGATCTTTGCCGACACCATCCCCCTGAGCGACTTTCTGTCGATGCCGCGCGGGCAGGGTTATGCCTTTGTCGGCCCGGAGCTCAAGGACCCGAAATACGTGGGCGAGGGCTCGGGGATTGCCGTGCGCAAAGGCAATACAGCGTTGGTCAGCGAATTGAACGCGGCCATCGACGGCATTCGCGCCAGTGGCGAATACCAGAAGATTTCACAGCAATACTTCAAGGCCGATATCTACGGCGACTGATCCAAGGAAATACGCGTTCAATGTGGGAGCTGTCGAGCTTTAGCGAGGCTGCGAAAGCGGTGGGTCAGGCAATGAAAATGTTGACCTTGCCGGCCCCTTCGCAGCCTCGCCGGGGCTCGACAGCTCCCACAGGGATCGGCGTTGTCGTCAGAAAGGGGTCAGCCCTTGAGTTCTTTCAAATGCTTGTAGACCGTCGCCCGGCCCATACCCAGCACATTGGCCACATAGTTGGAGGCGCTCTTGCCCTTGAATGCCCCCTCGGCATGCAGCGCCAGCACCAGTTCGCGTTTGTGGTCGCGGGTCAACAGGTTCAGGCTCAACTGACGCTCGCGCAGCCAGGCATGCAGAAAGGTGTTGATGCGTTCCTGCCAGTCATCACGGAACAGCGCGTCCGGCTGTGCGATCAGCTTGCTTGGCGACAGGAATAAATCCAGCGCCGCCTTGGCTGTTTCGAACATTGAAATATTCAGGTTGATGCACAACACAGCCAGCCTGCGCCCTTTGTGGTCGTGCAGCACGGTGCTCAGGCTGCGGATTTTCTGGCCATCCCAGTTGAGCTTTTCGTAAGGGCCGATATTCACCTCGCTGACGTCACCGTCGAGCATGTCCTCCAGGGACGAGTCGTCACCCAGGCTGCGTTTGGACAGGTTATTGGCGATGTAATCCACGGTTTGCGTGCGCAGGTCATGCAACACCACTTCCGCATGGGGAAAGAACAGCGTGGCGATTGCATCGGCAATCGCGCGGAAGTTCTGCATGACCTTGTCTTGTTCGGCGGTGTTCATCAATGGGGCTCCAGGCGGACCGGGGAGAGCATACCAGCGTCCAGCCCGAACCGGGTCAGTGCCTCCGGCAGCGGTTCGCCGCGCACCAGGGCGGCGCTTGCCTGGCCCATGGCGGGTGAGGTCTGGATACCATAGCCGCCTTGCGCTGCCACCCAGAACAGTCCCGGTACTTGCGGGTCAAAGCCCGACAGTAAATCACCGTCCTGCACAAAACTGCGCAGCCCGGCCCAGGTGCGCGTGGGGCGGCGGATGGTCAGGGTGGTGGCTTCCTCGATCTGGTAAATGCCCATGGCAATATCCAGCTCTTCGGGTTGCACATCCTGGGGTTCTACCGGGTCGGCGTTGGCCGGCGAGCCGAGGAACATGCCGGCATCCGGTTTCATGTAGAACGCTTCGTCGAGGGCCACCAGCATCGGCCAGTCGTGGCTGTCCATGCCCTCGGGACCAGCAAAGACAAAGGCCGAGCGGCGCTTGGGCTGCAAGCCGATGGACGCTGCGCCCGCCAGCCCGCCGATATGGTCGGCCCAGGCACCGGCGGCGTTGATGATGACCGGCGCGCTGAAGATTGCAGCCTGGGTGCGCACCTGCCACAAGCCATCGGCGTCGCGGCTCAAGCCCAGCACATGGCTGTCGGTGCGCACTTCGCCCTGGTTGCGGCGGATACCGCGCAGGTAGCCTTGATGCAGGGCGTCGGTGTCGATGTCACAGGCGGTAGGGTCGTAGATTGCCCCGTGGACTTTTTCACGGCGCAGGATCGGCAAGCGTGCACAGGCTTCATCGACCGTCAGGCGCTGCACCTGCGCCACGGTGGCCTTGGCGCTCAGGTACTGGCTGTCGAGTTCGGCCGGGTCACCGTTGAAATCCACGGTCATTTCGCCCCGGGGCGTCAGCAGTGGGTGTTCGCAAAAGCCTGCGGGTGGCTGGTCGAAGAAGGCCCGGCTGGCCAAGGTCAGCGCCCGCACTTGCGGGGTGCCATACGCGGCGGTGTAGAGCGCCGCCGAACGCCCGGTGGAGTGATAGGCCGGGTGATTTTCACGCTCCAGCACCAGAACCTTGCCGTGCTGCGACAACCAGAACCCGGTGGACGCGCCGGCGATGCCGCCGCCGATAATGATGAAGTCTGCCTGGTGCATAACACTCTCCTGATTAGCGTTGGCGTTGGTACAGGGCATTGGCCAGTGCGATGTCTTCCAGGCCCAGGCCGATGGAGCGGAAAAAGACGTGACGATCGTAGTCGGGGCGTTGGGCCATGTCGCTGAACAATTCGGGCAGGTCGCCGACAATCGTACGTTTGTCCCAGCCGTGCCGCTCGCTGGCGATCAGCATCTCACCGGCCGAATCCGGGGTGGTCTGGCGGTAGTCGCAGAACACGTGCATCTGGTTAAGGCAGTGCGGCGGCACTTCATGGGCACGCGGTGCGTTGGTGCTGATGGAGGTGATCAGCGCGGGTTTGCTCAGGCGCGAGGGGTCGATGACCGGCCCGGCGGACGAGGTGCACAGCAGGATCACATCCGCGTCTTCCAGGGCGGCTTCACAACTTGCGGCGAGGCTCAGGCGCGGGTCCAGGCTGGCCAACTGCGCACGCGTTTCGGCGCTGGCGCTGCCCAGGCTTGGCGAGTACAGGCGGATTTGCTGCCAGTCGCGCAGGTTCTGCACATAATGCAGGTGCGCCTGGGCGACCTTGCCGCTGCCGATGATCGCCAGGCGTTGCGCCGCCGCCGGGGCCAGCGCATCTACCGCCAAGGCCGTGGTGGCGGCGGTGCGTGCGGTGGTCAATTCAGCAGCATCGCACAACAGCAACGGCTGGCCGCTGTGCATCGACATCAACAGGGTCCAGGCCGTCACCAGGGGGCCTTGTTCACGCACGATGTAGGGCGAAGTCTTGACCCCATACACCCCGTCTTCGGCCAATACGCCCAGGTAGTTGATGAAGTCCCCGGCGCCATCGGGAAACGCCACCAGCTGTTGCGCCGGCTGCACCGCTTGCCCGGCAGCGAGGTCGCGGAACAGTTTGCGCAGGATCAAAGGCACGTCGATTTGAGCCAGCAAGGTACGGGCCTGGGCCTGGTCGATAACGAGGGGCGTCGTGGACATGGGGCTCTCCGGATAAACTAATTTGTCCATTATGGACTTTTAGTTTTTATCCGCAATAACCGGAGGGAAAAATCAGATCAATGTGGAGGGAGCCATGAAGATCAAATGTGGGAGCTGGCTTGCCTGCGATAGCGGTGTGTCAGTCGGTCCATCAGGTGGCTGACCCGCCGCTATCGCAGGCAAGCCAGCTCCCACAGGTAATCGATGATGTTCTGGAGGACGAGTTACCGCCTGCCCGAGCGCGTGCTCACATCCACCCACACCGCCAGCACCAAAATGCTGCCCTTGACGATCATCTGCCAGTAGCTGTCCACATCCAGCATCGACATGCCATTGTCCAGGCTGGTAATCACCAGCGCCCCCAGCAACGCGCCATACACCGTGCCCGACCCACCGCGCATCGAAGTGCCGCCAATAAAGCACGCGGCGATGGCGTCGAGTTCGCCCATGTTACCCGCCGACGGTGAGCCCGCCGCGAGGCGCGCGGTGTTGACCAGGCCGGCGAGGGCGCACATCACGCCCATGATGCCGAAGATCCACAGTTTCACCGCTTGCACATTGATGCCCGACAGCCGCGTGGCCTCCATATTGCTGCCCACCGCATACACCCGGCGGCCGAACACAGTCTGGTGCGTGACATAGCTGAACACCCCCAGCAGCGCCAGCAACAGCAGCACCGGCACGGGGATGCCGTCGTAGCGGTTGAGGGTGGTGACAAAGCCTGCGAGCACCGCGCCAATCAGCACCACGCGCAGTGCATCGCGCAGCCGTGAATGCGCGGCCAACCCATGCAGCGCACGGTTGCGCCGTTGTTTCCAGGTGAGGAACAGTGTCAGGGCAAACAACAATACGCCAAGCCCGATGCCGACGTTGTGGGGCAAATACCCCTGGCCCACATACACCAGCGACGGCGACACCGGCGCAATGGTGGTGCCGCCGGTAATCCCCAGCAGAATCCCGCGAAACGCCAACATTCCGCCCAGGCCGACGATGAACGAGGGGATGCGCAGGTAAGCGGTCATGTAGCCGTTGGCCAAGCCGATCATCAAGCCGCACAGCGCCACCAGGCTCAGGTTGGCCAATAGCGGCACGTGATAGACCACATCCAGAATCGCCGCCAGCCCGCCCAACAGCCCGAGCAACGAGCCCACCGACAAGTCGATCTCGCCGCTGATAATCACCAGCACCATGCCGCACGCCAATATCCCGGTGATCGACATCTGCCGCAGCAGGTTGGAGAGGTTGCGCGGGGTGAGAAAACCACCCTCGGTCTGCCAACTGAAAAACAACCAGATGAACGCCACGGCGATCACCAGCGCGAGCATCTTGTAGCGGGTAAAAAGGTGTTTGACCTGATTCATCTACGCGGTCTTCCGATTGTTATTGTTTTGGCTGAGCGCAGCGGCGAGCACCTGTTCCTGGGTGAGCCCGTCATTGATGAAATCCCCGCGCAACTGGCCGTCACCAATTACCAGTACGCGGTTGGACACGCCGAGCACTTCGGCCAATTCCGAGGACACCATGATGATCGACACGCCTTCGGCCGCCAACGCGCCCATCAGTTTGTAGATCTCGTACTTGGCCCCAACGTCCACGCCACGTGTAGGTTCGTCGAGGATCAGCACCTTGGGCTGGGTCATCAGCATTTTCGCCAGCACGGCCTTTTGCTGGTTGCCGCCTGAGAGGCTGGTGATCGGCAGCGACGGGCTGGCGGTCTTGAGGTGCATGCGGCTTATTTGCTGGTCGATGCTGCCCAGTTCGGCCTCGGCGTTGATGCGGGTCAGGTGCGCGTAGGTGTCCAGCACCGCCAGGGTGATGTTCTGGCCCACGCCCAGGTCGGGGATGATGCCTTGGCGCTTGCGATCTTCGGGCACCATGCACAGCCCGGCGCGGATCGACTTGAGCGGCGTGCGCGTGTCGATCACCTGACCCTCCAGCCACACCTCGGCGCTGTAGCGCCCGGGGTAGGCGCCGAACAGCGCCGACACCAACTCCGTGCGCCCGGCCCCCACCAAGCCGGCGATGCCAAGGATTTCACCGCGCCTGAGCACGAAGGAGATGTCGTCGACGCGCTTGCGCTTGGGGTTGTCGACGTCGTAGCAGGTGACGTTACGAGCTTCAAAGATAACTTCGCCCACCTCATGGGGCTCGGTGGGGTAGAGGTTGCTCATTTCGCGGCCGACCATCTGCGTGATGATCCGGGGGATGTCCATGTCGGCCATGGCGGTGGTCGCGATGTGCTTGCCGTCGCGAATTACTGCAATGGTGTCGCACACCGCCGCCACTTCATCGAGCTTGTGCGAGATATACACACAGGCCACGCCCTTGGCCTTGAGGCCCCGGACAATGTCCAGCAGCACCTCGATTTCGCCACGGGTCAGGGCCGAGGAGGGCTCGTCGAGGATCAACAGGCGCGCCTGTTTATTCAGCGCCTTGGCGATCTCCACCAATTGCTGGTAGCCGCCGCCATACTGCGACACCGGCAGCGCCACATTCATGTCCGGCACCTTGAGTTCACGCATCAACGCCTCGGCGCGGTGCAACATCGCCGGGTAGTTCATGCGCCCACCGGGCAGGGTCAGTTCATGGCCCATGAAAATGTTCTCGGCCACCGACAGGTCGGGCACCAGGGTCAGTTCCTGATGAATGATGACAATCCCGGCCGCCTCGGTTTCGCGGATGGACTGGGCCTTGAGCGGCTGCCCATCCCAGACGATTTCCCCCTCCCAAGTGCCGTGCGGGTACACCGCCGACAGCACCTTCATCAAGGTGGATTTACCCGCACCGTTTTCACCGCACAGGCCCACACACTCCCCAGGTTTGACCTTGATGTCGATGCCGTTAAGGGCGTTGACACCGCCAAAGCTTTTGACGATGCCGTTCATTTGCAGCAGGTAATCGGCGGCCACGGTCATTGCCCGGCGATCTGCTCTTTGGTGTAGAAACCGTCCTTTTCCAACAGGTCGATGTTGGCTTTGGTCAACGGCGTCGGCGTAAGCAGGATGGTGTCGACCTTCTTGCTGCCATTGTCGTATTGCGAGCTGTAGGTCGGCTGTTCGCTGCGTGCCAACTGCACCGAAAGTTTGGCCGCTTCGGTGGCGATCAGCTTGAGCGGTTTGTACACGGTCATGGTCTGGGTGCCATCGATCACGCGCTTGATCGCCGCGAGGTCAGCGTCCTGGCCGGAGATCGGTACCTTGCCCGCCAGTTTCTGCGCGGCCAGGGCCTGGATCGCACCGCCGGCGGTGGCGTCGTTGGAGGCGACGATGGCGTCGATCTTGTTGTCGTTACGGGTCAGGGCGTTTTCGACAATGCTCAAGGCCTCGGTGGGGTTCCATTCCTTGACCCATTGCTGGCCGACGATCTTGATATCGCCTTTGTCGATGGCCGGTTGCAGCACCTTCATCTGACCTTCGCGCAGCACCTTGGCGTTGTTGTCCGTCGGCGCGCCGCCCAGCAGGAAGTAATTGCCCTTGGGCGCCGCTTGCAACACGCCGCTGGCCTGCATCTCGCCGACTTTTTCGTTATCGAAGGAAATATAGGCGTCGACGTCGGCATTGAGGATCAGGCGATCATAGGACACCACCTTGATCCCGGCCTTCTTGGCTTCAGCCACTGCGTTGGTCAGCACCGTGGCGTTGAACGGCACGATCACGATCACATCGACGCCACGGGAGATGAGGTTTTCGATCTGGGCAATCTGCTTCTGTTCGTTGGCATCGGCAGACTGCACGAACACCTTCGCATCGAGCTTTTGCGCGGCGGCGACAAAGTAATCACGGTCGCGAGACCAGCGCTCCAGGCGCAGGTCGTCGATGGAAAAACCGATTTTGGGGTGCGCAGGGTCGGCCATCACCGGCAGGGCGAGCAGTGCCAGGGCTGCGGCGAGCAGGGCAGGTTTGAATGACTTCATGGTGGTGCGTCCTTTTATTGTTGTTGGAAAGACACAGCGTGGTGCGGGTTGAACTGTAGAGCGTCACTCGACGCTCTGTGCAGAGATTTGTCGTGCAAATGTCACCGATAGATAAACCGATTCACAACGCCTTCAAGCATCTCCTGGCGCCCACTCACCGCCTGTGGGTCCAGCGCGTTGGCAAAGGCATGTTCAGCCAATGACTCCAGGCTGAACTCACCGGCCAACACCGCCTGGCCCAATGGTTGGCTCCAGCCGGCATAGCGCTGGTCCTTGAACTGCTGCAAGCGGTCGTCCTGCACCATCGCCGCCGCACGCTCCAACGCCAGGGCCAGCACATCCATGGCGGCGACATGCCCATGGAACAGGTCCACCTCGTCGAGGCTCTGGCGGCGCACCTTGGAATCGAAGTTATAGCCGCCGTTCTTGAACCCGCCGGCCTTGAGGATTTCATAGGTGGCCAGGGTCATCTCCTCGACGCTATTGGGGAACTGGTCGGTGTCCCAACCGTTCTGCGGGTCGCCGCGGTTGGCGTCGATGCTGCCGAAGATCCCCAACGACACGGCGGTGGCGATCTCATGATGAAAACTGTGCCCGGCCAGCGTCGCGTGGTTGGCCTCGATGTTCACTTTGATTTCGTGTTCCAGGCCGTACTCATGCAGGAATCCGAACACGGTGGCGCTGTCGTAATCGTATTGGTGCTTGGTCGGCTCCTGGGGCTTGGGCTCGATCAACAGGTCACCCGTAAAGCCGATCTTGTGCTTGTGCTCCACCACCATGCGCATAAAACGCCCGAGCTGTTCGCGCTCGCGCTTGAGGTCGGTGTTGAGCAAGGTTTCATAACCCTCACGACCACCCCACAGCACATAGTTGGCGCCCTTGAGCCGCAGCGTGGCATTCATCGCGCTGAACACCTGGGCGGCGGCGAAGGCGAACACCTCTGGGTCCGGGTTGCTCGCGGCCCCGGCGGCAAAGCGCGGGTTACTGAAGCAATTGGCAGTGCCCCATAGCAGCTTGATGCCGGTCTGTTCCTGATGGCGCTCCAGGTGGTCGACCATCTGCGCAAAGTGGTTGCGGTACTCCTTGAGCGAGCTGCCTTCGGGCGCCACATCGGTGTCGTGAAAGCTGTAGTAGTCGATGCCCAGCTTGGAAAAAAACTCAAACGCCGCCTCGGCCTTGCCGATGGCCACCTCCATCGGATCGCCACTGCGCTGCCAAGGGCGTTTGAACGTGCCCATCCCAAACATATCCGCCCCCGGCCACACAAAGGTATGCCAGTAACAGGCCGCCATGCGCAGGTGCTCCCGCATAGGCTTGCCGAGGATCAGTTTGTTGGCGTCGTAGTGACGAAACGCGAGGGCAGAGGTGCTGGCAGGGCCTTCGAAGCGCACCTTCTCGACACCGGGGAAGTACGGCATGGGGTTTTCCTTATTGTTCTGGGCGGTGTCTGGATACTAGCAATGGCACCTGGGCGGCTGATTATGAAAATCACCAAGGTGTAGTGCGATTTTGAGTGGTGAGGGTTAGTCTGTCCCTACCGGCCTAAGGACAAAAACAATGAAAACCCTACCGCCCGTTCACCGCATCGCCTTGCTGTTCAACGGCAGCAAAATCTACGACCGCGGCATCATCGCCGGCATTGGCAATTACCTGAGCAGCACCCGCGCATCCTGGGACCTGTTCCTGGAAGAAGACTTCCTCTGCCGCCTGCGCGGTATCGAGCGTTGGCAGGGGGACGGCATCATTGCCGACTTCGATGACCCGCTGATTGGCGAGGCGCTGGCCGGCAGTCGGCTTCCAGTGGTGGCGGTGGGTGGCTCTTATGAGGATGTCAGCAAGTACCCCAAGGGCATTCCTTATGTGGCCACCGATAACCATGCCCTGATGAAGCTGGCCTACGAGCATCTGGTGGAGGCGGGGTTGACGCGGTTTGCCTGTTTCAGCCTGCCCGAAGCCCAGGCCAATCGGTGGGCCCAGGAGCGTGAGAAAGCTTTTCGCCGCTTGATGCAGCGCGATGGCTTGCAGGTAGAGGTGTATCGCGGCCTGGGCACCAGTGCGCCGTTGTGGGACAGCGCGGTGGAGCAGCAGATTGCCTGGCTGCACAGTTTGCCCAAGCCTATCGGCATCATCGCGGTGACCGATGCCCGCGCTCGGCAATTGCTGCAAGCCTGCCTGACGGCGGGTATTGCGGTGCCGGAGGAGGTGGCGTTGATCGGCATCGATAACGACCCGCTGACCCGTACCCTCACGCGGGTGCCGCTCAGTTCGGTGATCCAGGGCACCGAGACCATGGGCCGCACCGCTGCGGCGCTGTTGCATCAGATGCTGCACGGCAAACCCTGCACGGGCACGCAGGTGCTGGTGCCGCCGGACGCCATCAACGTGCAGGCCTCCAGCCTGCATCAGCCCCTAGGCAATCCTTACGTGATGCAGGCCTTGTTGTTTATCCGCCAGTACGCTTGCCAGGGCATCAAGACCGATCAGGTCGCGGCTTATGTCGGTGTTTCCCGCTCGTCCCTGGAAGCGCATTTTCGCAAGGCCCGCGGCTGCAGCGTGCATGATGAGATTCTGCGCTTCAAACTTGCCGCTGCCGCCAAAGGCCTGGAAAACCACAGCCTTGCGATTGCCGACATTGCTGCACGCTGTGGCTTCACCTCTGCGCAGTACCTGCATACGGTGTTTCGCCGCGAATTTGGCTGTACGCCGCGTCAGTATCAGCAGGGCACGAACTAGAACACCGCTTTGACCTGCAAGCCCAGCACCAGCGCATTGTCGATGCTCTCCCCGGAAAAAGCCCCCGGCTCGATGATGTATTGCACATCCGGGCGCAAGGTCAGCCAAGG
Source organism: Pseudomonas sp. KT_2_4 (assembly GCF_041410225.1). NCBI lineage: Bacteria > Pseudomonadati > Pseudomonadota > Gammaproteobacteria > Pseudomonadales > Pseudomonadaceae > Pseudomonas > Pseudomonas sp. KT_2_4. The sequence continues at coordinate 125,166 of NZ_CP166962.1, forward strand.
CGTGGCCTGGTAGCCATAACTGAGTTCGATCAACTGTTCGGCGGTGTCCAGGTCGGGGTAGGCCGTGCCGGCGTTGAACGCTGCCAGCTCCTGTACATCACGGCTGCGCGGGTTTGGCACCGCGCGGCCATAGCCCAGGGCGACGGTATCGCGCGGGCGACCTTCGAACGGCTTGTACAGCACCACGCCCGCGCCATACCACTTGGTGAACGGCGAGGCCGCTTGGCTGGCGGCAGAGTACTGGCCGAAGGCGTGCAGGCTGCGGCCTTGGGATGATGGGGAGGCCCACACAGCCTGGTCGATCAAGAGGTAGTGACCGCCACGTCCGCTGACGTCCTTGTTGCTGCCAATGCGTTTTACATCGGAACTGTCGTAGTAATACCCGAGCTTGTATTCCCCGGGCAGTGCGCCCGCATGCTTGTAGATAAGCTCGATGGGCACCACGGTGCCGGTGGTGTGCTTGGGTCCCAGGTGCCAGGCACGGCTGGAGTTGCCGTTGCTGGACGGGTCGACATTGAACGCCGCCACGCGCAGTTGCCAGTTGGGCGAAAAGTCGTACTTCACCCGGGCACCCAGGTGCGCATTCGGGTAGTTGGCCCAGCCGCTGCCGCCGGACATGTTCAGCGGATGCCCGCAGAAGCCGGCGTTCATGAAGTTGCACAGGATGCCGCTGTCCAGGCCACCGAGATCATTGCCCATGGCCATATAGCCCAGCTTGAGGTTCAGCGCCGGGGTGAACAGCGTGCGCTCGTAGCTCAGTTCGGTGAGGCGCGTGTAGAGGCCGCCGTAGTTTTCCTGGATCGGCAGGCGGTTGCCCACCAGGTCCTCGGAGGCGCTGTTGCCGCGTCGGTCGTTGATGGTCAGCTGGATGCGGTCGCCGTTGGTGAAACCGTAGAGCTTGCCCAGGTCGAATTGCACGCCGAGTTTGATGTTTTGCGAGTAGCGCGCCGAACGATGCTGGCCGCCGTGGGCGTTGTAGGCGGTCTCGCCGCTGTAGTCACCGGTAAAGCGCACACCTTGCGCGTCGAGTTCGCGGCGCAGGCCGTCCCAGTCGCCGGTCAGGGTGGTGTCGTCGGCTTGAACGGGCAGGGCGGCCGCAAAGGCCAGGCCCAGCGCCAGGCGCCAGGCGGTATGAGGAGTAGGGGTCATGGGGGATCTTTCCAAACACAAAGCGCGGTGCCGGAGCACCGCGCGAACAAAGGGCGGTTACGGCAGGGCGTAGGCGATCACGTAGTCGCCACGGTCGGTGGACTGGCGTGCGCCGCCGGCGGTGACGACGATGTATTGCTTGCCGGTTTTCGGCGACACGTAGGTCATCGGCCCACCCTGGCTGCCGACGGGCAGGCGGGCTTTCCAGATTTCATCGCCATTGCCGCTGTTGAAGGCGCGCAGGTAGAAGTCCTGGGTGCCGGCGATAAAGATCAGGCCGCCTTGGGTGGACAGCGTACCGCCCAGGGTCGGCAGGCCTACCTTGATCGGCAGGTGCATGCGGATACCCAGGGGGCCGGTGTCTTCAACGGTGCCCACCGGTACTTGCCAAGCGACCTTTTGCGTCTTCATGTCGATGGCGGTCAAGGTGCCGAATGGCGGCGCCTGGCACGGAATGCCGGCCACCGACAGGAAGCGGTTTTTGTTCACCGCATACGGCGTGCCCTTGAGCGGCACGGCGCCCATGCCGGTGTTCAGCGCTTCACCACCGGAAGAGGTCTGGGTCTTGTTCTGCGACGGTACCATCTGGATCCACAGGCCCAGGCGCATGTCGTTGACGAAGATAAAACCGTGCACCGGGTCGGTGGAGATGCTGCCCCAGTTCATGCCGCCCAGGGAACCCGGGAAGCTCAGGGATTTATCGGTGCCTGGCGCGGTGTACAGGCCGTCGTAGCGCATGCCCTTGAAGTCGATGCGGCACAGCAACTGGTCATACGGCGTCGCGCCCCACATGTCCGACTCGGTGAGGGTTTGCGCGCCGATCTGCGGCATGCCCACGGATTTCGGCTGGGTCAGGGAATACGGCTCGTTGGGAATGTTCGCGGCTTTGACCGGCACTTCCTGCACGTCTGTCAGCGGCTTGCCGGTGGCGCGGTCGAGCACGTAAATCTGCCCGGCCTTGGTGCCGATGACCACGGCCGGTACAGCTTTGTTGCTGCCTGGCGGGGTGAAGTCGATCAGGCTTGGCTGCATTGGCAGGTCGAAGTCCCAGAGGTCGTTGTGGACTGTCTGGTAGACCCACTTCTCGGCGCCGGTGGAGGCGTCGAGTGCCAGCACCGAAGCGCCGTATTTGTGGTTGAGCTGGGTGCGCTCCACGCCGTAGATATCGGTGGAGGAGCTGCCCATCGGCAGGAAGACCGTGTTCATCAGTGGGTCGTAAGACATCGGCGCCCAGCTGTTCGGGGTGCTGCGCACGTAGGTGGCGTCGCCCGTCGGGGCCTGCTTGTCTTCAGGGTTGCCTGGGTCGAACGCCCAGCGCATTTGACCCGTGATCACGTCAAAGCCACGGATCACGCCACCGGGCATATCGGTCTGCACGTTGTCTGCCACGCGACCGCCGACTACGACGGTGGTACCGGCCATCAGCGGCGCCGAGGACAGTTGGTAGTAGCTGTCCGGCACATTGCCCAAGCCGGTCTTGAGGTCCACCTGACCGTGGGTGCCGAAGTCTTCGCAGAACTTGCCGGTGTCGGCGTCTACGGCGATCAGGCGTGCATCAATGGTGTTGGTCAGCAGGCGACGCTGGCACTGCGCACCGGCGGGCACGCTGGCGGCCAGGACCGGCGAGCTGTCGGGCTGGGTCGGCTGGGCAATCGGCGCGCTGGCGTCGAAATACGCCATGCCCCGGCAACGCTGCCACACTGCCGACTTGGCGTTGACTTCGTTTTTCCACAGTTCTTTGCCGGTGTCGGCATCCAACGCGATCAGGTTGTTGTGCGGGGTGCAGATAAACACTTTGTTGCCGACCTGCAGGGGCGTCAGCTGGTCTTCGGCACCGTTGCCGTCGCTGATGGCCACGTCGCCGGTGTGGTAGGTCCAGGCGACTTTGAGCTTGTCGATGTTGTCGCGGTTGATCTGGTCCAGCGCGGCGAAACGGCTGCCACCTTCGGTATTACCGTAGTGGGCCCAATCTTTCTGCGCATCGGCCGCCGCCACCGGGGTCATGCCCGGGCCTGCACCGGTGGGCGCAACGCTTGGGTGCGCGACAAACATATTGCCCGCCGCCACCGCCACGCCCAGCGCCAACACGGCGGCGACGCCATAGGCACCCCGCGCCGGTTTGCCGGCCAGCAATGGATACACCAGCGCCACAACCACGCCAATCACCGCAAACATGAACAGTCGCGAGAACAGCGGCCAGTATTCCAGGCCCACGTCGGCCACCGCCCACACGGCAGTAGCCACTAGAAACGCGGCGAACAACCAGGCGCCGGCAGGCTTGCAGCGGGCAATCAACAGCCCGGAAATGGCCATGGCCACGCCGCCGAGCAGGAAGTACCAGGAGCCTCCCAGGCTGACCAATTTGGCACCGCCGACGGCCAGCGCAAGGCCGAGCAGGGCGATGACGACGCCCAGGCCCAGGAGTAAGAATCTAGAGACGCCAGCGGCGCGCGATGCTCGTTTCATGTCGAATGGACTCGAGTGAGAGAGGGCAAAGACGCGATTTTAGCAAGATAAGTAACCAGTTAGTACATTTGAGTCCTGCAATAGACTGTTGCAGGTACTGCGATGATGGCGCGGCCCTCTTCTGAAGGGGTCAGTAGGTGGCCCAGACAAACCTCTGTGGCGAGGGAGCAAGCTCCCTCGCCACGGCATCAGAACTTGAAGCGCCCCACCAGCCCATTGAGCTGGCCGGAAATATCCGTCAGCCGCCCTGAACCGGTCTGCGCCGAATGCGCAAAGCCTTCCACCAACTGCGCGTCGGCGTGGATCTGCGCGATATGCCGGTTGATCTCTTCGGCCACCTGGTGCTGCTCTTCGGCGGCGGTGGCGATCTGGGTGTTCTGGTCGCGAATCGAGTCCACCGAACCACGGATCTTGTCGAAGCTGTCGCGGGCCTGCTGGATGCGCTCCACGCTGGTGTTGGACCAGCAAGCTGCCTTGCATCTGCTGGGTGACTTCCTGGGTGCGGCGGGCGAGGTTGCCCAGCAGGCTGTCGATTTCGCCGGTGGAGTCGGCGGTGCGACGCGCCAGTGCACGCACTTCATCGGCGACCACCGCAAAGCCGCGGCCCTGGTCGCCAGCGCGGGCAGCTTCGATCGCGGCGTTGAGCGCCAGCAGGTTGGTCTGTTCGGCTATCGAACGGATGGTATCGAGGATGGTGTTGATGTTCTGGCTGTCTTGCTCGAGCAACTGCATGGTCTGTGTGGATTTTTGCAGGTCTTCGCTGAGCTTGAGCACGCTGCCGGTGGCTTCGCCGATGTGCTGCTGGCCGGTGTGCACGTCGCGATAGCCCTCATCGGCACTCGTGGCGGCGGCGCTGCATGAACGCGCGACTTCGTTGGCGGTGGCAACCATCTCGTTGAACGCAGTGCTCACCAGTTCCACGGCTTCGCGCTGGCGGCCGGCGGCCTGGTTCATATTGTTGGCCACGGCGCTGGTGTCGGCGGCGGCGGTTTGCAGGTCTGAGGAGGCGTTGCCGATGCGCTGCACCAATTGCGCGATCATGCTCAGGAACTGGTTGAACCAGCCGGCCAGGCTGGCGGTTTCGTCCTTGCCTTGCACTTTGAGCTGGCGCGTGAGGTCGCCTTCACCTTCGGCGATTTCCTGCAGGCCGTCGGCCACACCGCGAATGGGACGCACGATCACACGGGCGAAACTAGCGCCTACTATCGCGAACACCACGGCCAATACGGCGGCAATCGCCGCGATCAACCACGTCAGGCGGGTGGCGCCGGCCATCACTTCGTCGCGCTTGATCAGGCCGATAAAGCGCCAGCCCAGGTCTTTGGAACTGACCACGTTAGCCATGTAGGCCACGCCGTCGATGCTCACCTCGGTCACGCCATCGCCGTGCTTGGCCAGTTCGGCGTAGTTCGCGCCCAGGCCCGCCAGGGGCTTGAAGTTGTGCGTGGCATCGCTGGGGTCCACCAGCACGTTGCCGTCGGCTTCCACCAGCATCAGGTAGCCGCTGTCGCCCAGCTTGATGGTGCGCACCAACTCGGTCAGTTGCTTGAGCGACACGTCCAGGCCAACCACCCCAAGGACATTGCCCGTGGCATCCGCGACGGTGCGCACGGTGCCGATCAGCACCACGTCGTCCGGGGCCCAGTAGTAGGCGCCTGTGCGCACGGTCTTGCCTGGCGCTGCGATGGCGGCCTGGTACCAGGGGCGGGTGCGCGGGTCGTATTGCGTCAGTTTGGCGTCGTCCGGCCAACTGGCGTAGCCGCCATCGCTCAGGCCCAGGGACAGGTAGGCGGTGCTGGGGTGGCTTTTGGCGAACTGATCGAAAATCGCCAGCAGTTCTGTATTGGTCGGCGTCAGCGGGATTTGCGCGGCATCGGCGCCGGCATAGCTTTTGAGGTTCTTGGCCGCGATCACGCGCGGGTCCTTGGCGACGAAGTCGACATTCTGGCTGATGCCGTCGAAAAACTGCTGCATGCCATTGTCGATCTGGCGGATCTCGCGGCCGCTGCTGTCGAGGAAGTTGGCCAGCGCACCCTCGCGCAGATTCAGCACCACGATAATGGCGACCAGGATGACCGGCACGCACGCGATGGCCGCAAACGCCCATGTCAGCTTCTGCTTGATATTCATGACTTCACCCGCGGGTATTTATAGTTTTGGCAAGGGGAGAAAAATTAGTGCTGCGTGTCGCAGGCGTTTTTGTGAGAGGCGAGGCCATGCGTACCCTCGGTATATCGGCCGAGGGAGTTGGCACTTGAGCAGGGGGAATCAGGCGATCGGGTCACCGACCAGGGCATCGCGGCGCATCGACTGCAGGTTCTTCTCGATGGTTTCGCAGATGCTTTCCATCTGGATCTGGTGTTCGCTGGAATTGAACGGGCTTTGCAGGTCGGTGCCGATGCGTTCGATGGCCAGCAGCATGAAGCCCACGACTGTGGAAGCCAGCGGCGTGAACCAACCGAGGGATTCCACCAGGCCCACCGGTACGATCAGGCAGAACAGCGAAATGAATAGCCGCGGGAAGTACACGTAAGGGTAGGGCAGTGGCGTGTTGGCAATCCGCTCCATGCCGCCCTGGGCGTTGGAGAGGTCCACCAGGGTCGACTCCAACCGCGCCAGGCGGATGCTGTCCAGGCGCCCGGCCTGGTATTCGCGCGCCAGCAACGAGGCTGAGCCGGTGAGGATGTCATTGGCGAAGTTATTGGTGGCGCCGTTGCGCGCAAATTCTTCGGCGGGGATAAAGGCTCGCACTTCCTCCGGGCACGGCTGGCCCTTGAGGTGCGCAGCCAGGCAGTTGACGTAAGCCACGTGACGGCGCAACAGCGTCGACTTCACCGGGTTCACCTCACCGGGGGCGTCATCGAGCAGGGTCAACACTTGCCGGGCAAAACTGCGCGAGTTGTTGACCATCGCACCCCACAGCGTGCGTGCTTCCCACCAGCGGTTATAGGCGCTGCTGTTGCGAAAACTGATCAGCACCACCAGTGCCGAGCCGAGCAAGGTCAGGGGCATCAGCGGCAAATTGATCTTGGCGGTGAGAAACAGCATGAAATCCACCGTCACCGCCACATCCCACAACAACAGCCAGAACAACGCCCAGCCCACATAGCCCATGGTCTTGATGATCAGGCGGTATTTCTTCAGAAGGGCAGCTTTCAAACGAGAACCTCGCGGCGGGCGGTTGGCAACAATCCCCTGTTACGACGCCGTCGAGGAAGGAAGGTTCGCAGTGTGCTGAATCGATTAGTCCTCTAACCGCCAGGCGGAGAGAATGTAACCAAAGGTTGCGCGTAAGTGTGTGCTACGGGGCATTTGACGGTGGAACAACTTTGGTACTGATGACGTCTTGTCCGGCAATCGCTGTACATTGCGTTCGAGGCAAAAAGCCATTAATGGCAGGAATTTTGAAGTGATTTGTTTTGGGGCCGGGCTGCAGGGATTTCGTAGCTGAGATCAGTGGCATCAAGTTGGATGATCAGGGCTCTTTCATGCGTGTCAGTTCGTTGAAGTTGGCTATGTGTAATACCGCGCAAGCGCTCGAACGCCATAAGGATTTTGAATCGTGCATGAGAGCGCATTACCACGTGCTGCTCGTGCCCTATTCAAAACGACCGTTTTTCTACAAGAGTGCCCTTAAATACAGCCGCTTGATGGTGTCGTTTGCATTATTGAGCCAATACTTTTCCACACCGCTTCCGTTGTTGGCAGAAGTTAAAGCCTTGTGCGTAACGCGCAAATATTGTTCGAAAAACAGCCTGGAATCGATTTTTTTGCTATTCCGGGCTCTGGGTTTCATGGAGGTTGCGCCGCACCCCGAAGACAGTCGCTTCAGGGTGTATGCACCCTCGGATGAAGCCTGCCGCGAAGCGCGGTTGATGCTCACCGCCCTCACGGAGTCGTTGGCGCTGCTCTACCCCGAACGGGAAGTGTTCCGGCAGATGCGTGACTTGGATGACCGTGAGTTCCTGGCGCTCTATTTCAAAGGTTTTGCCATGATTCTCGCGGCCGAGTTGACGGTGGATGTCTTGCTGCCCGAATGTTATTGGCTGGTGAAACGCGATGCCGGCCATCTGTTGATGCTGGCGATCTACAACGATGCCTTTGCCCCTGAGAACGACCGCGCCACCTTCCGGTCGTCTTCCTATCTGGCCTTGGCCAAGCAACTTTCCGTGTCCAAGACCCACATTATCCGTATGGTGCAGGAGGGGGTCGAAAAGGGTTATTTCAAAGCCCACTCCAAAACCCGGCTGGAAGTTCTGCCACCCTTTGCCAGCCTGGTAAAGCGGTTCATGGCCTTTTCATTTGCGATGGGCCTGCATGCTATTGAGATGGGAGCGTAAGGATGCCTGCTAACTTGAAGTTGCGGCCCAGAATGCGCAGTTTGTTGTCACCTGCGGTGACCCAAGCCGAATGGGTCGGGATTATTGCCTGGGTCGGCATGCTCCTGATTCCTGCGGCCCTGAAGTTGGATTTTTATATGTTGGCCGTCACGGTGGGCCTGCTGATTGTTTGCCGGGTACATGCCACCACCACGAACTTTCTGCTCTGGCGAGTGCTGGGAGTCACCTATATGGTGTTGTTGTCCGTCGGCTTCGCTTATCTGATTCATATGCACGCAGAGTTGCGTATCTATGGCTTGCCGTTGGCGGTGACCCTGGTGGTGGGCAGTGCAATCTTGTTTATCAGTGTCCAGGATTATCTGGCCGATGCGCTATTGATCTGGCTGATCCTGTGGCCGCCCATGCAGGCGGATATATACGCCGGCACCGAGGTGTATTTGCTGCTGTTCTGCGCGGCGTCGGTGTCCATCGGGTTTATCTTGAGTTATTCCTACTTGAAGAACCTGCGTTCGGTATTGCTGGTGGAAAGCGAGTTTCGCGCCTTGGCCGAGACCGACTACCTGACGTCCATCCTCAACCGGCGCGCCTTTATGCAGAGCTTCGAGAAGTTGCTCGGTGGGGAGCGGGGCGGCTACTTCATCATGTTGGATATCGACAGTTTCAAGGAAAAAAACGACCTGTATGGCCACGACGTGGGGGACAAGATTCTGCGCGCCATGGCGCTGTGCCTGAAAAACGCCAAGGGCAGCCACAGCTTCGGACGAATCGGCGGGGAAGAGTTCGGCGTGTTATTGCAGGGCGACGATGTGGAGGTGGCCTGTGATTATGCCCTGGACTTGTTGCAGGCGATCCGCAGCAGCGTGCCTGCGCCCCACCATTACACCTGCAGTGCGGGGATGGCGCGTTTTTCGCCAGGCGACGAGTTGTCGGCCGTACTCAAGATGGCGGACAAGAACCTGTACGGCGCCAAGCGCAATGGCAAGGACTGTGTGCACCTGGACGGCGCATTGCTACAGGCGGTCTTGTCCTGACGCGTGCCGTCTAGTGCTGTGACAGAACGCTCGCCAGCAACCCAGGGAAGCGGCTTTCCAGCTCGTCACGGCGCAACGAGTTCATATGGGTGGTGCCCACATTGCGTGTGTGCACCAGGCCGGCATCGCGCAATACCCGGAAGTGATGGGACATGCTGGATTTGGGCCGCCCCCCGTCGAGTTCGCCACAGGTGGCCTCTGGCACGTTGGCCAGGTAGCGCACGATGTCCAGGCGCACGGGGTCGCTCAAGGCGTACAGCACACGCTCAAGCGTCAATTCTTGGGGGGTAGGGTGTTTGAAGGCTCGCATGGGGCGGATCATAACAGGGGGGTAGCGTTCAATACCATAGTTCGATTACCATCGAACTATCGAATCACCCACCCCTTCCTGGAGTTCTCAATGTCGGCTTTGTTCGAACCGTTCAAACTCAAAGATGTGACCTTGCGCAATCGCATTGCTATCCCCCCGATGTGCCAATACATGGCCGAAGACGGCATGGTCAACGACTGGCACCACGTCCACCTGGCCGGCATGGCCCGTGGCGGTGCCGGCCTGCTGGTGGTCGAGGCCACCGCGGTCGCCCCTGAAGGACGCATCACCCCAGGCTGCGCTGGGATCTGGAGCGACGCCCACGCCCAGGCATTCGTGCCCATGGTCAAAGCCATCAAGGCCGCAGGTTCGGTGCCGGGCATCCAGATCGCCCACGCCGGTCGCAAAGCCAGTGCCAATCGCCCCTGGGAAGGTGATGACCACATCCCGGCCTCTGATGCCCGTAGCTGGGAAACCATCGCTCCCTCTGCCATCGCGTTCGGTGCCAACCTGCCCAACGTACCGCGTGCCATGACCCTGGAAGACATCGCCCGTGTGCAGCAGGACTTCGTCGACGCGGCCCGTCGCGCCCGCGATGCCGGTTTTGAATGGATCGAGCTGCACTTCGCCCACGGTTACCTGGGCCAGAGCTTTTTCTCCGAGCATTCCAACCAGCGTACCGATGCCTACGGTGGCAGCTTCGACAACCGCAGCCGCTTCCTCCTCGAAACCCTGGCTGCGGTGCGTGAAGTCTGGCCGGAAAACCTGCCGCTCACCGCCCGGTTCGGCGTGATCGAATACGACGGTCGTGATGAGCAGACCCTCACCGAGTCCATTGAACTGGCGCGCCGTTTCAAGGACGGGGGCCTGGACCTGTTGAGCGTCAGCGTCGGCTTTACCATTCCTGACACCAACATCCCATGGGGCCCGGCCTTCATGGGCCCGATTGCCGAGCGAGTGCGCCGTGAAGCCGGTATTCCGGTGACCTCGGCCTGGGGCTTCGGCACGCCGCAACTGGCCCAAGGCGCTTTGCAGGCCGGGCACCTGGACCTGGTTTCGGTAGGGCGTGCGCATCTGGCCGACCCGCATTGGGCCTACTTTGCTGCCAAGGAGCTGGGCGTGGACAAGTCCTCCTGGACCTTGCCGGCGCCTTACGCGCATTGGCTGGAACGCTATCGCTGAGGTACGCCTGCGCGTTGCATGAGCCACTCGATTGAGTGGCTTTTTTTCGCCTGTCGCTTTTCGCGACCTACGCGGTGAAAAATAACAAATGAGAATCGATGTCAAACGAGAATCCGCTGATATATGATGCGCCGCGAATTCTTGGCAGGTTTGCCGTCCCATCTGGCTCATTCACTAGGTTCTACACCCATGCGTCGTACCCTGATTTCCATCTGTGTGCTCCAGGCGTTTTCCCCCTTCGCGTGGGCAGAGCAGGCACCTGCCGAGAACGCCAGTATCGAGCTGCAAGCGACCAATGTCACCGCCACCGCGGACCTTGAGTCGGCCCAAGGCCCCGTGCAGGGCTACCACGCCACACGTTCAGCCAGTGCGACGCGCACCGACACCGCCATTCATGAAACTCCACAGTCCATCAGCGTAGTGTCCAAGGACGTGGTCGAAGACCTCGGTGCAACGCGCCTGCAGGATGCCCTCGATTACGCGGGCGGCGTGGGCCGCGCCAACAATTTCGGCGGCCAGGGCCTGACCACCTTTACCGTTCGCGGCTTCACCACCGGCGAGTTCTACCGCAACGGTTTCCCGATCAACCGGGGTTACCCGAACATGCCGGACGCCAACACCATCGAGCGTCTTGAAGTGCTGCGCGGCCCTGCGACCATGCTCTACGGCCGTGGCGACCCAGGCGGTACCTTCAACGTGGTGTCCAAGCAGCCGCTGGCTGAACGCACCGTCACCCTGGGCAGCCAGCTCAATGACCAGGGCATGAAGCGCGGCACCCTGGATGCCTCCGGCCCGCTGGACGAGGAAGGCCGCCTGGCCTATCGCCTGAACGTGGTGGGCGAGGGCGGCGACACCTTCCGCGATCACGTCGAGACGGAACGCTACGGCGTGACGCCGGTGATCACCTGGCAGGCCACCGATGACACCAAGGTGACCTTCGAAGGCGATTTCATGCGCAACAACCACCCGCTGGACCGCGGCCTGACGCGTTTCCCCAACCAGCGTGGCACCCCCTCGCGCGATACGTTCTGGGGCGACAAGGATGCCGGCAAGCTGCACAACGACAACAACATGGCGCAGTTGCGTTTCGAGCACGTGCTTAACGACAACTGGACCCTGGGCGGCGGTTTTCAATGGTTGGACGGCAGCCTGAAGGGCAACGCCATTGAGGCCAATGGGCCGGGTAGCCTGGGCGCCGATGGCCAGACCCTGCAACGCAACTTCAACTACCGCAAGCTGGAATGGACCGACAAGGACTATCAGCTCAACCTGACCGGGCACTTCTCCACCGGCGGGTTCGATCACACCTTGCTTACCGGTATCGAGTACGAGGATTACGACTATAAGTCGATCATTCAACGTTCAAGCGACGAGGTGGGCACTTACCCGGTCGACATCTTCAACCCTGTGTACGGCCAAACGCGTCCGGCGCTGACCCGAACGCCGACCCACGATAAGGAAAACCTCAAGACCTACGCCGCTTTCGTACAGGACCAGGTCGCCCTCACTGAACGGCTGAAAGTACTGGCCAGTGCCCGCTTCGAGCGTTTCGAGCATGACTACCACAACTATGTAGGTAAAAGCTGGCAGGCCGCCGACAACGCCGTCACCCCGCGCGTGGGTGTGATCTACGACCTCACCGACACCGTCGCGGTCTATGCTGACGCCGCACGTTCGTTCAAACCCAACACTGGCGCCAGCCGCGAAGGTGGTGGTTTTGCGCCGGAGAAAGGCAAGTCCTATGAGATGGGCATCAAGTGGGAGGCGCTGGACCGGCAGTTGAGCGTGGATGCGGCGATCTATCAGATCGAGAAGAAGAACGTGCTGACCACCGACCCCGTGGACAATACCTTCAGTGTTGCGGCCGGCCAGGTGCGCAGTCGGGGCTTCGATCTCAATGTGGCGGGCAACCTCACGCCCGAATGGCGCGTGATCGGCGGTTACGCCTATGTAGATGCAGAAGTCACCCGTGATAACACTCTGCGCTCCGGCACACGCTTGATGAACATCCCGCGCAGCAGCTTCAGCCTGCTCAACGTCTACGAGTTCCAGGACGGCGCGCTCAAAGGCCTGGGCCTGGGCGCCGGCGGCAAGTACATCGACCAGCGCGCCGGCCAGACCGCCAATACGGCATTCTCCATGGACGCCTATACCGTGGTCGACCTGCTCGGTTACTACAAGGTCAATGAGCGTGTGCGCTTGAACCTCGATGTGAAGAACCTGTTCAACCGTGAATATGAAGAGGGCGCGTTCGGCAATATCTACGCTTACCCCGGTGCACCGCGAACTGTGCAGGTGGGCATCGCCTACACCCTGTGATGAACAGCTGCGGTACCACGCAGGGCCTGTGGCGAGGGAGCTTGCTCCCGCCACGGCGCCTATCTACCTGACGCCCCGCGTTCCAACTGTGGGAGCTGGCTTGCCTGCGAAGACGGCCTGCCAGCCGACGCATTTCTACCTGACGCCCCGCAATCCAACTGTGGGAGCTGGCTTGCCTGCGATGGCGGCCTGCCAGCCGACACAGGGTGTCAGACCGAGTACGTATCCATTCCTGCGGTAACGGCTGCTCAGGGTTCCGCTTTTACAGCGGGTCACTTTTGGAAAAGAGCCCGGAATGCCGGCCCAGCCAAAAGTAACCAAAAGGGCTCTTGCCCCACCACTCGGCACCTCGCCTAGGCTCGGTGTGCCCGTAATCCGCCAGTGATTTGGGGGGGGCGCCTAAGATCAAGATTAAAAGCAGAGCAAGAGCACGAGCGGCTCGCTTCGCATCGTGAGCTGGGCGAAAGTTAACAGTCAGGAATGACGCGGGGTTACAACGGCGTCAACACATTCATCACCGTGTCCAGCGCGACCCGCGTGTCATCCAGTTGCACCAGCGACGCATGCCGCGCACCCAGGGCATCGCGGTTCTGGATCGCCGTGAGGATCGCTTTGTGCCGAGGCAGACTCAGGCCCTGGATATCCGGACGGCGGTTGGTGATGTTGATCGACTCGCGCAACGGCAGCGAGAGCATGTTGCACATATAGGCGAGCAGGTCGTTGCGGGTGGCGTCGGCAATCGCACGGTGGAAGTCCAGGTCGGCCTGCAACAGCTCCTCGTGGGTCTTGGCGGTTTCCATGCCTTGGTAGGCGTGTTCGATAGTGGCGATGTCTTCATCGGTGGCGGTGGTCGCGGCCATCGCGGCGATTTCCGGTTCGAGGATGCGGCGCACCCCGGCCAGGGTGTTGAAGAACTCGCTGTGGGGCGTGGACTGCATCAACCAGGACAGCACGTCCGGGTCGAGCAGGTGCCATTTCAAGCGTGGCCGCACCACCGCGCCCACCCGTGGCTTGGAATACACCAGGCCCTTGGCGCTGAGCACCCGCGTGGCTTCGCGCAATACCGAGCGGCTGACCTGGTATTCCTCGCACAGCGTAGCTTCCATGGGCAAGCGTTCTTCAGGCTTGAAACGACCGGAAACGATGTGCATGCCCAGATCCTGAACGATCTGGGCATGCTGGCTCTTGCGCGGCTTGGGCGGCTGGTGATCCATAACGACGGGCAGGCTCTGGCTTAGATTCGCCGCATCATAGCATCCCAATTAGTGGGAATGCCGTGGGACTTCTGCCCCGCGACAGCCCACCAGGAAGTCAAAGTCGCAGCCTTGGTCGGCTTGTAGCACATGGTCGATGTACAGCTGGCGATAGCCGCCGACGATGAGGTTTTGTGCTGGGGGCAGGTCGGCCATGCGCGCTGCCAGCTCGGCGTCTGGAATGTCCAGGTGCAGGCGGCCATTGGCGCAATCGAGTTCGATCCAGTCACCTTCCTTCACTGTTGCCAACGGCCCGCCGGCAGCGGCTTCCGGGGCCACGTGCAACACCACGGTGCCGTAGGCGGTGCCGCTCATGCGCGCATCGGAAATGCGCACCATGTCCGTCACGCCCTGGGCCAGCAGCTTGGCCGGCAGGCCCATGTTGCCGACTTCGGCCATGCCGGGGTAACCCTTGGGGCCGCAGTTTTTCATGACCAAAATCGAGTTGGCATCCACGTCCAGCTCCGGGTCGTTGATGCGTGCCTTGTACATGTCGAAGTTCTCGAACACCACGGCGCGGCCACGGTGCTGCATCAGTTCGGGGCTCGCTGCCGAAGGCTTGAGCACCGCACCCAGGGGCGCGAGGTTGCCACGCAGCACGCAGATGCCGCCGTCGGCGCGGATCGGGTTGTCCAGGGTGCGGATCACTTCGTCCTGGCCGTAGATCGGCGAATCCTGGGTGTTCTCGCCCAGGGACTTGCCGTTGACCGTCAAGGCGTTCGGGTGGGGGATCAGGTTGGCCTCACCCAGGCGACGCAGCACCGCGGGCAGGCCGCCGGCGTAGTAGAACTCTTCCATCAAGAAGCGCCCCGAGGGTTGCAGGTCGACGATGGTCGGCATACCGCGCCCGATGCGGGTCCAGTCATCCAGGTCCAACTCCACGCCGATGCGCCCGGCGATGGCTTTCAGGTGGATCACCGCGTTGGTCGAACCGCCGATGGCTGCGTTTACGCGAATCGCGTTTTCAAACGCTTCTTTGGTGAGGATCTTCGACAGCTTCAAGTCTTCGCGCACCATCTCGACCGCACGCATACCGGACATATGCGCCAGCACATATCGCCGTGCATCCACCGCCGGGATCGCCGCGTTGTGGGGCAGGGACGTGCCCAGCGCCTCGGCCATGCAGGCCATGGTCGAGGCCGTGCCCATGGTGTTGCAGGTGCCCGCCGAACGCGACATGCCGCCCTCGGCCGCGAGGAAATCATCCAGGGTGATGGTGCCGGCCTTGACCTGTTCGCTGAGCTGCCACACCACCGTCCCCGAGCCGATGTCCTGGCCCTTGTGCTTGCCGTTGAGCATCGGCCCGCCAGTGACCACGATGGCCGGCACATCACAACTGGCGGCGCCCATCAGCAGCGCTGGGGTGGTCTTGTCGCAGCCGGTGAGCAGTACCACGCCATCAATCGGATTACCGCGAATCGCTTCTTCCACATCCATGCTCGCCAGGTTGCGCGTGAGCATGGCGGTAGGGCGCAGGTTGGATTCGCCATTGGAAAACACCGGGAACTCCACCGGGAAGCCTCCGGCCTCGATCACGCCACGCTTGACGTGTTCGGCTATCTGACGGAAGTGCGCGTTGCACGGCGTCAGCTCCGACCAGGTGTTACAGATGCCGATGATCGGCTTGCCATGGAACTGATGGTCGGCAATGCCTTGGTTCTTCATCCAGCTGCGGTACATGAAGCCGTTCTTGTCGGCAGTACCGAACCACTGGGCAGAGCGTAGGCCGGGCTTTTTGTCAGGCATGATCGATTCTCTTATTGTATGACTATATGT
This sequence comes from Pseudomonas sp. KT_2_4, assembly GCF_041410225.1. Taxonomy (NCBI): domain Bacteria; kingdom Pseudomonadati; phylum Pseudomonadota; class Gammaproteobacteria; order Pseudomonadales; family Pseudomonadaceae; genus Pseudomonas; species Pseudomonas sp. KT_2_4. The sequence continues at coordinate 140,992 of NZ_CP166962.1, forward strand.
TCTATGCGTGCTTAAACATAAGCGCAAAATCGCCGCTTTGGAAGTGTTGTTTTGCAAATAGTCATACTATATAGTCGGTCGTAACTGAGGTATGGCCCTGGCGGATTTCGTCAGAGGCGTCCCCCGAGCTTCTATAAAAACAACAATCGGAGATCGACCCCATGAGCCAGGAACTGCGGCTTATTCGGCGCATCACGCTGAAACTGATTCCCTTCCTGATCTTGCTGTACCTGATCGCCTACGTGGACCGTTCCGCCGTAGGGTTCGCCAAGCTGCACATGGGCGCTGACGTGGGCATCGGCGACGCCGCCTATGGCCTCGGTGCCGGGTTGTTCTTCATTGGCTATTTCCTGTTCGAGATTCCCAGCAACCTGATGCTCGACCGCTTCGGCGCGCGGCGCTGGTTTGCGCGCATCATGATCACCTGGGGCGCCATCACCATCGGCATGGCGTTCGTGCAAGGGCCGCACAGCTTCTATGTGATGCGTTTTCTGCTGGGCGCGGCGGAGGCGGGGTTCTTCCCCGGCGTGCTGTACTACATCACCCAATGGTTCCCGGTGCGCCATCGCGGCAAGATCCTCGGGCTGTTCATCCTCTCCCAACCGATTGCAATGATGATCACAGGTCCAGTGTCCGGCGGTCTGCTCGGCATGGACGGCATTCTCGGCCTGCATGGCTGGCAGTGGCTGTTTATCGTGATCGGTACCCCGGCGATCCTGCTGACCTGGCCGGTGCTGCGTTACCTGCCGGACGGCCCCCAGAAGGTCAACTGGATGAGCGAGGAAGAAAAAGCCTGGCTCACCGGCGAGCTGCACAAAGACTTGCAAGCCTACGGCCAGACACGCCATGGCAACCCCTTGCATGCGCTCAAGGACAAGCGCGTGTTGTTGCTGGCGCTGTTCTACCTGCCGGTGACCCTGAGCATCTACGGCCTCGGCCTGTGGCTGCCGACCCTGATCAAGCAGTTTGGCGGCAGCGACCTTACCACCGGCTTCATCTCCGCCGTGCCCTATATCTTCGGCATCATCGGCCTGTTGATCATCCCGCGCAGTTCCGACCGTTTGAACGACCGTTACGGCCATCTCGCCGTGCTCTATGTGCTGGGCGCCATCGGCCTGTTCTGCAGCGCCTGGCTCACGGTGCCAGTGCTGCAAATGGCCGCGCTGTGCCTGGCGGCGTTTGCAATGTTTTCCTGCACCGCCGTGTTCTGGACCCTGCCGGGGCGCTTCTTTGCCGGCGCCAGTGCGGCGGCCGGTATTGCCTTGATCAACTCGGTGGGCAACCTCGGCGGCTATATCGGCCCGTTCGTGATCGGTGCGCTCAAGGAGTACACCGGCAACTTGGCCTCAGGCTTGTATTTCTTATCCGGTGTGATGGTGTTCGGGTTGCTGCTGACCCTCGTGGTCTACCGCTTGTTGGAACGCAAGCACGTGCTGCCCGTCGACCAATTCGCCGCCAGCGCCCGTGGCGCCACACGCACTTAAATCCAGGAGAACCTGCATGCGTTTAGTTCAGTTCGAGTTGAGCAACGGTGAGCGCCGCGTCGGCGTGGTAGAAGGCAACCAGGTACGCGAAGTGCGCGGCGCCCACAGCGTGCGTGAACTGGCGCTGGCCGCCATCGAAGCCGGCGGCAAGTTGCAGCAACAGGTGCAAGCCCTCGGCCTGGGCGCCAGCCATGACTACACCGCTTTGTTGGCGGACCACAAAATCCTGCCCCCGCTGGACCACCCCGACCCGGCCCACATGCTGATCAGCGGCACCGGCCTCACCCACCTGGGCAGTGCCTCGGCCCGCGACAAGATGCACCAGCAGGCCGGCGACGACAGCGCGATGACCGACACCATGCGCATCTTCAAATGGGGCGTGGAGGGCGGCAAACCAGGCGCCGGCCAGGCCGGTGTGCAACCGGAGTGGTTTTACAAAGGCGATGGCAGCATCGTAGTGCGCCCGGGCCAGGCCTTCCCGGTGCCGCCGTTTGCCGAAGATGCCGGCGAAGAACCAGAAATCGGTGGCCTCTATGTGATCGGGCATGACCGTAAGCCCTATCGCCTGGGTTTTGCGGTGGGCAACGAGTTCTCCGACCATGTGATGGAGCGCAAGAATTACCTGTACCTGGCCCATTCCAAGCTGCGCAGTTGCAGTTACGGCCCGGAGCTGCGCGTGGGCGAACTGCCCGAGCATCTGGCGGGCACCAGCCGCATCCTGCGCAACGGCGAGGTCATCTGGCAGAACGAATTCCTCAGTGGCGAGGCCAATATGTGCCACAGCCTGGAAAACCTCGAATACCACCACTTCAAATACAGCCAGTTCCTCAAGCCGGGTGATGTGCACATTCACTTCTTCGGCACCGCCACCTTGTCATTCGCCGACGGTATACGTACCCAGCCGGGCGATGTGTTCGAGATCAGCCAGGCTGAATTCGGCGCGCCGTTGATCAACGGTATCGGCAGCAGCGATGCGGCATTTGAACCCGGCCAAGTCACCCCCCTTTAAGGAGATCAACATGACCCCGTTCCTCGGCCACAACTACATCGGCGGCCAGCGCAGCGCCAACGGTAGCACTAAGCTGCAAAGCATCGACGCCACCACCGGCGAAGCCTTGCCCCAGGATTTCTACCAGGCCACCGCCCAGGAAGTGGACGCCGCCGCCCAGGCCGCGGCCCAGGCGTACCCGGCCTATCGCGCCTTGAGCGCCGCACGACGTGCGCAGTTTCTGGATGCGGTGGCCGATGAGCTGGACGCCTTGGGCGATGACTTCGTCGAACTGGTCTGCCGCGAAACCGCATTGCCGGCCGCACGCATCAAAGGCGAACGCGGGCGCACCAGCGGCCAGATGCGTTTGTTCGCCACCGTGCTGCGCCGCGGTGACTTCTACGGCGCGCGTATCGACAAGGCCCTGCCAGAGCGCCAGCCGTTGCCGCGCCCAGACCTGCGCCAATACCGCATCGGCCTCGGTCCGGTGGCGGTCTTTGGTGCCAGTAACTTCCCCCTGGCATTCTCCACCGCCGGCGGTGACACGGCGGCTGCATTGGCCGCCGGTTGCCCGGTGGTGTTCAAGGCCCACAGCGGCCACATGGCGACCGCCGAGCGCGTGGCCGATGCGATCATTCGTGCCGCCGAGGCCACCGAGATGCCGGCCGGCGTGTTCAACATGATTTTTGGCGGCGGCGTCGGTGAGGCGCTGGTCAAGCACCCGGCGATCCAGGCGGTGGGCTTTACCGGCTCACTCAAAGGCGGCCGCGCCCTGTGCGACATGGCCGCGGCGCGCCCGCAACCGATCCCGGTGTTTGCCGAAATGTCGAGCATCAACCCGGTGATCGTGCTGCCCCAGGCGCTGCACGCCCGCGCCGAGAGCATCGCCCGCGACCTGACCGCCTCGGTGGTGCAAGGCTGCGGCCAGTTCTGCACCAACCCAGGTCTGGTGATCGGTATCGCTTCGCCTGCGTTCACCGCGTTCACTCAGCAGGTCGCGCAATTGATCGGCGAGCAACCGGCGCAAACCATGCTGAATGCCGGCACCCTGGGCAGCTACGGCAAGGGCCTGGAAAAACTCCGGTCTCACCCGGGCATCCAGCATCTGGCGGGCAGTGCGCAATCGGGCAACCAGGCGCAACCGCAACTGTTCAAGGCGGATGTACGTCTGTTGATTGACGGCGACGAAGTGCTGCAAGAGGAAGTGTTCGGCCCCACCACGGTGTTCGTCGAAGTGGCCGATCAGGCCCAACTCAGCGCCGCCCTGCAGGGGCTGCACGGGCAATTGACCGCCACGCTCATCGGCGAACCGGCCGACCTGCAACAGTTCGCCGAACTCACGCCGCTGCTGGAACAGAAAGTCGGGCGCATCCTGCTCAACGGTTACCCCACTGGCGTGGAGGTGTGCGATTCCATGGTTCACGGCGGGCCGTACCCGGCGACTTCCGACGCCCGTGGCACCTCGGTCGGCACGCTGGCCATCGACCGTTTCCTGCGCCCGGTGTGCTTCCAGAACTACCCTGATAGCCTGCTGCCCGACGCGTTGAAAAACGCCAACCCCTTGCGTATTCAGCGCCTGGTAAATGGCACGCCATCGCGCGAATCGCTGTAACTGATCAGGAGGCTTCATGTCGTTGAGCGCAGTCACCCCGCACCGTGCCCGGTTGGGCGAAGGGCCGTTCTGGGATGTACCGACCCAGGCCCTGTATTGGGTGGATATCGCCGCCCGCCAGGCGCTGCGTCTGATGGGTGGGCAGTTGCAGGTGTGGCAATTGCCTGAGCACGTCTCGGCGTTCATCCCCTGTCAAAGCGGTGATGCGCTGGTGACCTTGAGCAGCGGCGTATATCGCCTGGACCTGGCCACCGAAGCCTTGACCCTGCTGTGCGTAGCCGACCCGCAAACGGGCAACCGCGGCAATGAAGCACGCTGCGATGCCCAGGGCCGGCTGTGGTTGGGCACCATGCAGAACAACATCGGCGAGCAGGGCGAAGACCTGCCGATTACCCGGCGCTCCGGTGGCCTGTTTCGCATCGATGCCGATGCGCGGGTCACGCCGTTGCTGGCGGGCCTGGGCATTCCCAACACCCTGCTCTGGAACGAGGAGGGCAGCCAGGTGCATTTCGGCGACAGCATGGACGGCACGCTCTATCAGCATTCGATCCAGGCTGACGGTCAACTCGGTGCCGCCCAGGCCTGGTTCGGGCCGCACACACGCGGCGGGCCGGATGGCTCGGCCATGGACGCCGACGGCTACATCTGGAATGCGCGCTGGGACGGCAGTTGCCTGCTGCGTCTGACGCCTTCAGGTGAGGTGGATCGCATAATCGAACTGCCGGTCAGCCGTCCCACCAGTTGCGTGTTCGGTGGGCCCGAGCTCACCACGCTGTACATCACCAGCGCGGCGAGTCCCTTGGATCACCCCCTTGATGGTGCGGTATTGGCCATTGAAGTCGATGTTCCTGGCAAGCCTTGCCATCGTTTCGCCGGTTAAACCCAAGACTTAAAAAAACAACAACAAGAGGTGTCGTTCATGAAAAAGGTTCTACGCGTTCTGGCTGCCGCTGTTGCGTTAAGCAGCCTCAGCAGCATCGTATCCGCTGAAGACGTGAAGATCGGCTTTCTGGTCAAGCAGGCCGAAGAGCCCTGGTTCCAGACGGAGTGGGCGTTTGCGGAAAAAGCCGCCCAGGACAAAGGCTTCAAACTCATCAAGATCGCGGTGCCCGACGGCGAGAAAACCCTCTCGGCCATCGACAGCCTGGCCGCCAACGGCGCCAAAGGCTTCGTGATCTGCCCGCCGGACGTGTCCCTGGGCCCTGCGATTGTCGCCAAAGCCAAGGTCAACGGTTTGAAAGTGATGGCCGTGGATGACCGCTTTGTCGATGCCAAGGGCAACTTCATGGAAGACGTGCCGTACCTGGGCATGGCCGCGTTTGAGGTGGGCCAGAAGCAGGGCGCCGCCATGGCCGCCGAAGCGAAAAAACGCGGTTGGGACTGGAAGGACACCTACGCGGTGATCAATACCTTCAACGAACTCGACACCGGCAAGAAACGCACCGACGGCTCGATCAAATCCCTGGAGGAGGCCGGGATTCCCAAGGACCACATCCTCACCGCCGCGCTCAAAACCCTCGACGTACCTGGCAGCATGGACGCCACCAACTCGGCCCTGGTGAAGCTGCCGAGTGGGGCGAAGAACCTGATCATCGGCGGCATGAACGACAACACCGTGCTCGGCGGCGTGCGTGCCACCGAAAGTGCCGGTTTCGCCGCAGCCAACGTGATCGGTATCGGCATCAATGGCACCGACGCCATCGGCGAATTGAAGAAAGCCAACAGCGGCTTCTTCGGCTCAATGCTGCCCAGCCCGCACATTGAAGGCTACAAAACCGCTGAGATGATGTACGAGTGGGTTACCCAAGGCACCGAGCCGCCGAAATACACGGCCATGGACGAAGTGACGCTGATCACCCGTGAAAACTTCCAGGCGGAACTGACCAAGATCGGGCTGTGGAAATGACCGCTGCGGCCCTGCGGTTTGACGGCATCGGCAAGACCTTTCCCGGGGTCAAGGCGCTGGACGGCATTTGCTTCACCGCCCACCCCGGGCAGGTGCACGCGCTGATGGGCGAGAACGGCGCAGGCAAGTCGACGCTGCTGAAAATCCTCGGCGGCGCCTACATTCCGTCCAGCGGCACGGTGCAGATCGGCGCGCAGACCATGGCCTTCAAATGCGCCGCCGACAGCATCGCCAGCGGTGTGGCGGTGATTCACCAAGAGCTGCACCTGGTGCCGGAAATGAGCGTGGCCGAGAACCTGTTCCTCGGGCATTTGCCCACGCGCTTTGGCGTGGTCAACCGGAGCCTGCTGCGTAAGCAGGCCCTGGCGTGTCTCAAGGGGCTGGCCGATGAAATCGACCCCGACGAGAAACTCGGGCGCCTGTCCCTGGGCCAGCGCCAACTGGTGGAAATCGCCAAGGCGCTGTCTCGCGGCGCCAACGTGATCGCCTTTGATGAACCCACCAGCAGTTTATCGGCGCGGGAAATCGACCGCTTGATGGCGATCATCACGCGCCTGCGCGACGAGGGCAAAGTGGTGCTCTACGTGTCGCACCGTATGGAAGAAGTGTTCCGTATCTGTGACGCAGTGACGGTGTTCAAGGACGGCCGCTACGTGCGTACTTTCGAGGACATGAGCACGCTGACTCACGACCAGTTGGTGACCTGCATGGTCGGTCGCGATATTCAGGACATCTACGATTACCGCCCGCGCGAGCAAGGCGAAGTGGCGCTCAAGGTGGACGGCTTGCTCGGCCCGGGCCTGCGTGAGCCGATCAGTTTCCAGGTGCGCAAGGGCGAGATCCTGGGCCTGTTCGGGCTGGTGGGCGCGGGGCGTACCGAGCTGTTTCGCCTGCTCAGTGGGTTAGAGCGCGCCAGTGCCGGCAGCCTGGAACTGTGCGGGCACGCGCTGCAACTGCGCTCACCCCGGGACGCCATCGCCGCCGGGGTATTGCTGTGTCCGGAGGATCGCAAGAAAGAGGGCATCATCCCGCTGGGCAGCGTCGCTGAAAACATCAACATCAGCGCCCGTGGCGCCCATTCCACCTTTGGCTGGCTGTTGCGCGAAGGCTGGGAGAAAGGCAACGCCGACCGACAGATCCAGGCGATGCGGGTCAAAACGCCGAACGCGGCGCAGAAGATCCTGTACCTGTCCGGCGGCAACCAACAGAAAGCCATTCTTGGCCGCTGGCTGTCGATGCCGATGAAGGTGTTGCTGCTCGACGAACCCACTCGCGGTATCGACATCGGCGCCAAGTCGGAGATCTACCAGATCATCCATAACCTGGCGGCCAGTGGCATTGCGGTGATCGTGGTGTCCAGCGACCTGATGGAGGTGATGGGCATCTCTGACCGCATCCTGGTGCTGTGCGAAGGCGCCCTGCGCGGCGAACAACTGCGCGAGCACGCGACTGAATCCAACCTGCTGCAGCTGGCCTTGCCACGCGGCCTGGCGAACTGAGAGACGACCATGACCATTCAAAACAACGCGTTGCCCTCGGCACGCAAACCCCTCGATATGCGTGCATTGCTCGATAACTGGGCGATGCTCTTGGCGGCGGTGGGCATCTTCGTACTGTGCGCGCTGCTGATCGATAACTTCCTCTCTCCGCTCAACATGCGCGGCTTGGGCCTGGCGATTTCGACTGTCGGTATTGCCGCGTGCACCATGCTGTTCTGCCTGGCCTCGGGGCACTTCGACCTGTCGGTAGGCTCGGTGATCGCCTGCGCCGGGGTAGTTGCGGCGATTGTAATGCGCGATACCGACAGCGTGATGCTGGGCATTGGTGCAGCGCTGCTGATGGGCCTGATGGTGGGGCTGATCAACGGCATCGTGATCGCCAAGCTGCGGGTCAACGCCTTGATCACTACCCTGGCGACCATGCAGATCGTGCGCGGCCTGGCTTACATCTTTGCCGACGGCAAGGCGGTAGGCGTGTCCCAGGAGCAATTTTTCGTGTTCGGCAACGGCCAATTGTTCGGCGTGCCGGTGCCGATCCTGATCACCATTGTCTGCTTCCTGTTCTTCGGCTGGCTGCTCAACTACACCACCTATGGGCGCAACACCATGGCCATCGGCGGTAACCCGGAGGCGGCGCTGCTGGCGGGCGTGAACGTTGACCGCACCAAGATCCTGATCTTCGCCATCCATGGCCTGATCGGCGCCTTGGCCGGGGTGATCCTGGCTTCGCGCATGACCTCCGGCCAGCCGATGATCGGCCAGGGCTTCGAGCTGACGGTGATCTCGGCCTGCGTGCTGGGTGGGGTGTCGCTGAGCGGCGGCATCGGCATGATCCGCCATGTGATCGCCGGGGTGTTGATTCTGGCGATCATCGAGAATGCGATGAACCTGAAGAACATCGATACCTTTTACCAGTATGTGATCCGCGGTTCGATCCTGCTGTTGGCCGTGGTCATCGACCGCATGAAACAACGCTGAACCCAGGCGCTGTGAAAAACCAATGTGGGAGCTGGCTTGCCTGCGATAGCGTTGGTTCAGGCAATAATTGAGTAGCCTGTGCCACCGCCATCGCAGGCAAGCCAGCTCCCACAATTTAATCAGCGGTGAACTTTAAAATAGTGTGTTGGGTGTAAGTCTGCCCTGGATTCAAACGCGTTGAGGCAAAGCTCGGCTGGTTAGGCGCATCCGGAAAATGCTGGGTCTCCAAGGTAAACCCACTCCAGTGCTGGTACGTCTTGCCGCCTTTACCCTTCACCGAACCGTCCAGGAAGTTGCTGGTATAAAACTGTACGCCAGGCTCTGTGGTGTAGAGCTGCAAACGCCGCCCTGATTCAGGGTCATGCACTTCGGCGGCCAGCTGTTTCACATTCCCTTTGGTATCCAGCGCCCAGTTGAAGTCGAAGCCACCCTGTTTCGGCTCGGCGAATTTGAGCTGCGGATGGTCGTCTTTGATGTGCTGGCCGATAGGTGTGGGCTTCAGGAAGTCCATCGGCGTGCCCTTGACCGGCGCCAATTCACCGGTGGGAATCAAGGTGGCATTCACCGGTGTGTAGTGGCTGGCGTGCAAGGTGGCGACCTGCTTGAGAATGTCGCCGTTGCCCGCGCCGGCCAGGTTGAAGTAGCTGTGGTTGGTGAGGTTGAGCACCGTCGGTTTGTCGGTGGTGGCGGTGTAGTCGATGTGCAGTTCGTTGTGGTCGTTGAGGCGGTAGGTGACCTCGGTTTTCAAGTTGCCCGGAAAGCCCATTTCCCCATCTTTGGACAGGTAGGTGAGGGTGACGCCCACCGAATCCTTGTCCTTGACCGATTTGGCTTGCCACACCTGCTTGTCGAAGCCCTGGGCGCCGCCATGCAATGAGTTAGGGCCGTCGTTGAGCGGTACCTGGTAGCGTTTGCCGTCGAGTTCGAAGGCGCCGCCGGCCAGGCGGTTGCCGAAGCGGCCAATGGTCGCGCCGAAAAACGCGGTACCGCCTTGATAGCCTTGCACGTCATCGAAGCCCAGCACCACGTCGTCGAGCTTGCCGTGTTTGTCTGGCACTTTTAGCGACTGCAGCACGCCGCCGTAGGTGATCACCGTGGCTTGCATGCCATGGCTGTTGCGCAACACGTACTGTTCGACGGCGGTGCCATCGTTGGTTTTGCCGAAGGGTTTGTGTTCGCTGCTAAGGCCGGCGGCGTGCGCGCCACCGCTGGCGATCAGCATGGACAGCGCGAGGCCGGACAGCAGGTATCGAGGGTGCTTCATGGTCGAACTTCCTTTTGTTGTTTTGCTGGAATAGTTCTACTAATTTGAGATATTTTGTCGATATGACAGCAGATTTATAGCCTTTAACGCCGTTCTTGCAAAATAAAATAAGACTAATTAAGCGGAGCACTGATTGTTATGACTACCCAGCAAGCAATTTATCCCGACCTCAAGGACAAAACCGTGCTGGTTTCCGGCGGGGCGTCGGGGATTGGCGAGTTCATGGTGCGGGCCTTCGCCGCGCAGGGTGCCAAGGTGGCGTTTGTGGACCGTGCACAGAGCCAGGGTGAACGCTTGGCGGCGCTGCTCAACTCCAAAGGGCAGAGTGTCGAGTTCGAGTGCTGCGATATCACCGACGAGATCGGCTACCGCGCGGCGATCGGGCGCTTCGAGCATTCCCTGGGGCCGATCACGGTACTGGTCAACAACGCAGCGAACGATGTGCGCCACAGCCTGGAAGAAATCGACTCGCACATGTTCGACCAGCTGATTGCGGTCAACCTCAAGCACGCCTTCTTTGCCGCCAAGGCGGTGGTGCCCATGATGAAGGAGGCCGGTAGCGGCTCGATCATCAACCTGGGCTCGGTGGGCTGGATGATGGCCTCGGCCGGCTACCCCGTATACGCCGCCAGCAAGGCCGCCGCCCACGGCATGACCCGAGCCCTGGCGCGTGAGCTGGGGCCCAACCGTATTCGCGTCAACACCTTGGTGCCGGGTTGGGTGATGACCGAAAAACAACTGGCCATGTGGGTCGACGACGCCGCCAAGGAACTCATCGCCCGCAGCCAGTGCCTGCCCGGCAGCGTGATGCCAGAACACATCGCCAACATGGCGCTGTTTTTGGCCTCGGATGCCTCGGCGATGTGCTCGGCGCAGAACTTTATCGTCGACGGCGGGTGGGTATAAAACGCGATTTTCAGAATGATGCACATCGAGTGTGGGAGCGGGCTTGCTAGCGAAGGCGGTGTGCCAGTGAACTTATTAGGTTCTGACACACCGCCTTCGCGAGCAAGCCCGCTCCCACAGTTAAATGGTGGTGCTTACTCGATGGGGTAACGCTTGAACGCCGGGTGCTGCTCCAGGCGTTCAGCATGGCGCTTGAGGTTGGGGAACGCATCGGCTTTCACCACCGAGGGCACGGTGAACTGGCTGAACGACCAGGCGACCGCTGCGGTAATCGACGCCTGGGTCAGCGCTTCATTGCCTGCCAGCTGCTTGTCCAGCAGCGCATAAGCCGCCAGCAGTTGCCCGGTAACGCGCTCAAGCCACGGCGCATGCAATTTTTCAGCGGGGCGAAGGTTGTGTTCATAGACGATCTGCACGCTTTTCTCGCATGCCGCCAGCGCGAGCCCAAGCAGTTGCAGGTCACGGGCACGTGCCGCCGGTTGTTGGGGCAGCAGCTTCTTGTCAGCCGGCGCCAGCGCTTCCAGGTAATCGAGGATCAGACTCGAATCCATCAGCACCGTGCCGTCGTCCAGCACCAGGGTAGGGGCCTTGACTACGGGGTTGATCTGGGCAAATTCAGCGTAAGTGCTGAACACCGACAGCGGTTCATGCACAAAGTCCACCCCGTATAACTCCAGGGAAACAGCCACGCGGCGTACGTAGGGCGAGTCCAGCATTCCGACCAGTTTCATGCAGCCTCCATTGCTTACAGGGTGTTGGGCTCAAAAGATTACGGGCACGGGCCGGGCGTGCGCAACGGCGTTGTGCAGCAGCCGATACGCTTGCACCAATTGATCGAGGCTGAACGCCAGGTTGCGCCCGCTGGGGTTGGGCAGTACCCAGACCGAGGCGTCGCCCAGTGGCTGCGCTTGCAAACCCCAGGCGACCTCGCGCTGGCCGCTCAGCGCGCTATAGCCGGGCTTGCCGAGGAACGCCACGAAACGCGGGGCATGGCGGCGGATCTTGTGTTCGAACGCCGCCGCCGCGTCCTGGAATTCATGCCGCGCCAACTCGCCTGCACTGGCCGTTGGCCGTGCCACCAAGGTGGTCAATCCGCAACCGTAGTGCAGCAAGGTGGCGCCGTCTTGCGGGCGAATTTCATGGGGCGTGAAACCGGCCAGATGCACGGTGCGCCAGAAGCGGTTGCTGCGATTGGCAAAATGCAGGCCGCGGGCTGCCGAGCCCTTGCCAGGGTTGATGCCGCAGAACAGTACGTGCAAGTGGTCGGCGAGGAGGTCGTCGAGTCGCTCGTTCATGCCGGATCTTCCATGCTGATAGGTGTGACGAGTCATCAACCTTTGGTTTAGTCTGGAACGCTTAGTGGATCACAAGCGCCTCTGGAGCATTGATTATGACCGAGTACGTACCTGCCAAAGTCTGGACCTGGGACACCGAAAGCGGCGGCACCTTCGCCAGCATCAACCGGCCCATCGCCGGCGCCACCCACGAAAAGCCGCTGCCGGTGGGCAAGCACCCGCTGCAGTTATACTCCCTGGCCACGCCCAATGGACAGAAGGTCACGATCCTGCTGGAAGAACTGCTGGCCCTGGGGCACAGCGGCGCCGAATACGATGCCTGGCTGATCAAGATCGGCGACGGCGACCAGTTCGGCAGTGGCTTTGTGGCGGTGAACCCGAACTCGAAGATTCCAGCGCTGATGGACCACAGCGGCGCCACGCCGATTCGCGTGTTCGAATCGGGCGCGATTCTGCAGTACCTGGCCGAGAAGTTCGGTGCGTTCCTGCCCACGGAGCCCGCCGCACGGGCTGAATGCCTGTCGTGGCTGTTCTGGCAGATGGGCAGCGCGCCTTACCTGGGGGGTGGCTTCGGGCATTTCTATGCCTATGCGCCGAGCAAGATGGAATACCCGATCAACCGCTTCGCCATGGAGACCAAGCGCCAACTGGATGTGCTGGATAAGCGCCTGGCGGTCAGCCAATACATCGCCGGGGATGAATACACCATTGCCGACATCGCGATATGGCCTTGGTACGGTGGGTTGGTCAAAGGCCGCTTGTATGGCGACTCGGCGGAGTTTCTCTCTGTGCATGAATACAAGCACGTGCTGCGCTGGGCCGACGCAATTGACGCCCGGCCGGCGGTGCAGCGCGGGCGGCGGGTGAACCGGGTGTCGGGTGAGGAGCAGTTGCCAGAACGGCATGATGCAAGTGACCTGGATTGATTCAGATCCAGTGTGGGAGGGGGCTTGCCCCCGATGGCGGTGAATCAGTCACAGATGTAACAACTGATCCACCCTCATCGGGAGCAAGCCCCCTCCCACATTTAGTTTTCCTTCGCTTCGATTTATTTGTAGCGTTGTTCGAATACCGCCACCTGTTCGGGCTTGATCAGTTCAAACGGCACCCACACTTGGGCTTCAATCGGCTCGCCCTTGATCATCTTGATCGCCGCTTGCACCGCCTGGGTCGCCTGGGCCTTGGGGTCCTGGAACACTGAGGCAGCAAGCAGCCCACGCTTGATCGCTGCCAAACCGTCGGGCAAGCCGTCGATGCCGACGATCGCAATCTCGCCCTTGGCCTTGCCGGCTTGCTGCAACGCCATGGCCGCACCGATTGCCATTTCATCATTGTTGGCGACAATGGCATCGAACTGTGTACCTGCCAGCAGCCAGTTGCTGGTGAGGTCCATGCCTTTGTTGCGTTGCCATTCGGCGCTTTGCTGCTCGACGACCTGGATCCCCGGAAAGTCCTTGAGCACCTGCCTGGCGCCTTCGGTACGGTCATGGGTGGCGTTCTGTGCAAGGTCGCCCATGATGATCGCCACATTGCCCTTGCCGCCCAGTTTTTGGGCGAGGTAGCGCATCTGCAATTGCCCCGCTTCGATGTCGTTGGAGGCCACCGTGACCACGCCCGCAGGCAGCGTACGCTCATCCGGGTGGCGGTTGACGTACACCAGCGGTGTCTTCGCCGCCACGGCGGCGCGGGTGATGTTGGCAGTGGCGGCGGTGTCGACCGGCAGCACGATCACCGCATCGACCTTCTGGTTGAGAAAACCTTCGACTTGATTGAGCTGGCGCACCACATCGCCCTGGGCGTCTTCAAATTGGATCTGCACGTCCTGGTGTTTGGCTGCCGCCTCCAGGCCGGTGCGCACGTAGGTCATGAAGTTATCGTCCACCCGGGCAATGCTCACGCCGATGCGATAGGCGGCGAAGGACCACTGGCTGAACATCAACAACAGCGCGGCCACTAGTAATGAATAACGGTGCATGAGGCTGTTCCTTTTATTGTTATAGGGTGAATGCCTGGCGGAAACGCTCCAGAGCCGACTCGCTGTCGCCGCTGGCCCAGCCCTCCAGGCCGACCACACCGGTGTAACCCATGGCGTGCAAGGCCCGGGCAATGGCCGGGTAGTGGATTTCGCCCGTGCCGGGCTCTTTGCGCCCAGGCACATCAGCGACCTGGATTTCGCCGATGGCGCTGCCAGCGCGCTGGATCAATTCGATGAGGTTACCTTCGCCAATCTGCGCGTGGTACAGGTCCAGGTTCATTTTCAGATGCGGGCTGCCGACGGCTTCGATCAGGGCCAGGGTGTCGTCGGCACGTGCGAACGGTGTACCTGGGTGGTCGACGGCGGTGTTGAGGTTTTCCAGCAGGAACACGCGGCCGGCGTCTTCCCCCAGGCGCGCGATTTTCTCCAGGCTCTTGCAAGCGCTCAGCCACATGCGCCCGTTGGTGTGGCTGACGGCCTGCACGGGCAGGCCGCCTTCACCCAGGCCCGTGCCATGCAGGTTGAGGCTGGGGCAATTGAGGCGCTCGGCAATGCCCAGGGACTCACGGGCGCTGTCGAGCAATTGGCGGATGCCGTCGGGGTCGGTGAGGGTGCCGCTGAGGTAGCCGGTCATCGAGGTGAAGTCCGCGCCGGTCGCCGCCAAGGCCTGAATGTCCTTATCGGCCCAACCCCAGATTTCGGCGCTGAAACCCAGGGCATGTATACGTTTGACGCGTTCGATGAAGGGCAGCTCGAGGAACACCATTTCGGCGCTGACGGTCAATTTGAACGGCATCATCAAAGGGCTCCTTGAACGGCCACGGCCTTGCCGGTTTGGTACGACTCAATGCAGGCGCGGGCAATTGCCAGGGCTGCACGCGCATCTTCACCGTTGGCCAGGGGCTTGGCGCCGCTGCGCAGGCAGTCGACAAAGTGGTTGAGCTCGGCGATGTAGGCGTCGCGCAACAGGTCGGTGTCCATCCGCTGGGTGTCTGCCTGGATGCCCTCGGCCAGGTAGCGCACCAGGTCGCAGTCGTTAAGGCTGCCCATGCTCAGCATGCCCTTGCTGCCGAACACTTCGCCGCGCACGTCGTAGCCATACACGGCCTGGAAGCTGGCTTCGGCGGTGGCAATGGCGCCGTTGTCAAAGCGCAGGGTGACCACGGCGGTATCGAGCAAACCTTGGCTTTTGAACTGCGGGGCAATCAGCGCGTCGGCCATCACCTGCACCTGTACCACTTCGGCCCCAGGGTTGAGGTAGCGCAGGGTGTCGAAGTCGTGGATCAGGGTTTCGAGGAAGATCACCCATTGCGGCGAGTTGGCCGGGTTGTTCAGCGCCGGGTCGCGGGTCAGCGAGCGTAGCAGCTGCGGCGTGCCAATACGTCCAGCGACGACGTCGAGGTGCGCTGTGCGAAAGCTTCTGGCGAAGCGCCGATTGAAGCCGACCTGCAACGGCACCCGTGCATCGACAGCGGCGGCGATGGCGCGGTCGGCTTCGTCCAGCGTGATCGCCATGGGTTTTTCGCAGAAGATACCCTTGCCGGCGCGTGCGGCGTTGATCACCAGCTCCGCGTGGCTACGGGCAGGGGCGGCGATGAGCACGCCGTCGATGTCCGGGTCGTCCAGCAGCTGTTGCGGGTCGGTGTAGGCCTTGTCCACCCCCAGTTCTGCTGCCAGGCGAGCGGCCTGGCCTGGGACGGGATCGGCGATGGCGGCGAGGCAGGCACCGGGGATGTGGCGTGCGGCGGTAAGGCCATGGAAGCTGCCCATGCGGCCGGCACCGATCAAGCCCAGGCGGATGTTCTGTGTACTCATGAAGCGACCCCTTTTGTTGTTGTGGGCCCCCAGGAACATCCTGGGTGACATGGGGGGAAGGAGCAAGGCCTGTGCCAATTCATAACTAGCTGATTTACATGGGGTTATTATTTTAGTTAAACAAAAAGTGTTCATGTTAATGACATGTCTATACTGACATGTCGAAAATATGAACATGGATAACCGCAATGACCCAGGCGTTCAGTGTGCAAGACCTCGAATACCTCACGAACCTGGGGCCTGCCGCGCTGAACGATGGGCCCATCGCCGCGTTGGAACAGGCGTGGCGAGAGTGCCTGGCTGGCAAAGTCGTGCGTCCGGACGGGGTGCGCCAGGTCATCTGGGATTCCTGGCGACGCAGTGTCGAGGCGGGTATCGAGCCCGGTAACAGCGACTACCGCTTTGTTGCGCCTCATGCGCTGGCGGCGACCCTGGCCCACCATCGCGCCCTGATCGCCGCTGCCGCGCAAGTCATGCATGGATTGCTGGCTTACAACCCGCGCGGGCATATCAACCTCACGGATGCCGAGGGCACGACGCTGTATTTTTGCGGGGTGGACATCACCCCGGTGGGCAGTCGCTTGCTCGAATCGGTGCAAGGCACCAACTGCACCGGCCTGGCCCTGGCCGAAGATCGCCTGGTGTATGTGCTGGCTGAAGAAAATTTCGCCAGCGGCCTGCGCCAGCGCCACATGCACTGCGCCGCCGCGCCGATCAAGGATGCCCAAGGCCAGACCCTGGCCATGCTCACCCTGACCGCCGAGCCCGGCTGGTTTCATTTCCATACCCTGGGCACCGTTCAAGCGGCGGCCGAGGCGGTGTCGCGGCAGATGGCGCTGCAGGTGTTGCTGGAAGAACAACAGGCCGTGCTCGAAGTGCTCAACGAAGGTTTGGTGGTGCTCGATGAGCGTGGCTGCATCAAGGCACTCAACCGTTATGCGCGGCAACTGTTCGGGGTGGGGCGCGAATTGATCGGCAGTCCTTTCCAGCGCCTGGGCCGCAGTGAACTGAGCGACGCGCTGGGTGAGCCGGTGCGCGACCGCGATTGCACCTTCCACTTGCACGACGCCAGCCAACTCGCCTGCCTGGTTTCGGTATGCCCACTGGAGCAGGGTGGGGTGATTGTGTCGGTGCGCGAAAACCGCCGTATCCGCGAGATTACCCGGCGCATTATCGGCACCCAGGCCCGCTATACCTTCGAGACCATCCTGGGCACCTCGCGGGCCATACAAGATGCACTGCACCTGGGGCGCATTGCCAGTCGCAGCGAGTCCACCACCTTGATCCTCGGCGAAAGCGGCACCGGCAAGGAGCTGTTTGCCCAGGCCATTCACAACGGCAGCGAGCGTTGCAACGGCCCGTTTGTGGCGGTCAACTGCGGCGCGATCCCACGGGACTTGGTGCAGAGTGAACTGTTTGGCCACGTCGAAGGCGCATTCACCGGCTCGGCGCGGGGTGGGGCGGCAGGCAAGTTCGAACTGGCGGATGGCGGCACCATCTTCCTGGATGAAATCGGCGACATGTCCTTCGATGCCCAGGTCAGTCTGCTACGGGTTTTGCAGGAGGGTGAAATCACCCGCGTCGGGGCCAAGCAATCGCGGCAAGTTGACGTGCGCATCATCGCCGCCACCCATCGCAACCTGAGCCAGGCGGTGGCCGAGGGCGCGTTTCGTGAAGACCTTTACTACCGACTCAACGTGCTGAACCTGAGCGTGCCGCCACTGCGTATGCGCCGTGACGATATCCCATTGCTGGCGCGGCACTTCCTGCAGCGCTGTGCCCGCTCGCTACGTAAAACGGTGCAAGGTTTCGCGCCGGATGCGTTAGCGTTGCTGTCAGCCCATGGTTGGCCGGGCAACGTGCGGGAACTGGAGAACGTTATCGAACGAGCGACCAACCTGGCGATGGGCGAGCTGATTCAATCGGCCGACTTGCCGTTGGAAACCCAGCAACGCCCGACGTTGCGCGCCTACCAGCCCCAGCCCGCGCAGGATTTGAGCAGCCATGAAAGGCACGCCATCGTTGCCGCGCTCACCAGCACCCGCGGCAACATTCGCCTGGCCGCACAGCAACTGGATGTGTCGCGGGGCGGGCTGTACAACAAGATGAGCCGGTTTGGCTTGAGCGCCGCTGATTTCCGTGAGCGCTGAAACCTCAAGCCAAACCGATCAGCTGCACAGGTTTTCCGGGGTCACTATCTGCGGCGGTATATGCACGCGGTGCCTCAATGGGTCAAACCCCTCATCACTCTGCAAGCGCACCAGCAACTCCACCAGCGCCACGGCCGTTTGCCGTGGCTGCGAGTCCATCACCACATCAATCAAGCCGTTGCTCAGTGCCTGACGCGACAACGGCGTGGACTCTTGCAGGATGCAGCACAGCGCCGGGCGCTTGGGCAGTTGCGCCAGGGCGTTGATCACGCCGTCGCCACCACCGCCGACCACACATAACCCACGCAAATCGGTATGGCGGCTGAGCAGATCGAGGGTGGCTTCTTCGGTGATGTCGCAGTTGTCCAGGTTGATCAGCGGCTCCAACGGTTTGAGCCCCGGCGCGTGTTCGGCCAGGTAGCTGTGCAAGCCTTCGACCCGTGCCTGATGGCCGAGGAAACGATGGCCGCCCAACAGGATGCCCACGCTGCCTTTGCGTGCGCCGCAGGTGCGCGCCAGCAGCCAGCCCATGGTGCGCCCGACCACGTGGTTGTTCTGGCCTACATAGGGTTCGGCAGCGTGTTCATGGATATCCGAAAGCAGGGCAACCACCGGCACGCCTGCTTCACGAATCTGCGCCAGGCAGGCGTTGATCAACGGATGGGCGAAGCTGACCACCGCGAGGGCGTCGCACTGCACGGCCAGTTGTTCGATTTGCGCGACGATGACGCCGGGCGTGCGGTCGTTGATGTAGTCGAACTGGCAGCTCAGGTTAGCGGTGGCGTGATGCTGCGCTGCCTCGCTAATGGCGTGGGCCAACTGCGCATAGAAGGCTTGGGCGGTCCCCAGCAACAGCACGCCGAAACGGTAGGTGGGCCGACGTTCGCGAATGCGCTGGCCGATCAGCCGTGCGGCGAAATAGCCCACCGCTTCGGCGGCCTGGAACACCTGTTCGGCGGTGCCGGGGTTGACCGGCGCGCGGGCGTTCAATACGCGGTCGACGGTGGCTACGCTGAGCCCCGCATGGGCGGCGACGGTGGCGATGGTTGGGCGTTTGTTGTTGTGCATGGCAGGCCCCTTGAGCGTCTTGATAGAAAACTATCAAGCCCCGCTGGGCCTGGATGATAGCTTGATAGGGAATGGATTCAAGGCCTTGAGGGTGATTTAGCCGCACTCTATCGTTGGTTTCGCAAAGCCCCTGAAACCCACGCTTGCGGAGAACAATAACAATGCCTGGACACACCGCTCACCGCGCTCGGCGCGATTACAGCCTCACCGGCCCCGAAGCCGCCCGGGCCGCCGACAAGGGCCTGGTCTCGGCCCGTTGGTACCAGTCGCCCATCCCGCGCAATCGCATGAAAGCCCTGATGCAACGCCGCGACGCTCCGGCGTTGCTCGACACCGCCCTGTGGTTCTCAGCGTTGTTGGCCACCGGTGTCGGCGGCTACTGGTTCTGGGGCAGTTGGGCCTGCGTGCCATTCTTCATCGCCTACGGTGTGCTCTACGGCACGGCCTCCAACCCGCGCTGGCACGAAACCGGCCACGGCACGGCGTTCAAGACCCGCTGGATGAACGATGCGCTGTATCAGGTGGCGAGCTTCATGTGCCTCTTCGAACCCCACGTGTGGCGCTGGAGCCATGCCCGCCATCACACCGACACCATTGTCGTCGGTCGCGACCCGGAGATCGTTGAACCGCGCCCGCCGAGCTTATGGATGATGGCCCTCAGTCTGTTCAACCTACCCCTGGCCTGGAAGACCTTCAGCGGCGTGGCCCGCCATACGTTCGGGCGAATGAGTGCCCAGGAGCAGGACTTCATCCCCGAATCCGAGTGGCCCAAGGTGTACCGAGATGCGCGTATCTGGGTCGGCATCTACGCCCTGATCATCGGCACCGCGCTGTACCTGCACAGCGGGTTGCCGCTGATGCTGGTGGGCCTGCCCAGCCTCTACGGCGCGTGGCTCGGCTACCTGTTTGGTCTCAGCCAACACGTGGGCCTGGCCGAAGATGTGCTCGACCACCGTAGCAATTGCCGCACCATCTACATGAACCGCGTGTTGCGCTTTATCTACATGAACATGAACTACCACCTCGAACACCACATGTACCCGATGGTGCCTTACCACGCGCTCAGTCAACTGCACGAAGAGATCCGCAGCGACTGCCCGCCGCCGTATGCCAACCTGTGGCAGGCCTACCAGGAAATCATTCCGACGATCTGGCGCCAGCGCAGAGACCCCAGCTATTTCGTCCAGCGCCCCACCCGTGGCGAGCAAGCTCGCTCGCCACAGACTGAAAGCCAGTCATTGGAGATAAATGCATGAACGATCAATGGATCGACGTCTGCGCCGTGGGCGAAATAGAAGCAGAAGACGTGCTGCGCTTCGACCACGGCGCGCAGACCTACGCGGTGTTCCGTTCAGCCGATAACGAATTCTTCGCCACCGCCGGCCTGTGCACCCACGAGAAAATCCACCTGGCCGACGGCCTGGTGATGGACCATGTGATCGAATGCCCCAAGCACAACGGACGCTTTGATTACCGCACCGGCAAGGCCCTGGGCGCGCCGGTGTGCGTCAACCTCAAGACCTACCCCGTGCGGGTAGATGCGGGGCGGGTACTGCTCGCCGTCACGGCCGAAGAATGAACGCTCCCCTGATCATCGTCGGCGCCGGCCATGCTGGTGGCCGTGCGGCACTGACCCTGCGTGACGAAGGTTACAGCGGGCGCCTGATCCTGATTGGCGATGAAGCGCACTTGCCCTACGAGCGGCCACCGTTGTCCAAGGGCTTGCTGCAAGGCTCGACCGACTTGGCGCAATGCAGCCTGTGCGACAGCCAGCAGTTGGCGGCGCTCGAGGTAGAGCATATCGCCGCCAACCCGGTCAGCCGCCTGGAGCCGCAGCACCACCGGTTGCAATTGGCCGACGGCCAGTGGTTGAGCTATGCCGGCCTGCTGCTGGCCACCGGAGGCCGGGCGCGGCGTTTGCCCCAGGAGCAGGCCAACGTGTTTTACCTGCGCACCCATGATGACGCGTTGGTCTTGCGCAATGAATTAAAGCCAGGCGCCAGGCTGGTGGTGGTTGGCGGTGGTTTTATCGGCCTGGAGGTGGCAGCGACGGCGCGGGGCCTGGGCTGCGAGGTGACGCTACTGGAAGCCGGGCCAAGGCTGGCAGGGCGGGTGTTGCCGCCGGTGATCAGTGACGCGTTGCTGGCATTGCACCGTGAGCAGGGTGTGGACGTGCGTTTGAACGTCGCCCTGGAGTGCATCCACGCCGACGCCGTGCAACTGGTCGACGGGCAGCGGTTGCCCTGCGACCTGGTGGTGGTCGGCATTGGCATGCAGCCCAACATCGAGGTGGCCGCGGCGGCGGGCTTGGACGTCGGGCAGGGCATTCGTGTCGACGCGCAGTTGCGCACCAGTGCGGCGGATATCTACGCGGCGGGGGATGTGTGCGAGTTTCGCCTGGCGGGCCTTTATCAGCGCCAGGAAACCTGGCGCAACGCCGAAGCCCAGGGCCGTCTCGCGGCGTTGAACCTGCTGGGGCAGGCGTTGGCGTTCGAGACGATCCCGGGTTTCTGGTCCGATCAATACGCGTGGGGCTTGTACACCGTCGGGGTGATGACTGCACTGATGGTCCGCCGGCAATTGCCCGACGGCGGCCTGCTGCTGTTCTACCTTGACGACCATCACCGTTTGCAAGGCGCCTGCGGTTGGGCCATGGGTCACCGCGCAGCGAAGGACATCAAGCTGTGCGAGCACTTGATCACTGCCCACATCCCGCTTAACCCGGCCAGCCTGGCCGACCCCGAGGTATCCCTGAAGCTGTTATTGCGAGGCTGACCATGCGCCAGTTGTTAGTATTCCAATCGATGTGGGCCATGCAAACCGAGCCCGGCAGCCTCGAAGCGCAACTGGACCGCATCGCCGCCGCCGGTTATGACGGCATCACCGACCATTACTGGGCGCCGGCATCGGTGCAGCGCCTGCACGCGGCGGCCACGGCCAGGGGCCTGCAGATTGAAGGGCAACTGTTCCCGCAATCGGTGGATGAGCTGGCCAGGGCATTGGAGGTGATCAGCCGCTACGGTTGTCACCACCTCACCTTGCAAGCCGACGTGCGCCCACGTACCCAGGCCGAGGCGGCCAGGCTGATCGACGGCTGGCAACGCCTGGCCGAACAGGTGGACTTCCCGATCCTGCTGGAAACCCACCGTTATCGGCTCACCAACGACCTGTTGTTCACCCTCGACCTGCTGGCACAGATGCCCGATCTGAAACTGCTCGCTGACCTGTCCCACTACGTGGTTGGCCGCGAGTTGCCCCAGCCCGGCAGTGTGGAAGACGACGAACAGATACGCACCATCCTGCGTCACAGCTGGGGTTTTCATGGGCGCATCGCCAGCAGCGAACAGGTGCAGGTTGGCCTGGATTTTCCCCAGCACCAACCGTGGGTCGAGCGATTTACCGGCTGGTGGCGCTATGGGATCGAACACTGGCTGGGCCGCGCTGACACCCCGCAGAGCCTGTCCTTCACTTGCGAGTTGGGCCCGCCACCCTATGCGATTACCGACGCACAGGGGCGCGAACTCACCGATCGCTGGGCCGAGGCGCTCAAGCTCAAAGCCCTGATTCGCCAGGTGTGGGCCAGTTGCCATCGATGATCTGCTAATCTGCGCGGGTTCAAACCGCCCTCAGCCTGTGGAATGCCCATGAAAACCTGCCCCGTCCGTCCCCCGCTCGAACCGCAATCGGTGTGTCACCCGATCACCAGCAGCGCGATCTTTATGGTCGCCACCCTGGCGCCTGATGCGGTTGAAAACGTGCGGGCCTGGTGCGCCGACATCGCAGGCCTGGTGCGCTCGGTAGGCAAGCGCGTGCCCTCGGGCAACCTGACTTGCGTTTGCGGATTTGGCTCGGATGCCTGGGACCGCCTGTTCGGCGCGCCGCGCCCGGCGGCCTTGCATCCGTTTCGCGAGTTCGGTGTGGAGGGGCGCAAGGCAGTGTCGACCCCAGGTGACATCCTGCTGCACATCCGTGCCGAACAGATGGACCTGTGTTTCGAGCTGGCGACCCAGCTGATGGCGGCCCTGGGTGATAGCGTGAAGGTGGTGGATGAGGTCCAGGGCTTTCGCTACTTCGATATGCGCAGCATCATCGGTTTCGTCGACGGCACCGAGAACCCGGTGGGGCGCAAGGCCGAGGCGTTTACCCTGGTGGGCGATGAAGACCCTGAGTTCGAAGGCGGCAGCTATATGCTGGTGCAGAAATACCTGCACAACATGACCGCGTGGAATGGCTTGACGGTGGAGGCTCAAGAGAAGGTGATCGGGCGCACCAAATTGTCGGACATCGAACTGGACGACGACACCAAGCCGAGCAACTCCCACAGCGCCCTGACAGTGATCACTGACGAGGACGGCGAGGAGGTGAAGATCCTGCGCGACAACATGCCCTTCGGCCGCCCTGGTGCCGGGGAGTTCGGCACCTACTTCATCGGCTATGCACGCTCGCCGCAGCCGTTGGAGCAGATGCTGGAGAACATGTTCGTCGGCCGCCCGGCCGGCAACTACGACCGCTTGCTCGACTTCAGCACGGCCGTGACCGGCGGCCTGTTCTTCGTGCCCTCGGCCGACTTGCTCGAAGCGCTGGCCGACCGCGAGCCGGTGGCTTAACTCAACAACCCGGTGCTGACCGCCACAATCAGGAAGATCCCCAGCAGCGCACGGTAGATCACGAACGGCCAGGTGGAGAAACGCTCCAGAAATTTCATCAGGCCCCAGATGGCAAAGAACGCCGAGATGCTGGCCACCACCAGGCCAAAGATCAAGTGCGGCCAGGCGTGGGCGGGTAGGTCGGCGCGCAGCAGCACCCATAACTCTTTCAAACCGGCCAGGGCGATGGCCGGCAAGCCTAACAGGAAAGAAAACCGCGCCGCTTCTTCGCGTTTGAAATTCAGGAACAGCGCCGCGGTCAACGTGGAGCCCGAACGCGATACGCCCGGTATCAACGCGCCAATCTGTGCAACCCCCACGATCAGGGCATCGCGCAGGCGCATTTGGCTCACGTCGCGTGTATGCCGGGCACGCAGTTCGGCCACTGCCAGCAGCACCGCCATCACCACGCAGGAAATGCCGATCACCATCAGCCCGCGCAATGGCGAGTTGCAGGCATTCAAGGTCGACGACAACGCCAGTCCGGCGATGCCAATCGGGACGGTTGCCAGCACAATTGCCACGGCGAGCTTGAACCAGCGGTCGTTGTAGTCGCCCCGGCGCACCGCACTGATGCTGCCCGTGGTGACCTGGCGCACATCGCGCCAGAAGTAACTGACCACTGCTGCCAACGCCGCCAATTGCATGGCTGCGGAAAACGCCGAGCCAGGGTCTTGCCAGCCGAGCAGGGCGGGTACCACGCGCATATGGGCGGTGGATGACACCGGCAGCAATTCAGTAATGCCCTGGATCACCCCAAGGATGAAGATTTGCAGGTAATCCAGGGAGGCAAAGCCCACATCCAGGCCGGCGGTACAGACGTTGGTCAAAATACGTGTCCTTGAGCAATAGGGGGAAACCGGCGAAGTTTATTCTAAATGTTTCAGGATTTCGGCCAGGGCAACCGCTATTTGCAATCGGTTCAGCCAATAGAAAGGATTCGCCAGGCCATTGGCGTGGGCAGCACTTTTGTGAACAATGGCGCCCTGCGTTTTTCCACCGAGAGCCCCATGCCTGAAACCACCGTCGAATTGATCCAGACCGGCCCCGAAGAAGCCGAACTGATCCGCAATCTTTACCAGTACTACGCCTACGAGTCTTCGGACTGGGAACAGGAAGATGTCGAGGCCGATGGGCGTTTCTACATCCACGACGAACACTTGGCCCGCTACTGGAGCGACCCGCAATGGAGCGCCAACCTGCTGCTGGTAGACGGCTACATCGCCGGCTTCCTGTTGATCGAAGGCAGCGAACTGCCGGGCATCGACGCCCTGGAACTGGCCGACCTGTTCATCCTCAAGCGCTACCGCCGTAAAGGCATTGGCCGCGCCATTGCCAGCCAGGTGCTGTGCAGCGGCGCGGCCAATTGGTTGGTGCGTTTCTATGATCAGGACGAGGTGTCCCAGGCGTTCTGGCGCACCGTGCTGGATAACCTGCCGCGCCCGGTGCAGAGCATTGAATTGGACGATGACCCGCAGTTGGTGAACTACCTGATTACCCGGGCATCGCTGCATTAAAAGCCTGCTGCATCGCCTGGGGCGGCTGCCCGAAGGCTCTGAGGAACGCCTGGCGCATGCGTTCGCGGTCTCCAAACCCGGTTTCGCGGGCCACCACCTCTACCGGGTGACGGCTGATTTCCATCATCGCCCGCGCAGCTTCCACCCGCAGGGCTTCGATGGCTTTGGCTGGGGTTTGACCGGTTTCTTCGCGAAACACCCGGCTGAACTGGCGGGGGCTGAGCCGGGCAACGTCGGCCAGGGCGTCCACCGACAAATCATGGGTGAGGTTTTCACGGGCATAGGCCAGGGCCAACTGCACTCGGTCGGACTTTGGGTCCAGTTCCAGCAAGGCCGACAGTTGCGACTGCTCGCTGCCGCGGCGCTGGGCAATCACCAGCTTGCGTGCAATGCGCCGGGCCAGGCCGCTGCCCAGGTCGTCCTCCACCATCGCCAGCGCCAGGTCGACCCCGGCGCTCATGCCCGCACCGGTCCACACCTGGCCGTCGACAATGAACAACTTGTCTTCTTCCAGGTGGATATCCGGATAGCGTTTGCGAAATGCCGGCGCATGGATCCAGTGGGTGGTGGTGCGCTTGCCCGCCAGCAGGCCTGCCTCGGCCAGTACAAAGATGCCCATGCATAAGGACGCCACCCGGCGCGACTGCGCGGACGCGGCCTTGACCAGCTCCAGCAGGTTGGCTTCGGGCAGGCGAAACTCCAGGTAGCCGCTGACAATCAAGGTGTCATAGCCCTCTGGGCGCAGCGCGCTGGTGTTCACCGAAAAACCCTGGGAGGTCATCACGGCGCCGCCGCTTTCCGACACCAGGTGAAACTCATAGGCCGGCTCGCCGCGCAGCAGGTTGGCGCACTCGAACACCGAGCCCAGGCTGAGGCTCAACGACTGGAAATTCGGGTAAACCATCAGCGCAACGCTGTGCATTGCATCTCTCCAAGGGGCGGGGGAGAGGCGATTGTCGGCGCGTGCCCGGCAAACGGCAACCGACTTTGGTGCATGTCCGCAATCCTTGCGGATATGACATTGTGAGCCACTGCCTCGCTGCCTAACATGAGACAACTGTTATTCACACCGACCGAGGCACTGGAAAATGAAAGTATTAATGGTACTGACCTCTCACGACCAGCTTGGCGATACCGGGCGCAAGACCGGCTTCTGGCTCGAAGAATTCGCCGCACCTTATTACGCGTTCAAGGACGCTGGCGCCGAAGTGGTGTTGGCTTCCCCGGCCGGCGGCCAGCCGCCGCTGGACCCCAAGAGCGATGAACCGGATGCGCAAACCGAGCAGACCGAGCGCTTCGGTAAAGACTCGGCTGCGCAGCAAGCCTTGGCGACCACCGTGAAGCTGGACTCGGTCAACGCCGCCGACTTCGACACCGTGTTCTACCCAGGCGGCCACGGCCCGCTGTGGGACCTGGCGGAGTCGCCGGTGTCCATCGCGCTGATCGAAGCCTTCGAGCGGGCCGGCAAGCCCATTGGCTTTGTGTGCCATGCACCGGGTGCCTTGCGTCACGTCAAGGCGGTTAACGGTGAGCCGTTGATCAAGGGCCGCCGCGTCACCGGGTTCTCCAACTCGGAAGAGGCCGCTGTGCAGTTGACTGAAGTCGTGCCGTTCCTGATTGAAGATGAATTCAAAAAACTGGGCGGCCAGTATGAGAAGGGCGCTGACTGGCAATCCTTCGTCCTCGTCGATGGCTTGCTGGTGACTGGGCAAAACCCAGGCAGCTCCAGCGAAGTGGCCAAGGCCCTGCTGACACTCTGCGCTTAAGTTAATCAACCGATCTACACGGTGGCGACTCCCAGGAGTTGCCACGGTTTTCGTTCGTCCTGAATTTGGAATATCGCCGTGCCTGACTGCATCCTGAACACCCCGATCAAGCTGGGGAATCACCGCTTGAACAACCGTGTCGTACTGCCGCCGCTGACCCGCCAGCGCAGCGCCCAGCCGGGTAATATCGCCACCGACCTGATGGCCGAGTATTACCGTCAACGGGCCAGTGCCGGGTTCATGGTCAGCGAGGGGACGCAGATCGAACCCCGGGGCCAGGGCTACGCGTGGACGCCGGGCATTCATACACCGGCGCAAATCCAGGGTTGGCGCAAAGTCACCGCAGCGGTGCATGACGAGGGCGGTGTGATCTTCGCCCAGCTATGGCATGTGGGGCGGGTGTCCCATCACGCGCTGCAACCTGACGGTGGTGCACCGGTGGGGCCGTCTGCACTGGCGGCGTTGCAAGCCAAAGCCTTCATTGAAACCGGGCCTGGTGTGGGTGAACTGGTGCAGCCACCGGTACCCCGCGCCTTGACCGCGCTGGAAATCGAAGAGCTGGTGGGGCACTACGCCCAGGCTGCACGCAATGCCCTGGACGCCGGGTTCGACGGTGTGGAAATCCACGCGGCCAACGGCTACCTGGTCAACCAGTTCATCTCGGCCCATTCCAACCTGCGTGAGGATGAGTACGGCGGCTCGCTGGACAATCGCCTGCGCTTGCTGCGCGAGATTGTCGAAGCGGTGTGCAAGGTGGTGGGGCCGGAGCGCCTGGGCGTGCGCTTTTCGCCGCTGTTCAGTGGCACCGACCAGGACCGGGTCTACATCGGCCTGGTGGAAGAAGACCCGCACCTTACCTATATCGAAGCGATCAAAGTGCTGGAAGCGTCGGGCATCGCCTATGTGTCCATCGCCGAAGCCGACTGGGACAACGCGCCCGACCTGCCCGAGACTTTCCGCCAGGCCGTGCGCCGCACCTTCAGCGGCAGGATCATCTACGCCGGCCGCTACACCGCCGAGCGCGGCGCACGGCTGGTAGAGACCGGGTTGGCGGACCTGATCGCCTTTGGACGGCCCTTCATTGCCAACCCGGACTTGCCCCAGCGGCTGTTCAATGGCTGGCCATTGAATGCGTTGAAGGCCGAAGGCTTGTATGGTGGGACAGAGGCGGGGTATGTGGACTATCCGGTGTATGCCCAACAGCCGTGATAGCCCATGATGGCCTGTGTTTTATCCAGTGTGGGAGGAGGCTTGCCCTAACGCCGGTCAGTTAAACGAACGCTATGCTCGAAGCAATGAAGATCAAATGTGGGAGCTGGCTTGCCTGCGAAAGCGGTCGTGCAGTAACAGATACAGTGACTGACACACCACCTTCGCGAGCAAGTCGAATCGCCTCACTTCACCCGCAACACAATCTTGCCGATATGGTCCCCACCTTCCATCCGCGCATGGGCCTGGGCGGCGTCGGTGTAGGCGTAGACCTGGTCGATCATCGGTAGGCAGCGCCCGGCACTGAGTACCGGCCACACGTGTTCGCGCAGTTGCTGGGCAATCTCGGCCTTTTCTTCCCGGGTGCGGGCGCGCAGCAGTGAGCCGGTGATCACCGCGCGTTTGCCGAGGATGGTCAGCAGGTCGACGTCGTTGGCCTTGCCGCCACCGAGGAAGCCGAGGATCACCAGGTGGCCGTCCATGCCCAGGGCCTTGAGGTTATTGTTCAGGTACGAGGCGCCCATGATATCGAGGATCACGTTGACGCCTTTGCCGTCGGTCTGTTTGGCGATGACCTCGGCAAAGTCCTGTTCGCGGTAGTTGATCGGCTCGGCACCGAGCTTGGCAATCGCCGCGCATTTGTCGGCGCTGCCCGCCGTGGCGAATGCCTGGATGCCGAACTCCTGGCAGAGCATCAACGCGGTGGTACCGATGCCACTGGTGCCGCCGTGGATCAAGGCGCGCTGGCCCTTATGGGCACCGCCGAGGCCGAACAGGTTGGCCCAGACCGTGAAGAACGTTTCCGGCACGGCAGCGGCCTGAATCCAGTCCATGCCCGCAGGGATCGGCAGCGCCTGGCTGGCCGGCACCGCGCAATACTGCGCATAGCCGCCGCCATTGGTCAGGGCGCAAACCTTGTCGCCCACGCTGTATTCGTTCACGCCAGTGCCCAGCGCCACCACTTCACCGGCCACTTCCAACCCCGGGATCGGGCTCATGCCGGGCTTCATCGGGTATTTGCCCGCGCGCTGCAAGGCGTCTGGGCGGTTGACCCCGGCGGCGTGCACGCGAATCAGAATCTCGCCTGGCCCGGCCACTGGCACGTCGGCGCTGCGCGGCTGCAAGACCTCGGGCCCGCCAGGGGTGGTGATTTCGATCAGGGTCATTTCTTGGGGAAGCGTCATGGAAAAATTCCTGTAGCGATGAGCGTATGGGTTGGGACCGTAGCGCGGGGTCGGCAGTTCAGCAAGATCATGCCGGGTTCTTTGGGCAATGCAAACGCAGGATTTCAGCACAAGCCTGCAAGTGCGGCGACGCGACGTTGGACACACTGACTGCCGGTCATTTTCGACGCAAACAGGTGGCATATGAACCAAGCAAGAAATCAGGATATCGGGCTGTTGTTTCTGCGGGTCAGCGGGGCGTTGTTCCTGCTGTGGGTGCATGGGTTGCCCAAGTTGTTCCACTACAGCGAGCAATTGAAGCTGATCGAGGACCCGTTTCACCTGGGCGCCCATGTCACGTTGCTGCTGGCGATCTTTGCCGAGGTGCTGTGCCCGCTGCTGATCATCGCGGGCGTGCTGGTGCGCCTGGCGTGCCTGCCGATCCTGGCGGTGCTGGTCATCGCGTTGCTGGTGGTGCACCCGGAGTGGACGCTGTTCGAAGGTCAGTTCGGCTGGCTGCTGTTGATCATCTTTACCAGCATCCTCATTGCCGGGCCGGGCCGGCTGGTATTGGCTCAGCGCTTTGCTTGAACAAAAAAAGGCCGGGCGAGCCCGGCCAAACAAGGAGAGGATGTTTCAAGGTTCAGCGGTTCAGGAACCCCAACAGGTCTTCATTGAGCTGTTGAGCGTGGGTCACGGCAAACCCGTGCGGCGCATCCTTGTACACTTTCAGTTGTGCGCCCTCGATCATCTGCGCCGCGACTTTGCCGGTGGTGTCGAACGGCACGATCTGGTCGCCGTCGCCATGGATCACCAGGGTCGGTACGTCGATCTTGGCCATGTCCGGGCGGAAGTCGGTTTGCGAGAACGCGGTGACGCAATCCACGGTCGACTTGAGCGAGGCAAGCATGGCGATCTGCAGGGTCTGGCTGAGCACACCCTCTGAAACGTGCTGGCCTTTATTGAGACCGAAGAACGGCGTGTTGAAGTCGCTGATGAACTGCGCACGATCCTTCAACAGGCCTGCCTTGATGCCATCGAACACCTCACCAGGCACGCCTTGGGGGTAGTCGGCTTGCTGGCCGAAGATCGGCGTGACCGCGCCCAACAACACCAGGCCGGCGACACGGGCACTGCCGTGGCGGGCGATGTAGCGCGCCACGTCACCGCCACCCATGGAGAAGCCCACCAGGGTCACGTCCTGCAGGTCCAGGTGTTCGATCAACTGGGCGATATCGTCAGCGAAGGTGTCGTAGTCGTTACCGGTCCAGGGCTGGTCCGAGCGGCCAAAACCACGACGGTCAAAGGCAATGGTGCGAAAGCCACGGCTGCTCAGGTATTCCATCTGGTATTCCCACATGTCCGCATCCAGCGGCCAGCCGTGGCTGAACAGCACGGGCTTACCGCTGCCCCAGTCCTTGAAGTAGATCTGGGTACCGTCTTTGGCAACGAATGTGCTCATCTGAAACTCCTTGCAGGGCTGAAAAAGGGCGGTGAAAAAACCGCATCACTATTGCCGTAAACCTGAGCCGAGGCTTGTATGGGTGTGCTTGTCTCACCAACTGAACTTGAGCTCCATGCCCAGGTAATTGCTGTCGTGTCCACCGGCATCACGCAGGGTCTGGCCGACCGCGTAGTGCACGGCCTCGACCGCACCGCTGAGGTTGGGCGTAAAGGCGTAGTCGGTGCGCAGTTGACCGTAGGCGCCGGTCCAGCGCTCACCTTGGCCCGCCGTGCCAGCCACGGGCAGGTTGGGCTGGGTGTAGACGGCGTCTGCGGTGGTCTGCCGCCACAGCAGGCCGACGGCGGTTTGCACGCTGAGCTTGGCGAGGGGCTTGACGGTAATCGACGGCTTGACGTGGATCAGGTTGCTGTAGCCGGTATAGCCCGCCAGGGAAAAGTAATAGCCATTGGGGAACAGCGGGTTGAAGGTGCCGACCCGGCCGTCACCGGCCTGGCGGTCACCGGAAGCGATATCCAGTTGCAGGCCGATACGCGGCTTCCAGGCCAGCGTGTCAAAGGTGTAGCCGGTGCGGCTGCCACCGGCCCAGGCGCGAATCGTCTTGCTACCCACCGAGCCCCGTTGCAGCATGGCTTCGACGTCCCAGTCGAAACCCTGGGCTGCGCCACCGAGGCGGGCGTCCAGCAACTGGCGCGTCTCTTCGCCGTCGGCGTCCAGGTAATGAGCGGCGCTGCGCTCGTACACGCCGTAATAGGCCGACAGCTCATTGGTGCCGCCCACCAGCCGCTCGACCCGCAGCATGTGGAAGCGCGCGTCGCTGTTGGACTTGTCGTCGAAATGCCGGCCATCCTGATACTGCACCGGTTGGCTGGCGATCCCGATAAAGCGCCATTGCGGCGTTTCCCAGTCCGCCCACAACGCATCGAAGGACTGCCGCACATTCGGGCCGTCCCGTGACGAGATGAAGCGCTGCAAGTCGAAGGCGAAATCCTGGCGGCCAGCCCGTGCCTTGAAGGTGCCGGCGCTGAAGGTCTTCACGTATTCGGCAAAGGCCAGGCGCAGGTCGACGCGGTTCTGGTCGGCACCGCCAATCGTGGTCTTGTCATAGGCCCGCACATCTTCCAGCTGGGTGAACAGCCGCCAGTGTTCGTTCAGGTGCAAGTCGGCGTGCACCTGAAAGCGCTGGATCAGGTAGCGGTCACGCGGTACATCCCGCACGCCGAACCCGCTGGCGTCGTTCATCTCGAAGCGTTCACGCAAGGTTGCGCCCAACGACAAGTAGGTGAACGGGTTGGCGGCGGACAGTGGGATGTACTTGAGGTTGTCCAGCGGTTGCGTGCGCAACGCCGGGTCCTTGAGCACAGACCAGTCCTCCTGCCAGCGGTTGGCCTTGATCACCGGGCGTACCGGCGGGTCGTCGGCCTGCACGCTGCCAGCAAGCAACGGCCACAGCACCGCCAGGCTCCAGCCTGCGTGACGAATCATTTTGCCGCGCTGAGTTGGTGGATTTCTGCGACATAACCGCCGGGGAACTCCACCAACGCACTGCGCCGACCTTTGCTGTCGAACGCCGGCACCAGCACGGTGGCACCAGACCCGGTGGCCTTGCCCAGGGTGGCGGCGAGGTCGTTGACCTGATAACCGGTGGTGTCGTGGCCGAACGGGTAGGGCAGTTGGCCGTTGGTGACCAGCACCGCCATGCGCCCGAACGGCGATTCGATATCCACGCGGCGGTAGTGGCCGCCGGCCTGGCCGACATCAACCCCTGGGGCGTGCTTGTCGTCGCTCACTACCTTGCCGTGGGAGAAACCCAGGAACGCCTTGATAAACCGCTCGGCGCTGTCGTGAGACACATACACACGGTTTTCCGGCACGGTGTCGAAGGCGGTGTAATCCGGGGTCTTGGTGTGCCAGTAGAGCTGCATGTTCACACCACCCGGCCACTGCACCACGGCATCACGGCCGATGGGGTCGGGGAAATCGCTGACGATCACATCGGCGCCATTTTCCCGCGCGGCCTTGAGGGCCACGTCCATGTCCTTGACCAGATAGCCGTTGCGTTCCTGGCCGAACGGGTGGGGTACGGGGGTGGTAAAGCCGAACAACGACACCGTACCCGCCGGGGTTTGCAGCAGTTGCGAGGTGGTGCTGCTCGGTACCGGCAGCACATTGACCACGACCTGTGGCGTGCTTTTGCCGCCGAAGGTGGCGAGGAAACTCTGGGCAAAACGGTCCACATCGGCCGGTGCCACATACACATGGCTGGTGTCGTATTGCGGCGCCACGGCCACGCTTGGGGTGGCGGCGAACGCGCTGTTCATCATCGCGCTTGCCAGCAGCGTCAATGCCAGCGATACCTTGGTTGTTGTGTTACCCATGCCCGTTCTCCAGCGCTTCTGAGGGTTCGAAAGCCGTGAGGTTAGGGGGGCAGGGCGGTGGGGAATTGTATGGACGTGCTCGGTTGAACGTTTCAGCTACCTGACGCCCCTCAATTTAAATGTGGGAGCTGGCTTGCCTGCGATGACGGCGTGTCAGTCACTGCATCTATGACTGCACGACCGATTTCGCAGGCAAGCCAGCTCCCACATTTGATCTTCGCTGCTTTGGGCATTGAGGTCAGGCCACCATGATGATCTTCGATACCAATTCCACCACCGTCTTGGCCTGCAGTTTCTTCATCAGCCGCGCCCGGTGCACCTCAACGGTGCGGTGGGAGATCGCCAGGCGCAGGGCGATTTCCTTGGATTTGAAGCCGTTGACGATGTGCATGGCAATTTCCCGCTCACGGGGCGTGAGGTCGCCGGTGCCCTGGTGCATGCGGTCCAGGCGTTCGAAGTGCCAGATCATCAGTTTGAATGGGTCTTTGGGGGTGAGGGTGTAACCGTGGGACTTGGCCCAGAACACTTCGCCGTTGTGGTGCTGCATGAAGCGTTCATCGGAATAAAAGCCGTTGTCGCTGTCGAGCAGCCAGTCATGGCTGCGCTTGCCGATGGCGTGGTAGTCGGCCTGGGACGGGTAGATCAGCAGGGTTAGTTGGTTGACCAGTGCATCGCGCGTATAGCCGAACAGCTTCAGAAAAGCGTCGTTGCAGTCGAGAATCACGCGGTCGCTGGTGACGATCTGCGGGGCAGGGGACAGCTTGAACGCCAGGCGTTCGAGGTCGGGAAATTGCTGGGCTAGCGCGGTCATGGGGCATCCTGCCTCGTTGTTCAATGCCCTGGGGCGCTACTTACCCGTGTAAGTAGTTACACGAATTGGCGCACGATCAGGGGTGGGTCATTGTAAGTAAAGTCCGAATCAAGAACAGAAGAAATTGATTATGCCTGCTGATTGCGTCTCCATTGTTGCCGCTGGTCACTCCCGCTTTGGTCGCCTGGAAGGCACGACGCTGGAAGACCTGATCGTCCAGGTGACCCGGGAAGCCCTGAGCGACGCCGAGATTGACGCGTCGCAAATCGATGCGTTGTTCCTCGGTCATTTCAACTCGGGGCTGGTGCCCGACGGGTTTGCCGCCTCATTGCTATTGCAAGCCGACCCCGGTCTGCGCTTCAAACCTGCCAACCGCTGTGAAAACGCCTGTGCGTCCGGCTCGGCAGCGATCCAGGCGGGGGTCAATGCGATTCTCTCCGGCAGCGCCGAGCTGGTATTGGTAGTGGGCGCCGAGAAGATGACCCACACCAGCACCGCCGCAGTCACCCAAGCCTTGGCCGGGGCCGGTTACCAGAACGATCCGGCCGAAGCCGGCCTGAGTTTCCCGCAGTTGTTCGGCCGCGCCGCCCGCCAATACGCCGAGCGTTACCACTGCCCGCTGGGCTCGATGGCGGCCATCGCCACCAAAAACCACTCCAATGCCATGGCCAACCCCTTGGCGCAGATGCATCGGGAGATGAATTTCGAGCACTGCAATAACGTCTCCCAAAGCAACCCGTTCGTGGCCGAGTCCCTGCGCCTGACCGATTGCTCGTTGATCAGCGATGGCGCCGCCGCCATCATCCTCGCCTCGCCCAAACGTGCGCGTGCGTTTCGTCGCGAGGTGCAGATACGTGCAATGACCCAGGTCAACGACACGCTGCCCATCGCCCAACGCGACATCCTCGCCTTCGAGGGCCCGCAGCGGGCGATTCACTCAGCATTGCGCGGCGCAAATGTGACCCTGGCCGACCTGAGCTTCGCCGAAGTGCACGACTGCTTCACCATTGCCGAGTTGCTGATCTACGAAGCCATGGGCCTGGCGCCCAAGGGCGAAGGCCATCGCGTGCTCGACAGCGGCGTGGTGCGCGCCGGCGGGCGCTTGCCGGTGAACCTTTCCGGCGGGCTCAAGGCCAAGGGGCACCCCGTCGGTGCCACGGGGGTG
The DNA here is from genome assembly GCF_041410225.1 of Pseudomonas sp. KT_2_4. Classification (NCBI taxonomy): domain Bacteria; kingdom Pseudomonadati; phylum Pseudomonadota; class Gammaproteobacteria; order Pseudomonadales; family Pseudomonadaceae; genus Pseudomonas; species Pseudomonas sp. KT_2_4. Next base: position 176,049 of record NZ_CP166962.1, read on the forward strand.
TCCATGCATGCCTTGGCGTTCCGGCAATTGACCGGCGAACCGATTGGCCTGGCGGTGCCCAACCCGGAGTTTGGCCTGGTGTTCAACATGGGCGGCATGGCGGTGGCCAACTACGCCTCGGTCCTGCAGGCACGCCGGAGCTGAGCCATGAACATTGCCAACTGGCTGCACGACACCCAGCGCCGGGCCCCGCAACGCCCGGCCTTGTTCGACGGCAGCGTGCAAGTGGCCGACTACGCCACCTTCGCCGCCCACGTGCGCCAACGCGCCGCGCACCTGGTGGAGCAGCATGGCCTGGTGCCGGGAGACGCGGTGGCGCTGCTGATGAAAAACAGCTGCGACTACCTGGAACTGCTCTACGCCATCTGGTGGATGGGCGGCGTGGCGGTGCCGATCAACGCCAAGCTGCACCCCAGCGAAGCGGCGTGGATTGCCGATAATGCCGAGGCGCGGTTGATCTTTACCGACGGCGGCCAGGTATTTTCATCGCGGGATTTGCCCGCGCATTGCACGGAACTGGACGGCCACCCGCTGCCGCCCAGCCATGGTTGGCCCGGCCTGGAGCAGCCGGTGCCCCGCCAGGATCACGACCTCGCCTGGCTGTTCTACACCTCCGGCACCACCGGGCGTTCCAAGGGCGTGATGCTGTCCCACGGCAACTTGATCGCCATGTCGCTGTGCTACGCCACGGATGTCGATCAAGTGAGTGCCGACGATGCGGCGCTGTATGCCGCGCCCATGTCCCACGGCGCCGGCCTGTACAACTTTATCCATGTGCGCTGTGGCGCCCGGCATGTGGTGCCGGCTTCCCATGGCTTTGATGCCGCCGAGCTGTTCGGGCTGGCCGAGCACATGGGCGATGTGTCGTTGTTTGCTGCGCCGACCATGGTCAAGCGCATGGTCGAGCAGGCGCGGCGCCAGGATTATCACGGCGCCGGCATCAAGACCATCGTCTACGGCGGCGGCCCCATGTACCTGGCCGACCTGCGCGAAGCAGTCGACACCTTCGGCCCGCGCCTGGTGCAGATCTACGGCCAGGGCGAGAGCCCGATGACCATCAGCGTCTTGCCACGCGCCTTGATCGCCGAGCGCCAGCGTCCCGACTGGGCCACCTTGGCCGCCTCGGTGGGCCACGCGCAAGCCTGTGTCGAGATCCGCATTCTTGATGCCGAGCACCAGCCACTGCCCACCGGCGAGCGCGGTGAAATCGCGGTGCGTGGCGCCACGGTGATGCAAGGCTATTGGCGCAACCCGCAGGCCACGCGCCAGACGCTGGTGGACGGCTGGCTGCTGACCGGCGACATCGGCTACCTCGACCCGGCCGGCTACCTGACCCTGACGGATCGCTCCAAGGACGTGATCATCAGTGGCGGCAGCAACGTGTACCCGCGTGAAGTCGAGGAAGTGCTGGCCCAGCATCCCGAGGTGTTCGAAGTGTGCGTGGTGGGCGAGCCGGACGCGCAATGGGGTGAGTCGGTGGTGGCCTTTGTCGTGACGCGCAGCGGCCAGCCGCTGGACGAAAGCGAGCTGACGGCCTGGTTCCTGGCGCGCATGGCCTCGTTCAAAAAGCCGAAAAAATATGTGTGGCGCAGCGATTTGCCGAAGAACAGCTACGGCAAGATTCTCAAGACCGACTTGCGGCATTGGCTGCAAACCGCGAGTATCGCCGCGCTTTAACATGGATCGATAATCAGACAAGGAGTCCCCACGATGGGCAATCCCGCACAAGACACCGTCCGCAAGCGCCGCCGTGCGTTTCTGGGCGCCACCTCCGGCCACTTGATCGAGTGGTACGACTACGGCGTGTATGGCTTTCTCGCGGTCTATATCGGCCAGGCGTTCTTCGTCTCCGATGACCCCACCACCAGCCTGTTGGCCAGCTTTGCCGCGTTTGCACTGAGCTTCTTTATCCGCCCTCTGGGTGGGCTGTTCTTTGGCCCGCTGGCGGACAAGATCGGCCGGCGCAAAACCCTGATCATGGCGCTGGTGATGATGACCGGCTCCACGGTGATGCTGGGCCTGTTGCCGACCTACGCCAGCCTGGGCATCGCCGCACCGATCCTGTTGATTCTGGTGCGCTGCGTACAGGGCTTCTCGGCGGGCGGCGAAATCGGCACCGTCACCAGCTTTATCTCTGAATACGCCGGCCCCGGTCGCCGCGGCTTTGCCACCTGCTGGCTGATGGTTACCGCCGTACTCGGCCTGCTGCTCGGCGGCGCTGTGGCCAACGGCATGACCTGGGGGCTGGGCGCCGAGGTCATGCAGGAATGGGCCTGGCGCGTACCGTTCCTGATCGCCGCGCCCCTGGGCTTTATCTCCATGTACATCCGCCTCAAGCTCGAAGACAGCCCCGAGTTCCTGGCCCTGCAACGCGCCGGGCAAACGTCGCGGGCGCCGCTGCGCGAGGTCTGGCAGTGGAAGCGTGCAATTGCCCTGGTGTTCTTTATCATCACTTTGCACAGCTCGATTTTCTACCTGGTGCTGACCTTTGCCTCGACCTACATGGCCAAGATCCTCAAGTTCGACAGCGGCACCACCTTGCTGTACGTGTTCGTCGCCAGCTTCTCGGCGGCTTTCGTGATGCCATTTGGCGGGGCCTTTACCGATAAATACGGGCGCAAGCCGTTCCTGATGGTGATCGGCACCTTGGCGACCCTGGCGATGTTCTGGCTGTTCAAATCCGCCCCCACCGCCACCCCGGCGACCTTCTTCGCGCCGTTGATGGCGGTGGCGATTTTGTTCGGGCTGTACGCGTCGTCAACCTATGCGCTGATGAGTGAACTGCTGCCCACGCGCATTCGTTCCACCGGGATTGCGGTGGCCTATAACGTGCCGGTGGCGGTATTTGGCGGCAGCGCACCGTTGATTTCCACCTGGCTGATCAAGGTGACAGGCGACATTACCTCGCCGTGGTATTTCTACGTGGCGACCGGGGTGGTGTCGTTGCTGGCGTTGGTGGTGTTGCGCAAGGAGGATTTTGTCGCCAGCGGTCATTCGACAACCGTGCCTGCCAGCGCTGCGTTGGCTTGAAGCACGAACACCCCGTAGGAGCGAGCTTGCTCGCGAAAAACTCATAGGCGCCGCGCTTATTCAGGCAGCACGCGTTATCGTTGACGCTTTTCGCGAGCAAGAACTAGGCGTCCCCCTCGCTCCTACAGGTACAGAGAATTGCCATGCCGGCCACCCGCTTGACCCTGATCTGCCACGCCATCACGCCCCTGCAAAAGCAGGGGCGTTTCTCTGATGACGAGTCCGTCACGATGGACTGGCAGGGCGCGGCCTTGTCCCTGGCCGGCCGCTACAAACAACAGGCACGCCTGCTGTGCGGCCCCGAGGCCAGAACCTGCCAGAGCGCTGGCTTGTTCGGCGATAACGCCCAGGTCGACCCCGCCTTACGCGACCTTGATGTCGGCGCATGGAAAGGCCAGCGCATCGGCCAACTCGACAGCGCAACCTTGAACACCTGGGCCACCGACAGCGCCAGTGCAGTCCACGGCGGCGAGTCGGTGGGTCAGTTGTGCATTAGGGTTGGCCAATGGCTCAACTCCCTCGAAACCCACCCCGGCCATGTCATCGCCGTGACCCACCCGTTCGTCATCCGCGCGGCGATGCTGTCCGTCATGCAGTTGCCGAGCGCGATGTTCTACCGGATCGACGTCGAGCCATTGTCCGCCACCGAGCTACGCTTCAACGGCGTGTGGCGCCTGCGCCTGGAAACTTCCGCCTGATTCCCGGAACATGGCAAAATCAACGCCCCGCACTGAGAGCACCCCATGAAACGCATCCTGATCATCGGCATTGGCGCCGGCAACCCTGACTACATCACGATACAGGCCGTGAAGGCGCTGAACCGTACCGACGTGTTCTTCCTGATGGACAAGGGCCAGAGCAAGGACAAGCTGATCGACCTGCGCCGGGAAATCTGCGACACCTACATCACCGAACCCGGCTACCGTTTTGTCGAGGCCGATTGCCCGGAGCGGGTGCGTGGTGAAATCGACTACACCACCGCCGTGCAAGACCTCAACCGCGATAAGCAGCAGACCTTCGAACGCATGATCAACGAAGAAATGGCCGACGGCGAAGTCGGGGCGTTTTTGGCCTGGGGCGACCCGGCGCTGTACGACAGCACCATTCGTATCTTGCAGGCGATTCTTGCCAGCGGTCGCTGTGTGTTCGAGTTTGAAGTGATCCCCGGTATCACCAGCGTGCAGGCCCTGGCGGCGCAGCATAAGGTGCCGCTCAACCGTATCGGCAAGTCCATCGAAATCACCACTGGGCGACGGCTGGCGGCGGGACAGGCGAGTGATGCCGATACCCTGGTGGTGATGCTCGACGCCGAAGATTCCTACCGCAGCGTAGCGGATCAGGACCTGGATATTTACTGGGGCGCCTACCTGGGCACGCCGGACGAGATCCTGATCAGCGGTAAAGTGGCGCACGTGGCAGAAGAGATCGAACGGGTACGCAAGGCGGCGCGCCTGGAAAACGGCTGGATCATGGACACCTATTTGCTGCGCAAACCCTGAGGTAAACCCGATGCTCAAACAGCTTGCCCTCGCCTTGGCCCTGGTGGCCGGCGCCGCTCATGCCGACACCGGCTTGCACACCGACTTGCCGTTGTCCTACCTGGAACAGACCCAGGGCGATGCGCGCAACCAGCCGCTGGTGATCTTCCTGCATGGGTTTGGCAGCAACGAGGAAGATTTGTTTGGCATCAAGGACGCGTTACCGTCTACCTGGACCTACCTATCAGTGCGTGCGCCACTGCCGGTGGAGCCGCAGGGGTATCGTTGGTTTACCAAGACCGATGAGCCTGAGTACAACGGCGAGACCGATGAACTGTTCAGCAGCGCCCGTCTGATCAAGGACTTTGTGCTCAAGGCCACCGCCAAGTACCGCACCCAAAGTGATCGGGTGTTCCTGGTGGGGTTCAGCCAGGGCGCGATCATGTCTTACGAGGTGGCCTTGCGTGAACCCGAATTGGTACGCGGTATCGCCGCGCTCAGTGGCAGCGTGCTACCAGTGCTCAGGTCTGCGCTGAAACCGGATGCGGCGATGGGCAAGCTGGCGATCTTTATTGGCCATGGCACTTTGGATCAGGCGTTGCCCTTTAGCTCGGCCACGCAAGCGAACAAGGTGCTGGCGGGGTTGGGGCTCAAGCCGGAGTTTCATGAATACCCGGGGATGAATCACACCATCAGCGAAGCAGAAATCCAGGACTTAAAAGCCTGGCTAGAGAAAAGCCTGAAGTGAAATGCGCTTAAAAATGTGGGAGCTGGCTTGCCTGCGATAGCGGTGGCTCAGTAAAAGAATGAGTGACTGACACACCGCTATCGCGGGCAAGCCCGCTCCCACATGGGTTTTGTGTTGGCTGTAAAGAGGAGGGTCATTTGCCGCCTGTAATCTGCTTCACCAACTGCGCATGCCCCTTCACATCATCCGCCCGGGAAATGGCCTGAATCACCAGCAAATGGTTGCCCGAACCACCCAGGAATGTGGAGTTCAAGGTCTTGCCACCACCTTGGGTGGCGCTGCTGTCCACTTGGCGCAGGCCCAGGCCCTTGTAGGTGAGTTTCTTCTCGCCCAGTTTCTTGAAGTCAGGCAGCGCAGCGCTCTGGTCCTTGACGAAATCGGCCACGGCGCCGTCTAGGAACTGCGGGTCGTTATCCTGGATAGTTGCCCCATCGTTGCGCACGGTTTCGGCGACGATCACCACACTTTTCGTCGTCGAGTTGGCGTACAGGGTGCCTTGGGTGTCAGCGGTGCCGTCTTGCGCCGTGCCGGAGGGCAGGGTGTCGGCGCTGTAGGCCTTGGGCAGTTTGAAGGTGAACTTGCCACCCAAGGTGGAGATGGTCTGGGTGGTAGGCTTTGCAGCAGCGAATACGCTGCCGGCGGTGAGCGCGAGGGCCAGCAGCATTGCGGTCTTGGTGAACGTGGCCATGAAGCACTCCGGGGATGAACGAAATTGCGGCGTATTCTGTCAGAAAATTCGCAATCTCGTTCATCGGCCCCGTCACACTTTGTCGGAAGACTCTTCCTCAAGCCTGTCCATTTCAAACAGGCGCGCCAGTTCCCCACGGGCTTCCTGGGCGGTTTGCATGACCTTGGCCGCGTCGTCGTACACCGCGTGTTGGGCGGCAAGTACCTGCTGGTCGTGGGTCTTGAAGCGGTTGATGCGCGCATCGGCCTGGGCCTGGCTCAAACCGAGGCCGACCAGGGTACGGCGGCTCATTTCCAGGCTGGAGTAGAAGGTTTCGCGCACCGGTGAAGCGTCCAGGTCCACCAGGCGGTGTACGTGCTGGCGGTTACGCGCACGGGCGATGATCTTCATGTGCGGGTAGAGGTTGCGCACCAACTCGGCGGTCTTGATGTTGATCTCTGGGTCGTCCATGGCGATCACGAAGAATTCCGCCTGATCGACTTTGGCCGCGTGGAGGATTTCCGGGCGCTGGGGGTCGCCGTAGAACACCGGCATACCGCCGAAACTGCGGGTCAGCTCGATGGTTTCCACCGAGGTGTCGAGGGCGATGAACGAGATGTTCTGCGCGCGCAGGATGCGCGCCACGATCTGGCCCATACGGCCCATGCCGGCGATGACCACGCGGGGCGCATCGCTTTCGATGGCGCGGTATTCCTCGGGTACTTCCACCGGCTTGACCTTGGGCTTGAACAGCTTCGGGCACACCAGCAACAGCAGCGGGGTCACGGCCATGGACAACGTGATGGTGAGCACCAGCACGTCGTACAACTGCGGTTCGAACAGGCCCTGGTCGCGGCCGATCTTGAACACCACAAAGGCGAACTCACCCCCCGCCGCCAGCACCACGCCCAGGCGTAAAGCGCTTTCGCGGTTGAGGTCGCCCACCATCCGCCCGACGGCGTACAGCAGCGGCAGCTTCAAGCCGATCAGCAGCAGGGTCAGGCCGATCACCACCAGCGGTGTGCTGAGCAGCAGACTGAGGTTGGCGCCCATGCCCACGCTGATAAAAAACAGGCCCAGCAGCAGACCCTTGAACGGCTCGATCTGGGACTCCAGTTCGTGGCGGTATTCCGAATCCGCCAGCAGCAGGCCGGCGAGGAAGGCCCCCAAGGCCATGGACACGCCCACCAACTCCATCAGCCAGGCGGTGCCGATCACCACCAGCAACGCGGTGGCGGTGGACACTTCGCGCAGGCCGGTCTTGGCGACAATGCGAAACACCGGGCGCAACAGGTAGCGCCCGCCGATGATCACCACGGCGATGCTGCCCAGGATCTGCAGCACATGTTGCAGGCCTTGGGCCTCGGTGGTCGGATGATCGCTGCCGGCCAGCAACGGCACCATGGCGATCAGCGGGATGGCGGCGATGTCCTGGAACAACAGGATGGCAAAGGCCAGGCGTCCGTGGGGTTGGTTGAGTTCCTTGCGTTCGGCCAGGCTTTGCAGGCCAAACGCCGTGGAGGATAGTGCCAGGCCAAGGCCCAGCACGATGGCGCTGTTCCACGACTGGCCAAACAGCCACAGCGCGACCGCGCCCATCACCACACCGGTGAGCAGGACCTGGGCCAGACCGACGCCGAACACCGCCTTGCGCATCACCCATAAACGTTTGGGTGACAATTCCAGGCCGATGATGAACAGCAACAGCACCACGCCCAGTTCAGAAAACTGCGCCACGCTTTGCGGGTTGCCGATCAGGCCGAGTACTGACGGGCCGATGATCACACCGGCGAACAGATAGCCCAGCACCGCGCCCAATTGCAGGCGCTTGGCCAGGGGCACGGTCAGCACGGCGGCGAACAGGAACACCACGGCTGCTTGTAACAGATTGCCTTCATGGGGCATTACGAACTCCAGCATTTGCATCGATCAACGGTAGGAGCGAGCTTGCTTGCGAAGAACGCAAGGGCACCGCGTTGTGTCTGGTTTGTCGCGTCATCGTTGAGGATTTTCGCGAGCAGGCTCGCTCCTACGGTGGGGAGGATAGGGCGCTATTAGAGCGCTTTTTCACATTTGGAAACTTGTATTTTTGACGCGACAGTCAATGGATGTTGGCGCTCATCCCATTCTTACACCGGTTTTACGAAAGTATTAATACCATTTAATTCAATGGCTTTCGCGCAGGTCTACTAACGTTTCGAAAAACTGAACCAGTAGTCACCACGGTCAGGTGTTTCGAATTCGATGCGTGTGGATCGTTGAAACAAGGCGTGCACGCAGTCACGGATGAAAGGCTTGGACCACAAGGAGTAGAACGTGGATAGAAGACTTGCGACTGCCGCTTTACCTCGTATTTCTGCGCTTTCTCTTGCGATCCGCCTGGGCGTGGCCGGGCTGGTGATGGGGCTGGCGAGCCCGGATGTGTTCGCCGCCTGTAGCCCGGCGAGTCCCACCGCTGGAGCGACGGTGACCTGTACGGGTGTGCCGACATTGCTGCTGATTCCCAACACCTTCAACAGCGCTGTCAACACCCTCACGGTCAACGTCACCGCCGGGACGAAGCTCAATACATTGGTGGGTGGTGTCGCGCTGAGCCTGACGGGCAACAACACGACATTGAACAACGCCGGCACCATTGACCCGGCAGTACTTGGGTTGGTTTCAGCCCTGAGCGGTGGTGTGGTGATCGGCAACTCGACAGCCAATGCGCTGAACATCACCAACGCGGCCACCGGCGTTATTAACGGTACCGGCGCGCTGCTTGGGTTGAACCTGGCCTCGCTGGGCGGCATGGCACTCAATGCCACCAACGGCGTAGGCGGCACCACCACGATTGTCAACGACGGCACCATTGGTTCGTCTTTCTTGCTCGGCCTTTCGCTGCTTTCCTCCGACACCCCGGTGGTGGCGGTACAGGGTGGCGGGCAGGTCAATATGACGAATAACGGCACCCTGACCGGGCGCGTGGCGTTCGAGAGCTCCACTACAGGGAACACGTTCCGCAACACCGGCACTATCTCTGGCGGTGTGTCGATGGGGGCCGCCAGTACCAACACCTTTACGGCAGTCACGGGCTCGCAAGTGACCAACGGCGGCGGCCTCGGCTTAAGCCTTGGCGGACTGATCGGCGTGAACCTGACGTTCGCCCCCACCGGCCAGGTGGACGGCGGCGCAGGCGGCAGCAACTCGCTGATCCTTGAAAACACGACGGGCGTCGGTGGTGGCAGTACAGGCACCGGCACGGCTTCAAGCGCCAACTATGTCAACTTCAACAACCTGGCCATCAATAGTGGCACCTGGACGTTGCAGGGGCCGTTGGTCAGCGGCAGCACTACGCTCAATGGCGGTGTGGCGCAATTCAATAACAACGCGACATTTGGCAGCGGTGTGCTCACGTCTAACGGCGGCGCTATCGAGGCCACCGGCAACGGCTTGACACTGGCCAACCTGATGACCCTGGGTACCGGTGGTTTAACGGTACAGGGCGCCTCGACCGGGTTGACCCTGAGTGGTGTGATCTCGGGCGCCGCGGGTGTGAGCAAAGCGGGTACCGGCGAATTGATCCTCAGTGGCGCCAACACCTTCCAGGGTGGTACCACCTTGAACGCCGGCACGCTTACATTGGGCAATGCCGCAGCGCTAGGTACCGGTGCATTGACCGTGGCGGGTGCAGGTACTTTGCAGAGCAATGCTGCGCTGACAACCAGCAATGCGATTACCTTGAACGCCAATCTGACCGTGGACGGCGTGAACCCGCTGACCCTTGGCGGGGTTGTCAGCGGTGGTTCCGGGTTGATCAAGGAGGGCGTATCGAGCCTGGCGCTTACGGGCAACAATACTTACACCGGCGCCACGGCCCTCAACGCCGGTTCGCTGGTGGTGGGCTCCAATACTGCGCTCGGCGCCAGTGTGTTGAACGCCTCGGCGGGTACCACGTTGGATGCCAGTGCAGCAGTGAGCCTGGGCAATAACCTCAACCTGGGCGGTAACCTGACCCTTGGCGGCAGCAACGCGCTGACCCTTGGCGGTGTGGTGGCGGGCCTTGGTGGGTTGATCAAGAACGGCCCGGCGGATCTGCTCCTCAATCAAGCGAACACTTACCTGGGCAACACGGCACTCAACAGCGGCAAGCTGGTGATTGGCGCTACCGGTGCCTTGGGTGCGGGTACGTTGAATGCAGCTGCAGGCACGACCCTGGACGCCAGCACCAGTGCCACGCTGACTAACGCGATCAACCTGGCCGGTAACCTTGGAATCGGTGGCAGCGCCAACCTGACCCTGGGCGGCACAGTCAACGGTGCAGGCAGCCTGACCAAGAACGGCACAGCCGGCCTGACACTGAGCGGCAGCAATAACTTCCTGGGTGGCACCACGCTGAATGCCGGCACGCTGACCGTCGGCAGCAACACGGCGCTTGGCCTGGGCAACTTGACCGTCGGCGGCGCCGCAACCCTGGACAGCACCTCGGCGGTGGCGTTGGGCAATGGTATTGCCCTCAACGCCGGGCTGACCGTCGGCGGCACCAATGGGCTGACCCTGGGCGGTGTGGTCAGCGGCGCGGGTGCGCTGATCAAGGATGGCCTAGCCAACCTGACCCTTAACGGCACCAACACGTTCACCGGTGGCACCAGCCTCAACGCCGGTACGTTGACCTTGGGCACGGCAGGCGCATTGGGCGCAGGCCCCTTGACGGTCGGCGGTGCGGCAACCCTGGATAACAGTGCGGCCCTTACCCTGGGCAACGGGATTGCCTTGAATGGCGACCTGACGCTCGCGGGCAACAATGACCTGAACCTCAGCGGCGTGCTCAGCGGCGCCAGTGCGCTGATCAAAAATGGCTTGGCTGACCTGACCTTGAGCGGCAACAACACGTTTACCGGGCCATTGAATATTGTCTCCGGCAGCGTCACCACCGGCAGCGCCGGTGCATTGGGCAACACCTCTGGCGTCAATGTCAGCACCGGCGCCGCACTGAACCTGGGCGTCGATTCCAGCCTGGCCGGCCTCAGCGGTGCGGGTGGCGTGGCAGTCGGCGGCGGTTTGAATCTCACCGTGGGAGGGGTGAACACCAGCAGTACTTTTGACGGTGACCTCAGCGGCGCGGGCAGCTTGATCAAAGTGGGTACCGGCACGCTCACGCTCAACGGAATCAATGGCATCACCGGTAACACGGCGATCAACGCGGGCACCCTGGATGTCGATGGTTCCCTGGGTAGCGCGTCGGTCAACGTGAATACCGGCGGCACCCTCACCGGCAGTGGCTCGCTATTGGGTACGGCGAATATCAACAACGGCGGGCACCTGGCGCTGGGCAGTGGCACGACCTTGTCGGCCGCTGGCCTGAACATGAGTGCCGGGGCCAGTCTGGATGTGGCCCTCGGCGCACCGTCGCTGACCTCGCTGATGAATGTCGGCGGCAACGTGAATCTGGCCGGCGACCTTAATGTGAGCGATGCCGGTGGCTTTGGCGCTGGTGTGTATCGCTTGATCAACTACACCGGCGGCTTGACCGGCGCATTGAACGTCAACACGGTGCCGCTGGGTTATGGGCTGGGTGATCTGCTGGTACAGACCTCAGTGGGCAGCCAGGTCAACCTGGTGGTAGCGGCGCCGAATATTCGTTTCTGGGACGGCAGCAACACCCTTGCCAACGGCACTGTTGACGGTGGCAACGGCACCTGGACAGCGGGGGGCACCAACTGGACCTCGGCCGACGGCCTTTCCAACCAGACCTGGGGCGGTGGCTTTGCGGTGTTCCAAGGTGCTGCGGGCACTGTCAGCGTGGATGGCGTACAAACCATCACCGGTCTGCAATTCGTCACCGATGGCTACAGCCTGGTCAATGGCACCGGTGGGCAGTTGAGCACCGGCAGCGGCAACTTCGCCGTGCGCGTCGACCCACTGGCGACTGCCACCCTCGGCGTCGATATCACCGGCGCGGGCGTGCTGAACAAACTCGATACCGGCACGCTGGTGCTCAATGGCGCCAACAGCTACACCGGCGGCACCTTGCTCAATGGCGGTACGGTGGTGGTCGGCAGCAACACCGCGCTGGGCACTGGCACGCTGACCGCTGCGGCGGGCACCACCCTGGACAGCAACGCCTCTGTAACCCTGGGCAATGATGCGGTACTCAACGGCAGCCTGACGGTCGGCGGCAGCAACGCATTGGCGCTCAATGGCGCCATCAGCGGCACCGGTGGCCTGGTCAAGAATGGCACGGCAGGCCTGACACTCGGCGGCACCAATACCTTCCTGGGCCCTGTGGCCTTGAACGCAGGCGGGCTGATCCTGGCCAGCAATACGGCGCTGGGCGCGGGCGTGTTGAACGCCGCAGGCGGTACCACCTTGGACGCGAGCACGGCGGTCGCCACCACCAACGCGATCAATCTGGCGGGCAACCTGGGCATCGGCGGCACCGCTGACCTGACCCTCGGCGGCGCAATCAACGGTGCAGGCAGTCTGACCAAGGAGGGCACGGCCAATCTGATCCTCAGCGGCGCCAACGCCTACCTGGGTGGCACCACCCTGAACGCCGGTACGCTGACCTTGGGCAGCGCCACCGCCCTTGGCCTGGGCAACCTCACCGTTGGCGGCGCGGCGACCCTGGATAACACGGCAGCGCTGAGTGTGGGCAATGGCGTCGTGCTTGACGCCAACCTCGCCGTCACCGGCAGCAACGACCTGACCCTGGGTGGCCTGGTCACCGGCACGGCTGGCCTGAGCAAAGACGGCGCGGCCAACCTGACCCTCAATGGCGTCAACACCTTCCAAGGCGGCACCAGCCTCAACGCCGGCACGCTGACCCTGGGCACGGCAGCAGCCCTGGGTACCGGCGCCTTGAACGTAAACGGTGCAGCTACTCTGGCCAACAGCACACCGCTGGTATTGGCCAATGCGGTCAACCTCAACGCTGGGCTGACCGTGGGCGGTCTCAACAACAACCTGACCCTGGCCGGCGTGCTGGCCGGCAGTGGCAGCCTGGTCAAAACCGGCACGGCGGATGTGAGCCTGACCGGTACTAACACCTTCAACGGCCTGTTCGATGTGCAATCAGGCAGCCTCACCACGCTGGGCAACGGAGCACTGGGTGTCGGCGCCGGGGTCAACCTGGCGAGCGGTACTTCCCTCAACCTGGGCGGTAGCTCCAGCCTGGGCGCACTCACGGGTACCGGGCTTGCAACCGTAGGGGCCGGCAGCACCTTGAGCGTCGGCAACAATAATCTGGACAGCACCTTCAACGGCGTCGTGGCAGGCCTCGGCAACCTGGCCAAAGACGGCACAGGCGCCTTGACCCTCGGTGGCCTCAGCGTGGTGACCGGGGACGCCCAGGTCAACGCCGGCAGCTTGCTCGTCAATGGTTCCCTGGCCAGCGCCAACGTGGCGGTGGGCAGTGGTGCCACCCTCGGTGGTACCGGTACTTTGTTGGGCAACGTGAGCATCGCCGACGGCGGCCACCTGGCCGTCAATTCCGGCGCGACCCTGACCACCGGTTCGCTGCTGCTCAATGCCAACGCCAACCTGGATGCGGGCCTCGGCGCGCCCGCGACGGGCGGTACGGCGCTGGTGCAGGTCAACGGCAACCTGACTCTGGACGGCACCCTTAACGTCACGGATATCGGCGGCTTCGGTGCGGGTATCTACCGCCTGATCGATTACACCGGTGGCCTGACCAACAACGGCCTGCTATTGGGCAGCCTGCCGGTGAACATCCCGGCCAGCGACCTGGACCTGCAAACCGCGATCGGCAACCAGATCAACCTGCTGGTCAACGGCAGCACCAACGTGCAGTTCTGGGACGGCAGCCAAACCACGGGCAATGGCACCATCGAAGGCGGCAGCGGCACCTGGAGTGCAGGCGGCAGCCAATGGACCGGCGTCAATGGTGCATTCAATACAGCCTGGACGCCCAACAGCTTTGCCGTGTTCCAAGGCACGGCGGGCACCGTCACGGTTGACGGCGCGCAAGCCATCACTGGTTTGCAGTTCGTCACCGATGGCTACAACCTGGCCGGCGGGGCAGCGGGCGCCCTGACCCTGTTCAATGGCGTGGGCGGCAACACCGCCGTACGTGTCGATCCAGGCGTCACTGCCACCTTGGGCGTGGCGCTTAACGGCGGCGGCACCCTGGCCAAGCTCGACACCGGCACCCTGGTGCTCAACGGCGCCAACAGCTACACCGGCGGCACTGCCCTGGATGGCGGCACCCTGGTGGTCGGCAATAACAGTGCCCTGGGCAGCGGCCTCTTGACCACCGCCAACGGCACCACCCTGGACAGCAACACCGCGGTCAGCCTGGCCAATGCACTCAACGTCAACGGCAGCCTGACCCTCGGCGGCAGCAATGCCCTGACCCTGGCCGGCACGGTGGCGGGCACGGGCAGCCTGATCAAGAATGGCATCGCCAACCTGACCCTCAGTGGCAACAACACCTATGCTGGCCCAACCGCACTCAACGCAGGCGGCCTGATCCTGGCCTCCAATTCGGCCCTGGGCAGTGGTGCCCTGAACGCGGCCGCCGGCACCACCCTCGACAGCAGCACGGCGGTCGCCCTGGCCAACACGGTGAATCTGGCCGGCAACCTGGGCATTCTGGGCACCGCCGACCTGAGCCTGAACGGCTTGGTCAGCGGTAGCGGTGGGCTGACCAAAACCGGTGCGGGCAACCTGACGCTCAACGGTGCCAATGCCTACCTGGGTGGCACGCAATTGAATGCCGGTTCCTTGACCCTAGGCAATGCGACAGCCCTGGGCAGCGGTGCCTTGGCGGTCAATGGGGCATCCACCCTGGACACCAACACGGCGTTGGCCCTGGCCAATAACACCAGCCTGAACGCCGCGCTCACCGTCGGCGGCAGCAACGATCTGAGCCTCAACGGTGTAGTGGACGGCAGTGGTTCGTTGACCAAGGCCGGTGGCGCCAACCTGACCCTCAACGGCACCAATACCTACAGCGGCGGCACGGCCCTCAATGCCGGCACGCTGACCGTCGGCAGCACCACGGCCCTGGGCTCGGGCGCATTGACCGTCGGCGGTACGGCGACCCTGGCCAACAGCACGCCGTTGGTGTTGGCCAATGCGGTCAACCTCAATGGCGACCTCACTGTCGCAGGCAGCAACAACCTGACCCTGGCCGGTGTACTCGCTGGCAATGCAGCGCTGATCAAGAATGGCGCGGCGGACCTGCTGCTGACCGGCAACAACAGCTTCAGCGGCCCACTGACCGTGGCGGCGGGCAGCGTGACCACGACGGGTAATGGTGCGCTAGGCACCACCTCCGGCGTCACTGTCGGCAGCGGCGCCAGCCTCAACCTGGGTGGCAACGCCAACCTCAACAGCCTGGCCGGCAACGGCGTGGTACAGGTGGCTGGCGGCAACACGCTGGCGGTGGGTGGCAGCAACCTGGATAACAGCTTTGGCGGTGCGCTCAACGGTGCCGGCAATCTGGATAAAAACGGCAGCGGGGTGCTCAACCTGAGCGGCACCAATGCCATCAGCGGCGCGGCCAACGTCAACGGCGGCACCTTGAATGTCACCGGTTCCCTGGCCAGCGGCACGGTGGCAGTGAACAGCGGCGCGACCCTGGCCGGCAGCGGTTCATTGGCTGGCGCGGTGACCGTGGCCGACGGTGGGCACATCGGCTTGGCCACCGGCAGCACGCTGTCGGTGGGCTCGTTGGTGCTGGGTGGCAACTCGAACCTGGATGTCGGTCTCGGCACTCCGGTGCTGGGTGGCGGCACAGGCCTGCTGAATGTCGGCGGCAATCTGACCCTGGACGGCAACCTCAATGTCACTGATATCGGCGGCTTTGGCAGCGGCGTCTACAACCTTATCAACTACACCGGGGCCTTGACCGATAACGGCCTGGCTCTTGGCACACTGCCAGGCAGCGTGGTGCCGGGCGACCTGCAAGTGCAGACCGCGATCACCAACAAGGTCAACCTGCTGGTGACTGCGCCCAACACCACCGTGCAGTTCTGGGATGGCAACAGCCTGATCGGCAACGGTGCGATTGACGGCGGCAACGGCACCTGGAACGCCGGCAATACCAACTGGACCAATGTCGACGGCACTCTCAACCAAGGCTGGGCCAACAGCTTCGCGGTGTTCCAAGGCGCGGCGGGCAACGTGACGGTGGACGGTACGCAAAACATCACCGGCATGCAGTTCGTCACTGATGGCTACACCCTGGGCTCCGGCACGGCGGGCGTGCTCAACCTGGTCAATGGCGGCACCGGCAACACCGCGGTACGCGTCGACCCCAACGCCACCGCGACCCTGGGCGTGACCCTCAACGGCGCTGGCACCCTGGCCAAGCTCGACAGCGGCACCCTGGTACTCAACGGCAATAATGGCTACACCGGCGGTACCGCGCTCAATGGCGGCACCCTGGTGGTGGGTAATAACAGTGCCCTGGGCACAGGCGCTCTGACGGCGGCCGGCGGCACCACCCTGGACAGCAACGCGGCGGTCAGCCTGGCCAATGCGGCCGTGCTTAACGGTGCCTTGGCGGTGGCAGGCAGCAACGCGCTGACCCTTGATGGGGTTGTCAGCGGCAGCGGCAGCCTGGTGAAAAACGGTGCGGCAGCGCTGACACTCAATGGCGTCAACAGCTACAGCGGCGGCACTGGCCTGAACGCCGGTCAATTGATCCTTGGCAATAATGCTGCCCTGGGCAGTGGTGCCTTGACGGTCGGCGGCGCGGCGCAACTGGATGGCAGCACCGACCTGCAACTGGCCAATACCCTCAACCTGGGTGGCGCGCTGACCCTGGCCGGCAGCCACGACCTGGCCCTCAACGGCGTGGTCAGCGGCAGCGGCGGCCTGGTGAAAAATGGCAACGGCGACTTGTTGCTGACCGCGGCCAACACCTACAGCGGCGGTACCACGCTCAACGGCGGCAGCACCACGGGCAACACCACCAGCCTGCAAGGCGCTATCGCCAACAACGCGGCGTTGACCTTTGAGCAAGCCATCGACGGCACCTACACCGGCAACCTCACCGGTACCGGTGTGTTGAACAAAACCGGCACCGGCGCGTTGTTGCTCAGCGGCAACAACACCTTTACCGGCAACACCAACGTCAACACCGGCAGCCTGCTGGTCAACGGCACCTTGAACAGCGCCGCAGTGCAAGTCGCCAGCGGCGCGACCCTCGGCGGCAGCGGTACCCTGGGCGGTGCGGTGAACATGGCTGACGGCTCGGTGCTCCAGGCCGGTGCCGCGACGCCGCTGTCGGTGGGTTCGCTGGCCTTGTCATCGGGCACCACCCTGGACTTCGCCCTCGGTGCGCCGGGTGCCTCCAGTACAGCGGTGAACGTGGCGGGCAACCTGACCCTGGACGGCACCCTCAACGTCAGCGATACCGGCGGCTTCGGTGTCGGCGTGTACCAGCTGTTCCGCTACGGCGGCAGCTTGACCGATAACGGCCTCACCTTTGGCACCTTGCCGGTGGCACTGGGCAACCTGAGCCTGCAAACGGCGCTGGCCAACCAGCTCAACCTGGTGGTGCAAACCACCCCAGGGCAGATCCAGTTCTGGAACGGCGGCACCACCAACCCCGATGGCAGCATCACCGGCGGCAGTGGTACCTGGGGCCCAGGCACCAACTGGACCGACCCCACCGGCACTCAAGGGCAGGCGTCCACCAATCAGTTCGCGGTATTTGGCGGGCAGGGCGGCACCGTGACCGTAGTTGGCAACCAAGGCTTCACTGGACTGCAAGTGCTGGACGCCGGCTACACGCTGGTCGCCGGCGCAGGCGGTAGCTTGAGCCCGACCAATGCGGCCGATGGCAGCCTGGCGCCAGTGCGCGTCAATTCCGGCGTGACCGCTCAGATTGATGCACCGCTGGTGGGAACCGGCGGCATCAACAAGCTGGATGCGGGCACCTTGCTGCTGACTGGCGCCAATACCTACACCGGCGGCACCACCGTCAGTGGCGGTACGCTGGCGGGCACCACCACCAGCCTGCGTGGCAGGATCCTCAACAACGCGCGGTTGTTGTTTACCCAGCGCACCAATGGCCAGTTCAGCGGCACCTTGAGCGGCACCGGTGCGCTGATCAAGCAAGGCGCAGGCGCGCTGTTGCTGACCGGCAACCAGCCGTTCAGTGGCACCGTGGCGGTGGAAGAGGGCGTGTTGCAAGTGGGTAACGCGGCCAACCCAGGCGCGGTGCTTGGCGGCCAAGTCACTGTGGCCAACGGTGCGGGGCTGACCGGTAACGGCAGTGTCGGTTCGCTGGTCAACAACGGCTCGGTGACGCCCGACGGTGGCAAGCTGACCGTTGCCGGCAACTTCACCAACGCCAGCACCGGTGCGCTGAACCTGGTGATCACCCCATCCACCACCGGCTCCCTGGCCGTGGGCGGCACCGCCAACCTGGGCGGCACCTTGAATGTGGTCAACCTGGCACCCTATGCCGGCGCCACCACCTACACCCTGCTGACGGCGGGCGCGGTCAACGGCACCTTTGCCACCACCAACCTGGAGAACCTGGCATTCCTCACTACCGCGTTGAACTACAGCCCAACCCAAGTGGCCCTGGCGGTCAGCCGCAACGACGTCAGCTACGCCAGCGTGGCGGCCACCGGTAACCAGCGCGGCGTAGCGGCGGCGTTGGGCACAGGCACCGCAGTCGGTGGCGCAGCGGTGCAAAATGCACTGCTTAACGGTGATGCAGGGGCGGCACGTGCGGCCTTCGACAGCTTGTCCGGCGAAATCCACGCCAGCACCGCCAGCGCCATGCTTGAAGACTCGCGTTACGTGCGTGATGCGGTCAACGAGCGCCTGCGCCAACCCGGTTGCTACCGCGAGGACGACCCGCGCAATGCCCTGGCACCCAGCGAAAACCACCTGAGCAGCGCCGGTTGCCACGGCGAGATGGTCGGCTGGATGCGCGTGCTCGGCACCTGGGGCCACATGGGCGGTGACAGCAACAGCGCCAAGCTGGACCGCAACCTCAGCGGCTTCCTGCTCGGTACCGACAAGCAAGTGGACGACGCCTGGCGCGTGGGCGTGGCCGCCGGCTATACCCGCAGCGACCTGGACGCCAAGCGCCGCAACTCGAGCGCCGATGTGGACAGCTACCACCTGATGGCCTACACCGCCTACCAGCAAGAAGCCTTCGCCGCACGCATGGGCGTGGCGTACAGCTGGCATGACGTTGAAAGCAAACGCAACGTGGCCGTCGGTGGCGAAGGCCAACGCCTCAAAGCCGATTACAAGGCACGCAGTGCGCAGGTGTTCGGTGAAGTCGGCTACACCATTCAAACCCCTACCGTGGCCCTGGAACCGTTCGCCGGCCTGGCCTACGTCAACTATGACAGCGACACCATCAAGGAAAAAGGCGGCTCGGCAGCCCTGCGTGGCGATGCCGACCAGGACATCACCTACTCGACCTTGGGCGTGCGCATTGGCCAGACCATCACCCTGGGCAACGGCTCGAAAATCACCCCACGGGGCAGCATCGGCTGGCGCCATGCCTTCGGTGATACCAAGCCCGACGCCGACCTGAGCTTTATCAATGGCGGTGGCTCGTTCAGCACCCAGGGCGTGCCGATTGCCAAGGACAGCGCGGTGGTGGAAGCGGGCCTGGATTACCAGATCAGCCAGAACGGCAGACTGGGCCTGGGCTATTCCGGCCAACTCTCGCGCAACGACAAGGACCACGCCGTGACGGTGAGTTTCTCCCTCGGTTTCTGATCAAGGCCGAGTTTTTTTGAACCGCCCGCAAGGGCGGTTTTTTTTGCTGAAAGCTGGGCTTGCTCGAATACCCCGTGTAGAAGCGAGCGTGCTCCCACAGTTTGATTGGCGTGAGCTCAGAAACGGGTGCCGTCTTCGGTCGAGTACATCCACCGCAACAACGAATGCCGCCCGCTGATCCCCAACTTGATCGCCGCACGCTTGAGGTAGCTCTCGATGGTGTTGACCTTCAACGCCAGTTGTTCGGCCAACTCCGGCGCGGTGCGCCCGGCCAGCAGGCCTACGCACACTTGCAGTTCACGGTTGGACAGGGTCAGCCCCGATTGCACCAGGCGCTCCTGAATGCGTCGGTGCAAGGTGTCGATGCCCTGATGTTGGGGCACTGCGCACGGGCTGTCTGGGAGCGATGGCTGCAGCGCGGTGATGTGTTTTTCCACCATGGGCAGCAACAGCGCGGAGAAGTCTTGGAGCATGCTGCGTTCTTGCGCGGAAAAGCTGTCGGACGGGTGCGAGCGATACACCGACAGTACATAGCGCACATCGTCCTTGCGGCCCGTGAGGTGCAGTTGTGCGGCGAGTTGCTCGCTGCCCAGGGCCGCCACCGAATCGGTGTACACCGGGCTGATCTTGCGGCGGCCAAGGCCTTCGCGGCTGACGTGCAATTGGGTGATATGGGTGGCGTCCACTGCCAGTTGGGTGAGGATCAGGTCATGCAGCATGCGTGGAAAATGGCGGCTGCCGGTGCTGGCGATGACCTTGCCTATCTGTGGGAACAGGTGTGAGTTCATCAATTCGTCCGTGAGTTTCGTGCAGGTGTTCGGTTTTATAGCGACGGGGGTTAAGAAGGTAACGAATGTGAATAACCTGCAGTGATAGTGCGTCCCGCTGCGGACATGCTAGTACAGGCTGGCTAAAGGAGGGGGATCCAATCTGCGAAAAAAAAAGCATTAAACATGTAGAACGGCAGTCGGATCCTTCCGACCGCCGCCCAGGCACCGCAAAACGCACGGCTTGAGGCGCTATTTCATCGCATAAACCGCTGTCGCGGCTGGCCGCAGGTTGGCACCGCTGCACTTGGCCAGGGCCTGTTGGATATCCGTCAGCAGGTCGGCAACGTCTTCAAGCCCCACCGACAAACGCACCAGGCCCTCGCTGATACCGTGCTGCGCAAGTTGCTCGGGGGTGTAGGTGGAGTGGGTCATGCTCGCCGGGTGTTGGGCCAGTGATTCGGCATCTCCCAGGCTGACCGCACGGGTGAACAGTTGCAGTGCGTTCATAAAGCGCCGGCCCGTCTCGATCCCACCCTTGAGTTCAAAGGCAATCATGCCGCCGGGCAGTTTCATTTGCCGGGTCGCCAGTTCGTACTGGGGGAAGGAACGCAGCCCGGGGTAGATCACACTCTCCACGGCCGGGTGCGCCTGCAAGGCTTCGGCCAGCGCCTGGGCATTACTGCAATGACGGTCCATGCGCAGGGCCAGGGTCTTGAGGCCGCGCATCAGCAACGACGCGTCCTGGGGTGACATCACTGCGCCGGTCAGGTCCTTGAGCCCTTGCAGGCGGATGCGCTGTGCCAGCGCCTGGTTGCTCACCGCAACACCTGCGGTGATGTCGCCGTGGCCGCTGAGGTATTTGGTGGCCGAGTGCACCACCACATCGGCACCCAGTTCCAGGGGGCGTTGCAGATAGGGCGTGCAATAAGTGTTATCGACCACCACGGTGACATTCGGCTGTTGATGGGCCAACTCGGCCACGGCGGCGATGTCGATCAGGCGCAGGTTGGGGTTCGCCGGCGTCTCGCAGTAGAGCATGCGCGTGGCCGGGGAGAATGCTGCTTGCAGGGCGGCCAGGTCGGTCAGGTCGACATGCCGCACCTTGATACCGAATTCGCCCAGGCCATGGTGCAACAGGGCGAAGGTACAGCCATAGAGGGTCTGGCTGACGATGATCTCGTCGCCCGGGCGCAACAGGGTCCAGAACGTTGCGGCAATCGCGCCCATGCCGGAGCTGAATGCTACGGCGGCCTCGCCGTTTTCCAGGCTGGCCATGCGTGACTCCAGCAGGGCCAGGGTGGGGTTGGAAATGCGCGTATAGAAGTGGCCGCTGGCTTCGCCGGCAAAGCAGGCGGCGCCGTATTCGACGGTGGGGAAGGCGAAGGTGGCAGACAAGTAGATGGGCGGAACGAGGGCGCCGTGATGGTCAACAGGGTCATAGCCATGGTGAATGGCACGGGTGCAAAAGCCGAAGCTGGTGTGTTGAGTGTGCATGTCGGGCGCTCCTTATTTCCTACAATGCTATGCTCATAACCACAGATGAACTTTGCGAAAAAGCCTGCAAAAACCCGCGTTTGTGGATCAAACATCGATAAAAATAATGATTAGAGGCACGTTATGCCCATCAAGCTGGACCGTACGGACAAAGCCCTTTTAAACGCGTTGCAAGGCAACGCCCGCCTGACCGTGGCCGAGTTGGCAGAGCGGGTGGCCCTCACCACCTCACCGTGCTGGCGCCGGGTGCGCACCCTGGAGGAGAGCGGGGTGATCAGTGGCTACCAGGCGATCCTTTCTCCCAAGGCGCTGGGTTATGGGGTGACCGCGTTTGTCAGCATCATGATGGAAAGCCACACCCAGGAAATCGCCCGCGCGTTCGAGCAGCGCCTGTTGGCGATTCCGGAGATTGTGGCGTGCCATAACGTCTCGGGGCGCTATGACTTTTTGCTGGAAGTGGTGGCCAAAGACCTGGAATCGTTTGGCGAGTTTGCCCGCGAGGTTTTGCAGACGTTGCCCTGCGTCAAGGAGATCTATTCGAGCTTTTCCTACAAGTCGGTGCGGCCGTTGCGGGTGATTCCGTTGCCGGGTTGACGGGAGGCTTACGGCGCGAGCCGATGCGTATCCACCCGACGCCCCGCGATCCAACTGTGGGAGCTGGCTTGCCTGCGATGGCGGCCTGCCAGCCGACACCTATCTACCTGACGCCCCGCGATCAATTTGTGGGAGCTGGCTTGCCTGCGAAGGCGGCCTGACAGCCGACGCAGTTATACCGAGTACATATCCATTCCTGCGGTAACGGCCACCTAGGGGTCCGCCCTTACGGCGGGTCACTTTGGAAAAGCCCCAAAGTAACCAAAGGGCTCTTGCCCCACCACTCGGCACCTCGCTTAGGCTCGGTGTGCCCGTAATCCGCCAGTGATTTGGGGGGCCGCCGCCACGCGCCATCCATGGCGCGGGGCGGCTAAACCGGCATCCCTGCCGGTTTACCCCCCAAATCCCTGTCGAATTCCGGCCAGCGTGGTTTAACGGGGCGCCTGAGATCAAAATCAGAGCAAGAGCAAGAGCTACTCGCTTCGCATCGTGGTTACGTTGGGCCGCTTTTGCTTTTGTGTGCCACCCCATGCAACAACAGCGCCTCAAATACCCGCTGCACCCGTGGCTCATCACTGTGGGCCACATTGAAGCGCATCGAGTCGCGATGGGCCGGGTCATAGCCAAACAGCGCACCGGGCGCCAGCACCATGCTGCGTTTCAGGGCTTGCTGAGCCAGGAGTTCGCCGTTCACGCCAGGCGGCAGGCGTGCCCAGATGAACATCCCGCCTTCATACGCCATCGGCAGTTCGCACCCGCAGCGCTTGAGCCATTGTTCGACGCGCCCTCCGGCCTCCATCAGGCGTTGCACCATGCGCTTGCGATGCTTGGCATAGCTGCCTTCGCTGAGCATACGGTAGACGATTTGTTCGAACAGTTCGGAGGTGACGCCGCCGCTCATCAATTTCATATTGGTGAGGTTGGCGGCCAGTTGCGGCGCGGCCACGACGTAGCTGACGCGGGTGTTGGCGCTGAGGCTCTTGGAGAACCCCGACAAGTAGGTGACCTGCTCCAGCCCGGCGACGGCGGCCAGGCGTGGAGGAGGGTTGGGATGCAGGTCGCCATAAAGATCATCCTCGACGATATGGCAGTGATAGTGCTGGGTCAGTTGCAGCAGCCGAAACGCCTGGCTGGGGCTGAAGGAATGCCCGGTGGGGTTATGCAGAACGCTAGTGGTCAGGTAAAGGCTGGGGCGGTGTTCGGCCAGCAACTGTTCGAGGGCCGCGAAATCGAACCCATCGGGGCGGCGCTCAATGGTAACGACCTTGACCCCATGCAGCGCCAGGTTGGCGTGGAAGTTGAAATAGCACGGCGCGTCGAGCAACACCGTGTCGCCGGGGCGTGCAAGCAGGCGCATGAGCATGTCCAGGCCCTGCACGGTGTTGGGGGTTGTGATGATTTGCTCCACCGGCACCGACAAGCCTTCGCCATGCAGTTTCTGTTGCAGCGCCTGGCGCAACGGCAACAGCCCCGCCGGCGTGCCCAGCCCGGCGATGCGCAGCGACGGCGCACGCACCACGCTGCGCATGGCCTGGCGGATCGCTTCGCCATTGAGCCAGTCCTCCGGCAGGTGTCCGCCACCGGGCCGCAGTTCGCCACTGGCGGTGGCCAAGGGCCGGCGCAATACGCTGAGCAGGTCTTGGGGCAGTAGATCGACCCAGGTCGCCGAAGCAGGGCGTGTGCTGTCCATCGCCACGAAGTAGCCGCGGCCCTGGCTCGAGGTCAGCAGGTGGCGACCGCGCAGGCGGTCCAGAGCCTCATTGAGGGTGAACTTGCTGACGCCGAGGATCTGGGTCAGCTCACGCACGGATGGCAGTTTGCTGCCCGGTGCCCATTCGCCATTTTCGATGGCGTGGCTGAACGCCTCGACGATCTGCTGGACCTTGGGCGTGCCTTCTACAAAAGCGATGGCGGATACGAACATGACGCGTCCTTGTGTTTGCCGGTGATTTTACCGGTGAAGTTAGGCCGGATTAGGCATCACTTTACCTGCCTTGCGCAATGCCACTCCCCTAGACTGCGCGGCATCTCGCCTGGAGATGGCGATATTTCCTACACCTGAGCAATGGATTCTGCATTTCCATGAAGACTTATATGTGCGCACCCTGCGGTTTTATGTACGTAGAAGAACTGGGTATTCCGGAGGACGGAATTCCCGCAGGCACCCCTTGGGAAGAGGTGCCTGAAGACTGGACATGCCCGGATTGCGGCGTGACCAAGGCCGACTTCATGGCCATCAATCTTCCTGAACGTCAATTCGCCTGACACTCCATCAACGAAAGGAATCGCTCCATGGAAAGCAAACTGATCAACGCCACCGTCCCGTTCTGCACCGGTGTGGCCCACCAGAAATACCTGGGCGCCGAAAAGGGCCTGCAAACCGCCATCGAAGGTGACTGCACCCACTGGTACATCGACGGCAGCCTGTTCGGCGAAATGGTCGATGACTGGACCGAGGCGCGTATCGAAAGCCTGCAGGCGCAAATCACGGCGACTGGGGTCAAGCCGGTTTTCCACGGCAACTTCAAGGCACCGTTGGGCAGTGATGTAGAAGCCTTCCGCAGCGCTGCCGTGGAGTATGTGAAAAAGGAAATCGACATCGCCAGCCGCCTGGGCGCGCCGTTGATCATTCACGGCGGTTGCATCGTCGAGCCGAAAATGGTGCTGATGGCCAAGAAGGTTGCCCTGGAGCATTACCTCAAGTCGGTGCAGGAACTGGCGCGCTACGCCGAGGCCAAGGGCACGGATATCTACCTGGAGAACCTGTCCAACTACGTCAACTATCGGCCGTTCCACTACATCTTTACCCATGAAGCGGAATACGCTTTTGTGTTCGAGCGCCTGCAAGCCCACAGCAATGTGTACTTCTTCCTCGACGCCGGCCATGCCAACATCGAGAACGGCCTGCCGGCAGAAGTGGTGCGCAAGTATCACCACCTGATCAAGGGCATCTCTTTCAGCAATAACAACGGCGTGCAAGACCAGCACTTCGGCATCCATGACGGTAACTGTGATTACGCCGATGTGGTGCAGGCCATTGTCGAGACCAACTGGAAGGGCCTGGTGGCGTTTGAAACCCGTAACCAGACCGCCAAGGCCGCGCTGGCTGACCTTGCGGTGATGTACCGCGAGTCCCTGACGACTGAAATCGCCGTCGCCTGACCGGCCTGGGGCGGGCGCTTGATGCGCTCGCCTCGTTGCTGTTGTTCTCTTAATTCAAGGTCCCTGGCCATGACAAGTGCGTTAACCCTGTCGTCGTTTCTCTACTTTTTGCTGTTTTGCGCCACCATGACCTTCAGCCCCGGCCCCATGACCTTGTTGTTGTTGAGCCTGGGCCTGAAGGACGGCCTGCGCAGTTCGATCCCCGCGCAGATCGGCGCCAGTGTGTCTTACCTGATTTCCATCCTGATCTTTGCCGTGGGCTTCTCGGAACTGATCAAGGGCAACCTTGCCATTACCCAGACCATCCAGTTTGTCGGTGTGGCCTATATTCTCTACCTGGCCTACAAGCAGTGGACCAGCAGCGGCGTGTCGATCAACAACGCAGGTGCCGTGGAGGGTTCGCGCAGCCTGTTTGGCAAAGGGCTGTTGACCGGGTTTTCCAACCCCAAGACCATCATCATGTTCAGCGCCGTGTTCCCGCAGTTTGCCGGCGCCGGTGAACACAGTTCGGCGGCGGACATCGCCATCCTTGGCCTGACCTTCCTGCTGCTGCAATTTGCCAGCGGCTGCCTGTATTGCTATTTCGGCCAGCGCATCAAGCACGTGCTGGAAAACCCCAAGCGCCGGGTGTTGTTGCAGCGGGTCACGGCCGTCTTGCTGCTGGGCGTCGCCTTGATGCTGGCACGCGGGTTTTCGCACTGAAGTATTAGCCAATAAGCGGTAGTGGCGATTTGACGTCGCCCTGTTAGACTCCAGGCATTCACCCAGGATCGCCCCCACCATGCCAGCCGTCGGAGGAAAAGGACTTCCGCTCGCTTTGCGCTTGTACAAATCTCGCCTGCTGGGGCTGACGCTCGGCTTTGTGTGCGTGGCGTTCGGCATGTATCCGTTGAACCCCTCTCTGTGGGTATGGGCTTGGATGCTGGTCAATGCCTTTGCGTGGCCGCACCTGGCTTTTCAATGCTCGTTGCGCTCGGCCAATACCTTGCGCAGCGAACGCCGCAGCCTGCTGTTCGATTCCTTTTGCGGTGGGTTCTGGGTTGGCGCGATGCACTTCAACCCGCTGCCCAGCGTCACCACCCTGTCGATGATGAGCATGAACAACGTCGCCATCGGCGGGCCGCGCTTCCTGTTCGCGGGTTGGGTGGCGCAGGCACTGGGACTGGGCACCGCGTTGTTGCTGTTCACACCTGGGTTTGTCGCCCTGACCACCCAGGCCCAGCTGTATGCCTGCCTGCCGATCCTGATGCTGTATCCCCTGGCCCTGGGATGGATCTGCTATCGCCAGGCCGTCACCTTGGCCCGGCACAAACGTGAACTGCTGGCCTTGAGCCGCACCGACAGCCTGTCGGGCCTGCTCAACCACGGCGCCTGGAAGGACCATCTGGACCTCGAATTTCAACGTTGCCGCCGTGGCCCGGCCGGTGCCGCCATCGCGTTGATCGACATCGACCACTTCAAGACCATCAACGACACCTACGGCCATGTGACCGGCGATATCGTCCTGCGCCAACTGAGCAAGGTGCTGCGCCAGAACCTGCGCACCACCGACCTGGCCGGCCGTTATGGCGGTGATGAGTTCTGCGTGATCCTGCCCGATATGCCCCTCAACCGTGCCACCGAGGTGATGGAGGCCTTGCGCGGTCGCTTCAACGCCTTGGCCTACGCCCAGGACCCAACACTGCGAGTGAGCCTGAGCATCGGCCTGGCGCCGTATCAGCCGAGCCACGCCGACTCCATCAGTTGGCTCAACGATGCCGACCAGGCGCTGTATGAAGCCAAGAGCAGCGGGCGCAACCGGGTCAGCTCGGTACAGGGCAGTTGGTTGCGGTCAGTTTAGTGGGGTAGGGTGGCGGGGCACCCTCCAACAAAAAACAAGGATCGGTCCATGTTCTTCACCTTCCCGCGTACCCTGTTGGCCGCTACCCTGGCCTTGTCTTTCAGCCTGCCGGCCTACAGCGCCGAGCCTCATAAACAGATCCAGCAACAGGCCGAACAATACAAGGCCCAAGCCTTGAAGCTGCTGGAGCGCCTGGTGAATATCGACTCGGGCTCAGGCTACGAGCCGGGCCTGACCCAAGTGCGCGATATCGCCGTGGACGAGTTGAAACAGTTGGGTTTCACCATCGAATTGGTGCCGGATAAAGCCGCCAACAACAGCCATGTGGTCGCCACCCTCAAAGGCACCGGCAAGGCCAAGATCCTGCTGATGGCCCATATGGACACCGTATTCAAGGAAGGCTCGGCTGCCGAGCGCCCCTTCCACATCAAGGACGGCCGCGCCTACGGCCCCGGCGTGATGGATGACAAGGGCGGCATCGTCGCGGGCATCTATGCGCTCAAAGTCCTCAAAAGCCAGGGCTTCAAGGATTACGCGCAGATCACCTTCCTGCTCGATGCCAGCGAAGAAACCGGCTCCGACGCCGCCTCCGAACTGATCCGCAACACTGCCAAGGGCCACGACGTGACCCTGAACCTTGAACCCGGCCGCCCCGCCGACGGCCTGGTGGTGTGGCGCAAAGGCAGCGCCACCGCGGTGGTCGAAGTCAAAGGCAAGGCCGCCCACGCCGGCGTCGCCCCGGAACTGGGACGCAACGCCGCCATGGAAGCCGCGCACCAGATCCTGCAACTGGGCAAACTCGGCGATGAAGACAAGAAAACCACCATCAACTTCACCGTGCTCAAGGCCGGTGACCGCACCAACGTCATCCCTGACCAAGCCACCGCCAAGGCCGACGTGCGTGCGGCCTTGCCGGAAGAGTTCGACCGGATCGAGAAAGACCTGGCCCGGGTTTCAGCCAACAAATTGATCCCGGAAACCGAAGTGAACACCAGCCTGCAGCGCGGCCTGCCACCGATGCCGCAGACGGCCGAGTCGGATAAGTTGGTGGCGATGGCCCAAGGGATTTATGGCGAACTGGGACGCAAGTTGACCATCGAAGGCAGCGGCGGCGCGGCGGATGCCAGCTTGTCCGCCGGGGTAGGCACGCCGACGTTGGATGGGTTTGGGATAGTGGGGGGCAATATTCACACGGCGGAGGAATATGCCGAGGTGGAGAGTGTGGTACCGCGGGTTTATTTGTTGAGTCGGATGATTATGGAGTTGTCCAAGCGCTGATCAGAACACTGGATGATCGAACGAAGCAGATTTGAATGGGGGAGGAATGCCCCTCAGGCAAACGCAGATCCCCTGTGGGAGCGGGCTTGCCCGCGAAGGCGGTGTGTCAGTCGCTGCATGTGTTACTGCACTACCGCTTTCGCAGGCAAGCCAGCTCCCACATTTGATCTTTTTTGCTTTGAGCGTTGCGTTCGCCTGACTGATCGGTATTCGGGGGTGATTGTGATGGGGCAGTTTGCACATGAATTGGCTGGCCCGCGCTGATCAGATCGCTGGATTTCGAAGCGAAGCTAAAGGTTGGCAAACCCTGATGTCAGTCTGTTAAAAGCATGTGTAGGAGCGAGCTTGCTCGCGAAAAATTCACAGGCGCCGCGTTTATTCAGGCAGCACACGTTATCGTTGATGTTTTTCGCGAGCAAGCTCGCTTCTACAACAGGTGACGATGACGCTCTAACTGACCGGCATTTGGGCTTGCCCCCTCCCACATTGAGTACTCGGTGTATTCAATGTGGAAGTCACCATGTGGCAGGGTCTTCGAGGCTGGCTTTTTGGAGGTCTTCTTTCCACCATTCATTAGTTAATCTATAAATTTCTTCGAAAAAACCTTTTGGATTGTCCATTTCACTCCATCCCCACGGCAGGGTGCAATAATAGCCGGGAGCCTGTCTCAATAAGTGCGAAAAATCAAAGGTTTCGTCGCTAAGTGCAGCCCCCAATTTGTCGCATAAAACCTTGCGATGTCGATAGCTTAGATCTGAAGATTTCTCAATTATGTATTTTTTGATCAGTCGTCTTCTGTCTGTGTCAAGGTTGATGTCGTAACGTGCAAACTCTTCACCTAAAGTCTCTTCGCGATCATAAATATCGAACGGGCTGAGTAAGTGCCGAAGTTTCGGTGCGTACGGGATATCTAGAAAAGGGTGTTTCAGCATTGGTCATTACCCACAGGGAATACGGTATAAAGTTCTTTGGTTTCGCGATCAAATTTTGCGATCGCTGCATCCATGTTTTCATCAAGTATTGGATTGTTTCGGTCAGAAGGGTTTGGTATGTATCCTCTTCCGCAACCCTGCATTTCGATTCGGACAACTGGGTTGCCGTAGTAATCTTCCCCGGTAAAAGGCGGTAGGTTGCGTTCTGCTCTGGTGGTTACCTCATTTAGTACAGCGAGTTGCGCTCGATGACTTTTAAACTGCGTACTTAACTGCATAGGATTTTTCCTTTAGTGGCGGTGCTGATTTGTTTAGGGGGGGCGATCGATTATTGTTTGAGGAGTAAGTGGTTCTCAATTTTTCTTACGATGTGGCTCAGCCAAAGCGGCCCTGATGCCCACTCGTGCGGATAATAATAATAGCAATACTGTTTGTGTAGCAGGTTCTCCAAAAGATTTGATTCGTTTGTATAGTATTTGAGCAGTTCTAGAATTTCTTCTTTTACGGTGATGATTACATCCGTAGATGAGACTAGTAGAAAAGCATCAATGACCTCGTCAGCTGTGGCGTGCTCATCTACCCAGTCTTGATGGAAGTAAGCTCCAAAGAATTGCTGAAGTTCAGTTAGTTGGTTGTTCATTTTTCTATTGGGTATCCTGTCAGTAAAAGGTAGCCGTCTGGCATTTTTGGTTTTCGAATTAAAACTAGCATAAACTTATAAACAGGTATGGATTCTGTGGTGCCTCTTATAACGCTCAACCCTACGGGTTGGCTCGAATGCTCTCTGATAATATGCTTGTCCTTCGTTCCTTGTAGGAATTTGGATATTTCCTGACTGTGCGAAGCCAAGCTTTTGGATACAAGTGCTTCTGCGTCTTCTAAAGTTTTGAACGTAGACGCTGCAGGTATATGTGGCTCCACCTCAAGCCTTTCTACCAATTGATAGTCAGTCCGCTCTACGTGCTTCTTAATCAGATGTCCGCCTGCTTTTTCATGCCCGTCTAGTACGCCGCTGGGTATTTTTTTTGCTGGAGCGTCGATTTTTGAGCCAGGACAAATTCCAACCTTACAGCTCAGCCCTAAGGGATCTACCCATCCCGTCGGATTGGGCACATACCGGTACCCATTGATCCCTCCCGCCAACTTCACCGGATCTGGCGTCAGGTAGCGACCAATATCTGGATAGTAGTAGCGATGGCGGTTGTAATGCAGCCCGCTTTCCGCATCGAAATACTGCCCTTGAAACCGCAGTGGGTTGTCGATTTTGCCCACGTCGAGCCGGGCGATCTGGCCGTAGGCGCGGTAGTGGGCGGACCAGACGATTTCTCCCTCGGGGTTGGTCAGTTCCTGCGGGGTGCCGAGGTGGTCGAGTTGGTAGTGGTAGGGCTTGGTTTCTTTTGGACCGAAACCTTCCAATAGTGCTAATGGGCGGAAGCTGCCGGGCTCGTAGAGGTAGCTGCGATGGCGCTCTGCATGGTGTTCGGCAATCAGCTTGTCGCCTTGCCAGAAAAACTCGGTAGTCTTGCCGTCCACGGTCTTGCTGATACGCCGCCCAAACGGGTCATAGCGATAGCTGGCGGTTTGGCCGTTGGGCGTTGTAACCCCGACTAACCGATGCTGGCAGTCGTAGCGGTACTCAGTGACAAGTTGCTGGCCTTTGCCGCGTCGTTCGCGGATGAGGTTGCCGAAGGCGTCGTAGTCGTAATGACGGTCGCCCTGGATCATCAGACGATTCGCCGCGACGATGTCCGGGCCGGGGCGGTCTTGCATCAGCAGGTTGCCGGCCGGGTTGTGGGCGAAGCGTTCCTGTACGTCCTGCGAGTGATCGGCGCGGGTCAGGCGGGCGAGGGGGGCGTAGCGGTAGTCGTGTTGGCCTTTGCGGGTGTCGAGCAGGCGGGTGAGGTTGCCGGCTTTGTCGTAGTCGTATTGGCGTTGGTAGAGGTGGTTTTGTTGCTGCGTTACCGCGTGGGCGTGCAGGCGGTGTTGGTCGTCGTAGTGGTAGTGGCTGAGCACTTGGCCTTGCTGGCGCTGATGCTCTCGACCGCTCTTGAATAGGTGCGAGGTAAGCACTTCACCGTTGAGTTCGATGGTGGCGAGGTGGCCGCCTTTGTCGTGGTTGAAGGTGACGCGGTTGTTGTCCGGCAGGCACAAGGTTTTAAGCTGCCCGCAGGCGTCGTAGCCGTAGCGCAGGGTGCCCCAGCCTTGGTGTTCGGCGGTGAGGCGGTTTTGGCGGTCGTATTCGTAGGCCAGCGCCCAGTGGCCGTCTTCGGCGCTGAGGAGGTTGCCTTGGCGGTCGTAGGTATAGTCGACAACGCTGGCATCGGGCAGGGTTTTTTGTACGAGGCGCCCGGCGTGGTCGCGCTGATAACGGGTGATTAGCTGACTGTTATCGTCGCCGTATTCGGTTTTCTCCAGCAGGTTGCCGTTGAGGTCGTAGGCATACGCGGTGCGCTGGCCGTCGAAGCCGGTTTCCTGGCGGATCAGGCCGTTGGGGTGATAGTCGAGTTGGTAGGTTTCGCCGGCTTCGTTTTCGATCTCGGTGAGCAGCAGCCGGGCGTTGTCGTAGCGGTACTTGACTTGGGTGCCGTCGGCGTTGAGGCGGCGGCTGATCAGGTGCAGGCCGTCGGCGTATTCGTAGCGGGTGACGTGGCCGAGTTCGTCGCGTTCTGCGATGATTTTGCCGTAGGGGTTGTAGCTGAATTCCCTACAACCACCGCCTGGCAATACAAGACGAATCAACCTGCCGACGCAGTCCCAGTGATATTGCGTCAGCGCACCATGCTCATCCTCACAGGCAACTTGCCGCCCCAGATCGTCATAGCGATAACGCTTGAGCCCACCATTGGGCAATTGCTCCTCAAGCAGTTGCCCGCGTTCGTTCCACACCAGCCGCTGGCAACTGCTGTCGGGATACCAAACCCCAACTAATTGCCCATGTTTGTCATAGCTGTAGTCAGTCGAATTGCCATCCGGGTCAATCTTGCGGATGACATCGCCCTGAACATTGCGCTCATATTTCCAGACCGCCTCCCCACGCCTGACAACCCGAACAAAACCGTTGTCATGTTCGTAGGAAGTCGGCTCATCATCCCCCGGAAACAACGCCACCAAGCGTCCGGCGTCGTCATATTGATAGGCCGTCACCGCGCCCATCGGGTCTTGCTCGACGGTCAGCCGGCCCTGGTCGTCGTAGGATTTGAAATGCGTGGCACCATCCGGATCAATCCTCTGTACCAGCCGCGCCCGCTGATCATGGACATACACTTCCTGGCTACCATCGGCGTTATGCACGGTGACGCGCCCGTCATCGCCCCAGGCATAACGCGTGTCCATCTGCGAAAAACTCGCCCAATGCCGAACGCAGCGCGCCGCCTTGCCAGCGTGTTCCCATTCCCAATAGAAACTCGCGCCTCCGGCCAACTGCCGCTCGAGAATGACGTGCTGATCGTCGTACCGATAACGCTCGCTTTCCCCGACAGCATTGGTCGCGCAGACCAGTCGTCCGTGTTCGTCATAGGCGTAGGAAACAAGGTTCTGCTCGGTCTCCCACACGTAGGGCTCACGCCCTTTGGCGCGATGCACCTGATAGTCCACCGCGACGATGCGACCCAACTCATAACGCAGCAGCAACGAACGACCGGCGCCATTATCCAACCGCTCAATCCGCCCAGAACGATCCCGGCAAAGGCGCAGCCGGTTGTCATACGCGTCGCTGATCGAGACCAGCACACCGTCGCGAAAGTGATAGAAACGCGACGCCTGGGCCAGCACCAACTCATCAGGAGCCGAACCCAAGTAGATCGCCGCTTCAGCCAGGCTATTGGTGATCGCGGGCCGAGAGTCGGTGGGCAAGGGCAGGGTAGTCGAGCGGTTCTCATGGTCAGTCCACACCACCAAATCGCCCGACACCACCAGCCGATGAGCCAGCGCATGACTCCAGCCAAACCCCAACCCACAATCAATGTCCACCGCACTGGTGCGGTACAGCCGCGTCCACTCAAACGGCAAGATCCCATCCAGCACGCCATCGGTGAGGGTCAGCAATTCCTCGCCAGTGACCATCGACACCGGGCAACCGTGGGTAACGGTCTTGTCCGCTGGCGCCGCCGCGTCCCCCTTCGGATTTGAAGCCATGGCCGGCACATCATCGACAGGCTCCTGACGGACCAACGTCGTGCGCTGGGCCTTGCCGCGCACCATCGGCACCGGGTTCGAAACCAGCGTGTCGCCCGCCTTCAACGGCACAGCCGGCACCGTCTTAATCGGTGTCGCCGCACTGCTCAGCAACACCGGCTTGGCGGCCTCCACATGGGGTTCCAGCCGAGGCCCCGCCACCTGCTTGGCCAGCAACTCCAACAACGCCCGCGCCCGCCCGGACTTGACGCCACTAAGCACCTGAGCACCCAGGCGCAGCTGTACTCCAATACCCCGTGTGGCCCAGATCAGCAGCAAGTTGATCAACACTTCGCCGGTGATTTCACCCAGCAGTTCGTACATGTCGGGTGGCGGCAGCATGCGTACCCAGGCCACCAGCGCCGACAGGTAGATAAACAACAGCGGCTCGTCACTGAGTACCAGCAACCCCTTGGCCAGCGTGTCTTTGCCCAGCTTGAGCAGCGCATTCAGCTCGGCCTCGGACAGGTATTTCAGCAACGTTTCGCTGTTGGACTTGAGGTTCGCGAGCAGGTCGTACAGCTCGGTGATGTTGTCCCACAGGTTGTAGAGCGCCTTGCCCAGCCCGGTCGCAAAGGCAATGCCCTGAATGCCGCTACGCTTGTAGGCTGGCGCTTTGGCAAAGTCTGCCCATCGAGGCTTGAAGTGCTCGGCCCATGCCGTGCGCAAATCCGTTTCCAGCCCGGCGATCACAGACTCATAGGACGCATACAGCGCCTGGACGTGAGCCTTGGAAACAGTGGGGTAAAAGGTGATTTCGTACTGTTGGTCGCGGCTACAGTCGCTGACTTCAAGAATGCCGCTGGGGCCAATGGTCCGATGCAGTGGCGCGCCTACCGGGCTGCCGTCCTGTGCAACGGCTTGCAGCCTCACGGGCGTGTTGCCGATAGGCACGAACTGCGTGCTTTCGAACAGATGCACCAGCGTCAGCCCGCCCTGGGCTTTGCATTGAGCGACCGTGCGGCTGGGCTTGTCGGAAGAGATCGGCGCGACCAGTGCGACGTCTTCCCCAACCTTGAATACCTGCTCCACGCTAAGTGCCGAACCACTTAAAAAGCTGTCGGCCCACTTATCAAAGGTATTCAGGCAGGTACGCAAATCCGCGAATACGCGCTCAACCTTCGGCGCTTCGGGATCCATCGGCACTAGCATCAGGTTGGCCAGCACCGAGATCAAGAGACAGCCCCATCCATCAGGGCTTTAACGAACACCACCATCTGCAATCCCTCGCACTGTTTGATCAGGCGAGGGACTTTGCAGAGGTTTACAGGGGAGGGGAGTAGAGCTTATCCGGCAGTTACGTGGGACGTTTCAGTAACCTTATCGCGCAGCACCAGACTGCACAGTGCGGGCAAAAACAACAGCGTCAACACCGTGCCCACCAATACGCCGCCAATCAGCACATAGGCCAGCGACGACCAGAACACCGACAGTGTCAGTGGAATAAACGCCAACGCCGCCGCCAGTGCGGTAAGGATCACCGGCCGCGCACGCCGCACCGTGGCTTCGATGATGGCCTCGCGAATCGCCATGCCGTGGTCCTGGTTCTGGCGGATCTGGTCGGTGAAGATTAGCGTGTTGCGCATCAGGATGCCGCCGATGCCGATCAGCCCGAGAATTGCGTTGAAGCCGAACGGCTGGTTGAACAGCAACAAGGTCGGCACTGCGCCAATCAGGCCCAAAGGCGCGGTAGCGAACACCATGAACATCACGCCGAACGAGCGCACCTGGAACATGATCACCGTGAGGGTCAGCAGGATCATGATCGGGAACAGCGCCGCCAGGGCGACGTTGGCCTTGGCGCTTTCCTCAACCGGGCCGCCGATGTCGATTTTGTACCCGCTGGGCAGTTTGGCGATCAGTGGCTGCAGGTCTTTGTACACGGCCATTTCCACATCGGGCGGTTGTACGCCGTCGATGATGTCGGCGCGCACTTCCACGGTGGTGGCGCGGTCGCGGCGCTTGAGGATCGGCTCTTCCATTACCGCCTGGAAATGCCCGACCTGGGCCAGCGGCACCGACGTACCGGCGCTGTTGGTCAGCGTCATGTTGTTGAGGTTGGCCAGGTCTTCGCGTTGGCTGCCTTGGGCGCGGGCCACCACTGAGACGGTGCGGTTGCCTTCGCGCACTTCGGTGATCGGGTTGCCGCTGAGCAGGGCGTTGAGTTGGGACTTGACCTCGTCGGGGGTAAAACCCAGCAAGCGCAAGCGATCCTGGTCCAGCACCAGGCGATAACCGCTGGCACGTTCGCCCCATTCGAGGAAGGTGTCCCTGGTCAGCGTGTTGCCAGCCACAACCTGACGCACGTCTTCAGACAGCCCGCGCAGCACATTCAGGTCCGGCCCGGAGACGCGGAACACCACCGGGAACGGCACCGGCGGTCCGAAGACGAGCTGCGTGACCCGTACCCGCGCCGACGAAAATTCGCCTGCTGCAATGCGCTCGCGCATCCGCAGTTTCAGTGCGTCGCGGGCGTGGGAATCCGGGGTTTGCACAATCAATTTGGCAAACGCCGGGTCGGGCATTTCTGGGTTCAACGATAGGAAAAACCGCGGTGCACCGCCCCCCACATAGGTGTCGACCATACTGGTCTGCGGCTCTTGCAACAGCGCCTTCTCCACCTGCGCCGCCACGGCTTCGGTGCTTTTGAAGGCGCTGCCGGGTGGCATATACACTTCCAGAATCAGTTCCGAGCGGTCGGAGTCCGGGAAGAACTGTTTCTTCACCACCGCCATACCCAGGCCGCACACCACGAACGCGGCCACCACCAGCCCGGTCACCAGCCAGCGCCCGCGCACGCAAGCCTCCACCAGGCTGCGCAGTTTCTGGTAGTAGCGCCCGGCATAAATCGCATCATGCCCGCCGGGCACTGGCTTGATCTGCGGCAACAACTTCACGCCCAGGTAGGGCGTGAACACCACGGCCACCAGCCAGGATGAAATCAGCGCGAAACCCACTATCCAGAAGATATTGCCGGCGTATTCACCCGCCCCGGAGCGCGCAAACCCAACCGGCAGAAAGCCGATGATGGTGACCAGGGTGCCGGTCAGCATCGGCGCCGCCGTGGAGCTCCAGGCGTAGGTGGCCGCGTGGATGCGGTCAAAGCCTTCTTCGAGTTTGACCACCATCATCTCGATGGCAATGATCGCGTCGTCCACCAACAGGCCCAGGGAGATGATCAATGCCCCGAGGGTCACGCGGTCGAATTCGCGGCCCGTGACCAGCATGATCACGAACACGATCGACAGCGTCAGCGGCACGGCCGCCGCCACCACCAGCCCCACGCGAAAGCCCAGGGCCAATAGGCTGATCAGCATCACCACCGCCAGGGCGACGAAGAATTTGAGCATGAATTCATTGACTGCCAGGCTGATGTTTTTCGCCTGGTCGGAGACCTTGGCGAAGTTCACGCCCAGGGGCAGGTCGGCCTGAATCCGCGCTTCTTCGGCTTGCAGGCTCTTGTCCAATTCCAGGCCGTTCCAGTGCTTCTCCATGATCACGCCCAGCATCAACGCCGGGTCGCCCTGATGGCGGATGCGATAACTGGGCGGGTCTTCATAACCGCGGCTCACGGTGGCCACATCGGCGATGCGCAATACGCGGCCATTGACTTGCAGGGGCACGTTCTCGATCAAGGCCAGGCTGTCGAACGCGCCGTCGATGCGGATATAAGCGCGGGCGCCCGCCGTTTCGACGAAGCCTGAGGGCGCCACGGCGTTTTGTGCGGCGAGGGCGGTGAAGATCTGTTCGGGCTTGATGCCCAGGGTTGCCAGGCGCTCATAGGAAAACTCCACAAACACGCGTTGGGCCTGTTCGCCAAGGATATTGACCTTCTTCACCCCTGGCAGGTTGAGCAAACCCTGGCGCAGCTCCTCGGCCATTTGCACTTGTTGGCGATGGGGCAGGTGTTCGGCTTCCAGGGCGTACAACGCAAAGTACACGTCGGAATACTCATCGTTGAAAAACGGCCCGATCACGCCCTTGGGCAGGCGCGTGGCTTCGTCGCTGAGTTTTTTGCGGGTCTGGTAGAACAGTTCCTGGATTTCGCTCGGGCGTGTGGACTCCAGGAAGGTCATGCGCATCGACACAAAGCCTGGCTGGGCGATGGTCTCGACGCGGTCGTAGTAGTCCAGTTCCTGCAGGCGTTTTTCCAGGCGGTCGGCCACTTGCTCCTGCATCTCCTGGGCGGTGGCGCCGGGCCAGGCGGCGGTGATGGTCATGACCTTGACGGTAAACGAAGGGTCTTCGGCGCGCCCCAGCTTGCCGAACGCGAAGACCCCGGCGACGAGGATCGCGATCAGCAAAAACAGGGTGACGGCGCGGTGTTTGACGGCCAGTTCGGAGAGGTTGATCCCGCGCATACTCATTGGTCCTGCTGACGGTTGAGGGCC
Organism: Pseudomonas sp. KT_2_4; assembly: GCF_041410225.1. Taxonomy (NCBI): domain Bacteria; kingdom Pseudomonadati; phylum Pseudomonadota; class Gammaproteobacteria; order Pseudomonadales; family Pseudomonadaceae; genus Pseudomonas; species Pseudomonas sp. KT_2_4. The sequence continues at coordinate 214,310 of NZ_CP166962.1, forward strand.
AGCGCCTGGGCGGGCAGCAAGCGCACCGTGTCGCCGCTGTGCAGCAGGTGAGCGCCGAGGGCGACGATGGTTTGGCCGGGTGTTACGCCGCTGTCGAGCAAGGCGTCTTCCTGGCCGAGGCTGGCGACCTTCACTGGGGCGAAGCTGATCTTTTGGTCATCGCCAATCAGCCAGACGCCCGTGCCTTGCCCCGCATCCTGCAAGGCGCCAATCGGCACGCGGGTTTGCAGCGGCTGGCCATTGCCTTGCAGGCGTACGGTGATGGTGGAGCCGAGGGCGAACCGCTCGACCGGACCCTGCAGCACATAACGTGCGCGGTAGGTGCGGGTGACCGGGTCGGCGCTGGCGGACAGTTCGCGCAGGGTGGCGGTCACGGCCTGGTCCGCTGCGCCAAAGGGCAACGCCAGGGCTTTTTGCGCGGCCAGGTCACGCCGGTTTTCCGGCAGGTTGACGATGGCTTCGCGGGCGCCGTCATGGGCCAGGCGTGCCACGATTTGCCCTTCGGCCACCACTTGGCCGCGATCGGCCAGCACGTCGGTGATGATGCCGTCGCCATCGGCCTTGAGGACCGAATAAGTGCGACGGTTTTCGATCTGGCTGGCGTCCGATTGCGCCGCGGCCAGTTCGGCCTGGGCGACGCGCAGGTTGGTGGCCGACTGGTCGAAGATCTGCCGCGACACCGCGCCGGTACTGGCCAGGCGCTGGTAACGGTTTTCATCATCACGGCGCTGGCGCAGTTGGGCCTGGGCGGCGTTGACGCGGTTCTTGGCCGAGCGCAGCGCCAGTTCGAAGTCGCCGATGTCCAGCACCAACAGGGTGTCACCACGGGAGACGTGCTGGCCGGGGTCGACCTTGCGCTCGATCACCTTGCCGCTGACCCGAAAGCCCAGGTCACTTTCAGTGCGTGCCGCCACCACGCCGGTATAAGCGCTTTGCTGGGTGCCGGCTGCTTCGACTTTGACGGCCAGCACCGGGCGCGATGTGGGCGCCTGGGCGGCGCTGTCGGCCTTGCTGTTACAACCACTGAGGACCACCAGCAGAGCCAGGGGCGTGAGAAGGCGCAGGGGGAGAGGGGGCATGACGAACTCCAGGGTGACCATAGGGCAAAAAATTATGGACATAATTTTTTGCTCATATTATGGTCGAAATATAAATTAATCCAGCCCCCGGATATTCCCCATGGCAAACGCCCCGGCACCCTCACGCAGCTTGCTGTTCTTGCTGGTTGCCCTCACCGCATTGGGTGAAGTCTCGACGCAACTGATCATCCCCGGCCTGGGTGCCATCGAGCACGCGCTGCAGGCGCCGCAAGGCTCGGCACTGATGGCGCTGTCGGCGTTCGTTGCTGCGTTTGGCCTGGGGCAGCTACTGTTCGGGCCGCTGTCGGATCGCATCGGCCGGCGGCCAGTCTTGATCGGGGGCCTGGCGCTCTACGTAGTGGCGACGCTGGCGATGCTGCTGGTCACCGACATCCAGCAGTTTATCGCCGCTCGGGTGTTGCAAGGCCTGGGCGCGTGCGCCGCGCTGGTACTAGCGCGCACCGTGGTGCGCGATGTGTGGAAAGCCGAGGCAGGCCCGGCCCTGGCGCTGACGATGATCGGCATGTTGTATGCCATCGTCGTTGCGCCGATAGCAGGGGGCTTGCTGATCAAATTACTGGGGTGGCGTGCGCCCATCGCCCTGGCGTTGGTGATCGGCAGCCTGGTGTTATTGCTGGCGCTGCTGTTCTTTCGCGAGAGCAATCATCACCTCGATCCCAGGGCCGCACACTGGCGCACCCTCGGCGGGCAGTATCTGGATCTGCTCAAGGGGCGCCAGTACCGTGCTTACGCGGTGGCCCTGGCGTGTACCTATGGCGCGATGTTTGCGGTGATCGCGGGTTCATCGGCGGTGTTTATCAATCTGCTGGGGTTCAGCAGCCTTGAGTACGGGCTCAACTTCGGGCTGATTGTGTCGATGCTGATCGTCGGCTCCACCTACACCCGGCGTAACATTCAGCGCCTGGGGCCGCAGCGCATTGTGGCGATGGGTGTGAAGATGGTGGCGGTGGGCGGGGTGGCAGCCCTGGCGATTTACCTGGTGTTCGGGTTGTCGGTAGTGGGGCTGGATATTCCCATCGCCCTGGTCACGCTCGGCGGCGGCCTGGTGCTGCCGGGATCCGTTACCGGGGCCGTGATGCCCAATGCGCACCGTGCGGGTTTAGCCGCCGGGCTCATGGGATTTGCACAGATGTTCGGCGCCACGTGCAGCGGGTTGCTGCTGAGCCAGTTACGCGATGGCAGTGCCGCGCCGATGATCATTATCCAGGCCGGGCTTGCACTGTCGGCACTGGTTGCCTTTCAACTGCTGCGCCAACGCCAGGTTAAAACGCTGTCCTATATATAGAACGATCAGGGCCATTTTTACCGGCTAGTGCTCAAGGGTGAGGCGATTTAAGGTGTACTCACTTTGGAGGTACACCATGAAAAAGCTGATTGGTATCTACACCAGCCCCCGCGCCCACTGGGTCGGTGATGGCTTTCCGGTACGCACGCTGTTTTCCTACGACACCATGGGCAAGCACATCAGCCCATTCCTGTTGCTGGATCACGCAGGTCCGGCCGAATTCACCCCGACTGAACAACGTCGCGGCGTCGGCCAGCACCCGCATCGCGGTTTTGAAACCGTGACCATCGTCTACAACGGCGAAGTCGAGCACCGCGATTCTACCGGTGCCGGCGGCAAAATCGGCCCGGGCGATGTGCAATGGATGACCGCAGCCAAAGGGATCCTGCACGAAGAGTTTCACTCCCAAGACTTCGCTCGTAGTGGCGGCGCACTGGAGATGGTGCAACTGTGGGTCAACCTGCCGGCCAAGGACAAAATGGCGGATGCCGGTTACCAGACCATCGTCGATGGTGACATTCCGGTGCTGCCATTGGCGAACGACGCTGGCCACCTGCGCCTGATCGCCGGGGAATTTGCCGGTACTCAAGGCCCGGCCCGCACCTTCACGCCGATAGACGTGTGGGACTTGCGCCTCAACGCCGGTAAAGCGGTCACGCTGGACCTGCACGCCGGGCGTAACACCGCTTTGGTGGTGCTCAGCGGCACGTTGTTGATCAACGGCGAGGAGGTCGCACGCCAGGGGCAGTTGGCGCTGTTCGAGCGCGACGGTAAGCGACTGACCCTGGAGTCCAACGACGACGCCAAGGTGCTGCTGCTCAGCGGCGAACCCATCGACGAGCCCATCGTCGGCCACGGTCCGTTCGTGATGAACACCGAGCAGGAGATTCACCAGGCATTTGCCGACTTCCAGTCGGGAAAATTCGGGCAAATGCACGCCTGACGGTTCACCGCCACCCCCTGTGGGAGCTGGCTTGCCTGCGATAGCATCATCATGGTGTAGCTGATACACCGCGGTGTGTGCATCGCAGGCAAGCCAGCTCCCACATTTTGTTTCCAGGGTTCTGATTTCATGCGATCTTCTCGGCATTCGCCCTGGAGTCGCCTGGATGCCCTCATTTATCGCTGATCACCCGATGCTGTGCGCCGTGGCGTTGATCCTGATCGACATCGCCGTGTGGCGCCTTATTTCCCCAAACCTTGCCAACTGGAAACTCGCAGCGCGGCTAGTGATCTTTGCGGTGTTCAGTGCCGTATTGTTCAACGACGGCATGAACCCCATGCAGGCGGCGCCCTATGCCGATGACACCACCTTGCACCTGGCCGCCACGGCATTGCAGATCGGCTGGTGGCTGTTTGCGGCGCGTACCCTCACGGTATTGCTCGGCGCAGTGATGATGCAGCGGGTCGGCCATACCGGGCGCTTGTTGCAGGACCTGATGGGCGCGGTGATTTTCCTCATTGCGATCATCGCCGCCATGGCCTACGTGCTCGACCTGCCGGTCAAGGGCGTGCTGGCCACCTCCGGCGCCGTGGCGATCATCGTCGGCCTGGCCTTGCAAAGCACCCTGAGCGATGTGTTTTCCGGGATCGTCCTCAATACCACCAAGCCTTACCAGATCGATGACTGGATCTCCATCGACGGCACCGAAGGCCGCGTCACCGACATCGACTGGCGCGCCACGCGCCTGCAAACCTCCCAGGGCAGCCTGGCGGTGATCCCCAACTCCCTGGCGGCCAAGGCCAAGATCATCAACTTCTCGCGCCCGGCAGACATGTTCGGCCTGGCGGTCAGCCTGCAAGTGAGCCCCCATGCGCGCCCGCAAACCGTGATCGAAGCGCTGGAACGTGCGATGCAGGGCTGCCGGCCGTTGCTGGCCCAGCCGGCGCCCAGCGTCGCGTTCAAGGCGTCCACCGGCAGTGGCGTGGAGTATGAGATCAGCGGCTTTGTGCCGGCCATGGGCCTCAAGCGCGAAACCCGCAACCAGCTTTACGACCTGGCCTACCGGCATTTGCAGGCGGCGGGCGTGGGCCTGTTGTCCGCCACCGAAGGCAGCACGCCGCCTGCGGTGTCTGGCGCCCGCGCCTTGCTGGAGCGCTCGACGATCTTCTCCACCTTGCGCCAGGAAGAAAAAGACACCTTCAGCCAGAACATGACCCTGCACACCTACCGCGCCGGTGAGATGATCCTGGCGGCGGGGGAGGTCAGCGATCACCTGTTCATCATCGAGTCCGGCGTGGTCTCGGTGCTGTTGATCAAGGACGGGCACACGTTCGAGGCAGGGCGCATGGGCCCGGGGGAGGTGATCGGTGAGTCCGGCATTCTCTCCGACCAGGCGGCGCTGGCGGATTTTTCGGCCAAGACCTACTGCACGCTCTACCGCATCGAAAACGAATACCTCAAGCCGTGCCTGGACGCCCGGCATGATATCGGTGAAGCCATGAAGGCGCTGCTGGACTTCCGCCGCCATGCCGCCCAGGCCCTGACCGAAGACGCGCCCGTGGTACCGGTCAAGAAGGGCTTCATCCAGTGGCTGAGGAACCGCGGCCTGTAGATTGGTCACCTGTTCTTCGCCAGGATTGGCTATTTCTCCAGGACGCCGGGGTGACTAACCTGCTCACCAATCCCACTGTCCTGGAGCAACACCATGCAAACCCGTACCGATTTCTACACCGCTTCCCCAGACGCCATGAAAGCCATGCTCGCCCTGGAAGCGGCAGTCGGCAAACTCTCCATCGAACTGCCACTGCTGGAACTGGTGCGCCTGCGCGTATCGCAGATCAACGGCTGCGCGTTCTGCCTGGACATGCACACCGCCGATGCACGCAAGGGCGGCGAAACCGAGCGGCGCCTGTACACCGTGTCGGCCTGGCGTGAAACCCCGTTCTTCACCCCGCGCGAGCGCGCCGCCCTGGCTTGGGCCGAAAGCCTGACCCTGCTCAGCCAGACCCACGCCCCGGATGAAGACTTCGACGCACTGGCCGCCCAATTCAGCCCCCAGGAACAAGTCGACCTGAGCGTCGCCATCGCCACCATCAACAGCTGGAACCGCCTGGCGGTGGGTTTTCGCAAGATGCCCAAGTAAGGCCTTCAGTTGGCTTTGAAATAGCTGCGCGGCGTGGTGCCGGTCATGCCTTTGAAAAAGGCGATCAGTGCACTGTCGCTGGCAAAGCCCAGTTCAAAGGCGCAGTAGCCCAGGCTGCGCCCGGTGGCGAGCAGTTCGATCACCCGCATCAGACGCCACTGTTGGCGCCATTGCTGATACCCCAGGCCGGTTTCCTTGAGGAAAATCCGGCCGATGGTCTTGGTGCTGGCGCCAATGTGCTGTTCCAGGTCCTGCAGCGTGGGGGGCAGGCGGTCGAGCTGGGCTAGCAGCGGCGCCAGGCGCTTGTCCCGTGGCAACGGCAGCAGCATGGGTTGTGCGGCTGCGTGGCGGATTTCATCCAGGCACAGCCCCAACAAATGGGCATAGCGACCCGCCTGCCAATCAGTCTCGAACGGCGCCAGGGCCATGGGCTCCAGCACTGCCCTGAGCAAGGCACTCACTTCGATCACCCGCACCTGGGCCGGTAATTGCTCGGCCAGGGCCGCACTCACATACACCGACCGATAGTCCACCGCCTGCTGCATCACCGCACGATGGGGCAGGCCGCTGGGGATCCAGGCTGCGCGGCTAGGTGGCAACAGGCACAGTTGATTGTCCAGGGTGATGCGCGTGCAACCTTGCTGGGTGAACAGCAGTTGCCCGCGCTGGTGCACATGCAGGCCCGAATCGTGATTGCCCAACACCGCCGCGATGCCGATCACGGGCGCTGAGTAAACATCGGGGTTGAAAGACGCGGTAGCGGCAAGCCAGGCCATGGGTTGTCCGATTTGATGGATAAAGTGTCGAAGTCTGGATAATAGCCCAGCTGGCGCGCCCTAGAATCCGTCCGTTGTGTTTATGGAGGGATCTTGTGATGACGTTTAAAAAATTGCTGGCGCTGACCATGGCCCTGCTGATGTTCCCGCAGTTGGCCCAGACCCTTTACAGCCCGGCCTTGGGCGATATCGGCCGGGCCTTTGATGTCGCGCCCGAGCGAGCGGGGCAGACCTTGTCGGTGTATTTCCTCGCCTTCGCCCTGGGCGTGGTGGTGTGGGGCCGGTTGAGTGATCGTTTGGGGCGGCGGCCGGTGATGCTGATGGGGCTGGCAGTCTATGTGGGCGCTTCGGCGCTGGCCTTGACTGCGACGACATTCAACGCCTTGCTGCTGGCCCAGGCCTGCGCGGCATTGGGTGCGGCCGTGGGGTCGGTGGTCACGCAGACAGTGCTGCGTGACCGTTTCCACGGTGCCGAACTGGCCCAGGTGTTTTCCGTGATGGGCGTTGCGCTGGCCGCCAGTCCTGCTGTCGGCTTGTTCAGCGGTGCGAGCCTGGTGGAGTTTTTCGGTTACCGCGGTGTGCTCTGCACGTTGCTGATGCTCGCGGGGGTGTTATGGGGCTGGTGTTGGTGGGCCTTACCGGAGACCCGTCCGGCATCGCTGCCCACCGCCGCCCTTGGCCAGACGCTCGGCCTGATGCTCAAGGATGCCGGAGTATGGCGCTCGGTCGGGTTGGTCGCGGCGTTCAATATTGCGCTGTTCAGCTATTACAGCGTGGGGCCGTTTATCTTCGCGCAGCAGGGGCGTTCCACCGCCGAGTTTGGTTACAGCGGTGTGCTGCTGGCGCTGGGCTCCGGCTCGGGTGCATGGCTGAACAAAGCCTTGCTCAAGCATGGGTGGAGCGGCGAGCGGTTGGTGGTTGTCGCCGCCGCGGTGACCGTGGCGGGGAGCCTGTTGGTGTTGGCCCTGCAGCACAGTTGGCTGTTGGTGTGGCCGATGCTGTTGGTGGTGCTGGCCTTCGGCATGGCGATTCCCAACGTGCTGGGGGCGGCCCTGGTCGATTACCGTGACCGCCTTGGCACCGCCGCCGCCCTGTTTGGCTTGCTGTACTACCTGGTGATTGGTGGCGGGCTGGCCTTGGTGACCTGGTCCCAGGATCTTGGCTGGAGCCTGTTGGTGTGCGCTTTGGCGGCGTTGTGGCTGGCCACGTCGCGGCTATTCAGAAGTTGACCGACGCGCTCAGGCGCGCGGTCAACGGTGCGCCCTGGAACAGGTAGTCATCACCCATGTATTCGCCGGCGTCGCGCCAGTAGCGCTTGTCGAACAGGTTATCGACGCTCAGGCGAAACACCGTTTCGTAGCCATCGACCTTGGTGGTGTAGCGGCTACCGACGTTGACCACCGCGTAGTCGCCCACTTCCACATTGCCGGTGCGATTGGCGGACTTCTTGGCGCTGTATTGCACGCCGCCCAATACCGCCAGGCCGTTGACCCAGGGCAGGGCGTAGTCGGCGTACACGCTGGCGCGCAGCTTGGGCACGTTGATCGCCTGATGGCCTTCGTACGCCGGCGTGCCGCTGCCGCTCACCCGCGCTCGGATCGCGGCCACGCTGGTGGCGATCTGCAGACGGTCGGTGGCCCAGCCGTTGGCGGACAATTCAATGCCGGTGTTTTTTTGCTGGCCCTGCTGCACGTAGTTGAACGTGTCACCTTCGGGTTTGGCGTACTGGTAAGCCTGGCGCGTCTGGAACACGGCGGCGGCGAAGCTGATACGGCGCCAGTCGTATTTCACCCCGGCTTCGAGCTGGCGCGAGACGGTAGGGGCGAGTGTTTCGCCGTCATTGGTGGTTGTCCACGGTGCTTCACCGCCCAGAGAAAGGCCTTTGCTATAGCTGGTGTACAGCGAAATGTTCTCAATCGGCTTATAGATCAGCGAGGCCTGGGGAAGGAACACGTACCGCTGGGTATGCCGTGACTCAGTGCCGTTCTCGTCGAAAGCCTTTTCATCCAGGCGCACTTCACGCCCGCCCAGAATGGTTTGCCATTGCTCGTTGAAGCGGATGCGGTCGGTGACGAACAGGCCGTACTGGCGGCTGTCGAGGTTGCGGTGGCTGTCGTTCAGCGGTTTTTTGGTAGGTTCGAAGCTTGGCGTATCCTGATTGATATTACCGCTGCCGATGGGGTCGTTGACCGACTCACGCTTGTCGATCACCCGGCGAAACGCGCTGGTGCCAAAGGTCAGTTCGTGGCCGATGCCGGCGGTGTCGAAGAGGCCGGTCATGGCCGCCTGGATTTCGTCGTCGCGGCGAGTGTCGTCCGGGCTGCGGTAGTCGTAGACGTCGTAATTGCCTTCGGGGCTGAAGTAGTTCGGCACGCTGGCGGCACTGCAACTGGCCGAACCATAGCAACCCCAGGCAAACGAGCTGTAGTCATCAATCACCACCTTGCTACGCGCCGCGCTGACACTGCCTTTCCACTGATCGCTGAAACGGTACTCGAACTTGCCGTTGAGGTTCAGCGAATCAATCCCGACCTGCTTGCCGCCCGTCTGGTGCCCCAACAGCTTCTTCGGTGAAGCACCGTGGGGCACTTCGGTGCCCCCCAGCAGTTGATACCCCGGTACCGAACGCTGTTGCTTGTTCTGGTATTCGGCGTCCAGTTGCAGCACGGCGTCGGGGCTGATGTTCCAGTCAAAGGCCAGGGACACGAAATCGCGCTGGCCGTTGGCGTGTTCCACATAGGAGTTGAGGTCTTCATGGGCGACGTTGGCGCGCAGGCCGAACTGCTGCTCGCTGCCAAACCAGCCGCCGACATCGGTGGCGATGTAACCACTGCCACGATCATCAGTGGACACCGTCACCGAGCGCACATCCTGGGGGCGTTTGGTCACGTAGTTGATCACCCCGCTGGGCTCGGAAATGCCGCTCTGCAAACCGGCCAGGCCCTTGAGCACTTCCACCTGCTGCTTGTTTTCCAGCGCGACGTTCTGCTCGCCGGTGATGGTGCGCCCATTGATCTTGTAACTGCTGGCCGCGTTCAGCGAAAAGCCACGCACCACGAAATTCTCGTAATAACCGATAGGCGCATAACTGTCGCCCACTGAGGCATCGTTGCGCAGCACTTCACTGAGCAAGCGTGCCTGCTGGTCCTTGATCAGCGCGGCGTTGATCACGGTGATCGAGGCGGGGGTGTCCAACAGCGGCGCTTCATCAAAGCCGCCCACCGACGCGGTTTCACTGCGGTAGCCCGACTCATCCTGGCCCTGAACCTTTACCGTCGGCAACTCGATCTCGGCGGCCAGGCTGCTGCCGATGCCGCCACTGAGCAACAGGCCGAGGGCGAAACGTGAAGTGACGACGGGGCGAAAACGCAAAACCATGGGGCAAGGCCTTAAAGCGCTGGGCGGGGGGCGCCTAAGCTAGGCATAAGCGCGGCCTTTTACAAGCTTTCGCGCAAGGTTCGCACGGCGAGACAACCCGTCTCAGCTCCGATGCCGATCCTGTTGCGGCTCGACAGCCAGGCGCCGGCTTGCGATAGACAAGGCTCCCCTCATCGTTTCAGGAGATTGTCATGGGTATCGCAGGTAAAGTCGCGCTGGTCACCGGCGCCGGGCAGGGCATAGGCCGGGCTATTGCCATGCGCCTTGCACAGGACGGCGCCGATGTCGCGTTGGTGGACATTGACGGCGCCAAGCTCAACGCCGTGGCCGCCGAAATCGTCGCCACCGGCCGCAAAGCCTCTGTGTTCATCGCTGATGTATCCAGACGCGAACAGGTGACGGCTGCGGTAGAGCATGCCCACCAGACGCTGGGCGGATTCGACATCATCGTCAATAACGCCGGAGTGGCGCAGATCGACTCATTGCTCGATGTCAGCCCGCAGCAGGTCGAGCGCACCCTGGATATCAACGTCAAGGGCGTGCTGTGGGGGATCCAGGCGGCCGCCAACAAATTCAAGGCGCTCAAGCACAAGGGCAAAATCATCAATGCTTGTTCAATCGCAGGGCATGAAGGCTTTGCGCTGTTAGGGGTCTACTCGGCGAGCAAATTCGCGGTGCGCGCCTTGACCCAGGCGGCGGCCAAGGAACTGGCGAGCGCGGGGATCACGGTAAACGCCTATTGCCCCGGTGTGGTGGGCACCGATATGTGGGTTGAGATCGACAAGCGCATGGCCGAGATTACCGGGGCGCAGGTGGGGGCAACCTACAAGCAGTACGTGGATGGGATTGCCTTGGGCCGTGCGCAAACGCCGGAGGATGTGGCGGGGTTTGTGGCATTTCTGGCAGGCCCGGACGCAGACTATATGACCGGGCAGGCGCCGTTGATCGACGGTGGCCTGGTCTACCGCTGACAGCGTGGTCGACTCGCCTGCGTGGGAGTCGATCCCTTGTATCAGTGGGTTTTGCCGGGCATATCAATACCCAGTTGGTTCACGCGTCGGTACAGGGTTGCCCTTGAAATCCCCAGGGCCTGTGCCGCAGGCGAGGGTTTCCAGCGATGGCGAATCAACGCATCCAGAACCATTTGACGCTCGGGGCTGGCGCTTTGCTCTTCCAGCCCTTGAGGCTGCTCGCCCCGGATTTCAATCGGCAAATCCACCACTTGCAGCGTAGTGCCTTCGCACACCGCACAGGCGTACGCCAGCACATGCCGCAGTTGCCGCACATTGCCCGGCCACGCATAACCCAGTAGCAATTGCAGTGTGGCCTGGCCGATGCCCAACGACACGCCACTGTTACGCGCCTCTTGCTCCAACAGCCGATTGATCAGGGCCAGCTTATCGGTGCGTTCGCGCAACGGCGGCAGGCAGAAGCGCGCACAACCCAGGCGAAAGTACAGGTCTTCACGGAATCGGCCCGCGCTGACCAGCGCCGCCAAATCGCGGTGGCTGGCGCAGATCACCTGAATGTTCACCACGCGGGTTTTCGCTGCGCCCAACGGCGCGACTTCACCCTCGGCCAGCACCCGCAGCAACCGTGTCTGCAACGCCAACGGCATATCGCCGATTTCGTCGAGGAACAACGTACCGCCTTCGGCTTGCAGTAGCAGCCCGCTCATGCCTTTGCTGGAGGCTCCGGTGAAGGCGCCGGGCGAATAGCCGAACAGCTCGCTTTCAATCAGGCTCTCCGGAATCGCCGCGCAGTTCACCGCCACAAACGGCCCGTGCCGGCGCGCGCTGTGCTCGTGCAACTGGCGGGCGAAGACTTCTTTGCCGACGCCGGTTTCACCTTGCACCAGCACGGGCAGGTTGCGGTCCTTGACCCGCGCAGCCAAGCGCAGGTGCTCCTGGATCCGCGGGTCGACTTGAGTCTCTGGCAGCGCCCGAACCGAGGGGCGTCGGGGTGCATTGACCCTCACGTGTACCGCGTCGGGCTTGCCCAGCCAGTGCAACTGCCGGGTTGACTGATCAGTGGCTGCACGCAATGCATCCACATCGAACACTTCGCCGATATGCTCAGGCAGCTGGCCAAAGCGCAAGCGCAGGGCTTGACGCGCCTTGCTGTTCAAGGCGTGCAGACGTCCGTCCTGGTCCCAGGCCAGCAGCAGGTCGGGTTGGCTGTCGACAAAGCCTGGAGTGCTATGGGCTTGTAACACCCAGTGCTGCCGGGCGCTGTGCATGAAAAAAGCGTTTTCGATGGCCTGGGCGCTCTGCGCCACCATCTGCCTTATCAGGTGCTGGCTGCCGCGGTCATCCGGCGACTTGAGCGCCGAGACATCCAGCACACCCAACAGGTGGCCCTGCGGGTCGAAGATGGGCGCAGCCGAACACGTCAGGCCGATAAACGCTGCGCGAAAGTGATCACGCTTGTGCACCGTTACCGCCGTTTTACTGGTCAGCACCGTGGCCACGCCGCAGGTGCCTTCCTCGGCTTCCGACCAGCAGGTGCCCAGGTAAAGGCCGGCCTTGCGGCAGTCGGTGCGAATGCTCGCATCGACACGGTGATCGATGGTCTGGCCCTGGGCGTCGGTGAGCATCACGCAGTAGTCGGCATGGCGCACGCGATGGTGCAACTGTGCGACTTCTTCGCCGGCGATGCGCATGAACAGCTCGGCGCGCTCGCGGCATTCCTTGAGCAAGGGTTCGCTGAGGATACGTGGACCTTGCAGGGAGCCGGGGTCCAGGCGGTGTTGCTCCATGGACCGCCGCCACGAATCGAAGATCAGCGACGGCACGGGCGCCTGGGGCAGGCGCTCGGCATTGCGGACCACGCGGCTGACACAGTCGACATGCTCCCTGGAGTTCATGGCGAGCATAAAGCCTCCGGTTCTCAAGCTTTGTTGTTATGCGCGTCATTAAGCGCGCATGTGTGCCCACGGACAAGGGCACCCTGACCAACGCCTGCATTGAGACGCTGCGTCTCATGCCGCTGAGACTCAAGGGTCGAACTGCGTGGTTGCGTCTCACATTTAGTCGACCACTTGCCTGGGCATCGCTGTGTTGCACGGCTCTGGATCAAGGCTTTGCCAGGTTTTCTCGACGGTTGGCACAAGCTGTGCTGAACAGCTTGGCACTGGCCGCAGCCAGTTTTTTGTGCGTCGAGACAACCTGGAGAACAACAAGATGTCCACCCACCTGTGCACCGATCAGTTACTGCATGCCTACACCGTGATGCGCACCATCCGCGATTTCGAAGAACGCCTGCATGTGGAGTTCGCCACCGGCGAGATCCCCGGTTTCGTTCACCTGTATGCCGGTCAGGAAGCCTGCGCCGCTGGCGTCATGGCGCACCTCAATGACGATGATTGCATCGCGTCCAACCACCGCGGCCACGGACACTGCATCGCCAAGGGCGTCGACGTGTTCGGCATGATGGCCGAAATCTATGGCAAGAAAACCGGCGTGTGCGGCGGCAAGGGCGGCTCCATGCACATCGCCGACCAAGAGAAAGGCATGCTCGGCGCCAACGGCATTGTCGGTGCCGGCGCACCGTTGGCCGCGGGGGCGGCGCTGGCTGCCAAGCTCAAGGGGAGCCAGGGCGTGGCAGTGGCATTTTTTGGCGACGGTGGCTCCAACGAAGGTGCCGTGTTCGAAGCGATGAACCTGGCGTCGATCATGCAGCTGCCGTGTCTGTTTGTCGCCGAAAACAACGGTTATGCCGAGGCCACTGGCGCCGGTTGGTCGGTGGCCTGCAAAGACATCGCTGAGCGCGCCGCCGGGTTTGGTATGCCGGGGGTGATCGTCCACGGCAATGATTTTTTCGCGGTGCATGAAGCACTCGGCGTTGCTGTGGAGCGGGCGCGCCAAGGCGACGGGCCAACGCTGGTCGAGGTCAAGCTCAGCCGTTTCTATGGGCACTTCGAGGGCGATGCGCAAACCTATCGCGGCGCTGACGAAGTGAAAAACCTGCGTGAAAACGCCGATTGCCTGGCCTTGTTCCGTCAGCGCTGCCATGCCGAAGGCTGGCTGGATGCAGCGCAGTTCGAGCGCATCGACGGTGAAGTGGCGCAATTGATCGAAGACGCCGTACGCCTGGCCAAAACCGATCCCAAGCCCCAGGCCGCCGACCTGCTAAGCGACGTTTACGTGGCCTACCGCTGATACCAACCCTATAAAAACAAGACGTGGAGAGAATCTAATGGCTCGTAAAATCAGCTATCAGCAGGCGATCAATGAGGCCTTGGCTCAAGAGATGGGCCGTGACCAGAGCGTATTCATCATCGGTCAGGATGTGGCCGGTGGCACCGGTTCCCCCGGTGAGCAGGACGCATGGGGCGGCGTGCTCGGCGTGACCAAGGGCTTGCACCCGCAATTTCCCGGGCGCGTGCTGGACGCACCGTTGTCTGAGGTCGGCTACGTGGGCATGGCGGTGGGCGCCGCTACCCGTGGCATGCGCCCAGTGTGCGAATTGATGTTCGTCGACTTCATCGGCTGCTGCCTGGACCAGTTGCTCAACCAGGCTGCCAAGTTCCGCTATATGTTCGGTGGCAAAACCACTACACCGCTGGTGATCCGTGCCATGTACGGCGCCGGTTTGCGGGCGGCTGCCCAGCATTCGCAAATGCTCACCTCCATGTGGACGCATATCCCCGGCCTCAAGGTGGTATGCCCGGCCACGCCCTACGACGCCAAGGGCATGTTGATCCAGGCAATCCGCGACAATGACCCGGTGATTTTCCTTGAGCACAAAATGCTCTACGGCATGCAGGGCGACGTACCGCAAGAGCTGTACACGGTCCCGTTTGGCGAAGCCAACTTTGTGCGTGAGGGCAAGGATGTGACGCTGGTGACCTACGGCCGCATGCTGCATATCGCCCTGGAGGCTGCGGCCAACCTGGCGCGTCAAGGCATTGATTGTGAAGTGCTGGACCTGCGCACCACCAGCCCGCTGGATGAAGACAGCATCCTTGAAAGCGTCGAGAAAACCGGGCGCCTGGTGGTGATCGACGAATCCAACCCACGCTGCTCGGTCGCCACCGACATCAGTGCCCTGGTGGCCCAGCGGGGGTTCGCTTTCCTGCGCGCTCCCATCGAGATGGTCACCGCGCCGCACACCCCGGTGCCGTTTTCCGATGCACTGGAAGACCTGTACATCCCCAACGCCGCGAAGATCGAGGCCGCCGTGATGAAGATCGCCGACAAGAGGACCGCCGCATGATTCATACCCTGACCATGCCCAAATGGGGCCTGTCGATGACCGAGGGCCGCATCGATGTCTGGCTCAAACAACCCGGCGACCGAGTGGAAAAGGGCGAGGAAGTGCTGGACGTGGAGACCGACAAGATCTCCAGCAGTGTCGAGGCGCCTTTTAGCGGCGTGCTGCGTCGGGTACTGGCGCTCAGTGATGAAACCCTGCCGGTGGGCGCTCTACTGGGAATTGTGGTGGAGGGCGAGGCGACAGAGGCTCAGATCGATAGCGTGATCGAAAGCTTCAACGCCGGGTTCGTCTCCAGTGCCGCCGAAGCCAAAGAGGCCGGCCCCAGCGCACAAAAAGTCGAGGTAGGCGGGCGCTTGCTGCGTTATCTGGACATGGGCGAGGGCGGCACGCCGCTGGTGTTGGTGCACGGCTTCGGGGGCGATCTGAACAACTGGCTGTTCAATCAACCGGCCCTGGCCGCCGAACGCCGGGTGATTGCCCTGGACCTGCCGGGGCACGGGGAGTCGGGCAAGTCTCTGCAAACGGGAGACGCTGCCGAACTCAGTCATGCCGTACTGGCATTGCTCGACCACCTGGCGCTCGACCGTGTGCATTTGGCCGGCCACTCCATGGGTGGGCTGGTGACCCTCACCGTCGCCAGCCTGGCGCCTGCACGTATCGCCTCCATCACCTTGATCGCCAGCGCCGGTCTGGGTGCCGATATCAACGGCGATTACCTGCGAGGTTTTGTCGAAGCCAACAACCGTAACGCGCTCAAGCCGCCATTGACTCAACTGTTCAGTAACCCTGCGTTGGTGACGCGGCAGATGCTGGAGGACATGCTCAAATTCAAGCGCCTGGAAGGGGTGGATCAAGCGTTGCGCCAGCTCGATCACAAGCTGTTCGATGGCGGGCGGCAGATGCTGGATCTTCGCAGCGAGGTGGGCCGCCAGCCGAGCCTGGTGATCTGGGGCAGTGACGATGCGATCATCCCGGCAAGTCACGCCCAAGGGCTGCAGGCTCAGGTGCATGTATTGCCGGGGCAGGGGCATATGGTGCAGCTGGAGGCGGCGGAGCAGGTCAATCAACTGATCTCCACTTTTTTGAACGCGCAGCCCTGATTGAGGTTCAAGGGAGGGACGGTTTGGTCTGTCCCTCCCACAAGGTCAAGCGTGTTTTTTCAGCTGGAGCGTTTCAGGGTTTCGCTGGGCAGCTCCTGAAAAAGCGCCCGGTAGCTGTTTGAAAACCGCCCCAAATGCCAGAACGACCAATTCATCGCGACCTCGGCCACCGTGGTGTCGGTCGTGCTCAGCAACTCCCGCCGCGCCCCGTTCAAGCGGCGCAACCGCAACCACTGCGCCGGGCTTATCCCCGTGTAGGTCTTGAACCCTTGCTGCAATTGGCGCAACGGCACCCCCGCAATCTGCGCCAGTTCCAACAGGTTGGCGGTTTCATCCGGCGCATCCGCCGCCCATTCGCCGATGCGCGCCATCAATTGGCGTTCTTCATTGCGCTTTTGCAATGAACTGCCGTCCAGGCACACGCAGGCGTTATCGAGGATAAACAGGCAGTCGTCGAGCAGTTGCTGGGTGAGGGCATCGCGGCTGATGGGGTCGGTGAGTGCGGACAAGCGCGTGAGCGTGCCACTGAGCCAGCGGGTGAACAGCGCGTTCTGTTGGCAGCTCAGCGGTGCCATGAACAGGCCTTCGAGCTTGGCCATATCCAGGCCGTGGCGCTGGACAAACTGCGGGCCGAACACCACGGCCACTTCGCGGTAGTTGACCGGGGTGATCCAGGTGTTGCGGCTTTCGCCATTGAGCAGGTACAGCGCGTTGTCACTGGCGTCGAAACAGAACGCCAGGGCGCCGGCAGGTGCGTTGAAATGCTGCTCCACCCGGGTGTTCATGCACTCTTCGTAGACCTGCACCCCGTGCAGGTCGAGGTAGCGCACCTGCCCGGCAAAATGCCCGGGGGACATCTGCTGGTACTGCTGCACCCAGCCGGGTGTCGCACTGCATTGGGCGGCCACATCGCCGGTGGCGAAGGCCTGTACGCGCAAAGCGGTTGCCTGTGTCATGGTGATCCGTGCGCACTCTATTGGTGCGTTGTGCCGCGTGCAAAGTGGATAGATGCCGTTTCAAGGCTGGCCCAAGATAGACCTCAATGCGCTGGGAGTACAACCCAGCGTCGCATCCCGCCCAAGACGAGGTCCTTATGAACGCCCCCTTCGATCAGCTGTCCACCTGGCTGAAAGAACACAAGATTACCGAAGTCGAATGCGTGATCAGTGACTTGACTGGCATCGCACGCGGCAAGATTGCACCCACCAACAAGTTCCTGCATGAGCGAGGCATGCGCCTGCCGGAAAGTGTGTTGCTGCAAACGGTAACCGGGGACTTTGTCGACGACGATATCTATTACGACCTGCTGGACCCGGCCGATATCGACATGATTTGCCGCCCGGTCGCCAACGCCACTTACGTAGTGCCGTGGGCCATCGAGCCCACCGCCATCGTGATCCACGACACCTTCGACAAGCAGGGCAACCCGATCGAACTGTCGCCGCGCAATGTGTTGAAGAAAGTCCTGCAGCTCTATACCGACCAAGGCTGGCAGCCGATTGTCGCGCCGGAAATGGAGTTCTACCTGACCCAGCGCTGCGAAGATCCGGACCTGCCCTTGAAGACCCCGATTGGCCGTTCTGGCCGTGCCGAAACCGGGCGCCAGTCGTTCTCGATCGATGCCGCCAACGAATTCGACCCGCTGTTCGAAGATGTCTATGACTGGTGCGAAGCCCAGGGCCTGGACCTCGACACCCTGATCCACGAAGACGGCCCGGCGCAGATGGAAATCAACTTCCGCCATGGCGACGCCCTGGACCTGGCCGACCAGATCACGGTGTTCAAGCGCACCTTGCGCGAGGCCGCCCTCAAGCACAACGTCGCCGCCACCTTCATGGCCAAGCCGGTGGCCGACGAGCCCGGCAGCGCCATGCACCTGCACCAGAGCGTGGTCGAAATCGCTACCGGCAAACCGGTGTTCGTCGATGCCGACGGCAACATGAGCCCGTTGTTCCTGCATCACATCGGCGGCCTGCAGAAGTACATCCCCAAGCTGCTGCCGATGTTTGCCCCCAACGTGAACTCGTTTCGGCGTTTTTTGCCGGACACCTCGGCGCCGGTCAACGTCGAATGGGGCGAAGAAAATCGCACCGTCGGCCTGCGCGTACCCACGTCCAGCCCGGAGGCGATGCGCGTGGAAAACCGCCTGCCAGGGGCCGATGCAAACCCGTACCTGGCCATTGCCGCGAGCCTGTTGTGCGGTTATCTGGGCATGATCGAGCACATCGAACCCAGTGCCCCGGTGGAAGGCCGCGCCTATGAACGCCGCAACCTGCGCCTGCCGTTCACCCTCGAAGATGCGCTGGCGCGCATGGAGGATTGCGACACGGTCAAGCAGTACCTGGGCGAAAAATTCGTGCGCGGCTACGTCGCGGTCAAGCGCGCCGAGCATGAGAATTTCAAGCGGGTGATCAGTTCCTGGGAGCGCGAGTTCCTGCTGTTGAGCGTCTGAAAACAAGCATAAGAGGGGTGACGATATGCGTCTTGTGAACAAGCTTCTTCCACTGGCCCTGGTCGCGGCGTTCAGCGGTGCCGGTCAGGCGGCGCCGACGGTGAGTGTCTACAACTGGACCGATTACATTGGCGAGACCACCTTGGCGGATTTCCAGGCCAAGACCGGCATCAAGGTGATCTACGATGTGTTCGACTCCAACGAAACCCTGGAGGGCAAGTTGCTGGCCGGGCGCACCGGGTATGACGTGGTGGTGCCGTCCAACCACTTCCTGGCGCGCCAGGTGAAGGCCGGCGCGTTCCTCAAGCTTGACCGCGCGCAGTTGCCCAACTTCAAGAACCTGGACCCCAAGCTGCTCAAGTTACTGGAACAGAACGACCCCGGTAATGCGCACTCGGTGCCGTACCTGTGGGGCACCAATGGCATTGGCTACAACGTCGACAAGGTCAAGCAAGTGCTGGGCATCGACCGCATCGACTCGTGGGCGGTGTTGTTCGAGCCGGAAAACATCAAGAAGCTGCATGAGTGCGGCGTGGCCTTCCTCGATTCAGCGGATGAGCTGTTCCCGGCGATCCTCAACTACATGGGCAAGGACCCACGCAGCGAGAATGCCGAGGACTACAAGCAGGCCGAAGCCAAGTTGCTCACGCTGCGGCCGTACATCACCTATTTCCACTCTTCCAAGTACATCTCCGACCTTGCCAACGGCAATATCTGCGTGGCCTTCGGTTATTCCGGCGATGTGTTCCAGGCCGCCAACCGCGCCAAGGAAGCCAAGAACGGGGTGAACATTGCGTATTCGATCCCCAAGGAAGGCTCCAACCTGTGGTTCGACCTGTTGGCGATTCCGGCCGACGCGAGCAACCCTAAAGAAGCCCATGCGTTCATCAACGACCTGCTGGAGCCTGAGGTGATTGCCAAGGTCAGCGCCTCGGTGGGCTATGCCAACGCCAACCCGGCCGCCAAGCCGTTCATGGCACCGGAACTGGTGAACAACCCTGAGGTGTATCCGCCCCAGGAGGTTCTCGACAAACTCTATATTTCCACCACGCCCACGCCGGCGACCATGCGCGTGATGACCCGCGCCTGGAGCAAAGTGAAGTCCAACCGATGATGCAGTCCAATGAACATGCCCCGTCCTATTACCGCGCTTCGGCGAATGCCATGGTGCAGCGGCCCGCACTTGAGGCAGACCTGAGCGCCGATGTGTGTGTGATCGGCGGCGGTTTCACCGGGGTCAACACCGCCATTGAACTGGCCCAGCGCGGGCTTTCGGTGATCCTGCTGGAGGCGCGCCGCATCGGTTGGGGCGCCAGCGGGCGCAATGGCGGGCAATTAATTCGGGGTATCGGCCATGATGTCTCCGGGTTTGCCAAATACGTGGGCGAGGAGGGCGTGCGCTATATGGAGCGGGCCGGTATCGACTCGGTCGCTCTGGTGGGCCAGCGCATTGCCGAGCACGGCATCGACTGTGACCTGCGCTGGGGCTTTTGCGAACTGGCTAACACCCCGGCGCAGTTTGCCGCGTTCAAGGGCGAACAGGCGCACCTGGCGGCCATGGGGTATGCCCATGAAACGCGGCTGGTCGGCCCACAAGACATGGCACAGGTGGTGGGCTCTACGGTGTATGCCGGCGGCCTGGTCGACATGGGTTCCGGGCATCTGCACCCGCTTAACCTAGTTTTGGGTGAAGCGCGTGCGGCCGAGGCCCTTGGGGTGCGCATCTTTGAGCACAGCCCGGTGCTGGAGCTGATCCATGGCGAGACGGTGCAAGTGCGCTGCGCAGGCGGCAGCGTGCGCGCAGCCAACCTGGTGCTGGCATGCAATGCCCATCTTGAGGAACTGGAGCCGCGCTTGAGCGGCAAGGTGCTGCCGGCGGGCAGCTACATCATCGCCACCGAGCCACTGCCTGAACCAGTAGCCCAGCAGTTGATCCCGCGGAACCTGGCGCTGTGCGACCAGAAAGTCGGCCTGGATTACTACCGGCTGACTGCCGACCGGCGCCTGTTGTTCGGCGGTGCCTGCCACTACTCGGGGCGCGACCCCCAGGACATCGCCGCGTACATGCGCCCGAAAATGCTCAAGGTGTTCCCACAGTTGGCCAACACGGCTATCGAGTTCCAGTGGGGTGGCAAGATTGGCATCACCGCCAACCGCTTTCCCCAGGTCGGGCGGCTCAAGCAGTACCCCAATGTGTTCTATGCCCAAGGCTATTCCGGTCACGGCTTGAACGTGACGCATTGGTGCGCACGGCTGCTGGCCGAAGGGGTACATGCGGGTGCAAGCCAGGGCCTGGATATCTTCAGCCAGGTGCCGCACATGACCTTTCCCGGTGGCAAGGCGCTGCGCTCGCCACTGCTGGCGTTGGGGATGTTGTGGTATCGGTTGCGCGAAGCACTCTGATTCCTGACCCAATGTGGGAGGGGGCTTGCCCGCGAAGGCGGTGTGTCAGTCACTGAATCTTCAACTGAACCACCGCTATCGCAGGCAAGCCAGCTCCCACACTGGTTCTGCGTTGCTCACAAAATCATCACCCGGCATAGACACCCTGTGAGACGTCAGTCAGATAGCCTCAGGTTCGGTCAGCACTTTGCGAAAGGTTTCCACCAACGGCCTCAAGTTGACGCGGTGCCATGCCGCCCACAGCGGTGTGGTGTAGTCCAGCCACGGCAGCTCGCGCAACACTACGCCTGGCGGTGCGTTGCGGCTCAGGCCTTTTTGCACCATCGCCACCCCCAGCCCGGACGCCACCAGGCCCAGTGCGGTAAAGGGCTCGCTGGCCTCCATGGGGATTTGCGGGGTGAAACCGGCACGGATACAGGCGGCGACGAAATCATCGGCCGGGTTGGCGCCAGGTTTGCGCTGCACGCCGATCCATTGTTGGTCGGCCAGGTGCTCGGGTAACAGTTCATGTTGTTGAACCAGCGGATGCTGTTCGGGCAGGGCCAGCAGCATCGGGTCATCGAGGACTTGCCAGGCGGTCAGGTCCGGGTCGTCGGCGGCAGGTGGTTCGCCCACCAGGGCGATGTCCAGGCTGCGTTGGCGCAAACCTTCCAGTTGTTCCAGGGAGGGCAGGTTATACAGCTTGATGTGCACGGCGGGCCTATCGTCGCGCAGTATGCGCAAGGCATTGGGCAGGACACCGGCGTGCATGGCGTTCTCGATATAACCGATGCACAAACCGCCTTCTTCACCACGGCCCAGGCGCTTGCCCAGGGACTCCAGGCGGTTGGCGTGGGTCAGCAGGGCCTTGGTTTCGGCCAGGAAGGTCTGGCCGTCGCGGGTCAGGCGGATGCGCTGCTGGCTGCGCTCGAACAGGGTCAGGCCCAGGCGTTCCTCGAGCTGGGCGATCTGCCGACTCAGGGGCGATTGGGAAATGTGCAAGCGCTCGGCGGCGCCGCCGACGTGTTCTTCTTCGGCCACCACTTCGAAGTAGCGCAACTGGCGTAGATCAATCATGTAAGACCTTCAAGGACTCAAGTTGGTCGCAGTATGTCTTGGACGGTCTGATCTGCGCAATCTAGCATCTGCTCAACGGTCACAGCGACCTCGCACCGATTGAGGAACCACCATGAGCTTGAAAGACACACTGCCCGGCGTACTGGGCTTTGGCACCGCCCCCTTGGGCAATATGTTCCGCGCCATCCCCGAAGCAGAAGCCCAGGCCACCGTCCAGGCCGCCTGGAACCAGGGCGTGCGTTACTTCGATACCGCGCCGTTCTACGGCTCGGGCCTGTCGGAAATTCGCCTGGGCCAAGCGCTGTCCAACTATCACCGCGACGACTACGTGCTCAGCACCAAGGTCGGCCGGGTGATTCTCGATGAAGTCGAAGAAACCGCCCGTGACCTTGGCGAAAAAAGCGGCGTATTCGAACACGGCCGGCCCAATAAAATAATCAATGACTACAGCGCCGACGCCACCCTGCGCTCCATTGAAGACAGCCTGACACGCCTGCAAACCGATCGCCTGGACATCGTGTGGGTTCACGACATCGCCCAGGATTTTTACGGCGACCAATGGCTGGAATACTTCAACCAGGCCCGCACTGGTGCCTTCAAAGTACTCACCCGTTTGCGCGAGCAAGGAGTGATCAAGGCCTGGGGGCTGGGCGTCAATCGTGTCGAGCCTTGCGAGTTGACCCTGGACCTGGCCGAAGCCCAGCCTGATGGTTTTCTGCTGGCGGGTCGCTATACGCTGCTGGACCACGACCGCGCCTTGCAGCGCCTGATGGACGCGGCCCACGCCCAGCAGGTCGAGATCGTTGTCGGTGGCCCGTACAGCTCCGGCATCCTCGCTGGCGGTGCGCACTTTGAATACCAGCAAGCCGGCCCGGCGATCATTGCCAAGGTCGAGCAGATCAAGGCAATTGCCCAGGCGTTTGGCGTCAGTATCAAGGCCGCTGCGCTACAGTTTTCACTGGCCCATCCGGCAGTGGCAGCGGTGATTCCTGGCGCCAGTCGTCCGGGGCGGATTGCCGAAGACGTCGCGGCGTTGTCTGAACAGATTCCAGCAGCCTTCTGGCAGGCGTTGCGCGAGGCCCGCTTGATCTCGGACCGTGCACCTTTGCCTCTCTCACGTTAAGGAGCTTGAGCATGAAAATTGATGTAAGTGGCAAAGTGGCTATTGTCAGCGGCAGCACCGCCGGGATTGGCCTGGGTATCAGCCAGGCCCTGGCGCAATCCGGTGCCACGGTGGTGGTGATCGGGCGGGATGCAGGCAAGGTGGACGACGCCTTGGCCAGCATTCGCCAAGCGGTTCCGGCTGCTCAACTGCGTGGTGTGGTGGCCGACCTCGGCACCGTTGAAGGCGCACAGAAACTTTTCGCCGCCGAACCCCGCGCCGACATTCTGGTCAACAACCTGGGCATCTTCGACGCGGTGGATTTCTTCGACGCGCCGGACAGTGAGTGGGCGCGCTTCTATGAGGTCAATGTGATCTCCGGCGTGCGCCTGGCGCGGCATTATGTGCCGGGTATGGTCGAGCAGGGCTGGGGCCGGGTGATCTTCGTGTCGTCGGAGTCTGGCGTGGCGACGCCGGCCGACATGATCAACTACGGGGTGACCAAAAGCGCCAACCTGGCGGTGTCCCACGGCCTGGCCAAGCGCCTGGCGGGTACTGGGGTGACGGTGAATGCTATCTTGCCGGGGCCGACCTTTACCGATGGCCTGGAACACATGCTCAAGGACGCCACGGCCGAATCCGGGCGCAGTGCCCGAGAGGAAGCGGATGTATTTGTGCGCCATGCGCGGCCCACCTCGATCATCCAGCGCGCGGCCAATGTGGATGAAGTGGCGAACCTGGTGGCGTACATTGCTTCACCGCTGTCTTCGGCGACGACCGGTGCCGCGCTGCGGGTCGACGGTGGCGTTGTCGACAGCATGGCAATCTGATTTTTTCCTGACTGGAGTATTGATCGTGGCAACAGCGTCTTCTGTGATTGAAATTGCGGTGTCGGCCGACCAGGTCTGGCAACTGATTGGCGGCTTCAACAGCCTGCCTGACTGGCTGCCTTTGATTGCCAAGAGCGAGCCGAGCGAGGGTGGCCGTGTGCGTCACCTGACCACCGCTGACGGCGGCGCGATTGTCGAGCGTTTGCAGACCTTCGACAACGTGGCGCGCACCTACAGCTACACCATTGAAGCGTCGCCGTTTCCGGTGAGTGCTTACTTGGCGACCTTGCAGGTTGAAGCGCTGACGGACACCTCGGCGAAAGTGACCTGGTCCGGCGTGTTCACGCCGGCAGCGGGTACCACCGAGGCGCAAGTCGAGGCATTGTTTGCCGGTGTCTACGAAGGCGGGCTTGAGGCGTTGCGCGGTAACTTCTAAAGAATGTGGTGAGGGAGCAAGCTCCCTCGCCACAGGTGGGTTTTAGCCTATATGGAGCAAGGCTGCCGCGACAGCCTCTGCCGGCGTCATCTGCGCCGTATCCAGCCTGAACGGTGGGGTTTCCCAGCGTTCGTACTTATGCGCCTGCACCGATTCCCAGGTCGGCGGCACCAGCCCGGGAATATCGCCCACACGCCCTTCGACTCGACGCCGATGCGCCTGCTGATCGGTACACACCACCTCGATATTGCTCAGCGCCACACCGGCCGCTGTCGCCACCGCTTGCCAGGCATCGCGGCTTTCCTTCACGGGGTTCACACAATCGGCGATCACCCGCTGCCCCAGGCGCAGGTTACTCAGCGCCAGCGCATTCGCCACCGCGTAGCCGCTGGCCCCCACATCGCCTACCAACACCGCAGCCTCCCGCAGCGCCTGCTCAATCACATCGATACGCAGGTAAACCGCGCCCAACTGTCGCGCCAGCTCCCTGGCAATCGTGGTCTTGCCACTGCCGGGCAAGCCGCTGAATACAATAAGCATGACCCTTCAACCCTTTGTAGGCGCGCTGCTCGCGAAAAACGCCAACCATAACGCGCACTCCCTGAATAAACGCGGCGCCTGTGAGTTTTTCGCGAGCAACCTCGCTCCTACAATGGTATTAGAACCGCTTGACTCATTTCACCCACAGGAGCGCCCATGACCCTGCCGTTCGTGAAGATGCACGCCCACGGCGACGACTTCATTATCATTGACCGCCGTGGCGAGGATAACCCTATTACTGCGCAGATTGCCCGCCACTTGGGTAACCGCCGCACCGGCATCGGTTTCAATCAGCTGGCGGTGGTGCTCGACTGTGAGGAGGCTGCTGCGCGCGTTCAGTTCTGGAACCCGGACGGAACACGCTTGCAAACCTGCGGCAGCGCGACGCGTGGCGTGGCGGATCGCCTGATGCATGAGGCTGGCACCCAAAGCATCGTGCTGGGCAGCGACCGTGGCTTGCTGACATGCACACGTGCTGATGGGCAGCGCGTGTCGGTGGATATGGGCCCACCCTCGCTGGACTGGGCGTCGGTACCCTTGGCCAGGGCGATGGACACCTGCGTGTTGCCTATCGACGGCCAGCCGGCGGCGTGCAGCATGGGCAACCCGCATTGCACGTTTTTTGTGGAGGATGTGACGGCGCTCGATATTGAAGCCATGGGCTCGACCCTGGAAGTTCACCCGCTGTTTCCGGCCAGGACCAATGTGCATTTCGTGCAAGTGCTGGACCGCGGCCATATCCGCCTGCGTATCTGGGAGCGTGGCGGAGGTGTGCCGCTGGGGTCCGGTTCATGCTGTTGCGCGGCGGTCGTCAACGGCATCCGGCGAGGGCTGCTCGATGAGCGTGTGGAGGTCCAGTGCGACGGCGGCGCGGTCACGGTGCAATGGGACGGGCGGGGCGGGGTGATATTGACCGGCCGGGTCGAGCCGATCATGCAGGGCGCCGCGTACCTGTACTAGAACTTCACGGTAAACGTGGTGCCGGCGCTCGCACATGAACTCACCGCCACGTCGCCGCCATGTACTCTGGCCAGTTCGCGCACGATATACAGGCCCAGGCCTACGCTGCGCACGTCGCTGCCCTGGTCGGTGCCGCGGGTCATGGGTTCGAACAACCCGGCCAGCAGGGTTTGGGGAATCGCCGGGCCGTGGTTATGCACCGCGACCGCGCAGGTGTTATCGCCCAGGCGCGAGGTAATGGTGATCGGCTGCAGCAAGTCGCCATAGGCCACGCTGTTGGCCACCAGGTTACCGATCATCTGTTGCACGCGGTCGGCGTCCAGGCACGCGTCGCCCTGGCCCTCGGCGTGATGCACCAGCGTGGCCTTGGGGAAGGCCACCCGCAGTTCGTCGACGCTGCGATGAATAACGCTGTGCAGGTCCAGCGGTTGCGGCTTGATGGTAATGCCCTGGCCGACCCGGGCCTGGGTGAAGTCCAGCAGGTCGGCGATCATGCGGTGGGCGCGTTCGGACGACTGGCCGATGTGCCCCAACAACTGGCGCTCCTTGGCCGTGCGCTCGCCACGCTGGAGAAAGTCGGAGGCCATGCGGATCGCGGTGAGTGGGTTTTTCAGGTCATGGCTGACAATCGCCACCATCTGCTCGGCAAACAACGCCCGGCGCTGGGCAATGGCATAGGCCTCGCTCAGTTCGGCCTGGGCCTGTTGCAGGGCCAGTTCCGTAGCAGTTTTTTCCTGCAGCAGGGCTTCAGCCTGCTTGTGGGCATTGAGCAGCTCACGCTCGTACTTGTCACGGTCGGTGGTGCCGAACAGCGCCAAGTCATACACCACGCCGTCGGGCTGCTGGCGCCGGTTGGCGTTGAGCAAGACCGTGACTTTGTGCCCGTTGCAATGACGGATGTCGAGCTTCACCTCGGTGACGCTGCCATGCATACGCAGCATCGGCGCCAGGTGCGTCTGGTAAAAAATCCGCCCGCCCATGGCCAGCAGGTCCTGGAAACGCCGGCCCAGCAGCTGGGCCGCAGTAAAGCCCAGCCAGTCGCACAAGCGCGGGTTGACGTGCAGGATCGTGCCATCTTCCTGGGTCACCGCCAGGGCACACGCCGCGCTGTCAAACAGCGGGTCAACGGGCATCGGCAGCCGCCCAATGGGCCAGGAACCGGTCCATCGCCGTTGCACACGCCTGGGGGGCGCTCATATGCGGGCAATGGCCGACATTCTCGACCAGGCAATAAGTGCTGTTAGGTAGTACGGCGTGCAGGTATTCACCCACGGCCACGGGCGCGATCAGGTCGTCGGTCGATTGCAGGATGAGTACCGGGGTGGTCAGGCCGAACACATCCTGGCGGTTATCCGAGAGGAAGGTCACGCGGGCGAACTGCTTGGCGATGTCCGGCTCGGTGCGGCAGAAGCTCTCGGTGAGCGCCTCGCTCAGGTGCGGCTGCGTCGGGGCGCCCATGATCACCGGGGCCATGGCGCTGGACCAGCCCAGGTAGTTGCTGTCGAGGGTGTCGAGCAGGTCGTCGATGTCGTCGCGCTGGAAACCGCCGACATATTCCTCGGTATCGATATAGCGTGGCGATGGGCCAATCATCACGTGTGCGGCAATGCGGCCCGGGAGGAAACGGTCGGCGAGGGTGCCGATCATCGCGCTGACCGAGTGGCCCACCAGAATCACCGGGCCTTGGGCATAGGCGTCGATAATCTCGTTCAGGTCATGGGCATAGCCATCCAGGCGGCTGTATTTGGTTTTGTCGAACGCACTCAAGTCCGACAGGCCGGCGCCGACCAGGTCATACAGCACCACGCGAAAGCGCTCGAGAAAGTGCGGTGCCAAGGCATTCCACATGGCCTGGTTGCAACCAAAGCCGTGGGAAAACACCAGCGTCGAGGGACCGTGGCCCATCACATGTATATTGTTGCGGTGACGTAGGTCCATGGGGTTCTCGTGGATGGCTAATTGCTATGCAGCTTAGTGGGCAGTTTAGATAGTCGCAGGCCCTGGGTCACGCGTTTGCGTGCAGATAAGGTAAAGTCGGCGTCTTCAGGGAGAGACTTCAGGTAACCATACATGATCGTGCTTGTGCGGCAATCGGTGTTCAGCCTACTGGCCCTGGTGTTTTCCAGCCTGTTCATCGCCGCTCATGCGGACACCTCGCCGATTGGGGTTGCCCTTGATCAGCGGGTCATCGACCTGACCAATACCCTCGACTCGGGCACCGTGCTGCGCCTCAAGCAACAACTCGCCGACCTTGAACAACGCAAAGGCGCGCAAGTGGCCGTATTGCTGGTGCCGACCACCGGCAGCAGCGGCATCGAAGACTATGCCAACCAACTGTTCCGCGCCTGGAAGCTGGGGCGCAAGGACGTCAACGACGGCATCCTGCTGGTGGTGGCCAAAGCCGACCGCACAGTGCGCATCGAGGTGGGTTATGGCCTGGAAGGCATCGTCACTGACCTGCTGGCCCATCGCATCATTGAAGAACGTCTCACTCCAGCGTTTCGTCAGGGCGATTTTGCCGGTGGCATCCAGCAAGGCGTGAGCGCGCTGGTGGTCCTGGTGGACGGCGGCGACCTGCCTGAAGTGGCCGGGCCGGGGATCAACCCGCAATTTTTCGCGATATTGGCGGCGTTTGTCCTGGGGGCGCTCGCCGGTACACTGATCGCCGCTGGCAAGTTGCACTGGCGCAGAGCTTTGATCATCGCAGTTGCGGCCACGCTGTTGCTGACGGTATTGGCCGGTGGTCGGGACTGGCCGATGTTCCTCGTTGCAATGCCGCTGACCTTGTTGATTGGCGGCGCGCTATTCGGCGCGTTGTGGCAGGTGCGCACGCTGTTTTACGGCGTGATCGGGCTGCTGGGTTATATCCTCGGGTTGGTGGTGGCAAACCATTACGTAGACGTCAGTTTCACCCACTGGTTGCTGTGGCCCCTGGGCGTCTTGGTGGTGCTGGGGTTGTACCTGGTGCTGGTGCTGCTCATGAGGCAGACCTGGCGCACCAGCCGCGCAGGTTTTAGCGTACGACTGCTGGCGGCGGTGGCCGTGTATGGGGTGGCGGGGCAGGTGATGGACGGCGATCGCGACGCCTGGTTGCTGGCATTTCCTATCGCATCGTTTGTTGCGCTGATTATCTTTGGCAAGGTCGGCGAAGGTTCTGGCTCCGGCGGCGGGTCCAGCTCAGGTTCCAGCGGCTCCAGCACCAGCAGCAGTTCGTCGGGCGGTGGCGGTTCCAGCGGTGGCGGGGGGGCTTCCGGCAGTTGGTAGATGACTCGGCGGCTGTCCCATAGTGGAACAACCGCTGAACTGTACCTTTGAGGGTGAAGCCCCTGGGTACTGGTTGTTCGGCAAAGCCCTGAGTGCTAAAGCGGCTTAGACAGTGGAGTTGTCACGCCTTGGTCCAACCGCCGTTGCCGTCAGGTTTTATTTCGAAGTCGATCGGTTGACGCAGGGCATTGGACGCGGAGTCGTTTAAGGCCTTGTCATCCCAAGTTGGGAAGGCGGGCAGGGTGCCGGTGCCGTGATATCCAGCCCTGGTATTGACCTGGGCGTCATCGACGGTCTTTTTGTCTGAAGGCAAGAAATTGCGATCCAGCCGAGTGCGGTTGGCGTGGTCGCGCGTCGCATTGCCAATGTTTTTCCAGCCGCCCTTGCCATTGGACACTTCGGCATCTTCTCCAGCCTGTTTGTCCAGAGAGTTTTTCCTCGGTACATCGTTATCGATAGGGTGTTTGGCAGCGGGCTGGTACGCGGGTACGAATGGGGCGGAGCCATTGATTGAAGACATGATTGCACCTCTCTGATTGCTTGGAAATTGACCCTGTCAGAGGGTGGCCCTGACAGGGCGTTTCGCAGGCTACAGCGCCTGGGGCAGGCGCTCAACGAGGTCTGTTTTGGCTGGATGTAACAACGTGAAACCGCATCAGGTGTTGGTTTTCGAGTGAGTCAAAAGGCTATAGGCGCAGTCCGGCCCACGCTCCGAAAAGTCAGGCTGGCTGTCAGATAGCGCAGCGCAGTGCCAGCTTTTCACTCACCGAAACACATTCGGTCGTTGCAGGTCTTTTGGTTGCCTCACGCTTGGAAACACTTTTGCAATCACTCGTGCAACGGCTTGCATTAAAGCGTCTTCACCATCTCATGCCACGCCATACCCCCATGATCCGACGGCGAAGGGCGCACGTAGGTGTAGCCCATTGCTCGGTACAACGGCACATGCTGCGCCTTGCACATCAGGTGGAGGGTGCGCTTGCCCATTGCCTGCATGCGTTGCACGAACTCAGTCATCAGCCGTTTCGCATAGCCCTTGCCTTGATGGGCCGGGTCGACCACCACCGACATGATCACCACATTCGGTGCCTCGGCCACATGGCCCACCAACTCCTTGAAGGCCTCGTCCGACATCACCACTTCATGGGCGCACCCTGAGTTGATGAAGCCCACCACTGCGCCATCTTCCTCCAGGATCAAAAAGCCCTCGGGATACTGCGCGATACGCGTGGTGATCTTTTCAAGCGTGGCGGCTTCGTCGCCCTCGTAGGCGCTGGTTTCGATTTCAAAGCAGCGTGCTGCGTCGGTGGGCAGGGCGTTGCGCAGGGTGAGGGTGGGCATGGGCCGTTCCAGAGATTTTCAGTGAAAGGCCACATCATAGAGAAACGTTGCACCTTTGGCACCGCAAGGCCGGCCCTGACGGGTGAAGCGTGAGGTTCAACTTTGGTGCTGCGCAATCAAACTGTGGGGCTTGCCTGCGAAGGCGGCCTGAAGGCCGACACCTATCTATCTGACCCTACGCGATCCAAATGTGGGAGCTGGCTTGCCTGCGAAGACGGCCTAACAGTCAACACAGTTGGACCGTGTACATATCCATTCCTGCGGTAACGGCCACTTAGGGTTCCGCTTTTACAGCGGGTCACTTTTGGAAGGACCCAAAAGTAACCAAAAGGTCCTCGCCCCACCACTCGGCACCTCGCTTGGGCTCGGTGTGCCCGTAATCCGCCAGTGATTTGGGGGGCCGCCGCCACGCGCCATCCATGGCGCGGGGCGGCTAAACCGGCATCCCTGCCGGTTTACCCCCCAAATCCCTGTCGAATTCCGGCCAGCGTGGTTTAACGGGGCGCCTGAGATCAAAAGCAAGATCAAAAGCAAGATCAAAAGCAGATCAAGAGCGGCTCGCTTCGCATCGTGGTTACCGCCTGGGTAGGAGCGGGTAGGATTGAGTTTCGCAAAAACCAGAAAACCCGCCGAGGCGGGTTTTCTCACAACTTACTGCACAGCAGGCGAATCAAGGCCATGTTTTTCAATCACCGTAAACACATCCGCCACATCCTGGACCATGATCCGGGCGGTATTGGCAACTGTGCGCGGGTTCGCAGACCAGGAAGAATCACCCCCGGCAGACCCGAAGGTCTCCCACGCACAGCCGTCACACCGACAGGATGTATCAAACCCCACTCACCAACTTCCCACTGTCCATCCGGCGCTTATACGCACTGTCCCGACTCGCCAACCAGAAGTACAACGGCGACGTCACCACCAACCCCACCACCCACGACAAGTCCGCGCCGTTGATGTGCTGCGAAATCGGCCCCACGTACAGCGGCGTGTTCATGAACGGAATCTGCACCACGATCCCCACCGCATAGGCCAGCAGCGCCTGGGGGTTGTACTTGCCGTAGATGCCGCCATCCACGCGGAAGATCGAGGCGATGTCGTATTGGCCTTTGTGAATGGCATAGAAGTCGATCAGGTTGATCGCCGTCCAAGGCACCAGCACCACCAGTAGCACCAGCACCATGTCAACGAAGTGGCCGATGAAGTCTTGGGAGGCAAACACCGCCGCAATCGAACAGGCGGCCAGCACGATGATGGAGATCACCGCACGGCTTTTCGCGGTCGGGATCCAGCGGTAGGCGAAGGTCTGTACCAGGGTGATGATCGACAGCACCGCGCCGTACAGGTTGAGGGCGTTGTGGCTGATCACGCTGAGCAGGAACAGCACCAGCATCAACGGGCCGATGGCGCCGGTGGCGAGTTTGACGGCGTCCATGGTGTCCATGCCTACCGGCGTGGCGAGCACTGCCACGGCGCCGAAGATGAACGCCAGGCTCGACCCCAGCGCCGAGCCCAGGTAGGTGGTCCAGAAGGTGGCGGCTACCGGCACGTCGGCGGGCAGGTAGCGGGAGTAGTCCGACACGTAGGGCGCAAACGCGATTTGCCACAGTGCAGCCAGGGAAACGGTGGCCAGCCAACCGGAGATGTTGAAGCTGCCACGGGTGAGGAAATCGGTGGTCTGCACATGGGTGAAGATGTAGCCAAAGCCCAGCACGATGCCTGCGCCGAGGACCCAGGTACCGATGCGGTTGAGTACGTGGATGAAGCGGTAGCCGATGATGCCGATGATCCCGGAACCGATGGCGCCGATAACGATGCCCACCGGTACAGGCACGGCGTCCACCACACCATGCAGGGATTTACCGGCCAGCACGATGTTGGAGGCGAAGAAGCCGATGTACATCACCCCGGCAATCACCACCACCAGCAATGCGCCGAGGGAGCCGAACTGTGCACGACTCTGGATCATCTGCGGGATACCCATTTGCGGGCCCTGGGCCGAGTGCAATGCCATCAACACACCGCCGACCAAATGGCCGACAAGGATGGCGACAATGCCCCACACCAGGTTGAGGTGGAACAGTTGCACACCCAGTGCGCCAGTGACGATCGGCAACGGCGCGATGTTGCCGCCGAACCACAGGGTGAACAGGTCTCTTACCTTTCCATGGCGATCTTCCGGGGGCACGTATCCAATCGTGTGTTTTTCGATGAGCGGGGCGGAGGATGTTGCAGTGGTAACCATGACGAGCTCCAAGGCAAGGTGAGTACGTGGGCGTACTTCGCTGTGCGGCGCATGGGCACCGCTTTGTTGTTGGAGTGATCATCTGCAATGGGCGCAGGCAGGTAAATTAGTAAGTTTGTTGCTATAGACCTTAAAAAAAGTATCTCGTGAGGTTTTTTGCTCCGGTATGTTGCATGCACGTCAATGGCTTGAAAAACCGGTGTTTCTGCGCACTTGTTTGGGGCAAAAAACCACGTTTAGAGAGGTGCCGATGGCAGCCTATAACCTGCGTCAGCTCAGATATTTTGTGACCACGGCCGAATGCGGCAGCGTTGCCGAGGCGTCGCGCAAGCTGTATATCGCCCAGCCGTCGGTTTCCACAGCGATCAAGCAACTGGAAGACAGCTTTGGCGTGCAACTGTTTATCCGCCATCACGCCCAGGGCGTTTCCCTCACGCCCAGCGGCGCGCGCTTTTATCGCAAGGCGTTGGAGCTGTTGCGGGTAGCCCATGAGTTCGAGCAGAACGCCCTGGCCGATAACGATGTGGTGGCCGGGCAGATTGACATCGGTTGTTTTGAAACCGTGGCACCGTTGTACTTGCCACGCTTGATCGCCGGTTTCAAGGCGCGCTGGCCGGGCGTGGAGATCCGCATCCGCGATGGCGAGCAGCAGGAGCTGGTGCAGGCGCTGACGGCGGGCAGTATCGACGTGGCGATGCTGTTTGAGCACGACCTGGGCAGCACCATCGAGACCACGCCGCTGATGCCGCCGCAACAGCCCTATGCGTTGCTGCCGGCCGACCACCGCTTTGCCCAACAGGCCAAGGTGTCCCTGGCCGACCTGGTGCTGGAGCCGATGATTTTACTGGACGTGTTGCCCAGCCGTACCTACTTCGTGAGCATCTTCGAAGAGCGCGGGCTGACCCCGAATATTGTATTTAGCTCGCCCTCCATCGAAATGGTGCGGGGCATGGTGGGGCGGGGGTTCGGGTTCTCGATCCTGGTGACCAAACCGTTCAGCGAGTACACCTATGATGGGCAGAAAGTGGTGTGCATTCCCTTGGTGGAAACGGTCACGGGGTCGGGGTTGTCCGCCGTCTGGCTACGCCGCGCACCCTTGACCAAACCGGTGCAGTTGTTTGTCGACTACTGCCGCGAAGAGTTGGCGCGACTACTGGGCTGAACACCAAACCCCAATGCCGATCAGTTAAGCGAACACAGTGCTCAACGCAACGAAGCTCAAAGGTGGGAGCTGGCTTGCCTGCGAAAGCGGTCGTGCAGTAACCGATGCAGTGATTGACACACCGCCTTCGCGGGCAAGCCCGCTCCCACAGGGATTTGCGCTTAACTGATCGGCATTGGGGCTGGCCCCTCCCACATAGGTGGTGCGATATCTTCAGGTACTGATAAAGCCTAGCAACCGCTGCAACATCGCATCGCAGCCATCGAGCTGCTCCAGGCTCACAAACTCATCGGGCTTATGCCCTTGGTCCATGCTGCCTGGCCCGCATACCACGGTGGGAATACCCACCGCATCGAACAGCCCGCCCTCGGTACCAAACGCTACGGTGCCGAATGCCTGCGAGTCGCAAAACGTCGCAATCAATTGCGCCGCCTGGCTGCGCTCATCCGTGACCAGCCCTGGGTAGGCCGACAACTCGGTGAACCGAATCGAACTCTGCTTGCTGACCGCCTGCATGCGCGGCAACACCTGCTGCCGCGCGTAGGCCTGCAGCTCTTCAGCTACTTCGCCCGGGTCCATGGAGGGCAGGGCGCGCACCTCAAAGTCAAAGCGGCAGTCGGCCGGCACGATATTCAAGGCCTTGCCGCCGTTGATCATGCCGGTCTGTACCGTGCTGAACGGCGGGTCAAAACGTGGGTCCTGACGCGCGCGCAGCCGTTGGCCAATGCGCCCCAGTTCACCGATCAACTCGGCGGCGTGTTCAATCGCATTCACACCCGAGGGCGCATAGGCCGAGTGGCACGCCTGGCCCTGAACATCGCAGCGCATCGCCAACTTCCCCTTGTGGCCCAGCACCGGCTTGAGCTCGGTCGGCTCGCCGATGATGCACAACATCGGCTTGACCGGACGCTGTTCAAGAACGGCGAGCAGCGAGCGCACGCCCAGGCAGCCGACTTCCTCATCGTAGGACAGGGCGATGTGCACCGGCAGGCGCAATGGCGCCTTGACCAGCGCTGGCACCAACGCCAGCACGCAGGCGATATACCCCTTCATGTCGGCGGTGCCGCGCCCGAACAGCTTGCCGTCGCGCTCGGTCAGCGTGAACGGCGGCAGGCTCCAGGGTTGCCCATCCACCGGCACCACGTCGGTATGCCCCGACAGCACGATACCTGGTAGTTCCACCGGGCCGATGCTGGCAAACAGGTTGGCCTTGCTGCGTTGCGCGTTGTAGACCAGCTCGCTGGTGACGCCAAGCCCGGCCAGGTAATCGCGCACATACTCGATCAATTGCAGGTTGGACTCGCGGCTGGTGGTGTCGAAGCCCACCAGGGTTTCCAGCAGGTCGCGGCTGCGGCTCATCGGTCGTCTCCGGCCACACCGTAGCCGGGGGAGCGGTCGGGGGCGAGGGCGCGATCGATATAGTCCTGCACCTGTGGGCGGTAGGCATCCCAGAGTTTTTGCAATTCGCCAATCGGCGCCTCGTCGGCCCAATCCACGCGCAAGTTGATAATCGGCCAAGTCAACTCGCCCACCACCACCAGCGCGGCGGAGTGCACCGGGCCGGCTTCGCCACCGGCGGCGATGGCGGCATGCATCGCGGCCAGTAGACGGTCTGCGAGCTGGCCTTCGCCCTGTTCGAAGGCCGTGACCATCGCGGTGATCACTTCAGGGGCGGCGAGCATATTGCCCGCCGCCACGCATTGCTCGCCCGATACCGCGTGATGGGTACCCAGGGTCTGACTGCCGCTGAAATGCACGCTGCGGCCCAGATGGTCAATCGCCGTCAGTTGCCGGTACTGGCTGTAGCCGTTGCGGGTGAGCGCTTTATCGACGGCGTCGGCGGGAGCCAGGCCCTGTTCCAGCCCGTCGAGGACGTCAGGGCCGAGGGCCGGCAAGGTGATGTTCTGGGTCGACACGGCGCCCACACCGGGCCGCAGCCACGGGCAGCGGGCGCCCACGGCGATGCTCGATGAGCTGATGGCAATGCCCAGTTGGCCGGTCTCTGCACAACGGCCGACGATAGAAAAGGTCATGGCTAGCCTCCTTACTCTGGAATAACCGCGATCACATCAATTTCCATCAGCCACTGCGGCTGGCCCAGGGCCGAAACCACCAGCCCGGTGGAAATCGGGAACACGCCCTTGAGCCACTTGCCGACTTCCTGGTACACCGGCTCGCGGTAGCGTGGGTCGATCAAATAGGTGGTGGTCTTGACGATATGGCTGAGGTCGCTGCCGGCTTCTTCCAGCAGTTGCTTGACGTTCTTCATCGCCTGCTCGGCCTGGGCCCGTGGGTCGCCGAGGCCGACCAGGTTGCCGTCGAAATCAGTGCCCACCTGGCCGCGTACGTACACGGTGTTGCCGGCGCGCACGGCCTGGCATAGGTCGTTGTCCAGGCTCTGGTTGGGATAGGTTTCTTTGGTGTTGAACATGCGAATGCGAGTGTGAGTAGGCATCAAAAAACTCCTGGGAAAAATGATCAGGCGCTGACAGGGGACTGGCGGGCAACCGGGGCGGCTTCGCGGTACTCAAGGTACTGACGCTGGATGGCGATATGGTCGGCCACGTATTTGGCGTCGTGCCACACGCCCCAGATAAACGACGAGCCACGCCGCGATTGCCATGGCAACCCAAGGAAGTAGATGCCCGCTTCGCTGGAGACACCGCGCTGGTGTTGCGGCTTGCCAGCGGCGTCGAAGGCGTCTACCTGCAACCAGCTGTAGTCCACGGCAAATCCGGTGGCCCAGATGATCGAAGTGATGCCAGCCTCCGCCAGGTCCAGTGTCAGGATCGGCTGCTTGATGCATTCAGCGTCGGGGAACACGCGACGTGCCTCGGGCTCCAGGGGCAGGTCGAGGCCGTTGCGCTCGATATAGGCGTCGGCCGCATCCAGCAAGGCCAGGTAGTTTTCATCACCGCGCGCCAGGTTCTCCACCAGGTTGGGTTGGAACGTTGCCACCGTGCCGTCGAAGGCGTGAGTCAGGCCGACCAGGGTCATGCCTTGCTGGGCCAGCTCGCGAAAGTCGATGGTCTTGCCGCCGTGGGCGCCACTCACGGCAATGGTGACGTGCTCGCGGCCGGGTTTCATCGCCGCCTGGTCCCACTCGCCCAATACGCCCAACCACCAGCAGAAGTCGCGGTTGCGATAGGCGCGAGGAGGGCGGTCATGGGCGCCGACCGACAGGTACACCTGGCGACCGGAACGCTGCAATTCATCGGCAATTTGCACCCCGGACGAGCCGGCGCCCACCACCAGCACAGCGCCGGCTGGCAGTTGCCCAGGGTTGCGATAGTCGGCGGAATGGATCTGGTGCAGCGCGGTGTCTTTAGGCGCGATAGCGGGAATCACAGGCTTCTGAAAGGGCCCGGTGGCGGCTACCACGCGGTTGGCTTCGATCACGCCTTCGCTGGTGTGCACGGTAAAGCCGGGGCGCCCCTCGTTGCGTACTACTGAGGTGACGTCCACGCCGGTGCGGATCGGCGCGTTGAATTTACGGGCATAGGCTTCGAAGTAATCGGCGACGCGCTCTTTGGGTGCGAACCCATCGGCGGGGACGTCATCGAAATGCAGGCCGGGGAAGCGGTCATGCCAGGCCGGGCCGTTGGCGACCAATGAGTCCCAGCGGCCGGTGCGCCAGCGCTCGGCAATACGGCTGCGTTCCAGCACCAGGTGCGGCACGCCTTGCTTGCTCAAATGCTCGCTCATGGCCACACCAGCTTGACCTGCGCCAACCACCAGCGTGTCTATTTTTGTTATCGCTACAGTCATGTCTCTATCCTTGCGTAATGCAGTTGGATTCAGCTCGGGCATGACGTCAAGTTAGGCGGCGGGGGGGTATTAATAAAATATTATTAAGTTGGGAAGTGAGCATAAATATCGGATGCAGAGCCGGCGAATGCCTGCCAGACAGCACATACATGCAATTCCCCACACCTGCCAACCGGCCACACTCTCCCCATCGCTCAATGCTCCGGGGAAACACCCAGCCATGGAATCAACCGCCAACACCCGCCCCGACGAAGTCGTCACCCTGGTCGTCAAGCACCGGGTCAAACCCGGCTTTGAAGTCGAGTACGAAGCCTGGCTGCGCCGCATCGTGCGCATCGCGGGCGAACGCCCTGGGCACCTTGGCGTTGACGTGGTGCGCAGCCAGCAAAACGGCATGGCGCTGTTCACTTGCGTGCTGCGCTATAGCTCCACCAACGCCCTTGAGCTGTGGCTCGGCTCCCCGCAACGCCAGGCCCTGATCGACGAAGCCGCGCCGATGCTGGCGGATGGCGACCAGACGGAAATCGGCGCGGCCAATGAATTCTGGTTCACGCCCCAGGCCGATGGCGGTGCCAAGCCGCCGCGCTGGAAGCAGGCGGTGGTCAGCCTGTTTGTGATCCTGCCGCAAACCCTGCTGCTGCCGTTTATCTGGGGGCCGATCCTGCGGTTGCACCCGTTTTTGTCCAACTACGTGGTCTCCACCTTCCTGGTCACCCTGACCATCGTGTTGCTGGTGGTGTACCTGCTGATGCCGGCGGCCACCCGCCTGTTCGCTCCCTGGCTTGAAGCCTCTGTAAAGGAAACCCTATGAACGCCGATCTGATTCTGTTCAATGGCCAGTTCCACACCGTGGACCGGGAAAACCCACGCGCCACCGCCGTGGCCATCCACCAAGGGCGCTTTGTCGCCGTCGGTACCGACGGCGAAGCCATGGCCCTGCGCGGCAGCGGCACCCAAGTCATCGACCTCAAGGGCCGCACCGTAATTCCCGGCCTCAACGACTCGCACTTGCACCTGATTCGTGGCGGGTTGAACTACAACCTTGAACTGCGCTGGGAAGGCGTGCCGTCCCTGGCCGATGCCTTGCGCATGCTCAAGGACCAGGCCGACCGCACGCCCACGCCGCAATGGGTGCGCGTGGTGGGCGGTTGGAACGAATTCCAGTTCGCCGAAAAGCGCATGCCCACCCTGGAAGAACTCAACCAGGCCGCCCCGGACACCCCGGTGTTCGTGCTGCACTTGTACGACCGCGCCTTGCTCAACCGCGCAGCCCTGCGGGTGGCGGGCTACACCAAGGACACGCCGAACCCGCCGGGCGGTGAGATCGTACGCGACAGCAACGGCAACCCCACCGGCATGCTGGTGGCGCGGCCCAACGCGATGATCTTGTACTCGACCTTGGCCAAAGGCCCGAAACTGCCTTTGGAATATCAGGTCAACTCCACCCGCCAGTTCATGCGGGAACTCAATCGCCTGGGCCTGACCAGCGCCATCGATGCCGGCGGCGGCTTCCAGAACTACCCCGATGACTATGCGGTGATCGAGCAACTGGCCAAGGATCAACAGTTGACGGTGCGCATCGCCTACAACCTGTTCACCCAGAAGCCCAAGGAAGAGCTCAGCGACTTCAAGCACTGGACCGGCAGCGTCACCCTGCACCAGGGCGATGACTACCTGCGCCATAACGGTGCCGGCGAGATGCTGGTGTTCTCGGCGGCGGATTTCGAAGACTTCCTCGAACCCCGCCCTGACCTGCCGCTGACCATGGAACAGGAGCTGGAACCGGTGGTACGCCACCTGGTGGAACAGCGCTGGCCGTTCCGTCTGCACGCCACTTACGACGAGTCCATCTCGCGCATGCTCGACGTGTTCGAGAAGGTCAACCGCGATATTCCGTTCAATGGCTTGCCGTGGTTCTTCGACCACGCCGAAACCATCACCCCGAAAAACATCGAACGCGTGCGTGCCCTCGGTGGCGGTATTGCGATTCAGGATCGCATGGCGTTCCAGGGCGAATACTTCGTCGAGCGCTACGGCGCCAAGGCCGCCGAAGCCACGCCGCCGATCAAGCGCATGCTGGCCGAAGGCGTGCCGGTAGGGGCGGGCACCGATGCCACCCGCGTGTCGAGCTACAACCCCTGGACCTCGCTGTATTGGATGGTCAGCGGCCGCACCGTCGGTGGCCTGGAGCTGCACGCCGAGGGCTTGCCGCGCCTTACCGCATTGGAGCTGTTCACCCACGGCAGCGCCTGGTTCTCCTCCGAGCAGGGCAAGAAAGGCCAGATCAAGGTCGGTCAACTGGCGGATGTCGCCGCGTTGTCGGCGGACTTTTTCAGCGTCGAAGAAGAAGCCATCAAGTGGATCGAGTCGGTGCTGACCGTGGTCGGCGGCAAGGTCGTGTACGGCGCTGGCGACTTCGAAGATTTCGCACCGCCACGGGTACCGGTGCTGCCGGACTGGTCGCCGGTGGTCAAGGTGCCGGGGCACTGGCGCCCCACGTCGCCGATGCAGGCCCAGGTTCACCAGTGCAGCGGCCCCTGTGGCGTGCATGCCCATAGCCATGAAAAAGCGCGCCTTTCCAGCGTGCCGGTCAGCGACTTCCAGGGTTTCTGGGGTGCGTTCGGCTGCTCCTGCTTTGCCTTTTGAAGAACACCCCATCCCTAAAGGAGTTACCCATGACTTACAAGCGCTTGAACAAAGACGATGCTGTTGTTTTGTTGGTTGATCACCAGACCGGCCTGATCTCCCTGGTGCAGGATTTCTCCCCCAACGAGTTCAAGAACAACGTGCTGGCCCTGGCCGACGTGGCGAAGTTCTTCAACCTGCCGACCATCCTGACCACCAGCTTTGAAAGCGGCCCCAACGGCCCATTGGTGCCTGAGCTCAAAGAACTGTTCCCCGACGCGCCGTACATTCCGCGCCCTGGCCAGATCAACGCGTGGGACAACGAAGATTTCGTCAAGGCCGTCAAGGCCACCGGCCGCAAGCAAATCATCATTGCCGGTGTGGTGACCGACGTGTGCGTGGCGTTCCCGACCCTGTGTGCCCTTGACGAAGGCTTTGAGGTCTTCGTGGTCACCGACGCTTCCGGCACCTTCAACGAAACCGTGCAACAAGCCGCCTGGGCGCGTATGACCGCCGCCGGTGCACAACTGGTCAACTGGTTCTCGGTGGCTTGCGAGCTGCAAGTGGACTGGCGCAACGACATGGAAGGCCTGGCCAACCTGCTCTCGCCGCGCATTCCCAACTACCGCAACCTGATGAACAGCTACTCGGCGTTCGCTGCCAAGTAACCTGGTCGGTAAAACACCGCAAAACCCTGTGGGAGCTGGCTTGCCTGCGATAGCGGTGCATCAGTCAACAGCATTGCTGGCTGATACACCGCTATCGCAGGCAAGCCAGCTCCCACATTTGATTGTGTTCACATTTTGGTTTGTGGTGTGACCACTGACAGGCTATAAAACAGCCCATCGTCCCCTGAGAAGCGACAATGAACCCCTTCGAAGACATGCGCCTGTTCTGCCAGGTCATGGAATCCGGCAGTTTCACCGCCGCCGCCGAGCAATTGGGCTTGTCCAAGCAATTCGTCAGCCGCCGCCTGATCCAACTGGAAGACCGCCTGGGCGTGCGCTTGCTTAACCGCTCCACACGGCGCCTGGACGTCACGCCGCTGGGCCAGAGTTACTACGAGTCGGCCTTGCGCCTGCTCGGTGAGGTGGAACAAGTGGAGCAGGGCATCGCTGGCCAGAACAGCGAGCCCCGAGGCACCATTCGCCTCAGTGCACCCTTGTCGTTCGCCATGGCGCACCTGGGTTGCCTGTTGCCGTTGTTTCTGCGTCAGCATCCGCAGGTCTGCGTTGAAGTTGACCTGAGCGACCGCCCGGTGGACTTGATCGGCGAAGGCTACGACCTGGTGCTACGCATCGGCACGCTGGAAGATTCCACCCTGATCGCCCGACGGATCGCCGCTATCGAGCGGGTGTATTGCGCCAGCCCCGACTACCTGGCGTTGCGGGGTACGCCTTCGAAACCCGAGGACTTAACCACGCACGACTGCCTGCCCTACGGCCACGGCCGCCAGGTGCAATGGCGCTTCAAAGGCAAGGTGCAAGCCTTGAGCGTCAGTGGGCGCATGCGCGTCAATAACGGTGACCTGCTGCGCGATACCGCGATTGCCGGTCTGGGCGTTACCTATCTACCGACGTTCATTGTCAGCGAGGCCTTGAAGGACGGTCGCTTGGTCAAGGTATTGGAAGACTTCGCCCCAGAGGCCTTGACCCTGTCGGCCGTGTACCCGCAGCACCGACAGAGTTCACGCCCGGTGCAAGCGCTGGTGGAGTTCCTGCGCGAACGCCTCGCTAGCGGCTGCTGAACAGTTGGCGGATCAGGTTGGGCGTGCTGCCCGTCCACCGCTTGAACGAACGCCGAAAATTCGCCGCATCGTTGAAGTTCAGGTACGCCGCGACTTCCTCGTTACTCAAGCCCTTGGTCAGGTACAGGTGCAAGGCCACATGCTTGCGCACCCGGTCGACCTGTTGCTGAAAACCGGTGTCGTGCCGTTGCAACTTGCGCTTTAGCGTGGCCGGGCTCATGGCGAAAATGTGCGCGGCCTGTTCCAGGCTGGGTGGTTGGCGCACATGTTCGCGCAGGTAGGCATAGAGGCAGTCCAGAAAACTTGTGGCAAAGCCCAGTTGCTCGATTTGTTCAAGGGCTTGCTGGCGCGCGACCTGGCCCGCCGTGGCCGAAGCGCCCGGCCAGTTGTGGGTGAGGTATTCACGGGGGATGCACATCATATCCAGCGGGCGTTCGAAGCGCGTGTGCTCGCCCAGATGCACCCAGTATTGCTCGACATACCGAGGTTCGGCATGGTTGAAACTGCACACCCATGGCAAGCGCTCGCCGCTGAGCCATTGGCTCATGGCAACCAGCGAGGTCATGCTGGCTTCGAGCAGAAAGCGCCAGTGTTCGCCGGCGCCGCAACTGTCCAACCAATACAGGTAAGCGTGGTGCTCATCCAGTTCCAGTTGCAGCGTAGCCAGCGGGCTGAGCAGCACTTGTTGCTGGATCAGGATGTCCAGGGCCTGATGAAGGTTCTGTGCATGCCCCAGCGCATGGCTGGCGGCGCCGTAGTAGCCGGGCAGCAGGCGTTGGCCAAACAGGAAACTGCTGTCATCGGCGTCCAGTAGTTTGCGGCTGTTGCCGATCAAGCCCAGAAACTGTTGCGGGCTCAACCGCGCGTTGCCGGCCAGGATGTCTTCGTGGAACAGGCCGGTGCCCCGCAGCAGGCGATGGCTGTCGATGTCCCGGGACAAGCCCAGGTCGATCAACGTGGCGGGTTGATAGTGACCGGGGATGAAGCGGCTGTCGTTTTCATACCAGCTGGTTTTCACGGCCATTTCAGGCGCTTTTCGCAAGGGGTTGCTTGGCCCGGGCCAGGCTTATATTCAGCCGTTTGAGCAGCTCGTGGGGTGACTCTTGCAAGGCCATTACCACCGCCGTGGTCGCCGCCAGTTGCAGGCGTTCGCCCTGTTGCCGGGTCTTGTGGGCCAGGCTCTGCACCGCGTGTTGCAACTCCAGCGCCAGGCCCTGGGCCTGACGCTCGCCGGTATTGGGCAGCAGCACCACGAAACGATCGCCCGCCAGGCGGCACAACAGGTCTTGGCGGCGCAGGTTGAGCAGCAGCACGTGGCTGACCGCCTGTAGCACCGCATCACCCTCGGCATGCCCGTAGACCTGGTTGATGGTGGCGAAGTTATCCAGGTCCAGGGCGAGCAACGACAGTGGTTGTTGCTGCGCTTGGCTGTCGCGCAGGCTGTCGGCGAGTTGGCGCTTGAGGTAGTCGGCGCCGGCCAGGGGCGTGAGTTTGTCGAATAGCCGGTGCTCGCGAAACAACCGCTCGCGTTTTTCCATTTGCGCGCTGATCGCCAGTTGTTCGTGGTGCCAGTGATAAATGCCAATCGTCAGCAGGATCATGCCCACCGGCATTGGCCCTGACTCCAGCCAGTGGTCCCAGGACACGCTATCAGGCAGGCGGATGAATTCGTCGAGGCTGTCGATCCACCAGGAAAAAAAGATGCACGACAGCCCCAGCGCCAGGTATTGGGTGACCCGTCCGGCGGGGCGGCTTTTCAACACCAGGCCCAGCCAGATCAGCGCGAGCAGCGCCGAACCGCCTTCGCCGATGATATCCAGCCATACCCATTCGCTGACGCTCTTGAGCTCGCCGCAGGCCAGGTGCAGGAGTAGTCCGAGGTTGGCGGCGATCAGGAGCAACGCGAGTTTCCAGCGGTGGGGTTTGAGCACGGAAAACATGGCCACGGGTCCTTGGGCAAATGAGTAATGGGCGCCAGCACAGCAGATGGATGTGACGGTTGGATGACGGGCGGGGAGGGTCGAATCAGCTCATGCCCTTGGCACATTTTTCAGCTGAACATAGATCCCATGTGGGAGCTGGCTTGCCTGCGAAGACGGCCTGGCAGCCGGCCTCTATCTATCTGACGGTCAGCGTTCCAAATGTGGGAGCTGGCTTGCCTGCGATGGCGACCTGACAGGCGACACTGTTTATACCGAGTACATATCCATTCCTGCGGTAACGGCCACTTAGGGTTCCGCTTTTACAGCGGCTCACTTTTGAAAAGCGCAAAAGTAAGCAAAACGCTCTTGCCCCACCACTCGGCACCTCGCTTGGGCTCGGTGTGCCCGTAATCCGCCAGTGATTTGGGGGGCCGCCGCCACGCGCCATCCATGGCGCGGGGCGGCTAAACCGGCATCCCTGCCGGTTTACCCCCCAAATCCCTGTCGAATTCCGGCCAGCGTGGTTTAACGGGGCGTCTGAGATCAAAAGCAGATCAAGAGCAAGATCAAGATCAAGATGTAAGCGCGCGCCGGATTTGGCACCGCTTAGCGCAAAAATTGGCACCGAGGGTGGCGTCTCATTCGGCGGGATTTTGCAGTTCGTTTGGCACCGTAGGCCAGTCAATGTTCTGCGGGAAGCCATCCTGCTGCTGAATCCGGTTTAGAAGCATGCGGTAGCGCTTCCACGCTGTTAACTCAGCGTCTTCATCAGCCGTAGCCTCTCCAATCTCGACGGCATCCTGTAGCGGGGCCATTCTTGCCGTTGCAACGCTCAGCAGTCTGTCACGACGTCTAAGCGCTATCTCCTCATCTGTCGGACCGACACTGGGTATAAGGACAGGTAACCCGTCCGCTCCAGGACCGACCGTACCGTCGATAGTG
Organism: Pseudomonas sp. KT_2_4; assembly: GCF_041410225.1. Taxonomy (NCBI): domain Bacteria; kingdom Pseudomonadati; phylum Pseudomonadota; class Gammaproteobacteria; order Pseudomonadales; family Pseudomonadaceae; genus Pseudomonas; species Pseudomonas sp. KT_2_4. The sequence continues at coordinate 259,047 of NZ_CP166962.1, forward strand.
GTCGTGAAAAGCTCGCAATACAGCTCCTTGCTGATCTCGACGGCGTCCTCGGGTATTGAGGTATTGAGTGAGTCGATATAGGCGCCATTAGTGGCTCCGCTGTAAAAGTATTTCATGGTGTTTTACCTGTTAGAACCCAACGCACCACCAAGATACGGCTGAGCCGCCGAGGGCCGAATTGGTTTCGTTATATGAGACATTAATCTGCGACAAGCTTACAAATTGTCCCGCCGATACGCGGCATGCGGCGGAGTCGCCAGAGACGCTACCGTAGAGCGAAGTCCACATTTGCAACGTTGTGGATGGGAACGTAAAAGGAAGGGACACGTTGGTTGCAGAACCATCGGTGAGAACGGCTGTTCTTCCCCACTGAATGATCAGACCGCCGAGCCATGTGGGGAACGCAATAAAACCGTTCTCAGTGAAGCTGGAGAGAAAGCCAGCACGCAACTTGCGTGGAGTAACAATTGTCGCGTTGTCAGTTCCGCTATTGGTCTGGTTTTGAGTTGCTATCGCCGCAGTGCCAGCGAAAATTTCTGTCGCCGCCCCCTTGTCAGCCTTGTTGGACAAGGCACTGTCTACCTGCCCCTTCGTGTAAGCATCACCGATGTTGTAGCCGGCAAGCGTGGAGGCCTTGCTCGCAAATGACTGCCCAGCCTCAGTTTTGGTGTAGGCGTCACTAATACCATAGGCCGCTAGGGTGGTCCCCTTGTCAGCCTTGCTGGACAAGGCACTGTCTACCTGCGTCTTCGTGTAAGCATCACCGATGTTGTAGCCGGCGAGCGTGGAGGCCTTGCTCGCAAATGACTGCCCAGCCTCAGTTTTGGTATAGGCATCGGTGATGCCATAGCCCGCCAGGGTCGTGGATTTGCTCGCAAAGGACTGGCCAGCCTCAGTTCTGGTATAGGCATCAGTGATACCGTACCCCGCCAAAGTTGTTGCACGATATGCAACAGGCGCAAAAGACTGATCAATTTCCGCTTTGGTATAACCATCGGAAATACCGTACCCAGCCAAGGTTGTCGGCTTTTTTGTTATGTTTGGGAATTCCGCTGCTTTACCTGCCAGGGCGGCAACAGCTTTCACTACTTGGCCGTCGTCGGCTACATTTAGCGCTGCACCTGATCCGTTGATCAAGTTAGTCAGCTCGCGCTGAATCGTATTGAGCCAACGAGCCGTGATCCGAGTGGCCGCGACACCCGCTGCCGGATTGCCTTCGGTGTATTCGCCGGACGCGTTTGCTGTATTAGTACTATCGCTGATCTTTTGCATTAATAGTCTCCATAACCGAACAGCAAAATAGATTCGGCGGGTTTCAGTTGGTTAAGCCGACACTCAAGAGGCTTATTGCCCCATGCCGCCAAGGGATCACCCGCGCTCGCGGTTCCAGCCCTGGCACTGCTGGTGGTCACAGCCGGTGCGTTGATACGCCAAGCAAAATTCCAATCCCCTCCGTTGAGGGAATCGCCAGCACGCGCCATACCGGCGTTGGCGGGCCTGAACGTTGTGATCGTAATGTCGTAGCCCATGGACTTTGCCAAAGCGATAAAGAAAGCCTTGCTCTGGCCCGCACGACCTTGCAGCTTGCTTACAACCGCCTGAACTCGCTGCCCTACTGTTTGCGACTGATCGATTAAGCATGAATCTGGAAGCGCCAATACACGCTCCCAATCGGACAATCCTTCTCCCGTATCGGGAAAAATCGCGTTGTAAATTGAATTGGCCTGTTCTTCCGCCAGAATCATGGCGTTTGCTTCGGCTTCAATAGTTGCTGACAGATAGGGCGCAGTCCCATCGTAGGAAACCGGAGGGAGTAATAACCGAAGCTGGTCCGCGAGCGTCGTCATGCCATCAATCCCAACGTGATGGTGCCAGGGCGAATCCAGCCGATGAGCGCTGGATTATCTGATGCGTTGACGTTGCCAGTTGGAGCAGTTACGACGCGATCCAGAACACCGGCCAAGTTGTTTATCATTGCCTCAATCTGGGAGCGCTTGAGAGCTTCACCCGGCTTTAAAGCACCCGCGAGCATGGTGTAGGCTTTCTGCGCGGCAGCTTGAACATCAGACATTGAGTAGCCAGAAGCCAACTCGATATTCGCGGCCGCGTTGACGGTACGGATGGTTGGGGCATAGACCCAGACATCAGCGATGACCGAGCATTGTTCCTGTAAGTGCGCCAAACAGGCGGCGATGACTTCCGCCGAAGGTAGTCCGGTACTTGCTGTGATAACCACGTCGACGGTCCCTCCGCCTCGGCGCCGAGGGATTACCAGGGCTTCGGACACCCCATCAACCTCCAGAGCCCAACGGCGAAAGTCGTAAGCAGCACCTCCGGCCGGAGGCGTTTGGATAATGTCTAAAAAGCGGGCGAGCAGAGATTCGACTGCCTCTTGATCATCACCGCCAGCAGTTTTACCGATGAATGCCGCAGACGAATCCATGCCCAAGGGTGGGCTGGTAAGAATCAGGCCTCCCGTAAGATTGTTGACTGCCACACCAACTTTCTGTGCTTCAACCAATACCGAAGCGGTGCCATTGACACCAAGTTTCGCGCCAGCTTTGGCAGTGAATTGCTCGCCCGTGACAACGTGCCTCATGGTCGCGCCCACTAACAACTCGACACCCGGCGAGCCCTTCAATGCAACAGTGCCGGTGGCAGCAACAGCGTCTTTTCGCAAAACGCCTCTGAGTCCGGCCGCATGAAGAAGCTCTTCCTCATCGGCCGTGTCAGGGAAGATTTGGCGGTAAAGCCAGGCTAGCTTCTGATACAGCCCTTCAATGGCCGACGCCACAGCGGCTGACCGAACATAGTTGTCGCTGTCCGGACCAATATCAGCTTCGGCCTGAAGGTTGCGAATATCACGGAGGATGCCCTGCAATATTGTGTCGAGGGCGGGAGCGGTAAAAGCCATATCAGTTCACCCTTACAGGTTGGCGAAACACCTGCGGATTGCCGGTAGCGTCGGTGATGTCAATTTGCAGGTTGAGCCAGCCGTTGTGAGGCTGTTCAACGGTGATTGTGATGCTCTGGGCGCGGCCGTCATCGAGCAGCGGCTGGAGTGCCTGCTCGGCGTACTGCTTGGCGAGCTTGCCAACCCGTGGCAGGTCTTTAGAGCGTTTCAGTTCGTGCAGGCGGGAGCCCACGGTGGTGTCTTTCCACCAGGTGCCGAGGGGTGTAATGAGGCGGATGTAAACGGCGTTGCCCAGCGTATAGATACGCTGGCCCGTCAAGTCGCCAGTAGTTGGGTTTATGCCTGCGTCCATAGGCTGGCATAGTGACGTGCACGCAAAAGACGCCGAGTATCAGCGGGGTTTAAGAATTTCCCTGGGGGCTTTCGGCTTACTGCTGTTGACCTGGTACTGGACCGCCCCCGTGGTTATGCCCGTTATAGATAAGCCGATCTGCCTGCATAGTCCGGGTATGGTCCGCGATATCTCCCGCTGCTTTAACGTCCTCGCTCATTTCGACCAGGGGCGTTTCAAAACGCACCTTGGTCGAGGCCCTGACCACCAATGTGTCAGTTTCGATTTCAATCAGCCGACCACGCTTCATATGGATGTAGTCGCCCTCATCGGTATATAGGGCCACCTCGCCATCCTTGATCACGACCCGATAACGTCCGTCCTCACTGGCCACGACGACCGTGTGCTTACTATTGCCGCCTACAGGAATCGCGATAAATTCAGCACCAGGCAGCGGCCCCGAGGTGAACCCATAGTGTTGCATCAGTTCGCCGGAAACCGACTCGCCCGCAAGCCCTTCCATTTCAATGCCAATCAACGTGCCATGGGTATTACGTGCCGCCGTACCTCGGAAGGCCTGGCGAATGTTCCCCACCACTCTACTGACCTGCTCGCGCACCAGGCGCGCCATATTGCTCATCATGCCCCCCTGATGATTTCGATGAATGCCGCGTCCGGGTTGGCTTTCTTGCCCTTGCGCTTCTTGGTGGGGTTGCCGTCCAGCACCCACATTTTGTCTTCACGCAACCGCAGCTCGGTGATAGGCCCGTCACTCCGAGTCAGGCGCAAGGTGCGGGCCATCAGAAAGTAAGTCGCATCCAGCCCATGGGGCTCACTACGCACAATGACCCGCTGGCCCGGGTTCCAAACTTGGCCGTTGTCGGCACGGTGGCCCATGACCACGGCTCGAATCTCGAAACCCTCCAGGCGACTGTCCGCCAACAGCTTACGGGCACGGGTGGTAGCCATGTCCTGGTTCTCGCTGGAGCTGTCGATCACCACCTTCGGCCGGAAAATCCCACGGCGGGCCAGGGTTTCGTCCTGGATGACTGAGCGCAGGTGGGAGCGTTTGGTGTCGAGGCCGTCGTTGTCATACTGACCGTGCTGGCCCAATACAGTGATCTGGCTGTATCGGTTGGCGATAGAACGCCGCACACTGAGACGCTGCACGTTATTGCCGACGCCGTCTTCCCGCATGATCAGTGTACTGACTGGCGCGGCGTTGTAGTCCGGCCCGCCGATGATCAGGCGGCCGTCAGGCTCTACCCAGGGCCACAGGCCGTTGGCTTCGGCAACCTGGAGCAATGCCTCCCAGGCGCTTTGACCTGGTTCAATCTGAACGCGGCGCCTGGTCTTGGCCTGGGCGGCGCGGATTTCTATTTGAGTAATGCCCAGCGGCTTTACGACTTGGTCCAGGATCTGCGCCAGCGAAGCTTCGCGCATCGATACGAACGGTGCGGAACAGTCGACCAGGGGCGCCGCACGGTCCCGCCCGGTAATACGCATAGAGATACCCTGACGGGAGATGTCGTGTTCGAATTCGTCGACCTGGCCGGTTAGTACGCGGTCCTTGCCCAAGGTCAGCGAGCAAGGCGCGCCCTCGGCTAATACGCTAGGCAAGCGGGTGGCGTCTTTGGTGTACAGCTCAAGTTCGAAACCGTCAGCAGCGGTCAACAGATCGGACTCAACCGACCAGCCGTCCCATTCTTCATGCGCCAGGCCACCAATGGACAGACGTATAGACTCGTCCAGCACGTTACTTGGCGTAGGCACGCAGCACCTCCCCGGCCTGAATGTTATGTGGAGTTTTCAAGCTGGGATTGAGGCGGATCAGCTCGGCGGCGCGGGTATGGTCGCCGTACCAGCGGTGGGCCAACAGATGCAGGCTAGCAGGCGTCTCAACCACTCGTTTCAGCAACGGCGGACTTTGCAGAATGACTTGGCGGGCGCGGGCCTGGATCAACGCGGCGACATTGCGCAATGCCTCAATGATCGGAAGAGCGGTTTCCACGTCGTAAAGGTGACGTTGAAGCAGAATGGATGACTGGACCAGAGAGCGCACCAGGTTAACCAGGCCTTCCAGTTCTAATGGACTCAAGGTCGGCGTATCGGCTTCGTCCTCGATGATGGTGGCCACCGCCTGGGCGTGAGCAAGCGCCAGTTCGGTGATGACCAGGACGACCAGAGCGAAACCGCTAGCGGCAACTGGATCATCTGGCATGCCATCAGGCAGCAGCACCAAGACGCTACCTGGAATGGTTGGCGCGCCATCGATCAGCGGGCCGACAGTGGTAGCCACACCCTGGCGCGCACCGATCAAAAAGCCCGCGCCTGCACGCGCTGCATCTGCCGGCAGGCTCGCATTACCTGGCAACGTAGCGGGCACACCAGTACGAGTAAGTAATGCTGTTGACGAGCTAGGTGTACTGCCCTGGACTGCATCCCGGATCTCTGACGGGGTACGCATCAGATCGACCAGGGGATCAAACGCCCCTGACGGACGCTTGGCCATAGACCCAACACCGGACACCACGCCGAGGATCTGAGAGCGCAGTTGTTGCAGACGTAGGCCAATGCCAGGTAGGCCCAGGGCCTTTTCGATCAGCCCCACCCAGCCTCCGCCAATCCACGACTGGATCTCGCCGACCAGGGAGTCAATGCGGCCAAACAGATCGAAGATGCCATCCTGCCAGCTATATTCATCCTCCAGCCCCAATACGCCAATGTCGACGAACTCGAATTGCCGGTCGAAGAATGGAGCGTCGGGCGTGTCCTCAACAAACACTATGCTGATCTCGGCATAATCCGGCCGGTCGGCGCTGTGCTTCACCTCGCCAGTATTGCTGACGACATTCATGCTGCCATAGATCGGGTGGATCAGTTCGCCCGTACCTGGTGTGTTCAGGGTGCGGAGGATGTTCTGGAGTTCGATCTCATAATTGACGCCGAACACGACCACTTGCATGGGGATGCGACGCGCACCACGGCCCAGGTCTTTGACCCGGTCGCCATCCTTGAAAGGCGTCCCATGCTCGGACAGCGCGCGTTGCCATTGCAGGCTTTCGCTTTCTACCTGGAGCGGGACGCCGCGAAAAGAGGCGTCCAGCAGGTTCTCTGCCCAGCTCATCCGCCGCGCCTCATCTGAATGTCAGTTCGACGCTCGACCTCGGCCTGGATCATGCGCGAATCAGTACGCACTTCGATGACCAGCGGCTGGGTGAGCAACGAACGGAGGCGTTCCTCGGCGGCTTGTGCGGCAGGATTGGCACCGATTGCACCTGGTGCGGAGCCGTTGCCGGTAATTCCTGGAAAGCCGGCCATGCTGCCGCCCGACAACGGGTTAGCCAGGCGTTGTGCCTGGTCAGCTAACCAGGTCGAAGGCTGGCTGTTACCGGTTTGCGACATCATGTCCCGCAGGCGTTGCTGTGCTGTGAAGGTGTTGGCACCCGCAGCCAGGGCACGACTGGCGATGCCCTGGGCCCAAGTGTTAGCGCCGTCGATGGGAAGGCCCGCAGCTGTCAGGCCGGTTTCATGGTGCGCCAGGCGCTGGGCCTCTGAGGACAGCCAGTCAGATGACTGGTCGGGATTCCTGTCGGCCAGGGCCATGCGGTTGCGGTAGAAGGACGCCTGGTACGTTCGCTGATCATCGTTAAGCAGCTTGCTGCGCTGGGCAGCATCGAGGCGACCTTCATCTGTGGCCGTCGCACTTGCCCCGCCGATCTGCGTGGCCGTCGCAGCTAAAGCCAAGGGGGCTAGCCACGGGGTGATAAAACCACCTGGCTTCCCGTTGCCTTTACCGGAACTGGGACCATTGGGCAGGTCGGGACCGCTGCCAATACCGAGGGGCGTACCAGCAGGCCAGTTGGTGACGAACACCGAAGTGACGCCGGTAGCTTCCTCAAGCACCTTGCCCACGGCGATGTTCTTCAACGTCTCAGGGCCGCCCATGAACTTATTCAGCAACGCTCCTGCACCAGCCTTGGCACCGCGTCCGGCGTAATAACCGCCAACGCCCAAAGCTGCACCACCCGCCAGCATTTGCTCGCCGGAAAGATTCAAGTCATCGAGCAGGTAACTGCCGAGGTCTGCAAAGCCCTTGTTCAATGGCTTCGCCATACGGTCGATAGCCTCGCCCAGGGTGGCCTTCATTCGAGAACCGACGGCAGTCGAACTGCTCATGTTATCGGCCAAATCCTTTTCTATAACACCCTTGGCGTTATTGATATCACCAGTACTTTTCGCAAAGTTTTCCAGTCGGTCACCAGTCAGGAAAGCTTTAACTCCCTTCTGCGTGTCCTGATCCATTTTTCCAAATACCACACCCATGAATCGAGCGCGATCTTTGTCGTTATTAAACGATTTATATTTGCGCTGTAGATCAAGAAATACATCCTGAGTATTCCTTACAGACTTATCTTTATTAAAAAACTCCACGCCAGTATTTTTCGTAACGCTTTTGCGGTAGGTGTCGTTGTTGAATGTACGTAAAGTCGATTGCGCCAGCGTACCCAAACGATCAGGCTCAAGCTCAATTAGAGATAATGTTTCAACAAACGAAAGAGACTGAGCCATGGACATGCCGGCGGACTTGGCATCCTGTCCCACTTTGGGAAAAATACTTGAAAGGTTCTCAAGTTCAGCGTTACCCAATCGGCCCGCTACGATCATTTTTTGAAGGATGTCTAAAGCGGCGTTTGGCTTGGAGAGGTCGATATCAAAAGCACTTGCTCCAGTTATAAGTGCTTTAGCCAGAATCCCAGAATCGGCCCCAGTAACTGCTGTAGCTTGAGCGATAGCACCGGAACTTGCCTTCGCCTTATCGTAGGATAAGCCACTTGCAATCAATGTATCGAAACCTGTTTGAACTTGCTCACGCTCAATACCGTAGGTTTTTGCTAGTCGCCATTGTTCACCACGCCACTCTTCACGCTCTTCGACAGACATACCCGCAGTCTGTTGAGTACGTATAAGCTGACGGTCCAGCTTGGCACTTGATGTAACGCCTGACGCAACACCAACGCCAACCCCCAGCCCAGCCAGTTTCCCTTGCATACTGCCGCCCAGGCCTTTGAGGCGATCAAACTCCTGACGCACACCCATCGCGATGGTTTTCAAAGTGCGCAGGCTGCGACCGCTGTTCTGCGCCATGCGGCGGAAGGACGCTTCTGTCTTATCGACGCTCTGACGCAAAGGCTGCACACCTTGCCGGTCGGTACTCTGCAACTCAGTTTTTGCATCTCGTGCAGCCTTGCGAGCGGCGTTGGCCATATCCTTGAGTTCGGCAGTTGTCTTGCTGACCTCGATGCGCGTGCCGGAACCAGCCGTAGCGGTTTCGCGCATTGCTGCACGGATGACTTTATAGCTGTTGGCCCCGACCTGGCCGACCTTGGTGATGGCAGAAGACGCCTTCCAGCTTTCATCGGCCAGAGCCTTGGCGCCTTCCTTGCCAGCCTTGCGCAGGTCACGGTTGATCTGCTCGATCTCGCGGCGGCTGTTGCCTGCATGAGCCTGGAAACGGAGCGCGACGCGCAAATCGGACATGGAAAACTCCCGGAAAGGGTCTTACAGGGACAAGAAAGGCCCGGTGTCGAGCCAGTCATCTGGGTTTGGGTAAGGGTTTGCGCTGGCGCTGACTGATGTAGCGAGTGCCTTTTTTCTTGCCGAGGATCAGATCAATACGTGCATCGATCTCGGCCCTGGTCATCTGTCGGACCTCTTCTAGTCGGTATCCGTGGCGGACAAAGGCGTGTTCGATTCGGCGCCAGTCGGCGTGTCCGCGCTCGGCGGCGCGAGCTTTTTTTCCAGTTCGGCATCGGCATCGGCAATGATGGCCAGGTCGCTCTCGGTGAGTTCGCCCAGGAGCAATTCAGTGGTCAACGCGTCGGCGGGAATCTCGCCCAGGGACAACAACTGACGGCGATAAACCTCCAGGGTGATCAGTTGAAATGGCGCACCTGGGTGCAGCTCCTGTGCGGCGACCAGGTCGCCCGCAACAGGAACACGCAAAGTGAAGGTCTTGTGGCGCAGGCCGGAGTAATAGACACCCATTTGGAGTTCGCGGGTGATGCTCAGTCCTTCCCAGCGCTTGCTTGATTGCTCGGTCATTGCATCACTCCGTGTAGTAGTTGAGGGCGGCGATGGTCAGGTCGCGGGTGGCTTCACCTTCAAGCTGGTACTTACTGCCCAGCTCGATCAGAGAACAACCTGTCCAGGTCTCACGCTTACCGCCACCATCCTGGGCATAGATCGTCAGCTTGGCATCCATCAGAGCGCGCCATTCCGGCTCGCCGCTTTTAGGAATGACCACCGAGATTTTCAGCTCGTGCTCTTCGATACCCTTTGCGGTGCCGGTGGGACGGCCTGTGCGGTTCATCGTCTTGACGACCTTACGCCCGGTCTTAAGGCTCGGCTCAACGCTCGTCACCTCATAATCGGTGCCGTTGATCTCCAGGACGATCTGCCCTACATAGTTATCAGCCATCTAAAATCACCTCTTACAGGAGCAGGTCAATACGACCAGCAAATACGTGCAGTCCGTTGACCACATCGACAGGGATGGAGCAGTCGAGGCGGTTTACGTCCTGGAGTGAACGCTCAACTACCAGGCCATCCGCGTTGGCATCGACTTCTTCGACGATTTCCAGCTCTTCCAGCTTCTTGAGTACGTCCAGAATCTCGCCACGAACAGCCGCAGGTGTCTTGGTGGAGAGTTTCGAGCGAGGGAAGCGCAGGCGGATACGGTCGCGAACCGCCACTCGCACGTAATACAGGGTGCGTATGGTGGTCAGATCCAGCAGCGACACGTCCGTAGCACCGGCAGCGGACTTGGTGTAAGTGGTCACTGCACGGACGATCTGAATGACATCACCGGCCGCAACTTCAAGCGGCGTGACACCATTGGCCAGGGCCGTTTCCTGCTCCGTGCGGCCGAGGCGCTGAGTGACAGGCGGAACCTTGATACCAGTCAATATCAGGGTATTCAGCGGCCGCGCTGGATCTTCTTCCGAGGCGATCATGGCGGCGTAAGCGGCGGCGACCTGGCGCGCAGTCGATGCAGTTCCCGGCAGGACTGCCAAACTGATTGCGCCGGAGTTCAGCGACGTGGCCAACGTGGTCGCGGCCGATAAGGTGCTGGTCAGCGCCGCCACACCGATGATGCCCTGTTGCTCCATCGAACTGGTGTAGGTCTGGATGTGCGTGCGCAATGCAGTGAGTGCGACCTGGCTAAACCAGGCAGGCACCAGGATGGTGAAACCACCCATGGCGGTCGAGTCCAAAGCAGCCTTGATGTCGGGCTCTGTTTCGCCCGTGACCACCACGCCAACAGCCGAGAGGGAGGCGTACCGATTGGCGGTGATAAATGCATCCGCCATTTCCCCGGCCACTGTGCCGCCGAACAAAGCCTTGGCCTCGGCTGCACTGTAGAACGGCGTAGGCACGTTGGCAGCAACAGTAGCATCGACGCCCAGGGGCACGATCAGGCAGACGCTCTGCTTGTTGGTGGGCAGCGTCCGTACCGCCAGGCTGGTATTGAACTCAATATAAACGCCCGGCTTGCGAATCGACGCCGGGATGGTGTCAAAGGAAATGCTCATTCAGCGGATTCCTGTGCGAGTTGTTTGGCACTGCCGCGTGGTTTCTTCGCGGCGAGCAGTTCACCAGCCGCCAAGCGGCGTCGGTAATAGGAGGTATCTGGCACGTCGACGGACTCAGTCTCTTCGATGTACTTGTACGGATCTTCATCCATGGGCACCCGATGACCAGGTGCGGCGATAACGCGCATTACACGTCCCTCAGTTCGATGATGTCGGTGGCCACCGGCTCGGGGTTCTCCGATGGGGTGTGGTATTCCAAGCTAGCGCCCAGGAAGTCAGGCAGAGCTTCTTTCGGTTTCTCCCAATCCAGTTCGATGACGAACGACTGCCCCAGGACTGAGAGGTGGTCGCTGGCCAACTTGCCGTTGACCAGGTTGGAAAGCTCTGTCGGACGGATAGCCGCACGATTTATCCAGGGCTGCCATTCCACCAGTTGATGCATGCAGGCTTCCCACAGGTCGTAGCTACCCACGTCCTTCGGGCCGCTACCGCGCCGGGTTTCCCGCTCGCCACGGGGGTGACGTGTGGCAATGACCAGGCGAAAAGTAATCGGCACCGTGTAGCGATTTTGACTACGCCGTTGAAACGTCACCTTGGGCACCATGACCAGTACAGCCGGGCAACGTTTGAGTAACCCAGACAACAGGTCCGGGTCGCTCAATTCACCGCCGTAGCTTTCCACGGCCAGGCGCGGGATCTTGGCCGTCAGTTCCTTCAGGCGCGCCTCAATCAGGTCTTCCAGCTCGCCCAACATCAGAGCGATCTCAAGGTGGTGCGAGACATGAGTCGTGGCTGACTGGTGAGCTGCATGCCCGACCGGCCTGCCTCGGCGGCTCCACGTTCCTTGTCTTCCTTGGCCAGAGTTTCAAGGCGCTTTATCACGTCCTTGTAGAGCACCCGCACAGTCGACTCTTCCTTTCCGGCATCGTCGTACAGGTGGTAGCGGGCGATCTCGGCCAGGTCATCCGTGACCCATTCGGGAGCATCTTCGCCAGCTGCACGGAACCGCAGGTAAAACGAAACCTCACTACGCGACCGAGTGACCGCATCAGCGATCCTGGCCAACGCCATGACGGCGATGGCCACATCTTCCGCAGACCAGTCATCCAATGGCTTGCCTGCAGCAGCGGCTACCAGCAGCTCGGGCTCGATGACCCGGTCGGTATCCGCGACTGCTACCTCAGTGATATCACGAGGGCCAAAGCGGACCAGGAGCTGACTGGCGGACGGCAGCGAGAGGTTCATTTATCCGCTGCCTTTTTCGGCTTTGCTGGTGCCTTGGCCGCCTTTACTTTGGCCGCCTCCCGCAGTACATCCTCCGCAATCGCCTCATCCCAAAGCGTTTCGGTTTCTGCATTCAGCTTGGCTGCTTCCCGTTGTTCGTCTTCCAGGAGGGCATCGTCCCAAAGGGAATCAAGGTTGCCCGCCACCGGGGCTACGGGCAAAACCACTCCATCACCCAGCGCTGTAGCGCTTGCTTCAAGCGTCTGCGACTGATCGTTTTGTGCGGCGCCGGACGCTTTCGATACATCGACTTCCTGGAGGTTTTCATCGCGGCGGTCCTTTACCTGGTCGAATTCATCCTCCTCATAAGCGAGGATCAACTGAGGCTCTTTTGACAGAGCCCGCAACTGCGCTTCCGAAAAAAAGTCATCCGGGTAACGCGCTGCCGAGCTGGAGTGGGCGATGCCACAACGGCGGAAACCGTCATGTTTCGAGGTGATCACAATGGTCATGACGCCCCCTTAACCCAGCCAAGCCGGTGCAAGTACTTCGGCTGTGCCTGCCCATTCGTTGCCGTTGTCCGCATCCTTGACCAGGATCTTGCGAGCAGCGCCCTCCAGTTGGGATGGAACGACAAGGAGGCCAGGATTAATGCCCAGAGGGCGACCACCATCGGCCTGGAAGTTCTTCATGGCAGCACGCGCCAAGCCGTAGTTCTCAGCCGTCAGCGGGGCTTTCGAGCAATAGGCGAACTGCCAGAAGCCGAAGCCGACGTTCACACGCGCATCCACGCCATAGCGGTATTCGTCGCGCATGAAGACGCTTTCGTCGTCCATCGCGGTCATCGCTTTCAGGTCGTAATTGCGACGGTTCTGAAAGATGATAGGTTTCAGGGCGCGGCTGACATCGAGCAGATACCAGGCCGGGCCTGCACCGTCTTGATAGTTGCTGACGGAAACCGCCGTGCCGGTCGCATCGGTCGATGGGTAGACCGGATGATCGGTGTCGAAGAAGTACTGGCCGTCATAACAGGTAGTGGTCAGGCCAGCCTTGAGCAGCGCGAATACCAGTTCGTCCGGGTGCGCGCTGGAAGCTCGACCCATTTCGGCAAACAGCGGCTTGTAAACGCCGATCTCGTCGTCTTCGATGGCATCACGTGGGACACCTACCGAGGACTCAAACTTCTTGTTGGTGATGGAGTAGCCATGCGCTGCCATGTTCTTGAGAACACGGTCGCCGATCCACTCACGGAACGTCGGGAACTGACCCAGCCAGCCGTAGGTATTGCTGGCCGATGAGGACGGGACCGGCGTGGCAATGCGCTTCCAGTCGGTCGGCGTCGCGGCCTGGGCGTTTTGGAACTCGGCCTTGTACGCAACAAACAGCGCGTTCAAGACACTGGCGTTAATGATCATGAATCTCTTCCTTTATATAGAGGGGGAGTTACGCCTTGCCCTTGATGAATTCCGCTTCGCTCATACCCAGCAACGATGCGACCTTTTGTTCCTCGGCATTGAGAGCCGTGGCGGTATTCGCCGGGTTCCTGTTGCCCAGGTCAGAGACAGCAGCCACTACTGGGGCAGCTGTCACAAACTCCTTGAAGCGCGCCAGGCCCGCTTCGTCATGGCACATGGCGCGGTGATACTCGACCGTGGACGGGGTGATCTTTCCGGCCTGGGTGGCCGATGTGATGACCGCCTCGACTTCCTTGTCGTGCTCGGCCTTCTTCTGGCTGGCCAGCGCCTGTTCGGCGTTGGTGGCACGGCCGACCAGGGCGTCGTAGTCCGCACGCGGAACGAACTGCGTGAGGTTAGGTTGTTCGGCGTTGGCAGCCTGGGCGGTAGTTTTGAGTTGGCTTGCGGCCGACATGGCCTGTTCTTCGGTGGCGGTGTCGGGCAGGCCGAGCAGTGCCAAAAACGCAGCTGAAAGTTTCACTGGTGTGGTCTCCGGGTCTTCTTGATTAAGTGCTGTCAGGAGGAAATTCGGCTTGTTGGTCAGGCCCGCGCTGACCAGGCGCGCAATGCGCATGGTCACTGGGTCGTAATCAAAAACCGGGGAAAGGAAACGGTACTCGCGGCTACTCACCTGGGCGGCGGCGCGGGGAGTCCACTCAACCCGGCCCCACAAAGCACCGTCGCGAATCTCCAATTGCAAGATCCAACCACCTGCGGGTGCGGGCTCGCCTTTAGGTGCGCGGTGCTGGGTGGAATGCTCCCAATCAATCGGCAACTCATCTGCTCGATCAGTGAAATTGGAAAGCACCAGAGCTTGGCCCTGTACGTCGAACAACCATTTACGGCCGTCACGGCCGGTGACGGTCTGACCGGCTGGAATCAGCTCAACCCAATCCGGGATCGTGCCTTCTGGGGCCGTTGCGGAGAGGTCGGTATTGAGTGCGAGAAGTGTCTTTTTCATGCCGCCAGTTTGGGCGGCCAGGCGGAACGAGTGAGTATCAGCGGGGTTTAAGAATGTGTGCGCTGGGGAAGGCGGTGAGGGGATGCTGCGTCGACCCATTCTATACGTAGACAATGGGGGGACTGTCTCGCGCAGACGTAATAAATACCGCTAGAACTGAATCTAACGCATGTCTAACGCCGCTCAATCACTCCATGAGCGGCGGACGTACCCGCAAAACGCGATCAGCGAGCCTGCGCGATTCTGCGCCATTACTCAGTCATTGGCTCCATAAGGTAGTTCTGGATGATCGCCAGTATCTCAATATCGTCGCCTGATGACAGGCCTAGGTAGGGTCTTGCCTTGATTTCGGAGTCATGCGCACCACGGGTAACCCACTGTGCAAAGTTGGACTTGCTCTTCTTCACAAAGCGATTACCCACCGATCCATCTTTACCCTGACGGAAGTAGACCTGCTGTGACCTGGCCGCATGCTGGACCTTACCACCGAACTGGTGAATGGCACCGTATGGTCGGTCAGTACCGAAAGACAGTTCATTGTTGCTGACGTTGTGACGCAGTGTGTCCTGTAGAGTGCCTTTCTCACGCAGGATGCGAGGGCCTTTCTTGCGCGCCAGGGTTGAGGCCGCGAGCGGCGCCCAGGGCGAACCGTCCGGGGCAACCTGCTGGCGAAAGCGATCATCAGTGGATTGGTACAGGTGTTCTGCGATGTCATTGAGCGGCGTTGTCAGGTCGCCCAACCGCTCGGCCAGGTCATCCAGGGCCTTGCCGACAGGACTTGTATCGACGGATACCTCAAGCATTGAACCAGCCATGTCCGCTCCTTATTCGGTACGTCGGTAAAGCAGGACACCGAGACGCAATGCCTCAAGATACTGCTCACTGTCATCCACAAACCCTGTAACGCCGGTCCAGCCATCTGCGCCTTGGTCGAATATGGCAACAGCTGGATCAGCCTTCCCCTTGACCTGGACGTGCGCCAGGTAACGACGGCGCAACACTGCTTTGCCTTGGTCAGGCTGCCACTCCAAGCGTGCCCAGATCTCATCAGGTGCCTTAATGGCCTCAGCCAACAACGGCAGCTCGCGAGCCTTGACGTGTTGGGCCAAGGCTATTGCGCCGGTTTTGGCATCGCTGAACATCTCCCGCCCGATGACTAGGGCCTCACCGGTCACGTCACGGAACACTGCCGGTACGACGTCAGTGGCGCCGAACTCGCCCAGGAACTGGGTCACCGCTTGAGGGGTAGATACCTTGGCGGGGAGCAGACGCTTTGCCGGGACCGGTCGAGGCTGCGGCAAAGGCCCGCTTGGTTGCTGGTTGGGCAAGCCGGTTGTCGGTGCCGGAGCTGCTGATGGTGCTGGAACCAGATCATGGGTGCGCAGCTGGGGCACGGAGTTGGCCAAGCGTGATTGACCAGGTGCATATTCAAAGCCTGGATCAATCCCCTTGGGCATTCGCACGGTGCGTGGACCACCAGGGCTGTTCTTGCCGATGACCCGATCTTCCCACTCTATAGCGGGTGCCGGACCAATCGTCAGGCCCTGACGCTCTACGTCTCTGGCCGAGGCCATGAACTTCTTGCACTTGCAGCCCCAGCCGCATGACGGGGTATGGGTTTCCCACCAGGGATCATCAAGCGGCAACGTGGTGCCGTTCCAGGCCAGATGCATCGGGCGTGGATGTGCGCTGTCGCCATGGCGATATATGCCGTAGGGGCGGCGTTTGCGCAACTCCGGGTCGGCCATCTGCGCTTCGCGCCCGGCGTTATACGATTGGCGTAGGTTGGTCTCCCAGATGACATTGGTGCGCCAACCGCGCTCGCCCTGGTACTGCCAGCCATGTTTGCCTACGACCTGGTCAAAGTCTTTGCGGAACTGCTCCAGGGTGGTGCCCCTGGCGATGGACTTCTCTACGGCACCCCGCAGATCGGCCAGAAGATCTCGCTTCGCAGCACCCGCCACGACGAACGCATAGTCGTGTTCAGCAACGTAGGCATCGGTCCATGCGCGGGTCGGCAGGTCGACCTTGCCACGGAAGTAGTCGATCTGTTCCTTGAATGGTAGGGAGCCGTGTGAGACCGCCATGGTTACAGGCCTCTCAGAATGTCATCGCGACCAGCCAGGCTGGCGGCAGCCAGGCCGTCAGCAATCGCATCGGCCAATTGGTTGGTGGTCATCGCTGGATAGGCTTCGATCAATCGATCTCGGAACTCTTCTAGGCTGCTGACGGTGTCGAGCAGTTCCTTGATCTGCTCGACCATGTCATCCATGTAGACCCCCACAGTCCGCTCCAGCGTGCGCACCTGGTTATCGACGATGTCCGGTATCACCGTCGGTTTGGCTGGCTTTTGTTCGGTGTTCGTTGCCTGAGCCAACACGGGCGTGGCAACTGGGGCCGGAACGCCCAGCAGCTCGGCACCATCGGCTGGAGCCGGGATATTGAGCTTGTCACGGATTACCGACTGCTCGACCTTCAACCCTAACGGTACGAGTGTCTTAAGCGCCTCGATCAGGATTTTGGTGTTTTCAGGCTCCGGCACATCGATGATCAGCCGGGGGTACGGACGACCAGGTGCAAAATTCAGATCACACCAGGGCCGCACAAAGTAGCGGTTCAAGGTGTTAGATTCGGCCTTGGCATCGGCTTGCAGCAGGTCTATACGAACTTCATTATGAATCGTTGCCTGGGCTTGGCTGGAGCCGTCATCGGTTGACATGGTCTGACCAACCACGGCCTTACTGACTTGTTTATCCCACCATTCGGCCAGGCCTTTGAAGAAGTCACCGGCACCCGCCACGTTGGCGGCCTGAGTAAAATCAATGCGCATGCTGTCCGGGATCACGGCTGCTGCATCGCTGCCCAGGTTGGCCACCGCTGACATCAGGGTGCTGATGTCTTCCTTGCTCGCACCTGCGCCGTACCGGCCGACGCGCATCGGCATGCCGAAGATGTCAGCAAAGCCCATCCAGTCCTTCCAAGTCCAGGCTTTGCACATGTATCCAACAGCCGCAAGACGCGCCAGGCCGCCCCGAATCGGCAGACCAGAGCGGATACGCGGCAGATGCACAATGAACTTGTACGGCGCCAGGGCAACACCATTGATCGGATCAGCCTCATCGAGCAGGCGCAGCTCCCGGCCGGTTTCACGGTCAAATTGGAAGAATCGCTGATCGCGGGGTTCAAAACGCTCAGGATTCCAGGTCTTGCCACTACGGTCCCACATGATTTCTGAGACGGCATAGCCTTTGCCCATAGCGTCAGTCAGGTCCGACTGAAGCTCGCCAAACTCGGGAGAGTCAACCAGTTCCTTGAGCTGATCGGCCCGGCGTACGTCCTCGGGATCGTCGCTCGCTGCCTCGACACGAACGGACAACCCAGCCACTGCCAGCTTGCGCGTGCCTAACACCGAGGCGTAATGCAGGTCGCGCTCCTCCATTTCCTCGGCAAGGGTCAGGTAGTCATTGGCGGATCCCTCGGCAGCGGCTCGCAAAATACTCGCCAGGCGCTGGGGCGTTAGGCCGTTGGCCACCGACTGGTGCCAAACCTGGCGAATGCCGGTGGTACGTGCTGCAGCCAGCTCTTCCGTGAGTTTGTCGTACTGGATCGGGCGACCGTACTGGTCGACGATTTTGGATTCAGCCATTACCAAATGCCTTTCTGAGAGCGCCAGCCAGCCCCGAGCTTGATCTCGCGATCATGCTGGGTGGCTGGCTGGACGCGGTGATATTCGAAGATTTCGACATCCTGACGGGACGCATAGTCGGCCAGCACGGCGGCGATACCGGCGTCGCCGTGACGCTTTGGTCCGGACTTCTCGCCCTTTTCGTTGGTGCGCTTTTCGGGGATGCGAGCCACCCCCTTGACCATTCGAAATGCACGCACGTCGCTGACCACGTCCTTATCGGCCGGGATGTCGTAGAAGGTGTCATCTTCCAGGGCGGCCTTGAACGGCGGCATGTTGTCGCGATACCAGCCCTCGGTGAGCATGACCCGCTCGATGCGGTTGAAGCCGAACTCGACAGCAGTGTCTTCCGACAGTTGCGAGCCGTTGCCCCTGGCGTCGTCGGCGCCTTTGAGGAAGTTGGGTAAGCGACGAATGATGTAAAACTTAATCTGGAGTTGTTGCTTGAACGGGACGTTACGCAGCTCGACCACAAAGGGCGTGCGTTTGCGCAGATTCTGCTCTTTGAGCAATGGCCAGAAGACCGAGAGGTCGCCGGAGCGGCCGAAGTCCATGCCATAGAAGCTCTGAACGTCCAGGGGAATCGCCGACAGCAGCGGGAGCAAATGCTCTTCGCACCACTCCAGGGACTCGGCCAGGCGCAAGTGTTCGGCGATGGTTTCGTAACCCTGCGGGTATGCCAGGCGCAGTACCGGCACGTCACGATTACTGCGCTGCTCCACCAGGGCCATGCTGAGGAAGGCACCGCCGCCCTGGGACGGTACGCAATCAAGCTCTTCATCGGCTGCATCGCCGTAGAAACCGTAAACGCCATTCACCCAGGCGATTTCATCCTCAAGTCTGTATTCAATACCTTTACGAAGGCAGACACGCTTGTACAGACCATCGGCAACGGCTTCACCGAAAGTGCAGCGGAACACTTCGCCATTGCGCTTGCCAGCCCGGATTTCGTTGACCAGGTCGTTAAAGGCGTTCTCCGTGCCGTCGTGGGTGCTGATCACATGGACTTCACCGCCCCAGATCAACAGAGCCATGGCCGCTTTCAGCAGCTCGGCCAAGTCCGCATGGAACGCGGCTTCGTCGATCACGACAACGCCCTGACGGCCACGCAGGTTGGACGGGCGACTGGTCAGCGCGACGATGCGGTGGCCGCTGGGAAACGCGATGGTGTAGGTCTTGATGTGTTTGTCAGGGTCGCTGTCGGGCCAGATGCCTTCTTCTATTTGCTCAGCTGCGTAGTTATAGGCCCGCGCCCACATGGCGCAGGCCTGGATGTACTCCACGGTCATGTCCTGGTTGTAGCCCAGGTAATAGACAGTTTGACCGCCCGCCGATTTTTCGGACGCGGCTACCAGAACGTTGTCTGCCGCCTCGGCCCATGTGAGACCGATACGCCGGGATTTCTCGCCAACCTTGAGTGGGGCGCGTATACCGATCCACTCTTTCTGATAGTCGAGTAAGACTGCTGGGGCAAGCAACGTGGCGGTGCTGTCCAGGATGAGGGGCAGACTCACGATGCCATCCCCAGGATCTCGCGCCGGATTTCATCGGAGGTCGCCTGTGTCAGGCCTCCTTTCTTGGCGATCTTATCAACGCGCGCCGCTGCCGTTTCGACCTTCTCCTTCCACTCCGCCTGCCATTTCTTCTGCACAACCGAGGCCTTACCCAACTCGGCCACAGCTTTGGCGACCTTCGGCAAGTCCATCTGGTCGCCATCGCTCATCAGCAGTTTGAACAGGTGTTCCTGGACAAGACGCATCAGCGCTTCGTTAACCGCGCCTTCTTCATCCGGAGCAGCAGCCACCACGGCACGGGCCTGCTCGCTGGCCATCTTCAAGGCAGAGAGTTTGGACTCAAAGTCCTGGCCATAGCGATGTAGCGCCGACTTACTGATCGAAAAACCCTGGCTCGACAGTTCGTTGGCCAGGGCTTCGTAATCGCTGAAGTTGTTCTCGGCTAGAGCCTTGTCGAGCCAGGTCTTGACCGATTTGGGCAGACTGGCAACCTTGCTGCGTGGGGGCATGGGGTCACCAGTACTTTTCTGGTCGGGCAACGCCTGGATTGCAGGCGATGGTGTATTCCGCGATGTCCACCCCGTAGTGGGTCAGGCCGCAGATCCACACGCCGTTGGGCTTTTTGTCCAGCGTCACCAGGCTTCGGTCGGCCAGATAGTCGAGTTCGCGGCGCAGTTCCATGATGGTGGCGTCGGGATAGATGCCCTGGATGGTGGACAACACGATAGCCTCATGAGGATCTACGGGGCGCGAGGTGTCCAGGGTCTTGATGATGTACCAGCGCAGGGATTCCCGGCGCGTTTTGGCGGCGTCGATGTTCATTACTTCAGTCCTTTTAATTGAACGGTTTCTAGCTTGAGGGCCAACGCATCAAGCTTGGCCTCGATCACGGTTTGGCCGCGCACGTAGTCTTCCCGGCGCACGTAGTGCACGGGCATGTCACCCCGCAGCCGTTCAAAGGATATTTCCAGTGTGCGCAGGCGTTCGCTGTCCTTGTCCGTTATCGCAAAGCGCTGGTCCAGGCGGCGCTCCATTTGCATGACCATAACCTTCACCAGTCCGGCGAAAGCGCCGAGGATGGTTACGGCGATGCTCACCAGTTGCCACGCAGGCATCTCAATAGTCGTCATCGGCGGCTCCGTTTTTCGCGATGCGTTTGGCACTGCGCGCAAAGCTGCACACCTGGTATGGCCACACGGCGTTGTTCCGGGATTGGCATATCGCAATCCTCTCCTGTGCAGAACTCGGCCGAAGGGCCGGTCAATACTTCACGTTGTGCCAAATGCGCCGCCAAGGAGGATTCGTTGTGGATCGCCTCCAGGTGACTGGCAAAGTCAGTTACTTCCATTGAGTGTCCAATCGATCAGGCGGTTGAGCTGAGCCCGGCAGGAACTGTGCAGCTCCCCGTTGCGAATCTGGTTGGCAAGGACAAGCGGCTGGGTGACGCCCGAGTCGAGGCTGTCAGCGGCTCCGGTTCCATCGGACGACGTAGCAATTCCGCTGGTGGTTTGTCGGGCTTGCTGGGCAGGCACTGCGGTGCCGATTCCGTTGGCGTTGTTCCACACGCGGACAAAGCCAACAGTGAACACGCCAGCAGGCAAAGGCTCAGGTGCCGATTCGAGGGTACGGCGATACAGGGTCGTGACACGGGCAATCTCTCCCTTGAGTAGGTCGGTATTCTTGCGAAAGGATTCCTTTGCGTCGGTGAGCTGGGTGGCGAGCAGGTCGCCCCGATCCCTCTGAACGCGCAGATCTATAACCGCCTGATTGGCGGCTTTAGCTGTTGCCTCTGCGATAAGTTGCTGTTCCTGGGAGTGTTCTAGGCGCAACTTGGCGATGGCTGTTTCCCCTTCGCCCAAGGCCTTGGCGTAACCCTGGTCATAGCCGTCCTGCCAGTTGAGGTGCAGGCCGATCACCACTGCCGCGATGATGCCCACGTACCACACGGCGGGCTTGAGTAGGTCGAGTAAGCCATTCATTGGCACACCCCTTGGCCCCAGCCATCAGCAACGTAGAGAGCTTCCCATCGCAGCAGGATCAGGCGCGGGTATTGGCGGTTTTCCTTGAAGGCAGCGGCCGAGCGGCCGTTGTTGAACCGCTCGACGGAGTTGAACCAGGTCAGCGGATCGGCACCCTTAGCCGAAGCCAACTTGCGGTCCTTGATCACCCATCCCAAGCCGCCGTTATAGGCGGAAAGGATCAGCGCTCCTTGTTCGCAAGGGCCATGCGCCTGGATGCGGTTCGCCAGCCAGCGGTCGTAGCTGACAAGCGCCTGCATGGACCAAACCGGGTTATACGGTTCGATCTTGCCGAGGGCCTTGGGGAACAGCTCAGCAAGCCAGGTGGCGGTCGAGGGCATCACCTGGCCCAAGCCTTGCGCACCGACAGGCGATTTCGCATCGAACTTCCAGCGGCTTTCCTGGTGGATCTGGGCGGCGAAGGTAGACACCGGGGCATCAAGGCCCCATTCGGCCTGGGCGATGCGGGTTAAGTCGCGGCGGTAGCGCTCGGCTTGGTCCGGGATCTCGGCCTTGGCCGGTGGGCTGGCGGCCAGGCATACCAGCAAACCCACGCATGCCGCAGCTATATATAGAAGAGAACGAGAGCGGCGCATGTCAGAGCCCCAGCGTCAGGCCGAGGACGCAACCCAGCACCACCAGGGCGCGACGGATACCGGCCATGGATTGGTCGCAGTTCGGCACCATGTCCGGCCGTGCGTATGGGAACAGCGCTCGATCCAGCCAGTAGCCCAGCACGCAGCCCAGCGTAACCAGGCCACATTTATAGAGGACGACAGGCAGTTTGGTCGGGGCGACGATGGCCAGGCAGAAAAGCAAGGCGACGGTGATCAGTGCCCAGAAGGTCATACGGGGCGTGCGGGGACGCCGCTTCGGTGCGGTGGAAGTCATTGGGATACTCGCGGTGAGTGGATGGCGGCGCGCAATGCGGCCAGGTGTTGGGCGGCGACCACGACATTGCCGGGTACACGGACGGGGTGGCGGTACTCGGCGAAGGTCGGCGTGGTGGTTCTTACAGCGGGGCGTAATTTCTCTTTTTGGCGCACGAATTGCTCGGCGCGCCCTTCAGCTTGTGCAATGTGCAACTGCACCAGTTCCCGCCAATCGGCCGGAACCTTGGCCCACAAAACCGAACGCGCAGCATCATCACCAGCGGCGAGAATGAGCTGGGCGAATTGGCGCGGCCATTGAGGCCGGGAGACTTTGGGGGATGCGGGAGCGGAATGCATGGTGCGAACCTGCCGTTGGGGGAACGGTGCCAGCTTCGCGTATGGGGAGGATTCGTTGAGTATCAGCGGGGTTTAAGAAAAAGCCCCGCTCGATGGCGGGGCTTTTGATATTAAAGCAGCTTCATTGCGTAAACTGCCATTAGCCCCTGAGGCGCTCTTGCAAGCTCTAGCCTGGCCTCGGCTGTTCCTTTCGCAATCTTCTTAACTCCCGGCTTTGGCGTTCCACCAGCCAGTAGCACTGGCTGCTGACGCTCCAGTTCTTGTATGAAGAAATCATTAATCAAGCTGAACGCTGCGCCACGCCCCAAAAGTCCCTGGAACAGCACGTCGCGCAAAGCTTCGGCTCTATCATAATCGGCGTCACTGCTAGAGGG
The DNA here is from genome assembly GCF_041410225.1 of Pseudomonas sp. KT_2_4. Taxonomy (NCBI): domain Bacteria; kingdom Pseudomonadati; phylum Pseudomonadota; class Gammaproteobacteria; order Pseudomonadales; family Pseudomonadaceae; genus Pseudomonas; species Pseudomonas sp. KT_2_4. Next base: position 282,346 of record NZ_CP166962.1, read on the forward strand.
GGTGGAGAGCAGCATGACGGTCAAGCCAGTTATAGATTCTTTATTCTTTCCATCGATCTGGACCACGGCTGCAACACTCCCGACCTGTACTGTGCCATTCCAACGCTTTGAACCACTCACATCCAATTCAGTTAGTTGGCTTTGTACGTTTGGAAGCTCTGCCAGCATATGATCATACGAGTACTTAAATGCGTGTTTTGGAGTATCTACGGCGGCATTAGTAGATCCCCAAATAAATAAAGCCAGGCACAACGCGGTAATTTTTGCAGCCTTCATGACACTCCTCCAATGGGCGATTCTAGTGAATAGTCCCTTCTTCAAACCCAAATAGATCGGGCTCACTCTTGCGATGCAACGCCCGTTGTCGGCGAATGATGTCATAAATCGTCTGGTTCGCAAGGTCGTACTTGCTGACCAGGTCCGGGATCGGGGTGTTGTGTTCTTTCCAATCTCGATAGATTTTGGCATCTCGCAACGCCCGCTTAAGCGCGTCACCCCGTGGCAAGTACACCACCTTACCGCCCATCACCGAACAAATCGCAAAGACAACATGCCGGGCCAGTTCCGCGGCTTCCACTCCCGGCTTAATTTCGACCAGGAGCTTTGCCTCGGCGATTTCTACCATTTCCCGCAAAGAGCCTTCCCAGCGAGATATAACCGTAGGGTCCTGCATATTCGCCAATACCTTCTTGGCGTCCAGTTGATCAATGTCATCCGGGAACAATTCTTCATTCATCGCTCAGGTCTCCCATGTCGGCGGGCATCGTAGGTCAGGGCCGCAACCATTTTTTGCAGCTGGCCAGGGTCAAGCCATTCCACGCGCTCGACCTTGAACATGCGCAAAGCCATCCCGTCGGCATATGCCCAGGAGCGTTTCGCCTCGGCGAGAAAGGCCTCGATCTTGCCCATCAGCTTTTTCCGGTCCGGTGCCGCAACAGGCGCTTTGCGGCCAGGCTTTTTAACGGGGGCAGACTCCCAACCCAACCGGGCGAACTCGGCCAGTACTGCGCCGGTCTGGCGTGGGGTCAGGTCTTTGGCCGAACGTACACCCGCCACGCGCCCCAACAAGGCGCGGTAGGTTTCGTCATCCAGCCCAAGGTCCTTCTTGGCGATGTGAATCTTGCTCAATTGCAGGTTACGTGTAGTCACTGTCTTCCTCCTTTGATCAGTACCTGGAACGCCGCAGGGTCGGTTCGGGACAATGCGGCGACACCGTGAATGGTCATCGTGAGCGCATGGTCTGTTTCGTCGAATTTACCGGCGGTGCGTATCTGCTCCAGCTCGTTTTGGGTGCCGCTGTAGATTTCTATCTTGAGCTTGCTGGCACCCATGGCCAGGCGCTTGTCGCTGTCGCGCTTGCGCTGGGCACGTTTACGCTCGCGTGCCAGGCGGGTTTTGCGCTGTTTGGGTGTTTCGTCTGTCATGGGTGGCTGCTCATCAGTACCGGACAACCACGTCCGGCAGACCACCCTGGCGCGCCAGGGCGGTTTCGCTTAATGCAGGGCAAGTTGTTCCTGGCCGTTCACACCGTGGTTCAGGCGCACATCGCCGGCCGCGAGAACACCGTGCATGGCGTCAGTCATGGCACGCACACCATTGCCCTTGCTGGCGTTGCGGTCTCGGCAATCAAGCTTTTCCGTCTCGGCATGGTGCTTGAGCATGTAAGCCGCCGTTGCCGGTGAAGGCTCATCGTTGCCAGCAAATGCCATTACTTGGTGACGCACGGCCAATACCCACGCACCACAGAACACGTCAGCGCGCTTGGTCTTGGTCGCAGGCTTACAGCGCTTTAGTTGAGTGCTGATGAAGTCACGGCGGGACTGGCGAACCTGACGCAGTAACAAGGCCATGGTGTAGCTGGCCAGCTCGGCCAGTTCACCGATAAAGCGCCATTCACCGATACCGGCCATGAACAGGACTTTGCAGGCGTAGGCCTGGGTCACAGCGCCAACCAGGTTGGCCTCCCATTGCGGTGGGGTCATTTTTGAACCGCTACGGGCGGCGCATTCGAATACCTCGGAGAGCTGAATATCCGATTCTTCCAGGCGGTACTTTTCCATCAGTGCGCGGGCCTGGCGCATGGCTGCGGCAGCTTCGTGCGGGTTGTCGCTTGCTGCCAGACGGAGCAGTTTCTTGATTTTGTCTAGGGCTTTGCTGTGGTCCATAACGTCAGCTCTCCAGGATGCGGGTGATGCTGGTGTTGTTGGCCAGCAGGTGTTTTTTCAGGGAACTGAAGCTTTTCCAGCACCAGTCGTAGGTGTAAAACTTGATCGCCTCCATTTCGGTGGCTTTGCGCTTACCGTAGATTTTCCGGTAGCTCTCGATATCCCTTTTGGTATGAAGAGCCCGAGTTACCTTGCGGTAAAAACGGCGAGTTTCTTCATGCTTCGGCTCGCCGGTTTTGTGGTCACAATCCAACCAAATGCCCTTCAAATAACCATCGACATAGACCATCGTGGACCAGCTCTTTTTAGTGCGGTCAGTCTCCTGCGATAGGCTGATCTCAAACCCATCGCATTTGAGCCTCATGCAGCCCCAAGGGCTTGCCATCTGCTCTTTCAGCGCATCCCAGTCCGCTTGTTCCATCTTTTCCTCGGCTGCTCATCAGTACCAGGCAACCACGCCTGGCAGACCGTCCCGGATGGCCGGGGCGGTTTCGCTTAGTGACGTGTTGTCGTGCCGGGTTGCCAGCGACACGCAGGAATGGCACCCAACATCTTTTCGCTGGCGACCAGGTCAAACAACTTGTTGAACATGCGCACGGCTTCCGTCTGGCGAGGTGTGCCCAGGTTCGTAGTTGGTACACCTGTCATATCGACGGCTACCGATGGCTTGCCGTCGCCTTCGCGGCGGTCCTCGAGGGTGATGGTGATCTTGGCCATGGGGCCTCCTATCGTTGAGAGTGGAAGGTGATGTGGTAGTCGCGGGCGACCTGACGTACGTATTTCTCGGTCATGTGGTGCTTGCGTGCGATCCACTTTGGCGAGTTGCCCATGGCCGCATCGGCCATGATCAATGCCGCGTGCTTGTTGGCGTCCGGGAAACCTTCGATTTCCGCTGGCACCACTGCCTCGGCTGCTGTCACAGGGGGCGCAGCCGCAAAAAGATGGGCATAAACCGGCGACCGCTCCGGGTTTATGGTGAACGTCGCTGGGGCGCTGCTCATCTGGTGACCGACGTGCTGGCCCTTGCCGCCGCGTGCCAGGAACTCCGCAGTCAGGCGGTCGAGGTTGGTGCGCTCGATGTCGTGTTGCGGCGAGTGGATTGGCAATGGGTCTTTGGCTGAGTCGTGATAGCGCTGCATGATCAGGCCTCCATTCGCTGTTTTAGGCGTTGGATTTCTTCGGCAATGGAATCAACCTGATCAGGTTCGCCATAGATAACCGCTACCACGTAGCTACGACCTGAATTCGGCTCCAGGTGAATGACATCGAACGTGTCCTGCTCGCTTTCTTCCGCATCGTTGAGCAGGTCCAGTAAGCTGGTTTTCGGCCAGGTCATTGCAGTCAGAAGTCCCATTTCAAACCCCCGCAATATCAAGGCTGATGGGTTCGTACTGGTCGGTATCGCCAACACGCTGGTACACGCGGATGTAGGACTTAGAGCCAACCACCTGGCAGGCATCGCCAATGGCTTGCATGGCGCGCTGCCAGCGTTCATCAGTGATTTCCATACGGCGCAGCGCAAGCACACGAGCGGTGCGAATGTCGCCTTTCTGGTCAGTCCGAAAGGCGTCATTTACCAGCGTGACCACTTCGGGACGCGCCCCGGTGGTCCAGTCCCGCAGGCACTCATCAATCAATGCCCGCGCCGCCTGGAGGCGTTCGTCGAAAGCGATGCTTTCCTGTACGGCACGCATGATCTTGAAACGCCCATCGAAGCTGATCAGGCTGACATTTCCCTTCTTCCCCCCGATCTGCGCGCCATACTGCTCGGCGCTGAGTTCGACAAAGGCTTCAATATCACCGAAAGCCGAAGCTTTGAACTTCGCCAGCACATCGCTGGCAGCGCGGGCTTTTTCAACCAGGCCAAGTACCAGGGCATCCCGCTCCAGGTCGATAGGTTTGATCATGCTTTCCGGAATCAGCCGCTTTTGAGCATCGACGCGGTAGCCTTCGGGAATGGTTTGTTGTTGTGTCATTACAAGGTTCCTCAGTGGAGAGTCGGGCGCGACCAGTCGGCAGGACGGGAGGCGCTAATAGGTTCGCGCCATTCCAGGGTCACGCCCTGGAACTGCACGTTGAAACGGGTGCTACCGGCCGTGCTGTGGCGTTGATAGCCCTCGGTGTGGCCCAGGTTGACCAGTCGTTGACCTGACTCGGGGCTGATCACCAGGAGATTGGTTGCTGGGTGAAACGCTTGTACGCGGATGCCATGCGCCTGCAAGTTGCGAGCGGCAGCGTTGAACACTCGCAGGCGGTCTGCCAGGGTCGGGGTTAAGACTTTCAAAGGCGTGCGGTTAATGGAGGCGAGCATGGGCGTTCTCCTGGTTGCAGCAGTCGGGGTTAATTGGGCAGTGTTGGCAGGCACGCCAGTGCTGCATGGCCTGCGGATTGTGGGTCGGCGCTGGTTTTTCGCGATAGCTTTGGCACTGGTCCGTCGTGACGGTCTCGCCTAGGGCGACACATTCAATGCGCCCCAGGGTTTCCATTACCCGACGCTCGACACCGGCCATGCTGGGCGACGCATAGCGGTTGGAAAGGGTCAGGCTCACGGCCGTGCGGCTCATGCCGATACGCTGGCTGGCCTTGGTCTTGTTGGTGGCAGCGACTTCGGCGGCGAGCAAGCGCACGAACAACGGCGCGTCCTGACCCCACGCTGCAAGGTGGTTGACCTGGTTCATTTGGTCACCGCCTGGTCAGCTTTGCGCCACACCACCTGATCCAAATTCGGGTCGTAGACCTGATCGAAGTCACGCTGGTAGATTGGGTGTTTGGGGCCGGTATACCGCGACGGCACCAGACAAAAGCGCGTTTTAACGCCTGGCGTTCCGCCTCTGCGAGTCACGTAGCCAGCCTTTGCCAGGCCCGACAAATACACCTGAGCGCCAAACTCGCTTATGGATACGCCGTTCACACTGGCAGCGATTGCGGCTTCGGCGGCGGTGAACTCACCCAGGATACGCAGTGCCCGCCAGATGTTTTCCACGCCACCTGCGTGAGTCGAGCGCTTGCCGTGGTGGTTAACCCGTGGGGCTTCGACACCTTCGTCTTTGAGTAACGTCCACTCGGAGTCGCGGCGGTCGATATTGCGGACTTTGCTAACAATCCCGGCCTTTTCCATATCTCTGAAATAGGCACGTACGGCTTGATCGTCTTGGTTCGATTTGCGCGCAACAGTGTAGGTTGTCAGTGCTTTAGGTCCGGCGTTGACAGCGCGGATAGCTTCCCAAATGTATTGGCGAGGGGACTTACCGCCCACCATCACCAAATCAGCTCTGGCTCTAGGCATCCCTCAAACCCTCCGCACGGGGGCTTCGCCGGTAAACCAGCTATCGGAGCCCCAGCTAGCCAGGTCAATGCGGTCAATGCAGCGGGCGCGTGCTTCGCTGTAGACCTTGTAAAGGTTGACCGCGACGCGACGTAGGCAGCCATTCACCTTCTTGCGCAGGTCATCCAGCAAATCATCAGCGAAGTGCAATTCCGGGTAGCTGGACTCGGCTAGTGCGCGCAGATCGTCGAGAGTGGCGCGCTGCGCAGGCACCCACTCCAGCACCCGGTTGTGCAGACGTTCCAGCTTCGCCAGGCTACCGGGCACACGTTCTTCGCCGATCAGGACAATGGTCCCTTCGCTGGCGTTGTAGATGTCGGTCAGGACGTTGGCTATTGCCTTTTCGAGCAGGTATTGCACGTCATCGATCAACAGCGGGCGCCCGCTCTTGGACAGTTGCTCGGCGATCTGATCGACCATCACCGACATTGTTGTAGCCGGTTGGATGCTCATTTCGCGAAGGATGGCGTGCAGGAAAGCCTTTTTGCTCCAGGTGTTGCGACACTCCACGTAGTAGGCACGGTGCTGGTTTGCGGCGAAGGCCGCACCGACGCTTTTACCCAGGCCGCTTGCGCCGTACATCACTACCAGGCCAGGCAATCCTGCCGGACGGCTGAGGGTACGGGCGATAGCGGCGGACAAGAGCCCGACGTTGGTCAAGGGAACTATCTTGGAAATACTCATAATTCGACTCCTAAAGGTCTTGGGTTAAGCGCGGGCCTGCTCGGCAAACGCGAACATTTGTTGAATTGAGGTGAAGTCCGGGTGCTGCGGGTAGCGGGAATGCCACTGCGTTTCCTCTGGTGACAGCGGCTCGCCGCTGGTGAGGCGGGCGTCGAGCTGGTTCCAAAGGCGATAACGGGCAGTTGGGTCGGTAGGCAAGTCGAAGGCTTTGGGCTTTGGCGCTGACAGTTCGGCAAAACGGCGGGCTTCGGCCATCTGTTCAAGGCTGAGCTGCGCCGACGGTGCGCTGGTCGGTGCGATCATTTCCACGCGCTTGCCTGTCAGCGTTTCGAGCTTGTCTACAGCGCGTTTCATCTGGCCGCTTTCGCGCTTGTCGTAGGCCTTCTCAATCATGGCTTTCGGCATGTAGTCGCAGGCGTTGCCGTCGACCAGTGCCTCACCGATCAGGTCCCCCTCAAGCGTGCGGACCCAAACGCGGGATGCATCACGCACGTCGTAGGCCAGACGGATTTCTTCGCCGTGAAAGCTGCGCAAGGCATCAAGGAAGTAGGTTTCACCTGCCCAGGTGACTTCTCCGCGACGTGTCGGACGAACGACTTGTGGGCGCGACAGGTCGTTGAGCAGCTCGGCCGGAGCAATAATTGGCTCCCAGCCTTCGGCCCGTGCGGCTTCCCACGCTTCGTTCGGACTCATGTGCCGCAGCTTACCGGTCAGTGGGTCGCGGAATTTGGCGAGCCCTCTGTGCGGGCTGTTGTTGTAGGTTTTAATTTCGTATTCGACACCGGCCATGAACTCGGCAAAGGTCGGAATCAGGCGGGTCCGACCAGTTTCGCGCAGCTCTTTCCGGCCTATCCGATGCACTTTGGTCCCGGCGTGCTTGTCCATGTCGGCACCGATGTAGCTCGTCAGCTTCTTGGCTGCATTAACCCAAATTGTTTGGTGGGACCGTTCGATAAGGCCGCGGGCTTGGCTGTTGTACGGCAGCGCGTGGGTCATGGTGCCGCCGAGACGGTCGACCACTTCACGGACGGTGTCGTTGGCAAAGCCTGAGCCGTTGTCGACGTAGAACATGGCGAACATGCCGTGCTGCATCGCATCACGCAGCGCGTCCATTACGCCGATGGTGGACTCGGCTTCGCCAATGGAAATGCCCAAGGCTTTGCGTGTTGCGACATCGAGGACAGTGGTTGCTTCCGGGCGATAAGGCTTGCCGGTGCGCGGATTCAACACCTCGGCGTCGAACTTGTGGCCGTCGGCGGTGAATACGTCGCAGGGATACATGCTTTTTGTGGAACGACGCTTGAACGGTTGCAGGGCTTTGAGTTCCTGCGGCGTACGACGGCCGCGCTCGCGGGCTTCTGCACTGAGCTTATTAAGAAAGCGGCGTACTACATGGATGCTTGGACGTTCGGCCGGGTTCTTCATGGCGAACTCGGCATAGGCCGATTCGACGCTGGGCTTGGTCGGGCGCTGGTAGCACGCCAAGAACGCCGCCGCCCATGTTGGGAGGCTCATGTCTTTCTGACGGCGAGCAGGTGCCAGGCCGGTTTCACCCTCTCTGCGGTAATCGGCCAACCAACGCTTGAGCGTGCGCTCGCTCAAAGAGCGGTCGCCGGTCTTGCGGTCGTTGGCGCGTTGCACCAGACCATTAAGATAGGGGGTGAGCTGTTCAGCTTTTGCCAGGGATACGAGGGTGTCGATGGCGCGTTGCTGGCTGATGGTCTGGCTCATACGTTCGATTTCACGGACGAACGCCAGGCGAGCAGTCATCACAGAGCGTTGATCTTCGCTCAAGCGTGACGCCGAAACAGCGTCACGCTGAGTAGTTATTAAATCGGTAGGCGGCGCACACTCTGGTGCTACATACGATACAGAGGCAGCGATTAACGCGGCTTGGGTTTCTGGCGGCAGTGCAGCGAAACGATACTCGACAGCCTTACTGCCAAGACGGCCTTGGCCTTCCCATCGCTCGCGTTTAGCACGCAGTTGAATTGCCCGCTCTGTTCCCGGCATGCCAGGCAAACCAGCCAATTCACGGGCGGAATACCAATTATGCATGGCCGTCACCCAGCAGCTTCTTAAGCTCGCGTGCTTGCCTAGTCGCGTCAGCGGCAACTCGCGCCAGACGACCAAGCTCCGCGTTGAGTGCATCGCGACCGTAAGCCACGCGGCCACCACGTTGCTCAACCAGCCAGTCGGTTAAAACGTGACTGCTACAAACTTCTTCAAGCAGCGGGGCTCTATAGAACGGTAGGTTATGATCTGTTCGGGCTGGGCTCGACCACGCATCAAGCATGTGCTTACTCACGTCATCGCCAGACAAGCGAGACATGCGTGCACCAATTTCGTAACGATCCAGGTCGGAACCTTTCAGAATCTCACTGATCAGTTCACTGACTTGTGCCGCATTGTTGCCATTCCCAGGGATAGCTAGAACTGGCTGTGGGACAGAGAAGATGTCTAACGTACGGTCATCTTTAGTACGGCGCATGTTTATCCCTCCGTACCGGTTTTACGGTGTCGAAGGGCATAAGCTGGGTTATGCTCTTGGCTAGAAGTTGCGTTGTGCTCTGCACGCTGCACCCGGATACGGTGCGGAGTACCGTTTGCGTTCCAACGCTCGGGCCACAAGTCAATTGGCTTGAGACCTAGCGCACGAGCAATGGCTCTTTCCATTCGTGGATAGGCGGTGCGCTTAGCGTTCTTGACGGCAGCATCTGAAACGTCAAGCTCACGTGCCAGGATGGCGAGCGACGTACCTCTGGTACGAAGTTGGTATTTGATCCATTCCCATCGCTGGGCTGGGTCGAGCGGGATTTCGGTTTTGTTCATGCCTAGCGTCCATTCATAACCACCGGCAAGGGTGGTTTTTTTGGGATGTCTAACGTTACCTAGGGCATAAACATAGCCAAATATAACTATGTGGTAAAGCGAAAAATGGCGTTTCGTTTTCCATCTTTGGCTTTATGGTGGCTAATTTTGTCTATCTCTTTGATTTATATAGCTTTATCGAGAAAGCGAAATTTCGCTTTGTGCATGGATGCCGTTTCGGATAGCTCAATGGAGAAAGCGAAATGAGTGAGGGGCTTGCGGAGCGTATTCGACAATGCGCTGACATGGCGGGAAGTGGCGATGAGTTGGCGCGACTTACCGCTATCCCACGACGCACGCTTGAGTATTACCTGACCGGGCAGAGCGAGCCCAAGGTAGCCCGGTGCGTCGACATCGCTAAGGCGGTCGGCGTCGACATTGGTTGGCTGGCATCTGGTGAGGGGGATAAGCTTAAAGGCACTAGTCCCCAGTCCGTTGCGGAGGATAGGTACGCCTATGTGCCGCTGTACGACGCCCACTGTAGCGCGGGACATGGCGCCTGGAGCGAAGGCGCGAAGGTCCTTACCCAGCTCGCGTTCACCGCATACTCACTCCGCAAGAAAGGCCTGGACTCCACACGGCTGTCGGCAATCCGCGTGGACGGGGATTCGATGGAGGGGCTGCTAAGCGATGGCGATACTGTGATGATCGACCACAGCCGCAGTTCGCTTGAGGGAGAAGCTGTCTACGTCATCCGGCTGGATGACCATCTCTATGCGAAGAGACTCCAGCGGCAGTTCGACGGGTCTATTCATATCATCAGTGAGAACAAGGCCTACCGCGACATGGTCGTCCCTAGGGATCAACTGAATGACTTGGAGATAATCGGCCGGGTCGTATGGGCTGGTGGCTGGATCTAAAGCCTGACGGAGACGGCGTATGGGGGCGGTGCCAAAGATTTCGCTAATCTGGCACCGACTCAACGCCTGTACCGAATTTGACCTGTTTATTCCTTGACAGTGCTTTGGCATCGTTTTGAGATGTGGTGCCTTCCCCAACCCCTTGTCCCGCCTAGCCCATCGCACTATCTCCCGCTTTGTCCCGGCTCATCCCACCGACTTCCTACCAGTGCCATATCTAGAACCTCCCCACACAAGATCAAGAGCGGCTCGCTTCGCATCGTGGTTACCTGGGCGGCACATTTGACTTCTCTGTCGATTGAACCGCCGCCTTCGCAGGCAAGCCAGCTCCCACAGGTTGAGTGAGGTCATTTCAGCTCATTTGTACCCTCCAGAAGCCTGTAAACCCCGCTTTGACAGGCTCTGCCCGCAACCTTGTCACAGAACCGTCACGCCTCATCCCTAGCTTGCCCTCCCAGTTGCCGGGCCCCTTGCCTGGCGCCAACGGATTCTTGGGGAGGGTTTCATGTACAAGCGCACCGGGCTCGTCAGCTTTACGCTTACCGCCTTGGCTCTGGCGATAGCCTGCGAGCGGCTCAACGCCGCCGAAGCGGCCACCGAGCATGTCGATGTGGTCGGCCAAGCCGCTGCGATCGACAGCGCCCTCAAGGAGCAACGCTCTTCCGACAGTATCAAAAGCGTGGTGCATGCCGACGGCGTCGCCCAGTTGCCGGATGAGAATGTTGCCGAGGCGGTGCAGCGCTTGCCGGGCATCAGCGTTGAACGTGACCAGGGCGAAGGCCGCTTTGTCAGCGTGCGCGGCCTGGGCCCGGACCTCAACAGCGTGACCATCAACGGCACCCTGGTGCCATCCCCCGAGAGCGAACGCCGCGCCGTGGCCCTCGATGTTCTGCCCTCGGAATTGGTGCAGTCGCTGTCGGTGATCAAGACGCTCACACCGGACATGGACGCCAACTCCCTCGGCGGCACTGTCGATGTGAAGAGCCTCTCGGCGTTCGACCACAAGGGCCTGTTCTACACCGGCAGCACCGAGGCCAGTTATGACAAGAACACGCACCAGACCAGCCCGAAATTCTCTGGCGCCGCCAGTAACCGGTTCAGCCTCGGCGACGGTATCGACAACTTTGGCGTGGCCGCGGCGCTCAGTTGGCAGAAGCGTGATTTCGGCTCGGACAACGTCGAAACTGGCGGCGCCTGGGACTTCACCAACGGCGCCCGGCTCAACGAATTCGAGCAGCGCGACTACGACATCAGCCGTGAACGCGCCGGTGGTGGCCTTAACTTTGATTACAAGCCCGATGACCTGAGCAGCTACTATCTGCGCACCCTCTACAGCCGCTACAAGGACACCGAAACCCGCAACGCCGCCAGCCTCGAGTTCGCTGACCCGCAAGCGCCCGGTGAATTGGGCGAAGCCGAGGGCAAACGCAAGCTCAAGAACCGCGAGGAAACCCAGCAAATCCAGTCCTACGTATTGGGCGGTGAACGCCTGCTCGGCCTGTGGACCTTGAGCGGCCAGGCCGGTTACAGCCGTTCCAGCGAAGACAGCCCGGGGCATATTGCCGGTGCGACCTTCGATGGCGGTGATTTTGCCCACAGCGGCTTTTACGACAAGGCCAAGCCGCGGCCCATCGTTGGTAGCGGTTTCTACGACCCTGCCAATTTCAGCCTCGACAAAGTCGACTGGGAAAAACAGCACACCCAGGACACCGAGAAAAACCTGCGCCTGGACCTGGCGCGCGACTACGACCTGCGCGGTTACGCATCCCAGTTCAAGTTCGGCGGCAAGGTCAGCCGACGCCACAAGGACAATGACTTGGAGGCCTGGGTCTACAAGGACCTGGATGAACAGGGCTTGAGCGATGAACAACTCAACCTCACGCAGTTCCAGAAGGGCAGCGTCGACTACCGTCTCGGCCGCTTTGGCCCAGGCATCAGCGCGAGCAATATCCGCCAGTTGATCGGCGGCCTCAATCGCGATGACTTCTATGACCCCACCGAATCCACGGTCAACGACTTCACCATCCGCGAAGACATCAACGCCGGCTACCTGATGAACACCGTCGATATTGACGACTGGCGCTTCATTGCCGGCATGCGTTACGAGGGGACTGAATTCGAAGCCAAGGGCACCGGCGCCACGGACGGCCAGTTCAGCGCCACCGAGACCAAGCGCCGTTATCACCATTGTCTGCCGGGCTTGCATGCGCGCTACCAGATTGACAAGAACACCCAAGTGCGCGCCGCCTGGACCAAATCGGTGGTGCGTCCGACCTTTGGCCAACTGGCCCCAGGTTTTGTGATCGACGATGACGAAGCCACCTTCGGCAACCCGGACCTCAAGCCTCTGGAGTCGAGCAACCTGGACCTGGGCATCGAACATTTCATAGGCCGTGCCGGTACCGTGTCGGCATTCGTGTTCTACAAAGACATCCAGAACTTCGTCTACAACACCGATGTCGCCGGTACCGGGGCCTGGGCCAACTTCGCCGAGGCGCACACCTTTGCCAACGGCGACAGCGCCAAACTCTATGGCCTGGAGTTGGCCTACTCACAGAAGTTCGACTGGCTGCCTGCGCCGTGGAACGGCTTGATGATCGGCGCCAACAGCACCTTCAGCCGTTCCAGCGCGGACATCGAGGGCTTCGACAGTGCCAGCGGGCGCAATCGCAAGCGCAACATCAGCCTGCCCAACCAATCGGACACGGTCGGCAACCTGATGCTCGGTTGGGAAGACGACACCCTCAGCCTGCGTCTCTCGGCCAATTACAAATCGGCCTACCTGTACGAGTTGGCGTCGATCAACGACAAGGCCCATGACCTGCACGTCGACGCGCAAACCTTCGTTGATTTCAGCGCGCGCTACTCGCTGACCAAGAACCTGCAGGTCAGCTTCGAGGCACAGAACCTCACCGATGAGTCGTACTTCGTCTACACCGGCCACCGCAGCTACAACGGCCAGTACGAAGAGTACGGCCCCACCTACAAGCTGGGCCTGACATTCACCCATTTCTAACGATAACGCGTGCATCCTGAAGGATTTGTCTGTTCATGAGAATTTCCAAGCTGTGCCTGCTGGTCGTACTGGTTAGCAGCGCCAATGCGTTCGCCACTGACCTACCGTTGACCCCGTGGGCACCGAGCCTTAACGCCCAAGCCGTTGCCTTCCTGCCCGGCGGCACCCAGCGCGTAGCGGCCAGTGCCCGCGACGGCCTGCTGCTGCTCGACGATAACGGCGTCGAACTGGCCCGCTTCAAAGGCCGTTTCAGCAGCCTCGACACACGCACTGCCGGCACTCAATCGCTGATCGCCAGCCTCGACAACGACCGCCAGCAGGCCTTGCTGATCGGCCTCGATGGCGCCGGCAAAACCTGGGGTACGCCGCTGTACCTGCCGCCCCTCGACTTTGCGGTAAACAGCCTGTGCCTCTATCGCGATGCGACGGCCAACCTGTTTGTGTTTCTGGTCGGTGAAGAGGGCAAGGGCGAACAGTGGCTGGTGGGCAATGGTGCGACCCTGTTGGCCCAGGCGCAGCGTGTTCGCAGCCTGCCACTGCCGCCATCGGCGCAATACTGCCAAGTGGACGATGCGACCGAGCGATTGGTGGTGAATGAGCAAAACGTCGGCTGGTGGGCCTACCCGGCGCACCCGGAAGCCGAGGTGAAGCGCACGCCCGTGGCGCTGTTCGACGATCCCCAGCGCGAAGCCGGCGTCATGGCGCTGGTGCCGGGCGGGATGCTCGCGCTGGACCCGAAAACCGCGCAGTTGCACCTGTTCCAGCAAGTCGGGGAGCGTTGGGTCGGGCAATCCAGCCTGGCCTTGCCGGGCCTCAAAGAACCGGAGCAACTGGCGATACAGGGCCGGCAGGTGCTGGTGCGGGACGACAACAGCGGCCAGCTCTATCAGGGCCGTCTCGACTGGCAAGCCACGCCGGTGCCGGTTGCGCCGATACTTGCCCAAGTCGCTGCACTGCGCCAGACCGAACCCGTGGGTCGCCAGGGCGACGCGGCGGATGACCCGGCCATCTGGATTCACCCGGAAACACCGGCCAAAAGCCGTGTGCTGGGGACCAACAAGAAACAGGGCCTGCTGGCCTACGATCTCGACGGCAAGCTGCTGCAGGAACTGGCAGTGGGGCGCCTGAACAATGTCGACCTACGCCCAGGCTTCAAACTGGGTACGCACACCGTCGACTTGGCCGTGGCGAGTAACCGCGACCGCAACAGCTTGAGCCTGTTCAGCATCGACCGTCAGAGCGGCGAGCTGCGTGAAGCCGGTGAGGTCTCCACGCCACTCAAGGACATCTACGGCATCTGCCTGTACCAGCCCGCCAGCGGTGAACTCTACGCATTTGCCAATGACAAGGATGGCACCTTCCTGCAATACCGCCTGAGTGCACCGGCTGGCCGTGTGCAGGGCGAGTTGGTGCGTCAGTTCAAGGTCGACAGCCAACCCGAGGGCTGTGTGGCCGATGACCAGCGCCAACGCTTGTTCATCGGTGAGGAAGATGTCGGCGTGTGGGCGATGGATGCCCGTGCCGAGCAACCGGCCATGCTCACTTCGGTGATCAACGTCGGCCCGCAACTGCATGCGGATGTCGAAGGCCTGGCGCTGTATCAAAGCCCCGCACGGGATTACCTGGTGGTCTCCAGCCAAGGCAATGACAGCTACCTGGTGCTGGACGCCGAGCCGCCATTCGCTGTGCGCGGCGCCTTGCGCGTTGGCCTCAATGCAGCCGCCGGCATTGATGGCGCCTCGGAAACCGATGGCCTGGAGGTCACTGCCGTCAACCTCGGCGGGCCATGGAGCCAGGGCATGCTGGTGGTGCAGGACGGGCGCAAGCGCATGCCCGAGCAAGCCCAGAACTTCAAGTTCGTGCCCTGGGCCGAGGTGAGCCGTGCGTTGAAATTACCCTGAGCTGTCATCACGCAGTCATCCGTTTTTAATCGAATAGGAGCTTCACCATGCACGCGACGATGGAACATATGACGATCTGGAGCTTGATCAGCGACGCCAGCCTGTTGGTCAAGGCTGTGATGGTCACTTTGCTGCTGGCGTCCTTGCTCAGTTGGTACCTGATCATTCAGCGCAGCAGTGTGCTGCGTGGTCTGGAACGCCAGCTTGACGGCTTCCTGGCGCGCTTTCGCGTGGCGTCGGACCTGCAACCCTTGTATCGCGAAACCGTGCAGGCGGGCGAGGGCGGTGTGGCGCCGATCTTTATTGCCGGCATGCAGGAATACCAGCACTTGCACCACCACGATCCGGCAGTGCTCGAGGGTGTGGAGCGCGCCTTGCAGGTAGCGATCACCGAGCAGGAGCTGGAGCTGGAAAAGGGCTTGCAGTTTCTGGCCACGGTGGGGTCGGTCAGCCCCTACATCGGCCTGTTCGGGACCGTGTGGGGCATCATGAATTCGTTCCTCGGCTTGTCCCAGGTGCAACAGGCCACCCTATCGACCGTGGCACCGGGTATTGCAGAAGCCTTGATTGCCACGGCCATTGGCCTGTTTGCGGCGATTCCGGCAGTGGTCGCCTATAACCGCTTTGCGGCACGCAGCCAGACCTTGCTCACGCGCTACTACGCTTTTGGCAATGAGCTGCAAGTGCACCTGCACCGCACACTGCGCGGTACCTCGAACAACCTGGCCGTGGCCGCCTGAACAAGGAGCAAAGCGATGTTGATCAGGCCGCAACGCAAGCACGGGCCCAAGGCCGAGATGAATGTGGTGCCCTACATCGACGTGATGCTGGTGCTGCTGGTGATTTTCATGGTCACCGCGCCCATGCTCACCCAGGGCGTGAAGATCGAACTGCCCAAGGTCGCCGCCGAGGCACTGGCCACCGATACGCGCCAGCAGATCCTGACGTTATCGGTGAAGGCGGACGGTGGCTACTACTGGAACCTGGGGGGCGAACTGGATACCCGCCAGCAGACCGACAGCGCGGTGACCCTGGAAGAAATGAGCGCCAAGGTCATACAGGTGGTGGCGGCGCGCAGCGATACCCAGGTGTATATCCGCGCTGATGACAATGCCGGTTATGGCCGTGTGGTGGCGGCCATGGCGGTGCTGCAGAAGGGCGGCATCAGCAATCTTGGGCTGGTGACAGAGGCCCCACAATGACGGTGATGATCATGCACAGTCCGGCACTGGCCTTGGCGCCTGACAGCGATGGTTTCTGGCGTAAAAGCCTGGCAGCGAGCCTGGCCGTGGCGCTGCATGGTGCGGTGGCAGTGGCGTTGATGCTGGGCTGGTCAACGGAGCGACCGGGGGGGGCCAGCGCCACGGGTGATGCACACGCAGTGGGTGGTTTTACCCGCGCCGGCGCCTGCGCCGACACCTGAACCCGTCGCTGTCGCACTGCCAGAACCTGTTGCCATCCCGGTACCAACCAAACCGACGGTCGATCCGCAGGTCCAGGCGCAAAAGCTCGAGAAAGCCGCGCTGGCGCGCAAGCGGGTGGAAGAAAAGAAACTCGAGCAACAACAGCAGCGCATGGCGACCGAGCAGCGCAATCAGGCGTTGGAACAGCAGCGTCTGAGTCAGGCGCGTGCCGCTTCGGAAAAAGCCCGAGCCGCCGTGCCTGTGCCTACCCCTGCATTCGACAGCCGCCAGTACCAACCCTTGAGCAAGGCCGCCCCCGACTACCCCGAACGCGCCTTGGACAAGAACATCGAAGGCGACTGTTCGGTGGAGTACACCGTCAACACCCAGGGCCACGTGGAAAACCCCAAGGTGCTGGACGGCTGTCACCCGTTGTTCATTCGGCCCTCATTGGCGGCGGCCAATACTTTTCGCTACCAGCCGAGAATCGTCGATGGCAAGGCTGTTGCCGTACCGGCAGTGCGCAACACCTTCCACTACCGCATCAAATGAGCTTCTCCAGCCACCTCCCCAAAACCTGTGGGAGCTGGCCTGCCTGCGATAGCGGTGGCTCAGTTGAATATTCAGTGACTGACACACCGCCTTCGCGGGCAAGCCCGCTCCCACAGGGGATCTGTGCCGGGCGCTGATTTTTTGTGGGCAATGCATGACTAGTGTGGGAGCTGGCTTGCCTGCGATAGCGGTGGCTCAGTTGAATATTCAGTGACTGACACACCGCCTTCGCGGGCAAGCCCGCTTCCACAGGGGATTTGTGCCGGGCGCTGATTTTTTGTGGGCAATGCATGACTAGTGTGGGAGCTGGCTTGCCTGCGAAAGCGGTGGCTCAGTTGAATATTCAGTGACTGACACACCGCCTTCGCGGGCAAGCCCGCTTCCACAGGGGATCTGTGCCAGGCGCTGATTTTGTGGGCAATACATGACCAATGTGGGAGCTGGCCTGCCTGCGATAGCGGTGGCTCAGTTGAATATTCAGTGACTGACACACCGCCTTCGCGGGCAAGCCCGCTCCCACAGGGGATCTGTGCCAGGCGCTGATTTTGTGGGCAATACATGACCAATGTGGGAGCTGGCTTGCCTGCGATAGCGGTGGCTCAGTTGAATATTCAGTGACTGACACACCGCCTTCGCGGGTAAGCTCGCTTCCACAGGGAATCTGTGCCAGGCGCTGATTTTGTGGGCAATACATGACTAGTGTGGGAGCTGGCTTGCCTGCGAAAGCGGTGGCTCAGTTGAATATTCAGTGACTGACACACCGCCTTCGCGGGCAAGCCCGCTCCCACAGTGGAATGTGTTCAGGCCAGCGCTTTCTCGTGGGGTTCGATCACGCTGTAGCGGTTCGCTGGCACTTCCAGGCCGAGGTTGTCGCGCAATGTTCGGCCGCTGTACTCGGTACGAAACAACCCCCGCTGTTGAAGCACCGGCACCACCCACTCAGTGAAATACTGCAAGCCATCCGGCAGTACCGAATTGATAATGAAACCATCGCTGGCACCGCTCTCGAACCAGGTTTGGATCGCATCCGCGACCTGTTGCGGGGTGCCGACAAAGTCGCGCAGGGGCCGTGAGAAACGCAGGGCTACTTCGCGCAGGGTCAGGCCTTCGTCACGGGCCAGTTGCTTGATACGCTCGGAGCCACCTTTCTGGCTGTTGGCGCCCAGGTCGCCCAGTTCGGGAAAGGGCGCATCCAGCGGGTACTGGCTGAAATCATGGTCGTTGAACGGTCGGCCGAGGGCGACGATGGCGTCCTCCACAGTGACCAGCGCCACGGCTTGCTGGTAGCGGCTTTCCACTTCGGCGGCATCGCGCCCGACAATCGGGCGGATGCCCGGCAGGATCGACAGGCTGTCCGGGTCGCGGCCAAAGCCCTTGGCGCGGCGTTTCAAATCGGCGCTGTAGGCCTTGGCCTCGTCGATAGTTTCCACGTGCACAAAAATCGCATCGGCGTTTTCAGCGGCAAAGTTACGCCCATCCTGCGAAGTGCCCGCCTGGAAAATCACCGGTTGGCCCTGGCGCGAACGCGCGATGTTCAGCGGGCCTTTGACCGAGAAGAATTCGCCCTTGTGGTTAAGCGCATGCAACTTGCCTGGGGTGAAGAATTCGCCGCTGTGTTTGTTATAGGCAAAGGCGTCGTCCTCCCAGGAATCCCATAGGCCCTTGACCACATTCAAATGCTCCTTGGCGATGCGGTAACGCACGGCGTGGGGCGGGTGTTCGGCCTTGCCGAAATTATCGGCGGTGCCGCTCAGCCACGAGGTGACTACGTTCCAGCCAGCGCGGCCGCCGCTGATGTGGTCCAGGGAGGCGAACTGGCGTGCTACCTGGTAAGGCTCGGTGTAGCTGACGGTCACGGTGGCGACCAGGCCGATGTGAGTGGTCAGCGCGGCCAAGGCCGAGAGGATCGTCAGCGGCTCGAAACGGTTGAGGTAATGGGGGCTGGACTTGGGGTGGATATGCAGGCTGTCGGCGATGAACACGAAGTCGAACCGGGCGGCTTCGGCCAGTGCGGTCTGCTGCTTGTAGAAGCCGAAATTGGTGCTGGCGTCGGGTTGTGCCTGCGGGTGGCGCCATTCGCCCCAACCGTGGCCGACACCGTGCACCATGGCACCGAGTTTCAATTGACGTGGCTTGCTCATGTTCTGCTCCTTAGCGCGAGGCTTGTTCGAGGGGGATACGCTTGGCGTTGAAGCTGGAATCGAAGCCCTGGGAGACGTCGATGTGTTTGCTCAGCAGGCCTTCTTTTACATAGGTGTCGGCGGTGGCTTGCAGGCCATGGATCACCGTATCGTCAATCGTGACCGGGGAAAGATGGGTGTCCTTGGCCACTTCGATATGCACGGCCAGTGGCAGGCCAGTGATCTTGGCTTGGGCAGCGGCGTATTGCTCGGGATGGGTATTGGCCCAGGCGTAGGCGCGATCAATGCGGGCGACAAAGTCGTCCAGTTGCACACGTTTGTCGGCAATGGCCTGGCCGGTAGCGGCGAAGTACAGATGATTGCTCAGCAGGTGCTTGCCGCTCACCAGCACGCGAGCATTGCTCTGTGAGGTGACCACGGTGGTGTAAGGGTCCCACGTCGCCCAGGCATCGGCGGTGCCGTTGTCGAGTACCAACCGGGACTCGGCGGGCAGCAGGAAGATGAACTGCACATCCTGGGTGGTCAGCCCCGCATCGTTCAGGGCCTTGATCGCCAGGTAGTGCCCGATGGAGCCGCGCCCGGTGACGATCTTCTTGCCCTTGAGGTCGGCCGCGGTCTTGATCGGTGAATCCTTGGGCACCAGCAGCGCCGTGGTGTTACGGCCTTCGGCATGGATGATGCTGATCACCTTGATCGAGGCACCGGCGCCGAGGGCGAACACATAAGGGGCATCGCCCAGGGCGCCGACATCCACAGCACCGGCATTCAGCGCTTCGCCCAGGGGCGAGGCCGAGGGGAATTCCGACCATTTGATCTCGTAAGGCACGTTCTGGCTTTCGCCCGAGGCTTCCAGCAGCGCCTTGATCGTGGATTTCTGGTTGGCCACGCGCAGCGGTTGCAGGTCGCCAGCCTGGACGGTGGAAAGCAGGCCGAAGGCCAGGGCGGCGCCCCACAACAGGCGTTTGAATGGGAGGGCATACAGCATGGGAAAAACTCCAGGCGTTGGGTAAAGGGAGATACCTCCGCCTGGAGAAGGGGTCGGTTGGGCGAAACGATGCAGCGGTGAATCAGATCACGTAGAAGCCATGGGTGCCGTCGCGGGCCAGTTGTTCCACGAGGCCGAACTCCCAATCCAGGTAAGCCTGCATGGCTTCCCGAGGGTTGTCGGTGCCTTCGTAAGGGCGGCGGTAGCGGTCGATACGCGGGGACGCCAGGTGGCTTTCGCCTGACTCAAGGGGCAGTTGCGCTTGGATCCAGCCGGCCGTGCCGTCCTGCAGCAAAAAGACCGGCTTGCCGGTGAGGGCCTCGACTTCCGGCACGGCCAGGCGCGCCAGTTGGCTGCTGCCGCAGGTCAACACATAGCGCTGGGCGCTCGGTACCTTGCTCAGGGCCTCGGGCAGTTGCGCGCGCAGCACCCACCAGGCGCCGGGGATATGACGTTTCACGTAGTTGGCGCTGGCCGTGAAGTCCAGCACCTGCGTGTCGCCATGGCTGAGCCAGTCGGCAAGGGTGTGGGGGCTGATCAGTTCGGCCTGGAGCGGTGGCGGCACGGGTGCGACCCATGCACCGCGTTCGCTGAAGTGCGTGGCTTGCAGGTCGTCCAGCACGGAGACCTGCCAGCCCAACTGGGCCAGCCATGACGCGGACATATTGGCGCGCACGCCGTCGTCGTCCACCAGTACCAGGCGCGCACCGCGCACACTGGCGACGTGATCGGTTTCCTGCACCAGTTGCCCGCCCGGGGTGGCGCGGGCGCCCGGCAGGTGGCCGGCTTCGAATTCTTCTACGGTGCGCACATCGAACAGGTAGGTGGTGCGGGTCGCGTCCTGTTGCCAGCGGTGCAGGTCATTGAGCGTCGCACGCTTGACCCCGGCTTTATCGGCAACACCACGTGCCTTTTGGGCGGCGAGCTGGCGATGGTTTTCCGAGGTCGGCGCAAAGCGGCGCGCCTGGCCATGGGCGAGGGTCTGCCCGGCCAAGGTCCAGCCGATGGTGCCGTTGCGCAGGGCTGCCACCGGGTTGGGGAGGCCGGCGTTGATCAACGACTGGGTGCCGATAATGCTGCGGGTGCGCCCGGCGCAATTGACGATGATGCGCGTGGCTGGATCGGGCGCCAGCTCACGGGCGCGCAACACCAACTCGGCCCCCGGCACACTGATGCCGGTGGGGATGCTCATGGTCTGGTATTCGTCGAAACGGCGCGCATCGAGCACCACCACATCGGCCTGGCTGTCGAGCAGGGCCTGGACCTCTTCGGCGGCCAGGGACGGCGTGTGACGCTGGTTCTCCACCAGCTCGCCAAACGCCTTGCTGGGTACATTGACGTCGATAAACAGCTCGCCACCGGCCCGACGCCAACCGTCCAGCCCATCCTCCAGCAGGCTGACCTGGGTGTAGCCCAGTGCAACCAGGTGTTCGGCGGCGCGCTGGGCCAGCCCTTCGCCGTTGTCGTACAGGGTGACCTGGGTATCGCGGCGTGGAATGCGCGCGTACACCTCCAGTTCAAGCTTGGACAAAGGGATATTCGCGGCGAACAGAGGGTGGGCCTCGGCAAAGGGGGCTTCTTCGCGTACGTCGATCAGCGCGACTTCTTCGCGTGCCAACAGGGCCTGGCGAATCTGCGCAAAGCTGCGGGTCGATAGGGTGGTCATAGGGCAGGGCTCTTTTCTTTGGACAGGTCCCAGATGTTCGGGAGATAGGCGTTGGAATAACCGGAGATAAACAGTTTCTCGCTGCCGTCGGGTTGATACACCGCCCGGCGCACCGCGCCGATATTGGCGCCGTATACGTGGATGCTGATGGACACTTGGTCGCCGTGGGCATTGCTGACCTGATGGATATCGCCGACTTTGGGCGACACCGCCTCGACCTGGCCCGGCAGCAATTGCACGGGTTCGCCTAGCGCTACCAGGCTGCCGCCCGGTGCCCGGGCAAACCCCTGGGAAACCTCCGCGCCGCGCAACATACCGATCAGCCCCCACACCCGGTGGTCATGAATCGGCGTGCGTTGCCCTGGCCCCCACACAAAGCTGACCACGCTGAATCGCTGGCGCGAATCGGCATGTAGCAAGAATTGCTGGTAGCGCTCGGGGTCGGGCTGGGCGAATTCGTCGGGTAGCCAATCATCGTGGCTGACCAATTGCGCCAGCAACTTGCCGCCACGGTGCAGCAGGTCGCCTTCACGCGGGTTGCCGTCGATCAATTCCGCCAGGGCGCCTATGAAGGCTCTGAGTCTCTCGGGGTGTCGGGCCTGGGTCATGACCATTCCATCGGGCTGTTGGTGTGTTTTTATCTAAGCATAATGTTTGTTTTTAATATGCTATTTTTTAATGATTAGCTTATAGCCGGAGGTAATTTAGAACCGGTTTGAATAGGGTTAGACGTTATTGATCACTGGCTGGGCTATCCAGACCTGTGTGCGGCCACTATGCTTCACGCACATCTTAATGACTGATCTGTATGTGCAGCCCAAATGAAAATTGACGATATCGATGCCTTTGTCGAAGTGATTCGTTGCCAGTCCATCAGCCATGCCGCCGCGTCGTTGCAGCTGACCCAGCCAGCCATCACCCGCCGCGTGCAGAACTTCGAGCAGGCTCTGGGAGTGGAACTGTTCGACCGCAACACCAAGCCCCTCAAGCCAACGCTGATCGGTACCCGTGTCTATGAGCAATGCCGGTTGATCCTGCGCGAGATGGATGCCCTGCGCGAACTGGTGGCCACCGATGCACCGCCCACCGGCGTGCTGCGCCTGGGCGTACCGCAGACCATCGGCGATGTGGTGCTGCTGGACGCACTCAAGCATCTGCGCAGCGAATACGCCGACTTGCGCGCCCAGGTTGCCACCGGCTGGGGCAGCCAATTGGTCGGCAAGATCGAACGCGGCGAACTGGATGCGGCGGTGGCGTTGTTCCCCGCGGGCAAGATCTTTCCGGACAACCTGGTCGGTGAGTCCATCGGCAAGATGGAGTTGGTGGTGGTCTGTGCCAAGGCGCAATTGCCGAAGAAGCCTTGCAAGCTGGCGGACGTGTACCAGAGCGGTTGGATCCTCAACCCGGACGGCTGCGGGTTCCGTGCGGGGTTGCAGCGCACCTTGTCTGACCAGGGCCTGGCGCTGCGGGTAAACCTGGAAACCTTTGGCACTGAACTGCAACTGGGCCTGGTGGCCGACGGCCTCGGCCTTGGCCTAGTGCCACGTCCGTTGCTGGAACGCAGTGCTCATCGCGAGCAGTTGGCGGCGATGCCCCTCAAGGACTTCAAGCCGGTGATGGATTTGTGGCTGATCTATCCGCATTTTCTCGGCAACCTGCAAGGGCCGGTGGATGCTTTTGGTCAATGGGTGGCAGACGCTTTGCACAAGATCCGCAGCGCTGCCTGACGCTCTGCCAGCCGACGCTTATCCACCTGACCCCCCGGCGAACCCAATGTGGGAGCTGGCTTGCCTGCGATGACGGCCTGACAGCCGACATTTACCTACCAGACACCCCCGCAATCCAACTGTGGGAGCTGGCTTGCCTGCGATAGCGGCCTGACAGTCGATACAGTTATACCGAGTACATATCCATTCCTGCGGTAACGGCCACTTAGGGTTCCGCTTTTACAGCGGCTCACTTTTGAAAAGCGCAAAAGTAAGCAAAACGCTCTTGCCCCACCACTCGGCACCTCGCCCAGGCTCGGTGTGCCCGTAATCCGCCAGTGATTTGGGGGGGCCGCCGCCCCGCGCCATCCATGGCGCGGGGCGGCTAAACCGGCATCCCTGCCGGTTTACCCCCCAAATCCCTGTCGAATTCCGGCCAGCGTGGTTTAACGGGGCGCCTAAGATCAAGATCAAAAGCAGATCAAAAGCAGATCAAGATCAAGAGCGGCTCGCTTCGCATCGTGGTTTGTATCACTGCACGTCCACCCGCTGCACCTGCAACCCCAACTGTTCATATGCCTGCACATCCGGTGCATCCCACTCGGTAATCAGCGTATGAATACGGCTGCATGGCGCCACCACAAAGGGTTCCACCGCGCCGAGTTTGTCTGAGGTGGTCACGGCGATGACGTGGGACGCGCTGTCGAGCAAGGCTTGCTTGACGGCCACTTCACCAAAATGCAGCGAGGTGATGCCCACTTGCGGGTGCAATGCGCACACTCCGGTGAACAACAGGTCGGCCTTGACGCTCTGGATCAGGCGCACCGCTTCATGGCCGCCGGTGGAGAGCGTAGCGGGGTTGAGTTGGCCGCCGGCCAGGATCACTTTTATATGCGGATGGTCGGCCAGGGCGATGGCGATCATGGGGGATGGCGTGACCACGGTCAGGTGCAGTGCATGGGGCAAGCACTGCGCGATCTGCAAGGTGGTGGAGCCAGAATCGAACAGCACGATCTGGCCGTCTTCAACCCGCTCCGCCGCCACGCGGGCGAGGTGGCGCTTGACCTCGTTGGTCTCGCCGACACGGGTAAAGAAATCCTTGCCGGTGTCCTTGGGCCGGGGCAGGGCGCCGCCGTGTACGCGTTGCAACAGGCCGGCGGCAGCGAGTTCGCCAAGGTCGCGGCGGATGGTGTCCTGGGACACGGCGAAATGCTCGACCAACTCAGATGCGGTGACCTTGCCGTCGCGTTCCAGCAGCAACAAGATCTTTTGTTTGCGCAGGGAAGGCAGGTCGATAGCTTGATGAGTGTTATGCATGTTTGTGCGCTTTATTGCGGGTTTGTGCGAGATTAATCGTCAGTCCATCTAAACGCAACGGCTGGTTGCCCACGCTCCTGCCGGTTACTCTCTGTGTTCAGTTCAGGGAGAGGTGACCCGATGCCGTTGATCACAACCATCGAAGACTTACGCAAGCTGGCGCAAAAACGTGTCCCCCGCATGTTCTACGACTACGCCGATTCCGGCTCTTGGACTGAGAGCACCTACCGCGCCAACGAAACTGATTTTGCGCGTATCAAGTTCCGTCAACGGGTGGCGCGCAATATCGACGAGCGTTCGATCCGCGCCAGTATGATTGGCCAGGACATGGCCATGCCCGTGGCGCTGGCGCCGACTGGCCTGGCGGGCATGCAGCATGCCGATGGCGAAATCCTCACTGCCCGTGCCGCTGCTGCGTTCGGGCTGCGCTACACCTTGTCGACCATGAGTATCTGTTCGCTGGAAGACATTGCCGAGCATGTCGGCCAGCCGTTCTGGTTTCAGTTGTATGTGATGCGCGACCGCAGTTTTATCGAGCAGTTGATCGAGCGCGCCAAGGCGGCCGGGGTGGATGCATTGGTGCTGACCCTGGATTTGCAGATTCTGGGGCAGCGCCACAAGGACTTGATCAATGGTTTGTCCGCGCCGCCCAAGCTGACCCTGCCGAACATTCTCAACATGATGACCAAGCCGCGCTGGGTGATGGGCATGCTGGGTACCCAGCGGCGTGGTTTCGGCAATATCGTCGGGCATGTGAAGGGGGTGGCCGACATGAGTTCGCTGTCGTCGTGGACCGCCCAGCAATTTGACCCGCGCCTGAGCTGGGACGATGTGGCGTGGATCAAGCGGTGCTGGGGCGGCAAGCTAATAATCAAGGGCATTCTCGATGTGGAGGATGCGCGCTTGGCGGCCGATTGCGGTGCCGATGCGTTGGTGGTGAGTAACCACGGTGGCCGGCAGCTTGATGGCGCGCCGTCGAGCATCAGCCAATTGCCGGCGATTGTCGAGGCCGTGGGCAACCGCATTGAAGTGTGGCTCGACGGGGGTATTCGTTCCGGCCAGGACGTGCTCAAGGCCATGGCGCTGGGCGCCAAGGGCACCATGATTGGCCGCCCGCACTTGTATGGGTTGGGGGCGATGGGCGAGGCGGGGGTGACCAAGGCGCTTGATATCATCGCCCGCGAACTGGATGTGTCGATGGCGCTCTGTGGCTATAAGGATATACGCGAAGTAAATCGCGAAATCCTGTTGCCCGGTACCTTTCCTGGAAGCACGGCTTGAGCAAAAAAAACGTAAAAATATAAAAAGAGTTGTCCACGAAAACCGTGGGTATCTCTGTGGATAACTTTGCGAAGGCCCGGCAGCGTTGGCGATTTCAGCGAAGATCATTATTTGATCAACTTGTATTTCGGACCAACATGGCCAGGGTTTGCGCTTGACAGCCAAGTGCGAACCCAGTGTCGAAAAGCGTATTTACGAGGCGTTATCGCGGCCTGTGGAGTGTGTCACCACCTGGGCAGGCATCTTCGTGCGCATCAGGTTTTCCAGCGCCTGCCCATAGCTGCGTCCGGCGAGGTTCATGCTGTTGTTATGGCTGGCACCGGGCACCAGCAACAGGTGTTTGGGTTGCTGGGCGGCTTCGAATAACTGCTGGCTGAAGCGCGGTGGTACGTAGTGGTCGTCGAGGCCGTGGACCACCAGCAGCGGCATGTGGATGTCGGCAATCTTGTCGATGGAATCGAACTTCTGCGACAGCAACCAGCGCACCGGCAATGAGGTGTTGGCAACGGCCGTGGCGACATCCGCCAGGGAGGTGAACGTGGACTCGATCACCAGCCCGCGCACCGGCAATGGCACCTGCTTGCCCAACTCGGCAGCGAGGTCGATGGCGACCGCGCCACCCAGGGAGTGCCCGTAGATCAGGCGCTTGCCGGGGTCTGGTTGCAGGGTCTGGAAACGCTCCCAGGCAATGCGAGCGTCCTCGTACACCGTGGCTTCCGAGGGCAAGTCGCCCTGGCTTTGGCCAAAGCCGCGATAGTCGATGGCCAGGACCGAAAAGCCCAGGGCATGCAATTGCTCGATGCGAAACAATTGGCCCGTGAGGTTCCAGCGTACCCCGTGCAGGTAGAGGATGGCGGGCGCGTCTTTGTTGGCTGCCGGGTACCACCAGCCATGAATGTTCTGCCCTGCTTTGAAACTGGCGGGCTTGAGTTCGAATTCCTGCACCGCCTTGGGCAGGCCGGTGTACCAGCCGGCGGTTCCCGGCTCGATGCGAAACACAAGTTCGCGCTCCTTGTGTTGCAACACGGCGCAACCGACCGGCAGGCCGACAATCAACACGGCCATGCACAGCCAGACAAACCAGCGCAGGCCCCGGCGGGGCATAGAAGCAGAAGACATGAAGGTTCCAGAACAAAGATGAAGCACGGGTTTTACCAGATGGCCTGGGCGGGTAGGCATTAATGCGACGGCCGTGACGGATGAAAGTGTTACAGCATTGAACAATCCTCGTGCGGGTTGATAGGGTGGACGGCTTGAACCTGCCCTACCTGCAAAGGCCCACACATGAACAACAGCCCCGTGCGCATCACCGCCGAAGAAACCCTCTCGGACAACTGGTACCTGCTGAAGAAATACAGCTTCGACCTGCGCCGTCGCGACGGCAGTTGGCAAGCCCAGACCCGCGAGGTGTATGACCGGGGCAACGGTGCGACCATCCTGTTGTACAACCGTGAGCAGCGCACAGTCTTGCTGATTCGCCAGTTCCGCATGCCCACGTTCGTCAACGATTACCCCGGCTACCTGATTGAAGCGGCGGCCGGTTTGCTCGATAACGCCAGCGCCGAAGAACGCATCCGCCTGGAGGCCGAGGAAGAGACCGGCTATCGCGTGGGGCATGTTGAGAAAATCTACGCGGCGTTCATGAGCCCGGGATCGGTGACCGAGCGGATTCACTTTTTTATCGGTGAATACCAGCCAGGCGACCGAGTGGGGGCGGGCGGTGGCCTGGAAGAAGAGGGCGAGGATATCGAGGTGCTGGAGCTGGGCTTTGAGCAGGCACTGGCGATGGTGCAGAGCGGGGAGATTGTGGATGGCAAGACGATTATGTTGTTGCAGCATCTGGAGCTGCGGATGTTGAAAGAGGGGTGGTGAGACGCTTGGAAACTCTGCTGATGAGCGCGGGCCGAGGTGGGAGGGATCTACACAACGTTGGAGGTTGTAGCAGCCAACGGTAACCACGATGCGAAGCGAGCCGCTCTTGATCTTGCTCTTGATTTGCTTTTGATCTTAGGCGCCCCGTTAAACCACGCTGGCCGGAATTCGACAGGGATTTGGGGGGTAAACCGGCAGGGATGCCGGTTTAGCCGCCCCGCGCCATGGATGGCGCGTGGCGGCGGCCCCCCAAATCACTGGCGGATTACGGGCACACCGAGCCTAGGCGAGGTGCCGAGTGGTGGGGCAAGAGCGTTTTGCTTACTTTTGCGCTTTTCAAAAGTGAGCCGCTGTAAAAGCGGAACCCTAAGTGGCCGTTACCGCAGGAATGGATATGTACACGGTCCAACTGTGTTGACTGTCAGGCCGCTATCGCAGGCAAGCCAGCTCCCACAGTTGAATCATGGGGTGTCAGGTAGGCGGGCGTCGACTGTCAGGCCGTCACGGAGGCAAGTCCCCTCGCACAGGTGTAACACCCAGCCCCGACTGACGGTTATTGTCAGAAATTTCCCACAGGAGTACAAATGTACTCCATGACAAACCTGACTCCCCGCCGCACCGCCATCCTGACCTTCATTCGCGAGCGCATCGCGCAACAAGGCCAGCCTCCCAGCCTCGCCGAGATCGCCGAGGCGTTCGGCTTCGCCTCGCGCAGCGTCGCCCGCAAGCATGTGGTGGCGCTGACCGAAGCCGGCTTTATCGAGGTCAACCCCAACCAGGCCCGTGGCATTCGCTTGCTCAATCAACCTGCGCGTCCCGAGTGGCTGGATGTACCGGTGCTCGGCCGTGTGGCGGCCGGTCGGCCGATTGGCGCCGATGCCGAGGTGCACAGCCGCTTGCAACTGGACCCCGCCACCTTCGCCAAAACCCCCGACTACCTGCTGCGAGTGCAGGGCGATTCGATGATTGAAGATGGCATTCTCGATGGCGACCTGGTGGGCGTACGCCGCACTGCCGAAGCCTTGAACGGGCAGATTGTGGTGGCGCGCCTGGACGGCGACGTCACCATCAAGCGATTCGAGCGCCACGGCGACAGGGTTCGCCTGTTGCCGCGCAACCCGGCGTATCAACCCATCGTGGTCGGGCCCGAGCAGGACCTGGCCATCGAAGGCGTGTTCTGCGGCCTGGTGAGGCAAGGCTGATGGGCGCCGTGGTTGCCCTGGACTCGCTGTTCAATGGCGGGCGAGTCTGGAAGGGCCGGCCCGCCGCGCCACCGGCCAGCGTACATCCCACAGGGCTGGCGGCGCTGGATGCGGTGCTGCCCAGTGGCGGCTGGCCGGAATCGGCCTTGAGTGAAATCCTGATGGCCCAGGACGGGGTGGGCGAGTTGCAACTGGTGCTGCCCACACTGGCGCGCTTGTCGGCCCTGGGCGAGCGCATTGTGCTGGTGGCGCCGCCCTATACCCCCTATCCCCATGCGTGGCAGAACGCCGGGGTGGATGTGCGCCAGTTGTCCATCATCCGGGCCGAGGAGCGTGACGCGCTGTGGGCGGTGGAGCAATGCCTGCGTTCGGGCAGTTGCGGGGCGGTGTTGTGTTGGCCGCGCAAGGCCGATGATCGTGCCTTGCGGCGTTTGCAGGTAGCGGCGGAAACCGGGCAGACCCTGGCGTTTGCCTGGCGCTCCTTGAGCGAGGCGATCAATGCCTCGCCCGCCGCCCTGCGCTTGGCGGTCGAGGCCAGGCCCGCGCAAGTGCGGGTGCTCAAGTGCCGTGGCGGGCTGGCCCATCCGGCGCCGATTGCCCTGGCGGGGCATTGAGGTTGCCATGCGTTGGGTGTGTATTGTCTTCCCGCAATTGGCGCTGGACGGGGCACAGCGTGTGCACCCCGAACCCGAGCAGCCGCTGGCGCTGCTGGCCGGCACGCCGCAGCGGCGTGTACTGCAAACCGTCAACGCCGCCGCCCGCGCCTTGGGCCTGCGTCCCGGGCAATCGTTGACGGCGGCCCATGCCCTGGTCAAGCACTTTGCCTGTGTCGAATACGACCCGTTGGAGATCGAGCGCCTGCAGCAGTTTCTGGCCGCCTGGGCCTATCGTTTCAGCTCCCAGGTCAGCCTGTATTACCCACGGGCTTTGTTGTTCGAGATCGAATCGAGCCTGGGCCTGTTCGGGCCCTGGCCGCACCTCGAGGCGCGTTTGCGCAAAGAGCTGACCGAACTTGGCTTTCGCCATCGCATCGTCGCTGCGCCCAACCCGGCGGCGGCGCGGATATTGGCAAACGGCTACGACGGCCTGGCCGTGGCCGATGACCGCGCCCTGATGCAGGCCCTGGCATCGTTGCCTATCGACCGCGCGGGCCTTGAACCCCAGGCCGCCACCGCCTTGTCGCGCATGGGCCTGCGCAGCCTGGCCCAGGTGCAGGCCTTGCCACGGCATACCCTGGCGAGACGCTTTGACGCCAGCCTGCTCAAGCACCTCGACGCCCTGAGCGGGCAGCGGCCATTGGCCCTGGAGTTCTATCAACCGCCCGACCAGTTCGATGCACGCATCGAGTTGAATTTCGACGTGCAATCCCACCAGGCGCTGTTGTTCCCCTTGCGGCGCTTGACCGGCGATCTGTCCGCTTTCCTGTGCGGGCGTGACAGTGGCGTGCAGCGCTTTGACCTGCACCTGGAACACGCCCAGGCACACGACAGCGTGATCAAGGTGGGCCTGCTCAGTGCCGAGCGCGAGCCTTCGATGTTGTTCGAACTGGCCCGTGGGCGCCTGGAGCAGGTACAGGTCACCGCGCCGGTGCGGGGGGTGCGCCTGGTGGCCGAGGACTTGCCGGTGTTCGTGCCGCAACGCCAGGACCTGTTCGACGACCGCCCGCAACAAACTCTGCCGTGGGAACAGTTGCGCGAACGCCTGCGTGCACGTCTGGGGGATGAGGCGGTGCAGGGCCTGCGTTTTCAGGCCGACCACCGCCCCGAATGCGCCTGGCAGGCCGCGACCGACCACCAGTCGTGCCCGAGCTTGAACAAGGTCCGCCGCCCAGGCTGGTTATTGCCGCAACCGACCTTGCTGGCCGAACACGGCGTACAGATCCTGATGGGCCCGGAGCGCATTGAATCCGGCTGGTGGGATGGCGCCGATGTGCGCCGCGACTATTACCTGGTCCAGACCCGCGCCGGCCAGCAGGGGTGGGCCTATCGCACGGTGGGGCAAGGCGATGGGCTGTGGTTGCAAGGGTGGTTTGCATGAAAACCCTTGGGCCGCCACCTACTGTAGGAGGGTGCATGAGTTACGCCGAGCTGCACTGCCTGTCCAATTTCAGTTTCCAGCGTGGCGCCTCCAGTGCGCTGGAGCTTTTCGAGCGCGCCAAGCGCCAAGGCTACAGCGCCCTGGCGATTACCGATGAATGCACGCTGTCGGGCATCGTGCGCGCTTGGCAAGCCGCCAAAGCCGTAGACTTGCCGTTGATTATCGGCAGCGAAATGCACATCGAAAACGGCCCGAAACTGGTGCTGCTGGTAGAGAGCCTGAGCGGTTACCAGCACCTGTGCCGGCTGATCACCCTGGCCCGGCGGCGGGCTGAAAAGGGCCGCTATCGCCTGCTACAGGAAGATTTCGAGCAACCGTTGCCCGGTCTTTTGGCGTTGTGGGTAGCGCAAGACAGCGACACCCAGGCCAGCCTCGACTGGCTGCGCCGCACCTTCGACCAGCGCCTGTGGCTGGCGGTGCATCTGCATTGCGGCCAGGACGATGCGCGCCATCTGCAACAGCGCTTGCAACTGGCCCACAGCCTGCAAATCCCTGCCGTGGCCTGCGGCGATGTGCATATGCATGCGCGGGGCCGCCGGGCCCTGCAAGACACCATGACCGCCATCCGCCACCACGTGCCGGTGGCCGAAGCCGGCACGCGCCTGCACCCCAATGGCGAACGCCACCTGCGTAGCCTCGATGCGCTGGCGGCGCTGTATCCCCAGGCCTTACTGGATGAAACCCTCGCCATCGCGCGGCGCTGCACCTTCGACCTCGGCCAGTTGCGCTATCACTATCCACGCGAGCTGGTACCCGCGGGGCATGACGCCCAATCCTGGCTGCGCACCCTCACCGAAGAAGGCATCGCCCAGCGCTGGCCCGAAGGCATCGACGACAAGACCTTGCAGCAAATCCATCGTGAACTGCAGCTGATCAGCGAGCTGGGTTACGAAAGCTATTTTCTTACGGTGCATGACATCGTGCGTTTCGCCCGCAGCCGTTCGATTTTGTGCCAAGGCCGTGGTTCGGCGGCTAACTCGGCGGTGTGTTTTGCCTTGGGCATCACCGAAATCAACCCGAGCCTGACCAACCTGCTGTTCGAGCGCTTCCTGTCCAAGGAGCGCAACGAGCCGCCGGACATCGACGTGGATTTTGAGCACGAACGCCGCGAAGAGGTGCTGCAATACGTGTTCCAGCGCTATGGCCGCACCCGTGCAGCCTTGACGGCGGTGGTCAGCAGTTACCACGCCACGGGCGCGGTACGTGATGTGGCCAAGGCCCTCGGGCTGCCGCCGGACCAGATCAACGCCTTGGCCGATTGCTGCGGGCGCTGGAGCGATGAGGCGCCGCCGTTGGAGCGCCTGCGTGAAAGCGGCTTCGACCCGGACAGCCCACTGCTGCGGCGTGTCTTGACGTTGACCCAGCAACTGATCGGTTTTCCGCGGCACCTGTCCCAGCACCCTGGCGGCTTTGTGATCAGCGAATACCCGCTGGACACCCTGGTGCCGGTGGAAAATGCGGCCATGGCCGAGCGCACCATTATCCAGTGGGACAAGGACGACCTCGACGCCGTCGGCTTGCTCAAGGTGGACATCCTCGCCCTGGGCATGCTCAGCGCGATCCGCCGCTGTTTCGATTTGCTGCGCCGGCATCGCCACCGGGACTTGAGCCTGGCCACGATTCCCAAAGAAGACCCGGCCACCTACGCCATGATCAGCAAGGCCGACACCATCGGTGTATTCCAGATCGAGTCGCGGGCACAGATGTCGATGTTGCCCCGGCTCAAGCCGCAGACGTTTTATGACCTGGTGATCGAGGTCGCCATCGTACGGCCTGGGCCGATCCAGGGCGGCATGGTGCATCCGTACTTGCGTCGACGGAATAATGAAGAGCCCACGACCTATCCGTCGCCGCAATTGAAAGCCGTGCTGGAACGCACCCTGGGCATCCCGCTGTTCCAGGAACAGGTGATGCAGATTGCCATGGTCGCCGCCGACTACAGCCCCGGCGAGGCCGACCAGTTGCGCCGCTCCATGGCCGCCTGGAAACGCCACGGTGGCCTGGAGCCGCATCAGCAACGCCTGCGCACCGGCATGCTGAAGAACGGCTACACCGAAGCCTTTGCCGCGCAGATTTTCGAGCAGATCAAGGGCTTTGGCAGCTATGGTTTCCCTGAGTCCCACGCCGCCAGTTTCGCCTTGCTGACCTATGCCAGTTGCTGGCTCAAATGCCATGAGCCAGCGGCCTTCGCCTGCGCCCTGATCAACAGCTGGCCCATGGGCTTCTACAGCCCGGACCAGATCCTGCAGGACGCCCGGCGCCATCGCTTGCAGATCCGCCCGGTGGATGTGCAGGCCAGTGACTGGGAGTGCAGCCTGGAGCCCATTGACGGGCAGCAACCGGCGATTCGCTTGGGCTTGCGCATGATCTCGGGGTTTCGCGAGGAAGACGGGCGGCGTATCGAAGCGGCGAGGCAGCAGCGGCGGTTCAACGACATCGCTGACCTGGACGCGCGCGCCGGCCTGGATACGCGTGCCCAGGCGCTGCTGGCGGATGCCGGGGCCTTGCGCGCCCTGGCCGGCAACCGCCATCAGGCGCGCTGGGACGTAGCCGGTGTGCATCAGCAACTGGGCTTGTTTGCCGGCCTGCCGAGCCCCGATGAAACGCGGGTGGCATTGCCCGAGCCCACGGTAGGCGAAGATTTGCACGCCGATTACGCCACCCTCGGTACCACCCTGGGGCCCCATCCCCTGGCGTTGTTGCGCGCCGAGTTACGCCGGCGCCGCTGCCGCAGTTCCCAGGAGTTGCTGGCGGTGGAACATGGGCGCAACGTGAGCATCGCCGGGCTGGTCACAGGGCGCCAACGCCCAGGCACGGCGAGCGGCGTAACCTTTGTCACCCTGGAAGATGAGTTCGGCAACCTCAATGTGGTGGTCTGGCGCGACCTAGCCGAGCGTCAGCGCCAGGCGCTGGTGGGCTCGCGTTTGCTCAAGGTGGACGGCCGTTGGGAGGCGGTGGGTGAGGTGCGGCATTTGATCGCGGGGCGCCTCACCGATTTGACGCCGCTGCTGGATGGAATGGTGGTGCGCAGCCGGGATTTTCATTGAGTTCCAGGGGTTTATGCATTCCTCTGTGTTCAGGATGAAACCATCCACCGCTGGCGCGCTCCAAAACTTGCGACTGTCTTGTCCCTGCACAGAGCCCAATCATGCAATTTTTATCCAACCCCCATGGCTGTGAAGGCTGGGCCGGCGAAATGGCCCAGCGGATTCGCACGTTTGACTGGTCAAGTACCGACCTTGGCCCCTTGGATCAGTGGTCCACGAGCCTGGCTTGCACCGTGCAAATGATGCTCGCCTCACCCGTGCCGATGGTGATGCTGTGGGGGCGGGCAGGGTACATGATCTACAACGACAGCTATTCGGCATTTGCCGGCGGGCGCCATCCCTACCTCTTGGGCACTCCGGTCGAACTGGGCTGGCCGGAGGTGGCCGAGTTCAATCGGCATGTGGTGGATACGTGCCTGGCGGGCGGCACCTTGTCGTTCAATAACAAGGAGCTGGTGCTATCGCGTCACAGCCAACCGGAAAGCGTATGGCTGGACCTCTATTACAGCCCCGTGGCCGGGGACAACCAACAGCCGGCCGGGGTGCTGGCGATTGTGGTGGAAACCACCGAACTGGTGAAGTCCGAGCGGGTGCGCCAGGAGCTCACCCATAATCTGGAGCAACGCGTAGCCGCTGAAGTGCAGGCGCGGTCGGCCGCAGAAGACCAGTTGCGCCAGTCACAGAAGCTGGAAGCGATTGGCGGCCTGACCGGGGGCGTGGCCCATGACTTCAATAACTTGCTGCAAGTGATCGCCGGCAACCTGCATTTGCTCGCCAGGCATGAACCGGACAACCCCCAGGTGCAACGTCGCGTCACCGCGGCCATCGCCGCCGTGGAACGTGGGGCCAAGCTGTCGTCGCAACTGCTGGCCTTTGCGCGTCGCCAGCCCTTGTCTCCGGCGGTGTACAACCCGCAGCGCATCTACGCTGGCCTGGGCGAGTTGTTGCAACGGGCGTTGGGGGAAACCATTCATATCGACGTGCAACTGCCCCAGGACTCCTGGTGCATCAATGTCGACCGCAACCAGCTGGAAAACGCGCTGCTCAACCTGGCGATCAACGCCCGCGATGCCATGCAGGGCGAGGGTGTGATTCGTATCACCGGAGAAAACGTCATCCTCAACCCGGACGATTGCATCGGTAAAAGCATCAAGCCCGGCGAGTACGTGCGCCTGGCAGTGGCCGACACCGGCGTGGGCATGTCCGAGGCGACCCTCAAGCGCGCATTCGAACCCTTCTTTACCACCAAGCGCGAAGGCCACGGCACCGGCCTGGGGTTGAGCATGGTGTTCGGTTTTGTGCGCCAAAGTGGCGGGCACGTGGACATGTGGAGTGAGGAGGGCAAGGGCTCGGTGGTGCAGATGTATTTCCCCCACTGCCTGGAGCCTGAATGCTTCGACGACTACAGTGATGCGGACCTGCAAGGCGGCGGCCAGGAAACCATCCTGGTGGTCGAGGACAATGAAGGCGTACGCCTGACGGTGGTCGAGTTGCTGCAGCAGTCGGGCTATACCGTACTGATTGCCGAGGATGGCGACCGCGCGATGCAAGTGTTGCAGCGCGGCGTGTCGCCGGACCTGATCTTCACCGATGTGGTGATGCCCGGTCGGGTCAAGAGCACCGACCTGGCCACCTGGGCCCGCGCGCAGAACCCGCCGGTGCCGGTGCTGTTTACCTCAGGCCATACCCGCGACATTCTGTCTTCCAATCATCTGCTCAGCGCCGATATCCACCTGCTGAGCAAACCCTACAGCCCCGATGCCCTGACCCAACGCGTGCGCAGGGTGCTAAGCGCAAGACAAGGTTGCCCATGACATCACCGCGCAACATCCCACCGCTCACCGCCCGGCAAGCGGGCTTTGTCAGGGTGCGTGGCGCCCGTGAACATAACTTGCGTAATGTCGATGTGGATATTCCCCGGGACGCCCTGGTGGTGTTTACCGGCGTGTCTGGCTCCGGCAAATCGTCCCTGGCGTTTTCCACAGTGTATGCCGAGGCCCAGCGCCGCTATTTCGAATCGGTGGCGCCCTATGCGCGGCGCTTGATCGACCAGGTCGGCGTGCCGGATGTAGACAGCATCGAAGGCTTGCCGCCTGCCGTGGCCCTGCAACAGCAACGCGGTACACCCAGTGCGCGCTCGTCGGTGGGCAGTGTCACCACTTTGTCGAGCTTGATCCGCATGCTCTATTCCCGCGCCGGCCGTTATCCGAAAGGGCAGGCTATGTTGTACGCCGAGGACTTCTCGCCGAACCTGCCCCAGGGCGCGTGCCCGCAATGCCACGGCCTGGGCCGCGTGTATGAAGTGACCGAAGCGCTGATGGTGCCTGATCCGTCGTTGACCATCCGCCAGCGTGCAGTGGCGTCCTGGCCGTTGGCGTGGCAGCGCCAGAACCTGCGCGACATCCTCGTGACCCTGGGTTATGACGTGGACATCCCGTGGCGCGAGCTGCCGAAAAAGCAGCGCGACTGGATCCTGTTCACCGAAGAAACCCCCACCGTACCGGTGTACGCCGGCTTCACCCCGCAGCAGACCCGCGAGGCGTTGAAACGCAAGTTGGAGCCCAGTTACCAAGGCACCTTCAGCGGCGCCCGGCGCTATATCCTGCACACCTTCGCCCACACCCAAAGCGCGCTGATGAAAAAGCGCGTGTCGCAGTTCATGCAAGGCAGTGCCTGCCCATTGTGCGAGGGCAAACGCCTGAACCAGGCGGCGCTGTCGGTGAAGTTTGCCGGGGTGGATATCGGTGAGCTGTCGCAGCTGTCTTTGGCGCAATTGGCCGAGTTGCTGCGGCCGGTGGCCGCGGGACAGGACAGGATGAAGCTGTCGGTGGAAAAACGCCTGGCGGCCCAACGCATCGCCCAGGACCTGCTCGAACGGGTCAACACCTTGATCGAACTGGGCCTGGGCTATCTGTCCCTGGAGCGCAGCACGCCGACCCTGTCGTCCGGGGAACTGCAGCGTCTGCGCTTGGCTACCCAATTAGGCTCGCAGTTGTTCGGTGTTATTTATGTGCTCGATGAGCCTTCGGCGGGCCTGCACCCGGCGGATGGCGAAGCATTGTTCACCGCGCTTGATCGTTTGAAGGCCGCGGGCAATTCGCTGTTTGTGGTGGAACATGACCTGGAAACCATGCGCCGCGCCGACTGGCTGATCGACGTGGGCCCGGCTGCCGGCGAACATGGCGGGCAAGTGCTGTACAGCGGGCCGCCCGCAGGGTTGGCGGACGTCGAGGCCTCGCAGACCCGCGAATACCTGTTTGCCCCACCTCGCCCGGCCAATGCGCCAAGCCGCGAGCCGGCCGGGTGGCTGAAGCTCACAGGCGTGACGCGAAATAACCTGAAAGATTTGAACGTGGATTTCCCGCTGGGCTGTTTCACCGCGGTGACCGGTATTTCCGGCTCGGGCAAGTCCAGCCTGGTCAGCCAGGCGCTGCTGGAGCTGGTGGGCACGGGCCTGGGGCGTGTGCTGGAAAGCGACGACGAACCGAGCCTGGAAGATGCTGCACCGCAAGCCAGTGGCGGGCGCATCAGCGCCGGGCTGGAGCACATCCAGCGCCTGGTGCAGGTGGACCAGAAGCCCATCGGCCGCACGCCGCGCTCCAACCTGGCGACCTACACCGGGCTGTTCGACAACGTGCGCAAACTGTTCGCCGCCACGCCAGCGGCCAAAAAGCGCAATTACGATGCCGGGCAGTTCTCCTTCAATGTCGCCAAGGGCCGTTGCCCGAACTGTGAGGGTGAAGGTTTTGTCAGCGTCGAGTTGCTGTTCATGCCCAGCGTGTACGCGCCATGCCCGACCTGCCACGGCGCGCGCTATAACCCCGACACCCTGGCGATCAAATGGCAGGGCTTGAATATCGCCCAGGTGCTGGGGCTGACGGTGGAGCAGGCGGTGCAGGTGTTCGCCGAG
The DNA here is from genome assembly GCF_041410225.1 of Pseudomonas sp. KT_2_4. Classification (NCBI taxonomy): domain Bacteria; kingdom Pseudomonadati; phylum Pseudomonadota; class Gammaproteobacteria; order Pseudomonadales; family Pseudomonadaceae; genus Pseudomonas; species Pseudomonas sp. KT_2_4. The sequence continues at coordinate 320,347 of NZ_CP166962.1, forward strand.
CAACCGGGCATCCTGCGCTCGTTAGTCGTGCTGCGCGATATCGGCCTGGGTTATCTGCGCCTGGGGCAGCCGGCTACCGAGCTGTCCGGCGGCGAAGCCCAACGCATCAAGCTCGCTACTGAACTGCAACGTAACGCCCGGGGCGCCACCTTGTATGTCTTGGACGAACCGACCACCGGCTTGCACCCCAAGGACGTCGATCGTTTGCTCAGCCAGTTGAATCACTTGGTGGAGGCGGGGCATACGGTGGTTGTGGTGGAGCATGAAATGCGCGTGGTGGCCCAGAGTGACTGGGTGATTGATATCGGCCCGGGGGCAGGGGACCTGGGCGGAACGGTAGTGGCGTGCGGCACGCCCCACAAGGTTGCCAAGAGCAAACACAGCCGCACCGCACCTTATCTAGCCCAATCACTGACCTAACGGGGGCTGATGCCCAACATGTGGGAGGGGCAAGCCCGCTCCCCCATTAAGCCCCGTGTTAGTCAGTGAGGTTGTGCTGGATCTGCTCTTTGGCCAGCTTCACCACATTCTCCACGGTAAACCCGAACTTCTCCTGCAACTTGGCCAGCGGTGCCGAGGCGCCGAAGCTGTTCATCACCACTTTGGCGCCGGTCTGCCCGACGTAGCGGTCCCACCCCAAGGGCCCTGCCTGCTCCACCACTACACGGGCTTTTACCGCAGGCGGCAGGACGCTGTCGCGGTAGGCTTGATCCTGGTCTTCAAACAGCTCCCAACTGGGCATCGACACCACGCGAGCGCCAATGCCTTGGTCTTTGAGCTGCTCATAGGCGGCCACCGCCAGGCCCACTTCGCTGCCGGTGGCGATCAAGATGACCTCCGGTTGATCCGCGTCGGCCAACACATACGCACCTTTGGCCGCGCCGGAAGCTGCGGCAAAGTGGTTGCGGTCGAGGGTCGGCAATGCCTGGCGCGATAACACCATACAGCTGGGCCGATGGGTTTGTGCCAGCGCCACCTTCCACAGCTCAAGGGTTTCATTCGCATCGCCCGGCCGTAGCGTCAACAGCCCCGGCGTGGCACGCAGTTGGGTCAGGTGTTCGATGGGCTGGTGGGTGGGCCCGTCTTCGCCTACGCCGATGGAGTCATGGGTAAACACGAAGATCACCGGCAATTCCATGATCGCCGCCAGGCGGATTGGCGGTTTCATGTAGTCGCTGAACACCAGGAAGGTCGAGGTGTACGGGCGCAGGTAGGACAGCGCCATGCCGTTGGCAATTGCGCCCATGGCGTGTTCGCGGATACCGAAGTGCAGGTTGCGCCCGCCGTAGTCACCCGCGCTGAAACGCCCGGCACCGTCGAAGGTGAGGTTGGTCTTGGTCGAGGGCGACAGGTCTGCCGAACCGCCCAGCAGCCATGGAATTTGTTGGGCGAAGGCATTCAATACCTCGCCGCCCGAAGCACGGCTGGCGACGCCTTTGGCATCGGCGGCAAAGCTGGGCAGGTGTGCTTGCCATTGCTCGGGCATCTCCCCGGCGCGCATGCGTTGCAGCTCATCGGCCCGTTGCGGGTCGAGGGCGGCGAGGGTCTGGTTCCACTCGGCGTACAGCGGCTCGGCGCGTTCGTAAAGGGCATCGCGCAACAGTGTGCGGGCCTCTTCGGGCACGAGAAAACTTGAATCCTGCGGCCAGCCATAGGCGGCCTTGGTCAGGCGAATCTCGTCCTCTCCCAGTGGCTCGCCATGGGCCGCAGCGGTGTTGTGTTTGTGCGGTGAGCCGTAGCCGATCACGCTGTCCACCACGATCAAGGTGGGGGCGCCGGTGTTGGCCTTGAAGGTTTCCAGCGCCACGCTCAAGGCCTGCAAGTCATTGGCGTCGGTGACATGCACGGTGTGCCAGCCATAAGCCTGGAAGCGTTGGATTACGTCTTCACTGAACGCCAGCTCAGTGTGGCCCTCGATGCTGATGGTGTTGTTGTCATAGATCCAGCACAGGTTATCGAGCTTCAAGTGCCCGGCCAGGGACGCGGCTTCGCTGCTGATGCCCTCCATCATGTCGCCATCACCGCACAGGGTGTAGACGTCGTAGTCAAACAGCACCTGGCCGTCGCGGTTGAAGCGCTGGCCCAGCCAACGCTCGGCCATGGCCATGCCCACGCTGTTGGCGCAGCCCTGGCCCAGCGGCCCGGTGGTAGTTTCCACGCCCGTGGTCATGCGGTACTCGGGATGGCCTGGGGTCTTGGAGCCGATCTGCCGGAACTGCTTGATGTCGTCCAGGCTGACGGCCGGCTCGCCCGAGCGCTGGCCATGGGCATCGATTTCCACCACGCCGGCCAGGTGCAACAGCGAATACAGCAGCATCGAGGCATGCCCTACCGACAGCACAAAACGGTCACGGTTGGGCCAGTCAGGATGCTCGGGGTGATAACGCAGGAAGCGACTCCACAACGTATAACCCACCGGCGCCAGGCCCATGGGCGTACCCGGGTGCCCCGAATTGGCCTTCTGCACGGCATCCATGGCCAGGGTGCGTAGGGTGTTGATGCATTGGGTGTCGGCAGCAGTGGCAACGTGATTCATAAAACCGTTCTCCCTGGGGTGGCGATCTACAGTGGAGGGCGGGGCGGGGCAAAGGTTTGATCCCATCGCTTGCGCCGCGACGAACGGGACGTTGTTGGCCTCAAACATGACAAGAGCTGTTGGAATGGGCTAGCTTCAAGGGCGTAGACCATCGATCAATCTGTGGAGGTACGCCATGCCAGTGAAACACGACCTGTATCAGGACTTGGGGTTGAGCAAGGAAGTTGTTCACGAACGCAGGGCGCAGGACAAACGGTTGGATGCGCTGCTCACTCAATACGACGACGCCGACGCTGAGGTGCTAAAAGCGGAAAAAGCCAGTGCCAGCGATGAGGATGTGGAAAAGCTGAAGAAGAAACGGCTATTGGTCAAAGACGAAATTGTGGGGCGGCTGGGTTAGGCAATCCCTCGCCACACACTTGGAATGTGCACATTTGTTCAGAATTGTCTGGAGGACAAATGCCGTTTCACTCCTTATGATGCGCCCCGTCCACTCGGCTCTGGGGCTTGTTGCGGCGCAAGGATTGCGTTGTTTGAGCCGGGTGGGCATCCTCAGAATTCATGCAACACAGGGCCGAATCGGTCGGCTGCAAATGCTGCCTGTGGGAGCGGGCTTGCCTGCGATGGCGGCCTCCCAGCCGACGCCTATTCACCTGACACCCCACAATCCAATGTGGGAGTTGGCTTGCCTGCGAAGACGGCCTCCCAGCCGACGCCTATCCACCTGACACCCCACAATCAAACTGTGGGAGCTGGCTTGCCTGCGATGACGGCCTGACAGTCAACACAGTTGGACCGGGTACATATCCATTCCTGCGGTAACGGCCACTTAGGGTTCCGCTTTTACAGCGGCTCACTTTTGAAAAGCCGGAATGCCGGCCCAGACAAAAGTTAGCAAAACGCTCTTGCCCCACCACTCGGCACCTCGCCTAGGCTCGGTGTGCCCGTAATCCGCCAGGGATTTGGGGGGGTCGCCGCCACGCGCCATCCATGGCGCGGGGCGGCTAAACCGGCATCCCTGCCGGTTTACCCCCAAATCCCTGTCGAATTCCGGCCAGCGTGGTTTAACGGGGCGCCTAAGATCAAGATCAAAAGCAGATCAAGAGCGACTCGCTTCGCATCGTGGTTACCGTCAAGGCCGTGACGCTTGGCGTTCGGTCTTGCATCCAGTCATTTCAACAGCGTTTCAACACATATATCCATGGAACGCTGCTGCGTCTGCTCATACAACTGCAGCTCATCAATCGTGCTGCGCCCCAGCGCCTGCTCGAAGGCTGCCCGGTTGGAGTTGCCCGCGTAGTGACTCTGCGCCCCATCCCCCAGGTTTGACTGGAAGATTCCCGCCGCACTGACCGGCAGAAAATCCTCGTACACCAGCGGTTCCACCGCCACATGACCGGCGTTGACCAGCGTCTGCAACGTGCGTGGCTGGTCTACCTGGCCGCGTGCCGCCAAGCCCTTGTCGGTGACGAAGTAGCGAAAATACGCCAAGCCCTGCTCACGCATTTGCGGGTAGTTATCGGGGAAGGCATGGAAGTGCTGTTCCATCAATTGCACATAGCGTTCGGCGTTGGCTTCATTGGGGAATGTGCCGAGTTCGTCGCGGGCGGCGTTCAGCAGTTGGTCGTACAGGGCGCGACCTTTAGGCGTAAGCGCGACGCCGCGTTGTTCGATTTCGCCGAAGCGCGCGCTGTGGCTGCCGTGGGCATCGGTGAAGGCGATGGGTTCGTCCAAGGCCTTGAAGCTGGTCTGGCGTAGCAGGATCGGGCACTGGCGCCGAGGTGGGCCTTCGATCACGGCTTTGGGGGTGATGCCTTTGCCAGGCATCGCCGCCTGCACCTGGTCTATGTCCAGGGTGCGTGGCGTCAGGTGGTTGATGTGCGGGCCTTTGAACGCGACGACGTCGGCGATCAGGCGGTGCTGGTCGCTCAGTTGCTGATATTGGGCGCCGGTGACCGTGGCAGTGTGGTGCCAGCGGAACGTCTCCAGGGCCTGGCGGATAAAGGCCTCGGCATCGCTGGCATTCAAGCCGCCTTGGGTCTCTGCCTGGTCGATCAATGCCAACGCCTCGGCGGTAAAGATCGAGCGTTTGGCCAGGGCGCTTTCGGCGAAGGCACGCAGGTCGGGGTTTTCGATCAGTTCCAGGCGCAGCAATGAGGTGAACACGCGAAACGGGCTGGTTTGCAGCGCATGTTCATGCACGGCGCGAAAGGCGGTGGAGTGAACAGGCACGCCAGCGGGGGTGAGGTCGTAGTAGCCCACCGGTTGCATGCCCATCACCGCGAATAAACGGCTGATGGTTGCCAGTTCCGCAGCGGTGCCCAGGCGGATGGCGCCGTGGCGTTCCATGTCCAGGCGCTGGATTTCGCCGGTACGTTGCAGTTGATGCGCCAGGCCCGGTTCGCTGTCGAGCACGCGGGCATTGGTCTGGGCCACCAGCTCAAGCAGCGCGCCGTACAAGGGCACTTCATCTCGATACATGTCGGACATGGCCTTGGAAAAGCCCTTGCGGATCTCGTCGGGGCTGACATGGGCGGTGGCGTGCATAGAAAAATTCCTGATGACTGGAGCGATGATCGTGGCCTTTGCCCGATTTTGTTGAGCGGCCGGCCGGCTTGCAAACGAAGATTCCTCTGGACTTCATTCTGCAAATGAATGAGTTGACCTTGCGTCCAAGTCTTCATGTGCATGCGGGCGTCATTGCGCTCTACACTGCGCCTCACTGTGTAGGTGAAGGAGGACCCGATGACGGCCAAACCCGCAACCAACCTGCTGGGCACCATTGAAGGCCAGCGCCTGGCAACGCAACACGCCGAACGTTGGCGCGAGTGGGGGCCGTACCTGAGTGAACGCCAGTGGGGCACGGTACGCGAAGACTACAGCGCCGACGGTGACGCCTGGGCCTACTTCCCTCATGAACACGCTCGCAGCCGCGCCTATCGATGGGGCGAGGACGGGTTGGCCGGTTTCAGTGACAAGGCCCAACGCTGGTGCCTGGGCCTGGCGCTGTGGAACGAGCGCGATGCAATCCTCAAGGAGCGTCTGTTCGGCCTCGACAACGCCGAAGGCAACCACGGTGAAGACGTCAAGGAGCTGTACTTTTTCGTCGATGGCGTACCGAGCCATGCCTACATGCGCATGCTCTACAAATACCCCCATGCGGCCTTTCCCTACGCTGACCTGATCGCCGAAAACGCCCGTCGTGGGCTGGATGATGCCGAGTATGAAATCCTTGATACCGGTGTGTTTGCAGATAACCATTACTGCGATGTCAGTGTCGAATACGCCAAGCATCAACCCGACGATATTTTCATGCGCGTCACCGTGCATAACCGTTCGGACCAACCCACACGCCTGCAGGTGCTGCCCCAGCTCTGGGCGCGTAATGACTGGAGCTGGACCTTCGATGCACCCAAGCCCAGCTTGAGGCTGGACGGCGAGCGGATTCTGGCGCTTCATCATGAACTCGATGATCGCCACCTCAGTGCCTGGGGCCAGGACGGGTTGCAGTGGCTGTTCTGCGAAAACCAAACCAATCGGCCCAAACTGGACGGGCAACCGGCGCCGGGGCCATTCAAGGATGGCATTAACGATTACGTGGTGGGCGCGGTTGAGTCGGCCGTTCGCCGGGACGCCGGTACCAAGGTGGCCGCGCATTTCACCCTTGAGCTGGCAGGCCAGGAAAGCAAAACCCTTTACCTGCGTTTTGCGCCGGTGGGCGCGCCCGATGTCAATGCGCGCAAACTGTTCGAACAGCGCCGCCAGGAGGCCGATGACTTCTACTCGGTGTTGCAACAGGGCCTTGCCGATGACGATGCGCGCACTGTACAACGCCAGGCCCTGGCCGGCCTGCTGTGGTCCAAGCAGCTGTACTATTTCGACGTGAACCAGTGGCTTGACGGCGACCCGGCCCAGCCCGCTCCACCGCCCGAGCGCCTGCATATCCGCAATACTCATTGGCGGCACCTGTGCAACTTCGACATCCTGTCGATGCCAGACACCTGGGAATACCCGTGGTACGCCTCCTGGGATCAAGGCTTCCAGGCGGTGGCCATCGCGCTGATCGACCCTGGTTACGCCAAGCAACAGTTGTTGTTGCTGGTAAAGGACCGCTTCATGCACCCCAACGGCCAATTGCCGGCCTACGAATGGCGCTTTGACGACGCCAACCCGCCCGTGCATGCCTGGGCCAGCTGGCGCGTATATCAGCAGGACAAGGCGCTGACCGGCGTGGGCGATATGGATTTCCTGGAGCGGATCTTTCACAAGCTGCTGTTGAATTTTTCTTGGTGGGTCAACCGCAAGGACGCCGAGGGCCGCAACCTGTTCCAGGGCGGTTTTCTGGGCCTGGACAATATCGCCTTGTTCGACCGCTCGGCCCCGTTGCCGACGGGTTACCAGTTGGACCAGGCCGACGGCACCGCCTGGGTGGCGGCCTATGCCTTGGACCTGATGCGCATCGGCCTGGAGCTGGCCAAGCGTAATGGGGTGTACGTGGATATTGCTGTGAAGTTTTTCGAGCATTTCCTCTACATCGCCGGCGCTATCAACCGCGTCGATGACAGCGCCGAAGGCTTGTGGGATGAGCAGGACCAGTTTTTCTATGACGTGCTGCACCGCCCTGATGGCCAGAGCGAGCCGGTGCGCCTGCGCTCCATCGTCGGGTTAATGCCGCTGTTCGCGGTGCTGGTGCTGGAGCAGCGCGAGCATGAAGGCTTGGAGGGCTTGCGCGAGCGCCTGCTGGGCTTTATGCATCATCGGCCGGACCTGGCCAAGCTGGTTTCGCGCTGGACCGAACCGGGGCAGGGCAACCGCCTGTTGCTGGCGCTGCTGCGCGGTGAACGCACCAAGGATTTGCTGCGGCGCATGCTGGATGATCAGGAGTTCTTGTCGGCCTTTGGCGTGCGCGCCCTGTCCAAGGCGTTCGCCGAGCAGCCCCTGGCGTTGAAGATGAATGGCGACACCTTGTGTGCCAGTTACCAGCCCGGTGAGTCCGACTCACGCTTGTACGGTGGCAACTCCAATTGGCGCGGGCCACTGTGGATGCCGGTCAATTACATGCTGATTGAATCGTTGCGCGAGTTTCACCGCTACTACGCCGATAACTTTTCCGTGGAGTACCCGGCGGGCAGTGGGTATCTGGCGTCTCTGGAGGAGGTGGCTGACAGCCTCAGCGAGCGGCTGACGCGGTTGTTTCTAAGAGATGAAAACGGGGTGCGGCCGTCGATGGCGGGCTATGCACAGTTGCAGGAGGACCCGGCCAGTCGTGACCTGGTGTTGTTCCATGAGTATTTTCATGGAGAGACAGGGCGAGGGCTGGGGGCTTCACACCAGACCGGGTGGAGCGCGTTGGTGGCGTTACTGTTACAACCAAAACCCTGAGCAATCCACAAACCAAATGTGGGAGCGGGCTTGCTCGCGAATGCGGTGGTTCAGTGCCTGATGCATTTAGCTGACACTGCGCATTCGCGAGCAAGCCCGCTCCCACAGAGATTCAGGGTTACCTGTGAATCAGGAAGGGAACAGCTCGCTCAGCTTCATCGCCAGCATCATGTCGCCTTCGGTGCGCAGCTTGCCGCCCATGAACGCCTGCATGCCGTCGGTGGAGCCGTCGACGATGCCTTCCAGGGTCTCGCTGTCCATCACCAGGGTGACCTGAGCGTCAGGGTTTTCGCCTTCTTTGAGTTCGCAGGTCTTGTCCTTGACCACCAGCGAGAAATTCTTGGTGTCGTCGATACGGAAACCGAACACCAGGTCCAAGCCTTCGGCAGCGCTTGGGTTGAATTTGGCTTTCATTGCTTCTACGGCTTTAGCTACGTCAGTCATGGTTTCGATCCTTAAGGGTAGAGTCCAGTGACCTTGGGGTCACGGTTGGCCACAGTTCATCGGAAAGTGATGAGCTGCGGCGCCTTCAACAGTTGCAAGTGGGCGTGACTGTTGAAGGAAGCCAGTGCCACCTCGCGACCACGGAACTTGAGTTGGTTGAGCGAGGTGTTAACAATTTGCCAGTTCATTTCGAAGGCCTGGGCGGCAGGCATTCGGGTAATCAGGTGAAGCAGGGCGGTGATGGTGCCGCCGGAGGTGAATACGGCGATTTTGTCGGTGTGGTTCGCGGCTTCCAGGATACGCTGCAAGCCACCCTGGACCCGCTCGACAAACCCCAGCCAGCTTTCCAGCCCTGGTGGGTCATAGGTGCCGGCCAGCCAGCGCTCGATGATCAGGGCGAAAATGCGTTGGAACTCGCTGCGGTTCTGCGGGCCGTTGCGCAGGATGTGCACGGCATCCGGTTCACTGCTGAGCAGGTCGGGCAACAGGCCGCGAATGATCGCTTCGCCGTCGAACTCGTTGAACGCGCTATCTGTTTCCAGCGCCGGAACCGGCAAGCCCAAGGCGCTGTACTGATCGAACGTGGCGCTGGCAGTGTGCTGCTGGCGACGCAGGTCGCCGGCGATGCAGCGGTCAAACGCAATGCCCAGGTCTGCCAGGTGGCGACCGAGCACTTGCGCTTGTTCCACGCCAACGGGCGAGAGGACGTCATAGTCGTCTGCACCGAAGGAGGCCTGGCCATGTCGAATCAGATAAATGCTGCCCACGTCCGTTTTCCCGGTACGTTGAAAGTCTGGCGAGGTTATGAGGATGCCTGCGAGCTGTCAATGAAAAAACATACGCTTGTTTTAAAAGCGCGTTGGAGCCCGCCTGCTGGCGGTTTGATCACTGGCTCCTTCGCAGTGGCGTCGGTATGCTGGGGCCATCCGCGCCCGGCGCAGTGCATTTTTTAAGGAGACATATGGATTTTTTGGCCGAATACGCGAGCTTTCTGGCGAAGACCGTCACCCTGGTGGTCGCTATTCTGGTGGTACTGATCAGCTTTGCAGCACTGCGCAGCAAAGGTCGTCGTAAGTCCGCCGGCCAATTGCAGGTCAGCAAGCTGAATGATTTCTACAAGGGCCTGCGCGAGCGCCTGGAGTCGAGCCTGCTCGACAAGGACCAGCTCAAGGCCCTGCGCAAGTCCGAAAGCAAAGCTGAAAAGAAAAAAGACAAGAAGAAGCCCGAGCCCAAGCCGAGGGTGTTCGTGCTGGATTTCGACGGTGACATCAAGGCCTCGGCCACCGAAAGCCTGCGCCATGAAATCACCGCACTGCTGAGCCTGGCCACGCCCAAGGATGAAGTGGTGCTGCGCCTGGAAAGCGGCGGCGGCATGGTGCACAGCTATGGCCTGGCCTCTTCGCAACTGGCGCGTATCCGCCAGGCCGGCGTGCCGTTGACCGTGTGCATCGACAAAGTGGCGGCCAGCGGCGGCTACATGATGGCCTGCATCGGCGAGAAGATCATCAGTGCACCCTTCGCCATTCTCGGTTCCATTGGCGTGGTGGCGCAGTTGCCCAACGTCAATCGCCTGCTTAAAAAGCACGACATCGACTTTGAAGTGCTGACCGCCGGTGAATACAAGCGCACGCTCACAGTGTTCGGCGAGAACACCGAGAAGGGCCGGGAGAAGTTCCAGGAAGACCTGGACATCACCCATCAGCTGTTCAAGAACTTCGTCTCGCGTTACCGCCCGCAGTTGGCGATTGACGAGGTGGCCACCGGTGAAGTGTGGTTGGGCGTCGCTGCCCTCGACAAGCAACTGGTCGATGAGCTGCAAACCAGCGACGAATACCTGGCTACCAAGGCCAAGACCGCCGAAGTGTTCCACTTGCACTATGCCGAGCGTAAGAGCCTGCAAGAGCGCGTGGGCCTGGCGGCCAGCGGTTCGGTGGACCGGGTGCTGTTGACCTGGTGGAGCCGCTTGACCCAGCAGCGGTTCTGGTAAGCCAGTACTGAAAACCAGGTAATCCCTTGTGGGAGCGGGCTTGCTCGCGAATGCGGAGTGTCAGCCAGCAAATCTACTGACTGATATACCGCATTCGCGAGCAAGCCCGCTCCCACATTGGTTTTCGGTCATGTCAGGTCAAGCGGGGTTTAATCGAGTCCGCCAACTGCGTAAGGATCAGGCAGCACGACACGGCCCCGGCATCCAGAACGCCGAGGGAGCGCTCACCCAAACGACTGGCCCGGCCAATCTTGGCCACCAGGTCCTTGGTCGAATCCCGTCCTTGGGAGGCGGCCGTTTTCATCGCATCGAGCGCATCGCTGAAAGAACGCCCCGACGCCTGCGCCCGTTCAAAGGCTTCTACCGCCGGAATCAATGTATCCATCAAGCACTTGTCGCCCACGCCCGCTTCGGTGATGTCCTGCAGCGAGGTCAAGCCGCCGCGCAGCAGGCGGGCGAAGGTGGCGGCGTCGATGTCTTCACTGCCGCGCACTTCGTCGGCCATGCCGATAAACAGGCTGCCATACAAGGGCCCCATGGAGCCGCCGATGCCTTCCATCAGGCTCAGGGTCAGTTCATCCAGAGCTTCGGCCAGGGTCAGTTGGCGGCCTTCGATCGTGCGGCCGCAATGGGCAAAGCCTTTGGCCATGTTGATGCCATGGTCGCCATCGCCTATAGCGCCGTCGACTTCGCTGAGGTACTCCCGGTTGGCCACGATCACGCTGACCAGGTCGGCGACGATGGCGCTGCCATCATGGGTGGAAAAATGCTGGCTCATGGTTCACTCCGCCTGGGTCATGCCGATGGAGCGGCAGGGTTGGTCGATCAGGGTTTTCAGCTCGGCGTCGAGGCCGAGCAGGGTCAAGGTCACGCCCATCATCTCCAGGGAAGTGAAGTAGTTGCCCACGTAGCAACGGTGAATCTTCAAACCTTTGGCCTTGAGCTGTTTTTCCACCTCGGCGTAGAAAATATACAACTCCATCACCGGGGTGGCGCCGAGGCCAGAGACCAGCACCACCACGCTGTCGTCCTGGCTGAAATCGCGGTCGGCGAGGATCGGCGCCAGCATGCGCTTGGCCATGGCGGCGGCCGGTTCAATCGGGATGACTTCGATGCCCGGCTCGCCATGATGGCCAATACCTAATTCCATCTGCCCGTCGGGAATCTGGAAGTTCGGCTTGCCCACCGCGGCGATGGTGCAGGGCGTAAGGCCGATACCAATCGAGCGGCAGTGGTCGACGGTTTTCTGCGCCACCCGAATCACGCCGTCCAGGTCGTAATGCTGGGCAGCGGCGGCACCGCCGATCTTCCACATGAAGATCTCCCCGGCTACACCGCGACGCTTGGCGATGTCGGCCTTGGGCGCGGACGCCACGTCGTCGTTGGCGACCACCGTGCGGATGCGCATGTCTTTGCTGGCGGCCATTTTCATCGCCAGCTTCACGTTCATGTTGTCGCCCGCGTAGTTGCCATACAGGCAGGCAACGCCAGCACCATGGTCGGCAGCGCGGAAGGCGTCGAAAAAGCTTTTGGCGGTGGGCGAGGAAAAAATCTCGCCAACGGCCACCGCATCCACCAGGCCTGGGCCAACATAACCGAGGAACGCCGGCTCATGCCCGGAGCCGCCGCCGGTGACAATGCCAACGCGGCCCTGGGCTGAGGGCTTGGCCTTGACGATGACCCGTGGGTTGCTTTCGTACTGGCGCAGCTCGGGGTGCGCGACCAGGATGCCGCGCAGCATGTCTTCGACCACTTGGTCGGGATCGTTGATGACTCGATTCATAACGCGGGTTCCTGTGTTCTTGTTCTAAGGGGCGGCACTATTCCACTGTGGGAGCTGGCTTGCCTGCGATGGCGGTGTGTCAGCTGGGGATTTTTTACTGATGCACCGTCATCGCAGGCAAGCCAGCTCCCACAGGGTTTTGTGTTGTTACTCAGATCAGGGTTCGAGCACAACCTTGAGCGATTTATCGCCGCGCTCCATCACTGCAAACGCTTCCTTGAAATCCGCCAGCGCAAACTTGTGGGTCACCACGTCGCGCATGTCGATCTTGCGGTTGCCGATAAAGTCGATGGCCCTTGGGTACATATACGGTCCCAGGTGTGAGCCGAGGATATCCAGCTCCTTGCGATCGCCAATGATCGACCAGTCCACCGTGGCCTCGTCATTGAACACGCTGAATTCGACAAAGCGTCCCAGCTTGCGCAGCATCGCCAGGCCCTGGTTCACCGCCTTGTGGTGCCCGGTGGCTTCGATATAAATGTCGCAGCCGTAGCCATCGGTGATTTCGCGGATTTTCGCCAGCACATCCACCTCGGCCGGGTTCCACACTTCATCGGCGCCCAGGCGCAGGGCGAGGGCGGCGCGTTCGGTTTTCATGTCCAGCACGATGAGTTTTTTAGGGTTGCGCAACCGCACCGCGCCGATGATGCCCAGGCCCAGGGTGCCAGCGCCGGCGACCACCACGATGTCGTCATGGTCGACATTGGCCCGTTCCGCCGCGTGCAGCGAGCAGGCCATCGGCTCGATCAGGATCGCTTCATCGGGGGCGATGGATTCCGGTACTTTGTGGATGATGCCTTCCTTGGTGAAGATCATGTATTGGGCCATGGCGCCCTGCACATTGTTCTGGAAGCCATACAGGTCGTGCTTTTGGCACATCCAGTACTGGCCGTGGTTGCAAAAGCGGCAGCCCCAGCACGGCACGATCTGCTCGGAGATCACCCGGTCGCCCACGGCCACGCCGCGCTTCTCGGCGCCTGGGCCAAGGGCGACCACGCGGCACACGAACTCATGCCCGGGGATCATCGGTGGCTTCACGTAGCGCGGTTGTTCGGCATCGCCCCAGAACGACGGCGCGCCGCGATAGGTCTTGATATCGCCCATGCAAATGCCGCACAGCTCGACTTTGGTCAGGATCTCGTCGGGGCCGGGGGTGGGCACGTCGACGGTTTCCAGGCGGTAGTCTTCCGGGCCGTGGCAGACCACAGCCTGCATGGTTTTCGGGATGCTCGGGGCGAGTTGTTCAGGTGTGCGTTCGGTGACGGTGGACATGACAAAACCTCACGACATAACGATGAATTACTGAATGCTGTAGCCGCCGTCGATCACCATGTTGGCACCGGTGATCATCTGCGCGGCATCACTGAGCAGGTACAACGCCAGCCCGGCGATTTCTTCCGGCTGGGCAAAGCGACCTGCCGGAATCTGCAATTTGGCCCGCTCACCCACCTCGCCCGCCCAGGCTTTTTTGCCCAGGGCGGTTTCGACGATGGTCGGGGAGATGGCGTTGACGTTGATCTGCGGCGCCCACTCCATGGCCAATACCTTGGTCATGCCGACGATGGCGGCTTTGCTGGCGCAGTAGGCGACGTGACGGTCCAGGCCAATCACGGCAGCCTGGGACGCCAGGTTGACGATGCGCCCGCTGCCCTGGGCGATCATGTGCCTGGCGCAGGCCTGAGCCATGAAAAAACTGGCCTTGAGGTTGATGTCCAAGGTGGTGTCCCAGGCGCTTTCGCTGACGTCGATGGCCTTGTCCAGCAGCACCACGCCTGCGCTGTTGATCAGGTAATCCAGGCGCTGGAAATGTGCGAACACCTTGTCGACGGTCGGTTGTATCTGGTCGATCTTCCCGAGGTCGACGGCAATGCCCAGGTGCCCGGCACCCAGGCTGGCGGCCACCTCGACCACGGCCGGATCGCGGTCCAGCAGCGCCACCCTTGCGCCGCGTTCCGCCAGCAAGGTAGCGCAGGCCAGGCCGATGCCGGCGGCGCCACCGGTGATCACCGCGCAACGGCCGCTGAGGTCGAAGGCTTGGTTCCAGAAACCAGACATGAATGACTCCTCGTTCCCACGCTCTGCGTGGGAATGCCGCGTGGAACGCTCTGCGTTCCGATGTTAAGTGACGCGCAGCGTCACGGGATGCGTTCCCACGCGGAGCGTGGGAACGATCAAACTACTTACCGCCGCTGACTTGCTTGTACAGCGCATCCGCATTGGCATTGGTCACCGGCACCCAGGGCAGGATGTAGTTCTTGGCTGTGCCGTCGGCCCATTTCACGTCCTTGGCGTAGCGCTCCCAGATCACCGATTGCGGCTTGTAGTCCTCGCCTGCCAGGGCGCGCAGGGCCACGTCCAGTGCGCCTTGGGATTGGGCCTGGGCATCCTGGAGGAAGGTGGTGACTTCGTCCTTTTTCGCCGCCTGGATCGCATCCGGCATGCCGTCGATAGAGGTAACGGGCACATCCTTGGCGGTGAGGCCATGGGACTTCAAGGCCTGCACGGCGCCCAGGGCCATGTCGTCGTTCTGGGCGATCACGCCATTGATGCCCTTGGGGTGGGCGTTGAGCCAGTCTTCGGTGAGGGTCATGGCCTGGGCGCGGTCCCAGTTGGCGGTTTTCTTTTCGATGATCTTGATGTCCGGGTGTTTGCCCAGCACTTCCAGCTCGCCTTTTTCCCGGTCGATCTGCGCCGACTGGCCAATCGGGCCTTGGATGATCACCACGTTGCCCTTGCCGTTGAGCTTGTCGACCATGGCCTGGGCCTGCAGGCGGCCGCCTTCCACGTCGTCGTTACCCACATACGGCACGCTGGCATCGGCTACTTTCGTATTGGAGGCGATGACCACCACGTCGTTGCTCATGGCGGCCTTGACGGTGCCGACGCCGGCCTTGGTATCAATCGGCACGAACAGAATCGCGTCGTAGCGTTGGGTCACCATATTTTCGATCTGGTTGTTCTGGGTCAGGGCGTCGTAGTTGCCGTCGAACACGGTCAACTGCACGGTGCCATCCTTGACGGCCGGATGCTCCTTGAGCTCACGAACCCAGTTCTGCATGAACTGCCCCTTGAGGCCATAGACGGCTGCGCCGATCTTGTAGGTCTTGCCGTCGGCGGCCAGGGCGATACTGCTGGCGAGCAGGGAGAGGGCCGCCGCGGCGGCCAGGGTGGTACCCAGTTTCATAAGTAGAACTCCGGTTATTGTTATGGGTCGTTCTTCAGCGTTTCTTCTTGCGCCACACGTCGATCAGTACTGCGAACACAATGATCAGGCCCTTGGCGACCTGCTGGTAATAGGAGGACACGCCGAGCAGGTTCAGGCCGTTGTTGATCACGCCGATCAACAGGGCCCCGAACAAGGTGCCGACAATGCTGCCGGTACCGCCCGACAGGCTGGTGCCGCCGATCACCACCGCGGCAATCGCGTCCAGCTCATAGGAAACCCCGGCCTGGGGCAGGGCAGAGGTGGTGCGTGCCGACAGCACCACGCCGGCCAGCCCGGCGAGCAGGCCCGAGACCACGTACACCGAGAACATCACCTTGCGCACGCCAATGCCGGAGGTGCGTGCGCTTTTTTCATTGCCGCCCACCGCATACACATAACGGCCGTAGGTGGTGTAGCGCAGCACCATCCAGAAAATAAGCGCGACCACGGCGAAGATGATGATCGGCACGCCCACCGGGCCGACCTTGCCGATGCCCAGGGCCAGGTAGGCGTCGGGCAGGTCGGTGATCGGGCTGCCGTCGTTGAGAATAAAGGTCATGCCCCGCGCGATGCTGAGCATGCCGAGGGTGGCCACGAACGGCGGGATCGACAGGTTGGCGATCATGAAACCATTGACCACCCCGAGCATCGCGCCGGCAAACATCCCTGCGCTGACCGCCGCCAACAGGCCATAACCCTGGGTGGCGACCATGGCGCTGCACAACCCGGCGAACGCCAGGATCGACCCCACCGACAGGTCGATACCCTTGGTCAGGATCACATAGGTCATGCCCACGGCGAGAATGCCGTTGATGGAGGTCTGGCGCAGGATGTCCATCCAGTTGCGCCAGGTCATGAAGTACTCACTGGAAAACGCCATCACCACGCACAGCAGGATAAACACCAGCGGCAGGCCGAAGCGGTCGAGGGACAGGCGCAGGCGGTTGCGCGGCGCGGCGGTAACGGGGGCAACGATGGTTTTGGCATTCATGAGGCAAGACTCAACAAGGCTTCCTGGGAAAGGGCGGTGTCGGTGCTGATAGTGACCAGCCGGCCACCTTTGAAGACGGCGATGCGGTCGCTCAAGTGCAGCAGTTCCGGTGCTTCTGACGACACCACAATGGCTGCGCCACCGGCCCGCACAAACTGGTCGAGCAGGTGGTAGATCTCCTGTTTGGCGCCTTCGTCGATGCCGCGGGTGGGTTCATCGCAGAGCAGGCACACCGGTTCCGTGGACAGGCATTTGGCGAGCACCACCTTTTGCTGGTTGCCGCCGCTCATGGACGCCACCGGCAGCTCCAGGGAACTGGTCTTGATCTGCAGGCGCTTGACCATCTCCTCGGCCAGTTGCGCCTCTTTGCGTGCGTTGATCAGCGACCAACTCGACAAGCGCTTATAGGCCGACAGTGCAATGTTCGACAGGATGCTGCCGGTCAGCACCAGGCCGCTGTCCTTGCGGTCTTCGGTGACCAGCGACATGCCGGCGTCGATGGTCGCCTTGGGCTGCCCGATGGGCATGGGCTTGCCTTGCAAGGTAACGCTGCCGGCATCCGCCACGGTCAGGCCGTAGATGCAATTGAGGAATTCACTGCGCCCGGAGCCCATCAACCCATAAATGCCGAGGATCTCGCCACGGCGCAGTTGCAGGCTGATGTCGTGGAACTCACCGTTGCGGCTCAGGTGGTCGACCTGCAGGCAGGTGCTGGCCGCGCATTCGCGGCCCACCTTGTGGTCGATGCGCGTCAGTTCCTGGCCGACAATGCCGCGCACCAGGTGGTCGCGGTCGATATCGGCCATGCGCCCGCTTTCCACAAAGGCGCCATCACGGAAGATGCTGTAGTCATCGGCGATCTGCGCCAGTTCGCTCAGTCGATGGGACACGTACACGATGCCGGCACCGCGTGCGGTAAGGCGGCGAATCGCCTTGAACAGGGTTTCGGCCTCGCGCTCGCCGATGGCCGAGGTGGGCTCGTCCATGATCATCACCTGGCAGTCATGGCTGAACGCCTTGGCGATTTCCACCAATTGCATCTGCGCCACGCTCAAGCGGTGCATGGGGCTGGTGGCGTCGACGTCGAACTCCAGGCTTTCGAGCAGTTCGCGGGTGCGGCGGTTGAGGGCCTTGCTGTCGACGATGCAACCGGCGCGGCGCGGTTCGCGGCCCAGCCAGATGTTTTCGGCGACGGTCATGTAGGGGATGGGTTCGAGCTCCTGGGTGATCATTGCGATCCCCGCGGCCAAGGCTTCACTCGGGCGATTGAACTGCACCGGTGCGCCGTTGAGCACAATGCTGCCGGCGTCACGCTGGGTGATGCCCATCAGGATGCTCAGGAAGGTCGACTTGCCGGCACCGTTGCCGCCGCACAGGGCGTGGACGCTGCCGGCGCGCAGAGAAAGGCGCCCGTCGCGCAGGGCTGGCACCCCGGCGTAAGCCTTGGCGACATGTTCAGCCTGGAGCAGTAATGGCGTGGCCATCGGCGTGTCCTCGTGCTGTGAATTCTTATTAGGTCGCACAGTCATGTTTCGCTGTGATCATATGTGTATCAAATGAAATTCTGATCAGTCAATCTCTTTCACTTAAAAGGTGTGATTCTCATCTTTGACGCGGTTATTGCCTTGGTATAGGGCTTTGACTGGCAGGTCAGTTAAATCTCGCTTGACAGTAAGGGGTGAATGCTTGCGAAATGAGTGAGAGATATTTCACTAAGTGATCATTTGATCAGTGGAGTTTGGCGCCATGAACACACCTTTCCCGGTGGCTATCGGATGCGATGAAGCAGGTTTTGAGCTCAAAGAGTTGTTGAAGCGCCATATCGAGGCGTTGGGGTACCCGGTCACCGACTTCGGTACGCATTCAACGGCACCGGTGCTGTACCCGGACATCGCCTTGGCCGTGGCCACGGCCATCAATGCCGGGCAACAGCGCCTCGGCGTGCTGGTATGCGGCACCGGCATAGGCATGGCCATCTCGGCCAACAAAGTTCTGGGCATCCGTGCGGCCCAGGCTCATGACACCTACTCGGCGGAGCGGGCGCGCAAGAGCAACGATGCGCAAATCCTCTCCATCGGTGCGCGGGTCATCGGTGCGGAGTTGGCCAAAAGCATCGTCAGTGCGTTTTTGGCCTCGGAGTTCGAAGCGGCGCGGTCCGGGGCCAAGGTCGAGCGCATCAATGCGATCGAGCGCGATGGGCATCAGTAGTGGACGGCGCAGGGCAAGAGTCGGGAGAATGCGCCTTTGACGCCGAAACGGAAGCCCGTCCCCATGAGTGACAGTACCCAGCGCATGGCCAGTGATATCGATCAGATGACCGAAGTGGCGATGCTCTATTACCTTGAGAACGTCACTCAGGAGGCCATTGCCAAGCGTTTTGACCTGTCGCGGGCAAAAGTCAGCCGCCTGCTCAAGCGCGCGCGCGATGAAGGGATTGTCGAGGTGCGCGTGCTGCAGCACCCGGCAATGAACAACGAGCTGGAACGGGCACTGGTGGAGCGCTTCAAGCTCGACCGCGCCTTGATTGCGGTCGACCACAGCGACCCCGACACCCAGCGCTCGGCGGTCGCCAGCCTGGTGGCCAACTACCTCAACAAGACCCTGGGCGACGGCATGATCGTTGCGGTGGGCATGGGGCGTAACGTCGGCGCGGTGGCCGATAACGTGTTTCTGCCGGTGACCCGCAACTGCACCTTCGTGTGTGCCATCGGCGGTTCGCTCAAGGCCGGTGAATACATGAACCCTGACCACATCTGCCGGCGCCTGGCCCTGCGCTTTGGGGGTGAAAGTGAAAGCCTCTACGCCCCAGCGCTGGTGGCCAACCCCGAGCTGCGCGGGGTGCTGATCAACAACGACACGGTGCGCTCCACCCTTGACCGCGCACGCCGCGCTGACATTGCCTTGATCGGCATCGGCGACATGAGCGAGAACAGCAACATGGTGCGCATGGGCTGGTTCTCGCCCCAGGAAATCGCCCAGGCGCGCCTGTCTGGCACTGTGGGCGACATGATGGGCTATGACTTTATCGACATTCACGGCCAGCCGGCGGTCAACGCCATCCAGGGGCGCGTGATCGGGTTGACGGTGCAGGAGCTGTTTCGCATCCCGGATGTGGTGGCGATTGCCAGTGAGAACACCAAGGCGGCGGCGACCTTAGGGGCGTTGCGCTCGGGAGTGATCAATACGCTGGCGACCACCGTCACCAACGCCCACACCATCCTGGCGCTGGACGATGCCACTCGTAAAACCTGATACAGATCGTTCCCACGCTCCAGCGTGGGAACGCATCCTGTGACGCTCCGCGTCACCCTTGCGCGGGTGGGACGCGGAGCGTCAAAGGCGGCATTCCCACGCGGAGCGTGGGAACGATCAACACCGAGGTGCCTGCATCGCAGGCAAGCCAGCTCCCACAAGTATTGGTGTGCTTCTGATAGGGGCTACAGGTTTTGTAATAGTTTTGCGCTGTAGGAAATTTGTATTTCAAATGTAGGATTCAAGTCCTTTTGTCATTTCAGGACTTGCATGAACACCCTCTCGGAGCCTCCCAGTCGTCTTTCCCCAAGACAACCGCTGTCGCTGTTCCCGCTGAAGCACCCCGTATTCCGTCAACTAACCTTGTCTCGGTCGTATGACCGCACTTTGCCGTGCCCGGCGTTCTGAACACTTTAAAGACAGAGAATTTATAAATGGAATGGTTAGCGGATCCTACGGCCTGGCTCGGCCTTGCGACCTTGATTGTGCTGGAACTGGTGCTGGGTATCGACAACCTGGTGTTTATCGCGATCCTGGCGGACAAGCTGCCACCGGAGCAGCGTGACCGTGCACGTTTGATCGGTTTATCCCTGGCGCTGCTGATGCGCCTGGGCCTGTTGGCGAGTATTTCCTGGTTGGTGACCCTGACCCAGCCGCTGTTCGAGGTGTTCGACAAGAGCTTCTCGGGCCGTGACCTGATCATGCTGTTCGGCGGTATATTCCTGCTGTTCAAGGCCACCATGGAATTGCATGAGCGCCTTGAAGGCCATGTGGCGCAGCACAAGGGCAATGTGGCTTACGCGATGTTCTGGCCGATCGTCGCGCAAATCGTGGTGCTGGATGCGGTGTTCTCCCTCGATGCGGTGATTACCGCCGTGGGCATGGTCGACGAGCTGGCGGTGATGATGATCGCGGTGATCGTGTCCATCGGCCTGATGATCGTGGCGAGCAAGCCGCTGACCCGTTTCGTCAATGCGCACCCCACCGTGATCATGCTGTGCCTGGGCTTCCTGATGATGATCGGTTTCGCCCTGACCGCCGAAGGCCTGGGTTTCCATATTCCCAAGGGCTACCTGTACGCGGCTATTGGCTTCTCGATTCTGATCGAGGTGTTCAACCAGATCGCCCGAGCCCGTCGCAAGAAATCGGCGCAGGGCGTGTTGCCGGTGCGTGAGCGTACCGCCCATGCGGTGATGCGCTTGTTGGGCGGCCGCAGCCTGGCGGTGGAAGAAGTGGGTGAAGACGTGGCTGACCTGCTGGGCGAGCCGGATGCTGCGCAGGGGCCGCTGTTTGATCGACGCGAACGGGTGATGATCAGCGGTGTGCTGCAACTGGCCGAGCGGCCGATTCGCACCCTGATGACCCCAAGGGCCAAGGTTGACTGTATCGACCTGGCGGACGAGCCCGAGACGACGCGTCTGAAACTGATGCACTCGTCCTACTCGCGTCTGCCGTTGATCCGTAAGGGTGCAGTGGATGAGCCTTTGGGCTTTGTGCACAAGAAAGAGCTGCTCAAGGAATACCTGGCTGGCAACGAGCCGAACCTTGCGCACTTGGCGCGTCGGGCGATCAACCTGCTGGAAAGCTTTTCGATCCTCAACGCTCTGGAGCAGATGCGCCAGGAGTCTACCCACATCGCTTTCGTGATCAACGAATTCGGCGACTTCATGGGTGTATTGAGCATGACGGATATTCTGGAATCCATCGCCGGTGAATTGCCCGATGCCAGCGAAATCGAAGGGCCGGACATAGTCGAGGACGGCGATGGTTTCCGTGCCAATGGTGCCTTGAACCTCAACCTGCTGCGTCAGCGTACGGGCTTCAAGGCTGCGGCTACCGAGGACTATCAAACCTTGGCGGGGTTGGTGATGAGCCTGCTCGACCGCCTGCCGGCGGTGGGCGATAGCCTGGAGCATGAAGGCTGGCGTTTGACCGTGGCTGAAGTGGAAGAGCGCCGGGTGACGCAAGTGCACTTGCGCCCTTGCTCAGGTCATAACGGCTGAATATGTCTTTTACGCACTGTTCTTGTTCTTCAACGGGGCCGAAGCCTTTGAGCCGTTCTACCACGGCCCCCTTCAGGTAGATCAGCAGCGTCGGGGTGCCCGTCACGTCAGGGTGCCTCGGCGTATGGGCGCAGTCGAGTAACAGGTTGACTATCCAGGGATGCTTCCATGCGGTCTGTTCGAATAAGTGGCATGCCTGCGCGCAAGCGGGGCAGTGCTCTGAAAAAAAAAGAATAAACACCGGGCGCGGTGTGTTCAGTACCCGATTGAACCCTTGGGCGCTGGAAATTCTGCGCGTGGCGACTCCCATGTTGATCCTCCTGCCTGCCGTGTTGGTTTTTGCTCACGCTAAGCCGGAGGGTCGTCACCGTCTACTGTCAACCTTCACAGGTGCGCGTCACTTGCACTCGACCCGTCTAGGTGCGCTGTAACACCGTTGTGGGGCGTTGCGTAGCACTGCCATGCGACGACGGCGCAACGCTGTTTATCTCTGCAATCGCTATCACGCTGATCCATAACGCATTTATTACCCCCATAGGTTTCCTCCAGCGTCTGTGGCACACTTTCTGCTGTCTATTCCGTTGTTACATACCAAGTTCCGGTATAGCGGAATACACAATCCCTGGAGTGCTTGTCATGCATCACCGACCTTCCGTATTCAAAGCGTGTGTTTTTCTCGTCGCTGCATCGGCTTCCTTCGCCAGCCTGGTGCAGGCGGCGGACAGCAAGCTCGATGATGTGCTCAAGCGTGGGCACTTGATCGTAGGTACAGGCAGTACCAATGCGCCGTGGCACTTCCAGGGAGCGGATGGCAAGTTGCAGGGATTTGATATCGACATCGGCCGCATCGTGGCCAAAGGCTTGTTCAATGACCCGAGCAAGGTGGAGTTTGTGGTGCAGTCGTCCGATGCACGTATTCCCAACCTGCTCACCGACAAGGTCGACATGAGCTGCCAGTTCATCACCGTCACCGCCAGCCGTGCGCAGCAGGTGGCCTTCACCCTGCCGTACTACCGGGAAGGCGTCGGCCTGCTGCTGCCGAACAACAGCAAGTACAAGGAAATCGAAGATCTCCAAGCCGCAGGTGATGACGTTACCGTGGCAGTGCTGCAAAACGTATACGCCGAAGAGTTGGTGCACCAGGCGCTGCCCAAGGCCAAGGTCGACCAGTACGACAGTGTCGACTTGATGTACCAGGCCGTGAACTCAGGTCGCGCCGATGCCGCCGCCACCGATCAGTCCTCGGTCAAATACCTGATGGTGCAGAACCCTGGCCGCTACCGCAGCCCCACCTACGCCTGGAGCCCGCAAACCTACGCCTGCGCGGTCAAGCGCGGCGACCAGGACTGGTTGAACTTCGTCAATACCGCGCTGCACGAAGCCATGACCGGTGTGGAGTTCCCCACCTATAAAGCCTCGTTCAAGCAGTGGTTTGGCGTGGATCTGCCAGAACCGGCGATTGGTTTTCCCGTGGAATTCAAGTGACCCGCAACAATAGGGGCGTGCCTGAACACGCCCCCTTCAGGTGCTGCTGACCATGAACTATCAGTTGAACTTTGCCGCCGTCTGGCGTGATTTCGACACCTTGCTGGCGGGGCTCGGCCTGGGGTTGCAGTTGGCGTTGCTGTCGATCGCCATCGGCTGCGTGATCGGCCTGTTGATGGCGTTTGCCATGCTCTCCAGGCACCGTGCGTTGCGTATTCTTGCCTCGATGTATGTGACGGTGGTGCGCAACACCCCCATCCTGGTGTTGATCCTGTTGATCTACTTCGCCTTGCCCTCCCTGGGTATTCGCCTGGATAAGATTCCCTCGTTCATCATCACCCTGTCGTTGTATGCCGGTGCCTATCTCACCGAAGTGTTCCGCGCAGGCCTGGTGAATATTCCCAAGGGTTTGCGGGAAGCCGGCCTGGCCATCGGCCTGGGCGAGTGGCGAATTCGCGCTTACATCACCGTGCCGGTGATGCTGCGCAACGTGCTGCCGGCGCTGTCGAACAACTTTATCTCGCTGTTCAAGGACACCTCCCTGGCCGCTGCGATCGCGGTGCCGGAGCTGACCTATTACGCCCGCAAGATCAACGTCGAAAGCTATCGGGTGATTGAAACCTGGCTGGTCACGACCGCGCTCTACGTGGCTGCCTGTTACCTGATTGCCATGCTGCTCCGTTACCTGGAACAGCGTTTGGCTATCCGTCGTTAAGGAAGGGTCCCATGTACGAATCCCCCAGTTGGCTGCATGAATTGTGGATCGCCCGCGAGACCCTTTGGGCTGGCTTCCAGGCCAGCGTGGCGGTCTCGGCGCTGGCGATTGTCTTTGGCACCCTGATCGGCATCGTCGCCGGGTTGATCCTCACCTACGGCAAATTCTGGATGCGCGCGCCGTTCCGTCTGTATGTCGATTTGATCCGTGGCACGCCGGTGTTTGTACTGGTGTTGGCGTGTTTCTACATGCTGCCGGCCCTTGGCTGGCAAATCAGTGCGTTCCAGGCCGGTGCGGTCGGGCTCACCTTGTTCTGTGGCTCCCATGTATCGGAAATCGTGCGCGGCGCGCTGCAAGCCATTCCCCGTGGGCAAATGGAAGCGGGTAAGGCGATTGGCCTGACGTTTTATCAGTCCCTGGGCTACGTGCTGTTGCCCCAGGCGCTGCGGCAGATTTTGCCGACCTGGGTCAATTCCTCCACGGAAATTGTCAAGGCTTCCACCTTGCTGTCGGTGATCGGCGTGGCCGAATTGCTGCTCAGTACTCAGCAGGTGATCGCGCGCACCTTCATGACCCTGGAGTTCTACCTGTTCGCCGGTTTTCTGTTCTTTGTCATCAACTACGCCATCGAATTATTCGGGCGCTACATTGAAAAACGGGTGGCCTTGCCATGAACCA
This sequence comes from Pseudomonas sp. KT_2_4, assembly GCF_041410225.1. NCBI lineage: Bacteria > Pseudomonadati > Pseudomonadota > Gammaproteobacteria > Pseudomonadales > Pseudomonadaceae > Pseudomonas > Pseudomonas sp. KT_2_4. Next base: position 344,808 of record NZ_CP166962.1, read on the forward strand.
AGCTCAAACCAACCCAGCGCTGCTGGACATTCGTGGCCTGCGTAAACAATACGGCCAGGTGGAAGTGCTCAAGGGCGTCGACCTGTCCATGCAGCGCGGCAATGTGGTGACGTTGATCGGCTCCAGCGGCTCGGGCAAGACCACCTTGCTGCGCTGCGTGAACCTGCTGGAGGAGTTCCAGGGCGGGCAGATCACCCTGGATGGCGAGTCCATTGGTTACAGCGATGTTGGCGGCAAGCGCGTACGCCACCCGGAGCGGGTGATCGCCCAGCACCGCGCAATGACCGGCATGGCGTTCCAGCAATTCAACCTGTTCCCGCACCTGACTGCGCTGCAGAACGTTACCCTCGGCTTGCTCAAGGTCAAGAAGATGGGCAAGGATGAAGCGGTAGCCCTGGCCGAAAAATGGTTGGACCGCGTCGGCCTGCTGGAACGCCGCAATCACTTTCCCGGCCAATTGTCCGGCGGCCAGCAACAACGTGTGGCCATTGCCCGGGCCATTGCCATGAACCCCAGCCTGATGCTGTTCGATGAAGTCACCTCGGCCCTCGACCCGGAGTTGGTGGGCGAAGTGCTCAGCGTGATCAAGGGGCTGGCGGAGGAGGGCATGACCATGTTGTTGGTCACCCACGAGATGCGCTTTGCCTATGAAGTTTCGGACCAGATAGTGTTCATGAACCAGGGCCGCATTGAAGAGCAGGGCAGCGCGAAAGATATATTCGAGCGGCCGCAGTCGCCGCGACTGGCGGAATTTCTCAAGAACATTCGTTTTTAACAAGGAGCAACTATATGAGCATTACTCGTTACGGCACCGGCAGCACCGCAGGTGGCGGCCAGCCACGCCCGTTCGCCCGCGCTGTGGAAGCCGATGGCTGGCTGTACGTGTCGGGCCAGGTACCTGCGGTGGACGGTGAAATCATCAATGGCGGCATCATCGAGCAAACCCGCCAGACGATGCGCAACGTGGTGGCGATCCTCGAAGAAGCCGGCTACGAGCTCAAGGATGTGGTTCGGGTGGGCGTATGGTTGGAAGACCCACGGGACTTCTGGAGCTTCAACAAGGTGTTCGGCGAGTACTTCACCCCGGAACACGCCCCTGCGCGCGCCTGTGTGCAGGCCAATATGATGGTCGATTGCAAGGTCGAGATTGATTGCGTGGCCTACAAGAAAAAGGCCTAACTGATCATTCCCACGCTCTGCGTGGGAATACCGCCTTGGACGCTCTGCGTCCGCGCTTGTGACGCAGAGCGTCACCGCATGCATACCCACGCAGAGCGTGGGAACGATCATCTGGAACGGGACCGAGTACTGCCATGACCGAAGATACCATCAAACGCCGCGCCAAAGGCCTGGACCGTGCGTTCGATATCCTCGATTTTCTCAAGGAAATCGGCCAGCCCCTGCGCCCGAATGATATTGCCAGCGGCATCGGCAGCCCCAAATCCACGGTCTACGAACTGGTGGCGTCGTTGCTGGAGCGGCGCATCCTGGAAACCGTGGGCAAGGAAGGCCACGTGTACCTGGGGCGTCAGCTGTATTTCCTTGGCCAGGCACACTTGCGTCACTTTGACCTGACCCGCGAGGCCGACCACGCCTTGCAGGAGATCGTCAGCCAGACCCACGAAACCGCACAGATGTGCCTGCTCAACGGGCGCAAATACACGGTAGCGCTGATGCGCGAGGGCCAGCGGCATTTCCGTATTTCTTCGGATATCGGTGAAAACGCCCCCATTCCCTGGACCGCCTCGGGGCGCTTGTTGCTGGGGCATTTGAGCGATCAGCAGATCGTCGACCTGATCGATCCCGACGACTTCATCCTGCCGGACGGCCTGCGCCTGCCGCTGGACACTTTCCTGGCGCAGATCCGCCAGGCCAGCCTGGATGGGTTCTTCTCCTTCGACAGTGTGGCCGACACCTTCACCCATTGTTTCGCCGCCCCGGTGCGCGATGCCCAGGGCATCAGCATCGCAACCCTGTGCATCGTCGCCCCCCGGGCTGATGCGAGCAAAAACTACCACGACTATCGCCGGGTACTGATCGACAGTGCCAACAGCCTGGCCCGGCGCATCAACGAATAGGAGTTTTCCATGTCCGCCCTCAACGCCGTTGAAAAAGGTGCCGCTGCCGTCGGTGCCCATTTGGTTCGCGATGTCAGCCTGCCGGCCCTGGTGCTGCACCGTGACGCCCTGGAACATAACATCCGCTGGATGCAAGACTTTGTCCGCAGCAGCGGCGCCGAGCTGGCGCCCCACGGCAAGACCAGCATGATGCCCGCGCTGTTCCAGCGCCAGATCACCGCCGGTGCCTGGGGCATCACCCTGGCTACCGCCGTGCAGACCCGCGCCGCCTACGCCAGCGGCGTGCGTCGCGTGCTGATGGCCAACCAACTGGTGGGCGCAGCGAACATGGCCTTGATCGCGGACCTGCTGGCCGACAAGGATTTTGACTTTCATTGCATGGTCGATCACCCGGACAACGTTGCCGACCTGGGCCTGTTCTTCGCCGCCCGTGGTCAGCGCCTCAATGTGATGATCGAGTATGGCGTGGTCGGTGGCCGGTGCGGCTGTCGCAGCGAGCAGCAAGTGCGCGACCTGGCCAAGGCGGTCCAGGCCCAGCCGGCCTTGGCCCTCACCGGTATCGAGGGTTACGAAGGCGTGATCCACGGCGAGCACGCCATCAGTGGTATCCGCGCCTTCGCCGCCAGCCTGGTGAGCCTGGCGGTCGAGCTGCAAGACAGCGGCCTGTTCGACCTGCCCACGCCGATCATCACCGCATCGGGCTCGGCCTGGTACGACCTGATCGCCGAGTCGTTCGAAACGCAGAACGCCGCCGGTCGTTTCCTCAGCGTGTTGCGCCCAGGCAGTTACGTGGCCCACGACCATGGCATCTACAAAGAGGCGCAGTGCTGTGTACTCGAACGCCGCAGCGACCTCAACGAGGGCCTGCGCCCGGCAATGGAAGTCTGGGCGCATGTGCAGTCGTTGCCGGAGCCTGGTTTTGCGGTGGTTGCCCTGGGCAAGCGCGACGTGGCCTACGACGCCGGTTTGCCGGTGCCACTCAAGCGCTACAAGGCCGGGATCGTGCCGGCGCAAGGTGATGATGTGAGCGGGTGCAAGGTCACGGCGGTAATGGACCAGCATGCGTTCATGACCGTGGCGCCGGAGGTGGAATTGCGCATTGGCGACATCATTTCCTTTGGTACGTCCCACCCTTGCCTGACCTTTGATAAATGGCAGGTGGGGTGCCTGGTGGATGAGCAGTTGCAGGTGGTTGAGTCTCTGCGTACCTGCTTCTAGACCGAGTCGCGGCTATCGCAGCGATGCGGCGACCCGACAAGCCAGCTCCCACAGTGACCGCGTTTTAACTGAAGGAATGCAGTCGAATGTGGGAGTCGGGCTTGCCCGCGATGGGGCCCTCCAGCACACCTGAGAACTTTGCCATGAACACCCACCCCCGCATCGCCCTCATCGGCGAATGCATGATCGAACTGCAACACCGCGCCGACGGCAGCCTGCACCAGAGCTTCGGCGGCGACACCCTGAACACTGCAGTGTACCTGCGTCGCGAGCTGGGCGATGCCGGCAGCGTTGACTACGTCACCGCCCTGGGCGATGACAGCTTCAGCGATGCCATGTGTGAGCATTGGCACGCCGAAGGCCTTGGCCTGGGCAGGGTCCAGCGTCTGCCTGGGCGCCTGCCGGGCTTGTATTGCATCCAGACTGATGCCCAGGGCGAACGTAAATTCCTCTACTGGCGCAACGAAGCGGCCGTGCGCGACTGCTTCACCACGCCTGCCGCCGAGCCGGTCCTGGCGGCATTGCCGGGCTATGACGTGGTGTATTTCAGTGGCATTACCCTGGCGGTGCTGGGAGACATCGGGCGTGAGCGCTTACTGCAGGCGCTGATCGAAGCCCGCCAGCGTGGCGCCAAGGTGGTGTTCGATAACAACTACCGGCCCAGGCTGTGGGCCGATGTGCAAACGGCCCGTGAGGCGTATCGCAGGGTGTTGGCCGCAGTGGACATTGCCTTGCTCACCGAGGATGACGAACGCGCGTTGTTCGGCTATGAGGATAGCGAGCAGGTGTTTGCGGCGTATCCCTCGATTGCAGAAGTGGTGCTCAAGCGGGGAGCGGATGCGTGCTTGATTCGTTGCGCGGGCGAGCGCTTTGCGGTGCCGGCGTTGAAAGTGGAGAAGGTGGTGGACACCACGGCGGCGGGGGATTCGTTCAGTGCGGCGTATCTGGCCAGTCGGCTCAACGGTGGTTCGCCCCAGGAGGCCGCTTTGGCGGGGCATCGGTTGGCGAGCCGGGTGATTCAGGTGCCGGGGGCGCTGATACCGAGATGATCACTGATCGTTCCCACGCTCTGCGTGGGAGCGCAGCCCGGGACGCTCCGCGTCCCAGAAACGGACGCAGAGCGTCCAGTGAGGCATTCCCACGCAGAGCGTGGGAACGATCGGATGTGGGAGCTGGCTTGCCTGCGATAGCGGACTGAAGCCATCCACTCAATCGCGGTAAAACACCTGCACCAGGTGATAGCCAAACTTGCTCTTGATCGGCCCGTGCACCACTTTCACCGGTTTCTTGAAGATCACCGCATCAATCGCCCCCACCATCTGCCCGGGCCGCACTTCGCCCAGGTCACCACCGCGTTTGCCCGACGGGCAGGTGGAGTACTTCTTGGCCAGCACATCAAAGGCTTCGCCTTTGGCAATACGCTGCTTGAGTTGTTCGGCTTCTTCGCTGGTTTTCACCAGGATATGACGGGCTTGGGCTTTCATGGGGCTCTACCAGCTGTGCGACGGCGCGCGATTATGCCTGAACTCAGGCCTCGACGCCGATCATGCTACGGATTTTGTTGGCCAACAGGTCAATGGAAAAAGGCTTGGCGACCATGTCCATGCCGTCCTCCAGGAACCCCTGGCGTTCGGCGGCTTTCTCGGCATAACCGGTCATGAACAGCACGCGCAGGCCGGGGCGATGCTGGCGGGCGATTTCCGCCAGTTGCCGGCCGTTCATGCCGGGCAAGCCAACGTCGGTCACCAGCAAGTCCACGCGCAAATCCGATTCCAGCAACGGCAGCGCCGCACGCGCATCCGCCGCCTGGTGCGCGGTATAGCCCAGTTCGTCGAGTACATTGACCACCAGCATGCGCACCGCCGGGTCGTCCTCGACCACCACCACCGCTTCACCGGCCAGGGCCACGGGGGCTTCGGTCAGGCTGGTAGGCAGGCTGCTTTCCAGTGCGGTGCCATACAAACGCGGCAGGTACAGGCGCACGCAGGTGCCCTGGCCCGGTTCGCTCTGGATGGTCACGTGGCCGCCGGATTGCTGGGCAAAACCGTAGATCATCGACAACCCAAGGCCAGTGCCTTGGCCGATGGGTTTGGTGGTGAAGAACGGGTCGAACGCCTTGGCGAGGATTTTCGGCGCCATGCCGCTGCCGTTGTCGCTCACGCCAAGCATCACATAGTCGCCAGCCTTGACCGGTTCCAGGGTGGTGATGTCGGTGCCGTCCAGGTAACTGTTGGCGGTTTCGATCAGCAGCTCGCCGCCGTCGGGCATGGCGTCGCGGGCGTTGATCACCAGGTTGAGCAGGGCGTTTTCCAATTGGCTGGCATCGGTGTTCACCGGCCAGGTGTCCTTGCCCAGTTTTACCTTGAGTTCGATATGCGCGCCCTTGGTGCGCCGGAACAGGTCTTCCAGGGACGCCACCAGTTGGTTGGGGTCGGTGGGGCGACGGTCCAGCGACTGGCGTCGCGAGAACGCCAGCAGCCGGTGGGTGAGGGCGGCGGCGCGGTGGGCGGAGGACACGGCGGCATCGGCAAAACGGCCGATATCGTCGCTGCGTCCGGCGGCAATGTAACGCTGCATCAGGTCGAGGCTGCCGATGATGCCGGTGAGCATGTTGTTGAAGTCATGGGCGATACCGCCGGTGAGCTGGCCGACCGCTTCCATCTTCTGCGCATGGCGCAGGGCATCTTCGGCACGCTCGCGCTCGAACATCTCGTTTTGCAGGCGCTGGTTGGCTTCGGCCAGCGCCTGGGTGCGCTGGGCCACGCGTTCTTCAAGGTTCTCGTTGAGGTGGCGCAGGGCTTCTTCGGTGAGCTTGCGTTCGGTCTCGTCGATCACAAAGATGTAGAAACCATTCACTGAGCCGTCACTGCTAAAGCGCGGCAGGTACTTCATCAGTGCATGGCGCGGGCGGCCATCGCGATGAGGCGTCACCGTCATGAAGCTGCACGCCTTGCCCTTGAGCGCGGCGGCAATCTTGTCTGCGCGCCCGGCATACACCTCGTCGCCAAGTACTTCGCGGATGGTTTTGCCGTACAGCTCCTGGGGCGTCTTGCCGTACCAGTCCAGGTAAGCGCTGTTGTTGAGGCGAAAGCGCTGGTCGTGGTCAACGTAGCCGATCAACACCGGCATGGCGTTGATGATCAGTTGCAGCTCGGTCTGGCTCTGGCGCAGGGCTTGCTCGGTGTTTTTACGCTCGGTGAGGTCCAGCGCGGCGCCGAGGAAACGCGCAGGCCGGCCCTGTTGATCCTTGTAGCAGCGGCCACGGGCGAACACCCAGCGCACTTGGCCGTCGGCTTGCAGCAAGCGATACTCCTCGGCGTATTCGGTGCCATGGGTAATGCAATGCTTGATGCTGCGCGTCACCGTTCCCCGGTCCTCAGGGTGCACACCATGCAGGTAGGCGCTGATGGGCAGCAGGCTCGAATCGTTGGGGTCGACGCCATGCAGGTAGGCGAAATGGGCGTCGGCGATGAAACGGTCTTCGCCGATATCCCAGTCCCAGGTGCCTACCGCGTCGGTGGCCGCCAGTGCCAGTTGCAGGCGCTGCTCGGTGTTGTGCTGGGCCTTGAGGCTGGCTTCGGAGCGCTGTTGCAGTTCGAGGGTTTTGCTGCGCCGCTCATTGGTTTCAATGGCCGTGACCAGGATGCCGGCCACCCGGCAGCTTTCATCGCGCACCGGGCTGTAGGTCAGGTCGAGCCATATCTCGGTGTCGCGGCCCTCGCGTTGCAGCACAAAGCGTTGCTCGCTGAAGGTGCGCACCTGGCCGCCGAGCACGGCGTCGTAGACCGGCGCGGCGAAGCTTTCCAGTTCGGGCCAAGTGTGGTGCGCCGGCTGGCCCAGAGCGCCGGGGTGCTTGCCGCCTATCAGGTGGGCAAAGCCATCGTTATAGAGTTGTATGAGGTGTGGGCCCCACAGCAGCACCATTGGCATGGGTGAATGCACGACGATATCGACAGCAGTGCGCAGGCTTTGCGGCCACTCAGTGGCCTCACCGAGGGGGCTTTGCGCCCAGTCCAGCCGCCTGATCAATGCAGCGGCTTCGCTACCGGTGGATGTTCCATTCATAAAAAGCCCTGAGCCTGACGCTTTGAAAAATGACAACACCCATTGTCCCAAGGAACGACAACGGGTGGCTACCCCGGAAAAATAGCATGCCTTGAGGGTTTTTCTTCAAAACGCTGTGTCAGCGCTGAAACCTTTCATCTAATCGGCCAGCTCAGCTCTGTGGCGAAATTGCTCCAGTGCCTGGGGGTTGGCCAGGGCATCGGTGTTTTTCACCGGCTCGCCATGCACCACATTGCGCACCGCCAATTCGACGATTTTGCCGCTGATGGTGCGGGGGATATCCGTGACAGCGAGGATCTTCGCCGGCACGTGCCGCGGTGTGGTGTTGGCGCGAATCACCTGGCGGATCTGCTGTTGCAGCGCCTCGTCCAGTTCAATTCCATCATCCAGGCGCACAAACAGCACCACGCGCACGTCGTCCTGCCAGCGTTGACCGATGGCGAGGCTTTCCAGCACCTGCGGGACCTTTTCCACCTGGCGATAAATCTCGGCGGTGCCAATGCGCACGCCGCCGGGGTTGAGCACCGCATCGGAACGCCCGTGGATCAACAGGCTGCCGTTGGCGCGTTGCTCGGCATAGTCACCCTGTGCCCACACGCCGGGGAACTGGCTGAAATACGAGGCGCGCAGTTTTTGCTGTTGCGGGTCATTCCACAGCCCGATGGGCATGGCAGGGAAGTGCCGGGTGCACACCAGTTCGCCTTTCTCCCCGATCAGGGGCCGGCCCTGGTCGTCCCACACTTCGATGGCCATGGCCAGGCTCTTGCACTGCATTTCACCGCGCCGTACCGGCAGCACCGGGTTGCCGATCACAAAGCAGGAGACAATGTCGGTGCCACCGGACATCGAGGACAGGCACAGCTCAGCCTTGATCTCGCGGTACACGTAGTCGTAACTCTGGGGCGACAACGGCGAGCCGGTCGAAATCAGACCCTTGAGGCTGCCCAGGTCGTGGCTCAGGCGCGGCTGCAACCCGGATTTTTCCAGGGTGGTGAGGAATTTGGGGCTGGTGCCGAACACGCTGATTTTTTCCGCATCGATCAGGTCGATCAAGCGTTCGGGGCCGGGATGGAACGGCGAGCCGTCGTACAGCACCGCGGTGGCGCCGATCGCCAGCACCGACACCAACCAGTTCCACATCATCCAGCCGCAGGTGGTGTAGTAGAACAGGCAGTCCTCGCGGTTCAGGTCGGCATGCAGGCCGTGTTCCTTGAGGTGCGTCAGCAATACGCCGCCAGTGCCGTGGATGATGCACTTGGGGATGCCGGTGGTGCCGCTGGAATAGAGGATATACAGCGGGTGATCGAACGGCACCGCGACAAATTCCGGTTCGCCGCCGGCTTGATAGAAGTCGTCCCACAGCGCGACGTGGGCGTGGGTGGCGTAGTCCCCAGCCTGCGCCTCGGGCTTGGCGTAAGGCACGATGATCAGCTGTTGCAGGGAGGGCAGGCGTTCGAGGATTTCATTGAGCTTGGCGCTCTGGTCGATGCGCTTGCCGGCATAGCGGTAGCCTGCGCAGGTGATCAGCACCTTGGGCTCGATCTGGCCGAAGCGGTCGATGACGCCCTGGGTGCCGAAATCTGGCGAGGAGCACGACCAGATCGCACCGAGGCTGGTGGTGGCGAGCATGCCGACCAGGGTTTGCCAGGTGTTGGGCATACACGCGGCCACCCGGTCACCCAGGCCGACCCCTGCCGCCCGCAGGCTTTTTTGCAGGCCGGCCACGTGTTCCGCCAGCTGCGCATAGCTCAATTGTTCACGTTGGCCGTCTTCGCTGACAGCCACCACAGCAGGATGATCGTCGCGGCGGCGCAACAGGTGTTCGGCAAAGTTCAGGGTGGCGCCGGGAAACCATTGGGCGCTGGGCATCTCGATGTCTTCGATCAGGGTCACCGTGGGCGGGCTGCGAAACTGCACGTCAAAGAACGCGACAATCGCCTGCCAGAAGTCCGGGCGTTGGTCGATGCTCCATTGGTGCAGGGCGGGGTAGTCGTGGAGCTGCACGCCGTGGCGTTGGTTGATGAAGCGGCGGAACTGATCCATGCGCGTGTTGGCGATGCGTTCCGGGGACGGTTGCCAGAGGATGTCGGACATAAGCTGCCTCTTCTCATTCCCACGCTTCGCGTGGGAATGCCTGACTGGACGCTCTGCGTCCACTTTTGGGGCGCGGAGCGCCCCGGTCTGCGTGCCCACGCAGAGCGTGGGAACGATCATCACGGGTTTACTGGGCCAGCCAGCCACCATCGATGTTCCAGGCCGCGCCGCGCACCTGGGCACCGGCTTCACTGCACAAGAACAACACCAGCTCCCCGAGCTGCGACGGCGTCACAAACTCCAGCGACGGCTGTTTCTCCGCCAGGAGATCCTGCTGCGCTTGCTGTGGGTCGACCCCGGTAGCCACGCGATCATCAATCTGCTTCTGCACCAGCGGCGTCAGCACCCAGCCCGGGCAGATGGCGTTGCAGGTGACATTGCTGGTGGCGGTTTCCAGGCCCACCACCTTGGTGAGGCCGATCACCCCATGTTTGGCCGCCACATACGCCGCCTTGCCCACTGAGCCGACTCGCCCATGCACCGAGGCGATATTGACGATGCGCCCCCAGCCCTTGGCCTTCATGCCCGGCAAGCTCAGGCGTGTGCTGTGGAACACCGAGGACAGGTTGATGGCGATGATCGAATCCCAGCGCTCCACAGGGAAGTCTTCTACCGCTGCCACATGCTGGATACCGGCATTGTTGACCAGGATGTCCACGCCACCGAACTCGCGCTCGGCGTAGGCGAGCATGTCGGCGATTTGCGCGGGGTCGCTGACGTCTGCCGGGTGATGCCCGACCTTGCCGCCAAACGCCTGTACCTGGGCGATCACCGCGCTGGCGTCGCCGAAGCCGTTGAGAATCAGGTTGGCGCCGGCCTTGGCCAGGCTCAGGGCAATCCCTAAGCCGATGCCGCTGGTGGAGCCGGTGACCAGGGCGGTCTTGCCATTCAAAGTTGTCATGAAAACCTCACACAATGCCGGTGGCGTAGAAAGTGCCGATCACCACGAACACCGCAAGGGTCTTGATGATCGTGATGCCAAAAATGTCCTTGTAGGCTTCGCGGTGGGTCAGCCCGGTGACGGCCAGCAGGGTGATCACCGCGCCGTTGTGGGGCAGGGTATCCATGCCGCCGCTGGCCATGGCCGCGACCCGGTGCAGCACCTCAAGGGGGATATTGGCCGCGTGGGCGGCTGCAATAAAGCTCTCGGACATCGCGGCGAGGGCGATGCTCATGCCGCCGGAAGCGGAGCCGGTGATACCGGCCAGCAAGGTCACGGTGATCGCTTCGTTGACCAGCGGGTTGGGGATGCCCTTGAGCCAGTCCGCCAGTACCAGAAAGCCTGGCAGCGAGGCGATTACTGCGCCAAAGCCGTATTCCGAGGCGGTGTTCATTGCCGCTAGCAGCGCACCGCTGACCGCACTTTTACTGCCTTCGGCCAGCTTGCTCCTGATCGCCGAGAAGCCGAACACCAGCACCACGATAATCCCCACCAGCAACGCCGCCTGCACCGCCCAGATCGCGGTGAGCTTGGCGATTTCGGTGGTCACCGGCGCGCTCATGCCCGGCAGGCTGAGGCTGTGGGTCTTGCCGTACCACTGCGGGATCCAGTGGGTGAACAACAGGTTCATCACCCCCACCAGGATCAGCGGCGACAACGCGAGCCATGGGTTGGGCAAGGCAAGGTTGTCGGCGGTTTCCGGCTCATTGCGCAACTCGGTGCCATAGCCTTCACCGGCACGCTGGGCCTTGTTACGCTGGCGTGCGAGGTAGAGCATACCGGCGCAAAACACGAAGATCGTGCCGATCAGCCCTAGCCACGGCGCCGCCCAGGCGGTGGTGTTGAAGAAGGTGCTGGGGATGATGTTCTGGATCTGCGGCGTACCGGGTAGGGCGTCCATGGTGAACGAGAACGCACCGAGGGCGATGGTCGCCGGGATCAGGCGCTTGGGGATATTGCTCTGGCGGAACATCTCGGCGGCAAACGGGTACACCGCAAACACCACCACGAACAGCGACACACCACCGTAGGTGAGCAGGGCGCAGACCAGCACAATCACCAGCATCGCCTGGCGCGTGCCGAGCAAGCGGATCGCGGCGGCGACGATCGAGCGCGAAAACCCCGACAGCTCAATGAGCTTGCCGAACACCGCACCGAGCAGGAATACCGGGAAATACAGCTTGATAAAACCGACCATCTTTTCCATGAACACCCCGGTAAAGGCAGGGGCGACGGCGGACGGGTCAGTGAGCAGCACCGCGCCAAGGGCGGCGATGGGGGCGAACAGGATAACGCTATAGCCACGGTAGGCGGCCAGCATCAGCAGCGCGAGCGCGGCCAGGGCAATGATCACACTCATGGTGTGTCTCCATCGGATTGTTATTGTTGTGGGTGAGGCTGTGGGAGGAAGCTATAGCGAGATGTGTGCCAGATTTATAACTTGTTGATATGTATGGATTTATTGTGGATTTAAAGTGATTTTCGAGACGGCAGTCTCAATCTGGAGACGAGGGGAGATCCTTGTGGGAGCTGGCTTGCCTGCGATAGCGGTGGTTCAGCTGGCTTGTAGGGCGCTGTTAGACCGCTATCGCAGGCGAGCCAGCTCCCACATAAGAAAGTCTTGATATTGGGAATTGCGTCTCTTGTTTGAGACTAAGTTAGTCCAAGCGCCAGCATTTTTTTATACAATGTCGACCGCCCAAGCCCCAACCGCTTGGCCGCCTCTACAACATTTCCGTCACTGGCCTTGAGCGCGCCCGCAATCACCTGGCGATCAAACCGCTGCCGCGCCGCCGCAAAGGTTTCACCCTCGACCGCCGCCACCGCGCCTCGCTGTACCGGGCTGAACGTGCCAATCGCTGCGCGAAGGTCGCTGGCATTGAGCATCAGGTCATCACTCAACAGCGCCGCACGCTCCAGCACATTGCGCAGCTCGCGGATATTGCCCGGCCAGGCATGTTGGGCCAACAGCGCCAGGGCATCGCGGTCCAGTTCGTGCTGGCTGCGCAACTCCTCAAGGATCGCCTCGCTCAATGCCGGAATATCCTCCAGCCGCTCACGCAACGGCGGCACCTGGATCGGCAGCACATTGAGGCGGTAATACAGATCGGCACGAAACTCGCCACGCTTGATCGCTGCCTCCAGGTCCATGGACGTCGCGGCAATCACCCGCACATCACTGTGCAGCATCTCGTTGGAGCCCACCGGTTCGAATTCCTTTTCCTGCAACACCCGCAGCAATTTGCTTTGCAGTGGCAGCGGCATGTCGCCGATTTCATCGAGAAACAGCGTGCCGCCCTGGGCGATCTGGAATTTGCCGGGGCGACCCTTGCGGTCGGCACCGGTAAAGGCGCCGGGCGCAGTGCCGAAGAACTCGGCTTCAAGCAGGTCATGGGGAATCGCCGCGCTATTGATGCTCACAAAAGCTTTGTGCGCCCGGGGCGATGCGCCGTGGATGGCCTGGGCGAGCAACTCCTTGCCGGTGCCGGTTTCCCCGAGCAGCAATACCGGCGACTCGGCACTCGCACTGCGCCGCGCCCGGCGCTTGACCTCAAGGCTGGCGGCGCTGGTGCCGATAAAGTGCGCAAAGTTGTATTTGCTTTGCCGCGAACGCAGCAGCGAGCGCGTGGAGGCTAGCTCCTGCTGCATGCTCAGGTAGCGCTCGATCAGCGGCGACAGGTTGCGCAGTTCATCGAACAGCGCAAAGCCAATCGCGCCGATCACCGCCCCGGCCTCGTCATGGATCGGCAGACGCATCACCACCAGCGGGCCCTTGGGGGTGTCCTGGATATCCAGCAGGATCGGCCGGTCGTTGCGCACCACCTGGCGCAGCAGGCTGTTGGAAATCACCTGCTCGCAAGGCTGGCCAATGGCTTGGTCGGCGCTCTTGAGGCCAAAGCGCTTGGCGTAACGCTCGTTCATCCACACGATATTTGCATCGCGGTCGACGATGACCGTGCCCTCGCTGGACTGCTCGATGATCTCGAACAGCGACTGGATGGCCAGGCCGCGAACCTGTTGGTAGTCCTTGAGGCTAGTGCTCATGGGTACAGAATCCTGTTAATGATCGTTCCCACGCTCTGCGTGGGAATGCCTACCGTGACGCTCTGCGTCACTTGGCGTAGGGCCAGGGCACGACGCGGAGCGTCTCGGGTTGTGTTCCCACGCAGAGCGTGGGAACAATCTCACCCCTACAAAGGGATGTGCGCTGCTGCCAGCAGTTCTTTGGTGTACGGGTGTTGGGGCGATTCGAACACCTCATGGCTCGCGCCACGCTCCACCACCTTGCCATCCTTGACCACGATCATGTCATGGGCCATGGCGCGCACCACCGCCAGGTCATGGCTGATAAACAGGTAGGTCAGGCCGTATTTGTCCTGCAGTTCGCGCAGCAGCGCCACCACTTGTTTCTGCACCGTACGGTCCAGGGCCGAGGTGGGTTCGTCGAGCAGCATCAGCGCTGGCTTGAGTACCAGGGCGCGGGCAATGGCGATGCGTTGGCGCTGGCCACCGGAAAACTCATGGGGGTAGCGATGTCGGCTGGCAGGGTCGAGGCCCACGTCCTTGAGCACCTGGACCACTTGCGCATCGCGGTCGGCCAGGCTGCACGGGGCATGCACTTCCAGGCCCTCGCTGATGATCTGCTGCACCGACATGCGCGGGCTGAGGCTGCCATAGGGGTCCTGGAACACCACCTGCATCTGCTTGCGCCATGGGCGCATCTGCTGATGGTTGAGCGGGTCCAGAGCTTCACCCTGAAAGCGGATGCTGCCGCTGGAGTCGAGCAAGCGCAGGATCGCCTGGCCCAGGGTGGACTTGCCGGAGCCGGACTCGCCGACAATCCCCAGGGTCTTGCCGCGCTGCACGCTGAGGCTGATGCCGTCCACTGCGCGCAGGTAGGTCTTGGCCCGGAACAGTCCGCCACCGAGAGGGAATTGCACGCTCAGGTCATCCACTTCCAGTACCGTGTCACGCGGCTCGCTGCACAGCACGTCGCCCGAGGGCTCGGCATCCAGCAGCAGGCGGCTGTAGGGATGCTGGGGGGCGGTGAACAAGGCCTGGCAGTCGGCCTGCTCGACGATTTCGCCGGCACGCATCACGCAGACCCGCTGGGCGATACTGCGTACCAGGTTGAGGTCATGGCTGATCAGCAGCAGCGACATGCCCAGGCGTTGTTGCAAGGACTTGAGCAGCAACAGGATCTTGCGCTGCACCGTCACGTCCAGCGCTGTGGTGGGCTCGTCGGCAATCAGCAGCTCGGGCTCGCAGGCCAGGGCCATGGCGATCATCACCCGCTGGCGCTGGCCGCCGGACAATTGATGGGGGTAGGCCTTGAGCCGTTCCTGGGGTTTCTGGATGCCCACCAGTTCCAGCAGTTCGAGGATGCGCGCCTGCGCCGCCTTGCCGCCCAGGCCCTTGTGCAGCAGCAGGGTTTCGCCGATCTGCTTTTCGATGCTGTGCAGGGGGTTCAGGGAGGTCATCGGCTCCTGGAAGATCATGGCAATGCGGTTGCCGCGCAATTTTTGCAAGGTACTCGGTGAGGCGCCGATCAGTTCCTGGCCGCGATACTTGATCGAACCCAGGGTTTGGGTGCCGGCTTGCGGCAGCAGTTGCAGGATAGAGTGGGCCGTCACCGACTTGCCCGAGCCCGACTCGCCCACCAGCGCCAGGCACTCGCCAGGGCGCACGTCCAGGCTCAGGTTGCGCACGACGGTCTGGCCGTTGAAGGCGACGCACAGGTCGCGGATTTCGATCAGGTTCATACGCGGTCACTCATGAGCGGGGGTCGAAGGCATCACGCAATGCCTCGCCGATAAACACCAGCAACGACAGAATCAGCGCCAGGGTGAAAAACGCCGTCAAGCCCAGCCACGGCGCTTGCAGGTTCTGCTTGCCCTGGCCGATCAGCTCGCCCAGGGACGCGCTGCCGGCGGGCATGCCGAAGCCAAGGAAATCCAGGGCGCTCAAGGTGGATATCGCCCCGGTCAAAATGAACGGCAAATAGCTGAGGGTCGCGGTCATGGCGTTGGGCAGGATGTGCCGACGAATGATCTTGCCGTCGCCCAGGCCCAGGGCGCGCGCGGCCTTGACGTATTCCAGGTTGCGCCCGCGCAGGAACTCGGCGCGCACCACGTCCACCAGGGCCAGCCAGGAAAACAGCGCCATGATCCCCAGCAACCACCAGAAATTCGGCTCCACAAACCCCGACAGGATAATCAGCAGGTACAGCACCGGCAGGCCAGACCACACCTCCAGGATGCGCTGGCCGAGCAAGTCTACCCAGCCACCGTAGTACCCCTGCAACGCCCCGGCGGCAATGCCAATGACGGCGCTAATGGCGGTCAGGGCCAGGGCAAACAGGATCGACACCCGTGCACCAAAGATCACCCGGGCCAACACATCGCGGGACTGGTCATCGGTGCCCAGCCAGTTCACCGCCGACGGCGGGCTCGGGGCAGGGCGGGTGAGTTCGTAGTTGGGCGTGTCATCGCTGAAAGGAATTGGCGGAAACAGCATCCAGCCGCCCTCCTGCTTGATCAGCTTTTGCACGTAGTCACTGCGGTAGTCCGCCTGGAACGGCAACTGCCCACCGAACTGCTGCTCGGTGTAGCGCTTGAACACCGGAAAATACAGCTCGTTCTTGAAACTGAGCACCAGCGGCTTGTCATTGGCGATCAACTCGCCGCCCAGGGTCAGGATAAACAGGCCGATAAACAGCCACAGCGACCACCAGCCACGGCGGTTTTTCTTGAAGCGCTCGAAGCGTCGGCGGGCCACGGGGGAGAGGTTGAGCATCAGGCGTTCCTCGCGGCGAAGTCGATACGCGGGTCCACCAGGGTGTAGCAGAGGTCACCGATGAGTTTTATCAAGAGGCCGAACAGGGTGAAGATAAACAGCGAGCCGAACACCACCGGGTAGTCGCGGGACACGGCCGCCTCGTAGCTCATGCGGCCCAGGCCATCGAGGGAGAAGATCACCTCGATCAGCAGCGAACCGGCAAAGAACACGCTGATAAACGCTTGGGGAATCCCCGAGATCACCAGCAACATCGCATTGCGGAACACGTGACCGTACAGCACCCGGCGTTCGCTCAAACCCTTGGCGCGGGCGGTGACCACGTACTGGCGGGTAATTTCATTGAGGAACGAGTTCTTGGTGAGGATGGTCAAGGTGGCGAACCCGCCGATCACCAACGCGGTTACCGGCAATACCAGGTGCCAGAAGTAGTCGGCGATTTTGCCCACGGCGCTCAGTTCGGCGAAATTTTCCGAGACCAGCCCGCGTACCGGGAACCAGTTCAGCGAGGTACCGCCAGCGAACACCACGATCAGGAACATCGCGAACAGGAATGCCGGCATCGCGTAACCGATGACGATGGCCGTGCTGCTCCACATATCAAAGCTGCTGCCATGGCGCACGGCCTTGCGTATGCCCAACGGGATCGACACCAGGTAGGTGATCAGCGTGGCCCACAGGCCGAGGGAAATGGTGACGGGCATCTTTTCCAGGATCAGGTCAGTTACCGTTGTGCCGCGAAAGAAGCTGTTGCCGAAGTCCAGTTGGGCGTAATTCTTGAGCATCAACCACAGGCGTTCCGGCGCAGATTTGTCGAAGCCGTATTGTTTCTCGATGTCCTTGATCAGCTTTGGGTCCAGACCGCGGCTGGCTCGCGAGCCGCTGATGCCTTCGCCGGATGCGCCGGCTACACCACCGCCGCCAATGCCTTGCAAGTGGGCGATAGCTTGCTCCACCGGCCCGCCGGGCGCGGCCTGCACGATCACGAAGTTCACCAACAGGATGATCACCAGCGTCGGGATGATCAGCAGCAGGCGCCGTACGATATAGGCAAACATCAGTGGGCCTCTCCGCGTTTTTTCAACTCAGCCTGCATTTGTTCGTTCGTCAGCGGGGTGGGGCTGACTTCCCACCAGGTTTCCAGGGCTTCGTCGTTCTTCGCCTCGATGGCCGGGCGCCCGAAACGGTTCCACCATGCGGCGGAGGTGCCCGGTGGGTAATAGTTGGGGATCCACAGGTAATTCCATTGCAGCACGCGGTCCAGGGCGTGGGCATAGGTGAGCATCTTCGCCTGGGTATCAGCCTTGACCAGGCCATGGATCAGGGTATCGACGGCCGGGTCCTTGAGCACGATGTAGTTGTTGGCGCCCGAATCGAACGCGGCGGCAGAGCCGAAATAGTTGTACAGCTCCATGCCGGGCGAGGTGGTGACCGGGAAACCCGTGACGATCATGTCGTAGTCGCGGGCCATCAGTCGGTTGACGTATTGCGAGGAGTCGATGCGGCGGATATTCAGGGTGATGCCGATCTGCGCCAGGTTACGTTTGTAGGGCAGCAACAGGCGCTCAAGGCCGTTCTGGACGTTGAGGAAGGTGAATTCCAGTGGCTCGCCCTGGGCATTGACGAGTTTGTCGCCCACAGGTTTCCAGCCGGCGTCTTCCAGCAGGGCCAAGGCTTGCAGCTGTTTGTCGCGGATCATGCCACTGCCATCGGTGACCGGGGCCTTGAACACCTGGGTAAACACCTCGTCGGGAACCTGACCGCGCAGGGGTTCGAGGATCGCCAGTTCTTCCGGGGTCGGTAACTGGCTGGCGGCCAGCGGGCTATTGGAGAAATAGCTCTGCTGGCGGATGTACAGGTTGCGCATCATCTGGCGGTTGGCCCATTCAAAGTCCCACAGCATCGCCAGGGCCTGGCGCACGCGGCGATCCTTGAACATCGGTTTTTGCACATTGAACACATAGCCCTGGGCCGGCTGCGGCATCTCCTTGGCCAGGTGCGCGCGCTGCAGACGGCCATCGTCCAGGGCCGGGCCGTTGTAGCCGATGGAGTAACCGGTGGCGGAGAATTCACGGTTGAAATCATAGGCGCCGCCGCGTAGCACTTGGCGCGCTACTTCGGTGTCGCCGAAGTACTCCAGGCTCAGGTGATCGAAGTTGTACAAGCCGCGGCTGACCGGCAAGTCCTTGCCCCACCAGTCGGGGTCGCGGGTGAAGGTGATGGTATTGCCGGAGTCGATCTTGCTGACCTTGTAAGGGCCGCTGCCCAGTGGCGCTTCGTAGCCGCCGCCGTTGGCAAAGTCGCGGGTCTTCCACCAGTGCTCGGGGAACACCGGCAAAGTGGCGAGATCCAGAGGGAGGGTGCGGTTTTCGTTGCTGGAAAAATCAAAGCGCACCTGTCGTTCGCCTTCGATTTCGACGTGTTTGACGTCTGCAAATAACGTGCGATAGCGCAGGCTGCCTTGGGTCATCAACACGTCAAAGCTGTAGCGCACGTCTTGCGCGGTAATGGGCGTGCCATCGGCAAAGCGCGCCTTGGGGTTCAGGTAGAAGCGCAGCGACAGGCCGTCGTCGGCCCGTTCCATCTTTTGCGCCACCAGGCCATAGACGGTGTAAGGCTCATCCAGCGAGCGCAACGCCAAGGGTGCATACACCCAGCCGTCGACCTGGGACACGCCGATGCCTTTGTCGATATAGGGCAGCACATGGTCAAACCGCCCCACCTCCAGCGCTGAGCGCCGTAGGCTGCCGCCCTTGGGGGCGTTGGGGTTGGCATAGTCGAAATGGCTGAAACCTTCGGCGTACTTGGCGGGCTCGCCGTACACCGTCAGGTAGGTTTGCGGGGCTGCGATCACCGCAGTGCTGGCCATTAGAAAGGCCAGGGTGGAGCAGAGCAGAGATGAAAAAGCCAATCGCATTATCAGCCTTGAGCGCCGGGTAAAGAATAATAAGGATTTGTACGCTAACGGCCTGGGCATCGCCAGTCATCAGATGCACAACGGCCCACCAAAGGGCGGGCCGTTGTTTATAGCATCAGCGCAGATTGAATCAATCCTGGCGGCTGGTGACTTCCAACAGGTGATAGCCGAACTGGGTCTTCACCGGGCCTTGCACGGTGTTGACCGGGGCACTGAAGACCACGGTGTCGAATTCCTTGACCATCTGGCCTGGGCCGAACGAACCGAGGTCACCGCCCTGACGGCTGGATGGGCAGCTGGAGTTGGCTTTAGCGACTTCTGCGAAATCAGCGCCGCCTTCGATTTGGGCCTTGAGTTCGTTGCACTTGTCTTCAGAGGCAACGAGGATGTGACGGGCGGTGGCTTTGGCCATGGTGAGTAACTCCTAGAGTAAAAAACGGTGAGCGTACCGGATTCAGGCGGTTATTTCTCGGCAAAGTTCCACTGGGTTTTCAGTCGCCGCTGTTTAGGTCATGCCGGTTCAAGGCAGTACGAGATAGTCGTTGCGCTGCACGATCGCTTGGTGCGCTGCTTGCACCAGGTGGATATAGCGGCCGTCCACCAGGTCGATGGGCAGGCAATCGTCGATATCCAGCACCGTGTCGGTGTGGGTCTGGGACCAGTGGCTGAGCATCTGCTGCTTACCTTTGCGCATGGCCTCCTGTTTGTTACGGGCGACCACCAGCAGGTAGTGGTGGGCTTCGCCAAAGCTATTGGCCTCGTAGCCGCCGAGGTTGATGAAGTACAGGCGCGGCGCATCGCCGTGGGGCGCCAGGTGGCTCAGTTCAACCTTCCAGCCGTCGACGCCATCGACGGCCATCCATGAATCGATGTGTACGCCTTTGGGGCTGCCAAACCAGGCGTCGCGTAATTGTGGGTAGGTGGCTTGCAGGGTATCGGCCACTGCGAATACCACATCGTGTACTTCGATCCTGGCTCGCGGGTGCTTTCCCCCGAGCATGACGACAAACAGCATTACCGGTGTTTCCTGGGGAGTGGTTAGAGGGCAACCATACTGCGATTGAGCTGGTTTGTCCGGTTGTGATGAGGCCTGTGTGTCGCGACGCTGAACCTGTGGGAGCTGGCTTGCCTGCGATAACGCCCTGACAAGCAATACCTATCTACCTGACACCCCAGGATCCAACTGTGGGAGCTGGCTTGCCTGCGATAACGCCCTGACAAGCAATACCTATCTATCTGACACCCCACAATCCAACTGTGGGAGCTGGCTTGCTAGCGAAGGCGGCCTGGCAGTCAACACAGTTGGATTGTGTACATATCCATTTCTGCGGTAACGGCCACCTAGGGTTCCGCCCAACGGCGGCTCACTTTCGAAAAGCGCGAAAGTAAGCAAAGCGCTCTTGCCCCACCACTCGGCACCTCGCTTGGGCTCGGTGTGCCCGAACGCAGGCTTGAATCCGTGGGCCGCCGCCACGCGCCATCCATGGCGCGGGGCGGCTAACCCGGCGTCCTGCCGGGTTAGCCACGAATTCAAGCCTGCGTTCGGCCAGCGTGGTTTAACGGGGCGCCTGAGATCAAGATCAAAAGCAGATCAAGATCAACAGCGGCTCGCTTCGTATCGTGGTTACCGTCTTTACTGCTCGCGTTAACCCGTCACTGGGCTGCGCCAGTCATCCGAGCCGGACGTCCCGGCCACTTCGTGAGTCCAGATAATCTTGCGATAGGTGAAGTGCACATCCTCCAGGTGGGTAAAGTGGGCGTTGTCTGGGTCTTGGCAGTTGGGCATGCGAGATTGGATGTCAACGATGGTGGCGCCTTCCAGTTCAATCGTGAAGTAGTGCTCCTGGGTTCCGGCCGAGGAGGTGCGCAGCCACTCCAGGCGGCAGGACACTTCTTCGCCGGTGGTCAGGGCGCTGAACAGCAAGGGTGAGGATTTATCGAAAACCTTGCTGATCATCAGGGGTTTATGCACGCGCTGACCGGTCGGCTGGCCCGATTGCGGGTCGCGGGGAATGATCACCTGATGAGCAAACGCCTGCACCAGAATCTGGTCCTCATGGCCTTCCTGATAAATGTTGCCTACCGAGTCCTGGGTAAATGTGCCTGCCGTAATCAAACCTTGTTTGACACCAGTGATGGAGAGGTACGCGGGTGTGGGCATGACGGGTTTCCTTGCCTGATTGAGTAGGTATTGCCGGGCAGCGAGAGCGCTGAGCGGTCAAGTGCCTTTAACAAGAAGCGTGCCTGAAAGTGTGAGGCTCAATGAAATAAGGGCGAAGAAGACTCAGTGGCCGTTATTGAGAATTTGTTGTAGGGCTGTGGGTGAGTTTTTAGCGCTATTAGTTGCACGCCTATGCGCACTTAGTTGCTCATGTCATGTGTTTTTGTAAATGCAAGGCTGTGAGCGCTTGAGAGTGTTTTCTAGTTGGATAGACTGCGCAAATAACTGCGCATGTCTTTATTTTCAAGCTGCGTAGGATGTTTCTTAAGTTCCGTTCCGTTACTTGCTGATTGTTTTTTTCGTGGCTAAGGTTCGTTCACTTCGATGTGTTTTGAACGGAAGTTAAAAGGTTTTTAACAACGACGTTAATTTTGCCTATTTTGCCTTGGATGGTTGTGTGCAGCCCAAAATAGTTTATTCAGAACAGCTATATGCCTATTGCCAGGAACTTGCCCGGACAGCGTGTTCGCCAAGCAGTTTTGTTGGTAGCGACATGCGTTTTTCAAACGAGTTTGAGGTGCTGGAAACCGAGTTGGGCAAGGCTCACTCCATTCATGGTGCGGGGCTGCCGGATTGGCAGAAGATCAGCGAGATCAGCGAGTGCATTTTGCGTGAGCATTCCAAGGATCTGCGCGTCGCCGCCTGGTTGACCTGGGCCCTGTATCAGCGTGATTCATTCGCTGGGTTGCTGGCTGGTCTCGGTGTGCTGCGCGAACTCTGCGAGCACCATTGGACGCAGGTCTATCCAGTTAAGCTGCGTACCCGCGTTGCGGCGTTTGGCTGGTTGGTGTTGCGCCTTGAGCAAGCGTGCGCGCACAACCTGCCGCTCAGTGATCAACGGCCTTTATTCCAGGCGCTGTTGGAACACCTCGAATGTCTCGATCAGATATGGGGTGAACAGCTTGGCAGCGAGGCGCCGCTGCTGTTGCCGGTTCGCCGGCAGCTGTCGGCGCGCTTGGCCCAGGCTGCTGCCGAACCTGGCGACGTCGCGGGCGTCATTGCCCGGGTCAAACCTGCGCCAAGCCCGCTGCCGGCCCCCGAGCAACCGCTCAATAACGAAAAAGACGCGCACAAACGGCTGCGCGCATTGCAGGAGCAGGCTCGGCCTTTATGTACCTGGTGGTTGCGTCAGGATGCGGCCGACCCGCGCGCCTTGCGCCTGGGCCGAACCTTGGCCTGGCTGATGCTCGTCAATTATCCCGACGCCAATAATGAGCGCGTCACGGCGCTGCGCCCATTGGCTACCGACAAGCGCAAGCGCTATCAAGACCGCTTCAGCCAAGGCCATTACGCCGATCTGTTGCTTGAACTCGAGGTCAGCCTGGCCGGTGCAATGTTCTGGTTCGATGGTTTGCGCATGGTCTGGGAGTGCCTGGAGGCCTTGCACGCAGACCTCGCCATGACCGAACTGGAAATGCAATTTGCTCTGCTGCTGCATCGCCTGCCGAACCTGCCTGAGTATCGGTTCGAGGACGGCACGCCCTTTGCCGACTCCGCGACAGGTGAGTGGATCGCATTTCACGTCATGCGTCACCTGCACAAGCCTGAGCCCTCCAATGTCGTCGTCGACAGCGCTGCTCAGCCCTGGGAAGCCGCGTTGCAGGCGGTGATGCCCTGCCTGCGCAAAGACGGGCTCAAGGCCGCGGTGAGTGTGCTCAAGCAAGGGCTGCGGGCGGCGAGCGGTGATCGAGCGCGTTTTCACTGGCACCTGGCGCTGGCCAGGTTGTGTGTGGCGGCCGGCAAGCATGACCTGGCCAGGATCCAGCTGGAACAACTCGACCTGCAATTACAGCGCACGGGCCTGGAAAGTTGGGAGCCGGAGCTGGCCATGCAAGTGGGCCAACTGCTGTATCGCTGCTACGACCTGTTGCCACAAAACCAAGCCGTACAAGACGGAAAAGACACCCTGCATCGCCGGTTATGCCATTTCGACCTGGAAGCAGTACTTGAATAGCGCCTCATCAAAAGGAGAAGCACCATGGCCAAAGACGGTTCGGTAGCCCCCAAGGAACGTATCAATATTACCTTCAAACCCGCGGTCGGTAGCGCTCAGGAAGATGTCGAACTGCCGTTGAAGCTGCTGGTGCTGGGGGATTTTTCCCAGCGCGCGGACCCACGCAAACTCGAAGATCGCAAGCCCATCGGTATCGACAAGCACACCTTTGACGAGGTGTTGGCCAAGCAAGCATTGAGCCTGACGCTGAGCGTTCCCAACCGCCTCCAGGATGCAGCCGACGTGGAAGAACTGCCGGTTCAGGTGCGAATTAACACCATGAAGGACTTCAACCCCGCGAACCTGGTGGAGCAGATCCCGCAATTGCAAAAGTTGATGGCATTGCGTGAGGCATTAGTGGCGCTCAAGGGACCGCTGGGCAATACGCCCAGCTTTCGCAACGCTATCGAGCGGGCGTTGGCCAATGGTGACTCTCGCGCACGAGTGCTCGCCGAACTGGGCCTGGATAGGCCTCAAGCCTGACGTTTTCAGTAAAAGGACACTGACACCATGACCACCATTCAACACGGCACGCAACCCGTACAGGTTATCGAAAGCGGTAGCATCCTCGATAACATCATTTCCCAGACATTGCTCAGCGCCGACGACGAGGCTTATGGCATCGCCAAGCGCGGCGTGTCGGCGTTTATCGCAGAGCTGGTCAAGCCACATAATTGTGACGAACCCGTAAAGAAACGCCTGGTCGACCGGATGATCGCCGAGATCGACACCAAGCTCAGCGAACAAATGGATGAGATCCTTCACCATCCGGACTTCCAGGCGTTGGAGGCTTCGTGGCGAGGCTTGCAGTTGCTGGTCGATCGCACCAATTTTCGCGAGAACATCAAGATCGAACTGCTGAATGTTTCGCGCGAGGACCTGTTGGATGATTTCGAAGATTCATCGGAAATTACCCAGTCCGGGTTATACAAGCACGTCTATAGCGCCGAATACGGTCAGTTCGGCGGTCAGCCAGTGGGCGCGATCATTGCCAATTACTTTCTTTCGCCCAGTGCGCCCGATGTGAAACTGATGCAATACGCATCCAGCGTCGCCGGCATGGCCCACGCGCCCTTTATCGCTGCAGCGGGGCCAAGTTTCTTCGGCTTGGAAAGCTTCACCGGGTTGCCCGACCTGAAGGATCTGCGGGACCATTTCGAAGGCCCGCAGTTTGCCAAATGGCAAAGTTTCCGGCAGAGCGAAGACGCACGATATATTGGCCTCACCGTGCCGCGCTTTTTGCTGCGCACCCCGTATGACCCCCTTGAGTGCCCGGTCAAGACCTTCGCCTACCAGGAGAACGTGGTTAACAGCCACGAGCATTACTTGTGGGGCAATACCGCCTATGCCTTTGCCACTCGCCTGACCGACAGCTTCGCGCGCTTTCGCTGGTGCCCCAACATTATTGGCCCGCAAAGCGGCGGGGCGGTCGAAGACCTGCCGCTGCATCACTTCCAGAGCATGGGCGAGATTGAAACCAAGATTCCTACGGAGGTGCTGATTTCGGACCGACGTGAGTACGAGCTGGCACAAGAAGGTTTCATCGCCTTGACCATGCGCAAGGGCAGCGATAACGCAGCGTTTTTTTCCGCCAGCTCCGTGCAGAAGCCCAAATCGTTCGGCATCAGTGAGGAGGGCAAGGCGGCAGAGCTGAATTACCGCTTGGGCACCCAATTGCCCTACATGATGGTGGTCAACCGCCTGGCTCATTACCTCAAAGTGCTGCAACGGGAGCAGTTGGGCGCGTGGAAAGAGCGGACGGACCTGGAGTTGGAGCTCAATAAATGGGTTCGCCAATACGTGGCGGACCAGGAAAATCCCAGTGCCGAGGTGCGCGGGCGGCGCCCCTTGCGCGCTGCGCGCATTGTCGTCAGCGATGTCGAGGGCGAGCCTGGCTGGTACCGGGTCAACGTTACGGTACGCCCGCATTTCAAATACATGGGGGCAGACTTCACGTTGTCCCTGGTCGGGAAGCTCGATAAAGAATGAGCAGAAGCCAGGGCATGCTTGAGCACAACAGCCTTTTCGAACGCCTCGAGCAGGGGGCGTCTAACCCGGGTGCCACCGTGGCGTCCATCGCCGCACATTTGGGGAAAATGCTCAGCACTCGTGCGGGCAGTGTCCAGACGCTGCCTGATTATGGCTTGCCTGACCTCAATGACATGCGGCTCAGCTTGCATGAGTCCTTGAGCCAGTCGCGGCTGCATATCGAACGTTTTATCCAGGCCTATGAGCCGCGGCTGACGAACGTACGTGTCAGGCTGTTGCCGGTTGTGCGTGACTCCTTGTCCCTGGCATTCGCCATTGAGGCTGAGCGGATGATTGAGGGCGTACTGCATCCTGTAGTGTTCCACGCGCGCCTCACGGATACCGGGCGGGTTGAGGTCTGTGCCAATGACGCTTAACCGTTATTTTCAAAGCGAACTCAGTGCGTTGCGCCAACTGGGGCGACGTTTTTCCGAACGTAATCCCGCCCTGGCGCCGTTTCTCGGCGAAGCGGGCCAGGACCCGGATGTCGAGCGCTTGCTGGAGGGCTTTGCATTCCTGACCGGGCGCTTGCGTCAGAAGCTGGATGACGAACTGCCGGAGTTGACGCACTCGTTGATGCACTTGCTCTGGCCCCATTACATGCGCCCGATACCGGCCTTCAGCATCTTGCAATTCGACCCGTTGAAACGCGCCGGCCCAAGCGTTCGGGTGGCTCGGGATACCGCCGTGCAAAGCGCTCCCATCCACGGTGAGCGTTGCCAGTTCCGTACATGCTATCCCACCGATGTCATGCCATTGCAACTCACTGACCTGGAATACAAATGCCAGGGCGAAGGGGCCTGGTTGGCTTTGCGCCTGTGCATGAGTGTCGACGGCAGCTTCAGTGAGTTGGAATTCGATTCGCTGCGACTGCACCTGGCCGGCGACCACTACATCAGTCAGGGCCTGTACCTGGGCCTATTGCGCCATCTGGCGGGAATCAGCCTGCAGCTCGTGGATCACGATGGCCTGCCGATCAGCGCCGGCGATGACCAACCCCTGACGCTGCGGCTCAATGCCAACCAGGTCCGGCCAGTGGGGTTTTCCCAGGAACAGGCGCTGATTCCTTATCCGCAGAACACGCTGGAGGGTTATCGGCACCTGCAGGAGTACTTCGCGTTTCCCGAGAAATACCTGTTTGTCGATGTCGAAGGCTTGGAGGTGTTGCACACGTTGTCTCACGAGTTGCTCCGGCAGGCGCACGGCCTGGTGATGCGTTTCGAGCTCCGCAGTCAGGGCCGCGAGCCCCTGCGTCCTACCTTGGATAACGTAAAGCTGTATTGCACGCCCATCGTCAACCTGTTTACTCAGGATGCAATTCCCATTCGCCTGGACGGTAAACAGGACGAGTACCTTTTGGTACCTGGGGAATACACGCCGGGCAATGCCAGCGTGTATTCAGTGGACCGGGTCACCGGCTGGCGCCCCGGTGGCTTGGGCTATCAAACCTACGTGCGGTTCGAGTCGTTTGAACATGACTGCCACAGCGAGCCTGTGGCGGCACCGCCCAGCTACAGCATTCGCCAACGTTCGTCGGTTCAACATGGTGGACTCGACACCTGGATGGGGTTCGGCAATCGCCGCAAACAGGGCCAGGAAACCCTGTCGGTCGAACTGACCTGTACCAATTGCAACCTGCCACGGCAATTACGTGCAGGCGATATCAACCAGCCCGGCGAACACACACCGGAGTCGTTGACGTTTCGCAATATCACCGCGCCAACGGCGAGCTACGCACCGCCCCTGGACCAGGATTTCCTGTGGAATCTCATCAGCAATATGTCGCTCAACTACTTGTCGTTGACCGACATCAACGCCTTGAAGGCGATTCTCGCAACCTACGACCTGCCGCGTTATTACGACCGCCAGGCGCTGAAGGTCAGCCAGAAAAGACTGGCGGCTTTGCGCGCCATCCATCATGAGGCGACGGATCGCCTGCATCGTGGGTTGCCCGTGCGAGGGGTGCGGGTCGATCTGACGGTCGATTCCCAAGGCTTTGTCGGCCAGGGCGACTTATTTGTATTCGCTTCGGTCCTCAATCAGTTCTTTGCGCTTTATGCCAGCCTCAATTCCCATCACGAGTTGCGTGTCATCAGCACACAAGGAGACGTGTATTTATGGCCATCCCTGACGGGACAACAGCCCCTGCTCTGAATCAACTTTGCCGTGGTATCCGTGAATACACGTTGTTCCAGGCGGTTTTGCAGGTGATCGAGCGATTGCGTGAGGCTCATCCGCTGCTGGATGAGGACGCGTTGTACGACCAGTTGGAGTTCCAGGCCAACCCTGGCTTGGGCTTTGCCGCGCACGATATCGACCGAGTGGAGTTCTTTATGGAGCATGGACATTTGCGCGCACGCCTGCGCCTCAATGTACTGGGGTTATTTGGCGCCGGGTCCCCACTGCCTGCGTTTTATGGTGAGCAGGCATTTGCCGAGCAGCCAGGCGGCAACCCGACTCGAGATTTCCTGGATATGTTCCATCATCGCTTGCACCGGCTGATGCTCCCGATCTGGCGCAAGTACCGCTATCGGGCGTGTTTCCGGGCAGGCGCCAATGATGGTTTTTCCGAGCAGATGTTTGCCTTGACGGGTCTGGGCGGCACCGCAATCCGTGGCGCTTCCCAGCTCGATTGCAAACGCCTGCTGCCCTACCTGGGCCTGCTGAGTGTGCGTGTGCACTCGGCGGCGTTGATCGAGTCGGTCCTGCGCTACTACTTCAAGCACGACGCGTTGTTTATCGAGCAGTGGGTTGAACGCCAGGTCGAGATCAGCCCGGTCCAGCGCAATGACCTGGGGCGGGCCAACAGTGTGCTTGGCGAGGACCTGGTGCTGGGGCGCCGCGTCGCTGACCGCAGTGGCAAGTTCAGGGTGCATGTCCGCGCGTTGGGGTGGCAGCGTTTTCACGACTTCCTGCCCACGGGAAAGGCCTATCAGCCGCTGCGTTCGCTGGTGCGCCTGACCCTGCGCGACCCATTGGAATACGACCTGCGTCTGGTACTGGCGCAGGGTCAGATCAGGGCTCTGCACATTGGCGAAAACACGGTTTGCCGCCTGGGTTGGACCACCTGGCTGGGGCACGAGCGGGCCGATGGCGTAGTCACGCTAACCCGTAATTTTCATTAGGGATGAATGGACATGATGAACAGGGATTTGCAACGCATGATCGGCGCACTGTCAGCACGGCTGGAAACAGCATCGGCCCTGGTGGATTTCTGCGGGTGCAGCCAATGACCGATAACCTGCCCGGTGGCGGGGCCGACGCGCTGAGGTATGCCGACGCGTTGTCTGCCTGTTTCGCACGCTTGGGGTTCGAGCGTGATGAACACGCGTTACCTGACGGATGTGTCAGCACGGCGGCCCGGCTGAGCCAATCTGACGTCAGCCAATTGTATCTGCTCGATGAAGTGACCGGCCGGCTTGAACTGATCGCCCAACATCTAGCCCAAGTGTCGTCGCTCACCGTCGTGCCTCCACGGCCTGGTCAGCATTCCCAACAGTTGCTGCACGACGCCTTGACCCAAGGCACTGGGTTGAGCCTGGAGGATGTGCAAGGCAGCGGCCATGACACAGGTTTTCTGCCCGCATTGGCGACACCATGGCGTGCGCTATTAATCGTGCCGCTGTTCAATCAATGTGAGCGGATAACTGGGGTGCTGGTGTGCGCCCGCCAACAGCCGGCCCAGCTGCAAGGCTACGCCCCCTCGTTGGGGCATTTGGGCAGCTACGCCGTGAACCGGTTACGCGTACTGCGCGGTAGGCAGCCCAACGTCGGCCCAAAGCCCGCAGGCCACAAACCCTTGGTTGGCGCATACGGCCTGATTGGCACCAGCGCGGCAATGGAGCAGGCCTGTCGTTTGATCAGTAAAGTCCTGCACACCCCTTACACCGTGCTGTTGCAGGGTGAGACCGGCACAGGCAAGGAAGTGGTGGCCCGGGCCATACACACGGCCGGGCCGCGCAAGGCCAAGGCCTTTGTCGTGCAGAACTGCGCGGCGTTCCCGGAAGGATTGCTTGAAAGTGAGCTGTTCGGCTACCGCAAAGGTGCGTTCACTGGCGCCGATCGCAATCACGGGGGGCTGTTCGACGCCGCACATGGCGGTACGTTGCTGTTGGATGAGATCGGCGATATGCCGCTGCCCTTGCAAGCCAAGTTGCTGCGGGTATTACAGGAGGGTGAGGTTCGCCCGCTGGGTGCCAGTGCGGCACATAAGGTCGACGTACGCATCATTGCCGCGACCCACCGCGACCTCGCGGCGATGGTCGCCGAAGGGCGCTTTCGCGAAGACCTCTATTACCGACTGGCTCAGTTCCCCATCACCTTACCGGCCCTGCGCGAGCGGGACGGCGATGTGCTGCAACTGGCGCGCCATTTCACAGGCAAGGTGTGCGCGGCGCTGGGGAGGCCACCTGTCGAATGGGCGAATACCGCCCTCGATCAACTCTCCAGCCATGGTTTTCCCGGCAACGTACGCGAGCTCAAATGCCTGGTGGAACGCGCCGTGTTGTTGTGTGACGACAGCGTGATTCGGCCCGAGCACCTGGCACTGCCGCTGGCACCAGAGCCGGCCACTCCCGATGACGTGACGCTGCGCCAGCGGATGGAGCGAGTGGAGCGTACGTTCCTGCTCGACTGCCTGCACAAGAACCATGGCAATCGCACCCGCACCGCGCGCGAGCTGGGGGTCGCCCGGCGCACCCTGCTTTACCGTCTTGCCCGTTTGAACATTCCCTTTGGCGATGCCCGGGAGGAACGCTGAATGGTGCACTTGATTTTTACTGTGGGAGAAACCTGATGCCTGATCGTCCATGGCACGTCGTCGTGCTGGTGATGTGTTTGCTGGGAGGCTGTAACGCTAACTATGTGTTCGATGATGCCGAGTACCACCCCATGGGTGACCCGCAGGCGATCATTCGTGGCCGCTGAAAGGAGGGGGCATGAAGCTGCAGCTTGTGTTTGAGGTCTGCGCGTGCGAAAGCGACCAGAGCCTACTTTTGGCCCGCAAAGTATTTGACGGTACAGGCGGCGTGATCGGGCGTGGTCCTGGATGTGACTGGGTGATCCCTGACGCCAGCCGCGTACTCTCCAGCCATCATGGATTGATCGGTTACCGTGAAGGACGTTATTTCCTCACGGATATCAGCCGCAACGGTATCGGGATGGCCAAGAGTCCTGAGCGCCTGCGCAAGGGGCAGGCACGATTGATCAGTGACGGCGACGTATTCGAGCTGGGGGTGTTGACGATACGTGCGCGATTGCTGGAATCGCCGCGACCTTCCGACGAGCTGCTGGCGCCAGCGGCGGTGCCGATCCCCGATGACGCTTTCCTGTCGCTGGACCCGTTGCATGCCTTGGATCTTGATCGGCAGATGCGTGCCACGTCGGATGATCTGGAGGCCTTGAACAAGAGCGCCGATGAGCAAGCGGTATGGGCAGATCACTATGGGGCCGATTGCGAGCACGTGGTATTGCCGCGGCGGCAAGACCCTTCGATGGAGGTTACCGCGGTACCCGCTGTCGCGTCGACGCTGTCGACCGACGAGGTGTTCTGGTCGCAATTTGCAGCGGTCCTGGGTATGGACCTGACGACCCTCGACACACCGGCCCGGGAGGCATTGGCGATCAAGGTGGCACGCTTGTTTCGGGTGACGATCGAAGGGCTGCAACAAGGTTTGCGCACCCGTGAAGAACTGAATAACGAACTGGGTATGGCGCCGTTCGCCAGTCAGGGCTCCGGCCAGAATCCCTTGAAAGTGTATAGCGACACCGATGCTGCTTTATCCGCGATGCTCGATACCCGGGAGTTGGGTCAACTGCCCGCGGTGCGCGCCATTGCCCAGGTGCACCTGGAACTGCAGGTGCATCAGGTTGCGTTGCTGGCCGCTTGTCGAAGCGCCATGCGTAATGCCCGCGCTGTCTTTGAACCCAGCCATCTGTTGGGGTGTTTTGCGTCCCAGGGCAAGCCTGCCGGGTTTTTCTCCGATGGCGGGCGGTGGCGTGCCTACCAGCGTTACTACCAGCGTGTGGTGGCGCAAGAACAGTTGAATGATCGCCCGTTGGCCGGCGACTTCGCCAAGGCCTATGAGGAGCAGGTGCGCCTGATCTCCAGCCTGCACATTGATTTTCCAGGATGATAATCATGTATCGAGCCACCCTTGTTTCGTTGTTGCTCTTGTGCGGGCTGTTGGCGGGTTGCAGCGCCGTCTCGCCATTTTCCACGCTGACCAAGCTGGACGTGGTGCTGACTGCCAGCGAGCACGTCAACCCGGACTTGCACGGTCGTCCTTCTCCCGTGGTGGTGCAGTTGATCGAACTGCGCCATGGCGTTGCCTTTGAACATGCCGACTTCTTCAGCCTGTATGGCAATGCGCAGCAGACGCTGCCAAAGGACTGGGTCGGCAGCGAGGAGGTTGAGCTGCGCCCGGGTGACCGGCTGGCGCTCAAACTGCGCATCGCTCCCGATAGTCGTTTTGTGGGAGTACTGGCCGCTTTTCGAGACTTGCCCCATGTCCAGTGGCGGCTGCTGGTGCCCTTGACGGTACAGCAACGCAACCGTGTCGAGCTGGTGCTGGACCAGGGCGGTATACGTGTTGCTGACCCGCTCGCCGGTGTGGAGGCGCAATAACATGCAGGTTCATAAAGTTATCTGGCAGGAAGGCATGCTGTTGCGGCCACAGCACTTGCAACACAACGACCGTTATTACCACCAGCAGCTCAATCAGACCCGCCTGCTGGGCAGTGACACCTGGGGTTTGCTCACGTTCGAACTCAATACGCAGTACCTCAAGTTGGGCAAGCTGGTGGTCAACCAGGCCAGCGGCGTGTTGCCGGACGGCAGCCTGTTTGACTTGAATGCTGCCATGGAGCCGCTGGTGGTGCAGGTGCCAGAGGGTTCGGGCGCGCAAGGGGTTTACCTGGCGCTGCCGCTGGTCAGCGGCAGTCACCTTGAAGCCCGCCGGCCTGAGCAAAGTGACGTGTTGGCGCGCTACCTCAGCTGTGAAGTGGAAGTGGGGGATTCCAACGTGGGGGCGGATACGCGTTGCCGAATCCACTGCGCGCGCCCGGACTTACGTCTTCTGTTGGGTGAACAGCCGGGTGACCAGCTCTTCATCAAGCTCAAGGTGGCCCAGGTACTCGACGCCAGCGGTGAAGGCGGTGTGAACCTGGATACGGCGTTCATCCCGACGTTTATCTTCGTGCAGGAGCATGGGTACGTGGCGTCGTGTCTCAAGGAGGTGATTGGCCTGCTTGCCAGTCGGGGCGATGCCATCGCGGCGCGCATTCGTGGCGAGAGCACGACCCAAGGCACACAAATCGCCGATTTCCTGATGCTGCAAGTGATCAATCGTAGTGAGCTGGAGCTGCGCCACTGCCTGAGCCAGACGCGGGTGCGGCCTGAAGCGGTGTTCCGTGCGCTGGTGTCGCTGCTCGGGGAGCTATCAACCTTCACCACTGAGAGTAAACGCGCGCAGTTGGATGTTCACTATCAACACGGCGATCAGGGCGCCAGTTTTCGCGGGCTGATGGCGCAGGTGCGTACGGCACTGTCGGTGGTGCTGGAGCAACAGGCGATCAAGTTGGCATTGCAGCCTCGCCAGTACGGGGTGCTGGTATGCCCGGTCAGCGAGTTGAAACTGCTTGGCACCGCCACCTTCATCCTGGCGGCCACCGCGCAGTGTGAGGCGCAGGAATTGCGCCAGCGCCTGCCAGCCCACCTGAAAGTCGCGCCGGTTGAGCGCATACGCGAGTTGGTCAACCTGCACTTGGCCGGTATCAAGGTCAAGCCTTTGCCAGTGGCGCCGCGACAGATTCCTTTCCATGCCGGCAAGACCTATTTCGTGCTCGATATGAGCCCCCGTGATATCGCACAGCTGGAACAGTCGGGTGGTTTCGCTTTCCACGTCGGGGGTGAATTCACCGGGCTTGAACTCGACTTCTGGGCCATCAGGAACTGAATGCCATGGACAGTGAATACACCCAGGATGAAAAAACCGTCCTGCTCGACCGGGAGACTCATGAGCCTGCCCAGGGGCCGTTGACGGATTTCCCATCGCCGCCGCGCTACGAACAGTTGGAAGACCGCATGATCTACGCCGGCCACAGGCTCGATACGCATAGCTTTCAGACAGGGCTCAACCCGCTGGTAGCCGCAGCCTTGGCGGTATTGTTCGAGGTTATTGGGATCAGGGTCTGCTCCGGCCGTGAAAACCTGGGCACGCTCAACGACCGATTAGTGTTGGCGGTGACTCAGTTCGAAACCCGCGCCTTGCAGGGCGGCGTGGAGAACAGCCAGGTCATGTCGGCGCGCTATGTGTTGTGCAGCGTGATCGACGAGGCGGTGGTGACGACACCGTGGGGGGCGCAAAGCGAATGGTCGAAGATGAGCCTGTTGAGCCGCTTCCATAACGAAACCTTTGGCGGCGAAAAAGTATTCCAGTTGCTGGAGCGCCTCACGCGCGACCCGGTGAAGCACCTGGCGATGCTGGAGTTGCTGTATCTGTGCCTGTCCCTGGGGTTCGAAGGCAAATACCGGGTGATGGAGCGGGGCGTGACGCAACTTGAGGCTGTCCGCGATGCCTTGTATCGCCAGATCAGGCACGTACGTGGGGAGCCGGCGGCGCAAGCGCTACTGCCTGCCCAGCAGCGGACCGACCGGCGCAAGCAGGTGCGGGTCATCCCTGCCACTTGGTGGGTCGGCCTCACCTTGGTGTGTGTGTTGGCGATGTACACAGGGTTTGCCTGGGTGCTGAGCAACGAGCGTACAAACGCGCTGCACCCCCTTCAACTTTCGGCGTCGGATCTGGTCCGCACGCCCTTGTAAACGCTGGGAGCAATGAATGATCGCATTCTTCAAGGGGGTGGGCACCGTGCTGGGCAGGGTTTGGGTGTGGAGCCTGTTGCTGGTGCTTTCCTGCGCGGCAATGGTGTGGTTCTTGGGGCCGCTGCTGGCAGTGGATGATCACCGTATCTGGGCCGGGGCGACTGCTCGGTTGGTCACCATCAGCGGTGTGTTCTTGCTATGGGGACTGGCGATGGCGTTTGTGGGCCCAGGTTTTGCCGCCTGGCGCCAAAGACCAGAACGCGAGGTGCGCCGACAGCCGATGACGGGGGTGGAGGACGAACGCCGGCACCTGCGCAGTCGGTTCAAGAAAGCCGTGCACCTGCTCAAGATATCCCGCCATTATGGAGAGCGTAACGCGCGTTGGCGTCATGAGTTGCCCTGGTACCTGTTGATCGGTGAGCCGGGCAGTGGCAAGACACGGCTGCTGGCGGCAGCGGGCTTGCCGCTGGCGCTGGACCACGCGCAAACGCGGCCGATCGGTAGCAGTGCCCATTGTGACTGGTATTTCGGCGACGAAGGCGTGCTGATCGACACCCCGGGACGCTACCTTACCCAGCCCGACTCTTCAGTGGACGCCGCAGGCTGGATCACCTTGCTGCATCTGCTCCGGTGGCGCCGTCGAGTGCGGCCGCTCAGCGGTGTGGTGGTGACGCTATCGGTCGACATGCTGTCGAGCACCAACGAATACGACTTGGATCATCACGCACGCCATGTACACTCGCGCCTGCAAGAGATCCAACAAACGTTGCATGTGGATGTGCCGATTTACCTGGTGTTGACCCACGCCGACCGATTGCCGGGATTCGCTGAATTCTTCGACTCACCCCTTGGAGAAAGTGCCGACAGCGTGTTGGGTCAGCACCTGCAAGGTTGCGCCGACGGTACTGACACAACACAGGTTCGTCAGGCGGTCGAGCAATTATTGCAGCGCTTGAACAGTGAGCTGATTGGGCGACTGCATCAGGAGCGCAATGTCGAGCGACGTGGGCAGATGCTGGAGTTTCCCCAGCAGGCAGCACGAATGGGGGAGCGCGTCAGCCTGTTCGTTGACATGGCGTTTTGCGCACATCGCTACCAACCCATCAACGGTTTGCGAGGGTTCTTCTTGACCTGCGCCGATGGCAGGCACCCGCGCTTTGTGCAGGGCCTGTTCAGCCAGGTGATCTTCGCCGAGGCCGACCTTGCGGGTTTGCAGGCTCAGGAACAACAACGTCTGCGTTGGCGCCAGGGCGCGCAGGCGGTGGCTGCAGCGCTGGTTATTGGCGGTGTCGGCGGGCTATGGGGGCACAGTTACTCAGTCAACCACCAACGCTTGGCGCAATTGTCGGCGCTGACCTCACACCCGCCGCTCGCCCTTGCGGCCGACGATGAAAGCACGGCGCTGTTGGCGCTGTTGGACGCGCGACTGGCGGCGACCCAGGTTTTTCCTGGGCCGGCAGATGTACGCCTGGTGGAGCGCACCGGGCTGTATCAGGGCGAACTGAGCCGTCCCAGCGTCGATCAAGCCTATGATCACGCGCTGCAAAAGCCATTTCTGGCCTGGACAGCCGCCCAGTTGGAAGAACAGGTAATTGCCAGCCTCGGGGACCGGGAGCGGCTGCTCGACGACCTGCGTGCCTACCTGATGCTCAATCTGCGCGAACGCCGTGACACGACCTGGCTGGCAGAACATATTGCAAGCCTTTGGTCGGTGCGGTTTGCCGGGGATATGCCAACACAGAAGCGCCTCAATGTGCACCTTGCGCGGCTGCTGGAGCAACCTTTTGTGGTGTCACTCAACGCGGAGCGGGTGGCCCAGGCCCGTGAAGCGCTGAGGGGCGAATCGTTGGCCGATGGGGTCTATCGGGTATTGCGCGAACAAGCGCGCAGCCTGGAGCCGTTGCGGCTGGCCGAGGGTAAGGTGTTCGCCGCTATCGATCCGCCTGTGCCGGGGTTCTATACCAAACGCTATGTGCAGTACTTTGAGGCGCAGGGCCCGCGGTTGGTAAACGCCATCATCCAGGACAACTGGGTGCTCGGCGAGGGTACCGACCTGGGGACCGAGGACTTGCGGCGCCTGATGGCGGAACTGCAGCAACGTTATTTCAGCGAGTATGCCGATGCCTGGAGCGATGCGCTTGGCCGAGTCAGGCTGCAAGAGACTGACAACCTGCGCCAGGATGCCGAGCAACTGATGAACCTGACGTCGGCGCAATCGCCTTTGATTCGTCTCTTGCAACAGGTGCGTGAAAATACGCGTTTGTTGCCAAGCCATGGACTGCTGGACAAAGTGGCCCAGCAGTCGGCAGACCTGGGCGAGATGGCCAAGTCGAGGTTGACGGCGGGGCAGGCGGGTATTGTCGAGGCTCCGCGGCGCGCCTTGCAGCGCCGCTTTGAGCCTTTGCATCAATTGCTGGATGAGCAGCAGAACCCCGGCGTAGAGCTGACTCAGGCCTTGCGTCTGCTGGATGAAGTGCACCTGCATATGACGGCCTTGAACCGGGACAGCGCACCCGAGCAGGCCGCCTTCCTGCGTGCCAGGCAGCGCATGGAGGTCCAGCAGGATGCATTGGGCCATCTGCGAGACGCCGCCGCTCGCCTGCCGCTGCCCGTTGCCGGCTGGCTCGAAAGTATGGCGGATGACAGTTGGCGGCATTTGCTGGAACAGGCCTATGTGCACGTCAACCAACGTTATCAGAGCGAGGTGCATAGCCTTTATGCCAAGGCCATTGGCCGACGTTACCCATTCAATGCGCACGCCAGCAGTGAGGTCGCCCTTCACGATTTTCAGGAGTTCTTCAAGCCACGCGGGGTGATGGCGCGCTTTTATGAGGGCTACCTGCGGCCTTTTATCAGTGCCGACGGCAGCCGCTACCGATTGCGTGGGCTGGATGGCCAGAGTTTGCCGGTTTCCCGTGCGCTGCTGGAGCAATTGATGAAGACCCAGGTCATCCGCCGCGGCTTTTTTACCGAAGACGCGGGGGAGTTGTCCGTGCGATTCACCTTGGCACCCTACAGCCTGGACCCATCGGTCAGCCGAGCGATCCTGCGGTTTGGCGACCAGCAATTGGAGTATCGCCACGGTCCGATCGTACCCATGACGTTCCATTGGCCCACCGACGCAGACAATGGGCGCAGCAGCCTCGTCTTGGAGAGAGGCGCGGAGCAGCGCCCCTTGGGCATCGAAAAAGACACTGGAGCGTGGTCGTTGTTCCGGTTTCTGGACCTGCTGCAGAAAGAGCCCGCCAGCGGCCGTAATATACAGATCCTCAAGGCAGACCTCGCCGGCCTGCGCGCCAATTACCGGCTCACCAGCCAGCGTACGCCCGGTCCGTTTGACATGGACACATGGCGCACCTTTCGCCTGCCGGAGCAGCTGTGACCCCGATGGAAGCCCCGTGGCGCAGCGCCGGGCGCACGCAGCGAGGCCTGGCGCGGTTGCGCAATGAGGATGCATTCCTGGACAACCCGAGCACGGGTTGCTGGGCGGTGGCGGACGGCATGGGCGGGTATCGGCACGGGGATGTCGCCAGCCAGTGGATAGTCAGCCACTTGGCTTCAGTGTCGGCTGACGGCAACCTTGACCAACGTATTCAGGCGGTTCGCAACAAATTGCAGGACGTCAACCAAGGAGTACGACGCGCATGGACAGAACCTGGCGCAACCGGTGAAGTGACGATGGGCAGCACCGTGGTCGCCCTGTTGTTGGAGAAGGGCCGGGCGGCCTGCCTATGGGCGGGAGACAGTCGCTGCTATTTATGGCGCGACCAGAGTCTCTACCAATTGTCGAAGGACCACTCGCTGCTGCAGCGCCTCATGGACGAGCGTCAGTTGAGTGTGGCGCAAGCCCAGGCTTACCCGGGTGCCAGGGCCTTGACCCGGGCCGTTGGCGCGCGTTCGCGGTTGCATCTGGAGGTACTGGAACTGCGTACCCGCCCTGGGGATGTATTTTTGTTGTGCAGTGATGGCTTGTATCAGGCCCTCAGCCACGTTGACCTGGGGCGGGCGTTGAGCATGGGCACGCCTCAACGGGCAGTGGAACGGCTATTTGCAGCGGCGTTGCGCCGGCCGATACGCGATGACCTGACTGCGGTTGTGGTGCAGCCATGAACTCGGCAGCTCAAGCCTGCCGTTTACTGTCTGGGCGCTATCACCTTGAACGTGTCTTGGGCAGAGGTGGCATGGGCAGGGTGTACCGCGCGCGCGACCTGTTGCACGAGCAATTGGGCGAACCCTGTTCCAAGGTCGCGATCAAGCTACTCGACGAACCCATTTCCCAGTGCCCCGACGCGCATGTGTTGTTGTACAGCGAGTTTGCGTTGACCCGCAGCCTGAGGCACGCGCATGTGGTACGGGCGTTTTCGTTTGAGGTCGATACACACAGTCAAGTCGCGTTTTTCACCATGGAGTTGCTGCAAGGAGTGACGCTGGACCGCCTGCTGCTGGAGTGCCCCTATGGCTTGCCCTGGCGGGAGTTGCGACCCATCGCCGTGCAGTTGCTGGATGCGCTGGTCTACACCCACCAGCAAGACGTTCTGCACGGTGATGTCAAACCAGCCAATGTCATGGTGGGCGAGGAGGGCGTGCGCTTGTTCGATTTCGGCCTGGGCCAGGCTCAAGCAGGCGCCGCAATGGGTTTGCCGAGTGTCAGCCGCAGTCGTTTCAATGCCTGGACACCTGCCTACGCCGCCCCGGAACTGTTGGCCGGCGGTGCGCTGACCGCCGCTGCCGACCTGTACGGCGTGGCCTGCGTCCTGTACGAACTGGCCCACGGCAAGCGCGTTGGGGAGCGCGCCTCCACGGTCTGTCTGCCCCGGCCCGCGCAGTTGCCCAGGCATTGCTGGGTGGCGTTACAGGCAGCGTTGGCGATAGACCCGCAGCACCGAAGCATAACGGTCGCCGAGTTGCGTCACGTCATGGGGCGCAACCGAGCACGCTGGTGCTTGTAGGGCAAAGGTCAAACGGCCAAGCCGTGCAACTGGCAGTACTGCGCCCAGTCCATGCCTGCCATCTGTGCGACTTCTTTATGCACTTCGCGCCGCTGGGCCTCGAAGGCTTCGGTCGAATCGGCCGTCAGCTTGAGGGTCAATTCCCAGGCGAATAATTTTTGCTGTTCAGCGTGTGCTTCGAAAGCCTCATGCAGGCGTTCGGCGCGATACTGCGCCAGGGTTTCGCCCCTGGCCTGGGCTACCAGCGGGTTTAGGCTGTCCAGCTCGGCAGCGACCTGCGGTTGTTCGCGCAGGAATCTGTCCAGCGCAAGTTGGTGCGTATCGTTGGGTGCCGACACAGGTAGACACCTTAATGAGAAGGGTGAGAGTTGCTATCGGACGCGCGTGCGTTGAGGTGATGGCGGGCACGCTTGCGCGACCTGCGCTGCATCCAGTTTTGCAACGGCGCCAGCAAGAAAAACATCAGGTAAGCGACCAGCACCAGGGTCAGGTCTACCCAGGTTTCAGCCACAGGCCCAGTGAACAACTCAATGAGGTTCTTGATTACAAACAGCAACACCACGCTGCACAACCACAGCAGGATGGTGACAAACAGAGGACGCATGTGACTTGAGCGTTTGTCTTGCATAGTGAGGTTCTCTCCTTTGGCCTGTTGTCGTTCCAGGCAAGATTCCCTGAGTGCGTACCCATTATCAGACAGGTTGTAACATCCTTTAACACGCACAAACCGTGCGGATGATACCGACTCAGACAGCCTTAGGGGATGATTCAAGTCAGAAAGTTCGATAAATCTGTAGGGATTTAGTCTAGCAACCCGGCATTCACTGGTAAAAAAGCCGGGCAGGGACGGGGATAAAGGCTTTCGCTTCGGCTATCAGGCCGTGTAGCGTTAGCGGGTGTTTCCGGCCCTGATCTTCAGCGGCAGTCGGTGACAGGCAGAGGACGGCCCATGGCGCACACCCTGTTCAAACTTTTCCTGACACAGCGCCTGGCGGTCCTGGCCAGCACGGAGTCGCTGCGTGCGATTCGGGAGGGGCTGCTGTGGATACTGCCGTGCCTGTTGGTGTCCGCTGGTTTCCTGATCCTGTCCGAATGCGCCCTGGCGCTGGGGTTCGATGCGCAGGTGGTGAGTTTCCTGGCCGGGTTGCATAAACAGATCAGCTCGGTGATCCCGTTGCTGGTGGCGGCCTCCATCGGTTACATGTTGGCGATTCAACACCGTCTGCCACAACTGCCGGTCGCCTTCCTGTGCCTGGCCCATGTAGTGGTCGCAACCTTCGTGCTGCGTGAGTACCCGCGTGCTTCGGCCACGTTCCTACTCTTTATTGCCATTGCTTCGCCCTTGATCAATGTGCCAGCCATCGCCTGGCTGCACCGCTTTCGCTGGACGCGCCTGGTCAACCAGGACCTAGTCGGCCATAACCTCAAGGGCACCATCAACATGGTGATACCCGGCGCACTCACGGCCTTGTCGTTGGTGGCGGTGTTGTCGTTGCTGCTGTTGATCCCCCATGTGGCGCAAATCCAGGGGCCGCAGGTGCTTGATGCGTTGCAGACGCCTTACGGCAGCGGGTTGTTTGTCACCCTGATGAATTCGCTGCTGTGGTTCTTCGGGATTCACGGCGTGTATGCCATGCAGCCGTTATTCGATGCATTGGACCAGGCGGTGGCGCTCAATGGCGCAGCGTTGGCGGCGGGGGAGCCGGTGCTGTACCTGCTCAACAACGGCTTGCTGGGCAGTTTTGCGTTTATCGGTGGCTCGGGCGCAACCTTATGCCTGTTATTGGCGATCCTGCTGTTTTCCAAGAGCCAGTCCATGCGCTTGCTGGCGGTGGCCAGTTTGCCGCTGTCATTATTCAATGTCAGCGAAGTGCTGTTGTTCGGTTTGCCGATCATCCTCAACCCGCGCCTGTTCATACCATTTCTATTGGTGCCGGCGTTCAACGCGATGGTGGCGTTGATGGTGGTGCAACTGGGCTGGGTCTCACCGGCGGTGGCCAGCGTGCCCTTTACCGCCCCGGTGCTGCTCAACGCGTACCTCAGCACCCATGGCGATGTGGCGGCGGTGGTGTTGCAGATCGTTCTGTTGGGCGCCGGTACCCTGGTGTATGCGCCCTACGTCAGGGCGATTCATCGCCAGTCCAGCGATGGCGGCACGGTGTACCTCAAATCCCTTGACATGACCTTTCGCGGTCTCGAGGAGAAAGGCCGTCTGCTGGAGTTCGATCCGGTGCTGGCCACTCACCAGACATTGGCCCGTCAGGCCGCTGAGTTGAACCGTATTCAACAGATCAGCGATTACGAGTTCTACCTTGAGTTTCAACCCCAGGTCTCCACCCGCACCGGTTTGTGCACCGGCTGCGAGGCGTTGATGCGCGCCCGGGACAGCCAGGGCACGGTGCATTCGCCCTGGGAGTTCCTGCAATGGCTGGCGCACGCCAGGCTGATGCCGGACGTAGACGTGTGGGTGGCATCCCAGGCTGTGCGCCAGTATCAGAAATGGCAGAAGGTGGGTTTTGAACTGCCGATGACCATCAATATTTCCAGCACCACGCTCAAGGACGCCGCCTATGGCGACCGCCTGGTGGAAATTCTTCGCCAGGCCCGTGGGCAAGTTTCAGTGGAAATTACCGAAGACGCGCTGGTCAGCGACATCCCGGCCACCCGCCAGACCATCCAGAAGTTGCAGGCCATGGGCGCCAAGGTCTATCTGGATGATTTTGGCACTGGGTTTTCTGCGTTGAGCTATCTGCACCAGTTTCCTGTGGATTTCATCAAGATCGACCGCAGTTTTGTGGTTGCCCAGCATGACCCTAAAGGCGCCCAGGTGCTCACAGGTATGTTGCGGTTCTGCGAGGCCTTGGACCTGGGCGTGGTAGTGGAAGGGGTTGAGACGGCTGAGCAATTGGCCTTTTTGAGTAACGGGCCTGAGTTGTTTATCCAGGGCTGGTATTTCAGCAAGGCACTGCCTGGGGATCAGTTGCCGCGCTTTGTGCGTGAGCGCAGGGCGTTGGTCTGATGGCCGACGCTTATCTAACTGACGCCCTGCGGTCCAACTGTGGGAGCTGGCTTGCCTGCGATGACGGCCTGCCAGTCGACGCCTATCTACCTGACACCCCGCAGTCCAACTGTGGGAGCTGGCTTGCCTGCGATGACGCCCTGACAGCCGACGCTGTTATACCGTGTACATATCCATTCCTGCGGTCACGACCACTTAGGGTTCCGCTCTGACAGCGGGGCACTTTGGAAAAGAGCCGGAATGCCGGCCCAGCCCAAAGTAACCAAAGGGCTCTTGCCCCACACTCGGCACCTCGCTTGGGCTCGGTGTGCCCGTAATCCGCCAGTGATTTGGGGGGGCGCTTCAGATCAAGAGCAAGATCAAGAGCGACTCGCTTCGCATCGTGGTTACCGCTGGCTGCTACGGAGTTGTGTAATACCTATTGTTTGGTGGCGCCAACCCCCCATCTTCAAGCCTTTGAAAGAATTTTCCTACAGGTGTTGACCTTGCCACTACGGGAACCTTTAGGCTTTTTTCCGAGTACGCCCAACCACAAAAACAAGATTCAGGGGTTATCAA
This sequence comes from Pseudomonas sp. KT_2_4, assembly GCF_041410225.1. NCBI lineage: Bacteria > Pseudomonadati > Pseudomonadota > Gammaproteobacteria > Pseudomonadales > Pseudomonadaceae > Pseudomonas > Pseudomonas sp. KT_2_4. Next base: position 387,505 of record NZ_CP166962.1, read on the forward strand.
TGGATACTGCTGCCCTGCAACAACGCTCGGATTCAGATCTCTTCACCAACGCCTCGCGGCTGATGGTGAATGCCTTGGAACCCAGCGCCAACTACGCCCAAGTCACCCGCGCGCTGGAAGCGCTGCTCGCACTGACCCGGCAAGGCCAGGCGGGAGACGCCCAAGCTTATGCGCACTATCAGTCAGCCCTGCTGCAACTGCACCTCCCCGGTGACCCGCGCACCGAGCCGACCCGGCGCTGGATGGCCAGCGAGGTCTACCGCGTCGAAGATGAGTTCGCCGCCGACGTGCCGGGCTTTAAAGCGTTGCCGGCGGACGAGTTCCGTCAACAGGTCGACGCTGAAATCGCCGCACGCAGCCGGGTCAACCACCCGATGTCGGTGCACCTGTTCCAAGGTACGCCGCCGGTGCAGGATGTGCGCTTTTTCCTGGAGCATCACTGGACCCGTTCCTACAACTTCTACAGCCTGCTGGCCGAGTTGGCCTTTCGCTTCGAAGCGATCGAAGACGCCTCGGTGTTTTACCGCAACTTGTACGGCGAAGCAGGCGCTGAGACACCGGAGCGTTCGCACCCGGCGATGCTCGCCCATCTGATGGAGTATTTCGATATTCCGCTGGCCATCGATTTCCCCGCGCTGCATCCGCTGGAAAAGGCCTACCTGAATAATCGCATTCGCTGTGTGCGCCACATCGATGTCGCCTGGGGCCTTGCGCTGCTCTATGCGGTGGAGTCTGTCAGCTGCGTCAACCATCGGCGCATCTACGAGTTGTTGCAGCGCCTGGATGTACCGGCGCAGCCCAGCGAATTCCACCGCTTGCATGGCACCCAGGATGAGATCGACACCGAAGAAATGTGGGCACTGATTGCCAAGTTCGCCAGCGAGGAAGGCTTTCAACGCACGTTCATGCGCGCACTCAAGCACCACTTCGAAATCAACAAGGCCTACTTCGACAGCCTGTGGCAGCAGATGCAGGCCCAACGCCTGTCTGCCTGAACGACCTGCGATCCAAAAACAAAAATAATGGAGCACATGATGAGCCCACGTAATTTTTCCCTGGCGCAATTGCAGAATATTCACACGGCCGAAGCCCGTCTGCTGGCGGAAGCCTTGAAACCGGACGCGACGTTCAATCGCATCGAAATTGCCGCCAATATGCTGCGCGCCCTGTGCGAGACCGGCCAACGTGGCGACGCCGCGAATGCAGCGCAGTGCCAGCAATTGCTGTACATCCTCTCGTTGAGCGACGACGTGGCCACCGCCTCGACCCGGCGCTGGCTGGCCAATGCCGTCTATAGCGTGCAAGAGCGTTTCATGCCGTCAGCCGACTTGGCATCGCCCTTGTCCGAGGCCGGCTTCCAGCAGCGCCTGGAAGAGCAGATTGCCGCGCAGTCGCGGGAAAACCATCCGATGTCGCAGTATGTGTTTGAAGGCAAAGCCTCTCACGAGCAACTGCAGGTGTTTTTGCGCCACCAATGGTTCCGTACTTATCGCCTTTACCGGGACGCCGCCGACCTGCTGGTCAACCTGACTGACGTGGACGAGGCGGCTGCCCTGGCGCGTTATCTCTACGGCGAGTTGGGCGAAGAGGATGAGCAGCGTTCCCACCCGAAGCTGTTGGCCAAGCTGCTCGCCGCCGTGGGCCTGAATGCCGATTTCGAGGCCCTCTCGACGATGCCCGAGGAAATCGCCTACCTCAACAACCGCGCACGCTGTTTCCGCAACCCCGATGTCGGCTGGGGCCTGGCGGTGTTCTACATCACCGAACTGGTGGTGCCCGGTAACCACGGCAAGCTGTACAACGCCCTGCGCAACGCGGGCTTGAGCCAGGATGACGCGGAGTACTACGAAGTGCACATCAGCCTGGTGCCGCCGCGGGCCAAGCGTGAATGGGCACTGATCTCACGGCGTATTCCGGACCTGGGGTTCCAGAATGCGTTCCTGACGTCTCTGGCCGAGCACTTCCGGCTGGAGCGGGCTTATTACGATGCAGTCTGGGAAGAAGTACAACGCGTGAAGTAGCCCTCCCTGGACAACCCGAGTAACCCGACATGCCAAGTCATATCACTGAATCCCGTATCCACGGGGGCGCTTACTCGTCCCCGGAATTTGCTGCAATCTTCTCTGATGCCAATCAGGTGCAGAAGTGGCTCGATGTTGAAACAGCGCTGGCGGCGACCCAGGCGCAGATGGGCCTCATCCCCCACGAGGCCGCCCGGGAGATTGCCCGGGTAGCCAGCGTGGAACTGCTGGACCTCGATGCGTTGGGGCGCGAGGGCCTGGAAACCGGGCACATCCTGGTGCCGACCCTGCGCGCCTTGCAGGGGTTATGCGCCGATGGGCTGGGCGAATACGTGCATTACGGCGTGACCACCCAGGACATCCTCGACACCGGGCTGATCCTGCAAATCCGCGATGCCTGGGGCCTGGTAGTGCAGCGTTTGCGCGGGATCCGCGGGCATCTGCTCACGCTCGCCCTGCGCCATAAGCACACGCCGATGGTCGCCAGGACCCATGGTCAACACGCATTGCCCACCACGTTCGGCTACAAGGTGGCGGTGTGGGTCGATGAGATTGATCGACACCTTGAACGCTTCGAAGAAGCCTACGCCCGGGTGATGGTCGGCAACCTGACCGGCGCCGTGGGCACCCTGGCCGGGCTTGGCCCGCACGGTTTGGAAGTGCAGCGCCGCACCCTGGAAAGCCTCGGCCTGTCGGCACCGTTGAGCAGTTGGCACAGCGCCCGCGACCGCATCCTGGAAGCAGCGTGGTTGCTGGTGCAGGCGTCGGCGACGTTGGGTCGTGTCGCCAATGAGATCTACCACCTGCAGCGCACCGAGATCGACGAAGTGCGCGAGGGGCGGCGAGCCGGGCAGGTGGGAAGTAGCACCATGCCCCACAAGCAAAACCCGTCGACGGTGGACCTGATCAGCGCGCTGTCACGGCTGGTGCGTGCGCAGATGGTTGCGCTGACCGATGCGGCTTTCCAGATGCACGAGCGTGACGGCACCACCTGGCGCATCGAATGGGCGGCCTTACCCGAGCTGTTCATTTACGCCGGTGCGTTGCTCGCTCGTATGGAAGGCTTGCTGCTGGCGGGGTTGGAGGTGCGTGAAGCGCGCATGCGCAGCAACCTGGACTTGTTGGGCGGGCTGATCCTGTCGGAGCGCGTGATGCTTGCGCTGGCGCCTCGGTGTGGCAAGCAGACGGCCCATCACCTGGTGCACGACATCGCCCAGCAGGCCCAAGACGCGGGCGTTTGCTTTCGCGACGCGCTGCTTGGCGACCCTCGGCTGCGCGGTTGTTTCAGCGCGCAAATGCTCGATGACTTGCTTGACCCGACGGCCTACACAGGGCTGGCGGCCGAAATGGTCGATCTGGTGGCAACTAAAGCACGACCTCGCGCTTCAGGCGATGGCGCTGAAGCACTGATGGCAACCCAAGGCAATACCAATCAGTCCCTGTACGCTACGGAGGGTATGTGATGGATGCGCAAACTTTGGAAACGACAGCTCGTGCGTCTTGCACCGCACGTTCGGACCACCCAGGTTTTGATCATGACGGCGAGCAATGCCGCCACGAACACAGCCACATCCTCGATTCGAAAACCCACGGTTCGGGTTATGCCGGCCCGCAGAGCCGCAAGATTTTTTGCAGTCATTGTCGCCTGCAACGCTGGCTGGACGTGGAAGCCGCGCTGGCCATGGCGCAGGCCGATGTCAACATCATCCCGCGCGAGGCGGCCCTGGAGATCGAAAAGGCCGCGTTGCTATCGGGCATCAATGTGCGCCAACTGGCCGAGGGTGTGGTTGCCACTGGGCATTCGCTGATGCCATTGCTGAGCGCCCTGCAAAAAAATTGCAGCCCCAGTGCCCGTGAATACGTGCATTACGGCGCTACCACCCAAGACATACAGGACACCGCCCAGTCCCTGGAGATGCGCGATGTGCTTGATGCGATGGACCAGGCCCTGGAGACTTTGCTGGGTAAGTTGTCGACCCTGGCCGATGCGCACCGTGACTCGCTGATGGTCGCCAGGACCCACTCGATTCCCGCCTTGCCGACCACCTTCGGGCTGAAGGTCGCTGGCTGGATCGATGAGCTGTTGCGCCACCAGCAGCGCTTGGCCGAAGCCCGCCAGCGTGTACTGGTGGTGCAACTGTTCGGCGGGGTCGGCACCATGGCGGCGTTCGGCCCGGACGCCATGCCGATGCTGGAGCGTTTTGCCCAGCGCTTGTCGCTGCAAGTGCCCCTGACGGGCTGGCATGTGTCCCGTGACCGCGTTGCGGAGTTCGTCAGCACCCTGGCCATGGTTACCGCCTCGTTGGCCCGCGTAGCCGATGAAATCCGTACGCTCAATCGCTGGGAAATCGCTGAAGTGGAAGTGGGCTGGAGCGACCAGCAGATCGGCAGCAGCACCATGCCGCACAAACGCAACCCCGAAGGCTGCGAGCAGGTGGTGGTGTTGGCGCGGCTGGCCAAGGCCCAGGTCATGCTCGCGCTGGACGCGATGATTCTTGAGCATGAGCGCGATTACCGCGGTACGCGGCTGGAGTGGTGCGCGGTCGCGGACGTTTCCCACTATGCATTGATGGCGCTCTCGATTCTGACCGAGACCATCGACGGGCTCACCGTGAATGTGCAGAAGATGGAAGGCACCGCCCAGGCGTATGGCGATGCCATCTGCACCGAAGCGGTGGTGTTCGAAATGGCGCGCAAGCTGGGCAAGAGCAGCGCCTACCAGATCATCTTCGAAGTATCCCAGGCCAGCCAGCGCAATCACGTGTCGATCCGCGAGGCAATCGAGGCCGATGCGCGGGTGCTTGCTGTCATGAGTGACGGCGCCCTGGCACGGCTGTTCGAGCCCAGGACCCACCTGGGCATGTCCGAGCGCATCGTTGACAACGTGCTGGCCAAACTCGCCGGCCATTGATCCCTTAACAGACTTGCAAATTCATCAAGGAGCGACAGATGTCCAACGTTATGGAAGTTGATAAAGCCAAGGTCCAACAGTTCTCGGCGCGGATCATGGAGGATTACGGCAACACGCTGCGCGGTGCCATGCTCTACATCGGCGACCAACTCGGCTTGTTCAAGGCATTGGCCGACGGCCAGGCGGTGACCCTGGAAGAGTTGGCGCACAAGACTGGCTACAACGCGCGTTACTTGCGCGAATGGCTGGGCAGCATGGCCACCGGCAATTATGTGACCTACGACGCGCAAACCCGCCGCTACCAGATGCCGGCTGAATTTGTGCCGGTGCTGGCCGATGAAGACTCGCCGTATTTCGCCGGCGGCATCATTCAGCTGAGCGTGCCGTTCGTGAGCATGGCGCCCAAGGTCATCGAAGCCTTCCGCCATGGTGGTGGCTGCGCTGAAGAGGCGTTCCCGCTGGAAACCTGGAAAGGCATGGAGCGCATGACCATGCCCTGGTACAAGCATTACTTGGTCCAGCACTGGATTCCATCCTTGGATGGCGTCGAAGAGAAGCTCAAGACCGGCGGCAGTGTCCTGGATTTTGGCTGCGGTGCGGGCCTGGCGGCGATCACCATGGCCAAGGCCTATCCTGAGGCGCGCATTGTCGGCTGCGATTTCCACCTGCCTTCCATCGAGTTGGCGCGGGCCAACGCCGAGGCGGCCGGCGTGGGTGACCGGGTGCAATTCGAGGTGAACGACTCCGATGCGTTGCGCGGCCAGCAATTCGACTTCGTGACCACCTTTGTGGTGATCCACGATGCTACCGACCCCCAGCAGATGCTCAAGGATTTGCGCGCCGCCACGGCCGAGGACGGCACCTACCTGATGGTGGAGCTCAACCTGTCCGAAGAACTGCACGAGAACATGAACCTGTTCGGACGCGTCATGTACCCGCAGAGCACCCTCTATTGCATGACCTGTTCGCTGTCCCATGGCGGCGCCGGGCTGGGCGCGTTCATGGGCGAGAAGCGTGCCCGCCAGATGGCTGAAGCAGCCGGGTTCAGCCGCTTTCGTAAAGTGCCTTCGCAGTGGCCACCGATGCCGGCGCTGTTCGAACTCAAGCCTTGATAGAAAGCATCCGCGAGTCGCTTTGCGCAGTAAGGCAATTTAATGGCCCCTTTGTAACAAAATCATCGCCAAAATCACTTTTATTTTCAGGTGGTTAGGTGAGGATGCAAATGCGCGCTGTGGGAATGATGCTGATTGCCTGCTCCCTGGCTGGCGGCGCGACTGTCGCGCAGGCCAGGGAATTGCGCGAGGGTGACAAGTACATGTGCAGTTGGGGCGCAGGCACGGCCGCCAGGGCCCAGGAACTCAAGTTATCCGGCGTTTCGCTGTACGCGGCCCGGCAGAAGATCCAGACCCTCAAGTTCAGCAAATCGTGGATGCGCATGATGGCCATGGGCATCACCGAGCAGACCTATGACAGCCGCTCAAGGCTCAAGCCCGAGGCGATTCGTCAGAGCTTTTATCAGGATTGCCTGCGCTACAAGGTGGCGCGCAAGTAATTTGTAGCCGACTCACAGGGAGTGAGCGTGGATCACCCTTTGTCTGAAAAACCCTTCTACCTAGTAGTTTTGACAGTAGACGGCATGAAATCTGGGGGAGCTCAATACGGGAGCACATCAACACAGGAGCACCTCATGAGCATACTTAAGATCAAAGCCACAAGTCGGCGCATCACCCATACCTCGGGGTTACTGTTACTGGCGTTGCTGGTGAGCGCGTGCAGTACCGAAATAAATCCCGAGCAACGTGGCGTAAGTTCCGCAAAGAACGTGCCTGACCCTCCCTGTACGGTCGCAGGATATTTCAAGAGTAATGAACCTGGAAAATACTACCAGTGCATATACAGCTCAGCGCAGGGAAGATGGCTTAAAAAGCTTTTTTCATGTCCTTCAGGGCAAAACTTTGATGAAGTCGCGCAAAAGTGCAAATAGCACTTCGCACTCGGTTTTCCCACCGCTAAACCTTCACCCGCATCGTTGGTGCTGTGGTGATGGTCGGTTTGTTTCCCGCGCCGTACTCACGCAAACACGTTAACGTCCAAAGACCACAAAAAGCAGATCCGCTTAATACGGATCTGCTTTGTCGACCAGCGCCTCTTCTGGCTATACACTTATTTTTTGGACACGAATAGAGTCAAGCTGGGTATTGCCACCATCAAACCTTATATCCAGCTGTATGTTTTCCCCAGCATAAACCGGCCCTATCACTTGCGTCACCCAACTACTCGACGCAGAGGTGGTGAAATATTGAGAGGTGCCGCCAGGGCCACGTAACCATACATAGTTGGTAGTTGCCGCAGTCGCATGACGATACCTAACCGTTATCTGGTATCCCCCCGCACCTGCGCCAGGAAACGCTTTTGTGCAACCCAAATAATATCGAGTCGGCGCGACCAGATAAAACTCCGTACCCGATACCTGCACCTGAATAGGCACACCGCTATTCAATGGCTCCCAACCATTGCGATTAAAATTATCGAAGTCAGTCATATCGTCCAATATAGGGGGGGCGTTCTCAACAATGTAGTTGGTTGAACGCAGGGGTATGCTTTTAGAACGATCAATGTCGCCGCTATACGCCACATCGCACGATATTGTTATGTTATGACCACGAGGCACAGCCTGTAGCCAGCTGCGCACTACCGATTTGTTCCTCAACCCATTGGCAGCTTCCTGCTGGGTGATGACTTCTCCGCTCGCGGTGAGAACATCGAGCGGCGCCATCTGTGCACTGCGACAAGTGATCCATACACGTTGCCTGGCAGCGCTTAACGCCCATTTAATAATTGAGGCCAGCCCATCGCCGACAAAAGTTCTCAAGTCTAGGACATCACCGGGCGCAATATTATTGATCAATGGCTGTGGTAAATCGGCGGGCTGTATCGTATCGACCCTCACCGTCTGCACCTGTGACGGAATCGGGACCGTCACACCCGGCCGTTCTACCGAATACTTCAAGCACACGGTACTGTTCACACTGCGGTGCAAGACCTTGACCGAGGTCAGGTTGAACACCACCGTGCCCCCATCCAACCCATTTTCGACCGCCGTATGGTGGGTACCATCGGCAAAAATCCATTCAAACGTTATGCGATCCCGATTGCTCATACCGGTGTAGCGAACAGTGACCGTCGTATTGTGCTCAATCGGCAGCGGGTCCACCGTCACGTTCGGCCCGGTGTCGGTGGTGCCATTGATAAACGGGTGGGGCAATACGCCCGGCAGGGACTGGATGGTGTAGTGGCGCTCGCGGAACAACACCGCATTGGCCTTGTTGAAACTGCGGTCAAAGCAGACCCAGAAACGGATGGTTAATAGCGTTCCATCCTTGAGCTTGCGCAGTTCGTCCACGGGGGTCGGTGGCAGGATTCCAGTGCGTTCGCCTTCTTCGGTCACGAGGTTGTTGGTGTAGGTGGCCTCGAAGTATGGCGTCTCTGGAACGGTGTCATAGGTGCCGCTGTACTCCATCCAGATGCGCTGAGCCCGATGAATGAAGTGCCAGATATTGATCATCGTGCGCTCGGTTCCATTCAACTTGGAGGTCTCGAGCACCGGGGCGTCCCCAATCCCTTCGATGGTCGGGATCGGCAAGGTGGTCAGGTTGAGCAGCAGCAGGTCGAGGATTGGAGAAGGTGTTTCTCGTCCGTTACGTATGAGGAAGTATTGCACGTTGATCCGTTGGCCAAATGGCGCAATATTGGCGCCCACGACTTCAGGCGGGACGGTGAAGTCCACGGTTTTACGGGTGTTGCCGTCTTGGGTTTCACAGTGGCTGCCGATGTCGGGAATGCCGGTCCAGCACGCTCGGATACGGTCGGTCGGTAGCATCTGCGCGAAGGTGACCCGAATGGTCGCACCGGCGGTAACCGCTTCCGGTGCCAATTGGTCGGGGGCTTTGGATGCTTCGAGCACTTCCGGGCAAGGCAGGTCACCCAGCGCCTTACCGACAGTCACTTCGAGTATTTCAGAGCGCAGGGTGCGCCCACCATTCGCGGGGATCATTGAATAGCTCAAGCGAATCACGCCGCCCAGGTTGGCGTCGGCGTAGTGCCGATCCAGCGAAAAGTGCACTGGACTTCCTGCGGTGGCGGGATTCAGGCGGATGTCACCCTGGGTGCTGCCGTCCACAGCCGTCCCTGTCAGGCGCCATGTAAAGACATCGCCATCGTAAGTTTCAGCGTAGGGCAGCGTGATGTCGAGCTGGCCAAACAAGTCATCTGGGTCTAGGTTGTCGTCCTCATCGACCCGGTCGATTTCCGGTCTTGGCATTTCGGCAATACGCTCGCCGAACCGCACATACGTCGACTCTGACTCGCGGATGGCCTGCGTCCCTGTACCCAATGCCCGCATGAGGCCGTCGTCTACCGTGTAGAAAACCCGCACATAACCCAGCCCGATAAATCGAGTGAAGTTGGCTTGGGTTACGGTACGAAAACGGGTGGGCGGTGGTGGAGCACCTGCGTTATGGCGTTGTTCGTATTCAACGAGCCCGCCACCCGGTAGAACAGCCTCCATCCGCAGCCTGACCAGATTATCCGGATCGTAGGGCGTATAGGCCGGGTTCGGATAATTAATGGTGATGTAAGGCTCTTCGGGGTCAATCAAGCCGGCATCGGCCTGCACCACCGTGACTGCCGGCATGTCCGCAATCGTGCCAGAGATCAGGATCGTCAGGGATTGGGACGTGGCCAGTAAGGTGCCCAGCGGGAACTCAAGCCGCCAGGTGATCTTCATCGAGCCTTGGATCAATTGTTTGATGATGTCGTCATCGACAGGAAACGAAGTCGGCCAACCCGGGTCCGCGCGCTGATCGGTCAGATCGAGTTCAAACGTTGACTCATCGGCGTGAGTACCACTCAAGGTTGCAATGACGCGAGTATTCGCCGGGACAAAACGGCCATCCGGAAGCTGAAAAGGCGTGACTACCTGAACAGCAAAGAATTTCCCTGCATCCTGATCATAATTGACCGAGGTGACCGAGGTGGAGCCGACGAGGAAGCGCGCCCGCCTGAGCAGGCTGGGGTCAAGCTCGGCCTGTACATGCACGGCCTGAGAAAAGTGCTCGACATGCCCGGAGCGGTTTTCCACTTCATCGAGCACCTGATAACGTATCGGTAGGAGGCCGCTGCCGGTGCCGATGACGCTTGCCGGAACTTCCACTTCAATCGGCTTTGCCCCGCTGGCGTGGTCGTCATCGAGTTGGAAAACCACCACCTGCGCGATCGTGTCCCAATACAAAAGAATCTTGTCTCGCACACGTTTACCGGGGTAATCGAGCGTGAACACTACGCCTTGGGCGGCGCGCTCCGGAGTCAAGACTGCGCCGGGCGCTGCGAGGTCGTCCGGCAAGCTGAGCAGCAATTTGTCGTGGTACCCCAGCCCGGGCTGTTCATCCAGGCCAGGTCGCGTGTCCTTGACGAAGACAGTCAGCTCATCTGAGGTACTTGGCGTGCCAGAGCCATTACGGACAACGCGTACAAACACAGGAAAGGATAGCCCCCGCGGTATACTTTCCTCGTTGATGGCCAGTTGAAAAAAGTTTTTGCCTGTTTCCTCTGGTTTGACGGTGTGAAAGCCCAGGCGCAACGTACGGCTGCCGTGGAAGTACTCGCAGGTATCACCCGCTTGCAAATTAATCCAGCGCAAAATGGTTACATATAGATAAGTATCGAGATGCCGCACGCCTAGGCCCCTGTCAGCCCCAACCACGTTGAGAACCGGGTTCGAGTAGGCCGGCGGGTCGAGATCATTGCGGGGAGTGGATGAGCTTCGCGCTACCGGAAAGCGCTCCTCGGGGGCATGTAATTTGGACATGGCTGAACTCCTTGGCTGGGGCCTGGACGGCTATGGAACAAGGAAATCAGACGCTTGAAGGGGATGGGCGTCTAGCTGTCAGAATTGACAGTGGCGACAAACGGTAACGCACTGATAGTTTGAAGGTCGTCCATGCCACGAACAGGGGGCATGGTGAATCCCGTTAAAAAAGATATGGAGGTGGTGAGGGTAGTGTCAATCGCAGCTCTTCAAAGAGCTGTTTACAAAACCACGACAAACCCCGTGTGAGTATTTGCATACAATTGCGCACTTCTTCATGGAGGCCGGTATGCAAGTACTGATTCGAACGGCAACACCTGATGACGTCGACACGCTGTGCGCGATTCGCACCTCGGTGGTGCAAAACCACCTGAGCCTTGAACAGATGGCTGGCCTGGGGATTACCCCGCAGGTATTGAGCGACACGTTGCGCGCAGCACCTTGTGGCTGGATCGCGGAAGTGGACGGCCAGGCGGCGGGGTTTTCCATGGTCGACCTGGATGAAGGTGAAGTGTTCGCGATGTTCGTGCTGCCATCCCACGAGAAGCTTGGCCTGGGCCGTCAACTGATGGCGGTGGCCGAGGCGGCCCTGTTTGAGCGCCACGACACGGCGTACCTGGTGACTGATGGGCGTGATGAGATCCGGGCCAATGGGTTCTATCAGCGCCTGGGCTGGTCTGTCGTGGGCCCGGTCGATGGAGATGATGTGCGTTATGAAAAGAGCAGGGCGCCATAAGGCCATGAATGCCCCAGCGCCTTCATCGTCCAACAGCTTGCGCTACTTCGCGGCGGGCGTGCTGGTTGTCGCCGTGTTACTGGGGTTCTATTTTGTTCAGCTCAACGCCAAGGTCGACCGCCAACGTGAAGAAGCCGCTGAACGTTTGGCGCTGTGTCGTCACCTGGAGGCTGTGGTGGGCGCCACCGCTTCGAGTCGTGAGGCCCTTCAAGAAACGTGCAAGCAATTAAGTGAACAATTACTTAAAAGTACGGCACCGGATTAATAACCCTTTTTTATACGTGGGTTTATAACCGTTACTTGCACCAAAAAGTAGCATGACTGCCGCCTTCCACCTTAAAAAACATGTGGTTATTGAATGACTTACGACGCTTTCAATCCGACGAAAGGATTAAAATAATCTTGTTACATGTTTTTACAATCGCTACTATAGCCGGGCGTTCACCTCCCACGGTTTATGCATTTTTAAATCCCAAGTTTCCATCAGCTACTTGGGATTTTTTTTGCCCGCGATTTAATCTCGGCCTGTCGTTCATGGCCGGTTACGCCCGACAAAGTGAGGGCTGGTTAACACTGTTGCATTAAATGTCCGGTGGCCGGCAAAACCTTATCTATGCTGCTTGCATCACCTCAATCGGGTAGAACCCAGGGACGGGGGGCTGATCATGATTTCCATCACCGAATTCAACCGCATCATGGCTTCAGGCTTCCTGCCGCTTGCGTGTGAGTGCTGCCTTAACAGCGACGGCTCACTGCGCATCAGCGTGTTCGAGCCTGCGTCCGGTCGTGTCGACTTGCTGCTGACCCGCGTATCGCCCGAGGGCCTGGACAGCATCCGTGCCATCGCCAACCTGATTGGTGAGTTGCGTGCCGAGATAAAGGCCGGGCGCCGCGGGTTCGCGGCGGTGGGTTAGCGGCTGTCCAGGGCGTCAGAGGCGCCGCAGGAAGGATTTGACGATGTGGCGGGTGGCGTCTGTGGTGTCCAGCTCGTCCAGGGCGCTGTAGGCATACCACTGGCAATCGACAATCTCATTGCACGGCCGTGCCTCGTCGATATTGACCACCGAGGCCTCAAACACATGGTGGACGGTGTCGCGGGCCTTGAGCTCTTGCAGGTACAGCAAGCCGTCCACGTTTAACCCGGTTTCTTCTTCCAGTTCGCGTTCCGCCGCGCCGACAGGGCGCTCGTGCGCTTCGACTTTCCCGCCGGGCAATGCCCATTTTGATCTGGCCTTGCGCACGAAGAGGATATGCCCCTCATGTTCGCAAATGACGGTTGCCCTAATTTTCATCGAATGTGCCCCCGCGCCGAATGAGTGTCATAAAAGTGTAATGCAATTGTCATGCTAAGTGGTTATGGCGCGCCAGGGCCGGTATGTGGATACTGCCCGATTGACGAATACGACCGAGGACATTAGATGAAGACCATACGCTGGGGCATGATCGGCTGTGGCAGTGTCACTGAATTGAAGAGTGGACCGGCTTTCTATAAAGCGCCAGGTTCGGCCTTGGTCGCCGTGATGGGGCGGCGTGCCGAGGCGGTGCGCGATTACGCGGCGCGCCATGGTATTGCCCGTTGTTATACCGATGCCCAGGCCTTGATCGACGACCCCGAGGTGGATGCGGTCTACATCGCCACGCCACCCGACAGCCATCTTGAATACGCCTTGAGGGTGGCGGCGGCGGGCAAGCATTGCTGCGTCGAAAAGCCGATGTCGCTGAATGCTGAACAGAGCGCGTTGATGCAGCGCACATTCGAGCGCGCCGGGCTGCATCTGTTTGTCTCCTACTACCGGCGTTCATTGCCACGCTTTCAGCAAGTGCGCACCTGGCTGCAGGAAGGCCGTATCGGTGAGTTGCGTCACCTGACCTGGACCTTGTGCAAACCCGCTGCCGTTACAGACACCGACGCCAGCAATTGGCGCACCGACCCGGCCATTGCCGGTGGCGGCTACTTTGCTGACCTGGCCAGCCATGGGTTCGACCTGTTCCAGTACCTGGCCGGGGACATCGTCGAGGTCTCAGGCTTTTCCGCACGACAGGCAGGACGCTACGCGGCAGAAGACGCAGTGACGGCCTGCTGGACATTTGCCAGCGGTGCATTGGGCATGGGCTGCTGGAATTTTGTGGCGGACCGCCGCGAAGACCGGGTCGAACTGATCGGCAGTCGCGGCCGTATTCAATTTTCGGTGTTCGACGACCAGCCGCTGCGTCTTGAAGGCGAGACCACCGAGGTGTTAGAGGTGCCGTGTCACACCCATATTCAATGGCACCATGTCCTGAACATGAACGCGCATATTCGTGGCGAGGCCGAGCATCCGTCGCTGGCCATCGAAGCGCTGAAGACCGATATCATCCTGGACAAGGTGTTACACCGTTATTCCCAGCATCCCTAGTCGTGGCAATAGCGTAAGGCTTCACTCTTTTAAAGGAATACCGGGATGAAATACTGGATGGTGGTGTGGCTGCTGATCGCCACCGCGACAACGGCGGCGCCACGCAGCCAAGGGCAGTCGGGCGAGTTTGATTTCTATGTGCTGTCGTTATCGTGGTCACCCACGTTTTGCCTGACGCACCCAGGCAACGAGCAATGCTCGGGTAAGGGCTACGGCTTTGTGCTGCACGGTTTGTGGCCGCAATACGCGCGGGGAGGGTGGCCGGCGTCCTGTACGCCGCAGACGCGCTTGAGCGAGGTAGAAATGGACAAGGGCGCTGCGCTGTTTCCCACCCGCGCGCTGCTCAAGCATGAGTGGACCACGCATGGCACCTGCAGTGGGCTCGAACCGTTGGAATATCTGGAGAAGACCGATGTAGCGCTCGGTGCGGTCGCCATCCCGCAGCAGTTGCAACCGTTTAATACGCCGCCGTCATTGCCGGCCAGTGAGATCGAGGCGCTGTTTCGCGCGAGCAACCCGCGTATGGGTAACCACGGGATGGCGGTGATCTGCAAGGGAAAGGTGTTGTCGGAGGTACGGGTGTGCCTGACCAAGGACCTGGCCTTTGCCGGTTGCCCGCGCAGTGTGAAAAGCCAATGCCGTGGGGGCGGTATTCGTATTCCCGCGCAGCGTTGAGCCGTGCAATCGCCTAGAACTCGCCGGAATACTTCACCGCAGCTGCAGCGCGCGAGGGGACATTCAGGCTGCGCAACAATGACGACACATGGATACGTACGGTAAACGGCGAGATATTCAGGGCCTTGGCAATTTCCTTGTTGGTCTTGCCCTGGGCAATCAGGCGCAGCACTTCCTGCTGGCGGGTGGTGAGGGTGTGGGTGTCGAGGGGCAGCAGGCCTGAAGGGGCGAATTTGACCAGCACTTCGCCTTCGCGGATCGCCAGCAGCGCCTGGCCGATCTCGTCCGGGGCGATGTTCTTGCCGATAAAACCGTCGGCGCCCAAGGCCATGACCTGTTCGATCAGCGCGGGGTCATCGACCATCGACACCAGGACCAAGGTGGTGCGCTTCAGTTGCTGGCGCAGTTCGGCCAGTTGGCTGATGCAGGTCAGGCCGGGAAAGCGCAAATCGAGGATCAAGGTATCGACCTCGCCCGCTTCGCACAGCAACGCATTCACCGTGGCCAGGTCGCCGGCCTCCTGCACCACCGCGCCCGGCAGCAGGCGCTGCACGGTGCGCGTCATGCCTTCGCGAAACATGGGGTGGTCGTCGGCGATGATGATTCGGCCGGTCATGGCGAGCTCCTTCCTGGGGCAAGGTTGTGTCGAGGCATGCTAATTTATTTACCGTCGGTGTAGGAGCGGGCTTGCTCGCGAAGCACGCACGGGCGCCGGGTACTTCCAGGTCAAACGCGTTATCGTTGACGTTTTTCGCGAGCAAGCTCGCTCCTACAGATGATAGGTCAGGGATATGACGATGAGTCTTGAGACCAACTCCGAACTCGATCAGGCTAACCTGCGCATTGTGGTGGCCACCATCGCCATTGTGTATATAAGCCTGCTGGGTTTCCTACCTGGGCAATCGCTGGACACCTACCTGCCGGTGATCCTCTATATCTTTCTGTTCCTGCTGGCGTCCATCGTGCTTCGCCAAGTGATCGCACGCTGGCCCGGGCATTATCCGGCGCGGCGGATCTTTGGCATGATCCACGACTACACGGGCACTTCGTTCGGCCTGGTGGTAGGCGGTGAGGCGGCATTGCCGCTGTATGCGGTGATGGTCTGGGTGAACCTGGGCAACGGCATGCGCTACGGTTCGCGCTACCTGGCAATTGCGACGGGGCTGGCGTTGCTGGCGCTGTTGATCGTGTACCAACTCACGCCGCTGTGGCAGGCACAACCATTCATGGTGCTGATGCTGATGATCACCAGCACGGTGATCCCGGTGTATGCCCATATCCTGTTGGAGCGCACGCGCAAGGCCTCCGAGCAGGCGATCGCCGCCAACCTGGAAAAATCCCGTTTTCTCGCCCAAGCCAGCCATGACCTGCGCCAGCCGATCCACTCCATTGGCCTGTTTACCGCCTGCCTGCGTGAAGCCCGTTTGGGCGAGGACGAACAGCGCTTGGTGGACAATATCGACCGCTCGCTGCTTAACGTCTCGCAATTGTTCCGCTCGATTCTCGACCTCTACACCCTCGACAACGGGCGCCTGTTGCCCAAATACCAAGTGATCCACCTGGGCGACTTCCTTGCCGACCTCGTGCGCCAGAACGCCGAGGCTGCTCGCTGGGCGGGCGTGGAGCTGCGCCTGCGCCCCTGTGCCCACTGGGTGCTGGTTGATCCGGCCATGCTGGCGACCATGGTGCAGAACCTGCTCTCCAATTGCTTCAAGTACGGGGCGCAACGACCGGTGCTGATTGGCGTGCGCATGCGTGATGACGGCGTGGTGGTGCAGGTGCACGACCAGGGGCGGGGGATTGCCAAGGAGCATCTGTCAAAGGTCTTCGAAGAGTTTTATCGCGTGCGCCAACTGCGTGACAAGGACGTCGAAGGTGTTGGCCTTGGGCTGTCCATCGTCAAGCGCCTGGGGCAATTGATGGGGTTGCAGGTGAGCCTGCGTTCGCGGGTCGGCCATGGCACCTCAGTAAGCCTGCATGGCCTAGCCTTGGCCACCGCGCCGCGTCAACCGGCCTTGCGCGACGATGCACGCCAAGCCGGGCTGCTCACCGGCCTTAAGGTGTGCCTGGTGGAAGATGACTACAACGTGCTGCTCGCCACCCAGGCCCTGCTGGAGCGTTGGGGGTGCCAAGTGCAGGCCGAGTCCACGGGGCAGGGTTTGGTCAGTGACTGCGACATCATCGTTGCCGACTATGACCTGGGCAACCACGCCACCGGCATCGAATGCATCGACCAGTTACGCCAGCAACGCGGCTGGGCGGTGCCAGCGCTGATCCTTACCGGGCACGACGTGGAGAAAATCCAGGCCGCGTTGCATGATCGTCAGATAGCTATTTTGTCCAAACCGGTACGCCCTGCGGAACTGCGCGGCACTCTGCGAGCGCTCAGCCAGGAAAATATTACTGCATGAACGGCGTCAACCCATTGCCTTTGGCGCCCTTGGGCATGCAGTAGGCCGCGGGTTTCATCAGGCCGAAGCTGGCAATCGCGAACGCGCCGCCGCTGGCACCACTGGGTACGGAGCAGTTGTACTCGCCGGAGGCTGTGTTAGCGACGTAGTAGGTGGTCATGGAGTCGCTGCGCACATTGGAGATACGTTTTACCGGCTCGCCCAGATTGGTTTCCGACAGCTTCTTGAGATGATCTTCGGTGGGCTTGATATTGCTGCAACCGGCGACGCCGATGATCAAGGCGCCCAGCAGGGCAAAGCGAGTGACAGGGGAGTAGAGTTTCATGGTGCTTCTTCCTTGGGGTTGTTTTGGTTTTTCCAACGCGCAACGAACCCGCGCGCACGGAATGCGCGGTGTGGGTGAGAACGTTGGAAGTGCCGCGGAATATAGCGCTGCCGTGAGGTAGGGTCGATTAGCACAAATGGGCTAATGGCAGTTTGAGGTCACGGAAGGAGCTTGCGATGCTGGAGATAAAACGTGCCACGCCGGACGACGCCGAGCGTGCGTTTGAGATTCGTCGCGAGGCCATTCGCGGCCAATGCATTGGCGCCTATAGCGCTGAACAAATGGCGCTCTGGACCCGAGGTCGCGCCAGTGATGGCTACGGCGCGCTGATGGAAAAACAGTTCTACATGGGATGGTTCAATGGCAAACCAGTCGTCACTGGCATGCTGGATCTTGCCAGCCATGAAATCGGAGCCTTGTTTGTATTGCCCCTATTCAGCGGGCGAGGGTTTGGCAAAGTGATGCTTGCTCACTTGGAGCGTATGGCGCAGCAGCGAGCGATTGAACAGGTTGTGCTGGATGCGACACTGAACGCGGTGAGTTTTTATAGAGCGTGCGGGTATGTGGGCGATGAGCAGGCGGTGTACCGCTCGCCGTCCGGGTTGGTGCTGGCGTGTGTACCGATGGTGAAGCGGTTGCGGGTTATGAGTCCCGTTTGAATGCAGCGCGCAATTGCTCGATCACAGGCTCTATCCCTGGCCCTTGAATCGGCGGCGGGGTGAGGCTCTCGCCAAACTCGCGCCATACGAACAGGGTCAGTTCAGCGCCATCGGTCATGGGTTCGAGGGGGGGCGTCCCGAAAGCGTTCAGCGAGCGATAGCGTTCGTCCCGCCAGAACGCTTGCTCTACCCAGTCATAGACGGGAATGCAATGAAAATGCAGCGGTAAGCCCGGCATATGGCCGTAACGGCTGATATACAGCCATTTTGGCTGGAGCTGGGTTTGCATCACCCGCTGGATATTGGCGAGCAGGCCGCCCAGTTCGGCCAGTGCGGCTTCAGGCATGTCGGGGAGGGCGTCAATCGGCGCCCTGGCGCCCAGCATCAAGTAACCGGGCAGCTTCGAGGTCAGGTGGTGGTTGAGCTGCCAGTGCTCGGTCTGGTGAAGGATAAAGGCTGGGTTGATTTGCATGCGCACGGGTCCCTGTGGGTTGGAGTGGCAGGATACCAAGGGTGAGGCGGTGTCATCCCCTCCAAGTGGCCACGCGCTGTACCTGTGGCGAGGGCGCTTGCTCCCGCGACGCCCCACGATCCAAATGTGGGAGCTGGCTTGCCTGCGAAAGCGGTGGTTCAGTTAAAGATGCAGTGGCTGACACGCCGCCTTCGCGGGCAAGCCCGCTCCCACTGGGGACCGGTGCCAGGCGTAGATCCTTTGGGCGATGCATGACCAATGTGGAAGCCAGCTCCCATAGTTTGATCGTGGGGGCATCCATCAGATCAGCGTTCGTTTCTGAAGCGCCCAGGGGCATTTTGTTCAATACGCTCATCGCCCGGCGCGTTACCGTGATCTCAACATCGTTGGCATCACACAAGGAACTGTAATGAGCTTGATCCTCTCCATGGCCGCTTTTGCCCTGGCCACGTCCATCACGCCCGGCCCCGTCAATGTGGTTGCTTTAAGTGCCGGCGCGCGTTTCGGTTTTGTCGCCAGCCAGAAACATGTGTTGGGCGCCGCCGTAGGTTTCACCTTGTTGTTGATACTGATCGGCCTGGGGCTGCATGAAGTGCTGGTGCGCTGGCCGATACTGATCCAATTGATCCGCTGGGGCGGAGTCGCGTTCCTGTTGTACATGGCGTGGAAACTCGCCGTGGACGATGGTCGGCTGGACGCTGACGGTACCGACACCGCGCCGTCGATGCTGTATGGCGCGATCATGCAGTGGCTCAACCCGAAAGCCTGGCTGGCGTGTGTGGCAGGCATGGGGTTGTTTGTGGCTGATGGCGATGCGGCGCAGGTGTGGTTGTTTGCCGCGCTTTACCTGGTGATCTGCTACCTGTCGGTGGCGTGCTGGGTGTATGCGGGGACGTTTTTACGCCGCTACTTGAACAACCCCAAAGGTGTACGGCTGTTCAACCGCTCAATGGCCGCGTTGCTGGTGGCCAGTGTGGGTTATTTGCTGATGGCTTGAGGTTCTCGCGGTATTGCCCCGGCGTGGCCGCGAAGTGTTGTTTGAAGGTGCGCTGGAAGTGCGCCTGGTCGGCAAAGCCCGCGGCCAGGGCGACGTCGGCAATCAGTGCGCCATTGCGCAGTTGGCTGCGGGCAAACTGGATGCGTCGGTTGACCATGAAAGCGTGGGGCGTCAAGCCGTAATACTGCTTGAACGCGCGGATCAGGTAAGACGGCGACAGGTCGGCCGCCTGGCAGATGTCTTCGAGTTTCAAGGCCAGAGTGCAGTAAGCGCGGATGTAGTCGGCGGCGCGTTCGAGTTTGTGGTTGACCTCGCGTACCGGTGCCAACGAAGGGTTCAGACGCTGTTGCACCTCGGTGAAGTAACTCACCAGCGTGCTCTGTTTTTGCAGCAGTTCGGCCTGTTCATCCACTAGCGTGCGGTACAGGTCGAGCAAGCCGTGGTACAGCGTGGCGTCGCGGGTATGGGGCGTGTCGAATGGCCGGTAGCCCTGGTCGGTACTGAACCCCAGCTGGTATTGCAGGTCGGTCAGCCAGGGCGTGTCCAGGTACAGCATGTGGTAGGACCAGGGCTGGTCATGGATGGGGTTGCACGCATGCACATCGCCTGGGTTCATCAGCACCACGGTGCCGGCGCTGATTTCGAAGGTGCGCGCGCCGTAGTGGTAATAGCTGCAGCCGGTGGTGATCGCACCGATGGAAAAATGCTCATGGGCGTGCCGGGTGTAGGTGACCTTGCGCCCGTCGGCGATGGTGCGCGCTTCGATGAACGGCAGGCGTTCGTCGCGCCAGAAGCGCGGCGTGTCTGCGGGACGGGCGATTGGGCTGAGCGACATGGCGTTATTTCTCCTGCATTTGCACCCGCGTGCCGTCAGGCCGGCACCAAAAAAGCCGCCTTGAGCAACTGCCGGGTATAGGCATGTTGCGGGTCAGCAAAAATAGCCTGGGCATCGCCTTGCTCCACCACCTGGCCTTGCTTGACCACCATCAACTGGTGACTCAGCGCCTTCACCACTGCCAGGTCATGGCTGATAAACAGGTAGGTCAGGTTGTACTTGGCCTGCAAACCGCGCAGCAACTCTACCACCTGGCGCTGTACCGTGCGGTCCAGGGCCGAGGTGGGTTCGTCCAGCAGGATCAGGCGCGGCTTGAGCACCAGCGCTCGGGCGATAGCGATGCGTTGGCGCTGGCCGCCGGAAAATTCATGGGGGTAGCGATGCCGGGATTCGGGGTCCAGGCCCACTTCCTTGAGCGCCGCGATAATCGCCGCTTCCTGTTCGGCGGGCGTGCCCATCTTGTGGATACGCAGGCCTTCGCCAACGATCTCGCTGACGCACATGCGCGGGCTCAGGCTGCCGAACGGGTCCTGGAACACCACCTGCATTTCCCGGCGCAACGGGCGCACCTGCTGTTGGCTGAGGCGGTCCAGTTGCTGGCCTTCGAAGCGAATCCCGCCCTGGCTGCCGATCAGGCGCAAAATTGCCAGGCCCAAGGTGGACTTGCCCGAGCCACTTTCGCCAACGATGCCCAGGGTTTGGCCCTGGGGCAGGCTGAAGTTGATGCCGTCCACAGCCTTGACGTAATCGACGGTATTGCGCAAAAAGCCTTTCTTGATCGGAAACCAGACTTTCAGGTCGTCCACTTCCAGCAGCGGAGGGCCGACATCATTGTTGGCTGGCCCACCACTGGGCTCCGCCGCGAGCAATTCCTGGGTGTAGGGATGCTGGGGCGACTGGAACAGTGTCTCGCAATCGGCCTGTTCAACGATGCAACCTTGCTGCATCACACACACACGATGGGCGATGCGCCGTACCAGGTTGAGGTCGTGGCTGATCAGCAGCAGGGCCATGCCCAGCCGCGCCTGCAGCTCCTTGAGCAATTCCAGGATCTTCAACTGCACGGTGACATCCAGCGCCGTGGTCGGCTCGTCGGCAATCAACAACTCCGGCTCGTTGGCCAGGGCCATGGCGATCATCACCCGCTGGCGCTGGCCGCCGGACAGCTCATGGGGCAGGGCCTTGAGGCGTTTGTGCGGTTCGGGGATACCCACCAGCTCCAGCAATTCCAACGTGCGCTGGGTGGCGACCTTGCCGGTCAGGCCCTTGTGCAGGCCGAGCACCTCGTTGATCTGTTTTTCGATGGAGTGCAGCGGGTTCAACGAGGTCATCGGCTCCTGGAAGATCATCGCAATCCGATTGCCGCGTATATGCCGCAGGGTCTTCTCTTTAAGCGTCAGCAGGTCTTGCCGTGAATACTCGATAGTGCCCGACGGATGCCTGGCCAACGGGTAGGGCAGCAGGCGCAGGATCGAATGGGCGGTGACCGATTTGCCCGAACCGCTTTCACCCACCAGCGCCAGGGTTTCGCCGCGCTTGATGTCGAAGCTGACGTGGTTGACCACCCGGTGGTGATGCTCGCCGGTGACGAATTCGACACTGAGGTCGCGGATTTCGATCAGATTGTCCGGCTTCATCTCATTTCCTCGGGTCGAACGCATCGCGAGCGGACTCGCCGATAAACACCAGCAGGCTCAACATGATCGCCAGCACCGCAAAGGCACTCATGCCCAGCCACGGCGCTTGCAGGTTGGACTTGCCCTGGGCCACCAGCTCACCCAGCGACGGCGAACCTGCCGGCAGCCCGAAGCCGAGAAAGTCCAGGGCGGTGAGGGTGCCAATGGCGCCGGTGAGGATGAAGGGCAGGAAGGTCATGGTCGAGACCATCGCATTGGGCAGGATGTGACGAA
Source organism: Pseudomonas sp. KT_2_4 (assembly GCF_041410225.1). Lineage (NCBI taxonomy): Bacteria > Pseudomonadati > Pseudomonadota > Gammaproteobacteria > Pseudomonadales > Pseudomonadaceae > Pseudomonas > Pseudomonas sp. KT_2_4. The sequence goes on from NZ_CP166962.1 coordinate 409,719, forward strand.
ACATGATCGCGCCGTTCTGCATGCCCAGCGCCCGCGCCGCGCGCACGTACTCCAGGTTGCGCCCGCGCAGGAACTCGGCGCGCACCACATCCACCAGGCTCATCCAGGAAAACAGCAGCATGATCCCCAGCAGCCACCAGAAGTTGGGTTGCACGAAGCTGGCCAGGATGATCAGCAGGTAGAGCACCGGCAAGCCGGACCAGATCTCCAGGAAACGTTGCCCGGCCAGGTCGACCCAGCCGCCATAAAATCCCTGCAAGGCGCCGGCAATCACGCCGATGATCGAGCTGAGTATGGTCAGGGTCAGGGCGAAGAGCACCGATACACGAAAGCCGTAGATCACCCGCGCGAGCACATCGCGCCCCTGGTCATCGGTGCCCAGCAGGTTGACCGAGGACGGCGGCGCCGGGGCCGGGACTTTCAGGTCGTAATTGATGCTCTGGTAGCTGAACGGAATCGGCGCCCACAAGGTCCAGGCGTCCTTGGCCTTGAGCAGTTCCTGGATATACGGGCTCTTGTAGTTGGCTTCCAGCGGGAATTCACCGCCGAAGGTAGTCTCCGGGTAGCGCTTGAGCGCCGGGAAGTACCAGCCGCCGTCGAAGTGCACCGCCAGGGGCTTGTCGTTGGCGATCAACTCGGCGCCCAGGCTCAGCACGAACAGCACCAGAAACAGCCACAGCGACCACCAGCCACGTTTGTTGGCCTTGAACCGCTCGAACCGGCGGCGATTGAGGGGGGACAGGTTCATCTCAATGCTCCCGGCTGGCAAAGTCGATTCGCGGATCGACCAGGGTGTAGGTGAGGTCGCCGATCAGTTTCACGATCAGCCCCAGCAGGGTGAAGATAAACAGCGTGCCGAACACCACTGGGTAGTCACGGTTGATCGCCGCTTCAAAGCTCATCAGGCCCAGGCCGTCGAGGGAGAAGATCACCTCCACCAACAACGAGCCGGTAAAGAAGATGCCAATGAAGGCCGAAGGGAAACCGGCGATCACCAGCAGCATGGCGTTGCGGAACACGTGGCCATACAGCACGCGGCGGTTAGTCAGGCCCTTGGCCTTGGCGGTGACCACGTACTGCTTGTTGATCTCGTCGAGAAAGCTGTTCTTGGTCAGCAGGGTCATGGTCGCGAAGTTGCCGATCACCAGGGCGGTGACGGGCAGCGCCAGGTGCCAGAAGTAATCGAGGATCTTGGCGCCCCAGCTCAACTCCTCGAAGTTGTTGGAGGTGAGCCCGCGCAAGGGGAACCAGTCGAAATAACTACCACCGGCAAACACCACGATCAGCAGAATCGCAAACAGGAATGCCGGTATCGCGTAGCCGACGATGATCGCCGAGCTGGTCCACACATCGAAATGGCTGCCGTGGCGCGTGGCCTTGGCGATCCCCAGGGGGATGGACACCAGGTACATGATCAGGGTGCTCCACAACCCGAGGGAAATGGACACCGGCATCTTCTCCTTGATCAGGTCGATGACCTTGGCGTCCCGGAAAAAGCTGTCACCGAAGTCCAGCTGGGCATAGTTCTTGACCATGATCCACAAGCGTTCCGGCGCCGACTTGTCGAAGCCGTACATCTTTTCGATTTCCTTGATCAGCGCCGGGTCCAGGCCCTGGGCGCCACGGTAGGTGGAACCGGCCACCGCAACTTCGGCGCCGCCGCCAGCAATGCGGCTGGTGGCGCCGTCGAAGCCTTCGAGTTTGGCGATCATTTGCTCCACCGGGCCGCCGGGAGCGGCCTGGATGATGACAAAGTTGATCAGCAAGATCCCGAACAGCGTGGGGATGATCAGCAACAGGCGGCGAACAATATAGGCCAGCATTCAATCGCCTCCGCTCGCCGCATCGGCGTTCTGCGTGGTGTCGAGGGATACCGCCGGTTTGACGTCGGGTTTAGCCCACCAGGTGGCGGTGCCGACGTCGTAGCGTGGCGAGACCTTGGGGTGGCCCAGGTGGTCCCAGTACGCCACGCGGAAGGTCTTGATGTGCCAGTTGGGAATCACGTAGTAGCCGAACTGCAGCACGCGATCCAGCGCCCTGGCGTGGGCGATCAGGCTTTGCCGCGAACCGGCGTCGATCAACTCTTCCACCAACTGGTCGACGGCGGGGTCCTTGAGGCCCATGTAGTTGCGGCTGCCGGGCTTGTCGGCGCTGGAGGATTTCCAGAACTCGCGCTGCTCGTTACCCGGCGAGGTGGATTGCGGGAAGCTGCCCACCAGCATGTCGAAGTCGCGGGAGCGCAGGCGGTTGACGAACTGCGAGACGTCCACCCGACGAATCACCAGGTCGATGCCCAGGTCCGCCAGGTTGCGCTTGAACGGCAGCAGGATGCGCTCGAACTCGGTCTGGGCCAGCAGGAACTCGATGGTCACCGGTTTGCCGGTATTGTCGACCATTTTGTCGTCAACGATCTTCCAGCCCGCTTCTTGCAGCAGTTGGTAGGCCTCGCGCTGTTGGGTGCGAATCATGCCGCTGCCGTCGGTGTGGGACGGTTCGAATGCCTGGGTGAAGACTTCGCCAGGGATCTTGTCGCGCAGCGGCTCGAGAATCGCCAGCTCGTCCGGACCGGGTAGGCCGGTGGCGGCCATTTCCGAGTTTTCGAAATAGCTGCGGGTACGGGTGTAGGCACCGTTGAACAGCTGTTTGTTGCTCCATTCGAAATCCAGCAACAGGCTGATGGCCTTGCGCACCCGCACGTCCTGGAACATCGGCTTGCGCATGTTGAACACGAAGCCCTGCATGCCGGTGGGGTTGCCGTTGGGTATTTCTTCCTTGATCAAACGGCCTTCTTTCACCGCTGGAATATTGTAGGCATTGGCCCAGTTCTTGGCGCTGAACTCCAACCAGTAGTCGAACTGCCCGGCCTTCAAGGCTTCCAGGGAGACGGTGCTGTCGCGGTAGTAATCGGTGATGCGGGTATCGAAGTTGTAGAAGCCCTTATTGACCGGCAGGTCCTTGGCCCAATAATCCTTGACCCGCTCGTAGCGAATCATACGGCCTGGCTTGACCTCCGCCACTTGGTAAGGCCCGCTGCCCAAGGGGACTTCCAGATTGCCCTTGGAAAAATCCCGGGTCGCCCACCAGTGTTTAGGCAGCACTGGCAACTGCCCCAGGATCAGCGGCAATTCGCGGTTGTTGGTGCGCTTGAACTTGAACAGCACGCGCAACGGGTCTTCAGCCACGACTTCATCGACGTCGGCGTAGTAGTTGCGGTACAGCGGGTTGCCTTCCTTGATCAGGGTCTGGAAGGTGAACACCACGTCTTCAGCGCGGATCGGGTGGCCATCATGGAAGCGCGCTTCGGGGCGCAGGTAGAAGCGCACCCAGCTGTTGTCCGGGGCTTTTTCGATTTTGCCAGCCACCAGGCCGTATTCGGTGATGGGTTCGTCCAGGCTTTGCATGGCCAAGGTGTCGTAGATCAGCGGCAGGTTGTCTGCCGGCACGCCCTTGCTGATATAGGGGTTGAGGCTGTCGAAGCCGCCCATGGCCGATTCGCGGAAGGTCCCGCCCTTGGGGGCGTCGGGGTTTACGTAGTCAAAATGCTTGAAGTCGGCGGGGTACTTGGGGGGCTCGTTGTAGAGGGTCAGCGCATGTTGCGGCGCGGCGTGCGCCGCGGTGCACAGCAACAGGCTGGCGAGCAGGGTAGTACGCAAGGACATCATTGGGCTTTCTCCGAAGCTTTCAGCCACCACGCGCTCAGGCCCAGGCTGTAGGGCGGCGTGGTGACGAAGGCGAACCGGTTGCGGTACGCCAGGCGATGATAGTTGAGGTACCAGTTGGGAATGCTGTAGTGCTGCCACAGCAGCACCCGGTCCAGGGCGCGGCCGGCAGCCAGTTGTTCGTCGCGGGTCTGCGCCGCCAGCAGTTGGTCCAGCAGGTGGTCGACCACCGGGTTGGCGATACCGGCGTAATTCTTGCTGCCCTTGATTGCGGCCTGGCTGGAGTGGAAGTACTGCCACTGCTCAAGACCGGGGCTCAAGGTCTGGTTGAGAGTCATCAGAATCATGTCGAAATCGAATTGATCGAGGCGCTGTTTGTACTGTGCGCGGTCAACGGTGCGCAAGCGGGCGTCGATGCCGATGCGGGTCAGATTTTCGACATAAGGTTGCAGGATGCGCTCAAGGTTCGGGTTGACCAACAGGATTTCCAGGCGCAGCGGTTGCCCGCCCTTGTCCAGCAGGCGCTGCCCCGACAGTTTCCAGCCGGCCTCGCTGAGCAGGGCCAGGGCCTGGCGCAGGGTTTCGCGGGGAATGCCACGGCCATCGGTGTGCGGCAGGCTGAACGGTTGGGTAAACAGCGCGGCCGGCAGTTGGTCGCGGTAGGGCGAGAGCATCAACCACTCATGGCCCACGGGCAGACCGGTGGCCGAGAATTCACTGTTGGGGTAATAGCTCACCGAACGCTTGTAGGCGCTGCTGAACAGCGTGCGGTTGGTCCATTCAAAATCGAACATCAACCCCAGGGCTTCACGCAGCTTGGCCTGGCTGAACGCCGGTCGCCGGGTATTCATGAACAGGCCCTGGCTCTGGGTGGGGATCTGATGGGCGATCTGCGCCTTGATCACATCGCCGCGGTTGACCGCCGGGAAGTTGTAACCGGTGGCCCAGTTCTTGGCCTGATGCTCGATATAAATATCGAATTCACCGGCCTTGAAGGCTTCAAAGGCCACGTCGCTGTCGCGATAGAATTCCACTTCAACCTTGTCGTAGTTATAGAAACCCTGGTTGACCGGCAGGTCTTTGCCCCAGTAATCCTTGACCCGTTCAAACATCAGTTGCCGCCCAGGCGCAACCTTGGTGATGCGATAAGGCCCACTGCCCAGGGGCGGCTCGAAGGTGGTGGCCTTGAAATCACGGTTTTTCCAATAGTGCTGGGGCAGCACCGGCAACTCGCCCAGGCGCAGGATCAGCAAGGGGTTGCCGGCGCGCTTGAACACAAAGCGGATACGGTGGGGGTTGAGGATATCGACCCGTGCCACTTCTTGCAGATTGGTGCGGTACTGCGGGTGGCCTTCGGTCAGTAGGGTGCGATAGGAGAACGCCACGTCATCGGCTGTGATCGGCTTGCCGTCGTGAAAGCGTGCTTCGGGGCGCAGGTTGAACACCACCCAACTGCGGTCCTCGCTGTATTCCACCGACTGGGCAATCAGGCCATAACTGGAGGTGGGTTCATCGCCCGACGGCGCGTATTGCCCGGTGCCCACCATCAAGGGTTCATTGAGCTCGTTGACGCCGTACTGCAGGAAGTTGGCGGTGGAAACCGGGCTTGAACCCTTGAAGGTGTAGGGGTTGAGCGTATCGAAGGTGCCAAATGCCATCACCCGCAGCGTCCCGCCTTTGGGCGCTGCAGGGTTTACCCAATCGTAATGGGTGAATTTGGCCGGGTACTTGAGTGTGCCGAACTGCGCATAACCGTGGCTCTCGGTGATCGTCGCGTTCGCCGCAAAGCTCAAGGCCAGGCTTATTAGTAGAAGGAGGGGACGCTTCAAGTCAGAGATCCGATCCAGGCGGCTTGGGCTTTATGATCGGTACAGTAACAGCTTGTTCCGGTTGGAAAAAGGCTGTCGGGAAGGCCATGTTGCGCACTGCGAGCTATTGGACGGTGTGAAGGTCAAATGTGGGAGCTGGCTTGCCTGCGATAGCATCACTGCGGTCTGACTGATAGACCGAGGTGCCTGCATCGCAGGCAAGCCAGCTCCCACACAAGCCAGCTCTCCCCGAGGTATTAGCGCGGCCCGGAAACCACCAGCATCTGCCCTGGCTTCAATGCCTGGCCGGTGCGCGGGTTCCAACGCTTGAGGTGTTGCATCTCAACGTTGAAGCGCTTGGCCACCATGTACAGCGAGTCACCTTTCTTGACCTTGTACTGCACCGGTTTTTTCGCCGCGACTTTACGCGTGTCCTGCATCACCAGGGTCTGGCCGACCTTGAGCGCCTGGCCGTTGAGCTTGTTCCAGCGCTGCAGGTCATGCACGTCAACCTTGTTGGCCTTGGCGATCAGCGTGAGGTTATCGCCACTGCGTACCTTGTAGCTGCGGGTACGCCCGGCAACCGCCTTGGTCTCGACTTCGTCGAACACCGGCTTCTTGGGGCGCATGCTCAGCAATTCTTCCGGCTTCATCGTCGAAAGGGTGCTGGTCAGCAGTTGGGCCTTGGAGGTTGGTACCAGCAGATGCTGGGGGCCATCCAGAGTGGTGCGTTGTTTCAAGGCCGGGTTGAGCTGGAACAGTTCGTCTTCGTCGATCTCGGCCAGCGCGGCAACCCGTGACAGGTCCATGCTTTGCTTGACTTCAACTACTTCGAAGTACGGTGTGTTGGCAATCGGGTTCAGGTTGACGCCATAGGCCTCGGGCGCCAGTACCACCTGGGACAAGGCCAGGAATTTGGGCACATAGTCCTTGGTTTCCTGAGGCAGGGGCAGGTTCCAGTAGTCAGTGGGCAGGCCGAGCTTTTCGTTGCGCTCGATTGCCCGGCTGACCGTGCCTTCGCCGGCGTTATAGGCCGCCAGGGCCAGCAGCCAGTCGCCGTTGAACATGTCATGCAGACGCGTCAGATAGTCCAGGGCGGCGGTGGTGGAGGCGGTGATGTCGCGGCGGCCATCGTAGGCGCGGGTCTGGCGCAGGTTGAAGTAGCGCCCGGTGGAGGGAATGAACTGCCACAAGCCGACCGCATCGCTGCGCGAATAGGCCATTGGGTTGTAGGCACTTTCAATCACTGGCAGCAGCGCCAGTTCCAGGGGCATGTTGCGTTCTTCAAGGCGTTCGACGATGTAATGAATGTAGAGGCTGCCGCGTTCGCCGGCATTCTCCAGAAAGGAGGGGTTACTGGCGAACCACAGGCGCTGTTGCTCGATGCGCGGGTTGACGCCGACACCGTCCTGCAATTGAAAGCCCCGACGCATGCGTTCCCAGACGTCCTGGGGTACTTCGGGGCTGGGCTTCTCTGATAGCCAAATAGGTTTTTGCTTGATCTTGGCAGCAAGATTCGGTTTGGGTTGCACGGTGGATTGTGCAGCGTAATTGGTCGATTGGCAGCCCGCCAGAGTCGCGGAAACGGCCACCGCCACGGCTTGAGCCAGGCGGGTCAATGCGTCTGAAGAAATGGATTTACGAATAGATGACGACATTGGCTGGAAGTAAGTTCCGGGCAAAAATGTCGGGCGATTCTAGAAAGCGCTTTGGTTCCGGTCAACCATTCAGAAATTACGTATCAGATTGCATCTGGTTAGAACTTATCTTTCCAAGCCCTCAAGCTAGCAAACACCTCGCCCCCAGAGCGGTTGTCGCGGCCGTTCCGTTCGTCCGCTTTTTGTTTAACGGATGTTTCAGCGGTGCGCAGAAAAGGGTTAGTACGTTTTTCCAGGGCCAGGTTGGAGGGCAGCGTCATCTCACCACGGGCGCGAAGTTGGGCGACATTTTCCACCCGTTCGGCGATGTCGGCGTTGTGCGGTTCCACGGCTTGGGCAAATTTCAAGTTACTTTGCGTGTATTCATGGGTGCAGTACACCTGCGTATCGGCGGGCAGGGCGGCCAGGCGTTCCAGAGAGTTGTACATCTGTTCGGGTGTGCCTTCGAACAGGCGACCGCAACCCGCGGCGAACAAGGTATCGCCACACAGCAATACGCCCTGGTGGTAAAAGGCGATGTGGCCGAGGGTGTGGCCAGGCACGGCGTACACGTCGAAGTCCCAGCCCAGCACGCTGATACGGTCGTTATCCTGCAAGGCCACATCCCGCGCCGGGATCTTTTCGTTGGCCGGGCCGTAGACCGTGGCGCCGGTGACAGTTTTCAGTTGCTCCACACCGCCCACATGATCATGGTGATGATGGGTGACCAGAATGTCGCTGAGGCGCCACTCGGCATTCTGCTTGAGCCAGGCCAGTACTGGCGCGGCATCGCCGGGGTCGACCACGGCGCAGCGCCGGGTCGTGGGGTCTTGTAACAACCAGATGTAGTTGTCGGTGAAGGCGGGTAGGGCACTGATCTGTATCATTCTTCGATTCGCCAAGCTGAACACATTGGTGCATCTTAGAACGTCTAGGCGAGTTGGAGAATGCAATGACTGATAAAGCGTTCGCCCAGGCCGATCCTGAGTGGCTGGCCCTGATCAGCGCCGCCCGCGAATGGTTGTCCGGGCCGATTGGGCAGTTTTTGCTGGAAGAAGAGCGGCGCATGCTCGAAGACGAGCTGGGCCGGTTCTTTGGGGGCTACCTGGTGCATTACGGGCCGTCGGCCGACACGCCGCCCTCGGCACCGCAGGTGCAACGCAATGTACGCCTGGGCGCGCCATTGCCAGGTGTGGAAATCGTCTGCGAGGAACAGGCCTGGCCGTTGAGCGAACACGCCGCCGATGTGGTGGTGTTGCAGCATGGCCTGGATTTCTGCCTGTCGCCCCACGGTTTGTTGCGCGAAGCGGCGAGCAGCGTGCGCCCTGGTGGCCATTTACTGATTGTCGGCATCAACCCCTGGAGCAGTTGGGGCCTGCGCCGTGTGTTCGCCCATGACGGACTGCGTCAGGCGCGTTGCATCGCGCCATCACGGGTGGGCGACTGGCTCAACCTGCTGGGCTTCGCGCTGGAGAAACGGCGCTTCGGGTGCTATCGTCCGCCGCTTGCGACGGCCAAGTGGCAGGGCCGCCTGGCCGGTTGGGAACGCCGCGCAGGGGCCTGGCAGCTGTCGGGTGGCGGCTTTTATTTGCTGGTTGCACGCAAGATCGTGGTCGGGCTGCGACCGGTGCAACAAGTGCGCCGCGAGCCGATCGGCAAGCTCGTGCCGATGCCGTTGGCCAAGGTCAACCGCGAACAACGCGAACCGTAAAACCTCTTTTTGATTTCAGGCCGAATAACCGATGACCGATAGCGTAGAACTCTTCACCGATGGCGCCTGCAAGGGCAACCCCGGCCCGGGCGGCTGGGGCGCCTTGCTGGTGTGCAAGGGCGTGGAGAAGGAATTGTGGGGCGGCGAAGCCAATACCACCAATAACCGCATGGAACTGATGGGCGCGATTCGCGGCCTCGAAGAACTCAAGCGACGCTGCAACGTACTCCTGGTGACCGACTCGCAGTACGTGATGAAGGGCATCAACGAGTGGATGGTCAACTGGAAAAAACGTGGCTGGAAGACAGCGGCCAAGGAGCCGGTCAAGAACGCCGACCTGTGGCAATTGCTCGATGAACAGTGCAACCGTCACGACATCACCTGGAAATGGGTACGCGGGCACATTGGCCACCCTGGCAACGAGCGCGCCGACCAGTTGGCCAACCGTGGCGTGGATGAAGTGCGCGGCTACAAGCAGAGCTGAGTCAGCGACACCGCAGCGGCCGCTCGAGCCGCTGCTTCACCGCCGCCATCGCGTGTGGCGAATCTACCAGCACGGCATTGAGCTTCAGGCAGGCAGACGTTGGCCTGATCACAAAGATCCCGTGATTGTTGTCGCTTACAGAGCCAGGATCGCACGGGCGAGTTGTTCGTCCGTGTATCGCAGGTCCACTCTCGTCTGGCGAATATGCCGCAAGGCTGACTCTAGTTGGGCACCGCGTATTGCACCTTCGCTTGCGACAAACGAGGCGGCATCGGCCTTGGCTGCCAGCACAATCTTGTCGTCCTTGAAGCTGCTGCTGGTGCCGCCCGTGGCACTCATCGACAGGCTCACCAAGGCGTCAGTGGTCATCACGAAACTGGTGGCTTGCGCACCGGCAGCGCTGAGCAGGCAGGGGATGAACAGCCATTTCAGGTTGAACATGAGTCAGGGAATTCCGTATCTGGAGGAGGCGCGCAGGTTAGCGATGAGGGGCGTAGCAATCCGCAGCAAGTTTGCGAAATCTTGTAAATAACTGTTGGGTGTCCACCGGTGGCTGGGTGCCATGGGCGCTTCGTTTACAGAGCGTGCTAATATCCCGCCCCTTGAACTGTACCGAACCGTTGAGAGCTGAACCCTGATGGCCATCCGATCTGTTGTACTCGATACCGAAACCACCGGCATGCCGGTGACCGATGGTCACCGGATCATCGAAATCGGCTGTGTCGAATTGATGGGGCGCCGCCTGACCGGCCGCCACTTCCACGTCTACCTGCAACCGGACCGCGACAGTGATGAGGGCGCGATTGGCGTCCACGGCATCACCGACGAATTCCTCAAGGGCAAGCCGCGCTTCGCCGAAGTGGCCGATGAGTTCTTCGAATTCATCAATGGCGCCCAGTTGATCATCCATAACGCGGCGTTCGACATCGGCTTCATCAATAACGAATTTGCCCTGATGGGGCAGACCGACCGTGCGGACATCTCCCAGCACTGTACGATCCTCGATACCTTGATGATGGCCCGCGAGCGCCACCCGGGCCAACGCAACAGCCTCGATGCCTTGTGCAAGCGCTATGGCGTCGACAACTCCGGCCGTGAACTCCACGGCGCCTTGCTCGACTCCGAGATCCTGGCCGACGTTTACCTGACCATGACCGGCGGGCAGACCAGCCTGTCCCTGGCCGGTAATGCATCCGATGGCAGCGGTTCGGCGGAAGGCTCGGGCAACCGCCCTTCGGAAATCCGCCGCTTGCCAGCTGATCGCAAGCCGACGCCGATCATCCGTGCCAGCGAGCAGGACCTGGCCGAGCATGCGGCACGCTTGGAAGCGATCGCCAAGGCAGCCGGTGCACCGGCGTTGTGGACTCAACTCACTCAGCAATAACCGCTCATGTAGGAGCAGGCTTGCTGCCATGGGTACTTACACAGTTGCATCTGTGGCGAGGGAGCTTGCTCCCGTGGCGGCCTGCCAGCCAATACCTATCTACCTGACGCTGCGCGATCAAACTGTGGGAGCTGGCTTGCCTGCGAATGCGGCCTGCCAGCCAACGCCTATCGACCTGACGCCCCGCGTTCAAGCTGTGGGAGATTCTATGGTTGAGGGGCAACCCTCAACCAACTTTTGGCTGATATTCGCTTTGCCCTTTCAGCAGAGCGAACACCACCCTAGCAAGCTTGCGGGCCAGTATTACCAGCGCCTGTGTGGTGCTATAGCCTCGCGCCCTCTGTGCTTGATAAAACGCTTTCCATGTCTCTGTTCGGCTAGCCGCCATCGCTGCGTTATGCAGCAGGCGCCGAGCTTCTGAGTCGCCGCGCTTACTTAAACTACGACGACCATCCTTCTGTCCTGACTTGTTGACGCGCAAATCCATACCAAGAAAGGCGATAAACGCGTCCGAATTCCTGAACTCTCCCCGTTGGAAGGTGGCAATCAAACGCGCGCCAGTCAAAAAACCGATGCCTTCGACTTTCAAGCAACGCTTCAACTGACCCAGTAAACCTGCTTCTTTCAGGCAGTCACTGATCATTTTTTCGATTAACCCTTCCAGTCTCTGCATCGACTTCACCTGCTCGGCAAACGAGGCCTTAAGAAGCGGCTCGTTCGCCCAGCTTTGCGTCAGGCTGACGCGCGCCTGAACCAAGGCTGCGCGCCGACGAAACAGGCTTAGAAGATGGCGATACAGCGGTGATGGAGGTGTCCAGGGACGCAGTTCGTCTGCCTCCTTTCTCAAATAGCGGACGAGCAACTTGGCATCCAAAGCATCGGTCTTGGCCCGGATCTTCACGCTTTCGCGGTAATGCTTGAGCTCATAACCTCCAACCATGTAAACCACGCAACCAGCTTCATGAGCTAGATCAGCAAACTCCAAGTGGTAGATATTGGTGGCTTCAATTGCGATGGCCACTTTGCAGGACAAGGCCTTCAGCCATTTTTTGATAGCGGCTTTGGTGTTTGGGATTGTTTCTAACAGATCGACTTCAGCGTGATAAATCACCAGTTCATTCTTAGCGACATCGACGCCTACGATTGGCTTTGAGACAGAAACTGGCATTGCCATGGGGCTTCCTCCGGGCTAAGGTTTTGAGCACTTGAAGGGCTCACCCAGAGGCGCAGGCTTGTTCCTATCGTCGGTCATAGCCAGATGCATTCTTTATCGGCGCTTGGGTGAAAGGAGGAGGGGCGAAATCTCCCACGGTCTGTACTGCGTCAACAGTCAGAATCGGGCTTTGTCCCTTCTCCTCCCTTCAAGTCCTAGCATACAAGCGGGCTTGCTCGCGAATGCGGCCTGACAGTCAACACGGTTGGATTGGGTACATCTCCATTCCTGCGGTAATGGCCACTTAGCGTTGCGCTCTGACAGCGGGTCACTTTGGAAAAGCCGGAATGCCGGCCCAGCCCACCCACATTTGGATTGCGGAGCCTCAGGTAGATAAGTGTCGGCTGGCAGGCCGCATTCGCAGGCAAGCCAGCTCCCACAGTTTGATCGCGGGTGTGAGGCAGGTATGGCCCGGCAGGCGGGCCGTCACGGGAGCAAGCTCCCTCGCGACTTATGTAGATACCTCTCGACCACCTGTGAAATCTTCATTCGCCACATCTGCTTCCAGCTTCTACCCTTTGTGCAAAGCCTCCGGAGTAAGAGTGCTCATGTACAAAGACCTGAAGTTCCCCGTTCTGATCGTGCACCGTGACATCAAGGCCGACACCGTTGCCGGTGACCGGGTTCGAGGCATCGCCAGGGAGTTGGAACAGGAGGGCTTCAGTATTTTTTCTGCGGTGGACTACGCCGAGGGGCGGCTAGTGGCCGCTACCCATCACGGCCTGGCCTGCATGCTGATCGCCGCCGAAGGCGCTGGGGAAAACACCCATCTGTTGCAAAACATGGTTGAGCTGATTCGCCTGGCGCGGCTGCGTGCACCCAACCTGCCGATCTTTGCGTTGGGCGAGCAAGTCACCTTGGAAAACGCGCCCGCCGATGCCATGAGCGAGCTCAACCAACTGCGCGGCATCCTATATCTGTTCGAAGACACCGTGCCGTTTCTGGCGCGCCAGGTCGCCCGCGCCGCACGCACGTACCTGGATGGCCTGTTGCCGCCGTTCTTCAAGGCGCTGGTGCAACACACCGCCGACTCCAATTATTCCTGGCACACCCCCGGTCATGGCGGTGGCGTGGCCTATCGCAAAAGCCCGGTGGGGCAGGCCTTTCATCAGTTCTTTGGGGAAAACACCCTGCGCTCTGACTTGTCGGTGTCGGTGCCCGAACTGGGCTCGCTGCTCGATCACACCGGGCCTTTGGCCGAAGCCGAGGCCCGCGCCGCGCGCAACTTTGGCGCCGACCATACGTTCTTCGTGATCAACGGCACGTCCACCGCCAACAAGATCGTCTGGCATTCCATGGTGGGGCGCGATGACCTGGTGCTAGTGGACCGCAATTGCCACAAGTCGGTGTTGCATTCGATCATCATGACCGGCGCGATCCCGCTGTACCTGTGCCCGGAGCGCAACGAGCTGGGGATCATCGGCCCTATCCCCCTGAGCGAATTCAGCCCTGAGTCGATCCGCGCCAAGATCGACGCCAGCCCCTTGACCCGTGGGCGACCACCGAAAGTGAAATTGGCGGTGGTGACCAACTCCACCTATGACGGCCTGTGTTACAACGCCGAACTGATCAAGCAGCAACTGGGCAACAGTGTCGAGGTGCTGCACTTTGATGAGGCCTGGTATGCCTATGCTGCCTTTCACGAGTTCTTCGCCGGGCGCTATGGCATGGGCACCTCGCGCACGCCGGACAGCCCCTTGGTGTTCACCACCCACAGTACGCATAAGTTGCTGGCGGCATTCAGCCAGGCGTCGATGATCCACGTGCAGGACGGCGGCGCAAGGCAACTGGACCGTGACCGCTTCAATGAAGCCTTCATGATGCATATCTCCACCTCGCCGCAATACAGCATCATCGCGTCGCTGGATGTGGCCTCGGCAATGATGGAGGGCCCGGCCGGACGCTCGCTGCTTCAGGAAATGTTCGACGAGGCCTTGAGTTTTCGCCGTGCCCTGGCCAACTTGCGCCAGCATATAGCGGCCCAAGACTGGTGGTTCTCTATCTGGCAGCCACCCTCGGTCGCGGGCATCGACCGGGTCGCCACGGCGGATTGGTTGTTGCACCCTGGGGATGAATGGCATGGCTTTGGCGACGTGGTCGAAGACTACGTATTGCTGGACCCGATCAAAGTCACGCTGGTGATGCCTGGCCTCAACGCCGGAGGGGCCTTGAGCGATTGCGGGATTCCCGCCGCAGTGGTCAGCAAGTTCCTCTGGGAGCGCGGTCTGGTAGTGGAGAAGACTGGGCTGTATTCGTTCCTCGTGCTGTTTTCCATGGGCATTACCAAAGGCAAATGGAGCACCTTGCTCACTGAGTTGCTGGAGTTCAAGCGTAGCTACGATGCCAATGTCAGCCTGGCCAGTTGCTTGCCGTCGGTGTATGCCCAAGGCCCGGCGCGTTATCAAGGCCTGGGGCTGCGCGACCTTTGCGACCAGTTGCACAGCTGTTACCGTAGCAATGCCACGGCCAGGCACCTCAAACGTATGTATACGGTATTACCGCAAATCGCGATGAAACCCGCCGATGCCTACGACCAACTGGTCAGGGGCGAGGTGGAGGCGGTCTGCATCGATGCCTTGGCCGGACGCATCGCCGCCGTGATGCTGGTGCCTTACCCGCCGGGCATACCCCTGATCATGCCCGGCGAACGCTTCACCGAGTCAACCCGTTCAATCATCGATTACCTGGCATTTGCCCGCACGTTCGATAGCAGTTTCCCCGGTTTTGTCGCGGATGTGCATGGGCTGCAACACGAAGATGACGGCACTGGCCGTCGTTACACCGTCGATTGCATCAAGGGTTAAGGAAGTTTATGCAAGCTGTGATGAACCCGAAGTATCCAGGGCTCAGTGTGCGAGTCGCCGACGAAGGTTTTGACGCCTATGTGTGGGGCAACGATTTCAGCTTTGAAGTCAGCGCCTATGGGGTGCCGCAAATGGGCCAGCGCGTCGAACAATGGCCGGTGGAAAAAGTGCTGCCGTACCGCAAGTGCTATGGCATCGACCCGGAAGAATTCGCCAGTTTTCGTGACGCCGCCGACAGCTCGATCTTCATGGCGTACCTGGATGACCGCGCAGTGGGGCATATCGTGGTCAGCACCAACTGGAACGGTTTCGCCCATGTTGACGAGTTGGCTGTGGCGTTACCGGCGCGTCGACATGGCGTGGCCAAGTCGTTGTTGGACGTGGCGCAGTTCTGGGCTCGCAAGAAGAACCTGCCGGGCATGATGCTTGAGACCCAGAACAACAACCTCGGCGCCTGTCGCCTGTATGAGCGTTGTGGCTATGTAATGGGCGGCATCGATCAACTGCGTTATCGCGGGATTGACCCGCAAACCCGCGAGGTCGCGATTTTCTGGTATCGGTTGTTCAAGGCGCAAGTGGAGGCGGTCTGACCTCCTACAGGGGCTTGGTGTCGTTACCAAGCAGGCTTTCGGCTTTCTGGATGACGATCTCCAGCAGCGCATTCAATGCAGGGGAGGCCGCAGCGTCTTTCAAGGTCAGCGCATACAGGCTGACCACTATCGGTGGTGACACCGGGCACGCATCAAGCCCGGACTCGCGTGCACCCAAGGCGGTGAACGGGTCGACAATCGCCAGGCCTTCCCCGGCTTCTACCAGGCCGCGCATCATCGGGTAGGTTTGTACGCGCGTCTGCACCACGGGCACCGGCCGCAGGGCATGCAGCTTGGCGTCCAGCAAACGGCTGAGCGGATCATGGCCTTCAAGGCCGATCAACGATTGGCCGGCCAACTCCTGCAGCGCAATGTACTTTTGCTTGGGCTTGAGCCAGCCATGGGGGGCCAGCAACTGCAATTTGCCTTGGGCCAGCACCGTGCTCTGGATATGGGGGTGTTCTGGGTCATGCAGGCTCAGGCCCACATCGGCTTCATGCAACAGCAGGCTGTTGATGATCTGGCCAACTGGCCGGCTCGACAGGTTACACGGCATGTCCTGGAAGCGTCGACGCAGCGCGGCAATGCTCTGCGGCAACAGTTGGTTGGCCAACGGCGGTGTGCAGAGGGCGCGCAGGGGCGGAGCATGATGGTGTTTCAAGCGGCTGGCAAGGCGTTGCAACGGCTCCAGGGCTTCATACAGAGTTGTGATTTGTGCCTGCAACTCCAGGGTTTCCCGCGTGGCCTGCAAGCGCCCGCGCACGCTGGCGAACAGCATGAAGCCCAGTTGCTGCTCGGCATCCTTGAGGGTGGCGTCTACATCGCCCACGGGGAGTTGCAACCACTCGGCGGCGGTGCCGAGGTGGCCGGTCTGCAAGATGGCCTGAATCACTTCGATATGACGTAAACGCATGGCCGGAGTCTATGTGCAGTGCGCAGGGGATTCAATGGCGCAGGCCTTCGTGCGCAAAAAAGACTGCCGGGGTCGTCCCGGCCTATGGCGCTCAGCCAGGACCCCATTAGAATGGCGGGTCTGATCAGCAACGACCCCTGCCGGTTTGCCGGTACTTAAAATAAAAAACAGGTCTGGTCTCATATGCCTCTACCCTCGACTTTCTTCGGGGTAACGGCCAAGCAACTCGTGGTCCTGGTGACCGTGGGAGGCCTGGCGGCTTACTTCTTCAATCATCAGGATGAACCGACGCCGGACAATCTCGCACTGGAAGCCTTTATTCGCTCCCAGCAACAGGTGGGCGAGCAGGTGGGCGCAGTCGTGGGGATCAGCCTGATCAGGGAGGTGGAGGCTTACCCCGCGTACAACGCAGCAGGTTACAAGCGCTCGATGTTTACCGTGCAAGGGGAGCACGGCCAGGTGCTGGTGACGCTCAAGCAAGACGAACAGGGCATAGAGATGACGCAGATCCGCCGCCCATGAACGTCCCCAGCCCAGCCCCCAGGACTGAGCAGGTGAACAAGGCAAGCGCTTACGATGCCAGAGTGGTTTCGGACTCGCGCACGAGAATGGTGCCCGACTGGATCAGTTTGAATTCATCACCTTCCAGCTTTTCTACACGGTCGCCAATGGCCAGCTTGTAGGTCGTGGTGGGCGTCGATCCGGCCAGGTCGCCTTGCGCCGGGTTGGATTCCTGAAACTCATGCACCGAATAAACGCGGCCTTCCGCGTCTCTGGCATGAAACTGTCCAACAAGTACTGCAGCCATCTGTTTAGAACCTCTGGAGATAAACACTCGATTTGCGGTTCTGTAGACCGTCAGGGAGCGGGGTAGTTTACCTATAAGAAAAAAATACTATTCGCTGATATTTTCAGACGCTTCCTACGCAAGTGCTTGCAAGGAAAACGTCGAGGGAATCCGCACAACCCTCTGGTGAACGCGCCGCGAAGCCTCTATAACTACAAGCTCCTTTATTCAGAAGTCGGGAAACCTCAATGAGCAAGGTCTACACGATTGCCGTCCTGGTGGGCAGCTTGAGAAAAGAGTCGATCAACCGCAAGGTCGCCCTGGCCCTGGCCGAACTGGCCCCTGCCAATCTCAAGTTGAACATTGTTGAAATCGGCGACTTGCCGCTCTACAACGAGGACATCGACGGTGCAACACCGCCCGCAGCCTACAGTACTTTTCGCAAACAAGTGAGTTCATCCGACGCGGTGCTGTTCGTCACCCCCGAATACAACCGCTCCGTGCCGGCGGCCTTGAAAAATGCCATTGACGTGGGCTCGCGCCCATACGGGCAAAGCGCCTGGAGTGGCAAGCCCGGGGCGATCATCAGCGTGTCGCCGGGTGCCATTGGCGGTTTTGGCGCCAACCACCATTTGCGCCAGTCCCTGGTGTTCCTGGATGTGTGGTGCATGCAACAGCCGGAAGCCTACCTGGGCGGGGCGGGCAATGTGTTCGATGAGGCGGGGAAGGTGTCGGAAAAGACCAAGCCGTTCCTGCAGGCATTCATCGATGCCTACGGTAAGTGGGTAGAAAAACAGAAGGATTGATTTGGCAATGCGCTCAAATGTGGGAGCGAGCAAGCCCGCTCCCACAATGGGGTTATCGCAACCAGTTGGTGCGTGCCAGTTCGATAACCTCATCGCCACGCCCGCTCATCACCGCCTTGAGCATGTACAGGCTGAACCCCTTGGCCTGTTCCAGCTTGATGCTCGGCGGCATCACCAGTTCCTGTGTCGCGGTCACCACATCCACCAACACCGGGCCATCGTGGGCCAGGGCTCGGCGCAGTGCCGGCTCCAGGTCTTCGGATTGCTCCACACGTATGCCCAAAATGCCCATGGCATTGGACATGGCCGCGAAGTCCGGGTTTTTCAGCTCGGTGCCGGTGTCCAGGTAACCCGCAGCCTTCATCTCCATGGCGACGAAGCCCAGGGACGAATTGTTGAACACCACGAGTTTGACCGGCAATTGCAGTTGCGCCAGGGAAATGAAATCCCCCATCAACATGGTGAAACCACCGTCCCCAGACATCGAGATCACCTGCCGTTCAGGGAATGCCGCCTGGGCGCCGATAGCCTGAGGCATGGCGTTGGCCATCGAGCCATGGTTGAACGAGCCGATCAGCCGGCGCTTGCCGTTCATCTTCAGATAACGCGCCGCCCACACGGTGGGTGAGCCGACATCGGCAGTAAAGATCGCATCATCATCGGCCAGCTCGCTGAGCAAGCGCGCCACATACTGGGGATGGATCGGCCGGCCGGCCTTGGACGGTTGCGCCAGGTCATCCAGGCCTTGGCGGGCTTTTTCGTAGTGCTTCAAGGAGGTCTCGAGGAAGCTGCGATCGGTCTTGCGGGTCAGGCGCGGCAACAGCGCGGCGATGGTTTCACTGACGTCGGCGGCGATGCCCAGATCCAGGGTCGCACGACGCCCCAGGGCTTGGGGGTTGCGGTCCACCTGGATGATCCTGGCGTCGGTCGGGTAGAACTGGCGATAAGGGAAGTCGGTGCCGAGCATGACCAAGGTGTCGCAATCGAGCATGGCGTGGTAGCCGGAGCTAAAACCGATCAGGCCGGTCATGCCGACGTCGAACGGGTTATCCCACTCCACATGCTCCTTGCCCCTCAGTGCGTGCACCACCGGCGCGCCGAGGGCGTCGGCCAGCGCCACCACTTGATCGTGGGCACCGGCACAGCCGCTGCCACACAGCAGAGTGACTTTCTCGCTGCTCTGGAGCATGTCGGTGAGGCGCTGCAAGTCCTGCTCAACCGGCAGGGTGCGCGGTGCGTGCAAGGCCGGCCACGGCTTGAGCTTATCTTCCACCTCCAGCAGCGACACATCCCCCGGAATCACCACCACCGCCACGCCTCGGTTAAGAATCGCCGAACGCATGGCACGGTGCAGGACATGGGGCATCTGCTCGGGGTTGCTCACCAGCTCGATAAAATGGCTGCACTCCTTGAACAGTTCCTGGGGATGGGTTTCCTGAAAGTAATTCAGGCCAACCTCCGATGACGGAATCTGCGCGGCAATCGCCAGCACCGGCACATGGTTGCGATGGCAATCGAACAAACCATTGATCAAATGCAGGTTGCCCGGCCCGCAACTGCCGGCGCACACCGTCAACTCGCCGGTGGCCGCCGCTTCGGCACCGGCAGCGAAGGCGGCGACCTCCTCGTGGCGCACATGCATCCACTCGATGCTGTCCATGCTGCGCAGGGCGTCGGTCAGGCCATTGAGGCTGTCGCCGGTGAGCCCCCAGATACGCTTGATACCCGCTTGTTCCAGGGTGGTCGCCAACTGCTGGGCCAGGTTGATTTTCGCCATGAGGAACTCCAATCGTCAGTGAGGTTGAAAAACTGCTGATCAGTAGGGGACAGTTCAATCACGGCGAATGCTCCGCCTTTAATGTGAAGATTGCGTCATGCTTGCGCGGTATTGCCGCGTACGCCGCGCGATAAACCACTGGTCACAGGCCAATGCCAGCCAGGGCGCAACGTTGGGGTTGGGCAGGCGGCCGCGGCTCAGACGGCGCATCTGGTCGCGCACCACGGCGAGGGTGGCGAGGGCGGCCAGGGGTTTGCGCTTCCATTCCATGGGCCGCAGTTGTGGGTTGAGGTCGCGACCTTCACGCCACTGTTTGATCAGTTGCGGCTCCAGGGTCAGGGCGGTGGCGATGCCGGCCATGGCGATGCCGCTGTCCAATACTTGCTGAACCACCGGCAAGCGGCGAATACCTCCGGTCACCATCAGTGGCATGGTGGCGATGCTCGCCATTTGTGTGGCGAAATCCAAAAAGTAGGCTTCACGGGCCAAGGTGCGGCCGTCCCGCGCCTCACCTTGCATGGCCGGCGCTTCATAGCTGCCGCCGGACAACTCAAGCAAATCGATCGGCAGTGTATTGAGCATCTCCACTACTGCGCGCGCATCGGTCTCATCGAAGCCGCCGCGCTGGAAGTCTGCGGAATTGAGCTTTACCGACACACAAAATGAAGGGCTGACGCTGGCACGTACGGCACGGACGACCTCCAGCAACAGGCGTGCGCGGTTTTCCAAGGGGCCGCCCCAGCGGTCGGTGCGATGGTTGCTCAAGGGCGAGAGAAATTGGCTCAACAAATAACCATGGGCGCCGTGGATCTGTACGCCGGTGAACCCGGCTTGCTCGGCCAGGCGGGCGCTGGTGGCGAAGCGCTTGATGACGTCCTGGATGTCGTCTTCGGTCATGGCCTTGGGTTTGGCGAACATCTTGGAAAAACTGCCCACATCCAGCGCAATAGCCGAGGGGGCCAACGCTTGTTGACCGAGGTTGGCCATGGTCTGACGGCCCGGATGGCTGAGCTGTACCCAGAAGTGCACACCTTTGGCCCGGGCTACGTCGGCCCATTCACGAAAACTGGCCAGGTGTTGCTCGTTTTCCAGAGCGACACCACCAGGGCCGGTCATGGCGCGGCGGTCGATCATCACATTACCGGTCAGCAGCAGGCCGGGCTCGCCGTCGGCCCAGGTCTTGTACAGCTGCTTCAAGGCTTTGGACGGTGCCTGATGCAGGTCCGCCATGTTCTCTTCCATCGCGGCCTTGCCGATGCGGTTGGCGATGACTTGGCCGTTAGGCAGTTGCAGCGATTCGAACGGTGACATGGGTTAACTCCTGAGCAGGGGAGGTCTCAGGCTAAGCTTAAAGTTAACTTTAATGTCAAGCGGGAGTCGATCACACAGGATTGACGGGCGATGGAACGGCAGGAGCGAGGCGTTCCCCTCGCTCCTACAGAGTGTCAGCGGCGGCGGAACAGCGGCAAAGGTTCATCGGTGGCCGCTTGATAGGTCACCGAGAAATCCTTGAGGCTTTCCAGCGCTTCGTACGGGTCTTTGTCCGCGCGCAAGGCGAAGGCATCGAACCCGCAGCGGTGCAGGTAGAACAGTTGGTCACGCAGCACGTCGCCAATGGCCCGCAGTTCACCCTTGTAGCCATAACGGTCACGCAGCAGGCGGGCATTGGAGTAGTTGCGCCCGTCGGTGAAGGCCGGGAAGTTAAGGGCGATGACCTGAAAATGCTGCACGTCATCACCGATTTCTTCGGCTTCTTCATCGGCGTCCAGCCACACGCCCAGGCCGCCATCGCGGGCCTTGAGGGCATGGCCGTGCTCGCGCCACAGTGCCAGCGGCACGATCAGGTCGTCGCAGTTGGAGATGCCGTCGAAGCTCGCGTCCTTGGGCAGCAGGTGCCAGGTTTCGTCGACGACTGCGTTGTTCTTAATGATTCGCTGCATAGACACGCTCCTTGAACAGGTCGATGCCGATGCGCTGGTAGGTGTCGATGAAGCGCTCATCTTCGGTACGCTGTTCGATATACACGTCGATCAGCTTGCCGATCACCTCTGGCATGGCTTCCTGGGCGAAGGATGGGCCGAGGATCTTGCCCAGGCTCGCATCGCGGCTGGCGCTGCCACCCAGGGACACTTGGTAGAATTCTTCGCCTTTCTTGTCCACGCCCAGGATGCCGATGTGGCCGACGTGGTGGTGGCCACAGGCGTTCATGCAACCGGAGATGTTAAGGTCCAGCTCGCCGATGTCGAACAGGTAATCCAGGTCGTCGAAACGGCGTTGGATCGACTCGGCAATCGGGATCGACTTGGCGTTGGCCAGGGAGCAGAAGTCGCCGCCCGGGCAGCAGATGATATCGGTCAGCAGGCCGATGTTCGGCGTAGCAAAGCCGCCTTCGCGCAGTTCGCCCCACAGGGTGAACAATTGGCTTTGTTCAACGTCCGCAAGAATGATGTTCTGCTCGTGGGAGGTGCGCAGTTGGCCAAAGCTGTAGCGCTCAGCCAGGTCGGCGACCGCGTCCAGTTGCTTGTCGGTGATGTCGCCAGGGGCAACGCCGGTGGGTTTGAGCGACAGGGTCACTGCCACGTAGCCGGGCTTCTTGTGCGCCAGGGTGTTGCGCGTGCGCCAGCGGGCGAAACCTGGGTGTTGCTGGTCGAGTGCGGCCAGCTCGGCGTCCTGATTGCTCAGGGCCTTGTACTCAGGGTCGACGAAGTGTTTGGCGACGCGGTGCACTTCGGCTTCGGTCAGGGTGGTCTGGCCGCCGCGCAGGTGTTCCATTTCGGCGTCGACTTTCTGGGCAAACACCTCAGGGGTCAGCGCCTTGACCAGGATCTTGATCCGGGCCTTGTACTTGTTGTCGCGACGACCGTAGCGGTTGTAAACCCGCAGGATGGCGTCGAGGTAGCTCAGCAGGTCCTGCCACGGCAGGAACTCGTTGATAAAGGCGCCGACCACCGGGGTACGGCCCAGGCCACCGCCGACCAATACGCGAAAACCCAGCTCGCCGGCGGCGTTGTACACCGGCTCCAGGCCGATGTCGTGCACTTCGATGGCGGCACGGTCCGAGGTCGAGCCATTGATGGCGATCTTGAACTTGCGCGGCAGGTAGGCGAATTCGGGGTGGAAGGTGGTCCACTGACGCACGATTTCACACCACGGCCGCGGGTCGATCAACTCGTCGGCAGCGACGCCGGCAAATTGGTCGGTGGTCACGTTGCGCAGGCAGTTACCGCTGGTCTGAATGGCGTGCATCTGCACGGTAGCCAGTTCAGCCAGGATGTCCGGCACATCTTCCAGGGCCGGCCAGTTGAACTGCACATTCTGGCGGGTGCTGATGTGGGCATAGCCTTTGTCGAAGTCGCGGGCGATCTTGGCCATCATTCGCGTCTGGCGCGACGTCAGTTGGCCATAGGGCACGGCCACCCTCAGCATCGGCGCAAAGCGCTGCACATAAAGGCCATTTTGCAGGCGCAGAGGGCGGAACTCTTCTTCGCTCAGTTCACCTGCTAAGTAGCGTCGGGTCTGATCACGGAACTGCTTGACGCGGTCCTCGATGATGCGCTGATCGTATTCGTCGTATACGTACATATAGGTCCTGTTCTCGGCAAATCTGCGCGCACGGCCGCGCACTCCCAACGGAGCCGGCGCACGATACCAGTTTGCGTATATGCGCAAAAGTGATGTTTGGGTATATGTAAATAACCAAACTGACTAATGAGAACCGTTATCGCCATACCCACATTTGTCATAGGGAAAACTCTGGTCTTTACTGTGATCGAGTCTTAGTGCAGTCACCTATAAAACCGACAAGAGGCGATGCGATGAGCAATTCCACCAAAGCCCGTAAACCCGACAGTACCGTGGATGCCTGGGCCATTTTATTTTTGATCATCCTGGTGGTGGGAACCGCCGTGTTCTGGGTTAGCCACCAGTAAAGCAGCGGGTTGATTGAACCTCGATTGAATATCTAATTGCCACTATCATGGCGCTCTATGTTCAAGGTTCAGACAACCATGTTGAAGGTTCTGATGGCGTGTGTGTGGTTGCTGGGGTCGGCGTACGGGGCAATCGCCCAGGCTGCGTCGGTGGTGTTTCTCAACCCTGGCCGGTCTTCGGAAACCTTCTGGGTCAGTTATGCGCAATTCATGCAGGCCGGCGCCAAGGACCTCGGCCTGGATTTGCGTGTGCGCTATTCCGAGCGTGACAACCAAGTCACCCTGGCCCATGCGCGAGAGGCATTGCTGGGCACTGAACGACCTGATTACCTGGTGCTGGTGAATGAGCAATACGTTGCCCCGCAAATCATGCGCATGGCCCAGGGCAGCGGGGTGAAATTACTGATCGTCAACAACGCCCTGACGCCCGACCAGACGCAGCTCTTGGACGCCTACCACGACACCCGGTTGATCGGCAGCATGGTCGCGGACGACGAGCAGGCCGGCTACCTGATGTTGACCGACTTGTTGCGCCAACACGGGCCGATAGCTTCTGGCGCAACGCTGGACCTGCTGGCATTTTCCGGTGCCAAGACCACACCGGCGGCGCAGTTGCGTGAACAGGGCCTGCGCCGCGCCCTGGCCGAACATCCGCAAGTGCGCCTGCGCCAGTTGGTCTACGGTGAATGGAACCGCCAGCGCGCCTACGAACAAGCCACGCAGATGCTCAAGCGCTATCCACAATCGGCCCTGGTGTGGTCGGCCAATGATGAGATGGCATTGGGCGCCATGCAGGCCCTGCAAGACAGCGGTCGGGTACCGGGCAAGGATGTGTTGTTCAGTGCGGTCAACAGTTCGCCGCAGATCCTTGCAGCACGCCTGGACGGGCGCCTGAGTACGCTGGTGGCGGGGCACTTCACCCTGGGCGGCTGGGCAATGGTGTTGATCCATGATGAGGCCAAGGGTGTCGATATCGGCGCCCGTGGCGGTCGCAACCGCCAGCAAGCGTTGTTCCAGTTGATCGACTCCGCCCAGGCACGCCGGCTATCGGGCCCCCTGCCATCGGTGGATTTTCGCGCATTGTCAGCGGTGGGCAAGCCCGCATCCTACCGTTACCCATTCAGCCTGCAACTGTTGCTGCGTTAAACCCCGGCCAGGTGCAGCACCAGCTTGACGATGCCAAACAGGGTCAAGGCAAACACCGCCGTGAACACAATACCCAGGATCACGAAATGGCTAGGCTTGCCGTGGGTAAAATCGCGGGCGCGGTTCTTGCCGCTTTGCACACCAAAAGCCGCCGCCATCACGCTGTGCAGCATCTGCCAGAAGGTCGGCGGCTTGTTATCGATTGGGTCGTCCATACAGCCCTCGTCAACGGGGTCATCGTACAGAGCATAGACAATCGGTTACGGCTTATCTTGGGCTGAGTACCTCCAGACCCAGGAATAGCTGTTGGTCCAGCGGCGGCTTGATCTCGGCTTTCTCCAGGTTGACCACGGCCCGGTTGTCGGCACGTGCCCGCTCGATCAGGTCCTTGCGGGTATACAGCCGTTCAGCTTTGGTTTTCAGATGCCCGAAGTCAGGGCTGGCAGGCGGCTTGTCGGCCGTCGCGTAGTGGAAGTGGGCGTACCACAGCACGGCATCCTCGCCTTGTTTGCCTTCCCTGATTTTGCTTTTATCGCGTATCGCATACTCGGTCAGGTAGTCCCCCGCTTTTAACGGGACACGGCTGCGGACCAGGTTGATGTCGACAAAACCGTGTCGCCATAAATAGGCCACATGGGCTGCCCTGGGGCGCTGCAACTTGTAACCGAGGCTGCATGCCTCGCGTGCTTGCCGGGTGGCGGCGGCGGCCTCTTCCTGGTAACGGTCGATCAGCTCGGTGGCACGGGCGTCTGTGGCATGGTCGCGCTTGAGTTCTTCAGCCAGGGTTGTGAATTTTTGCGCATGTTGCGTCAGCATGACATCCCATTCATGGGGGGCCAGGCTTTCCAGTCGGCTGGGGTCGTTGAGTTTGCGTTGTTGAAAATGAATACTGCGATCAATTCCCGCGCGCTCGTCTTTGACCGTTTGTGCCTGTGCCTCTATTGCCCTCAGTGGGCGCTTAAGCGCCACCTCAGCAGGCGGTGCGGCGCGGGCTGGCTCTACGACATTCCAGAACCCCTCACTGGCGTGTTCAAGGTAGGTGGCGAGCGTCTTGCCGGTCAGCGGGTCTTTGATATCGACGAAATTGCCTGGCGCATCCGGCTGGCCGACACGCAAGTCTCCTACCAGGGTCCTCCTGTCGCGGGTGGTGATGACTCTGCGACTCGAGGCTTTGAGTCGCGTGGCGCTGTCGGGGGGCGTGACAGGGGCAAAACCCTCCTCGACCAGAATCGAATGGGCCAGTTGGGTTTCAAGGCTGCTGCGGGCTTGGGCCAGATGTTGCAGGAAGGGCTCGCGATATTCTTCGCGAATAAACCCTGAACCCATTTCAGTCAATGAGTTGACGGCGTTTTCCAATTGCTCATAGCGCTCCAGGACACTCTTGAGTACATCGATCTGCTCTAGGGTCGAGTAGCCGCTGGTCGTCATCATTTCCGTATGCGCCGACAGGCTGGTTGCCGTGCGTGGGTCGGTCAGTTCACTGACGAAAGGATACTCCGCCAGCTCCCTTGAGCCGTGCGCACGGTTTAATACCAAGTCGATAAACACCAGCAGCGCATGTTGCTTGATGATCACTGAGTGGATGTTTTGATCGGTGGGTCTGTCTTGCAGTAAAAACTGACGTGTTGCCGGGGTAGCTTCCTTGAGCAGCGTCTCGATTTTTTCTGCGGGCTCGATCATGTGTTCGAGCGCGTGGACCTGGCGTTTCTGCAGGTTGATGTAGTCGTCGTAGGCGTCGGTGATGTCATTGGGCAACTCCTGCTTAGTGCGCGCATTCAGCTCGTCATAACTTTCGCCGCGCTCGGTCTCAAGGGTGTCTGACATTCGTTGGGAGAGAGACTCATAAAGCCCGCCCCAGAAGCTGTAAAGGGTTTTGATGGCCCTGTCCCGCGCGCGCTCGTGGGCCGGGTCAGTCCTGTCCAGGCTCATCAGCTCGTTGGCCTTGGCCTGGATTTTTTTCATCAGTTCGACAACGGGTAGCCCGTGTCGGCGCTGGTTGTCCAGGGCAATATCCCACTGGATCCTGGCCTGTGCGGTTGCAATGCGGCGTTGCTCATGACGCTTGACCACTTCGGCGTGCAGTTTCGGAATGCTCTTGGAACTGGCCAGCAGCAACCAATCCTTGCGCAGGTTCTTACTCTGTTCGACCAGATTGGTACGGGCGATCGTCAGGGCTCTTTCAGAGGTAAAAGAGGCACCCATCAAGGAAAACATCGTGGCGTTGAGCGCAGTGAGCTCTGAATTCAGAGTCCGCAGGCGTTCGGCACGTTCCTTTTGCCAGGTACTCAATCGGTCACGGGGCATGCCGCCGTTGAGCCTCGCGTGGCGGTCAAGGCGCCAATGTCCTTGGCCGTCGCTTATCAGCCTGAAGCCTGGATGTTGAGGATGTTTGGGGTGCACCAGGTAGACCTCGCCGAACCCCGGTGTCACGCTGACTTGGAACAGCAGCCCGCCAAGGCTGGCGTGCCAGACGCCGTCAATGCGGTAGAGGCCCTTGAGTGCACCGCTCGCTTGCGGGGCCGGCAGTGACGAGGGCCAGGGCACCTGAATATCGAGCATCGCTCTGAGCCGTTCACTGGCTTGAGGGCTGGCCAGGGACCGGCTGAAGTCCAGCACCGTATCACCCGTCGCCGGCGGCTCACCGGGCAGCGACACCACGCCCTCGCGTATCGCTGGCAGTTGTTCCGCTTCCGGCGTGCCCGGGGCACGGCGCCAGGCTGCCAGTCGCAAACCACGGGCCTCTGTATCAGCTTCCAGTAACGGCGTGCCAGACGCGGATGCGCCATGCAGCAACACCATGGCGGTATTGAGCAGCAGATCGATCAATGCCGATTCACGCGTAATCGGGTCCATGCTGTCCAACCCCGCCAGATCCTGCTCCAGGCTGGCGACCAGCACCAGAAACCAGCCCGCCAACATGGCTGGGCCGCGTACCAGCGGCAGCAACAAGGTGTTGAACAGCAACCACGCACCTTCCATCAAGACGGCCCAGCGGCTTTCGGTGTTGGAGATTGATTCACGGTCCGCCAAATCGACCAGCGCCCGCGCTGTACTGCCGAACAGATGACTAAGCAGCTGGCCGTTGACCTGCGATTGCAGCCATTCACCGGCACCCTCATCAACCGCCAGGGTCGCCGGGGCGGGTTTCTCGGCCAGGCTGTATTCATCGCCGGGCAGGAAACGAATGATGTGCGGTTCCTTGATACCGCCGTGGGCATAGATGGGGCGGGCTTTCTCCGATAACCAGTCCAGCACGCTGTTTTGCAACTCGCCTGGCTGGGCAATGGCCTCCAACAGCGCCTGGCGGCTGGGGTATTGATGCAGGGCGTCGGCATACAACGGTCGATACAGCAAATGTGGACCCGCACTGATATCGCGTGGCTCGATGATGAACATGTTGTTTGCCTGATCCGGCGAAGCCCCGGCTTTGCGGCACAGAGCCAGCGGGCGCAAGACGATTTCCTGGCCATCAACCACTCTGTCGGCGGGCATTTGCGCCATCAGCGCCTTGACGTACCGATAACCGGTGACGGTCATGCCGTGTTGCTGGCGGATCTTGTATTCCAGTGCCTGCATCGGCAGATGAACCTTGAGTTCACGAGTAAACAGCGACTCCCTGCGCTGGGCATCGGCGGTGTCGGATAACAACAGCTCTTTGAGAGCTTCAGGGTAGGTAGTGCCAATATCAACGCGCTGGATCAGGCCGCTGCTGCCCAACAGGTAATCTTCGTTCAACCAGCCTGGCAACGGTGTTGTCGTGCTGGAGGATAGCTTCAGCGTGCCAGAGGGCTTGCCAGCGAGGTTCTTCAGAGCCAGTTCCGTCAGCGACATGCGCACATGCTCGACAATTCCGGCTCCCCCTGGATAACCGGCGGCCACAGTGAAATCCAACAGCACGGCATCGGGGTCGACGTCGCCGTGATCAGCCTGCATCTGCTTGCGTAGCGCGGCCCGGCTGAACGTGTGGATGTTTTCAACGCCTTCGTTGAACGCGCGGCCCTGGTTTTTTTGCAGCACCTGCGCCATGTCCTGCAGATGGCGGTGGTAGGCAAATCGATCAGCGCTGCTGGCTTGTGCGAGCCATGCCGGCAGTCGCTGGCTCACGGCATCGAGCCGTTCGGCAGCGACGATCGGGACGTCGGTGAAATAGCGTGCCGGATCGGTGATCTTCTCCAGGTGCTGCTCAAGGGTTTTTTCGTCTTGACCCTGGAAGGACAGGGTCTCCAGATCTTCCAGGTGTGTATTGAGGATCAGCCCCGCCTGTTGCTCAAACACATTGGCGACCGGCTCGTTGCGCCGCCAGGTCAGGCTGTCGCATCGGAACTGCTCCTGCATCTTCGCGCCCCAGGCCTGGCTGAACGCCGCCAGTGAGTCGAACGCGTCGATCTTGCCGGCCACGCTGTACAGCAGCAGCTGTTTTTCACGTACCAGCAGCAGATCTGGGGTGAGTACGCGCACGGTTTTGCCGGCGTCGGCGAGCGTGGTTTCTATGAAATACACATAGGTGGCCGGTGAGGAGCGGGGCAGGCGCTCACGTTGTGCCGGCCAGGCGGCGACCACCGCCAACATGTCACGCTGCGTGTCGGTCAGGGTTGAAGGACCCGCCGCCGCGGCGGTCATCCGACCGTTGAGGAACTCGCTGAGCCACTGCCAGCGACTGTTGCCATGCTCGTCAACCTGGCTCCAATAGTCGGCCAGCTCATGCTGCATGTACAGATAAAGCGAGGCTGGCAGCTCGTCGATGATCTGTGCGATGACTTGCATGTCGAGCCCCGGCAGGCCCTCGGGCTTGATCACTTCGGGTGGCGTCTGGGTGAGGAAGTAGGGACGCTCGCGCACGGAGTGCAGGTCAAGCGTCCGCGGGTTCAGCACATGGGCGATAGCCACTTCCATCAATGCAGGATAGGCGTAACCGCCGGATGGCTGAGGGCTTG
The DNA here is from genome assembly GCF_041410225.1 of Pseudomonas sp. KT_2_4. Taxonomy (NCBI): domain Bacteria; kingdom Pseudomonadati; phylum Pseudomonadota; class Gammaproteobacteria; order Pseudomonadales; family Pseudomonadaceae; genus Pseudomonas; species Pseudomonas sp. KT_2_4. The sequence continues at coordinate 439,301 of NZ_CP166962.1, forward strand.
CCAGTTTGACCGTCTGCCAGTCCAGCTTCAACGACGGGTAGCGTTCCAGAATACGCTCGCGCAGGGCGTTCAATAGCACTGAATACAGGGCTGGGCGGGTGGCGAAACGCGCATGTACGGCCTGGGCGGGTAATTGGCGAAAGGCCAGGGTTGACGCGGGTGTAATGGGTTCGGGCATGACGAAATCCGTTTCCTGTGTAAAACCGGTTGTTCTGAGCTGCCGGCCCAGCGGACCGGGAATCGGTCCGGCACAGGAAATCGCATTTGGTCATTGCGGGTGCGGTAGGTGATTACCGCGAGCCTATCAGTTGCGGTGCTAACGACCCTGCACCGTATATATTCACCACCGAGCAGCGTCTGGAGGGTGATGTTCTGTCATTCCCAATCACAGGAATGACCGAATGTCTGATCTACCCACCCAGCGCTTCGTTGACAAGCAACCGGCAGCGACTTCAGGTTATGTGCGGGAATGAGCCTGATGAAAATCAGGCTGACAGGCTGTGTGTATTTTGCCATTGGCGACAAGTACAGCGACCACCGCAGGACCTGGCCGTCCCCAGGCGGCAGTTATGGCAACAACTGGCCGATGAGCCGGGGCATGAGCGGTTTTTCCATTTGCTCGAACCACTGCACGATACCGAGGCGTACCGGTATGCGACGGCTGATCAAGGGCCAGCGTTTGCTGGGGCTGTCCCGACAATTGTTAAGGAGGTGCAGGCATTACAGGCAACTGTCACCGTAGCGCCACGGCCCGGTCCGGCATCGCCGCAACCGGGGCCGTCGACACGGCGGTAACGAGCCGGGCAGGCCTTCAGTTGTCGTAACCCAGGTTCGGCGCCAGCCAGCGCTCTGTGACGCTCAGGTCCTGGCCTTTGCGTGCGGTGTAGCTGGTCACCTGATCCTTGTCGACTTTGCCCACCGCAAAATACTGCGCCTGTGGGTGGGCAAAGTACCAGCCACTGACCGCCGCCGCCGGGAACATCGCGTAGTGCTCGGTCAGGAATACGCCGCTGCGCCCGGCGTGCATTTCACGCGCCTCTGGGTCCAGTAGTTGAAACAGCTGGGCCTTTTCTGTGTGGTCCGGGCACGCCGGGTAGCCGGGGGCAGGGCGTATGCCGCTGTACTGCTCCTTGATCAGTGCTTCGTTGTCCAGTTGCTCGTCCTTGGCATAACCCCAGTGCTCTTTACGCACTTGCTGGTGCAGCCATTCGGCGCAGGCTTCGGCGAGACGGTCGGCGAGGGCCTTGACCATGATCGAGTTGTAGTCATCGCCGGCGTCCTGGTAAGCCTTGGCCACTTCTTCGGCACCGATGCCGGCGGTGGTGATGAAACCACCGATATAGTCGGTCACGCCGCTGTCCTTGGGCGCGACGAAGTCGGCCAGGGAAAAGTTCGGCTTGCCGTCGGTCTTGATGATTTGCTGGCGCAAGTGATGCAGTTTGGCGATGGGCTGGCCGTCGTCACCGTAGACTTCCAGATCATCGTCCTGCACCTGGTTGGTCGGCCAGAAACCGAACACCGCACGGGCGCTGATGAGTTTTTCGTCGATCAACTTCTTGAGCATTTCCTGGGCATCGGCATACAGCGCGGTTGCCGCTTCACCCACCACTTCATCGGTGAGGATGCGCGGGAACTTGCCGGCCAGGTCCCAGGAGATGAAGAACGGCGTCCAGTCGATGTATTCGGCGAGGACGTTGAGGTCGATATTGTCCAGCACCCTGGCGCCGGTAAAGGTCGGTTTGACCGGGGTGTAGCTGCTCCAGTCGAACTGCGGCTTCTTGGCGATGGCCGCCGGGTAGCTCAGGCGCTCGGTGCGTGCACTACGGTTGGAGGTGCGCTCACGTACGTCGATGTATTCCAGACGGGTCTTTTCGACGAAGCCGGCCTTCAACTCCTTGGACAGCAACTGGGTGGCCACGCCCACGGCGCGGGAGGCGTCGGTGACGTAGATCACCGCGTCGTTGCTGTACTTGGGCTCGATCTTCACCGCCGTGTGCGCCTTGGAGGTGGTGGCGCCCCCGATCATCAGCGGCAGGTGGAAATCCTGGCGCTGCATCTCGCGGGCCACATGCACCATTTCATCCAGAGACGGGGTGATCAGGCCGGATAGACCGATGATGTCGCACTTCTGCTCCTTGGCCACCTGCAGGATCTTCTCCGCCGGTACCATCACCCCCAGGTCGACGATGTCATAGCCGTTGCAACCCAGCACCACGCCGACAATGTTCTTGCCGATGTCATGCACGTCGCCCTTGACCGTGGCCATCAGGATCTTGCCCTTGGCTTCAGGCTTGTCGCCTTTTTCCAGCTCGATGAACGGGATCAAGTGGGCCACCGCCTGCTTCATCACCCGGGCGGATTTCACCACTTGGGGCAGGAACATCTTACCGGCGCCGAACAGGTCGCCGACGATGTTCATGCCGGACATCAGCGGACCTTCGATCACTTCGATCGGGCGCGCAAACGACAGGCGCGACTCTTCGGTGTCTTCGACAATGTGCGTGGTGATGCCCTTGACCAGCGCGTGTTCCAGACGTTTGTTGACCTCCCAGCCACGCCATTCCTCGGTCTCGGCTTCCTTGACGCTGCCGTCGCCCTTGTACTTGTCGGCAATCGCCAGCAGGGCGTCGGTGCCGTCCGGCGTACGGTTGAGTACCACGTCTTCGACGGCGTCACGCAGCTCGGCGGGGATCTGGTCGTAGATCTCCAACTGGCCGGCGTTGACGATACCCATGGTCAGGCCCGCACGGATCGCATGCAGCAGGAACACCGAGTGGATCGCTTCGCGAACCGGGTTGTTGCCCCGGAACGAGAACGACACGTTGGACACGCCACCGGAGGTCAGCGCGTAGGGCAACTCATCACGGATATAGGCACAGGCGTTGATGAAATCGACGGCATAGTTGTTGTGCTCTTCGATACCGGTGGCGACCGCGAAGATGTTCGGGTCGAAGATGATGTCTTCCGGCGGGAAACCGACATCATTGACCAGGATGTCGTAGGAGCGTTTGCAGATTTCTTTCTTGCGCGCTTCGGTGTCAGCCTGGCCGGCTTCGTCGAACGCCATCACCACCACCGCCGCGCCGTAGCGCTTGCACAGCTTGGCGTGGTGAATGAACTGCTCTACGCCTTCCTTCATGCTGATGGAGTTGACGATGCCCTTGCCCTGGATGCACTTGAGCCCGGCTTCGATCACTTCCCACTTGGAAGAGTCGATCATGATCGGTACGCGGGAGATGTCTGGCTCACCGGCGATCAGATTGAGGAAGGTCACCATGGCCTTCTTCGAATCCAGCATGCCCTCGTCCATGTTAATGTCGATCACCTGGGCGCCGGCTTCCACCTGCTGCAGGGCGACTTCCAGGGCTTCGGTGTAGTTGTCTTCGCGGATCAGGCGGGCGAACTTGGCTGAGCCTGTGATGTTGGTACGTTCGCCGACGTTGACGAACAGCGAACGGCGATCAATGGTGAACGGCTCCAGGCCTGATAGGCGGCAGGCCTTGGGAATGTCCGGGATCGGGCGCGGCGCGTAACCGGCCACGGCCTTGGCGATGGCTTCGATATGCCCCGGCGTGGTGCCGCAGCAACCGCCGACGATGTTCAGGAAGCCGCTTTGGGCGAATTCTTCGATGACCTTGGCGGTTTCTGACGGCAGTTCGTCGTACTCGCCGAATTCGTTGGGTAGGCCAGCATTAGGGTGCGCCGAAACGTGGGTGTTGGCCTTGTTCGACAACTCCTCCAGGTAGGGGCGCAGCTCGCTGGCGCCGAGGGCGCAGTTCAAACCGACCGAGATCGGCTTGGCGTGTGCCACGGAGTTCCAGAACGCTTCGGTGGTCTGGCCCGACAGGGTTCGGCCGGAGGCGTCGGTGATGGTGCCGGAGATCATGATCGGCAGTTCCACGCCCAGTTCCTCGAACACCCCTTGCACGGCGAAGATCGCGGCCTTGGCGTTAAGGGTGTCGAAGATGGTTTCGATCAGGATCAGGTCGGCGCCGCCTTCGATCAGGCCCTTGGTGGCTTCGGTGTAGTTTTCCACCAGCTCATCGAAGGTCACGTTGCGGTAGCCGGGGTTGTTGACGTCTGGCGACAGCGAGCAGGTGCGGCTGGTCGGGCCCAGTACACCGGCGACAAAACGCGGCTTGGCCGGGTTCTCGTGGGTTTTGGCGTCGGCCACCTTGCGCGCCAGGCGTGCGCCTTCCACGTTCAGTTCATAGGCCAGTTCTTCCATGCCGTAATCGGCCATGGAGATTCGCGTGGCGTTGAAGGTGTTGGTTTCAAGGATGTCGGCGCCGGCGTCCAGGTAGGCTTTTTCAATGCCGCCGATCACGTCCGGGCGGGTCAGCACCAGCAGGTCGTTGTTGCCCTTGACGTCGTTTGGCCAATCGGCGAAGCGTTTGCCACGGTAGTCCTGCTCCTCGAGTTTATAGCTCTGGATCATCGTGCCCATGCCACCATCAAGGATCAGGATGCGTTCCTTGAGGGCTTGGTGAAGGGCTTGCAGGCGAGCGCTACGATCGGGCATGGGACTACTCTGGTCAGGCATTACGGAGGGCGTGAATCATAGCAAACCTGTGCCGATTTGGAGCATGTCCGGGTTGTGCATGAATATCGCTCATGTTGCTGGCGGTCATGGCCCGGTAGAATCACCGCCATTTCACAGACCGCACGCCTTGAATCGGGACCCGATACATGTCACTTCGTTTGATCGTCAGCGCCGTCCTGGCCTTGATAGCCAGTACTGCGCAGGCAGAGGGTCCCGCTTCGGCGATCTCCTACACCCGCGATATCCAACCGATCTTCACCGAGAAATGCGTGGCCTGCCACGCCTGCTACGACTCCGCCTGCCAGCTCAACTTGGGGAGCGCCGAGGGCGCCGCACGCGGGGCAAGCAAAATGCCGGTGTATGACGGCGAGCGCAGCCAGGCCACGCCAACTACGCGGTTGTTTTATGACGCATTCGGGAAGCAGGCGTGGCAGCAAAAGGGCTTCTATTCGGTGCTGGACGCCCAGGGCAGCCAGGCTGCGCTGATGGCGCGCATGCTGGAGCTGGGGCACAACGCGCCGCTGGCGCCCAATGCCAAGCTGCCCGACAACATTGTGCTGGGGCTCAACCGCGAAAATATGTGCGCAACGCCCGGCGAGTTCGGTGCCTATGCCGGCGCTCACCCCAAGGAAGGTATGCCGCTGGCGGTCACCGGCCTGACCGATCAGCAATACCAGACTTTGCAACGCTGGCTGGCCTCCGGCGCGCCGATTGACGAGCAGGGCCTGGCGCCGAGTGCCAGGGAAGCGTTGCAAGTGCAACAGTGGGAAAACCTGTTCAACCAGCCGGGCGCCCGGGATAGCCTGGTGGCGCGCTGGCTGTTCGAGCATTTGTTCCTGGCGCATATCTATTTCGAGAACGGCGAGCCGGGGCATTACTTCCAGTGGGTGCGTTCGCGTACGCCCAGTGGCCAGCCGATTGACTTGATCGCCACACGTCGCCCCAACGACGACCCAGGCACCCAGGTGTACTACCGCCTGTGGCCGGTGCAGGGTGTGATCGTGCATAAAACTCACATCACTTACCCCTTCAGCGCGGCGAAGATGGCGCGGATCAAGGCGTTGTTCTACGCCGGCGACTGGCAGGTCACGGCCTTGCCAGGCTATGGCCCCGGCAGCCGGGCCAATCCGTTCGCGACATTCGAAGCCATCCCGGCTAAAGCGCGCTACCAATTCATGCTCGAAAACGCTGAGTACTTCGTGCGTACCTTCATTCGCGGGCCGGTGTGCCGTGGGCAGATCGCCACGGACGTGATCCGCGATAACTTCTGGACGCTGTTCCAGGACCCCGACCACGATCTGTACATCACCGATGCGCGTTATCGCGGCCAGGCCACGCCGTTGCTGGCCATGCCCGGGCAGAATGACGACGTGGGCAGTGTGCTGAGCCTGTGGCTGGCCTATCGTGACAAGCGCAACCAATACGAAGCCTTGCGCCGTGACAACTATGCAGACCTGCCGGCGCCGAGCTGGTCGACATTGTGGGCGGGCAATGACAACGCCTTGTTGAGCATTTTCCGCCATTTCGACAGCGCCTCGGTGACCAAGGGCCTGATTGGCGAGGTTCCGCAGACGATGTGGCTGTTCGACTACCCACTGCTGGAACGCACCTATTACCAGCTGGCGGTGAATTTCGATGTGTTCGGCAACGTCTCGCACCAGGCCCAGACCCGCCTGTATTTCGACCTGATCCGCAACGGCGCCGAGCAGAACTTCCTGCGCCTGATGCCCGCCGACACCCGTGAAGACTTCATGGACGATTGGTACCAGAACAGCGGCAAGCTCAAGCTGTGGCTGGACTACGAAGCGATTGACGATGACAAGGCCAGTGGTTTGCACCTGAGCGAGAAGGACCCCAAGCGTGACTTCGCCAACCAGTTGCTGACCCGCTACGGCCATTTGAACGCCAGCCCCGACCCGATCAACCGCTGCAGCGGCGCGTTCTGCTCCCGCGACGGCATTGACCCGGCCTTGCAGGATGCCGAGCAAGCCCTGAGCCGCCTGACCTCGCGGCCGGCGGCAGGGCTCAAGGTGATCGAGCAATTGCCCGAAGCCACCATGCTGCGCATCGAAACCGCCAGCGGCAAGCGCGAGGTCTACAGCCTGCTGCGCAACCGTGCCCACAGTAACGTGGCGTTCCTGCTGGGAGAGGCGTATCGCTATCAGCCGGGGCTGGACACGGTGACGATCTACCCAGGCGTGCTCAGCAGCTACCCGAACTTCATGTTCAATATCCCGGCCCGGCAAGTGCCTGAGTTTGTCGCGCAGATGGAGCAGGCCAAGGACGCCAAGAGCTTCGAGAAAATCGTCGACCGCTGGGGTGTGCGTCGCAGTCACCCGCTGTTCTGGCAGTACTTCCATGACTTGTCGCGGTACATTCACGAAACCACGCCGGTGGAAGAGGGCGTATTGGACATGAACCGCTATGAGAACCTATAACGAAGTGCATTGATCCGGTCATTTCTGCATGCGGGGCTGAAGCAGTCGGATATTTACCTACATATTGGAAAGGGTATGCCGATGCTGATTTCAGTGCAGTTGTTGCGCGCGTTGGCTGCATGGGTAGTGGTGGGTCACCACGTCATGCAGCTGTTTTTCAACTTCGAGGCCCACAACGCCTTGGAGGACCTGTTGGTCGAAAAGGGCGGCGCCGGGGTGGACGTATTCTTCGTCATCAGCGGCTTGGTGATTTTCCTCGCGAGCGCCGATAAAGCGCTGACACCCTGGCGCTTCATGCTGATGCGCGTGGCCAGGATTGCTCCGGCGTACTGGTTCTATACCGTGCTTTTGGCTGTGCTGGTCACGGCCATGCCCTGGATGTTTCCAGACGTTCAGCTAGAACTGGGTCATGTGCTCCTGTCGATGCTCTTTATCCCCGCGCAAAACCCGGCGGGCTACGGCGTGTATCCACTGCTGGATGTGGGCTGGACGTTGAATTTCGAGATGCTGTTCTACTGCCTGTTCGCTGTTGCGCTGCTGGTGCGTGAAGCCTGTCGGCTGTGGGTGGTGGCGGCGCTGTTGTATCTGCTGTGCTACGTCATTGGCCCCGCCTTTGACTTGGCCGACGGGTTTTACCGTAATGACATTGTCCTGGAGTTTCTCATGGGCGTGGCGATCGGCATGCTCTACCGCCGCGGTCTGTGCCGGTCCAGGCCGTGGCTGGCGTTGCTGGGCGTCGTCGCGGCATTGGCGGCGATCTACCATGGCGTGGATGCCCCGCGCGCGTTGGAATGGGGAGTGCCCAGCGCCGTGCTGGTGATCAGTTGTGTGGCGCTGGAGCCTTACTTCCATGGTTCGCGCTTGATAAAACTGCTGGGAGACTGCTCCTACTCGGTGTATCTGCTTCACGTACTGGTGCTATGCGCTGGGCGCTGGGCCATCGAGCACAGGGCAATAGACCCCTACGCAATGATACCGGTGTGCATCGCTGTCATTGCGCTGGGCGCATGGGCCAGTTACCAGGTGTTGGAGAAGGCTACGCATCGCAGGCTCAAACATTGGTTTGGCATTGATGATGCGTTACCCATCAGGCAAAAGCATTAGGACCGCCGTTTGGCGGCTCAGGGCCTCACGTACTTCCAGTAGGCTTTACCATAGTCCATCAGCAACTCGGTCCCGGCAGGGATATCCCGCCAAGCGACTATGAACACCATGTATTTGCCTACATACACGGCGCCGACATTTTCGATGCCAACGTCGGGCAGATTGGGCACCTTGACCGCATTGATCAGGCTTAGCGTGTTGCTGTTACCGTGGCCGCTGATAGTCGCGCCATGAGTGTGGGTCTGGAATAAATACGTGCCGACGGCCGCTTCACCTTTTTCCAGTATCTCGGTATTGATCGAGGCTTGATCCAAGTGCAGCTTGCCGGTATACGGCCCAAGGACATCGAAGCGTTTTATATCGGTTCTGGCTACGACCGACAGGCCACGCTCTGGGCCCTCCTGCAGTTTCTTGACCTCCAAAAGGCGATCAAGCCGGCGATGATGATTGCCTTCCTTGGCGATCCATTCACGGATACTCTTGGTTGCAGCCTCTTTGACTTCGACGTATTGCAGGCCGGTGAACTCGTCAAAAAACTGGTTGGCGTCGGTGATCTCTATTTTTTGCAACGGACCTTCAAGTTCAAGGGTCAAGCTGCGCCTGACGTCGTTGGGGTCTTGCAGAATTGGCGCATTATTGTTGATTTTATGATCAAAAGACGCCGTGATTGAAGTGGATCGGCGCCGCGTGGGTGTGGCGTCATCGTCCAGCCGCGGACGTTTTGAGCTACCTGCCGTGGGGGGCGCAGGCCGCTTCCTGGCCACGGGCTCGTCCACCGGGCTTCGTTGTCCGAACAGCCACCTTTCTCTACCGGCGCGGGTCATGCTGCCATTGTCATTGACGTAGTCACTCCAGATAACCGGGTTGAGGTTGTTCTGCTCGACAAATGCGTGCATGGACACCCTTGAGTTGGTGGCGTTGTAGTGCTTGTTCCACTCTTGCAGGTGTTCGGGTTTCAGGTCGTCGAATTGTTCACCTCTGGCGTATTTGGCGAGTACTTTGCCTGCCGCTCGATAGGTGCCATCAATGTTTACATGCTCGGCAAAGGCCACCGGGTCCAGGTTATGGTCGGCGGCGAAGCCTTCAAGGGTGAGGCTGTTGCGCTCGCGCTGGGACGCCTTGCTCCAGTGCTCCATATGCTCGTAAGTGACGCAGGTGCGGGCGGTCCCTGCACGGTCCAGCATCTTTCGCCCTCGGGGTGTCAGGGTGTTGCGGCTGTTGACGAACTGCCGAAAGGCGCTGGGGTCCAGGTTGTAAGTGCTGACGAAGTTGTCCATGGTTTTTTTCAGGGCGTCTTCACTGGCCTCGGTCCATTTCAACAGCACTGAGGGCGTTACCACGCTTGGCGCATCCGGCGCGCCGCCCGCGAGCTTGATCGGGCCTGAATACCAATGACCAGGCTCCACCGACGACAGCGTGATCGACAAATCGCGATTGCTCCTCGGATTGACCAGTACGATAGAAAAGCTGGTGTCGGCGCCCGCGGCGGCCTCCTGAATGAACCCATAGGAATTGTCGCGGACCTGGTACACCGCGATTTTGCCCTTGTCATCAACATTACAGATGAACTTCTGGTTGTAGTCCGCTCGGGAGAAGATACCGCGTGCGTCGGGCTTGAGGCCTCTGATCAACTCCGGGTCAACCGCGTACTGACGAATCAACGGGCTGCTGTTGCTGATGACCGTGATCGGCTCTCTAAAGCGCGGCCCGAAGGCTTTATTGGAGGCGGTATCGATCAAGCGATAATCCGGCGCCTCGAGGCTGCCGACGTTGCGCATCGGGACATTGGCGAAGCCGTCCACGGTAAACAGTTGATCGCCCGCCTGCAGCGGCTTCCAGCTGTCAGGGTCAACCGAGCGTATGTGCCTTGCGGCGATCGTCCCATCGCGCAGCTGGGCAATACCCCGTTTTGCCTGGCGCATCAATTTATGTCCCAGCTTGAGCAAACCAAAGCGCGCGAGCCTGAGCAGGCTGGGCAGGGCGGCCAGGGGGTTGAGTTCGTGGAGCGTGGCAATTACCAGCTTCCCGGTCAGTTTCGCGAGCTTAGGCAGCGCCAGGCGCAGCCCGGTCTTGCCTGCGTGGATGAGCAGGCGGGTGGAGCCGGCCACATACCGCCCTACCGGCAACGCGAAAGCTACGATGTCAATGAACAGGCCGGCGACGCCTGACTTGATGCGCTGGGGATCACCGGAGGCGATGTCGTCGATACCGCCCCAAAACGGGATAAAAATCTTGCCCCAGAACGCCAAGTCTTCGAGTACCTCAGCGGGAATGTCTACCTCCCGCGTGTCTTTGCGGGTTTTTTCCAGGAGGGCTTGCTCATCGCAGAAAAACAGCTCGCGGGCAATCATGCTTGCCAGGGTTTCACTGCGCGGCGCATACAGCGTGTTGGGCGCGAACGATGGGATGCGCGGCCCTGCGTCGATGCCAGGCAGTGTCTCGCCGACTTGTTCAACGATCAACTCAGCTTTTTTGCCTGGTCTGGGCGCTTTGTTCTCGCGGTAAGCCTCTCGATCAAACGGTACTTCGGTGGCCAGCCTGTACTTGTCCCAGCTCATGGCGTCGCGTAGCTCTACCACTTTGCCGTTTAGCGGTAGGCTTTGCAGGTCTTTGCGTCGACGCAGCAGGCCGGCGAAGGGGAATACCTCGATGTAGATGGCATGGAGGGGCGAGCGGGGCTTGGCGATGCGTAGGATAAAACCTGTCCGGTAACGAACGGCATCGGTCTTGGCTTTGGTTTCATATTCGATGGGCACCTTGTCCAGGGCTTCTCTTAATGAATACACGGTGATCTCGTCCTGATCCACATCCAGGGTCGCATTGCCCAGGTGCGCAAGCAGTGACTGGATTAAGGTCTTGTAGGCGTTTCTCGGCATCTCAAGGGCGTCGCGAAAGGCTTTGTCGTACTCCATGTCCGAGACAAAGCGCCAACGGCTGGGCAGTTTGAGTTTGAGGTTCTGAATTGCGTTGAACATCTCATATTCATGCTGCTCCAGGGCGGTGACGGCCTGGGTGAGCTCATCCCGTGAGTGGCCCGACGATCGGCTGGCGATCAGGCCGTTGGCCTGTGCCCATTGCACGGTGGGGCCCAACTTGGCCGCTGCGACCAGTGCCTGTTGTTTAATGTCATCGCCGCTGGCGCGAAAGTGTTCCGCCGCCAGGTTGAGCAATTGTTCGAAACTCATGTGGCGCGATGAACCCGGTGCAATCGTTTCGGCCAGCAGAAAGCCGCTTCTGAAATTGACCCAGGTACTGGTGGCAGCGTAGGGGAGGTCATCGGGAATATCGGCCACCCAGACTTCGCTGGCAACATTGGCCTTGAGGACGCACACCGCCAATTGTGCCGCGTCAGCGCTGATCGACAAGCTATGTTCATAGCGGCTGATCAAGGATTGGCGGACCGACGAATAAGACGCGCCAGGCGCGATGAATAGTTTCAATTCGTTGTCGATCAGCGAGTCGGTGCTGGGAATGATCGTCAGCCACAACGCGCGCCACAGTAATTTCACCCGTACCGGGTCTGGGCAGATTTCGTCCTTCTGGCTGCCATACCAGTCCAAGGCCTTGGCAATCCGTTCGCCCAGTGCCAGGTTATCGGGGCTATTGAGCAATTGATCGAGCAGCACGGTGGGGGTGGTGGTGAGCATGTCCTGTTGTGAGGCGGTGAATGTTTCGGGCAATACATGACGGAACAGCGATTGACGGGTTTGTGTTTCGATCTGGCGGATAATCTCCTTGATTTTCTGGTCGGCAGGCGCATCCAGCAAGTGCTGCAAATCGCTGAGGTTGCCTTCGTGTCCGAGTTTTTTCAGGGTGTGATGTTCCTGCAAGACAGCGAGAACCGCTTTCCACTGCTCGCGGGTTTTGGGCTGTGCCGGGATGATCGAGTAATACTTGAGCACCAGATCAAACCGCACCGAACCGTCGCTTTTGAGGCCGTTACCCACACGCCGGTTGATATCCAGCAACACGTCGGCGTCGATGTACCAATAGGTGGGCATATGGCGCAGGATGACCGAATGGTCGGCAATGCTGAACGTTTCGGCAGGGTCGGGTATCGGTGAGCGCGTGCTGCTGAACAGGGTGGAGAGCAGGTCGTAAAGGAAGTCCCGGCCGATAATGGAATCATCCGGTTCGGGCTTTTCCCGCAGGAAGCGCTGAAAGTCTTCATCGGCTTCCAGCTTTGCCAAGACTCGAAAGGCTTCCTTGCACTCGCGATGCAGTTCGCTGTTGTGCGGGGGGCAGTAGTACACCTCGGCGGCGGATGCCGTCAGCGAGCCTTGTGTCGTCACAAAATCAATCAGATGGTCCAAATGCACTTGCTGTTCCGGCAAGCCCTTGAAATAGAAGCTCTGCAATGCGTTATTCATTCAATCCTCACAATCCGTAGTCGAAGAGGATTCACTCTATTGAGCCGGGGTTTGCGGGGAGGGCTATATAGGTAGGCACAGGTTTTCGCAGAAATGGCCAGGTGTCACGATGCGTCAGGCCAACAGGAACAGGTCTTTCCCGACAAAAATACTCGGACTTTGTACCTGCGTAATAATTTGGCGTAAACTGCGGGCAAGCCTGTGAGGAGTTTCCATGACTGCCATAACCATTACCGACGCCGCCCACGATTACCTGGCTGACCTGCTGTCCAAGCAGAACACCCCGGGTATCGGCATCCGCGTCTTTATCACCCAGCCCGGCACCCAGTATGCCGAGACTTGCATTGCCTACTGCAAGCCCGGCGAAGAGAAGCCTGAAGACACCGCCCTGGGGCTCAAAAGCTTCACCGCGTACATCGATGCCTTCAGCGAAGCCTTCCTGGACGACGCCGTGGTCGACTACGCCACCGACCGTATGGGCGGCCAGTTGACCATCAAGGCCCCCAACGCCAAGGTGCCGAACGTCAACGCCGACAGCCCGGTCAATGAGCGTATCAACTACTACCTGCAAACCGAGATCAACCCGGGGCTGGCCAGCCATGGCGGCCAGGTGAGCCTGATCGACGTGGTGGATGACGGTATCGCCGTACTGAAGTTCGGCGGCGGCTGCCAGGGCTGCGGCCAGGCGGACGTGACCTTGCGTGAGGGCATCGAGCGCACGCTGCTGGAACGTATTCCTGAACTCAAGGGTGTACGTGACGTGACTGACCACACGCAGAAAGAAAACGCCTACTACTGAGTAAGGTGTTCACTGCGAACAAAAAAACGGCGCCCGTGAGCGCCGTTTTTTATTATTTAAATTCATAGAGTTGCAAAATATATCTGATAAAGCAGATCAAGTGTGGGAGCTGGCTTCAGGGGCGATAGAGGTGCGCATGCCCTGCGCGGTACAGCGACGACTCGCTGAAACTGTCACTGGACAACACCCGGCCCACCACAATCAACGCTGTTCGCCGAAACCCCTTGGCCGCGACTTTCTCGGCAATGTCACTCAGCGTGCCCACCACCCACTCCTGATCCGGCCAGGTGGCACGGTGTACCACGGCAATCGGGCAGTCTGCGCCATAGTGCGGCAGCAGCTCGGCAACGATTTTCTCCAGATGATTGACCCCCAGATGAATCGCCATCGTGGTGCCATGCCGCGCCAGGCTGTCGAAGTCTTCACCGGGGGGCATGCTGGTTTTATCGGCGTAACGGGTCAGGATCACGCTTTGGGCGATGTCCGGCAGGGTCAGTTCGGTCTCCAGCAGGGCCGCGCACGCGGCGACCGCCGTGACCCCTGGAATGATCTGGAAAGGGATGCCCAGCTCACGCAAATGGCGTATTTGTTCACCAATCGCCCCATACAGGCTGGGATCACCGGAGTGCACCCGCGCCACGTCCTGGCCTTGGGCATGGGCCGTCTTGATCAGCTCGATGATCTGCTCCAGGTGCAGTTCGGCGCTGTTGACCACCTGGAGCGCCTGATGACCTTCCAGCACGGCGGCGGGCACCAGCGAGCCGGCGTAGATGATCACCGGGCAACTGCGGATCAGCCGCTGGCCCTTGACGGTGATCAATTCCGGGTCACCGGGGCCGGCGCCGATAAAGTAGACGGTCATGGAGAAATCCTGTTGAAAAACGGGCGAGCATGAACACGGCTCATGCTCAAGAGCGGAAATTATCGGGTTTTTAACCCGCGCAGGCTAACGCAAAGGTGGCCTGCGCGCTTTTTTGACGGGTGATCAGCAGGCGGGCAGGGCTGTCGGACAGCTGTTCGGCCAGGGCCAGGGCGGCGCTTTCGGCCACGCCGTAACAGCCGGTGTGGGCAAAAGCCAGCGCTGAGCGATGGCTCAGCCGATGTTCATAGCCCGCCAGGTGCTCGGCGCTGAAGCACTGCAAGGGCAGGTTCAATCGCTGGGCCAGTGCCAGCAGCCCAGGTTCATCGCGTTTGTGGTCAATGCTTGCCAGCGCGGTCACGCGTGAGCGATCAATGCCGGCCTCGACCAGGGCGCTGTCGAGCAACGCCAGCAGGCTGTGAACCTCACAGCCCCGCTGGCAGCCCAAGCCGACAACCAGGATCATGCCGAGTATTGGTCGTCGCGGTTGCGGCGGAACAACCAGGCGCTGATCAGGCCCAAGGCCAGCCAGAAAGCGACGTTGGTCAATTGCGAGGCGATCTTGAACTGCGCTTCGAGCGCCTCCGGGGCCAGCATCGAATGTACCTCAGGTTGCGGCGCGCCGATGACGTGGGGCACGGCAAGAATCGCCAGCCCAAGGCCTTTCAACAGCCAGTTGCGGCCGAACACGATCAGCGCCAGGCCGGCGGCGGTGGAGGCTGCGGTGCCGATCCACCAGGTCTGGCGCAGTGTCAGGTCCGCCGCCGCAGTGCCCGGCAGTTCCGGTGGCAGGCCCAGGGTGGGTGCCAGTACAAAGGTCGCGTAGCCGGCCAGGCCCCAGAGCAGGCCTTGCGCGGTGCGGGTCGGCGCACGCAGCGTGTAGAGGCCGGCGAGCATCAGTGCAAAGCCTACGGCCACCACCAGGTTGCCTCCAGTGGTGGACAACACCCGCTGCCAGCCATCTTCCGGCTCCCAGGCTTGGGCATCGTGGCTGTGGGCTGCAGCGCCAGCGGCGTGCTCATGCACCATTTCGGAGGCTGGCGGGGCTTTTTCAAAGCTTTCCGCCTGCAGAATCAGCGGTGCCACCCAGAAACTTTGCAGCAGGGTCAGCAGCAAGGCAGCCAATAGCCCAGTGAAACCTGCGGTTTGCGCAATACGCTTGATCATGTCGGCAGCTCTCAATGGCACGGGAACGCGGCGCTGTGGCGGGTATCGTGGGCGGCGTTGTGCACTGCCTCGATATGCGAGAACCCGGCGAAATACACCAGGCACGCGCCAAGGATCGACGCACCGATGGCGGCGGTCAGGCGTTGGCTGAGGGTGGCGGTGCTAGTGGCGGTGTGCGAAGTGCTGCTGATGATCGACATGGCGCGTCCCTTTCAGGTGTCAGGGTGAAACGAGCGCATGAAAACCCCACGCGCCAGGCACGCAGGGTTCGAACAGCGCCCGCCCACCGCGGGTTTGTTATCTGAAGTTTTCGGGCCGGTCTCCGGGCTTGCGAGGGGCGGCTCTGGAAAGAGTCCTCCTGAAAGCATCGCCTTCCCATGCACAAGCACAGTGGCCATGACGCTTCGCTCGCTTACCGTTGCGGGGGCAGCACCGGACTTGTCATTGGATTTGACGCACCGGTTTCCCGTTTCACCCTGTGAAGGGCACCCGAAACAAGGTGTGTAGGAGAGCATGGTGTGCAGGTCAGCGTCAATTGGATGAGGACACCTACGAAGTACACGGCGATGAAGTATTTGCAGACGCAATAGGCAGACACGCGATGTATGAAGTGTTTGGGAACGCCTGCGCTTTTTTCGATAACTCAGAAGGAAACCCGGTTTATCTCCCCGCGCAACATTGAAATTAACGGTGGGCTTTATGCGACTTTCCAATACGCTGCAAAGTTTTCATGCGCCGCTTGCTGGCGATCAGCAATCAGCGGTGGCCGATGCGACCCTCAGGCCCAACGACCCCTCTGAATCGAACGTTGATAAACCCTCTTTCACGGTTGATCAGGCCGCGCGTCAAATCACTCGAACCGGCCATCGTTGGTTTGACGCCAATCGCGACGGCATCACGCAGATCTCCTATTCATTCAACAAGCACGCAAGAGGGCACACGGCGTTCAATGCGACCCAGAAAGAGCAGGCCCGGCGCTCGATGCAATCGTGGGAGGATGTCGCGAATGTTTCATTCCAGGAAGGCAGTCGTCGCCCCGAGGGGCTTCTAGCGTTCTCCAATAGCACGGACTACGAGGTCGCCTTCGGCCAGTATCCGGGCCAGGAAGGTAAAGTGCTGATCAATCCCCGATTTGGCACCAATACTAATCCAGCCTTGCACAACCATGGGCGAATGACCCTGACCCATGAAATTGGGCACAACCTGGGCCTGTTACACCCAGGCACCTATAATTTTGGTAATCCCAATTACCGCGATCACGCCTTATATGCTCAGGATACGCGGGCTTACAGCGTGATGAGCTACTTCGATGCACCTGAAGCGGGTAAACACTTCAATGGAAAGTTACCGTCGGCGCCGATGATGGATGATATCGCCGCTGCGCAGCGGGTTTATGGTGCCAATAACACGACGCGCAATTCAGATACCACCTATGGCTTCAACTCCAATGCGGGACGAGACTATCTGGAGTTGAACTCGCGTCACGATACGGCCTTGTTTTGTGTATGGGACGGTGGTGGTGTCGATACGTTGGACTTTTCCAAGTATCACCAAAACCAGACTATCAATTTGCGGGCGGAGTCCTTTTCGGATGTTGGCGGCCTGGTGGGGAATGTTTCCATTGCCAAGGGGGTTACGCTGGAGAATGCAATCGGCGGCTCCGGGCATGACTCGATCATTGGTAACCAAGCAAACAACGTGCTTAAAGGTGGGGCGGGTGCGGATCGACTCCGAGGTGCGGGGGGCGCTGACACCTTCGCTTACGACAATGCCAGCGACTCCACGCCGGAATATCCCGATCAGATTATGGATTTTGTCACGGGTGTGGACAGAATCGATCTGTCGAACCTGCTGGGCAACGCGGGGGTTGATGCCCTGAGGTTCGTCAGGCGGCTGACGGGCAAACCAGGTGAAGCGATTCTGGATTACAACCGTACGACTAACCTGTCTAGGCTGGCCATCGACCTCACAGGGAATGGCCGATTTGATTTTTTCCTCAAGGCTTACGGCCCGATCAATGTGCCCGACATCATCACCGCCAATCCTGGCAGGCAGCGCTACGCCTAGTTGGCCGCTGCCTGGACCGACTTGCCGGTAGGTGCTTGAGCATTGACCGCCTGCCGTGCACTGCGTAGCCTTGCACCCTCGAGGTTCTTCGGCCCAGGCCGAAGCTAAGAAGGGAACGCGGTTCAAGCCGCGGCTGCCCCCGCAACTGTGAAGGGTTCAGTTGACTGCCACGCCACTGCCGATAGGGCGGGAAGGCGCAGTCAGCGTTGGTCGCAAGACCTGCACACCCCAAGCCAGGAGACCTGCCTCGCCACTGATTTTCCAATTCAACCGGGCGGGGTGATCCGGTGACGAAATCCGCTGCTGCGCGCCGCCGCAGGGCCTGTCGTCCCGTATGCCCGCCCCAAAGGGCATCCGATGAAAACACTGGCCAAACTTCCCGTCACCATCGTTACCGGCTTCCTTGGCTCGGGCAAAACCACGCTGTTGCGCCATATGCTCGACAACGCCCAGGGCCGTCGCATTGCGGTGATCGTCAACGAGTTCGGCGAGCTGGGCATCGACGGTGAAATCCTCAAGCAGTGTTCTATCGGTTGCACCGAAGAAGAAGCCAATGGCCGCGTCTACGAGCTGGCCAACGGTTGCCTGTGCTGCACGGTGCAGGAAGAGTTCTTTCCGGTGATGCGCGAATTGGTCGCCCGTCGCGGTGACCTGGACCATATCCTCATCGAAACCTCGGGCCTGGCCCTGCCCAAGCCGTTGGTGCAAGCCTTCCAGTGGCCGGAAATCCGCAGCGCCTGCACCGTTGACGCGGTGATCACCGTGGTCGACAGCCCGGCCGTGGCCGCCGGTACCTTTGCCGCCTTCCCGGACCAGGTCGACGCCCAGCGCAAACTTGACCCGAACCTGGACCACGAGTCGCCGTTGCATGAGTTGTTCGCCGACCAACTGGCCAGCGCCGACCTGGTGATCCTCAACAAAAGCGACCTGATCAGCGCCGAAGACCTGGCCCGCGTGCGCCTGGAGGTCGCCGAAGAACTGCCGGCCGCGGTGAAGATCATCGAAGCCAGCAGCGGTCGCCTGCCCCTGGACGTGCTGATCGGCCTGGGCGCCGGTTCCGAGGAACATATCGACGGGCGTCACAGCCATCACGACCATCACCACGAAGGTGAAGACGACCACGATCACGATGCCTTTGACTCCATCTCCATCGACTTGCCCCAAGCCGATGAGGCGCTGCTGCTCGACGCCCTGACCCAATTGGTGGTGCAGCACGGCATCCTGCGGGTGAAAGGGTTTGCCGCGATCCCCAACAAACCGATGCGCCTGCTGGTCCAGGGCGTGGGCACGCGCTTTGACAAGCACTTCGACCGTGCCTGGGGCGCTGACGAAGCACGCACCACGCGCCTGGTGCTGATCGGCCAGGAACTGGACGCCGCCGGCCTCGAAGCGCAATTGCGCGCTGCCCTCAGCGTTTAACCATGCACCTGCTCAGGACCCAACCCGGTGGTTTCGTCGCGGACGACAATATAGCCGACCTTGGCCAGACCCCCGCTGAACTGGTGATCCTGTGCAGCGGCGATTCCAGCCTGGCGCTGCTCGCCGAAGCCGCCCAGCAATTGCCCGAGGATTACCCCAGCCTGCGCCTGGCCAACCCGATGCAGGTGCAGAACCATGCCTCGGTCGACCTGTACGTCGACGAGGTATTGCGCCACGCCAAGGTCATCCTGCTGTCATTGCACGGCGGCATCGGGTACTGGCGCTACGGCATCGAGCGCCTGGTGGAGTTGGCCGAACGCGGCGTCACCCTGATCCTGGTGCCGGGTGACGACCGTCCAGACCCGGAACTCAGCGGCCTGAGCACCGTTGCGGCCGAACACCGCGAGCGCCTGTGGCACTTCCTGCGCCAAGGTGGCCTGGGCAATGCCCTGGATTTTTACCACTGCCTGGCCAGTGCCCACCTGGGACGCGACTATGCCTGGGCCGAGCCGCAAGCGCTGCCGCGCACGGCGATCTATCACCCGCACAACGCCAATGCCCGCCTCAATGATTGGCACGCTGATTGGCCGGTGGCTGCGGTGCTGTTCTACCGCTCCCATTTACAGGCGGCCAATACCGGTTTTATTGATGTGTTCTGCCAGCGCTTACAGGCGGCGGGCCTCAACCCCTTGCCTGTCGCGGTGGCCAGTTTGAAAGAACCCGGCTGCCTCACGGTGGTCGAGGACCTGTTGGATGACGTGCAAGCCGCGGTAATTCTGAACACCACCGGCTTTGCCCAATCGAGCCCGGAAGCGCCGCATTTGCGCCCGTTTCGCCGTAATATCCCGGTGATCCAGGCGATCTGCGCCCAGGACAACCAGCCCGGCTGGCAGGCCAGCGAACAAGGCCTCGGGCCCCGTGACCTGGCGATGCACATTGCCTTGCCGGAGTTGGACGGGCGCATCATCAGCCGGCCGATCAGTTTCAAGGACCTGGCCTGGCGCAGCGAGCGCAGCCAGTCGGACGTGGTGTGCTACCGCGCAGCGCCCGAACGCATGGATTTTGTCGCTGAGCTGGCACGCCGCTGGGTCGAGTTGGCGCGGGTGCCCAATGCCGAGAAACGGATTGCGTTGATCCTCGCCAACTACCCGACCCGCGACGGTCGCATCGGCAACGGCGTAGGCTTGGACACCCCGGCGGCAGCGCTGAATATCCTGCGCGCCTTGCAAGCCGAGGGCTACCCGGTGGCGGAGCGGCTGCCCGACAGCGGCACCGCGCTGATCCATGAACTGCTCGGCGGCGTCACCAACGATCTCGACAGCCTCGACCTGCGCCCCTGCCATCAAAGCCTGAGCGTTGTGGAATACCAGGCGATGTTTGATCGTTTGCCGGCCTCCAATCGCCAGGCCGTGCTGGAGCGTTGGGGCGCGCCGCAAAACGATCCGATGTGCCGCGATGGCCGCTTGATGGTCGCCGGCCTGCGCCTGGGCCTGACCTTTGTCGGCATCCAGCCGGCCCGGGGTTACCAGGTAGATGCCAGCGCGGTGTACCACGACCCGGACCTGGTGCCGCCCCATGGCTACCTGGCGTTCTATTTCTGGCTACGCCATACCTACGGCGCCCACGGCGTGATCCATGTGGGCAAGCACGGCAACCTGGAGTGGCTGCCCGGCAAAGGCGTGGGCCTGTCGGAGCACTGCTGGCCGGATGCATTGCTGGGGCCGCTGCCGAATATCTACCCGTTTATCGTCAACGACCCGGGTGAGGGCGCCCAGGCCAAGCGGCGCACCCAGGCGGTGATCATCGACCACCTGATGCCACCGCTGACCCGCGCCGAAACCTACGGCCCGCTGCGTGACCTTGAGTTATTGGCCGACGAATATTACGAGGCGCAATTGCTTGACCCGCGCCGTGCGCTGGAGCTGCAAAAAGACATCCTCAAACTGGTGCGCGAAACCCGTATCGACCAGGAGCTTGAACTGGGCAGTGAGGCGGACGCGGCGGTGTGGCTGCCGCGCCTGGATACCTACCTGTGCGACTTGAAGGAATCGCAGATCCGCGATGGCCTGCATATCTTTGGCGAGTCGCCCGAGGGCCGCTTGCGTATCGACACCTTGCTGGCGCTGTTGCGCATTCCCCGTGGCGATGGCCGGGGCCCGCAGTCGAGCCTGCTGCGAGTGTTGGCCAAGGCATTCGACCTGGGGTTTGATCCGCTCGATTGCGCACTGGCCGAGCCCTGGACGGGGCGGCGCCCGTTGGTGTTGCAGAAGATTGACGATCAGCTGTGGCGTACGGCCGGGGATACCCGTGAACGTCTGGAGTTGTACGCGGCGCGCTTGATCGAGCAGGCACTGGAAGGCCCCATCGAACAGTTGGAAGAGCCCGGCTGGCAGGAGGTGAAGGCGGTGATCGAAGGCCTGCGCATCGTCGTCGCGCCACGCCTGGATGCCTGCGGCCCCGCAGAGATGCGTGGCTTGCTCGATGCCTTGAGTGGGCGTTTTGTCCCGGCGGGGCCCAGCGGTGCGCCGAGTCGCGGTCGGCTGGATGTGCTGCCTACGGGGCGTAACTTCTTTACCGTGGACGTACGCAACCTGCCAACCACCACGGCCTGGCGTCTCGGATTCCAGTCGGCCAACCTGATTCTTGAGCGGCACCTGCAAGACCACGGTGACCACCTGCGTCAGCTCGGCCTGTCGGTATGGGGCACTGCCACCATGCGCACTGGCGGGGACGATATCGCCCAAGCCATGGCGCTGATGGGCGTGCGCCCGGTATGGGCCACCGGCAGCCAGCGGGTGGACGATTTCGAGATCCTGCCGATCAGCTTATTGGACCGTCCGCGCGTGGACGTGACCCTGCGCGTGTCCGGGTTCTTCCGCGATGCGTTTGCCAACCTAATCCGCCTGTTCGATGCGGCGGTGCAGGCGGTGGCGGCCCTGGATGAACCCGACGACATGAACCCGCTGGCCGCCAAAGTGCGCAGTGAACGCCAAGCATTGCTTGAGGCGGGCCTGGATGAAGGTGCCGCGGCCAAGCAAGCCGGCTGGCGCATTTTCGGCGCCAAACCGGGTGCCTATGGCGCGGGCGTGCAGGGCGCGATTGACGGGCGCTTGTGGCAGAGCCGCGAGGACTTGGCCGAGGTCTACCTGAACTGGGGTGGCTACGCTTACGGGGGGGCTGACGAAGGCACTGCGGCCCGCGAGCAATTTGCCCAGCGGTTGAGCCAGGTGCAGGCGGTGTTGCAGAACCAGGACAATCGCGAGCACGACTTGCTCGACTCCAACGACTACTACCAATTCCAGGGCGGCATGCTGGCCGCCGTGGAAACCCTGAGCGGCGAAAAGGCCGCCAGCTACCATGGCGACCACAGCCAGCCGGACGTGCCGAAAATCCGCACCTTGAAAGAAGAGCTCAACCGGGTGATCCGTTCCCGTGCGGCCAACCCCAAGTGGATCGAAGGCGTGAAGCGCCATGGCTATAAAGGCGCGTTTGAAATGGCCGCGACCGTGGACAACCTGTTCGCCTTCGACGCTACCACCGCGCTGATTGACGATCACCAATACGCCTTGCTCGCCGATGCCTACCTGCTGGACCCTGATACCCGTGCCTTTGTGCAACAGCACAACCCAGATGCCCTGCGCGACATGACCGAGCGCATGCTCGAAGCCCAGCAACGTGGCTTGTGGCAGGCACCGGGGGCGTACCGCGAAGCCTTGGAAAACCTGTTGCTGGACATAGAAGAAGACAGCTGAGTGATCGTTCCCACGCTCCGCGTGGGAATGCAGCCCGTGACGCTCTGCGTCACAAGAACGGACGCCGAGCGTCCAGCGAAGCGTTCCCACGCGGGAGCGTTGGAACGAGCTATTAAGAGTTGACTATGACTGATACTCCCCATTTTCCGCTGTCCGCCGTGGTCGGCGCCGATGACTTGAAGCTCGCGCTGTGCCTGGCGGCCATCGACCCGAAGATCGGCGGCGTGCTGATCGAAGGGCCACGGGGCATGGCCAAGTCGACTCTGGCCCGCGGGCTGGCAGACCTGCTGGCCAGCGGGCAGTTTGTCACTTTGCCCCTGGGCGCAACCGAAGAGCGCCTGGTCGGCACCCTGGACCTGGATGCCGCGCTGGGCGAAGGCCGCGCGCAATTCTCCCCCGGCGTGTTGGCCAAGGCCGACGGCGGGGTGTTGTACGTGGATGAAGTCAACCTGCTGGCCGACCACTTGGTGGACCTGCTGCTGGACGTAGCCGCCAGCGGCACCAACCTGATCGAACGCGACGGGATTTCCCATCGCCATGCGGCGCGCTTTGTGTTGATCGGCACCATGAACCCGGAGGAGGGCGAGCTGCGCCCGCAGTTGCTCGACCGCTTCGGTTTCAACGTGGCCTTGAGCGGACAAACCTTGCCCGCCGAGCGCGGGCAGATCATTCGGCGTCGCCTGGATTTCGACACTGACCCGGCGGCGTTCTGCGCGCAGTGGGCGCCAGCGCAAGCTGCCTTGCGCGAACGCTGCACCCTGGCGCGGGCACGGCTAGACAGTATCGCCCTGGATGACCAGGCGTTGGCCCACATCACCGAGCGCTGCTTTGCCGCTGGGGTCGACGGCCTGCGTGCCGACCTGGTCTGGTTGCGTGGCGCCCGTGCCCATGCGGCGTGGCGTGGCGCCGTCGCTATCGAGCAGGACGATATCGACGCGGTGGCGGAGTTCGCCTTGCGCCATCGACGTCAGCAGCAAGCGCCTGCAGGCGCGCCGCCCCCGCCGAATGACGGGCCGTCATCGTCACCCTCTGACCCCTCGCCCGGCCAAGGCCAGTGGGGCGATATGCCCGCACCCGCCTTGCCCACGGGCACCCGCCGCGATGTACCCACCTGGCCAAAAAAGCCCTAGGCATCCGCCCCCGAGCTGACACGGGGGCGGATGCCCGGCCCCAGGCGGGGCGATTGAACACTGGCCGGCAGGGCAAGGCCCGCAGCGCACAGCGCGGGGCGATCAATTGGCCGGGCACGTTGCTGGGTGGGCGGCCGCAATGCCGTGAGGACCTGCTGTTCCACCTGCGTAGCCGGTCGGCTCCTGAACTGTGGTTGGTGATTGTCGATGCCTCGGCGTCCACGCGGCGCCATCGGGCGTTGACCGATGCCAAGGGGTTGTTGGCTCAGCTGTTTGACGATGCTTATCGGCAACGGGCGCGCATGGCGTTATTGACGGCCAGCGGGCAATCGCCGAAGTGGCAGGTGCAAGGCTTGAAGGCGGCGAAAGGCTTGGCCGATTGGTTGGGGCAGTTGGGAGCAGGCGGCGGGACGCCGTTGCTGGCTGCGCTGACGGAGGCGGGGCATTGGTTGGCGGCACGGCGCAAGCGCTATCGGGCCGAGCAACAGAAGCTGCTGGTGGTGACCGATGGGCGGCTCAAGGCGACGGGCGCGCTGCCGCGGTTGGAGTGTCCAGGCATGCTGATTGACATCGAACGTGGGCCTATCAGGTTGGGGCGTGCTGAGGAATTGGCGGTCGGATTGCAGTTGGAGTATCAGCACATCGATAAGTTGTAGCGCCTGGGCTATCGCCATCGCAGGCAAGCCAGCTCCCACAGGGATAGGCGGCGCGTCAAACAGTGTGGCTTCAGTTGGATTATCAGCACATCGATAAGCTGTAGCGCCTGGGCTATCGCCATCGCAGGCAAGCCAGCTCCCACAGGGATAGGCGGCGCGTCAAACGGTGTGGCTTCAGTTGGAGTATCAGCACATCGATAAGCTGTAGCGCCTGGGCTATCGCCATCGCAGGCAAGCCAGCTCCCACATTCTGGCGGCGCCGCCGGTTCCATGTGGGAGCTGGCTTGCCTGCGATGAGGCCCTCAATTACACCGCACACCTATCAGCCTGTCCCCGGTACATTCGGCCAAAGATCGGCCACCAGAAACAACCGCTCTGCTTCTTCCCACTCCTCAC
This sequence comes from Pseudomonas sp. KT_2_4, assembly GCF_041410225.1. Classification (NCBI taxonomy): domain Bacteria; kingdom Pseudomonadati; phylum Pseudomonadota; class Gammaproteobacteria; order Pseudomonadales; family Pseudomonadaceae; genus Pseudomonas; species Pseudomonas sp. KT_2_4. The sequence goes on from NZ_CP166962.1 coordinate 464,001, forward strand.
CGTTCGGCACCATGCGCACCAGCAACTGCGCCGGGGCCATCGGGTCCAGGTCTGCCAGCCAGCCTTTCATCTGCACTTCACTCCACACTTCATCGGCCGGGTAATGCGCGGGCGCCAGCCAGGCATGGCGGGGCAGGGGTTGCCAACGGCCCTCTGGGCGGGTGCTGACAAAGTCTGTCCAGTCGCGCTGATGCAACCAGCGTCCACGCAGGTGCTGCGGGTGAGCGCCGAGGGGGGAGAGCGCCGCGCCGGGCCAGGGGTAGAGCAGATAGCCGCCGAGCCACAAGTGCGCATCGAACGCTTGGATATCCAGCGCCGCCAAGGCCCCGCGGCTTTCTGCCCGCGCAGAGATTGGCAATTGATGCTCGGCCAGGTGTGCCAGCTTGCGGTCCAGCCGATCATGGCAGCCAGGCCCCAGCCATTGCGTAGCGTCCTGGCCGTTGCCGTCCTGCGGGCCCAGGTAGAGTTTGATCGCCAGTTCCAGGTGGTGCACCCCCTCGCGGTCGCGCAGCAGCATGTCCAACTCGCCCAGCGTGTGCCCGGCACGGCGGATCGGCAGATTGGCGGCCAGCAACTCCACGCCCGGCGCCTGCTGCACCGCAAATTGCCACAAGCGCTCGTAGTACAGGCCCAGGCGCCGGGTACGTGCCAGGCTCAACCACTGCTGCAACGCGCTGCTGTCCTGGTCCAGCTGGCGCAGCCAGGCTTCGAGTTGGTGAGGGGCTTGCACCCAGTCACTGCCCGCCAGCGGATGGCGCTGCGGCCAAGGCGTCTGCGCCAGCATCGGTGGTGCGAGCATCACCCACGCCAGGTCGCGCACCTCGGGGTGGCGCAGTTGGCGGGGCAGGGTGTGCAAGTCGGGGAATGGCGTCATGGTCCGAGCATAGCCTTTTCAGCGCGCAGAAGGTGCCTGAGAACCATTGTCATCAAGGCGTGGCGGCGACAAAGGATTTTGCCTGAGACGGCCTTTCGCCCATAATCGCTCTTTTTGCCTCACCCCAGATCCCGCAGGAGCCCCATGGAGCAATTTCGCAATATCGGCATTATCGGTCGCCTGGGCAGTACCCAGGTGTTGGACACCGTCCGCCGGCTGAAGAAGTTTCTGCTCGAGCGCCACCTGCATGTGATCCTCGAAGACACCATCGCTGAAATCCTCCCTGGCCACGGACTGCAAACCTCGTCGCGCAAGATGCTCGGCGAGGTGTGCGACATGGTCATCGTGGTCGGTGGCGATGGCAGCCTGCTCGGCGCTGCCCGGGCGCTGGCGCGGCATAACGTGCCGGTGCTGGGGATCAACCGCGGCAGCCTGGGGTTCCTCACCGACATCCGCCCCGATGAGCTGGAAGTCGAAGTGGCCAAGGTGCTCGACGGCCATTACCTGGTGGAGAACCGCTTCCTGCTGCAGGCCGAAGTGCGCCGCCATGGCGAGGCGATCGGCCAGGGCGATGCCCTTAACGACGTGGTGCTGCACCCCGGCAAATCCACGCGCATGATCGAGTTCGAGCTGTATATCGACGGCCAGTTCGTCTGCAGCCAGAAGGCCGACGGCCTGATCGTCGCCACGCCCACAGGTTCCACCGCCTACGCGCTGTCGGCCGGCGGCCCGATCATGCACCCCAAGCTCGATGCCATTGTGATCGTGCCGATGTACCCCCATATGTTGTCCAGTCGGCCAATTGTGGTCGATGGCAACAGTGAGCTGAAAATCGTGGTGTCCAAAGACATGCAAATCTACCCGCAAGTCTCCTGCGACGGGCAGAACCATTTCACCTGCGCCCCCGGTGACACCATCACCGTGAGCAAGAAGGCACAGAAGTTGCGCTTGATCCACCCGCTGGATCACAACTACTACGAAGTGTGCCGCACCAAGTTGGGCTGGGGCAGCCGCTTGGGAGGTGGAGGCGACTGATGCTCGATCCCGCGCGTAGCTACGACCTGATTGGTGACGTGCACGGTTGCGCTCATACCCTTGAGCACTTGCTCGACCAATTGGGTTACCACAAGCAGGGCGGCACTTGGCGCCATCCGTCACGCATGGCGGTGTTCCTGGGCGATATCATCGACCGTGGCCCGCGCATCCGTGAGGCGCTGCATATCGTCCACGATATGACCGAGGCCGGCCAGGCGCTGTGCATCATGGGCAACCACGAGTTCAATGCGCTGGGCTGGACCACGCCGGCCCCGCCGGGCAGCGGCAAGCAGTTTGTGCGTGAGCACAACCCGCGCCACGCCCGCTTGATCCACGAGACCCTGACCCAGTTCGAACACCACCCGGCCGACTGGCACGACTTCCTCGGCTGGTTCTACGACATGCCGCTGTTTGTCGATGCCGGGCGTTTCCGCGTGGTGCACGCGTGCTGGGATGACAGTTTTATCCAGCCGCTGCGCGCCACCTTCCCGGACGGCTGCATCGACCAACACTTCCTGCAAGCCGCCGCCGTACCGGGCAGTTTCGCCTGCAATGCATTCGATCGCCTGTTGCGCGGCACCGATATGCGCCTGCCCGATGGGCTCACCCTGACCGGTGGCGATGGCCTGACGCGTTCGTTCTTTCGCACCAAGTTCTGGGAAGACGACCCCAAGACCTACGGCGACATCGTGTTCCAGCCCGACGCCTTGCCGGAGCCGGTGGCACGCACGCCGTTGTCGTCCACACAAAAGAATTCTTTGCTGCGCTATGGCGTCGATGAACCGCTGTTGTTCGTCGGCCACTACTGGCGCAGCGGCAAACCCGTGCCGATCCGCCCGAACCTGGCCTGCCTGGACTACAGCGCGGTGCTGTACGGCAAGCTGGTGGCGTATCGACTGGACCAGGAAACCCAGCTGGATCCGCGTAAATTCGTATGGGTCGACGTTGAGCGACCAGAGGCCATTCCATGAGTACCGTAGCTGTATTGCGCTTGCCCCTGAGCGTCGACCTGGGTGGTTTCGTCAAGTTGCTGCACCGCATGCAGGTGCCGCACCGCGTCAGCGAGGAGGCCGGTGAACAGGTGCTGTGGGTGCCCGAGGCCATCAGCGACGACGTGCGCGTGCTGTATCAACGTTTCCCCGCTGGCGACCCCGACCAGCAACTGGACATTCCCGAGCAGGCGCCGGTTGCGCGGCCAGGTTTTGTCCAGCAGGTGCGCCACAGCCCAGTCACCGCGCTGGTGCTGTTGGCCAGCCTGATTGTGGGTGCGGTGACCCTGCTGGGTGAAAACCTGCAAACCATGGCCTGGCTGACCTTCCTGCCGTTCCGGGTGCTGGGCGAGTACATCCAGTTCACGCCGTTGGCTGACACCCTGGCCTCGGGGCAGTGGTGGCGCCTGGTCACGCCGATGCTGATCCACTTCGGCATCCTGCATCTGGCGATGAACGGCATGTGGTACTGGGAGCTGGGTCGGCGCATTGAAGCGCGCCAGGGCAGCATCAACCTGCTGGGCCTGACCCTGTTGTTCAGCCTGGTCTCCAACTACGTGCAATACGCCTACGGTGGCCCCGGCTTGTTTGGCGGCTTGTCTGGCGTGTTGTACGGCCTGCTCGGGCACTGCTGGATCTTTCAATTATTGTCGCCCAACCCGGCCTATCGCCTGCCCCGTGGGGTGCTGGTGATGATGCTGGTGTGGTTGTTGCTCTGCCTGTCGGGGCTGGTCTCGATGATCGGTTTCGGCGAAATCGCCAACGCGGCCCATGTGGGCGGGTTGGTCATCGGTTGCTTGACGGGTTTGCTCGGTGGTTTGTACAACCGTCGCAAAGCGTCTCTTTGATAAGGAAGAGCCTTATGTCCTCTTTTGCTGAAATGATCGAAAACATCACCCCGGACATCTACGAGAGCCTCAAGCTCGCGGTAGAGATCGGCAAATGGTCCGATGGCCGCAAGCTCACCGCCGAGCAGCGCGAATTGTCGTTGCAAGCGATGATCGCCTGGGAGATCCAGAACCTGCCCGAAGAGCAGCGCACCGGCTATATGGGCCCGCAGGAGTGCGCGTCCAAATCCGCGCCAGTACCGAATATCCTGTTCAAGTCGGACGCGATCCATTGATTGAAATTGGTCGCGGTGCAGTCAGCAAAATGTCGGCGCAGCTCGGTGAGCCGACCGTTCAATACGCCTTTCGCTTAGGAAGCACCGAGGTGCCGGTCAATCCGCTGATCGGTACCCATATCCGCCTGGAATACCTGGGCGCGATTCATTGCAGCCATTGCGGGCGCAAGACCAAGACCAGCTTCAGCCAGGGCTACTGCTACCCCTGCATGACCAAGCTGGCCCAGTGTGACCTGTGCATCATGAGCCCCGAGCGTTGCCATTACGACGCCGGTACCTGCCGCGATCCGGGCTGGGGCGAGACATTCTGCATGACCGACCACGTGGTGTACCTGGCCAACTCGTCGGGCATCAAGGTCGGCATTACGCGTGCTACGCAGTTGCCCACCCGTTGGCTGGACCAGGGCGCCAGCCAGGCGCTGCCGATCATGCGCGTGGCGACACGTCAGCAATCGGGCTTCGTCGAAGACCTGTTCCGCAGCCAGGTGGCCGACAAGACCAACTGGCGCGCCTTGCTCAAGGGCGACGCGCAAGCGGTGGACCTCAAGCCGGTGCGTGATGAGCTGTTCGCCTCTTGCGCCGAGGGCTTGCTGGGTTTGCAGGAACGCTTTGGCCTGCAAGCCATCCAAACCATTGCCGACATCGAGCCGATTGAAATCCGCTACCCGGTCGAGCAGTATCCGACCAAGATCGTCAGCTTCAACCTGGACAAGAACCCGATTGCCGAAGGCACGCTGCTGGGGATCAAGGGCCAATACCTGATCTTCGACACCGGCGTCATCAACATTCGTAAATACACGGCCTATCAGCTCGCCGTGCATCAGTAGAAGGATCCCCAGCATGCGCACCGAACAACCGAAGATGATTTACCTTAAGGACTATCAGGCGCCGGACTACCTGATCGACGAGACGCACCTGACCTTCGAGTTGTTCGAGGACCACAGCCTGGTCCACGCGCAGCTGGTGATGCGCCGCAACCCCGAGCGCGGCGCCGGTTTGCCGCCATTGGTGCTCGATGGCCAGCAACTTGAGCTGTTGAGTGTCAACCTGGCCGACCAGCCGTTGACGGACGCTGACTACCAGCTGACCGACAGCCACCTGACCGTGCAGCCCAAGAGTGAGACCTTCACCCTCGACACCACCGTCAAGATCCACCCAGAAACCAACACCGCCCTGGAAGGCTTGTACAAATCCAGCGGTATGTTCTGCACCCAGTGCGAGGCCGAAGGTTTCCGCAAGATCACCTATTACCTCGACCGCCCGGACGTGATGAGCGTGTTCACCACCACGGTGATCGCCGAGCAGCACAGCTACCCGGTGCTGTTGTCCAACGGCAACCCGATCGCCAGCGGCCCCGGTGAAGACGGCCGGCACTGGGCGACCTGGGAAGACCCGTTCAAGAAACCGGCCTACCTGTTTGCCTTGGTGGCCGGTGACCTGTGGTGCGTTGAAGACAGCTTCACTACCATGACCAACCGCGAAGTCGCGCTACGCATCTACGTCGAGCCGGAAAATATCGACAAGTGCCAGCACGCCATGACCAGCCTGAAAAAATCCATGCGCTGGGACGAAGAGACCTACGGCCGCGAGTACGACCTCGACATCTTCATGATCGTCGCGGTCAACGACTTCAACATGGGCGCCATGGAGAACAAGGGCCTTAACATCTTCAACTCCAGCGCCGTGCTGGCCCGCGCCGAAACCGCTACAGACGCCGCTCACCAGCGCGTCGAAGCCATCGTCGCCCACGAATACTTCCATAACTGGTCGGGCAACCGCGTGACCTGCCGCGACTGGTTCCAACTGTCGCTCAAGGAAGGCTTCACCGTGTTCCGTGACTCGGGCTTCTCTGCCGACATGAACTCGGCCACGGTCAAACGCATCCAGGACGTGGCGTACCTGCGTACCCACCAGTTCGCTGAAGATGCCGGCCCCATGGCCCACGCCGTGCGCCCGGACAGCTTTATCGAGATCTCCAACTTCTACACCCTGACCGTGTATGAAAAGGGCTCGGAAGTGGTCGGCATGATCCACACCTTGCTCGGTGCCGAGGGCTTTCGCAAAGGCAGCGACCTGTATTTCGACCGCCATGACGGCCAGGCCGTGACCTGCGACGACTTCATCAAGGCCATGGAAGACGCCAACGGCGCCGACCTCAGCCAGTTCAAGCGCTGGTACAGCCAGGCCGGTACCCCGCGCCTGGCGGTGAGCGAAGCCTACGATGCGGCGGCCAAGACCTACAGCCTGACCTTCCGCCAGAGCTGCCCACCCACTCCGGATAAGGTCGAGAAGTTGCCCTTCGTGATCCCGGTGGCGCTGGGCTTGCTGGACGGGCAGGGCGCCGGCATTGCCTTGCGCCTGGCCGGTGAAGCGACGGCGGGCGACACTTCGCGGGTAATCTCGGTAACCGAAGCGGAACAGACCTTTACCTTCGTCGACATCGCTGAAAAACCCTTGCCTTCGTTGCTGCGTGGTTTCTCGGCGCCGGTGAAGCTCAGCTTCCCCTACAGCCGCGATCAACTGATGTTCCTGATGCAGCACGACAGCGACGGTTTCAACCGCTGGGATGCCGGCCAGCAGTTGGCCGTGCAGGTGTTGCAGGAGCTGATCGGCCAGCATCAGGCGGGCCAGCCGCTGAAGCTTGATCAACGCTTGATCGACGCGCTGCGCACGGTGTTGAGTGATGAAAGCCTGGACCAGGCCATGGTCGCCGAAATGCTCTCGTTGCCGAGCGAAGCCTACCTCACGGAAATCAGCGAGGTGGCGGATGTGGACGCTATCCACGCTGCCCGCGAGTTTGCCCGCAAGCAACTGGCCGACAACCTGTTCGAAGGCTTGTGGCTGCGCTACCAGGCCAACCGCGAGCTGTCCAAGCAAACGCCTTACGTGGCAGAAGCCGAGCACTTCGCCCGGCGTGCGCTGCAGAACATCGCGCTGTCGTACCTGATGCTCAGCGGCAAGCCAGAAGTGTTGGCGGCCACCCTGGATCAGTTCGACACCAGCGATAACATGACCGAACGCCTGACGGCGTTGGCGGTGTTGGTGAACTCGCCGTTCGAAGCAGAGAAAGCCCAGGCCTTGGCGGTGTTTGCCGAAAATTTCAAGGACAACCCGCTGGTCATGGACCAATGGTTCAGCGTACAGGCCGGCAGCACCTTGCCGGGCGGGCTGGCGCGGGTCAAGGCGTTGATGGAGCACCCGGCGTTCACCATCAAGAACCCCAACAAGGTGCGCGCACTGGTGGGCGCATTTGCCGGGCAGAACCTGATCAACTTCCATGCGGCGGATGGCTCGGGCTATCGCTTCCTGGCCGACCTGGTAATCCAGCTCAATACCTTGAACCCGCAGATCGCCTCGCGCCAACTGGCGCCGCTGACACGCTGGCGTAAATACGACAGCGCCCGGCAGGCGCTGATGAAGGCGGAGCTGGAGCGCATCCTGGGTGCGGGTGAACTGTCCAGCGATGTGTTTGAGGTGGTCAGCAAGAGCCTGGCGTAACCCTCACTGCCTTAACGCGATCCCCCTGTGGGAGCGGGCTTGCTCGCGAAGGCGGCGTGTCAGTCGACATCAATATGACTGACCCACCGCTTTCGCGAGCAAGCCCGCTCCCGCATTTAGGTCAGGAGGCGTCAGTTTGATAAGCGTCGTAGCTGCGGCGCGTGCGCTCTATCTCTTCGACCAACCGGTCAATGCCCGCCAATCGTGCCCGGTTGTCATGATCCCAGGGATGAAAGCCCGGCTTGAAGTAATGCAGCCACGGCCGGAACATCCGTGGAAACACACCCTTGGGCCCATACAAGAACTTCACCATGCGCCACAAGCCCTTCAGCGTGCCGCCCGAAGTGCGGTCGGCGATCAACAGGCGCACGTGAAAATCCAGCACCACCACCCAGAACAGCACGCTGGTGGTCAGCATGGTGCCGGTGCGCAGCAGGTAACGTGCAGGCCCTGGCTTGATCACCCTGTTCCACACATCGAACGCCACGGCTTTGTGTTCGGTTTCTTCCAGGGCGTGCCAGTACCACATCTGCTGGTAACCCTTGAGTGAGTCGCCAAAGCGCGAAGGGTCGCTCAGCAGGATTTCCGCGAGCATGGCGGTGTAGTGTTCCAGGGCGATGGTCACCGCCAGGTTGAACGACGCCGGCAGGTGTTTTTTCTGCAGGTCGAGGAAGAACTTCAAGCGTCGGTCAAGGGTGTGCGCCGGCAGGCCGGCCGCTTGCAGCAAGTCGTTATACGCCACGTGTTCACGGCTGTGCATGGCCTCCTGGCCGATAAACCCCTGGATCTCTTTTTTCAGTTCGGCATCGTCGATCTGCCCACGGTAGTGGCGCACGCTGTCCATGAAGAACAGCTCGCCCTGGGGAAACAGCAGCGACAGGGCATTGAAGAAATGGCTGACCACGGGCCCTTGTTCGTGCCAGTTCTTGATGCGCTCGGCAGGCAAGGCAAAACGGATATCGCGACGGATCGGCAACATGGTGCGTGCTCCTGTTCAGAGTCGAGGCTCGTCGTTGGTTTCAAACACCGGCGTGCGCGGTTTGGGCGCCATGCGCTTGCTGGCAAACACCACCAGCGCCTGATAGGCCGCCGGCAGGCAACGGGCGAGCAGGTCGAGGAAATAGGCATCGCGGCCAATCAGCACGCGACGCTTGTTTTTGCGTACGCCTTGCAGGATCACTTTGGCGGCCTGGTCGGCGTCGGTGATGAAGAGTTTTTCGAAATCGGCGCGGGCTTGTTGCTCGCTGTGGATGAGAAAGCCGGTCATGTTCGCGTCGATGCGGCTGCTGCGGCAGATGTCTGTACGAATGCCACCGGGGTGCACACAGGTGGCCGACACGCCGCAGCGTTGCAGGTCGAGTTCCTGGCGCAAGGCTTCGGTGAAGCCGCGTACCGCGAACTTTGTAGCGTTGTAGCCGCTCATGCCGGGCTGGGCGAACAGGCCGAACACGCTGGACGTATTGATGATATGCCCGTCGCCGCTGGCCTTGAGGTACGGCAGGAATGCCTTGGTGCCATGCACCACTCCCCAGAAGTTGATGCCGACGATCCATTCCAGGTCGGCGTAATCCACGCCTTCGACGGTGCTCGACAGCGCCACCCCGGCATTATTGAAGACCAGGTTGACCTTGCCGTGCTCGGCCACGCAGCGTGCTGCCCAATCGTGCATGGCCTGGCGGTCGGACACGTCCAGCACTTGGGTGGTGACAGTGACGGGCGACAAGGTCGAGGTGCGGATCAGCGCCAGGGTCTGTTCCAGGCCCTGGCTGTTTTTGTCTGCCAGCGCCAAGTGACACCCTTCCCGCGCCAGGGCCAGGGCCAATGAGCGGCCCATGCCGGAAGCCGCGCCGGTGATCGCCGCAACGCGGCCGTTGAATGACTTCATGACAGGCTGCCTTCTGTGGTGGAGTGGGGCGTTGCAACCGCTCGCGGCAGGGCGGGCGCCGGCGCCTGGCTGACGCTGTAGTCTTTGAGGGCAAAATGCCGGGTGACCTGCTTGAAGCGCCAGGTCGAGCCGGGCCACAGCGTGGTGTTCTTGCCGGTGCGCGGGTCGAGGTACCAGCTCTGGCAGCCGCCGGTGTTCCAGATGGTGCGCTTGAGCTTGTCCTGCAACTGCTGGTTGTAGGCGTGCTCCACGGCGGGCTTGACCTCTACCGTGGTAAGGCGCTGGCGCTGCATGTGTTTCAGGGCGTCGAGGATGTACGCGACCTGGGCCTCGATCATCAGGATCATCGAGTTATGCCCCAGGCCAGTATTGGGGCCCACGATCAGAAACAGGTTCGGGTAGCCCGGCACGGTGGTGCCTTTGTAGGCATGGGCGCCATCGCGCCAGGCATCCATCAGGTCGATGCCGTCACGGCCGATGATGCAGCCACGGGGCAACGGGTCGCTGGCCTGGAAACCCGTGCCGAAGATCAGGCAATCGGCGGGGTGCTTGATACCGTCGGCGGTGATCACGCCGTCGGCTTCGATGCGCAGCACGTTGTCGGTGATCACCTCAACATTGCTGCGCGAGAGTGCCGGGTAGTAATCGTTGGAAATCAGCACGCGCTTGCAGCCGATGGTGTAGTCCGGCGTCAGGGTTTTGCGCAGGGAAGGGCGGGCCACCTGTTTGCGCAGATGACGCAGGGCGATTTTCTGCACCATTTTCATCAGGCGTGGATGCAGGGCAAAGCCCACCACGCGGCCCTCCAGTGCCCAGTAAAGCGCAGCACGCACCAGCTTCTGGGTGAGCGGTACATGCTTGAACAACCAGCGCTCGGCAGCGGAAATCGGCCGATCAGGCTTGGGCATGATCCACGGCGGTGTGCGCTGGAACAGGTCCAGGTGCGCCACCTGCGGGGCGATCTGCGGCACGAATTGGATGGCGCTGGCACCGGTGCCGATCACCGCCACGCGCTTGCCCTTCAAGGAGTACTCGTGATCCCACTGCTGGGAGTGGAAGCGCTTGCCCTTGAAACTGTCCAGCCCTGGGATATCTGGCATTGCCGGGCGCGACAAGCCCCCCATTCCCGACACCAGCACCCGTGCGCTGACGTGGCGGCCGTTAGTGAAGGTCAGTTGCCAGCGCTGCTGTTGTTCATCAAACAGCGCCCGTTGCAGGCCCATGCCAAAGCGCAGGTAGGGCGCCAGCTTGAAGCGCCTGGCGCAGTCTTCCAGATAGGCGCGTATCTCGGGTTGCGCCGCGAACTGTCGCGTCCAGTTCGGGTTGGGCGCAAAGGAAAACGAATACACATGGGACTGCACGTCGCAGGCGCAACCTGGGTAGTGGTTGTCGCGCCATGTACCGCCGAGGGTCTGGGCCTGTTCGGCGATAAAGAAGTCGGTGAGCCCGGCTTCCTTGAGTTTGATCGCCATGCACAGGCCCGCGAACCCGGAGCCAATGATGGCGATGTCGATTGAGTCACTGGGGGCATTCATAGGGCTGCCTCGTCAATAAAGCGCTTGGGCATCGGATGTGCTCCTGTTTTTGTTTTGTCTTTTAGATAGAACACCATTGCAAAGGAAAATTGAATTAATTATTTTAAAAAAGATTTTAAATAATCTACCTGAAAAATTCGCCTACGCTAGGGCCTTGTTGCGCATGAGCGATTTGTCCGACGGACGAACGTGGTATGCATGAAGTCTAGGTCCAGGGTGTGGACGATGGCTGGGGCCAGATCAATTCCGGTCGGGTCGCCAGCAGCAGGGAAGCAGAGGACCGAGCTATGGCTGTCGAATGGGTTGTCGCTGCGGGTGTGCTGGCGGGCGCCAGTGCGGCGTTATGGGGCTTGAGTGCCTGGATGACGCGGCGCATTGAAGCGACCGTGCCGATCAACGGGCGTTTCGTCGAGGTGGATGGCGAGCGCTTTCATTATGTCGAAGAGGGCAAGGGCCCGCCGCTGGTGATGATTCACGGGCTGATGGGCAGCAGTCGCAACCTGACCTATGCCTTGTCCGGCCAGTTGCGTGAGCATTTTCGGGTCATCAGCCTCGACCGGCCGGGCTCAGGCTATTCCACCCGGCACAGCGGCACGCCGGCAGACTTGCCGGCCCAGGCGCGACAAATCGCGGCCTTCATCAAGGCGCTGGATCTGGGCAAACCGCTGATACTGGGGCACTCCCTGGGCGGAGCGATTGCCCTGGCGCTGGCCCTCGACCATCCTCATGCGGTGTCCGGGTTGGTGCTGGTTGCGCCCTTGACTCACCCCCAACGCATGCTGCCGCTGGTGTTTCTGTCTCTGGCCGTGCGCCCGGCCTGGCTGCGGCGCTGGGTGGCGCACACCTTGACCCTGCCCATCGGCCTGCTGACCAAAGACTCGGTGGTGAAGGGCGTATTTGCCCCCGATCCTGCGCCGCCGGACTTTGCCACCCGTGGCGGCGGTTTGCTGGGCATGCGCCCCGACAATTTCTACGCCGCGTCCACCGAGATCAACCGGGTCAACGACCACCTGCCGGAGATGGTCAAGCGCTACTCCCGATTGACCCTGCCCATCGGCCTGATCTACGGCGCGCAGGACAAGGTGCTCGACTTCCAGAAACACGGCCAGGCCCTGGCCAGCAAGGTGCCAGGGCTGAAAATGCAAGTGATCGAAGGCCGTGGGCATATGTTGCCGATCACCGCCACCGAGCGCGTGGCGGCGCTGGTGGAGCAGGTGGCCAAGCGGGCTCGACCCGGCGAGAGCGTCCGGCCGTTAAACCCACCTGTCGCCCTGGCGAGCCAGTAACAGTGCCACCTGACTGCGGCGCCTGGCGTTGACGCCTGCCCCTGAGCACCTGACCAGATGGCTGAAAAGAGACTGCTCGGTCACGGAAAAAAGGGCTGGAGAAACTAGTTGACGACCTAACGATTCCGCGCTATTTATTTAAAAAAATTATTTCAATGTGTAATTTGAAATTATTTTTGAAATGCCTAAGAGCGAATAAAATAATGAAAAAAACGCCTTTTATCGCATGCATGATTTCTCGCAGCAGTCAGCGCACCGCTGCCGCATTGCCTACCGAATGTGTGCGGAGGCTGCCATGAACCAGACTCTGGCAGCTGCGACCGTGTGGGCCGACGGCAAACGCCACCTGTGGTGGCTGGGCATTATGCCGCTGGCGACGCCCTTGCTCTCCGGCGCCCTTGCCATCACCACAGGCGTGCAACAACTGTGGTGGGTGGGCGTGCTGGTGATCTTCGGCTTGATCCCGCTGATTGACGGCCTGCTCGGCGAAGACGTCAGCAACCCGCCCGAATCTGCGGTCAGCCACCTTGAATCCCAACGCTACTACCGCTGGATCGTCTACACCGGCGTGCTGTTTGTGATTGCCTCGGTGGTGATCACCGGTTGGCTCGCTGCGGGCGGTATCGACTGGATCATCAACGGCGGCCTGTTGCGGGCCACGGCCACCCTGGAACCCTCGAACTGGCTGGCCAGGACCGCCGCGTTCATCACCGCACGCACTGAACTTCACGGTGCAGTCAGCTGGTTGACGTATGTGGGCATGGCCATGTCCACCGGGGCCGCCACCGGCATTGCCATCAACACCGCCCATGAGCTGGGGCACAAACCCAAGCCCTTGGAAGTGTTCCTGGCCAAGGTCACCCTGGCGCCGACCTTCTATGGCCACTTTTACACCGAACATAACCGTGGCCATCACGTGCGGGTCGCCACGCCGGAAGACCCGGCCAGCTCGCGCCTGGGTGAAAGTTTCTGGGCATTCCTGCCGCGTTCGGTGTGGTTCAGCGCTGTGTCGGCCTGGAACCTGGAGCGCGAACGCCTGCGCAAACTCGGCCTGCCGGCCCTGCACTGGAAGAACGCGGTGCTCAGCGCCTGGATGTATAGCGTGGTGTTGTGGGGCGCAATGATTGCCTGGCTGGGGGCGGCGGTAATTCCGTTCCTGATTATCCAGGGCATCTACGGGTTCTCGTTGCTGGAAGTGGTGAACTATGTCGAGCATTACGGCCTCAAGCGTCAGAAGTTGCCCAATGGTCGTTATGAACGCTGCTCGCCGCGTCACTCGTGGAACAGTAATCGGATTGTCACCAATATCTTTCTGTTCCAGTTGCAACGGCACTCCGATCACCATGCCAACCCCACGCGCAGTTATCAGTCGCTGCGTCATTTTGATGAGTCACCGCAACTTCCCTATGGCTACGCCAGCATGATTGTCTGGGCTTATGTGCCGTACTTGTGGCGGCGTCGCATGGACCATCGTGTACTGAATCACTATGCCGGCGATATCAACCTGACCAATCTTCAGCCGTCAAAGCGTTTGAAGTATCTGGAGAAGTACAGCGGTAGTGCCAAGCCGTTTTGAGATGAAGTAAGCCTTCAGGGTGTACTCGGGATCTGTGTATCGCGCAGGTCCTTGTCGCCCGGCGTTTTGAGTGCAAGAACCTGGTTTGACCCTACAACAATAATTTCAAGGGAAGGACGTACACCATGCAAAGTTCTGCCAAGTTCACCGCCCACATCCTGTTGGCGGCCATGGGTTTGATTGCTTACCACCAGGCTCAGGCTGCGCGTATCGAACCTGCTGGCAGTGCCTTCACTGCCCAAGGACCTATCAGCTTTTCCAAAGGCAAGCTCATCAGTGCCGACTGCACCATCAAGGTAGCCGGCAAGGTTGCAGCCGATGGTTCATCGGTGAATGTCGACAAAGTCGAGTTCGACGGTGGCCTCAAGTGCAGCCGTGTCGAAGCCATCAACTTGCCTTGGGTGTTAATCGCCAAAGATACAAAAAGCGGCTCCATGTCGAAGATCAGCGTGGACGTGCATGCCTTTGGCCTGGGTGGCAAGTGTGGGCCGTCGACGGCCGACGGTACTTGGGATAACGCCACCGGCAAGTTGGAAGCCGCCGATGTTGCGATTGGCGAAGACTGCAAGATCAAGACGGTGTCGATCAAGATGCCGCCCAACTTCAAAGTTGTCGAATAACACGTTCCGACAGTTGTAGCGGTAAATGCATTGAAATTTGGCTGGAAAGGGAAGTTCTGCAGTTTCACCGTGACCTCTCGATCATGGCCATTACCCCTGGCGAAATGAATCGCCATAACATGTGAGGAAAAACAATGAAAAGCTTGAAAACCCTCGTTTGTGCAACTTCGTTTGCTCTGTGCTTTGGTGCCGCCTCCATGGCGAGCGCGGCGTCCGTTTCTCCAGACGGTCCGTTCTCGACTAATGCCGGTACCATCGTGGTGAAGTCGCCCTCATCCTTCGGTGCGGCAGTGACTTGCGGCATTACCTTTACCGGCAACGTTAGCGGTGGCGTGGCTTCTATCAACGGTGCGTCCTTGACCGGCGGCGGCCTGTGCGCACTGCCCACGCTGACTAACCTGCCTTGGGTTCTTACCGCAGCGACGGGCACCACCGGCACCGTGACCAACGTAGGCTACAAAATCTCCTCGATTCCGGCCACTAACTGCGGCCCTACCACCATTGCCGTGGCGTGGACTCCTGGTACCAAAACACTTTCGGCCACCAATCAGTCGCTGACCGGCAACTGCACCGTCGTATCGCTGAATGTTGTTGCCCCGACGCTGACGGTTAACCCGTAAGCATGTGACTCCAGAGGGCTGATCACCCGTGAAAGGCCGATGCCTCATGCGAGGCATCGGTTGGGCAGGGTACTTACGGTGTGCCTGCGGCCACACGACCCACCGGCAGGGGCCGGGCGAAATAATAATAAGGAGCAGCGCATGAATAATAAGAAACAACACGCTCACACGTTACTGGGGTTGGCGCTGTTGGGAGGTTTGATGACCACGGGACATGTGCAGGCGGGCGGCTTCTCCACGCCAACCTACGGTGCGCCTGGCTGGGGCCGCGCGTTTGGCGGCGGTTCATTGTTCAAGAACGACCCCAGTGCCGCGTACAACAACCCGGCGGCCATGGCGTTCATCGATTCAACTATCGCGCAGCAGACTGTCGATTATGCCCGGGTCAAGATCAAATATTCGGGTCAGGCTTTTGACCACAACGGTAATCCTGTGACCAATACGCCGGTATTGGATGATCAGGGCAGCATGGGCGATCCGACGCTCAATAACAATAACGGGGGGCAAGGTGGCTTTACCGCGTGGCTGCCAACCGGTTTCCTGGTGATCCCAATCGGCGACCGCTTTGCGTTTGGCTTGAGCCAGGTGGTCCCCCAGGGCATGAGAACAACTTGGAACGAAGACTCCAAGCTGCGGGATTTTGCAGTCGACACCAAAATTGAGACCGTTGGCCTGACAGGCTCACTGTCGTTCAAGGTCAATGACCAGTTTTCGGTCGGCGGTGGCGCCATCGTCCAACGCAGCCAGGGATTTGTCAGCCAGAACGTCGACTTGCTGGCAGCGGCGGACGTCTCTCCCGGACTCGGCGGGACCGGCTTTCCGACCGGTGTAGGGCATTCGTTGATGCGTGTGAAAGTCGATAATATCTCGGTCGGTTGGTTTGGCGGTGTGGTATGGAAGCCGACGGCGCAAGACACACTGGGCTTGAACTATCACGCCAAAATCAAAAACAAGATGACCGGCAAATACAATGTCTATACGGATGCTATCGGTCGCAACGCGATGACCAATCCTATTGGACCGAACGGCGAAACATTGGTTGAAATGGCGTATCCGGGGCTGAAGCTTTTCCCGGACGGGGCGCATGCCAGCACTCAGTTGGATATTCCGGCTACTGCGGCGATTGACTGGGTCCACCAGTTCAATGATCGCTGGACATTAGGTGTCAGCGCCCAGTGGACTGAATGGTCTTCGTTCAAAGACCTGACACTCAAGTCGCAAGGCTCGACTATTGTTGCCATCCCGTACAACTACAAGAACGCCTGGATGACCTCGATCGGTGGCGACTATAAAGCCACTGACGAACTTACCCTGCGTGCCGGTGTAGCTTACGACCAGACACCTACCCGTAACTCCACGCGTGACCCCCGGATCCCCGACGGCGACCGCTATTTCTTGGCGTTTGGTGCCGGTTATGACATCAAGGCTGTGCCTGGTCTGTCAGTGGATGCCGCGTATTCGCACCAATTCGTCCAGAAGGTCAATCTGAAGACCAAGAACGTTGATCGTCTCGGAGCCGCCCAACTGGACGGCAAAGCCGAATCTTCAGGTGATGTGGTCAGTCTGTCGGCTACCTACAAGTTCTAAAGGGCACGTGGAGCAGTTGTCGAGCAGGGTTCCCAGTGCACCTGGAGACCCTGCCGGGGCTGTTTAGGCTGTTCTGGTTTCTTATTCCACAAGGCTGAGTCGTTCAGCCTGATTTTTTTCGTCAACATACTAAATAAAAATTTCAAAACATTATTTGAATTTATGATTTGAAGTTTGTAGTGTGGTTTTACGCCCTGAATCAAGTAGAGGTATCCCCATGCTTATCTGGTTATTGGTGGGTCTCGCCGCCGCGATTGCCCTGGCGTATCGACAAGCCGCCGCCAACCTCTGGCTGGGCGCTGGCCTGGTCTGGTTAGCGGCGGGTTATCTGTTCAACGCGGTGGCCGTGCCGGGCATTACCCTGGCGGCGGTATTGGTGGTGGTGCCCGCCTTGGTGCTGGCAGTCAAACCCCTGCGCCGCAAGCTGCTGACTACCAAGGCCTTGGGCCTGTTTCGTACAATCATGCCGGCGATGTCCGATACCGAGCGTGCGGCCATCGAGTCCGGCACGGTGTGGTGGGATGCCGAGCTGTTCAGCGGCAAACCCGACTGGCAGCGCCTGCTGCAAGCCGCGCCGGCCAGCCTGAGCGCCGAGGAGCAAGCTTTCCTCGACAACGAAGTCGAAACCCTGTGCGACATCGCTAACGACTGGGAAACCACGCAAGTCTGGCAGGACATGTCCCCCGAGGGCTGGCAGTACACCAAGGAGGCCGGGTTCCTCGGCATGATCATTCCCAAGCAGTACGGCGGCAAAGGCTTCTCCCACTACGCCCATTCCCAGGTGGTGATGAAGCTGTCGACACGTTGCTCGGCGGCAGCCATTTCGGTGATGGTGCCCAACTCCCTGGGGCCGGCCGAGCTGCTGCTGCATTACGGCACCGACGCTCAGCGCAACTACTACCTGCCGCGCCTGGCACGCGGTGACGATATTCCGTGTTTCGCCCTGACCAGCCCGTATGCCGGCTCCGATGCCGGCGCGATCCCTGACCTGGGCATCGTCTGCAAAGGCATGCATGAGGGCGAGGAAGTACTGGGTTTCAAAGTGACCTGGGACAAGCGCTACATCACCCTCGGCCCGATTGCCACGGTGCTGGGCCTGGCGTTCCGCGCCGAAGACCCGCAGGGCTTGCTTGGCGCGCCAGGTTCCCTGGGCATTACCTGTGCGTTGATCCCCACCTCCCATCCAGGGGTAAACAGCGGCCGGCGTCACTGGCCGTTGAATGCGGTTTTCCAGAACGGTCCTACTACCGGCAAGGATGTGTTCATTCCCTTGGAGTGGGTGATCGGTGGTCGCGAACAAATCGGCAACGGCTGGCGCATGTTGATGGAATGCCTGGCGGCAGGCCGGGCGATTTCCCTGCCATCGGCCAACGTCGGCCTGGGTAAAGTGGCGGTGCGCGGTACCACAGCCTATGCGGCGATGCGCAAGCAATTCGGCCTGCCCATCGGCAAGTTCGAAGGTGTACAGGCGCCGCTGGCGCGCATGGCCGGGCATCTGTATGCCTGTGATGCGGTGCGCAAGGTGTCGGTGGCATCCCTGGACGCCGGCGAGAAACCGTCGGTGATCTCGGCCATTGCCAAGTACCACGTCACCGAGCGGGCGCGCATCATCGTCAACGACGGCATGGACATCGTCGCCGGCAAAGGCATCTGCATGGGCCCCAATAACTTCCTCGCCCGTGCCTACCAGCAAAGCCCCATCGCCATTACGGTGGAGGGTGCGAACATCATGACCCGCTGCCTGATCATCTTTGGCCAGGGCTTGATTCGTTGCCATCCCTACGTGTTCCGCGAGATGGAAGCGGCGCACAACCCCGACCGGCGCAAGGCCCTGGAAGACTTCGACAGCGCAATGTTTGGCCATGTGAGTTTTGTCGTGGCCAACACCGTACGCGCAGCGGTGCATGCCCTGACCGGCGGACGCCTGATTGCGGCCCCGGCCAAGACCGACTCGGCGCTGGCTGCCTACTACCGCCAGGCCAATCGGCTGTCGGTGGTGCTGGCGCTGATCTCGGATATTTCCATGGGCGTGCTGGGCGGTGCCCTCAAGCGCAAGGAAAGTATTACCGGGCGCCTGGGGGATATTTTGTCGCAGTTGTACATCCTGTCTTGCGTGCTCAAGCGCTTCGAGGATGACGGCAGGCCCCAGGCGGACTTGCCGCTGGTGCACTGGGCGGCCCAGGACGCCTTGTTGCGCGCCCACGAAGCCTTGGCCGAAGTGCTCGACAACTACCCTTCAAAGCCCGCAGCAGCAGTGGTGCGTGCGTTGAGTTTTCCGTTTGGCATCCCGCAGCGCAAACCGTCGGATCGCCTGTTGGCGCAGGTGGCGGAGGTGGTGCAGACCCCTGGCGAAACCCGCGACCGTTTGCTGGCCAACTCCTACATCCCCCGTCCGGAAGTCGACAAGCTGGCCTACGGCGAATTGGGTTTCCGTTTGCTGCCCCAAGTGGAGCTGATCGAGGCGCGGCTCAAGCCCGCCATCAAGCAAGGTCTGCTCGGTCCGCTGCCGATCTCTGCCACGGCCTTCACCGACTGGCGCGTGAAGGCGCGGGCGCTGGATTTGATCAGCGACGACGAAGACGCCTTGCTGGCGCGCTATGTGGAATACGCCGACCACGGTATCCAGGTGGACGACTTTCCCCAGGACTTTGGTTTGCTGGAGGCCCTGCAGCAGCGTAAGCAGGCGCTCGAGCCGGTGGCCAAACGGCGCAGCGCTCCGGTCAATTAAGAGAAACCCGGTCCACCTGTGGGAGCTGGCTTGCCTGCGATGGCATCACCTCGGTTTGACTGATACACCGAGTCGTCGGCATCGCAGGCAAGCCAGCTCCCCCATTCGATCGGGATTACAAGACAGCCATTGTGTTGTGAGTGGAACCTCTATGAGTGACAGCTACCTTTCGTTCGTCAATTCCCCCTGGGGCCGGCGTCTGGCCCAGGCGGTCGGCTTGCCGCAACCCTTGCCCCTGCAACGGCATCGCAGCGGCCAGGCCGGCCTGGCTAATCCTGTGATCATCGCCGGGGCAGGGCGGCTGGTGGCCTCGGTGCAGCGCGTGTTCAGCGCCACCGACACCGTCGCCGCGAGCCCGGCGACGCTCAAGGCACCGTCCACGGTCAAGGTGCAAGGCGCGGTGTTCGACGCCAGCGGCTTGACCGACCTGCAGCAGCTGGATGAGCTCTACCTGTTCTTTCACAGCAACGCCAAGCGCCTCGGCCAGCATGGCCGGGTGGTGGTACTCGGCACGGCACCCGAGCATTGCGACGACTTGCCCCAGGCCATCGCCCAACGCGCCCTTGAAGGCTTGGTGCGGTCGCTGGCCAAGGAACTGCGCCGCGCGATTACCGTGCAACTGCTGTACGTGGCGCCGGGCGAGGAAGACGCGCTGGACAGCAGCCTGGGGTTTTTCCTGTCGCGCCGCTCCGCCTATGTCTCGGGGCAAGTGGTGCGCCTGGAAAAACCGGTCGATGGCCACGCCACCATCAACTGGGACAAACCCTTTGCCGGCAAACGTGCCCTGGTCACCGGCGCCTCCCGTGGCATCGGCCTGGCGATTGCCCAGGTGCTGGCGCGCGACGGTGCCCATGTGGTGTGTGTGGACGTGCCCCAGGCCCAGGAAGCCTTGCAGCAGGCGGCGACCAGCGTGGGCGGTTCGGCGTTGCCTCTGGATATTACCGCCGCCGACACCGTCTCACTGTTGCAAACCCACGTCAGCCAATATGGCGCCTTTGATGTGGTGGTGCACAACGCCGGCATCACCCGCGACAAGACCATCGCCAAAATGACCGAGGGCGCCTGGCGCAGTGTCCTGGCGGTCAATCTCGAAGCGCCGTGGCAGCTCAGTGAGGCTTTGCTCGACAGTCAGGGTTTGAACCCTGGTGGGCGCATTGTGTGCGTGTCGTCGATTTCCGGTATCGCCGGCAACCTGGGGCAGAGCAACTACGCCACGTCCAAGGCCGGGGTGATCGGCCTGGTACAGGGCCTGGCGCCGCGTGCGGCAGCCCGGCAGGTCACGGTGAACGCGGTGGCACCCGGCTTTATCGAGACCCAGATGACCGCGAAGATCCCGCTGATGATCCGCGAAGCGGGGCGGCGCATGAATTCGTTGTCCCAGGGCGGGCAACCCATCGACGTGGCCGAGACCATCGCCTGGCTGGCGCATCCGGCGTCGGGCGGCGTCAATGGCCAGGTGGTGCGGGTGTGCGGCCAAAGCCTGTTGGGAGCCTGACCGATGGACTACGTGACACAGATCATCGACCCACCGCCGTCGCGCACGCAGTTGTTGCTCGACGGCCTGCGCGCCTTGCGCAAACCCAAGCCCGACGGTGCGCCGCCATTGCCCACCGCACGCCTGGTGCGCAGCGCGGTGGAGCTTTCGTCGGCCGGTATCGCCGCTTACTCACGGGCGTGTGGTTTTCGTCGCGAGCAGGGCGTGCCATTGTCCTATCCCCATGTGCTGGCGTTCCCACTGCACCTCATGCTGCTGACTCGGCCAAGCTTTCCGTACCCGGCCAGTGGCATGGTGCACCTGGCCAATCGTATTCGTCAGCACCAGCGCTTGCACGAGGGTCAGGCGTTGCGCCTGGAGGTGTATTGCGAGCGCTGGGTGGCCCATCCCAAAGGGCAGGCGTTGAGCATTGCTACCCGTGCCTACAGCCAGGAAACCCTGGTGTGGGAAAGCGATAGCCTGTATTTGCGCCGTGACGTCAGCAATCCGGTGGGTGAACCCTGGAATGACCCTCTGCCGCTACAGGAAGACGGCCTGTTACGCACCCAGCGCTGGGTACTGCCCGCCGACCTGGGGCGACGCTTTGCCAAGGTCTCGGGGGATTTCAATCCCATTCACACGTCGGTCATCGGTGCCAGGCTCTTCGGCTTTCGTCGCGCCATCGCCCATGGCATGTGGACCCTGGGCCGCGCATTGGCAGCGCAACAGCCGCCCGGTGGCCTGGACCAGGCCGAGGCACATTGCGACTTCAAATTGCCGATCTTCCTGCCCGGCCAGGTCGCCCTGTGGCGTCACCCGGCGAGCGGGCCACGGCGCGAGTTCGAAGTGCGCAATTTTGTCGGGGACAAGCCCCATATGCGCGGGCTATTCATTTGGAAAGAGAGCCAGCAATGAGTGACTACAGTTTTACCCCGGCCCCGACCCGCCGCGTGGCGATTATCGGCGGCAACCGTATTCCATTTGCGCGCTCCAACACGGTGTATGCCCACGACAGTAACCAGGACCTGCTGGTCGCCGCCCTGCAAGGGTTGGTGGAGCGCTACAACCTGCACGGCCAACGCCTGGGCGAGTTTGCCGCCGGGGCGGTGATCAAGCACTCGCGGGATTTCAACCTGGCGCGCGAGGCGCTGTTGTCCACCACGTTGTCTGCGCAAACCCCTGCCTATGATGTGCAACAAGCCTGTGGCACGGGCCTGGAAGCCGCGCTGCTGGTGGCGAATAAAATCGCCCTCGGCCAGATCGAGGTGGGCATTGCCGGTGGCGCCGATACCACTTCCGACGCGCCCATTGGCATCAACGAATCCTTGCGCCATACCTTGCTCGCGGCCAATCGCGCCAAAAGCCTGGGCGACAAGCTTAAGGCCTTGATGAAAGTGCGCCCATCGATGCTGTTCAAACCATTGCTGCCGCGCAATGGCGAGCCGCGCACCGGGCTGTCCATGGGCGAGCACTGCGAAGAAATGGCCAAGCGCTGGCAGATCAAGCGCCTGGCCCAGGACGAGCTGACCCTCACCAGCCACCAGCGCCTGGATGCGGCCTATCAACGCGGCTTCTTCGACGACCTGATCAGCCCCCACCGCGGCTTGGCCCGTGACAACAACTTGCGTGCCGATATCAGCCTGGAAAAGCTCGCCGGCTTGTCGCCGGCCTTCGACCGCCAGAACGGCACGCTCACCGCCGGCAACTCCACGCCCCTGACCGATGGCGCCTCGGTGGTGCTGCTGGCCAGTGAAGAATGGGCCGCCGCCCATGGCTGGCCGGTGTTGGCCTACTTGCGCACGGGCGAAACGGCTGCGGTGAATTTTGTCGATGGCACCGAGGGCCTGCTGATGGCGCCGGCTTACGCCGTGCCACGCATGCTTGCGCGGGAAGGCTTGAGGTTTGCCGACTTCGATTTCTTCGAGATCCACGAAGCGTTCGCCGCCCAGGTGCTGTGCACGCTCAAGGCCTGGGAAGACCCGCAGTATTGCCGCGAGCGACTCGGCCTTGACGCCCCCCTGGGCGCCATCGACCGGGCCAAGATGAACGTCAACGGCGGCTCACTGGGTTGCGGCCATCCCTTTGCGGCCACCGGTGGCCGGCAACTGGCGGCGCTGGCCAAGGCTATCCATGAACGCGGTGGCGGTCGCGGCCTGATCTCGATCTGCGCGGCGGGTGGGTTGGGCATCACCGCCATCGTCGAAAAGTAGCGCTATCAAAAACAACAATAAGGACACTGCGATGAACGCGATCAGCCTGGAACACACCGAACGCATCTGGTTGAACACATACCTGCCTGGCGTGCCGGCGGATATAGAGGCCGGGATCGAGGACTACCCGTCGTTGCGCGAACTGTTCCTTGAGCACCTGGAAAAATTCCGTGAGCGGGTGGCCTACGTCAGCATCGGTACCGAAATGACCTATGCCGACTGGCGCACCCAGGGCATTGCCTTTGCCGCCTGGCTGCAGGACCAGGGCGTGAAGAAGGGCGATCGCGTGGCCCTGATGATGCCCAACTGCTTGCAGTACCCGATCTGCCTGCTGGGCACGATCCTGGCCGGGGCGGTGGTGGTCAACGTCAACCCGTTGTATACCGCCCACGAGCTCAAGCACCTGCTCAAAGACAGTGGTGCCGAAACCGTGGTGATCTTCGAAAATTTCGCGCATACCCTGGAAAAAGCCATGGTCGGCAGCAGCGTCAAGCGTGTGGTGGTCGCGGCGATCGGTGACTTGCTGGGCACCTTCAAGGGCGCGGCAATGAACTTCATCCTGCGCAGCGTGCAGAAGCAGGTACCAGCCTTCAGGCTGCCCGGCTCGCTGCGTTTCAACCAAGTGCTCAAACAGGGCAGGGCCATGCACCATTTACCGGTCAGCCTGCACCGCGATGAACTGGCCTTCCTGCAATACACCGGCGGCACCACCGGTGATGCCAAGGGCGTGATGCTCAGCCACCGCAATATCATCGCCAACCTGCTGCAAGCCAAGGCCTGGGTCGGTGATCAGTTAAACCTGCACAAGCAGGAAACCAACGTGACCTTGCTGCCGCTGTACCACATCTTCTCCCTGACGGTGAACTGCCTGATGTTCATGTGCCTGGGCGGGCGCAATATCCTCATCGCCAACCCTCGGGACGTGAAGCGCGTGCAGATGATCCTGCGCAAGGAACGCTTCAATGGCATCGCCGGGGTGAACACGCTGTTCAATGGCTTGCTGGAAAACAAGGAGTTCTGTGCACGGGACTTTTCCGACCTGCGCCTGGTGATTGCTGGCGGCATGGCCACCCACACCGCGGTGGCCAAGCGCTGGAAGGAAGTAACCGGGCTGCCGATCATCGAAGGCTACGGGCTGACCGAGTGCTCGCCCGTGGTGAGCATCAGCCCCATCGATATTTCGCGCATGCGCGAGATGGAATTCACCGGCAGCATTGGCGTGCCGTTGCCCTCGACCTGGGTGCGCTTCTTGCGCGAAGACGGCGAACTGGCGGATATCGGCGAGCAGGGCGAGTTGCAAGTACGTGGCCCGCAAGTGATGCAGGGCTACTGGCAACGACCGAAGGAAACCGCCGAGGTGCTGGATGCCGAGGGCTGGCTGTCTACCGGGGATATCGGCGTGATGGACGCACGCGGGTATATCCGCCTGGTGGACCGCAAGAAGGACATGATCCTGGTCTCGGGCTTCAACGTGTACCCCAATGAAATCGAGGACGTGGTGGCCATGCACCCTGGGGTCGCCGAAGTGGCCGCCATTGGTGTGGAAGATGCGGTGACCGGGGAGAAAGTCAAGATCATCGTCGTGCGCAAGGACCCGAGCCTGACACAGGAGCAGATTCTTGCGCACTGCCGAGAGTACCTGACGGGGTACAAGCTGCCTAAATATGTGGAGTTCCGCACCATGGAATTGCCCAAGACCACGGTGGGCAAAGTGCTGCGCCGGGCCTTGCGCTGATTGAATGGTTCAGATGACCAAATGTGGGAGCAGGCTTGCTCGCGAAAGCGGCGGTTCAGGCACTGAATGTGCCGACTGACACAGCGTATTCGCGAGCAAGCCCGCTCCCACTGTTTAAACCGTGCCCACTTTCACCCAGCGTTCCTCAAGGGCGGCCACTCGAATCGCCGTCGCCAACCGCTCCACCTCCCAGGCCGCCTCAAAGTCCGTCCCCTGGGCCCCTTGGCCGGCCAGCGCCATGATCAACTCGTGCACTTCCAACGTCTTCAATTCGTTGTAACCCAACTGGTGCCCCGCCGCCGGGCTGAATGCCGCATAGCCGGGCAGGGCAGGGCCAGCCAGCACGCGCTGGAAGCCGTCCTGGCCGATGCGGTACAGGCGCAGTTCATTCAAGCGTTCCTGGTCAAACGCCAGCGTGCCTTGGGTGCCGCTGATCTCGAAACTCAGATGGTTCTTATAGCCGTGCTTGAGCCAACTGCTGCTCACCGTGCCACGGGCGCCGTTGGCGAAGCGCAACAGGGCATGCACCTGGTCATCCACGGCAATGGCTTTTGAGGTTGGGCTGCCGGCAGTGGCGGGGCGCTGGCCGTGCACGGTCTGGGTGTCGGCACAGACATGAGTGACCTCGCCCACCAGATAGCGGGCCATCGACAGCAAATGGCTGCCCAGGTCAGCCAGGGCGCCGCCAGCGTGCTCCACTTCGCAGCGCCACGACCAAGGGGAGGCCGGGTCGGCCATGAAGTCTTCGCTGAACTCACCCTGGAAGCTGATGAGTTGGCCCAGTTCGCCTTGGGCGATCATCTGCCGCGCCAACACGATCATCGGGTTGTGCTGGTAGTTGTAACCCACCCGCGTTACCACTCCGGCGGTATGGGCGGCGCGGCGCATAGCGTCGGCTTGTTCAAGGCTGACGGCCAGGGGTTTCTCGCAATACACCGCTTTACCCGCCGCAATCGCGGCCATGGCCATGGGGTAATGCAAGTGGTTGGGGGTGGTGATAGCCACGACATCGACCTTGGGGTCATTGATCAACGCTTGCCAGTCGCCATGGGCCTGGGCAAACCCCCAGGCGCTGGCGCAACGCTGGGCGCGTTCGGTGTCGGCATCGGCCAGGGCGGCCAGCTTGAGCTGCACGGGCAGTTCAAATACCGCCCGAGCGTTGTTGAACGCCAGCGCGTGGGCGCGGCCCATGAAGCCTGTGCCGATCAAGCCGATTCCGAGTTCACGCATCGTCGTGGTCCTTTGGATTATTGTTTTCAGGAACGCCATTAATGGAATAAAAATTCACCAAATTCAATAGATGGAATAAAAATTCATTTCTCCTGATCGTTCCCACGCTCCGCGTGGGAATGCCGCCCGGGGCGCTCTGCGCCCCGCTGTTTGCGCGGTGAGGACGCAGAGCGTCAGGGGATGCATTCCCACGCGGAGCGTGGGAACGATCACGTGGGGCCATCATTTCAGCTGATGTAGCTATATTCAGCACATGGCCAAACGCCGCCAGTTAACAAAAGATAACGTAGCGCCGATTGTCAGACGATTCCAAAGCCCGATAGGATGGCCCCTGCTTCCTCCAGGCGCTCTAGATTGCAGGTTTCAAGGTCCTGGAACAGAAGACGACCTAACAATAATAAATGGGAGAAAGGTCTATGAGTGAGCCTGTCATGGGTTGGGTTGTTTGCCGCCCACGCGCCGCACGCAGGGTTGCGTTGCTGGCCACAGCGCTCTCGCTGCTTGCTGGCAGCGCATTGTCGCTGCCGGTTCTGGCTGCCAGCGATACCCCCGCCGCCGCAGTCTTTGCAATTGAATCCCCCAGGGCCGCCAAAGGCTTGATGATCGACGTGGTTCACGCAGGCAAGCGCCTGGTGGCGGTCGGTGATCGTGGGCATATCCTCTATTCCGATGACCAGGGCAACACCTGGACCCAAGCCAAAGTGCCCACTCGGCAACTGCTCACGGCGGTGTTTTTCGTCGATGACCAGCACGGCTGGGCCGTCGGCCATGATGCGCAGATTCTTGCCAGTACCGATGGCGGCGCCACGTGGACCCAGCAATATCAAGACCTCAAGCGCGAAGCACCGTTGCTCGATGTGTGGTTCAACGACGCCAACCACGGCCTGGCCGTGGGCGCCTACGGTGCGCTGATCGAAACCACCGACGGCGGCAAAACCTGGAACGATGTCAGCGAGCGTCTCGACAACGAAGACCAGTACCACCTCAACGCCATCGCCCAGATCAAGGGCGCCGGCCTGTTTATTGTCGGTGAGCAAGGCAGCATGTTTCGCTCAAGCGACGACGGCCAGACCTGGGAAAAACTCGAAGGCCCCTACGAGGGTTCGCTGTTTGGCGTGATCAGCACCGCACAGCCGCAAACCCTGCTGGCGTACGGGCTGCGCGGCAACCTCTACCGCTCCACCGATTTCGGCAGCACCTGGGAGCAGGTCCAGTTGAACGCGGCGCGTGGCGCGTTGGAGTTTGGCCTGTCGGGGGCGACCTTGCTGGAGGACGGTTCCATTGTTGTGGTCGGCAACGGCGGCAGCGTGGTGGTCAGCCATGACGACGGCCAGACCTTCAGTGTGTTCAATCGCCCGGACCGCATTTCACTCTCAGCGGTCACGGCAGCAGGCAATGGCAATTTGGTCCTCGCGGGGCAGGGTGGCGTGCGGGTTGCCACATCGGCCGGCGCAGAGCTCTCAAAATAATAAGAAGGCGGGGATTCAATGAGCAGTCATCACAACGATAAAGCGACCTTTCTTGAGCGTCTGATCTTCAACAATCGCCCGGCGGTGATCGTCATCTGCCTGTTGGTGAGTATCTTCCTGTTCTGGCAGGCGACCTTGATTCGCCCGTCTACCAGCTTTGAAAAGATGATCCCGCTCAAGCACCCCTTCATCGAAAAAATGATGGAGCACCGCAACGATTTGGCCAACCTGGGCAACACCGTGCGTATTTCGGTGGAAGCCAAGGACGGCGACATCTTCACTAAGGAGTACATGGAGACCCTGCGCCAGATCCACGACGAGGTGTTCTACATCTCCGGTGTGGACCGCTCGGGCCTCAAGTCGCTGTGGAGCCCCAGCGTGCGCTGGACCGAGGTGACCGAAGAAGGGTTTGCCGGCGGGGAAGTGATCCCGCAGAGCTACAACGGTTCGCCGCAGAGCCTCGACCAGTTGCGTAATAACGTGCTCAAGTCCGGCCAGGTCGGGCGGCTGGTGGCCAATGACTTCAAGTCGAGCATCGTTGATATCCCGCTGTTGGAGTCCTACCCGGACCCGCAAGACCAAGGCAAGTTGCTGGCCCTGGACTACCGCAAGTTCTCCCATGAACTGGAAGACAAGATCCGCGACAAGTTCGAAACCCAGAACCCCAACGTCAAGATTCATATTGTCGGCTTTGCCAAAAAGGTGGGCGACCTGATCGATGGCCTGGTGATGGTGGTGCTGTTCTTCGGCGTTGCGTTCGTCATCACCCTGATTCTGCTGCTGTGGTTCACCAACTGCCTGCGCAGCACCATAGCGGTGTTGAGCACGACATTGGTGGCGGTGGTCTGGCAACTCGGGCTGATGCACTTCTTCGGTTTCGGACTGGACCCGTATTCAATGCTGGTGCCGTTCCTGATCTTCGCCATTGGCATTTCCCATGGCGTGCAAAAGATCAACGGCATTGCCCTGCAATCCAGCGAGGCAGACAACGCCCTGACCGCTGCGCGGCGCACCTTCCGGCAACTGTTCCTGCCGGGGATGATCGCCATTCTGGCGGATGCGGTGGGCTTCATCACGCTGCTGATCATCGACATCGGCGTGATCCGCGAACTGGCTATTGGCGCGTCCATCGGCGTGGCGGTGATCGTGTTCACCAACCTGATCCTGCTGCCGGTCGCGATTTCCTACGTGGGCATCAGCAAGCGTGCCATCGCCAAGAGCAAGAAAGACGCGAACCGCGAACACAGCTTCTGGCGCCTGCTGTCCAAATTCGCCAGCCCGAAAGTCGCGCCGGTGTCGGTGTTCCTCGCCTTGATCGCCTTTGGTGGTGGCCTCTGGTACAGCCAGAACCTGAAGATCGGCGACCTGGACCAAGGCGCACCGGAATTGCGCCCGGATTCGCGCTACAACAAGGACAACAACTTCATCATCAACAATTACTCCACCAGCTCCGACGTGCTGGTGGTGATGGTCAAGACCAAGGCCGAAGGCTGCTCGCGCTATGAAGCCATGGCGCCCATCGACCAGTTGATGTGGAAGATGCAGAACACCGAGGGCGTGCAGTCGGCGATCTCGTTGGTGACCGTGTCCAAGCAAATGATCAAGGGCATGAACGAGGGCAACCTGAAATGGGAAACCCTGTCGCGCAACCCGGATGTGCTGAACAACTCCATCGCCCGTGCCGATGGCTTGTACAACAACAATTGCTCCCTGGCGCCAGTGTTGGTGTTCCTCAACGACCACAAGGCCGAAACCCTCGACCGTGCCGTGCATGCGGTGCAGGACTTCGCCAAGGAAAACAACAAGGACGGCCTGGAATTCATCCTCGCAGCGGGTAATGCCGGGATCGAAGCGGCCACCAACGAGGTGATCAAGGAGTCGGAGCTGATCATCCTGATCCTGGTGTACCTGTGCGTGGCGACCATGTGCATGATCACCTTCCGCTCCTGGGCGGCGACCCTGTGCATCGTGTTGCCGCTGGTGCTGACCTCGGTACTGGGCAACGCACTGATGGCGTTCATGGGCATTGGCGTCAAGGTCGCGACCTTGCCGGTGGTGGCCCTGGGTGTGGGGATTGGCGTGGACTACGGCATCTACATCTACAGCCGCCTGGAAAGCTTCCTGCGCGCCGGCCTGCCGCTACAAGAGGCGTACTACCAGACGCTGAAATCCACCGGCAAGGCCGTGCTGTTTACCGGCCTGTGCCTGGCCATCGGCGTGTGCACCTGGATCTTCTCGGCCATCAAGTTCCAGGCCGACATGGGTTTGATGTTGACCTTCATGTTGCTGTGGAACATGTTCGGCGCGCTGTGGCTGTTGCCGGCGCTGGCGCGATTCCTGATCAAGCCTGAGAAGCTGGCAGGGCAGAAGGGCAACTCGTTGTTCGCGCACTGATCCTGCTCCCAAATGGCGAGAT
This sequence comes from Pseudomonas sp. KT_2_4, assembly GCF_041410225.1. Lineage (NCBI taxonomy): Bacteria > Pseudomonadati > Pseudomonadota > Gammaproteobacteria > Pseudomonadales > Pseudomonadaceae > Pseudomonas > Pseudomonas sp. KT_2_4. The sequence goes on from NZ_CP166962.1 coordinate 493,891, forward strand.
CGGGCTTGTGTGGGAGCGGGCTTGCCTGCGATAGCATCGCCGCGGTGTCACTGATACACCTCGGCATCTGCATCGCGGGCAAGCCCGGCTCCCACACATCGCTCCCACATGGGTGCGGTGTTCAACCTCTAGGCTACAGCCTGGGCTATCATTGCGGCTTTCCCCAAAATGATTGACTGCCATGACTGCCGACACCCTGACTCGCGTCCTTGCTACCAGCGATATGCTGATCATCAATGGGCTGCACGCCTTTGACTTCGAGCTTGATCAGCAACTGCAGATCCAAAGCATGGATGGCCGGGAACTCAAGCGCTGGACCTTCAGTCCAGAACAGTTGGAGGCGGCTACCTTTGACGAGAGCTTGCAAAGCTGGTTGCTGATCAACGACGACGGTGAACACCGTCTGGTCTGCTTGAGCGCCATCCAGGGCGACAACAATAACGACGAGGACGAAGCAGATGATGCGTAAATTCTGGCCCCTGCTGATGGCAGGCAGTGTCGGTGCGATGTCGGTGCAGGCCGCACCGGCCGATATCCATGAACTGTTGGTCGGCAGCTATACGGCCGGCACCAGTGAAGGGATCTACCGCCTGCAATTCGACAGTAGCACCGGGCAGTTCAGCGGCAAGCCGGTGCTGGCGGCGAAAACCGCCAACCCTTCCTGGCTGACGATTTCCAAAGACCAGAAGCAGTTGTTTGTGGTCAATGAAAACGGCCCCGGCCAGGAAGACCCGGTGGGGCGTGTCAGCAGCTATAGCATCGACCCCCAGAACCACCAGTTGACCCTGATCAACCAGGTGCAGAGCCTGGGCAATGAGCCGACCCATTCCAGTGTGGCCGCCGATGGGCGCTACCTGTTCGTCGCCAACTACTCGGTGGTGGAAGACCCGGGTGGCAGCCTCGCGATCCTGCCGGTGGATGCCAGCGGCAAGCTGTCGGCACCGGTGCAGTTGAGCGGGCACCCGGCCAGCCGTGTGAACCCGGAGCGCCAGGCGTCCAATCATGTGCATTCGGTGGTGTCGTCGCCGGACGGCAAGTATGTATTTGTGCAGGACCTGGGGGCGGACAAGGTGTTTGCCTACCGCTACGACCCCAAGGCCAATCATGAGCTGCCACTGACGGCGGCCGACCCGGCGTCGGTGCAGTTGCCACCGGGCAGCGGCCCGCGTCACTTGCTGTTCAGCGCGGACGGCAAGCACGCCTGGCTGACCACTGAGATGAGCGCCCAGGTAGCCGTGTTCGATTACAACGACGGCAAGCTGACGCAAACCCAGTTGCTCGACTATGCCGCCGGCCAACCGGTGTCCGACAAAGCCGGTGCGGCGTTGCATGCGTCAAACGACGGCAAATTCCTGTACGTGAGCAACCGTGGCACGGCCAATCAGATGCTGGTGTTCAGCATCGACCCGGCCACCGCGCACCTCAAGGAAATCCAGCGGCGTTCTGTCGAAGGCGACCATCCGCGTGAGTTCAGCCTCGACCCTAGCGGCAAATTCCTGCTGATCGCCAACCAGAAAAGCAATGAAATTGTCGTCGTCGAGCGCGACCTCAAGACCGGGCTGCTGGGTAAAACCGTGCAGAAATTGCCGATTGATGCCCCCAGTGACCTCAAGTTCCTGGTGCGTCAATAAGCCACAGGCCCCGCACTGCGGGGCCTGAGCCTTTGTATTAATCGCAGTGATAACGGCTACTGTTTCAAAGCATTTCTAAGGTTCAACCCTCGGGCGTAAGTTGGGTTCCAAGGCCTTCCCAGGCCACCCAACCAAACGCACACAAGGGTTACCGCCATGAATTTCAATCTCTTCTCGATCATTGCTGCTTCTGCTGTTTCCGCCACCGTGGCATTGCCTGCCGCCGCCAGCGTGGAAGTCACCGGCAAAAAATCCAATGTCACGGCCTATACCCAGAAATACCTGCAACAGAGCGCCAATTTCTATGCGGCGCTGGATCACAAGACCCAGCACTGAGCCACGGTCCAATGCGGGAGCTGGCTTGCCTGCGATGCGGACCACTCGGTATTGCTGATGTACCGAGTCGATGCCATCGCAGGCAAGCCAGCTCCCACATTGGATTGGCCTCAGGGTTTTGCCATCACTGCTCTAAACAACGGTGAATCCAGAAACCGCTGTAACCAGGCCTGCAAACGCCGATAGGGCGTGCCCGCAAACCACTCCCGATTCACATGGGCAAACTGGCGCACAAACGGCGCCAGCGCTGCATCTGCCAAGCTCAGGTGATCGGCGAGTAGATACTCACGGTCTGCCAGCAAATCTTCCAGCTTGCGCAAGAACACCTCGCCCTCGGCCCGATAGTGTTCCATCGGTTGCTCCGGGTAGCGCTCGGCGTACTTGTATCGATTCAAATGATGTTTGAACACCTGGTCATTTTCTTCAATCAGCGCATACACCGCCGGATCGCCCTGTAGCCGCCAGTTTTCGGGGTCGTGCTGGGCCAGCGCCCACTGCATGATCTCCAGGCTTTCTTCGATCACTCGCCCTTCGACGCTCAACACCGGCACCGTGCCCTTGGGCGACAGCGCGAGCATCTCGGCCGGCTTGGCTTTCAGGCTGACTTCGACGATGCTCACCGCAACGCCGGAATAACGCAGCGCCAGTCGCGCGCGCATTGCATAGGGGCAGCGCCGGAACGAATAAAGCAGCGCTTCGCTCACTTGACCTCCAACGTGCTCAGGCCATTGCCCTGGCGCTGGACCTGGATCTGCACCGGGATGCGTTCATGCATTTCCTGTACGTGGGAGATCACCGCCACCTTGCGACCCTGGGCCTGCAAACCATCCAGAGCGTCCATCGCCAATTGCAAGGACTCCGGATCAAGGCTGCCAAAACCTTCGTCGATAAACAGCGACTCGATCTTCAAGGTGCTCGACGCCATCGAGGCCAGCCCCAACGCCAGTGCCAACGACACCAGGAAGGTTTCGCCACCGGACAGGGAATGCACCGAGCGCAGTTCATCGCCCATCTCTGTGTCCATCACCAGCAGCCCCAGCATGCTGCCGCCGCGTTTAAGCCGGTAGCGGCGTACCAGTTGGCGCAGTTGCACGTTGGCATGGTGCACCAGCAAGTCGAGGTTGTAGGCCTGGGCGATCTTGCGGAAGGTGTCGCCGGTGGCCGAGCCGATCAGCGCATTCAGGCGTGCCCAGCGCTGCCACTGCTCGTAAGCCTTGGCAATCTGTTCGGCCAGGGCCTGGTTGGCATTCTGGCGGCGCTGGTCTTCGGACTGGCGTGCGCGCAGTTCGGCGCAGTGTTTCTCACCCTCGAGCAATTGTTGCTCAAGCGTTGCCAGGGTGGCGGCCAACTGCTCGGCCTCCAGGTTGCCATTGTGCAGGGCCTGGTGTTCGGCCAGGCGCTGTTCGCGCTCGTGCAACAGAACCTTGGCTTGCTCGACGGCCTTTTCGCTGCTGTGCAGGTGCTGGCGCAACTGCGCGACCTGGGCTTCATCAAGGGCCAACAGGCGTGCCAGGCCCTGATCATCCAGGTCTGGGTGCAGGGCGCGCCATTCGCCGATGCGTGTCGCAAGGGCTTGCTGCTCCGCCTCCAATGCCTGCTGGTGGTGCTGCTGGGCCTTGAGGTCGGCGGCCAGCTGTACCTGGGCCGTGTGCACGGCGTGCAGTTCCTGGTTGGCGTCCGTCTCGCTTTGGCGCGACTGCGTGACCGCTTGCTCCAGCTGCTGTTGCCAGTGCTCGGCGCTGGGGTGGTCCCCTAGCAAGGCGCGGAGTTTTTCCTGGACGGCGTGTTGCTGGTCGGCCAGCTCGGCGACTTGCAGATTCAAGGCGTCGAGTTGCTGCTGACGATGCTGTTGGTGGGTGTGTTGTTTCTCGATGGCCTGTTGGCGCTCCTGCTGCTCGGCCTGCTCATCGCGTTGATGGCCCAACTGCTCAAGGCGCTGGCTGACCTGCTGGTCGAGCTGCATGAAGGTCGCCGCAGGCGCGCTGCGCAAACCTTCCAGCGTTTCGCTGGGCAACAGGCTGGCGAAGGCGCTGAGTTCCGCCTCCAGGCGTTCGCGGTCGCCGGCCAGTTGCCGTTGTTGGTCCACCAGCAATTGCCGGGCTTGCTGGCTGGCGTCCTGGGCCGCTTGCAATTGTTGCTGCAAGCGCCCGGCGTTCTGTTGCAGGTTGAGCAGGGCGCCTTGGCGTTGTTCGTCCTGGCTGATGCTTTGGGTCAATTGGGCCAATTGCTGGGCCAGCCAAGGGCTGCGCTTGGCGGCGTCCTGGGCGAGCAGCGAGGCCGACAGTGGGTGGGCTTGCAGGCTCGGTGCCAAACCCTGCTGCTGCATGGCCAACTGTTCCTGTTGTTGCAGGAACTCTTTTTGCTGAGCGATCAGGCCGCCCACTTCACCGCGCAGTTCGGTAAGTTGTTCCTTGAGGCTGTCGACGGCTTTCTGCGCAGCCGCCTCTTCACTTTCATCATGGCGACCCAGGCTCTGTAGCAGAGCCTCGGGCTGGTGATAGGGGTGTTCGTGGCTACCGCACACCGGGCAGGGTTGGTCATCCTGCAACTGCTCGCGTAATTCCTCGACGCTGGCACTGCGGGCCAGGCGTTGGCGCTCAAGCAGTTGCTTGGTCACCGTCAGGGTTTGTTCGGCAACGGTGAGTTCGGCCTTGGTTTGCAGGCCGGTCTGGTTCAGTTGTTCGCGTTTTTGCGCGGCCTCGGCGAGCCTTTGCGTGAGCGCAGAGGCCTGTTGATCCAACTGTTGCTGGCTGTCCCACAAGCGGGCCAGGTCTTCGAAGGCGCGCTGTTGCTTGCGATTGTCTTGCAGCAGGCTGGCCAGTAACTGGATTTGTTCGGCCACCGCGTGCGGTTCGGCACCGGCCTCGTGGTAGAGCAAATCCAGGGCTTCGCGCTGTTGGGTGAACTGTTCAATGGCGGCGCTGGCGCGCTGTTCGAGCTGCCCCAGCTCGGCCTGGCCTTGGTTGAGGCGATTGCCGATCAACACCAACTGTTGCAGGCGGTCACGGTAGGCGTTCCAGGCATCGCTCAGCGGCGCGAGGGCGGCGCTGTGCTCAAGCTCGGTGGCTAGGCGTTGCAGGCGCTCGGTGCCTTGGGCCTGCGTGTGTTGCAAACCGTCGAGCAGGGCCTGGCCTTCGGTGCAGGCGCTTTCGTGCTGGTGTTTTTCCTCGTTGCGCTTGGCCAGTTCGCGGCTCACGTGGGCGAGGGTGTTTTGCTCTTCGATGGCCTGGCGCAGCAGGGGCGCGGCGTCGGCCTGGTGTTTCAGGGCCTCGGCCAGTGCTGCCTGGGCGGCCACTTGCTGGTGTTGCGCCTGTTCCTGGCGGGTGTGCAGGGCGGTTTGTTGCTCGAGGTGCTGGGCAATCTGCGCCGCCAGGGGCGTCAGCAAGGTGGCGAGTTCTGCCTGGCGCAGGAAGTGATGGCGTTGCGGTGCCAACTGCTCCAGAAGGCTCAGGTCCTGGCGTTGCTGACCTTGGTCGGCCCAGGTCTGCTCGTCGCGTTGCAGTTGCTCCACAGCATGCTGATGGCGCTCCTGCCATTCACGCAGCTCCTTGAGCCAGGTGTGCTGCAACTCCAGCTGCTTGAGCTGGGCTTGCTGGCTCTTGAGCTGCTGCTGGGCTTGGGCCAACTGTTGATCCAGCTCGGCGCGGGCTTCGGGGGCCAGGGGCACCACGCCGGTGGCTTGGTCCTGTAGCTGTTTGTGGGCGTCCTTGGCCTCTTTGGCCTTGTCGAACGCACGGCGGCCGAGCTGGGTGTAGAGCGCGGTGTCGGTGAGCTTTTCCAGCAGTTCGCTGCGCTCATTGTCATTGGCCTTGAGGAAGGCGCTGAACTCGCTTTGCGCCAGCAGCACCGCACGGGTGAACTGTTCGAAGTTCAGGCCCAGGGCCAATTCCAGCTGGGTCTTGTATTCGGTTTTCTGGCTGGCCAGCAGTTGGTCGCTGTCCAGGTCGATCAGGCTTTGCCGGCTGTTCTGTAACTTGCCGCTGGCCTTGTCGCGGGCGCGGTTGGCTTCCCAGCGGGCGCGGTAGCGACGGCCACTGACACCGACAAAATCCACCTCGGCATAGCCGCCGCCAGTGCCGCGGCGAATCAGGGTGCGCGGGTCGCCGATGGAAATGTCCGTGTCGGCATCCGGCATTTTGGCCTGGCCGGTATCACCCAGGCGCGGCACCGCGCCAAACAGCGCCAGGCACAACGCATCGAGCAGGGTGCTTTTCCCCGCGCCAGTCGGCCCGGTGATGGCGAACAGGCCAGCACTGGCCAGGGGCTCGGCGGTAAAGTCGATTTCGAACGGGCCCGCCAGGGAGGCGAGGTTTTTCAAGCGGATGGCGAGGATCTTCATGGCTGTTCGCCCTCCTGTTGCACTTCCTGGAGCAGCACGGCGAAGTCCTTCAAGGTCTGTTCATCCACTTCACTGCCGTAGCTGTCCTGCCAGGCGCGGCTGAACAACTCCTGGGGCGTGAGCTGGTCGAGTTCGATCAGTTGCGCATCGTCTGCCTCTGCGCTGCCGCGTGTGCCGGCATAGTCGGCGGCGATCCGCACCAGGCGCACGGCCTTGCCTTGCAGGGCGGTTTCGATCTGCTGGCGCAGGTCCGGTTGCGGCTCGTCGAGGCGCACGCGCACTTCCAGCCAAGGGTGGCGCTGGGTTTCGGCGAGCAGGTCGATGTCGGGCAGTTCACCCAGTTGCTTGAGAATATCGGCCAGGGGCGCGGCTTCCAGGCGTTGCAGGTTGACGGAGCGGGGAATCAGGATCGGTTCACAGCCCACCAGCCGTTCGCCCTGGAACGTCACGTCGAGAATCTGGTGCTTGTAGCCGATTTCGGAGAACGACAGGGGGATTGGCGAGCCGCTGTAGCGAATGCGCTCCTCGCCATTGACCTTTTGCGGCTTGTGCAAATGGCCGAGGGCCACATATGCCACGCTTCGGTCGAACAGTGTGACGGGCAGCGCCTCGGCATTACCGATGATCAGGCTGCGTTCGGAGTCTTCGGATACCGACCCACCGGCCATGTGCGCATGGCTGATGGCTATCAATGCCTGGCCTTTGTTGCGCTTGGCATTGGCGGCCGCGATCAGCCATTCATGCACTTGGCCGATGCCGCGCAGGTAATCATCGCCCAGCTGTGCGCCGGTGACTTCCGCCGGGCGCAGGAAGGGCAGCGCCAGGCACCAGGCGGCGATCTTGCCTTTGGCATTGGGCAGCGGGATCAGCAGGCGGTCGGCATCCAGTTGCCCGTCATCCAGCCACAGCACTCGGCCCAGGGCATGGGTGCGCAAGCGGCGCATCAGAGGCGCAGGCAGCTCAATGCGCGAACCGGAGTCATGGTTGCCGGCAATCATCACAATGGTCAGTGTCGGCTGTTGTTCGTGGGCGCTGATGATGAAGTCATACAAGCGCTCCTGGGCCTTGAGCGGCGGGTTGACCGTGTCGAAGATATCGCCGGCGATCAACAGCACGTCCGGGCGCTGTGCCTTGAGTTGGCCCAGCAGCCACTCAAGGAAACAAGCGTGTTCGAAGTCGCGTTCCTGGCCGTGGAGGTTTTGGCCCAAGTGCCAGTCGGAGGTATGAAACAGACGCAAGGCGAACTCCGTGGAGAAGATGAAAAGGAGGGGAGTTTACCTGTTCTGCGTACCTGCTGCTCCAGGCGACGCAGGTCAAATGTGGGAGAGGACTTGCCCTCGATGGCGCTGGGTCAGCCAGCATCCCTGGCACTGAACCACCGCCATCGGGGGCAAGCCCCCTCCCACAGGGGTTATGGGGTGTTAGTGGGGTTGGGTTGCAGGCAATCCAGCGCACGGTCGGCGAGGGTGCGGGCCATGTCGATCAGGTGAGCGGTGGAACAGGCCATGTCGCGCCGGGTGCCTTTGAGGCCCTCGGCGGTTTCGGTGGCGGTGGTGGTGGCGCAACGCAGTAGCGAGGAGATGCTGGCGATAGCGTCTTCGAAACTCAGGTCTTCGTGGGCGACGAAAATCGGAAAGGGTGGGTCGGGGATAAGTTTGTTCATGGATAAAGCTCCTGCTTGGATTGGGAGCCATTCTTTTGCCGATCTCACACGTCAAAAGGTGCAGCTATGTGCGGGGTGAGATACCGGAAAACAGGACCCGGCCAGACCGAAGTCTGCCCGCACACAGCCGCCATTGACGGTTGTAGCGCAGTGCGCCTGCTAATAACGGGATCTCACACCCGATCGCTGATAGGCAGCGACGAAGCGAAGGCTAGCCAGCGAAATGAGCAGGCGCAAGGCCAAAGGATTGTCTAGGAAACGTCCTGCAAATTAAAGGGATATGGATTGCTGGCCTTTAACAATGCATGTCGAGCGGGCGTGACGAACGAAGTGGAACCACAGGGCGAGTGGCGACCACGCACAACGTGGATTTCTCAATCAACCCCTGAATGAATCAGAGGCCCACCATGTCTTTTTCAGTAAACCCACCTTCCACTAGCGCTTTCACCGCTCTACCAGAGCAACTGGATGCTGAAAGTCGCTCAACCCAAGCTAACCATCGTCAGGCACGAAGCACTCAAACCCAGGCCAGCGCCCCGGACCTGCGCCCGTACGCAAGCGTGAGTGACCGGCAACTAATAGGGTTGATCCGCGATCACTTCCGTGAATTCGCCGCAGGGGCGACAGACAGCTATGTGAACTTCAATGAATTGAAAGAGGCCGCCGGCCTGATCGCCACCGACAGGACGTTCTCACCCGAGGCGCACCACGCGGCCAAGGAGCTACTCTCACGCCCTAAACTGCTGCGCAAGCTGGATATCGGCATCAGCTTCTTCGGTGGCCCCGGCAAGGAGGATGGCCGGTTCGATATGGATAACCTGAACTATCTGTACAAGTTCCCCCATCGGGAATGGAAGGTGCCGCGTCGTAATCACTGAGTGCAAGCAGGCGTCCGAGCAGGCGATGCAGATCAACTGTGGGAGCTGGCTTGCCTGCGATGGCGGAGTATCAGCCAGCACATCTGCCGCCTGTTACACCGCCATCGCAGGCAAGCTAGCTCCCACAGGGGTTTTGTGGTGTTGGTTGAGGCTGGGTTACTTGGGGTAGAGCGGCAGCAAGCTGGTGGTGTCGGTGGCCAGGTCTTGCTCGCGTTCGGCCACGGGGATGGCCTTGATCGCTCGCCATTGATCGTTCCCACGCTCTGCGTGGTAATGCATCCCGTGACGCTCTGCGTCACCGTTGCACAGGGCGCAAAACCTGGACGCGGAGCGTCCGGGGCGGCATTCCCACGCAGAGCGTGGGAACGAGCAGGCTCGGGGGTTACTTGGGGTAGAGCGGCGGCAAGCTGGTGGTGTCGGTGGCCGGGTCTTGCTCGCGTTCGGCCACGGGGATGGCTTTGATCGCTCGCCATTGATCGTTCCCACGCTCTGCGTGGTAATGCATCCCGTGACGCTCTGCGTCACCGTTGCACAGGGCGTAAAACCTGGACGCGGAGCGTCCGGGGCGGCATTCCCACGCAGAGCGTGGGAACGAGCAGGCTCGGGGGTTACTTGGGGTAGAGCGGCGGCAAACTGGTGGTATCAGTGGTCGGGTCTTGTTCGCGTTCGGCAACGGGGATTGCCTTGATCGCTCGCCATTGATCGTTCCCACGCTCTGCGTGGTAATGCATCCCGTGACGCTCTGCGTCACCGTTGCACAGGGCGTAAAACCTGGACGCGGAGCGTCCGGGGCGGCATTCCCACGCAGAGCGTGGGAACGAGCAGGCTCGGGGGTTACTTGGGGTAGAGCGGCAGCAAGCTGGTGGTGTCGGTGGCCAGGTCTTGCTCGCGTTCGGCCACGGGGATGGCCTTGATCGCTCGCCATTGATCGTTCCCACGCTCTGCGTGGTAATGCATCCCGTGACGCTCTGCGTCACCGTTGCACAGGGCGCAAAACCTGGACGCGGAGCGTCCGGGGCGGCATTCCCACGCAGAGCGTGGGAACGAGCAGGCTCGGGGGTTACTTGGGGTAGAGCGGCGGCAAGCTGGTGGTGTCGGTGGCCGGGTCTTGCTCGCGTTCGGCCACGGGGATGGCTTTGATCGCTCGCCACAGGTCATCACCCAACCAGTATTGACCGCTTTCGCTGTACAGCGCGCCATTCAGGCCATCCAAGGCATCTGACAGCGGCACAAACCGTGCGGCCATGTCGGCCAGGGTTTCGGGTTGTTGCCGCGCCCAGGCGTCGAGGGCCTGGCGGGTGGCGTGGGGGTCGTTGGCCTGGGTGGCGCGCTTGAGGTCGTCGAGCAGGGTGCGTGGGCTGGGACCGGTTTGCGCGGCGCGTTGTACCGCCGGTTGCCGGCGTGCGCGCCACCACAGGCCAAAGCCCAGCAGGGTGGTGCAGGCCAGTATCAGTGTGCTCAGTTGCCACAGCCACAGGCGGTCATCGTCGGGGGCGGTGATGATCGTCGGTGTCGCCGGTGTGTCCACCACCAGGCTGGGGTTCACCGCCACGTGCACGGTGCGCGCCGGCAGGCTGGTGCGTTCCAGATGATCTTCGTGAGTGTTCCACCACACCACTTCCACGGCGGGCAGTTCCAGTTCGCCGGCGCGGGTCGGCACCAGGGCTTCGCGGTCTTCACGGCTGCCGGTCAGCCCGCGGTCGCTGGTACGGTTAGCCATCACTGGTTGGTCGGGGTAGCGGCGCAGGCCGTTGACCTCGGTGCCGGGCAGCGCCGGCAGTTGTGCGCTGGACAGGCCTTCGGCCTCCACGGTAAGGCTGCGGGTCAGAGAGTCGCCGACTTGCACGTGGTCCGGCGTGGGGTTCCAGCCTTCGCTCAAGGTCAGGCTGCGCGCGGGCAACCAGGGGGTGTCGGCGGGGTAGGCGTCCGGTTTGGGTTTGACCGTCAAGGGCAGGGGCGCTGAGCTAACGTGAATCATCTTGCCCGGCTTGGTGCCCTGCAGGGTGTTTTCCTGGGGCGGTCGCGATTCCACCAGGGTAGCGCTGAAGGTCTGCGCCGGAATCACCACAGCGCCGCTGTGTTGCGGGTAGAGGGCGTAGCGGGTTTCGATCACGCCATGGCGAATGCTGTTGATGACCTTTTCATAGGTGCGTGATTCGCCCAGTTGTTCGACACGTGCATCCGGTATCTGCAAGGGCGTGAGGCTGCTGTCGTCATACAGCGACACCGAGTGGTAGACGCGCACGGTCAACAGGGCCTGGGCCTGCACGTACACGCTGGTCTGGTCGAGGCTGGCTTCGATGAACACCGGGGCCAGTTCGGCGCTGGTGTTCTGGCTGGCGCTTTCCACCACTTGCAGGGTGATCGGCTGGGTCTTGAGTGCGCCCACCTGCAGCGGCGGGATCACCACGTTGCCGTTTACCTTGGGCAACAGGGTGATGATCCAGCGGGTGGTGGCGTGGTTGTCGCCGTCCAGCGTGGTGAGTTGGTTGATCTGGCGGGTGCCGCTGACTTCGAACTGCGCGTCCAGGGGCGACAGGTCCGGTTTGCCAAACTGGGTTACATCACTGGATTGCACCGTCAGCTCCACCGTTTCCCCGGAGTTGAGGCGGCTGCGGTCTACGCTGGCGACCAGGTCCGCCGCCTGGGCGTGGCCTGCCGACAACGCGAGCAGGAGCAAAAGGGTAGTGCGGCGGCTCATCGAGTGGTGTCCTGATGTTGTTGCTGTTCGTACCAGAATTTGCGGCGCAACAGCTCGCCGGGGTTGTCCGGGATTTCCTGCAACCATTGCTCCAGCGCTTGGCGGCGCTCGCCTTCCAGGCGCGTGTCGGCAGGGCGCAGTGGCGGCGTGGTGGTTTGCTCGTCACCCAGTTCGCTGCCTGGCACTTCATTGCCACCGGCCTGTGGCGGGGCGTTGGCCTGGGTCTCACCCGTGCCGGCTTCGCCCTGGCCGTGGGACGATTGCTCGCCGCCCTGGGCCGTTTGCGCGCTGGTGCCCGGTTGCGCAGTTTGGCCGGGTTGGGCGGTTTCGTCATCTGCGTTTTTTGCGGGCGGGTCCGGCTCGGGCTGCGCTTGCTCCTGCATCAGCGCTTCAACCAGGGCTTTGTTTTTCAGCGCGGGCTGCAAATCGGGCTGGGCTTCCAGGGCTTGTTCATACGCATCAAGGGCCGCTTCAAGTTCACCGGCCTTGGCCAGGGCATTGCCGCGGTTGTAGTGAGAATAGGCGTCGCTGCCTTGGGCAAACCGCTTGATGGCCTCGGCGTAATTGCCGGCTTCATACAGCGCCACGCCTTGCCATTGTGGGTCCTGGAAGTGTTCGGCGGCTTCGGCCGGGCGTTTGTGCTTGAGCAGGTACTGGCCTTGTTGGTCGGGGCGCAGCCACAGGTCCTGCAGCCCAAAGGCGTAGCTGGGTTGCGGCACGCCCATCAGCAACAAGGGCAGGCAGAACAGCCAGCCGCGACGCCCGGCGCACGCGGCCAGCAGCAACAACGGCAAGAGCAGCCAGTAACCCTGGTCGGCCCAGCTGTCCAGGCGCAGCCGTTGGCCGTCGTCGCGCAGGGCTTGAGCGCTGTCGAGCATGCCGAGTTGGCGCAGGTCCTTGTCATCCAGGCGTGCCGCACGGTAGCGGCCGCCCATTTCGCTGGCGAACGCCTTGAGGGTCGGGCTGTCGAGACGCGGCACCAGGATCGCGCCCTGGTCGTCCTTGAGGAATTCGCCGCTCTCCTGCGTCACCGGCGTGCCTTCGCGACTGCCGATGCCGAGGATCGACAACGTTGGAGCCTGGGCACTTTGCAGTTGCAGGCGGATGCCTTGGCGCTCTTGTTTGGACAGTGAGGAACCGACCAGCAGTAGGCGCCCCTGGCCGAGGCCGCCTTGCTTGAGCAGGCCCAGGGCTTTTTCCACGGCCAGATCGGCACGATGGCCGGGCTCGGGCATGATCGATGGGCGCAGGGCTTCCAACAGGTTGCGGCTGGTAGCCAGGTCATCGGACAGCGGCACCAAGGTATGGGCGCTGCCGGCATACACGATGATGGCTGTTTGAGCATCGGTGCGTGCTTGCAGCAAGTCATACAGCTTGCGCCGCGCCTGTTCCAGGCGGTTGGGCGGGCTGTCGGTGGCGAGCATTTCCGGGGTCAGTTCCAGCAGCACCACCAGGGGGTCGGAAGGTTTCTGGCTGGCCTGTTCAACCCGTTGCCAACTGGGGCCCAGCAACGCGAGCACGGCCAACAGCCAGGCGATGCCGAGCACCACCCATGGCGATCTACTCTCGCGGCCATTGCCACCACTGAGCAACTCGGCATGGAACGCCGGCGGCAGGATCATCTGCCAGCGCCCGGCGCGCTTTTGCCGATGCCATAGCTGCCACAGCAACCAGCCAAGCAGGGGCAGCAGCAATAGCCACCAGGGGCGCAACCAGTGCGGCCACAGCGCGATCATCGACGCCTCCGCAAGCGCAGGCGCTGTAGGCGCTGGCGCCATTCAGGGTGTTGCTGCAAAAAGATGCCCCTGCTCGATAGCCTATTGAAGGCTCGTTGCAAAGCGTTGTTCGGCCAGCGTTCCTGGATCACCAGCAGCAGGCTCAACACCAACGCCAAGGCCAACGGGCCGCTGTACAGCGCCTGGGCCGGGCGGGCCTGGGTGGGTTGTTGTTCCACGGGCTCGAGGGTGTCGAGGGTGTCCTTGATCTTCAGCAGTTCCTCGCCGTCCCGGGCGCGGAAATACTGGCCGCCGGTGGCCTCGGCCAGTGCCTTGAGCGCCGGTTCGTCGAGGTCCAGGCTCGGGTTTACGCCAAGGATGCCCAGGGAGCCGGTTTGCTCGGGGTCGGCACCGATGCCGATGGGGTAGATTTTTACGCCTTCCTCGGCCGCCAGGCGCGCGGCGGTCAACGGGTCGATCTGCCCGGCGTTGTTGGCGCCGTCGGTGACCAGGATCAGCACACGGCTTTGCGCCGGGCGTTGGCGCAGACGCTTGAGGGCCAGGCCGATGGCGTCGCCGATGGCGGTGTTCTTGCCGGCAATGCCGATGCGCGCTTCATCCAGCCAGGTGCGCACGGTGCGGCGGTCAAAGGTCAGGGGCGCTTGCAGGTAGGCTTGGCTGCCGAACAGGATCAGGCCCACGCGGTCACCTTCACGCTCCTCCAGAAAGTCTCCCAGCAGGTGCTTGACCAGGGCCAGGCGGCTGACGTCTTCGTCCTGCCAATGCATGTCGGGAAAGTCCATGGAGCCGGAGACATCCACCGCCACCAGCAAATCCCGGCCGCTGGCAGCAATCGGCAAGGGTTCGCCCAGCCATTGCGGGCGGGCGGCGGCGGTCAACAGCAGCAGCCACAGCACCACGAATGGGGCTTGCTGGCGCCAGCCGGGCAGGTTGACCCGGGCACGACGGCGGGCCAAGCCTTCCAGGTCACTGAGGTAACTGACTTTGAGCGCCGGTTCGCCGCTGTCGGCCACGGGCAGCACCAGGCGCATGATCCAGGGCAGTGGCAACAGGACGAAGATCCACGGCCAGGCGAACTCAAACATGTTTGCGAATCCAGGTGTCGACGGCTTGGGTAAGACCGGCGATGGCTTTGTCGTCGAGCTTGCATTCGGGCTTGTAGGCGCCTTCCACCAACACCATCCAGCGCGTCAGGCCGGCGGCGGGGCAGCGGTTATCCAGGAAGGCCAGCCATTTGCGCCCGTTGAGGGTGTGGCTCTGGCTATAAGGGTAGTCGTTACGGCAAAGGCGCTTGAGCAGGCCGTTGAGTTGCTGCAACCAGGCGCCCGCTGGCGCTCCGTCGTAGGGCTTGGGCATCAACGCCAACTCGGCCAGGGCGGCGATACGCAACGGGTCCAGCGGTTGTTCGGCACGGGCCACGGGGCGGCGGGCCGGCAGGAAACGACGCAGCCACCACAAGCCCCAACTGAGCAGTGGGATCACCAGCAGCAACAGCCACCAGCCCGGCGCAGGTGGCCAGAAGCCAATGGCGGGCGGGGCAATCAGCGGTTGCAGTTGGTCCAGGCTGCTCATGGTTTTTTAACCGGGCGTTGCGGGTTGAGGTATTCGCGCAGTTGCTCGACCATTTCACTCTGGGTGCTCAAGGGCATCAACAACAGCCGCAGTTTCTGCGCGAGCAGTTCCCAGCGGGCGATACGCGCTTCGGCTTGGGCCTTGTAGGCCTGGCGCAGGTCGATGTTCAGTGTGTCCAGTTCCAGTTGCGCACCTCTTTGTGCGAAACGCAGCAGCCCGGCGGCGGGCAGGGCGTGGTCCAACGGGTCGGAGATTGGCAACAACAGCAGGTCGCAATGGCGCGCCAGCAGGCTCAGCTGTTGCTCGGCGCCTTCGGTGAGGGCGCGTTCATCACAGATCACCACCACCAGGCTGCCCGGGCGCAGTACCTCGCGGCCACGGCGCAAGGCCATGCCCAGGGCATCCGCTTCCGGCTGACGCTCGGTATCCAGGCTCTGGTTGACCCGCACCAGCCGGTTAAGCAGTTGCAATAGGCTTTGCTTGCTGCGCCGTGGCTTGATCTCGTAGTGCTCATTGTCGCCGAACACCAGCCCGCCCACCCGGTCGTTATGGCCCAGGGCGGCCCAGCCGATCAGGCTGGCGGCCTGGGCGGCGAGCACCGACTTGAACATTTGCCCCGAGCCGAAAAACAGCCGGCAACTTTGCTCGACCATGATGAAAATCGGCCGTTCGCGCTCTTCGTGGAACAGCTTGGTGTGCGGCTCCTGGGTACGCGCCGTCACGCGCCAGTCGATGGTGCGCACGTCGTCGCCGGCCTGGTACACGCGCACCTGGTCGAAATCGACGCCACGCCCGCGCAGCTTGGAGTGATGCAGGCCCACCAGCGGGCTACGCTGGCCAGGCGTGGAGAACAACTGCACTTCACGCACGCGGTGGCGCATCTCAATCAATTCACTGAGGGTTACGCGGATACCATCGCTTGCGTTCATCGACTTCAAGCGACGGCAACGACGTCGAGAATGCGTTGCACCACGCGGTCCTGGTCGACACCGGCGGCTTCGGCCTCGAACGACAGGATGATGCGGTGACGCAGCACGTCGAACAGCACCGCCTGGATATCTTCCGGGCTGACAAAATCGCGACCGGCCAACCAGGCATGGGCTCGGGCACAACGGTCCAGGGCGATGGAACCACGGGGGCTGGCGCCATAGGCGATCCACTCGGCCATTTCCGGGTCGAACTTGGCAGGGGTGCGCGTGGCCATCACCAGTTGCACCAGATATTCCTCCACGGCATCGGCCATGTACAGGCCGAGGATTTCCTTACGCGCAGCAAAGATGGCCTGCTGACTGACCCGGCGCTCGGGCTTGGTTTCGCCATTGAGTGCTTCGCCGCGGGCTTGCTGCAGGATGCGGCGCTCGACGGCGGCGTCCGGGAAGCCGATCTTGACGTGCATCAGGAACCGGTCGAGCTGCGCTTCGGGCAGCGGGTAGGTGCCTTCCTGTTCGATGGGGTTCTGCGTGGCCATCACCAAAAACAGCGGCGACAGCTCATAGGTGCTGCGGCCTACGCTGACCTGACGCTCGGCCATCGCCTCCAGCAAGGCCGACTGGACCTTGGCCGGGGCACGGTTGATTTCGTCGGCCAGTACCAGATTGTGGAAGATCGGCCCCTGCTGGAATACGAAACTGCCGGTTTCCGGGCGATAGATCTCAGTGCCGGTGATGTCGGCGGGCAGCAGGTCGGGGGTGAACTGAATACGATGGAACTGCGCTTCGATCCCTTCGGCCAACTCCTTGATCGCCTTGGTCTTGGCCAGCCCCGGTGCGCCTTCGACCAGCATATGGCCGTCGGCGAGCAGGGCGATCAGCAGGCGATCGATGAGTTTTTCCTGGCCGAGAATCTGCGTAGAAAGAAAGGTTCGCAGCGCAAGCAGCGCTTCACGATGTTCCATCGATGACGGTTCCTGGAAAGATGAGCCTGGGTGTTGTGACAGAACACCGGGCCTGGGGCGTTTACTTTAATGCATCGCGGGGTGCGGCGACTAACGGCTTGATGGGTATTTTTAGCAAAACCCATGGGATAGCAAGCGTCTGGGCTGGTAAAGCACGGTCACTGTGGGAGCTGGCTTGCCTGCGATGGCCTCAACTCGGTCTGGCTGAAAGACCCCACCGCCTGCATCGCAGGCAAGCCAGCTCCCACATGGGGTCTTCGGTGCATTCAGATCCGAATGAACGTGCCGGTGCCTGTGAGGATGTTCTGCAGCGTTTCCTGCACTTCGGCCATGTCTGCCGCAGCGGTGCTGTGGGTGATCTCCAACTGGTCCTTGCCGCCCAGGGCATCGGCATCGCCGGCCGCCAGTTCGATCAATAAGGTGGTGTCGCCCAACGTCACTTTCAGCCCATCGAGGGTCGAAGGCTCGTAATCCCAGGTCAGCTCCACTTCATCTTCATCCGGGTAACGGGTGAGCATGAACATTTCGCCGTTCTTGCCGTGACAGCAAAGCATGGCCATGTTGTCTTCTTCGTCGTCGCACGGAGTGGCCATCAGGGCGTCGGTTTTCAGCTGCAGCATGGGGCAATCCTGTGTTGGGGAGGGCAATTGTGCCACTGCGGCGAATTTTGTGCTTCATCCTGTGTCGGAACTTGTGCATGACCTGACGGGCCGGATCGGTCATTTCTGGTACTGATGGTGTGCAAAGTAGCAAGATTTTCTACCGAAAATCCGAGGTTGCCCAAGTTGCAACCGACACCCTGCTTACCGATGACCGAATATGTCGCAGCGTCGCAAGCAGCGTTCTTCCTACACTCGTTAAGCTGCGCAACGGATGTGCCCTGTGCCAGGCGCCTGACCTGCCCGTCGTATCGTCATCTGGCCAACGGCATGCCGTATGGAAGTTGTATGTGACCTGACTGTCCTGTCCAGCTTCACCCACCTGTCACCCTGATTCGTTTATGGTGCTTGTCAGCACACCAGCGAACAGAGCTGACGGTCTCCCCGCAAGGGGATAACACGCGACGCTTTCATCAATAACAAGCCCAAGCGGAGTACCACAGATGGCGTTCTTCACCGCAGCCAGCAAGGCCGACTTCCAGCACCAACTGCAAGCGGCACTGGCGCAGCACATCAGCGAACAGGCACTGCCACAAGTGGCGCTGTTCGCTGAGCAATTCTTCGGCATCATTTCTCTGGACGAACTGACCCAGCGTCGCCTTTCCGACCTGGCCGGTTGCACCCTGTCTGCCTGGCGCCTGCTTGAGCGCTTTGATCACACCCAACCGCAAGTGCGGGTCTACAACCCCGATTATGAGCGTCATGGCTGGCAATCGACGCATACTGCGGTCGAAGTGCTGCACCATGACCTGCCCTTTCTGGTCGACTCGGTACGCACCGAGCTGAATCGCCGTGGCTACAGCATCCATACCCTGCAAACCACCGTGCTCAGCGTGCGTCGTGGCAACAAGGGCGAGCTGCTGGAAATCCTGCCCAAGGGCACCCAGGGCGACGGCATCCTGCAAGAATCGCTGATGTACCTGGAGATCGACCGCTGCGCCAACGCCGCCGAACTGAACGTGCTGAGCAAAGAGCTTGAGCAGGTGCTGGGCGAAGTACGCGTGGCCGTGGCCGATTTCGAACCGATGAAAGCCAAGGTCCAGGACCTGCTCGCCGGTATCGACGCCAGCGCGTTCGCCATCGACGGCGAAGAAAAAGCCGAGATCAAGAACTTCCTCGAATGGCTGGTGGGCAACCACTTCACCTTCCTGGGCTACGAAGAGTTCGTGGTACGTGACGAGGCGGACGGCGGTCATATCGAATATGACGCCAGCTCCTTCCTCGGTCTGACCAAGCTGCTGCGCGCCGGCCTCACCGCCGAAGACCTGCGCATCGAGGACTACGCGGTGGCCTACCTGCGCGAGCCGACCGTACTGTCGTTCGCCAAGGCCGCCCACCCAAGCCGCGTGCACCGTCCGGCCTACCCGGACTACGTGTCGATCCGTGAGATCAGCGCCGACGGCAAGGTCATCAAGGAACACCGTTTCATGGGCCTGTACACCTCCTCGGTGTACGGCGAAAGCGTGCGGGTGATCCCTTACATCCGCCGCAAGGTCGCGGAAATCGAACGTCGTTCGGGCTTCCAGGCCAAGGCGCACCTGGGTAAAGAACTTGCCCAGGTGGTGGAAGTATTGCCCCGTGACGACCTGTTCCAGACTCCAGTCGACGAGCTGTTCAGCACCGTGATGTCCATCGTGCAGATCCAGGAACGCAACAAGATCCGCGTGTTCCTGCGCAAAGACCCCTACGGTCGTTTCTGCTACTGCCTGGCGTACGTGCCACGCGACATCTACTCCACCGAAGTGCGCCAGAAGATCCAGCAAGTGCTGATGGACCGTCTGAAAGCCTCGGACTGCGAGTTCTGGACCTTCTTCTCCGAGTCCGTCCTTGCCCGTGTGCAACTGATTCTGCGAGTTGACCCGAAGAACCGCCTGGACATCGACCCGCTGCAACTGGAAAAAGAAGTGGTGCAGGCCTGCCGCAGCTGGCAGGACGACTACGCCAGTCTGGTCGTGGAAAGCTTCGGCGAAGCCCAGGGCACCAACGTGCTGGCGGATTTCCCTAAGGGCTTCCCGGCCGGCTACCGCGAGCGTTTCGCTGCGCATTCGGCTGTGGTCGACATGCAGCACCTCAACAGCCTGACCGAAGCCAACCCGCTGGTGATGAGCTTCTATCAGCCGCTGGGCCAGGTCTCCGGTCAGCGTGAGCTGCATTGCAAGCTCTACCACGCTGACACCCCGCTGGCGCTGTCCGACGTACTGCCGATCCTGGAAAACCTCGGCCTGCGCGTGCTGGGCGAGTTTCCGTATCGCCTGCGTCATGCCAATGGCCGGGAGTTCTGGATTCATGACTTTGCGTTCATCGCCGCCGAAGGCGTGAACCTGGATATCCAACAGCTCAACGACACCCTGCAGGATGCGTTCGTGCACATCGTGCATGGCGATGCCGAGAACGATGCGTTCAACCGCCTGGTCCTCACCGCCGGCCTGCCATGGCGCGACGTGGCGCTGCTGCGTGCCTATGCCCGTTACCTGAAGCAGATTCGCCTGGGCTTCGACCTGGGTTACATCGCCAGCACCCTGAACAACCACACCGACATCGCCCGCGAGTTGACCCGGCTGTTCAAGACCCGCTTCTACCTGGCGCGCAAGCTCACTGCCGACGACCTGGAAGACAAGCAGCAACGCCTGGAACAAGCGATTCTCACGGCTCTGGACGACGTTCAGGTGCTCAACGAAGACCGCATCCTGCGTCGCTACCTGGACCTGATCAAGGCCACCCTGCGCACCAACTTCTACCAGACCGATGCCAACGGCCAGAACAAGTCGTACTTCAGCTTCAAGTTCGACCCGCGTGCCATCCCCGAGCTGCCCAAGCCAGTGCCGAAGTTTGAAATCTTCGTGTACTCGCCACGGGTCGAGGGCGTGCACCTGCGCTTCGGCAACGTCGCTCGTGGCGGCCTGCGCTGGTCTGACCGTGAAGAAGACTTCCGCACCGAAGTGCTTGGCCTGGTAAAAGCCCAGCAAGTGAAGAACTCGGTAATCGTGCCGGTGGGCGCCAAGGGCGGCTTCCTGCCGCGTCGCCTGCCATTGGGCGGCAGCCGGGACGAGATCGCGGCCGAAGGCATCGCCTGCTACCGCATCTTCATCTCCGGCCTGTTGGACATCACCGACAACCTGAAAGACGGCGCCCTGGTGCCGCCGGCCAACGTCGTGCGTCATGACGACGATGACCCGTACCTGGTGGTGGCGGCGGACAAGGGCACTGCGACCTTCTCCGACATCGCCAACGGCATTGCCATCGACTATGGCTTCTGGCTGGGCGATGCGTTCGCCTCCGGTGGTTCGGCTGGTTACGACCACAAGAAAATGGGCATCACCGCCAAGGGCGCATGGGTAGGTGTACAGCGTCACTTCCGTGAGCGCGGCATCAACGTGCAGGAAGACAGCATCACTGTGGTAGGCGTCGGCGATATGGCCGGTGACGTGTTCGGTAACGGCTTGTTGATGTCGGACAAACTGCAACTGGTCGCAGCCTTCAACCACCTGCATATCTTCGTCGACCCGAACCCGAACCCGGCCACCAGCTTCGTCGAGCGCAAGCGTTTGTTCGAGCTGCCGCGTTCGGCCTGGACCGACTACGACACCAGCATCATGTCTGAAGGTGGCGGTATCTTCTCGCGCAGCGCGAAAAGCATTGCCATCTCGCCACAGATGAAAGAACGCTTCGACATCCAGGCCGACAAGCTGACCCCGACCGAACTGCTCAACGCCTTGCTCAAGGCACCGGTGGACCTGTTGTGGAACGGCGGTATCGGTACCTACGTCAAGGCCAGCACCGAAAGCCATGCCGACGTGGGCGACAAGGCCAACGACGCACTGCGCGTGAACGGCAACGAACTGCGCTGCAAGGTGGTGGGCGAGGGCGGCAACCTGGGCATGACCCAACTGGGCCGTGTGGAATTCGGTCTCAATGGCGGCGGTTCCAACACCGACTTCATCGACAACGCCGGTGGCGTGGATTGCTCCGACCACGAAGTGAACATCAAGATCCTGCTCAACGAAGTGGTGCAGGCCGGTGACATGACCGACAAGCAGCGCAACCAACTGCTGGCGAGCATGACCGACGAAGTTGGCAACCTGGTGTTGGGCAACAACTACAAGCAGACCCAGGCCCTGTCCCTGGCCGCGCGCAAGGCTTACGAGCGTGCTGCCGAGTACAAGCGCCTGATGAGCGACCTGGAAGGCCGTGGCAAGCTGGACCGTGCCATCGAGTACCTGCCGACCGAGGAACAGCTTACTGAACGCGCCTCTGCCGGCAAGGGCCTGACCCGCCCGGAACTGTCGGTACTGATCTCGTACAGCAAGATCGACCTCAAGGAAGCATTGCTCAAGTCGCTGGTACCGGATGATGAGTACCTGACCCGTGACATGGAGACCGCGTTCCCACCGAGCCTGGTGGCCAAGTTCGGCGAAGCCATGCGTCGCCATCGTCTGAAGCGCGAGATCGTCAGCACCCAGATCGCCAACGACCTGGTCAACCACATGGGTATCACCTTCGTGCAGCGACTCAAAGAGTCGACCGGCATGAGCCCAGCGAACGTGGCGGGCGCGTATGTGATCGTGCGGGACATCTTCCATCTCCCGCACTGGTTCCGTCAGATTGAAGCCCTGGACCACCAGGTTTCCGCTGACGTGCAACTGGAGCTCATGGATGAACTGATGCGCCTGGGCCGTCGTGCTACGCGCTGGTTCTTGCGCAGCCGTCGCAACGAGCAAGACGCCGGGCGCGACACCGCGCACTTCGGTCCGCACCTGGCGGCGCTGGGCCTCAAGCTCGACGAACTGCTGGAAGGCCCGACCCGCGAAGGCTGGCAGAACCGCTACCAGGCCTATACCCAGGCCGGCGTACCAGAGTTGTTGGCGCGCATGGTTGCAGGCACTACCCACCTGTACACCTTGCTGCCGATCATCGAAGCTGCCGACGTGACCGGGCATGACGCCGCCGAAGTGGCCAAGGCCTACTTCGCCGTCGGCAGCGCCCTGGACCTGCCTTGGTACCTGCAGCAGATCAGCGATCTGCCAGTGGCCAACAACTGGCAAGCCCAGGCCCGCGAAGCCTTCCGCGACGACGTGGACTGGCAGCAACGGGCGATCACCATTTCGGTCCTGCAAATGGCCGATGCGCCACAAGACATGGAAGCCCGCGTGGCCCTGTGGCTTGAGCAGCATCAGGACATGGCGGATCGCTGGCGTGCCATGATGGTGGAAATTCGTGCCGCAGTGGGCACGGACTACGCCATGTACGCGGTGGCCAACCGTGAGTTGCTGGACCTGGCGTTGAGCGGTCAGTCGGTGGTGCAACCGGCTTGATGCCTCGCTAAACCAAAAGCCCCCGCATCGTGAGATGCGGGGGCTTTTTTATTTGATCTGGAATGCGATCAATGTGGGAGCAGGCAATCTAGCTCCCACAGTTTTAACTTCATTCACTTGGCGTCAGTGGTGTTTGAGTAGTCGGGTTTCCAGGTGATCCAGGTGCTGGGTCATCAGGGCGACAGCCGTGTGGGCGTCGCGCTGTTCCACGGCATCCACAATCGCCACATGCTCCTGCCATGCGCAATAGGTGCAGGCCTTTGTTTCAAATTGCGCAATGATCAACGACGTCAACGGCACCAGGCTGTTGAGAAACTGTGCCAACGGCGCATTGCCTGCCATGTGCGCCAGTTGCAGATGAAACTCTCCCGAAAACCGGATCGCCGGCCCCCGCTGGTCACACTCAATGGCGTTGCGCTCCTGTGCAATCAGCTCGCGCAGTTGGCGAATCTGCATCGCTGTGGCTTGGGCGCAGGCCAGTTGCACCACGGTCATTTCGGTGAGACGCCGTGCTTCCAGAATCTGCCGTGTGTGCTGGGCATCCGGCGCGGCGACCTGGGCGCGCTGGTTGGGGCGCAGGATGACCACTTGCTGATGGGACAGCTTGGCGAGCACTCGGCGAATCACGCTGCGGCTCACGCCAAAGAGTTCGCCCAGGCCTTCTTCGGTGAAGCGGCTGGCGGGCGCAATGCGTTGCTCAAGGATGGCGTCGAACAAGCGTGGGTAGATATCGTCCACCGAGGGCTTTTTTTCGGGCATCCAGCGTAGGGACGTGAGGGTGGAATCGCGTTGCAGGGCGTGAGCGTTCATGGCCGGTCTCCGAAAATCAACTGCCCAGATGGTCGTCCGGGATATTCAAGCGAATGCCCATGCGCAGGCCTTCCTGCAGGATGTGCCGACGCATTTCGGCACTGGCCAGGGCGCTGTTCTTGTTGCGGATGGCGCGTACCACGGCCTCGTTCTCTTGCAGGCGTTCGGCCAGGTGTTCAGGCGAGTTGCGCAGTACCTGGGCGCTTTGTTTGAGCGCGGTGCTGGTTTGCTGCACCACGTTCTGGAAGATCGGGTTGGAGGTCAGGGCGAACAATTCTTCATGGAAGTCGATATAGGCGTTCATGCCGGCTTCGGCATCGCCGGCATCGAGGGCCTCGCGCATGTCCATCAGGGTCAGGCGCAGTTGGCCGATTTCCTTGCTGCTGATGGACTGGGCCACCAGGCCGACGATGAAGGGTTCGAGGGTGTAGCGCAGTTGCAGGATGTCCTCGAGGCTGGCATCGGCCACGGCGTCGCTCGATTGCGGCTCGCTGACGCTGGTTTCCAGCACGACCACGCCTTTGCCGGGCATGGAGCGCACCAGGCCGAGGGTCTCCAGCACGATTACCGCTTCGCGCAGGCTCGGGCGGCTGATACCCAGCTGTTCGGCCAGTTCGCGTTGACCGGGCAGCATTTCACCGCGGCGCCACTGGCCTCGCGCCAAGGCGGCGCGCAGTTTTTCTACCACTGAATTGACGACGGTTGAAGTGCTGATCACGTCGAAGGCTCCTTGATGTTGCTCATACAGTATTCAGTCTGGCGAAGGTCCAGTGTGGGAGCTGGCTGGCCTGCGATGACTGAGTGTCAGGCACTACAGTTGACGCTGACCCACCGCTATCGCAGGCAAGCCAGCTCCCACATTGGATGGGTGTTGTCCTAGAACTCCTGATGCGCCGGCAGTACCGGCTTCTTGGCCTGGAAGGCATAGCCTTGCTGGCCGTCGAGCACCTTGTTGGCGCGCTGGATATCAATGTCTTTTTCCCAGCGTGCAATCGCCACGGTGGCCACGCAGTTGCCGATCAGGTTGGTCAGCGCACGGCCGATGCCCATGAACCAGTCCACGGCCAGCACCAACACCAGGCCGACCACCGGAATCGCCGGAATCGCTGTGAGCGTTGCCGCCAGAATCACCAATGCCGAGCCTGGAATGCCATGGGCGCCCTTGGAGGTGATCAACGATACCAGGAGGATGGTCAGCAAGTCGGTCATCGACAGCGGTGTGCCGGTGGCGTTGGCGATAAACACGATAGCCAGGGTCAGGTAGATGGAAAAACCGTCGAGGTTGAACGAATAGCCGGTGGGAATCACCAGGCCCACGGTGGAGCTGCCGATGCCCAGGTGTTCCAGTTTACGCATGATCTGCGGCAACACCGCGTCGGACGACGCGGTGCCCATCACGATCAGCAGTTCTTCGCGCAGGTACTTGAGCAGCGGCAACATGCGCAGGCCCGACAGGCGCATCACCAGCCCGAGGATCACCGCCACAAAGGCAAAACAGGTCAGGTAGAAAAGCCCCACCAGGCTGCCCAGGTGTTGCAGTGAATCGAGGCCATAGGTGCTGGTGGTGAACGCGATGGCACCGAATACGCCAATCGGCGCCAGGCGCACGATCATGCCCATGATGCGGAAGATCACATGGCTCAATTCGTTGATCAGTCGCGAAATCCCGCTGGCCGCTTCGCCCACCAGGTTCAGCGCGCTGCCGAACAACACCGAAAACAACAGCACTTGCAGCACGTTATTATCGGCAAAGGCGCCGACTACCGAGTTGGGGATCAACTCCATCAGAAACTGGCTGGTGCCGCGGATGTGCTGGCCCTTGTCCGCCAGTTCATTCAAACCGGCGGAAGAGAGTTGCTCCAGGTGAATATTGGCGCCGCTGCCGATGCCGGTGCTGAAGGCCATGATCAGGCCGAGCACCAGGGCGACGGTGGTCAGCATCTCAAAATAGATCACCGACTTGAGGCCGATGCGTCCGACCTTCTTCAAGTCGCCCGCGCCGGAAATACCGCTGACCACTACGCAGAACACGATCAGGCCGATCAGCATTTTGATCAGCTTGATAAAGCCGTCACCCAAAGGTTTGAGTTGCGAGGAGAATTCGGGAAGGGCCAGGCCGCAGACGATGCCGAGTATCAGGCCAATCACCACTTGCAGGAAAATCGAACGCGAGCACCATCTGAGCATGGGAGGGATCTCTATTCGGTGCCCTGGTGGTTCCAGGGCTTAATTGTTGTGGTCTTACCGGTAAGTCCAGTGCGAGGCCAGTCTACGCTCGGGTTTTTTCAAATCACAAGTAAATATTTGGCGGTTGGCAGGTCCCGGTCTGACCAGTTGGTCGGTAAGTACGATGCTTGAGCGGTTGGCGGGGATTAATTTTTTTTGCGTATCATCGCCTTGGGCATACGAGGTGATGGATGGATCAATCAGGGCTGACAACCGACGAAGCAGGGCGCATGTATTGCGCCTGGCGCACTGCAGCGCCTGCGTACCTGCATTACCACGACCACGAGTGGGGTGTGCCGGTGGCGGATGACATCGCGCTGTACGAGAAGATCTGCCTGGAGGGGTTTCAGGCGGGGATGGCGTGGATCACCATCCTGCGCAAGCGCGAAAACTTTCGGCAGGCGTTCGAGGGTTTTGATTTTCGCCGGGTGGCGCAGTACGGCGAGACGGACATCGAGCGGTTGATGAGCGAGCCGGGCATCGTGCGCAATCGGGCGAAAATCATCTCGGCCATCAACAACGCACGCCGGGCCTGTGAGCTGGTGGAGGAGACCGGTTCGCTGGCGCGCTGGCTGTGGGCGTTCGAACCCGGCGCGCAAGAGCGGCCGGCAGTGGTGGACATGGCTTACTGGACGGCCAATCCGACCTCAGCGGCTTCGGTGCGCTTGTCCAAGGCCCTGAAGAAACGCGGCTGGACCTTCGTCGGCCCGACCACGATGTATGCGTTGATGCAGGCGATGGGAATGGTCAATGATCATCTGGAGGGTTGTGAGTGCCGCCAGCGCATTGAACACCAGCGCAACCTGTTCAAACGTCCCTGACCAGATACGGTTAAAACTGTGGGAGCTGGCTTGCCTGCGATAACGGTGGGCCAGTAAAAGATGAGCTGGCGGGTCCACCGCTATCGCAGGCAAGCCAGCTCCCACATGGGTTTTGTGGTGTTGCTGATTACTTGGGAAGCGGGGTGAGTACCTCAGCTTTGTCATCCAGCACCATCACCACCAGCAGCTTGGCCGGTTGGGTCTGGCTGGCATTGCTTGACTCAAAATGCCGCGAGCCGGCCGGCTCGTAGAACGATTGCCCGGCTTTGTAGGTGATCGCCTTTTCATCATTGACCCGCGAGGTGATCTCGCCTTCGAGCACATAAGCCACGGCGGTGCCGGTGTGGCTGTGGGGCACGGTGGCCTGGCCGGGGGCGTAGTCCACGGTGAGCATGATGGTTTTCTTGCCCGGCACGTTGGTCAAGGCGTGCTCTTGCAGCACCTTGAGCGTTTCCTGGTTGTAGACCGGGTCGTGGGCAAATGCACTGAGGGAGGCGAGCATCAGGGTGGCAGCGAATAAGCGTTTCATGATGAGGGTTCCATCGGGTGAAAGACCGCTTCACCCTACGCCGCCGAGGGCTTGCCACCAATGACCAATGCGCCGGAAAACTGCCTAGCCAATCTGCAGGAGAATATCGCGGACCTTGTCCAGCGCCGGGTCGATGTCCAGGGTCTCGATGGCGCCGAACCCCAGAATCAGCCCCGAGCGCACCGGCTTGTCGTGAAAAAACACGTCCAAGGGATATAAACCCACCTCAACCTGGCGCGCCCGTTCCATCAGCAATGGAATATTCACCGGCACCTTGCACAGGGCCGCCAGGTGAAAGCCCGCCACCGTCGGTACTGCCTCGAACCACGGCGACAGATCGCCCGCCAGACGCTGCAGGATGCGTTCGCGACGCCCCGCATAGACCCCGTGACAGCGGCGAATATGCTTGAGCAGGTAGCCTTCGCTGATGAACTTGGCCAGTGCCCACTGCGGCAAGGTAGCGCTGTGCTGGTCGGTCAATTGCTTGGCCTTGAGCACCGCACCATAAATGGCCGGCGGCAGCACCGCGTAGCCCAGGCGCAACTCCGGCGACAGGGTTTTGGAAAAGGTGCCGACGTAGGTGACCACGCCTCGGGTATCCATGCTTTGCAGGGAGTCGGTGGGGCGGCCTTCGTAGCGGAATTCGCTGTCGTAATCGTCTTCGATGATGATCGCGCCGAGCGCAATGGCGCGGTCCAGCAGAGCCTCGCGCCGCGCCTGGCTCATGGGCATGCCGAGGGGGAACTGGTGGGACGGCGTCACATAGATCAGGCGCGTGCCATCCGGGATCTGGTCGACCTGCAGGCCCTGTTCGTCGACGGCAACACTGGCGACGCGGGCGCCCATCGCGACGAACAATTGGCGTGCGGGGCTATAGCCGGGGTCTTCCATCGCGACTAGGCTGCCGGGTTCAAGCACCACGCGGGCAAGCAGGTCCAGCGCCTGCTGTGCGCCGTTGGTGACTACGATATCGCGGGCGCTGCATTTGACCCCGCGGGAAAACGCGATATGCCCGGCGATGGCATCGCGCAGGGCGGGCACGCCTTCTGGCTGGCTGTAAAAACCACTGTTCTGGGCGATGCGACGCAACGCATCCTGGGTGCAACGCCGCCATTCATCCTGTGGGAATTGGTGGCGTGTCGTCGCGCCACCGATAAATTCGTAGCGCAGGATCTCCTCGCGGGCGGGGTGGCCCATGGGTGAGGGCAGTGCCGCCCATTTGCCCAGGTTGGCGGCACACGCCAGGTCGGTGGCGGTTTGCACGCGGTCGGGCTGTGGCGCCCAGGCATTGACGAAAGTACCGCGGCCGATCTTGCCAATCAGCAGGCCCTCGTAGGTCAAGGTGGCGTAGGTGTCCGACACGGTCTTGCGCGAGATGCCCAGTTGTTCGGCGAGCAGTCGGCTGGGGGGCAGCTGTGCGCCTGCCGACAGCCGCCCGGTGGCGATGGCTTCGCGCAACTGCTGGTAGAGCTGTTCGGCCAGGTCCTTGCGGCCATTGATTACCACGTGCAGTTCCATGTTTCATCCCAAGGCTTCACTCCGCGCCAAGATTACTCGCTTGCGCTATGGGCTCAAACTATCTGTGCGTCAATTGCCGGTACGCATAAGCATCTACCGTTGCCTGGGTCCTGTTGGCCGCCACTATCCCTGTTTACGTCGTGGCATAGGGAGGCGGACGCATGGCGACAATCGAAACACCTGCGAAAAAAAGGCAAGCAGCATTGCTTGCCCTGGATCAGAGCCTGGGGCCATTGGTTGTGGGCGAGCTGACTGTCCAGCGTAGAGACCTTGCCGCCATGGGGGCCTACATGGCGGGAAAACCGGTAAAGGCCCATCACCTGGCGGTACGCGAAGCAGACCAGACGCTGCTTGATGCGATCCGATTCTCGGCATCCAGACTGTATCGGTGTCTGCGCAGGAATGACTCGGTCAGTGACAACAGTGCCGCGCTGTTATTCGAGTTCGCGGCATTGCGTTCGCTACAGGCACCACCTCTGCTGTTGGCGAAGCCGGGAGACGAACATCCTGGTGCAGTCGGCAAGCTCGATAACCTGTTGCGTTCAGTACAGAAAACCAATCTCAACCAAGCGGCGCAGTTGGAGGGAATGCCTCGCTGGGTCGAGCCGAAGAAAAGCCGAAGCCTGGCGGTCATGGGCGCGGGGCTTGCAGCTTACGGGTATTACAGCGCAATCAGCGCCTTGGCCGAGGCGATCAAAACTGGCGACATCAATAGGTCGGTGGTCACCGGCGCTGAGTTATTGGCCAACCTCACAGGGGCTGCACTGGAGCTGGCGCTGGAAAAACTCGGCAGACGGCTGCTGGAAAACGGTCGCAAGGTATTTGCAGGTTTCAGCACCAGTTGCCTTGGCCAGGCCCTGCGACGGGGGGCCAGCCTGTTTGCGTTGGTGCTGACGTTGCCCTTTGATTATCTCAATGCCAAGGAGTCGTTCGCCAAGGCAACCAAGGGTACCGGCAAGGAAGCCATGGACCATTACGTCAATGCCGGCTTCAGTATTGTGAGCGCCAGCGTGGCTGTGGCCCTGAGTGCCGCTGCGTTGGCCGGGTTCAGCGTGGCCGGCCCGCTGGGCATTGCCGCCGCTGCCGTACTGATCTTTGGCACGCAACTCTATGCTGCGGTTCGTCAGGTGGATGACATTGATGATTACATCGAACTGAGTATCTTCGAGCGCCTGCACGCGGGCTGGTTGGCCTTTCAAGGCAAGGAGCAGGAGAGGGCCATACGCGATCGGTACGTCGTGGCCCGGATGGAACAACAGTATGCGCAGCAACTGGAGGAGCAGGCCGATGCCTGGCTTAAAGGCGCGCTCAAAGGCACCGTGCAGGCGGTGGTCAATGGCGGGTTTGAGGTGCGGTTGAGGCCAGTCCGCTATTGGAAGCGCCGCTGGAACGAGGCCGAGGGTGAAGATCCGTACATCGATACCACAGAGCCCACGGTGATTGACCAAGATGATGAAGTCGATGCGTCCAATACCCCGGTTGACCGTCTGCCGGGTGCGGTGTTTGACAGTACTGCCGTGGATGCGGCTGTGCTCTGGCAACTGGGGGGAGGTAATGACAAGGTCAAAGGTTCGACTGGCAACCCGAACATTTTCCGCTTCGGTGAAGGCCACAAGCAGCTCACCGGGGGCGCCAGGAACGACCTGTTCAGGTATGACATGCCGACGGCCATACTGGACGAAACCGATGCGAATAGCCCGGCCAGCGAGCTGCGTGGCGAGGAGGGCAGCGATACGCTTTACCTGGCCAACTCGACAATTTATGAGGACGGGACGGCAGGTTATGCCATCGACCTGCAGGCGGGCACTGTGGTGCGGCGCAAGGATATCGACAAGTCGCCGCCTTATCCTTCGATCAGCCTGGACTCGATAGAAAATATCTACACCCCAACCGGGCTTGCCAACCATCTCAAGGGTTCAGCACAGGCCAATACCCTGGTCGCCGCCGGTCACAACGATCGGATCGAAGCCGCAGAGGGCAACGATACAGTGATTGTGCTGGGCGCTGGCGCCTGGGTGGACGGTGGGGCGGGCAAGGATCGTTATGTGATTGCCAGCAACCCTGGCGCGGTGACATTGCATGAGCAGGACTGGGCCGAGGGCTCTGTGATTGAGATGCGCTGGCCGTTGGCGTCTATCAGCAGTTGGCGTATCCAGGGCTGTGCGCTGGTCATCGTGGCGTGGAGGGGCGTGGACGGCGAACTGCCGGAGCAAGTCATCAAGCTTGAGCGGCTCTATACGTCCAGTGATGAGCAGCGCCGCTTGAACACGCACAACCTGCTGTTTCTCACGGAGGACGGCTATACGCTTGAGCCGATCCTTGAACCGGTGTTGATGGGCAGCGAGGACACTAACGTCACCGTTGCCGTGAGAGCGGGCGGCCAGGACGTCAGCCTGGACAAGGTGTTGGGCGCTGGCACGTTCGTGGTGCCCCATGGGCGTTCTACGCGTGGGTTCGTCGAACGCGGGCCAGGTGCAAAGGTGCTCGATGTTCGCCTCAAGGGCGACACCACCGCGTGCGTGCTGTACGTGGACTATTCGTCGCGGGAGATTCTCCAGGCCTTGGCCCATTACCGCGTGACCCTGCGCAGGAGGGGACACTTCGATTCGCTGACCTACAGCGACGTGAGATTGACCATCAGGTTCATCGACGGCAGCCAATTGGTCCTCGCCCACTATGCCAGCGATCGTTCTTCGGCGCGCACCAACGTGACCTCAAACATCATCGCGGTGGCTTTGACGCTGGACTGCCGATTCGTGCTGGTCATGAATGACGGCGTCTCATACCGCGTGCAGGCGGCCCAGCAATCCTATATCCAAGACCGTGCCTCGCCCGGGTTCAAGACCTTCGACGGCAGCTCTGCCTTGATAGAAAAGCCCGGCGTGCACGGGTTTTTTCGACCGCACAGCGCCAAGGGCATCTGGTTGCAATCGGTGCAACAGAAAGTCGTTATTCCTGTACCGCCCCATTACCAGAGGCCTTATGCGCTGATGGGGCGCTCATCGACCTACGAGGTCGTGCCCAGCGCAGGCTCAACGATTGCCCTGTCCACGCCGGGGGCGTTGGCCAAAACGGCGGACGCGTCGTTCTGGCGGATCAATACCGCCGGTCTTGGCGAGTTGATTGAGCGGGCGCATATCGCCCTGATCAACGACACGCTGACCGTTGGCAGCGTGACAGTGTTGCTGCCTCCCGTGACAGACCCTTCGATACCGCTGGAACAGGTCAGCGTACACACCCTGCAGGGCGAGCAGTACGACATTCGCCAGGACCTGGGCGCGATCTGCCTCGTGCAACTGGATGCTTGCCGTTATTCGAGCATCGATGAGGTACTGGGTGCGCTGCGCCGTTCTCGCCAGTGGACGACCGTGATGGTGCGTCAGTTGCGTATCGTCGGCCTTGAGCTGGAGGACGGTACGGTGTCAGGCATTCATTACGATGCAGGTCGCGATTGCTGGGGAGCGGACGCTGATCCCCAGCGCACTGTGACGTCTGCGCAACTGCGGTTTATCGGTGCCGATTCAGTTTGATAGATCATTGAAAAGGGATTTTTTATGCAGCAAAAACCTCAATCACCCAGGACCGCGCATGTATCACCCTCACGTATCGGCTTGGGTGCCGACACCGTCATGGTCAGGGACTATGGCCGTCTGGTTCCTTCCCTTCAACCTGGGAATCAAGGCGTGCAGCGCACCGGGCACGGCGACGCGCTTGGGGTCGCGCACATAAGTGCGCTGGATCTGCCTGGGCCGCTGCCGCCGCAGGCAGTGTGGGTAACGGGCGATGCGCTTGGGCCCGCAAATGCCGAGGGTATTCGTCAGGCTGCCGGCCGCAGTTACATTGATCTGGATACCGGGCAGACAGTGCAAGTGGACTATCACCCGGCCAGCGGCACTTATCACCCGCGTTTGGCTCATCAACTGGCGGCCAGCCCATCTGCTGTCAGCAGAGTGGGGGGCACTTGGACCTGGACCGGCGTGACGACGGCGGCTCATGCCAGTGCATCGGTGTCGATGCCGATGGCCGCCGCCGTGCCGCGGGATCCACGGTTGGATCTGCAGCTTTACGATGCACGAGGTGGGGGCGCAACGACGGGGCCGGCTATCCAGGGGAAAAGACAGTACGTCATGGGCGGGCAGAGCTACTACGGCGATGCCCGGTTCTCGTTGGCATCCTTCAAAGCGGGCGATAACAAACTTTACGTACCTGACGCGCGTGGGGTGTGGCAGCAAAGCGGGGCCATCACCGAAGACGGCATCATTCAGATCTCTGGTGACTCAATCGCCAGCTATCTGGAGGTGGGGGGCGTAGTGGTTCGCGTCGATCTTGATAGCACGAGAAATAAATACCAGATGATTCCCAATGCACACAGCCATGCGCCGGGTGTTTACCTGGATACCGGTGGCAGCCGTGCTTCGTGGGTGCCCGAGATGCGCTTGGGCAGCATCGGCGCCATCATTCGCGCGGCCCGCAAGGTTCTGGGCTACACCACTGTTACCAGTGATATGAGCCAGGGGGTGATGTCGACGCAGGACAGGCAAACGTACTGCTACATGCGCCAGTATGCGCGGCAGATGATTGCATTCGATAACCCGGCTATCCGCAATGCACCCGCGCACCTGCAAGATCGCAAGATTGATACGCATATCTGGACCCACGGTTATCCCTATGGTCGGCTGTTACAGGGGATACAGGCCAAGGCCGACGGCCTCGCTCTACCCATGGGCATTGTGCAGTTTGATCCGTTTCAAGGCATGGCCACCGTTGCGGTACGCCGTGAGGGCTCGTTCAATGTCGACGCAGTGGCCGCCAACGACCAGTTTCATTATCCCCATCGGCAAAGGCGCGCGGATGAAATAGCGTTGTTTGATCATTGGAAGACGCTGAGTATTCAGGATGCAAAGGGCCGTGGGCTTGCCAATGAGAAGATGTACCGCGCACTACTGGTCAATGATGGCTATCAAATCATCCCTGGTGGAACCTACGGTGGCGGTCAAAACGGTTTCGATCTGGTGTTCAAAGGGCCCGCGGGCGATGTCTACGTGCTTGAGGTCAAGCATGCCAAACCGCGCAATGTCAGCATGCAGAGGGTCTATGAGCATTTCCAGATGGAGGATGGCTGGGTTAGACGCGTGTTGAAGAAGTTGGACCGCAGTGATCCAGGGGCCAGGCAACAGGTAGCGGATGCGCTGGACCGTCAGCGGCTGTTCAAGGTGATTGGCGCGACCCTGCCAGACGGCAAACTGGTGCTATTCAAGATCGATATGAGCGGCGTGCGAGTCTGAGTCTGATGGCAGACGGCTCAGCCCCGTCTGCCACCGATGGCGCTTGGGGCGTCAGGACAAGAAACCACCGTCCACATTCAGCGAAACCCCAGTGGTATAGCTCGACGCATCACTGGCCAGGTACAGCACCGCGCCAGCCATTTCGCTGGGGTCGGCCACGCGCTTGAGCGGGATCTGGGCCAGGGCCATTTTCAGGATGGAATCATTCTTGACCAGCGCCGAGGCAAACTTGGTATCGGTCAGGCCCGGCAGCAGCGCGTTGCAACGGATTCCAAAGGCCGCACATTCCTTGGCAAACACCTTGGTCATGTTGATCACGGCGGCCTTGGTTACCGAGTAGATGCCCTGGAACACGCCCGGCGAGATGCCGTTGATCGAGGCCACGTTGATGATGCTGCCGCCGCCGTTCTCGCGCATCAGCTTGCCGGCTTCCACCGACATGAAGAAGTAACCACGGATATTCACGTCAACGGTCTTCTGGAATGCGCCCAGGTCGGTGTCCAGTACATTACAGAACTGCGGGTTGGTGGCGGCGTTGTTGACCAGGATATCCAGGCGGCCGAACTGTTCACGAATGCCGGCGAACACCTGGGTGATCTGTTCCATTTCACCAATATGGCAGGCAATGGCCGTGGCTTTGCCGCCCTCGGCGATGATCGCATCGGCCACGTGCTGGCAACCCTCCAGCTTACGGCTGGAGACAATCACATGGGCGCCTTGCTGGGCCAGCAACTTGGCGATGGCTTCACCGATGCCACGGCTGGCGCCGGAAACAAACGCAATCTTGCCATCGAGGTCGAACAGGTTGGTCTTGGACATGAGGGTTCCTTGTAGTTGCACTCAGAGCGCTGATTTGCCGATGACATTCAGGCTCATCTGCTCCAGCAGTTTGTTCATGTGGATGAACTGCGCGAAGCGTTTGTCCTGGGTCTGGCCATGGAAGAAGCGGTAGTAGATCTGCTGCACAATCCCGGCCAGGCGGAACAGGCCGTAGGTGTAATAGAAATCGAAATTGTCGATCTGGATGCCGGAGCGCTCGGCGTAGTAGTCGACAAACTGGCGGCGGGTGAGCATACCGGGGGCGTTGCTCGGCTGGCGGCGCATCAGTTGCACCGGCGCCGGGTCCGCGGCCTCGATCCAGTAGGCGAGGGTGTTGCCCAGGTCCATCAACGGGTCGCCCAGGGTGGTCAGCTCCCAGTCCAGCACACCGATGATCTGCATCGGGTTGTGCGGGTCGAGGATCACGTTGTCGAAGCGGTAGTCGTTGTGCACGATGCTGGAGGTGGAGTGATCGGCAGGCATCTTGTCGTTGAGCCAGGCGCGTACCGCCTCCCATTTTGGCGCATCGGGCGTCAGGGCTTTTTCATAGCGCTCGCCCCAGCCGCGAATCTGCCGCGCCACGTAGCCTTCGGGCTTGCCCAGGTCGGCCAGGCCGCAGGCGTGGTAGTCGACCTGGTGCAGTTCGACGAATTTGTCGATAAAGCTCTTGCACAAGGCCTCGGTGCGGGTGGCGTCCAGGCCCAGCTCAGCCGGCAGGTCGGAGCGCAGGATGATGCCGTTGACGCGCTCCATCACATAGAACTCGGCGCCGATCACCGATTCATCGGTGCAGTGCACATAAGCCTTGGGGCAGTACGGAAAGCCATCTTTGAGCTGGTTGAGAATGCGGTATTCGCGGCCCATGTCGTGGGCAGACTTGGCCTTGTGACCAAACGGCGGGCGACGCAGCACAAATTCCTGGTCGGGGTATTCCAGCAGGTAAGTCAGGTTCGACGCGCCACCAGGGAACTGGCTGATTTTGACGGTACCGCTCAGGCCCGGAATATGAGCTTTGAGGTAGGGATCGATCAGGCTGGCATCAAGTTCTTCGCCTGGGCGAATCTGGGTCGATTGGTCGTTCAGCGCCATGCTTATCCCTTCTGCTTATTCTAAAGGCCTTGGACTATTTCCTAATCTAATGCGCACAGCCGCCCAGCGACAAGGCCGGGGCGGCTTAATAGGTTAGCGTGTTGAAGGGTGATCAGCGTGCCTGATCGGTCATTTTGCAGGCGCTGGCAAGGCCACCGGTGTAAGCACGGGGCGGCCGGCAAAGTATTCCACCAAGTTATCAGCGACGCGCTGCACCGTGTCATGGGCCGCCTCCGGGGACAGGCCGGCCACGTGGGACGTCAGCACGGTATTGCTCAGGCGCTTGAGGGCATCGGGCACTGCAGGCTCATCGTCAAACACGTCCAGCGCGGCGCCGCCGATGCGGCGCTGCTCCAGCGCGGCGACCAGGTCGGCGGTCACCACTACGCTGCCGCGGCCGATGTTCACCAGATAGCCATTGGGCCCCAACGCATCCAGCGCATGTTTATCGATCAGATGGCGAGTGCCGGCCCCACCGGGCGTGGCCAGGATCAGGAAGTCCGAAGTGCGCGCCAGTTCGACGGCCGTTGAGCAGTAGGTGTAATCCACGTCATCGCGAGGTTGGCGGTTGTGATAGCTCACTTCCATGCCAAACCCGAGGGCGGCGCGCTTGGCGATTTCCATGCCCACGGCCCCCAGCCCGAGAATGCCCAGTTGTTTGCCGGCCAGGGAAGGGCGCATGACCTTCGGCCACTCGCTGCGGCGAACAGCGGCGTCGGTCTGAGGAATCCCGCGCACCAGTGACAACAGCAACGCCATGGCGTGATCAGCCACCGAGGGTGCGTTCACGCCGGCACCGTTAGTCACCACTATCCCGCGGTTGCTTGCCGCTTGCAGGTCCACATGTTCGTAGCCGGCGCCAATCACGCAGATGATCTCCAGTAATGGCAACGCGGCGATCTCTTCGGCATACAGCCCAAGCGGCCCGCGGGTCAGCACGGCCTGAATCTGCCCCCCATGGGTCTTGATTGCTTGGGCGCGTTCAGTAGGCGTCGGCGCCAGGATCACATGAAAGTCGTTGCTCTCGATGATTTGCAGGTATTCGTTGATGGTTTCAACCAGGACCAGAACAGTGGTGGGCATCGCAAGGCTCTTCCTGAAGGGTTTGAGAGCATGAGTATGCGCCGAACCTACCCGTTATTGCGCTGACCTCCTGCAAGATTTCCGGATACGTCAAACCTGGCTGCGCAACCCAAACCCGCGCACCCAGGCTCCTTCTCTGTCGCGCCAGCTACTGAGTAGTCCCCGGTTGCCGTGCCTGGGCCCGCTCTCTTTGTGCAATCGGCATGAAATCGTAGGTCGGGAAGAATTCCGTCTTGTAGACACCCCACGCCGTGTTCTCGATGGCCAGGTTGACTTGAGCCAGGCGAGACGCCGGTAAACGCAGCACGATGACTTGCCCGATGCCCATGGTGATATTCCAACTGACGACTTCGACACCTTCCGGCGGGAAGGCCTTGTGAAATTCCTGCTTGGCCAGTTGGGCTTTCAATTCGCCCAGCGGGCGTGATTGATCGTGTTTAAGAAACACGGTCAACATGACGGTGTTATCGGACGTGGCGGCGATGCTTTTGGTGGGCAGTGTCGTGTTGGCCTGTACCGTGGTTGCGCTGGGCAACAGTACGGCTACCAGCAGTGCAGGCATGAATAGATATCCGAATGAAGCGTATGGATTCATCACAAGTGCCTCGTTTGTTATTGGTTTTTTATGGCTGGATATAAATTGGGTGTTTAACTAGTTTGACATCTGAGTCTTTATTGGTCCCGTGTAAGGCGCATGTACCACATAGATTCTAACGGGAGGGTTGGTCGCTACCATGTCGCGAGGGACTTCACGAGAATAGGTGAATTCGGTGTTGTCCAATTTTTCCAGCCTTCTGACGATGGTGCGATGCGGGCCAAGGTCGGGCACCAGGATGTGGGTCTGCTTGTCGTCAGTGACCAGGAAATAACCGCCCCCGCCATCAGGGTGTTTCGAGCGCCCTGTATCGGTGTAGAAAAATTCGTAACGATTGCGTTGCGGGTCCCACATTGAGATTCCGACCACGCCGGGGTATTTGGCCTTGACGTCGTTTTCTGGCTCGCCCTCTATATAAACCTTGGTGGTCAACCATTGAGGCGAAGAGGCCAGGGCACGAACATCAGCCTCAACCGGTTTCGCGTAACTTGACGGCGCGCCTAATAAACCCGCGAAAAACAGGCCGGTAAAAGCAAGGGTGAATCTTCGCATTATCAAACTCCTTACTGGTTGGTTAAGTGTTGTTATCGTCTTTGTCGGTCAGTGCGCGAAGATATTAGTGTGTGAATTTGCGCGTGCTCAATAGCTATGTATGGTCCTGTAACAGTTGAGGGGTTGTATGACTAAGAATATGATTTTGAAGCGGGCTGCTTCTGAACTTGTTGTCGGACTCTTCTCGCAATAGGTGGCCTATTAAACTAAGACGTAATGTTTGTACGACGTCTCAGCCATCCAAAACCTTCACGGGGGCGGCCACATGAACAGCTGCTCCGCCTAACCATTCCTCAGCTAAGTCTTTGCTTCTCCAAGAGAATCCCGGACAATCCGGCCCTTGTTTCGGCCAGGGCGCTGCCTGTCAGGTTTTTCTGACTCGTGCTGGCCGTGTGAATGCGGAGATCCCACCGGATGAATGATCAGGCCAATAGCGTCGACGAACGCTATGCAACGACACCTGCAACGCTCACAAGCTGGAGCCGCCAGGACACTACCTGGATGCTCGGGCTATTCGGTACCGCCATTGGCGCCGGTACTTTGTTCCTGCCTATCAACGCGGGCCTGGGGGGCTTCTGGCCGCTGGTGATCCTGGCGTTGCTGGCGTTCCCGATGACGTTCTTTGCCCACCGTGGGCTGACCCGTTTCGTGCTGTCCGGCCGTGAAGGTTCCGACATTACCGACGTGGTTGAAGAGCATTTCGGTATCAAGGCCGGTGCACTGATCACCTTGTTGTACTTCTTTGCGATCTTCCCGATCCTGCTGATCTACAGCGTGGCGCTGACCAATACCGTCAGCAGCTTCATGGAGCACCAGCTGCATATCCTGCCGCCGCCCCGGGCCATCCTGGCGTTTGTGTTGATCTTGGGTCTGCTGGCCGTGGTGCGTTGCGGTGAGCAAGTGATCGTCAAGGCCATGAGCTTGATGGTGTACCCGTTTATTGTGGCCTTGCTGTTCCTGGCGGTGTACCTGGTACCGCACTGGAATGGCGGCATTCTCAGCACCGCCAGCGAAGTGCCGGCACCCTCGGCGCTGCTCAACACGCTGTGGCTGGCGATTCCGGTGATGGTGTTCTCGTTCAACCATTCACCGATCATCTCGGCCTTCGCGGTGGACCAGAAGCGCCAGTACGGCGCACACGCCGACGAGCGCAGCTCGCAGATCCTGTCCCGCGCGCACTTGCTGATGGTGGCGATGGTGCTGTTCTTCGTGTTCAGTTGCGGGCTGACCCTGTCGCCCGCGCAGTTGGCCGAAGCGAAAGCGCAGAACCTGTCGATCCTGTCGTACCTGGCCAACCACTTCGATAACCCGACGATTGCCTTTGCCGCACCGTTGATTGCGTTCGTGGCGATTGCCAAGTCGTTCCTGGGCCACTACATCGGCGCCAGCGAGGGCCTCAAGGGCCTGGTGGTCAAGACTGGCCGCCGCCCGGCACCCAAGACCCTGGACCGCATGACCGCCGCCTTCATGTTGGTGGTGTGCTGGATCGTCGCCACGCTTAACCCGAGCATCCTTGGCATGATCGAGACCCTGGGCGGGCCGATCATCGCGTCGATACTGTTCCTGATGCCGATGTACGCGATCCGCAAGGTCCCGGCCATGGCCAAGTACCGGGGGCAGGCCTCGAATGTGTTCGTGACGCTGGTCGGTCTGGTGGCCATTTCCTCACTGATTTACTCGCTGATTCCCTGAGGCGTTCGCAGCCGATGCCCCGGCTTTAAGCACAGGTGGGGATCACTCATCGCTAGGCAACGGCCGACTCTGCGTGTAACGCGATTTGGCCGTTTTTCTGCCAGGCCGGAAAACTCAGCGCTACCACATGGTCTTTATTCACGCGTTGCGGAGAACCGAGGCGGCTCAACTGCACGCCATGCCTGAGAAAATAACGTTCCAGCGCGGGTGTGGTCACCGCCACTACCCGATTGGCGCCCTGGCTCCAGGCATGGTTCAGGCTGTTCCACCAGACGCGCATCGGTAAGGTGCCTTCCTCCAGGGCGCGCGCGGCAAAACGCGACACCTCCCAGGTGTCGCTGCTTCGCGGGGTTGGCTGGTCGCACAGAAAACCGAACACTTGCGC
The DNA here is from genome assembly GCF_041410225.1 of Pseudomonas sp. KT_2_4. Taxonomy (NCBI): domain Bacteria; kingdom Pseudomonadati; phylum Pseudomonadota; class Gammaproteobacteria; order Pseudomonadales; family Pseudomonadaceae; genus Pseudomonas; species Pseudomonas sp. KT_2_4. Next base: position 534,016 of record NZ_CP166962.1, read on the forward strand.
CAGCAGATAAGGTTGCGTGGTCGGCAAGAGTCGCGCGCAACCGCAGACTTGGTGCTCGGCATCCAGGGCGAGGATATGACGAGCATCCGCGTGGTCGAACTGGTCGAATTCGCGTTGGGGCCGGGCGTGCGTGGAATCCAGTTGCCAGCCCAATTGCTGGATGAAAACTTCGTGTCGGTAGCGGCCCAGGTCGTCCTCAAGCGTTGCAGACAGTTCATGGTGACGACGGGTGATGATGCTGATCATTGGATGTCCTTATCGCAATTGTCGGGCCCTAGATAAGGCCCTGTGCAGCGGCGTAGGCTGCCGCCAGTGTTTTGTTGCCAGCGCCGAATTTCTTCTGAATGGCTTTGAGGTGAAAGTTTACGGTGTTGACGGAAATAGTGAGGATCAGCGCGATTTCTCCTGAACTCTTGCCGTCGGCGGTCCACTGCAGGATCTCCCGCTCACGCCGGCTCAGGCAGACCAATTGGTGGGCGCGTTCGCTATAACCCAGGTCTGTCAGGCGCAGTGTCACCCGTTCAAGGATGCAGCGCAGGCGCACTTGAATTTCGTTGTTTTCAGCCTGCGAAATAATGTCTTGGCGCCGAGCCACGGACAGTACCCGCAGTGAACGGTCGTGGCTTCGAATCGGCAGTGTGGCGCCGATGCACAAGCCCCAGTCCCGAGCTTCCTGCCACAGCGTGCGGCTGTTATCAAACAGTGCGTCGTTCCATACCACCATCTCGGTAGAGCGCAAGCCACTAAGGATTGACGGATCGACAGCCGCGTAGTTTTGCTTCTCGTAATGTGCCAGCCAGCTTGCGGGGTAGGACCCGCATATCTCGGTTCTGGGGCGTGTAAAAGGGGTCAGGTGACGTACGCCATAGGCGTAGTACTCGAACCCCAGTTGCAACACTTCACGCTCCAGAAGCGCTAACACTTGAGTCTCATCCTGTTGCTTGCACATCTCGATGCGTAAGCAATCCCACCAACGAATGAGGTCGTTTTCCTTCTCCATGGACAGTCGCCTCGATTACTGCATTCTTGGCAATCTAGCCCACAAGCTATTTCTGTCAAACTTTGCCGAGGCTTCCCGACCGCTCTGGCACGGTGCTTACACTTGGACGTTCGTGGTTTATGAGGCCTGGCGCAGGCGAGGCATTGAATGCCGCGCGTGGCACTGCTCAATGGCGTTGACCGCTGTTTCACAAGAGGCAGCGTCGCAGGGCATCAGGCTGCTCGCTCGACGACAGGCCGTTTGCAGCCGGCTGTCGTGCAAGAGCGTTGTGATCGCATCGTCCAGGTCCTGTTTGTTTAACGGTAGGGCAAGGCGTATGCCGCATCCCATGCGCACCAGGCGTTCGGCGTTATCGAACTGGTCATGAGCGATAGGCAGCACAATCTGCGCAATGCCGGCCGCCAGCGCCTGGCTCATGGCGCCAATGCCGCCGGGGTGGACCAGACCGGCCGCGTGGGGCAACAGCGAACTCATCGGCAAAAACGGGCGCTGTATCACGGTGGGCGGCAGGTCCGTGAAGAGCGGTCGATCACCGGTCAGAAAAATGCCGCGGGCACCGACCCTGTGCAGCGCTGCCAGGGCGAAACGATAAAACTGCTGGTCAAAGTGCTCAGTGGAGCCTTGAGTGAAGACAATAGGGGGCGCTCCGGCAACCAGAAAGGCTCGTGTGGGCTCATCGAGCCCAGGGGCGCCACCGTCGAACAGAGGGAAACCGGCCATGTGCAAAGGCTGTGGCCAGTCTTTCTGTGCGGGGGCGAACCATTCGGGGAACAGGCATATCACCCCTTGGGGCGCATGCATCCATTGACTGAAGATGTTCTTCACCACGCCTGGTAGCCCATGTTTGTGGCGTAGTGCGTTGATTTGGGGAGCACAGGTACGGTCCAGGCTCAGGTATTCGATCCCGCGCCAGAGCAGCTTGCGCAGAGTCAATGGCAAGCGCCGCGACACATTGAAGGTGGGGTGCACGGGCGGCAAATGTGCAGAAAGCAACGTGGATGGCGACACTTGGACGGACAGATAAGGGATGCCGTATTTTTCATGGGCGATACGTGCACCCAAGGCCCATAGTGAGCCGACAACCACCGTATCGTCGGTATTGTGAGTGGTTACATAGTCGTAGACGGGTTCCAGCAGGCCGGCGATGGCTTGCCACAATACGGCGAATGAGGTCTTCGGGTCCCACAATAGGGGATCGCCCATGGCGGCGCTGTAGGTCGCCTCATCGCATAACGGCACGAAGTTCAGCCCCTGCGCCTCAATGGCGCGCTGAAACGTCGGCATGCTGCACAAGGTGACCTGATGACCGCGCACAGTCAGGGCAGCCCCCAGGCCGATAAAGGGAAAAACGTCACCGGCCGAGCCGATGGCAACCATGATTACTCGCATCATCTACGTCCTTGTTGAAGAGTATTTAGGCAAAGCTCAGCCGCGCTCGTTGAGCCGATTGCTCGCAAAACGCCCCTGGCTGGGCATCGCATGCCCTCAGCAAATGCCCGAGCAACGCGCGGTGCACGCCGTTGGCCGCAGCCTTGGACTCCAGGTCCAGAAAATGTCCGCTGCTCTGGGCAATGGAGAAGCTGCAATCGCGGATGTACTGCTTGAAGGACTGCACGTCCATGGCGCTGGTGTATTCGTCCCAGGCGCCATTCAGGAAGTGCACATGACTGTCAATGTTCAAGAGTTGCGGCAAGTAGGCCCCTTCATTGAGCTTGAGTGCCTGTTCGATATGGAAGCGCGCTTGATGCTGCTCGGCGTTGATCAACTGCGCCATATGCTGTTGATTGGCGGTCTTGAGTCGAGCCGGGAGATGCTTGCCCAGCGTCTGGTTGAGCAAATGGCCGATCCCTGCGTTGTCATCCCGGGCCATGAGTGCCTGCGCCCCGCTGACGTAATCGAGCATCGGCGCGTTGAGGCCAGGCGCAAACGACATCACCACTGAGCTTTCAACGCTGTCTGGATTTTTGGCAAGTGCCAGCAGGGTGGACAGGCCACCCCAGGACACGGAAACCAAGTGGTGAATGTTGAAGCGCTCGATCAATGCCAGCAGGATCTGGACTTCGTCGTCCTTGGTCACCAGGCACCGGTCAGGGTTGTGAGCGCGGGAGTTTCCAGCGAACGGCAAGTCAAACAGCACCACGTTGAAGTGTTCGGCCAGGCATTTACTGGTACGGGCAAAGGCCGACGTCGTGGCCATGGCGCCGTTGACCAACAGGACGTTCTTTCTATCAGGCGCATCGCCGATGTGTTCCACCGACACCGAATAATGCTTGAAGATTTTCTTGATCACATATTGGCTACGCGACATAACACACCTCCAGTCAGCACAAAAAACAGGCGAGAGCGCCCCTGGCACCGGGCTTGGGTGTCGAGGGCAGGGTTTGTTTTTTTTATTAAGGGGTACGGCTTACAGCGCGAAGTACATCCAGAGCTGGTGGGTTCCGTGATACAGGCGTCAGGGTGTAGAGAGTTTTAGCCTTCAAGGCGTAGAGGGACAACTACCTGATCTGGTAGGTCGTCGTGCAAAGGTTGTCGGCGGCCAGTACTTTTCAGTCTGATACAACTCTTTAAGGGGGAGCGGGAGCCTGGATTGACATCCGTTACCCTTTTGGCGCACGCAAAAAAACGCCGCGTACCTTGCGATACGCGGCGCCTTTCACATCAACACACCGTTAGGCTTGAATCACCGGGATGTTGGCGCTTGCTGCGATCTTGCGGAACTCAGCGATCTGGTCGAAGTTCAGGTAGCGGTAGACGTCACTGGCCATGGTGTCCAGTTTCGCTGCGTAGCCCATGTACTCTTCGACGGTCGGCAGGCGACCCAGAGTGGAGGCGACTGCCGCCAGCTCAGCCGATGCCAGGTAGACGTTTGCACCATCACCCAGGCGGTTCGGGAAGTTACGGGTCGAGGTCGACACGACGGTGGAGTTCGGCTCAACGCGTGCCTGGTTGCCCATGCACAGCGAGCAGCCTGGCATTTCCATACGTGCGCCAGCCTTGCCGTAGATGCCGTAGTAGCCTTCTTCGGTCAGTTGGTGAGCGTCCATCTTGGTCGGCGGCGACAGCCACAGACGAGTCGGCAACTGGCCCTTGACCTGCTCCAGCAGCTTACCGGCAGCGCGGAAGTGGCCGATGTTGGTCATGCACGAACCGATGAACACTTCGTCGATCTTCTCGCCAGCGACGCTGGACAGCAGACGGGCGTCGTCCGGGTCGTTTGGCGCGCAGAGGATCGGCTCGTTGATTTCCGACAGATCGATTTCGATGATTTCGGCATATTCGGCGTCGGCATCGGCTTCCATCAACTCCGGGTTGGCAACCCAGGCTTCCATCGCTTGGGCGCGACGTTCCAGGGTGCGTGCATCGCCGTAGCCTTCGCCGATCATCCAGCGCAGCAGGGTGATGTTGGAGTTCAGGTACTCGGTGACGGACTCTTTGGACAGCTTGATGGTGCAACCGGCAGCCGAACGTTCAGCCGAGGCGTCGGACAGCTCGAAAGCCTGTTCCAGCGTCAGGTCGTTCAGGCCTTCGATTTCCAGGATGCGGCCAGAGAAGGCGTTCTTCTTGCCTTTCTTCTCTACGGTCAGCAGGCCAGCCTGGATCGCGTAGTAAGGAATGGCATGCACCAGGTCACGCAGGGTGATGCCAGGTTTCATCTTGCCTTTGAAGCGCACCAGAATCGATTCCGGCATGTCCAGTGGCATTACGCCAGTGGCTGCGGCGAACGCGACCAGGCCAGAACCGGCCGGGAACGAGATGCCCATCGGGAAACGGGTGTGGGAGTCGCCACCGGTACCGACGGTGTCCGGCAGCAGCATGCGGTTCAGCCAACTGTGGATGATGCCGTCGCCTGGACGCAGCGATACACCGCCACGGGTCATGATGAAGTCAGGCAGGGTGTGGTGGGTGGTCACGTCGATCGGCTTGGGGTAAGCCGCGGTGTGGCAGAAGGACTGCATCACCAGGTCGGTCGAGAAGCCCAGGCACGCCAGGTCTTTGAGTTCATCACGGGTCATTGGGCCGGTGGTGTCCTGGGACCCCACGGTGGTCATCTTCGGCTCGCAGTAGGTGCCTGGACGAACGCCTTTGCCTTCTGGCAGGCCACAGGCCTTGCCGACCATTTTCTGCGCCAGGGTGAAGCCCTTGCCGGTGTCGACAGGCGCTTCAGGCAGCTTGAACAGGTCGGTAGGGCCCAGGCCCAGCTCAGCGCGTGCCTTGTCGGTCAGGCCGCGGCCGATGATCAGCGGGATACGGCCGCCGGCGCGAACTTCGTCCAACAGCACCGGGGTCTTCATTTCGAAGGTGGTCAGGACTTCGTCGGTGCCGTGTTTGCAGACTTTGCCAGCATGCGGGTACAGGTCGATCACGTCGCCCATGTTCATGTTGGTAACGTCGAATTCGATTGGCAGTGCGCCAGCATCTTCCATGGTGTTGTAGAAGATCGGAGCGATCTTGCTGCCGAAGCAGAAACCGCCAGCACGCTTGTTCGGCACGTAAGGCACGTCGTCACCGAAGAACCACAATACCGAGTTGGTTGCCGACTTACGCGACGAACCGGTACCGACCACGTCACCGACGTAGGCGATCGGGAAGCCTTGGCCGCGCATCTCTTCGATCTGCTTCATCGGGCCGGTCTTGCCTTGCTCGTCCGGCACGATGCCTTCACGCGCCATTTTCAGCATGGCCAGGGCGTGCAGCGGGATGTCAGGACGGGACCAGGCATCAGGCGCAGGCGACAGGTCGTCGGTGTTGGTTTCGCCGGTGACCTTGAAGACGCGCAGGCTGATCTTGTCGGCCAGGGTAGGGCGGTTGCGGAACCACTCGCCGTCAGCCCAGGACTGGATCACGCCTTTGGCGTGCTCGTTGCCGTTGCGGGCTTTTTCGGCGACGTCGTGGAACGCATCGAACATCAGCAGGGTGTGCTTGAGTTGGGCGGCCGCGACGGGTGCCAGTTCGGCGTCGTCCAGCAGCTCGACCAACGTCACGATGTTGTAGCCGCCTTGCATGGTGCCGAGCAGTTCAACAGCGCGTTTCTTGTCGATCAGGGGGGAAGTGGCTTCGCCCTTGGCCAGGGCAGACAGGAAACCGGCCTTGACGTAAGCGGCTTCGTCAACGCCTGGTGGAATGCGGTTGGTGATCAGGTCAACGAGGAATTCTTCTTCGCCAGCCGGAGGATTTTTCAGCAGCTCGACCAGGCCTGCGGTTTGTTCGGCGTTAAGCGGCTGGGGAACGATACCCAGTGCGGCACGCTCTTCGATATGTTTGCGGTAGGCTTCAAGCACAGTTATTACCCTCATCAGTGGTCCCACGGGACGCTCATCCAGAAATGAACGGCACGCATGCGCTCGGGGGCTTTTTGGGCCGCAAAGCCAGCGCTGCCGCCATTTCTTACAGAAGCTGCTTTCAAAGTTTTACGCCTGCAGAACGGAGCTGATGAGGGTTGGCGCGGGCTCTGACCTACCGGGTCGAACCTGCGCCAACACCGTTCTGAAGGAACGACTGTGCTCGTGACGCTTTGAAAACAGCTTCCAGCGGATTATTGGCGCCTTACAAGGCCGGGTGATTCTACGGCAAAAAAAATCTAAAGGTAAGTTGCCTACTCAAGTTTGCTGGGTGATCAACCTTAGACAAAGGGCTAACATGGCGCACTGTTTCGCTGATTTGCGTGTTGCTGCCCATGCCCAACCAAACCATCAAGACCCCCTGCGTCGGCCTGTGCTCTACGGTCTACGGCGATCTCGTGTGCCGTGGATGCAAGCGCTTTCACCATGAAGTGATCCAGTGGAACGGCTATAACGAAGAAGAAAAGCGTGCGGTCTGGCTCAGGCTTGAGCAGCTGTTGGTGCAGGTCATGGCCGGCAAAGTGGAGGTTTTCGACCCCAAGACACTGCGCGGGCAGTTGGAGCAACGCAAGATTCGCTTTGTGCCACACCAGTCCGAGTATTGTTGGGCCTACCAGTTGATCGCCCGTGGGGCCCGGGTGATCAATAACCTGGAGGCGTACGGCATGGTGCTGTTGCCGGAGTTTCGCGACTGGGCGCTGCCTGAACTGCGCGATGCCATTGATCGCGAGTTCTTTATCTTGTCCGAGGCGCATTACCAGCGCTATATCGCGCCTGGGTTCTTGAAAGATGCGCTGGGTTAATTGACTGGCGAGGTCAATGTGGGAGCTGGCTTGCCTGCGATAGCGGTGTATCAGGAGCAAATGCGCCAGCTGACCCACCGCAATCGCAGGCAAGCCAGCTCCCACATTTGATCCACATTGCCTGAAGGTCGGTGTCAGGGCTTGGTCGCCAGCTCTTGCAGATGGTCCATGAGCGTCTGCGGCTTGAGCACCAGCACATCGCTTTGCACCGCATCCAGCACCACTTCTGCGGTATTGCCGATCAACGCGCCGGAAATCCCCGTGCGCGCCACCGTGCCGATAATGGTCACCGCCGCCTGCAAGCGATGGGCAATATGGGGGATCAGCACATCGGCCGGGCCTTCCTCGATATGCAGGTGCCTGTCGTCCACGTCGAACTCGGCCTGGAAGGCCTTGCATTGCTCGCGATAGCGCGCCTCGATGGTTTCCTTGAGCTGAAAGGTCGGGTCTGCCGCCGACAGCATGGGCGAGGGGTGAGCACTGATCACATGCAACTGCGCTTTGGCGAGGCTGGCGATATCAAAGCCATGGTCGATGATCGAATTATGCAGCGAGCGGTGTTCGCCGTCGGCGTTGCCCACATCGATGGCCGCCAGGATCACGCCGCCTGCCCAAGGGGTGGCGGTCTTGACCAGCAACACCGGCGTCGGGCAATAGCGCAGCAACTTCCAGTCCGCCGGGGTCAGCAGGGCTTTTTTCAGAGGGTTGTCGGGGAAGTGCTGTTTGATCACCAGGCCACAGCCTTCGGCTTGCTGCACATCGATGATGGTTTCATGCAGGCTGTCGTTCCAGGCCTGCTCGGTGGTGACGCTGTAGCCGTCTTCTTTCAAGCCTTCCTTGAGCAGGCTCAGCAGCGCCGAATGCTCGTGCTTCTTGTCACAGACCAGCAAGTGCAGGTGCGCGTCGGTCACTTTGGCAATCAGCTTGGCACGCTTGAGGGCCAGGCTTTCCGAATGCTCGGGTTCGATGACCACCAGGATGCTGCGGATGGCTTGCATGGTCGGGATCTCCAAAAGGGCGGGCGTTGGATAACTATAGTTGCTGGCCGGCAGCCGTCATGTTGATACACATCAAGGCCGGTGGCTGGTGGTCTGCGACGGGGTCGGTATAATCGGCGCCCTTTTGTGATCCTTTGCCCGTGAGCCCGATGAACCTGCCCGAAATCCATGAATTCCTCGGCTGCCGCACCCCCGATGCCTGGGTCCAGGCCGCGTTGGCCGATCAGGAAACCCTGCTGATCGACCACAAGAACTGCGAATTCAAAGCCGCCAGCACCGCCTTGAGCCTGATGGCCAAGTACTACGGCCACGTTGACCTGATCAACATGATGTCGCGCCTGGCCCGCGAAGAGTTGGTGCACCACGAGCAGGTCATGCGCCTGATGAAAAAGCGCAAGGTCGAACTGCGTCAACTGCACGCCGGCCGTTATGCCTCGGGTTTGCGCAAGGTGGTGCGCAGCCATGAGCCGGTCAAGCTGGTAGACACCCTGGTGGTGGGCGCCTTTATCGAAGCGCGCAGTTGCGAGCGTTTCGAAGCGCTGGTGCCGCATTTGGACGAAGAACTCGGCAAGTTCTACTTCGGCTTGCTCAAAAGCGAGGCGCGGCACTTCCAGGGTTACTTGAAGCTGGCTTACCAGTACGGCGACGCCAAGGACATCGCCCAGGTGATCGACCGGGTGCGAGCCACCGAGCAGGACCTGATCGAATCACCCGACGTCGAGTTCCGCTTTCACAGTGGCGTGCCAGCCTGAGGCCACGGCCACACCGATCAACGCGGTGATCCCCGCCAGCAGCAGGATCACCGTTGGCGTGCCCAAGGGTGCTGCCAGCACGGCAATCATCAAGCCCGCCAAGGGCTGGGCCAGGTTGTTGAGCAAGGTCATCACGCCGACTGTCTTGCCGAAGTCCTGCACCGGAATCACCCGTTGTCGGGTGCTGCGCAGGTACACGTTGAACATCTTGTCAAAGCCGGTCAGCAGCAGGAACCCCACCGCGTAGGCCCACACGCCGGGGCTGAGCGCTGTGATCAGCGCGCCGACGGTGATCATCGAGTACGACAACCCGCCCAGTACCTTCAGCTTCAGTGATGAATGCGCCAGGTAGAACAGAATCGCGATGGTCACCAGCGCCCCGGCGGCTTGCAGCAGGGCATAGGTGTCTTTGCCCGCTGCGTAGTGGCCGGTGACCATGGCAGCCGAGGTGGCCAGCGTCACGCCGACCATCAGGTTCACACCGACCGCCAGGACGATGATGCGTTTCAACTCCACCCGGTTGAGGATGTGGCCAAAAGCGGTGCGCAGGGGTTGCAGCCAGTTACCCGGCTGTTGTTCATGGATGTGCAGGTCCACCGTGGTGTGGCGCTGCCAGATCAGCATCGCCAGGTCCGCCAGCACAAACAGCACGGCGACCCCCAGCACCACCCAAGGCCACGCCCAGACTTCCAGCATCAGCGCCGCCACCAATGGCCCGAGCACCAGCCCGCTCTGGTCGGCGATCTGCGAATAGGACAAGGTCTTGGCGTAGGTGTAATGCTCGAAGATATGCGGCATCACCACTTCCCGCGCCATTATGCCCTGGGTGGTCAACACGCCGCATACCGCGGACAGCATGACCAGCCAATGGATACCGTCGAACAGCCCATACAGCGCCATCGCCACCACGCAGGCCACGGCCCGATACACCTGGCTGATATGCAGGATACGCACCGGTGAAAACCTGTCGCACAATGCCCCGCACACCGGAAAAGCCAGGTAGCGCGGCAGTGACTCGACAAAAAACGCCAGCCCCGCCCACGACACGCTTTGAGTGGTCTGGAATACGATCAGGGGCACGATAAACAGCAAAACCTGGTCGGCCAGCCGTGAAAGGAACAGCGAAATGAAGAACGCCAGGTAATCCTTGCGCATAGAACTCCCTGTCAATGGCGTTAAAAAGTGCAGGCTATTTGTTAAAAACTCTTAAAAGCATGAAGCTTCTTCGCTGTGGACTGGTCAGCCACATCTGTCGGCCAGCTTGCCACCTATAATGGCCCCATTTCAATCCGCGCATCCACACTGAGAACTTATGGAAAACCTGGGTCTGGGCAAGGTCTTGCTCGTTGAGGACGATGAAAAGCTGGCAGGGCTGGTCTCGCATTTTCTGTCGCAGCATGGTTTCGAGGTACGGGTGGTGTACCGGGGTGATGAAGCCTTGGCGGCGTTCCTGGATTTCAAGCCGAAGATCGTCGTGCTCGATCTGATGCTGCCGGGTCAGAGCGGGCTGCATGTCTGCCGCGAGATTCGCAACGTGTCGGACACGCCCATCGTGATCCTCACCGCCAAGGAAGATGACCTGGACCATATCCTTGGCCTTGAGTCCGGTGCTGACGACTACGTAATCAAGCCGATCAAACCGCCGGTGTTGTTGGCGCGCCTGCGTGCGCTGCAGCGCCGTCAAGTGCCCGAGCCCACCGTGCGCGGTGCCCTGGAATTTGGCCGCTTGTCGATTGATCGCAGTTGCCGGGTGGTCCGCCTGGGCGGCGAGACCATTGACCTCACCACCATGGAATTCGAGTTGCTGTGGTTGCTGGCCAGCAGCGCGGGCAAGATTCTCTCTCGCGACGACATCCTCAACCGCATGCGCGGCATCGCTTTTGACGGCCTGAACCGCAGCGTAGACGTGTACATCAGCAAACTGCGCGGCAAGCTCAATGACAACCCCCGCGAGCCGGTGTGCATCAAGACCATCTGGGGCAAGGGCTACCTGTTCAATCCGTTCGCGTGGGAGGTGTAGATGCTGCGCTTGTATCTGCGCCTCTATCTGATTCTCGCGCTCGGTCTGGCCGGGTCGATCTGGTTGGTCAACTACGGCCTGGACGCCTACATGCCCGAGTCCAACGAAACCTATAACCGTGAAGCCCTGCGCGGCCCGGCCTGGGCCCTGGTGGAGCAACTGCGCCCCGTGCAGGCAGAGGCACGCCAGGCACGCCTGGACGAGCTGCAACCGCATTACGGCTTGCGGCTCAAATTGGTGCAGCGCGACACCCAGGATTTGAGCGAACGGGAACAGAAACTCCTGGCGGCTGACCAGGTGGTGGTGCGCGAAGACTTCATGAAATTTCTCGCGCCTATCGACGACGGCCCGCAACTGCTCGAAATCAGATTGCCGGAAGAACCCAAGTGGTTATACCTGTGGGCCTATGGCTTCCTGGGCGTGAGCCTGGCCATCGTCCTGTATTTCTGGGTGCGTCCACACTGGCGCGACCTGGAGCACATCCGCCTGGCAGCGCAACGTTTCGGTGACAATGACCTGGGCTCGCGCATCTTGCTGCCGAGTCGCTCCACCGTGCGCTCACTGGCCGGGCACTTCAACCAGATGGCCGAGCGCATCGAAGGTTTGATCGCCAACCAGCGCGAACTCACCAACGCGGTCTCCCACGAATTGCGCACGCCGATTGCGCGGCTGTCATTCGAGCTGGACCAGCTCAGGCAGCAGAGTGACCCACGGCAAAGCCGAGCGTTGATCAACGACATGTACGCCGACCTCGGTGAACTGGAAGAAATGGTCTCCGAGCTGTTGACCTATGCCAGCCTTGAGCCAGGCGCTACCCAGGTCACCCGCGAGCAAATCGAGGCCCACAGTTGGCTCGACAGTGTGATCGGCAGCGTGGCCCTGGAGGCCGAAGCAGAAGGGGTGCAGTTGTCGTTGCGCACCTGCGAGGTGGACGTTATCCAGATCGAGCCACGCTTTATGGCGCGGGCCGTGATCAACCTGCTGCGCAACGCGATTCGTTATGCCGATCGTCGCGTGGAAGTGTCGCTGGTCAAGTTTGGCAGCGGTTACGAAGTGCGGGTCAACGACGATGGGCCGGGGGTACCGCTGGAGGGTCGCACCAAGATATTCGAACCCTTCCTGCGCCTTGACGCCAGCCGCGACCGCCGCACAGGCGGATTTGGCCTGGGCCTGGCGCTGGTCAAGCGTGTCAGCCAGTGGCATGGCGGGCAGGTGGAAGTGCAGGATTCGGAGTGGGGCGGGGCGTCGTTTCGAATGACGTGGGCCTATGCAGAGTAAGGCGGCTTGCCCCCATGCCATCCTGTAGGAGCGAGCTTGCTCGCGAAGAACCTCAACGATAACGCGTGTTTTCTGGATAAACGCGGCGCCTGCGAGTTTTTCGCGAGCAAGCTCGCTCCTACAGAGGGCAAGTCAGATCAGAAGGTGTACTGCAGCTCCCCCAACACCGACGCCTGCAGCCGCTGCTCCACAATCGGGCTCTTGCCTGCTTCATTCGCCAGGTATTGCACATCGAGCAAGGTCGAGAACTGCGTGTGTTCGTTGATCGGCACGCTCCATGAGAGGTTCATGCCATTGCTGATATTGCCGGCACTTGCCTTGTATTCCTTGAAGCGGCTGCGGGTGGCCTGGTCGGCAGTCACGCCGTACCAGGTTTGCAGGTAGTTGCGGTCACCGAAGTGGCTGTTGATGGCGGCATCGACGGAGCCGTAGCGGCCTTCATAGAGATGGGTACCCAGGCTCAACTCCAGGTGGGTAAAAGCCTTGCCGGTTTCCTTGTGTTTATCTTCTTCAAGCGCATGTTCCAGGGTGGCGCCGATGATCACACCGCCGAGGTTGTAGGCGGTACTTACCCCCAATTGCGGACGTGACTTGATCTCGCCCATGCCTTTGAGGCGTTTGGAGCCGGCATGCATGCTTTCATTTTTATCCTTGCGCGAATCGCTTGCGCCAACGTATGCGCTGAAGCTCAGGGCATCACCTTCGTAACCCCAGCCCAAGCCCGTATCAGTGTCGAGGAAGACGCCCCAAGGGCTGATGATTTTGCCGCCGAGCACAGGCGCCGTCATACGTTCGTCGCTGCCACTGTAGCGGGGTGCGTTGGCCATGCCGGCCTTGAGGCTGTATTGCCAGTCTTCGGCAAGCGCCGTATCGGCGGCGGCGAGCAGGCACAGTGAGGTCAATGACAGGCACAGGTTTTTTGAGTGCATCAGGGTGTTTTCCTGGTTAGAGGTTCAAGGGTGTGTGGGGTGAATGGGTGCGTTTGAACGAGTAGCCCGAAGCACTCAGGCCGTTGACCTGGCGGCTGACCGTATCGCCCAGGCCGTAGCCGTTGCCGGCCAGCACCGCATGGGCGTTGTCGATGGGCAGCAGGATGTAGTCGGTCAGCGGCTCGCCGTGCAATTGGCCGCGAATCACCAGGAAACCGTCCTCCTGGCGCACGCTGATGCCACTCAATGGCGCGTCGGGTTCATGGCTGCTGAGCACCTGGTAGGTGCCGACCGTGTTGGCCCAGGCTGCGGACAAGGGCGGCGGCTCGATGCGCTCGCCGATGGCAATGCGTTGGCCGTGGCTGCGGGCGGTGAGCATTTGGCGGCCTTGTACCGTGAGGACATCCAGCTGCACGCGGCCCAAATCGCCGAGGTCCTTGCGCCAGAACCCCAGTATCTTTTTCTGCGCCCGCAGCCAGCCTTGCTCATCAAGCAATAGCTGGAAATCGTAGCCGGCCAGTTCACCGCTCAAACGGGCATGCTCATCTCTGATGCGGAACACGCCCCAGGCGGTCGCGTAGAAGCCGGCCAGGCGCTTGCGATCCACCGCCGCCGGTACGTGGCGCAGCTTGAGGCCGTGGCTGGGGGCCTGGCAGTCGTCGGCGCATACGGGCTTGCCGGTCTGAGCCTGGAGCATCAGGCGCAGACTGTCGGTGGTCAGCGACACCACCATGTCTTCGGCGTTGCTGTCGTTGGCCATGATGACCACGGCCAGTTGCTGATCCGGTAGCAGGGTCAACTGGGCCACGAAGTCGTCGCCGCCACCGCTGTGCTGGTAGGTGCGCACACCGGGGCCGATGGGCTCGTCACCACAGGGCGCCAAGAACCAGCCCAAGCCCATCTGGCAGTCGAAATCCAAGGCGTTGCCGGTGTTTTGCTGGGTAAACATGGCATCGATAGAAGCGCTGCCGAGGATCTGACGGCCCTTGTAGGTGCCCTTGGCAAACAGCATGCGCACGTAGCGGCTGAGGTCTTTGGGGCTGGTCCACAGGCCACCGGCGGCGAGGTCACGCACCTGGGGGTCGGTGCTGGCCTTGCCATCCTCGTAGCCGTGGGCGCGATAGCTCATTTGCGCACCGGTACCCAGGAAACTGGACTGGTTCATTCGCAAGGGTGTGAGCAGGCTGCTTTGTAACTGGGCTTCGAAGCTTTTGCCGCTGCTACGCTCAATGGCGGCGCCCACCAAGGCATAGCCAAGGTTGGAATACGCCACCTGGGAACCCGGCAGGCTGCTCAGCCACACACCCGACACACGCATCGGCATCTGCCCCATGGCATAGGTGCTGCGCAGGTCGCGCAGGTGCTCGCTGGGCAAGCCGGATTGATGGCTGAGCAAGCGCCGCAAGGTGATCGCTCGATCCGCCTCGGCCTGGTCGCTGTGAAAGCGGGAGCGTACGTAGAACTCTCGCAGGGTCTGCTGGATCGGCGCATCCAGCGCCAGGTGTTGCTGCTCCACCAGTTGCAGCGCCGCCGTGGCGGTCAGCAGCTTGGAGATGCCACCGGCGCGAAACGCGGTATTGGGCGTGACCGGCACCCCCAGGTCTTTGTCAGCCAGGCCAAAGCCGCGGGCCCAGATCAGCTCCTGGCCATTGACCAGGGCAATCGACAATCCCGCCACATTGTCCCGCGCCATCTCCTGGGGAATGCGGGTCTGCAGGTAGCGGATGATTGCGCCGTAATCACCTTTTTGAATCGGCGGCGGGGCAGGCGGTTGCGAGTGGCAACCGATACTGCCCAACAGGCAACCCAATAGCGGAATACCGCGCAGTCTGCGAAACATCAAGAGCACCCGAATGATGATTTGGATGCTGGAATGCTAGGGCGGCGGGTGCTGAGAATCTTTGAGTGCTTTGTCGGGAAACTGTCAAAGACTGTTAACGGCCGCTTATAAAAACATCAGGATTTGCCCAGGGGGGCAGGCATCAACGTGGCGATCAGGGCGCGTATGGTCCCCGGCAGCGCTTCCAGCTCGCGTACCAGGATGCTGCGCTCGCGAATCGCCCAGGGCTCGTCCAGTTTCACCGTCACCAGCTGCATGGTGCGGCTGTGACGCAGGGCGGCGGACTCTGGAATGATGCCAATGCCAACGCCGGCCTCGACCATCCGGCAGATCGCCTCGAAGCTCGAGACCTGGATACGCAGCGACAATTGCTTGCCCAGACGCTCGACGTGTTCACGCAGGAAACTCAACAGCGTGCTGCCTTCATGCAGGCCGATATGCTGATACGCCAGGGTCTGCTCGAGGGTGACCGAAGGCAGTTCGGCCAAGGCATGCCCGACGGGCACCATCAGCACCAGTTCATCGGTGCTGAAATGCAACACTTGCAGGCCGGAGGCTTCCACGGGGCCGGCGATGATACCCATGTCACTGGTGCCATCGAGCACCCCGCGCACGATGTCTCGTGACAGGCGTTCCTGCAGGTCGACGGTGACGCCCGGGCGCTGTGACAGAAAGCCTGCCAGGACTTCCGGCAAAAACTCGGTGACCGCCGTGGTGTTGGCGAAGATACGGATATGCCCGGCCGAATCCACGCCGTATTGGGTGAACTCGCTTTTGAGGTAATCCACCTGGCGCATGATCAACCGCGCATGGTGTAACAGGCGCTCGCCTGCCGGAGTGATTTCCACGCCCCGGCTGTCGCGGTACAACAGGCGCGTGTCGAGCTGTCCTTCCAGGGCCTTGATCCGCGCACTGGCGGCAGCCGGCGACAGGAAGGCGCGCTTGGCACCCTGAGTGAGGCTGGGGGATTCGGCGATATGGATAAACAGGCGCAGGTCGGCGAGATCGAAGTGCATGCAAGGCTCCCGGTATAAACACCAAACCTCATCACAATGAAGACCCAAATGTGGGAGCGGGCTTGCTCGCGAAAGCGGTGTATCAGGCAATGTATTCAGTGACTGACACTGCGCTTTCGCGAGCAAGCCCGCTCCCACAGGGATGTGCGGTGTTTTCCAATTAAATTGGCGTTCAGCATAACCGAACGCTGGTTTATTGAAATGCAAATTCTCAGAACGGGCTGGCCCTTGCATGATCCTCGGCAGACACCCACTGCCTGAGGACCTGCACCCGATGAGCGCCACTGATTGGATCGGCCGAAGTGAGACCGCCTACGACCACCTGAGCCATAACCTGCTCAAGCGCATCGCCGCCACATTAGGTGAAGAGGTGCCTGCCGACGGCGACGCTGTGCCTGCGTTGTGGCAATGGTGCTTTTTCCAGGACCCGCTGCCGGAGGTGGCGTTGGGCAGCGACGGCCATCCGGCACGCGGCGGGTTCCTGCCGCCGGCCGATAACCGCAATCGCATGTGGGCCGGTGGGCGTCTTGAATTTCTGCACCCACTGCGGGCTGGCGAGGCGGCTACGCGCGTGTCGACCATCACCCAGGTTGAAGAAAAGACCGGGCGCACCGGCTCACTGCTATTTGTCACCGTGCGTCATGACTACTCCCAGGAAGGGCGCCTGGCCATCCGCGAGGAGCAGGACATCGTCTACCGCGAACCCACGCCACCCAAGCCTGGCAGCGGCGACGCGCTGGCCCGGGGCGAATGGACAGAGGCCGTCGAGCCGACGCCGACCCTGTTGTTCCGCTACAGCGCCGTCACGTTCAACGGCCACCGCATCCACTACGACTACCCCTATGTCACCGGCACCGAAGGCTATGCCGGCCTGGTGGTGCATGGCCCGCTGATCGCCACCTTGAACCTGCGTGCGTTCTGCCGAGCGCACCCTGAGGCGACCTTGCGCCGCTTTGCCTATCGCGGCGTGCGCCCACTGATTGCGCCACAGCCTTTTCAGGTCGGCGGGCGCATCACCGCCACCGGCGTCGCAGAACTGTGGGCTGGCAACACTGAAGGCCTGGCACAGACCGCCCAGGTGCATTTCGAATAACCCGATAACAACAGGCGGAGAGCCGTAGATGAATGCCCATGACAACGAAGAACTCAATGCGATCCGCGACGGCGTGCGCGCCTTGTGCGCCGAGTTCGATGCCGCTTACTGGCGCAAGATCGATGAAGAAAAAGGCTTCCCCGAAGCCTTCGTCAAGGCCCTGACCGATGCTGGCTGGCTGTCGGCAATGATCCCCGAGGAATACGGCGGTTCCGGCCTGGGCCTGGCCGAAGCCTCGGTGATCCTTGAGGAAGTCAACCGCTGCGGCGGCAACTCGGGCACCGTGCACGGCCAGATGTACAACATGTTCACCCTGCTGCGTCATGGCAGCGAGGCGCAAAAACGCTACTACCTGCCCAAGCTGGCCAGCGGTGAATTGCGCTTGCAGTCGATGGCCGTCACCGAACCCACTACCGGCACCGACACCACCAAGATCAAGACCACGGCGATCAAGCGCGGCGACAAGTACGTGATCAACGGCCAGAAAGTCTGGATCTCACGGGTACAGCATTCCGACCTGATGATTCTGCTGGCACGCACCACGCCCTTGGCCGACGTAAAGAAAAAATCCGAAGGCATGTCGATCTTCCTGGTGGACCTGCGCCAGGCCATCGGCAACGGCCTGACCGTGCAGCCCATCGCCAATATGGTCAACCATGAGACCAACGAGCTGTTCTTCGACAACCTGGAGCTGCCCCTGGACAGCCTGATTGGCGAGGAGGGCAAGGGCTTCAAATACATCCTTGATGGCCTGAATGCCGAGCGCACGCTGATTGCCGCCGAGTGCATCGGTGACGGCCGCTGGTTCATCGAAAAGGCCAGCGCCTATGCCCGCGACCGTGTGGTGTTTGGCCGGCCCATCGGGCAAAACCAGGGCGTGCAGTTCCCGATTGCCGAGGCGCATATCGAGATCGAAGCGGCCGACCTGATGCGCTGGCGTGCCTGCGAGGAATACGACAGCGGCAAGAACGCCGGGGCCAGTGCCAACATGGCCAAGTACCTGGCGGCCAAGGCGTCCTGGGAAGCGGCCAATGCCTGCCTGCAAACCCACGGCGGCTTCGGCTTTGCCTGCGAGTACGACGTGGAGCGCAAATTCCGCGAGACCCGCCTGTACCAGGTGGCGCCGATCTCCACCAACCTGATCCTGTCCTACGTGGCCGAGCATTTGCTCGAACTGCCACGCAGCTTCTGAGGGCCTGAGCATGAGCCCTACCCAAGCCCTGTGCCGATTCCTGGCCGAGCTGACGTACTCACAATTGCCCGAGCCCGTGCTGGCGCGCACCGAAGAACTGTACCTGGATTGGCTCGCGTCCGCCTTGGCCAGCCAAGGCGCGCACCCGATCCCGCTGTTTGAACGCTACGCGCAGAAGATGGGCCCGAGCAGCGGCCCGGCCCAGGTGATCGTCAACGGCACCGGCACCAGCGCGTATTTTGCCGCACTGGTCAACGCCGCTTCCTCACATCTGGTGGAGCAGGATGACCTGCACAACAGCTCCGTGCTGCACCCGGCCACCGTGGTGTTTCCCGCTGCATTGGCGGCTGCCCAGGACCTCGGCAAGTCTGGCCGTGAGCTGTTGCTGGCTTCTGTAGCCGGCTATGAGGCCGGGATTCGCATCGGTGAGTTCATGGGCCGCTCCCACTACCGCATCTTCCACACCACGGCCACGGTCGGCACCCTGGCGGCGGCGGTCGCGGTGGGCAAGTTGCTCGACTTCAACGAAGAACAATTCATCAACCTGCTCGGCAGCGCCGGCACCCAGGCTGCCGGGCTGTGGGAGTTTCTGCGCGATGCCGCGGACTCCAAGCAACTGCACACGGCCAAGGCGGCGGCGGACGGCTTGCTGGCGGCTTACCTTACGGCCGATGGGCTGACCGGCGCGCGCAATATCCTTGAAGGTGAGCAAGGTTTGGCGGCCGGTATGTCCAGTGATGCCCAACCGGGCAAATTGTCTTCCGAGCTGGGCAGCCGTTGGGCGCTGGTGGAAACCTCGTTCAAATTCCACGCCTCCTGTCGCCACACCCATCCTGCTGCCGATGCGCTGCTGGACGTGATGCAGCGTGAAGGCCTGAGCGCTGCGCAGATCTCCCAGGTGCAAACCCACGTGCACCAAGGCGCCATTGACGTACTCGGCCGAGTGACGGTGCCGGCCACCGTGCACCAGGCCAAATTTTCCATGGGCACGGTGCTTGGGCTGATCGCTGTGCATGGCAAAGCCGGTTTGCCTGAATTCCATGAGCTGGCGTTGACCGATCCTGCGGTCGCGGCGTTTCGCGACAAGGTCTGCATGAGCCTGGACCCCGAAGTCGACAACGCCTACCCGCAACGCTGGCTGGGCCGCGTCACCGTCACCACCACCGATGGCCGCACGCTGCACGGTGCCATTGATGAACCCAAGGGCGACCCGGGCAACACCCTGAGCCGTGCCGAGCTGGCGGACAAGTTCCAGCGCCTGGCCGACTTCAGCGGCGCCCGCACCCCGGCCCAGGCCAACCGCCTGATCGAGCAGGTGTGGAACCTGCGAACTACCGCGTCCATGGCCCATTGGCTTTGAGGGATTTGTCATGACTGAACAACGACCGCTGGACGGCATCACCGTCGTCAGCCTGGAACACGCGATTGCCGCGCCGTTCTGTACGCGCCAACTGGCCGACCTCGGTGCCCGGGTCATCAAGGTAGAGCGCCCCGGCACCGGCGATTTCGCCCGTGGCTATGACGAGCGGGTGCGTGGCCTGGCGTCACATTTCGTCTGGACCAACCGCTCCAAGGAAAGCCTGACCCTGGACCTCAAGCAGGACGAGGCGGGCGCCATTCTGGATGCGCTTTTGGCCGATGCCGATGTGCTGGTGCAGAACCTTGCCCCCGGCGCGGCGGCGCGCATGGGCTTATCGTTCGAGGCGCTGCACGTGCGTTTTCCACGCCTGATCGTCTGCGATATTTCCGGCTATGGCGAAGGCGGGCCCTACGAGAAAAAGAAAGCCTACGACCTGCTGATCCAGAGCGAGGGCGGCTTCCTCTCGGTGACCGGAGGCCCAGAAGAAGAACAGATGGCCAAGGCCGGTTGCTCCATCGCGGATATCTCCGCCGGCATGTACGCCTACAGCGGCATTCTGTCGGCGCTGCTGCTACGCGGCAAAACCGGCCAGGGCAGCCGCATCGATGTAAGCATGCTCGAAAGCCTGGTGGAGTGGATGGGCTACCCGATGTATTACGCCTTCGACGGCGCGGCGCCGCCACCGCGTGCGGGTGCCGCGCATTCGACGATTTACCCCTACGGGCCGTTTCCCACCGGGGGCGGCGGCACCGTGATGCTTGGCTTGCAGAACGAGCGCGAATGGGCGGCGTTCTGCGACAAAGTGCTGCTCACCCCGGCGCTGGCCATGGACGAACGCTTCAGCGCCAATTTCAAGCGCTCGGCCAACCGCGAGGTGCTGCGCCAGATCATCGTGGAGCGCTTTGCCCAACTGGGCGTCGAGGCGGTGATCCAGCGCCTGGAAGACGCGCAAATTGCCAGCGCCCGGGTCAACGATATGCAAGGCGTGTGGGACCACCCGCAACTCAAGGCCCGCGACAGCTGGCGCGACGTCGACAGCCCGGCGGGGCCGTTGCCGTCGCTGCTGCCACCGGCCCGTAACGCCGCGTTTACCCCGCGCATGGACGGCGTGCCAGCGCTGGGGCAACACAGCCAAGGCATCCTCGATCAGCTGGGTTACTCCGTTGAGGCCATTAACAGCCTGCGCGAGCGCGGCGTTATCTAATCAGGAATCAAGTGATGCCAAAGCCTTTAGTACGTTCTGCGCTGTTTGTGCCGGGCAGCCGCCCGGAGCGGTTTGCCAAGGCCCTGGCCAGCGGCGCCGACGCAGTTATTGTGGATTTTGAAGACGCGGTGGAAGAACCGCTCAAGCGTCAGGCCCGGGATAATCTGGGGGCATTCCTGTGCGCCCATCCCGAGGCCCAGGTGTGGGTGCGCATCAACGCGCCGCAACATGCCGAACATTTTGAGGACGTGGCCTTCTGCAAGGCCCATGCAAATGTCGCCGGGGTATTGCTGCCCAAGGTCGAAAGCGCGGCCCAGGTGGCTGTGGTGGCCGCTACCGGCAAGGCTATCTGGCCGATTATCGAAAGCGCACGCGGTTTGCTGGCACTGGCGCAGATTGCCCAGGCGCCCCAGGTAGAGCGCCTGTCGTTCGGTGGCTTGGACCTGGCGCTGGACCTGAACCTGAGCAGTCACTCCCGTGCCGCCGAATTGGCCCTCGACCAGGCGCGCCTGGCGTTGATCGTGCATTCGCGCGCCGCGGGCCTGGCGGCGCCGCTGGACGGCGTGCACCCGGCCATCGACGACCCCGAAGGCCTGCACCGCTCGATCCGGCACGCTTATGAAATGGGCTTTGCCGGGGCATTGTGCATTCACCCCAAGCAAGTCGCGGTGATCCATGCCGCGCTGGCGCCGAGCGCTGAAGAGCTGGCCTGGGCCAGGCGGGTGGTGGAGGCGGGTGCTGATGGGGCAGGGGCTTATCAGATTGATGGGCAGATGGTGGATGCGCCGGTACTGCTGCGCGCGCAACGGCTGCTGGCCGCGCAACTGTAACTGACAAAACCGGGAACAAAGTGTGGGAGCTGGCTTGCCTGCGATAGCGGTAGAACAGTCAATGTCTGTGTTGCCTGACACACCGCTATCGCAGGCAAGCCAGCTCCCACACTGGGCGCGTTCGGCCAGGCCGAACGCAGGTATCTAAAATTCGAAATTCACGACACGCGTTACATCAGGCACCTTGCCTTAAACACAACAATAAGAAGGTGATTCCCATGCTCAAGCTTTCCCGGGCGCTGCTGTGCGCCGCCACCTTGTTTACCGCTGGCCTGGCCCAGGCGGCAGACCCGATTGTGATCAAGTTCGCCCATGTGGTGGCCGAAAACACCCCCAAAGGCCAGGGCGCGCTGCTGTTCAAAAAACTTGCTGAAGAGCGCCTGCCCGGCAAGGTCAAGGTCGAGGTGTACCCGAACTCGTCGCTGTTTGGCGATGGCAAGGAAATGGAAGCATTGCTGTTGGGTGACGTGCAAATGCTGGCGCCGTCCCTGGCCAAATTCGAGCACTACACCAAGCAAGTGCAGATCTACGACCTGCCGTTCCTGTTCAACGACCTGGCCGCCGTCGACCGTTTCCAGGCCGCTCAGGGCAAGCAACTGCTGACCTCGATGCAGGATAAGAACATCCTCGGCCTGGCCTATTGGCACAACGGCCTCAAGCAACTCTCCGCCAACAAGGCCCTGCATGAACCCAAGGACGCCCGTGGCCTGAAGTTCCGCGTGCAGGCTTCCAGTGTGCTCGAAGAACAGTTCAAGGCGATCCGCGCCAACCCGCGCAAGATGAGCTTTGCCGAGGTTTACCAGGGCCTGCAGACCGGTACCGTGAATGGCACCGAGAACACCTGGTCGAACTATGAAAGCCAGAAGGTCAATGAAGTGCAGAAGTACTTCACCGAGTCCAACCATGGCCTGATCGACTACATGGTGATCACCAACGCGAAGTTCTGGAATGGCCTGGCGCCGGATGTGCGCAGCACCCTGGAGCAGATCATGGCCGAGGTCACCGTGGAGGTGAACAAGCAGGCCGAAGCGCTGAACCAGTCGGCCAAGCAGAAGATCGTCGACGCCAAGACCAGCGAAATCATCGAACTGACCCCCGAGCAACGTGCGCTGTGGCGCGAAGCCATGCGCCCGGTGTGGCAGAAGTTCGAGGGCGAGATTGGGGCTGACCTGATCAAGGCGGCGGACGCTTCAAACCAGTAAACCTCTGTGGGAGCGGGCTTGCCCGCGACTGATCGTTCCCACGCTCCGCGTGGTAATGCATCCCGTGACGCTCCGCGTCGCCTTACGCACGGCGTGATACAGGACGTGGAACGTCCGGGGCGGCATTACCACGCGGAGCGTGGGAACGATCTACAGGTTGACCTGGTTTTTACCTATCTCTGCCTCGTGAGGTTTTGCCATGCAAACGCTAAGGCGCGTCTGGGAGCACCTGGAGGAAGGCTTCATTGCTTTCCTGCTGGCCGCCATGACCCTGGTGACATTCGTCTACGTCATGCTCAACAACGTCTACACCCTGTTTTTTGCCCTGGCCGACAAATGGGCCTGGAGCAGCGCCTTCTTCAATGCCCTGGGCGACGGCACCATGGCCTGGGCCCAAGAGATGACCTGGAGTGTGGCGCTGACCAAGGCCATGTTCGGCTGGTTGATTTTCTTCGGCATTTCCTACGGCGTGCGCACCGCTGGCCACCTGGGCGTGGACGCGCTGGTGCGGCTGACCCGGCGCCCGGTGCAACGCCTGCTCGGCATGCTCGCCTGCCTGTGCTGCCTGGCCTATGCCGGGCTGTTCATGGTGGCCAGCTACAAGTGGGTGAGTGCGGTGATGACCGCGCATATCGGCGCCGAAGACCTCGACCAGTTCGGCATCGATGTCGGCGACATCGTGGTGATCGTGCCCATTGGCTTTGCCTTGGTCTTGATCCGCTACCTGGAAATTTTCTACCGCATCTTTACCCACCGCCAGGTCGGGTTGGGCCTGGCCGACGAGGCCGGCGAGGCCAGCAAGTTGGCCGGCAGCCATGAGGAGCGTCACTGATGGCCGTGCTCTGTCTGTTTCTCCTGTTGTTCGTGTTCATGTTTCTGGGCGTGCCAATTGCGATTGCCCTGGGGTTGTCCGGTGCGGTGTCGATCCTGATGTTCAGCCAGGACTCTGTGAGTTCCCTGGCGATCAAACTGTTTGAAACCAGCGATGCCTACACCTTCCTGGCGATTCCGTTTTTCCTGTTGTCCGGTGCCTTCATGACCACCGGCGGCGTGGCCCAGCGGCTGATCGACTTTGCCAACGCCTGTGTCGGGCATATCCGCGGTGGCCTGGCGATTGCGGCGGTGCTGGCGTGCATGCTATTTGCAGCGCTGTCCGGGTCGTCACCGGCCACGGTGGCAGCGGTGGGTTCGATTGCCGTGGCGGGCATGGTGCGTTCCGGTTACCCCAAGGAGTTTGGGGCGGGCATCATCTGCAACGCCGGGACCTTGGGCATTCTGATTCCGCCGTCGATCGTGATGGTGGTGTATTCGGCGGCGACCGAAACCTCAGTAGGCAAATTGTTCATGGCCGGGGTGATTCCGGGCTTGCTGCTGGGCCTGATGTTGATGGTCGCGATCTACATCGTCGCCCGTATCAAGAAGCTGCCGGCGCAACCCCGGGCGACATTCCGTGAGTGGCTGAGTTGTGCACGCCGAGCGTTCTGGGGGCTGTTGCTGCTGGTGATCATCCTCGGCGGCATTTACAGCGGCATGTTCACCCCGACCGAAGCGGCGGCAGTGGCAGCCGTGTATTCAGCATTCGTCGCGCTGTTCGTCTACAAGGACATGAAGCTGCGCGACTGCCCCAAGGTGCTGCTGGAGTCGGGGCGCTTGTCGATCATGCTGATGTTCATCATCGCCAACGCCATGCTGTTTGCCCACGTGCTGACCACCGAACAGATCCCCCAGCAAATTACCGCGTGGGTAATCTCGGAAGGGCTGACGCCGATTGGCTTTTTGATCATGGTCAACGTGGTGCTGCTGATTGCCGGCAGCTTTATGGAGCCTTCGGCCATTGTGCTGATCCTGGCGCCGATCTTTTTCCCGATTGCGATGAAGCTCGGGATTGACCCGATTCATCTGGGGATTGTGATGGTGGTGAACATGGAAATCGGCCTGGTGCACCCGCCGGTGGGGCTGAACCTGTTCGTGACCTCGGCGGTGACGGGGCTGACTCTAGGGCAGACCATTCGCGCCGCGATGCCGTGGCTGATGATTCTGTTGGTGTTCCTGATCATGGTCACCTACCTGCCGTTCATTTCCCTCGCGCTGCCGCAGTGGCTGGGGATGTGAGGCCGCTAGACGGTGGGAGAGGGCAGCCCTCCCACCGCTGAGGGATGTCAAACCTTGAACTGACGCAAAAGCCCATCAAGCTGTTCACTCAAGCCACGCAACTGTGCACTCGCCACGCTCGATTGCTCCGCTGCCAGCGCGGTGCTGTGGGACAGCCCGGCCGCTTGGGTGACGTTCTGGTTGATGTCTTCCACCACATGGGCCTGCTGCAGGGTGGCGCTGGCAATCGAGGCGTTCAGGCCGTTGAGGTTGTGCAGCGCCTGGCCGATGGCGGTGAGGCTTGCGCCCGCCTGGCCGGCTTGTTCAATGGTCAGTTGCGAGGCGCTGTGGCTGTCGCTGATGACCTTGACCGCCGCTTCGGAGTGGCCTTGCAGGCGCTCGATCATCACCTGGATCTCGGCGGTGGATTTCTGCGTGCGCTGGGCCAGCAGGCGCACCTCATCGGCGACCACCGCAAACCCGCGGCCTTGCTCGCCCGCACGGGCGGCTTCGATGGCGGCGTTGAGGGCGAGCAGGTTGGTCTGGTCGGCGATGGAGCGGATCACCTCCAGTACCCCGCCGATCTGCGTGCTCTCGCTGGAGAGCGTGCGGATCACCTCCACGGCCTGGCTGATAGTGGTGGAGAGCTGGTCGATCTGCTGCAAGCTGCCGTCGATATTGACCTGGCCCTGCTGTGCCTGGGCCTGTGCATCGCGCATTTCGCTGGCGGCGTGCTCGGCATTCTTCGCTACGTCCTGCACGCCGTAGGTGACTTCGTTGATGGCGGTGGCCACCAGTTCCATCTGCTGGGACTGCTGCTGGCTGCGGTCGTGGGCCTGGCTGGCGTTGTGGCCCAGCTCGCTGGACGACTGGCCCAGCGCGTTCGCGCACACCTGCAACTGGCCGACCACCTGGCGCAGCTTGGCGGTGAAGCTATTGAAGTGCTGGGCCAGTTGCGTCAATTCGTCACGGCCGTGGGTATCGAGGCTGTGGGTCAGGTCACTTTCGCCACTGGCAATATTGCCCATGGCATTCACCGCGGCCTGCAACGGCTGCACGATGCTGCGGGCAATCAGCACCACCAGCACGGCCATCATCAGCGCAATGCCCAGGCCAATGGCCGAGGCTTTCCACACCTGGCCCCTGAATTCGGCCTGCACATCGTCCACGTAGACCCCGGAGCCGATAATCCAGCCCCAGGGTTCGAACAGTTGGATGTACGAGGTTTTCTCTACCGGCGCTTCGGCGCCGGGCTTCGGCCAGCGGTAGTTGACGATGCCGGCGCCCTTGGCCTTGGCCAGGTTCACGAATTCGTTGAACACGGCGAAACCGTCCGGGTCGCGAATCGCCGAAAGGTTCTGGCCGTCGAGCTTGGGGTTGGCCGCGTGCATGATCATCACGGGGGTGAGGTCGTTGATCCAGAAGTAGTCATCGTGGTCATAACGCAGCCCGCGCACCGCGCTCAGGGCCTGTTGTTGCGCGGCGTCGCGGGTCAGTACGCCGGTTTTTTCCAGGCTCTGGTAATAGCTGAGTACGCCACTGGCGGTCTGCACCACGTGCTGGGTTTGCTGGCGCTTGGCCTGGTAGAGGTCGCCGTGGATCTGGTTGAGCATTAACAGCCCCAAGGCCAGCAGCATCAACACGGCGACTATCAGGATCAGCCAAAGGCGGCGGCTGATCGACATGCTGCGCAAACTGTTCATCGTCCTGTCACTCCCTGCTCTTTATAATTGTGGTGCTGCTTCGAGATTTCCGGCGTGTCTGATAGGCTTTCGGCCCGGAATCGAAAAACCTGAGTACTGCCTGATTTTTCACGGAATTTTTGCAGACCGGCGTTGAGAATCAACTGCGGGCGCTTGTGTGCGCTCGTCGTCAGTGAACTTAAAAAAGACTAAGAGGCATGCCACGCGCATGACCTTTGGAGACAGCATGGATTTTTGGACCGCCATACAGGCATTGATTCTCGGCATCGTCGAGGGGCTTACGGAGTTCTTGCCGATCTCCAGTACTGGCCACCAGATCATCGTCGCCGACCTGATCAATTTTGGCGGCGAGCGTTTCGAAGCCTTCAACATCATCATCCAGCTGGGCGCGATCCTGGCGGTAGTCTGGGAGTTTCGGCGCAAGATCTTTGACGTGGTCATCGGCCTGCCGACCCAGCCCAAGGCCCGGCGCTTTACCGTCAACCTGATCATCGCCGTGTTGCCGGCGGTGGTATTGGGGGTGATTTTTGCCGACCTGATCAAGCACTACCTGTTTAACCCGATCACTGTAGCGACTGCCCTGGTAGTGGGTGGCGTGATCATGTTGTGGGCCGAGCGCCGCCAACATGCAGTGCGGGCTGAAACCGTCGACGACATCACCTGGAAAGACGCCCTCAAGGTCGGCCTGGCCCAGTGCCTGGCGATGATCCCGGGCACTTCGCGCTCCGGTGCAACGATCATCGGCGGCCTGTTGTTCGGCCTGTCGCGCAAGACGGCCACCGAATTTTCATTCTTCCTGGCCATGCCGACCATGGTTGGGGCGGCGGTGTACTCGGGTTACAAGTACCGCGATCTGTTCCAGCCGGCGGATTTTCCAGTGTTCGCCATTGGTTTTGTCACCTCGTTCATCTTCGCGATGATTGCGGTCAAGGGGTTGCTCAAATTCATCGCCAGCCACAGCTACGCGGTGTTTGCCTGGTACCGGATTGCCTTTGGCCTGGTCATCCTGGCGACCTGGCAGTTCGGCTGGATCGACTGGACTGCGGTCAAGCCATGACTATCCAGCACCCACGCCTGAAGGCGCTGATCTTTGTACTGCTGTGTGCCGCGCCGCTGCTGGGCTCGGCCTTGCTGTGGTATCGCGGCGAAACGGCGATTCCGTTGATGGCCTACGGCGTGGTCAGCGTGGTGGCGTTCTTTCTTTATTGGAGCGACAAGCGCAAGGCGCAGACCGAAGGCTGGCGCACCCCGGAAAACATCCTGCATGCGGTGGAGCTGGCGGGCGGTTGGCCGGGGGCGTTGATCGCCCAGCAGGTGTTCCGGCACAAGACGCGCAAAGTGTCTTACCAGGTGCTGTTCTGGGTGATTGTGCTGTTGCACCAGGTGTTCTGGCTGGACCAGCTGTTTCTTGGCGGCACCTTGCTGTCAATCCTCTAGCCGCAAGCCAATCTGTGTGCGCTTGGGCAGCTTGCTCACCACCAACTGGTGGGAGCGCTGCAACAAGCCACGCAGTTCCTCTGCGCCCAAAGGGTAGGGCGTGTTCATGATGACCCACTGCGCCCTCGCCAGGTAAGGCGCCGGGTGAATGCCCGGGCGGTCGACGTGACCCAGGAACAGTTCTTTGTCGACCTTGAAGGCCAGCGACTCACCGCGCAGGTTCTGCAAGGCGAACATCTTGTTGCCAGCAATCGAGAACACCCGCACGCCGCCCCATTTATAGTCTTCCCGTGCGCCTGGCAGGCTCAGGCAAAAACGTGCGACTTGTTCTTCCGTCATGCTCATAACAGCCGATCTCCACAGCCTTTGAAGCCTTCTTCCAGGTAGTCGATCCAGGCCCGGATGGCCGGCAGCACGCCGCGCCGGTGCGGGTAGACCGCTTGCAGCCAGCCGCCTGGTAATGACCATTGCGGCAGCAGTTGCACCAGGCGGCCGCTGGCCAGTTCTTCTTCGCAGTACATCATTGGCAGCACCGTAAAGCCCACGCCCATCATTGCGCTGGCCTTGCGCACGATAAAGTCTTCGATGCCCAGGCGCGCCTCCATCACTAGCTCGTGCATGTTGCCCTGAGGGTCGATGATGCGTTGGTGCACCATTCGGTCCGCCTCGAGTGCGCCAAGGATTGGCAACTGCTTGAGGTCTTCCAGGGTTTCGACCCGCCGCTCACGCATGAAAACGGGGCTGGCCACCAGCACGGTATGCGCCTGGCGCAGGCGTTTGGTGACCAGTAACGGGTCTTCGTCGCCCAGTTCGCGTACGCGCAGCGCTACATCAATGCCTTCGGCTACCAGGTCGACGCGGCGATTCACCAGGGTCATGTCCAACTGCACCAACGGGTGCGCGGCCAGAAAACCGGCTACCAGCTCTGGCAGAATTTGCTGGGCCAGCCCCACCGGGCAACTGACTCGCAGCCGCCCACGCGGCTCGCTGGACATGCTGGCTACGGCCTCGTCGGCCATTTCCGCCTCCAACAGCATGGCTTGGCAGTGGCGCAAGTAGCGCTCGCCCACGGCGGTGAGCGTCAGTTGCCGGGTGGTGCGTTGCAGCAGGCGTGCACCCAGGCGGTCTTCCAGCTCGGCAATGCGCCGCGACAGCCTGGATTTGGGAATCCCGAGTAGCCGGCCAGCCGCAGCAAAACCGCCGGCTTCGACGACTTTGGCGAAATAGTAGAGGTCGTTGAGGTCTTGCATGGTGGGCCTATTGTCCTGTCAGTGGGACAAACTATCGCATTTCAGGTGGCTTATCGACCATTGGTTTCATGCGTAGCATCACTACCATCTGATCGCCACTGTCGATCCCACCTCGGAGATCCATCATGAAACTCTTGCACATCGATTCCAGCATCCTCGGCGACAACTCGGCCTCCCGTCAGCTCAGCGCCGGTGTGGTCAAGGCATGGCAAGCCGCCCAACCGGGCGTGGAAGTGACTTACCGTGACCTCGCCAGCGAAGGCATCAACCATTTCTCCGGCGCTACCCTGGGCGCATTGGGCACTGCCGCTGAACTGCGTGATGCGGCGCAAAAGCACGAGGCTGAACTGAGTGCATCGTCGCTGGCTGAGTTCCTCGCCGCCGATGCCGTGGTCGTCGGTGCGCCGATGTACAATTTCACCATCCCCACCCAGTTGAAAGCCTGGATCGACCGCATCGCGGTAGCCGGCCAGACCTTCCGCTACACCGAAGCCGGCCCTGAAGGCCTGTGCGGCAACAAGAAAGTCATTATTGTTTCCACCGCCGGTGGCCTGCATGCCGACCAGGCCTCGGGCGCTGCCCACGAAGGCTACTTGAAGCTGCTGTTCGGTTTCCTGGGCATCACCGACATCGAGATCGTGCGCGCTGAAGGCCTGGCCTACGGTGACGAAGTTCGCAGCAAAGCCATGAGCGACGCCAACGTGCGCATCAACGAGCAACTGTTCGCCGCTGCGTAAGGCTTATGTAAATGTGCCCTGTCCTCGGTTTCATTCTGAAACCGAGCGCCTAAACTCTGTATTCTGATCGCCTGAACGCGAGCGGAGTACGGAGTTTTTTCGTTGTGGCCCAGGATATGCACACATCCCTTCGATACCCTGGACTTTTTATTCGACAGGCCGGTTCTTGTGCAGCAAAGGTGGACATCCCCATGATGCGTCTTTGTGCTGTTTTGGTTCTTTCGCTGTTGGGCGGCGTGGTTTCAGTGCACGCCGCACCGGCACCGCACCCCCATTGGAGTGTGGGGTTTCATCGCATGAGTTTTCTCGACCCGCTGGATGCGCAGCCGATGAAAGCCATCGCCTTCTATCCCTCTACCGATGCCGAGCGCACTACCGCGCTGGGCGCCTACCATGTGGCGGCCAGCGAAGATGCCAAGGTGGCGATCGGGCGTTTTCCGATGTTGATGTTGTCCCACGGCAATACCGGCACGCCGCTGGCCCTGCATGACCTGGCCACCGCCTTGGCGCGCAAGGGGTTTGTGGTGGTGGCGGTGCTGCATCCCGGTGACAACTACAAGGACCACAGCCGCCTGGGCACCGTGAGCAATTTGTATGGGCGGCCGATCCAGATCTCCCAGGCGATCACCGCCGCCTTGGCCGAGCCGATGCTGTCGCCCTTTGTGGATATCGATCAGATCGGCGTCATCGGTTATTCAGCCGGTGGCGAAACGGCATTGATCCTGGCGGGCGCCAAGCCGGATTTCGAACGCCTGCGCCGCTACTGCCAAGAGCGCCCCGAAGACCGCGACGCGTGCACCACCAAGGGCGAGTTGGTGGTCGATCGCGACGACTTGCAACCCCAGGCTGACCCGCGTATCCATGCTTTGATGCTGATGGCGCCGCTGAGCTTGATGTTCGGCCGCCACACTCTGGCGGATGTGCATGTGCCGGTGCTGCTCTACAGTGGCGATGGCGACCAGTTGGTGGCAGTGGACAAAAACGCCGCCGCCCTGGCGCGCAAACTGCCAGAGCCGCCGGACTTCAAGCTGTTGGCCGGGGCAGGGCACTTTGTATTCATGGCCCCGTGCGACAGTGATCAGCTGGCGACAATGCCAGGCATCTGCACCGATGCCGATGGTGTCGACCGTGAAGGGATTCACCGCGATATGGTCTCCGAGGCCGGGCGCTTTTTCAGTCGCACCCTCGGTGAGGCAACGCGTGCCGGCCTGCAGACGGCTGATCAGTAGGCGCGGCGCCTGAGCAGTACGGTCAGGCCGAGCGCGCTGACCGACAGCAACGCGGCGCAGAAGAATATCCAGCCGTAGCCAAGATTCAACGCCACGGCGCCCATCAACGGCCCGGCAATCGCCAGGGCCAGGTCGAAAAACACCGCATATGCGCTCAGCCCCGCGCCGCGGCTGCTGTCCGGCACTTGCTTGATGGCTTCCACGCCAAGCGCCGGGTAAACCAGCGATAAACCAAAACCGGTCAACCCGGCGCCGATCAAGGCCACGCCGGTAGACGGTGCCAGCCACAACAGCGTCAGGCCCAGGGTTTCAATGAGCATGCAGGCGATGGCGGCGGTGAACCCGCCAAACCGGCTGATGGCTGAGATAAACACCAGGCGCGAGAGAATAAAGCACACACCAAATACCGTCAGGCAATACGCCGCACCGGCCCAGCCACGATTCAGGTAATACAGGGTGATAAAGGTCGTCAGCGTGCCGTAGCCAATCGAGGCCAGGCACAGGCTGGCGCCGAACGGCGCGATACGTCCAAACACAGCCCAGAACGGCAGCCGTTCGCCGCGTACCACCGGCACCGAGGGTTTATTACGGATCAGCACCAGGCCCAACGCCGCCAGCACCGCCAGTGCAAGGCCGAGGCTGGCGTAGCCATAATCAGCCACCATCACCACGCCAAGTGGCGCACCAATGGCAATGGCGCCATAGGAGGCGATGCCATTCCAGGAAATCGAGCGTGCGGTGTGTTCGGCGCCCACTGCGCCCATGCACCAACTGATGGTCCCCACGCCAATCAGGCCCTGGGCCACCCCGAGCAACAGGCGACCGGCGATCAGAATACCCAGGCTCAAGCTCGGCAGGCTGTCCAGCAGCGTGGCGATAAAGGTCAGCACACCGCTGATCAGAATACCGGCCAGGCCCAGCACGATCGCGCGTTTGGTGCCGACGTTATCCGACATTCGCCCGGCCATCGGGCGGCTGAGCAGCGTGGCGAGGTACTGCGAACCGATGGTCACCCCGGCCACCACGGCGCTGAAGCCCAGTTGCTCGTGCACATAGCCTGGAATCACCGCTATCGGCAGGCCGATGCAGATAAAGGCTATGAAGGTGTAGAACACGATGGAAACGATCTGCAGGGTGATCGACAGGGAGGAGGGGGCGGCAGGCATGAATACTCAATCGCTGGCGGGCGGTGAAGCATCATGGCATATCCCGCACGACTGTAGGAGCGAGGGGACGCCTACAAAGGCCCCTGGGGGAGCGCGCTTGCCCGCGAAGGTGGTGTGTCAGTCACTGAATCTGTAGCTGAACTACCGCTATCGCAGGCAAGCCAGCTCCCACACGGGTTATGTATTGCCTATAAAATCAGCGCCTGGCACCGATTCCCTGTGGGAGCGGGCTTGCCCGCGAAGGCTGCCTGTCAGTCACTGCATCTTTAACTGAACCACCGCTATCGCGGGCAAGCCAGCTCCCACACTGGTTATGCATGGCCCATAAAATCAGCGCCCGGCACAGTGCGGATGCAAAAAGCCCTGTCACAGGGACAGGGCTTTTTTTGCAGCTTGTAGCTTGCAGCTCAGTGCTGCTCTTAGAACACCACACCCTGGCTACGCAGGTAGTCGTCATAGGTGCCGCTGAAGTCGATCACGCCGCTAGGGCTCAACTCGATAATGCGGGTGGCCAGGGACGATACGAACTCACGGTCGTGGCTGACGAAGATCAGCGTGCCCGGGTAGTTCTCCAGCGCCAGGTTCAGCGCTTCGATGGATTCCATGTCCAGGTGGTTGGTCGGTTCGTCCATGATCAACACGTTCGGCTTTTGCAGGATCAGCTTGCCGAACAGCATACGACCTTGTTCACCACCGGAGATCACTTTGACCGACTTCTGGATCTCGTCGTTGGAGAACAACATGCGGCCCAGGGTGCCGCGAATCATTTGCTCGCCTTGGGTCCATTGGCCCATCCAGTCGAACAGGCTCACGTCGTCTTCGAAGTCGTGGGCGTGGTCCTGGGCGTAGTAGCCCAGCTCGGCGGCGTCGGTCCACTTGATGCTGCCGGCGTCCGGGGTCAGTTCGTTGACCAGGGTGCGCAGCAGGGTGGTCTTGCCGATACCGTTGGGGCCGATGATCGCCACGCGCTCGCCGGCTTCAACCTGGAAGCTGAAGTCCTTGAACAACGGCTTGCCGTCGAAACCTTTGGCCATTTTTTCGACCATGACCGCCTGGCGGTGCAGCTTTTTGTTCTGCTCGAAACGGATGAACGGGCTCACACGGCTCGACGGCTTGACTTCGGCCAGCTGGATCTTGTCGATCGCCTTGGCACGGGAGGTCGCCTGCTTGGCTTTCGAGGCGTTGGCCGAGAAGCGGCTGACGAAGGATTGCAGTTCGGAAATCTGCGCTTTCTTCTTGGCGTTGTCCGACAGCAATTGCTCGCGGGACTGGGTCGCCACGGTCATGTACTCGTCGTAGTTGCCCGGGAACAGGCGCAGCTCGCCGTAGTCCAGGTCAGCCATGTGGGTGCACACGCTGTTCAGGAAGTGACGGTCGTGAGAGATGATGATCATCAGGCTGGAGCGCTGGGTCAGGATGTTTTCCAGCCAGCGGATAGTGTTGATGTCCAAGTGGTTGGTCGGTTCGTCGAGCAACAGCACTTCCGGGTCGGAGAACAGCGCCTGGGCCAGCAGTACGCGCAGCTTCCAGCCGGGGGACACTTCGCTCATCGGGCCGAAATGCTGTTCCAGGGGAATACCCAGGCCCAGCAGCAGCTCGCCGGCGCGGGATTCGGCGGTGTAGCCGTCCATCTCGGCGAACTCGGTTTCCAGCTCGGCCACGGCCATGCCATCTTCTTCGCTCATTTCCGGCAGCGAGTAGATGCGGTAGCGCTCGGCCTTGACCTTCCACAGCTCCTCGTGGCCCATGATCACGGTGTCGAGCACGGTGAATTCTTCGTAGGCGAACTGGTCCTGGCGCAGTTTACCCAGGCGCACATTCGGCTCGAGCATGACCTGCCCGCCGGACGGGTCGAGGTCGCCACCGAGGATTTTCATGAAGGTCGACTTGCCGCAACCGTTGGCACCGATCAAACCATAGCGGTTGCCGGCGCCGAACTTGACCGAGACGTTCTCGAAGAGCGGCTTGGCGCCGAACTGCATGGTGATGTTAGCTGTGGAGATCAATTACTTTACCTATCAATGGGTTGCGAGCGTGACGGCAGGTGCCTTCAGGCATGCGTCAACAGCGACATCAAGGCGCGAAACCCGGTCGCTGAACACAAAATTTGGAATGTGTGTTGGAATTTGGCGCGCATTGTCGCATATGTCAGGCGACAGTTGTATGGCGAGCGAAGGATGGTTTTGCCAAGGTCTCCGGCATCGCCAGCCACAACAGCATCAAGGCAGCGGCTGCAACTGCCGCCAACGTCAGGAACGCCGCGTTGTAGCCAGCCTGCTGCACCACGAAACCGGCCAGGCTGCTACTGAGCGCCGCGCCGAGGCCAAATACGGTGGAGAGGGCGCCCAGGCTGACGTTGAAGCGCCCGGTGCCTTGGGTCAGGTCTTTGACGATCACCGGGAACAGGGCGCCGAAAATGCCGGCACCGATACCGTCGAGCATCTGCACCGCCACCAGCCAGTAGGGGTCGCTGGATAAGGTATAGAGCACGCCACGCAACGGCAGTATCAGGAAACCTACAAGCAACAGCGGCTTGCGTCCCCAGACATCGGCCTTGAGCCCGACCAGCCAGGCCATCGGCACCATCACCAATTGGGCGGCGACGATGCAGGCTGAAGTCAGCGGGGTGGCCATCTGCAAATTGATCTGCGCCAGTTTCTGGCTGACCAGCGGCAGCATTGCGGCGTTGGCCAAGTGAAACAGTGCGCAGCAGATGGCGAACAGGAGTAGCGGTTGGTTGGTCAGCAACGCTTTCAGGCCCGAGGGTTGTTCGTGGTCGGCGTGATGGGCCGGATCAAAACCACGGGCGACCTCATGGTCAATCGCCTTGGCCGGCACGCAACTGACCGCAATGACACTGGCGACGGCCATGAACGCCATCAGGTAGAACACCACCACCGGCCCGAACAGGTAGGCCAGCCCGCCGGCCAGCAATGCGGCCACGGCATTGCCGGCATGGTTGAAAGTCTCGTTGCGCCCGGTACGCCGGGTGAAGGCACGCGGCCCGGTGATTCCCAGCGAAATGGCGGAAATTGCCGGGGCAAAGACAGAGGCAGCTACGGCGCTGGCAGCTTGGGTCAGCGCCACCCAGCCAAATGAACTGACGAAGGGCAGCATCAGGCAACTGCCCGTCACCAACAGCGCGGCCAGGGCGACCACCGCACGTTTGCTGCGAGTGCGGTCGATCAACGCACCCGCGGGGCCTTGGGTCAGCAAGGCAGCGATGCCTGCGAGGGTCATGACCACGCCAATGCTGGCCGGCTCCCATTGATGCACGGCCAGCAGGTAGATCGCCAGGTACGGTCCGAGACCGTCGCGTACATCGGCGAGAAAGAAGTTCAGGCTGTCCAGGGATAAAGCGATGCGCAGGTCTGAATGACGGGCCACGATGCGACCTTCAAGAGCGGCGTTCAGGGGCTGAACACGCG
Source organism: Pseudomonas sp. KT_2_4 (assembly GCF_041410225.1). Lineage (NCBI taxonomy): Bacteria > Pseudomonadati > Pseudomonadota > Gammaproteobacteria > Pseudomonadales > Pseudomonadaceae > Pseudomonas > Pseudomonas sp. KT_2_4. The sequence goes on from NZ_CP166962.1 coordinate 569,916, forward strand.
TTGGGTTAATGACCGGTGGGCTGGGTGATAAGTTTCGCGGTGGGCCAGGGTTTCCTCCTGCGCGCATTTAATTTACTTTCCGAAGCCCACTGGAATGAATTTCTGGAGAAGCAATGGACATGCCCTCAGCGCAAGAGGCGATCGCCAGCAATAGAAATGCCTGGGACGAATCCGCCGGGTTGCATAAAGACACCGCGACCTGGGCGGCACTGCTGGACTCGGTAGCCGAGCCTGATTTTTCCTGCCTGGACCCGACCATCACCACCTTGCTGCAAGAGGTAGGCGTGGTGGGCAAGGACGTGGTGCAATTGTGCTGCAACAACGGGCGCGAAAGCCTTTCGTTGTATGGCTTGGGCGCCCGTTCGGTGGTGGGGGTTGATCAATCCCGGGCGTTTCTTGAACAGGCGCGGGAGTTGGCTGAGGCCTCGCCACACAGCCCTGAGTTCATTGAGACCGATATCCACCATTTGCCCGAGCGTTTGCAGGCACGGTTCGATATTGCCCTGGTGACCATCGGCGTGCTGGGCTGGATGCCGGATGTGGCGTTGTTCATGCGCCAGGTTGCCAGTGTGCTGAAGCCCGGCGGTACGTTGGTCATGTACGAAACCCATCCCTTTCTTGAGATGTTTGACCCCTGTGGGGCCAACCCTATGCTGCCTGCCAGTTCTTACTTCCAGCGTGAACCCTTTGTGCTGCAGGAGGCAATTGTCTATGAAGGGAAGGATGAGCGGCCCGGGCCGACCTCCTATTGGTATGTACATACCCTGGGCAATGTAGTCAGCGGGGCTATCGCAGCGCGGTTGCAGATCGCTCATTTGCAGGAATACCCGCATTCAAACCGGGAAGAACTCTACGATCAATATGAGCATCAGGCCGCGCAACTGCCCCTGTGCTTTACCATGACAGCGATCAGGCGTGATGGCTGATCAAGGTTTGCGCACGCAAAAAAAAGGCCCGCGAGGAGAGGGCGGGCCAAGTGATTCACTGGAGTAGGTAGGCCTGACCTTATAGGTCGAAAAGTGAAGTCCTTGTGAAAATGCCGTGATCAAATCGGATAATCACGGCTTATGTGTCCACCTGTGGCGAGGGAGCTTGCTCCCCTAACGGCCTGCCAGCCACCGCCTGTCTGCCTGACGCCCCGCGTTCAAACCTGTGGGAGCTGGCTTGCCTGCGATAGCGGTGTATCAGTGACAGATTAGTTGACTGACCCACCGCTATCGCAGGCAAGCCAGCTCCCACATTTGATCAAGAGCGCCGTACGAAGGTGCGCATGGTTTGCCCTGGGCCAGTGCTGAATACAGTGGGCCTGGGCATGCCCTCATCCGCTGCGATAAATACGAAATCATCGCCGTCGAGCCGGTAACTGGCGGGGAGTTGCTTGCCTGCATCTTCGCCGATGGCGTCCGTCCAGGTGATGCTTTTGGGCGTAGTGCTGGCGTCCAGTACGAACCGCCCCGCCAATAATATTTTGCCATTGACCGTGGTCACTTCGAAGCGATCCCCCGCAATTGTCGTCGTTGCTCCCGGCGCGCTGTGGGCATCCACGGGGTTAAGCACGCCACTGTCTTCAAGGGCTGTTTGTTCCCAAGTGCCTTGCAGTGCGCGAAAGTCCGAAGCGGAAAGGGGTGACATGCAAACTCCTTATTGCTGTTCAAAAAAATGTTCAATTGTATTGAGGCTGACACTGTTCCGCCTGTAGGCGAAATTTTTTTCTTTATAAGACAGCTATTTGACAGCTTTTTCATGTTGTATTGACTACGCTTGCAACCAGATCAGTCTGACATGGCTGTGTCATTTGGCTTACTCACCGAAATGAAACCGAAATAATCCCTAAGTTTGCGGGATATTTCAGGGGACTGAGTGGTCACATCGCCATTGGTCTGCCGTATCCAGGGCGTTGTCCCTGATTTTTGAAGTCTTTTAGACTTCTGAGAATGATGGCCTTTTAGTATTATTTTAAGGTGTTCTTATTTTGAATCGTACTTCCCCGCTTCCGCCTTCCGCAGCGTCTGATGAAATTGATTTATTTGAATTGTTTCACGCCATCTGGCGACAAAAAAAGCTGGTGATCGGGTGTACGCTTCTGGCCGGGGTATTAGGCGCAGGTTATGCCTTCCTGGCACCCAAGACCTATGAAGTCAGCAGTGTGTTGCGGCCTGCTGCAATCAACGAGCTAGACGCCTTGAACCGTTCGGAAGTGTATAAGTTGCCGCCTGCCGATGCGCTGCTCAAAGTGGGCGCGCAGTTGGACTCTTATGATGCACGCCTGGGGTTCTTCAAGGATCATGAGGAGTTGTTCAAGGCGTTCAAGAAACCGGGGCAAACCCTTGAGCAGAGCTTTGAGGCGTTCAACCGCAATTCGGTCAATCTGATTTTGCCTGACCCCAAGAAATCCGATTCGTTGAGCAGCTATATCCGTCTGGAACTGCAATACCCGACCGACGTCGATGGTGTTGCGATCCTCAACGGTTTTGTGGACTACGCCATTGCCGCCGAGCGCCAGCAAGTGGGGGCCGACCTCAAGGTGATCGTCAATAACCGCTTGAGCGAGCTCAAGGGCAAGATCGACGCCGCCCGCGCCAACTACGATACCGATAAAGAATCGAAAATCGCCAAGCTGCTGGAAGCGGACCGGCTCAAGCGTGCCCAACTGCAGGATGAACTCAGCGCCCTGCGCCTGCAGATGAAGATGGAACGCACCAACCGCCTCGCCGAGTTGGCCGAAGCCATCAGCATTGCCAAGTCCATGGGCATTCGTACACCGACAACGCCGTCCTCAATGGCCGACTCCACCCGCACGGGTTCGAGCCAGGTCATGCGGACCGAGGTGAACAACCAGAAGATCCCGCTGTATTTCATGGGGACCGAGGCGTTGGAAGCCGAACGCGCTGCATTGCAGCAGCGTACCAGCGACGATTTCACCAACCCGCGCATTGCCGAGATCGGCAAAGAGCTGCAACTGCTGGAAAGCAACCGCGAGGTTGAGGTGCTGCGCAAGCGTGGCAATGAAGACATCTTCTTGCAAGACGTCGAGCCGCTTCGCGCTGAAGTCGCCAGGTTGCGTGGTTTGAATATCGATATGAGCAACCTCAAGCTGGTGACCATTGACCGTCGAGCCCAGGAGCCTCTGTCGCCGATCAAGCCGAAAAAGCCGCTGGTTATCGCGTTGAGCCTTGTTGGCGGCCTGTTGCTGGGCCTGATGATTGCGCTGATCCGCTACTTCGTTCGCAGCCGCACTCAGGCCGTGCCCTATACGGCATTAGGGGATCGCCGCGAGGGTAACGACTCGCCGCTGTAACCCTTCCATCGCCCTCAAACAGGCAGGCTCAAGGGCCTGCCTGCTCCTACCCCCAGCACACTCAGTAGACAGCTTTTCACAATTCTTAGTTAACCTTTGGTTACAAAGTGTGGCTAAATAACTGCCAATGGTCGCACGCAGGCGGTTATCCGCCGGCCGTGTCGCCTGTATGTGAATTGTGATTTCAGGTGCTGCTTATCCATCCTCGGCCGTTGTGGGCCCGCAGGAGCAGCCTGTTCTCTCCCTGACGTGTGACGAATCCCTTGAAACTCATCATTGTTGCTCTCTACGTTGCTTCCATTGCGTATGTACACCTGCGCGGTCGGGTGCGACACAAGCTGGGCCGCCAGCTTAGCGATCACTCGACGTTCCTGGCGCCGATCAACTGTTTCCTGTACCTGTTCTCCAAGCAGCCCAGCCGTCCCTACCTCTCGCCCAGCGACTTTCCAGACCTGAGCCCATTGCAGGAGCACTGGGAAGAGATCCGCGAAGAAGGCCAGAATCTGATGCGGGCGGGTGAGATCAAACGCTCGGAGCAATACAACGACGTAGGGTTCAACTCGTTTTTCAAGACCGGCTGGAAGCGGTTCTACCTCAAGTGGTACGGCGACAGTCACCCCTCGGCGATGAAGCTGTGCCCACGCACCACCGAGCTGGTGCAAAGCATCGGCTCGATCAAGGCGGCCATGTTCGCCGAGCTGCCACCGGGCTCCAAGCTGGTACGTCACCGTGACCCGTATGCGGGCTCGTACCGCTATCACCTGGGGCTGGATACCCCTAACGATCCAGGTTGCTACATCAATGTGGATGGCGAAAGCTATTACTGGCGCGATGGCGAGCCGGTGATGTTCGACGAGACCTACATTCACTACGCGGAAAACACCACCCAACAGAACCGCATCATTCTGTTCTGCGATATCGAACGGCCGATGAAGTACCGCTGGGCAGCTGCGTTCAACCGCTGGTTCAGCCGCAATGTGATGGCGGCCGCAGGTTCGCCCAACGATGAGGGTGACAAGACCGGCGGCCTCAACCGTGCCTTTACCCGTCTGTACAAGATTCGCCTGCGTGGCAAAGAGCTCAAGAAGCGCAATCGCACGCGCTACTACCTGGAAAAGTGGGCGATCTTTGCCGGTCTGGCGCTGATCTTCATTCTTATCTGACCTGGCTCAAGGCGCGGATCACCCAGGGGGTTGCGCGCCCAGCTTGTCCCACATCTTTTTGCTGATCTTCTGTCGATTGGCATACCCCGCCCAGGGGTCATCCTTCAACGTTTGCAGCCGCTGATGCAGGTTCGCCACTGTCCACTGTTGGGCGCCGCGTAATCCTTTCAACTCCTCTCGACTCACCGGCACCGACACTGGCAGGCCCGGGCGGGCCCGCACGGAATACGCCGCTACGGTACTGGCGCCACGGGCGTTGCGCAGGTAATCGATAAATATCTTGCCGACGCGGTTCTTGGGGCCACTGGTGGCGGTAAAGCGTTCGGGCAGTTGCCGGGTCATGAATTGGGCAATGGCTTTGGCGAACGCCTTCACGGTGTCCCAGCCGTCGCGCCGGGCCAACGGCACGATCAAGTGCAGGCCCTTGCCGCCGCTGGTTTTGACGAAAGCTTGCAAGCCCAGCTCATCGAGTACCGACAGGGTCAGTTGGGCCGCTTCCAGCATGGCTTTCCAGGGCAGGGCCGGGTCCGGGTCGAGATCGAGAACAAACAGGTCAGGCGTTTCAATCTTGTCTGCAGTGGCGCCCCAGGTGTGAAATTCGACGGTACCCATTTGCACCGCGCCGACCAGGGCCTCCACGCTGTCTATTTCCATCAGGCGCGCATGGCCTGGGTCCAGCGCCTGGTCCAATTGCTTGATGTGGGGGATGGCCATACGCTCTGAGTGCTTCTGGAAGAACTGCTCACCTTCGATCCCTTCAGGCGCCCGCAGCAATGACACGGCACGTGCGCGCAGGAAGGGCAGGATCCATTCGCTGATATCGGTGTAGAACTGCGCGAGCTGCTGTTTTTGCGTGCTGCTGTGCTTGTCGATAATGCGCTCGGGGTGAGTGATTTTCACGCTCTTCACCGTTGCCTGCGCTTTACCGGCTTTCGACGTTTCGGGTGCCTTGACCGACTTGGCCGCGCGCGGCTGTTCATGAATGATCTGCGAGGCTGGCTTGTCGGTGCGCAGGCCCACAAACGCGGCTTGGCGCACCACGCCTTCGCGGGTCCATTCGGCAAATTGCACCTCGCCGACCAGGCTCGGCTCAACCCAATGCACGCCACGGGCCTGGGCACTGGTCAATGGTTTTTGCAGGGGCGAGTCCTTGCGCTCAAGCGGGGTGAGCTTGGCATAGATACTTTTCAGCGCCGCTTGATCAAAGCCCGTGCCCACCCGCCCGGCATATACCAGGCCGGTGTCATCGTTGACCGCCAACAGCAGCGCCCCAAAGCCGCTGCGCGAACCTTGGGGGCGGGTGTAGCCGACAATCACGAACTCTTGGCGCAGGCGGCATTTGAGCTTGATCCAGTCGGCACTGCGCCGCGACACGTAGGGGCTGCCGGCGCGCTTGCCGATCACGCCTTCTAGCGCCAGGTCACAGGCGCTCTCGAAAATATCGCGCTGGCTGGCGGCAAAGGCTTCGGAGAATCGCAGCAGTTTGCTTCGGCTGGCGGACAGCGCAGATTTAAGCGCAGCCCGACGCTCTTCGACCGGGTCTTCACGCTGGTCGCGACCGTTCAAAAACGGTGCGTCGAACAGGTAATAGACAATGTCCAGGCTGCGGCCGATATCGAACGCGTTTTGCAGCGCCTGGAAATCCGGCAGCCCGTCGCCATTGAGGCTGACCACTTCGCCATCCAGCCAACTGTCCTTGAGCTTGAGGGCTTGCAAGGCTTTGCACTGACGTGGCAGGCGTTCGGTCCAGTCGTGGCCGTTACGGGTGAACAGGCGCACTTCGCCGTCGCGAATGCGCGCCATGATGCGGTAGCCGTCGAACTTGATCTCGTAGCGCCAATCACCTTCGGGCGCCCGGTCCACCAAGGTTGCCAATTGGGGGGCAAACTCATCCGGCAGGGCAGCGATGCGCTTGGGCGTTTTGGCTTTTGGCGCGGCCTTGGGTTTGGCCTTGGCCTTGGCCTTTGGCTTACCCACCACCGCATCGCTGAGCACGCTGGCGGGCTCGGCCTGGACGATATCGAACTCAGAGGCCGGGCGCGCCTGCTGATCGTTTTCCTTGATCAACAGCCATTGCTCCTTGTCGCCGCTGCCCTTGAGCCGGGTGCGTACCAGCGCCCAGTCACCGGAGAGTTTTTCACCGACCAGGGTGAATTTGAGCTTGCCCGCCGCGTAGGCTTTGCGCGGGTCATCGTGGGGCTGCCAAATGCCTCGGTCCCATACGATCACATCCCCCGCACCGTATTGGCCGGCGGGAATGCTGCCCTCGAAACTGCCATAGCTCAGTGGGTGGTCTTCAACATGCACCGCCAGGCGTTTCTGGCTCGGGTCCAGGCTTGGGCCCTTGGGCACCGCCCAGCTCAGCAGCACGCCATCGAGTTCCAGGCGAAAGTCGTAGTGCAGGTTGCGCGCATCGTGCTTTTGAATCACGAAGCTGAGGGCCGAGACGTTGCGTTTGCTGGCGGGTGAGCTGCCGGCGGGTTCGGCGGTGATCTTGAAATCGCGCTTGCGATTGTACTCACTCAGGGGCTTTGCCATGTCATTCTCCCGTCAATGGCAGGCTCAAGAGGCCTTGTTATTGGACTTTTTCGCGGTGCTTTTTTTCGCCGCAGGTTTACCCGCCAGGCTGCGTTTGAGCAGTTCGGTCAGGTCGATGACATCCGCGGATTTTCGCTCTTCGCCGCCTTCGACCGTTTCCACATCTTCGATCTTGCCGGCCTTGGCCTTCTTCGCCACCAGCGCCCTGATCTTGTCCTGGAAGCTGTCACGGTATTCATCGGGCTGCCAATCGGCGCTCATGTCTTCCACCAGGCGCTTGGCCATGTCCAACTCACCTTTGGCCAGGGTCGGCTTTGTCACATCGCTGCCCAGTTCCAACTCATCCAGGCTGCGCACTTCAGCGGGCCAGCGCAGCATGACCAGCACCAGAGCCGATTCCAGCGGCATCAACGCGGCCAGGTGTTGCTTGGTGTGCAGTACCACATTGGCCAGGGCCACCTTGCCGGTTTTTTTCAGCGCTTCGCGCAGCAGTGCATAGACCTTGCCGCCGCGTTTATCCGGAGCGAGGAAGTAGGGCGTGTCGATGTTTTGCAGGGGGATCTGGTCGCTGGCGACGAAGGCGATGATTTCGATGGTCTGGGTGGACTTGGGGTGGGCCGAGCGAATTTCGTCTTCGCTGAGCACCACGTAGCGTCCTTTTTCAAAGGCCACGCCCTTGACGATATTTTCCTTGGTGACTTCCTTGCCGGTGGTTTTGTTGATGCGCTTATAGCCCACCGGGTCCATGCTGCGCTTGTCCAGCCAGTCAAAGTCGACGCCTTGTGAAGAGGTCGCCGAGACCAGCGATACCGGGATGTGAACCAAGCCGAAACTGATGGCGCCTTTCCAGATTGCCCGTGGCATAGATGTGATTCCTCAACGAAGAGCCTGTGTGCTGGTGACTCACAGGGCAGGGCAAAAGTTTCGGCGGATAGATGCTCGGACAGATCGTGTTACACCTGATGAGAAACTATTTAGTGTCACAACGCGAACCCGCGGCGTAGCGTGTTATCGAAAGCACGTAGTACTTGGCATAGAGAGGTTTGGCCATGAACCGTTGTGTACGTCATCTCGCAGCACTGGCGCTGGGCCTGGCCCTTGCGCCATTGGCCCAGGCGCAAAACCTGCCGGGGCGTAGCGACCACGGCCCTATTCACCGGGCCAACCCCAATAGCATGCAGGGCACCCAGCCCAATGCACCGGCTGTTCGCAGTATCCAGCCCGTCCCGGCCAACCCGCGGCCAACGCTGGAAAACGGTGGCATCGGCAACCGCTACCCCAAGCAGGAGGCGGCCCCCAGCCGCCCGGCCACCGCACCCAAAGCGCCCACCTATGATGCCAACGGCAATCGCCGCTGAGGATTTCGCCTTATGTTTGTACGTAAAACCCTGCTAGCCGCCCTGTGCGCCACCGCGTTGCTGCCGTTGAGCGCGGCGTATGCCGTCGATAGCCAACAGTTCCCCACTGAGCAAGGCAGCATCACCGCCACGCCGGTCGCCAAGGGCCTGGACCATCCATGGGCGCTGGCGTTTTTGCCGGACCAGCAAGGTTTCCTGGTGACCGAGTTACCTGGGCACCTGCGGTTTGTCAGCCCGGACGGCAAGCTGTCTGCGCCCTTGAAGGGCGTGCCGCAGGTATGGGCCAAAGGGCAGGGCGGGTTGCTGGATGTGGTGCTGTCGCCAGACTTCAAGCAGGACCGCCTGGTGTACCTGTCGTACGCCGAAGGCGGTGGCGAGGGTGGCAAGGCCGGCACAGCCGTAGGGCGTGGTCGCTTGGCCGCTGACTTGAGCGGCTTGGAGGACTTCAAGGTGATCCTGCGCCAGGAGCCCAAGCTGTCTACCGGCAACCACTTCGGCTCGCGCCTGGCCTTCGACCGTGATGGCTACCTGTTCGTGACTCTTGGGGAGAACAACGACCGCCCCACGGCCCAGGATTTGGACAAGTTGCAAGGCAAAGTGGTGCGCATCTACCCGGATGGGCGCGTGCCGGATGACAACCCTTTCGTCGGTCAACCCGGCGTGCGTCCCGAGATCTGGTCCTATGGGCAGCGTAACCCGCAAGGGCTGGCCTTGAATCCCTGGAGCGGCACGATCTGGGAAAATGAACACGGGCCCCGTGGCGGTGATGAAGTCAATATCATCGAGCGCGGCAAGAACTACGGCTGGCCGTTGGCAACCCATGGCATCAACTATTCCCTGCTGCCGATTCCCGAAGCCAAGGGCAAAACGGCAGAGGGCACAGTGGCGCCCCACCATGTGTGGGAGAAGTCGCCGGGTGTCAGTGGCATGGCGTTCTATGACGGCGACCGGTTCAAGGCATGGCAGCACAACCTGTTTGTCGGTGCGCTGGTGAGTCAGGAGCTGATTCGGTTGCAGTTCGAGGGTGACAAAGTGGTCCACGAGGAACGCTTGTTGGGCGAATTGAAAGCGCGGATCCGCGATGTGCGACAGGGGCCGGATGGCTTTCTGTATGTGCTGACCGATGAGGATGATGGTGTGTTGTATCGCGTTGGGCTGAATCAGGACTAAACGTGTGGGAGGGGGCTGGCAGCAGACGCAAATCCAATTGATGCCCCGCGATCCAAGTGTGGGAGCTGGCTTGCCTGCGAAGGCGGTGTGTCAGGCGCTGAATCTGTTACTGCACGACCGCTTTCGCAGGCAAGCCAGCTCCCACATTGGATCTCATTCGGTCTGCAGAGTCGGGGTTATAGCCCCAGCTCTGACAGGCCGGGATGCGCATCTGGGCGCCGCCCCAGCGGCCAATGGAACTTGCGCTCGCTCTCCTTGATTGGCATATCGTTGATGCAGGCAAAGCGGTTGGCCATCAAGCCGTTCTCGTCGAACTCCCAGTTTTCGTTGCCGTACGAGCGAAACCAGTTACCCGAATCATCGTGCCATTCATAGGCATAGCGCACGGCGATGCGGTTATCAGTAAAGGCCCACAATTCCTTGATCAGACGATAATCCAGCTCCTTGACCCATTTGCGGGTCAGGAACTGCTTGGCTTCTTCGCGGTTATGGGCAAATTCGGCGCGGTTACGCCAGTTCGTGTCCAGGGTGTAGGCCAGGGATACACGTTGCGGGTCGCGGGAGTTCCAGCCATCTTCGGCCAGGCGGACTTTTTCGATGGCAGAGGTGCGGGTAAACGGCGGCAGGGGCGGGCGGACTTCTTCTTGGGCTGACATGGGCGACTCCTCAATGCAATAAAGGTTGGGTCGAAAGTTGCCTGGGCTGTGGGTTCAAAGTTGCAGTAAGGTCCGCGCCATGCATTGCGCATTATCGGCAGCTGTTGAATCACCCATGACCAGGGCAACGGTAATGGCGCCATCGATCAGGATCAGCAGTTGCGCGGCCTGCTGCTCCGGGTCGGGGGTGCCATGTGCTTGGCACAGTTCAAGTGCGTACTCGAACAGTTTGCGTTTATGGGCCTTGGCCAGCAGGCGCACCGGGTTTTGGGCATCGCCGGTTTCACCGCTGGTGTTGATAAAGGCGCAACCGCGAAAGTCTGCCGAGCCGAACCAGCGCTTGAGCGCGCTGAACAGCCCCAGCAGGCGTTCGCCGCTGTCGTCGCTGCGTTCCACTTCGCTGCGCAGCCATTGCATCCAGCGCTCGTCGCGGCGTTGCAAGGCGGCCACCACCAACTCATCTTTGTTGGCGAAGTAGCGATAGATACTTTTTCTCGACACGCCAGCGGTTTTTACCAGTAAGTCCATACCGGTGGCAGCGATGCCGTGGCGATAGATCAACTTCTCGGTGACGTCGAGAATAATGTCGCGGGTTTCATTCTGGGTTATATCGTTCATGTCGAGTACAGTAGAACGATCGTTCTTCATGGTCAACAGTCTTTTTCGATTGCCCGTTGCGAGACCTGAGCAGCCTCATGGTGTAAGCTTTGGGCCTCTTCGGATTCGACCCATTGCGAGCCCTATGCCGTCGTTCTTCAAACGCTCCCTGTTGCCCAAGCTGCGCGGTTTTCCGTTGTCCAACGAGGCCCTTGAGGTGCTGCCCAGCGCCGATGCCTATCGTCGCTGCCTGCTGGAGAAAATCGCCCAGGCCACGCGGCGTATCTACATCGTTGCCTTGTACTTGCAGCAGGACGAGGCGGGGCAGGAAATCTACGACGCGCTACACGCCGCCAAGGCCGCACGGCCCGAACTGGACATCGTGGTGATGGTGGATTGGCTGCGCGCCCAGCGCGGGCTGATCGGCGCAGGCAAGCAACCGGGCAACAGCGCCTGGTACCAGGCCATGACCCAGCGCCACGCCAGCGAAGTACCGGTGTACGGCGTGCCGGTGCAAACCCGCGAGCTGTTCGGCGTGTTGCACCTCAAGGGTTTCGTGATCGATGACAGCGTGCTGTACAGCGGCGCCAGCCTGAACAATGTGTACCTGCACAAGTTCGACAAATACCGCTTCGACCGTTATCACCTGATCCATAGCCAACCCTTGGCCGATTCGATGCAGCACCTGGTGGAACACGGCCTGGTGGCGTCCAAGGCAGTGCATCGCCTGGACCTGCCAAACCCGCCCACCACTCGCAGCCTGCGCAACGACATCGGCGACCTGCGCAGCCGTCTCAAGCATGCGACCTACGACACCACAGCCGGGCAGTTGCCCAATGGCCATCTGTCGGTCAGCCCCTTGCTGGGCGTCGGCAAGAACAACCCGTTGAGCCGGGTGATCCTCGAACTCATCGCCAGCGCCCAGCAGCAACTGACCATCTGCACGCCGTATTTCAACCTGCCATTGCCGGTGACCCGCGAGATCAACCGTGCCCTGGCACGCGGTGTGAAGATCGACATCGTGGTGGGCGACAAGACCGCCAACGACTTCTATATTCCGCCCACTGAACCCTTCAAGGTGATTGCGGCGTTGCCGTACCTGTACGAGATCAGCCTGCGGCGCTTTGCCAAACGGCACCAGCCGATGATCAACAGCGGCCAGTTGAACCTGCACCTATGGCGCGACGGCGATAACACCTATCACCTCAAGGGCATGTGGGTGGATGAGCGCTACACCTTGCTCACCGGCAACAACCTCAACCCGCGGGCGTTTCGCCTCGACCTGGAAAACGGCTTGCTGATCGACGACCCTCAAGGCCAATGGCTGGGGCCGCGAAGCGCCGAGCTTGCGAATATTTTCCAACACACCACGCGTATCCAGGGTTACCAGCAATTGCAGACGCTGGTGGATTACCCGCCCGCTGTCGGCAAGTTCCTGCGGCGTGTCAGCCGGGTGCGGATCGAGCGCTTGCTGTACCGCATTCTCTAACTGAGCAACGTGCCGGCAAAAAAACACCCAGGCCCCTCGACAGGGACTGGGTGTTTTTTTGTGCGCGGCAGTTAGTTCAAACCCAGCTTGCCGCGCAGGGTCGAGAGGTCTTCGGCCAAGGTGTTGACCGGGCCGACCAGGGCCTTGCGGTCGTTGTCCTTGACCTTGTCATAGGTCTCGAAGCCGCCGTCCTTGGTTTTGTACTTGGCCAGGATCTTGTCGACGCTGGCAAAGTTCTTGTCGACTTTTGCCAGGAAGGCCTGGTCCTGCTGCCCGATCTGGCCACGGAACAGGTCAACGATTTTCTTCGCGCCGTCGATGTTGCCCTGGAAGTCGTACAGGTCGGTGTGGCTGTAGCGGTCTTCTTCACCGGAGATCTTGGTGGCCGCGACTTCTTCAAGCAACGCAGCGGCACCACCGACGACTTTTTCCGGCGGGAAGGTCAGGCCGTCGACGCGGGTCTTGAGGTCATTCACGTCCGCGTTGAGCTTGGCCGTCAGTGCTTGCAGGCCCTGGGTCGAGTTCTGCGAGAACAGCGCGTATTCGATCCGGTGAAAGCCCGTGAAGTCTTCGGCCGTCACGCCTTTTTCATGGTCGTCGACACGCGAATCGATGGACGCGTCGAGGTCGCTGAACAGCTCGGCGATCGGCTCAATGGACTCATAGTGCACGCGGGTTGGCGCATAGAGTTTCTTGGCCGTGGCCAGGTCGCCTTTATTGATAGCGTCGGTGAACGCCTGGGTCTGGGTGACCAGTTCGCCGATTTCTTCGGTGACGTAGATTTTGTAATCCGACACCGGGCCCACCAGGTCCAACGGCGCAGTAGCGGCGAAGCTTGCCAGTGGCGAAAGGCTGAGTAACAACAACGCAATAGACGACTTCTTCATGGGAGACATTCCGCTCTGGTGTGTTTTAGGTCTTGGCAGGAGTTTGAGAGTGCGTTGCCGCGAGCAGCGTGCGCCCGATGAAATCCTTGGGGCCGGTGACCCCTGGCAAGGTGAAGAAATACCCGCCACCCACGGGCTTGAGGTACTCCTCCAGCGGCTCGCCGTTGAGCCGGGTTTGCACGCTGATAAAGCCTTTCTCCAGGTCAGCCTGGTAGCAGATGAACAACAAGCCCATGTCCAGTTGACCATTTTTGTTGACGCCGTTGGAGTAGTTGAACGGCCGCCGCAGGATCAGGTTGGCCTGGGCCTGCGGGGTGCGCGGGTTGGCCAGGCGGATGTGGGCATCGAGCTTGGTCAACTTGCCTTCAGGGTCCTTGCTGTAGTCCGGGACCTGGGTTTCATGCTGGCCGTCCATGGGCGCGCCGGTGGGTTTGACGCGGCCGATGATGCTTTCCTGTTCTTGCAACGGGGTGCGATCCCAGCGCTCGACAAAGTTACGGATGATGCGCACGGCCTGGTAACTGCCATGGGCGGCCCAGGCCGGTTCGTCGCTGGTGGGCTGTACCCAGACGATCTGGTCCATGGCCTTGTCATCGTTGGAGTCGGGGTTGGCCGAGCCATCGCGAAAGCCCAGGAAATTGCGCGCACTCTGCGCCGGCTCACCGGGTTTGGTCGGTGCCTGGGGCGGCACGCTGCCTTCTTGCTTCCAGCGCACCAGCAGCAGGTCGGGCAGGTTTTTGACGATGTCGCGCAGCGCGTGGATATTGGTGTCTGGCGTGTTGGAGCTGAACTGCAGGCTCAGGTCGCCGTGGCACTGCGCCGGTTCCAGCGCATCGTTGGGAAAACCGACCATGCGGCTCAGGCGCTTGGGTTTGGCCGCCGCGAGGCCGAAGCGTTCGTCGAACAACGACTCGCCGACCGATACGGTAATGGTCAGGTTATCCGGCGTGACCACCGGGCCAAGGATGCCGGAATCGGTAGGCGGCAATTTCGGGTCGACCTGGGGCACGGTGCCGCCGGTCATCAGGAACGCGATGCGCTCGTTGAGGGTGCGGAACAGGCGTTCCAGGTCTTCGCGGTCGCTGGCCAGTACATCGAACGCCACGACCATGCCGCAGGCCGGGCGCGGGGTGACGATGCCGCTTTGGTGCTTGCCGAAAAACGCTTGGTGGTCCTGGGTCTTGTCGCTACGCGGGGCCGTGGTGACTTGCTCGGCCGCTGCCGCCATCGCCGGGCAGCTCAGGCTGCTGCCGGCAATCGCAGCGCCGGTGGCCGCCATGCCCAACAGGACGCGGCGACGTTGGAGGTCAAACTGTTCTGTATCACTCATGTGTGCGGTCGTCTTCACTGCAGGCCGGAAAGGCCAAGGGCGGGGTCGATTCCATCGAGTGCAACGGCCAGTGCCTTGGCCTTATCGGCGATCTGCTTGCGCTGATCGGCTGTAACCTTGTCGTAGGTTGGGTAGCGGTCGTTCACCTTGAGCCCGTCGAGTTCGGTGTCGAAGGCGTTGAGCGCGCTGTCGATAGCGGGCAACAGGTCGGCGGCGGACTTGCCCAGTAACGGGCGCATCAGGTCGACCACTTTGCGGGCCACCTCAAGATTGGCGGCAAAGCCGTTCAAGTCGATGTGGCTGTAGCGTTCCTCTTCACCGCTCGCCGCGCGAACGTCTGCCAGGCTGTCGAGGTTGCGTACCACAATGCTCACCAGTTGCTCTGGTGGCAGGGACTGGGCCAGTAACTGTTGCTTGAGCGTGGTGACGTCGGTAACCAGGCGTTGGGCGACCGGCGCCAGGCCATCAAGGCTGTGTTGCTGGAACAGGCTGTATTCCAGGCGATGGAAGCCGCTGAAGGCGGGGTCTTGCTCGCGCTTTTCAAAGTAATCGGCGCGGGCGTTGATCGCGTTATCCAATTCGGCCAGGCGCTGGGACGCCGGCGCCAGGCGCTGATACGCCTCACGGGCCGGCACATACATGGCCTGCGCCTGGGCCAGATCACCGGCGGCGATGGCCTGTTGCAGCGCCGTCACGGCCTTGACCAGTGCACCGCCTTGGCCGCTCAGGTACACGCGAAACTCCGACAACGGGCCAATAAAGGCCACCATCGACGGCTTGGCCTTGGCCTGGGCGTCAGACTCTGCCGTGGGCGTGACATGCAAGGTGCCGCGCGGGTTGCTCAACAGGCCACAGGTAATGGCGTAGTCACCGGGCAACAGGTTGGCATTGATCACCTGGCTCAGGCCCGGGGCAATATTCTCCCGTTCTTCGACCACCAGCACGCCGTCGAGGATTTCCCACTCCACCGCACGGTCGGAGCGGTTGATGATACGAAAGCTTGCGCGCCCGGCCGGCACGGTGAGAGCGTTGGGCTCGCAGGCGTGACTGTGAATCGTGACCGCGATTTCATTGTGGTTGGTCTGGCGCTTGGTCGCGGCCAATTGCGAGGCGTAGTAGAACAGGCCACCGGCGGCGATCATCACCACCACCGAGCCGGCCACGCCCCAGCGCAAGGCGCGGGATGGCGGGGCCGATTGAGGGGTTGGGTTGGACAAGAGACGGTCCTTACTGGCTGGAAACGGAAGAGGTATTGGCAACGGGCTGGGTAGGGGCCGAGGGCAGGAAGAACATCACCAGGGCCACCACCAGGTAAATCAGATAGGCGCCCAGGGTGCTGACGGTCGGCGCCTCCTGGTAACCGAACATGCCGGCCAGTACCGAGCCGAGCGGGCTGTCCATGGGTAATGCAGCGCTGAAATCGAACAGCACGGTCTGCCAGTGGTTCCACACGCCGGCCTCGTGCAGGGCCTGCACCGAGTTGGCGAGAATGCCGGCCGCAACCACCAGGATGAACAGGCCAGTCCAGCGGAAAAATGCACCGAGGTTCAGGCGCATGCTGCCGGAATAAATCAGCAAGCCGACGACAATGGCCAGGACCAGGCCGAGCAGGGCGCCTATCGGAGCGCCTGGGCCTTCACTCTGCTGAAACACCGCCAACAGGAAGAACACCGTCTCCAGTCCTTCGCGGGCCACGGCAAAAAACACCATGGCGATCAGGGCAAACACCTGGTGCCTGGAGCCGGCCAACGCATGGTCGAGAGATTCATGCAGCGAGTGTTTAATCGAGCGCGCCACTTTGCGCATCCAGAACACCATGGAACTGAGAATACCCACGGCGACCAGGCCGACGACACCTTCAAACAATTCCTGCTGCTTTTGCGGGAACTCCGCACTGACCAATTCCAGGCCGCCGCCCACCAGCAGCGCCAGCGCGGCCGCCAGGAACACGCCGATCCACACTGCAGGCATCCACTGGCCACGCCCGGTCTGTTGCAGGTAACTGGCGATAATGCCAACGATCAATGCCGCTTCAATGCCTTCGCGCAGCATGATTAAAAAAGGAACGAGCATCGGGCACCCGGGCGCAACTAGTTAGGGAGCTAAGTTGTAACATAATGATACTCATTGCTAAACAAGAAATATTGACCTTTGCTGAACGTGGGCTGAACAGTGGTGGCGAAGCGCAACCGCCTTTATGATGCGGGGCAATCAGACCGCAGCCGGATAGCTCAACGCCCCATGTCGGAAAAAGACACCATCTCCATCCACCTCGTGCGCGAAGCGCTGTTGCAGAGTTGCGCGCCGGGAGCGGCCACCGTTGAGGCATTGAGCAAAGTCGGGATTGATCCGGCGTTGCTTGAGCAGCCCGACGCTCGCGTGGCGGCCACGGCCTATGCACGCCTGTGGCGCTTGCTGGCGCGGCGCAGGGACGATGAGTTTTTTGGCATGGACCCGCGCAAGCTCAAGTCCGGCAGCTTGGCGTTCCTGTGTCGCGCCGCCGTGGCGCAACCCAGCCTGGCAGCGGGCCTGGAAACCGGCCTGGGGTTTCTGTCGTTGATGCTGGAGCACATGCCAGCCCAGCTGGTGCGTCAACAGAGTCTGGCGGAGATCGTCCTGCTCGAACCTGAGCATGAACCCAAGCGTGCGTTTACCTACTTCACCTATTGGATGATCGTCCACGGCGTCGCCTGCTGGCTGGCAGGGCGGCGCATTCCGATCCTCGCCATCGAGTTGCGTTGCGCGCAGCCGGACTTCTGTGACGATTATCAGGTGATGTTTTCTGACAACCTGCGCTTTGATCGGCCACGCACCCGCATGATTTTTTCTGCCGACTGCCTGGACCTGCCGATCAAGCGCAGCCCGCAGGAGCTCCAACGTTTCCTGGCTCATGCACCGGCTAACATCCTGGTGAAATACCGCGACCCGGAAAGCCTCGCCACGCGCATCAAGCACGACTTGCGGCAGATGCCCCCCGACACCTGGCCGGAAACCGAGGGGCTTGCCGCCAGGTTGTGTATTTCTGCGTCCACACTACGCCGTCGCTTGGCGGAAGAGGGGCAGACCTATCAGGGCCTCAAGGACAGCGTGCGCAAGGAACTGGCGATTGTGTGGTTGGCCGAGCCGCAGATCAGTTTTGCCGAGATCGCCACGCGGCTGGGGTTTGCCGATGCGAGTTCGTTCTACAAGGCCTTTCGTAAGTGGGTGGGATCGAATCCGGGGCATTACCGTAGCCTGATTCTGGGTGAGGCCAGCTAAATCCCACACGAAAAAAAGCCCCGCGACCGAATGGACCGCAGGGCTAAAAATTGGCTGGATGCGACCAACCAAAGGAGCTCTTTACCTCACCGGTTGCTGGCGACCACCGTATCCGGCTGCCAGCCACCACCCAAGGCCTTGTAGATCGCCACGATGCCGCGATACAGATCCACTTCGGCCTGGGCCTGGGCGTCTTCGGCGGCCAGGCGTTCGCGCTGGGCGTCGAGCAGTACCAGGAAGTCCACGGTGCCTTCGCGATAGCGGATCGCCGCGAGGTCGGCGGCGGCGCGGCTGGATTCGCTTTGGCGGATCAGCGAGACCAGGCGTTGCTGGCGCTTGCCGTAATCGCTGAAGGCGTTCTCGGACTCTTCCAATGCCAGCAACACTTGCTGTTCATAGGTCGCCAACGCGCCATCGGCTTCGGCATTCGCGCCACGCAGACGCGCACGCACGCTGCCCAGGTCAAACGCGGCCCACGTGATGCTCGGGCCCAGGGACCAAGCATTCGCCGCGGCGGAGCCGATCTGCGAACCGCGCCCGGCGGTGAACCCGAGGAAACCGCTGAGGCTCACCCGTGGGAACAGGTCGGCCTTGGCCACGCCGATACGTGCGGTGGCGGCGGCCAGTTTGCGTTCGGCGCTGAGGATGTCCGGGCGTCGTTGCAGCAGTTGCCCCGGGTCGCCAATCGGCAACGCCTTGGCAATCGCTGGCAGGTCTTTCGGGCTCAGGTCCACGCTCAGTTTGTCGGGGCGCTGGCCGAGGAGGGTGGCGATGCGGTTGCGCTCGCGCACTTGTTCGGCCTGCAGTTGCGGCACGCTGGCTTCAACTGCTGCCAGGCGCGCGTCGGCACGTTCCACGTCGAGCTGATCACCGACGCCGGCATCACGCAGGCTGACGGTGATGGTGCGCGATTCCTGCTGGTTCTTCAGGTTGTCCAGGGCAATGCGTTCACGCAGTTGCGCTCCACGCAGTTGACCGTAGGCATCCACCAGTTCGGCAATCATGGTGACTTGCAGTTGGTACAGGTCGGCTTCGGCCACCTGTTGGTCGGCGTCGCTGGCTTCCAGGTTGCGGCGGATGCGCCCGAATAAATCCACTTCCCAGGCCATGTCCAGGCCCAGGTCGTAGCGCTCGCTGTTGACACGCTTGGTGGTCTGCCCGGGAATCTGGCCCTTGCCCACATCGCTGCTGGCGCGAGAGGTGACCACCGGCATGATGTCGTTGGCCGCGTCATCACGGATAGCCCGTGCCGCCCGCAGGCGGGCAAAGGCTACGCGCAAATCACGGTTGCCGCTCAGCGACTGGGTTACCAGCTGGTTGAGCGTGGGGTCTTCGAACTGCTGCCACCAGATGCCTTCGTACTTGGCATGGTCGTAGCTTTTGCTGTCGGCGGCGGCCGTGATATTGGCCGCCTCCAGTGGCTGGGTCTTGTAGTCCGGGCCTACGGCACAGGCGGCGAGCGCCAGCACCAACAGGCTCGGCAGGAATACTTTCACACTCATTGCTGTGTCTCCAGCTTCAAGGCCTTGGCCGCTTTGCGCGCTTCACTGCGCTCGACATAGCGACGGATCAGTACGTAGAACACTGGTGTCAGCAACAGACCGAAGAAGGTCACACCGATCATCCCGGAGAACACCGCCACGCCCATGGCATGGCGCATCTCGGCGCCGGCACCGCTGGAGAGCACCAACGGCACCACACCCATGATGAACGCGAACGAGGTCATCAGGATCGGCCGCAGACGCAGGCGGCAGGCTTCCAGTACTGCGGCGAGCGGGTCGAGGCCTTCCTGCTGTTTATCCTTGGCGAACTCGACGATCAGAATCGCGTTCTTGCACGCCAGGCCCACCAGTACGATCAGGCCGATCTGGGTGAAGATGTTGTTGTCGCCGCCCGAGATGATCACCCCGGTAATGGCCGACAGCAGTGTCATCGGTACGATCAGGATCACCGCCAGCGGCAGGCTCCAGCTTTCGTATTGGGCGGCGAGCACCAGGAACGCCAGCAGTACGCAGAGCGGGAATACGAACAGCGCGGTATTGCCCGAGAGGATTTGCTGATAGGTCAGGTCGGTCCACTCGTAGGTCATGCCGTTGGGCAGTTCATCTTTGAGCAGCTTTTCAATCGCGGCCTGGGCCTGGCCAGAGCTGTAGCCCGGCGCGGCGTTGCCGTTGATTTCGGCGGTGATGAAGCCGTTGTAGTGCATCACACGGTCCGGGCCCGAGGTGTCGCTGACCTTGATAAAGGTCGCCAGCGGGATCATCTCGCCTCTGTTATTGCGCACTTTCAATTGGCCGATCTGGTCGGAGTCCTGGCGGAACTGCTGCTCGGCCTGCACGTTGACCTGATAGGTACGCCCGAAACGGTTGAAGTCGTTGGCATACAACGAACCCAGGTAGACCTGCAGGGTGTCGAAGATGTCGCTGATCGCCACGCCGTGAGTCTTGGCCTTTTCGCGGTCGATGGCCGCGTCCACTTGCGGCACGTTCACCGTGTAGCTGGTGAACAGGCCGAACAGTTCAGGCACGCCGTGGCTCTTGGCGATCACGTTCTGCACTTCTTTATACAGCTCGTCATAGCCGAGGTTGCCACGGTCTTCGATCTGCAGGCGGAAGCCCCCGATGGTGCCCAGGCCTTGTACCGGCGGCGGCGGGAAGATCGCCATGTAGGCCTCTTCGATATTGGCGTATTGGCCGTTCAGTGCACCAGCAATCGCACCGGCGGACATGCTCGGGTCTTTACGCTCATCGAACGGCTTCAAGGTCACGAACACGATGCCGCTGTTCGGGCTGTTGGTGAACCCGTTGATCGACAGGCCCGGGAAGGCAATCGCAGCTTCCACGCCGGGTTGTTTCAGGGCGATCTCCGACATGCGCTTCATCACGTTTTCGGTGCGGTCCAGGCTTGCGGCGTCGGGCAGTTGGGCGAAGGCCACCAGGTATTGCTTGTCCTGGGCCGGTACGAAACCGGTCGGCGTGTGGGCAAACCCGAAGAACGTCAGCACCATCAAACCTGCGTAGACGAACAAGGCGATACCGCTGCCGCGAATCACTCGGCGCACGGTGCCTACATAGCCATGGCTGGCCTTTTCGAAAAAGCGGTTGAAGGGACGGAACAGCCAGCCCCCGAAGACCTTGTCGAGGAACTTGGAGAAACGGTCCTTTGGCGCGTCGTGGCCGCGCAGCAGCACAGCGGCCAGGGCAGGGGACAGGGTCAGGGAGTTGAACGCCGAGATCACGGTTGAGATCGCGATGGTCAAGGCGAACTGCTTGTAGAACTGCCCGGTCAAGCCACTGATAAAGGCGGCCGGAATGAACACCGCACACAGCACCAGCGCCGTGGCGATGATGGGGCCGGTCACTTCACTCATGGCTTTTTCGGTCGCCGGGAACGGCTCAAGCCCCAACTCGATATTACGCTCGACGTTTTCCACCACCACGATGGCGTCGTCCACCACAATACCGATCGCCAGCACCAGGCCAAACAATGACAGGGCATTGAGTGAGAACCCGAACAGGTGCATCACCGCAAAGGTACCGATCAATGAAACCGGCACCGCCACCAACGGGATGATCGAGGCGCGCCAGGTCTGCAGGAACAGGATCACCACCAGCACCACAAGGATCAGTGCTTCAAACAGGGTATGCACCACCGCTTCGATGGAGCCGCGTACAAAGATGGTCGGGTCATAGGCGATGCGATAATCCATGCCCGCCGGAAAGCTCTTTTTCAGCTCGGCCATCTTGCTGCGCACATCGTTGGAGATGTCGATGGCATTGGAGCCGGGACGCTGGAAAATCGGAATCGCAACGGCCGGCTGGTTATCGATCAGCGAGCGCAGCGCGTATTGGCTGGAGCCCAGTTCGACCCTGGCGATGTCCTTGAGGCGCGTGATTTCACCGTCGGCGCCGGCGCGAATCACGATGTTCTCGAACTCTTCTTCAGTGACCAGGCGGCCCTGGGTATTGACCGACAACTGGAAGCTGGTGTCACTCGGCGCAGGCTGTGCGCCCAGGGCACCGGCTGCCACCTGGCGGTTCTGCTCGCGGATCGCCGTGACCACATCGGTGGCGGTCAGGTTGCGCGAAGCGGTTTTGTTCGGGTCCAGCCAGACGCGCAGGGAGTAGTCGCCCATGCCGAACAACTGCACGTCACCGACGCCGCCCAGGCGGGCCAGTTCATCCTTGATATTGAGGATCGCGTAGTTGGACAGGTACAGCATGTCATAACGCTGATCCGGGGAGGTCAAGTGCACCACCATGGTCAGGTCGGGGGAGGCCTTGTCCACGGTAATACCGATGCGTGTCACTTCCTCCGGCAGCTTGGGCTGGGTACGCGTCACACGGTTTTGCACCTGCACCTGCGCGTTGTCCAGGTCGGTGCCCAGGGCGAAGGTGATGGTCAGGGTCAGCTTGCCGTCGGCGGTGGATTGCGAGGACATGTACAGCATGTTCTCAACGCCAGTGATGGCTTGCTCCAACGGCGCGGCCACGGTTTCACCGATGACTTTGGGGTTGGCGCCCGGGAAGTTGGCGCGCACCACCACGGTCGGCGGTACCACTTCCGGGTATTCGCTGATCGGCAGTTGGAACAGCGAGATTGCACCGGCAATCAGGATCAACAGCGACAGCACCGCTGCGAAGATCGGCCGTGAAATGAAGAACTTGGAAAAATTCATCTTAGGTATCCCTTAACCGCGTGGAGTCGCAGCGCTGGCGAGCTTGGGCGCTGCGGTTTGCGGCGCTACTTGCTCCAGGTTGCTGGCTTCAAGCGCTTGTCGTTGTTGGGCCAAGGCGGCGAGGGTTTCCTTGCTGGCCATCGGGATGGTTTCTGGCGCCACTGGCGAGCCTGGGCGAACACGCTGCAGGCCCTTGACGATCACGGTGTCATCCTTGGTCAGGCCGCTGCGCACGATGCGCAAGCCTTCGATTTTCGGCCCCAGTTCCACCGCGCGATAAGCCGGCTTGTCGCCGTCCATCACCAGCACGAATTTTTTGCCCAGGTCAGTACCGACGGCTTCGTCGTTGATCAACACCGCCGAATAGGTGCCGCTGCCGACCAGCTTCAAACGCGCATACAGGCCAGGGGTGTATTCGCCCTTGCTGTTGTCGAACACCGCGCGGCCACGGATGGTGCCGGTGGCCGGGTTGACCTGGTTGTCGACGAAGTTCATCTGGCCCAGGTGCGGGTTGCCGGTTTCGTTGGACAGGCCCAGATACACCGGGGTGGTGGCGCCACGCCGGCCTTCACGGGCCAGTTCGGTGTACTTGAGGAATACACGCTCATCGGCGTCGAAGTAGGCGTAAACCTTGTCGGTGGAGACCACGCTGGTCAGCGCGGTGGTATCGGCGGTCACCAGGTTGCCGGCGGTGATTTCGGCACGGCTGACGCGGCCACTGATGGGCGAGGTCACGCGCGTAAAACTCAGGTTCAGCTTGGCCAGGTCCAACTGCGCCTGGATCCCGGCCATCGCGGCGCGGGCTTCCTGGGCGGCGGTGGTGCGCGAGTCGGCCAGTTCGGCAGAGATCGCATTGCTCTGGCGCAGGCGCTCGCCACGTTGCGCTTCGTTTTCACTGCGAGTGGCGGCGGCTTTAGTCTGCGCAAGCTGGGCTTCGAGGCGGCGCACTTCGGCCTGGAATGGGCGAGGGTCGATCTGGAACAGCAGGTCGCCTTTCTTCACCAGCGCGCCTTCGGTGAACGCCACCTGGTCAATCTGGCCGGACACCCGCGGACGAATCTGCACGGTTTCCGGCGCTTCAAGGCGCCCGGTGAACTCGTCCCACTCGTTGACCGGTTGTTCCAGCACCTTGGCCACGCTGACCTTGGCTGGGGGCATGGCGGCCGCTTGTTCGGGAGACTTGCCGCACGCGCTGATCACCACCACGGCCAAGATCGCCAAGGGGAAGCGCAAAAGTTTGAGTGACTGTTCCATGAGGTGCATCCGCCAATGTATTTGAGATGGGCGGATCATGCGCGGGGAGGTGCTAGGTCACGAATCGAATGAAGCAAAGGTAACTATCATTCGGAATGATATAAGCGCGGAGTCAGCCCTCTAGCATGGGGCTTTTGTTAGGGAGCTATCAATGTGATTGATGACAAAAGACTGTTGCAGCGAATGCATGGATGCAGCCCGAGTAGGTATCGATGGGCAGTGGTGTCGCTGATTCGGCCAGAAGCTAATGCGCATCACATGGCACAGATGTCAACTGAGAAGTCTGACAGTAGTTTGATTAATGGCGTTTGCGTAGGCTGATATTCATGCCCGGAGGGCTCTCGAAATGCCGAGCGTAGATTAATCAATCAGTTCAAGGAATTGAGCCATGAATAACACTAAACCCAGCGAGTCTTCTGGCGCAGCGAAGAATTCAAAGGTCGGCGCTGATTATTTTAACTTCATGTTTGCTCCTCCCTTTCCTATGGTAGAGGAATTTTGGAGGGCATTAGAGTTCCGCTATTATGAGTCGGACGATGGCGTTCTTATTCTTCGTGGGAGCCTTAATGAAGAGGAGACGGGGCGATTTGAGCTGCTCACCTTCAAGATGCCGCCACCTATAAAAGATGGCGAGCATGACGTAAGCAGGGATGAGGCAGGTGTTAATGCTACTTTTGCTTTACCGTCGCTCATCAAGGCGGACAGTGGGAAATTGAATATAAAAAGATTCAAGGACGGTGACAAAGATACCATCCAGGCTCAATTTTACCTGGCATTTGAATATGACAGTGTGGTCTATGATGTAGCCGGCCTAGCTTTGGTTCATGCAACGGCGGCTAGTTAAGATCACGGCGCCTCGAACGCATCGCCCAGAAAGTCGATCAAGGACCGCACCGACGGCATCAGCCCGCGCCTGGAGGGGAACACGGCGGTGATCACGCCTTCAGCGGGTTGCCATTCAGGCAATACGGCAATCAGGCGGCCATCGGCCAACTCGTCTTTCACGACGACTTGGGGCAGGTTGGCGATGCCCACGCCCGCCAGTGCTGCATTTTTCAGGGTCGACATGTCATCACTGACCAGGCGCGGCGTGTGCGCGACCTGGGCCGTCGCGCCGTCCGGCCCGGTCAGGTCCCACAGGTATTGAAGCAACGGGTTGCCCCAATGGATAGTCGCCAGCCCGGCAAGGTCAGCCGGTAGCGAGGGCAGGGGAGCGTCCTGCAAAAAAGTCGCGCTCGCCACCAGTACCTGAGGACTTTTAGCCAGTACCTTCATGACCAGCTCACTGCTTTCCAGCGGTGGGAAACACAGGTTCAAGGCCATGTCATAGCCTTCGCTGATGATGTCGACCTTGCGGTTGAAGCTCTTCACGTTCAGTTCGACGCTGGCGCATTGCGCCATGAATTGGGCGAGCATCGGCGCCACCCAGTAGTTGAGCAATGCGGTGGTGCAGCTCAGGCGGATCACGCCCCGCGGCTCTGATTTGTTGAAGGCAATCACATCTTCCGCTGACTCGGCTTCGGCAATCATCGCCACGCAATGGCGGTAATAGGCATGGCCGATATCGGTCACCTGGAATTGGCGCGTCGAACGCTGTATCAGCCGTGCCCCCAGCCTGGCTTCAAGCTGGCTGATCCTGCGGCTCAAGGTCGATTTGGGCAGGTTCAACGCTCGACCCGCCGCCGCAAACCCGCCGTGTTCGACCACCTTGGCGTAGAGGAAGAGTTCGTTGAGGTCGAACATGGGCAGTGTTCCATTTTTGAGATGCCCAAGCTTAATCCAAATCAGCCCTCACGTTGAGCGAATGTCAGCGCACTACTGATCAGTGCGTCAGTTCAGCGTATGACTGATATCCCGCAGGCGCGCGTCGCTCAGGTTGCCGGTGGATGCCAACAGGTGCAACTGGGCCATCAGGATCGCATAACGTTGTTGGGCCAGGCGTTGCTGGGTATCGGTGACTTTTTGTTGGGCATCCAGCACGTCGGTGTTGATGCGGGAACCGGCTTCGAAGCCGTGGGTCACGGCGGCAAGGTTGATCTGGCTAGAGTTCAAGGCCTGCTTGAGTGCCTGGTATTGGCTCATGCCGTTGGTGACTTGCAGGTAAGCCTGGCGCGCCTTCAGCCCGGCGTTGCGACGTGCATCTTCGACTTCGTCCGCCGCCTTGCTT
The DNA here is from genome assembly GCF_041410225.1 of Pseudomonas sp. KT_2_4. Lineage (NCBI taxonomy): Bacteria > Pseudomonadati > Pseudomonadota > Gammaproteobacteria > Pseudomonadales > Pseudomonadaceae > Pseudomonas > Pseudomonas sp. KT_2_4. The sequence continues at coordinate 595,759 of NZ_CP166962.1, forward strand.
TGCAGTGCATGGGCTTCGCGCACGCGACTGCTGGTGCGGCCACCGCTGTAGAGAGGAACGCTCAGTTTGACCCCGACCACGGTCTGGTTATAGCGGTTTTCCGGCAACGTCACATCGTAGACATCACCGCCGACAGAGGCGAAGCGGCCATGGGCGGCGATCAGATCCAGGGTCGGCAAATGGCCGGCCCGTTCCTTGTCGATGTCCATTTCGGCCAGGCGCTGGGCAATCTGCGCCGCCTGTACGGCAAGGTTGCCTTGTTGCGCGGTCGTGGCCCAATCATCGATGGCAGCGGGCACCGGGGCACTGAACTGCGGCTCTTTGCCTGACCACGGGCCTGCCTGTGCGGCAGTTAATTGGGTGAGCGTTTCGTTGGCAATGTCCAGTGCGCCACGGGCCGCCACCTGTTCGGCGAATGCCTGGTCGTACTTGGCCTGCACCTGGGCGAGCGCATTAGCGGTGGTGGCGCCGTCGGCCAGCAGTCGCTGGCTGCGCGTCTGGCTCTCGCGCAAGGTTTGTAGCTGTTGTGTGCGGGTGTTCAACAGTTCCTGATTGAGCAGTACGTCGAAATAAGCGCGGGCGACGCGCAGCATCAGCGCTTGGCGCGCCTGTTCGGTGTGCAGTTCACTGGCGCTGATCAACAGTTTGCTTTGGTCGTGTGCGATCACATTCTGCCAACGCAGCAGCGGCTGTGTGAGGACCACGGCGTAGGCGTTGGTGTTATTGCGATTGCGATGATAGTCGGAGGAATCCTCGGCATCGACCCAGGCCGCGCCGCCGGTGACAGACAGGTCCGGCAGCAGGTTGGCACGGCTTTGCGGTTCCTTTTCTGCCGTGGCCAATTGCTGGGCCTGGGCGGCGGCGAACTGCATGTCGTGGGTCAACGCCTTCTGGTACAGCTGGTACAAGTCATCTGCCAACACCTGAGTGGGCGCGCAGGCGAGTGCCAGCCAATACAGCGGCATGAGCAGCGGGGTGGTGTTCAGATGCAGGCCTGGAATACGCAAGGGGTGTGCTCCACTGAAAGATTTATCGACTGATGTGGCTTCTGCGCATCATCAGCACCATGGGAATCCCGATGGCCATCACCGCTCCCAAGGTGCCGAACAGCATGCTGAACGCCAGCATTTGCCCTTGTTCGCGCGCTTGCAGGTAAGGCATCAGGGCCAGGGCTTGTTGATGGCTCGCCAAGCCCAGGGAAAGAAACAACGGGTCGGTTTCCACACCTCCCCAACCACTGGCCACCAGGCTCGATTCGGTGACATGCTCGGAGAGCAGGCGATAGCGTTCCCACGAGAACCGTGTGAGCAAGGTGGCTGCGATGGCGATGCCCACGCTGCCCCCCAACTGGCGCATCAGGTTGAGTACGCCTGAGGCGCCGGAGATCAATGTCAGCGGCAGGCGACGCATCGCCAGGTTGGTCAGCGGCACGAAGATCATGCCCAGGCCCAGGCCGCGGATCACCAAGGGCCAGTACAGCGAGTCGGGGTTACTGTCGAGAGTGAACTGGGTGTGCAGGAACATCGCATAGCAGTACATGACAATGCCCAGGGTGACGAACACACGCTCGTCGATCTTGTTTTCCTGGGACAGCTTGCCGATCACCAAGGTGCTGATGGCGCTGGCCACCGCCCCAGGGAAGATCACCAACCCGCTCTGGTAAGCGCTCTGCGCCAGCAGGGTCTGCAAGAACAGCGGCACCATGAACAACGTGCTGTACAGCCCGAAGCCCACGCAGAAGGCGCAGATGCACCCCATCAGGAACTCGCGGTTCTGGAACAGCGCGACGTTGACGATCGGGTTGGCCACACGCCGCTCCCACCAGAAGAAACCCACCAGGCTGAAGCTGCTGAGCAACAGGCAGGCCACGGTCCAGTTGGACGCCATCCAGTCCCAGTGCTCGCCGCGCTCCAGCAGGATCTGCAGGCTGCCCACGCCCAGCGCCAGCAAACAAAAGCCGCTGTAGTCGACACTGGAAGGCTTTTGTTCGTTGGGCGAGTCGTTGATGCACAGCCAGCACAACAACAAGGCCACGGCACCGATCGGCAAGTTGATCAGGAAGATCCAATGCCACGACAACGTGTCGATCAGGTAGCCGCCGACGGTCGGACCCAAGGTGGGCCCCATCATCACGCCCACGCCGTAAAGCGCCATGCCGCTGCTGACCTTTTCCTTGGGGAACACGTCGTAGATGATTGCCTGGGAAATCCCCAGCAACCCGCCGCCCGCCAGGCCTTGCAGCACCCGGAACGCGACCAGTTGCCAAAGTTCGGCAGACATCGCGCAACCCAACGATGCCAGCACGAACAGCGCGGTAGAGACCAGGTAATAAGTCCGCCGGCCGAACCACGCCGACAGCCAGCCACTGACCGGCAGAATCACCACGTTGGCCACCACATAACCGGTGGAGACCCAGGAGATTTCATCCACCGACGCCCCGTAGGTGCCCATCAGGCTGGGAATCGCTACGTTGACGATGGTGACATCGAGCAGCTCCATCATCGACACCAGCGTGACGGTCAGCGCAATCAGATAGGGCGACTTCATAGCGTGTGGCCGGCGTCGTCAGGTGCGGCCACTTCGACAAACGCGCTCATGCCCGGGCTCAACAGCGGCTTGTAGTCATCCGGCACATCGTGGAGCGCGATGCGCACCTGCACGCGCTGCACCACCTTGGTGAAGTTGCCCGTGGCATTCTCCTGGGGCAGCAATGAGAACTTGGCTCCGGTAGCCGGTGCCAGGCTTTCGACGACGCCGTCGAAGGCGTGCCCGGGGAAGGCGTCCACGGTGACGCGGGCAGTCTGGCCCACGCGCACGCGGCCCACCTGGGTCTCCTTGAAGTTGGCGGTAATCCACAGTGCGTCGGTGGCGATCAGGCTCATGAGCTTTTGGCCAGCGACCACAAACTGGCCGGGTTCCACCTCTTTTTTCGAGACAATGCTGCGCATCGGCGCGGTCTGGCGGGTGTCGTTGAGCTGGATCCTGGATTGTTCCAGCTCCGCTTGCGCGGCCGCGATCCGATAGTCCTGCACCTTGAGTTCGGCTTTGTTGGCCAAGGTACTTTGAGCGGCGGCCTGGGCGTTGCTGCGCGCCACTCCCTGGGCGTGGCTGAGGGCGTCGAAACGCGCCTTGGCCACTTCCAGGTCCTGGGTGCTCAGCACGCCTTGGGCGCCGAGGCGACGGGCACGCTGGTAGTCGTTGCGCGCTTGCTCAAGGTTGGCGCTTGCTTGAGCCAGGGCCGCCTGCGCGGCCTCGCGCATGGCCACCGCGCCGAGCACCTGACTGTCCAGCGCGCCCGGCACGCCTGCGCGCCCGGCGGCGGCGAGCAATGCTTGCCACTGTGCTTCGCGCTGCTGCAACTGATAGCGGTACTCGCTGTCGCGGATCTGAAACAGCAGGTCGCCGCTTTGTACCCTGACGTTGTCCACCACCGGCACACTGATCACCACGCCCGAAAGCTTGGCCCGTACCGGGATGATCACCCCGTCGAGTTCGGCGTTGTCGGTACTCACGTAAGTGCTGGAATACTGCCAGCGCTGCCAGCCCAGAATCAGCAACCCGCCGACCACGACGCCACACAGCGTCAGTTTTATCAACTTGCCTTTGGTCATGTGGTACTCCCTGTCGATGCGCGTTGAGGTCAAGCAGGCTCAGAAACGGTGTGGACCTCCCGCGCAGGACGGCTCACCGTCGGCTGAGCCTTGTCCAGCAGGAACTGATGCACGCCATTCCACAGGTCAATCCGTGAGTTGATTGCGGTTTTCGCACTCTCGACCATGTGCAGGTGTTGCGCGGGGCTGGTGACGATTTCGGCGATGATGCGTTTGGCCGCCGGGCCGTGATCGTCACCATCCATCTCGATGTGGCGCTTCAAGTAATACGTGAGCATCGGTACATCGCGTTCACTGACCGACCATTGCGACAGCAGGCGACCAAACATGTCGGGGATAATGTCTTCACGCCCGAAGAAGAAGTACGCCAGGACCGCTTCGGTGCTGCCGTGTTGTGCAACATCGAGGGTCTGGCACATGAACACTTTGGCGGCCGTCGGAATCTGCGCGTCGTTGAGCGCCTTAGCCAGAGGCACCTTGGCCTGGATGGCGGCCAGGAAGCGGCGGAATACGCTGCTGTCGGCGCCGATTTCATCCATGGCGGCGAGGTACAGGTCCAGGTGGCTGATAAAACCGCCCTCGGGGTGCTCGTCGGTCTCTTCACCCACCACGATTTCGTTGATCAGGCGCGCGGCGGTGATGTGGACCGGCGGTACCCAGGGCAACTCCACGCACGTGAGGTCGCGCTGGATACGCTTGAGCAAGGTCATGAAGTCCCAGACGGCGAACACGTGAAACTCCATCAGGGTGCGTACATCTTCTACGCTGCGGATACTGCCGAACAGTGGGTGACTGAACAGCTGTTCGCGCTCGGTTTCAATGTGGCTGTCGATATCAAAAGGCATGCGTGCTCCTGCGGCCTGAAGGGTCAGGCCCAAAATCCATCGGAAATTAAGGGTGTGTGTCGTTTACCGTGTTTGTACGATAAGGATGGCGACCGGTGGCGTACCGGAAGGAGCGCACAAAGTGCTTTTCCAGCAGGTATTGCCGGCTTTCGTACCATCCCGCTTCCAGCAGTTGACGGTGTACCTTGGGCAGTCGCCAGCAAGGCACCGCGGGGTAAAAATGATGTTCCAGGTGAAAGTTCGAGCCCGCGTGCAGCCAGGTGTTGAGACGCGAAGTGCGTGAACGCGCTGGCGGCAACAGATGGCCTGTGTCGAAAGCATGTTCCTGATAAGCGTTGACCGCCGACAGCAGGAACGCCACCGCCAGGCTCAAGGAAAACCCCAACAACAGGCCGTCGACTAGCCAGATAGCCAGCCCATACAGGCTGAGCCATACAACCTGGCAGGCGATATTGCAGCGGGCCAGCCATTGCACTTGCGCCGAACTCAACGGCAGCGCCGAAGGATTGACCAATGGCCCGAACGCCAGGCGCCAGGTGGTCTGCAGATAACGCAGGGTGGCAATCAAGCGCGACAGGGTGATGCGGCTCGCCAGTGTGTGATAACGCGAAAAGAGCTGGTAGTCCGGGTCTTTCGCGCTGTTGCTGTACCGGTGGTGTTGCCAATGGTCGACGAAGTAACCGGTCACACAGAACCCCGGCAGCAGCGAACTGGTAGCAATGCCCAGGTAGCAACTGCGCATGGGGTTCCCGCTCAGGTTGAAGTGGAAGCCTTCATGCCCAAGGATCGCTTGCAGAAATAACCCATATCCCGCCAATACCACCAATGGCAAACACACCAGCGTCCACAGGGTGGAGGCTGTGTTGGCCACCCACACAAACAGCGCGAGTGGCAGCAGGTACAGGCTCAAGGTGTAGGCGATGATCAGCAAGGATTCCCCCGACCGAGCCTTGAACAAGGCACGGTCGAGGCGGACCTGGGGCTTGGGGTGTAGATGGCTGGCCATTGGCGAGGGCTTACTCGATCAGTTCAGGGTTGAGCACCAGATGACCGCCACGCGTGAGCGTACGCAGGCGCATGGCGATAAAGGCATCGACCACGCTCGGCACGCTGCGCGCGGTGTACATGGCCAGCGTGCCCATGAACGTCAGCCCCCGGTTGCGCAGGCCATTTTTCTGGCAGGCGCGCACCAGGCCGTTCGCGGCGGCATCCAGTTTTTCTTCCAGGGACAGCAGGGTCTTGTCACCCCACTTGAAGGTCACCAGGCGTTTGACCGACAGGCCCACACGCTGCGCGGGCAAGTGGATCGCCGTGTCGATGAACCCCGGGTACACCGTGACCACGTCAAGCTCCCCGCGATACTGCATGCGCAGCACATCCGAATAAGCGCTCAGCGCCCGTTTGCTCGCTGCATAGGCGGCCACGTAGGGCGCATTCACCAGCGCGAACAATGAGGACACGTTGACCACTTTGCCGCGCTTTCGCAGTAGCCCCGGCAGGAACCCCGAAGTCAGTTGCCAAGGCGCGAACAGGTTGACGTCCACTGCGCGGGTCACCTCATCGGTGACCCCGGTTTCGCCGCGTTCCAGTGTCAGGGTGCCGGCGTTATTGACCAGAATGTCGATGTCGCCGAAATCGGTGCTGATAGCGCTGATCACGTTGGCCACGGCGTGGCGGTCACACAGGTCGACTTGATAAAACGCGTCCAGCAGGCCGCTGTCTTGCGGTGCGAGGATATCGAGGCCAATCACGGTGGCGCCCAGTCGCTTGAGCTTGCTGGCCGCGGCGAAACCCAGGCCGCGCGCGGTACCGGTGATAACAATGGTTTTTCCGAGCAGGTTCATGAGTGCGCTCCGGTCATGCTGAAGGTTGATGCGGACAGGTAGGTGTCAAGGTTGGTCGCCATCGAGATCCTGGCCGGTGGATGAAATTGCAAGCCGCGGCAGGCCATCAGTCCGTTGGAACTCAGGTTGCTGGTGATGAACGCCATCCCGCCCAACATGGCGTGGGCCTGGTCGGAGAGCTGGGCAAGCCGTTGCTCGATGCCATAACGCACCAGCAGCAGACGGGCCAACACGTCAGGCAAGTCCTGTGGGTTACGCTCGATATCCAGGGCCGCGCCTTCCAGGGCACTGATCGCCAATTGCAGGTCGGCTGCCAGGTCCACGCGGTGATGCGCGGTCCAGCGAGCGGCGTCTGTGACCGACTCGATCAGGCTGGCGCAGGCACCCACATAAGATGCGCAGATCAACAGTTCGAACCAGATGAAACCCACGGTTTGCACGTCGGCCAGTTGGTGCGTGTAACCGGCGGAAAACACCATGCGCTCGGGCACCAGCACTTCGTTGAGGCGTACTTCGATGCTTTCTGCGCCGGCCAGGGCGCTGTTCTGCCAGAAAGGATTACGGCTGATGCCCGTTGCAGTGGCCGGAATCAATGCGACCATCAGCTCTTCGCCACCAGGGGTTTGGCGGATATAGCTGGCGGTGAGCAAGTCCATCGACTGCCCAAGGCAGCAGGGCTTCTTGCTGCCGCTGAGTAACACCCCGTCTGGGGTGTGCACTGCCTGCATGGCCGAGTCGAGAATCCCCGCTCCGGAGGTGCCCTCGGCAAACCCCGAAGACAGCAGCAAGCGGTTTTGCGCGACGGCGGCCAGCAACAGGCCTTCGGCGCCGCCGCCGTTTTGCGTGAGTGCCAATAGGCTCGCCACGGAAAACTGGTGCATGGTGCTGGCCACCGCCAGTGAGGGCGAGCGGGCGCCCAGGGCGATCTGCACATGCACCGCGTCAAGGATGTTCGCGCCCAGCCCGCCGGCTTCACGGTTGACCAGCAGACCTACCGGGCCATGTTGCTTGAACAGGGCGATGACCTCGCTCTGTGGCGCTTCGCGCTGGGCACTCGGAATGGCCGCCAAACGCTCGTCAAAACCCGGGGCGTAGCGTTCAAGCAAATCGCGTGAGCGATTGAGTAACGACAGTGACATGGTTCAGGCCTTCAAGTAGCTCGCCGGAAACAGGCCGGTGATGATCGAGTGGATGTTGTCCCGGATAGCTTGTTTAGCCACAGGGTCGAGCATGTCCGCGAGCATCGGCAGGCCCAGGTCGAAGCGTGATTTAAAGGTGATGATCGCGTCTTTGCCATCCGGCAAGACGTGCCAGGTGCCGGAGAAGTGATCGACGTCGCCGGCCATCTGCTCGAAATGAATCTCTCGGGTGTCGGCATTGAAGGTGTCACGCTCCTGCCACTTGAGAATGCCGCTGTGGAAGTTGACCTCCCAGGACGTGAACGACACCTGGTCGCTGACCTTGTTGATGCTGATATTGCGCACCGATTCGCAGAGCTCGACGTAGTTGCTGAAATCGCTGATCACCGCAAATACTTCATCAGCGCAGGCATGGGGGATATGGGCCTGCACGTTGACTTCTTGCATGGGGGAAAACTCCATTTAAAGGGATGGCATCGAAGTGGTCAGCGCCTGGGCGAAGCCTTCGATCAGCCAGTTGCAATCCTGGGCCGTCAGCAGTGGCGACGGCGTGAGCCTTAGCACCCGGTGGTCATTGAGCGAGTGGCACACAATGATGCGTTGCTCGATCAGCGCCATGACCATGTTGGCGGCGATTGAGGCCTCGGCGAATTCAAAGCCCAGCAGCAAGCCCGCGCTGCGCAGTTGCACGCGTTCGGCCAAGCCCTGTTGCTGCAACAGCGCGCTGAAGCGGGCGTGCAGGTCCTGGCCGAGCAGGCGGGCACGCGTGACCAGGTCTTCTTGCACCATCACTTGCAGCGTGGCCTGCACAGCCGCCATGGCCAGCGGGTTGGCGCCGAAGGTCGAGGTATGGACCGTAGGGTTGCGATTGAACGGCGCGTAGATCTCGGCGCGGGCCACCATGGCGCTCACCGGTACGCAGCCGCCGGACAGGCTTTTACCCACCAGCATGATGTCGGGCACCACCTGTTCCTGATCGCAGCCCCACCAATAGCCGGTGCGACCCAGGCCAGACTGGATTTCGTCGATAATCAGCACGGCGCCATATTGATCGCACAGTTGGCGCACGCGCCTGAGGTAGCCGGATGGCGGCAGGATCACCCCCGCTTCGGCCTGGATCGGTTCGAGGATCACACAGGCCTTATCCGGCGATGCGCGCAGTTGCTGCTCCAGCGCGACGCTGTCGCCAAACGGCACGAACTCGCTGTTGCTGAGCAACCCGCTGAAAGGCTCTCGGTAGCTCTCGCGGCCAGTGACCGCAAGGGCGCCGAGGGTCTTGCCGTGGAAGCCGCCGAGCGTCGACAGCGTGCGGCGGCAACCGTTGAGGCGGGCGAGTTTCAAGCCGGCTTCGGTGGCCTCGGCGCCCGAGTTGCAAAAGAACACATAGTCAAGGTCACCCGGGCACAGTGCCGCCAGAGCGTGGGCAGCAAAGGCCTGTTGTGGGTTGAGCAACAACTTGCTGGCCAAAGCGTTTTGCTGCAGTTGCCGAGTAACCGCTTCCACGACGACCGGGTGGCCGTGCCCGAGGAAAAACACGCCATAGCCGCCTGCATCCAGGTATTGGCGGCCTTGCTCGTCGTAGATGTAGACGCCACGGCTGGACTGCTCGATTGGCAGGTTCATCAGCGACGCGAGGCGTGCGTAGCCTGAGTTGACGTGCTGGCGCAGGTATTGGTCGACCTGTGCGGCGTCGAGAGTAGGTTCGATAACAGTGTGGTTCATGCCACGCTCGCTTCTGTGGGCGTTGTCACCGGCTGCTTGAGCATGCGCGTCAGAGCCCCCAGCTTGGGCGCCAGGTGGTTGAGCGAGAGCAGCAACTCACGGCTGACATCGCGTTGGCTGAATGCCGGCTCGCCGAGTAACTGCGGCAATGAAGTGGGCAGTGGCGTGCGCAGGCAGGCATAGCGGCACAACTGGGTGGCACGGGTCAGGGCGGCCTGGATATTGCCGCTCAGCGCCGGTAGAAATACCGGGCGGATCAACCGTTCATAAATGTCCGGCGCCATGCAGCGTGGCCGTGTGAAGGGTCGTTTCTGGGTGTCCATGGACTGGCACATCAGGTCCAGCAGACCCGTCAGATCCAGGGCCTGCGGGCCGCTGGTAAGAAAATAATCGTCGCCGATCAAACGCTGGTGCAGCGCGTTGGCGATCGCTCGCGCCGCGACGTCACGGGCGATCAGGTCGACATAGCCAGCAGGCGGGCAGGGCACGATGGGCAGCACGCCAGACATCATCAGCCCCATGGTCATATGGAAACCCTGGAAGTTGGGCATATGCCCGGTGCTGGCGTCGCCAATAATGATGGACGGACGAAAGATCGACACGTCGATGCCGGCCGAGCGCACCAGGGTTTCGGCCTGGCGCTTGGCGACTTCGTAAGGCGTTTCTGCTTGTACGCCTTCGTAATAGTCGCAGGGGTGAGTAAAGGCGGTGCTGATGTGATACAGCGGCACCTTGGCTTGCTGCACAAAGGCCACGACGTTTTCGGTGCCGAGGTAGTTAACCGAAAAAATCTGGTCGATATCACCGTCCAGGCGCGTCACCGCCGCGGCGTGGATCACCCAGTCGACACGCTCAACCAGCGCCGCATAAACGTCGCTGGCCAGGCCCAGGTCAGCGCTGCAAATATCACCCTTGAGGACTTCCACTCGGGGATCGCGGATACGGCTTTTGCGCGCCAGGCAGACCAAGTGAAAGTCCTCTGCCAGGCAGTCGATCAGTGACTCACCGAGCACCCCTGAGCCTCCAGTGAGAAGGACGGTTAATTTTTGCTGTGCTGACATGTAGGGCGCATCCTGCGGATTCATCGAAAGAATTCATGGTGCGTTTCGCCGAATCGCAGGCACAGGTGCCCCGGGCGAACACTCTTCTATTCACTTTCGGTGGCGCTGAGGTGCTCTGGGAGCCGGTGCTCAGCGCTTAACGTGGTCGCGAATAAGATGCGATTGATATTGGCGTTTTGATATCAGCGCGTCTTGAACGAAACGCTTGTCTTACGCAAAACCTCGGCGGCGGTGCGCGGCGTCATGCCAATCATGCGGCGCATCATGCGAGCCAGATGCGCCTGGTCGGAGAAGCCGCCGTCGGCAGCGGCGTCCGACAACGTCGACCCACCGGCGAGGGATTTGGAGGCGCGCTCCAATTTGTTCCAGATGATCCATTGGGAGAGGGAAACACCCATCTGGTGGGTGGCGACGCAGCGCAAGCGCGGGCTGGACAACCCCACCGCTTGGGCTGCGCGACTGACGCAACCAGGGCCGTCGCGGTCAAGGCGCAAAATATTCAGCGCTTTGTAGAGCCTGTGGTCGATCGGCGGGGTAATTGCCAGCAGCCGCGAGAGGGCGTCGACAAAGTGCGACAGGGACGTGCTCCGGCGAAAACACTCCAGCAGTTCGTCACTGGCCAGGGCGATGCCATCGTCTTGCAGCAACGCATTGAGCGCACGGCCCAACGCCGTGTCCGGGCTGACATACAAAAATGCCACCGGATGACTTTCGGCCACGGCACGGTGTTCGACGTTGGGACCGATGATCACGCCTGCCGCACGGATCACCTTTCCCGGCAGCTCCAGGGTGGCGGGTTGGCCTACGCCGATGCACAGTTGGATGGCGACATGGGAGTGAGCAGTGTTTTGATCCGCACGGCCAATGTAACCGGCCCATGAGTCGCCAAAAGTAACGCTGCCATCCCACATTTGAAGTCTTCCTTGACGTGTTGGGTGATTGTTCGACGCGTGCAGGGTAGGCCTGCGCGGGTCTGGATTCAAGCGTGGGTTACCGACATAACGCCGCACGCATGCCGGACTTTCGACGCTTAGAGGCTATCGGGTCGCCAAAGGAGCCCGCTTTGCTCTGCAAAAACGCTTTGACCTGGGGGAGCTGTGAATTGGGCATGGGATCAATCGCTGGCATAATGCCTGCTTTTACCGCAAGGACGCACGGACGCCATGTTAAAACCAGCCTACCTTCTTTTGTTTTTCTTCACCCTCGCGGGCTGTCAAAGCCTGCTTCGACCTGCTGATTACGATTCCCTCCACGTTGGCTTTCGCTGCATGGGGCTTGCCGGTATAGAGCCCTTCAACCGAGACAACTTGCCCGTGGTGATTGTGCCAATTGAACCGCTCCCTGAGGGCCCTCCTGAATGCGTACCTGCGGGTGCACAAGTGCGTAAGCGCACCCTGTTCTGGTGGCTGCTGGGAGTAGGCGCGGTCATTGCCCTGACGTGTGGGGGCTGGTGGTGGGTATAGCCGGTATCCACCGTTCTTCTTTTCGTGTTTGAACCCCGTAATAAACAAGTACACCGTCAAGAGCAATTGAGCCCGTGCGTACACTGCTCCGAGCGCAGCCGGCATTCGGTGGGATAAAGACAGTTCAAGCACGATAGGATCTATACCCAAATGCTCGTGTGCAAAGGTCCTGTAGGGCACGAAAGCCATGGGCCGTCATGTTGTACTCCGGCCAGATGCGCTGAAAAGACTTGAGCATAGAGGTCGGGTTTATGGGACGTCCCGGATAGACCGGAGAGACGAACACCCAGCCTTTGCCTACTGACTGCGCAATCGTTGGATTTAGACAGACGACGATGGACTGAAATAACCAATAAATTATTGTTATAAAACGGGTTTATGGAATTTAGTGGAATTCTATTACAGGCTATCGGGGTCCCCGAAAAACATTTTGACTGGGCTCTAGGGCGGTAGTTACAGCCTGAAAAAATAGAATTGTGCCCCCAGTTTTGCCCCCGTTCGCACCGGGTGTACAAGCGATCGCGAACGGCGATTTCCAACGGCCTCAAGTCTGGCAGTGCCTGGATCAGTGTATTTCGTTTGGGCTTCGGTGTGGGCTTGAGGTTTCTTCGCGTAAATAAGTCTAGGGTTGTTTGAGATGAAGGTTTGATCGGCCACTTCCATAGCGGCCAGCGGTGCGGTGGCGCCCAATGCCTGTGCTCGAGCATAACCTCGGGCATCACGCCAATCCGCAAGATGCGCAACCACTGTGTGCCGATGGGGCTTGGGGGACAGCTGGGCTTTCAACAATGACGCCGGCATGAGCGGTGAGGTGCACCAAGCCTAATCGGAGCAGGTCGGTTTCGGCCCCTATGCGATAACTGCGTGCGAAGCACAGGAATTTGGCAACCTGGGCCGCGCCAAGGATCTCAACTCTTAGAGTATTTCCGCCTTGGCCCCGTGCATATCTGCCTACCCCAGGTATGGGGTGCTAGGGGTCGAGTGTTCGAATCACTCCGTCCCGACCATATTATTCAATGACTTAGCCCAATCTGAAAAGGTTGGGCTTTTTCATGCCTGAAAAATACTCCCACATTTACTCCCACGGATATCTTGGATCTTAATAGCTTTACCATTTGAGAGGCTTGGTTGTGTTCGAGTCTCGTCCGCTGCGCCATATTTGCTTCCACTAAGGCCCACTTAACGCCTGGAAGCTACGGAAATAGCGGCCTTGAGCCGCTTTTAAGTGGGAGTTTTTGGCGAAGTAGCTTGATCAGGCTGCTTTTGAGCTCAACGACAGGACAGTAGTTGACCGAATCCAACAGTTTCTCAGCGATTGCGAGGTTAGCTGGCTTGTTGTCAAACTGAGTGAGCCAAAGTTTAGCCTTTTCCTGCTCCTTGAACTGTGGCATCGCGGTAATATCTATTGACTGTAAAGCGCCTAGTTTCGCCCCGTCTTCACCAATGGGTGCTGCCTAGGGCACAGAATAGTGAAATCAGGCGGGCGTTGCTTGCCCGAAAATTTCAATGCAAGCAGCCAGTGGTGTATGAGCGCCAAGGCCGCCGATCAGGGTAATGGGTCATCAGGCACGACCTGCGAGAAGCATTGGGCTCGTCCCTGGTGAACCTTGGTGATTTGGTATGCGTCCGGGCCTCCGTCTTGCGTAACTAAGCCGGTTACCATCTGTGCGGTAGCAACTCGGAAATATCACTCGCCCGCTACGTCGGTAGGCGCGTGAGTGCATCCTTCAGATGGCATACGGGTCATGCCCGTTGAACCGTGCCGGTTGGATCAGACTCATGAGCGCTACCGCTCGTTTGTCGCTGGGCAGTGAGCCGTCAAGTGGCCAATTCTTGCGACTCCGCGCCCACGGCCGGATCTGATTGTCGGGTTGTCAGGCACGGTTACCCTCATCCAACCCCCTAAGAACCGTGCATGCGAGTTTCCCAGCACACGGCTGAAGCCTCCACAAAAGCAATATTAACTAAGCGGGGTGCGGGGGGTCTTCCTAAAGGAGCATGTGTTCTGCTAAAACGAATAGCGATGGTAAAAGGCCATGACTTGGCCGTGTTCCCATATTGGGAATATAAATTGACGATGGCCGCTTTCCGACGTATTCTAATCCCAAATTGGGAACACATTTATGTATCTTTTTGGTAGGGACAAGCTCGAAAGCCTTAGGGGGCGAGAGAGGGCTACAGATCTTTGGGTGTCAGCCTGGCTTTCAGAGGTGTGCCATGCGGCGTGGGCCGGACCTGGGGATGTCTTGACGCAATTCCCAAAGGCACTAGAAATAGGCTCTGGTAAATACCGTTTTTCAGTGTCTTCAGGGCTGCATGTTATAGAGGTGTTTGTGAGCTTTCCGCAAAAAGTCGTTTTGATCACCGGTTTGGTAAATATAGAAGATGCAAATGGATACTAGGGTAATTCGCACAGAAGAGCAGCATAGAGCTTACTTGGATGAACTCCATAAGCTCATGACTCTTATGCCGACCCCTGGATCTGAAAACAGTGAGCGTCTTGAGTTACTTATCGTGCTGATAGAGGCATATGAGAGCAAACGCTATCCCGTGGAGCTACCTGATCCCGTTGATGCCATTATTTTTCGTATGCAAGAGAAAGGGTATAAACAGGCCGATCTTATACCCTATTTTGGAACGCGAAGTAGAGTTTCAGAGATATTGTCGAGGAAAAGACCATTAACTGTCCCGATGATCAGAGCCATCTCAATCGGGTTAGGTATTTCAGCAGAAACACTTATAGGTGTGGGTGATTCTGAAAGCCAAAAAACAAAAAATGACATTGATTGGTCCAGATTTCCCGTTAAGGAGATGATTGCAAGGGGGTGGATCCAAAAGTTTGCTGGAAAAGTATCGCGCTCAACTGAGGATATTGTTCAAGAGTTTATATCTCAAATTGGATGGCAGTTCGGGGATACGGCTTTCAAACGCTCACTTGCTGGGGATGCTTATTCACCCACAACTAAATATGCTCTTTATGCATGGCTTGTAAGGGTGATTCAGAAGTCTCGTGAAAAAAAATCTTCAATCGGTGTTTTTAGTGAAAGTGTCATGTCAGCTTCTTTTTTACAAGAAGTTGCTCGCTTAAGCTGGTTTGATAATGGGCCTTTGCTGGCGGTAGAGTTTTTGCAAAAAAGTGGTATCGCCCTGATAGTGGAGCCTCATTTGAAGGGCACATTGTTGGATGGGGCAGCTTTAAAGGATGTAGATGGACAACCTATAATTGGTATGACATTACGTCATGATAGGCTGGATAATTTTTGGTTTACGCTGTTGCATGAGCTTGCTCATTTGTGGAAGCACGTAGGAAAAAATGAAACCTTTCTCGATGATTTGGATGCTACATCTGAAGATAAGAGAGAAGCCGAAGCGAACCGCCTTGCTAGAGAGGCGTTTATTCCCCGTATTTTATGGCGGCGTAGCGAGGCATGCCTTGCTCCAAGTCGTGAAAATATAGATAAGCTATCAAGGGAGCTTAAAATTCATCCTTCTATTATCGCGGGTAGGATAAGAAGGGAGACGGAAAATTATCAGTTGTACAATGACCTGATCGGGCATGGGGATGTAAGACGTTTGTTTTTTAATACTTCAGAAGGTGAATGAAAATGCAATCAACTTATATTCCAATACTCAAGGCTAAAGAAGGAGAGTTAGACGCGTTAGGCTGCCTTTTTGAGAGCACAAGGAACAATCTTAAGCCTTGGTTTGACGTACCTCAGATTACAGACAAAGACAAGGAAAAGTTTAAAGGAAAGAATGTCTCAGTTGTAGAAGCGTTTCTTACAAATATTGCTCATGCCATCTCTAAAGTATGGAAGCACAGGGATGCTTATGTAGATTTGCCTCTATGGGCGCCTAACGCCCAGACTGAAGGTGGTGAACATGTAATCCAGTTTTTTTGTAAGCAAGCAGAACATTTTGGAGTGAGAGTTACTCCCGTTGTGGATTGTATGCGTTGGGATGATCCGATATATGTATACGCATTCAAAGGATTAACTCACAAGGCAGATAAGGAGGTCATTCTTAGGCTTGTGATGAATGTTGACTCTGCGGAAGAGATGGCCGAGGAAGATGAGTTTTTAGCCAGGCTGGAAGATATTGCAGCTACTCTTAACTATGATCCTCGTGCGACAGCAGTTATGATCGATTTTGGTGATGTCACATCCGCAAAGTATGAGATCCCAAAAATAACCACGCAGGCCGAGCGTGTAATTGAAATTTTTAGGCGTGCTGGGCATCAAAAATTTGTCGTCTCGGGTTGTTCAATAGGTGCTTATATTTCCTCGGTTGTTCCATTACCGAGCACAGAGAAAACAGTTCCTCGCAAAGAAATGCTTGCATGGAAAAGTATTGTTTCTCTGCAAGGCTTTAAAGATGTAGGTTTTTCCGATTATGGTGTGAGGGGTCCTGGCTCTCTAGTATCGGGTGGGGCAGGCAATCAGAACGGTAAAATTAGATATACCATTCAGGATGGCTACTTTATCGCCCGAGGCTATCAATTAAAAACTGGTGAGAAGGGTGGTCAATACTATGGCCTTGCCCAGAAAATTATCGATTCTGGATATTATGAAGGGCCGGAATTTAGCTGGGGTGACAAAGAACTCCTAGATTGTAGCCACTGGGCGTTTAGAGGGTTGGCATCAAAGTGGATTGCTATTGATACTACTCACCATGTTGAGTATGTTTTGAAGGAAGTTGAAGAGTTTAAAAGGCAGCGTGTTATTGTTGAGGCTAGATCAGTTGCTGGTGTTTGATTTGAGTTTTTTAAGGCGTTCTAATATTAATAATAAATTTAGAGGTGCTGAGTTTCTTGCTCAAACGGAGCATCTTTAGGGGGGCTTCTGCGATTATATCTGGATTTGCGTGTGATGGCTAAAGTACAAGACGGCTTCATAGCTTCCAACGGCAACACCAGTATGCCTGAACGAAGCCAATGTCTATTGGCTCAACAAGGCCTGGAATGATTTTCAGCGGTCTGAGTTGAGTATTTACCGATTAATCGATCGATCTATCGGTACCGCACTTGACCATCAAGCGACTACACCAAACAATCGAGACTCCAAGTCTGGAGGTCGTATAGATATGTTCATTGAGCGGCTCAATCTGATCAATTTCCGATGCTTCGGTCCTGAGGCGTTGACGATTGATCTCACGCCCGGTCTCACGGCATTCATAGGCGTCAATGGTGCAGGCAAGACCGCGGTGATGCAGGCGCTTCAGCGGCTCTTCGGCATCACCGGGGAGCATCGGCGTCTGAGGCTCCATGACTTTCATATTCCCGCCGATGAGACTGCTGCGCCGGTCCAGCGTACCTTTGTGCTTGAGGCAATCATCGCTTTTCCCGAACTGGAAAATGGAGGTGATGGGGTAGCTATTCCGGAGTTCTTCAACCAGATGGCCGCCGACGAAGCAGGCCGGCTGAAATGTCGACTTAGGCTTGAAGCAACCTGGACAGATGACGGATCACTTGACGGGTTCATTGAGCAGAAATATCGCGCAGTTCGTAACCTCGGAGAATTCAACGAGGCTGATTGCATTGAGCTGAAGGCTATCGACCGCAATCGCATCCAGATGATCTATGTGCCCGCATCGCGCGATGGCGCATCCCAAGTAACGGCCTTTCTGCGTGGACGTTTATGGCGTGCAATCAACTGGTCTCAGGGTGTTCGGGACACATTCTCCGAAGCCGGTGCCACACTGAATGGCGCCTTCGCCGGTGAGCCTGCTGTCGACCTCGTTGCAGCCGCTGTGCAGCGACGTTGGCAAGAGGTCCATAACGCAGGTACTGAAACGACTCCACTGTTTCGGCCAGTCGACCTGCGTTTTCAGGAGTTCATCCGAAAGGTCGAAGTAGTTTTCCATCCCGATATAGCAGGCCGTGAGCGCGCGCTCGACGAGCTGAGCGATGGACAGCGTTCGCTGTTTCATTTAGCGATGACGGCAGCAACGCTGGATGTCGAGGGCGGTATCGCCGATGACCCGGAGGCGGCTGGATTCCAGCCTGGCGGAGTGCCTCTGCCTGCATTGACGCTCATCGCGGTCGAGGAACCGGAGAACAATCTCGCTCCTTTCTACCTTTCACGCATCGTTCGGCAAATCGAAGATTTAACGAGCGGGAATCGAGCTCAGGCGGTTATTTCTAGTCATTCAGCGAGCATTCTTGCGCGAGTTGATCCGTCGCAAGTCAGGCATTTCCGTCTCGACCCAGCCAGCCGAACTGCCCGGGTTAGGGCTATTAAGTTACCGATCGGTCAGGAGGAAGCATCGAAATTTGTGCGAGAGGCCGTCCGCACCTACCCTGAGCTTTACTTCGCCCGCTTTGCGGTGCTTGGGGAGGGCGCCACCGAAGAAGTGGTGCTGCCACGCCTCGCCGAGGCGATGGGCTTCGACATAGATCGTTCCTTCGTTGCCGTCGTTCCCCTCGGTGGGCGGCACGTCAATCATCTGTGGCGTCTCCTGGCTGATCTCGACATCCCCTACGCGACGCTCCTCGATCTTGATTGGGGGCGTGACGGCGGCGGATGGGGCCGCATCAAGACAGCATGCGCCCAACTTTTAGAAAATGGTGTTTCGCCGCAGGCAATCTTCGCACAGCCAGACCCTGCGGGGCCTGCATCAAATCTGGCTGTCTTTGATACGCACCTAATAACAGACTTCGTCGGTTTGACTAACTGGGCCACTTCATTGCGACGATTCAACGTGTTTTTCTGCTCTCCTCTGGATCTTGATTATTCGATGATGCGTGCCTTTCCTGCTGCGTACCAGGTTCTTGAGCCCGGTCGACTGGGGCCGTCGCAACGGGGTGACCCACGTACGGCGGTGCTGGGCGACGAAGGTCAAGGCTACCTCTATGGTGCAGACCAAGATCAACTCTTGCGATGGTATCGCTATCTTTTCCTTGGGCGTGGTAAGCCCAGCACGCACGTCCGTGTTCTTAGTGCGCAGACATCCCAGGATTTAACAGCAGGCGCTCCAGAGGAGTTGCGGGCGATTCTGACATCCATTGCTGCCCGTCTAGCGCCACCTGTACCACCCGCACCGCCAGTGCTTTGATCATGCCAATCATCCGATCACAAGATTGGCGACCACGAGGTATAGATGACCTTGAGCCTGACGCGTGGCGCGCATTGCGCCAAGCCGGCTCGACCTGCGTTATAGCCGGTCCGGGCGCAGGAAAGACCGAGTTTCTCGCACAACGCGCCGTTTACCTACTCGAAACGGGGTTATGCCCAGCGCCTTATCGCGTCCTGGCAATCTCCTTCAAGAGCGATGCGGCAGAAAATCTCGCCACACGGGTTCGCAAGCGGTGTCCGGCTGAACTGGCTAACCGCTTTACTTCGCTCACCTTCGACGCCTTCGCCAAAGGCTTGGTTGATCGGTTCTTGTCAGCTATTCCCGCTCACTGGTGTCCGACCCGTCCATACGACCTCGTATTCCCCACTCGTCGGCAGAAAGAGGGGTTCTTGAACCTTTCCAGCAACACTGCTCCCCCGCAATGGCGGACTGAGATCGCGGGCTTTCACGCTGAAAGTTTTGAAGCTCGCCATGTCGGTGCCTACCGTCTCCCTATCACGCAACAAGCGCCGCAATCGGGTGCGGAGTTCATCATCCAGCGCTGGTTGGCAGGACAGCTAGCAACGCAGCCCCGGTCCACCCTCACATTTGTAATCATCAATCGATTAGCTGAATTGCTCTTGCGTTCCTGCCCGCACATACGGCGCGCACTCCAGTTGACCTATCCGTTCGTCTTTGTGGATGAATTTCAGGACACAACCTTCGCGCAGTACGACTTCCTGCTCTCGGCATTTAGCGGCGGCGAAATTGCTGTGACGGCGGTCGGAGATGACAAACAACGCATAATGACTTGGGCTGGTGCACGAACCGATGCCTTTGAGCGGTTTGCGATAGATTTTGCTGCTACTCGCATTCAGCTACTTTTCAATTTCCGATCCTCGCCAGATCTCGTCCGAATCCAGCATGTCGTCGCAAGAGCGCTAGATCCCCATAGCGCGCTCACTGTGGCCCAGGCTGTGCGGCAGGTCGACGGCGATGTCGCCCAGGTTTGGAATATTCCGACGATTTCGCGCGAAGCCGAATACCTTGCGCGGTGGCTCGCGACCGATATGGCAACGCGCGGCCGTGCACCTCGAGATTACGCAATCTTGGTCAAGCAAAAGTCCGACGATGTCGAGGCCGATCTTGCTGCGACGTTTGCCCAAGCGGGCCTACGACTGCGAAATGAAAGCCACTCACTCGGACGTACGACTCTGCAGGATCTACTCTCAGATGAGTTCGCTAGAATTGCGATCGGCTTATTTCGACTCGGTTCAACGCAGCGCGCTCCGGACGCATGGCAAATATGCTCTGCTGCACTCTCGGCAGTGCGAGCGTTAGCGGACGGTGACGACATCACCGAAGCACGCACTGACGCCGAGCTCACAGCCTTCTTGGCGACGATGCGAGCGGAGATGAGAAACACTCCCCCGACGGAGGTGAGTGTCACGACCCTCGTAAACCGAGTACTGGCATTCCTGGATCTCTCAGCAGTAGCGCGAACCTACCTTGAATATTCATCAGGCGATCTGCTCGCAATCATGGTCGAAGCCTTCCAGTTGCATCTCGCCGCTTCGGCGAGGGGGGCTGCGAACTGGACGATCTGTCTGGATGCCTTTGAGGGCCTCGAGCAAATTCCACTGATGACCGTCCACAAGAGCAAGGGACTCGAATACGACACCATTGTCTTCGTCGGCCTTGATGATCATGCTTGGTGGGCACACACACCGGGTAACGCCGAAGGCCTTGCAACTTTTTTCGTGGCACTCACACGCGCCAAGCAGCGCGCGATCTTTGCTTTCTGTCGAGAGCGCGGCCAGCGGCGTCGTGTGGCCGAGCTGTATCAGCTTCTGAGCGACGCTGCCGTTCCCGAGATCACTACAGACTAGTGCCGCGCCTCAAATGGTAGGCGTCATGGTCCAATCCAATCAGTTGGGGGCCAAGGTGCGTAAGTTTGCGTGCGCAACTGGGTGGCATTGTTGATTGCCTGATGCCGTCGTTGTTCTAGAAGTGCCAATAACTCCGGGCTGGTGATACCTAAGGTGGTGAACCGCCTCTGCAGGATGGAGTAAGTATCGGCGAACTGTCCGTTCCATTTGTCGATACAGATCTCAAGGATGGAGGCGAGATGCGGACCATGAAGGTCGATGCCGGGCATACCTTCTTTTAATGCTGCTGTGAATCTCAACAAGGCCCCATCTTCCTTGAACACCTCCCAGAATCCTCGTTGATCCTGTTTCTCTACTAGCCAATCGTCCAACTCGCTAAGATCCCGCAGGATCACCGGCCCCAACACCAGTACTTTTTTCAGCCAACGTTCTCGCGTCTGTGGATCGGGCGCCCGACCCAATAGCAGCTTCCAGCTCTGTGGCAGAGGGTTCCCTGAGCGCGAAGTGACCCGAATCAGAATGTCGAGAATTCGTTCGCTGTCAGAGGTGGCATTTGCCCGGATCAGACGTGTCACGACTTGGTCTGTCTCATGCCAACCTTCGCTGGCCAAATGCTCCCACATGTCATTGAATAAGGCATGCTCTGGTAGGCTCGCAATCAGTTCGAAAACAGGCATCCAAATGTGCGAATTGGCTCTACCGATACCGAGCTGACCCAAAGGACCTCTGACGCCGTAAAATATGTCCATCACCGCCTCAAGTAGTGGCAGTGGCAGCTGTTCTACAAGCTGTTTTGGTGAGGAATCGACCGTCAATCCCGAAGGAAGAATCTGGTGCAGTACAGAAGACGGGGTTTGACTTAGCATCAGCAACGCCGCAGATATCCATCGGCTGTCCGGGCGTGGTTCGAGACAAACTTTCATAAGCTTCTGATGCTCAACATCTGTCAGCTGCTCAACGTGGTGTATCAAGTCTGCAGTGAACGCCAGTACCGCTCCCGAGTCCTTGAAGGCGAGCAGGTGTTCAATGCGCGACTTTCTCAGCTCTGGATGCATCCTTGTGGCATGCATCAAAATCTCGACAACACCTAGGGCAAAGTCTGCAGGAATACGCTGATCGTGAAGCATGCGCTCGAGCCAACCGGTCCAGGCATCGCAGATGTCGATCATCTCGGCAGGTTGCAGATATTTTGTTGACTGAAGACAAACATCGTGGAGCCGAGCGTCAACGATTGGTGCGTTGTGTGGGAGCGAGCTCAATGCAATCGGCATCAGCGTGGCAAAGATCCGCCAGGGAGTCTGCTTTCCCGTGTGCTCCACACGACCGAATAGCAGCAACTTCGCGATGACGACTGTTGCTGCGCTGGGGACGCCAACTTGTCTTGCCAAGCCTTCCAGAATTAGCGTTCGCCGCGGTTCTGTCCATTGGTTCCAGCCTTTAACCGTTCCTTTAAGAGCTGCAAGCGCTACCAGTGGATGGTCCTCGCGGAAAATGCGCAGTATGACCTCGTCGTCGTCCGCTCGCGGAAACTGCAGCCACAGTTCGACTGCTTCCGCGCGAATTACGGCCTCATTGAAACTAAGCAAACGGCCCATGCTGCCTAAGGTCATGGTTTCCAGGTTGTCTTTGTAATAACTGAGCACTCGAGCTGCCTGCTCAGGCGTTGGTAACGGGCTGTCCTTAGCTCCCCATAGGTCTAGCTCTCCCTCGTCCAGTGACGGCTTCGCTCCCCAGTTCCCAAGGTTACGAAACCCCTGTCCGGCCTCGTCTGACAGGCGCGCCTCACCGTTACGCCATTCCATGTCATCGAGGGTCAAGTAACTGACTGCTGACACCCACTGAGGTAGCCGATGGCGTACATCAGCCTGAAGTACGCTCAGGTGGCGAAGTAGAAAGTTGAAACAAAGGTCACGAGTCGAAGGAAAGACCGATTTCAATCCACGCTCGGCGTAGTCGACTATTTGCTGGCGAGCCTCAGGCAGTTGAACGAGGCTCTGGAAAACCCAATCGAGGTTACGTGCAGTGGCGCGAGATGTGCTTGGTATCCAACAGAATAAGCCTTGGGCAATCACTTTGGTGACCCGGTCGACGTTGAACGAATTGACGTCGTCGAGACTAGCCTCTGCAGCCGAGCGATAAAACGGGTGACTGAACGCAATATTTTTTTGTGCAACTACCTCAATGATCCTCTTACTGGCCAGCGAGGCGAGTTGTGCCTCTTTGTCCCTGTCTTGAGGAATGGATGGCATTGCAAGTTGCTCTAACGGAATACCGAAAAGATCATCGAACAGTGAACCTGCGGCTAAGATCGCGGCTTCTGAGTCCTCGTTTTGTTTGTCCACCAAAACGGCCAGCATCTGTGACGAAATCGGCTCGCTGACACTGGAGGCGACAGACATTCCCAATAGGATGCTGCTAAACCCTTGCTCCGTGAGAGCGTGTCCGAGGCTAGCTGCATCGACCCTCGCGAAACGGTATAGGTTGTCCAGGTCACAGCCTCCCTCATACTCGTAATGGTGGCTGGCCAAGTGGAGCAAGCAACCGGGCTCTAAATCCAAGGCCCCTTGGTCAACAGCATTTTGCACGTATGAGCGAATGGGATCGGGGACTTGCTCCGTAGATGCAAACTGACTCCACAGCTGTCCCTTGAAAAGGCTGCCGGACTGGCCCAGATCCCACCATTGGTGACCTGCCGTTTTCAGAAGATTCAAGTTCGCTTTGCGACTGGCGGTCAGCAGATGGTTTTCCACTTGGGCGACGATCAGTTTTCGCCGAGTTCCTCGGCTTAACTCGATTGTCAGTTGCTCGAGTCGACGAAGGACCCTTACCGGCTCGACCACCGAATGCGTTCCACCGAGAGGGTCGTCCAATACCACCAACCGACTCGCTGTACCTGGTTGCGATAGAAATCGTTCTGCGTCGTCGATATCAGAGTACCGTCGTACTTCATACCCGAGCTGCTCGAACTCTGCAGCGACCCAGCGCGCAGAAGAGGTTTTACCGACTCGTGGCAAGCCCGAAAGCAGCAGTACGCCATGACGAGACAAGTGAGTGAACCATGCCTGCTCCTGGCCACGTGCGACATAGTCCGTGGGGCGGATGCTCAGGGGAGCAATGGTGTTGAGCAATGCGCGTACTTTTGGGAATGAGTCGATCAGGTGGGTAAGGCTTTTCGATGCGCTAACGATCTCCCGTAGCTCAAGAATAACCTGGTCAATTCGATCATCAGGGACACGCCAAGACCGCCTCAAATGTTCGGAGCAGCTCGCTAGCAAAGAGTTGTTGCTCACCCGTTCAAGGATGATCAGCCGTTGAAAGGCATCGCGTATTTCCGATGTTGAAAGCTTCCCGGCCAGCGTCAGGCAGTGATTCTTGCGCTTGATTGCCAAGTCCTTATCGTCCTCATGGGGCGAAGAACAGCTGGACCATACATCAATGAATGCCTGGGCATCCGTCACCTTGATCGGCTTTCCGTGACTGGCGCCCAACCAATCAGGTGCCACGGAATAAAGCGCCGTCTGATCATCGCAACGACCGGAGACTATGAACAGCACGGTAAGCTCTGGGTCGTCCAATAAACGCTCGAGCAAGGTGCCGTTACTTTTCCGTGGTGGGCAATGAGCCAGATATTTGGCAATGTCCAACAGCTTGACCGGTAGCTCCGACCCTTTGATTTGGATTTCTACCCGGCGGCCTGTTGCTGTGCCATCAAATCGGATCTCCCCGTCCTCTCCACCCAGAGGTTCGACGTAAAAGTTCGCTTGAGTTTTGTTTTCGAAGCGCAACATCATTTCCAGGCAGGCCAAATCCTGAAAGTTGAACTTCTCGGGTGCAGTGATGGCGATGGTCATGGAGATGGTTTACCGACGAAAAGTCTGAACAGTGACAACGTCACGGTTGTCGCGGGAGCGATTTTGATCGCTACAGAGCATACAAGTCGGTGGGCGGACTTGAAACCCGAGATGGGGTCTCTTCCTGCAAAACATTTAGGTCGTCTGTCAAGATCATCATATCTCTTCTAACGATTGCTCTTGCCGTGCCGGTGATCTGCATCCTGACGTGGTACCTCACCAAGAGTACTTCCGGATTTATCACCCAGCGTCTTGGATAACGAAGGCGTCGATGAGGCAGTCTCGCGCTTCGACCCGAAATGAGATCCTTGGGGGATTTAAGCTTTCTCAATTTTAAGAAAGGGATTATCGGGTGGTATCCATTCAAAAAATAGCTTCGGTTCCTCAATCAGATATCCCTTCAAAGTGGCTGTTTTCCTGGGGCCGTGCACTTGGCACGTCCAGATATTCAGACCGTCCTCACGCTTCCTGTGGATCTTCAGTTTTTCAAACTGCTTCTGTACCCAGCGCCATTTTTCAGTTTCTTGATCGGCCCCCTGTGAGATACCAGGAAACTCCTGCGCGTAGCGTTGGAAGAGGCCAGGTGTGACCAGTAATACGCTGCCACTCACCGTGTGGATTTTGGCCTTGCTGTCATTGATGATCAGCTTATGGCTGAGGATGCCTTCCTTGAGCCAATTCAGGAATGCCTGACCAGGGTTGTCCGATGGGGGATTTGAGATTTCGAGGGTGCCTGCTGACGATGCGTTGCTGGCCTCAGGCTCTTCCAGCTCGAACATATCCAACAACGTTCCGAGATAGTCAGCGTCTTCTATCGCCCTGGGATCTGCCAGCGAAGAGCTTTGACGCGATCCTGTACTGACAGTCTCGGGCGCTGCTGGTGATGCCGGAGTGTCAGTCGGGTGGTCATCGAGTGCCACGCTCACCGTTCCGCTGAAAGTTTCGGGGCGGTCTTCGCTTCCCCAGATTAATGCCGGCTGAAGCCTTAGAAAGGTGAAGCTCTGCTGCCAGTTTCCCTGTGCCACGAGCGCGGTCCAGATGGCTTTGCCTTCGGGGGTAGACTCGACCAGCCCATGCGATTGTAGTTCGTCGAACACCGCGATGTTGGATGAGGGAATGCCCTCTATCGCTTGCGACAGCAGATAGGCTCGCAGCTTGTCCGTGACCGTCTTGCTGACCAGCCAGAGTGCGTCCTGGGTCAGCCATCCCGCGGCACCCGGCTGGTTGAGTTTCAGCTCGTGCTGAACCAGATGACGCAGTCCGCTGATCAAGTGATGTTGCAGCGAATGAATCGGCGCTTGCAGCGCCTTGCTCGGGTTACCACCGATGTTCTGTGCGGTGGAAACTCGGTCGGCCTGCATCACCAACTCACCGAGCACGCCGGCACGTTCGTACTGGCCCGCCAGGACATACAGCAGACTGGCCCACAGTGGCGGAAATCCACTGAGCCAATCGAGGATTGGGCGGTCGAGAATTTGGGTGTAGAGCAAGCCTGCGGCGGCGCCGTGCAGGTGGTAGTCACGACCCTTGATGTAACGAAAACGGTAGGGCTGATCCAGGGAGCCCTGCCAAGGATGCCAAACACGGCCATCCTGGCGTTCGACCAGCAGGTCCACGGCGATCTTGCCGATGTCATGCAGCAGGGCGCCATAGGCGATGCCAGCCGACCAGGCATCGGTCTGGGCGGCTTGGTCTTCGGGCGCGGCGCCGGTGGGAAGCAGATACGACTGACGCAGTTTCAAACTGCAAGCGACCAGCTCCAGGCCATGGTCGAGCATGCCACCGAGATACGCATGGTGGTGCGTCTCGCTGGCCGGGAGTTGCTGGACCTGTTCGGCGTAGCGATGGATCGGATTTAAGTAGAGCTGGGTGAATTGGACGTGGGAGAGGGCGGTGTATTGCCAGATGCGATCGAGTAACTGACGGCGGTGCTCCACTGCTAAGAGGGTATGGGCTGACTCGATGGACAGGTAACCTTCGGCGACGTTGACGGTCGGTGGCGGAGGGGGCTTCTGCCTTTTGTGGCGAAACAGACTGAGCATCGTGACCTCCGGAAGTGGCTGGGTCATCGGCCTTTTAGCCTTTTCGGATAGCGCTCTTACCCTTGAGTGCCCATTCCCTTCCAACCCTTACCCGTCCTTTTGGCTCGTGTCCCTTTCTGCGGCAATCGGAATATTGATACTGCTGGATATCGTTTTGTTGGGGGCTAGTACGGCAAAGAAAAGAGTCGGTACACTGCGGTGCATATTTTTTGGGCCTTACCATGAACCTCACTGACGCTACGCTCGTGCTGCTGCTCGCGGCACGTATCCATGGGACCGACGAAGCCGTCAGGGCCTCGGCGAAGAGCGTGGTCAAGAAGTTGCCGCGCAGTAAGCGCGATCTGATCTACAAGGTGATCGACAGCCAGAGTCCCCTCGAGCTGGTGGATTTTCTGGCGCAGAACCTGGATGCGGATTGACATGCTGCGGGTGTGCGCCCCTCTCTTGTTCATTGCGTGAGGGGCCCAAGGCGTGATGCCTTCTGTTTTCTGGAAACAGAAAAAAGGGCTCAACTCGCGTTGGGCCCTGTGAAGCGATTGCAGCGGTGAGGTAACGATTAAGCTCCATCGTTCATGCATAGCGAATCAACTAGGACCGCTTGCTTCAGTTGCTGCTCCAGGTTGAGCACATACTCCGATGCGCTTCGGGCGTGACCACTGGCGCGAAAGATCGCGCGTTTGTCAGCCTTGAGCAGGCCGAGCCAGGAGTCGATGTAGCCCTCGTGCCGCAGCTCCCCCCGTATACCGGCGTAGGCACATAAAAAAGCAGCGCCCATCTCGGCGATCAACTCCTCAAACACGTAGCCTGGCGAGCCGAAAGGACAGGATGACGTCACACCCTCGCGTTGCAACCGAGAGTGATGCCCAGTCCAGTGCGTCAGCTCGTGAAGTGCAGTGGCGTAGTATCCACCCTCGTCTTGAAACTGCGCTTTTGTCGGCAGATGGATGAGATCCCTGATCGGGTGGTAAAAGGCTTCGTTGGCAGATCGATGAACGATGTGTGCACCCGAACTTAACAGCAGATTTTCCGCAGCGCTGTTGGGCTGGAAGGGATCACTCTGTTCCGTCTCGAGCAGGGTTTCATTGAGCATTTCGAGCCCCTCCGTTTGCTCGATGTTGAACAGGAAATGCGTCCGGAGAATGCCAAAGTGAGTGACCTTGAGCTGACCGTTTTCATCGAGTACGGGTTGGCCTGACTCGCTTTGCTCCTCACGCTCCATCGGCTTGTAGAGCACCGCCAGGGTACTGTGCTCACCCTTACGGATGTGCCCACCGGTTTTTTTGGCTTGGTTGAAGGTCAGCCAACGATCTTGAGTGAATCCCTGCAACCTGGCCTCGGCCCAAAGCAACGGTAAATTGATGCCCGAGTAGGGACGACGCGTGATGGCATTGATGGGGTAGGGTTGATGACCGATGTAAGCTGAGCCACTTGAGGACCAGGGTTTGATCCAGGGGGCAACGCCTTGGTCCAAAGCGGCAACGATCTTGTCAGTCACGTCTTGGTAGATATCGCGCATGGCATTTTCCTCGAGAGAAAACGAAGGAACGCCTTACCCGTCGGGGAGGGTTCCCCGATTGGGTGTGGGTGGATTGATGCAGGTCTTGCATGCCGTCTGAGTGTGGATCTGAGCGTCGAGTACAGTCGTGTGCACTCAGCGCTGGTGCTCTCCTACAAGAGCGATCAGCAATGCGCCAGGCTGGTCCGGCTCTTGGAGTAGGCTGAGACTCAATTGCAGCAACGGATCATGGTCTAAGTGATCTGTTGGTTGAATGTGTACTACCTCGAACAGTACATAGGGCTCGTGTGGAGAGGCGAGGTGAGCCTCGAAGGCTGCGCGCAATACGTGGCTCAGCCGATCGACCTTCAGCTTCTCAGCGTGATCTGAACACTCGAGCAGTACTGCGCGTTGCCACGCGCCAGGAGTGAACACGATGGGCAACCGAAGGGTGTTCAGTGTTTCCGGTGTAAGTAAGTCGGGCATGGTATGTCTCCGTTGAATACGCGAAGAAACCTGTCCCGTGCGGGGAAAGATTTCCCCGCAGTGGGTTGAAGAAAATCAAGAGGGCTTACCTCACGAGCAGCGCTCGAAAGGCGCTCAGAAGAGCAGTAGGCGTTCATCACCGTAGAAACGGTCACCGTGCGAGCCACCGAACGCTAATCGCACTTGGGGAGAACCATCACCGAAGTGAACGTAGCCTTGAAGGCTCTGGCTACCTGGGAAGGTGCTGTCGATAACAGCGATCCATACCTTGTATTTAGCCGGACGATTTGTATGGGTCAATGACTGTAGAGACGCTGTTTCACGGAGCTTGTCTTCTGTCTTCCAGTGAAGATTTTTCGGCTGGGGCAAACTGATAAACGGTCAGGCACGGGCCGATTTCAGTAGTACGCTATTACTCCTGTCTCAATCATGAAAACGCTCAGAAGAGGGCGAGAACATGCAGACGCAGAATCCCGTTCAAGTTTCCCGTGCCCACCGCTGGGTCTACACATGTGGCATGTCGGTAAAGCGTGGTTACCGTAAGTTGAAAACGTTTGAGTACCGCGTGGTTGAGCGTGCGGTGACGGCAGGTATGCCCGCAGGTAAATTACTTGTTCGCGGGAGTTTTTTGATTGCCAAACTGGCATTGATCGGAGGATTGCTTTTTGTCAGTGCTTGGATGGTTACTTTCATTGTGATGATGCTGGCTGTCACTACTTTGCTATGGCTCAGAGTTTTTATTGGTGCCGATCAACAAGAGAAAAATCCAGGGCCAGACTACCTAGGTGCTGACCTCTACATCGGTGACTTCGACGACAATGGGCATTATATAGGCGACAGCAAGTCATCTAATTGAGCGCTTAGCAGCACCCAATATTTGATCCGCACCTTTGCTCGCTGAGTCACTTGCAGCTTTGCTACCGTTCGCCAACATACCTTGAATCCCGTTGCCGACTGAATATCCTGCCCAGCTCATGGCTCCTAGAAATAGCATCGGCAGCACGATGAACATCGCCCCCATCACATACTCAATTACCTGCGCCGTGACAGTCCCATCCATAAACCCGGATGTGGGCAGCGATAACAGCACTTGATTGGAAGCCGAAACTTGGTTGTACAAGGTATCGAGCATGCTGGAGTCGACCCAGCGCGCCAGCTCCCACCAGAAGGTCAGCATGTGTAAGGTGAACAGTGCGAACGTCACTGTCATGACGGTCTTCAACTGATAGGTACTGACCAGCAGGATCAACGGCAAGCTGATGATGACGCCCATGATGAGGAAGGCCTGCACCATTGGCAGAGCGGCGCGTAGTGCATTCATTGCCGGGAAGTTGCTGAAGGAGCCGAGGGCCAATCCGGTATTGGTGGCCAGGTTATTAAGCCCCTGATTGATCGAGCCGCCACGAGCGCTGGAACCATAGTCCTGGTACACCTGTCCGGGCGACATGGACATCGATTGCTGGCGCGGGCTGACCAACTCACGGAGGGTGGCATCCTCTATCTCGTTGCCCGAACGGCCAGTCAACCAACCGTTCAACTGAGTCAGCAGCGAAGGATCGACCTGCTCGATCAAGCGCCCGCGCAAGCCGACACCGCTGTCGCTCCACCACTGCTTGCAGGTGGGGTAGCCCGCGCCATTCTCTAACCGAGGCAAGGAAACATCGCGGTTTTCATCATAGGGCCAGTTGACGCGCGGCCTGCGTGAACGATCCGTATCGTAGTAGCCGGGCGTATCGAGAAAAAAGTTTGAGCCGATCCAGGACGCGTCGTGACTTTGTGCCTTGTCCAACTGCGGACGGTTGGTGAACAGCCGAGAGCGGGAATAGCCATAGCAGTCGCGGGTGAAGTCGGCGACTTCCTGCAGCAGTACCTGGTTGTCGATGCGCGAACTGTCGATCTCCATGCGCATCTGCCGGATATCCGGTGCGCAAGGGATAGAGGCAGTGGCTGACGCAGTCACGCCTTTGCTCAAGGCATGCACCAGAAACCACCAGATCGGCACATTGGCGGAGCGTTCGCCGATAGTATTGAAGGTCGTCCCCCAGGCGGTTTCCGTCGGTTTGGCCACACTCACGCCGCAGCGCTGACTCGCCGCATCATCGAACGCCATCGATGCGAGGCTCAACGGAAAGACCGGCGCGCAACCGAACAACACGACTATGTAGGCCAACCACAATCGGTTCTCGATCCGCGGCACCGAGAGCAGTCCCTTGTTGCCTTCATCCGCGCCTTGCTGACGGGCAGACAACCACTCCTGCAAGATGATTGCACCAAAGGGCGCAGCGAATAGCCCGGTGTCGGACAGGACGCTCCAGAGGCCGTTGTTGATGATCCAGGCCAGCAGGGAGAGGTAAAACTCCAGGTAGCTGTTGGTGCTCATAAGCATGGGGGTGACCTCACAGTCGGGTGAGTTCGACGCAGGTAAAGAGCACGAACCCTAATGCCCCTATGCGTTGCACGCGTAGTCGATCCTGTGGTCGATGTCGGTAGCGTCGAAGCAGGTTCCACCAGAGGGCAAAGAGGGCGCCGTAAAGTAGGGTGCGCCACCCCCGCAGATAAGGTCGTGCGGATTCGAATGCCTGCTGCCAGGCCTCGAAACTACCCAGCGCAGTGCAGCCGATCCAGGCGACCAGTGCGGCGGTCAGGATCATCACCGCGGCAATCCCCAGACTCGAAAGCAAAGTGAATAGCGGTGAGCGTTTCACAGCTCACTTGCGCCTGGCGTCAGCATTATTCAGTCGACCGGGCTCGGGGTCGCCTTGCTCGACGGTGCGCGAAGCATCAGCACCGCCGGCATGCCGATCGAGCACCAGGCTGGCGGTGTTGGTGGCCAACATCTGCCGGACCTGCAGTTCGGTTTGCAGCAGGCGTATTTCGCGCTCCAGAGCGTCCATGTTTTTCGTCAAGGCGGTTTGGGCCGGCTTGGCGGAAGCAATGTTCGGTTCGTGACTGCCCGCCAGTAACGTGCGCAGTAGCAGCAGTGCCTTATCGAGTACGCTGGATAGGGCCGTCTCGCTGGCCAGGCGTCTCGCCAGCAGATCCTGGTCGGGATCGTCGCGCAAGGCTTCGATCACGCCACGGGTCACCGGCAGCATTGGGCTCGAGGCTTTAGCCAGGTTGTCAGGGGTAGGCGACAGTGAACCGGACAGCAGCCCTTGCAGGCCCTTGAGACCTTCGCTGTAGGCCTCCTGGATTAGCGGCGTCAATCCGCTGCCCGCGGTTGCACGCAGGGTTTCGCAGCTGTCGCAGGTCGAGACTTCGCTCTCGCCCAGCACGCGAACGGCCCATTCGGATTCCTCCTGGGGCGAGGTCCATGTCTGGCAAATAGCCCCACCCAGGCAATCGCCGCTACTGATTGAGGCACTGTCATCCACCGACCGGTTATGCAGCAGGTTATAGCCTGCGCGCACTACGTCGGCGGTCACTCGGATGGGTGTCTGCCCGCTACCTCCAGCCTTCTGGCCGCCGACCCAGGACACCCCATTGTTGCCGTTATGGGTCTCGGTGTTTTTTACCGCCGCCACCGCATCACCGCCGGTTTGCTCCAGATTGCCCTGCATTTCCTCGTTCTTGGCCAGCGCACCCCAGCCGGCTTGACCGACCTTGTCCGCCATCTTCTCGGCCATGGCTTGGCAGGTCAGTTTGGAGCGATCGAAGTCGATACGCCCTTGCATCACCCCGTTACTCAACAACTCGTAGAGGCCGGGGTTGGCGCGCTGGATGATCAACGCCGGCAGCGACATCACCGCTTGGGTCGCGTTCTGCACGATGCTGCCCATGATCTGCTGGAAACCTTCGGTGGCGCCGTTCAGCTGGTTTTGCAGGGTGTTGGTGAGGCTCATGTTTCCGCACATCATGTTTGCTCGCCAAGAGCCACCGACGCCGAGACCGCTGGGTCGGTAGAGCGAGCTTGGTGAGCCGACTGCCGAACCGCCACCGATGGTGTACATCACCCGGTCATCGAGCACTTCGCCTTGAGTGCCCAGGCGGTAATCGCCCTCGGCGGCGTGGACATGGAGGACAACGGTCAGCAGTCCGTAGAGCAACAGACTCACCACGCCCAACCATGGTCGTGCGAGAAACCGACTCATGACGCACCGCCTTCGAAGTCGATGCTGAACAGAAAGGTGTGCCCCTCGCGCTTGCAGCAGGTGTAGGGACGCCACAACGACCAGGCGTAGCCGCCATCCGCACTCTGTACCGGATCACTGGGGAAGATGGCGCATGTCGGTTGAACCTGAGGGTAGAGCAATTGCCATTTGTGGGTCGAAGCGTCGTTTTCAACGATCGGGCCGGGTGGCCAGTAGCCGTCGCGTTTGGCGGGCGTGAGTGGTAAGTACACATGCGGCTGCCAGTTGCGGGTAATCACATCGCCCGCCCGTTGCGCCATGACTGCGGCCGCCTTGAAATCGTCGGGCTGTACCAGAAAGCCTTGGCGGGGATAGACGTTGCCCCACATGTTTCCCGAAGCCTGACGACCGATTTCTCGTATCCCCGGCATGAGAGCTTCGGGGTAAAAGCTTTCCGGGATGCCATGGCGCCACGCCAGCGAGTCCAAGGTGCTCAGGTAGTAGGGTATGAAAGCAGTTGCACCACTGGCGCAGGCATAGCCAGATTGCGAAGCCAGTTGCGTTGCGATCCAGCCACCGGGGTGGCCGATGCCATCGACGTTCTTGAAGCGGGGCAGGTTGTCGCGGTGAGTGTTCGGGGTGATTAGGTTGCCGCCACCTTCCGCACCGCTGATGGGATAGGAGAGGGTGGCCATTTCGGTCCAGGAGTTATTGCCGGTGGTGGCGTAGCTCGAGACCACCAGCTCAGGAATGAAATGACGAACCTTGGTCGAGGTTTTGACTGTGCAGCCGAAGGGCGTGCAGAGGAGCCAGAAACAAATGCCGACGACCCTATATTCGAGACAATTTGGCGAAAGCACGGAAGACGTGATGCTGCCGGTGTCCAGAGCCATGCTTGGACCGCACGCTAGCAGGACGCTCAGCGCAAAGGGCCGTAGCTTTGTGGGCGGGATTGAGGAGCAGGCAACAAGCATGATCCAAGCTCTCGGTGGTTGGCCTGGGCAGCGTCGGTTACGGATTGAATACTGTCAGCGGTAATTATGAAGGCGGATCTATCGGATTTGTGAGACGTAAGACTATTATTTGACGTGAAGGGAACTGCGCAGGATATCGGCATCCACAAGTAACTGATCTGCGGTAATTTCAAAAATATTGGCGAGCTTGCACAGAACCAACAGCGACGGATTGCCCGTGCATCGTTCGAATTGACTGACGTAGGTGCGATCCACCTCGGCCATGAGCGCGAGCTGCTCTTGGGTAAGGTTTTTCACGCGTAGCATCAAGCGGATGTTTTCCGCCAGCTGCAGACGAAGCTGTTCGTAGTCTTGAGTCATGCGCGCAAATTGCGCCTTGAGGGACTCTCAATCCACGGGATATAGCCAATACATTGGTATTGATCTAGGCCATTTGATGCTCATTCCTGTTATCAAGCGTTCATTTGGTGTCGTTAAGCTTTTCGAAGCTGGGCCCAGCGTCTAACAAAAAATCAGAAATCTAGGGTGTGTATGGACGAAAACTACATTTCAATTCCGGCGGCGGATGGTAGCCCAAATCTTCTGACACCTTGGGGCAGCGAGTTTGCGCCGATGATCGAACGTGGGGTGCAATGCGCTCAGGCTTGGCTTGATACGTCCGGCGAGATTCCACTGTGGTGGGAGCTGGCGCAAACCCGCAAGACCTTTCCTGTCGGTGACTGCCAAGATGCATTCGAAGCCGGGTTCTTGTTGAGCATCCAGCAGCGGCTTGGAGGCGCACAGAGGTGATTCACTACTCGCAGGCTGAGTCGATGTGCATTGGCACTGTCACAAGGACAGCAATTTGAATCTCTGGAGGCTTTGAAGCTTTGTGCTTTTGCCCCGTCGTTGTAAGACCTCGATCGAACCTCGGCGAGATAGACCAATGGCGGCAATACATAACTATCCAGGCACACAGCTCCCCTAACACTTTCACTTAAACTCTCAATTTTGACCTTAGGCACCGATCATCAATGGGAGCTACTTTCACACTTCGGAACAGGGTTCTGTTGTGCATTGGAGTTTACGGCCTTTCAACACAAACTCGAGGGTTCGAAACTGCGTTGGGCAACACAAGCCGTCATTATCAGCATGCATCATCAGTTGCACGACGACACTCTCACCCTGAATAGATACGCTACGAATCTCTACCCTATCCCCCAAGACGTAAGCTTTCCCGTAAGCCCTTGCATTTCCTCTGTCATTGAAAACGGTGGCAAGGTAGTAGTAAATCCCACTGCCTCCTTCCGATGCCTGCAACACAGCGATGGCATCACCGTTACCGTCGCCATTAATATCGCCAAACGCATGGTCTACTAAATAAACGGCTATATCTTTATCGGGCAAATCACGTCCGGTGTCAGGAGCAAACTCACGCTTTCCGCCTTGCAACGTAATGAAATCGTCGTCAATTCTATACGTAAGATTTTTCAATACCTCCATCGAAATCGGAGGGTAGGTGATTGCGCCTGGTGGCTGGGCGCCAAAGCTTGCAATTGATACATATACCCAAGCCGCGATGCTTGAGAGCCCTAGGGTCAAAAAAGTGAACGCCGTGAACATGACGATCCAAAAGTTTTGTTTCTTTGTGAGGTTCGGAAAGATGACCTTTGCAATGATGTCACGGCCAACGCAAAGGGCCGCTCCAATAGCTAGTCCTGCCGGTGCTGCAATTGGTGCGACTGATTTGATTAGGTCGAGTGTAATTGTTGAAGACATAGGGGATGGCAGTGCCTAGCTATCGAGTTGATGCGGTGTGCTTGAGACTCCGCGTAGTTTGATGTTCAAGAAAGACTCTGCCGAACCACCCCTACTAGGTGTTTCACGGCCTATAGACAAGGCTCCTATCGCCCTGAGAGGGTGGCCAAGGGCCACTTGAGTATGCAAGATGCGCTAACTTGCATTGTCCAGTCAAGTTGCAAGAAAGGCAGGAGGATGCGTAAACAGATGTCCTACACAGGTTCTATTCCTCGCGCTCTATCGATCCGTTCAGCTACCCGGTAGGCCGCTTCCAACTCTGAGCAGCCGTTCTCCTGCATCAGTGTCCAGCGCTCGGCTTTTTCCTCGGGCTCCGTCATGGCCAGGGCGAGATAAAGGCTGGGCGGCACGGCCCGAAACAGCGTTTCGATCTTTTTCGACAGCACGACCCCCTCAGTGTATTTCCCCGGCTCCTTACTGGAGGAGAGCAACAAGGCTTTCTGTGCCAGCGTGAGCTTCTTGAACCGTGCGATTTCCTCAATCTCCGCGGGCGGCATGTTCAAACAAATCCACCATTCGATCATGTTGAGCATGGTCTGCGCAGCAGTGGGAAAGTCGGCAAGGTTTTGCGTCGCCAGCCAGAACCAAGCGCCGAGCTTGCGCCACATCTTCGTGCCCTTGACCACGAAGGGCGCCAGCAGCGGGTTTTTGGTGATGATATGGCCCTCGTCGGTGACCATGATGATCGGTCGCCCCAGGTATTGGTCGCGCTCGGCAAGGTTGTTCACGGTGTTCATCAGGCTGATGTAGCTGATGGACATCTGTGCCTCATAGCCTTCGCGAGCGTAAGTGGCCAAGTCGACAATGGTCACATCGCTCTCGGGCCAAGGTGTGCCCTCGCGATCGAACAACTCACCCTCGAAACCCTGACAAAACAGGTCAATGGACTCGCCCATTTCCTGGGCACGCTCACGACGCTTC
Organism: Pseudomonas sp. KT_2_4; assembly: GCF_041410225.1. Lineage (NCBI taxonomy): Bacteria > Pseudomonadati > Pseudomonadota > Gammaproteobacteria > Pseudomonadales > Pseudomonadaceae > Pseudomonas > Pseudomonas sp. KT_2_4. The sequence goes on from NZ_CP166962.1 coordinate 632,022, forward strand.
TCCGGTAAGTGCGGGTCAGCAGCGACGCGCAGCAAGGCGTCGCGCACGTCGCGAGTCAGCACCTGGCGGCCCGCCGTGACGCAGGTCTGCGCCGCATCCAGGATGCACTCGCGGATCAGGCTGCGGTCGGCTCGACTCAGGCGGGCTTCTTCCTTGGCCTCGCCGCCGGTGATCATCAGCCGGGCGGTGATTTCCAATTCGCCGAGAATGTCGCGCTGGTCTTCGCGACTGGTTACCACCTCATCGTCCAGCTCATCGATCGACAGACTCGCCACCTGATCCGGCTGCTCGACCAGGCGCCTAGCATCAGTAAAGGGAGCGAGACTGACCGAAGCGCCAGGTTTCAATTGGACCTTATTGACCGACAGGCCCTGTGTCGCGAAGTAGTCGCCCTGCAAGCCGAATGAGTTACCGGCCTCGACGATAAACAGGCGAGGGCGGTACACCGCCATGACCTGCATCAGCAGGGTGACCAGGGTCGCCGACTTGCCGGCACCGGTGGGGCCGAACAACAGCAGATGACCGTTCATAGCCCGATCCAGGCGTGACAGAGGGTCGAAACTCAATGGCGAACCGCCACGATTGAACAGGGTGATACCCGGATGTCCTGTTCCTGTGCTGCGGCCCCACACCGGAACCAGGTTCGCCAGGTGCTGGGCGAATATCAGGCGCGTGTACCAGTTGCGCGTGTCTCGGGCCGGGTTGTAAGCCATCGGCAACCAACGCAGATAGCTGTTGCAGGCTGCGACTTCATCGCCTTCACGTACCGGTTGCAGCCCCGCGCCCAACAGCGCGTTGGCCAGGCTGACGGAGCGCTGGTGCAATTGCTGTTCATCGTGACCGCGCACGTAAAACGCCAGGGTTCCCCGATACAGCTTGTGCTGGCGGCCGATGATCGCGCGGGCTTCTTCGACATCCTGACGGGTTTGGGTCGAGGCCAGGTTTTCACCGATGGATTTGCGTGCCAAGCGGTTCAACTGATCCTCGAGCGCATCTTGCGGTTTGACCACCAGGGTCAGACTCATCACCGTGCCTTCAGGCAACTGGTCGAACAGGGCGTTCACCGCGTCACCCTTACGGGTTTCGCCAGTGAGTTGGCCAATCAAAGGTGCCCGCCGCAGCTTGTCCACCACCATGACCCGATGGGGTTGACCATCGAAGTACCAGAGTCCGTGCTGCACATTTGAACGCGGCTCATTGAAAAACAACCGTTCGGCGAAGTCGTGATCGAAAGGTAGTTCCAGCGACTCGCCGTTGCCTGACTCTGGATAGGCCACACGGTGATAGAACTCTTCGGGCGACTCATCGGTGAGCCTGGGTGCTGGATTGAACCAGGGCAACAACCAGGCATACAAATCTCGCCCATCGACTCGCGTTGATTGCACTCCGCACGCCTGCAACGAAGCACCGATACGTTCGCAAGCCTGTTGCAGGGATTGCAACGGGGTGAGTCCCGTCTCTTCAGCGCCAGACTCGAGCCAGCGATAGACCACCAGGCGCACCCGGCGGTTATTGCCTCGCCAGGGTAGGCGTGTCACAACCTTATCCTCAAACAGGCCACCGGGCTTGGCGATGGCCTTTAGATGACGGCGGCTGAGCTCCAAATACGCCTCGGTGAAGGCCGTGCCTCGTGCGCTGTCCTGAATGTAATCGGTAAGCCGGGACAGGTAGGTTGTGAAGTCGTTGTCGTCCTGGCAGAAAAACTGCGCCACCCAAGGCGATTGATCCAGCTCGTCAAAGCTGTCTTGCAGGGCATCCTCAAGGGCATCGCGGGCTGCCATCAGCCAATCAGGTTCGCGCCCTTCGGTGCCAACGGGCAGTAACTCAAACACCGCGCCCACCGAGCGATTGTCATCGAGCAGAAAACACTGCTCGGTGTCGAGGTACTCGACCCACGGCAGGTGATCGGTGAAGCTGGGGTTGTGCGCGTAGAGTGCGGCTTCGTCGGCTAAGGTCGCGCGAGGGCGCAAAGGGGTGCGCCAGCTTTTCCACGCGGGAGTGCCGGTTCGCATCATAAGTCTTCCTGACGTTCACCAGGTAATGCGTACTGCACACGTTGGTAGAACGGAAAGACGGTCGAGTAGCCCGGGACCGGTGCCTGCTCGGTACCACTCAAATGCGGATACACGTACAGCACTAGATCGGGATTGGGCAGGCGAGGGAACAGGTTGCGGATCTCGTTCGCTGCGGTGCGCGTATACGGTTCCTGGAGAGCCGCGGAGACATCTGCCTGAGCCAGCGGGCGGCGTAACTGCTGTCGAGCATCCAGCAGTTGCTGCTGAGTACCTTGCGAACCGGCGCCGTTCCAGATATCCATCATGGTTTGCTCGCCATGGGGCAGCAGCGTGTCTTTGTCGGTGGAACACCCCGTCAGGACCCAGCAGAGCAAGCTAATCCAGGTCAGGCAGGGAAGCATGGTCTTTTTCATGGTGAACGCTCCGGCCCTTGGGCTCGTAGTCGATGGTGATCTCATGGTCGAGGTGCAGTGCGACCTGTGCTGCAGGTGGCACGTACACGGCAGCAAAGGCTTCGCCATACAGTTTGTTGACCCACTCGCGGACGTCGCTGACCCCACCACTGAGAATTGAATTCAGTGCGCTATTGCCACTGCTGCTGGTGACCCCGAAGGCACTGCCGCCCGAACTGATCACGCTGCTGTTGTTCTGCTCATTCCCGAGCAAGGCAGCAACACCCGCGCCGGCTGCAGTGATCAGGCTCTGGCTGCCGAGGTACTGCTGTGCGTTCGAGCGGCGCTCGCCGGCAATGCAAGGAATGCCATACGGATCGGACAGGTAACCGAGCCCACCGCGGATCTTGTCGGTGTTTGAGCTCTGGGTGGTGGAGGCGTTTCGGCTGGCTACCGCCTTCGGCTGAGGCACCGTACGGATGGTGCCATCGGTAAACACAAAGGTGATCGACTCGACCTGTCCGCGTACGCACGACAGGGTCCAATCCCCGGACGCCGTGCCGCTCATCACGGCCCCCGCAATGTCTGGCAGGTCGATGCCGTTGGCGGTCAGGTTCTCCGGACCGACCAGCACCTTGAAGGGATAAGGATCATTCACTGTTCCGTCCACCGGGACTCGGCCGATCATCGCGGTCATGGCGACCGAGCCCATCAGCGTGGCGTTTTCAGGAATGGTGTAGACCGGCTTCGCGCCCTCGGTACGATCAGCGGATCGTGTCAGGTCACGCTCACCCTTGCTGACTGCACGTAGCTGTTTCTGGCTACGATCAATCGCGTTATCTTTCAAGCCTTCCAGCGAGTTGAAGGTGGTAGGCAGACTCAGTGCGGAGGCGGACTTGGTTTTGCCTCGGGCGCCGGTGGGCTGAGCATCCGAAGGTTCAATCCACTGCAGTGCATCATTGGCAGAATGCTGCCCTTCGAACTGAGCACCGTCACCCGGCTCAAGCCCCAATCCGATAGGTATGTCCTTGCCTTTGCCGGTCAGCCCCGACAACTGCTCCTGCAATTGCGTCAGCAGACCACGGGCCTGACGACTGTCTTGTTCTGCTTTGAGTCGGGCCTCGTTGGCTTGGCGTCGGCCTTCGTCGACCTGCTGGGTTACGCTGCCAAGCGCTGTCTGGATACGCGAATCGACGCTGTTTTCCCGCTCGCGCAGGCGGTTGTTCTCCGTCTGCAGCGACTCGTTGTGTTTCTTCAGGCCGAGCATGTCACTGCGCATGGCCTTCACCTGCCCGACCAGCGTGGCGACCGTGTCGCGTGGGGTATCGCCAGCAATGCCGAGCGACTTGGCTTGCTCGGCGGATAACTGAATATTTCCCTGATCAACTGGGTGCTCTGGAGAGGGCGTGCTGCCACCCGCGACCCAGCTTTTCAGGATGATCAGCACCACGCCCAGCAGCGCAGCCGGTACCAGCCATTTGAGCAAGGCGTTAGCGCTCATGGCCGCTACCTTGCGTAACAGATGGGATCAATAGGACCGCTTGTTCGAGGCCGGCACCGAGGGTGACGAGGTAGGTAATCGTGGTGTCTTCAGCATTGCCGACAGGTCCGAGGAAAGCATGCTGGAAGGCCGCGGCGAACAGCTTGGCCTGAAGCCGGCGCGGATCGAGTTGCACCGTCTCTGAACCACGATTGCGCAACTTCACCGCCGTCACCCAGTAATCACCGAGTCTCCAGGCGGCGATGGGCGTGCTGGACACGTTTTCGGTCGGCAGCAGGGTCGGCAGTTCGGTGCGCAGCTTGAGCGGTACGCGGCGTACACCGGGTAGGGATTCTACGGTGCGCAGCGGCGCGTACAGGCTCTGTGCGGCGTAGCGCGTCAAAGCGACCGGGATCGGCGTACGTTCTGGAATAGGTGCGGTGCTCGATTCCGCCTCGGTAGCCTGCACCGGAGCATTCTTGAGAATACGCACGGGCTCCAGCGGTTGATCGCCAGGGGTGGCCGCGATATCCAGGAGGATGATCTCGCCCGTCGTGACCGATTGCAGTTGCAGTCGGGTCGGTGCAATGGCTTCCGACGCTCGCAGGTACAGCGTGCCGCCGGTTGATTGCACGCGCAGCTTGCCCGTCAGGGTTGAGGGCAGGCCGACTCGAACATCCTCATCGATAAAGACCACCCGTTCCTGATTGATCACCAGAGGGACCGCGAGGGGGAGGCGTTCCCAGTGCATCAGTTCGACGGCCTGCGCCACAGCTCCCCATGTAGTCAGTGCGACGGCGAGTCCCAGGGTAGAAATCCGCTTCATGGCTCACCTCCAGGCAGGGAGATTTTTTGGGGAGTGCCCTGATAACAATCCAGTGCCAGCCCCCACTTATTGCGTTCGGCGTCCAGATCAAAACGCACCACGCGCAATGGATACCGCACCACCACCCGTTTCACCGGTTCGGCGGCGTAATATTCATCGGCATTGAGATCGAGCTTGACCAGCCAGCTGTCGCGGTCGAGTTGCTTGACCCTGAGTTCCGGATCCTCGCTGTAGCCTCGGCCCAGAATTTCGTAGACGCCACGCACCCGCTGGCGCAGCTCGCCGGCGGCCTTACGGTACTCATAATCACCGTCGAGAAAGGCCTTGCAGGCGGGGGTCAGGTAGGATTGCAAGCCATAGATGGCGCGGCGATAATCCTGCTCGCCATCCGAGGGCCAGCGGTTGAGTTGGCCAAAGATGTACAGGGCAAAGGCATAGATATTCTCTGGGGGGACATCCCACCACTTACGCGTGCTGCCCGAGCGCAGATCCGGGGGGACATGCACCGTCAGATCGGTCGGTGCCGAGCGCCAGCCATACCAAAGTCCGGCACAGACCAGGGCCAAAATCACTACCGCCAGACGCAGGCTGAAGATGTGGGCCTGTTGGGCATCCACCTTGTTTCGAAATCGGCTCATGGCTGCCACCGGGACAGGGCAGGGCGCAGCCGACGCGAACGGCGAACCGTCCAGGCGCCGGAGTGCAGGATCAGACTTCCGCGACCCAGGCGCCAACGGCTGGCCAGTACCCATTCGAGTTTGCGGTACAACCAGGTCTCTGGCCGGGCCCGTTTGGCCCGACGCAGTAGTGTGCCACCGGCAAATAGCACCACCGCCATGCCTGCGATCATGCTGGTTGGCGCCACGGCAATGGAGACGGTGGCGATCGCCAGAGGAACACCCAGCACCAGGCCGACAAGTGCGCCGGCACCGAGCGCCACCCACATCTCATCATTGGTCAAACCACGCAATACGGCAGGATCACGATTGAGTCGCTCTGGTAGAAAAACCAAAGTGCCGTCGGCAAGGTGTTCGATAGCGTCATTCATGCCAACCTCAAAGAATCGCGGCAGCCTTGGTCAGGAACCAGATGATGATCACCACCAACAGAGCACCGATACCGACCACCGCACCCAAGTCCTTCCAGGTCTTACGCTGGTTTTGCACGTCGGCGTACACGGTCAACGAATGCCAGGCCACCCCCAAGAAAGCGAGCAGGGCAATCAGCAGACCGAGCAGGATGCCGCCGTCGTAGGCGTAGTTTTTGATCGTCTCGATCAACCCGGAACCTTCACCACGTGAAGGAGCTTCCATAGTCGGTAGTTCGGCAAAAGCCAGGCTTGGACCGAGTACTAACAGCAGACCGATCAAGCGCTGGCTAGCGCGATCACGCAGATTGTTTTTCAGGGGGGCAAGGCACTTGAGCATGACGGCGATCTCCGGGGTTAGGACAAGGTGAAGAACATCAGAACCAGCAAGGTGAGCAGCACGCGCGCGGCGCTGCCGCCAAACGCGCCGAAGCGCACACTGCCTGTTGCCCAGCCCCGGTAAGCCGTCCACATCACCCAGGCACACCACAGCAAAACCAGGACGAGAACCAGGGACAGCCAGAGCGTCGAACTGCTCTGCGGTGAGAAGCCGGAGGCGTTTTGAAAGGCAGCGGTCTGCGCGTCGGTCATGCTCATGGCGACGGCTCCGGGGGCGGAGTGTCGAGGCGGTAATCGCCGACCAGCTCACCAGGATCGTGAGGTTGAGCACGCGAGGGCGACAGATAGTTCTGCATTCCTTGGCGAATGCGTTGGATGTCCTGAGACAGGCGGGGATAGTCGAAGCGATAGCGTTCGTTTGGTTCAGAGGTCCTGGCTACCTTAGCTTGCGCCGCAAGGCGCTCAATAGCATCGAGCTGCTGCTGAACTAGGCTGAGCTGTTCGCGCTCATGAGCAGATGCGGCATAGCCGCCGCTATGGAACGTCATCAATATGAGCAGCGTGCAGATTCGGAAAAATGTAGTCGGCATGTGGATAGCCCATTTGGAGATGGGGCCAGCATTCAACTAACGTCCAGAACTCAGCAGTAAGAAACACGAAACACGCAGCGTCATTTTATTTCGATACAGTCTCTGATCGTGTACCGAGTTCGAACATCGTATCGAGAGCTACGAAACGCGGAAAAATGACACGATTGGACCGCAAGTACAGCATTGGTTACTCATGAAAAACGATAAGTAGCCGTTAACGTTTGATTCCGCTAACAACATTGTTAGCGGGGCGCAGATAAGCGCGGACGAAATCAGTTAACGAAGAGTGATTGCAGAGAGTGAACATCCAACAAGCAATTCGGCGGTATCGTATTCGACAGGCCGTGGGCGTCTCCTTGATGGTCTTCGGGGCGCTATTTTATTTGGTTTCATCGTTGATTTTTCTGCACCATCAAGCAGAGATTCTCGCGAGCACAAAAATTTTTGGGCATTTTGGAGGGGTTGTGCAAAATTTAGTAGCCGATGTTTACCAGGCCACATCACCCTACATCGGTTTTGTATGGGAGCACGCGCCTACCCTCAGCCAGGAAAACCCGCTCAGCTATGGAAATTTGCTGTTTTTCGGTTTGCTGGGTGTGATGATTATTGGAAAGCAAATTCTCCTTTCCGCTAGCCAACTCAAGAGGCGTGTTCAGGTTCAACTCGAACGTCTTGAGGAAGCTCAGTGGCGCAACTCGATGCAAAATGGAGCAGCCACCCAACTCAACGCAAATCAGATCGGGCAGATCAATTTTTATCAGCAGTCTATGCCGCCGTCCCCTAGCGGTGATTGGTGGCAGCGGCCATTGGGTATTGTTGGTTTGTCTATTATTGGCGGTTATGTCGTCGCTATTTTGGCCAAATTCACCGGAATGGTTTAACACGTCAGCGTTACATTTTATTAAATGTATTTTTTAAACGTCGCCGCGGTGATAGCTGTCGTTGCTCCGAGCATCACTGCGCAAGGCAAAAAAATGGCCATGGGATTGAGCGAAAAGGGCAATGACAGGTAAATGATCCAGGGCACGATCAGCAGCGGTAGCACTGCTCGTTTAGCGCGGTGATAGACAAAACTGCTTTCTCGCCCGGCTCCAAACTTGCGCAGGTCGCGGCGCATCAAACCATCAACAAAACCGGAGAGCGTGGCCAACAAAAATAGTGGTGTGGCCAGGACTAGAATCGTCAGGCGCACCACGAAGGTAAAGGTCACATACACTGCGGCCACTACGAAATCCTCAATGCTCACGTAGAGTTGGTTGATCCAGCCCCAGATGCCGTTGCCCTGGCTCGACATCCGCGCCTGCCGGGCAAAATCCGCAAAGCCAGTCTTAACTAATAGCCATTGATTGAGAAAATCCAGCCATTGAACAATCGTCTGTCCAGGTTGTTGGAGGATGAGAGAAGATTTGAAGTGCTCACTCAGCCAGCCCAGTTCGTTCGCCAACATGGCTTGGCTGTGCCGCCAACCCTGATCGGCCCAGAACAGCAGCAAGCCGGCGAACTCGGTGAGGATCGAGAATAGCAACGAGGCAATCAGCAGTCCGATGATGCGCAGGACCAGGCTGATCGCCGAGGTGAACAACCCCGGGCGCTGGATCGGTTGTGGCGGCGTGTTCTGGACGGAAGTCGCCATCGTTCACTCCATTGCGCGCTGCAGTGTTGATGTCGTCATGAGGCCTTCTGGATAGTTTTTGCTGAATCGAAACCTGTGCCAGGGGCGGGCTACCCCACCTGATCCAGATCGAAGTTTGTTGTTGGGCCGCCACCGCTTGCGCTCCACCATTGCCCCGCCTGCTCGTTGTAGGCGGCCCGCATTCGCTGGGTGAGCTCCTGCAGGTCCTTGGGCATGGCATCGTCGTTGGAGGGTTTTGGCAAAGGCATTCGGACTTTCCAGAGCTGCCCACCGGCCTGGAAGGAGAACATTTGCCCCTTGGGCAAGCTGACGATGTGAGCGGGCTCGATCAACGGCACGCTGGTGCTGCTGACGCGATCTTGCGAGGATGAGGTGAAGTCTGTATTGGCCTCAGGATCGGAGGTGTCGGTGGCACCGGAGACCAGGGTTTTGGTCAGTACGTTGACCTTGGGCAACTGTTGGGTGAGTAGTTCAGCAGTGGCGGTCTCGCGTACCCGGAGCATCTGCAAGGTGTTGAAGTTACCAATGACCTGGCCAGCCTTGGCGCGGTTGCCGATTCGCGCTTCGATATCGCTGAGGGTCTGGGTGTAGGCCGTCACCTGGATGCCGGCCCCGCCACCCTTATTGATCAGTGGGATGAACTCATCGCCCATCAACTCGTTGAACTCATCGGCGTGCAGGTTGATCGGCAACTTGTCACTGCTGCTGCCCGATGCGGGTAGGCCATGGTCAATTCCATGTTTGTAGATGTGCCCCGCGACCGAGACCAAATCGGCGAACATGGAGTTGCCCACAGCAGCGGCCACCTCGGCGTCGGTCAGTGCATCCAGGCCGATATAGACGATGCCACGTTTTCGGATGATCTGCATCCAGTCGAAGATTGGCCGCGGGTCCTCTAAATCGGTGTAGTTGGGGGCCAGTAACTGGGCGGTCTTGCCGGTGGTGAGTTTCTCCAGCAGCGGCAGTAGCGAGGCAACGATTTTATCGAAGTACGTACGGTCATATCGTACCGCCGAACGCAGTCCGTCCATTACCGGATCAAATACACGCTTCACCGCCAGGTACTGCTCGATGGCCACCACACGCTTTTCGCGCCCGATCATATGCCGGGGAATGTTTTTCTCGGTGAGCTTGCCTTCAAGCTGGACGATCACCTCCCACGCTTTCGGATCAGTCTTGGCGAAAAACTGCTGGGCGTATTCGATGAACAGTGCGTCGATGTTGACCACATGTCGCTGGATCTGCAGGTAGTCCGGACGTCGGCCCAGCTCGATCAGGGCGCGGGCGATGATGTTGACGAAACGCCAGGCGAACTCACGGAAGGCCGCAGAGTTCCCTTCGCCACTGAGTTGCCCAGCAATGCGTGACGCCACTTCCGAGATGCGACCGAAACGTCCCACGGCGTTGTAGCGGGCGGAGATTTCTGGCCAGCCCAGATGGAAGACATAAAACTCCTTCTCCCGACCGGCTCGCTTGGCTTCGACGTACATGCGTTTGAGCAGGTCGGCATCACCCTTCGGATCGAAGACAATCACCACTTCATGTTCGACGCGGTGAATGTCCTGGGTGATGTACACCTCGGCGAGTCGCGTCTTGCCGACACGGGTAGTGCCCAGCACCAGGGTGTGTCCGACCCGTTCGCCCAGTGGCAGACTGACCTCCGTTTCGTTGGGCTCGACCCCATGCAACAGCGGCGAGCCACCTACTGGGGGCAAAGGGCGCAACGGATTGAAGGCACTGTCCCAAGCGGTGACACGGGCCAATGTGGAGAGCGGAAACGGTGCATGTTCCAGGCGGCGTTCGAGACCGCGTGCCAGACGATAGCGAGTCGGTTGGTCGATATAGTGAGCAACAGCCGGATCCTGGGCCTCGACCAAGCGCTGGGTGTGCAGGCGGGTCCAGCGAAAGCCGCGACCCATAAACAAACGCTTACGGCTGACCGGAATCTGCCGACTGGTCAGTTCGTAGCGGGGCAGCCGGCGGATATTGCGCCGATAGCGTAACACATCCCAGGCTTGTCGCAGCCGGATCAGGCCGAACAGGGCATAGGCCAGCGCTGTAACCAGACCGATCTCGGGTGACAGGGCCACAGCCCAGGGCGAGTACACGCACAACACCGCGGCAGCGATGCAGATCGCTACGGTGTACAGCTCCACCGCTGGCCGGAGCTTGGACTCCATCGCATGCTCGGCCATGACCTGGACTCACTGTTCCAGTGAGGTGGCAGTTATCAGGACGGGATAGTGCTCAATCTGCAGGCGGGTGGCGATGTCGTTGCCGTTGACCGGCAGGATGGTGATGCCCGGAGCGGCTGCTCGAATCCGGGCCAGGGCTTCAGCATCGGCCACTTCGACGGCGAGGCCGGCTGCGCCCATTTCGTGCAGTTCAGTCGCACGTTGATGCAGCCAAGCCCGCGAACGGGGATCGTCGCCCACCAGAAAGAAGGGTTGTAGGCCAGGCATGTTCAGGGTACGAGATGCGATCTGGCCGGGGCTCAAATGGGAGCTGCGGACGGGCAGTATCCAGGCTTCATCGGCAAACGTGGACAGGTCCGCCTGCATGACGCGATCAGGCTGGGTCTTGTTGTTTATTGGCGTCCTGGAACCTTGAAAATGGGGCCGGGTGAAGTCGCTAGGCTGATCCCCGGCTACGGTCAGTTCCGGCTGGGCGAAAGGAGCCAAGAGCAGGATGAAATAACAGATAAGGAATATTCGCTTCATGGCGGTGTGCCCTGTTTGAAGGAAACCTGCAGTCGTTCGAGTTGTCGGGAAAAGCCGGCGCGGTAACGCGCGGCTGGCGTTCCTCCTGCCGGGCGGTGATAACGTCCGGCAGCCAACACCCAATCACCTGTGGCAGCGTGATGCTCCTGCAACAGCGCGGCGGTCACGGCGAGATTTCGGTAGGGATCGAGAGCGTCACAGGGGCTGGAAAAACGTTGTCCCAGGTAACCCAGGTTGGTTTGTCCGAGACCGACATCGACCCGCTTGGCGTCATGCCGGGTGAGCGCTTGAAGCAAGGCGTGACAGGCGGCCTGGTGAGTGGCGAAGCGGTAGGGTGTTCCGGCGATGTTCAGGGTCCAAGGCCAGGGCAGCAGTCGACCACGGACGCGGATACCACTCTCCTGCAGGACAATCGCGAACAGCACCGTAGAAGGGATGTCGGCGTCATGCGCCGCCAGTTGGTAGGCCGGAGGCGGAAGTTCGTCAGCCTGGACGGCGAGCATTGTCAGCAGGAGCGCAATAGCACTCAGTTGAGGCGTTGCCATTTTCCATTCACCTGTTGAAATGTGGCAGGCAATGGCCCCGGAGCACCCAGGTTGAACCAGCGACCACGGTCATGGTTCAGGGTGATCTGCCGGCGTTGAACCTTGGCCGGATCGATGTCCGCTTGCCGAGCCCAGCTACGGACGCGTTTATCCTCGCCTTGGCTGCCCACCAGATAGATATCGAACGCCGTGTCGCCGCTTTGCAGACGCTGCGCTTCGGCGGTGCACGCTGGGCAGTGGTCCTCCACAAACAGGGCTTGGCGCGGCACGACCGATGAGCTGCCAGGGGACGCCGCGCCCTGGATCGGCTGCAGCCCGGGAAACAGCTTGGCCCAGGCCGCGGTGTAAGCGTTTTGGTAAGCCAACTCGCGCTCGGCGCGTTTGGCTTCCAGCGCCACCTGTAATTCGGCATAGCGCTGGCGCTCTTGGTCGGTCTGGGCCTCGACCCCGAGTGCGGTCAACGGATCGAGGTTCGGGCTCCAGAAGCTGCGCGGGCCGGCTTGGATCTGTTCGAAGCGCGTCCACTCCTGCTCCGTCAGACCCCAGCTCGCCGCCTGTTCAGAGTCAGAGCGCCCCAGCGGAGCAGACTGCGTGTCCTGGGTCCGTGACTGTGTCGTGACGGGGTTGCCCATCGCAGCGCCCATGGCCAATAGCGAAGCGAGACAGACGACGGTGGGCAGTAGCGCTCTGTTCATGATCGCTTCTCAAGGGAGGTGCACGGTCTGGTCTGGCTGAGCGGCCACCGCGAAGATAGCTGAGTTCGGCTCCAGCACTTTCAGGTGCCAGGTACCGAACTGCTCGCCGCTGTGCAGCAGCCGAACATCCATGAGCGAGCGACTGTCATGAGGTGCCACCGCCAGAAAACGCTCACCACCGCGGAACTCGACGCTCAACACTGAGAACGGTGGCGAGAGCGATACGGGCTTGGGGCGAGCGGTCTTTTTCGGTTTAGTCGCGGAAGGCGGCGGTGGGGGTGATGGCTGGGGCTTGTGCTCGTGGAACTGCTGCTCGACCTGTTCAAGGCTTGCGCGCAGCGCTGTCAGGTCTGCCGCGGTGGCGCGGGTTGCCAGACCGTCGCGCAGTTCCTGTATTTCTTGCGCCCATTGATCTAGCATCGGATCGAGGGTATTGGCCTGTTGCTCGCCGTTATCGACCATCTGCTTCAGGTCTTTTAGCGCGTACTGCAACTGCTCCTGTGCGTCCTTGAGGGCGTTTGAATCACGTTGCAGAGTGTCCAGGGTTTTTAGGTGTTGGGTGTTCGTACTCTGTAGCTCGGCCACACGTTTATACTGGTTATATAAAACCCCGCTCAGCCCGGCGGCCGCCAGACAAAGCAATCCAATAATGAAGGTTTGTAACGTCGAGGCTTTCATGGATGTGCCTCCGCCTGATGGTACGAGTTGGGTGTGACCCGCACGCTGCCGACATCAGCTTTCTGCTGTTCGAAGCAGACCGAACGGCCGACTTCATCGGCCGTGAGTTGCCAGGCGGGGCCAGCCAGCACTTGTAGCGCGCGGCGCAAAGGGATCGGGCCCAGCCGGTAATGGGCTGCGGGCAGGGGCCGGGTGAACAGCACCTTCACCGACGCAGTATCTGCGCAAAGCGCATAACCCGAACGCTGCAGCACGTAGTGCAGCGCCTCCTGTACCGAGGGGTTCAGGCTGGGCGGGATATTCACTTCAATGATTTGGGCAAGAAGATCGCGTTGTTCCTTGGTGGGCTCGGTGTTGACCAGCGTGTAGCGGCCATAACGAAGCTCTGCCGGATGGCATTCTTCGGCTATGCCCTTCGAGTGCTGGGGCCGATTGGAGCCACTGTCGATCTCTGGATTGGTCGGCAACGGGTTGGGGATTTGCGCGGTGCAGGCGCTCAACAAACCCAGCATGCAGACAGGCGTGAAAAAACGCTCCATGGAAGAAACCTCATGTCAGATTCAGTGCAGAACCTGACATGAGGTGAAGGAGCGATTCAGTGAGAAAGTTGATTCAAGGTGGGTCGTGTTAACGCTGAACACGTTGCTGTTCAACGAAAATGGCGAGCCCATCCAAGACGGCAGCGTCGGGGTCGAAGATCAAGAATCGCACATCCACCAATGCCGCCATATACAGTACGTTGACCAAGGCTTCCGGCGTACAGGCATCGAGTTGCTCCTGCCTCAGCGATGAGTAAGGACAGCCCTCGATTTTCTCCAGGTTATCGTCGGTCCAAGGCGTGCCAATCAGCTTACACCCGACGCCATTGCAGTCCGCCAGGGTAAAGGGTTCGAACAGCAGACCAGTTGGTTTGAAGTCGAAATTGCTAGCCCGGCGCTCCAAATAGCGCAATGCTTCTTCAGTGAGGTGTGCGGTACTGATCTCCCAGGTTCGACTGTAGTGTCCCGTCTCGAAGCTCAAGCAATGGATCATTGCTTGAGCATCTTCCCGGGAGTACAGATCGCCGACATGATGCCGCTCGTTAAGCATTTCGCCCATCACGGCGTAGATCACTTGGCGCACCAGTCCGGTTGATTGGAAGCGTTCATCCAACTCCTCCGGAATGGATTGGCCTTCGCTGATCAAGGCGAAATCGTCATTGAGCAGGCAGGGTAACAGTTGCAACTCATTGTCGGGCAGATGGGCTTGTGAGTCGTGCAGGGGTCGAAAGCAGGGAGGGCAGTCGTCTTCGTAAGTGATCAGTAGTCGACGTTCAATATGCAGGTTGTCGTAACCGCGAGAAAATGGGTTTGAGCCTTGCAGCAGGGCTGGGGTTTGGTTCATGAGGGTTCTCCAGAATGGAAATGAACAAGGCGCCCGTAGGCGCCTGTGAGGGTTAAAGCCAACCGTATTCGGCAAGGGAGAGAGGATGACCTTCTCCCACGATGAAGTGATCCAGTACGCGCACTTCGATTAAGGCTAAGGCCTCCTTCAGCCGTGCCGTCAGCACGCGATCCGCCTGGCTGGGTTCCGTGCACCCTGAGGGGTGGTTGTGAACAAAAATGGCGGCCGCAGCGTTATGCGCCAATGAGCGTTTAACGACCTGTCTGGGGTAAACGCTGGCCCCATCAATGCTGCCGTGAAACAGGACTTCGAACGCCAACACGCGGTGCTTTGCGTCGAGAAAGATCACACCGAAGACTTCATGCTCTTGTTGCGCAAGGTGCAGTTTTAGGTATGAGGCCACAGTATCAGGCGACGTCAGGTTAGGGCCGCGGGCGAACAGCCGACGATCCAGAATATGCAGCGCTTCGTCGATCACCTGGTTTTCTTGGACGATACGATCAGCTTCGAAATCCGAGGTTTCAATCAGTGTGAGTTGGGTGCTCATGGGGGTACCTCCGAAGGGAACAATCAGGGGTACACGCCCGAGGGGAGTGGTGTCCCCAAGGTGGATATAGAGTCGCGGGCCTTAGCAGATGGCGCGCTGTTTACAGCCGAGTGAATCGGTGGCGTTGACCGTGCAGGGGTGAACCACAACCGTCACAGGGAAATGGGGAAAAGGCTTTTATTCCCCAGCCGGCTTCGGGATCAAAGTCGGCACTGATGGGCATCAACCGAACCAGCCCACATTGCATCGCGGCGATGCGTTCCCCGGTTTCATCCGTCGTGTAGTAGAGCGATAACGTGCTGTAGTCCTCGTAAGCCGCCGCGAACAGGCAGTCGTCGCAAAGCCAGAAGGATTCCATGTGGGTTCTCCTGTGCTAATTGAAGAAAAGGCGCTCGAGGGAGCGCCTTGATGTGTACATCGTGGACTGTTCAGGCGGACTGAACGGTACGGGGGGCGTCACGGCGGGCCGTGCGGGGAGTGGGTTGAGATTCAGGTTCGACCTGAGCCTCTGTTGGGTTAGCGGTCTCCTCGGCGTCGACATCAGCCGACGTTAGAGAGGGTTCATTGATCGGCGCTTGCTCAGCAGGTGCTGTTGCTTCCTGCCTGGCGGGCGCTTTGTATTCGAACGTGCCGTTGACTTTGATCCAGTCGATGAACAGCAAACGACCTTTCAGGCTGGCGCCCGGTTGGCCTTGTTTAACGCCTTTCTCGTAGAGAAACGGATCGATCCACAGGTCGCCGATACGGAACGACAGCAAGACCTTTTTCTCGGCTTTGACGGCGTCCATATAGAGACGAATCAAGCGTTCAGCTTCACCCCCGGCGACTTTGCAGTCGAAACGGGTGTACTCCACCGCATCGGTTGCACCGTGTAGGGCTGCAATATCGCAGGCCATGAATGGCTGACCGCGGCGGACTTGTACTTCACGAACACGGTTGAGGTAACCGATACCGACGGTGTGCAGATTGAAGTAAGTGGTCGCTTCTTGGGATTGGTTGGCGTGGGCCATGGTGGTTCTCCTGTTTCATGGGAAAACGGCGACGCACAATCCCTGACGGGGATGTGAGCCCCCGTCAGGGTGGGTAGGTGAAGGCGAGCAATGTACAACTCGTCACCGGCAATCCGATGACGATCAGAACGATGCGTCCGGGGAATAGCGGTGAAGCAGAAGAGAATCCGCAGTAGTGGTCTGCGGATCTGGTGTAGTGGGCATTCATCACCGCCGAAGCGGTAACCGCGCGAGCTTCCGAACGCTGATCGCACTTGGGTAAACCACCACGAACGTGGCGTAGCCTTGAAGGTTCAAGCTACCTGGGCTGGGCTGTCGACGACAGCGAACCACGCCCTTTGTATAAGCCTGTAACAGGGGGGCGTCAAGACGCTGCAACCCGTTTTTTTAAGGCTGGAATACGGTGGCAGTCACTGGAATTAAGAAAATGAAAAAAATGAAGAGTGGGCCCGGCTGGGCGCCAGGCGAGGAAGAGAAAAGCCACCTTTGGCGGTCTTACGCAGTCGACAAGCTCCTCGCAAAACTTGGTTGAACTGCGCAATGATTCGCCAACCGACCCTTGTCGTGGCCTGGGTCGGAACATGCTGGCACGCATCCGCGCACAAAGGGTGCCCCCTTCTTTCCCCGGTGGGCTCCGGGACTGAATACGATCGCAGAAGCGGATGACCGCTATTGCCGGATAGAGGCAACAGTGGTCATCCGCCACCACAATCAGGTCGAGCAAAAAACGGGAATTAAATTCCGCAGAATAGGAGGCTCCGAACTCGAAGAGTTCGACCGAGCTGCCCGGAGCTAATCGGTCTTGGGTCGCCGTTGGCGGTGATCTGAAGCTACTACAGCAAAGAGGTCAACACGACGTCAAGTCTGTAGGAGCCCCTTCATAAGACGCTACGTTGAGCGCGATGAAAGAGGTCACTTACTGCCTAGATGTGCGGCTAATTGTTCGACGGTTGCCAAGATAAAGGCACGGTCGCTTTCTTTCAGTCCACTCAGCAGACCCGCAATCATCTGGCTCTGGTCATTGGGGCGATTACTCGATTCCGTCAGCAATTCATCCATGCGGCAATCGAAAATGTCCGCCAGTTGCATCAGTTTGACCACGGTAAGCTCCACTACTCCCCGTTCCAGGCGAGAGATGGCTTCGCTACCGATCCCTAAACGCTCAGCTACCTCTTCTTGGGTCAGATTACGTTCGCTGCGGTGCTTCGCGATCATGCGCCCGATTTGGGCTTGGGTAGGATGTTTATGTGCCAAGTGATGAGTTCTCCAGTTCAACCCGAATGGTTGAGCAAAGACCCGTTGACATGAACATCCCTAAGGGTTGAGTATCGACTCATTGGGTTGTTATAGTGACTGAAATAGCTGTGTACCGCGACGTGGTTTCTATTCCACCAGGAATCAGCGTCCAAGGTGGTCGGTGAGAATGAAAGCCTGATAGGGCCAAGCTGAGGGACGGTTGAGCATGGAAGACGAAAACAAGGACATGGATCTGATTTGGGATCGAACACTGGAGCTGTTCATCAAAATCCATGATTGCCCTGATAACCCCGAACACTTCGACAGCCTTGTTCATTGGCTCAACGAAAGTCCTGCTCATCTGAAAGCGTTCAACGAACTCGGGCAGATATGGATTTCTATTGGCATCGCCTTGGCCCGAGAAAACGGACAACCTTTGATCGATTTGGAGCGGGCTCAGGCGCCGCTGATAATGCACTGAACAGTGCAACCCCCAACATCATGACGAATTCAACTGAACGGTCATTGACGCTGCGTCTCTTTTCTTATAGGCGTCGTGCCCTTGCAGTTCGGGTACTGCGAGCATGACCAGAACGGACCAGATTTTCCCTTACGCTTGATCATTGATGCATTGCAAATGGGGCAGGTCGGCCCGGCTTTGATCGGTATCGACAAGGTGAGCGATCCACAGTGTTCGACCAATTGCGCAATCCAGTTCGCCTGCTTGGCGACGAATGCATCCAAGGTCAGGCGTCCCGCTTCGATCTCCTCCAGAGCTTGTTCCCAAACGGCGGTCATACCTGGATCTGCGACGGCGGCTGGTACCGCCTCGATCAGTGTATGGGCAGCAGCGGAGGCCATTAAGGCACGTTTTTTCTTCAGCAGATAACCGCGATCAATCAACCCCTTGATGATGCCGGCTCGGGTGGCTTCGGTACCGATACCGGTGGTGTCCCGAAGTTTCTGTTTAAGTCGTGGGTCGGTGACCAGCTTGGCGACGTTTTTCATGGCCTTGATCAGATCACCCTCGGTGAAAGGTTTGGGAGCGGTGGTACGCAAGGGCTCGAGTTCGACGTCGTCCACTGCGCACTGTGTACCCTGTTGTAAAACCGGTAAGACTTGGGACTTGTGATTGGGCTCATCCTCCTCGGTGTTTTCGCAGAGTAAGCCTTTCCAGCCCTGGACCAGGATCTGTTTGCCAACAGCGATCAAACGTTCTTCGCCACACTCCAGCTCGACCTGGGTTCGATCAAACTCATGGTGCGGCAGAAATTGCACGAGGTAGTGGCTACGAATCAGTTCGTAGACTTGGCGTTCTTGTTCAGACATCCGCGCCAGGTTTGCCGGCTCGGTGGTGGGAATGATGCCGTGGTGCGCGGTGACCTTGGCATCGCTCCACACGCGGGAGCGCAATGATCGATCGAGGCTCCCGAATGCAGGTCTGAGTGCCGGATCCGTTTCGAGCAGGGCGTCGAGCACTGCGGGCGCCTCGTTGAACATACTCTCTGGCAAATAGCGGCAATCGCTGCGCGGGTAGGTGGTGGCTTTGTGAGTTTCATACAGGGCTTGGGCGATATTAAGGGTTTCCTGGACGCCGAGCCCCAGCTTACGCGAGCAGACTTCCTGCAATGTGCTCAGGTCGAAGGGCAGGGGTGGTGCTTCGCGGGAATGTTCAGTCTGCAACGAGAGCACCGTGGCGGACTTACCATGGGTGATTGTTTGGACCGCCTGATGGGCAAGTGCCTGCTGCAGGCAGCGGCCCGTCTCATCCCTTCCCGAGTGTGGCGGTAACCACGATGCGATGAATCGATGGCCCATTGACGATAGGTGCACTTCAACGCACCAGTAAGGTACCGGGACGAAGCTGGCAATCTCACGATCCCGATCGACTACCAAACGTAAGGTGGGTGTCTGGACGCGCCCCACTGACAATACGCCGTCGTAGCCTGCCCGCCGACCAAGAAGGGTAAACAGACGACTTAGGTTCATGCCGATCAGCCAGTCGGCGCGGCTGCGGGCGAGGGCTGAGAGATAAAGCGGGTAGGTCTCCTGACCAGACTTCAGCGAGGAGAGGGCTTTGCGAATCGACGCCTCGTTGAGGGCGGACAACCAGAGGCGCTGAACGAAGCCTCGATACTTGCAGAGCTCCAACAACTCGCGGGCAATCATTTCACCTTCGCGGTCGGCGTCGGTTGCGATGACGACGGTGGTGGCTTCAGTGAGCAGGCGCTTGATGACTTTGAATTGTGCCGCGGTCTTGGGTTTGACCTTGACCTGCCACTGCACGGGAATGATCGGTAGATCATCCAACGACCAACTCTTGAATTGCTCGCCATAGGCTTGAGGCGATGCTGTCTCCAGTAGGTGGCCGATACACCAGGTGACAGTTATCTCGGGGCCGATCAGGCAGCCATCACCACGCCGGTTGGCTCCGAGAACCTTGGCGATGTCACGACCTTGGGAAGGTTTTTCGCAGAGGAAGAGGTACATATAACTACTCCGGATTGAGTTCGGAGCAGCGTTGTTCGAGGTAGCAGGGGCGAGATATGAGAAACCTGAATGGCAGGTTCCTCATATTAGTCGGTGAGGGCGGGATGGACCGAGGCTGGTACCCCGTTGTAGCGTGGACGACAGGGTCGGTCTTCACGAGCAGTGAGTAAAAGTAGACCAGCAACTTCGCGCAAAGGCGCAATTTCCATGCCTGAAAGTCTGTCAGTCCGTAGGTGGCTGCCCTCTGCGCTTTCTGGGTTTCGACGCAGGTGAACTGGCCTGTTCTGTACTTTTCCCGACGTGTGTCGCAGATACCGCCGGTTCACTGGATCGTTCGCGCATGACCACGCTGTGCACCCGGTGAGGCAGGATGCCGACTCGACGGGCCTCGATCTTGAAGGTGACCCGCGCATTGTCTTCGCTGTCCTCCCACTCATCACGTACGGTGCGGCCTTCGACCAGCACACGCATGCCTTTCTGGTACAGTGTGCTCCAGTGTTCAGCCTCACGGTGCCATAGCTCAACCGGCGCCCAATAGCCGCCTCGATCTTCATAGCTGCCCTCGCGTGGCACAGGGTTGTCGAAGTACACATTCAGCCGCAGCAAACGCCGTGGCTCGTCATTGCCTGATGGAAATTCCTGGAACTCTGGCGCACTGCCGATATTGCCTTCGCCGACAAAAAAAGTACTCATCGTGATATCTCCACTGCGGTTGTGAACTGGCGCAATAACCGTTCGGCACTGGCCATTTTGATCGCGCAGGTCGAGGCCTGGCGGTAGAGCGAATGCACCACGCTCATCTGCAGGTTCAGTGCAATGCGATCGCATTCGAAACGGTGCAATCTCTCGCGTACGGCCTGCGGCAGGGCGTTGTTGCAGATCTGGCGTTCCCAGACCGCAACCCCCATACGGGCGAAGTCACGGGTGCGCCAACGCAAAAAGGTGCTGCCTGCGCTGGTGTTCTGCAGCACTAAACGAATGTCCAGCAGCGAGTAAGGGGGCTGTCCGGCTTGCTGCACCACAGCCTCCATTAGGTGACATAACTGCGCCTCGATTTCCCTCGCCAGCTGCGCCAAGTGCTCCAACTCCCCCTTACCCTTAAAAGGTTTTAAAAGGCCTTTTAGGGAGGCTGCGTGTTCGAGCTGTCGATAGGCATCCGGTGTTAACGCTTCGAAGGGCATTGGTTGAGCCGGGATCATCCGATTCATGCTTCGTCCTCCGGCACAATCACTGTCGCAGACGACACTCCGACGTCCTCTGCCAGCGCGTCGGCGTCATGCACTGCCACAGCACCACGGCGAGTGATTGGCGGCGCGAACTGGGAGCGGCGATGACCCTCCAGGATGTCCATTGGGGGCAAACCCATCTTCTCGATGGCCGCAATGGCTCGGGCGTTGTTCGCCGCCATATCATCGCGTGTGACGCCGGCATGCCGATAGCGCTGGGCCTGGCCGAATAGGCTGCGCAACAGATGGGCGCCGTCGTCGATCCAGGCTTCCATGTCGATGCGGCCGATCAAGGCGGTGTGATGGGCCAATAGAGTCTGGCGTACCAGGGTGTCGTAGTCGGTCAGCAGGTAGACCGCGAGAAAGCCCAGCTGGCTGCCGATGTACAACGGCAAGGTGACGGGGTGGATGTTGAGGTTGTCGCCCATGTCGATCTGTGTCGGCAGGTCCTGCCTGATTCGGTCCAGCTGTCGGGTCAATTCCAGCATCCCAGCCTTGGCCTGCATCAGCTTTTCTTCGAGTTGCACCATGGCCCAGTCGGCATAGGGGTCGTCTTGGGCCGCGGTTTGTTTGATTAGGTTGGTGACGCTGATGTAGCCGGCCATGCCCATGATCGAGTGGACGCCTTCGCGTGCGGTTCGACCCTGCCAGATACGGGCGGCATGGTGAGTGTGCAGGGTCAGGGTGATGCTGCTGCGCAATGAACCCAGATTGAGTTGATAGTGATCGGCCACGGTGTTGTCCTCGCATTCGCTTGGACGGGAACGTTGCGACAGATGAGGGGCAAGGGCAGCCAAAAAGCTGAATGCGGTCTGTTCGGTTTGGTTTAAGGGGCTAACTATGAAGACCTCAGTGGATTTGATGCCACTGGCATCAAATCTACTGGCGTCCACCCCGTTTGCCGCGCAGTTGGCGCAGCTCATTCAGGCACGCTTGAGCAAGGGCAGACACGGGTTCGCCCTGTTTTCGAATCGGGCGCAAGGGTGGTTGTGCAGGCGGTTCTGCAATGGGTGGCGGTTCGGCCTGACCTGCCCAAGGATGAAAGTCACCTTTCAGCGCGCGCTGGATCAGGCCCATCAGATACGCCGCTGGCTTGCGGATTCCACCGGCCGCACAGCGTGCCCCCGCTTCGTTGAGCACCGCCTGCCGATCCGCTGGTTTGAGCTTGTTCAGCGCCACGGCGACGGCCTGACGCTCGCTTGGGCTCAGGTGCAGCGCAGCGGGCCAGTGCAGGTTATCCACCGTCGGAGTCGCGCGCGGTACTGTACAAATACTTTCTTTTAATACAGTACAGGCGGCGTTCGGATTCCGAACAGTGCCGGAAACACTGGCGTTCAGCCCCGGTTCGGAATCCGAACGAGGGCCTGCACGATTCCGAACGAGGGCATCTTCCCCCCGTCCGGAATCGAGCAGAGCGGTACCGGTTGCCGGATCCAATCCTTGCTGCGTCCAAATTTCGCCCCAGCTGTCGAGCCGTGTCGGTAATCGACCCTGATCGATATCGGTGTCCTGGCGGATTTCTTCCACAATGTTCTGCGCGACAATGCGCACCGCCTTGGTCGCATGACCGAGGGCATGTCCGACCATCGCCAGGTAATCCTGATCCAGTTCGATGGCTTCGGCGGGGGTTAACGGCTCATCGTGCAGAACGTACAGCGAACCTTGAAGACGTCCGCTGAGCTGATCGCGTCCGCGACTCACCAAACTCAGCCAACGCGTCAACCTGAGCATCGTCAACACCCGAGCAATGGTTTCCCGGGAGGCTGACGCACCGTAGGGCACGCTTGACAGGTAAGGCTGCAAATCCTCATAGCGCGGCGTGACCACGCCCTGGCCTTGCAGCATGAGTCGGAACACTTGCCAGGCATTCCGTTCCAATGGCGTCAATCGACTATCCAACAGCAGCCGACGTGGCACGACTTCGTGAGATTGGCCGCTGAACAGAAAGCCCGCCTGCAGAGCCGGGTTGGAGGGGTGTTCAGTGGTGGGGCGTGCGGGCCAGCGTTCACTCAGCTGCTGGGTGCATTGTTGCAGGACACGCTGCCAGCGACTGGAAGGGGCAGTATTCATGTGTTGTTGCTGTACTGGTCAATCTGCTGCCACACGATGGTCAAGCTGATCTGTTGCTCCTCCGCCAGCATCATCATGGCGTCGAGCTGATCCTCGGTACCGTCCTGAGCCCGCAGTTGGCACCAACGCTGCCATAGCGCGTGTTCCTGGGTTTCGCTCAAATGCTGAGGGCGGCCCTTACGGGTTTCTATCTTGAGCAGGCGTCGACGCAGGGCGGTTTCCGAATGCGCCAGGCCGAAGCACTGATACATGATGGTGCTGCTGGCGCCAAGCTTGAGCGCTCGATTGATCAAGCGCTCGTTCTGCTCGTCGCGCTCGGCTTGTTCGATCAATCGATGCAGCACCGGCGAGTCGATCTTGACCTCTACCCAAGGTACGGTGGCATGGGCCAAACGCGACAGCGTGGTGGGTGGTAAAGATTGCAGCAGGTAGATGTCGTCTTCACTCAGCCCGAGCGCCTTACAGCGTTGCAGGTTACCCAGGCGCAGCTCATGCAGTACCTGAGTCAGCATGGCCTGGTTGAGCACATTGAAGGACAGGTTCATGGCAGTTCCTTCGGTGAGTCATCTTCAGGGGTAAGTGTTAAGTCGATCAGGCGACGGGCCAGGCGGATCAGGCGATATAATTTGATTAACAGACTATCAGGTAGTCGTTCGAGGCCTACGTCCATGACGGGACGGTCTGGTAGCGAAAGTTGATAGATCCCCAGCAACAACTGGCCGAATAGCGCTGACGGCAGTTGCTTACGATCTTCCCAGTTCACGTCGTCTTGAGCGCGCAACAGGGCCAGGAGCAGCAGGTGAACGCCGGCCGCGCGAGGCGTGGCAAGATCAACCCGTTCGATGTCTAGAGCGAAGCCCAAGCCATGCTTCTGATCGATAATGCTCTCAGGATGTCCGGCATAGGCCGCCATTTCCCGAGCCAGCCCGGCAATGGCTAAACGCAGTTGTTCGGGGGTATCGAGTGCTGGTGCGATGATCCAGATGTCGTCGATCGTGCAGGTTTCGACGGTGGGCGCTGCATCGGTGGAAGTCTCGCGGTCAATCTGTTCACGAATCTTTTGAACGCGTGACGGAGGGTTGGCCGCTGAGACGACATCCATTTCAGGCGGTTCTGGCAGTTTCTCGCCCCGTGGTTCGATCAGACTCTCGGTTGACTTGGGACCGGGCTTGGAGGAACGCGGTCCTGTCTCGGCTTCATCAATACCCGGCGGAACACTGTTCTCCGAAGGTTTGGTGACTACAAAGCCAGGTGTAGGAGTGACGCGTTGGGTATCGGTCAGCTCTAAGGCCAACATACGGTAGGACTGTCCGAGTAAACCGCTCATGCGTTCGAGCAGTTCATCCTGGATCTGCTCAAGATCGAAGGATTCGGGATCGGCATCGAAGATGACCAAGGTGCCGAGCCAAAACTCGGCGAACGAAACGGTGACGGGCGGGTAACGGTTCCAGGTTCGTTCTGCCTGGCTACGCAGAGCGATCAGGCGTTCGATCTGAGGCTTACCCAATCCGGCATATAGTGTTTGCGGAATGGCGGGCAGCAAGTGTTCAAGGGTGTCCAACATTCGGCTGATATGCGACTGCGAAATGGGATAGCCGCCAGCGGCAAGACGTCGTGCCAGCTCACGTTGAGAGAGCACAGCTCCCTCTGGTTCGAGCATGGTTTTGAGTTTGGCCACGGCCAGCGCACGTTCGATAAAGGTGAGCTGACCATGCAGATCGCTTTCGGCCAAATGGCCGAGCAGGGCGGTGAGTTCATCGGTCCAGGGGCGGAACAAGCAGTGAATGCGAAAGAACCGCTCCTCGCGGGTTTCCTGCCACAGTTCGCCGAGAATCGCCAAGCGTGTATTGCCTCCGTTACGGATTATGAAATAAGACTCTCCCGGACGGCGGGTAATCGGCGGTGGTTGATCCAGCCCGCGCTCACGGATCGAGGCTTTGATATCGTCATACAGAGGATTACGGATGAAACGCGGGTTGTGTTCGTAGGGCCGCAACTGCTCCAGCGTGACCAACATAGGCGTGTCAGCAAGTGGATCGGACAGCCGCTCCAGTTCCGGCCCTCGAGGGAAATGCTCCTGGTGCAGCTTGTCGGTGATCTCTTCCTGACTGAGCTTCTTCATCGGAACAACCTCAGTTAACGCCGGTTACGCAAATGGTCACCGACCTCGAATTTTACGATCTCGGCAGTTCCCGAACCTTCGAAATGTCGGGAGAGCTCTTCGAGGAGCCAACCCATGGCCGAGCGCCCACCCCGCAGGCGAAACACCACAGTGCAGTACTCCTCGCGGGGTGGGTGCTGTGGGCGAGTGGATGGTTGAGCGATGATGGGAAGCTGATCCAACATCAAAAGACTCCTTGCCAAACGCTGTTGGCATCAATGTCGATAAAAAATGACTTGGCGAGAAATGCCGGCTTGGTATTTCGTCTTATTAAATCTCCGCGCATCCGTTCACCCTAGAGATCGCCTCGCGCCATTCCGGAAACAATTCGATAGCTAGCGATTGCATGGTTTGATGCGCGGATGGAGAGCGTTTTTGATGTGACCGACGCTTCTCGATTCGATGGGCCGGTAACCCAAGAGAAGCAGCGTTGAGATACGCCACTCGGTCAGGAACTATGTTATCTAGTACAGAGATGTTATTAACCTTAGCGAAGCTTTCACGCAGGCCACGGATGATCATTCGGCTGTCTACCCGATTGGCGTTCACTTGGTTAAGTAGTAGCCGCAAGGCTGGCGGTGAAACGCCCAGGTGACTAAACGGTTCGAGCTCACTGAGCAGCTTCAAGGTACCGCGGCGCAGTTCGCGGGCCGCGAGCATTTCCGGAGTGATGGGAGAGAGGGCGAGGTCAGAGGCCAGTAAGGCCATCTCCAGTAGGACGCTGCGTGCGCCCTGTGTATCGATCAACAGCAGGTCATAATGGGGGCGCAATGTGTATAGCAGATTGCGCAGCCGCAGCCGCCCATCTGGGGCATGTAGTAACAATGAGCTCAGTCGGCCTTGATCATCGTTGGATAGGATCAGGTCAAGTCCTACAATCACTGTCTTGGAAATAAACTGCGCAGGGGTTGTTAAGTTGAGCGCGATGAACTCGTACGCACCCACATCAGCCTTCTGACTCAAGGCGTAATAGCTGGAGAGGGTGGGTTGGCTATCCAGATCGAGTAGCAGAACGCGGAGACCCGCATCTGCCAATAGACCGCCAAGGTTGGCAGCTATTGTGGTTTTGCCCACCCCACCTTTGGTGGAGACCACCGAAATCACACGCATTGCATCAGGCCTGCGTATCTAAGCGTTCTACGACCCACTGCTCAATCTCCAGCGAGTCCCAGCCGACAGCACGCATCCCAATGCGTTTAGCCTGAGGAAATTTACCTTCCTTCATCAAGTTGTAGATGTGGGCACGCTTGAAACCGGTTTTACGCTCCACCTCGTCGCGCCGCATGATATGACGTTCGATTTGTTTTGGTGGCGGAGCAACGATGGGGGAGGATTGATGGGACATGGTGGTCACTCCTAGAGCCAGATGGCGTTGGGTGGGAAGTGACCTGGATTCAATACCAGAAAATGCTATCGGTCATTGCAATGCAACGTCGATGATTGCAATGCAATCCTCATGTTTTGGCTTGGGCGAGACTACGTTTTGCGGCTGCAAATTTCTCATCCAACGATCGCTTGCTCAGCCCTGGTACTCCGTCGTAATAAGCGGTTATGGAGTCGACGATCGAAGCCTGACTATCGAATATGGAATGCTTTCTTCCTGTTGAAGACGATCCCAGTATGGTGTTTACCAGCGCTCCAATGACATTCAGGTAGCTCGCTTTACTTTGGTTACTGATCTGCTCTTTGTTTTCGGCAAACATGCGCAGATTTTCGCGCTCCAGCCCAGCTGCTTTTAGCTCATCGATCAGCATTTGGAGATGCTTTTTGGTTGCCTTTAACTGCACCCGCAAGGCGTCCCGATCTGCTTGTAAAATCAAGTAGGTGCTGTAATGGATCGCAACCTGATCGGCTGCAACTGGGCTGAAAAGGAAGGTGGGCCGCTGATCTGGATGGTAGTGAAACATCCACCGCTTTAAGTCCGAATGCCTGACGGTCAGTAGTTTAATATCAACGGGAGTGCCTGGTGCAACCGTAGTTCCCAGAGCTCCGTAAGGTAGTTCGTGGTTTCGAATGGCATCCAGAATTTTTTCTATTTTTATGTGCAAGCAGGGCCATTGTGGAAAGGAATGGATAATCCGGCCTGGGGTCTCCCATTCTGATTCCAGAATCTGAGCCTCATAAGCAATTAAATCGCACCAGCGTATCGCTGCTTCGATGGGACTATAGAACAGCTTTTCGATCGAGCCGAAGCTATTGAGGTCGTACATAAAGGTCGCCTTGTTATCAAAGGGCAGACCCGCTAGGTATTGTCTAAAGATCCAACACTTGACCTAGGCTTCCATGCGGTTGCTGTCCTATTTCCCTGATAGGTTGCAATTTCTGTGGTCCTGATGCTGTTTTTCAGGTGGTTTTGTGGGGCACTGTTCGAAGATTGCCAGGCCGTTCCCTCACAGGGCGGTTTGGACGTCACAAAGCAACACGAACGATTGATACGATACCCGTAATTATTTTTTCACCCGTCAGTAGTCCGTTGTACCGGCTGAAGCACTCATCAACGCCATCCAACGTCATGACAATTATCGAGGCGCTGATTCAGGTGCCGACCTTGTTCGATGTCCAATATCTCGGAGACCATGAGGCCGCACAAAAAACCTTGTATTTGATGATATGTGTTTACCATTCCCGCATGATGTAGGGTTTCCCAGCGATATGCTTCGACCTGAGGCCGCAAAAGGGGCAGCTCTTCTCTAGCGTCCACCAACCGGCACAAGTCATCAAAGAACTGATTGGTGGCCGCGATGGTGGCTACGCCTTGTAGGGGCTCAAGCATGAATCGACCTCCTTCCCGTTGATACCTGACCCAGAGCGGAAAACTGACGAACATGGGGGATTCGCGCTGTCTAGAGTCAAGCCGTGATCTGCTGAAGTTTATCACCCTAATCACTATGCATTTTGGCGTCGCCCTGTCTCTGCCGCGAAGGTCTTTTACTCAAATAGGAAGCAGGGAATTCATAGTAGGTCGCACATTGGCTTTCGAACACATGAGCTTTCCGCTACCAATCGACTCAAACGAATGCTGCTATTTTGAGGCACAGCCCAGCAGGGTTAGTGAATGGCTGTGTAGACAGTATTAGCGGTCGATGAGGTTAAGTTAAGATTCTTCTTCTGATCGATAGCTAGCGTCTTGAAATCAACGATCCAGTACTAAAGTTGCCGGCAGGTCTTGGCAGCCGAGGCCTAAGGCGACAGCTGCAGGAGAAAAACGCCATAGCCCCAAAGGAGAAAATGCTTATGGCGGAGAGCCATCAGACCTCAAAGTAGGATCAACCCAATTTAAGCAAGTGGCATCTAAAACGAATTTCGCGCTGTGTCTGCCTATAGGCTGTCACTTGATTATCAAGATTGTATGAAGGATCTATCAATTTTTTATTGAGGGCTGGATATTCAGAGACTTGGGCGATGAATGGCTCATCGGCGTGCAGTAAAAGCTTCGAATGATGGCTTTTGGCCCAGAAAGCCTGAACCTGATGGCTGCCCATGGTTTCGCTAGCTGGCTGCTTGAGGCGACTCAGGTCTTGAGCATAGTGTGCCCGTCTTATCGGCCCGGCTCTATCGTTGATCAGCACTCTGAGTCTGAGAGTTCGTGGCGCAAGCACAGTCCTTCGCCAAGCAACCGCAACGTTTAACATGTGTACGCAGTTGGCTATTGCTTATTTTTTAAATCAATTGGCTGGTGATTTTGGCGAAGTTTTAGTTTCTAGTAAATCAACATCTTGACGAAATATTGAAAAAAGCTCGACCGTTTATTAAAAAACCCGAGCTAATTTTAGAGGCCATGATCATAAAAATATAGGTGTTGTGATGGCCCAAACGTCCAAGTTCGAGCGCTCGCTTATCATAAGCAAGCTTGAGTTGTATGCCGAACGGCTTGCCGAGCTAGCGTATGATCTTAAATGTTCTGGCCAACCCGACAATGCGGCCGAGTTTATGGCCCAGGTGGAGCAGTTGATCAATGTCATTGATCGCCTTATGGCGATAGATAACGATTAGTCGTGTGCGTCCGTCTAACCCACCTTGCGTGATTACACTCGGTCTACCTGAAAGATTTCGCCTCCAATAGCAGTTGAGTACTATAAGGGGTCGCCGATGCTGCCAGCCGCTCGCTCCGTAAAGGAAAGGGGAGAGCATGTTTTTACGAACCATATCGAATTTCTCTTGATGAAAGAGGTTTGGCAAGGCGAGCACCAAATGTCTCCATTTCAAGAGAAATAATGTCTTCAATCTAGAAGCCAAACGGATGGCCAAGGGCCTGTGTGCTTCGTTAGGGACGCGCAATTAACGCAATTAAGAAGTGTCGCCCACCGTTGCACTCGAACTGGTCGCACAGCAGTTGGGTTATAAGGGCTGGAAGGTAGCATCAGCGATGCTTCCGGATGAAAATCCTGACCCCGCTGTTACATTTGACAAATCGACTCCCGTATTGCGAATTTTTGACGAAACTAAGGCCCGCGAGTTATATGTTGATTTTCTGGGCTTCAGCGTCGAGTTTGATCACCGATTCGAAGCGAATCTACCGTTGTATTCAGGGGGCAACAGAAACAGTTTATAGCTCCACTTGTCCGAACAGCAGGGTGATGCCTGTCCAGGATCGACAATATTTATTCCGATGCAAAATATCGAAATTCTACGCAATGAGTTACTTGGCAAACGGTACGGATTTGGTCATCCGGATATTGTTCAGCAGGGAGGGGGGCAGGTTCTGGAGGTTTATGACCCTTTCGGTAATCGGATACGATTCTGCCAAAGTTGATTCGAGCGCCATATCGATCTGATTCGTCTCGGATCCTATAGCTAGCGGAATAGCGCTCACCTAAAACCACCTGCGTGGTTAGGTGGCGCCCACCGATTTGACAACAATTGGCCAATTTCACTCGCTCGCTGCATCGGTAGACGGGGGGAGAAAGACCTTCAAATTTTGCGTCCCAGAATCCATGGTCGAATATGGTTCTCGCGCCAATTATTATCAGTGGGTTGGCCCGCTGCGTATTACCCACATCAGGGACCTTTCCAGCAAATAAGAGAATTCCCTGCTAAGAGTGCTTCATCATGCCTCGGTCTCTGGTCGCCGAAGGGCGCGCCTCAACAAATAACCAGGACGCCTACAAAGAAATGCACCAGGCCCGTATTCACCTCTGCGCTAAAGTGGTGTGAAGAGTTTCCGATCAGTTGCACTAGGGATGGCGTTTCGCCGGAGCATTGCTTCCAATGGGTCCCATCCATGCACTCCTTCGTTGCTGGGCCTCCCTGTGATACATCGGTCTCATCAAAAAATCGACGCGACCGATGCCCGGCTCCGCCTATCACGCATCCAAGAGAACGCATATTGGGGGGGCGCTTGCGATTCAGCGCTTCCGCCTTAGACGTTCTGTTCCTTTTCCTTGTTGGTAATCCGCTCCCCGATGGCGCCCGCGAAAAGCAGGTCATACAACACCGGGATCAACCCTAATGTAACTAAGGTGCCGAGCGCCAAACCGCCAATTAGCGTGATCGCCATGCCTGTCCACAAAGGACCGGCAAACATCATCAACGGGATCAGTCCGACAATGCAGGTCAGTTTGGTCATCAAGATTGGCCGTAGCCGTTCTACTGCTGCCGTCAGTACAGCATCGTGACGGGATTGGCCTTCGGCGACACCCACCTCGATTCGCTCAAGCAGCAGGACCGCGTTGTTCACAATTATCCCTGCCAAGGATAGCAATCCAAATGTGGCCATAAATCCAAACGGATAGCCGGTCACCACCAATGCCAGTGCGGCGCCAATAAGTACAAATGGGATGCTGGCAACGATGATCAGCAGTTTTCGGAACGAGTTGAATTGCCAGACGAACAGTAACAACATCGACAATACGGCAACTGGCATATATTGCACTAACGACTCATTGGCCTCTGCGGACTCCTCCATTTCCCCGCCGATTTCAATATGATATCCAGGTGGCAGTTTAAACTCTGCCACCTTAGGCGCAATCTGCGCGACTAGGGTCGCCGCCGTCAGCCCGGGATTACGGCCTGAGATGGTAATGGTCCGATTTAAATTCCGACGCTGAATCGCAGAGGGCTCTGAACTAAGCGTCACTTGCGCGATAGCCGCCAGCGGAACCGGCGAGCCGTTCGCTTGCGGATAGATCAATGTGCTACCCACGTCTTCAGCTTGGTCACGCTCAGTCATCGACCCACGTAGCATGATTGGCACCGTCGTGTCATCGTCATGGATCTGAGACACCTGTGCGCCTGAGTACCGAGTCTGTAGCGCTTGAGCGACATCGGCGCTGGTCACGCCCGCGCGTCGGGCGCGCACTTGGTCAACCACCACTTCGTAACGTGAGATTCGAGCATCCCAATCGTCCTGCACGTTGACCGTGCCTGGCAGGCCATGCAAAGCCTTAGCTATATGGTCGGCCGCTGCACGTAATACGGTCTCGTCCGGTCCGCTGACGCGATAGACCGCCTTTCCAGATTCGGTGGTGCCAAGGGAAAATCGTTTTGGCTCAGCACGCACTTGCGGGTAGGTCTCAAGCATATGATTGCGCACGCGCGCGATCACCGCATCCATGTCGCTCCCTTGGCGCACACTGATGGTGAAGTAACCGGCGTTCGTGGCAGGCAGCGGTGGATTCAATCCCAGTACGATGCGTGGGCCACCGTCTGAGACGTAGCCGATGCTGTCGACAACTTCCGGATTTACCTGGTCATTCGCTAGCCAGTTGCTGATCTCCTTGACGGTCTGCAGTGTCTGACGAGAATCGCTACCCGGTTCAAGCGTCAATGGCATCTGAAATTGCAGCCGATCTGACTCAGGCAAAAAACTGTAGGGGAGGGACGCGAGTACGGCGACAGCTCCAGTCAGCATCAACAGCATCATGGCAATGAACATCAGTTTATGGAGCATGAGCGCTTGGATAACACGGCGATAGCCCCGATACAGTTTTGAATCGTAGGCGGCCTCCTTATTGCCCGCTGGGGCATGAGCCTTGGCAAAGTAAAGGCATAACAAGGGGGTTACCGTCAGGCTCAATACCCATGATCCCAGCAGCGTTACGGCGAGCACGATCGGAAGTGATCTCAAGTACTCGTTTGTGCTGGTCTGGCCAAGGAAAAAAGGTGAAAACGCCAACACAATAACCAACGATGAAGTCAACAGTGGAATGGCTAGCGTGCGCCCCGCCTCTATGCAGGCGGAGCGTCTCTCCTCTCCGGCCTGAAGACGTCGTTCGATGTCTTCGGCAATCACTATGCCATTATCCACCAGAAGTCCCAGTGCGATGATGATCGCTGCGATGGACACCGTTTGAAGTTCGACCTTCAGCGCGCTCATGACAATCAGTGAGCCGAGAATGGTCAGCGGCACGATTGCCCCCACCACAAGCCCAGTGCGCCAGCCCAGAAACAACATCACCACCGCCATCACAATAATGACTGTCTCGGCCATCACGCTGTTCATCTTGCCCATTTCGCGCTCAACCACGTCGGCCTGGAAGGTCACGATATGTTGGGCAAAACCGGCCGGCAGTTGCTTGGCGATTTCGTTCAATCGTTGGCGTAATTGAAGGCCGAAAGCGGCGATGTTCTGGCCGGATGCCATCGAAACGGCAAGTACCACGGCCGGTTGTCCTTCATAAATTGCCGCCGTTTCCGGCGGGTCGGCTGGCATCAAGCGAATGTCTGCCAATTCACCCAACGCCACAATTGTTGTGTCATTTCCCCTCGGGACGGAGATTAGAAATCGACGCAGGTCGTCCAGAGTTCGCATCTCTCCGGTAGTCATCACGGTGAAAGCCGATCCGGAAACAGAGGGCAGTCCGCCAGGCGTCACAACGTTTTGAGTACGCAGTTGCTCCAGTACAGCGTTGGGACCCAGCCCGAGGCCAGCAAGGCGCTGGCGGTCAAATTCGAGGTAGATGCGTTCTTCTTGTAAACCGTATATAGAGACACGTTCAACGCCTGGTAAAGCGTAGAGCTGCTCACGAGTATTTTTAAGTTGCTCGCGTATTTCGCTCATACTAAAACCGGGCGCGGTGACTGCGACGGACGCTACGGCCACGCGGCCGAAATCATCATCGACAAACGGCCCGAGGCTGCCCTGCGGGTATCCTGCAGCTGCCTCGTTCGCCTTAGCGCGTACACGCTGCCACAGCGCGCTAAGGTCTTTGACCTGATCGTAGGCCGTGATCTGAATCATTGCGCTTCCGGGGCGCACGGTTGTGATGATCTTTTTGATGCCCGCCAGTTCACGTAACTTTTCTTCGGTCGGTCTGGCTAGCAAATTTTCTATGCGCTCTGCCGGCATACCCGGAAAGTAAATTGCAACAAGCGCGTCACGAATGGTGATCGTTGGCTCCTCTTGGGAGGGGAACCGCAGGAACGTTAGTACGCCGCCTATCAAAATCAGAAGTGCGGTAAATAAGGTCAGGCGGCTGGCGCCGAGTGCGCTTCGCGTCAGGTTCATAAGGCTTTGTCTCGGCCAATGTGTGTGGCGGGTTGATACAGACGTACCTCCTGACCATCAACCAGGAATGCGGCGCCTGCGACCACGACGGTTTCGCCGACGGCAAGGCCGTCATGTACAAGTACTCGACCG
Organism: Pseudomonas sp. KT_2_4; assembly: GCF_041410225.1. NCBI lineage: Bacteria > Pseudomonadati > Pseudomonadota > Gammaproteobacteria > Pseudomonadales > Pseudomonadaceae > Pseudomonas > Pseudomonas sp. KT_2_4. Next base: position 665,723 of record NZ_CP166962.1, read on the forward strand.
TTTTCCACCGTTTCTGGGGTGACCTCGCGACGGCTGACTTTTGCGGTCCCTGAGTCATACACAAAGACACTCGCTTGTTTGCTCTGTGTTTGTGGGATAAGTGCTGTCACCGGTACAGAGGGCGATCGTGCTTGCGCTGTTGGCAATGTAATTAGTACTGCCTCGCCGCTGCGCAGCTCGCTGTTAGCATCGACGGGACGAAAGATGGCTTGTACCAGCGCGCCATTTTCCAGGCGACTGGATAGGCTTTCCAATCGGATGGAGACGATTCGCGTGGGGTTTGCATTTGTATAGGCTGACGCGACATCCCCAGGCTTAAGTTTAGTGACCAATGCCGCGGGAAGCATTCCGACGACTTCAGCCTTCTCGGCGCCCTCAATCTGAAGCACGCTTTGTCCCGCTGTCACGTCTACGAAGGGCTGAACTGAACGAGCGACGATGCGTCCATTAAATGGCGACACAATGGCGCTGGTGCGCACGGCTCGACTGGCCATTGCTTCTGTTGCCTTTGCGCTGTCCAACTGCTCGTTGGCGCTCAGGTAGGCTGCACGAGCAGCAGCGAGCGTAGCGGGTGAGATCACGCGATCATCAAACAATGCTTGTTGCTGGCGAAAATTCAGCTCTCGTTCAGCTTTTTGCGCTTTTGCAGCGCTCACATCCGCACGGGCCTGTTGTAGTTTGAGTTGTGCCGGCTCTGGATCCAGCCGTGCGAGTGTTTGTCCGCGCCGAACCGTATCGCCGACATCCACGGCAATGGAAGCTATACGGCCTGAACCTTCAAAGCTCAGATCAGCGCGTTGTTCAATCCGGACCCGACCCGTAATAGGGAGGCGATTGCCATCGCTATCCCGCACGGTTTCAACCTTCACCGAACGAGGCGGGGGTTGTGGGGGCGGTGTTGAACGACCGCACCCAGCAATTAGACTTAACATCATTATTAAAGGTACAAGAGGCGCACGAGGGGCATGGATCACGACATGTATTCCCGATATTTATAGTTGAGCGGCTGCCGTCTAGCAGGGTCAGAACGTATAACTGATGGAGGTAACGGCGCTCACAGCTCCTTTGCGTTCGATCAGAGGGCTGTCCTCAACTTTTCCGCCCAATTCCGATGCGGTTACCAGCACATACGTTGACCAGTTTTCGTCAAATTTATGAGTCCAGTTCGCGTTCAGAGCGTACTGATTCAGGCCGCCCCCAGGGGTAAATGCGGTAAACCTCGATTGCTGAGATTGCTGACCAGTTACGCCGAAATAGGCCTGGTTGTAGCGATGATCGGCAGCTCGGACGTCAAGCCCAAGCACAATGATGTCTCTGGACTGGTTCAATACCGTCGCTTCTAGCCCGGCGCGATAGCGTGTTCCCCTTTCTCCACCATCCAGCGCAAATTCGGCTTCGCCATTGACCGAGAGCCATGGCGTCACTTGCTGACTTAGATACAGAATACTGGTTGCTGTGCTGTTGACTTCGCCCATGCCTGAGAGTCGGTTAGACCCAGGCCTGAAGTCGTTATTGCGATCATCCCTGCCAGCGTCGTAGAAAAATGACTGACTGATGTAGAAGCCGGAAGACGACTGCCACTGCAAGCCTAACCCTCGGTAGGTATCAACAAAAAAAATGCCGCGGCTTAGCGAGAGCACCGGAACCGGCACACTCCGGTAATCCTTTGAGCCCATGTAGCGGGGCCCACCGGCAACACCTACACCGATGCTAGCTTGAGTTTCGCCACCAAAGATGCTGTCGGTAATTGAGGGCGTTTCAGCCTGCACTTGAAGCGCCAACGGCAAGGACATGACCGAACCGTAGAATATGTGGGCAGCAGAGCGTCTTAATGCGTGCGCAGAAAGTTTTTTCATGATTTTTTTCCTAACGTTGCTGGAGCGTTCATGGTTACGCCATAGAAGGCGTGGAAAAGGGCGATACGATTAAGGGCTAAGTCCCGTTGCGCGAAAATACCGTCGATGCGGGTTTGGTGGAGCCGAAGGCGTGCCGACAATAGCCGCGGTTGGTCCTCCCATCCCGCTTCGAAGCGCGCAGTCGCTCGCCGAACACGTTCATCCTCTGTGATCCCCAGTCCACGCTCGCTACGTACTCGTTCAATCAGCGCGGTGCGGGCAATGAGCGCATCGGATACTTCTCGGAACGCTGATTGCACGGTTCTTTCGTAGTCGGCCACTGCCGCTTCTTTACGTAGCTGTGCCAGATCGAGATTGGCGCTGTTACGGCCATGATTGAAAATGGGCAGCGTGATTTGAGGAATGAAGGTCCAAACGCGGCCACCTGAATCGAACAGGTTTCCCAGACCATCGCTGGCAGTACCCAATGAGGTACTCAACGTAATTGATGGAAAGAACGCGGCTCTGGCTGCGCCGATGTCAGCATTGGAGGCCCGCAGTTGCTCCTCCGCCTGAAGGATGTCGGGACGTTCCAGCAGTACCTCAGAGTGCAACGAATTCATCCAGTCGAGCGACTCATTGGGATTGGCCAACTCCTCGACCTTTCCCGCGGGGGGCGCGCCGGCGTAGCCAGTCAGCAACTGCAGCGCATTTCGTGCGCCAGCCGCGTCGGTTTGAGCCTGCTGCATGCTTGCGTGTGAGTGTTCGGTGTCGCTGCGTTGCAGGTTCACTTCATCTTCAGATAACGTCCCAACGTCTCGTTGGCGTTCGGCGAGATTGAGTAGGGTCAGCGTATCGAGATATGCGTTTCGCAGTTGTTGTGCTTGAGCCGCAGCTGCGCGATCAATGACATAAGCACGTAGAACTTCTGAAATCAGAGCACCGCGAAACGCGCGTTGTCCTTGAGCGCTGGCCAGATACCGATGCCTGGATGCGTCGGAAAGGCTGCGAACCCGGCCGAAGAAATCCAGCTCGAAATCCGATGTACCAATGGTCGCAGCACTCAATTTCTGTCCGTAGCGCGCATCGAGGCTGGGATCATCGAATTTCTGACGGAAGCGTTGGACTGAGGCACTCACGCTGGGAAGCTGTTGTGCGCGATCAATGCGATTTAGCGCGCGTGCTTGTTCGACCTGGAGCGTTGCGACTTTAAAGTCACGATTGTTAGCCAAAGCACGTTCGACGAGCGGGACGAGATCATCGCTTGTCGAAAACGCCTTAAGAAAAAGGCGTTCCTGCGTAGAGAGCGGTTCCGATCTTCCTTCCGAAACCTTCGAGGTGGGAACCGTCGAAGTATCAAATTTTGCAGGAATCGATGCTTCAGGTCGCTGGTACGTTGGTGCCAGTGAACAAGCAGATAGACTGATGACTACGGGGAGCAGAACCCCGAATACCAGCGTCCCACTGCGTCGGAAGAAACTGGTCTGATTCTCTGTTGGTAAGAAAGTAGCCATCAACTCAACCATTCGCTGTTATCTTGGAAACAGATGGTTGCATATGACTTTCAAGAATCGTTGCGGAAATTATCAAGGTTTCATCAAGAGGCTATTATGGTAGGCAAAAAGGTGCTGGTGGTTGAGGACGACGCCTTAAGTGCAAACACGCTCGAGGCATATCTTCGTCGTGACGGATTTGAAGTGGCTATCGCCGAGGATGGCGAGCGCGGTGTAGAAATGCATGCCCGTTGGAGACCGGATTTGGTCCTGCTGGATGTGATGCTGCCTAAACTTAGTGGTACGGAAGTTCTTTCAATCATTCGCCGTTTGGGAAACACACCGGTAATTATGGTGACTGCGATTGGTGACGAGCCAGAAAAATTAGGGGCACTTCGTTACGGTGCAGATGACTATGTTGTTAAACCTTATAATCCTAAGGAGGTGGTTGCCAGGGTAGTTGCAGTTCTTCGTAGAACAGATGCCGGTGTCCTTGCGCCAAAAAATCAACTTCGCGATGGTTCTCTACTGGTTGATCTCCAAACATTTACCGCGCATGTAGAAGGAGGGAAAATGGGTGGCGAATTGTTGGATCTCACTCCGACTGAATTTAATTTATTAGCAACCTTGCTCCGCGCCCCATTCAAAGCATTTACGCGCAATGAGTTGTTAGAGGCGTGTTTGCCTGAAAGTGGAGCTTTAGATCGCGTTATAGACACTCATATTCACAATCTCCGCAAGAAATTGGAGGTGAATGGTATAACTGATGTGTTGGTCACCGTCCGAGCCGTCGGTTATCGGTTTCGGAGGGCACAATGAAACTCCCTTTTTCGCGTAAAACTCGCTCAACACTTTGGTACTGGGTTTGCCTACGCATGAGCTTGCTTGCACTAGGTGTGGTTTTCAGTATTACATTTGGCATGTGGCTACGATTTGCGATTTGGGACTACACCACGACTCAGCAGATCCCTGCGTCGGTAAGGCCCGAACTCGAAGAGCTTCGCGCAGATCCAAATTACAATCAAGCTCGATTGTGGGAGCTATTTCAACGTTATTATGACGTAGGAGACTTTCTCCCGGGTATGGCAAACCGTGATTGGTGGTGGCTTGCACTATTTGTCATGGTCTCAATACCGGTCGTGATTTTAGGTGGCCTATTGGCTTCTCGGCCATTGTCTCAACAATTTTCAGATGTTGCCCGTGCTGCCCGGAAAGTTGCACAGGGGGACTTTTCGGTGCGGGCGCCAAGTGTCCCTGGTGCTCCCGCCGAGCTTAGAAAACTGGCGAAAGACTTCAACAGGATGACTGCGAAGCTTGAGCAGTATGAGCGCGAGGTTCGTGTGTCCAGTGCGGTGCTCGCCCATGAGCTTAGAACTCCGCTCAATGCGGCGATGGGGCGCGTGCAAGGCATGCTGGACGAGGTGTTCCCCAGTGATCCTCAACAGCTAATGCTGGTCAAAGGTCAGCTTGACCAGTTGAATCGACTAGTGGGTGATTTGCATTTGTTGTCTCTGGCCCGGGCTGGTCAGTTAGCGATGGAGAAATACCAGTTTTCCGTGAATGAGCTGATTTCTGAGCGCCTTGAATGGGCTGCGCCTCAGATTGTCGCTGCGGGTGTCGTGGTGCAGGTTAATGCTGTACGTGAATTCACGCTGATGGCTGATCGAGATAGGATTGGCCAGGCGTTGTCGATTCTGATTGACAACTTGCTGCGCTATGCCGCTCAAGGTAGACATTGCGAAGTGACAGCAAGTCAGTTTGACGGTGCTTTTTTCTTGGTTGTCGCCGATAGAGGCCCTGGAGTGAAGGAGGACCAGCTATCACGCATGTTCGACCGTTTTTGGCGAGCTGAAAGTTCTCGCGCTCGGCCTTGGGGCGGTACGGGGTTGGGGTTGTCAATTGCCTCGGCGATTTGTGAGGCTCATGGCGGTAATATCAGTGCGTCCAACCGCGATGGTGGGGGCTTGGCTATTCAAATATCAATCCCTGCGCTTAATTGAGAACCTCCACACGGTAATCGTGGCGATCGTCGCGCACTGCCTTAGTGAGTATTGCTAAATCTTGATAAAATCTTGATATTTTCTGAATCGTTTATTGAAAAGCGCAGTGTAGCCTTGCTCTGTGCTTTTCAAATTAGACCATCGCTCCCCGTTTACTGACCGCTTGTGGGTTCCTGGTTAAGAATCTTCGAGTGTTCTATACGTTTACGTAGTTACTCAGTAAGAGTGGATGGTGTGTCGAACCCACGTTTAGGAAAACTTACATGCAGCAAAATTCTGACTGGATTATCTGTGAGCATTGCGATTCAGTTTTCGAATATGTAATGCTGGAATCTGGTCAGACAGCGTTTTGCACACGGTGCAAGGGAGTGCTTCAACAGGGATCTACATTTACGATTGAACAGTTGTTTGCGATCTCTATCGCCAGTGCGCTTTTGTTCGTCTTTGCTAATGTATTTTCTGTCATAGATGTGAGTTTTCAGGGGGTGGGTAATCAGGCAACATTGTGGTCTTCGGTTTGGGCATTAGCGCAAGGCGAAGTTACCCCGATCGCTTTTGTGGCTGGATTATGCATTATTTTGGCTCCGGGTCTGCAGATTGCTTTATTGTGCTGGTTGCTTGGATTTGCTAACCGACATCGACGTGCGCCCGGTTTCGAGCGCTGCATGCGTCTGCTAGTGGACTTAAAACCTTGGAGCATGCTCGAGGTATGTTTGCTGGGTATTCTAGTCGCGCTTATTAAACTGAATGGGTTGTTAGATGTTCGGCCAGGATTGGGGCTGTTGGCGTTAGTTTTACTTTGCGTTGTCAGTATTGTTGTAACCAATAAAAGCATTGAGCAGTTATGGGGCGAGGCGCGTTACGTATGATGGCCCGACGTCCTCCAAATGCCTCAGAGTTACAGTTGGTTCTTTGTCATACCTGTAAAAAGACATGCTCCATTCTCGTGAACATTTGTGATCGTTGTGGAGCACAACTTCACCACCGTAAGCCCAATAGCCTTATTCGAACGTGGGCGCTGCTCCTCACGGGCATGATTTTTTATCTGCCGGCTAATTTAATGCCGGTTATGCGTACTGATATTCTAGGTCATGGTCGTGATAGCACCATCATGGGTGGTGTGATCGAACTGTGGAAAAGTGGTGCTTGGGACATCGCGTTATTGATATTTGTAGCCAGTGTAGTAGTGCCGTGCATGAAGTTTCTTATTATGTTCCTGCTACTGACAAGCACTCAGCGCCGCAGCCGATGGCGCACATTAGAGCGATCCAGTCTCTATCGCATTGTTGAACGCATTGGCTATTGGTCCATGCTCGATGTGCTGGTCGTCGCGGTGCTGGCTGCACTTGTACAATTTCAGTTGTTGAGCAATATCGAACCCAGAATAGGGATCGTTTTTTTTGGCCTCGTGGTGGTCTTCACCATGCTGGCTTCTATGAGTTTTGATCCCCGACTTATTTGGGATTCTGAGGTAGAAAATGTCTGATCAACTGAGTGTCGGTGCTAACCAAGAGCCTGAAAGACCTCGTGTAAAAGATCGAAGCAAGGGCTTCTCACTGGTTTGGTTGCTTCCTATAGTTGCTGCATTGATCGGCGTATCGATGGCTGCGCATAACCTTCTGTCAGAGGGACCAGAAATCCAAGTCAGTTTTTCAAGTGCCGAAGGTCTCGTGGCGGGAAAAACTCAGGTGAAATACAAAAATGTAGTCATCGGCCAAGTCGCTAATATTTCTTTGAGCGATGATCGTGATCACGCTGTGGCGACTGTTCAATTAGAACGTTCCGCTAAAGCGTTTACAGCTCAGAATTCGCGTTTTTGGGTTGTTCGACCCCGCGTCGGTGCACAGGGTATTTCGGGCATCGACACGCTTATGTCGGGCGCCTTTATTGGCGCAGATCCCGGTGAATCAAGTGAAACCAAGGTAGCTTTCAAGGGGTTGGAAAGTCCGCCGCCAATAACCTATGGGCAGAAAGGGACGCGTTTTACATTGAACGCTGACGATCTTGGCTCGCTTGACGTCGGTTCTCCGGTTTACTACAGGCGCATCGAAGTCGGGCAGGTTGTCTCTTACCAGCTGTCTGTTGATGGCAAAGGTGTCGAAATCGAAATTTTCATTAACGCGCCAAATGATAAATTTATCACCTCTGGAACTCGATTCTGGAATGCCAGTGGGGTAGACGTGAGTTTTGGCGCAGAAGGGCTGAAGGTTAATACCCAGTCTGTGGCGTCCATCGTATCGGGCGGTATTGCTTTTATGGAGCCGCCCTATGGGGCCGATGCTAAAAATACTGAAGAGCATAGCGCCTTTCCATTATTTAAAGACCAAGCAACTGCTTTGGCTCCGCCAGATGGTGAGCCCTTCTTCATTCGAATGCATTTCGATCAGTCAATGCGCGGTTTAGCGGTAAATGCGCCTGTCGAATTCCTAGGCGTGAACATTGGGAAGGTTGTGTCCACCGATCTGGACTTCAACCCGTCAACCAATAGCTTCGCGGTTATGGTTGGCGCGGTTATTTACCCCCAACGCTTAGGCCAGGCTTATGACCAAATACTTACTGCGTATGGTACAGGTGAAGATGAAGACGGTAAAAAGTCAGCACAGTTAATATCAACATTCGTCAAAGAGGGGCTGCGCGCTCAAGTCCGAACAGCAAACTTGTTGACGGGCCAACTTTATATTGCACTTGATTTCGTCCCAAATGCTCAGCCCGTACATTTTAATTTAGCCGCTCGTCCTATGGAAATGCCAACAGTTCCTGGCAGTTTAGACAAACTGCAGGACCAGGTTCAGCGTATCGTGGAAAAAATCAGTAAAGTTCCGTTCGAGCAGATTGCAGGTAACTTCAATAACAACTTAGTAGAAATGCGTAAGACGTTGCAGCAGGTTAATGGACAGGTACTGCCGCAAATGCGTGATGCGTTAGGCCAGACACAAAAAACGCTGACCATAGTCAACGAGAGTTTTGCTGAGGACTCCCCACAGCGCCAGCAGTTTGGTCAGGTGATGGATGAAGTACAACGTTCTGCACGATCAGTGCGTGTGCTTAGCGATTTGCTGAGCCGACACCCAGAAGCGTTGATTCGCGGCAGAGTGAAGGATGGGCAACCTGACGGTATTCGCTCAAGCAATTCCTCTTCACCCGCTCTATCTTCGGAGTCTTCTGAGTGAAAATAGGTTTTTATGTCCTTGTAGCGTGCCTAACCCTGACTGCTTGCAGCTCTGCGCCCACGCATTATTACACGCTGATGCCTGCTACGGATTCACTTATCACCCCAACAGTGGTGCCGTTTCAGTATGAGCTGACGACCGTTAACGTACCGGCTCAAGTTGATCAGCCTCAGATAGTTGTTCGTCAAGGAGAGAGTGGCGTTCAGATACTGGAGACAGAACGCTGGGCCTCCCCTTTGTCAGATGAGGTGAGATCTGCGCTACGGCATCACCTAAGACTGCAGATGGGGCGGGCGGACAGTGCGGGTGTCGCTCGCGACTCAGGTTTGCAAAATGCGTCTATACAGGTCGACATACGTCGTCTCGAGATGGTTCCAGGGCACTATGCTTTGATTGAGGCAATTTGGAGCCTGAGAAATACTAGGGGAGCTGGTCCACGCAGAAGCTTGAGCTGCACATCAGTGATTCGTCAGGAGGCGACCGCTGAAATGAGCGCGTTGGTTTTGGCGCATCAACAATTGATAAGGGAGCTCAGCGTCCGCATTGTTCAGACGGTGATACCTTGGATGGCAAGCTCGGACTACGCTTGCCCAAATTAAATCAAGGATTTCTACAAACTCTGGCTGTGCGGCGGCTACAGCCTAATTAGCTAACGAGGAAACCGAATGAAACAGTGGATATGGCTTCTTATGGCGATAGTACTTGAGGTTGTGGCGACGCTCTCACTCCGCGCTGCAGTGGATAATCCTCAGTGGATCGTGGTCGTTATTTGCGGCTATGTGGGGGCGTTTGTAGCGCTTTCCATGGTGCTGCGAGAAGGCATGGCTATTGGCGTCGCCTATGGTATCTGGGCCGCTTGCGGAGTGGCGTTTACCGCCGTGGTGGCACACATTTTGTTCAGCGATCCCCTTACTTGGATTATGGGACTAGGCATCGTTTGCATCATCGCTGGCGTCTGGCTAGTTGAAGCGGGATCTGTCGCATCTCATCGCAAAGTGGAGGAATGACAATGAGTTGGATCTACTTGATTGGTGCCATTTTGTTCGAAGTCGCAGGCACGCTCTCAATGCGTGCTTCAGATGGTTTTCGCCGTAAAGTATGGATTTTGCCAGTTCTGGCTTCCTATTTAATTGCGTTTTCATTGCTCAGTTTGACTCTTGCTGAAGGGTTGAGTGTCGGAGTCGCTTATGGGATATGGTCTGCCTGTGGTGTGGCCCTGACTGCAATTGTTGCGAACTATCTTTTTAAAGATCCACTTACTAAATTAATGGGGTTGGGTATTGTCTTAATCGTTGGTGGGGTTTTGCTAATTAAACTAGGCGCTCAGCAGGCTGGTTGATTGTGTCATGCTCGCAGTTAATGCTGGTCAAGGGGATGGTAGGATAATTTTTCACTAGTACTACGCATCTCGGAATCTCCCCTGGCGGTATTTTTATAGAAAAATCTTAAGTGATGGAAGAGTTAAATATCTGAAATTAAGGGGTGTGGGTATGAAAAGAGTCATCATGGCAATACTTCTGTTTTTTTTTCCTCTGCCTCGCAGGCCGTTGAGCTGTCCTCGTCTGTTGGTTCGACAAGTCAGGGCGGCCTGACTGGTCGCGCTGGTCTGAGCGTGAATTGGGGCAGTTCATGGTTGCAGAGTCGAATAGGGAAACTTACAGGATATTGGGATTTTGGTTACACCTTTTGGGAGGCTGGTAGAAAAGCTGGTGCTAGACATTCCTTATCTTTTGCTCCCGTTTTCGTCTACGAATTCGGTACCTCTCACATCAAACCTTTCATAGAGTTGGGGGTGGGTTTAGCCGTTTTCTCCGGAGGAAATGCAGGTGATAGGGCTATGGGGTCCGCTTTAACTTTGAGGATCGTCTAGGTGCTGGCTTGAAAATCGGTGAGACTCAAAAAGTAGGTGTTCGAGCAATACATTACTCAAATGCTGGGATAAAAGAACCGAATGATGGGATTGAGTCTTTTTCTTTATTCTATAGTCGCGCTTTTTAGTGCGCCTCTGCAAATGCTTTGAAGTTATGCTGATCAGACTGCTGGCTAAATTTCTAACGTCTGATATCTGAAGTTTTAGATATAATCTTTTGCACAGTGATTGTTGTTTCGGCATGTTTAATGCGAGGCGCGCGATCGCGCTGTATCCTATTTTTTTACGAGCGTTGGTTTTATGTGTTCGCGCTATTTTTGCGCGAGACCAGGTGTTTCAATCATTAAGGGCTAATATATGAATGCTTCAAAAAGTGCGTGGCGTGCAAGTTTGGTATGTGGGTCTTCGCATAAAGCCTCAGATAAAATCCATTATTTTGGGAGAGGCTGTTTTTTGATCGCGGCGGTTTTCGGTATTAGTGCGTGTGCCTCGCATACTCCACTAAAATCTGACCAGGCGACGTCTTATCAGGGCTTGGCAGCAAGTGGTGAAAACGAGATGTCGATTCCTCCCCAGCCTGTCGATTTTGGTCGGTATAGAGTGGCCGTTATAGAGTCGGTGCAGGTTGCTCCTGCCGTTGCCAAGGAAGTATCTCCTGAGGTCTGCACAGAAATTTCAGACGTGCTGCGTGATGATGTTAATGCGCAGATGCGAAAGAAGTTTGATTTGAAGGGTGACCCTACTACTGAGCCGGTTCTTCGTATAAAAATTCGTATTACACGAATTACAGAGGCATCTCCTGTGATCAATACTGTAACTTCCTTGGCCATAGGACCGCTACTGAACGGCGCCTTGGCTGTCGAATTGGAGGCGTTAGATGGCAACACTGGGGAGCAAAAGGCAATGTTGTTGTGGGCAGGCTCGGGAGGACTTAAGGAGTTCTTTGGGAACTATAGCCGTACCTCCCACGCACGTACGCTCGCTGGACGCTTCGCCGTTGATGCTACAGCGTTCATCTCTCCGTTGAGTAAACGCTGACGCTGAGCCGATTAGGCGGTGAATTAATAATTAATGGGGAAAGGTGGCGTGTGATAAACGTTTTCAATGATGATGTAAATGCTGGTGGCCTCACACGAGTTACTAGCAGGATGGCTGCTAGTGATATTAACAACACAGATGCAGCTAAGTTACAGCTCTCTAATGTAGCAGCTGCAAGAGGTGCAAACAGTTCAGAAGTTGATAAAGAAACGAGTAGGGGGGAGGGTAACTCTGGCGCTGCATCATCTGATATAATGTCGCAATTGAAACGTCAGATAGCTCAGCTTCAAAAGCAGCTCCAGCAAGAACAACAACAGCTACAAAAAATTCAATCCAGCCAACAGGCTGCCGAGTTGAAAGCGGCCGCCGTTGGCGCTGTTCAGACTCAGATATCAAGCACGTCAGCAGCGTTACAGACTGTAATGGCTGCATTGTTGCAAGCTGTAAAAGGCGCTGGGAGTGAAAATTCTGGCAATATGGTTAACGTCACTGCATAAGAGAACGGCCACTCTCATTAGAGAGTGGCTTTTTTACGGTGGCCCTTGTTGCTTTTGGTAACCTAGCTCGCTGCTAATGCTAAAGCTGCAATCCAATAATAATTCTCGATATTGCGTTTCAATCCCGTCGGGATCCATTACTGCATCGGGCCCAGACAGATTAATAGCGGCCACTACTTTCCCGCTATAATCTTTGATTGATGCTGCAATAGCTGTCGAATAATCGGACCGATGCAGTACCCAGCCTCGTGCTCTGTCTTCGGCAATCAAGCTTTGTAATTCCACTAGTGTACGGGGTGCTGGGTTCGGATAGTCGTCCAGACGGATGTGTTGATAAAGTTGTCCTAGCTCTATTTCGCCAAGTGAGGTTAGAAGCATACGACCCATTGCGGTACAGTGGCACGCAATGCGCGTGCCCACAGGAATATTCACCGAGAGCCGCTGGGCGGCGAAGGCCCGATATAGATAGACGCTGTCACTTTGCTCACGAATGCTTAGATGGCAGGACAAAGATGTGCGATCACGCAGCTCGTTTAAGTGCGGCATCGCCACTTCGACTATATCGCGGCTGGCCAGGTAACTGAAACCATCGCTGATGACGCGAGCGCCGAGTTCGTATTGAGTGTTGTGTTTGTTCAGATAACCCATTTTGGTCAGAGTGAATAGGATGCGGTATACCGCCGAAGTGCTGACCCCCAGCCGCTCAGCGATTTCCTGAATGCTTAGGATGCGTGTGCCGGCGTTGAACATGCCCAGCACACTGAGCCCACGGGTAAGAGCGGGGACACTGTAGTCGGTGTCATTGTCGGGCGTTTCGGCCATTTTCATCCGGGCGTCTCCTTGATAATAGCCCTAGTACTGCCCGTAGCGGTCCGGCTTGCCGGCAGTGAGGCTTTTGAAACCGCTGCCGCCGATAAGCTGTGCTGATAAAGGAGTTGAGTTCACTGGAGTGCTTCAATCTCCAACACCTGCCCATCGAACTCGGTAACGGCATCCATCACTGCGTCCTTGAAATACGCCAGCGACGCCCGGTCGAAGAGGATCTGGAACGCCGGTTGGTCTTTCGCTCCCAGGTTGATCACGATCACGTTGATGCGGGCCGCCGAGGTCTGCGCGACAGCGCCCGGCGGAAAGGCAGCGGGGCGCAGGTCGACGCCACAGAGTTTGGCCATGACTTCGGCAATGCATACGCCACTCAAGTGCAGCCAGGCGTGACTGTCTTCCCGGGGCAATAGGTAGTTGGCGCTGTGATCCAGCTCCCAGCGCGCTTCCTCATCGGCGATGCGTTCGCCACGGTCCTGAAGACTGCCGAGAATCAGGTACTCAGTCTGCGACAGGCGTGCCACATGGCTGCCATCGGCCTGAGTGACCGCCCGGTTTGGCTCATCCGGCAGGTTAAAACCTCGCGCCTGCAAGTAATCGGCGCTTTGTTGACCGCGAAAGCCGACCCTCGGTACTTCGGTCAGATCGACCAGCACGCATTGTTGTAAAGCGCCGAGCTGAAGCGGAGCGGGTTCGATGTATGTTTCTGTGTTGAGGCTCGACATGTCAGAGCTCCTGGCGCTGGTTTTCAGGATCGAAGAAAGGCAGTTTCACCACCGTGGCCTGGACGATCACGCCGCCCTCCACCCGAATCGGAATCTGCTGCCCTGGCTGGCTCTGATCGAACGCGGCATAGGCCAGGCCGATGATCGTGTCCAGGGATTGCGAGTACTCGCAGGAGGTCACGTTGCCGCTGATGTCCGGACCGCGGAGCACCAGATGGCCTTCCAGCGGTTGCGGGCTGGTCTTGGGCAGCGTGAAACCCACCAGTTTGCGTTTCTGCGGCTGGGCTTCGAGGATGTCCACCGAGCGGCGTCCGACGAAGAACGGCTTGGTCCGGCTCACCGCCCAACCCATGTCGATCTCTCCGGGATGGGTCATGCCGTCGGTGTCCTGACTGATGATCACGTGGCCTTTTTCCAGGCGTAGCAAGCGTTGGGTCTCGACGCCGAACGGGCGGATATCCAAAGCCTTGCCGGCTTCCATCAAAGCGTCCCACAGCTTCAGCGCATGGCGCGCGGGAAGGTGAATTTCATAGCCCAGTTCGCCGACGAAACCGACTCGTAGCAAGCGCGCCTTGATTCCCGCCACCGTGCCCTGACGCACGCCCAGATAAGGGAAGCCTTCAGCGGACAGGTCCAGGTCCTGGCATACCTTTTCCAGCACTTTGCGCGAATCCGGCCCAGCCACGTTGACCGCCGAAATCGCCGCCGTGACGTTGGCGATGTCCACATCCAGCCGCCACTGTGCGTTCCACTTGAGCATCTGCTGATAAATGCGATCAACGCCGCTGGTGGTGGCGGTGACGTAAAAATGGTGCTCGCCGAAGCGTGCGCACACACCGTCGTCGATCACCGCGCCCTGTTCGTTGGTCATTAGCGCATAACGGGAGCGACCAATCGGTTGCTTGAGGAAGGCGAAGGTGTACATACGGTTGAGCAGTTCGGCGGCATCCGGGCCGCGCACGTCCAGACCGCCCAACGTCGAGACATCGATGATGCCGACCTTGTTGCGCACGTGCAGCGCTTCAGCCTGCATGCACGCGTCGCGCTCGCTGGCCTTGCCGTAATACGCGGGACGCTGCCAGATGCCGGCAGGCATCATCTTCGCCCCGGCCTCCACATGCCGTTTGTGCATTGGCGTCTGGCGGTACGGATCGAACGCCCGCCCTGCGACATGGGCGAGTTTCTCGGCTTCAAAAGGCGGACGTGCCGTGGTGACGCCGGTTTCGCTGACGCTGCGTTGCGTCGAGGCGGCAACCAGCCGTGCGGTTGGCAGCGCCGAATGACGCCCTTGGGACGGGCCCATGCCGACCGTGGAGTAGCGCTTGACCAGCTGGATGTCGCGGTAGCCGATTTTGGTGGCATTCACTATGTCACGCACCTGCAGGTCTTCATCGAAGTCGACGAAGTCCTTGCCCTTGGGGTGTGGGAAGATCGGCCATGGGAAGTTCACCTGCGCTTCCGGGCGCATCGCCAGCGGCCTGGCAGCGAGTTCCAAATTCAGCGCCATGACGATATTGGCTGCAGCGTGAATTGCATCGGCCAGCACGTTGTCCAACGCGTGATAACCGTGGGCCGAGCCTGCAACGGTGAGGTTTTTCGGTAGACCGCTGAGGGTGAATTCCGCCAGTTGGTCATCGTAGGCCAGCTTGCCACCCGCCTGACCCTTCCAGCATGAAAGGCCATGAGGCGTCGTCGCAAATATTCTGAGAGCCCTTGCGGCACTGTGGGCAGCATCCGCACGCGAAGTTGAACGGGACGCTGACACGGGTACCTGCGGTAAGTCCTTTGACGCGTGAGCCGACTTTCTCGACCACTCCGCCAATTTCGTGACCCAGGGTTGTTGGCATTGGCAGCTTCAAACCCAACCAGGCCCAGTCGCCATTCCACAGATGCCAATCGGTACGGCAAATCCCCGATGCGGTGACCCGCACGAGGGCCTCGTCATCACCGATTTCCGGGATGTTCACTCGGCAGATCTTTAGCGGTTCTCGTAGGGTGTCTACTCGAACAGTACGCATGGTGGTCATGTTTTTCTCCATCTGTAATGCTGGTGAAAAAAGCATAGCGAGCACACATAGATTCGACTAGAGTGAACATTATGAAGAGCGAATTCACTTTAAATGAACTTAGGAAAATGGATCTCAACCTGTTGGTAGTGTTGAGCGTCTTGGTACGTGAGCGCAGCGTCAGGCAAACAGCGGCGCTTTTGCATGTGGGATCTCCCGCGATCAGCATGTCGCTGAACCGGCTTCGAGAGTTGATGAATGATCAGCTCTTGGTGCGAACGGGGAGGGGCATGGCACCTACCCCCAAGGCGTTGGAGCTGGTGACGCTGATCGATCCATTTCTGCAAGACCTTCGATTGGCACTTTTGGAACGAGGGCATTTCGATCCAGCCACCGTCACACGTGTGGTGCGATTTGCGATAGCCGATGACCTGGAGGCGGCGCTGCTTCCGCGCCTCATTCGTGCGCTTCAGGAGCAGGCACCCGGCGTTCGACTGGTCGTCAGAGACGCTGACTACCACTGCATCGACAAAATGCTGCAGTCGGGCGACGCGGAGGTGGTGCTGGCTGCATTACTGCCAGAACTGCAGCTCAGAGAGCCTTGCCAAATCCTCTATGAAGAGGGGTTTGTGGCGCTGTTTG
Source organism: Pseudomonas sp. KT_2_4 (assembly GCF_041410225.1). Lineage (NCBI taxonomy): Bacteria > Pseudomonadati > Pseudomonadota > Gammaproteobacteria > Pseudomonadales > Pseudomonadaceae > Pseudomonas > Pseudomonas sp. KT_2_4. The sequence continues at coordinate 681,821 of NZ_CP166962.1, forward strand.
ACCCCAAACAAATCGTGTTGGCCGCTCCCATAGGACTGGATGAGTACTTAGCGACCCCGCAGCTGCTGATCTCGCCTCGTGGTGAGATCTGCGGAATGCTTGAGCCTCAACTACAGGCGCTAGGACGCACCCGAAATGTCATTGCCACATTGGCGAGGTTTTCAACGCTGCCGCTGGTGCTCAAAGAGACCCCCATCCTGTGCAACGTACCTTCCACCACAGCACACTTCCTGGCCGACCATTTCGGACTGGCCATAAGCGCTCTGCCGTTCAACTCCTCCCGATTCAATATCGGGATAGCGTGGCAGCATGTGTTGAATCAGGATCCGTTCACTCGATGGTTCACATCACTTGTGAGCGAGCTGATGATGGAGCTAAGGGAACAATCACAAGCCAATCAGGCCCCAGCGCAAACACGCTGAGGCCGCGTCCGGGGCCTATTTCTTGAACATGTAGCTCTTGGTGTTGGTGAACCCAGCCAGACCTTCCTGGCCGTTCTCAACGCCCATCCCGGATAGCTTGTGTCCACCAAACGGAATGTCAATGCCGTGGATGTGGATCTCGTTGACCCACACTGTCCCGGTTTCCATTCGCTTGGCGACCGCGATCGCGGCAGCGCGATCGCCACCCCATACAGAACCTGCAAGGCCGTAAGGGCTAGCGTTGACCCGAGCAATTACATCTTCCACATCGTCAAACGCAATGACGGGCAGAATGGGGCCAAACGGCTCCTCCTGCACAATGCGGCTATTCTCGGGCGGGTTGTCCACAACGGTAATCGGAACAAAATTGCCGGCCAGGCTCTGGTCAATAACACCGCCTAGCGGAACGTTGTAGCCCTGCTTGCGGGTATCCTCGAACAGGTCAATCAACTTTTCGTACTGCATACGGTTCTGGATCGGGCCCAGGTCAGTTGACTGATCCATCCCGTCACCCACCTTGACCGTCTTGGCGTACTCCACAAAGGCTGCTGTAAAAGCCGCATGAATGCTGGAGTGCACGTAAAGCCGCTTCACGGCAATGCACCACTGCCCAGAGTTGCCAAACGCTGCCCAGAACAAGGGTTTGACGATCGATGGCCAGTCAGCATCGGCCAGTACCACAGCTGCATCGTTGCCGCCCAGCTCCAATGTGATGCGCTTAAGATTGGAGGCGCCGCTGGCCATTACTTTCTTGCCTGTCGCGGTGCTGCCGGTAAAGCTGATCTTGGCGATAGCGGGGTGTTCTGTGATGATCTGTCCGAGTTCATTGCCCCCGGACAGCACACTGAGCACGCCTGGCGGCAACACAGACTGGGCGATCTCACCAAAGAACAGGGAGGTGAGAGGCGTGTAGGGCGACGGCTTCATCACCATGGTGTTGCCGGTGATCAGGCATGGCGCCACTTTCCACAAGCCAAGAAGCACTGGGAAGTTCCAAGGAGTGATCGCACCCACCACGCCCAATGGCGTGTGGTGAACTTCGACGACGTGCTCCGCCGTATCTTCGATCACCTGGACTGGAATTTCGCGCTTTGCCACTTCCCGAACCCAGTAGATCGCAGCTTCCACCTCTGACTTTGCCTGACTGTGCTTGGGCTTACCCTGTTCCAGTGTCAGCAAGGTAATCAGCTCATCCTGGCGGGCTTCGAGCGCGTCAGCGTATCGCAGGATGTAATCCGATCGGGTCTGCCAAGACAGAGCAGACCAGCTCTTGAACGCCTGAGCCGCAGCCTGGATGGCCTCTTCAAGCTGCTGAGCAGAAGCCTGGGGCGCCTGAGCGATGACCTTATTGTTAGCAGGGTTCAAGACGTCGAAGGAGCGGTCAGCGTCGACCAGCTTCCCATTAATGGATAGGTGGAAAACCGACGGCAATCCAGCCGCTTGGAGCAGATCCAACGAATGAGCAGTATTCATTATGCAATCCTTCTTATTATCTTCGAATGAGTAGACACATCCTCAAGGCTTCAGGATGGGCTTGAGCACGACACCGCTTTCGGAGTCGGCTACGGCCTGATTGATGTCTTCAAGATCGTAGTACTTCACTAATTGATCAAATGGGAAACGGCCGGCGCGCCATAGCTCAATCAGCTGCGGGATGAACACGTGAGGAACGCTATCGCCCTCGATGATGCCCCGCACGCTTCGACCGAAAAGCAGCGTGTTCATGTCCAGCGATACCTCGGCGCCCAGTGGAGCAGCTCCCACAAGCCCGCACACGCCCGGAATCGACAGGCAGTCGACCGCTTGGCGAAGCACTTTAGGGCTGGAGGTGCATTCAAGGCTGTATTGAACGCCGCCATCAGTGATCTCGCGGATGCGATCAAGCGCGTTGGTAGTGCCTGCATTGATGATGTGGGTAGCACCCAGTTCAAGTGCCAGCTCCAGGCGGCTATCATTCATGTCAATGGCGATGATGGTAGTGCAGCCGACGGCTTTGGCCGCCATAACGGCTGCAAGTCCTACCGAACCCGCTCCGAACACGGCAATGCTGCTACCAACGCCCGGTTTGAGCGCATTCATCACAGCTCCAGCACCCGTCTGGATGCCACAACCCAGCGGGCCCATCAGCTCCAGAGGGACATCCTGGGCGATCTTGATCGCATTGCGCTCTGATACCAGCGCATGTGTGCCGAATGAGGACTGATTGAAGAAACATCCACAGACAGTACCGCCATCCCCGCCTTTATAAGGGCTGGTCCCATCGGGCCGATAGCCGCCGAAATTCTGTTCGTAGAACTGAGAGCAATACCCGGGCAAGCCCTTCAAGCAGTTCCCACAGTGGCCGCAGCTGGCATAGCTCAGAACCACATGGTCGCCGGGTTTGAGGGTTTTCACCTCAGAACCTACCGCTTCCACAACCCCGGATCCTTCATGCCCTAACACGAGAGGAAGTGGGACAGGGTAGCCCTGATCTCTGACCACCATATCGGTGTGGCACACACCAACACCGACGATTTTTACGAGCACTTCGTCCTTACGTGGAGCCTCAAGCGTGAGGGTTTCGACCACGAAAGGAGCTGATTTTTGACGAACGACTGCCGCTCTGATTTGCATATTTATTATTCTCCGTGCGCCCCAGGCCAACTTGTTGGTGGTTTTGAAAAATGACAAGGGCGCGGCTATCGCCACCATGCATCAGAATTGGCGTAAGTTGAATCTGCATTCTGAAAAGGGGGTGTTAATCCAGGGCGAACGCTAACTGGCCGCGTTGAGCGAGCTAAATTCCAAGCATTGCGCTTTGAGTGCATGAAGAGTCCAGATGAGTCATTGAATAATCCCGAGGCACGCAGTCGTGGGCGGGCGCCCCGGGATTCAATGCATTTACACCACTCGGCCACCGTCGACCGGAAGTTCAACGCCGTTCAGGAAGGCGGCGCCGTCTGTTGCCAGGAACACTGCGACAGCCGCGATATCATCAGGCTTGGCCAAGCGACCTAACGGGATGGTGGAAAGAAACTTCTGGCGGTTCGCAGGCGTGTCCGGCATACCCATGAAGTCTTCAAGCAGGGCTGTCTCGCCCATGACCGGGCAGATGTTGTTGACCCGAATGCCGTCTGGGCCCAGCTCTACAGCCAGGGACTTGGACAGCAGATTCACAGCGCCTTTCGAGCCGTTGTACCAGGTCAGACCAGGGCGCGGGCGAATACCGGCAACCGAACCGACGTTGATGATCGAGCCGTTCTTGCGCTCGCGCATCAGTGGCACGACGGCCTTGGTCATGTGGAAAATCGATTTCACGTTGACAGCGAAGACTCGATCAAAGGTTTTTTCGTCAACGTCCATCAGTGGCTGATTGCGATGCGTTGTCCCTGCGTTATTGACCACAACATCGGGAACGCCGAAGGTCTTGACGCAAAGATCCACTGCTGCTTGAACCTGGTCTGCTTGAGTGACGTCGCAGGCAGCGGCGATCGCGTTGGCGCCGAGTTCATCGGCCAGTTTGCTGGCAGCTTCGAAGTTGATATCCGCGAGGACGACCTTGGCGCCTTCCTCGATGTAGCGACGTGCGATGCAAGCGCCGAAGCCGCTTGCCGCGCCGGTTACGATGGCGACTTTATTATTGAGCTGTGCCATTTTTCTCTCCGTTACCATTAAGAATCTGATTGTTCGATACAGGCTTAGCCGTGGTGACTGACCACGGTCTTGGTGATGCTGAATTCATCCAAGGCGAGGAGGCCTTTTTCACGCCCGTGCCCGCTTTTGCGGATACCGCCGAATGGCAGCTCGACACCGCCGCCTGCTCCATAGCAATTGATAAACACTTGCCCGCCTTCCAGGCGTTTGGCCATGCGCTGCTGACGTGCACCGTTTTCGCTCCAGATCGATGCAACCAGGCCATAGTCAGTGCCGTTGGCCAGGGCCACAGCATCGTCTTCGTCATCAAATGACAACGCCGCGAGCACAGGGCCGAACACTTCTTCACGCGCCAGTTTGTGGTCGCGTGGAACGGGGCCGAACAGAGTCGGACGCACGTAGTAGCCGCCTTTGGGCAGATCGTTGTCCATGGCACCTTCTGCGATCACTGGCAGATCGGAGTCCTTGCACTCCTGGATGAATTGGTTGACCCGGCCAAATTGAGCTTTGGTGATGATTGGGCCGCAGTCTGGCGCGGTCTCAGGCAGTCCGACACGTACTTCACGGAACTTGGCAGCTACGCGTGTGATGACGTCCTCGTAGACCTCTTTTTGAATGAGGACACGGCTACCAGCAGAGCAGGTCTGGCCTGCGTTCTGGATGATCGCTCCCACGATCACAGGCACTGCCTTGTCGAGGTCGGCATCTGCAAACACCACCTGAGGGCATTTACCACCCAGCTCCAGCACGCATTTGACGTGGTTGACGGCAGCAGCGGTTTGAATGGCGACTCCGACATCAGGAGAGCCGGTGAAGGTGATCAGGTTGATGCCTGGGTGACCCGCCAGCGCGGCGCCCGCTTCGCGACCATAGCCGGTCACGATATTCAGCGCACCAGCAGGCAGACCGGCCTCTGCGGCAATCTCGGCGAAGCGAAGCGACGTCATGCATGCATCTTCTGCTGGCTTGACGATCGATGCGTTGCCCATGGCCAACGCAGGCGCAATCGTACGCCCGAGCATCTGAGCCGGGTAGTTCCAGGGGATGATGTGACCCACCACACCACAGGCTTCTCTGACCACGCTGACCGTGTAGCCAGACAGGTACGGAATTACCTCGCCATGGACTTTATCGGCTGCACCACCGTAGAACTCAAAGTAGCGTGCAAGCGCCTCGATATCCTTGCGGGCCAGGGCAATAGGTTTGCCCGTGTCCTTGGCTTCGATCTCTGCCAGTTCCTCAATGTTCGCCAGCACGCCGTTGCCGATACGAACCAATATGCGGCCTCGCTCGGTAGCGCTCATCCGACCCCAGTCGCCATTGACTGCACTGCGCGCGGCCTTTACTGCCAAGTCGATGTCTTCAGGCATGCCCCGGGCGATTTCGGCATACGCCTCGCCAGTGACAGGTGAGTAGACAGGAATGCTCTGCCCGCCGGTAGCAGGGACTTTGCGGCCGTCGATGTAAAGCGTGCTCATGATTGTGCCTCCATTGGCAGATGGTTAATTGAGTCGGAACCAGTTTCGCGGCTGGTATTGAGGACAGGTGACAGCTCCCCCCGCTCGATGTGCAACACATGGTCAGGGACATCCTTTAGCAGGCTGCCGTTTGATTCAGTCACGACGATGCAGAGGTCTGGAAGACGCTGCTGCAGCTGTTTGAGGGCGTTGCTGTACTCGGTCGCGAGGGCAGGTGCCAAACCCTGAAATGGCTCATCCAGCAAGATCAGCTTGCTGCCGATCATAAGCGCTCGACCAAGGGCAGCCATTTTGCCTTGGCCACCTGATAAGGCTGCGCCAGAGCGGTTTAGCATGGGCTTGAGCTGAGACACGACCTCAAGCGTCGTCGCCAATCGTTCATCAACCTCACGTTTGTTCATCCCCGCAACCTGGCAGGGCAGGCGAAGGTTTTCTTCAATTGAAAGGGTCGGGAACATCACGCGCTCCTGCGGCGCGTAACCAATGCCCAGGCGTGCGCGGCCATGGGCTGGCACACGCGCAAGGTCAGCGCCTTCGAACAGGATTTGCCCTTCCTTGGGCTTGATGAGGCCCATAATCGTACGCAGCAGGGTCGTTTTGCCCGCGCCATTTCGGCCTACCACGGCGATGATGTTTCCTTTATTCAGATCAGCGTTTACGCCTCTGAGAATAGGTACTCGGACGATGTCGGCGCTGACGTTGGCAAGGTGGATCAGGATGTCGTTTTTCATTCGCCAAGCACCTCACGCTGGATGAGCGGATTGCTCAGTACACTGGCAGGACTACCGTCAGCAGCGACCGCTCCACTGATCCAGGCAGCCACGCGGGTTGCGTAACGCTTAACGATATCCACGTCATGTTCGACGAAGATCGCGGTGACCTTCTGGTCGTCCAGAGCACGCATGAGAATCTCCATCACGCCATGCTTCTCTTCTGTCGACACGCCACTGGTGGGTTCATCGAGGATCAGCAATTTGGGCTGAAGCATGAGCGACATGCCCACATCCAGCAGCTTGCGCTGGCCTTCAGGAAGGTTGTTGCACAGCTCATCCTGTCGATCGCACAGACTGATCAGATCAAGCATCCGATCGATTTCTACTGCGCTGCTGCCGCCAGCCAACGAACTCCAGGAAGACAAATTCTCAGCACGCGCGACTGCGGACAGCTGCAGGCATTCGCGCACGGTATGTTCAAGGAACAACTGGGGAAGCTGGAAAGACCTTGCCATGCCCTGTCTGACGATTTTTCGCGGTGACTGGGCTGTAATGTCACGGCCGGCGAAGCTGACCCGACCTTTGCTAGGCTTGAGCAGCCCAGTGCAAATATTGATGAAAGTCGTTTTGCCCGCACCGTTCTGGCCAATCACTGCCAGGCGCTCGCCCTGTTCCAGGCTGAAGTTGATGCCGTTTGCCACCACCAGTCCGCCAAAGGCCAGCGTCAAGTCATGAGTCTGCAAAAGCGCTGTCATGCTGCACCTCCGATGAGGCGTTTACGACGATTCATCAGACCGGTAATGCCTTTGGGCAGGAAGTAGATAATCACGATCAGGATGGAGCCCAACACGAGCTGCCAGGAACCACTGACCAACGCGGCTGCATACATCTTCAAAAACTCGTAAAGGATCGCCCCGACGAATGCGCCGACTGCGTGACCGGCACCTCCCAGGATGGCGATGAAGACGAACTCACCAGACCGAAGCCAGTAGCCCATCTCGGGTGTGACCAGACCTTGAGAGAGGCCAAACAACGACCCTGACAGGCCACACAGCGAGGCCGACAGAACGTACCCTTTCCAAAGCACCTTCTTGGCCGAAACCCCGAGGTATTCCAGGCGGGTTTCATTGGTCTTGATGGCGGCTAGGGCTTGTCCACCGCTGGACACAAAGTAGCGCTGTACCCCCCAGATAGCCGCAAGCGAGATCGCAACGACCAGTACCAACAAGGCAATCTCGAATGGGTCACGGGTCAGTTCAAACCCCAGCAGTGTCGGGCGGTTGATCCGCAATCCATCAGTGCCGCCTGTGACCGCGTAGAACTTGCCAAGGACGGTGAACAGCACCATCGAGATGGCAAGGTTAAGCATGCCGAAGAAGATCTCCCGGTAGCGAACAACGAACGCACCAATGAGCATCCCCGCGACCACACTCGCCAAGGTGCCAAGCGCGATTAGCAAGACCCCGTCCATGCCTGGGAAGCGATGCCCAACAAAGGCCACCACGTATCCAGAGATACAGGCGTACATGGCGTGACCGAACGAGATCTGTCCGGCTTTGAGCAGAACGACAATGCCCAACGCGGCCAAGCCGTAGCACAGCGACAAAATCAGGGGAAGCTTGAGCCAAGGGAATGTCATTGCCAGACCAAGGATGACAACGACCGCTGCAGCATTAAGTAGGAGAGCGCGCATCAGATTTTCCTCGCCTGAACGACAGTGAACAGGCCTTGAGGCCTCGCCAGCAACACCAGAACCATGATCAGGTAGGGCATGACGACTTCAAATTCGGGGGCAAGGTACACGCAGAAAGAACGTGATAGCCCAATCAGCAGGGCGGTGATCAGTGCCCCCGTTATTTGACCCAGACCGGCACTTGCGACGACTGCGAACGACAGTACGATCATGTCCGCGCCGATACCCGGCACCAGTGACGTGGTGGGTGAAGCCAGTGCTCCGCCCAAGGCCCCCAGGACTGCGCCGACGACAAAGGTTAGATAGGCGATGCGCCGAGCATTGATGCCAAGAGCTGTCGCCACTTCTCGGTCATGGGTGACGGCGATGATCTGCCGTCCCATTAGGGTGCTGTTCAGGAACCACTTGAGGAGGAAGTAGACCGCCATCGCCGCGCCTGGGACGAAGAGCAACTGGTAGTTCATGTACACCACGCCCAGCAGTTCAGATGTCCCCATCTGGTTGACGACATCCGCCACAAAATAAGGCTGCGTCCCCCAGATCATCCTTTGCAGATCCTCAAAGATCATGAAGGTGCCATAGGTCACCAGGAGCTGGAGAATCGGGTCGCGATCCTGGAACTGCCTGAGCAAAAGCATCAGTACCGTACCCAGTACAATCCCCACCGCGATAGCGCCTGTGACCAGCAGCAGTACGGATGCCACCGCAGATTCCGACCCCTGCCCAAGCCATAGCCCCAAAGACGCTGCACCATAGCCACCGAACGCGTAGAGGCTACCGTGTGCCACATTCAGGATGCGCACTACGCCAAAGATGAAGGTCAGCCCCAGTGCAACCAGAAACAGCAATCCGGCGTAAGACATGCCGTCCAGCATGGCCAGGATGAAAATATCCCGGCTCATTGCAAGGCGCTCACAGGTTGAACCTGGTCAAGCAACGCTGGCGTCACGGTCTTGACCCACAAAGGGGACTTTTCACCTGGCGGCGTCGTGATCTTGTCGGCAGGGACGATCACGATGTCTTTCAACACTTTGAATTTGTAGTCGGGACTTGAGGTGGTGATGCCAAAGAGCTGAGATTCCAGGCCCTGCCCGTCTTCTGGGCGTATGCGGATCTGACTGGTCAGCCCCCGAAATTCGAGCCCCTTGAAGGCATCGGCCAACTGTTCCTCATTGGGCCATTTGCCGCCGTTGGCCTGGATCGCCCTCAGGTAGGCCGCCTTCATGCCGTCGAGCGCCTGCACCATGTGGTACACCGAGTAGATCGGGTAGGTGCCCGTGCGCTCGTGGTATTTGGTGACGAACGCCTGATGCCGGGCATCCTTGGCGTATTGGGGATTCAAGAAATAATGGTCGCCGCGCGCACCAATCAGGACGCCATCAGGCAGCGTATTACCAAGGCGCTCAAGTGAGGTTTCGCCCAGGGCCAGGAAAAACTTAGAGGTCTTCAGCAGGCCTCTCTGGCTGGCTTGGCGTACGAAGGTATCCAGGTCGCCTCCCCACGAGGTGGTGAGCACGACTTCTGGTCGCAAGACCTGCAGTCGGCTGACCTCGGCAGAAAAATCAGAAGCTCCGAATTTGGGGAACAACTCAGCAACGACTTTCACGTCTGGTTTGAGCTGCTTCAGCACAGCGCTGAAGATTTCCCATGAGTCTCGGCCCCATGCGTAATCCTGGTTTACGACTGCGATGGTTTTGAAATCAGGATTGACCTTTAGCAAGTAAAGGACGCTGGCAACCATTTCGGTGACTGCGTTTGCCTGGGTGCGAAAGACATATTTGTAAGAATGGCCTTCGAGTGCTTTTTCTGTCCCACAGTCCCAGAGAATGTTCACAACCTTCAGGTCTTCAGCGACGGGGGCGAGTGTGTTGCAGTTACCGCTGGAGATCGAGGCGATCATCACCTTCGCACCCTGTTCCTGCACGACCCGGCGGTATTCAGATAAAAGCCGATCACCCCCTACGCCCTCGTCAACGTAGACAGGATCTACCTTGACGCCATCAATACCGCCGGCTGCGTTGAGTTCTTCTATATATAGCTCGGCTGCAGCCTTAGCCGGCATGCCAAAGACTGAGGCGGAGCCGGACATAAATGTCGTGATGCCGATTTTGACGGAGTCAGGCTTATCGCCTTCGGCGTACGCAGGTAGCGTAGAAAGACCCACAACCGCACTGGTCATGATCCGCACGCACATCAACTTGAGTCTGGATGGGGACATAGGAGGTATCTCGATCGGCTTTTGTTGTTTTTATGAAGCTGTGTGCCGAGGATGCGCCGGGGAGGCCGTTTACGGAATTTGCAATTTGGTAAGAGGGTGTTTAGCAAAACAAAACGCGTCGCGGCATAGCGCACATGCGGCTCCCAGCGCCTATTGGGGTCTCAGGGTAGTTTGACGGCTTTGGGATAGGATGGGATCTTGCTTAGAAAGTCGGGTTAAATACATGTGAGGGCTAAGGCATTCATGAGCAATTAATGCCGGCTTAAAGTCCCCGTCCGGCTTTAGTGACACCGATATGGTGCTATTCACCATTCAAACTGCGCTGGCGACGAAGCCACCAGACGCGGAAGAATAGATCTTAGATCTCGATAGCTATCTTGCCAATTTGTGCGTTCGACTCCATGAACCGGTGGGCGTCGACGATTTGAGCAAGCGGGAAGACCTTTGCTATCAATGGACGCAGCGAGCCGGATTGCAGGCCCTTGGTGATGAATGCTTTAGCGCCGTCCAGACGTTCGGGGTCTTGAGTGATTTCAAACAACTGGTATCCACGAATGGTCAGATCTTTGCCAAGCACTTCCATCACAGGGATGCTCATGTCTGCTGTATCGAGCGCTCCGTACTGGAAGAAAATTCCGAGGTAGGAGAGTGCTCGCAGGACATTGGCTACCTCTGGTCCGCCCACTGGGTCAAACGCCATGCGGGCACCTGCGCCTGCGGTGATCCGGTTCACTTCGGAGACGAGATCCTGTTCCTGTGTCGCAATAACGTGGGCGGCTCCCGCGTCCAACAACGCTTGGCGCTTTTCACTGGTGCGGGTTAGCGCGACCGGAACTGCCCCCAGAATGTTTGCAATCTGGATGGCCGCCAACCCTACGCTGCTCGACGCTGCGCGAATCAGAACGGTGTCACCCTTCTGCAGATTCCCGATATCAACCAGAGCACCGTATGCGGTAACGAACTGCATCCAAGTACCGGCGGCTTCTACGGATGTCATTCCTGCTGGCTGACGAACTAAAGCGTGCACCGGGGCAACAGCGAGTTCGCCGTACATGCCGTAGTCTGCGAACGAGAAAGCGGGGATTACATTCACCTCATCGCCCACAGCATACTCGGTGACACCAGGCCCAACGCTCTCGATTGTACCGGCTGCTTCGTAACCGAGAGTGGCGGGCATCTCAGGGGTAAAGGTGTACTGGCCGAGCCGATACATCGCTTCTGCTCGATTGAGGCCAAGAGCCTTAACCTTGATACGAACCTCTCCGGCGTTTGGGCTACGCACATCAACGTCATCAATCTGAAGCACTTCTGGGCCGCCGATACGGTGGAAGCGGACGACTTTGGACATAATGAATTCCTCAAGATAAAGGGCGGACACATACTCGCTCTGGACGTATGCGCCGGCCTGAAGGGTTGCGCCGGCTATTACGCCCGCTCTGCAACCAATTGCGAGATGGCTTCGTTCAACGTTGTCGAACCTTTGCGCATCTCGATACCGCCGCCTTCGAAATCAATCCACCCTTCATTGAAACCATTGATCATTTGAATGCGGGGAAGGGGATTGGTAGCCCCTTGGGATCGGAAAAGTGGCTCCCATTCGGAGCGAGGTATAACGTTGGTTGTTACTCGATGACCGAATGCGAGTGAGAGGGCATTTTCGATGTCCTTAGCGGAATAACGTGATGGGCCCTCCAGTTCCACAAACCTTGCCCCGTCCCACTCCTCATGCAGCAGTTGCGAAACCGTGGTGCCAATGTCGCGGATAGCAATCATGGGAATGGGGTGGTCGGCAGGCTGGAGAAAACTGTTGATGTTGCCGACGCGGGCGTCGCTCAAGTCCCAGGATGAGTTCTCCATAAACCATGCCGCACGCACAAAGGTGATTGGCAGGTTCAAGGTTCGAAAGCTCTCTTCGGACATCTTCAAATTGTTGAGCAGGTTCACGCGCTCGACGTGGGCGCCTACCGTAGACAACACGACGACTTTCGCTGGTTTCGCCTTATCCAGGGCTTCACGCACCGAGCGGTTTGCCTCGACGGTATCCGGGAAACCGGGTGAGGGGTCATAGTTGGGTGGCATCAGGATGAATGCACCGTCCACACCAGTCAGCGCCCGTGTCATGGCCGGTATATTGCGATTATCCGTGACGGCGACTTCACACCCGCGAGCAGCCCATACCGCACCTTTGGCAGCATCCCGGACGATCACTCTGACCTGCTCCCCGGCATCCAGCAATGCGTTGGCAACAGCTCTGCCAACTTGGCCAGTTACACCCATAACTGCAAACATTTGCACCCCCAATCATGAATACCAACATGAATCTCAACGAGAAAAAACCTTGGTCGGCCGCTCACGGCCGCCGACCTGTAGCGTGTATTCGCCCATCATTTTCGGTCGTTTGAGAAGCGAGGCGGGCCATTGCGCTCACTCGACATGCGCATGTTAAAGTTATGATCGTCACCGCGTATATGGCATTTATTTGCACGTAGTGCCAAAAAGCGTACTACCCAACTGAGGATGATGTATGACCAAGCTTAGGAACTATGACGGCGCACCGGGGTGTTCCATCGAAGCCGCGCTTCACATAATGGGCGGCAAGTGGAAGGGGGTCATCCTTTACCACCTGCTGCTGGATGGCACGCATCGATTCAATGAGCTACAACGGCGCCTTACCGGCGTACCGCCGAGATTGTTGATCAAGCAGCTTCGGGATATGGAAGAGGATGGACTTGTGGTACGCAAGGTCTACCCAGTGGTACCACCTAAAGTTGAATACTCGCTAAGCGACGAAGGTCGGAGCCTTGAGCCTTTCATCTTGGGATTATGCGGTTGGGGAGATGCCTGGTTGAAACGTCGGGGTATGACCACAGCAGCGCAGATGAGAGCGGACGAGGATGCTGCAGGGCTGAAATCAGATGCACCGTGCTTAGCTGAAGAGCAAGGGTAGGGCAGTACGCTTAAGCGTACTATATGCAAATTTTCGCAGTATTTACGTTTCTGCCCACTCCGATAGGCTTGTTTGCAAACGGGCATTTGACTGGATCGAGAACTCCAGCCTAGCCCTGAACAACCCTCGGAGGATTGATTTTGTCCGCAAAACTTTTTGAACCAGTAACCATCGGTGGCTTGACACTTCGCAACCGGATTGCGATGTCACCAATGTGCATGCACTCAGCCGATGATGGATGCGTTACGGATTTCCATACCGTGCACTACGGTGCTCGAGCCCTTGGTGGCGCAGGTCTCGTATTTCTGGAAACCACTGCCATTATGAGTAATGGAATGATTGGCCCTGGCGATATTGGGATCTGGGACGACGTCCAAGTTCCAGGGTTAGCCGAGCTGGTCAAAACTATTCAGCGGTTTGGGGCGAAAGCAGGCTGCCAGTTGGGGCATGCAGGCCGTCAGTTGGGTGTCCCAGGCCCATCCATCGCACCTTCGGCCATCTCGTTCACTGCCGATTCACCTGTGCCGCAGGCACTCGATCTGGCAGGAATCAAGCAGGTGGTAGAGGCTTTCCGACAAGGCGCACGCCGTGCTCATGAGGCGGGCTTCGACGTAGTGGAAGTGCACACTGCCCACGGATATCTGCTCAATGAGTTTCTCTCGCCACTCGCGAACCATCGCACCGACGAATACGGTGGCAGCCATGAGAACCGCTATCGCATCGTCCGTGAAGTGATCGATGCCGTTCGCTCCGAGTGGAAAGGCCCATTGTTCGTCCGGATCTCGTCCACCGACTACACCGAAGGCGGTAACACACCTGAAGACTTCCTCATCTACGGCAAATGGATGAAGGAGCAGGGCGTAGACCTCATCGACTGTTCGTCAGGCGGTATCGCTATGGTGAAGGTAAAGGCTTTCCCTGCCTACCAAGTTCCAGCGGCTGAATTGCTGCGTCGTGAGCTTGGGATCATGACAGGCGCCGTCGGTCTGATCGAAAGCGGCCGCCAGGCTGAAGAAATCGTACAGAACGGTCGGGCAGACATTGTTCTGGTTGGCCGTGACATGCTGCGAGACCCCTTCTGGGCCCGCACCGCCGCAGACGAATTGCGAACGGCTATCCCGGTTCCTCCGCAATACACCCGTTATGGATCGGTATGGCAGCGCAGCCAACCGCCGGTGCCATCAGCACCAATGACCGAAAGCTGATCTGCCCACAAGTACAACAGGCTTGATCCAATTTACCCCTGATGCGCCACGCAGCGTTCAGGGGTTTTCTCCATCCGAATTTATCCAGGTCGTTTTCTTTGTTGAAGCGGCTCCTTACCGACTTGAAGGAATAACATGAAAGCCATTGCATTCACTCAACATGGTCTGCCAATCGAAGACCCCAATTCGCTGATGGACATGGATCTGCCAAGGCCAACTCCAGGCTCGCGTGATCTATTGGTGGAGGTGCAGGCCATCTCAGTCAATCCTGTCGACACCAAGATCAGGGCAGGCTCCGCGACTACTGAACCCAAGGTGCTGGGTTGGGACGCAGTGGGAGTAGTCCGTGAGATCGGCGCTGATGTAACGCTGTTCAAAGTCGGCGACGAGGTCTTCTACGCAGGCTCTATTTTGCGTCCTGGTAGCTACAGCGAATTTCACTGCGTGGATGAGCGTCTCGTTGGTCATAAGCCTAAAACCATCAATGCAGCTCAAGCAGCAGCATTACCTCTCACGTCTATTACCGCTTGGGAGTTGCTCTTTGACCGCCTTGGCGTTGCTGAAGGGGGTGGAGAGGGGAACAGTTTACTCATCATGGGGGCTGGGGGCGGAGTGGGCTCAATCCTCGTCCAATTGGCTCGCAAGCTAACCAAAATGACAGTTATTGGAACAGCTTCACGGTCTGAAACGAACGCACCATGCATCCATCCACACGAGCCATCCTTCAGGCGTCTCTGCCTCTTCGATTTTGATCATTTCCTACTTCGGCAAGAAGGGAAACCCCTTAGATTTCAATGGGTAGGACGCTAGATGCGAGTCTCGTTTCCCGCTACAATCTCCTGATTTGTATTCGCTGTATCGTCAATCTGTGGTTATTCGCGCCGCGTTTTGACGCAACTGATCTAGGTAGTTCGCCCATTGTTGGGCAGCCTCTCGGCGTTGCGCCAGCAATTGAGCCCGTGCATACACTGCCCCGAGCGCACCCGGCATTCGGTGAGATAACGAAAGTTCGAGCACGATTGGATCGATACCCAAGTGCTCGTGGGCAATGGTTCTGTAGGTCGCGCGAAAGCCGTGGGCAGTAATGTTGTACTCCGGCCAGATACGCTGAAAGGACTTGAGCATGGAGGTCGGATTGATGGGGCGACCCGGATAGACCGGCGAGACGAACACCCAGCCTTTGCCTTCTTCATCCACCACGCGGGTTCTATGTAGCTCGCGTAACAGAATCAAGGCTTGCTCAGGCAACGGCACGATGTGTTTGCTCTTGTCCAGATGCTTGGTCTTGCTCACCACATAACGCCAATCGGCGCCCACCAAGTCGACATCTTCCCATCGCATCTGCACCAGTTCGCCTGGGCGGACGGGCAATATGACCAGCAGGCGCATTGCCGCGGCAACGCTGCCGTCGCTGCAGTCATCAAGGCGTAGAAGAAACCTGCCCAGGTCGGATGGCCTTTCGATCGCCGGGTTGCTGGTCACAATGTGGCGAATCTTCAACTCCTCAATGTTGCTGAGCGCCACGTTGCGCTCCACCCAGCCGCGACCTTCGGCAAAGCCCAGAACGGCACGTATGATGGTGCGCACGCGCCGGGCCATGGCCATGGTGCGCTGGCGGCGCAACTCAGTGATGATCGTAGTGATGTGTTCCAACTTGATCTCGCTGACCGGTTTATTGCCGATAGCGGGCAAGATGTGGTTATTCAGCGCGCCACTAAACCCCGAGATGGATTTGGGCACCAGTTCCGCAGACTTAAATGCTAACCATTGTTTGGCCACATACGCGAAGGTGCGCTCTTCGTTGAGCAGCTGTGCCTCGATCTTCGCGGTCTTGGCTTTGAGGGGAGCAATGTGGTTGGCTACGTCGCGGCGTGCGCCGCGGGCAATGTCGCGTGCCTCCTTCAGACTGATGTCAGGGTAAGCGCCAATGGAGAAGCGGTTTTCCTTACCATGCAGCCGATACTTCAAGCGCCAGAATTTGGACGGGGATTTACCGGCCCTGCTCGACGCCCTTACCTCCAAGTAGAGGCCAGGGACTTCGCCGTCGGCGTGCTTGCCGGGCTCAGTCAGCGAGCGGATGAAGGCATCGCTGAGTTTTCGTTTGAAAGCAGTAGCAATATCTGGCGGCATCGGTGGGGGCATCCTTTTTAAGGAACCGAAATTTGCCCCCAATTATGCCCCCATGAGCTCTGGAATCCACTGGATTTAGACAGGCGGCGGTGGATTGATTTTTCCTTCAAGTAGTTGTTATTTAAGGATTTTATGGAATACAGTGGAACTCCATTACAAGCTATCGGGGTCCCCAAAGAACATCTGAATCCGCGACCTCAACCACCGCTCCCCCGGGTCATTATCCTGCGAACCCCGCCACGCCATATGCAGCTCAAACGAGCGCACCGGCAACGGCGGGTCTTCGGCACGCAACCCACCCGCCGAGGTCAGCGCTTCCGCCGCATAATCCGGCACGGTGGCCAGAATGTCCGTACCCGCCAGCAAGGTACCCAAGCCATTGAATTGCGGCACCGCGAGTACAACGTGGCGCTTGCGGCCGAGTTTTTCCAGCTCTTCATCGATAAACCCGCTCAAGTCGCCGGCAAAGGACACCAGCGCGTGGGGCCGTGAGCAGAAGTCATCCAGGCTCAGCGAGCCCGGTACGCTGTCGGCGCGCAGCAGTTTGGGCAGGCTGCGGCGCAGCACCTTGCGCTTGGCGTTGGCGGGCAGGTCGGCGGTGTAGCTGACGCCAATGGAGATTTCACCGGAGGCCAGCAGGCCGGGCATCAGGATGTAGTTGACGCGGCGTACCACCAGCACGATGCCGGGGGCTTCGGAACGCAGGCGTTTGAGCAGTTGCGGGAGCAGGGCGAATTCCACGTCGTCGGACAGGCCAATGCGAAACACGGCGGTGCTGGTGGCCGGGTCGAATTCGGCGGCGCGGCTGACGGCGGTGGAGATCGAGTCCAGGGCCGGGGAGAGCAGGGCGAAGATTTCCACGGCGCGGGCCGAGGGTTCCATGCTGCGCCCGGTGCGCACGAACAGGGGGTCATCGAACAACCCGCGCAGGCGTGACAACGCTGCGCTGATGGCCGGCTGGCCGAGGAACAATTTCTCGGCGGCGCGGGTCACACTGCGCTCATGCATCAAGGTTTCGAATACGATCAAGAGGTTAAGGTCGACACGACGCAGGTCGTTACGGTTCATCTTGTGTCCTGGAAGAGTCAGCAAACTTGATGTGAGCGGTCATGTAGCAACCCCTGAGGTTCGATTCAGAGGGATGACCGGCATGAATCTTACGGGGAAAGGCTGGTACTCTGCACCGGCTAATTGATTTTTCCTACGATAGTTGAGGGGTGTTCCTCCTTCGCGGAATCAATGACAGGCATGTCGACTATTAATGGTGACCGGTGGTCTTACCCCCAAAGCCCAGATAAAGTTCATGGCATTAGAGGTTACTTTGACGAGGTTTGCGATGTCCCGCACGATCCGTTTTCACAAGTTTGGTCCGGCCGAGGTGCTCAAATGCGAAGAGCATGCGGCCGCGCAGCCCGCACCGGGCGAAGTGCAGGTGCGTGTCGACGCGATCGGCATCAGTTGGTACGACATCCTGTGGCGCCAGAACCTGGCGTCTTCCCATGCACGCCTGCCTTCTGGCCTGGGCCATGAGATGGCCGGGGTTGTGGTTGCCCTCGGCGACGGCGTGGATGACTTGGCGGTGGGCGATAAAGTGGCCAGTTTTCCGGCCGAGAGCCCCAATGATTACCCGGTGTATGGCGAGCAGATCGTCTTGCCCCGTTCGGCCCTGACCCGTTATCCGGATGTCTTGAGTCCGATTGAAGCGAGCGTGCACTACACGCCACTGCTGATTGCGTACTTTGCCTACATGGACCTAGCGCGGGTCAAACCCGGCCAGTTCGCTTTGGTGACCGATGCCAGCCACTGTGCCGGCCCTTCGTTTGTGCAGTTGGGCAAGGCCCTGGGTGTGCGGGTGATTGCCGCCACCAAAGACAGTGCTGAACGTGAATACCTGCTGTCCCTCGGGGCAGAAAAAGTCATCGTGACCGAAGAACAAGACCTGCTGATGCAGATCAACAAGTTCACCGACAACCGGGGCGTCGACGTAGTGTTCGATGGCCTGGGTGGCCCGCAGATGTCGCTGCTCGGGGACGTCCTGGCGCCGCGCGGCAGCCTGGTGCTGTATGGCCTGCAAGGTGGCAACCAGACGCCATTCCCGGCCTGTGCGGCGTTCCAGAAGAACATTCAGTTCTTTGTGCACTGTATCGGCAACTTCACCGGCAAGCCGGAGTTGGGCATTATCCAGGATCACGTGGCGTTGCAGCGCGCGTTGCGCGATATCAACCAGCTGACAGCCGACCGGGTGCTTGTCCCACTGAAGACTACGGTATTTCCATTCAGTCAGTTCGTCGAAGCGCACCGATACATGGACGAATGCCCGTGCCGCGAACGGGTGGCGTTGCAGGTTGAAGCTGTTTGAGCTGTAGGAGTATTCGCAAATGAATACGCTGGCGCCTGAGCTGATGAGGCAAATGCGCCATTTGACAGGGCTTAACCCGCACCGGGGTTGAGCCGCCGCAGGGGCGTTCTGCCCCGTAAACAATACTGTTATTGCCTTGCGCCGCCCTGAAATCCAGTGCGGCGCTTGTGTGTGGGCGTCATTTAAGTTGGGCAGGCAGTTCATCTGAGCTGCTTTTTGACGCTGTTCTGTATCTGTTAATCATTATTTGAGTGCCGATAATTGAGTCTTCATTGTTATCTCAAGGATTGAGCCATGATTGATTACACGGCAGTTGCGTCACGCACCTTCAGAACTAACGAGGCTCGGATTGTTTTTTCCCGGCAAGTGCAAAACGAATACCCTTTTGCTTTACGCGCACCCAAGGTGCGCAGGTGATTAATATTTGTCGGACAATTCTCTAATTGCTTAGTTAAAACAGTGTAGGACGTTGTCGGAACATTCCTAAGGCTAATAGCTATTTCGCTAGAGCCCGCGCAGGCGCTGGATTCTCCGGCGGGGCGGCCATAGGCCCCCTCAATGCTCTCACCTGCGCTTTTGTTGCAAGGTGCTAATGTTGACTCAAACTTGTGCTGCGCACTGGATGACAAGCCTACAGATGTAATAAGTCGAGCAACGCTGTTTGGTAGTTGCTTGAAACTGATATTTCAACTCGGGTAGTAGAACGATGAGCACTATTCATGAACAAGCCATGAGCTATGTTTACCAGCAAGTTCTGCAACGTTTAATCGGGCACTTTACGCGTGCCGAACGAACGTCACTTCAATTGCTCGTTCAGCGCATCGTGGTGGCCGCAGGCGGCATGGAACAAGTGGGCAATTACAAAGTACTGATCGCCCACGGTGGCGGCGAAGTGAGCAGCTACACCCTCGCGTTGCTGCGTGCGGCGCAACTGACCATTGCCGGCCGCTCGCCCAAGACTTTTCAGATACGGGTGGCAACATTGCGGCATGCGGGTATGACTCAAGCAACGCTCGACTGCCTGAATCAGGGCTACGCAGCGCTGTTCTTCCATGACGACCCACGGGTAGAGCTGTTGATGGTGGAAAACCATGAGGTGCTGCCGTTCAACCATCAGCGCCCGGCGTCCAGTGCCGCTCGGGAAATCAGCCAGCGTAACAAACTGATGATTGGGCACCTGACGTCCGGCGATATCCGCGCCGCCCTGTGCGATGACACGCTCCTGGCCCTGGGCGATTTCTACCAGCGGGTCGCTACCTGGAACGGCGGCGTGCATGCCCTGGTCAGCGGTGATTCAGTGCGCAAGCAAAGCCAATACATCGCGTGGCTGAAAAAAACTGCGCTGGCGACCGGCCTTGCATTTGCGCCCGGCAAGCCATCGTCGCTCAATGGGTGGTTTGCACGCATGGAGGAATGGAGCGTGGGGTGCTACCGCGACCTCTATGGCGAGCACTATGCCGGCAACGAAAGTCCGGGCCGGGGCGGGCATCGTCATTTGGCCTATATCGGCATCGCTGATCTGCTCAAGGACGCCGATGTCGCCCATGCGCCACTGCTCACCGGGTTCCTCGCCTACAAACGGGACCCGTTCGAGTTCCATTTCAGCCATCCCGCCTATCCCAACCCATTGCTCATGGCGCATTTGCACGGCGTGCAGGCCCAGTGTCTGCGTGAGCTGTCCTACGAACATGGCGTCGCGGGGTTTGTTCGGCGTGCGGCAGACTTCCTGCACCGCAGGCAAGTACCGGTCGCGCTGATCAAAGAAGCGTCAGGGCCAGAGGGGCAGTTGCTGTCCACCGCCTACATTCAGGAGTTCTCCGGCCTGGACGACAGCCAGTTGACGTGCCTGTTGTTTGCGCCCTTCGTTCAACATGGCGAACGGTTGGAGAGCTTCTTGCGTCAATGCCATCCCGGCATGCTGGTGGCACTTCCTGAACTGCACAAGGCACTACAGGGCAAACCCGCTGCGGACATCCTGCACCAGTGGCTAGTGGATACCAGTGGGCTGCCGCTGCCGCTGTTGCAGCACCTGTATCGTAAGCGCCCGCTGCTGGGAGGGCGCGGCATGCGGGTATGCAAACAAACGCTGGCGCGGCCCAAGGTGCGCATCGCCCAAGTGTCGGGGCGTTAGCAGCGTGTATTCGCCAATCAAAGCCGGTGATCAACAATGAACCTTCGGGGGGAGCGGCAAGTAGACTTTGCCTATCAGGCGGTGTACCGCTACATGATCAATCTGATCAACGAAGTCAGCCGGGAAACGCCAGTGAAACTGCCTTCCCTGCGGCAGTTATCGACGCGCATGAATGTGTCGATCTCGACGATTCAGTACGCCTATTCGTTGCTGGAAAAGGAAGGACGAGTGTACTCGGTGGCCAAGTCCGGCTACTTCGCCTGGCCCGTGGCTGCAAACGCGCCCCTTATGGCGGGTACAGACTTGCTCGAGCGCTTGTACACGGCCGCCCGGCGCCCGGCGATGGTGGTGCTCAGTGGCGATGAACCGGCGCTGTTGGGGTCGCTGGATGGCGCGTTGCTGGCGCTGGAACGTCAGCTGGTACGCCGGTATCCCCATCACCTGCAACCTTCGCAACCCTGTGGTGTGTGGGAGTTGCGCGCCGCCTTGGCCGCACGCTATACCTCGTCGCCCACCCGTTGTTGGCAAGCGGATGAGGTGTATGTGGGGGCCGACCTTCAAGGCGTACTGGACATCCTGATTGATGCCCTGGGCCTTAAAGGCACCGTGGTGGTGGTTGAATCTCCCTGCGATTACCTGGTGTTGCGCCTGCTACAGGCCGCTGGTGTGCGGGTCATTGAATGGCCCTGGCGCGCCGACGGCCGCCCCGATTTGGCCACTTTTGAGCACCTGCTGCGCCACGAGCCGGTGCACTTGGTGCTGCTCTCGTCCGTGGTCAGCATGCCCTCGGGTAACGCCATGACCGAGCCCGAGCGGCTGCACGTAGCGCGTCTGCTCGACCAGCACGGCTGCTGGTTGCTGGAGAACGATACCTTTGGTGACCTGAGCTTTGCGCCGCCCGGATCGGCCTTGCGCGGCCTGGTCAACCCAGAGCGGCTGATCGTATTTTCTTCGTTCGAAAAGGTGTTGGGCCCGGAGGCGCCCTTTGGTTACCTGCTGGCGCAGCAGATGAGCAGTGAATTGCAGCGCCAATTCTTACTGCGTTCGTTTCGATTGTCCGCTATCCGACAACGCGCCATTGCCCGGCTGTACGAAAGCGGTCGGTTCGACCAGCACCTGCAGACGTTGCGCCAGCGCCTCCATGAGCAGGCGCACGCCATGAGTCACCGCTTGGATGCGCGTATGCAAGGGCGTGTGCACTACCGCATGCCCGTGGCCGGGGCGAGTTTCTGGTTGCAGTCCATGACGCCGGTGGACATGCGCCTGGTGTTCCAACGCATGCTCGCCCAGCAGGTAGTGATTGCCCCCGGCGAGCTGTTCAGCCTCAGTGGTTTACATCACCAGCATATGCGCTTGAGCCATACCTTCAGCGGCCATCCCAACCTGGACATCGCCCTGGATACGCTGGCGCAGTCACTACGGCAGGCGCAGACTGAGTAGTGTGTGAAATTTCTCTTTAGATCGTCGGATCGATACCGTCGCGCAGTAGTCCAAGTCCCAGTAAACTGTCATTTTTTCCGAATCCTTCTTTTCGAGGTTTATGCATGACTATCAGTCCTTTTGCGGGCAAACCGGCGCCAGCCCAGTTGCTGGTGGATATCCCGCGACTGGTCACGGCCTACTACACCGGCCAGCCTGATGCAGCGATCTCCACTCAGCGTGTGGCTTTTGGTACTTCCGGGCACCGCGGTAGCTCGTTTGAACTGAGTTTCAACGAGTGGCATGTGCTGGCTATCAGCCAGGCCATCTGCCTGTACCGCGAAGCGCAGGGCATCACTGGCCCTTTGTTTGTCGGCCTGGATACCCATGCATTGTCGACGCCAGCCGGTGCCAGCGCCTTGGAAGTACTGGCGGCCAACGGCGTGCATGTGATGCTGGCCGAGGGCGACGAGTACACGCCGACGCCGGCGATTTCCCACGCCATCATCTGCTACAACCGCGGCCGTACCAGCGGCCTGGCGGACGGCATTGTGATTACACCGTCCCACAATCCGCCGCAAAGTGGCGGCTACAAGTACAACCCGCCTAACGGTGGCCCGGCTGATACCCATGTCACCAAGTGGATCGAAGCCAAGGCCAACGAACTGCTCGCCAACAAGCTGGCCGGGGTCAAGCGCATCACTCACGCCCAGGCGCTCAAGGCCGACACCACCCATCGCCATGACTACCTCAACAGCTATGTGGCCGACCTGATCAATGTGATCGACATGGACGCGATCCGCAGCGCCGACCTGCGCTTGGGCGTGGACCCACTGGGCGGAGCAGGGGTGCGCTACTGGTCGGCGATTGCCGAGCACTACCGCTTGAACCTGGAGGTGGTGAATACCGAGGTCGACGCAACCTTCCGCTTCATGAGCGTCGACTGGGACGGCCAGATTCGCATGGACCCGTCTTCCAGCTACGCCATGCAAAGTCTGATCGGGCTCAAGGAGCGTTTCGACGTTGCCTTCGCCTGCGACCCGGACCACGACCGCCACGGCATTGTCACGCCTTCCGGAGGTTTACTGGCGCCCAACAACTACCTGGCGGTGTCCATCGACTACCTGTTCCAGAACCGTCCGGACTGGCGCGCCGATGCAGCCGTAGGCAAGACCGTGGTGAGCAGCGGCCTGATCGACCGCGTCGCAGCGCGTATTGGTCGTCGCCTGTACGAAGTGCCAGTGGGCTTCAAATGGTTTGCCGATGGCTTGTTTGAAGGGTCGTTGGGGTTTGGCGGCGAAGAAAGCGCCGGTGCCTCGTTCCTGCGCAAGGACGGCAGCGTGTGGAGCACCGACAAGGACGGCCTTATCCCGGCCTTACTGGCCGCCGAAATGACCTCGCGCAAAGGTCAGGACCCCAGCCAGATCTACCGCGGCCTGACCGATGCCCTCGGTGAGCCGTTCGCTATCCGTGTGGATGCCAAAGCCACTCCAGCGCAAAAAGCCCTGCTGGGCAAACTGTCGCCGGAGCAGGTCACGTCCACGCAATTGGCCGGGGAGACCATTCAGCAGGTCCTCAGCCATGCGCCGGGCAACAACCAGGCGATTGGCGGCTTGAAAGTCATGACCGAAAACGGCTGGTTTGCCGCACGGCCCTCGGGCACTGAGGACATCTACAAGATCTACGCCGAGAGTTTCGTTGGCGAAGAGCACCTCAAGCAACTGGTGGAGGAGGCGCAGGTGTTGGTTGATGGTGCAATCAGCCAATAACTGACACTCATGCGGTAGAAGTGTGGGAGGGAGCAAGCCGCCTCCCACATTAGATAGCAACGAGAGTTGAGATCAGGCCAGGTCCACCAGCACGATTTCGCTGTCCTCAATCGCCGTTACCCGCAATACCTGTTCATCCTCAACCGCCACACCATCTCGCGCCTTTGCCTGCACGCCATTGACGTCAATCACGCCCGTGGCGGGCACCAGGTACGCCCGGCGGCCACTGTCCAGCCGGTACTCCGCACTTTCTCCAGCTTTCAGGTTAGCTGCCACCAAGCGTGCATCCGCACGAATTCGCAAGCTTTCACTGTCGCCAGCCTTGCCGCTGGCCAGGGTTACAAAGCCCTCGCGGTTGCCCTGTGGAAACGGTTTGGCGCCCCAGGACGGCGGCAAGCCAGCCTCATTGGGAATGATCCAGATCTGAAAGATCTTGGTTGGCGTAGCCTCCAGGTTGTACTCGCTGTGGGCAATGCCGGTGCCTGCGCTCATTACTTGCACGTCGCCGGCTTCGGTGCGGCCTTTGTTACCCAGGTTGTCGGCATGGCTGATGGCCCCTTCGCGCACATAGGTGATGATTTCCATGTCGCGGTGCGGGTGCTGGGGAAAGCCGCTGCCGGGGGCGATGATGTCGTCGTTCCATACCCGCAAGTTGCCCCAGTGCATGCGCTGGGGGTCGTGGTATTCGGCAAAGGAAAAGTGGTGATGAGCGTCAAGCCAGCCATGGTGGGCGCCGCCCAGTGTGTTGAAAGGTCGAAGTTCAAGCATGATCGTCTCCTGTTGATGAACCTATCATCCAGCAGCGCATTATCGAGAAAAAGCGTAAAAAATGCCTGTTTATGATTCATTTATTCGATGTTTAACCCCGGTGTTCACTTTCACTTCATCGCCTAACTGCATGACAACAAAGCATTTGGCTGGAACTGAGCGGCGTTTCCGGCGACCATGACGGCTTGGTCAAAACAAGCTCACCGCAGGAGTCCGCGTGTCGCAACAACAGCCTGATCTACCCCCCGAACTGCGCCCCTTGGCTGAAATGCCGTTGTTGAAGCGGCTTGCCGCGCGCCTGTTCGGCCATGGCCTCACCCGTTTGCGTGCGCAGCATCGATTTTCCTGGTTGCATGGCCAGGCCGACGGCTTTCGCAGTGGGCATGAGGCGGGCGTTGAGTACGGTTACCGTGAGGGTAGGGCTGATGGCATCGAGGAGGGCCGACAAGTCCTGCTGATTCGTGACTTTCGCCCCGATGAGCACCGTGCGCCAGGCATAGATGACAGCCTGTTCGACGATTGGCGATTGCCGCTCACCGCAGAGGTGAAGAAGCGCATGAAGGCCGATGTCGCGCGCCTGCTGCCAGCCCATGCGCAGCCAAGCGCGGCGCAATGGAAGATGATCTTCAGCGACACCCCCTCGACCTCAGTGATTGCGGGGGCCGGCGCTGGCAAGTCGACGTCCCTGGTGCTGCGCATCCTGCTGCTCAGCCATTACCTGGGCTTTGAACTGAGTTCGATGACTGTGGTGACGTTCACCCGCGAGTCGCGCAAGGACTTTATCAACAAACTCATGGAAATTCTCAACCTGTGGGGCCAACCCCTTGGCAGCAAGGAAGCCCAGGCGCTGGTGCGCACCTTTCATTCGCGCATCCTGCCGATGGTGCGCAGCCTGCCGGGTTTTGAGCGGCTGCAGGCCTTTGAGAACCTCAGCGGTGGTTTTGAAGACGCCGACAGCAACGCCTTCGACCTGCGTATCAGTGACGCCCAGCGCCAGCAGATGAACGCTTGTTATCACCGCTTGTATGGCCGCCATCAGCGTTTTCGCGAGTTGATTGCACCCTTGGCCCGCCATAGCCTTCAGCTCAAGGAGCTGGAGCGCGATCATCCTGACGTGCAAAAGCGTATGGCCGTGACTGAATTGGCCGCCAAGCGCGATGAAGAACTCTGTGATGTGATTGAGGACCTGTGGTTTCGCGCCGGTGCCTGGCCGATCAAAGGTATCGAACCCAGCCGTCAGACCTTTGAAATCAACGGCGCGCGATTTCATTGCCACGGCTACATCCCGGAGCTGGACGCCTGGGTGGTACTGGGGTTCGATGGGCGTGAAAACCCGCAGATCAGTCGGCCGAATTCGAAACTCTCGGTTCGTGCAGAATGGGCAGTAAAGCGCACGTTGTTTCAAGCTTTCTGTAATAAGCCGCTGATATGGCTGGATAATTACGAATCTTCAAAGCGCCTTTTGAGCAGTCTGGGCGGCGATGCCACGGCCGGGCCAGGCTTCGATTACAAGGTTAAAGGCGAACTCGCCTCGGCGCCCCTGTTGGACAGTTTTGTCATGGCAGCCGGGTTTATCGAGAACCTCGGCCTGGATGTCCCCACGGCGGTTGGCCAGATGAGTTTTGCCAAGGACGACCCGGATCGGCTGTTCTTCGAGGCCCTGAGCATTTTCTGGAAGGCGCTGGAAGATCACCTGCTGGAACAATCGCCGCCGATCATGACCTACAACCGGATGTTCTCGCTGTTTGGCGAAAACACCCCGGAGAACCTCAAGCTGCTGAGTGATCCCTTGTTGCGGCCGATGTCGCACTTGATGATCGATGAATTCCAGGACGTATCGCCGCAGATCGTGTCCTGGATCCGCGCCAGCCTGCGCGAAATCCGCAGCCGTGGGCCGGCCATGCACGTCGGGCGCGCAGCCCAACGCTCATCCTTGCTGTGCGTGGGGGATGACTGGCAATCCATCTATGGCTGGCGCGGCAGCTCGCCCAAGTACTTCATGGAGTTCAACAAGGAGTTTGTTTCGCCCAGCACCACCCGCGTGATGCTGGGCGAGAACTACCGCAGCCACCAGCACATCATCGACGCTGCCGAACATATCGTCCGTAGCGCGCCGGCCATCCCGGGCAAGAAGGCCAAGGCCAGTGGCGAGCCCAAGGTATTGGTGCCCGTCACGGTGTTGGAGCGTGACGACGCGGCACTGGGGCAGCGGTTGCTCGAGCACTATCAGCGGGGCGATTCGATCCTGATGCTTTATCGAAAAAGTAGCGATAAGTTATTGATTCAAGAGCATATTCAGTCTGTAGTTAATGTGGATTCTAGCTCGGCGCCTCAGGCGCGCAGGCTTAAACAGCTGACTTATCACAGTGCCAAGGGCTTGCAGGCGGATGCGGTGTTTTTGCTGGGCGATTGTCAGCATGTCACCAGCTCGCCGTATAAGAATCAGGTCTATCGCATGGCGGGCTTGGGTAAGGATGGCGACAGTGAGCCTTATGACAATGCCCAGAGAGACGAGGTGTTGCGCCTGGCCTATGTGGGGATCACCCGGGCGGTCAGCCATTGCTATTGGTATGTGGAGAAGCCGGAAGGCCAAGGCGTGAATGTGCCCAGGGCGTCTGAGCGGGTGGATGGCAGGAAGGTGTTTTTTGATGATCAGCGTGCGCCGAAGGGGGCTGGCTGACCTGCGATAAGAGCCCGACAGCCGACGCGTCTCTACCTGACAACACGGGATCGAACATGTGGGAGCTGGCTTGCCTGCGATGGCGGCCTGACAGCCGACGCCTATCTACCTGACACTCCACGATCCAACTGTGGGAGCGGGCTTGCTCGCGACGGCGGCCTGACAGGCGACACAGTTGGAACGGGGCGCCTGAGATCAAAAGCAGATCAAGAGCGACTCGCTTCGCATCGTGGTTACCGTCAGAGTGGGGCGGTTAGCCCCGCCTCACGCCCGCAACGAAACCGGCGGCACGAAACTCTCCAATTCATCCTCCACGGCCTCGATGATGCGCTCCACATCAGCCGCGTTCATCACCGTAGCGCACGGAATCCCCGCGATAGCGATCAACGTCTCGCCGCTGGCCCGGTCGAACAGGCGGGCGATCATGCTGCCGGGGGCGTCCATGCTGCCCTCGAAGCCCATGGGGTGAAAATGCCAGCGCATCAGCTGGCAGGCGTTGGGAAATGTCACTTTGTTCATGTTGCCCACCTTGTTCATTGAGCGCTTCCTTTAGCTCGCGGCAGGGGCCAGGACCTTCGCTGGTCATGACATCTAGGGCTTAAAAATAGCATTCGTTCGCAACGCCAAGGTGACTTTTTTGCGCCCGTTCGGCGGTTCTTTCGCCTGGTTTTGATATAGATCATGTCCTACAGAGGAATAGGCAAAAGGCCATTAGTCAGGCGCTCGATTTGACCATTGAAGGGGCGGGTAAACTTCGGCACTCTCAAACATTTTCTCCCGTCGTAGAGCCCAATATGCCCGACATCGCCCCAGACGATGAGTGTCAGAATTCCCACGCTACCGGCCAGTTGGTGCTGCGCCATCACCTGTGCTGGCGTCATCGCGATCTGGACGGGGTGATGGCTTACTACCATCCCGAGATCCAGTACCACGATTTTTTCCAGAACCGTGTGGTGGGCTATGCCGAGTTGCGCGAGTACTTGCAAGCCAGCATGCCCCGTGAGGCGGATGAGGCCATTGAACACACTGACCGCATCCGCGCCGATGGCGATACGGCGTTTATCCAGTACCGCATCACCTTGCGTGGCGGCCAGGGCCTGGTGTCGTTTCGTACCAGTGAGGCCATTACGGTGCGCGACGGGTTGATTTGGCGGGTGAATGAATATGCGTCCCTGGTGCACGAGCAACCAGCCCAGGCCTTGCGCCCTACGGTCAGCCGCCTGGGCCTGTCGCCCCAGCAGTTGGGTTATATGGCCAATGACCTGCAACAATATTTTGAGCGTCAGCAGCCGTATCTGGACCCGGAGCTGGATCTGCAGCGGGTCGCCAAGGCCTGTGGCTACAGTCGCAACCAGATGTCCTACCTGCTGAACCAAGTGCTGGGGCAGAGCTTCTATCGCTACGTCAACCAGGCGCGACTCCAGCATTTACTGGCCGCGCTGGATCACGCCACCGCGCCGGTCAAAGTTGATGAGTTGGCCTTTGCGGCCGGTTTCAATTCACTCTCGGCGTTTTACAGCGCTTTTCGCCAGCACACCGGGCAATCGCCCAAGGCGTACCTCAAACAAATTTCCCTGCGTGCACGCGCGCAAGACAGCCCCTGACACTGCACTCTAGGATCGGCCCTATCGAACCGAGGTAGGGGAAGCTGGCATGCCGGCATGGCGCAATATCAGTTTATGGATGGACCAGTTGGACGACCCGCTGTTAGCGCGTCCATCGCTGGAGCACGACCTGGACGTCAATGTGGCGATTATCGGCGCCGGCTACACCGGCCTGTGGACCGCCTATTACCTGAAGCGCCAGGCCCCCGAGCTGAAAATCGCGATCATCGAGGCACAGACTGCTGGGTTTGGCGCATCCGGTCGCAATGGTGGCTGGTTGATGGGCAACCTCTTGGGGGAAGACCGACTGCTGGCTGAGCTTGCCCCTCAGCACCGGCGCGCTTCGTTTGACCTGCTGCACGGTATCCCTGATGAAGTGGCCCAGGTGCTGGCCCGCGAAGGCATTGACTGCGACTACCGCAAAGGCGGCGCCTTGTATTGCGCCGCACGCTACCCCGAGCAGGAAGTCAGCCTGCGCCGCTATCTGGACAAGCTGTACGCCCAGGGCCTCACCGAAGACGACTACCGCTGGCTCAGCCCGCAGCAATTGGCCGAGCAGGTCCGCATTGCCAAGCCTTATGGCGGCATCTATGCCCCCCACGTCGCGACGATCAACCCGGCAAAGCTGGTGCGTGGCCTGGCGCGGGCGGTTGAGAACCTGGGCGTGACCATTTACGAAAACAGCCCCGTGACCCATTGGCAGTCCGGCGGCCTGCGCACCGCCAAGGCCAGCGTGCGCGCCGCCTGGGTGGTGCCTGCTGTCGAGGGTTACGCCAATACCTTGCCCCCATTGGGCCGCTACCAGTTACCGGTGCAGAGCTTGATCGTCGCCACCGAACCGCTGCCGGCCAGTACCTGGGCAGACATCGGGCTCAGTCAGGGTCAGGCCTTTGGCGAGAGCAGCCGACAGGTCACCTACGGCCAGCGTACGGCCGACAATCGTCTGGTCTTCGGCGCCCGTGGTGGCTATCAATTTGCCGGCAAGTTGCGGCACAACTTCGACCTGACCGACAGCGAAGTGGAGTTGCGTCGCTACCTGTTTGGCGAACTCTTCCCACAGCTGAAAAAGGCCAGGATTACCCATTCCTGGGGCGGCAACCTCGGCATGTCGCGCCGTTTTCGTCCGCACATGCTCTGTGACCACGCCACGGGCATCGCACTGTCCGGCGGTTATGGCGGGGAGGGCGTGGGCGCCACCCACCTCGGCGGCCGCACCCTGGCCGATTTGATCCTCGGCCGCGACACCTTGCTGACCCAACAACCCTGGGTGATTCGCGAAGGCGGCCTCAAAGCACTCAAGGCCTGGGAGCCGGAGCCGTGCCGCTGGCTGGGTTACAACGCGATCATCCGTAGTTTTGTTCATGAAGACCAGGTCTTGGCCAACCCCAACACTGCGCCCTGGCGCCGCAAGCTGGCGACCGGCATTGCCGGTTTCATGGAAGGTTTCATGCACTGACTCGTCACCCACAGGGAAAAACCATGAGCATTACCCAATTCAAAGACACGCTGAACACCCCTCTGCCAGATTCATCACCGGTGGCGGTGCCCCTGGGCGCGCCCATCGCCGTGGCCTCCACCTTGAGCGTGGAGCGCAACGATGGCGTCGAGACCGGCATCTGGGCCTGCACCCCGGGGCGCTGGCGTCGGCAGATCACGTCCCAGGAGTTTTGCCATTTCATCCAAGGGCGCTGCACCTTCACGCCCGACAATGGGGAAACCCTGC
Source organism: Pseudomonas sp. KT_2_4 (assembly GCF_041410225.1). NCBI lineage: Bacteria > Pseudomonadati > Pseudomonadota > Gammaproteobacteria > Pseudomonadales > Pseudomonadaceae > Pseudomonas > Pseudomonas sp. KT_2_4. The sequence continues at coordinate 712,713 of NZ_CP166962.1, forward strand.
ACATACAAGCCGGTGACGCACTGATGTTGCCAGCCAATAGCACCGGTATCTGGGATATCCAGGAAACCGTGCGCAAGACCTATGTCCTGATTCTGTAACGCTTTGATCCTTGATCGCCTGCCATAAAAACAGCCCTAAAACCGCCAGGAAATCGAACCATGAAAGCCATTGCCCTGTTGCCCTTGATGTTAGTGGCCTCTATCAGCCAGGCCGCCGAGACCGTGAAGATCTATAACTGGTCGGACTACATCGCGCCGGACACCACCAGGAATTTCCAGAAAGACACTGGCATCGGTTTCACCTATGACGTGTACGACAGCAACGAAACCCTCGACGGCAAGCTGATGACCGGTAAATCGGGCTATGACGTGGTGTTCCCCTCCAACCATTTCATGGCGCGACAGATCCAGGGCGGCGCCCTGAAAAAACTCGACAGGAGCCAGTTGCCCAACTGGAAAAATCTCAACCCCGTGCTGCTCAAGGCCCTGGAAGACAACGACCCCGGCAATGCCCACGGTTTCCCGTACCTGTGGGGCAGCACCGGTATCGGCTACAACATCGACAAGGTCAAGGCGGTACTCGGCGACAACGCCCCGGTGGATTCCTGGGACTTGATCTTCAAACCGGAAAACATGGCCAAGCTGCAAAAATGCGGCGTCGCCATTCTCGACAACGGCCCCGAACTGCTGCCAGCTGCGCTGAATTACCTGGGCTTGCCGCACCACAGCAAAAAAGCCGAAGACTACAAGAAGGCCGAGGCCTTGCTGATGAAAGTGCGACCTTACGTGGCGTATTTCCATTCCTCGAAATACACCGCCGATCTGGCCAATGGTGACATCTGTGTCGCCGTCGGTTTCTCCGGCGACATCCTGCAGGCCGAAAGCCGCGCCAAAGAAGCCAAAAACGGCGTGAATATCGGCTACAACATTCCCAAGGAAGGCGCGGCAATCTGGTTCGACATGGTCGCCATGCCTGTCGACGCACCGAATGACAAAGCCGGCTATGCGTTCATGAACTACCTGCTGCGCCCCGACGTGATGGCGAGTATCACCAACTACGTGCATTACGCTAACGGCAACGCGGCGGCCGACAGCCTGGTAGACCCGGCGATCAAGGCCGATACCAAGGTGTATCCAAGCGCGGAAATGATGGGCAAGTTATTTGCACTGCAAGCCATGCCGTTGAACATCGACCGGGTGCGTACTCGGGTTTGGAATACCATTCGTACGGGGCGTTAAATAACAGGAAAACAGCGCCACCAGGAAGGCCGATAAGTCATCGGTACTGGGTGGAATAAATAATCACGTTATAGTTAAGACATGTGATGTCAATTATTTGGAGTGGAAAGTGTTATTGCCTGCGTGAGAGATTTCAATCCGCAACGCGTAACACTTTCACATACACTCATGATCTGACAGGTGACTTATATGTCTTCCATACAAAGCCTTCCCACTGGCGGCACTTGGACCCAACCGGAAAACAGCCCGCCCACCTTACGCGGCACAGACCAGCGTGAGCGCCTCGAAGCCAGGCGTGGCGAGCCCTCGGTCCTCATCGGCGGTGGCGGTGGCGACCAGCTGGTGGGGCGCCAGGGTGAAAACACATTCAAATATGAAAAAAGTACCGACTCCCTTAGCGATGACCCTGACACCCTGTTGAATTTCAACCCCAAGGAGGATGAAATTGATGTGGCCGAGGTATTAAAAGACCACAACATCTCAGCTATTAATATTCAGCCAGGCCCGCCCGTGGAAGTGGGGGATGTGCAACTGACTCATGAGTTTGGCGTGAGCACTTTGACTATCAAGGTCAACCCTGAAGGGCCGAACTTTTCTATACGCGTTGATGGCGTAAATCTTTTGCCGCAGCATATTAATTTCTTTCATTCGGACTAAGCCTATGGATTCTCCAAGTCATGCCCCAACGACTGAATGAATAACGAAAACAACTCGGGTTGCGACGAAATGTCCAGCTTGGCGTACAAATGCCTGCGGTGCACCTTGACGGTGTCCGGCGAGATCTTCAGGCGTTCGGCCATGGCCTTGGAGGAGAAGCCCCGCAACACCAGCCGGGCGATTTCCAGTTCGCGGTCCGACAGTACACCGCTGCCGAAATGACTCAGGGCATCGCGAATCTGGCTGTCCATGGCCGGTGCCCGCTCGGTGCTTTGCTGCCAATGCTGCTGCATGAGCGGCAACACCCAGGCCGACAGCGTGGTCAACAGCCCGGTTTCTTCAAAGCTGAAGCGCCGTTGCATGCCCAGTGACAACGACAGGGTGCCGGCGCCAGGCAATTGCAGGATCAATTGCACTTCGTCTTCCAGCACATTGTCATGGAAATAATTGAGGAAGTACTCACTCTGGCGAAAATGGTCCGGCGCCACTTCCTCCAGGCGGTATACGCCGCTGGCGTAGTTTTCGCGGCAGGCCTGGTAAAACGGGTCGAGCAGGTACAAGCCGTTGAGGTACACCAGCATCGACGCCGGCTTGCTGCTGGGCTGGGCGTCGTACTCTTCCAGGGCCTGGGGCGGGCCATCCAGCGGGTAGAAAATCGCCAGAGCATTATCGAAGGGCAGGCATTGGTGCAATAACAGCACCAATTGCTTCCAGAACCGTTCGGTGCCGATCTGAGACAGGGTGCGGCCCAACCCCGCGTGCATACCGATTTCCCGGAACAGGTTCATCTCAACATCCCCACCCTCAAATGATCGGCCAAGGGTTAGGCTTCTGGGGGGCACCGTCAAGGGGAGTACGCCAATAGGGGAATTGGCCGACAGCCCCGCCAGCCGATAACGTCGTCACTGTCCAACGGGAAGCATATCCCGAGGAAAAATCATGTTTCGTTTCTGCCTCACACCAAAAACAACGACAGAGGATAACGATATGAGTGCTTCCCCCGCGCCCGATGGCGTGCTCAAGCCCACCCTGAGCGTCTTCGATGTAGTGGCCATTACCGTTTCAGCGGTAACGCCGGCCAGTTCCGTCTTCGTGATCGCCCCGTTTGCCATCCAGCAGGCGGGCAGTGGCGTGTTCCTGGCGTTTGTGATGGCGGCGTTGCTCGCGTTGATGTTTGCCTTCTGTTACGCCGAGCTCGGCCGCGCCCATAACAGCGCCGGTGGCGAATACGTGTATGCCAAGCGCGTGTTTGGTGGCATGGCCGGTTACGCCACCTTCCTGACGGTTCTGGTGATGTTGCTGTTTATCCCGCCGGTATTGGCGACCGGTGCGGCGACTTATCTGAATAACGCTCTGGGCACGACATTCGACGCGCAAACTGTCGCCCTGGTGATCGTGGTATGCAGCTATGCCCTGGGCATCCTCAATATCAAGCTCAACGCCTGGATCACCGGCACCTGCCTGCTATTGGAAGTGGCGGCGTTACTGGTGATTGTGGTGATCGGCTTCGGTAATCCGGTGCAGCCGGCCAGTGTGTTGCTGCAGCCGCAAATCGTCGAAAACGGCGTGTTGCACCTGGCGCCCTGGGCGCTGGTGATCGGCGCCGTCGGCATCGGCCTGTTCTCGTTCAACGGCTACGGCCCGGCGGTGTTGCTGGCCGAAGACATGAAGTGCGGCGGCAAGGGCGTGCACAAGGCGGTGCTCTGGTCCCTGGGGTTGGTGGTGGTGATTGAGTTGGTGCCGATCACCGCGCTGTTGATCGGCGCGCCGTCCCTGAGCGAGATGATCAGCAGCCCCGACCCGATCGGCTACCTGTTGACCAGCCATGGCAATGAAACCCTGTCGCGGTTGGTGAGCGCCGGGATCTTCCTGTCGGTGTTCAACGCCATCGTTGCCATCGTGATCCAGATTGGCCGGGTGGTGTTCAGCAGCGGCCGCGATGCGTTGTGGACGCCTGGCATCAACAAGCTGTTCACGCGTATTCACCCGCGCTGGGACTCACCGTGGCTGGCGACGCTGTTCCTGGCGATACCCTCGGCGCTGTTGAGCTTCAGTTCTAACCTGGCTGACCTGACCTCATTCAGCGTGCTGCTGATCATGCTGGTGTACCTGGTGGTGGCGCTGAGCGCGCTGATGAGCCGGGTGCTGTTGCGTGATCGCGAGCATCCCTATCGCATGCCGTTATGGCCGCTGCCGGCATTGCTGGCGGTACTGGGTGCCGGTTACCTGCTGGTCACCTTGATCCTTGAGGCCTCGGTACGCGACATCATGATCATCATCGGCTTGCTGGCCCTGTCGGTGATTTTGTATTGCATCAGTGGCCGGTTGAGTCCGGCGTTTCAGAAATTGTAAGGAGTGGGTATGCGTGCACGTCAATTGGGCATCACGTTGGGGCTGGGCATGCCCGGCGAATTGAATGCCATCACCGATGTTCCCGGGGTTCGCGTCGGTCATGCCACGCTCAAGGCACAGGTCGACGGCAAGCAGGTGCGCACCGGCGTTACGCTGATCCAGCCGCGTGCCGGGGAAGCGCGACATCAACCGTGTTTTGCCGGCTATCACGTGCTCAACGGCAATGGCGACGCCACGGGGCTTGAATGGATCAGCGAGGCGGGGCTGCTGACCACGCCGATGGCCATTACCAACACCCACAGTATCGGGGTGGTGCGCGACAGCCTGATCGCCCTGGAGCGCGAGCGTCTGGCGGACCCGGCGGTGTACTGGTGCATGCCGGTGGTCATGGAAACTTATGACGGCCTGCTCAACGACATCTGGGGCCAGCATGTTCGCCCTGAGCATGTGCGCCAGGCCCTGGACCAGGCTGAAAGCGGCCCGGTGCAGGAAGGCGCGGTAGGCGGTGGCACCGGCATGATTTGCCACGAGTTCAAGGGCGGCATCGGCACTGCGTCACGGCGCTTGCCAACGGAGCAGGGCGGCTGGACCGTGGGCGTACTGGTGCAGGCCAACCATGGCAAGCGCCAGGAGCTGCGGGTCGATGGTTACCCGGTGGGCCGTCATTTGACGGACATTGCTTCGCCCTTTGCCGAGCGTGGCACTCCCGGCATGGGCTCCATCGTGGTGATCATCGCCACGGACGCCCCCTTGCTGCCGCACCAATGCCAGCGCCTGGCACAGCGCGCGTCCATTGGCATTGCGCGCACCGGTGGCGGCACCGAGGATTCCAGCGGCGACCTGTTCCTGGCGTTTGCCACCGGTAACCGTGATTTGCCGCCGGCCGACTATGGGCGCAAGGACCTGCCGCTCAGCACCGGGTTGCAGATGGTCAACAACGACCATATTTCGCCGCTGTTCAGCGCGGCGGCAGAGGCGGTGGAGGAGGCGATCATCAATGCCATTCTGGCAGGTGAAGACATGACCACTCAAGACGGCGTCAAGGTGCCGGGCCTGGCTGGCGAAACCCTCTTGGCAGCCATGCAACAGTGTGGCTGGAGTATGTCCCGGTAATGGGGGGCAGCGCACTTTAATAGTGCGAATAGTGGCTCTTTAATGTTGCTAATGACACCGTGACAATATATTGGATCCATTAATCAAGTGGGCCGCTCACTTAGAGTGGCTTTACTTGTATTTAATATTTAAATAGTGGTGTGCGCCGATTCGGCCACACAAACGCAACGGCCCCCAATAAACACTGCGTGCGACTTCTTCAACTTGAACCTGCGTCACAAGTGTGCGATGGAAATAGATGTAGACGAAAGATTTCAAGTTGTGTCAGTTTTCTTACGCCTTCAAAAGAGGTGAGTGATAGGACTATCCTCGCCCGCGAGGTTCCTATCGAACAAAGACTGATGCACTTGCAAACAAGGAAGTACGTTTATGTCAAAAGTAAAAGACAAAGCTATTGTATCTGCCGCGCAAGCCAGCACTGCTTACTCGCAAATCGATAGCTTCAGCCATTTGTATGACCGTGGCGGCAACCTCACGGTCAATGGCAAACCGTCCTACACCGTAGACCAGGCAGCGACCCAGCTGCTGCGGGATGGTGCTGCGTACCGGGACTTTGATGGCAACGGCAAGATCGATCTGACCTACACCTTCCTCACCTCGGCTACCCAGAGCACCATGAACAAACATGGCATCTCGGGGTTCAGCCAATTCAACACCCAGCAGAAAGCACAGGCCGCACTGGCCATGCAATCCTGGGCGGATGTCGCCAACGTGACCTTTACTGAAAAGGCTTCCGGCGGTGACGGCCATATGACCTTCGGCAACTACAGCAGCGGCCAGGACGGCGCCGCGGCCTTCGCTTACCTGCCCGGCACCGGTGCGGGCTACGATGGCACCTCGTGGTACCTGACCAACAACAGCTACACGCCGAACAAGACCCCGGACCTGAACAACTATGGCCGGCAGACCCTGACCCACGAAATCGGCCACACCCTGGGCCTGGCTCACCCTGGCGACTACAACGCCGGGAACGGCAACCCGACCTATAACGACGCCACCTATGGACAGGACACGCGTGGCTATAGCCTCATGAGTTACTGGAGCGAGAGCAACACCAACCAGAACTTCAGCAAAGGCGGTGTCGAGGCTTACGCTTCCGGCCCGCTGATCGACGACATCGCCGCGATCCAGAAGCTCTACGGTGCCAACCTCAGCACCCGCGCCACGGACACCACCTACGGGTTCAACTCCAACACCGGGCGTGACTTCCTCAGCGCCAGTTCCAATGCCGACAAGCTGGTGTTCTCGGTATGGGACGGTGGCGGCAACGACACCCTGGACTTCTCCGGTTTTACCCAGAACCAGAAGATCAACCTCACTGCCACCTCGTTCTCTGATGTGGGCGGCCTGGTGGGCAATGTATCCATCGCCAAGGGCGTCACCATCGAGAACGCGTTCGGCGGTTCGGGCAACGACCTGATCATTGGTAACCAAGTCGCCAACACCATCAAGGGCGGGGCCGGCAACGACCTCATCTACGGCGGCGGCGGTGCGGACCAGCTGTGGGGCGGCACTGGCAGCGACACTTTCGTGTACGGTGCCAGTTCCGACTCCAGGCCAGGGGCTGCGGACAAGATCTTCGACTTCACCTCCGGTTCGGACAAGATCGACCTGTCCGGTATCACCAAGGGTGCGGGCGTGACCTTCGTCAACGCATTTACCGGGCATGCCGGCGATGCTGTACTGACCTATGCCTCAGGTACCAACCTGGGCACCTTGGCGGTGGACTTCTCCGGGCACGGCGTGGCGGATTTCCTCGTCACCACCGTTGGCCAGGCGGCTGCCAGTGACATCGTAGCCTGATGTAAAGCGCGCGGTGCTTCGGCGCCGCGCTCCAGGCCGGAGTTGGATATGCCACGTTTTTCCCATTTGATCGCCTGTGTTGTGCAGGTGTTGTTCGTGTCGGCAGGAGCCCACGCAATGGCTAGCAGTCTTGTATTACCCACCTCCGCGCAGCTTGCCGGGCAGTGGGAGCTGAAGCAGCAGGATCAGGTGTGCGCGCTCAAGTTAGTGGAGCAAGCCAACGCCCTGGAGGGCGATATCGCCTGTGCCGAGCAATGGCTGGGCGACAAGCCGCTGACGTGGTCGCCCACCCCGGATGGTATTTGGCTGTTTAACGCTGAAGGCTCAGGGATCACCCATTTGAATCGCCAGAAAGAGGGCGACTATCAAGCCCGCACTAAAGCGGGCGAAGTTGTAAGGCTGCAACGAAAACTTTAATTAAAAGTTATAAGCATATAACTCGATTTGTTAGGCGGCCGTACCCTACTTGGTAGGGGTGACCCTTTTGCGTAATTCGCTGCAAGGAAAAACAATTAATATGGCGAAGTCCCATGGGGTGGCGCCCTTATTCAGGGCGTTGGGTGAATACAAGAGTATTTTGATCAGCGTTGGCTGTTTCACGGCATTGATTAACCTATTAATGCTGGTGCCCTCGATTTACATGCTGCAAGTGTATGACCGGGTGTTGTCCTCCCAGAATGAAACCACCCTGGTGATGTTGACGCTGATGGTCGTGGGCTTCTTTGCGTTTATCGGCCTGCTGGAAGTGGTGCGCAGCTTTATCGTGATCCGCATTGGCAGCCAGTTGGAGCGACGTTTCAACTTGCGCGTGTACAAAGCCGCGTTCGAACGCAACCTGCAGCGCGGCCAAGGGCACGCCGGGCAATCCTTGGGCGACCTGACCGCTCTGCGCCAATTCATCACGGGGCCAGCGCTGTTCGCGTTTTTCGATGCGCCCTGGTTCCCGATCTACCTGTTCGTGATTTTCCTGTTCAATGTGTGGCTCGGCGTGCTGGCCACGGCCGGCGCGGTGCTGTTGATTGGCCTGGCGTGCCTTAACGAATACCTGACCAAAAAGCCATTGGGCGAGGCCAGCGGTTATTCGCAGCAGTCCACCCAACTGGCCACCAGCCATTTGCACAACGCCGAAACCATCCAGGCCATGGGCATGCTCGGTGCGCTGCGCCAACGCTGGTTTGGCGTGCATTCGCTGTTCCTGGGCTTGCAGAACCAGGCCAGCGACACCGGTTCGATCATCACCTCCTTAAGCAAATCCTTGCGCCTGTGCCTGCAATCTTTGGTGCTGGGCCTGGGCGCCTACCTGGTGATCAAGGGCGACATGACCGCCGGGATGATGATCGCAGGCTCCATCTTGATGGGCCGCGTACTCAGCCCCATCGACCAACTGATTGCAGTGTGGAAGCAATGGAGTTCGGCCAAGCTGGCCTATCAGCGCCTCGACGAACTGCTGCGCGAATTCCCGCCAGAGGTCGAGCACATGGCCTTGCCTGCGCCCAACGGCCAAGTCAGTTTCGAGCAGGTCAGCGCCGGCCCGCCGGGGCGGCGCATGGCGACCCTGCATCAGGTCAGCTTTAACCTGGCTGCCGGTGAAGTGCTGGGCGTGCTCGGCGCGTCCGGTTCCGGTAAGTCCACCCTGGCTCGCGTGCTGGTGGGCGTGTGGCCAACCCTGGCCGGTACCGTACGCCTGGACGGCGCGGATATTCACCGCTGGAACCGCGACGACCTCGGCCCGCATATCGGCTATTTGCCCCAGGACATCGAGCTGTTTAGTGGCAGCATCGCCGACAACATCGCGCGCTTTCGCGAAGCCGACCCGGAACTGGTGGTCAAGGCCGCGCAACAGGCCGGCGTGCATGAACTGATCCTGCGCCTGCCCCAAGGCTACGACACCGTGCTGGGCGACAACGGCGGTGGCTTGTCCGGCGGCCAGAAACAACGCGTGGCCCTGGCCCGCGCCCTGTACGGCGGGCCGCGCCTGATCGTGCTGGACGAACCCAACTCCAACCTCGACACCGTCGGCGAAGCCGCATTGGCCAGCGCCATCATGCAGATGAAAGCCCAGGGCAGCAGCGTGGTGCTGGTCACCCATCGTTCCTCGGCATTGGCCCAGGCCGATAAGTTGCTAGTGCTCGGCGAAGGCCAACTGCAAGCGTTCGGGCCCAGTCAGGAGGTGCTGCGGGCGTTGTCCGGGCAGCAGGAAGCGCCGAAAGAAAAAACCGGTGTCAGCTTCAGCCGTCACTACCAGGCCGGAAGGAATCCAGGCGCATGAGCAGCCTTACCGTTGAACCTCAAATCAAAGAACGCGATGCCGGCTTTTTCGTAAAAATGGGCTGGGTGATGACCATTGTCGGTGCCGGTGGGTTTTTCCTCTGGGCCAGCCTCGCACCGTTGGACCAAGGCATTCCGGTCCAAGGCACCGTGGTGGTGTCTGGCAAGCGCAAGGCGGTACAAACCTTCAGCCCCGGCGTGGTCAGCCGCATCCTGGTGAAAGAGGGCGAGTTGGTCAAGCAAGGCCAGCCGCTGTTTCGTCTCGACCAGACCCAGAACCAGGCCGATGTGCAATCGCTGCAAGCCCAGTACCGCATGGCCTGGGCCAGCGTGGCGCGCTGGCAGAGCGAGCGTGACAACCTCTCCAGCATCACCTTTCCTGCAGAACTGAGTGCCAACCCCGATCCGGCCTTGATGCTGGTGCTAGAAGGTCAGCGCCAACTGTTCAGCAGCCGTCGCGACGCGTTTGCCCGTGAACAAGCCGGGATCCGCGCCAGCATCGAGGGCGCAAACTCTCAGCTAAGTGGTATGCGCCGTGCCCGCAGTGACTTGACCGCCCAGGCCCAATCTCTGCGCGCGCAACTGAGCAACCTGCAACCCTTGGCCGACAACGGCTACATCCCGCGCAACCGCCTGATGGACTACCAGCGCCAGTTATCCCAGGTGCAGCAGGACCTGGCGCAAAACGCCGGTGAAAGCGGCCGGATAGAGCAGGGCATTGTTGAGTCGCGGCTCAAATTGCAGCAGCACAGCGAGGAATATCAAAAAGAGGTGCGCAGCCAATTGGCCGACGCGCAACTGCGCAGCCTGACCCTTGAACAGCAACTGACCTCCGCCGGCTTCAACCTGCAACACAGCGAGATCAACGCGCCGGCCGATGGCATCGCGGTCAACCTCAGCGTGCACACCGAAGGCGCCGTGGTGCGTGCCGGTGAAACCCTGTTGGAGATCGTGCCCCAGGGCACACGCCTGGAAGTGGAAGGGCACCTGCCGGTGCATTTGGTGGACAAGGTCGGCACACACTTGCCTGTCGACATCCTCTTCACCGCCTTCAACCAAAGCCGCACGCCACGGGTGCCGGGCGAAGTCAGCCTGATCTCCGCCGACCAGATGCTCGATGAAAAGACCGGTGCGCCGTACTACGTGCTGCGCACCAGCGTCAGCGAGGCGGCGATGGAAAAACTCAACGGCCTGGTGATCAAGCCCGGCATGCCCGCCGAGATGTTCGTGCGCACCGGCGAGCGTTCACTGCTCAACTATCTGTTCAAGCCGCTGCTGGACCGCGCCGGCTCTGCGTTGACTGAGGAATGAGCATGAAGCCAGTGTTCATTTCGCTGTTGCTGGTGTGTGGCAGTGCCCAGGCCGCGATGGGGCCCTTCGATGTGTACGAGCAGGCGCTGCGCAACGACCCGGTGTTCCTCGGCGCCATCAAGGAGCGCGACGCCGGCCTGGAAAACCGCACCATTGGCCGTGCCGGCTTGCTGCCGCGGCTGTCCTACAACTACAACAAGGGCCGCAACAATTCCGAAGCGCACCTGCCCGACGGGCGCGGCGGTAGTTACCGCGACGACCGTAACTACAACAGCTATGGCTCGACCTTCAGCCTGCAACAGCCGTTGTTCGACTACGAAGCCTATGCCAACTACCGCAAGGGCGTGGCCCAGGCGCTGTTCGCCGATGAAAGCTTTCGCGACAAGAGCCAGGCGTTGCTGGTGCGGGTGTTGAGCTATTACACCCAGGCGCTGTTTGCCCAGGACCAGATCGACATCGCCAGGGCCAAGAAGAAGGCGTTCGAACAACAGTTCCAGCAGAACCGGCATTTGTTCCAGCAAGGCGAGGGCACCCGCACCGATATCCTTGAAGCTGAGTCGCGCTACGAGTTGGCCACCGCCGAAGAGATCCAGGCCCTGGATGAGCAGGACGCCTCGCTCCGGGAGTTGGGCGCATTGATCGGTGTGCAAAGCGTCAACATCAACGACCTGGCACCGCTGAACCAGAGCTTTGCCGCGTTCACCCTGACCCCGGCCAACTACGACACCTGGCATGAGTTGGCGCTGACCAACAACCCTGTGCTGGCTTCGCAGCGCCAGTCCCTGGAAGTGGCGCGCTATGAAGTGGAACGCAACCGTGCCGGGCATTTGCCCAGAATCACCGCGTATGCCACCTCGCGCAAGCAGGAGTCCGACAGCGGCAACACCTATAACCAGCGCTACGACACCAACACCATCGGCGTCGAAGTGAGCATGCCGCTGTATGCCGGTGGCGGTATCTCGGCCTCCACCCGCCAGGCCAGCCGCGCGATGGAGCAGGCGGAGTACGAGTTGGAAGGCAAGACCCGGGAAACCCTGATCGAATTGCGTCGCCAGTTCAGTGCGTGCCTGTCGGGCGTGAGTAAGTTGCGCGCCTATCAGAAAGCGCTGGCATCCGCCGAGGCGCTGGTGGTGTCGACCAAGCAGAGCATTCTCGGCGGCGAGCGCGTCAACCTCGATGCCTTGAACGCCGAACAGCAGCTGTACAGCACCCGCCGCGACCTCGCCCAGGCGCGTTATGACTACTTGATGGCCTGGACCAAATTGCACTACTACGCGGGCAACTTGCGTGACACCGACTTGGCCAAAGTGGACGAAGCCTTCGGCCCGGATGGAAAACTGTAGGAGCGAGCTTGCTCGCGAAAAACGTCAACGATGACGTGGACATCCTGGCTACACGCGGTGCCAGTGAGTTCTTCGCGAGCAAGCTCGCTCCTACAGGGGGAATAACAATAAAAGGGAGTGTGCACATGATCACCGATTCACCACGTTTCAAACCCTTCACCGCAGGTTCCTTGCTCTTGCTGTCCGTTGCGGCACAGGCGCAATACACCGAGACCGGCCAACCGGGTAACCCCGCCAGTTGGCGCTCCGCCGAGTACCAGAGCGACTGGGGACTGGGCCGCATGAAGGCCGATGAAGCCTACGCCGCCGGGATCAGCGGCCAAGGCGTGAAAATCGGTGCGCTGGACTCAGGGTTCGATACCAATCACCCGGAAGCTTCCAAAGACCGTTTTCACCCGGTCACCGCCACGGGCACCTATGTCGATGGCAGCGCCTTCAGCACCACGGGCGCGCTCAACCCGAACAATGATTCCCACGGCACCCACGTCACCGGCACCATGGGCGCCGCCCGCGACGGCGTGGGTATGCATGGCGTTGCTTACAACGCGCAGGTCTATGTGGGCAACACCAACGCCAACGACAGCTTCCTGTTCGGCCCCACGCCAGACCCCAAATACTTCAAGACCGTGTACACCGCACTGGTGGATTCCGGCGTGCGCGCCATCAACAACAGCTGGGGCAGCCAGCCCAAGGACGTCAGCTACCAGACCTTGGACAATATGCACGCGGCGTACGCCCAGCATTACAACCGTGGCACCTGGCTGGACGCGGCCGCGGACGTGGCCAAGGCCGGTGTGATCAACGTGTTCAGCGCCGGCAACAGCGGCTATGCCAATGCCAGCGTGCGCTCGGCCTTGCCGTATTTCCAGCCGGAACTGGAAGGCCACTGGCTGGCCGTGTCCGGGTTGGATAAGGCCAATAACCAGAAATACAACAAATGCGGCGTCGCCAAGTACTGGTGTATTTCTACCCCCGGCGCGCTGATCAACAGCACCATTCCTGACGGGGGGTATGGGGTGAAGTCCGGCACCTCGATGTCAGCGCCCCATGCCACCGGCGCGTTGGCGCTGGTGATGGAACGTTATCCCTACATGACCAACGAGCAAGCCTTGCAGGTGCTGCTGACCACCGCCACGCAGCTCGACGGCTCGATCACCCAGGCGCCCAACGCCATTGTCGGCTGGGGCGTGCCTGACCTGGGCCGGGCGATGCACGGTCCTGGGCAACTGCTCGGGCCCATGGAGGTCAACCTGGCCGCCGGGCAGGGCGATGTGTGGAGCAACGGCATCTCCGACCAGGCGCTCATCCAGCGCCAGGCCGAGGACCGCGCCGAGCACACGGCCTGGCAGCAAACCCTGATCGACAAGGGTTGGCAAAACGGCGTGGGTGCCTCTGCCAGCCAGCAGGACCAGACTGATTACGCCATCGGCAGTGCCCGCGACCAAGCGGCGGCCCAGCGTGTGTACGAGGGCAGCCTGATCAAGGCCGGTGCCGGTAGCCTGGTGCTCAGCGGCGACAGCACCTATCGCGGTGCGACCCTGGTCAACGGCGGTCTGTTGGCGGTCAATGGCTCGCTGACTTCGGCAGTGACGGTCAATGACAGCGGCACCCTCGGCGGTTCCGGGCGTATCGCCGCGTTGTCGGTAAACAACGGCGGCCGTGTGGCGCCGGGCAATTCCGTGGGCACCTTGCAAGTGGCAGGGGACGTAAACCTCGGCGCCGGCTCGACCTATGCCGTGGAGCTGACGCCCACCAGCAGTGACCGCATTGTCGCCGGTGGCCAGGCGATTCTTGGCGGCGGCACCGTCACACTGGCGCTGGAAAACAGCCCGACCTTGCTCAGCCAGAGCGAGGCCCAAAGCCTGATCGGCCGGCAGTACTCGATTCTCGAGGCGGCGGGCGGCATTCAGGGCCAGTTCGGGCAAGTGCTGCCCAACTACCTGTTCCTCGGTGGCACCCTCGACTACGCCGCCAATGCCGTGCAACTGAACGTGGGTCGCAACGACGCCAGCTTCGCCAGCGTCGGCGCGACCCGCAACCAGCGCAACGTCGCGGTGGCCGCCGAGCAATTGGGCGCCGGCAACCCGGTGTATGAAAGCCTGCTGCAGTCGCAATCGGTTGCCGTGGCCCAGCAGGGCTTGCAACAACTGTCCGGGGAAATCTACCCGGCTGTGGGTGCGATGCTGATCAACGACAGCCTGCAACTGCGTAACGCCGTGGGCGAGCGCCTGCGCCATGTGCCAGTGGCCGGTGAAAGCAACCTGTGGTTCAAAGCACTGGGCGCCTGGGGCAAGACTGATAGCCGCACTGAAACGGCGGGGTCCACCACCTCCATCGGCGGCCTGTTGGCGGGTGTGGACGGCGCGCTGGATGAGCAGACCCGCGTGGGTGTGGTTGCCGGCTACAGCGACAGCTCCTTGAACATGGGCAGCGGTACCCATTCATCGGCGTCCATCGACAGCTACCACTTTGGCGCGTACGCCGGGCGCGAGCTGGGTGATTGGCGCCTGAGCGTCGGCGGTGCCTACAGCTGGCATCGCGGCGACGTGAAGCGCGACCTGCAATGGGGGGATGTCAGCGGCAAGCAAAAAACCAAGCTGGACGCGACCACGGCGCAAGTCTTCACCGAAGCCGCGTACCGCATCCGCCTGCAAGCGGTGGCCCTGGAGCCGTTCGCCAACCTGGCCTATGTGCATCTGAACAGCGAGTCCTTCCACGAAAAAGGTGATGCCGCTGCCCTGGAACGCGGCAGCGACCGGCGTGATGCGGTGCTCAGCACCCTCGGTGTGCGCGCCCTGAAAACTCTGGCCCTCAATGACCACCAGCAACTGGACCTGTCCGGTTCGTTGGGCTGGCAACACAGCCTGACGGCGGTGGAGTCAGAGGAACACCTGGCTTTTGTCGCCGGCGGGCCTTCATTTGCGGTGCGCAGTGCGCCATTGCTGCGCGATGCTGCCCTGGTGGGCGTGCAGGCCAGCCTGGCGTTGAATGCGTCGACGCGGGTCAACCTGGATTACAACGGCCAGCTGGGTGGGCGCGCGAAAACCCAGGGCGTTGGCTTGAGCCTGAACTGGCAGTTCTGAAGACACCGCGAACCTGATCGTTCCCACGCTCCGCTGATCGTTCCCACGCTCCGCGTGGTAACGCCTCTTGTGACGCTCCGCGTCACGCTTTGGGACGCAGAGCGTCCGGGGCCGCATTCCCACGCGGAGCGTGGGAACGATCAGCGGCGGTGTTCTGGAGAAAGTGATTTACACACGTGCAATAAGAAAACTAAGGAAGGTCACCGTGAAAAAACGCAAGTCAGGGTTAACTACCGCCATCCACACAGGCCCGGGCTATCCGCTCAAGGCGCTGAGCTGCGTGCCATACGGCGCGTTGCTGTGTTGCCTGGCAAGCCTGGGGACCGCCCAGGCTGCACCCTATGTGGAAACCGGCAAACTGGGCGACGCCGCCAGCTGGCGCAGCAATGAGTTCAAGGCCGACTGGGGCCTGGGCGCCGTGCACGCCGACACCGCCTATGCGGCTGGCTATACCGGCAAGGGCGTCAAGCTGGGGATCTTCGACCAGCCGGTGTACGCCCAGCACCCGGAGTTTGCCAGCCCCGACAAGGTGGTGACGATTGTCACCGAGGGCATTCGCCAATACACCGACCCGTATATCCCAGTGAAGGCCGGCGACGCGTTCCGCTACGACGGCACGCCGTCCAAGGACTCCAACGGCAAGCTAGGTAACCACGGCACCCATGTCGGCGGCATTGCGGCCGGTAACCGCGATGGCGGGCCGATGCACGGCGTGGCATTCAACGCACAAATCCTCACCGCCGAAAACGGTGACCCGGGCCCGGAAGACGGGATCATCCTCGGCAACGACGGCGCCGTGTACAAGGCCGGCTGGGATGGGCTGGTCGCCAGTGGCGCGCGTATCATCAACAACAGCTGGGGCATCGGCATCGGTGATCAGTACGCCAAGGGCGGCCGCGATCCGGCGTTCCCCAATTTCACCGTCAACGAAGCCCAGGCGCAGTTCAATACCATCAGGCCGATCCTTGGCACCCTAGCAGGTGGCGCGTACCAAGGCGCCATCGACGCGGCCCGCAGCGGTGTGCTGACCATCTTTGCTGCAGGCAATGACTACAACCTCAACAACCCGGATGCGATTTCCGGCCTTGCGTATTTTGTGCCAGAGATCGCGCCTAACTGGCTGTCCGTCGCGGCCCTCCAGCAGAACCCGAATACCGCAAGCCCCGATCCGTATGTGATCAGTACTTTCTCCTCGCGTTGTGGCTATGCGGCGAGCTTTTGCGTGTCGGCACCCGGCACCAAGATCTACAGTTCGATCATCAACGGTACCGACCTGAGCAACCTCACCACCGACTGGGCCAACAAAAATGGCACCTCCATGGCCGCACCTCACGTGGCAGGCGCCGCAGCGGTGCTGATGGAGCGCTTCCAATACATGAGCGGCGACCAGATCTCCACCGTGCTCAAGACCACCGCCACCGACCTCGGCGCGCCGGGCATCGATTCGCTGTATGGCTGGGGCATGATCAACCTGGGCAAGGCGGTCAACGGCCCCGGGATGTTTATCACCGCTGAGGATATCCCGGCCGAGTTCCGTATCGACGGCGCCTACGGCAGCGGCCAGTTCGTCGCGGACCTGCCGGGTGTCGGCGCGGTGGTGGATGCCGGCAAACCCACCCAGCGTGTGTGCGATGACCTGCACTGCGGGCGGGATGTGTGGAGCAACGACATCTCGGGCCATGGCGGCCTGACCAAGCAAGGCATCGGTACCTTGGTGCTCACCGGCGCCAATACTTACAGCGGGCCGACGCTGGTCAACCAGGGCTTGCTGGCAATCAACGGTTCGGTCACCTCCGACGTTACCGTCAGCCAGAGCGGTGTGGTCGGTGGTTCGGGGCGTATCGGTTCGCTGAGCGCGAAAAGCGGCGGCACCGTGGCGCCGGGCAATTCCATCGGCACCTTGAACGTGGCGGGCAACGTCAACTTTGAACCGGGTTCGACCTACGCGGTAGAACTGTCGCCCACCAGCAGCGATCGCATCGTCGCCGGCGGCACGGCCACCCTCAACGGCGGCACCGTGACTCTTGCCCTGGAAAACAGCCCGACCTTGCTGAGCGCCACCCAGGCCCAAAGCCTGATCGGCCGTCAGTACAACATCCTGCAAGCGGCAGGCGGCGTCACCGGTAGCTTCGCGGCAGTGGTGCCCAATTACCTGTTTGTCGGCGGCACCTTGAACTACGCCGCCAACGGTGTGCAGCTGGATGTGGCACGCACTAACAGCTTCGCCAGCGTGGCGGCTACGCCGAACCAGCGCGCCGTGGCCGCCGCCGCCGAGCAATTGGGCGCAGGCAATGGCGTGTATGAAAGCTTGCTGCTGGCACCCACCGCCGCTTCGGCTCAAGGCGCGTTCCAGCAACTGAGCGGGGAGGTATACCCGTCGCTGGAAACCGCACTGGTCAATGACAGCCGCTACGTACGCGAAGCGGTGGGCGAACGCCTGCGCAATGGCGAGATGGGCGCTACCAGCCAAGCCATCGACAGCCGTGGCAACGTGTGGGTCAAGGCACTGGGTGCATGGGGCAAGACCGACAGCCGCAACGACACGGCGGGCTACACCACCTCTATCGGCGGCATGCTCGCCGGTGTGGACGGCGCCCTCGATGAGGCCACACGCATCGGCCTGGTGGCCGGCTACAGCGACACGTCGCTGAACATGGGCAGCGGCACCCACAGCCGCGCCTCGGTCGACAGCTATCATTTCGGCGCCTATGCCGGGCATGAAATCGGCGCCTGGCGCCTGAGTGGCGGCGCGACCTACAGCTGGCACCGCGCCGATGTCAAACGCGACCTGCAATACGGCGACGTCAGCGGCAAGCAAAAAGCCAAGGTCGATGCCCACAGCACCCAGGTATTCACGGAGGCGGCGTACCGTATCAACCTGCAACCGCTGGCCCTGGAGCCGTTCGCCAATCTGGCCTACGTGCACCTGGACACTGACAGCTTCAAAGAGAAGGGCGACGCCGCCGCGCTGAGAAGTGGCGACGACAGCCGTGACCTGGTGCTCAGCACCCTGGGTATGCGTGCCTTGAAGACCTTCAATATCAACGACCATCAGCAACTGGAAGTCTCCGGCACCCTGGGCTGGCAGCACAACCTGAGCAGCGCCGATTCGGAGCAGCACCTGGCGTTTGCCTCGGGCGGCCCGTCGTTCACGGTGGAAAGTGCGCCAATGGTGCGCGATGCCGCGTTGGTCGGAGCACGGGTCAGCCTGGCATTGAGCAAGGATGCGCGGGTGAACTTCGATTACAACGGCCTGCTGGCCAGCAAGGAGAAGGTGCACGGCGTCGGCTTGAGCCTGGACTGGGCGTTCTAAAGGCCAGATGCAGTGGGTTGTGGCGAGGGAGCAAGCTCCCTCGCCACACAAGCTCGCTCCTACAGGTGGTAACGGATAACAGGTGTTTTGGCTTTCTCTACAAATCCAACAACAGAGAGGCACTACCAATGGGTATCTTTGACTATAAAAACCTCGGTACCGAGGACTCCAAGGCGTTGTTCGCCGATGCCATGGCGATCACGCTGTATTCCTACCACAACCTGGATAACGGCTTTGCCGTCGGTTACCAGAACAACGGCCTCGGGCTGGGCTTGCCTGCCACCCTGGTCAGCGCGCTGATTGGCGGCAGCAATGCCCAAGGGGTCATCCCCGGGATCCCCTGGAACCCCGACTCGGAAAAAGCCGCCCTGGAGGCGGTGCAAGCAGCCGGCTGGACGCCCATCAGCGCCAGTACCCTGGGCTACAGCGGCAAGGTCGATGCGCGCGGCACCTTCTTTGGCGAAAAATTCGGCTACGGCACGGCGCAGGCTGAGGTGCTGGGCAAGTACGATGATGCGGGCAAGCTGCAGGAAATCGGCATCAGTTTTCGCGGCACTTCGGGGCCTCGGGAAAGTGTGATCACCGACTCCATCGGCGATGTGATCAGCGACCTGCTCGCCGCCTTCGGGCCCAAGGATTATGCCAAGAACTACGCGGGGGAAGCCTTCGGCGGCTTGCTCAAAAACGTGGCGGACTACGCCAGTGCCCAGGGCCTGGGCGGCAACGACGTAGTGGTCAGCGGCCACAGCCTTGGGGGCCTCGCGGTCAACAGCATGGCCGACTTGAGCGACAACAGCTGGTCGGGGTTCTATAAGGACTCCAACTACGTGGCCTACGCGTCGCCGACCCAGAGCGCCGGCGACAAGGTGCTTAACGTCGGCTATGAAAACGACCCGGTGTTCCGCGCCCTGGATGGCTCGTCATTCAACCTGTCGTCCCTGGGCGTGCACGACAAGCCCCACGAGTCGAGCACCGACAACATCGTCAGCTTCAACGACCACTACGCTTCATCCCTGTGGAACCTGCTGCCATTTTCCATCCTCAACCTGCCCACCTGGGTCTCGCACTTGCCCACCGGTTACGGCGACGGCATGACCCGCATCCTCGACTCGGGCTTCTACGAACAGATGACCCGCGACTCGACGGTGATCGTCGCCAACCTGTCCGATCCGGCACGGGCCACCACCTGGGTGCAAGACCTCAACCGCAATGCCGAGGCGCACAAGGGCAATACCTTCATCATTGGCAGTGACGGCGACGACTTGATCAAAGGCGGCAGGGGCGCGGACTTTATCGAAGGTGGCAAGGGCAATGACACCATCCGTGACAGCAGCGGGCATAACACGTTTTTGTTTAGCGGGCAGTTTGGCAATGACCGGGTGATTGGCTACCAGACGACGGACAAGCTGGTGTTCAACGACGTGGCGGGCAGCACCGATTACCGCGATCACGTCAAGGTGGTGGGCGCGGATACCGTCATTAGCTTTGGTACGGATTCGGTGACGCTGGTGGGTGTGAGCAGTCTGTCGGGGGAGGGGATAGTCATCAGCTAACGTATTCGGTGTGGGAGCTTGCTTGCCTGCGATGGCGGCGGTCGAGACAGCCATGCGGTGACTGACAAATCGCTATCGCAGGCAAGCTGAACTGGTCAAGTAATCTTGGACACCGATTAAGGTTCACGCCACCAACCTTTCCTTCGCGACCGGCGACCGGTAGTCGTTGTAGCTGTGAGGCCTGCTGATGTTGTAGCGCGAGACATAGCGCTGCACGTCTGCCTGGGCCTCATGTTCCAGTTTGTAGCCCGTTTCAGGAACCCACTCTGATTTCAAACTACCAAAGAAACGCTCCATGGGGGCGTTGTCCCAGCACTCGCCTTTACGGCTCATACTTTGTCTAAATCCGTGTTTCACAAGCTCGTTTCGGAATTTATGACTGGTGTACTGACAACCTTGGTCTGAATGAAACAACACATCCTGGGGGCGGCCGCGTAGCTCAACCGCCATGCGTAGCGCTTCGCAGGTCAGATTGGCATCAGAAATCATCGAGAACGACCAACCCACGATCCTCCGAGCGTACAAATCCAGAACGGCGGCGAAGTACATCCATCGCTTGCCGACCTTGATGTAAGTTACGTCGCCACACCACACCTGGTTAACCGCCGTTACATCAAATTTTCGCTTGAGCACGTGCGGCGCAACCAATGCCTCAACGCCCGGCGACTTGTACTTATGGCGCCTGCGCTGACGACTAGCGATGCCAGCTTCGCGCATCAAACTGCGAGCCATATAACGTCCGATACGATGCCCTTTGGCTTTTAGCTCCTTGGACAAAGTACGTGCGCCGGCCGACTCTCTGGACGCCCTGTGGTGCTTGACCAGCGCGGCTTTGAGCTTGTCCCGTTCAGGATTTGCTCTGCCCTGGCGCCGGCGCCAGGCGTAGAAACTACTACGGTTGATCCCAAACGCCCGGCAACACCTTTTAACGCCGTATTGCTCGTCCAGCTCATCGATCAGCGTGAATGATCTTTGGCGTCCAAAAGCAGGAGAGCACTGGCCTTTTTTAGGATTTCAATGTCCAGGTCTTTCTCCCTGAGTAGGGCTTTGAGCCTCTGGATTTCTCGCTGATCAGCGGTAATTGCCTTGGCCCCTACCGGGGTCGAACCCAGGCGTTCTTTCTGCACTTGATCGACCCAGCGGCGTAGAGCAGTGGGGCCGATATCTAGGCTGGCACAGACCTCAGTAACCGGCTGGCCTTCATCCAGCACCATGCTGGCAGCCTTGAGCTTGAACTCACTCGAATAAGATTTACGCATATCCAAACACCTCAGATTTGGGCGCTATCATAACGCCCGATTGAAGTGTCCAAAATCATTAGGCCAGTTCACGCCAGCTCCCACATTTGATGGGGTGTTGCTAGAAGATCACTTTTCCTTACGCACCGTGGCCACATCATCGGCCTTGATACGAATACGCTTGCCGGCAATATCGGTGAACTCGTAGAAGCCGTCGGCGGTCTTGGCGTTGGGCGTGTCCTTGGTCAAATACTGCGTGCCGTTCTGCAAGGTCACCACGGTTTGCGTGGAGCAACCGGCCAATACCAGAAAAGTGAGTGCAACCAGTGGCAGACCCAAATTCTTCATGTTCATAACCCTTACCTTTAACCCTGAAAAGTCCCGCAGCGTCTGGCTGCGCGGCCATAAATATTACTTGATCAACCCCCTCATCAGATTGTTTTTTTGCAAAAAGTTGCAGGCGCCATTTATCTATTACTGATTGCAACAACCGCTTTGCCCCGGCACTCTGTATGCATAACCAGTATTTGATTGCTCTGCGCCATGGCCAACCCCCTCGAAGATCCCTTGTATTACCTGCATAACTTCCGCCAAGTGCTGGTTTGGTTGGGGCAGCGCTATGCCGATTTGCTCGATGCACACGAACAGCATTTCATTCAGCAATTTGACAGGTTGCCTCTGGCGTCCCAGGCGTTGTTGGTGCGGATGGTGATGCGCAAGGGCGTGCATTTTCGCGCCACCAAGCTCCATTACCTGGAAATCGGTTGCCCTCATGCGGCGGCGGGGCCACTGCGGGAGTTGGGGTGGGTGGAGGATCAAAGCCCGCTGCCGTTTGCCACCCTGTTCGCCCTGCTGCAAAAAAGTGAATTGCTCGGCGCCTTCAGGCCCTGGATCGACCAACCCAAGGGCAACAAGGCCGACTGGCTTGAACCCTTGGCGGCGCAATTTACCGAACCGCGCAGCTTTACCCAGTGGTGTCCCGACGTGGGCGATGTGCTGTATAGCCTGACAGTGATGGAGTTGTGTGATCGCCTGCGCCTGATGTTCTTCGGCAACCTGCACCAGGACTGGTCGGAATTCGTGTTGGCAGATCTGGGCATCTATACCTATGAAAAAGTCGAGTTCTGCGCCGAGTCTCGTGGTTTACGCAGCCGTGACGACGTGCATGGGTTTTTATTCCTGCACCAGTGCCAGCAAGCCTTTGAAGCCGGTGAGGCACTGGATACGGTGTTGGCGCAGGTCGCCACGTTGTGTACCGACAACCCGTGGCTGGAAAAGCGTCGTGCCAAGCTGCTGTTCCAGATCGGCCAGTATTGCGAACGGTGCGCCGAGCTGGCACTGGCCGAACAGATCTACCGCAATTGCACTCATCCCGGCGCGCGGGCGCGGCTGATCCGCGTACTGGAACGTCAGGAGGATTACGCCCAAGCCATGGCCCTGGCGACCGAGGCGCAACAGGCCCCACACAGCGCAGCGGAACACCAACACCTGCTTCGCGTAGTGCCGCGCCTGCGGCGCAAACTCGGCGGGCCGGCGCTGCCCAGGGCCAAGCCCCAAGCGGTGGCACGCCTGGACCTTTCGCTGGTGCAGGAACCGCTGCTGTCGGTGGAATCCTGCGTGCTGGCGCACTTGAGCGAACCGGATGCACCGGTGCATTACGTCGAGAATGGCCTGATCAATTCGCTGTTTGGCTTGCTGTGCTGGGAGGCGATTTTTGCGCCGCTGCCGGGGGCGTTCTTCCACCCGTTCCAGCGCGGGCCGGCGGACCTGCACAGCGAGGACTTTTATCAACGCCGAGAAGCTTTGTTTGCCGCGTGCTTTGCGCAATTGAAGGACGGTCGCTACAAGGCAAGCATCCGCCAACGCTACGTGGATAAATGGGGCATCCAGTCGCCCTTTGTGTTCTGGAACCTGCTGAGCGAAGACCTGCTGGAGCAAGCCCTGGCCTGCCTGCCCGCCGAGCATTTGCGCCATTGGTTCACGCGCCTGTTGCAGGATATCCGTGCCAACCGGGCCGGGATGCCGGACCTCATCCAGTTCTGGCCGGCGCAAAACACCTATCGCATGATCGAGGTCAAGGGCCCCGGCGACCGCCTGCAAGACAACCAGTTGCGTTGGCTGGCGTTCTGCGGCGAGTACCAGATGCCGGTCACCGTCTGCTACGTGCGTTGGGCGGAGCAACCCGCTTGAGTTACAGCGTGGCCGTGCGGGCGCTGTGTGAGTTCACGGCCAAGGTCGGCGACCTCGACCTGCGTTTTACGCCGTCGCCCAGCGCCCAGGAAGGCATCGTCGGCCATCGCACGGTGGCATCCCGGCGCAGCGCGCACTATCAGCACGAGGTCACCCTGGAGGGCGATTACCAGCAGCTCAAGGTGCGGGGCAGGGCGGACGGCTACGACCCGGACGCCAACCGCCTGGAAGAAGTCAAAACCTACCGTGGCGACCTCGCTGCCCAGCCCGCCAACCATCGGCAACTGCACTGGGCCCAGGTCAAGGTGTATGGCTGGCTGATGTGCCAGAAACTCGGGCTCGATCATATCGACCTGGCGCTGGTGTACTTCGACATCGTCGGCGAAGGCGAAACCGTGCTGAACCAGCGGTTCGATGCACCCGACCTTGAGCAGTTCTTCAATCAGCAATGCGCGCTGTTCCTGGACTGGGCCCGGCAGGAGATGCAGCACCGTGCGGCACGCAACGCTGGCGCGCAGAGCCTGGCGTTTCCCCATGTCGACTTCCGTACCGGGCAGCGCGACTTGGCCGAGTCGGTCTACAAAGCGGTGACTACGGGCCGGTGCCTGATGGCCCAGGCGCCCACGGGTATTGGCAAGACCATCGGCACCATCTTCCCGCTGCTCAAGGCCCTGGCGCCGCAGCAACTGGACAAGCTGTTCTTCCTCACCGCCAAGACGCCCGGGCGCAAGCTGGCGCTGGATGCCGCCCAGGTGCTGTACGACAGCAGCCCCGAGCTGTCACTGCGTGTGCTTGAACTGGTGGCCCGGGACAAGGCGTGCGAACACTTGGACAAAGCCTGCCACGGCGATTCCTGCCCATTGGCCAAGGGCTTTTACGACCGCCTGCCTGCCGCCCGCCAGGCCGCGTCCAAGGTGCGCCTGCTCGATCAAAAAAGTCTGCGCCACGTGGCGCTGGCCCATCAGGTATGCCCGTACTACCTGAGCCAGGAAATGGCGCGCTGGAGCGACCTGATCGTCGCCGACTACAACTATTACTTCGACTTTGGCGCCATGCTGTTCGGCCTGGCCCAGCTCAACCAGTGGCGTGTCGCGGTGCTGGTGGACGAGGCGCACAACCTGGTCGAACGCGCGCGCTCGATGTACAGCGCCAGCCTGGACCAGTACAGCCTCAAGACCTTGCGCGATAACGCGCCCGAGCCCCTGAACAAACCCTTGCAGCGCTTGAACCGTGAGTGGAATGCCTTGCACAAGGACCAACTCGCACCGTATCAGGCGTACGCCGCCAAACCTGACAAACTGCTCCAGGCCCTGAGCCTGTGCACCAGCGCCATGGGCGACTACTTCAACGACCACCCCGAAGCCCTCAGCGGTGACCTGCAAGCCTTCTACTTCGACGCGCTGCAATGGGCCAAAGTGGCCGAGCTGTTCAATGAGCACTTTATCTTCGATATCACCAAGCGCTCGTTCAGCGGCAAGCGCAATAGCTCGACTCTGTGCCTGCGCAACGTGGTGCCGGCCGAGTTCATCCGGCCCAGGCTGACCGCCGCGCGCAGCAGTGTGCTGTTTTCCGCGACCTTGAGCCCGCGCCATTATTACGCGGACTTGCTGGGCCTGCCGGCGGATACCGCCTGGGTTGATGTGGCATCACCGTTCAAGGCCGAGCAATTGCAGGTCAGCATCGTTGACCGCATCTCTACGCGGTTTGTGCATCGCCAGGCGTCGCTGGAACCTATCGTGGAACTGCTCGCGCGGCAATTCGCTGCGCAACCGGGTAACTACCTGGCGTTTTTCTCAAGCTTCGATTACCTGCAACAGGTGGCCCAGTTAATGGCCGAACGGCACCCGCAGATTGCGTTGTGGTTGCAGGCGCGGGGCATGGCCGAGGCCGAGCGCCAAGCCTTTTTGGAGCAGTTCACCCACCACAGCCAGGGCATTGGCTTTGCGGTGCTGGGCGGTGCGTTTGGCGAAGGTATCGACCTGCCCGGAGCGCGCCTGATCGGTGCGTTTATCGCCACCCTGGGTTTACCGCAGCTCAACCCGGTGAATGAGCAGATCAAGGCACGTATGGGCGCTGTTTTCGGCGCGGGGTATGACTACACCTACCTGTATCCCGGTATTCAGAAAGTTGTGCAGGCAGCGGGGAGGGTGATCCGCAGCCAGCAGGATCGCGGGGTGGTGATGCTGATCGATGACCGCTTTGGCGAATCGCGGGTGCAGCAGTTGTTGCCGCGTTGGTGGGCGATCAAGCCCCTGTAGGAGCGAGCAAGCGCGCTCCTACAGGTTTGGGCTACACCACTTCCAGGTAGGAGCTCTGTATCTCCCGGGCCAACTCACGCACGGTGTCGATGAATTCTGTCAGCCGAGTGTGCAGCCCATCTTCCAGAATCTCATCAATCCCCGTGTACCGCAGCCGCGCCTCGAACTCCGCCGCCAGGCGTTGCGCCGTGCGCCCATAACTGCCGGGCAGGTCGGCCAGGATATGGCTCAACTCCTCGATGCAGGCATGCAGCGAACGCGGCACATCGCTGCGCAACAGCAGCAACTCTGACACCGAGCGTGCATTCAAGGCATTCGGATACAGCTCGGTATAGGCCTCGAACGACGACAACGCGCGCAGCAGGGCGCTCCACTGGTAATAACCGCGTGCCGATACGTCGCTGACTTCTTCCGACTCCTCGCCGAACATCTCATATCGCGCATCCAGCAGGCGCAAGGTGTTGTCAGCACGTTCGACAAAGGTGCCCAGGCGAATGAAGCGGTAGGCGTCATTGCGCATGATGGTGCCCGAGGTCGCGCCCCGAAACAGGTGCGAGCGTTGCTTGACCCAATCACAGAAGTGGCTGATGCCATGCCGTGCCAGGCCGCCGGCGGCGATGCTGCGCATTTCCAGCCAGGTGGCGTTGAGGTTTTCCCACATGTCGGCGGTGATGCGCCCGCGTACCGCATGGGCATTGCCTCGGGCGGCACGCAGGCAGTTGTAGATGCTCGCGGGGTTTTGCGCGTCGAGCGCAAAGAAGTGCAACATGCGTTCGGCATCCAGGGTCTGGTGCCGCTCCAGGTAGCTGTCCAGGGTGCCGCTGCTGAGCAACGACATCGCCAGTTCATCCAGGCCATCGCTGCGCCCGGCCTGGGGCATCAAGGACAACGAATAACTGACTTCCAGCATGCGTGCCAGGTTCTCGGCGCGCTCCAGGTAACGCGACATCCAATACAGATCTGCAGCTGTTCTACTCAGCATACTCAGCCCTCCACCACCCAGGTGTCCTTGGTTCCACCGCCTTGCGACGAGTTGACGACCAGCGAGCCTTCCTTCAGCGCCACGCGGGTCAAGCCACCGGGCACCAGGCGGGTTTCCTTGCCCGAGAGCACGAAGGGTCGCAAGTCGATGTGCCGGGGCGCGATGCCGTTTTCGACAAAGGTCGGGCAGGTGGACAGGCTCAAGGTGGGTTGGGCGATATAGGCATGGGGGCGGGCCTTGATGCGCTGGCGGAAGTCTTCGATCTCGGCGGCCGTCGACGCCGGGCCCACCAGCATGCCGTAGCCGCCGGAGCCCTGGGTTTCCTTGACCACCAACTGCTCGAGGTTGGCCAGCACATGGGACAGCTCATCGGGCTTGCGGCATTGGAAGGTCGGCACGTTCTGCAGGACCGGTTCCTCGTCCAGGTAGAAGCGGATCATCGCGGGTACGTAGGGGTAGATCGACTTGTCGTCAGCCACCCCGGTGCCGATGGCATTGGCCAGCACCACATTGCCGGCGCAGTAAGCCGCCACCAGCCCCGGCACGCCGAGCATCGACTCGGGATTGAACGCCTGGGGGTCGAGGAAAGCGTCGTCGATGCGTCGGTAGATCACGTCCACGGCCTTGGGGCCGTCGGTGGTGCGCATGAACACCTTGAGGTCCTGCACGAACAGGTCGGCGCCTTCCACCAGTTCCACGCCCATTTCCCGGGCAAGGAAGGCGTGTTCGAAGAAAGCGCTGTTGAAGCGCCCAGGGGTCAACACCACCACATTCGGGTTATCGAGGCGGCTCGCGCTCTTGAGGGTCTTGAGCAAGAGGTTGGGGTAGTGGTCCACCGGGGCAATGCGCTGCTTGGCGAACACTTCCGGGAACAGGCGCATCATCATCTTGCGGTCTTCGAGCATGTAGCTCACGCCGCTGGGGGTGCGCAGGTTGTCTTCCAGCACGTAGTAGGTACCGTCGCCGTCGCGCACCAGGTCGACGCCCGAGATGTGCGAATAGATGCCGCGGTGCAGGTCGAGACCGACCATGGCTTTCTGATAGCCCTCATTGCCCAGGACCTGATCGGCGGGAATGATCCCGGCCTTGATAATGCGCTGGTCGTGGTAGATGTCGGCCAAAAACAGGTTCAGCGCGTTGACCCGTTGGATACAGCCGCGTTCGATCAGGCTCCACTCACTGGCGGGGATGCTGCGGGGAATGATGTCGAAGGGGATCAGGCGTTCGGTGTCTTGCTCGTCGCCATACAGGGTGAAGGTGATCCCGGCGCGATGGAACAGCAAATCCGCTTCACGGCGACGCTGGGCCAGCAGTTCCGGCGGCGTGTGGGCCAGCCAGCGAGAGAAGTCCTGATAATGCGCACGGCATACGCCGTTTGCGTCATTCATTTCATCAAAGAAAGATCGAGCCATTCCAGTACCTTGTCAGTGCCCAGTGTGGCTTTGGGTGGCACTGCCGCTTAAAAAAACGCATGTTTTTATGAGCCCGTGGCTGAAGGTGCCAACAGACCTGGTCCTTACTTTCTTATGGGGGCGGCTCTGGGTCGGGGGGTAACGCATGCTCCTGTTTTCGGGATGGTGAATGGATAAAGCAATGCCTGTGCCGGAATGCCGTTAATCCCCTGTAGGAGCGAGCTTGCTCGCGAAAAACTCACCGGCACCGCGTTTAATCAGGCAGCCCGCGTTAGCGTTGACGTATTTCGCGAGCTAACTCGCTCCTACAGAGGGCGGCGGTCGCCCTGAATTGGTGCGCGAACCTACTTGAACTTCACAAGGCCCCGATTC
Source organism: Pseudomonas sp. KT_2_4 (assembly GCF_041410225.1). Taxonomy (NCBI): domain Bacteria; kingdom Pseudomonadati; phylum Pseudomonadota; class Gammaproteobacteria; order Pseudomonadales; family Pseudomonadaceae; genus Pseudomonas; species Pseudomonas sp. KT_2_4. Next base: position 741,199 of record NZ_CP166962.1, read on the forward strand.
TTCTAAGGAGTTTCGTCACCTTGTGGAGCACCGTCGTGTCCAGAATCATCTCCCCCCACACTCCGGAAGCGGCCCTGAACGACCACAGCGAACACAACGCAAAGATATTCGGCTCGCCCAAGGACCGCCTCGACTTTTACCGGCGCGAGATCCAGTACGAAACCAGCATCCTGGCCAACCGCACCGACGCCTACCTGACCGCGCAATCCTTCCTGGTGATTGCCTTTGTCTCCGGCATGGGCAACCTCAACCCGGAATGGGGCAAGCTGTTCACGCTGGTGGTGCCGATCTTCCTGGTTTCGCTGGGTATTCTCAGTTCGCTGAATGCCTGGCCCGGTATCCGTGCGGCGTATGAAATCATCGACCACTGGCACTACAAGCAAAGCGAATTGCTGCGCAGCGAGCCAGTGATGGGCATGGCCTACGATGAGTCGCCCCTGTTTTCCGAAGTGGAGTCGAGCCACAAGGGCTATCGCAAGTCGTTGTTGTTTTCCATGCGTGCGCCGTGGTTGTTCATGGTGTTCTGGCTGGTGTTGGGCATCTATGCGTTCTATATTCAGGTGGACAATCCACTGCGCTGACCACGCGAACGGAACTTCAGCCGTGGCCGTGACGCCTTAGCTCTATGCGGTTCAGATTTTTCACCGGCCTGCAAAGAGGTGCCTCATGCCCCAGCCTAAAGATCCCCAGACCCACAATCGCAACGACCCCGCCATCGACGGCGGCGAGCCTGCCCCTGGCACCGCCGCCGATGCGCCCAAGGATCCAACGCCTGCGAGCGACCCGAAGGCCAAGGAAAACGACTACAGTCCAGACTTCAAGCCCGAGCGCGAGCACAAGCCTGAAACCGATGCCGATATCGATACCCAAGGCGGTTAGAGGAAATGCACATGTCAAAAGAACTGGACGATGAACTCAACGACCCCGGCAATGAAGACCCGGGTTCGTTGATGGACGATGCCGAGGTGCCGCTGAACGACCTGGATGAAGCGGCGGACGTTGGCAACACTGAAAATCAGGACTGATCCGGCGGCGGTCCCGAGGGATTGCTGAGCTTGAAGTAGACGTCTTCCTCGGCCCCGCCGTCCAGCGACACCTCCTGGCCCACCACGCGGTTATCGATCAGCGTCTGCGCCTGATCGCGGCTGATATTGACCACCGTGCTGCGCTTGCCAGTGATCACATACACCACATCCACCCCATGCTCGGCCAAAGCTGCCAGGTAGTTGGCATGGGGCAGGTCTTCGCCCAGTTCATATTGACGTTGCTCGCGTGTGGTCACGCCGCCTGCCTGCGCCAGGTATTGCTGCGAATATCCCAGGCGTTGGCGTTCCTCAAGCAATCGTTGGGCGATCTTTTTCATTAGCTGACTCGCAGTGTGGGTCTTGGCTGTTTGAAACCCCGGCGTGGTGCAGGATTCAATTTTTTTGCGCAGCCTGACGCTCATACCATGCCAGCATGGGCTGGGTAGTCAGGCCATGGGCCAGGATGCTCAATGCGATGACCGACAACGTCAGGTTGACCGCCACCGCACTGCTGGTGCCTACCAGACCGTGGTTGAGCGCATAGAACAGGTAGTAAATGCTGCCGATCCCACGGATGCCGAACCAACTGACCAGGCTGCGTTGGCGATGGTCCAGCAGGCGGCCCCAAGGCATGGCGAATACACTGGCGGGGCGAATCACACAGAACAGTAACGGCGCCACCGCCAACGCGGCCCACTCCCAGTGGCTGACCAGCACGATGCCCAAGACGGTCACCAGGAACACCTCCATGGCCCGCTCCACCAGACTGCCGAAGGCCAGCATGTCACCCATCATCACGCCTGCCGCGATCTGGGTGTCCTTCAACTGGCTGACGTCGCCGTGCAAGGCTTGCTCGGGCTCGATTTCGAGGTGGCCCACCACCGGTTGCGCCAGGTGCTCGGCGGGTGTCTGGGCGTTGCCGGTGGACTTCACCTCGGCCTGACGCAACCCCAGGCCCGCCGCGAATACCGACAGGAAGCCATAGCCGCCCACGGCTTCGGCGGTCACATAGGCAAGGGCGATCAATGCCAGTGTCAGGTAATCATTGGGCGAGAGGGTGCTGTCGGCATTGATCAGGCGCAGGCGCAACGTCACACGGCCGATACCTCGGCCCATCCAGTAGCCGATCAATAGCCCGACCGGCACCGCCCATACCAGGTTTTTCAACACCCAACCGCCGACCCAGTCGCCATCGAAGCCGCCGTGTTGCATGAACAGCAAGCCGAAGATCACAAACGGAAAGGCGCTGCCATCGTTCAGCCCCGCTTCGCCGGACAGACCGAAGCGCAGCGCGTCGTAGTCCTGGGCATTGTTGACCTGAACCAGACCCGCCAGCACCGGGTCGGTCGGCGCCAGGATCGCGCCCACCAACAAAGACACCCCCCACGACAGATCAAGCAGGTAATGCAGCAACAGCCCGGTGCCGAGGATGGTCAACAGCATGACCGGGCCGGCCAGGCCGAAGGCGATGCGCCAGGTGCGATGCTTGAGCGGCAGGCGCAATTTAAGGCCGCTGACAAACAGCGAAAACAGCACTGCCACTTCGGTCAGGTGCTCCATCCAGCGCGCCGACCCCTTGATGTCCAGGTGCAGCAGGTCCACACCGAGGGGGCCGATGGCGATGCCGAGCAACAGGCACACCGCCGAAGTGGTGACCGGCATCCAGCGCAGGTAGGAGGACGTGAGGGCGAGGGTGAGCAGCACCGCGCCCAATACGGCCAACCATAGAATGAAAGTCATAGTGCGTGCACCCGGCCGTGGTTCATTCAGGTTGGAGGGCGGTGGCCAAGTGCGGGTTCAAACAATCACCGGGTCGAAGTGGCATTCTGTGGGAGCGGGCTTGCCCGCGAATGCGGTATACCCGTCAACATAGTCGGTGACTGACACCCTGTATTCGCGAGCAAGCCCGCACATTTGACTGTGTTTGGTCATAACACTCCCTTGGCATGACACCTCAGCGAGCCCCCAGCGGCGGCAAGCGCCGTTTCACCGGGGTTTTCTTCACAATCGCAGTATTGGTCTCGGCGTACCCATTGATTCGGTCCAGCAGGCTGTCCAACTGATCCATGGTGCGCACATGCAGGCGGGCGATGAAGCAGTCCTCGCCGGTGACCTTGTCGCATTCGGTGAACTCAGGGATCGCCTGGATCTGGCGCTCCACCTCCTGCAGTTTGCCGGGCAGGGGGCGGATGCGCACGATGGCTTGCAGCAGGTAACCGAAGTGTTTGGGGTCGATGTCGACGGTGTAGTGGGTCAGCACGCCGCGTTCTTCCAGGCGCCGCAGACGTTCGCTGACGCTGGGTGACGACAGCCCGGTGATGCCTGCCAGGGCCTTGAGGGACAACCGCGAGTCGTCCATCAAAGCGGCGATCAATTGCTGGTCGATGGTGTCGATCATGGTCTGTGCCTAATAAGAAAAGGTGATTTCGGGCTTTTGCCTTTTTTAGTCGCTGTAGCCGTCGCCGACAGATTGCCATACTGGAGCCTCACTTGAGGAGCCTCAATCATGGATTCATCCATCCGTCGCGGGTCGTGGGAAATGGTCGCCGCCATGCTGATCTCGGGCAGCATTGGCTGGTTTGTGCTGGTGTCTGGCGTGTCGGTGATCGAGGTGGTGTTCTGGCGCTGCGTGATCGGTGCGCTGACGCTGGTGCTGGTGTGCGCCTGGCTGGGTTACCTGCGCCTGGACCTGCTCAGTTGGGCAAAACTGGGGCTGGCCGTGCTCAGCGGTGTGGCCATTGTCGGCAACTGGTTGCTGCTGTTCGAATCCTACTCCCGTGCCTCCATCGCGATCAGCACCGCGGTGTACAACGTGCAGCCGTTTATTCTGGTAATGCTGGCGGCGGTGTTTCTCGGTGAAAAAATCACCGTGCAGAAACTGGCGTGGTTGAGCGTGGCGTTCCTGGGCATGTTGGCGATTGTTACCGCCCATGGCGAGCAAACGGGTGGAGGAGATTACCTGGTAGGCATCGCGCTAGCCCTGGGCGCGGCATTTTTGTATGCGGTCGCGGCGTTGATCATCAAGCGCCTCAAGGAAGTACCGCCGCATTTGATGGCATTGATCCAGGTGGCCACTGGCGCGCTATTGCTGGCGCCGCTGGTGCCCTGGAATGGCCTGCCGGCATCCACCACGACGTGGGCGGCCTTGGTCACCTTGGGGGTGGTGCACACGGGTTTGATGTATGTACTGCTGTATGGCGCGATCCAGAAACTGCCGACGGCCATTACCGGCGCACTGTCGTTCATCTACCCGATTGCGGCGATCTTTGTGGATTGGATTGCGTTCGGGCATCGCCTGGGGTGGCTGCAATGGCTGGGTGTGGCGGCGATTCTGCTGGCAGCGGCAGGGTTGCAGCGGGGCTGGTGGTGGCCCCGCAACCTCGGTAGGCGCGAGCTTGCTCGCGAAGAAGGCTAACGATGACGCAGCGCATCGGGTTGAAACGCGGCGTCCTCGAGCTTTTCGCGAGCAAGCTCGCTCCTACAGATGAGGGTTAGTGCGTGCCCTGATAGATGAGGTTTTCCGGGTTGAAATGCTCCACCGCGCTGCCAGGCTGCGGCAGGCCGAGGATATGCCCCTTGATCTTGCCCACCACATGCATCTCGCAGGGTTTGCAGTCGAACTTCAGGGTCAGCACTTCGTCACCGTGGATCAATTGCATCGGCGCCACCTTGGTCTTTACCCCGGTCACACCCTTGGCCTGTTTAGGGCACAGGTTGAACGAGAAACGCAGGCAGTGCTTGGTGATCATCACCGGCACTTCGCCGGTTTCTTCGTGGGCTTCGAAGGCTGCATCGATCAGCTTCACGCCGTGACGATGGTAGAAGTCCCGGGCCTTCTGGTTGTAGACGTTGGCCAGGAACGACAGGTGCGCCTCAGGGTAAACCGGCGGGGGCGAGGTTTCAGCCTTGCGCCCGCCCCGCGGATGCGCGGCGACGCGTGCGGCGGTCAGTGCTTCGATCACTTCACGGCGCAAGGCCTTGAGCTGTGAATTGGGAATGAAGAACGCCTGTGGCGCATCCAGTTCGATGCGGGTGGCATGGTACTCGGTGGTGCCGAGTTGGCCGAGCAGGTCGCGCAGGGTATCCAGCGCCTGTTCCGGCTTGTTGGCCACGCCAAACGGGCCGGGCAGGGTGACGCTGGCGCTGATGCCTTCTTCGCTGGTCGCGGTGATTTGCAGCTGCTCTTCACGCAGGCACGCGACCCATGACAAGCCGATACGGCGCTCGGCCGAGGTCTTGAGCAGGGCCTGTTGCCAGTTGTGGTCCAGGTTGCGATTGAGCGGGTGATGGGGGCGCAGTTGATGCAGGCCGGCCGGCATTTCGTTGGGCTCGACGCGGTAGCGGTAGCGCTTTTCACCGTCTTCCTCGAACTCACCCTTGGGCTCGGCGATGTTGGCGCGAAAACCCACCACTTCACGTTTGATCAGCACATTGAGGCCGTCGCCGTTGGACAGCGGCTCATGGGTGACCACCTGCAAGTCGCGCTTGCCGGCTTTTTCCACGGTGCCCACGGGCAGGCCGGTAAAGGTCGGGGTGTCAAACGCGCCGATGTCGATCTTGCGGTCGCTGACAAAGTAATCGGTGCTGCCCCGGTGGAAGGTTTTTTCCGGGTCGGGCAGGAAGAAGTGCGCGGTACGCCCGCTGGAAGCGCGGGCCAGGTCCGGGCGGTCTTCGAGGATCTCGTCGAGGCGCTGTCGGTAGTAGGCGGTGATGTTCTTCACATAGCCCATGTCCTTGTAGCGGCCTTCGATCTTGAACGAACGCACACCCGCTTCGACCAGGGCGCGCAGGTTGGCGCTCTGATTGTTGTCTTTCATCGACAGCAGGTGCTTTTCAAAGGCTACCACGCGGCCTTGGTCATCTTTCAGGGTGTAGGGCAGGCGGCAGGCCTGGGAGCAATCGCCACGGTTGGCGCTGCGGCCATTTTGCGCGTGGGAGATATTGCACTGCCCGGAGAACGCCACGCACAGGGCGCCGTGGATAAAGAACTCGATGGCGGCATCGGTCTCGTCGGCAATGGCGCGGATCTCTTGCAGGTTCAACTCGCGGGCCAGTACCAACTGCGAGAAACCGGCCTGGTCGAGAAACCTGGCCCGGCCCAGGGTGCGGATGTCGGTCTGGGTGCTGGCGTGCAGCTCGATCGGCGGAATATCCAGCTCCATCACGCCCAGGTCTTGCACGATCAGCGCATCCACACCGGCATCGTAGAGCTGATGGATCAGCTTGCGCGCGGGCTCCAGCTCGTTGTCATGCAAAATGGTGTTGATGGTGGTGAAGACGCGGGCGTGGTAACGGCGGGCGAATTCCACCAGTTGGGCGATATCGCTCACCTCGTTACACGCATTATGGCGGGCGCCAAAGCTCGGCCCGCCGATGTAAACGGCGTCGGCGCCGTGCAGGATAGCCTCGCGCGCAATGGCGACATCGCGGGCAGGGCTGAGCAATTCCAGGTGATGCTTGGGCAAGGACATAGTTTTTTTAGTCAGGCTTGTCACGGTTGAGGCGCGCATTGTAGCTGTGAAATGCCTGGGCGGCATCTACCGCAGGGCTGTCGGGCCTAATGCAAGTTCGTTAAGCAAACGCAATGCTCAACGCAACGAAGCCCCAATGTGGGAGCTGGCTTGCCTGCGATGGCGATTGAACATTCACCACCGCTATCGCAGGCAAGCCAGCTCCCACCTTTTTGACCGCGTTCGACATTCCGATCAGATCGGCGCTAACGGCGTCACAGATTCAAGCCTTGGCAGCCATCGCCGTCACTTCCACCCGCATACCTTCTACCGCCAAGGCGGCAACGCCCACTGCTGCCCGCACTGGCCAGGGCTTGGCGAAAAAGCGCTTGTAGACCTCGTTGAACGCCGCGCGGTCGGCCATGTCGGTGAGGTAGATGGTCAGGTGCATGACCCGGTCCATGGAGCTGCCGGCTTTTTCCAGCGCAACTTTCAGCGCTTGCAGGGTGCACTCGCTTTGCAGGGTGATATCGCCCAGCTCCAGGCTGCCATCGGCATGGGTGGGAATCTGGGTGGAGACCAGGATGCCGTTGAAGCCGATCACGTCGGAGGAGATGGAATCGGCGTCCGGGTCAGGGGTATAGGACAGGTCGTGGTTGGCCATGGGCACCTCGTGTTGGCAGGAACAGAAAGGCGCCATGGTCGGTGAAATTCAGCCCAGGGGCAAACCCCGGCTTATATCCAGCGTCGGAACAGTACGCTGGCGTTCACGCCGCCAAAGCCGAAGCCATTGGACAGCGCATATTCAATCGGCATGGGACGCGCCTCATCGCGCACCATGTCCAGGCCGTCGGCGAGGGCGTCCGGGTTTTCCAGGTTGAGTGTCATTGGCGCGATCTGGTCACGCAGGGCAAGCACGGTAAAGACGGCTTCGATGCCCCCCGCAGCACCGAGCAAGTGGCCGGTGGCGGATTTTGTCGAGCTGATCGCCGGGCTGCCGCCGGTACCGAATACCGTCCTGATCGCCGCCAGCTCGCCTTTGTCGCCCACAGGCGTGGAGGTCGCGTGGGCATTCAGGTACTGCACCTGCGATGCCTCGATGCCCGCCTGGCGCAACGCTTGAGTCATTGCCCGGCGCGCACCGTCACCGTCTTCAGGCCCTGCGGTCATGTGATAGGCGTCTGCACTGGTGCCATAGCCCACCAGTTCGGCAATCGGCTGTGCGCCCCGCGCCTGGGCATGCTCCAGTTCTTCAATTACCAGAATGCCGGCGCCTTCGCCCATCACAAAGCCGTCGCGCGCCTGATCGAAGGGGCGCGAAGCGCGCTGCGGGGTGGCATTGAAATCGCTGGACAACGCTCGCGCTGCGGCGAAACCGGCCAGGCTGACGCGATGAATCGCCGCTTCGGCACCGCCGCATACCGCGACGTCGACTTCCCCGGCGCGGATCATTCGCGCTGCGTCGCCGATAGCCTGAACCCCGGCTGCACACGCGGTTACTGGCGCACCCAGCGGGCCTTTCAAGCCATAGTTGATCGACACATGCCCGGCGGCCATGTTGCTCAGAAACGATGGAATGGTGAAGGGCGACAGACGACGCGGGCCCTTGCTGTCAGTGGTGCGCACCGCATCGGCAATGGCCGGGAAACCACCGACACCGGAGGCGATGATGGTCGCTGTGCGCGCCTGCTCCTCAGGTGTTTTGGGTGCCCAATTGGCCTGCTTCAGGGCTTCACCCGCCGCCGCCAGGGCGAACAGGATAAAGCGGTCCATCTTGCGCTGTTCCTTGGCCGCCAACAGTCGATCAGGATCAAAACCGGCTTCGGGGTCTTGCAACGCACTTTGCACCTGGCCGCCGATGCTGACCGCCAGATCACCGATCAACTCTTGCGGCAAACGGCGGATGCCCGACTGCCCGTCCAGCAAGCGCTGCCAAGTGGATTCCACGCTCGACCCCAGCGGCGTCAGCGCGCCCATGCCCGTCACGACGATACGTTTACTCATGCTCAATCGACTCCTGTTGCTTGAAGGATACACAGCGTATGGACGTCACTATCATCATGAAAGTAACATGGTGTCGTACAAGTTTGTACTCGCACACAGGAATACTTATGCAGCGCAAATCCCTCATCAGTGCCGAATGCCCCATCGCCCGTAGCCTTGAACGGGTAGGGGAGTGGTGGAGCATGCTGATCATGCGCGATGCCTTGCACGGCCTGCGCCGTTTTGACGAGTTCTCGCGCAGCCTGGGCATCGCGCCCAACATGCTGACGCGGCGCCTTAATGGCTTGGTAGAAGCGGGCATGCTGGAGCGCCGCGCCTACAGCGAGCGGCCGCCACGGTACGAATACGTGCCGACGGCCAGGGGCGAAGACTTTCGTATGGTGCTGATGGCGTTGGTGGCCTGGGGCAATCGGCATTACGCCGAGGAGGGCATCAGTGTCGAGGTGGTGGAACGCGAGACGGGCCGGCCGGTGCAGCCGATGATGGCGACGGCGCAAGGTGCGTGGGTGGCGATGGATCAGTGCGTGGTACAGCCCGGCCCGGCCGCCAGCGCAGGGATGCGCCAACGGCTGAGCCGTGAGTGATTGATTACTCTTTTACATCCATGAACTCTTCGGCCCACGCCACATAGCTCTCAGGCAAGGTGTAGGTGTGGGTCAACTCCGTCGCACTGAGGTTCGAGGTGCTGTGGGTCAGCTGACGCTGGGCACGCAGGCTGTCGTAAGTGGCCTTGATCGCGGCGAAGTAGGCGCCATGCCCGGCCACCACGATGCGCACGCCCAGGCTGGCCAGGCGCTCGCTGTCGTGCAGTTGCGGGTTGCCGTAGGTCACCAGCATCAGCGGAACGCTGAGGTTCTGCGCGATTTGCTCCAGGTGGTCGAAGTCCTTGACGCCGACCATGCAGATGCCGTCAGCACCGGCCTTTTCGTAGGCCTTGGTCCGCGCAATCACGTCGCTGGTGGGCAGCACGCCGGCATTGGTGCGCGCAATGATCGACAGCGCCGGGTCGACACGTGCCTCCAGCGCGGCCTTGACCTTGCCGATGCCTTCTTCGACGGAAATCAGGTCCGTGGATTTACGCCCGAATTGCGCGGGCAAGAGGGTGTCTTCGATGGTCAGCGCAGCGACGCCGGCGCGTTCCAGTTCTTCGACGGTGCGCATCACGTTCAGGGCGTTGCCGTAGCCATGGTCGGCATCGGCGATGAAGGGCAACTGGGCCACACGGCCGATGCGGGTGGCTTGCTCGACGAACTCACTCAGGGTAATCAACGCAAAATCGGGGGCCGCCAGCACCTGCAGGGAGGCGACCGAGCCGCCCAGGATTCCCACTTCAAATCCCAGGTCGGCCGCTATGCGGGCAGACATGGGGTCGAATACGGAGGCGGTTTCAACGCACAGGGGCGTTGCCAGCAGGTCACGGAAGTTACGGCGTAGCGCTGAGTGAGAAATCTTGGGCATGGTCTTTCCTGGCTTTGGTCATCGTCAAGTGACGATCAATGTCTATTCGTGGTGCCGGGAGATTACCACGCAGATGCCCCTGTGATTATGACGTTTGAGCAGGCGTGCTAACGAGCGCCGGGGCTGTATGCCGGGCCGGCCTGAGGTCAGCGACGAGGGGCCGGGGATTCCCGAAGCGGACCTGGAGCGTGTATTCGACCCGTTCTTTCGCCTTCGGCGTGGTTCGGGCTTGGTGGCCCGGATTGAATTTGCGCGCTAGCGTGATGCGATATACGCATTTTTATTGAATTAGGTTATGCGTAATCAGTATTTTACATCTCGCCTTCAGCCCGCAAAAATAGCCCTCACACCCCATAGCTATAAACAATAACCTTTTAAACCGAGACCGTGCGTGCGGATCGACTTGCATGCCCCACAAGGCATCTGGAGACGAACGTGCGTTACCTCAAAATCCTGGCGGCCGGGTTCGCCGCCTCATTTCTGTGCCTGACGGCGCAAGCGCAAACCCTGGTGGTCGGCGACCAGAGCTACAACGCCCAGGCCGTGATGGAAGCGGCGGGGGTGCTGGATGACTTGCCCTACACGCTGGACTGGAAACAGTTCACGGCCGGCTCACCAGTGGCCGAAGCGCTCAACGTCGGCAGCCTGGACCTGGGCCTGCTCGGCGATGCCCCGGTGTTGTTCCTGGGCGCCTTGGGTGCACCGATCAAGGTGATTGCCGTCAGCCGGCAGAATCTCGACGGCGTAGCCATCCTGGTAAAAAAAGACTCGTCGATCCGCAGCCTGGCCGATCTGGCAGGCAAACGCGCCGCGATCTGGAAGGGCTCCTGGAGCCAGCAATTGTTGCTGACCGCGCTGGACAAGGCCGGGGTTGCGCGGGATTCGCTGCAATGGCGTTACCTCAGCGCCCTGGACGCCTCCCACGCGCTGGAAGGCGGTGCCGTTGACGTGATCGCCACTTGGGAACCCTACGTCACGCAACAGGAACGCCAAGGTGCGCGGGTGCTGGCAACCGCTGAAGACTTGATCCCGGCCCAGAGCTTCATTGCCGCCAACGCCAGTGCTGTGGAGGCCAAGCGTGAACCCATCAGTGACTTTCTCCAGCGCCTGAAAAAAGCCCGCGACTGGGCGCGCCAGAGCCCGGCCAACGCCAACGCGTATGCCGATGCCTGGGCCAAGCGCACCCGCGCTGATGCCGACATCGCCCGCGTCTGGTTTGCCCGCGCACGCACCACCGTCGAGCCGCTGACGCCTCAGGCGCCCATCGAGGCGCAAAAGACCGTGGACTTTTTTGCCGGCCTGGGTCTGGTCAAGTCTTACTCGGCCGCCACGTTGTTTGACCCTTCATTCGCGGCCGCCTTGCAACCCGCCGTCGTCACCACCCAGCCCTGACCGCTTGAAGGACTAGTGCGCAATGACTAAAAGACAGCTCAAACTGGGCGCCCTGACCATGGGCTGCGGTGGGCCGGGCCGCCATAACCTGTGGCTTGACCCGCAATTGCCGGCCGATGCCAGCGTCAACGTCGATTGGTACATCGAGATAGCGCGCCAGGCCGAGGCGGCGCTGTTCGACCTGATGTTCATCGTCGACAGCCAGTTCATCACCGAAGGCTCGCCCTCCCATTACCTCAATCGCCTGGAGCCGCTGACCTTGCTGTCGGCACTGGCCGTGAGCACGCGGCATATCGGCCTGGTCGGTACGCTGACCACCTCGTATAACTCGCCGTATAACGTCGCCCGGCGCCTGGCCTCCCTGGACCTGATCAGCAAAGGCCGCGCCGGCTGGAACGTGGTGACCAGTGGCGATGCCGGTACCGCCGGCAATTACAGCCGCGACGAACACTACGACTACGCCACCCGCTACGGGCGTGCCGCCGAACATGTTCAGGTGGTGCAGGGGCTGTGGAACTCCTATGAAGATGATGCGTTTGTGCGCAACCGTGCCACTGGGCAGTTTCTCGACCCGAGCAAGCTGCACAGCCTGAACCACCAGGGCGAACACTTTTCGGTGGTGGGCCCGCTGAATATCCAGCGCTCCCCCCAGGGCCAACCGGTGATATTCCAGGCTGGCGACTCCGAACAAGGCCGCGACCTGGGCGCCGCCACCGCCGATGTGATCTTCACCCACGCAGCCAGTATCGAGCAGGGCCAGGCGTTTTACCGGGATATCAAGGGTAGGGCGGCACAACGGGGGCGCGATCCGGAACAGGTACTGATCATGCCCGGTGCGGAAATTTACGTGGGCGACACCGATGCCCATGCCCGGGAAATCGAGCAGCACTATCATCAGCTCGACCACAGTTTCGCGCTGGCGCTCAAGGAGTTCGGGCGCAATTTTGGTTGGCATGATTTCAGCCAATACGACCTGGACGCGCCGTTCCCGCAAGAGAGCCTGGAGGCCGCGCGCAGCAGTTTTTTCACCGCAGCCAAACGCATCGCAGACCAGGCCCGGGAAAAGGGCTTTACCCTGCGCCAGGCCGTCGAATTTGGCCGGCAATTACGCCCAGGCGCGTTCGTGGGCAGCGCCGCCACGGTGGCGCAGAAACTGGCGGATTGGTTCCAGGCGCGGGCGGTGGATGGGTTCAATATCTACATCGGGCACCCTGGGCAATTTGATCGTTTTACTCAGGAGGTGATCCCTTTGCTGCAGGAGCGCGGTGTTTATCGCACGGCCTACGAGGGCTCGACCTTGCGTGAAAGCCTGGGCTTGGCGATTCCGACGTTTGCGCGCACCCCCTCACCCTAAGGGGTGATTTCGATGACTTTGCGGGTGTGGGACTATCACTTCAGTCCCCGGCGCCAGTGACCTGGTGTCGCACCCAACCGTTATGACGGCGAGTCTTCGAAGTGGATAATGATCGACTGTCTTCAGCCCAGTGGTTCGAACAGATAGCCAGGGTGACCGAGAGCATCGGGCAAGCGGGGTTTGCCGCCACGTTGTTCGATGCCCTGGGGTGTATCCGCCCCATTCAGGCCACGACCTTGTACCTGTACCCCCACGACGGTATGCCCAGCGCAGTGTTCGAACTGGACGGGCCATGGCTGCCCCAGGGCAATGTGCGCCAGTACCTCTCCGGGTTTTACTTGCTCGACCCGTTCTACGGCGCCTGCGTGGAGGGGGCGGCTTCCGGCTGCTACGACCTCGCCGACGTAGCCCCCGATCACTTCGAGCACAGCGAGTACTACCAGTCGTTTTACCGGCATTCGCACCTGGAGGATGAGCTCAACTACATCCTGCAGGCGAGCAACGGCTTGAGCCTGGCGGTGTCGCTGGCCTTTACGCAAAAGCTCGACGCGGCCACCACCGAGCAATTCAAGCGCATAGCACCTTGGGTACTGGCGGTGCTGGGCAAGCACTTCGCCGGCCTGGAGACTCAGGGCGCGCGCTTCGAAAGCCTGTTGGAACAGCGTATTCACTCGGCACTCAACAACTTCGGCTCGTCGCTGCTCACCGAACGCGAATGCCGGATCACCCAGTTGATCCTGCGCGGCCACTCCACACGTTCGCTGGCCGAGCGCCTCGGAGTCTCCGAAGACACTATCAAGTCCCACCGCAAGCACATCTACAGCAAGCTCGACATCGGCACGCAATCGGAACTGTTTTCCCTGTTTATCGACTCGTTGGCCGAGGCCCAGGGCGGGCTGAGCAAAGACCCCCTCGAACGCTACATGAGCAAAAGCCGTTGACCGACTGCATGACCACCCACAACAAGAGAAAAAGCCATGAACCTACCCTTTGAACCGCAACGCCAGACCCAGGACTACCAGGCCTCGGACGCGGCGCACCATATCCATGCCTTTGTGGATCAAAAGGCGCTGAATGCCGAAGGCCCACGCGTAATGGTCCGCGGTGAGGGCCTGTACCTGTGGGACAGCGAGGGTAAGCGTTACCTGGACGGGATGTCGGGCCTGTGGTGCACGCAGCTGGGTTATGGGCGCAAGGACCTGACGGCTGCGGCGGCTGCGCAGATGGATCAGCTGGCGTACTACAACATGTTCTTTCACACCACCCATCCGGCGGTGATCGAGCTGTCCGAGTTGCTGTTCAGCCTGTTGCCAAAGCACTACAGCCATGTGATCTACACCAACTCCGGTTCCGAAGCCAACGAGGTGCTGATCCGCACGGTACGGCGCTACTGGCAAGTGCTCGGCAAGCCGCAGAAGAAGATCATGATCGGTCGCTGGAATGGCTATCACGGCTCCACCCTGGCGGCGTCTGCCCTGGGCGGCATGAAATTCATGCATGAAATGGGCGGCTTGATCCCGGACGTCGCGCACATTGACGAGCCTTATTGGTACGCCCAGGGCGGTGAGTTGACCCCGGCCGAGTTCGGGCGGCGCTGCGCCCTGCAACTGGAAGAAAAGATACTGGAGTTGGGCGCGCAAAACGTCGCCGGTTTTATCGCTGAACCTTTCCAGGGCGCCGGCGGCATGATTTTCCCCCCAGAAAGCTACTGGCCAGAGATCCAGCGCATCTGTCGCCAATACGATGTGCTGCTGTGCGCTGATGAAGTGATTGGCGGTTTCGGCCGTACCGGTGAATGGTTTGCCCATCAGCATTTCGGCTTCGAACCCGACACGTTGTCGATCGCCAAGGGCCTGACCTCCGGTTACCTGCCCATGGGCGGTTTGGTATTGAGCAAGCGCATGGCCGAAGCCCTGGTGGAGCGGGGCGGGGTGTTTGCCCATGGACTGACGTATTCCGGGCACCCGGTTGCGGCGGCGGTGGCCCTGGCCAACCTCAAGGCGCTGCGTGACGAAGGGATCGTGCGCCAGGTGAAGGACGACACCGGGCCGTATTTGCACACGCTCCTGCATGAAGTCTTTGGTAACCACCCGCTGATCGGCGAGATCCAGGGTACCGGCCTGCTGGCAGCCTTGCAGTTTGTCGAGGACAAGGGCACGCGCAAACGCTTTGCCAATGAAAACGACCTGGCCTGGCAATGCCGCACGTTTGGCTTCGAAGAAGGCGTGATTATTCGCTCGACCCTGGGCCGTATGATCATGGCGCCGGCCCTGGTGGCCAGCCGCGCGGAGCTTGATGAGCTGGTCGACAAAACCCGCATCGCGGTGGACCGCACCGCACGGATCGCGGGAAAACTGTGAAGGGCTAAGCCCCTGCATGCCGCCCGGTTGAACAGGGTGGGCGCCCCATAGCGGCCTGCCCACCGCTCCCAATGGATGACTCATCAACGGTGTCGATTTGATCGAACGCCGCGGTGCCCTGCATTCCACTTTCCAGGAGTCAGCAATGAATACAATAACAAACGTAGCCGATACTCCCGCCCATCAAACCTCAACCCAACTGACCTCATCGCGCCGCTTTCGACAACCCCTGGGCCTTGTCGGGCTTGTACTGTTCGGCCTGGCGTATATGGTGCCGCTGGCGGTGTTCACCACCTACGGCCTGGTCACCCAGATGACCAAAGGGCATCTGGCCACCGCCTACCTGTTGACCCTGGCTGCCATGCTGCTGACGGCCTACAGCTATGGGTGCATGGTCAAGGCGCACCCCTATTCGGGCTCGGTCTACACCTATACGCGCAAGGCGTTTGGCGCCTCCTTCGGCTTTATCGCCGGCTGGACCTTGCTGCTGGACTACATCTTCCTGCCGCTGCTCAGCTATTTGCTGATCGGCATCTACTTGTCCGAATACTTTCCTACCGTGCCCACCGCCGTATGGGTATTGGGCTCCATTGCCCTGGTGACGGCGCTGAATCTGGTGGGTATCGAGTCGATTACCCGGGTCAATTGGGTGCTGATCGTGGCCCAACTGGTGTTCATCGTGGTGTTCGTGGCGTTGTCGATCCACAACCTCAGCGGGCAAGCCGAGCCGGTGCCGCTGCTCAAGCCGTTTTACCATGAAGGTTTCAGTGTGCCGCTGATCATGACCGGTGCGGCGGTGCTGTGCCTGTCGTTCCTGGGGTTTGATGCGGTATCGACCATGGCCGAGGAGACGCCGGACCCGCGCCGTACCATTCCGCAGGCGATCATGGCGGTGTCGCTGATCGGTGGGCTGCTGTTTCTGGTGGTGTCGTATTGCGCCCAGATGGTCTTCCCGGAATGGAACAGTTTCGCCGATCCCGACGCGGCTTCGGTGGATGTGATGCGTCGGGTCGGCGGTGAGCTGCTGGTGAGTGCATTTACCGCCACCTACGTGGCGGGTTGTTTCGCTTCCGCGATGGTCTCCCAGGCCAGCGTGTCACGGGTGCTGTTCGCCATGGGCCGCGACGGCGCATTGCCCAGGGTATTCGGCAAGCTGGTGACGAAAAAACGCGTCCCGGCCAACGCGATCATGCTGGTCAGCCTGTTTTCGCTGATTGCGCTGTTTATCAGCCTGGACACCGTGGCCAACATGATTAGCTTTGGCGCGCTGTTCGCGTTTTCGGCGGTGAACCTGGCCGTGATCAAGCATTACCTGGGCGACCAGAAGCTGCGCGGTACACGCAACTATCTGCTGTACGCCGCCCTGCCAGGCCTGGGGTTTCTCAGCACGCTGTGGTTGTGGACGAGCCTGTCGGGCCTGTCGTTCACCATCGGCCTGGGCTGGATGGGCCTGGGGCTGCTGTGTTTGCTGTGCCTCACCCGAGGGTTCCGGGTGGGGATGCCGGAATTGCACATGGCCGAATAAGAAAAAAAACGGGCGTTCCCTAATGCCAATCAGTCAAGCGCAGGCCCCCTGTGGGAGCGGGCTTGCTCGCGAAGACGTCGGCCCAGCAAACATTGATATTGACTGATACACCGCCTTCGCGAGCAAGCCCGCTCCCACATTGGCACTGCGTTGCCTTGAGCATTGCGTTCGGCGTCGGGCTTGCCGCCGCGTGGATTAGACCCAATTACATAGGAGTACAGCATGTTCAACCTCGACTACTGGCAGCAACGCGCTGCCCGTCAAACCTTCACCAACACCGCCTTGATCGACGGCCAGGCCGTCGCCGCACTGTCCGGGGCGACCTTTGACGCCATCAACCCGGCGACCAACCAGCTCCTTGCACGTGTCGCCGCCTGCGGTGACGTTGAAGTGGACTTGGCAGTGCGCGCCGCACGCCGCGCCTTTGACAACGGCCCGTGGCGGCGCATGCCTCCAGGCGAACGCAAAAAAGTCCTGATCAAACTCGCCGACCTGTTGATGACCCACCGCGAAGAACTCGCACTGCTGGACTCCCTGAACATGGGCAAGCCGGTAATGGACGCCTATAACGTCGACGTGCCCGGCGCGGCCCATGTGTTCGCCTGGTACGGTGAAGCCCTGGACAAGCTCTACGATCAGGTCGCGCCGACTGCCCACAACGCGTTGGCGACCATCACCCGCGAAGCCCTGGGTGTGATTGCCGCGGTGGTGCCGTGGAATTTTCCGCTGGACATGGCCGCCTGGAAACTGGCACCCGCCTTGGCGGCCGGCAATAGCGTGGTGCTCAAGCCCGCTGAGCAATCGCCGTTTTCCGCCCTGCGCCTGGCCCAACTGGCGCTGGAGGCAGGCATCCCCGAAGGCGTGCTAAACGTGGTGCCAGGTATGGGCGAGGGCGCCGGCAAGGCACTGGGGTTGCACCCGGACGTTGATTGCCTGGTGTTTACCGGCTCCACCCAGGTGGGCAAATACTTCATGCAGTACGCCGCCCAGTCCAACCTCAAACAGGTGTGGCTGGAGTGTGGTGGCAAGAGCCCGAACCTGGTGTTTGCAGACTGTCAGGACCTGGACCTGGCGGCGGAGAAGGCGGCCTTTGGGATTTTCTTCAACCAGGGCGAGGTGTGTTCGGCCAATTCGCGCCTCTACGTGCAGCGCTGCATCCACGACGAGTTCATCGAGCGCCTGATCGATAAATCCCGCGCCTGGATGCCCGGCAACCCACTTAATCCCGCCAGCGCCGCCGGTGCAATTGTCGACAGCGGGCAAACCGCACGCATCATGCAAGCCATCGGCCGGGCGCACGCAGACGGTGCCACGCTGTTGACCGGCGGCCAACAGTTGAACATTGAGGGTTGTTCAAACTTCATCCAGCCGACGATATTCGCCAACGTCACCGCTGACATGCGCCTTTCCCAGGAGGAGGTGTTTGGGCCTGTGCTGGCGGTGAGCGCTTTCGATACCGAAGAACAGGCCATTCAGCAAGCCAACGACAGCCTTTATGGCCTGGCGGCCTCGGTGTGGAGTGATGACCTGAACCGTGCGCATCGCGTGGCCCGTGCCCTGAACGCCGGCACCGTGTCGGTCAACACCATTGATGCGCTGGATGTGACCGTGCCGTTTGGCGGCGGCAAACAGTCGGGGTTCGGGCGCGATTTGTCGCTGCATTCGTTTGATAAGTACACGCAACTGAAAACCACCTGGTTCCAGTTGCGTTAACTGCCCCGTTTCGCATAACTGCTGTGCCGTCACAGGCATTCATCCGCCAGTGGGCAATGCCTATAGTCCACTCACCCCGTGCAGCGCTTCAACCGCGCTGCGCGATCCAGCCCAAGACTGAGGTGAGCCTGATGAACCGTGAATTGGACCCCGCACTGACGGATATCAACCAAGTGGACGCCGAGTACTTCGAGTACAGCAAGGCGGCGAACCCCATCAGTGCCAACCTGATTTCCCGCATTCCCTACCACAGCTTTCCCGCCTCGCTGTATGACAATGGCCCCTCCCGCGTGGTACCGCTGGACCTCAGCGAGGCTTTGGGCTGCGAAGGCCCCGCCACCGGCCCCGGGTTATGCGCAAACTTCATGCGCCTTAACCGTGGTGACACACTGACCCTGCAACCCAACGCCACTTCCCAGGTGTTCTACGTGATTGCCGGGCAAGGCAGCGTGGTTCAGGGGGAGTATGAGATTCAATGGTCCAAGGGCTGCTTTATTGCCCTGCCGGGATTACAGCAGGCGCACTTCAATGCCCGCGAGGATGCGCGTCTTTACTACGTGCATGATGAGCCACTGTTGCGTTACCTGGGGGTGACACCCCGCGCCGATCGCTTTGCGCCGACCCTGTACCCAGCAGCGCTGGCCAACGCGAAGTTGCGTGAAGCGGCCGATGATCCCAGGGCACAGGACCGCAGCCGCATCAGCATCCTGCTGGGCAACCGCCGCTTCCCGCAGACGCGCACGGTGACTCACGTGCTGTGGGCCATGTACGGAATTCTGCCGGCGGGATCGGTGCAGAAACCCCATCGGCATCAGTCGATTGCACTGGACTTCATTATTGATTGCCCCAAGGGCTGTTATTCATTGGTGGGCACCGAGCTGGACGCGGATGGGCAAATCCGTAACCCGCAGCGGGTCGACTGGTCGCCCGGCCTGGCGTTTGTCACACCACCCGGTTACTGGCATGCGCATTTTAATGAATCGGATAGCGAGGCGTTGCTGATCCCGATTCAGGATGCGGGGCTGCAAACCTACTTGCGTGCGCTGGATATCCGCTTCAGTTGAGTCACTTCCAATCCGGTGTTTCGCCCAGTCGTTCAACGATAAAGTCGATAAAACACCGGACCTTCGATGACACGATGCGCTTGGGCGGGTACACAAACCACACCGCAAACGCCCGCTCCACGCCCTGGATGTGCCATTCGGGTAGCCACACTGCCAACTCACCGGCCTCGATACTTCGCGCCACCAGCCAGTCCGGCAACAGCCCAAAGCCCAAGCCTTGGCGCACGGCGATGAGTTGCGCGTCCAGGTCATTGATTCGAATAACGCCGTCATGCAGCAACGGGAGCGCGCGGCCGGAGGATACAAGACTGATATCGCCGGTGGTAGCCGTGCCCCGCACCGCAGGCACACCGGCCAAGTCCGTGGGCGTGGACGGAGGAGGGTGCTGCGTGCCAAACGCCGGGCTGACCACCAAGCGGTAGTGGCCGTCGCTGAGCTTGCGTGCCTTGAGCGTCGAATCGGCCAGCTCGCCAATGCGGATGGCCAAGTCGACGCCGGCATGAATCAAATTGACCTTGTTGTTATCCAGCACCAGTTCCACGCTGATCTGCGGGTAGCGCGCCAGAAAGTCATTCAACGCCGGCAGGATGTGATGGCGAGCAAACGCCGGTGGCAGGTTGAGTTTCAACACGCCCCGGGGATGCTGGTTCAGCGCAGACGTGGCTGCCTTGGCGTGTTCCAGTTCATCCAATACTCTGCGTGCGTGTATCAGGAAGGTCTGGCCGCCTTCGGTCAGATGCAGCGTGCGTGTGGAGCGGTTGAACAGCGCGATGCCCAGGTCTTGCTCAAGGTCCTTCACATAGCGTGAAACCGTTGAGGCCTTGATCCCCAAGCGCTCGGCGGCACGCGAGAAGTTGTTGCCTTCGGCGGCTTCGATGAAGGCGGTGAGCGCGGTGAAATAGTCCAAGGGCAGCCTCAGGGCAGGGCGGTGAGACGTGCAGGTTGTTGATTTTTGCCGGGGGCTGTCAACTGCTAGACCCTAGAGCCACGATGCAACCCCCGTTTTCCTAGTGGGGCTGAATGATCAAGGCGATATGGGATCGCTTGCAGGAAAGGTTTCTTCGATCGCCTCGTCGAGCTGGCTATCGCTGACGGAGCGGTCTCGCACCTTCACATTCGACTCGCAATGGCAATCGGCACTGGGGCACGCTTGACCCTGTGGGTGCAAGTCGGCGCATGCCTGGCTGCAGTAGGCTTTGCCGTTGCGCTGGTGACGCGTGTCATGGGTCACCTGGCAGGTGCAGCCTGGGCAGGCGCAGGGCAAACCTTGAGTTGTCGGGTTCATAGGTCCTCCGAATATTCAGTGATTGATAAACGGGCAGCGCTTTTCTGATACGCAAATCAGGGCTGCTGGTAATGCCCTGGGATGTCATGGCCTTCATCGGCGGGCTTGTTGCGCTTTTGCACCTGGACGTCGCTCAATTTCGCGTCCTTGAGCTCTGCAAAGCGCTGCCTGAGCAGGGACTCGGCCCATTGAGGGTCCAGCGTGTCGGCATCGTGCTCAAGCGTGCGGCTTTGTGGCTGGTTGTCGAGGATGAAACTGATGAGGTAATGCGGTTTCTCGAACATGAACGTGGCTCCGTCACGGTTAACAAGGCGTACCCGAGCAGGGCATGTTCATTTGATGAGTAGGTTGCGCGGTGATTCAGAAAAAATAAGCCGCTTTCATCTATTGATCTCGATCAGGTGGGGAGGCTGGCTCGCTCTATAACCTTGGGCGCTTATCGATGGCCAGGGACGGCTCAACGGGCTGCTCTGGTCGCATATTTTCAAGGAAGAGTCAGCCATGCGATCACTGAAGATCCTGTTGTTATCATCGGCATTCAACGGTTTAACCCAACGGGCCTGGCTGGATCTGCGCCAAGCGGGTCACGACCCCAGCGTTGTGGTGTTCACCGATCAAGCCACGGTATGCCAGCAGGTCGAGGCGTCTGGCGCCGACCTGGTGATCTGCCCATTTTTGAAGGACCGTGTGCCGCATCAACTGTGGAGCCATCCGCAGCGCCCGGTGGTGATCATCCATCCGGGCATCGTCGGCGACCGTGGCGCCAGTGCGCTGGACTGGGCCATCACCCAGCAGGCCCGCCGTTGGGGCGTCACCGCCTTGCAAGCGGTGGAGGAAATGGACGCCGGGCCAATCTGGTCCACCTGTGAGTTCGACATGCCCGCCCAGGTGCGCAAATCCGAGCTGTACAACGGCCTGGTGAGCGACGCCGCGATGGTTTGCATCCGTGATGTAGTGGCGAAATTCGCCAAAGGCTTCGTCCCGACACCGCTCGATTACACCCAACCCAGCGTCATCGGACGCTTGCAGCCGAACATGACCCAGGCCGACCGCACCTTCAGTTGGTTCGATTGCGCAGGCTTTATCAAGCGCAGCATCGACGCTGCCGATGGCCAGCCCGGCGTGTTGGCCAGCCTGTTGGGCGGGCAATATTACCTCTACGACGCGCACTTGGACGCTCGCCAGGGCACCCCGGGAGAAATCCTCGCAGTGCAGGACGATGCCGTGCTGGTAGCGGCTGGAGATCACAGCCTGTGGATCGGCTCGCTCAAACCCAAAGGCCCAGAGACCTTCAAGCGACCGGCACGGCACGTTCTGGCTGAGCAGTTGGCCGGGGTGCCGGTGCTGGACAGTTCAATCGCCTGCCAGGCGTTCAACGAGCGGGTCTATCAACCCATTCGCTACCAAGAGTTCGGCCACATCGGCGAACTGACGTTCGAGTTCTACAACGGCGCCATGAGCACCGAACAATGCCAGCGGCTGGTCGCAGCGTTGCGCTGGGCCAAGGCGCGAGATACCCAAGTGTTGCTGATCAAGGGCGGGCGCGGCAGCTTTTCCAATGGGGTGCACCTAAACGTCATCCAGGCCGACGACGTGCCTGGGCTGGAAGCCTGGGCCAACATTCAAGCCATCGACGATGTGTGCCTGGAGCTGCTCACTGCCAGGCAACTGGTGATCAGCGGCCTGACCGGCAGCGCAGGCGCAGGCGGTGTGATGCTGGCGCTGGCCGCCGACATTGTATTGGCCCGCGAAGGTGTGGTGCTCAACCCGCACTACAAGACCATGGGACTCTACGGCTCCGAATACTGGACCTACAGCCTGCCACGGGCCGTGGGCAGCGAAATCGCGCATAAGCTTACCGAAGAATGCCTGCCCATCAGCGCCATCCAGGCCCAGCAGTACGGCATGGTTCAGGCCATCGGCCCGCGTTGCCCACAAGCATTTGGCTTGTGGCTTTTGCAACAGGCCGACAGTGCGTTGACCGATGATAAGTACCTTCATGCACGCACACGTAAAGCCACGCTGGATACTCAGCAAGTTGAACGCTGTCGCGAGCAGGAACTGGCACAGATGCGATTCGACATGGTGGGAAATCGCCAGCAGTTTGCCGAGAAATGCCGCAACTTCGTGTTTAAACGCAAAACCTGCCAGACCCCGCAGCGGTTGATTGCGCCGTGGGCGTTGAGCTACGAGGCTGGCGTGCCGCAAAGCCGGATGCTGAATGACTGACCGTCGACGCGGGGAGGGCGCGGCGGCCAGCCCAGCCTCGCGTTGGGCGATAGGGTTCCCCATAATGAAGTCCAATTTGCCCAAACGCTCAAACTAGAGGCCCCATGGAACTGTACAACCTTAACGATGACGCAGCGCTCGTATGACTCGGGCGCTGTTTATTTCGTTGGATGGGCCCAAGGGTACCGGCAAAACCACGCTGTTGGAGGCCGTTACGACAGCGTTGAGGGCCGACAATAAAAAGGTCGTCCGACTGTGCGAGCGCAAGAGCGATCCCTATCGAGCGCAAACGATGGCGCTGGTTAACAAATTCGCCAGAGACCCCAGCCGGGATCTGGAACTTGAGGTGTGTGAGCGCTTTGCTGACAGCCGCAGCTGGATTACCCAGCACGTACTGGCCGCACAGCCACCTGACAGCATCATCCTGATGGATCGCTGGTACCCGTCTGATGCTGCGTTTCGTCGATTGATACCCTTTGCAGACATTCTTGAGCTGAACATTGATCGACAGGTGCAAGTGCCGGATCTGCATGTGGGGGGTTGTCACCGCGGCGCAAATATCCTGGGCACGGGCGGCAGCACGACGGCGCGGGCTGAGCAGTACGGTGATGTTTAAGCTGGAGGAGCAAGTTGTGTGTACCGAGGCGTTTGAACGAGCGGCGGTGGGGCAGGGGTGGGTGATCTGTCGCAATGAAGGAACGATTGAGGAGGCGATGAGGCGGGTGGTTTCGCAGATATATAAAGTCCTTTGATCGAATTCAAGATGAAGAGCGCAAAGGCAACGAGAGTTAGCGGCGCTTGAGCAAAACATAGAAGCGTTGAAACGCCAGGGTGGTGACGCCGCCATTATTGACTGCGAGGGACGCCCGTGCGTGCGCACGCGAGAGGTCCCGGGCGAAAACCCTTATCACGATGCCGCTACAGGGAAGAAGACTTATCGGTTGATCTGGACTAAGTGAGGCTCATCAACTTTGAACTAATCAATAAGCCTGTCCACCTAACGCTTTGCACGTTGCCTCAAACCCAGGTTTTTCCTGGGTTACCCAATCACACACGAAGGTTTGGTTAATCATGAAGAGCGAACAGGTAGAAGGCGTTGTAGAAAAGGTTGCCGGCAAAGCGCAGAGCGCAGTCGGGAAGCTTTTTGGTGATTCGAAGTTGGAAGCTGAGGGCGCTGGACGCCAGGCTGCGGGTCAACTGACGCAAACCTATGGTGACGCACTGGACAGCGTTTCTACATTCGTCAAAGAAAAACCGGTTGCGGCACTGGCAATCGGGGCTGTTGCTCTACTGGTGCTGAAGAGATTGCTTGGTCGCTGAACAGCAGTAGCTTCAATAAGATTGCTAACGCGGTAGAAACGATGGTGAACGCTAACCAGAATCAGGGGCAAATTTCTGCAGTTTCTTGCAGGCGTGGAAGGGCGTGAAGTGGAGCGGGGGAACTGCCTGTTCCTTGGGTAGCCAAGTCATGCTGCCTGGCAATCGACGCGGTCTCTATGCCCTTTGCCGAGCTTGATGGGCTGAAAAGCCCTTATGTTTTCCAGGTCCCAGAAAAGCCAATGCCCCGACAAGTCGGGGCATTGGCTTTTTTATGAGCGAGTGGTCGGTTTGTATCGTTTTGTATCTGCGCTTTGGATAGATACACAGCGATTCCTTTAAGTCGGTTGATGACACATACGGGATACCCGCGGGGCTTTAAATGAACCCATCGAGAAGGCGCAAACCTTTTCCAATGGATGACTCATTTAACTCGCGGTTATCCCTGCGCGTTTCGCGACGTTGTCGACCAATGACTTATAGGAAATTCAAAATGCCTGCAGCTACGTTCGGTTTCACCTGGCGCCATTGTCTGGCTTCTTCCGTGAGAATGGGCGCTTTGGGGTTGGCCCTGATAGCCGGCAGCGGTGCTGCCTGGGCTGCTGGCCCGGCCGTCGATGCGTCAGGTGCCAGCTCGGCCTCGACCCATCCCGAATCGATTAGACCTTATCGAATTCACGTCGATGAAGCTCAATTGGCCGATCTGAAAAAGCGCATTGCGGCGACCCGCTGGCCGGACAAAGAGACCGTCAACGACGTTTCCCAAGGCGTGCAGTTGGCCCAGGTCCAGGCGCTGGTGAAGTATTGGGGCAGCGGCTATGACTGGCGCAAGGCCGAAGCGAAGCTCAATGCGCTGCCTGAATTCATCACGACTATCGACGGCGTGGACATTCAATTCATCCATGTTCGCTCGCCAAACCCCAACGCGATGCCGCTGCTTCTGACACACGGATGGCCTGGCTCACAGTTTGAGTTCTTGAAGACTATCGGCCCGCTGACGGATCCCGTTGCTTACGGCGGTAAGGTTGAAGATTCGTTCGACGTGATCATTCCATCGATTCCAGGACACGGTTTTTCCGGTAAGCCAACTGAATTGGGCTGGGGGCCGGATCGAGTCGCGAAGGCTTGGGATGTGCTCATCAAGCGTCTGGGTTATACCCACTATGTTTCCCAGGGCGGAGATCACGGTTCGGTCATATCGGATGCATTGGGCCGCCTGAATCCGCCGGGGCTGTTGGGCATTCACTTGAACATGCCGGCCACCATCCCGCCCGAATTGGTCAAGCCGATCAATAGTGGTGACCCGGCCCCTGACGGGCTCACTGAGCCTGAACGCAAAGCGTTTGATTCCTTGAGCACCTTCTTCGGCCGCAATGCAGCATACGGCGCGATGATGGTTACGCGCCCGCAGACTATCGGTTACCTGCTGGCCGATTCGCCTACCGGAACTGCGGCGTGGATGTACGAAAAAATCGCCGCGTGGACGGACAGTGATGGCCAGCCTGAACGGGTATTGACCCGTGACGAGATGCTGGACGATATCAGCCTGTACTGGCTGACGAACGCAGGCGCATCGTCATCGCGTTTCTACTGGGAAAACAACAACAACAATTTCAGCGCTGCCGCGCAGAACACCGCAAGCATCAAGGTGCCGGTGGCGATCACGGTCTTCCCGCACGAGATCTATCAGGCGCCAAAAAGCTGGGCGCAACGCGCTTACCCATCACTTTCCTACTACAACCAGGTTAACAAGGGCGGCCACTTCGCTTCCTGGGAGCAACCTCAATTGTTCAGCGAAGAGTTGCGGGAGGCCTTCCGGCCGCTGCGCGCCAAGCTGAGCGCAACGAAGACAGGCCAGTAGCTCACACGTAATCGAGCCAACACACCGGGCCGCTATTCGGCGGCTCGCTACGGAGAAATACCATGGAGATGACCTTGCTGAACAATCAAAATAAATCCAGCCGCCTGCGGGGTCTTGCCCCATCGCTGTTGGCAGCAGCAGTGCTGCAATTCGCGGCGGTGGCTGTCGGTTTTTCCCAAGCCAACGCGGCTGATGTACCCGCGTCCACCATTGGGGCGATCAACCCGGGAGCTCACACCTCTCTCGGTGCACTTAAGCATGTGAAAGCGGGGTTGCTGAACGTTTCTTACGCGGAACTCGGCCCAGCCGATGGCCCTGTGGTCATTTTGTTGCACGGCTGGCCCTACGATATCAACGCATACGCTGATGTCGCTCCTGCTTTGGCGGGCAAGGGATATCGAGTGTTGATCCCTTCTGCGCGTGGTTATGGCGATACGCATTTTCTCTCGGCCAAGACCATTCGCAATGGTCAACCTGCTGCGCTGGCGACCGACCTGATCGACTTCATGGACGCGCTGAAGATCAAGACCGCGGTGCTGGGTGGGTTTGACTGGGGCGCCCGCACTGCGGATATCGTTGCCGCACTGTGGCCGGAAAGAGTGAAAGCCCTGGTCGCTGTGAGCGGTTACCTGATAGGCAGCCAAGAGGCGGGCAAGGCGCCATTGCCGCCAGCCGCCGAGCTGCAGTGGTGGTACCAGTTCTACTTCGCGACCGAGCGCGGGCGCCTGGGCTACGAAAAAAACACCCATGACTTCGCCAAGCTCATCTGGAAGCTGGCGTCGCCACAGTGGAATTTCGACGACGCCACTTATGAGCGCAGCGCGGCGTCCTTGCAAAACCCTGATCACGTGGCCGTGTCGATTTTCAACTATCGCTGGCGCCTGGGGTTGGTCAAGGGCGAGGCCAGATACGACGCGCTGGAGAAGAAACTCGCGGCATTTCCATCCATCAGTGTGCCCACCATCACCCTGGAAGGTGATGCGAACGGCGCACCGCACCCACCTGCCGAAGCGTACGCCAAGCGCTTCACTGGCAAGTATGAGTACCGATTGATCACCGGTGGTGTAGGCCACAACTTGCCGCAGGAAGCGCCGAAAGCCTTCGCCCAGGCGGTGATCGACGCCGATCATCTTTGAAAACCGGCTGAGAGGATGGCGATGATGAAGCTGAAATTTCTGGCCGCGATGTCGGCTGCCATTGCAATCGCAGCGTTGAGCGCTGCCGGTGTGGCCTCGGGCGACGCCAGTAATGGCGACGCCTCACCAATCTATGGCGTGAAATTGCCGGAAAACTACCGCCTATGGCCGCTGATTGCGCCGGCGCAGGAAGCGGCCCCCTTGAACGAACTGCGAGCCGTGCTGGGCAATGACTTGGCCATCAAGGCTTATCAGGATTCAACGCTGCCATTCCCTGATGGCACGGTGCTGGTAAAGCTGGCCTGGAAACATGTGCAGTCCCCGGAATTCGAGCCGGCGTCCATCCCGGGTTCGGCCACGACCGTGCAGGTGATGGTCAAGGACTCGAAAAAATATGCAGCAACCGGTGGTTGGGGATTCGGGCGGTTTATCAACGGTAAACCGGCCGATGAAGCCCAACACCAAACCTGCTTCGCCTGTCACCAGGCGCGAGTGCGTAATCACGATTTTGTCTTCACTCGCTTCGCTCCCTGATTTCCCGTCAAACCTGGAGTCAACAATGAAAAAAGTAGTAACCGCACTGGCCGTCGCCGTCAGCCTGAGCATGGCGACACACGCCAGGTCGCAAACTGAAAAACCCACGATTGTGCTCGTACATGGCGCCTTTGCCGATGCGTCGAGTTGGAATGGGGTCGTGAAGATTCTCGAGAAGGACGGTTATCCAGTGGTTGCCGCTGCCAACCCATTGCGCAGTGTAAAGAGCGATGGTTCGGCAATCTCGGCATTGTTGACGAGCATTCATTCGCCGGTGGTGCTGGTCGGCCACTCCTATGGCGGCAACGTTATCAGTGATGCGGCCTACGATCATGCAAACGTCAAAGCCCTGGTTTACGTCAGTGCGTTTGCACCTGAGGCCGGGGAAACCGTCGCCGGGCTGGCCGGCAAATTCCCGGGCAGTACGCTGGGCCCAACGCTGGCTGCGCCTGTACCGCTGGCCGATGGGGGCAAGGACTTGTACATCCAGCAGGACAAGTTTCACAACCAGTTCGCCGCTGACGTCCCCGCTAAAGAGGCGGCATTGATGGCCGCCACCCAACGCCCGGTAACGGAAGCGGCGCTCAACGAAGCGTCCGGCAGCCCTGCCTGGAAGCATATACCGTCCTGGTACATCTACGGCGACAAGGACAAGAACATTCCCCCGCAAGCCATGGCATTCATGGCCAAGCGCGCCGCTGCCAAAGCCGTGGAAGTGGTCAAGGGCGCTTCACATGTGGTGATGGTTTCGAACCCGGAACCGGTTGCCCGCCTCATCGAAAAAGCCGCCACGGCGAAATAACACGCCAAGGGCGAAGCGGCGTTTTCAGCGCTCTACGCCGAGGCGAGTTTTGCACGTCGCCCGGCGGGTTTCGTTTTCAAGTTGTGCAACGCTGAAACGCGGGAGAGGGGGATTCGACGCGGCCAACGCCTGGGCATACCGGGCGTTGTGCTTATCGCGGGCAACCGGACCGTGCCCAACACCTGGCGGCCCAGCTGCAGGCCGGCTCGGTGTTGATCAACAGAATTTCGCCAGAGTTGCTGGCGCCGTTCGGCGGGGTAAAGCAGTCCGGTGTCGGCCGGGAGTTTGGAGTCTTTGGGCTGCAAGCATTTCTTGAGGCCAAAAGCATCGTGTCGGATTAGCCTGGGGTTGGCGGGAGAGGGTGGTCGCGCAACCCAGGCCGCAGGAGAAAAAGCTAATGGCCCACAGCACGTTGCCTGTGGGCCATGGATTTTCAAGGGTTACGCGGC
Source organism: Pseudomonas sp. KT_2_4 (assembly GCF_041410225.1). Classification (NCBI taxonomy): domain Bacteria; kingdom Pseudomonadati; phylum Pseudomonadota; class Gammaproteobacteria; order Pseudomonadales; family Pseudomonadaceae; genus Pseudomonas; species Pseudomonas sp. KT_2_4. The sequence goes on from NZ_CP166962.1 coordinate 770,157, forward strand.
TGGAGCTTTCGCCTCTTGCAGCAGTTGCTGAATCATCTTTTCCTGCGTCTCGTAGCGTCCTTCTCCGAAGTGGGTGAAACGCACTTGCCCTTTGGCGTCGATCAGGTAGTGCGCGGGCCAGTACTGGTTATCGAAGTTGCGCCAGATCGCGTAGTTGTTATCGATGGCTACCGGGTAAGTGATGCCGAGCTTTTTCACCTCATCCCTGACATTGCTGATGATGCGTTCAAAACCGTATTCCGGGGTGTGGACGCCGATTACCACCAAGCCATCCTTCTGGTACTTCTGCGCCCAGTCCTTCACGTACGGCAGGGTATGCTGGCAATTGATGCAGTCGTAAGTCCAGAAATCGACGAGCACCACCTTGCCTCTGAGCGATTCACTGGTCAGTGCGGGCGAATTGAGCCATTCCACCGCGCCAGAAAGCGACGGCATCGGGCCTCGGGCGTTGTCGAGGGTGGGTTCGGCCTTGGCCTTGCTTACCAGGTATTCGACGACTTTGGGGACGCTTTGCAGCACGCCGTTTTCCAGCACGCTGACGCCTTCGGACGACGCCCCGGCCAACAGCGTCTTGTCGGCACCGGTAGAAATCATCAGCGCTGCGGCCAGGACCGCAAAACCGGTGGCGCGCCGCAGCCAACCAGTAACCGGAATCGAGGCCTTCAGGCGATTGACTAAACCACGTCCGGCGAAAATCAGCGTACCCAACGACAGTGCACTGCCCAGGCCGTAGGCCACCAGCAGCAGGCTGGTTTGCGCATTGGCGCCTTGCAGCATGGCGCCGGTAAGGATCACCCCGAGGATAGGCCCGGCGCACGGCGCCCAGAGCAGGCCGGTGGCGACGCCGATCATCAGCGAACCCAGCGGCCCGGACATTTTGCGCGTCTGGGGGTCGAGGCAATTGCCCAGTAACACGAACGGGCTGGCCAGCCAGCCACTGATTCGCGCCGAGATCAGCGACAAGGCAAACAGCGCCATCACCACCAGTGCCACATGACGCCCGGTGTTGTTGGCCTGAATCACCCATTCACTGCTGACCACGGCCAGGCTGGAAACCAGCGCGAAGGTCAGGACCATGCCACCAAGGGTAAGCAGGATCGATGAGCGTGTGCGGTCGATACCCGCGAACAGAAATGGCACGACCGGCAGGATACAAGGGCTGAGGACGGTCAATAAGCCGCCCAGGAATGCGATGAGGAACATAAGGGTCTCCTGATGAAATGTGGGCCGGGCTCAGTTATCGCTGTGGCACTCGGCAAATTTGCGGTAGTTCAGGATCTCGGTCTTGCCCTGCGAATTCAGGTAGGTCAGTTGGGCATCGACAATGCCGCAGGCCGCCCCGGCATCCTGTGTCAATGCCACGACTTTCTGGATGTCCAGATGCGTGCCGTAGGTGTAGGTTTGCGGCGTGACGTCGGCTTCGGCGCGGGCCGAGAAGGTGCAGATATTCAGGGCGGCAAACAGGCAAGTGGCATAGAGGGTATTGGTGTTCATGGTCGTTTCCTCAAGGCTTCAAGGGTTGGGTCGTTCGGTTGAGCCGAGGCGCTAGGGTTGGCCTCGATGTGGCTCATTAGAAGCCCGCGAGGTATCTCGCCTGTGTCAAAAACAGGCGCGGATAAATCGGTTCGTATCAGGACCCCGTCCCGATACACAGCCATACAAAGCCTAGAAAATTGTGGTTTTTGCCTCTGCATGTATCCTTCGCCACAGCAGATACACTGCAATACAAACCGCCGCGGGCGAACGGGCTCAGCCTCTATAGACTGAGCCGCAATTCCCATTGACAGAGGCTTGGCCCATGGAACACGTTGATCACATCCTCATCGTGGACGATGACCGTGAGATTCGAGAGATGGTAGGCAACTACCTGAAGAAGAACGGCCTGCGCACCACCGTGGTTGCGGATGGCCGCCAGATGCGCTCGTTTCTCGAGGCCACGCCGGTAGACCTGATCGTGCTTGACATCATGATGCCCGGCGACGATGGCCTGGTACTCTGCCGCGACATTCGCGCCGGCAAACACAAGGCCACGCCGGTGCTGATGCTGACCGCCCGCAACGACGAAACCGATCGCATCATCGGCTTGGAAATGGGCGCCGACGATTACCTGGTCAAGCCGTTCGCCGCCCGTGAATTGCTGGCACGCATCAACGCTGTGCTGCGCCGTACGCGCATGCTGCCGCCCAACCTGGTCGTTACCGAAACCGGAAGGTGGCTGGGGTTCGGGCGCTGGCGCCTGGACACCTCCGCCCGCCATCTGCTTGATGAAGACGGCACCATGGTCGCCCTCAGCGGCGCTGAATATCGCCTGCTGCGGGTGTTCCTCGACCATCCGCAACGGGTACTCAATCGCGACCAGTTGCTCAACCTGACCCAGGGCCGTGACGCCGACCTGTTCGACCGTTCCATTGATCTGCTGGTCAGCCGCCTGCGCCAACGCCTGCTTGACGATGCGCGCGAGCCGGCTTACATCAAAACCGTACGCAGCGAGGGGTATGTCTTCTCGCTGCCGGTGCAAGTGCTTGGAGCACCGGCATGAAGCCTTCGCTGCATTGGCCTCGTACCCTCATCTCGCGGCTGTCGCTGATCTTTCTGGTAGGGCTGACCCTGGCGCAGGCCTTGTCCTTCGGCGTGCAGTATTACGAGCGTTACGAAACCGCGAAAAACACCATGCTCGGTAACCTGGAAACCGATGTATCGACGTCCATTGCCATCCTTGACCGCTTGCCCGCCGAGGAACGCATGAGTTGGTTGAAACAACTGGATCGACGCAATTACCGCTATTTGCTCGACGAAGGCTCGCCAGGCGTCGCTCTGCGTGACACGCCGATTGCAGTGACCTCGATCAAGGAGGCCATCGGCAAGGATTACCCGATGACCGTGACAGACATTCCCGGACCTATCAAACATTTCCAGGTCCATCTGAAACTGGCCGACGGCAGCCCGGTGACCATCGACGTGCGCCCCTCGATGGTGCCGTTGTCGCCGTGGCTGCCGGTGGTTTTGCTGGGCCAGTTGGCCTTGATGATTCTATGCACGTGGCTGGCCGTTCGCATTGCCATAAGCCCGCTGACCCGCCTGGCCCAGGCCGTGGAAAACCTCGATCCCAACACTCACCCGGTGCATCTGGATGAACAAGGCCCGACCGAAGTCGCACACGCTGCCATCGCCTTCAATGCCATGCAGGCGCGCATCGCGGCCTATCTGAGAGAACGCATGCAACTGCTGGCGGCGATTTCCCACGACCTGCAAACCCCCATCACGCGCATGAAGCTGCGTGCCGAATTGATGGACGACTGCGGTGACAAAGACAAATTGTGGAATGACCTCGGCGAGATGGAACATCTGGTGCGTGAAGGCGTTGCCTATGCCCGCAGCGTGCATGGCGCCACCGAGGAAAGCCGCCGTACCGATCTTGATTCATTCCTCGACAGCCTCGTGTTCGACTACCAGGACATGGGCAAGGACGTGCAGCTCAGCGGCAAAAGCAACGCGGTGATTCACACTCGGCCCCACGCGCTGCGCCGAGTGCTGGTAAACCTCACGGATAACGCGCTCAAATTCGCCGGTGCCGCGCAGCTGCGGGTCGAGCCGGAGGAGGGCGACAGCCTCTCGGTGACCGTGATGGATCGTGGTCCCGGCATTGCCGAAGAGGAGCTGGCCCGTGTGATTGAGCCATTTTACCGCGTGGAAAATTCGCGCAACCGCAGCACCGGCGGCACGGGCCTGGGCCTGGCTATCGCCCAGCAACTGGCACAAGCCCTCGGCGGCACCCTAACCTTGAGAAATCGCGAAGGCGGCGGACTGTGCGCTGAACTGAGATTACCGACGCGCTTCTCGTAGGAGGCGCGAAGCGGCGCTAGTCAACTGTGCTTTGAATCTGGATGTGGAAGAGTTGATCAACGCGAGTTTCATCAAGCGCTTTCGCCAGCGCCCGCGTCAAACCGAGTCGACATCGAGGGCTTCAAGGTACTCGCCGCCAGGCATCATTGAAAGCGCGGTTCCTCAGTCTGAGTTGGACGTACATGAACGGGACAAGCATGGACAACGGCGCCGCGTCACCAGTTTGCACGAACAGCGGTAGTCGTTGACCTGAAGAGAAACGGCATTATGGACATGGCCCGCTGAGAGAGTAGGCGTAAAAAGGAATTCGTCGAATCAGTGACTTACGTGGCTTATGAACATATCTGACATAGCACCTCGTTTAACATAATATACATTATGCGTATCGTCTTCTGCGGAGCTGGGGGCTCTGGGCAGATTTGAAGCTTGGCTCACAGGGGCTCCGCCTCTTGATCAAGATGGGACGGCAATTCAAGCGGCGGCATTCCGTAAAACACGATGAACACATCTTTGCAGCCCAGTTCACGATACCAGTGCACAACGTCCTCAATCAGTTCGTCCAGAACTCCGATCAGAATATCGTTGTAGTCTCCTGGAGCACCGGCTTCATATCGATAACGCGCATTGGTAAAAACTTCACGATCCCTTTCGATCCGATGCTCATGACGATCAAGCCGAATACGTTGCCTGATCGGCTCACGTATGGCATGAAACAAAGTGAGCAAATCGTGCTTATTAGGCCCTTTGTCTATCCGATAAGCCGGAATTTTGTCTGCCGCTTTCAAATACTGATGCGCTGCCTTGATAGCGCCGTTGTCCAGTTCGTAGGTTTCATTGACTTGGCCAAGGTTGCCATTGGGCTTCGATACGAAGCTTTTAAGCAAGATTTCCATACCGATCGCAGCATTGATCTGTGCAACGTCCAGCATGTCATGACCACGTCTAAGATGCTTAGCAGCCTGCAAATAGCGATAAGCACTCTCAACCATCCAAGGCGATAATTTTTCCTTCATTTCTAAAGTCCTTTTCGGTTAAAAAATAAAGTCTACTCTAGTCTTTTTTATTCCGTTCAGCTATAACTATACTAAATGACTATTTAGTATAGTTATATCGCGGGGCTACCAGCAGTTGTAAGGATTTTAGAAGTCGCAGTAGTTAAACAGCACAAATGCTCGTTAATCCTCGAAGCTTGTCAAGCTGCGTTGCACCAAAAATTCGTAAATGAGCCGCGGCCGACCATTCTCTTGACCATTGGCTTTCTTCACAAGTTTTTCACTTTTGTCCCCCGTCCAAAGTCCAATGACGTCTTCCAATAGCCAAGTGCCGAAGCTTTTGCCTAATCCAGCAGCACGTGAAGGAGACAACGACATCGTTTTATTCTGCTTCATAAGGTCAACCATTAGGCTGGCGGATATCACGGGTAAGCAGCGCCAAACCTGCGCTGGGCCTAGCAGTAGTAGAAAGCTAGCGAGTGTCTGCATGGCGATATCATTGAGCTGATCACGCTTGAGTGAATAAACGTGACGTCGATCTGAAATGATTTGCAGCCTTTTGGCTTGAATTAACGTTACTCGTTCAGTCAGACACACGCCCTCGTCCATGGCCTTGAAAATAAGACAGATGTCAGTAGAAAACCTATCATAGTCCACACCTTCTCCGCCCTCCTCTGGCTTCCCGATAATCCTTTGGGAAAGGCTGAAGTCGAATCGCTCGTGCGCATCAAGCTCCTTTGCCGCAAACGCAAGCTGTCTTGACAGTGTTTCAAGGCAATACTTCAAATCCTTGAAAAACTCACCTACGTGTGTTTCTTCACCTGCATGAAGATTATCGAAAATTTCGCCGCCTGCCCTCCTCGCCATATCATTGACGGCGGCCTCGAAGAGTTGTTCGATGCGAGGGTTATCCAACCATGTTCTGGGAACTTGATCGGCGCCAGCGACCGTTCTTGGTGCAATGGGTTGGTAGGAGACAAGCATCAGATCCAATACATCAGGGTTCTCTCGCAGTAGGCTTATACATGCTCGGGCCCTCCGATTGGCCAATGTCGTCTCAGTACCTACAAAAGTGGACAATTCGTCATGGGTCTTTTTATCGGCAAGTTTGATAGCAACAGATAATAACTCGTCTTCTTCGCCAGCCGGCCCCATGACGAACAACGTTTCCAGCGTCGCAGTTGCTAGAGCTTTATCCCCCTCAACAACAGCTGAAACTTCCTCCCGCCATGACGTCTTCATCGCGCTGTTCAGTCCATGAAGATTGTAATGATTTTGGCCTGTCTTTGAGCCTACACCAAACTCAAATAGCAGACTCGCGAGCTTCTCGATCTTCTTGGAAATAGTCACATCGCAGACCACTTGTTCGCGATCCGGTTGCGCTGGCGCGTACCACAGAGCGAATTGCAGCTTTCCGTAAGCACTTGTGCCTGCCCATTGTGCACAAAGCAAAGCGAATTGATGATCTGCGCAGCGATACCCTGCTGCACCAATTGCCCGAAGAACACGGACAGCGCGGGTTTCATCTCCGTTCAACGCCCTCATTTGGTGAATTAGTGTTTCCAAATTGGTATGTCTGCTCTCAATCAAATCAATAAGCTGTTCGAAGATTTTTTTGTCATCAGCGAGGGGTGGAAAATCTTCGATAACGTTACGAAATTGAGTGCAGTGCACCCCCGAATTGTGCCGTGATATATGACCTGTCGCTAATGTTCTTATAGCGTCTTTTAATGTTTCCCAGCGTGCGAGGCCATAATCGACGACGTGTGTTCGAGAAGTGTTGGCGGAATAGCCAATGGATTTTAAAGCGTCGTAAAGACTGGCGTATTTTGCACCGCTCAGACATAGATTCTCCAGCCCCTGCGTTAACGAGTTCTCAAACGCCTGCCAGTTAATTGGAGTCTGGTTGAACGTCATGCGATCTTGAGCGAACTTGATAACTGCTTCGATAGCGGCTTCCACGCTTTGGTAATGGTCCGGAGCCTCTATTGTTTTACGCTCGATAAAGTCAAATCCTTCATCATACAGATTCATTCTATGCCGCTCCTTAGCGTGCTTGACGGAAATTAAATATGATTTGTTAGTTCACAACCTAAACCGATCCACCGACTGCGAAAGCTTCCCCGCCAAACTCGACAATTCATCCGTCGTCGACGCCGTCTCGCCAATCACCCGACTGTTACTTTCCGACATCCCCGCAATTCTCTCCACCTGATGAGCGATCTCATTACTGGCCAGGCTCTGCTCACTAATCGTGCGTGAAATATCGTTGACCAATTCAGTGGTACTCAGCGTAGCCTGGAGGATCTCGCGAATGGCGCGCTCCACCTCGGCAGTCACCGCCATGCCCTTGTCCACTTGGGCAACGCCCTCCTCCATGCTGATCACCGCTTCACGGGTGTTCTGCTGGATACTCCCGACCATGCTGGCTATTTCCTGGGTGGAGGCGCTGGTGCGCCCGGCCAGGCTGCGCACTTCGTCGGCCACGACCGCAAAGCCGCGCCCTTGTTCACCGGCGCGGGCGGCTTCGATGGCGGCGTTCAGGGCCAGCAGGTTGGTCTGGTCGGCAATCCCCTTGATCACCTGGATAATGCTGTAGATCGCCTCGGACTCCTTGTCCAGCGTGCGGATCACTTGGGCTGACTGTTGGGCAGAACGGGCGATGCCATCCATGTCGCTGACCACCTGGTGGATAACCCGGCCGCCGTCCTTGGCCAGGGTTTCAGCCTGGCTGGCCATGTCCAGGGCACGTTGGGCGTGACGGGTGATTTCTTCGATGCTGGCGGTCATTTCGCTCGCGGCGGCGGCCATGGTGCTGGCGGCGACGCTTTGTTGCTGGCTGCTGCCTGCCACTTCATGGCAACCCTGGCTGAGGCGCTCGCTCATGCCATTGACGCCATGGGCGTTGCTGCGAACCACTTCGATCATGCCGCGCAAATCCCGCTGCATCGTCGCCAGGCTGCGAATCAGTGCACTGGCTTCGTCCTGGTTCTTGGGTTCGACAATCGGCTCGCTCAGGTTGCCATGGGCAATGCTCTGGGCAATACGGCTGGCGGTGCGCAACGGCCCCATGATGCTCAGGGTCACCCAACGTCCTTGCGCAAGCAGCAATAGCAGGCTCGCCCCCAATACGATAATCAAGGTCCAGTTAGCGTTACTGATGGTTTGCCGGGTACCGGTGCTGGTGAGTTGGGTATTGTTTTCGATCAGTTCGCTCAACGCCGCCATTTGATCTTCCAGTTGGCTGAACGCGGCATTGAAGGTCTGCAGTTCCCCTCGTGCGGCCTCGGGATTGTCCAGGGCCAGCGCGACGATGCGCTCGCCGGCACTGATGTAGGTGTCCAGGCTGGGTTTGATTTTTTCCAGGCTGGCCTTGATCGAGGCGTCCAACGGCAGCTTGAGATTGTCCGCCAGCACCTCGCGAAAGTGCTCGGCATGCTCCTTGATCGAGCTGTTGACCTCGGCCGGCGTACTGGTGCTTTTGCCCAGCCCGACCAACATCGCCGACAGTACATCCGCACGCAGGGCGTCGTGCATCATGTCGGCTTCCATGTGGTTGCGCAGTACCGTCATGCTGACGTCGTTGTCCTGTACCGCATCGGCCATCCGCGTATTGCCCAGGTAGCCAGCCAGGCTCATGATCAAAGCGGTGAGCAACCCGGTCGCAATCAACAGCACCAAGCGTAATTTGATCGTCATAGTGGTACCCCGTGCCAGGACCGCCGGTTGGGAACCCAACCGTTTCAATGTCGCTGCTAGCTGTATCGGCAGCTGTTGCTTGTTAGTGAAGCCTAAGTTTGCGGATCTGCGCGGTTCCCTTAAGCTGACCGTCCGTTGCTCTACCTGGATCTGCCAAATGCCTCAACGTATCGCCCGTCTCGCCCTGTTGCTGGGCTTGATCACCGCCGTAGGCCCGTTTGCTATCGACATCTATCTGCCGGCGCTGCCGACCCTGGGCGCCAGCCTCCAGGCCTCGCCGGCGGCCGTGCAGATGAGTTTGACGGTGTTCTTCATGATTATCGGCGTGTGCCAGTTGTTCTACGGCCCCCTCAGCGACGTGTTCGGGCGTAAACCACCGATTTATGCGGGTTTGGTGATCTTTGCCATTGGCAGCGTCGGCTGCGCGCTGGCACCGACCATCGAAGTGTTGATTGGTTTTCGTGCAGTGCAGGCGTTCGGTGCTTGTGCGGGCATGGTGATCCCACGGGCGATTGTCCGTGACCTGTATACCGGCCATGAAGCGGCGCGTCTGATGGCTTTGTTGATGCTGGTGATGAGTGTTTCGCCGATCCTCGCGCCGCTGGCCGGTAGCCTGGTGATTTCGATCTGGAGCTGGCGCGAAGTGTTTGCCGTGTTGGCGGTGGTGGCCGTGCTGTGTCTGGTGATGACCGCCGTACAACTGCCAGAAACCCACCCGGCCGAGCGCCGCCTGGGCAAGACACTGGGCCAGGCGTTCGGCAGTTATGGCGCCCTCCTCCGCGACCCGGTCTTTACGGGTTTGTCGGTGGTGTGCGGGTTTGGCCTGGCCACCTTTTTCGTGTTCATCGGCAGCGCGCCCTTCGTGTACATCGAATTTTTTGGCCTGACACCGACCCAGTTCAGCCTGTGCTTTGCGCTCAACGCGGCTTCGTTTTTTGCCATGAGCCAATTGACCGCCCGCCTCAGCGCCCGCTTTGGCCTGGCGCCGCTGATTCGCTGGTCGGTGGTGGGCGTGGCGGCGGTCATGAGCTTGCTGGCGGCTACTACGCTGTGGGGTGACAGCCTGGGCTTGATGATGGGGCTGTTGTTTATCGGTTTTGGCTTTCTTGGCCTGCTATTGCCGGCGGCCGGGGTACTGTCGCTGGAGGATCATGGTGCGGTGGCGGGTTCTGCGTCTGCACTGCTGGGCGCGATCCAGATGGTCACGGCGGCTGTGGCGATGACCTTGGTGGGGATCTTTGCCGACCATACACCGGCGCCGATGTTGATCGGCATTGCGCTGTGTGCGCTTGCCGCGATGCTGACCACCTTGTGGACGTTGCGGCGCTTGCCGGCTCACCTGGTTTCAAGCGTCCCGCCTTCCTCCTGAGCAGAGGAGCAGGCAGATTCAACATTCTGGTTGCCTGTGAGGCCCTCTTCGCAGGCAAGCCAGCTCCCACATTTGAATCGTGGTGTATCCACAAGCCTACAAATCAAATCGATCCACCGCCCGCCGCCGCTCATTGTCGTCACGCACGTCATAGCTGGCGGTGGTCTGGATATTGGTGTGATGCGCCAGTTTCTGCGCAATCGACAAATCATGCTCCTCGATCACCCGCGTGATAAACGAACGACGGAAATCATGGGGCATGATCTTGACCCCCACTTGATCGCCGCGCTGGCGCGCGATGTAGTAAATCGCATGCTTGGTGATGCGTTCCCGGGTGATATGGCTGCCTCGCCGGATACGGTTGAACAAGAAGCTGTCGTCCTGCTCGCCTTCCTTGAGGTGCTCGCGTCGGAACGCCAGCCAGGCCTGCAGCTTGGCAAACGCCCAGTCCGGCGCGTACTTGACCAGCTCTTTGTTGCCCTTGCCGATCACGCGCAAGCTGCGCTCGTCAAAGTTGATCTGTGCCAGGTCCAGGTTCACCGACTCCGACTTGCGCATGCCCGAGCCATATAACAGACCGATCACTGCGGCATCCCGCAGGCCCTGAGGCCGGGGGTCGGCGGCGCAGACGTCGAGCATCTCGCGGATCAAGGTGCGGCGCAGGTTGCGGCCCTGGCCCAGGCGCGTACCGGGTGTGGCCTTGACCGAGCGCATCTTCAACAGGTGGTCCTGGCTGATCAAGCTCATGCGCCACGCTTCATTCATGACCCCGCGCACCGCATTCACATACAGCGACGAAGTGTTCGGCGCTAAGCCGTCCTCGCGCAAGGCAGCCACCAATGCGATGACGTGGTCAGGCTGCAGCAGGTGCCAGTCAATCTCTTCGAGGTTGAGGTCTTCGAAACCCAGGCGGTCGGCGGCATCCTGCAGCACGTAGCGCATGGTCAACTGGCTGGAAGGCGCCAGGCGGGTGAGGTAAAGGGTCAGCGGGTTGCGAATGGACTCGGTCAAGGTAGATCAGCCTTTGGATTAAATACACCGACCAACTATTTGATTACTCGATGTATTTAGTGGGTTGGCGAAGGCCGAGTCTAACCCAGGAGCGGCCTTGGCACAAAATCACGGGGCTGTATCGTCGTCCTCACTGGCTGCCTGGGGTTGGGCCTGGGACTGGCTCCAGTCGGCGTCCTGTTGCTGCATCAGCGCGAACCACTGCTGGCGCATAAAAGCGAGGTAACTGTCCGGCGCCTTGGCAAAGTCCTTCTCGTCGCCATAGCAGCCTGGCAGGGGCAGTTCGGTGCCCTGCTCCTTGTATTGGCTGACCAACGCTTGCTGCGCCACGACGCTGCAGTCAGTAGGCAGTGGCATACCGCGCAAGGCGCCAGCGTCCTCATCCCACCAACTTGCGCCCACGCGGTCGAGGCCGCGCAGACGATACTTCTCGGACTTTCCGGCATGCATGATCAGCTTGAATTCGTTGGGGCTGACATCACTGGTGCAGGCCCGCGAATAACCGACCGTGGCCTGGGTATTGCCGTCGCCCAGCAGGTCGGTGACCTTGGTGGCAGCCCGGTCAAAGCGCAGCCCGGCGTCGAATTCGCAGTGCTGTACATCGTCGTACAGCATCCACACGCGCTTGGGGCGCTCGCCTCCCAGCACGTATTGCGCCGCGTAGACAAAGGCCGACTGGGTACCATCGTCATCGCGCTCACCGACTTGCTCGGCGAGTACCAGCAGGTTTTTGCCTTGGCGGTCATCCCAGGTATAGGCGGCGACCTGCTTGCCGCGCACTTCCACCCCGTCCGGCACCTGGTCCAGTGGGGTCAGCGCGACGCCCTGATCAGCCCGCACGCTGGTGACACAGGCCACCGTCATCAACAATCCCATCAGCGCTGGCCGCAACTGGCCGCGTAAAAGCTGCACGCTATTCATCCGAGTACCCTGGCAAGAGAGGGCTTACTTTACCGGCACTTGAGCGCTAATGCAGAGAAGATTGTTGAAGGGCGAGCATTGGGCTGATCGCCTCGCTCAGATTGAACCAAGCGTCTTGCACGAAGCTCCGATATCGCCCTGTGAGGCCTACATGTAACGCCTTGATTACTTAGCTGAACCCTAGCTGTCTGCCTGTCAAATAAACGAGTTTTTCATCCGCCTTTCATATTCGTTGCACATTTTTGCGCTTAACCTTGTAGGCAACACTTGAGAGCAATCCGTGGATTATCGACTAACCTATTGAAAACGCATCATCTTTAGCCCCGTTTTGTATCCTGCGGGCTGTAGTTTTGCCCAATGAACGCTGCTGTTTTCACGCTTGAAGTCGCTTTAGCCCGAGGTCATGAATCTTTGAAACCCTACCCTATTCATTGCGTGTCGATCGTTATCCCGGTCTACAACGAACAAGAAAGCCTGCCTGAGTTGCTGCGCCGCACCACGGCAGCCTGCAAGCAATTGGCTTACGAATACGAAATCATCCTGGTGGATGACGGTAGCCGCGACAATTCGGCCCAACTGCTCGAAGACGCCGCCGCCGAAGACGGCAGCAATGTGGTGGCGGTGATCCTTAACCGCAACTACGGCCAGCACGCGGCGATCATGGCCGGCTTTGAACAGTGCCGTGGCGAAGTGGTGATCACCCTTGACGCCGACCTGCAGAACCCGCCGGAAGAAATCCCGCGCCTGGTCGAGCAAGCCGCCCTGGGCTACGACGTGGTCGCCACCGTGCGTAATAACCGCCAGGACTCGGCCTTCCGCCGCTGGCCCTCGCGCTTGATCAACCTTGCCGTGCAGCGCTCTACCGGCGTGGCCATGACCGACTACGGCTGCATGTTGCGCGCCTACCGCCGCACCATCGTCGACGCCATGCTCGCCTGCCGTGAGCGCAGCACGTTCATCCCGATCCTGGCCAACGGCTTTGCCCGCCACACCACGGAAATCCTGGTGCACCACGCCGAACGTGAGCACGGCGAATCCAAATACAGCGCCATGCGCCTGATCAGCCTGATGTTCGACCTGCTGACCTGCATGACCACCACGCCCTTGCGCCTGCTGTCCATCGTCGGCTTCAGCCTCGCGGCGCTGGGCGTGCTGTTTGCCTTTGCCCTGATCGTCATGCGCCTGGCCTTCGGCGCCGACTGGGCCGGTGATGGCCTGTTCGTGCTGTTTGCGGTGTTGTTCGTGTTCACCGGTGGCCAGTTCATCGGCATGGGCCTTTTGGGCGAATACCTGGGCCGCATGTACAGCGATGTCCGCGCCCGCCCACGCTTCTTTATTGAAAAAGTGCTGCGCAACCAACCGGCAGCACCGGCTCCAGTCGTCGTGGTCGACGGCCTGGTGTCTTCCCATACTTCTACTTCTTCTTCGGATCAGGTCCAGTCATGAGTTCAAAAGCTGTTGTATTCGCCTACCACGATATTGGCTGCGCAGGCATTGAAGCGCTGCTCAGCGCCGGTTACGACATTGCCGCCGTATTCACCCATGCCGATGACCCCAAGGAAAACAACTTCTACGGTTCCGTCGCCCAACTCTGCGCCCGCAATGGCATCCCGGTGCATGCACCGGAAGACGCCAACCACCCGCTGTGGATCGAACGCATCGCCAAGCTGAACCCGGAGTACATCTTCTCGTTCTACTACCGCAACCTGCTGAGCGAGCCGCTGTTGGCCACCGCCCGCAAAGGCGCGTTCAACCTGCACGGCTCGTTGCTGCCCAAGTACCGTGGCCGCGCCCCGGCCAACTGGGTGCTGGTCAACGGCGAAACCGAAACCGGCGTGACCCTGCATCGCATGGTCAAGCGTGCCGATGCCGGCGCCATCCTGGCCCAGCAGAAAGTCACCATCGAGCGCACCGATACCGGCCTGAGCCTGCACGCCAAGCTGCGTGAGGCGGCCACGGCGCTGCTGCGTGATGCCCTGCCACAGCTGGCCCAGGGCAAGCTGATCGAAACCGCCCAGGATGACAGCAAAGCCACCTACTTCGGTCGTCGCACCGCCGCCGATGGCAAGCTGGACTGGAAAAAACCTGCCGAGCAACTGTTCAACCTGGTACGCGCAGTGACCCAGCCGTACCCGGGCGCCTTCTGCGCCGTGGGCGAGCACAAGTTGATCGTGTGGCAAGCCGACGTGGTCAAGGGCAACGAAGGTCTGGCGCCTGGCCGTGTAATCAGCGTCAACCCCCTGCGCATTGCCTGCGGTGAAGATTCCCTGGTGGTCAAGTTCGGCCAGCGCAACGAAAACGGCCTGTACCTGGCCGGCCCGTCCCTGGCCGATGAGTTGGGCCTGGTAGACGGTTCCGTGCTGCGCGGCGCCGAGTCGGGCCGCAAGCCGCGCCGTACCCGTGTGCTGATCCTGGGCGTGAACGGTTTTATCGGTAACCACTTGTCCGAGCGCCTGCTGCGTGACGACCGCTACGAAGTCTATGGCCTGGACATCGGCTCCGACGCCATCGAGCGCCTGCGCAGCCACCCGAACTTCCATTACGTGGAAGGCGACATCAGCATCCACACCGAATGGATCGAGTACCACATCAAGAAGTGCGATGTGGTGCTGCCGCTGGTGGCCATCGCCACGCCGATCGAATACACCCGTAACCCGCTGCGTGTGTTCGAACTGGACTTCGAAGAAAACCTCAAGCTGGTGCGCTACTGCGTCAAGTACAACAAGCGCGTGATTTTCCCGTCGACCTCCGAAGTCTATGGCATGTGCCAAGACCAGTATTTCGACGAAGACACCTCCAACCTGGTGGTGGGCCCGGTCAACAAGCAACGCTGGATCTACTCCGTCTCCAAGCAACTGCTGGACCGCGTGATCTGGGCCTACGGCGACAAGGGCCTGAAGTTCACCCTGTTCCGGCCATTCAACTGGATGGGCCCGCGCCTGGACCGCCTGGACTCGGCGCGTATCGGCAGCTCCCGCGCCATTACCCAACTGATCCTGAACCTGGTGGAAGGCACGCCGATCCGTCTGTTCGACGGCGGTGAGCAGAAGCGTTGCTTCACCGACATTGCCGACGGCATCGAAGCCCTGGCGCGCATCATTGATAACGACAATGGCGTCTGCGACGGGCAGATCATCAACATCGGCAACCCCGAAAACGAAGCCAGCATTCGCCAGTTGGGCGAAGAACTGCTGCGTCAGTTCGAGGCTCACCCACTGCGCCACAACTTCCCGCCGTTCGCCGGTTTCCGCGACGTCGAGAGCAAGGCGTTCTACGGCACAGGCTACCAGGACGTGGCGCACCGCAAGCCGAGCATCGACAACGCCAAGCGCCTGCTGAACTGGGAGCCGAGCGTAGAGATGAGCGAAACCATCGGCAACACGCTCGATTTCTTCCTGCGTGAAGCCATGCTTGAAATTGCGGATAAAAAGTAATGCAGGCAGGTCTTCGCATCGACGTCGACACCTACCGCGGCACCCGTGAAGGTGTGCCGCGGTTGCTCGACTCCCTGGCCGAAGCCGGGGTCAAGGCGACGTTCTTCTTCAGTGTCGGGCCGGACAACATGGGGCGTCACTTGTGGCGCTTGATCCGCCCGCAGTTCCTGTGGAAGATGCTGCGCTCCAACGCGGCCGGCCTGTATGGCTGGGACATCTTGTTGGCCGGCACTGCCTGGCCAGGCAAGCCGATTGGCCGAGACCTGGGGCATTTGATGCGCCAGGCCAAGGCGGCCGGGCATGAAGTCGGCCTGCACGCCTGGGACCACCATGGCTGGCAAGCCAACACCGGGCGTTGGAGCGAGGCCCAACTGGTCGAGCAGATTCGACGCGGCGTAGACACCTTGAGCGACATCCTCGGCGAACGCATCGACTGTTCAGCGGCCGCCGGCTGGCGTGCCGATGAGCGTGTGGTGCAAGCCAAGCAAGGCTTCAACTTTCGCTACAACAGCGATTGCCGGGGCTCCAGTCTGTTTCGACCAACCCTGGCCGATGGCAGCGCGGGCACCCCACAAATTCCGGTAGACCTGCCGACCTTCGACGAAGTCGTCGGGCCGGTGGTGGCTGCCAACGATTTCAACCGCTTCATTCTTGAGCGGTTCAACGCGTCAAAGCTGAACGTCTACACGATCCACGCGGAAGTAGAAGGGATTCTGATGGCCAATGATTTTCGCCAGTTGCTCGCCCAGGCCGGGCAGCGCGGCATCGAGTTCAAACCCTTGGGCGAGCTGTTGCCCGCGGATGTGACCACCCTGCCCCAGCAACAGCTGGTGCGCGGCGCCTTGAGCGGCCGCGAGGGTTGGCTGGGAGTGCAGCAGGCATGATCCGCCGCTGGGCTTTGCCCCTGCTCCTGCTGGCGTTCGCCGTGTTCTACCTGCTGCCGTTGGCCACCCATGGCCTGTGGATTCCCGATGAGACCCGCTATGCGCAAATCAGCCAGGAGATGCTGCTGACCGGCAAGTGGGCCGCGCCGCACTTCATGGGCATTCGCTACTTCGAAAAGCCCGCCGCAGGCTATTGGATGATCGCGCTGGGCCAGGCGATCTTCGGGCAGAACCTGTTCGGCGTGCGGTTTGCCTCGGCGTTGAGCACCGGTTTGAGCATTTTGCTGGTGTACCTGGTCTCTCGTCGGTTGTGGAATGATCCGCAAAAAAGCCTGGTCAGCACGTTGCTCTACATGAGCTTCGTCAGCGTGGCCGCGCTGGGCGGCTATGCCAACCTGGACCCGCAGTTCACCTTCTGGGTCAACCTGACGGGCGTGGCCTTGTGGTTCTGTTTCGACAGCACCACGCGGCGCGCGCGCTTGTGGTCATGGGCCTTGCTGGGCCTGGCGTGCGGCATGGGCTTCATGACCAAGGGCTTCCTGGCCTGGTTGCTGCCGGTGCTGGTCGCCCTGCCCTACGCCGTCTGGCAAAAACGTTTTGTCGAGTTGTGCAAATTTGGCCCTGTTGCCGTGGTGGTGGCGATTGCTGTCAGCGTGCCGTGGGCGTTGGCTGTGCACCTGCAAGAGCCGGACTACTGGCATTTCTTTTTCTGGCACGAGCACATCCAACGCTTTGCCGGTGAAGACGCCCAGCACGCCGAACCCTTCTGGTATTACCTGCCGCTGCTGGTAGGGTTCGCGCTGCCGTGGGTCGCGCTGTTGCCGTCCGCGCTCAAGCAGGCCTGGCTGCAGCGGCGCGTGCCGAAAACCGCGTTCCTGCTACTGTGGCTGTTGATGCCCCTGGCCTTTTTCAGCCTGGCCAAAGGCAAGCTGCCCTCCTACATCATGCCGTGCATGCTCCCCCTGGCCTTGCTGATGGGCTCGGCCCTGAGCGACAAACTGGCTCAAGGCCGCGGCCGTGTGCTGCGCATCAATGGCTGGTTGAACCTGGTGATGGGTGTGCTGGTGTTGCTGGCCCTCAGCTGGTTCCAGTTGAAGAAGCCGGTCTACGAACCGGGTGAGGAAACCGTCAGCCTGGTGCTGGTGTTCATCTTTTTGTTCGGCTGGATCGTGGTCAATCTGCTGCAAGCGGCACGCCCCTTGGCATTGTGGGCCGCGCCGCTGATCGGCAGTGGATTTCTGGTGCTGCTGGTGCCTGCGGCGTTGCCCCATTCGGTGGTTTACAACAAGACCCCGGACCAGTTCATCATTGATCACATCGACGAGTTGCAGCCCAGCGTTGCCCTGCTGAGCAACGACCTGGGCGCCGCGTCGGCGCTGTCCTGGCGCCTCAAACGCCCGGATATCACGCTGTACAACACCTCGGGTGAGGTCAAGTACGGCCTGGCTTACGAGGACACGGCCCCGCGTCTGGTCGACCGTAACCGCATCCAGACGTGGATGGCCGAAACCCGTCGTACCGGTGCGGTGGGCGTGGTGATGCGCGTCAATAGCACCGGCGAAAAGGAAGAACTCGCGCTGCTGCCCACTGACGGCAAGCGTTATGCGCAAGGCAAGATCGTGATCCTGATTTTCCCGCAGGTCGCGCCATGATCACCCTGCTGCTACTGCTCACGGCCTGCCTGCTCACCTGCATGGGCCAGGTCTCGCAAAAATTCGCCGTGGAGAGCTGGCGCGGCGTGCCGGACGGCTGGGCACCGAAACTGCGCTCCCCGTGGTTGTGGTCGGCGCTGGTGTGCCTAGGCCTGGGCTTGCTGGTGTGGCTGCTGGTGTTGCAGCGCCTGGAAGTCGGCATTGCCTACCCCATGCTCAGCCTGAATTTTGTGCTGGTCACGCTGATGGCGCGCTTTGTGTTTCACGAACCCATTGATGCCCGTCATTGGCTGGGTGTGGGGCTGGTGATTGCCGGCGTGGTCTTGCTGGGGCGCCAGGTATGAGCCGCATGCGGGGTTTCGCCCTGGCCCTGGGCAGTGTCGGCCTGGTGAGTGGCGCCCAATTGGGCATGCGTTGGAGCATGACGCGCCTGCCGCTGCCCACCCAATGGCTGGCTGCCTTCACGGATAACAGCATCGACCTCGGCCCCCTGGGCGTGGTGATCCTGGCGATCATCGCCTATGCGCTGTCGATGCTGTGCTGGCTCGGCGCACTGAAGCACTTACCCCTGGGCCGCGCCTATTCGCTGCTCAGCATCAGTTACGCGCTGGTGTATTTGCTGGCCGCCAGCCTGCCGGTGTTCAACGAAGATTTTTCGCTTTCAAAAACCCTGGGGGTGGCCTTGGTCATCCTCGGCGTACTGGTTATCAACTCTCGTCGTGCTAGCACCTCAAGTCCCAGGAATACCCCATGAAAATCAGTGTATTTGGTAGTGGTTACGTTGGTCTGGTTCAGGCCACGGTATTAGCCGAAGTCGGTCACGATGTCATTTGCATGGACGTTGACAAGCACAAAGTCGAGTCGCTGCAGAAGGGGCATGTGACCATCTTCGAGCCGGGCCTGGCAGCCATGGTCAAGGACAACCTGGAAAGCGGACGCCTGCGCTTTACCCACGACGAAAAACTCGCCGTCGAGCACGGTGAAGTATTGTTTATTGCTGTGGGCACGCCGTCGGATGAAGACGGTTCGGCCGACTTGAAATACGTGCTGTCGGTGGGTGATGCAGTTGCCCGCCATCGCGTGGCGCCGGTGATCCTGGTGGAGAAATCCACCGTACCGGTAGGCACCGGCGACACGTTGCGTGACCACATCCTCAATAACCTGCGTGCCGCCGGCCGTGAGCTGCAGTTCGATATCGTCTCCAACCCGGAATTCCTCAAGGAAGGCTCCGCCGTTGCCGACTGCCGCCGCCCGGACCGGATCATCATCGGCTGCGAGCGTGAAGAAGTGCGCGACGTGATGCGCGACCTGTACGCACCGTTCAACCGCAACCACGACCGCATCATCTTCATGGACCTGCGCAGCGCAGAACTGACCAAGTACGCCGCCAACTGCATGCTGGCCACCAAGATCAGCTTCATCAACCAGATCGCCGAGTTGGCTGAACACCTGGGTGCCGACATTGAGTCGGTGCGCCTGGGCATCGGTGCCGACTCACGCATCGGCTACCACTTTATCTACCCCGGCTGCGGTTATGGCGGCTCGTGCTTCCCCAAAGACATGCGCGCCCTGATCCACAGCGCCAAGCAGGCCAACTGCTCCAGCGACCTGCTCGAAGCCGTGGAAGCCATCAACCAGCGCCAGAAGAGCAAGTTGTTCGAGCGCATCAACGCGTTCTTCCAGGGCAACCTCAAGGGCAAGACGTTTGCCCTGTGGGGCCTGGCCTTCAAGCCCAACACCGATGACATGCGTGATGCCCCCAGCCGCGTGCTGATGGAAGCGCTGTGGGCTGCCGGCGCCAATGTGCGCGCCTTTGACCCTGAAGCCATGCAGGAAACCCAACGCATCTACGGCGATGACCCGCGCCTGATGCTGATGGGCACCCCGGAATCCACCTTGGGCGGCGCCGATGCGTTGATCGTGTGCACCGAATGGCAGCAATTCAAGGCGCCGGACTTTGACCTGATTCACCAGCGCCTGAAAACCCCGGTGATCTTCGACGGCCGTAACCTGTACGACGGCGAGCGCCTGGCGCGCAAAGGCTTCAAATACTTCCCCATCGGCCGCGGCGATTCCTGCGAGTTGCCGATCCCCCAGCAAAACTGGGTGGAACAGGTCAAGGACGCTTGCTAGGTGAACATCGCCTTACCGTCCGCGCAGCGCGCAACGATCCGCCACCAGTCGCTGGGGCTTGGGCTCTTGGCGCTGGTGCTGTTTATCGTCGGCAACTGGCACCAGGCGATCATCGGCTTTGATTCGCGCTTTGTGCTGTTTGCCCAGGAAATGCTGCGTCACGGGCCGAGTTTCTTTCCCACCACCTATGGTCAGCCGTATGCCGATTACCTGGCGACGTCGACCCTGTTGACGTGGCTGCTGTCGGTGCCCTTGGGCCAGGTCACCAGCCTGACGGCGTGGCTGCCCACTGCGGTCGCGTCGGCGCTGATTGTGGTGCTGGTCTATCGCCTCACTGCACCCTACTCGCCACGTTGGGGCCTGCTGAGTATTGCGATGCTGCTGCTCAGCAGTACGTTCATCAGCGAAACCCGTGCAGTCTCCCTCGACCAGATGCTCGCCGCCGTGGCGTTGGCGGTGTTCTACCTGGCCTACGCCCATGATCATTTCGCCGCAGCCAAGCGCCTGCATTGGGTGTTTTTGCTGGTGCTGCTGGGGTTTGCCATTCGCGGCCCGATAGGCCTGGTGATCCCTACGGGCGTGTTGTGCAGCTACTACCTGATCAACCGCCAGTGGCGCCAACTGTTCAGCTTCGGCCTGCTGGCACTGGCGCTGCTGGCGGCGTGCGTCGGCCTGTTGCTGCTGCTGGCCAAGCTCAGCGGCGGCGAAGATTTTATGCATGACGTGATTCGCATGCAGTTCCTGGGGCGCATGGATGGCAGCGAAGGCTCCGGCGGCGTGCTGTATTACTTCACCAGCTCCCTGGGCAACTACGCCCTGGCCTATCCAATCGCGTTGTTGGTGCTGCTGGCGGTGCTGATGGGCGGTCGACGTGCGCCGGACCCGGCATTGAAGCTGGTGCTCTACTGCGCGGCAGCCGGTGTGTTGGTGATGCTGGGGCTGTCGGTGCCCCAAGCCAAGAAAGCGCGCTATATCCTGCCGATGTTGCCGATGGCCGCGATCATTGCCGCGTATCCCTTCGCGGTCACACAAGGGCGACTGTTTGCGTGGCTGCGCGCCTTGATGCTGGGCATCTGGACGCTGTTGCCAACGCTGTTGGCCATTGGCTTGGTGGTGGCGCGGCGGCGCTACCCGGAACCGCTGGCCGACCTTGAGCTGATCTTCGTCGTGCTTGGCTTGCTACAGGTGCTGGCCCTGCTGGCATTGTTCCGCTCGCGGCTGCGTACCTACGGTCCCGCCTTGGCCGCCGTGCTCTCACTCTGGGCCACCTACATCATGGTGGTTGAACCCCTGGAACGTCAGGTGTACGACACCCGCACCTTCAGCCTCGCCGTCAAGGCACAGGTTCAACAGCAACCGGCGCCGCTGGTGTTGCACGCACTGGGCAAAGACGCGAAAGCCATCAAATTCATGGTCAACTTCGATTGCGACAAGGTTCCGCTGTTTACCCAATTGCCTGCCGAATTGAAACCGGTCCAGGCGCCGGCATGGTTGGTCATGAGCCAGGCTGATTTCCAGGCGCTGGACGATCCGCGCCTGCGTTCAATCACGCCAACGCTTACCGCAGCGTTCGACAAAACCCCCTATGTGTTGCTGCATTTGGCAAAAGCCTCGACGCCTTGAGTGCTTTTCCGGCTGCACTGTAAGAAGAACGCCCACTCCCTCCACGAGTGGGCGACTTTCATCATAGGTACCAAGAAAACACCTACATTTGTTTGCGTAATGGCTGGTGCACTTTCCCTTCCGGTGCTCGGAGCCCAACTGTAGACTCGCTGCCACGTGCACTTACTATCTACCACCCGATCGTCAGGACTGCCCTGAAACGCTTGGGTCAGGGCACTTCACAACAAGGACGTTGTAGGCTGCCCGCGCGCGATGGCTTACTTCATTGAGAGGACAATGCCGTGCGAGAAGACCTGTTAACCGTACCCTTACCCAGGCTGGATCGTTTGATGGCATTGCGTGACGCACTGGTGGCGTTAAAGGGGCCGTTGGCCGACGACCCCAGGCTGCGCGAAGACTTGCAAGCGCGCCTGTTCAACGAAGAAACCCATAGTCGCGTGCTGGGCAAAATCAACCCCGCTGCATCCGCGTCAACCGGGCAGATAACCTATGGCGAAGCCGGTTAACTGCATTTATTTTGCATTCAATGTTCATTAATATGCAGTGGCGCCACCAGATCAAGCGCGGCACACTGCGCAGGTTCCTTCCCCCAATGTTGGAACCTTCAAAGGGCTGTTCCGGGAAACCAGGCAGGCCTTTTTTTTCGCCCGCTGTTTATGGACCGTCTTTCAATGCTCGCTCGCTGGTTACCCGCTGCAATCAACACCCGTCCCGCCGAATGGAGCCGTGCAGCCATCGGCATGGCCCTGGGCACGCTGTTCAGTGTCTGGGCCTGTGCCCAGGTGTTCGGCATGGAGGTGGCCCTGCACCTGCTCGGCCCTCTTGGCGCATCGGCCGTATTGCTGTTTGCCGTGTCGTCGGGGGCGCTGGCCCAACCCTGGTCGATAATCGGCAGTTACCTGTGTGCAGGCGTCGTCGCGTTGCTGGTCGCCCGCGTCCTGGGGCGCACCTTGGGCAGCGCCTGCCTGGCGGCAGGCATGACGGTGATCCTCATCTGCTGGCTGCGCTGCCTGCACCCGCCGGCCGGCGGCCTGGCCATGACCCTGGTGCTGGCCGATCCGGCATCGGTCGGCCTCGGCTGGTACGAGCTTGCGCCGGTGATGCTAGGGGCCGGCGCCCTGCTCGCCTGCGCGCTGGCCTATAACAATGCCACGCGCACGCGTTATCCCAAGGGGCTTGCCGAGCCTGCCCCGGTTATCCTGGGCACTGCCACCGCCGTGAGCGAGCCGAGCATCACGGCAGCCGACCTCAAGCTAGCGTTGGCCGAGATGGAGCAGTTCTACGATGTCGAACCGACAGAGCTTGAACAACTGATCCACGCCGCCGAGGGCCATGCCCGGCGTCGCAGTATCGGTGAGGTTCTGGCCAGCCGGGTGGTTTGAGCGACACTGCATAAATGCAACAACGACCTGCATGATTCCAAGTTGTACGAGGCAAATTTGCACTGGTACGATCACGAGAGAGTTCGCCCGCGAACGTCTTGATAAAGAACAATAAAAGCAGGGAGTTAGAGATGACTGCTCAGGTTTCATCCCAAGCAAGCCACGCCGAGATCCAGCAGGATGCAGTTCTTGCACAGGTGCGTAACCATATCGGCCACCTCACCCTCAACCGCCCCGCAGGCCTTAACGCCATCACCCTGAACATGGTCCGCCAATTGGCCGCGCACTTGCAGGTCTGGGCCGACGACCCTGAGGTCTATGCCGTCGTCCTGCGCGGCGCCGGTGAGAAGGCCTTTTGCGCCGGTGGCGACATCCGTTCGCTGTACGACAGCTTCAAGCAAGGCGACACCCTGCATCAGGATTTCTTCGTCGAGGAATATGCCCTCGACCTGGCCATCCACCATTACCGTAAACCCGTACTGGCATTGATGGACGGCTTCGTACTCGGCGGTGGCATGGGCCTGGTGCAAGGCGCGGACCTGCGGGTGGTCACCGAACGCAGCCGCCTGGCGATGCCGGAAGTGGCCATCGGGTACTTCCCGGATGTGGGCGGCAGTTATTTCCTCTCGCGTATTCCTGGCGAACTGGGCACCTACCTTGGGGTGACCGGCGTGCAAATCCGCGCGGCGGATGCCTTGTATTGCGGGCTGGCGGACTGGTACATCGACAGCGCCAAGCTGGTTGAACTGGATCAGAAGCTCGACCGTCTGCAATGGAGCGAGTCTCCCCTCAAGGACTTGCAAGGCGCACTTGCCAGGCTGGCCGTGCAGCAATTGCCCGACGCCCCGCTGGCGGCCTTGCGCCCGGCCATTGACCACTTTTTCGGGTTGCCGGACGTGCCCAGCATCGTCGAGCAACTGCAACAAGTCACCGTGGCCGATAGCCATGACTGGGCGCTGACCACCGCCAACCTCATGCAGACCCGCTCGCCCCTGGCCATGGCCGTGACCCTGGAGATGCTGCGCCGTGGCCGCCACCTGCCACTGGAACACTGCTTTGCCCTCGAACTGCACCTGGACCGCCAATGGTTCGAGCGCGGCGACCTGATCGAAGGGGTTCGCGCCCTGATCATCGACAAGGACAAGACGCCGAAGTGGAACCCGCCCACCCTCCATGCGCTGGATGCCAGCCATGTGGAGAGCTTCTTCCGCGACTTCGCGCAGATTGAGAAATAAGCCATGCAAGATCTTGAATACACTGAAGAACAAGTGATGATCCGCGACATGGCGCGGGATTTTGCCCGTGGCGAAATCGCCCCCTACGCCCAAGCCTGGGAAAAAGCCGGCTGGATCGACGACGCCCTGGTGGCGAAGATGGGGGAGCTGGGCCTGCTGGGCATGGTGGTCCCGGAAGAATGGGGTGGCACCTATGTCGATTACGTGGCCTACGCCCTGGCCGTGGAGGAAATATCCGCCGGTGACGGCGCCACTGGCGCCTTGATGAGCATCCATAATTCAGTCGGTTGCGGGCCTATCCTCAACTACGGCACCACCGAACAGAAACACACCTGGCTGGCCGAACTCGCCAGCGGCCAGGCCATCGGTTGCTTCTGCCTGACCGAGCCCCAGGCCGGCTCCGAAGCCCATAACCTGCGCACACGCGCCGAACTGCGTGATGGCCAATGGGTCATCAATGGCGCCAAACAGTTCGTCAGCAACGGCAAGCGCGCCAAATTGGCCATCGTGTTCGCCGTGACCGACCCGGAACTGGGCAAGAAAGGCATTTCGGCGTTCCTGGTGCCGACCGACACCCCAGGTTTCGTGGTCGACCGCACCGAGCACAAGATGGGCATTCGTGCGTCAGACACCTGCGCCGTCACCCTCAACCAATGCAAGGTTCCCGAAGCCAACCTGCTGGGTGAGCGCGGCAAGGGGCTGGCCATCGCCCTCTCCAACCTGGAAGGCGGCCGCATTGGTATCGCCGCCCAGGCCCTGGGCATCGCCCGCGCCGCGTTTGAAGCCGCGCTGGCCTACGCCCGTGATCGGGTGCAGTTCGACAAGGCAATCATCGAACACCAGAGCGTGGCCAACCTGCTGGCCGACATGCAAACCCAGCTCAACGCTGCGCGCCTGCTGATCCTCCACGCCGCGCGCCTGCGCACCGCCGGCAAACCGTGCTTGTCCGAAGCCTCCCAGGCCAAGCTGTTCGCCTCGGAAATGGCCGAGCGGGTCTGCTCCAAGGCAATGCAGATTCATGGAGGGTATGGGTATCTGGAGGATTACCCGGTGGAGCGTTACTACCGGGACGCACGGATCACGCAGATTTACGAAGGCACCAGCGAGATTCAGCGGATGGTGATTGCCAGGGAGTTGAAAAACTACCAGCTCTGATGGGCATGACCCAAAGCCCTGTGGGAGCTGGCTTGCCTGCGATGCAGACACCTCGGTACATCAGTTAAACCGAGGCGATGCCATCGCAGGCATGCCAGCTCCCACCTTTGCTTTGCGGCGTTTGGCAGGGGTTACTTATCCTTGAATTGCGGCGCCCGCTTGGCCACAAACGCGGCCATGCCTTCTTTCTGGTCCTGGGTCGCGAACGCCGCATGGAACACCCGGCGCTCAAAGCGCACGCCTTCGGACAGGCTGACTTCAAACGCACGGTTCACGCTTTCCTTGACCATCATGCTGATCGGTACGGATTTACCGGCGATCAGGGCGGCCACTTTCAGCGCTTCTTCCAGCAATTCATCGGCGGGCACGATGCGCGCCACGATCCCGCAGCGCTCGGCCTCTACCGCGTCGATAAAACGCCCGGTCAAGCACATCTCCATGGCCTTGGCCTTGCCCACTGCACGGGTCAGGCGCTGGGTGCCGCCCATGCCTGGCAGCACGCCCAGGTTGATTTCCGGCTGGCCGAACTTGGCAGTGTCGCCGGCGAGGATAAAGTCGCACATCAAGGCCAGTTCGCAGCCGCCGCCCAGGGCGAAGCCATTCACGGCGGCGATGATCGGCTTGCGGCGGTTGGCCACGCGGTCGCTGTCGCTGAACAAGTCGTCCATGTAGATCTGCGGGTAGGTCAGCTCGGCCATTTCCTTGATGTCGGCACCGGCCGCGAAGGCTTTTTTCGAGCCAGTCAGCACGATGCAGCCAATTTCAGGGTTGGCTTCCAGGCTGTCCAGCGCCTGGTTCAGCTCACTGACCAGTTGTGCATTCAAAGCGTTCAGGGCGTTGGGGCGGTTAAGCGTGATCAGCCCCACACGGCCCTGGACGTCAAGCAGGATGGTTTCGTAACTCATGTATCGGCTCCTTAAAGATTGCGTGAGATGACCATGCGTTGAATATCGCTGGTGCCTTCGTAAATCTGGCAGACCCGCACATCGCGGTAGATCCGCTCCAGGGGAAAGTCGTTCAGGTAACCGTAACCGCCCAGGGTTTGCAAGGCGGCCGAGCAGACTTTCTCGGCCATTTCGGACGCAAACAGCTTGGCCATGGACGCTTCCACCAGCGCCGGCTTGCCACTGTCACGCAGGGCGGCGGCGTAATGCACCATCTGCCGGGCGACGGCGATCTGGGTGGCCATGTCGGCCAGGCGAAAGGCCACGGCCTGGTGTTCGACCAACGGCTTGCCAAAGCTTTCACGCTCACGGGCATAGTCGCGGGCCGCTTCGAAGGCGGCACGGGCCATGCCCACCGACTGGGAGGCGATGCCCACGCGGCCACCTTCCAGGTTGGCCAAGGCGATTTTGTAGCCCTCGCCCTCCTCGCCCAGACGGTTGGCCACCGGTACTTTCACGTCTTCAAACAGGATCTGGCAAGTGTCCGAGGCATGCTGCCCCAGCTTGTCTTCCACCCGTGCCACGGTATAACCGGGCGAATCGGTGGGCACGATAAACGCGCTGATCCCACGCTTGCCTGCGGCGGGGTCGGTGACCGCAAACACAATCACGATCCCGGCGTTTTGCCCGGAGGTGATGAACTGTTTGCAGCCGTTGAGTACATAGTGGTCGCCTTCAAGGCGCGCACGGGTTTTCAGGCTGCTGGCATCGGAGCCTGCCTGGGGTTCGGTCAGCGCGAAGGCACCGAGCATGGCGCCACTGGCCAGGGGCGTGAGGAACTGCTCTTTCTGCTGGTCATTGCCAAACTTGAGGATCGGCACACAACCCACCGAGTTGTGCACGCTCATGATCGTGGAGCAGGCACCGTCGCCGGCGGCGATTTCTTCCAGGGCCATGGCGTAGGCCAGGTAGCCAGTGTCGCAACCGCCCCACTGTTCCGGGACCAGCATGCCGAAAAAGCCCAGTTCGGCCATTTGCGCAATGGCCTCCTTGGGAAAACGATGCTCGCGGTCCCACTCGGCGGCGAAGGGTTTCAAACGTTCCTGGGCAAATTGCCGGGCGGCGTCGCTGATCTGCAGTTGTTCGTCATTGGGCAACATAGGTCATCCTCAATACAAGCATTCAACGGCCATGGCCGTGGCTTCACCGCCGCCAATGCAGATAGCGGCGACGCCACGCTTGAGGCCCTTCTGGCGCAGGGCCGCAAGCAACGTCACCAGGATGCGTGCGCCGGAGGCACCAATGGGGTGGCCCAATGCACAGGCACCACCATGCACGTTGACCTTGTCATGGGGAATCTCCAGCTTGCTCATGGTCACCAGGCTGACCACGGCGAAGGCCTCGTTGATTTCGAACAGGTCCACCTCGTCGAGGCTCCAGCCGGTCTTGCTCATCAGTTTGCGAATCGCCCCCACCGGCGCCACCGGAAATAGCCCAGGCTCATCGGCAAACGCGGCGTGCCCGTGGATCACTGCCAACGGCTTGAGGCCGCGCTTGAGCGCCTCGGACTCACGCATCAGCAACAACGCCGCGGCGCCATCGGAGATCGAGCTGGAGTTGGCTGCTGTCACTGTACCGCCGTCACGGAACGCCGGTTTCAGGCTGGCAATCTTGTCCAGCCTGGCTTTCGGCGGTTGCTCATCGTGCAGAATGGTTTTTTGTTCTTTGCCCACGGTGACCTGCACCGGGACGATTTCACTGGCAAAGCTGCCGTGGGTGATAGCCTCTTGTGCGCGGGTCAGGGAAGCGATGGCAAACGCGTCCTGAGCTTCACGGGTAAAACCATTGTGCTCGGCGCAGTCCTCGGCAAAGGTGCCCATCAGGCACCCCTTGTCGTAGGCATCTTCAAGGCCGTCGAGGAACATATGGTCCAGCACCTTGCCGTGGCCCATGCGGTAGCCGCTGCGCGCACGGTCCAGCAGGTACGGGGCGTTGGACATGCTTTCCATGCCGCCAGCGATCACCACATCGACACTGCCAGCGCGCAGCGAATCGTGGGCCAGAATCGTCGCTTCCATGCCGGAACCGCACATTTTGTTGAGGGTGGTGCAGCGCGTGCCCTTGTCCAGCCCGGCGCCCAAGGCAGCCTGGCGAGCAGGCGCTTGCCCAAGCCCGGCGGGCAGTACACAGCCAAACAGCACTTCGTCGACGGCATCGGTGGCGATACCGGCACGCTCGACCGCCGCACGAATGGCGGCTGCGCCCAGTTGCGGCGCGGTCAGGCTTTTGAGGTCGCCCTGGAACCCGCCCATGGGCGTGCGCACGGCGCTGACAATAACAATTGGATCGTTCATAGCCATTGCTCCTTATTTGGCGGCCATGCGCAAGGCACCGTCGAGACGGATCACCTCACCATTAAGCATGCTGTTTTCAATGATGTGGCGTACCAGCGCGGCATATTCGGCGGGTTTGCCCAGGCGTGGCGGGAACGGCACGCCGGCAGCCAGGGAGTTGCGGACTTCGTCGGTCATGCCGGCCATCATCGGGGTTTCGAAAATGCCGGGTGCAATGGTCATCACCCGGATACCAAAGCGCGCCAGTTCCCGCGCGGCAGGCAAGGTGAGGCTGGCGATCGCGCCCTTGGACGCGGCATACGCAGCCTGGCCGATCTGCCCATCGAATGCCGCCACCGAGGCGGTATTAATGATGACGCCCCGCTCGCCGTCGGCATTCGCCTCGGTTTCAGCGATCGCCGCAGCGGCCAGGCGCAGCAGGTTGAAACTGCCGATCAAGTTGACGTTGATGACTTGGGCAAAGCTCGCCAGGCCGTGCGGGCCGTTCTTGCCGAGGATCTTCTCGCCACGCACGACACCCGCGCAGTTGACCAGGCCGTGCAAGCCCCCAAAGGCCTCGACCGCCGCCGTCACGGCCGCTTCTGCAGCGGCTTCCTGGCTGATGTCCGCCACGGCGCTGCGGGCATTGTCGCCCAGTTGCTTGGCCTTGGCAGTCACGGCGTCGGCGTTCAAGTCCACCAGCATCACCTTGGCACCCGCGGCGACCAGCATTTCGGCCGTGGCCGCGCCGAGGCCCGACGCGCCGCCGCTGACCAGGAATACCTTGTTTTCAATCTGCATCGTTGTTTCCTTTTAAAAGGGTCAAGCCACGGCCGCCTGGGCCTTGGCTATTTCCTGATTGCGCAAAATAAAGCGTTGCAGCTTGCCGCTCGGGGTCTTGGGCAAGTCGCTGACAAATTCGATTTCCCGCGGGTACGCATGGGCGGCCAGGCGCTGGCGCACATGCAGGCGCAGCTCTTCAGCCAGCTCCGGGGTGGCGCGGTATTGCTCGCTGATCACCACAAAGGCTTTGACCAGCTCAGTGCGCTCCGGGCAAGGCTTGCCGACCACGGCAGCCTCGACCACCGCCGGGTGTTCGACCAACGCGCTTTCCACGTCGAAGGGGCCCACGCGGTAGCCGGATGTAGTGATCACGTCGTCGCTGCGTCCGACAAAGCTGATGCTGCCGTCCGGGTTCAGCTCCACGGTATCGCCGCTGAGGTAGTACTTGCCGACGAACGCCTTGGTTTTCACGCCGTCGTACCCGGCAAACCAGCACATAGGCGATTGCTCGCGGTCGATGGCCAGGATGCCGGGTTGGCCGGCTGGCAGCTCCTGATGGTTGTCATCCAGCACCACGATGCGATGCCCTGGCGAGGCAAAACCCGCCGAGCCCACATGCACCGGATGCGCCAAACCATGGTGATTGCACAGCACCATGCCCAGCTCGGTCTGGCCGTAATGGTCGTGGATGGTCACGCCCAGGTGGTCGGCGAACCAGCGGATCACCTCCGGGTTCAAAGGCTCACCGGCGCTGCTGACGATGCGCAGCTTGCCCTTGATCGAACCGGCGAACTGTTCGCCACCGGCAATCAACAGCCGATACGCCGTGGGCGAACCGGTCAGGTTGGTGATCGCGTATTTATTGATGACCCGGCAGGTGCTTTCCAGGGTGAACGGGCCATCGTAGAAGGTGATCGGGTGCCCCATGGACAACGGCCCGGTCACGCCGAAATAGATGCCATAGGCCCAGCCAGGGTCGGCAACGTTCCAGAATGCGTCCTCGGGGCGCAAGTCCACGGCGTCGCGCATGTAGCCCTGGAACGCGACGATGGCCTTGAGCGGTACCGACAGCGCCTTGGACGGGCCGGTGGTGCCGGAGGTGAACATCAGCAGGAACGGCTCCTCTGCGCCCAGCAGCACCGGCTCGCAGTGAGAAGAGTAGCTGGGCAGTTCGGCCCAGAAGCTGTAGTCGCCCCGCACGATACCTTCGCCCTTGGCCCCGGCGACCGTGACGATGGTCGGGCAGTCGGCGACTTCCGCCAGCTTGGGACGGTTCACTGCATCGGTGACCACCAGCGCTGCGCCCGAGCTGTTCAAGCGATGTTCAATTGCCTTGGGTCCGAACGCGGTAAACAGCGGCTGATAGACCGCGCCGATGCGCCACGTCGCCAGCACGACCACCAACAATTCGGCAGTACGGGGCAACAGGCCCGCCACCTTGTCACCGCGCTTGACGCCCTGGGCCAAGAGGAAGTTGGCGAAACGCGCGGCCTGCTCTTGCAGTTCGGTAAAGGTCGACGTGGCGCTGCGTCCGTCCTTGCCCTCCCAGAACAACGCGATGCGCCCCGGCAACGCGTGACGGTCACAGCATTCCACGCAGGCATTGAGCGCTTGCAGGTTGCCGGCCAGTGCGGCGTCGACGGTGTGCTGGTAATCAAACTCGGTGGTGGCAGCCAAATACTCACGCATCGCTTCCTATCCTTCTGTGTTTTTATTTTCAGGACGTTTTCAACTCGAGAAAAGCGCTGAAATAGTCGCTCCAGAGCGGCGCAGCGGCAATGGTCAAAGCTTTCAACTTGGCTGACTGGTTTGGCCAGTCCGTAGCGAAACGCGGGGGGCTTTTTCGCTTTTCTGTGGGAGCGGGCTGGCCTGCGAAAGCGGTGGGTCAGTCACCACAGCTGTCACTGCACCACCGCTTTCGCAGGCAAGCCAGCTCCCACAGGGTTATGTACTGCCCGGCTCCCACGTTAGTCATTGAGTCGACTGATCAGGCGGTCGATCCAAGTGATTGGACGCGATGCATAGCAGCTTCTAATCTGACCGCCTGCACGCCACAGAAGCCCTCCATGATCGTTCGCCCTAAACCCAACGTCCTGGGTATCCTGTTCTCCCTCAAAGGCTCCATTGCCAAGCGCATTGCCTGGCGCAGCCTGCTGGTCACGCTGTTGGCCTCGGTCATCGTGCTGGTGGAAACCCTGCACCCCGCCTATTTTTCCAAGGTCAACGCTACGCCCTTCACCTTGTTGGGCCTGTCACTGTCGATCTTCATGAGTTTTCGCAACAACGCCTGCTACGACCGTTGGTGGGAGGGCCGCAAGCAACTGGGGCAAATGGTCATTGACGTGCGCTCGCTGATTCGCGAGACCCAGGTGCTGGGGGACACCGCCGAGCGTGCTGGCCTGCTGCGCGGCCTGTGCGGTTTTGCCCATGGCTTGGTCGCGCATTTGCGCCATGAAGATCAAGCCCGGGCGATACACCCTTGGATCAGCATGCCAGTGGGCCACCCCAACTTGCCGGACAGCGTGCTGCAAACGGTCGGTGCGCGCTTTTCGGTCCTGGCACAACAGGGCGTGATCAGCGAATGGCGCTACACCCAACTGGAAGCCCGGCTAGTCAGCCTGAGCCAGGTGCAGGCGGCATGCGAGCGCATCAAGACCACGCCACTGCCCTTTCCCTACACCCTGCTGTTGCACCGCACCATTTACCTGTTCTGCATCTTGCTGCCATTCGCCATGGCCGAGCCACTTGGCTGGTTGACGCCAGTGTTCACCGCGATTGTCAGCTACACCTTCTTTGGCCTGGATGCGATTGGCGACGAATTGGAAGACCCCTTCGGCTTCGACGAAAACGACTTGCCGTGTGACGCTATCCTGCGGACATTGGAGCGCGAGATCCTCGCCGCCCTTGGTGAAGTCAACCTGCCGCCAGCGTTGGAGCCAGCGGACTACGTGCTGACCTGACGCGGGTTTGACACTCGCCTCGCACTGACCGAAGCTTGGAACTTTGCTGCCCAAGCTTTCGGACGCCTGCATGTCAAAGTCACGCCGTTACTCCATCATCGGCCTGTGCGCCCTGTTGTTGATCGTACTGATCACCTGGTTTTTCTCCCGCACCCCTGCAGTGGCCGTACCCCCAGCCATCGCCCATGGCTATTCCAAGGCCTTGAAGCAGGCGCATAACGGCGAGCCCGGCGCCGCACGTGTGTTGTACCAACAGTTGGGCCGGCCGGACCTGTCGCCCGAGCGCCGCGCCGCCTTGCATGCTGAGCTGCCCAATTACCCCAGCCCCCAGGCGCTGAAGCTGGCCGATAAAGACCTCGCCAATGAGTCGGCGCTGGTGCGCGAAGCCGCTATTCACAGCATCGTCGGCCTGGTGCCCACTGGCCAGCGCACCTTACTGCTCGGCCCGGTGCTGGACGATCCGGAACAATCGGTGCGCTTTGCCGCCGCCAACGCCTTGCTGGGCCTGTCGCCCGATACACTGGGTTTGTACTTTGGCCCACTGCAGCAGGTGCTCGATGAATTCGTGACAACGCTCAAGGCCCAGCCCGAAACCGCTGAAGGCTGGATTCAATTGGCGCGCCTGTACATCCACAGCGCCCTGCTGCCGGAGGCGCAAAACGCCCTGGAGCAGGCAATGCGCTTGCAGCCGGACAACCTGCAAGCGGTGGTATCGCAAATCGAACTGCTGGACAAGCAAGGCAAGACCGACGAGTCGCGCCAACTGCTGGCCCGGCAACTGGCGGCGCATCCGGAGTCGGCTTACCTGCAACATGCCTTGGGCATGTGGCTGTTGCACCATGGCGAGCGCCCCTACGCCCTGCTCGGCCTGTCCAAGGCGGTGGAGCTTGCGCCGGACAACCCGGATTATCGCTATGACCTGGCCACCACCCTGCACGCCCAGGACGAAGTAGAGGCGGCCCAGCGCCAGTTGGAAGAAATCGTCCAGCGGCATCCCGCCAATCGCAAAGCCCGCGTGTTGCTGGTCAATTACTGGAAAGAGACCGGGCAGTTGCAGAACGTTCAGGTGCTGCTCGCCCAACTGGAGCAACAGAACCCGGATGATCCGGCGCTACAACAGGGCCTCTGATAGGCGATCAGCTCAGCACTGCAAAAACGTGTAAAGCGACCTCTCTTCGTACAATTCATCCAAAACGTTGAACCGCTAGTGGCCACTACGGTCAAGTGAATATGGCGCGTCCCAGTCGGCGTGCCCCTCTACTTGTACGTGACCTGAGGGCACTTCTTGAGTACATCCAAACAGCTGTTGAGTGAAAAGGCGGCCACCGGCGTCGAAGGTCTTGATGACATTCTTGCCGGGGGGCTATCGCGAAGCCACGTGTTTTTGCTCGAAGGCGAACCCGGCACCGGTAAAACCACCGTGGCCCTGCATTTTCTGCGGGCCGGTGCGCAGAACGGCGAACGTTGCTTATATATCACCCTGTCCGAATCCGAGCACGAACTGCGCCAGGGTGCCAAATCCCACGGCTGGGACTTGGATGAGCATATTCATATCTTCGAGCTGACCCCACCGGAAAGCCTGCTCAACGCCGATCACCAGCAAAGCCTGCTGTACTCCTCCGACTTGGAGCTGGGTGAAGCCACCCGCCAGATCTTTGAAGTGGTAGAGCGGGTCAAGCCGACCCGCGTGGTGGTCGACAGCCTGTCTGAGATCCGCCTTCTGGCGCAAAGCTCGTTGCGCTATCGCCGGCAGATCCTGGCGATCAAGCACTACTTCGTGCGTTATGACGCCACCGTGTTACTGCTGGATGACTTGACCACCGAATCCCTGGATAAGACCGTGCACAGCGTTGCGCACGGGGTGATTCGCCTGGAGGAGCTGACGCCCAACTATGGCGCCGAGCGTCGGCGTATCCGTGTGGTCAAGTACCGGGGCCAGAAATACCGTGGCGGCTTCCACGACTTCACCATCATGGGCGACGGCATTCACGTATTCCCGCGCCTGGTGGCGGCCGAGCATCGCGGCGGTTACAACCGTCAAACCTTGAGCAGCGGTATCGAGGAGTTGGATTCTCTGCTCGGCGGGGGGATCGAGACCGGCTCCAGCAGCCTGATTCTCGGCCCGGCCGGTACCGGCAAGTCTTTGATCTCGATGATCTTCGCTGCCGCCGCCGTGGCCCGTGGCGAAAAGGCTGCGCTGTTCATCTTCGATGAAGAGCTGGGCCTGCTGTTCGAGCGCATGAAGAACATGGGCATCGACCTCGCCGCCTTACGGGACACCGGAAACCTGCTGATCGAACAGGTCGATGCGGCCGAACTCTCCCCCGGCGAATTTTCCCACCGGGTTCGCCGCTGCGTGGATGAGCGCGGTATCAAGACCGTGGTCATCGACAGTATCAACGGCTACCAGGCGGCCATGCCCGAAGAAAACGCGCTGATCCTGCATATGCATGAACTGCTGCTGTACCTTAACCGCCGTGGTGCAGCCACCTTCATGACGGTGGCCCAGCACGGCCTGGTCGGCGACATGCAGACGCCGGTCGACATCACCTACCTGGCCGACACCGTGATCTTGCTGCGTTATTTCGAGGCCCTGGGTAAAGTTCGCCGGGCCATTTCGGTCATCAAAAAAAGAACGGGCTCCCACGAGTCGACCATTCGTGAATATCGCATCGGCAGCCGCGGTATGACGGTAGGTGTACCCCTGGATAACTTCCAGGGTGTGCTGCGGGGCATTCCAACCTATATGGGTGCCGGCTCCCCTCTGCTCAAGGATGAGGGCTAGTGCCGGCCCTGTCTCCCGTCTACGAGCGTGCCATCGTGCTGGCGCCCATGGGCCGCGATGGCTCATTGGCGCTGATGATGCTTAACGAAGCCGGCTACAGCGGGATTGTCGCCAACAGCCTGGCCGCTCTGTGCGAAGAGCTGACGCAAGGCGCCGGGCTGCTCATCATTGCGGCTGAGGCACTGCGTGGCGTCGACCTTGAGCCGTTACTCGAGCTGTTGCATCAGCAACCGGCCTGGTCCGACCTGCCTATCGTGCTGATGACCCAGCATGGCGGCAAAGAGCAGAACGGCTCGACGCGGCTGAGCGGCTTGCTGGGCAACGTCACGTTTCTGGAGCGGCCGTTCCATCCCATCACCTTGATCAGCCTGGTGAGCGCGGCCCTGCGCGGTCGACGGCGCCAGTACGAAGCGCGGGACCGGTTGATTGACTTGAGCGAGAGTGAGTTGCGTCTCCAGCGCACTTTGGAAACGCTTGAGCAGCAAGTGGAGGAACGCACCGCCCAACTGCGTCACAATGAAGAAGCCCTGCGTCAATCGCAGAAAATGGAAGCCGTTGGCCAGTTGACCGGTGGTATCGCCCATGACTTCAACAATATGCTTACCGGCATTATCGGTAGCCTGGAACTGCTACGCCGACGTGTGTCCCGGGGCAAACTGGATGACCTGGACAGCCTGATCGACCTGGGCGTGACCTCGGCCAACCGCGCGGCGAGCCTCACCCATCGACTGTTGGCGTTCTCCCGTCGACAATCACTGGACTCCAAGCCTGTGCAGATCAACCAGTTGGTCACGTCCATGGGCGAATTATTGCAACGCAGCATCAACGAAAGTATCAACCTGGACATGCGCCTGAGCGACGCCTTGTGGACGGCCGAGGCCGACCCGAACCAGCTCGAAAGCGCCCTGCTCAACCTGGTGATCAACGCGCGCGACGCCATGCCCACGGGTGGCACGCTGACCGTGGAGACCACCAATCGTCACCTCGACAGTGTCTTTACCGCCGCCTACGGCACCTTGACCCCGGGCGACTACGTAGAACTGAGTGTCAGCGACAACGGTTGCGGCATACCGCAACACCTGATGGATCGCGTGTTTGATCCGTTTTTTACCACCAAACCCATCGGCCAAGGCACCGGTCTTGGGCTGTCGATGATCTACGGCTTCGCTCGCCAGTCTCGTGGGCATGTGACCATCCACAGCGAAGTCGGCAAAGGTACGACGGTCAGTTTGTTCCTGCCGCGCTTTATCGGTGAGCCCCAAGCTCAGGAGCCGCTCAACCCGACATTGCTGCCGTTTGCCAATGCAGGGGAAACGGTTTTGATCGTCGAGGATGATCCCGCAGTTCGGGTGTTGGTCAGCGCGGTGCTCAAAGAACTGGGTTACGGGTTTATCGAGGCAGGGGACGCGAATGCGGCGGTGCCGATCATTGAATCCGAACAGCGCATCGACCTGATGATCAGCGACGTCGGTTTGCCGGGGATGAACGGCCGACAACTGGCGGAAATCGGCCGGCAGATTCGTCCGGAACTCAAAGTATTGTTTATTACCGGATACGCCGAGCACGCCGCGGTGCGGGGTGGCTTCCTGGACGCGGGGATGCAACTGATCACCAAGCCTTTTACGTTTGATTTGTTGACGGCCAAGGTGCGGGAGATGATCCAGGCGTAGAGCGGCCACATGTGGCAATAAGTCGTCACGGTTTAGCAGGCAGCAGATGGAATCGATGTGAGTTTTTTTCCACATACGTTGGCGAATAACGCACTACCCACATCGACCAGGAATATTTCTGATGACTGCCATTTCCAATTCACGCTTTTCCGAACCTTATACGTCCCAACTGGCAAACGCCGTTCCACAACCGCAATCTGCCCGCCTCGAGGTCGCGACAGAGCTTCCGGGAACAAGACAAACCTCTCTGCAAGATAAGGATCAGTGGTTAGCCAGCATATACGGTGGTACGTTGCGAGATTTGTTGGGTGACAATCAAGACTATCGCGAAGTTGAAGTTGACAGAATCCCGTGGAATTCGTCCTTAGGGCAGACGCGTGCGCTGATGCTTAAACTACTTGGAAGCCCTGCGTTCAAGGACTGGGCCAAGCAGAATGATGTAGACCTATCAAAGCCGCTTACTATCAATGTCGACAGCGGTACCCTCGACGTCACTACCACGGGGGCCAAACAGCGAAACCCCTTCGACTTTTCACCGCCCACGCCCACCGCCAAATCCTTGGATATTCACAGCTTTACGGGTTGGCCCCTGCTCATGAGTGTTGCCAAAACGCTGGCAGGCCCCGGCAATGTCGTAAGTTTCGATACCGCATCCACCGCGACCACCGCAACGATCGCAGACATCGCACGGTTTCATGGTCATGCCGTGCCCTCCGACCGCATACTATCGCCTTCTCAGCGACAGGCATCCATCCAGCAGCTACTTGATAAACTGCAGGATCCGGATTCTGACACCTACAATGAGAGGTTTAATTTCCCTCCCCAGCAATACCTGAATAATCAAGTGTCGGAGTTGGGGGATCTGAACAATCGAAATGCCGTGATTGGGGTAATATCAAACGTCGTAAACGAAAAAGCTAAGGACCTTGAGGACCTGGAGGCCGAGCTCCAATTCTGGCAAAAAAGATCTGGTTACGAAGAAACTATCGAAAAGCTCCAGCTAACCATTAAGCAACGGTTGCAAAATGTTCTGGATACGCCAGTTGAGATAGATCCCACCTCTTCCTACTTCCGGGACCACAATCTGAAACCGGATGTGGCGGTGACACTGCGCGACTACCTCGTAGGGCATGGCATAGTACTTCCAACTAATGCGTCGGAGTTAAAGAACATTGCGCAGTCGTTGGCAAGCCCTCCCATTGAAAAACCGGCGCATGGCAATCTAGGTGGGGCGCACTCATGGCCAACGCCGATGAGCAATGATGATCGGCGTGCACTTGCCGCCATGACCAGTAAGTTTTTGGAAGGTCAGCCAGAAAACACCCTGCTCGCCTATTTGACTCGCGGGGTTGAATATCGACAGAATTTCGGTGCAAGCTTTCTGGAAGATCGTAGCCGCGGCATTGACAACGTCCTGGAGTTTCCCAATGTTAAAAAATTCGCCCTTGCGGCGGAGCGCGAATTTGGCGAAATTGCATCGCCTAACGTGATCGCTGATTGGATGTTGACAGCGCTCTACGACTCGTTGGACCCCCTCAGCATCAACGCAACTTCACCCGATTCGAACAGGACTAAAGTTGCAGGCTTCGACCTCGCCAACATGAACCTCTCCGGAATGAACGCCCAAGACATATACGCAACGCTGTCTGATCACTTGCGCGAAACCGGAGTGACGAACCATTACAACGGCGTGCTGGCCATGGAAGTTCTATTGGCCCGCAAGGCTCCGGAACTCCTGGTCAAAGACATACCCGAAACATTGACCAAGGGTACCCACTCTTGGGTCAGTTTCGTTACGGCAGTAGCCCGTATAGAGGCTGAGGCTCCTGGCTCGACCAGCCGAATGACGTATGCCCAAGTCATGATGCGACATGAACTGGCGCCAATAACGCTGGCAGACAAACTGGTTGAGCAGCAGGCTCAAACGGACGCCCTGAAAGACTGGGGCGTTTACAATGGTGTGCTGACCAGGAGCAGCACAGATCAATACTCAGAAGAAGATATGGCAAAGGTGCGCGCTGCATTCAATGAGCAGATGCATCAGTTGAATGAGTCTTCCAAGACGTTTGCAACGCCGTTCCCTGTGCTGCATGAAATGGCAGTGGCCAGCATCAAAGAGCAAAATCCGCACTTGTCGGAAGAGCAAATCAAACGAAAAGTGCTGACACCAAAGGACTCTGGCTTTTTGGAATTTCCAGGGCCCTACTCATTGGTAGATATATTGATTAACGCGGAGCGACACCATAAGGATGTCGCTTTAGATAGCTATACATCCAGCGATAAAGATATCGACCTTAGCACCATCGCCTTGCGAAAATTTACAAACAGCTTCGTAGTGTCTACCTTCGAAGCACAGCTTTCTGTTTTATTCGATCGCTTTGAACGAGCCACGCAAACGCAAGTCAAGAACTTGATTTCCAAACTCCCTGTTGAAGACCGAAATATAATTGAGCATGGGAAAATCACTGTATCCAGAGAAGTTGACGTTACCTACTCTGGCGCTTCTAGCACACCAGTAGGGTTAGAACCTTCGCCCCACAGCATCATTGTGCAAAGCGAGTTTGTAGATGCAAGCGGCCGTAAAGGCATTCATACTTATGAAATAGATGGGCCAAATAATATTATTCGCAAACGTGAGGATTTGAATGATAAAACACCCGCAACCATCCCTGGCATACCTGACAAGTCGACCGGCCCCCTCCCTCCCGTAGGTGACAGTGTGGTCCGCACACGGAGCCTTATTCCTATCGTCCCGGATGGCGACTACAAGGAAGATGTCCTAGCGCCTCGGTCAAACGACAACGTCAACAACGCGCCCAACAGCTTCGCCAGCGAAAAGACACAGTACATCGCTGACGCCTTGGTAAAAAAATCAGTATTCGGGATAACGCAGAGTCACTGCGGGGCACCACTGCATTCGATGGTGAAGTCCCTTTCTGGCAAAAAATCGAAGATTTTGTAGTAGGGCTTATTCCGGGTTATAACGCCGTCAAAAACTTTATCGCAGGAAACTGGCGCGAGGGCCTCATCGATGTGGCGTTTGATGTTTTTGGCTTTCTTCTTGCCGGCGCCGGTGGGGCGGCGCGGGCCGCTGGCGCTGGTGCCAGAGCGGGCTCGTCTGCGTTTGGGAGCACCGCAAAAAGATTGGTGCGTGGCGCCATAGGCGCACTCAACCCTATCGATCCAAAGGGTATTGCGCAAGGCGTCGTTCAAGAAGGTATAACTTACTTGGCGAACAGTGGTCCCGGGCGGAATAATCAACCTTCGTTTAAAATCAAGTATGACCCTGTAAAGATCTTCAGGAATGTTGAGAACGCCACAATAGGCAACGCCAGCATGCAAGGGACAACAACAGCAATCGCTGCCACCCAGAAAAACGGCAAATGGTATGCCCTTGACCCTGTCAGTAAACAGCCGTTTGGTCTTCCCTTGAAGGATTTCGTGCCTTCGGCATAAAGGATGTCGTCAAGCGGGAAAAACGCGCAATACCTCAAAAAGGTTCTTCTCGGTGGTTCGAGAAGAACTTTTGCTATCGCACAAAACTTGCGCGTCTCGTTTGAATCATCACGCCAATAAACGCTGGATATGCTCCTGCAGCGTATCCAGATCAAACGGCTTGGCCAAAATCGGCGCGTTGCGCGTGATCGGGCTGTTGCAGTCGAGAATTTCCTGCGGATAGCCGCTGATAAAGATCACTTTCAGTTCCGGTCGCAGCTTGAGCGCCGGCTCAGCGATCTGCACCCCGGAAATTCCACCCGGCAGGCGGTAATCGGTGACCATCAAGTCCAGGTGCGGTTTGGTCGCAAGGATTTCGAAGGCCTGCTCCCCGTCGATCGCCTTCAAGACCCGGTAGCCCAAGCCTGCCAGGTACTCACCCAGCACAAACATAATGGATTCGTCGTCCTCGACGATCAGTACGACATCTTGTGCATCTTCACTCATGGGAAGCCTTTGTCCGGTCAATTGCTGCAGTTACGACCATGGGGTCACGCAGAGGTTGCGTCGAGCTGACGATTGATTTCACGCGGTCGCCTCAAGGGGCAAGCACACACGAAACAAGGCGCCCTCGCCTATCTGGCTCTCCACCTCGATGGTGCCGCCATGGGCCGCTACTATCTGCTCGGAAATAAACAATCCCAGGCCCAGGCCGGCGGCGGCATGATTGGCGGAAACCCGTTCGAACTGCTGGAAAATACGCTTCTGGTTGTCTTCACTGATACCAATGCCACGGTCGCGCACTTCCACGCGCGCCTCGCCATGCTCGGTATACACCCGTACATCCACCGGGCTTTTAGCCCCGTAGCGCAGGGCATTGGTCAGCAGGTTGGTGATCACCTGCTCGATACGGAATTCATCCCAGTGGCCCTCTACAGGCTCGTCTGCCACCAACTGCATCGACGATTCAGCCGCGGCGACCTGTGGCTCGAAGTTGTGCACGAGGTTGCGCACCAACTGCGCCAGGTCAAAACGCGCCGGGCGTATGGACAGCTTGCCGGTACGGATGCGTGACACGTCAAGCATGTCTTCGATCAGACGGATCAGGCTTTTGATCTGGCGCTCATCGCGGTCAACCATGGCGTGCATCTTGTCCAGAGTGAACGCGGCGGCGTTGTCCCGGGCCAGGTGCATCTTGCGCAACTGGGTCTCCAGAATCAGCCCGTTCAGGGGTGTACGCACTTCGTGGGCGACAATCGACATGAAATCGTCACGCATGCGCACCGCTTGTTCCAGTTCGGCCTGAGTGGCCTGCAGGCGCGTGAGCAACAGTTCCTGCTCGCGGCGGCTACGCTCCAGCTCTTCGACTTGCAGCTTCATCGCCTTGCTCTGGCGATACAGGTCGACGAACACATTGACCTTGCTCTTGACCGCATGGATATCCAAGGGCTTATGCAGGAAGTCCACCGCGCCGCTCTCATAACCCTTGAAGGCGTAGTTGAGTTCGCGCCCGGCGGCGCTGACGAACACGATGGGGATGTTCTTGGTCTTTTCGGTGCCGCGCATCAGTTCGGCCAGCTCGAACCCGTTCATGCCAGGCATCTGCACGTCGAGGATCGCCATGGCGAATTCATGTTCCAGCAACAGGGACAACGCCTCATCGGCACTCAATGCCTTGAAGACCTGGCGATCCTCACGCTTGATCAGCGCCTCTAGGGCCAGCAGGTTTTCCGGCAGATCGTCGACGATCAGCAGTTTGGCCTGGACAGTACTTAACATGGGAAGGGTTCCAGGGAAGCCAGCAATGAGCCGATTCGGCTCAAGGAAAGAATATGGTCAGGTGTGTGCAAGGCCAGGGCCGCCAGGGGCATGACGGCAATGCGTGCCTCTTGTGGGTCCTGCACGATGGTAATGCCACCCGATTGCTTGACGTGGGCCAGCCCACTTGCGCCGTCCTGGTTGGCGCCAGTCAACAAAATGGCGAGCAGGCGAGGCCCATACACATCGGCCGCCGAGGAAAACAGGTAGTCGATGGCGGGTCTGGAATGGTGCACCCGGTCTTCCTGGCTCAGGGACAGGCTGCGGTCCTGCTCTACCGACAGGTGATAACCGGGCCCGGCAAAGTACAAGGTGCCCGCCTCCAGCGCTTCTTTGTCCCTCGCCTCCTTGACCGGGATGTTCAGGCGCCGCGCAAAGACTTCCGCCAATTGGCTGCGGCGCTCGTCCGGCAGGTGCAGCACGGCAATGATCGGCAGGCCGAAGGTACTGGGCAACTGGCCGAAAATACTCAGCAACGCCTCGACGCCGCCGGCGGACGCGCCGACGACGATGGCTTCGATCCCCGAAATCGGGGTGTCCGGCGCGTCGCTCATGATTTTCGGTAGATCCGTTCCTGCTTGACCAAGGGTTCGAATTGCTTGCTGTAGGCGGAAAAATCCAGGGTTTCCTTGCTGCCCAGCACCAAAAAGCCGCGATGACACAGCGACTCATGAAACAAGCCAAACGCTCGATCTTGCAATTTTTTATTGAAATAAATCAATACGTTACGACATGAAATTAATTGCGTTTCTGAAAATACGCTGTCGGTCGCCAGGCTGTGATCGGCAAAGGTCACGTTCTCGCGCAATGTCTTGTCAAAGATCGCGTAATCGTAAGCTGCTGTGTAGTAGTCGGCAAATGAACGTTGCCCGCCGGCCTGCTGATAATTGGCGGTATAGGCGCGCACGTTCTCCAGGGAAAAGATGCCCTGCTTGGCTTTATCCAGCGACGCCGGGTTGATGTCCGTGGCGTAGATGATGGTGCGTTCCAGCAAGCCTTCTTCACGCAGCAGGATGGCCATGGAGTACACCTCCTCGCCTGTGCTGCAGCCGGCGATCCAGATCTTGATCGACGGGTAGGTCTTGAGCAGCGGCACGACTTCCTGGCGAATCGCGAGGAAGTGCGACGGGTCGCGAAACATCTCGCTCACCGGGATGGTCAAGAATTGCAGCAACTGCATGAACGCCGCAGGGTCGTGCAACACGCGCTCTTGCAGTGCGGAAATGGTCGCGCAGTCGAACTGACGCAAGGCATGGGCCACACGGCGTTTGACCGACGCGCCCGAATAGTCGCGAAAGTCGTAGCTGTACTTGAGGTAAATCGCCTCGATCAACAGGCGCAGCTCAATATCGCTACTCTTATCCAAGAAACACTGCTCCACTTAAATGCGTTCCATCTTCGGTAGCCATACGCGAATCAGTGAGAACAGGCGGTCCAGGTCAATCGGCTTGGCCAGGTAATCGTTTGAGCCTGCTGCCAGGCAACGTTCCTGATCGTCCTTCATGGCCTTGGCCGTCACGGCAATGATTGGCAGTTTTTTCCAGCGTGGGTCCTGGCGGATCAAGGCGGTGGCCTCGTAACCGTCCATCTCCGGCATCATCACGTCCATCAGCACCAGGTCGATATCTTCGACTTCATTGAGTTTATCGATAGCCTCCTGGCCGTTACGCCCGATCACCACCACAGCACCTTTGTGCTCCAGGGCGCTGGTCAGGGCGAAGATATTGCGCACGTCGTCGTCCACCAAGAGGATTTTGCGCCCCTCGAACACCTTGTCGCGGCTGCGGGCGGTCTTGAGCATCTT
Source organism: Pseudomonas sp. KT_2_4 (assembly GCF_041410225.1). Lineage (NCBI taxonomy): Bacteria > Pseudomonadati > Pseudomonadota > Gammaproteobacteria > Pseudomonadales > Pseudomonadaceae > Pseudomonas > Pseudomonas sp. KT_2_4. Next base: position 813,962 of record NZ_CP166962.1, read on the forward strand.
CTGGCGGTCATGGGACAACTGGGATTCGACTTTGTGCAGAAACAGCGTGACTTCATCCAGCAGACGCTCGGGCGAGCGCGCGCCCTTGATGATGATCGAGCGTGAATACTTGCGCAGTTCGGCCTCTTCATCCCGGGTCAGGTTACGCCCGGTGTAGACGATTACTGGCGGGAACGAGCAGATGTCCTCGGTGGCCATGCGCTTGAGCAGCTCGTTGCCGAGCATGTCCGGCAGCTTGAGGTCGATGATCATGCAGTCGTAGATGGTGGTGCGCAACAGGTCGAGGGCCTCTTGGGCGAAGCCTACGGCAGTGATCTCGATGTCATCGTCGCCGATCAGGCGGGCAATGCTGTCGCGCTGCAGGTCATCGTCTTCCACCAGCAGGATGCGCTTGACCTTCTGGGTCAACTTGGCTTCCAGGCGCGCGAACACGTCCTTGAGCTCTTCGCGGGTGGTGGGCTTGACCGCATAACCGATGGCACCCATGTGCATGGCGGCTTCGACACGGTCTTCCACAGAGATCACGTGCACCGGGATGTGGCGCGTGTTGGCGTGCTCCTTGAGGCGTTGCAGCACAGTCAGTCCTGAGTGGTCGGGCAGGCGCATGTCCAGCAGAATCGCGTCGGGGATGTATTGCTCGGCGAGGCTGTAGCCCTCGTCGGCACCGTGGGCGACCAGGCAGTGGTAACCCAGCTCGTGGGCAAGATCGAACAGAATGCGCGCAAAATTCGGCTCGTCTTCCACTACCAGGATGCAGCGAGTGCTGAACGGCGCTTTTTCGCGGTCATCGGCAAAGCGCGGGATCAACTCGGCGTCAGCCACCGGCAGCGGCGATACCTTGACGGGCGTTGGTGCCGGCGCGACCACCACTTGGCGCGGTGGCTCGATCGGCGCCGCGGCCTCGTCGCGTTCCACATACTGTTCAGGCAATACGAGCGTGAAAATACTGCCTTTGCCCGGTTCGCTGGTCACACTGATATAGCCGCCCAGCAAGGTGGCCAGGTCACGGGAAATCGACAAGCCCAGGCCTGTACCGCCGTAACGGCGATTGGTGGTGCCGTCGGCCTGGCGGAAAGCTTCGAAGATGCTTTCCTGTTGATCCGGGGCGATACCAATGCCGGAATCGCGCACGGTAAAGGCAATGCCCTCCCCCGGCGCGCGGGACACCGACAGGCTGACCTCGCCCTGTTCAGTGAACTTGATGGCGTTGGACAACAGGTTCTTGAGGATCTGCTCCAGGCGTTGGCGATCAGTAAACAGCAGGGTTGGCGAGCCTTGTTGCACGTCCACCTGGAAGCCCAGTTTGCGGTCCATTGCCAGCGGCTCGAACATGCCACGCAGGCCATCCACCAGGCGCTCGACGCTGGCGTTTTCCGGGCGCACTTCCAGCTTGCCGGCTTCGACCTTGGAAATATCCAGGATGTCGTTGATCAGGTTGAGCAAGTCATTGCCGGCCGAATAGATCGACTCGGCAAACTTGACCTGCTCGGCGCTGAGGTTTTCCTGCGGGTTATCCGCCAGCAGTTTGGCCAGGATCAGCGAACTGTTGAGCGGTGTGCGCAGCTCATGGGACATGTTGGCAAGAAATTCGGATTTGTACTTGCTGGAGCGCTGCAACTCATCGGCGCGGTCTTCCAGCTCAAGCTGGGCCTGGTTCAGCTCGATGTTCTTGCGGTCCATGGCGTCGCGCTGTTCGGCCAGGGTCTGGGTCTGTTCGGCGAGTTGCTCGTTGGTCTGTTCAAGCTCAGCCTGTTGGGTTTCCAGGTGAGCCTGGGACTCCTTGAGGATGCGCGATTGCTCTTCGAGCTCTTCGTTGGCGGTCTTGAGCTCTTCCTGCTGCACTTGCAGCTCTTCGTTGAGTTGCTGGGTCTCGGCCAGCACTTCCTGCAAGCGCTGGCGATAGCGCGCGGCTTCGATGGAGGTGCCGATATTGCCGGCGATCAGTTCCAGCAGTTCGATATCACGCTCATCCAGAGGGCGCAGGAAGCCCAGCTCGACTACGCCGTTGACACGGTCATCATCGCTGGTCGGCATCACCAGGATGCTGCGAGTGGCCCCTTCGCCAAGACCGGAACTGACCTTGAAGTAATCCACCGGCACATCGTCCAGGCGAATCAGACGATTGAGCTGAGCGGCCTGCCCGACGATGCCTTCGTCGCTGTAGATCGACTGTTCTTGCTGTTCCTGCTCGCGGGAGAAACCATACGTGGCCACGCGCTTGAGGCCGCCGTGTTCTTCACGCACGTACAGCGCGGCGACCGCAGAGCCCATGTACTGGGCGAAGAATTGCAGGATATTGCGTCCCAGCATGTTCAGGGTCAGTTGGCCCAGCACTTGCTCGGCCAGCTCGGTCTGGCCATTGCGCAGCCAGGCGGTTTGCTCCAGGCGCCGTGCAATCTTCTGTTGTGACGCGAGGTTTGCGCTGTAACTCTTTGAAAGTGAAATTAAATTCTTCCTGCCGATGTAGGCCAGAAAACCACTCAGCCCCAGTACAAACGCCAGGTACAACGTGACACTGATCACCGTCGTGCGGGTAACCTCTGCGTTACGGGTGATACGGAACTGTTGTTCCATCGCCACCGCGTCCTCATATTCCTTGCGAATTTCATCAGTGAGCCGCTTGCCCCGGCCCGCCTTGACCGCGCCACGGTAATCACCGCTGTTGCGCTGCAGCTCAATCATCGACTGCGCGTAGGTGTTCCATTCGGTCTGCAAGGTTTCCAAGCGCTTGAGCCGGTCAACCTGCTGCGGATTGTCGGCTACCAGGTCTTGCAGATTGCGCAGGTCGGCAATGATCCGCGGCTTGGCCACTTCGTACGGATCAAGGAAGTGCTCGTCACCGGTGATCAGGAACCCGCGCATCCCTGTTTCCAGGTCAACCGTCAGTTTGGACGTCTCATTGAGGTTGTTAATGACGCGGTCGGTGTGCTCCACCCACTGGATCACCGAGAGCAAATAGGTAATCAGGCAGACGAAAAACACCGCGCTGAGCACGCCCACGCCCAAGGGCAGGGCCACGTTCCGGCTCAGCAGGGTACGAAAGCTTTTTTCATCGACGGACGACGCGGGTGTCATGGGCATGCCTTGGCCAAATGCGGGAAAACCGCAAGTTTGCCCGAATAACATCGCTCAACGCTATGTTTGTGCGTTGATTGACAGCGGATGCGGTCAAGCGCATGGCGCCGGTACCTTGGTGAGTCGACACGCAAGCGGACGGGACTTTTTGCGCCGCTAAGGTCACAATGCCAGCAATTGCTTCGGAACTTGCTGGCATTGTTATTACTCACAATCTAGTTGCCTTTAAGCCCAGCGCTCTCACTGTTCAGGAAAGTTCACTATGTCCCACACCTCCACCATCCTTGTAGTCGAAGACGACGCCATCGTGCGCATGCTGATCGTCGATGTCCTCGAAGAGTTGGAGTTCACGGTGCTCGAAGCCGCGGATGCTGGGGAAGCACTGGCGCAGGTGCAAAATACCGACCAGATCATCGACCTGATGATGACCGACGTCGGCCTGCCCGACATGGACGGCAAACAACTGGCAACCAAAGTCCGCGAACTGCGCGCTACCCTGCCTATCCTGTTTGCCAGCGGCTATGCCGAAAACATTGATGTGCCCGCCGGTATGCAGGTGATTGGCAAGCCGTTCTCCATTGATCAATTGCGTGACAAAGTCAAATCCATGCTCTAACGCCCCTTCCTCATCGTCCTTTGCAGAGATTAACGTGACGACCGGCCAATAAAACAGGAAACTCAGCGCCTTCACGCCACGCTCTCAGATAGCACTCAGGAAGGACGCAACAACATGATTGGAAAACCGACGCGCCTGCTGTTGGCGAGCCTCTCGATACTCATGAGCTCCGGCGCCTGGGCTGACTTCACCGCAAGCCCCAGCGAAGCCAGGGCCATTGCCAAGGAAGCCTACTTGTACGGCTTCCCGGTGGTGCAGATGTACAAGACGCTCTACACCCAGGCCGTTGATAAAGGCGGTGCCCACTTCAAGGCGCCGTTTAACCGTATCGACAACGGCGCCCAGGTGCTCACCCCCAAGGACAACGCGGTTACCACCCCCAACGTCGACACGCCCTACTCGTTCGTGTGGATGGACCTGCGTAAAGAGCCGCTGGTGCTGACCCTGCCCAAGATTGAAGACAAGCGCTATTACTCGGTGCAGTTGATCGACCTCTATACACAGAATTTTGCCTACCTGGGCACCCGCAGTACTGGCAATAACGGCGGCCACTACATGATCGCCGGGCCAGACTGGAAAGGTCAGCAGCCGGTGGACATCGACCGTGTGGTCTACAGCGAAAGCAACATCGCCTACGCCCTTTACCGCACGCAGCTGTTTGATGACAAAGACCTGGGCAAGGTCAAGCAGGTCCAGAGCGGCTACAAGGTGCAGGCGCTGAGCAGTTATGTGAAGCAACCCGCGCCTGCCACTGTGCCGAAGATCCAATGGCCCAAGCCGATGGCAACCATGACCGAAGGCCCGCAGCTGTTTCGCTACCTGAACTTCATGCTGGCCTTCGCCGCGCCCCAGGACAGCGAAAAAGATCTGCTGGCACGCTTTGCCAAGATCGGTATCGCCCCAGGCGCGCCGTTCAAGGTCAAGCAGTTGACTACCGAGCAGCGCAAGGCCCTGGAGGACGGCATCGCCGATGGCCGCGCCGAATTCGCCGCGTTCAAGAAGGCCAAGGTGGATACCCACCAAGTGACCGACGCAGACCTGTACGGCAGCCGCGACCACCTGCAAAACAACTACCTGTACCGCTACGCCGGTGCCGAGCTGGGGATGTTCGGCAACTCCAGTGATGAAGCCGCGCACTTGAGCTACGTCATCGACAGCGAGGGCAAGCCGGCTAATGGTGCACGCCACAGCTACACCGTGCATTTTGCCAAGGACCAGCTGCCGCCGGCCGATGCGTTCTGGTCACTGACGATGTATGACGCAAAGACCAAATTGCTGGTGCCGAATCACAAGAAGCGCTACCTGATCAATTCGCAGATGCTGCCGACCCTCAAGCTCGATGCCGATGGTGGCTTGACCCTGGCGCTGCAGCACCACGAACCTCCCAAGGCTGAGCAGAGCAACTGGTTGCCGGCCCCGCCCGGCCCGTTCTACGCGGTGTTGCGCATTTACCTGCCCAAGCCTGAAGTCGCTGGCGGCCAGTGGAAGCTACCAGCGTTGACGCCGCTTAAATAAGCTCGGCGAAAAAAAAGCACGGCGGGCGATGACCCACCGTGCTTTTTTTGACTCAGTGTTTTTTCAGCTTCACGTAGGACTGGTGCAGGTCCGACGCCCAACCATCGATGACGCTTTTCACATCGTCGGTCTTCATCACTTGGGAGTCATTAGCCAGCGGCTTGCCGGTGCCTTTGCGCACCACTTGGGCCAGCACTTTATGAGTGGCGCCGTCGAGAAACTGCGCCTCGGTGCCCAGGGTGGTCTCCTGGTCGCGAATGCCGGTGCCGGTGCTCACTGCCGCAGCCACCAGGGCGACGGGAATAAATTCATAAGGCTTGAGGCTCTCGGTCTTGCTGCTCACGGCGGTAATCGCCGCCCTTACCACGATCACTCCAGGGCCAGGGGCATTGGCCACGGGCAATGACTGAGCCAGCTCGCGCTTGAGCGCCTGGTTGTAATAGTCGTTGATTCCCCGCAACGTGCTCTCTGGAATGCGGGAAGTGGCCTGGGGCTTGGGGTAAAACTGGGTGGGCTCGATGTACACCGCCGTGTAACGGTTCAAATCCAGTTGTGGATCAACCCAGCGCATCACCTCAGCCCCCGAGGGTGACTTGGCCTCCTTGAGCTGGCTGTAGTTGGAAAGAAACCCTGAATACTCATTCGGTTGCACCACCTTGCTGGCGCAACCGGCCATACCGAGCGAAGCGACGCACAGTGTGCCGATCATTAGCCTTAATTTCATTATTGAACTCCCTGGCGAGCATCATCGTAAGAACGAGTGGTAGGTATAGCCAATGTTGAGGCATCGCACCTTAATTTAGCGCCGGGTATTGATCAGAAGTGATCGTTGATCAAGGTTATTTGAACTGCTCCGGTGAATTGGCTGGCAACTGCGTATGACTCATCCGCCTTCAATGGGTAAGGTGAAGCCACACTTTTTGTCCGGAGCACCACATGCACACCATCGGCCTTATCGGCGGCATGAGCTGGGAGTCCAGCGCCGAGTATTACCGCCTTATCAACCAGCGTGTGCGCGACCAGCTCGGCCCGCTGCGGTCGGCGCAAGTGTTGATGTACAGCGTGGATTTCGGCCCGGTGGAACAGGCTCAGCATGCCGGGCGTTGGGACGATACCGCGCTGATCCTGGAAGATGCCGCGCGACGCTTGCAGGCCGGGGGGGCTGATTGTGTGGTGCTGTGTACCAACACCATGCATTTAGTGGCACCGCGCATTGAGGCGGCAGTGTCGATTCCCTTCCTGCATATTGCCGATGCCACGGCGGCTGCGGCCCTGGAGGCCGGGACCTTGACGGTGGGCTTGTTGGGTACCGCGTTCACCATGGAGCAGGATTTCCTTAAATCGCGCCTCGCCGGCCAGGGGCTCACCGTGCTGGTGCCAGACGCGGATGAACGCAAGGCGGTGCACCGAATCATCTATGAAGAGTTGTGCGTGGGCGTCATCAGCGACGCCTCGCGCCAGGTGTATCAGCAGGCGATCCAGACACTCGCCGCACGCGGCGCTCAGGCGATTATTCTTGGCTGCACGGAAATCTGCCTGCTGATCCAGCCCGAACACAGCGCCCTGCCGCTGCTGGACACCACCGCGTTGCACGCGCAGGCCGCGGTGGGGTTTGCCTTGCAGGGCATCTGTACCGGGCGCTGACTCTGTGGGCAATGCATGAGCCGTGTGGGAGCTGGCTTGCCTGCGATAGCGGTGGTTCAGTTGAAGATTCAGTGACTGACACTCCGCCTTCGCGGGCAAGCCCGCTCCCACAGTTTTACAGGATCAAGCCGACGTGCGCAGGCGCGCCATGCTCAGGGTGTCGACAAACATACCGTCGCGCAGGGCGTAATCGCGCAGCCGCCCTTCCACTTCGAAGCCGAACTTGCGGTACAGGTTGTGCGCAGGCTCGTTGTCGGCGTAGACCGTCAGCTCCACACGGCGCAGGTTCATCCAGTTGTCGGCCACCTCCAGCGCGGCCGCCAACAGCCGCGAACCGACACCCTTGCCCTGCCAGGCGGGCGCCACGCCCATACCCAACGAACCAACGTGGCTCTGGCGTACGCGCAGGTACTGCTCAAGCCCTAATTGGCCAATCACCTCACCGCCATGCAACGCCACCAGTTGCAGGCGCCGCTCGTTATCCATCACCAGGCGCTTGCGCCACATCTCAACCGACTGAAAAGGCATTTGCAGCACCTGACGGCAAACAGCCGGTTCGTTGTATAGCGAGGCGACGCCCTCCAGGTGGGCCTCGGTAAAACGCTGGATCACGATAGACGGTTCAGGTGGGTGCATTGCATTTCATCCTTTGAAAGACAAGTGGCGGACCAGTTTAGAGGCTAAGCGCCTGGCTGACGAGTCGGGCGTTTTCTTACCAGCCAACCAGCACCATCCTGCATCTGAACGATGGCGATCCCTATGCGCAGCGCCGATACTCAGCTCAGGCCCTGCCCCGTCAACCCGACACTTCGGCCTTCACCCTGTGACGAGAACAACAAAAAAAGTCCCACAGAGGAATACCCATGAGCCGTCTTGATTACTCGGGCCTGTTGCAGGCCTTCAGCACCCTGACCCTGGACCTGCAACGCTTGGCCCAACACCAGGACATCGAACACTTCCAGTGCCATGCCCTGGCACGCGTCAGCCAATTGCTGGCCTTCGACAGTGCCTGGTGGGGGCGCTCGGCTGTCATCAACGGTCTGCCGCAAGAGCACAACAGCTACCTCTACCAGTTGCCGCCCGACTACCTGGCGGACTGGCAGTCAATCCGCCATCTGGACGTGACCGTTGCACGGGTGCATGCCTCGCCTGGCGAGGCAGTAATTATCGATATGCGCGACCCCGCCAGCGGCAGCGCCTTGAACTGGCTAGCGCAACGCCACGGCCTAGGTGAATTGCTATGTGTCATCCATATCGACCCGCAAACCCACCTCAGCCACCACCTGACGCTCTACCGCCAGCCCACTGCGCCCACGTTCAACGTGCAGGATTGCCAGTTGCTCAATAACCTGATGCTGCATCTGGTGGCGGCGGTCTCGGCAAACCAGATCCGCACCTTGGTGGCCATGCGTGAAACCCTGGCCAGCCCGCGCAATCTGGCCCTGGCGGTGTGCGACCCCCGGGGTGTGTTGCAATGCGCCGAGCGCGGTTTTGTCGACCTGCTGCTCAGCGAATGGCCGCAATGGTGTGGCCCCACTCTGCCGGTGCCGCTTGATGAGCGCGGGTATGACGGCAAGCGCATCCACATCCAGGCGTCCCCAGTGGGCGACCAATTGCTGTTGGCCGCGCGCCTCAACCGTGCCCTGCCCCAGCTCAGCCCACGGGAAAACGACGTGGCCCAAGGCTTCGGCGAGGGCAAGACCTACAAGGAAGTGGCCCGCGACCTTGGCCTTTCGCCCAATACCGTGCGCCACCATATTCGCGCCATCTACGCCAAGCTCGGCGTCAAGGACAAGGCGCGCATAGCGCACCTGGTGCACGCCCCGCCCGACTGACCCTGCCCGCTTCTCCCACGGTTTTGCCACGGTCGTTTTTTACGGTCACGGGCTGCTGTTGCCCATTTTCCGGCCTCCTCTAACACGAGACGCTTCGCCATGACTTCAACGCGCCTACGTAACCTGACAGTGCTGTGCGCCAGCCTGTTCAGCCTCGACAGCCAGGCTGCCGACCTCAACGCCCGCGATTTTTTCGCCGCCCCACCGGGCACCCGCCTGGGTGTGCTGTACCTGCCCGCCACCCGTGCCAGCGATTTCCATGGCCCCGCCGACAGCACCGGCAAGGCCGACCTCAGGGTCAACGCCGTGGCCTACCGTCAGGTGTATTTCACCGACGCCTGCGGCACGTTGTGCACGCCGCAATTCATCCTGCCCTTTGCCGACATCAGCGCACGCCTTCCCGGCGCCAACCAGCGCAGCCGCGAGCGCGGCCTGGGCGATCCACAGGTGGGCGGCACGCTGTTTTTCGTCAACGACCCGGTGACGCGCACTTACAGCGGCTTGTTGAGCCTGATCACTGTGCCGATAGGTGAGTACCACAGCCAAAACCCGGACGTGTCCCCCGGTGCCAATCGCTGGGGCGCCACCTTTGTCTACAACTACACCCACGGTATCGGTGAGAAATGGGTGCTGGAAGCCAACCTGGAAGCCCAGCTCTATGGCCGCAATGACGATTACTTCGGCAGCGAACTCAAGCAAGCCCCGCTGTATCGCCTGCAGGCTTTTGCCTCGTATGACTTCAGCGCCGCCACTTACGGCGCATTGCGCCTGATCCAGGCCGACGGTGGCGCCCTGCGCCTCAACAACCGTCGCCTCGACGATACCCACAAGCGCTACACCCAAGTCGGCTTCGAACTCGGGCACTGGCTCGACCGGCAGAACCAACTGATGGTCAGCCTTTCGCAACACGTTGCGGCTTCCAATGGTTATGCCGGCACCGAAGCGCTGTTGCGCCTCGTGCATGTGTTCTGACCCCTTTCCCTGGAGCTTGAAAATGCCCATTTCCAACCCTGCGATAACGGCACGGCTGGCGGCGATCGTACTGTTTGCCGCCATCACTCCGACCCTCCTGATGACTGCTCCCGCCGTGGCCGCGCAGTTGGCCAGCCAATGGCAACTGAGCCCGGCGCGGATTGGCGACTTGTTTTCCGTGGAACTGGGCGCCATGAGCCTGGCGACCTTGCCCGCCTGGTGGTGGCTCAAGCGGGTCGACTGGCGCACTGCCGCCCGGGTCGCCGCGCTGTTGTTCATTGCGGCCAACCTGCTGTCGATGCTCGCCGACACCTACGCCGTGCTGCTGGTGTTGCGCGGGGCCAGCGCCCTGGCCGGCGGTTCGTTGATGATCCTCTGCCTGGCCAGTGCCGCCACCACCGCCAATCCCAGCCGAGTCTATGGTTTGTGGGTGATGGGACAGTTGATCGTCGGTGCCGTCGGCCTGGTGGTGCTGCCTGGTTTGTTCGAACGGTTTGGCTTGAATGCCTGCTACCTGATCCTGGCAGGGTTGATGGCTCTGCTGCTGCCATTGGCGCGGGCTTTTCCCGCCGGTAGCCGTGCGTTGCCCGCCAGCCGCACCCCGGTCTTGCCCGGTTCACGCTGGAAAGCCGCCCTGGGGGTTGGCGCGGTCCTGGCCTTTTATATCAGCTTGGGAGGCGTCTGGACCTTTATCGGTGCCTTGGGCGCCAGTGCCGGGATTTCGGCGCAGCACAGCGGCGACATCCTCGCCATCGCCACCGTGATGGGCATTGCCGGGGCCGCGAGCGCTTCACTGATCGGGACCCGCTTGCCGCGTGGAGTGCTGTTGTTGCTGGGCTACCTGTTGATGGCGGCAGCGGTGCTTCTGTTGTTCGGCCAGCCCGCATTGCTGCGATTTGCTTTGGCGGCGCTGCTGTTCAAATTCACCTGGACCTTCATTCTGCCGCTGATCCTGGCCTGCCTGGCCGACCTTGATCACAGCGGCAAGCTGATGAACGCCTCCAACCTGGTCATCGGCGGCGGCCTGGCCATCGGCCCGGCGCTCGCTGGCCGCCTGATCGAGGCCAGCGGCGGTTTCAGCCTGTTGCTGCTTGGTGCAGCCGCTATCACCTTGCTGTCTCTGGTGATGATCGTCGCCAGCCGTCCCCATTCCCCCACTGAACTGGAACCGGTATGAACCCAACCACCGCATTTTTTTTCGACGAAATGAGCCTGTGGCACAGCGCCGGCGCCCATGCGCTGACCCTGCCCGTGGGCGGCTGGGTGCAGCCGCCGGCCGGCAGCGGGCATGCCGAGTCACCGGAGACCAAGCGCCGCCTGAAAAGCCTGTTGGATGTCTCCGGACTGAGCCGCCAACTACAACTGCATAGCGCGCCGCCCGCCAGTGAAGAGGATCTGCTGCGGGTCCACAGCCGCGCTTACCTGCAGCGTTTCAAGGCCTTGAGCGATGCGGGTGGCGGTGAGCTTGGCCCCCAGGCACCGATTGGGCCGGGCAGCTTCGAAATTGCGCAACTGTCCGCCGGACTGACCCTGGCCGCCGTGGACATGGTGCTCAAGGGCCAGGCGCACAACGCCTATTCGCTGTCGCGGCCACCGGGTCATCACTGCCTGGCAGACAGTGCTATGGGCTTTTGTTTTCTGGCCAACATTGCCATTGCCATCGAGGCCGCCAAGGCCCGCAACGGTCTGGGCAAAGTCGCGGTGATCGACTGGGATGTGCACCACGGTAACGGCACGCAGTCGATCTTCGAAGAACGGGCCGATGTGTTGACGGTATCCTTGCACCAGGACGGCTGCTACCCGCCCGGTTACAGCGGCGAGCAGGATCGCGGCCGCGGGGCGGGCGTGGGGGCCAACATCAATATCCCCTTGCCGCCAGGCAGTGGCCACGCCACCTATCTACACGCCATGGAACGCATCGTAGTGCCCGCGCTGGAGCGCTTCGAGCCGGAGTTGATCATCGTCGCCTGTGGTTATGACGCCAACGCCGTCGACCCGTTGGCGCGCATGCTGTTGCACAGTGAATCGTTCCGGCTGCTGACCCGCGCCCTGCGCCTGGCCGCCGAGCGTCTGTGCCAGGGCCGCCTGGTGCTGGTACATGAAGGCGGCTACAGCGAAGCCTATGTGCCGTTCTGCGGCTTGGCGACCCTGGAGGAACTGAGCGGAGTGCGCACGGCGGTGCAAGACCCGATGCTTGAATTTGTGCAGTTGCAGCAACCCGGTGTGCAGCTACAGGGGTTTCAAGCGCAGTGGGTGGAGCGGCTGGCGCGCGGGGTCAGCGAGTAGCTGCCAGGCGCCATACCCGTGCAACGTCCGAGGCCCGCTCACGCAACAGGCGCGGCGCCTCGTGACAGGCTTGCTCCAGAGACATCGGCCCCGACGGCAAGGCGAACGCTGCATCCACACCGTGGGCGTACATCTGCTCGTAGCCGTCGCCCAAGGTGCCCGCGATCACGACCACCGGCACGCCGTGTCGCCGGGCAATGCGCGCCACGCCAAACGGAGTTTTTCCCCGCAGCGTCTGGGCGTCGAAGCGACCTTCACCGGTGATTACCAGGTCGGCGCCACGCACCGCTTCATCGAGGCCAACCAGTTCAGCGACTACCTCAACCCCTGGACGAAACTGGGCAGCGAGAAACGCCTTGGCAGCAAAGCCCAGGCCACCGGCGGCGCCGCTGCCAGGTTCGTCGCGCACATCCTTGGGCAGCACCTGAGCGCAATGGTCAGCGAAGTGCCCAAGGGCCGCGTCCAGGTGTGCCACTTGCTCGGGACTCGCGCCTTTTTGCGGGCCGAAAATCGACGAGGCACCGTGGGGGCCGCACAGGGGATTGTTGACGTCGGCGGCGATTTCAAAACGCACCTGCGCCAGGCGCGGGTCGAGTTGTTCAAGGCTGATATGGGCCAGGCGTGCCAATGCCAACCCACCCGCCGGCAGTGGCTGACGTTCGCTATCCAATAGCTGCACGCCAAGGGCCTGCATCGCTCCCGCCCCGCCATCGTTGGTGGCACTGCCGCCAATCGCCAGGATGATGCGCTGCGCCCCGGCATCCAGCGCGGCGCGGATCAACTCGCCGGTGCCATAGGTGGTACTGGAACAGGCGTCGCGCTGCCCCGGCGCGACGAGTTGCAGGCCGCTGGCCTCGGCCATCTCGATCATCGCGGTATGGCTGTCGGCCAACCAGCCCCAACGTGCTTCGACGCTGTCGCCCAGCGGGCCTCGGACTGTTTGCCGACGTAATTGCCCCTTACACGCGGCGAGCACCGCATCCACCGTGCCTTCACCGCCATCGGCCATCGGGCATTGAAGCACGTGCGCATCCGGCCAGACCTCGGCCCACCCCTCGGCAATCGCCTGGGCGACGCCTGCGGCACTCAGGCTGTCTTTGAACGAGTCAGGGGCGATCACGATTTTCATGGACGTTCTCCGGTTTTTATAACGCCCATGCTGCCAGTTGGCAGGGGCAATGACGCGGGGCCGATGCACAAGTGTGGGGCGGGTTTGTTGTTCATTTCTACAATGCCCCCTGTAGGAGCGAGCTTGCTCGCGCCTACAGGGGGTGGGGCAGCAGTTGTACGCCCAGGTACAAGGCAAGCATCCCATCTAGCGTCAGCGGGTCTACGCCGCTGAGTTCGGCTATGCGTTCCATGCGGTAGCGCAGGCTGTTGCGGTGAATGCCCAAGGCGTCGGCACACGCCTGGCTTTGCCCGTCGTGCTCGCACCAACTGCGCAACGTGGCGAGCAGTTGCCCGTTGCTGTCCTTGGCCAACACCTTGCGCAACGGGTTGAGCAATTCGTCCAGGGCGTCGTCGTTGCGATGACGCCAAAGCATGACCGGCAGGCGATAACGGTTGAGGGTCAACAGGCGTGATTGCGGCAGGATATCGCGGCCATAAGCCAGCAGATCTCCTACCCGGCGGTAACAGCGGCGCAGCCCCGCCAAGCCCTCCGCTTGCCCGCCGATGGCAATGCGCTGGATGTTCCAACCCAGGCCCTCGAGCTTTTCCAGCAAGCGGGGGTTATCGACCTGCACCGCAGCAGGTCGACACCACAGCAAGGAGAACTGCGCAGAGCTGACGCACCAACTGTCCGGGTAGCGGCTGGCGAGCCAGGCGCTCAGGGCCTCCGCCGTTTGGCCCGGGCCCAGTTCAAACAGGTACGGCGTGCGCGCCAGTTGTGGCTTGAGCCCCAATTGCTGGGCTTCGTCCACCAGGCGCGGGGAGTCGCCGCTGTCGGCCAACAGCAGGGCCAGCAGATCATCGCAACGCTGGCGGCGCCATTGTTGCTCGGCTTGCTGGTGGCGTTGGCTGACCAGCATTTCGGCGGTCATACGCACCAGTTCGGCGTAGGTGCGTAACCCATCTGGTTCTCCGGTGATACCCAGCACGCCAATCAGGCGCTGATCATGCAACAGCGGGAGGTTGATGCCGGGTTGCACACCCTTGAGATGCTTGGCGGTCTGCCCGTCGATTTCCACCACACGCCCATTGGCCAACACCAATTGCGCACCTTCATGGCGTGTGTTGATACGCTCCGGCTCGCCGCTGCCCAGGATCAAGCCCTGGCTGTCCATGACATTGACGTTATAGGGCAGGATTGCCATGGTGCGATCGACAATCTCCTGCGCCAGGGCATGATCCAGCTCGAACATGGGGCTAATTTCCTAAAAAAGGTTGTTCACCGGCACAGCGCAAAGGCAGCTTGACTGTGCGCCAGCACAAAGACAGCTGCCCGTCACGTCACCGAGACTGTCAGGGCGGTCAACGTTACCCTCGCACCGCGAAAAATCATAATAAAGAGAGAATCCCATGTCACAGAGCGCCACTGCCGCACTGGCCAGCGATGACGATAAGAACGCCATCTACAAGCGCATCACCCTGCGCCTGATCCCCTTCATCTTTATCTGCTATCTGTTCAATTACCTCGACCGGGTAAACGTTGGCTTTGCCAAGCTGCAGATGCTCGATGCGTTGAAATTCAGTGAAACCGTGTACGGCCTGGGGGCCGGGATTTTCTTTATCGGCTACGTGCTGTGCGGCGTGCCGAGTAACCTGGCGCTGACCCGGTTTGGCCCGCGGCGCTGGATCGCATTGATGATGATCGTGTGGGGTACGCTCTCCACATGCCTGCTGTTTGTGACCACACCCACGCATTTCTACGCCCTGCGCCTGCTCACCGGTGCCGCTGAAGCCGGCTTCTTCCCCGGTGTGGTGTTGTACCTTTCGCAGTGGTTCCCGACCTTCCGCCGTGGGCGAATCATGGCACTGTTCATGTCGGCGATCCCGGTGTCCGGTTTGCTCGGCAGCCCGTTTTCCGGCTGGATTCTCAATCACTTTGCCGCAGGCCAAGGTGGCTTGGCGGGCTGGCAGTGGATGTTCCTGCTGCAAGGCATCCCGACCGTGATCCTCGGCGCCCTCGCCTATTTCCTGCTCAGTGACAGTTTCGCCAACGCCAAGTGGCTCAAGCCCCATGAGCGTGCGGTACTGGAAGCTGACCAGGCCACAGACCTGGCAAACAAGCCGAAAACCACCAGCGACTCCCTGGCCCAAGTGTTCAAGAACCCGGCGATCTGGGCATTCGGCCTGATCTACTTCTGCATCCAGAGTGGCGTGTATGCGATCAACTTCTGGCTGCCGTCGATCATCAAGAACATGGGTTTCAGCGACAACCTGGTGATTGGCTGGCTCAGCGCGATTCCGTATCTGTTGGCGGCAGTGTTCATGCTGCTGGTGGGCCGCTCTGCCGATTTGCGCAAGGAGCGCCGCTGGCATTTGGTGGTACCGATGTTGATGGGCGCCATTGGCCTGGTGATCGCCGTTAACTTCGCCACCACCCCCGCTATCGCCATTCTCGGCCTAACCATCGCCACCATGGGCGCCCTCACCGGCCTGCCGATGTTCTGGCCGGTGCCCACCGCGATGCTCAGCGCGGGTGCGGCGGCGGGTGGCTTGGCGTTGATCAACTCCATGGGGCAGATGGCGGGGTTTCTCAGCCCCTATATCGTGGGTTTTGTGAAGGATGCTACCGGCTCTACGGATGTGGCGTTGTACCTGCTGGCGGCGGTGATTGTGAGCGGCAGTGTTCTGGCATTGCGGATGACGCGCACGCTCAAGGCCTGACGCCTTCAACGTGGGAGGGATCTGCTCCCTCCCACTTGGGCCATGTATTTACAACAGGCCGCCACCGTCGATATCAACCACCGCACCGGTCATAAAGCCATTTTCCATGGCCAGTACATACCCCGCCGCCACTTCTTCAGCCTGCCCCACCCGCCCAACCGGCAACCCTTGGCCCGCCTTGGCAAACATTGCCAAACGTTGCTCTTGGCCAAGCCCTGCATAGGCCGGTGTGTCTATCACCCCTGGGCTGATCACATTGACTCGACGCGGCGCCAGTTCCTTGGCCAGTTGCTTGCCCAAGGCCTCGGTCGCAGCGTTAATGCCCGTCTTGATGAACTGCCCTGCCGCCAACTTGCGCCCCAACTGGCCCGAGGTCAGGGTGATGCTGCCCTGCTCGTGCAAAAACGGCAGCGCGTGTTGAATGGCGCGTAGTGCGCCCCAGAGCTTTACATCGAAGTTGTCCCGGGCTTCATCCAGGTCTGTTTCGATCAAAGGCTTGGCCCGCACCGAAGGCCCCGAGGTGTAGACCAGATGGTCAAAGCGCCCCACGGTTTCGAACAACTGCTTTAACGAGGCGCTGTCGGTGACGTCCACCGGCTCGTTGCGCAGCCCGCTGTCGGAACCTGGCGCCAAGCGGCGCCCGGCCACGATCACATGCGCGCCTCGCGCCAAGGCGGCCTGGGCAATTGCCGCGCCGATACCGCTGCTGCCACCGATGACGATGATGGTTTTACCGCTCAGAGAAGAGGTCATGAGAAAACTACCTGGGTCAGAAAGTGAACGTTCATCTTCCCAGCTTGGTAATCGATGAAAAATCCGGGTAAAACGACAAGATCTTTAAAGGATTTTTATCAATGAGCTCGATTCTCGACCTTGAAGTCTTCGTGCGCAGCGCCGACACCGGTAGCCTGACGGCCGCCGCCCGTGGCCTGGGCCTCACGCCAGCGGCCGCGAGTATCGCCCTCAAGCGCCTTGAAACCCGTCTCGGCATCCGCCTGCTTGCCCGCTCCACCCGCAGCATGCGCCTGACCGAAGAAGGCCGGCGTTATCTGGACAGCGTGCGGGTAGCGCTGGAAGCCCTGTCCGAAGGCGAACATGCCATCAAGCAACAAGGCCAAAGCCTCAGTGGTTTATTGCAATTGGCCGCTCCCTCGGACTTCGGTCGCAATGTGCTGTTGGGCTGGTTGGATGAGTTCAAGCTGGAGCACCCCACTATCCGTCTGCAACTGTTGCTCAACGACAGCAATGCCGATTTGTTTCGCGACACTGTCGACATCGCCTTGCGCTTTGGCGTGCCGAGAGACTCCAGCCTGGTGGCCCTGCCGGTGGTACCCGATCACCATCGCATTGCCTGCGCCAGCCCCGACTACTTGGCGCGCCACGGCACCCCGCATACGCCCGAAGACTTGGCCCACCACAGCACGCTGCGCTACATGCGCCGGGGCCAGGCCAATAGCACCTGGTATTTCCGCCAGGGGACCTTGCTCCAGGAGGTTGAAGTGAGCGGTGACTATCTCAGCGACGATGGCGAGATTGTCCGCCGCTGGGCGTTGGCGGGGCATGGCATTGCCTATAAAGCCAACCTGGACGTGGCCCGTGATATCCAGGCTGGGCGGCTGGTGCCCCTGCTACTCGACTGGCAAGGCGAACCCACGCCATTCAACCTGATGTGCCCTCACCGCCTGCAAGTGTCAGAACGCGTGAAAGTGCTGCATCGTTTTTTACAGGCCCGTTGCGAGACTTTGCTACGCGCATGAACAAATCCGCTCAGGGCTTGTTCCAGAGCGCTCGGGTCTGGTATTGCATGACTCACGTTTACCTGCCATGAGGAGCTTTGCATGATTTACCGTACATTGGGTCAGTCCGGGTTAAAGGTCAGCGCTCTGACCCTCGGCACCATGATGTTTGGCGAGCAGACCAGTACCGAAGACTCGCTGCGCATCATCGACAAGGCCTGGGACCAGGGCATCAACTTCATCGATACAGCTGACGTGTATACAGGCGGACGCTCCGAGGAAATCGTCGGCGAGGCGATTGCACGCAACCGCCAGGATTGGGTGGTGGCCTCCAAGGTCGGCTTCGGCCCTACCGACGGCGTGCCCAACCGCAGCGGTTTGAGCCGCAAGCGTCTGTTCAACGCGCTGGACGCCAGCCTGGCACGCCTGGATACCGACTACCTGGACATCTACTACCTGCACCGCGAAGACCACCACACGCCGTTGGAAGTGACCGTGTCCGCCATCGGCGACCTGATCCGCCAGGGCAAAGTCCGCTACTGGGGCCTGTCCAACTACCGAGGCTGGCGCATCGCTGAAGTGATTCGCGTGGCTGAACGCCTGGGCGTGGATAAACCCATTATCAGCCAGCCGCTGTACAACATCGTCAACCGTCAGGCCGAGATAGAACAGATCACCGCTGCAGCGGCCTACGGCCTGGGTGTGGTGCCTTACAGCCCGCTGGCCCGAGGGGTCCTTAGCGGCAAGTACGCCCCGGACGTCACGCCCGAGCCCGGCAGCCGTGCCGCGCGCCAGGACAAGCGCATCCTGGAAACCGAGTGGCGGGTTGAATCACTGCGCATTGCCCAGCAGATCCAGCAATACACTCAAGGGCGTGGCGTGGGGATCGTCGAGTTCGCAATCGCCTGGGTGCTGAACAATGCGGCGGTGAGCTCGGCGATTGTCGGGCCGCGAACCGAGGCGCAGTGGGACGCCTACACCGGAGCGCTGGCGGTGAAGATCAGCGCTGAGGACGAGGCGTTCATTGATTCGTTGGTTACGCCAGGGCATTCGTCCTCGCCGGGGTTCAACGATGTCGGGCATTTTGTATCCGGTCGATTGGCACGCCTGTAGACTACCCGCGCAATAATTGGCTTTCGCGAGGGCAGCGTGTCTAAAGGTGTTGTGTTATCGGTCTTGGCCTCGGTGTTGTTTGCCGTGATGTATTACTTCACATCACTGCTTACGCCCCTGAGTGGCCTGGAGATTTTCGGCTGGCGCATGCTGCTCACCGTGCCCTGCATGACGGTGTTCATGCTCGTCAGCGGCGAGTGGCGCAGGGTCTGGGAACTGCTGCGCATGCTGGCGGCCAAGCCACGGCTGGTCGGCGGCGTACTGGTGTCGTCGGCCTTGCTCGGCGTGCAGTTGTGGTTGTTCATGTGGGCGCCGCTCAATGGGCGCAGCCTGGACGTGTCCGTGGGGTATTTTCTGCTGCCGTTGACCATGGTGCTCACCGGGCGCCTGGTCTACGGCGAGCGCCTGTCGCGGCTGCAACAGATTGCTGTGGTGTTTGCCGCGCTGGGTGTGCTGAATGAGCTGTATCAGGCCGGTGGTTTTTCCTGGGCAACACTGGTAGTGATCATCGGCTACCCGGTGTACTTCGTGGTGCGTAAATACCTGACCACTGATCATCTGGGAGGGCTGTGGCTGGATATGGCGTTGATGCTGCCGGTGGCCTGGTGGTTTGTACAAAGCGGCGAACAAGGCTTTGCCGTACTGGATGGGCATCCAAAGCTCTATGCATTGATTCCCATGCTGGGCCTTATCAGTGCCTCGGCGCTGGTGAGTTACATCATTGCCAGTCGCTTGTTGGCGTTCAGCCTGTTCGGGCTGCTGAGCTATGTGGAGCCGGTATTGCTGCTCGCGGTGGCGTTGCTGTTGGGCGAAGGGATCGAGGGCGGACAGTGGCTGACCTATATTCCGATCTGGCTGGCGGTGATGGTGCTGGTGTATGAGGGATTCAAGCATTTGGTGCGTCAGCGCCGGGCTTGATGGGAGGCTGAGAGTGGGTGTCGGCTGTGGGGGCGTCCGTACCCCTCTGTCAATTGAGTCAGGTCCTGACTTCGGTTGTCGGCACATCAGGTGTGCCGGCAACTTGTTCAATGACGTTGGCGGTATCTTCCAACCTCTCTCGCCACTTACCGTAATAGGGGATGTTGTGTTGAGCTTGGTTGCCTGCGCTTTCCAGCTTGGCATCCATCTCTTGCTGATCGACACCAAACAGCTTGCCGATACGGTTGTCGCGGTTCAATTCAAGCAACGTTCCTTTGACGGGGTCTTTCGCGATGGTTTCGATGGAGTGGGCTATGTCTTCAGGAACACCCAGCGCTTTCAACGCGGTGGCGAGGCCATGCCCAGGACTTCTGAGTTGCTTCAGGAATTCGTCGTAAAGACCGTTTAGATTATTGGCATCCACATTGTCCAAGGAAACACTGGCTATTTTTTTGCGGAACGCATTGAACGTCATGGGTTCAAGCGGTTTGTTTTCGTTCAACCCATTTTGAACGAAATAAAATCTGCGCTTCTTGGCGTCCTTTTTTTGTCCCTCGCCGTACAAGTTTCCATAAGCGTCGTAACTATAGACGATGGCTTCTCCATCTGGCCGATATCCGACATAAAACGCCTTGCCATCAGGTTCCAGTTTATAGAGCTGTGTTCGCACCAGCCCGTCGACCTGAACCGGAGGGATCGAAGTGTCCTTGTTTAAACGCTCGAAGATATTCCCCTTCTCATAACCAAAACTTCCTACCACTGCATTGCTATCGCCATCAGCGAACATGCCAAATTTCTGGTTGACCCGCTCCTCCTGCTTGGGTGCTTGATCATTGGCAAAATGCTTCGTAAATCGCTTGCGCTCAATCGGATCATTGGCCACGTCTTTGAGCCAGTCCGTCATCTGCTGCGCATTATCGAACTCATGGAACGAGGTCACGTCGTCTTCCGGCATGTACAGGACGAAATTAGGCCCCTCTTCTGTAAGCGGCACCCGCTTGATCATTATCAGGTCGTTGGACTGAACACCATCAACGGCAAATGTCGAGACCTGCACCCCTGGACTTCCCGGTTTGTTGGGTGACAGCGCGGCCTCCGTCAGTTGATGCGCTTTGGCGGTGAGTGTGTTGCCCACATACTCGGTTTCACTGTCATCGAGAAACTTTTTACGCGCCTGATCGACTGGGTCTGCATTACCGGCTGAGCGAACATTGCGCACAGGCCCTATCTGCTCGGTTGATGTAGATGGGCCAATCGGGCGTTGAAGGGGAGGAGAATTCACATTCATAAGAGGGCCTCTTGATATTGGACACGCAGAAATTGTCTGCGCCCTACCCTCTGAGTGATATTTCAAGAAACGTCTGTTCCCAATAAACCACAGGCCATTTGCAACACGCTGCATCAGGCACAAAACAGCCCGGTAAAAACCGGGCTGTTTTGCTTTAGCCTGTCGATCAATCGGCGGTCAGCACACCACGACGCACCTGGTCGCGCTCGATCGACTCGAACAGCGCCTTGAAGTTGCCCTCTCCAAACCCATCGTCGCCTTTACGCTGGATGAATTCGAAGAACACCGGGCCCATCAGGGTTTCCGAGAAGATCTGCAGCAGCAGGCGCTTGTCACCGGCAACCGACGAGCCGTCCAGCAGGATGCCGCGCGATTGCAATTGATCCACTGGCTCGCCATGGTTCGGCAGGCGACCTTCGAGCATTTCGTAGTAAGTGTCTGGCGGCGCGGTCATAAAGCGCATGCCGATCTTCTTCAGCGCGTCCCAGGTCTTGATCAGGTTGTCGGTGAGGAACGCTACGTGCTGGATCCCCTCGCCATTGAACTGCATCAGGAACTCTTCGATCTGCCCGGCGCCCTTGGACGACTCTTCGTTCAACGGGATCCGGATCTGGCCGTCCGGCGCGCTCATGGCCTTGGAGGTCAGGCCGGTGTACTCGCCCTTGATATCGAAATAACGCGCTTCACGGAAGTTGAACAGCTTCTCGTAGAAATTGGCCCAATAGATCATGCGCCCGCGATAGACGTTGTGGGTCAGGTGGTCGATGACCTTCAGGCCAGCGCCTACCGGATGGCGGTCAACGCCTTCAAGGTAGACGAAGTCGATGTCGTAGATCGAGTTGCCTTCGCCGAAACGGTCGATCAGGTACAACGGCGAACCGCCAATGCCTTTGATCGCCGGCAGGTTCAATTCCATCGGGCCGGTGTCGATGTGGATCGGCTGGGCACCCAGTTCCAGGGCGCGCTTGTAAGCCTGCTGCGAGTCCTTGACCCGGAACGCCATGCCGCACACCGACGGGCCGTGCTCGGCCGCGAAGTAGGAAGCGAGGCTGTCGGGTTCGTTGTTGAGGATCAGGTTGATCTCGCCCTGGCGATACAGGTGCACGTTCTTGGAACGGTGGGTGGCCACTTTGGTGAAGCCCATGATCTCGAAGATCGGCTCCAGTGTGCCCGGGGTCGGCGAGGCGAATTCGATGAATTCAAAGCCCATCAGGCCCATTGGGTTTGCATGTTGGTCGGTCATGTTCGGTGCCTCATCATTCTTGTAGGTAGCAATTGTTTAGTTGCGAGCAAGGATGAGGCTGGAGGGTGGCGCACAAGAAAGGCCTCGCACGCTGCGGGCGAGGAAGTCACCAAAGATGAGGGGCGAGCCAAGTAGCTTCATGGTGTCATCAGTCTCTGACGGCCGAGGCTTGCGTGAGCGCAAGTCCATATTCTTGTATGCGTAAACTGATTCTACACAGCGTAACCGGGTTTGTCCGTAGTCTTATCAAATCCCCATTACCCTGCCCTGCGCAAGGGGTTTGTTACACAGGTAGATGCCCAGCAGGATGACCGCCCCCCCCACCCACATCGCCATCGTCAGCGGTTCGTCCAGCAGCACCGCGCCGCAAATGACCGCCGTCAATGGGTTGAGCGCGATGAACACCCCGGACCGTGTGGCGCCTATGCGACGAATGCCATCGTAATAGCCGATATACGCCAGCGCCGACCCCATCACGCCCAGGTACATCAGGCTGAGCAGTTGCGGCAGATCAATAGCGTGCAGCCCTGCCATGGTCACGCTGGGTGAAACCAGCGCCGTAACGCTTAGCATCAGCGTGCCCAGCAGCACCGACCAGGTCACGGTCTGCAACGGCCCCAGGCTCTGATTGAGCCCACGGGAGAACAGCGTGTAAACGCCCCACCCCGCCACGCAACCGAGGATCAGCAGGTCACCGGCCCAGGCCATGGTCGCGCCCTGCAATGCCTGGGGATTGCGACTGATGATGACGGTCGCCGCGCCTGCCAGGCACAACGCGATACCGATACATTTGATGCGGCCCAGGCGCTCCTTGAACAACCACCAGGACGCCAGGCCGATCACCGCCGGGTTCAACGCGACAATCAACGAGGCGCGTGACGCATTGGTGTACTGCAGCCCATAAAAGAAGCACAGGTTGTAAAAGAAAATCCCAAAGAACCCCAACACCGCCAATTGGCCCCATTGGCGCGTGCTGGGGCGCACCAGGGCCGTGCGCGAAGCGGCCATGTACAGCAGCAATGCAGCGCTGGCCAAGGTGAAACGCAGAGTGGCGGCCAGCAACGGGTGGACCTGATCAGCCAGGTAGCGCCCTGCGACAAAGGTGCCGCCCCAGATCATGGTGACAGCGGCAAGCTTCAGATAAGTGAGGCCATCGGCGACGTGACGCATAAGGCGGTGCTCAGGTGAGGGACGAATGGGTGTATTCTTTGGCTAATCAATCATCATCGTAAAATGAGCCTTTACTCATGACCCTGACCCAACTGGAAATCTTTTCTCTGGTGGCCGAACTGCAAGGTTTTACCAGTGCGGCGCATCGCCTGGGTATCAGCCAGTCGGCGGTGTCCCACGCGATCAAGGCCTTGGAGCAGGAACTGGGGGTGGAGTTGTTTCGGCGCCATCAGACGGCGGTGGAACTGAGCGAAATCGGCGCACAATTGCTGGGACGCGCCCGGGCCATGCTGGGGCTGGCCAACACCTTGCAGCAGGAAGCGGCGGATGCACGCGGCATGAAGCGTGGCACGCTGCGTATCGGCTCGTTCGGGCCGACGGCGTCGGTTCGGTTGTTGCCGCCTATCCTCAGGCGCTTTCGCCAGGTTTATCCGGGTATTGAAGTGCATGTGGATGAAGGGCCTGATCGCCAGGTCATTCAGTGGCTGGATGAGCGCCGTGTGGATATCGGTTTTGTGGTGCTGGAGCAGGAACGCTTCGATACGGTCGCGCTGCTGGAAGATCAACTGGTGGCGCTGCTACCGGCCGGGCACCGGTTGGCCGCCCTTGAGGCCGTGCCCCTGCAAGCGCTCTGCGATGAACCCTTTATTCTGACTGAAGCCGGCTCGTCGGAGCTGGTGATGCGCTTGTTCAGTCAAGCCCGATTGCAGCCCAAAGTCCGGTACCGCTGTGCGCAGTTGCTCAGTACGTTGGAGGCGGTCAGTCGGGGCGATGGTTTGAGTGTGGTTGCGCAGGCCTCCTTGCCGGAACATAGCGACTGGCGTTATGTGGCGTTGCCATTGGCGCCGCAGGTCCCACGCCGGATCGGACTGGCGGTGCTGGATCGACGACAGTCCTCCCCGGCTACCCTGGCATTCATCGAGCTGGCGCAAGGGTTGTACCCCTCGCTCACTTAGTGACCTGGCTATGCGCAGCGTCCTCTCATGCGTCGCACCCTACATAGTCACCCAATGTAGTGAAACGCAGCGTCGGCGACACCCTCCACACTCTGTACTTCAACGGACTTTGCGGGTTCGGGCGGGGGCGGTGCCTGATCCCCGCCACCACTGACCGAACGGCGAGGTCAACCCGCTTGAAACAAGTGAGCAGGCCTGCGTAATGCCATCTATCATCGGCTTATCTCACTCTTTTTCTCGCGACTGACTGCCCCTATGCCCCTGACTGTCAAAGGCCCACGAAGCCGAGCCGCACGCTATTTCATCAGTGCAACCAGCGGCGTGTTGCCCATCTTGCTGGGGGTTGTGATTCTGTACTGGCAAGCCGAGCGCACCCTTGAGCAAAGCACGGCGCAAACCGCTCAAGAAGCGGTCCGCCAGTTCGACCTGATGCTCGACAATACCGCCATCGCTGCCCAGGCTTTGCTGCCGCTGGCCGGTAAACCTTGTGACAGCAGCGCCAAGTTGGCGCTACGTGAACAAGTCACGCGCCGGCCGTTTGTGCGGGCCACGACGCTGTCCTGGCAGAAAAACATCTATTGCAGCTCGTTGTTTGGCGGTCGCTACCAATCGCCCGTCAACCCGGACGACTATGTGGATGGGCGCCTGTGGTTGATGAAAGGTAACCCCGTTACACCCGATACCGCCCTGCTGGTGTACCGCCTGGTGGAAGGCGATCAAGGCGCGTTTGCCTCGGTTGACGGTTACCACCTCACCAACGCCTTGCGCTTGATCAGCCGTTACGCGTACTTGGTATTGCAAGTCGGCCCGAACTGGCTGGGGGCCGACGGCAAGGTGCATCAAGGCGCGTTGCCGGTATTTGCCGTGGCCCCACAACGCCTGGCTTCCGAGCGCTATCGCTACAGTGTCGAAGCCGGGATGCCCGAGGGTGAAGTCTGGCGCTACATGCAGGCGCGGTATCCGGCGCTGTTCAGCCTGGTGGTGTTTTTCGGCATATTGGCGGGGCTGCTCGCTCACTGGCTGCAAAAACGCTCGTCCGCGCCAACCCACGAGTTACAACGCGCCTTGGGCGCCAATGAGTTCATCCCGTATTTCCAACCGGTGGTACGGGGTGACACACGCCAATGGGCCGGCTGTGAGGTGCTGATGCGCTGGAGGCATCCCAAAGAAGGCCTGGTGCGCCCGGACCTGTTTATTCCCCTGGCCGAAGACTCTGGCCTGATCGTGCCGATGACCCGCGCCCTGCTGCGCCAGACCGCCGCGCAACTGGCGCCCCATGCCGCACGTTTCAGCCCCGGCTTTCATATCGGCGTGAACATCACTGCACGCCATTGCCAGGACATGGCGCTGGTGCAGGACTGCCAGGAATTTCTGGCCGCGTTCCCACCCGGCCAGGTCACCCTGGTGCTGGAGCTGACTGAGCGGGAGCTGATCGAACCCACCGAGACCACCCGCCGGCTGTTCGAGGCCCTGCATCAACTGGGCGTCATGATCGCCATTGATGACTTCGGCACCGGCCACTCCAGCTTGGGCTATTTGCGCAATTTCAATGTCGACTACTTGAAGATCGATCAAAGCTTTGTCGCCATGATCGGTGCAGATGCGCTGTCGCGGCATATTCTCGACAGCATCATAGAGTTGTCGGTCAAGCTGGATCTAGGCATTGTTGCCGAAGGTGTAGAAACAGCCCAACAGTGTGAATACCTCGTGGCCCAAGGCGTGGATTTCCTACAGGGTTACCTGTTTGGCCGACCATTACCCTGCGATGAATTCATTAAATCCTTGGGGATCGTTGAATAGCCTTGCGCGGTCTACGATGAAAGATTGGTCTTTCTTTAAAAGACATGATTTACTCGGAATGAATTAACTACTACAATTTTTTCTGCCTGTGCAGAACTCGCAGAAGGGTCTTTTTCGTTGACGTGGCTTAACGTTCTTGGCTTATAGCTTTGTCTGCAGTTGATATCCGCAACTACATTATTGGAGTACAGATTTTGTCCAGACTCGCCGAATTTCGCGCAGCAGAAAAAGCCCTTCAAGAGCAGCTTGCACAGCTGGAATCTTTGAAGAATGACGCTGGCTTGAAGAAAGAAATCGAATTCGAAGAAAAGCTCAAGACGCTGATGGGCAAATACGACAAAAGCCTGCGCGACGTGATCGCTATCCTCGACCCAGCGCCACGCAAAGGCGGCGCACCGGCCGCCGCCGCGCCAAAACAGCGCCGCGCACGGGTGGTCAAGGTTTACCACAACCCGCATACCGGCGAGCTGATCGAGACCAAAGGTGGCAACCACCGCGGCCTTAAAGCCTGGAAAGAACAGTACGGCGCTGCCACTGTAGATTCCTGGCTTCGCGGCTGAAACATGTACTAAAAAAAAGCCCCGCATACGCGGGGCTTTTTTGCTCTAGCGGTTCGGAATCGAATTTAACTTAGCGTTCACATTGTTCACATTCGCTCAGCTTGAGCGGGTCAAAGTTTCAGACTGTTACGCACCGAACTGATTTCCTCCTTGCTCGCCTCGTACGCTTGCGCTTGGCCCGCGTATGAAAATACATAGGCCTTATCGACATCCAGCGCACCGACTAATGTTTGCGACAATACGTGTCGACCGTTCTCGGTAATCACACAGGTAGTTTCCAGCGCGTCAAGCCGACTCAATGTCGTGGGGTGCATTTTGCTGCACACGCTTTGATAACCGCCACGGGCAAAGTCTTTCTGGATCGACTTGCGCATCTCCAGCAACACGCCGGGAAGATTAACTTTATGGCCGGTTTCTATCGGCGTCCCGGTCAACTCCATCACCATCAACGTGGCGCCATTTTCATCATTCTTGATCGCTCGCTGCCGGGACACTGCTTGGGGTTTGGCAGGGAGTTCGCCGTCAGGCACGACTTCTTCGACCTGCCAACCGCTGGGCCAATGGACCTGCGGGTCAGCTGCCAGCACAAACGGGCTGCCCAACAACACGCACACAGCACTCAACAGCGGCCTACGAAACTCGATCATTGCAAAAAACACCCAAGGTTCCAGCCGCAAAGTGTGCGGCCCGGCGCGCGCTGACCGCAAGGGTTTAGCGCGCTTTTTCATTTGGCGCAGCCGGTGCGCCTTGCGTATCATGGCCCGCCTGCATGGAGGCAGGCCGCAAGCCAATGGACCGCTCATCTCACATTTTTTCTGGAGGGCCCATGAGCCTGCACGAATTGAACACCTTCCCGGGCGTCACTGCCCAACCCGACAACGCTACGGCAAACTTCGTGTTCAACCACACCATGTTGCGGGTCAAGGACATCACCAAGTCGCTGGACTTCTACACGCGCATCCTGGGTTTCTCCCTGGTCGAGAAACGTGACTTCCCGGAAGCCGAATTCAGCCTGTACTTCCTGGCCCTGGTGGACAAGGCCCAGATCCCGGCCGACGCCGCCGAGCGTACCCAATGGATGAAATCGATTCCGGGCATCCTCGAACTGACCCACAACCACGGCACCGAAAACGATGCCGACTTTGCCTACCACAACGGCAACACCGACCCACGCGGCTTTGGCCATATCTGCATCTCGGTGCCGGACATTGTGGCGGCGTGCGAACGTTTCGAAGCCTTGGGCTGTGATTTCCAGAAACGCCTGACGGATGGCCGCATGAAGAGCCTCGCGTTCATCAAGGACCCGGATGCCTATTGGGTTGAGATCATCCAGCCGGCGCCGATGTAATAAGCACTGCGTGACGCGGAGCGTCACCGGATGCATTCCCCCGCGGAGCGTGGGAACGAGAATCCCGCGCCGGGCGTGGGAACGAGAAAAACCCCATGATCGCTCATGGGGTTTTTCATTTTCAGCCCAGGATTACGCCGGAGCAGAGGTGCGGATCAAGTGATCGAACGCGCTCAACGAAGCCTTGGCGCCCTCGCCTACTGCAATCACGATCTGCTTGTACGGCACGGTGGTTACGTCACCGGCGGCGAACACGCCAGGCAGTGAAGTCTCGCCACGGGCATCGACAATGATCTCGCCGCGCGGCGACAGCTCTACCGTGCCTTTGAGCCAGTCGGTGTTGGGCAGCAAGCCAATCTGCACGAAGATGCCTTCCAGGTCGATGGTCTTGAACTCACCGCTGTCGCGGTCCTTGTAGGCAAGGCCGGTGACTTTCTGGCCATCGCCTTTGACCTCACTGGTCAATGCACTGGTAATCACATCCACGTTCGGCAGGCTGTAGAGCTTGCGTTGCAACACGGCGTCGGCGCGCAGCTTGCTGTCGAACTCAAGCAAGGTGACATGGCTGACGATACCGGCCAGGTCAATGGCCGCTTCCACGCCGGAGTTACCGCCGCCGATCACCGCCACACGCTTGCCTTTGAACAGCGGGCCATCGCAGTGCGGGCAGAAGCACACGCCGCGGGCTTTGTATTCCTGCTCACCGGGCACACCCATCTCTCTCCAGCGGGCGCCTGTGGCCAGGATCACGGTCTTGGACTTGAGGGTCGCACCGCTTTCGAAGCGAATTTCGTGCAGCTCCCCGGCATTTTTCGCCGGTACCAGGCTGCTAGCGCGTTGCAGGTTCATGATGTCCACATCGTACTGACGCACATGGGCTTCCAGCGCACTAGCCAGTTTCGGCCCTTCGGTTTCCTGTACCGAGATAAAATTCTCGATGGACATGGTGTCCAGTACCTGGCCACCAAAGCGTTCAGCCGCCACACCGGTACGAATACCTTTACGTGCCGCGTAAATGGCAGCCGAGGACCCGGCGGGGCCACCGCCAACCACCAGGACGTCGAAGGCGTCCTTGGCGCTGATTTTTTCCGCGGCTTTCTCGATACCGCTGGTGTCGAGCTTGGCGAGGATTTCTTCGAGGCCCATGCGGCCCTGGCCAAAGTTGACTCCGTTCAAGTAGACACTCGGGACCGCCATGATCTGGCGCTCATCGACTTCAGCCTGGAACAGCGCGCCATCAATCGCAACGTGGCGGATGTTCGGGTTCAGCACGGCCATCAGATTCAGCGCCTGGACCACGTCCGGGCAGTTCTGGCACGACAGCGAGAAGTACGTCTCGAAGCTGAACTCGCCTTTGAGGGCGCGGATCTGTTCAATTACTTCGACACTGGCTTTCGATGGGTGGCCACCCACTTGCAACAGGGCCAGCACCAACGAGGTGAATTCATGGCCCATAGGGATGCCGGCGAAACGCAGGCTGATCTCAGCACCCGGGCGATTGATGGAGAACGATGGCTTGCGCGCATCATTGCCATCGGTGTTCAGGGTAATCAGCGTTGAGAGGCTGGTTACGTCCTGCAAAAGAGCAAGCATTTCCTGGGATTTCGCACCGTCGTCGAGGGAGGCGATGATCTCGATCGGCTGGGTGACCCGTTCCAGGTATGACTTCAACTGAGCTTTAAGATTGGCGTCCAACATACGGGCGATTTCCTGTTCATTCGGTTTATTGCAGACAAAAAAACGCCCGAGCGACTCTCGCCCGGGCGTTTTGAGGGCGGATGCAGCTTACTTAAGTGCGGATACCCGCCCTTGATACGCGTTCACAGACTTAGATCTTGCCGACCAGGTCCAGAGACGGCGCCAGAGTGGCCTCGCCTTCTTTCCATTTGGCTGGGCAGACTTCACCCGGGTGGGCAGCGACGTACTGAGCGGCCTTGATCTTGCGCAGCAGCTCGGAAGCGTCACGACCTACACCGCCGTCGTTCAGCTCAACGATCTTGATCTGACCTTCCGGGTTGATCACGAAGGTGCCGCGGTCTGCCAGGCCAGCCTCTTCGATCAGCACGTCGAAGTTACGGGAGATGGTCAGGGTTGGGTCGCCAATCATGGTGTACTGGATTTTGCCGATGGCTGGCGACGTGTTGTGCCAGGCAGCGTGGGCAAAGTGAGTGTCGGTAGAAACGCTGTAGATTTCGACGCCCAGCTTCTGGAATTCGGCATAGTTGTCAGCCAGGTCTTCCAGTTCGGTTGGGCAAACGAAGGTGAAGTCGGCTGGGTAGAAGAAGACAACCGACCACTTGCCTTTCAGGTCAGCGTCGGTCACATCGACGAAGCTGCCGTTTTTGAAAGCGGTGGCTTTAAACGGTTTTACTTGGCTGTTGATGATAGGCATCGTTGACTCTCCGTCAGGGGTTAAGAAGTTGATGAGGTGAATCCTACCGGCTCTCTCGGTCGATGGCTCATTGGCAAACCTGATGCTGACGATTGGGGTTCTCTATCAGGTGACGCTATTAATAGAAAAAATCTCAAATCAGCGGTTGGGTTGCCAGGGTCATGCCCAGAAACGGCGTCGCTTCAACATAGCGCATCGCAGATTTCATGTCGTTCCAGCCGACGTAACTCATCAGGGACTTCAAATCCCAACCACTGCGATGCGCCCAAGTGGCAAAGCCCCGACGCAGGGAGTGGCTGGTGTATTGATCGGCGGGGATGCCTGCGCGCTCAAGGGCCTGGCGCAATAACGGGATCACACTGTTGGGATGCAAGCCCTCCTCACCCAGGTTGCCCCAGCGGTCGATGCCGCGAAACACCGGGCCGCGCACCAAAGCCGAGGCGCTGAGCCACTCGCTATAAGCCTGCACCGGGCACAGCCGGAGCAACGCTGGGGTCTGGTAGGTTTTGCCGAGGTTGTCACGGTCACTTTTGCTGCGTGGCAAGTACAGGCTAATGCCTGCGCCTGGCACGGCCTGCACGTGCTCGATGCTTAATCGGCACAGCTCATCACTGCGAAAACCCCGCCAGAAGCCCAGCAGAATCAGCGCAGCGTCGCGCTTGGCCCGTAGCAAGCGCGGCGGGTCGTGATGCTCGCTGGCCTGTTTGGCTTCAATGTCCAGGGCGGCGATTACTTGCTCCAACTGCGTGAGCTGCAGAGGCTCGGCCTGCCGCTCCCGCGCCGGGTGCACGGCGCGGATGCCCTTGAGCACCTTGCGTACCACCGGCGCCTTCGTCGGGTCGGCAAACCCTTGGCTGGTATGCCATTGCGCCAAGGCCGAGAGCCGCAGTTTCAAGGTGTTGACTGCCAACACCCCGGCATGCGCCACGAGGTAGCGCGCCACGCTGTCGCTGGTGGCCGGCAAGAACCCTCCCCAACTGACTTCGAAATGCTCGATGGCCGCGCGGTAGCTGCGGCGCGTGTTGTCGCGGGTGGCAGCGTTGAGATATCGGTCCAGGTCGCTCATAGGGGTTGTACGCCGGAATCCCAGAAATTTCCGTCAGCCCAGCTCCAGTCCCGCCACGAGCGCATCCAGGTCGATGAACTTGCCGTCAGTCTGGAAGGTGTAATGCCCGTTCAGCAGGATGTGCCGCCAGGCCGCTGGCGACATCTGCGTGATCAACGCCAGCGCCTTGGCATTGCCAGCTGCCTCGTACTTCGTCAGCAGCAGGGACAGGATCGCCGAGTTGTAGAAGATGATCGCGTTGCCGATCAGCCTGGCGCACTGGTTGCTGATCTCGATTTCGATGTCGGTGCGGCCGGTCAATTCCTTCTTCCCACCGACTTGGGCGATGGTCGAGCGTAGCTGGTGATAGGACTCAATGCGGTTCTGCGAGCGGTGAACATTACGCTCCAGTTGCGGGTCGCGCAGGTAGCGCAGTGTGTAGATACTGCGGATGAGCTTGTCGAACTCGAAGATTGCGCGCCGCGTCGGGTTCGGCGCCGTATAGGTGCACAGCTTGCGGATCAGCGTGCCCTGCGTCATTTCCTTCAGGCCCAGTGTGGCGACGATTCGGTCGATGTTCGCCTTCTCACCGACGATGAGTTGCCGGTCGATCTGGCCAGCCGGCCGGATCAGGCATTTCTCGTACAATGCCAGATCATCGGCGCAATACAGCTCCTGCAACTGGTCGTCGAGGTCGGTGAAGCGCGGCTCGAAACGAAGTCCGAACCAGTGCAGGATGGCGAAGTTGGCCTTGTTGATGCTGTGCATGTCGCCGGTGATCGCGCTCGGCACGATGTCCGACGTGTTGCGGTACCAGATGTCGAACACGTGGTGAGCCTCGTACTCGTGTGCGCCTATCAGGTAGCCGTTCAACGGCACGTGATTGCACAGCAGCGTGTAGGCGACGACGCCCTTGCCGCGGCCGAAATATTTGCGCGAGTAGCGCGCCTTCACAGTTGGTCGCTCGACGCCGAATTTCTGCCCATCAACGGCACCGTACAACGAATCGAGGTCGAACGAGTAATGCGGGAAGATCGGCAGTGCGGCGATGGCGTTGCTGATGCAATCGTTGGCCACATGTAGCGTCGCCTGGCGCAGGTACTGCTGGTAGGTACTCTCCAGGACGTGGTACGGGATGTCGCTGGTACGTGCCATAACCTGGTTGCCGTGGTTCATGGCTTGGGCAATGATCACCGCCATCAGACTGTCGGCGTCGGCTACCTTCTTCGCATAGCGTGGCTGCAATGGTGTCAGCGCCGACAGGAACTGGCACTGGCCGTTGACGAAGCGAAACACGTCGGCGACATCGCAGTATGGCAGTTGCTCGTAGAGAGCTTGCTCGCGCGCCTTCTGGTTCTCCCCCTTGGGCTTGCGCCAGGTCAGTCTCTGCGTGTCCTTGTCGTATTCCAGGTGCGTCAGCTTGCCCTGTTTCAGCTCGCGATTGAACGCCACCCATTGCGCACGCAACTCGGCCGCCAGTGCATCGAGCTGGGCACTGACCGGCTGCCGCAGGAAGGGGATGTCCATCTGCGCGAGCACGGCGGCTTTCTCGTCCATCGAAACCAACTCGTCGGACAAATGCCGGTGCTGCAAGCTGTCGTCAATGTAGAGCTCGCCCGCCTGGAAGCGTTTCCTGACCTGACGGTAAAGCCAGAATTCGTAACGATCGGCATGCAGGCCTGTCGGCGTGCCTTCGGCATCGAACATCAGCAGGTACGGACGCAAGCGTTTCGGCAGCGTTGCCGCCGGACATTCGTCGAGTGGCCGTTGTGATAGGCGCTGCTGCTTGGCGAACACGCTCTTGGCCCAAGTCAGCGCCGCGAGCCATGGGTTATCGGGGGCCGTGCCGGCGAAGTCGAGCGCGACGTACAGCGGCCGTAGATGGCGTCGAATGCGTTCGGCCAGGCCGTCCACCGCCTGCCAGTGCAGCGCCAGTTTGTTCAGTGGCTTGACGCTCATGCGCTGCGCCGTGTTTTGCAGCAATTCCCTGGACATGATTTTGTAGGCGCGTTGGCGCACCTCGCCGAACGGCGTCGGATCGGCCACGCTGTCGTCCACGTACAGCGACAGCAGGCGGCCAACCTGCGGCGTTTCCTGATGGCGTCGCAGCTGTTCGGCGACAAAGGACTGTTTCGCACCCGTGCGGCTCTCGTCCTCAAGTTTTTTCATGTGGAAGGCCATCGCGTCGACCAGGTTGTCGGTGAGCTGCCGGTAACGTACCCAGGCATAGCACAGCAGGTAGAGCCGGGTCTGCTCCGCCTTCAGGTGGCGCAGGTCATGGACGGTATAGAAGTTCGCCAGGCTCGCGTAGTACAGCAGGTTCTGCTGCGAGATGCCGAGCTTGGGCAGCAGCGCCTTGGCGATCCCGTGCAAGGACTTCAGCGTGGCGCGCTTCTCGCGCTCCCCTGCCATCTGACGCCAGCCGAAATCTTTAGCGTCCTGCTTGAGCGCTGCCAGTTGAGACAGGGTGTCGTCACGCACCAGGAGCTGGCCCAGCGCAGCTTTGGCCGATTCGTCCAACACTTCTGCCAGCAAGCCGCCCAAGCGCCTGCGTTCGGTGGACAGGGCTTCACTGACCAGCTCTTGTAAGGTGGTGTGGCCGGGCCGGATGATTTTGTGCTCGCTGAGCCAAACGATCAGTTCGGCGGCCACGAATCCTGGCATTACGTCGCGCCGCACGATCTGTTCAGCCTGCTGTGCCAGTTGCGGCAGGAAGCTAGCCGCCCACGACCGGTAGCCGAACAGTTCGGCGATCTGACCCCTCTGGCTGTAGTGCTCATGCTTGGTGATCGCCTTGCGTTCGAACGCTTCGCCGTGGAAATAGCGACTCAGCACGAAGGCGCAATCGTCCTCGACCTCATGCCAATCGAAGCGGAAGAAAGCATGCTTGGCCTTGAAGTAGCCGATCTGCAAGACGCAATAGACTTGGGCCTGCAGGCTAGGCCGGCTGCTGGCGAACGCCAGTTCAGATTCGGTCAACGCCAGGTATTCCAGCCGCTGAGCATCGTCGAAGTCCGGTAGGCCGTACAAGGCTTCCTGCTCTGCGTCAGAAAAGACGGTGAGTAGCTTATTCTTGTTGCTCATCGACCGTCCTTCCCGCACCACGCCAACCTGCTCGCGTCAATGTTTCGATCAACGTAGTGCGCTTGACATTGAAGTTGCGGCACACCGCCGCCTTAGACATGCCGCCATCGAGCGCGGCGACGATGGCGTCCAGCTTCTCACCAGTGATCGCCTGCGGCCGGCCGCCGATCCGGCCGCGTTTGCGTGCGGCGGCCAAGCCCGCGACGACGCGCTCCTGAATCAAGGCGCGCTCGTACTGCGCGAGCGCACCGAACACCTGGAACAGGAATTCGCCCGAGGGCGTCGTAGTGTCCAGGTTCTCTGTCAGCGAGCGGAACGCCACCCGCTTGTCCTTGAGCGAAGTCACAATGGCGAGCAGGTGCGACAGCGAGCGACCGAGCCGGTCGAGTTTCCACACCACCAGCACATCGCCGGCTCGAACGAACTCAAGCGCCCGCGCCAAGCCGGCACGGTCATCCTTCGCGCCAGAGGCACGATCCTCAAACAGGTGACGCGGATCGACGCCGGCGGCGAGCAGCGCGTCGCGCTGCAAGTCCGTGCTCTGGCGGTCGGAGTCCGACGACACGCGCATGTAGCCAACCAACATAGGCGGATAACCATCAAAAACAGGTTTCCGCATAATAGTGAATAGCGATAGAGTTTTCCGTACATTTTTGAGGGGGTGTTGCACAGGTAGCACAGCGGCGGCTGACAGCCTGTCGCAAAACAAATGTTTTACGACACCTCCTTGAGGTTGCCGCGTTTACATCATTACCTGAACAGGTATAAAATTCCGTCATGACAAACAAAGAAAAACCGCTCGAATGGATCGCGAGCAGCCACAAGGATTTGATGGCGTTGCCGTCCGACGTGCGTCGCCGTTTCGGTTACGCGCTCTCGTTGGCGCAGATAGGCGATCAGGATGACGCAGCAAAGGTGCTCAAGGGGTTCGGTGGTGCCGGCGTGCTGGAGGTCGTCGAAGACGATGCCGGCGGCACCTATCGAGCGGTATACACGGTCAAGTTTGCGGAAGCGGTGTTCGTCCTGCACTGCTTCCAGAAGAAGAGCAAGAGCGGAATCGCCACGCCAAAGGCCGACATGGACATCATCCGCGCTCGGCTGAAGGTGGCCGAGGTATTGGCACAGGAGCTACGAAATGCAAAAACGAATCATTGAAGGCGTCGAGGTTCAGCGCAGCTCGGGCAACGTCTTTGCCGACCTTGGACTGCCTGACGCTGAAAAGCTCAAGATCAAGACCGGCCTGGTGGTCGAGATCAGGAGGGCCATGCGCGCCCTTGGGCTGACTCAACAAGCGGCGGCCAAACGCATGGGCATCCCGCAACCGAAGGTGTCGGGCATGATGCGCGGCGACTTCACCAATCTATCCGAACGCAAGCTGATGGATTGTCTGAATCGCCTCGGCTACGACATCGAAATCAAGGTACGGCCAGCAGCCGAGCCGATCGGGCATCTAACGCTCGCAACCGCTTAATCGGAGCCCTCCTGATGGCAGCCCGCATCACCGACGACGAATGGGACGAACTGACTCCCGAGAATTTCGATACCACGGCACTGCTGCGTGCAGTCGATGCCGTGGACGTGCTGCGCGGCGATTTGAATGACAGCGCAGACGGCGCACCTCCGCAACTGCGCACCGACCTGTTGAAGCTGCATCAACTGGCAATGGCCGCGTTCAACGAGGGATCACGCAGCCGAGTGGCTGAGCTATTTGATCTCGCCGTGGATCTTCAGGATCAGGTTGATCATCTGATGACCTCGCTGGAACAAGTGCAAGAAACCCTGTCCCGGTTGACGGCGCTCTACCCAGAAAGCCTGTCCTGAATGTTCTTGGAGACAACCACATCATGAGCCGCAGCCGCCGCAAAACGCCCATCGTTGGGCACACGACCTGCCGTAGCGAGCGCGAGGACAAGAAACTCTGGCATCAGCGCTGGCGAACTCACGAGCGCACCGCGCTGGCCAGCGCGTCGCCGGAAGCTCTATGCGCCCATCTGCCTCTACTGGAAAACCAGGTCAGCAACGTCTGGTCGATGGGTAAGGATGGCCGCTCCTACTGGCCCATCAAGCGCCAGGCCGCCACGGCGGATCGCATTGCCAACCACAAGGGACGCAATCCGCAAGAGCGCGCCTCCCTGAAAAAGCGTCTGCTGCGCAAGTGGATGAGCAAATGAACCTGTCCACCGGCTATCGCTTGGGCGCGAATCGCTGAAGAAGCAGAACTCCCAGCCGGCTACGAGGGCACGGCGACGCCAGAGGCGCATCGGGCCTGCGAGGTGATCCAGGAGCGGATTCGAGAGCACGTCGTCGCCACCAATGACATGCGGCTGTTCGGCCTGCTGCACCTGCTTGGGCAGGCGTCGCTGCGCATGGAGCAAGCGCTGTGGCCGGAAGAATATGCGCGGATGACCCGCGAGGTCGAGGAAGCTCTCCGAGAGGCCGACGACCCCAACGCCAAGTCGTACACCCACGAAGAAGTCATGCGGGCGATGCAGGAACTCATCGACCAAGCGCGAGACAAGCCATGTTGATCGGCTGACGGAAATTTCTGGGTTTCCGGCTTACAACCCCATGAGAAAACACCGCACCGCAGAACAGTGGCAAGTCCTAATCGGTCAGCAGCGTGACAGCGGCCTGTCGGCCACGCAGTTCTGCAAGGAGCACAAACTCGGTTATGCCAGCTTCTGTAGTTGGCGCAAGCGCCTGTTGAGTCAGCCGGTCGGTGAGGCTGCGGATTCTGGTTATGCCAGCTTCCTGGATCTGTCATCGCTGATGGATGACTCGGCCTCTCCCGGAAGCGGCTGGAATATCGTGCTGAGCCTGGGTAATGGTGTTGAGCTAAGGCTGAGCCAGATCAGATGATCGGTCTGGATAGCCAGGCCCGGATCTGGCTGTGCACCGAGCCCACGGATATGCGCAAATCCTTCCGGGGGCTGAGCGCTCTGGTCCGCAATCAACTCAAGCAAGATCCGCTCAGCGGGCAGTATTTTGTCTTCGTTAACCGTCGCAAGACCCAAATGAAGATGTTGTATTTCACGCCCACGGGCTACTGCCTGTGGGCCAAGCGACTGGAGCAGGGGCAGTTCCGGGTACGGCCGTCTTCTTCGGGACAGCGCCCCTTAAACCTGACTGATCTCCAGTTGCTGATTGACGGTATCGAGGTGCAAAAGTACCGTCAGTTCAAGCGTTTTCGGGGCACGTAGCGGGTTGTGTTCCGGTATAATATCGGCCATGAATTCAATGGCTTCCGCGTCCTATTCCAACGCCCCTTCCTACTCGGTACTGGCCGAGGAGAATGCCCTGTTGCGTGAGCAGCTACAGGTCATGCAGCGGCAGTTGGACTGGTTCAAGAAGCAGCTGTTCGGCCCCAAGTCCGAGAAGCAGGTGTATGACCTCCCGGAGCAGGGCGGCCTGTTCCAATCGAATGATGCGGCTAGCCCGGAGAAGCCTCTCGATGCGGAGAAACGCCCGGTTCGGGCTTATCAGCGAGGCACCGGAAAGAAACAGCGGGACGACGACTGCCTGAACGATACGGGTCTGCGTTTTACAGCGGACGTGCCAGTGGAAGTTGTTGAACACCTGCCGCCGGAGCTAAGCGGCCCCGACGCCGACCAGTACGACATCCTTGGCACCAAAACGACCTATCGGCTGGCCCAGCGGACGTCCAGTTACGTGGTGTTGCAAGTGGAACGCCCCGTATTTCGGCGCAAGGGCAGCGACAAGCCCGTGACCACGCCGGCCCCGTCCAACGTACTGGACAACAGCCTGGCCGACGTCAGCTTGTTGGCGGGTCTGATGGTCGACAAGTTCCAGTTTCACCTACCGCTGTATCGCCAACACCAACGCATCCAGCAAGCGGGTATTACCCTCAGCCGCAGCACCCTCACCAATCTGATCAAGCGATCTATTGATCTGCTGCGGCCGATCGTGGATGCCCAGACCGACAATGTTCTGCGCAGCCGGGTGTTGGCGATGGATGAGACGCCGATTAAAGCTGGCCACCAGGGTCGGGCAGGCCCACAAAAAGGCAAGATGAAATCCGGCTGGTTCTGGCCGTTA
Organism: Pseudomonas sp. KT_2_4; assembly: GCF_041410225.1. NCBI lineage: Bacteria > Pseudomonadati > Pseudomonadota > Gammaproteobacteria > Pseudomonadales > Pseudomonadaceae > Pseudomonas > Pseudomonas sp. KT_2_4. Next base: position 852,445 of record NZ_CP166962.1, read on the forward strand.
TACGGCGATGCCGATGAAGTGGTGTTCACTTACTCGAACAGTCGAGGCCGAGCCCATATCGAGCAGGTACTGAACGAACAGTTCAGCGGAACTCTGATCAGTGACGGCTATGCTGCTTATGCCCGCTATGCCGCCGCACAGCAGAACATCATCCACGCGCAGTGCTGGGTGCACAGTCGTCGTTACTTCATTGAGGCGCAGAAGGACCACCCGATAACTGCCACCGAAGCCCTTCAGCAGATTGCCAAGCTATACACCAACGAAGAAGAGATCCGCGTCCAGCAACTGACCGGCGAAAAGAAACGCCAGTACCGGCTGCTCCACTCAAAGCCGGTGGTCAGCGACTTCTTCCAATGGTGCCGGGATCAACTGGCACAGGGCGGTCTGCTGCCCAGTGATTTATTGACCAAAGCACTGAACTACGTGCTCAGCCGTGAAGCCAGCCTGACCGTCTTCCTGGAAGACCCAGACGTCCAGCCAGACACCAACCACCTGGAACGGGCCCTGCGCCCCATTCCCATGGGACGCAAGAACTGGCTGTTCTGCTGGACTGAACTCGGCGCGGAACACGTGGGCATCATCCAGAGCCTGATCACTACGTGCAAACTGCACGACATCAACCCGTACACCTATCTGGTGGACGTGCTGCAGCGCATCAGTCAGCACCCGGCCAGCAAGGTCGCTGACCTGACGCCTCGGCTCTGGAAGACCCGGTTCGCCGATAATCCGTTACGCTCGCTGATCGATCCGCGCCATTCTGATCGACAGACCGCACAGCCAAAGGGCACCCTCCATGCGCATTGAAGACATGAGCATCGATCAGCTATTGGAGCTGAACCGAATGATCTGCCGGCGCATTGATGAACTGCAAGATCAAGAAAACCTGCAGGCGCTGAGTCGGCTGCACGTGGGGCTGAAGGTGACCTTCGAAAGCCGAACTGGCTTGACTATGGGGATCGTCACCAAGATCAACCGCAAGAGCGTGATCGTCCTGGCCGAGAACGGCACGAAACAGTACAAGGTCTCACCGGAATTGCTAAGGCCCCTTCGGGACGTAAAGTAAGTCCAGTACGTCGTGGAATGAACGCTTACGGTTTGGGTGAGCTCGGCCAGCGGATATCTAGGCCTTTTCTGCTAGCAAGTCAGCTGGCTTAGCTTCAACTGCACATGCTGGGATATAAGGTCATTCCGGCGAAGCTGCTCTGGCAACGAGATGACGAGCTTTGCCAGAGCAGCAAGTCGCGAATGTTACGCAGCCATGCGCTCGCATTCTTCAGCGCACTTCATGCACGCTTTGGCACACTCTTGGCAGTGATCCACTTGATGTTTCGCGCATTCCTCTCCGCATGCACGGCAGATCTTGGCGCAAAGGGCACAAAATTCTTTAGCGTAATCACTTTCGCGACTCATCAGTATGGCGGCCAACCTACAAATGTCCGCGCAGTCGCGGTCAAGCTCGATGCAGCGTGCCATCATTTTTACGTCATCCTCACGCAGGCAAGCAGAGGCGCACGTTTCGCACACAAGGGCGCAGTTCGAACAAGCTTGGATACAGGAAGCGAACATTGAGTTTGTCATTGCGTTCTCCAGGGTTCGATAGTTGTATGTCGTCGGTGCCTACTGACCGATACGGCTCATCAGCCTGTTAGCAGACACTGAATTATGACACGCTCCTACCGAGCCCGTTTCGAAAAACTTCATTACAATGTTGTAAGGTAAATCCAACCGCACCGGGGCTCTGCGGGCGCAGTTGGTGGCGATGTGGCAGTCAGTAGCTTGGCGGCCCAGGCCAAGATCAAATCACGGGAGCGAAAGCGTAAGGGCAGCCAGGAACCGGAGGACGATGAGCCGTTCTGATTTCATGGCGACGACGGCCTGCTACATGGCTGCGTGTGGCAGGTCTTAAACAACTGAACTGGGCTAGCGAAGGAGTGGGGGCAACAGCAGCTGCGCTGGTAGACTTATCCACAGTTGCTGGTAACAAAATCAGCAATCCGCCCTGGGTCAAATTTCAATCGGCAGGGTGGGTCAATTTTCCATCAGCGCCAACATACACCCACGAAGAAGTCATGCGGGCGATGCAGGAACTCATCGACCAAGCGCGAGACAAGCCATGTTGATCGGCTGACGGAAATTTCTGGGTTTCCGGCTTACAACCCCTCATAGGCGTCTTTTCGTACCGCTGACGGGTGAATGGCTGATGAAAATGCTTATGACACGGGATAATACGCCAATATCCCATCTGTTAAATCATGAATTTCAACGAGTTTTTAATCATGTTATAGTATGTATATACATACCATGTACCACAGTACTAAATCGACGGAGACCCCATGGCTCGCGGCGGCATAAACAAAGCAGTAGTGCAAACGGCACGCCTGGCGATCCTCGCCCGTGGCGAAAACCCCAGCATCGATGCGGTGCGTATCGAAATGGGTAATACCGGCTCGAAAACCACCATTCATCGCTATTTGAAAGAGCTGGACGAAAGTGAGACGCGCCAGACCATCACCCAAGCGCCGATCGACGATGAGCTTGGTGAACTGGTCGCACGCCTGTCCCAACGCCTGAAAGAGAAGGCCCAAGAGCCGATCGACCTGGCCCTGGCGCAATTCGAGCAACAAAAAGCCGCCCTGCTCGCCCAGTTAGAAACCCTGGAAGAAGCGCACACCCAGCTCAAACAGCAATTTGATATCCAGGCCGCTGCCCTCGCTGAAGAAAGCGCGGCGCTGCAAACCGCCAGCACCAGCCTGCAGGCCGAGCAAACCCGTAACGCCGGGCTGAGCCAGGCGTGCAGCGACTACGAGCTAAGGCTCAACGACAAAGACGAGCAGATTCGCTCACTGGAAGAAAAGCACCTGCACGCCCGCGATGCGCTTGAGCATTACCGCACTGCCATCAAGGAGCAGCGTGAACAGGAACAGCGTCGCCATGAGGGCCAGTTGCAACAGGTACAGGCCGAATTGCGTCAGGCCCAGCAAAGCGCTCTGGTGCGCCAGGACGAAATCACGCAACTGCATCGCGACAACGAGCGCCTGCTGAGTGAGCAGCGAGTGACAACCAAGGAATTGAATACGCTGCAGGAGCACGCTCGCCAGGACCAGGCGCTACAGTTGAAACTCAAGGAACAGCTCAGCCAGATCGACAGCGAGCGCACCCTGCTCCAGGAGCGCCTACGGGTTGCCGTGCTGGACAGCCAATCGCGCCAAGCGTCACTGCTTGAATATCAGCAGCACAACAAGGCGCTTGAGCTGGACCTGATCAAGGCCCAGGCAAGCATCGAAGCCCTGCGCCTGGCGACCGTCGTTGCAACGGTGCCAGAGGCAGCAGAGCCAAGCTGATCAGGGCGCCACAGGCGTGCGCATGGTGACGAATTCTTCCGCCGCCGTAGGATGCACGCCGATGGTTTCATCGAAATGCTGCTTGGTCGCGCCCGCCTTGAGCGCGATCGCCAGCCCTTGCACGATCTCACCCGCATCCGGGCCGACCATGTGGCAACCCAACACTTTGTCGGTGTCGGCGTCGACCACCAACTTCATCAAGGTCTTTTCCTGGCAATCGGTCAGGGTCAGCTTCATCGGCCGGAACCGGCTTTCAAAGATCTGCACGTTGTGGCCATTTTGGCGTGCATCCTCTTCAGTCAGGCCGACTGTGCCGATATTCGGCAGGCTGAACACCGCCGTCGCGATATTGGCGTAATCCACCGGGCGGTATTGCTCGGGCTTGAACAACCGCCGCGCCACGGCCATGCCTTCAGCCAGGGCCACCGGCGTCAGTTGCACACGACCAATCACATCGCCAATCGCCAGGATCGACGGCTCGGCGGTCTGGTAGAGATCATCCACCGCGACGAAACCGCGCTCGTCCAGTTTGACCCCGGTATTTTCCAGGCCCAGGTTATCCAGCATCGGACGGCGGCCAGTGGCGTAGAACACGCAATCGGCTTCCAGCACGCGGCCATCCTTCAAAGTGGCCTTGAGGCTGCCGTCGGCCTGCTTGTCGATGCGCTCGATGTCGGCATTGAACTGCAAGTCCAGGCCGCGCTTGGTCAGCTCTTCTTGCAGGTGTTTGCGCACCGAACCGTCAAAGCCGCGCAAGAACAGATCGCCGCGATACAGCAATGACGTTTGGGCGCTCAAGCCGTGGAAGATGCCGGCGAACTCAACGGCGATATAACCACCACCCACTACCAGCACGCGCTTGGGCAGCTCTTTAAGAAAGAATGCCTCATTGGAGCCAATGGCGTGCTCGCGCCCTGGAATCTCAGGGATCTGCGGCCAGCCGCCGGTGGCAATCAGGATGTGCTTGGCAGTGAAGCGCTCACCGTTGATCTCCACCTGATGGGCATCGACCAGGCGTGCATGCCCTTCATGCAGGGTCACGCCGCTGTTGACCAACAGGTTGCGATAGATACCGTTGAGGCGGTTGATCTCACGATCCTTGTTGGCGATCAGGGTCGCCCAATCAAAGTTCGCCTCACCCAGGGACCAGCCAAAGCCGCTGGCCTGTTCAAAGTCTTCGGCAAAATGCGCGCCGTACACCAACAGCTTCTTTGGCACGCAGCCGACGTTCACACAGGTGCCACCCAGGTAGCGGCTCTCGGCCACCGCCACCTTGGCGCCAAAGCCTGCGGCAAAACGCGCCGCGCGAACACCGCCGGAACCGGCGCCAATTACATACAGGTCAAAATCGTAGGCCATTTCACTCTCCTCGGCAGGACACCAGCATACCGACTTACATGGGGCTGAAAAACGAAAAAGCCACCCGAAGGTGGCTTTCGCTTAAAACGTACCGGCAAGCGTGAATCAGTAAGCCTTGCCCGTCTTGTAGAAATGCTCGTAGCAGAAGTTGGTCGCTTCGATGTAGCCCTCAGCGCCGCCGCAGTCGAAACGCTGGCCCTTGAACTTGTAGGCAATCACGCAGCCGTCTTTGGCTTGCTTGAGCAGAGCGTCGGTGATCTGGATCTCGCCGCCCTTGCCTGGCTCGGTTTCTTCGATCAGCTTGAAGATGTCCGGCGTGAGGATGTAACGACCGATAATCGCCAGGTTCGATGGCGCGTCTTCCGGTGCTGGTTTCTCGACCATGTCGCGTACGCGGATCAGGCCATCGCCAATATCGTCGCCGGCGATAACACCGTACTTATTGGTTTCGGTTGGGTTGACTTCCATTACCGCAACGATGGTGCAGCGGTATTTCTGGTAGAGCTTGACCATCTGGGTCAGCACACCGTCGCCTTCCAGGTTGACGCACAGGTCGTCCGCCAGGACCACGGCGAAGGGTTCATCACCGATCAGCGGGCGGCCGGTAAGGATGGCGTGGCCGAGGCCTTTCATCTGGGTCTGACGGGTGTAGGAGAACGAGCACTCGTCGAGCAGTTTACGGATACCGACCAGGTATTTTTCCTTGTCGGTGCCCTTGATCTGGTTTTCCAGCTCATAGCTGATGTCGAAGTGGTCTTCCAGCGCGCGCTTACCACGACCCGTGACGATGGAGATCTCGTTCAAACCGGCATCCAGTGCCTCTTCCACACCGTACTGAATCAGTGGCTTGTTCACCACTGGCAGCATTTCTTTGGGCATGGCTTTGGTCGCTGGCAAGAAGCGAGTGCCGTAACCGGCTGCTGGGAACAAGCATTTCTTGATCATATGAGTCCTTACAAAGGGCTGTGCGTACGGAATTCGGCGCAGTCTAATCAGGCCGCAGTCACCTTACAATGGGGTCCTGCTGGCGTTGCAATGTCATCATAGAGAAAAAATGTCGGCGTAAGTTCCGCTGATGCTGCATAGCGCATCACCAACGGTCGGCCAGAATCCGACTTGGCCCCTTGTTTAGAAGGGCTGCATTGGTTTTAGCACGCTTTGGCGCCCCTGGCACTGACCCGCAACAACTTGCGCCCCGCCCCGGCATTTGGCGCTATCATGGGCGCCTTGAACCAAGACCACGAGATTGCCAACAGATGTCAGAACCCAAAGGTGTAAACGGCTACCTGATCACGAAGCGAGCGGACGGCTGGCACTTGATCAATTTTCACGGTGACAGCGTTGCCGGCGTATTCGAGACCGAAAGCATGGCGATCGCCGTCGCCGAAGTGTTTGTAGATGAGGCAGGCCATGCATCGAGCAAGCGGCCGAAAACCAAGTAAGCCTCGTTGCACCGCTTTTAAAGCCCCGTTAAGCGGGGCTTTTTTGTTTGTCTGTACCTAGATGGCAGTTCGCTATAACCTTCAACAACGCCACGACAGTGTCAGCGCGCCCTTCCAATACCCTCGATGACGAACCTCTATGAAAAAAATCCTGGCACTGACCGCGGTACTGGCACTCGCCGGCTGCACCACCGCTTCCGACACCGTGCTGAAAAATGGTGAACAAGGCTTGACCATCGACTGCTCGGGCGAGGCCAATTCATGGGCCAGTTGCTACGAGAAAGCGGACGCATCCTGCGCCGGCACCGGTTACCGCATCGTTGGCACCAATGGCACGCCGGCACTCAAGGAAAGCGACAAGACCCTGGGCCAGGACGTGGGCAACTTCAAAGGCCGTAGCGTGGTGGTGGTCTGCAAGTAACGCTGCTACAGGTGCACTTCAGCGAACTTGATCCCCAGGCCACGCAGGGTTTCGATCAAGTCATCCAGGCGAGCAAATGATTCGACCTCATCCTGTTCGTCCACCAGGAAGTAGCTGCGCCCGCCGCTCTTCTTGAAAAACACGATCCACTCGCCCAGATCGGCGGGGTTCTGGATGACATGGGTGGCCGAGATCTGCCCTTCGGCATGGCGGGCTTTGACGTGTTCTCGTTTCATAACGGGCTTTCCAGAAAAACAAATGCCGCTCAAACCCAGGGTTTGAGCGGCATCTTTGTAGTGAATGCCCGACAGTTTAACGGATGCAGGCCGTCCCTGCAGGGTGATGGCTTTTTTTATCGGGTTTGAGGGGTAGGCCTGTGGCTCAACCGGAAATGCACTCTTCCCCTGCCTTCTTCACGTCGCCCGGGCGGATGGGCACATTGGACATGCTTTCATAAAGCTTGATGCTGCTACCGCTGGAGCGGTCTTCAATTTCAAAGATCGCCGACGGGTCTGCCGAGAACTTCTGCGGCACGATCACCTGAATGCCGTCTTTATGGGGCTCGATCTGCGGCGGCCGACGGGTCGCCTCCAATTTGCGCACCACGCACGCCGCATATTCCTGCGGCTTCTTCCCTGAGATGACCACCAATGTTGGCGGGGTCTGCTTGATATCTGCAACCGAAGCACACCCACCTATTGCCAAGGCCAGCACCAACACACTCCACTTCATACAAAAACCTCCGATAAAGACCCTACGACAGCGGGGATGGTAATTTTCTCCCACCAACGTAGGATTTATCTGTGATAACTCGGTAAATAACTGTTTTAAATTGTCGAAGTCGTCGACGACGGCCCGATAATAAACGCGCTGGGGCTGATAAACTCCATCTTAACCTACGTATCGTTCTGATTTTTCAGAAAAAGCCCTTCTGGAGACACCCCATGAAATTCATCCACCAGCGTGAGCACCTCAACGAGGGAGACATTGTCGTCATCGAATGCTCGCAGACCTGCAATATTCGCCTGATGAGCGATGCGAACTTTCGCAGCTTCAAAAATGGCGGCCGCCATACCTACCACGGCGGCGCATTTGATAAATTCCCGGCCAAGATCACCGCGCCCAGCACCGGCTTCTGGAACATCACCTTGGATGTGGTGACCCGTCGCGCCATCAGCGTGACCCGCAAGCCTGCGTTGTCCCACAAGATTCGTATCGTTCGTCGTACCAGCAGCAAGCTGAGCTGACCCGAACACCTGACAGGAAAAAAGCTGTGACCACCACAACCAAATACGTCATCAAGTACAAGCTCAACGGCGAACGCCGCTTTGAATTTGCCCAGTTGCAAAACAACAGCGTCGAAGAAGCCAAGCAAGCCTTGGCAAAAATTCATGATGCCAGCGACGAAATCACCGACATCAACGTGAGCAAGGCGCTGTAAGCCATGCCAGGCCCTACCGCCGATTTGTTTGCCGATGAGGCCCTGCAACAGCCTGCCGGGCGCGAGCAAATTGGCGAAGAGTCGTATGTACTGAGGGGCTATGCCTTGCCCTGGATCGAGCGGTTATTGCCTGAACTGCGGCGTGTCCTGGCTCAATCACCGTTTCGGCAGATGGTCACCCCCGGCGGCTTTACCATGTCGGCGGCGCTGAGCAGTTGCGGCGAGCTGGGCTGGACCACCGACGCCCGTGGCTATCGCTACAGCCCATTCGACCCGCGCAACCAGCAGCCCTGGCCCGCCATGCCCGAGACGTTGCGCCAACTGGCCGTGACAGCGGCAATCGAGGCCGGTTTCAGCGGTTTTCTACCCGATGCCTGCCTGATCAACCGTTACGTACCGGGGGCGAAGATGTCCCTGCACCAGGACAAGAACGAGCGCAACTACAGCGCGCCCGTGGTCTCGGTGTCCCTGGGGCTGCCGGCGATTTTCCTGTTCGGTGGGCATGCGCGCAGCGACAACACCCAAAAGGTCTCGCTGTTTCATGGTGATGTGGTCGTGTGGGGCGGCGTTGATCGCCTGCGCTTTCATGGCGTGATGCCGATCAAAGACGGCCTGCATTCGATCATGGGCCCGCAGCGCATCAACCTGACCTTTCGCACCGCGGGCTAATTTGACCGCAAGCTTCGGAGTGTCGATGACGAGCGGCAGGCTTAATCTGCTCCTGAACCGTCAAGAGTGCAGGCCATGAACAACGAACACGATCCGCGCTGGGCTGCCATTATTGCCCGTGATGCCAAGGCTGACGCCTTGTTTGTCTACGGCGTGAAAACCACCGGCGTGTATTGCCGCCCCAGCAGCGCTTCGCGTTTGCCGCGCCCGGAGAATGTCGAATTTTTCGACACGCCGGCGCAGGCCGAAGCCGCCGGTTATCGTCCCAGTAAACGCGCTGCCGGCGACCAGACGCAGTTGGCTGCACACCATGGGCAGTTAGTGGCCGAAGCCTGCCGGCAAATCGAACAAGCCGAAACCCCGCCTAGCCTGGACGCGCTCGCCCGATCCGCCGGGCTGAGTCCGTTTCACTTTCACCGCGTATTCAAAGCCAACACCGGGTTGACCCCCAAGGGTTACGCCAGCGCCCTGCGTTCGCGCAGAGTGCGCGACGGCCTCAAGGGCCAGCATTCGGTGACAGACACCCTGTACGACGCGGGCTTTAATTCCAATAGCCGCTTTTATGAAGCCGCCGACCAGGTGCTCGGCATGAAACCGCGAGATTACAAAGGCGGCGGCGCCAATAACACCATCCGCTTTGCCGTTGGCCAGTGCTCGCTGGGGGCGATTCTGGTGGCGCAAAGCCAACGTGGCGTGTGTGCGATTTTATTGGGTGATGATCCGGACAAACTGGTGCGCGACCTGCAAGACCAGTTTCCCAAGGCTGAGTTGATCGGCGCGGATCAGGGGTTCGAACAACTGGTGGCCCAGGTCGTTGGCTTTGTCGAGGCCCCTGCCGTGGGCCTGGATTTGCCCTTGGACCTGCGCGGCACGGCCTTTCAGGAGCGGGTGTGGCAGGCGTTGCGCGAAATCCCTGCGGGCAGCACCGCCAGCTATGCGCAGATTGCCGAGCGTATCGGCGCACCCTCCTCCTTTCGCGCCGTGGCCCAGGCGTGTGGTGCCAACCACCTGGCGGTGGCGATTCCCTGTCATCGCGTGGTGCGCAGCAATGGCGAGCTGTCGGGCTACCGCTGGGGCGTAGAGCGCAAGCGCCAGTTACTTGAGCGCGAAACCCAGCCCCACAAAACGCCGCTCCCGTCCAGTGAATAAAACAGACTGGCCGGGTGCTGATTGCCCTGCTAAAACAGCGAAAAGCCCTACTAACGCTGGAGAAGCAACCCATGAGCACCTGGCCAGACACCCGCATTCTTGACCTGTTGGGCATTGAGGTGCCGATCATCCAGGCGCCGATGGCTGGCGCGACGACCACCGCCATGGTCATCGCCGCTCAGCAAGCCGGTGCCCTGGGCTCCATGCCTGCGGCGGCGCTGAGCCTGGAGCAACTGCGCGAGGCCTTGGCCCTCATTCGCCAGGCCAATCATGCGCCGCTGAACGTCAACTTCTTCTGCCATCAACCGTCCGATGCCGATGAAGCGCGGGATCAGGCTTGGAAGGCCTTGCTGCAACCTTACTACCATGAGCTGGGCGCCGACTTTGATGCGCCAACCCCGGTGTCCAACCGTGCGCCGTTCAATGACGCAGCCTGCCAGGTGGTGGAAGCGTTTCGGCCAGAAGTGGTGAGCTTTCATTTTGGCCTGCCAGAGAAGTCTTTGCTGGACCGGGTAAAAGCCACCGGTGCCAAGGTGCTGTCATCGGCCACCACCGTCGAGGAAGCCGTGTGGCTGGAACAGCACGGCTGCGACGCGATCATCGCCATGGGCATCGAAGCGGGTGGGCACCGTGGCCTGTTTCTCAGCGATGACCTCAATAGCCAGATCGGCTTGATGGCGCTGCTGCCACAGATCGTCGACGCGGTCAGCGTGCCGGTGATTGCTGCGGGCGGAATCGCCGATGCACGCGGCATCGTTGCGGCCTTTGCCCTCGGCGCTTCGGCGGTGCAGATCGGCACGGCGTACCTGTTCACGCCCGAAGCCACTGTAAGCGCCGCCCATCACCATGCGCTGCGCCATGCCCAGGCCAGCGAAACCGCGCTGACCAACCTGTTCACCGGCCGCCCGGCGCGGGGCATCGTCAACCGGGTGATGCGTGAACTCGGCGCAATCAACCCAGCGGCGCCGGCGTTCCCCAAAGCCGGAGGCGCATTAATGCCACTCAAGGCCAAGGATGAAGCCGGTTTCAGCAACCTGTGGGCGGGCCAGGCCCTGAGGCTGGGCAAAAACCTGTCCACCTATGACCTGACCCGCGAATTGGCCGAGCACGCGATAGCCAGATTCACCCGCGACTGACCTGCGCAGCAACTTGGTGCTGTACCGGCAATAGCCTACCGCTATATATTCCCATACATAGCGGTAAGCCTTTTTACCTACAACCTGCCGTACACCTTCAAGGAGTTGCTTCATGATGACCCGCGTTTCGCGCCTGGCCCCCCTGCTTGCCGCCTTTGCCTTGGGTACGGCCCATGCCGATGAAGTGCAGGTGGCCGTGGCCGCCAACTTCACCGCCCCGATCCAGGCGATTGCCGCCGACTTCGAGAAAGACACCGGCCATAAACTGGTCGCGGCCTACGGTGCCACCGGGCAGTTCTACACCCAGATCAAGAATGGCGCGCCGTTTGAAGTGTTCCTCAGCGCCGATGACACCACCGCGCAAAAACTCGAAAGCGAAGGCGCTACCGTCAAGGGTTCACGCTTCACCTACGCGGTCGGCACCCTGGCGCTGTGGTCGGCCAAAGAAGGCTATGTGGATGCCAACTGTGATGTGCTGAAGAAAAACCAATTCAAGCACTTGTCCATCGCCAACCCCAAAACAGCGCCCTACGGCCTGGCCGCCACCCAGGTACTGGCCAGGGAAGGCTTGACTGACAAGGTCAAGGACAAGCTCGTCGAGGGCCAGAACATCACCCAGGCTTATCAGTTTGTGTCTACCGGCAACGCCGAGCTGGGTTTTGTGGCCTTGTCGCAAATCTACAAAGACGGCAAAGTCACCGGCGGTTCGGCGTGGATTGTTCCGGCCTCCCTGCATGACCCGATCAAACAGGACGCCGTGATCCTCAACAAGGGCAAGGACAGCGCCGCCGCCAAGGCCCTGGTGGACTACCTCAAAGGCCCGAAAGCGGCTGCCGTTATCAAATCCTACGGTTACGAGCTGTAAATGCCCCTGACAAGTGCTGATGTTTCTGCGATCTGGTTGACCCTCAAACTGGCCTCGTTGACCACCCTGATCCTGTTGATCATCGGCACACCGATCGCCCTGTGGCTGTCGCGCACCCGTTCCAAGTGGCGCGGCCCCATCGGCGCAGTGGTCGCACTGCCGTTGGTGTTGCCGCCAACGGTCATCGGCTTTTACTTGCTGTTGGCCATGGGGCCCAATGGGTACGTCGGCCAATTCACGCAGTGGCTGGGCCTGGGCACCCTCACCTTCAGTTTCGCCGGGCTGGTGATTGGCTCGGTGATCTACTCCATGCCCTTCGTGGTGCAGCCGTTGCAGAATGCGTTTTCTGCCATCGGCACGCGCCCGCTGGAAGTGGCCGCGACCTTGCGCGCCAACCCGTGGGATACGTTTTTCACGGTGATCCTGCCGCTGGCACGCCCTGGGTTTATCACCGCCTCGATTCTGGGCTTCGCCCATACCGTTGGTGAGTTCGGCGTGGTGCTGATGATCGGCGGCAATATCCCGGACAAGACCCGTGTCGTCTCGGTGCAAATCTACGACCACGTCGAAGCCATGGAATATGCTCAGGCCCATTGGCTGGCCGGGGCCATGGTGGTATTCGCCTTCCTCGTGTTGCTGGCGCTCTATTCCAGCCGTAAAACCAAGATGGGCTGGAGTTGATCGCGATGATGGATATACGCCTGCACCTGAAATACTCCGCCTTCGCACTGGATGTGGACCTGCAATTGCCCGGCCGTGGCGTGAGCGCGCTGTACGGACATTCCGGTTCAGGCAAGACCACCTGCCTGCGCTGCATCGCCGGTCTGGAACGCGCCGAACACGGTTTTGTGCACATCAACGACGAGGTGTGGCAAGACAGCCGCAAAGGGCTGTTTGTGCCGCCGCATAAACGCGCCCTGGGCTATGTGTTCCAAGAGGCGAGCCTGTTTCCTCACCTGTCGGTGCTCGCCAATCTGGAGTTCGGCCTCAAACGTATCCCACGCCCGCAACGGCGCGTGGACATGGCCCAGGCCACCGAACTGTTGGGTATCGGGCACTTGCTTGAGCGTCATCCGCAACACTTGTCCGGCGGCGAGCGCCAGCGCATCGGCATCGCCCGCGCCTTGCTCACCAGCCCCAAGTTGTTGTTGATGGATGAACCGCTGGCGGCCCTGGACAGCCAGCGCAAAAGCGAGATATTGCCTTACCTGGAACGCCTGCACGACGAACTGGATATCCCGGTGCTCTACGTCAGCCATGCCCAGGACGAAGTGGCGCGACTGGCCGACCATATCGTCCTGCTCAGCGACGGCAAGGCCCTGGCCAGTGGCCCGATCGGCGAGACCCTGGCGCGCCTCGACCTGCCCCTGGCGCTGGGCGACGATGCTGGCGTGGTGATCACCGGGAGCGTCGTTGCCTACGACGCGCACTATCAGTTGCTCACTCTGCAGTTGCCCGATTGCCCGTTGCAGATGCGCGTGGCCCATGTCCCGCTGGCGGTGGGCAACCCGCTGCGGGTCAAGGTCCAGGCGCGGGATGTAAGCCTGAGCCTGCAGGCCCAAGAACACAGCAGCATCCTCAACCGCTTGCCGGTGACCGTCACCCAGACTATCGGCGCGGACAACAGCGCCCATGTGCTGGTGCGCCTGGACGCCGGCGGCACGCCGTTACTGGCGCGCATCACGCGCTTCTCCCGCGACCAATTGCAACTGCATCCGGGCCAGACGTTGTGGGCGCAAATCAAGGCGGTGGCCGTACTGGCTTAAGCATTTGGCACGACCGCAGGGCGCTGCGGTCAATCAGACATACCGGCCTGATTTGTTGCCAAGGAACCCGCCCCATGCCTGACTCTTCGTTACCCGCCGACCTGCCTCGCGACCTGCATTATGTGGATGACACCCAGCCCGGCATCCGCCGTAAAAAAGTGCGAGGCAAATTCCAGTATCTGAACGCCAAAGGCGAGCGCATTACCGACGCGGACGAAATCAAACGCCTGAACGCCTTGGCGGTGCCACCCGCCTACACCGATGTGTGGATCTGCGCCGACCCTCGCGGCCACCTGCAAGCCACCGGCCGCGACGCCCGTGGCCGTAAGCAGTACCGTTACCACCCACGCTGGCGCGAGGTGCGCGACAGCGACAAGTACTCGCGCTTACAGGCTTTTGGCGCCGCTTTGCCCAGATTGCGCAAACAGCTCGAAGCACAAATCGCCGAGCCGGGGTTTACCCGCGAAAAGGTGTTGGCCACGGTGGTGATGTTGCTGGACGCCACGCTGATCCGCGTCGGCAATACCCAATATGCCCGTGAAAACAAATCCTACGGCCTGACCACCCTGCGCAACCGCCATGTGGACATCAAGGGCAGCGAGATCCAGTTCCAGTTTCGTGGCAAGAGTGGCGTGGAGCACCAAGTCAGCGTCAAGGATCGGCGCCTGGCCCGGGTGGTCAAGCGTTGCATGGAATTGCCAGGGCAAAACCTGTTCCAGTACCTGGACGAAGACGGTGAGCGGCATACCGTCAGCTCCCAGGACGTCAACGACTACCTGCACCGCCTGACCGGCGAAGACTTTACCGCCAAGGACTACCGCACCTGGGCCGGCACAGCAATGGCGCTGGCGGTGTTGCGCGAGTTGGCGTGGCAGCCCGAATCCGACGCTAAGCGGCATGTGGTGGCGATGGTCAAGGATGTCGCCCGGCAGTTGGGCAATACGCCGGCGGTGTGTCGCAAGTGCTATATCCACCCGGCGGTGCTTGAGCATTTCAGCCTCGGTGAATTGTCGAAGCTGCCCAAGCCGCGAGTGCGCAAAGGCCTGAAAGCCGAAGAAGTCGCGCTGGCAATGTTCCTGGAAAAACTGGCCGAAGACTTGCCGCACAAAGTTTAGGTGGGTTAGGCTCTGCCTCCCTTCTGACTCACGGGATGACCGCCGACGTGAACAACTAAGCCTTCCAAAATGTATCTGCAACGAGCCGCCTGGCGCGCTTGTTGGCCTGTTCGACATTTTTTTGGAGGTGCTGATGACTGACGTCAAACGGCTGCCCGCACTTGTTTCCCTGCAACACCTGTCTTTCCAGTTCGCCAATGGCGAAACCTTGCTGGCCGACGTGAACCTGTCCATTGATCAAACGCCTACCGGTATCGTCGGGCGCAATGGACGGGGCAAAAGTATCCTGGCCAAGTTGATCGCCGGCGTGCTGCTGCCCTCCTCCGGCACGTTGAAAAAACCGGCCCACGTTGCCTATGTGCCCCAGGCCATCACGGCTCAACCAGGGCAAACCATCGCCGATATCACCGCAACTGCCGCGGCCTTGGCTGCCCTTGAGCGAATGGGCCAGGGCGATGCACGCCTCGGTGACCTGGAACTGATCGACGATCGCTGGGACCTCGCCGAACGCCTGCGTCAGGCACTGGATGCAGCGGGTTTGCAGACTCTCAGTGGCAGTACCCCGGCCGATCAACTCAGCGGCGGCCAACTTGCCAGGGTCGCGCTGATCGGGGCGTTGTTGGCGGCGCCGCAGTTGCTGATTCTGGATGAGCCCAGCAACCATCTTGATGCTGACGGGCGCGACTGGCTGTTGCGTGTGTTGCGCGATTGGCGCGGTGGCCTGGTGGTGGTCAGCCATGATCGACAGTTGCTCAATGCCATGGGCCGCATCATCGAGCTGTCGCCCCTGGGCATTCAAGTGTATGGCGGCAACTACGATGCCTATCGCCAGCAACGCGACACTCATCAGCAGGCCGCGATTGCTGCGTGGGAACAGGCGCGTCTGGCCCGCAGCCGCGAGCGTCGGCGCCTGCAAAAAGATCACGACGACCTGCAGCGCCACGCCGCACGCGCACGTAAACAGGCCGAGACCGCCAACGTCGACCGTTTTACCAAGGCCCGCTGGAAAAGCGCAGCCAAGGAGATTGTCAGCACGGTACGCAGTGCCCATCACGATCACAAAAACCAACTCGACGCCCAAGTGCGCCAAGCTTACGAGCGCGTGGCGGATGAGACGCCCACACTGCTCGCATTACCAGGCTCAACCGTCCCGAATGGCCGCCAGGTGCTGGTGCTGGAACAGGCGCAATTACCCTGGCTTGATCCCCAAGCACCCGCCAGCTACCTGACGCTCAACCTGACAGGCCCGGCTCGCGTTGCCGTACGCGGGCCGAACGGTTGCGGCAAATCGACCTTGCTCAAACTGCTTGCGGGCCATCGGCGCGCGGTCAGTGGCAAGTGCAGCGTCGCGGTGCCCAGCGCCTATATCGATCAGCACCTGGCGCTGCTGGACGACCGTCGCAGCCTTGTCGAGCAACTCAACCTGCTCGACACGCCCCTGGCCGAAGCCGAACTGCGCACACGTCTGGCGTTGTTGCAGCTGGACGCGCTGCGGGTCACGCAGCCGGCAGGGCACCTCAGCGGCGGCGAGCGTTTGAAAGCCGCGATGGCGGTAGCCTTGTGGCGTGAAACACCGGCGCAACTGCTGCTGTTGGATGAACCCACCAATCACCTGGACCTGGAGTCGGTGCTGGCGTTTGAGCAGGCATTGAAGGGGTTTGCCGGCGCGCTGCTGGCCGTATCACACGACGAGGCATTCTTGCAGGCGATTGAGCCGACTCACCATCTGACGTGGCACGCCACCGGCTGGCAACTGGAGCGTGTCTGAGGTCATTGCGCAGACAGGCAAAGCGTCCTACGGTAGTGGCCGGATAATCTCACCGAGGAAACCGGCCCCATGCTGCCTTCGTCTCGCAAGCCTTACACCAATGCCACGCTCGCCCATCGACAGCGCTGGCGCGGGCGGGTGGGCTTGATGCTGGTGGCTTGTCTGTCGGTGCTGGCGGGTATGACCGATGCCATCGGTTTTATGGCCAGCGGCGATTTCGTCTCGTTCATGAGCGGTAACACCACGCGCCTGGCGGTGGCCATCAGTGCGGGCGACCTGGGGCTCACCGGGCGGCTGGTGCTGCTGGTCGCCACCTTCGTGGTCGGTAATGCCTTGGGCGTGCTGGTCAGCCGTTTCAGCAAGCGCCATGCGTTGCCCTTATTGCTGTGCATCGGCGCCTTGCTCTGTGCTGCGGCGTTGTGGCCATCGACCGATACCTTGCCCGCGTTGCTCGCAGCGATCATTGCCATGGGCATGCTCAATGCGGCCGTCGAGGAGGTGAACGGGTTACCGGTGGGGCTGACCTACGTCACCGGAGCGCTGTCACGCTTTGGTCGCGGGCTGGGCCGTTGGTTATTGGGCGAGCGCCGCAATGGCTGGCGCGTGCAATTGATTCCGTGGGGCGGAATGTTCATTGGCGCTGTGATCGGTGCACTGCTGGAACAGCAGATGGGCCTGCGCGCATTGTGGGTCAGTGGTGCGTTGGCTGGGGCCTTGGGGGTGGCGACACTGTTGATTCCGCGACGCTGGCACTTGGGTTTCATGCCCCGTTGAGGTGGGGTTGAGGAGCTCGTTCGACGTTTAAGCCTCGACATCCGTGTACCGGTAAAGAGCCATCACGTCGAACGAGCGAGTGAATCATAAGCCAATGCCCGGCGGCTGTCCCGCCAGGCGTTTCTGAATATGACTAAGGCAACCGACTTACAGACAAGTGGCCAGTGCTGCCAGGCGACGTTTGGCTGGCATATTGTCCTGTGCGGCGTAGTAGTTGACCGTAGAACCCGCGCCGGTGCTGAGTACATCGACAAAGTAATCGCCACCGGTGGTGTACACCGTAAAACCACCCGCCTCGGTCGCTTCCTTGAAGCCGCCGGCATCGATGCCGAACACGCTTTCATCCTGCCAACCGAACTGGATGCATTGGGCAACCACCAGAGTGGCCTTGTCCGATGCCAGGGTCTTGTAGGGGCTGCCTGCGCGCGCCTCTTTCATCTTGGAACCTGCACAACCGGCCAGTGCCGCCAGTATCAATGCGCCTATTACCACTTTGTGCATGCCATTGCTTCCTTGGAAAAACCGTGACTCTACCACTGTGCGAAAGCCAACTGACGCGCCCATGAACTTTGTTTCACTGTGAAAGGCAAACACGCCGCCTATAGTGGCCAGGCTCATTTTTTGGAAGTCTCCCTTCTGCCCGCCACCCCGCGGGCTTTTTTTTGCCTGGGTATCAAAACCACCAACGGAACAGATAGAACAGCGCCATGCTCAATAGCACGGTGGTCAATACGCTGCGCGTCCAATACATCAACGCCACGGCGCAGATGCCGGCCAGCAGGTAAGGGTTGCTCGGGCTCAGGTTAAGCCGATGGTCAGCCAGAAAAATAATCGGCCCGCAGATCGCCGTGAGCATGCCCGGCACGGCGAAGCCCAAAAATTCACGCGCGCCGCGATTGAGCCGTACCGGCAAGCGTGGCTCGATAAACAGGTAACGGTTGAAGAACACCACCAGGCCCATGGCCACAATCATCAGGTAAATCATCGTTGCCCCACTCCCAGCCGTTTACAAGCAAACCCCGCGCTCATCCCCAACACACCCGAGACCACCACCGCCGACTCCCAATGCAGATAACTCAACCAGACCGAGCTCAGCAGTGCCACGGCAACGCATACCACCGTGGGCACGTCGCGCACCACGGGGGTGATCAAGGCGATAAAGGTGGCGGCAATCGAGAACTCCAGCCCCAACTGATCAAGGCCGGGAATGCTCTTGCCCAGCACAATGCCGGCGAGGGTGAAGAGGTTCCAGATCAGGTAAAACGTCAGGCCGACGCCCAGGGCGTACCAGCGATTGAAGGTCTGGCGGTCATAGTGGTTGACCAGGGCAAAGAATTCATCGGTCAACAAAAACCCCAGGCTCATGCGCCAGCGGGTGTTGAGCGAAGACAGTGTGGGACGCATATGCATGCCATAGAGCAGGTGCTGGGAGGTCAGCAGCAAGGTGGTCAGCACGATGGAAATCAGGCTGGCACCGCTCTTGACCATGCCGATGGCCACCAGTTGTGCGGCACCGGCAAACACAATGGCAGACAAGCCTTGGGCTTGCAGCGGGGTAAATTGCGCGTCGATGGCCATGGAGCCGGCCAGCAACCCCCAGGGCGCACAGGCCAGGGATAAGGGAATGACGGCGATGGCGCCGCGGGTGAAGGCGTAATGAGGCAATGCAGTGGGCATGGAAAACGGCTCATCGACAGACAGTCGACAAGCATGCCAGCACGAACGAAGGCTTGTCTTGAACGATCTTGCTCAGGCGAGCTTGACTGATACCTGCTCCACCGAATCCCGCGCTTCGCGCAATTCATACGCATCCTGGTTCAGCCGGTGGATGGTATTGAGCAGGCGCTGGCGCAGCACTTCATCGCCGAGTTTTTCCACGGCGCGCATCAGGTCAAAGGCCGCGGTTTCGTTATTTTCCGCGACGGAATCCAGGGTCTTGCGCAGGTTGCGGGTGGCTCGGGTCACGCGGGGTCTTCCTTCATCAGCAATGGGCAGGCACGTTAGGACATTTGTGTTTCATTTTAATTTCAAACAGTTGTGGCGGTTTCAAAGGCCTTTGATCCATATCAATTGAAACAAGATTTGACCGGGACATAGAGAAATACGTATAGACGCACTGCGTCTGAACGCAATGGGCGACAGACCACAACGGGCCAGCAACTGCTGCTGAGCCATCGGAGCTTTTATTCATGCTTGTCGCAATTGCGATTTTCCTCGTCACCATCGTGCTGGTCATCTGGCAACCCAAGGGTCTGGGCGTCGGCTGGAGTGCCACATTGGGCGCGATCCTGGCGCTGGCCTGTGGGGTGATCAGCCTGGCGGACATCCCAGTGGTGTGGCACATCATCTGGAACGCCACCGGTACTTTTGTCGCGCTGATCATCATCAGCCTGTTGCTGGACGAAGCCGGCTTCTTCGCCTGGACGGCCCTGCATGTGGCGCGCTGGGGCCGTGGCCGCGGCCGGCGGTTGTTTGCTTATATGGTGCTGCTGGGTGCGCTGGTATCGGCACTGTTTGCCAATGACGGTGCGGCGTTGATCCTGACGCCTATCGTGATGTCGATGCTGTTGGCCTTGCGTTTTTCCCCGGCGGCGACCCTGGCCTTCGTCATGGGCGCCGGGTTTATCGCCGATACGGCGAGCCTGCCATTGGTGGTGTCGAACCTGGTGAATATCGTTTCGGCGGACTATTTCAAGATCGGCTTCAACGAATATGCTGCCGTGATGGTGCCGGTGAACCTGGTCAGCGTGGCCGCGACCCTGGCAGTGCTGCTGTGGTTTTTTCGCCGGGACATTCCTCAAACCTACGACCCGGCTGACCTGGAAGACCCCAACAGTGCCATCCATGACCCTGCGACGTTCCGCGCCGGTTGGTGGGTACTGGGTATTCTGCTCATCGGCTGTTTCGCCTTGGAGCCTCTGGGTATTCCCATCAGTGCGATTTCCGCCGTCTGCGCCGTGCTGCTGCTGGTGATTGCCGCCAAGGGCCATAAGATTTCCACGCGCAAAGTCCTCAAGGAAGCGCCTTGGCAGATCGTGATTTTTTCCTTGGGCATGTACCTGGTGGTGTACGGCCTGCGTAACGCCGGCCTGACCGACTATCTGGCCACCTGGCTCGACACCTTCGCCACCTATGGTGTGTGGGGCGCGGCCATGGGCACCGGGTTGCTGACGGCGCTGCTCTCATCGGCGATGAATAACCTGCCGACGGTACTGATTGGCGCATTGTCCATCGAGTCCAGCCATGCTGTGGGCGTGGTCAAGGACGCGATGATCTACGCCAACGTGATTGGCAGCGACCTGGGCCCGAAAATCACCCCCATAGGCAGTTTGGCCACTTTGCTGTGGCTGCATATCCTGGCGCGCAAAGGCATCACTATCACCTGGGGTTACTACTTCAAGGTCGGGATCGTGCTGACCTTGCCCGTGCTGCTGATCACCCTGGCCGCCCTCGCCTTGCGCTTGAGTTTCTAAAGGAACGCGCCATGAAAGTCCTGTTCATGTGTACCGCCAACAGTTGCCGCAGCATCTTGTCCGAAGCGATGTTCAATCACCTGGCGCCAGAGGGTTTCGAGGCGGTCAGCTCGCGCAGTTTTCCCAAGGGCCAGGTGTTGCCCCGTAGCCTGAGCACGCTGCAGGCGGCGGGCATCAGCATCGAAGGTTTGTACAGCAAGGGCAATGACGCCTTTCAAGGCTGCCCGCCGGATGTGGTCATCACCGTGTGCGATAAAGCAGCCGGTGAAGCGTGCCCGGTGTATTTTG
This sequence comes from Pseudomonas sp. KT_2_4, assembly GCF_041410225.1. Classification (NCBI taxonomy): domain Bacteria; kingdom Pseudomonadati; phylum Pseudomonadota; class Gammaproteobacteria; order Pseudomonadales; family Pseudomonadaceae; genus Pseudomonas; species Pseudomonas sp. KT_2_4. Next base: position 873,452 of record NZ_CP166962.1, read on the forward strand.
GCCCGGCGGTGAAGGCCCATTGGGGCTTGGAAGACCCCTCCGAGATGCAGGGTGATGAGGCGCAAGTAGACGCTGCATTCAAGGCCACCCTCAACATCATCGCCGCACGCTGCGAAGCGTTTTTTGCGCTCCCCTTTGCGAGTTTATCGCCAGATGAATTGAAGGCTGCAGTCGACCGCATTGCCTCAACACCGCAGCCTTTTTAGGAGCGAGCTTGCTCACTCCTACAGGGTCCTGTGACAGGCGCTGACTCTGTGGGCAATGCATGACCAGTGTGGGAGCTGGCTTGCCTGCGAAAGCGTTGGTTCAGTAAAAGATTCAGTGGCTGACACACCGCCTTCGCGAGCAAGCCCGCTCCCACAGGAGATCTGCGCCGGGCGTTGATTCTGTGGGCAGTACATAACCAATGTGGGAGCTGGCTTGCCTGCGAAAGCGTTGGTTCAGTAAAAGATTCAGTGGCCGACACACCGCCATCGCGGGCAAGCCCGCTCCCACAGGGGATCTGCGCCGGGCGTCGATTCTGTGGGCAGTACATAACCAATGTGGGAGCTGGCTTGCCTGCGAAAGCGTTGGTTCAGTAAAAGATTCAGTGGCTGACACACCGCCTTCGCGAGCAAGCCCGCTCCCACAGGAGATCTGCGCCGGGCGTTGATTCTGTGGGCAGTACATAACCAATGTGGGAGCTGGCTTGCCTGCGAAAGCGTTGGTTCAGTAAAAGATTCAGTGGCTGACACACCGCCTTCGCGAGCAAGCCCGCTCCCACAGGGGTTCTGCGCCGGGCACTGATTCTGTGGGCAATGCATGACCAGTGTGGGAGCTGGCTTGCCTGCGATGGCGGTGGCTCAGTTGAAGATTGAGTGGCTGACATACCGCCATCGCGGACGTTCCTACAGAGGACGTGGTATCCCTCTCTCGGACTGACGTATGCTCTGGCACTTTCTCGAAAGGAACTGAGCATGCTGTCGATCTTTGTCTATGCGCTGGTATTCGGTTTTGTATTTTGCCTTTCTCCCGGCGCCGTGCTGGCAGAGACTCTGCGCCGCGGCTTGCTCCATGGCTTCACGCCGGCGTTGCTGGTGCAGTTCGGCTCACTGGTGGGCGACGCCGTCTGGGCCGTGATTGGCCTCACCGGTATCGCACTGCTGATTCAGCATGATGCAGTGCGGGTTCCACTTACAATCGTCTGTGCGCTCTACCTGGCCTGGCTGGGCATCCGCAGCCTGATTGATGCCTGGCAGTTACCCGCAACCGACAACGCCCCTGCCAGCTCAGGCAAAAATGCGTTGGCGGTGGGCGCGGCGATTTCCTTGGCTAATCCGAAAAACATCGTCTACTGGGGCGCCTTGGGCAGCGCACTGTCGGGGATTGTCGGCACCACCCCCAGTCACGGGCAGACCCTGATGTTTTTTGCCGGCTTCATGCTGGCGTCGGTACTCTCGTGTTTTCTTACCGCCGCCTTGGTGAACCTGCTACGCAAGAACGCATCACCTAGCTGGCAACGTGTGAGTTATGCGGCGTGCGGTTTAGTATTGATTTATCTGGCGATACTCGCCGCGCACGGTATATAAAGTTATCCAGCCAATAACTTGCATGCCTCTTGTCTGAACAAACTCTGAACACGGGCTAATTTAATTAATCATGCGTTGACATTCTGTGACGCCCTGAGTAGATTGCCCGTGCCCGCAACTGGGGCCTTTTTTAAACCTCACAAAAGAAGCCAATGGACACAGTATCTAGTCGCTGTCCGAGCACCGCCTCTGCGGGCATCGGGCGCCAAACCCAGAATATGACAGGACTCGCGTTCCAGGTCCGGTAAGCTGCGCTAGAGCTTGATGCTCCATCGTAACTGCCTCACCGGTCGCCCGTCCGGTCCCGAGGTGTGTTATGACCTTCCAACTCCTTGTTTTGCCTGATACACGCACACTGGTCGCCGCCCTGCGCGCCAAGCTGTGCCGAGCGCCGGCGGGCTTTTCGCCAACCCGCTCGACCTTTGTCACACCCTCCCCTCAAGTGCGCCCGGCACCGCCGCTGGCGCACTGGCGCATCTGCCCTGAAAGCGGCCACCTGGTGCAGCATTGGGATCATGCTGACCCTCAAGACCCGCAGAGACCCAAGGTTTCCCGCCTGGCGCAAGCGCGCCTGATGCTCGGTCTTTACCTGAGCACTCGCGCCGCCTGAGCTAGCTGGAAACAGCAACTTTCTTATTGATGACCCTGGAGTTCTTTATGAACAAATCCAGTAGTAGCCCGCTGCACGCTCGTTAACTAACGCGCTGTTAGCGGGCCCTTCAGAAGTTATGTGAACACCTTATTTAAACCGATCGCAAAGTTTGCGGCTCGGCATGCTTTCGCTCGCCTGTATTCAGGTAAGTACCGGGTATGTTTTGTCGAGAATTGGCGACAGGAGTACAGACAATGAGCGCCGTAAAAAACACGCCTCTGAACAAAAAAAATGGCACCGCTGCCGACACCAAGCTGTCGATGCGTGCCGCCCGTGAAGCCCACAATGGCCTGGCGGCCACCCTCGCCAATGTACGGGCCACCCAGGACGGCCTGACCGAACTGGACGCTTCGGCGCGTCTGCAACGAGAAGGCTATAACGAAGTCGCCCACGACAAGCCGCCACACGCTATCGTCCAGTTCCTGCAGGCTCTGAACAACCCGTTCATCTACGTGCTGCTGACCCTGGGTGGCATCAGCTTTGTGACTGACTGCTGGCTGCCGATGCAGGAAGGCGAAGAAGCCGACCCGACCAAGGTCGTCATCATCATGACCATGGTGTTGCTCAGCAGCCTGCTGCGTTTCTGGCAGGAACACCGTTCGGCCAAATCCGCCGAGGCCCTCAAGGCCATGGTACGCACCACCGCCACCGTACTGCGCCGCGAGCAGGTTGGTGCTCAGCCCACCTTGCGCGAAGTGCCGATGCGTGACCTGGTGGCCGGCGATATCGTGCAATTGTCCGCCGGCGACATGATCCCCGCCGATATCCGCCTGATCGAGTCCCGCGACCTGTTTATCAGCCAGGCCGTGCTGACCGGCGAAGCCCTGCCGGTGGAGAAGTACGACACCCTGGGCGATGTCACGCAAAAATCCGCCTCTACCCTGGCCGCCGACCAGGGCAACTTGCTGGACTTGCCGAACATCTGCTTCATGGGCACCAACGTGGTCAGCGGCCGCGCTAAAGCAGTGGTGGTGGCAACGGGGCCGCGCACCTACTTTGGCTCCCTGGCCAAGGCGATTGTCGGCTCGCGGGTGCAAACCGCCTTCGACCGGGGCGTGAACAGTGTCAGTTGGCTGCTGATCCGCTTCATGCTGGTGATGGTGCCCATCGTGTTCCTCCTCAATGGCTTCTCCAAGGGCGATTGGGGTGATGCCTTCCTGTTTGCTCTGGCGGTCGCCGTCGGCCTTACCCCGGAAATGCTGCCGATGATCGTCAGCGCCAACCTGGCCAAGGGCGCCACGGCCATGGCCAAGCGCAAAGTAGTGGTCAAGCGCCTCAATGCGATCCAGAACTTCGGTTCGATGGACGTGCTGTGCACCGACAAGACCGGCACCCTTACCCAGGACAAGATCATCCTCGAACATCACGTCAATGCCTTCGGCCAGCGCGATGACGCCGTGCTGTCCCTGGCCTGGCTCAACAGCTTTCATCAGAGCGGCATGAAAAACCTGATGGACCAGGCAGTGGTGCAGTTCTCGGAACAAAACCCCAAGTTCCAGGTGCCGTTTGCCTACAGCAAGGTCGATGAATTGCCGTTCGACTTTGTCCGTCGTCGCCTGTCGATCGTGGTCAAGGATGCCGCCGATGACCAGTTGCTGGTGTGCAAGGGCGCGGTGGAAGAGATGCTGAGCATTTCTACCCATGTCATGGAGGCCGGCGAAGCCTTGCCTCTGGATGACGGCCGTCGTGACGCCCTGCTGGCGCTCGCCAATGACTACAACGAAGACGGTTTCCGCGTACTCGTAGTGGCGACCCGCAATATCCCCAAAGCATTGGCACGCCAGCAGTACACCACCAGCGACGAGCGCAACCTGGTGATCCAGGGCTTCCTGACCTTCCTCGACCCACCGAAAGAAACCGCAGGCCCGGCGATTGCGGCGCTGCAACAGATTGGTGTGGCGATCAAGGTGTTGACCGGTGACAACGCCGTGGTCACCAGTAAGATCTGCCGCCAGGTTGGCCTGGAACCCGGCCAGCCGCTGCTGGGCGTGGAAATCGAAGCCATGGACGACGCCACCCTGCTGCGCCGCGTGGAAGAACGCACGGTGTTCGCCAAGCTCACGCCGCTGCAAAAATCCCGCGTGCTCAAGGCCCTGCAAGCTAACGGGCACACCGTCGGCTTCCTCGGCGACGGTATCAACGATGCACCGGCGCTGCGGGATGCCGATGTGGGTATTTCGGTGGACAGCGGCACCGACATCGCCAAGGAATCGGCCGACATCATCCTGCTGGAAAAGAGCCTGATGGTGCTGGAAGAAGGCGTGCTCAAGGGCCGCGAAACCTTCGGCAATATCATGAAGTACCTGAACATGACCGCCAGCTCCAACTTCGGCAACGTGTTCTCGGTGCTGGTGGCCAGTGCGTTCATCCCGTTCATGCCCATGCTGGCGATCCATCTGCTGCTGCAGAACCTGATGTATGACATCTCCCAACTGGCCCTGCCGTGGGACAAGATGGACAAGGAATACCTGGCCAAGCCACGCAAGTGGGATGCGAAAAACATCGGCCGCTTCATGATCTGGATTGGCCCTACCTCGTCGATCTTTGACATCACCACCTTTGCGCTGATGTGGTACGTGTTCTCGGCCAACAGTGTGGAAATGCAGACCCTGTTCCAGTCCGGCTGGTTTATCGAGGGGCTGCTTTCGCAAACCCTGGTGGTGCATATGCTGCGCACCCGCAAGATCCCGTTCTTCCAGAGCACGGCCGCCTGGCCGGTGTTGATGATGACCTGCATCGTGATCGCCCTGGGCATCTACGTACCGTTCTCGCCACTGGGCACCCTGGTGGGCCTGCAACCGCTGCCGCTGGCGTACTTCCCATGGCTGGTGGGCACCTTGCTGGCTTACTGCTGCGTCGCCCAACTGATGAAGACGATCTACATCCGCCGCTTCAAACAGTGGTACTGACCCTCCCCGCCGTTCAAACGCAGGCGGCTGCCTGGTCGCCTGCGTGCAATACAAGGATTTGCTCATGCGCGTGTTGATCTGTGCAGGTCGTCATTACGCCGACACCAAAAAGTCCCGCCATGTGCTGGACGCTTACCACCGCCTGCGCCCGGTGCAGGTACTGATTCACGGCGGCAACCAGTTCCTGGGCAGTGAGATCGAGGAATGGGCGCGGGAAATCGGTATCGACGTGGTGCGTTATCCACCCAATTGGCAGCGCCATGGCAAACAGGCGGAACGCCAGCGCAACCACTTCATGCTGGCCGACAGCCGCCCCGACCTGATCATTGCCCTGCCGGGTGGTGACGATACCTCGGAGCTGGTTTGCCAGGCCAAAGCCAGCGGCATTTCGGTGCTGACCGTAGAAAGCTGAATTCAAGCGAGGTGCATCATGCACAAAAAATACACGCCGGCACGCCGCGACGGGTTTACCAAATATCGCGCACGCCACTCTCGTCACACCCTGCTGTTACTGCCGCCAGCAAAGCGCCGTGCATTGCAGCGCAACTTGATCTTTATCGGCATGACCCTGGGCCTGGTCTTTGTCGTCGCGTTGATTTCAAAAGCCCAAGCCGCAGGCGGCGCTTATGTGGTTGATGACGGTGCGATCAACGCGCCGGGGGAATGCAACGTCGACGCCTGGTACAGCGCCCATCGGCACGCGGGCAGCACCCACAACAGCAGCTTGTCGCCCGCGTGCACGTTCAGCGCTATGCCTGCCGTGCAATGGGGCGCCGCGTTGTCACGAGCCGTGGATGCAGGCAAAGGCGAGACGCAGATCAGCCCGCAAGCCAAGGTACAGGTGCTGTCACGACAAGAGTTGGGCTTGGAACTGGCGATTGCGGTCGGGGCGCATGTCGCGCTGGATCGCCATCACGGGTTTGATGGCGCAGACCTGAACGTCCCATTGACATGGCAACCCCTGGCGCCCTTGCGGCTGAACCTGAACGCCGGTTGGGGCCACGCCTACAACGACGGTGATCAACAGCATCGCCTGACTTGGGGCACGGGGTTCGAATATCAGTTGGCAGAGAAGCTCACGCTGATTGGCGAGCGCTATGGCCAGGAAGGCGGCGAACAGGCCTGGCAGGCTGGGCCGCGCTTGCACATTGGCGAATGTGTCGACGTGGACCTGCTGGTCGGGCGCAGCCTGATTGGCGATCGCGCCCAGTGGCTGACCACTGGGGCGACGCTGAGGTTCTAGGCGTTGGCCTGCTGCTCCAGATGCACCTGCAATTGCGGATCGATGTGCAACTGACCAGCCAGGTCGTCAAGGTAATTGCGCTCGGCGTCCTGCTGATCATCGACCAGCATCACGCTCGCCAGGTAAATCTCCGCAGCAAGTGCCCGGTCATTGGCATACTCGGCAAAATCGGCGGCATCCAGGGGCTTGGCGACTTCGGCGTCGAGCCACTGCTGCAACTGAGGGTCGTCGGTGTGACGGCCAATCTCGGCAGAAATCATTTGCTGCTCTTGCGCATCGATTTTGCCATCGGCCTTGGCCGCCGCGATCAACGCACGCAGTACGCCGTGGCTATGGGCTTCGGCTTCAGGCCCTTCAAGCTGGTCAACGGTCTGGATAGCTTGCTGCGGGGCCGAAGCCTGTTGGCGTTGCCACGCTTGGTACGCCTGGAACGCCGCCATGCCCAGGGACGCCAGCGCCGCGTAGTTCATCCCACCGCCGCTACGCGTTTGGGTGGCCCCACCCGCCGGCGCGCCGCCCAACAAGCCACCCAGGCCACCTAATAAACCACCCAAACCGCCGCCCGCCGCAGACGCATTGCCGGTGCCGGCGCCCTTCAACAACCCTCCAAGCAACCCGCCCAGGCCGCCGCCCGCAGCTCCGCCGCCTTGCTGCCCTGCACGCAACAGTTGTTCCAGTAGATCGCTGGTATTCATGGTGTCGCCCTCCGGGGCGCAATAGTGGCGTTGATCAAACATAGTCCTCCCCTGATGGAACACCATGACCGTCGGGCGGGCAAGCTTTATGATGACGCCATCACGCCGAAAAGGGAGAACAGCGGTGAATCGCATCGAGCATATTGCGTTGATGGCCACTTACAACCAATGGATGAACCGCAAGGTCTACGACACCGCCGGCACCCTCACGCACGCACAATTGACCCTGGACGGCCAGGCGTTTTTCGGCTCGATCCTCGGCACTTTGAACCACCTGATGCTGGGCGACACCGTCTGGCTCAAACGCTTTGCCGAACACCCGGCCCACTTTGCGGCCTTGGCGCCACTCAACGGCATTGCTACGCCCGGTGACCTCAAGCAATTGGCCTTCGCCAGCCTTGCTGAATTATCGGCCCATCGCGCCTGGCTGGATCAACTGATCATCGATTGGGCCAACAGCCTGCACGAGTCCCACCTTGATCAACACCTGCGCTATCACAACATGCGCGGCGTGGCCGCCGAGAAACCCTTTTTCGGCCTGCTGGTGCACTTTTTCAACCACCAGACCCACCACCGCGGCCAAGTGACGACACTGCTGAGCCAGGCGGGTGTGGATGTGGGGATTACCGACTTGCTGGCACTGATTGACTAAATACAGACACGATCAATGTGAGAGCTGGCTTGCCTGCGATGGCGGTGTAACGGGTTCAATACCTGTGACTGACACATCGCTATCGCAGGCAAGCCAGCTCCCACAGTTGCGCTATATTGCCCACAGCATCAGTGCTGTCACTTCACCTTGCTGCTCAAGTTTTCCACACTGCGCTTCACATCATCCAGGCTTCGCTTGAGGCCGTCGATTTCGCTTTTCTGCCGCTCTATCGTGCTCTTCTGCTCATCCACCGTACGCTTGAGACTCGACAGCTGGCTGTCACTGCTACTGGCACTCGAGCCGTCCTTGCGCTTGAACTCATCAAACGCCCGCTCCTGGCCCTCCACTTTGCTTTTCAAGCTTTGCAATTCGCTTTGACTCTGTTTTTGCCCAGCCTGCAGCGCCTCGACATCACCAACGGAAACACCCGAGGGCTTCAACACATAGGCGCCGCCCACATCCATCGAGCCGGCCGTCAACTTGTCTGAAGACGACGCACTGAACTCCCCCCACTGCACCGCACTCCCCGCCTGCGCCAGACTGAATACGCCAGTGCCCAACAACCCCGCGACACCTGCGGCCATGATCCAAGCCTGCTTACGGATACTGAGCATCAAACGACTCCCTGCGAAAATGCCGAAATGGCCTATCGCTATGACTGTCATTTATGGGGCTTGTTCCTGGGTGGCTTGCGTTCATCGGGACTTGACACAAAGGCCCTGTAGATCACTGATCTGCCACGCTTTTTCCTGCGCATCTTTATGCGGGAAAACCGGCTTGGAGGTTGCGCTGAAGCGGCTGGATCTATATATTCCCAACCCTGTTACACCGCGCTACCGCCCGAATGGCGAAACTGGTAGACGCATGGGACTTAAAATCCCCCGCTCGTAAGGGCGTCCCGGTTCGATTCCGGGTTCGGGCACCATCTCCTGTTCCACTGACGGCCAGCACTGTTTGTGGAACCCTTGAAAACCCGCCGTTTGGCGGGTTTTTTCGTTTATGGCGTTTCGTCGGTTTCCGTATGTTTGCAGACTTTCGTGTTTCCGAACTCTGCCAGCGAGGAAGCGCTCAGCCTGTATGAACGCTGGCTTGGCATTCCTCGCCAGGGTCCAGTGCTTTTGGACTTGCAAACCCTCAGAAATCTACCGTACCCGAGAGCAATACCGTGCGCGGCGCGCCCAAGCCGCCAGAAAGGCCGCTGCCATCCCCGCCGTTCCACGAACCAAGCCAGTACGCCTTATTGGTGACGTTCTGCACGGTGGCGCGCAAGGTCACAGGCTTGGTCTCGACCTTGAAGGCATAGCGAGCCCCCACATCGTAGGTGGTGTACGAGTCCAGCGACACCCGATGATCGTTGGTCGCGTATTGTTTGCCCGTGTGGTTGATGTTGCCGGTCAGGGTCAACCCAGGGACGTCGAGGAGGTCATACTCCGTGCCTAGCTTGGCAATCACCTTGGGCACGCCTGTCACTTGCTTGTCTTTGACACCACCGGTGACCACCTTGGTCATTTCTGCCTGGGTATAGGTCGCACCGCCCATCAGGCGCAATCTTGGTTGCAACTCGCCAAAGAACGACCATTCCACGCCACGGTTTTGTTGCTCGCCGTAGACGCCGAAGACATTGGTGAGCGGATCGGTAAAGGCACTGGGCTTCTCAATCTGGAACAGGCTGACGGTATGGGCGAAAGAGCCCAGGTCTACCTTGGTCCCCAGTTCGTATTGCTTGGTCTGGTACGGCTGCATGACCGCACCTGCGTTCTCTGCCGAGTCAGGGGCCGACGCGCCTTGGCTGAGGCCCTCGATGTAGTTGGCATAGAGCGACACCTCATCCGTCACCTTGACCAGAAGTGCGGTGGCGGGCGAGACACGGCTTTCGTCATAGCTGGTTTTCGAAGCCCTGGGGCCGAAAGCGTCGGTGGTGTTTTGCACGCGCTGACGACGGGCGCCTACGGTCCATTGCACACGGCCTTCGGCGAAGGACAGCGTATCGGCAATCGCATAGCTGCCCAGGTTGGCCCTGGTTTGCGAGGTGGTTGCACCATAGCCCGGGAAGGTCGGCGCGTTGCCAAAGTCGAGGTTGTCGTAATTTGTGGTGCCGGGGATGGCGGCTCTCGCGTCCTTGAAACTGTTGTCGGAGGTAAAACGGGTCGCGGCGATGGTCCAGGCATGATCCACGGGGCCCGTCTGGAATTTGCCCTTCAACCCGACCTCACCCGATTGCTGGGTGCCACTGCGAATCGAACGAATGGCCGAAGAGCTGATGCCACCCACATTGTTCACCAGGGTGCTTGAGTTGATCATCGCGTTGTAACCACCATCGCGCTGCCCCCACGCCGCGTAGGCAGTAAGCGAATCCGTCAGGTCGTATTCGCCCCGCACCATCGTGGTAGTGGTGTTGTTGATGGTGTAGGCCCACTTGGGTGCCAACGCATAATCGCCCTTCTTGGGGCTTGGCAAGTGGGTGACGTTGGGGGCAATTGTGTTGATCCCGAAGTAGTTGAGACCATCAATGCGTTCACGCTGTTTGTAGAAATCGAGCGATATCCGAGCCCGCTCGCCACGCCAATCCAGCCCGAGGGAAGACAGTGCCATTTTGTGTTGCTGATTATCCACGGGGGTATCGCCGTCACGGTAAACGCCGTTGAAGCGCACACCAAACTGCTTCTGATCACCAAAACGTTGCCCCAGGTCCGCGTGCACACCCCCTAGGCCCCGGGACTCATAAGTGGTGGTCAAGCGTGCCAACGGTTCGTCGCCGGCGCGCTTGGGTACCAGATTGATGCTGCCACCTACACTGCCGCTTGGCGGCATGCCGTTGAGCAGCGCCGAAGGGCCCTTGAGCACTTCGATGCGCTCCGCCAATTCGGTAGAGCCGCGCATATTCGGCGCCATGCCGACCAGGCCGTTAAAGGTGATGTCATCGGCGTTGCTGTAGAAGCCGCGGATGAAAAAGGTTTCAAAGTTGCTGCGTTTGGTGGGCACGTACACCGAGGGGTCGGTCGCACCGATCACCGAGCCGATATCCTGCGCCTGACGGTTCTGTATGTATTCATCGGTATAGCTGATGGTATTGAAAGGCGTCTCCATGAAATCCTTGTTGCCCAACAGCCCAACGCGGCTGCCGGAGGCAACCTGCCCGCCAGCATAAGCCGGCGGCAGACCTGTAGCGGGGTCCATGACGCCCTCCACCACCGTTTCCGACAACTCCAGGCTGGCGCTGCTTGTGCCTGCTTGCGGGGCAGCGCTCGCGGCGGTGGGCGCCGCCGTCAGCCCCAGTACCAGCGCCATCTGCACAGCCGTGAACATATGACTCAAAGTAAAGCGTTGCGCAGCCTGCGGTGAATCAGGGGTAGCGCGATGTTGGCGACAGCGTTCCGACATGCTGAATTCCTTTTGATTCGGAGAATGTGTATGTGCTCACTAGGCTTTCCGAACCAGAAGGTAAAACCCTCAATAACAATCATTAGCATTTGTGTTTTTTTGAAAATAAAGGCGAGTGCCTGCACGGCACCCGCCCTTGCGACCCCAAGCGCAGCGGGTCAGCCCTTGTAGCCTTGAACCACCTCGTCGGCCATGCGACCCAGACACGTTGCACTGACGGTACACAGGTACCAGGTCTGGGCGTCGACAAAGATCACACGTCCGTTGGTCCAGGCCTTGGTTTTGCGCAGCAGCGGGTTATCCAGGCTCTTCATGTCCAGCGCCGGCCGCCGTTCCATCACTGCGGTACGGTCGATCACGTAGAGAATGTCGGGATCGGCCTGCTGGATGAATTCATTGGAGATGGGCTGGCCATGTAAGCCAGCCTCGATGTCGGTGCTGGCGGGTTTTACGCCCAGGGTGTCGAAGATGAAACCGTAGCGTGACTTCACGCCATAGGAGGTGAATGCGCCGTTGTTATGCAAAACGATCAGCGCTTTCTCCGGGCGCCCATCGGTGACGCGCCGAGTCTGTTCAACCTTGGCGTCCATTTGCGCAACCTTCTGACGAGCCAACGCTTCTTTGCCTAGAATGCGCCCCAGGGTCATGAGGTGATCCTTGGCGGTGGCGAAGAGATTGCCGTGTTGGTTGGTCAGGTCCACATCGTCATAGAGCGTCGGTGCGATCTGGCTCAGTTCTGGGTAACTTTGCGCCTGGAGCGGCGAGATCAGGATCAGGTCGGGCTTGAGGGCATGCAACCGCTCAAGGTTGGGTTGGATGGTCGACCCCACGTCCATGATGTTCGGATTGTCACGGTACTGGATAAGGAAACTCGCGACATAGTCCTTGGCGATACCCACCACCGGCGCGTCCAGCTGGTCGAGTGTATCGAGTTCACTCATATCGAACGCCACCACACGTTGGGGGAGCTGGGTGATCATCGTGCTACCCAGTGGATGCTCGATCTTGATCGGCTCGTAGTGCGTATGCGCAGCGACTGGCGCGGACGCCTGTGCCGAGGGTTTGTCACAGCCCTGCAGGCCGGCCGCCACCGCGACCGCCAGCAGTGCCCCACGGATTGTTTTTGCCTTACCAATACTCATATCTGCTCCCTTGATAATGATGGGTTGAAGTAGTTGCAGACGAACCCCTGCTCGCTCTGCAGAATCTCGAAATCCAAATCAAAGAGATCGCGCAGGTGCGCCTCGGTGACAACCTCCGCTACCGGGCCACGCAAGTGCACCGCGCCGTTTTTCATGGCCACGATATGATCGGAGTAGTTGGCCGCGAAGTTGATGTCATGCACCACCAGGATCACGGTGCGACCTTGTTCGTCACATAAGCGGCGCAGCGCACGCATGATTTGTACGGCATGCTTCATGTCCAGGTTATTGAGCGGCTCGTCCAACAGCAGGTAATCGGTTTGCTGGGCAATGGTCATTGCCAGGAACGCCATTTGCCGCTGCCCGCCGCTCAGCTCGTCGATGTAAGAAAGGCGTAATGGTTGCAACGACAGAAACTCGATGGCTTCGTCAATGACCTGGCGATCCTGGACGGTGAGCGCCCCTCGGCTATAAGGGAAACGCCCGAAAGCCACCAATTCTTCAACGGTCAGCCGCAGGTTGAAATCGGGTGTCTGGCGTAAGGTGGCGACGCGCCTGGCATATTCGCGGATGGGCACATCCGCAATGCTACGCCCGCCAATCAGCAGTTCGCCGCGGGTCGGCGCCAGCAGACGTGCGATCAACATCAGCAAGGTAGTCTTGCCTGCCCCGTTGGGCCCAATCAGCGAAGTCACCTGCCCTGGCGGGAACTGAACGCTGACGTCACTCAGGACGTGCTTGGTGCCGTAGGTCTTATAGACGTGACGAAGGGAAATCATGAAGCGCCTCGGGTTCGAATCATCAGCGCGAGGAAATACCCGCCGCACACCAGGTTGATGAGAATGCTGACGGAGGTGTTGTAGTTGAACATCTGCTCGACCATGTACTGGGCGACGATGAAAATGCCAATGGCAATGGCGCAACTCATGGGCAATGTAATCCGGTGCCGGGCGGTGCGGGCAAGCGGATAGGTGATGTTTGCCACAAACACGCCCATGAAGGCCGTCGGCCCGACGAGACTGGTTGAGACAGCCACCAGAATCGCGATCAGCGCAAGTTGCAGGCGCACGCTGCGTTGAAAATCGACACCCAGGGAAATCGCCTGGTCACGCCCCAGCGACAACACATCGAGCACCGGCAGGCTTCTTTGCGCGATAAAGCACGCCGCCGCCACCAGCAGCCCCGAATAGATCACTTGCGTGGGTTGCGCCTTGTTAAAGGAGGCGTAGTTGAAACCCTGGAAGATCGAGAACTCACCAGGGCTGATCTTCAGTTGGATAAACTGGGTAAAGGTGCCCATCACCATGCTCAGTACCAGCCCAAGCAGGAGCAGCAGGTACACGTTGTTGCGTCCGTCATGGAACAGCCAACGGTGAATGAGCCCTGAATAAGCGAGCATCAATAGGATCGACAACAATACGTTACCGTTACGCCCTAACAGCACCAGGCTCTGGGTACCCAGCACCAGGATCAGCAAGGCCTGGAACAACAGGTAGATTGCCTCATACCCCATGATCGCCGGCGTCAGTATTCGGTTGCCGGCAAGGGTCTGGAAAATCACCGAAGAATAAGCAACGCATACTCCGGCAATAACCATCGCGGCCAAACGGGTCATTCGCTTGGGAATGACGTACTCGAAGTCAAAGCCTGAGCCCAAGAACAGGAACGCTATCGCCAGGACCAGCACCAGTGCCCATAGACCATAGCGGGTAGCCACACGCCTCATGCGTATTTCCTGATCAGCAACACCAGGAACAACACACCGCCTACGCTTCCCGCGGTGAGACCGATGGGCACTTCGAAGGGATAGATCAACAAGCGGCCGAGAATGTCGCACGCCAGCAACAGCGACGCGCCGCACAACGCGACGATGGGCAATGTTCGCTCCAGGTTCTCGCCGTAGTGCAACGCCACCAGGTTGGGAATAACCAGCCCGACAAAGGGAATGGCCCCTACGGTAATGACCGTGGCGGAAACGGTGACCGCCACCAGCATCAGCCCCAACGCCGCATTTGCCGTGTAGTTCAGGCCCAAGCTGCCGGCCATGCCCTCGCCCATGCCGAGTACAGTAAAGCGGTGCGCGAACAGATAGGTGAGCACGACTATCGGCAAGATCAGGTAGATGATCTCGTAATTGCCCTGGACGATCTTCGAGAAGTCTCCGAGCATCCAGCCCTGCATGCTCTGCAAGATATTGTGACGATAGGCGTAGAACTCGGCGATGGCGCTCAATACGCTGCCGTACATCAGGCCGATGACCGGAACCATCACGGTGTTCTTGAACTTGATGCGGCGGATGATCGCGACATAAAGCAGGCTCGCCGCAAAGCAAAACGCCAAGGCAAACAGCATACGGCCGGCCGCACCGGCAGCGGGGGCCACCGTCAATGAAATCAGAATGCCCAGCTTTGCTGCATCCAGCCCGCCGGAAGTTGCCGGTTCGACGAAGCGGTTGCGCACGATCTGCTGCAGAATCACGCCGCACACGGCCAGCCCCACCCCCGTGAGAATCAGGGCGGCCAGGCGAGGAAGGCGGCTGGCAGTCAGTGTCAGCCAAGCGTCATCGGATAACGTGAACAGTGCCGTCCAGGAAACCTCTTTGACCCCCACCATCAACGAAAGGCAACAAAGCACGGCAAACACGCAGAGTAAGATTGCACGGCTCAAGAACCGCCCTCACCGTCTGATTCTCCAGCAATCCGCCAGCCTTTCGCGGCTTGGCGTTGGGCGAGAAAGTGCGCGTAGAGCCCTGGCTTGGCATTCAACTGCGCATGGGAGCCCTGCTCGCTGATCTGGCCGTGGTCGAGCACTAGAATCTGGTCGGCCATGACCACTGTCGACAGCTGGTGCGCGATGACAATCAGCGTGCGCGTGCCGCGTAAACGCGCCAACGCTTGCGCGATCGCCGCTTGGTTCTCGGCGTCGAGAGCGGCGGTGGCCTCATCGACCAACAAAATCGGCGCCTCTTTGATCAGCGCACGGGCGATGGAGATTCGCTGTCGCTCTCCCCCGGACAGGCGTGCACCGCCCTCGCCTACTGGCGTGTCCAGGCCTTGGGGCAAGCGTTCGATGATCTCCAGGACGCCAGCCTGTGTTGCTGCTTGCATCACTTGGGCATCAGTGGCATCGGGTTTACCGATGCGAATGTTGTCGGCGATGCTGCCCTGGAACAGGTAAGCATCCTGAAAGATCTGGCTGATCTGACCGGCCAGCTGCCCACTGGACATCTGCCGAACATCTACACCGCCCACCATCACGCGGCCTTGCGTCACATCGAAAAAGCGCGCAATCAGCCGCACCAGGGTGGTCTTGCCCGAGCCAGAAGCACCGACCAGCGCCGTCATGCTGCCGGGCTCGATACGCAGGCTGACATCGCGCAACACATCGGCCTGATCCTCGGCATAGCAAAAGCTCACGTTTTCCAATACGACCGATCCATCGACCGGCGCTTGCGGGGCCTGCGGCTCCGGCAAAGGGTCGACCTCGAAGATTTCGCGCACGGCATCAAGCTGACCGCGCGCGCCACGTAGCACTTCGCTATAACCTGCGACCTCCAGAAGCGGGTCGATAAAGCGGCTGACCAACAGCAACGACACGATCACGGCTATGACCGAAGACGGTGCCAGGCTTGCGCTCAACTGATCACCCAGCCATAGCGTGGCAGCCACCAGCAAGACGGCGAAGCCGGCCTGCACCGCCCAGGCATTGAACACCACCGACATCGCCGAGACGTGGATCAGCCGCTTTGCAGACTGCTGCTGGCGCCCGATGGCCTGCTCGAGAAACTGGGTGCCGCCGTCCTCGCCATTAAAGGCGCGGAGCACCGATTGTGCCTGGGCAAACTCGACCATGCGCTGGCTGGTCTGCGCGGCGCTGTGCTGAAAGCGTTGGTCGGCGCGCTGCCCCAGATGAGCTGTCAGTGCAAAGATACCCAACAAGAGGGGTAAAGCCAGTAGCGCGATCAACCCCATTTGCCAATGTAAGTTGAACAACGCGGCAACGATTACAACCGGTGTGACCACCCCTGTGATCAACGGCGTGAAAACGTGGGCCGGAAGCTGAGCCAATTCCATCATGCCCTGGGAGGCCAAATGGCTCAGTCGTGCGGTATTTTGTGCGCTGAACCAACCGACCGGCAAACGCGCCACATGGTCGCCGAGCCGATGACGACCACGCTGCAGAACAGCGATACCGACGCGGATACCCGCCTTCTCCACCGTCCGTCGCAAGGCCCAGCAAACCAGCACCCCGATCACGAGCGCAGTCAGCCATTGCCCTGCTGAGCGCACATCACCGTTCAGCAGACGAGTGAGCACCGGTACCAGAGTGACAATCGTCAGCCCGCAGAGCAGGCCGTAGACGAGCGTCATCCAAAGGTAGCGGCGCAATACGCGGGCATCTTCGCCCAGCAGTTGATTAAAGGTTTTCAGCATGACGATACCGCCTGTTCCTTGGCCTGTTCGTAGCCGCCCAGCGCCCACATTCGAGCGTAGCGGCCGTTGCGGGCGAGCAGTTCGTGGTGGCGTCCCTGCTCGCAGATCGTGCCGTTGTCGATCAGGATGATTTGGTCAGCATGCATCACCGTATCGAGGCGGTGCGCGATCACCATCAAGGTTCGGCCCCGGGCGAAGCGCGACAGTGCTTGTTGAAGCTTCACCTCGTTCTCGGCATCGGCCGCCGCCGTGGCTTCGTCGAGCACCAGCAGTGGTGGGTCCAACAATATGGCGCGGGCAATACTCACGCGCTGCAACTCGCCGCCGGAAAGCTGTACATCCTCCCCGATCACCGAGTCGTAACCTCGCGGCAAGGCGCAGATGCGCTCATGGATATTGGCAGTGCGGGCTGCGTCTTCGATTTCCTGCTGACTGGCCGAGGGGCGGCCCAAGGCGATGTTGTCGCGCAGGCTGGCATGGATAAGGCGTACCTCCTGCAACACAAAACCGATGCGCCGGTACAACTGCGTGCTCTCGATGTGCCTGAGGTCGACGCCGCCCAAGGTGATGCGCCCTTCACTCGGGTCGAAGAAGCGCAACAACAGGCGGGCCAGGGTCGACTTGCCGGAGCCCGAAGCACCGACAATCGCGGTCACTGTGCCCGGCTTGAGGGTGAAGTTGATGTCCTTGAGCACCGGGGTCTGGCCGTCGTAGCTGTAGCCGAGCTGCTCGACACGTATTTCGGCATTTTCCGGCAACGCTGGCGCGGCAGCTGCCAAGGTTTCCAGCACGGGCGTTTGCAACAGCGTATGAACGCGCTGCGCTGCGCCCGTAGCATTGTTCAAGTCATGAGTAACGTAGCTCAGCAGCAACAGCGGCGCACAGATTCCCGGCGCCACCAAGGCAAAGGGCAACACGTCTACCGGTGTGATCCAGCCCAGGCTCACCCAAAGCGTGCCAAACGTCAGCACTACGCCGAGCACCGCCACCGGGGCAATCATCGCGTGAGCGTTGGCCATCGCGCTGACCAGCGGGCGGGTGAAGTCGGTAAAGGCCTCAGCGAAGCCATCAACCGCCTTGCGGTAGCTGCCATGGGCCTTGCCCTCGACCCCGAAAGCCTTGACTACAGGAATGCCATTGACGAACTCAACCACTGCATTATTGATGCGTGCCATTCCGGCGCCAAATGACTGCATGTTCGCCCCACTGGCCTTGGTGGCCCTGGAGAAAAACAGGAAGAACAGCGGGAACGGCAACAGCGAAACAATCGCCATGCGCCAGTCCATGACGAATAGGTAGAGAACCGAAACAAGAATTGCGCCGATGGTACGACCCAAGGTGGTAAAGAAGTGCGCGGTCAGGCTGTGCAACGTGCCAATGTCGTCTTGCATCGCTTGCTTGACCTCGCCGGAAGCCCGACTGGTAAACCATCCCAATGGCACCTTGGCCAGACGGCGGGTAATCGCCCGACGCAAATGGCCGGTGATGCGGTTGTCGGCCAGGTGCGCAGCCATTTCGCCCAGCGAAATCAAGGTCATCCCGAGAAACAGGCAGGCCAGACTGATGATGACAACCCGCCAGACTTGATCCTGCATCTGGCTCCAGGCTGTCGCCACCTCATCTTGGGCCATTGCAAGCTGTGCGATATGGGCGATACCGGCCAGGGGCACCAGCGTCAGCATGGTACCGATGGCGGCCAATACCGCCGCGACTATCAGTTGCCCACGTATGGGTCTGAGTATCTGAGATACCGTGCCGGCAACGCCGGGTTCATCTGTAGCACTCATGAGTTCTCCTGAATAACCACTGCAGGTAGCCTGAAGGCCACCTGGCTTCCTTTAGGTTTGAGTGGTATGCGCTGCGTACTTTGTATTCCGAACGGCAACGCAAAATCCTCAATCGAGACGTTCATTAATCGATGAGGCGGTGCCAGGCACCAGCCCGGGCACGAATGGGTAGCAGGCTCGCAGGCCAGACGCGATGTACTTCTCGACGGAAGACACCGACACTTTCAACTCGCAGGCAATGTCGCGGTGGCCCATACCATGCAACTTGCACAGCAGCAGCGCTTGGCGGGTTTTGGCTGGCTTGCGGCGCAATGCGTCATCGATCTGAGCCAGCGCTTCACTCACGAGGGCACGTCGCTCCTCTGACGGGACCAACAGTTCGGCCTGCAACTTGAGCGCCTCCAGATGGCGGGCCTCAAGATGACGTCGGCGATAAAGATCGATCACCATGCCTTTGGCGATTTGGGTCAGGTGGGCGCGAGAATCCTCGGTGGAAGGAACCCGGCCTTTCTTGATGAGATTGAGATAGACATCGTGAGCGAGATCAGCGGCATCGACCGAGCTGCCCAACTTGCGGCGCAACAGGCTGCATAGCCAACCGTGATGGTCGACATAGAGCTTTTCAAATTGCTGCGTGGACGCGAACGCTCCGTTGTTCACAACACCTCTCCTGAGACGGTCAATTCGCGATCAGCTTTTGACTAATGCGAATAGGTATGATTACTATTTAACATCATACGGCGTTCATTGACCCCCTGCAAATGTGAGTTGCTTGCACCTTCTCTTGCGCCTGGATTTCTGAGCGTTGCAGCAGACCGAGGATCGGCCTGTCGGCACTGCGGTGCCCTCTCTACTTCTTACTGTTCAGTTTGATAAGGCGGGAAATTTCCATGATGGAACTCAATCCAGACTCGTTACCGAAACTGTCTGTCACTAATAACGAAGAGCATTTCTGGCTCTTGCAGCAGCAATATCCCGAACGCGTGCTCAAGCACTTCAGCGCCTGGCGATTCGACGCCGACATTGACCTTTCACGACTTACGTCAGCGATCAGGAGCGTTATCGAAACACTCCCCGATCTGAATGCGCGCTACCTGTTCAACGACGATGGTGAAGTGCACAAAGTGCACGCCGCTGACTGGCAGTCCTGCTTTGAACTCATGCATCTACACTCGGACGTAGAGGCCACCGAGCATTTGCGCGCGCAGCAAATGGCACCCTGGGACGCGCAAAGCCAGCCGCCATTCAAGGCGTTGATTATCCAAACCGGGCAAGACACTATCCTTGGCTTCATACTCCATCAGGTCCTCGACCAGAGTTGCCAGGAAGGCCATTTGTATCACCAGGTATTGAGCGCCTATATAGGCCACTCGGCCAGCAGTACGCCTTGGTTGCACGGCTTGGCGAATGGTGAAGCGCTATCGTCACCCATCAGTGCGCCCACCGCCCAGCCTGCGGCCAACGACGACGTTGCGTCGATTATTCTTGATGAGTTTCGAGCGGCCCTGGTAGAGCCTGACATGCAACTCACTGATGATTTCTTTGATTTCGGCGGTCATTCGCTACTGGCCACACGCATCATTGGCAAGCTGCTGAGCGGCCATGGCATTGAAGTCCAGTTCAATGATTTTTTCAGCGCGCCGTCGGCCGCCGCCTTGGCCGCACACGCCCATATCATCGAGCAAAACGATGCAACTGCTGTTGCCATGGACCGCCAGCAAGACGTACAGAGGGCACCTTTCGCGCTGGCCCAAGCCTCCCTTGGGCGGGCTTACGCAGCCTTTGAGTTCGGGACAATTTTCAACCTGCCCTTTGCCCTGGACTTCCTCGACCAGGTGGATGAAGCACTGTTCGAGCAAGCTTTCCGTGACCTGCTCAAGCGTCACGCCAGCCTGCGTTCAACCTTCCACTTCGAGGGCTCTGAGGCGTACCAGCAGATCGTGCCGTTCGAGCAACTGTCCGAATACAAGTGGTTCTGGCCAAGCCAGGAAAGCCGGGGTGCAACGCTCAAAAGCGAAGCCACCTATCAGTTCGACCTGACCCGCGAGCTACCCCTACGGGTTCGTTTCATTTACGACCCGCAACGCCAACGCCAAACCCTATCATTGCTGATCCACCACATGGCCATTGATGAATGGTCACTCAACGTGATGATGGAGGAACTGGCTCAGGCCTACCTCGCCCGTGCAGCAGTCAAAGCACCCACCTGGTCAGCGCCTGCACCGTCATTCCATGAGTTCGCCCTACGACAACAGGCCACTGGCATCAATCAACAGCATCTCGACTACTGGACGAACATGTTGCGCGGCGCAACCCAGGGCCTGGCACTGCCCTCCCCTGACTATCAGGCCAGCGTGCCGGCCAGCGAAGTGTCGACGAACGCGCAATGGTTCGAAATCAAACCCGACCAGGCGCTCACCGATAACCTGTATGCCTTCGCCAGACGGAATAACGCTTCGCTGTTCGGTGTGGTCTATACAGCGATTGCGTTATCCCTGCATAAGCTCGGTAATTTGAAAGACCTTGTGATCGGCACGTCCGCCTCCGGCCGCACCGACCCAGGGTTTTATGAAACGGTCGGTTACTTCACCACGATGGTGGCGCATCGGGTGCAGTTCGATCCCCAGCAGGCCGTTGGCGCACTGATTGAAAACACCACTCGCCTGATCAATGATTCCATGGCTTATGCCGATATTCCGATGGAGCAGATCCAACAGGCCCTCGGCATGACGCCCGCAGACGGCCTGCTGTTCGACGTGTACATTCAAATACACGCCAACAACGCCTTGAATGGCACCCTGAGCACACCGGACGCCGGGACGATCCGCTACCGGCAGATTGACCCGGACAAGAACCAATCGATGTTCGGTATTCAGTTCGAAATCATGGAGAACACGATCGACGGCAAACGCTCACTGCGCCTGGTCATTACTTACCGTTCGGACCGCTACAGCGCAGCACAGATGGCGCGCCTGAGCACGACCATAGATCAGGTGTTCGCGCTGTTTACGACGCCCGACGCAGCCCGCACCGCCCTTAACCATATCCACCTATAACCTGATCAGGGTCTTGGTAATGCTACCAAGACCCTCAACCCTCGGCTCTACGCCTCATGCATCCCGTAGCGCTGGAACGATGACCGTTTGGGCAAGCGGTAGTAAGGCTGGCCAAGCAACTGGTTGATAATCGTTGCATTGCGAATCGCCGCAATCCCCAAGTCCGGCGAACCAACACCATGCTGGAAGATCTCCGCATTCTGCACGAAGACACGGCCCGTGCCTGCATCGCAGCGGCGTGCGGTGAAATCGTCCTGGACAATACAGTCACCATACTCATCGGTTTCAAGCACCACGCCCTTGAGCCTTTCAAACCACTGCGGCCATGTATGCCCGTAGCCTGTCGCCGCCACAATGGCATCAGCTTCAAGAGTGCCGGTCTGGTTCAATTCACGGTGCCGGTAAGCGATTTTCAGCATGCCATCAATCTCTTCCACGGCCTGCACCTCGCAATTGGATAGCAACGTCAGGCCCGGATCACTGCCGCCAATCGAGCGTTCATAGATCAGGTCGTAGATATCAGCGATGGTCGAGAAGCTAATGCCTTTGTACAGCAGCCCTTGCCCTGCAACGATGGCACGGCGTCGCTCCCTCGGAATGCTGTGGAAGTACTCCATGTAGGACGGCGTAAAACACTCCTGCCCCAGTTTCGAATACTCCATGGGATGAAAACCCGCTGAGCGTGTGATCCAGCGAATCGACGCCCCTGCTGCAATCCGCTCGGGTGTCAACTCGCTGAACAAGGCCAACACACATTCGGCCGCACTTTGGCCGGAGCCAATGACCGTGACCCGCTGGCATTTCGACAACTGTTGCTGACGCTTGCCGAACTCCGCCGAGTGCATCACCGGCGCGGTGCTCTTGACCTGTGCCCACTGGGGCAATACAGGCGCCGTACCGACACCAATCGCCAGGTCCCGACTGTGATAATAGCGCTTGAAGCCTGACACTGATTGGCTCTCTACCAGAAACTGGCCAGCGTTGGCGTCATACGTCACATCACAGATCTCCTCGCCGAAATGGCAGGCTGGCAGCTGCTGCGACGCCCAGCGGCAGTAGTGATCGTATTCACGGCGAGGCACCTGAAAGTTTTCGTAATAGTAGAACGGGTACAGGCGATCGTGCTGATGCAGGTAGTTCAGATAACTGAGCTGATGGGTGGGATCCGCCATCGTCACCAGGTCGGCCAGAAACGGAACCTGAAGCGTTGTGCCTGGTAACAAAAGCCCTTCATGCCAGCGAAATTCCGCTTTCCGGTCAAGGAAAACACCGGTCACGCCAGGATGCTTGGACAGTAACGCGGCCAAACCCAGATTAAAGGGGCCAATGCCAACGCCGGTAATATCAACACTTTGTACATCCATCATCCAATCCATCTCCCTAGGCCCAACTGTTTGGTTATTGCAGTTGACGTGCGCGCAGGCGCGCCACCGCGCTTATATCAACATCCGTTACACGCTCAGGAACCCTCAGCCATGAGCAGGCGTTCAACGTCTTGTGCATTGCGACAGCGTAGGAGCTGCCCTGGCGAAAGGCGCACCGAGAAATCCTCTTGGACCCGCGCCGAAATCGCCTTCAAATGCTGGGGCCGTAGCCCAAGGCTAATAAAGTCCACGCTGGCATTCGCCCCATCCGCCAGCGGTCGCCCCAGTACGCTCAAGTAGATATCCAATACCTTGTTGCGTGGCGTCGAGCGCCTCATCGCAGCGGGCTCACTTGCGTCATTTACCGAAGCCGTAAGCAGGCTGCGGGCCCGTTGACGATCAGGCTTGCCGTTCTGCGACAGCGGCAACGCGTCCACCCTGAGCAAACGCGTGGGCACATGGGAGTGCGGCAGGTGCTGACGGGCGAAGTTGCGGAGTTCGGTGGTGGTCGGCTCTTCGCCGCCCTGCTGACAGACATACAAAGCGCCAATGCAGACCTCGCCTTGGCGCTGCTCGCCGTAATCCACGACCAACACGTGCCTGAGCGACGGATGATTGATCAGCGCTATCTCGATATCCGGAAGCGATACCCGCACACCGCGAACTTTCACGTAGCCATTTACCCGACTGTCGAAGATCAAGGTACCGTCGCGGCGGTAACGCCCGCAGTCACCGGTCCGGAACGCCCGAACGGCTTGGCCATGTTCATCAGTGACGGTCACGAACTCGCTTTGAGCCAACTCGCCGTTTTCGAGGTACCCCAGCGCGAGATTGACGCCGGCGGTGTGAAGTCGGCCAACTACGCCTGCCGGGCAATGCTCGCCTCGTGGGTCTAGGACGAAGTAGCTATTTCCGGGCAAGGGCCTTCCATAAGGAATCAGCGCACGGTCATCGTCCGTAATTTCATGCCAAATACTCCAGATGGTGGTCTCCGTCGGCCCCCCCCAGGGAAATCAACCGAGATGACGGCAGCAGTTCACGCAACTCGGCGATCACGGCCGGCTTGATGTAATCACCGCCCTGAGCAATCAAACGCAGGCTCTTCAAATCATGGCTGGTGCGGCATGAAAGGAGCATTTCCAAAATAGCGGGCACAGAGCACCACAACGTCACCTGATGTTGGGCGATCAACTGGTTCCAGCGTACGGCGTCCTTTTCCTCGCCACCCCCGGTAAGCACCAGTGTTGCCCCTGCCGTCAGGCATCCGAAAACGTCGAACACCGACATGTCATGGTGAAGTGGAGTCACGGACATGAACACATCGCGCTCGGTGACAGCCCAACGTTCAAGGGTGCTGCCGACGACATTGGCGGTGGCTCGGTTGTTCAGAACCACGCATTTGGGTTTACCAGTGGTGCCCGAGGTATAAAGGTAATAGGCCGGGGCGTCGCTTAACGACAGGTCATCCAGCACGGGCATCGCCTGGGTCTGCACAGCCAAGAGTTCCGCCGGTGTAGCCGTGACTGAGCCGACAGACTCATGCTGGGCAATCACCACAAGATCGGGCTGACAGTTTTCCAGCAGGTAACGCAACCGCTCGGCCGGCGCTGAAACGTCGATGGGAACCCAGATTACGCCTGTCAGAGCACACGCCAACGTCACCATCGTATGTTCCGGGCTGCGAGGCAGGCAGATGGCGACGACTTGCCCACGTGATAATCCGCGCGCTTTCAATGCCCCGATGATGCAGCACACGCTGTGGCCGAGTTCGGCATAGCTGATTAGCCGATCACCACTGATAAGAGCAGTTTTGGTATTACTCCGATCAAAGATGTTGGTCGCGATCCTGTCGAGAAACCCTTCGCGGCACGCTTCAGTGACCCGACTATTGAAACGGTAGTGGCCTTTTTCGATTATCGCCTTGGCATCAACGGCCAAAACCCCGCTTGTGGTGGCTTGGTCGACCGCTTTTTCGATTGCGTTCAAAACGGCGCTGACAAGCTCCGGCTCCAGCACTGCGCGTGCATAGTCGATATCGAACACCAATTCGCCGTCGGCATTGGCCGAGAAGCGAATATCCATCGCCACCTGTGGCGTCTGGGTCAGACCGCCGTGCAGGCTCATCGGGCTGCCCTGCGCCGAGACTGGCCAGGAAAACCCGTTGGTGATCACCACCGGAAGCACCGGGCCGGGACCATGGGACTCGAACAGCAAACGAGCAAGGTCCACCCCTGAAAAGCTCAGGTGCTGCAACCCTTCCAGCACATCTACTTGCAGCTTGGCAGCGCGTTCGGCAAAACCATCTGGCTCGGCGCTCCAATTGATCGCGATAAAGCTTGAGCGATTCGCAAAGGCACCGACCGTTTGCGGGGCAACAGGCACCGCAACACACAAACCACCCTCATCGAGCCAGTGCGAGAGCACTTCCAGCACCAGTGCCATTAGCGTGGTGTTTTTAAACAGCCGCTGCCGCGCGCCCAACTTGCAATAGGCGCCGAACGTAGGCTTGGGGATCAGCAGGCTCTGTCGCTCGTAGCGTGAAGCGCCCACCCGATCCAGCGCAGTGATCCACGGCAGCCGCGGTGCCCCGCTGACCGCAGCAAGCTTGGCTTTCCAATAAACGGAATCTGCCTTGCGCTTACTGTCCAAATCCTCTGGCTCGGATGCCGTCTGCGGGAACGACTCCTCGCCAGTTGTGCCGTCGAACAGCTCGACCATGAGGGTGGCGATTGAGCGCCCATCGAGAATCAAGGCGTCGAGGCGTACGAAGACGCTCAACTGGCCCTCCGGAAGCTTGAAGATCGTGACGTTCCAGGGCGAACGGTCCAGCTCGAACAACGCATGCGCATACGCCTCGCGGCGCGCCTCGACGTAGTTGAGCGCCTCTTCTGGCGATAAGGTCGTAAGGTCGACTTCGTCCAGGTTCAACTGCACCTCATCGCTGACGAACTGCACGAGTTTCTGCGCGTCGATGCGTACTCTCAGGCTTTCGTGGCGCTGGACCATCTCGACCAGCCGGCTCCGCAGCAGTGCCGGATCCATAGCGCCGCGGTACTCGCGAAACTCTTGCATGGCCACACCACCCAGCGGCATCTGCGCGCTGCGCCCAAGCAAATAAGCCTGCTGTAAAGCGGTCAGTGGTTTTGCGACAACCGCTGGCTGGGAGAGTGGCTGGTCCAGAACAGCGGAGCAAGCGGCCACCTCGCGCACCATCAGCACGAAACGGTCGAAAAACTCCGACACCCAGGCTGGTGGTAACGCATCCAGACGGATATCCCAATTGATCAAGATGCCGCCGTCGGCGCAGACAACCTGCGCGTCTAGCGCAACCTGAGGCCCTTGGGAAACCACCCAGCTCATGGGGCCCAACACTCGCCGCACCCGCTCAGAAAGAAGGTCTGCGCCAGACAGATCCAGCCCGGCGGTAAACACAACAGGGGCCAGTTGCGCAGCGCCATGATGACGCGACAGGTCGCGCATCAGGTTCACCCCGGGATAAGCGCAATGCTCGAGCAAATCCACCATATTGCCTGCCAGTTGCCTGCACAGCTCGGCCAGGCTCCGGGCCGCCTCCAGATCGATATCCAGAATCAGCATGTTGGCAAAATCGCCGACGATCCGCTCAACCTCGCCCACCAGCGCAGGTCGCCAGAACGTAGGGACATTGAGGCGAAATCGCTTGTCTCCCGTTTGGGCGCCGAGGGCCGCTGCAAACACCCCCATCATCAAGGTAGACAGCGTTATTCTGCGTTCGCGGGCGAGACGCTGTAACGCCTGGCGCTCTTCTGGACCCAGCCATGTGCTGAGTCGATCGCTGTGCGGCTGGTCAGGCGGGGTTTCAAGAAAAGGTAACGTCGGCGCCGGCGTGATATCAGACAGACGCTCGCGCCACCAGCGACGGTCCCGGTCGCGGGCCGTTTTAAGTGCGCTATCGGTGCGCGCTTTGTCATACCAGTCGAAGAACGATGGCGTGTGTGGCAGAGCGGCCTCTGGATGTTCATAGAGGTCTGCCAGGTCTTCTATCAACGTGCGAAAACTGGATGGGTCAATGGCGATCATGTCCGTATCGACATGCAGCCGAAACGCATCATTGGCCAGCAGGCTCACACAAAACCGTGCTGCGGGCCCTTGACACAGATCAAGCTGCTGATGAGTCCATTCCTCACGCTTGCAGAGCAGGCGCTGCGCAACCTCCTCTTCACTCATCCTACGTAAATCCTCCACCTCCAATAGCGGTGACTGGTCCATCGCAGCAATGGATTGAAGCCCTTCCGCATTCAGCCTGACTCGCAGCATGGGGTGCAGCCGACATACCTGCTCAAGTGCCTTGCGCAGCCGCTCCAGCTCAATGCAATGGCCATCGAATTCGGCATACAGATGAGCTGAAACTTTCCCTAAAAACGCATGAGCAGTCCGCCCGATCCAACAGGCGGCTTGCATTGAAGTTAACTCTCTCATGGCTCACTCATGTGATTGACAAATCGTAATGATTAGCATCACATATTAGAAACGATAATGATTCTATTTCAAGTTTCTTTTTATCCCTAGGCCACGGAGGCTTCCCCCAAATGAGAACGGGCACCCTAAGAACGACCGAGATGGAAGAGGTGCAACTCGCAGAGGTACAACGTAGTTTTTCGTTCACATCCGGCGATCGCGAGTTAGCGGTCACCGGGATGCTGCAGAGAATTGAAACACCTGCCATTGGCGGCGATGACGCCAATAGCCTGTTCCAGCAGACAATTGTGCAAGCGCTTGATCGGGCGCGCGAAGCTGGCCAGAGCAACCCAATCATCGTTGGCGCCATCCCTTTCGACCCTGCTGAACCTTCCTGCCTCTACATTCCCGAACACGCGCAATGGCGGACCCGAGACATCCACGCGAAAACGGGTATGTCGACGCTGCCTGAGTTGATCGAACAGAAAAACATTCCGGACGAACAGGCCTTCAAACGGGCGGTGGAACACGCCGTCGTCAACTTCCGCCACAGCGACGTACGCAAGGCTGTGCTCTCGGTTCAACGCGAGCTGATATTTGCAAACGATGTGGATGTGAGTGCCCTGCAGCACAACCTGAAAACCCAGAACCCGAGCGGCTACCACTTCCGTGTGCCAATGCCTGATGGCACCACGCTGATCGGTGTCAGTCCCGAACTTCTGGTCCGCAAGGAAGGCCTGAGCTTTCTGTCCAACCCGCTGGCAGGGTCAGCCAAGCGCATGGCCGATCCAGAAGCCGACCGGCGCAATGCAGACTGGTTGCTGACATCGGAAAAAGATCACTACGAACACGGGTTCGTGACCCAGGACATCGTCAGCCAACTGGGGAAACTGTGCACGCAGCTGAATGTGCCGCAACGCCCCTCCCTCATCAGCACGCCCGCGCTCTGGCACCTCTCGACCCGCATCGAAGGTACGCTGGCAGACCCGGCTGTATCGGCCTTGCAGCTTGCCTGCCGCTTGCACCCCACACCGGCTGTGTGCGGCTTCCCCACCGAGCGCGCCCGGCGCCTGATTCGCTTCGTCGAACCCTTCGAGCGCGGCCTGTTCACCGGCATGGTGGGTTGGTGCGATGCCCAGGGCAATGGCGAATGGGTCGTAACGATTCGTTGCGGCACGGTCAGGCGAAACAAGGTCCGCCTGTTCGCCGGCGCAGGCATCGTTGAAGCCTCAAGCCCCGACTCCGAATGGGCAGAAGTCCAGACCAAACTTGGCACCATGCTGCGCGCCTGCGGATTGGCCCACTAACTCGAATTTTTTCACACGTGAATACTATGACTATTGAATTTAACCACTGGCCTCTGGAAAGCGCACAGCGTTATCGGGACAAAGGCTATTGGCTCGACAAACCGCTCACCCACCTCCTTCAGGAACGCAGCCAGTCGCAACCCGACGCCCCCGCGATTATTTGCGGCGATCGCCACTTCAGCTATGCCGAGTTGGACCAATTGTCTTCCAACCTGGCCTCGCGACTGGCCGCCAGCGGGCTTGGCAACGGTGACACTGCACTGGTGCAGTTGCCCAATATCGCGGAGTTTTACATTGTCCTTTTTGCCCTGCTCAAGTCAGGAATCGCACCCCTCAACGCGCTCTACAGCCATCGCAAACTTGAACTCAAGAGTTACGCCAAACAAATCGCGCCAACGTTGTTGATTGCCTCCCGCGAACATGAAGTCTTCCGTGACGACAGCTATATCGCCGACTTCAAGGAGGTGGGTTCAAGTCCAGACATCATCTTGCTGTTGGGCGAGCAACGTCACGAAAACAACCTCGCCGACTGGATCAATACGCCGAGCGAGAGCAACGTGAACGTCTCCCCCTCGGGGCCCGGCGAGGTCGCATTGTTCCAACTGTCAGGCGGCAGCACGGGCACCCCCAAACTCATCCCCCGCACTCACAACGACTATTACTACAACGCCAGGGCAAGCGCGCAAGTATGCGAACTTACGCCACGCACGCGCTTTCTATGCGCGCTACCTGCCGCCCATAACTTCTTGCTCAGTTCCCCCGGCGCCCTCGGTGTTCTACATGCTGGCGGCTGCATCATCATGGCGCCCAGCCCGGAGCCCTTGACCTGTTTTTCGATCATCCAGCGCCAAGAAGTCAATACTGTGGCCTTGGTGCCAAGTGCAGTCGCCTTGTGGCTGCAGGCAGCGCCGGAGCATAAAGAACAACTGCAATCGCTTGAGTTCCTCCAGGTCGGTGGCGCCTGTTTTGCCGACTCGCTGGCACGCCAGGTGCCCGGCGTGCTCGGTTGTAAGCTGCAACAGGTATTCGGGATGGCCGAAGGCCTGATCAACTACACCCGGCTAAATGACTCCGACGAACAGATTTTTACTACCCAGGGCCGTCCGATCAGCCCCGACGATGAAATCAAAATCGTTGACGAACAAGGCCTCCCCGTCCCGGACGGAGAACCTGGCATGCTCGCCACACGTGGCCCTTACACTTTTTGCGGGTACTACCAAAGCCCCGAACAAAATGCCCAGGCGTTCGATAACGAGGGGTACTACTACTCCGGCGACCTCGTCCAACTCATGCCCAGCGGCGATTTGCGCGTGGTCGGCAGGGTCAAGGACCAGATCAACCGTGGCGGTGAAAAAGTCGCCTCGGAGGAAATCGAAAACCTCATCGTCCTCCATCCTGATGTGACTCACGCGGGCTTGGTGGCCATGCCCGATGACAGGCTGGGAGAAAAAAGCTGCGCGTTCGTCGTATCACGCAACCCGAGCCTGAAGCCGCCCGCGCTCAGACGTCACCTGATGGAACTCGGCATCGCCGAATACAAACTGCCCGACCGCATCCGGTTAATCGAAACCATGCCGCTGACACCCGTGGGCAAGATTGACAAGAAGCACCTGCGTCAGCTTCTGGCAGCGGAAACCACCCGCGCCTGGTTGCAGACTCGCGTGCGGCAACTCGTCGAGGACTGTGAAGACCTGGACCCTGAGGAAAACCTGATTTTCTATGGCCTCGACTCCTTGCAAGTGATGAGACTCGCTGCCGAACTCAAGGAGCGTGGCATTGCCGTCAGCTTCGAAGAACTGGCGGATTCGCCCACGCTCAGCAGCTGGTGGTCATTGGTAGACGCGAGGCAGATAGCCGCCTGACCGGGCGGCGTCACCCAGTCGTTTTAAAAGGAGTTAGACATGACTTTATCCCCTGCCGACCAAAGCAAGCTTGAAGGCTTCTGGCAGCACTGCGTGACACATCAGTATTTCAACATTGGGTATCCCGAATCAGCCGATTTTGATTACTCCCAGCTGCACCGTTTCTTGCAATTTTCAATTAACAACTGCGGGGACTGGAACGAGTACAGCAACTACCTGTTGAACTCGTTCGACTTTGAAAAAGACGTCATGACGTATTTCGCCGAGCTGTTCAACATTGCCCTTGAAGACAGTTGGGGTTACGTCACCAATGGCGGGACGGAAGGCAATATGTTTGGCTGCTACCTGGGACGCGAACTGTTTCCGGACGGCACCCTGTACTACTCGAAAGACACCCACTACTCCGTGGCAAAGATCGTCAAATTATTGCGGATCAAATGCCGTGCGGTCGAATCGTTGCCCAATGGCGAAATCGACTACGACGACCTGATGGTAAAAATAACCGCCGACCAGGAGCGTCACCCCATCATCTTCGCCAACATCGGCACCACGATGCGTGGAGCCGTGGATAATATCGAGACCATCCAGCAACGCCTGCAACAGGCAGGCATTGCCCGCCACGACTACTACCTGCACGCTGATGCGGCCTTGAGCGGGATGATCCTGCCCTTCGTCGATCACCCACAACCCTTCTCGTTTGCCGACGGCATCGACTCGATCTGCGTCTCCGGCCACAAGATGATCGGCTCGCCCATTCCTTGCGGAATTGTCGTGGCCAAACGCAACAACGTCGCGCGCATTTCAGTGGAAGTGGATTATATCCGGGCCCATGACAAGACCATCAGCGGCTCGCGCAACGGCCACACACCCCTGATGATGTGGGCGGCACTGCGCAGCTACTCATGGGCTGAATGGCGCCATCGAATCAAACACAGCCTGGACACGGCACAGTACGCCGTCGACCGCTTCCAGGCCTCGGGCATTGATGCCTGGCGCAACGAAAACTCCATCACCGTCGTGTTCCCTTGCCCATCAGAAAGAATTGCGACGAAATACTGCCTGGCCACCTCCGGTAATTCGGCACACCTGATCACCACACCTCATCATCACGACTGCAGCATGATCGACGCCTTGATCGACGAAGTGGTTGCCGAAGCTCAACTGAATACCCTTCGATCCAAGCGAGCATTCACTGATCAAACGGTCGTCGAGCGATTGCCCGCGGCGTCATTCAACTTGCGTACCCATTATTGAAAGAGACCAGCCTCATGCTGCCGCTAAAACCGCCACAAGCCTGCGAGAACCTCAATGACATTCGAGCGGGCATCGACTTTTTTGACCGCCAGATCCTTGACTCGCTACAAAAACGCCTGCGTTACGTAAAGGCTGCGGCGCAGTTCAAAGCCAACGAACAGGACATTCCAGCACCTGAACGCGTCGCGGCCATGCTTGAGGAGCGGCGACTATGGGCGGTAGAAGCCGAACTTGATGTCGCTTTCGTCGAGAAGCTCTACGAGCAGATTATTCACTGGAATATTCAACAGCAAATCCTGCATTGGCGGGCCACCCGACAACCAACGTACTCGGCGCAGGCCAAGTCATGACGATGGCGGGTGAATGAATTCGGGCTGGATACCACTCTAGGCAAAACGCTGCAAATAGTTATCCAGCCCGTCGCTGTTACGACAGTCAGAAACGAACCGCTCCCCCAACGCACGGCCATTGCTGCTTTTGGCGTGATGCTGCATGCGTTGCTGTTGATGCTTGAGGATTTGAGGTCTGCGATTCACGCAGGCTGTCCTTGTTCGAGGGGTGGGTGTTCACAACTATCACCGTAGATCAAGGGCGGCCTATTCTTCATTTTTTGTAATCAGATCAGCTGGTTAGCTGTTACGTAAGTGCCATTCGGGACAGATTTATTAGTTACAGACAATAACCAAATAAACCTGTCACCTTCTATGCTGTCATCTTCTTATGTCGCAGCTTAGCGCTCGGGAAACTCCCTTATGGTCTCTTCAACAGAACGAATCAAATTAGCCAAGCCTTTATTATCAACATTGAAAGGCAATGAAAACTCTCTGTCACTTGAGTAGTCATACGCTGCGCCCTTAGGATGAAAATTAAAGTCAAGTATTACTGTCAGCTGCTTATCACCCAAATACGAAAATGCCAATTCCCCTTCCGTGAATGCAATCCTTGAGGGTGGCACTCCAGTTTTTAAACTTCTCAACCATCTCAACAGCCCTAATAGTTCATGAGTGCGCAGATAGGGCCCACACGCGCTCCATGACTCCCCAGCCTTATGTTCGACATCTATACTGACAACCAACCAATTAGCATCTAGCTCATCCTGCGCACCGGGAAATTCGTACCCTTTCACTTTGAGTGAAAACTTATTACCTTTATCGAATAAGTCAATCATATTTCACTCCCTATTTTTCGCCGGCCTAAAGGTAACAATCTTCTTCGTTGCTGGGTTAATAATCACCTCAAGCCCTTTGTACCCATATCCAATGGCACCATTACCAGCATCAAATCTAGCGCCATCATTGAATATTTTTGCAATGTCATTGGGTGTTTCAAAACCAATATTTTTCGTTCGAGAATCCTTGAGCCTAGTAATGGCATGGTTGGATAGATCAATCCCAGCTGTACCGAAAATCCCAAGCAGCTCCTGATGAGTAAGATCTTGCAGAGGTCTATTTTGTGCTAAACCTTTCAGCTCCACTCTATCACTGTACATATTCCCCGGATCAAGTCGATGCTCCGGCGTCACATACTTGCCATCATCCTGTCGCCCGTCCAGCGGCGTCCCACCGGTATGAACCGTCGGAGCAACCACACTGCCATCACCAAACCCACCACTGCTCGGATGCACGGCGATGTCAGTGAGGATCGGATTGACCAGACTGCGATTGCTAGGGTCAAGCAGGTGGATCGGGAATGCCGTACCGACAATCACATCCCAGATCAGTATGCTGCTTTTCATGCTTTGCGCAGCATTCTCTCCAGTTTTGGCTGCAGCCTCAACCATGGAGTTTGCCGCAATACGCAAGTTTTCCTGCGTGGTTGGGTTAGCTGCGACTAACGCGCCTCCTAAGGCTGTGATGCCCGCCATAGCGAGAGGTATGGCCGGTAAGAAATTACTTTCTCCATGACTGCTTTTATTCAAGCCTTTCAGCAACACCAACACCTGCAGGGCTTTTTGCGGGTCGTCCCCTGCTATCTGAGTGAGCTTATCTGCCAGTGCTTGAGTTTCAGGCGAGTGGGCGTTGTTCGTGATATTACCAAGCACCCGGTTGACGATAGCGGACCTTTCTTCTTGGTGACGACTGCCTAGCTGCCGTATGGCGGCCTGGCCTTTCATCTCGATTCCGACTAAGTCAGGGTTTATACCTTGCGCAATCTGCGAGCCAGCGCCAAGCAGGTCCACCATCTGGAAAATCGTCTCTTCGGTTCTGTCACCTAACTTGGCGGCGTCGGTTTTCCATTGTTCTAATGTTGCCTTTGGGGATGTCACCGCTTTCAACGAAGAGTCAGTTACATACAGATCCGTACGTTTTTCCTGGTCCTTGGTAACTTCGTAAGCCTTATCAACATCGCGATTGAGCCCCGTCACTGCAGATGTAGCATCGCCCACATCCCGCACAACGATCTCACCCGCGCCCACTGTCGCGCGGACTGATTGCTCGCGGTCCTTATCGTACTTCCAGCCAGTAACACTCCACCCCGTCTGCCCCGTCTTGCCTTTACCGACCTGGCTCGGATCCTGGGTAGTGCTTTCACCGTTTTTATAGGTGCCACCGACGTTCAAGTAATACCCGTGCTCTTTATCTTCTCCAGAGATGTCTCTGAACCCCAGCGTGCCGGTGTCCAGTTTCAAGTTGCCATTGTCCGAAGCGATTAAAGCGCCATCGAGTTGTGTGTGCTTCTCCGTACGGATATCCAGCTTGTCGCTGGCGGTGATCCGCGTCTGGTCTTCGACCCAATTGGTTTTTCCAGAGGTCTGACCGTAACCAACCGAACCGCTGACACCGGCGCCCGGCCCGATGGTGACGGTGACACTTACATCAAATTCTTTGCCTTTGACTTTGCCGGTGTCTGGGACAGAAGAAACATTCAGGTCACCGCCGACCCGGCCAATGACTTTATCTCCCCGTAAGTCGGCACCTGCGACCTGGGTATCGCGGCCGCTCTCGAAGCCCAAACGATCTGCAGCATAGAGATAGGCATCCTGTTGACGCTGCCCTTCCCGGTCCAGGTTCCCTTTGCCCATGCTGACGCTGGCATAAACGCCGACCCCCTCATTACCAAAGGTAAACCCGACTTCGCCACCACCACTGTTTCTATTACTGTCGCTTGAACTGTCGTTCTGCGCAGCACGGATGCTCAAGTCGTTTCCTGCCTTGAGATCGATGTCGCGACCAGCCTTGGCTTGCGTACCTACCAGGCTCAGGTCATTGCTCGCGTTCAGGTTAATATCGCGCCCGGCCTGAGCTGTCGTGACGGTAGAAGTACCGTTACTACCCTTCTCACTAGCAACGCCATGGCTCCCACCTACGCCTAACTTTATGCCACCACTGGTACCGCCATGGATGCCACCCCAGCTCTGACTCTCACTGTCATTTTGGTTAATGCTGCCCTTCGCTACATCAAGCGAAACATCCCGACCTTTGATGTTGATATCACGGCTGGCATTCAACTGGCCGCCGCTGATGGCCACATCATTCCCGGCGACCAAGTTGAGATCTTTACCGGCCTTCAGGGTCGATGAGCGATTGGTCTCTTCAATCAGCTGCGTGCTGGTGCTGTGCTTGCTATTGCCGAATTTTACGTCCCCAGTAGGACCAGCAAGGAATTGGCCGACTGCATCAACACCTTTCAGCGTACTGGAGCCCTTGCTGATGTTGTCCTCTCCCTTCCCGGCCCCGCTCACCGCATCCTTGGTGTTGCCATAGTTGTGGTTGATAGCCACACTCAACCCGTTACGCTCCGTCTCCCGCTGCTGCTCCATCAGCAAACGCTCACGCGCCGCATCGATGTTGATATCCCGCCCGGCCGTCAGCTCAGCATCATTGGCAGCCGATATATCCGACCCACGCTGGTTGATATCGCGCTTGGCATTGATCGCCAAATCTTGCCCTGCATTGATCTGGCTGGCGGCTGCTGTTTGCTGCTCAAGTCTATTTTTCTCTGCACTTTTATCAGCGCCCACAAACAAGGTCACACCATTGGCGTCACTCGATACGCCAATACCGGTCTGTTTGCTTTTTTGCCAATCGCGCTCACTGGTACTGCTTTGGGCCGCAAGTACATTGACATCGCGCCCCGCATTGAGACTGACATCACGCCCGGCGCTGACCCCACTGCCCACCAAGTTAATATCTCGCTCGGCGTGCAAGTTCGCATCACGATCCGCGGACACCTGGCTCCCCACGCTGGTGCTGCTTTGGGCTTCCTGACCAGCTTTTTTGGCCGAGGAGATCGCAATAAACCCACCGGAGATCGTGCCGGTTTTCTTCTCGTATTTTTCACTACGGCTATAGGCGGTGTCGTTAGCAGAGACGAGGTTGATATCGCCCGTTTCCTTGACCAGTCCAGACCTCAACTCGACATCATTTTCTGCACTTATCTCACTGGCCCGCACCCGTACATCATTACCCGCCGCCACCACAACATCATTGCCCGCCTCCAACTCACTGCCCACTTGGCTCGCAGTGGTCTTCAACTGGCTCTTGCCGCTTTTGGACAGCCCCAGGAATCCAGACTTGGTCTTCTTGCTGTAGGAGCCATGTTCCTCGACACCCGACAACACCGCGACGTCCCCCGTGGACCCCAGCAACATGTCCCCACCAGCCTTCAACTGGCTGCCGATCACGGTGACGTCACGCCCGCCGTCGATGCTCATCCCGCCATCAGTCTTCTTGGTGGCATTGATGGTCAGGTCTTTGCCGGCTTCGACGACGGAGGCTACGTTGGTGCTGTCGTAACTTTCCCGCTGCTGGCTTTTGCTACGACCGAACGAGCCCTTGCTCTTTTTCGAGTAGAACGAAGCGTCTTCGTCCAGGGCCGAGAGGATGCTCACATCGCGCTGTGCATCGAGGGCCACGTTGCCGCCGCCGGCGATTCGGCTGGCGGTGAGTTCCAGGTCTTTACCGGCATTGAGCGACACGTCGCCACCGGCCGTCAGCACGCTGGAAACCTGACTGAGGTGGTCCTTGGACTGGGTGACCTTCTTGGACTTGCTGGAGGAATGCTGTTCGTCGGCGGCCGACGAAATACTCAGGTTCTCAGTCGTCGTGATGCTCAAGTCGCGCTTGGCGTCGATACGGCTGGCAATGGCGCTGAAGTCTCGCCCTGCCGATACCTTGAGGTCGCGGCCGGCCTCCACACTGGCGCCGTTTTGCGTCACGGTTTCGGTACGCAGGCGGTTGCCCAGGTCCAAACCATTGCGTTGCTCAACGGCATCGATGTGCACATCGCGGCCAGCGACCAATGTGGTGTCACGCCCGCTTTGCAGCACGCCACCGGTATTGGCGATGTCACGGCCTGCATTCATCGTCAGGTCATTAGCTGCCTCGATGCGTGACGCACTGTCGAGATAGTCGCGGCGCTCAGCGGTGCCGTTGCCGGTACGGGTTACTGCACGGTCGTTGATCACATCACCCTTGATCGCCGTCAGCGTGACATCGCGTCCGGCGATGATGCCGCCGGACTTGTTGACGATGTTGTTACCCGCCAGCAGGTCGAGGCGGTTGCCGGCTTCGATCAAGCCGCTGTTGATCAGGTCATTGCCCGCTTTGGCGGACAGGTTGTTGGTGGCACGCAGGGTCCCGGCGTTCTCCAGGTTTTCGCCGGCGATCAGGTTAAGGTCGTTGCCTGCGATCAATGCGCCATTGGGTGCAAGACGATTGTCGGCCTGGGCCATGTACAGCACCGGCACCAGCACCTTTTCACCGTTCACTTCGTGCTGTTCGAGCCAGACGATGTCATGGGTCAGCGCCGCGACCTGTTGCGAGGTCAAGGTAACGCCCACTGCCAGGTTCAGTTGCTGCTTGCTCTGGATCGCATTGTCCATCAGGTACTTGAACAGCTTTTCGTCGGTGTTCTGGCCGTCGATAAAACGCTGCCCTGTGCGCGCTTGCACGGCCTGCTGGATCAAGCGTTGCTCATAGAGCCCGTCGCCCAGGCGCTTGGCACTTTCGTCCGGGTTGTAACCCAGCCCTGCGAGCAAGTAGTCGGAACTCATGAACTGCTTGAGGTCCGTGAGCACCGGGTTGGTTTCGATCAGGTATTTATGCGGTTGCGACTTTGGCGCGGTAGGCGTGAAGCCTTGCACGCGGTTGATGGTCTGGCTGGCGACCGGAGTGGTTTGCGCCAGCGCATTGACCGGCTGCGCAATCACGTCTGCGGTCTGAGTGGGGCTGCTACCCGCACCTTAAACGCCACACTGTATAGATCCCTCTATATGGCTTTATGCCATCCAATGTGGCGATGATAAGATGTCATTTTGATGGCGTCAATTAACAGTGCAAACTCGTTCAACCCTTCACGCAGAGCGGCTCAGGCGTGAAAATGGAGAGTTTTTGCCCGTTTGAGTCCGACC
This sequence comes from Pseudomonas sp. KT_2_4, assembly GCF_041410225.1. Classification (NCBI taxonomy): domain Bacteria; kingdom Pseudomonadati; phylum Pseudomonadota; class Gammaproteobacteria; order Pseudomonadales; family Pseudomonadaceae; genus Pseudomonas; species Pseudomonas sp. KT_2_4. The sequence goes on from NZ_CP166962.1 coordinate 911,546, forward strand.
GCTAGGCACTGACGCTGCGTGTGGTACCGAGCCATTGCGTCAAACAGCAGGCCATAAAAAACCCCACAGCTTCGGGGAGCCTGTGAGGTTTTACCTTCCGTTTCGCAGGTGTCGCATCACACCACGCTGATCATCTCTGCACTCAACTGCGCCGCATTGAACCCCACCAAGGTGACACTGCTGTCCCCCGCCAGAATTACGCTGTCACTGCCATGCTGGGTAGTGGCACCGAGCACGGCATCGGCGCTGGCAAACAGCGACTTGGCGAACACCAGCAGGTCCTGCCCATTCTGGTGAATGTTGAAGTCGCTGATCACGTCGTGGCCAAACCCGCGTTGATCGAAAACAAACAGGTCGCTGCCCACGCCACCGCTGAGTTGGTCATTGCCCAGCCCGCCGATCAAGACGTCATTGCCGCTGGCGCCATACAGCGCGTCGTTGCCCGTGCCGCCCAGCAGTGTGTCGTTGCCGTCGCCGCCGTGCAGCAGGTCGTTGCCGGCGCCACCGTCGAGCCGGTCATTGCCGTTCTGGCCGAATATCAGGTCACGCGCGGCGGTGCCTTTGAGGGTGTCGGCCAGTTGGCTGCCTTCGATGGATCTGGCATACGCCTTATCGGCGCCGAACAGGCCTTCGAAGTCGAGTTTGCCACTGGTCACCGTATAGGCCGGCGTGAGGACCTCGCCAATGCCACCGAAGAGCCCGCCGAACACGGGCACCTGGCCGAGGCTATTGGCCAGGCCGGTTTCGAACTCCACATGCTCTACGCCGTGCAATTCCTTGAGGCCGTATTGGCCGCTGCTGTCGTTCAAAAACAACGTGCCATCGCTGAGTTTCACCGCTTCGTAGGAAGATGCAGTGCCTTTGAGGAAGACTTTGTCGTTGCCTTCACCGCCGGCGACAATATCGGTACCGGTACTCACGCGGAAACTGTCGTCACCCTTGAACCCGTCGAGGAAGTCATCGCTGCGCCCGTCCTGCAGCTTGTCCGCACTGTCGGTGCCCAGCAGGAAGGCCGGTGTGCCGTAATGGTTGGAGGTGGCGGTCTGTTTGTCGCTGACCCAGGTAAAGCTGCGGCTGATGGCGTCGAGATTGCTGATGATGATGGAGCTGTCGCGTTCGATGTAATCGTAGAAGGTCGATTGGGCGATACGCTGGATAGGGTTGATGAAAATGCCTTCCAGATGCGCGGCCCAGCCTGACAGGTTGGCAATTGAGAACGGACCATTGGGCCAGGTTGGCAGCGCGTAGATCGTGTCGAACAGCACGATGTTGTCAGTCGTCGAAGTGTAACTGGCGTCACTGCCTTGAAGCGCATCGATAATGGCGCTGCCCACGTTGGTCTCTTGCCCCGTGAGGCGGTGGACCACATCGTTTTCAAAACCGAAGTTGAAGATTCCGTCGCTGTTGCTGGACTTGGGCGACTCCATGCCAAAGTAGTCCGAATCCTTGAAAAAACCGTCTGCCAAAGTGTCCTTGCCGATATACATGCTGTTGGTGACAGAACCACCCTGGCTGTAGCCGGTGACCAGAACATCCTTGCCGCTCAGGTTGTGGTCGGTGGCGTAATCCTTGATTGAATTGAGCAGGTAGTCGTAGCCGTTGATATAAGAGTTATCGATCATCGCCGGCCAACCCAGCAGATCAATTGGCGAGTTGGTGCCGGCAATGGAAAAACCCATTTTGACTAATTGGCCGCTGTCATCGTATTGACCAAACACCCTGGCCTGGGAGCCGAACACGCCGTCACCGGTAAAACTTCCAGTGATGTCGGTGTGACTGCTATCCACCTGCAGTTCGCTCGCGCCGATTTCACGCCAGCCCTTGGGCAGCGCGAAGGTGTTGCCCTCGCCCAGCACAAGCCCCGGAATGTTGTAGAGCGCGCCGACGGTCGCGACACCACTGGTGTAAGTGGCAAGGGTCCAGGCATCTGAAATCAGGACGCGGGCATCTTGCCCCTTGTAATCGAATATAGCCATGTCAGTACTCCTTGAGCCCAGCGATCAACACCGAAAGTCAACGGTAATACCTGATGCGTCGGGCTAAACAATATGCATTGAAGTTGTTGTTGTGCATTCTGTTCAGGCTGCTTCGTTGCTTAATATCGAGGTTGACCATTAAGGAAGCTCGTCAACACTAGCCTAGAAGTGCCGCGTTAAAGTGACCGACTATCGGATGATAAGGGTATGTACTTAGGGAGATAGACGACAAAAGCGCCATAAGCGCTGTTTGACGAACACGAGGTGAAGTTCTGTGTTGTTCGTGACTGGCGAGTCGAAGAAAATCAAACCCTTATGGCAAGTTGTGAACTGCAATAAGGGCTCGATAAGTTCAGGTTTCACTGGAACTCAGGAAGAATAAACCTCAGCACCTTGGCATACAGGCTGCTTGAACCTGGGTAATTGCTGCCGGGCCAGTTGTGCCTGCACGCCCGCGACCGCTTCAAGCACTCGTTGCGCCCAGTGCTCATCCTGCGGGTCGACCACCACCACGCGAAAGCCGTGGTCGTTGCCTTCAAGGCGCACGCCCTCGGAATCATCCACGTGCAAATCAATGTCGAAGGCCGGCGGAAATTTCGAGGGGGTGTTCGACAGCCCATGCACCGTGAGGGCGTGGTTATGCCGCTCGCTATTGACTACGCCGTCGACACGAATGCCGTACAGCATCAGCCAACGCCTGATGTAGGAAGGCGCCCTTCCCGATGAGGTATAGACCCAGATACTGCAACCCTGGCGCCGCAGCTGCCGCGTCAGCGAACGAGTGCCGATACGCAGCGGCTCTCCCCACCAACGATGAGCACAAGCCGGTAGCCAGCTGCTCTCGACGTCAGCGTGGTGGAGCTGGCAAGCCAATGTGTCGTCGATATCAAAGGAGATGCGTACGCGCGGGCGCTTGGCGGCACGCGTGAGAAGCGCCTGCTGGATGGCTTGCACGGCTCGGCTGGCGAGTGTTGGATACCGGCGCATTAATGGCCTCCCTGATAAATAGGCTGTGGTGCGTCGTTCAAGAAAAACGCCTTGGGATCCGGCGCCTGTTCCTCCAGGAAGGCGGCGTACTTTTTCTTGATCTTGGGCAATTCATACAACGCCTTGACCCCATGTTTGGCCGAGTTGCGGATTACCGAGGAAGGATTGAAGTAACCCTCGGCATTTTCCAGCGTCAGCACGAACGGTGGCAACCCGGCCCGCATCAGCAGATAACTGACGATCAGCGAACCACTGCGGTTGTTGCCTTCGATGAACAACTGCGGCTTGCTGAGGATGCGCACATACACACCGGCCGCACGCTTCCACACCGATTCACTGCGATACGCGCAGTACCAATTGAACAAGTCCTTGATACCGCCTTCAACGTTGTTGAAGAAGTGCTCCTCGGTGGCGGCCAGGTGCTGCGCGTATTCCACGCGGCGCGCCGGGTCGCTACCGCAGAGCACCGTGGCGTTGATCTCCAGCATCAGGTCCAGATGATGAAGGTCAAACAGGTCAACGCCCCGTGCGACATAGTCGTCAACCAGCGCATAGCCTTCAAGCACGTTGTGCAGCACTTCGTCGGTCAAGGGGTCGCGCGGCTCGGTAAATTGCGTGCTGAGCTCGGCAAAGCGGCTCTGCACTTTACGGAGCGCGCGTTCAATCGCTGACAAATCAAGACGATGCGTTGCAGACATTGGCATTCCTGGGCTGACGGTGGCGCACCTGTGGTTTCTATCGAACATGGAGTTACTCAGCTGAACTTGCCACTGATGTAATCCTCGGTCATCTGTTCACGCGGGCTGCCAAAAATCTGCGCGGTCGGGCCCATTTCCACCAGGTAGCCGGTACGCGTGCCCTGGGAAATATCCACCGAGAAAAACGCCGTGGTGTCCGCCACGCGAATGGCCTGCTGCATGTTGTGGGTGACCAGGGCGATGGTGTAATCCTTCTTCAGTTCCACCATCAGCTCCTCTACCCGGCGAGTCGCAATCGGGTCGAGTGCCGAGCACGGCTCATCGAGCAACAGCACTTCCGGCTCGGTGGCGATAGCGCGGGCAATACACAGCCGTTGCTGCTGGCCGCCGGAGAGCGACAGGCCGCTGACCTTGAGCTTGTCCTTGACTTCATCCCACAGCGCAGCGCCTTGCAGGGCGTGCTTGACGCGATCGCCCAAGTCGCCTTTGTAGCGGTTCAGGCGCAGGCCGAAGGCGACGTTGTCGAAGATGCTCATGGAAAACGGGTTCGGCTGCTGGAACACCATGCCGATGTAACGGCGCACCACCACCGGGTCTACACCCTTGCCGTACACGTCCTGCCCCAGGAAGTGCACATGGCCCTCGAAGCGAAAGCCTTTCACCAGGTCGTTCATGCGGTTGAGGCTGCGCAGTACCGTACTTTTGCCGCAGCCGGACGGGCCGATGAACCCGGTGATCTTGTTTTTTTCGATCGGCACATGGCTGTCACGCACTGCCATGAAGTTGCCGTAGAAAATCCTGTCCAGCTTGCAGTCCATGACCACAGGCGATTGGGTAACAAACGGAGCGGCTATTTGCGCAGTTGAGACGTTCAAGATTCAGATGCTCCCGTTCTTAATACTTAGGCTTGCCGAAGATACGGCTCACAATATTCACGACCAGCACGATCATCACCAACACCAATGAAGCCGCCCAGGCGAGCTCCAGCTGGTTGTCGAAGGGCATGCCGGAAAAGTTGTAGATCAGCACGGCAAGGGAGGCTGTGGGGTTCATCACCGCCAGGTCGCCGTCGTGGTAGATCCAGTAGTTGCTGAACAGCGCGGTGAACAACAACGGCGCGGTTTCGCCTGCGGCACGAGCCACAGCAAGCATTACGCCGGTGAGGATCGCCGGCAGGCCGGTCGGCAAGATGATCTTCCAGATCACCTGCGAGCGGGTGCACCCCATGCCGTAGGCAGCGTCCTTCATGATCTTGGGCACCATGCGCATCGACTCTTCAGCCGTCAGCACCACGATGGGCAGCATCAGTACCGCCAGGGCTACGCCGCCTGCCGGTGCCGAGTAGGTGCCGGTGGTCATCACCACCAAGGCATAGGCAAACACGCCGGCCAGGATCGAAGGCAAGCCGGTGAGCATCTTGGCGGCAAAGCGTGCAGCGTTGGCCAATTTGCTGTCCGGCCCCAGTTCGGCCAGGAAGATCGCGGCCATGATGCCGACCGGCACCGCAATCGCCGCAGCGATACCGACCATCACAAAGGTGCCTGCCATGGCGTTGCCGAAACCGCCGCCCGTCTCGAAGCCGGTGGGCGGCAGTTCGGTGAACACCTCCAGGCTCAGGCGTGCGCCGCCACGGGTGATCAGCATGTAGAGCACGGAAATCAGCGGCACACTGGCCAGCAGCGCGCCAAACCATACCAATGTGGTCAACACCAGGCTGCGCAAGGCGCGGCCTTCGAACTTGCGCTGCAAGCTCGGTACAGCGGTGATAGGGGATGTGAGATTCGTCATCATCGGTTACCCCGTTGGGCGTAGAGCATGATCATGGAACCGATGACATTCACCAGCAGCGTGATGAACATCAAGACGAGAGCGGCGTACATCAATACCTCCACCTCGTTGGGCCCGGCTTCGGGGAAGTTCAGCGCCAACAAGGCTGCCAACGTATTGGCCGGCGCGAACAGCGACAGGGAAATGTTGTTGGCGTTGCCCACCAGCATCGCCAGCGCCATGGTTTCGCCCAGCGCACGGCCGAGGCCAAGTACCAGGGAGCCAAAAATACCGGTGGCGGCGGATGGCACCATCACCTTGAGAATCGCCTCCCAATGGGTGGTGCCCATGCCGTAGGCGGCCTGCTTGGTCTTCATCGGCACGCTGGTGAGCGCGTCCTGGGACACGGCGGCAATCGTCGGCAGAATCATGATGGCCAACACCAGCGCCGCCGGCAGCAACCCCGGCCCGCTCAAGGACGTGCCGAAAAACGGGATCCAACCCAGTTCGCTGTTCAACCAGGTGGTCAGTGGCCGAATGGCCGGGATCACCACGTAGATGCCCCACAGGCCGTACACTACGCTGGGGATAGCAGCGAGCAGTTCAACGATGGTGCGAAACACAGCGGCCAGCTTGGCCGGCAGAAAATCCTGAGTCAGGAAAATCGCCATGCTGACACCGAAAAAGCCTGCAATCAGCAGCGCGATGAAAGCGCTGTAGAGCGTGCCCCAAATGGCCGGCAAGATCCCGTACTTGCCCTGATTAACGTCCCAGACGCTGCCAAAAAGCACATCGAACCCGTGCTTTTCCATGCCCGGCAAGGCCTTGCGTCCCACCTCGAATACCAAGGCTGCGACCAACGCCAGAATCAGTACCACCCCGATTCGCGCGAGCCCACGGAAGGTGCGATCAACCAGGAAGTCCTTGGCGGAGGGAGGTTGGCAGGCAGAATCCCGGTTAACCGGTACGACGAAAGGTTTGTTCATTGGCTAATTCCGGAACAGGGGGGAAACGCCCCCGGCGCGGCAAACAGCCCACACCGAGAGCGGCCTCACAGGTGTTACTGAATGTTGGCGGAGGCTTTGCGAACCTGCTCCACCACCGATGGCGGCAGCGGGATGTACCCCATCGAATCGGCGATTTTCTGCCCCTCGGTCAGGCTGTACTCAACCATTTCGCGCATGGCCTTGGCCTTGGCGGGGTTGCCGTTGTCCTTGCGGAAGATCATCCAGGTGTACGAGGTGATCGGGTAGGACTTGGCACCGTCCGGGTCCGGCAACCAGGCCACCAGGCTTTCCGGCATTTTCACAGCGGCCAGGGCCTCGGCGCCGCTTTCGGCGTTCGGCACTACGTACTGGCCGGCCTTGTTCTGCAACTGGGCGAAGTCAACCTTGGCCAGTTTGGCGAAGCCGTATTCGATGTAGCCAATCGCGCCTGGGGTCTGGCGTACGGTGGCAGTCACACCATCGTTCTTGGGCGACTTGATGAATTTGTCGCTGGCCGGCCAGTTGACGGTGTTGCCCTCCCCCAGTGCCGTTTTGAATTCAGGGTTGATGGTCGCCAGGTGTTTGGTGAATACCGCCGTGGTGCCGCTGGAGTCTGCGCGCACCACCACGGTGATCGGCGTGTCGCCAAGCTTCAGGTCCGGGTTGGCGGCGACGATCTGTGGGTCGTTCCACTTGGTGATCTTGCCCAGGAAGATATTGGAGTAAACATCGCGTGGCAGCTTGAGGCCCTTGGGATTGCCCGGCAGGTTATAGGCCAGCACGATTTCACCGGCGGTCATTGGCAGCAGTTGCACGCCCTCGGCGACCTTGGCGATGTCTTCGTCTTTCATGGCCGAGTCACTGGCGGCGAAGTCGACGGTTTTATTCAGGAAGTCCTGCACACCTGCGCCGCTGCCCTTGGACTGGTAATCCACGGTGACGCCAGCGGTCTTCTTGCTGAAATCCTTGAACCAGGTGAGGTAGATAGGTGCAGGGAAGCTGGCGCCAGAGCCGGTGAGGCGCACGTTTTCGGCGGCGAAGGTCACGGAGGAGGCACACAGGGATACCGTAATGGCGAGTGCTGCGGACTTCATCAAGCTTTTCATTAAAAGGAACTCGTTGTGGTGACGGGCTCCCGAACTGTGAAGCAGGGTTGTTACATTTTTATGAAAATTGAATGGCGAGAGGGTGTTTTGTCCTGCTTTGCCGCCGCAGGCCTGAATTTTTAGGGCATTGGTTAGTAACAAAATAAGACTAAGAACCTGCACGCGCCGCTTTTTTGACGCCTTTTTTGGACAGCGTGAGGTGAGCTTGAAGACATACAGCTCACCTCGCCCTGTCACAATCGGGTTTAAACTTCAGAAGTGCCACTCAAGGTGGAACGTCGGCGCATGCGTATCGGTACCCGGTTTATTGATCGCGCCATACTTGTGTTTCCAGTACTCATAGCCCGGACCGACCAATAGGGTATTTTTGCGACCCCATGCCAGTTGCCCGACATCGACCATCAATGACGCGCGCACCAGGCTTTCCTCGGCCGTATCCTGCTTGAAGTAATCCTTGCCCTTCTCGGTCTTGTAGCTGGCAAAACCCTGGAATTTGAGGGGCACGCCGGCCACCTGGAACGGGATGCCCCAGACCATGTGCAACACATAGTACGGGTCGAACTGGATGTTTTCGGCCTGGCACGCATTCAACCCGCAGTGGTTCCATTCCATGGCATACAGCAGGCTGATATCCAGGTAACCGGGCACGTCGAACTTGAGCGTCGGACCGGCCACCAACATGCGCTTGCGGGTAGCGAACTCGGTGTTCTTGTAGTTGAGCTCAACTCCGCCGCTCAGGGCCACCTCCTTGACCGGACCAAAGGCCATCGACCGCTCGAACACCTGGCTGAGGAACAGTTGATGGCGGTACACCAGATAGGCCTCGGTCGCACCCGAATCGCTGTCTTTCTTTGGATCGTTACTGTCGGACTTGAGTACGTCCAGGTTGAAGAAATTGGAACCGGTCTCATTGCCGCTGGCATGGCCCAGTTGGTAGATCTCCTTCTGGACCTTGCCACGGATGCTGGGTTCGGTGAAGTCGGTACCGTAGCGAAAACCGATGAAGGTATCGCTCCAGTCCTTGGCCTGTGCCGGGTTTGAGATCAGACTCATTGCACCCGCGGTTATCAAAAGAGCCTTGCAATACGTTTTTTGTAATTGTTGTACGTACATGTTCAGGATTCCATCACGTCAAAGTTCCAGCCATCCCGGTTTCCAGGCATGCGCAAGCCTTGCCCGGACGACCACGAGGGCCGGGTTCAAGTTGCCAGGGGTGCTATGGCTTAGCGGACGTTAGCCATGGGTATGACGAGTGGATTGCCAGGCAATCATTTGCCAGCCGTTATTGCCCGCCTTCCACACGCTGATGTACCGCGAGTTGAGAACCATGGGTTCGCCACGGATCACCACGTCCATGTCGATCAGCCCGGTAACGACCACGCATTCCCCTACCCTGCGCATCTGCTCGTCACGGCTGGTGAAGCCGCGATAGCGCCAGACGCCCTCTCGCATGCCCTGCAGGTAGCTGCTCTTGCTGTCGCTCTTGCCGTCCGAGTGGCTGTAGGTCAAGTCGCGGGTATAGATACTTTCCAGGAAGTCCATATCGCCCTCGACCATGGCCTGGCGGCGGCGCAATTCCAGGGTTTGGATCTGTTGTTCTACGCGTTGCTCTGACATCGTTTGATACTCCAGTGTTGATCTCAAACTTCAGGAATCCGTGGTTTTCAGCGCCCCTCCCGCGCGAGCGGGCACGTCTGACTCCACCTGGGGCATAAACAACAGCGTGACAGTGGCCAAGGCAAAAAAACCGGCGCACACCAACAGGCCCCACGCCAGGCTGTAGTGGGTGGCGATACCACTCAGCAGGAGCGGCGCAAAAGCCGCCAGGCCCCGGCCAAAGTTGAAGCAGAAGCCCGCGCCGAGAGTGCGTACCCGCGTGGGGTACAACGCACTGAAGTAGGAGGCAAACAAACTGGCAAAGGCATAGAAGAAGGCATAGATCGGCCCTAGCCAGAACAGAATGGCGTTATCGGTGGTGAGTGCATAAATCGATAACATCAGCGCGCTGCCGAGCAATGACAGGAGCGTGGCGTTGCGTTTACCGATGTGGTCAGCGATGAAGCCGAAGGCATTGATACCGATAAAGGCGCCGATGTTGAGGATCGCCATGAAGTTGGCCATCATCCCAATGTCCAGTCCGCGCTCCTTGATCAAGTAGGTGGGCAACCAAGTGCTCGCCCCCCAGAAGCCAATCACCGCAAAACTCGCCGCCAGGGTACCCAGCAGGGTCAGGCGCAGCAGTTCGGGGGAAAATATTTCGCGTATCGAGACATGCTTGTGCTGGCTGGGGCCGGCCATGTTGTGGATTTTCTGCGCGGTCCATTCCGGTGACTCAGGCACAAAGAAAAACAGATACGCCAGCGGGATCAAGGTGGAGATCCCCGCCACCATGAACAGGGTTTGCCAGTCTGGCAGGTAGCTGGCCGCCACCATTGCCGCGATGGCGGCGCCAATCGGGAATGAACTCAACACGAACCCGATCGCTCGTGCCCGTTGATGGGCAGGCCAGGTTTCCGTTACATAGGCTGAGACAATCCCCCACACCCCGCCCAAGCCCAGCCCGGACAGAAACCGCAGGAGCAGGAGCAAGCCCCAGTTGTGCGTGGTAGCGACCAGCGTGGTCAACACGCCGAACACGATCAACGAGATCAGCAGGGCTTTGCGTCGACCGTAGTTGTCGCAATACCACCCGGTGGTAATGCCGCTCAAACCGATCCCCAGCAAGGTTGCCGAGGCGAGCATGCCAGCTTCATTGAACGTCAGGCCCAGGTCCTGGCGGATCACCGGGAGCGCAATGGTGAGTAGGATGATCTCCATGGCGTCAAACAGATACGCAAGGAAACCGCCGATAAGTACATGCCATTTGGATAGAGCTCGCATTGCAGGTTTTCCTTATTGTTGTTGTTTTGCCAGGCCGATCGACAGACGTGATGCATCGCAGCACGCTTGATCGGCCTGGAGGATTTACGGGTGCGGTTAGTCAGTTACAGCAGGGCGCAGGCCTCGTCGAAGCCCAGCCGCGGGTTACGGGCAAAGAGTTTTGCGGGGTCGCCATAGCCGAGGTTGCACAGGAAGTTCGTCTTGATCTTCATCCCGGCAAAGGCCTGCATGCCCTCGGTCCCTGGAGCAAAGAACGTCTGGTCGACCTGTGCGTGGTCAAACCCGGACATCGGCCCGCAGTCAAGGCCCAGAGCCCGGGCCGCGAGAATGAAGTAGCCGCCCTGCAGCGAACTGTTGCGAAACGCGGTGGACTCAAGCAAATCCGGCTGGTCGGCAAACCAGTCGCGTACTGTGGGGTTGTGCGCAAACAACCTGGGCAACTGCGTATGGAACTGCGTGTCGTAGCCAATGATTGCCGTCACCGGGGCGCCCAGGGTCTTCTCGACATTGCCGGCGCTCAGGGCTGGCAGCAAACGCTGCCGGGATTGGGCACTGCGTAAAAACACAATGCGCGCAGGGCAGCCGTTGGCGCTGGTCGGGCCCCAGCGCATCAGGTCGTAGAGTGCCTTGAGGGTTTGATCATCCACCGGTTTATCCAGCCAGCCGTTCTGGCTACGGGCCTGGCGAAACAACTTATCGAGCACCTGCTCGCTGATTACCTGACTCATGGCATCTGTCCTCAACTGCGTCGTTGACGGTCTGAAGTCGACCGGGGCAAGGTCTGTTCAGCGGCACACTCGCCGCCCAGAAAGAACTCCACCGACATCGGCGGGCCCCACTGGTAGAGGCTGGCGTCGCACGCCTGGGTGTAACCCGAGGGCGAGTCCTGGTTGAACAGGTCGCCATCGGTGAAGTGCTCGATAAGGTTGCCGGACGGGTCCCGCCAATAATCGAAGATCTGGCTGCCCAGCATGTGCCGGCCTACCCCCCAGAACGGCGACCAACCTTGCAGGGTCATCCACTCGTGGCCCAGGCACTGCGCGTCAAAATCCTGCACCTCGAAGGACACGTGATGGACGAAGTCCTTCGGTGCCTGGAACAAGGCGATGGTGTGATGGTCAGTCCAGGCGCTGCCACGGTTCAACCGCAGGAAGGCCGCGCTCGGGCGGTCCCGGTCAGGCTCCTGAACCACAAGGTCCGAAGGCAGCATGCCGAGCACTTGCTGGTACCAGGCCAGGTGCTGCGGCATGTCCTGCACGCCAATCGCCGCATGACCCAGGCGCAGGACTTGTGCCGCGCCCTTGCCGGGCCGCTGCACATCGCCAAAGCGTTGCTTGTGATGGGCCGAGTTGAGGGTCAACGCAGCACGCTGGGGCAGCGTGCCCACGGCTTCGATACCGTGGGCCAGCTCGATGCGCCGCCCCGAGGGATCATGCAAGGCGACGTACTGCCCTCCTCCGGGGCCTTCCAGCGGCCGGATCGCCGAGGCCCCCGGCAACCGGGTAGCCTGGTGCAAGTCATCGAGGCTTTCGACGGCGAACGCGATGGCGCCAAAGCTGGCTTCAACAGCCTTCTCGGCGATGTACACATAGGGCAGTGAGCAGGTACCGCGAAAATACAGGCGTTGCTCGGTACGGTGCATAACCACCAGGCCGAAATCGGTCAGGAAACGTTCGACCACTCCAAGGTCGGGATGACGGTAGAGCACATGGTTGATGTCTTTGATCTGCAGCACGGTAGTTGCTCCTGGGCATTCAATGGGCAGGACAACCGGTGGTCAAAACCAGGGCAGCCGGGATCGCTGCCCACCGTAGTGACGGTGGGTCGGTTGTGCTGCGCGCTCGAAAAAACTGAGGCGTGGACTCAGGCCGCTGAAGGCTCGTCGGCGATCAGGTTGCTCAAGGTGCCAAGGCCTTCGATCTCCACGGTGCAGAGGTCGCCAGGCTTCATGAACAGTGGCGGACGTCGCGCCCAGCCAATCCCTGCCGGGGTGCCGGTGACGATCACGTCACCGGGTTCCAGGGTCACCGCTTCACTGAGCACGGCGATCAGTTCGGCGACCCCAAAGATCATGTCGGCGGTATTGCCCTGCTGCACCACCGTGCCATTGAGGCGGGTCACCAGGTTGAGGCCGACTGCCCCCGCTGGCAGTTCGTCTGCACTGACGAAGGTCGGACCAAACGCGCCAGTGGCGTCGAAGTTCTTGCCAATGGTCCATTGCGGCGATTTGAACTGGTAATCGCGAACCGAGGCTTCATTGAAGATCGCGTAGCCCGCCACATGCTCCAGGGCCTGCGCGCGCGCGATATGCCGGCCCCCAGTGCCGATCACTACCGCCAGCTCTCCTTCGTAGTCCAGTTGTTCGGAGACACGCGGGCGCAGGATGGGTTCGCCATGGCCGACCAGGCTGGTGCTGAAACGCGGAAAAAAGGTCGGATAGGTCGGCTGTTCATAAGGGCTTTCCTTGGTGTGATCGGCGTAATTCAGGCCGACACACACAATCTTGCCCGGGCGCTCCAGCGGGGGCAGGTAACGCAGCTTCGATGGATCGAGCAAACGGGCGTCGCTCAAGCGCTGATGAGCCGCTTGCAGCGCGTTCGGACCGGCCTTGAGCAAGCTCTCCAGGGCACCCGGATAACCACTTTCCTGTTCGGTCAAACCTCGCAGCGCGCCTGCTTTTTCAATGGCCAGACCTTTGGTGGAGCCTTCCAAAAAGTGTACGAAACGCATGATCACTACCTCTGTTGTTGTTATAGTTCGGTACGGTACGTTACCGTACCCTTTTGTCGAAAATGCGCCCAAATAAATAACTCGTCAAGGGTCATCAAAGTGTTTTTACAAAAAACATTCCGGGGCAATCGCTTGATTCGTCCCTCTGCGCGGCTGGAAGGCTTGTGCAGAGCGGCGTAGGCTAGGAGAACTTTTGAATTGTTCTTTTCAGGAATAGCCGAGCCACATGCAAACCCCTACCCCGAGGCAAGCAGCAAAGCGTCAAAGTATTCTCCAGGCTGCGACTGATATGTTTCTCGCAGAAGGCTATTCAGGGGTCAGTGTTGACGGGATCATCGCCAACATTGGCGGCTCCAAACGCACGCTCTATGCCTACTTCGGCGGCAAGGAAGGGTTGTTCGCCGCGATTATCGAGCAACTGTGCGCAGAAAACGTCAGCCCGCTGACTCACATGACCCTCGCTCAGAAGCCTCTACAGGAGGCACTGACGACCATTGCACGGGTCTTTCTCGATGTGGTGCTGTCGCCTCGCACCCTGGCCCTGCATCGCCTAATCGTGTCCGAGGCCCTGCGCGCGCCGGAGGCTGCAAAGTCGTTCTTCGAGGCTGCCCCCGCCACGGCCTATAGCTGCCTGGCCGATTACTTTACCTGGGCCGAGGAAGCCGGGCTGGTCATGCCGGGCAACCCGCAGACCCGCGCGAAGATCTTCCTTGATGCGCTGACCGGCGACATGCAGTTGCGCTGCCTGCTCGGGCTTAGCTCATGCCCTGGAAAAGCCGCGCGCGAGCACCTGATCAGTGAGACCACAGCGATTTTCATCAACGGGTTGTCAACTGACAGGCACTAGAACCCATGAAGGTAACGTAGCGTCAATTGGGTGCCCTGCGCGCGGTTTTCAGCGCCACTTTCAAAATACAGATTGGCGAAGAATGTCTGGCTTCCCTGCTGGTACATCACCCCTGGCCCGATCCCTGTCACCTGTTCCCTGGAGTCACGCTGGCGATGCCCATCAATGCGGTCATCGCTGATCTGATTGAGTTGATAGCCTGCAACGCCGATACGCCACTTCTCGGCAACGGCATAAGAAACCGACAGGTTGCTATGAAACGCCTCTCCCGGCTGGATACTGCCGGCTTGCAGGACTGACGCCGGATCGTTATTGCGGCTTGACCACGCATAATTGAAACGACCACTGACCTCCAGGCGGTCAGTCAACTCCCAGGTGAACACGTAATGGGGGTTGAACACCCAGACATTGCTCCCGGTATTGAGGCTCGAATCCTTGTTATAGGAACCCGTCGGCAAGGAGAACACGAAATTCAAGCGCTGCCAGTACGGGCGGCCGAAGAACGACACCGGGGCCCACTGCAACAGAAACGGACTGACGATCATGTCACCCTGGCGAGTCCGTCGTCCCTTGGGGCCCTGATCGATCTCTATCTCCAGGTTCACCAGTGGCAATAGCACTTCGGCGCCATAGTTCGCTCCCAGCAGAGTCTTGTCGCTGAAGTAAGCCAGGTGCGGCAGTACCGTGGTGCTGTGCACCTGCTGCCGCCCCGGCAACGCATGTCCATGGGCATCGTAGGCCGAGTTGCTGCGGTAATACTGCACCGGTAACTCGAACAACGCACCGGGGCCGGCGACCCCATCCATGAAACTGGCATTGCCCAGGGCCAGAGGTGGCAGGCTGATGCTGTCAGCCTCGCTCGTGGCGCAGGCCAGTGCCGAGCTGATGCCCAGCACCCGAATCCATTGGGTTTGACTCATACAACACCTTCATTGAATAACGACTAGAAAACACTGAATGGGTAATCGACAATCACCCGGTACTCATCGGCGTTTGAATTGCCACGGGTGTTGCCCGGTGCGGTATACCCCTGTGCCGAACGGTGTGCGGCCCAGCGCAAGGTGATATTCAAGCCTTTGGCCTTGCCGTCTGGCACGGCATAGCGCAGGGCAACGTCCCGCTCCCAATGGTGTGCATCTTTGCCGGCGGCGTTATAGATGTAGCCGTAGCCCGTGCTATTGGGATCGACCCGGGTCAGGTCCGCTTCACCGCGAGTGTATGAAGTGCTGAGCTGGAAATCCGGCGCGTTGATAAACGCCAGGCTGGTCTGGTATTGAATCTTCCAGGACTTTTCGCCAGGTGCATTGAAGTCTGCGTATTGCTGGGAGTTGCCCAGGTAAAGGAAGGTCCGGTCGTCCTGGACCATGTAGTCGAACGGCGTGTTGCCGTCCACCTTCTGCAGCCCCAGGGTCAGGCTCTGGCCTGCGCCGGACAGCGTCAGGCCACCGCTATAAGTGTTGTTGTCGATATGGCCCAACTGGCGCTGGCCCTGATCGCGGGTTTTGAAGTAACGCAGGTACGGTGTCAGCGTAAGCCCAGGCGTCAGCTTGAATGGCTGGCTGACCCCGGCGTAGTACTGGTTCCAGATATCACTCAATTGGCCGCCATACAGGGTCACTGTTATTGCGCCGGGCACCGCGTAGACGCCGCCCAGCCAACTCATGGACGCGCTTTCACGATCAGCGGCCACCCCAGCCTTGTTGCCGGTGCCGTAACTGGTGGTCAAGTGGCTTTGGCCGCTCTGGTTGCGCTGGCGTGTTGAGTCGATCCAGCCAGTGTCCAGTGTCAGGTGTTCCAGGCTGTAGTTCTTGAGCGTGACACCACGAAATGTCTGGGGAAAGACTCGGCTGACGCCACTGGCGATCAGCGGGTTTTCTAGGTACTGATCACCTGCCTGCATCAGGCTGTCAAACCCGCGCAACTTGAGCGCCGCGCCCGCAGCCGAGAAGTCAGACTCCGACGCGCCTTTTGAGTCCAGCGGCAGCAAGCCGGCCCCGCCGCTGCCCCCTCCTCCATCCAGCTTGAGCCCATAAAAACCATGCACGTCGAGCCCGACACCAATGGGTGTGTCGGTGTATCCCGAACGAAAGGACAAGTACACGCCCTGCACCCATTCGCGCTGGTCACGCCTGGACGGTGTGTTGTGATTATCGCGGCCCAGGTAGTAATTGCGCAGCAAGCCGTTAAGAGACGAGCCGCTGACAAATCCCGGCGTGACCGACAGCTCAGCCTTTTGGCGCTCATTGATACCGGTGCTGAGGTTATCTCTCTGGTCCATGGAGTTATCGGCATAGGTCCCTGTCGCCGACAACGAGACAGTCAGCGAGATTGAGACCCTTATAAGCCGGCGCAATGACACACTCATCAGCGTTGCTCCTGTTGTTCAAGCACCGTCACCGTCGCCGTAGTGCCTGCGCGCAAGCGGTCCTTGGCGGCATAGGCAGGATCGATCCTGATTCTTACGGGGACCCGCTGGGCCAGCTTGACCCAGGTGTAGCTGGGGTTGATGTTGGCCAGCAAGCGACTGCCAGGCGCGTTCTCCCGGTCGGTGATGGCGAAGGCGATGCTCTGCACGGTTCCGCTAAAGGTCTCGCCGCTCATCAACTGGATCCGCACTGGGTTACCTTGTGCGATACGCGGTAACTTGGTTTCCTCAAAGTAGCCACTGACATAAAACGAATCGCTGTCCACCAACGCCAGCAAGGCACCGCCGGCACTGGCGTAATCGCCTTGGCGGGTCAGCAGGTTGGTCACATAACCACTGACGGGTGCCACCACCCGGGTGCGCTGCAGGTCGAGTTCGGCCTGGGTCAAGGCAGCCTGTGCCAGCTGCACATTGGCTTGGGCCAGCCCCAGGTTGGCCTGGTTGCTGAGCAACTGCGCCTGAGCGATAGCCACGTCGGTATTGGACTTCTCCCACTCCTCACCGGAGATGGCGAACCCTTGTTTGAGGCTACGCCGGCGCCGCTCTTCACTTTGGCGCTGTTTGAGCTGCGCCTGGCTGGCAATGATTGCAGCCTCCGACTGGCCCATTGCGGCCTGGGCCACTTCAACAGAGCGTCGTGCGTGCTCGACTGCCAGGGCATAGCGCGCCGGGTCGATTTGCAGTAGCAGGTCCCCTTTGCTCACATGCTGGTTATCCTGAACCCGCAAACTGGCGATCAGCCCGGAGACGTCCGCCGACAAGGTCACCACATCAGCGCGCACCCTGGCATCGCGAGTCCAGGGTGAACGGGTGTAGTGCTCCCAGGCGAACCAGCCCAGGACCAGCGCCAGCAAGACAACCGCCAGGGTAATCAGTTGGGCGATGTATTTTTTCAAGGTGACGAGGCTCCCATTACTAGAATCACAACAGCACACACGCAGACATAGAGCGCGCCTTCGAACAGCGCCTCATGCCACACAAACCGCAGCACGCCCAGCCGACGCAAGGACCAGCCCAGCACCATGAAAATCGGCAGCGCCAGCAACAAAGCCTGCGCAATGGGCGGCAGGTAGACGCCACCTACCTCAAAATCAATGTGCAAGAGACGGCACTCCTTTTTCATCGAGCTCAAGAAATTCGCGGTAGCGCTCAATAAACGAGGCAACGATCAGCAGTGCCACGCGAATGCGAAACACCGACCAGAGCTGTTCATGCCCGGACGAAAGCTCAGCGGCATGCAGTTGGTCCAGGTCATCGCCCAGGTGCCGCAATGCATCGGTCAATGCCTGCCAGTCGACGGTGGGCCTTCCCGCCACATAACGGCCTGACTGGTCCAGAACCGACTGCAAACGGGCCTGGGTTTGCGCCGTCAGCAATGTATTGTTCTGCCCTTGTTGCTTGAGCTGGTTCAACGCCACGCCCAGGGCCATGCAGGCCAGAGTGACCTCGAACAGCGCATGGGCTCGCGGGTCTTTGGTCGCGGGCAACAAACCCAGCATCATGGTCAGGCGATCCATCATCCGGCTTTCAAAGGCGAACTGCTGCTGATCCGT
This sequence comes from Pseudomonas sp. KT_2_4, assembly GCF_041410225.1. Taxonomy (NCBI): domain Bacteria; kingdom Pseudomonadati; phylum Pseudomonadota; class Gammaproteobacteria; order Pseudomonadales; family Pseudomonadaceae; genus Pseudomonas; species Pseudomonas sp. KT_2_4. The sequence goes on from NZ_CP166962.1 coordinate 929,501, forward strand.
CGCTGAGGTCTTGAGCAATACGTAGACCTGCTCCCGGCTCTCATCGAACAGACGGTGAATGCGCCGGGCCGGATTGAATGGAAACACCCAGGAGTACACCAGTAACGACAAGGTGCAAGCTCCGATATAGGCACCGGCAAATTCGAACCACTGACTCGCGGTGTTTTGCCAGGCCCCGATATTCTGCGGGCCCACCATCAGGAAGGTCGAAAGCCCCAGGCCCATGCCTATCCCGGCAGTCAGCGGGCTGGCCAGGCCCACAGCAATCACATAGAGCAACGGCGCCAGAATCAACAGCAGCATTTCGACGTCGCCAATGGCGGGCACCAGCATGAATTGATAGACCGCTGAAATCACCAGCGACAGGCCAAACCCACGTGCGTAGTTCTGGCTCGCCGCCAAGGGCCGTGGAAAGGTCGCCATCAATGAGCACAGAATTCCCACCAGGATCATCCCTGCCCGGGCGCCATCCCAAGCCGTTTCGATCCAGATCAATCCACACACAAGCAAGGCAATAAACGCACGGGCAGCGTTCATTCCCGCCAGGCGCCAGTCCAGGTACAGCGGATTACTTCGGCTCTGGCGGTGCAGGCAGTTGGCCGGACGGCCCTCCTGAATGGCATCACTCAGTTGCAGGATCTCTTCCAGTTGTTGCAACAGCCTGGCCTGCTCCCAACGCAAGGCCCACGCCAGCGCGCGTAACGTACCTGTTATGGGCTCATCACGTTGCTCAACCTTATTGGCCTGCTGGTCAAAGCGCTGCTGCAACACGCTAAAGCGCTGGCGCGCCTGCGTCGATAATGAACGCCCCGCCACTGCCAACTCATCCAGGAACGCCAGTTCGTCAGCGCGCAGCTGTTGAATGTCTTCGGGAAGCTCACCTTGCCAACGCTCATCGATCAGCGTGCGTTGACGACGCAGCACTGTCAGACGTGAAGTCAGCAATACCAATTGATTACCCAGCAGTTGCACCAGGCCGTTGGCACTGCGCAACCGTGGCGCATCGAAATACAAATGCCGGCGCAGGCCTTCCAGTGCGTTGATTTCTCCGAGTAACTGCATCTGGCGCTTACGGAAATCGGCCTCGCTCTCCTCGGTACGAATCACCGCCGCCGCATGGGCCGCCATCAATTTCAGGACTTGATCTACTTTGGCAAAGTACCCCCGGGCGACCGCTTCCGGGCGCGCCGTCAACAGGCTGACCACGCCGACACAGGCAACCGCCAACAGCGTCTCAGTGAGTCGGGTGATCGCCAGCATCAAGGTATTATCCTGCTCCGGTACAGCAAGCAGCCCAACGACGACCGCCGTGAACCCGCTGAGCACAAAGGCGTGGGAACTGGTGTAGCGCAGCAACGTGCCACCCGCCGTGCAGAACGCCAGCCACAGCGACAAGGTAACAATGAATGGGACCGGTGCCTGGGGGAAAACGCCCATGATCAGCACCGCCACTGCCGCGCCGACCAGGGTGCCGATAATCTGTGAAAAACTACGCTGCAACGCCATGCCACCCAAGGGTTGGCTGACGATAATCACCGCCATCACTGACCATTTTGGCTGGTCTAGGTCGAAGATGAAGGCCAGGTACAAGGTCAACAATCCAGCTGCAACGGTGCGCAACGCAAATAGCAGCGCGCCCATACCTGGATTGAACACCACTTTGAAATAGTTGATCAGGGGCTGCATAAACGGCTCAAGCGGGCTGCCAAGGCCTGCGGACCGAGACACAACCTTTGGTCAAAAGCTGCGCCCAATTCATAACAGGTCGTTAGCTGGAAACCGGTTCATGCTCATCTGAACGCACCTGGTGCTAGGTTGAAATGAGGACTGCCTGTCGCAGCACAGCCCCCATGCTCGGGCTTACTTGCCTTCAGTCAAGGCGTTGTAGCTGGTGAACAGGTTGCGGTAGTCCGGAATGTGGTTGGAGAACAACGTCCCCAAGCCCTCGATGTCGTTGCGCCAGTCGCGGTGCAGCTCACAGGCCAGGCCAAACCAGGTCATCAGTTGCGCGCCGTTGGCCGACATGCGGGCCCAGGCGGACTGCTGGGTCAGTTCGTTGAAAGTGCCGGAGGCGTCGGTGACCACGAACACTTCAAAGCCTTCGGCCAGGGCCGACAGCGCCGGGAACGCCACGCACACTTCGGTCACGACGCCGGCAATGATCAATTGTTTCTTGCCGGTGGCCTTGATGGCCTTGACGAAGTCTTCGTTGTCCCAGGCATTGATCTGGCCTGGGCGCGCAATGTACGGCGCATCCGGGAACAGTGCCTTGAGCTCGGGCACCAGCGGGCCATTGGGGCCGGTTTCGAAACTGGTGGTGAGGATGGTCGGCAGCTTGAAGTACTTGGCCAAGTCAGCCAGGGCCAGCACGTTGTTCTTGAATTTGTCCGGGTCGATGTCACGGACTAGTGACAGCAAGCCGGCCTGATGGTCGACCAACAGCACAGCGGCGTTGTCTTTGTCCAAGCGAACGTAAGGTGTAGACATCGTGGTACTCCTGATAAAGAAGGTGACGCCCCGAGTAGGCGCCCCGTAAAGAACCCAGCGTGTTTACTTGCGCTGTGAGTCTAGTACTTCGTGGTTGTTTGCCACTTCCTGAGCCTTGACGTAGCTCTCGATGAGAAGCTGGTAGTGCGGCATGGCCTGGGTGTAGACGTTGGCCCACTCCTGGGCATCCGGGCGGTTCCAGGAGCCTTGCAACTCCGACAGCGTGCCCATGATGTCGATCGGCACCACGCCGGCCTGGGCCAGGCGTGCAACGGTCAGGTCGGTGGCCAGCCTGGAGTGGTTGCCCGAGGCATCGACCACCGCGAACACCTTGTAGCCTTCATGCACCGCCGCAATCGATGGGAACGCCAGGCACACGCTGGTCAGGGTGCCGGCGATCACCAGGGTCTTCTTGCCGGTGGCTTTGACGGCGGCATGAAACTCCGGGTTGTCCCACGCGTTGATTTCGCCACGGCGGGCCACGTACTGGGCGTGCGGCGCGGCTTCGTGGATTTCCGGGATCAACGGGCCGTTGGGTCCTTGCGGCACCGAAGCGGTGGTGATAACCGGTATTTTCAGCAGGGTTGCGGCCTTGGCCAGCGCGATGGCGTTGGCGCGCAATTGAGGAACATCAATGTCCTTGACGATCTGGAACAGACCACTCTGGTGGTCGATCAGCAACATGGCGGTGTCAGCGGGGTCAATCGTCGGCTTTTGACCATTGAAGTTTGCAGCGTTACCTGATGCAGTCATTTGCATTTCCTCTTGCTTGGCGATACCTCCCTGGCGTGTGCGCCGGAACTGCGCCCGGCCGTGCCTGCACTTCCTGTACAGACACGCTTGGGCAACGACCTGGACGTGTGTCAGCAGGCCCACCCAAAAAAACAGTGGAACCACCTTAATCATCGCGTTCAGGGTTAGGTAGTGGCTGAAACGGGCCGCTCCATCTCAAAAATGGAACAATGCAGCCGCACGGTGGCAAGGGCACTTGGACGTGCCGGTCGTTACAATGCGATCATCGGCTCCATCCCGTGGATTTCAGGCACTTGCGCCAATCATGACCGTTCACTTATTTCCAGGCAGGTGCCTTCATGGACATCAAACAACTTAAATTCCTGATCGCGCTGGAGCAGACCCGCCATTTCGGCCAGGCCGCCGCCCGCTGCAACATCACCCAGCCCACCCTGTCGATGCGCCTGCGCAACCTGGAGGAAGAACTGGGCTTGGAACTGGTGACCCGCGGCCAACGCTTCGAAGGCTTCACCCAGGCCGGCGAACGCGTGCTGGCCTGGGCCAGGACTTTACTCGCCGCCCACGACGGCCTGTTCGCCGAAGCCGCTGCGTGTCGCGGCCAGTTGGTCGGTAACCTGCGCCTGGGCCTGGTGCCCCTGAGCGGCTTCAATCCGATCAGCTTCATCCAGGGCTTGTCCCACAGCTTCCCGGAACTCAAGTTCAGCCTCACCTCCATGAGTTCGGACAAAATCATCGAAGCGCTGGGCACCAATCAACTGGACTTGGGCGTGTGCTACCTGGACCACGTGAGCCCCAACTACCTGGAATTTTTCGAACTGGGCGAAACCCGTGTCGGCCTGCTGTACGACACTCGCCACTTCCACTTCGAAGGCACGCAGATGAGCTGGGAAGAAGCCGCCGAACTGCCCCTGGGGATGATCAGCAATGGCATGCACTACCGAAAATCCATCGACTTGAGTTTCCGCAGTCGCGGTCTCGATCCCCAGCCGATTCTGGAAAGCGACTCCACCTATCAACTGTTCCAGGCCATCCACGAAGGCTTCTGTTGCGCAATCATGCCGTTGGACAGCGGCCTGGAAAACCCCATCGAAAACCTGGCATTTATCCACCTGCCAGACGCCAGTGTCCTTGCGCCCCTGGGCATGGTGATGCGCAAGACCGAACCGCGCTCGGTCATCGCAGAGAAGTGTTTTGCCGAGGCCAGGCAGTTGTTTGCACCCAATACCCAGGCTTAGCCGGCCTGCGTTTGCAGCGCGCACAAAAAAGGCGCTCCGTAGAGCGCCTTTTTACCGCCGATTGTTTTACTGCAAGCTGACCTGACGCAGCTCGGGTTTGGTCTCACCACCAATCATGATGCGTTTTGGCTTGGCCTCTTCAGGCACTTCACGCAGCAGGTCGATGTTGAGCAAACCGTTGGTCAGGGATGCGCCACGTACTTCGATATGGTCCGCCAAGCGGAACGACAACCGGAACGCACGTTGGGCAATGCCCTGGTGCAGGTAAGCGACCTTATCGTCGGTTTCGCGTTTTCCGCCGGAAACCGTCAATACACCCCTCTCGACCTGGATATCCAGATCCTCCTCCGTCAGGCCAGCCACGGCGATCACGATGCGGTACGCGTCGTCACCGTGCTTTTCCACGTTGTGAGGTGGATAGGAATTCGGAGCCTCGCTGCGCAGCGCCGACTCGAACAGGTCATTGAAGCGATCAAAGCCCACCGATTGACGGAACAGTGGGGCCAACGACAGGGTAGTAGCCATTTTAAAATCTCCTGAGTTTCTCCAAGTGATTTAGTACGCAACCCGGATTCGGCATCGCGTGATCCAAAATTTATGGACGCGCAAAAGGAATTCAAGAGGGCTGGAAAAAAATTTTCTTGTGCAAGGGGCGATCACCGAAGCCCAAGTGTTATGACGTGTGCTCTAATCAAAATGCCAGGCGTGCTTTACGCCGTGAGCGCCTGAGACAGCCCTTGAGGTACAAAAAAATGAAAATGACATTCCCGGCCCTGGCATTGGGCATTCTGATCTCCCAAGGGGCCCTGGCCGCTGGAGATGGTACAGCCGCGCTGGGAGGCGGTGTCGGCGGTGTGTTGGGCAACGTGGTAGGCCAGCAGCTTGGTGGCTCGACCGGTGCGGCCATCGGCGCCGGCGTGGGGGGCGCCGCCGGGAGTGCGGTAGGGGCGCAAAAGGGCAACAAGACCGAAGCGGCGATTGGCGGCGGTTTGGGCTCGGCAGGCGGTTCGCTGATTGGCAATCGCCTGGGCGGCACCACCGGCTCGACCATCGGCGCCGGCGTGGGGGGCGCAGCCGGTGGCGCGCTGGGTAATAACCTGGCCGATGACGAGAGCGGCCATCGTTCAGGCGGTGCCAAGCACAAAGGCAACAAGCATAAGCACAAGAACAAGCACCACTGATCGCGTGGCGCGGCTTGCCATGTAGGAGCGAGCTTGCTCGCTCCTACGCCGGGCCAATATCCCTTTACATCGGCGTGCTGCTCACCACCCGCAACGCCAACCCTTCATACGCGTCCAGCGTGATCGTGAACGCACCCTCCTCTGTCAAATCGCCTTCCACCCGCTCATTGATGATATCCACCACCGGCCCCGGTGCGATGTTGGGCAGGTGCAGGGTTTCGGTGATCGGCGTGGCGCCAAAGTTCAGCGCAGTGATTTGAGTGCCCTTACCCGCCGGCAGTTCGTGGACCATGATCAGCAAGCCGGGATGCTCGACGTCCGGCACCAGGATCTGGCGGCTGGCGGCGATGTCGTAGGCGCGGCGTACGGCGAGGATTTTTTGCAGTTGGGAGGCAAAGGAGTCCGGGTCCTGCAGCTGGCTGTTCAGACTGCCATACAGGCTTTTTGAGCGCGGCATTTGCCCCGCCGACAGTTCGGCGTCGGGGTTCAGGTCTACCAGATCATAAGCGCCACGATGGATCCAGCGGGTGTCGCCATCGGCCATCAAATGCGCCACCTCTTCGGCCGCCAACGGCAGCGCGCCCACCAGGTCCCAGCCGGACAAGGCAAACACCCCAGGTTGCATGGCGTTGTACATCACCAGTAGCAAGTGGATCTGGCGAACCTGCTGTATATCCGCCGAAGTGATCGCCTCCAGGTCACGGATACCCAGGGCTGCGGTGATGATGCTGGCGGTGGTGCAGGACACGCCGTTGGTGACGAATTTGAGGTTATACGGCGCATGTTCGCCGGTGAGGCGTTCATACATCTGCTCGCGGATATGCTCGCGCAGGATGTTGCCGGGGAAGGTCTGGCCCTGGAACAGGAAGCTGTCATGGGCGTGCAGCGTCCAGAAATGCACCAGCTCCAGGGTCAGTTCATCATGGTTCTGCAGCGCGTGAATCAGCGAGCCGGGGTCGATGCCGAGGCTGTGCATCTGGCGCAGCATCAGGCGCAGGAATTCGGTATCGCCCATCAGCAATGCATGCTGGTAGGCCGGCCGGGTGATGAAGTCATAAGACAGGTCAGCGCCGCCGTGGGACATCGACGCGATGTCGTCCACGGTGAGGTTGAGTTCCTGAAAACTGAACCCGCCCGCCTTGCGAATGGCGCCGCCGAGTAACTGATTGCCGGTGATCGACAGCGGATGGCTTTCGGACCAGGCCGTGCCATCGAGCTTGCGCTCCACGCCGAGAAAGCCGTTGGCATCCAGGCGCAGGATTTTCGCGCCCATCACATCAATGGCGTGCAGCGCATCACCGATGATCATCTGCTGCGCAGCAAACGAAGGGTCGAGCCAGTTGAGCGACGGCTGGCCTTCCTTGAAGTAATGCAGGTACACCCAGCGCCGCGGCTTGCCATCCACGCCGAGCACCACCGGGGTGGCGCTCCAGTCGGTTTCTTTGACGCCGGGCTCGAAGAAAATCACCCGCTGCAATTGGCCGACGATGTAGTGCTTGTCACGCAGTGCGTCTACCTGGGAGGGGCTGAGGTTGTGTGCATCGCGCCCGGCGGCCACGTCGGGCAGCAACGGCCAGTCTTCCTCGCGGATTTCGACCATATGGTACAGGCCGGGATAGTCCTCATAGGCCATTTCTGCCAGACGAAAGTCCGCGCCCTTGCCGGTGTGCGACGGGATCACATCGTCGATGATCACCGCATTGTGCGCGGCAGCCATGCGCGTCAAAGCCTGCAGTTGTGCCTCGGTGCCCAGTTGCGGATCGATGTCGAAACTGATGCGGTCGAAATTGCCGTCGATGGTCGGGGTGTGCTCGGTGCCAGACAAGCCACCGGACTTCTTCAACGGGCCGTTGTGAATGCCCTGGATGCCGATCTTGGACAGGGTATGCCACAAGGTTTCGTCCCCCAGCGCCTCAAGCACGGTGCCGCCTTCGCGGGTGACAATCGAGGCGGGGTAGGCCGTGAACCACACCGACGACAAGGCCGAAGCGTCACGCGGCCGGGTCTGTGCATAGGGCTGCTGCCACAGGCGGCCTTGCCCCGAATAAAGCTTGGCCCGCTGCCGCGCTGCGTGGAGCATGGAATGTTGCACCAGCCAGTTCACATGGTCGTTGTTCGCCGCGGTCATAAGCTCGGTACCTGTCGTGGTGAAAAGGGTCGGTGTAAGCATATGAGGGGCGTGCGCGGCATTCGTTGCATCGACTTGGCTTCATCCAAATGTGGGAGGGGGCTTGCCCCCGATGGCGGTGGATCAGATAAAAATAGCCTGACTGACACACTGCTATCGGGGGCAAGCCCCCTCCCACATTAGATTTTCATCTGGCCTGCCGCCTTGCGTCGCTTGCCGGTACTGCCTCGGGGTGAACCCGGTTGAAGATTTGAACTGCCGGGTAAACGCGCTGTGATCGGTGTACCCGCATTGCAGCGCCACCTCGGTAATTGGCAGCTCGGTATGCAACAACCGCCGGGCATGTTCAAGCCGGACTTTCTGGATCATTTGCCGAGGCGTGAGGTGAAACACGCGCTTGCAGTAGCGCTCCAGTTGCGCCACGGAAATCCCGGCGATGCGAGTCAATTCACCCAGGGTGACGCGGCGGTTGAAGTGGCTGCGGATGTGTTCGTCCACCGCCGCCAGGCGCTGATAGGCCGGGTGGGTTTCGCTGGCAGACTGCAAGTCCACTGAAATTCCGGCCAGGCCGATGATCGCGCCGAGTTGGTTGTACAGCGGCCACTTGTGGGTCAGGCACCAGCCGGGTTCGCGGGTGCCGTAGAGGTGCAATTCGAGTTGATCTTCCAACACCAGGCCCTGCCTCAGCACCCGACGGTCCTGTTCGGTATAGCCGGGGCCCAATTGTGCGGGAAACACTTCGGCGCTGGTCTTGCCCAGCAGCGGTTGCAGCTGCTTGAGGCCGCAGCGTTGCACCAGGGTGCGGTTGGCGAGCACGTAGCGGGCGTCGATGTCCTTGATGAAAATCGCGGCATTGGGCAGTACATCGAGCATCGGCAGCAACTGCTCTACCCCGCTCAATAGCTGCTCGATGTTGTGGGGTCGGCTGCCCTGGAAAAGGCTCGCGAACGCGCTCTGCAACATGACTTTATCTGCCCTTTTATTCGTCGACAGCCAGCAGATTGCGCCATGGAACGAGCGCTGTCGAGCGCGGCAAATTGTGCTGAATTCGTCATCCATCGCCGCATAAAACATCAATCGTCAGCCGGGCATGTGGGTTCAGGATAGCGCCACTGCATGCCTATCCAATAACTCACAAGAAGGCGCCGCTATGTCAGGCCAAGGCAAGTTCAAGAAACAGCTGTCACTGATGGACCTCACCTTTATCGGGTTGGGGGCCATCTTCGGTTCGGGTTGGTTGTTCGCTGCCAGCCACGTGTCTGCCATCGCAGGCCCGGCAGGAATTTTTTCCTGGTTGCTCGGTGGTTTCGCCGTGCTGCTGCTGGGCATTGTCTACTGCGAACTCGGCGCCGCCCTGCCCCGCGCCGGTGGCGTGGTGCGCTACCCGGTGTATTCCCACGGTCCGCTGCTCGGGTACCTGATGGGTTTTATCACGCTGATCGCGTTTTCCAGCCTGGTAGCAATTGAAGTGGTCGCCTCGCGCCAATACGCCGCAGCCTGGTTTCCGCAGTTGACCAAGGCAGGTTCCAGCGACCCCACCACCCTGGGCTGGCTGGTGCAATTTGCCCTGCTGTGCCTGTTCTTTGTGCTCAACTACCGCAGCGTGAAGACCTTTGCGATCGCCAATAACCTGGTGAGCGTGTTCAAGTTCATCGTGCCGTTACTGGTGATCGGCGTGCTGTTCACCTTCTTCAAGCCGGCGAATTTCCAGGTGCATGGCTTCGCGCCGTTCGGCTTATCAGGTATCGAGATGGCCGTGTCGGCAGGCGGGGTGATCTTTGCCTACCTGGGCCTGACGCCGATCATTTCGGTGGCCAGCGAAGTGAAAAACCCACAGCGCACCATCCCCATCGCCCTGATCCTCTCGGTACTGTTGTCTACGGCCATCTATGTGCTGCTGCAAACCGCGTTCCTCGGCGGCGTGCCTACCGACATGCTCGCCAATGGCTGGGCCGGCATCAGCAAGGAACTGGCCCTGCCCTATCGCGATATCGCCCTGGCGCTGGGCGTGGGCTGGCTGGCCTACCTGGTGGTGGCCGATGCGGTGATCTCTCCCAGCGGCTGCGGCAATATCTACATGAACGCCACCCCGCGCGTGGTGTATGGCTGGGCGCAGACTGGCACCTTCTTCAAGATATTCACGCGCATCGATGAAAAGTCCGGTATCCCGCGCCCGGCGCTGTGGCTGACCTTTGGCCTGTCGGTGTTCTGGACCTTGCCGTTCCCGTCCTGGGAAGCGCTGATTAACGTGGTGTCTGCCGCCCTGATCCTCAGTTATGCCGTGGCCCCGGTGACAGTCGCCGCCCTGCGCCGCAATGCACCCGACATGGCGCGCCCGTTTCGGGTCAAGGGCATGGCGGTGCTGGGCCCGCTGTCATTCATCATCGCTGCGTTGATCGTCTACTGGTCGGGCTGGAGCACGGTGTCGTGGCTGTTGGGCCTGCAAATCCTGATGTTTGTGGTGTACCTGCTGTGCGCGCGCTGGGTGCCGACCGCGCACCTGAACCTCAAGCAACAAGTACGCTCCTCGGCCTGGCTGATCGGCTTCTACGCCGTGACCATCCTGCTCTCCAAGCTCGGCAGCTTTGGAGGTATTGGTGTGATCAGCCACCCGTTTGACACCCTGGTGGTGGCGGCCTGCGCCCTGGGCATTTACTACTGGGGCGCCGCCACCGGCGTACCCGCCCACTTGGTACGCCTGGAGCAGGAAGAGGACGAAAGCGAAGCCGTCATCGACGCGCACTACAGCGCCCCACTGTCCCCGACTACCCACTGATGGAGCGCCTTATGAAACGACTGCACGTGATTGACTCACACACCGGCGGTGAACCTACACGCCTGGTCATGAACGGCTTTCCCGAACTGGCGGGTGCCTCGATCGCCGATCAACTGGACCACCTGCGCACCCACCACGATCAATGGCGCCGCGCCTGCCTGCTGGAGCCCCGGGGCAACGATGTGCTGGTGGGCGCGCTGTACTGTGCGCCAGTCACGCCGGGGGCGACCTGCGGGGTGATCTTCTTCAACAACGCCGGCTACCTCGGCATGTGCGGCCACGGCACCATTGGCCTGATTGCCTCGCTGCACCACCTGGGGCTGATCCAACCGGGCGTGCACAGCCTCGACACGCCGGTCGGCCCGGTCGCGGCCACCTTGCACGAAGACGGCAGCGTGACCCTGCGCAATGTGCCCGCTTACCGCTACCGCAAGCAGGTGCCGGTTGAGGTGCCTGGGCATGGCGTGGTGCTGGGCGACATCGCCTGGGGCGGCAACTGGTTCTTCCTGGTGTCGGACCACGGCCATGAGTTGCAGCTGGATAACGTGGAGGCCCTGACCGACTACACCTGGGCCATGCTCAAGGCCCTCGAAGCCCAAGGCATCCGTGGCGCAGACGGTGCGCTGATCGACCATATCGAATTGTTCGCCGACGACGCCCACGCCGACAGCCGCAACTTCGTAATGTGCCCCGGCAAAGCCTATGACCGCTCCCCCTGCGGCACCGGCACCAGCGCCAAGCTCGCCTGCCTGGCCGCCGACGCAAAACTGGCCGCAGGAGAACCCTGGGTACAAGCCAGCATTACCGGCAGCCAGTTCCTCGGCCGCTATGAGTGGGACGGCGAACACGTACGCCCATTCATCACCGGCCGCGCCTACATGACCGCCGACAGCACCTTGCTGATCGACGAACAAGACCCGTTTGCCTGGGGCATCTGAGCCCATTATTCATTCAACTGAAACCGGAGTTAGCACCATGAGCGACAACATCTTCACCGGCTGCATGCCCGCCCTGATGACCCCTTGCACCGCCGAGCGCCAACCGGACTTCGATGCCCTGGTGGCCAAGGGTCGCGAGCTGATCGACATCGGCATGAGTGCCGTGGTGTATTGCGGTTCCATGGGCGACTGGCCGCTGCTCACCGAGGCCCAGCGCCAGGAAGGCGTGGCGCGCCTGGTGGCTGCGGGTGTGCCGACCATCGTCGGCACCGGTGCGGTGAACAGCCGTGAAGCCGTATCTCACGCAGCCCATGCCGCCAAAGTCGGCGCCGATGGTTTGATGGTGATTCCCCGCGTGCTGTCCCGAGGTGCTTCGGCCACTGCGCAAAAGGCCCACTTTGCAGCGATCCTCAACGCCGCCCCCAACCTGCCGGCGGTGATCTACAACAGCCCCTACTACGGTTTCGCCACCCGCGCTGATTTGTTCTTCGAACTGCGCCGCGAGCACCCTAACCTGATCGGCTTCAAGGAGTTCGGCGGCGCCGCCGACCTGCGCTACGCCGCCGAAAACATCACCTCCCAGGATGACGATGTGACTCTGATGGTCGGCGTCGATACCCAAGTGGTGCACGGCTTCGTCAACTGCAACGCCACCGGCGCCATTACCGGCATCGGCAACGCACTGCCCCGCGAAGTGCTGCAACTGGTGGCGCTGAGCAAAAAAGCCGCCAAGGGCGATGCCAAGGCGCGTCGCCAGGCCCGCGAGCTGGAAGCTGCACTGGCGGTGTTGTCGTCGTTCGACGAGGGCTGCGACCTGGTGCTGTATTACAAGCATCTGATGGTGCTCAACGGCGACCAGGGTTACGCCCTGCACTTCAACGAAACCGACGACCTCAGCGCTGCCCAGCGCCGGTATGCCGAGCAGCAGTACGCGCTGTTCCGCCAGTGGTATGCCAACTGGTCGGCCGAACAGAACGTCGCTTGATTTTCTGTAGGCGCGAGCTTGCTGTGGCGAGGGAGCTTGCTCCCGCTGACTGCGCAGCAGTCTCCGGCTTTTATTGGGGGCGCTTCGCACCCCAGCGCAAGCATGCTTGCTCGCCACATAAGCTCGCGCCTACAACACCTCTTTTTGTTCCAGGATGTCCCCATGACTCTGACAGGCAAGATGCTGATCGGTCAGCAATCCGTTTGCGGCCATCGCGATGCGATCCGGGCCATCAACCCCGCCACCAACACCCCACTGGAACCCGCCTATGCCGGCGGGGATGAGCAACACGTCGAACAGGCCTGCGCACTGGCTTGGCTCGCGTTCGACGCCTACCGCGAAACCACCTTGGCAGATCGCGCCGCGTTGCTTGAAACCATCGCCACCCACATCGAAGCCTTGGGTGATGAGTTGATCGAACGCGCCTGCGCCGAAACCGGCTTGCCTCGCGCACGCATTGAAGGTGAACGCGGCCGTACCTGCGGGCAACTGCGCGCTTTTGCCCGCACCGTGCGCCTGGGCGAATGGCTCGACGTGCGCGTCGATACCGCACAGCCCCAGCGCCAGCCCCTGCCCCGCGCCGACCTGCGCCAGCGCCATATCGCCCTGGGCCCGGTAGCCGTGTTCGGAGCCAGCAACTTCCCTCTGGCCTTCTCAGTGGCGGGCGGCGATACCGCATCGGCCCTTGCCGCCGGTTGCCCGGTGATCGTCAAGGCGCATAACGCGCACCCCGGCACTAGCGAACTGGTGGGCCGCGCCATCGCCCAGGCGGTTAAAGAGTGTGGCTTGCCGGAAGGTGTGTTTTCACTGCTCTACGGCGCGGGTAACGAGGTGGGTATCGCATTGGTGCGCGACCCGCGCATCAAGGCCGTAGGCTTCACGGGGTCGCGCAGTGGCGGTATCGCCCTGTACCAAGCGGCGCAGGCACGCCCGGAGCCGATCCCGGTGTACGCGGAAATGAGCTCGATCAACCCGGTGTACCTGTTTCCTGCTGCGCTTGAAGCTCGGAGCGAAGCCTTGGCCGATGGGTTCGTCGCGTCGCTGACCCAAGGCGCCGGCCAGTTCTGTACCAACCCTGGCCTGGTGATCGCCCTGCAAGGCGCCGCTCTGGACCGTTTTGTCCAATCCGCCAGTGAGCGTCTCTCGCGTTGCCCGTCCCAGACCATGCTCACACCGGGTATTTTCAGCGCCTGCGAAACCGGCCTGAAGACCCTGGCCCAGCACGCCACCATAGCCGCCAAAGGCTTGCCAGCGACCGGGCCAAACCAGGGCCAGCCCCATCTGTTCGTGACCCAGGCCGAGGCGTTCCTGAACAATGAACACCTGCAAGCCGAAGTATTCGGCGCCGCCTCGCTGGTGGTGCAGTGCCGCGATGTCGAGCACATGCGCCAGGTGTCCGAGCACCTGGAAGGTCAACTCACCGCCACCCTGCACATGGATGACCACGACCTGCCAAAGGCGCGGGCATTGCTGCCGGTGCTGGAGCGCAAGGCTGGGCGCCTGCTGGTGAACGGCTGGCCGACCGGCGTAGAAGTGTGCGACGCCATGGTGCATGGCGGGCCCTTTCCGGCGACTTCGGATGCGCGCAGTACCTCGGTGGGCACGGCGGCGATCCTGCGATTCCTGCGCCCGGTGTGTTACCAGGACGTCCCGGACGCCTTGCTGCCCACCGCGCTGCAGCACGACAACCCGCTGCGGTTGCGGCGCCTGCTCGACGGCCAGCGAGAAGCATGATCATGGCCGATCCCAAGCAAGCAGACATCGTAGTAGTCGGCGCCGGCATTATCGGCGTCGCCTGCGCCTTGCAGCTGGCACGCCAAGGCCGCCGAGTCGTCGTGCTCGACCCGCAGGCACCCGGCATGGGTGCCTCCTACGGCAACGCCGGCCACCTGGCGACGGAACAGGTGTTTCCCATCGCCGACCTGTCGATCCTCAAGCGCTTGCCCGCCATGCTCCTGGACCCCATGGGCCCGCTGCGCCTGGACTGGACCTATCTGCCCCGCGCCCTGCCCTGGTTTATCCGCCTGTTGCTCAACCTGCGGCCAGCGCGTTACCAGCGCACCGTGGCCGGCCTTCGCGCGCTGAACGAAGGTAGCCTGGGCGCGTGGCAACGCTTGCTGCAATCGATTGGGCAAGCGCCATTGCTGCGTGAAGACGGTTCGCTGTTGGTGTATGAGCGCGCCGAATCCCGCGCTGCACTGGATGCAGTGCAGCAACGCTTGCGGCAACAAGGCGTCGCCGTGGACTTCTGGAGCGGCGATGCGGTGCGCAAGGCTGCGCCGCAACTGAGCGACGCCATACAAGGCGGGTTGTTCTTCCCCGCTACCGGACACTTTCTGGACCCGTACACGGTGGTTGGCGAACTGGTGAACGCGGCCAAGGCTGAGGGGGTGCAATTTCTTCAGCAGCGCGTTCTGGACGGACGCGTGGAGGGTAGCGGCGTTTCCCTGACGACCGACCAAGGCGTACTGACAGCGCAGCAAGTGCTGATCGCCTGCGGCGCCCACTCGGCCAAACTCACCGCAGCTCTCACCGGCAAACAAGTGCCGCTGGACACCGAACGCGGTTACCACCTGATGCTGCCCCACGAACAACAGCGCCTGCCCTTCGCGGTCACTTCACTGGAGCGCAAATTCATCATGACGCCCATGACCGGTGGCCTGCGCCTGGCCGGCACGGTCGAATTCGCCGGCCTCGACCGGCCGGCCAATATGCAACGGGCCTGGCAGTTGCACCGCTTGAGCAAAGGGCTGTTCCAACACGACTTGAGCGACAGCGAAGCCACGCCCTGGATGGGGTTTCGCCCTTCCCTGCCCGACTCGCTGCCGATCATTGACCGGGTGTGCGAAGGCAAAGTGCTGCTTGCATTTGGTCACCAGCATTTGGGACTGACACAAGCGGCGGTGACGGCCGAGCGGGTTGGGCAGCTTGCTGCGGGTGAGCAGGTGCCAGAACTGCAGCCTTATCGGCTGGATCGTTTCTGAACCTTACTGTGGTAAGCGCGAAGTGCTGAATAACGCATCAGCCGTTTCTTGGATTTCATCGCGCATCCATAGCTTGTTCAACCAACCGACAGGGATAGCCTGGACGCCGTAATACGCCCCCGCCAGTTGCCCAACGATTGCGGCAGTAGTGTCTGCGTCATCCCCAAGGTTGGCGGCGGCCAGTATCGCTTCAGCAAAGTTGGAGGTCTGATCGAAACACCAGAATGCAGCCTCCAGCGAAGCCACCGCATAACCTGAGCCAACGATTTGAGCAGAGGTCTTATCGCGATAGTCGCCAGAGGCGATAGCCTTGACCTTAGGAGCCGACAGCGCGGTGTGGGAAAAACTCAGCACCTGTTTCTTTGGCACGCCGCTCAGGGCATTGCTGATAGCCTCGGCCAGCAGCAGGCAGCACTCGATAGCCTCCTGCGCGGCATGCGTAGTTCGCGAGCTTTGCTCGGCAAACAGGTGGATGTCCGCCCTATCTGGAAAGTAAAACAACACGACAGGTGCGAGACGCATCATTGAACCATTGCCGGCCGAATACGGATGTGTTGAGCCCGCAAAAGCGTTGCCACTTTGCTGAAATTGCTCCAGCGCTTCCCGAACCGTCATGCCGATATCAAAGCACTCTCCGGTAGAACTCAAGTAACCCCACTTCCACCAATTCAGATAACGTCCCATCTGGTCCATCGCGTCAAAACCGCCTTTGCGCAACAGGCTTTCGGCCAGACACAGTGCCATGGACGTATCGTCAGTCCATTGGCCAGGCTTGAGACTAAACGGTCCGCCGCCTAGCATATCCGTCACGGGAGAAAAGCTGCCGCGGGGCATGAATTCAACCGTCGTCCCTACAGCATCGCCACACGCCAGCCCAAGTAGGCTGCCGCGATAACGATCCAAAAGCGTGATATCCATTGCCACTCCTCGTGAAAATCTTGCTACACCCGCCAGGCTACTTGACCAACCGCTTCTCCTTGGAGGGGCGATAGCCGAAATACGCGCTGTAGCATTTGCTGAAATGGCTCGGCGAGACAAACCCGCACGCCACCAGCACATCCACTTGGGATAACTCGGTGTGCTGCAACAGGCGTCGCGCCTCAGTGACGCGCAGTTCCATGTAGTAGCGCTGCGGCGTGGTACCCAGCTGTTCTTTGAACAGGCGCTCCAACTGGCGGCGGGAACGGCCGGCGTAGACGGCGAGTTGATCGAGTTCCAGGGGTTCTTCGAGGTTGGCGTCCATCAACTTCACCACCTCGCGCAGCGGCGCGCTGACACAGATGTTTTCGGTGGGTTTGATGCGGCGGTAGCGCGATTCTTCGAACGCCAGAATATCTTCGATGCCTTCGACCAAGGCTTTGCCATGCAGGCTCTTGATCCAGTCCAGGGCCATATGGAAAGCCCCCGAGGGGCTGGACGCGGTGAGGCGGTCGCGGTCGATGACGTAGGGTTCGCTGGTGACCTGCGCCGCCTTGGACACTTCGGCCAGTGCCGGCCGATGCTCGGGATGGATGGCACAGCGATAACCCTGCAGCAGCCCCGCACGCCCGAGGAACCACGAGCCGTTCCACAAACCGGCGAGGCGCACGCCCGCTTCACCCGCACTGCGCAGCCATTGGATAAATGGCTCGCTGGCCTTGAGTTCGGTACGAAAACCACCGCAGATCACCAATAGGTCCAAGTCCTGCAAGGTCGTCAGCATCAGGTTCGCATCCGGGCGAATGACCAGGCCCAGGTCGCTGATGACTTCGCCCTCACCCCAGCCGAAGGTGCGCGTAGCGAACAGATCAGGGCGCAACAGATTGGCAGTCACCAGCGTATCGAGGGTCTGGGTAAAGGCCGGCAAGGAGAAGTGTTCGAGCAGCAGGAAACCGACACGGGTGACCGAGGTTGATTGCTGGGGGTTATCACTGAGGTAGCGCAGGTTCTTGCCTTGCATGCCACCGCTGAACTGGCGTCTTTCCATCGAGGGTCGGCCCACGCTTATTGTTGTGCAGTGGGCGCTATCTTAGGGGCAAATGCAGTGGCTGTCTCAGGTGACGCTCAAGGCGGGTAGCGGCCATTGCACTGATCTTGATAAAAACTGTTCGCTTCAAAAGCCACGGCCCAGGCGCTGCGCGCTGATCTGATACGGTTTTTTCTTTTCAATCTGCGCCTGTATTGAAAACCGCTTGAGGCGGACAATAGCCCCATCCCGACATTCCTGTCGTCCCCTTCCCCTCGGAGGCCTTATGACCAAGATGGCAATTTTCCTGTTTGGCTTTTTGGTGTTGACCATTGGCATCGGCATGTTGGCGACCATCTCACCGGTCTAAGCCCGCATCAACGTGGCGAGGGAGCTTGCTCCCGTGACGGCCTCATACCCGACGCCCCACGATCCAACTGTGGGAGCTGGCTTGCCTGCGATGACGGCCTGACAGCCGACGCCTATCTACCTGACACCCCGCGATCAAACTGTGGGAGCGGGCTTGCTCGCGAAGGCGGCCTGACAGCCGACACAATTGGATTGTGTGCATATCCATCGCTGCGGTAACGGCCACTTAGGGTTCCGCCTGACGGCGGGTCACTTTGGAAAAGAGCCGGAATGCCGGCCCAGCCCAAAGTAACCAAAGGGCTCTTGCCCCACCCTCGGCACCTCGCCTTGGCTCGGTGTGCCCGAACGCAGGCTTCGCATCGTGGTTACCTACGCCCGCCTCAACCCACAAACAGCATCGGATACAGCGACAGCACCAACAGCCCGGCCATGGACCAGTTGAACATCCGTAACCAGCGCGGCTCGCGCAGCAAGTTGCGCAAGCCACTGCCACACCCCACCCATACGCACACACTCGGCAGGTTGACCACCGCAAAAACCAGGGCGATCACCAGCACATTGGTGACATAACCCTCGGCCGGCGTGTAGGTGGTAATCGCCCCCAACGCCATGATCCAGGCTTTGGGATTGACCCACTGGAAGGCCGCCGCACCGAGGAAGGTCATCGGCTTGCCATGTTCATTTGGGTTATCAGACATACCGCCCGCATTGGCAATCTTCCACGCCAGATACAACAAATACGCGGCGCCGACATAACGCAACAGCGTGTAGGCCCACGGAAACAGCTTGAACACCTCGCCCAAGCCAAGCCCCACACAAATCACCAACAGCATGAAACCGATACTGATCCCCAGCGCATGGGGCATCGAACGGCGAAAGCCGAAATTCACGCCTGAGGCCAGCAACATGGTGTTGTTGGGCCCCGGGGTGATCGAAGAGACAAAAGCGAACAGCACGAAAGCTGATAACAGGCTGGTAGACATGATCATGGCGCGGCATCCAAGCGGTGGTGATGTGCCTGCGACAGTAGTGGGTTATGGCGCGCTGCGCCTCGTACAGCTAGGGGGGGATCGAGGCATACACTTGCACAGCCTAAGCGCTTACCGAGACGCGTCGGGAACCGGTGTGGGAACCTGCCATGCCGGTTTTTTGCCCTCCTGACTGTCGAACATACGCCGCGCCTTGCGAAAGTCCTCCACGTTTTCGACCACCCAGGTCCAGACAGGCGACATGCGAATCAAAAGCTCCCTGCCCAGGGGCGTCAGCTCGTACTCGACGCGTGGCGGAATCTCACCGAACTCGCGTCGAACCAAAAAACCATCGCGCTCCATGGCGCGTAGGGTCTTGGTCAACATGCGCTGAGTCACACCCGTCATCTGCCGTTTTATCTCGGCATGACGCATCGCACCGTACACACCCAAGGCATGCAGGATGCCCAATGACCAGCGGCTACCGGCGTGAGCCAGGACTTCACGCCTGACGCCATCGTCTTCTTCCCTGAGCGACTGGCAGATAATTTCTGCCTGGCTGAGCGTTTCATGATCGGTCATTTCTACCCCTGGTATCACACGTGTGCCTTCTTATGAGCGCTGCCGAATCGTGCCAGCATGGGCTCATCTTATCGCCAACAGGTCTGCGGAGAAATCATGCCTGAAATGCCCCCACTTCCCTCTCAATCGATCCTCGTTCTAGGCGCCGGCGAACTCGGCCTGCCGGTTTTGCGCAACCTGGCGCGTGAGGCCAAACGCGCGCCCGGTTCCACTATTAGCGTGCTGCTCAGGGAATCGACCATCAACACGCAAATGCCCGAAAAAAAGGCAGAGGTCGACGAGCTGCGCAGCCTGGGCATCCAGATGGTCGCCGCAGACTTGGTGAACGACTCAATCGATCAACTTGCCAAGGTCTTCGCACGCTTCGATACCGTGATCGGCTGCGCAGGCATGGTCGCGGGCCGAGAAACCCCGATGAAGCTGGCGACCGCCGCGCTCAAGTCCGGCGTGAATCGCTACTTCCCCTGGCAGTTCGGCGTGGATTTCGAAGTAATTGGTCGGGGCAGCCCCCAGGATCTGTTCGATGCCCAGCTCGATGTGCGCGAGTTGCTGCGCGCCCAGCACAACACTGAATGGGTCATCATCTCGACAGGCATGTTCACCAGCTTCCTGTTCGAGCCGGTGTTCGAGGTCGTCGACTTCGACAACAACACAGTCAACGCCCTGGGCAGTCTGGAGAACAGCGTGACGCTCACCACACCGGACGACATCGGTACGCTGACAGCACACATCGTGTTCTTCGAACCCCGCCTGCGCAATCAGATTGTCTACCTGGCCGGCGACACCGTGACGTATGGGCAGGTTGCGAGCATGCTGGAGCGTGTTCTGGATCGCCCGTTCAAACGCAACGTGTGGACGGTTGACTATCTCATGCAGGCACTGGAGCAAGACCCCACACACCACATCAAGAAGTACCGTGCCGTATTCGCACAAGGCAAGGGTGTGGCCTGGCCTAAGGCGGCCACCTTCAACGAGCAACAGTCGATTCCGGTCACCACTGCCGAGCAGTGGGCTCGGGAAAACCTTGCAGGCCATTGAAAGTCGGACTCTGAAGCCAGCCGTAAAGGCTGGCACAGGTGAAGGGACGGTTAGCGGCTTTGAGCTTCACGCTGCTGGTCAGAGGCATGTTGTTTTTTTACATGCTTGCGCGACCTGAGCTCGTATTGATGGTGAATAAACCAGGCGACCAACAACACCCCAGTGACGCCAAAAACCAAGACCAACAGCTCTAGTGCGGTACCTTCATGTGAAAACATTTTTCGTTCCTCGTCCTGAAGCCGTGTGACCGAAAAAACAGCCACACCGAAATTGTTTGTAATAATTCAAACATTTTCAGGGTAGTCTGCAAAAGCTCAGGTGACAACCCCCGTTCGACCCAGAACCCTTG
Organism: Pseudomonas sp. KT_2_4; assembly: GCF_041410225.1. Lineage (NCBI taxonomy): Bacteria > Pseudomonadati > Pseudomonadota > Gammaproteobacteria > Pseudomonadales > Pseudomonadaceae > Pseudomonas > Pseudomonas sp. KT_2_4. Next base: position 950,219 of record NZ_CP166962.1, read on the forward strand.
ATCTAGACGTGTCACTCGTCGAAAACACGGATAAATCACAGGCGATAAAAAACCCCGTAGACGCGAATCTACGGGGTTTCTTTTCGCTTATTTGCTGCCTGAAGCGTCCTGCTCGACCACCATATCCAACACGTAGACCGTCGAAGGCGCATCCGCTGGCGGATTCTTCCATTCGTACTGCTTGACCCGCAGCACAGTGCGCACGCCGTCATGATGCACAAAGCCTTCGATAGGCTGGTACAGCGGATGCCAGGTGTCTTGGGTCGCCAGTTGCAGGCCCGCGTCGTCATAGCGACGCTCGCGCACTTGCAGGCACTGATAACCTGGGATCAAAGGATGGCTGCACTTGACCGTCTTGGCCGCCACTTCCAGAAACTTGACCTCACCCTCGCTACCGTAGCGGGTCTGCGGGGTGGCCTCGCCTTGCAGCTTGAGCACCGAGCCATCCGCTGTCGTCAGTTGCAGCATCGGCGCCACGTTATCGCCGGTGATCACAGCGCGCAGATCACCCTTGAACAGCCGCCCTACCTGGGCATCAAGGTCCATCAGGCTCTTGTCACAGGCCATCAGCGTAGAGGCCAGTGGCTGAACCTTCAGAACCCCGTCCTGATAGTGAAAGCCGCCGAACTGACGATTGCAGCCACCGCTGATGCTCAGGTTCTTGTCACCGAAGGCAACACGCAACTTGCGCTCGATGCCTTTGTTCATCGCCACCAGAGGCTTGCCCGACGCATCCGTTGCCGAGACCAGGTTCCAGTCGTAAGCGGATAAGGTTGGCTGGGCTACAGCAACTGAGGTAGTAGGCATTGAAGGTGATTCTTCATGGCTTTTGGAAGGGGCGGCACAGCCTTGGATGAGTGCAGCACAAACGGCTACAAGAAGAATTTTTTGTTTCATGGTTCACTCTGTCAGCTTTGATGAGCCCGGGCGTTATCCTGCGCTGGCAGGATAAGCGCGCGGCTGAACCGGCATGAGGAGGTCGCTTGAGGCTTTACTGAGCGTAGACCCAATGCGCGCTTGGCGGACCTCTTCCTTGGCCGATAGCAATCGGACATCATTTGCTTCGATCAGTTTCACGCATGACGCGCCGTTATCAACCCACGGCTGCCCTTGATGTATGTGTGTTGTCGCCCTATGTTATTGGCATTCATGGAGGATTCTGACTGATGCCACGCGTGGGATTGATACTGACACCCGGTTTTTCGGACTGGGAATACGCTTTCATTGCTGGAACTGCGTCTCCGTATTACGGGATCGACGTCAGGTTTTTCGCTTCTGCTACGGGGCAATTTCGCTCGCAGGGTGGATTGGCGGTAACGGTCGATAGCAGTTTGCAACAATGTCTGGACTGGAAGCCGGACGTTGTAGCCGTGATTGGAGGAATGGTCTGGGAGCGTGCAGACGCACCCGATATTCGAGCGTTTCTTCATGCTAGTCGTTCAAGTGGAGCGACAATTGCCGGTATCTGTGGAGGAACGCTGGCACTCGCCAGGGCCAGCCTTCTCGACACCGTTCCTCATACATCGAACAGCGCTGACTTCCTGCAACAGAATGCCGTGGGTTATAAGGGGGGCACGCTTTATCGAAGCAGTCCAGTGGCTGTGGTTGCAGACCGCATCATAACTGCTCCAGGCCCTGCACCCGTTAGCTTCACCTGCGCAGTGTTCGAAGCTGCCGGGCTATCTTGCGAGACCACTTCTCAATTCAGATCAATGTTGGCAGCGGAACATCGGTGACTGCGTCGTCCTACAAAACAGCCGGTTAGGTGATGTGTTCGAGTCGCCGCCCATGGACGATTTTTGCCTATTGTGAACGACTGAAATCGCCATTCAATGAACCGGATTCCGAGAACGTTATCCAGGAATACTGGAAGGATTTAGGCTCGACTTGATGGCTCCGCCGCCGATAGCTGCCCAGATCAGCGCTGTGGCAATAAGTACAATGTTCGAGCACCTGAATCTGTTCAATACTCACACCGCTCGCCACCAAGTGGCGCAGCGCATATTTTCGTAGATCAAACCAGGCTTCATTATGTGTGATCTCAGGTTCGACCCAAGGCACACTCGCCGGTGGCACGCGATAGGGGGTCCACGGCGCAGAATCGTTTTGCCAAAGATGGCTGTCGACATGTTCAATACCTTCGACAAACTTCCTGCTCACCTCATAACAACAGGGGCCGATAGATGGGCCTATCGCTATTCTCAATCCCGCAAGAGAAGCACCTTCTTTCTCTAGCCGGCCGATCGAATGACCGAGAATACCTGCTTTCAAACCCTGCCATCCGGCGTGGATTGCCGCTACAAGTGGTTGATCAACCGAAGCAACCAGAACAGGCAAGCAATCGGCAGTAATGACCGCTATCGCACCCTGGACTCCTCTTGAGAATAGTGCATCGGCGACAGGACGTTCATCTCGTCCTTTCCCGTCAGCATCGACGATGTGCGTACCGTGAACCTGAGCACAGTAAAGTGTTCCTTCCGGCAGCGTTAAATTTCCCGAAGTCTCGAAACCGTGGTCCACGCCGGGGATTTCGAGCAGCAACGAAGACAGGTAGGTCATAGAGCAGATCCTATCGACGGCAACCCGGGTACCGGCATATCATCCGTAAGAGGGATGGGTCAAGTTCGCTTAGAACTCTATGTTTCGGATGAGGTGAGCCCACGTTTAACGGCGTCTCAAATTTGCTGAAAAAAGGCAGGGTTACGCAAGCGATCCGGAAAATTGCGGAAGCGATGACTAAATCGCAGGCATTAAAAAACCCCGTAGACGCTAATCTACGGGGTTTCTAAGAGTGGAGGCCGAGGTCGGAATCGAACCGGCGTAGGCGGATTTGCAATCCGCTGCATAACCATTTTGCTACTCGGCCTCAAACGATCAATGCCCTTGTTGCTGACATTCACCGCATACAAACTTGAGTGGGCTACGTGATGCCTGCCTCTACTCTAAACCATTGAATACATTGAAGTTTTTAATGCTTCATTGCGTTCGATGGGCGCCATTATGTACTCATTTGCCTAGGCCTGCAACCCCTTGATTTCAAAAAATATTCTGCCTTGGCATCAAGGGGTTGCGCGTCTGCCCTACTCCTTCACTGTTTGGATTTGGTAGTGCGGGTCGGCCTTGATCTGGGCTTCGGTGAAGGGCAACGGGTGCAGTTTTTTCTCGGAGAAGCCTTGGGTCTGGTCCTTTGAATAAGCGGACGCCGGGTTGCTGGACTCGGAGAATGCCAGGACGCCGACTGCGTTGGGGCCTTTGTCGTCGAAGCTGACGATTTGCAGGTAGCTGGTGCCGCTGACGACTTCGCGTTTGCCGTCGGCGCGGGGCACGGTTTGCATGGCGTTGTAGATACCCAGTTCTTGCGGGCCGCCGTGGATGGGGGTTTGGCCGGAGACTTGGATATCGCCCCAGCGGGTCTGCCCCAGTTTGCTGACCTCAGCGCTGGAGGCCAGCATGGCTTCCAGCAGGGCCTTGGCGACAGGGGCGCGGTCAATGGCGAGGCCGCTTGGGGTGGTCAGTGGATGGGCCGGGTCGAAGGCCACGCGCCAGGCATCGGGGATTTGCTGCAGGTGTTGCATCAGGTTGATGAAGTGCACCAAGCCCACGCCGCTGTCGAGGTTGGCGCGCTGGTCCCAGTTTTTCAGGCTGGTGCACAGCGGTTGTAGCGCGTTGGCGTCGGTGCCGAGTTGGTTGGCGCAGAATGTCAGCAAGTCGGGCATGACCTGGCCCGCCAGGTACACCTCGTTGTCCATGACCATGTCTTGCAGGTCGGTGACGCTGATCGGCTGCTGCTCAAGGGCTTGCAGGCGCTGGAGCGCGAAGCGCGCACGCGGGCCGAGGCCGATGTTGTCCTGGCTGATCACCGGCGAAAAGCCCGTTAGCGGCGCCTTGGGGTTGGCCATCCAGGCAGAATCATTGGAGTGCTGCACGTAGTCGGTGCGTTGCAGTTGGGGCAACTGGTCGGCCGGAAAGATACCGGGCTGGGCCGCGCGCGGGTCGATATCCCAGGCGCAGGCGCTGTGGGCGCCGTCAAGCATGATCATTTGCAGGCCGGCCCGTGGGTCGCTGCATGTTGCCAGTTTAGCGGCGCTGACGTTGGGCACCACCGACAGGTTCATGTACAGGCTCTGGCCCTGGTCATCGGCGGCCAGGGTGTTGACCCAGGGGATGCCTTGCAGGGTATGCACCGAGCTTTGCAGTTCCTTGAGGCTGCTGGCGCGGTTCATGGCGTACCACTGTTGCAGCACCCGGTCGTTGCTCAGGTTGGCGTCGCGCAGGCTGAAGGCGTAGTGGCTGTCCCAGTCGAGCTTGCCCGGCCATTGCACCACGGGGCCGAACTGCGAACTGTAGACGTTGTGGGACACGGCCTTGAGGCTGCCGTCAGCTTGCTTGACCTGCACTGTTACGGCCGTTTTTTCCAGTGGGATGGACTTGCCGTCCAGCAGATAACGGGTGGCGTCCTTGGGGTCGAGGGTCAAGCGGTACAGGGTGAAGTGTTTGGAGGTGTCGACGGTGTGGGTCCACGCCACATGCTGGTTGAAACCGATGTTCACCACGGGCAGCCCTGGCAATGCGGCGCCCATCACATCCAGCTGGCCAGGGATGGTCAGGTGCATCTGGTAAAAACGCATGCCGCCCAGCCAAGGAAAATGCGGGTTGGCCAGCAGCATGCCACGGCCATTGAATGAGCGGTCACGGCCCACGGCGACGGCATTGCTGCCTCGGTCCAGCGTGAAGCGTTGCTGGTTGGCCGCGGCCAGTGCAAAGCCTTTGGCGTCGGATTGGACATCGGCGGTGGCTTGGGGTGGTGTTGCCCCGACCAGGGCTTCGGCGAATTGGCCGACGCCCCCTTCCACCAATAGCCTGCGGGTCAACTTGACCAGGTCTTGGACTACCAAGGGCCGTACCCACGCGGCCTGGCAATGCGCGGGTGCGCCCTGCTCCTTGAGGTAACGGTTGTAGCCGGCCACGTACCCTTCGAGGCGCTGTTGCATCTGCGGGCTCTGGGCTTTCCAGAATGCCGCCACTGCCTCGGGGGTATTCAACCAATTGAAGAACACATCGCTGGCGAGGTTGTTGCGCTCTTCCAGGGTCGCTTGGTCCGGCCCGAAAAACTTGGCGCGCTCGCCATTGACCGTGACCACTTCATTGGCCAGCAAGCACAGGTTGTCCTGGGCATAGGCGTACCCCATACCCACCCCCAGGCCACGCTCGTCAAAGGCGCGAATATGCGGCACACCATAACTGGTACGCCGGATATCCGCCGACGCCTGCGTAACTTGCTCCCGTGCCGATACGGCCAGGCTCAACCCCAGCAACAGCCCTGCCACGCCCACTCTGGACAACCCGTTGGAAATAATCACGCCGACTCCACAGTCAAATTGAACACCCTCACAAGGGATGGTTACCCCACCGTAAGAACGCAAATCGACCGGAATAATTTAGCCGCACAAGGCTGTATATCGTCAGCGCTTGAAAGGTGACAAATCTGATACCGACAAATTTTCTACATTCATCGTTTCATGATTTGCCCCACTCGTTCGTCTTATTACTCAAGAGCACCATCTTTTCCTGATCAGGCTCTGAAAAGAAAAGGAGTTTTTGCATGTATAACCCGCAAGTGCCCACGGATGGACATTCAAAGGCCACCGATACTCACTTTGGCAACGATACACAGGCGTTCGGCAACGCGCCCGAACAGCAAGGCAACCAGCGCATACGCCACTTACTCAAGTGTTTCGGTTTGCGCACCAGCCTGATTCGACTGAAGGTCATCGACGCCCTCCTCACCGCTGCCGCCAACCAGCGCACCCTCGGGGTACGCGGCGTGCACAGCCACCTGCTGGAGCTGGGCATTCCGTTGTCGTTTCTCAGCGTGCGCGAGGTACTCAAGCGTCTGTGCAGCGAGGGTGTGATCACCCTGAACGCCGACAAGAGCTACAGCCTCCATGAAGAGGCTGCCAAGGTACTCGAAGGTCGTGCCTGACTGACACGCGTCAGAAGTTAGGCTTGACCTTGCGGCGCATGATGCCGTTGATCACCACGACGACCACGGCAATCGCGATGGCCAGGTACTGGAAGGTTTTCTCGCTGATCACGCCAGTGTTCTGCAGATAAGACAGGCCGAACATCGCGCCCAGTACAGCCAGGGCAATCAGAAGCGAGTATTTCAAGCGTTGCTTTTGGGTCATGACGAATTCCTGGACCTGAAGGATGTATCCACTGTGTATCGCCGCGCATGCCAAGCACATACCCAACTACGGGGATGGCACGGCGTCGGCGGGGTCTTATGTTACAGGCGATGAACAGATTTGGCTTGTCCTACGCCTGACAGACCTTTGAAGCCCCTTGGAGAATTGTGAAATGCTTCGACGACTCATCCTGCTGGTTCCCTTGATGATCATGCTGAGCCTGGGCGGTTGTTTCTTCTTCCCGCGCGGCGGTGGCTGGCATGATCGCCACGATGATGGCGGCCGAGTTTACGAACGTCGCTGATCCCCTCGGGAGTACTCCGCCCTAACGAGCTGCCCCTGCGTGCTCACTGTGTGCAGCAAGCCCACTTTCCCCGTGTTGCTGCACCGACGCGTTACATATTCGTTAATAACATTTCCCCGGATGCCTTCGGAACCTTCCGTCGCTCTCATCCCAATCATTCGAGGCCCAAACAAGGAAGAATCATCCCTCGGATTATCATCAGGACGCGTGGGCCAATGCCATTGGAATAACTCACTTGATTTCAGGTATCGCCCACCATCGCCTGCGCCGAAACGTCTCCAGCGATGAAATCGCCGCTCCTGCCCACACCCGTCCGATGCCAGGGACGGTCCAGACGATAGCCGTTCCGGACGTGGATGCGATCACGCCGGTCAGTGCGATTCGTTCTGACCTGATCAAGGGCCTTCAAATAACTGATCAACGCTTGTTGCTCAATCAATACCAACAACTCAACCAGGACATCCAGGCACTGCTGCTGCGCCAGCCGACGCTCAGCAGTGTTATCGAGCAGCAATTGAATCGCAGCTTCGGTACTACACCGCCTGTAGACGCCTCGTCACTGTATGTGCATCGCTATCACACTGATGAACACGGCCAACGCACATTAATCTCGGTGCAGAGCATCACTGAAGCCCTGTTCAACGCACTGCGCCAGCTCAAGGCACCTCCCGGCGCCCAGGCCTCGACCAGTACTGCCAGCACGGAAGTCGGCTTCTACACCAGCGCCTCGCCAAGCGAAAGCAGCCAGCAATTGCACGCTCGCGACACCCTCCTTTCGATTGCACAAACCATCGAAAAAGAACTGCCCCTGAGCCTTTCCCGATTCTGGACCGAGCCACGCACGGGCGAACCCAACCCCGAGTCACCCCAGAACGAATTGCTCAGTATCCACCGAGAGATGCTATCCACCCTCGCCGCCTTGGGCGTGGAAGACGGTGCGTTAACGCCCGCCGCCAAATCATTGATCGACAAGGCGCTTGAGTATCCAACCCTGCAGGCTCGGGAAAGCGCGATGAGGGATGGCGAAAGGCCCGGTGTCTACCCGCTCAAATTGGATACCCCGAGCCCAGAGGGCAGCCTGCTGGCAGGGGCCTTCCTGATCACCAGCAGCGATGGATCGTCGGCGACACGCCCATTCAGTAGCGCACAGACAGACCGCACCTTACTTCCTGGCCAACAGCAAGGGCTGACGGTGCTTTACACACCTCGCGATGGCTACGAAACATTCGACAGCCCGGCCAAGGCACTTGCGACCTTGCGTCAACGCATTAATGACGACCCCGAAGCCGCAGCGCAGCTACTGCAGAGTTTGCCGGTGGAGGTTCAAAACGGCTTGAAGGATGACTGGAAAAACCACTTGAGCCAGGACCTCGCCCCAGTGACCGGCGACGTCATTGCCACAGGCGTGCCGCAGTTGCTGGAGCGCCAGCGGCATCAGGTGAGTAACGCACTGCAGGCGTTGTATGAGTCGAACAACGTTGAGCCGACGCTTGTCGACCCATGGGGGCATCTACTGACTGAGACGGGCCTGCCTGAGGCTGCCGACCTGGGACCGCATTTCGACGGCAACAGCGCCCTGTTGGCGCGTGCGCAATGGCTGGACGAGCGCGCGAACAGCATCGACGCGCGCCAGGCATTGGATCAACGCCTGGGTGATCAGAAAAACTGGCGATACCTTGCGCAAAAACTCAACGAGTCTGCCCAGGCCTTGCCGCAAAGCCCGACAGAACGTGAGGTGTCGGCCCTGCTGAAAAATACGCCGATGAATATCGCGCCAGACTCAGCCCATTACCAAGCCTACATACGGACACCTGGCATGTCCGTAAGCCTCGAAGCCTTCCTGCTTGAAAACGGCGTGCCATTGCCCAAGACCGTGGTCGACTTGCTGGCCTTGGCGCAAAGCGCAAAAGCACGCGCACAGCAACACCCCTTGGGCAACTTCGCAGGGGGCCTGTCCTGGCCGATCCCCTTGGATGTCAGCCAACAAGACACGCTGCGCACGGCCGCCGTCGAACATGCCAACAGCGATCCCGACTTACCGCAGGGGAATCCCAAGCGCGGCGTACTGGAACATCTGGGTAGAAACCTGAGTTTCTCCGAGCAGGCACTGGCGGACCCGGTCAAGGTGCTCGAAACCCTGATCAGCTCCAAGGATGGCCAGGCTCTCGGCCAAGCCATGCAAACCAAAATGAATGGTATCGCCACCGACACCAGCGCAAACGACTATGCCCTGGCGGCGATCCAATTGATGCTGGACCCCGAGTCGTTGACGGCGCCTGTGCGAAACCATGTGGCGGGTTTCGACCTGGCGCAGAAAAGTCATTGGGGCAAACCGCTTTCGACCATCACCAACAGCCTGCGCCAACACTTGATTGACACGGGGCGCGAATCCCCTGAGCTCGCTGGCGCGGCCGCACATCTGTTACTCAGACGCACTGCGCCGCAATTGCTGGTCAAGGACATTCCTGATTCGGTAGTTTACGGCAGCGCCGCGTGGGCGAACCTTTGCATTGCAGTAGCCGCCATTGAAGCCAAGACTCCAGGCCGCGTGGCCGCCCTGTCTTATGCCGAAGTGATGATCACCGCCGACACTGCTGGCGCCGTGCCCGCCTCTGCGCAAGCCGCAGTGATGTTGGATTGGGCCGTGGCCAATGACATTCTTCCAGCGAAAGACGATGCCCTGTATCAGCCAGCCGACCTGGAAAAAGCCCAGGCGCTGTTCAAAGCACAACTCGATACGCTGATAGAAGCCTCATCGCTCATCGGCGGGAGTTTTCCAAGCCGTAAACACATGGCGCTGGACCTCCTCGTGAAGACATTCGGCCCTGGCATGGACTTCGAGCTCAAGATGTTTTCCAGATACAATGGCGATACGCCCAGCGCGCCGCGCTCACTGGTGGAAATCGTCATGGAAGAACGGGTCATGGAGGGTCGCTGGGTACTCACGAAAGAAAATACCGGCGTGGACCTTGATGCCGTTATTGCCTTCACCCACAGCGCGCCATTCAATATTCAACGAGCGTTTGAGGATGCCTTTTCTACCGCCTTGGACAATCATAAGACCGTTAAAAAAACAGCTCTCCTCAACGCGCTCAGCAACCTGCCGCCCGAAGACAGAAAAAACTTGACCCAGGGCAAGCTCAATTATTTTCAAGAAAAAAGTTACAAGGTGGGCATGATCCCTTTCGAAGGTGACACCTTGTTTCACACCAGCCCTACGGTACTGGTCACCGCGCAAAACAATGGACAAACCACCACCTATGAGTTCGATACGGTAAACGGCGTTATCCGAAGCCGGGGCAACCGAAAAACACCGGCGGCCCCTGTCAAGTTCTCCAACGAGATAATCAGGGAAGAGCCATTTTATCCGGACAGAGACAACGTCAAGATCGTCGACAGCGGGCAATCGATTCTCGCAAGTATCCCGGCCAACCCTGTGCCGTTTTCATGGATCGACCTGGGTGATTTGAAGGAAAGCAAGCTGGATCGCGAACAGCCCTCCACGGCACCCCAGCCGTATATGTTCCTGAACCCACGCACTCACCATATCGCCGACTCCGTGCTCAAGGCGTTGGACCTGGACAATCCCGCCATCAAGAAAGCCGCTGCGGGGACCACGACCTTTGAGCGTAATCATGAAAAGCTGACGAACTTCAAAGAGTTTTTGCTCGACCTTATTCCCTTCCGTTCCGCAATCGTCAATTTCATGGACGGCAACTACGGCGAGGGGATCACTGACGTCACCCTGGATATTTTCGGTTTGGTCACCGCCGGCATCGGCTTGGCGGCCAAACTCGGAAAATTACTGGGTACGGCTGGGTCAGCAGTGAGCAAGGCGCTCAAGGCAACGAAAATCATGGTGCCAGCCCTGCTCAAGGAGTTGAACCCGTTAAACGGCGTGGGTGATCTGCTAAAGGGCTCGGGTAAATTCATTTACGAAAGCGTTGAAGCGATAGCTGGTGCGGTGCCATCCCTGAAGGGAAGCGCAAGCCACGAAGCGCTGATCAGCGCCGCAAGCCGCTACGAGGCAGCGGCAACCGGGACCTTCAAGGTGGGCAACCAGCGGGTTCATGGCTCTGCCGTCAAACACAACGGTAAATGGTACCCCTACGATGTGCATAAGCAGGAGGCTTACGGTGCGCCTCAAGCTTTTGATCCTGCACATACGCTGATGCCACCCTCACCCCATGCTGACTTTTCCCCTCGGGGGCACATGAACGCTCGGCAAAACACGCGATTTCAACCCTACAAAAGACCCACCCCAAAAGCGCCGAACATCAATGGACACACGCCGACGATCGTAAACAAAACCGATCATCTGGACGCCATCAAAGACGAATACGTAAAACATATTAAAGGCGCCCCCAACGAAGGCCACTTCACACCCAGCCGAAGGCAACCGACACAAGAGCGGTTCAACGCAGAAATGGAAGCTTTCCATCAAAAACTGGACCCGTTGAACCCACAAAATCGCCCCATAATTCCAGAAACGAAACCTTACGAGACAGTGCCCGACCTGATCGAAAAAGCCTTGGACAATTCGGACGTGGTGGTATTCGGGGAGAGTCACCAGCATTTGGCCATGTTCCGCGAAATTGACGCAAGCATCGACCTGTTCAAGCGCAAAAATGTAAAGGTGGTCGGCATTGAAGGTGTCGTCTATGACAACAATGGACTACTCAAGGACGATGGCATGGGCCATACCGGCCACGGTTTGCGACCCGCCCACCCTCAATTCAATCTGCAGACGTTGATCAGAAAATTCAAGGATGCCGGAATAGAAGTCGTGCCCCTTGACCACTTTTATCTGACACGCCACCGGCATGACCGTAAGGCCTACACGACGCTAAGCGAAACCGAACGAAACCTGAAAAGACTCAAAGAGTTCAACTACTACGCCGCACGCGTCATTGAACAACACAAGCATAAGGGTAAAGTGATCGCCTTGGTGGGCCGCCAACACATCAACTCCACTCAAGGCGTCACCGGCTTGGCTGAGGCGACCGGAGGCATTGGCATCGGTGTTTACGAACGAACAGGCATGAAGGTGGGCTACGGCACGAACTCCACGGATGCCAAACCGGGCCCGCTGGGTACCCTGAACGCTGACAACGATCTGGCGGGAGATCTGCAAATCTTTTCGCCAGCAACCTGATAACACGCTAAATAGTTGCCTGCGTAGCACGCAGGCAACGTTCGAGCCCATCAGCCGCCATGCACCCACCGCTGGTGCAACCAACGCGCTAACGCATCCAGCGCAAACCCCAGCCCCCCAATCACCACCACCATCGCCATCAACTCCGAATACGCCAGGCGATCACGCGTATCGAGGATGTAATACCCCAGTCCCGCACTGACCCCAAGCATTTCGCAGGGCACCAGTACGATCCACAGGATGCCGATGGCCAGGCGCACGCCGGTCAGCACATGGCCGACGACGCCAGGAATGATCACCCGACGCAATGTCTCCCAACGCGTCGCGCTCAAGCTCTTGCTCAACTGCAACCAGCGCGGGTCGAGCTGACGCACGCCCGCTACGGTGTTGAGCATGATCGGCCAGACAGCGGCAAAGGCCAGAAGGAAGTAGATAGGCTGATCGCCCACACCCATCAGCATCACCACGATCGGCATCCAGGACAGTGGTGAAATCATCCGCAGAAACTGGAACGCCGGCGTGGTCGCCGCCTCTAGGTTACGCGAACTGCCCACCAGCAACCCGAGGGGTACGCCTACCAACAACGCGATAAACAGCCCGACGAAAATACGCTTCAGGCTCACGGCGATATGCAGGTACAACTCACCCCGCCCGAGCAATTCCCACAAGCTGCTGGCGGTGGCTTCCAGGGAAAAGCGCGCCGATAGGCCATCAGCCTCGCCGAACACGTTCACGCCCAGCCACCACAGCACCAACAAACCCGCCAAGCCACTCAGCCCCAGCCACCAGCCGGGGATTCTGCTGTTGTTCAAACGCCGATCTCCTCGTGCCGCTCATAACCATCCGGCAAACCGAAGGTCTGCATGCCACCCACGGCTTCGATCGCGTTGCGCACGAAGCGGTCGTCCACCAGGTCCTTGGCCACGAAGGCAGGGTCCAGGCCTGCGAGAAACTTCTTGTCGCCTTCGATCAAGGTGTCCTTCAAGCGCCGCACCAGTTCTTCGGTGTAGCTGGGGAACGGGTACGGTTGGAAGTCGATGCGGTGCTCGTCCCAGTTGGCGTGCTGGATCGCGCCGTCGGCCACGTAGGAGGCGCGGTCGCTGGCCGCCGGCGCCAGGACTTTGCTCAGCACCGGCTCGGCATGGGGCGTGTAACGGTTCGGGCCATCCTTGGACAGCAGCTTCACTGCCTCTTCACGGTTGTCGCGGGTCCACACCTGGGCCTTGACGATGGCGTTCACCACCTTCTGCGACCACTCCGGACGGTTGGCCAGGTCGTGCTCGTGCATGAACACCACGCAGCAGGCATGGTTTCGCCACACGTCACCCGTGAAGCGTTGCACGCGACCGACCTTGAGGTTTTCTGCCAAGGCATTGAACGGCTCGGCGACGATGTAGCCGTCGATGCGTTTGCTCGCCAAAGCCGGAGGCATGTCCGAGGGCGGCAACACGATCAGGTTGACCTCATTGGCAGCAATCGAACTGCCGGTGGCACGGGTGACCGGCGTGAGGCCGTTATCGCGGAACAGTTGCTGCACCACCACGTTATGGATCGAGTACCAGAACGGAATCGCCACCGACTTACCGCCCAGTTGCTTCACGTCGGTAATGCCAGGGGATACGGTCAAGCCCGAACCGCCCACATGGTTCCATGCCACGACTTTGGCCGGGACCTTACTGGCGTAGCGCGCCCATACGGTCATTGGCGACAGCAGGTGTATCACGTTGACCTGGCCGGAGATAAACGCCTCGATCACCTGGGCCCAGCTACGCAACAACACCGGGCGCTCGGCCTTGATGCCTTCGGCTTCGAACAGGCCGTTGTTGTGGGCAACCAGCAGTGGCGTGGCGTCAGTGATGGGCAAGTAGCCGATGCGGACCGGCGCGTCGGGCTCATTGGCGGCGCGCGCCTGCAGGCTGCTCAACAGGGGCAAGGCGCCCGCGGCACTGAGCACGGCAGAGAGCTTGAGAAAGTCACGGCGCGAGTGGGTCAGGTCATCCAGACACATGGGTAAACTCCTGTTGTTCAAGGGGGTTGGGTTGAGGGCGGCTCGCCTGCCGTAAGGTTTTCAAAATCTCGATACGCAGCGCGCCAATGGCCTCGACCTGCTCTTCCCGAGGGTGCGGCAGGTCGATAGCCCACTCGCCCAACGTCCGCGCCGGGCGGTTACCCAGTAGCAGGATGCGGTCCGACAGCAACAGCGCTTCGTCGATGTCGTGGGTGATCAATACGGCCGCCGAGCCTTGCTCACGATTGACCTTGAGCAACAGGTGCTGCATATCGGCGCGAGTCACTTCATCGAGCGCGCCGAAGGGCTCGTCGAGCAGTAACACTTGTGGCTGACGCGCCAGGCAGCGGGCCAGTGCCGTGCGCTGTGCCATGCCACCGGACAATTGCGCCGGGAACTGCTGACGCGCAGGCTCCAGCCCCACCGCTGCAATGGCGTGGTCAACACGACGGCGGCGTTCTTCACCACTCAAGTGCGGTTGGCGAGCGAAATCCAGGCCGAAGGCAACGTTTTTTTCCAGGGTCAGCCAAGGCAACAGGCTCGGGTCTTGAAAAGCCACCACCACGCGCGGATGCGGGCCGCTCAACGGCTCGCCCAATACCTGCACGCGGCCAGCCTGAGGTGCCTGCAAGCCGGCTAGCACGCGCAGCAGGCTGGATTTGCCCACGCCGCTCGGGCCCAGGATCGACACCACTTCACCCGGTTGCAAGTGCAAGTCGAAGCCTTGCAACACCGGCCCGCTGCCATACCCCAGGCAAATGCCCTGGGCCGTCAATACCGCCTGGCTCATAGATTGGCCTGGCGGTGGAGCTCGGTACGCAGTTGCACCAGGCTGGGCGTTACGATCGGTACAAAGGCCGACTCGCGCCAGCGCCGGGCAAAGCCGCTGCCGTGGGCGGTCAGGTAGGCCTTGCCACCGCTGGCTTGCAGTTCAAGCTGCACAGCGCTGGCGGCGGTTTCGGCCAGCGCGATACGCAGCTTGAACAGCGGTATCGGCTCGGCGGTAAAGCGCCCGGCCAACAGCCCGCTTTTAAGCTCGCTGACCAGATGATCCAGGGTCACGCGCAGGGCTTCCAACTCGTCGCGCAACACGGTGCGACTGGCGCCCAAATGGTGGGCTACTTCAGCCAGGGAACGCCGCGCCAAACCAATCGACATGCCGCACTGCAAGCCTAGAAACGCCGGGCGTACCGCCGGTAAAAACTTGCGCGCATCCTCGTGCAGCAACCATTCGCGACTCAGCTCCACGCCTTCCAGGCCAAGCGCTGCGGTGTTGCTCGATTGCAGCCCGAGCAGCTCCAGGTCGCGGGAGCGCTGCAACCCGGCCACCGAATCCGGAATCGCCAGGATAAATGGCGCGCCGCCCCCTGCATGCTCGATGGCCGCCGCAGCGACAAAGCCATTCTTGCGCAAGTTGGTCACCCAGTGCAGGCGACCGTTGAGGGTCCAACCGTGGTCGTTGGGCTCGGCGCTGATCTGCAACGACTCGATACCCGACAGAAACTTCATCGCATTCGACAGCCCGGTGGCCCCAGCCAACTTGCCGCTGAGCAGGTCAGGCATCAGTTGCTCGCGCAGACGCTGATTGGGACTCTGCAGCAAGTACTCGATAAACGAGCGCTGGCCCCAGCACACAAACGCCGCCGCCAGGGAATGGCTGGCTACATTGGCGATGGCCTCGACCGCACCCGCCACGTCACCGCCCAGGCCGCCCAACTGGGTGGGTACACCGATTTTCAGAATATTGGCTTCTGCCAGCCGCGGCAGCACTTCCTGTGGATCGCAACTGCCCACGTCCAGGGCCTGCGCTTGAACATCGAGCCAACGGCTCAAGATTGGGTCAAGCATTCATGTTTCTCCTTTTACAGCGGGTGGGCCAACGCCAAATCAGTTGGCCGGTTTTTCCCAACGGTATTGCGCCAGCTCCGGGTTCAGCGGGGTACGGGCAAACACGTTGGCGAAGTTGCACAGGGTTGCCAGGCTGACCCCCAGGATGACTTCCAGCGCGTGGCCGTCGGTGTAGCCGGCGGCGCGGAACGCCTCAAAGCCCGCGTCACTCACATCCCCACGGGTGGCGATCACCTCACGCGTAAAGGCGGCGAGTGTCTCATAGCGTGCGTCAGGCAACTCACCCCGGCGGCGCAAGGCCTCGATCACCTCCTCGGGCAGCTTCGCTTTGTTGCGGGCAACCGCGGTGTGGCCAGCGACACAGAAATCACAACCGTGGCTGGTGGCGGCAATCAATTGCACCACTTCACGGTCGGCCAGGCTCAGTTCTGCCTTGGCATTCAAGCCGGAGACGGTGATGTAGGTTTCCAGCGCGGCCGGTGCGTTGGCCAGTACGCCCAGCAGGTTAGGAATAAAACCCGAGGCTTTGAGCGCGTTTTCCAGGAAGGGTTTGGCGGCTTCCGGTGCGGTTTCAGGCGTGAGCAACGGTACACGGGACATGAAGTGGACTCCTGTTGGGTTTCAATGCCCCAGTCTGTTGGTTCTAAAAAAAGCGCTCAATAGGCTAAAGTAGTGATTACTTGCTCTTGAGTCTTTCCATTAGATGAATTCGTCCGATGTACTTGTCGATTGGTTATTAGATAGCCTCGAACTCAACACCAGTTTGTTTCACGTCGGCCGTTATTGCGGTGACTGGCACGCGAGCACCCACGGCCTGGCACAGGCGAGCTTCCATTTGATTGTGCAAGGCGAATGCTGGCTGCATATCGACGGCGATCCAATGCCCCACCACCTGAATAATGGTGACGCGGTGTTTCTGCTGCGTGACTTTGCTTTTCGCCTGTCCGGCCAAGCCACGGCAGCCGGCGCCCAGGAGTGCCCACGCCGTGCGATGCTGCCCCTCGACAACACGGCCACCGACGGTGTGGGATTAGTATGCGGTTTCTTTCACTTTCAATCCGGCTTGTCGACACTGATCGTCGACACCCTGCCCAGCTGGATCATCCTGCGCGCCGGCGACCCGTCGCTGACGGCCGCACGCAGCCTGTTCGAGTTGATCCTGCACGAATGCGCACGCACGCCAGCGCCCTCTTCCGCGCTGCTGGAGCGCCTGTGCCACCTGCTGTTCCTGTATGTATTGCGCCAGCAAGTACTCGACAACACCGAGCTTGGCGGCTTGGCGGCGCTGGGCCGGGCACCGGCGTTTGCGCATTTGCTGGAACAATTGATCGCCCGCCCGGCCGAGCCCTGGAGCCTGGAAAGCATGGCGGCCTGTACCGGGTTGTCGCGCTCGGCGTTTTTCAAGCGCTTCAGCGAATTGTGCGGGCAGTCACCCGGGCAAGTACTGCTGATGATCCGCATGCGCCACGCCTGTGGGTTGCTCAAGGCGGACCAGACCGTGGCCGAGGTTTCGCTGGCAGCCGGGTATCAATCGGTGGCGGCGTTTACCCGAGCCTTTCATAAAGTTACCGGGCAACAGCCTGGCGCCTATCGCAGGGCGCAAGCCTAGCCTTGTAAACCGGTGCCGGGCCGGGCGCACAACTGCACCAGCCAATCGACGAACACCCGCACCCGCTGCGACAATTGCCGATGGGGCGGGTACAACGCAGTCAGCGCCATCTTCGGCACGGCCACATCAGGGAGCACCTGCACCAGGGTGCCCTCGGCCAGTTGGCGCAGGGCGTGATAACGAGGTGCCTGGATCAGCCCGTAGCCGGCTTCGCACGCAGCGAAGTAACCCGCGGAGCTGTTCACGGCAACCACTTTCGGCAGGTTGATCGGATGCAACTCGCCGCCCAGCAGAAATTCCAGGCCAAACCTTTTACCGCTGGCACGGGAAACATACTCGACCATTTGGTGACCCGCCAACTGCTCCAGGCAGGTGGGCGTGCCCATGCGTTCAAGGTACGCGGGGCTGGCCAGCGTCAGTTGTTCCATCATCGCCAAGGGCCGCGCCACCAGCGATTCGTCCAAGGCCGGACCGCCCCGCAACACACAATCGACGCCTTCGCGAATCAAATCCACTGGCCGATCATTGAGGCCGATCTCCAACTCGATCTGTGGGTACAACGCGGTAAACGTTGGCAAAGCCGGAATGACAATCAAGCTCCCAATGCCTGAGGGCATATCGATGCTCAAGATGCCCCGAGGGTTCTGGCGCCGCGTGGAGAACACCGCCTCGGTTTCCTCAAGATCGGTCAGCAACTGCACGCAACGTTGATAGTACGCCGCGCCATCCAGGGTCGGGCTGACGTGGCGCGTGGTGCGCTGCAGCAGTTGCACGCCGAGATGGGCCTCCAGTTGCTTGATCAGAATTGTCACGGAGGCGCGTGGCAATTGCAGGCTGTCGGCGGCCTTGGCAAACCCGCCCAACTCGACAATCCGAGTGAACACGCGCATGGCGTTAAAACGATCCAAGAGAATGCTCCTGTGGGAGATTGTTTAGATATTACGAACAGTGATAGCATTTTTAGCGGGTTTATCTGCATTTTTTCAAGGGTAACAATGGGCTCCTCATCACCAGGAGCTTCCCTATGCACACTCGACAACTCGGTAAAAACGGCCCGCATGTATCTGCCATTGGCCTTGGCTGCATGGGCATGACCGACTTCTACACGCCCGGCAGCGATACCACCGAAGCCACCGCAACCTTGCACCGCGCCCTAGAGCTGGGCGTCAATTTTCTAGATACCGCGGACATGTACGGCCCGCACACCAATGAGCAACTGATCGGCAAGGCTATTGCCGGCAAGCGCGACCAGGTGTTCCTGGCCAGTAAATTCGGGATTGTGCGCGACCCTGCCAACCCCATAGTGCGCGGGGTGAATGGCCGGCCCGAGTATATCCGCAACGCCATCGACGGCACCTTGCAACGCCTGGGGGTGGATACGCTGGACCTGTACTACCAGCACCGTATCGACCCCGACGTGGCCATCGAAGAAACCGTGGGTGCCATGGCCGACCTGGTAAAACAGGGCAAGGTGCGCTATCTGGGCCTGAGCGAGGCGTCCGCCGCTACTCTGGAACGGGCGCATAAGGTCCATCCCATCAGCGCCCTGCAAAGTGAATATTCGCTATGGAGCCGCGACCAGCAAGACAATGGCTGCCTCGCGGCCTGCCAGCGCCTGGGCATCGCGTTTGTGCCGTACAGCCCACTGGGCCGAGGCTTTCTCACCGGCGCCTTGAAGAGCCCGGATGATTTCGGCGCCGATGATTACCGACGCTTCAGCCCGCGCTTTCAGGGTGAGAACTTTGCGAAAAACCTGCGGCTGGTAGAACAGGTCAAGACGCTGGCGGCAGACAAAGGTGTGACGGCCGGGCAACTGGCGCTGGCCTGGGTCTTGGCTCAAGGCGATTACATCATCCCGATTCCCGGCACCAAGCGGCGCACCTATCTGCAAGAGAATGTGGAGGCGCTGTCGATTTCTCTCAGCGCGGACGAACTGGCTGCGCTGGATGCGATCTTCCCTGCCGATGCAACCGCAGGCCTGCGTTACCCCAAGGACGTGCTGGCCATGCTGGATATCTAGTGCCTGCTGGGAGCCCTTGTCCGGGCCGTTCTCAGCGGGATTGACGAACGGCCTGCCGACGCCCGTGCAAAGCGCGGGCGTCAGACTATCCTCACAGCTCCTAGTGTAAAAACCGCCACACAGGAGGTGTGTCATGCACGCGACTGAGCATTCGGTCCGCTTGGAGCAGATCAGTCAGGAACGCTTCATCCACACGCCGATCGAGGCGGTTTATGACTATGTGACCCAGCCCGACCGCTGGCACGAGTGGCACCCCACTTCCCTTAGCGCCGACACCGGCAACACCGGCTCATTGCCGATCGGCACGCGCTTTACCGAAATCATCGACCTGCTGGGCATACGCGTCCCCATGAGTTACCGCGTACAAATCGCCCGCCGCCCCAGCGAGTTCAAAACCGTGTTCACCTCCCTGGCGGTTGATGGTTCCATTCATTACTACTTGCGCGCTCATCAGGGCGGCACGCTGTTCAAGCGGGTGCTGACTTATGAAACCGAACTGCAACTGGCGTCTTTGCACGAGCGCATGGTCGCGTTGTCGGCGATTGCGTTGGACCGGCTCAAGCAGCGACTGGAAAACCAGCGCTTCGTATAATTTAGAAACATTACAACGGCGTCACATTGCAAACATACCCGCAAAAGCAGGGAGAATGCCCGGCTTATCGCCGCGCCTTCAGTGAGACCCACGATGAAAACCCCATTGCGACTGGCCCTGCTCAGTGCCTTGTTCACCACTACCTTGGCCCAGGCCGCCGAGTTGATCCCCATCGACGTCCACCGCGACGCCAACTGCGGCTGCTGCAAAAAGTGGATCAGCCACTTGGAGAGCAACGGTTTCAAGGTCAACGACCACGTTGAAGCCAACATGAGCGCGGTGAAGCAGCGCCTGGGCGTCGCGCCACGGCTTGGCTCCTGCCACACCGCGGTCATCGACGGCAAATTCGTCGAAGGCCACGTACCCGCCGAGCAGGTCCTGGCCTTGCGCAAGCGCAACGACCTGCTGGGCCTTGCCGCACCGGGTATGCCCTTAGGCTCACCAGGGATGGAAGTGGACGGACGCAGCGAGGCCTATCAAATCATTGGCCTGACCCGAGACGGTAAAGATGTAGTGGTAGCGGACTACCCGGCTCACTGACCGGTGTTGATGGGTTACCTGGGGCTGTTCGTCGCGGCATTTGGCGCCGCGACGTTATTGCCCCTGCAATCGGAAGCCGTGTTGGTGGGCCTGCTGCTCAGCGGGCATTACAACCTATGGCTGCTGCTGGGCATCGCGACTTTGGGTAACGTGCTGGGCTCGCTGGTCAATTGGCTGCTGGGGCGCTCGGTGGAACGCTTCAAGGAACGGCGCTGGTTCCCGGTCAGCACCAGGCAGCTGGACAAGGCTCGCAGCCATTACGCGCGCTGGGGGCATTGGACGTTGCTACTCAGTTGGGTGCCGATTATCGGTGACCCGCTGACGTTGGTGGCTGGGGTGATGCGTGAGCCGTTGTGGCGTTTTCTACTGCTGGTAACCCTGGCGAAAAGCCTGCGGTATGGCGTACTCGCAGCACTGACGTTGCAGTGGGCGTTAATCCCCCGTTAATCGCGAGCAAAGAGCATCCGGGCATCTGTCTCGGAGCCAAAACCCATGCCTTTTATCCGTACATTGTGCGTAGCCGGTTTGTTTTCGGTCAGCGCGGCGCCCGTGTTAGCTGACACCTACGGTCCTGAGTTGCAGGGCTTTGCATACCCCTACCCTTTGAATCATTTTGCCTTCCAATCCCAGGGCAAATCCCTGCAAATGGGCTACATGGACGTCCCCGCCACCGGTACTCCAAACGGTCGCAGCGTGGTGCTGATGCACGGCAAGAACTTCTGCGGCGCCACCTGGGAAGGTTCGATCAAGGCGCTGAGTGACGCCGGTTACCGCGTCATCGCCCCAGACCAGATCGGCTTTTGCACCTCCAGCAAGCCCGACCACTACCAGTACAGCTTCCAGCAACTGGCGACCAACACCCATCAACTGCTGGAAAAGCTCGGCATTCAAAAGGCCACGGTGATCGGCCATTCCACCGGCGGCATGCTCGCCACACGCTATGCGCTGATGTACCCCCAGCAAACCGAACAGTTGGGGCTGGTGAACCCCATTGGGCTGGAAGATTGGAAAGCCCTCGGCGTGCCTTACCAGAGCGTCGACCAGTGGTACCAGCGCGAGCTGAAACTGAGCGCCGACGGTGTACGCAACTATGAGCGAAACACCTATTACGTGGGGCGCTGGAAACCCGAGTACGAGCGCTGGGTAGACATGCTCGCCGGCTTGAACAAAGGCCCCGGGCATCTTCAGGTTGCCTGGAACTCGGCGTTGATTTACGACATGATCTTCACCCAACCGGTGTACTACGAGTTCAAGGACTTGCAGGTGCCCACCCTGCTGCTGATCGGCACCAGCGACACCACCGCTATCGGCAAAGATGTGGCGCCGGCGGCGGTCAAGGCCAAAATTGGTCATTACGAGGTACTGGGCAAGCAGGTGGCCAAGCTGATTCCCCGCGCCACGTTGGTGGAGTTCCCCGGCCTGGGCCATGCGCCCCAGATGGAAGAGCCGGAACAGTTTCATAAAGGCCTGTTGCAGGGGTTGAACGCCCTTTAATTCAACCTTTTCGAGGCCCGCGTGTATGTCGATACAGATCGCAGTATTGGATGACTGGCAAAACGTGGCCAGCGACGTGGTGGATTGGTCGACGCTGGGCAGCGTAGGCAAGGTGCATTTTCTCAACGACTACCCCGCCGATACCGCCACCATGATCGAGCGCTTGAAAGGGTTCGAGGTGATTTGCCTGATGCGCGAACGCTCAACCTTTGACAAAGCCCTGCTGCAACGGCTGCCCAAGCTCAAATTGCTGGTGACCGGCGGCATGCGCAATGCCGCCATCGACCTTCCCGCAGCCAAGGCTCTGGGCATCCAGGTGTGCGGCACCGACAGCTATAAACACGCCGCACCGGAACTGACCTGGGCCTTGATCATGGCCTCTACACGTAACCTGCTCGCCGAAGCCAACTCACTGCGTGCGGGCGGATGGCAGGTCGGTCTGGGCGGCGATCTGCATGGCAAGACCTTGGGCATTCTGGGGCTGGGCAGCATTGGCCAGAAAGTCGCAAAGTTCGCCCAGGTCTTTGGTATGCGGGTGATTGCCTGGAGTGAAAACCTCACACCGGAGCGTGCGGCTGAATCGGGCGTGACCTGGGTCAGCAAGCGCGAGCTGTTTGAGCAGGCGGATATTCTGACCATCCACCTGGTGCTCAGCGAGCGCAGCCGTGGCCTGGTGGATGCGCAAGCCTTGGGCTGGATGAAACCCACCGCGCGGCTGGTGAACACCGCACGCGGGCCGATTGTGGATGAGCAGGCGCTGGTGCAAGCGTTACGCAGCGGTCGTCTGGCCGGGGCGGCGCTGGATGTATATGCCCAGGAACCGCTGCCGGCTGACCATCCGTTTCGCCACTTGCCCAATGTACTGGCGACGCCACACGTGGGGTATGTGAGCGAGCAGAATTACCGGCAGTTCTATCAGCAGATGATCGAAGATATCCAAGCCTGGGCCAAGGGTGTGCCCATTCGCGGGCTCACCTGACGCACCACTTTAGTGCGTTATTTCACCCTGTCTTTTGGTAGGAGCGAGCTTGCTCGCGAAAAACGCCAACGATAACGCGGTCATTCTGGTTTTACTCGGCGGCCTTTGGTTTTTCGCGAGCAAGCTCGCTCCTACAGAGGCAGGGCGGTATATCGATAAAAGTTTTTTGTCCTACAAAATCGGCTTGAAAACCCAGCAGGCGCTGGGATCTGTCCTAGACTCATGACCGATGGGTCCGTTCCAAAACAAAAACCCCGCAAAAAATCTAAACTTTCGAAACCTGCCGCTGGTCAAGTTTTAGGTAAGGGCGAGCACGCGCGCTTCAGGCCGAATGCCCGCTCATCCAATCTTTTTAAGCCGACGTTGCAACTGGCATACGCCTTGCCAGCTTGTATAGCGCTTGTGTGCCTGGCCGCAGGATGCGGTCACTCGGAGCCGATGGCAGCGGGCCATTAGCCAACCAACAGATGGGAGTGCATTATGATCAGTGCCGCAGTAGATACTCAGGGAGAGCGTTTTAGTCAGCCGGCAGGAGGGCCAAAGTCTTTGGCCGACCTGCCCAACACTGTGCGGCCGGTCGTGAGTCAGAATCCGAATCGAAAGAAAGTCTTGTTTGTCACCTCCGAGTTCGCGGACCTGGTGAAAACCGGTGGCCTGGGCGACGTCTCCGCTGCCCTGCCCCGCGCCATGGCCCACCTGCATGATGTGCGAGTACTGATTCCGGGTTACCCGCAAGTGATGGAAAGCGACAACCCGATTCATATCGTCGGTGAACTAGGCGGCCACGCTGCGTTGCCACCGTGCAAGATCGGGCGCATGGACCTCAAGGACGGCCTGGTCATCTACGTGCTGATCTGCCCCGAACTGTATGAGCGTGAAGGCACGCCCTACGGCGCCAACAATGGTCGCGACTGGCCAGACAACCATATCCGCTTCGCCCGTCTGGGCCTGGCCGCCGCCGACATGGCCGCCAACCTCGCGCAAATCCACTGGTGCCCGGACCTGGTGCATGCCCATGACTGGCCTGCGGGCCTGGCTCCGGCGTACATGCACTGGCGTGGGTCGCGCACGCCAACCCTGTTCACCATTCATAACCTGGCCTACCAGGGCGTGGTCAGCCTGGCCTCGACGCCAGAGCTAGGCATTCCGCCCCATGCCCTGCAACAAGAAGGCATGGAGTTCTACGGCAAGATGTCGTTTCTCAAGGCGGGCATGGCGTATTCCAGCCATATCACCACCGTGAGCGCCACCTACGCCCAGGAGATCACCACCCCGGAATTCGGTTGCGGCCTGGATGGATTCCTCGCCAGCAAGACCCAGCAAGGTCTGCTCAGCGGCATTCCCAACGGTATCGACGAAAGCTGGGAGACGTCCACCGACACGCATCTGATCCACAACTTCAATATCGGCGACTGGGAGGGCAAGGCTATCAACGCCGCCCATGTGCGCGAGTTGTTTGAGCTGCAGCCATCCAGTGGCCCGCTGTTCGCTGTGGTCTCGCGCCTGGTCTACCAGAAAGGCCTGGACCTGACCGAAGCCGTCGCCAGTTTCATCGTCGAAAACGGCGGCCAGATTGCGATCATCGGCCGTGGCGAGCCGGAAGAGGAACAGGCCATGCGCGAATTGGCACTGCGCTTCCCGGGCCAGGTGGGGGTACGTATCGGCTTCAACGAGACCGATGCGCGCCGCATGTTCGCCGGCAGCGATTTCCTGCTGATGCCGTCACGCTATGAACCCTGCGGCCTGAGCCAGATGTATGCGCAGCGCTTCGGCTCGTTGCCGGTGGCGCGTAACACCGGCGGGCTGGCGGACACCATTGAGGATGGCGTCACCGGCTTCCTGTTCAATGAATCCACCGTGCAAAGCTACGAAGAGGCGCTGCGCCGCGCCTTCAAGGTGTTCGCCTTCCCCGGTCTGCTCAACGCCATGCGCAGCCGTGCCATGACCCAGCCGTTCAACTGGTGCCAGGCCGTGGAACCCTACGCCGAACTCTATGAACGACTGGTGGCCAAGGCATTGGGAAAATCGAACAAGTAACGACTGGAACAACTAAGGGAGGTCTTAATAGATGCCGTTACGGACTCTGGAAACCTGGCCCCACGGCGCAATCATGCTGGACGCGCACCGCACGCGCTTTGCGTTATGGGCGCCAGACGCATTTTATGTCAGCGTTGAATTGGAACAGGGTAAAACCATCGTCATGCTTCCCCAGGCCGGTGGTTGGTTCGAAGTCGAAGTCGCGTGCCCTGCCGGCACGCTTTACCGCTTTAATATCGATGGCGAAAACACGGTGCCCGACCCCGCTTCCAGGGCCCAGGCGCTGGATGTGCATGGGTGGAGCCGAGTAGTCGACCCCCTCGCCTATGAATGGCGCCACAGCCAGTGGCAGGGTCGCCCGTGGCACACGGCGGTGATCTACGAACTCCACGTCGGCGCCATGGGCGGCTACGCTGCCGTCGAGAAACACCTGCCCCGCCTGGCCGAACTAGGCGTCACCGCAATTGAATTGATGCCTTTGGCGCAATTTCCCGGCGAACGCAATTGGGGCTATGACGGCGTGCTGCCCTATGCGCCCCACGCCACCTACGGCACTCCCGAGCAACTCAAGCAACTGATCGACAGTGCCCACGGCCACGGTTTGGCCGTGATCCTCGATGTGGTCTACAACCACTTCGGCCCCGACGGCAATTACCTGGGCCAGTACGCCCAGGGGTTCTTCCAGGAGGACGTGCACACCCCCTGGGGCGCTGGTATTGATTTCGAGCGCCGTGAAGTGCGGGATTTCTTCCTCGATAACGCCCTGATGTGGCTGCTCGAATACCGCTTCGACGGCCTGCGCCTGGATGCCGTGCACGCCATTGACAACCCCGGGTTTCTACAGGAACTGGCACAACGGGTACGCCAGCAGGTGGACGGCGGACGCCACGTGTGGCTGATGCTGGAAAACGAACTGAACCAGGCCAGCCTGTTGCAGCACGATTTCGACGCCCAATGGAATGACGACTTTCATAATGTGCTGCACGTACTGCTCACCGGTGAAACCGACGCTTACTACAGCGATTTTGCCGAGCAGCCCACCGCCAAGCTGGCGCGCTGCCTGGCCGAGGGGTTCATCTACCAGGGCGAAACGACACGCCATGGTCATGCACGGGGCGAACCCAGTGCGGAACTGCCCCCCAGCGCCTTCGTCGCATTCCTGCAGAACCACGACCAGGTTGGCAACCGCGCTCTGGGCGAACGCCTGCACCAGTTGTGTTCGCCCCAGGCCCTGAAAGCCGCGACCGCCCTGCTGCTGCTGTGCCCCATGATCCCGATGCTGTTCATGGGCGACGAAGTAAATGCCGCCGAGCCCTTCCTGTTTTTTACCGACCATCATGGCGAACTGGCCGAGGCGGTGCGTGAGGGGCGGCGCAATGAATTTGCCGACTTCGCGGCGTTTCACGACCCCGAGCAACGCCAGCGCATCCCCGACCCCAACGCGCTGCAAACCTTTTTACAGTCGGTGCCCTCCTTCGTCGAGAACGACCACACCCAGCTCTACCGTCACCTGCTGAGCCTGCGTCACACACACGTGGTGCCGCACTTGCCCGGCACGGTGGCCCTGGGCGCGCAGGTGCTGGCTGACCATGCCGTCACCGCGCGCTGGCGTCTGGGCAACGGCCGTGTGCTGCAGATCGACCTGAACCTGAGTGAACAGCCCCTGGATCATCCGGCACCCCACCCGATTATTTTCCAAACGCCTGCCCAGCAAGGTGCGCACTTACCGCCCTTGAGCGCACGCGTTTGCTTATCCCCTGTTGGAGACATTCTTTGAGCGAAGCGAACCTGGAAATTCTCGCCAGCCGCGCAGGCCTGGCCGTCGATTGGATCGATGCCAACGGTCGCCCGCAGCATGTAAAGCCTGACGCCCTGCGCGCTGTGCTCAAAGGCCTTGGGCACCCGGCCGACAGCGATGCCGAGATCGACGCCAGCCTGCAGCAACTTGAGCAGGCGCAGCAAGACACCCACCTGCCGCCGTTGATGACCACCGACAGTGGTGCGGGCCTGGACCTGGCGCGTTATTTCGCCCCCGATACCCCGTGTCGCGTCAGCCTGGAAATCGGCGAAACCCTGGAGCTGCGCCTGGATGGCGAGGCTGTGCTGCCCGGCGTGATCGCCCTGGGCTACCACCAGGTGCATATCGACGGGCAAACCTTCACCCTGGCCGTCGCTCCCAGCCACTGCTACAGCGTGGCCGACGCGGTCGACAGCCAACCCGCTCGCGCCTGGGGCCTCAGCGCCCAACTCTATGCCTTGCGCCGCCTCGGCGATGGCGGTTTTGGCGACACCCTGGCTCTGGAGCACCTGGTGCGTTCCGCCGCCGAGCGCGGCGCCGACGCTGTGGCGATCAGCCCGATGCACGCGATGTTCAGCGCCGACACCGAGCGTTTCAGCCCTTATTCACCCTCCAGCCGCCTGTTTCTCACCAGCCTGTATGCTTCGCCGGCGTGCATCCTCGGTGAACGTGAGGTGCGCAACGCCATCGAAGCTGCCGGGTTGGCTGACGAGTTGCATGCCCTGGAACAGCTCCCGCTGATCGACTGGCCGGCCGCCGCCAAGGCCAAGCAACGCCTGCTGCGCACACTGTATGAAGACTTCCGCCACGGCGCGCATCCCCAGCATGCCGACTTCCAAAGCTTCCGCCAGACCGGCGGCGAAGCCCTGGAAAACCACTGCCGCTTCGAAGCCATACAGGCCCAGCGTGCTGCCGCCGGTGAGGACCTGGACTGGCGCCAATGGCCCGAAGCCTGGCGCACGCCGCAAAGTCCGGCCCTGGCGCAGTTCGCCGAGGAAAACCGCGACGAAATCGGCTATTTCGCCTTCACCCAATGGCTGATCGCCCGTAGCCTTGAGCGCGCGCAACAAGCCGCCCGTGGCAGCGGCATGGGCATCGGCCTGATCGCCGACCTAGCGGTGGGTGCCGATGGCGGCGGTAGCCAGGCCTGGAGCCGTCAAGACGAACTGCTGGCCGACCTGACCGTGGGCGCGCCACCGGACATTCTCAACCGCGCAGGCCAAGGTTGGGGGATCTCTGCCTTTTCCCCAGAGGGCCTCAAGCGCAATGGCTTTCGCGCCTTTATCGAAATGCTGCGGGCCAACTTCGCCCATGCCGGCGGCTTGCGCATCGACCATGTGATGGGCCTGCAACGCCTGTGGGTGATCCCCCTGGGTGCATCACCCCGCGAAGGCGCCTATTTGTATTACCCGGTGGACGACCTGCTGCGTTTGCTCGCCTTGGAATCGCACCGCCACCAGGCCATCGTCCTCGGTGAAGACCTGGGCACCGTGCCTGAGGGCCTGCGCGAAAAGCTCAGCGCCCGCTCGATCCTGGGTATGCGTGTGCTGCTGTTCGAACAGAACCATGACGGCCAGTTCAAGCCCATCCTCGATTGGCCCGACAACGCCTTGGCCACCACCAGTACCCACGACTTGCCGACCCTCAATGGCTGGTGGCACAGCCGCGATATCGAATGGAATATCCAGCTGGGCCTGATCGATGCGCCCACCGTGGACCAATGGAGCGAACACCGCCTGCGCGAACGCCAGGCACTGCGCCAAGCCTTGAGCCAGGACCCGCAGAACTTCATCGATGAGATCCGCAACGACACCGACCATATGATCGACGCCAGCGTGCGCTACCTGGGCCATACCCGCGCGCCCCTGGTGTTGTTGCCCCTGGAAGATGCTTTGGGCATCGAGGAGCAAGCCAACCTGCCGGGCACCCTCGACACCCACCCCAATTGGCGCCGCCGCTTGCCCGGCGAAGCCGCCAGCCTGCTCGACAATGACAGCGCCGCGCGTCGCCTCGAACTGCTGGCCGTGGCGCGCAACCAAGCCTATGAGCGTGACCGATGAACGCACTGCCCCTGCGCGCCACCCAGCGCCTGCAATTTCATAAAGGTTTTACCCTCGATGACGCGGTGCCACTGGTGCCGTACTTTGCCCAACTGGGTATCAGCCACCTGTATGCTTCACCACTGTTAAGCGCCCGCGCAGGCTCCATGCACGGCTACGATGTGGTAGACCCGACCCGCGTCAACCCAGAGCTGGGTGGCGAAGCGGCGTTGCGTCGCCTGGTCAGCGCGCTGCGTGAGCACGACATGGGCTTGATCCTCGATATCGTCTCCAACCATATGGCCGTGGGCGGCGCGGATAACCCTTGGTGGCTCGACCTGCTGGAGTGGGGCCGCCTGAGCCCCTACAGCGAGTTTTTCGACATCCAGTGGCACTCCCCCGACCCGCTGCTCAAGGGCCAGTTGCTGATGCCCTTCCTCGGCAGCGATTACGGCGAAGCCTTGCAAAACGGCACGCTCCCGCTCAAGTTCGATGCCGCCCAGGGGAGTTTCTACGTCGAGCATTACGAACACCGTTTTCCGATTTGCCCCAGGGACTACGGCCTGATCCTGGGCAACGATGAGTTACTCAAACCGCTGGCCGAACGTTTCGCCGCCCTCGCCTATCAGCACGACGCCTACGCCGAAGCCACCACGCTCAAACAAGCCTTGGCCGAACGCGCCAGCGAGCTGCTACCCGCTATTGAACAACGCCTGGCCGCATTCGACAGTCGCCAGCCCGAGGGCTTCGAGCGCCTGCATCACCTGCTGGAACAACAGACTTATCGCCTGGCCAGTTGGCGCACCGCCGCGGACGACATCAACTGGCGGCGCTTCTTCGACGTCAATGAATTGGGCGGCCTGCGGGTCGAACGCGCGGCGGTGTTCGAAGCCACCCATGGCAAGATTTTCGAGCTGATCAGCGCTGGGCTGGTCGACGGGCTGCGCATCGACCATATCGACGGCCTGGCTGACCCGCGTGGCTATTGCCGCAAATTGCGTCGGCGTGTGGACGCGCTGTCACCCGAGCGCCACTTGCCGATCTTCGTCGAAAAGATCCTTGGCGAAGGCGAAACTTTGCGTGAAGACTGGCAGGTGGACGGCACTACCGGCTACGAGTTCATGAACCAGTTGGCCTTGCTGCAACACCATCCCGAAGGTTTTGCACCGCTGGCCGAGATGTGGACGCGTCACAGCGAACGGCCTTCAGCCTTCAGCGAAGAAGCGCGGCTGGCGCGCCAGCAGATCCTCAATGGTTCGTTGGGCGGCGACTTCGAAAGCGTGGCCCAGGCCCTGCTGCAAGTGGCCCGCGATGACGTGATGACCCGCGACCTGACCCTGGGCGCCATCCGCCGGGCCCTGCAGGAACTGATTGTGCATTTCCCGGTGTACCGCACCTATATCAGCGCCAAGGGCCGCAGTGCGGCCGACGACAAGGTGTTCCAGCAGGCCATGGAGGGTGCACGCAGTACCCTCAACGAAGGCGACTGGCCGGTGCTCGACCATCTGGAACAATGGTTGGGTGGTCAGCCCTGGCGCAATCGCCCGGTAGGCCGGGCGCGCAAGATGCTCAAGCATGCCTGCGTGCGCTTCCAGCAACTGACCTCGCCCGCCGCCGCCAAGGCTGTGGAAGACACCGCCTTCTATCGTTCGGCGGTGTTGTTGTCGCGCAACGATGTGGGTTTCAGTACCGAGCAATTCAGTGCGCCGTTGGCAGATTTCCATGCGGCCAATCAACAACGCCTGAAGACCTTCCCCGGCAACCTGCTGGCCACTGCCACCCACGACCACAAACGCGGCGAAGACACCCGTGCGCGCCTGGCGGTACTCAGCGAGTGCGCCTCCTGGTATGCCGAACAGGTCGAGCACTGGCGCCGCCTGGCCGAGCCTTTGCGCGAGAGCGCCGAGAGCCCCTCGGCGGGTGATGAGCTGGTTCTCTATCAGGTGCTGCTGGGCAGTTGGCCGCTGGAGCCCAACCCCGATCTGGAGGCGTACCAGCAACGCCTGTGGCAGTGGCAGCAAAAAGCCCTGCGCGAGGCCAAGTTGCAGAGCAGTTGGAGCGCGCCCAACGAGGCTTACGAACAGGCGGTGGAAGCGTTCCTCAAGCGCCTGCTGCTCAGTGAGGCCGGTGCGCCGCTGCGCAGTGCGTTGGACAGCGCTGCGCAGGCCATCGCCCCCGCCGGCGCCCTGAATGGGCTGGCGCAAACCTTGCTTCATCTGACCGTGCCGGGTGTGCCGGATATTTACCAGGGCGATGAGTTCTGGGACTTCAGCCTGGTCGACCCGGACAACCGTCGCCCGGTGGACTTCGCTGCGCGGCAACGTGCATTGCAGGCACCACCGGACATCGGCGAACTGTTGTTCAACTGGCGCGACGGGCGTATCAAACAGGCAGTGATCGCCCAGGTACTGGGCCTGCGTAAAGCCTGCCCCGAGCTGCTGCGCCATGGCAGCTATACACCGCTGGAAGTGCTGGGCCAGCACGCGGAACGGGTGGTTGCGTTCTACCGTGAACATCAGGGCAGGCAGTTGCTGGTGGTGGTGCCGCGCTGGTCTTATCCGCTGCTTGAAAACGGGATGTTTCCCCAGATCAATGCCCAGGTTTGGGGCGATACGCGGGTGAAATTACCGTTCGCCGCCCCTGCACAAAACTGGAAGGGACTTTTTCAAACGGGCGTAGTCACACCCAACAAGGAGCTGTTGATCAGCGCTGCCCTGGGGGATCTCCCGGTCAATGTCTTTATCAATCCTGATAATCAAGAAAGCTGAAAATTTTCTGTGAGGAGTTTGTGATGAGTAAAGAAGACAAACGCATTCGCGAACTGGCGCATCAGATCTGGGAGTCTGAAGGCCAGCCTGATGGCGCCCATGATCGCCACTGGGAGATGGCGCGCAAGCTGGCGGAAGCCGAGGCGCTGACGCCGAGCAAGCCTAAACCGGCCGCCAAGCCGAAAACCGCGCCCAAGGCTGCGGCAAAGCCCAAACCTGCTGCGCCTGCCGCCGCCAAACCTGCGGCGAAGAAACCCGCCGCCCCGAAGAAGCCCAAACCGCCCGCCCCATGATTTCCCGGGCCTGCAGCACGCATTACGCGCTGCAGGCCCTTTTCCGTCCAAGCCATGCGCTGAAGCACCGTCAGCACGGCGGCGTTCGGCCCGAAAAAAGACCCCTTGCAGGAGCAACTCGATGAGCAAACCCGACAACACCACAGCGACGCCGGTTCATGAGCCGTCGCGGATCCGTGAAGGTTTGCCCTTCCCCCTCGGCGCCACCTGGGATGGCCTGGGTGTGAATTTTGCGCTGTTTTCCGCCAACGCCACCAAGGTGGAGCTGTGCCTGTTTGACGATACCGGCGAGGTTGAGCTGGAACGCATCGAACTGCCCGAATACACCGACGAAATCTTTCATGGCTACCTGCCCGATGCTCACCCCGGGCTGATTTACGGTTATCGCGTATACGGCCCCTATGACCCGGCCAATGGTCATCGCTTCAACCACAACAAGCTGTTGATCGACCCCTACGCCAAGCAACTGGTGGGCGAACTCAAATGGTCCGAAGCGCTGTTTGGCTACACCATCGGCCACCCGGACGACGACCTCAGTTTCGATGAACGCGACAGTGCGCCCTTCGTGCCCAAGTGCAAGGTCATCGACCCGGCGCACACCTGGGGCAACGACCAACCGGTACGAGTGCCGTGGGACCGCACGATCATCTACGAAACCCACCTGCGCGGCATCAGCATGCGTCATCCTTCGGTCGGCGAGTCGGTGCGGGGGACCTGCGCCGGTTTGATGGAAGATGACGTGCTCAAGCATATCCGTCAGTTGGGCATTTCCTCGGTCGAGCTGTTGCCCGTGCACGCCTTCGTCAACGACCAGCATCTGCTGGAAAAAGG
This sequence comes from Pseudomonas sp. KT_2_4, assembly GCF_041410225.1. Classification (NCBI taxonomy): domain Bacteria; kingdom Pseudomonadati; phylum Pseudomonadota; class Gammaproteobacteria; order Pseudomonadales; family Pseudomonadaceae; genus Pseudomonas; species Pseudomonas sp. KT_2_4. Next base: position 982,722 of record NZ_CP166962.1, read on the forward strand.
CATGACCAACTATTGGGGCTATAACAGCATTGCGTTCTTCGCCCCTGACCCGCGCTACCTGGCCAGCGGCAAGATCGCCGAGTTCAAGGAGATGGTCGCGCACCTGCATGAGCAGAAGCTGGAAGTGATTCTGGACGTGGTTTACAACCACACCGCCGAAGGCAACGAGCGCGGCCCGACCCTGTCGATGCGCGGCATCGACAACGCCTCCTACTACCGGCTGATGCCCGACGACAAGCGTTTCTACATCAACGATTCCGGCACCGGCAATACCCTGGATCTGAGCCACCCGTGCGTGCTGCAAATGGTCACCGACTCCCTGCGCTACTGGGCCACCGAGATGCACGTGGACGGCTTCCGCTTCGACCTGGCGACCATCCTCGGTCGCTACCGCGACGGGTTCGATGAGCGCCACAGTTTCCTCGTGGCTTGCCGCCAGGACCCGGTGCTGCGCCAGTTGAAACTCATCGCCGAACCCTGGGACTGCGGCCCCGGTGGCTACCAGGTGGGCAACTTCCCACCAGGCTGGGTGGAATGGAACGACCGCTTCCGCGACACCGTGCGTGCGTTCTGGAAAGGCGACGATGGCCAACTCGCCGATTTCGCCGGGCGCATGACTGCCTCGGGCGAGATGTTCAACCACCGCGGGCGCAGGCCATACAGCTCGGTGAACTTCATCACCGCCCACGACGGCTTCACCCTGCACGACCTGGTGTCGTACAACGACAAACACAATGAGGCCAACGACGAAAACAACCAGGACGGCAGCAATAACAACCTGTCCTGGAACCACGGTGTCGAAGGCCCTACCGACGACCCGGAGATCAACGCGCTGCGCCTGCGCCAGATGCGCAACTTCTTCGCCACTTTGCTGCTCGCCCAAGGCACGCCAATGATCGTCGCCGGGGACGAGTTCGCTCGCACTCAACACGGCAACAACAATGCCTATTGCCAGGACAGCGAGATCGGCTGGGTCAACTGGGACCTGGACGATGACGGCAAGGCCCTGCTCAAGTTCGTCAAGCGCCTGATCAAGCTGCGCCTGGCCTACCCGATCCTGCGGCGCGGGCGTTTCCTGGTGGGCGACTACAACGAAGACATCGGCGTGAAGGACGTCACCTGGCTCGCGCCGGATGGCAACGAAATGACCACCGAGCAATGGGAAGACAGCCAGGGCCGCTGCCTGGGCATGCTGATGGATGGCCGCGCCCAGGAAACCGGGATTCGTCGTGCCGGGGCCGACGCCACGCTGCTGCTGGTGGTCAACGCCCATCACGATCAGGTCAATTTCCGCCTGCCGCCGGTGCCGGAGGGCGAGTTCTGGACATGCCTGCTCGACACCAACGACCCGGCTGTGCGTGGCCAGGAACGCTTTGATTTCGAGCATGAGTACGCGGTCACCGCTCGCTCGCTGCTGCTGTTTGAACTGCAGCACGAAGGCGAGGTGTGAAATGGCGTTGCACGGTTTCCTTCAGGGCTACCGAGGCTATGCCGACACGCAAGCCCTGGGTAATGCCCTGAGGGCCCTTCAAGAGGAAGGCCTTGATCAACTGCCGTTGCCGGGCAGCGGCCAGACCCTGTCCCGCTTGAGCCAACTGGCCCAGGTGGCCGGGCATGACTTGCGCCTGTGCAAGTTGTTCGAAGGCCATACCGATGCCCTGGCGATCATTGCAGAACTCGACAGCCCCTTGCCGCCGCTGGGCAGCACCTGGGGCATGTGGGCGGCCGAGCCGCCGACTGCCAAGGTGCGCGTGCGTCGCGACGGCCAGCGGCTGCTCGTCGAGGGGCGCAAGGCCTGGTGTTCCGGTGCGGCGGTGGTCAGCCATGGTTTGCTGACGGCCTGGGACGAAGAGGACCGCCAGCAGTTGGTGGCCGTGGCGATGGATCAACCGGGCATCACGGTGACGGATGAGGGTTGGAAGGCGGTGGGCATGGCGGCGACCGGTAGTGTCGACATCCTGTTCAGCGCCGCCAGGGGGATTGCCGTGGGTGGCCCGGGCGACTACCTGTCTCGCCCGGGCTTCTGGCACGGCGGCATCGGCATCGCCGCGTGCTGGTACGGCGCGGCGCAACGCCTGGGTGAAGTGCTGCGCGCCCAGTGTGCCACGCGTTCGGAGCCCCATGCGCTGGCCCACCTCGGCGCGGTCGACAGCGCCCTGAACAGCGCCGCCTGCGTGTTACGCGCCAGCGCCGCGCAGATCGACCGCCAGCCACGCGCCGATGCGCGGCAACTGGCGCAACAGACGCGCGCGTGTATCGAAGATACGGTAGAGCAAGTGATCCAGCATGTGGGCCGTGCGGTCGGCGCCGGGCCGTATTGCAAGGACCCGCACTTTGCCCAGTTAATGGCGGATTTGCCGGTGTATGTGCGGCAAAGCCACGCCGAACGCGACTTGGCCGCCCTGGGCGAAAAAGTCGCTGGCGAGCCTACAGGGAGATGGGCGCTATGAAGCCCAATCCGATTGTTGGCCAGGGCACGCCGTTGAGCCACTGGCAAAACTCTGAACGGCTGGCCGAGTTGCCCCACATCAGCGTGGCGCAGTTAGTGCCCCCAGGGCATCGAGCGGTGATCGTCGCCCCGCACCCGGATGATGAAGTGCTGGGCAGCGGCGGCTTGCTGCAAGGGTTGGCTGCGCTGGATCGCCCCATCCAGTTGATCTCCGTCACCGACGGCAGCGCCAGCCACCCTGGCTCCCGGCGCTGGCCCGTGGAGCGCCTGAGCGTAGTGCGCCCGCAGGAATCAGCCCAGGCCCTGCATCGCCTTGGCTTGCCGCTGCACAGTTTGAAATGGCTGCGCGGCGGGTTTGCCGACAGCCATGTGGCCGAGCGCGAAACCCAGCTCTGCGAATTTATCGAGCGCCACCTCAAGCCTAACGATGTGGTGTTCGCCACGTGGTGCGAGGATGGCCATTGCGATCATGAAGCCGTGGGCCGCGCCAGCGCCAAGGCAGCCAAGGCCGTCGGCGCAGTGTTGTGTGAACTGCCGGTATGGACCTGGCACTGGGCCACTGCCGAAGACCACAAGGTGCCCTGGCATCGGGCGCGCAAGATCCCGCTGACCGCCGAGCAAGTGGCGCGCAAACGCCATGCGATCCACGCCTTTGCCAGCCAATTGGAGGGCGACCCGCAAATCGGCCTGCCACCGGTGCTGGCGCCCTATGTGGTGGAGCGCTTGCTGCAACCTTTTGAGATGGTATTCGTATGAGTGTGGCAACCCCCTACTTCGACCAGTTGTTTGCCGACAATGACGACCCTTGGGCTTTTCGTCAGCGCTGGTACGAACAACGCAAGCGCGCCCTGACCTTGGCCGTGCTGACGCGGCTGCGCTATGTGTCGATATTCGAGCCGGGTTGTGCCAACGGCGAACTGAGTGCCGAGCTCGCGCCGCGTTGCGACCGCCTGCTGTGTTGCGACACCGCCACCGCTGCGGTGCGTCTGACACAGGCGCGGCTGGAGCATTTTCCTCATGCCCGCGTGGAGCAGCGTCGCCTGCCAGAACAATGGCCCGGCGGGCAATTCGAACTGATCGTATTGAGTGAGCTTTGTTATTACCTTGATGTCGATGATTTTAATCGTCTGATCGATTGCGCCCTCGCCGCCTTGACCGCTGACGGGCAAATTCTGGCCTGTCATTGGCGAGTGCCCATTGACGGTTGCCCGCAAACCGCCGAACAGGTGCACGCCGTGCTCCAACAGCGTCTGGGTGTAGCACCATTGGTGCAGTACCATGACCCGGATTTCCTGCTCAACCTGTGGAGCCTCGATGGCACCTCGGTCGCTCGCCACGAGGGTTTACGATGATCGGTATTCTGATCCCGGCACATAACGAAGAAGCCCTATTGGATGATTGCCTGAGAGCTGCGCGGATCGCCGCCAACCACCCGGGCTTGCTGGGTGAAGCGGTACAGATTCTGGTAGTACTCGACAGTTGCAGCGATGCCAGCGCGGCGATTGCCCAGGCCCACGAGGTGCATTGCCTGCACGTGCAGGCCCGCAACGTCGGGCACGCCCGCGGCGTGGGTGCAGGGTACTTGCTGGAGCAAGGCGCGCGGTGGATTTCCTGCACCGACGCCGACAGCCGTGTCGCCCCTGACTGGTTGGTGGCCCAACTGGCCCAAGGTTGCGACGCGGTGTGCGGCACAGTCACCGTGGACGCCTGGAGCGAAGGCTTCGACCCGGCCGCGCAGATTCGCTATCAGCAGGCCTACCAGGCCCGCGACGGGCATCGGCATATCCACGGTGCCAACCTGGGCGTGAGTGCCCGCGCCTACGTAGAGGCCGGTGGGTTTGAACCGCTGGAATGCCACGAGGATGTACAACTGGTACGTGAATTGGAGCGTTGCGGTGCATCCATTGCCTGGAGCCATGCACCGCAAGTGGTGACCAGTGCGCGACTGGATTGCCGGGCTGAGGGTGGGTTCGGTGATTACTTGAAGAGCTTGATGCGGGCTGGGTAAAAACAAAATCGCAGGCAAGCCAGCTCCCGCAGGGATCCATGCCAGGCGCAGATTCTGTGGGCAACATAGACCCTCTGTGGGAGCTGGCTTGCCTGCGATGACGTCAGCCCAGCAAACATCGCATCAAAGTTGTGCAGATACCCATGCCTGTCTATGCTCCTAACGCCTCGCACAGCATTTCAGTATTGGCATGCCACGCACTCACCTCAGCGGAGCCTGCGGTGAAGACAAGAGCGTCGTTCCGTCAACGGAGCACGACCCGGTATCAACCGACAAGGATGTGACACCCCATGAAGCCTGCCTCCTTAAGCGAAGGCCGTCGCGGCCCCGCGCAAATCTGGAACACTGCGCCGCAGTTGGCGCAAACCCCCATCATCTCCCTGAACACCCTGGTACCGCCCGGCGCTCGCGTCGTGGTAATCGCACCCCATCCTGGCGATGAAGTGCTGGCGTGCGGCGGTTTGCTGCAACTGCTCAGCACCCACGAGCATCCGCTGCAATTGATCTCCATCACCGACGGCAGCGCCAGCCATCCCGGCTCTCAAGTATGGCCGGCCAGCCGTTTGAGCGTGGTGCGCCCCCAGGAAAGCGCCGAGGCCCTGCGTCGACTGGGCATGCCCTTGCACAGCCTGAAATGGATTCGTGGCGGGTTTTGTGACGACGCCCTGGCCGCCCGTGAATCGCCGATGAGCCAATTCATCGCGCGCTACCTGCAACCCGGCGACGTGGTGTTTACGACCTGGCGCAACGACGGCAATGACGACCACGATGCCGTCGGCCGCGCGAGTGCCAGGGCGTGCAGCCTGGTAGGTGCCCAACTGTATGAACTGCCGATCTGGGCTTGGCATTGGCCGGCCCGGGAAAGCGCGGTAATGCCCTGGCAGCGTGCACGCAAGGTCCGCCTGGATACCTGGACCGTCGCGCGCAAGCTGCACGCCGCCCACGCCTACGCCAGCCAATTGGTGGGTGACCCGCAGATCGGCTTACCACCGATGCTCGCGCAGATATTGCTGGAGCGCATGCGCGAACCCTACGAAATCCTGTTCACCTGAACACTACCCTGTAGGAGCGAGCTTGCTCGCGAAAAACCTCAACGATAACGCGGGCTTACTGAATTAACGCGGCGCCTGCGCGTCTTTCACGAGCAATCGCGCTCCTACAAACGTTGGGCTTTTCCCTACAGACTCAATCTGCCAAACTGATGCGAATAATTATCAACAGATTTACTATTCGCCACGGAAGGCACTTGGGGAGCCCTACTTTCATGTTTGTGCAACAACGCGGCGGCAACGTTTTTACACCCAGTCTGATGGCAATCACTATCGCTTTAGCAACCTCCAATGCGGCCATTGCCGCCGACGCACCGGCCACCATCGAGCTGGGCGCTACCGAGGTTTCGGGCCAACAGCTTGGCGCAACCACCGAAGGCAGCGAGTCGTACACCACCGGCTCGATGAAGACCGCGACCAAACTGCCGCTGACCCTGCGCGAAACCCCGCAGGCCGTCACCGTGATCACGCGCCAGCGCATGGATGACCAGGCCATGACCAGCATCAACGACGTGGTCAACGCCACGCCGGGGCTGTTCCTCAATTACTCCAACGGCCCTGGGCGACAAGGCTTTACCGCACGCGGTTTCGATATCGACAACCTCATGTATGACGGTATTCCCAGCGGCTACAACGGTGCGTCGGTAGGCGCCCAGCCGAACCTGGCGATGTTCGACCGCGTCGAAGTGGTGCGCGGCGCTACCGGCCTGGTGACCGGCGCAGGCAACCCTTCGGCCGCCATCAACCTGATCCGCAAGCGGCCACTGGATGAGCAGAAAGTCACGCTCACCGGCGCCGTCGGCAGCTGGGACGACTACCGTGGCGAGTTCGACGCCTCCAGCCCACTCAATGACAGTGGCACCTGGCGTGGCCGTGTCGTCACCTCTTACCGCGATGCCAACAGTTTTATCGACAAGGCCGAGCAGGATCATGGCCTTTTCTATGCCGTCACCGAAGCCGACCTGAGCGAAGACACCACCCTGACCCTCGGTTACTCGAACCAGAAGGACAAGACCAACTACTTCTGGGGCGCTTCGATGGTCGGCCTGGATGGACGCCACCTGGGCCTGTCGCGCTCTTACAACCCAGGCACCGACTGGGAAAACAAGGACCAGGAAATCAACACCGTTTTCGCCGAGCTGCGCCAGCGCCTGGCCAACGACTGGAGCCTGCAGGTCAACGCCAACTACGCCGAACAGAACGCCTTGTTCTCCGGCTCCTACCAATCGCGCTGGACCAACGACACCCTGGCCCGCACGGTGTACCAGGCCACCTACGATGAAAACCAGGCCGGGCTCGACGCCTTTGCCAGCGGCCCCTTCGAGGCGTTCGGCCGCACCCATGAACTGGTGGTGGGCGCCAGCAAGCGCATCTACGATATGACCACCCACAACTACAGCCCGTACGACCTCAACTGGCCGATCAATGCGGGCAAACCGAACTTCACCCGCACCAACAACGTTCGCGAAGTCACCACCCAGGACGGTTTCTACCTGACCAGCCGCCTGAGCCTGGCCGACCCGCTGAAGCTGATCCTCGGCGCTCGCCTGGACTGGTACGACTACGACAACCGTGATGCCGCTGGCGACTACAAGGTCACCCGCAACCTCACCCGCTACGCCGGCCTGATCTACGATCTGGACGACCAGCATTCGGTTTATGTGAGTTACAGCGACATCTTCACGCCGCAAAAAGACAAGAGCACAGCCGGCACTCCGCTCAAACCCATCGTCGGTAAAAATTATGAGGTGGGCGTCAAAGGCGAATACTTCGGTGGCACGTTGAATGCCAGCGTAGCGCTGTTCCGTGTCGACCAGGAAAACCGCGCCGTGGCCGTGGTGGTGCCCAACTGCCCGCAGGCGTCCTGTGCAGAGGCCTCGGGCGAAATCCGCAGCCAGGGTATCGACTTCGAACTGCAAGGCGCCTTGACCGAAAACTGGCAGGTCGGCGGCGGCTATACCTATGCGCGCACCCACACCATCAAGGACGACGCCAACCCGCAGAAGGTCAACAAACAGTTCGATACCGACATCCCGGAACATCTGTTCAAAGTGACTACACGCTACAACTTCCAGGGCCCGCTGGAAAAACTCCGCGTCGGCGGCAATATCTCCTGGCAGAGCCGCATGTACAACGACATCACGCTAGCGGATGGCAGCAACTACCGGCTCCAGCAAGGCGGCTACGCCGTCACCGACTTGATGGCGGGTTACCGGGTCAATCAACACCTGGACTTGCAGCTCAACGCCAACAACATCTTTGATCGCCACTACTACCAGTCCATCTCCAACGATGTGGACTATGGTGGCGACTCCTATGGCAGCCCCCGCAATATGATGTTGACTGCCAAGTACAGTTTCTGAGCCTCATGCCCACCTCGGCTGCCCGCTCGGGCGGCCGCTCTTAAAGTCCCGCGCCCGCGTGCCGATAACGCGTGGGTAACCGGCAACAATCTTGAACATCTGCTTCACTCCACAGCGGCGCGCCTGTGTGGCACACCGCGTGCTTGCTTGACCTCGACGCCCCCCTCTCATGGAGTAAGAGTGAATGCCCGTCCGTTTTCTAGAGCACTATCGCAAGGCCGACCGCATCATGCTGGCATTGATCTGGCTGATGTGCCTGTTCTCCCTCGGCCTGGCGTTCTGGCACGACACCCTCATGCAGGCCGTGATCGTTGGTGGCGGCACCGGCGTGGTGCTCACGGCGCTGTATCGCGTCATTGGCGGCACCCGGGTGATGCGCTGTGCACTGGGCGCCGGCTTGATGGTGATGGCGGCGTTGCACATCAACCAGGCGCACGGGGTGATCGAATCCCACTTCGGTATTTTCGCGCTGTTGGCGGTGCTGACCTTCTACCGTGACTGGCTGCCGATCCTGGTGGCGGCACTGACCATCGCGGTGCATCACGTGGTGTTCCATGCCTTGCAACACCAGGGCTTCCCGGTGTTTGTGATGGAGCATCACGGCGGCTGGACCATGGTGTTCGTTCACGCCTTCTATGTGGCGATGGAGACCGTTGCCCTGCTCTACCTGGCCGTTCATAGCCAGGCCGAAGCGGTGGAGAGCCAGGAAATGCTTGAGAAAATGCTCGCCGTCACCTCGCAGTTCACCGTGGAAACCGCCCAAGGTGAAGGCAAGGCCCACGTATCCCTCGCCAAGCGGTTCGACCACTTCCTGCAGCAACTCACCCACCTGATCGACGGCGTCGCTCGCGACTCCCATGGCCTGGGCCAGCTCGGCCAGGAACTGGCCAGCGCCAGCGGCACCTTGGAAAAAGGCGCACGGCATCAACTGGCGCAGATCGGCGAAATGACCGGCTCGATGCAGCGCATGGAAGACGCCATGGGCCACATTACGGTGCAGGTCGAACAGGCAGTGGAACATGCAGGCCAGGCCAGCCAGCAGATTGTGCGCGGCCAGGAAAGCGTCGGCCGCGCCCAGCATGAAATCAGCCAACTGGCTTCGCGTATCAACGGCACGGAGTCGACCGTGGAATCCCTGGCGGTGCAGGCAGAGCAAATCGGCTCGGTGCTGGACGTGATCAGCAGCATCGCCAACCAGACCAACCTGCTGGCCCTCAACGCCGCCATCGAGGCCGCCCGCGCCGGCGAGCAAGGTCGTGGCTTTGCCGTGGTTGCCGATGAAGTGCGCAGCCTGGCCCAGCGCACCGCCCTCTCCACCCAGGAAATCAAGAGCATCATCGAGGGCCTGCAACACGGCAGCCGCCAAGCCGTCGAAGCCATGCACGCCAGCCGCGAAGGCGTAGAGCGCTGCGTGGCAGACAGCCAAGAGGCGGTGGACATGCTACGGGCGGTGGGCGAGGACATCGCGCACATCGACCAACTCAACGGCCACATCGTCACCACCACCCGCGAGCAGACCTCGGCCAACCTGGAGATCGTCGAGCGCTTGCAGTCGGTGCAAAGCATCGCCCAGAACACCGCCGACGACGTCGAGACACTCGCCCGCAGCAGCGAACGCCTGCCACCGATCGCGGTGCGGCTGGATGCGTTGGGGCGCAGGTTTCATCCTTGAACCCAATCCGAAACACGGCGAGTCAAAGAGAATAGGTGGATATACCGCTGGAGTGCATCAAGGTTCCAGATGCGGAGCCATCAAAGCGGCAAACCAATCGATGAACGCGCCAAGGCGACGAGAGCGTTGGCGGCGAGTCGGGTACAGGGCTGAAACGCACATGGGGGCCGGCCGATAGGCCGTCATCACCTCAACCAATTCGCCGCTGTCCAATAAATGCTGAACATCGAACAACGGCACCTGAATCAAGCCAAGCCCTGCACAGCATCCTGCAATATAGCTTTCGGCATTGTTGACCACCACGCGGCTCGGCATCATGACAGCCTGCGCGGTGCCATCGACGCAATATTCCCACGCCGTTTCCTGACCGCCTGCGCTCGTGCTGTAGCCGATACAGACATGCCGATTTTGCAAATCGCCAGGCTGTGTGGGCACCCCGAATTCCGCCAAGTAGGCGGGGCTCGCGCAATTGACCAGCAACACCTTACCCAAAGGTTTCACCACCAGGCTGCTGTTCTGCGGGGTGCCAAAACGAATGACACAGTCAACGCCTTCCTGTACCAAATCAATGGCGCGATCGGTGGAGCCCAGGCCGAGTTGGAGCCCAGGGTAGCGGTGGAGAAACTCGGCCAACGCAGGCATCACCAGGCGCCGCGCTATGCGGCTGGGCACGTCCACTTCCAGACGGCCCATGACCTGTTCCTGATGGCGGTTAAACAGTTGGTCGATATCATCGATGTCCAGCAAGACCTGGCGCGCCTTCAGCAGTAACTGGGTGCCATCGGCGGTCAGGGAGACCTTGCGGGTTGTCCGGTGCAGCAGTCGAGTGCCGGCATTGGCCTCCAGCTGTTGAATGGCGGCCGACACGCTCGCGCGTGGCAGCCTCATCAGCCGTGCCGCTTGTATAAAACTGCCAAGCTCTGCGACCTGAACGAAGACGCGGTACTGTTCGATTCTATCCATGGACTCTCAATGCTCGGGGGGCACGGATCGATCGGCGCTCACCACGTCTGCGCCAGCGCGTTAACCGTTTACTTGGTGGTGTAGCCGCCATTGATCAAAATTGTCTGGCCCGTCACCCACCACCCGTCACTGACCAGGTTACGGATGAACGGGACCACATCCTCGATATCTGTCAGGCCCGTGCGCGAGAACGGCGACAGCGCGGCAGCCGTCTTGTGGTAACTGACCGCATCCTCACCTTCGGCCGGGTAGAAGAACGGCGTGTCCATGGGACCCGGCCCTACTGCCGTGACCGAAATCCCCCGAACGCCCAGCTCCTTCGCCGCCGCCCGCGTGAATTGCTCTACCGGCGCCTTGCTGCCGGCATACGCCGCGTAGAAGGGGGTGAAAGCGCCCAGCAATGAAGTGACGATAGTGCAGATCTTGCCATTGTCATTGAGGTGCTTGCCGGCTTCCTTGATAAAAAAGAACGCAGTCTTGGAATTGACGGCCATCATCTCGTCGTACTCCGCCTCCGTGATTTCAGCCATTGGCTTTTTCAGCACCTTGCCCACGGTATTGATCGCGATGTCCGGCCTGCCAACTGCCGCGACGGCATCATTGAAGAGTTTTTCCATCGCCCCCGCCGTGGTCAAGTCCGCTTGCAAAGCGACAGCCTTCGCGCCTAGCGCCTCGATTGCGGCAACGGTTGTGTTCGCGTCAGCCTGGCTGGAGGCGCTGTTGTAGTGCACGACCACAGCCTTGGCGCCATGCTTGGCCAGATCGCGGGCGATCAACCCTCCGAGGTTCTTCGCACCACCCGCGATCAGTGCAACCTTGCCGTTGATTGAATGATTAGGCATGACAACATTCCTTTAATTGGGAGAAGTACGCCGCCATTCTAGAGTGACCCTCGACAAAGATAAGCACACCTTGGCTGGATGCAGTGTCCAGAGATATTGCCTAATCACAAAGGCCCTATCGGTGAATGAAAAGTACGCAGATAACTTGGACAGTGTGCAGCAGCGGCTTCAACAGCTGGGTGCGGTGATAACCCGCCAGACGTTTTCGTTTCCCGGTGGCAGCCGGTTCCACTTCACCGATCCGGATGGGTATGAGTTAGCGGTGTGGAGTGTTGCATCGCTGACTTGAGCGTTCAGGCACCAAAATTGAAGGCAATGGAGATTCGCGGCCGTGTGCCTTCAAAGCGGCGTACCGAATGCATCAACCACGACGGAAACATCACGAATGTGCCCGTGGCGGCGGCGCAGGTGCTGCTGAACCCAGCAGTCAGGCAGTCTTCTACTCGCATGCGCAGGGCCGGGTTGTAGGTCGAAGCCACCATGCCGCGCGGGTCCAGGAACTCCAGGTCGCCGCCCACCGCCGGGTCATCCTCGCGGCCACCGGCATCGACCCAATAAACACCGGACCAAAACGCACCAGGGTGGCCGTGAAGCGCATTGCTGTGGCCCGCCTCATTCACGTTGACCCAGGCGTTCACCTTCCACTCGAAGCCGGGCTCGATGAACCCATATTGCTCGCTGTGCACGACGGTCATTTGGGTGGCGAACTGCGTGGCAAACCTCACCAGGGCTTCACAGGCCTCCCCGCCCCACTGCGCAAAATCACCGGCCGACTGCCAACCTCCGGCATTGCTGCGCTGCGTGCCGTAAACGTCGTCTGCCATGCGCTGGGCAATCTGGGCCTTGAGCTCAGTATTCAGCCTTTTCGCGTCGGGAAACTGAATGCTGGCCAATGGGCTTGGAAACAGCCGGCGGATGTTGATGAGCTGCGGGTCCAGTGGGTGTTCAAGGAACTGCATCGACGTTCTACCAAGTTGTGCAAGTCACTGAAAAACATACCGAATAGACGCAGTGACCGGTGTAAACCTTTGTTAAAAACTTGAGGGTTATTGATAGGTGTCGGCAAGTCGGCTAAAAAAGCTTTTGCAATCGCTCAAGTACGTGACTGCATGCATTCTTGAACCGCAAGGCCCCGAGGCTCGACAGGGTCTGTGTAATCCAAGCGGAGTACCCATTATGGAATACGACGAAAAACTGATTGAGGAAGTCGTACTTGCCCTGCTGACCACCTTCAGCTTTGATAACGGCAACTCATGGAAAGGCCACGACTTTCAAATAATGAACCGGCTTCACGAGCAAGGTTTTATCAGTAATCCGGTGAACAAAAACAAGTCCATTTGGCTGACGCAGGAAGGCTTGGAACGGGGCCGGCAAATCGCCGATCGGTTATTTGCCGCAACCCCTGAGGCCAAGCGTTCATCCAATCCGGACACCTGAAGCGCTCGCGGGGCCAGAAGCCCGGCCACGGAGTGTTAAACCGCGCTTCATCTGTTTATCCTCAAGACTCCCCGACCTGCCAACCCGGAGCCGCCATGGACCTCGCCACCCTCGCCCTCTTCCTCCCCGCCTGCTTCGCCCTGAATATGGCCCCCGGCCCCAATAACCTGCTATCCGTGAGCAACGCTACCCGCTATGGCTACCGCACCTCCTGCCTCGCCGGTCTCGGCCGCCTGCTGGCCTTCGCCGGCATGATCGCCCTCGCATCCGCTGGCTTGGCGGTGGTACTGCAAACCTCGGAGTTGTTGTTCTACGGGATCAAGATTCTCGGCGCGGCGTATCTGTTTTACTTGGCATATCAGCTATGGCGCGCAGACCCGCAGCAGGTAGAAACCGCGACGAGCAAGGTAGGCCTGTGGGCCTTGGCGCGGCAGGAATTTCTGGTGGCCGCGGGCAACCCCAAGGCGATCCTGATCTTCACCGCCTTCCTCCCGCAATTCGTGGTGCCCGGCCAACCCATCACCGCGCAATTTGCCCTGCTGGGTGTGATGTTCCTGGCCCTGGAATGGGTCGCCATCAGTGCCTACGCCTATATGGGCCTGCATATGCGTCGCTGGTTTGCCGAGCCGAAGGGCAAGCGCCTGTTCAATCGCTGCTGCGCAGGTTTGTTGTCAGCGGCCGCGGCGGTATTGTTGACTGCGCGCAGGGCGTAACCGCGGTGGGAGCGCCCCTGGCAGCCGACGCCGATCGAGCTGTGCCCCGCGATCCAAATGTGGGAGCTGGCTTGCCTGCGATGGCGGTGGTTCAGTTGAAAATTCAGTGACTGACACACCGCCTTCGCGGGCAAGCCCGCTCCCACAGGGGATCTGTGCCTGGCACTGATTTTGACGGCAATGCATGACCAATGTGGGAGCGGGCTTGCTCGCGAAGGCGGCCGGGCAGCCGACGACGATTCAACTGATGCCCAAGTTGCGTAGATACCTATGCTATCTCAACCGCAAACCATACCTCACCTCCACCAGCGCCACACCGCCCCTCTCAAGATGGCGCTCAGTCCCGGCCTCCTCGACACACCCCGCCCGGCGATAAAATCGAATAGCCCGTTCATTACCGGCCAAGACCCACAGCGTTAAACGCTCATAGCCTTGCGCCAACAGGTCTTGCAGGCCGGCATTCCACAAGGCCAGCCCGACGCCGGAGTGCCAATGCTCGGCGAGCACGTAGATGGCCATGACCTCACCTGCATTGGCCTGCACGGCGTCTTCGTCACGGCTGGCGCCAACGGATATCCAGCCGACAATCTGCTGGCCCACCTCGGCAACCCATACCGTCGACTCACCCGAGGCAAGCGAGCGAGCCCAATGGGCTTCGCGCCGAGCAAGCGTTACTTGCAATCCGCTCAAGAACTGGGCGGGCATCAGGTCACGGTAGGCGTCTTGCCAACTGCTGATATGCACCTGGGCAATGGCCTTTGCGTCGGCGGGTAATGCTCTGCGAATCACGGATAGGCTCCTGAAATACGGTTATTTCAGTATGCATGCCCATCGATGACAGTTGCAGGGCGCGGGTTCCGGCGTCGATGAAGAACGCCGGGGCCCGCGTGAAGGCTCCAGCCAATGTCACCCCTTGGTCAGATCCACCAAAGGCGTTTGCCGCACCTCAGTCTCCCGCCCACCCTGAATCTCGCTGACCTGCTTCAAAGCCTTATCAACAGCCGCCTTATCCGCCAACAAGCTGTAGCTGATACGGAACTGCTTGTATTCCTTCGCCCCGATCGTAGGCACCAGGTTCAGTGGCCGCTGATAACGACGGTTATAGGAAAAACTCGTCCCCGGCTCCAGCCCCGTCACATAACCCTGCCCTTGGGTATCGGTGTTCTTCCACAGGGAAAACACCGGCAGTGTCTGCGTATTGAAACCCACCGAAACCCCCAGGCTGCCGGCCTTGTTATGCAACACCGTCAAGGTATCACCCTTGGCATCGGCATACGGCACCACGTTGTAAACCGTTTCGTCATAGTCCTTGGTCGGTGCGCGATAGGTTTGCCAATCGGCCAGTTCGCCCTTGGCCTTGTCGTTGAACGGCGACACCTGCTTCACCGGCGCAACGAACCGCGCGCCTTGCTCCAAGAACGGGGTGCTGAAGTTACTGTGATACAGCGCCTGGTATTCCTTCGGATAATCGCCATTGTTGGTCAGCGTGTCGTTGAGGGCGAACACCACACTGCCAGGCTCGGTGACCAGTTCGGTCGCAACAGAGAAATCGACCTTCTTGAACGCCTGCTCTTTCAACTCGCCACGCAGGGTGATCGCGTACGGCGGTTTTTCATCGATATGCAGGGTGACTTTATTCGCAGGAATATTCGCGGCCCGCCCGTGCAGGGTCAGCAGCTCACCGTTGTCGATACCAGGGTGCCCGACCCATTCGTAGCCGCAGCGAGTAACCAGCTCATTGAAACCTTCCAGCCAACCCAGACCACCACGGCCATTGAGTTCGATAAAGGACGGATTCACCACTTCCTTGACCGGCGAATCCCAGCCCATGCGCACATCGCCGACCGACGCCTGCAACACGTTCATGCCACGTGTCGGCACTACCGAGAGCTTCATCGTGCCGTTATCGATATCGACGATGCTCACGCCCTCCTGCCGACCACCGTGCAGGGTGCGTAGGGTAACGCTGAAGGGCTTATCGGTTTGGATGCCGAGTTGCTGGCTGGTGACCTGCCAGTTCTGGGCGGCTTTGTCGGTGTCCAGCAGCACGTAATCCCAGGCCATGGCGTGGGAGGCAGCGGAAAGCGCGCTGAGGGTAACGAGGAGTTTTAGGGGGGTCATGATGGGCGCCTTTATTGGAGTTGTTTGCGATTTATAAACTCGATGAAACGTTTCAGCAAGCTTAAAAAGCGACACTACCGAGACACCCATAGCAACGGGAGGCATTGAATCAGCCTGATCGGAATTCGACCGTCAGATGACTGACCTCATGAACCAGCTTGAGTCGCTCACGAATACTCTCTGCATTCGTACTGGCCTTACCCACGACACTGACGATGGCGGCATGGGCTTGCGGTCCAACCCGCCAGACATGCAAGTCCGTGATAGTGGCATCGCCCGGTTTCTCGACCAGTTCGCGAATTTCCTCGGCAACGTGCGCATCGGTCTGATCCAGTAATACGCCTGCGGTAACTCCCATCAAGGTCCATGCCCAACGCGCGATCACCAGAGCCCCCACGATGCCCATGACCGGGTCCAGCCATACCCAGCCGAGATAGCGCCCGGCCAGAAGTGCGGCAATGGCCAGAACAGAAGTCAGCGCGTCTGCGATGACGTGGATATACGCTGATTGCAGGTTGTTATCGTTTCCATGATGAGCATGCGGATCATGGTCATCATGATCGTGCCCATGACCCAGTAGCAGGGCACTGATGATATTGACGATCAAACCGGCAATGGCGATGAGCGTAGCGGTGCCGAACTGTACTTGCGTGGGCTGTAGAAGACGCATGACTGACTCAACGCCAATTGCCAGGGAAACCAAACCGAGAATCAGCGCCGAAGCGAACCCGCCCAGCTCCCCTACCTTTCCCGTACCAAAACTGTACCGCTGGCTGGACGCGTGACGTTTAGCATATGCGTAAGCAGCCGCCGCGATGCCCAAAGCGCCAGCATGGGTTGCCATGTGAAAGCCATCAGCCAATAACGCCATTGAGCCCGTGATATACCCGGCGGTGATTTCGCCAATCATCATCACCACAGTCAGCGCCACCACCCAAAGCGTGCGCTTGGCATTTTCGTCGTGTGCTGAACCGAGGAACACATGATCGTGTGTGTAGTTGATGCTGGTGTTATTCATGAGGGTGAGCTCAGAGGTTTTCATTTGGAGTAACGGCGAATAGCTTCAAGAAGCTCTTCGACACCCTTGTTGCGCTCCTCTTCACTGAGCCCAGGGTTCGCAACATGCTCGCGCGCATGCTCCTCGATGATTTCTTCCATCAAGCCGTTAATGGCGCCACGAGTGGCAGCCACAAGATGCAGTGTCTTGGCGCAATCGAGGTCAGATTCCAATGCCCGTTCAACCGCCTGGATTTGCCCGGCGATACGTTTTACGCGTTTGAGAAGATCGTCTTTGTTTGCTGCGATATGGCCCACGGGATACCCCCCTACCTATGTTGGAGGTAGTATAGGCATACCCCCTACCCCTATACAAGAACTCCCGGTATTGTTTCCGTATCACACGCACTGCCTCTCCACCAAAAAATCCACAAACGCCCTAACCCGCGCCGGCATCGCCCCTCCCCCCACAAACACCGCATGAATCGGTTCCACATCTCCAGGATTAAATTCCTCCAACAACACCACCAACTCCCCCCTTCTCACCTCCTCCACCACACTAAACGCCCCAATCCTCGCCACCCCCGCCCCCAGCTTCGCCAACTGCGCCAATGCCTCGCCGCTATTTCCCTCAATCGTCCCCGCCACCTTCAACGAAAACTCCCGCCCCTCCACCCGAAACGGCCAATCCGGCGCCGCCCTACGGAAGTTGAAGCGCAGACAGTTGTGTTGCAGTAAATCCTGCGGCGTCACGGGGGTGCCATGCCGTGCCAGGTAGTCCGGTGAAGCAACGATAACCTGCCCGGTAGAGCCGATAAGGCGAGCAGTCAGAGGGCTGTCGGCGAGGGGACCGAAGCGGATGGCGACGTCGGCTTGGCCGCCGAGGATGTCCACGACTTCGTCGCCGAGCATCAGGTCGACGACGATGGCGGGATAGCGGGCGCTGAAGGCGGCGATCAGGGGGACGATGGTCATGCGGCCGTGGGCCAGTGCGGCGCTGACGCGCAAGCGTCCGCGTGGGGCGCCCTGGTCGGTGATGGCGTCTTCGACTTCGGCCATGTCGGCGAGGATGCGTCGGGCGCCGCGCAGGTAGGCTTCGCCTTCGGCGGTGAAGGTGATGGCGCGGGTGGTGCGCAGTAGCAGACGGGTGCCGATGCGCTGTTCGGTGCGGGTAATGATGCGGCTGATGGCCGATGGGGTCAGCCCCAAGGCCCTGGCCGCGCCCGACAGGCTGCCGTGCTCGGCGACCATGGTGAACACTTCCATCTCTCCCGAACGCCCGCCGATGTCCATTTGTGCCTCCTGCGCAAAGCTGTAGTTCCCAACCAAGGGCTACTGCTGCAAAAGGCAGGATTGTAGCATTTGGCTCACAGATGAGGAGTCACCCATGCGTATCAATCCCCCCCTTGTAGCATTGTCCGTCGGTGCCTTTGGCATCGGGGTCACAGAGTTTGCCCCTATGGGCATGTTGCCCGGTATCGCCGCTGATCTTGACGTCTCCATTCCTGCTGCGGGGCTGTTGGTAAGCGCCTACGCCATGGGCGTGTTGATTGGCGCGCCGATCATGACCCTGGCGACGGCCAGGGTGCCCCGCCGTTATCTGCTGATAGGGCTGATGGCGATTTTTACCCTGGGTAATTTGCTGTCGGCGTTGGCCAGCAACTACCAGACATTGATGATCGCCAGGCTGGTGACGTCGCTCAATCACGGAGCGTTCTTCGGGATTGGCTCGATCGTGGCCGCAAGCCTGGTGGCGCCCGAGAAGCGCGCGGGGGCTGTGGCGGCGATGTTCATGGGGCTGACCCTGGCAACCATTGGCGGCGTACCCCTGGCGACCTGGTTTGGCGAGAACTTTGGTTGGCGCACCGCGTTCTGGGGCATCAGTGGGCTTGGCGCGGTGGTCATGGCGGCGCTGTGGTGGGCCTTGCCCAATGCGCCGGCACCCAAAGGCGGCGGGCTGATGGCGGAAATCCGTGTGCTGGGGCGCGGGCCGGTGCTGGCCGCGCTGGCCCTGACCGTGGTGGGCTCGAGTGCGATGTTTACGGTATTCACCTACATCGCGCCGATTCTGCGCGATGTCACCCATGCCTCGACCAACTTCGTCACTGGAATGCTGGTGCTGTTCGGAATCGGGCTCACCCTGGGCAATGTGTGGGGTGGCAAATCTGCGGACCGCTCAGTGGACCGCACTTTGATCATCTCGCTGGTGGTGTTGATTGCCGTGCTGTTGGCCTTTTCGGTGCTCATGCAATGGCCGCTGCCCGCTGCGCTGTCGATCCTGCTGTGGGGCGCTGCCAGCTTTGCCCTGGTGCCGCCGCTGCAGATGCGGGTGATGGAGGCCGCCAAAGACGCGCCTAACCTGGCTTCGGCGATGAACATCGGTGCGTTCAATTTTGGCAATGCGATTGGTGCGGCATTGGGTGGCGCGGTGATCAATGCCGGGCTGGGCTACCCGGCCATATCCCTGGCAGGCGCACTGATGGCGGGCCTGGGCTTGCTGATGGTATTGGGGCTGAGCTGGCGTTCGCGGCGGGCAGATTTACGCACCTGCCGGAAAGTTATAAAGGTATGAAGAAACGCTTTTTTAAGCTCATCTAGACAGACAGCCAACTATTCCAGTTCTGAATCATCCCGCTATCGTCTGCTCATCGTTTTAGTCACTTTCTAGCCAGGGAGGGCGTCGTATCTGTACGGAAAAGTTGTCCAAGAGAAAACGCCTGCTCATCCTAGCAGCATAGATTGAGCACACTTCCAAGGCGACGTCGTAGAAGCGCCATAAATCGTTCAAAGAGGGAACACCACCTTCCTGATAGCGCCACTTCATCACGCGTTGCTCCGACGGAAAGTGTCCTAGTACCGTTTTTACTGCAGACCAATCATGCGTTTTCGGTGAAGTCGCAACAAGATCGCGGAGATTATGAGTTTGCTCATATGGGATACCTTGCTGATTCAGATACGCCTTCATGACCTTTTCACACGCCATATGAAGGTCCCAAACGGAGAGCGACAATGCCTCCGGGCCTGGAGCACTAAGGTCAGCGGCTGCTTTGTCAAGGTGGCGCAAAACAGAGTTAGCCATTGCTCTAACAGCCACAACAGGCAGATCCGCAGTCATTAGGTGATTTCTGATACCGCGTAGTCGTGTCGCCGTGTTCGTGGCCTCTTTTCGGAGTGCCGCTAGCTGCTTCGGGGGCATTTGCTCCAGCGATGGACCGTTAGTCATCCAAGACGCAGGATCCTCTCCTGGAAGCACATCCTTCGCAGATGTGACCCAGCACGTTCCATCGCCCTGAGGCTTGGCGACTGTCAGCGGAATATGTAAAAGGAAAAACGCGCCGTGATGTTTTAAGACTCCTGCCAAGAAGCGATTGGGATGAACCTTCGTCTGCCCATAACGTTTTTCATACCAATATTGTATGTGGCCGAATATCGGCTTAAACCAGGACTTGAGCAGATAGTTTTCTTTCGTATCACCTTCTACATCTAGGACGAGATGATCAACAAAAAACATTGCAGCCTTCATCGAACGTTCACTTACCTCAACTCCTGCCGCGGACAGCGTTTGGTCAATCCCAGGTAAGAATTCGTTGATGTGTGATATCAATGTCTCCTGTTGTTGCATGGCAGGCCTATTTCGTTTAGCAGAATACCGGTCAGTTAAGCGTACATGGCGCCTATAAAAAAGCCTTATCTTCCGGCGAGCATTGGTCAGCCTAATCCCGCTCCTTATGCTCACACTATAAAACCCCACCCAACTGCCTTATAACTACGCTCTTCAGTCAAGGAGACGCGTAATGAAAACCATGGTAGTTGGCGCCAGCAAAGGCCTGGGCAAGGCCCTGATCGAGGGGTTGGGCGAAGCCGGAGATACGCTGATCGGTGTATCCCGTAGCCGTCCTGACCAGCTCAACCACAAGGCTGATGTGCAGGTGCACTGGGTCGAAGCCAACCTGGCCGAACCCGCCAAAGCAGCGCAGGCCATTGAGGCCTCGGTAGCCGAGAGCGGGCTGGATACTCTGATTTACAACCTGGGTATCTGGGAAGAGTTTGCCTTCGATCCGGCGTACCACTTTTTGGCAGACAGTGATGAGCAACTCGAAGCCATTGTCACGTGCAACATCACCTCTACTTTGTTGTTGATCAAACGCCTGCTGCCGGTGCTGCTCAACAGCGCCAACCCACGGATCATCCTGACCGGTTCCACCTCAGGCCTGCCGCAAAGTGGCCGCCCGGAGGTGGCCTTCGGTGCCTCCAAGTTTGCGCTGCGCGGGATTGCCGATGCCTTGCGTGAAGGTTATCGGCATCAACGCCTGGGCGTGACCTGCCTGAACCTCGGTTACCTGAACACCGAAGACCCGTTGAGCGCACCGCTCGCAGTGGCGGCGCAACGCGGTGAAGGTCAATTGATCCCTGTACACGACGTGGTTCGGGTGGTGCGCATGACGCTGAGCTTGTCGCCGGCGAGTTTCGTCAAGGACATCACCTTGCCGGCGATTCTGGATGAGCGGTTTTAGACGGGGAAGAACGTCTGTGGCTATCGTCTAGACTTCATGCACCTTTCAACCCGAGGAGCCTTGCGATGAACAACAAAAATACGATCTGCCTCTGGTACAACGGCGATGCCCTGGCGGCAGCGACCTTCTACGCCAACACCTTCCCCAACAGCGTAGTAAAGGCCGTGCACCGTGCGCCTGGCGACTACCCGGCTGGCAAGCAGGGCGATGAGTTGACCGTGGAGTTCACCGTGCTGGGTATCCCCTGCGTGGGCCTCAATGGCGGCCCGGCGTTCAAACACAGTGAGGCGTTTTCCTTTCAGGTGTCCACGGATAACCAGGAGGAAACAGACCGCTTGTGGCATGCCATCATCGACAACGGTGGGCAGGCGAGCGCTTGCGGTTGGTGCAAGGACAAGTGGGGGCTGTCGTGGCAGATCTCGCCGCGGGTGTTGGTCGATGCAGTTACCAGTAAAGATCCTGCCGTCGCCAAGCGTGCATTTGAAGCGATGATGACCATGACCAAAATCGACATCGCTGCCATCGAAGCCGCCATTGCCGGGAACTGAACGGTGGGAGCGCTCGAGCCCTAGCGAGGCCGCGATGGCGGTGGGTCAGGCAGCGCAAATGCCAACTGCACCACCGCCATCGCAGGCAAGCCAGCTCCCACATCTGGATTGCGCGCCCTCTCCCATGCGGCAAAAAAAGTCATACAACGGACGCCCGGTTGCGACACGGGCGATACCGGCCTATGTTCCAAGCCATGCTGTTTTTTTGCTGTCCCCCGCCCTGCGCCCATCCCGTAACCAGGAGACGACATGCCCACCCCTTCACGCCCCGCTGTACTCGAACTGATCGGCAATACCCCGCTGGTCAAGGTCAGCCGCTTCGATACCGGCCCCTGCACGCTGTTTCTCAAGCTTGAATCGCAAAACCCCGGTGGTTCCATCAAGGACCGCATCGGCCTGGCGATGATCGACGCCGCTGAACGCGACGGTCGCTTGCGCCCGGGCGGTACCATCATTGAAGCCACCGCCGGCAATACCGGCCTGGGCCTGGCGCTGGTGGGCCGGGCCAAGGGTTACCGGGTGGTGTTGGTGGTGCCCGACAAGATGTCCACGGAAAAAGTGCTGCACCTCAAGGCCATGGGCGCCGAGGTGCATATCACCCGTTCCGATGTGGGCAAGGGCCACCCCGAGTATTACCAGGACGTGGCGGCACGTTTGGCCAAAGGTATTCCGGGCTCGTTCTTCGCCGACCAGTTCAATAACCCGGCCAACCCATTGGCCCACGAGACCAGTACCGCGCCGGAGATTTGGGCTCAGACCCAGCACGATGTGGACGCGATTGTGGTAGGCGTCGGCTCGGCCGGCACCCTCACCGGCCTCACGCGTTTCTTCAAGCGCGTGCAACCCGAACTGGCCATGGTACTGGCCGACCCGGTCGGTTCGGTAATGGCCGAATACAGCCGCAGCCGCACCCTGGAAACTCCCGGTTCCTGGGCCGTTGAAGGGATAGGCGAAGACTTCATCCCCTCGATCGCCGACCTGTCCAGCGTGCGCCACGCCTACTCCATCAGCGATGCCGACAGCTTCGACCACGCCCGCCAACTGCTAAAGGCCGAAGGCATCCTCGGCGGCTCATCCACCGGCACCCTGCTCGCCGCGGCCTTGCGCTACTGCCGCGAGCAAACCGAGCCCAAGCGCGTGGTGACCTTTGTTTGCGACACCGGTACGCGCTATCTGTCCAAGGTTTACAACGACCAGTGGATGAACGACGCGGGCCTGTTGCAGTACAAACACTACGGCGACCTGCGCGATCTGATCGCGCGCCGCTTCGAAGACGGCCGCGTGATCAGCGTAAGCCCCGACGACACCCTGCTCACCGCCTTCCAGCGCATGCGCCTGGCGGACGTGTCGCAACTGCCGGTGCTGGTCGATGGCCAGACCCTGGTGGGCGTCATCGACGAGTCCGACATCCTGCTGGGCCTGCACCACGACGCCGCAGATTTTTCCATGACCGTCGCCAGCGCCATGACCAACACCCTGCACACCCTGGCCCCCAACGCCAGCCTGGCCGAACTGCAGGCTGAACTGGATCGCGGCCTGGTCGCCATCATTGCCGACGCCGCAGGCTTTCATGGCCTGATCACCCGCGTCGACCTGCTTAACCACCTACGGAGATCCCTTGCATGAGCCAGCCCGATAAAAGCGCGTTTGCCACCCGTGTGATCCACGCCGGGCAGTCACCCGACCCGACCACGGGCGCGCTGATGCCGCCGATCTACGCCAACTCCACCTACCTGCAAGACAGCCCCGGCGTACACAAGGGTTTTGACTATGGCCGCTCCCATAACCCCACGCGTTTCGCCCTGGAACGCTGCGTGGCCGACCTTGAAGGCGGCAGCCAGGCATTTGCGTTTGCCTCGGGGCTGGCGGCGATCTCTACCGTGCTGGAACTGCTGGATGCTGGCGCGCATATCGTCTCGGGCAATGACCTGTACGGCGGCACTTTCCGGCTGTTCGACAAGGTGCGCCAGCGCAGTGCCGGGCACCGCTTCAGCTATGTCGACCTCAGCGACTTATCGGCGTTTGAAGCGTCATTGCAGGACGACACGCGCATGGTCTGGGTCGAAACCCCAAGCAACCCGCTGCTGAGCCTGACCGACCTGCGCGCCGTGGCCCGCATCTGCCGTGCCCGCGGGATTATCTGCGTGGCCGACAATACCTTTGCCAGCCCCTGGATCCAGCGCCCGCTGGAGTTGGGCTTCGACATCGTGGTGCACTCCACCACCAAATACCTCAATGGGCATTCTGATGTGATCGGTGGTATCGCTGTTGTCGGTGATAACGCTGAATTGGCCGAACGCCTGGGCTTCCTGCAAAACTCCATCGGCGCCATCGCCGGGCCGTTCGATGCCTTCCTGACCCTGCGCGGGGTAAAAACCCTGGCGCTGCGCATGGAGCGCCATTGCAGCAATGCCCTGGACCTGGCCACCTGGCTGGAGCAACAGCCGCAAGTGTCACGGGTTCACTACCCGGGCCTCAAATCCCACCCACAGCACGACCTGGCGAAACAGCAGATGCGCGGGTTTGGCGGGATGATTTCAGTGGACTTGAACAGCGACCTGGCCGGCGCGACGCGCTTTCTGGAAAACGTGAAGATCTTCGCCCTGGCCGAGAGCCTGGGGGGCGTGGAAAGCCTGATCGAGCACCCGGCGATCATGACCCATGCCAGCATCCCGGCGGCGACGCGAGCGCAATTGGGGATTGGCGATGGGCTGGTGCGCTTGTCGGTGGGGGTTGAAGATGTGGAGGATTTGCGCGCCGATCTGGCGCAAGCCTTGGCCCACATCTAACCGCCATGATCGTTCCCACGCTCTGCGTGGGAACGCATTCGGTGACGCTCTGCGTCACGCTTGGGAACGCAGAGCGTCCCTGGCTGCATTCCCACGCGGAGCGTGGGAACGATCAGTGTGTATCAGGCTTGGGTAATGTTGGCCCGTGCCGCATGCAGCTTCTTGTAGCTATCGATCAAGCGCAAATGCCGGTCCAGGCCTTCCAGCTTCATGCTGGTCGGCGTGAGCCCATAAAAGCGCACACTGCCGTCGACCGAGCCGATCACCGCGTCCATGCGCTCGTTGCCAAACATGCGCCGGAAGTTGGCCTCGTAGTCAGCCAGTTCCAGGTCCTCATCCAGTTCCATCTCCAGCACCGCGTTCATCGCCTGGTAAAACAGGCCGCGCTCAACGGTGTTGTCGTTGTACTGCAGGAACATCTCTACGCATTCCTTGGCCTCTTCATACTGCTTCAGCGCCAGGAATATCAGCAGTTTCAGCTCCAGGATGGTCAACTGGCCCCACGCGGTGTTGTCGTCGAACTCAATGCCAATCAACGTAGTGATATCGGTGTAGTCGTCCAGCTCACTTTCTATCAGGCGCTCGACCAACGCCTGCAGCTCCTCCTCGCTGAGGCGGTGCAGGTTGAGGATGTCTTCGCGAAAAAACAGCGCCTTGTTGGTGTTGTCCCAGATCAGGTCATCCACCGGGTAGATTTCCGAGTAGTCCGGCACCAGGATGCGGCAGGCGGTAGCGCCCAAGTGCTCATACACCGCCATGTACGACTCTTTGCCCATGCCTTCGAGGATGCCGAACAGCGTGGCGGCTTCCTGGGCGTTGGAGTCTTCGCCCTGGCCGGAGAAGTCCCACTCGACGAATTCATAATCCGACTGGGCACTGAAGAAGCGCCACGACACTACGCCGCTGGAATCGATAAAATGCTCGACGAAGTTGTTCGGCTCGGTGACCGCCTGGCCTTCGAAGGTCGGCTGCGGCAGATCGTTCAAGCCTTCGAAGCTACGGCCTTGCAGCAGCTCGGTGAGGCTGCGTTCCAGCGCCACTTCCAGGCTCGGGTGCGCGCCGAACGAGGCGAACACGCCGCCGGTGCGCGGGTTCATCAAGGTCACGCACATCACCGGGAACTCACCGCCCAGGGAGGCATCCTTGACCAGCACCGGAAAGCCCTGGGCTTCCAGGCCTTCGATACCCGCCAGGATGCCCGGGTACTTGGCCAGCACTTCGGCCGGTACGTCCGGCAGCGCAAATTCGCCTTCGATGATTTCGCGCTTCACCGCCCGCTCGAAAATCTCCGACAGGCACTGCACCTGGGCTTCGGCCAAGGTGTTGCCCGCGCTCATGCCGTTGCTCACGTAAAGGTTTTCGATCAGGTTGGACGGAAAATACACCACCTCGCCATCGGACTGACGCACGAACGGCAGCGAGACAATGCCACGGGCTTCGTTGCCGGAGTTGGTGTCGAACAGGTGTGAACCGCGCAGCTCGCCCTCGCGGTTGTAGACTTTCAAGCAGTAGGCATCAAGGACTTCACTCGGCAACTCATCGTTGGGGCCCGGCTGGAACCAACGCTCGTCCGGGTAATGCACGAACGGCGCGTTGGCCAGGTCCTCACCCCAGAACTGGTCGTTGTAAAAGAAGTTGCAGTTCAGGCGCTCGATGAACTCACCCAGCGCCGACGCCAACGCGCCCTCTTTTGTCGCGCCTTTGCCGTTGGTAAAGCACATCGGCGAATGGGCGTCGCGGATATGCAGCGACCACACGTTGGGCACGATATTGCGCCACGAGGCAATCTCGATCTTCATGCCCAGGCCCGCGAGAATCGCCGACATGTTGGCGATGGTCTGCTCCAGCGGCAGGTCCTTGCCGGCAATGTAGGTGCCCGCTGCGGACGTGGAGTTGGGCATCAACAACGCCTGGGCATCGGCGTCGAGGTTGTCGACTTCCTCAATCACGAATTCCGGCCCGGCCTGCACCACCTTCTTCACGGTGCAGCGGTCGATGGAACGCAGGATGCCTTGGCGGTCCTTGTCGGAGATGTCTGCGGGCAATTCGACCTGAATCTTGAAAATCTGGTTGTAGCGGTTTTCCGGGTCGACGATGTTGTTCTGCGACAGGCGAATATTCTCGGTGGGAATATTGCGCGTCTGGCAGTACAACTTCACAAAGTACGCCGCACACAACGCCGACGAAGCCAGGAAGTAGTCGAATGGCCCCGGTGCCGAACCATCGCCCTTGTAGCGGATGGGCTGGTCGGCAATGACCGTGAAGTCATCGAACTTGGCTTCAAGCCGAAGGTTGTCGAGAAAGTTGACCTTAATTTCCATGCGGGCACACCAGAATAACGAGCTAAACAAATTGGCCGCCATTATGAAGCGTTTCGCCGGGAAGTCTCAGGGATTTGCGTATGGGCTGCCGATCGGTGCTAACTTCCAACCAGTTAGATAATGTTCACCTCTGCCAGGACAGGCCATGGAACCGATAGCGACTAACGCCGCATTGTTGATTATCGATATGCAAAAAGGCATGGCCGATCCCACCCTTGGCCGCCGCAACAACCCAGACGCCGAGCTGCGCATACAGCAATTGCTCAATGCCTGGCGCCAGGCGCAACGCCCGATCATCCATGTGCGGCATATCTCCCGCTCTGCCGCTTCAGTGTTCCGGCCAGGCCAGCCCGGCTGTGAGTTCCAGGATGCGCTGCACCCCCTGGCCCAGGAGCATGTGGTTGAAAAAAACGTACCAGATGCGTTCAGCGCCACGGGCCTGGAGCGCTGGCTGCACCTGCGCTCGATCCAGCAGTTGGTAATCGTCGGGGTCATCACCAACAATTCAGTGGAATCCACCGCACGCTCGGGCGGCAACCTGGGGTTCGACGTGATCGTGGCGGCGGATGCGTGTTTTACCTTCGATCAAACCGACTTGTCGGGGCGGCTCTGGGCCGCAGAGGATGTGCATGCACTGTCGCTCAGTAACTTGGCGATGGACTATGCAAGGGTGTTCCAAACGAGTGAAATCCTGGCCAGTCATTAATGAGCAATGCAGACATGCATCAGGGCAAACCCACGATGGCGACCGCTTGCCGGCCTGGACGGTTAAAACACCCCGGCATCCTCCAGCATTTGCGGTAACGCCTGCGGCCATACCGTATCGCTCGTGGCGCGCAACGCTTCTGCCGACCACCAGCGATGATCCGCCATCACTTGGGTCTCCTGTAGCGTCCACTCGGCCCTGGATAACGCCTCGCTGGGCGCATGCACAACGAAGTACCGCTCAACCGCCAGCACCGTTTCGCCGCAGGGCAGCATCAAGGTCACGTCGCGCTCTGCTACACATTCCCCGACGCTGCTGACCGTGATCCCAGTCTCTTCGCGCAACTCACGAATCGCGGCGCTGTGGAAGCTCTCCCCGGCCTCCACGCCACCGCCCGGCGTGGCCCAGTAATCCTGGCCGGCCAGGGCGCCGTCTTTATGCACGAAGCGAAACAGCAACACTTGCTGTGCAGGGTTTATGACCAGTAATCGTGCGGCTTTGCGTTCACGCATGTGATTGATTCCTTTCTATAAGTGCCGAAACCATCCAGCTCAGAAACGCCCGTAGGCGTGTCGTAAATGCCTCGCACTCGGCGCTCGGGTTGCGTGCTTCAAACAGGAAGTAGGCGATTTGCACGCGCATGGTCGGGTAATGATGAACAAACAGCCCGACGTAGTCTTCCAGGGTTTGCGGCCAGGTTTGCGCATCTTCCGCTCGCAGGATGTGGGTGGCGCGGATCAAGGCCCGTGATGCTTCCCGCTGCAGGCCAAGCCGCGTGTGTTCAGGGCTGGCCTGTTCAATGCGCACCAGGTAAGTCGTGAGCGCCTGTTCAAAATCACCATTGACCGCCAGGGCGATGGCGCGGGACGGGCGAAACGGTTCGACGTGCAGTGACAGGTCTTCGCCCCAGAGACAGCGGCAATGATGTTTGAGCCAGAAGCCCCAACTGTTTCGGTTTTCGGGCGCCAACACCTGGGCGCGGTGGCCGATGTCGAAGTCGATCTTGGTGACGCTCGGATGCCGTTGCTCCAAAGCGAGTCGGGCCGACTCCAATTGTTCAAGCACCGGCGCATTCGGTGGTTCGACCAGTATCAGTGAAAGGTCAAGGTCGCAAACTCCGGCCTCGCCCTCGCCCCGTGCAATGCTGCCATACAGGTAAATCCCGTGCAGCCCCAGCTCAGGCCGGGACAAAGTCGTGCAGATGTCCGTCAGCAGGTGCTGGAACTCGGGTTGTATAGGCGTATCGGCAACGGTGAGGATATAGCCATCGGCATCGATGCCAGCAGGTTTTTGGGTAGTCACGGGCGGTGCACCTCAATCACCAACCCTTCCTCTTCACTCGGCACACTGAAATGGCGAGTGATCAGGTCGAACTCGGCATCGCTGGCGGCAAAATCGTGGTCACCTCGGGCGTTGCGGGCGTGCAGGCGCGCACGACAGGTGGCATCGTCCAGCTCCAGGTAATGCAGGCAGTGCGGCACCTTGGCTGCCTGGGCCAGGCCGAGTAACCATTGACGATTGGCGAGGGTATTGGCCGGAAAATCCAGCACCACATTGACGCCGCACGCCAACAGATCGATCACCAGCGGCTCAAGTACCCCACGAACCCGCAGGGCACAGCGCAGGTAGTCGGCAATGCTCTGGATTTCGCCGGGATAGAGATTGGCCAGCCACTGGTCTTCGCTGAGCACAATGGCCCCATGCTCGGCGGCCAGGGTTTTGGCGAGTGTGGACTTACCGGAGGCGATCTTGCCGCAGAGCAGATGCAGGGTGGGCATAACGCGATTCCTCATGTCGGGCCAGGAAGAATGAGTCATATAGCCGCTGTGGTAAACATATGCAGGCATAGGTATCTACATAACGTTGTGGGCTGTAGCAGCAGACGGTAACCACGATGCGAAGCGAGCCGCTCTTGCTCTGCTTGTGATCTTGATCTCAGGCGCCCCGTTAAACCACGTTGGCCGGAATTCGACAGGGATTTGGGGGGTAAACCGGCAGGGATGCCGGTTTAGCCGCCCCGCGCCATGGATGGCGCGTGGCGGCGGCCCCCCAAATCACTGGCGGATTACGGGCACACCGAGCCTAGGCGAGGTGCCGAGTGGTGGGGCAAGAGCGTTTTGCTTACTTTTGCGCTTTTCAAAAGTGAGCCGCCGTCAGGGCGGAACCCTAGGTGGCCGTTACCTAAATAACGGATATGTACCCGGTCCAACTGTGTTGACTGTTAGGCCGCCTTCGCAGGCAAGCCAGCTCCCACAGTTGAATGGTGGGGTGTCAGGTAGATAGATGTCGGCTGTCAGGCCGTCACGGGAGCAAGCTCCCTCGCCACAGGTTCAGCGTCGCACCAAAATTGTGTAGATACCTATGCATATGCAGGGGAACGCCGGATCGAAACACACCTCGACACGCCCTCCCAGTGAACTTTCTTACAAGTGCCATGCTCCTTTCCTATGCGAAGTCAGCGCGCCCTGAGCCCAGGGTGCAGAACGATAAGGAGCCGCCACCAACATGACTACCCTCTCCACTTACCCCGTCGTCAGGCCTGGGCCGTTGCACGGGACTTTGCTTGCCGGCACCGTGCCGTTGTTTCTCGGGGCCTTGCTCAGTGATATCGCCTACGGCCAGACCTACCAGATTCAGTGGGCCAATTTCGCCTCCTGGCTTATCGCAGGAGCCTTGGTGTTCTGTGGTTTTGCCCTGCTGTTTGCGCTGGTCAACCTGGTGCGTGCCGAACACAAGGGCGGGCGCCCGGTGGCGTACTTCCTGCTGTTGCTGGGCACTTGGGTGCTTGGCTTGGTCAATGCCTTCCAGCATGCCAAGGACGCCTACGCCATGATGCCCACCGGCTTGGTGCTGTCGGCGATCGTCACCGTGCTGGCGATTGTCGCCACCTGGATCGGCTTGACCAACCTGCGCTCAGGAGCTGCCCGATGAAACCACTCAACACACTGACCCTGCTCAGCGCCGCCCTGTTGCTGAGTGCCTGTGGCGGCGAAGGTGACAAGACCCAGGCGCGCGGCCCTGACCCCAAGCTGCCCGAACAACAAAGCAGCCTGTTGCCGAGCATGAAGATTGCCGAGCCCACGCCGTGGGGCGATCAAAAGCCCAAGGTGCCCGAAGGCTACAGCGTCACCGCCATCGCCACCGACCTTGCGATCCCGCGCCAGACCCTGGTGCTGCCCAACGGCGATATCCTGGTGGCCGAAGGCCGTGGCGGCAGTGCGGCCAAGCTCAAGCCCAAGGACGTGATCGCCAGTGTGATCAAGGCCCAGGGCAACACCAAGGTCAAGGGCGGCAACCGCATTACGCTGCTGCGTGACGCCGACG
Organism: Pseudomonas sp. KT_2_4; assembly: GCF_041410225.1. Classification (NCBI taxonomy): domain Bacteria; kingdom Pseudomonadati; phylum Pseudomonadota; class Gammaproteobacteria; order Pseudomonadales; family Pseudomonadaceae; genus Pseudomonas; species Pseudomonas sp. KT_2_4. The sequence continues at coordinate 1,013,537 of NZ_CP166962.1, forward strand.
GTGACGGCACCTATGAACTCAAGACGGTATTCGCCGACAACCTCAACGCTCCCTACGGGCTGGCATTCGCCGACGGCAAACTGTATGTGGCCAACCAGGACGCACTGGTGCGCTTTGACTACGCCGACGGCCAGACCAAGGCCAGCGCCCCGCCCGTCAAAGTCACCGACCTGCCGGCGCAGGTCAACCATCACTGGACCAAGTCATTGGCCGTCAGTGACGACGGGCGTCAGCTGTATGTGGGCATCGGTTCCAACAGCAACATCACCGAACGCGGCATGGAAGTGGAGATCGACCGCGCAATGGTCTGGCAGATCGATGCCGCCACCGGTGCGCATAAGCCCTACGCTACGGGCCTGCGCAATCCGACGGCGCTGACCATCCAACCGGGCTCAGGGCAACTGTGGACCGTGGTCAACGAGCGCGATGAACTCGGCCCCGACCTGGTGCCAGACTACCTGACATCGGTGCGTGAAGGTGCCTTCTACGGCTGGCCCTACAGCTACTGGGGCCAGAACGTCGACCCCCGCGCACAACCGCAAAACCCGGCCAAGGTGGCTGCGGCGATCAAACCCGATTACAGCCTGGGCTCCCATGTGGCCGCGTTGGGCGTGGATTTCTCCATCCCTGCCATGGGTGAAAAATTCGCTGACGGCGCGTTTGTCGGCGAGCACGGTAGTTGGAACCGTGACAACCCAGTGGGCTACAAGGTGATCTTCGTGCCGTTCAGCAACGGCAAACCGGCGGGCGAGCCCATCGACTTTGCCACCGGCTTCCGCGGCGACGACGGCAAGACCCGTGGGCGTCCAGTGGGGGTGACGGTGGACCCCAAAGGCGCGCTGATCATTGCCGACGACTTGGCCAATACGATTTGGCGCGTCACGCGTAACCAATAACCGCAGATGACAGGGGCTGCGACGCCCCTGTCAGCCGTCACTCTGCAATTGTGCGTCAAGCCAGGCCAACAACGCCGTAATCTCCTCCCGACTGCCCGTCCCTTGCTGCCTGTAGACCGAAATAGCCTCGGGCAAAAACACGCTTTCTGCGCAGGGCCGCACCAGCGCCCCACTCTCTATCAGCCGGCTTGCGGTACGACGCCAACCCATGGCGATACCGTGCCCTTCCACGGCAGCTTGCAACATCAGCGGGTAACTGTCGAAGGTGGCACTGCGCGCATCCCTGGGCAACGTGTGGCCGAACATCTGCAGCCACTCATCCCATTCCATCAAGTGCGGCGGCTCGGAGCTGTGGTGCAGAAATGTACAGGGCTGTAATTCAGTCAGCGCTAACGGCTTTTCCGGGCAGAGGTAGCCGGGGCTGCACACCGGGAACACCTCGTCGGAGGCGGTGAACATCAACGTATGGCTGCCACTGGCGCGCCGGGTACTTTGCAGGGCCACATCGAAATGCCCGTCGAACTGGGTGATCGGCCGCGTACAGGTCACCACCTGGATCTCGATCTGCGGGTATTGCTGGTGGAAGGTCGCCAGACGCGGCATCAACCAATAGAACGCCTCGCATAGCTGGCATAGCAGTACCACGCGATTGCGCTGGGGCGATGTTCTCAGGCTGACCGCGCCCTCACTGATGCTCTGCAAGGCCTGGCTGACCACCCGCCCCAGCTCACGCCCTTCTTGCGTCAGGAACACCCCACGGTTGCGCCGACAAAACAGCTTGACCCCCAGGTTGTCTTCCAGCCCGCGAATCTGCCGACTGACAGCCGCCTGAGTAATGTGCAATTCATCGGCCGCCTTGGAGAAACTCTCCAGGCGCGCCGCCGCTTCAAACGGCAAACTGGCCAGCGGCGGTAAGGTTTTGCCAAGTGCATTCATAATCTGTGGTTATGCATCCAAGGCTGAAAACTCGTTTGTAGCACACCCGCCGCGCTGGGCACCATGAATCCCTCACTTCATGGAGCAGCCTGATGACCACCGCCCGCGCCTCACTCTTTACCGGTGTGATATTGGCCGTTGTCGCCACCCTGGGCTGGGCGCTGAACTTCATTGCGCCCTACGTCACCGGCGTCTACAGCCTCTACGACTTGATGGCCGTACGGTTTCTGATGGCCGGTGGGCTGGGTCTCGTCTGGATCATGGTGTGCAGGGCGCAATTGAGTGTACTCAGCACCGGCCAGTGCGTACTGGCGGCAGCACTGGGCGCACTGGGTTGCCTCGGTTATGGCGTGTGCATTGCTGGCGGTGTGATGTTCGGCGGCCCGGTGCTGACGCCAGCGTTTGTCGGCATGGTCCCGGTGCTACTGGCGTTGATAGGCAACGCCAGTCACAAGACCCTGCAATGGCGCCAGTTGGTGATGCCGTTGTCCTGCCTCACTGTGGGGCTGTTGCTGGCGACAGTCAGCAGCCTCCACCTGCCCGCCTCCGGCACCGGTTCCTGGCTGGCGGGGTTGTGTTTCTCCTTGGGCGCAGTGGCCTTGTGGCTGGGGTTCAGCGTCATCAATCAACAGCAACTGGCACGCCTGCCTGCCCGCGCAACCGACCTGTGGACCGCCTTGATGCTGGTAGGCGCAGGCGGCGCGGCGCTGTGCCTGCTGCCGTGGCTATACACGCTGGGCTTGTTCCGGTTGCCGACCCTTGGCGCGGGCTGGAACCAGGCATGGCCGCTGTATGCCTGGAGCCTGGGCATCGCCGTGATGTCTACGGTGGTCGGCGCCTGGGCCTGGAACGCGGCAACGCGGCGCCTGCCCATGGTACTGAGTGGCCAATTGATTGCCCTGGAATCACTCTTCGCCAGCCTGCTCGGTCTAGGCTTTCACCGGCGCTGGCCGACGCCAATGGAAGCCGTGGGCCTGGCTGCCGTGCTCGTCGGTGTGGTCATGGCGGTTCGTACCCTCCTGGCGCAGGCAAAACCCGCCACAACCCATCAGACCTTCGGGGAGATTCAACCATGACCCATTCAAACGACGCACTGGCACTGCCCCACACCTTTGACTTTCGCAATCAAACTGTGCGCTGGGGCCAGCTGGGTACCCAGGGGCCGGCGCTGGTGATGGTGCATGGCACGCCGTTCTCTTCCCATGTGTGGCGGCGTATCGCGCCCTTGTTTACCCAGCAGTACCGCGTGTTCTATTACGACCTGCTTGGCTATGGCCAGTCTGAACAGGCGCCGGGCCAGGACGTGTCTCTGGGCGTGCAAAACCTGTTGCTCGCCGCCCTGCTACACCATTGGGGCCTGGAACGCCCCCATGTGCTCGCCCATGATTTTGGCGGCGCCACGGCCCTGCGCACGCATCTGCTTGATGGCTGCGACTATGCCAGCCTGACCTTGATCGACCCCGTCGCCATGGCGCCCTGGGGTTCGCCGCTGGTGCAGCATGTGCGCCGCCATGAACAGGCCTTCAGCGACGCGCCGGCCTATATCCATGAGGCGATTGTGCGTGCCTATCTACAGGGCGCCGCCTTCACGCCGCTGCCTGCCGAGGTGCTGCACGCCTATGTCACGCCCTGGACAGGCGAGGTAGGCCAGCCCGCCTTCTATCGCCAGATTGCACAGATGGACCAGCGCTATACCGACCAGATTGAAGAGCGGCTCGCCGAGCTGCGTTGCCCGGTGCAACTGCTCTGGGGCGAAGAAGACCAATGGATCAACGTGGCACAGGGCGACGCGCTCGCAGGTAGATTAGGTGCACGCTACCTGCGCGTCCCGCGTGCGGGGCATCTGGTGCAAGAGGACGCGCCCGAGGTCATCGTCGCTGCCTTGATGACCTTTCTAGCTAGCGTCACAGATCAGTGATTTCCTTGTGGCGCGGCACCAGCGTCTTCATCACGCTCCAGGCCACCAGGTAAGCCAGGGCGCATATGGCAAACATGATCATGTAGCCGGTATGGATGTCGTTGATGGACTTGTAATAGTCGAACACCCAGCCGCCGATCTTGGTCATGAGCACGCCTCCCAGGCCACCGGCCATGCCGCCAATGCCGACCACCGAAGCCACGGTTTTCTGCGGGAACATGTCGGACACGGTGGTGAAAATGTTGCATGACCACGCCTGGTGTGCCGAAGCGCCCACACCGATCAGCAACACCGGCACCCAGAAGCTGAGGTAACCCAACGGCTGCGCCAGCAACACCACCAGCGGGAACAGCGCAATCACCAGCATGGCTTTCATGCGCCCGTCATAGGGGGCATCGCCGCGCGCCATGAAGTAGCTGGGGAACCAGCCGCCGCCAATACTGCCGACCATGGTCATGCTGTACAGCACCGCCAGCGGCATCACGATATCGGCGCCTTTCATGCCGTATTGGGCAGACAGGTAGGTGGGCAGCCAGAACAGGAAAAACCACCACACGCCGTCAGTCATGAACTTGCCGAAGGCAAACGCCCAGGTCTGGCGGTAGGTCAACAGTTTGAACCAGGAGACTTTCTTTCCTGCGGTGCCCGTCGGTGCCGGGGTAAACGGTTGTACGGTCTGGTCGCTGCGGATGTAGGCCAGTTCCTCAGGTGACAGGCGTTTTTGCTGTTCCGGTTTTTCGTAAACGGCGGCCCACACGGCTACCCAGACAAAACCCAGCATGCCGATGACCATAAACGCCGCCTCCCAGCCCCACAGGCCGGCAATCAGAGGGACACAGATCGGCGCCAGGATCGCGCCGACGTTGGCGCCGGAATTGAAGATACCGGTGGCCAGGGAGCGTTCTTTCTTGGGGAAATATTCGGCAGTGGCCTTGATCGCGATCGGGAAGTTACCCGCTTCGCCAATCGCCAACACCGCCCGCGACAGCATGAAGCCGGCGATCGACACCGGGATCACCGCCAGGCCAATGGCACCACTGACGGCTGCGATACCCTCGCCCATCGGCACCGCAAACGCATGCATGATCGCGCCGGTGGACCAGATACCAATGGCTACCACATAGGCGGCCTTGGTGCCGATCCTGTCGACGAAGCGCCCGGCAAACAGCATGGAAATGGCGTAGACGAACTGGAACACCGCCGCGATGTTGGCGTAGTCGGTGTTGCTCCAGCCAAACTGCGTCGACAGTTGCGGTGCCAACAGGCTCAGCACCTGACGGTCGAGGTAATTGACCGTGGTCGCGAAAAACAACATCGCGCAGATCGTCCAGCGATAGCTGCCGACCGCCTGGCCGACACGAAGGGCACTGATGGGCTCGTTCAGATTCATGGCATCACTTTTTATTTTTGTTAGGTAGGACATATGTAACGTCATATGTCGTCGTACAACTGAGAGTTTTATAGCGAGACGCCCACGCAGTGTCAATCGCAAAGATTGCCGCTTATCGAGGATTTACGCGGAATAGGAAAATGTCAGGCTTGTGCAGTTGTAGGATGACAAACCCTGAGCACCAGGCTGGGCGCTTGGCCGGGTACATCATCCAGCAGGCCAAAACGTTGCATGCCGAGCTTCTCCAATACGCGGATCGACGCAGCATGATCGGGTCGCACTAACCCGAAGACTTCCGGTAGAGATAGCGTGTCAAACGCCAGCGCCAGGGCATCCCGCCCCAGTTCAGTGGCATACCCCTGCCCCCAGGCCTCGACGGCCAGGCGATAGCCAAGGTTGATGCGCTGCTGCGTCAGGTAGTTAAGTGGCGCAATGCCGCCAAACCCGATGATGTGCTCGGGGCTCTCTTTGCAGGCAATTGCCCACCAGCCGTAACCGTGGGACGCCCACTGTTGAATCCAGTGATCCAATAGCCGTTGTGCCGCATTTAGGTTGGGCAGCGGGCCGGCAGGATTGAACAAGTTGGTCTGTGGATCGCCGAAGATCGCGAACAATCGCTGAACGTCTGCGGCCCGTGGTTGGCGGTAGGTAAGGCGTGAATGACTGCTTGGCATTTAAATGACTTCCCTGCTTTGCCTGACTAACAATGACAATTCCCCTGTGGGAGCGCTCGAGCTTTAGCGAGGCCGCGATGGCGACAGTTCAGGCAACACAACTGCCAACAGTACCGCCGCCTTCGTAGCCTCGCCGGGGCTCGACAACTCCCACATCGGTTATGCGCCTGGCACAAATCCCCTGTGGGAGCGGGCTTGCCCGCGAAAGCGGAGTGCCAGTTACTGAATCTTCGACTGAACCACCGCTTTCGCAGGCAAGCCAGCTCCCACATGGGTCATGTACTACCCACAAAATCTGCGCCTGGCCCAGATCCCCTGTGCGGGCTTGCCCGCGAAAGCGGAGTGCCAGTCACTGAATCTTCGACTGAACCACCGCTTTCGCAGGCAAGCCAGCTCCCACATGGGTCATGTACTACCCACAAAATCTGCGCCTGGCCCAGATCCCCTGTGGGAGCGGGCTTGCTCGCGAAGGCGGTGTGTCAGTCACTGAATCTTTGACTGAACCACCGCTTTCGCAGGCAAGCCAGCTCCCACATGGGTCATGTACTACCCACAAAACCTGCGCCTGGCACAGATCCCCTGTAGGAGCGGGCTTGCCTGCGAAGGCGGTGTGTCAGTCACTGAATCTTTGACCGAACCACCGCTTTCGCAGGCAAGCCAGCTCCCACATTGGCCCTGTATTGCCCACAGAATCAGCGCCTGACACAAATCCCCTGTGGGAGCGGGCTTGCTCGCGAAGGCGGTGTGTCAGTCACTGAATCTTTGACTGAACCACCGCTTTCGCAGGCAAGCCAGCTCCCACATGGGTCATGTACTACCCACAAAATCTGCGCCTGGCCCAGATCCCCTGTGGGAGCGGGCTTGCCCGCGAAGGCGGTGTGTCAGTCACTGAATCTATGACTGAACCACCGTTTTCGCAGGCGAGCCAGCTCCCACATTTGATCTGTTTTGCCAATAGCCATGCTTCGGCCTCCAGAACCCGGCATTTTTACCCCCGTGAGAAAAAATACAGAAAGCGGTGAATTATTTCGTGTCCACTTGTATCTGAACTGACAGAGCGGTGCCATCGTAGCGATGGCACCTCCCCTGTTCAGCTTTTGAGTGGCCCGCATGAAACTACGTAAAAAACGCGTCAAACCCATCGGATTGAAAGACATCACCATTGTCGACGACAACAAGATGCGCAAGGCGATCACCGCCGCCGCACTTGGCAATGCCATGGAATGGTTCGACTTTGGCGTCTATGGCTTTGTCGCCTATGTGCTGGGCAAGGTGTTCTTCCCTGACGCTTCCCCCAGCGTGCAGATGATCGCAGCGCTGGCCACCTTCTCAGTACCTTTCCTGATTCGCCCGTTGGGCGGCCTGTTCTTCGGCGCACTGGGCGATAAGTACGGGCGGCAAAAAGTCCTGGCCGCCACCATCGTGATCATGTCTCTGAGCACGTTCGCCATCGGCTTGATCCCCGGCTATGCCTCCATTGGCATCTGGGCGCCGATCCTGTTGCTGCTGTGCAAAATGGCCCAGGGTTTCTCGGTGGGCGGTGAGTACACCGGCGCGTCGATTTTCGTGGCTGAATACGCCCCGGACCGCAAGCGCGGCTTCCTTGGCAGTTGGCTGGACTTCGGCTCCATCGCCGGTTTCGTGCTCGGCGCGGGTGTGGTGGTGTTGATCTCCACCGTGCTCGGTGAAGCAGAATTCGAGGCCTGGGGCTGGCGCTTGCCGTTCTTCCTCGCCCTGCCCCTGGGCATCATCGGCCTGTACCTGCGCCACGCGCTGGAAGAGACCCCGGCGTTTCAACAGCATGTCGACAAACTCGAACAGGGTGACCGCGAAGGCCTGAGCCACGGCCCCAAAGTCTCGTTCAAGGAAATCGCCACCAAGCACTGGCGCAGCCTGCTGACCTGCATTGGTATCGTCGCGGCCACCAACGTGACCTACTACATGCTGCTCACCTACATGCCGAGCTACCTGTCCCACAACCTGCACTATGCCGAAAACAGCGGCGTGCTGATCATCATTGCGATCATGGTTGGCATGTTGTTCGTGCAGCCGTTCATTGGTTTTGTCAGCGACAAGATCGGCCGCAAGCCGTTCATCATCGCCGGCAGCATCGGCCTGCTGTTCCTGTCGATTCCGGCCTTCATGCTGATCACCAGCGGCAAGACCGGCCTGATTTTCGGCGGTCTGTTGATTCTGGCGGTGGTGCTGAACTTCTTTATCGGTGTGATGGCGTCGACCTTGCCGGCAATGTTCCCCACCCACCTGCGCTACAGCGCCCTGGCTAGCGCCTTCAACGTCTCGGTACTGATCGCCGGTGTTACGCCGACCGCCGTGGCCTGGCTGGTGGAGAGCACCAACGACCTGTACATGCCCGCCTATTACCTGATGGTGTTTGCGGTGGTTGGCCTGATCACGGGCCTGACCATGAAGGAAACCGCCAACAAGCCCCTGCGTGGCGCGGCCCCGGCGGCTTCCGACATGGAAGAAGCCAAGGAGCTGCTGCAGGAGCATCACGACAATATCGAGCAGAAAATCGAAGACATCGATGCCGAGATTGCCGCGCTGCAAACCAAGCGGGAAAACCTGGTACAGCAACACCCGCGCATCAACTAATAACCTGACTGTGCGTGGTCGCGGCCTGCGACCACGCCATTGGAGCGTTCAGCATGGTTTCAAGCGTCACCGCCGCACACAGGTTACTCAGCGCAGACGAGCGCGCCGCCATTGCCGAAATTGAAGCAACCACCAATATCCTCAAGCTGGTCACTCGTCTGACCGGGATGAGATTCGCCGGCATCGCCAAGTTCACCGACCAGGAATGGGTGGTGTGTTCGGCCTACGACCCTCTACAAATGGGCATCAACGTCGACGACGTACTCGACCTGGAAACCACCCTGTGCAGTGAGTTCTGCATCAACCCACACACCCTGTTCGTCCCCCAGATCAGCCAGAACGGCCGTTTCGCGTCACGCCCGGTGGTCAAGCAATACGCCATCGAAAGCTACGCCGGTGCGCCGATCTTTCTGCCCGATGGCCGCCTGTTCGGGGCGCTGTGCGCGCTGGACTCACGGGCCATGCTGTTCGACGACCCGAACCTGCCGGAAACCCTGAGCCTGTTCGCACGGCTTATCGGCTGCATCTTCTACGCTAATCTGACCCCGGCGGATCACTGACACCCGCCCGGCCCCGCAGTGCTGCCATATCACGCTTGGGCGGCACCCCGAACAGCCGGCTGTACTCACGGCTGAATTGCGACGGGCTCTCATACCCGACTTTGAACGCGGCACTGGACACATCCTGGTGCTCGTTCAACATCAATCGTCGTGCTTCATTCAGACGCAGCCATTTCTGGTATTGCAGCGGGCTCATCGCGGTCAGTTGCCGGAAGTGATGGTGAAAGGTCGCCGCGCTCATTTGCACCCGCGCTGCCAGCTCTTCCACACGCAGGGCTGCGTCGAAATTCAACTTCAGCCAGTCGATGGCCTTGGCAATCCGATAGCCCTGCCCGTCCACCGAACAGATCTGGCGCAGTCGGCCGGCCTGGTCGCTTTTCAATAGCCGGTAATGAATCTCGCGCTGGATCAATGGCGCGAGTACCGGGATAGCCTCGGGTTCGTCCAGCAACGCCACCAGGCGCGCGAATGCGGCCAGCATGCCGTCGGTGACCGTGCCGATCCCCACGCCCTTCATGACTGCGCGCTCACGCACCGGCGGCAAGCCACCCTGGGCGATCAGCTCCGCGAGCATGCGCAGGTCCAGCTTGAACGTCAGCCCCAGGCACGGCTGCTCGGGGCTGGCGGCCAGCACCTCGGAATTGGCCGGAATGTCCAGCGACGTCACCAGGAACCGGGACGTGTCGTAGGGGTAGCCCTCGCCGCCGACCCACAACTGCTTCTCGCCCTGAGCCACCAGCACGATGCACGGCTCAACCATGCACACCACCGGCGCAGCGGGTTGCTCACGCCGATAAAAGCCCAGGCCGGGGATCGGCATCGCGTAGTCGCCGGGCGACGGGGTGCGCGAACCAATCGACTGGATCAGCGCGTTCAGGGGGGTGGGAGTGGACGTCATAACAGACCCTTTCAATGCTTCATTGCACTTTACCCGCGCAAGTCACGGACGTCGTCATCTGGCGCTGAAACTCAGAGGATCAGGCAAGTAATCCACTCAAATGCACTACAGAAGCCCTGCCGTCACCCGGAAAATGTGCGGACACTTCACAAGGAACATCCCTATGAAACGCCTCTTGCTCGCCCTGGGTTTGCTGGTGACTTCTCTTTCTTCATTTGGAGCCGATATGTCTAACGGTGCGGATAACTTTTACAGCAGCGACACAGTGACGGCCGAACCTGTCACCTTCAACAATCAATACGGCATGCAGGTGGCAGGCACGCTGTTCGTGCCCAAACACCTGGCCCCAGGCTCAAAGCACGCAGCCCTGGTCGTCGGCCACCCGATGGGCGCCGTCAAAGAGCAAAGCGCCAACCTCTACGCCACCAAAATGGCTGAACAGGGTTTCGTGACCCTGTCCCTGGACCTGTCGTTCTGGGGCCAAAGCGCCGGTACGCCGCGCAACGCGGTGTTGCCCGACCTCTACGTGGAAGACTTCAGCGCCGCCGTGGACTTTCTCGGCACTCGCCCACAGGTCGACCGGGAACGCATCGGTGCCATCGGCATTTGTGGCAGCGGCAGTTTTGTGATCAGTGCTGCGAAGATCGATCCGCGTCTCAAGGCAATCGCCACCGTCAGCATGTACGACATGGGCGCGGCCAACCGCAATGGCCTCAAGCACGGCATGACCTTGCAACAGCGCCAGCAGATCCTGCGCCAGGCCGCCAACCAGCGCTATGTAGAGTTCCAGGGCGGCGAGACCCTCTACACCGGTGGCACGCCGCACAGCCTTACCGGCGACCCGGTCGGCGACGAGTTCTACGACTTCTACCGCACCCCGCGCGGCGAAGTCACCCCGGCAGGCGCCTCATCGCAGACCACCACCCGCCCGACGCTGACCAGCAACGTCAAGTTCATGAACTTCTACCCCTTCAACGATATCGAGACGATCTCGCCGCGCCCACTGCTGCTGATTACCGGGGCCGACGCGCACTCCCGTGAATTCAGTGAAGACGCCTACCAACGCGCCGCCGAGCCCAAGCAATTGCTGGTCATCCCCAACGCCGGCCATGTAGACCTGTACGACCGCGTCGAACTGATCCCGTTTGACACGCTCACCACCTTCTTCCAGAGCCACTTGCAGTGAGTTCCGTCACCCCTCAACCGCAACGCTGGGGCGCGGTGCTGGCGATGTCGCTCGCGGCGTTTGCTTTGGTCGCCTCCGAGTTCATGCCGGTCAGCCTGTTGACGCCGCTGGCCGCTGACTTGCACATCACTGAAGGCCAGGCCGGCCAGGGCATTTCCGTGTCCGGGGTGTTTGCCTTGCTCACCAGCCTGGTGATCGCGGCGGTTGCCGCGAGGATGGATCGCAAGCGCCTGCTGATGGCCCTGACCCTGCTGATGATCGTCTCTGGCAGCGTGGTGGCGTTCGCACCGAATTACGCGGTGTTCATGTTCGGGCGCGCATTGATTGGGGTGGCGATTGGCGGTTTCTGGTCGCTGTCGGCGGCCACGGCAATGCGCCTGGTCGAGCCCGCCCAAGTGCCAAGGGCCTTGGCCATCGTCAACGGTGGCAACGCCCTGGCGACGGTGATCGCGGCGCCGCTGGGCAGCTTTCTTGGCGGCCTGATTGGCTGGCGCGGCGCATTTTTTTGCGTGGTGCCGGTCGCCGTGATTGCGCTGGCCTGGCTGTGGCTGAGCTTGCCTGCGCTCAAGCACAGCGGCGCAGCGAACACCGGCAATGCGCTGCGCCTGCTGAAAAACTCCAAGGTGGCCGTGGGCATGTGCGCCGTCAGCCTGTTCTTCATGGGCCAATTCATGCTGTTCACTTACTTGCGGCCATTCCTGGAAGGCGTGACCCGGGTCGAGGTGTCCACCCTGTCGCTGATGCTGCTGGTGCTCGGCCTGGCCGGCCTGGCGGGTACGGTGTTGATTGAGCATTTGCTCAAGCGTCACCTGTACCCGACGCTGATTGCCATTCCGTTGATCATGGCCGGCATTGCCCTTGCGCTGGTGGGGTTCGGCGGTTCAGCGATTGTCACCACTCTGCTGTTGGGCTGCTGGGGCCTGGTAGCGACAGCTGCACCGGTTGGCTGGTGGACATGGCTGGCGCGCACCGTGCCCGACGACGCTGAGGCCGGCGGGGGGTTGATGGTCGCCATCATCCAGTTGGCGATTGCCGCCGGTGCCACCGTCGGTGGTGTGGCATTCGACTTGAGCGGTTATCAGGCCACCTTCGAGTTGAGCGCCGCCTTGCTGGTAGTCGCCACACTGCTGGCTTACCTGGCATCCCGGCGCCCTGCTCACGCGCGCGTGGCGAGCGACGCTACTTGAAAAAATGACTCGGCGTTTTGCCAAACTGTTTCTTGAACATGCTGGTAAAAGCGCTGGGGCTTTCGTAGCCCAACTCAAACGCCACATCGATGATCTTCTCCCCCACCGCAATGCGCTCCAGCGCCAGCAGCAACCGCGCCTGCTGGCGCCATTGGCCGAAGGTCATGCCGGTTTCCTTACGGAACAGGCGCTGGATGGTGGTCTGGTCCAATCCCAACCGCGCACTCCAGTCGGCGACGGTGGAGGCATCACTCGGTTCATCCTGCAACGCCAGGCAGATCGGGCTCAGGCGCGGGTCGGCAGGCTGGGGCAGCGACAGCGGCAAGGCCGGGAGAATGGCCAGTTCGTCAAGAATCAGGTGCATGATCCGCGCGTCGCGTGAATCCTCGGCATACGGCGGTTTCAAGCTCACCGAGGCCTTGATCAGTTCACTCAGCAGCGGCGAAACCGTCACCGTCTTGGGCTCGGCCGGCAAGTTGGGGAAGCTGTCCGGGCGCACGAACACGCTGCGCATCTTCAGCGTACCCACGCAACGCAGTGAGTGAACTTGACCGCAAGGCATCCAGAAGCCACGATTGGGCGGCACCGTCCATTGCCTCAGGGCCGAGTACACCACCATCACACCGCCAATGGCGTACAGCAGTTGGTGCTTGTTGTGGCTGTGTTCGGGGATCACCCAGTTTTCGGGGTAATCAGTGGCCGAGCTGATGACGGCCCAATCGCCCTCATCGATTTCTCGCAGAAATTTATCCAGTGATTTGATCATTTCGCCCTTTTTGCGATGGTTTCTGCCCGAATTGCGCGAGACAGGCATTGGCGCCGAATCTAGCATAAACGCCGAGTCCAGATGGAGTGGCGGTTCACATCACCGCCGCCCGCCTCCACGCCTGTCAGTTGCCTTGTACGGAATGCCCGCATGTCCACAGTCACAGCGTCACCCGCCGCACCTTCGACCAGCTCGCAAGTAAGCCCCTTAGTCATGCGCGTCCTGGGCGCCTGTGCCCTGGCGCACCTGATCAATGACTTGATCCAGGCGGTACTGCCGTCGATCTACCCGATGCTCAAGGCCAACTACGGCCTGAGCTTTACCCAGGTCGGCCTGATCACCCTGACCTTCCAGTTGACCGCCTCCCTGCTGCAACCGTGGATCGGCTACCACACCGACCGCCACCCCAAACCCTGGCTATTGCCGGCGGGCATGGTGTGCACCTTGATCGGCATCTTGATGCTGGCCTTTGTCGGCAACTTCCCAGCGATATTGCTCGCGGCAGCGCTGGTAGGTGTGGGCTCATCGACCTTCCACCCGGAAACCTCCCGCGTCGCACGCCTGGCTTCCGGTGGGCGCTACGGCCTGGCGCAATCGACCTTCCAGGTCGGCGGCAACACCGGCAGCGCTTTCGGCCCGTTGCTGGCGGCGGCGATCATCATTCCCTACGGCCAAAGCCACATTGCCTGGTTCGGCCTGTTTGCGGTGTTCGCCATCCTGGTGCTGTACGGCTTGAGCCGCTGGTACCGCCACCACCTCAACCTGTTCAAGCTCAAGCAAGGCAGCCAGGCCACCCACGGTTTGTCCAAAGGCCGCGTGACCTTCGCCCTGGTGGTATTGGCTGTGCTGGTGTTCTCCAAATACTGGTACATGACCAGCCTGACCAGTTACTTCACGTTCTACCTGATCGAGAAGTTCCAGCTGTCGGTAGCCAGCTCGCAGATGTACCTGTTCCTGTTTCTCGGCGCAGTGGCCGTGGGCACCTTTGCCGGTGGCCCGATCGGCGACAAGATCGGCCGCAAGAAAGTCATCTGGTTCTCGATCCTCGGCGCCGCACCGTTCACCCTGGCCCTGCCCTACGTCGATCTGTTCTGGACCGCCGTACTCAGCGTGGTCATCGGCTTTATCATCGCCTCGGCGTTCTCGGCCATCGTGGTGTTTGCCCAGGAACTGGTGCCGGGAAATGTGGGCATGATCGCCGGGATATTCTTCGGCCTGATGTTCGGCTTCAGCGGGATCGGCGCGGCGCTGCTCGGGATGCTCGCTGACCATCACGGCATCGAATACGTGTACAAGCTGTGCTCGTTCCTGCCGCTGGTGGGCATCCTCACGGTACTGTTGCCGTCGACCAAAGGCGTTTGATCGATCACGTCGCCCCATAGCCTTAGTTATCTACAACTTTGGGGCGACGCGGGACCTGTGGCGAGGGAGCTTGCTCCCGTGACGGCCTGCCAGCCGACGCATATTTATCTGACACCACTAGATCCAAATGTGGGAGCTGGCTTGCCTGCGATGGCGGCCTGCTAGCCGAAGCCTATCTACCTGACACCCCCACGATCCAGATGTGGGTGGCTTGCCTGCGATGACCATAGGTATCGACACAATTCCGTAGCGCTCAACGGTAACCACGATGCGAAGCGAGCCGCTCTTGATCTGCTATGGATATGTCCACAATCCAACTGTGTTGACTGCCAGGCCGCCTTCGCGAGCAAGCCCGCTCCCACAGTGGGATCGCGGTGCTTCAGGTATAGAAGCGTCAACTGTCAGGCCGCCATCGCAGGCAAGCCAGCTCACACTTTGGATCGTCGTGTGTCAGTCAGATCAGCGTCGCTGGCAGGTCGTCACGGGAGCAACAAGCCTCACTTCATGGCCCGGCGAGAAAATCCATTAACCACGATATAGAGCAAAGGCCCTACCGACACAAACACTGCCGTCAGTAAAAAATACGGCAGCACTGAGGCCATCGACCGCCCTCGCCCACGCGCATCCCGGTACATCCACACACACGCCAGCACCGCCATCAGATACAGGTCAATCACCACCTGTGCCGTATCGGGTCTGGACATCAGTTCCCATCCAAATGCCAACAGT
This sequence comes from Pseudomonas sp. KT_2_4, assembly GCF_041410225.1. NCBI lineage: Bacteria > Pseudomonadati > Pseudomonadota > Gammaproteobacteria > Pseudomonadales > Pseudomonadaceae > Pseudomonas > Pseudomonas sp. KT_2_4. The sequence goes on from NZ_CP166962.1 coordinate 1,028,652, forward strand.
GACTGCTCGGCCGTGAGCATGGTCGCCACGGTATAGACGGTGAATCCCAGCAAGGCCGCCAGGGCGATATAAGGTTTTTGCATGGTCTCTTCCTTGAAGTGCAACGTTAATCAACGCGGCCACCTTAGCGACAAGAGACTGCCGCTCGCAATCCTGCTGACGTCTTTCTCGAGATGTCCTGCGCGCCGCCCACACGAAGTAGGCCGCGCTGGTTTTGTGAAATATCTGTACGTAGACTGCCGCCATACCCCCACTTGAAGGCGGCGAAAAAAACGTGATGCAAGTTACTGAAGTCTCCATTGCCCAATTGCGCGCTGCGCTTGAAGCCGGCCAGACCACGGCAGTTGAACTGGTGCAGGCGTACCTGGCGCGGATCGATGCCTACGATGGCCCGCAGACGGCCACTGCACTGAACGCCGTGGTGGTACGCAACCCCGATGCGCTCAAAGAAGCCCAGGCGTCTGATGCACGCCGCGCCAAGGGGCAAACCCTGGGGCCACTGGATGGTATCCCCTACACGGCCAAGGACAGTTACCTGGTCAAGGGGTTGACGGCTGCATCCGGCAGCCCGGCGTTTGCCAAGCTGGTGGCCCAGCGCGATGCCTTCACCATTGAGCGTCTGCGTGCCGGTGGCGCTATCTGCCTGGGCAAGACCAACATGCCGCCGATGGCCAATGGCGGTATGCAGCGTGGCGTGTACGGTCGCGCCGAAAGCCCCTACAACGCCGACTACCTCACCGCGCCGTTTGCGTCGGGTTCCTCCAACGGTGCCGGCACCGCCACCGCCGCCAGCTTTGCCGCGTTCGGGCTGGCTGAAGAAACCTGGTCCAGCGGTCGCGGCCCGGCCTCCAACAATGGCCTGTGTGCCTACACGCCTTCACGCGGGGTGATTTCCGTGCGCGGCAACTGGCCGCTGACCCCGACCATGGACGTGGTAGTGCCCTACGCTCGCACCATGGCCGACCTGCTGGAAGTGCTCGACGTCGTGGTGGCCGAAGACCCGGACACACGAGGCGACCTGTGGCGCCTGCAACCCTGGGTGCCAATCCCCAGCGTCACCTCGGTGCGCCCGGAGTCCTACGCGGCGCTGGTAGTCAACAGCGAAAGCCTGGCCGGCAAGCGCTTTGGCGTGCCGCGCATGTACATCAACGCCGACCCGGAGGCTGGCACCAGCGAAAAACCCGGTATCGGCGGCCCGACCGGGCAAAAAATCCACACCCGCGCCACGGTGATTGAACTGTGGCAAGCCGCGCGCCAGGCATTGGAAGCAGCGGGTGCCGAAGTGATCGAAGTGGATTTCCCGCTGGTGTCCAACTGCGAAGGCGACCGCCCCGGCGCACCGACGGTGTTTACCCGTGGCCTGGTCTCTAAAGAGTTCCTCCACGACGAACTGTGGGAACTGTCAGCCTGGGCCTTCGATGACTTCCTGCGCGCCAACGGCGACCCGCACCTGAACCGCCTGGCCGATGTGGACGGGCCGAACATCTTCCCCCACGACCCCGGCACCCTGCCCAACCGTGAAGACGACCTGGCCGCCGGCATGGACGAATACGTGCGCATGGCCCAACGCGGCATCACGCCATGGGACCAGATCAGCACCGTGCCCGATGGCCTGCGCGGCCTGGAGCAAACCCGGCGCCTGGACCTGGAAGACTGGATGGACACCCTGGGGCTTGACGCCGTGCTGTTCCCCACCGTGGCCGACGTAGGACCGGCCGATGCCGATGTGAACGAAGCGTCTGCCGATATCGCCTGGAGCAACGGCGTATGGGTCGCCAACGGCAACCTCGCCATCCGCCACCTGGGCGTACCCACCGTCACCGTGCCGATGGGCGTGATGGCGGACATTGGCATGCCGGTGGGGCTGACCTTCGCCGGGCGTGCCTATGACGATTCGGCGCTGTTGCGCTTTGCCTCGGCGTTCGAAGCCACCGGCAGCAAACGGATGATCCCGCCGCGTACGCCACCGCTGGCGGCTATCTAGCTGGGCTCCTCACTCAAATGCGGGCTTGCTGTGGCGAGCAAGCTTGCTTGCGCTGGGGTGCGTAGCGCCCCAAAAAAGCCGGCTCCAGCTGCGCTGTCGAGCGGGAGCAAGCTCCCTCGCCACAGCAAGCCCGCTCCCACACTTTTTGTTCATATTTCAGTTCAAACACCGTGGTGCGACGACCGAAGAACCTCGTTGCGACGCTGCCACTCCTCCACCACTTCCCCCAAGGTCTTGGGTGCGCCATTACGAATCCACGCCATGAATGGACGGTTGAACTTGAACGCCGGGCCGCACTGCTCAAGCATAAAGCGGCGCACGTTCTGGGTGTTTTTGTAGCTAGGGGTGACGGGTGTAGCACGGGTGATGACGTCGCTGTGCCAGTCAAAATCCATGATGTACCTCGGCTGCGCGGATGGTGATTAACACTCTAGCGCCTCCTCACCTCAAGCTCCTGCAAATTTCACTTTCCTTCCCCCTTGAGAATATTGCATGGTTGTACGACGACATACCTCGTCGTATTTCCCAACAACAATAAGGAAAACCCCCATGCCCAACTTCAAAGTGCTGATCGGATTTCTGTGCCTGTTCTGCGGCTACGTCGCCGCCGCGCCCGGCGCAGCCGAGAAGGATGTAGCCCAGGCAGTCGATCAATTGACCCAAGCCATGCTGCACCTGGACCTCAAGCAGCTTCATGCACTGACGTCCGACAAGCTCACCTACGGCCACTCCAGCGGCAAGGTGCAGAACAAGGCGCAATTCATTGCCGACCTGGAAACCCATACCAGCGCATTCAAAACCCTGGAGATGCAAAACCAGACCATCACCCTCAATGGCGATACCGCCCTGGTGCGCAACCACTTCCACGCCCTGGCAGTGAACAGCGGTGTGGACACACCAACCGATATCGATAACTTCCAGGTCTGGCAAAAACAGCATGGCAAGTGGCTGCTGATTGGTCGCCAGGCTTACAAGTACTGAAGATCGCTCACCACGCCACCACCTTGCGCACCTTCACCAGCGCCTCACGCAACGCCGCCATCGGCACCGAACCCAGGGCCAGGCGCAGTGCGTGGGGCACCTGGGCCGAGACCGCGAACGGTTCGGCGGTTGAAACCGAGATGCCCGCCCGCTGCAAGGTCATGGCGACCTGATCGGCGCGGGCGTCTTCCGCCAACGGTAGCCACAGAAAGTAGGATGACGGGTGGCTGATGGTCTTCACGCCCCTCAGCACCTGTGCTGCCAACGCTTGACGAGCCTGGGCATCCGCACGCTTTTGCGCCTCCAGTTGCGCCACCGTGCCGTCCTCGAGCCAGCCCACCGCAATCGCGCTCATCACCCCCGGCACGTTCCAGGTAGTGGCCATGATCGTGCGTTCCAACCCGCTTACCCACGCCATAGGCGCAGCGATAAAGCCCACACGCAAACCGGTGGCGACACTCTTGGACAACCCGCCGATGTACACCGTGCGCTCCGGTGCAAGAGTTGCCAAAGGTGGCGGTGCTTCTTCGGCGAGAAACGCATAGGCGCCATCCTCAATGATCATCAGGTCGTGCTGCCGGGCGATTGCCACCAAACGCTCGCGCTGCGCCAGGCTCATCACCCAGCCCAGCGGGTTATGCAGGGTCGGCATGCTGTACACCGCTCGCACCGGGCGCTGGCGACACAGGCTGTGCAGGTGGTCCAGGTCCGGGCCGCTGGCGGTGACTGGGATGGCGACCAGTTCCAGGTGCAGGGTTTCGGCCAGTACCTTGAACCCCGAATAGGTCAATGCATCCACCGCGACCACATCCCCAGGCTTGAGCAAGGTCATCATGCTCACCGCCAGGCCATGCTGGGCGCCGCTGACGACAAGCACCTGCTCGGCTTGCACCGCCAACCCTCGGTTCAACAAGTGCCGGGCCACGGCGGCGCGCTCGTGCACACGCCCGGCATGGGGCTGGTAGCGCAGCAGCGCCTCCAGATCGCCAGACAGGGCGAGCTGGCGCAACGCCGTGCGCAACAGCTCGGCCTGGCCCGGCAAGGACGGGTAGTTGAAATTCAGATCGAGCACACCCGCCGTAACCGTCATCTGCCCGCTGCCCTGCCCTGGCGGCAACGCGATTTCACGCACGAAGGTGCCGCGCCCGGTTTCGCCGCTGACCAGGCCCATGGCTTCCAACTCGCTGTACACCCGGCTGGCGGTGACCAGTGCCAGGCCATGCTCGGCGGCCAATTGCCGATGGGTAGGCAAGCGCGTGCCGGGCTGCAATTGGCCGCTGCGGATGGCCTCGGCGAAGGTATCGACCAGCGTCTTGTAGCGAGCACGGGGCATAGGGTTGTATCCATGACAATTTTTTGATTGTCTTAATCTTCAATCCTAGGATGCCCAGCATGCAACTGCCATTTTCGGACAGGTCCCCCATGGAACGCACTTCTCCTCTCGGCACTCTGGACAGCAGCACCCAGGGTTGGATCAACGGTTTTATCGGCGTGGTGATTTTCAGCGGCTCGCTGCCAGCCACGCGCCTGGCGGTGATGGAATTCGATCCGGTGTTCCTGACCATGATCCGCGCCACCCTCGCGGCACTATTGGGGTTGTGCCTATTGGGGGTATTCAAGGAAAAACGCCCCACACGCCAGCAATGGGCACCGCTGGTTATCGTCGCGCTTGGCGTGGTGATCGGCTTTCCACTGCTGACGGCCCTGGCCCTGCAGTACGTGACCTCGGCCCACTCCATCGTCTTTATCGGCCTGCTGCCACTGGCTACGGCGGTGTTCGGTGTGCTGCGCGGCGGTGAACGGCCGAGGCCGGTGTTCTGGTTGTTTTCGGTCCTGGGCAGCCTGTTGGTGATGGGATATGCCATTGCTCAAGGCTTGAGCGCCGCACCCGCGGGCGATGTGTTGATGCTGTTGGCCGTGCTGGCATGCGGCCTGGGGTATGCCGAAGGCGCCAAGCTGTCGCGCAACCTGGGCGGCTGGCAGGTGATCTGCTGGGCGCTGGTGGTGTCGCTGCCGGTGGTGGCGCCCTTGAGCCTGTTGTTGGCGCCGTCCACCCTCAGCGGTATCAGCTTGCCGGCATGGCTGAGCCTGGGCTATGTGGCGTTGTTCAGCATGTTGATCGGCTTTGTATTCTGGTACCGCGGCCTGGCCCAAGGCGGGATTGCCGCGGTTGGCCAGTTGCAGTTGCTGCAACCGTTCTTCGGCCTGGCGCTGGCGGCGGGTTTGCTGCATGAACAGGTCAGCCTGGGCATGGTGCTGGTGACGGTGGCGGTGATCGGCTGCGTGGCCGGGGCGAAGAAGTTTGCTCGCTGACCCCTGGCCTGCTAAATAGAAGCGTCGCCAAACAACAACAAGGACTCTGCATGCACAGCGCTTCTCTCCAGGACACCACGGCGCCGGACGGCATCTGTTACGGCTGCGGCAGCAGCAACCCCCATGGCCTGCACATCAAGAGCCGCTGGGATGACGATGGCGTGCACGTCATTGCCGAACACCAACCCGAGGCCAAATACAGCGGCTGGCCGGATCTGGTCTACGGTGGGCTGATCGCCATGCTGGTGGACTGCCATTCCAACTGGACCGCCATGGCCTACCACTACCGCGCCGAACAGCGTGAACCCGGCAGCCTGCCGCGCATCGACTGCGTCACCGGTAATCTGGGGATCAAATTCATCAAACCCACGCCCATGGGGGTGCCCCTGGTCCTGCGGGCTCGGGTCGAAGGCGAAATCGGCCGCAAAAGCCGTGTGGTCTGCGAAGTGTATGCAGGCAGCGTGCTCACCGCCGTCGGCGACTCGGTGTTCGTGCGCGTCGACACCGGGCAACTGGCCGCCGCTGCCCATGGCCGCGAGGTTTGATCCTGGTCTACAGTGACGGCAACCGCTAATCGAGGACTGCACCGATGACTCGTCTGACCGCGAAAGACTTTGCTCCCGAACTGCTGGAACTCTACGACGGCTATGCCCACGGCAAGATCAACCGCCGCGAATTTCTCGACCGCGCCGCGCTGTTCACCCTCGGTGGCCTCACCGCTTCGGCATTGCTCGCGGCCCTGAGCCCCAATTACGCCCTGGCCGAACAGGTGAAATTCACCGACCCGGATATCGTCGCCGACTACATCACCTACCCCTCGCCCAAAGGCAACGGCACCGTGCGCGGCTACTTGGTACGCCCAGCCAAGGCCGCAGGCAAACTGCCAGCCGTGGTGGTGGTGCATGAAAACCGAGGCCTGAACCCTTATATCGAAGACGTCGCACGACGCCTGGCCAAGGCCGGCTTTATCGCCTTGGCCCCGGACGGCCTGACCTCGGTGGGCGGCTACCCTGGCAATGATGAAAAAGGCGTGGCACTGCAACAGACCGTCGACCCGACCAAACTGATGAACGACTTCTTCGCCGCCATCGAATGGCTGATGCACCACGACAGCAGCACGGGCAAAGTCGGCATCACCGGGTTCTGTTATGGCGGTGGCGTGACCAATGCAGCGGCGGTGGCCTACCCGGAACTGGGCGCGGCAGTGTCTTTCTACGGGCGCCAACCCGACGCCAAGGACGTACCGCGCATCAAGGCGCCGATCCTGTTGCATTTCGGTGAACTGGATACGCGCATCAATGAAGGCTGGCCGGCGTATGAACAGGCATTGAAGGCCGCTGGGACGAGGTATGAGGCGTTTATCTACAAGGGCGCCAATCACGGCTTCCATAATGATTCGACACCGCGCTATGACGAAGCAGCGGCGAACCTTGCCTGGGAACGCACCCTGGGATGGTTCCGCCAATACCTCGCCTAGCCAAGCGCTGACGGTGGGAGCGGGCTTGCCCGCGAAGGCAGTGTGTCAGTCGCTGCACCTGTGACTGCACAACCGCTTTCGCAGGCAAGCCAGCTGCCACCTTTGATCTTCATTGCTTTGGGCATTGCGTTCGCTAGACTGATCGGCGTCAGCTCAGGCAACACTCGCCTGTAACCACCCTTTGAACGCCACCATCGCGGGTGTCTCAGCCCGCGACTGCAAGCGCGTCAACCAATAGCTGCCGGTGGTGATCCCCATCTCGAACGGCTGGCGGATCACATCGTTCTCCAATTGCCGCGAAAACATACGAGCTGGCGCCAGTGCCACGCCGGCACCTTGCAGCGCGGCCTCCATCATTGCCAGCGAGGAGTCGAACACCACGCTGCGCGGCACCCGGGTATCGCTGGGCAAACCGGCGGCCTGGAACCACAGGTTCCACTCATCGGCACGGTAGGAACGCAGCAAGGTATGCTTCAACACGTCAGCCGGGCTGCGCAGTTGTTCGGCAATCTGCGGCACGCACAACACCGTCAACGGTGCCTCAAGCAAAGGGCACGCATCGGTGCCGTGCCACGCGCCGGCGCCAAAGCGGATGGCATAATCCAGGCCCTCGGCGGCGACATCCACGCGGTTGTTGTGGGTGGACAAGCGCAAGTCGATCAACGGGTAGCGGCTATGAAAATCCGCCAGGCGTGGCAGCAACCAGCCCACCGCAAAGGTACCGACCGCCCCCACCGTCAGGACTTCACGGTAATGGCCGCCTTCAAACTGATCCAAGGTCAGGGCGATACGGTCGAAGGCGTCACGCAGCACGGGCAGCAGGGATTCGCCTTCGCTGGTGAGCATCAAGCCCCGAGGCAGGCGCTTGAACAGCGTGACGTTGAGTTGCGCTTCGAGACTTTTGACCTGATGACTGACTGCCGCTTGGGTCACGCACAGCTCAATGGCCGCACGGGTAAAGCTCAAATGGCGCGCCGACGCTTCGAAGGCGCGCAAGGCATTGAGCGGCAGGTGGGAACGCAGCATGACATGATCCAAATTTTTCTAATGGCTGGTGCGAGATATCATCGTTTGCCCACGTCGGGAAATCCACCTACATTTGCCACGCCTGCGCAGGCCACCATCGCCACTGCCTTATTTACATGGAAGCGAACCATGAAACACACCCTGAAAAAATATGCGGTTTCAGCCCTGTTGCTGGGCGCCGGCAGCTGCATGGCCGCCACCGACATGCGCCAGGTCGTGGACAGCCACGTCACCCCTCTGATGAAACAGCAAGGCATCCCGGGCCTGACGGTCGCGGTCGTCCAGCACGGCAAAGTGCAATACTTTAACTACGGCGTCGCCGCCAAAGACACCCAGGCACCCGTCACTGAAAACACCCTGTTCGAAATCGGCTCAGTGAGCAAAACCTTCAACGCCACCCTCGGCGGGTATGCCCAGGCCATCGGCAAGCTCAAGCTGTCGGACATGACCAGCCAACATCTGCCCGTTTTGGCTGGCAGCGCGTTCGATCGCATCAGCCTGCTGCAACTGGCCACCTATACCGCCGGCGGCCTGACGCTGCAGTTCCCGGATGCCGCCGACAGTGCAACCACCATGATGGATTATTTCCGGCAGTGGAAACCCACTTACGCACCGGGGGAACAACGTCTGTATTCCAACCCCAGCATTGGCCTGTTCGGTTACGTGACCGCAAAAAGCCTGGGCCAGCCGTTCACCGTCGCCATGGAAAAAACCCTGCTGCCCAAGCTGGGCTTGACCAATACCTACACTCGCGTCCCCGCCGACAAGGCCGGCCAGTACGCCCAGGGCTATGACAGCCAGCAGAAGCCGGTACGCGTCAACCCCGGGGCCCTGGACTTCGAAGCCTATGGCCTCAAGAGCAGCAGCCAGGACCTGGCCCGCTACGTGATCGCGAACATGCACCCGCAAACCCTGGAGCAACCGGTGCAGCAGGCCCTTGCCACCACTCACGCCGGCTACTACACCGTCAACGGCATGACCCAGGGCCTGGGCTGGGAACGCTACCCCTACCCCATCGCCCTGCAAGCGTTGCTTGACGGCAACTCCACACCGATGGCGATGGAGCCGCACAAGGTTAACTGGCTCAAACTCGCCCAGCCGCAGCCCGCCAACGTGCTCTACAACAAAACCGGCTCCACCGGCGGCTTTGGCGCCTATGTGGCGTATGTACCCAGCAAGGACATGGGTGTGGTAATCCTCGCCAACAAGAACTACCCGAATGCCGAACGGGTGAAAGTGGCTTATGCGATCTTGAGTGCAATGGATAACTGAAGCCGGTATACCCCGATGGGCGGGGGCTTGCCTTAGTGTCGGTGGTGCACGTTTGAAGATCGCTGGGCTCTAGGTACAATCACCGCCCTCTCCCACTCCCCCAAGGATCCGCCATGTCCGGGCTTGAACTGTTTGCCGCCGCCCTGGGGGTGATCGCCGTTTGGCTAACGGTCAAACAAAACCCCTGGTGCTGGCCCATCGGCCTGGTGATGGTGTTGCTCTACACCTGGGTTTTCTTTGAGGTCAAGCTCTACTCCGACATGCTCCTGCAATTGGTCTATGCGGCCTTGCAGGTCTACGGCTGGTGGCAGTGGACCCGCGCCGGCGAGGTCAAGCAGGGCCGCCAGGTCACTAGCCTGGGCGTGCCGGCGATCATGGCCAGCCTGGCTGTTGGCGCCGTCGGCAGCCTGTTGCTGGGTGCCGCCATGGCCCACTGGACCGACGCCGCCCAGCCCTGGCTGGACGCCGCGCTCACCGGTTTCAGCCTGGTGGCGCAGATGTGGATGGCACAAAAACGCGTGCAGTGCTGGGCATTATGGATCGTGGTCGATGTGATCTTCGTCGGCCTGTTCCTTTACAAAGGCCTCTACCTCACCGCCGCGCTCTACGCGCTGTTTACCGTGATTGCCGTGCAAGGTTGGCGCGAGTGGCGCGCCGACCCGGCGTTGCGCACATGAAAGTGGTGGTATTGGCGGGCCCCGAATCCAGCGGCAAGAGCTGGCTGGCGGCGCAGTTGCACGCGCACTTCGGCGGGTTGATGGTGGGGGAATATGTGCGGTACTTCATCGATCAGCATCAGCGCGACACCACCCTGGCGGATATCCCGGCCATCGCCGAAGGCCAGTTGGCCTGGGAGGATGCCGCCCGCGCCAAATGCCCCGCGTTGCTGATCCTCGACACCCACCTGCTGACCAACAAACTCTGGAGCCAGACCCTGTTCGGCGATTACCCCGGCTGGCTTGATGACGAACTCCTGGCGCGGCATTACGACCTGCACCTGCTGCTCTCCCCCGAAGACGTGGAATGGAGTGCCGACGGCCAGCGCTGCCAGCCGGAACTGGCGGATCGCCGGGCGTTTTTTCAGGCCAGCCTGGAGTGGATGCAGGAGCATCGACAGCCACGGGTGGTGATTGGTGGAGACTGGGAACAACGGCGCCAGGCGGCATTTGCCGCAGTAACCCAGCTGCTCAAGCCCTGACACACTGCCCCCTGTGGGAGCGGGCTTGCTCGCGAATGCTCTGTATCAGCTAGCACATGCATAGACTGACCCACCGCTTTCGCGGGCAAGCCCGCTCCCACATTTTTTACCGTACCAGGCTTCAGTAGCCCAACGACAACCCCGTATTGCGTCGCGGGTCATTGGCCCCATAGAAGCGGTTGTTACCCACCGGCTTGCCATCCAGAGAAGGCGCACCGACCAGGATCGCGGCCAAATGGTTGGCATCTTGGGGACCTGCAAACTTATGGCCCCAGCTCTCGAGAATCTTCTGGGTATCCGGGCTCACGGCAAACGTCTCAAGGTTGGTGGTCTCAGGCATCCACTGCTGGTGGAAACGCGGCGCGTCCACGGCTTCCTGGATATTCATCTTGTAGTCGATGACATTCAGGATGGTCAGCAAAGTCGCAGTGATGATGCGACTGCCCCCCGGTGTACCGACCACCATCACCGCCTTGCCGTCCTTGGTGACGATGGTCGGGCTCATCGACGACAGCGGCGCCTTGCCCGGTGCGATGGCGTTGGCTTCGCCCTGCACCAGCCCATACATATTCGGTACGCCGACCTTGACGGTGAAGTCGTCCATTTCATCGTTGAGGATCACCCCGGTCTTGCTCGCCATCACCCCGGCGCCAAACCAGTCGTTGAGGGTATAGGTCACCGAGACCGCGTTGCCCCATTGGTCGACGATGGAATAGTGGGTGGTGTTATTGCCTTCATGGGGCGATACACCTGGCTTGATCGCCTGGGAGTCACCGGCCTTCTGCGGTTCGATCGCCGCGCGCAGCTTGGCCGCGTAGTTTTTGTCCAGCAGGTGCTCAATGGGGTTCTTCACGAAGTCCGGGTCGCCGAGATAGCTGTTGCGGTCCACGTAGGCGTGGCGCATCGCTTCGATCTGGTAGTGCAGGCCCTGGGCCGAGTGATAGCCCAGATCGGCCATCGGGTAGCCTTCGAGGATATTCATGATCTGGCAGATCACCACACCGCCCGAGCTGGGTGGCGGCGCCGAGACCACATGGTAGCCACGGTAGTCGCACTCGATGGGGGCCAGTTCGCGGGTTTTGTAGGCGTCGAGGTCAGCCTGGGTGATGATGCCTTTGCCGGCCTGGCTGGAATCCACCACCGCCTTGGCGACCCAGCCTTTATAGAAACCGTCGGTGCCCTTGGCCGAGATTTCCTTGAGGGTCTTGGCCAGGTCCTTCTGCACCAGCTTCTGGCCTACCTGCATCGGCTCGCCGTTATGCAGGAAGATGCCACGCATATCCTGGTCTTTTTCGAACTCACCGGTGGCGGTGTGCAACAGGTCGATATCGCCCTGCTCCAGCTCAAAGCCGTTTTCCGCCAGCTTGATCGCCGGGGCAATCACTTGGGCGCGCTTGAGGGTGCCGTATTTGCTCAGGGCCAGCTCCATGCCGGACACCGTGCCCGGTACGCCGACCGCCAAATGGCCTTTGGCGCTGAGGCCTTCGACCACATTGCCGGCCTTGTCGAGGTACATGTCAGCCGTCGCCGCCAACGGGGCTTTTTCGCGGAAGTCGAGGAAGGTCTTGCGCCCGTCCGCCAGTTGCACGGTCATGAAGCCACCGCCGCCCAGGTTGCCCGCCGCCGGGTACACCACCGCCAGCGCATAACCTACCGCCACCGCCGCATCGACCGCGTTGCCGCCGGCCTTGAGCACATCGACACCCACATGGGTTGCCAGGTGCTGGGCCGTGACCACCATGCCATTTTCACCCGCAACCGGGGCCTGGGAAGCTGCATGCACCCCGTTGATCGTTACTACCAGCGCGGTAGCAATCAAGGTGTGACTCAAGGGTTGGTATTTCATCCATGGCTACTCTGATTATTGAGATGCACCAAAATAGCCCTCGCCTGACTAAATCCCCAGCGCGATGGCGCTTTTGACACAGAACTTGTCGGTCATGGGACACACTCGCCCTATTGGCCGCTATTTCACAGGCATGCAGCTTGAACACGCCAACATACTGCAATACAGAGTCAGTTTTCATCTAGCCATTGAATTAGGTACTTTGCGTCTGCCACCCCTATGTAAACACTCCCACTATTAACATTACATTGAGAAACAATCATGTCAGCGATCCCGCGCGTTCGGCCTAACTTTCTTCGCGACCACTCTGAATATTCAGCGCCACCCGCGCAACTTCAGTCGACTGCAAACAACTCAGTTGCCTCTTCACTTTCAGATAAAGTCGCAAAAAACCTCACGCGAAATAATTACAAAATCAAAGACAAAAATAACGACGGCAAAATTGACGTTTCCTACAAATTCTTCAACTCGAATGACCCCGACACGAATTGGCTCAAGAATGGGGGGGCCCTCGAGCTCAGCGAGGCCAGAAAAAAAGCCTTCAGAAGTTCAATGCAGGCCTGGGAGGATGTGGTAAAAGTCAAGTTTACCGAGCATGCCAAGAATACGGATGCTTCCTTTGTGCTTCACGCCAACAGCGGTGTAGGGGGCTATGCGGTCTACCCAAATGATCAAGGGAGTCTTCAGAATATAGGCATTGGTACAGGAGATAGCAGATTCCCCTTGAACGCTTCAATGATTCACGAACTGGGCCATGGTTTGGGGCTTCAACATCCGGAAGGTAACTATCCGGAGAATAGCAAAACCCATACTGCCATGAGCTATAACACACCTTGGTACCGTCCGGCGACCAATGGCGTCAGCGTCTCTGACGCCACCTCAACGCCAATGATGCATGATATCGAAGCGATTCAGCGTCTCTACGAACCCAACTATGAAACTCGTAAAGGCGATACAACTTATGGATTCAACTCAAACTCAGAACGCGACTACTACAGTTTAAAGTCTTCCGATGACATGGTAGCTTTTTGTATCTGGGATGGCGGTGGCAATGACACACTGGATTTCTCCGGATATAAACAGAACCAGAGAATTAACCTTAATGCCCAGGCACTCTCGGACGTGGGCGGCCGGCGCGGTAATGTGTCCATTGCCAAAGGCGTCGTTATGGAAAATGCCATTGGCGGCTCAGGAAATGACGTACTGATCGGCAATCAGGCCAACAATCATATAACCGGGGGAGCCGGGGCCGACAACCTCACAGGAGGTGGTGGTGCAGATACATTTGTATACAGCAAAGCCAGCGACACCTCTGCCAGCAAACCGGACACCATCACTGACTTCACCAGCGGCGTCGATAAAATTGACCTAGTTAACGTCCTTAAAGAGGCCGGCATCCGCCAGCCAGACATAGTCAGCAAATTGACCGGCCGTAAAGGTGAACTGGTATTGGCGTACGATGACACTATCAAGATGTACACGTTAACGCTGGACGTGAGCGGAGGTACCACGTCTGCGTTTAAGATTTTGAGTAAACATCCCATAAAGTCCGAAGACCTTATTACGTCTGCCGATACAGCGCCAACGCCACAGCCCAAGCCTGACCCTACCCCAGCACCCGAGCCGCAGCCAACCCCACGCCCGACACCTGAGCCAAAGCCCCAACCATGTCCCAAGCCTGCGCCTCAGCCTGAAAGCAGCCCTACCGATACCGTCTATGGATTCAACTCCAACAGCGGCAAAGCAGGTACGTCTCTTACGTCACCTTGCGATAAGCCGCACTTTACTGTCGCAGACAAAGCAGGCAACGACACGTTTGACTTCTCTGCCTTCTGCCAAAACCAGCGAATTGATCTCACGCCCGGCGCAAGCTCGGATATCGGGGGCCTGAAGGGCAATATCAGTATCGCAACTGACACCGTCATCGAGAATGCAATTGGCGGTAATGGCGCTGACCGTATTACCGGCAATAGCGCTGACAACGTACTGGTGGGTGCCGCCGGGGCCGACAAATTGATGGGCAACGGCGGTTTCAACACGTTCAAGTACCGCGCCGCCGCGGACTCGCTCCGTGATAGCGCCGACCTGCTAGTGGATTTCACTACAGGCAAAGACACAATCGACCTGAGCGAAATGAGCGCAAAAGAAGGTGTCACCCTTAACTATGTCAGCCAGTACAGCGGCCGGGCTGGCGACACTATCCTCGTGCGAAACCCTGCCACTAACAGGTACTTTCTGGGTATTGATCTGACCGGGGATCGCAAGACCGACTTCTTGATCAAAAGCACCCGGCCAATCAGCAGTGAGGATGTGATCGGCCTTAATTTGCCGGTAGGCACCTATCTCTGAAGGCGTGAGCAACATCGTGCATTAAAGCAAATGACGCTAGAATCGGCGCCATTCTTTTACCGCCGCCCTGATACGAGCCTGTCCATGAGCTTTGATTTCGAAACCATCCACCCACGCTTCGATACCGGCAGTACCAAGTGGAGCCGTTACCCGAAAGATGTTCTGCCGATGTGGATCGCTGACATGGACATCGCCGCGCCGCCCGCCATCTTGCAAGCCCTGCACGCGCGGCTCGACCAGCAGATTCTCGGCTACAGCGTGGCCGGCCCGGACGTGCGCGACGCCATCGTCGCTGACCTGTGGGCCAAGTACGCCTGGCGCGTACAGCCCGAAGAACTGCTGTTCCTGCCTGGCGTCGAGCCTGGCTTCAATATGGCCCTGCACGCCTTCGTCCAGCCTGGCCAGGCGGTGGTGCTGCAAACCCCCAACTATCGGCCGATTCGCCTGGCGCCCGGCAACTGGAACCTGCCACGCATCGAGGTGCCGTTCGAGCAAGTCAACGGCGAGTTCCTCACGCCCCTGCCCGCGATGCGCCAAGCCCTAAACGGGGCCGGAGCCCTGTTGCTGAGCAACCCGCACAACCCCATCGGCAAAGTGTTTCCCCGTGGAGAGCTGATGGCAGTGGCCAATGCCTGCCTGGAAACCGGCGCATTGATCATCAGCGACGAAATCCACGCCGAGCTGTGCTTTGACGGCCGCCGCCACATCCCCACCGCCAGCCTCAGCCCAGAGATTGCCCAGCGCACCATCACGCTGATGTCGGCGAGCAAGGCGTATAACGTGGCCGGCCTGAAGACCTGCTTCGCCGTGATCCAGAACGCCGAGGTGCGCGAGCGTTTCAATCAGGCGCGCTGCGGCATGGTCGACAGCGTCAGCCCTCTGGGCCTGGAAGCCACCCGCGCCGCCTACAGCGAATGCACCGACTGGCTCAGCGCGCTGGTGCAGTACCTGCAAGCCAACCGCGACTACCTGCTTGACGCGGTAAAAACCCGCCTGCCCGGCGTGGTGATGCATGCACCACAGGGCACCTTCCTGGCGTGGCTCGATTGCAGCGCTCTTGGCCTGGATGACCCACAGCAGTTTTTCCTTGAGCAGGCCAAGGTCGGCCTGAGCGCGGGGATCGAATTTGGTGATGACAGCCAACAGTTCGTGCGCCTGAACTTCGGTTGCCCACGATTGATGCTGGAGGAAGGCGTCGAACGCATGGAGATCTGCTTGCAAAACCGCTGACTTCGGTCGCAGTTGCACGGGAAGAGAACGCGCCTCTTCCCGGGCTGTTTTGTCCACTCACAACTTGGCGATGGACACTTCCGTCGATTTCACAAAGGCAATCACTTCGCTGCCCACCTTCAATTCCAGGTCACGCACCGAGCGCGTGGTGATCACCGACGTCACAATGCCCGATGCGGTTTGCACATCGATTTCCGACACCACTTCCCCCAGCAGAATCTCCTTGATCACGCCTTTGAACTGGTTGCGCACGTTGATCGCTTTGATGGTCATGTCGGCTTTCCTTTTGGCTGTTGGGTCAATCCGCACGAATGCGCAGGCCCTCAAAATGCGCTGCCGGATAAAATATTAAAAGGAATAAATACCTATTTATTTATTCGATAATGATATATCGAAAAATTATGTGTCGTGCCCAGCAGCGACCTATGACCGCACATCTTGTGCGTTGACCAACTTTGTTACACCCCATATAGTGTGCCTACAAACAGATCAGACCACTACATAGTGTGCAGCGCCGGTATTTTACCGATCACACTACGCGCAGTATTTCAATGCCTTGTAGCCTGCAAAAACATTTATTTTTCGAGTACCAGGAAGGAGTATTTCCATGCTGAGTTGGGATGAAGTCGACAACGAAGACACCGGTGCAGCGGTGATCAAAGGCGCCAACGCCGGCCACGCCACCGAAGCCAACATGGACCGCCTCGACGGTGCCGGCGCCGCTGCCGCCGTGGAAGCCCGCGCCGTCACCGCCAACGACTCCGCCGCCATCGTGCGCGCCAAGGCCGCCCTGGACAAACTCGACGTCGCCGAAGGCCTCGCCGAGCTGGAAGGTGCCTCCGCCCGCGTCGCCGTTGATGAAAAGCGCATGATCAACTGCCGCGCCGACCTCAACCAACTCGTGCCATTCAAGTACGACTGGGCCTGGCAGAAGTACCTCGACGGCTGCGCCAACCACTGGATGCCGCAAGAGGTCAACATGACCGCCGACATCGCCCTGTGGAAAAACCCCGAAGGCCTGACCGACGACGAGCGCCGCATCGTCATGCGCAACCTGGGCTTTTTCTCCACCGCCGACTCCCTGGTAGCCAACAACCTGGTGCTGGCCGTGTACCGCCTGATCACCAACCCGGAGTGCCGCCAGTACATCCTGCGCCAGGCCTTCGAAGAAGCGATCCACACCCACGCCTACCAGTACTGCATCGAATCGCTGGCCATGGATGAAGGCGAGATCTTCAACATGTACCACGAGATTCCATCGGTGGCCAAAAAGGCCGCCTGGGGCCTGAAGTACACCCGCTCGATCTCCGATCCGAAGTTCGAAACCGGCACCGTCGACACCGACAAGGAACTGCTGCGCAACCTGGTCGCCTACTACTGCGTACTGGAAGGCATCTTCTTCTACTGCGGCTTCACCCAGATCCTGTCCATGGGCCGCCGCAACAAGATGACCGGCGTGGCCGAGCAGTTCCAGTACATCCTGCGCGATGAGTCGATGCACCTGAACTTCGGTATCGACGTGATCAACCAGATCAAAATCGAAAACCCACACCTGTGGGATGCCGAGATGAAGGAAGAAGCGACCCAGATGATTCTGCAGGGTACGCAGCTGGAGATCGAATACGCGCGTGACACCATGCCGCGTGGGGTGCTGGGCATGAACGCGGCGATGATGGAGGATTACCTCAAGTTCATCGCGAATCGTCGCCTGTCGCAGATCGGCTTGAAGGAAGAGTACCCAGGCACCACCAACCCGTTCCCGTGGATGAGCGAGATCATGGACTTGAAGAAAGAGAAAAACTTCTTCGAGACCCGTGTGATCGAGTATCAGACCGGCGGCGCGTTGAGCTGGGACTAATCAACACGAACCAAAAAATGTGGGAGCGGGCTTGCCCGCGATAGCGGTGTATCAGTCACGGATGTACCCACTGACACACAGCTATCGCGGGCAAGCCAGCTCCCACATTGGCTATTGTGATCCATAGACTTTGCAAGTAAGCCTTTATGCCCAACCACACCATTAAAACCCCCTGCGTCGGGCTGTGTTCCACCGTCTACGGTGACCTGGTCTGTCGGGGCTGCAAGCGTTATCACCACGAGGTGATCCAGTGGAATGGCTATAACGCCGAGGAAAAACAGGCGGTGTGGCTGCGCCTGGAACAACTGCTGGTGCAGGTGATGGCCAGCAAGCTGGAAGTGTTCGACCCGCACTGCCTGCGACAGCAGCTGGAAGCGCGCAAGATTCGTTTTATGCCGCACCAGTCGCCGTATTGCTGGGCATACCAGTTGATTGCGCGCGGAGCGCGGGTGATTTCCAAGCTGGATGCCTATGGGTTGACGCTGTTACCGGAGTTTCGCGAACGCCACCTGGCGGATTTGCGCGATGCGATAGATCGAGAGTTTTTTCTGCTGTCCGAGGCACATTACGAACGCTATATCGCCCCGGTTTTCTTGAAAGAGTCATTCGGCCCGGCGCTGATTGCCACGCGCTGACCCACAGTTGTGTTTAAAATGCCGCCCGCCCGATGACTGACCCTTAACGATGAACCCAGACGCACTCGCTACCCTGCACGCCCACTTGCTCACTGCCCTGGCTGACGCGCCCGCGGAAACCCGGCGCCTGTTCCATGGCCGTGGCCGCTGCTGGCCGGGCCTGGAACAACTGACGGTGGACTGGCTGCAAGGGGTGGTGCTGGTGGCGTTGTTCAAGGAAACCGAGCACCTGCAGGCCCTGAAGCAGACGCTACTGCACATCGACTGGGCCGCTTTCGGCGCGCACACCGTGGCCCTGCAACACCGCTACCTGCCGCAAAGCACCACCGAATGGCTGGTGGGCGACGCCATCGACGAGTTGACCATCACCGAGGGCGGCCTGCGCTACCTGATCGACCTGGGTAAAAAACAGAACAGCGGGCTGTTTCTCGACATGCGTTACGGGCGCAACTGGGTACGTGAGCAAGCACAGGGCCAGCGCGTGCTGAATTTGTTTGCCTATACCTGCGGTTTTTCCGTGGCCGCCATCGAAGGCGGCGCCGACCATGTGGTGAACCTGGATATGGCCCGTGGTGCCCTCAGCCGTGGCCGCGACAACCATCGTTTGAATGGGCACGACCTGAGCCGGGTGAGTTTCCTGGGCCACGACCTGTTCAAGTCCTGGGCCAAGGTGACGAACAACGGTCCTTATGACCTGGTGATCATCGACCCGCCCTCCTTCCAGAAAGGCAGTTTCCTGCTGACCAAGGATTACCAGCGCGTGCTGCGCCGCCTGCCGGACTTGCTCAGTGCCCACGGCACCGTACTGGCATGCATGAACGATCCGGCCTTCGGCGAAGATTTCCTGATCGACGGCGTGACCCGCGAAGCACCGGGCCTGCGGTTTGTACAGCGGCTGGAAAACCCACCGGAATTTCCTGACATTGATCCGCAGAGTGGACTAAAGGCACTGGTGTTCCGTCAGGGCTGATGCCGAAACATCCTACGCTTGCTACGCTAACGGATACGCCGGGCGGTGAACCTTATCCTCCCCTTCCCGGTCGATACCTGCATTCCCTGGCCAGACTCGACGGCGCTACGTCGTCGGCTGCCCCGTTTGACCTTTTGGAGAACCGCCCGTGATATCGACCCTGCATGTAGCCAGACTCAAAGCCTGGGGCGCCCACGGCTTTACCGCCACCGGTGTGGTACTGGCCTTTTTGGCCACCCTGGCGCTGCTGGAAAACTCCCCCAAGGCGTGCCTGCTGTGGCTGGGCCTGGCACTGGTGGTGGATGGCGTCGACGGCTCGCTGGCGCGACGGGTGAATGTCAGCACGGTGCTGCCCAGCTTTGACGGCTCGGTGCTGGACCTGGTGATCGACTACCTCACCTACGTGTTCATTCCTGCCCTGTTTATCTACCGCTACATCGACCTGCCCGAGTTCACCCACTTGTTTGCGGTGTCGGTGATCCTGGTGTCGTCGCTGTTCTGCTTTTGCAATGTGAACATGAAGAGCAAGGACAACTACTTCGTCGGCTTCCCTGCCGCCTGGAACGTCGTTGCCCTGTGCGTCTATATCATCCAGCCGGATGCCTGGGTCACCTTGCTGACCGTGATCGGCCTGGCGCTGTTGACCGTGACGCCGATGAAGTTCCTGCACCCGTTCCGGGTCAAGCGTTTCATGCCGATCAACATCGCGGTGACCACTATCTGGCTGCTGTGCAGCTTCCTGATGGTGGTGGATTACCCGAATACCAACCCTTGGACATTTGGCTTGTGGTCGCTGATGTCGGCGTACTTCCTGGGTATCTGCATCTGGCGCACGGCCGTGGAATGGCTGGGCGCGCACAAATAACCAGGCGGGCCCGGTAAAAGATGTGGGAGAGGCTTGCCACCTCCCACATTTGAGTCACATCGCAGTAAGATGCTGGCCTTCTGCGGCCCTCCAACAATAAGCCCTGCCCATGCCCTTCGAACTCAGCGTAGACCTCACCACCCTGGCCATCCTGGCCGTTGTCGCTTTTATCGCCGGTTTTATCGACGCCATCGCCGGCGGTGGCGGTTTGTTGACCACCCCGGCCCTGCTCACCGCCGGTATGCCGCCGCATCTGGTGCTGGGCACCAACAAGCTCAGCTCCACCTTCGGCTCGGCCACCGCCAGTTTTACCTTCTACCGCCGCAAGCTGTTCCACCCACGCCAATGGGTGCACGCCATTGTCGGTACCTTGATCGGTGCACTGACCGGCGCGGTCGTCGCTCATTACTTGCCTGCCGAAACCCTGAACAAGATGCTCCCGGTAATCGTCTTCGCCTGCGGTGTGTACCTGCTGTTCGGGGGCACGCCCAAGGCGCCACTGGATGCCGAGGCACCGATCAAAAAGAAATGGCAAGCCACCCAGGGCTTTGGCCTGGGCTTTTACGATGGCGTGGCCGGGCCCGGCACGGGGGCGTTCTGGACGGTCAGCACGATGCTGCTGCACCCCATCGATCTGGTGAAGGCCAGCGGCGTGGCGCGCAGCATGAACTTCGTCAGCAACGCCGCGGCGCTGACGGTGTTCATCATCAATGGGTCGGTGGACTGGATCGTCGGCCTGGCGATGGGTGTGTCGGTGATGTGTGGCGCGTTCTTTGGCGCACGCAGCGCGATCAGCGGCGGCGCCAAATTCATCCGCCCAGTGTTTATCACCGTGGTGCTGGGCCTGACCGTGCGCCTAGCCTGGCAGCACTGGTTCAGCGTGGCCTAGGCGGCGGGCCACGTAGAGGTCGATCAGGTAACGCGCAATCGAGCGTGACGCCGGCAACGGCGGCAGCTCGTGGATATTGAACCACTGCGCGTCCTCGATCTCGTCGGCCTGGGGCACGATATCGCCACCGGCGTATTCGGCGTGAAAGCCCAGCATCATCGAGTGAGGGAACGGCCAGCATTGGCTGCCCATGTACTGGATGTTCTTGACCTCCAACTGCACCTCTTCGCGCACTTCACGGATCAGGCAGTCTTCGGCGGACTCACCCGGCTCGGCAAAACCGGCCAGGGTGCTGTAGACCCCCGTGACGAAACGCGGCGAGCGCGCCAGCAGGATGTCATCGCCACGAGTCACCAGCACGATCATGCTTGGCGAGATGCGTGGATAGCTGCGCAGGTCGCAGGCCTGGCAATACATCGCCCGCTCCCGCGGCACCTGTACCATCGCCTGGCCGCAACTGCCACAAAAACGGTGCTCCCGCGCCCAGGTGCCGATCTGCGCGGCGTAGCCCAGCACCTTGTACAGGGTGTGATCACCTTGCAGCATAAAGCCGCGCAAGCCTTGCCAACTGCACCCTGGCACCTCTGCCGACGCGTTGAGTTCCAACAGGTACACCGGCTCGCCATCGAGATGGCCGATGCCATGTTCGGCAAACACCGACAGGTCCTGGCGCTTGAGCCATTCGCGCGGGAACAGCGGGCCGT
Source organism: Pseudomonas sp. KT_2_4 (assembly GCF_041410225.1). Lineage (NCBI taxonomy): Bacteria > Pseudomonadati > Pseudomonadota > Gammaproteobacteria > Pseudomonadales > Pseudomonadaceae > Pseudomonas > Pseudomonas sp. KT_2_4. Next base: position 1,050,249 of record NZ_CP166962.1, read on the forward strand.
TGGTATCGTGTAAAAAGCCTTCGCGGCTGCGGGCGACGGCCCAGCCGCCGGGGGCGTCGTTGTCCAGCAGCGTTGTGGTAATCCAGCCTGGGGTCATGTCAGTCAATCCACGAATTCGGGTTTCTGCTTACTCATATGGGCCGCGATGGCCACGCGCAGGTCGTTGGATTGCAACATAGCCGAGTTCCAGGTGGCAACGTATTCCAGGCCGTCATTGACTGTGTGGTCACGCATGTAGCTGATCATGGCCTTGGTGCCAGTCACGGCAATCGGCGACTTGGCGGCGATTTGCTGGGCCAGGTCCATGACACCCGCCAGCAGGCTTTGCTGATCGGCAAACACGCGATTGACCAGGCCGATGCTGCGCGCTTCTTCAGCGCCGAATTGACGACCGGTATAGGCCAGTTCACGCAGCATGCCATCGCCAATAATGCGCGGCAGGCGTTGCAAGGTGCCGACGTCAGCGGCCATGCCGATGTCGATTTCCTTGATCGAGAATTGCGCGTCCTCGGCTGCGTAGCGCATGTCGCACGCGCTGATCAGGTCGATGGCGCCGCCAATGCAGTAGCCCTGAATCGCCGCCAGCACGGGCTTGCGGCAAGTGTCCACGGCGTTGAACGAAGCTTGCAGCTCGAGAATCTTGCGGCGCAGCAGGCGCGCATTGCGACCCACGTCCTTGCCAAAGTCATTGGCGATCGAGGCCAGCATCATCAGGTCGATGCCCGAGGAAAAGTGCTTGCCCGCCCCGCTGAGCACCACGGCACGCACGGCGTCGGTCTCGTCGACCCATTGGAAGATGTCGATGATTTCGGTCCAGAACGCCGCGTTCATGGCGTTGATCTTTTCCGGGCGATTGATCTGCACATGGGCAACGTTGCCACTGAGTTCGACAACGAAGGCTTGGTATTCGGACATGGCAGTGATCCCTGACTGGCGATTGAGAAAGGCCAGACTATATCAAGGGTGCGCCACGGCGCATCGGCCAAAAACGGGACTGGTCACGGTGAGGGAAAAGACGCTGGATAAAACCCGATGCACAGGCCATCCTTTGCGCTTTAAGCCGCGCTGTGCGCGGCGCTCGACGTTTTAAGGATATGCCATGCACGCCCAACCCCTCGCTCCCGCCGATTTCGAATTCATTGACGCCACCTTGCTCAAATACGGCGAAGACCACTCGGTGCTGAACATGGCCGAACTCGACGGTTATTTCACCGCCCTGGTTTCCAGCCCGGCCAAGGTGGATGTGTCCGAGTGGTTCCCGGCGATCTGGGGCGGGCAAAACCCTGAATGGGACAACATGGACGAGGCCCAGGCTTTTCTCGAGCTGTGTGTACGCCATATGAATACCCTGGCCGCGCAATTGGCCACTGACTCCCAGGCATTCAAAGCCCGTTTCGATGAAACCGAACATCAAGGCCAGGCGGTGACCCTTGCCGAGGAATGGTGCTTTGGTTATGTGCGCGGCGTGACAATCGCCAACTGGCCGCCATTGCCCGCTGTACAAGCCGGGCAACTGGAGCGGATTTCCTGGTGCGCCGAACAGGACAATTTCGAATTGCCGGCGGATCTGGATGTAAACGCCCATCAACTGCAGGTCAGCGCAATCGAACCGGCTGCGCGGGCGCTGCATGACTACTGGTTGAGCCAGCGTTAAGGCAGTAGGAGCGCATGCCAATAAATCACGCAGATCACCCACTCACTCGACAAGCATGGCGTGTTTGCCTGATGATTCGGGTCCGCACGTCGGCCACTCCACGCCACCTCGCCTTGACCAGGAGCCTTGTACCTTGAGTTCGCAGAAAACCGTGACCGTTACACCGCCCAACTTCCCCCTCACTGGCAAGGTCGCGCCCCCCGGCTCCAAATCCATTACCAATCGAGCGCTGTTGCTGGCGGCACTGGCCAAGGGCACCAGCCGTTTGAGCGGTGCGCTCAAAAGTGATGACACGCGCCACATGTCGGTCGCCCTGCGGCAGATGGGCGTCACCATCGACGAGCCGGACGACACCACCTTTGTCGTCACCAGCCAAGGCTCGCTGCAATTGCCGGCCCAGCCGTTGTTCCTCGGCAACGCCGGCACCGCCATGCGCTTTCTCACGGCTGCCGTCGCCACCGTGCAAGGCACCGTGGTACTGGACGGTGACGAGTACATGCAAAAACGCCCCATCGGCCCGCTGCTGGCCACCCTGGGCCAGAACGGCATCCAGGTCGACAGCCCCACCGGTTGCCCACCGGTAACCGTGCACGGCGCGGGCAAGGTTCAGGCCAGGCGTTTTGAGATTGACGCAGGTTTGTCCAGCCAGTACGTATCGGCCCTGCTGATGCTGGCGGCGTGCGGCGAAGCGCCGATTGAAGTGGCGCTGACCGGCAAGGACATTGGCGCCCGTGGCTACGTGGACCTGACCCTCGATTGCATGCGTGCGTTCGGGGCCCAGGTCGACGCCGTGGACGACACCACCTGGCGCGTGGCCCCCACCGGCTATACCGCCCATGACTACCTGATCGAACCCGACGCTTCCGCCGCCACTTACCTGTGGGCCGCAGAAGTACTGACCGGTGGCCGTATCGATATTGGTGTAGCCCCACAGGACTTCACCCAGCCCGACGCCAAGGCCCAGGCCGTGATCGCGCAATTCCCGAACATGCAGGCCACGGTGGTGGGTTCACAAATGCAGGATGCGATCCCGACCCTGGCGGTGCTCGCCGCGTTCAACAACACCCCGGTGCGCTTCACTGAACTGGCGAACCTGCGCGTCAAGGAATGTGACCGCGTGCAGGCGCTGCACGATGGCCTCAACGAAATTCGCCCGAGCCTGGCGACCATCGAGGGTGATGACTTGCTGGTTGCCAGCGACCCCGCTTTGGCTGGCACCGCCTGCACCGCACTGATCGACACCCACGCCGACCATCGCATCGCCATGTGCTTTGCCCTGGCCGGGCTGAAAGTCTCGGGCATTCGCATCCAAGACCCGGACTGCGTAGCCAAGACCTACCCTGACTACTGGAAAGCCCTCGGCAGCCTGGGCGTTCACTTGAGCTACTGACACACAAACCTGTAGGGGCGAGCAAGCTCGCTCCTACAACTGAACCTTGCCGGGAGCGTCAATGACCCTTCGCCAACCCTGCCCACCCGGCGCCTGTGTCTGCAACCGTGAACAACTGCTGGAAGCTCCCGGCGCTGATCTGCGCATTCTGCAACTGACGCGACAGCAGGAAAAAATCCTGCTGGAGCGCCTGGAAAACCTCAAGAGCCTGCAAGACCTCGAACACTTGCAACAGCGGATGTACGACCAACTCGGCATCCGCGTCCACATCGCGCCCGGGCATACCGAGGTCAAAAGCATGCGCGGGATCCAGATCGTCATCGACGAACTGCCGGGCATGTGCCGCAAGACTCGCCAGTCGATCCCCGCCTCCATTCGCCGCGGCCTGGAGAAAAAACCAGAGATTGCCTACCGCTTGCTGGACGCCCACGACCTGTTTCGCGACGCTTGAATTATCCCGCGACGGCCTCACGCTCAAACAACCCCTGCCCCACCGCCCGGGCCTTGTGCAAATGCGCCTGGGCCGTGCCACTTTCCGAGTCCAACAACAACTCGGAAGTGAGTACCCGCGCCCCGCAATAATCAAAGATGCCGTAGTCGATCTGGGTATTCATGGCCTTGGCATAACCGTGTCGCTCAAAGGCACTGTCATCAGCCCCACCCAGGGCCAGCAGATGCACCTGCAAATGCCTTAGTTTCTTCTGCACCGGTGTATCGGGGCCGTAATCAATCGCCCAGCCATTGACGAATACGCGGTCGACCCAACCCTTGAGCAATGCCGGCATTGACCACCAGTAGATGGGGAATGCCAGCACCAGCGCGTCGGCGCGATCGATGCGGGCCTGCTCGGCCACCACGTCGGCTGGCGGCGTCGCCCGAGTACGGTGCACCCGATGGTCGGCCGCGCTGTAGCGTGGGTCGAACCCTTCAGCGGCAAGGTCGGCTATTTCAAAGGTGTGGCCAGAGGCGCTCAAGCCCGCGCCCACCTCGGCGGCCACGCTATGGGTGAGGGATTGCGGGTCGTGATGGGCAACAACGATCAGTGCGTGCATGACTTTGACTCCGTTTCGGCTTAATCTACTTTTAGTAAGTTACGTCGAATAAGTTACTTTTGGTATATAAGCATGTCAAGCAATGAATCCCCTGCCCCCCGTCGTCGTTTGTCCCGTGAAGATCGCCTGCGCCAGTTACTCGACGTCGCCTGGCAATTGGTGCGTGACGAAGGCACCGACGCCCTGACCCTGGGCCGCCTGGCCGAGCTGGCGGGCGTCACCAAACCAGTGGTGTACGACCACTTCGCTACACGCGCGGGGTTGCTGGCCGCGCTGTATGCAGACTTCGACGAGCGCCAGGACCAGGTGTTTGCCGATGCCATCGCCACCAGCAAGGCGACGCTTGAGGACCGCGCGTGGGTTATCGCGTCGTCGTATGTCGATTGTGTGTTGTTGCAAGGTCGGGAAATCCCCGGGGTGATTGCCGCCTTGAGCGGTTCGCCGGAGTTGGAAGCGTCCAAGCGCGAATACGAGGCGATCTTCCTCGATAAGTGCAGAGACGCGCTGTCGCCCTTCACCCACGGCGGCAGTATTTCCCAGGCCGGGTTGCGCGCCATGCTCGGCGCGGCGGAAGCCCTGTCCCATGCGGCGGCCAATGGCGAGATCAGCCGCGAGGAAGCTCAGCAGGAACTGCTGGAGACTATCCTCGGGATGGTCAAGCGCGTCAGGCCGTAGGCAGACGGCCCTGGACGAACAGTTGCGCCTTGCGCGTCAACTGGTCCAGGTGCCGATCACGCTGTTTCTCCGCATCGACCATGGCGCGCTTGCCGTGTTTTTGCAGCAGGTAGGTGTGGATCTGCCGCACTTCCAGCGAGCTGTAGATTGAAGCCACATCCAACACGCCCATCAGCCCATCGGTGCCGTAGTTGCGGGTGTTCATCACGACCTGGGTGCCACGCGCACCGCGTACCTGGAAACCCATGGCTTCGAACACCGCAACCTTCTCTACCGCACAGGCCAGTTCGGCGTGGGGATAACGCGCCAACACCTCGTCCAGCATGCTGCGTGCCACACCCTGGCGACGAAAGCCGGCCTGCACCGCCATAAACGCGATGCCACACGCGTTCGGGTCATCCTTCACCGGTAGGTACAGGCAAAAGCCCACCACCGTCTCGTCTTCCATCGCCACGACCAACTCGACGGCGATGCCCTTTTCGCCATTCAACGCCTCAAGGTACAGGTGTACCTCAAACCCGATGGCGTACTGGTAGATGTTGTAGAGCAGGTTGCTCGGTGCCAGCGCTACGCTGCTGATATCGGTGAGGTTGTCCACCACCATCTGCAGGATCTGGCTGTTGACCGGTTCGGGGCACGGCGTGGTATAGCGGGTAAGGCTGAACATGCAAATTCCTGGGGTTTCGCGTCAAGGCAGCGGCGATTGTACCTGTTGCGCGCCGCTCATGGCCCGCACACCTCGCGCAAACACGCGCGCAGCCAGCGATGGGCCAGGTCGGCATCCTGTCGCGGGTGCCACAGCATCGCCACGGTAAATGGCGGCAATGTCACCGGTAGCTCAAAGCAATACAAGCCTCGAGGCGGCACTGTGATATAGCGCTCAGGCACGCTGGCGATCAGGTCGGTATCACGCGCCAGGGCGATGGCCGTGTTGAAACCGGCGACCACGATGCTGACCTGCCGGACCAGACCTTGCGCCTCAAGGGCCTCATCGATCTGGCCACGGTCCTGGCCGCGCCGCGACACGTAGACATGTTGTCCCTGGGCGAAACGCGCTGCGCTCAAGGGGCCGCGGCTCAGAGCATGGCCCTCGCGCACCACGCCCACCAGGCGATCACGGAACAGCGCCTGGGTCAGCACCTCCGGGCTGGCGCCGACATCGACCACACCGGTTTCCAGGTCGACGCCACCGTCGCGCAGCAGCGCACTGTGCTTGTCGCTCTTGTGCACGAAACGCAAGCGCACCCCTGGAGCCTCCTGGGCGATACGCGCGAGCAATGCAGGGCCGAAGCGTTCGACGAACTCCTCACTGGTGCGCAGGGTGAAGGTACGCACCACCTCACCCAAGTCCAGGGTGTGCGCCGGGCGCAATACCGCATGGGCGTCCTGCACCAGTTGGCTAACCTGTTCGCGCAATTGCAACGCCCGGGGCGTCGGCACCAGGCCGCGCCCGGCACGTACCAGTAGCGGATCGCCCGTGGCCGCACGCAAACGCGCCAGGGCCCGGCTCATGGCCGAAGGGCTCAGGCGCAGGCGCTGGGCGGCGCGAGCGACGCTGCCTTCGGCAAGCAACACGTCGAGGGTGATGAGTAAATTGAGGTCGGGCATGCGGGCTCCTGATGAGGCGTTGGGTGCAGCTATAACCTGCAAGCCATGCGTCTTCCGCCATGTTAGGCGACGCCGTAGATTTGTGACAGGTGCATTCACTCAAGGAAACGCGCATGCAAACCTCCACACGCGGCGGCCTGGTCGCCTTGTCGCTGTCCATGTTGCTGGCCGCCCTGGGCACCAGCATCGCCAATGTCGGCCTGCCCAGCCTGGCGCACGCCTTCGGTGCCTCGTTTCAGGCCGTGCAGTGGGTGGTGCTCGCCTACCTGCTGGCCATCACCGCCGTGATTGTCAGCGCCGGGCGCCTGGGCGACCGTCTGGGGCGCCGGCGCTTGCTGCTGGCCGGGTTGCTGGTGTTTGCCCTGGCCTGCGCCGGGTGTGCCGCCGCGCCAACCCTGCCCTGGCTGATCGGCGCACGGGCATTCCAGGGCCTGGGCGCGGCGATCATGATGGCGATGACCCTGGGCATGGTGGGTGACACTGTCACGAAAGAGAATACCGGCCGAGTCATGGGCCTGCTGGGCACCCTGTCGGCACTCGGCACGGCCATGGGGCCGAGTGTCGGCGGAGTATTGCTCAGCCTGTGGAGCTGGCGCGCGCTGTTTCTGATCGGCCTGCCCTTGGCGGGTGTGGCTGCCGCCTTCGCCTACCGTTATTTGCCGGTAGATGCTCACCGCCGCGACGTTTGGCCAGGCGATACACTCTGGGCGCCCCTGCGCGATGCGCCGTTGCGCGCCGGCCTGGTCATGAGTGTTCTGGTGTCGGCGGTGATCATGGCCACGTTTGTGGTGGGCCCGTTCTACCTGTCCCGTGGCCTGGGCCTCGATCCCGCCTGGATGGGCTTGGCCATGGCCGTCGGGCCAACGGTCGCGGCGGTGACCGGTGTACCGGCGGGTTACCTGACCGATCACCTTGGCAGCCAACGCCTGACCCTCGTGGGGCTAAGCGTGATGCTGTGCGGGGCCCTGTTGCTATCGCAGGCGTCCGGGCTTGGCGTTTATCTCGCGGGCCTGATCGTGTTGACGGCCGGCTACAGCCTGTTCCAGGCGGCCAACAACACGGCGGTGATGAGCGATATACAGGCGACACGCCGAGGCACAGTGTCCGGCCTGCTGAATCTGTCACGGAACCTGGGCCTGATTTTCGGCGCCTCGGCCCTCGGCGCGGTGTTCGCCCGCGCCACCCCGGATGTCAGCCTCGCCGCGCCCCAGGCGGTGGCTGCCGGCCTGCACGCGACCTTCACCATGGCGGTAGGTTTGCTGTTACTGGCGGTGCTGATCGCCTGGAGACGTGGGCATTCCCTGGCCAGCGCGAAGCAGACAAATATTGACAAGCTAAAATCGTAACGACTATTGTCTGACAACCTGATCACCAAGGTTTTCCCATGCTTGAGCTCCAGCGCCCCGATTCGCTTGTCGTACGGGTTGTCAGCGCCATTCGCGCAGAAATCGAATCCGGCCAACTGGCCCCGGAGTCGCGCCTGCCGACCGAACAGCAACTGGCCGAACAACTCAACGTCAGCCGTTCCGTGGTGCGTGAAGCCATTGCCCAGCTCAAGGCCGACGGTGTGCTCACCGCCCGCCGTGGCCTGGGCTCGTTTATTTCGCAGACCCCTGCAGGCACGGTGTTTCGGTTTCCGCAGCCCAACGGGCGACGACCTGACCTGGCGCAGATGTTCGAAGTGCGCCTGTGGATCGAAACCCAGGCCGCTTCGATTGCTGCCCAGCGCCGCGACAGCGCCGACCTGCAGCGCATGAAAAGCGCGTTGCAGGCCATGCAGGACAACCGCGACGACTTTGAAGCCGCAGCCCTGGCCGATGTGGAATTCCACCGTGCCATTGCCGACGCCAGCAAGAATGACTACTTCGTGGCCTTCCATGACTTCCTCAGGAGCCAGTTGGCCAGTGCGCGTAAAACCGCGTGGGAGAACTCGGCGTCGCGCTTTGCCACCGGTTCGGCCGATGCCACCCAGGAACATCAACAGCTCTACCAGGCCATTGCCGACGGCGACGCCCAACGCGCCGCCGCCAGTGCCGAGGCGCACCTGCGTGCCGCGGCGCGACGCCTGCAACTGGAATTACCGACCACGAACTGATCCACCTTGTTTGCAGCGTGTCCGCGGACACGCCATTTTTTTAACAAAAACATTAGTCTGACAACCTGATAAGCAGACTGAAATGTACAGCCTAGGTACTTCTGCAATGATTCATGACTTTTGCATTATCGGCGGCGGCATCGTCGGCCTGGCCACCGCCATGGAGCTGCTCAAGCGCCAACCTGGCGCGTCGCTGGTGATCCTGGAAAAAGAGACGGTGCTGGCCAAGCACCAGACCGGCCACAACAGCGGCGTGATCCATGCCGGCATCTACTATGCACCCGGCAGCCTCAAGGCCGACTTGTGCAAGCGCGGCGCCGAAGCCACCAAGCAGTTCTGCCGCGAACACGGGATCAAATTCGAGGTGTGCGGCAAGCTGCTGGTGGCCTCAAGCCCGCTTGAAATGCAACGCATGGAAGCGCTGTACGCCCGTGCCCAGCTCAATGGCATGCAGGTCGAGCGCTTGAATGCCGAACAACTGCGCCAGCGTGAACCGAACATCGTCGGCCTCGGCGGCTTGTTTCTCGATGCCACCGGGATTGTCGATTACCGCCAGGTGTGCGAGACCATGGCCCAGGTGATTCGTCGCAGCGGTGGGCAGATCTGCCTGGAGCGCACCGTCACCGCCATCCAAGAAAATACCGACACGGTCACCGTCAACACCGAGGGCGAGACCTGGCAGGCCCGCCACCTGGTGGTGTGTGCCGGCTTGCAGTCCGACCGCCTGGCCCGCCTGGCCGGCATCCGCATCGACCATCAGATCATCCCGTTTCGGGGCGAGTACTTCCGCCTGCCCGCCGCCAAGAACAACATCGTCAACCATCTGATCTACCCGATCCCTGACCCGGAGCTGCCCTTCCTCGGCGTGCACCTGACCCGCATGATCGACGGCAGCGTCACCGTCGGCCCGAATGCCGTGCTGGGCCTGGGCCGCGAGAACTACCGCAAGTTTTCGGTGAACTGGCGCGACGTGGCGCAGTACGCCAGCTTCCCGGGTTTCTGGAAAACCCTGTGGCAAAACCTCGGTTCCGGCACCACCGAGATGAAGAACTCGTTGTTCAAGTCCGGCTACCTGGAGCAGTGCCGCAAGTACTGCCCGTCCCTGACGCTCGATGACCTGCTGCCCTACGAGGCCGGCATCCGTGCCCAGGCGGTAATGCGCGACGGCAGCCTGGTGCACGACTTTCTGTTCGCCCAAACCTCACGAATGCTGCATGTGTGCAATGCGCCCTCACCGGCCGCCACCTCAGCCATGCCCATCGGCGCGATGATCGCCGACCGCCTGTTCCACCCCCAGTAAGACCGCACCGCCCGCTCACCCAACAATAACTACAAAGACCCAGAAGGAAGTCCAGCATGTCGGCATCCGCCTCCATTCCCGGTACCGAAACGCCCGAACAAACCCGCAAGCGCCTACGCAAAGTAGCCGCCGCCACCATCTTCGGCTCGATGCTGGAGTGGTATGACTTTTACCTGTACGCCACCATGGCGGCGATTGTGTTTTCGAAGATCTTCTTCGATAACAGCGACCCGAAGACCGCCACGCTGATGGCCTTTTCGACCTTTGCCATCGGCTTTATCGCCCGCCCCTTCGGCGGCATCCTGTTTGGCTACCTGGGCGACAAGTTCGGGCGCAAGCAAGTGCTGGTGCTGACCTTCTGCCTGATGGGCGTGTGCACCACCTTGATCGGCTTGATCCCCAGCTACGCCTCCATCGGCATCTGGGCTCCGATCCTGCTGGTGTTTATCCGCATCATCCAGGGCCTGGGCGCAGGTGCCGAGTTGTCGGGCGCGGCAGTCACCTCCTACGAGCATGCCTCCCAAGGCAAGCGTGGCAGCCAGGGCGCCTGGCCGGCACTGGGCCTGAACCTGGGCCTGTTGCTGTCCTCACTGACTATTTACCTGCTGACCATCAACGGCAACGAGTTCCTGCTGGCCGGCGGCTGGCGCATTCCGTTTATCTGCAGCATCGTGCTGGTAGGCGTCGGCCTGTGGGTGCGCAACAGCATTCCGGAGACCCCACAGTTCGAAGCGCTGAGCACAGAAAAAGCCAAGGCCAAGCCATCGCCTCTCAAAGCCTTGTTCAAGAATGACCTCAAGGGCCTCGCCGTGGTGTTTTTTGTCGCGATTGGCTACAACGCCCTGAGCTACATCTTCAAGACCTTCTCCCTGGCGTACCTGACCCAATTCAAAGGCGTGGACGTGCATGTCACCTCGCTGTCGGTGACCATCGCCAGCCTGGTGGCCATCGTCGCCGTGCCCTGCTTCGGCTGGCTGTGTGACAAGTGGAGCAGCAAGACCGTGTTGATGCTCGGCGGGCTGTGCTCGCTGTTGTTCGCCTACCCGTTCCTGGCCCTGCTCAACAGTGGTGAAAGCCTGATGATTTACCTCGCCATCGGGGTGGGCACCGGAATCCTCGCGCCGATGATGTTCGCCCCCCAGGGTTCGTTCCTGAGCCGGCAGTTCCCGACGCAAACGCGCTCATCGGGCTTTGGCACCGGGCGGGAGATCGGCACCGCCATTGCCGGTGGCCTGGCACCGCTGGGCGCGCTGTCGATGGTAGCGGCCTCGGCCACCCACTCCACCGATGGCGTGGTGGTGATCCTCGCGATTTCTGCCTTGTTGGTGGTGGTGTTTGCCCTCTGCGATCAGGGCGCGAAACACTCGACATTCAAGAACTGAGCAAAAAAAGTTCGGACCAACGGGTGCATGGATGCACCTGGATCGCGCATCATGGGCACTTTCAAGCTCAAGGGTAACGTCCATGCGCGTTCTGTCATTGATGATGGGTCTTACGACGCTGGCCGCCACTACGGTGTTCTGCGCCAGCGCGATGGCGAATGAAGAAAGTCAGTTAGTCCAACAGATCAACCAATACCGCAGCCAGGTGCAACGCTGCGGTGACCAGGGTTCCCAGGAGCTTCCGCCGCTGACCAGCGACACGCGGCTGGTGTTGCCGGCCTCCAATGTCGGCGATTTGCAGCAGTCGCTGGCGCGCGCTGCCTACCCGATGGTGAATGTGCAGGCCATCAGCCTGTCCGGGCCCAAGGATGCCGAGGCCGCGATGAAAGCGGTGCGCGAAAGCTTTTGCCGCGTAGTGCTCGACCCGCAATTTGTCGACATCGGCGTCAGCAACAGCGGCCAGGACTGGCGCATCGTGCTGGCCCGCCCGTTGGTGACCAGCGGCCTGGGCGATTGGCAGACCGAAGGCAGAAAACTGCTCGACCTGATCAACACCGCCCGTGCCGAGCCGCGCCAGTGTGGCACCCAGGCGTTCACCGCCACGGCGCCCCTGTCGTGGAACGACACCCTGGCCGGCGCAGCCAACAGCCATACCCGCAACATGGCCAACGGCAATTTCTTCGACCACCTGGACCCCGACGGCCGCACGCCGGGTGACCGCGCCGAGTTGGCGGGGTATATCGCGAAGAATATCGGCGAAAACATCGCCGCCGGCCTCGACACGCCGCGCAAGGTCGTCGACGGTTGGCTCGCCAGCCCCGGCCACTGCGCCAACCTGATGAACCCGCAGTTTCGCGAATTGGGTGCTGCCTACGCCATGGACCCCAAGAGTGACGCGGGCATCTATTGGACGGGCTTATTCGGCACGCAATAAGGTTGGGCGCCGGCCCAACCGGCCAATAATGACGGCGTGCAAATAGACAGTGAAATCAAAGTGCTATCAGGGAGATAATCGCGCTGAACTGAATGCGGTCATTCCGGTCTGTTGCTAGTCGGTATGACTCTTCAAAGCTAAACAGTACGTAGCAAGCAAGGTGTGAACCCCATGATGAATTGGCTGCAAGGCAGCAGCGAAATGGCAGAGCGGGTTCGTCAGCACGATTGGGCCAGTACGCCCCTGGGGCCACTTGAACACTGGCCCGATGTGTTGAAGACAACCGTTGCGCTGTGCTTCGCGTCGAGTTTCCCCCAGGCCATCGTCTGGGGGCCTCAGTTGATTACCCTCTACAACGACGCGTTCACGCCGATCCTGGGTAGCAAACCCGACGCCTTGGGCCGCCCGTTCAACGAGATCTGGCACGAGGTGTGGGACGATATCAGCCCTATCGCCGACGCCGCGTTCGATGGGCACGCCACCTATATCGAAAACTTCCCGCTGTTGATCCAACGCAACGAAGCGCCGGAACAAGCCTATTTCACCTTCTGCTACAGCCCGATTCGCAATGCCCAAGGTGTAGTGGTCGGTTTGCTCGACACGGTGACCGAAACCACTGCCACGGTGTTCCTCGCCCGTCGTCTTGAAGTGCTGGACGCCATTAGCAATAGCGTGACCAACGCTACCGACGCCGAAACCATCCTGACGTCTACGACTCGCCTGCTGGCCGAACATCTGCAGGTGTCCATCTGTGCCTACGCCGACATGGACGAGGATGAAGATGGCTTCACCATTCGAGGCGACTGGTCGGCGCAAGGCTCGCCGAGCATCATCGGCCATTACAGCCTGGCGGCGTTTGGCGAATGCGCGGTCAACTGCCTGCGTGCCGGCGAGCCACTGGTGATACGCAATAATCTGATCGAGCTGCCGCCCCAAGACGCCGCGAGCTTCCAGGCACTCGGTGTGACGGCCACCATTTGCATGCCCTTGATCAAAGACGGGCGGCTCACCGCACTGATGGCCGTACACGACAAAGTGCCGCGTTTTTGGTCGTCCTACGACATCGCGCTGTTGGGCGAAGTCACCGAACGTTCATGGGCGCATATCGAGCGCGTGCGTGCCGACGCCGCCGTGCGTAAGGGCCTGGCCGCCTATGCGGAACTCAATGCCAGCCTGGAGCAGCGCGTGAATGAGCGTACCCGTGCGCTGGCCGAAGCCGAAGCTGCACTGCGCCAGTCACAAAAACTTGAGGCCATCGGCCAACTGACCGGTGGCGTCGCCCATGACTTCAATAACCTGCTGACCATTATCCGCTCATCCGTTGATTTCCTGCGCCAACCGGGCCTGTCCGAAGAGCGTCGGCAACGTTATATGTGCGCGGTGTCCGACACGGTGGAGCGGGCCAGCAAGCTCACCAGCCAACTGCTCGCTTTTGCCCGTCGCCAACCATTGAACCCGCAGGTGTTCGATGTCGGCCAGCGCGTGCAGAACATCGGCGAGATGCTCGAAAGCGTCACCGGCGCACGCATTCATGTGCAGGTGCAATTGCCCGATCGGCCCTGCTATGCACGCATCGACCCAAGCCAGTTCGAAACCGCGCTGATCAACATCGCCCTCAACGCCCGCGATGCGATGGACGGCCAGGGTACCCTGACCCTCAAAGTCGCCAGCGAGCAAACGCTGCCACGTATTCGCGGGGATGCCGAGTCGTGCATGCCCTACATCGCCATTTCTCTGGCCGATACCGGCACCGGGATTCCCAGCGATACCTTCGAACGCATCTTCGAGCCGTTCTTCACCACCAAGGCCGTGGGCAAAGGCACGGGCCTTGGCCTGTCGCAGGTATTCGGCTTTGCCAAGCAGTCAGGCGGCAATATCGATGTGGCCAGCACCCTTGGCCAGGGTACGGTGTTTACCTTGTACCTGCCGCAGGTCGAAGGCGAAGCGGCGCCGGATCAAGACCCGCATACAGACTTGCCAGCGCCGCAAGAGGCTGCTCATCAGCACGTGCTGATCGTCGAGGACAACCTTGAGGTAGGACGCTTCGCCAGCCAGATCCTCAAGGACCTGGGTTACCAGACCACGTGGGCGACCAATGCCGAACAGGCGCTGAACCTCGCCGGCACAGACGTCCAGGGGTTCGATGCGATTTTCTCCGACGTGGTGATGCCCGGCATGACCGGCGTGGCCATGGCCAAGCTACTGCGCCAGCGCCGCCCGGACCTGCCCGTGGTACTCGTCTCCGGCTACAGCGAGGAACTGGCGGACAGCGGCTATGAAGGCTTTGAGTTCCTCGCCAAGCCCTACTCCGCCGACCAGGTTGCGCGAGTGCTGGCAAAGGCGATGAGCAAGGATCAGTCGACAACCGCCACCTGATTGCGGCCCGATGCCTTGGCCTGGTACAGGGCCTTGTCGGCGCTGTTCATCAAGCCGTTCAAATCCAGAGGCTGAGCGTGGGTCGATGCCACGCCCAAGCTTGCGCTCACCCCTTGTACCGGGTCGGCGGGCAAGTGATAAATCGTCTGGAGCAACTGCTCGGCAATGCTGCGTGCGGTCTCCAATGAGGTATTGGGCAGCAGCACTGCAAACTCCTCGCCCCCCAGGCGACCGTAGATATCGGTCTGGCGAAAGGACGCGCTGATCACCGCGCCAATCTGACGCAACACCTGGTCGCCGGCCTGGTGGCCGTAGGTGTCATTGATGGCTTTGAAGTGGTCCATGTCCATCATCAATGCACACAACGGCTGCTGCTCGCGAAGGCACTGGGCATACAGCAACTGAGCCTGTTCGTAGAACGCCCGACGGTTCATCAGCCCGGTCAGTTCATCGGTCTGAGCGGCGCGGGTGGAAATATGATGAGCGCGTTCCATTTGCCTCGTCAGGCGAAAGGCTTTTTCCAGGGCATCGGAGAGTTTGCGCGTGGCACCGGCCACAAACGAAGCAAACACCAGCACCGCCAACGCCACGCCGACCTGCATCGGCGAAGGCTGAAACAGCATCCATACCGTACAGGGAAGCAACACCAGCGCCATCGAGCCCAGCGTCATGTAGCGATAGGCTGAATAACAGGACACCGCGCTGACCGACATGCCCACGGTAAACAGCATCACCAACACCTGGGATAAGCGGTCATCGACCGGCATCACCGCCAGCGCCCCGCCGCCCCAGATACCCGCCGACAGCATCAGCGTGACCCAGTAGCGGCGTTCCCAACGGGCGGGCGTGCGCGCCGCGTCAGGGCAGCGAAACCATTGCACGAACAGATGCAGGCGCACCAATGACGAGCCCGCCAACAGTACCAACCACACCAGGATGACCTGATGATCGAACCGATCCCAGCACAGCCAGCAGAGCATGACGGCGCCCAGGTAGCTGCCGAAGATCGCCGAGAATGATTGACGAAACAGCTGGTGCAAACGGTCGGTTCGCACCTGCTCTTCAATGGAGTGACCCTGGTCCTGCCCGAGGCTATTCATGGGGTTGGCCTGTTTGACCGGCGACGGCAAAGGCGCCATTGTGGCACCTTGCCAGCAAGCCGAACAGCGGCATACGCCGCGCTAGAGCGTTTCAGGCTCTTGAGGTCGCAAAATCAGCACGCCCAGGGGCGGCAGGTTCAACGACAACGACACCGGTTGCCCATGGCGCGGCTCATCCTGGGTAAACACGGCTCCGCCATTCCCGTAATTGGAGCCGGCGTAGGTATCGGCATCACTGTTGATCACCTCACTCCAACGCCCACCAAACGGCACACCGACTGCGTAGCCTTCACGGGGCACCGGGGTGAAGTTGGCAACCACCAACACCGGCTTGCCACCCTTGCTCCAGCGCAGCCAGGCGTAGACGCTGTTGATCGCGTCATCACCGATCAGCCATTGGAAGCCCTGGGGCGCATCGTCCTGTTCGTGCAACGCCGGTTCTTCGCGGTACAGGCGGTTCAAATCGCCTACCAGCTTTTGCACGCCACGGTGCTCGGGATACTGCAGCAAATACCAATCCAGTTGCTGGTCGTGGTTCCACTCGCGCCATTGGCCAAATTCGCAGCCCATGAACAGCAGCTTCTTGCCGGGGTGCATCCACATGAAACTGAGGTAGGCGCGCAGGTTGGCAAATTTCTGCCAGCGGTCGCCGGGCATCTTGTCGATCAGCGAGTGCTTGCCGTGCACCACCTCATCATGGGAAATCGGCAGGATAAAGCGCTCCGACCAGGCGTACACCAGCCCGAAACTCAGCTCGTTGTGATGATGGGCGCGGTACACCGGGTCTTGCTGGATGTAATGCAGGGAGTCGTGCATCCAGCCCATGTTCCATTTGTAGTTGAAGCCCAGGCCTCCCTGTTGGGTCGGCTGGCTGACGCCGGGCCAGGCCGTGGACTCCTCGGCAATTACCAACGCGCCCGGCGCTTCAAGGGCAACCACGTCGTTCAGGTGCCGCAAGAAATCGATGGCTTCCAGGTTCTCGCGGCCGCCATGACGGTTGGGCACCCATTCACCGGCCTTGCGCGAATAATCGCGATACAGCATGGAGGCCACTGCGTCCACACGCAGGCCGTCCACGTGGAAATGCTTGAGCCAGTGCAAGGCCGACGCGAGCATGAAACCGTGGACCTCGGTGCGGCCCAGGTTGTAGATCAGCGTGTCCCAGTCCTGGTGAAAACCTTCCAGCGGGTTGGCGTATTCGTACAGCGCGGTACCGTCAAATTGCGCCAGGCCGTGGGTATCGGTGGGGAAATGCGCTGGCACCCAATCAAGGATCACGCCGATATCGGCCTGATGGCAGGCATTGACGAACCAGGCGAAGTCTTCCGGCGAGCCAAAGCGCGCGCTGGGGGCAAACTGGGATAACGCTTGATAACCCCACGAGCCACCAAAGGGGTGCTCCATGATCGGCATCAGTTCGATATGGGTGAAGCCCAATTGTTGAACGTAAGGAATCAGCCGCTCGGCCAATTCGCGCCAGCCATATTGCCGAGCCACTTCACCGGCCTCGTCCAGCTCGCACTGCCAGGACCCCACATGCAGCTCGTAGATCGACAACGGCGCGGTGGCTTTCTGCTTGTCTCCCCGCGATTGCATCCACTCATGGTCCTGCCAATCCACCTGCAAAGGTGCGGCGACCTTCGAGGCGGTGTCCGGCGGTAGTTGGGTGGCCAGCGCCACAGGGTCGGCCTTGAGCGGCAGAATGCCGTGGGCACCGAGAATTTCATACTTGTAGGCCGCGCCCGGTTGCAGGCGCGGGATAAAGATTTCCCACACCCCCGATGGATGACGCAGGCGCATCGGGTGGCGGCGCCCGTCCCAGATATTGAAGTCGCCCACCACCGAAACCCGCCGTGCGTTCGGCGCCCACACGGCAAAGCACACGCCTTGCACGCCATCGACGCTGACCACCTGAGCCCCCAGGCAGTTGCCCAGGTCACGGTGATTGCCTTCGGCAAACAGGTACAGGTCCATTTCCCCCAGCAGCAATTGGCTGAAGCTGTAGGGGTCTTCGGTGATCTGCTCACCGCCGGCCCACTGGATTTTCAGCAGGTAGGGCTGGCGAGTGCTGAAGTGCCCAATAAACAGGCCTGGCACCTGGGTGGCATCGAGGCTGCCAAACGGCTCACCTGTGTCACGCGCCAGTACCTGGACACTCAGGGCCTCGGGCAGGAACGCACGGATAAACTGGCCGCCCTGCTCGTCATCATGGGGCCCCAGGATCGAAAAGGGATCGGGGTGCTCGGCGCGCACCAGCGCATCGACGTCCTTGGACGCCGGCAATGCAGTCAACTTGGGCTGCAGCGGTTCTCTCTGTGTAAAACTCATGACGTCTCCCCACCGCGTACAGGTTTAGATATAGGTGTCAGCCCGCTCAACAAGCCGTGCAGCCCTTGCAGGGGCACCGGCAGCCAGGTCGGGCGGTTTTCTGCTTCGTAGGCCACTTCGTACGCGGCCTTTTCCAAGCTGAACAAGGTCAGCGCTGCGTCTTGGCCGTTGGCATCCTGCCAGTCATGCGCCAGTGTAGACGCAGCGGCCTGGTAAGCCTGGGTAAATGCTACGCGGGCTTCATTCAGGTAGCGGTCGGTCACGCGTTTGCGCGCAGCGTTCGCTTCTGGCGTGTGATCCACCCCTTGTACATTCAGCGCCATGGCCGCGGCATAATCAAAGGAACGCAGCACACCGCTCACATCTTTATAAGGGCTGTGTTTGCCGCGCCGCTCATGCAGCGGTCGCGCCGGTTCGCCCTCGAAGTCGATCAAGTAGGCATCGCCCTTGACCACCAATACCTGGCCCAGGTGCAAGTCACCGTGGACGCGAATGCGCAATCCGCCCGCCGTGGCTTTGGCCAACGCCTGGACATGCGCCGCGATGGCTTTTTTCTGCGCCAGTAATTCACTGACCAACGCCTGGTCGGCGGGGTTCAACTGGCTTTGATTAAGCTTGAGCAACTGCAAGGCACGGTCGATCTGGGCGCCGACATCCTTGGCCCAGGCTTGGGTGTCTTTGATTGTGGTGGGTTCGGGTTTGAAGGCCTTGTCGGCCGTTGGCGCACCCAGCACCAGGTGCATTTCACCCAGGCGCTGACCGAGCAAACCGGCAAAATCTGCCAGTTCCCCGAGGGCGTTGTAATGCTGTTCCTGTTCAGAGATCGCGTCGGCCAGCTCATCGCGGATCGCCCGCTCCAGGTTGTTCTGGGTCCAGCTCCAGGCATCGCCCTGATTGCTCAAGTAACCCTGGGCAATCATCAGCAAGTTGTCCTGTCCCTGCCCGTCCTGGCGGCTCATAAAGCCCAGCAGCGGCGAGATGTTCGGGTAGCCAGCGGCGGTCAGGTACGCACTCATTTCCAGCTCCGGGTGCACGCCGGCGCTGACTTTGCGAATCAGCTTGAGCACCAGACTCTCACCGACCACCACCGAGCTGTTGGACTGCTCGGCGGACAAGTAACGCACCGGCGATTCACGGGTCAGTTGCAATGCGGCCAAGTGATGAGTGGCCTCGAATCGCAGATCGCCGTCAGGGGTATTGAGCACGGTGCCGGCCTGCATGGCCTGGATCACCTCAAGGATAAAATGCTCAAGGCTGAAGGCATCGGTCACCAAACCTACCTGGCGGGTGCGTCGCACTCGGGCCAACGCCAATTGCTGGGGCAAGGCGCTGGTGAACTGGTCTTCGCCAAGGAAGCCCAAGGGCAGTTGGTAGCGGCTGACCTGGCCGGCACTGGTCACTTCGATCTCACTGAGCAACACCGGATGCTGCGGGTCGCCAAAACGCACGCCATATGCGATGTGCACCGTGTCGATTGCCGTATCTTTGCCGGCAAACCAGCGCCGCTTGGGCAGCCAGGCGGGCAGTGACGTATGTTCCAGGCTGGTGCGGCAAGGTTCTTCGAGTAGCTCTTCCATGCGTTTTTTCAGTACCAAAGTGGTGAAGTCGGGCATGCTTTGCGCCGGTTCCACATGCCAGCTGGGCATCTGGTTTTCCGCTGCCAGCACGAACCAATAGAAACCATAGGGCGCCAGGGTCAGCAGGAAATTCAGCTGGCCGATTGGCGGGAAGGCATTACCGCCAAGCATCTCCACCGGCACCATGCCGGCAAAGGCCGACAGGTCCAGCTCCGCCGCCTGGGCGCTGCGCGACACGTTGGCCACGCACAGGATGATCTCGGTGTGGCCGTCTTCATCGGTGTATTCACGGGTGTAAGCCAGGATGCGCCGGTTAGTCGGCGAGAGCATTTTCAAGCTGCCACGACCAAACGCCTTGGACTGCTTGCGCACTGCGAGCATGCGCCGGGTCCAGTTGAGCAATGAATGCGGGTCCTGGGCCTGGGTCTCGACGTTGACCGACTGGTAGCCGTATTGCGGGTCCATGATCGGCGGCAACACCAGACTGGCCGGGTCGGCACGGGAAAACCCGCCATTGCGGTCGATGGACCATTGCATGGGCGTGCGCACGCCGTCACGGTCGCCCAGGTAGATGTTGTCGCCCATGCCGATTTCATCGCCGTAGTACAGGGTCGGCGTGCCCGGCATCGACAGCAACAGGCTGTTGAGCAATTCCACCCGCCGACGATCGCGCTCCACCAGCGGCGCCAGGCGTCGCCGAATGCCCAGGTTGATGCGGGCGCGGCGGTCTGCGGCGTAGTAGTTCCACAGGTAGTCGCGCTCTTTGTCGGTGACCATTTCCAGGGTCAGCTCATCATGGTTGCGCAGGAAAATTGCCCACTGGCAGTTGGCGGGAATCTCCGGGGTCTGGCGCAGAATGTCGGTAATGGGGAAGCGATCTTCCTGGGCCAACGCCATGTACATGCGCGGCATCAGTGGAAAGTGAAAGGCCATGTGGCATTCATCGCCGTCATCACCCTTTCTATCCCCAAAGTACAGCTGCGTGTCTTCCGGCCACTGGTTGGCTTCGGCCAGCAGCATGCGGTCGGGATAATGGGCATCGATCTCAGCGCGGATCTGCTTGAGGACGTTGTGGGTTTCCGCCAGGTTTTCGTTGTTGGTGCCGTCCCGTTCGATCAGATAGGGAATGGCGTCCAGGCGCAGGCCGTCGATGCCCAGGTCGAGCCAATAGCGCATCACCGACAGCACCGCTTTCATGACCTGCGGGTTATCGAAGTTGAGGTCCGGTTGGTGCGAGTAAAAGCGGTGCCAGAAGTACTGGCCGGCCACCGGGTCCCAGGTCCAGTTGGACTTTTCGGTGTCCAGGAAAATAATGCGCGTGCCGTCGTATTTCTGGTCGTCGTCCGACCACACGTAGAAGTCCCGTGCGGCCGAGCCCGGCTTGGCCTTGCGCGCACGCTGGAACCAGGGGTGCTGGTCGGAGGTGTGGTTGATCACAAGCTCTGTGATCACGCGCAGCCCGCGTTGATGGGCTTGGGCAATAAAGCGCTTGGCGTCGGCCATCGTCCCGTAGTCGCTGTGCACGCCGCGGTATTCGGCAATGTCGTAGCCGTCATCACGGCGGGGAGACGGGTAGAACGGCAGCAGCCAGATGGTGTTCACGCCCAGGTCAGCGATGTAGTCGAGTTTGGCGATCAGCCCAGCAAAGTCACCAATGCCGTCGTTGTTGGAGTCGAAATAGGATTTGACGTGTACCTGGTAGATCACCGCGTCTTTGTACCAGAGCGGGTCTTTGATGAAGGTGGCTGCCTTGGGTTTCTTGGCCATTGCAAACTCCTGAAAATACAAAGTTCTCGAGGATCGTTCCCAGGCTCCGCGTGGGAATGCAGCCCCGGACGCTCCGCGTCCCAAGCGCGACGCAGAGCGTCCAGTGAGGCATTCCCACGCAGAGCGAAGTGAGTTGTTCCCACGCAGAGCGTGGGAACGAGCACTCAGGGGGTGCTGATGCGCCATATCCCGAACGGCATCTGCGGCTCCAGCCGGGTCCATTGGGTCTTGCCGTACCAGGTCCAGCGATGGCCGTTCATCAAGTCTTCGCCCTGGGTCTGGGCATCGTCGGGCAAGCCCATCTCCCACAGCGGCAATTCAAAGTGGGCTTCCTGGGCGTTGTGCGGGTCGAGGTTGACGGCGACCAGAATGAAATTGCTGCCGTCCTCGCTGCGCTTGCCGAAGTACAGGATGTTGTCGTTCCAGGCGTTGTAGAGATTGAGCCCCAGGTGCGTGTGCAACGCCGGGTTCTGGCGGCGGATGCGGTTGAGCTGGGCGATCTCGGCGATGATGTTGCCGGGGGCGGTAAAGTCGCGGGGGCGGATCTCGTACTTCTCGGAGTCGAGGTATTCTTCTTTGCCTGGCACGGGCGCCGACTCACACAACTCAAAGCCTGAATACATCCCCCACAGGCCCGAGCCCATCGTGGCCAGCGCAGCGCGGATCAGGAAGCCTGCGCGGCCGGAGTCATGCAGGAAACCCGGGTTGATGTCCGGCGTATTGACGAAGAAGTTCGGGCGGTAGCACTCACGCCAGGGCGATTGGTTCAGTTGAGTGAGGTACTCGCTCAGTTCAGCCTTGGTGTTGCGCCACGTAAAGTAGGTATAGCTCTGGGAATAGCCGACCTTGCCCAGGCGCGCCATCATTGCCGGGGTGGTGAAAGCTTCGGCGAGGAAGATCACCTCCGGGTACTTGGCACGCACGTCGCTGATCAGCCATTGCCAGAACGGCAGCGGCTTGGTGTGCGGGTTGTCGACGCGAAAGGTCTTCACGCCCTCTTCCACCCAGCCCACCACAATGTCGCGCAGTTCTGTCCATAAGCCCGGAATCGCATCCGCCGCATAGAAATCGACGTTGACGATGTCCTGATACTTTTTCGGCGGGTTCTCGGCGTACTTAATCGTGCCGTCGGGGCGCCAGTTGAACCAGCCAGGGTGCTGTTCAAGCCATGGGTGGTCCTGGGAGCACTGGATGGCGAAGTCCAGGGCAATTTCCAGGCCGTGGTCGGCAGCGGCCTTGACCAGGCGACGGAAATCCTCACGGTTGCCCAGTTGCGGGTGAATCGCCTCATGCCCGCCCTCCGCGCTGCCGATGGCATACGGACTGCCCGGATCATCGGGGCCTGCGGTGAGTGAGTTGTTCTTGCCCTTGCGGTGGCTGCGGCCGATAGGATGGATCGGCGGGAAGTACAGCACGTCAAAACCCATGTCGTGGATCATCGACAAGCGCGAGTGCACGTCGTTGAATGTACCGTGGCGGGCCGGATCATCGGTGATCGAGCGGGGAAACAGCTCATACCAACTGGCGAACTGCGCCGCCTCACGCTCTACGTCAATTGGGTAGGCGGGGCTGACGCTCAGATACGCGCGATGATCGGCCTGGGTCATCAGGTGTGCACTGTCTTCGTGCAGGAACAACGCCACCTGCTCGGTTTCCAGCAGGCCCGACAGTTCGTGGTGCAACACCATCAAACGGTCGCGCAATTCGTTGTCACTGCGCTCGGCAGCCTGCAACACCAGGCTGCGGCCTTCCTGCAATTCAAGGCTGACCGGCACCCCGGCCTCATGTTTCTTGCGCAATTCATAGCAGAAGCTGGCGAAGGTATCGATCCATGCCTCGATGCAGTATTCATGCGGCCCGAGTTGGGCGACGGTGAACGCGCCTTCCCAGCCATCGTTGCCGACATCGGTCATGACCACGCTGTGCCAGCTTTCTTCCTCCAGCACGCGCCAGCGGATCAGCACCGCCAGCTTGTCGTGACCATCAGCGAACACTTTGCTGGTGACATTGACACGCTGGCCGACCACAGCCTTGACGGCGAACTCACCATTGTCGATCACCGGCATTGTGCTTTCGATAGCGATCCTGGGTAACAACAGCGCTTGCGACAGCGGCAGTATCGAGCCTTCTGGAGCCAGTGTTTCAGCAATCATCGAGCATCTTCCCCTTACGCCCTGTGGACGCTCTTGGCTTGATCCGAATTCAAAGGCGGCGACGCTTTCCCTGAGCGTGGCCGTATAAGGTCCGAGCCTGGGCGCGCCGCAAAAGTTCAGGTGGATATGCCGCCGCTGGGCAGGGAATCAATTGCCCCAGGCAGCGGTCCACCGCTAGAGCAAAGCACAAAGGAGGCCACACCGATGAATATCCCGATACCACCTGAACCTGAAGATCCGAATATCGACACTCCGCCACTACCGACGCCGCCCAGTGAACCGGCGCCCATTCCAGAGAGAGAGCCGCCGGAAAACGACCCACCGCCCGTGCAAGAGCCGCCGACGACCCTGCCTCCGGTGATCGTCTAAATCATCAGAGCAAGAACACGGCCTGCTCGAACACCTAGACGTCCTGGTGTTCGAGCACACAAAAAAACGAGGAGTCCTACGAAGTTCCACGTCAAGGCTGAATGTTCGTTTTACTGTTCCTTTTTATATTGATCTCGCGTGAATGCTCAGCCTTTTTTTCACCTGGCCTTTAGCCCATTTATCACGAGTAGACCCATGTCGACTATCGCCTCCCCATCAACGCCCACTGCTCCAGTCACAACACCCACATCCTCCAATCCCGTCTCCAATCAACAGGCGCTGACGCCCGAGCGAATAAATACGTTGCTAAAGGCCGGCCCGAACTGGTCCTCCTCCCCTAAGGCGCCTGACCGCTCACCCCATACCCCCCTGTCGCCAACGACGAAGTCCAACACCTCACCTTCTATGTCGGAGGTAGAGGCGAAAAATAAGTTGGACGACCTGAATACGGCATTGACCCCAGACACCATCAAGGAGATACAACGCAATCCAAGCTCGCCGAAATCTCGCGCAATCACTGAGCAGTTCAACACCACATTGACCCCAGAGAATGTCAAATTAATGTCGAGGGGCGCCAACGCGAAAAAAAACCGCGAAACACTTCGAGAGATCAGGGACAAGCTCGACAAAAAAAATATTGATTCAAACCTGGAGTCTGCCAAGCACCAGGTGATCAATGAGGCGGCCGATAAAATGAGGCTCAAACTTCTGGAAATCATTACCGCCGCGTTCGACGGCGACATCTGGAACACCGTTGACCATCACAAAAATTGGCTCGAAGAACTGGGTGCTCTGAGCAAAAATTTTTCTGCAATGGAGACCAAGTCCAAAGCCCTCACGGATGCAGCTTCGTCCCTGAGCGACGAAAAGCTCGACCAATCGGCGGCGCCTGAAACGCAGGACTCATCGCCTGCCGACACTCGCGCTGCAACCTACAGTTTCAACGCCACCAGTGAATCTACCCTGGAGGCCCCCAGCGAGATCCGCAATTTCAAATCGGGAGATAAACTGGACCTGTCCGGCATCCAGCGGCAGCTGAACACGTCGCTGCGGCCGGTCGATCGGTTTCCAGAAGTAATCGGTGAAATGCAGATCCATCACTCGCCCAGCGCCAACACCAGCGTAATTGTCATCGCCGATGCGCCGGGCAAAGACCCCTTTTTGCTCAAGGTGTTTGGTGAGGTACGCCAAAGCAACATCGTGACCTGATCCGCGGTATGACTCAGGATCACTTTTCCAACAATCTGACGATTCTCGGCATGATGCTGAACACCGCCAGGGCCAGCAGTGTACTGAGTACTGCCGTCGATTCACGCCCCATCCCCGCCGCCACACCAATGGCGGCGGTCATCCACAACCCTGCAGCCGTGGTCAGGCCCTTCACATGCTGGCCCTCTTCATCTTCCTTGCCCTTGAGGATGGTGCCGGCGCCAAGGAAGCCGATACCCGCAATCACCCCCTGAACCACACGGCTCATGGCGTCCGCCTGGTTGCCGGACATCTGCGGCACCAGCACGAACAGCGCCGCACCAAGCGCAACCAGCATATGGGTGCGCACGCCAGCCGCCTTGCCCTTGTGCTCACGCTCAAAACCCAGGATGCCGCCCAGGATCGCGGCGATCAGCAGGCGCACCGTCACTTGGGTGAGTTGCCGGGCATCGCCGATGTCCGCGAATTCGGCTTGCAGGGTTTGCCACACTTGATGCCACCAGGCGTCCATGGATGCGCTCCTTTTATTATGGATAGATAAAGGATGGACAGCGCAGACCGCCAGTCAGTTGCCTGGAACCCCTTGTCATAGGGGTCGCCTAACGTGATAGAGCCCATAGAAAGGAGATCGCCATGCCCCTGCGCATCGAAAACCATTTGTGCTACTTCACGCTCGACGTGGACGGCCAGGAACAAAGCCTGCCAGCCACCCGCGTGAAGATCCTTACCGACCATGACAAAGCCATGTCCTATGTGGAGTTGGCGGGCGAGCGGATCTATATCACTGAAGCCGAAGCCGACGCGCTGACGGTTGAAGGGGCCACGGATGGCCGTAACCATGTAAAGGCGCAAAAGCCTGGTTCGGTGATTTGATTGATCTGTATCATCGAACCCTTTGAATCCCTGCACCCCTATAGACTCGGGGTGCAGCACATTGACGCACAAGAACGCATCAAGCCTATCTGATCCGCTTTTTATCCTTCCACCTGAGTCTGTTATGCAAACAGTCTGTCGCCCATAGTTCATCCGCCTGATGGAGGCTGATGAGCGAATGACCATGAGCGAACGAATCCCAACCGTGGAAACCTTTGAGCCCATTCACCCAAAGAAGGTGAAGGCCAAATCCAGCGACAACCTGATCCATACCCGCAGTTTTACCGGTGTGTTCCGCACCTTGCGCGTGGGCGGTGCCGGCCTGCTGTTTCTGGCTTTTTTTGGCACTGTGTGGCTGAACTGGGGTGGACGCCAAGCCGTACTATGGGACTTGGCCGAGAGCAAGTTCCATATCTTTGGTGCGACATTCTGGCCCCAGGATTTCATCCTGCTCTCGGCGCTGTTGATCATCTGTGCCTTCGGCCTCTTCGCGATCACGGTGTTTGCCGGCCGCGTCTGGTGCGGCTACACCTGCCCGCAAAGCTCGTTTACCTGGCTGTTCATGTGGTGCGAGAAGGTGACCGAGGGTGAACGCAACCAACGTATCAAACTGCAGGCGGCACCCTGGAGCCTGAATAAGCTGGCACGGCGCTCGGCCAAACATACGTTGTGGCTGGGTATCAGTGTGTTGACCGGGCTGACGTTTGTGGGCTACTTCACCCCCATCCGCCCCTTGGCCGCCGAACTGCTGACGTGGCAGATGGGCGGTGTGAGCCTGTTTTGGGTATTGTTTTTCACGGGGGCCACTTACATCAATGCCGGCTGGCTACGCGAAGCCGTATGCATGCACATGTGCCCCTATGCACGCTTCCAGAGCGTGATGTTTGATAAAGACACCCTGACTATTTCCTACGACGCCACCCGCGGCGAGCACCGTGGCCCGCGTAAACGTGACGTGCCGCCAGCGCAGGTTGGCCTCGGTGACTGCATCGATTGCCAGCTATGCGTGCAGGTATGCCCCACGGGCATCGATATCCGCGACGGCCTGCAGATGGAATGCATCGGCTGCGCAGCCTGCATCGACGCCTGCGATTCGATCATGGACAAAATGGGCTATGCCCGTGGCTTGGTCAGTTATACCAGTGAGCGCCAATTGCAGGGTGGCAAGACTCATCTGCTGCGGCCACGCCTGATCGGCTACAGTGCCGTGCTGGTGGTGATGCTCGCGGCACTGGTGGTGGCCCTGATTGAACGGCCGATGGTGTCGCTGGATGTGACCAAAGACCGTGGCATGTTCCGCGAAAACAGCCTGGGTTTGATCGAAAACATCTACAGCCTCAAGGTGATCAACAAAACCCAGCAGCGCCAGGAATACCGCCTGGAACTGGTGGATGCCGAGGGGTTCCAGTTGCAAGGCAAGACCCAGGTCAGCCTGGCTGCCGGGGAAATTGTCGATATACCGGTGTCGGTAGCATTGCTGGCGGACACACCGGCCAGCAGCTCTCAAACCTTACGTTTTAAAGTCACTGATGTGGATGAACCTTGGATCTATACCGCTGCTGACAGCCGCTTCGTAGCGCCCTTGAATCGCTGATACTTCATCAACAACAGAGATCAAATGTGGGAGCTGGCTTGCCTGCGAAAGGGGTAGAGCAGTAACAGATGCAGTGACTGACACACCGCCTTCGCAGGCAAGCCAGCGCCTACAATTTGCCCTGCGTACACATTCAAAAAGCTAATTAGGCCGCCATGAAACGCTACGAAAAATTTGCCGACGACATCGCAGAACTGATCCGCTCCGGCGTCCTCGGCCCCGGCCAGCGCGTGCCATCGGTGCGCTATGCCAGCCAGGCCTACGGCGTCAGCCCGTCCACCGTGTTCCAGGCCTACTACCTGCTGGAGCGTCGTGGCCTGATTCGCGCACGCCCCCGCTCTGGCTACTTCGTCAACGCCCATGCGCCCAGCCCGTTTTCCGAACCGGTGGTGAGTGAGCAGGTGCATGAGTCCACCGAGGTGGGCGTGAGTGAGCTGGTGTTCTCGGTACTGGACTCCATCAAAGACCCCAACACCGTGCCCTTCGGCTCGGCCTTCCCCAGCCCCATGCTGTTCCCGCTGCCGCGCCTGGCCCGCTCCCTGGCCAGCGCCAGCCGCGAAATGGACCCACGCTTGGTGGTCACCGACATGTCGCCGGGCAACCCGCAACTGCGCCGGCAGATTGCCCTGCGCTATATGGTCGGTGGCCTGATGCTGCCGATGGAGGAGCTGTTGATCACCAACGGTGCCCTCGAAGCGTTGAACCTGTGCCTGCAGGCTGTGACCGAACCGGGCGACCTGGTGGCCATCGAGGCGCCGGCGTTCTACGCGTGTTTGCAAGTGCTTGAACGCCTGAAGCTCAAGGCCGTGGAGATCCCGGTGCACCCGCGCGACGGTATTGACCTGAACGCCCTGGCCCAAAGCCTTGAGCGCTATCCGATCAAGGCCTGCTGGACCATGACCAGTTTCCAGAACCCCATGGGCGCCACGCTGCCTGAAGAGAAAAAACAGGCGCTGGTGGAACTGCTGCGCAGCCATCAAGTGCCGCTGATCGAAGATGACGTCTACGCCGAGCTGTACTACGGGCAACAAGCGCCTAAACCGGCCAAGGCCTTCGATACCGAAGGGCTGGTGATGCATTGCGGCTCCTTTGCCAAGAGCCTGGCGCCGGGTTACCGAGTGGGCTGGGTCGCCGCCGGGCGCTTTGCACAGAAGGTCGAGCGGCTCAAGTTGATGACCTCGTTATGCCCGTCGATGCCGGCCCAGGCGGCAATTGCCGACTACCTGCAACACGGCGGCTATGACCGCCACCTGCGCAAACTGCGCTACGCCCTGGAAGAACAGCAAAGCGCCATGCTCGCGGCTATCGCTCGCTACTTCCCGGCCCAGACACGGGTCAGCCAGCCGGCGGGGGGCTATTTCCTGTGGTTGGAATTGCCGGAGCAGACCGACTCGCTGAAGTTGTTCCAGATGGCCTTGGCCCAGGGCATCAGCATTGCGCCGGGGCCGATCTTTTCCGCAACTCAGCGGTTCAGAAACTGCATACGCTTGAACTATGGCAGCCCGTGGAACGAGGCATCGGAAGAGGCCATGGAGACATTAGGGCGGATTGTGCGATCGTTTTAACGGCCGCCTCCCAAGTCGATAAACGTTCCGGTGGAATACGATGCCTTGTCCGACAGTAACCAGATAATCGCCTCCGCCACTTCATCCGGACGCCCGCCGCGCGCCATCGGGATGCCGGACTCCAGCTTGCTGACCCGGTCCGGGTCGCCGCTCAGGGCATGGAAATCGGTAAAGATATAGCCTGGGCGCACGGCGTTGACGCGAATGCCCTCGCCCGCCACCTCCTTCGACAACCCCAGGGTAAAGGTATCCAGCGCGCCCTTGGAGGCGGCGTAGTCGACATACTCACCCGGCGAGCCCAGCCGCGCCGCCACCGAGGACACGTTGACGATACTGCCGCCCTGCCCGCCATGCCGGGGCGACATGCGTAACACCGCGTGCTTGGCACACAGAATCGGGCCCAGCACATTGGTCTTGAGGATTTTGAGGATACGAAACTCGGACATCTCGTCGACCCGCGATTTTTGCCCCACGGTACCGGCATTATTGACCAGCGCAGTGACACGCCCCAATTCGGCATCCACACGATTGAACAGCGCAATCACCTCATCTTCGATGCTGACATCGGCGCGCACCGCGATGGCCTGTGCTCCGAGGCCGCGCACTTGTTCAAGCACAGCATGGGCAGCCTTCTCGTCCGACTGATAATTAATGCAGATGCGATAACCTTCGCGAGCGGCCAGCAAGGCCGTCTCGGCGCCAATCCCTCGGCTGCCCCCGGTGATGATGACGACTTTGTCCATGGCTGCGGTCTCCTGAATCAACCTGATGTTTAGGGTTGGATCCAAGAATACCCGTCACTCAGGGCGTTTGTCAGGCACTGCTGCCTGTTCGGCACTGCGGATATTGGTCATGAAGCTGTCGGCCGGCAATGGATGCCCCAACAGATAGCCTTGCAAGGAATCACACCCCAGGCGGGTAAGGAAATTTTGCTGCGCATCGGTTTCCACGCCTTCGGCGACAATCCGTAAGTCCAGAGCCTGGCCGAGGGCCACGATGGCCGAGACGATGGCGGCGTCGTCGCTGTCGTGTTCCAGGTCACGTACAAAGCCGCGGTCGATCTTCAACTCATTGGCCGGCAGGCGCTTGAGGTACATGAGGCTGGAGTACCCGGTGCCAAAGTCATCGATGGACAGGTCCACACCCATGTCCGACAGTTGCTGCAATACCTTCATGCTCGCGTCGGCATCGCTCATGGCGGTGGTCTCGGTGATCTCCAGCGTGAGGCTGTTGGCCGGTAATTGGTGACGCTCCAGCGCGGCCGCTACGCTGTTGACCAACCCGGCGTGGCAGAACTGCAACGCCGAGAGGTTTACGGCAATGCGCCAGTGCTCATAACCCTGTGCGTACCACTGACTCATCTGGCGACAAGCTTCATCGAGTACCCATTCGCCGATGGGGATGATCAGCCCGGTTTTCTCCGCCAGTGCAATAAACGTAGCGGGCATCAACAAGCCTTGTTGCGGATGCTCCCAGCGCAACAGCGCCTCGGCCCCCACGGCAAGACCGCTGACGGCGTCGAACTTGGGTTGGTAGTGCAAACGAAATTGCCCCTGCTCCAGGGCATTGCGCAGGTCCTGCAGCAATTGCAGTTGTTTGCGCGCATTGGTGTTCATCGACACATCGAAGAAGCTGTAGCCGTTCTTGCCCATGCCCTTGGCGTGATACATCGCCGCGTCGGCGTTCATCAGCAGTTCCTGGGGACTATTACCGTTGCCTGGGAACATGGCGATACCGACGCTGGCCGAGATCTGCAACTCATGCTCGGCCACCGTGAAGGTGCGGTTGATCAGGCTCACCTGGCGCTCGGCCAAGCCCATGGCATCGTCGGGCTGGGTGAGTTGCACCAGCAATACAAACTCATCGCCGCCGATACGGGCCAGGGTGTCCTGGCTGCGCAAGTCCTCACGCAAGCGCAAGCCGACCTCGCGCAGTAACTGGTCGCCCAAGTGATGACCAAAGGCATCGTTGACCGGTTTGAAGCCATCCAGGTCGATAAACATCAAGGCAAAGCAACCGCCCCGCTCGTTCACCGCCTGGATGCCTTGTTGAATGCGATCAGCCAACAACGTGCGATTGGGCAGGCCGGTGAGCATGTCATGCAGGGCCAGGTGAGTAAGTTCCTGATTGGCCAGGGTCAGGGAATCGGCGAGTACGGCGGTGCGCGCTTCCAGGCGCGCATCCAGCACCGAGGTCAAGAGCGCAATGACCAGCACCGCCAGCGAAGTGACCAAGACCAGGTTATCCAGGCCCTTGCCGCTCAAGCCGGTCAATGCGGCGCCGCAGAAGCTGCCATCGGCAAAGCGCGCCGCAGCCATCCCGGTGTAGTGCATCCCCACGATGGCCACGCCCATCACGACGGCGGCGCCACCCCGTGCCAGCCGCACATAAGGTGTGTTGCGCCGCAGGTTGAAGGCGATCCACAGGGCGGCGCCGGAAGCCACCACCGCGATCACCAACGAAGCGCCAAATAAGGTCGGGTCGTAATCAATGCCGGGTGTCATGCGCATCGCGGCCATGCCGGTGTAATGCATGCTGGCAATTCCAGCGCCCATTACCAACGCCCCGAATGCCAGTTGCCAGACCGGCAAGCGTGGCTGGCTGACCAGCCATAACGCGAAACCACTGGATAGCACGGCGATCAACAGCGAAAACAGGGTAATGCCTACCTCAAACCCGAGGGCAAACGGCAGGCGCAGGGCCAACATCCCGATAAAGTGCATGGACCAGATGCCCACGCCCATCGCCACTGCGCCGCCAGTGATCCATAGGTATACAGCCCGCCCCTTGGCGGTCGCGATACGCCCGGCCAGGTCCAAGGCCGTGTAGGACGCCAGGATGGCCACGCACAGGGAAATCACGACAAGGGAGGTTGAATAGCTACCGATCAACATAGGTTTTCTCGCTGGCGACGGGGCGAAAAAGCCCGTGCCGGGTGGCAAAGCGGGCGATTGTAGCGAGTATGAATCCGAGGCAGGTGATTAATTAATCAGTTGGCCATTAGTGAGTTTTTGGCGTCAATCGGATGGCTTCGCCAGGCTGTTTTCAACGACGTCATGGACATCAAAATGTGGCCTGCGCAGATCCCCTGTGGGAGCGGGCTTGCCCGCGAAGGCGGTGTGTCAGTCACCGCAACTACTACTGCACTAACGCTATCGCAGGCAAGCCAGCTCCCACAGGGTACTGTGCTTAACTGACTGGCATTGGGGCAAGCCCACACAGTTGATCTTGCTCCCCCAGGATGCGCGGCGCATCCGGTTACTCCTTTTCAGCCAGGGAGGTCTGGCCGTCCCAGCCTCCGCCCAACGCTGCAATCAATTGCACACTCGCCACCAGGCGCGATTGCAGCAAGGTCAACACGGTGCGCTCGTTGCTCAAGGCCGTTGCCTGCACCGTGACCACATCCAGATAGGCAATCAACCCGGCCTTGTATTGGTTTTCGGTCAAGCGCAAGGATTCACGCGCCGATTCCAGCGCTTCATTGCTGACCACCGCCTCATCGGCGAGCACCTTGAGCTGGACCATGTAGTTTTCCACCTCACGGAAACCGTCCAACACGGTCTGGCGGTACTTGGCCACGGTCTCGTCATAGCTGGCCACGCTGCGGTCGACTTCCGCCGAGCGCTGGCCGCCATCGAACAGGGTCATGGCCAGTTTCGGCCCCACCGACCAGAAGCGGTTCGGCAGGCTGATCCAATCTTCATAAGTGCTGCTGGAATAGCCGCCCTGCAGGCTCAGGCTGAGGTCCGGGTAATAGGCCGCCTTGGCCACGCCGATATTGGCGTTGGCGGCGATCACCGAGCGTTCGGCCGAGGCAATATCGGGGCGACGCTCCAGCAGTTGGGACGGCAGGCTCACCGGTATTTGCGGTAGCGCCGGAATATCTTTGCTCACCGCCAGATTGAAGTTGGCCGGGGCTTCGCCAATCAGCACGGCTATGGCGTTTTCCAGCTGGGCGCGTTGCCAGATCAAGTCGATCAGGCTGGCCTGGGTGGTCTTGAGCTGGGTTTGCGCCTGGGCAATGGCGTCCTTGCCAGCCACACCGGCGCGGTATTGGTTTTCGGTCATTTTCAATGAACGCTGGTAGGTGTCCAGCGTGGCTTGCAGCAGCCGCGTCTGTTCGTCCATGACCCGCAGTTGCAGGTAGCTTTGCACCAGTTCGGACTGCTGGCTCAGACGCATTGCGGCCAAGTCGGCCGAGCTTGCCTCGGCGCTGGCTTCGTTGGCCTCCAGACCACGGCGCAACTTGCCCCAGATATCGGCTTCCCAGCTCACACCCAACTGGGCATTGAGGGTGTCGCGGATACCACTGCTGGAGCTGCTGAGGCTGGCGCTGCTGCTGCCGGTGCCCTGGCTGGCGCGGGTTTTACCCACGCTCAGGTCAACGCTGGGGTAAAACGCCCCGCGTGAGCTGCGCACCAGCGCCTTTGCCTGACGAAAACGCGCTTCGGCCTGGGCGACGGTCTGGTTGGACGCGTTGAGGCGCACCACCAGGTCGTTGAGTTGACGGTCACCGTACAGCTCCCACCAGGCGCCGCGGGCCAGGGAGTCGCTGGGGTTGGCCTGGCGCCAGCCCTGGGCCTCCTTGAACTGCACCGGCTCGATGACGTCCGGGCGTTTGTAGTCAGGGCCGATGGCGCAGGCGCTGAGCAACATGGCCAAGCCCACTGTAGGAGCAAGCTTGCTCGCGAAGACTGTCAACGTTAACGCGTTCATTCTGGATGAGCGCGGCGTCTGGGCCTTTTTCGCGAGCAAGCTCGCTCCTACAGAGGTCGCAGGGGCGTTGGTTGGGTCGGTCATAGCGCAGTGTCCAGGGCAGCATCGGTACGCACGCCGCGCCAGGCGTTGAAGCGATGGCGCGCGCGGTCCAGGTAAAGGTAAACCACCGGGGTGGTGTAAAGGGTCAGGATCTGGCTGAACACCAGGCCGCCAATAATGGTCAGGCCCAACGGGTGGCGCATTTCCGCGCCATCACCACTGCCGAGCAGCAACGGCAAGGCACCGAGGATCGCGGCCAGGGTGGTCATCAGGATCGGCCGCAGGCGCAACAGGCAGGCGCTGCGGATCGACTCCAGCGGGCTCATGCCATCGTTGCGCTCCAGTTGCAGCGCCAGGTCGATCATCAGGATCGCGTTTTTCTTCACCACGCCGATCAACAGGAACAAGCCCAGCAAGGAGATCAGGCTGAACTCGCCGCCCAGCAGGTAAATCGCAAGCAACGCGCCGACACCGGCCGACGGCAGCGTCGACAGGATGGTCAGCGGGTGAATGTAGCTTTCATACAGAATACCCAACACCAGGTACACCGCCACCAGCGCGCCGAGAATCATGAACGGCTGGCCTTTCTGGGTCGCGGCGAACGCATCGGCAGTACCGGCCATCTTGGCGATCACGTCCTCGGGCAACCCGACTTTGGCAATCGCACGCTCGATAGCCGCCGTGCCCTGCTCCACCGTGACCCCGGGCGCCATGTCGAAGGCGATATTCTCCGAAGCGAACTGGCCTTCATGGCTGACGCGATCGTCGGCCAGGCTATTCTCATAGTGGGCAATGGTCGACAACGGCACCCGTGCGCCGTCGGCAGTGATCACCTGCATCTGGTTAAGGGTGATCGGGTCCTGGGCGTATTTGGGGTTGACCTCCATCACCACCTGGTACTGGTTGAGGCTGTCGTAGATGGTGGAAATCTGCCGCTGACTGTAGGCGTTGTTGAGCACTGCCGTGACCATGTTCATGTCGATGCCCAGGCGCTTGGCCTGGTCGCGGTCGACAATCAGCGTGACCTGGGCCGCGCCCCGGCCTTCACGGGCGTCGATGGCGGTCAGCTCTGGCAATTCACGCATGGCCGCCACCACTTTCGGGTACCACAGGCGCAGCGCGGCCAAGTCACCGCTTTGCAGGATGTAAGAGTATTGCGCGCTGGTCTGGTCACGGCTGCCGCCAAATTGCAGGTCCTGGTCGGCCATCAGGAACAAGCGCCCGCCCGGCACCAGTGGCACCTCTTTGCGCAGGCGCTCGATCACCGCCTGGGCGGAAATTTTGCGTTCGCCGATCGGCTTGAGGCGTACCAGCATCACCGCATTGTTAGTGCCTTGGTTGCCACCGATAAAGCCGGCCACGCTGAGCACCGCCGGGTCCTTGAGCACCGCCTGGCGAAAGATCTCCATCTTCGGCTGCATCACGCTGAACGACAGGCCATCGTCGCCGCGTACAAAACCGATCAACTGGCCGGTGTCCTGCTGGGGCATGAAGGTTTTGGGCACCACCACGTACAGCGCGATATTCACGCCCACGGTGATCAACAGGCTCAGCAAGGTCAGGCGCCGATGGCGCAGCACCCAGTCCAGGCTGGTGGCGTAGCCGGCGACCATGCGGTCGTTGACCTTCTGGCTCCAGCGCTGCAAACCGGTCTGCCGATCCTTCACATGCGGCTTCAACCAGCGGGCGCACAGCATGGGCGTCAAGGTCAGCGAGACAATCAGCGAAACGATGATCGCCGCCGACAAGGTGATCGAAAACTCACGGAACAGGTTAGTGACGATCCCGCCCATGAACAGGATGGACAGGAACACCGCCACCAGCGACACGTTCATCGAGAGCAAGGTAAAACCGACTTCCTGAGCGCCCAGGTACGCGGCTTTCATCGGTGGCACGCCGTCGTCGATGTGCCGGGAAATGTTCTCCAGCACCACGATGGCATCGTCCACCACCAGCCCGGTGGCGAGGATCAGCGCCATCAGCGAGAAGTTGTTCAGAGAAAACCCGTACAGGTACATCACCGCGAAGGTGCCCACCAGCGATACCGGCACCGCCAGGGTCGGGATCAACGAAGCGCGGAAGTTGCCCAGGAACAGGTACACCACCAGGATCACCAGCCCTACAGCGATCAGCAAGGTCATTTCCGCCTCATGCAGGGTGGCGGTAATCACGGGCGAGCGGTCCATGGCCAGGCTGAGCTTGACGCTGGACGGCAGCACCGCCTGCAACGCCGGCAACTGCGCCTTGATCTGCCGCACGGTTTCGATGATGTTGGCGCCGGACTGGCGGTTGATCACCAGCAACACCGCCGAATCATTGTTGAAGAAGCCGCTGTTGTAGCGGTCTTCCACACCATCAGTGATCTTCGCCACGTCCTTGAGGCGCAGAGCGGCGCCGTCCTGGTAGCGAATCAGCAGGGGCTCATAGTCCTTGGCTTTTTCCAACTGGTCGTTGGCCTGGATCTGCCAGTTGCGCTCGCTGTCTTCCAAGGAGCCCTTGGGCCGGCGCTGGTTGGCATTGGCGATGGTGTTGCGCACATCGTCCAGGGCCACGCCGTACTGATCGAGGGCCTTGGGCTCCAGCTCGATACGCACCGCCGGCAGCGAACTGCCGCCGATCTGCACTTCGCCCACGCCCGGCACCTGGGACAGGCTCTGGGACAGGATGGTCGAGGCCAGGTCGTACAACTGGCCCTTCTGCAGCACGTCAGAGGTCAGCGACAGCACCATGATCGGCGCCTGGGACGGGTTGATCTTCTTGTAGGTGGGCATGCTGCGCATACCGCTGGGCAGCAGGTTGCGCGACGCGTTGATGGCCGCCTGCACTTCCCGCGCCGCCCCGTTGATGTCGCGGTCGGAATCGAACGCCAGAATCACCCGGGTTGAGCCCTGGCTCGACGAACTGCTCATGGTGGTGATACCGGCAATCGCGCCGAACGAGCGCTCCAGCGGCGTGGCCACCGTGGACGCCATCACCTCGGGGCTGGCACCGGGCAAGCTGGCCGACACCACGATCACCGGGAAGTCGATCTGCGGCAGCGGCGACACCGGCAGCAAGTTGAAGCTGACGCCACCGAGCAACATGATCGCCAGGCTCAGCAGCATGGTCGCTACCGGCCGGCGAATGAAAGGTCCGGACAGGTTCATGGCTCAACCGGCTCCAGGCGTTGCGGCTCTTTGCGCCAGCGACGGCCAAGACGATCGAAGTACAGGTAGATCACCGGCGTGGTGAACAGCGTCAACACCTGGCTCACCAGCAAGCCACCGACCATCACCAGGCCCAGGGGCTGGCGCAGTTCGGCGCCGGAACCGCTGGCGAGCATCAACGGCACCGCACCGAACAACGCGGCCAGGGTGGTCATCAAAATTGGCCGGAAGCGCAACAG
This sequence comes from Pseudomonas sp. KT_2_4, assembly GCF_041410225.1. Taxonomy (NCBI): domain Bacteria; kingdom Pseudomonadati; phylum Pseudomonadota; class Gammaproteobacteria; order Pseudomonadales; family Pseudomonadaceae; genus Pseudomonas; species Pseudomonas sp. KT_2_4. The sequence goes on from NZ_CP166962.1 coordinate 1,087,393, forward strand.
CGCCGCCTGGTAGATCGCCGTCTGCGGGTCCAGGCCCTGGTTGCGTTCGGCGTCGAGGGCGAAGTCGATCATCATGATCGCGTTCTTTTTCACGATACCGATCAGCAGGATGATGCCGATGATCGCAATCATGCCCAGGTCATTGCCACTGAGCAGCAACGCCAGCAAGGCCCCCACCGCCGCCGATGGCAGGGTCGAGAGGATGGTGATCGGGTGGATATAGCTCTCATAGAGCACACCGAGCACGATGTACATGGTGACCACCGCCGCCAGGATCAACAGCAAGGTGCTCGACAACGAGGCTTCGAACGCCTGGGCCGCACCCTGGAACTGGGTTTGCACGCCCACCGGCATGCCAATGTCCTTCTGGGTCTGGTTGATCAGCTCCACGCCTTTGCCCAGCGCCACGCCGGGCGCCAGGTTGAACGACATCATCACCGCCGGGAACTGGCCGATATGGGCAATCGCCAACTGCGCCTGGCGCTGCTCCACATGGGCCAGGCTCGACAGCCGCACCTGGCCACCGTCGGTGGTTTTCACATGGATCTGGTTGAGGGCCGCCGGGCCGAGGGTTTCGCCGGACTGGGCCTGCAACACCACCCGGTACTGGCTGGCCTGGGTGTAGATGGTGGAAATCTGGCGCTGGCCGAAGGCGTCATACAACGCGTCGGTAATGGTCGAGACACTCACGCCCAGGCGCGAGGCCGCGTCGCGGTCTATCACCAGGTACACCTGCAAGCCTTTGTCCTGAAGGTCGCTGGCGACGTCGGTGAGTTCCGGCAACTGGCTGAGGGCGTGTACCAGCTTGCCGCTCCACAACGCCAGCAACTCGGCGTCCGGGGAGGACATGCTGAACTGGTACTGGGTACGGCTGACGCGGTCTTCGATGGTGAGGTCCTGCACCGGCTGCATGAACAGGCGGATGCCCACCAGCTTGTCGATTTGCGGTTGCAGGCGGGTGATCACCTCGGCTGCGCTCAAATCGCGCTGGCCGTGGGCCTTGAGATTGATCAACAAGCGGCCGCTGTTGAGGGTGGCGTTATCGCCGTCCACGCCAATGTAGGACGACAGGCTCTCGACCGCCGGGTCGGCAAGGATGATCTTCGCCAACTCCTGCTGGCGTTGGCTCATCGCCGCAAAGGAAATCGACTGCGGCGCTTCGGAAATACCCTGGATCACGCCGGTGTCCTGCACCGGGAAAAAGCCCTTGGGCACCACCAGGTACAGCACTACCGTAAGCCCCAGGGTGGCGATCGCCACCAGCAACGTGAGCGGCTGGTGCTTGAGCACCCATTGCAGCTTGCGGCCGTAGGCTTCGATCAACCAGTCAATCCAGGCGCCGCTGGCTTTGTAGAAGCGGCCCTGCTCTTCCTCCTTGGGTTCGCGCTTGAGCAGGCGCGCGCACATCATGGGCGTGAGGGTCAGGGACACCACCAGGGAAATCAGGATCGCCACTGCCAGGGTGATGGCGAACTCACGGAACAACCGCCCGACCACGTCGGCCATGAACAGCAAAGGGATCAACACCGCGATCAACGACAGCGTCAGGGACACCAGGGTGAAACCGATCTGCTTGGCGCCCTTGAGCGCGGCCGCCATCGGCGTCTCGCCTTCCTCGATATAGCGCGAGATGTTCTCCAGCATCACGATCGCGTCGTCTACCACAAACCCGGTGGCGATGGTCAGGGCCATCAGCGTCAGGTTATTGATGGAGAATCCGGCCAGGTACATCACACCAAAGGTGCCCACCAGGGACAGCGGCACGGCGATGGACGGAATGATCGTAGCGCTGACCCGGCGCAGAAACAGGAACGTCACCATGACCACCAGGGCAATGGCGATCAGAAGCTCGTGCTGTACGTCTTTGACCGAGGCGCGGATGGTCTGGGTGCGGTCGGTGAGCACCGTCACGTCCAGGCCGGCCGGCAGGTTGTCGGTGATGCTCGGCAGGAGGGCCTTGATGCGGTCCACCACCTCGATCACGTTGGCGCCCGGCTGGCGCTGGATATTGAGCAACACGGCCTGGTTCTCATTGGCCCAGGCGGCGAGGCGTTCGTTTTGGGCACCGTCGACAATCTGCGCGACATCCTTGAGCCGCAGCGGGGCGCCGTTGTTGTAGGCCAGGATCAGTTCGGCATATTGCTCGGGCGAGACCAATTGGTCGTTGGCGTCGAGCATCGACACGCGGGTGGGGCCGTCGAAGTTGCCCTTGGGCTGGTTGACGTTGGAGGCGGCGATCAGGGCGCGCACGTCCGAGAGGTTCAAGCCATTGGCCGCCAGGGCCTCGGGGTTGACCTTGATGCGCACGGCCTGGCGCTGGCCACCGGCGATGCTGACCATGCCGACGCCGCTGATCTGCGCGATTTTCTGCGCCATGCGCGTGTCGACCAAATCATTGAGCTTGGGCAGCAACATGGTCTTGGAGGTAATTGCCAGGGTCAGCACCGGGGTGTCCGCCGGGTTGACCTTGTTGTATACCGGCGGCGCCGGCAAATCCTTGGGCAACAGGTTGGTGGCGGCGTTGATCGCGGCCTGCACCTGTTGCTCGGCGACATCCATATTGATGTCGAGGTTGAAACGCAGGGTCAGCACCGACGCGCCGCCGGAACTGGTGGACGCCATCTGGGTCAGCCCGGGCATCTGCCCGAACTGACGCTCCAGCGGTGCGGTGACCGCACTGGTCATCACGTCGGGGCTGGCGCCGGGGTACAGGGTCATCACCCGGATAGTCGGGTAATCCACCTGGGGCAACGCCGATACCGGCAGCAGGCGGTACGAAATGATGCCGGCCAGGACAATGGCCAGCATGCTCAGCGTGGTGGCGACCGGGCGAAGGATGAACAGGCGCGACAGGTTCATGAACCGACCTTTTGCGCCTTGCCGGCGTCTGCCCCGGTCTCCCCTTTAGCTGCGGGCTTGCCTTGCAGGTGTTCGGTCGGCGTGGTCGGCACCTCGCTGCTGGCGTTGACCACTTCGATCTCGCTACCGTCCTTGAGGCGGTCGGTGCCTTCCAGCACCACGCGGTCGCCAGCGACCAGGCCCTCTTTGATCACGGTATTTTCGCCATCGGTATCCCCCACCACCAGCGGCTGGACCTTGACCTTCTTGTCACCGTCGAGCTTATAGACAAAGGTGCCATTGTTGCCGAACTGAATCGCCGCAGAGGGTGCCAGCACCACGTTCTTCAAGGTATCGGCCAGCAGGTGCACATTGACGAACTGGTTGGGGAACAGCGCCTGGTCCTTGTTATCGAACCGCGCCTTGAACTTCAGGGTGCCGGTGGTGACATCGATCTGGTTGTCCAGGCTTTGCAGTACACCGACCGCCTGTTTTTTCACGTCGCTACGGTCCCAGGCTTCCACTGGCAATTTGTTGCCGGCGTGGTAACGGGCCAACACGGTTTCCAGGGTATTTTCCGGCAGGGTGAAGGCCACGCTGATTGGCTGGGTCTGGGTGATCACCGCGAGGGCGGTAGTGTCGTTGGCCGCAACCAGGTTGCCGACGTCAAGCTGGCGCAAACCGACGCGGCCGCTGATGGGCGCACGGATCTTGGTGAATTCCAAGTTGAGCTTGGCGTCGTCCACCGCGCCCTGGTTGGTCTTGACCGTGCCCTGGTACTGCAACACCAGCGCTTCGGCGGTGTCCAGGGTTTGCTTGGCGATACTGTCCTGGGCGTACAGGTCGCGATAACGCTGTACATCGACCTGGGCGTTCTTCAACTGGGCCTGGTTTTGCAGCAAGGTGCCCTGGGCCTGGAGCAAGGCGTTCTGGTAGCTGCGCGGGTCGATTTCTGCCAGCAGGTCACCGGCCTTGACCATCTGCCCTTCCTCGAAGGCGATCTTGACCAACTCGCCGCCCACCCGGCTGCGCACATTAATGGTGTTCAGTGCAGTGACCGTCCCCAGGGCCTTGTAGTACACAGGAAACTCCCCCAGCACCGCCGGCGCCACACGCACCGGTACCGGCCCGGTGGAACCACCGAAGCCTGGGCGCGCCATGCCGGTCTTGCCCGTGTGTCCCGCCGGAGCATCTTTATGGGCCGCGCCACTGGGCCAGAATTTCCAGCACAGGCCGGCGATAACCAGCAGCACGAGCAGGCCAAACAGCCAGCGGCGGGAGTTGCGGGAGGAGGATTGCATGGAGTGATCAACCATTGGGGGTGAGAGCTTCTTCTTCGGGAGGCTGAAAGATAAGCACTGGGGTGCGTTTAGAAAAGCACCTTTACCGGCTATTTACCTTAGGCTTACAACGTTTAACTTTTTGATCTTAGTCCACCGGCTATTTCGCTAAGCCGCTGACGCTCAAATAAAAACGGCCTGGACTAGGCCAGGCCGCAATCATGCATCATACGTGTTACTGCCAAACGACAGTCATACGTAGAAACAGTTACTTCAACACAGCCAGGGCGGCGTCGTAGTTTGGCTCTTCAGCGATTTCCTTGACCAACTCGCTGTGCAGCACGTTGTCGTTTTCATCCAGCACCACGACAGCGCGAGCGGTCAGGCCCTGCAGCGGGCCGTCAGCGATGGAAACACCATAGTCGACGGCGAAGTCGGCGTTGCGGAAATCCGACAGGTTCTTAACGTTTTCCAGGCCTTCGGAACCACAGAAACGCGCTTGGGCGAATGGCAGGTCGGAGGAGATGCACAGCACCACGGTGTTGGCCACATCGTTGGCCTGGGCGTTGAACTTGCGCACCGAAGTGGCGCAGGTTGGGGTGTCAACGCTTGGGAAAATATTCAGCACTTTGCGCTTGCCGGCAAAGGTAGCCAGGGTGGCGTTGGACAGATCGCCGGCGGTCAGGGTGAAGTCTGCAGCTTTGGCGCCGACTTTCGGCAATTGGCCTTCAACCTGGACCGGGTTGCCTTTAAGGGTGACTTGAGCCATGAACGGAATCCTTATGCTGGGTTTGGTTAAACGAATTCGAGAGGCGGAAGTTAACCACAAAGTGCCGAAGCTACCTACCGCCAGACACAAATTGTCATGTCCTGAGGTTGTGGTTTAATTGCGCGCTTTGCGCTTGCCCTTCAAGGAAACCTTCGTCGATGAATCAGCCCGCCACCAAAGTCCTGGTCATTGGCTACGTCTGGCCCGAGCCCCGCTCCTCGGCAGCGGGCGGGCATATGATGCAAATCCTTGAGAGCTTTCTTACGCAAGGTTGGGACATTACCTTCAGCAGCCCGGCCACCATTGGCGAGCACAAGGCCGACTTGCCGGCACTCGGGATCGCCGAACGCGCCATCGAACTGAATAACAGCAGTTTCGACGACTTTATTCGCGAACTGGCCCCGGATATCGTGCTGTTCGACCGTTTCATGATGGAGGAGCAATTCGGCTGGCGCGTAGAACAATGCTGCCCCGACGCCCTGCGCGTGCTGGAAACCTCCGACCTGCAAAGCCTGCGCGACGCCCGCCACCAGCGTTTCAAAGAACAAGTAAAAGCCAACCCCGACAGCGACGACTTCAGCGCCCTGTTCGCGCCGGCGCTGGAGGACGAATTCCAGCGCATGGCCGATACCGACCTGGCCAAGCGCGAAATCGCCGCGATTTACCGCTGCGACATCAGCCTGATGATCTCCGACGTGGAAATCCGCCTGCTCACCGAACAGTTCAAGGTGCCTGCCGCCCTGCTCCACTGGTGCCCCTTGATGCTGCAACCGCCCACTGCAGCCTTTGCGCCCTTTGAAGACCGTGCGCATTTCCTCAGCATCGGCAACTTCCGCCACGCGCCCAATTGGGACGCAGTGCTGTGGATGAAGCACAGCCTGTGGCCGCTGATCCGCCAACAGTTGCCGGGCGCGCAGTTGCACATCTACGGCGCCTACACCCCGCCCAAAGCCACCGCCCTGCACAACCCGGCACAGGGTTTTCATGTGATGAACTGGGCCGAAGATGCCTTGCAAGTCATGACGGCGGCGCGTATTTGCCTGGCGCCACTGCGCTTTGGCGCCGGCATCAAGGGCAAGTTGGTGGACGCCATGCTGTGCGGCACACCCAATGTCACCACCCCGATCGGCGCCGAAGCCATGGGCGATGACCAGCCCTGGCCCGGCGAGATCGCACAGGACGCCCCGGCCCTGGCCGCCGCTGCCGTTACCCTTTACCAAAACCGCGAGCGCTGGACTCAAGCCCAGGAGCATGGGCGCCAACTCCTGGCCCGACGCTATGACCAGGACGTGCACGGGCCCGCCTTGGTGGAATGCCTGGAACGTTGCCGCAGCAACCTCGCCGCCCATCGCCGGGACAACTTCACCGGCAGCATGCTGCGCCATCACGCGCATAAAAGTACCCAGTACATGTCCCAGTGGATCGAGGCCAAAAACCGCACCCTATAAACACTGCTGCTGGCGAGGTCGCGCGCGACGGGGCATTATCCTACGCAGCGACCACAATAAAGCGACGGCAGCATGACCCGAGCAACGCGCATCACCGACCCTTCCTACGAACTGATGGACGACCACAACGGCCTGTCCATCATCTATCGTCAGCATGGCTTCCCCTGCCCGTTGGTGCGCTGGCACTTCCACAAGGAATACGAACTGCACCTGATCGTCGCCAGCTCCGGCAAGGTGTTTATCGGCGACTACATCGGCAACTTCTACCCGGAAAGCCTGTTCCTCACCGGCCCCAACCTGCCCCATAACTGGATCAGCCAGGTGGAGGAAGATGAAGTGGTGCCCAAGCGTGACATGCTGGTGAACTTCACCGATGAGTTGTTCGAACACGGCAGCCACATCTTCACCGAACTCAAGAGCCTGGCGCCGCTACTTGAACGTGCGCAATACGGCATCGAATTTCGCTGCAAAAAAACCATCGCCCACGCCATGACCCTGATGCAACGCATCGAAGACGCCCAAGGCATGGCACGCCTGGGGCACTTCTTTATCTTGCTGGAGGTGTTGAGCGCCTGTGAGGACTACCAGTTACTGTCCGGCGTCACCACGCCACAGCAAGCCGACGAACACAGCATCGACCGCACCAACCGCGCAGTGGACTACATCTTTGCCCACTACGCCCGAGAGCTGCCGTTGGAAGAAGTGGCGGAGTACCTGGGGATGAAGCCGACGTATTTTTCCCGGGTGTTCAAACAGGCGACCGGGCGGACTTTTATTGAATTCGTCAATCGGCTGCGCATCAGCAAGTCCTGTGAATTGCTGGCCGATGGGGACAAGGCCGTGACTGATGTGTGTTTTGAGTCGGGGTTTAATAATATTTCCAACTTTAATCGGCGGTTTCAACAGCTTAAGGGGATGACGCCGTCTCACTATCGGCGGTTGGCGGTGCAGCGGCTGACTGAGCAGAATTTGGCTTGAGGTTGATCGTTCATCTAGGTGGTGGGAAACAGAAACGTCTTACAAGGCTTTGAGGTTGCCCCTAGGACACTCGATCTCTAGTCTCCGTACACCGCTGCACAGGCAGCGTCGGGCGTCGCGGCCCGGTTTAATCAGATGCAAAGTGCCATTTCCGCTTTTAGTCGGCGTTTTTTTATCGTCTACTGTGCGGCTTCATGGTGGCTGTGCGCGGGATACCTTCGGGTATGCCGGTTTCCTGATTCCGGTCCGCGAACCTGCGTACGGCTACCACCCCATAGCGTCGCGGCGAAAGGGTGGCAGCTCCACTTAAATCAGGAGTTTCACCATGATCAAACCCACCCCAAATCCCCCAATCGATCCAGCACCCAGCGTGCTATTCACCGTTAAAGACGGCATCGATCGTTCCCGCGCTCCGCGTGGGCATGCATTCCGTGACGCTCTGCATCACTCGGGGACGCAGAGCGTCCCAAGCGGCGTTACCACGCGGAGCGTGGGAACGATCAGGTGGTCGATGAGTGCAAAAAAGTATCAGTGAGCGTGCGCCCAAGGATTTGTCACCGCCGCTTTTGAAGGCTGTAATCAACGCACACTCTTCCTGACTTCTCGTAGGAAGACACAACAACAATAACCGTCCTTCTGTAGCCCTCTGGGCGCGGAAATGGAGTGCGCGATGAAGTTCACAGCAAAAGCATTGCTTGCCTGTACCTGCATGACCCTCAGCGCCGTCAGCCTTGGCGCGCAAACCCTGACCATTGCCACCGTCAATAACAGCGACATGATCCGCATGCAGAAGCTCTCGAAAACCTTCGAGGCCGAGCATCCGGAGATCAAGTTGAACTGGGTGGTGCTCGAAGAAAACGTGCTGCGCCAACGCCTGACCACCGACATCGCCACCCAGGGCGGGCAGTTCGATGTGTTGACCATCGGCATGTACGAAGCCGCACTCTGGGGCGCCAAGGGGTGGCTGGAGCCGATGAAGGATTTGCCGGCGTCCTACGACCTTGATGACGTGTTCCCTTCAGTGCGCGACGGTTTGTCGGTCAAGGGCTCGTTGTACGCCCTGCCGTTCTATGCCGAAAGCTCGATCACCTATTACCGCACCGACCTGTTCAAGGACGCCGGGCTGAGCATGCCTGAGCACCCGACCTGGGGCCAGATCGGCGAATTCGCCGTTAAACTCACCGACAAATCCAAAGAGCAATACGGCCTGTGCCTGCGCGGCAAAGCCGGTTGGGGTGAGAACATGGCGCTGATCACCACCCTGGCCAACGGCTTCGGCGCGCGCTGGTTCGATGAGAAGTGGCAGCCAGAGTTCAACGGCCCCGAGTGGAAGAACGCGCTGAACTTCTACGTCGACAACATGAAGAAATCCGGCCCGCCGGGCGCCTCCAGCAACGGTTTCAACGAAAACCTGGCGCTGTTCAACAGCGGCAAATGCGCGATCTGGGTGGATGCCAGCGTGGCCGGCTCGTTTGTTACCGACAAGAGCCAGAGCAAGGTCGCAGACCATGTCGGCTTTACCTTCGCGCCCCATGAGAAAACCGACAAGGGCACGTCGTGGCTGTACTCCTGGAGCCTGGCGATCCCCACCAGTTCCAAGGCCAAGGACGCCGCCAAGGTGTTCACCAGTTGGGCCACCTCCAAGGAATACGGCCAGCTCGTGGCCAAGACCGATGGCATCGCCAACGTGCCGCCGGGTACCCGCCAATCCACCTATAGCGACGAGTACATGAAGGCCGCGCCGTTCGCCAAGGTGACGCTGGAATCGCTGAAAGTGGCCGACCCGACCAAGCCGACCGAGAAGCCGGTGCCGTATATCGGTATCCAGTTGGTGACCATTCCTGAATTCCAGGCGATTGGTACCCAGGTGGGCAAGTTCTTCTCGGGTGCGCTGACCGGTCAGCAAACCGTCGATGCTGCGTTGACCTCCGCGCAGAACACCACCGAGCGGGAAATGAAGCGGGCTGGTTACCCCAAGTAAACCAGCCTCACCACCGCAAATACAGGAGCAGAGCTTTTGTGGGAGCTGGCTTGCCTGCGATGCAAACGACTCGGTCTATCCGTAACACCGAGGCGATACCATCGCAGGCAAGCCAGCTCCCACAGCGACCGCGCTCCGACGCAGATTCTGTAGGCATCTGACTGGTTCTGATCACCATGAATACACCCACCAAAAACCGCCTGGCCAACCCCGGCTGGTTTCTCGTCAGCCCCTCGGTGGCCTTGTTGCTGCTGTGGATGATCGTGCCGCTGGGCATGACCCTGTACTTTTCGCTGATCCGCTACAACCTGCTCTACCCCGGCGAAAACCAATTCGTGGGGCTGGAAAACTTCAGCTACTTCATCACCGATTCGGGGTTCCTGCCCGGCGCCACCAATACCCTGTTGCTGGTGGGCAGCGTCTTGCTGATCAGCGTGGTGTTCGGCGTGTTGATCAGTGCGCTGCTGGAGGCCAGTGAGTTCCTGGGGCGCGGCATCGTCAGGGTGATGCTGATTTCGCCGTTCTTCATCATGCCCACGGTGGGCGCGCTGATCTGGAAGAACCTGATTTTTCACCCGGTGTCGGGGATTCTCGCCGCCGTGTGGAAGTTCTTCGGCGCCGAGCCGGTGGACTGGCTGGCGCATTACCCGCTGCTGTCGATCATCATCATTGTGTCGTGGCAATGGCTGCCCTTCGCGATCCTGCTGCTGATGACCGCCATGCAGTCCCTGGACCAGGAGCAGAAGGAAGCCGCACGCCTGGACGGTGCCGGCGCCATTGCGATCTTCTGGCACCTGACCCTGCCCCACCTGGCCCGCCCGATTGCCGTGGTGGTGATGATCGAAACCATCTTCCTGCTCTCGGTGTTCGCCGAAATCTTTACCACCACCAACGGTGGCCCCGGCTATGCGTCCACCAACCTCGCCTACCTGATCTACAACCAGGCACTGGTGCAGTTCGATGTGGGCATGGCCTCGGCCGGCGGCTTGATTGCCGTGGTCATCGCCAATATCGCGGCGATCATCCTGGTGCGGATGATCGGCAAAAACCTGACTGACAAGCCTTGAGGGCCGCGCCATGACGCTTCAACAATCCCGTCGCCTGCAGAGCCTGTTGCTCGGCACATTGGCCTGGGCCATCGCGATCCTGATTTTCTTTCCGATCTTCTGGATGGTGCTGACCAGCTTCAAGACCGAAATCGACGCGTTCGCCACGCCGCCGCAGTTCATCTTCACGCCGACGCTGGAGAACTACCTGCACATCAACGAGCGCAGCAATTACTTCGCCTACGCCTGGAACTCGGTGGTGATTTCGTTCAGCGCCACCGCCCTGTGCCTGCTCATTTCGGTACCGGCCGCCTATTCCATGGCGTTCTACGAAACCCAGCGCACCAAGGGCACGCTGCTGTGGATGCTGTCGACCAAGATGCTGCCGCCGGTGGGCGTGCTGATGCCGATCTACCTGTTGGCCAAGAGCTTTGGCCTGTTGGACACGCGCATTGCGCTGATCATCATCTACACCCTGATCAACCTGCCGATTGTGGTGTGGATGGTGTACACCTACTTCAAGGACATCCCCAAGGACATCCTCGAAGCCGCCCGCCTGGACGGCGCCACCCTGTGGCAGGAAATGGTGCGCGTGCTGCTGCCCATCGCCAAGGGTGGCCTGGCCTCCACGGTACTGCTGTCGTTGATCCTGTGCTGGAACGAGGCCTTCTGGTCGCTGAACCTGACCTCCTCCAGCGCCGCGCCGTTGACCGCCTTGATCGCCTCTTACTCCAGCCCCGAAGGCTTGTTCTGGGCCAAGCTGTCCGCCGTCTCGACCCTCGCCTGCGCGCCGATCCTGATCTTTGGCTGGATCAGCCAGAAGCAGTTGGTACGCGGTTTGTCCTTTGGCGCCGTCAAATAATAATTCCCAGCGGAGGGCCCATCATGGCCAACCTGAAAATCAAGAATCTGCAAAAAGGCTTTGAAGGTTTTTCCATCATCAAGGGCATCGACCTGGAAGTGAACGACAAGGAATTCGTGGTGTTCGTCGGCCCGTCGGGCTGTGGCAAATCCACCCTGCTGCGCCTGATCGCCGGCCTGGAAGAAGTCAGCGACGGCACCATCGAACTCGATGGCCGCAACATTACCGAAGTCACCCCGGCCAAGCGCGACCTGGCCATGGTGTTCCAGACCTACGCGCTGTACCCGCACATGAGCGTGCGCAAGAACATGTCGTTTGCCCTGGACCTGGCGGGCGTCGACAAGAAGCTGGTCGAGAGCAAAGTCAGCGAAGCGGCGCGCATCCTTGAGCTGGGGCCTTTGCTGGAGCGCAAGCCCAAGCAACTTTCGGGTGGCCAGCGCCAGCGCGTGGCGATTGGCCGAGCGATTGTGCGCAACCCGAAGATCTTCCTGTTCGACGAACCGCTGTCCAACCTCGACGCCGCCCTGCGCGTGCAGATGCGCCTGGAGCTGGCGCGCCTGCATAAAGAACTGCAAGCGACCATGATCTACGTGACCCACGACCAGGTCGAAGCCATGACCCTGGCCGACAAGGTGGTGGTGCTCAACAGCGGGCGCATCGAACAGGTCGGTTCGCCGCTGGAGCTGTACCACCAGCCGGCCAACCTGTTTGTGGCAGGCTTTCTCGGCACACCGAAGATGGGCTTCCTCAAGGGCCAGGTCACCCGCGTCGACAGCCAAGGCTGCGAGGTGCAACTGGACGCCGGCACTCTGATCAGCCTGCCGTTGAGCGGCGCCACCCTGAGCGTGGGCAGCGCGGTGACCCTGGGCATTCGTCCCGAGCACCTGGAAATGGCCACACCCGGGCAAACCACCCTGACCGTCACCGCCGACGTCGGCGAGCGCCTGGGCAGCGACACCTTCTGCCACGTCATCACCCGCAACGGCGAACCGCTGACCATGCGTATCCGTGGCGACATGGCCAGCCAGTACGGCGAGACGCTGCAACTGCACCTGGACCCGACGCACTGCCATTTGTTCGACACCGATGGCGTCGCCGTGGCCCGTCCACTGCGCGCTGCCGCCTGATTTCGTGAGTATTTCCCGATGAAATTGAATAAAGCCAACCTGACCCAACTGGCGCCCCAAGTGCAGTTGCCTGCCTATGCGATTGCCGACACCCGCCAGGGCATCGCGCACATCGGCGTCGGCGGTTTCCACCGTGCGCACCAGGCGTTTTACACCGATGCCCTGATGAACACTGGCGAAGGCCTGGACTGGGGCATCTGCGGCGTGGGCCTGCGCAGTGAAGACCGCAAGGCCCGCGACGACCTGGCCGGCCAGGATTACCTGTTCACCCTGTATGAACTGGGCGACACCGACGACACGCAAGTGCGCGTGATCGGCTCGATCAGCGACATGCTGCTGGCCGAAGACGGCGCCCAGGCGCTGATCGATAAGCTCGCCAGCCCACAGATCCGCATCGTCTCGCTGACCATCACCGAGGGCGGCTACTGCATCGACGACAGCAACGGCGAGTTCATGGCCCACCTACCGCAGATCCAGCATGACCTGGCGCACCCGAGAGCGCCGAAAACCGTGTTCGGCTTTATCTGCGCTGCGCTCACCCAGCGCCGCACCGCTGGCACCCCGGCCTTTACGGTGATGTCCTGCGATAACCTGCCTCACAACGGCGCCGTCACCCGCAAGGCCTTGCTGGCCTTCGCCGCCCTGCACGACGCGGGCCTGCATGACTGGATCAAGGCCAACGTGAGCTTCCCGAACGCCATGGTTGACCGCATCACGCCCATGACCAGCACCGCCCACCGCCTGCAACTGCACGACCAGCACGGGATCGACGATGCCTGGCCGGTGGTGTGCGAGCCGTTTGTGCAGTGGGTGCTGGAAGACAAATTTGTCAACGGCCGCCCGGCCTGGGAAAAGGTCGGCGTGCAGTTCACCGATGACGTCACGCCTTACGAAGAAATGAAGATCGGCCTGCTCAACGGCAGCCACCTGGCCCTCACGTACCTGGGGTTCCTCAAGGGCTACCGGTTCGTTCACGAGACCATGAACGACCCTGTGTTCGTGGCGTATATGCGCGCCTACATGGACCTGGACGTCACGCCGAACCTGGCGCCGGTACCCGGTATCGACCTGACCGAATACAAGCAGACCCTGGTGCAACGCTTTTCCAACCAGGCGATTGCCGACCAGTTGGAGCGCGTATGCTCCGACGGTTCATCGAAGTTTCCCAAGTTCACCGTGCCGACCATCAACCGCCTGATTGCCGACGGCCGCGAGACGGACCGTGCCGCCCTTGTGGTGGCGGCCTGGGCGCTGTACTTGAAAGGTGTGGATGAAAACGGCGCGCGCTACAGCATCCCGGACCCGCGGGCAGCGTTCTGCCAGGACCTAGTGAGCGATGACGCGCTGATCAGCCAGCGGTTGCTGGGGGTGGAAGAGATTTTTGGCACGGCTATTCCCAAGTCGGCGGCGTTTGTGGCAGCGTTCGAGCGGTGTTATGCAAGCCTGCGCGACAAAGGCGTCACCACCACACTACAAAACCTGCTGAACAAACCGGATTAAACAGGTGGGAGCTGGCTTGCCTGCGATAGCGGTGGTCCAGTCAACCCTGCGATGACTGCCGGACCGCTATCGCAGGCAAGCCAGCTCCCACATCGACCGTATTTTCAACCCAATAATAATGCTGAGCACTCCATCATGACCCAGCAAAACCTGTTCCTCGGAATCGACTGCGGCACCCAAGGCACCAAGGCCATCGTCCTCGACGCCTCCAGCGGCAAGGTGCTGGGCCTGGGCGCCGCCGCGCACACCTTGATCAGCGGCGCCAACGGCCGCCGTGAACAACACACCCAGGAATGGCTGGACGCCTTCACCGAAGCCACCCACCGCGCCCTGCAACAAGCCGGGGTGGACGGCCAGGACATCCTTGGCATCGGCGTGTCCGGCCAGCAGCACGGCCTGGTGCTGCTGGACGAACAAGGTGAAGTGCTGCGCCCGGCCAAGTTGTGGTGCGACACCGAAACCGCGCCGGAGAACGACCGGCTGCTGCAGCATCTGGGTGGCGAACGCGGGTCCCTGGAGCGCCTGGGCGTGGCCATCGCTCCGGGCTACACCGTGTCCAAGCTGCTCTGGACCCGCGAACAGCACCCCGACGTCTTCGCACGCATTGCCCATATCCTGCTGCCCCACGACTACCTCAACTACTGGCTCACCGGCCGCGCCTGCGCCGAGTACGGCGATGCGTCGGGCACCGGTTACTTCAACGTGCGCCGCCGCGAATGGGATGTGGCGTTGCTCCAGCACATCGACCCCAGCGGCCGCCTGCAAGCCGCGTTGCCGACACTGATCGAAGCCGACCAAGCGGTGGGCACGATCCTGCCGGCCATTGCCGAGCGCCTGGGCATCAACCCCAACGCGGTGGTGTCCAGTGGTGGCGGCGACAATATGATGGGCGCCATTGGCACCGGCAATATCGCCCCCGGCGTGATCACCATGAGCCTGGGTTCATCGGGCACCGTGTATGCCTTTGCCGACCAGCCCAACGTCAGCCCCCAGGCCTCGGTGGCGACCTTCTGCTCCTCTAGCGGCGGCTGGCTGCCGCTGATCTGCACCATGAACCTGACCAACGCCACCGGGGTGATTCGCGAGCTGTTCGACCTGGACCTCGATGCCTTCAACGCGCTGGTCGAACAGGCATCCATCGGGGCCGATGGGGTGAGCATGCTGCCGTTCCTCAACGGCGAACGCGTGCCCGCCCTGCCCCACGCCACCGGCAGCCTGCAGGGCCTGACCATGACCAACCTGACCCGTGCCAACCTGTGCCGCGCGGTGGTCGAAGGCACCACCTTCGGCCTGCGTTATGGCCTCGACCTGCTGCGCCAGACCGGCCTGCAAAGCCAGAGCATCCGTCTGATCGGCGGCGGCTCGAAAAGCCCGCTGTGGCGGCAGATGGTCGCCGATATCATGCACACCGAAGTGGTGTGTACCGAACAGAGCGAGGCGGCCGCCCTGGGCGCGGCGATCCAGGCGGCGTGGTGCCAGAGCGGCGAACCGCTGGCCAGCCTGTGCGACAAATGCGTGAGCATTGACCCGGCCAGCCGCACCTTACCCGTGGCGGCCAATGTCAGTGCCTATCAACAAGCGTATCAGCGTTATCAACAGCACGTGGCAACCCTTTAAGAGCGAGCAACTATGTATCTGGTGTGTGGTGAAGCGCTGTTTGATTTCTTCAGCGAGGAGGATGCCAGCGGGCAGGCCGCCAAGCTCAATTACAAGGCGATTGCCGGTGGCTCGCCGTTCAACGTCGCGGTGGGTTTGCGCCGCCTGGGGATCGAGTCGGGGCTCTTCGCCGGCCTGTCCACCGATTACCTTGGACGGCGCTTGCAGCAGGTCCTGAATGACGAAGGTATCAGCGAACGCTTTCTGGTGGCGTTCGACGCGCCGACCACCCTGGCGATGGTGGCCGTGGGCGCCAATGGCTCGCCGCAGTACAGCTTTCGCGGCGAAGGCTGCGCCGACCGGCAATTGCAACTGACGCACCTGCCGCCCCTGGGCGATGAAATTCGCGGGCTGCATGTGGGCTCGTTTTCGCTGGTGGTGCAACCGATTGGAGACACCCTGCTCAACCTGGTCAAGCGTGAAAGCGGCAAGCGTCTGATCAGCCTCGACCCCAACGTGCGCCTTAACCCGCAGCCCGATATCCACCTGTGGCGCGCCCGCGTCGCAGAGCTGGTGCAACACGCCGACCTGATCAAGGTCAGCGACGAAGACCTGCACCTGCTCCACCCCGACCAGACACCGGAAAGCGTGCTGCAAGGCTGGCTGCAACACCGCTGCCAACTGGTGTTCCTCACCCGTGGTGGCGACGGTGCGTCGGTGTTCAGCCGCCAGCATGGCAGCTGGTCGCAGCCTGCGGTCAAGGTGGTGATGGCCGATACGGTGGGCGCTGGTGATACCTTCCAGGCGGCGTTGATTGCGTGGCTGACGGAACAGCAGTTGGATTCGGTTGACGGGCTGCAACGACTGAGCCGCGAGCAGATCGACGCCATGCTGGGCTTCGCGATTCGGGCTGCCGCCCTGACCTGCGGCAAGACCGGCCCAGACCTGCCCTATCGTCAACAACTGGCTTGAGCTGAGCGGGCAAAAACCCAAAGTGCCATCACGCAGGCCACGTATTCCGTGGCCTGCGCGCCATGCATAAAAAATTGCGCTACTGGAAAACTGTGCTAAACCCAAAAACAGGAGCAGTTATTACAACAAACCTAGGACACACCCATGCAAAAGCCCAGTGGTTTCTCGACCCGGGCCGTTTTAGCTGTCGGCCTCATCTCATTGCAGTACATGAACCCTCAACCCTCCCACGCCGCCTGCGTTCTCACCCCGGGAACCGGCAACGATACCTATACGTGTAACAACGGCAGCAGTGCCGGCCTGACCGATCTTTCCGGGGATAACAGCCTGACGCTCTCCACAGGCGGCGCCATCAATGGCGATGTGACCTTTGGCCCTGGAATAGATACGGTGGAAATCCGCGACGGCCGGGTCACCGGGATCGTGCAGCAAGGCGACGGTGTTGATCGTGTCGTCATGATGGGTGGGCGAATAGGCGGCCTGTTCCAGGGCGACGGCCGCGACGTGCTTGAAATGTATGACGGCATAATCGACGAGGCTTTTGAAGACGGCGATGTGGCCTACCAGCGCGGTGGCAAAATTGGCCGGGTCAATATGAAGTTGGACAAGAACTTCTATGAAATGACCGGGGGGGAAATCCGGGAGAACCTGGTCACCGGTTTCGACACCGACACCATCATCATTTCCGGCGGCACCATCGGCGGCAATATCAGCACCAGCGGCGGCGATGACAGCATCACCGTCAGCGGCGGCGTGATTAACGGTGAGATCCGTGCCAGCGTCGGCAACGATACGTTCAAATGGCTGGGTGAAGGCCGGATCAACTCCCGGGTATTGATGGGTGATGGCGACGACACGGTTCTGCTGCAAGGCTTGAATGAAAGCAAACTGAACCACACGCCCTTTATCGATGGCGGCCTGGGCAACGATCAACTGATCTTCGACGCGACAACATCCAGCACCGCGGCCCGCTATATCGGCTTGGAGCGCGTCAGCCTCACCAAAAACTCGCGCCTGGACCTGGCCGGGAATTTTTTCCTCGGTGACAGTGGCAGCAATACCGGCATGTTCAACATCGACGGCAGCAGTACCCTGGCCGTGGCGCAAGGCGGCATCCGCCCCTACACCGCCGGGCAACTGGCGACGCTCAATAACGCCGGCACTGTCGACATGACCACCGACAACAGCGCTACCAGCGTGTTGACGGTGCATGGTAACTACGTGGGCAACAACGGCCAGCTGCACCTGCAAACCGTACTCGGCGACGAAAACTCTGCCACCGACAAGCTGGTAGTGTCCGACGGCAACATCAGCGGTCACACCCAACTGAGTGTCAGCAACCTCGGCGGTATCGGCGGGCTGACCCAGAACAACGGCATCGAAGTGGTCCAGGCACTCAACGGCGCCGTCAGCAGCAACGATGCGTTTGCCTTGAAGGGCTCGGTCTCCGCCGGGGCGTATGAATACCTGCTGTTCAAGGGCGGCACCCTTGCCAATACGAAAAACAGCTGGTTCCTTCGCTCCTCAGTGGTGGCCGTGCAACCGCCGGCGGTCCCACCCGTACCGCCGACACCGGCCGTGGTGGTGCCGGTGCCGCCGATCCCCGCCACTCCCCCTGTAGTGGACTCGGATGAACCTTCCGTGGAACCGCCCACTGCGCAACCGCAACCCCCAATCGAGCCTGCCGCGCCACCGCCCAGCCAAGTCGCTGCAGCCACGTCGCCGCAATCGGCGGCGAGTAACCCTGTACTGCCCACCGCCGTGGCGGGTGCCGCGCCGATTCCACTGTATCGCCTGGAAGTTCCGGTCTACTCCGTAGACATCCCCGCTGCGCAACTGATGACGTTGCAGGCGCTGGGCACCTTCCATGAACGCCAGGGCGAGCAAAGCCTGCTGACCGAGACCGGTGCAGTGCCGGCAGGTTGGGGCCGCGCCTATGGCAGTGATTTCAACAAAAGCTGGTCGGGCACCGTGGCGCCGAGTTTTGACGGCACGGTCAAGGGCTATCAGGTTGGCCATGACCTTTACGCCGCCGAAACCAGCGGCGGGCAGACGCAACGCCTTGGCCTCTTTATCGGCCAGAGCCGCCTGCGCGGCGACGTGAAGGGCTTTGCAATGGGCTGGCAGAACCATCGCTCTGGGCGGGTCAAACTCGACGGCGACAACTTCGGCGCCTACTGGACACTCACCGATCCGACCGGCTGGTACGTCGACCTGGTGGCCATGGGTACCCGCCTGGATGGCAACAACAAGTCCGACCGAGGGGTGAAGATGGATACCAAGGGCCACGCCCTGGCGTTATCCGCCGAGGCCGGCTACCCGTTCAGGCTGTCCGAGCATTGGGAGATGGAACCTCAGGCCCAGGTCATCGGCCAGAAGATCGATCTGGATAGTCAGCACGATGGCATTTCCAAGGTCTCATTCGACTCCCAGGAGTATTGGACCGGCCGCATCGGCGCACGGCTCAAGGGTCGCTATCTGGTCAGCAACACACCCGTGGAGCCGTACCTACGGGCGAATGTCTGGCACACCTTCGGCGGTAGCGACACGGTGACGTTCGACGGGGTGGACCGGATCAAGAGCGATCACAAGTCCTCCACGGCTGATATGGGCATCGGTGTTGTGGCTCAATTGTCATCCACGGTCAGTGTTTATATGGAGGGTAACTATGGCACCCAACTGGACGACAACAACTTTGAGGGTGTCAGTGGCAATTTCGGCGTAAGAGCGCGCTGGTAAACAGGAAGGACGTCAACATTGGGCCTGGCAATTACCAGGCCCACGGGGTCAACTTGCACTCAAGCATCAGCTAGTGATAACCGCGAGCGCCGGCTCGTTGCAGTACCGGTGCGTGGCTTTGCTTGAGGTCTTCACGCAACCCGGTGATCAGGTTGCAAATCGCTCGGCTGCTGTCGAGCTTGTCAGGGTGGATACCTTTGACTTCCAAATCCACCCGATCCCGGTCGCGATCGTCGTAGACCCTGATCGTCAACGAGGCATCTTCGGCTTTGGTGCATTCGCACCGTTTAGGCAGGAAACTTCCTTCAATAATGCTGCGAAGCTCTAGTTCTGAAAGCATGGCTAACCTCTCCTTTTTTGAGACTGCCAACAGTTATATGTATCCGACAGGCACTTGCCTGCCACGTCTTGCCAACCCTGGAAGACGCTTTCAATCAGTAAGCCTACTCGGCAAAAACCGGGGTGGTTGTAACCTTTCCTCATAAGCAAACCGCTTGTTCATATTAAAGAAAACGGCTTGTTTGGCATCCTCGTCGAACTACATCGATTAAACGTTTAACCCGCAGCGTGGGGACCGGCGTTTAGGTGGGAATCCTTTTTTCGGCAACCTATCGCAGCCCATCAACCCATCACCGTTCAGCCGAAGGAGGTTTGCGATCGACATACGAACCATATACGATTCGTATATCAATTAAACACAGTGAACCTTATGGGCATCGTCAAGATCACCGATCAGCTGCACGAACAACTGCGCCTGGCCAGCGCCGCCATGGACCGCTCCATCAACGCCCAAGCCGAGTTCTGGATCAAGATCGGCCTGCTCGCCGAACTCAACCCGCACCTGCCCTACAACGAGCTGATCAACAAGCTGTTGCTGGACAAAACCGACCTGATCCGGGGGCGCAGTTGATGATCAAGACTCCCGCACAGTTGGCCGTGATGCGTGAAGCCGGGCGTCTGTTGGCGCAAGTCTTCGACATGCTCGACGGCTTCGTCGCCGCCGGCCGCTCTACCCTGGAGCTGGACAGCGCCGTCGAAGCCTTCATCCGCAATGACCTCAAGGCCCGCCCTGCCAGCCTGGGGCAGTACGACTACCCCTTCTGCATCAACACCTCGATCAACGAAGTGGTGTGCCACGGCATGCCCAGCGCCAAGCAAATACTCAAGGACGGCGACATCATCAACATCGACATCACCCTGGAAAAAGGCGGCTTCATCGCCGACGCCAGCAAGATGTACATGATCGGCAACGTGACGCCCAAGGCCAGGCGCCTGGTGGACATGACCTTCGAGGCGATGTGGGCCGGCATCCGCCAGGTCAAGCCGGGCGCGCGCCTGGGCGATATCGGCCATGCCATCCAGAGCCACGCGCAAGCCAACGGCTACAGCGTGGTGCGCGAATACTGCGGCCACGGCATTGGCCGGCAAATGCACGAAGAACCGCAAATCCTGCACTTCGGCCGCCCCGGCACCGGCCTCGAACTGCGCGAAGGCATGGTGTTTACCATCGAACCGATGCTTAACCATGGCAGCGCTAAAACTCGCAGCCTGAAAGACGGCTGGACGGTGGTCACCAAGGACAACAGCCTCTCGGCGCAATGGGAACACACCGTGGCGGTGACGGCGGACGGGTTTGAGGTGTTGACCTTGCAAGCCACTCAAACCTTTTACACCCCGTAGGAGCGAGCTTGCTCGCGAAGAGCGCCTAGCCTGCGCGCTAAACCAGGCTAGCCACTTTTTCGTTAACGTTTTTCGCGAGCAAGCTCGCTCCTGCATCTGCCTTGGCCTCAAGCTCGCGCACCAGCGGCAATACACGTTTGCCGAAATACTGCACTTCTTCCTGGAAGTGCAGAAAGCCTGCCAGCACCAAGTCCACACCCACGGCCTTGAGTGCCACGATGCGCTCGGCGATCTGCTGCGGCGTGCCGATCAGGTTGGTCTTGAAGCCATCGTTGTATTGCACCAGGTCCTCAAAGCTGGACTTGGCCCAGTTCCCCTCGCCCTCCGGCGACGCCTTGCCCGCTTGCCTGGCTGCGTCACCAAAGGCGTTGACCGCCTCCGGGTCGGCTTGGTCGATGATCTGCGCCAGCACCGCCCGAGCCTCCTCTTCCGTGTCGCGGGCGATCACAAAGGCGTTCACGCCCACCTTCACCGAATGGTGGTTGGCAGCGGCCTTGGCACGAATATCATCGACCTGGGCCTTGACGCCTTCAGGCGTGTTGCCATTGGTGAAATACCAATCCGACACCCGCGCCGCCATGTCCCGAGCCGCCCGCGAACTGCCGCCCTGGAAGATCTCCGGCTGGCCCAGGGGCTTGGGCTTGAGGGTGTATTGGTTGAAACGATAGAAATCGCCCTTGAAGGTGAAATCGTCCTGGGTCCAGATGCCTTTGAGGGCGCGGATAAACTCTTCGGAACGCCGATAGCGCTCATCATGCTCCAACCAATGCTCGCCAATGGCCTGGAACTCGCCCTTGAACCAACCACTGACGATATTCACCGCGATACGGCCATTGGTCAGTTGGTCGATGGTCGCCAATTGCTTGGCCGCCAACGCCGGTTGCCACGGCCCGGGCAGGATCGCCGCGATGACCTTGAGGGTGGTAGTCGCCGCGAGTAACGCATGGCTGAACGCCACGGACTCATGCTGGTTCTCGGCACCGTAACCTGCGGTGAAGCGAATCTGGGTCAAGCCATACTCAAAACCCGCCGCCTCCGCCAGTTGCGCCAGCTTGCGGTTGTACTCGATGCCCCAGTGGGTGCGTTGTTCAATCTTGCTGACGACCAACCCACCGCTGACGTTGGGTACCCAATAGGCAAATTTCACGGCTTGCTGACTCATCGGACGGTACCTCGCACAGGGGATGTACCAGTGCTTAGGCAGCAAGCGTGCCAGGGGCAGGCAAATGCCCGTAGCCTGGGGGTTGCGGAAAAAAAGGGGGATTGAAGCGATGGCTTGCCAGTGTCTGGGATAGCAGCAGTTTGTGGATCTGCTGTTGCTGGAGCAACAGTTGCGACCAGCACCAAGCGTACCCACGATGCGAAGCGAGTAGCTCTTGATCTTGATCTGCTTTTGATCTTGATCTGCTTTTGATCTTGATCTGCTTTTGATCTTGATCTTAGGCGCCCCGTTAAACCACGCTGGCCGGAATCGACAGGGATGGATATGTACTCGGTATAACGGTGTCGACTGTGAGGCCGCCTTCGCAGGCAAGCCAGCTCCCACATTTGGAACGTGGGGTGTCAGGCCACGTGCTCAGAACGCCAACTTGTACCCCACCGCCATCAACATCACCGCCAGGCACGGCCGCAGTACCCCGTCGGGAATCCTGCCGGTCATATGGCTGCCCATGTAGATCCCCGGCAGCGACCCCATCAGCAAAAAGCCCAGCAGATGCCAGTCCATGTTCCCCATGCTGGCATGGCCCAGGCCCGCCACCAATGTCAGGGGCACGGCATGGGCGATCTCGGTGCCAACCAGGCGCCGCGTGGCCAGGAACGGGTACAGGATAAACAGCGCCACCGTGCCCAGAGCGCCGGCACCGATCGAGGTCAAGGCCACCATGGTGCCAAGGATCGCACCTGTCACAACAGTGAGCGCATTCAGATTGCGCGGGCGCAGATGGTAGGAATCGCCAGCATGACGCTGGGCAAAGGCCAACAGGCTTTTCTTGAACAGGATCGCCAAGGCCGTCAGCAGCAATACCACGCCAAGGGCCTGCTTGATCACCGCGTTCATCGCACTGGGGTCGGTGTGCAAGCTGGCCAGGAACCATAACGTCAGCAACACTGCCGGCACGCTGCCCAGGGTGAGCCAGCCAGTGATGGTCCAATCGATGTTCTTGTTCTTGCTGTGCACCAGCACGCCACCGGACTTGGTAATGGCAGCGTACAGCAGGTCGGTGCCCACCGCGGTGGCCGGGTTGATGCCAAACCACAGCAGGATCGGGGTCATCAGCGAACCGCCGCCCACCCCCGTCATGCCCACGATAAACCCCACGATCAAGCCGGCAACCACGAAACCAATATTACCTACATCCATTCCAGCTACCCGCGGCCTTATAAATTTCTGGCCGCAGGATAGCGATTTTTCTTATAACCACTTATACCGATGCGATCTGAGTTTATGCCTTTTTGGAAACTCCAATTTTTTTGCACAAAACTGCATCCAATGGTCGGGCCTGGGCCGTAGTCATCAACGTAACCCTGCTGTTCTACCCAATGGAGAAACACCATGAACGCAAAAACACTGCTGTGCCTGTCCAGCTTGCTCCTCGCCGCACCGTCGGCGTTTGCCCAGGCGGGCCTGCCGGACAGCATCAAGGTGCCCGATGGCCACAAGGTAGCGATGCACACCACCGGGGTCGGCGAAATCACCTATGAATGCCGCGACAAGGCCAACGCTGCCGGCCAGACCGAGTGGACCTTCGTCGGCCCTAAAGCCGTGTTGAACGACCGTAATGGCCAGCAGGTCGGCACCTACTTCGGCCCACCCGCCACGTGGCAGGCCAAGGACGGCTCGACCATCACCGGCACGCAATTGGCCGTGGCGCCGTCGAGCCCCGGCAACCTGCCCTATCAACTGGTCAAGGCCAATCCAGCCGAGGGCAAAGGTGCAATGAGTGGCGTGGTGTATATCCAGCGGGTTGCGCTCAAAGGCGGGGTCGCTCCGGCTGCGCCCTGCACCACGGCGAACAAAGGCGCCAAGGAAATGGTGAAATACCAGGCGGACTACCTCTTCTGGGCCGCCAACTGAGCAAACTCAGCTACGCTGGCCAGGTAGGCGCGAGCAACCTCGCGCCTACCACGCGTAGACGTCTCCTCAGTGGCAGGAATTCTGGTTTGGCTGAACTCATCTTTGATTATCAAGTGTGCCTGTTAGCCTGCGCCCGCGGCGATCATCGCGCCCTGCACCAGCTCTATGAGCAGGACAGCAGCCGCTTGCTCGGTGTGGCGCTGCGCATTACCCGCAACAAGGCACTGGCCGAGGACATCGTGCATGACGCCTTTATCAAGATCTGGCACGGCGCACACAGTTTCGACCCCCTGCGAGGCTCCGCACGGGGTTGGGTGTTCAGCGTGACCCGCCACCTGGCCCTGGACGTGGTACGCAGCGCCGGGCGTGACGTGCCATTGGACGATCAGTACGAGCCGCTGGCAGAGCCGGCCCAGTCCATTGAGTTTGCTGCTCGCTCCGGGCAGATCCACCAGTGCCTGGAACGGCTCGACCCGACGCGTCGCACCTGCATTCTGCACGCGTATGTGGACGGTTACTCCCACAGCGAAATCGCGCAAAAACTCAGTACCCCGCTGGGCACGGTCAAAGCCTGGATCAAACGCAGCCTCGCCGCCTTGCGCGAGTGCATGGCATGAACGACAGCCTGGATGAACTGGCCAGTGAATACGTGCTGGGGACCCTGCCCGCCGAACAGCGCGCTGAGGTACAACAACGCCTGGCCCATGATGTGGCACTGCGCGCAGCGGTGGATGCCTGGGAGCAGCGTCTGTTGCCTCTGGTGGCGCTGGCGCAACCGGTGCCGCCTTCGGCACAGCTGTGGCGGCGCATTGAACGCCGCATCAAAATCGCCGAAACGGGCGTGGCGTGGTGGAACCTGCTGGCGTTCTGGCGCGGGCTTTCTGCCGTCGGCCTGATGGCAAGCGTGGTGCTGGCGGCTTTATTACTGGCGCGCCCGCCCATGACCGCACCCAGCTTCGTGGTGGTGCTGATGGCGCCACAAAGCCAGGCACCGGGCTGGGTGGTGCAGGCCAGTGATAATCGGCAGATCCAGTTGATCCCATTGGGGGGGATGGAGATTCCCGCAGACAAAGCCCTGGAGTTCTGGACCAAGGCCGATGGCTGGCAGGGTCCCATATCCCTGGGCCTGGTCAAGCCTGGGCAGACCTTGTCGGTGCCCCTGGACAAACTGCCGCCGCTGGCGCCGAACCAGTTGTTTGAACTGACGCTGGAAGGGCCCAATGGCTCGCCTACCGGCAAACCCACCGGGCCGATTCACGGGATCGGCCGAGCAGTCAAAGTACTTTGATCACGAAAGGTTAGGCAGCCACACACGAAACCGCGCCCCACCCAGGGGCGACGCCAAGGCCGTCAAGGTGCCGCCCTGGGCCTCCAGGGCGCGCCGGCTGATCGCCAGGCCCAGGCCAAAGCCGCCGGTTGCGCGGTCGCGGCTGCGGTCGAGGCGGTAGAACGGCTCGAAGATGCGCTCGCGCTGGTCAGCCGGTATGCCGATGCCATCGTCGTCCACCCAGATTTCACAGCCTTTGGGGCATACGCGCACGCCCACCTGGATGCGCTTGTCGCAGTAGCGCGTCGCATTGCGCAGCAGGTTCTGCAAGGCTCGGGCAGTCAGACGCGGGTCGAGGCTGAAGCGCTCAACGGCACAATCAAGCGCCACATCGATGACGATCTCGGGGTTTTCCAACTCATCGTCGACGCTGCCCAACACGCTGTCGATAAACTCGTCGAGCGCTACCTCTACCCGCTCGGGCAATTGCGCCGGGTTTTGCAGGCGGCTGTAAGACAGCAATTCCAGCACCAATTCATCCAACTCCCGAATATGCGCCACCAGGCTTTGCAGACGCTCGCGGCTGGCCAGGGGCAAGTCTTCGGAAAGCGCCAGGGCCAGCCCGAAATCCAGGCGGGTAAGCGGCGTGCGCAGTTCATGGGAGACAGCATTGAGCAAGTCGCGCTGCTGGTTCAAGAGATGCTCGATATCGTCGGCCATGGTGTCGAACACCGCCGCCAGGCCGCCGATGCTGGAGCTGGGTGCAAGCCCCGTACGGGCCTCCAAGTGGCCCTTACCCAATAGCGCGGCGGTACTTTTCAGACGTTCCAGGTCACGCCAGTGCGGACGTAGCCACACCAGCAGGCACGCCAACAAGGCGGCGCCGACCAGCACGTTCATCGACCAGTACAGCAGGTTCATGTCCAACGGGTCTGGCGGTACGGTCAGCTTGACCGCGAACTGCTGGTTGATCGGCGAACTGATTTCCTCCATCCAGCCCCACTCGCCCAGGCGGATCACCGGTTTGCCTTGCTCCAGTAACTGTTCTTCCTCAGGGGTGTAGCGGGCGTCCTGGCGCAGCAACAGTTGCACTTTCAACGGTGCAAAATCGCGGCTCAACTGGTCGGTCACCTGGGACCAGCGCTCCACCGGTGCGCGCTGGTACTGCTTGACCATGAGTTTTTGCAGGCCGCGGGACTGTTCGATGTTGTAGTTCATGTAGCGGTGTTCGAACAGCTGGATCACCAGCTTGGGAATCAGGTAAATCGCCGCACTGTAGGTGACGATGGTGATCAGGTAGAGGCGCAGCAGTACGCGAAACATGGTTCAGCATTCCCACTCGGAACGGCTGAACAGATACCCCTTGCCCCACACCGTCTTGATCTTGCGCGCCTCGCCCGCATGGTCGTCGAACTTGCGCCGCAGCTTGGAGATGGCCACGTCCACCGAACGGTCGGTACCGTTGAACTCGATACCGCGCAGGCGTTGCAGGATCTGATCGCGGCTGAGCACTTCGCCGGCATGCCGGGCCAGCACCACCAACAGGTTGTATTCTCCGCTGGACAGCTCCACCGCCTGTTCGCGCCAGGTCACGGTGCGCTCGGACAAGTCGATGCACAGGTTGCCCATGACGATCTGGTCGCTGGCCACCTGGGGTTCGGACAGGCTGCTGCGCCGCAGCAATGTGCGCACCCGGGCCAGCAATACGCGCGGCTCGCAGGGTTTGGTCACGTAGTCGTCGGCGCCCATCTCAAGGCCCAGAACCTGGTCGTGGCTGTCATCGCGGGCGGTCAGCATCAGGATCGGCAGGCCCGCAGAATCGGCGCGCAGCAAGCGGCACACCTGCAGGCCGTCGAGGCCCGGCAACATCAGGTCGAGGATCACCAGGTCCGGCGGGTTCAGGCGTGCACGTTCGCGTACATGATCGCCACGGCTGAGCACGCTGACGTGGTAGCCATTGCGTTCCAGGTAGCTGGCAATCAGCTCGGAGAGTGCGGCGTCGTCTTCCACCAGGAGGATGTTGGGCATGGTGTTTCCAAATAATGCTGTTTGTTGGTGTGTTGCAGGATTGTGCAAGGATATACGCCCCCGACGCCACGTGCGCCGTACCTTACACTTCTTCACAGACCCGCTACACAGCTTCACAGCACCACGGCGCAGGTGCCTCTAGGATGCGCCAGTCAATATTGGGATAAGAGCATGTCGAAGAATCTATTTGCGCCGTTTTGCCTGTTGGCCCTCACACTGGCGCTGAGCGCGTGTGGTCAGTCGGCAGACGAGGCGCCACAAATGCCCCTGGCCAAAGTGCGGATCGAAACCCTGCAGGCCAAGCCCCTCTCTATTACCAGCGAACTGAGCGGGCGCATCGCCGCACCGCGTATCGCCGAAGTACGCGCCCGGGTCGCCGGGGTGGTCATGCAGCGGGTGTTTAACGAAGGCCACGACGTCAAGCAAGGCGACGTATTGTTCCGTATTGACCCGGCGCCGTTCAAGGCCGACCTGGACAGTGCCCTGGCCAACCTGAGCAAGGCCGAGGCCAATGCGTTCCAGGCGCGCCTGCAAGAGCAGCGCTACAGCCAATTGGTCGAAGGCAACGCCATCAGCGGCCAGGAGTACGACAACGCCCGCGCCGCCCTGCGCCAGACCAACGCCGAAGTGGCCGCCAACAAGGCCGCCGTCGAGCGTGCCCGGCTGAACCTGGGCTATGCCACCGTGACCGCACCGATTTCCGGGCGCATTGGTCGCGCCCTGGTGACCGAAGGCGCGCTGGTCGGCCAGAACGAAGCCACGCCGCTGGCGATTATCCAGCAACTGGACCCGATCCACGCCGACCTCACTCAGTCCACCCGTGAGCTGAACGACCTGCGCCGCGCCTTTCGTGCCGGCAGCTTGAAGCAGGTCGGCCAGGACCAGGCCAAGGCCACCTTGATCCAGGACGACGGTAGCCTGTACCCCTTGCCGGGTAAATTGCTCTTCGCCGATATCAGCGTCGATCCGGGCACCGGGCAGATCATCCTGCGCAGCGAGTTCCCCAACCCGGACCTCGACCTGTTGCCCGGCAGCTTTGTGCGGGTGCGCGTGGAACAGGCCGTCGACAAGCAAGGCCTCAGTGTGCCGCAACGCGCCATCACCCGTGACAGCGCCGGTATCCCGATGGTGTTGCTGCTGGACGCCGAGCAGACCGTCAGCCAGCAGCCGGTGGAGTTGGGTGCAGTGGTCGACAATCGCTGGATCGTCACCAGTGGCCTCAAACCCGGCGACCGCATCATCGTCGAGGGCGTGCAACACGCACGCCCCGGTGAAAAAGTTGAAGTGGACGACAGCCCGCTCGTAAAGGAATAACCCGTCATGCCGCAGTTCTTTATTGACCGCCCGATCTTCGCCTGGGTGGTGGCCCTGTTTATCCTGCTGGCGGGCTTCCTGGCGATCCCGCAATTGCCGGTGGCGCAGTACCCCAACGTCGCGCCACCCAAGGTGGAAATCTACGCGGTGTACCCCGGCGCCTCGGCCCAGACCCTGGATGAGAGCGTGGTCAGCCTGATCGAGCAAGAGCTCAACGGCGCCGATCACCTGCTGTATTTCGAATCCCAGAGCAGCCTGGGCTCGGCGACCATTACCGCCACGTTCCAGCCGGGCACCGACCCGGAAATGGCCCAGGTGGATGTGCAGAACCGCCTCAAGGTCGTCGAGCCGCGCCTGCCCCAGGCCGTGACTCAGCAAGGCTTGCAAGTGGAAAAAGTCTCCGCTGGCTTCCTGCTGCTGGTCACATTGACCTCCAATGACGGCAAGCTCGATGACGTCGCGCTCAGTGATTACCTGGCGCGCAACGTGATGAACGAGCTCAAGCGCCTGGACGGGGTCGGCAAGGCCCAGTTGTATGGCGCCGAGCGAGCGATGCGTATCTGGATCGACCCGCAGAAGCTGATCGGTTTCAACCTCACGCCGGCCGACGTCAACGCCGCGATCAGCGCCCAGAACGCCCAGGTCTCAGCGGGCAGCATCGGTGACTTGCCGGGCACCCACACCCAGGAGATCACCGCGGCGGTGCTGGTCAAGGGGCAACTGTCCACCCCGGCCGAATTCGCTGACATCGTGCTCAAGGCCAACCCCGACGGCTCCACCGTGCGCATCGGCGATGTGGCACGGGTGGAAGTCGGCAGCCAGGAATACCAGTTCTCCACGCGTCTGAACGGCAAGCCGTCTACCGCCGTCAGCGTGCAACTGTCGCCCGGCGCTAATGCCTTGAGCACCGCAACGCTGGTGCGGGCGAAAATGGACGAGTTGTCACGCTACTTCCCTGCCAATGTGGAATACAAGATTCCCTACGACACCTCGCCCTTTGTCAAAGTCTCGATCACCAAGGTGGTCTACACCTTGCTGGAGGCGATGGCGCTGGTGTTCGCGGTGATGTTTCTGTTCCTGCAGAACGTGCGCTACACCTTGATTCCCACGCTGGTAGTGCCAATTGCGCTGATGGGCACCTTCGCCACCATGTTGCTGCTGGGCTTCTCGATCAACGTATTGACGATGTTCGGCATGGTGCTGGCCATCGGTATCCTGGTGGACGATGCCATCGTGGTGGTGGAAAACGTCGAGCGCATCATGGCCACCGAGGGCCTGTCGCCCAAGGAAGCGACGAAGAAAGCCATGGGCCAAATCACCGGAGCCATCATCGGTATCACCCTGGTGCTGGTGGCGGTGTTTCTGCCGATGGCCTTCATGCCGGGTTCGGTGGGGGTGATCTACCAGCAGTTCTCGCTGTCGATGGCCACCTCGATTCTGTTCTCGGCGTTCCTGGCCCTGACCTTGACCCCGGCGCTGTGCGCCACGCTGCTCAAGCCGATTGCCAAGGGCGAGCATCATGCCAAGGGTGGTTTCTTCGGCTGGTTCAACCAGCGCTTTGAGCACCTCACCAACCGTTATGAAGGTTGGGTGGCCTATGCCCTCAAGCGCAGCGGCCGCTATTTGCTGATCTACCTGGTCTTGCTGGTGGGCATGGGGCTGTTGTTCAGCCGTTTGCCCTCCTCGTTCCTGCCGGTGGAAGACCAGGGCTACACCATCACCGATATCCAGTTGCCACCGGGCGCCAGCAAGAACCGTACGGTGCAGGTGGCCGAACAGATCGAGGCGCATAACGCCGGCGAGCCTGGGGTGGGTGATACCACCATGATCATGGGCTTCAGCTTCTCGGGTTCCGGGCAGAACGCGGCGCTGGCGTTTACCACGCTCAAGGATTGGTCAGAGCGTGGCAGTGATGACTCCGCTTCCTCGATTGCCGATCGCGCCAACATGGCCTTCAGCGAACTCAAGGACGCGATTGCCTACGCGGTTCTGCCGCCGCCGGTAGACGGCCTGGGCACTTCCAGCGGTTTTGAGTTCCGTTTGCAGGACCGTGGTGGCGTTGGCCATGCGGGGTTGATGGCTGCGCGTACTGAACTGCTGGACGCTGCAGCGAAAAGCCCGATCCTGGCCAACGTGCGTGAAAGCGCCCTGGCCGAAGCACCGCAAGTGCAGCTGGAAGTGGACCGCAAGCAGGCCAACGCCTTGGGCGTTTCGTTTGCCGACGTGGGCAACGTGCTGTCCTCCGCGATTGGTTCGGCGTATATCAACGACTTCCCCAACCAGGGCCGCATGCAGCGCGTGGTGGTACAGGCCGAAGGCGACCAGCGCAGCCAGGTGGCCGACCTGATGAAGATCCACGTGCGCAACAACGCCGGGAAAATGGTGCCGCTGTCAGCCTTTGTCGAAGCCAAGTGGACCCAGGGCCCAACGCAGTTGACCCGTTACAACGGCTACCCGGCCATCGCCATCAGCGGCGAAGCGGCGCCGGGGCACAGCACGGGCGAGGCCATGAACGAAATCCAGCGCCTGGTCAGCCAGTTGCCTGCCGGGCTGGGCCAGGAATGGACGGGCTTGTCGTTGCAGGAGCGCTTGTCCGGCTCCCAGGCACCGTTGCTGTTGGGCCTGTCGCTGCTGATCGTGTTCCTGTGCCTGGCCGCGCTGTATGAAAGCTGGTCGATCCCCACCTCGGTGTTGCTGGTGGTGCCGCTTGGGGTGCTGGGCGCGGTGTTAGCCGTGTCGCTACGCGGGATGCCTAACGATGTGTTCTTCAAGGTCGGCCTGATCACCATCATCGGCCTGTCGGCGAAGAACGCGATCCTGATCATCGAGTTCGCCAAGGACCTGTATGACCAGGGCGAGGATTTGATCGACGCCACCTTGAAGGCGGCGCGGTTGCGCCTGCGACCGATCATCATGACCTCGATGGCGTTTATCCTCGGCGTGGTGCCATTGGCAATTGCCACCGGGGCCAGTTCGGCCAGCCAGCAGGCGATTGGTACCGGTGTGATTGGCGGGATGATCACAGCGACATTGGCGGTGGTGTTTGTGCCGGTGTTCTTCGTGGTGGTGATGAAGCTGGTGCGCAAGCGCCATAAAGCAAACTGATCAACGCCGCAGCCAAATGTGGGAGCTGGCTTGCCAACTCCCACAGGGTTATTGATTGCATTCATGATCAGGTACACCCGAATAAGCTATGGTGCTCACACATAGTTCTTTGTGAGGCACCATGCCCTTCCTCGCCCGCACCCACCCTCGCCTCTCATCCGCCGCCTTACTCGGCCTTGCCGTCGGCCTCCTGGTGCCGGCCGACACCCTCGCCAGTAAAATCCTGATCGGCTGGAACGCCGGGGTCTGGACCTACCTGATACTGATGCTGTGGCTGACCATTCGCGCCAAGGCCGAGGACGTCAAGCGCATCGCCGAAATCGAAGACGAGAACGCCGGCCTGGTGCTGTTCATGGTATGTATCGCCGCCATCGCCAGCTTGGCGACCATTACCTTCGAACTGGTCGGCAGCAAGGACCTGGCCACCTCCGAGCGCCTGCTGCACTACGGTTTCACCGGGCTGACGGTGATCGGCTCCTGGCTATTGATCGGGGTGATTTTCAGCGTGCACTACGCCAGGCTCTATTACACCTGGCCAGGCAAGGAGCCCGCCTTGCGTTTTGCCGAAGGCTTGCTCACGCCCAACTACTGGGATTTCCTGTACTTTTCCTTCACCATCGGCGTAGCGGTACAAACCTCGGATGTGGGCGTCGCCACCCGTAGCCTGCGCAAGGTGGTACTGGGGCAGTCGTTGATCGGTTTTTTGTTCAACACCGCCATTCTGGGCTTTTCGATCAACATCGCCGCCGGGTTGTTTGGCTAGACTGCACAAACCTTCTAGACGCCCACTGAGGCGTCGCCGCTAATAACCCTTCACTTTCCGCCTCGGTGTTGTATGCCTGCGCACAATTGGATCGACTTGTCCCAGGACGCCGACACCGGCATCGAGACCCTGCGCGCGCATTTCGAAGGCCATGCGTATGACCCCCATTGGCACGACAGCTACCTGGTGGGCGTCACCGAACAAGGCGTACAGCAATTCAACTGTCGGCGCATGCGCCATGACAGCGTGCCGGGGCAGGTATTCCTGCTGGAGCCAGGGGAGCTCCACGACGGCAATGCTCCGACGGTCGACGGCTTCACTTACCGCATGCTCTACCTCGACCCGCAGTGGCTGGAACGGGAAATCGCCAGTGTCTTCGAGGAAGCACCCGCCCATCATCAGCTGAGTTTCGCCCGCACCTTGGCCAGCGATCCACGCCTGGCCCTGGCCACCAGCCAGGCGTTTGAGAGTTTGCACCACGGCGAACTGCGGATCGTGCGGCAAAGCGCTCTGGATCAGTTATTGGAACGCCTCACAGGCCAGCTTTACTGGCGCATGCGCTACCGCGATGACCCGCGCTTGCCGCAGGTGGCGCACAAGGCGCGGGAATACCTGCACGCCCATCTGCATCAGGACGTCGGCATGGATGAACTCGCCCTGACCTGCGGCGTCGACCGCTTTCGCCTGAGCCGCGCGTTCAAGAGTGCCTTCGGCCTGCCGCCCCACGCTTATCTGGTGCAACTGCGCCTGGCCCGTGCCCGGTATCTATTGGCCAAGGGCGATCAACCGGCAGACGTGGCGATGGCCCTGGGTTTCGCCGATCAAAGTCATTTGGGCCGCTGGTTCATGCGGGCTTATGGGCTGACACCGGCCGCGTACCGCAAGCGCTGCACAAATCTTCCAGACCGGTAACGCCCGGGCTTGTGAAGATGGTCGCTCTAAATGAGCCCGCCGGAGTCACCCGCCATGCTGTCCACCTTCGTGCCTTTCATGCTGTTCGCCTTTGTCGCCTCCATCACCCCCGGCCCGACCAATATCCTGGTGCTCAGCAACAGCGCCCGTTACGGTTTCAAGGCTGCGCTGCCAATCATCATTGGGGCTTGCGTGGGGGCATCGGGGATTGTGCTGCTGGTGGGTTGCGGTGTGGGTCAGTCATTGGTGCAACTGCCCAACGTGCAAACGGCGATGCAGTGGGCCGGTGTGGCTTGGCTGAGTTACCTGGCCTGGCAGATCTTCAGGGCGCCAGCCCAGGCCATCAATGCCGATGACACGCAAAAACCCTTGGGCCTGTTGGGCGCCGC
Source organism: Pseudomonas sp. KT_2_4 (assembly GCF_041410225.1). NCBI lineage: Bacteria > Pseudomonadati > Pseudomonadota > Gammaproteobacteria > Pseudomonadales > Pseudomonadaceae > Pseudomonas > Pseudomonas sp. KT_2_4. The sequence continues at coordinate 1,121,063 of NZ_CP166962.1, forward strand.
GGCCCTGCAATTGATCAACCCCAAAACCTGGATGATGGCACTGGCGGTGGTCAGTGTGTTCGCTGGCCAGGGTGGGCAGCGCCAGGTGGTGTACCTGTCCCTGATGTTTTTCCTGATCGCCTTGCCCTGCCTCGGCGCCTGGGCTTTATTGGGTGCCGGGTCTAGCCGCCTGTTGCGCTCCCCCAGGACCGTAGGCGCATTCAACCGAGTCATGGCCTTGCTGCTGTTGGGCTCAGCCTGGCTGAGTGTGCTGATCTGAAGGCGAAAAAAAGGGGAAGCCTAAGCCTCCCCTGTTCGGGTGGATGGATGAATTAAAAGTCGTAACGCACGCCGAAGTTGACACCCCATGGCTGGTCGACGGTTTTACCACGTGTATGCTCGAGGTCCGCATGCAGCTTGACGTTCTGAGTCACCGACATCGCCACACCACCGGCCATTTCAATGCGCGAACCGAATACATCGTTGTTGAAGCGCTCGCCGTTTACCGTGACCTTATTGTTGTGGTTGAACTCATGGGCCAACGCAGTACGCAAGTACGGTTGCAACACACCACCGCTGTCCAACTGGATATTCTTGCCCACCGTGACGCCAGCCTTGCCCACGACCGAGGCCGAACGGTCACCTTTGGCGTGCAGGCCATTGTCCAGGTCATAACTCTGGGCCTGGGTGATCGCAGCGTTGAGTTGCCCGTAGGGTTCTACGAAGTAGCCGTCATCCAGTTTGATATGCCGACCCACTTCCACCGAAGCCCCCACCGCGTTCTGGGTGTAGTTGCCCTTGGCTTTTTTGCCGTCGCTCATGCTCACGTTGACTTCGTTGTGCAAGCGGTTGAGCTTGACCACACCGTCGAAATACAGGCCGCTCTCGTCATCGAGCCACGTGGCATAACCGCCCAGGTAGTAGCTGTCGACTGTACCGCCACCGGAGCGGTTGAGGTCGATATCGGAGGTGCTGTGACCGGCCATCACACCGGCCACCCACTGCCCATCGCCGCCGTACAGCGGTGTGTCGATACCCAAGGTAAAGCCGCGCTGGTTCTGCGTGTAGCCGCCACCATCCTGATTGCCGCTGACCTCGTACTTGTTGCCGTAGCCGCGCATCCAGAAACCTTCGTTGTTGCCCTGGCTGAAGCGCAGCTCACCCATGCGGGTACGCAACAAAGTCATCTCGCCGTACAACACTGTGGGCGAGGTGTTGAACAACGCCATCACCGCTTTGGTGCTGTTGCTGGTGCCGCGCCGGTTAGGGTCCAGGTACCAATCGGTGTCTTCCTGCTTGAGCCCGTAACTGTAGGCACCTGCGTCAACCGTTCCGCCGACCAGGGCGAACTGTGCATCACCGCCCTCGGTGCTCACCACGCGAATCGGCTCGGCCGTGGCCAACTCCGACCCCGTGGCCGCCAGCAACAGGCTGTGGTTACCTTCGGCGATGCCATTAACGGCGAGCAAGTCGGTCTGGCCGCTGCCAAAGTCGGTATGCATCACGAACGTGCCTTCGCCCGACAGGCTGTCGACATCCAACCGGTAGAACTCATCAGGCCCACCAAAATGCACGCTGCCGCCCGCCATTTTCAGGTCACCGACTTCGCTGTCACCCACCAGCGCCCAGTGGGAGGCGTTGTTCACGCTTAACTCAGCTACGTTTTTCAACTGGCCGGTCAACCCCGAGCCGTTGTTGAGCTGCAACTTCGCGGTGCTGCCCTCCTCGACCACGACGTCACCGAACAAGGTACTGCCGTCGACATTCATGTTGGCGAAGGAGCCACCGGTGACTTCGAGGATATTGCCGTTGCCGCCCTTGAGGGTCGCACCGTTGCGCACATCTATAGTTGCATTAGCCGGTGTACCCGCCTTCGAGCTTTCGACCAGAATGGCTGCGCCCGCTTTTCCTTCCACGTATGAGCCATCAAGGATCAATGCAGCTGGCACGTCGGGGCTGCGGTCCATATCCAGCCGCACGCCATTGAGCTCACCGGTGATGGAGCTATCGATCGCAATGGCTTGACCGAACAGATACAGACCCACGCCATTTTCGCCAGTGCCTGCAACGTCGGTTTGGTAGAGGGCCAACGCGCTGTTACCACCCACACTGACGCCACGCGTGGTGCCGGTGATGCTGCTGTTGAATACAGAGGCAATTGCCCCCTCGTCACTGCCGATCGGACGAGAAACGACCAGGCCAACGCCATTGCTGTGGGTAAGTGTGCTGTTCTTGAGCGACAGCGTCCCGCCACTCATGAACACTGCTGCCGGCTGTGTCGCCCGCGCAGTGATCTCGGCGCCATCAATATTCACGTTCGAATTGAATGCCGTGATGTCTTGAGTTTTGCTGCCCGGATTAACGGTCAAGTTGGCAGACTGGGCACGGATTTGTTTGGTAGTGGCCCCTTCCACGGTGAGACCCGAGCCGGGCCTGAGCTCGAAACTGTCAGGTGGAGGGCCTGGCCGAACTGTTTCATTCGGGCCCGTAACCACGCGGGCTTCGGCCACACTTGACATAAGAACTGCTAATGAAACCGCGTTGGCCTTCAAGGCAAAACTCAACGGCTTGAGCTTAAAATTAAACATTGACGACATCGAAAAACCCTCTGGGTTTGGCATTCCTATTGAAGAAATTGGCCGGTACCTAAGAGCGTGGAACCCTGCCAATCAAGCGGTGCCAAAGTTATCCAGAGTTGTTCCCTATTTATGTAGGATTAATCTTAATACCCCCGAATCAATCTCGATGCGCACGGTGAGAACAAATAAGTTGTCCCTCTATGAACCCTGGGAGCAGCGTGGCTGCTCCCAGGCTGTTTTCGCAACCACGTCAAATCGCTGCGGGTACCGGCGTGTCGTCGCAGTAGGTGGGGGAGGAGCCGGTTTTGACCGAGCGTGCCCGATGCAAAGCGTCGCTCGATGTTAAAGGCCCTGTTGGCAGTTGGATGGTGTAGTTGATCCTTGCTGCCCCCTGGAGCCGTAGGCCTACGTGTGTATGAATCGTCTTCATGAGGGTGGAGAAAGGCGCGTCTAGGGTCACCAAAAACCCCTGCGCGATCATGGAGGCGGTCAACGGAGGGGAGTCTTTGAACCCTACGGATGCAAGCACTGGGTTCGTGCCATCATTATCACTGTAGCCTTGCCAGTTCACCCGGACCACCATGGTCGGCTCAAACAAGTCCGACGGAGGAATACGAACAGTGATACGTCCGTCCATATTCAAAGGCCTGAAGGTAGTACAGTTGATCACGCCTGGATCACCGCCAATTAAATCCAGGTCCTGGACCTCGGGCATGACAAGGGCCTGGACATTGGCCTGTACGTCCACCGAGGTCACCTCAGACTGCTGCCGATTCGTACCGAGGCCCGCGTCGATTGTGTAATGCACCTGTTTCATAGGCGGTGCATTACCGTGCTTGGCGATCAGCGCCCACGGAATCTGCAGCGGCGGGGTGACCGGGGCGCCGGCAACCCCGCCCGTTATCTGGCGAGTGGCGGCGAGTTCACCCTCGTACCACAGCCGGATGAAAAAATCCTCGGCGTCAGGGGTTGGGGCCTCATCCCACAACGTGATATGGGCATTGGCGGGCCGATTGGCGTGCTCCGGCAATAGCTCGTTGTCAGCGCCCTCCACGCCAGCGGCATTTACCCCCTTGATCACCACCGGATCCAGATCGGTGTTCGTCAGGTCCGGAGGATCGGTAGGAGTCGGTCCGACCACGTGCAGATTCAAATTGATGATCGTCGACGGCGCAGCAGGATACGTGACGGATCGACGGCGGATGACGTAAGTGACCGTCAACAGCTCGTCACCTGTCAACGCGCCATAGAGAATTTGCAAAATATGAAGTGGAACAACAATGGGCACTGGAAAGCTCGTACCGTTGCCCAATGCCGTACCCTCGATGGTTTCGGTACGGACGCTGGTCGACAGTATGACGTCAATGACATCACCGTCATTGCCCCGCTGCGGATGGTCATAAGCGGGAATTCTTACAATCATTCCCAGGTCAATGGAGGCGTCAATCCGGTCGAAGCGGTTATCTCCCGGAAACGCCCTGCCGATCAAGGGCTGCTTCAGATTAGCCGGTGCAGGTTGCAAGGCCACATCCAACCGCAAGGAGGAGGAAAGCTGGCTGGGATTGCCCGCGGCGTCCAGTAACTGATATCGAAGCGTGTTAAACGCGTCCGGTCCAGCCGAAACAACACCCTTGGGCAACGGGAACCTAAGGTCCGTCACCGGCCAATCCACCTCGGTAGAGGGAGGATCAGGAGCATATGGGGTATCGGAACCGCCGTAGAACGCCCTCAGCCTGTCACCCGGCGCACGCCCGTGGAGAACATAATCTGGAATTGAAAAAAACAACCGATCATTGGGAGCAGCTGGAAAATCGGCCTCGTCAATGGGCAGTGTCAAGCCTGCCGGTAGGGTAGGCGCTGGCGGAAGACTCGGAGATGATGCGTACGGTGCATCAGTATCGACAATCAAACGCATCTCGGTCGATTCGCTCAAGTTATCCGCACGTCTGATATACACCTCGTACTTGATATCCCAGTGACCTGGCGGACGCCTGCCTCGGGCGATATTTGCAGTTGCATAGGCTTGTGGCAGTGTTGCATCGAAATTAAAAGTGAACGTTAGGAACGGTTCTCCATACTCCGCATCATCTACCGGCTTTATAAACACTCTCACGATATCCTGATCGCCACCACTGTCGCTGTAGTCTTGCCATCGTGGCATTCGCAGTTCCAAATATTCGGACAACGCCTGTTCCCGAGAAAGCAATCCTGGAAAACCTGGAACAAAATCAACTTCTGGCGGATCCAACTGTGAGAAAACAACTGTCGACGGGCTAACAGCAGAGTTTAATCTGGCAAAATAATCACGCGTTTTTTTATTCATCATCGTTCTCCATTAGTGACAATATGGGCGACGAACAACTGCGAAAAATATTCGTTTAACCCTATTCGTTTAGTACAGCCATTTGCCGGCTAGAAGCACCTGTGCCCGCCGCTCATTTCAGACGCCCTGCACCGATGTCATCAACTTTTCTTTATCAGGGTGGGCACGCCGTCACTTGAACACTGAATAATGTCGCCTGCCTGGCAGTAACCACCTGCGGGATAAGCCAGGTCAACTCTGAAGCGCCGCAGGATGGATTCGCCGATTTTGCGCCCACCACGCCACACCTCATACCACGCGACAGCAGTACTCTCCTGGCGCAGCGAATACACCACTGGATCGAAAGGCGTCACTGTAAAGTCCAACCCATTGACCAAGTCCGCCGGCGTATCAAATGTCTTGCCTTGAGTAAATCGACTGTCCTCTACCACGGGGTCATCCCAGCCGTTATTGTTATAGCCATGGGTAAAAAATCGAACTTCATCGTTCAAATCAAAATCGCCATGAGCGACAACTTTCCAACTCACGCCGGCGAATATCTCTGGGGATGAGCAACAGGTGAGAAACGTACCCGTGCTACCCACCAGCGTGTGCTGAATAATCGGAGTAGGAAAGCTGAGCAGCGGCCCGGTATGAACATCGACTTCAGTATGTCGGGACTGTTGCTGGTTAATCCCATTATCGGTGGTGTAATGCACAGGCAACGAAGCGTTAATAGTGCCCTCCATCACCGCCCATGGAATAACACTGGAGAATACTAATTGGCCGGCGACTTCCCCGACTTGAACTGTCTTGGTAGCCACAGGCCCTATACCATTCCAAAAGAATCTCAATACCTGGCCTGGCTGTGGGTCGTCATAGAGAAACACCCGGGCACGGGCGCCTACATCCTTGTCGCGAAGGTCAACCAGATTGGCCTCATCTGACACCAGGCCACGTACTTCAGCCAACGGTAGATCGGGGTTTAGCAGTGCGGGCGCACCCGCATGGTCTTGCCCGGCAACCGTGAAATCCTGGCTGATACGACGCCGGTATGACGGGTAGATCGTCAGACCGCGGATGATTTCGTAACGTATCCGGATCTCTTCTGCCACCAGGACTGGGGATGGCCCCCGCATAGTGGCCCAGGGAACCGGTACCTGTGTTACGACGCCGTCGAACACCGGCACATCTGCGAGCGGCCGCTCGTCCCAAAAAGCCCGGGCGTGATCTCCGGCGGCCCAATTGATATAGGGGTCAATCAGCAGCACCACCGCGGCCCGGGCGTCGTCGCGCTTGATGATATTGTCATCGTAGGCCGGCGGCATGATAGTGGGTGCAGGCAGCGGTACATCTGGACCTGCTATCAGATCGAGTGAAAACGGTAAACCGGCACTACGCGTACTGAAATTCCCGGCCTCGTCGAACACTTGATAAAAGATATAGGCTGGGCCGTTATTCAGGCGACGAAACGCAGCCGCTGGCAACTCACAGACCAGAGGGTCTGAAACATCTACCAGTACATAGTCGCCGTCCGGCGCAGCAGCAGCTGGGTTCGGACTATTGGATAGCACCATTTCGATACGATCATTTCGCTCACGCCCCCGATAAGGCGGAATATTGAAGCGCACCGGGTCATTGCTCGCCAAATAGGCTTCATCAACACCTGTGACGGGTGGATTCACGAAGCTGAGTTGGTCATCAGGCCGGAGCAATTCCGGGGATTCCAAATCAATGGTCAACGTGACCTTTGGATCAAGCTCGCTGCGTTGTCCCTCGGAATCGATCACGCGATAAAACAGTTTCACAGTGCCTGAACGCTCTCTGAGCATGGCTAATGGCACGTGCATTGGCACAAACGCAGGCAGAGGTGGAGGTGGGGCATCGATAAGCTTCAGATCAGCCTGCCTTTCAATACCGTCTCGCTCCCAGAGAAGTTGCACCCGGTGGGGTGTATCCAATGGTTCAGGCGCCGGGAGCCACATAGGTATCCTGACCAACAGAGGCGCAAGAGTCAGTGAGACCGGTACGAGACCGTTTGGGTCAAGAGGATCGACACCTGGGATGTCCATCGGGTCTAGCGCAAGTACACCGCCACTGGTCGCTTCAGGAAGGTGACTCACTTTTGAGATGGACATGTTCTTTCCTCTTTTAATTTTAACGGCGGGTTCACAGAACCGTCCTCCCCCGTCAAGTTATGGAAAAGTAAACGCCAAACCGTCCTTTCTGGGTACTGTCAGATCTAACAGGTTGCGAGTGCCATTCGTCAGTTGTCTCGAGCTTGCCGCGTCTGAATGTCGAAGATTAACTTGACGGTTTCTTATACTTGGTGTTTTCTGAAACCGGTTTCAGCGTCTCTCCCAACTCCAATAAGAAAGGCTTTAGCGTGACTCCATTCTCCGCCGCCCAGCGCAGCCGCGTGACCATGCAGGACGTCGCCCAGCGCGCCGGAGTATCCAAAGCCAGCGTGTCGCGCTTTATCGGCGATGACCGCGCCCTGCTCTCCGATGCCATCGCCCTGCGCATCGAACAGGCCATCGACGAACTCGGTTATCGCCCCAACCAGATGGCCCGCGGCCTCAAACGTGGACGCACGCGCCTGATCGGTATGCTGGTGGCTGATATCCGCAACCCTTATTCCATCGCGGTGATGCACGGCGTCGAAACCGCCTGCCGCCAGCACGGCTACAGCCTGGTGGTGTGCAACACCGACCGCGATGACGAGCAGGAGCGCCAACATCTGGCCGCGCTGCGCTCGTACAACATCGAAGGCTTGATCGTGAACACCCTGGGCCATCACCTCGACCAACTGCTCGAACTGCAACGGGAAATGCCCCTGGTGCTGGTGGACCGCAAGGTCGAACCGCTGCACAGCGACCTGGTCGGCCTGGATAACCCGGCGGCGGTGCGCATGGCGGTGGAACACCTGGAGCAACAGGGTTACCGCGACGTGCTGCTGGTAAGCGAGACCACCGATGGCACCAGTTCACGTTTGGAGCGTCTGGAGAGTTTCAACACCGAAATTGCCAAGCGCCCGGCGTTGAAAGGTGCCGTGGTGGAACTGGACGGTGAACTGGAAAACCGTCTGCAAGCCTTTCTCGCCAAACCCGGCCCCAAGGCATTGTTTTGCGCCAACGGCGTGGCAGCACTGGCCTGCACCCGTGCACTCAAGGCCCTGGGTTGCGAGCTGTTCGGCGACGTGGGCTTGATCGCCCTGGATGACCTGGACTGGTACCCGCTGGTAGGTAGCGGCATCACCGCCCTCGCCCAACCGACGCAAGCAATTGGCGCCAGCGCCTTTGACTGTTTGCTCAAGCGCCTGCGCGGCGATACCGCCCCCACGCGCACCCTGGATTTTTTACCGGAGCTGATTATCCGTGGCTCGACACACTCCCCTGTGGGAGCGGGCTTGCTCGCGAACGCGATAGATCAGCCACTCTTGCGCTGACTGACACACCGCCTTCGCGAGCAAGCCCGCTCCCACATTTTGTTTTGCGTATAAAAATGAAACCGGTTTCAGAGGTAAACAACAATGCATAAATACCCCGTCTCCATCAGCCTTTCCAGCTACGGCGCCGACCTGGTTCGCCAGCAGGGCCAATTGAGTTTTGTCGCGCTGCTGAGCGCCGCTGGTGCCCAGCGCATTGAATGGCGCGAAGAATTGCTCACCACCGAGCAACCGGCCGAGCTGGCCCTGGCCGCTGCAGAACAAGGCCTGGAATCAGTATTTTCCTCGCCCTTGGAGCTGTGGGTCGCCGGCCGTGCCCAGCCCAATGCCGAGCTGGCCGCCACGCTGGACCGCGCCCAGGCCTTTGGCTCGGGCTGGCTGAAGGTCTCGCTCGGTTACTTCACCGACACAAACGACCTGGAAAGCCTGCACGCCCTGCTCAACCGCCACCCGGTCAAGCTGCTGGTGGAAAACGACCAGACCCTGCACGGTGGGCGCATTGAACCGATGCAACGGTTTTTCACTGAAGTCGAACGTCTCGGCCTGCCGGTGAAAATGACCTTCGACATCGGCAACTGGCAGTGGCAAGACCAATCCGCGCTCACCGCCGCGCGGTTGCTGGGTCGGCATGTGGATTACCTGCACTGCAAGGCCGTGGCCCGCCGCGCCGATGGCAGGCTCGTCGCCTTGCCGCCGGGCGCCACCGACGTGCATCTGTGGGAACAACTGCTCAAACACATGACTCAAGGTATTACCCGCGCGGTGGAATTTCCGTTGCAGGGCGATGACCTGATCGAGGTCACCGCACAACAGGTTGCGACCCTGGCCCGCCTTGGCCAACCCCATGTGGAGAACGCCCATGTCTGAGATCGATATCCTCTCGTTTGGCGAAACCATGGCGATGTTTGTCGCCGAACAGACCGGCGACCTGGCCCAGGTCGGGCAGTTTCACAAACGCATTGCCGGCGCCGACAGCAACGTCGCCATCGGCCTGTCGCGCCTGGGGTTCAACGTGGCCTGGCTGAGCCGCGTGGGCAACGATTCCCTCGGACGTTTTGTGGTCGATACCCTGACCAAAGAGGGGCTCGATTGCCGCCATGTGGCCGTCGACCCGCTGCACCCTACCGGCTTTCAACTCAAATCCCGGGAAGAGGCCGGCGCAGATCCTCAAGTGGAGTACTTTCGCAGAGGCTCGGCGGCCAGCCACTTGTCCATCGAGGCCATCCACCCAACGCTGCTGCAAGCCCGCCATCTACACGCCACCGGCATTCCACCAGCACTGTCCGATGCCACTCGCGCACTGTCGTTCGAGCTGATGGCGCAAATGCGCAAGGCCGGGCGCAGTGTGTCGTTCGACCCGAACCTGCGCCCGTCCCTGTGGGCCAGCCAGGCGCAGATGATCCGCGAGATCAATGCGCTTGCCGCTTTGGCCGACTGGGTCCTGCCGGGCCTGGGCGAAGGTCGCCTGCTCACTGGTTTCGACGACCCGCAAGACATCGCCGCGTTCTATCTCGACCAGGGCGCCGAAGCCGTGGCGATCAAACTCGGCTCGGAGGGCGCCTATTACCGCACTCATATGGACCAGGGTTTTGTCGCCGCCGTACCGGTAGCCAAGGTGGTGGATACCGTGGGTGCCGGCGATGGCTTTGCCGTGGGCATGATCAGCGCCCTGCTGGAAAACTCAAGCTTCCCCGAGGCGGTCCAGCGCGCTAACTGGATCGGCAGCCGCGCTGTGCAGAGCCGTGGCGACATGGAGGGTTTGCCGACCCGCGCCGAATTACCCACTCGATCCGTTGCGTGACCCATTACCTGTTGCCACAACTACAACAAGCTCAGGAGCAACCCCATGGAAACCGTGAAACTCGCCACCCGTCGCTGGTGGTACATCATGCCTATCGTGTTTATCACCTACAGCCTGGCCTATCTGGACCGCGCCAACTACGGCTTCGCCGCCGCCTCCGGGATGGCCGAGGACCTGATGATCACGCCGGGCATGTCCTCCCTGCTCGGCGCGCTGTTTTTCCTCGGCTACTTTTTCTTCCAGGTGCCGGGGGCGATCTATGCGCAAAAGCGCAGCGTCAAGAAACTGATCTTCGTCAGCCTGATTCTGTGGGGCGGCTTGGCGACGCTGACCGGCGTGGTGTCCAACGCCTACATGCTGATCGTCATCCGCTTCATGCTCGGGGTGGTCGAGGCGGCCGTGATGCCGGCCATGCTGGTGTACCTGTGCCACTGGTTCACCCGTGCCGAACGCTCGCGGGCCAACACTTTCTTGATCCTCGGCAACCCGGTGACCATGCTGTGGATGTCGGTGGTGTCGGGCTACCTGGTGCAGCATTTCAGCTGGCGCTGGATGTTCATCATCGAGGGCCTGCCGGCGGTGTTGTGGGCGTTTATCTGGTGGAAGCTGGCCGATGAGCGTCCCAAGGATGCCAAGTGGCTGAGCGATGCCGAAAAGCACAGCCTGGAAACCGCCCTCGCCGCCGAGCAGGTGGGGATCAAGGCCGTGAAGAACTACGCCGAGGCGTTCCGTTCGCCCAAGGTGATCATTCTCGCCCTGCAGTTTTTTTGCTGGAGCATTGGCGTGTATGGCTTCGTACTGTGGCTGCCATCGATCCTCAAGGCCGGTTTGCAGATGGACATGGTCGAAGCCGGCTGGCTCTCGGCCCTGCCCTATCTGGCGGCGGTGATTGGCATGCTCGTGGTGTCCTGGGGTTCGGACAAGCTGCAGAAACGTAAGCGTTTTGTCTGGCCGCCGCTATTGATTGCGTCGATTGCCTTCTACGCGTCCTACGTGCTGGGCGCCGAACACTTCTGGTGGTCCTACACCCTGCTGGTGATCGCCGGGGCCTGCATGTATGCACCCTACGGCCCGTTTTTCGCCATCGTCCCGGAAATCCTGCCGGCCAACGTCGCCGGTGGCGCCATGGCACTGATCAACAGCATGGGCGCCTTGGGCTCGTTCGGTGGCTCGTATCTGGTGGGTTACCTCAACAGCAGCACCGGCTCGCCCGGCGCTTCGTACCTGCTGATGAGCGGCGCGCTGCTGCTTTCGGTGGTGCTGACGATTTTCCTCAAGCCCGGCGCCAGTGACCGCTCGCCGGCGCCAACCCTGGAGTTGAAGGTAAAGACCTCATGAAAAAGTCCGTTGTGTTGTACAAGAAACTGTCCGCGCCGCTGATGGCCCGCCTGCATGAGCAGGCCGAGGTCACGCTGATTGATGCACTGGATGAGACCGGCCTGGCCAAACTGCGCGATGCACTGCCCACTGCCCATGGCCTGTTGGGTGCAAGCCTGCGCCTGGACGCCCGATTGCTCGACCTGGCACCCAAGCTGGAAGCAGTAGCCAGCGTCTCGGTGGGCGTCGACAACTACGATATCGATTACCTGACCCAACGCGGCATCCTGCTCAGCAACACCCCGGATGTGCTCACCGAAACCACCGCCGACACCGGCTTTGCGCTGATCCTGGCTACCGCCCGGCGCGTGGTGGAACTGGCCGACATGGTACGCGCCGGGCAATGGAACAAAAACATCGGCCCGGCGCATTTTGGCAGTGATGTACATGGCAAGACCCTCGGCATCATCGGCATGGGCCGCATCGGCGAAGCCCTGGCCCAGCGCGGGCATTTTGGCTTCGGCATGCCGGTGATCTACCACAGCCATTCGCCCAAGCCGGCGGTTGAAGCGCGCTTTGGCGCGCAGTACCGAAGCCTCAAGGACTTGCTCAAAGAAGCGGATTTTGTCTGCCTGACGTTGCCGTTGACCGCTGAGACCGAGAAGTTGATTGGCGCCGAGGAGTTTGCGCTGATGGGGCCAGAGACGATCTTTATCAATATCTCCCGAGGCAAGGTGGTGGATGAGGCAGCACTGGTGCAAGCATTGCAGCAACGCACTATCCGCGCGGCGGGGTTGGACGTGTTTGAGAAGGAGCCGCTGGATCACGCATCGCCGTTGTTGCGGTTGAACAATGTGGTGGCTACGCCGCATATCGGCTCGGCCACCCATGAGACGCGGGAGGCGATGGCCAAGTGTGCGGTGGATAATCTGTTGGCGGCACTGGCTGGCGAAAAGCCGGTAAACCTGGTGAATCCAGGGGCATGGCGGCACTGACACAACACAAGAGCAAAGGTGGAAGCTGGCTTGCCTGCGATAGCCATAGGTATCTACACAACTCTGAAGCGATCGACGGTAACCACGATGCTAAGCGAGCCGCTCTTGATCTTGATCTGGCTTTTGATCTGAAGCGCCCCGTCAAACCACGCTGGCCGAACGCAGGCTTGAAGTCGTGGGCAACCCGGCAGGACGCCGGGTTAGCCGCCCCGCGCCATGGATGGCGCGTGGCGGCGGCCCACGACTTCAAGCCTGCGTTCGGGCACACCGAGCCTAGGCGAGGTGCCGAGTGGTGGGGCGAAGGCCTTTTGGTTACTTTTGGGCCTTTCCAAAAGTGACCCGCTGTAAGAGCCAGCCCTTTCAAGGTCTTCTGTAAAATCCCCTGAAATTCATTCAGGGGGTACCTAAACGATGTGGGCGGAAGTTCTAGCGCGTTTCGAAAAAAAAGCACCTGCCAGTGTCATGGCCAAACTGGCGCTGCAGCAGGCTATTGCCCCCGAGTGGATTGATCAGGTTTTCGAAGAACACCGGCAACGGCAGTATTCTCGTGAGCTATTGTTCTCGACCATCATCAAGCTAATGTCCCTTGTTTCATTGGGCTTGAAGCCATCTCTGCACGCCGCCGCGCGACAACTGGAGGACCTTCCGGTCAGCCTGGCGGCTCTCTACGACAAGATCAGTCGTACCGAGCCTGCTCTGTTGCGCGCCCTGATTACGGGCTGTGCACAGCTCCTGGCTCCAACCATCCGGGAGCTGGGCTGCACGGCGATGCTGCCGGGTTGGCAGGTTCGGGTAGTGGACGGTAATCACCTGGCATCCACTGAAAAACGTCTGGGAGCTTTACGCAACGAGCGCGGCGCCGCTCGTCCCGGTTTTTCGGTTGTTGCATACGATCCCGATCTGGATCAGGTCGTCGACCTTCAGGCGTGTGAGGATGCCTACGCAAGCGAGCGCGTTTGTGTGCTGCCTTTATTGGCCAATGCCGAGCCAGGCCAAGTGTGGCTGGCTGACCGGCTTTATTGCACGCTCCCGGTTATGGAGGCTTGTGAGCAAGTCCAAACTTGCTTTGTCATTCGTCAGCAAGCCAAGCATCCACGCTTGATTCAAGAGGGTGAGTGGCAAGAGCCAGTACCTGTGGAAACTGGCACTGTGCGTGAGCAGATCATCCAGGTCAAAGGCGGTTACCAATGTCGGCGTGTCGAACTGACGCTTCATTCGCCAACGGACTCCGGCGACAGCAGCTTGATGTTCTGGAGCAACCTGCCTGAGAGCGTCAGTGCGCAACAGATCGCCGAACTGTATCGCCGCCGCTGGAGCATTGAAGGTATGTTCCAGCGACTGGAAGCGATCCTGGAAAGTGAGATCGAAACCCTTGGCAGCCCAAAGGCTGCCTTACTGGGGTTTGCAACGGCGGTATTGGCTTACAACGTCCTGGCTGTTCTCAAACGCAGTGTTGAACAAGCTCATCGGGATACCCAGCCTGAAGGATGGGAAGCCTCGATTTACCATTTAGCGGTTCAGGTCAGGAGTGGATATGAGGGAATGCAGATTGCGCTGCCCTCGGAACATTTTCCTGTCATTCCGTTGGAAAAACTGGCTCAGCACTTATTGGCGCTTGCCAGAAATATCCAACCTAAACAAGTTGCGAAAAGCCCCCGTGGCCCCAAGGTACCCAAGCCCAAAACATGGGTTAAAGGCACCGCGGTGAATGCGCATGTTTCAACGGACCGGATAATCAAGGCTGCCAAGACGAAAAGACCTTGAAAGGGCTGGCTGTAAGAGCGGAACCATAGGTGGCCGTTACCGCAGGAACGGATATGTACGCGGTCAGATCCAACATCCTGGTCGGCTGTAAGGCCGCCATCGCAGGCAAGCCAGCTCCCACATTTGGATTGCGGCGCGTCAGTTAGATCAGCGTCGGCTGTCAGTCCGTCACGGGAGCAAGCGCCCTCGCCACAGGTCAGCACCGGCCCAAGTTGTGTAGATCCCTATGCTGCGTTAGCGGTAAGCCAACCCATGATGTGCTGACTGTAAGATTGCTATCGCAGGCAAGCCAGCTCCCACAGGGTTTTGTGGCGGCTGTTAGACGACGAACCTGGCCACCATCCCATTCAAATCCACCGCCAACCTCGACAGCTCATGGCTGGCCGCGCTGGTCTGGTTGGCGCCCGCCGCCGACTGGGTGGCCAAGTCACGGATGTTGACCAGGTTGCGGTCCACCTCGCGGGAGACCTGGGCCTGTTCTTCCGACGCGCTGGCAATCACCAGGTTGCGTTCGTTGATCAGGCTGATAGACGCCGTGATCTGCTCCAGTGAGGCGCCGGCTGCGCGTGCCATTTCCAGGGTGGTCTGGCTGCGCTGGTTGCTCTGTTGCATGGACTGCACCGCCTCACCGGTACCGTTCTGGATGCCGGCGACCATTTTCTCGATTTCCTGGGTCGACTGCGCGGTGCGATGGGCCAGGGCGCGCACTTCATCGGCGACCACCGCAAAGCCACGTCCGGCCTCGCCGGCACGGGCGGCTTCAATCGCCGCGTTGAGCGCCAGCAGGTTGGTTTGCTCGGCAATCGCACGGATCACATCCAGCACCTTGCCGATATCCCGGCCCTGAGCGGCCAGGCCTTCAATCATCGCGGAGGTATTCTGTACGTCCTGGGTCATGGTCTGGATCGCGCCGACGGTTTCCATTACCCGATCACGGCCTTCCCGCGCGGCCTGGTTGGACTGCCCGGACGCCTCGGAGGTGGAAACCGCGTTACGCGCCACCTCCTCCACTGCCGCCGTCATCTCATTGACGGCCGTGGCGGCCTGGTCAATTTCATTGTTCTGCTGTTGCAGGCCACGGGAGGCTTCCTCGGTGACCGCGCTCAACTCTTCCGCCGCCGAAGCGAGCTGCGTGGCCGAACCGGCGATGTGCTGGATGGTCTGGCGCAGGCTGGCTTGCATGGTCGACAGCGCACTGAGCAACCGTGCCGGTTCGTCCTTGCCATCGTCCTCGATGGTTTTGCTCAGGTTGCCGGCGGCAATGGTTTCAGCCACTTCCACAGCCTTGCGCAACGGGGTCACGATACTGCGGGTCAGCAACCAGGCCAGCAGCACGGTGAGCAATGCCGCCACCACGGAGACTGCCACCACACCGGTGATCGCGCCTTCGTAGCTTTGCCCGGCATCCTCGTCGGCCTGCTTGGCGTCGGCCGCATTGATGGCAATCAGCTTGTTCAGTTGCTCGCCCATCTGGTCAGTGCCGTCCTTGATACGGCTGTTGATCAGGGCGCGCATCTCATCGACCTTGCCCTGTTTGGACAATGCCACCATCTCGGCCTGGGCCTTGAGGTAATTGTCCAGGGTCACGCCAAAGGTCTTGTACAGCGCTGCCTCCTCCGGGCCGGCAGGCAGCGTGGCGTATTTGGCCTGGGCGGTCTTGACCTTGTCAGCCAACACACCGATGCGGGTCTCGGCTTCCTGCAAGGCGGCAGGCTCGCGGTTGACCAGCACACGAAACGACAGAATGCGCATGCGCAGCACGTTTTCGGTGATGGTGCCCAGGTGGGTCATGCTGGGCAGTTGGTTGGCGCTCATGTCCTGGGAGGATTGGCGCATTTGCGTCATGCGGTTGACCGCAAACACGCCCAGCAGCACCACCAGAACCGCAATGAAGGCAAAACCGATAAACGCGCGAGGGGCAATATTCAGGTGACGGAGGGACATAGGGCTGCTCTCAGAAGTAGTGTTTGCGAGCGTCCTTGCCGCGAAACGATCCGTCAGCGTCAACGCGCTGCCCAGACCTTGGTCACCACTGTTGTCGTTGTAGTGTGGGCCTATGCTTGATATCGGCTGGGCCACGGCTTTAGCGCAGGGTTTTTATAAATATTTTTTTACACTTCAGGCGCCTGGCACTTTCTGGCATCCTGCGCCTCCATTTTCTGACCCGAGCCATCATTTTGTCTGACGCTCAAGCCCCCCGCCCGCGCTATAAATCCGACCTCATGTACGGCCTCGAAGATCGCCCGCACTTCACCGCCGCGATTTTTGCCGCGTTGCAGCATGTGTTGGCGAGTTTTGTCGGAATCATCACGCCCACCCTGATCGTCGGCGGCGTACTCGGGCTGGAAAGCGAAGTGCCGTACCTGGTGAGCATGGCGCTGTTTGTCTCGGGGCTCGGCACCTTTGTGCAGGCGCGCACCTTCGGGCCGGTGGGTTCGGGGCTGTTGTGCCTGCAAGGCACCAGTTTTTCTTTTATCAGTGTGATTTTGAGCGCCGGGTTTATGGTCAAGGCCCGGGGCGGCGGCACCGATGAGATCCTCTCGACGATCTTTGGCATCTGCTTTTTCGCGGCGTTTATCGAAGTGGTGCTCAGCCAATTCATCGGCAAACTGCGCAAACTGATCACCCCGGTGGTCACCGGCACCATCATTACCTTGATGGGCTTGTCACTGATCAAGGTGGCAGTCACCGACATGGCTGGCGGCTATGGCGCCAGCGATCTGGGCGCGGCGGGCAACATGGGCCTGGCGGCGTTGGTGCTGCTGACCATCGTGGTACTCAACCGCTTCAACAACCCGTTCCTGCGCCTGGGTTCGATCGTGATCGGTTTGACCCTGGGCTTTGTAGTAGCGTGGCTGCTGGGCCGCGTCGACATGGCCGCCCTGCCCCAAGTACCGCTGATCAGCGTGCCCGTGCCGTTCAAATATGGTTTCTCGTTCGACTGGGTGGCGTTTATCCCGGTGGCGGTGATCTTCCTGATTTCGCCCCTGGAAGCCGCCGGTGACCTGACCGCCAACTCGATGATTTCCCAGCAACCGGTCAAGGGCCCGCTGTACATCAAGCGCATCAAGTCCGGCCTGCTGGCCGACGGCCTCAACTCGGCGATGGCCGCCACGTTCAACAGCCTGCCGATGGTGACCTTTGCCCAGAACAACGGCGTGATCCAATTGACCGGCGTGGCCAGCCGCTACGTGGCGTACTTCATTGCTGGCCTGCTGGTGCTGCTGGGGCTGTTTCCGATGATCGGCGCGGTACTGCAACTGATGCCCAAGCCCGTATTGGGTGGCGCGACTCTGATCATGTTCGGCACCGTGGCCGTGGCCGGCATCAAGATCCTCGCTGAAGCGGGCCTGCATCGACGTAATGTGCTGATCGTGGCGATTTCCCTAGGCATGGGCCTGGGCGTCGCCGCCGTGCCGGAAGTGCTGCGCGAGCTGCCCAAGGCGCTGCACAACATCTTCGAATCGCCGATCACCGTGGGCGCATTCTGTGCAATCCTGCTGAACATTTTCCTGCCCGAAGAGTTCATAGAGCTGGAAGAAGATGAATTCGAGCCGGAGTCCTCTACCCTCAAGGTCATGCAGGACCCGGACGTTACCCAAAAGTAGGAGCATTTCTTTATGCGCAAGCTCATGGTTGTATCGCTGTTGCTGCTGACCTTGAGCGCCTGCGCACTGTTCCCCAACCGCGACCCGGTGAACATCAATGTGGTGGGCATCGAGCCGCTGCAAAGCCAGGACCTGGAAGTGCGCTTTGCGGTGAAGCTGCGGGTGCAAAACCCCAATGAAGCGGCAATCGACTACAACGGCGTGGCGCTGGATCTGGAGGTCAATGGCCGGCCACTCGCTTCTGGCGTCAGCGATCAGGCTGGGAGCATCCCACGCTTTTCTGAAACCGTACTGATGGTGCCGGTCAGCGTTTCGGCGTTTTCGGTGTTGCGCCAGACCCTGGGCCTTAGCCAGACCCAAAGCCTGAACAACCTGCCCTACGTGCTGCGCGGCAAATTGGCGGGTGGCCTGTTTGGCACCATGCGTTTTGTGGAGCGTGGCACCCTGGACTTACCGAACACTGCCACCTGGTAAGTGGCTGAAAACCACATGTGGGAGCTGACTTGCCTGCTCCCACAGGTTGATTGCGTTCAGTCAGTGATATAGCGAACGCCTGGCTTGGCGCGCTCGTCGACCACCAATTCAAAAATATCCGGCCTGGCGTAATGCCCCACTACGTCGTAGTCGTAGCGGGCCCGCACCAACTGATCAGTATCGATCTGCGCCGTCAACAAACCCGCTTCGCCCACCAACGGCCCCGCCAGAATATCGCCCATGGGTCCAACGATCACGCTGCCGCCGGCAATCAACGGACGGTCCACCGGCCAGTTGGCAACCTCCACACCCAAGGCTTCAGGCGATGCCTGCACCTGGCAGGCGCTGACCACAAAGCAACGCCCTTCATGGGCAATATGGCGCATGCTCACCTGCCACATGTCGCGCTCGTCCACGGTGGGTGCACACCACACCTGGACGCCCTTGGCGTACATCGCGGTGCGCAGCAACGGCATCATGTTTTCCCAGCACACCGCGCCGCCGATACGCCCAACCGCGGTGTCAATCACCGGCAGGGTCGAGCCGTCGCCCTTGCCCCAGATCAGCCGCTCGGTGCCGGTCGGCATCAGCTTGCGGTGCTTGGCCACCAGGCCGTGCGAGGGTTCGAAATACAACACCGTGCAGTACAGCGTGCTGCCACTGCGTTCGATCACGCCCAGCACCAGGCTGGCACCGGTACGCGCCGACATCCCGGCCAGCGCCTCGGTCTCTGGCCCCGGCACGTCGATGGCGTTGGCAAAATACCGCGCAAAGGCTTCCCGGCCCTCGGGCAGGCGATAACCCAATTGCGTGCCAAAGCTTTCGCCCTTGGGATAGCCGCCCAGCAACGCCTCGGGCATGACCACCAAGTGCGCGCCACTGCGCTGGATTTGATCCTCATAGGCCAGGATCTGCGCCAGGGTGTCAGCCTTGCCGCCAGGCAAGGCGCCGATTTGCAGGGCTGCGACAGTCGATACGGGCATCAGGCTTACTCCGATAGATAGGGGTTGCCCATTCTCTGGCCAGACTCGATCATGAATAAAGCCCACCTCAGTGCTAAATGATATGAGCCAAATGAATATCGCCCAGGTTGACCTCAACCTGCTCAAAACCTTCGAAGCCCTGCACGACGAGTCCAGTGCCAGCCGTGCGGCGCTGCGACTGGGTGTGACGCAGTCGGCGATCAGCGCGGGCCTACGGCGCTTGCGTGAGCTGTACGGCGACCCTTTGTTCGTGCGCACCGGACGCGGCCTGGCGCCCACATTGCGAGCCAATCAGTTGAAACCGGTGATCAGTGAGGCATTGGATCGCTGCCGCCAGAGCCTGGCGATGATCAGCCCGCAAAACTCGCACTACGAGGGCCGCTCGGTGGTGCTGGGGCTGTCGGATGACTTCGAGATTGCTTATGGCCGAAGCCTGATGGAGGCCATCACACTGCGCCTGCCCAAACTACGGGTGATCTTTCGCCAGACCTACAGCCAGATCGTCGCCGCCGCCCTGCTCGACCGCACGCTGGACCTGGCCATTACCGCCGGCGGTTTTACCGAGCGCAGGCTGAGCCGACAGGTGCTGGGGGAAGGTGACTATCGTTGCCTGGTAGACCCCCATAGCCTGGCGCCGGGCCAGGAGGCTATCGACCTGCAGGGGTTTGTCACACGGGAACATGTATTGGTGTCGTCAGGCGGGTTTATCGGCATTACCGATGAAGGTTTGGCCGCCCACGGGCTGCGCCGCCACGTGTGCGCGTCCACCAGCCACTTTGCCGCGCTGCCGTATCTGCTCCAAGGCAGCACCGCCGTGGCAACCATTCCCGGGCATGCAGCCCACGCCATTGCGCAAATGACCGGCCTGCGCGTGCTGCCCTGCCCGCTGGCGCTACCGCATTACCCGGTGGAGTTGGGCTGGCGCACCCAGGCTCAGTTGGACCCGCTGTTGCTCAAGGTACGCGAAGCGATTGTGGCGTGCTTTACTTCGCCGCCGCCATCAGCTTGTTGACTTCACTGCGCACCATGTTGGAAAACTCCGGCGGCGACATGCCGTCGAGTTCGGCACGCACCCATTCGGCCCACTTGCCCTTGCGCTTGGCGCGCTCACCGAACAAGCGCGCGGCTTCGCCCTTGGCCTTGCCCAGGTTGGTTTGCCACAGGTCGTAGAGGCGCGACTTTTCATCTTCCAGCTCGGCGCGTTCGGCGAGGGTCTTGTTGGCGAGATTGAAGCTCATGTTGAATTACCTGCTGCACAAATAGGTGACATCTTACACTGTAGGCCCAAAGTTCCCGATCCGGATTTTGCCTCGGATGAGCGCATGGGGAAAAAAACTGCAACTTTTGCCTCCCCCCGATACTCCATTGTTCACTGCCACATCCACCTGCAAGGAGTCACTCAATGGCCCGCAAAACCGCCGCCCAAGCTGTCGAAGATCAAATCAAGGACCAAGCGTTCAGCGAACTGAGCGCGTTGATCGAAGAGTCGGACAAACTGCTCAAAAGCAGCGCATCCCTGGTGGGCGAGGAAGGTGAAACCCTGCGCGAGCAGGTTGCCATCAAACTCAAGCAAGCCCTGGAATCGGTGTCCAATGTGCGTGAACGCAGCAAGCCGGTCGTGGATGCCACCGAGACTTACATCGGCGGGCACCCATGGCAGACCGTGGCCATTTCCGCAGGCTTTGGCCTGGTGGTCGGCCTGTTGCTGGGTCGCCGTAACTGATCCATTCAGGCTGCGCCCCCCGCGCAGCCTATTTCACCCCGCCGCCAACGCCCTCAACTCGCGCAACGCCTGCGCGTCCAGTTCGATCCCGGTTTCCTGCGACTTCGCCCGCGTACGATGGCGTCGGTCCCCCGGCAATCGACGCAACCCCGCCGCATGCATCTGCCGCACCAGCTCCTGGCTGCGTTGGGCGAAGCTTTGCCCAGCAGTTTTACTCGGGTCGATCACGATCAGAAGCTGGCCTGTCCACGGCGTGCGCGCGCCTGGGTGGTCCGTCCAATCGAATTCAAAAGAGAAGTTGCCGCCCGTCAACGCTGCCGCCAGCAACTCCACCATCATCGACAGTGCCGAACCCTTGTGCCCGCCAAATGGCAACAGTGCGCCGCCTTCCAGAATGGCTTTAGGGTCCTGGGTCGGCTGCCCGAGGCTATCGACGCCCATGCCCGGTGGCAACCGCTCGCCTTTGCGCGCGGCGATTTGCACGTCGCCATGGGCGATGGCGCTGGTGGCCAGGTCAAACACAATCGGCGCACCGTCGGCCCGGGGCGCCGCAAACGCGATGGGGTTGGTGCCGAACAACGGACGATCCGCGCCGTGGGGCACCACGCAGGTCATGCTGTTGACCACGCTGAGTGCCACCAGCCCCTCCTCGGCAAACGGCTCGACGTCCGGCCACAGGGCAGCAAAGTGATGGGAGTTATGGATTGCCAGCAACGCGATGCCGGCGCTGCGTGCCTTCTCCACCAGCAACGGGCGCGCCGCCGCCAGGGCCGGCTGGGCAAAACCATTGCCCGCATCGACGCGCACAAAGCCTGAGGCCACATCGGTCACGCTGGGGACGGCGGTGCCGTTGACCCATCCACTGGCCAGCGTCGAAAGGTAACCGGGGATGCGAAAAATACCGTGACTGTGGGCACCGTCACGCTCGGCACTTGCGCAGTTGTGCGCAAGAATCGCAGCAACCTGCGCCGATGTGCCGTGCCGAACGAACACCTGATGAAGTAACTCCTCCAGTTCAGCGAAGCGGATCGAGGCACAAGCGGTGGCAACTGTCGGGGACTGCGCAGACATTTGAAGCTCCGTTTTTATGATTGGAAGGGGCAACGAATGGGACATCCAGACCCTCGATTAAACACCACGCACGCTCTGCGTTGTCAACGTGCGCAGCGCTGAATATTTACCGCCTTGCACCACGGACGCCTGCCTACCCTGTGCTTTTCCTGGCATGCCGGAGACAGGCTGTGGTTCGCTTAACGCCCCCGTATTTCTTCCCTGAGTTTCTCAAACCCCAAGGCAAAGCCTCGCCCACCGCTCGTGAACGTACGCTGGGGCTCACCGCCAAAGACCTTGATTGGCTGTACAACCTATACCTGGCTACCGACGAGTCTCGGCAGGACACAAGCCGGCATGATCACCCCATGCGTGTTGAAAAGGTCCTGATCAACATTTCCGGCAAGCCCCCCATTCCCCTTGCCGGCGCGTTCGCGATCAGCCCGACACCCGACGCCGCCAAGGCATTGCTCTACACCCCGGATAACGGCATACAGGTCTATGACAGCCACGCTGCCCTGCTGAGCGAATTGATCGAGCAATTGGAAGACCCACTGCAGAGCGCCCCTTTGCTGAGCTACCTGTCGATGGACCAACGCAATGCGCTGGGCGCTGACACGCCCATGGTGTTGACCACTCAGCTCATCGAAGGTGAAGTCATGCCGGAGCAAGCACGCATGCTCCAGGCCTGCCAGCTGGATAACGTCAAGGCCATGCTCGACCACCTGCAAAAAACCCCGACCTTGCCTGACATGCTCGACACGCTGCTGAGCGTCATGGCCCGCCCCCATTTCAAACACCTGGATCAACGGGACACACGGGTCAATGTCTTAACCCGCGAAGCTGAGCAAGCAACGCCACGTTGGGTCAACTCGCAGACCTTGAGCGAAGCGCTGCTGCAATTTTATGTGCGTCACAGGTGGCCCAAAGGGCAGATACGCGAATACTCGAACCCAAAACATGACACCACTGGTTTCACTGCCTCCGAACGGGAAGAAGATCACCGGCGTTGGGAGGCCTTGATCGAACAAAGCTCCAGTACTTTCTCGAAGCTGTTGGAAAGCCTGTTGCAGACCTACTGGAATGAAGATATCGACAGCGGCACCTCGCGCGTGGATTTTTTTGCTCAAGGCGTGGCGCAGAAGTTTCGCCTCGATGTGTTGCTCAAGCGCCAGGGCGAGATTATTACCGCCGAGGAAAGCCACGCACTTCAGGCCCTGTTCCTCAGCGACCAAAGCGCCCGCAGCGCCCATGCCGAAAACCTCAGCGTGGAAAAGGTGCGCCTTTATGCCCCTCATCAACATTACGTTGAACCAGCGAGCACCTTGATGATCACCGAGCACCACGCGTACCTCTACACCCAATCGCGCGGGTTACAGGTGCTGGAAAACCTCGACGACCTCAAAGACCGGTTACTGAGCATGCTCAAGGCCGAAGGCTACGAGGACGAATGGCTCAACTTCCTCTCATTGGATGAGCGCGACACGCTGCTCGGCCTGGACCCGATCACCATCGCGGCAAGGCCGATACCCGGCAATGTGTTCGTGACCTTGGTACAAGACATTGCGCGCAAGCAAACGGACAACCTTAACCACGCCCTGGAAATCTACCGGCGCAGCGATGGCCAAGTGGACCTCACAGCCCTGCTCGACAGTGCCCTGGACGTACGTGCCTTGCTGGACAATCAACTGGCCACACTAGAGACCAACGGGCGCTGGACCTTGCATCCGGTCACCCGTGGTAATGGCCGCCCTACGACCGTCAAGGCCGAGCGCGCCCGGCTGCAGCTTCAGAACCTGCGGGCGATTGAGCGTGCGCTGGCGATGGAGCGCGCGCACCACCCGACCTTACGTAGCATCGTCGCTGACACGCTCAACGCTGAACTGCAACTGCAGCAACAGTCAGTCAAAGCCGAAGAGGTGTTTATCAATACCTACGCCACGCGTGCCCAGGAGCGTGAAGAGCGTGCGACAGTGCAGTCATTGAGCATGCTTGAGCACTTCATTGAACGCCTGGCCCAAGAGGCGCCTGCGGTGCCCTTCTCGTCCAGGACGAAGTTCTATACGCGGGGCGAAGGCAATGTCTTCGTGCATTTGCCAAGCATGACGCTCAAGACGTTCAACACCGTCATCGAGCGCGTCCTGCTGCTGTTTTCCAAGCACGCCATGCGCCAGCAACCCCATGAGTTTCTGGTCAAGACTCACGCCAAACACGCCCACTCGATGCTGGTGGGGTTACGCAGCGAAGCCGAGCTGAGGTCGCTGGATAAAACCCTGGCGCCCACAAGCCAGGCCATTCTCGACACGCTATTTCAGCCCGACAGTCTGTCGCGCTTGACACGCCATGGCCTTAACGGTTTTTTGCCGGATGCCTATGGGTTGACGTTGGACTTGAACGCCGTCGATACGCCACAACCGCTGGCCAATACGTTCGTGATTACTGAGCGCGGCGGTATCGACCCGCAGCGCTCGGGCCAGGCGCTGCTCTGGACCCCGCGCCTGGGCTACGAAGTCTTTGCCTCGATCAACGCCCTGCGCGATGAAATCACCCAGCGCCTGGCGCACCCGATCAACAGCTTGAGCCTGCTGGAAAATCTGCCGTTCAGCTTGCGCGAGCCCCATCAGGCATTTCGCCAGGGCCCGCTGCAACGTATTGATCAGGACCTGTTGAATGACCGAGTAGACAGCTACAACGACGCGGTCATGGAAGGCGTGGATCACCTGCGATCCATGGGCCTGCGCGCCCGTGCCTTGCAGGATCGGTTGGACGCCGTCATCGAACAGCCTCCGCCCACCAACCTTGGCAGGGCAATCACACTGGCCGATGCCATGGTCAACCAGCAGGCACTGCCGGTGTGGCTGGGTATGGCGCCGGCCCAGGACCAAATCCACCAGGCTGAACTTCTGGAGCAGTACTGCAACAACGCCGACGAGGAACATGACTACCTGCATGACATCCAACCCCTGCGTGCTTATGCCTTCACCACGCTGATGACGCTGCTTGAGGCGCGCTTTCCCGGCCAGGCGCTCAACCCCGATCACATCCTGATCCCCACCGATGCAGTGCTCGATGTGAATGTCGACAACCTGACCGACTTTGCGTTGCGGCACTGGCCAAATCTGACGGTTCAACACATCCGCCCACGTTCACGCACGGCAAAGCCATTACCGCAAGCCCTGGACGCAAGTGCCGTAATACAAATGGTGCGACAGCTGGATCTCAAAAGCGCTTATCAGCAACAGGTGCGAAGCCACCTTGAGGCGCAAACCGATGATGCACGCCAACGCAGGCGTCTGTTTTGCCGTCAGTTGCCGTGGCAAGCGCTGCAACACGCCGACGAGCAACGGTTGCAGGAGCGGCTTTCCACCCGAGCCTTGAGCCTGGTCCAGCAGATTTTCGATATGCCGGACACCGTGGCCCGAGCTTCACTCAGCGGGACCACGGCGATGATTCGACCGCTGGAACTGATCGCCACCGAAGGCGCCAGTACCGCCAAGGTGCTGGGTGTGTACCTGATCGGCCCGCAGTTTCCTGGCGAGGGTCCATGGGTGCTCTACGCGCCGTACAGCGAACAGCATGTGTTCAAGGAATACGCGGATGAAACGGCCTTGCTGGATGAGATACAAAGGCCCGGCATCCTGCAGGACTGGGTGCTTATGCACCTGGAAGATCCGCACCAGGCCACTTACCGCCATTTGCTGAAAAACAACCAGCATAGCCCGTCCGATATCCGCCTGGCCGCTTCGGCAGTGACGGGCAATGTGCTGCATTACCTGTTCAGCGAGAACACATTGATGTTGCTCAAGGTACTGGGCAGCCAATTCGAAGAAGGCACCAAGACCTTGTGGGATCATGCGACCCGCTTGTTCGGCACGCAAATCCCGACGGCGGTGCAGTTCATGGCCGGCAAACTCGCCTACCCGCTGGTGGTATGGCGTAGCTACACCTTGTTCAAGCGCTCGGCCGAAGCCTTGCAGCTACACCAGTGGCAGGCTGCATTCAAGGATTTCGTCAGGGGCGTGGCGCAAATGGCCGCCCTGCGCAGTGCGCTGGACGGCACCGCCCTTGCCCCACCCACTGAAAAGGAGCGCTCGCTGGCCGAGCTGACAGATGAGTCACTGCCCGCAGCCACCACCCTCGCCACCTGGCATGTCACCTGCCCTTCGCGCACCCGGCTGCAACCGTTCGAGGCACAGGACGTGGCGTTGCAAGACCTGAAAAAGAGCACGCTCAGCCAGGTGTATGAAGACCAGAAAAACGCGAAATACTACGTGCCGCTGGCCGGCAAGGTGTATAGCGTCAAGAACGCCGCACAACATTGGCGCCTCGCCAACGACGAGCAGGTGGGGCCGTACATCGGCCGTAATGCGCAGGGCATATGGGTACTGAAGCTGGACGGCCAGGAGCCGCGCTTCGGCAGGGCCCAGTCGTACCTCAAGACGTGGCGCAATGAGGTACGGGACATCAACATTGAAGCGGTCGGTATCCGCGATATTGGCGCGTTGACCTATTGGAAAGCCCAGGCCATCACCGAAGCGTTGAACTTTGCGACTTATTACGCGCTGAACTGCCGCCGCAACGTTGCGCAATTTGCTGTACAACGCGACCCTGACAGCCGGGTTGGGCGATTTTTAGGGGAAATGTTTGGTGTCGTCACACTGACCCCGGACCAAGTCTTGAGAGTCACAAAAATAATCGACGAGATCATCGATGAACTCACCGACCCCAGCTTGACCGGTCCGAACTCCATGCGTTTTGTCGCGGGCACCAGCCGACAGGACCCGGCGTCGGATTATGCATTCATGATTCCCGCTGACACAGAACGCAAGCTGTATCTTCTGAGCCGATTCTTCGACCCTAATCTGGACGTCTACCAGAACCGTCTGCTGGAGAATGTGGCGTTCAACATATCGACGCACGCCAGGGCCAGCACGCTGATTCACGAATTATCGCACTTGAAGCTCGACACCGTGGACATTGCCTACCTGGACAGCATGCGACCCTTCCCAGACTTGATCAATATCGAAAGGCCCGGCGCCGAAGTGCTTAAAACCACCCTGGAGGATCTGCGCAGCACCGCGTTATCGACGATGACGCCTGCAACGATGCTGTTCAAGACTCAAGACACCCTCACCGAACTGTGGGAAGACTTCAAACCAGGTTCTGCAATTGAAAAGAAAATTTTCAAGGCCACCGGTGCCAAGACCTTGCAGGACGCGAGGATCATTTTCATGTCAGTCCCTGATAAACGGATTGACACCATTCTGGCCAACGCCGACTCGGTGACGTACCTGATCACCCATCTTGGCCGCCAGGTGGAGCCGGGCGCCTGAACGGCCCCCGGCGAGTGCATCAGTCTTTCTGGTCACGCAGCACGTTACCGGAAGCGCCATCGATGCGCGCCTCATACACGATGCCATCGGACTTGCGACCTTTGACTTCCCAATAGCCATTGTCATCCGCTTCAGCGGCGTAGACCTCAATGTAGCCGGCCTTGGTTTTCGCCACCTCGATGGCTTTCTCAATGGTGATCCAGCCTGCACCCGGCTTGTCGGCCATGGCGGCGCCAGCGCTCAACAGCGCGGAAGTAGCACACAGGGCGATCAAGGTTTTCTTCAACATTTTCGTACTCCATAGTGGACGACAGGTTAATTCCTGAATTTTTAGGCGCACACAAACAAGAATAAGTTCCAATTGATGTGCAATCGCCATGATGCGGTTCTCGCCGTCCACCTTGGGAGGTTAGAATGTGGGAAATCAGGATGAGTTAATGAGCGAAAAGCCCCTTTCAGAAACCGAATATGACGCCATCACCGACGCCGCCGCGCATTGGTGCATGCGCCTGCATGCTGCAGATTGCACGGCGGGCGAACGTCAGGCTTTTACCCAGTGGCACGATGCCCATCCGCTGCACGCCTTCGAATATGCAGCCATGCTCGAGATCTGGGACGTGGCCGACCACCTGCCCCGCGACAAGCCTGAGGCGGTGGTGGTCCCAATCAAGAAGCCAGCCAGCCGCTTGCGCACCTACGCGGTGGCCGCAGCGGTGTGCCTGGCGGCATTGCCGCTTGCCGCCTTCACCGGCTGGGAAGCGGGCTGGTTGCCCAGCTCCTATGAACGGTTCGAAGCAGCCAATGGCTTGAAAAAAGTCACCCTGGGCGATGGCAGCCAAGTGGAGTTGAACCTGGGCACCGAGTTGGTCTACAGCCATTACAAGGACCAGCGCCGTGTCACCCTGAAAAAGGGCGAAGCGTTCTTCAACGTCACGCACGACAGCCACCACCCGTTTATCGTGCGGGCCGGCGAAGGCCAGGTGCGAGTGACCGGCACGCAATTCAATGTCTGGGAATATGAAAATCAGGTGCGGGTGATGTTACTGGAGGGCTCGGTGCAGATCTCCAGCGACGGCGAGCATGCCAGTGTGCCGCTTAGCCCAGGCATGCAAGCCAGTTTCCATCAGGGTGACGCGACCCCGCAGGTCGCCGCTATCAATCCCGATGACACCGCGCTGGCATGGCGCCAGGGCAAGCTGGTGCTCGACAACCTGACCCTCACGGACGCCTTGCCCCTGATCAACCGCTACCTGAAAAAGCCGGTGATGCTCGCAGACGCCAGTACCGGCGCGATTCGCGTCGGCGGTATCTACAACATCAATGAGGTCAACAACCTCGTGCCCTCCCTGCCCAAGGTGTTGCCGGTGTACCTGACACAAAACCAGGACGGCAACCCCGTGCTCAACTCCATTCCCCGTAAAGCCCCCAAGGGCTGAGCCCGCTCGCACGAAGCGGGACGTTTGGGCCGCAGGTGTCCATTTTTGAAACACCTCCCTCACCTGCATCGCCCGCCGTATGCGGATTCATGGTTCTGTCACAGGCAGTGTTACATGGCTGAGACAGCGTGAGATGAGCATGGGCCTATCTCAGGCTTTTGAGACTGTTTCAACCCTGATACAGGGTTGCCATCACTTTGCCTCGACTTTCTCCCAACCCCTTGAATAACCACATTTAATAAAAAGCGGCACGCCTTCTGCTCTTTCCCTGACAACGCTGTTTAGGGTCAGCGTTAAGAATAAGGACTGCCGCCGTGAACACACTCACACACACCTCGTCGATAAACGTACTGCTGATCAGTTGCGTGCTCAGTGCAGGTGTCAGCCTGACGAGCCAGGCGGGTGACGGTGTGATCGTGACCGGGCGTACGGTGCAGGGCCACATGTACGGGCGCACCTCGCTGCCCGACCCCTACCCCAACACCGCCAATGCCAACCCCAGCAAAGAGATCAACAACGCTTTGACCGGCGAACTCAGCGACAGGGATATCGGCGGCATCAGCAGTGGCTCCAGCCTCGCCCGCTCCCTGCAGCCCAACGGCAGCCTGTCGGGCCTGGGCGCCACCCAAAACAGCATGTCGACACTCGGCGCTGGCGCAGCGGCAGGCCATGGTGCGGGCAGCGGCAGCAGCATGGGCGGGCAGATCAGCGACTCGATCCAGCGTGGCATGGCGCCGCTCAACAACCTCGGCAGCATGATGGGGGGCAAGTGATGAAGCGCGCCCTGTTGGTGCTTGCCCTGCTGGGCAGCGCCTCGGCCATGGCCGACAACACCGCCGTGATCAACCACAGCGGCCAGCAATACGACGGCGTGCTGTCGATCAACCAGGCCGCCGGCACGGGGCAACAAATGTCCAACAGCCGCGCCATCGCGCTCGGTGGCCAGGCCACCAACGTCGACATCCAGCGCGTCGACGGCAAGGTCGACCCGTCCCTGAACGCCAAGGCCGCGATCCAGGGCAACTCATTCAGCAGTGGCAACGGCGTACTGGGCATCAACCAGTCTGCCGGGGCTAATAACCAATCCATCAACGCTGTGCGGATCAGCCTCAACCCTGGCCCGCAGAGCATCGATGACAGCGTCCTGTTGCAACAGAACACGACGACGCTGGCAACCGACTCAGGGCTCACCCGCACCACTGGCAGCCGCCAGGTCGTGACCAGCGACCAGGCCTTCACCGGCAGCCGAGGAGTGACACAGGTGAACCAGAGTGCCGGGGTGGGGAACCGAGTGGCTAACACCCTGGGCATCACTATCAAGTAACCGCTTGGTAGACGTTCGTTAGACCGTACCAACACTTAACCAACTAATTAGAAGCAAGGAGAAACACCATGAAACCTCAAATGGCTCTGAAACCAATGGTTTTCGCTCTCGCCGCACTCATGGCTGCTGCTGCTCAAGCGGGTGGCTGGCATCCAACCCCACAACCCACCGGTACTGTGGCCGCTGTGGTCACTGACGTACAGAAAAGCGAACACAACAAATTCGACGACACCAACACCGAGAACAACGCATCAGCCGACAACTCGGTAAATAGCAACAGCGGTAATGTCGGGGTCAACGCACAATCAGGTTCCGGCAACCAGGCTGACAACGCCGGCGCCATTTCCAGTGCCAAAGGCGACTTCGCCACCGTGTTTGCCGTGATCGATGTCAACCAAGGCAGCTCGCATAACAACTTCGTCAACAAAGGCACGCAAAACAACGCCTCCCTGGACGGTTCCATCACCGGCAACTCCGGCAACGTGGGTTACAACGGCCAGGCCGGCCAGGGGAACCAGGGTAAAAACAACCTGGCCATCACCACCGCTGACGGCAAGAACATCGCAGCAGCGTCCAACACCGAGCAGAACTCGCTCAACAACAGCTACCTGAACACGGCCGCCAGCAGCCATGGTTATGGCAAGCCTCAATACGTGTCCAACAACGCAAGCCTCGACAACTCGGTTAACCGCAACTCCGGCAACGTAGGTGTCAACCTGCAATCGGGTGCGGGCAACCAAGGCAGCAACAGCCTGTCGATCGGCCAAGGTTGCAGCGTCTGCGCCAGCGGCGTGCGCTTCTGATCCAACGGGGCCTTGGCGACAAGGCCCTTTTTTATTCCAGTGTCCAACAGGTCATTCGATCATGCGTATCGCGACCCTCACCCTCCTGATGTTACTCACCGGCACGACCTGGGCAGGCACCATGGCGATTTCCGCCATGCCCGGCGGTGCGGTGATTTTCAAGAAGGTCGAGAGCATTCGCGAGCGCCGGTTCGCCAACCTGGTGGAACAGAAAACCGACTTCAGCTGCGGTGCCGCAGCACTCGCCACCATCCTGCGCCAGGCCTATTGGCTGGACGTCGACGAAGCACACATCATCAAAGGCATGCTGGTCACCGCCGACCAGGACCTGGTGCGAACCCAGGGCTTTTCCATGCTGGACATGAAGCGCTACCTCGAGAGCATCGGCATGCGTGCCCGGGGCTACAAGATCGCGCCTGAGACCCTGCTGACCGTGAAAATCCCCGTGGTGGTGCTGCTGGAAATTCGCGGCTACAAGCACTTCGTGGTGTTGCAACGGGCCGACAAGGACTGGGTGTACATCGGCGACCCCGTATTGGGCCACAAGCGCTATTCCCGTGACGATTTCGTCAAAGGCTGGAATGGCATTGTCTTCGCCGTACTGGGTGAGGGTTACGACAAGGCCAACGTCTTGCTCGACCCGCCCCTGCCGCTGACCGCCAAGAGCCAGATGAATGAGTTCAGGCCTGTGGGCGATGCCGAGCTGATGGATTTCGGTTTTATCCAGAGCGACTTCTTCTAGAAGCGCAATAAGGGGCAGGACGCCCCAGGAGCAGCAGATGAACACTTCCCGTTGGCTGACGGTCTTGTGTCTGGCCGCCTCAATGCCTGCTTATGCGTCCTCGGGGTTCAAGCCCATCGAACTCAAGGACGCCGAAATGGCCGAGCTGCGCGGCCGTTATGTGATGCCGGGACGCATCATCAGCTTTGGCATTGTCATGAGCAGCACCTGGACCAATGCCGAAGGTAGCAACATCACCGGCACGGCCAACATGCAGATCGACAAGACCACCATTACGCCACAGTTCTACGTGCAAACCACCGGCTCGACCGGTACCGGCACGCGCCCCAACACGGGCACCGGAAATGTGGTCGGTGGTGCCGGCCTCGGCAGCGGCCAGGGCGTGACCCAAAGTGTACGCACCGCCGGCGATGGCAACGCCGCCTACAACAATGTGGGCATCAACGTCGAAAATGGGGTCACCCCCGCCAATAACCTGCAGTCCGGCCAGGTGCTGGTGGCGGGCGGTACAGTGACCGGGGACAGCGCCGCGGGCCGTGTCAGCGTATCGGCCAACAGTGGCGGCGTGCAGATGGCCATCCAGGCCAAACACAACCAGGGCAACAGCCTGCAGCAGATCGGCGCGGGGAACGTGCTGCAGGGCACGGTATTGACCGGCGATAGCAACCTTGTCAGAAACATCACCCAGATCAACGTGGTGATGAACAATAACGGGCTGAACAACGCCGCGTTGAACTGCAACCTGGATCAACTCAAAGGCCTACGCACGCTCGGTTATTGAACTACGCTGACCCTCGACACTTACGCATTAGAAAAGGACGGCTTATTTCATGCATCGATCGTTATCGCTACGTGCGGTGGTTTGTTTGAGTACGCTCTTGCCCGCATCCGTGCTGTATGCCGCGCCAGACGCTGACATCGAAACCCTGAAGAAGGAACTGCTGGAACTCAAGCAACGCTACGACGTGCAGCAAAAAGCCTTGGCCGTGCTGGAGCAACGTGTGCGCCAGGTCGAGGACCAACCGGCAACGCCCGCCCCCAGGCGCCTGGCCAAATCACCGGCCGACTTCAAGAACGGCGCTAACACTGTCGCGGCTAGCGGTACCGGCGCAGCCGCGGCATCCGGTGGCGCTGGCGGGGGTGGCAGCTCCTACGGCCAGGCCCTCAAGGACGACTCGGCCCCTGCGCAAAGTGTGAGCAACCTGTACAACGAGGCCAGCGGCTTTTTCGGCAATGGCAAGTTCAGCGTGGAAACCGGCATCACCTATGCCCGTTATGACGCGCGCCAGTTGACGCTCAATGGTTTCCTGGCGCTGGACTCGATTTTCCTGGGCAACATCAACCTGGACCGGATCAAGTCCGACAGCTGGACCCTGGACCTTACCGGGCGCTACAACGTCGACAACCGCTGGCAGTTCGACCTGAACGTGCCGGTGGTGTACCGCGAGTCCACCTACCAGTCGGGCGGCGCCGGCAACGACGCCACGGCCACCTCCGAAGGTTCCGTGACCCGTGACCCGACCATCGGCGATGTCAACTTTGGCGTGGCCTACAAGTTCCTCGACGAAACCCCGACCTTGCCCGATGCGGTGGTGTCGGTGCGCGTCAAGGCCCCGACGGGCAAAGAGCCCTTCGGCATCAAACTGGTCAAGCAACCTAACAACGATAACCTCTACGTGCCCGAAAGCCTGCCCACGGGTAACGGGGTCTGGTCGGTCACGCCGGGCATCTCCCTGGTCAAGACCTTCGACCCGGCCGTGCTGTTCGGTTCGTTGTCGTACACCCACAACTTTGAAGATTCTTTCGATGACATCAGCAGCGAAGTCAATCAGAAGGTAGGAGGCAAGGTACGCCTGGGCGACAGCTTCCAATTCGGGGTCGGCGTCGCCTTTGCCTTGAACGAGAAGATGAGCATGTCGTTCTCGGTTTCCGACCTGGTGCAGCGCAAGAGCAAGCTCAAGCCCGATGGCGGCGACTGGCAATCAGTGGTGTCCAGCGATGCCAACGCCGGCTATTTCAACGTGGGCATGACGATTGCCGCCTCGGATAACCTGACCATCGTGCCGAACCTGGCGATTGGGATGACCGATGATGCGCCGGACTTTACGTTCAGCCTGAAATTCCCGTATTACTTCTGATTGGTTTGCCTGCGGGCGGTGTGTCAGTTACTGCATCTGTGACTGCACTCCCGCTATCGCAGGCAAGCCAGCTCCCACATTGGCCATGCATTGCCCACAAAATCAGCGCCTGACACAAATCCCCTGTGGGAGCGGGCTTGCCCGCGAAGG
The DNA here is from genome assembly GCF_041410225.1 of Pseudomonas sp. KT_2_4. Classification (NCBI taxonomy): domain Bacteria; kingdom Pseudomonadati; phylum Pseudomonadota; class Gammaproteobacteria; order Pseudomonadales; family Pseudomonadaceae; genus Pseudomonas; species Pseudomonas sp. KT_2_4. The sequence continues at coordinate 1,155,012 of NZ_CP166962.1, forward strand.
CGGAGTGTCAGTCACTGAATCTCTAACTGAACCACCGCTATCGCAGGCAAGCCAGCTCCCACATTGGCCCTGTATTGCCCACAGAATCAGCGCCTGACACAAATCCCCTGTGGGAGCGGGCTTGCCCGCGAAGGCGGAGTGTCAGTCACTGAATCTCTAACTGAACCACCGCTATCGCAGGCAAGCCAGCTCCCACATTCGCCCTGTATTGCCCACAGAATCAGCGCCTGACACAAATCCCCTGTGGGAGCGGGCTTGCCCGCGAAGGCGGTGTGTCAGTTGCTGCATCTGTGACTGCACTACCGCTTTCGCAGGCAAGCCAGCTCCCACATTCGCCATGCATTGCCCACAGAATCAGCGCCTGACACAAATCCCATGTGGGAGCGGGCTTGCCCGCGAAGGCGGAGTGTCAGTCACTGAATCTCTAACTGAACCACCGCTATCGCAGGCAAGCCAGCTCCCACATTGGCCATGCATTGCCCACAAAATCAGCGCCTGGCACAAATCCCATGTGGGAGCGGGCTTGCCCGCGAAGGCGGAGTGTCAGTCACTGAATCTCTAACTGAACCACCGCTATCGCAGGCAAGCCAGCTCCCACATTGGCCCTGTATTGCCCACAGAATCAGCGCCTGACACAAATCCCCTGTGGGAGCGGGCTTGCCCGCGATGGCGGTGTGTCAGTTGCTGCATCTGTGACTGCACTACCGCTTTCGCAGGCAAGCCAGCTCCCACATTGGCCATGCATTGCCCACAAAATCAGCGCCTGACACAAATCCCCTGTGGGAGCGAGCTTGCCCGCGAAGGCGGAGTGTCAGTCACTGAATCTGTGACTGCACTACCGCTTTCGCAGGCAAGCCAGCTCCCACATTGGCCCTGTATTGCCCACAGAATCAGCGCCTGACACAAATCCTGTGGGAGCGGGCTTGCCCGCGATGGCGGTGTGTCAGTTGCTGCATCTGTGACTGCACTACCGCTTTCGCAGGCAAGCCAGTTCCCACATTGGCCCTGTATTGCCCACAGAATCAGCGCCTGACACAAATCCCCTGTGGGAGCGGGCTTGCCCGCGATGGCGGTGTGTCAGTTGCTGCATCTGTGACTGCACTACCGCTTTCGCAGGCAAGCCAGCTCCCACATTGGGTTTACCCGCCCTAGCGGATCTGGTGTTTATGCAGCAACCGGTAGAACGTCGGCCGGGAAATCCCCAGTACACGGGCCGCGACACTTAGGTTGTCGCTGTGCCGGTTGAGCACATCGCACAACGCCTGACGTTCGGCACGGTGTTTGTAGTCTTCCAATGTCGCCATCGGCGCCGACATGGCTTGCTGGCCTTGCAGCCCCAGGTCAGCCGCTTCGATCTGCCGCCCTTCGGCCAGTACCAGGCCACGCCGCACGCGGTTGGCCAGTTCACGCACATTGCCCGGCCACGGGTGTTGCCCCATCGCCACCAAGGCCTCTTCGCTGAAACTGCGCGGGCGCCGTCCGGTTTCCTGGCTGTAAAAACGTGAAAAGTGGTTGGCCAGCATCGCCACGTCACCATGGCGTTCGCGCAACGGCGCGGTGACCACTTGCAGCACATTCAGGCGGTAATACAAGTCTTCGCGAAAGGCGCCCTTCTCTACCGCAGCCTCAAGGTTGACGTGAGTGGCGGCCAACACCCGTACATCCACCGGGATCGGCTGGCTGCCGCCAACGCGTTCGATGTGTTTTTCCTGAAGAAAGCGCAACAAGTTGGCTTGCAGCTCCATCGGCAGATCGCCGATTTCATCGAGGAACAGGGTGCCGCCGTTGGCCGCTTCAATACGCCCGATCTTGCGCTGATGGGCGCCGGTAAACGCGCCTTTTTCGTGACCGAACAGCTCGGACTGGATCAGGTGTTCAGGAATAGCGCCACAATTGATCGCGACAAACGGCTTGGCATGCCGCTGGGATTGGCGGTGCAGGGTCTTGGCCACCAACTCTTTGCCCGTGCCACTGTCACCGCGGATCAACACCGGGGATTCAGTCGGCGCCAACTTGGACAACAATTTGCGCAGCTCACGAATGGGGCGGCTCTCGCCCAGCAATTCATGGGGCTCATCCACCGGCGCGTGGCCCTTGCCACGCAGGCGCGCCATGCCGAACGCGCGACCCAGGGTCACCTGTACCCGGGACACATCGAAGGGTAAGGTATGGAAGTCGAAAAACCATTCGCAGACAAAATCGCCGACGTTCTGCAAACGCAGTACATCCTGGCTGAGCACGGCGATCCACTCGGTGCCGCTGCGACCAATCAACTCCTTGACCGCTTCGGGGCGCTCCAGGTGATCCCGCTGCAAGCGCAGCAGGCCCACATCGCAGGAGCGCTCCCCCACCGCCTCCAAGGCACAGCTGTCTACTTCCCAGCCGGCGGTGCGTAAACCGGGTAATAACCCGTGGCAATCGTCACAGGGGTCGACCACCAATAAGCGGCGTTGGGCGGGTGTCGCAATCATGACTATTCCTTGGCGCCAAGATTGTTAAAGTTATTTAGAAACAACAGTTTGTGGCGACCGTTGGTAACCCTAGCAAGATCTTGACGCTTTCCTTGTACCCTTTCGCTATAAGTGCGGGCAAAAAGCCATGCTTGTTTCGTAGCACGCCGAAAGTTGCTCGTCAGTGAAACGCTTATGGCGCTTTCAAAACAGCCGCTTACATGACGTCAATCAGGAAAAGTTAAATTTTCTTGCCCTAGCATGTGACCCGCACGCCACCATCGTGCATCAGTACAAGTAACCCACCGCACGGTCAGCCCAACCGCCGGTACTCACTTGAATGGGCATACAGAGAGAAGACCCAAATGAACGCTCCGCTGCGCATCAACGAAGCTCTTTTGATTGCAGACCGTGCTTTCCAGCCCTTTCAGTGCGTGGCCTGGCACGATGGCGTCGGCGCCCTCAGCCTGAGCGTCATCGACCGTACCAACACCCGCATCGGCAGCAAACAGCTGTCCTGCACTGCGTATACCGACCCGGCCCAACTTGAAAACCTGTTGTTACAGGCCCGCGCCGAGCTCGATAAAGATGGCCACCAGTTGCAGTCCTGGGCAATGCCGAAGTAATGCAATGCGGCAACTTCCAGCCAACGCCAAACATCGGCTGGAAGTTGCGCACTAAAACGTCAGTTACTTAGCGTGCCGCGAGAATAAACCGTTCGAACGCCTCGGCAGCGCCGTCCTCGACATTGCTGCCGGTCACCACATTGGCCTGGCGCTTGACGGTTTCTTCGGCCTGGCCCATGGCAATCGACAATCCCGCCACATGAAACATCGCCGGGTCATTGCCACCGTCACCAATTGCAGCGGTTTGCGCAAGCGGCACGCCCAGGTGCTCGGCCAGGGTTTTCAAGGCTTCGCCTTTGTTGGCCAGCATCGCGGTCACGTCCAGATACACCGGCTGCGAACGCGATACCTGGGCCAACCCCTGCACTTTCGGCTGCAATTGCGCCTCCAGCTCCACCAGCAACTGGGTGTTGTTGCTGGCGGCGACGATCTTGTCGACCCGGTCCAGGTAAGGCTCGAAACTCTCCACCACCACCGGCCCATAGCCCAAGCCGTCGGCTTCGCGCTGCACCATGGGCCCGGGCGGATCACGGCGCAGCCAGTCGCCATCGGCAAACACCCAGACTTCCACGTCCGGCTCGGCCGAAAACAGCGCCAGGGTGATCAGCGCCGCTTCCGCCGGCAGATGGTGAGCAACCAGGATGCTGCCATCCGGGTTGACCAACGTACCGCCATTAAAGCCAGCCACCGGCACATCGATGCCAAAGGTCTCGATCAAATGCCGCATGGCTTTGGGCGGACGCCCGCTGGCCAGGCTGAAAAGCACCCCGGCCTCGCGCATGGCGCGAATGGCATCGGCGGTGCGTTGGCTGAGGCTGTGGTCGGGATGCAATAGCGTCCCGTCCACATCACTGAGGACAAACCGGATGGGTTGAATCGTCGCGTCACTCATCCGAGGCTATGCCAAGCGCGGCCATCGCGGGCCAGCAAGGCATCGGCCGCTGCTGGGCCATCCTCACCAGCCTTGTAAGCCTGGATACCGTCATCTTCCTTCCATGCATCCAGGAACGGCTGCACCGCACGCCAACCGTTCTCGATGTTGTCGGCGCGCTGGAACAAGGTCTGGTCGCCGGTCATGCAGTCGTAGATCAGGGTTTCGTAACCCGTCGACGGTTGCATCTCGAAGAAGTCCTTGTAGTCAAAGCCCAATTCGATATTGGCCATCTCCAGGGTCGGCCCAGGCTGCTTGGCCAACAGGTCGAACCACATGCCTTCGTTCGGCTGGATCTGGATTTTCAGGTAAGTGGGCTTGAGTTCATCGACTTCGGTATCGCGAAATTGCGCATAAGGCGCCTGCTTGAAGCAGATCACGATCTCGGTGTCGCGGATGCTCATGCGCTTGCCGGTGCGCAGGTAAAACGGCACACCGACCCAACGCCAGTTATCAATCATCACTTTGAGCGCGACGAACGTCTCGGTGCTGCTGTCCGGCGCGACGTTGGCTTCTTCGCGATAGCCGGGTAATGGCTTGCCGGCGATTTCGCCGGCGGTGTATTGGCCGCGCACGGAGTTGGCCCGCGCATCCTCCAGCGACCAGGGGCGGATGGCACCGACCACTTTGGCCTTCTCACCCCGCACCGCATCGGCACCAAAGGCGGCCGGCGGTTCCATGGCGACCATCGCCAGCAGCTGGAATAGGTGGTTGGGTACCATGTCCCGCAGTGTGCCGGTCTTCTCGAAGAAGTTGCCCCGGGTTTCAACGCCGACGGTTTCAGCGGCAGTGATTTGCACGTGATCGATGTAGTGGTTGTTCCAGAACGCTTCGAACAGCACGTTGGAGAAACGGCTGACCAGGATGTTCTGCACCGTCTCCTTGCCCAGGTAATGGTCGATGCGGTAGATCTGCTTCTCGCTCATCACCTTGAGCAGGCAGGCGTTGAGCGCCTCGGCGGTGGCCAGGTCGGAGCCGAACGGCTTCTCGATCACCACGCGCCGAAAGCCATCGTCCGTTTCATTCAACAAGCCAGCGCTGCCCAGGCGCTGCACCACTTCACTGAAAAAGCGCGGAGCGGTGGCCAGGTAGAACACCGCATTGGCGGTGCCGCTGTCAGCGATCTTGCTGGCGATATCGGCATAGGTGCTGTCGTCGAGGAAATCGCCCTCGACGTAGCTGATGCCCTTGGCCAATTGTGCCCACAACGCGGGGTCGAGGGCGTTCTCGGCATTGCCCCTGACCTTGCTGGAGGCTTCGGTACGAATGAAGTCCTCAAGTTTCTTGGCAAAGTCCGCGTCGCTGATGGCGTTGTGATCAACGCCGACAATACGCAGGCCATCGCCCAGCAACCCATCGCGGCTCAGGTTGTACAGCGCCGGCATGAGCAGGCGCTTGACCAGGTCGCCATGGGCGCCAAACAGAAACAATGTGGTGGGTGGAGCAGGTTCGGCCTTGGGTTTCTTGCCGTTGGCGGTCATTTTTTGGAAGTCTCCACATGGCCACCAAAGCCGAAGCGCATGGCAGACAGCATTTTGTCACCGTAGGTGCTCTGCTGGCGGGAACGGAAACGCGCGAACAGCGAGGTCGACAACACCGGAACCGGCACCGCCTGCTCCATGGCTGCTTCGATGGTCCAACGACCTTCACCGCTGTCGGCCACGGAGCCCGAGTAGCCGTCAAGTTTGGGGTCGGTGGCCAGGGCATCGGCGGTCAGGTCCAGCAACCAGGACGACACCACGCTGCCACGACGCCAGACTTCGGCGATGTCGCCGACGTTGAGGTCAAAGCGCTGGTCTTCCGGCAGGTTTTCCGAGTTCTTGGTCTTGAGGATGTCAAAACCTTCGGCAAACGCCTGCATCATCCCGTACTCGATGCCGTTGTGGATCATCTTGACGAAGTGCCCCGAACCCGCTGGGCCGGCGTGAATGTAGCCCTGCTCGGCACGTGGGTCGGCAGAGGCCGAACGGTCCTTGGTGCGCGGGATGTTACCCAGGCCCGGCGCCAGGCTTTTGAAGATCGGGTCGAGGCGATTCACGGTCTCGGTGTCACCACCGATCATCATGCAGTAGCCACGTTCCAGGCCCCAGACGCCGCCCGAGGTGCCCACGTCTACATAGTGCAGGCCCTTTTCAGCCAGGGCTTTGCCGCGACGCACGTCGTCCTTGTAGTTGGTGTTGCCGCCGTCGATGATCACATCGCCGTCTTCCAGCAGTTCGCTCAGTGCGTTGATGGTGTCTTCGGTGGGCGCGCCCGCCGGCAACATGACCCAGACAGCACGGGGCTTTTGCAGGCCGGCCACCAGTGCTTTCAAGTCGGCGACGCCGGTGGCGCCCTCCTCGCTCAAGGCTTTGACGAAGGCTTCGTTACGGTCGTATACAACGGTGGTATGCCCATTGAGCATCAGGCGCCGCGCAATGTTACCGCCCATGCGGCCTAGTCCGATAATCCCCAGTTGCATGTGCTGATGCTCCTAACTTCTAAAAAATGTGTGACATAGTTTATAGCGCAATGAGGCTAATGAGGGTTAGTCCAGAGCGGATCCGTGTAGTTTCATGACAAAAAAGTGGCCATCGTTTCACCATCACCCCGGCAAAAGTCACACGACCGCCAAAAATAAAAAAGTTCCCTTGCTGCGAAAAAGAATTCAAACTTGCTTCCGACTGTTGCCAAAAACCTGTTTTGGCACCGCGATCTACCGGCTATTTGCGAGGTAAGCAATGAGCACAGCACAGATGACCCGTCCGCCACAGACCCTCTACGTCACCCTCCGTCGCGATGAACTGCGCCAGTTGAAAGACGAGCGCGATCAGTTGCAACAGGAAGTCCTGCGCCTGCGCTTGCACCTTCAAGCCCAGCTCGATCAACCGTCGGATGCCAAGCCAGCCCTGTGCTGAAAGCCGGGCCGAACGCGTTGTAAGGCAATACCTACAGAAAACTCACAAAGTTTTCACATTCCCCTCTTGATACTCCCGTTCCGCGATGCCGCTCACTTCCTGGGCGGCCCGATGTTGCGCGCCTGTGCGCGACAATCTTTCTCTAATGGGGCGCTGGATGGCGATGTTCAAACGCAGCACGACGACTGCGAAAGGCTTTGATTGGGCCGGCCTTGGCTGGTTATTCCTGTTTTTCTGGTATTTCTCGGGTATTACCCAACTTCTTATCCAACTGACCGGCACCTCCGGCTTCAGTGGCTTCCGCCAGGCCTTCTTCATGAGTGCGCTGTGGCTGGCGCCGATGTTGCTGTTCCCGCGTCGTACACGCCTGCTCGCCGCCTTGATCGGCGTGGTGCTGTGGGCTTGCTCCATGGCGAGCCTGGGTTATTTCTTCATTTATCAGCAGGAATTTTCCCAGAGCGTCATCTTCATCATGTTCGAGTCGAACATCTCTGAAGCCGGCGAATACGCCACCCAATACTTTGCCTGGTGGATCGTGCTGGCGTTCATTGCCCACACCGCCTTCGCCATCTTCCTGTGGACGCGCTTGCGCCCGGTGTACCTGCCGCGCGGTCAGTCAATCGTGGCAGCCATTGCCATCGTCCTGGCGGTGGTGGGCTACCCACTGGTCAAGCAGATCGCCACCAGCGAAACCATGGAATTGGCCATCGACCGTTTCGAAACCCGCATCGAGCCTGCCGTGCCTTGGCAGATGATCGTCGCCTACCGTCGCTACACCGAGCAGCTGGATAACATGCAAGGCATGCTCACCAGTGCAAGCAAGATCCCGCCCTTGAACAACCTCAAGGACAGCATGGCCGGCCAGCCGTCCACACTTGTCTTGGTCATCGGCGAGTCGACCAACCGCCAGCGCATGAGCCTCTACGGCTACCCGCGCAACACCACGCCGGAACTGGACAAGCTGCGCGACCAACTGGCCGTGTTCGATAACGTCATCACCCCGCGCCCCTACACCATTGAAGCGCTGCAACAGGTGCTGACCTTCGCTGACGAAGAAAACCCAGACCTGTACCTCAAGACACCGTCGATTGTCAGCGTGATGAAACAGGCCGGCTACAAGACCTTCTGGATCACCAATCAGCAGACCATGACCAAACGCAACACCATGCTCACGACCTTTTCCGAACAGGCCGACGAGCAGGTGTACCTCAACAACAACCGCAACCAGAACGCCCGTCAGTACGACGGCGATGTACTGGCGCCGTTTTCCAAGGCCCTGGCCGATACCGCCGAACGCAAGTTCATCGTGGTGCACCTGCTGGGCACCCACATGAGCTACCAGTACCGCTACCCGCCGACCTTCGACAAGTTCACCGACCGCCAGGGCGTGCCAGCGGGTGTCAGCGATGCGCAGTTGCCGACCTACAACAGCTATGACAACGCCGTGCTGTACAACGATTTCGTGGTCTCCAGCCTGATCAAGGACTACGCCAAGACCGACCCCAATGGCTTTTTGCTGTACCTGTCGGATCACGGCGAAGACGTGTTCGACTCCGCCGGCCACGACACCTTGGGCCGTAACGAAGGCAAGCCGACTGCACCGATGTACACCATCCCGTTCATGGCCTACGCCTCGCCAAAATGGCGCGAAAGCCACGACTGGAGCTTCGCCGGCGACTTGCAACGGCCTTACAGCAGTTCGCAGTTGATCCACACCTGGGCCGACATGGCAGGCTTGAGTTTCGATGAGCTAGACCACAGCAAGAGCCTGGTAAGCGACAGCTTCAAGCCACGCCCCCTGTTGATCGGCAACCCTTACGAGACCAAGCAGAAGGCGCTGATCGACTTCAGCCTGATCAAGCCCAAGAAGGCCGACGGCGCCGAAGTGGTGGCCAAATAAGCCAGGGGCTTGCAACAGAAAGATAATAATCATTCTCGTTTAACCCTAAAGTTCCGCAGCTCCTTTCGTCTTTGAACCAAGCCCTCCCTGCCTGGGGAGGTATCAAAGACGACAAGGAGTCTGCAGCGATGTTCGCGCCCTTCACCCGTTCCATGACCTTCACCCTCGGCCTGTTCAGCCTGGCGCTGAGCCCGGATTCGCTGGCCGACACCGACCCCGATACAGCCCCCGCCAAAGCCCTGGAACTGGGCGCGACCACCATCAGCGCCGACAGCCTGGGCGCCACCACCGAGCACACCGGCGCCTACACTACTGGCTCGATGAACACCGCCACGCGGCTGAACCTCTCCGTCAAGGAAACCCCGCAATCGATCTCGGTGGTCACACGCCAGCAGATGGACGACTTCAATCTCAACACCCTGACGGATGTGTTGCGCCAGACCACGGGCGTCAACGTTCAGCATTACGACTCCGATCGTGTCTACTACTCCGCCCGAGGCTATGGCATCAGCAACTTCCAGGTTGACGGGATGCTCAACACCTTCGGCTACATGAAGACCGACGCCGACACCATCATCTACGACCGCATCGAAGTAGTGCGCGGCGCGACGGGCCTGACCACGGGCGCAGGCGACCCTTCGGCCACCGTAAACATGGTGCGCAAGCGCCCTACCGCCCACTGGCAGGCCAAGACCGGTATCAGTGGCGCCAGCCATGACAACTACTACAGCTACGTCGACGTCGGCGGCCCGCTGGCGTTCGACGGCAAACTGCGCGGGCGTAGCGTGCTGGCTTACCGTGACAGCCAGTCCTTTCGTGACAACTATGGGCTGCAGCGGGCAGTGGGCTACGGCATTCTCGAGGGCGATCTTTCCGACGATACCGTGCTGGCCGTCGGCTTTGATTACCAGGACAAACAGGTACAAGGCACCTCCTGGGGCACCGTGCCCTACTGGAACAGCCAGGGCGGCAAGGCCAGGCTGCCCCGCTCCACCAACATGGCGGCGCACTGGAGTTCCTGGCCGCTGACCGACAAGACCACCTTCGCCACCCTCGACCATCGGCTCGGCGGCGACTGGCACCTGAAGGCCGCCTATACCCATCGCCAGAGCGACACCGATGGCAAGGTGTATTACGGCGGCGCCGGTTTCCCCAACCCCGACCGCAGCGGCATGACGGCCTGGGCCAGCCATATGCGCGGCACCTCGCGCATGGAGGCCATCGACCTCAACCTGGCCGGCAGCTACACGCTGCTGGGCCGCGAACACGCGCTGATGATGGGCTATGGCGAAGCCGCCCAACGGGATGTCTCGCCCTTCATGCGCAGCGACCTGCCAGCCAGCTACTACCCCATCCAGGACTGGAAGCACATGGGCGGCATCGGCAAGTTCACCGACCAGGTGACCGACCTGAAGGGTGAGCACAGCAAGAAACAACAGAAAGCCGGTTACCTGGCCACAAGGCTGAGCCTCACAGACCGCTTGCACGCCGTACTGGGCAGCCGTTACGGCAGTTGGGAGCTGGAAAGCGCAGAGCCCAAATACGATGCCAACGACCAACTGACCGCTTCGGGCAAAACCAGTCAGACCCACAATGATATGTGGACGCCTTACGCCGGCCTGCTCTACGACATCACGCCGCAGTACACCGTCTACGCCAGCTATACCGACATCTTCAAACCCCAGGACTACCGTGATGCCAACAAGAAGTACCTGGAGCCCGTGGTCGGCAGTAACTACGAAGTGGGCCTCAAGGGCAGCGTGCTGAACGAGCGCTTGAACCTGGCCGCCGCGTACTTCTGGAGTACCCAGGACAACGTCGCCGAGCGGGATGACTCAGTCCCGCCCAACCCGGTCACGGGCGAGGAGTACTACAGATCCGGCGGCAAAGGTAACAAGGTCAACGGCTTCGAGCTGGAAGCCGCCGGTGAAATCACGCCGGACTGGAACCTGACCGCCGGCTACACCTACACCCATTCAGTCAATGGCTCGGACAAACGCAATAACACCAGCCAACCCTTGAACCTGGTGAAGATCTCCAGCGCCTATCGCCTGCCGGGCGCCTGGCGCAACCTGACGGTGGGCGGCGCCGTGAACTGGCAGAGCGAAACCTACGACTTCAGCAACCGCCCGACCGGGCAGCGCAACAGCGAAGGCCGGCCGATAACCACCCGGGCGAAGATCACGCAACAGGGCTATACCGTGGTCAACCTGATGTCGCGCTACCAGTTCGACGAACAGGTTTCGGCGTCGGTCAATGTGAATAACCTCTTTGATAAGAAATACTACGAGCGCGTTGGTTTTTATAACGGCGTGTATTGGGGTGAGCCGCGTTCCGTCACGCTGGCATTGGATTGGAAGTTATAGCCCCGCCCGTTGAAGTTAACAAAACTGTTAACTTCAACGGCATCTCCCGTTAATTCCCACTTAATAAGATAGCGCCATAGTCGCTCCATGATCTGATCACGGAGCGACCGGACACCTATCACTTTTAATGGGAATACCACGATGAAAATGTCGACCTTGATACTGGCCAGCCTGATGACCCTGACCTCCGCCGCCGCCTTTGCAGAGGGCGGCGCAGAGCGCTCCAAGGAGTTCTACAACAACTTCAGCTTCATTCAGGAAAAAACCCACGGCAAGGCTGAGCAACAAGTTGCCAGCGCCGATGGCAAATCGGTTAAGTCTGAGACTGTTGATCAGGCACAACCGAACAGCTGAGTTAATGCTTACTTAATCCGTAGCACCCTGCGCCATTCTGCTCCGTTGGCAAAGGTTTATTGGGCGCCCTTTAATGGCGCCCTTTTTTTGCCGGTTATTTATTACAACGGCTTATGCCAGAACAGCATTCGCCCATGGGCGGGATCAAACACTGAGTCGTCAAACCCGAACTTGCGGTATGCCGACTGCGCCAGGGCATTACCTTCCAGCACTTCGAGGGTGATCTTGCAGCAACCGCGCTGCCGGGCGATTTCCTCGACCTTTTGCAGCATCTTCTGACTCAACCCCAAACCCCGAAATTGCTCCTTCACCATCACGTCGTGGACGTTGACCAAGGGCCGGCAGGCGAAGGTCGAAAAGCCTTCGAAACAATTGACCAACCCCGCTGGCTCCCCCCCGACGAACGCCAGCACACTGAACGCGTGTGGGCGCTTGGCCAGTTCGGCTGGCAGTTGCTGCAAGAGATCGGCTGGCAGGCTGTGGCCGCCGCCCATCGGGTCTTCAGCGTAAGAGTTGAGCAGCAGGCCAATGGCGTCGGCGTGCACGGCGTTGGTATAGCTGGCTTGCAGCACCAGGATGTCTGGGGTGTCCATGTCCTTCCTCGATAGCGACAACCAGGGAATCGGTTCCCTTTGAGAGGTGCGATTGTAAGCGTGGAGTCGGCAGTAGATGAAGGAGATAAGCGACAAATAGCTGACAGAAAGTGCGAAGGTTGCGCGCATCAAAGCGTGCAATGAGCTTTGGTACAGCGATTTTTCCTATGTGGCGAAGCGTTGCAGCTGCATCTCTTGCAGACGGCTCAGGGTGCGGCGGAAAGGAAACTCCAGGTAGCCTTCGGTGTACAGGCTGTGCAACGGCACCGCGGCGTCGATAAAGAGTGGCACTTTGCGGTCGTAGCATTCGTCCACTAACGCGATAAAACGTCGCACGCTGTCATCGTGCACCGACAACTGCGGCAACTCTCGATCCCCGGCCACCACGCGCTCGGCGCCATCTTCGGTGCCACGGGCAATTCGACCCGGGCGTATTTGTGCACTGAGGTTAGGGACGCCTCCCAGCAGAATGGCGTGGAAGCGATCACACACCAGCATGAAATCCATGGCGGCCAGGGGTTGCTCACACAGGTCGGCATAGCGACACCAAAGCACGGTATCACTGGCCTGCACCGTCATGATGGTGCGGTGCCCTACGCTTACCGCCACACTGTTCACGGCTTGGCCTTGGCTCAATTGTCGGAACACCGCCGCCAGTGCCTCGGGTTGATTCACCCAATAACGCTGCATGCCCACGCCGGGATGCAAGCGATGATCCTCGCCACCGTCCACGGCCACCACCTGCATATGCTGCTTGAGCGCATCGATGCCCGGCAGGAAACGCTCACGGTTGAAGCCATCGGCATACAGCTGGTCGGGCGGCTGGTTGGACGTGCACACCATCACCACACCCTCCTCGAACATCACCTGGAACAGGCGACCGAGAATGATCGCGTCCCCGATGTCATTCACAAACAGCTCATCGAAGCACAGCACACGCACCGCCTGGCTCAGCTCCCTGGCCAACGCCTGCAAGGGGGCCTGGGTGCCCGTGAGCTGGAATAAACGCTGGTGGACCCAGGCCATGAAGTGGTGAAAATGCTGACGCCGCGCAGGCACGTGCAGGCTTTGGTAGAACTGGTCCATCAACCAGGTCTTGCCACGCCCCACCGGCCCCCAGAGGTAAACGCCGGCAATCGACGAACGCCCTTGATGCAAGGCCTCGTGACAGACTTGCAAGGCTTGTACCGCCCGGCGCTGGGCATCGTCGGCGACGAAACCTGGTTGGGCGATTGCATGTTGATAAGCGGCGAGAGGCGAGTCGAAAGTCATGCTTGCCAGTATGACGGACGCAGAGCTGTCGAGGCGCGAAATCTTGGCCTGTTTGCCTGAGGCGAGGATGAGTATTTGCACAACGCTGTAACGGTAGACGGTAACCACGATGCGAAGCGAGCCGCTCTTGATCTTGATCTTAGGCGCCCCGTTAAACCACGCTGGCCGTAATTCGACAGGGATTTGGGGGGTAAACCGGCAGGGATGCCGGTTTAGCCGCCCCGCGCCATGGATGGCGCGTGGCGGCGGCCCCCCAAATCACTGGCGGATTACGGGCACACCGAGCCTGGGCGAGGTGCCGAGTGGTGGGGCAAGAGCGTTTTGCTTACTTTTGCGCTTTTCAAAAGTGAGCCGCTGTAAAAGCGGAACCCTAAGTGGCCGTTACCGCAGGAATGGATATGTACTCGGTATAACTGTATCGACTGTCAGGCCGCTATCGCAGGCAAGCCAGCTCCCACAGTTGGATCGTTGGGGTGTCGGGTAGATAGGCGTCGGCTGGCGGGCCGCCTTCGCAGGCAAGCCAGCGCCCACAGGTCCACGTTAGCGCAACACCGTGGCCCCCTGGCACGCCTGCCCCGCCCGCTCACAGACCTCCCACCCACCACCCAGCGCCTTATAGATCCCCACCACCGCCAAGCGCTGTTCCGTGCGCGCCGCCGTCAACGCCCGGCGGCTGGTGAAGTCCGCGCGTTCGGCCTCAAGCACATCCAGGTACACACCCTCACCTTGCGCAAACCGCTCGCGCGCAAAGCTGGCTGCCTCACGGTTGGCGGCCGCCTCCAACAACCGCAAGCCCAGGGCGTTGCCGGCCGTACGGTTGGCCTGGAACGCATCATCGGTTTCCTGCAGGGCCCGCAACACGGTCTGGTCATAAGCGATCAATGCCGCCTGGGTGCGTGCCTCGCTGGCGGCAATCCGCGCTCGTACGCGCCCGGTGTCCAGCAACGACCAGCGAATCACCGGCGCGATAAAGTTCGACTGCATGCCCGCATCGCCCAGGGCGCTGAGACTTCCGGCCAGTAAACCGATGGAGCCCTGCACCTGGATGTCCGGATACAAGCCAGCGGTTTCCACGCCAATCTGCGCGGTCGCAGCCGCCAGCGTGCGTTCGGCCGCGGCAATATCGGCGCGGCGCGCCAGCAAGCCGGCCGGGTCTCCCACCTGCAACGTGCGCAGGTTCAAGGTTTCACGCCCAGGCCGGGCCAGCGGTGGCTTGAACCCCTGGGGCGCTTGCCCCAGCAGCACCGCCAGCGCGTTGGTTGACTTGGCGCGACGTCGCTCCAGGTCAGGCGCTACCGCCTCGACATTGCGCAACAAGGCCTCGGCCCGCAGCCGGTCGAATTCGGTGGCGGCGCCGACGCTGACCATCTGCCCCACCAGGCCCAGGCTGTCGCGCTGGCTCTGACTGATATCCGCGACCACCGCCTGTTCGGCTTCGATCCCTTGTAACTCGAACCAGGTTGCCGCGACCGTCGCCGCGACGCTCGCTTGCACGCTGCGCAGCAATGCCTGACGCGACCCCGCCTGGGCCTGGGCCGCCTCCACCGAGCGACGCACGCGCCCAAACAAGTCGATTTCCCAGGCTGCATCCACCGCCGCGCGGGTGGTTTCAATAGAGCGCTGCTCGCCGAAGGGAGTCTCGACCTCGCTACGCTGGCGGTGCTCGTAGCCCAGGGCAGCGCCGCCGCTGGGCAGGAAGCCTTGGCGGCTTTCGCGCAGCAACGCCTTGGCTTCGTCCAGGCGCGCGGCGGCGATGCCGATGTCGTGGTTGGCCGCCAGTGCCCGTTGGATCAATTGGCTCAGTGCTGGCTCGTCGAACACTTGCCACCACTGCACCTCTACCTCGCCCGGACCAAGCCCGGCGATGGGCGCGCCGAAGCTCGTCGCCCGCTGCGCAGCAGGCAGCACCGGCGCGGAGTAATCAGGCCCAACCGAGCCGCAACCGGCCAGCAGGGTCAACGACAACAGAAAAGCTGGATACGCCTGTTTCATGATGCGCTCTCCTTTAGCTGCACCTTCGGACTCGCCCCCTGGCGCTGCACGCGCAGCGCCAGGCTGCGCATCACCACATAGAACACGGGCGTCAGGAACAGACCGAACAGCGTCACGCCCAACATCCCGGCAAACACCGCAACCCCCATGGCATGGCGCATCTCGGCGCCTGCCCCACTGGCAAATACCAGCGGGACTACGCCGGCGATAAACGCCAGGGACGTCATCAGGATCGGGCGCAGGCGCAATTGACAGGCGTGGATCACCGCTTCCAATGGGCTGGCGCCTTCGGCTTCGAGGCTGCGGGCAAACTCGACGATCAGGATGGCGTTCTTCGCCGCCAAGCCCACCAGCACCACCAACCCGATCTGCACGAACACGTTGTTGTCGCCCTCCACCAGCCACACGCCGAGGATTGCGCTGAGCAGGCACATGGGCACGATCAGCAACACCGCCAACGGCAGCAGCCAACTGTTGTACTGCGCGGCGAGGATCAGATACGCCAGCAACACACACAGCGGGAAAATAAACAGGGCCGATGACCCAGCGAGCTTTTGCTGGTAGGTCAGGTCCGTCCATTCATAGGTCACGCCCTCGGGCAGTACCTCCTGGGCCAGGCGTTCCATGAGCGCAACCGCCTGCCCTGAGCTGACCCCAGGCATCGCGCCGCCAGAGATATCCGCCGAGGGATAGCCGTTGTAGTGGATCACCCGGTCAGGCCCGGAGCTCGGCGTGACCGTGACAAACGCTGATAACGGCAGCATGTCCCCGACGGCATTGCGCACCTGCAGACGGCCGATGGCTTCGGCTTGCATGCGATGGTCCGCATCGGCCTGGGCCGTGACTTTGTAGGTGCGGCCAAACCGGTTGAAGTCATTGACGTACAGCGACCCCAGATAGACCTGCAGCGACTCGAACACATCCGCCAGGCGCACGCCCTGGCTCTTGACCTGGGTGCGGTCGATGTCGACATTCAGTTGCGGCGCATTGACGTCCAGGCTGGTCATCAGCCCGGCCACTTGGCCTGACTCAGTGGCTTTGGTCATCAGGACCTGGGTCTGCTGCACCAGCGCCTCAAGCCCGACGCCGCCACGGTCCTCGACCTGCAGCTTGAAGCCCCCGGTCACCCCGAGCCCCGGCACCGGTGGCGGCGGGAACACGCCGAGGAAGCCGTCGGGGATGCTCGCAAACTTGGCTTGCAGACGCCCGGCGATGGCGACCGCCGCCATATCCGGCGAGGTGCGCTCTTTGAACGGATCAAGCATCACAAACATCACCGCCGCATTCGGGACGTTGACGAAGCCGTTGACCGACAGCCCCGGGAACGCCACGACGCTCTCGACCCCCGGCTCATCCAGGGCGATTTTCGACATTTGCCGCACCACCGCATCGGTACGCTCCAACGAGGCCGCGTTCGGCAGTTGGGCGATGCCGACCAGGTAGTATTTGTCTTGCATCGGCACGAAGCCGGCCGGTACCGCGTTGAAGCCGAACCAGGTCAACGCGAGCAAACCGCCGTAAGCCAACAGCGCCACGCCGCGACGGCCGACGACCTTGCGCACGGTATTGCCATAGGCTTGTGGCGCTCGTTGAAACGGCCGGCCCAGCACCTCAAGCAGCCGCGTGGCGCGACCACGCAGGCTGCGCGGGTCATGCACCAAGGCCGCATCCCGTTGCCGCAGCAACAGGCCGGCCAGCGCCGGGCTGAGGGTCAACGAGTTGACCGCCGAGAGGATGGTGGAAATCGCGATGGTCAGCGCAAATTGCCGATAGAACTCGCCTTGCAGGCCACTGAGAAACGCGGTGGGAATGAACACGGCCGCCAGCACCGAGGTGATCGCAATGATAGGGCCGGTGACCTCGCCCATCGCCCGTCGCGCAGCCTGCATCGGCTCCTCGCCGTTCTCGATATGCCGCTCGACGTTCTCCACCACCACGATGGCATCGTCGACCACGATGCCAATCGACAGCACCAGGCCAAACAGCGATAAGGTATTGAGGGAGAAGCCCATCAGGTGCATGACCGCAAAGGTGCCAATGATCGACACCGGCACGGCCATCAAAGGAATCAGCGACGCACGCCAGTTGCGCAGGAACACCACCACCACGATCACCACCAGCAGGATCGCTTCCATCAGCGTGATGGCCACCGACTCCAGCGAAGCGCGCACAAACACGGTGGGGTCATAGGCAATCCGCGACACCAGCCCCTCGGGGAAGTTGGTTTGCAGACGCTGCATGGTCTCGCGCACCGACTGCGCCACATCGAGGGCATTGGCCCCTGGGCTCTGGATGATCTGCAAGGCCACCGCCGGCTCGCCGTCCAACAGGCTGCGCAGCGCGTAGGCATCGGCGCCCATCTCGATACGGGCCACATCACGCAGGCGCGTGACCTGGCCGTTATCGCCGGTGCGGATGA
Organism: Pseudomonas sp. KT_2_4; assembly: GCF_041410225.1. Classification (NCBI taxonomy): domain Bacteria; kingdom Pseudomonadati; phylum Pseudomonadota; class Gammaproteobacteria; order Pseudomonadales; family Pseudomonadaceae; genus Pseudomonas; species Pseudomonas sp. KT_2_4. The sequence continues at coordinate 1,172,812 of NZ_CP166962.1, forward strand.
TGATATCGCCGAACTGCTCTTCGTCCGTCAGGCGCCCGAGGGTGTTGACCGTGACTTGGAACGCCGCAGTAGAGTCCGGCGCCTGGCCGACCGAGCCGGCGGCCACTTGCACGTTCTGCTCGCGCACGGCAGCAATCACATCACCGGCGGTCAAGCCACGGGCGGCGATCAGGTCCGGGTCGAGCCACAGGCGCATGCTGTATTCACCCGCGCCCCACACCAGCACATCGTTGATCCCCGGCAGGCGCGACAACTCATCGCGCACCTGCAGGTAGGCATAGTTGGAGATATAGAGCGGATCATAACGTTGGTCGGGGGACAGCAGGTGGACCACCATGAGGATGTCCGGCGAGGTCTTCTGCGTGACCACGCCCAGGCGCTGCACCTCTTCGGGCAAGCGCGGCAAAGCTCGCGAAACACGGTTCTGCACCTGGATCTGCGCCATGTCCGCGTTGGTGCCCTGGGCGAAGGTCGCGGTCAGGATCATGCGGCCATCGGTGGCCGACTGCGAGGTCATGTAAAGCATGCCCTCGACCCCGGTGATCACCTGTTCCAGCGGCGCTGCCACCGTCTCGGCAATCACCTGCGGGTTGGCCCCCGGATACGACGCGGTCACTTGCACCGTGGGCGGCGTGACGGCCGGGTATTCGCTCAACGGCAAATGGAAGAAGGCCACGATGCCGCCGATCATCATCAACACCGAGAGGACAATGGCGAAGATCGGTCGGTCAATGAAAAAGCGTGGGAAGCTCATTGCACGCCCCCCACCGCCAGCGGAGCCTCAAGCGGCTTGCCCTCGATGCTGGCAGCCAGCGGTGTCACCTGCATGCCGGGGCGCACCAGCCCTTTGACGACAATGCGCTCGCCCGGTTGCAGCCCCTGTTCGATGACCCGCAGGCCGTCGACCACTGGGCCCAGTTCCACCGGGCGGTATTCGGTTTTATCACCTTCACCGACTACCAGCACATAGCGACGGCCCTGGTCGGTGCCGATGGAATGGTCGGCAATCAACACCCGGGGTTGCGCCGCGCCGGTGTCCAGCTTGACCTTGGCGAACAGCCCCGGCGTCAAGCGCCCATCCGGGTTTTCCACCACCGCACGCACGCGCACCGTGCCGGTCTTGCGGTCAGCCGAGTTGGCCAGAAAATCCACGCGACCGGCCCGTGCATAGGTGGTGTCGTTGAGCATCGCCACCATGACCTTGGCGGCTTGTTCGCCCTTGGCCCCGGCGTGTTGCCGCGTCGCTGCTAACGAATGCAGGTAGGTGCGTTCATCCACATCGAAATACACATGCAAGGGGTCGATGGAAACAATCGTGGTCAGCGCTGTTTCCCCACGGGTGACATAGTTGCCTTCCGTCACCAGGGCGCGGTCGATACGCCCGCTGATAGGTGCGGTGACGCGGGTGTAACTCAGGTCCAGTTGGGCCGTATCCAGCGCAGCCCTGGCGGCCTCCACCTGCGCTCTGCCGGCGTTCAACGAAGCAACGGCGGTGTCGAGACGATCACGTGCCACCACCTTCTTGGCATATAACTGCTCGGCACGGCCATGCTCGGCCTGGGCGAGCAACGCATTGGCCTCGGCCTCGCGCAGACGTGCCTTGGCTGCGTTCACTGCCGCCTGGAACATACGCGGATCGATCACAAACAATGGACTGCCCTTGGCCACGAACTGCCCTTCAGGCACGCTGACACTTTGCAGATAGCCACTGACTCGCGGGCGCAATTGAACCTGGTCGATCGCGGTCAACGAACCGGTGTACTCCACAAACGGCGTCACCGCACGCGCCACCACCTGGGCTACCGGCACGCCAGGGGGCTTGGCGGCCGCGGCTGGCGGTGAATTGTCTGAGCATCCGCCCAGCGTCAACGCTACGGCCAACACCCCGGTGATCAGGCTGACTGGTTTGGTGTACATCGTTCACCCTCCTTGGAATTTTCAAGACAAACCGACACGTGGGTTTTTATCCGGCTTGCCATACTGGGAAGGTCAAGCGCTATAAAACCGGGGGTGTGTTTTGTCTGGGAAATACTTGGAGGTGAATCAAATGGCGGCCAGCGTGGCTTGGTGGCGCTCGGGGTTACCTGTCGAACGCGGCTGAAGGTGGGAGCTGGCTTGCCTGCGAAGGGATCGACCCGGTTTGGTTGATAGACCGAGGTGCCTGCATCGCAGGCAAGCCAGCTCCCACCTTTGGATTGCGCGGTGTCAGCCTGGTATCTGTGGGCTCAGGCTCAGGTCCAGGCGACTACCAGCAAGCCGGCGCCCAACACCAGGCACAACGGCGAATAGAAGTAGGTGTCCAGACGAGCGAACCGCGACCCGCCGACCTTCTTGAAGAACCCCACCAGCTCCGAATCCCCTATCGCTCGGGCAAACATCAGCACGGCAATCGCGCTGATGCCCCACTGCAACGCCCCATGGGACACCGGCGAGAAATACAGCCCGGCGCGCAGGCACACAAGCAAGGCAATCGCCACCAGCCCCATCGCCACCAGAAAAGTGCCCAGCGCCGACGGTTTGAACGCCGGCCTGGGCCCGCTGGCAAACTCTCCGGGCAGTTGCGGGATCGCGGCCAGGCTGCCGAGCTTGCCACCCGCAGCCCAATACAGATGCACCATGCTGATGAAGGTAAATACCCCGACGATCCACCGCGCAATCACAAAGCTCATGGTCGGCGCTCCACAAAAATGTGCGAATGAGGATAGCCGCCCTGAGTTTTTTTGCAGGCATTTCGTCGGTCGCTGATGATAAAGTGCCGCCCCATGAAACTTGCCCGTGCCGACCGTTCACTCATTGCCTGGATGCTCTACTGCTGCGTCCTGTTCAATGTGTTCGCCTGCAGTATTGGTCATGGGCAAAGGGTGGGGATGCAGCTCAACGGCATCAGCGGCCAGTTCTGTACGGTCGACCCACGTACCCAGGCGCCGCTGCCCAGCAACTCGACGGACGAGAACCTGCCAACGCTGTCGAAGGCGTTTGGTTGCCCGCTGTGTTCTACCGGCGGCATGGGCCCGGCGCTCAACTCCCACCTGAATGTGGCGGTCCTGCCGCAACCCCATGCACCGCCTGCTGCGGTGGTGCTTGCCGCTGACATCCCTGCCCGCTTCACCTGGCCTGCGGCTAATCCGCGCGCGCCACCTGCCCTTGCCTGATCCCTGCGCTTACTGATCTGCATCGCCCCGTTTCCGTCAGGAGTACGGGTAGCAGTGCGTTGTTTTCGAGCCAAGTTTTCAGGATTCCAACCATGAAACATTTACCCCTGCTGGCGGGCCTGTTCGGCTGCCTGCCTGTTTGCGCCTCGGCCCTTGAGTTGGCCCCGACCACCATTGACGGCGAGCAAAGTGCCGAGCCTGGGCTGGCCCTGGACCAATCCAGCGGCATGGCCTCGCGCCTGGGCCTGAGCGTGCGGGAAACCCCGGCGTCAGTGGCCATCGCCAACCGCAACGATATCGAGCGCCACGGCGCCAAGACCTTCCGCGATGCGGCCAATACCCTGCCCGGTGTCAACGCCAGCGCCCCGCCCGGTTTTGGCGGTTTTGTCTCGTACCGAGGGTTTACCAGTAGCCAGATCACCCAGATGTTCAACGGCATCAATGTCGCCACGGGCCTGGCGCGGCCGGTGGATGCGTGGATCTATGACCGCGTCGAACTGGTAGGCGGCCCCTCCTCCTTGATCAACGGCGCAGGCTCAGTGGGTGGCTCGCTGAACTACGTGACCAAGCTGGCAAACCGCGAGGAACAGGCCATCGAAGGCCAACTGAGCTATGGCAGCTACGACACCGCCGGTCTGGCGTTCGGCCTCAACCATGCGCTGACCGAACCCGGTGCCGAGGTGCAGCATTACGCCCGCCTGGATGTGAGCCGCAACACCAACCACAGCTACATCGACCGCGACCAGCGCGATGCCTGGAGCGTGGCGTTTTCCCTGCTCAGCGACCTCACCCCGAATCTGTCCCACACCCTGGCCCTGGAATATCAGGACGAACATGAAGACAGCCCGTATTGGGGCACGCCGGTACTCAACCCCAAGGCCGGTGAGCTGAAGATCGACAAGCACAACCGCTTCAATAACTACAACGTTGCCGACGGCCGTTATGAGCAACGTACGATCTGGGCACGCTCGATCATCGACTACCGGATCAACGACAGCACCACACTGAAAAATACCCTCTACCACCTCGACAGCCAGCGCGACTACCGCAACCTGGAGACCTATCAGTACAACGCCGACAACAGCGCGGTGAACCGCTCGACGGCCTATCAGGTGCGGCATCAGGGCGAGCAGAACGGCAACCAGTTCGAACTGCGCCATGACACGAGGGTGTTCGGCCTTGCTACCACCTGGTCCGGTGGTTTTGAGTACAAGGTCAACAGCACCACCAACAGCCCCTTGAACGTGCCGGGCAAAAGTACCGTGGACCCTAACCACTACGACCCAGGGCACTTCTATGATATTCCCGGTACCCAGCCAGGTTTCGTCAAGGACAAGACCAACCAAGTAACCACCAAGGCACTGTTCGTGGAAAACCGTCTGGGACTGACGGATAAGCTCTCGCTGCTGACCGGCCTGCGCTATGACGCCATCGACCTGGACGTGACCAACCACCGCACCATCACCGCCACCAACCCACGGCACTTCAAGCGCAGTTGGGAGCCGCTAACGGGCCGGGTGGGCCTGACCTATCAGTTCATCCCGTCCGCCAACGTCTATGTGCAATACAGCACCGCCGTCGAACAGCCCAATACCACCACCCAAGTGTTCGACGTGTCCACGGGCAAGCAATGGGAAATCGGCAGCAAGTTCGATTACCTGGAAGGTCGGGGCTCCGCCACGGTCGCCGCCTACAAGATCGAACGCAAGGACTTTGCCGTCACCGACCCGCTGGACCCGACCAACAGCATCCCGGTGGGCGCGCAGTCGTCCAAGGGCATCGAACTGGCCAGCTCGTTGCGCATCACGCCGAAGCTATTGGCCGAAGGCAACTTCGCCTGGGTAGACGCGCAGTACGATGAGTTCAACGAGAAAATCGCCAGCGGCTCGGTGGTGTCGCGTAAGGGCAATACGCCGACCAACGTGCCCAAGCGCGTGGGTAACCTATGGCTGACCTACGATTTTGCCGAGGATTGGCAAGGTGGGGTGGATGCGCGGTATGTCGCCCAGGTGTACGCGGACAATGCCAATACCCAGACCGTACCGGCCTATACGCTGTTCGGCACCTTCCTGCGCTATAAGCTGGATGCGAACACCTCGGTAACCGGGCGCGTGCGTAACCTGACTAACGAGGTGTACGCGGAGTTTGCCCATGTGTCGCCGGCGTATTATCTGGGGTCACCGAGGACCTTTGAGCTGGCCGTACACACCAAGTTCTAACGCTGCAACGACCGCTGACTTGAAATGCAATTGAATGTGGGAGCTGGCTTGCCTGCGATAGCGGTGGGTCAGCATAAAAATATGTTGTCTGACACTCAGTCATCGCAGGCAAGCCAGCTCCCACATCTTGATCTTCGCTCGATACAAAGACCTCCGGTTACTTGAGGCTCGCCTCGACCTTCTGCGCCACATCGTCCGTCAACCAGGCCTTCCACACTTGCGGATGTTCCTTGAGAAACGCCTGGGCGACCTCCCGAGGCGGCGTGTGGTGCTCGCTCATCGTCGCCAAGGCTTTGTTAAGCGGCTCGATGGGAAACTCGACCTTCTCGAAGAACTGGGCAATCTGTGGATGTTCCTGCTGGAACGGCGTCGACACGCCAATGCTCAGCTTGGAAGCCAATGAGCGTGTCGGCTTCGGGTTCGGGTTGTCTGCGTCAGTCAGGGTCTTCCACGCATCTGCATCAAATGGCGGTTCTTCCAGCTGGATCAATTTATAGCGTCCCATCAACGGGGTCGGCGACCAGTAATAGAACAGCACGGGCTTGCCCCGGCGAATCGACGAGGCAATCTCCGCATCCAGCGCCGCCCCCGAACCGCTGCGGAAGTTCACGTAGCTGTCGTCCAGCCCATAAGCCTTGAGCTTCTGTTTGTTGACCACCTCGGAGGTCCAGCCGATGGGGCTGTTGAGAAAGCGCCCCTTGCCTGGGGACTCCGGGTCTTTGAACACGTCCTTGTAGCGCGCCAGGTCCTGTACGCTTTTCAAATCTGGTGCCAGGGGCTTGAGTCCTTTAGAGGGGTCACCCTTGACCACGTATTCCGGCACCCACCAGCCTTCGGTAGCGCCTTTGACGATATCGCCCAGGCCCGCCACCTTGCCTTCGGCTTGCGCCTTGACCCACACAGGGCTGCGGCCTGCCCACTCCTCGCCGATCACCTGGATATCATTCTTGGCCAGGGCGGTTTCCAGGGTGATGGTGGTTCCAGGCAACGTGTCGGTGGGCAGGTCATAGCCCTTCTCGACGATAAAACGCAGTACTTCTGTGATCAGGCTGCCGCTTTCCCAGTTCAGGTCGGCAAAATGCACCGGCGCCTGGGCGGCCGATACCGGCAATGACAGACTCAGGGTCGTCAGGCCCATCGCCAGCAGTGACTTCAATCCTTTCATGCCTTTGCACCTCGCGTTTTCGCAGTCATGGCGAACGGCTTTGCTGCAAATGCGCGAAGCCTCTGAATAGTTAAGTCAACTCAACTGTAGTAGAGGTTCCAAAAGACAAAGAGGCACAACGTGTTCAGCGCCTACTCGCTGGCCTTGAAGGTCACCAGCTCACCCTTGCGCCATTTGGCGGCTTTGCCCGTCACGGCTTTCAGGGTTTTGGTCAACCCTTCCTGCAATTGCTCGTGGGCGGCGAATACCAGCATCACGCTGTGGCCTTCCTTGAACACAATACCCTGGCCTTCGTTCGACGACACAAAGGCATAGTCGCCGATGCCGTACACAGTCAACTTGATATCGCGAAACCTCAATTCGAACTTTCCACCTTCACGGCTGGGCAACACCGCCGCGCGAAAATGGTCACCCACTTTGAGTTCCAGACGTGGCTTGTCATCCACGACCAGCGCCGCTTCGGTATCGATTTCGGCGATATAAATACCTTCCGGCGTCTGTTCAGTGACGTAGACAAACCGGGATTGAAACTGCTTGACCAACTTAGCGCGCAAATCACCCAGCACGAATAACGCGTGCATATCCAGATTACTGACTGCCAAGGAAACGCCCCCACATCAAAAAAAGCACTGTCGACAAAGCGAGCAGCACAAAAAAATGGCCGTTACGACACGATCACAGCGTCATTAAAAAACTGAAGAGAACTCGTAAGGCTAGTACAGACATCTGCGGATGACCTCATACAAGGTTATCCGGTGGTACAGCAAATCACAGGTTCAACGACCCGAGAATACGGGTCTGCCGACTTCAGAGGATAACCCAATTAAAAATGCAGTTTTCCGACATCCCAACACAAAAAAACATCTGGGCATGGAACCAGTCACGAACTACCGACGACAATACTAGAACAGCAACCAGGGTGAAAACCACCCGAAACATCGCAGACAAGCTAACCGGATCGATCGACAGGAGCTGAGCATGCAACGACGTCAACACGACGCTACGTCTTTCCACACTCGTTCACCATGTCCCGACGAACAGCAATACTACTGCCTGCTGAACCTGAATGGGTACTCCAATTCAGTGCTTTACCAAGTTGTACCCGCAGGAAAGAACTTTTTTCATATTCTTGAAGTGCCCAGCGGCAAGATCAAGGGGTTTCGCAGCGATCACATCAAAGCCTGCGAACTGGCCAAGTCCCTTGAAGCCAAGCTATACGCCTCAGGCGGCGGAATCGTTTCGTCGCCTGGATGACTTTACCGCGCCACTGCCCCTCAACAACTGCCATACTGGCCTGTCCATGGAAGTTTGCCCCCCGCGGGTCAGGTTTCATCAACGCAGTTACCTTGAAGGGAAAGCCATACGTGACGGAATTTGATATTGGCGAATTTATTATCCACGGCGATGCGAGAGAAGTAGACGGTGAGTTTCAAGCGGTCATCATCATGCGAGCCAAACCACCGCTGAACAAGGTCACCGCGCACCAAGTGGAAAAAGACCGCTGGTTCAAAACCGCCGACGCAGCAGCCGTCGCTGGCAAAGAGGCGGCCAAGGCACTGAAAGCCGCCGTGGATTGCGGCGCGCTCAATTCCTGACAATCCGATAGAACTCTGGCGTCCCCCGAGCCCTCACATGCATGACGATAAACCCGCATGGAGAACGTTATGGACACCACGACCCCAACCCTTGAAACCCTGTTCGAACAACTGGGCCTGGATTCCAGCCAGGAAGCCATCGAACGTTTCACCGCCGAACATCGCCTGCCCGATGAGGTAAAACTCATCGACGCGCCATTCTGGAGCGAACAGCAGGCGAACTTCCTCAGGGAACAATTGCACGTCGACGCAGAGTGGGCGCCCGCAGTGGATGACCTCAATGCGCTGCTGCATGAACGTCCCCCACGGTTGATTCAGTGCAGGCTGTCTGACTCTTCACTGCGTAACAGCGCTTGCCAGGCAGCCTGGCATTCCTGCGCCTCGTCCCGGCTGGCGAACGCGGTGCCGCGTTGCTCACCGTTGAGCAACACCACCCAGCAGGCGCGCTGGCCCAGGGCACGAAGGGTTTCAGGCACGCCACTGCCGATCATCACGGCCACATCGACTTTGTTTTGCATGGAGCTTCTCCGCAGCATTAGTTAGCTGGCTAACAATGTTGGCCATGCTACGGTTTTATTCCAGTTGGAAAAAGCTATCTGCGGAATAGCTTCATTGCATAAACAGCAACAATGTAGAGACGGGGACGGCCAGCTCGAGTGCCGCCCCATTCATCAGATCAAGCTTGACGCTGGTGCTTGTCGATCTGCTCGTGGCGCTCTTGCGCTTCGATGCAGTACTTGGTGGTGGGGCTGATCAGCAGGCGCTTGAGGCCGATAGGCTCGCCGCTGTCGTCACACCAGCCAAAGGAATCTTCCTTGATGCGTTCCAGGGCACGCTCAAGTTGCGGCAGCATGCGCTGGTCGCGGTCAATGGCGTTCACCAGCCAGGTGCGCTCTTCTTCGACAGAAGCCGCGTCAGCCGGGTCGGCCGGGGTGTCCAGGCTTTCAATGGCGATACGGTTCTGCTCAATGCGCTCGTGGTGTTCCACCTTCATGTCTTGCAGCAACTTCTCGAAAAAAGCGTGCTGTTCGGCATTCATGTAGTCATCCGCCGGCATGGCCAGCAACTTTTCCTTTGTCATTGATTTCTCTATAAAAAATACGTGCATTAAGGCGAATAAGGGAGCGTTCCGCAAGGCCTGTGCAGGTCTCGGAAGGGCGCCGTCCATTTCAAGCGCCACCCGGCACTCAATTTACGAGGGGCGGCAGTCTAAGGCCGACTTGAGGGCGCAGCAACTGAAAAGACAGGCATTTTTTCCCGATTAACCCCCAAAGGCACCAGGACGGGCTTGGCGAATGGTCATCGGAGTGCGTTTATAGCAAGAAATTCAGTGTTGTGGAGCTATATAGAAGACAAACGGTTGAAAGTGCCTCATCCCCTGTAGGAGCGAGCTTGCTCGCAAAGAACTCAAGGACACCGCGTTCAGTCAGAAAGCCCGCGTTATCTTTGCAGCTTTTGCGAACAAGCTCGCTCCTACAGGGCAGGAACTCAGCGCTTGAGCTTGCGCTTGTTGCGGTATTGGTCGATCACCACCGCCACCACAATGATCAGGCCCTTGATGATGTCCTGGATATACGCATCCACCCCGACAAAGGTAAACCCGCTGGCCATCACCCCGAGGATCAACGCGCCGATCACCGTGCCGGTGATGCGCCCTACTCCACCGGCCAGGCTGGTACCGCCGATCACTGCGGCGGCAATCGCGTCCAGCTCGTAGGACATGCCCATGCCGGCTTGCCCCGTCGCTGCACGTGCCGAGGCAACCACACCGGCCAGGCCCGCCAGGAGACCGGCGATGCTATAGACGATGATCAAGTGACGCTTGACGTTGATCCCCGAAGTGCGCGCCGCTTGCATGTTGCCGCCGATGGCATAGGTGTACTTGCCATACTTGGTGTAACGCAGGGCAATGTGGAAGATCACCGCCACCACCAGGAAGATAATCACCGGCATCGCGCCATGGCCGATCGCCGTGTAGGAGTCCGAGAGCATGCTCACCGGCTGACCTTCGGTGTAATAGCGCGCCAGGCCACGGGCCGAGACCATCATGCCCAGGGTTGCGATAAACGGCGGAATGCCGGTGACCGCAATAATGCTGCCGTTGATCGCGCCCGCTAAAAGCCCCACGCCCAAGCCCATCGCCACCGGGATCCACACCGGCAAATCGGTGAGGGACGGAAACACCGCCCGGGAAAAGTCGGAGGTCTGCGCCAGGCTGGCGGCGATCATCGCTGACAAGGCCAGCACCGAGCCGGACGACAAATCGATGCCCGTGGTGATGATCACCTGGGTCACACCGATGGCCAGCAGGCCGATGATCGACACCTGCAGGATCATCAGCACCAGACGCTGGGAGTTCATTAGAAAGCTCTGGTCGCGCACGATCCAGCCAAACAGTTCAAACACCAGGCCGATACCGATCAGCACCAGGAAGATACTCAGCTCGGTGGGCATGCGTCGACGGTTCTTGACCGGTGCGGTTGCCGGCTTGTTGTCTGTTATTGCGTTCATAACCCATCACCTTCTTATTCTGTAGATCAGTGGACTGCGGTCATCCCGGAAGCCAACTGCATGACTTTTTCCTGGGTCGCCTCGGCGCGATCCAGGGTGCCCATCAGTTCACCTTCGTGCATTACCATCACCCGGTCGCTCATGCCGAGCACTTCGGGCAGTTCGGAAGAAATCATGATCACCGCCATGCCCTCGCTGGCGAGGAAGGCGATCAAGCGATAGATCTCAGCCTTGGCGCCCACATCGATACCACGCGTCGGCTCATCGAGGATCAGCAAGCGTGGGTTGGTCATCAGCCAGCGCGCCAGCAAGGCCTTTTGCTGGTTGCCACCGGACAAGGTGTCGATGCATTGCTCCAGGGACGGGGTTTTCACCCGCAGCTTCTTGCACATGTCTTCACACAGGGCACGCAAGGCCTTCTGCTGGATAAAACCGTTACCCGAATAGTGCGGCAACACCGCCATCTCCATGTTCTCCAGCACCGACAGGCACGGGAACAGGCCGCTGAGCTTGCGGTCCTCGGTCAACAGCGCAAAGCCTTTCTCAATGGCCATATGCGGGTCGGTAATGCGCACCGCCTTGCCGTCCAGGGTGATTTGCCCGCTGGAACTTGGAGTGATACCAAAAATGGTTTCCGCCACATTGGTGCGCCCGGAGCCCATCAGCCCGGCGATCCCGAGGATCTCCCCGGCGTGCAGGTCGAACGATACGTCCTTGAATACGCCGTCCAGGCTCAGGTCGCGCACCGACAGTAACAGCTCGCCAATAGGCGTTTCGCGCACCGGGAACAGCTGGCTCAATTCACGCCCGACCATCATCGAGATGAGGCTGTCGCTGTTCATGCTGTCGGCCCGTTGCAAGCCGATGTATTGGCCGTCGCGGAACACCGCCACTTCATCGGCGATGGCGAACACTTCGTTCATCTTGTGGGTGATGTAGACGATGCCTTTGCCCTGGGACTTGAGGTCGGCAATGATCGAAAACAGGTGGGCCACTTCCTTGTCGGTAATGGCCGAGGTGGGTTCATCCATGATCAGGATGTCGGAGTCGTAGGACACTGCCTTGGCAATCTCGACCATCTGCCGTTCGGCAATGCTCAGGTTGCCGACCTGTTCTTCCGGGTCGAGGTTGATGCGCAGGCGCGCCAGCAACTCGGCGGTGCAACGGTGCATTTCGCGGTGGTTGACCATGTGCAGGCTGTTGAGCTGTTCGCGGCCGATCCAGATGTTCTCGGCGATGCTCATATGGGGCATCAGGTTGAGTTCCTGGTGGATCATCGCGATCCCGGCCTTTTGCGCGGCCAGCGGCGTTTCAAAGGTGATCGGCTTGCCACGCAGGCGAATCTCGCCGGCGTCGGGCTGGTAGATGCCGGCAATGATCTTCATCAGCGTCGACTTACCCGCGCCGTTCTCGCCCATCAACGCCAGCACCGTGCCGGGGCGCACCCGCAGTTGCACATCGTCCAGGGCCACGACACCGGGAAAGCCTTTGCTAATGTTGAGGATTTCCAGCAGGTAGGGTTCGTCCAGCGCCAGCGCCGGTTGAGCGGCGGGCTGCGACGTGGCGGCTTGAGCAAGCATAGGGAGGTACTCCATCTGCAGGACGGCCGTAACCGCCCTGCCGGCTTATTGTTGTGGTGTCAGGGCTACTTGAAGTCTTTGACGTTGTCCGGGGTGATCAACTGGAACGGGATCACCACGTTCTGCTCGACCGGCTCGTTCTTGGCCATCTTGCGCGCCGCCTCTACCGAACCCACCGCCTGGCCTTTGGCATCCTGAAACGCCGACACGGTCATGTCGCCTTTGGTGATCGCGTTCAAGCCATCGGGCGTGCCGTCGACACCGGCAATCAACACGCTGCCTTTTTCCTTGCCGGCCGATCTCAGGGCCATGGACGCACCGATCGCCATCTCATCGTTGTTGGCCAGCACCGCATTGAACTCCCGGCCCTGGGTCAGCCAGTCGTTGACCAGGGTCATGCCCCTGTCACGCAACCAAATGCCGGTTTGCTCCTGCTCGATCTTGATGTCCGGGTACTTGGCCAGCACTTCCTTCACGCCCTTGGTGCGATTGGTGGTGGAGTTGTTCGCCAGGTCGCCCAAAAGAATCACGATCTTGCCCTTGCCGCCGAGCTTTTCGGCGATGTACTGCATTTGCAGGCGGCCGGCCTCGACGTCATCGGAGGTCACGGCCACCACGTCCTTGGGCAAGTCTTTCTGGTCAGGACGGCGGTTGACGAACACCAGCGGGATACCCGCCTTGGTGGCGGCACTGATGATGTTCTTGGTCGACGCGGTATCGACCGGGTTGACGATAATCGCGTCGACCTTCTGGCTGATGAAGTTCTCGACCTGGCTCAACTGCTTGACCACATCGGCGCGGGCATCTTCGAACTGCAGTTGCACGCCATCGCCTTTTGGATAGGACTTGGCTTGCTTGTCCATGTCCTCGCGCAGGTAAGTGAGGAAGGTGTCATCGAACGCGGACATCGTCACGCCCACCTTGAGGTCGGCGGCGCCGGCAACGCCACTGGCCAGCAGCATGGACAGGGCCAGGGCGGTAAAACGGATCGGGGTCTTCATGAACGGTCTGTCTCCACTTTCTTGTTGGTTTTTTTCGACGTTGCGTTGATCAGGACTCGGCTGTCAGTCGCACCACCGGCGCGCCAGGAATGCAGCACACCAGCGCGCCCTGGTTTTCGACGCACAGCACATTCAGGAAGGAGAAGTAGAACGGCCGGGCGCGGGGCAGTCCGCGTGGCGCTTGGAGGGGGCGTAAAACTCGCAGTACAGCGTTGAAGATTTTCATCTGACGGTACCTGGTTGTTTTTGATCTTGTTTTTGTTGAGTCGCCCGTAGGTTCCGGGACGTACTTTATGCAACCTGGAAAAGACTGTATTAGAAAATAATTTCCATATCAACTTGTTTTAGAATTTTATTCTATTTTTGTCGAGACCACCTGCTGGCGCTCAGCGCTCAACCGTGCGGCATCCAATATACGGGTGGTTTCCAGGGCGTCATAGGCGTTGACCGGCAGCGGCCCCTGCCCCACCACGGCCGCTTGCAACTGCCGATAGAATTGGGGCCAGCAGCCCTTCTCCGACGGCACCCGCTCACGCTCCGACCCTTGTTCGAACCAGCCCCAGCGTCGGTGCTCCTCAGCGCCCCAGTGGTCACCTTCGGTTTTCGGCGACTTGCCGGCCAGCAGCACTTCTTCTTGGCCGTCCAGGCCGTCGATGGTGTAGCAACCCAGGCTGCCACTGACGCGAAATCGCGGCGCCTGGCTGTTCTGCAACGCGTTGCCCCACAGGTGCGATATCACGCCGTTGGCATGAGTGAGGGAGACAAAGAAGCCGTGGTCCACGGTGGGATGTTCTGGTGTGTAGTGCAATTGGGCGAACACCCGCTCCACCGGTCCGAACAGTTGCAACGCCTGGTCCACCAGATGGCTGCCCAGGTCGCGCAGCCATCCTCCACCGCTGGCATTGCCCACAGCTTGCGGGCTGTAGCGCTCCACGCGGGATTCAAAGCGGGTGATGGTGCCCAAGGCGCCAGCGTCGATCAGTTTGCGCAGGGTCAGGTAATCCGAATCCCAGCGCCGATTCTGATAAACACTGAGCAACGAGCCCTGACGCTCGGCAGCGGTAATCAGGGCCTGGGCTTGTTCGGCGTTGGCGGCAAAGGGCTTGTCGCTGACCACCGCCACCCCGTGCTCGATGGCTTCCAGCACCAAGGCCGGGCGACCTTTGAGGGTGGTGGAAATCACCAGGGCATCGACGCCGGCTTCGACGATCTGGCCGATGGAGTCGAAGGCTTTGACACCTGGAAGATCAGTACTCAATTGCTGGCGACGTTCGGGTGAACGCGTCACCACGCCGACAAAGGTGGCGCCAGGCAGGGTGGCGATCAGCGGCGCATGAAAAAAGCGCCCACCGTGGCCGTAGCCCACTAGTCCGATTCGCATGCTCAACTCCAGAATTGATTTGGGAACCCAAGCAACTGTGGGAGCTGGCTTGCCTGCGATAGCAGTGTGTCAGGCACTGAATCTGCCACTGATAGACCGCTATCGCAGGCAAGCCAGCTCCCACAGTGTTAACCACATTTCTTCAGTGAGTTAGCCGTAGAAGTGTGGGCGATCTGGCAGGCTGACTTTCACAATCTGCCCACTGCCCTGGGCTTCAATACACGCATCTGCCGCCACCGCCGCCGCAAACCCATCCCAGGCCGACGGCCCGCCGACCTGCCCGGCCAGCACGCTGTCGATAAATGCCTGCAACTCCACGTCATAGGCACCGATAAACCTATCCTTCCAATCCATCAGGATCGCGTTGGACAGCTTCGCGTCGCTGCGCAGTTGCACCTGAGATGGCTCCGGCAACTTGGCGATACCGCTCTCCCCCACCACCTCACACTGGATGTCGTAGCCGTATTGGCAGTTCACAAACACTTCCACGTCGATACGCGTGCCTTTGGCAGTTTCCAGCAGCACGATCTGTGGGTCGCGCAGGTGCGCCAACGCCTTGCTGGTCTTGCGCGGGAACACCACCTGCACGGACACGTAGTCGTCGTTGAGCAGCCAACGCAGCACGTCCAGCTCATGGATCAGGGTGTCGGTGATCGCCATGCCGGTGTTGTAGTTCTCGCCCACCGTGGGGTTACGGTGCGCGCAGTGCAGCATTAACGGCTCGCCAATCTGGCCGCTGTCGATCACCGCCTTGAGGGCGCGGTAGCCTTGATCATAAGGGCGCATGAAGCCCACCTGGACCAGACGCTTACCGTGTGCCACTTCGGCCTCGACAATGTTGCGGCAGCCCTCGGCCGTCACCGCCAGGGGTTTCTCACAGAACACCGGTTTGCCGGCGGCGATGGCGGCCAGTACGAACTCTTCGTGGCTGGGGCCCCACGAGGTCACGAGGATCGCTTCGACCTCCGGCGAACTGATCAGCATATGGCCATCCGGATACACCTCGGCATCCAGTTTCAAGTCCGCCACCACCTGGGCCGCCTGATCAAGGTTGATATCAGTGACCGCCACCACCTGGCTGTTGAGCAAGGCCTGGCTGCAACGACGAATATGGTCCCGGCCAATGGCGCCCGTACCAATCACTCCAAGCTTCAAAGACATGCAAACACTCCTCTTGTTGTTAGTACTGCCGGGCCTTGGCCAGGTGTTCATTGAGTTTTTTTGCCGCTGCATTCGTGCGTTCACTGGTGGACACTTGCGCCACACCCACCCGCCACCACGACAGGTAGCCGTGGATCATGGTCTTGGGCAGCACCTTGATATCGATCAGGGTCGAGACGGTTTGCGTGCGCGCATCGGCCAGGGCCGCGTCCAGCTGCTCTACCGTGCTGACCTTGTAGGTCTTGCAGCCATAGGCCGCCGCACTCATGGCGAAATCCACCGGCACTAGGCCGCCGTCGAGCTTGCCGCTCTCGGGGTTACGAAAGCGGAACTCCGTACCGAAGCTGTCCATGCCGTTGCCGATCTGCAGGTTGTTGATGCAACCGAACGCCATGTTGTCCAACAGCACCACGTTGATCTTGCGGCGCTCCTGGATCGAGGTGGCCAGCTCCGAGTGCAGCATCATGTAGGAGCCATCGCCAACCAGGGCGTACACCTCCTTGCTTGGCTCGGCCAGCTTCACGCCCAGGGCAGCGTTGATCTCGTAGCCCATGCATGAATAGCCATATTCGACGTGGTAGGTGTTGACGCCCTTGCTGCGCCAGGCACGCTGCAAATCGCCGGGCAGGCTGCCGGCGGCAGCCACGATGATTGCGTCATCGGCCAGGCGTGCATTGAGCACGCCGAGCACCGCGCTTTGGGTCAGGCACGAACCGGTCAGCTCGATGAATTCCCGCAGGACGGCACGGTCCAGGTGGTCGTCGACTTCGGGGACAAACTCATCGCCCTGGTAGTGCACCTGATGCACGCGGTCCACTTCGGCGTCGAGTTGCGCCTTCGCGTCAGCGACCTGTCCGCCCCAGCCCGAACGGTAATCGCCCAGGGCATCGGCCAGTGCTTCAAGCGCAACTTTCGCATCGGCCAGCACTTGCACACCGTCCAGTTTCAACGCATCGCAGGGGCTGATATTGAGGTTGAGAAACTTCACCTCGGGGTGCTTGAACAGCGATTTTGACGAGGTGGTGAAGTCGGTATAACGAGTGCCGATGCCAATAATCAGGTCGGCCTCAGGCGCCAGCAGGTTAGCCGCCAGGCAGCCGGTTTCGCCGATGCCGCCGACGTTCAACGGATGGCTGGAAACCACGACGCTCTTGCCCGCCTGAGTTTCCGCGAAAGGAATATCGAAACGCTCGGCAAAGGCTTGCAGTGCCTGGTTGGCGCCGGAGTACTTGACCCCGCCGCCGCAAATGATCAGCGGCTTGCGCTTGCCGCGAAACGCAGCCAGCGCGTCACCGATCATGGCGCTGGTGGCCGGGCGTCGGTCGATGCGGTGCACGCGTTTTTGCAGGAAATAGTCGGGGTAGTCCCAGGCTTCGGCTTGTACATCCTGGGGCAAGGCCAGGGTCACCGCGCCGGTTTCAGCCGGGTCGGTCAGCACGCGCATGGCATGGATCGCCGCGGTCATCAGTTGCTCCGGGCGGTTGATGCGGTCCCAGTATTTGCTTACGGAGCGGAAGGCGTCGTTGGTACTGATGCTCAGGTCGTGGAATTGCTCGATCTGCTGCAACACCGGGTCGGGCTGGCGGCTGGCATAGACATCACCGGGCAGCAACAGCAACGGGATGCGGTTAGCGGTGGCGGTGGCTGCGGCGGTGAGCATATTGGCCGCGCCCGGCCCGACCGAGGCCGTGCATGCATAGATCTTGCGGCGCAGGTGCTGCTTGGCAAACCCGATGGCGGCATGGGCCATGCCTTGTTCGTTGCGGCCCTGGTGCACCACCAAGTCGCCGCTGTCCTGCTCCAGGGCCTGGCCGAGGCCCAACACATTGCCATGCCCGAAAATAGTGAATACCCCGGCGACGAACTTGCTCTGTACGCCATCGACCTCGATGTATTGATTATCCAGAAACTTCACCAGGGCCTGGGCCATGGTCAATCTTGTTGTGGTCATCACTTGCACCTTGTGTGACTGCAATTGAAGTGTTCAACACCGATCCACTGTGGGAGCTGGCTTGCCTGCGATAGCGGTCTATCAGTTGCACATGTATTGCCTGACACACCGCTATCGCAGGCAAGCCAGCTCCCATATTTTTGATCGCGTTATGGCAAGGGCTTTTGCAAATACGCCATGCTGCTGCCCAATGCCTGCCGGATATCCGCCAACCCATGCACGCTTTCGGCAAACGGCTCAAACGACAAATAGCCGCTGTAGCCAGTGCTGAGCAAGGTGTCGATCTGCGCCGCATTCCCGAGGATATCGTCCTCGCCCACCAGCACGCGGTGGCCGTCGCGGATCGAGTCGAGCGGCGCCTCGCGGTCTTCCACCCCGGAGATATGCACCAGCCCGGTCAGCTCCGGGAAGAACTCATGCTCGCCGGCCAGGTGATGGTGAAAGGTGTCGTGCACCACACGAAACACATCCAGGCCACCGATGGCCTTGATGGCATCCACTGCCACGCGCTTGCGGCGCAGGGCGGATACGGTGAAGCCCAGAGGCTCGATGAAACCTAGAATCCCGTACTCGCGCAGGATCAACGCCAGCTCGCTCAACGCCGTGCGCAAACCGGCGGCGCGCTGCGCGTCGTTGCGCGTATCACCAGGCTGATTGAACGGGCACATCACCAGGCCCTGGGCCCCGCACTCACGGGCATAGGTGGCCAGTTCGATTGCCTGGGCACGGCGTTCGTCGTTCCACACATCAAAGGGGTACAGCGCGTTGATCGACAACACCTTGATGCCCTGCGCGGCGCACAACTCACGCACGCGGCTGGCGGACATGCCGTATTCGATCTCGCGGTTCTTGAGGTCGTTGCGGATCTCGATGGCATCGCACTGAAGGGCTTTGGCCAACTGGATAAAATCCGCCAGGGGCAAATCAGGCGCGACCATACGGTTAAGGGCAAAACGTAGCGGCGACTTCATTGTTGTTGTTCTCCGTCCAAAACCGTTTAAAGGTCCAGCAGCCAGCTGTGCTGCGGGTCGTTATGGAAATGCCAGGCGCGCTTGGGGCCGGCCATGACGTTGAGGTAATAAGACTCGTAGCCATACGGCACGCTGACCGGGTGATACCCCTTGGGCACCACCACCAGGTCGCTGTTTTCCACGGCCATGGCCTGGTCGATGCTGCGATCATCCGTGTACACACGCTGGAACACGAAGCCCTGGGGCGGGTTGACCTGGTGATAGTAGGTCTCTTCCAGAAAGCTCTGGTGCGGCAGGTCGTCGGTGTCGTGCTTGTGCGGCGGGTAGCTGGAGGAATGCCCGGACGGCGTGCGCACTTCCACCACCAGCAGCGAATGGGCCGGCTCGCTGTCAGGCAAGATGTCGCACACGTAACGGGTATTGGCGCCTTTGCCGCGCACACTGCGCTTGCACTGCTCGGGGCGGATCAAGCGCGGGGCAAAACCCGTAGCACCCGGCGCTGCGCAGACGGCAATCTGCACGTCGCTCAGGGCCGTGACTCGGGCGTCAGTGCCCGGCGGCAAATAGGCGGCGAACGGTGACTTGTCTTCGAACACCGACTGGCGATCCCCCAGGTTCTGCCAATTGAAGACTTCGCCTTCAATATTCACCCGACCGCTGAGCAGCACCAGGCACAGTTCCTGATCGCCCGCACTGACCGGCAGGGTTTCACCCAGACTCAGGCGGTACGCGGCAAAGCCTACGTACTCCAGGCGACCCGCCTCCAGGGCAACCATGGTTTGCCCGCGTTTGCTGCTTTTGACCAACAAGCTCATCACTCAAGTCCTCTGGTTGAGAAGCGCACGCAGGGTGTCGTAACCCTTCTTGGCGTAGATATAGCTGGGCGCCACGGCCGGGTCCTGCTCGGCTTCCACCACCAGCCAGCCCTTGTAGTTCGCCGCGAGCAACACATCCAGCAACGGTGCGAAGTCGATATCACCATCGCCAGGCACGGTAAAAGTGCCGTTGACGATGCAGTCCGGGAAGCTCCACATCTGGTTACGCGCCAGTTGCACCACGGGTTTGCGTACATCCTTGAAATGCACATGGCATACGCGGTCGATATGCTTGCGCAGCACCTCGATGGGTTCGCCGCCGCCCATGTAGCAGTGGCCCGAATCGAACAGCAAGCCGACTTCCGGGCCCGTGCGTTTCATCAACTGGTCGATGTCCTCGGGGGATTCGACGTACGCGCCCATATGGTGGTGATAGGCCAGGCGCACGCCCTGGGACAGGGTGAAACGCGCCAGCTCGGTAAGCTTGTCGGCGTAAGCCTGCCAGGCCTGTTCACTGTGAAAACGCGGGCGCTCGATCAGGCGGATGCGCGAGCCCTGGATCGAGTCAGCCACTTCGCCGTATACCAGTACCGAGGCGCCGTTGTGTTTGAGTAGTTCGACATGGGCGGCAATCGCCTCGATTTCTTCAGCCACCGAACGGTGGGCCAGACGGCTGGAGTACCAACCGGACACCAGCGCCAGGTCATAAGGACGCAGCACGTCAGCGACGCCCTTGGCATCCTTGGGGAATTTGCCGTTGAGTTCAAAACCTTCGTAGCCGATGTCCTTGCCTTCGCTCAGGGCCGTGCTCAGCGGGGTCTCACCGCCGAGGGCCGGGAGGTCGTCGTTGCTCCAGGAGATCGGGTTGATGCCAATTCGGATTGCGGGCATGGCTGCACCTTTTGTTTTTATCTTCAGAATTCACTGGGATCTGCTTTGTGTGGGAGCTGGCTTGCCTGCGATAGCAGTGTGTCAGGCAGTACATTTGCAACGGATAGATTGCTATCGCAGGCAAGCCAGCTCCCACATTTGATCGTATTTACTGTCGGGCGCTGAGCCAGGCATTGATGAGCTGTTCGAAGGTCGCCTGCACGTGCTGGATCAGCGTTTCATCATCAATCTCCCCCGCCATCCACGCCCGGCTCGGCTCGTGGAAGATCGTGCGGCCCACGGCAAACCCACGGCAAGTGCTGCTCTGGCTGGCTTGCTTGAAGCCATCGGCGAGAAACTCGGGGGAAGCATTCAGGCCCAGCAACACCACGCCACGGCAGTAGGGGTCGCGTTCCTGGATCAGTTCGTCGAGCTTTTTCCAGTCTTCGGCCGATTGGGTTTCGATCTTCCACCAGGCCGGGTAAATGCCAAGGTTGTACAGGCGTTTAAGGCTGCGGTAGAGCACGTCCGGGTAGGTGGACGGGTGATCCTTGGGTGGGATGACTTCCAGCAGCAGTTCGTGACCACTGACCAGCGACGCCTCGTACACCGCCTTGAGTTGCGCTTCCTGTTCCAGGCGCAGCATCGGCTCGTCATCGGGGTGAAACTGCACCAGGCACTTGATGATGTGTTCCTGGGGCCAGGCAATCAGGTTGCTGCCGATCGAACGCCCGTGCTCGAACGCCAGGGGCCGCGAGTTCTGCACTTCCACCGGGCGAGCGATCCACCAGCCGCGACCGCTGGCGGCGTTGAGTGCATCCTGGCCAAAGCGTTGGTCGGCTAGCAGGCCCACATCCGCCTCGACGCCCTGCTCGCTGAGTTTGCGCTCCACGCGTTCGATGGCCTGGATAAACAACTGCTTGATGTCGCTGATACGCTCAGGGGCCTGGCCGCCTTTTTGCGCCAACTCCACCAATTGCCAGCGGTGGTCGAAGGCAAAGACGAACAGTTGCTTCCAGACTTTGCGCGGCACCGTGACACGGTGCAGGCGTTGCAGGGTCACGTCCTGGTCCGGCCGGGTGATGGGCACGGGGCTGTTGAACAGGTAATCGAGTTCGGCGGGGGTCGGCATCGCTGGCGCACAGGCGTGGCGCGATACCACCAGGCCGCCACAGGCATTGGCTAACTGGCTGCAACGCTCATCGCTGGCGTCATTGATCCAGCCGCTGAGAAAGCCCGACATAAAAGCATCGCCTGCGCCCAGCACGTTGAGCACTTCAACCCGCACGCCAGGATAGATGGCCCCGTCTTCCAGGCGCGCCGGGATTGCGCCGTGGATCACCGTGCAGCCCTGGGGGCCGAGCTTGACCACCAGGGTGGCCGGGGTCAGTTCACGCACGGTGCGCAGGGCCGTGAGCAGGTCTTCACTGCCGCCGGCAATCAGGAATTCCTCTTCGGTGCCGACGATCAGGTCGAAACGCGGCAGGATCTTCTGCACATGCTGGCTGACATTCTGGTCGGCGACGAAACGGGTTTCGCCATCGGCCTTGCCGGCCAGGCCCCACAACACGGGGCGGTAGTCGATGTCCAGCACGCGCTTGACGTTGTGCCTGGCCGCGTAATCCAGGGCCTGGAGGCTGGCCTTGTACACGCCGTCGGTGGAGAAATGCGTACCGGTGATCAACAACGCTTTGCTGGAGGCGATAAAGGCTTCGCTGATGTCTTCGGCGCGCAGGGCCATGTCGGCGCAGTTTTCGCGGTAGAACACCAGGGGGAAGGTTTCGCGGTCCTTGAGGCCCAGCAGCACCAGGGCGGTGAGGCGCTCAGGGTCGACCTTGATGCCACTGACATCACAGCCTTCGCGGGCCAGGGATTCCACCAGGAAACGGCCCATGTGGTCATCGCCGACCCGGCTCAGCATCGCCGACTTCAGCCCCAGCCTGGCGGTGCCGAAAGCGATGTTGGCGGAAGATCCGCCCAGATACTTGGCGAAGCTGGACACATCCTCAAGCCGCGCACCGACTTGCTGCGCATAGAGATCGACGCCCAGGCGCCCGAGGCAAATCAGATCCAATTGACGCCCACTGGCAAAACGAGTCTGGCCCATGCTGGCTCCTGTTATTTTTATCAGCCTGCGTTGTGCCGCCGTGGCGACGGCAAACGCTCTTGGTGGGAGCAGACTAGAACGTCCGGTGGCAGCAATCAATATTTATTCCATAATTATTTTTAGTGGAATATTTTTTCCAATACCTCAGGATAGCGGCACGCCAGCGCCCATGCATCGTTTCAGCAGGCCACGCGGGCCGTGATGCCGGGGTATTTTTTTGCGCCTACCCTGTAGACTTGCGCCACCTATCAGCGCATCAGACGAACACGCCAGAAGGATTGCCCATGTCCCGCACCGATCCCGAGACCACCCTGGAAGAAACTGTCGCCAGCCCTCCGATCAATGCCGAACGCCTGTTGCAGCTGATCACCGACGAATACGAGAGCCTGCCGCGCCAGCTCAAGCGCATCGCCAGCTACATGAGCCAGCAGAGCGACCGGATCATGGTCGACCGCATCAGCGACATCGCCCGGGAATGCGAAGTGCACCCCTCGGCCATCGTGCGGTTCTCCCAGCGTTTCGGCTTTAGTGGGTTCAGTGAGATGCAGGCGCTGTTTCGTGAGGCGTATACCCACAAGACCACGCCGGTACAGAACTACCAACAGCGCATCCGCAGCATGATCGCCAACAAGTCCCAGAAGGCCAGCGGCGGCGACCTGGCGCGCGAGTGCGTCAACGCCACCCTCTCGGGCATCGAACGCTTGGGGCTGGAGTTGGACGATGCGGCCTTCGAGAAAGCCGTGGACCTGGTGGTCAATGCCGACAACATCTACGTGGTCGGCGTGCGCCGCTCCTTTGCGGTGGCCGACTACCTGGTCTACAACCTGCAGCACACAAACAAGCGCATCCACCTGATCTCGGGGCTAGGCGGCAGTTATCGCGAGCAGATGCGCAGCGTGCGCGCCAATGACCTGGTGATAGCCATCAGCTTCACGCCCTACGGCAAAGAGACCCAGCACTGCCTGCGCATCGCACAGCATCACCAGGCCAAGACCCTGATCATCACCGACAGCAACCTGTCGCCCCTGGCCAAGCGCGCGAATGCGGTGCTGTTGGTCAATGAAGGCTCCTCGTTTGCTTTCCGCTCGCTGAGCGCCACGCTGTGCCTGTGCCAGGCGTTGTTCATTGCGGTGGCGTATCGGTTGGAATTGAAGGTGGATGAGATTCATGAGCAGGTTGGGTTCGACGACTGACGGGGCCTGCCCTACCCCTGCCCTGTAAGAGCGAGCTTGCTCGCGCAAAACGCAAGAACGCCGCGGCCATTTTGAATGAACGCGGCGCCCGGCAGTTCTTCGCGAGCAAGCTCGCTCCTACAATTAGTGCATGAAAATCGCGATCAGAATGATCACCGGAATCGGCACGCCGAGGAACCACAGCAGTAATGAGCGCATCATGTTCTCCTTGAATTAACGAACGTAGTTTTCGGTTTCGACGTACACCACGGCATCCCGGCGGCGACCGCCAAAGGTAGCGGCGAAGCTGGCGAAGAACGCACCGATGAGCAAGGCCACGAAGGTCCACAGGGATGTGTAGGCCGCCACTTTCGCTGCGGTTTCAGCAGCTTGCTTGGCTTTGAGCTTGGCGTCTTCGACGGCTTTGCGCGCATCGCCATACACCTTGTCGATACGGGCTTCGGCATCGGCCTGGCTCAGGTTGGTGCGCTGGCTGATCAGTTGGGCCAGGTAGGCGCGATCTTCCGCTGCCAGTTGGCCGTCGTTGCTCAACGTACGCGTCAGGATACGACCGACCACGGCGTGGGCTGCATCATCGCTGACCGCCGCTGGGCGATCATCGCGAAACAGGCTGTCGACGTAGTAACCGAAGTCACCACTGTCGGCACCCTTTGCCGCGCTGCCCGCAGCTTGGGTGAGGCCGCTGGCGGCACCCGATGCCACGCTGGCGCCAGCTTTCACGCCGCCGCTGACCACACTGCTGACCGAACCGACCACCAACATCGCCGTGATCAATGTGGCCACTGCCCACGCCAGGAAGCCATGGGCGGTGTCGCGAAAGTACACCTCGTCGCCGTGCATATTGGCCCACTTCACCCGCAAACGACCGGCGATATAGCCGCCCAGGCCAGAAGCGACAATCTGGGTGAACGCCAGCCAGACAATCGTGGAAATGCCAAGGCCCTTGGCGCTGATACCGCTGTCAGCCCAAGGCGACACCGCCGAAAAGCCCAGGCCGAAGCCCAGCAACACCAGGATCAATGACAAGGCGGCCGCCGCAGCAGCACCGGCGAAAATCGCCCCCCAGGAAACCCCGGAGAGCGTGCTTGACTCTTGCAGCGTGGATGAGGATGTGATCATTGTTGTTTTGCTCCAGGCACGAAAAATGATGTTACAAGTCTCAAAACGGACAGTGCAGGCAGCGTGCCAGCTGCGATTGAAATTAAATTCCTTTAATTTCAATGATTTATTTAAATTGAACTTAGCCAGATCATGCAGGTTGCAATAAACGGCGATATTAGGCGGGCGTAATGCACTCCCCTGTGGGAGCTGGCTTGCCTGCGATAGCGGCATGGCAGCCAACGAATATGCCAGCAGGTAAGCCGCCATCGCAGGCAAGCCAGCTCCCACAGTGCGATGTCGGCTTGAAGAAGATGAAGTTTTATTTAGGAAACATTCAGCAACTTCTTGGCAAAATGTCGCCACTTCTAGTGTGAACGCTCACCAGGTAATCCTATGACCCGCATTTTGACCATCGAGGATGACGCCGTAACGGCCCGCGAGATTGTCGCCGAGCTGAGTAGCCATGGACTGGACGTAGATTGGGTGGACAACGGCCGCGAGGGCCTGGTCCGTGCCGTGAGTGGTGATTACGACCTGATCACCCTTGACCGCATGCTGCCCGAACTGGATGGCCTGGCCATCGTCACCACGTTACGCACTATTGGGGTGTCTACGCCGATCCTGATGATCAGCGCCCTCTCCGATGTCGACGAGCGCGTGCGCGGCCTGCGTGCCGGCGGCGACGATTACCTGACCAAGCCGTTCGCCTCGGATGAAATGGCCGCCCGTGTCGAAGTGCTGCTGCGGCGTAAAAGCACGGTCCAGGAATTCGAAACCGCCCTGCGCGTGGCCGACCTGGAACTGAACCTGATCAGCCGCGAAGCCAGCCGCGCCGATCAACCGCTGACCCTGCTGCCCACTGAATACAAACTACTGGAATTCCTGATGCGCAACACCGGGCAGATCCTGTCGCGGATGATGATTTTCGAGGAAGTCTGGGGCTATCACTTCGACCCCGGCACCAACCTGATCGACGTGCACATCGGCCGTTTGCGCAAGAAAATCGACCCACCGGGCCTCACGCCGCTGATCCGCACGGTACGAGGCTCGGGTTATGTCATTGCTGAACCCCTCTAAAGGCTGGCGCTCTTCCAGCAGCCGCTTGCTGGCGCTGTACAGTTCGTTGTTCGTGGCGTGGAGTTGCATCCTCATGGGGGTGCTGTACTACGAGGTCTCAGGCTACCTCAGCGACTTGTCGCGCCATTCCCTGTTGCAGCGCCAGCATCTTTTCCAGCGTTTCGACGGCGAAGAGCTGGTGGAAGCGCTGACCACCAGCATGACCTTCGACATGAAGGGCGTGGACGCCTATGGCCTGTTCGATGAGCAATTTCGCCCCTTGAGCGGGCCGATCCGCGCCGTGCCACCCGACTTGCCGCTGGATGGCAAGATCTACGCCCTGACCAATTGCGTGCAATCCGATGATCCCAAGCTGCCCAAGGACAGCTGCGACGCCGTGGCCACCCACACCGAAGACGGCCGCTGGCTGGTGTTGGTGCGCGCCAACGGCTCGTTGTTCGGGGTAACGCGGATTATCTGGCACGCCCTACTGTGGGCGCTGTCCTTGACCATCATCCCCGGCGCTGCCGGCTGGCACCTGCTGCGCCGTCGCCCGCTGCGGCGTATTCGCGGGATCCAGGCCAGCGCCGAGGCCATTGTCGCCGGCGACCTCACGCACCGGTTGCCGCTGTCCAACCGGCGCGACGAGCTGGACATGCTTGCCGCCATCGTCAATGCCATGCTCGACCGCATCGAAAAACTGATGAACGAGGTCAAGGGCGTGTGCGACAACATCGCCCACGACCTGCGCACCCCGCTCACCCGCTTGCGCGCCCAGCTTTACCGCATCAAGCAACAAGCCGAGGAAGACTCGGCCCACGCGGTAAAGCTCGATGACGCCATCGCCGAAACCGACACGCTGATGGCGCGTTTTCGCGGGCTGCTGCGCATCTCGGAACTGGAAGACCACCAGCGCCGCTCGGGCTTCCTGGTGCTGGACCCGCTGCCGTTGCTGCGCGAGCTGCATGACTTCTATCTGCCCCTGGCCGAAGAAGGCGAACTGGAGCTGGTGTTACAAGCGCCTGATTCACTGCCGTGGATTACCGGTGACCGTGCGCTGCTATTCGAAGCCCTGGCCAACCTGCTGAGTAACTCGATCAAGTTCACCCCACCCAAGGGCAAGGTGATCCTGCGAGCAGTCAACGACCTGGGCAGTACGCGCATCGAAGTGCTCGACTCCGGGCCAGGCATTCCGGCTGCCGAGCGCGCGTCGGTGTTCCAGCGTTTCTATCGGGTCGATGAGAGTGATCAGCAAGGCGGCTTTGGGCTGGGCCTGTCGATTGTGGCGGCGATCATCAACTTGCATGGGTTCAAGCTGGAGGTGGGCACCAGTGAGTTGGGCGGCGCCCGCCTGGTGCTGGAATGCCGCCAGCAACTGATGCCGGAATAAGCGCGCCCTAGAGCACGCTGCCCATGGCCTTGATCAACACCGGGTCACGCGCATAGATATCCGGCGCGTACACCAACTCGCCCTGACGATCCACTTCTACCGTCCAATACCCCAACAGCACCGGCACCGGCGTGGCCAGCCTGAATTCATGGGTTTCGCCGGTCGCCAGCAGCTCATCGGTGCGGGTGCGTTCGGCGGGCGTTACCAGCAGGTCGCGCAATAACAACGGTTGCTCGACCCGCACGCATCCCGAACTGAACGCCCGTGGGCCCTTGGTGAACAAGGGTTGGCTGGGGGTGTCATGCAGGTACACCGAATACGGATTGGGAAAGCGCATCACAATCTTGCCCAGCGGGTTACGCGGACCGGCCTGCTGGCGCAGCAGGATATTGCCGGGGCGTGCCCAGTCGACCTGGTCGGGCGTCAAGGGGTGACCTTCGGCGTCGAGCACTTGCAGGTTTTGCTGGCGCAGGTATTCAGGGTTGAGACGGATGGCTGGCAGTTTGTCCTCGCGCATGATGGTCGGTGGGATGGTCCAGGTGGGGTTGAGGGTCAGCCGGGTAATACGCGACTTGAGCAACGGCGTCTGGCGTTCGGCCCGGCCTACTTGCAGGCGGGTTTGCCACACCGGGATGCCGCTCTGGTACACGCTCAGTTGCGCGGCGGCCACATTGACCACGACGCCTTCAGGCTCCAGGTCCTGGGCCAGCCAGCGGAAGCGCTCCAGGTTGATGCGCAGTTGTTCACGACGCATCGCCGGGCTGATATTGAGTTCAGCCACGGTGCCGGCGCCGACCACGCCGTCGGCCTGCAACGAGTGGCTGAGCTGGAAGGCTTTCACCGCCTTGACCAATTCGCCCTGGTATTGCTTGCCGTTGCCGCTGGGCAACTGGGCCAGGTAGCCACCGCTGTGCAGGCGCCGCGCCAACTCCGGCACCCGGGCGTCGTTCATGCCCGGGCGCAGCAACGCGCCCTCGGCGACCGGGTCCCAATGGGGCAGCGGCTGCTGGCGCACGCCGGCATAGGCATTGCGCAGGCTGCGGTACAAATCGGCGCTGGGCCGCGCATGATCGAAGGCTTGGGCCATGTCTTGCAGGCCGGTGGCGGCGAACGCCAGTACCTCAGCATTAGGATCGCCACTGGGCGGCTGTGAATGCCATAGAGGCTCAAAGCGCGATTGCTGTAGACGCCCGTAATGCAAATCCTGCAGGGCTTGCAGGTACTGCTGGCTGTTGGCGATATCGCTGCACAGCACGTTGGCCGTGGCATCCGCCGCGGGCAAGCTATAGTGGGTGGGGTCCAGGCCATCGTCGGCAAGCATCAGCAACTGGCTGTGCAAGGCTTGCCGGCGTTCATCAGCCGACCATAGCGGCGCATCGCCCTGCTGCTGGTAAAAGGCTTGCAGGCGCACCAACGCGGCGGCATCTATGCGCGGCGCAAGGTGCGGGCAGACACTGGTCAACTGCGCCAACGCCTGTTGCAGTGGCGCCAGCGCGACCGGTGCAGGGGTGGTGACGGGTAATGGCTCCACCGGCAGCGTTTCGGCTGTAGCGACCAATGGTGCAACGAGCAGGCAAATGCTCAAGTAACATGCGTGTTTTTTGAACAATTGACTTAGCTCCACTCCACAGCGGGGACTCGACTGTAGATGCTGACTTTTATACGCCTGCTCAGGCTAACCAGCCTGGGCTTGATCACTGGGTGCCTGGCTTTATTGAGCAATGTTGCGCTCGCCGCCAATGGCACCTCTCCTTCCCTGTATAGCAGCCTGGCGCGCTCGGCTCCAGAACTCAATCCCACCGTGCTGAAAAGCGCCCTGAGCGCCGTGCAGTGCGCGGTCAATAACGGCGAGGAGCGTTCCGATCGCCTTGCGGTTATTGACTACTCCCAGCCCTCGACCGCCCGTCGCCTATGGATCTTCGACCTGCGCAAAAAGACCTTGGTTCTACGCGACCTGGTGGCTCACGGTGCCAAGTCCGGGGAAAACTTCGCTACCCAGTTCTCCAATCTCGAGGGCAGCCACCAGTCGAGCCTGGGCTTGTTCCGCACCCAGGAAAGCTACCTGGGCGCCCATGGCTACTCGCTACGCATGGACGGTCTGGAACCCGGCTTCAATGACCAGGCCCGCGACCGCGCCATCGTGATTCATGCTGCCGACTACGTCAGCCCATTGTGGAGCAAGCGCGAAGGCCGTATCGGCCGCAGCCAGGGTTGCCCGGCCGTGCGTCCGCAAGTCGCCCGCCAAGTGGTGGACAAGCTCAAGGACGGGCAGTTCATGTTTTCGTGGTACCCCGACCAGCGCTGGCTGAAGTCATCGACCTACCTCAATTGCAAACCCCAACAGGTGGCGAGTAGTCGTACAATCCGTGGCGGATAGCCTGTCCCCACTGATAAAAGAGAACGTCGCATGCTTCTACACACCTCCACCTGGATCGAAATCGGGCAGTTCCTGGAACGCAGCCGCACGGTGGTGATTCCCATCGGTTCCAACGAGCAACATGGCCCCACCGGCCTGCTGGGCACTGACTGGATGTGCCCGGAGATCATCGCCCACCACGCCCAGAAGCACGCCGACATCCTGGTCGGCCCGACCTTCAATATCGGCATGGCCCAACACCACCTGGGCTTTCCCGGCACCATCTCCCTGCGCCCTTCCACCTTTATCGCCGCGATTGGCGACTGGGTGCGCTCGCTGGCCGGGCATGGTTTCGAAAAGATCCTGTTCCTGAACGGTCACGGCGGCAACATCGCCACGATTGAAGCGGCGTTCTCCGAGCTGTACGCCGAAGCCAGCTTCGCCCGCCGCCCGGCCGGGTTTGCGCTGAAACTGGTGAACTGGTGGGACCTGGAAGGCGTCACTGACCTGGCCCAGCGTCAATTCCCGGTGGGGCATGGCAGCCACGCCACGCCATCGGAAATTGCCGTGACGCAGTGGGCGTATCCGGATGCGATCAAGTCTGCCGAGTACTCACCGCAAATCGCCAACACTGGTCCGATCCGTGAAGCCCTGGACTTCCGTGCGCGCTTCCCTGACGGCCGCATGGGCTCGGACCCGGCGTTGGCTACTGTGGAGAAAGGCGGTGAGTTGGTGGCTTTGGCGGCGCAGGGATTGATCAAGACTGTCGATAGCTTCAGCAACGAAGCCAAACCCTGATCCAAATGGGCGCCAATACCCTGTAGGAGCGAGCTTGCTCGCTCCTACAGGGTGGATTTGCGTTGTGCCCGGGTTTATTTGCAATCCTGGGCGGCCTGCTCGAGCCTAGATGGCTTGATCGCCGAAGCCAACGGCTTGCGCTCATACAGGAACACTTTGGTGCCGTCCTGGGACTTGTAGGCCTCCAGCACATCATCGGCGGCAATCTTGCTGGTCAACAGCACCTTGGCGTGGCGCGAGTTCTGGGTGACGGTCGAGGTGATGCCGTGCTTTTCCAGCTTGGGCAATACGCATTGCACATAGCCATCGGGGGTCTTGTTGGTTTGCAGGGTCAGCGATGGGGCGTTGGGCGCCGTGATACAACCGGTCAGCAGCAACGAAGCACAAGCCAGGGCCGAGGCGAAGAAAGAGCGCATAAACATTCCTGAAAATAACCAAATAGGGTTCACAACCATCGCGGATCAACCTGCGCGAACCAGGGCCTTGAGCGACGCATCGAACTGCTTCAGGGCATCTTGCTGTACATCGCGTTGTTGCTCGATCAGTGCAGCAATCTCCGGCGCCGCCTTGTCGTGCACCCACACTGACGGCACGTGCTTATCCACCGAGCCTTCGGCCTTGGCGATAAATTGCAGGTTCGCGTCGTAGAAGCGTGCGACAAAGCGTGCTTCGACCCGGTCATTACGCTGGGTGAGCAATTGGTTATGGGTATCGAGCACCACCACCACATCCGGGTGCGCCTGCACCAACTCATCCAGGCTGCTATAGACCGTCACCGAGAGAAAAGTGCCCTGCAACGAGTGCATCAACCAGTCGATCGCCAGTTCCGGGTCGGAGCTGTTGACGAACGCCTCGCGAATCCGCCCATCCAGGGCATCCTTGGCGCCGTTCTGCGCCATGGCGTGGTAGCGTTCGAGGTAGCTGAGGTTGTCGCGGGTGTTTTCACTGAACAATACCCCCACCGACTGGGCACGCTGCAGGGAGTCTACGCTACCCACCAGTGGCAGCAAATGGCCTGTACGCACTTCATCGGCCATCGCCGGGGTGGTCATGACCGCGGTGCCCAGCATCAGGGCCATCAAAGCCAATTGGATAATCGTCCTCATCGCGCATTTTCCTTGGGCTGCGTCTCGATGTGCAGATTCTGCGCGTTTGGCGAAAAAACAGAACTTGTGATCCTTGATGGTGACTATCATTTGAACCGATAGTGTCAGGCCGCCCATAAAATCTATAAGGACCCCGCCATGAAGCCCTACCAGAAAATCTTCGATCGTATCCGCGAGGCGGTACTGCCAGAGTTTCGCGAGCGAGTCGCCGACTACCTGGTTGAGTACGAAACCGTGTTGCTGAACTCACACGCCGACGCCGCGAAAAGCAGCGCCAGCGCCGAGCAATTGCGCGGTTATTTGCGCGGTTTGAACACCATGCGTGTGCTGGGCATGGCCGATTGGGAAGACCTCGACCGGCGTGTTGCCCAGCAGGCAGAGCTAGAGCGCGGGCCGTCGCAGCTCGACCCACTCGCGCACTGACGGCCGCTGCCACTGGCGTTGCGCGTAGGCCACCAGTTGCGCTGGCATGGCGTCGCCGTTGAGGATCAGGCGATTGAGCATCACCGCCAGGTCCACATCGGCAATCGACCACTGGCCGCACAGGTACTCGCGGTTATCCGCCAGCAAGGCTTGCGCCGCGCTGATCAACTTGGTCGCGGCGGCTTGAGCCTCTGCTGACAACGGCGGCCTCTTCTGCCCGCAGAACACCACCAGGGTCGAGCGCTCCTGGCGAATCGGCAGCAAGTCGCTGCGCAACCACGCTTGAACCTGTCGCGCCCTCGCCCGCTGCTGCACATCCGCCGGGTACACGCGGGTTTCGGGGTAGGCCTGGTCCAGGTACTCGGTGATGGCCGAAGACTCAGACAATGCAAAATCACCGTCTACCAAGGTCGGCACTCGCTGGGTCAGGGAGCGTTGGGCGTAATCTGCCGCCTGGGTTTGCCCGGCATCGAGGTCCAGGGTGAGGGTCTCGAACGCCAGGCCTTTTTCGCGCAAGGCGACAAACACCGACATGGCATAGGGGCTGGTAAACAGCGAATCAACGTAGAGGTGCAGCGGGCCTTGGCTCATGGGCAATCTCCTGGGGTGAGGCGTCACGCTACGAGATCCCGGCCGATAAAGACAATGCAGGGTTTTTATGGGGGCATTCCTGGCGGGAATAGCGCGGCTAGTGGCAATATTATGGCTACCGCTGATTTTCAAGGAAGGAACAGCACATGAAACAAGCAGTTGTGGTTATCCACGGCATCGGCGAGCAGCGCCCAATGGACACCTTGCGCGGCTTTGTCGAAGCGATGATCCCCACGGACACCCCCGATGGCAAACCTCTGTACTGGAGCAAGCCGGATCGGCTATCGCGCAACTTCGACCTGCGCGTACTGAAGGCCTCGGGCCGTACCTCGACGGATTTCTATGAGTACTACTGGGCCCACAAGATGCAGGGCACCAAGTTCGGCCATCTGCTGGGCTGGCTGTGGGACATCTTCAAGCGCCCGCGTCGCGACATTCCCGAGGCCATCGTGCCGATCTGGCGCAGCACGCGCTGGACGGTGCTGGTGTTATTGCTGCTGGTTGCCAGCGGTACATTGGCCACGGCCTGGGGCCAATTGCCCCCCAGCGACAACCCCTTCGCGCTGATCCCCCTGCTGCTCGTGGCCATGGGACTGGGGCTGCGCTAT
This sequence comes from Pseudomonas sp. KT_2_4, assembly GCF_041410225.1. Classification (NCBI taxonomy): domain Bacteria; kingdom Pseudomonadati; phylum Pseudomonadota; class Gammaproteobacteria; order Pseudomonadales; family Pseudomonadaceae; genus Pseudomonas; species Pseudomonas sp. KT_2_4. Next base: position 1,205,913 of record NZ_CP166962.1, read on the forward strand.
TCGGCGCTGGCGTACCTGGGAGACGCCGCACGCTACCTCAGCCCCAATCCGCAGAACGTGAGGGTGCGCGAGCAGATCCGTGCCGACGGTGTAGACCTGCTGCGTGCCCTGCACAACCAGGGCGACTACGAGCGCATCATCGTCGTGGGTCACAGCCTGGGCAGCGTGATTGCCTATGACATCGTCGGCTACCTCTGGCATGAATACCACGACCAACTGACCCAACTGACCCCCAGCAACCGTGAGCTGGCGGCCCGTTATGCCAACCGCGAACCGCTGCAACCGGTGGTCAAGGATGCCCTGCCCGCCGCCGGCGCCTTGCTGGACGGCAGCCTGAGCAGCCTGTTGAATTTTCGTCAGCAACAGACCGAAGCTTTTGCCGAACAGCGCGGCCTGGGCAACCCCTGGCGCATCACCGACCTGGTCACGGTCGGCAGCCCAATGGCCCACGCCAGCCTGTTGCTGGGCCGCAGCGTCAGTGACTTCCAGCAGCGTATGGAACGCCGCGAAGCCCCGGCCTGCCCGCCCACCGAAGACACCCAAGGCTACGGCTACAACGCCCGCCAACCGCTGATGCTCGGCCAAAAGCCCTTCACCCCGCACTACCTGCACCACGCCGCAGCCTTTGCCGTCACGCGCTGGACCAACCTGTACTTCCCTGCCCCCTTCGGCCTGTTCGGCGACATCGTCGGCGGCCCGGTCAAGCCCGTGATGGGCGGCGGCGTGCTGGACTTGCCGGTGACCGTGGGCAATGGCAAAGGCTGGCTGGCCAAATCCTGGTTGAGCCACACTCACTATTGGAGCGAACGCGGCGGTACGCAGGGTTACCTCAGCGCACTGGGCAAGGATGAACAGGCGATCAACGAGGGCCCGCGTCCTTCGGCCACTGAAGCGTTGCGATGGGCGATTGACCTCAAGGGTGTGCGGCGGTTTCGCCGTGTTGGCGCCCAGCGAAGCCTGGCGCCAGAGCACGCCTAACCGGCGAAGCCACCGGCCTTGAGGAAGGCGCGTTCTTCGTCGGTGCTCGTCCTGCCCAACACCCCATTACGATGGGGAAACCGCCCGAACCGCTCGATGATGTCGGCATGCTCCTTGGCCCAGTGGTAGGTGCTGGCATCCAACTGCTGGTTCAGGGCCAGGGAGCGTTGCTGGTCCTGGGGGTCTTCCGAATGTTCAAAAGGCAAATAGCAGAACGCACGCAACTGAGGTTCAACCTGTTGATCCAATCCTGCGTCCACCATCTTTCGCGCATACAACCGCGCCAGCGGGTCGGTGGCGAACATATGCGCCGTGCCGCGAAAGGCGTTGCGCGGGTACTGGTCCAGCAGGATCAGTAACGCCAGCGCGCCATCCGCCGTGGTCAACCAGTCTTCGAGTTCACGCCGCGCCGCCTGCATATGAGTGGCGTGGAAGCTGTCGCGAAAGGTCGCATCGAACTCGTCGTACTTGGCGAACCAACGCTTGGGCCCCGCCTGTTTCCAGAACGCGATTACGGCTTCGGCCGAGTGTGGGGTCATGCTTGTCATCAGCGCCTCGCTTAATGTTATAGAATAACGTCAATATTTTGCCTGCGTGTGACCCTTAACTTATGACTGACGCTATGACTTTACGCAAACGCCTGCTGTCCATCGACGCCCTGCGCGGCCTGGTGATCCTGTTTATGTTGCTGGACCACGTGCGTGAAACCTTCTTGCTGCACCGCCAGGTCAGCGACCCCATGAGCATAGACAGCACCGAGCCTGCGTTGTTTTTCAGCCGCACCCTGGCCCACTTGTGCGCGCCGGTGTTTGTGCTGCTCACCGGATTGTCGGCTTGGCTGTACGGCCAGAAATATCAGGGTCGTCGCGACGTGTCGGCATTCTTGTTCAAGCGCGGGCTGTTCCTGGTGGTGCTGGAATTCACCCTGGTCAACTTCGCGTGGACCTTCCAACTGCCACCCAGCGTGATCTATATGCAAGTCATCTGGGCCATCGGCATCAGCATGATCGCCCTCGCCGCTTTGGTTTGGCTACCGCGTGCCTGGCTGATCGGCTTGGCGCTGGTGATTATCGCCGGGCACAACCTGCTCGATGGGTTGCACGTTGCAGCGGGCTCGATGTTGCATGTGCCGTGGACGATCTTGCATGAACGCAACTGGATTGAAGTCTCTGAAAACCTGCGCCTGCGCACCACCTACCCGGTGCTGCCATGGATCGGTGTGATTGCCCTGGGTTACGGCCTCGGGCCATGGTTTGCCGATGCCACGCTTCCGGCTGTGCGCCAGCGTTATTTACGGGTCGCGGGGGTGGGCGCGTTGGTGGGCTTTGGGTTGCTGCGCGCGCTCAACGGCTATGGCGAGCAGCCTTGGCAGGTGTATGACAGCAGCGTGCTGACGCTGATGAGCTTTTTCAACATCACCAAGTATCCGCCTTCGCTGTTGTTTCTGGCGTTGACCCTGGGGATTGGCTTGCTGTTGCTGCTGGCGTTTGAACGCGCGGGGCATAAGCGCTGGATCGGCGTGCTGGCGGTGTTCGGCGCGGCGCCGATGTTCTTTTATCTGTTGCACCTTTATGTACTGAAAATCCTCTATGTGGCCTGCGTTGCGCTGTTTGGCCTCAACCATGGCAATTACTTTGGCTTCGACGGTATCGGTGCGGTGTGGTTGGCAGCGCTGCTGTTGCCGATTGCCCTGTACTTGCCGGTACGTTGGTTCGCCGGCCTGAAAGCACGGCGGCGGGACCTGGCGTGGCTCAAATACCTCTGACCTGATGCAGGCTAATTGTGCGGGGCGGTGTGTCAGCTACTAAATATTCAACTGAACCACCGCTTTCGCAGGCAAGCCAGCTCCCACACTGGTTACGCATCGCCCACATAATCAGCGCCTGCCACAGATCCCCTGTGGGAGCGGGCTTGCTCGCGAATACGGTGTGCCAGCCACTGCTGCTGTGACTGGAAGACCGCATTCGCGAGCAAGCCCGCTCCCACAGTTTTTAACCGCGCCCGGGCTCAGGAATCAGGCCAGTTCAGCACGCAGTTGGCGAGCGGCGGTGACCATATGAATGAGCGCCGCCTCGGTCTCCGGCCAGCCCCGCGTCTTCAAGCCGCAATCGGGGTTCACCCATAAGCGCTCTGCCGGAATCCGCTTGGCGGCCTTGCGCAGCAAGTTGGCCATTTCCGAGGCATCCGGCACCCGCGGCGAGTGGATGTCGTAGACCCCCGGGCCGATCTCATTCGGGTAGGCGAAGGCTTCGAACGCGTCGAGCAGCTCCATGTCCGAGCGGGAGGTTTCGATGGTGATCACGTCGGCATCCATGACGGCGATGGACTCGATCACATCGTTGAACTCGCTGTAGCACATGTGAGTGTGGATCTGGGTTTCATCGCTCACGCCACTCGCACACAAACGAAACACTTCAGTCGCCCAGTCGAGGTAGGGTTGCCACTGCGCCTGGCGCAACGGCAAGCCCTCACGAAAAGCCGCTTCGTCGATCTGCACGATCTTGATGCCGGCGGCTTCCAGATCGACCACTTCGTCACGAATCGCCAGGGCCAGTTGCCGGGCTTGCACTTCTCGGCTCACGTCTTCCCGTGGGAACGACCACATCAACATGGTCACCGGGCCCGTCAGCATGCCCTTCATCACCTTGTCGGTAAGACCTTGGGCATAGCGAATCCACTCCACGGTCATGGCGTTCGGGCGGCTCAGGTCGCCGACAATCACTGCGGGTTTCACGCAACGCGAACCGTAACTCTGCACCCAACCGAACCGGGTAAACACGTAGCCATCCAGTTGTTCGGCGAAGTACTCGACCATGTCGTTACGCTCGGCTTCACCGTGCACCAACACGTCCAGGCCGAGGTTTTCCTGCACCTCGACAGCGTGCTTGATCTCACTGTGCATGGCATCGACGTATTCGGCGTGGCTCAACTTGCCGGCCTTGTACGATTGGCGCGCCAGGCGGATCGACGCGGTCTGTGGGAACGAGCCGATGGTGGTGGTCGGGAACAGCGGCAGGTTAAGGCCGGCCCGTTGCTTTTCGATGCGCTGGGCAAACGGCGACTGGCGCTGGCTGTCCTGCGCCGTGATGGCGGCCACACGAGCTTGAACGGCAGGTTTGTGAATGCGTGACGATGCGGCGCGAGCTGCCTGCACCGCGCGGCTCTCAGCCAGGGCGGTGAGTACGCCAGGGGCTTCGGGCTGATCAACGGCCTTGGCCAGTAGCGCCACTTCCGCACACTTCTGCACGGCGAAGGCCAGCCAGCTTTTCAATTCGGCATCCAACTGGTCTTCCCGTTCCAGGTCCACCGGGCTGTGCAGCAGCGAGCAGGACGGCGCGACCCACAGGCGATCGCCCAACTTCTCATGGGCATGCTGCAAGATGGCCAGGGTTTTTTCCAGGTCGCAACGCCACACGTTTCGGCCGTTGACCACGCCCAGGGACAGCACCTTGTACGCTGGCAGGCGGTCGAGGATGGTCGGGTACTGGTCCGGTGCACGCACCAGGTCGATATGCAGGCCATCCACCGGAAGATTGGCAGCCAGGCCAAGGTTTTCCTCCAGGCCGCCGAAGTAAGTGGCCACCAATTTTTTCAGCGGGTCGCGCTGGATCAGGTTATAGGCGCGCTCAAAAGCGTTCTTCCAGTCCTGGGGCAGATCGAGCGCCAGGATTGGCTCATCGATCTGCACCCATTCCACGCCCAATTCGGCCAGGCGCTGGAATATCTGGCCATACAGCGGCAGCAGTCGCTCGAGCAGGTCGAGCCTGTCGAAGTCAGCGCCCTTGGCCTTGCCCAGCCACAAATAGGTCAGCGGGCCGATCACCACGGGCTTGACGCTGTGCCCCAGGTCGAGGGCTTCCTGGACCTCTTCGAAGAGTTGATCCCACGCCAGGTGGAATTGCTGATCGACGCTGAACTCCGGCACCAGGTAGTGATAGTTGGTGTCGAACCACTTAGTCATCTCCTGGGCATGGGCACCGCCGCAGCAGCTGTCACTGACGCCACGGGCCATGGCGAACAAGGTATGCAACGTGGCCTGGCCATCGACCGGGCGGAACCGCTCAGGGACCACACCGAACATCAACGAATGAGTCAGCACCTGGTCGTACCAGGCGAAATCACCGACCGGCAACAGTTCGATACCGGCTTGCTGTTGCAGCGCCCAGTGGGTGCTGCGCAAGTTACGGCCAACGGCGCGCAGGCCGGCTTCGTCGAGCTCACCCTTCCAGAACGCTTCCTGCGCTTTTTTCAGTTCACGATCGCGTCCAATGCGTGGAAACCCGAGGGAATGAGCGACTGCCATGACTTACAACTCCGATGGTCTAATTGATGGCGGTCATTGTCGGCAGAGGGATGTCTTGAGACAAACTCATTTTGCTCTAGATCATCACAAGATTCACTCATGTTCAGGTGGGCATGATATTAGCGGCGCTACTGTGGGTGTTTGTGGTGCCAGAGCCGGCGTCATCGCGGCCTCGCTGAGGCCCGAGCGCTCACACAGGGGGCGGGGTGATTCTTATGAATGGTCATACTTACGCCCTATGCTTAACGTGGCGCGCAAAATCCGCCGGCTAACCTTTCGATCTGTTCCAAGTGCGGGCACAATGCGTGTCCTTTTTTGGCAGGCACCGCCGCAGGCTCTCAAAAATGATCAAAACGCCGTACTACCTCATCGATAAACAGAAGCTTCTGGTCAACATGCAGAAGATTGCCTACGTGCGCGAACAGTCCGGCGCCAAGGCTCTGCTGGCGCTCAAGTGCTTTGCCACCTGGTCGGTATTCGACTTGATGCAGCAATACATGGACGGCACCACCTCGTCGTCGCTGTATGAGCTCAAGCTCGGCCGCCAGAAGTTCGAAGGTGAAGCGCACGCCTACAGCGTGGCCTGGGCCGACGATGAAATCGAAGAGATGCTGGAGAACTGCGACAAAATCATCTTCAACTCCATCAGCCAACTGCAGCGTTTTGCCGAACGCAGCGAAGGCAAGATCCGCGGCCTGCGTGTGAACCCGCAGGTGAGCAGCTCTGACTACCTGCTGGCCGACCCGGCGCGCCCGTTCAGCCGCCTGGGCGAGTGGGACCCGGTGAAGATCGATGGCGTGATCGATCAGATCTCCGGCTTCATGTTCCACAACAACTGCGAGAACGGCGACTTCAGCCTGTTCGACAAGATGCTCGGCACCATCGAAGAACGCTTCGGTGCGCTGCTGCACAAGGTCAAGTGGGTCAGCCTCGGCGGCGGCATCCATTTCACCGGTGAAGGCTATGCACTGGATGCATTCTGCGCACGGCTCAAAGCGTTCTCCGAGAAGTACGGCGTGCAGGTCTACCTGGAACCCGGCGAAGCGGCGATCACCAACAGCGCCTCCCTGGAAGTCACCGTGCTCGACACCCTCTACAACGGCAAGAATCTCGCCGTGGTCGACAGCTCCATCGAAGCCCACCTGCTGGACCTGCTGATCTATCGCCTCAACGCCAAACTGGCGCCGAGCGAGGGTGAACACACCTACATGGTGTGCGGCAAATCCTGCCTGGCCGGGGACATCTTCGGCGAGTATCAATTTGATCGTCCGCTGGCCATCGGCGATCGGCTGTCGTTCATCGACACCGCAGGCTACACCATGGTCAAGAAAAACTGGTTCAACGGCCTGAAAATGCCGTCCATCGTAGTGAAACAACTCGACGGTACAGTCGAGGTGGTTCGTGAATTTGGTTACGACGACTACCTGTCCAGCCTGTCCTGAGCTGGCGGATAAAGGAGAGATAAAGCAATTGAAAAAGAACGTTCTTATCATTGGTGCAGGAGGTGTCGCCAAGGTGGTGGCCCACAAGTGCGCGCAGCACAACGACGAACTCGGTCGTATTGCTATCGCGTCGCGCAACATCTCCAAATGCCAGGCCATCATCGACAGCGTCAAGGCCAAGGGTAGCCTCAAGGTTCCCGCCGATATCCAGGCCTTCGCGCTGAACGCCCTGGACGTGGAAGCGACCAAGGCCCTGATCCGCGAGACCGATTCGCAGATCGTCATCAACGTCGGCTCCGCCTTCCTCAACATGTCGGTACTGCGTGCCTGCATCGACACGGGCGTGGCTTACCTCGATACCGCCATCCACGAAGAGCCGGGCAAGGTCTGCGAGACCCCGCCGTGGTACGGCAACTACGAGTGGAACCACCTGGAAGAATGCAAACAGAAGAACATCACCGCCATCCTTGGCGTGGGCTTCGACCCAGGTGTCGTCAACGCGTATGCCGCGCTGGCGCAGCAACAGCATTTCGACCGCATTGATTCGATCGACATTCTCGACGTCAATGCCGGCTCCCATGGCAAATACTTCGCCACCAATTTCGATCCGGAAATCAACTTCCGCGAATTTACCGGGCAGGTGTGGAGCTGGCAGAACAGCCAGTGGACCAGCAACACCATGTTCGAAGTCAAACGCACCGACGACCTGCCGGTAGTTGGCTCGCAGAACCTCTACCTCACCGGCCACGATGAAGTGCACTCGCTGTCGAAAAACCTCGACGTGCCCAACGTGCGTTTCTGGATGAGCTTCGGCGAACACTACATCAACGTGTTCACCGTGCTGAAAAACCTCGGCCTGCTCTCCGAACAGCCGGTCAAGACCGCCGAAGGCCTGGAAGTGGTGCCGTTGAAAGTGGTCAAGGCCGTGCTGCCCGACCCGTCTTCGCTCGCCCCGGGCTACACCGGCAAGACCTGCATCGGCGACCTGGTCAAAGGCACCAAGGATGGCCAACCGCGTGAGATGTTCATCTACAACGTGGCTGATCATGAAGAGGCCTATGCCGAGACTGACAGCCAGGGCATCTCCTACACCGCAGGCGTACCACCGGTAGCCGCTGCACTGCTGGTGGCGCGTGGCGAGTGGGATGTGAAGCACATGGCCAACGTCGAGGAACTGCCAGCTGAGCCGTTCCTCAAGGCGCTGGATGTGATGGGCTTGCCGACTCGGATCAAAGACGAGAACGGTGATCGGGCCTGGGATGCGACGGCCTGATAGGCCATAGCTGACCGAGCAAAAAATGCGCCCAAAGGGGCGCATTTTTTGTTTTGGCTCACCTACAATTCGAAGAACAATGAGGATCAAAATGTGGGAGCTGGCTTGCCTGCGATGGCGACCAGTCAGTCAATGATTCTTCAACTGAGCCACCGCTATCGCAGGCAAGCCAGCTCCCACACTGGTTGTGGGTTGCCCACAGAATTGGCGCCAGGCATAGATCCCTGTAGGAGCGGGCTTGCCCGCGATGGCGACCTGTCAGTCAATGATTCTTCAACTGAACCACCGCTTTCGCAGGCAAGCCAGCTCCCACACTGGTTGTGGGTTGCCCACAGAATTGGCGCCAGGCATAGATCCCTGTGGGAGCGGGCTTGCCCACGATGGCGACCAGTCAGTCAATGATTCTTCAACTGAGCCACCGCTATCGCAGGCAAGTCAGCTCCCACACTGGTTGTGGGTTGCCCACAGAATTGGCGCCAGGCATAGATCCCTGTGGGAGCGGGCTTGCCCGCGATGGCGACCTGTCAGTCAATGATTCTTCAACTGAACCACCGCTTTCGCAGGCAAGTCAGCTCCCACACTGGTTGTGGGTTGCCCACAGAATTGGCGCCAGGCATAGATCCCTGTGGGAGCGGGCTTGCCCGCGATGGCGACCTGTCAGTCAATGATTCTTCAACTGAACCACCGCTTTCGCAGGCAAGCCAACTCCCACAGAGAGAACGATCTCAAAACACCGACCACCCAATCCGCTCACTCAACAATTCCAACGCCTTCATCCCCGCCAGCGAGTTGCCCGCTGCGTTCAACTCCGGCGACCATACGCACACCGTAAACTGCCCCGGCACCACCGCGACAATTCCGCCGCCGACCCCGCTCTTGCCCGGCAGGCCCACGCGGTAGGCAAAGTTGCCCGCCTCGTCGTACAAGCCGCTGGTGGCCATGATCGAGTTTACCTGCTTGGTCTGGCGCGCCGTCAGCACCTGCTCGCCACTGTGGGCACTCACGCCTTCATTGGCCAGAAAGCTGAATGCTCGGGCCAGGTCCAGGCAGCTCATCTGCAACGCGCAATAGTTGAAGTAGCTGTGCAGCACCGCGTCCACATCATTGTGGAAGTTGCCAAAAGACTTCATCAGGTAGGCCATGGCCGCATTGCGCGCACCGTGCTGGGCTTCCGACTCGGCCACAACGCTATTGACCAGGATCTGCGGGTTGCCCGACAGGCGCCGTACAAAGTCGCGCATCGACAGAATCGGCACGGCGAAGCGTGACTGGTTGATGTCGCAGATCACCAGCGCGCCAGCGTTGATAAAAGGGTTGCGCGGGCGGCCACGTTCGAATTCCAGCTGCACCATGGAGTTGAACGGCTGCCCCGAGGGCTCGTGGCCCAGGCGTTCCCAGATGGATTCGCCGCCATGGTCGATGGCCTGCACCAGGCTGAAGACCTTGGAAATGCTCTGCACCGAAAACAGCGTGTCTGCATCTCCAGCGCAGTAGGCCGTGCCGTCGTTGCCGTATACCGCGATGCCGAGTTGGTTGGCGGGCACGTCGGCCAGCGCGGGAATGTAATCGGCGACTTTGCCGAGGCCGATCAAGGGGCGCACTTCGTCGAGGATCGACTCCAGCAGCGCCTGCATAGCTTGTCCTGTCATCTTTGTTCGAATCAGTGGTAAACGAGGCGCGGAGGATACGTCAATGGGCGCGCAACACCCACACAATCTCTACCACCCGCTCGGCAATCACCACGTAGATCAGGATCAACAACAGTTGCAACGCCAAGTGATAACGCAATTTGGCCAGGCGGCGAATGCCGTCGCTGACGTTCAACAGCATCAGCACCGTCGACAGCACAATCAAGCCCCAGCCCGCGACGCTGGAGGCGAAGATACCGATCAGCAACTCGCGCGGTCCCACCAGCGCGTTGGTCCCCGCCGCAAACAACAATGCGCAGACCAACAGATTTTTAACATTGTCGAAAATCTGCGTGCTCAGGTCGTTTTCCAGCAACGCCAGGTACCGCGTCCATAAAGTGCGCATGCTTGAATACCGAGTGGGAAGGCTCGTCAATCAAGGTAGTTCAATTGTGGACGCTGTCTAGCTTTGGCCAGGCTCAGAAATGCGCCACATCCGACACTTCTGTATCCAGCACATCCTGGGCCAACGCCCAGGCGCGATCCTTGGACTCCACCACCAGCAGCGGGTAACCCCAGGCCTTGCCGAACGTCACGGCAAAGGGCTTGAGGGCCAGGCGCTTGGCAGCGCTGGGCTCCACTTGGATCATGCCTTTGACGTAGGCGCGCAAGGCAGCCTTGTTTTTCTTCATCCAGATAGAGGCGCGCTTGCGCTCTTCGTGGGCGTGTTCATGACTGTTCTCATCCACGGCTTTTTCGTGCAGCAGCAAGAAGGGCTGCTCACGGGCCAGCAGACGTTCGAAGGTCAGGAAGGCGTCTTCCGGCGCACCTTCGCTAGGCGCGTCGAAAAAGATTTTCACCACCGGGAAAGTTGAACTGTCGAGTCGCATGGCAAAGCTCCTTTGATGAGATTGATTCTCATCATAGGGCGCCTGGCGCTGGACAGCATTGCACAGAATAGCCAGAATATTTCGCAATCCAGCCAAGGCAGTTATCACCATGGTTCATCACCGCCTCGACCAGTACGACCCCTGCCGGGTCCGCGACGCCGCCGCGATCCCTCGCTCGATTGTTGCAGTGGGCGCCTCGAATACGTCCGAACGCTGGGAACATACCCCTCACCACCATCAACACGGGCAATTGATCTACACCTTGCGCGGCGTGGTGCATTGTGTGATCGAGGCGGGTATCTGGATCGTGCCGCCGCAATGCGCGTTGTGGATTCCCGGCGGTGTGACACACGCGGCGCGCGGTGCCGGCGAAGCGGATGTGTACTGCCTGTTGATCAACCCGGACGCCGCCAACGCCCTGCCCCGGCAATGTTGCACGCTGTCGGTGTCTGCTTTGCTGCATGAGTTGATTGGCAGGGCGGTGAGCTTCCCGCAGCTCTACGACGAAGACGGCGCCGAGGGCCGGCTGGTGGCGACGTTACTCGACGAGCTGGCCCAGGCCCCCATCGAGGCCCTGCATTTGCCGATGCCCCAAGACCCCCGCTTGCATCGGCTGGCCTACAGCTTATTGGCCAACCCCGGCGATAAATCCACCCTGGGCGAATGGGCCGTGCGCATCGGCATGAGCGAACGCAGCATGACCCGCCTGTTGTTGGAAGAGATCGGCCTGAGCTTCGGTCGCTGGCGCCGGCAGTTGCATGTAATCCTTTCACTGCAGCGCTTGGCCAACGGCGAAAGTGTGCAGAGCGTGGCGCTGGACCTGGGTTATGAAAATGCCAGCGGGTTTATCACCATGTTCCGCAAGGCCATGGGCCAACCGCCGGCGCGTTACCTGGCGGACCGTGCCAGTACCGTCGGGCCGCACAGCAACGCGTCAACTATCGCCTTGACGTGAGCTGTTTGGATCTAACTTGTCGAGATAACGCGCCAATACTTCGCCAGAGAATTGGGCCTCGCAAATACCACTACCCTCAAGAAACCGCACGGTGTTGCTGCGATCCCAGGAATAATTTTCTTGGTAAAGCTCAAGGATGGACTGATCTGCGTGCATCGGGTCTTTGAACATTCCAAGCAATGGGTAAAGTAATGCTTCGGGGTTGTGTTCCCACAATGCGAGCCAATTTTTATACGGGACAACCGAAAGCGTTCGGCCATAATGCTCGCCCACCCGCTCACAAAATGCTTTGAGGTCCAGATTGGTGGATTCTGGTTGGCACAGGTTAAACTTCAACCCCAGCGCTTGGGGGTCGCGGGAAATATGGGCCACCGCCTCAACCATGAAATCCACAGTGGTCAAGCCTTCCCGCATACGCTCCAGATCGGGTACCGCGCCATACGCCAGGCAGGTGCGGATAAAGCGCCCCCACCATTGGTAGTGAGCACACTCGCCAGTCACGCTATGACAGGTGGCATAACCCAACCGAAAGGTCATTAACGGCAGACCTCGGGACGCGGCCAGATCTGCGAGTTTTTCCATCACCCACTTACTCTGTACATAACCCAGGTCATCGCGAATAGCCGGTAAGTTTTCGTCGATATCATCCTGTTCGTACACATGGCTCTTATGGGTGAAACGATGGCCCCAGCTATAGATTGAGATGGTCGACATCAGCATCAATGCCTTTGTCTTTTGCGCACCGCAAAAATGGAGAATTTGCTTGAGACCCTCTACGTTATCTCGCCTCATATAGCTGTAAGGCATGATGAAATTCACTGCGCTTGCCGAGTGATAGACCACATCCACGCAGCGCGCCAAATGGGTGAACACTTCTTTCCCTAAACCTAATTGCTCATCCGCCAAGTCACTTACGTACACGTGAATGCGCTTCCAATCGCTTTCGCTGATGGGCACTTGGTAACGCTCGCTGACTTGCTGCAGCCTCACCAGCCCAGCCGGCGTATTGTCACAACGAATCGGGCAATGAATATGGGCGATTGAGGTGGCCAATAGTTGGTGCAAGAGATGAATACCGACAAACCCGGTCGCGCCAGTCAGTAAGGTATGCTCGGGACTCTTCAATTGCATCGACTCGAAGCCTGGCGCGAAACACATGTCCAGCGGGAGCGCCCCATCGGCTTCGAAAGCGTGCACACGCTCGGCCCCTTTTTCTCCATGTAAAGACTGAGTGCGTCGGTGTAATGTGGCCGCTAGATCCTCAAATACCAGATGTTCATATATGTCGCGCACCGCCACGTGAATATTGAACTGTACTGACAATTTCTCCGCCAATCCTGCCACGCCCAGGGAGTGCCCACCGACCTTCAGAAAGTTGTCTTGGGGGCCAAAATCAGCGTGACCCAACACCTCAAACCACGCCCTCGCCAACGTAACTTGTGGGCCCGGCGTAAAGCGTTGTATATCCAACGCTACGGTCGGCATCGCCTGCAATAGAGTCAACAGAGCTGGCCTGTCTATCTTGCCATTGGCATTGGCAGGTAGCCTGTCAAGGCGATGGAATAACTCGGGCACCATATAATCAGGCAAATCCATAGCAAGGCTGCGTCGCAGCTCTGCAACCAATCGCCCGCTATGCACCTGCCTGTTGCGCGGTACGACAAAAGCAACCAAGCGTTTTTGCGCTTGTGTACCGGTGTCTTGCACCACCACCGCCGCGCTGTTGATGCTCGGCTCTTTGAGCAGGCGCGTCTCTATTTCACCGGTTTCGATACGGTAGCCACGAATCTTTGTTTGCCCATCCATGCGGCCCAGAAACTGAATCCGTCCATCCGCCAACACTCGGGCCTGGTCTGCGCTGCGGTACAACCGGCATTTGAGCGTGGGTGAATAAATAAAGCGCTGCGCAGTCAATTCAGGCGCACCCAAATAACCCCGAGCAAGGCCCGGCCCGGCAATACAAAGTTCCCCCACTTCGCCAGCTACAAGCTCGTTGAGGTGTTCATCCAGAATATGAATGCGGCAGTGATCTATCGCATAACCAATCGATGCAGGCCTTTGTAAGCGTTTGCTCTGAACCTCATTACGAGTGACGTAAATAGTGGTTTCGGTGGGGCCATAGCAGTCAAAAACACGATAAGGCAGATGGTCGACTTCCACGGGATGGAGTTTTTCACCGCAGGTGTAAAGACAGCTCAAGGCTAATCCTTGCGGCTGCCTGGCGTTCAGCACGTCATAAATTCTCAACGTGGGTACAAAGCCATGGGTGATCTGTTTCGCGACACAGAATGACAAGTAGTCATCGCTATTGAGCAGCGCATCCTGACCCGGAACATACAGACAGGCCCCTGCCGTCAGCGCGGACCAGATCTCAAGTTGGCAAAGATCAAACCCCACTGCGGCCATGAAACTGCAACGACTGGAAGACGTCACACCCAAATCTCGATTGTGCTGCATCATCAATTGCGCGACGCTGTGATGTTCGATCACTACGCCTTTGGGCTCGCCCGTAGTGCCCGAGGTAAAAATCACATAAATCGCATCATCGCCTCGGACACCAACAGGCTGATAACTCAACACTTGACTGGAGTTCAGCAGCTCGCTGACGGTTATGACTTCGGTTGCCGGCAAGGGCTCGACATCATGGCGTTGAGTGGAAAGGATGATTGAGGCCGCGCATTGCCTGGCGATATAGGCTTTACGGTTATAGGGCAGTTGGCGGTCCATCGGAACAAACGCCGCACCGCGCTTGATGACGCCCAGGAATGCAACGATCAACTCAATGGAGCGCTCGCCCTGCACCAGCACGTAGTCACCCCGCCCGATAGTGCGGGACTGCAAAAAGGCCGCAACTTTAGAGCTTCTGTAATCCAGCTCTGCGTAAGTAAGACATTCTGTCTCGGTCACGACTGCCAGAGCAGTAGCGTCCTGAGCGAGACGATCTGCAAATAAATCCAGCACCGTGTCCGTCAGCATCTCAAGCACCTCTTTTACGGGGTACGCCAAAAAATGAGAGGCTATTTTTTCTTTATTGGCCGCGATGAATAACTGTAGGAAAGGACAGTTTTTTATATATTTTTACTATATGAGATGCGCCTCTGATACCAAAGGTGGCCCATCACGACCTTACAGTGATTGCTCCCACGCTCTGGGTGGGAACAATCCACATCCGACTCAGTTCTTGTAGTCGGTATCGGTACGCTCAAGCTGGCGCACCAGCGCATTCCAATGCCGCGCCACGCCCGGGCCTTCGCCATTGCTGAACACCTTGGCCTGCTGCTCGACTTTGGCCACCACCTCTTCGGGTGGGAAGATCAACTCGGCATTCCCCGCTGCCTGTGCCGCAATCTGGATGTTGCAGGCCCGCTCCAGGCTTTGTAGTTGCTGGAAGGCATGCTCGACGCTGACGCCACCCGTCAACAAGCCGTGGTTGCGCAGGATCATCACACTCTTGTCGCCCAAATCCGCTACCAGCCGTTCACGCTCGTCCAGGTCCAGCGCCACGCCTTCGTAACCGTGGTAAGCCACACGCCCCGAGAATGCTATAGCGTGCTGGGAGATCGGCAACAACCCCTGCTTCTGCGCCGACACCGCAATACCGTCGCGGGTGTGGGTGTGCAGCACCGCTTGCAAATCATGGCGTGCGCCGTGGATGGCGCTGTGGATCACATAGCCGGCGTAGTTGATCCCCAGGCCCGTGGGGTCATCGACGATGGTGCCGTCCAGATCGACCTTGACCAGGTTGGAGGCGCTGATTTCGTCGAACAACAGCCCGAAAGCATTGATCAGGAAATGCGCCTCGGGCCCTGGCACCCGCGCTGAGAAATGCGTGTAGATATGATCGGTCCACTTGTACAACGCCGCCAGTCGGTAGGCCGCGGCCAACTTGACCCGCACCTCCCACTCTTGCGGTGTTACCCGCTGGCGCACATTGCTCAAGACACTGGAAATCGGCGTGACGCTACTCATGGCAAATCTTCCTGGATGGCCTAAGGGGACTTCCAGGCAAGGCTAGGGGATGGTCAAAAATAATAAAAATCACATTTTAATCTAAGCTAATTATTATATTTATTTATAAAAAGCAGCAATGGCAGCGTTCAGGCCACCACGGGAGCAAGCTCCTTCGCCGCCAATCAACTCAGCAGGTTCAACGCCCGTTGTTGAGCTTTTCGTTGATTGCATCCGTTTGCCGTTCAATGTCCGTGATCGAGGTCGGCGTCACGACTTTGTCGATGGTGTCAGTCTTGGGGTGTGCAGGTTCAAGCGTCTGCCCTTTGGTGGCCTGGGCATTACCTTTTTGCGCGTCTTCAGAGCTGACGGGGTCGGGGGTTTTATCGGCGGTTTTATGATCAGTCACAGTGCAATCCTCCTGGCAGTGGCAGGCCCCTGAGATGGCGGCCCTATGCAGCAGAACCCTGGGAATCCGAATTGGTTCAAGTCAATTGCCTCGCCTCACCGCTGGGCAAAAAAGCGCAAAAAATTTTAAACCTTTTACCCGCCTCTCGATTCAACAGTCAGGTAACGGCATCCCGCCATTTCCAAGGAGAGACACCATGAAAACTCGACTGATGAAACCGATGGGCCTTACCTTCATGCTGATTGCAGGCTCGATTTCCACCGCGATGGCGGCGACCTCCAACGACTTTGTCGACAACGCCGCCGAGGGCGGTATCACCGAGGTGGAAGCGGGCAAGCTGGCCCTGGAAAAAAGCAGCTCGGCGGACGTAAAGACCTTCGCCCAGCATATGGTCACAGACCACACCAAGGCCAATCAGGAACTGATGGCCCTGGCGAAAAAACTCGATATCGAAGTACCCGATGACGCGGCGCTCACCGACCAGGCGAAGAAAGCCATCCTGGAAATGCGCGATGAATCCTTCGACAAGGCCTATGCCAACAACCAGGTAGCGGCCCATGAAAAAACCGTCGAACTGTTCAAGAAAGAAGCGGCCTCCTCGGACAATCCCGAGCTGAAAGCCTTCGCCACCAAGACCCTGCCCACCCTTGAAGCCCACCTGAAAATGGCCAAGGAACTGCAAACCAAATACGCCCATTAAACCATCCATGACCCAAGGAGACACTCGACCATGAGCTCGCAACTCAACGGCAAGCACATCCTCGTCATCACCTCCAACACCGGCATCGAGCGCGACGAGTTGCTCAAGCCTCTGGAAACGCTGCGTGGCTACGGCGCGACCGTGACGCACGCCTCCAGCAAAGGCGGCACTACCCAGACATTTGTCGGCGACACGGAAAAGGACCAGACCGTGGAATCAGACGTGCAACTGTCGGATGTTGTCAGCGCCTACTTCGATGCGCTGGTCATCCCGGGCGGCACAGTGAATGCCGATACGCTGCGCCAGGATACTGCCGCACTGCGCCTGATCAATGAGTTCGTGCAGGCCGGCAAGACCATCGCGGCGATCTGCCACGGGCCATGGACCCTGATCGACGCTGGCGTGGTCAAGGGCAAAACCCTGACCGCCTATAAAAGCGTGCGCATCGACCTTGAAAACGCCGGCGCGGCCAGCGTAGTGGATGCCGAGGTTAAAGAGTGCCAGGCCAATGGCTGGACCTTGATCACCTCGCGCACGCCGGACGACCTACCGGCGTTCAATCAGGCGATTGCCAAGGCCATCGGCGGCTGATCGGCTTAGCGCAATGAAAACAGGCGCCCCCATGGGCGCCTGTTTTTTATCACTCACCGCTTCAGCTCTTACGCTGCTGCGCCATTTCACGCTTGGGTCCGAACATTGCCCACGCAATCAACCCCAGCAGCGGCACGAACACCAGCACCACGACCCACAACCCCTTGGTCTCCCATCCGCCAGTGCTGCGCAAAACGATATTGATCGCCCAGAGTTCCAAGAGCAGCAGAACCACCGCCAATACGATCCAGATATATTCAATTTGCATGATTCACCTCCTGAAGTCTAAGCGTTAGGTCAAGCAGATGCCCCAAGGGTTCCATTAGAATTTTCCTGGCCCCACTTTATGGCCCCCCGTTGCGCTGGAGTGTCAGCAACCGGCTGTGCGTTGTGCAACCTCAACGCGGCCCGACCATGCAAGCTGCACGACCGACAAGCGCACATGAAAATATAACCATCTGATTTTAAAGATGATTTATAACCATAAAAGTTGGTACGCCTGATGCAACCTTCCTCACCACGAGGCGTGCACTTCGACACGCCCGCACACCCCCCGTGAGGTTACCTATGAATGCCATCGACCTGCTCAAAGCCGACCATGAACGCGTCAAGACCCTGCTGACCCAGTTGAGCGAATCCACTGAACGCGGGGTGAAAAAGCGCACCGAGTTGCTGGCCAAACTTGAAATGGAAGTCACCCTGCACACCCAACTTGAAGAAGAAATCCTCTACCCCGCGTTCAGGAAAGCGGGTGGCAAGGAACAGGACATCATGTACCACGAAGCCAAGGAAGAGCACCGTACCGTCGACTCGCTGGTCCTGCCGGACTTGAAAAAGACCGACCCATCTTCCACCGAGTTTTCCGGTCGCGTCAAAGTGGTCAAGGAGCTGCTTGAGCACCATATCGAAGAAGAAGAAACCGAGATGTTCCCCCAGGCCAAGAAACTGCTGGGTAAAGCGCTGCTCGAAGAGCTGGGGGCCGAGATGGAAGCGATGAAGGCCGCGCACAAAAAAGCCATGGTGAAAAAAACGCTGGCCGCGTAACGGCTACCTCCTCGCAGCAAAGTTCGCGCGACAGTGACCCACAGGCCCTGTCGCGCTATCGATTTGCACCGATGATTTCTCCTCGCTCACTCAGCGATCCGGCCGACCGAGCCAGCCTGGCGCCCCATGCTAGCGTGCCATTGCCCTTGGCAGTGGCCGGGGGCTTTCAGGAGATTCATCACAATGGACACGCACTCCCCCACCTATACCCACCTGTTCAAAGAGGACTGGCACCTGCTGTGTTCGGCCTCTTCCATGGCGGCAATCGACTCCCCGATCGCCTACCTGAAGGCGTTATACCTGTTTGCCCAAGCGCTGGAAAAAAGCGGTAAAGGCAAACAGCCCAAGGTCACCCTCGACCAGCGACGCCCCGAACTCAAGACGCTGCCCCTGGACGAACGCAGCCTCAGCGCTGTGATTCCTCAACTCTCGATGATCAACGAAACCCTGTCCCGCCAGATTGACGCTCACCTCAAAAAAACCCCTCGTGAATACCGCGGTCGCTCACTTGATGAGGTGCTCGGCAAGCAACGTTTCCCCTTCGTGCTGCCGTTCGAACGTGCGCATCGCCAGTGCTGGCTCGGTTTGTCCGGCAACAAGCCACAATTGGGCGAACTCAGTTACCGCATCAGCCTCAAGCTGCCCACCAGCCAGCGCGCGCAAAACACTTACGGCGTGGTCAGGCACGAGGCCTATGAAGCGCAACGTTTGCTGTCCGGGCTGAGCCCTGCTCAGCAGGTGTTATTGACCGAGCCTTTTTTAAAAAGATCAGGAGACGTACAGGCAGAGGATTTTTTTACCCAGCACTATGGCACCCAGCAGCAGCCCCTTGAGGAGTTGCCCCACTGGTTGCAAAAAACCGGACTCACCGCCGATCAGACCGAAGCGCTACTGGCCTGCGGCAAGTATGTGCCGGTGCTGTCGAGCAATGTTCTGGCAAGCGCCCTGCCAACGCCGCCGGCCAAGCTGCGCCTGCACGACGGTGCCGCGTACGTGAACGGGCCGATCACCGAGGCTGGCGCGACCCAGTCGCCCCTGTCGATCACTACACAGGACAAGGGTGCTGCGCGCCTGCGCAATACCTCATGGGAACGTTACCAGCGCCTGCACCGAATGATCCGCCTGCAACGCTGGACGCAATTGCCCTTCGACGCACTCGACGCCCTGTCAACGAGCGTCGTGCGGCGTGAACACGAGGGCGACCCGGCGCGGCCCGCCAACGACAATACCCTGCGCGCACTGGGCGTCTATCGCTATCTGGAGCGCCGCTACAGCCTGTCATTGCAAGCCTTTGCGGCCGTGCTGGATGAGATACCGGTGTGGGCACCCGGTACTCGCCTGTCGCTGTACGACCAGTTGTTCAACCCCGGCCCGTTGCCAGGCCAGGCATTGACGCTGGACAGGCCGACCCTGGCGCTGAGGGAGGAAATCCCGACAACCCTGCGCCACCAGCTCTGCACCGGCCTGCACCTGAGCGATACCCCGGATTCGTTGCACTGGCTGATCAAGCAGGCCCGCCAGCATCTACCCGCTGCTTGCCCGACGATGACGTTTTATAGCGCGCTGTATCGCCAAGCTCGGATCGCGCAGTTGTTCGGGCTGTCAGTGCTCGATAGCTACCATGTGGCGGCGCTGCTGGGCGGTAAGGATTACACCGGCCAACTGGTCAACCCGAGCCTGCGTCGCTCGGGCGTGAATGCACCTGCCGACCTGCTCGATGTGCTGATGCAAATGGACTGGCTGGTCCGCTGGCTCAACGACACGGGTCAAACGGTCGATCAACTTCGCCGTCAATTGCTATTGGATGCCCAATCTCCACCGCCCCACGTGCAGACGTACATCACCCAACTCGATGAGGTGGTCGAACTGACTCGGCATGGCCTGTTGGCGCAAGAAGACCTCGCTGACCTGTCATTGCCCCAGCCCGAGCCTGACACCAAAGCGGCGCCCATTGCCTGGCATGCCCTCATCGTACAAGGGCTGCTGCACAGCCAACCGCTGCTCAAGCCCGCGCCGCCCAAAGAACTGCCCAATGGGCTGGTGCAGCTTATCGAAGCCCAGACGCTGAGCCTCAACCCAGAACGCAACACGGCTCTGCACAGCGATGCCAAACAGGCAGTGACCAAGAAGCTCGGCGCGTTCTACCAACAAATGCAGCCGCTTAAAGCAAACATCGACACGCTGCTCAACGCCCCCTCACACCTTGCCGGTGACGCCTCCGCGTACCTGCAATGGCGCAAACTCGTGGTTCGACAAATTGCCCGAACCGCCACTGCCGAATCCACCACGGAGCTGCACAAAAATGTACTGCTGAGCCTGCCGGATGCCGAAGTGTCCTTGGGTCTGGCAGTGAGCCGTGAGGCCTTGCAGGCCTTTGTGCTCCATCCGCACTGGCTGAGCCCTGACCACACCGCGGCCTCGCTGCTCAAGCTGACGCTGAGCACGCTGTACCTGCTGCAACGCTTTGCCCATTGCCTCAGCACCTACGGACTGGCCCAGGACCGCGTGCTCGCTTATTTGCAGCGCGCCAATTCATCCTCCGTTGAAGGCTCCGCCGTATCTCACGATGGGGCTTGCACTTCGCAACTGGCCGCATTGCTCAAGTGGGATGTCGATGAAATCAACCTGCTCGTTGAATCCCTGCCTGCCAAACAGGTGAAGACCCTGGCCGACCTGGACTGGCTCCTGCGTTGCCATGAAGCCGTCAGGCTCACCGGCCTCTCCGCCAACGCCTTGCTCAAGGCTGCCGACCTGCATGCCACCTTGATGAATGAAGACTGGCAACACGTTGGCTCGGCATTGATCGCCACAGCCCCCTAACCCCGTTGTATTTCGCCTGGTTCAAGGAATGACCATGTCTGACACCCTCACCCACCACCTCAACGAACACCTGCGCGACGCGATGCTGGGGTTCTACCTCAACAGCGTGCTGCCTGAAGACACGGCAGTGGCCGATACCGTCAAGACCGTCGACGATGTCTATACCTATTGGCTGCTCGACCCCCAGGTCCGCCATACGGTGCCCACCACCCGTGTCGCCAGCGCCATTGCCAGCCTGCAGCAGTACATCACTGGCATTTACCTGGGCCTGGAGCCCGGCTACGACGAACAGGGCATGAGCGCTGTCGAGCAGATCGAGTGGCGAGACCAGTTGCTGTCCTATTCACTGTGGCGTGCCCACCAGCAACTTCAGCACTACCCGGCCACCTACCTGAGCCCTACATTGCGCCATGGCAAAAGCGACAACTTCAGGCAACTGGAGAACCAGCTCAACCAATTTCGTATCGAGCCTGCGCCGCTGCAGACAGCCGTCCACAGTTACCTCAGCCGCTTCGAAGCACTTGCCAACATCAAGACCCTCAATGGTTATATCGATGGTGATAAAGACAGCTTTGCCAGCAGCACTTATTACTTCACCGGCAAGTCCAGTCCGGAAAACACCTATTACTGGCGCACGCTGAAAATGGCCTCGGGCGACGCGACCACTCCGCCAGCCTGGTCCTCCTGGCAAAAGATCCCGCTGTCGATTGACGATAACGTCCCCGAACAGACGATTCGCCCGGTGGTGTTCAACGGGCGCCTCTTCGTGGTGTGGGCCCAATGCATCAACCCGACGTCGTCGTCGAGGGACATCACCCGGATCGGGCGCGGTGATGTTGAATCGGAGAAGGAATACCAGCAACGGCTGGAAACCCGGATAAAGACCACCTATCTACAGTTGCGCTTGTACTTTTCCTATAAAAAACTGGATGACAGTTGGAGCGTGCCGCAGGCCTGCATTCAGGAATACAGCCTGGCACAGGGCCTGGATGACTTGAGCTCGGAAGACCTGATGAGCGCCACTGCGTCCATCGCCGTACTCGATTCAAAAAGCCAACCGCCGTCACTGTTCCTGGGCCTGAGCGCACAGCCGAACCATCAAACGGCTTCCCCGCACAACGGCGTGCATCGGCATTTCTTTCAAGCCGTACGGCTGGATCAGCACTTCAACGTCCATTGGCTTGAAACCCAGGGCAGCACTCGGCGGATGTTCTCCTGGCATAAAGAGTCGGAACTGGCGGGGCGGTACCTGGCCCTGTTCGGGCACCACAACAGGGCCAGATTTCAATTCAGGGCGCCCGACACGGTCCAGGTCAAAGTCCACTCCCTGACCAACGACGCGCCCCATGGCACCACCCATGGCTGGAACTACGAAGACAATCAACAGCATATCCGCAGTCTTTCGGCTGAGAGCGATATTCGGTTCAACCGAACAACGTCAGTACTGGAGGTCACCACCCGCCTGGCGAAACGCTTCGAACCGCACCGCACTGTCAGGTTCAGCAAGGCAGACGCACTGGTCAATTTGACCATCACCCTCAGCAGCAGCGGTCCTGCCCAGAACGAGACGCTGGCGTTAGGCCCCACCGCCGAGATTTTCCTGGAGGGCGCCAAGCTGGCAACCTTCTCCAACGTGCGCATCGACTTGACCCTCAAGTGCAATGAGACCGGCGTCAGCTATGCCCAACTTATAAAAAATGCTGCGAATCAGCCGACGACCTTTACCCTGCCGCAAATTGAAAAAGATGAAGAAAACCCGAAAAGCACGACATTCAATCTGCGCGACCAACGCATTAGCCAAGAAGCCTTCGACTATTTTTTCAATACGCCAGACGCCACCTATACCGTCACCCTGTCGTTCTACAACAATCAGGCGCAGACCAGCAGCCATGCCTACGACTTAGTACTGGACAAGGTCCAGGTCCAGCAGAAACAACGCCTGTACAAACCCGTGTTGATGTATCCCAAACAAGGACACAGCGCTTTACCGGAAAGCCCTCACCGCAATAACACGGTACTCGTCGGCCTGGCAGACGCTTCTCGGCGCACCCTGCGCGACACGTTCACTGAACTCTCCGAAACGCACACGCTTGAGGCGCAGATCGAACTCTCCCCCACGACCTTGCACCCCTACGACGAGAACTCCACTGACACGACGGCTTCCACATTGACGCTGATTCACGGCGTGTTGCTGCTGGAAAGCGATGTGCATTACCCCGACCCCATCATCCTGGGCTACGCGCTGAAAACCGCGACCTTCACCCTGCCGCCCGATAACAGCACCCCCATCATTCCACTGGCTCCGTTTATCCGGCGACTCGCAACCCCGCCCTATGGCGCGGCAGAATTCATTGACTTCGACGGGTCCACGATCGAGTCGATCGATAAGCCTGAAAACAAACGAGCGCCCATACGCACCAACACCTGCGTGGCCGGGCTGCTGGCAAAAACCGCGGGCGCAGGTTTGCATGAGCTGTTTGCCTTGGCCCCGGATGCCTGGCGCGAGCCGCCATTGCCAGGCGAGGAAAAGCCCAGCCCACTGGACTTCCACGGCCCCCATGGCACCTATTACTGGGAGTTGTTTCTTTACCTGCCCTGGCTGTTGGCACAACGCCTGAACCAGGAGCAGCAATACGCCGAGGCCGAAACGTGGATACGCTACGTGTTCGATCCCGTCCACCCATCTGACGTTTGGCGCCTGCCCGCGCTGCTTGCCAGTGCGCCACAACGCCACAACGCCTCTGCCCTGCCCCACCCATTGGCGACAAGCAGCGCGGTACATTTTCGTCAGGCGCTGTACCTGTTGTACGTCGACATCCTGCTCAATCGCGGGGATGCGGCGTACCGGCAAATGACCCGTGACGGCCTGGCCGACGCCAAGTTGTGGTACATCCGCGCCAAGGGCTTGCTCGGGCCAAGACCGCCGCTCAACCCGGTCGATCCCTGGGCAGCCACGACCCTGGACAAACTGCAAAACCCTTCCACGCTCGACAGCACGACAGTACCTGCGGGCACCTCGCGGCTGTGTCGATCCCTGAGCCCTGATCTGCTGCTGCGCTGGGACAAAATCGAATCTCGCCTGCACAACCTGCGCCATCACCTGGACCTGACCGGCAAACCCTTGAGCCTGCCGCTGTACGCCGCGACCCTGACGCCTCAAACGCTGCTTGCCGCGTACCAGCAAGGTTCGGTCGGTGCCAGCCTGCGCCCGTCGCTGCGCACCGCCCAGGCCGCGCACTACCGCTTCCAGGTATTGCTGGGACACGCCTTGCAAGCGGTCGACAACCTGATCCAGTTGGGGGCGACCTTACTGTCGTTGTTCGAACGCAAAGAGCAGGCCCAGTACCTGGAAACCCAGCAGCAGCAAGCCTGGGACTTGGCGAGGCTGGCCGTCGAGCAACAGGCCCAGGCCGTACAGTTCGATGCGAGGAACCAGCAAGCGCTGCTGGCAGGACGCCGCATGGTCGAAGCGCGGGTGACGTTCTTCGAACAGCAGCTCAAGCGAGGCATCAGCCCGGCCGAGGCCCAGGCCACCCAGGAGTACCAGGACAGTGCGCGCTGGGACACCGCCGCCGCCGTGGCACAAGCCGGCGCGGGGCTGGCGATGCTGATACCGAATATTTTTGGCACCTCCAACGGCGGCGTGCGCTACGAGGGCGCTTTTCACGCCCTGCACGCGACGGCCCAAGGCATTGCCAATGACAAGCGCGCCAACGCTGCCCACCTGGACCGCACCGACCTGTTTGCCCGACGCGCCGCCGAGTGGGCCCATTCGTTGGAACAGGCACGCCTTGAGCTGGCCCAGGTCGACGCCCAGCTGCAGGCTTACACCGAACAGCAAGCCCATACCCGCTTGCAACTGGGCCTGGCCCAGACCAGCCTGGCCCAAGCACGAAGCCTGTACGACCAGCTCGGCAAACGCTTTACCAACGCCCAACTGTATCAATGGCTCAATGGCCAACTTTCCACTTTCTACTACCAAGCCTATGACTCGAGCCTGTCGCTGTGCCTGGCGGCCGAGGCCTGTTGGCAGGAAGAACGGGCTCAGTGGGACAAGCACTTCATTCAAACCCAGCATTGGACCCATCAATATCGCGGCTTCAGCGCCGGCGAAGCGCTCAAGCAAAATCTACTGAGCATGAGTAACGCCTACGTCACCCACAACGAACGTTTGCTGGAGATCACTAAAACCGTGTCGTTGCGCCATCTGCACAGCCAAGACCCTGTGGCCACGCGCGACATGCCCTGGGCCGCGCTTAAAGCCGACCTGCTAAAAACCGGCGCCTTGACCTTTGAACTGACCCTCAAGCTATTTGACGACGACTACCCAGGCCATTACCTGCGGCGTATCAAGCACGTCAGTGTGTCCCTGCCCGCCACGCTGGGCCCCTATGAAGACATCAAGGCCATCCTGACCCAAACCGCCAATACCACGTACCTCACCCCCGCGGCCAGACACACCGACGCTGCGGTAAAAAAAGACCTGCGCGCCAAACAGCAAATCGCCCTGTCCAGCGGGCTCAACGACAGCGGCCTGTTTACCTTGAACTTCGACAGCGACGAGCGTTACCTGCCGTTCGAATACACAGGAGCGATCTCCACCTGGCAACTGACCTTTCCCAACCATGCCCGGCAAAACGCCCTGCTCGAATCCCTCACCGATATCATCGTGCACCTGCGCTACACCGCTAAAAACACCGGAGGTCAACGATGAGCGTGCGGCCGCCCGAACTCTTGGAACCGAAGCTTCCTGCGCTGCCCAAGGGCGGTGGCGCCATCCAGGGCCCCGGGGCGCAATGGGGCGCCGTGGGCACACGGGGTGAGGCGTGCCTGGAGGTGCCCTTGCCCATTTCGCCGGGCCGTGGCTTCACGCCGGCCCTGAGCCTGGGTTATCGCAGCGCCCTAGGCAACGGGCCCTTCGGCCTCGGCTGGGCGATGTCGGCAGGCGCCATCAGCCGTGATACCCGCAAAGGCGTACCGGCCTACGGTGATGACGACCGTTTCATCAGCCCCCAAGGCATCGACATGATCCCTGAGCGTGATGCCGATGGCGCAATTCAGGCCACCACCTGGGACCACTATAACGGCCTGGCCCTGGATGAACCCCACCAAGTGGTGCGCTATTTTCCGGTGATAGAAGCGCGCTTCGACCGTATCGAGCATTGGTCTTGCGACAGCGACAAGGCCGGGTTCTGGCTGGTTCAGGGGGCCGACGGCTGCGTGCACCTGTTCGGCAAGACTCTGATCGCGCGCTGTGCAGCCCCAAACGACGGCCTACGTGTTGCCCAATGGCTGTTGCAGGAAAGCCTCAACCCTTTGGGTGAGCAGATCTATTACCACTACAAACCAGACGACCAGCCGCCAAGCGCCGCCAGGGACTATCGCGCCCAGCGTTATCTGGCGCGGGTGTGCTACGGCAACCTCAAGCCCCTTGAGCATCTGGCGCTGTGGCGTGCGGACGCCCTCGCTGACAAGCAATGGCACTTCGAACTGCTGCTGGATTATGGCGAACGCCACACCGGCCTGAGCCAAGTGCCGACCTATGCCGAACAACATGCCTGGCCGATCCGCAACGACCCGATCAGCAGCTATGCCTATGGCTTTGAGCTCGGCACCCTGCGGCGGTGTCAGCAAGTGCTGATGTTTCATTACTTCCCCGACGAGCCGAGCCTGGGCGTCGAGCCGGTGCTGACGCGGCGTCTGTTGCTGGAGTACACCCATCGCCACGCCATCGGCAGTTGCCTGAACGCTGTGCACAACCAGGCCTTTGACGCCCAAGGGGACGCCAGTGCCTGGCCGCCTCTGGAGCTGGCCTACAGCGCCTTCGTGCCGACGCTGGACGCCGCGCGCTACCAAGCGTTCGACGCCATGGCGGGCATCAACGACGGGCAGCATTATCAACTGGTCGACCTGTACCGCGACGGTTTGCCGGGCATCCTGCACCGCACCGATAAAAGCTGGTACTACCGCGAGCCGCTCAGGGCCCCCGGCCGGGCCAGCAGCAATGCGCTGATCTATGGTCCATGGCAGGCCCTGCCACGCATCCCCCTCGCCGATACCGCCCAAGCCACGCGCCAGGCACTGGCGGATCTTGACGGCGATGGGCATCTGGAATGGGTGGTGGCGCAACCAGGGCTGAGCGGTTTTTTCAGCCTCGACTCGCAGCGGCAATGGTCGGGTTTCGTGCCTTTTGCGGCGATGCCCCAGGAGTTTTTCCATCCCCACGGGCAACTGGCCGACCTGATGGGCAGCGGAAGGCTGGACCTGGTTCTGATCGGCAGCCGCAGCGTGCGCCTGTACGCTCAGCGCCAGGACGGCGGGTTTGATCCTGGCCAGCAGGTGCGCCATGCGCCCGACGATGAGGGACTGCCAACCCTCAGCCATTCGCCGGCCGAATTGATCGCCTTTTGCGACCCCCTGGGCAGCGGCCAACAACACCTGGTGCGCATCCGCCATAACGAAATCAAGTGCTGGCCCAACCTCGGCCGTGGACGCTTCGGCAAAGGGTTTGTCTTCGCCACGCTGGCGTTCGACCACGCCAGCTTCGATGCCGAGCATATTCGCCTCGCCGACCTGGACGGCTCAGGCGCGGTGGACCTGATTTACCTGGCGCCTGAACACATACAGATCTATATGAACCGCGCCGGCAGCGGGCTGGCATCGGAGCCACTGACACTGCGTTGGCCCGAGGGCGTGCGCCATGACGCGACATGCCAGGTCAGCTTTGCCGACCTTCAAGGCCTGGGCTGTTCCAGCCTGATCCTGAGCGTGCCGCACATGACACCCCAGCACTGGCGGTATGACTTCGTCAGTCTCAAACCGTATTTGTTAACCGCCACGCTCAACAACCGGGGGGCCTCCACCCAACTGAGCTACCGCAGCAGCGCCCAGGAATGGCTCGACGAAAAACAGCACGGGCAAACCCTGGGAGTGCCTCGAGGCAGTAGCCTTGCGTTCCCGGTACAGGTGGTCAAGCGGCAACAGCAAAAGGATCTGGTCAGCCGTAACCGCTCCACCCAGTATTTTCGTTACCGGCAAGCCTGCTACGACCGTGAGGAACGCCAGTTCATCGGCTTTGGCCTGGTGTTGCACACCGAACAACCTCCTACGGCCGGTGCGCCGCCTGGGGTGTTGACCAAACGCTGGTTCCACACCTTTGAGCCCCCGCAGGAGGCTTTTTACCCGGGCGACTCGCAGGCGCCCGCGCTGGGGCCAACCCTGCTGGGCCAGTTGGAGGCCGGGCGCACAGGAGATACGCTGATCGCTACGCCCGGCGCAACCACCCGCCGCGCGATGCAGCGTGCATTGGCGGGTAGCCTGCTGCGTGAAGAGGTGTATGCCGCCGCCGATGCGCCACCACAGGCAGTGCCGTATTCGGTGCAGCAACAGCGCTATTTCATACGCCAATTAAGCCCGTCGGCCAAGGCCGGCGAGCCGGCGGTGCTGCTGCCACTGTTGCTGGAGTCGCTGACCTGTCGCTACGAGCGCCAACCGGGCGACCCATGCTGTCGGCATATCCTCAATCTGCGCTGGGACTGCTACGCCGGCAATCTGCACAGCGTGGTGGTCGACTACGCTCGTCGCAAGACAGCCAGCGACGCCCCACCGCCGGGGCCGGCCCACGAGCAGCAGTGGTGGCGTGACGCGCATGATTCGGCGCAGCAGGCGTATTACCTCAACGAAACCCGCGCCCGATTCATTCACCTTGACGCCGCGCAGCGCTGGCGCTTGCACTTGCCGTACCAGCAACGACGCAACGTGCTGGTCCTGAGCAAAGAGGCGTTAGCAATTGAAAAAATAAGCTATGAACACTTCATTGCGCAGGGCCCGTCCGCTCCACTGGGAACAGCGGCCGAACGCAAGCTGGGGGGGCTGTCGGTGCAGCATTACTGCGTGGCGGAGCACACCGCCCCCTTGCCGGCCGGCACCGCAAGTTTTCAGGCGCTGCCCGCCTATATCGAGACAGCCGAACTCGATCAGCAAGCGCTGGAGGTGTATGAGGGCCGCCCTGTCGCTGCCACGCTGAGTGCACAGCACTATCGGGCCATGGCCGCGTTCCTGTCACCGGCCCCCGGGCAGGACGAGGCTATCACCCTGTGGTCGCTCGGCCAGGGGTACACCCGTTACGGCCAGGCTGAAATGTTCTATCGGCCTCGTCGGCATCAGGCGAGCCTGAGCCATGGGTTCACGCAGTCCGAGTACGACCGCTATGGGCTGTACATCATCAAGGTGCAATTGGCGGACGGCTGCACGACCCAGGCGCAGTACGACTACCGTCTTGGCCTGCCGGTGACGGTGACTGACGCACAGCGTACGCAACGCTACGCGCACTACGACGCCCACGGGCAGCTGCTGGCGACCGGCCTCAAGGGAGAGGAGCAAGGAAAGCCCGTCGGCCATGACGCCCAAACGCCCTTCATCCGCACGCCCGATACGGGCCCGGCGCAGGCCCTGGCTGATCCGAAAGCGGCGTTGTTCAACGCTCAAAGCGCGTGTTTCTACGACGTGTTCAGTTGGATGGGGCACATTCCACCCGCCAGCATCCAGGCGCAATGGGTAAGCAACGGTTACCTGCTGCCCAGCGGGCACATTCGTGCCTCGGCGTTGGCACGCCTGAACAGCCTGAGCGCTGCGCTCCCCCATCATCAAACCCTCAAGCGCCTGATTCAGGCGGCCAGGCAAGTGCCGGTGCACGTCGTGGTACTGCACGCCGACCGTTGGCAAGGCACGTCGCCAACCCCGCAGATTCAGGTCGCTCTCGCCTTCAGCGACGGCTTTGGCCGCGTGCGGCAAACCCAGGAAAAGGCGCAACCAGGCCCGGCCTTTGCAGTCGATGACGCCGGTATGTTGAGCGCGGGTGCCGAGCCAATCGACGCCACTCGCCGTTGGCGGATCAGCGGCCGTGTGGAGTATGACAATCAAGGTTGCCTGGCGCGCACCTGGCGACCTTACTTTGCCGACCGTGCTGGCTATATCGACGATGCGGCCTTCAACACCTTGCGCCCCAGCGAGCAACATTTTCATGACGCGTTGGGACGCCCGGTACGCGTGGTCAATGCCAACGGCGACACACGGCGCCAGACCTACTGCGCCTGGTACAGCATCGCTGAGGACGAAAACGACACGTACGCGCCGGACTGACAACAGAGCCGGGCCGTTACACGGTCCGTGCTCTTTGGCCTGACGTTAAGCGTATTAACGGCGGTGAGGGTTCATCACCCTGACCGCCCGATAATTGAGCCCGCTGATGTGCTGAATCATCACTCGATAGGCGCCACGACCGCGCTGCCCGCGATAGCCCGGCAAGTCAAAACTACGGACATTCTGCCCGCCCGCCATGGCATGCCCGGTATGAAAGTCCAGGGTGCGGGCTTCCAGGCGGTTGATCACATTCCTGATAATCCCTCCCCCTACGCCACGCAGCTCATTGAGAACAGGCTCAACGTCAATCACGAGTCGCTCAGGTTCCAGCCCGGAGGAAGGTCCTGAGCTTACCGGTGGCGCGGCGGGCTCTTCAGAAGCGGAGCCTCGGCGACCCACGCTCGTGACCCTGGTTTGCGGTTGTACTTCGGTGTGGGTCAGCCCAGCCGCAGGAAGCGGGCCGGCGCCCACCTTGCGTGCCGGGGCACGAAGTTCTATCCCGACAAACCCCAACCTCGCAAGCGTAAAACTAGGGTTACGCTCCGTTTGTGAGGCTATTTCAGCCTGCTCCCGGTGCTCGGTGGGCCCAATGTACCCATAGAGCCCGCCCCGCGCTGCCGGCGTCAGTCCGTAGGACAGGCGCTTAGTGTCTGCGGTGGCCAGTCGGTGTTCCAGAAAAAAGTCCGCCAACTCGCTGACTTCATGTTCGGTAGCGCCATGCCGATGGCCCAGCTCTTGCGCACCGGCCAATGCGGACTGCGCATAGAACGCTCTGCGCCGAACTTCAGTAGTGCTGAGCCGTTGATGCGCGTAAAAGGCGACACCCACCACTCCTGAAATCAGCCCAAAGTAAGCCAGCTCAACCCTGTATCCAACCTCTATACCAATCCCATGCCCGATCAACAACACCAGGAGCAGAACCGTCACCACCTCAAGCATCGAGCGGCGCTGCAAACCGTCTTCGTCTACATAACCCATGGGGTTGTTCCCCACCATCGTATACAGGTTCAACCCATCCACATCCCCCGCCGGGTCAGCGCTGATCCACCGCAACAACCACGGCGCGTAGTACCTGAAGCCGTAGTAATACAACCCGCTGGCGTCGCGCTCCTTGCCCGAATAACGTCGGGTTTTATAGTTCGCCTCCAAGGCGCTTTTTGCCGCCCACCAGGCGGTTGCGCCGAAAGGGTAATAACTTTCCTGGCTCAACAGGCCGGCTGCCTCGTCCAGCTCCAGGGTGCCGCTGCCCAAATGGTCGTCGAGGCTGAACCGCAGTTGCTCGTCCTGCATCTCCTCGGGGCGTTGCTGCTCCCACTGCAGCGCTCTGACCGAATGGCGCCCGCCCGGAGCGAGCATCACGTTCAACCACTCGCCATCCGGCCCGTGGCGATGCAGCTCCAGCCCTGGCAGATAAAGCACTTCATGGGTGTGAGTCTGCGTCTTGCCATGTGCCACGCGACGCTTGATGACTCGCTGGCCGGCGCCGTCGTACAGATACACCTCATCGTCATGTTCGCCATTGTCACGCAGCACCTGCGCGACGCGAACCAACTGGTTGCGCCCATTCCAGGTCAATGCCTGACCAGGCGCCAGAGCCTGAAGATTGCCACGTTGGTCAAAGCCGTTACCCAGGCCCGGCGCCTTTGCGCCCTCGCGGGCAATCACGCTGTGATTACTGTGTTCGCCCACCTGCATCCGTTGGGTATAACCGCTGCCGGTGCTGGGCACATGGCGCATCTGCGTCAGATTACCGGCCGAGTCGTAGGCATAGTGGCGGGTGTAGCTGCCCCAGAGACTGTCGTCTGTGGCGCCGAACGTGATTCGGCCCGGCAGTGCGGATGCGCCAGTATTGCGCGCGTTTTCACGGCCAGTGGCCTTGATCAATCGCGACAGGCTGTCGTATTCGAATGTGCTTACTGCCTCCACCTGCACGTTGCTGGCCCAGCGGGTCGGCTGCGCCGCATCGCGGATGCGCAACACATTGCCGACCCGGTCGTAGCTATAGAAGAGGTCTTGCAGGCGCTTGCCTGCCGAATCCTTGAGGTGGGCGCTCAAGCGTGTCAAACGTCCATCGGTGTCCGAATACTCGGCAACGCTGACCACGCCATTACCCAGGCGTTCGCTCAACACCTGGCCCGAGGCGTTGACGCTGCGTTGATCCACCAGGGTCTTGCGCGCTCCGCTTTTGAACAGGATCTCGCTTTTCGTCAATTGGCCGTCGACACCGTATTGAGATTGCTGGCGATTGCCGCGCGCGTCGACCTGCTCCAGACGTTGCCCCAGCGCATCGTGCTGCCAAGTGGTGGTGAAGGTCTGGGCTTGCAACTGTGCATCCCGCTCACTCATGGGCAGCGGCCAGTCGGGCGCGGTTTGCGACGTGCAAAGGCGCCGGGTTTGCTCGGTGATGTTGCCTTGCACGTCGTAGCGCTCAACGAGCAACGTGCCTGCCGGGTCATCGTGACGAATCATGCGCCCACAACGATTGCGCGCCGCCTCCGTAGACGTCATGCCCGCGTAGGTCATGCGCTCGACACAGCGTTCAACCGCCACCTCCTCCGTGCGCTCGAATACCGCCACGGGGCGCAGCAACGGGTCGTATTCGAACCGCTGGCGCGTGCCTCGACTGTCCCACTGTTGCACGACCTGGCCGCCACTGCCGAGCAAGCGCGTCTGACGGCCCGCATCCACGCTGTCGGTGCTCAGCACTTGCCCGCCCAAACTATAACGATGAGACAGATTGGGCGGCACTTCGGGGTCGGCAGCGTGCAACTCAAACAACCTGGGGTCCCACTGTTGCTGCAACAGGCCGCGAGCGTCGAACACCTGCCGCGTGACCTGCGCGCTGGGTGATTGCTGCGCGGTATTGCGAGGGTACGCCACGCTGCGCACGGTCAACCCTCGCGGGTCGACCACCGTCAGCGTGGGCGTGTTGTGATGCAAAGAAGACATAACCTGATGACCTGAAAACCAAAGAAGCCTAGAGCCTAGTCATCAAGTCGGTGCCAGCCTGCGGGCCCCGCACGCTGCGCCGTGTGCGGCGCTTCCGAGGGTGTCGTGAGGCTTACCGGACGCGGCGCTTCATGGCACCGGCAGCCAACCGCTGAAAGCGCCTTGGGCATCCAACGGGCACCAGGCAAAGTCCCAGGCGGGCGGCGGCAATGCCGGTCGCGGCGCGGCTATCGAAGGGTGATGCTTCCAGTCGAACAGCGTGCAATCGCGCCAGCTCAGGACAATGCCTGCCGACGGGCTGTCGTCCGTCAGCACCCAGCGCGCAGCAGCGGCGGCCATGAAGGCTTCGATCGGTTCCTCATCAATCTGTGTGCGGTACGCCGAACTCAGCAACCAGCGGCATACGTTCAGATGGTAGGTCCAGTCCAGCGGCGGCTGGTTGCGATAGGCCCAGGTCATGAAGGCGCGAAACAGGTTCAAGCCCTCCGGTGGGTCGAGCTTGAGCAACGCCGGACAGATGTCGAACAAGGTATGCCAGTGAGGCAGCAGGCGTGCATCCAGGTGCACGAAGCAGCGCGAATTACTCGGGTAATCAGGCAGCGCCGGTTGCGCACGCAGGCGCCGCGACGCCTTACTGACCAGGCGGCTGGCGCCGGCAGGCAATTGAGGGTTCATAGAGTGTTCTCACAATCGTGACGAGAGAATGCCTCCTGGTCACAGGAAGCCCAAGGCACACGTCAGGATGCGGGAGAAGCGCGGGGGTTGGCCGAGGGCCAGGAATAGCGCGGCGGCGCCTTGTTGCGCCGCTCATGGGCGACACGTGGGGTTTGCGTAAAACCGAGCAGCCAGGCCAGGCCGATCAGGAACACCAGGGCGACGGTAACCGCGTTGCACACCGGGCAGGCAAAGTAGTTCGAGATGTTGCTGGAAGACGGGTTTGCCAACCCTTTGTCGGAAATGGGCGACTGCCCGCCGTCCACAGAACAGAACAGCCCGCCGATGCCGTTGAGCTGCTGCCCCATCATCTGGCCATGCCCCAAACCGCAGGCGAACAGGTTCATCAGCACGCAGAAGTACAGGGCCCAGGCGATCAGTGAGCGGTCAGAGTGGCGCAATTTCATGGCGGCGACTCTACCACCGAAGCCATAAAAGGACGAAATGCGCCGCGCCCCTGTGGCAGAACGTCGCAGATTACGCGCACCGGCCAGGGTTGCTAGACTCTGCACCCTTCTCGTTACTCCTTTTCAAAGCCTGGCGGAGCAGCTCCACGGCCCTACAGGCGTTTCACAGGATGCACAGTTGATGAGTACGTTATTCACCCGCCGCAAAGTGCTGACCGGCATGGGCCTATTGGGCCTGGGCAGCCTGCTGGGCGGCTGTGACTACAGCCCCAAGCTGAACTTCAAGTACGGCAAGGACCTCAGTGACAAGATCATGGGCCGTACCTTCAAGCTCAAGAACACCGACGGCGAAACCGTCACCCTGAGCTCGTACCGCGGCCTGATGCCGGTGGTGTTCTTCGGCTTCACCCAGTGCCCGGCCGTCTGCCCGACCGCCCTGGCCCGCGCCGCCCAAGCCAAGAAACTGATGGGCCGCGATGGCAAGATCATGCAGGTGGTGTTTATCACCCTGGACCCCGAGCGCGACACCCCCGAGATTCTCAACAATTACGTCAAGGCCTTCGACCCCAGCTTCGAAGCGCTCTACGGCACCCCGGAAGAAATCGCCGTGGCCGCCAAGGAGTTCGGGATCTTTTATGAAAAGATCCCCGCCGGCGACACCTATACCCTCTCCCACACCGCCACCAGTTTCGTGTTCGACACCCGTGGCAACCTGCGCCTTGGCTTGCAGGCATCCCTTACCGCTCAAGAGTGCGCAGAAGACCTGCTCACCGTCATGGAGGTCTGCTAATGACTGCCGTTCAACACCTCAAGCGTCTCACCCTCGGCCTCACCCTGCTGGGCCTCGCCGCCCACGCCAGCGCCCAAGTCCAAGTAACCGACGCCTGGGTACGCGCTTCCGTACCCGGCCAGCCTTCCAGCGGCGCCTTCATGACCCTCACCGCCGACAGCGACAGCAAACTGCTGAGCGTCGCCTCGCCGGTCGCCAAAGACGTACAGATTCATGAGATGAGCATGAAGGACGACGTGATGCGCATGGGCCCAGTGGACTCGGTGGCCCTGCCTGCCGGCAAAACCGTCAAGCTCGACCCGAACGGCTACCACGTGATGCTGATGGGCCTGACCGGCCAGATCAAGGAAGGCGACCAGGTACCGCTGACCCTGACGGTGCAAGATGCCAAGGGGGAAAAGCAGGCTGTCGAAGTGAAAGCGACAGCCCGTGGGTTGGATGGCATGGACCATAGCAAAATGGACCATAGCAAGATGCATTGAGTAGGCGATTAAACCTACGGCCTTTTCTCCCGCGTAAGCGAGCTGCTTTTGAGCTTGATCTCAGGCGCCCCGTTAAACCACGCTGGCCGAACGCAGGCGGGGTGCCGAGTGGTGGGGGCATGTACTCGGTATAACTGTGTCGACCACCAGGCCGCCTTCGCGGGCAAGCCCGCTCCCACAAGGACTTCGTCTGGCGCTGATTCTGCGGGCAGTACATAGCCCTGTGAGGTGTCAGGTGGAGAGGAGTCAGCTCCATCACACGTCCCGCGCCATATGCTCCGCAATCCTGCCCCTCAACCAACGCTCCGCCGGGTCGTTGTCATGCACCCCGCTCCACACCATCGACAGCTCCGCCGCATCAATCGCAAACGGCGGGTCCTCGGCGCGCAGGCGTGTGCCTTCGGTCAATGCGCACGCGGCGTAATCGGGCACGGTCGCGATAATCTGCGTCCCCGCCAGCAACGCCCGCAACCCACTGAACTGCGGCACCGCCAGCACCACCCGACGCGAGCGGCCGATGCGGGCCAGGTCCAGGTCGATATTGCCGCTCAGGTCGCCAGAGAACGACACCATCGCATGGGGCCTTGCGCAGTAATCATCCAAGGTCAGCGGCGCCTCGCCGTCATCCCCGCGCAGGACCTTGCAGGGGATATCGCGCAGCTTCTTGCGCTTGGCATTGGCCGGCAGGTCGGTGGTGTAGCTGACCCCCACGGAAATTTCTCCGCTGGCCAGCAGCGAAGGCATCAACAGGTAATTGGCCCGGCGCACCACCACAATGATACCTGGCGCTTCTTCGCGCAGGCGGCTGAGTAACGACGGAAACAGCCCGAACTCCGCATCATCGGACAAACCGATGCGAAACACCGCGCAGCTGGTGGAGGGGTCGAAATCCTTGGCACGGCTGACGGCGCCCGAGATGGTGTCCATGGCCGGTTGCAGCTCCTTGAGTATCGCCAGTGCACGCGCCGTGGGTTCCATGGCACGGCCGTTGCGCAGCAGCAACGGGTCATCGAACAAATCGCGCAAGCGGCCCAATGCAGCGCTCACTGCCGGTTGGCCGATAAACAGTTTTTCGGCGACCCGGGTCAGGTTTTTCTCGAACATCAAGGCTTCGAAAATCACCAGCAGGTTCATATCGACGCGGCGCAGATCGTTGCGGTTCATGGGTGCTATCCAAACGTTTTCCAGAGGGCCAGGGAAGCATGCACTGCACGCCTGGGATTGCATAGCTGTGCTGTCTTTTCCAGCGCCGCACCTGGCGAAATTAACAACGATTAACTCGTCAGCCAGGCACTCGGGCAACAAGATAAAGCGCGTCTACACTGCACCCATCCACCGGGAACGTTCCCATCGACTGCGGATATTTGTCATGGCCCGACTCGAGCAATATGCCCCCCGGTTATCTCCCACCGGCGGCCTGTGCCCCCGGCGTGAGCGTATCGCCAAGCAACTGATCCTCGCCAACCTCGGCGAAAGCCTGGCGATTGCCGACCTGGCCCAGGCCTGCGCCTTGTCGCGCAGCCATTTTTCCCGCGCCTTCAAGTGCACCACCGGGCTGTCGCCCCAGGAATGGATTCGCCAGCAACGCATCCAGCGCGCCAAGGAATTGATTACCGGCTCGTCCCTGAGCCTCACGCAGATCAGCCTGGAATGTGGCTTTTGCGACCAGGCGCACTTTTGCCATATGTTCACCCGCAGCGAAGGCGTCAACCCGATGACCTGGCGAAACCACCACTCGCGTAGCAAACCTGATGTGATCGCTGCCTAGTGGTCTGCACGTACCTGGAATATGCTGGCCGCTTCCTTCCTCCA
This sequence comes from Pseudomonas sp. KT_2_4, assembly GCF_041410225.1. Classification (NCBI taxonomy): domain Bacteria; kingdom Pseudomonadati; phylum Pseudomonadota; class Gammaproteobacteria; order Pseudomonadales; family Pseudomonadaceae; genus Pseudomonas; species Pseudomonas sp. KT_2_4. The sequence goes on from NZ_CP166962.1 coordinate 1,243,189, forward strand.
GAACCTGGGCAGCCATGAATGACTTGAGCGACCAGGCCGTGCATTTCGGCCCCTACCGCATCCACCCGCGCCAGCGCCTGGTGCTTGAGGCCGGCCGGCCGCTGCGCCTGGGGCGGCGGGCGGTGGACATTCTGCTGATCCTGCTGGAACACGCCGGCAATGTGGTGAGCAAACAGGAGTTGATCGCGCGGGTCTGGCCCAAAAGCGTGGTGGAAGACGGCAACCTGCGGGTGCACATGGCGGCGTTGCGCAAGGCACTGGGGGACGGCCAGGCCGGGCAGCGTTATATCGTCACGGTCGCCCAGCGCGGCTACAGTTTTGTTGCGCCACTGAGCATCGAACCCATGACGCTGCCCACCGACGGCGCGCCCCAACGCCCCAGCCATAACCTGCCCTTGCGCCGCACACGCATGATCGGCCGCCAAGCGCTGATCGACGCCCTGGTACAACAACTGCCGCAGCAACGCTTCATCACGCTGACCGGCGCCGGTGGCATCGGCAAGACCACCGTCGCCCTGCGCGTCGCGGAATTGCTGATTGGGCATTACCGCGACGGTATTCACCTGCTGGACCTGGCGCCGCTCAGTGCAGCGTCCATGATCCTGCCCAACCTGGCCGCCCTGCTCGGCCTGACGCCGGGCGAGAATGCGTCCCTGGCAAGCCTCGCCCGCAGCCTGCAGGCACGCCAGATGCTGCTGGTGATCGACAACTGCGAGCACCTGCTCGACGACATTGCCCTCATCAGTGAAACCCTGTTGCGCCATGCACCGCACCTGCACATCCTCACCACCAGCCGCGAAGCCCTGCGCGCCGAAGGTGAGCATGTGCAGCGCCTTGAACCGCTGGCCTGCCCGCCCGCCACCGGCAACCGCGCCCAGGCCCTGGGTTACCCGGCCATGCAATTGCTGATCGAGCGCGCCATGTCCCACCAGGAAAGCTTTGCCCTCAGCGACGCTGAACTGCCCCTGGCGATTGATATCTGCCAGCGCCTGGACGGCATTCCCCTGGCGATAGAACTGGTGGCCGCGCAAATCGAACGGTTTGGCTTGCCGGGCCTGCTGGTGCAGATGGAAGACAACTTTCGCCTGCTGACCCGTGGGCGACGCAGTGCCCTGCCTCGCCAGCAGACCCTGCGCGCCACGCTCGATTGGAGCTTTGACCTGCTCACCGCGTGCGAACAAATCTGCCTGCGCCGCCTGGCGGTCTTTCGTGGCGGCTTCAGCCTGGCCAGCGCAGCGGCGGTAATCGCCGGAGAGCAGGTGGCCCCCGCCGAAGTGCTGGGCTCGATTACGCAACTGGTGGCCAAGTCGTTGTTGAATGTGGAGGCCAGCGATGACGAGATGGTCTATCGCCTGCTGGACATCACCCGCACCTATGCCCTGGAAAAGCTCAGCCAGGCCTGCGAGCTGCATGCCACGCGAGAGCGCCACGCCGCCCGCTGCCTGGCACTGATGGAACAGGCCCAGGGCGATTGGGATTTGATCGCCACACAGCCGTGGATCGACCGTTACGCACCGCTGCGCGAAGACGTGCGTGCCGCCCTCGACTGGGGCTTTGCCGAGGGCGGTGCGCAGTTGCTGGCTATCCGCCTGACGGTCAGCGCGATGCCGCTGTGGCAAGAGTTGTCGTTGCTGCGTGAGCACGGCGGCTATGTGGACCAGGCGCTGGCGCTGATCGGCCAGGTCAGCGCGCCCTGCACGCAATTGACCCTGCAACTGCAATTGGCGCTGGGCAGCCTGTCCTATCACGCCATGGGCGCTGCGCCTCGGACCATCGCGGCGTTTGAGGGGGCTGCGCGCCTGGCCGAGATGCGCCAGGACCGTGCAGGCCAGTTGCGCGCGGTCTCCGGGCTGATGGCGGTGAACCTGTGCGCCGGGCGCTATGGCCCTGCGCAGGAGCTGAGCCTGCAGTTCGATCGCCTGGACCCACGCACCGAGCCGTTGCTGGACCTGAGCGCCCAGCGGCTGCGTGCGCTGGGCCAGCATTACACCGGGAACCAGGCTCTTGCCAGGCACCACGCCGAGCAGGTGCTGCAGCGTATGTCCCAAAGTGGTCACGTGAACCGCTTTGCCCTCGGGGTTGGCGTGCAATACGACCAGAGCGTCGCCTCCTTGACCGTGCTGGCGCGAATCCTGTGGTTACAGGGTTTTCCCGAGCGCGCCTGGCGCACCGCCAGCCAGGCGCTGGAGCTTGCGCTACAGATCAACCACGGCACCTCGATCTGCTACACCCTGGCCCTGGCTGGAGTGGTGATCGCCCGCTACAACGGCGCCGAAGACGACGCCCAAGCCCTGCAAAGGCTGCTGCTGGAGCAGTCGCACAAGCATTCTGTGCAGTTGTTCCAGACCTGGGCCGGGCATTACGCCGGTATTCTTGGCCAACCGGATTGGCAGGGCCTGGGCCTGATCCAAGACACCTTGATCACCTTCGGCACCCATGCTGTGGATGTGCCAACCCTGGAACGCGCGCGCAGTGGCGCTGCGGGCTGGTGCGCCCCGGAGATTCTGCGGGTGTACGCCTTGCAGCTAGAGGATGAGCACGCCGCGCAAACCCTGCTGCTGGAGGCGCTGGGCCTGGCGCACCAGCAAGGCGCCCTGGCCTGGGAGCTACGCTGCGGCGCATCCCTGGCGCTACTGTGGCAACAGCAAGGGCGCATTCAGCTCGCCAGGGACTTGCTCAGTTCAATCCATGCACGCTTTAGCGAAGGCTTCGCCACCCGGGATCTACTGCGCGTGCGCTGCCTGCTCGACGAGTTGCAGGACAAGCGGCCGGCCTGAGAACGCGCCCAGGCAAGGCGCATAGCCTTGTTGCAAACGCTCGACCTGGCGCGGGTCCCGCAGTTGCCCCAAGGCGTAGCTGCGCACGCAGTTGAGCAGGCGATAGCGCGGCGGGCCCAGGCCGGGCTCGACATTCAGCAGCGAGACGTTGACCAGGCGCGCCAGCAGGTAAGACAGGTCGGCATGTTCGAGCTCGGTACCGGCCACCAGGTCACTCAGGGTGGGTAAGGTGACTGCCATCTTGAACAGACTCAATTGCAGAAACAGCCAGCACTGCGGCAGGCTCAAGCGCTCGTAGCTCCAATCCAGGGCCGCGGTCAGTGATCGATGGCGCGCCACCGCCGTGCGGCGCCCACGGGCCAGCACTTGCAAGCCCGTGCGTACTTGCATCTGCACACCGCCGATGCCCAACGCATCCACCTGGGCCGCCGCCAATTCCAGGGCCAACGGCAGGCCATCCAGGCGCCGACACAGGTCGCGCAGCGGCGCCACATCCTGAGGCCGCAAATCAAACCCCTGCTGATTGGCACGCGCGCGCGCCACGAACAGTTGCACCGCAGGACAGGCCATCGCCTGTTCGACATTGGCCGACGGCGCCGGCATCGCCAGCCGAGGCACGCGCACCACCCACTCGCCAGGGGCCAACAAGGCTTCACGACTGGTGATCAGCACGCTGATGCCAGGCGCCATCTCACGCAGCGCACGCAGTAGCTGTCGACACGCGCCCAGCAGCAGGTCGGCGCCATCGAGTATCAGCAGTAACTGACGCGATGCCAGACGCCGGCCCAGTTCGTTGAGGCTGGCGGGCGCCGAATGCAACAGCAAGACCCTGGCCAGGTTATCGAGCAGCTCGCTTGACGCTTGCACAGCGGCCATATCGACCCACCATACGCCGTCGCGATAACGCGGCAATACCCGCTCGGCCAGGGCCAGGGCCAGCGTGCTCTTGCCAATGCCGGCCACACCGGTGAGGGTCAGCAACCGCTGCGCGGCCAACCGTCGCGCCAGCACGCCCACCAGTTCATCACGCCCCCACACCGGGCTGAGCCGTGCAGCCAGGTTGTGCTGAGGCAGCAGCGTCGGCAGCGCGTCCTGCGCAGGCGCAGCGAAGCAGTAACCGCGCTGGGGGTGATTGAGGATCCAGCGTTGGCCGTCCAGCGCACGACGCAGCGCGGCGATGTGCACGCGCAGGTTGCTGTCCTCGACGACGCTGTTGGGCCACACCCGTTCGATCAAGGTCGCCTTGCTGATGAAGTGCCCGGGCGCTTCAAGCAGTACCGCGAGAATATCCAAGGCTCGCCCGCCCAGCGGCACCGGCCAACCCGCCTTGCTGACCAGGCGCTGCTGCCGATGAAAGGTGTAGGGGCCAAAGCTCACCGCCGTACCATTTTGCATGTCCGTCACAGCGCTGAAACACCCGTGCTTGAGTGCCTGCGCATCCTTTTCCATGGGCTCGACGCTATCTTGCCAGTTGGCGATGACAGGACAATGCTGGCACGGGGAGCAATACGGACAATCGGGTGCCTGAGACGGACAGGGTGTCGTTAACTGAACTGTTGTCGGTATTGGGTAGGGTTCAGCCCGAGCTTTTCGCTGAACAGAAAGCGCATATGCCGCACGCTGCCAAAGCCGGCGTGGAAGGCCACGGTCTTGAGCGGCAGGTCGGTGGTTTCCAGCAGGTGCCGGGCCCGGTCGATACGCGCGCCCTGCAGGAACGCCATGGGCGTCATCTGCACGTCCTTGGCGAACAGCCGCGCAAAGTGGCGCGCGCTCATCCCGGCCAACTCAGCCATGGACTCGATGGTAAAGGGTTGATCCAGATGCGCCAGGACGTGGTTCTGCACACGGGTGATCGGGGTTTCCTGGGGCGCCACGGCGGCAGTCATCGGGCTGAACTGGGCCTGGCCGCCCTGGCGTTTCATCACCACCAGCAGCACCTTGGCTACGTCCACCGCCACTTGCTTGCCATGGTCCTGGGCAACGACCGACAGGGCCAGGTCGATACCCGCAGTGACGCCCCCAGAGGTGATCAGGCGCCCGTCCTGCAAATAGATGCGGTCGGTTTCGACGATGGCGTTGGGAAACGCCTTGATCAACCGCTCGGTGTAGTGCCAATGGGTGGTCACGCGGTGCCCGTCGAGCAAGCCTGCGTGGCCAAGCACAAAAGCGCCGGTGCAGATCGAGCCAAAACGCCGAGCCCGTGGCGCCGCAGCTTTGAGCCACGGCAACAGCGCGGGGTGGCATTCGTTATAGGCGCCGGGGCCGCCCGGCACCAACAGCAAGTCATAAGCCGCCTGGGCCTGTTCCAACAGCAGGTCGGTCTGCACGCTCACGCCATTGGAGGCCTGCAACGGGCCGGGCTCAGTGCCGATGGTCAGGATCTGGTAGTGATCGGCCGCTGGCAGGTAGCGGTTGGCAATCGAAAACACTTCCAGCGGCCCGGCCATGTCGAGCAGCAGGAAGTCCGGGAACAGCGCCATGGCCACGGTTTTCATAAGCGGGAAATGTCCATCGAGAAGGAGTGCGGCGAGCATTATGGCACGACTTTAACTGTCAACCTGAAAGCGACAGTTATTCTATTTTCATCTTCTTAATCAATCATTCGTTAACCATTAACCTTCTTCTCAACGCAAGCGCCCTGCATCTCGCAGCCCGCGCTCACTTGAGGACTGGACCATGCTGACCCTTCGCAAAGCTTCCGAACGCGGCGCCGCCAATCACGGTTGGTTGAAGTCGTTTCATACCTTCTCATTCGCCAACTACTGGAACCCCAAGGAACAGGGTTTTTCCGACCTGCTGGTGATCAATGATGACCGCGTCGCCGCAGGCAAAGGCTTCGGCCAGCACCCGCACCGCGACATGGAGATCTTCTCCTACGTGCTCGAAGGTGCGCTGGAGCACAAAGACACCCTGGGCACCGGCTCGGTGATCCGCCCCGGCGATGTGCAACTGATGAGCGCGGGCAGCGGCGTGGCCCACAGCGAGTTCAACCACAGCCAGCGTCACGGCGTGCACTTCCTGCAAATCTGGATCGTGCCCAACGAAGCCGGCGCCAAACCGCGCTATCAGCAAGAGCATTTCACTGAAGCGCAAAAACGTGGGCGCTTGCAGTTGATCATCTCGCCAGAGGGTGCCAACGGTTCGCTGAAAGTGCGCCAGGACGCACGGGTGTATGCCGGCCTGTTCGACGCTGACGAAAGTGCCCGCCTGGAACTGGCACCGGATCGCTACGCCTACATCCATGTGGCGCGCGGCAGCATTGAGCTTAACGGCCAGCGCTTGCAGGAAGGCGACGGTGTACGCGTACGGGACGAACGCCAGATCCGCTTGAGCCATGGCGAAGACGCCGAAGTGCTGGTGTTTGACCTGCGCCCCAACGAACTGCCGCAAATGCCATGACGGTCGCAGTGATGGTCCCGCCAGCGGGACCATCGTTGGCATCGATAGTCACCATCAGCGCAATGAAGTTCTCTTAAAAAATGCAACGCGTAACATCAAACCCATGCCAAACGGCACCCAACTTAAATACTCGGAGCACACCATCATGAAACGCCAAATCCTGCTTAGCCTCGCTTTCTCGGTACTCGCTGCAAACGCTTTTGCCCACCCGGTTGTCGCTGAAGGCGGCGCGGATCGCCTGATAGAAACCCGTGTTGCCGAAGGTGGCGCGGATCGCCTGCAAGAACGTGGTCTGGCTGAAGGCGGCGCTGATCGCTTGCAGGAACGTGGCCTGGCTGAAGGCGGTGCTGATCGCTTGCAGGAACGTGGTCTGGCTGAAGGCGGTGCTGATCGCTTGCAGGAACGTGGTCTGGCTGAAGGCGGTGCTGATCGCTTGCAGGAACGTGGTCTCGTTGAAGGGGGTGCCGAGCGTCTGCTGAGCACCCACGTATAACCCCGCACTGTTGGCGGGACACCCCAAACCGGCCTGATCAGCCGGTTTTTTTTCGTCTTCGATTGGCAAAGTCTCTACATCACACGCTGTCAGGCCGCCATCGCAGGCAAGCCAACGCCCACATTGGGATCGTGGGTGTATCAGGTCGTCTTCACACCCTGGGCGATCAGGAACTTCTTGCGATACGCCGCCGGCAGCATCCCCACCCGCTGCTGAAACAACCGCCTAAACGAATTACTGTCTTCATAACCCACCGCATACGTGATGCTATCGAGCGTCATACGTGTCGACTCAAGCATCTGCTTGGCTCGCTCCAGACGCAGGCTCTGCAGATAACCAATCGGTGTAGAGCCCGTGGCGTCCTTGAAGCGCCGCTTGAAATTACGCACGCCAAAGCCAAAGCGCTGGGCAACCTCGTCGATCACCAACGACTGCGCAAAGTGCTGCTCCAACCAATGTTGCACACGCAGGATCTGCGCATCACCGTGGCTCTTGGGCAACGACCACATCGCATAGGCCGACTGTTCGGTGCGCCCGGCATCGATCAGCAAGTACTTGCCGCAGGTATGAGCCAGCTCCGGCGAGCCGAAACGGCGGATCAGGTGCAGCATCAAATCCATCGCCGCCGTGGCGCCACCGCACGTGACCAGCCGATTCTCTTCGCAGAGGATCTGCCGCTCATCCAGGCTGACCTGGGCATATCGACGCCGGAAGAACCCGGCAAATGCCCAGTGGGTCGTCGCACGCAAGCCGTGTAATAACCCCGTCTCGGCCAGCATGAACGCCGCCGTGCACATCGAAGCCAACACAGCGCCTTGCCCATGCTGCTCACGCAACCAGGGGCCGTAGGTGGCGAACGTCGGCATGGCTTCTTTGAGGGTAAAGAGAAAACCGGGAATCAGCACCAGGTCGGTATGCGCGATCTGCGCCAGTGAACCCTGCACTTGCAGGCATTGCCCGCCCCACGCCGTCACCGGCAGGCCGTCCAGGGACGCCAGCGTCACCTCGAAGGGCGGGCTGTCGGCGAAGAGATTGGCCGCGCTGAGCATTTCCATGGCCAGGGTGGCACTGGCAGCGGAGCATTGGTCCGCCAGGAGCAAGGTGACGTGCATGTAAAAACTCCAGCTTGCACTTTTCGCATGTAATAAGTCATTTACGCATCTACCTTAGCCGATTCCGGCTCCGTACAGTGCAGCCATTGATCAACTGCCTGGCGTCTTTATGAATCTCTGGTTTCGATTACTGCATATGCTGTTGCGCCGCCCCTGGCGCAAACCGGTCCATGGCCTGGCCACCACAGTGGTGCGCATGCGGGTCTGGCCCCTGGATCTGGACCTGAACCGGCATGTCACCAATGGCCGATATTTCACCCTGGCCGACGTGGCGCGCATGGATTTTGTGCTGCGCACCGGCGCCTTTCGCGTGGCCCTGCGCCACAAGGCCATGCCGATAGTCGGCGATACCTGGGGCAAGTTTCGCCGGGAATTGAAGCTGTTCGAAGCATTCGAAGTGCACACTCGCATTCTCGGCTGGGACCACAAGTGGAACCTGATGGAGCACCGTTTCGTCAGCAATGGGCGAGTGGTCGGCGTGGTGGTGATGCGTGGGTTGTTTCGCTCCGCCAAGGGCACCCTGCCCCCTTCCGAGTTCGTCCGCGAGCTGGGGTTGGACGACACCTCGCCGCCGATGCCGCAATGGCTCAGCGACTGGTCATGCAGTTGCGATGAGATGAGTGCGCAATTACGGGAACAAGAGCGAGCCTGAAGGGTGTCCAGACCACCGAAACGCGACTAACCGCATGTCGCTATTGGTCACACTCCATCCTTTGCCCGAGCGGAACTCTCGCAGCTTTTTCCTTCACCCAACAATGCGTCTGAAATTCAGACGCACTCCTCAGGAAACTTGCCTATTGGATATTCGCCTTACAGGTCCCCGCCCATGCTCAGTACGACCAAGCAAGCCAACCCCCACTGGTATGACGTCCCTTTCCACTCTAACAAGCCCGATGGGCCACCTCGCCAGCCACCGCTGATCGAGCCGCTAACCACTCCCCCTGCCTTGGCTGGCGCGACGCACGCGCCTGCACCGAAAACCTACAAGGAAGGGTTCGGCGACAGACACGACCTGCAAACGCTGACCACGAAACTCGGAGACATCGCGAAGCAATTGGATGTGAACACCACGCCTCAAGCGATACTGGCTGCCTTGAGAGCCCCCCTGGATATTCATCCTGACTCATCGTTCCCTGTGCGCCCCAGTGAAGGCGCGACACTGGAGAGCTTTATCAGGGCCAAGGGCTGGCCGATACCTACCACCCAACTTTCGCTGACCGAGCTGATAAAGACGGTGAAACAGGAAGCCCTGACGCAGCCGATGGGTAATTTTGGTGGCGCGTTGTCGTGGTCAATACCCCTGAACCAGGCTGAGCAGAGCCGACTACGCATTATCTCCATGAGGTCTGACTACCTGAACGCCCTGGATGCCTTGCTGGCCCAGCACCCGCTAACCCCCGAGGTACAAAGTGACCCCGCGCAAGCACTGGAGGCCCTGCTCAGTTCCTCCGCAGGCCAAACGCTGGGTAAACACCTGCAGGAGCAATCCGGCGGTATCGCCACTGCCAACAGCGCCACCGACTACCTGATGGCTGCCATTCAGTTGCAACTGGACCCCGAATCCATTACCGCCCCTCAACGTAATAACGTGGCGGGGTTTGACCTGGCGCACGCGCGCCACTGGGGCAAACCCGCGTCTACAGTGCTGGATACGTTGAGCAAGCATTTGGTCGACAGTGGCAGGATCAGCCCTGTGCTGTCCAAAGTGGCTGCGTATGTGTTGCTGGCCAAGAAGGCCCCTGTTTACCTGATCAAAGACATACCGCCCTCCGTGAGGCACGGCAGCCCAGCCTGGCTGAACCTGGTCATTACCGTGGCGAGCATTGAAGCGAGTACGCCGGGGAAAGTCCCGAACATGACGTTTGCCCAAGTGATGCAGGAAGGCGAACATGCAAGGGTGGCGCAACCCGAGGCGGCTGCGCAAGCTCGTACAGCAGCGCTGGTAGATTGGGGGGTTTGCCATAACGTAATTGCCCGCAAGGACGACACGCAATACACCGTGCAAGAGCTGGAAACCCTGAAAACCACCTTCACAGCCCGACAGCAGGACATGCTAGGCGCCTCTGCCGCCTTGGATCTGGAATTGCCCACCCGAGAAAAGATGGCCATGGCCGTACTGGTGGAACGGTATGGCGACCTGGGTGATCTGTTCAAACAAAAACTGATCAAGACCAGCAACATTCCGCGCAGAGGGCAGAACAAGGCACACACATGGCTACCCGGCCTGCATTCGATGCTCGACATCGCAATGATGGATCTGAGATTGCCCTATCTCTTTGAAGCCGCGAACAAACGTGTACCGATCAACGACTTGAACGCCCGCTACCGATTTGGTGTGAGCGATAACTTCGAAAAGCGCTTTGAGGAAACAATCAAGAAGAAAAAGATCGCCCTCGCCACGACGGTCAAACACCTGATCGCGCAGCTCCCCCTGGAAGACCGTAGAAACTTTGAGTACGGCAAAGTTACGTATTATCGAAACTCATCCACTGAGTTGGGTTTCTGGAGCAAGTCCGACCCGGTGTATGAAAAAAACCTGCTGGTGAAAATTGAACGCGACGGGCAATCCAGCGGCTACCGTATCGACCCGACCAAAGGCGAAATCGTGCCCATTGAAATGTGGGCGCTGAAAGAACGTGAATCCAGGGAGGCGAATGTAGCGTTCAACACCAGCGTGTTCGTCCCCAAAAGCGTCAGTGCCGACCACGCAAACGAACGCGCCGGCGCAACTGACGCAGCTATTGATAGTTTTGCTACCGACCGCACGCAAGACATTGCTGATGCCTTCGTTGAGCATTTCAATCTCGATGACCCGGATATCAAGAAATACGCCAGAGGGCAGACGACCCAGGACCTGGCGAACGAGAAAATCAATCAGGTAAACGATTTCTTCATGAACTTGATTCCTTTCCGCTCGGCAATTGAAAACTTTAAAAAAGGCAACAACGTCGAGGGCGGGTTTGACTTGGCCCTGGATGTGTTTGGCTTTCTCACAGCGGGCGCGGCCAATATCGGCAAACTCACCAAGGTCGCCGGCAGTGCCGCATCCCTTGCCACCAAGGTCGCGCGAACGGGCAAAGTCATCGGCATGGTCACCTTGAGCAACTTCAACCCTCTGGACGGGTTGGCTGACCTGGCCATTGGCGGCGCAAACCTGCTGAGCAAAGGGTTGACCAAAAGCACCGCGTGGCTGGCCAACATACGAAACACGGATAAAGCCCATGATTGGTTGAAGGCTATCAGCCAGGAGCATGGCAATGCATTGCTCGGTTCGATCACCTCCGGCGGGCGCACAGTTGATAGTGTTGTGGTATTCAAAAACGATCAGTGGCACCACTACGACCCCATCACCCGTCAACCCTACGGCACGCCGGTGAATGGCTTCACGCCCAAAGTCCTGGCAACCCAGGGTGAAATCAACGGCACCCTCAGCGAGTGGGTCGCCAACTGGTTCAACCCGGCAAAACCCGGCATACCCATACCGGAGGCCTTCAACGACGCAGTTGACGCAGCAAAAGCAACCACCACAGGCCACGCGGCATTCAATCAGGGGTACAACACGCTCGCCCCGGCCAGCATTTCTGGCTATTCAGCAGAGCTGGGCATCACTCAGTTGAAAAAACTGGCCACGGACGCCACCGCGTCACCCGAGGTACTGGGTAGCCTGTCCAGGCGTATCGACGAGCTGGAGGCGCTGCCAGGCAAAGTCAAAACACTCTACGAAAAGCTCATTCCGCCCACAAAGCCATTGCCCGGCAAGCCCGCGACGCCAGAACAATTGCAGTTTGAAGAGGCGCTCGCAAGGGGGGCTCCGGACGGGATCAACGGCTTCTCACCGACAATGAAAATGCATCAATTGCGCGAACTGATACTGGACCCGAAGCTGACGTCTGCCGAAGTCGGGGCTCTGTTCAAGCATTTGCAAAAACGAGCAATGGAAACCAGCTTAGAGCTAAGCAGAAAATTCGCTGATGACATGACCGCCGCCCATGGCACTTTGATCGCCATGCCGCAAGGGTATTACCTGAGCCAGGTCAACGTTGCATCCGAGGGCGGCTGCGCCGCGTTGGCGAATACCATGGCTATGGCCATGCTCGATGGCTCGGAAAACACCTTGATCAGCAACTTCTTCCTCAGTCTGGCGCACCCCAAACACCCTAATACTGAAAGGTTCCGCGACAGCCTGGAGAGATTTCAAAACACCCTCAGAGATGATTTTCACTCTGGGCAGCTCACCCGCAGTGCGACCTGCGACAGGATCATCTCGGATTTGGCAACGGCCACCACCTCCAAAGCCTTTCTTATCAGCAATTCAAAGCACGGTGTTACCGCTGGCGTCAAAATCACGAAGGACCAAAAGATCTGGTTTTACTATGACCCCAACTTCGGGCTCGTCAAATTCTCCAAGGAGGCGGACATGCGCAGCGGTATGGAGCGTGCACTCAATAGTGGCCAGACCAGCCATTTGTTCCAGCCGCTCAAAAAGGCCGATGGGTACACGGTGTCTGAATTCAACGAGTTATACCTGATCAACAAGATAGGGGATCCTCGAAGTGTCAGCGGGCTGTATTCGGCAGCGATATCGGTGACCTAGAGCGCCTGCAACACGTTTTAAAGCGTGTGCGTGACCTTCAAATGTCGGGCATACCACGGCCGCCGCGGCACGCGCTTGAACAACCCCTTGAGCACGTCCTCATCGTCGCCGAAGGTAATGCGCAGGGCCAGCTTCATGACTTCCGGATCCATTTCCATCGAACGCCCTCGTTGCAGCCCCGGTGTGGTACTGCAGCCATGGGTGTCCGGTCCCAGCCAAGGGTCGCCTACTTCAACCCAGCGGCCCTGTGCAAACCAGGCTACGCCGTTGACTTCCAGGCGGCTCACCTCGCCTGGGTTGAAGCGTTCGTGGGCGCGAAACCAGTCTTCGATGCGGTCATCGATCCAGCCGTGGAAATGCCAGAACACCGGGTTTACATGGGATGAAAACGGGTCGCCCAGAAAGTCGTTCTCCGGCGCATACCAACGTGGGGCAAAGTCCGCGGGGTCACGGGCGAAGGGTACCGGGGCGCCGTTGGACGGGTCGCGGGGCACCGAGGCCCAACGCATATGCAGCCAGTCGTGCAGGCCCAGTTCCATTTCCGAGCCCAACTGGCCCAGGGTCAACTTGGCCAGGTAACGCGGGTCGCGGTATTGGGATTCCCACACCTGGAAATTGCTGTGGTAGGTCTGGGCGGCCTTGATATCGCTGACCCACTGGGTGTAGTCGGCATCATCCGGCGCTGACCAACAGGGCGGCAGCGCGAAACCGTCGTGGTTGTCGAAGTAGCGCACAAAGCCCAGGCGATCACGCTCCAACGGCGGTTGCGGCTCGGGAAATTGCGGCCAGGACGGCAAGTCCTGCATGGAGCGTGCGGTGCCAAGCATATGGCGGTGCATGAAGAAGAAGTCGATGCCCGACCCATTGCGGTCCTTGCGCTTGCCGCGGGCGTCGCGCTCCTGGCCACGGGGCCCGGGTTGCCAGCCGATACCACGCAGGGCCTCGCGTTTTTCTTCGGAGAGCTTGTGCCACTGATCGCGGGTGGCGTGCCACAGTTGGTGAAACAGCCGATGCTCGGGGGAAACCAGCCAGGCCAGCAAGGTCGGGTTGAGACCGATGCGCTGGCGGGCTTCGGGGAACAGTTGTTTGTGGGCGATAAAACGGTTGTCGCGTTCGGTCAGCGCCAAGGGCCGCTCAAGATCGAGGATGTGCCCGCTGAGGGTGGCGCTGCCGGCATTGCTGAAATCGGCCCAGACTTCATCTAGGGTCATTTTGAATTCATAGGCCGGCACACCGCCGGCTGAATCGCGGTCGATCAAGCGCCAATAGAGCACGGCGCCCTCGCCCGTCAGCACATCACCCAAGACGCGGTAGCGCGGCTCGCCGTCCGCACGCAGCTGCTCGGCGGTGTCCAGGTAACCGCGCAGGCCACGCCCACGGGGAGCGATGTCCAGCAGCAACTCCAGGCCTTGCAGCGGCAGGTGCGCAAGGCCCGCATCGCGGCCTTCCAGGCGCAGGCTCCAGACGCCCCGCAGGGTGTTCGCCAGGTGCTGGCCCTGGGTGTCAGCGAGGTCGACCGTAGCTTCGCCGGGGGTGATGGGAAACTCGTCTTCCCGCGTCAACTCGCGATGGGCATAAAAGGCCGCAGGCACCGCTGCACCGGTCAGCGCCAGGCCTGCGATGAACCCACGTCGAGAGATTGTCATTGGCTACCTTAGGAAACGGCTTGATCAGAGCTAGAACGTTTGCAACCCGATGAAATTTACCGCCCTGCCCCCGCCACCTAAATTTCCCCCGTCATCGCTCGTCCTTCCCTGATAGCAAAGGCCTCAACTGACTGAGATGGCAATGACAAAATCACGTTCGAAAAAGGCGCTGTATATCGGCCTGCCGCTGGCCCTGGCTATCGGCGCCGGGGCTGGCTTGCTGGTCTGGGATCAGTGGATCAAGGGCAACGCCGGCTACCCGCTGGAGGTGATCAAGCAGGCCAATGAAATGCAGGATCGCCTGTTGTCATTTGACAGCCACATCACCCTGCCCCTGGATTTCGGCACGGCGGGCAATGAGGCCGACAAGGATGGCAGCGGCCAGTTCGACCTGGCCAAGGCCGCCCGCGGCCGATTGTCGGGCGCCGCGCTGACGATCTTCGGCTGGCCGGAAATCTGGAACGGCGATAACGCTCCGCACAAACCCACCGATGGTTTTGTCGAAGAGGCCCGCCACGAGCAGGAGGTGCGCTATAAGATCATCTCCGGCATGGTGCGCGACTTTCCCAACCAGGTGGGCATCGCCTACACCCCGGACGATATGCGCCGCTTGCACGGCGAAGGCAAGTTCGCGATTTTTATCAGCATGCTCAACGCCTACCCCCTGGGCAATGACCTGAACCAGCTGGACCTGTGGGCCGCACGCGGCATGCGCATGTTCGGGTTCAGCTACATCGGCAATAACGCCTGGTCCGACTCGTCGCGCCCGCTGCCGTTTTTCAATGACTCCCCCGACGCCCTTGAAGGCCTGTCGCCGATCGGCCAGCAAGCGGTGCATCGCCTCAATGACCTGGGGGTGATCATCGACGTGTCGCAGATGTCGACCAAGGCCCTGGAGCAGGTCGCGCAGTTGAGCCGCACGCCGATGGTGGCGTCCCATTCGGCGCCTCGGGCGTCAGTGGATATCCCGCGCAACCTCAGCGACAAGGAACTGCAACTGATCAAGAACAGTGGCGGCGTGGTGCAGGTGGTGGGCTTCCCTGCCTACCTGCGCCCCTTGAGCCAGCCGACCCAGGACAAGCTCAATACCTTGCGCGCACGGTTCGACCTGCCGCCACTGCCGAATCTGGCCATGGCCCTGATGCCCGGCGATGCAATCATTGCCGCCTGGCCCGAGCAACGCTTCGGCCAATACGCCAGCGCGCTGTACGGCATTCTCGAGGAAGAGCCCAAGGCCACCCTCAAGGACCTCGGCGACGCCATCGACTACACCGTGCGCAAGATCGGCATCGATCATGTCGGCATTGCCTCGGACTTCAACGACGGCGGCGGCCTCCAGGGCTGGGAGAACGTCGGCGAAGTGCGCAACGTCACCGCCGAACTGATCCAGCGCGGCTACTCCGAAGCCGATATCGCCAAGCTGTGGGGAGGCAACTTCCTGCGGGTGTGGGACCAGGTCCAAAAAGCCGCCAAACCCTTGGCCAACCGCTAACCACCACGAAGTAAGTCCATGACCGACCGCCGTACATTTCTCAAGCAGGCCGGCGTCTTTGCCGCGAGCCTGCCGCTGGGCACCGCGTTGCTGCCTCAGGCAGTCGCCGCCGCCACGAACGACCCATGGACGGGATTGAAACAACTGTTCAACCAGGACCCCAATTACCTGCATTTTTCCAACTTCCTGGTGGCCTCGCACCCCAGGCCCGTGCGCGAGGCCATCGAACGCTACCGCCAACAGATCGACCGCAACCCTGGCCTGGCCATGGACTGGGACCTGCAGGAAACCTGGAAGCGTGAGGGCCAGGTACGCGAGTGGGCCGGCCGCTACCTGAACGCCACGCCAGCGCAGATCGCCCTCACCGGCAGCACGTCCGAAGGGCTGGCGATGATCTATGGCGGGATCAAGGTGCGCGCCGACCAGGAAATCCTCACCACGGTGCATGAGCATTACGCTACCGAGTTCAGCCTGGACTTCCGGGTACGCAAGGAGCAGACCCAGGTTCGCAAGATACGCCTGTTCAAAAACCCCAATCAGGTCTCGGCCGATGAAGTGCTGGGCAATATCCAGCGCAACATTCGCCCCAACACCCGTGTACTGGGCATGACCTGGGTGCAATCCGGCAGCGGCGTAAAACTGCCCATCGGTGAGATCGGCAAGCTGGTGGACGAACACAACCGCAACCGCGACGAGCCGGACCGACTGCTTTATATCGTCGATGGTGTGCACGGCTTCGGCGTGGAAGACCTCGACTTCCCCGCTATGCACTGCGACTTCTTCATCGCTGGCACCCACAAGTGGATGTTCGGCCCGCGGGGCACCGGCCTGGTGTGCGCCCGCGAGACCGAAAACCAATACGTCACGCCGATGATTCCGACCTTCTCCGAAGACAAAAACTTCGCCACGACCATGACGCCAGGCGGCTACCACGCCTTCGAACATCGCTGGGCCGCCGACGAAGCCTTCAAGTTGCACCTGCAACTGGGCAAGGCAGCGGTGCAGGCACGCATCCATGCCCTCAACACCGAACTCAAGGACCAACTGCTGGCCCACCCGCAGATCGAACTGGTCACGCCGCGCAGCCCCGAGCTGTCAGCAGGTTTCACCTTCTTTCGGGTCAAGAACCAGGACAGCGATGCCGTCGCGGCCTACCTGATGAAAAACCGCGTGGTGGTGGACGCGGTGGAGCGTGACGTTGGCCCGGTGATTCGCACCTCGCCGGGCCTGCTTAACAACTCCGATGAGATCCAGCGCTTCATGACCCTGCTGAGCCAGCGGTTATGACCCCTTTTCCCTTTGAACGAGACGCCTCCATGACGCCATCCCGACTCAAACCGCTCACCGCACTGGCACTCACCGCCCTGTGCGGCGCCCTGCTGCCCGGCCTGGCCCATGCCGCCGCCCCACAACCGGGCAAGGTCTTCAAAGACTGCAAGGACTGCCCGGAAATGGTGGTGCTGCCCGCCGGCACCTTCACCATGGGTACCCCGGAAGACGAAGTGGGCCGCGAGCCCGACGAAGGCCCCATGCATGCCGTGACCTTCGCCAAGCCGTTCGCCATGAGCCGCTTCCACATCACCGCCGGCGAATGGGACAGCTACGTGCGCCAGACCGGAGTCAAGATCGCCAATGGCGACGACCGCCCCGGCCGCGAATGCATCGCCAGCAAGCCGCGCTACCCCCAGGGGCCACGTCAGCCGGCGGTGTGCATGGACATGGACGACATCAAGCAGTACGTGAGCTGGCTGTCGAAGAAGACCGGGCACACGTACCAGATGGTCAGCGAAGCCCAACGCGAATACGCCGCCCGCGCCGGCACCACCGGCCCGTTCCCCTTCCCGTTCGACGAAGGCAAGGGCTACAGCATCGCCCAGCACGCCAACACCTACGGCCCGGCGGACGGCTACAGCTATTCGTCGCCCGTGGGCAGCTACCCACCGAATGCCTTTGGCATGTATGACATGCACGGCAATGTGTATGAGCGGGTGGCTGATTGCGAGCATCCGAACTACGTCGGCGCGCCAACTGATGGCAGTGCCTGGGTGGAGCCCAACTGCGAGGCCTACCAGATTCGCGGCAATGACTGGGGCGAGGCGCCGGTGTTTTCACGCTCGGGCAATCGCAACAACATCTACCCGCAAACACGGGGGGATTGGATTGGGTTCCGGGTAGTACGCGAACTCTAATACCTTGTAGGAGCGAGGGGGACGCCTAGTTCTTGCTCGCTCCTACAGGGTTCAGCCTTGTTTGGCCAACAGCTCCAAGCCTTCATGCAACGCCGGGAACAGGCTGTTGTTGAAGTTGTTCCAGCGCAACTCAAGGATGGTGTCCTCCGGCGAAATCTCGGTCTTGAGCACGTCGTGGAACACCTCTCCCGAGTCGATGCCGTTATCCACGTAGTGGAATGACGCACCGGTCCAATACAACGGCTCGCACGCCTGAGTCGCCTTGGTTGCCCAGTCGGTAATCGCCTGCCCACGTGCGCCGTACAGCGCATTCCAGGTGGCGTACGCCCCACGGCGTTCGTAAGGCGACTCGAGGCGGGTGATGCCCGGATGAATGTTCATGATGCGCCGTGCAAACGGCGCACCCGGGCGCACCAGTTCGTCGAGGATCACCAGCAAACCATCCAGCACCACGATGTCAGCCTTCAACTCCACCAGGGTGTCATGCAGCCGACGCTCGAAATCCTGCTTGCCGGCGACATGTTCGGCGCTGCCCCGTGGCAGGCGACGATAGGTCGACGGCACGCTGAGCAGCAGGTCATTGACCAACGTGCCTTGCACACGCAAATCCGCCGGGTACAACCACTGGCGACCCGGCTGGTAAGCAAAGCCATAGTCCGCCACCAACTGCTGGTCCCGCGGATTGTGCTCATCGTCGTCATACACCACGCCTACGAGGTTGTAAGCCTCGCCCAGCGACGTGTCGTTGAGCGAGCCCACCAGAAACTCCAGCACCGATTTCATATAGCGCTCGTGGTCTTTATAGGCCACCGGTTGCCCCGCCTTGTCGGCGGCGGCGTTTCTCAGGGACCAGACATACACCAGGTTCTTTTTCGTCATGTGTTTCGCTCTCGCTCAAAGGGCCACGCACGGCATTGATACACGTGCGCCTACAGAACAAGAACGAACCAGGCCCCGGGCAATTTATCGCCCACTGCCACCGCCCGGCACGCCGCGCTAAATAGTCACGCCACAGCTTCGTTTGTCATGGGTAAGGGTCTGTGTGCCCAGCCCCCTCTTTTTCACTTTCCGGGAAGTATTTATGACCGACCCCAAGCGCGGCGCCTTCAAAGGTTTGCTCGCATTGCTCAGGCCCTTTCGCACCATCGTGACGGTGTCCGTCGCCCTTGGCATGGCGGGCGGCCTGGCCATTACCTTGCTGTTGGCGACGATTAACAATGCCCTGCATTCGGCGGGGGGCATGACCCAGGGTGTGGTGTTGACCTTCGCCGCATTGTGCGTGGTGGCGCTGGTCAGCTCGATTATTTCCGACATCGGCACCAACTACGTCGGGCAACGGATCATTGCCGCCCTGCGCAAGGACCTGGGTGAAAAAGTGCTGTCAGCGCCCATCGGGCAGATCGAGCAATATCGCTCTCACCGCCTGATCCCGGTGCTGACCCACGACGTGGACACCATCAGCGATTTTTCCTTTGCCTTCACGCCCCTGGCCATCGCCGCCACCGTTACCCTGGGATGCCTGGGTTACCTGGCTTACCTGTCCGTGCCGATGTTCCTGATGATGGTGGTCGCAATCATCATCGGCAGCGCCGTGCAATTCATCGCCGGTGGCAAAGGCATTCAGGGCTTCGATCTGGCCCGCAGCCACGAAGATGAATTGCAGCGTTACTACAATGCGATTGCTTCGGGAGCCAAGGAACTGCGCATGCACCGTCCGCGGCGGTTTCGCATGAACACCCACCGCATCCAGGAAACCGCAGACCGCATCAGCGATATCCAGGTGCGTTCAGTCAACATCTATATCCTGGCCAAGACCTTTGGCTCGATGCTGTTCTTCGTGGTCATCGGCCTGGCCCTGGCGATGCAGGCCTACAACCCCAACCCCGACCCCACGGTGATTACCGGCTTCGTGCTGGTACTGCTGTATATGAAAGGCCCGTTGGAGCACCTGCTGGGTTACTTGCCCGTGGTTGGCAAGGCGAAGATTGCCTTCGGGCGCATCAGCGAACTGTCGGAACGTTTTTCTTCGCCCGAGCCCCACTTGTTGATGGACGACAGTGAAGCGCCGAAGCCTGTGGTCAACAGCCTTGAACTGCGCGGCGTCAGCTACAGCCCGCCAGCGGTTGAAGGCAGCCAACCGTTCCACCTGGGGCCGATCAACCTGAGCATCAAGCAAGGCGATATCGTGTTTGTCGTGGGCGAGAATGGTAGCGGCAAGACCACCCTGATCAAGCTGCTGCTGGGCCTGTATCCGCCTCAGGCGGGTGAGATCCTGCTCAACGGTACAGCGGTGACCGACCCAGAGCGCGACGATTATCGCCAGTTGTTCACCACGGTGTTTTCTGACTATTACTTGTTCGATGACCTGGTACAAGGCAGCGCCACCCAGTCCCTGGACAGCGCCACCCAATACCTTGAGCGCCTGGAAATCGCGCACAAGGTCAGCGTCAAGGACGGCGTGTTCAGCACCACTGACCTGTCCACCGGCCAACGCAAGCGCCTGGCCCTGGTCAATGCCTGGCTGGAAGAGCGCCCGGTACTGGTGTTCGACGAGTGGGCCGCCGACCAGGACCCGGCCTTCCGCCGCATCTTCTACACCGAGCTGCTGCCGGACCTCAAACGCCTGGGCAAGACCATCATCGTGATCAGCCACGATGATCGTTATTTCGACATCGCCGATCATCTGGTGCGCCTGCGCGCCGGTCAGGTGGTGCATGAGATGGAGCCTGCATGAAGTACCGGAATAATTTTTTCCGGTTTTGCGAAGTAGGAACGTCTCACTAGTGGTAATGAGAACTAACCTCAATAAACACTTAGAATTGCCCACTTAAAACATAGAAGAGAAAGCATCCATGCCAGCACGACTCGGTCTCAGCCCCCTGAGCAAAGCGCTATCCATGCGCCGGGCCCTGAACATCAACCTTTTGCCGAGTGCCCTGGCGTTGGCTGTGTCGATGCCGATTGCAAGCTATGTGCAAGCCCAGGAGATCGAGTTGAATATTCCTGCGCAGTCGCTGGGGAGCGCACTGCAGGAATTTGGCCGCCAGACCAATGTGCAAGTGCTCTACAGCCCGGGCGATGTGCAGGGCAAGAACAGCCCCGCCGTCAAGGGCAAGATGCAGCCACAGCAGGCCATCAATGCATTGCTGGCCGGTAGCCAGACCACCTATAACCTCAACGGCAACACCTTGACTGTCACTGCTGCTGGTAGTGGTGGTGGGCTGGAGCTGAGCCCGACGCAAGTCACTGGCAACATGCTGGGTAACGTCACCGAGAATACCGGCTCCTATACGCCAGGCTCGATTGCCACCGCAACGCGCCTGGTCCTGACACCCAAGGAAACCCCGCAATCGGTGACCGTGGTCACGCGTCAGCACATGGACGACTTTGGCCTGAACAGTGTCGACGACGTGATGCGCCACACGCCGGGCATTACCGTTTCAGCCTTCGATACTGAGCGCAGCAACTACTACGCTCGTGGTTTCTCTATCAACAACTTCCAATATGACGGGATCCCTTCCACCGCACGCAACGTGGCTTACTCGGCGGGGAACACGCTGAGCGACATGGCGATCTACGACCGTGTTGAAGTACTCAAGGGCGCGACTGGCCTGCTGACCGGTGCTGGTTCACTGGGGGCCACTATCAACCTGGTACGCAAAAAGCCGACCTCTGAGTTCCAAGGTCATGCCACGCTGGGTGCCGGTTCGTGGGACAACTACCGCAGCGAGTTGGATGTGAGTGGCCCGCTGACCGAGACCGGCAATATCCGTGGCCGGGCCGTCGCCGCCTATCAGGACAAACACTCGTTCATGGACCGCTACGAGCGCAAAAGCCCGACTTACTACGGCATCATGGAGTTCGACCTGTCTCCCGATACCCTGCTGACAGTCGGCGGCGATTATCAGGACAGCCTGCCGAAAGGCTCATCCTGGTCGGGCAGTTTCCCATTGATCGACGCCCAGGGTAATCGCAACGACGTCAAGCGCTCGTTCAACAACGCGGCCGACTGGAGCAGTTGGGAGCAATACACCCGCACCGTCTTCGCCATGTTGGAGCACGACCTGGGGGATGGCTGGATAACCAAACTGCAACTGGATCACAAGATCAACGGCTACCACGCACTCATGGGTTCCATTCAGGGTGACACCCCGGGATTGGATGGTAAGTCACAGCTGACTTCGGGCAAATACACCGGTGAAACCGTCAGTGACTCCGCCGATCTGTATGTAAGCGGCCCCTTCAGCCTGGGAGGCAGGGAGCATGAACTGGTATTCGGCGGTTCCATCAGCGCTTCGGAATGGAATGGCAATGGCTACTGGAACCTCGCCCCCAACCTGGTGGACTTCAATAACTGGCACGGCAACGCACCGCAACCTGATTGGGGCAAACCACAATCGAAAATCGACGACACCGTCCGCCAGACCGGCATGTACATGACAACACGGCTGAACCTTGCTGACGACCTGAAGCTGCTGCTCGGTGGCCGGGTAGTCAACTACACGGTGACCGGCTACAACCCTACCTATCGCGAGTCAGGACGCTTCGTACCTTATGTCGGTGCGGTGTACGACCTGAATGACACCTACTCGGTTTACGCCAGCTACACCGATATTTTCATGCCCCAGGAAAGCTATAACCGCGACAGGGACAACAAGCTGCTTGAGCCGGACGAAGGCCAGAATTGGGAGCTGGGTGTAAAGGCCGACTTCCTGGATGGTCGTGTAAACGCCAGTGCGGCCTACTTCGAGATCCATGAAGACAACCGTTCCGTTTCGGACGATGACTACAACAACTTGAAACCTACCCCCTCGAACTACGCGTTCAAAGGCACCCAGGCCGTGACGAAGGGGTACGAGCTGGAGATGTCCGGCGAACTGGCTCCGGGCTGGCAGCTCCAGGCTGGCTATACGCACAAGATTGTGCGTGACGACAAAGACGTCAAGATTTCCACTTTCGAACCCGAAGACCAGGTCAGCCTGTACACCACTTACAAGCTCAAGGGTAATCTTGACAAGTTGACCGTTGGCGGTGGCGCTCGCTGGCAGAGCGTTGGCTGGCAGAATATCTATAACTCTCCCCGTGGTGGCTACGAGGAGTTCTCTCAAGAAGCGTACTGGTTGGTGGACCTGATGACCCGTTATCAATTCACTAAAAACGTGTCGGCGACGCTGAACATCAACAACGTTTTCGACAAGTCCTATTACACCAACATCGGCTTCTACAATTCTGCCGCTTATGGTGAACCCCGTAACTTCATGCTCAGCACTCGCTGGGACTTCTAAAGCAGGATCAGACGCCCCGAGGCAATGACTGCCCGGGGCGGTTTGTTTGTCCGAATTATAGATAGGGCCATAAAAAAGCCCCCAGTCGCTCAAGGTGACTGGGGGCTTTTCATATTGGCCTCTGGTCAGCTCATCGCGGCAGCGAAGCTATGGACGAACTCTGCGTTATCGATTAATCGGTCATGGCTGGTCTCGATCAACACTGAGCGCTCGATCGTTGATTGCACTGCAACTTCCAGCATGCTCGCCTCAATCAATTGATGATGTACCCCAGTACGACTCAAGGTCGCCCACCAGCAACTTATCGGTGCCTTGATCGCCTTGAAGTCGGCATCGTGCAGGCGCTGCCCGAGAATGCGGTCAACCTCCCAGGAAATCTGCGCTTCGTGGCCACTGAGCAACTCATCCTTGAGCTCGCCAAAACGCGAGCCCAGGGTTTCCTCGGCCCAGTGGCTGAATGCAGTCCATTGCTCGCCTTCTGCAGCCTCTAAGCATTGCAGCTCGGACCAGTGGGCATGAATCTGCTGGGAGAACTCAGGGAACATCACCTCCAACAGTTCCACACGCCGTTCATTGGCAGAAATATCTCTTTCGTCAACCATCACCGCCGTATCCCAAAACGGCTTGACCCACTGCGGCGGGGATGCGTCGATCCAGCCAACACACTCGACCTGTCGGCCCGCCTGCTCCAGGCCATAGGCGACTTCCATCGCCAGGTTGCCCCCCAGCGACCAACCGGCCAAACGGAACGGACCCTCGGGCTGAGCCTTCAACAATTGCGTCGTGTAGTCCTCGACCATTGCAGCCCAGGCTGGCACCTCGCTGCCCTCCTCGGCCAAGGCGCGACACATCACCCCCATCACCGGCCTGTGCTCACGCAACGCAAGGGCAATCGCCTTGTAACAATGCACCGAGCCATAGCTGGGATGGAACAGGTACAACGGTGTTCCACGGCTTTGACTGTTGAGCCTCACGATCAACGAACTGCCAGCGCTTCCCTCAAGGCAAGCCGCCTGCCCTGCGACGCTCGGATTGAGCATCAACTGACTCACCGACAGCTCCACGCCAACAGCTTTGCGGATGCGCTCCTTGAGCATCAAGACCAGCAACGAATGCCCGCCCAACTCGAAGAAGTTATCTTCGACACTCACCTGCTCAAGCTCCAGGACTTCGCGCCAAATGGCTACAAGTGTTTGCTCCAGCGTATTGCGCGCTGCGACGAAGTGCCGTTCGTGCAAGTTTGAATCCGGCGCAGGCAACGCCTTGCGATCCAGTTTGCCGTTGGGGCTCAGTGGCATATGGTCCAGCAGTACCCACTGCGCAGGCACCATGTAGTCCGGCACATGTGCCAATAAATGAGTGCTCAGTGCATCACGCCAGGCGAGTGTCGAATCCTGCAGCACCACATACCCAACGAGATACTTGCCTTCATGCACTTGCACCGAGGCGTCGCGCACCAGTGGATGCTCCAGCAAGCGCGCCTCGATCTCACCCAGCTCTATGCGCAAACCGCGTAGTTTTACTTGATGATCCAGGCGCCCAATGTATTCGATCACGCCATCCCTGCGCTGTCGCACCCGGTCGCCGGTACGATACAACCGCGTGCCAGGCTGGAACGGGCACGGTACAAACCGCTCTGCGGTCAGGCTGGGACGTCGATGGTAACTGCGTGCCAGCCCGACGCCCCCCAGGTACAACTCGCCCGCAACGCCCACCGCGACTGGCTGCAACTGCGCATCCAGCACGTAAGTGCGCAGATTGGAAATGGGTCTGCCAATCGGCACGCTGTCACGATGCTCATCGACGCACGTCCAGTGAGTCACATCAATCGCAGCCTCAGTCGGTCCATACAGGTTGAACAAGCCCGTATTCGGCAGCTCGGCGAATACGTGTTGCTGCACCCCCACCGGCAAGGCTTCGCCACTACAGATGATACGGCGCAACCCCTGACAGCTGGCCACCTGTGAATCCTGCAGGAATGCGTGCAGCATGGAAGGCACGAAATGCAGGGTGGTCACTTGGTGCCGATTGATCAACTCCACCAACTTCGATGGATCTCGATGATCTCCAGGAGCCGCTACCACCAGCCGTGCACCGGTCATCAAGGGCCAGAAAAACTCCCATACCGATACGTCAAAACTGAACGGTGTCTTTTGCAACACCGTATCTTCGGCGCCGAGCGTATAAGCCTGTTGCATCCATAGCAGCCGATTGGTCAACGCACAGTGGCGGTTACCCGCCCCTTTCGGCTGGCCGGTGGAACCGGAGGTGTAAATGACGTAAGCGAGATTTTCCGCGTCTACGGCCACATCAGGATCGGTATCGGCATACTCGCTCAGCCAGTGATCGTCGGGCTCGACCACCAGACAGTGCGAGGGCGCGCTGACCGGTAAGGCCTGTAACAAATGCGCCTGCGTCAGCAGCAGCGGTACGTTGCTGTCTTGCAGCATGTAGGCCAGGCGTTCGCGCGGGTAGTCCGGGTCCAGCGGCACATAGGCGCCACCTGCCTTAAGCACAGCCAGAAGTGCTACCACCATTTCAATGGAGCGTTCCATCGCCACACCTACCAACACATCAGGCGCGACACCGGCCTGGATCAAGCGGTGCGCCAATCGATTGGCTCGTGCATTCAACTGCGTATAACTCAGTGTCTGAGCGCCAAACACCAAAGCCTGGGCATTCGGTGTGCGCCGCACTTGCGCTTCGATCTGCCTCTGCACGCTGTCTTCCAACCGATAATCCTGCGCCGTGTCGTTCCACTGTTCGACTATCACCTGATGCTCAAGAGGTTCCAATAGCGGTAGCTGAGCGACACGTTGGTGAGGGTCATCCAACATGGCCTGCAACAGGTTCTGCCAATGGCGCGCCATGCGATTGGGCGTGGCGGCATCGAACAGGTCGGTCGCATAAGTCAGGGTTGCCCATAGCCCATCGACGGTTTCCTGTGTGTCCAGGCTCAAATCGAACTGAGCGGTTTGCGTGCCCCACTCCAAGCTTTCAATCCTCAGGTCGGGTAGTTGCTGGCTCGTACTGGCTAGACGCGCTTGACTCTGATGATTGAAAAGCACCTGAAACAACGGATTGCGGCTCAAGCTGCGTTCAGGTTGCAGGGCTTCGACCAATTGCTCGAACGGCAAGTCCTGATGGCTTTGGGCGTCCAACGCCCGGTGCTTGGCCTGCTGCAACAGCTGGGTGACCGTCAGCTGCGCATCGAAATCGCCCTTTAGCACTTGGGTGTTGACGAAAAAACCTACCAGGCGCTCGGTTTCGACCCGGTTACGATTGGCAATAGGCACACCCACGCGAATATCCTGCTGCCCGCTGTAGCGGTGCAGTAGAGCCTGGAACGACGCCAACAAAACAATGAACAGCGTGACATCCTCACGCTGCGCCAGGGCCTTGAGCCCCGCCACTAATGCCGGTGCAAGCTTGATCTCCAGGCTTGCACCACGAAAGCTCTGCACCGAAGGTCGCGGCCGATCAAGGGGTAGCTCCAACACTGACGGCTCACCGCCAAGCAGAGCCTGCCAGTAACCCATTTGCCGATCGCGTTCACCACCCGTCATCCAGTCACGCTGCCACTGGGCATAGTCAGCATATTGAATCGGCAACGCCGGCAGTTGCAGGTCCTGGCCCTGGCTGTAGGCGGCATAAAGTTGCACCAACTCATCCACCATCACCTGCATTGACCAGCCATCGGAAACGATATGGTGCTGCACGAGCACCAACACATGGTCGTCTTCGGCCAGGCGCAACAAGGTTACGCGCAGCAACGGCCCTTGATGCAGATCGAAAGGTTGCGCGATCTCGGTCTCTACCCGACGTTGCAGGTCCGCCTCATTGACCTGCTCATGAAGGATGTCCACAGTGCCGTTTTCACGGATTATCTGGAAGGCCTGCCCTTCGTCCTGATGTACCTGCGTTCGCAGGCTTTCATGACGGGCTACCAGACTGTCGAAACTGCGTTGCAAAGCCGCATGATCCAGCCAGCCACGCAAGCGCAAGGTGCTGGGTACATGGTAGGCCGCACTGTGCGGATCCAATTGCCAGAGAAACCACTGGCGCTCCTGGGCATAAGACAGCGCCAACGGCTGTTGACGGCTGACCGGCAGGATCTGAAGCACACTTGCCTGTGATTCATGGGAGTTGCACAGGGTCTCGACAAACCCCTGCAGTCGCGGTTGCTCAAACATTGTTCTGAGGGGTACTTCCCGACCCAACAGTTGACGCAGGCGCGAAATTACCTGCATCGCCAATAATGAATGCCCCCCCGATTCAAAAAAGTGATCGGCCAGACCGACACGCTCCACGCCCAGGATCTGGGCCCAGATGGCCGCCACCTGTTGCTCCAACTCGCTCTCGGGCGCCACATACACCTGCTGCATCTGACTCACATCCGGCAGCGGCAAGCCCTTGCGGTCGAGCTTGCCGTTGGGGGTCAGCGGCATACGCTCAAGGAACATCAAATGCGTCGGCACCATGTAGTCCGGCAAGCGGGTTTTCAAGGCGCGCCGCAAGGTTTCGCGACCGGTGGATTGAGCGACAGCATCATCCAGGAGCGTCCGGTCCAGTGGTACGACATAGGCCACCAGTTGCTTACCGGTCGGCCCCTCTTGGGCGACCACCACGGTTTCACCGACACTGGCTTGCTCACGCAAGCGCGCTTCGATTTCCCCCAGTTCGATACGGAAACCGCGGATCTTCACCTGATGGTCCACACGCCCCAGGTAATCCACTACGCCATCCGGACGCCCGCGGGTAAGGTCGCCGCTGCGATATACGCGACTGCCGGGCTTGCCGAACGGGTCCGGCACGAAGCGTTCGGCGGTTAACGCCGGACGCTCCAGATAACCCCGGGCCACGCCCTCGCCGCCCAGGTACAACTCGCCGGCCACGCCGATGGGTTGCAGGTTCAGTTGCGCATCCAACACGTAGCCACTGCGGTTACCCAACAAAGTGCCGATGGGCGCGTAGACGGCGCCGCAAGGGTCGCCCTTGCGTGCCTTCCACAACAGCGGTGTGACCACGGTTTCGGTCGGGCCATAGCCGTTGAACAGGTACTTGGGTTTCAGCGCGCGCCACGCCAGGTCGTAGCTGGCTTGAGCCACGGCATCACCGCCAAAGCAGTACACCCGCACCGCCGGCGGGTTGCCGTCGCGCTCGGCATGTTCGGCCAACTGTTGCAGGTACACCGGTGGGAACACCGCCATGGTCACGTTATGGCGATGCATCTGCTCGTAGGTGTATTCCGGCAGCCACAGGCTGTCGTCACGGATCAACACGCTGGCGCCGTTGATCAGCGGGTGCATCCAGCCTTCGTGGGAGCCGTCGAAAGCGAACGACATGAAGTGCAGCTCGCAATCGGCCGGCGAGGTTTCATAGCGCTCGCCGGTAGCGATGATATGCGCCACCAGCGGGCCGTGTGACACCGCCACGCCCTTGGGCAAACCGGTGGAGCCGGAGGTGTAGATCACGTAGGCAAGGTTGTCGCCGTCCAGCGCCACAGTCGGGGCCGTATCGCTGTAATCCGACCAGGCTTGCACCTGATCCACCGCCAAGACGTCGAGGCCGTCCGGGATCGGCAACCGGTGTTGCACGGCCGAATGGGTCAACAGCATTTTCGAGCGGCTGTCTTGCATCATGTACAGCAGGCGATCACGTGGGTATTCGATATCCAGCGGCACATACACACCGCCGGCTTTCATCACCGCCAGGAACGCCACCATGATCTCGGCACTGCGCGGCATGGCGATAGCCACCCGCACTTCCGGGCCGACGCCACGGGCGATCAAGGCATGGGCCAGGCGGTTGGCCTGGCGATCCAGTTCACCGTAAGTCAGGGTTTGCGCGTCGAATTTAACCGCCACCGCGTCCGGAGTTTCGCGGGCGCGATCGCCGACCAATTCGTGCACCAGGCGCTCGGCCGAAAAGCCAGACTCCGTGCGGTTCCACAGTTGCAGGATCTGTTGTTGTTCGGTCGCGTCCAGCAGGCTTAACTGGCTGAGCTGCTGTCGTGGGTTGGCGACCATACCTTGCAGCAGGTTCTGCCAGTGACGCGCCATGCGTTGCACGGTGCTGGCTTCGAACAGGTCCTGGGCATAACCCAAGGTGGCCCATATACCTTCGGTGGACTCCTGAATATCCAGGTCCAGGTCGAAATGTGCGGTCTTGCTGTCCCAGTCCAGCCCTTCTACCCGCAGCCCTGGCAATTGGTGCTGAACCTGAGCCTGGCCGACGTCAGTCTGATGATTGAACATGACCTGGAACAGCGGGTTGTGGCTCAGGCTACGCTCAGGTTGCAGGGCTTCGACCAGTTGTTCGAACGGTAAATCCTGGTGGGCCTGGGCTTCCAGGGCGCGTTGCCGAACGTGCTGCAGCAACTGCTCGACACTCATCTGCCCATGCACATCGGCCTTGAGCACCTGGGTGTTGACGAAGAAACCAATCAAGCGCTCGGTCTCGCTGCGATTGCGGTTGGCAATCGGCACGCCGACACGTATTTCTTCCTGGCCGCTGTAGCGGTGCAACAAGGTCTGGAACGATGCCAGCAACAACATGAACAGGGTCACGCCCTGCTGTTGGGCCAAAGCCTTGAGCCCCTGAGTGAGTTCCGGCGTCAGCTCGAATGCCAGGCGTGCGCCGCGGTGGCTCTGCACAGCCGGGCGCTGGTGATCGAACGGTAACTCCAGCACGCTCTGCTCACCGCCCAACAGCTCACGCCAGTAGGCCAGTTGACGTTGCTTCTCACCGGCGTCCATCCAGCTGCGCTGCCATACGGCATAGTCGGCATACTGGATCGGCAGCGCCGGCAACTGCACGTCCTGGCCCTGGCTGTAACCGGCATACAACTGCACCAGTTCCTCGACCACCAACTGCATCGACCAACCATCAGAGACGATGTGATGCTGCACCAACACCAACACATGCTCGTCGGCGGCCAGGCGCAACAGCGTGACACGCAGCAACGGGCCTTCTTGCAGGTCGAACGGCTGGGCGATCAGCGCTTGCACCCTGGCGTTGAGCTGGGCTTCATCGGCATCGGCCTGGGTGATCGGCAAGGACATTGGCGGCTCAATCACTTGCACCGCGCCGTCGTGATCCTGGCGGATATGGGTGCGTAGGCTTTCATGACGCGCCAGCAAGCTATCGAAACTGCGTTGCAACGCAGCCAGGTCCAATTGCCCTTTCAGGCGCAGCGCGCTGGGAATGTGATACGCCGCGCTGTGGGGTTCCAGTTGCCAGAGAAACCATTGTCGCTCCTGGGCGTAAGACAGCGGCAACGGCTGCACGCGCCCGGCCGACAGCAGGGCCGGCGCCGTTGGCGATGGGCTCTCCTGGGCTTGCATGGCCGCGACAAACGCCTCCAGCCGCGGGTGTTCGAACACGGCTTTGAGCGGCACTTCCAGGCTCAGCGTCTGGCGGATGCGTGACACCACCTGCATCGCCAGCAAGGAATGCCCGCCCAGTTCGAAGAAGTGCTGGTTCAAGCCCACCCGTTCGGCCCCCAGAATAGCCGCCCAGATCGCCGCCACCTGTTGTTGCAACGGGGTGACCGGCACCCGCCAATCCTGTTGTTCCACGCTGGCATCTGGCTTGGGCAGGGCCTGGCGATCCAGCTTGCCGTTGGGGTTGAGCGGCATGCGCTCGAGGAAGATCAGGTGCGCCGGCACCATGTAGTCCGGCAGGTGGTCGCGCAAGGTGGCCATCAGCTGTTCGCCCACCTCGGCGCGCTCGGTTTCAGACAGCGTCTGCGCAGGTACCAGATAGGCCAGCAGTTGGTTGTCGGCAGCCAGCAACAGCGCTTCACGCACGCTGTCCTGGGCCAGCAGCACAGTTTCGATCTCACCCAGTTCTATGCGAAAACCACGGACCTTGACCTGATGATCGACCCGCCCGACATACTCCACCACACCATCGGCGCGATAGCGCGCCAGGTCGCCGGTGCGGTACAGGCGCTCGCCGGATGGGCTGAACGGGTCAGCGACAAAGCGCTCGGCGGTCAGGCCCGGCCGCTGCAAATACGCACGGGCCAAGCCATTGGCGCTGGCGATATAGAGTTCACCCACGGCGCCCAGCGGTAGCAGGTTCAGGTCACGGTCCAGCACATACAGGCCACGCCCTGGTAGCGCCCGGCCAATGGGGCTGGCACCCCCGGCGCTGACGGCGCTCGGGTCAGTGCAGTCCAGCACGCTGGAAACCACGGTGGCCTCGGTAGGCCCGTAGGTATTGAGCAAGCGCACATGGCCGAGCCCGGCGCGCTGCCACAACAGCGGGCCGTCCAACGGCATGGCTTCGCCGCCGATATGGATCTGGCGCAAGGCACCATAGGTCCTTGGGCCTGCTGCGAGGCAATCTTGCAGGAACAGCTTCCAGTAGGCCGTGGGCAAGTCGGCCAGGGTAATGCCCTGGGCAATGATCTGCCGATACAGCTCGGCACCGTCCCACAACTGCGGGCCACGCAGTACCACGGTGGCACCAAGGGTCAGCGCCGGGTACAGCTGCTCGACGAAACCGTCGAAGTTCAAGGTGGCAAACTGCAACACTCGGTCCTGGGCAACCAGCTGCGAGTAATCCGCCGCGATGCCAGCGAACTCACTCAGTGCTGCATGGCTGATGGCAACCCCCTTGGGCTTGCCTGTGGAGCCGGAGGTATAGATCACATACGCCAGGCTCTGGGGCTCGACCTCAACCGGCAAATTATCGTCGGCACGCAACGCCAACTGCGCCTGGACCCGGTCGATGTCCACCGCCAGCACCTGGGCCGGTAACGGCAGGCGCCCATGCAGGTGCGATTGGGTCAACACCAGGCCCACACCACTGTCCTCAAGCATATGCGCCAGGCGTTCGCGGGGGTACTCAGGGTCCAGCGGCACATAGGCCGCTCCTGTCTTGAGCACCGCGAGCAAGCTGACCACCATGGCAAAGGAGCGCTCCACGGCGATCCCCACCAGCCCTTGAGGGCCGACGCCCTGAGCCAGCAGATAATGCGCCAGGCGGTTGGCCTGACGGTTCAGTTCCCCATAGCTGAGGGTCTGCTCATCCAGGGCCAGGGCTTGACGTTCCGGCTGCTGATCAGCCTGGGCTTCAAACAGCCGGTGTACAGCCTCAAAGGGGGTGACACCGGCGGGGGTGTTCCAGTCCTGGAGCATCCTGTGTTGCTCAGCGGCACCCACTATTGGCAGTTCACAGAGGCGGCTGCGGGGTGCGCTCACCACCGCCTGCAGCAGGTGTTGCCAATGTTGCGCCAAGCGCTCGATGGTGGCGGCGTCGAACAGGTCGGTGGCGTAGGTCAGCGCGGCCCAAAGCCCGTCGGCGGATTCATGGGTGTCCAGGCTCAGGTCAAAATGGGTGGTCTGGCTGTCCCAGTCCAGTTCCACCACACGCAGGCCCGGTAACTGCTGGCCTTCGCGGCCGCCTTGGGCATCGGTCTGGTGGTTGAACATCACCTGGAACAATGGGTTGTGGCTCAAGCTGCGCTCGGGCTGCAACGCCACCACCAGTTGTTCGAACGGCAGGTCCTGATGGGCCTGGGCCTCCAGGGCGCGGCGTTTGGTTTGTTGCAGCAGCTCGGCAAAGCGCATCTGCCCGTCAAGGTCAGCCTTGAGTACCTGGGTGTTGACGAAGAAGCCGATCAGCCGCTCGGTTTCGACACGGTTACGGTTGGCGTTCGGCACGCCAATGCGGATATCCGACTGCCCGCTGTAGCGATACAACAGGGCTTGGAACGACGCCAGCAGTAGCATGAACGCGGTCACGCCCTCTTGCTGCGCCAGGCGCTTGAGCCCCGCCACCAGCGTCGGTTGCAGATGCACCTGCAGGCTTGCACCGCGATGGCTTTGCTGCGCCGGGCGCGGGCGGTCAAGCGGCAATTCCAGCACCGGTTGCTCGCCGCCCAGCAGGGCCTGCCAATACGCGAGTTGGCGCGCCTGTTCCCCGGCTTCCATCCAGCCGCGTTGCCACAGCGCGTAGTCGGCGTACTGGATCGGCAGCTCCGGAAGTTGCAGGTCATGGCCCTGGCTATGGGCGGCGTAGAGCTGCACCAGTTCCTCCACCATCACCTGCATCGACCAGCCATCGGAGACGATGTGGTGCTGCACCATCACCAGCACATGCTCATCCTCGGCCAGTTGCAACAGCGTCACACGCAACAACGGGGCCTGGTGCAAATCGAACGGCCGCGCCACCTCCTCTTCCACCCGCGCCATCAACTGCGCTTGGTCGACGTGCGCCTGCTGGATCTGCACCCGTGCCTGCGGCATCACTGCCTGCCACAGGCGTTGACCGTCATCGACCAATTGCGTGCGCAAGCTTTCATGCCGGGCTAGCAGGCTGTCGAAACTGCGTTGCAACGCTGCCAGGTCCAAGTGCCCCTGCAAACGCAGGGCGCCTGGGATGTGATAGGCGGTGCTGTCCTTGTCCAGTTGCCAAAGGAACCACTGGCGTTCCTGGGCGTAAGACAACGTCGGTGTGTCGCTGTCGTGGCGGGTGGGAGCAATCGGCAGTTGAGCGAAACTCATGCCCCGGCTTTGCAGGCGCTGGTAAAACTGCTGGCGCTGCTCCAGAGGCAAGCGAAGAAAGCGCGACACCAGGTCGATATTAGGGTTGGAAAGCATGGTTCAAATCGCCTCTAGTTCGCTCAAAAAGTCACGAAGGTCATCAAAATCTTCCACGCTGCCGGCGCGGAAAGTGGCTGCGGCCTGCACGTAGGCGCGCAGCGATTCAGTCTGGAACAGTTCCATCAACGGTACGTCCAGGCCGAGCTCGGCCTGCACCCGCGAGGTAATCTGGATCGCCAGCAAGGAGTGGCCACCGACATCAAAGAAGTTGTCGTTCAGGCCCACTTGCGGCAGGTGCAGGATGTCGGCCCAGATCGTGGCGATCTGCTGCTCAAGCTCGGTTTGCGGGGCCAGGTACTGCTGCTGCATCTGGCTCGCATCCGGCAGCGGCAAGCCCTTGCGGTCGAGCTTGCCGTTGGGGGTCAGCGGCATCTGCGCCAGGAATACGAAGTGGCTGGGCACCATATAGTCCGGTAGGTCGGCTTTCAGGGCACGACGCAGGGTGTCACGGAACTCAACCTGGTCGGCCAGGCTGGCGTCGGCCGGTACCACATAGGCCACCAGTTGTTTGCCGGTCGGCCCCTCCTGGGCCACCACCACGGTTTCACCGACACTGGTTTGCTCACGCAAGCGCGCTTCGATTTCCCCCAGTTCGATACGGAAACCGCGGATCTTCACCTGATGGTCCACACGCCCCAGGTAATCCACCACGCCATCCGGACGCCCACGGGTCAGGTCGCCGCTGCGATACACGCGACTGCCAGGCTTGCCGAACGGGTCCGGCACGAAGCGTTCGGCGGTTAACGCCGGACGCTCCAGATAACCCCGGGCCACGCCCTCGCCGCCCAGGTACAACTCGCCGGCCACGCCGATGGGTTGCAGGTTCAGTTGCGCATCCAACACGTAGCCACTGCGGTTACCCAACAAAGTGCCGATGGGCGCGTAGACGGCGCCACAGGGGTCGCCCTTGCGTGCCTTCCACAGCAGCGGCGTGACCACGGTTTCCGTCGGGCCGTAGCCGTTGAACAGGTATTTGGGTTTCAGCGCGCGCCACGCCAGGTCGTAGCTGGCTTGAGCCACGGCATCACCGCCAAAGCAGTACACCCGCACCGCCGGCGGGTTGCCGTCGCGCTCGGCATGTTCGGCCAACTGTTGCAGGTACACCGGTGGGAACACCGCCATGGTCACGTTATGGCGATGCATCTGCTCGTAGGTGTATTCCGGCAGCCACAGGCTGTCGTCACGGATCAACACGCTGGCGCCGTTGATCAGCGGGTGCATCCAGCCTTCGTGGGAGCCGTCGAAAGCAAACGACATGAAGTGCAGTTCGCAATCGGCCGGTGAGGTTTCATAACGCTCGCCAGTGGCGATGATATGCGCCACCAACGGCCCATGAGCCACCGCCACGCCCTTGGGCAAACCGGTGGAACCGGAGGTGTAGATCACGTAGGCGAGGTTGTCGCCGTCCAGCGCCACATCCGGTGCCGTATCGCTGTAACCGGCCCACTCTTCGGTGCGATCAATCGCCAGGGTATCCAGACCCTCGGGAACTGGCAGTTGCTGCAACGCCCGGCTGTGAGTCAGCAGCAGTTGCGCACGGCTGTCTTGCATCATGTACAGCAGGCGATCACGTGGGTATTCGATATCCAGCGGCACATACACACCGCCGGCTTTCATCACCGCCAGGAACGCCACCATGATCTCGGCACTGCGCGGCATGGCGATAGCCACCCGCACTTCCGGGCCGACGCCACGGGCGATCAAGGCATGGGCCAGGCGGTTGGCCTGGCGATCCAGTTCACCGTAAGTCAGGGTTTGCGCGTCGAATTTAACCGCCACTGCGTCCGGGGTTTGCCGGGCGCGATCGCCGACCAATTCGTGCACCAGGCGCTCGGCTGAAAAACCGGCGTCGGTCTGGTCCCACAGCTCAAGAATCTGCTGCTGCTCATCCTCGCCCAGCAGGCTCAATTGGCTGATGGGCTGCTGTGGGTCGACCACCATCGCCCGCAACAGGTTCTGCCAATGCCCGGCCATGCGCTCGATGGTCGCCACGGCGAACAAGTCGGTGGCATAACTCAGGGAGGCACGCAGGGCCGTCGGGCTTTCTTCCACATCCAGCGCCAGGTCGAACTGGGCCACGCCTTCGTCCAGATCCAGGACTTCGACGTGCAAGTCGGCCAGGCGATGCAGATGGCTGTCGGCAGCGCTCACACGGTGGTTGAACAACACTTGGAATAACGGGCTCAGGCTAAGGCTGCGCTCCGGTTGCAATGCCTGCACCAACTGTTCGAACGGCAGGTCCTGGTGAGCCTGGGCCTCCAGGGAACGCTGGCGCACCTGGTGCAGCAATTGCTCGCTGCTCATTTGCCCGTGGATATCGGCCTTGAGCACTTGGGTGTTGACGAAGAAGCCGATCAACCCCTCGGTTTCCAGGCGATTGCGGTTGGCAATCGGCACGCCCACGCGCACATCTTCCTGGCCGCTGTAGCGATGCAGCAACGCTTGGTAAGACGCCAACAGCAGCATCGGCAGCGTGACGCCAGCGTGCTGCGCCAATGCGCGCAAACTGCCCAACAACTCCGGATGCAACTCGATACCCAAGCGTGCGCCGCGATGGCTTGGCTGTGCCGGGCGCGGATGGTCGAACGGCAACTCCAGCACCGGTTGCTCGCCGCTCAACTGCTCGCGCCAGTAGGCCAGTTGACGCGCCTGCTCCCCCGCCTCCATCCAACCGCGCTGCCACACGGCATAATCGCCGTACTGGATCGGCAGCGCCGGCAATTGCACGTCCTGGCCTTGGCTGTTAGCGGCATACGCCTGCACCAACTCCTCGACCATCAACTGCATCGACCAGCCGTCAGAGACGATGTGATGCTGCACCAGCACCAGCACATGGTCGTCCTCGGCCAGGCGCAGCAAGGTGACCCGCAGCAGCGGCCCATGCAGCAGGTCGAAAGGCTGGGCGACCACCTGCGCGACCCGCGCCTTGAGGCCGGCATAGTCGCTGTCGACCTGCTCGATATCGACCCGGCCCTGGGCGTCAATGACTTGAACCGCGCCGGTGGCGTCCTGACGGAAATACGTGCGCAGGCTTTCATGGCGAGCCAGCAAGCTATCAAAGCTCTCTTGCAGCGCGGTCAGGTCCAACGGCCCGTGCAACCGCAAGGCGCTGGGGATGTGATACGCGGCGCCGGCCGGGTCCAGTTGCCAGAGGAACCACTGGCGCTCCTGGGCATAAGACAGCGGCAGAGGCTGCGTGCGATCGGCCTTGATCAGCGCCGGCGCGGTGACGCCCTCCTCGCCCAAGGCCTGCACGAAATCACCCAGTAGCGGCTGTTCGAACAAGGCCTTGAGTGGGACCTCCAGCGCCAGGGCCTGACGCACCCGTGACACCACCCGCGTGGCCAGCAATGAATGCCCGCCCAACTCGAAGAAATGATCGTCGAGGCCCACACGGGGCAATTCCAGTACCTCGGCCCAGATCGCCGCCACCTGCTGCTCGCGCGGGGTGACGGGCGCTACATGGCCTTTGAGCGACAGGCTGGCATCCGGTTTGGGCAGTGCCTTGCGGTCGAGCTTACCGTTGGGGGTCAGCGGCAGGCTGTCGAGGAACAGCCACTGCGCTGGCACCATGTAGTCCGGCAAGCGCTCGCGCAGCGCGGCTTTATACACCTGCAGTGCCTGCGGCGCGGTGCTGACCAGGTAAGCGATCAGCCGGTCGTTATCGGCCAGCACCACGGCTTCGCGTACGCCGTCGAACTCACGCAGGCAGGCTTCGATTTCACCCAGCTCGATACGGAAACCCCGGACCTTGACCTGATGGTCGACACGGCCGATGTATTCCACCACGCCGTTTGCCTGATAGCGTGCCAGGTCGCCGGTACGGTACAGGCGTTCGCCCGGAGCCCCAAACGGGTTGGGCACGAAGCGTTCGGCGGTCAGCGCCGGCTGCCCGTGGTAACCGCGCGCCAGGCCGACACCACCGATCAGCAGCTCACCGGACACACCTTGGGGGCATGGCGTGAGACCGGCATTGAGAATGAACAAGCCGGTATTGGCGATGGGCCGTCCAACGAACGGCAATGCCTGGTGCAAACGATGAGCCGCCGACCAGATGGTGGTTTCCGTAGGGCCATAGAGGTTCCACAGCGGGCCTTGCAGGTCGAGCATGCGCTGGGCCAAATCGACGGGCAGCGCTTCGCCACCGCACAGGCAGGCGATGCCACGCAGTGAATGAGCCCGTGGGCTGTCGAGCAACATGCGCCAGGTCGAGGGCGTGGCTTGCAGCACATTCGCCGCCTGGCGCTGGGCCAGATCGAGGATCGCCTCCGGGTCGAGGGCCATTGCCTGGGCGCTCAGCAACACGGTACCGCCGACACTCAGCGGCACATACAGCTCCAGGGCGAAGATGTCGAACGAGAAGGTGGTCAGCGACAACAGCCGCGCATCCTGGCCGATACTCAACGTGCCGGCCATGGCGCTGGTGAAGCTGCACAGCGCCTTGTGACGAACCATCACCCCTTTGGGCTTGCCAGTGGAGCCAGAGGTGTAGATCACGTAGGCCAGATGCTCCGGTGTCACGGCAACCTGGGGATTGTGCTGCGCTGTGCCGGCCTCCTCCACCATCAGCACCTGCACGCCGTGCGGCTGCGCCAGGTGCCCCAGCAGGTGCGGTTGCGTCAGCAATACCCGGGCGCGGCTGTCTTCAAGCATGTAGCCCAGGCGCTCTGCCGGGAATTGTGGGTCGAGCGGCACATAGGCGCCACCGGCCTTGAGGGTCGCGAGCAAGCCAACCACCATGTCCAGGGAACGCTCCACGTGCACCGCCACCAGCACGTCCGGGCCGACGCCCCTGTCGATCAGACGATGGGCCAGCCGATTGGCGCGACGGTTGAGTTCGCCGTAGCTCAGGTGCTCGTCATTGAAGTGCAGCGCGATGGCGTCGGGTTGCGCCGCGGCCTGGGCCTCAAACAACTGGTGTACGCAGCGTTCGCGTGGGTAGTCGGTGTCGCTGCGGTTCCAGTCGTGCACCATTTGCTGCGATTGCGACGGGCTGAGCATCGCCAGGTCGTCCAAGGCCATCGAGGCATCCTGCAGGACCGCGCGCAGCAGGTTTTGCCAATGCTCGGCCAGGCGTTCCGCGGTCGCCGCGTCAAACAGGTCCGTGGCGTAAGTCAGCGAGGCCCAGAGACCGTCCACCGATTCCTCGGTTTCCAGGTTCAGGTCGAATTGCGTGCTGTGACCGGCCCAATCCACGGGCTGCAAAGCCAGGCCGGGCAATTGCACCGGGGCTGAACGCAGGCTGTCCTGATGGTTGAACATCACCTGGAACAGCGGGTTATGGCTCAGGCTGCGCTCGGGCTGCAACACTTGCACGAGCTGCTCGAACGGCAGGTCCTGATGGGCCTGCGCCTCCAGGGCACGCTGCTTGACCTGGGCCAGCAACTGGTCGAACGGCATCTGCCCGTGCACGTCAGCTTGCAGCACCTGGGTGTTGACGAAAAAGCCCAGCAGTCGCTCGGTTTCGAAGCGATTACGGTTGGCGACCGGTACGCCGACACGCACCTGTGCCTGGCCGCTGTAGCGGTGCAGCAAGGTCTGGAACGACGCCAGCAACAGCATGAACAGCGTCACGTCCTGACGCTGGGCCAGGGCCTTGAGTTCAGTCAGCAGCGCACGCTCCAGATGAATCTGGCGGCGCGCGCCACGATGGCTCTGCACTGCGGGGCGTGGATAGTCCAGCGGCAGGTCCAGCAACGAATGCTCGCGCCCCAGACGAGCGCACCAGTAATCGAGCTGGCGTTGTTGTTCCCCAGCCGCCATCCAGTCGCGCTGCCACTGGGCGTAGTCGGCGTACTGGATCGGCAAGGCCGGCAACCCTGCGTCGCCTTGGTACAGCGCCACCCACTCGTCGATCATCACTTGCATCGACCAGCCGTCAGAGATGATGTGGTGCTGGGTGATGACCAGCACATGGTGATCAGGCGCGACGATCAGCAACTTGACGCGCATCAGCGGGCCGTTGCGCAGGTCAAACGGGCGCTGGATCTCTTCGGTGACAGCCTGCTCGATAGCGCCGGCGTCGACCTCTTGTTGTTCAACCGGCACTGCCAGGCCTGGGTGGATGACTTGCACGGTGTGCTCGCCCGCCTCCACAAAGGTGGTGCGCAGCGGTTCATGGCGCTGCACCAGGGCCTCGACGGCGCGCTCCAGCGCCGCGATGTCGAGTTCACCGCACAGGTGCAAGGCGGTGGGCACATGATAGGCCGCGCTGGTGGGGTCCAATTGCCAGAGAAACCACTGCCGCTCCTGGGCAAAGGACAACGCCAGCGGCTGCTCACGGCCAACCGCCTGCATCACGGGCGCGGTATCGGCCTGCACGCCTGCGCACGCCGCTGCGAAAGCGGCCAGCGTCGGCTGTTCGAACAGGGCCCGCAACGGCACTTCCAGCTTGAGATCGTGGCGCACCCGGGAGATCACTTGGGTGGCCAGCAAGGAGTGGCCGCCGCGTTCGAAGAAGTGATCTTCCAGGCCAACCTGCTCGACCTGCAACACTGCTTGCCAGATCGCCGCCAACTGGATTTGCAATGGACTCTGCGGCGCCACGTAGGCGGCGCTGGCCTGGTTCAGGTCGGGTGTGGGCAGCGCACGGCGGTCGAGCTTGCCGTTGTGGTTCAACGGCAAG
Source organism: Pseudomonas sp. KT_2_4 (assembly GCF_041410225.1). Lineage (NCBI taxonomy): Bacteria > Pseudomonadati > Pseudomonadota > Gammaproteobacteria > Pseudomonadales > Pseudomonadaceae > Pseudomonas > Pseudomonas sp. KT_2_4. The sequence continues at coordinate 1,283,417 of NZ_CP166962.1, forward strand.
GCATCGAGGACCACCCAATGGCCCGGCACCATGTAGTCCGGCAACGTCTGGCGCAAGCGCGCCGCCAGTGCCTGGGTCTCCAGCGCTTGGCCTTCGGCTGGCACCACGTACGCCACCAACTGCACGCCGGTCACGCTCGGCTGCGCAAGCACGGCGGCTTCCCGCACGTTGGGCAAGGCTTGCAGGCTGGCTTCGATTTCGCCCATTTCGATACGCAGGCCACGAATCTTCACTTGATGGTCGATACGCCCGACGTACTCCAGCGCACCCGCCGGGTTATACCGGGCCAGGTCGCCACTGCGATAAAGCCGCGCACCGGGCATGGCGGAAAACGGGTCCGGCAAGAAGCGCTCGGCGGTCAGCGCCGGGCGGTCGAAATAGCGTTGCGCCAAGCCAACCTCGGCACCAATGCACAGCTCGCCCACGCCATCGGTGGCCAACAGTTCGAAACCGCTGTCGAGTACATACAGGCCGCGCCCGGCAATCGCCTGCCCGATTGGCACGCCGTAGGCGTCGTTGGCATCGGCCAATTGGCACTCATGCACGCTGGAGACCACCGTGGCTTCGGTCGGCCCGTAGGTGTTGACCAGGCGCACATTGCCCAAGCCCGCGGCGTACCACGCACGCACGCCCTCCACTGACATGGCTTCACCGCCCACATGCACCTGGCGCAGCTTGCCCAGGGAGCGACGGTGCTCGGCGCACTCTTGCGCCAACAGGTACCAGTAGGCGGCGGACAAATCGGCCAGGGTCACGCCCTGCTCGACAATCTCTTGCGCCAGTTGCCCGGCATCCCAGAGTTCATCGCCACGCATGATCAACGCCGCGCCCGCACACAGGGGCGGGAAGCACTGTTCGACAAAACCATCGAAACTGAAGGTCGCAAACTGCAACACGCGGTCTTCGGCGCTCAGTCGGCTGTACAGCGTGGCGCTGTCACAAAACTGGCCGAGGGCGGCATGGTCGATGGCCACGCCCTTGGGCTGGCCGGTGGAGCCAGAGGTGTAGATCACATAGGCCAGGTCAGCCGCCGCCGCGTGATTAGGCGGATTGGTCGTCGGGTAGCCGGTCAGTTCGTCGCCACTGGTGCTGAAATCCACGCGGGTCAGGCCGCGAGGCAAAGGCAAGTCGGCGAGCAAGCCGGTTTCGCTGAGCAACACGTCCAGGCGGCTGTCGGCGAGCATGTAGGCCAAACGTTCCGCTGGGTATTCAGGGTCCAGCGGTACGTAGGCCGCCCCGCTTTTGAGCACTGCCAGCAGGCTGACGATCAATTGCGGGCCACGCCGCGAAGCCAGGCCCACCCGTTGGCCGGGGCCGACGCCAAGCGCCAACAGGCGATGGGCCAGGCGGTTGGCGCGCTGGTTCAACTGGGCGTAGCTCAAGCTGGCGTCACCGGCCTGTACAGCCAGGGCGTCTGGCGTCGCCTCGGCCTGGGCTGCAATACGCTGGTGCACGCGTTCGTTGGTCTGGGGCGCTGCGGCTGAGCGGCTCAGAGCGAGCATCTGCCGTTGCGCAGGGGCGTCGAGAAGACGCAGGTTGCCCAGCGGCATGTGAGCGTCTGCGAGCAATTGCGCCAGCAGGTGTTGCAGGTTGGCGCTCAACTGCGCCACGTGCGCCTCGCTGAACTGGGCACGGTCATAACTGAATTCCAGGCGCAGGCTGGCGCCCAGTTCGATGCCCAGGGTTAATGGGTAGTGCGTGCGCTCATGGTTGTGCAGGCGACCGAAAGTCAGGCCGGCCGGCGCGCCTTGCTTGAGCGCCTCGGCGACCGGGAAGTTCTCGAACACCAGCAAGGTGTCGAACAGCGCGCCTTGCTGGCCGGCCCAGCCCTGGATGTCGTAGAGCGGCACATGTTCATGGTCGCGCAGGCTGAGGTTGAGCGCTTGCAGTTCGCTGAGCCACGTCGCGGCCGACTGGGCTGGCGAGGCTGCGCTGATGATCGGCAAGGTGTTGATGAACAGGCCTAGTTGCTGCTCGATCCCCGGCAGCGGTGCGGAACGCCCGGCCACGGTGGCACCGAAGGCGACGCAGTCTTGGCCGGTGTAGCGTTGCAGCAACAGGCTCCAAGCCCCTTGCAGCAGGGTATTGAGGGTGACTTTGTGCTGGCGTGCGAACTCGCCGAGGCGGCGGGTAAAGTCGCTCTCCAGTGCTACGTGATGGTCAGCCATGCCCACCCCGACTACCGGCGTGCGCAGCGCTTGCGCCAGCAGAGTCGGCGCCGGCAATGCCGCCAGGGCGGATTTCCAGAACGCTTCGCCCGAGGACTGTTGTTGCAGCCAGGCGAGGTAATCGCGGAACTGCCCGAGCGGCGCCAGCACTGCCTGCCCCGCATAGTGAGCGATGACTTCACCGAGCAACTGCGCGTTACTCCAGCCGTCCATGAGGATGTGGTGGCTGGTGAAGATAAAGTGCCAGGCCGCACCAGCACCGCGCACCAGCGTCAGGCGAAACAGCGGCGCGGCATTCAGGGCAAAACCGCGTTCGCGTTCGGCCTGGGCCAGGGTGTCGAAATCGGCGTCGGGGTCTTCGATCACTTGCAGTTGCAGGTCGACCTGACGCTGGATCAACTGATGAGCACTGTCCAGGCCCAGCCAATGGAAGCTGCTGCGCAGGATGTCGTGACGATCCAGTGCGGCCTGCCAGGCACGTCCGAAGGCGAGCAAATCAAGGCCCTCGATGTCGAGGCGCAACTGGTTGATATAGGCCTGTGCCTCGGGTTCCAACAGGGTATGGAACAGCATGCCTTGCTGCATCGGCGACAGCGGATAAAGGTCGGCAATCGCCGGCCCGGCTACGGGCAAGGCATCCAGTTGCTGCTGGGTGAGGCGTGCCAGCGGGAAATCCGAGGGGCTCACCTGGCCTGCCGGCGTGGCACAGCAATGCTCGATCAACGCCTTGAGTTCGGCTGCGTACTCATCCGCCAACCGCTGCACAGTCGCCGCCTCGAACATCTCCCGACTGAACCCCCATTGCAACGACAGCTCGCCGCCATACACCTGACCTTCCAGCGTCAGCCAGTTGGCCAGCGGCGCCTCTGGATCCTGGGCCTGGCCACTGCCCTGACTGGCCGGCACGAACAGTGCCGACTCGTTGAACTGACGGTCGAACTGGCCCAGGTAGTTGAACGTGATGCGCGGCGCGGTAAGGTTCGCCAGGCTTTCCTGCGCGTGTGGCGCGCCCAGGTAGCGCAACAGGCCGTAACCCAGGCCTTTGTCGGGCACGGCGCGCAGTTGTTCCTTGACCGCTTTGATCGCCTCGGGCAACTCGCCTTTGGCATGCAGGCGCACCGGGTACAGGCTGGTGAACCAGCCGACGGTGCGGCTCAGGTCGATGTCGTCGAAGAGGTCTTCCCGACCATGGCCTTCCAATTGAATGAGCGCAGCAGGTTGCTCGCTCCAACGGCTGATCACCCGCGCCAGGGCGGTCAACAGCAGGTCGTTGACCTGGGTGCGATAGGCCGCTGGCGCGTCTTGCAGCAGTCGGCGGGTGTGCTCGACGTCGAGGCGTGTTTCCAGCTTGGCACCCAGGCGGTTTTGCAGGCCGCCTTCGGGGTGATCACACGGCAGTTCGGCGTCGATGGATTGGGCTTGCCAGTACGACAGTTGCTCCTCGACGGTCTGCGCGTGGCGGTGCAGCTGTTGCGCCCAGCGCTGGTAGGCACTGGTTTTTGCCGGCAGCACCTGTTCTCGGTAAGCCTGTTGCAAGTCTTCAAGCAGGATGCGCCAAGACACGCCATCCACCACCAAGTGATGGATCACCAGCAGCAGACGTTGGCTGCCATCGGCCCAATTCACCAACGCGGCGCGCAGCAGCGGGCCTTGGGCAAGGTCAAGGCTGCGCTGGGCTTCATCACACAACACCGCCAGTTCAGCGTCGGTGCTGGCCTGGCATTGCCACAACAGCGATTCGCTGACATCGGCGGCATGGCTCTGCTGCCAGCCGTCAGCCTGCTGCACAAAGCGCAGGCGCAGAGCGTCGTGATGCTGGATCAACCGCGCCAGCGCGGCCTCCAACCGTGCAGGCTCAAGCACCTCACCGGGCACCAGCAACAAAGATTGATTCCAGTGATGCCGCGCCGGGATCGGTTGGGCGAAAAAACTGTGTTGCACGGGCGTCAGCATCACCTCGCCACTGACCGGGCCCTGGTCGATCAGGCTGACCTGCTCGAAGCGCGCCACCAGGGCCAGGCTGCGGATGCTCTGGTACTGGAACAGGTCACGCGGGCTCAGGCGAATGCCGGCCTGACGGGCGCGGCTGACCACCTGGATGGAGATGATCGAATCGCCGCCCAGCTCGAAAAAGTTATCATCCTGGCCGACCTGCTCAACGCCCAGCACGTCGCTCCAGATGGCAGCCAGGGCTGTTTGCAGGTCGCCTTGGGGGGCGACAAATGCCTGCGGCTGAGCCGCATCCGGCGCTGGCAACGCCTTGCGGTCGAGCTTGCCGTTGGCGGTCACCGGCAGCTTGGGCAGCGCAATGAAATGCGTCGGCACCATGTATTCCGGCAAGCTGCCGAGCAACCAGGCCTTGAGGTCCGTTGGCGCCTCGCCTGCATGCACCAGATAGGCGATCAACTGCTTGCCGCCCTGTACCAGTACCACGGCTTCGCGCACGTGTGGATGCTGCATCAGGCGTGCTTCGATTTCGCCCAGCTCGATACGCAAGCCGCGCAATTTGACCTGATGATCGAGGCGGCCGAGGTATTCGATCACCCCATCGGCGCGTTGGCGCACGCGGTCACCGGTGCGATACAGGCGCTCGCCCGTCACGAACGGGCTGGGCACGAAACGTTCGGCAGTCAACGCCGGGCGTCGGTGGTAACTGCGCGCCAGGCCAACGCCGCCCAGGTAGAGTTCGCCACTGACACCGGCCGGCACCGGGTTGAGTTGCGCGTCCAGCACGTAGGTGCCGAGGTTGGCGATGGGGCGGCCGATGGGCACGCTGTCGGCGCCTTCGTCGATGCAGGTCCAGTGCGTGACGTCGATAGCCGCCTCGGTCGGGCCATAGAGGTTGTACAGCGCCGCAGCGGGCAACTTGGCGAACACTTGCTGTTGCGCATCCAGGGGCAAGGCTTCGCCGCTGCAGACGATGCGCGTAAGGCTTGCGCACGCCTGTACGCCCGGCTCATGGATAAACGCCTGCAACATCGACGGCACGAAGTGCAAGGTGGTAATGGCGTGCCGACCAATGGTGTCGATCAGGCGCGCCGGTTCACGGTGCTCCCCAGGCGCCGCGACCACCAGGCGGGCGCCGGTCATCAGTGGCCAGAAGAACTCCCACACCGACACGTCGAAGCTGAACGGGGTTTTCTGCAACACCGCGTCGTTGGCACCCAGGCCATACGCCTGTTGCATCCAGCTCAAGCGGTTGACCAAGGCGCGATGGCTATTGCCGGCGCCTTTGGGCTTGCCGGTGGAGCCCGAGGTGTAGATCACGTAGGCCAGGTTCAGGGCATGCAAGGCCACGTTCGGCGATTCGCTGCTGTAGCCGTCGAGCCATAGCGCCGGCTGGTCCAGGGCAATCAACTGGATACCGGCGACGGGCAGCGACGCCAGCAGGCTCTGCTGGCTGAGCAGCAGTTGTATGCCGCTGTCTTCGATCATGTAGGCCAGGCGTTCCTGGGGATACTCAGGGTCGAGAGGCACGTAGGCGCCACCGGCCTTGAGAATCGCCAGCAGGCCAACCACCATTTCGATGGAGCGCTCGATGCAGATACCCACCAGCACGTCGGGCCCCACGCCCTGCTCGCCCAGGGCATGGGCCAACTGGTTGGCGCGCGCATCCAGTTGGGCGTAGGTCAAGGTGGTGGTACCGAACACCAGTGCCGGAGCATCGGGGCTGCGCCGCGCCTGGTCTTCGATCAGGTGATGAATCCCGCGCTCGGTCGGGTACGCCTCGGTGGTCTGGTTCCAGCTGTGGACCAGCCGTTGCTGTTCAGCCGCGTCAAGCATGGGCAATTCGCCAATGCGCTGTTCGCCATCGAGCACCATGGCTTGCAACAGGCTGATCCAATGCCGGGCCATGCGCTCGATGGTGGGCGTATCGAACAAGTCATTGGCGTAGGTCAGCGCGGCATGCAGGGTGCCGGACTTTTCATAGGTGTCCAGGGTCAGGTCGAACTGGGTGGTGCGGCCTTGCCATTCCACCAGGGCCAATTCCAGCCCCGATGCGGTGCTGACCGAGGCGATGTCGGCGACGACCGGCTGATGGTTATACATCACCTGGAACAGCGGCGTGTGGCTCAGGCTGCGCTCGATTTTCAGCGCTTCCACCAGCCGTTCGAAGGGCAACTCCTGATGGGCCTGGGCGCCCAGAGCATGCTCCTTGATACCTTGCAGCAACTCGGCAACCCGCGTTTGCCCGGTCAGTTCGGTGCGCAACACCTGGGTGTTGACGAAGAACCCGATCAGCCCCTCGACTTCGGTGCGATTGCGATTGGCAATCGGCACACCGACGCGGATGTCGCCCTGGCCGGTATAGCGGTGCAGCAGCACATTGAAGGCGCCGAGCAGCAGCATGAACAGAGTGACGTTATGTTTTTGCGCGCAACTGCGCAGTTGCGCGGCCAGCGCCGGCTCAATCGCGAAGTTATGCCGTGTGCCCTGGTAGCTGGGCATGGCCGGGCGCGGGTGGTCGGTGGGCAGCTCCAGAACCGGATGTTCATCGCCCAGGCGAGCCTGCCAATATTCCAGCTGGCGTGCCTGCTCGCCCGCCTCCAGCCAGCGGCGCTGCCACAGGGCGTAGTCACTGTACTGGATGGGCAGCGCCGGCAGTTGGGGCGCTTCGTTGCGCTCATGGGCGTCATAGCAGCGGATGAACTCGTCGATCAGCACATTCATCGACCAACCGTCGGAGACGATGTGGTGCAGGGTCAGCAGCAGCACGTGTTCCTGCTCGGCAAGCTTGAGCAGTTGCACGCGCAGCAGCGGCCCATGCTCCAGGTCGAACGGCAACAGCGATTGCCGGGTGGCGGCGGCGTTGACGGCCTGCTCCCGCGCATCGACGGCCAAGGCCGTGAAGTCCAGGTGCTCGACGGTTACCGACGGCTCCACCGCCACCTGCACCAGCTTCTCATCAGCCTGACGCTGGAACACCGTGCGCAGGGTTTCGTGACGCGCCACCAGGCTGGCGAACGCTTGCTGCAGCGCTGGCAGGCTCAGCGCGCCGCTCAAACGCACCGCGCCGGGCAAATTGTAGGCGCCGCTGGCCGGGTCCAACTGCCATAGAAACCACATGCGCTGCTGCGCGTAGGACAGCGCCTGGCGGTCCTCCACCTCCACCCCTGCCGGAATCGGAAACCTTGAAAAATCCACGCCCTCTTTCTGCAAGGCTTGCAGGAACAGTTGGCGCTTTTCCAGGGGCAGCCCGATAAACCGGCGAGCAAGTTTCAAGGAGTCTTCAGCATTCATTTCTTGGAATCCGGGGCAATAGGCGGGAAGCACAAAGGCACGTCGTCCCTATAAAACGAACCGGGCGGGGAAAAATTAGCGGGGGAATGGGGGGCGCCGCACAGGCTGTCATCGGGGGTTACATCAATCCCCGCGAAGCCGCACGAAGCTGAGCTAGCATTGACGAACACCACTTTTTGCAACTAAATTTAGTTACACGCAGGGAACGCCGTGTCCAAGAATGAAAAGCTGCTCGCCAAACTGCTCAATGAGCACATGGCATTTACCTAGTCTGAGCTCGTCACGTTATTACGCCGATTGGGATACACACAGATTGAAGGGGCCGGAAGCCGGGTCAAGTTCGACATGGGCGACCCCAGTGCAATGATCACCCTGCACAAGCCTCACCACGGCAACGAACTGAAACACTACATTCGGCGCCAGATCATCGAACAATTGAAATCAGGAGAACTGATTCAGTGAACAACCAACTGAAACACAAAGGCTACATCGGCTCCATCGAAGCCAGCCTCGAGGACAACTGCCTGTTTGGTAAAATCCTGTTCATCAAGGCATTGGTGAGCTATGAAGGCAAAACTGTGGCTGAACTGGACGCAGCCTTCCGTGGCGCGGTGGATGATTATCTCGCTACCTGCCAGAGCCTGGGGCACACGCCGGAGAAACCGTGCAAAGGTTCATTCAACGTACGCGTCGGGCATGACTTGCATTTGGCCGCTGCCCTGGCGGCAAACCGTAAGAAAGTGACATTGAATGATCTCACGCGTCAGGCGCTGAACGAATTTCTGCAGCATCACTACCCAGAGCCATGCCCGACGATTGGCTGACTATCCCAACCGCCGGTAACCCACTACCGCCGAGCCCGCTACCACCGCCCCCGCCGCCAGCGCCACCCAAAACCCGCTGGTGGCGCCAAAGTGGTCGATCATCCACCCCGAACTCGCGGCGCCAATGGCCACGCCGATGCTCAGGCCGGTGATCAGCCAGGTCATGCCTTCGGTAAGGCGGCTGGCCGGGACGATCTGCTCCACCATGGCCATCGACACAATCAAGGTGGGCGCAAAGAACAGCCCGGAGATAAAGATTGCAGCGGCCAAGCCGGGAATATTGCTCACCAGCAGCAAGGGCAAGGTGGTCAACGCCGTGGCTACGCCGCAGTACAGGAACTGGCGTGGCAACGGTGCCTTGAGTTTGAGGGCACCGAAGGCCAACCCCGCCAGGCACGAACCAATGGCATACACCGACAGCACGATACTCGCCGCCGCCGGCTGGCCCTGATGCTGGGCGAAGGCCACGCTGACCACATCCACCACGCCGACGATCACGCCCATGGCCAGCAGCAAAATCATCAGGATCAATACCGACGGCGAAGCAATCAGCCAACGACCGTGCGCGCCCTGATGCGCGTGTACCGGTGGCTCGGTTTGCCGTTGCAGCACAAAGGTGGTGACGCCCACCCCCAGCAACAGCGCCGCCACCAGGGGCCCGGCTTCTGGGAACACCGCCACGCTCAACCCCACCGAAATGGGCGGGCCGATGATGAAGCACACCTCATCGAGTACCGACTCCAGGGCAAACGCGGTTTGCAGCCTGGGCTGGCCACGGTACAACTCGGTCCAGCGCGCCCGCACCATGGCCGACATATTGGGCATGCAGCCCGCCAGCGCGGCGAACAGAAACAGCGTCCAATTCGGCGCCTGCAACCGCGTACACAGCAGCAACATCAATAGCGCCCCGCCGCCGATCAGCGCGGCAATCGGCAGCACCCTGCCCTGGCCGTAGCGGTCCACCCAACGTGACACTTGCGGCGCGCAAATCGCCGTGGCCAGGGCAAACACCGCCGCCACCGAACCGGCCAGGCCATAGCCGCCATGTACCTGGGACAGCATGGTGATCAGGCCGATGCCGGTCATGGATATCGGCATGCGCGCCAGCATGCCCGCGAGCACAAAGGCCCGGGCACCGGGGACCTGGAATAACTCAGCGTAGGGGTTTGCCATCCTGCTTGACCTCTTGCTCGACGCCCTGGGCTTGCTATCTGAATCCATCAGGGCAAAATACATACGACGCGTATGTGGCAGATCATGCTTCGCATACGCAGCGTATGTCAATCACTTAACCAAGAGACGCCCATGAGCCGAGCCCGAGCTGAAATGATCGAAGACACCCGCGCCCGCCTCATAGCGAGCGCGCGCCGGGCCTTCGCCACCCAAGGCTATGCCAATACCTCGATGGATGACTTTACTGCCCGTGCCGGCCTGACGCGCGGTGCGCTGTATCACCACTTTGGTGACAAGAAAGGGCTGCTGGCGGCGGTGGTCGCTCAACTCGACAGCGAGATGGACGCGCGCTTGCAACGCATCTCGGAGCAGGCCGTAGAGCCTTGGAGTGGTTTTTGCGAGCGCTGTCGCGCCAATCTGCGCATGGCCCAGGACCCGGAAATCCAGCGCATTGTATTGCAGGATGCCCCGGCGGTACTGGGCGACACCGGCTCCCAGCAAAACTGCGTGGAGTCCTTGCGCCAATTGCTGGAGACCCTGATGCAAGCGGGCCTGATGCCTACGGCCCCCAGCCACGCACTGGCGCAGTTGATCAACGGCAGCCTGGTCAATACCGCATTGTGGATTGCCCGCGATGAGCACCCGAGTACACGGCTGGAGGAAGGCTTGCAAGGCCTGGAGCTGCTCCTGCAGGGGCTGAGCCTCACACCAACCGTTTGATCTGCTTATGCCGCCACACCAGGCGGTAATAGGCGATCTGCAATACCAGCATCGCCAGGTAGGTCACCGGAAATGCCATCCACACTCCTTCCAATCCGAAGTGGGCGTTGAACAGATAGGCCATTGGCAGTTCCACGCCAAGCACGCAGAAGATCGAGATCGCCACCGGCATCAGCACCACCCCGCTGGCGCGCATGATGCCGCCGATCACCGCCTGGAAGCCGAATACCAGAATGCTCCAGAGCATGATGTGCAGCAGGTGTTCGGCCCGTACCCGTGCGCTGTCGTCGGTGATGAACAGGCCCAGCAACCAGTGGGACAGCCCATAGCCGAGCACGATCAAGCCACCGGTGAGGCACAGGTTGATCACAAGCCCCGTGCGCAGGATCGGCCCGATACGCTCCAGGCGCCCGGCGCCGATCGCCTGGGCGCCGAGGATCGAGGCGGTGATGGCAATCGACAGCGCCGGGAACTGTACATAGTTGACGATCTGCGTCACCGCGCCATAGGCCGCCGTGGCCTGGGAACCGTGGCCGTTGACCAAAGCCAGGATGACCAACTCCGACAGCGATAGCACCACCATCTGCAAGCCCGTCGGCAGGCCGATGCGCAGGACTTTGCCGAGGATAACGCGGTCCAGGCGCAAGGCGGCAAGCAGCTCGCGGTCTGGCGCCATCACGTGGTTTTTGTGGCGCAGGCGCAGGATCAGAAACAGCATCGCCAAGGCGTTACCCACCAGCCCGGCATACACCGCACTCTGGATGCCCATGGGTGGCAGGCCGATCCAGCCGCGAATCAGCGCAGGCGTGAGCAGCAAGCCCACCAGGGTGGAGACCATCAATGCCAGCAACGGCGAAATCGTGTCGCTGACGCCACGCAGCAGTTGGGTATAGAGGATAAACACCAGCAGCAACGGCATGATCAACATCATCATCTGGGCGTAGCCCACCGCATCGTCGAGCACATCCACCGGCGTGCCCAACGCCTGCAATGCCGGGCGCGCAAACAGGCTGCCCAGCACGGCGGCCACCAGGCCCACCAACGCGCCCAGGGTCAGGGTGGCACCGGTAATCGCCTTGACCATTCCGGTCTCTTGGGCGCCCCATGCCTGGCCGATCAACACCGAGGCGCCCGCCCCCAGGCCGATCACCAGGGCGATAAAGAAAAACACGATGGGAAACATCCCCGACACCGCGGCCAAGGCCTGGGTGCCCAGCATCTGGCCGACGTAAATGCCGTTGAGGGTGCCGGAAAAGCTCTGCAGGAAATTGGACAGCACCATCGGTGCCAGGAACAACAGATAGATTTGCCACAGCGGACGTTGCAAAGGGTTTTGCATGAAAAATGGGGCCTCGAATCACGAAAGCGTCTCAGGGTTATACCGTAACTGGATCCAATATGCTGTTGTGAAGGCCCGGGTTAACCCCCAAAGGTCTGCGACGGCCTGCGCAACGTCGGGTCAAACGGATTGAGCCGCGGCCCGATGGCCGCCGCCTCGCGCTTCAACAACTCCACCACCATCGGCAAGCGGCTCGGCCCCAGGCGGTCGCTGATGGTCGCCACGCTCAACGCCGCGACCGCGTACCCGTCGCGGTTGAGGATGGGCACCGCCAGCCCTGCCATACCTTCCAGCACACCGGTGTTGCGTGCTGCATAACCCAGCTTGCGCACGTTCTCCACTTCGGAGCGCAGCAGCACTTCGTCGTACAGGTGGAAGTCCTTGAGCCGTGGCAGGTTGTAGCGGATCACCGTCTCGCGCTCTTCTTCCGGCAGAAACGCCAGGATCGCCAGGCTGCCCTGCCCCACACCCAAGGCCACGCGCCCACCGATATCGCCGGTGAAGGTACGAATCGGGTACGGACCCTCGCTGCGGTCCAGGCAAATGGCGTCGAAGCCGCTGCGCGCCAGCAGGAACAGCGAGTCCCCCAGCGACGCGCTCAGGCGCAACAGGCTGGGGCGCACCAGGTCGCGCAGGTTGCCGGTCTTGCCCGCGTTGGCCGCCAACGCGAAGAACTCCAGACTCAAGCGATAGCGTTTGCTGCGTGCATCCTGCTCAACCATGCCTTCGTCCATCAGGCTGCGCAGCAGACGATGGGTGGTGGGTTGGGACAAGCCCACCTGTTGGGCGAGCTGGGTGACCCGCTCGCCGCCCTCGGGTACCTCCCCCAGGGCTCGCAGCACAGCAAACAACCGGGAGACGCTGCCCGCACCGACTTCTTTGCCGCCATCAATTCGCTCAGTGGAATCCATAACACCTAATCTCGTTAGTAATTCTGCTCAATGAATAAATCGCAAAATAGTAGTCCGTTGAGTGAAATTCTACCTTCCACCCATCCTAGTCTTCGTCCTAATCTGCGTCCACAGGGGCGAATTGAACAACAACCGGCAGCCGACTTGAGATCGAGCGCCAACGCACCGGCACCGCACTTTTCGCATCTGCCCAAAACAAGAAAGCGCGTTTAGACGCGACTGAATAAAGGTGGAACGCAAACATGGCATTTCTCCAACTCAAGGCCTTGAGCAAACGCTATGGCGCCGTCGATGCGGTGGTCGCCACTGACCTGGCGGTGGAACAAGGCGAGTTCGTTTCCCTGCTCGGCCCTTCAGGCTGTGGCAAGACCACCACCCTGCAAATGATCGCCGGTTTCGTCGACGTCAGCGGAGGCCAGATCCTGCTCGACGGTCGCGACATTACCCACGCGAAACCCGCCAGCCGTGGCCTGGGCGTGGTGTTCCAGAGCTACGCGCTGTTCCCGCATATGAGCGTGCGCGACAACGTGGCCTTCGGCCTGAAGATGCGCAAGGTGCCTGCGGCCGATATCGCCACCCGCGTCAATACCGTGCTGGAGCTGGTGCGCCTGGCCCAGCATGCGCAGCGCTACCCTCGTGAGCTGTCCGGCGGCCAGCGCCAGCGCGTGGCCCTGGCCCGTGCGCTAGTGATCGAACCGCCGGTGTTGTTGCTCGATGAGCCGCTGTCCAACCTCGACGCCAACCTGCGCGAAGAGATGCAATTTGAAATCCGTCGTATCCAGTGCGCGGTGGGCATCACCACCCTGATGGTCACCCATGACCAGGCCGAAGCCCTGTCCATCAGCGACCGTGTGGTGGTGATGCAGGCCGGGCGTGTGACCCAGATCGACGCGCCGTACAAGCTCTATGAGCACCCGCGCACGCGGTTTATCTCGGACTTCGTCGGCAAGGCCAACCTGCTGGCCGGCGACTACGATGCGCTCGGCGCACCCCAAGTGCGTCACGACGGCGGCGCAGGCGAACTGACCCTGAGCCTGCGCCCGGAAAAAATCCAACTGGTGGAGCCTGGAACCGGGCGCATGCAAGGCAAAGTGCTGGACCGCTACTTTTTCGGCAGCCAATGGCTGTACCGCGTCCACACCGCCCTGGGCGAAATCACTGTGGTGCGCAGTAACGACGGCAGCGCACCGTTGGCTGGCGGCGCGGCAGTGGGCCTGCAATGGCAGGCCGATTTGCTGCGGGTACTGGCCGCCGATGAGGTGCACCCATGAGTCGCGGTTACCTGCTCTCGCTGCCAGCGCTGGTGCTGTTTGCCGGGCTGCTGATCGTGCCACTGGGCTTGACCCTGGTGCTGTCGTTCAATGTGTTCGACTACCAAGTGGGCGTGAAGGTCGATGAGTGGACCTTGGCCCATTACTGGGCGCTGTTGAGCGACGCCTACTTCTACGAGATTTTCTGGCGCACGTTCTGGATCAGTGCCCTGGTAACGCTGCTGTGCGTGGTGATCGGCGTGCCGGAGGCTTACATCCTCAGCCGCATGGGCACGCCGTGGCGCTCGATTTTCCTGATAGTGATCCTCACACCGCTGCTGATTTCGGTGGTGGTACGCGCGTTTGGCTGGAGCCTGCTGCTGGGTGCCGACGGGCTGATTAACCAAATGATCCAGGCTCTCGGCGGCAGTCCGATGAAGCTGCTGTATACGCCCTTCGCCGTGATCATCGCGTTGGTGCACGTGATGCTGCCGTTCATGATCATCCCGGTGTGGACCTCCCTGCAAAAGCTCGATCCGTCAGCCGAACAGGCGGCGTTGTCCCTGGGCGCCAGCCAAGCGACGGTGATGCGCAAGATCGTATTGCCCCAAGTGATGCCCGGTGTGCTGTCCGGCACATTGATCGTGTTCGGCCTGGCCGCCAGCTCCTTTGCGATCCCCGGTCTGCTGGGCGGGCGACGCCTGAAGATGGTCGCCACCGTGGTGTACGACCAGTACCTCTCGGAACTCAACTGGCCCATGGGCGCGACCCTCGCGGTAGCGCTGCTGTTGGTCAATCTGCTGATCATGCTGAGCTGGAATCGCATGGTCGAAGGCCGCTACAAAAAGTCCCTGGGGGTTTAAGCGCATGTCCAGAAACGGTCCTTTGGCCCTCGGCTTTCATGCGGTGGTGGTGCTGTTCATGATGGCGCCGCTGGTGGTGGTGTGCCTGGTGGCATTCACGCCAGAGAACACCTTGAGCCTGCCCACGTCGGGCTTCTCCCTGCGCTGGTTTCGCGCAGTGTTCGAACGCGCTGACTTTATCCAGGCGTTCTACAACAGCCTTATCCTGGCCTTCACCGCCGCCACGCTGGCGACCCTGATTGCGGTGCCGGCGGCCCTGGCGATCAGTCGCTATGCGTTCCCGGGGCGCAATTTCTTCAGCGCGCTGTTCCTGTCGCCCATCATCATTCCGCACCTGGTGCTAGGGGTGGCCATGCTGCGCCTGTTTGCGCTGATGGGCGTAAACGGCAGCTTTACCTGGCTGATGCTCGCGCACGTGGTGATCATCACCCCATATGTGTTGCGCCTGGTATTGGCGGCGGCCATCGGCATTGATCGCAGTGCCGAGCAGGCCGCCGAATCCCTCGGCGCCGGGCGCTTTACGCTGTTCCGGCAGATCACCCTGCCAATGATTTTGCCTGGCGTGGCCGGTGGGTGGTTGCTGGCGTTCATCAACAGTTTCGATGAAGTGACCCTGTCGATTTTCGTCAGCTCGCCGGCCACGCAAACCCTGCCGGTGCGCATGTACGTGTACGCCACCGAGTCCATCGACCCGATGATGGCGGCCGTTTCGGCGCTGGTCATCGCACTGACGGCAGCGACCATGATTGTGCTCGACCGGGTCTACGGCCTGGACCGCGTACTGGTGGGGAAACACTGATGGCCTTGTTCAAGCGACTGAGCGAAACCCAACGCCCTGCCCTGGCATTTACCCTCGACGGCCAACCCGCCACGGGGCTGCTCGGCGACACCCTGCTGACCGCCATGTTGACCTGTGCCGAGCACCTGCGCGGCAGCGATTTCAGTGCCGAGCGCCGCGCCGGGTTTTGCCTGATGGGCGCGTGCCAGGATTGTTGGGTGCGGCTGGCCGATGGGCGGCGGGTGCGCGCCTGTTCGACCCTGCTTGAAGACGGCCAGGCGATCAGCCGTGACCCGGGGCGCCAGCCATGAAGCCGGTGGTGATTGTGGGTGCAGGCCCGGCGGGGATCAGCGCGGCGCGCACGTTGCTCGACCACGGCATCACACCTTGCCTGGTGGATGAGAGCCCGCGCGGTGGCGGGCAGATTTATCGGCGCCAACCTCCAGGGTTTCAACGCACCGCCAGGCAGGTCTACGGGTTTGAAGCGCGCAAGGCCCAAGCCGTGCACCGCACCATGGATGAACTGGCAGCCTTGATCGACTATCGGCCCGATACCTTGGTGTGGAACGCCGAGGACGGTCGCCTGGACATGCTCAATAACGGGCGCGCCGACAGCCTCGAATACGCGCAGGTGATAGTCGCCACCGGCGCCACCGACCGCATCCTGCCTGTGCCGGGCTGGACATTGCCCGGTGTCTACAGCCTGGGCGCGGCACAAATCGCCTTGAAGTACCAAGGTTGCGCTATTGGCGAACGCGTGGTGTTTTGTGGCTCCGGGCCGTTGCTCTATTTAGTCGCGTACCAATACGCAAAGGCCGGTGCCAAGGTGCTGGCGGTGCTTGACAGTGCGCCGCTGAGCGCCCAATGCCGGGCCTTGCCAGCGCTGCTCAGGCAACCGGCGACCCTGGCCAAAGGCATGTATTACCGCGCCTGGCTGACCGCCCACGGGATTGCCGTGCATCAGGGCGCAATGCTCAAGCAGATCGACGGCGACCAACGGGTGCGTGGCATTCGCTTCGGCGAACAGACCCTGCCATGCGATGCGGTGGCCTTCGCCCACGCCCTGCGCAGCGAAACGCAATTGGCCGATCTGCTCGGCTGTGAGTTTGCCTGGAACCCGCTCAATCGCGCCTGGCTGCCGCAACGTGACAGCGCCGGGCGCAGCAGTGTCGAAGGGGTGTACCTGGCGGGCGACGGCGCCGGGATCATGGGCGCCGATGCCGCGCAAATGGCCGGCGAATGTGCCGCGCTGGCGTTGCTGGAAGATACCGGCGTCGCGGTCGACCCGCACCGCCGGGCCACACTGGAGCGGCAGTTGGCGCGTATCCAGCGCTTTCGCCAGGGCCTGGAAACCGCGTTCCCCTTCCCCGAGCACTGGGCCGCGCAGGCGCCGGACGAACTGGTCCTGTGCCGCTGCGAAGAGGTCAGCGTCGGCGAGGTGCGCGCCGTGGTGGATGAAGGCCACTGGGAAATTAACCGGGTCAAAGCCCATTGCCGCGTCGGCATGGGCCGCTGCCAAGGGCGGATGTGCGGGTTGGCGGCGGCGGAAATCGTAGCAGAGCGCAGCGGCCGCGACCTCCCACAGATCGGGCGTTTGCGTGGCCAGGCGCCGATCAAGCCGCTGCCGTTTGGCGTGCAGGTGCAGCCATGATCGACGTCATCGTCTTGGGGGGTGGCATCGTCGGGGCTTCGGCGGCCTTGGTGCTCGCGCAAAAAGGCCAGCGGGTGGCACTGGTAGAACGGGATTTTTGTGGCTCGCACTCAAGCGGCGTCAATTACGGCGGCGTGCGGCGCCAGGGGCGGCCCTTGCATCAGTTACCGCTGTCCCAGCGCGCTCACCAACTGTGGGCCGACCTGCCTGGGTTGATTGGTATTGAGGGTGAATACGTGCGCTGCGGGCATTTGAAGCTGGCACGCAGCCCCGGGGATTTTGCCGCACTGCAAGCCTACGCCGATCAGACCCGTGGCTTTGGCCTGGGCTTGCAGCTGTTGGACCGCAGCGAGTTGCGCAAGCGTTTTCCCTGGGTGGGCGACGTGGCAGTGGGCGCCTCGTTGTGCCCGGATGATGGGCATGCCAACCCGCGACTGGTGTCCCCAGCCTTTGCCCGTGCCGCCCAACGCCATGGCGCTGCGGTGTACGAGCAAGCCGAGGTGATCCGCATCGCGCACGACAGCCGACTGTTCCAGGTGCACTGCGCCAACGGCCTGCACTTGCAAGCGCCCTGGCTGCTCAACTGCGCCGGCGCCTGGGCTGGCAAGGTCGCCGCGCAATTGGGCGAGCCGGTGCCGATTATCTCGGCGCACCCGGCAATGCTGGTCACCGAGCCGCTGCGGGGAGTGATGACCGTCAGCACCGGCGTCGAGGGCGGCGGCATCTATGCCCGGCAAGTCGCCCGTGGCAATTGCATCCTCGGCGGCGGGCGCGGCTTTGCCCTCGGCCCACAGCAAGCCCGGCCGGGCCAGGCGGCGGTGCTGGAGATCCTGCGCAATGCCGGCGAACTCTACCCGTTTCTCCAGGGAGCCCAGGCCATTCGCACCTGGAGCGGCACCGAAGGCTACCTGCCCGACCACGAACCGGTGATCGGCCCCAGCAGTACCCAACCCGGCCTGCTCCACGGCTTCGGCTTTGCCGGCGCCGGGTTCCAGCTCGGCCCCGCGGTTGGTGAAGCCCTGGCAGAGATCGTCTGCGACGGCGCCAGCCGCCAACCCATCGAAGCGTTTTCCATCCGTCGTTTCCAAGCCTGAGAGGAAAAACCCCATGCAATCACGTCTCGCGTTGTCCTGCTTGTCCCTCGCCTTGCTCACCAGCACGGCCCATGCCGCCCCCACGCTGTACCTGGGCATGAACGGCGGCACCATGGAACGGGTGTACGCCGACAAGGTGCTGCCCGCCTTCGAAAAGGCCAATAACGCCAAGGTCGTGATCGTACCCGGCACCTCCTCGGACATTCTTGCCAAGGTCCAGGCCAACCAGGCCAACCCGCAGATGCATGTGATGTTCCTCGACGACGGCATCATGTACCGCGCCATCTCCATGGGCCTGTGCGACAAGCTCGCGCCGAGCCCGCCACTGGAACAGATCCCGGCCAAGGCCCGAATCAAGGACGAAGCCGTGGCCGTGACCCTGGGCGTCACCGGCCTTGGCTACAACGCCAAGATGTTCAAGGACAAAGGCTGGGCCGCGCCCACCTCATGGATGGACCTGGCCGACCCGCGTTTCAAGGACAAAGTGGTGTTCCAGTCCCTGGCCTCCTCCACCTTCGGCCTGCATGGTTTCCTGATGTTCAACCGCATCCAGGGTGGCGATGAAAGCAATGTGGAACCGGGTTTCAAGGCCTGGCCTACGACCGTGGGCCCCAACGTGCTGGAATACATCGCCAGCTCCGCAAAGATCTCCGAGATGGTGCAAACCGACGAGGCCGCGATCTTCCCCCTGACCCCGACCCAGGTCGCCACGCAAAAGCTGCTTGGCATACCGATGGAGTACGCGCAGCCCAAAGAAGGTGCGGTGGTGCTCAACGTGGCCGAATGCGTGATCGCCCGCAATGACCAGCCGGAACTGGCGCAGAAGCTCGCAGCGTTCTTGCTGACTGCCGAGGCCCAGGCGCCGGCGTTGGAAGAAGGTGACCAGATCCCGTCGAACCCGACCACCCCCACCACCGACAAAACCCGCGCGCGGGTGGAGGCCATGCAGAGTTATCTGCAGACCGCCATTTCGATTGATTGGGACCAGGTCAACCAGGCACGGCCGCAGTGGAATGCGCGGTGGAGTCGGTCGATTGAGCGTTGAGGCTCAGCCCTGCGCAATCAGGGCCAGTTCTTCGCGGGTGCGACTGATATATGCACCGGCCTTGAGCAATTCGTCGACAGCCTGTACACCGCCCTCCTCGCTGATGCCTCGGCATGCCGGCAAATGCAGGATCACTTGCAAGCCGGCCTTGAGCAATTGCAACGCGGTAGTCTTGACGCAATAGTCCAGCGCCAGGCCGCCGACGATCACGCGGGCCACGCCGTGGGCCTTGAGGTACTCGATGACGCCGGTGGACAGTTTGTCGTGCAGGTCGTGGTAACAGGCGCCGTAGGGGTGCAGGTCGGGCTCGACCCCTTTCCAGATGAAGTAGTCGTAGTCATAGGGGGTGGGCAACTCATCGAGCAGGGTGAACCCTTCGGTGCCGGGCACGCAGTGGCTGACCCAGGTCACATCGGCATGGGCCAGGCCGGTGGGTTGCAGCATCTCGCTGTGCTGCCCGACCACCCAGGGTGCGTGGGGGGTGTGGGCGTCCTTGCTGCCGATGCGGTGGCCGGCGAGACTGGCCATGTAATTGAGTTCGGCACCAATGCCGTCGCCACCGGCCACTGGCAACTCGTTGGGACACAAAGGCGTGAAGCTCTTCTGGGCGTCGACGTCGAATGAAGCGATGGCAGCTTTCGAAAGGCTCATGGTCGTTCTCGGGTGGTCTGCACGTACGACCGCCTCCGGGCGAGCGTAGAAATCTTGAAGTATGGGACAGTTTACTGCGGGGATCGATGCGTTGCTGACTTACCCTATTCTCAATAACGCTGAAGTTCAAAGGTGGGGCTTGCCTACGATGACGGGAGTGAATCCACCAACGCTATCGCAGGCAAGCCAGCTCCCACAGTTGGGTCAGCGTCAACCGCTAGTTCATCCAATTGCCGCCATCGACGTTATAGGTCTGGGCCACCACATAATCGGCGTCCGTCGACGCCAGGAAGATCGCCATGCCGGTCAGGTCTTCAGCCGTGCCCATCCGCCCAAACGGCACCTCATCCCCTACGCGCTTTTTCTTCTCGCCAGGCGCCAGCCCTTCATGCCTGGCGAACAACGCATCCACTGCGTCCCAATGCTCGCCGTCCACCACACCGGGGGCGATGGCATTGACATTGATGCCCTGCTTGATCAGGTTCAACCCCGCCGATTGCGTCAGGCTGATCACCGCCGCCTTGCTCGCACAATAAACTGCCACCAACGGCTCGCCTCGCCGCCCGGCCTGGCTGGCCATGTTGATGATCTTGCCGCCATGCCCTTGGCTGATCATCTGTCGGGCTGCGGCCTGCAGGGTGAACAGGGTGCCGGCGACGTTGATCGAGAACAGCCGTTCAAAGCTGTCGCGGGTGATGTCGACGATGGGGGCCAGGTCGAACAGGGCGGCGTTGTTGATCAGGATATCGAGCTTGCCAGCGTGGCTCACCACTGTGGCGATCGCCGCGTCGATGGAGGCCTGGTCGGTGACGTCCATCGCCACGGCGTAAGCCTGGGGCCCCAGTTCGGCGGCGGTGGCCTGGGCCTGTTGCAGGTTAATGTCGGCGATGGCCACGGTGGCGCCTTCAGCGATGTAGGCTTGGGCGAACGCACGGCCAATGCCTCGCGCCGATCCGGTGATCAGCGCGCTTTTACTTTCGAGTCGTTTCATGGGGGCTCCTGTGAAGGTTATTGCCGGTAGCCGGTGAACACCGCCGAGAACAGCTTGCCGACCTTTGTTGTTGAGCCTCGATTACAGCAGCTTGGCCTGCCGCCTCACAAACGGCTGGCGAATGCGCGGCTGATACTTTTTTAACCTGAGGCACAGGATCAAAAAAGTATCAGCCTCAGGCGAAACCAGGGCTAGCGCACCGATTGCCAGTGCGGGTATTTTGGGAAAATTGCACCACCACAAGAGGCAGCATCATGCCCGTCAGCCCCGCCACCCTGTTCGAGCATCGCCCTGCGGAGCTTGAGGTGATCCTGACCGAACCGGAACATGGTTTTCGCTGGTTCGAACATGACTATCCCTATGAACTGGCACGCTGGAACCACCACCCTGAATTCGAAATCCACCTGATCCGCCAAGGCAGCGGCAAGCTGGTGGCGGGCGACTATATCGGTGCGTTCAGCGCCGGGCATGTCGCACTGATCGGCCCTGACCTGCCTCACGACTGGATCGGCGACCTGGCCCCCGGCGAATACCTGCACGGGCGTGATGTGGTGCTCCAATTCGACGGCGCCGCCCTGCTCGCTCTGCGCACCACCCTGCCGGAACTGGGCGAGTTACAGGCGTTGTTTGAACAGGCGCGACGCGGCCTCGAACTCACCGGAGCAACCGCCACACACGCCGCCAGGCTGATGGAGGCCATCGGCAATGCCCATGGTCTGCAACGCCTGACCCTATTTCTGCAACTGCTCGATACGCTGAAGAACGCCCCGCCCTCACAGGCCAAGACCCTGGCCAGCCCGTGCTACGCACCGACCCTGGATGCGCGCAGCGCCGAACGTATCAACAAGGCGCTTGACTACCTGATGCGGGAACTGACCGGCGATGTACGCCTGTCGGACATCGCCCGGCAGCTGGACATGAGCGAACCTGGCTTTTCGCGGTTTTTCAAACGCAACACCGGCCACGGCTTTATCGACCTGATGCGCAAGTTCCGCGTGCAGCGTGCCTGCCGCTTGCTGTTGCACAGCCAGATGTCAGTGGCGGACATCTGCTTTGAGGTGGGTTACGCCAACCTGTCGAATTTCAATCGCCACTTTCGTATCGAAATGCACCAGACGCCGAGTGAGTACCGGCGACAGGCCGCACTTCAATTATTCACCCCGGTTGCCCATCACCCGCCGCCCTACTCGTCCGCCCCTTGAGCCAGTGCCTGCTGTGCCAGACGGGCAACCTGCAACTCAATCATGGCACGCTCGCGCTCCTGGTCTTCCAGAAACCAGGCGGCAGACAACCCGGCATGAGCCACCACCCATTGCAACAAACGCGGACGTGAGAGGCCGGCCGCCAGGGCGATAACCCCAACCTGGCGGCTGAAACGCAGTGGATCGCTACTGGTCGGCAAGTCCGGATTGCAGATCAAATTGGCGTAATCGTAACCGCGCTCGCCCATCACCCGCTTTGGATCAATCGCCAGCCAGACACGAGAGCCAAAGTCGAGGATATTGTCGTGATGGCAATCACCGTGCAGTACCACAACCTCCTGTTGCGCAGCCAGCAATGTCCGGGCCGTCGCCGCGCAGTCGCGTAAGACACCGCCCTCCTGTTCGGCGGCGTGCCACAAGGATCGGAACCACTCATCCAGCCCAACCAACCCTTCGGGCGGCGACACACGAGGCGCATGCAGCCGGGCCAGAGTTGCGCAGGCGATCTGGCTGGCTTCGTCGTCCTGACCATTGAGGGCCATGCGCATCAAGGAACCTGAGCCCGTTGCGCGTTCCATTAACACTGCAGTGTGGTCATGGGCGAACACCCGTGCCGCGCCGTCACCTGCCCACCAGCTCAGCAGGCGGCCGCCGAGTTTTTCCTCAGGGGTATGAGCAATTTTCAACATCGCCGGCACGCCTTTCCAGCGGACCGGCAACAGGTCGCTGCCGGGTGTGACGATAGGCTGTCCATCAGCACACAGCTCCCAGGCACGCAGGTAGTGTTCGAACATCAAGGTTCCTCCACAGGGTGACGCATCAGGATGACAGAAATCCCAGTGTTTTCCTGACCAAAGCGTCGGCTAATTGCTCTTTTTTCTAAACAGTTCAAGCCATTGACCCAAGTTGGTACAACCTGTGCAAACGTTTGCGGAACGAACTTGACCGCCAAGTTCACTCCTCCCCGTCGAATCGGGTTTAAACCGCGTAAGAATAAGGACTTTCAATGCACCCCACCTCAAAGCCTCGTGCTGGTCTTGGCGTTTCGTTGCTACTGGCCGCCGTTACGGGAGTACTCAGTGCACCCATTTTGGCGCAGGAAAAGCCCGTGGATGACTCAGCACAGGGCGAAACCCTCAGCCCTGAAGCCAACCCCCCGGCGAAAAAAGGCGTGTATCTGTCCGAGTGGTTCAACCAGGACCTCACGCTGATCGGCAGCAAAGACATCAGTTTCGGCCCCAAGCCTCAAGATGACGTCTACCTGGAATACGAGTACTTCGGGCGCAAGGGCCCCTTTGAGTTGTACGGCTATATCGATGTACCGAAGATCCTCACCATCGGTAACAGTAATGACAAAGGTGTGTGGGACCATGGCTCGCCGGTGTTCATGGAGCATGAACCGCGGATCTCCATCGACTACCTCGCAGGACGCAGCCTGGCAATTGGCCCATTCAAGGAATGGTATGTGGCCTTTGACTGGATCTACGACCACGGCAGCCGCAAGGAAAACCGCGCCAACACCCTGTACAGCGGCCTGGGTACCGATATCAACACCCATTCGAGGGTCAACCTGTCGGCCAATTTCTACGGGCGCTACCAGTGGGAAAACTACGGCGCCAGCAATGAGTATTCCTGGGACGGCTACCGAGCGCAGATGAAGTACATCGTGCCCATCGGCAAGTTCGACAACGGCGCCTCGCTGACCTACATCGGTTTCACCAACTACGATTTCGGCTCGGACCTGCACAAGGACAACCCGGCGCGCACCGCCAATTCCCTGGTGGCCACCAACGTGTTGCTGTACTCGTTTACCCATCTGCGCTTTACCCTGGTCGGCCGTTACTTTCACAACGGCGGCAACTGGGAGGACGGCAGCGAGTTGAATTTCGGCGAAGGCAACTTCCGCGCACGCTCAGACGGCTGGGGTTACTACGCCGGCGTGGGCTATCAATTCTGATCAAGGAGCTGTAGATGAACGCATTGACCCGTGTCTCGCTGGCCTTCGGCCTGGCCCTATTGCCCCACATGGTGCTGGCGGATAGCCCAGCACCGATCAAACCCAAGGTGATGCTGATCACCATGTTTGCCCCCGAGGCGCAAACCTGGATCGACCGCCTCGAACTTAAACAAGAAGTACGCGTTCCAGGCTTGTCCGCCGAATATCCAGTGATTCGCTGCAACAACCAGGACGTGTGCCTGCTGGTGACCGGCATGGGCCAGACCAACGCTGCCGCATCTACCCTGGCCCTGGCCTTGTCGCCCAAGTTCGACCTGCGCCAGAGCTACTTCCTGATCGCCGGGATCGCCGGCATCAACCCCAAGCACGGCACCATCGGTACCGCCGCCTGGGCCCATTACCTGGTGGAGTTCGGCACGCAGTGGGAGCTGGATTCACGGGATGCGCCCAAGGACTGGCCGACGGGCTATATAGGGATCAACACCAAGGGGCCCAACGAAAAACCTCCGCTGGACTACAAGACCGAAGTGTTTGAGCTCAACCAAAAGCTGCAAGCCAAGGCGTTTGCCTTGTCGCACAAGGTGGAGCTGACAGAAAGCACAGAGTCCGCCGCCTGGCGCAAACACTACCCCGCCGCCCCGGCCAACCAGCCGCCGCAAGTCACCCGCTGCGACACCCTGGCGGGCAACACTTGGTTTTCCGGCACGCGGTTGAGCGAACGTGCCGAAGTCTGGACCCAGTTGCTCACCGACAACAAAGGCGAATACTGCACCACCCAACAGGAGGACAACTCCACCTACGAAGCGCTGCTGCGCGCCAGCCGCGAAGGCTTGGTGGATATCCAGCGTCTGGCCGTGGTGCGCGCAGGCTCTGACTTTGACCGGCCTTACCCTGGCTACAGCGAAGTGGACAACCTGCTCAAGTATGCCGATCAGGGTGGGTTTGTACCGGCGCTGGAAAACCTGTACCGCACGGGCAACCCGTTGGTCCAAGCGATTGTTAAGAACTGGTCGGCGTGGGAAAAAGGCGTTCCCGAAACCGAATAAAGGTCAACATTGTGGGAGCGGGCTTGCTCGCGAATGCAGAGTGTCAGTCGATATATAGGTGACTGATACACCGCATTCGCGAGCAAGCCCGCTCCCACATTTCTATCCCATCAGGGCAGGAAAATGATTTTGTCTGGGCTGCCGTTGTTCACTTCTGCATAGCACTGAACACCCTCCACCAACGCCACTTCACGCAACCCCGTAGGCAGCGGCAACAGGCCTTCATCAAAGAAGCGCCCAAACGCCTCCAGCATCACCGCGCATTGTTCGCAGCTATAGAGCAAAGAGTTGATCCCCACCACCGACCCGCCCTTACGGTACAGCGCCAGGGCCGGTAACTGCACGTGGCCGTCAACCGGGGCGGCGATGATGGCGATGCGGCCGAACGGTGCCAGCCCCGCCACCGCGGCGGGCAGCCAGAAACCGGTAGTGTCAAAGATCACGTCGGCGCCGCCATTGAACACGGCCTGCACTTGCGCGCCCAGTTCCTCCGGCTTGCCCAAGGCAATCGCCTCCAGCCCTTGGGCCTGTAACAACTCGAGCTGATCGGCCTTGCGCACGGCCGCCAATACCTGCGCACCGCGTATCTTCGCCAGCGCCAACGCCGCACTGCCGACCGCGCCGTTGGCGCCGATCACCAGCAAGCGCGTGCCCTTGCCAACGCCGCTGCGCTCCAGGGCGTCCCAGGCGGTGGTAAACGGCACACCGAGGCTGGCCGCCTGGGCAAAGCTCAAGTGCGTGGGTTTGTGCGCTACGCCCTTGGCTGACACGCGCAGGTATTGGGCATGGGAACCGTCAGCGAAAAACCCCAGGTCACGACCGGTGCCCCAAACCTCCTGGCCGAGCAATGCCTGCGGGCCTTCCACCACCACGCCTGCGAAGTCACGCCCAGGGATGCGTGGCAGCGTGGTGTAGGGGAAACGGCCAAGCACGTTTTTGACGTCGCTGGGGTTCAGGCCCGCCGCGTTGACCTTGACCAACACTTCGTCGGCAGACGGTACCGGCATGGGCACCTCCACCAGGCGCAGGTGGGCGAGGTCGCCGGTGTCGGTAAATTGCAGTGCGTTCATAGAGGGCATCCGTGGAAGGGAAAAGGGATCAGGACAACCAACCACTGACCAACTGCCGCGCCATGGGCCAGAGCTTTTCGCCGAGCAGCATGCCCATCAGGCCGACCAGTGCGATAGCGGGCGGTGCAGGCGAGCGGAAGTCCAGCGCGCCGTAGATCACGCCGACAAACAGGCCGATGGCCAAGGAAATCAAATAGCTCATGAAGGCTGCGCCCGGTGGATTGATGGGCTCAGTCTAGGGCGCACCTACCGTGGGTATCGGCCAAGTGCTTCAGGATTTCGGCCAACTCCGGTACAGCGACGGCGACACGCCCAATTCGCGTCGGAACATGTCGCTGAAGCTGCTGGGCGAGTAACCCAGGGTGCGCGCTATGCCGCTCACCGACTGGCCTTGGATCAACTCCGCAGCCGCCGTGGCCAACTGCACCTGACGGCGCCACTGGGCAAACCCCATGCCCAGGTGCTGCTGGAACAGCCGCGCCAGGGTGCGCACGCTGGCGCCCGCGGCCTCGGCGTGCTGTTCGAACGGGATGTCCAGGGAAGGCGCAGCCATGACCGCCTGGCACGCATTGATCAGCCGACGATCCGCCGCCACCGGCATGGCGATGCGAATAGGCGAGCGCCGTGCGCGTTGCAACTCCAACAGAGCCAGGCCCACCACAGCGTCATAGTAAACCGCATCACCGTGATCACCCTGCTCGACCAAGGTCACGATCAACTCCCGCAACAAGCGGCCCACTTCGATGACCTGCACCTGGCTGTCCAGCGTCGCCGCCAACGCCGGGCGCAGGTAGATATTGCGCATCTGCAAATCGGAGACCACACGGATCCCGTGCTCCACCCCCGGCGGCAACCACACTGCACGCTGGGGCGGCACTACCAGGGCTTCGCGGGGCGTCTCGACCCACATCACACCGCTCATGGCGTAGAGCAACTGGCCCCAATCGTGGCTGTGCGGTTCTACGTACAACCCACGCGGGTAGGTACGCGCCAACGGCTGCACGGGAACGGCGTGATCACTAAGGTCGGGGGGCGCGGCCAGGGCCATGGCGGTACACATCAAACAAGGACGGGCGACCATGGTAAAGACTGGTCGCCGGCAAGCGAACTGTTTTTACTCATCCTGCAGGCACCGGGTGCCCGGGCCTGCAGGTCAATCCTGTCAACCGTGGGCCGACTTGGCGCATTCGCATCCCGTCGCCGCCGCGCAGGGTTCACCGTGAGCATGGTGCTCGGCACAGCCCTGGCAGCAATAGCCCTTGCCGTCTTTGATTATTGCGTCAGCGCCCAGGACACATTTGCAGTGAGGGCAAGCACAGGTTTGATCTGGCATGGTCAGACTCCTTGTTCATGGTCGTC
Organism: Pseudomonas sp. KT_2_4; assembly: GCF_041410225.1. Classification (NCBI taxonomy): domain Bacteria; kingdom Pseudomonadati; phylum Pseudomonadota; class Gammaproteobacteria; order Pseudomonadales; family Pseudomonadaceae; genus Pseudomonas; species Pseudomonas sp. KT_2_4. The sequence goes on from NZ_CP166962.1 coordinate 1,310,750, forward strand.
CGATGCGGCGAGCGCCGCACCTTAAGCAGTGACCCTGGGCAAGCAAGCATGGTTCAGCGCCGTCAGTCGGCCCGGCGGCTATTACTGCGGTACATGAACACCAACGCCAGGGCGAGCAACAGCATCGCGAGGATACGACTGCCCGACAGCTCGATCGCCGGGTTGCCCAGCCAGCCAAAGTTGTCGATCAACATGCCCATGCCCAGTTGCCCGACAATCACGGCCACCGTGGCGACGGCCGTACCGACCACCGGCACCGCGCCGACCATCACCATCATGTACACCACGCCAAACAGGGCACCGGTCAATTGCCACTTTGGCACCTCCAGCAGGCTGACGGCCTGGGCCGGCTCGAAGAAAAATATCAACAACGCCGTGGTCAGCGCGCCCACCGCGAAAGTCAACAGACTGCTGCGCAACACTCCCACAGTCTGGCCCAGACGCCCATTGATAGCGGCCTGCACACTCAGCACCGCCCCCGCCGCAATCACCATCACCAACAACATAAACAGATTCATCGCCTTAGCCTCGTGCAATCAGAACCAGTGCCGCCACAATCAACGCCAACGCGATCCAGCGCTCGCCATTGACCCGTTTGCGCGCGGTGCCGAACCAGCCGAAGTGGTCGATCAACACACTCTTGCCCACCTGGCCCGAGAGAATCGCGATCATGGTCATCGCGATGCCGATGTGCGGTGTAGCCAGGGTCAACACCACTACATACATCGGCCCCAGAAACCCGCCGATCAACTGCCAGCGCGGCAGCTGCGTGAATGCCGGGCCCTTTTGCGGGCCGCTGAACAGCAGCAGTAAAAACAGAATCGCCGTGCCAACGCCAAAGATGCTCAACGTCGCCCACAAATGCCCGACCTGCGCGCCCAATGGCCCGAGCAATCCGGCCTCCACCGACAGGCCCATGCCCGCCAGAATTACCAACGGCAACAGCAGCAGCCGTAGAAGGTTATTGCTCGGCCTGGCCTGCGCCAAGCCTTCGGTGGAACGTGCCTGCATACATCACCTGTGTATCAAGAATGGAAAAACATGGCGCGCATTATCCGGTGGCCGTGCTGTGCGATAAATGGGAGTATGCGGACAACACCTTTGCGTAAAACGCACAGCCTGGAGAGATGATGCAGGGCTTGAATGAACTGAGTTTCAAGGCGCTACGCCTGTTTGTGGCCGTGCTGGACCAAGGCAGCTTTTCCGAAGTGGCCCGCCGCGAAAGCCTGGCGCCCTCCTCCATTTCGCGGCAGATTCAACTGATGGAACAGGCCGTCGGCCAGCAATTGCTCTACCGCCATACGCGTGCCGTCAGCCCCACCGAAGCCGGCCGCCTGCTGGGCCGCCACGCACGCTTGCTACTGGAGCAGTTGGAGACGGCGAACCAGGCCCTGCAGGAGCAAGACAGCGAGCCCAGCGGCCTGGTGCGCATCAACGCGCCCATGGTGTTCGGCCAGCGCCACCTTGCACCCTGGCTGGGAGCGCTGTGCCGGCGCTACCCGAAGTTGCAGCTGGATATCCAGCAAACCGACACCTTCGTCGACCCGCTGCAAGATGGCACCGACCTGCTGTTTCGTATCGGCGTGCTCAATGACTCGGGCATGCAGGCGCGCATCTTCGCGCCGCAACGCTTTCGCATCGCGGCCAGCCCTGCTTACCTGGCCCAACATGGCACGCCGCGCCACCCTGACGAACTGGCCCACCACCATTGCCTGGCCTACAAAGGCATCACCGGTCAGCAGCGCTGGTTCTTCCGCCGCGGCCAAGGCGACTGGACTGCGTACAGCGTCAGCGGCCCCATCACCGGCAACCACGCCGACACCCTCACCCACGCCGCCGAACAAGGCCTGGGCCTGGTGGTGTTTCCGTCCTGGCTGATTGGCGAAAGCCTGCGCGCCGGTACCTTGCAGGCGGTGCTGAGTGAGTACGAGGTCGCGACAACCCTGGAGCCCCAACAGATCGCTGCGTTGTGGCCGGGCAGCCGCAGGCTGTCGCTGAAGGTGCGCACGGTGATCGACTATTTCGTGGAGTGTTTTGGGACGGTGCCGTATTGGGATCGGTGAGTGTGACCGCCCCCTGACGGAGCGCAAACTGTTCGAAGGCCGGGTTGAGAAAAAGAGCACATGACTCAACCCTGGCTCAGAACAACCACTGCCCGATCAACCACGCATTCGCCCCACTGATCACCGCGAACAGAAACCACGCCAGCAGCCGCGTGGGCAACCGGTTGACGAACGGCCCCATCAATTGCTTGTCGCCGGTCATGCGGATCAACGGGTACAACGCAAAGGGCAATTGCAGGCTCAGTACCACCTGGCTGAGAATCAGCAGCTTGCCGATAGCATCGTCACCCATCAGCCATACCCCGAGAAACGCCGGGATCAGCGCCAGCCCACGGGTAATCAGGCGGCGCTGCCAGCAGGGTATGCGCAGGTTGAGGTAACCCTCCATAATCACTTGCCCGGCGATGGTGCCGGTAAAGGTCGAACTCTGGCCCGAAGCCAGCAAGGCGATACCGAACAGGATGCTGGCGAAAGCACCGCCGACCAAGGGGTCGAGCAGGTGATAGGCGTCCTGGATTTCCACCACATCGGTATGGCCGGTCTTGTAGAAGGCCGCTGCGGCTAGCACCAGGATCGCGGCGTTGACCAACAGCGCCAAGGCCAGGGAGCCGATGGTATCGATACGCGCCAGCTTGACTGCATCCTGCTTGCTCGCCAGGTCCTTGCCGATCAGGCGGGTCTGCACGATAGAGGTGTGCAGGTAGAGGTTATGGGGCATGACCGTGGCGCCGAGGATGCCGATGGCCAGGTACAACGGCGCCGCATCGCTGATGGCCGACAGTGACGGGGTGAACCCGCTGAGCACGTCGGGCCAGTAGGGTTTGATCAGCACCAGTTCGATGAAAAAGCACACGCCGATGGTGGCGACCAGCGCTAGCATGATCGCTTCCAGGCGCCGAAAACCGCGATTTTGCAGGGCCAGGATCAACAGCGTGTCGAATGCAGTGATGACAATGCCGGTGGTCAGCGACACGCCCAGCAACAGGTGAAACGCCAGGGCGCAGCCGAGCACTTCGGCAAGGTCTGTGGCGATGATGGAGATTTCCGCCAACACCCACTGGGTACGAGCAGAGCGCTGGCTGTAGCGCTCACGACACAGTTGCGCCAGGTCCTTGCCAGTGGCGATGCCCAGCCGCGAACACAGGCATTGCACCGCCATCCCCGCCAGGCTGGCCAGCAGCACCACAAACAACAGGCTATAGCCGTAGCGTGAACCGGCCTCAATGGCCGTTGCCCAGTTGCCGGGGTCCATATAGCCGATGGAGATCAACAGGCCGGGGCCAGCGAACATCAGCACCCGTTTAAAAAACGAGGCCTTGGGATCAACAGCGACAGAGCCGGCCACTTCCGGCGGGCAGAACGGGGCGGTGGCGATTTTCGGCAGGCTGAATTTCACGCGGTATTCCAGGCAAATACACAAGACTTGGGCAGCAGCTTATCAGTCGGACGCGACCGTGCGCATCACCGTGTCTCGCGGCAGGTCAAACGCTTCCACCACTTGCACCACCAGCTCCAGTTCCTGGTTGAGCGCCTCGCGCTCCATGCGTTGGCGGATCACGCCGACCACCAGTACCGCCAAAGTGGTGATCGAATACGCCGGGCCGGAAAACGCCCGAACGCCGCTGACCAGCAACATCGCCGCAGCCAGCGCCTGGCCCACCACCGGAATCGCCGTGGCCGCACCGCGCCGCAGGATAAACCCGGTCAGCCCGGCCAACGCCGTGCCGCTCAAGGCTGCGGTAGCCGAACGGCCCACATCCAAGCGGTTGAACAACCCCTGCTCTTTTTGTGCCGCCGCCTTGAGCTCGGCCTCGAACGCCTGACGATCAGCGCGGCTGAGTTTGTCCTTGTACTGCTCGATCAGTGTTTCTGCGACCTGCCCTTCGATCTCGGCAAGCGCCACATGCTCAAGTGGTTGGTCGAACTTGATGCCCAGGCGTTGCGCCACATCTTCGGCAATCTGGCGATAGCCCACGCCATGGCCACGGGCCAGGTTCATAAAGCTATCACCGCCCATGCGCTGCAATTCAATGGCCAGTTTCAACGGCTCACGCACACTGGCATCAATCGCGGCACTGCGCTTTTGCGCCATCAGTTCGGCAAGAAACTTCAGCTCCTCCGGCCGCGCTTGCACCAACGCCGGGTACAGGTCCACGTCTGCTTCGGCAAACCGCACGTCACTGCTGCGCGAGTCCACACGGATCATGCCGCGCCGTTCCTGCAGCAAATCGGTGTACTGCACCACCGTCTTCAACTGCGGCCAATAGGCGGCATGATCGAAACTGGCCAGGTGCACATTGGTGACCTTGGCCTTGAGCGCGGGCGTCACGTCAATCGCATAGCGGCCGATGCAACGCTCGGTATCGGGCTTCATGGCCAGCGCCCAGTCCTTGCTGGAATGGCAGTTGATCAACCGCCCCTTCAGCGGCGCCGACACCTCGTCCCAGGGGCTCGAGGTACAGATCGCCCCACCCATCAACAACAGGTTATTCAACGGCAATTCGCGAGCGATCTCGGGGCTGGCCAGCAGGCTCTTGACCAGAATGCGTGCGCCCAGGGAATGGCCGATCAGGTTGATGCGCCGCACCGGCAGCGCCTGGTTGTGCAGGTAGCCGGCCAGTTCGGGCAACAAGGTCTTGGCCACTTCATCCACCCGTGCCTCGACACTTTTGTAATGGTCGAGAAAATAGGCAATAGCCTTGCCCACGCCCACCGTCGCCGCGCCCAGGCCGCCACCGCCGAGCAGCGAGGCGAGCACGTCCTTGAACGGTGCAAACAGGTTTTCCAGAAAATGCCCCGCCGGCCAGAACAGCATCAAGTTGGTCGAACCTTCGATACCCGCCAACTGCTGCTTGAAGTTGCCCAGTTGCTGGCGGTTGAAGAACGCCGAGTAACCGTGAACATAGAGATTGAGCACATCCCCCTGGGGCTCGCCACACAGGACGAACGTGGGCTTGCGGGTGCGGTGCATTTCATCCCACTGTTGTTGCATAGGGCGGCGACTCCGGTTGACGGGATGGCGATAGTAACAAACAGAGGCGATCAGAACGGTGAATCCTGACCGACGTTTGCAGAAGGGCCTGGCCAAAACAGTATTCAACCAAGACCAAACGCTGCGCGACTGCTTAAACTGTCTGGGGGGCATGGTAAAACAGCGCCCTGCCCCTTTACCGGAGACCACTGTCATGACGTCCAAAGTTGAACAACTCAAGCCATTTACCAGGGGCATGGGTGCACACTTGCGCACCTTGAGTCAGATCGAGCAACTGGCCAGCGTATGACCCTACTCTCCCCATTGGCCCAACCGCGCACCTTGGTGTTCCTGACGTATCCGCAGATGGGTTTGCTCGACCTGACCGGCGCGCAAACGGTGTTCTGGGCCGCCACCAAGGCCATGGCCGAACGCGGTTTGCAAGGTTATGTGCTGCACAATGCCAGCCTGGCGGGCGGGCTGATGCCAACCGCCGAAGGCTTGAGCGTCGACACTGTGGCTTTAGCGCAGTTGGACCCAGCCACCATCGACACCCTGGTGGTACCCGGCGCGCCCGCCATTGAGCAAGCCATGCTGGACAATACTGCGCTGGTGGACTGGCTGCGCAACGCCTCCGGTCAGGCGCGACGTACCGCGTCGGTGTGCAGCGGCACGTTTTTGCTGGCGTTGGCGGGCTTGCTGGAGGGTCGCCGCGCGGCGACGCATTGGGCCATGTGCGAGCTGCTCAAGCAACGCTTCCCGAGCATCGAGGTGGACGTGGACGCGATCTTCGTGCAGCAGGGCCAGGTGTGGACCTCGGCGGGCGTCAGTGCCGGGATCGACCTGGCGCTCGCGCTGGTGGAGGCCGACTGCGGGCGCGAAGTGGCGCTGCAAGTGGCACGCGAACTGGTGGTGTTCCTCAAGCGCCCCGGTGGCCAGGCGCAGTTCAGCCAGGTGCTGCAAGCGCAAACCGCCGACAGCGCCGGCTTTGATGCGCTGCATGCCTGGATCAGCGACAACCTGCGCGACAGTGACCTCAGCGTCGAACGCTTGGCCGCGCAGAGCCATATGAGCCCACGCAATTTTGCCCGGGTGTATAAGCAAAAAACCGGTCGCACCCCGGCCAAGGCCATTGAGCTGTTTCGCATGGAAGCGGCGCGCCGCATGCTTGAAGACTCACAGCGCAGCATCGAGCAGATCGCCGGGCTGTGCGGGTTTGGCGACGAAGAACGCATGCGCTGCACCTTCCACCGCCACCTGGCCATCTCACCGCGCGACTACCGCGAGCGCTTTTCCCGCTAGGCCGGCAGAGGTGGCAGTCATCCAGGGTTATATGTCCTTTCGGACAGGCCCTGCTGCTTTTACAGTGATCCGGCAATGCCTTGCGGCTTATCTGGTCTCTGGAGCAACCCCATGAAACAACACATTCTGATCATTGGCGCCGGGTTCGGTGGCGTGTGGAGCGCCTTGAGCGCGGCTCGGCTACTGGATAAACACGACCGCAACGATGTGCGCATCAGCCTGCTCGCCCCCCAAGCGGAGCTGCGTATCCGCCCGCGGTTCTACGAGCCCGATGTACATACCATGCTGGCCCCGCTTGATGCGCTGTTCGACGCCGTAGGCGTGACCTTTGTGCAAGGCGCCGCCGACAGCATCGACGCCACTAATAAGCAAGTGACCTACCGCAACGCGGCCGGCATCCCGGCCACCCTCAGCTACGACCGCCTGGTAGTGGCTGCCGGCAGCCGCTTGAACCGCCCAGACATGGACGGCATCGCGCATGTGTTCGATGTGGATCAGATCGAAGACGCCGCGCGCCTTGAGGCCCATATCAAGGCCCTCAAAAATCTGCCCGACAGTCCGGCCCGCAATACCGTGGTGGTGGCCGGCGGCGGCTTTACCGGTATCGAGACCGCCACCGAAATGCCGGCGCGCCTGCGTGCGGCACTGGGTGAGACGGCCAACATCCGTGTGATCGTGGTCGACCGCGGGCCGCAGATTGCCGCGTCGATGGGCGATGGCATACGCCCCTCGATCATCGAAGCCAGCCGCGAGCTGGGGATTGAATGGGTACTGAACACCTCGGTCGCCTCGGTGGATGCCGGTGGCGTGACCCTGGCGGATGGGCAGCGGATTGAATCAAGCACCGTGATCTGGACCATCGGCTTTCGCGCCAACCCGCTGACCGAACAGGTTGAGGGCACCCGCGATCCCCAGGGCCGCCTGCACGTGGACGCCCACCTCAAAGTCAAGGGCCAGGCTGCCATCTTCGCCGCTGGCGACGTGGCCTACGCCGCCACAGACGCGCTGGGCAACTTCGCTGCCATGTCCTGCCAGCACGCCATCGCCCTGGGCCGCTACGCCGGCAACAACGTCGCCGCCGATCTGATCGGCGTGGCCCCCATGGCCTACAGCCAACCCAAATACGTGACCTGCCTCGACCTCGGCGCTTGGGGCGCGGTGTACACCGAAGGCTGGGACCGTCAGCTCAAGCTGGTGGGCCAGGAAGCCAAGGAACTCAAACAGCAGATCAATAGCGTGTGGATCTACCCACCGGCGGCGGATAGAGCAGTGGCACTGGCGGCGGCGGATCCGTTGATTCCGGTGGCGTAGGACAGTCAGTTAAGCGAACGCATTGCTCAAGGCAGTGAAGATCAAATGTGGGAGCTGGCTTGCCTGCGAAAGCGATAGTGCAGAAACAGATGCAATGACTGACACACCGCCATCGCAGGCAAGCCAGCTCCCACATTAAGTCTGCAGTTATCCGGTGGATACGGGGCGATCAGCTTGGCATCGGGGCACCACCCTGCCCAAACCGCCGAATCGCCAGGCAATACCCCACCAACGCCAACCCCGCCAGCAAACCGCCCGCCGCGCCGATCCAGGCGAAGCCGAAGTGGCTGCCGACCCAACTGCCCATCAACGCACCACCGCCGATGCCGATGTTGTAGATCCCGGAAAACATCGCCATGGCCACATCGGTGGCATCCGGTGCCAGCACCAGCACCTTGGACTGCATGGCCAGGCCAAAGCCCATGATCGCCATGCCCCAGAAAATACTCAGCCCCACCAGGTAAGACTCGGCGCCGCTCAACGGCAGCATCAGCGCCAGGCACGCGGCGAGGATAGACACTGCGCCGATCACGAACAGGTGGGGGTTGAGGCGATGCACCAGGCTGAACAACAACGAGCCGATGATGCCAGCACCACCGAACACCAGCAGGATCAGGGTCACGGCACTGCCGCCCAGGCCGGCGACGCCTTCGACGAAGGGTTCGATGTAGCTGTAGGCGGTGAATTGCGCGGTAACGGTCATTGCGGTCAGCACATAGAGCGCCACCAGCGCAGGACGCTTGAACAGCAGCGGCAGACTGCGCAGGGAGCCGGAGTTCTGGCTGGGCAGCAGCGGCAAGGTGCGCCCTAGCCAGAACACCAGGGCGGCGGCGAACGCGGCGATCACCAGGAAGGTAGTGCGCCAGCCCATGGCCTCGCCCAACAGGCGGCCCAAGGGAATGCCCAACACCATCGCCAGGGATGTGCCGGTGGCCAGCAAGCCAAGGGCCTGCACCTGCTTGCCCTCTGGCGCCAGGCGTACAGCCAGCGAAGCCGTGATCGACCAGAACAACGCATGGGCCAGGGCGATGCCGACCCGACTGACCATCAGCAAGCCGAAGCTGGTGGCGACGCTGGAGAGGATATGGCTGGCGATAAACAGACCGAACAGCACAATCAACAATTTGCGCCGTTCGACGTTGCGGGTCAGCAGCATCACCGGCAGCGAGGTCAGCGACACGATCCACGCATAAATGGTGAGCATCAGGCCGACGCTGGCCACGGGCATGTCAAAGCTGGCGCCGATGGCGCTGAGCAGCCCGACGGGGACAAATTCGGTGGTATTGAACACAAACGCGGCCAGCGCAAGGGCGATGACCGGTTGCCAATTGGCTTGTGGGGTTGCGGCTGAAAGGCTCATTGACGGGCGCGGTACTCTGACGGTGATCAAGCGGCCACCCAGGACAAGCGCCGCCGCCGACCATTCTATAGGTTTCTCGCACCGCTGTTGCTGCGGATCGTCGCCCGGCGGCCTACGGCGAAGTCATGGTAATGATGTAGTTGCCTGACTGGATGAGCTTGCCGGCGCTGTCTACCAACACATAGCGCTGATCGTAATAGCGCCCCTTGCCGCTGTCCGCCACCAGCCGCACATGGGGTGCATCGACACTGACAACCGGCGCCACACTGCGCACCTCGATTCGGCTGCCACGACTGGATTGGGCACAGCCGCGCAGTTCCATCACCGAACCGCTGCGCGCATTTGTCGCACACCCTGACTCGACAATGGCGCCGCTGAACCTGATGGTGCCCTGCCCCACGGTTTGTGCGGCGCCGCAGGTACTTGCCCACAGCCCCAGAAGGCCAGTCATTACCGCTACACGACGAACGTTCATGCCGACACTCCTTCTTGGGTTAGTTAAGAAGTAAGTCGTCGTCACGCCGGTTAACTTGAGCTTATTTACCCGCGTATGAGAGGTGCATCACGGATCCACCTGCCCCATTAACTCGGGGATGCCCTCCGGCCGCTGGGCATAGCGTTGGGCCAACGCCGCGCAGACCATCAACTGGATCTGGTGAAACAGCATCAACGGCAAAATCAACACGCCCATGCTCGCCCCGGCAAACAGCACCTGCGCCATCGGCACGCCGGTCGCCAGGCTTTTCTTCGAGCCGCAGAAAAGGATGGTGATGCGGTCTTCCTGGTTAAAACCAAACGCCTTGCCCAGCAGCGTAGACGCCGCCAACACCAGGGCCAGCAACACGCAGCAGGCCACCACTAACCCGCCCAATTCCCACAGCGGGATCTGGTGCCAGATGCCTTCGTTGACCGCCTCGCTGAAAGCCCCGTAGACCACGAGCAGAATCGAGCCCTGGTCGACGAACTTGAGCCAGGCTTTGTTACGCCCGACCCAGCCCCCAATCCAGCGGCTGGCGACTTGCCCGGCAATGAACGGCAGCAACAACTGCACGCTGATTTTGACAATCGCATCGACTGTGGAGCCGCCATCCCCATGCACGTTGAGCAGCAGCGCTACCAGCAGCGGCGTCAGGAAGATGCCGAACAGGCTGGACGCCGCCGCGCTGCAGATGGCCGCCGGGATGTTGCCGCGGGCCAGGGAGGTAAAGGCAATCGCCGATTGCACAGTGGCCGGCAAGGCGCAGAGGTAGAGCATGCCCATGTACAGCTCGTTGCCGATCAACGGCGACAGCACTGGCTTGAGCGCCAGGCCCAACAACGGAAATAGTACGAAGGTCAGGCTGAACACCAGCAAATGCAAACGCCAGTGGCCGGCACCGGCGACGATAGCCTTGCGCGACAGCTTGGCGCCGTGCAGGAAAAACAGCAGCGCGATGGCCAGGTTGGTGACCCAGCCGAACGCCACGGCGGTCTGGCCGCTGGCGGGCAGCAGTGAGGCGAGGATCACCGTGGCGATCAGAGTGAGGGTGAAGTTGTCGGGGAGAAACCGGGGCCGGGTCATAAGCAATTCTTCCAGGGGTTGCCAAGAGCGTCGCGACGACTCTAACGTAACCACCTGTTACCGACTAACGCCAATGAGCCAGTAAATGCCGCCTAAAGGACATGAAAAAGCCGTTCGCCGCAGTGTCCCAGGGCTTTCCAGCCTGCCGAGGCCGGTGTACGGGCGTACTGAATCCTTGCCCAACCGTGCGCTGACGCGACGCCACAGCCACCCGTGGGTGCAGCTGTCCTACGCGATTTCCGGAGTGCTGGAGATCCAGACCAGCGTTGGCCGTTTCGTCGCACCACCGCAGCGCGCGGTGTGGATTCCGGCCGGCATGCCCCATCGGGTGTTCAGTTCACCCCATACGGAAATGCGCAGCTTATACCTCGATTGCAGCGTCACCGCCTGGGCCGCCGAGCGTTGCCAGGTGCTGGAGGTGAGCAGTTTGCTACGCGAGCTGATCCGCAACTTCAGCCAATTGCCGGTGGAATATACCGAGGACGGGCCGGACGGGCGCCTGGCTCAGGTACTGCTCGATCAACTCGCCGCCGCACCCCAGGTGGATTTGATGTTGCCACTGCCTCACGACCCACGGCTGCGACAGATCTACCGCAGCCTCAACCTGCATCCCGAGCAGCAGACGACGTTGGGCGAGTGGAGCCGAAAGCTGGAGGTGAGTGAAAAGACCCTGAGTCGGGTGTTCCTGAGTGACACCGGGCTGACGTTTCGCGCATGGCGCCAGCGCCTGCGCCTGTTGAGCGCTCTGCCCGCCCTGGAACAAGGCGAGCGGGTGACGGATGTGGCATTGGGGTGTGGCTATGAATCGACCTCAGCCTTTATCAATGCATTTCGTCAGCAGTTCGATTCCACCCCCGGTGAATTCTTCCGCTGACCCTCCCTCACGACGCAAATAATCCCCAAACCGACGCTCGGCTGGTATTGTGCCGCGCTTTGAAACACAGCAACCGACTGCGAGGAAATGGACGTTGAACACTGACGAAAAAATGACCGGGGACCTGTTCGAGGTTGATAAGCGCCTGTCACTCAAGCCCGTGGTGGACTTCAACGCCTACCTGCGCAGCGCCTTCGGTGACGGCCCTTGCACCTGCGTGCGCTGCACGGCCAGCGGTGGTGATGAAAGTAGTTATGAGTTCCAACATACCTTCGCCTTCGAAGGTAAGCCCGTGCACCGCCGCTTCGCTTCGACGGCAGGCAGTGATGTATTGATGGCGCTGAAAAAGGCATGGTTGTCGTACACCAAAGCCGAGCTGCCGCTCAGTGGCGTGTTGGCGCTGGATACGGTGAAAGAGTTTGTCGAGCCGCAGTTGCACAAACGCCTGGCGCCGTTGTTTGTGGCCAGTGGGCTGGTCAAGGATGTCGACGGCGAACTGCGCATCCAGCCGCAAGCCACGGCCTGACACAGGCTAATGTGGGAAATACCACTTTTGAAGCAAAGAAGATCCATGTGGGAGCTGGCTTGCCTGCGAAAGCGGTAGTGCAGTAACAGTGGCCGTTACCGCAGCAATGGATATGTACACATTCCAACTGTGTTGACTGTCAGGCCGCCTTCGCGAGCAAGCCCGCTTGTATGCTAGGACTTGAAGGGAGGAGAAGGGACAAAGCCCGATTCTGACTGTTGACGCAGTACAGACCGTGGGAGATTTCGCCCCTCCTCCTTTCACCCAAGCGCCGATAAAGAATGCATCTGGCTATGACCGACGATAGGAACAAGCCTGCGCCTCTGGGTGAGCCCTTCAAGTGCTCAAAACCTTAGCCCGGAGGAAGCCCCATGGCAATGCCAGTTTCTGTCTCAAAGCCAATCGTAGGCGTCGATGTCGCTAAGAATGAACTGGTGATTTATCACGCTGAAGTCGATTTGTTAGAAACAATCCCAAACACCAAAGCCGCTATCAAAAAATGGCTGAAGGCCTTGTCCTGCAAAGTGGCCATCGCAATTGAAGCCACCAATATCTACCACTTGGAGTTTGCTGATCTAGCTCATGAAGCTGGTTGCGTGGTTTACATGGTTGGAGGTTATGAGCTCAAGCATTACCGCGAAAGCGTGAAGATCCGGGCCAAGACCGATGCTTTGGATGCCAAGTTGCTCGTCCGCTATTTGAGAAAGGAGGCAGACGAACTGCGTCCCTGGACACCTCCATCACCGCTGTATCGCCATCTTCTAAGCCTGTTTCGTCGGCGCGCAGCCTTGGTTCAGGCGCGCGTCAGCCTGACGCAAAGCTGGGCGAACGAGCCGCTTCTTAAGGCCTCGTTTGCCGAGCAGGTGAAGTCGATGCAGAGACTGGAAGGGTTAATCGAAAAAATGATCAGTGACTGCCTGAAAGAAGCAGGTTTACTGGGTCAGTTGAAGCGTTGCTTGAAAGTCGAAGGCATCGGTTTTTTGACTGGCGCGCGTTTGATTGCCACCTTCCAACGGGGAGAGTTCAGGAATTCGGACGCGTTTATCGCCTTTCTTGGTATGGATTTGCGCGTCAACAAGTCAGGACAGAAGGATGGTCGTCGTAGTTTAAGTAAGCGCGGCGACTCAGAAGCTCGGCGCCTGCTGCATAACGCAGCGATGGCGGCTAGCCGAACAGAGACATGGAAAGCGTTTTATCAAGCACAGAGGGCGCGAGGCTATAGCACCACACAGGCGCTGGTAATACTGGCCCGCAAGCTTGCTAGGGTGGTGTTCGCTCTGCTGAAAGGGCAAAGCGAATATCAGCCAAAAGTTGGTTGAGGGTTGCCCCTCAACCATAGAATCTCCCACAGTAGGATTGTGGGGTGTCAGGTAGATAGGTGTTGCTTGTCATGCCGTCTTCGCAGGCAAGCCAGCTCCCACATTGGTCATGCATTGCCCACAAAATCAGCGTCCGGCACAGATCCCCTGTGGGAGCGGGCTTGCCCGCGAAGGCGGTGTGTCACTCACTGAATATTCAACTGAACCACCGCTATAGCAGGCAAACCAGCTCCCACATTTTTCCGGTTATTGGCCTAGAACCCGGGAACACCTTGTACGCGCAACTCAGGGGTCAGTTCGTCCACTGGCTCGGTCAGCGGCCGGTCGCTCCCACCCGGTAGCAGGATCACCTTGCGGCATTCCTCTTCGGCTTTATCAAACAGCTCATACCCCCGCGCCGCCTGCTCCAGGGGCAGCCGGTGAGTGATGATCGCCTCCGGGTGCAGATGCCCCAGCTCGATGTGCTCCAACAACTCCGGTAAGAACCGCTGCACATGGGTCTGGCCCATCTTGAAGGTCAGCCCCTTGTCGAAGGCATCGCCGAACATGAAGCCATGGATAAACCCGGCATACACCCCGGCGACGCTGACCACGCCGCCACGGCGTACGGCGGCGATGCACTGGCGCAGAGCCTTGCCGCTGCTGCCTTCGACCTTGAGGGCAGTGAGCAGGGTTTCCGTGGTGCTGCCCTTGGCCTCGAACCCCACCGCGTCCACCACGCCATCGACGCCGCGCATGCCGGCGGTCTGGCGGATGATGGTGTCAGCCGGGTCCTCGTCTTCTTCGAAGTTGATCGGGATCACACCGTACATTTTCTGCGCATAGGCCAAACGATACGGATGGTCGTCGACCATGAAGATCTGCTCGGCGCCCAACATTTGTGCGCAAGCCGCACTGAGCAGGCCCACCGGCCCGGCGCCATAAATCGCCACACTAGAGCCTTTGCCAATGCCGGCATTGGTCACTGCCTGCCAGGCGGTGGGCAGGATATCGGAGAGGAACAGCACCTTCTCATCCGCCAGGGTGCCGGGCACCTTGAACGGCCCGGTGTTGGCCTTGGGCACCCGCACCCACTCCGCCTGGCCGCCGGGAATGCCGCCATACAAACGGCTGTAGCCGAACAGCGCGGCACCCGGCGGGATGGCTTTTTTATTCAGGATCGCACCGCGCCCATCGTTGGTGGTTTCGCAAGCGGCGAATTGCTGGAGCTGGCAGAAAAAGCAATCGCCACAGGCAATCACGAACGGAATCACCACGCGGTCGCCGGGTTGCACGGCGGTGACGGCCGGGCCGGTTTCTTCGACGATACCCATGAACTCATGGCCGAAGATATCGCCGTGCTCCACGGTCGGGATCTTGCCCCGGTACAGATGCAGGTCCGAGCCACAGATCGCGGTGGCGGTGACCCGCAGAATGATGTCGTCGGGTTGTTCAATCATCGGATCGGGCACGGTATCCACCTGCACCTTGTGTGCGCCCTGGTAAGTCATCGCTCGCATGCTCTGCGCTCCTGCCGTTGAGGGGTTATTCATTAAGGGCAGAGCAGCCCCCTCAGTGTTCCATCAACCTCGATCAAGACCCGATCAATGGTCGCCGCGAGTCTGGGCCAACAGCAGGTCGACCACCTGGCGCAAGCTGGCAAGCGCATCGGCGCCGCTGGCCTGGGCCTGGGCCTGCCAGCGCAACTGCTCGGCCGCGCTGTTGCCGCGTCGCAGCAGCGCCTGCAGGGTATCGAACAGCAGCGGCTCGCCCATGACCTCAGCGGTGGCGGCAAAGGTCTGCCTGGCGCCTTGCAGCCATTGCTCAGCGCTGCCCAGGGTGCCTGCGTCGTCCAAAGCGAAGGTGCCAGCGGCCCCATAACGCTTGGCCTGCCAGCGATTCTCCTTGAGCAGCCAGCGCGCCTCGGCACTGAACCTGGCTCCAGGGCGCTGCATCGCGCAGGCATGGGTAACCATCACCCGAAACAGCGTGGCGAGGGCCAAGGCGTCCGCCAGCCGTGGGCAGGCGTCGGTCATGCGCAGTTCCAGGGTGGGGTAACGCGCCGCCGGGCGAATGCCCCACCAGCCATTGCCATCGGCCTTGATCGCGCCGATGCGCTGCAAAAGGGCCAGGTAGCGCAGGTACTCGGCCCAGTCGCTAAAGTGCTCCGGCACGCCCATGCGGGGCCACTCGTCGCACGCGGCCTGGCGGTAGCTCATAAAGCCGCTGGGCGCGCCGTCCCAGAAAGGCGATGAGCAACTGAGCAGCAGCAACAACGGCAGCCACGGCGACACCTGGTTCATCACCGCGATACGGTCCAGCGTTTGCGGCACCTGCACATGCACATGCAGCCCGCACAACACACTGCGCCGCGCTACATATTGAATATCGTCGAACAGTTGCCGGAAATGCGCCTGATCGGTCGGCTGTTGCCCACGCCAATCGGCCAGGGGGTGGCTGCCGGCGCACACCACACCGAGGCCGAACTCAGCCAGGGATTGCGCCAGGTTGCGGCGTACTGCTCGGAAGTAGTCCGCCGCTTCGGCGCTGGAGGTGAACACCGGAGAGGCCGCCTCGATCTGGCCCTGGAACATCTCAAACGAGAAGCCTGCGCCAATCGCTTCGCGGCAGGCTGCCAGCACCGCCGCCGAGGGCTCGCCGACCATCTGGCGGCTGTGCAGGTCGGTGATGAAGTATTCCTCTTCAATGCCAAAGGTGAGCATCGGGTATTCAGCGCAATCGGGTGACAGTCAGTGCGACCACGGCGATGCGCTCCACCTGCTCATAGCCGGGCTTTTCCAGTTCTTCACCGAAAACGTCCGGGTCCAGTTCGCGGTAGGTCCAGCCGTAGGCGTCGCTGCCTAGCAGTGGCTTGACCGCCTCCAGGAAAGGGTCGCTGCCGGCCACCATCGCCACCCCGGTATACAGCAGCAGGCTACCGCCCAGGGCCAGGCGCCCGATGGACTCACTGACGATGCGCAGCGACAACTGCTCCCCCAAGGCGCCGCCGCCATGGCGATAGGCGCGCTGGCGGTCATCTTTCATGTACGGCGGGTTGGCGACGATCAGGTCGAATTCGCCCTCCACACTGGCCAGCACGTCACTGTGGTACACGCTGACGTTATTCAGCGCGGCCAGCTCGGCATTCACCGCGGTCATGCGCAGGGCACGGGGGTTGATATCCACCGCCAGCACCTGGGCGTCATGCCGGGCTTTAGCAATCACCAGCGCGCCGACGCCGGCGCCACAGCCGATGTCCACGGCGCGCTTGAGCGGCTCGAAACGTTGTTGCAGGTAAGCTTCGATTACCTGGGCAAAGCGATAGCTATCGGGGCCGAAAAACACCGCGTCCGCCTGGTCGGTGGGATAAGGCGAATGGGCGAACAGCAGCTCGTCGAGGCTCGACCATCGCACTGCGCTGCGCCATAGCGCGCCGTGCTTTTCGATCACATCCGCTTGCTGCAATTCTCCACGCAGGGCCTCGGGCAACAGGCCTTGATCGAACGGCATCGACCAACCGAACACATCGCGCAGCGTCATTGCCAGGGGCGTCGCCAGCCGCCGATAGACACGCTCATGGGTCAAGGGCGTTGGCGTGATAAAGCGATAACCACCCTCCTTCAACCCGCGGCCCAATTTCAACAAGGCACGATCAGCCAGTTGTTGCGCAGACATAGGCACATTCCTTAGCGCAGGCGCGCACGCAGTTGGATAAAGCGGCGAGTGGCATACAGCCCGGCAGGCGTGCAGTGACGGCGGGCCGACAGCCACGGGATCAGCGCATTGAGCTGTTGCTCATCGGGCAAGTTGCACAATGACTCCGCCAGGGCCTGGGTATCAGGATCCGCGGGACGATGCTGCTCGCGGGAAAACCGGCTGCCGCGTCCCGGCCGCACGGGCGGCACGCGTTCGCTGGCAACCCATTCACCCGCAATCCAGTCATGGATCAGTTGTTTTTCATAACCGCTGAACACCCCGAACATCGCGGCGCCAGCGCCCTCGATCAATTGCCAGAAGCGACTGTTGGTGGGGTCCTGGTTGTGCTTGATCCAGCCTTTGTCTTCGAGGGCCTTGAGGAAAGCGCCGATCTGCCCAGGCCGGGCCAGCCATTGGTTGACGGTCTGCCCTTCAAAGCGGCAATAGTCCGAATGCATGTGCTGGCCGAAGGCGCGCTTGCGCTCAAGCATCGCCACCACCTCGTCCTGCAAGTTGAATTGTTTGATGATAGACGTGGTACCCAGGCCCAAATCATTCAGACGGTAGCCTGCCGCCACACGGCGATAGAAGTCTGCCCTGCCCTCGCCCAGCGGCAACAGGTTCAGCACCGATTGTGCAGCTTTGCACGCGTGGCCACTGCTGGCGTTGTCGATGGTGACATGCAGCGTGAAGTAATAAGGGTCGATGCCTAGCTCACTGAGTTCATAGGCGGTGATCAACAGGTGCAGCGGCAGTTGCTCGTAACCCAGGTTGAAGCCAATGACCTCCGGCAGGAACTCGTCGGCGCAAACGCCCAGCGCCAGTTGCAGCGCGCCTTGCAGGTAATGGTCATCCTCAAGGCCGGCGTCGCTGTCGGCATCGTGCTCGCTGAGCAACTTGCGGTAGATCACCACATGGTTCTGCGCAGCTTCACCGTCGCCCAATTCTTCCAGGTAAGTGGTGAGCAGGCCGTCGAAGCGCTGGTCTTGCCAATAGCGCAGCAAGCCGTATAGCCAGGCGCCGTCGACCTGTTTGGTCGGCGCCACACACTGCAGGAAATACAACGCATGGGCCTTGTTCTGGAAATACCGCCGTGGCCCACCGTTTCGACGCTGTTCCAGATAGTCGGCATAGGCCTGGGCCACCTCGGCGCAGCGCTGCTCGACCCAGGCCAGCAGCTGTTCGGGGGCCTCTGGCAAGTCGCAGTCGGTGGCCTCTACCAGGGCCAATTGATCGGCCAGGTATTCACGCGCCAGTTCGGTGGCGTCTTGGGTTTCGCCATGCAGCTGTTGGTAGACCCGTTGATGGCGGCCCTGGGCCGAGTCGGTGAGAGAGGCCGGCTGGCCAGACAGCGCTGTAAGGAGTGTCATGATGGCAGTTTCCGCAAAGTCCGTTACAACGGGCCTCCCACAAGGTGGCCCCGCAAGAGCGCTCAACATCACGCGCTTCTAAAATGCAGAGCCTCGGGGCGTGCGGAAAATTCAAATGAGGTTGGGTTGGGAGGGATAAGCGGTCGTTTGTCAGGGCTCACAAAACCAAAAAATGCCTGTAGGAGCGAGCTTGCTCGCGAAAAACGTCAACGATAACGCGTGCTTCCTGAATAAACGCGGCGTCGGTGAGTTCTTCGCGAGCAAGCTCGCTCCTACAGGGGTTGAGATGGCGCTGTTACTTACGCGCCGCCTCCCACTGCTTGAGCAGGTCGTTGTAGTTCACGGTTTCGCCCTTGGGCTTCTCGTTGGCCAGTTTCGGCTTCGGCGCGCCCGGCTGGTCAAACCAGTATTGCGCGTCACGCTCGGGGTTCATTTTCGGGCCGCACACCGGTTGCACCTTGGAGCGTTCCAGGCGCGTCATGATCGCATCCTGCTCCTTGGCCAGGTTGTCCAGCGCCTGTTGCGGGGTTTTCTCGCCGCTGGCCGCTGCGGCGATGTTGCTCCACCACAGTTGCGCCAGGCGCGGGTAGTCCGGCACGTTGGTGCCCGTCGGGGACCACTCGGTGCGGGCCGGGCTGCGGTAGAACTCCACCAGGCCACCGAGTTTGGGCGCCATGTCGGTCATGGCCTGGGAGTTGATATCGGACTCACGAATCGGCGTCAGGCCAACGATGGTTTTCTTCAGCGACACGGTTTTTGAGGTCACGAATTGCGCGTAGAGCCAGGCCGCGAGTTTCTGCTTTTCGGGCGTGGACTTGAGGAAGGTCCAGGAACCTACGTCCTGATAGCCCTTCTTCATGCCCTTTTCCCAATACGGCCCGACTGGGGACGGTGCCATGCGCCATTTCGGCGTACCATCGGCATTCACCACCGGCAGGCCCGGTTTGACCATGTCGGCGGTAAACGCGGTGTACCAGAAGATCTGCTGGGCGATGTTGCCCTGGGACGGCACCGGGCCGGATTCGGAGAAGGTCATGCCCGCCGCTTCCGGTGGCGCGTAGGCTTTCATCCAGTCCACGTATTTCTGCGTGGCGAATACCGCCGCCGGGCCGTTGGTGTCGCCGCCGCGGGTGACGCTGGAGCCCACCGGGTGGCAATCCTCTACACGGATGCCCCACTCGTCCACCGGCAAGCCGTTGGGCAAGCCTTTGTCGCCGCCGCCGGCCATGGAGAACCAGGCATCGGTGAAACGCCATCCCAGGGACGGGTCTTTCTTGCCGTAGTCCATGTGCCCATAAATGCGCTTGCCGTCGATTTCCTTGACGTCTTCGCTGAAGAACTTGGCGATGTCTTCATAAGCCGACCAGTTCACCGGCACGCCCAGGTCGTAGCCGTATTTCTCCTTGAACTTGGCCTTCAGCTCCGGCCGCTCGAACCAGTCGGCGCGGAACCAGTAGAGGTTGGCGAACTGCTGGTCGGGCAACTGGTAGATCTTGCCGTCCGGCGCGGTGGTGAAAGACAGGCCGATAAAGTCCTTGAGGTCCAGAGTGGGCGAGGTGAAATCCTTACCTTCGTTGGCCATCAGGTCGGTGATGGACTCGGTCTTGCCGTAGCGAAAGTGCGTACCGATCAAGTCGGAATCGTTGACCCAGCCGTCATAGATATTCTTGTCGGATTGCATCTGGGTTTGCAGCTTCTCCACCACGTCGCCTTCCTGCAGCAGGTCGTGGGTCAGCTTGATGCCGGTGATTTCACTGAAGGCCTTGGCCAGCACCTTGGATTCGTACTCGTGGGTGGTGAGGGTTTCCGACACCACGTTGATCTTCATCCCACGGAACGGCTCCGACGCCTTGATAAACCACTTCAACTCCTCCAACTGCTGGGCTTCGGTAAGGGTCGAGGGTTTGAACTCGCTGCCGATCCATTTTTTCGCGGCATCTTCATACGCATCAGCCCAGGCCGAAGCGCTCAAACCACTGAGGGCCAGTACGGCGGCCAATGAAATGCTATGTCGCAGCTTATTGTTTTTATTCAACATAGAGACCTCCAGGTTAGTTTCAAACGGGGCTTGCAGGAGCGAGCTTGCTAGCCCCAACGCATCACACTCAACAGCCAAACAAGGGAGAGCGCGGACGCCACCCAGATACTCCAGTCGGTAACGCCAATGACCAGCAAATGCAGGTAGGCACTACCGAGAAGACCGATAAACAAGCGATCCCCACGGGTGGTGCTGATCGGCAGCAAACCGCGCCGCGGGATACTCGGCGAACGTAATTCCCAAGTGGTCATGCCCGCCAGAATCAGGGCAATGCCGCCAAAGAACAGCGCAGTGGGGGTGGTCCAGGCCATCCATTCCATCATCGACTCCTCTAGACCCGGCCCAGGGCAAAGCCCTTGGCCACGTGGTTGCGTACAAACCAGATCACCAGCATGCCCGGCAGGATGGTCAACACCCCCGCCGCTGCCAGCACGCCCCAATCAATGCCGGACGCCGACACCGTGCGGGTCATCACCGCTGCGATGGGCTTGGCGTTGACCGAGGTGAGCGTGCGCGCCAGCAGCAGTTCGACCCAGGAAAACATGAAACAGAAAAACGCCGTGACGCCGATACCGGAGCCAATCAGCGGGATAAAAATCTTCACGAAGAACTTGGGAAAACTATAGCCATCGATGTAGGCGGTTTCGTCGATTTCCTTGGGTACGCCGGACATGAAGCCTTCCAGGATCCATACCGCCAACGGCACGTTGAACAGGCAATGGGCCAGGGCCACGGCGATGTGCGTGTCGAACAGGCCAATGGATGAATACAGCTGGAAGAACGGCAGCAGGAACACTGCCGGCGGCGCCATGCGGTTGGTCAGCAGCCAGAAGAACAGGTGCTTGTCACCCAGGAAGCGATAGCGCGAGAACGCATACGCCGCTGGTAACGCCACGCTCAGGGAGATCACGGTGTTCAGGCTCACGTAGTACAGCGAGTTGAGGTAGCCGGTGTACCAGCTTGGGTCGGTGAAAATCACCTTGTAGTTGGCCAGGGTGAAATCCTGCGGAAACAGGGTCAGGCCGCCGAGGATTTCGGTGTTGCTCTTAAAGGACATGTTCAGCAGCCAGTAGATCGGCACCAGCAGGAACAGGATGTAAACGAGTAGTGGAATCAGCTTGCGCTTGCTCATGTTGGCGGCCTCAGCGGTTGGCGTCGGAATGGGTCATGGCGGTGTAGAACAGCCAGGACACCAACAGGATGATCAGGAAGTACACCAGGGAAAACGCCGCCGCCGGGCCCAGGTCGAATTGGCCGACGGCCATCTGGGTAAGCGTCTGGCTCAGGAAAGTGGTGGCATTACCCGGCCCGCCGCCGGTGAGCACGAAGGGTTCGGTGTAGATCATGAAGCTGTCCATGAAGCGCAGCATCACCGCGATCAGCAGCACGCTTTTCATCTTCGGCAACTGGATATGTCGGAACACCGCCCAGGCCGATGCACGATCAATCCGCGCAGCCTGGTAGTACACGTCCGGAATGGCCCTTAAACCTGAGTAGCACAGCAGCGCTACCAGCGAGGTCCAATGCCACACATCCATCACCAGTACGGTGACCCAGGCGTCCATGGTGTTGGCAGCGTAGTTGTAGCTGATGCCCAGGGCGTTGAGGGTCGAGCCCAGCAGGCCGATGTCGGCACGGCCAAAAATCTGCCAGATAGTGCCGACCACGTTCCACGGAATCAGCAAGGGAATGGCGAGGATGATCAGCACCAGCGAGGACCAGCGGCCCTTGGTGGGCATGGTCAGGGCGATGGCGATGCCCAGTGGGATCTCGATCAACAGCACGCAGGCCGAGTAGATGAACTGGCGCAGCAGCGAGTCGTGCAGGCGCGGGTCGAGTAGCACCTGCTTGTACCAGTCGGCTCCGACGAAATAGCGGCTGGATTGGTCGAAAATGTCCTGCACCGAATAGTTGACCACGGTCATCATCGGGATCACCGCACTGAACGCCACCAGCAGGAACACCGGCAACACCAGCCACCAGGCCTTGTTGTTCTGCACTTTGTTCATGGCGCCACCTCCAGCAGGTAATCGTCGGCGTAGAGCATCAGCCATTGCGTCGGGAAGCTGATGGAAGCCTTGCCTTCCGGCACCGGCTTGTCCTCGGCCAGGCGCACCTTGAGGGTGGCGCCGTCGAGGTTGAGGGTCATGATCTTGTAGGTGCCCAGGTCTTCCACATGTACGACGTCGGCTTGCAGGGCGTCAGGGTTGTACTCGTCCCATACGTGGATAAATTCCGGACGAATGCCGACCTGGAGCTTTTTGTAGTCGGTGGTGTTGAGACGTTGCTGCATCGCTTCGGACAGCGGCAACAGGGTATTGGCGAACCCTACACCGCCAGCCTTGGCCTGCACCTCGATCAGATTCATCCCAGGGCTACCGATGAAATAACCGACGAAGGTGTGGCTGGGCCGCTCGAACAATTCACGCGGCGTACCGAACTGCACGATTTGCCCGCCGTACATCACCGCGATCTTGTCGGCGAACGTGGAGGCTTCCAGTTGATCGTGGGTAACGTAGACCATGGTGATATTGAACTGCTCGTGAATCTGCTTGAGCTTGCGCCGCAGTTTCCACTTCAGGTGCGGGTCGATCACCGTCAGCGGCTCGTCGAACAGGATCGCCGACACGTCATCGCGCACCAGGCCACGGCCCATGGAGACTTTCTGTTTTTCGTCGGCGGTGAGGTTGCGGGCTTTTTTGCTCAGCAGGTTTTGCAGGTCGAGGACTTCGGCGATTTCCTGCACCTTGCTGTGAATTTTCGCTTCGGCCATGCCCTGGTTGCGCAGCGGGAACGCCAGGTTGTCGAACACCGTCATGGTGTCGTACACCACCGGGAACTGGAACACCTGGGCGATATTGCGTTTCTCTGGAGTGAGATCGTTGACCACTTGGGTATCGAACAGCACCTGGCCTTCGGACGGGCTGAGCAGGCCGGAAATGATATTGAGCAGCGTGGACTTGCCGCAGCCCGACGGCCCGAGCAAGGCGTAGGCACCGCCCTGCTCCCACACATGATTCATTTCCCGAATGGCGTAGTCTTCTGGCCCTGTGGGTGTAGGACTATAGCTATGGGCCAGGTTACGCAAATGGATCTCGGCCATCAGGCAACCCTCGCGACACGGCGTCCGGGGGCCTGGACCAAGCGGCCCTGACCATCGAACACAAACAGTTTATGGGTGGGGATATACACACGGATCGGCGCGTCGACATCGTATTCATGCACCCCCGGCAGGTGCAGCACCAGCAGGAAGTGCTCACTGCGCACATGCAGGAAGGTTTCCGAGCCGCTGATCTCGGCGACTTCCACGGTCACCGCCAGCTCCAGGTCATCATCATTACTGGGTACCAGGCTGATATGGCTGGGGCGCACGCCAAAGCGGAATTCGCCTTCGCCGATAGGACGCAGGTCAACATTGAGTGGGAAATGCACGAAGTTGGCGAAACTCACTTCGTTGCCGCTGATGCGCCCTGGCATCAGGTTGATCGGCGGCTCGGAGAACAGCTCAGCGGCGAGGACGGTTTGCGGCTGGTGGTAGACCTCGGCGGCCTTGCCGCTTTGGATCACCCGCCCCTCATGAAGAATGGTGGTGGTGCCACCCAAGGCCAGGGCCTCGTTGGGCTCGGTGGTGGCATATATCGCGATGGTGTGGCGCGCCTTGAACAGTTCGCGCATTTCCTGACGCAGCTCTTCGCGCAGTTTGTAGTCCAGGTTGACCAGCGGCTCATCGAACAGAATCAGTTCAGCGTCTTTCACCAGGGCGCGGGCCATGGCGGTGCGTTGCTGCTGGCCACCGGACAATTCCAGGGGGTGACGCTGCAGGAATTTCTCGATGCGCAGCATCTTGGCGGTTTCCAGCACCTTGCTCTGGATCACCTCCTGGGACACACCGGCCTGGCGCAACGGCGAGGCGATGTTCTCGAACACGGTCATGGTCGGGTAGTTGATGAACTGCTGGTAGACCATCGACACATTGCGCAGGCGCACCGGCTTTTGCGTGACATCCACGCCGTTCATCAGGATGCAGCCGCTGTCGGGCTTGTCCAGGCCGGCCATCAGGCGCATCAGGCTGGTCTTGCCGGATAGGGTGCGACCGAGCAGGACGTTGAAAGAACCGGCTTCGAACCGCAGGTTGGCGTCGTCGATCCAGGTTTGGCCGTCGACAACGCGGGAGACATGTTCCAGGGTCAATGACATGACACGACCTTTTTATTATTGGAATGAATCTGGTCCGTTGTCAGAGCGAGTTTCGTGCCAATACCGCAAGCGCTTGATGTGTAAGGAGATGGGTGAATCATGATGTTCAGGAGTGAACAATCCGGCTGAACAACTGAACACTGCCGGGGTTGACAATGAACAGTTGTGAACAACACTTTATGCGCGACGAAGATCAAATGTGGGAGCGGGCTTGCCCGCGATGGCGGCGCATCAGTTTGTAGAGGCTGTGCCTGACCCATTGCCATCGCGGGCAAGCCCGCTCCCACATTGTTCGATGTCTGACGTTAGATGGCGCAAGACCCGACAACAATAATAAAGAAGGTCGCACGATGGCCGAACCCTTGACCCACGACACCCTTATCCAGGAATCCTGGCGCCGTTGCCGCGCCTACGGCCTGGACCACCAGAGCGCCCCCAGCTTTGACCAACTGCCCGCCGAAGGCATACGCCAACTCCTGGAAAGCCAGCATTCCCTGGTGCAGACCACCCACCAGGAAGTGTTGCCCTACTACGAGAACATCCTCAGCAATTCCAATTGCCTGATCATGCTGGCCGACAACCAGGGCCAGGTGCTGACCTCGTGGGGTACCCAGCGGTTTATCGAACCCACGCTGGCCCGTGGCTTCAGCCCCGGCGCCAGTTGGATGGAACGCGCCAGTGGCACCAATGCCATCGGCACCGCACTGGCCTGCGCCCAGGCCGTGCATATTGAACACGATGAACACTTCCTGAAGGCCAACCGCTTCATGACCGGCTCCGCGGCGCCGATTTTCGATGCCCAGCGCGAAATCATCGCCGTGCTGGATGTGTCCAGCGACAGTTACCTGCCGCCCTCCCACACCCTGGGCATGGTCAAGATGATGAGCCAGACCGTGGAGAATCGGCTGATCCTCAACCTGTTTCGCGGCGAACACTTCCAACTGACCTTCAACACCGGCTTGAGCAACCTCGACAGCCAATGGGCCGGCCTGCTGATCTTTGATGAAAGCGGCCAGGTGCTGTCGGCCAATCGGCGCGCAGATAATCTGCTGGGCATCAGCCTGTCGCGGGTGATGATCGACAGCCTGTTCAAGGTCTCGCTGCTGGAGTTGCTCAACCAACCGGAAGGGCTGCCCTTCGCCTTGCAGGCGGCGGGACGCAATCGGTTCCAGTGCCTGTTGAAGCGGCCCAAACAGATGCCGGTGCAGGCCCGGCTGTTCAGCCAACCGCCGCCAGCACCGACGTCGATCAACCTTCAGACCCTACATTTTGGCGATGTGCGCGTGGAAAAAGCCGTGCGCCAGGCCGAGCGCCTGTTGGAGAAGGACATTCCGCTGTTGATCCATGGCGAGACCGGCGTAGGCAAAGAGGTGTTCGTCAAAGCCCTGCACCAGGCCAGTTCCCGCAGCCGACAGGCGTTGATCGCGGTGAACTGTGCAGCGATCCCCGCAGAGCTGGTGGAATCGGAACTGTTCGGCTACGAAAAAGGCGCCTTCACCGGCGCCAACCAGAAAGGCAGCATCGGCCTGATCCGCAAGGCGGACAAGGGCACGCTGTTTCTCGACGAGATTGGCGATATGCCGCTGCCCACCCAGGCCCGCCTGTTACGAGTATTGCAGGAGCGCTGTGTGCAACCGGTGGGCAGCAGCGAGGTGTTCCCGGTGGACTTGCGCATCATCTCGGCGACCAACCGCGCTCTGCGCGAACTGGTACAGGCCGGACGCTTTCGCGAGGACTTGTACTACCGCATCGGCGGCCTGACCCTGGAATTGCCGCCGTTGCGCGAGCGTACCGACAAGCAGGCGCTGTTCCAGCAACTGTGGCAGCAACACCGCGAGCCGAACCAGTGGGCCGGGCTGAGTGCCGAGGTGCTGAGGTTATTTGAGCAGCATCCGTGGCCGGGCAATTTGCGTCAGGTGAGCAGCGTGTTGCAGGTGGCGCTGGCAATGGCCGAGGAGCAGCCGATCCGCGCAGAACATTTGCCCGATGATTTTTTTACCGATTTGAAGCAAGCGGCGCCGCCGCCCACCCGCGAGCGCCTGGATGAAAACCTTGACCTCAAACAACGCCTGCAAGCCATGGGTGGGAATATTTCCCACCTGGCGCGGGAGTTGGGCGTAAGCCGCAACACCCTGTACAAGCGCCTGCGCGAACACGAGGGTTGATTTAGCGCCAGCTCCACGACACGCCGGTGTAAATTCCACGGCCATCGGCAGGGGTTGAACGTGCTACGTCCATGCCTTTGTCGTCGTAAGCCGGCGTAACGGTGTTGGCATAACGGCGGTTGGTCAGGTTGCGCAGGTCGACCCAGGCTTGCCAGTCTCGCTGGGGTGCGTCATAGCCGAACGTGGCACCGAGGGTGGTGTAAGCCGCGGCGTAGTAGGAATTGGCGTAGTCCACCGCTACCCGCGAGGCGTGCTCGGTGTTGAGGCTGGTGTAGAAACCCGTCGGGTGGCTGTAGCGCACCTGGGCCTGATAGTAATGCTTGGGGATGCCGGGCAAGGTGTTGTCGCCGAAACGGTCATCGTCGCGGTAGTGGAAGTCGCTGTAGGTATAGGCTTGGCGCAGGTCGAGCCTGCCGTTGCGGCCACCGTCCCATAGCGGGCTGAGCAGGCTCAGCTCCACGCCCTGGTGCACGGTGGGGCTGGCGTTGGATTCGGCAATAATCGCGCTACTGTTGGCGGTTTGGGCCTGGGTTTCGACGGAGAGCAATTCGTGGCGTACTTCGGAGCGGTAGAGGGCCAGGTCCCATTGGCCGAGCCAGGCTTCACCGCGACCGCCGACTTCCAGAGTGGTGGCGGTCTGGTTCTTCAGGCTGACACCTTCGCGTGCCAACCCATTGGCAGGGCCGGCGTCGAAATATTTGTTGGAACCCCAGATCATCGACCAGGCGTGCGGCGGCTCTACCGACCGGCTCAAGTTGGCGTATACCTGCAATTGCGGGGTGAAGTCGTAACGCAGGCCGATGCGCGGTGCGTAGTCCCAGTCATGCTGACTGAGCGGCGCCTGGCCGTCGGGGTAAGTCACCTGGGTTTCGCGGCGGGTGTAGATCGCGGCGAGGCCAGTGGTCAGCCACAGATCCTCCAGCAGTTCCAACTCGTTGCCGACATGCAGCACGGTGTCGGAGCCCAGGTAGCTGTAATCGCGGGTTTTGGTGCCGGGGGCGTAGATTGCGGTCTTGCCCGCCGGGATGCGCACATATTCCGAAGCGCCATTATTGGGCATCGCCTGGGTGGTGCGCAGACCGACGGTGGTTTTGCTGGCATGGCCGAACAGGTTGTCCTGACGGATGTAGTTCAGGGTGCCGCTGATATCGGTGTAGGCGACCTTGAGGCGGTTGGTGCCCTCGCGCAGATCCATCGGGTAATCGTGATAGGCCAGCCCGACTTCGATTCTTGATGCGTCATCGAGTTGCAAGGTGGTCTTGTTGGCGATCCAGGAGGAGCCCGGTTGCAGGCGTTTTGAGTCGCGGGCGGCATTGAGGCTGCTGGCGGCACGCGGATCATGGCTGATCTGGTCACGCGTGAGCCTGCCGGGAGAATCGTTGGTGGTTTCGCGATAACGCAAGTAGAAGCGCGTTTCCAGGTCCGGGTTAAAGCGATAGCCAAAGTTGGCGGCGATGCCCTTGCCGGTACCAGCGCTCTGGTGCTGATAACCGTCGGACTCCGAATCGGTGAGGCTGATGTAATAGTCGGCGTCCCCCAGCACCTGCCCGGAACTGACTTCGCGTTGGGCATAGCCGCGACTGCCGACCTCATAGCGCACTTGCAGCTTGGGCGCGTCCAAGCCGGTGCGGGTAACGTAGTTGACCGCACCGCCCAAGGCCAATGCACCCTGATCGAACCCGTTGGCGCCACGCAGCACCTCTACCCGGCTTTGCCACAGCGGGTCCTTGAGCTCATAGGGCGTGCCGCCTGGGCCGGTAAGCGGCAGGCCGTCGAACATTTCATACAGGCCGGAGGCATGGGCACCGGGGGCGCGGTTCAGGCCCGAGCCACGAATGGACACCTTCACCCCTTCGTTATTGGCCGCCTTGGCGTAAACACCAGCCTGGTACTTGAAGACATCCTCGTTGGTGCTGACCCGTCCCTGTTGCACGCTGTCCATATCGATGTAATTGGTGCCGCCGGGCACGCTTTTGAGCTGCGCCTGGGCGATTTCTGCGGCACTGGCCTCAGCCGTAGTGACTTCAACCGGCGCCAATTGCAGGCCTTCGGCCTGTACCAGCGAACTGAGGGTCAAGGCGGCAAAAATAAACGGGGGGTGGCGCAGCAGCATTGGGAGCAGGTCCTTGGAATCCGGGAACGTGCCGGGCCGAGCCCACCACGCGAACAGTGATGGGAAGGCAGGTACGCCCCTCAAGTCACTCCTTAATGACGGACAGGGGCGTATCAAAAACAGGGGTGAATCAGTTTAACCATCGGCAGTTGCCAATGTCCGCATCAGATCATCTGCATCCGACCCCGGCGGAAAGCGAAAGCCATACATTTCGTCAGTGGCGAGAATCGCCCCCAAGGTGTCGCGCAACTGGTCTTCCGTGGGCGAGTCACGCAATAACTTATGCGCCGGCAGCAATAACTCGGCAGACACGCCCTGGGCGGTCGCGGCGTCAATTACCGCATAGAGGATAAACCGCAAGCGTATTTCGCGATCCGTGGGCCAAACCGTTTTTCGTTTACCCAAGGGAGGGCCTCGTGTTTAAGAAAAATCCGAGGCTATTGCCCGCAGGCCAGCCTTTCAAGCCGCCGGAGACAAGATAGGCCGCTTCCTACAGCGGAAAGGGAAACACCGCACCGATTGGTCGATGCGATGGGCCTTACTGCACCGGCAGGAAATTCATCAGCAACAGGCTTTGTGCGTAATTGAGGCCAATGCGCCGGTAGCGCTCATCGAGGATTTGGGTCAGCAGGTCCAACCGCGCGACGATCTTGCCGAACTCAACGGCAAAACTGAGGTTACTGCCCTCCTCCGATATTTCATTGGAAAACAACAGCAACACGCCATTGGCATCCTGACGCTGGCTGAGCAGCCAGGTGGCCTTTTCGATATTGCGCGCGGCATTGCTGACAAACTGCGGGTTGATCGAGTCGGTCACATAGAACTGCGTGCGCCCGCCGTGAGCGGTCACGAGCATGCTGCCAATCGCATAGATGAACGCGCCGACGCGGTCGCCGCGAAAGTCGGGGCTCAAGGAATAGCTCAGGGCAGCCAGGTCACGCCGGTCACCCAGTGCGGGCAAGGGTTGGCGATTTTCGATGGCCTGGCGGATTTTCCGGGCGGCGGTCACCGCATCCGGATACCCCGATTGACGCCACTGGTTGGGGTTGCGCAGGTAGAGCTTGCTCATCAGCAGGTAGAGGCTTTGCAGGTTGTCACGCATCCCCAGGGTGGCCATGCGGTCGACGCTGGTCTGGAAGAACTCATCGGGCTTGCCGTCGCTGAACTGCCTGGCGATATCGCGGCCCTGTTGTTGGCTGCAACCCACTGCACACAGCGCGAACATCGCAGCCAGCAACAGCGGCCATCGGGTGGTAAAAATCGTAAACGTTCGATCCATCGGCACCGGGTCTGATTCTGTGGGCCGCACGCGGGAGTCGGGTGGCCGGGACAGAGGTAGATCAGCAAAATGGAAAAAAGTGCAGCGGTGCGGGTCGGATCAGCATCGGCTTACAGCCACAAGGAGGTGAACGAGACCAAGGGGACCAGCAGACGAAGCCCGGCACAGGGCCGGGCTCTTTGGCCTGAACGCCTTCAGGTCTTGGGATGCTCAGTAGCTACTGAATCGGCCGCATCTACATCCGACATATCTTCTTCAAGAGGCGCCTCGTCCTCCGGCGGCAGCGGGATATTGTCCTCGTCACGCCGCGGGTCATGGCCGGTCTCGTTATCGGTGCCCCGGGTAACCGCTTGCTGGGAAATGTTGCCTGGGGCTTTCTCGTTGATTTCCATGCTGGCACTCCGTTTATAGGCTCGGGATATCCGCGCTTAGGATTGAGAGGCTGCATCGGGAGTGAGAGTGCCGGGCGTTAGACGAATGGCGTTTAGTAGGCAGTCGGGGTGAAAGAAAAACTGCTGCCGTGCTGAGAAATTCTGCGGCGAACAAGGTCTCCCGGCTTCATATCAATTTCTGATTCGATGATTCTTGAGGTGCCGAAAAGCATGTATTTCGAGACACCAAGAATATGCTTGCCAGGGGCCAGCCCAAACCTGGCAACCTCCCCAGGGTGAAACTCGGCAGCCGGTTTTCCATCAATATGCAAAATAAAACGGACTTCAGCTCCGTAGATGCCCGAGTCTCTAGTCACCACCAACTGAGCCGCGTTCTTTTCCGTAAAGGCATACATTCTTGTGGATGGCACAGGGTCTGCGATGTCGGCAGATATAGGCGATGTGGAGCACCCACCAAGAGCAGCAAGCAGTAATGCTCCGATTAAGCCTCGCATATCGTTCCCTCAAAAAATTTGTGCGACTTTAACATCCACGATAACCATAACAAGCGGTCTGTTCGCTATGTCTTATCTGATGGTCGTTCTCCCCACCCACCGTTTGCCGCAGCAGAGCGACACCGGTCATCAATCTTCGGGATTGTTGTCAGCAAACGACTTATTCAGTAGGCCCTGAACGACACTGTCGGGATCACCCAGCAATTGCTTACTGAATGCCTCTCCCTCGGCTGGACGCGTCGCGAGTAGCCCCCAGGACTTTGTTCCATCTGCGTTAAAGACCACGATTAGCTGATTGTCTGCACAATCATGTGGCTTGCACATGTGGCCTACCGTAAAGCGCTTACCATCCGCCGAAACCGTCTCGACTGGCGACGCTGTGCCCTGAGCTTTACTGACCCAGTCCGGATAACTGAGCATCTCTGCGTAGGCTTTTTTGTAAGGCGCTTTGCTGGCAATCTCGGGCAGATATTGCTCAGCCCAAACGCCTTCAGAGACTAGCATCATGGAGGCACCCGCCAGCATCGAAAGGCTCAGTATTTTCATTCGAATGACTCCATCTCGCTGACTTTTCAGCCGCTTTCGCAGGTTGCACTTAAACATCGGTATGAAAGCTGGGACAGGGCACTGTTTTAGAAGTTTCGACGTTCACCTAACAAACAAGCTTGAAATCATGGGGCAGGCCATGGCTGCCGTGGAGAGAAGTAAATCAGTCAAGCTAAAAGCTCCGTACTGTGCTTAGTAATGAATACGCAGTGCGAGGGCACGTGCACGATGACAGCTCCATACGGATCCAGTAAGACAGCATAGTCTTGTAGAAAACGTGCTGTGATGACGGCGGTCATTTGCTTCGTGTACTTTCGACCCTCGACTTCACTTACGGATGAGTATCATGAATGACGATTTGAAGCAGTCAGGCTCTACGACTACATCACAAGCCACCACCTCTCTAGAGCAGGTCAAAACCGGCAGGGTCCTGGATTTTACCTGGGCGCCAAACGCCAACACCACGACCACCATCGTCTCGGCAGACTTTGTCGACTACAAGGTCGATACTGCCCAGGGCAGCCCCACTGGCGACAGCCATTCCATTGCACGATTTACCTATGTCCAGGGCAAAGGCGGTGGCCAGATCAGCCAGCTCTTTCTGGAAGAAATGCGTGCCGGTGTACGTGCCAATACCCAGATCGGGTTGATGGTAGGACGCAAATGGGTTCTGGACCCCAATGGGGAAGTTTCCGGCAGCATTGGTACATACGTGGTTGAGCAATTCGACGACATGCGCGCCAGTGTGAATTATGTCGGCTCCTTCGCCCGGGTCTTCGCGGATCCGAGAATGGTCAGTTACCACGCTGGCGGACATGTGCACACCAATGTTTCTATCACCGGCAGCAGGCCCTTGACCATGTCGGATTCAGGCAAGTCGATACTGGTCATCAGCGATACAGATGTCACGCTGACAATCGGTGATGATGTGATTGAAGGGTTCAAGGTGAATCTAATCCAGGCGGCCGCCGGCAAGATCAACATTGCCGTATCCAGCAGCCACGTGATCTACAGCAACGCTGGAAGCCGCACGCACACGCTCAATCCACTGGATGAGCTGGAAGTCAGTACCTTCCCATTCGGGCCGGTGTTCCTGGCCTTTCGAGTTAGACCAACTGCCTAAATAGCCCGGTATAACCAAACCCCAGAAACGCAAAAGCCCCGCTTTCGCGAGGCTTTCGTGTAAATCTTGGCGGGAAACCAGGGATTCGAACCCTGGAGACGCTATTAACGTCCGCCGGTTTTCAAGACCGGTGCATTCAACCACTCTGCCAATTTCCCTTGTGCATCACGGGATTATAGTAGTCCATCCCGTGTCAGCGGGCGCCATAATACCCGAATGAAACACACTGTCAAACTCTCTGCATCGCTTGTTACAAGGCGTCTGTTATGATCTTTGCGACTGAACGTTTCAAAACTGAAGGAGTGTCGCCATGCGCGAACAGAATTACGCAGTGAATGGCAACGCGCAGGCTGAGCAGCTTGAAGTCAGCCGCGTGTTGCGCAACACCTACGGCTTGCTCGCCCTTACCCTCGCATTCAGCGGCGTGATGGCTTACGTGGCCCAGCAGATGCGCGTCGGCTACCCGAATATCTTTGTCGTGTTGATCGGCTTCTACGGTCTGTTCTTCCTGACCAACAAGCTGCGTGACTCGGCCTGGGGCCTGGTGTCGGCGTTTGCCTTGACCGGTTTCATGGGTTTCATCCTCGGCCCGATCCTCAACCGTTACCTGGGCATGGCCGGCGGTGCTGAAGTGGTCAGTTCGGCGTTTGCCATGACCGCCCTGGTGTTTGGTGGTCTGTCGGCCTACGTGCTGATCAGCCGTAAGGACATGAGCTTCCTGGGTGGTTTCATCACCGCAGGCTTCTTCGTGCTGCTGGCGGCGGTGGTGGCCAGCATGTTCTTCCAGATCAGCGGCCTGCAATTGGCGATCAGCGCGGGTTTTGTGCTGTTTTCCTCGGTGTGCATCCTGTTCCAGACCAGCGCCATCATCCACGGCGGTGAGCGTAACTACATCATGGCGACCATCAGCCTGTATGTGTCGATCTACAACCTGTTCATCAGCCTGTTGCAGATCTTCGGCATCATGAGCCGCGACGACTGATCAGCCAACGCAATAAAAAATGCCCCGTATCGCGAGATACGGGGCATTTTCATTTTCAGGCCCGATAGCTCAGTACTGATTGGGTTCCATTTCCAGCTCGACCTTGAAGCGCTTGAAGATATCTTGCTGGATGCGTAGCGCCAGCTGGGCAATCTCCTGCCCGGTGGCGGTGCCGTAGTTGACCAGTACCAACGCTTGCAGCTTGTGCACGCCCGCATCGCCCTCCCGGAACCCCTTCCAACCGGCTTTGTCGATCAGCCAGCCGGCGGCGAGCTTCATTTGGCCGTCGGCCTGAGGGTAGGCCACCAGGTCCGGATACTGGCGTTGCAGCTCAACAGCCAAGGCTTGGGGTACCAGCGGATTCTTGAAGAAGCTGCCCGCATTGCCCAGCTCTGCCGGGTCTGGCAGTTTCTCGCGGCGAATGCTGCAGATCGCGCGGCTCACATCGCTTGGCGTGGCGTGGATGATGCCCTGCGCGGTCAGGCGCTGTTGCACCGGGCCGTAGTCGAGTGTCAGGTGACTGGCGCGGCTAAGGGCAAAGCGTACCCGCAGGATCAGCCAGCGCCCGACTTCGTGCTTGAACAGGCTGTCACGGTAGGCAAAGTTGCATTCGTCCAGGCTGAAGTCCCGCAGTTCGCCCGTCTGGCGATCCAGGGCGGTGAGGCCGGCAAACACATCCTTGATCTCTACGCCATAGGCACCGATGTTCTGCATCGGCGCGGCGCCGACAGTGCCCGGGATCAGGCTGAGGTTTTCCAGGCCGCAGAAGCCGTGCTCAAGCGTCCACAGCACAAACGGATGCCAGGCTTCGCCCGCTTCGGCTTCGACCACCACGCGCGTGCCATCGTCGCTCAGCACGCGAATGCCTTGTGTCGCCATACGCAACACCAGCGCCGGAACATCCTGGGTCAACAGCAAATTGCTGCCGCCTCCAATCACCAGCAACGGCACCGCCTGTGCGGCGGCATAGGCGATGGCCGCGCGCACGTCAGCATCACTGTGGGCCTCGGCAAATAATTGCGCGCTCACATCGATGCCAAAGCTGTTGAATGGCTTGAGCGATACCTGCGCACGCACTTGCAAGGTCATAACCGCCCCTTCAATTCGATCACCAATAAGTCACAGGCGCGTTCGATCAGGTCCAGGACCCGTTCGAAACCTTGCTCACCTTCATAGTAAGGGTCTGGCACCTCGTCCACTTCGCCATCAAAGCGACGCAGGAACAAATCCAGCTCCGCCTTGCCCTGCCCCGGCTGCATGGCCTTGAGGTTGCGCAGGTTGCTGCTGTCCATGGCCAGGATCAGGTCATAGCGGGCAAAGTCCGCGCGGGAAACCTGCTGGGCACGCTGGCTCGACAGGTCATAGCCGCGCGCCAGCGCCGCCCGTTGGCTGCGCTGGTCCGGCGGGTTGCCGACATGCCATTCCCCGGTGCCAGCAGACGCCACCTCAATCTGGCCAGCCAAGCCTGCTTCACGCAACTTATGGCGCAAGATGCCCTCAGCGGTTGGCGAGCGGCAGATATTGCCCAGGCATACAAACAGAACTTCCATCAGGCGCCCAGCAGGCGACGGACGCGTTCGAGGTCTTCCTGGGTGTCGACACCGGCTGGCGGTGCTTCCAACGCATCGCCCACGTGGATACGCACGCCGTGCCAGAGGGCACGCAGTTGCTCCAGGGACTCGGTGTTTTCCAGCCAGCACGGGCCCCAGCTGACGAAGTCGTGCAGGAAACCGGCGCGGTAGGCATAGATGCCGATATGGCGGCGATATGGCACGCCCTCCGGCAACACGTCGCGATTCTTGGCAAAGGCATCCCGCGCCCACGGCAAGGTGGAGCGACTGAACGTCAGTGCCAGGCCGTTGATGTCGCTGACCACTTTCACCACATTCGGGTTGAACAGCGTCTCGATGTCTTCGATCGGTTCGGCCAGGGTCGCCATACGCGCCTCGCCATGGGCCGCGAGGTTGGCAGCGACCTGATCGATGACACTCGGCGGTATCAATGGCTCGTCACCCTGCACATTCACTACGATCGCGTCGGGTGCCAGACTCAGCTGAGTGGCGACTTCGGCCAGGCGATCAGTACCGGAGTTATGGTCTTCGCGGGTCAGGACCGCTTCGGCACCAAAACCTTTGCACGCCTCGATGATGCGCGGGTCGTCGGTGGCCACCACCACCCGTTCGGCGCTGCTCTTGCACGCTTGTTCCCACACCAGCTGGATCATCGGCTTGGTGCCGATCATTTGCAGCGGCTTGCCCGGCAGGCGCGTCGAGGCATAGCGCGAGGGAATGACAACGGTAAAGGCGGTGGTCATTTATCCAGGCGCTCATCGGTGGTCAGAGTACGGGCTTCGCTTTCGAGCATGACCGGGATGCCGTCACGGATAGGGTAAGCCAGGCCGGCACCTTTGCTGATCAGCTCGGTTTTGTCGGCGCTGAGCTTGAGCGGGCCTTTGCAGATCGGGCAAGCGAGGATATCGAGCAGTTTGGTGTCCATGAGTGTTTCCTGGAAAGAAGCGTTTTAAGGCAAGAGACGGTTGGGCAGCAGACGCATCAGCTGCATGTCGAACCAGGCGACGAACGCCGGCGACGGTACCGCATCCACCGCAAGGTACCACCAGTCGGGCTGGGCAAAGGCGCGGCACTTCACCGCGTCCTTTTCGGTCATGACCAGCGGCAATGACGGGGTAAAATTCAAGACCTCGGCGCTGTAGGGCGCGTGGTCGGCAAAAGCATGGGGTAGCGGCTGCCAGTGTAGCGTTTCAAGGGTATTGAAGAAACGTTGCGGGTTACCTATGCCGGCCACCGCATGCACCTGCTGGCCCTGCGCAAAGTAGGTGACCGGCTGGCGCTCGCCGCTGTGCAGGTTGACCAGCGCTGTGGGCAGCAGGCGAAAGGCAAAGCCATCTTCACGGTCCGAAACGGCACCGTTATAAAGTACCCCGTCCACACTCTTCAGGCGATCCACCGGTTCACGCAACGGCCCGGCTGGTAGGCACCGGCGGTTGCCGAGGCCGCGAGCGGCATCGATCAGCACCAGTTCAAGATCGCGAGCCAGGCGGTAATGCTGCAGGCCGTCATCGGAGAGAATCAGGTCCAGGGGCTCACTGGCCAGCAGTGCCTTTACCGCACGACTGCGATCAGGATCGATCATCAGCGGTACACCGCTGCGCTGCACGATCAGCAAGGGTTCATCACCGGCCACCTCGGCACTGTGGCCGGCCTCCACACGCCACGGCAGCTGCGGCGGCCTGGCACCGTAGCCTCGACTGACCACTCCTACGCGCAAACCGCTGCGGCGGCAGTGCTCGATCAACCACAAGATCAACGGCGTCTTGCCGGTGCCCCCCACCGTAATATTGCCCACCACGATCACTGGCACAGACGACTGATAAATCTCGCCCTCGCCCGCCACGAAGCGCGCACGCTTACGTTGAACCACACGGCGATACAACGATTCCAGCGGTCGCAGCAACATTAGTGCTGGATGACCTTCGTACCATGCCTTGAGTAAACGGTCGGAGATGGCCATCAGGGCGGGCTCGCCGCCTCGACAGTGGTCATGCGCAAATGGCTGAAACCGAGCTTGCCGGCAGCGTCCATGGCGGTGATCACGGCCTGGTGTGGGGTTTTGCCATCGGCGCTGATGGACAGCGGCAACTGGGTGTCGCCACCAGACTCCTTCTGCAACGCCTCCATCAGGCTGGCAAGGTCATTTTTCTCCAGCAACTGGTTATTCACCGAAAACACCCCTTCGGCGCTGATAGCGATGTCCAGCTGCTTGACTTGCTGGTCTTCGGCAGGCGAGCCACTCACCGCTTCAGGCAGGTCGACACGCAACTGGGTTTCCCGGGTGAAGGTGGTGGTCACGACAAAGAACAGCAGCAGGATAAACACCACGTCGATCAACGACGCGAGATTGATATCAACATTTTCCCGTTGCTTACGGCGAAATTTCACGCTTTGCCCTCGACCAGGTCTACATCACGGTCGCCCTGCACCACTTCTACCAGCTTGATGGCTTCCTGTTCCATACCGACCACCAGCTCATCAATGCGCCGCTGCAGGAAACGGTGGAAAAACACCGAAGGGATACCCACCATCAAGCCCGCAGCAGTGGTGATCAGGGCCTTGGAAATGCCCCCGGCCAATACCGACGCGTTGGTGGTCATGCCCGAGCCCGTGAACGCGCTGAAGATATCGATCATGCCCAGGACCGTGCCGAGCAAACCGAGCAACGGCGCCATGGCGGCGATAGTGCCGAGGGCGTTGATGTAGCGCTCCAGTTCATGAATAACCCGGGCGGCCGCCTCTTCGATGCACTCCTTCATGATCTCGCGACCATGCTTGGAATTGGCCAGGCCGGCGGCGAGGATTTCACCCAGTGGCGAATTGGCACGCAGCTCTTTGAGCTTTTGCTTGTCGAGCTGCTTGTTCTTGATCCAGCCCCAGACCTGCCCCAGCAAGTGCTCGGGGGTGACGCGACTGGCGCGCAGGGTCCACAGGCGTTCGGCGACGATGCCGAGTGCGACGATGGAGCTCAGAATGATCGGCAACATCATCCAGCCGCCGGATTTGACCAATTCCCACACAGTGAATGTCCCCTCGAAAAAGTGCGCCACTTTACCATATAGGGTCAACAGAAGGGTTCACCGGCTACAGGTCCGTCTGTCGCGGTTCGAGACCTTGGCAACGCCTGATTACGGTAACGGTTCGCGCCAGAAACGACGTTCGCTGCGCGCAACCGTCGCAGGCACAAACGCCCCCAGGCGCAGGCGCACAGCGCCCTGTTCGGCGCTGTCATACACCCGGCTGCCCAGTGCTTGGTAGCGGTCGAGGACCTGCGGATGAGGATGGCCAAACGTATTGCTGCGACCGCGGGAAATCAGCACAGAGGTGGGCGCCAACCGTTGTACGAAAGGCCAGGACGAAGAACTTCGGCTGCCATGGTGCGGGGCCTGCAGCCAGTCGGTCGGAACCGCCAGCGGGGATGCCAGAAACGCCTGTTCGGCAGCGCGATCAATGTCGCCGGTGAGCAGCAGGCGTTCGCCATTGGCCTGGACGTGCAGCACGCACGACCTCGGATTGCCCTCAAGCCCACCCGCCCACTGCCACAGTTCAAACGACACACCATCCCATTCCCATCGTTCGCCGCTGGTACAGGGCTGGGTGGCGAGAAAGGCTGGCAAGCCCTCGGTTTCGCCGCCCACCACGCGTTTGACGGGCAGCCCCCGAGCCACTGCTGCCGCACCACCGGCGTGATCGGCGTCGGCATGGCTGAGCAGCATCATGTCCAACTGCCCTACCCCGAGTTTTTTCAACGACGGCAACACGACGCGCGCGCCGAGGTCGACAGGCCCCGAGCGCGGCCCGGCATCGTAGAGCAAGGTGTGATGGCGGGTGCGCAGGATCAGTGCCTGCCCCTGGCCGACATCCAGTTGCACCACATCGACCTGTCCGTGGGGCACCCACTCCCGGGGCGGGAAAACGGCCATCAACAACAGGGGCCAGCCCAACACCCGGAACGGCACCCCTTTGGGCAGCAGTAACACCACTGCGCCCATCAGGCTGACCAGCCAATACGCCAGCGGCACCTCGGGCGGCACCCGGGCCGGCAATTGCCCGGCCAGCAGCGCCAGGCCCTTGAACAATCCGTCCAGCGCGCCGCCGGCCAGCCACAGCACAGCTTCCCCCGCCAGCGGCACCCACAACAACGCCGTGCCCAGCAGCGCCAGGGGCAGCACCACCAGGCTGATCCACGGCACGGCAAACAGATTGGCCACCGGTGCGCTGAGGCTGATGGGCAAACCCAACACCAGCAACACCGGAAACAAGCCAATGGCAATCAACCACTGAGGCCGGGTCCACGCCTGCCAGACGCTCCACGGCCCCAAGCGCCCGCCGAACGCCAGCAACAATACCGCGACCGCCGCAAACGATAACCAGAACCCTACCTGCAGGCTGGCCAAGGGCTCCAGCACCAGCACGCCGTTCAGCGCCAGCAGCAACGGCCACCACAGCCCCAAATGGCGGAAACGCAGACGCCACAGCAACACCAGGCCGACCATCATACAAGCCCGCTGCACCGGCACGCCAAACCCCGCCAGCAGGCCATAACCCAACGCTGCGCCAAAAGCCAGGCCGCACGCCCACGGCAGCCACGGCCAGGTTCGTGGCCAGCAACCATAGCGCGCCAATACCGCGACAAAGCCGTAGATCAAGCCCGCCAACAAGCCGATATGCTGCCCGGAAATCACCAGCAGATGCACCGTGCCCGTGTCCTGCAACACCTGCCAATCCTCAGGCGCCAAGCCGGAACCGTCGCCCAATACCAACGCCGCCAAGCCCGCCTCGCGGCCTTGGGCATCCACCGCCATCACGCGCTGGCGAACAGCATCGCGCCAGGCATTGCGGGCCGGTGCGAGGCGTTCACCATCTTTTACCGTTGCAGTGGCACCGATACGCTGGGCCAGCAGCCAGGCTTCGTGGTCAACTCCATGAAAATTGAGCAGGCCCGCAGGCCGCTTGAGTGTCAGCGCCAGGCGCCAGCGTTCGCCGCTGTTCACCACTGGCCCGCCGTGCCAGGACACGCGGATACGTTTGGGCAGCCGCCCCTTGCGCAACCGGCCGTCGGCCAGTTCAAAGCGCACGCCCGTAACCGTCTGCTGGGGCAAGCCGACCACGCGCCCCTCCACCCAACGAGTCTGCCCATCCAGGGCCGGCTGCAGTCGATCATCCAACGCCCGCTGCGCGCTGAAGCAAGCCCAGCTCAAGCCCACCAGAAAAAAGGCCAAGGGATAGGACCGAAAAGGCAACAGCATCAAGGCCAACACCAGCATGCCCAATAACGCGGCGCCGGGCGGCAGGGCCG
This sequence comes from Pseudomonas sp. KT_2_4, assembly GCF_041410225.1. Taxonomy (NCBI): domain Bacteria; kingdom Pseudomonadati; phylum Pseudomonadota; class Gammaproteobacteria; order Pseudomonadales; family Pseudomonadaceae; genus Pseudomonas; species Pseudomonas sp. KT_2_4. The sequence continues at coordinate 1,351,281 of NZ_CP166962.1, forward strand.
GCAACCAACGCAACATCAGCAACCCCAGCGCCAACGCCAACATCCCTGTCTTCATGGATCATCCTTTTCCCGTGATCCACTCAGTCTTAGTCGGCTGAACGACAGCGCCTATGATGTTTTGTCACAAAGTCTGAATTTTCTGTTTATAGAATCCGGGCATACTTGCCCCTCGAATTGACCTGGACCCCTTATGCCCCGGCGCTTATTCAAACGGTACATGCCAGACCCCAGCAGTATCAGGGAACACAAGTCATTACAGTTTCTTGGCACGCTGCTGCATGACCCCAACCTCTGGCACCTGAACCGGCACTCCGTGGCGCGCGCCATGGCGGTGGGTTTATTTGCGGCGTTTATCCCGATTCCGTTGCAGATGTTGCTCGCCGCAGTGCTCGCGATCTCGGTGCGCGGCAATATGCCCATCGCCATCAGCCTGGTGTGGTTGACCAACCCCATCACCATGCCGGTGGTGTTCATCTGCACCTATATGACCGGCGCCTGGCTGATGAATGTGCCGCCACGCAGCTTGCCCGACAACCTGACGTGGGAATGGATCAGCGGCCAGTTGAGCACACTCTGGCAGCCGTTCCTGCTGGGTTCGGTGGTATTGGGGGTAGTATTGGGCGCCCTGGCCTATTGCCTGACCATGGCGTACTGGCGCTGGTGGGTGGCGCACCAGTGGAAAAAACGCAAACTGCGTAGGCGCTGAGCGCTAACGGGCCAGCAAGTGCAAATGCACCCGCAGGCCCTGCCCGGTATTTTCCGCCCATAAGCGACCGCCCTGGCGCTGCACGGCGTTGCGGGCAATGCTCAGGCCCAGGCCGAAACCACCATCGCCGGGCCGCGAGCCGTCCAGGCGGGTAAAGGGCGCGAAGATGCGCTCCAGATCATCCTCAGCAATCCCAGCGCCCTGATCCTGCAGCCAGATATGCCAATAGTCCCCCTCCCGACAGCCGTCGAGTTGCACCCAGCCGCCCTGGGGCGAGTGGCGTACGGCGTTGCGCAGGATATTTTCCAAGGCCTGGGCCAGTGCATTGAGGTTGCCACGCACCCAACTGTCCGCGGGTAACAGGCACGGCAAGCGCGATGCGGGCCAACCGCTTTCAAAACACGCGTTCTCGCGCAAGATGTCCCATAACGCCTGGAGCTGAATGTCTTCCTGGGGCAGCGGCGTTGTTTCGCTGTCGAGCCACGCCAGTTGCAGGCTGTCTTCCACCAGGCGCTGCATGGCGTCGATTTCCCGGCCCAGGCGCTCGCGCAGCTTGGCCGGGTCTTGCTCGCTGTCGCAGGCCACCCGCAGGCGGCTCAAGGGTGTGCGCAGTTCATGGGACATATCGCGCAGCAACTGCTGCTGCAAACGCACGGTGCCCTGCAAGCGTTCGGACATATGGTCAAAGGCGCGGCCCAACTCGCCCAGTTCATCCTGGCGGCTGGTGGCATCGCGAGACATCCGCGTATTGAGTTGGTCCGCACGCCAGGCATTGGCCTGCTCGCGCAATTGATTGAGGGGCATGATCAACAGCCGGTAGAGGCCGATGCACAGCAACAGGGTAAACAGGCCGGGAATCACACCATTGGTGACCACCCGCCAGAACAGTTGATAGCGCCCTGGCATAAAACGCTGCGGCAGCTCGATCACCAGCGACCCCGCGCCAGGGTCGACCGGAAACGGCACCTTCATCCAGGGCAGGCCAATGACATGCCGGCTGACCGGCCAATCCAATCCGCGCAAAAACGTCAGGCGCTGGCTTTCCTTGTCACTCAAGGGCGTGCTGCCCAGGGACTGTAGGTCGTTACCGATCACCCCCACCCAAGTGCTTTCGCGCTCGGCCATCCGCCGCAGCCAGGCGTCCACGCCGGCGCTGCCTTGAGTGCTCCACGCCAGCTCGGCACCCGCGGCATAGCCAGTGAGAATCTCCCGCGACTTGTCCGACAGGTAAGCGCTCTGCTGCTCCATGTAGCGGCCCCAGGACCAACTGAGCCAGATCATCAGCAAACAGAAGGCGATCAACAGACAGGCCAGCTTCCAGAACAACGAGTGCCTGCCGGGCAATCGCTCAAAGCCCTTCATCGTGACCGCTCAGCACGTAGCCCTTGCCCCATACGGTGCGTACTTCACGCTCGATGTAACCGATGGCCTTGAGCTTGCGGCGGATCTGGCTGACATGCATGTCGAGGCTGCGGTCATGGGGCGCATACCCGCGCTGCAACACCTGCTGATACAGGAAGGCTTTGCTGAGGACTTCTTCGGCATTGCGGTGCAGGGTTTCCAGCAGGCGGTATTCGCTGCGCGTGAGCCCGGCCCACTGGTCCTGGCAGGACACATCGCAGCGTTCATCATCAAAGTGCAGCACCCGGGCATGTTCAGGGACCGAGGCGCGCGGCGGCTCGGGCCGGCGATCCAGGGCAACGCGGCGCAGGATCGCTTCAATTCGCACGCACAGTTCAACCATGCTGAACGGCTTGGGCAAATAGTCGTCCGCGCCCAGGCGAAAACCGCTGATACGGTCGGCTTCAGCGCCCAGGGCCGACATCAGGATCACGGGCATGGCGTGGCTCTGGCGCAAATGGGTGAGGATCGACAAACCGTCCAGCCCCGGCAGCAGAATGTCCATCAGCACCAGGTCGAAGGCCTGGGCGCGGGCCAGTTGCAGGCCCTGCTGGCCGTTCTGGCACCAGGTCACCTGGAAGCCGCTGCGGCCAAGCTGCTCGTGCACGTAGGCGCCCAACACCGGGTCGTCTTCGATGGTCAGGATACTGGGTAGGCCAACTGCTGCGGGAGTCATTAGCGTCTGCAAGTCATTCTCAATCACTGATTATTCAAGATTAAACGTTCACAGGCAATCGCCACCCGGCGCCGAATGGCCCGAAGATTGCCGCATGTCATTAATTTGCAAGATTCCAGACCGTGCAAATGGCTACACTGCGCAGGTGGCGCGGGCCGGATGCCGGCGTGGATCATTGATAACAACGTGGTAGCAGGAGAGTGGCGTGCTTAGAAGAATGGGGATAAAAGGCCGCGTACTGTTGCTGACCTTATTACCGACCAGCCTGATGGCGCTGTTGTTGGGCGGCTATTTCACCTGGATGCAACTCTCGGAGTTGCAGACCCAACTGCTGCAACGCGGCGAAATGATCGCCGAGCAATTGGCACCCTTGGTGGCACCCGCGCTGGGCCATAAGAACACCGACCTGCTGGAGCGCATCGCGACCCAGTCCCTGGAGCAGCCGGATGTGCGCGCCGTGTCGTTCCTGGCGCCCGACCGTTCGTCCCTGGCCCATGCCGGTCCGACCATGCTCAACCAGCCGCCCACCGGCAACAGTTCGCACCTGTTGCAGCGCACCGGCAATGACGCCACTCGCTATCTACTGCCGGTGTTTGGCCGCCATCGCAACCTGGCGGGCGAGTTGATTCCCGATGAGGCCGACCGTCTACTGGGTTGGGTCGAAGTGGAGCTGTCCCACAATGGCATGTTGCTGCGCGGCTATCGCAGCCTGTTCGCCAGCCTGCTGCTGATCGCCATCGGCCTGATGTGCACCGCCGCCCTCGCCCTGCGTATCAGCCGCACCATCAATTCGCCGATTGGCCAGATCAAGCAAGCCGTGACCCAGCTCAAGGACGGCAACCTGGAGACACGCCTGCCACCCTTGGGCAGCCAGGAACTGGACCAACTCGCGTCGGGCATCAACCGCATGGCCGAAACCCTGCAAAATGCCCAGGAAGAGCTGCAACACAGCATCGACCAGGCCACCGAAGACGTGCGCCAGAACCTGGAAACCATCGAGATCCAAAACATCGAGCTGGACCTGGCGCGCAAGGAAGCCCTGGAGGCCAGCCGTATCAAGTCGGAGTTCCTGGCCAACATGAGCCATGAAATCCGCACGCCGCTCAACGGCATCCTCGGCTTTACTCACCTGTTGCAAAAAAGCGAGCTGTCGCCGCGCCAGTTGGACTACCTGGGCACTATCGAAAAGTCTGCGGATAACTTGCTGGGCATCATTAACGAGATCCTCGATTTCTCGAAGATTGAAGCCGGCAAGCTGGTGCTCGACAGCGTGCCTTTCAACCTGCGCGACTTGCTGCAAGACACCTTGACCATCCTCGCTCCCGCCGCCCATGCCAAGCAGCTCGAATTGGTGAGCCTGGTGTACCGCGACACGCCCCTGGCGTTGGTGGGCGACCCGCTGCGGCTCAAGCAGATCCTGACCAACCTGATCAGTAATGCGATCAAGTTCACCCGCGAAGGCACCATTGTGGCCCGGGCCATGATCGAGGACGAGCAGGAAGACAGCGTGCAATTGCGCATCAGTGTGCAAGACACCGGCATTGGCCTGTCGAACCAGGATGTGCGCGCCCTGTTCCAGGCATTCAGCCAGGCCGACAACTCGCTGTCGCGCCAGCCCGGCGGCACCGGTTTGGGCCTGGTGATTTCCAAGCGGTTGATCGAGCAGATGGGCGGCGAAATCGGCGTCGACAGCACGCCGGGTGAAGGTTCGGAATTCTGGATCAGCCTGAACCTGCCCAAGACCCGTGACGACGTCGAAGACCTGCCCGCCGCGCCGCTATTGGGGCGTCGTGTGGCCGTGCTGGAAAACCACGAACTGGCGCGCCAGGCCCTGCAACATCAGTTGGAAGACTGCGGCCTGGAAGTCACGCCGTTCAATACCCTGGAAAGCCTGACCAACGGCATCACCAGTGCGCACCAGACCGAACAGGCCATCAGCCTGGCGGTGCTCGGCGTCACGGCCAACGACATTCCGCCCGAGCGCCTCAACCAACACCTGTGGGACCTTGAACACCTGGGCTGCAAGGTGCTGGTGCTGTGCCCGACCACCGAGCAGATGCTGTTCAACCAATCGGTGCCCAACCCCAACAGCCAATTGCAGGCCAAGCCCGCCTGTACGCGCAAGTTGCGCCGTTCCCTGGCCGACCTGATCAGCCCGCGCCCTTCGCGCAGCGAACCCGGTGAGCCGTTGTCCAGCCGTGCGCCACGGGTGCTGTGCGTGGACGACAACCCGGCCAACCTGTTGCTGGTGCAAACCCTGTTGGAAGACATGGGCGCCAAGGTGCAGGCGGTGGAAAGCGGTTACGCGGCGGTCGACGCCGTGAAGCAGGAAACGTTCGATTTGGTGCTGATGGACGTGCAAATGCCCGGCATGGATGGCCGCCAGAGCACCGAGGCGATCCGCCAGTGGGAAAGCGAGCGCCACGGCACGCCGCTGCCGGTGGTGGCCCTCACGGCCCACGCCATGGCCAACGAAAAACGCGCCCTGCTGCAAAGCGGTATGGACGACTACCTGACCAAACCCATCAGCGAGCGGCAATTGGCCCAGGTGGTATTGAAATGGACCGGCCTGGCGCTGCGTAACCAAGGCCCGGAGCGCACCCATGAAGGTGCGGCCCAGGGCGTGCAGCTCTTGGTACTCGACCACGAAGAAGGCCTGCGCCTGGCCGCCAACAAGGCCGACCTGGCCGCCGATATGCTCGCCATGCTGCTGGCCTCCCTGGAGGCTGATCGCCTGGCAATTACCCACGCCCGCGAAGCCAATGACAACCATGCCTTGATCGAGCGCGTGCACCGTTTGCACGGCGCCACCCGCTACTGTGGCGTGCCGCAATTACGAGCAGCCTGCCAACGCGCCGAAACCCTGCTCAAGCAGGATGACGCCAAGGCCATGGCCGCGCTGGACGAACTGGACATGGCGATTGCGCGGCTGGCCAGTGAAGCCAGAGTCAGCGCCTGACCCTGTTTTCATGGGCAACGAATCAACAATGTGTAAATTGCAGGGAGCCTTCTCAATGCGCGTCATTCTCTTCAGCAGCCAAACCTACGACCGCGAGAGTTTCCTCGGCGAACCGCTGCCGGCTGGCCTGGAACTGCAATTCCAACCCGCCCGGCTCAACCTCGATACCGTGGCCCTGGCCGAACACCACGAGGTGGTCTGTGCCTTTATCAACGACGACCTCAGCGCCCCGGTGCTGGAGCACTTGGCCAAGGGCGGCACACGCCTGATTGCCCTGCGCTCGGCGGGCTACAACCACGTCGACCTCCCCGCCGCCCAGCGCCTGGGCTTGACCATCGTGCGCGTGCCCGCCTATTCGCCCCACGCAGTGGCCGAGCATGCCGTCGCCCTGATCCTGGCCCTCAACCGTCGCCTGCACCGTGCCTACAACCGTACCCGCGACGGTGATTTCAGCCTGCACGGGCTGACCGGTTTTGATCTGGTCGGCAAAACGGTCGGCGTGGTCGGCACCGGTCAGATCGGCGCGACCTTCGCCAAGATCATGGCCGGCTTCGGCTGCCAGTTGCTGGCCTACGATCCCTTCCCCAACCCACAGGTACAGGACCTCGGGGCCCGCTACGTGAGCCTGTCTGAACTGTTGGCCGAGGCGCAAATCATCAGCCTGCACTGCCCGCTGACCGCCGACAGCAAACACCTGATCAATGCCCGCTCACTCGCGCAGATGCAAACCGGTGCGATGCTGATCAACACCGGGCGCGGTGGCCTGGTCGACACGCCAGCACTGATCGAAGCGCTCAAGCTTGGCCAGTTGGGCTACCTGGGGCTGGACGTCTACGAAGAAGAAGCCCAATTGTTTTTCGAGGACCGCTCGGACCTGCCCCTGCAGGATGACGTGCTTGCCCGCCTGCTGACCTTCCCCAACGTCATCATCACCGCGCACCAGGCCTTCCTCACCCGTGAGGCCCTGGCGGCGATTGCCGGTACCACATTGGCCAACATTGCCGCGTGGGCCGATGGCCGGGCGCAGAACCTGGTCAAGGGATGATCAGCGGTCACATACCAGGCTCATGATAGGCCGGCACCCGTGATAGGATGCCGCGCCTATTTGGAGGATCCATGGCCGAACACGATTTCCGCTTCAGCTTGCTGAGCCCGCAACATACCCTGATCGAATGCCGTGCCCTGGTGCCGGGCCGTTACCAGGTCACCGGCAACGGTGGTTCGATCAAACATGGCGACGTCCTGATCGTCAGCCTGCGCGGCAGTAAAACCCTGTCGATGCGACTGACCGTCGAAGGTGACGCACGCTACTCCATCCGCCCAGCGGGCCAGTGGGTCGCCATGGCCCAAGGGCCGAAGTTCGGCGAACTGGAGATTCACACCTGGAAGGTCAATTGCGACAGCTGCGACGCCGTGCTGGAGTTTGAATTCGCGGTAGAAACCAAACTGACCAAGGCACCGCTGCAACCGGCCGCCAACGCGCGTATCAAAGAACTGGGCTGGGCCAGCGAAGGCGATAAGCACCGCTGCCCGAAATGCCAGCAGGCCGCGCAATGAAAGGCCCGCTGCTGCTCGCCGCCATCGGCATGGGCCTGGCAGGCTGCGCTGCCGATGGCGCCAAGCTCGAGCGCGACCACAGCTACGTAGTGGAATGGATCGGTGAGCGGCCGTTGATGGACTACGCGCACCTCACCGTCACCCTGGGCGCCGATGGCCGCGCCTATGGCAATGGCGGCTGTAACCACTGGTTTGCGCCGTACACGGTCGAAGGCGACAAGCTCAGCTTCGGCCCAGTCGGCAGCACCCGAAAAATGTGCGCCGAGGCCCTGATGGAGCAAGAACATCGCTTCTTCCAGGCCCTGCAAGGCGTGCAGCGTTGGGACATCTCGCCTATAGAGCAGACACGGTTCTGGCCGGCCGAAGGCAAGCCGATCCGCTTGTGGCTCGAAGAAGGCTGATCTAGGCGCACTCTCCTGTATTAACGCGGTGTCCTCTGGTTCTGTGGGAGCTGGCTTGCCTGCGATGCGGACGACGCGGTGTATCAGGTACACCGCAGCGATGCCATCGCAGGCAAGCCAGCCCCCACAGTTTTATCCTTTCAGCGCCTTGAGCTTGGCCAACACCCCTTCCGCTGTCTGCTCACCCATCAACTGCTCACGCACCTTGCCCTTGTCGTCGATGATGTAGGTCACCGGCAATGCCTCGCTGCGCGGAATCTCGAAGATCCCGTCCGGGTTCTGGGCCAGTACCGTGAACTTGATCCCCAGCTTGTCGCTGGCGGCCTTCAGTTCTTCACCCTGCACATTGTCGAAGTTGACGCCGAACACCCCGACATTCTGGCCTTTCAACTGTTCTGCCAGGGCATTGAGCTCGGGGATTTCCGTGCGGCACGGCCCACACCATTCGGCCCAGTAGTTGACCACCAGCCACTGTTTGTCCAGGCGTTCGGCCGCCACTTTCTGGCCATATTGGTCAACGCCGTAATCGTTACCGCAGCCGCTGAGCAGCAGGGTTGTGATGATCGCCAATGCACCGATCAGTCGCCTTGTCATGGGGTATTCCTTCGCAAAAATGAACGTTGGCTGCGGCCTATCGCCTCTTACGGTTTAAGGACAGGCGCCAGCGCAGGTAGAATACCCGCCACCTTACGCAAGATGCGACCCGCACATGACCGATCTGACGCTTTATCACAACCCGCGCTGCTCGAAATCCCGCGGTGCGCTGGAACTGCTGGAAGCCCGCGGCCTCACCCCGACCGTCGTGCGCTACCTGGACACCCCGCTGGATGCCGCGCAAATCGAGGCCCTGCTGAAAAAACTGGGGATCAGCGCACGCCAACTGCTGCGCACCGGCGAAGACGAATACAAAACCCTGAACCTGGCAGACGCCAGCCTCAGCGACACCCAACTGATCGCCGCCATCGCAGCCCATCCCAAGCTGATGGAACGCCCGATCCTGGCAACCGCCGACAAAGCCATCATTGGCCGCCCACCCGAGAACGTGCTGGAGATCCTGCCGTGACTACGCCCTATGTGCTGGTGTTGTATTACAGCCGCAACGGCTCGGTGAGCGAGATGGCCCGGCAGATTGCCCGCGGTATCGAGCAAGGCGGCATGGAAGCGCGGTTGCGCACCGTGCCGGCGATCTCCACCGAGTGCGAAGCGGTGGCGCCGAGCATTCCCGACGAAGGCGCGCTGTATGCCAGCCTGGACGACCTGAAGCACTGCTCGGGCCTGGCCCTGGGCAGCCCGACCCGGTTCGGCAACATGGCCGCGCCGCTCAAGTACTTCCTCGATGGCACCAGCAACCTGTGGCTTACCGGCGCTTTGGTCGGCAAGCCGGCCGGCGTGTTCACCTCCACCGCCAGCCTGCATGGCGGACAGGAGACCACGCTGATGTCGATGCTGCTACCGCTGCTGCACCATGGCATGTTGATCACCGGCCTGCCCTACAGCGAGCAGGCACTGCTCGACACCCAGGGCGGCGGCACGCCGTATGGCGCCAGCCACCATTCCGGGCCAGACGGTAAGCGCATGCTCGATCAACATGAAATCACCCTGTGCCGGGCCTTGGGCCTGCGCCTGGCCAAGACCGCCACGCTGTTGGAGAACGGCCGTGGCCAGGAAGCCTAAGGTCCTGCCAACACGGGAATGGCTGGCGCCGCGGGTCAAGGTGGCACGCGCGCTGAGCCTGCTGGCGTTTTTAGGCCTGGTGGGCTTGTTGTGCGCGTACTACCTGTTGGTCGCCGACCTGCATGGGGCGCGCCCGTGGGTCATCCTGCTGATCGAGTTGGTGCCGCTGCTGATACTTGCGCCAGGCATGCTGATGGGCAGCGCACGCGGGCATTCGTGGATGTGCTTTGTGGTGAACCTGTATTTCATCAAGGGCGCGCTGGCGGCGTATGACCCGAACCGCCAGTGGTTCGGTGTGCTGGAAATGCTGGCGAGCCTGGCGGTGTTTTGCACGGCGTTGCTGTATGTGCGTTGGCGGCATCAGCTGAACCGGCGACTGGCCGATTGACTGATCATTCCCACGCTCCGCGTGGGAATGCTGCCCAGGACGCTCTGCGTCCCGGGCCTAGTGCAAGGGTGACGCGGAGCGTCACAGGATGCATTCCCACGCGGAGCGTGGGAACGATCAGGTGATCAATGATTCACCGTGTAAGCCAACATCATCGACAACTGACACATCGGCCGCCCACTCTCGGCGTGCCACTGGTTGAAGGCGCCCTGCACCGTCGCCAGGTCGCGCAGGCTGGTCGGGGCCTTGTCGACAATCTTCTGCGCATTCAGCGCCGCCACCACGTCATCGCTCGGCACAAAGGTGTCCTTGCCGACCATGCGCAGAAAGCGCGGCGCCGACAGCCCGCCCAGTTGATGGCCATGCTTGCTCAGGTACTTCCAGAGCCCAATGATGTCAGTCACCGGCCAATCGGCGATAAACGCACCGAAGCTGCCTTTTTCCTGCTCGATATCCAGGATCATCTGCGCATTGCGCGGCACACTCTTGAGCTTGCCCAGGTGGCGGATGATGCGGGCGTCCTGCATCAACCGTTCCAGGTGCTCGGCGCCCATCAGCACAACTTTTTCCGGGTCGAAACCGAAGAACACCTGCTCGAACGCCGGCCATTTGGCATCAACCACGCTGTGCTTCAAACCGGCGCGGAACACCCGCAGCGCCAAGGTCGACAGGTAACGGTCATCGGTGATCTTGCGCAATTGCGCCGGGGTCTTGGGCACCGGCAGATGGGCTTCCAACTTGGCCGCCGAACCGAAGCGGTTCAGACAATATTCGTGCAGCCACTTGTAATCGCGCATGCCCTCTCCTGTCAGTCGAATTGAAAACGGCGCCCGCAAGCGCCGTGTACTAGAGCCTCGGGAAGACTCAGAGGTTCACTACATTGACGAAACGCGATGCGGCGGTCTCATCGATTTTCAAGCTGGTGAAGTCAAACAGGTTGCGGTCGGCCAATTGCGACGGGATCACGTTTTGCAGGCTGCGGAAGATACTTTCGGTACGCCCCGGGGTCTTGCGCTCCCAGTCCACCAGCATCTCCTTGACCACCTGGCGCTGCAGGTTTTCCTGGGAGCCGCACAGGTTGCACGGGATGATCGGGAATTGCTTGAAGTCGGAATAAGCCTGGATGTCCTTCTCGTTGCAATACGCCAGCGGGCGGATCACCACGTTGCGCCCATCATCGGCACGCAGCTTGGGCGGCATGGCCTTGAGCGAGCCGTTGAAGAACATATTGAGGAAGAAGGTTTCGACGATGTCATCGCGGTGATGACCCAAGGCCATCTTGGTCGCGCCGATCTCATCGGCAAAGGTATAGAGCGTGCCACGGCGCAGGCGCGAGCACAGCGAGCAGGTGGTCTTGCCTTCCGGGATCAATTCCTTGACCACCGAGTAGGTGTCTTTCTCGACGATGTGGTACTCGACGCCCAGTTCTTTCAAATAGGCCGGCAGCACATGCTCAGGGAAACCGGGTTGTTTCTGGTCCATGTTGACCGCCACGATCTCGAACTTGATCGGCGCGACCTTTTGCAGGTGCAGCAACACGTCGAGCATGGTGTAGCTGTCTTTGCCGCCGGAGAGGCAGACCATGACCTTGTCGCCGTCCTCGATCATATTGAAATCGGCGACCGCTTCACCGGCCAGGCGACGCAGGCGTTTTTGCAGTTTGTTCTGGTTGACTGTAAGAGTGCCCATGGCGCTTGGATCCGCAAAGGTGTGTGACGAAAAGCGCAGCATTTTACCGGTAAGACTCGCCGAGTTCCAATGTGGGAGCTGGCTTGCCTGCGATAGCGGTGTGCCAGTCAACATCTCTGGTCCGGACAGGCCGCCATCGCAGGCAAGCCAGCTCCCACACTGGATCCCATGAATCCTGACAGACCGCACCGCGATTAGCGTGAGTGTTTACAGCGCAATTTGCTCTAAAGGCCCTACAGTTATTCCGGTCATCCCTTTCTATACTGCGACTTGAGGTCGCACATCTATCCAGACCTTTCAGGCCATTTGGCCCGTGGGCGCTCCGATGGGGGGCGATGGTAATAACGACAGGAGTGACTGGCATGATCCATCACGTCGTGGGGCTGTTTACCCATCCCGACCAGGAATGGCGGGAAATCCGTGGCGATAAAGAAGAAAGCATCAGCCACATGTACCTCACTCATACCCTGATTCTCGCGGCGATCCCCGCCATTTCCGCCTTTATTGGCACCACTCAGGTCGGCTGGGTCATCGGCAACCGCGCCCCGGTGATGCTGACCCAGGAAAGCGCGCTGTGGATGACCCTTATGTCCTACGCGGCCATGCTGTGCGGCGTGGCGGTGATGGGTGCATTCATTCACTGGATGGCCCGCACCTACGACGCCAGCCCAAGCATGGCCCGCTGCGTGGCGTTTGCCACTTATACCGCCACACCCTTGTTTATCGGCGGGCTGGCGGCGCTCTACCCGCATATGTGGCTGGGCATGGTCGTGGGCACAGCGGCGATCTGCTACACGGTGTACCTGCTGTATGTGGGGCTGCCGACCTTCATGAGTATCGACCCGGATGAAGGCTTCCTGTTTTCCAGCTCGGTATTGGCCGTCGGCCTGGTGGTGCTGGTGGCGATCATGGCCTTTACCGTGATCGTCTGGGGCCTGGGCGTCGGGCCGATCTACACCAGTTGAACGAAAAACCCCGCAGGCACGGCCACCGCAAGGTGGCTTTGTGCGTTATGCATGACCATTCGGCGCCTGACAGATTCGGAAACACCCAGCTTTGCGGCATACTGGGTGTCTCTGGAGATATGTACAGCATGCCCGAGCAACTCAATACCCGCGTCGAAGATTGTTTCCTGCAAGCCGAATCCTTTTTCAAACGAAGCTTCAAACGCCCCCAGGTCAGCCTCAAGCTGCGGGGCCAGAAGGCCGGTGTCGCGCATTTGCACGAGAACCTGCTGCGCTTCAACCCTCAGTTGTACCGTGAAAACAGCCAACACTTTCTCAAGCAAACCGTGGCCCATGAAGTGGCGCACCTGATTGCCCACCAATTGTTTGGCGAGCGTATCCAGCCCCATGGCGAGGAATGGCAGTTGATCATGCGCGGGGTTTACGAGCTGCCGCCCGACCGTTGCCACACCTACGAGGTCAAGCGTCGGCAAGTGACTCGCTATATTTACCGCTGCCCGTGTGCGGACAGTGATTTTCCGTTTTCACCGCAGCGCCATGGGCTGGTGAACCAGGGGCGGCGGTATTTGTGTCGGCGGTGTCGGCAGACTCTGGTGTTCACTGGAGAAACTCGGGTGGAATGAGGGCCTCTTCGCAGGCAAGCCAGCTCCCACATTTTGATTGCGTTCACAGATCCAGATGTGGGAGCTGGCTTGCCTGCGAAAGCGCCCGCTCAGTCAACCTACAACCTTGGCCTGCCGCAATTGCTCTATCCGCTCAATACCGAACCCCAACTCCGCCAGCACCTCATCACTGTGCGCCCCCACCGCCACCCCAATATGCCTAGGCGCCGGCAACCCCTCGGAGAATTTCAGCGGGCAGGCCAATTGCGCTTGTGTCGAGCCGTCACCCCGGGGCACCTGGCTGACTAGCTCCCGCGCCTTCAACTGGGGATGCTCCGCCGCTTCGCTCAAACTCAACACTGGCTCAACACAGGCATCCACCCCAGCAAACAACTCACACAACTGGTCAAAACTGCGCTTCTCGAACTCCACCTGCAACGCCTGTTTGAGCACGGCCTGGCGTTCGGGCGTCACGCTGTGTGCCGCCAGTTCCGGGCGCCCCAAGGCCGCGCACAGCTGCTGCATAAACCCCGGTTCCAAACTGCCCACCGACATCCAGCGCCCATCGCGTGTGCGGTAGTAGTCATAGAAACTCCCGCCATTGAGCACATGGTTCTCCCACCCAGGCTCGACCCCGCAAGCCAGGTAACCGGCCCCCGCCATGGCGTTAAGGCTGAACGAGCAGTCGGTCATGCTCACATCCAGGTATTGCCCCACCCCGCTTTGCTGCCTGGCAATCACCGCCGCCAGCAAGCCCACCACGGCATGCAGTGAACCGCCCGCCACATCCGCCAGCTGTACGCCCAGGGGCAACGGGCCGGTGTCCTGGCGCCCGGTATGGCTGGCCACGCCGGCCAACGCCAGGTAGTTGATATCGTGCCCGGCGCGGTCCTTATAGGGGCCGGTCTGGCCGTAACCGGTGATCGACACATAGATCAGCCGCGGGTTGATCGCCTTCAGCGCCTCATAGCCCAGGCCCAGGCGCTCCATGACACCGGGGCGGAACTGCTCGAGCAGGATGTCATGGCCCTTGACCAACTCACGCACAATCTCCAGCGCCTCGGCCTGCTTGAGGTCCAGGGCCAGGCTGCGCTTGTTGCGATTGAGGTAGGCGTGGCTGGCCGAGGTACCACGATCATGGGGCGGCAATACACGCAACAGGTCCATCCGTGTGGGCGATTCGATACGCAGCACCTCGGCGCCCATGTCCGCCAGCATCAGGGAGGCAAACGGGCCGGGCAGCAAGGTGGAAAAATCCAACACTTTAAGGGACGCCAAGGGACCTGACATGGGGACTCCAGTTGGGTTGCGAATACTCACAGACTAGGCAGCCGGGCAGCTGCCGGCAATCGTCAGAACGATCAACCACAGTGACCGTTTTGATCACGGCGGGCTTTTTCGCGGCGGCGGCTTTATCATTGGCCGACGTTTGTTGGCAGAGTCTTCCATGAAGTTCGCGATTGCACTGTATAGCGCCGCCCACGCGCCCTCCTCGCGCCGCGCCCTGTTGTTCGCCCAGGCGGCGCTGGCCGGCGGGCATGAGATCGTGCGGCTGTTTTTCTACCAGGACGGCGTGTACAGCGCGTCCAATAACATCGTCGCGCCCCAGGATGAGCAAGACATTGCGCGCCAATGGCGCGAGTTTGTCAGCCAGCACCAACTCGACGGCGTGGTGTGCATCGCCGCAGCCCTGCGCCGGGGTGTGCTTAATGCCGAGGAAGCTGCGCGTTACCAACGCAGCGCGGTCAACCTGGAAGCACCCTGGGCGTTGTCGGGCCTGGGGCAATTGCATGACGCTATCCAGGACGCCGACCGCCTGATCTGTTTTGGAGGGCCGTGACATGTCCAGATCCTTATTGGTGATCAGCCGCCAGGCCCCGTGGTCCGGGCCGAGTGCGCGGGAAGCACTGGATATCGTGCTGGCCGGCGGCGCGTTCGATCTGCCCATTGGCCTGCTGTTCCTGGATGACGGTGTGTTCCAACTGGCGCCGAACCAAGCGGCCAAGGCCGTGCAACAGAAAGACCTGAGTGCCAACCTGCAGGCCCTGGGCCTGTTCGGCATTGATGACGTGTTCGCGTGCAGCCATAGCCTGACCGCACGCGGGTTGCCGCCGCCTGCCCACGCGCAGGCGCTCGACAGCCAAGCCATTTCCCAGCTGATTGACCGTTACGACCAGGTGATTACCCTCTGATGTCGACTCTACATGTGGTGTCTCATTCCCCGTTTACCGACAGCCGCCTCGACAGCTGCCTGCGCATCTGTGGCACCGAGGACGCTATCCTCCTATGTGGTGACGGAGCCTACGGCCTGCACACGCCCGCCCTGCATACCAAAGGCGTAAAGGTGTTTGTGCTGGCCGAAGACATGCAGGCGCGCAACCTGCCGCTGCCCGACTGGGCTGACAGCGTCGATTACCCAGGCTTCGTGCAACTGTCGATCGACTACGACAAGGTCAACACCTGGCTATGAACACCCTGACCGTCGGCGCACGCACCCTGGAACTGGATAAGGACGGCTACCTCGTCGACCTCAACGACTGGTCCGATGAAGTGGCGAATGCCCTGGCCGCTGCCGAAGCCTTGGAGCTGACGCCGGCACACTGGGAAATCCTCACCCTGCTGCGCCAGTTCTACACCGAATTCCAGCTATCCCCCGCCACGCGCCCGCTGATCAAGTACACCGCCTTGAAGCTGGGCCCGGAAAAGGGCAACAGCCTGCACCTCAACAAACTGTTCAACGGCACTCCCGCCAAACTCGCCGCCAAGCTGGCGGGCCTGCCCAGGCCGACGAATTGCTTATGACCGACTTTGCCCCCCTGACTCTCGTAACGCCCCAAGAGCATCCCTTTGCGCAGTTCGTGCGCATCCTCGGCAAAGGCAAGCGTGGCGCGCGCAACCTCACCCGCGAGGAAGCGCGGGAAGCCATGGGCATGCTGCTCGACGAAAAGGTCGAGGACACCCAGCTCGGCGCCTTCCTGATGCTGCTGCGCCACAAGGAAGAAAGCCCGGAAGAACTCGCCGGTTTCACCGAAGCCGTACGTGAGCGCCTGCACGCGCCAGCGCTGAACGTCGATATCGACTGGCCGACCTACGCCGGTAAAAAGCGCCACCTGCCGTGGTTCCTGCTGGCAGCCAAATGCCTGGCGCAGAACGGCGTGCGCATCCTGATGCACGGCGGCGGCGCCCACACTGCGGGGCGCTTGTACACCGAGCAATTGCTGGACGGCTTGCAGATCCCGCTGTGCCGCGACTGGCAACAGGTCCAGAGCACCTTCGCCCACGGCAACCTGGCATTTATCCCGCTGGGTGATTGGGCCCCACAGCTGCAACGCATGATCGACCTGCGCAACACCCTGGGCCTGCGCTCGCCTATCCACTCTCTGGCGCGCCTGCTCAACCCGCTGAATGCGCGTTGTGGCCTGCAAAGCATTTTCCACCCCGGTTACCAGGGCGTGCATCGCGATGCCAGTGGCTTGCTGGGTGACAACGTGATTGTGGTCAAGGGCGACGGCGGCGAGATCGAGATCAACCCCGACACCCTCAGTCACCTGTACGGCACCACCGGCGGCCAGAGCTGGGACGAAGAGTGGCCCGCCCTCTCAGACCAGCGCCACGTCAAGCCAGCAACGCTTGAGCCCGAGCACCTCAAAGCGCTGTGGCGCGGCGATGTTGAAGACAGCTACCCGCAACTGGCGTTGATCGCCACCATGGCGTTGGCCCTGCGCGGCCTTGGCCACCCACGGCAACAGGCGTTCGAGTTGGCCCAGCAGTACTGGGACGCACGGGATAAATCGATTTAATCGATCATTCACGCCGGTTCTTTGCGCTTTTAGTTCGAACTCATCCCTTTAGACTGGGCTCCAACGCTTATCAGCCAAGGAGCCAGTCATGGGTTTATTGATCGACGGACAGTGGAAAGACCAGTGGTACGAAAGTAGCGCCGATGGCGCTTTCCAACGGGAGCAGGCACAACGCCGCAACTGGGTGACCGCCGATGGCGCGCCAGGCCCGAGTGGTGAAGGCGGCTTCAAGGCCGAGGCCGGTCGCTATCACCTCTATGTATCCCTCGCCTGCCCGTGGGCGCACCGCACCTTGATTCTGCGCAAGCTCAAGGGCCTGGAAAGCCTGATCGACGTCTCGGTGGTCAGTTGGCTGATGCTGGAAAACGGCTGGACCTTCGACAAGGCCCACGGCTCCAGCGGCGACAACCTCGACGGTTTCAACTTCATGCACCAACGCTACACCGCCGATACCGCCGACTATACCGGGCGCGTGACCGTGCCGGTGCTGTGGGACAAAAAGCTCAAGCGCATCGTCAGCAATGAATCGGCGGAGATCATCCGCATGTTCAACAGTGCGTTCAATGCGCTGACCGGCAATACCCTGGATTTCTACCCCCAAGCCCTGCATTCGACCATCGACAGCCTCAACGAACGCATCTACCCCGCCGTGAACAACGGTGTGTACCGCGCAGGTTTCGCCACCTCACAACAGGCGTATGAAAGTGCGTTTGATGATGTGTTTGCCGAGCTGGATCATTTGGAACAGCACCTGGGCAGCCATCGTTATCTGGCCGGCGAGTACCTGACCGAAGCCGATGTACGGCTGTTCACTACGCTGATTCGTTTTGATGCGGTGTACTACAGCCACTTCAAATGCAACCTGCGGCGAATTGCCGACTATGGGAATTTGTCGAACTGGCTGCGGGAGATGTATCAGTGGCCGGGGGTGGCCGAGACGGTGGATTTCGAGCATATCAAGGGGCATTACTATGCCAGCCATCGCACGATCAACCCGACGGGGATTGTGCCGAAGGGGCCGTTGCAGAGGTTTGATACGGAGCATGATCGGGTGCGGCTGCCGGGTAAAGGTGTCTTTGGCTGATCCGGATCATCGGTTGTAATGAGATGGCCTCATCGGGGGCAAGCCCCCTCCCACACTTGGAATGCATTCCAATGTGGGAGGGGGCTTGCCCCCGATGCTTTTGAGGTCAGACTTGGGACTGGGCGCCCTCGAACCACTTGAGCTTTTCACGCAGTACCACCACCTCACCCACGATCACCAGTGTCGGCGCATGCACTTCATGCTCCGCCACCATGCGCGGCAGGTCGGCCAGGGTGCCGGTGAACACGCGCTGGTTGGACGTGGTGCCCTGCTGGATCAGCGCCGCTGGGGTATCTGCGGAGCGCCCGTGCTTGATCAACTGCTCGCAAATGATCGGCAAGCCAATCAAGCCCATGTAGAACACCAGGGTCTGTGAGGGGCCGACCAGGTCTTGCCAAGGCAAGTCCGAGGTACCGTTCTTCAAGTGCCCGGTAATAAACCGTACCGACTGGGCATAATCGCGGTGAGTCAGCGGAATCCCGGCATAAGCCGCACAACCACTGGCTGCCGTGATACCCGGCACCACCTGGAAGGGGATGCCATGGGCCGCCAATTCCTCGATCTCTTCGCCACCACGACCAAAGATGAACGGGTCACCCCCTTTAAGGCGCAGCACGCGCTTGCCTTGCTTGGCCAGGTCGACCAGTTGCTGGTTGATCTGGTCCTGAGGCACCGCGTGATCGGCACGACGCTTGCCGACGTACACGCGCTCGGCATCACGACGGCACAGTTCCAAAATCGCCGGCGCAACCAAACGGTCGTACAGCACCACGTCGGCTTGCTGCATCAGGCGCAATGCGCGGAAGGTCAGCAAATCCGGGTCACCTGGGCCCGCACCCACCAGGTACACCTCACCGGGCGCGTAAGGCGGCGCGCCATTGACCTTTTCGATCAACAGGCGCTCGGCCTCCTCGCCCTGCCCGGCCAACTGGCGGTCGGCAATCGGGCCCTGGAACACTTCTTCCCAGAACGCCCGGCGTTGCTGCACATCCGGGTACAAACCTTTGACCTGAGCCCGAAAACGCGCGGCCAGCCCAGCCAATTGCCCGTAGGTGGAGGGAATCCAGGTTTCCAGCTTGGCGCGGATCAGCCGTGCCAATACCGGCGCGTCACCGCCGCTGGAGACGGCAATCACCAAGGGTGAACGGTCGACAATCGCCGGGAATATCACACTGCACAACGCTGGCGCGTCCACCACATTGACCGGCACGCAGCGACGCTTGGCATCACTGGACACTTGCGCATTCAGTGGCTCATCGTCGGTAGCCGCGATAATCAGGGTGCAACCGTCCAGGTCGGCCTCCTGATAACCGCGCAACATCAGTTCCCCGCCACTGCCCAGCACCAGCTCACGCAGCTGGCTTTCGATCTGGGGAGCAACCACCCGCAACACCGCGCCGGCATCGGCCAGCAGCCGGGATTTGCGCAAGGCAATCTCCCCACCACCGACGACCAACACACGACTGCCGCGCAGGTTATGAAACAGCGGCAGAAATTCCATTTAGCGGATGACCTCAACGCCCGCCATGTAAGGCTTGAGCACCTCAGGTACACGGATCGAACCGTCCGCCTGCTGGTAGTTTTCCAGCACGGCCACCAGGGTACGGCCTACGGCCAGGCCCGAACCGTTGAGGGTATGCACCAGTTCCGGCTTGCCGGTTTCCGGGTTGCGGAAACGCGCCTGCATGCGACGGGCCTGGAAGTCACCGCAGTTGGAGCACGACGAAATCTCGCGGTATTTGTCCTGGCTCGGCACCCACACTTCCAGGTCGTAGGTTTTCACGGCGCTGAAGCCCATGTCGCCCGTGCACAGGGCCAGTACGCGGTACGGCAGCTCCAGCAGCTGCAACACGCGCTCGGCGTTGGCAGTCAGGCCTTCCAGGGCTTGCATGGAGGTCGACGGTTCTACTACCTGGACCATTTCAACCTTGTCGAACTGATGCTGGCGGATCATGCCGCGGGTATCGCGACCCGATGCGCCGGCTTCGCTACGGAAGCACGGGCTGTGGGCAACCAGCTTCAACGGCAGTTGCTTGGCGTCGAGGATTTCGCCGGCGACGATATTGGTCAGCGACACTTCGGCCGTCGGGATCAGATACAGGTCGGCTTCGCCGTCGCGGCTGATCTTGAACAGGTCTTCTTCGAATTTCGGCAGTTGGCTGGTGCCCATCAACGCCGGCGCCTGAACCAGGTACGGGGTGTAGGCCTCTTCGTAACCGTGTTCGCCGGTGTGCAGGTTGATCATGAACTGCGCCAGTGCACGGTGCATGCGCGCAATCGGGCCGCGCAGCAAGGCAAAGCGTGCGCCGGACATTTTTGCCGCGGTTTCAAAATCCAGGCCACCGGTCAATTCGCCCAGGGCGACGTGGTCCTTGATCTCGAAATCGAAGGCTTTCGGCGTGCCCCAGCGGCGCACTTCGACGTTGCCGTCTTCATCTTCGCCGACCGGTACGGATTCGTGGGGCAGGTTCGGAATGCCCAGCAGGATCGAATCCAACTGGGTCTGAATGCCTTCCAGCTCGATTTTGCCGTCGGACAGCTCAGTGCCCATGCGCTCGACATCCGCCATCAACGGCGCGATATCTTCGCCGCGCTGCTTGGCCTGGCCGATGGACTTGGAGCGCGCATTACGTTCAGCCTGCAGTGCTTCGGTGCGGGTCTGGACGGTCTTGCGCTGTTCTTCCAGCGCTTCGATGCGCGCAACATCCAAGGCAAAGCCACGGGATGCCAGGCGGTCCGCTACGTCCTGAAGGTTGCTACGTAACAGTTTGGAATCGAGCATGTCGGTCTCTCGTTATCAAAGTTTGGTCAAGGACAGGCCAGCCCAGGTGGCGAGCAGCCCGCCGAATACGCTGATGGCCGCATAGCCAATCGCCAGCGGCACTTGCCCGCTTTCCAGCAGGCGCACGGTATCCAGTGAAAAGGATGAAAAAGTCGTCAGGCCGCCAAGAAAGCCAACCATCAGGCCGGCACGTACCTCGACAGGCACTTCCGGGCGTAACAAAAACAGGCCGTATAACACGCCGATCAACAGGCAGCCCACGATATTAACGGCGAGCGTCGCCGTATAGAAGTGTTTCGGCCAATTGGCGTTGATCCAATTGCCGGTGGCGAAGCGCAACAGCGTCCCGGCAATCCCCCCCACCGAGACGGCGACCACCAAAGGAATCATGATTTTCTCCGCTGCCGGGGGCTCAGACGGTCGAGGGTGGCCAGGTGATTGAGCTTCTCACCGATCTTCAGCTCCAGGCCACGGGGCACGGGCTGGTAGAACGGCTGCGGCTCCAGCTCATCGGGGAAGTAGTCTTCGCCGGCCGCATAGGCGTCCGGCTCATCGTGGGCATAACGGTATTCGTCGCCATACCCCAGTTGCTTCATCAGCTTGGTCGGTGCGTTGCGCAGGTGCAGCGGCACTTCGAGGGAGCCGTGCTCGGCGGCCGCACGCAGGGCCGACTTGAAGCCCATATACACCGCGTTGCTTTTCGGCGCGCAGGCCAGGTAGGTGATGGCCTGGGCCACCGCCAGCTCGCCTTCCGGGCTGCCGAGGCGCTCCTGCACCTCCCAGGCGGCCAGGCACAGGCTCAGGGCCCGCGGGTCGGCGTTGCCGATGTCTTCGCTGGCCATGCGCACTACGCGGCGCGCCAGGTACAGCGGGTCGCAACCGCCATCGATCATGCGCGCAAACCAATACAGCGCGCCGTCAGGGTTGGAACCGCGTACGGATTTGTGCAGCGCGGAAATCTGGTCGTAGAAGGCTTCGCCGCCCTTGTCGAAACGTCGGCGCGTGTCACCCAGCAGGCTTTGCAACAGATCAACGCCAATCTCGCCGCCGTCTTCGGCCAGGTCGGAAGCATTCTCCAGCAGGTTGAGAAAGCGACGCCCGTCACCATCGGCGGCGGTCAGCAAAATCTTGAAGCCTTCATCGCTGAGGCTCAGCTGACGCTTGCCCAGGCCCTTGTCTTCGCTCAAGGCACGGTGCAGCAGCTTTTGCATCGCCGCTTCATCCAGGCTCTTGAGCACATAGACCCGCGCCCGTGACAACAAGGCGTTGTTCAATTCAAAGGAAGGGTTTTCGGTGGTGGCGCCGATAAAGATCAGCGTACCGTCCTCGACATAAGGCAGGAACGCATCCTGCTGCGACTTGTTGAAGCGATGCACTTCGTCGACGAACAGGATAGTGCGCTTGCCGTATTGCCCGGCCTGCTGCTTGGCCACTTCCACCGCCTGGCGGATCTCCTTCACCCCGGCGAGCACCGCCGAGACCGTTTCAAAGTGCGCGTCCGAGACTTTCGCCAACAACCGCGCCAGGGTGGTCTTGCCCACGCCCGGCGGCCCCCAGAAAATCATCGAATGCAGCGCACCCTGCTCCAAGGCTTCGCGCAAGGGTTTGCCGCGAGCGAGCAGGTGTTCCTGACCGACGTACTCATCCAGGTTGGTCGAACGCAAGCGCGCGGCCAGTGGCTGGGCAATCGGGTCACTTCGAAACAGATCCATGGGCAGCGTTTGAAACCTCTAGATTATTCCTGGATCACGTCGGCACCCTTGGGGATGTCGAACTTGAACTTGGACGCGGGCACCGGCTGGTTGGCCTTGACTCCGGAGAACAGGATATCGGTGCGCTGGCCGACGCTGTCGACCAGGCGCATGTTGTTGATCACGCCGTTGCCGAACGACAAGGACAGCGTGTCAAACAGCGTGTCCTTGGATTTTGGCTTGAGGGTGAATTCGATGACGTTGCTGGTCTGCTTGGAGGTGATGTCGAAGCTGTCGTTGATTTTCGACACATCACCCGACAGCAGCAGTGCCGGGGTCTGGTTCAGGCGTGGATCGAGCTTCTTGATGGTGGCTTGTTCCAGGTCCGGGTCCCACAGCGTGACTTTCTGGCCGTCGGAAACGATGGTCTGCTCCGCCTTGCCTTCGGTATGCCAGTAGAACAGCCCTGGGCGCTGCACGGCCATTTCACCGGCTGTTTCCTGCAACTGGGTGCCGCCGGCATCCAGGGTCAGCTGGGAGAAGCGCGCGGTGAGGGTCTGGGATTTGTCCAACAGGTTCTTCAGGCTGGCGACGGAAGCCGGGTCAGCGTGAGCCGAAACAGCGGTCAAGGCCAGGGCCGGCAACAACAGCATGCGGATAAAGCGCATGGGAGTCCTCATTGAGTAGTCAGGGCACGCCGCGTGTTGCCACGCGGCGCGGAATCAGTCGCGCATCTGCCCAGGGGCGATGACTTCACGCGAGCCATTGGTGTTCATTGCGGTCACGACGCCGGCCATTTCCATGGCTTCGATCATGCGGGCGGCGCGGTTGTAGCCGATTTTAAGCTTGCGCTGCACCGCCGAAATCGAGGCACGGCGGCTTTCCAGTACGAAGGCCACGGCCTCGTCGTAGAGCGCGTCGGTTTCAGCATCATCGTCGCCACCGCTGCTGCCACCGTCGAAGCCGCTGCCGGCCTCTTCCACGCCAGCGAGAATGTCGTCGTTATATTCCGGCGCGCCGCGCAGTTTCCAGGCTTCGACCACACGGTGGACTTCGTCATCGGAAACAAAGGCGCCGTGAACGCGAATCGGCAGGCTGGTCCCGGGCGGCATGTACAGCATGTCACCGTGGCCCAGCAGTTGCTCGGCGCCACCCTGGTCGATGATGGTACGCGAGTCGATCTTGCTGGAGACCTGGAACGCCATGCGCGTCGGAATGTTGGCCTTGATCAGGCCGGTGATCACGTCCACCGACGGCCGCTGGGTCGCGAGAATCAAGTGGATGCCCGCCGCCCGCGCCTTCTGGGCGATACGGGCGATCAGCTCTTCAACCTTCTTGCCGACGATCATCATCATGTCGGCAAATTCATCGACCACCACCACGATGGTCGGCAACTTGGTCAGCAGTGGTGCTTCATCGTGAATGCTTTCGCGCTTGTACAGCGGGTCGGTCAGCGGTGTGCCGGCGTCCTGGGCTTCTTTGACCTTGGCATTGAAGCCCGACAGGTTACGCACGCCCATCTTCGCCATCAGCTTGTAGCGGCGCTCCATCTCGGCAACGCTCCAACGCAGGGCGTTGGCGGCGTCCTTCATGTCGGTAACCACCGGGCACAGCAGGTGCGGGATGCCTTCATAGATCGACAGTTCCAGCATCTTCGGGTCGATCATGATCAGCTTGGCGTCATCCGGCCCGGACTTGAACAGGATCGACAGGATCATGGCGTTCACACCCACCGACTTACCGGAACCGGTGGTACCGGCTACCAGCAGGTGCGGCATTTTCGCCAGGTCGGTAATCACCGGCTTACCGCCGATGTCATGGCCCAGCGCCAGGGTGACCGGCGATTTGAAGTTGTCGTATTCCGGGGTCGACAGCACTTCGGAGAAGCGCACGATCTGCCGGTCTTCGTTGGGGATCTCGATACCCACGGTGGTCTTGCCCGGGATCACTTCCACCACGCGCACGCTGGTGACGGCCAGGGAACGTGCCAAATCTTTGGCCAGGTTGGAAATACGGCTGACTTTTACCCCGGCGGCCGGTTGGATTTCGTAACGGGTGATCACCGGGCCCGGATGGATCGAGTCCACCGACACTTCGACGCCGAATTCCTTGAGCTTGATTTCCAGCAGGTGGCCGACGGCCGCCAGGGATTCGGGGGAATAGTTGAGTTGTTTCTTTTCGGCCGGGTCCAGAATCGAGATCGGCGGCAAGGTGCCTTCGACAGCGCTGTCGATAAACAACGGTGCCTGCTTCTCTTTTTGCACGCGATGGCTGGGCTCCGGCGCCTTGGGCGGTGCCGGGGCGATCACGGGCGGCACCTGCTTTTCACGGTCCGACATGTGCTTGCTCAGGGCCTGCTCGCGCTCGATCAAGCGCTCCTTGACCTTGGCTTGCTCGCGTCGATCCGGCGTGCTTGGAGCCACCACCTCGTTGACACGGGTGTCAACCTCACGCAGCTGCGCCACCATTTGCTTGCGCTCGACACGGGCGGCCCACCAGCGGTTGGCGGCGCCTTGGAACAATTCGAACAGGTCGAGGGTGATCTTGCCGGTCACGTCCATCACCTTGAACCATGACAGGTCGGTGAATACCGTCAGGCCGAACAGGAACAGCGCGATGAACATCAGGGTGCTGCCCTGGATATTCAGGGTACGGCGTGCCAGGTCGCCAAGGCTTTCGCCCAGAGCCCCGCCCGCGCCCGCCGGCAAGCCGGTCGGTGCATGGAAGTGGATATGCGCCAGCGCAGCGCCCGACAGCACCAGGAACACCAGGCCGATCAGGCGCCAGGAGAACAGCCAGCCGCTCCACTGCCACGGTTCGTGACGCTGGCGGAAGATCTGCCAGGTCTTGATCGCCAGCAACAGCGGGAAAATGTAGGCGAAGTAACCCAGG
Source organism: Pseudomonas sp. KT_2_4 (assembly GCF_041410225.1). Taxonomy (NCBI): domain Bacteria; kingdom Pseudomonadati; phylum Pseudomonadota; class Gammaproteobacteria; order Pseudomonadales; family Pseudomonadaceae; genus Pseudomonas; species Pseudomonas sp. KT_2_4. The sequence continues at coordinate 1,376,548 of NZ_CP166962.1, forward strand.
ATCATGAAGAGGATATCGGCGCTGTAAGAACCTACAGGGCCGCCGAAATTCTGCACGTCATCGATCTTGCTGTTATGACTCCAGCCCGGATCGTCCTTGCCATAGGTGAGCAAGGCCATCATCAGGAACAGACACAGCGCACCGATGGCAATCAGTGCGCCTTCCTTGAGTCGGTAATGCAGGTGCTGGCGCCAGGCCGGTACGACTGCTGCTTTAGGTGCTGCGGCGGATTTCTTCAAAACGGGTCTATTCCTGCGCCTTTAGCGCGTCCATCTGTTAAATGACTACACGACTGCTCTATCCGGAGCAGCTGAAAAATGAACGAATGTTGCTGAATCTACTTTTAACATCCGGTGACGGATAGGTGAAATGGCGATAACGCCACAATGGCCGCATTGTACGGGTTTGCGTGCGCGATGCCACGCACTTGCCCTTCACCTGACTGCACGGACAATTTGAGCATGCATTGCCTTTGCTGACAAAGGCTTATGAGCTGTATTTAGCAATCCAGGCAAGCTTGGCAAATGGCCGGCATGCGCCAGACCCGATTACGACCACACCCTGTGTGCAGAGTTGCAGAAACACCCGCTCATGCTAATCCTCGTTAATAGCCTATTCGGGCTGGCCCCGTGGCGCCGGGTCGTCAATAATCAACACTTGCGGTGCAGGTGCATGACCTGCCACTCCCCTCCCCTTCCGTAAGCCTGGATGCCATGCTGACCTGGTTACAACGCGACACCCTGACGTTCCCACCTTTGGCCAAGGCCATGCGCGAACCCAACGGCCTGCTCGCCGCCGGTGGCGACCTGTCGGCCGAACGACTGATCCAGGCCTACCGTCATGGCTGTTTTCCCTGGTTCTCCGAAGGCCAGCCTATCCTCTGGTGGTCACCCGACCCTCGCACAGTGATATTCCCCGACGAGCTGCATGTTTCCCGCAGCCTGGGCAAATTATTGCGCCAGCAGCGCTATACCGTGACCTTCGACCAGGATTTCGCCGCCGTCATACACGCCTGCGCCGCGCCCCGTGCCTATGCCGATGGCACTTGGATCACCGAAAGCATCCAGCAGGCCTATCTGGAGCTGCACCAGCGTGGCTACGCGCATTCCGTCGAGGTCTGGGACCAGGGCGAACTGGTGGGCGGCCTGTACGGTCTGGCGATGGGCCAGTTGTTTTTTGGCGAGTCCATGTTCAGCCGCGCCGACAACGCCTCCAAATTCGGTTTCGCCACATTGACCCGGCAACTGCAAGCCTGGGGATTTGTGCTGATCGATTGCCAGATGCCCAATGATCACCTGCACAGCCTGGGTGCCCGCGGCATACCGCGCAGCGTCTTCGCTGACTTCCTGGACAAACATCTGGACCAACCCAACGCCGGGCCGTGGGTTTCCTAGGCGACTTTCGCGCACGTGGCTTACACTTATTTCAAAGCTTATCCCGAGGGTTGATCATGACCGAGCTGGCGCGCTTGAAGTTCTATGCCACTCAAGCCCACTCATGCAGCTATCTGCCCGACGAGCAGGCCACCACGCTGTTCCTCGATCCCAGCCAGCCCATGGACGTGCATGTGTATGCCGACCTGTCCGAGATGGGCTTCCGGCGCAGCGGCGATCACCTGTATCGCCCCCATTGCCAGAACTGTAATGCCTGCGTGCCCGCACGCATCCCGGTTGTGCAGTTTTCGCCCGACCGTAACCAGAAACGCATTCTCAAGCGCAACGCCGACCTGACCGTACACGCCACCAAACCCCAATACAGCGAAGAATATTTCGATCTCTACCAACGCTATATCGAGCAGCGTCATGCCGACGGCGATATGTATCCGCCCAGCCGCGACCAGTTTTCCACATTCCTGGTGCGTGACCTGCCCTTTTCGCGGTTCTACGAATTCCGCCTCGACGGCCGCCTGTTGGCCGTGGCGGTCACCGACCTACTGCCCAACGGCCTCTCGGCGGTGTACACCTTCTATGAACCGACCGAAGAACGCCGCAGCCTCGGGCGCTTCGCCATCCTGTGGCAGATAGGCGAAGCGCTGCGCCTGGAACTGGAAGCGGTGTACCTCGGATACTGGATCAAGAACTGCAAAAAGATGAACTACAAGACCCAATATCGGCCCATTGAGCTGCTGATTAATCAAAGATGGGTCACGCTTAACTAGAACCCCTTGGCTTGAACACCCTTTTTCGGGCACAATGCACGCCGCTTTTGCCTGGCGCAGTTGCACCGGGCCATTCACTGGATACCGAGGGCTTTACTGCATGTCGAAAGAAGACAGCTTCGAAATGGAAGGCACTGTCGTCGACACCCTGCCCAACACCATGTTTCGTGTGGAGTTGGAAAATGGGCACGTCGTAACCGCGCATATCTCCGGCAAGATGCGCAAGAACTACATTCGTATTCTTACCGGTGACAAAGTGCGCGTCGAGCTGACGCCCTATGACTTGAGCAAAGGGCGCATCACTTACCGCGCTCGCTAAGCAAGTCAATACAAAACGCCCGGTTATGCCGGGCGTTTTTGTGTGCGCAGGATTTAACAGTCGCCACTCGACCCTGTGGGAGCTGGCTTGCCTGCGATAGCGGTGGGCCAGTTAACGATGTGCGACCGAAGGACCGCCATCGCAGGCAACCCAGCTCCCACAGTTGATGGTCACAGTCTCGTAAATCGTATTTCAGGCAGCAAAAAGGCGCCTTTCGGCGCCTTTTGCAATGTTGCAGCTAACGATCAGGCCATTTCCGCCGTGGTCTCGAACTCGAAGGTCAGCTCGCCGTCCTTCAGGTCGATGTGCACCACGCCACCATGGTCGGAGAGTTCGCCGAACAGGATCTCTTCGGCCAGTGGCCGCTTGATCTTGTCCTGGATCAGACGCGCCATCGGGCGTGCGCCCATTGCCGCATCGTAGCCGCCCTCTGCGATCCAACTGCGGGCCGCTTCCGTCACATCCAGCTGCACGCGCTTGTCTTCCAACTGCGCTTGAAGCTCGGTGAGGAACTTGTCCACCACGCTTTTGATGACCTCATGGCTGAGGCGACCAAACTGGATAATGGTGTCCAGGCGGTTGCGGAACTCCGGCGTGAAGCTCTTCTTGATCACTTCCATGGCATCGGAGGAGTGATCCTGATGCGTAAAGCCGATCGAAGCCCGCGCCGCGGTTTCGGCACCGGCGTTGGTGGTCATGATCACGATCACATTGCGGAAGTCCGCCTTGCGCCCGTTATTATCGGTCAGGGTCCCGTGGTCCATGACCTGCAACAACAGGTTGAAGACTTCCGGGTGAGCCTTTTCGATTTCATCGAGCAGCAATACGCAATGTGGCTGCTTGGTGATCGCCTCGGTCAACAGGCCGCCCTGGTCGAAGCCGACATAGCCCGGAGGCGCACCGATCAAGCGCGACACAGTGTGGCGCTCCATGTACTCGGACATGTCGAAACGGACCAGCTCGATGCCCATGGCCTTGGCCAACTGGCGAGCCGCCTCGGTCTTGCCGACACCGGTCGGGCCTGCGAACAGGAACGAACCGACTGGCTTGTCCGGCGACTTGAGGCCCGCACGGGACAACTTGATCGCCGTGGACAGCGAGTCGATGGCCGCATCCTGGCCAAACACAGTGAGCTTGAGGTCGCGCTCCAGGTTACGCAGCAGCTCCTTGTCGGAACTGGTGACGTGTTTTGGCGGAATCCGCGCGATCTTGGCCACGATGTCCTCGACCTGAGGCACGTCGATGCGCTTCACGCGCTTCTCGACCGGCTGCAGGCGCTGGTAGGCACCCGCTTCGTCGATCACATCGATGGCCTTGTCAGGCATATGCCGGTCATTGATGTAGCGCGACGCCAGCTCAGCCGCCGCACGCAAGGCCTCATCGGTGTACTCGATGCCATGGTGCGCTTCAAAACGCCCCTTGAGCCCACGCAGGATGCCGATGGTATCTTCAACCGACGGCTCGGACACGTCGACTTTCTGGAAGCGACGCGCCAGGGCACGGTCTTTTTCGAAGATGCCGCGAAATTCCTGGAACGTGGTCGAACCAATGCAGCGGATATCACCGGAGGACAGCAGCGGCTTGAGCAGGTTGGAAGCGTCCATCACCCCACCGGAAGCCGCACCGGCGCCAATGATGGTATGGATCTCGTCGATAAACAGGATGGCCTGCGGGCGTTTTTTCAGCTCGCCGAGCAACGCCTTGAAGCGTTTCTCGAAATCGCCACGGTACTTGGTCCCGGCGAGCAACGCGCCCAGGTCAAGGGAATAGACGACACTGCTGGCCAGCAGGTCTGGCACCTGGTTATCGACAATGCGCTTGGCCAGGCCTTCGGCAATTGCGGTTTTACCCACGCCCGCCTCACCCACCAGCAACGGGTTGTTCTTGCGACGACGCGCAAGTATCTGCGCTACACGCTCTACCTCGTGCTCACGCCCCACCAGCGGATCGATCCGCCCTTGGCGCGCCATTTCATTGAGGTTGCTGGCATAGGCATCCAGCGGGTTGCTGGAAGAAGAAGATTCACCGCCCTCCTCGTCCTGCATATCCTGCTCGCCCTCGGAATGATCGCCGTGCCCAGGCACCTTGGAGATACCGTGGGCGATGTAATTGACTACATCAATACGGGCAACGCTCTGCTGCTTGAGCAGGAACACGGCCTGGCTTTCCTGTTCGCTGAAAATTGCCACCAGCACATTCGCGCCCGTGACTTCACGCTTACCGGAGCTCTGTACGTGGAACACAGCACGCTGCAATACCCGCTGGAACCCCAGGGTTGGCTGGGTTTCGCGGTCCTCGTCATGCACGGGGATCAGTGGCGTGGTGGAGTCGATAAACTCCTGCAGGTCATGCTTGAGCTTGTCGAGGTTGGCGCCGCACGCACGTAGAACGGTGGCGGCAGCTTCGTTATCCAAAAGTGCCAGCAAAAGGTGTTCGACGGTCATGAATTCATGACGCTTCGAACGAGCCTCTTTGAAGGCAAGATTGAGGGTGACTTCGAGCTCGCGGTTTAACATAGCTTCACCTCATACCCAAGTGGTCGGCGTTAACCGTCCTTCTCGATTTCACAGAGTAGCGGATGCTGGCTTTCCCTGGCGTACTGGTTGACCTGCATGGCCTTTGTCTCGGCGATGTCGCGGGTAAACACTCCACATACTGCCCGTCCTTCTGTGTGAACGGCCAGCATTACCTTGGTCGCCAACTCGCGGTTCAGGTTGAAAAACACCTCGAGCACTTCGACGACGAAATCCATCGGTGTGTAGTCATCATTAAACAAAACCACCTTGTACATCGGCGGCGCCTGTAAAGCAGGCTTGGCCTCCTGAACAGCAATGCCTGCAGAACCGTCGTCGTCATGTTCCTGATCCGGGCGATCCTGATTGAATGTTAGTCGAATCTGGCTGTTTGCATGCATGGGAAAGAAAGGTTCGTCAGTGGTTCAATTACAGTGGTGGGGGCGGCCTGTCAGAATTTCAACTCTGACCCTTTGGTCACCTTGACTATCGGCGAAACGGTGTTACAACGAATAGAGCCCACAGTGGGTAAAAAAGGTCCGCGCAGTCAACCTTATTTATTCGGGTTAGGACGGATAGACAGGATGATACTCCAGTGATGGAGTCTGGTGCAGAGGGATAAGGGAATGGCTAGTGGTAAGGTCAAGTGGTTCAACAATGTCAAGGGTTACGGCTTCGTCATTGAAGACGGCAAGACCGAGGACCTTTTTGCGCATTTCTCAGCGATCCAGATGGAAGGTTACAAAACGCTGAAAGCGGGTCAGCGTGTCAACTTTGAAATCATTCAAGGGCCAAAAGGCATGCATGCCGTAAATATTGTTGATGCGCCTGCCACTGCAGGCGTGAAAGAAACAAAGGTAGAAAAATCAGAGAAGCAGCGGGCCTGACCAGCCACTGAAATCAAGCACTCAAAGCAAACCGGCCGCCCCGACTCATCAGGGCGGCCGGTTTTCTCTGCCTGTTTACATATGCTTGATCAACGCATCACCAAACCCCGACGACGACACCAACGTAGCGCCATCCATCAGACGCTCGAAGTCATAGGTCACGGTCTTGGCCGAAATCGCGCCGTTGGTGCCCTTGATGATCAGATCCGCCGCCTCGACCCAGCCCATATGCCGCAGCATCATTTCCGCCGACAGGATCAATGAACCAGGGTTGACCTGATCCTTGCCCGCATATTTAGGCGCAGTACCGTGGGTGGCTTCAAACATTGCCACGGTGTCCGACAGGTTGGCCCCCGGCGCAATACCAATGCCGCCCACTTCCGCCGCCAGGGCGTCGGACAGGTAATCACCATTGAGGTTGAGGGTCGCGATCACGTCATATTCAGCCGGACGCAGCAGGATCTGCTGGAGCATGGCGTCGGCAATAGCATCTTTGACCACTACATTCTTGCCGGTCTTGGGGTTCTTGAACTGCATCCACGGCCCGCCATCGAGCAAGGTCGCACCGAACTCTTCAGCCGCCACTTCGTAGGCCCATTCCTTGAAGGCCCCTTCGGTGAATTTCATGATGTTGCCTTTGTGCACGATGGTCAGCGAGTCGCGGTCGTTATCCACCACATACTGCAAGGCCTTGCGCGCCAGGCGCTTGGTACCCTCTTTGGAGACCGGCTTGACGCCAATTCCGCAATCCTGGTCGAAACGGATCTTGGTAACACCCATTTCTTCCTTGAGGAACTTGATCACTTTGATCGCTTCCGGCGAACCGGCCTTCCACTCGATGCCCGCGTAAATATCCTCGGAGTTCTCACGGAAAATAGTCATGTCCACGTCGCCAGGCTTTTTCACCGGGCTGGGCACGCCTTCGAACCAGCGCACCGGGCGCAGGCACACGTACAGGTCAAGTTGCTGGCGAAGCGCTACGTTCAGCGAGCGGATACCGCCACCCACCGGCGTTGTCAGCGGGCCCTTGATGGACACCACGTAATCCTTGACCGCGTCCAGGGTTTCCTGGGGCAGCCAGGTGTCCTGGTCGTAGACTTGAGTGGCTTTTTCGCCAGCGTACACCTCCATCCAGGAGATTTTGCGCTTGCCGCCGTAAGCCTTTTCAACAGCGGCGTCGACCACCTTGATCATCACCGGGCTGATGTCGACGCCAATACCGTCACCTTCGATGTAGGGGATGATCGGTTGGTCAGGAACATTGAGAGAATGGTCTGCATTGACGGTGATTTTGTCGCCGACTGCCGGAACCTGAATCTTCTTGTATCCCATGCTGAACTCCATCTATGGATTGAACATCTGGCTGCGTTCGAGCCTACTCCAGATAAATGGCGACTGAAACCTCACGCCATGCTCATTTGCATCGAAAACAGCATATTTGGTGGCCTACAAGCCTGAAAGCAAAGGGAAAAGCGCCAATCTTGAGCACATCCCACTACCCCACGCACCTGCGACCTTTAGACCAATGGACGAGCCCCCTTTTGTATGAAGGCTCAGCGTAAGCATAGCGACCTATGTATAATGCCGCCGCTGACCAAAGAGTCACGACGGCGGACCGCTCTAGAACGTAGCCTTTCGCCAGAAAGCCGGACTATTACCATAGCCCACCCGCTTGACGCTCGACTGATGCAAACCAACATCACCGCGAAGAAACCTCGACATTTCGCTCATGGATGACTTTGAACGAACGCGCTCTACCCGGCGCATCTCGAGTTTCTGCGCACGCTTTCAGCAAAGAAGAGAGTTAATCCGAATATGCCCACCCGCTCGAAGATCATCTACACCTTCACCGACGAAGCCCCAGCCCTCGCCACCTATTCACTGCTGCCTATCGTAGAGGCCTTCACCGCTTCCGCTGATATTGCCGTGGAAACCCGCGACATTTCCCTCGCCGGGCGCATCCTCGCAAGCTTCCCCGAGCAACTGGGCACCAAGGCCATCCCGGACCACCTCGCCGAACTGGGCGACCTGGCCGTTACGCCTGAAGCCAACATCATCAAGCTTCCCAACATCAGCGCCTCGACCCCGCAGCTGCAAGCCGCGATCAAGGAACTGCAGGCCCAGGGCTACGCCCTGCCGGACTACCCTGAAACCGTAACCACCGACGCGGAAAAAGAAACCCGTGCACGTTACGACAAGGTCAAGGGCAGCGCCGTGAACCCGGTACTGCGCGAAGGCAACTCCGACCGTCGCGCACCGCTGTCGGTCAAGAACTACGCACGCAAGCACCCGCACAAGATGGGCGCCTGGGCTGCCGACTCCAAGTCGCACATTGCCCACATGAACAACGGCGACTTCTACGGCAGCGAAAAAGCCGTGCAGATCGAAACCGCTGACGCGGTCAAAATTGCGCTGGTTGCGAAGGACGGCACCACCACCGTCCTGAAGGAAAAGACCAGCGTTCAGGCCGGCGAAATCATCGACACCGCCGTGCTGAGCAAGAAAGCCCTGCGCAGCTTCATCGCCGCTGAAATCGAAGACGCCAAGAAGCAAGGCGTGCTGCTGTCGGTTCACTTGAAAGCCACCATGATGAAGGTCTCCGACCCGATCATGTTCGGCCAGATCGTTGCCGAGTTCTATAAAGACGCCCTGGCCAAGCACGCGACCGTGCTGGAACAGATCGGCTTCAACCTGAACAACGGCATCGGCGACCTGTACGCCCGCATCAAGGCCCTGCCGGCCGACCAGCAGGCGCAGATCGAAGCCGATATCCAGGCGGTCTACGCCGTTCGCCCTGCCCTGGCGATGGTCAACTCCGACAAAGGCATCACCAACCTGCACGTGCCGAGCGACGTCATCGTCGACGCCTCGATGCCAGCGATGATCCGTGACTCCGGCAAGATGTGGGGCACCGACGGCCAGTTGCACGACACCAAGGCTGTGATCCCGGATCGCTGCTACGCCACCATCTACCAGGCGGTCATCGAAGACTGCAAGGCCAATGGCGCCTTCGACCCCACCACCATGGGCAGCGTGCCAAACGTTGGCCTGATGGCGAAGAAAGCCGAAGAGTACGGCTCCCACGACAAGACCTTCCAGATCAAGGCTGACGGCGTTGTCCGCGTCACCGACAGCCAGGGCAACCTGCTGATGGAACAGAACGTCGAAGCTGGCGACATCTTCCGCATGTGCCAGACCAAAGACGCGCCGATCCAGGACTGGGTCAAGCTCGCCGTCAACCGTGCCCGCGCCAGCAACACCCCGGCCATTTTCTGGCTGGACCCTAAGCGCGCGCACGATGGCGTGGTGGTCGAGAAAGTTCAGACCTACCTGAAAGATCACAACACCGAAGGCCTGGACATCCGCATCATGGCCCCGGTCGATGCGATGAAGTTCACCCTGGAGCGCACCCGCAAGGGCCTGGACACCATCTCGGTGACCGGCAACGTACTGCGCGACTACCTGACCGACCTGTTCCCGATCATGGAACTGGGCACCAGCGCCAAGATGCTGTCGATCGTGCCGCTGATGAATGGCGGTGGCCTGTTCGAAACCGGTGCTGGCGGTTCGGCTCCAAAGCACGTGCAGCAACTGCTGGAAGAAAACTTCCTGCGCTGGGATTCCCTGGGCGAGTTCCTGGCCCTGGCCGCGTCCCTCGAGCATTTGGGTGTGACGTACAACAACCCGAAAGCGCTGGTACTGTCCAAGACCCTGGACCAGGCCACCGGCCAGTTCCTGGACAATAACAAGTCGCCATCGCGCAAGGTCGGCAACATCGACAACCGCGGCAGCCACTTCTACCTGGCGCTGTACTGGGCACAAGCCCTGGCCGCCCAGACCGACGACACTGCACTGCAAGCGCAATTTGGCGAACTGGCCAAAACCCTGGCCGAGAACGAAGCAACCATCGTTGCCGAACTCAACGCCGTACAGGGCAAGCCAGTGGACATCGGCGGCTACTACGCGCCGAACCCAGAGCTGACCAGCAAAGCGATGCGCCCGAGCAACACCCTCAATGCGGCGATTGCCAAGTTGAAGTAAGGTTGTAAGGATGCGAAGAAGCCCCGGCCCAGTGCCGGGGTTTCTGCTTGTAGGGACTTCATTGAAGAAACCCAATCCAATGTGGGAGCTGGCTTGCCTGCGATTGCAGTCTGTCAGTTCATACAGGCGTAGCTGACCCACCGCCATCGCAGGCAAGCCAGCTCCCACATTGAGCATGCCACCTTCCAGATACCGAGGTTCGCAATGACCTGGCTCCCCCACATCACCGTCGCCACCATCGTCGAAGACAACGGCCGCTTCCTGATGGTCGAAGAACTCAAGGGCGGCCGCGCCGTGCTCAACCAGCCCGCCGGCCATCTGGACCCGAACGAAACCCTGACCGAAGCTGCCGTGCGCGAAACGCTGGAAGAAACCGGCTGGGACGTGGAAGCTACCGGCATCGTCGGCATCTACCTGTACACCGCACCCAGCAATGGCGTCACCTATCAACGGGTCTGCTTTATCGCCAAGGCCCTGAGACACCGCCCGGACTATCAACTCGACGAAGGCATCCTGCGCGCCCGCTGGCTGACCCGTGACGAACTGATGGCCGTGCGCGACGACTGGCGCAGCGAGCTGATTATCCGCTGCATCGATGATTATCTGGCCGGCCAATGCCACAGTCTCGAATTGATCCGCCCTTCTCTTTAGCCTTGCGGGCCCAGGCCTGCTAGAATCGCGTCCTTTTTCAAGACACCCGTTGAAACCCTATGCGTGATTCAGCCCCTTCTGACACACAAAAGAAGCGCGTCATCGTCGGCATGTCCGGCGGCGTGGACTCTTCCGTTTCCGCCGTTCTGCTCATGGAGCAGGGTTATGAGGTGGAAGGCCTGTTCATGAAGAACTGGGAAGAAGACGATGGAACCGAATACTGCACCGCCATGGACGACCTCGCCGACGCCCAGGCCGTATGCGACAAGATCGGCATCAAGCTGCACACCGCCAACTTCGCCGCCGAGTACTGGGACAACGTGTTCGAGCACTTCCTGGCCGAATACAAGGCCGGCCGCACGCCGAACCCGGACATCCTGTGTAACCGCGAAATCAAGTTCAAGGCCTTCCTCGACTACGCCATGATGCTCGGCGCCGACCTGATAGCTACCGGCCACTACGTGCGCCGTCGCGATATCGATGGCCGCACCGAATTGCTCAAGGGCCTGGACCCGAACAAGGACCAGAGCTACTTCCTGCACGCCGTCGGTGGTGAGCAGATCGCCAAGACCCTGTTTCCGGTCGGCGAGCTGGAAAAGCCCGAAGTGCGCAAAATTGCCGAGAAACACGGCCTGGCCACCGCCAAGAAGAAAGATTCCACCGGTATCTGCTTTATCGGCGAGCGGCGCTTCAGTGATTTCCTCAAGCAATACCTGCCGGCGCAACCGGGCGAGATCAAGACCACCGAGGGTGAAGTGATCGGCCGCCACCACGGCCTGATGTACCACACCATCGGCCAGCGCCAGGGCCTGGGTATTGGCGGTTTGAAGGACGCCGGTGAAGAGCCGTGGTACGTGCTGGTCAAAGACCTGGAAAACAACGTGCTGGTGGTCGGCCAAGGCAACGAGCACCCGCTGCTGTTCTCCGGCGCCCTGCTCGCTTCCGAGATCTATTGGGTCAACCCTATCGACTTGAGCACCCCGCGCCGCCTGACCGCCAAAGTGCGTTATCGCCAGAGCGACCAGCCCTGCACCCTGGAAAAGACCGCCACCGGCTACCGTGCCACCTTCGATGACCCGCAGCGCGCGGTCACCCCTGGCCAGTCCGTGGTGTTCTATGACGGCGAAATCTGCCTGGGCGGCGGCGTGATTGAAGTCGCGCAAGCCTGGAGCAACCCGGCATGAGCCCGACCAAGGAGCAATTGACGGCCCTTGGCGGTGTCTTTCTCGCTGCGGTACTGGTGGACAAGATCGCCAAGACCGGCCAGGTCACTGAGGCCGGCCTGACCTGCATGCTCGGCAGCCTGCTGATCCGCGATCCCAAGGACACCCTTGAGGTTTACGGCGGTGACGACCTGGCCCTGCGTGAAGGCTATCGCGCCCTGATCGGCGCCCTGGAGCGCGACCCCAGCACTCTGCAGCGCGAACCGTTGCGCTATGCCCTGTCGATGCTCGGCCTTGAGCGCCAACTAGCCAAGCGTGACGACCTGCTGGACACCATCGGCAAGCGCCTGCCGCAGATCCAGTCCCAGGTAGAACACTTCGGCCCGGCCCACGAAAACGTGATCGCAGCCGTAGGTGCGCTGTACCAGGACACCTTGAGCACCCTGCGCCAGCGCATCCAGGTGCACGGCGACATGCGCAACCTGCAGCAACCCAACAACGCGTCGAAAATCCGCGCCCTGCTCCTGGCCGGTATTCGTTCGGCACGCTTGTGGCGCCAACTGGGCGGTCATCGCTGGCAGTTGGTGATCAGCCGACGCAAATTGCTCAAAGAGCTTTACCCGTTGATGCGCAACGAATAAGTCGCACCAGCAGGCTGTTTTCAAGCCATTACGCGTAATACGCCGGTCAGTTGGCGACGGACCGGCGGATTTTTTCATGTATGATACGCGCCCCATTTCGTTGCCCGACTGTCCGAGAACACCCCATGCAGCTCTCTTCGCTCACTGCGGTTTCCCCTGTTGACGGCCGCTACGCCGGCAAAACCCAGGCCCTGCGCCCTATTTTCAGCGAGTACGGCCTGATCCGTGCCCGTGTCCTGGTTGAAGTGCGCTGGCTCCAGCGCCTGGCCGCTCACCCCGCCATCAGCGAAGTGCCGGCGTTTTCCGCCGAAGCCAACGCTGTATTGAACACCCTGGCGGAAAACTTCTCCCTGGAGCACGCCGAGCGTGTCAAAGAGATCGAGCGCACCACCAACCACGACGTCAAAGCCATCGAATACCTGCTCAAAGAGCAAGCGGCCCAACTGCCGGAACTGGCCCAGGTCAGCGAGTTCATCCACTTTGCCTGCACCAGCGAGGACATCAACAACCTGTCCCACGCCCTGATGCTGCGCGAAGGCCGTGATGACGTGATGCTGCCGCTGATGCGCCAGACCGCCGAAGCCATCCGCGAGCTGGCGATCCGTTTCGCTGCCGTGCCGATGCTGTCGCGCACCCACGGCCAGCCGGCCTCGCCGACCACCCTGGGCAAAGAATTGGCCAACGTGGTGTACCGCCTGGAGCGCCAGATCGCCCAAGTCGCCGCCGTGCCATTGCTGGGCAAGATCAACGGCGCCGTAGGCAACTACAACGCCCACCTGTCGGCCTACCCTGAGATCGACTGGGAAGCCAACGCCCGCGCCTTCATCGAAGACGAATTGGGCCTGGGCTTCAACCCCTACACCACGCAGATCGAGCCCCACGACTACATCGCCGAGCTGTTCGACGCGATTGCACGCTTCAACACCATCCTGATCGATTTCGATCGCGATATCTGGGGCTACATCTCCCTGGGCTACTTCAAGCAGCGCACTATTGCAGGCGAAATCGGTTCGTCGACCATGCCGCACAAGGTCAACCCGATCGACTTCGAAAACTCCGAAGGCAACCTGGGTATCGCCAACGCCCTGTTCCAGCACCTGGCCAGCAAGTTGCCGATCTCCCGCTGGCAGCGCGACCTGACCGACTCCACCGTACTGCGCAACCTCGGTGTCGGCTTTGCCCACAGCGTGATCGCATACGAAGCCAGCCTCAAAGGCATCAGCAAGCTGGAGCTCAACGAGCAGAAAATTGCCGCTGACCTGGACGCGTGCTGGGAAGTATTGGCCGAGCCGATCCAGACCGTAATGCGCCGCTACAACATCGAAAACCCCTACGAGAAGCTGAAAGAATTGACGCGCGGCAAGGGCATCAGCCCCGAAGCACTGCAAACTTTCATCGACGGCCTGGACATGCCAGCCGCGGCCAAGGCCGAGCTGAAGCTGCTCACCCCGGCCAACTACATCGGCAACGCTGTAGAGCAAGCCAAGCGCATCTGATCCAAGCAAGCTTCTTTGAGACGCCCGGCCGCGCCGGGCGTTTTTATTCCTGTCTTAAAAGTGCTTTTTTTCAATAGGTTACACATGAATCCTGATATCCCTCTTCAACTTCTGGGCGGCATCACGGCACGGGAATTCCTGCGCGACTACTGGCAGAAAAAACCGCTGCTGATCCGCCAGGCCATCCCTGACTTCGAAAGCCCGATCGACGCCGACGAACTGGCAGGCCTGGCCCTGGAAGAAGAAGTCGAGTCGCGCCTGGTGATCGAACACGGCGAGCGCCCGTGGGAACTGCGTCGCGGCCCGTTCGCCGAAGACGCTTTCAGCACCCTGCCCGAGCGCGAGTGGACCCTGCTGGTGCAGGCGGTCGACCAGTTCGTGCCGGAAGTGGCTGAGCTGCTGGAGCACTTCCGCTTCCTGCCGAGCTGGCGTATCGATGATGTGATGATCAGCTTCGCCGCGCCGGGTGGCAGCGTCGGTCCGCATTTCGATAACTACGATGTGTTCCTGCTGCAAGCCCAGGGCAAGCGCAACTGGAAGATCGGCCAGATGTGCAATTCCGAAAGCCCGTTGCTGCAACACGCCGACCTGCGCATCCTCGCAGAATTCGAAGAAAGCGCCGAATGGGTGCTGGAACCGGGCGACATGCTCTACCTGCCGCCGCGCCTGGCCCATTTCGGTATTGCTGAAGACGACTGCATGACCTATTCCGTGGGTTTCCGTGCACCGAGCGCCGCTGAAGTGCTGACCCACTTCACCGACTTCCTCAGCCAGTACCTGACCGACGAAGAGCGCTACACCGACGCAGACGCCCAGCCGGTCAGCGACCCGCACCAGATCCAGGGCGACGCACTGGACCGCCTCAAGGGCTTGCTCGCCGAGCACATGAGCGATGAGCGCATGCTGCTGACCTGGTTCGGCCAGTTCATGACCGAGCCACGCTACCCGGAACTGGTGGCCGGCGAAGAGTTGGGCGAAGAAGACTTCATCAACAGCCTGCAAGACGGCGCGATCCTGGTACGCAACCCGAGCGCACGCCTGGCCTGGTCCGAAGTGGACGACGACGTACTGCTGTTCGCCAGCGGCCAGAGCCGTTACCTGCCGGGCAAACTGCGTGAACTGTTGAAGCTGGTGTGCTCGGCCGATGCACTGCACAGCGAAAACCTGGGCGAGTGGCTGGCCGACGAAGACGGTCGCGACCTGCTGTGCGAACTGGTCAAGCAAGGCAGCCTGGGGTTCGCGGATGAATAGAATTCACGTAAGTGTCGCGGACTGGCGAAAGGATATCGACGAGATTCGGCGCATTCGTGAAGCGGTATTCATCGCTGAACAATCGGTCCCGCCTGAATTGGAGTGGGACGCGGACGATGCCGGCGCCATGCATTTTCTTGCATACGAAGGTGATTTCCCGATTGGCACCGCTCGATTGCTGCCCAGCGGCGAGATCGGTCGGGTATCAGTGCTCAAGGACTGGCGTGGGCTGAAAGTCGGCGACAAGCTGATGGAAGCGGTGATCGGCGAGGCGGTGAAACGCGGCCAGACCCGGCAATTCCTGAGTGCGCAGGTGTATGCGGCGCCGTTCTATGAGCGGCTGGGCTTCAAGATCGTCAGCGATGAGTTTCTTGAGGTCGGGATTCCGCATGTGGATATGGTGCGCGGGGACTGACCCGAGTCCGCGTCGCCTGCATCGCAGGCAAGCCAGCTCCCACACTGACCGCATTCCAAAGGTTGTACTCGGTCAAGTGTGGGAGCTGGCTTGCCTGCGATAGCGATTTCAGCAACACCACAAATGCCCTGCCTGCCAGGGCATTTTGCCGTCTACGATTCAACTTGCGCCCTGCCAGGCCGACAAACTGGCACTATCAAGCAAATGACTCGCAGAGATAACGGACATGTCCCTACGCACCCTGCTCACCGCCCTCGTGATGACCGTCAGCGCTTGCGCCATGGCCGCCACTGAAGTCGTCAACCTGAACAACCGCACCAGCGCCGACCTGCTGCCCGTGGCGCAGAACTTCATTGGCAAGGACGGCACCGTCAGCGCCTACGGCAACCAGCTTATCGTTAACGCTGAGCCCGCCAGGATCGAGGGCTTGCGCGCACTGCTCGGCCAATTGGATACACCGGCCAAACGTCTGCTGATCACCGTCGATACCAACGAGAACAACCAACAGAACAGTGGTGACAGCCAGACCCGCATCATCAGCTACGGCACTGCCAGCCGCGACGGTGGCGTGCAGCAGATCCAGGCCAGCGAAGGCGTGCCTGCGCTGATCCAGGTCGGCCAGAGCGTACCGCTGACCACCACGCAACAGGACAGCTACGGCCGTCTGCAAAACCAGACCCAGTATCGCAACGTCACCCAGGGCTTTTACGTGACCGCCAGCGTCACCGGCGAGACCGTACACCTGGCCATCAGTACCAACCGTGACCGCATGAGCCAGGAACGTCCCGATGTAGTGAACGTGCAAAGCACCGACACAACTGTCAGCGGCCGCCTGGGCGAATGGATTCCCCTGGCCGGCATCAATCGTGAAACCCAGGCGGACAAATCCTCTACAACCCGCAGCTACTCTACTCAGGGCCGCGATGACCTGACTTTACGGGTCAAGGTCGACACCCTGAACTGAAGCACCGAAAACTGACTGGCAAGTCGCATTAGACTAAAGATGTAGTGCCATAAAAAAAGCACTACAAAACATTTGACGAGCCAAAAAAGCATGGGCATGATGGCCTCGCTCCCGCTAATCAGGGGCCCTGGCAAGGGCCTTCGGATCGCCGCTCTAAGCTACCCACCTGAGCCGATTCGTGTCTGTACCGCCCACAAGG
Source organism: Pseudomonas sp. KT_2_4 (assembly GCF_041410225.1). NCBI lineage: Bacteria > Pseudomonadati > Pseudomonadota > Gammaproteobacteria > Pseudomonadales > Pseudomonadaceae > Pseudomonas > Pseudomonas sp. KT_2_4. The sequence goes on from NZ_CP166962.1 coordinate 1,393,246, forward strand.
TGTGTTTGACGTTGGTTGCGACTGGAACGAAGTTGTCCCGAGGGACGGAAGCTAACCAGGTAACCCGGCTACACACTGATGGATCGTACAAAGGCCCACGACGCCCGAAGACCGTTCGCAGTTTGCCCTTACCTGCTCAACTCCCCCTTGAGCCCCATCGTTCATCCCGTCGCCTACCTCCGTCAGATTTGACTTGAACACCAAAGCTTCTGGTCAGCGAGCAATCCTACCCAGGCAACGAATGCCGGGCTGGCAAACGGATACTTCAAACAAGACGCGACGAGGTTTTTCCCCATGGCACTGACACGCGAACAGCAAATTGCAGCCCTTGAAAAAGACTGGGCTGAAAACCCACGCTGGAAAGGCGTGACCCGCGCTTATTCCGCTGCTGACGTCGTCCGCCTGCGTGGCTCGGTCCAACCTGAGCACACCTTTGCAAAACTCGGCGCCGAGAAGCTGTGGAACCTGGTCACTCAGGGTGCCAAGCCTTCTTTCCGTCCCGACAAAGATTTCGTCAACTGCATGGGCGCCCTCACTGGCGGCCAGGCAGTCCAGCAGGTAAAAGCCGGTATCCAGGCGATCTACCTGTCCGGTTGGCAAGTGGCAGCGGACAACAACTCCGCTGAATCCATGTACCCCGACCAATCGCTGTACCCGGTGGACTCGGTGCCAACCGTGGTCAAGCGCATCAACAACTCGTTCCGTCGTGCCGACCAGATCCAGTGGAAAGCCGGCAAGAACCCAGGCGATGAAGGCTACATCGACTACTTCGCGCCAATCGTGGCAGACGCCGAAGCCGGTTTCGGTGGCGTACTCAACGCCTACGAGCTGATGAAGAGCATGATCGAGGCAGGCGCTGCCGGCGTGCACTTCGAAGACCAGCTGGCTTCGGTGAAAAAATGCGGCCACATGGGTGGCAAGGTACTGGTACCGACACAGGAAGCTGTACAGAAGCTGACCGCCGCTCGCCTGGCCGCTGACGTTGCCGGTACACCGACCATCATCCTGGCCCGTACCGACGCCAACGCGGCAGACTTGCTGACCTCGGACTGCGACCCGTACGACCAACCATTCGTTACCGGCGAGCGCACCCAGGAAGGCTTCTATAAAGTGCGCGCCGGCCTCGACCAGGCAATCGCCCGTGGCCTGGCCTACGCGCCGTACGCCGATCTGATCTGGTGCGAAACCGCCAAGCCAGACCTGGACGAAGCACGCCGCTTTGCCGAAGCGATCAAGAAGGAATACCCGGACCAACTGCTGTCCTACAACTGCTCGCCTTCCTTCAACTGGAAGAAGAACCTGGACGACGCGACCATCGCCAAGTTCCAGCGTGAGCTGTCGGCCATGGGCTACAAGCACCAGTTCATCACCCTGGCCGGTATCCACAACATGTGGCACAGCATGTTCAACCTGGCGCACGACTACGCCCGCAACGACATGACCGCCTACGTGAAGCTGCAGGAGCAGGAATTCGCAGACGCCGCCAAAGGCTACACCTTCGTGGCGCACCAGCAGGAAGTGGGCACCGGCTACTTCGACGACATGACCACCGTGATCCAGGGCGGCACCTCGTCCGTGACCGCGCTGACCGGTTCGACCGAAGAAGAGCAGTTCCACTAAGTACCGCGTACACGGCCACTGCGGCCCCACGGAAGACCTAACCGCAGTGCCGCGCAACAATCACGCCCCGACTGGTTCGGGGCGTTTTTTTGCCTAGGAATCACCGAAAATCAAGGGTGGGAGCTGGCTTGCCTGCGATGGCGGTGGGTCAGAGGCAGGTGTTTCAGCTGATCCGCCGCCACCGCAGGCAAGCCAGCTCCTACATTGACCGCGCCCTATCCATAGTTTTTTGCTAAAAACATTGATCCAGAGCGGTATCCGCGCACATCCGATCGGTTAAAAGAACCGTTGCGACAACTAAGCGACACTCAAGCAAGTAACGGTAACTTCCCGCGCCACATGAGAAACACTCGCTTACACCCCGCGCAAACAATATTCATTATCATTTAGCGCCTGAAAACTTCGTTACCGCTTAAACAAAACATAATTGATGAAAAGCCCGCTAATGCCCACGCCACAAGGGCTACAGCCCCAAGAAGGTGCACTATGTGCTTATTCCACCGAATAATTTCGCCCTGGGAATTTTACTTGCCCGGTGTTTAGCCATAAAATCACCGCGATTGATTGCAGTGCGACATATCGTCACTGCATCGTTACTTTTTCGAGCTCAGAGACCTTTGCTCTCTGTTAAGGATTTCCAGCATGACCGACGCGACAGGACTCATGGCCCACAACTGGGGCTTTGCCATTTTCCTTCTCGGTGTTGTAGGCCTCTGCGCCTTCATGCTTGGCGTCTCCAGCCTCCTCGGGTCAAAAGCCTGGGGCCGCAGCAAAAACGAACCGTTCGAATCCGGCATGCTACCTACAGGTGGCGCCCGCTTGCGGCTCTCCGCCAAATTCTATCTGGTCGCGATGCTCTTCGTGATCTTCGATATCGAAGCCCTCTTTCTCTTTGCATGGTCTGTGTCCGTCCGCGAAAGCGGCTGGACCGGATTCGTCGAAGCTCTCGTTTTCATAGCAATTCTGTTGGCAGGTCTTGTCTACCTGTTCCGAGTGGGCGCCCTTGACTGGGCTCCGGAAGCTCGTCGCAAGCGGCAAGCGAAGCTGAAACAATGAGGCTTTGGCAATGCAATACAATCTCACCAGGATCGACCCGGATGCTCCTAACGAGCAGTACCCCATCGGCGAACGGGAAACCGTCTCCGACCCGTTAGAAGACCAAGTCCACAAAAACATCTACATGGGCAAGCTGGAAGACGTGCTGAGTGGCGCGGTCAACTGGGGGCGTAAAAACTCCCTGTGGCCGTACAACTTCGGTCTTTCGTGCTGCTACGTGGAAATGACCACCGCCTTCACGGCGCCCCACGACATCGCGCGCTTTGGCGCCGAAGTGATCCGGGCCTCGCCGCGCCAGGCGGATTTCATGGTTATCGCCGGTACCTGCTTCATCAAGATGGCGCCGATCATCCAGCGCCTCTATGAGCAAATGCTCGAACCAAAGTGGGTTATCTCCATGGGTTCGTGCGCCAACTCCGGTGGCATGTACGACATCTACTCCGTCGTTCAAGGGGTGGACAAGTTCCTGCCCGTGGACGTCTACGTGCCTGGCTGCCCGCCCCGTCCCGAAGCGTTCCTGCAAGGCTTGATGCTGTTGCAGGAATCGATTGGCAAGGAGCGTCGCCCACTGTCCTGGGTGGTCGGTGATCAAGGCGTTTATCGCGCCGAGATGCCGTCTCAAAAGGAACAGCGCCGCGAACAGCGAATCGCAGTCACCAACCTGCGCAGCCCCGACGAAGTCTGATCCAGCCCGCTTCTTTTATAGAACGAAAACCTGGCTTCATTCTTTACGTTGACCGAAAGCGATAAAAAACCATGACTACAGGCAGTGCTCTGTACATCCCGCCTTATAAGGCAGACGACCAGGATGTGGTTGTCGAACTCAATAACCGTTTCGGCCCTGACGCCTTCACCGCCCAGGCCACACGCACCGGTATGCCGGTGCTGTGGGTGGCGCGTGCCAGGCTCGTCGAAGTCCTGACCTTCCTGCGCAACCTGCCCAAGCCGTACGTCATGCTCTATGACCTGCATGGTGTGGACGAGCGTCTGCGCACCAAGCGCCAGGGCCTGCCGAGCGGCGCCGATTTCACCGTGTTCTACCACCTGATGTCGCTGGAACGTAACAGCGACGTGATGATCAAGGTCGCCCTGAGCGAGAGCGACCTGAGCATCCCGACCGTGACCGGTATCTGGCCGAACGCCAGCTGGTACGAGCGTGAAGTCTGGGACATGTTCGGCATCGACTTCCCTGGCCACCCGCACCTGACGCGCATCATGATGCCGCCGACCTGGGAAGGTCACCCGCTGCGCAAGGACTTCCCTGCCCGCGCCACCGAATTCGACCCGTACAGCCTCAACCTCGCCAAGCAACAGCTTGAAGAAGAGGCGGCGCGCTTCCGCCCCGAAGACTGGGGCATGAAGCGCTCCGGCACCAACGAGGACTACATGTTCCTCAACCTGGGCCCGAACCACCCTTCGGCCCACGGTGCCTTCCGTATCATCCTGCAACTGGACGGCGAAGAAATCGTCGACTGCGTCCCGGACATCGGCTACCACCACCGTGGCGCCGAGAAGATGGCCGAGCGTCAGTCCTGGCACAGCTTCATCCCGTACACCGACCGTATCGACTACCTCGGCGGCGTGATGAACAACCTGCCGTACGTGCTCTCGGTCGAGAAGCTGGCCGGTATCAAGGTACCGGACCGCGTCGACACCATCCGCATCATGATGGCCGAGTTCTTCCGCATCACCAGCCACCTGCTGTTCCTGGGTACCTATATCCAGGACGTCGGCGCCATGACGCCGGTGTTCTTCACCTTCACCGACCGTCAGCGTGCCTACAAGGTCATCGAAGCCATCACCGGTTTCCGTCTGCACCCGGCCTGGTACCGCATCGGCGGAGTGGCCCACGACCTGCCGAACGGCTGGGAACGCCTGGTCAAGGAATTCATCGACTGGATGCCCAAGCGCCTGGACGAGTACCAGAAAGCCGCGCTGGACAACAGCATCCTCAAGGGCCGCACCATCGGCGTCGCGCAGTACAACACCAAAGAGGCCCTGGAATGGGGCGTCACCGGTGCCGGCCTGCGTTCCACCGGTTGCGACTTCGACCTGCGTAAAGCACGCCCGTACTCCGGCTACGAGAACTTCGAGTTCGAAGTACCGCTGGCGGCCAATGGCGATGCCTACGACCGTTGCATCGTGCGCGTCGAAGAAATGCGCCAGAGCCTGAAGATCATCGAGCAGTGCATGCGCAACATGCCGGCCGGCCCGTACAAGGCGGATCACCCGCTGACCACGCCGCCGCCCAAAGAGCGCACGCTGCAGCACATCGAAACCCTGATCACGCACTTCCTGCAGGTTTCGTGGGGCCCGGTGATGCCGGCCAACGAATCCTTCCAGATGATCGAAGCGACCAAGGGTATCAACAGTTATTATCTGACGAGCGATGGCGGCACCATGAGCTACCGCACCCGGATTCGTACCCCAAGTTTTGCCCACTTGCAGCAGATCCCTTCGGTGATCAAAGGCGAGATGGTCGCGGACTTGATTGCGTACCTGGGTAGTATCGATTTCGTTATGGCCGACGTGGACCGCTAAGCATGAACAGCACGCTTATCCAGACAGACCGTTTCACCTTGAGTGAAACCGAGCGCTCGGCCATCGAGCACGAGCTGCATCACTACGAAGACCCGCGCGCGGCGTCGATCGAAGCCTTGAAGATCGTCCAGAAGGAACGTGGCTGGGTGCCCGACGGCGCCCTCTACGCCATCGGCGAGATCCTCGGCATCCCCGCCAGCGACGTTGAAGGCGTGGCGACGTTCTACAGCCAGATCTTCCGCCAACCGGTGGGCCGCCACATCATTCGTGTGTGCGACAGCATGGTCTGCTACATCGGTGGCCATGAGTCCGTGGTCAGCGAAATCCAGGCCAAGCTGGGCATCGGCCTCGGCCAGACCACCGCCGACGGCCGCTTCACGCTGCTGCCGGTGTGCTGCCTGGGCAACTGCGACAAGGCGCCGGCGTTGATGATCGACGACGACACATTCGGTGACGTACAGCCTGCTGGCGTGACCCAATTGCTCGAGGGCTACCCATGACCCTGACCTCTTTCGGCCCGGCCAACCTGATCAAGCGTTCGGCCGAGACCCACCCGCTGACCTGGCGCTTGCGTGACGACGGCGAGCCGGTATGGCTCGACGAATACCAGGCCAAGAACGGCTACGCCGCTGCGCGCAAAGCTTTCGCCGACATGGCCCAGGACGATATCGTCCAGACCGTGAAAGACGCCGGTCTCAAGGGCCGCGGCGGCGCAGGCTTCCCCACTGGCGTGAAGTGGGGCCTGATGCCCAAGGACGAATCCATCAACATCCGCTACCTGCTGTGCAACGCGGATGAAATGGAGCCCAACACCTGGAAAGACCGCATGCTGATGGAGCAACTGCCCCATCTGCTGATCGAAGGCATGTTGATCAGTGCCCGTGCGCTCAAGACCTACCGTGGCTATATCTTCCTGCGTGGCGAGTACACCACCGCCGCCAAGCACCTCAACCGTGCAGTGGCAGAAGCCAAGGCCGCTGGCCTGTTGGGCAAGAATATCCTCGGTTCCGGTTTTGACTTCGAACTGTTCGTGCACACCGGCGCCGGGCGTTATATCTGCGGTGAAGAAACCGCACTGATCAACTCCCTCGAAGGCCGCCGCGCCAACCCGCGTTCCAAGCCGCCCTTCCCCGCCGCCGTGGGCGTGTGGGGCAAGCCGACGTGCGTGAACAACGTCGAGACCCTGTGCAACGTGCCGGCGATCATCGCCGACGGCGTGGACTGGTACAAATCCCTGGCCCGCGAAGGCAGCGAAGACATGGGCACCAAGCTCATGGGCTTCTCCGGCAAGGTCAAGAACCCTGGCCTGTGGGAACTGCCATTCGGCGTGACCGCACGCGAGCTGTTCGAGGACTACGCCGGCGGTATGCGCGACGGCTACACCTTGAAAGCCTGGCAGCCAGGCGGCGCCGGCACCGGTTTCCTGCTGCCCGAGCACCTCGATGCACAGATGTATGCCGGCGGTATCGGCAAGGTGGGCACCCGGATGGGTACCGGCCTGGCGATGGCGGTCGACAACACCGTGAACATGGTCTCGTTGCTGCGCAACATGGAGCAGTTTTTTGCCCGCGAATCCTGCGGCTTCTGCACCCCATGCCGCGACGGCCTGCCTTGGAGCGTCAAGCTGCTGATGGCCCTGGAAAATGGCGAAGGCCGCGAGGGCGACATCGAAACCCTGCTGGGTCTGGTCGGTTTCCTCGGCCCAGGCAAGACTTTCTGTGCTCACGCACCGGGTGCCGTGGAGCCATTGGGCAGCGCAATCAAATACTTCCGCTCGGAGTTCGAAGCCGGCATCGCGCCCACCAGCGCCGCCGTCCCGCCTCTGGCGAAGCCGATCGTAGTCGGCGCGTAACGCTTAAACAGGCGAAGGGTCCGTGCCCTTCGCCTGCTCATGTGCTGACGCCGTAAAGGCTGTGTAGATGCACATGAATAACAAGATTCCATTAGCCACGCCCGCTGACAACGGGCCAACGAAGAACTTTGAACCATGGCCACTATCCACGTAGACGGCAAAGCGCTCGAAGTCGATGGGGCGGACAACCTGTTACAGGCGTGTCTGTCACTCGGCCTCGACATCCCGTATTTCTGCTGGCACCCCGCGCTTGGTAGCGTCGGTGCCTGTCGCCAGTGTGCGGTCAAGCAATACACCGACGAGAACGACACCCGTGGTCGTATCGTCATGTCCTGCATGACCCCAGCCACCGACAACACCTGGATCTCCATCGACGATGAAGAATCCAAGGCGTTCCGCGCCAGCGTTGTCGAATGGCTGATGACCAACCACCCCCCACGACTGCCCGGTCTGTGAGGAAGGCGGTCACTGCCACCTGCAAGACATGACGGTGATGACCGGCCACAACGAGCGCCGTTATCGCTTCACCAAGCGTACCCACCAGAACCAGGACCTCGGCCCGTTCATTTCCCACGAAATGAACCGCTGCATCGCCTGCTACCGCTGCGTGCGCTTCTATAAAGACTACGCCGGCGGCACCGACCTCGGCGTGTTCGGCGCCCACGACAACGTGTACTTCGGTCGCGTTGAAGACGGCGTGCTGGAGAGCGAGTTCTCCGGCAACCTCACCGAGGTCTGCCCGACCGGTGTGTTCACCGACAAGACCCACTCCGAGCGCTACAACCGTAAGTGGGACATGCAATTTGCGCCGAGCATCTGCCATGGCTGCTCCAGCGGTTGCAACATCTCCCCGGGCGAGCGCTACGGTGAGCTGCGTCGTATCGAAAACCGCTTCAACGGTTCGGTCAACCAGTACTTCCTGTGCGACCGTGGCCGTTTCGGCTATGGCTACGTCAACCGCGAAGACCGCCCACGCCAGCCCCTGCTGGCCGATGGCGCCAAGCTGAGCCTGGACGCAGCGCTGGATAAGGCTGCCGACCTGTTGCGCGGGCGCAATATCGTGGGTATCGGTTCGCCACGCGCCAGCCTCGAAAGCAACTTCGCGTTGCGCGAGCTGGTAGGTGCCGAACACTTCTACTGCGGTATCGAAGCCGACGAGCTGGAGCGCATCCGCCTGGTCCTGCAAGTGCTGAACGACAGCCCGCTGCCGGTTCCGAACATGCGCGACATCGAAGACCACGATGCGATCTTCGTACTCGGTGAAGACCTGACCCAGACCGCTGCACGCATCGCGCTGTCGCTGCGTCAGTCGGTCAAAGGCAAGGCCGAAGAAATGGCCGACGCCATGCGCGTACAGCCTTGGCTCGACGCCGCCGTGAAGAACATCGGCCAGCACGCGCTGAACCCGCTGTTTATCGCCTCCCTGGCTGAAACCAAGCTCGACGACATCGCCGAAGAGTGCGTGCACGCCGCGCCGGACGACCTGGCCCGCCTCGGTTTCGCCGTGGCCCACGCCCTCGACGCCAGCGCACCCGCCGTTGAAGGCCTGGACGCTGAAGCTGCCGAGTTGGCCCAGCGCATTGCCGACGCCCTGCTGGCGGCCAAGCGTCCGCTGATCATTGCCGGTACCTCGTTGGGTTCCAAAGCGCTGATCGAAGCCGCCGCCAACATCGCCAAGGCCCTGAAGCTGCGCGACAAAAATGGCTCCATCAGCCTGGTGGTGCCGGAAGCCAACAGCCTGGGCCTGGCCATGCTCGGTGGCGAGTCCGTGGACACAGCGCTGCAAGCCGTGACCGACGGCCGTGCCGACGCCATCGTGGTGCTGGAAAACGACCTGTACACCCGCACCGCTGCGGCCAAGGTTGACGCGGCACTGGATGCGGCCAAGGTGCTGATCGTCGCCGACCACCAGAAGACCGCCACCAGCGACCGCGCCGATCTGGTGCTGCCAGCCGCCACCTTCGCCGAAGGCGACGGTACCCTGGTCAGCCAGGAAGGCCGCGCCCAGCGCTTCTTCCAGGTGTTCGATCCGAAGTACATGGACGCCAGCATCCTGGTGCACGAAGGCTGGCGCTGGCTGCATGCCCTGCGCGCCACCCTGCTGAACCAGCCGATCGACTGGACTCAGCTCGACCACGTGACCGCTGCCACCGCCGCCAGCGCGCCGCAGCTTGCTCGTATCGTCGATGCCGCGCCGTCCGCCGCGTTCCGCATCAAGGGCCTGAAACTGGCACGTGAGCCGCTGCGCTACTCCGGCCGCACCGCCATGCGTGCTGACATCAGCGTGCACGAGCCGCGTACCCCGCAAGACAACGACACCGCGTTTGCCTTCTCCATGGAAGGTTACTCGGGTTCGGCCGAACCGCGTCAGCAGGTGCCATTTGCCTGGTCGCCGGGCTGGAACTCGCCGCAGGCCTGGAACAAGTTCCAGGACGAAGTCGGTGGTCATATCCGCGCTGGCGACCCAGGCACTCGCCTGATCGAAAGCAGCGGTGACTCGCTGAACTGGTTCGCTGCGGTACCGCGTCCGTTCAACCCGGCGCCGGGCACCTGGCAGGTCGTGCCGTTCTTCCACCTGTTCGGCAGCGAAGAGACCTCTTCCAAGGCCGCGCCGGTTCAAGAGCGCATTCCTGCCGCCTATGTGTCCGTGGCCAAGTCCGAAGCCGACCGCCTGGGCGTCAACGACGGTGCCCTGCTCAGCCTCAACGTGGCCGGCCAGACCCTGCGTCTGCCGCTGCGTATCAATGACGAGCTGGGTGCCGGCCTGGTTGCACTGCCTAAAGGCATCGCCGGTATTCCGCCTGCCATTTTCGGCAAAACCGTTGACGGTCTGCAGGAGGCAGCGCAATGACTTGGTTCACGCCGGAAGTAATTGACGTGATCATCTCGGTGGTCAAGGCCATCGTGATCCTGTTGGCCGTGGTCGTCGCGGGCGCCCTGCTCAGCTTCGTCGAACGTCGCCTGCTGGGCTGGTGGCAGGACCGTTACGGTCCGAACCGCGTTGGCCCGTTCGGCATGTTCCAGATCGCTGCCGACATGCTGAAAATGTTCTTCAAGGAAGACTGGACCCCGCCGTTTGCCGACAAGGTGATCTTCACCCTGGCACCGGTGGTCGCCATGAGCGCCTTGCTGATTGCGTTTGCGATCATCCCGATCACCCCGACCTGGGGCGTGGCGGACCTGAACATCGGCTTGCTGTTCTTCTTCGCCATGGCCGGTTTGTCGGTATACGCGGTGCTGTTCGCCGGTTGGTCGAGCAACAACAAGTTCGCCCTGCTGGGCAGCTTGCGTGCCTCGGCGCAAACCGTATCCTATGAAGTGTTCATGGGGTTGGCACTGATGGGCATCGTGGTGCAGGTTGGCTCGTTCAACATGCGCGACATCGTCGAGTACCAGGCACAGAACCTGTGGTTCATCATTCCGCAGTTCTTCGGCTTCTGCACCTTCTTCATCGCTGGCGTGGCCGTGACTCACCGTCACCCGTTCGACCAGCCGGAAGCGGAACAGGAACTGGCCGACGGTTACCACATTGAATATGCCGGCATGAAGTGGGGCATGTTCTTCGTCGGTGAGTACATCGGCATCATCTTGATCTCGGCCCTGCTGGTCACGCTGTTCTTCGGCGGCTGGCACGGTCCGTTTGGCATCCTGCCGCAGTTGGCCTTCTTCTGGTTCTTCCTGAAGACCGCGTTCTTCATCATGCTGTTCATCCTGCTGCGCGCCTCGATTCCGCGCCCGCGTTATGACCAGGTGATGGATTTCAGCTGGAGATTCTGCCTGCCGCTGACCCTGATCAATTTGCTGGTGACGGCTGCCGTCGTGTTGTTGAACACGCCCGCTGCCGCGGTTCAGTGAGGATTTGACCCATGTTCAAATATATTGGCGACATCGTTAAGGGTACCGGTACCCAGTTGCGAAGCCTGGTGATGGTGTTCGGTCACGGCTTTCGCAAACGCGACACCCTGCAATACCCCGAAGAAGCGGTGTACCTGCCGCCGCGCTATCGCGGCCGCATCGTACTGACCCGCGACCCCGACGGCGAAGAGCGTTGCGTAGCCTGCAACCTGTGCGCCGTGGCGTGCCCGGTGGGTTGCATCTCCCTGCAGAAAGCTGAAACCGAAGACGGTCGCTGGTACCCGGACTTCTTCCGCATCAACTTCTCGCGCTGCATTTTCTGCGGCCTCTGCGAGGAAGCTTGCCCGACCACCGCGATCCAGCTCACACCGGATTTCGAGATGGCCGAGTTCAAACGTCAGGACCTGGTGTACGAGAAAGAAGATCTTTTGATCGCAGGTACCGGTAAAAACCCTGATTACAACTTCTATCGTGTTGCAGGTATGGCCGTTGCCGGTAAGCCAAAAGGCGCCGCACAAAACGAAGCCGAGCCGATCAACGTGAAGAGCTTGCTGCCTTAAGGAAGAAAGATGGAATTCGCTTTCTATTTCGCATCGGGTATTGCAGTGGTGTCCACGCTTCGCGTGATCACCAACACTAACCCCGTGCACGCCCTGCTCTACCTGATCATTTCACTGATCGCCGTGGCCATGACCTTTTTCAGCCTCGGCGCACCGTTCGCCGGTGTGCTGGAAGTGATCGCCTACGCCGGCGCCATCATGGTGCTGTTCGTGTTTGTGGTGATGATGCTCAACCTGGGGCCGGCTTCGGTCGCCCAGGAGCGCGTCTGGCTCAAGCCCGGCATCTGGCTCGGCCCGGTTGTCCTCGCCGCCTTGCTGCTGGGTGAACTGCTGTATGTGCTGTTCGCTCACCAGAGCGGCCAGGCCATCGGCCACACCACCGTAGACGCGAAAGCCGTGGGCATCAGCCTGTTCGGCCCGTACCTGCTGGTGGTCGAACTGGCTTCGATGCTGCTGCTCGCCGCAGCCATCACTGCCTTCCACTTGGGCCGCAACGAAGCCAAGGAGCAATGACGATGCCTGCTATCCCTTTGGAGCATGGTCTGGCGGTCGCCGGCATCCTGTTCTGCCTTGGCCTGGTCGGCCTGATGGTTCGCCGTAACATTCTGTTCGTGTTGATGAGCCTGGAAATCATGATGAACGCCGCGGCACTGGCGTTCATTGTGGCAGGCGCACGTTGGGGCCAGCCGGATGGGCAAGTGATGTTCATCCTGGTGATCAGTCTGGCAGCCGCCGAAGCCAGTATTGGCCTGGCGATCCTGCTGCAGCTGTATCGTCGCTTCCACACGCTTGATATCGACGCTGCCAGTGAGATGCGCGGATGAACATGATCTTTCTGACTTTCGTATTCCCCCTGATCGGTTTCCTGCTGCTGTCGTTCTCTCGCGGGCGCTGGTCGGAAAACCTCTCGGCCCTGATCGGCGTGGGCTCCATCGGCCTGTCGGCCATCGTGGCCGCCTACGTCATCTGGCAATTCAACGTGGCACCGCCTGAAGGCGGTCACTACACCCTGGTGCTGTGGCAGTGGATGGCGGTCGAGGGCTTCAAGCCCAACTTCGCCCTCTACATCGACGGCCTGTCGATCACCATGCTCGGCGTGGTGGTGGGTGTGGGCTTCCTGATCCACCTGTTCGCATCCTGGTACATGCGCGGTGAAGCGGGTTACTCGCGCTTCTTCTCGTACACCAACCTGTTTATCGCCAGCATGCTGTTCCTGGTGCTGGGCGATAACCTGTTGTTCCTGTACTTCGGCTGGGAAGGCGTGGGCCTGTGCTCGTACCTGTTGATCGGTTTCTACTACAGCAACCGCAACAACGGTAACGCGGCACTCAAGGCGTTTATCGTCACCCGCATCGGCGACGTGTTCATGGCCATCGGCCTGTTCATCCTGTTCCAACAGGTGGGCACGCTGAACATCCAGGAACTGCTGGTGCTGGCACCGCAGAAATTCCAGGTCGGCGACTTCTGGATCACCCTGGCTACCCTGATGCTGCTGGGTGGCGCCGTGGGTAAATCTGCGCAACTGCCGCTGCAAACCTGGCTGGCGGATGCAATGGCCGGTCCCACCCCGGTATCGGCACTGATCCACGCCGCCACCATGGTGACCGCCGGTGTCTACCTGATCGCCCGTACCCACGGCCTGTTCACCCTGGCGCCGGACATCCTGCACCTGGTGGGCATCGTGGGCGGCGTGACCCTGGTACTGGCCGGCTTCGCCGCGCTGGTGCAGACCGACATCAAACGTATCCTCGCCTACTCGACCATGAGCCAGATCGGCTACATGTTCCTGGCCCTGGGCGTTGGCGCCTGGGACGCGGCGATCTTCCACCTGATGACCCACGCGTTCTTCAAGGCCCTGCTGTTCCTCGCCTCCGGCGCCGTGATCGTGGCCTGCCACCACGAGCAGAACATCTTCAAGATGGGCGGCCTGTGGAAGAAACTGCCACTGGCGTACGCCAGCTTCATCGTCGGTGGTGCCGCCCTGGCCGCCCTGCCGTTGGTGACCGCCGGTTTCTACTCCAAGGACGAGATCCTCTGGGAAGCCTTTGCCAGCGGTAACCAGAACCTGCTGTACGCAGGCCTGGTGGGTGCGTTCATGACCTCGCTGTACACCTTCCGCCTGATCTTCATCACCTTCCACGGTGAAGCCAAGACCGAAGCGCACGCAGGCCACGGCATCTCCCACTGGTTGCCACTGTCGGTGCTGATCATCCTGTCGACCTTCGTCGGTGCGATGATCACCCCGCCACTGCACGGTGTATTGCCACAAAGCGTCGGCCATGCCGGCGGCGAAGCCCAGCACAGCCTGGAAATCGCCTCGGGCGCCATCGCCATCGCCGGTATCCTGCTGGCGGCCCTGCTGTTCCTCGGCAAGCGTCGCTTCGTGACTGCCGTGGCCAACAGTGGCATTGGTCGCTTCCTGTCGGCCTGGTGGTTCGCCGCCTGGGGCTTCGACTGGATCTACGACAAACTGTTCGTCAAACCTTACCTTGCGATCAGCCACGTGCTGCGCAAAGACCCGCTCGACCAGACCATCGGTTTGATCCCGCGTGCCGCTAAGGCCGGTCACACCGCCCTGAGCCGCAGCGAGACCGGCCAATTGCGTTGGTATGCAGCGTCCATGGCGGCCGGTGCCGTGCTGGTGATCGGCGCCATCGTCGTGGTAGCGGTCTGACTATGTTTAAGTGCACTGCGTACTTTGCAAACTTGCGAAAGGAAACGAGCCCGTCATGATTCTGCCCTGGCTAATCCTGATCCCCTTTATCGGCGGCCTGCTCTGCTGGATGGGTGAACGCTTCGGCGCCACCCTCCCCCGCTGGATTGCGTTGCTGACCATGTCCCTGGAACTCGCGCTCGGCCTCTGGCTGTGGGCCCACGGTGACTATTCATTCGCTCCGGCACCGGGTGTCGATCCCACCTTCGCGCTTGAATTCAAGCACGTGTGGATCCAGCGCTTCGGCATCAACGTGCACCTGGCCCTCGACGGCCTGTCGCTGTTGATGATCCTGCTGACCGGCCTGCTGGGTATCCTCTCGGTACTCTGCTCCTGGAAAGAGATCCAGCGTCACGTGGGCTTCTTCCACCTGAACCTGATGTGGATCCTGGGCGGCGTTGTCGGCGTGTTCCTCGCCCTCGACCTGTTCATGTTCTTCTTCTTCTGGGAAATGATGCTGGTGCCGATGTACTTCCTCATCGCGCTCTGGGGTCACAGTTCTTCGGACGGCAAGAAAACCCGGATCTACGCAGCGACCAAGTTCTTCATCTTTACCCAGGCTTCCGGCCTGATCATGTTGGTGGCGATCCTGGGTCTGGTCCTGGTCAACTTCAACAACACCGGCGTGATTACCTTCAACTACGCCGACCTGTTGAAAACCAAGATGTCGCTGACCACCGAGTACGTGCTGATGCTGGGCTTCTTCATCGCCTTCGCGGTGAAGCTGCCGGTGGTGCCGTTCCACTCCTGGTTGCCTGACGCCCACGCCCAGGCGCCGACTGCCGGTTCCGTGGACCTGGCCGGTATCCTGTTGAAGACCGCTGCCTACGGCCTGCTGCGTTTCGCCCTGCCGCTGTTCCCGAATGCCTCGGCCGAGTTCGCGCCGATTGCCATGACCCTGGGTCTGATCGGGATCTTCTACGGTGCGTTCCTGGCCTTCGCCCAAACCGACATCAAGCGCCTGATTGCCTTCTCGTCCGTTTCCCACATGGGTTTCGTACTGATCGGCATCTACTCCGGCAGCCAGCTGGCGTTGCAAGGCGCAGTGATCCAGATGTTGGCCCACGGTGTTTCGGCCGCTGCCCTCTTTATCCTCAGTGGCCAGCTGTACGAACGCCTGCACACCCGTGACATGCGTGAGATGGGTGGCGTGTGGTCGCGCATCGCATACCTGCCGGCGATCAGCCTGTTCTTCGCCGCCGCATCCCTCGGCTTGCCGGGTACCGGTAACTTCATCGGCGAGTTCCTGATCCTGATGGGTGCCTTTGTGCAGACGCCGTGGATCAGTGCCATTGCTACCTCCGGCCTGGTGTTCGGTTCGGTCTACTCGCTGATCATGATCCACCGCGCCTACTTCGGCCCGGCCAAGTCCGACACCGTCCTGCAAGGCATGGACGCGCGCGAACTGATCATGGTGCTCGGCCTTGCGGTACTGCTGATCTTCATCGGCGTGTACCCGCAACCGTTCCTGGACACTTCTGCCGCAACGATGCATGGCGTGCAGCAGTGGTTCGGCACCGCCTTCTCCCAACTCGCTTCGGCCCGGTAAGAGCGCTATGGAATTCACGATCCAACACTTTATCGCGCTTGCGCCGCTGCTGATTACCAGCCTCACCATCGTGGTGGTGATGCTGGCAATCGCCTGGCGCCGCAATCACTCGCAAACGTTCCTGCTGTCCTGCGCCGGGTTGAACCTGGCCCTGCTGTCGATCATCCCGGCCCTCAAGGTCGCGCCACTGGCAGTCACGCCATTGATGATGGTCGATGACTTCGCGCTGCTGTACATCGCCCTGATCCTGGTGGCGACCCTGGCCTGCGTCACCCTCGCCCACGCCTACCTCGGCGAAGGCGGCACCGGCTACCCGGGGAACCGCGAAGAGCTGTACCTGCTGATCCTGCTGGCTGCGGCCGGCGGTATCGTGCTGGTCAGCGCGCAGCACCTGGCTGGCTTGTTCATCGGCCTGGAACTGCTGTCGATCCCGACCTACGGCCTGGTGGCCTATGCCTTCTTCAACAAACGCTCCCTGGAAGCCGGCATCAAGTACATGGTGCTGTCGGCCGCCGGTTCCGCGTTCCTGTTGTTCGGTATGGCCCTGCTCTACGCCGAAGCCGGCAGCCTGAGCTTCACCGGTATCGGCCACGCGCTGGCCGCCACCAACAGCCCGGCGCCGATTGCCCAGCTGGGCCTGGCGATGATGCTGATCGGCCTGGCGTTCAAGCTGTCGCTGGTGCCGTTCCACCTGTGGACCCCGGACGTGTACGAAGGCGCCCCGGCGCCGGTGGCGGCGTTCCTGGCCACTGCGTCGAAAGTGGCGGTGTTTGCGGTGATGGTGCGTCTGTTCCAGATCTCCCCCGCCGCCAACACCGGCGTGCTGAGCAACGTGCTGACGGTGATCGCCATCGCGTCGATCCTGTTCGGTAACCTGCTGGCGCTGACCCAGAACAACCTCAAGCGTCTGCTGGGTTATTCGTCCATCGCCCACTTCGGCTACCTGCTGATCGCCCTGGTGGCAAGCAAAGGCCTGGCTGTAGAAGCCATCGGCGTGTACCTGGTCACCTACGTGATCACCAGCCTCGGTGCGTTCGGCGTCATCACCTTGATGTCGTCGCCGTACAAAGGCCGTGACGCCGACGCCCTGTACGAATACCGCGGCCTGTTCTGGCGCCGTCCGTACCTGACCGCCGTGCTCACCGTGATGATGCTGTCGTTGGCCGGTATTCCGCTGACGGCGGGCTTTATCGGCAAGTTCTACATTGTCGCGACCGGTGTCGAAGCCCACGAATGGTGGCTGGTTGCCTCGCTGGTACTGGGCAGCGCCATCGGCGTGTTCTACTACCTGCGCGTGATGGTCACCCTGTACCTGATCGAGCCAAACCTGCGCCGTGTGGATGCCGAGCTGCATTGGGAACAGAAGGCGGGTGGCGTCATGCTGCTGGCTATCGCCCTGCTCGCGTTCTTCCTGGGCGTGTACCCACAACCGTTGCTCACCCTGGTGCAGCACGCGGTGCTGGGCGTTTGATCGCTTAGATTGATGCAGTAAACAGAACGGCGCCTTTGGGCGCCGTTTTGCATTTCCCAGAAACTTGCTTTTCCCTCCTCGACTCGCTGAATTGTCCTCCTCGATCTACCTCTTCATCTGGCATCTACCCGCTGAAGCCGGCCGTATGGTGTCTGCGTTTTAAGAAAGTTCCCACAGCAAGGTCACTTGACCCAACGCGGGTGGGCCACCAAACTCTACGCAGGCAACGTACAGAACATGGATGCTCTATTTATCGAACTGCCGGCATTCGAGCGGTATCGCAAAGACTATCTGAGTGACGAGCTTTTCCAGGGTTTTCAACAGGAGTTAATGAAAAACCCCGAAGCAGGAGACGTGATCGAAGGGACGGGCGGGTTGAGGAAGGTTCGCTTCATCGATGAACGACGAAACAAAGGCAAGCGCGGTGGCCTGCGGGTCATTTATTACTGGTGGTCAGGCGGTACGCAATTCTGGTTATTCACCTTGTACGGCAAACACGAACAAAACGACCTGGCACCGCAACACAAGAAAGCCCTTAAACACATGCTGGTCAGGGAAATCAAAGCGAGAATGCACAATGAAACGTGACATCTTTTCCGAACTGGTCGAAGGCTTCGACGCTTTGGCCGATGAACGCCAGGGTAAAATCACCCTGCGCAACCACAAAGTGCACCTCAACAAGCTGGCGCCGCTTACCGCAGACGAGGTGATCGCTGTGCGCCAGCAACTCAACCTCTCCCGGTCGGTATTCGCCATGTATCTGCGTACCAACACCCGCACCCTGGAGAACTGGGAACAAGGCCGGGCCAAACCCAACGCCCAGGCCGTCACCCTGATCCGCCTGGTGGCGCGCTTTCCGGAAACCGTGGCGCAACTGGCCGCACTGGGCTGACCTGCAAGCCGAAAAAAAACGCCCCGGCAGTTCGGGGCGTTTTTTCAGTGCAACAGCGTCAGAACGCGATACCCACCTTGAAACCATACTCATCACGCTTGAGCTTGGTGTTATCGGCCACATAGGAGTCGTCGTCGAGCTTGTACTCGGTACGCGTGTAGTACAAGCCCGCCATCACCGGCAGGTCGCCCTTCTGGTTCATCAGCAGGCTGACTTCGGCATAAGGGTTGGTGCGGTCCTTGAGGTCCACGCTGTCGCTGCCAACGCCGTCCACCTTGAGCTTGGCGCGACCGTCGATGGTGCGGCGGGCGCCGGCTTCAACGCGCAGGGTCATGTCATCGAACTGGTGGTTGTAGCCCAGAGCGGCCTTGGCAAACGGCGACTTGTTGGTGAGCTTCATGTCGTAGCCATTGGTGTCCGGCTCGTAGCGGGTCCAGGTGTAACCACCACCCACGATCACGTCGACGAAGTTGCGCGCATCCAGCGCGGCACGCCAGCCGAGGTCGAGGTCAGCCTGGCCTTCCTTGAGCTTGTTATCGCTCTTCTCGCCGTACTTGGCTTCGATACCGGCCTGGTAGATAAAGCCCGACTCGGCGGTGAGCTTGTTGCCGAAGTTGTAGAACAGGCCGGCTTCGGGCATGTGCTCCTTGTCGCTTTCGCTACCGCCTTCAAGTTTGAAGTCGTTGTAGCTGCCCATGATCCCGAACGTGGAAATCGGGTCGGTGGAGGGTGCAGCAAACACCACGCCGGGCGCAGCTACCAGGGCCAGCAGCGAGGTGCTCTTGATGAATTTTCCGAATAGTTTGGACATCGTTTTACATCTCCATTTTAAGGTGGGCAAAGTATTCAGGAATCGGTTCGAACCCTCGCGTTTGCGAAAAGTTCGAACTGATTTGCACCAAAATGGAGAAAAAACGGTTCAGCGAAGGCTCTATCTCAATATTCTTCAGGATTCATGCGAATAAGGCGTTCGACGGCTTCGCGCAGTTGAGGCTGATCCGGCAGCCGAATGCCGAAGGTGTCGCGCAAGAGCCCCAGCAGTTCATCGGCACTCTCAAGCGTGCGCTTTTCGCTGGGTCGATCCAGGTAATGAAGCGCATAGCGGGCGTTGGCCAAAGTATGACGTTGGCCGGGAGCCAGTAGCGCCGCTTTCAAC
Organism: Pseudomonas sp. KT_2_4; assembly: GCF_041410225.1. Taxonomy (NCBI): domain Bacteria; kingdom Pseudomonadati; phylum Pseudomonadota; class Gammaproteobacteria; order Pseudomonadales; family Pseudomonadaceae; genus Pseudomonas; species Pseudomonas sp. KT_2_4. The sequence continues at coordinate 1,412,511 of NZ_CP166962.1, forward strand.
TGCCCCACGAACGGTGACCCCGGGTGCGTTGAGACATACCAGTTGCCGATTTCGTAGTCGATATCGGCCTGCACTTGCAGGTCGAACACATACAAGCCACGCCACTCCTCACCGACCTGGGCCCACAACGTGTAGCTGCCCTGATGGTGTGTCAGGCGAAAAGGCTCATGGGCCGTGGTCTGGGGCGCTTCGTTGTCCAGTTGCAACGGGCTGCTGGGGACCATGCCACCGAAGCCCACATCGGTGATATAGCGCACGCCATCAACGGTCACCAGGCTCAGACGGTGAGTACGCCCGGTGTGGGCGTCCGGTGGCCCGCCAATCACCACACGACCGGTGATGCCACGGGCGTCAAAACCGAGCGCCTGCAACAGCGCCAGGAACAGCTGGTTCAACTCATAGCAATAGCCGCCGCGTCCCTGGTGCAACACCTTCTGCGCGACGCTTGGCAGGTCAATCGGCACCGGCACCTGCATCAGGGTCGACAGGCTTTCAAAGGCGAAGGTGCACACATGGCGCAGTTGCAAGTCCCGCAGGGTCTGCAAGGTCGGCGCCGGTGGCGAGGCATAGCCCAGGCGTTGCAGGTACAGGCGGCTATCCGTGGGTGTGAGCATGGCGCGATCCTCGGGCGCAGGGCAAGAGCGTCACTATGCCGCGCCTCTGCGTACGTTGTCATTTTGAATGAACCTTTTAGAACGACGGCCTATCCATCTATAACAAGACAGGGAGGCAACATGAGTACCGCAAAAATCTACACCATCCACTATCAGCTACACGGTAAACCCAAGTCTTTCGTGGTGCGCGCCGAGGTGATGAACAACGCTGAAGCTTGGCACTGGGCGGCCGTTGATGCCGACATTGCGCATGTCAGCCGCATCGGTCGCGTTGGTCACGAGCAAGTGAAAAAAACTACCCGGCCCTGGGCGGAAAAATACGGTATCAGCGACGTCAGCTGGAACCCGCCCAAATAAACAAAGCCCCGCACAACGGCGGGGCTCGGTTCACTTCTTCAAGTCGCCCAACGGATCGTAGGGCGGCTTTTTCTCAGATGACTTTTTCTCATCCAGCGGTGCAATAGCCGGGCCTACCGGATCAACCTGCGGGTCGGCCACATCGGGCGAGTCCGGGTCAAAACCCAGCTCATCCTTACCACTGGCGTGCTCGTTGGAGTGGGGACCATCGGTACGTTTGTTCATCACATGCTCCTGCTAAAGCGGGCGCGCTTTGTCGTGGAGGTTTTCCAGGTCTTCTTCGACGCGCTCCACATCGTTGTCGGGGCCACGCTCTTTGGGATCGTTGGGACGCAGTGCATCGTTGTCGCGCTCCTCTTCACCCGGCGTGCGGTTAGGATCCGGTGTACCCGGCGGTGGCTGCTTGTGTTCAGACATGACGGCATACCTCATGGGGGCTTCACAGGTTTAGAGAAACCGTGCGCAGCCATCGTTCAACTTCATTGTTGCAAGCATGAGAAGATAAGCGCCCTTTCTGGAGACCTGAACCGGATGTTCGAGCTCAAACCCTGCGACCCCGTCACCTACCGTCAACAAACCCGCCGCAGCACGCTGATCGTGGCCGTGCTATTCCTGGCCCTGGCCATGCTGCTGTCGAGCCTGGCGGTGATGCTGTTCGGCGAACCTGGCGGTGACAACTTTCGCTTCAATGTCGGCGGTGTATTTGCCGCTGTGTTGATCGTCTTGGCGCTGGTGCGTGGTCCGTTCTGGAGCCAGGCCTGGTTGGCGCCAGCGGTGTATGGCTGGCAGCTCAAGCGCAGCCTGATGAGCGTGACCAACGTGATGCACAAGGTCACCGAGCGGGTACAAGCTAACGACCCCACCGCCATCAAGCTGTTGCGTTTCTATCACTTGGGGCTGACGCAGATGCATGAGCTGGACGCCAACTCCAGCGCCCAGGCGCAACTGGTCAGCGAGATTGACGCACACAAGGCGAAGATGCACGCGATGGGGATCGATACCGAACAAACCCGGCTCGATCCCGCGTGGCTGGAAACGCTCAAAAGCGCTTGAGGCGTACCTCAGGACGCAGGCAAAAAGCAGTTAAAAAACCAGACTCAGGTCCAGGCGCCCTTCCCTCACCGGCGGGCACCAGTAATAGCCACCGGTCAGCGGCTTGCTGATGCGATACAGGCCATCGACGATCCCGTCCTCCAACCCGCTCATACGCCGAAGCTGGGCCTCAAACGCATCGAAGGAATGCCCGAAGGCGAGAAACATCAACCCCGCTTGGCCATTCTCGGCCCAGGGCATCGAACGACGTACCACGAAGGCTTCCGGGGTAAAGCTCTCCTGAGCCGTGCGTTTGGTATGGGCCGATTCCGGGGCGTCTTCAAGTTCTTCGTTGTCGCCATGGCGACGGCCGATAATGTGATCACGCTCCTGGGCAGGCAATGCGGCGAAACCGTCGAGATCGTGCTGCCATTGCTGGATCGCGGCAAAGCTGGCGCCGCTGTCGGTCAACGCCGCTTCCACGGCGGCATCGTCGTGAGGGTTCTCTGTGCCGTCTTCGTAGTCGGTCAGGTCAAAACCGGTCTTGTAGCGGAAGCCTTCAATCGATTGCACCAGGCGAAACGCCGGGGCCAGGGCTTTTTCGACGGATCGGCTGCGCAGCAACAATTCCCCTCGATCCGCTCCATGCAGCCATACCCACAACGCCTGCTGGGTGGACGGGTTGTGCGCGCCTGGGGCGCTTACTGAGGGAAATGGGCGCAGCCCTTCAATCTCGGCGCCCAGTGCCTTTACCAGCGGCTCACCGAAACCGACCACCGCCTGCGCATCCGTCAGTTGCACCAGCGCGTCCAATGCTGCGGGCACGGCTTGCAGGGAATCGAGGGCGAAAAACAGATGGCGGGCCTGCAAAGGCACCGGTGCGGCAAGAATGCCCGGCTGGTACTGACTCATGTGAACTCCTTCTGAAAAGCCGCGCAGTTTACCCGGCGCGCACCGCGCTGCGAACAACAATGCGCGTAAGCCTTGCCTTAGAGCCGTCAGTTGGGTGACTCTCTAGTCATGTTTTGCAACTATTCCAGGGGTAGCGACATGACCACCAGCAACCTGCTCGCCCAGCTGTTTCCCACTTCCGGCTCCCAGATTCCCGAGCAATTTCGCCTGGCGGCGCCCATTGAACAGCGCGACTACCTGGTCGATGGCCAGCTGCGGGTGTGGAACGGCCCGCTTGCGCGCGTGCAAAGCCCGGTGCAGTTGGGCGATGAACGCGTGCATATCGGCAGCACGCCGCTGCTGGACGCCGAGACCGCCCTAACCGCGCTGGATGCGGCGGTGCGTGCTTATGACCGTGGCCAGGGTGAGTGGCCGACGATGCGCGTTGTTGAGCGCATCCAGCACGTCGAAGCGTTTTTGCGGCGCATGCGCGAACAGCGCGATGCGGTGGTCAAACTGCTGATGTGGGAGATCGGCAAGAACCTCAAAGACTCGCAGAAAGAATTCGACCGCACCTGCGACTACATCACCGACACCATCAATGCCCTCAAGGAGCTTGACCGCCGCAGTAGCCGCTTCGAATTGGAGCAGGACACCCTCGGGCAAATCCGTCGCGTGCCCCTGGGCGTGGCGCTGTGCATGGGGCCTTACAACTACCCCTTGAACGAGACCTTCACCACGCTGATCCCAGCCTTGATCATGGGCAATACCGTGGTGTTCAAGCCGGCCAAGCTCGGTGTGCTGTTGATCCGCCCGTTGCTGGAGGCGTTCCGCGACAGCTTCCCGGCCGGGGTGATCAACGTGATCTACGGCAGCGGCCGCGAGACCGTGAGCGCGCTGATGGCCAGCGGCAAGATCGATATCTTTGCATTTATCGGCACCAACAAGGCCGCCAGTGATTTGAAAAAACTGCACCCCAAGCCACACCGTTTGCGTGCTGCGCTGGGCCTGGATGCCAAAAACCCGGGGATCGTGCTGCCCGAAGTGGACTTGGACAACGCGGTGAACGAAGCCGTCACCGGCTCGCTGTCGTTCAACGGCCAGCGTTGCACCGCGCTGAAGATCCTGTTCGTGCATGAAGACGTGGTCGAGCGCTTTATCGAGAAATTCAACGCCAAGCTGGCGACGCTCAAGCCCGGCATGCCGTGGGAGGATGGCGTGGCGCTGACGCCACTGCCGGAAGTGGGCAAGGTCGATTACCTCAGCGAACTGGTGGCCGATGCGGCGCGCCATGGCGCCAAGGTCATGAACCCCGAGGGCGGCAGCAGCCGTGGTTCGTTCTTCTACCCGGCAGTGCTGTACCCGGTGAACCCGCAGATGCGCGTCTACCACGAAGAGCAATTCGGCCCCGTGGTGCCGATCGTGCCCTATCGCGACCTGGAGACCGTGATCGACTACGTGCTGGACTCGGACTTCGGCCAGCAGTTGAGCCTCTTCGGCACCGACCCCGTGGCAGTCGGACGCCTGGTGGACACCTTCGCCAACCAGGTGGGCCGTATCAATATCAACGCCCAATGCCAGCGCGGTCCGGACACATTCCCCTTCAACGGGCGCAAGAACTCGGCCGAGGGCACGTTGTCGGTGCACGACGCCTTGCGCGTGTTCTCGATCCGAACTTTGGTGGCGACCAAGTTCCAGGAGAGTAACAAGGCGTTGGTCAGCGATATTTTGCGCAACCGCGATTCGAGCTTCCTGACCACCGACTACATCTTCTGAAGCCAACCCCGTTCCAATGTGCAGACAGGTCAGTGTGGGAGCTGGCTTGCCTGCGATGCCAGCTCCTCGGTCTTTCAGTCAGGTCGCGGTGATGCTATCGCAGGCAAGCCAGCTCCCACATTTGATCAAGCACATTCATACATTTGAGGCCATTTTAAGACTGATGAACCTGCCCTTCTTTGCCCGGCGCCTGCTGCGCCCCTTGCTCGACCCCTACCGCCGCTTTCGCCATGCCAAGCTGATCCACGCCGCGCGCGTGTCGGTGGGGTTGCTGGCAACCATCCTGCTGACCACCGGCCTCAACCTGCCCCACGGTGAATGGGCGTCGGTGACCATGCTGATCGTGATCGGCGGGTTGCAGCACCACGGCAATATCGGCAAAAAAGCCGTCGAGCGCGCCTACGGCACCTTGATCGGCGCCAGCGTCGGCTTGCTGCTGGTGGTGCAGCAGGCTTACTTCGGCCTGCCGTTGCTCACCTACCTGTTGATGTCGGTGGTGTGCGGGTTCTTTTCCTATCACGCCATCGGCAAAGGCGGCTATATCGCACTGCTGTCGGCGATCACGGTGTTTATCGTCGCCGGCCACGGCGATAACCCTATCTCCGATGGATTGTGGCGCACCGTCGATATCCTGATCGGCATTGTGCTGGCCCTGGCGTTTTCCTTTGCCTTGCCGTTGTACGCCGTGTATTCGTGGCGCTACAACCTGGCCAGCGCCCTGCGTGACTGCGCGCAGATTTATAGCCGGATCATCAATGGCCAATCGGTAACTGACGATGAACACCTCAAGCTGCTCAACCGCTTGAACGGGGCGATGGTGCAACTGCGCTCGTTGATGCCGTCGGTGTCCAAGGAAGTGCGGATTTCCATGACTGAACTGGATGCGATCCAGCGGCACCTGCGCCTGTGCATCAGCACCCTGGAGATTCTGGGCAATACCCGGCCGGACCCGCGTGATGAGCAGGCCACGGCTCGGATGCGGGTGATGCTGAAGGCCGAGCATCGGCAGATTCGGGTGCAGTTGGTGGGGATGGCGCGGGCATTGAAGTCGGGGGTGACGGAGCGGTTGGAGCGCAGCGGCTACGCAACCGGCAGTGAGTCTGCGCTGGATGCGCCGGTTTACAGTGCGCTGGATGGGTATCGGTTGTTGACGTTGCAGTTGGCGGCGAATGTGGATGCGATGCGCGGGCGGCTGTCCAAGCATTCGTCGCACTGGAAGATTTGAATTCATGAGCAATTGGGACGGATCAATAGATGACATCGATCCGTCCCTTTTTATTCACCTTTTCAATAAACTCCGTTTCAACTAAAAAATACCATACCCATAGGCGTTTCCAGACCACTGATCACGGTTGAATCCGAGACCATTCGATACCTGGACACTGTAATGAGCGTTGGGGGACTCAGGTGGAATACCTTCATCAACCCAAGCAACATCATGGTTAGGGAACGCGCGTCCAAATGCGCTGTAGAGACTTCGAGCAGTATCATATTTAAGCATGATTGCACCCGAGCTTCTGATTTGGTTGTAGACCGTTTGCCACGGCGCTAACCCGCCGTAGTAGCGACATATCCTACCGCCTCCTGACGTCTGGACGATGTAGCTTTTCGTCTGGCTCGCGGTGTCTGAGACGGTAATTGTTGCACTACCTACCCCTGTGAATGTAAGTCGTCCGCTGTACAAGTCGACGGTAACTACCGATGCATTACTTGAACGGTATGTCAGGGTTCCCGACCCGCCAGTGGCGGTACGGCCAACTGCGCCTGTATATGCCACATCAGTGAACCCGAAGTTCTGTAACACCCATCCACGCAAATTAACGTACAGAGTACTTTCATTCATGGTTATCCCACGCAGGGTCTTGACGGTGTAAATCGTTGGAAGGAACTGGACGGCATTTGCCTTGCTCTCTTTCCCGTTAAACTCCACCTCGATAATTGACGTTAATTCCGAGTTATGAGCCAGCCTTGTCAGCCAGCTACGCAGCACAGCTTTGTCCACGAGCCCATTGGCGGCTTCTGTTTGGGTAATCAAAGCTCCATCGACGGTGAGTACATGCAGAGGTTCCACACCCGAACTGCTGCAGGTGATCCATGCACGTTGCAGGCCCGCACTCAGGGCCCACTTAATGACTGACAGCAACCCATCGCCGGTAAAGGTAGTCAGGTCCAGCGTGCCCCTATTAATAACACCGTTGATGAGTGGCTGCGGTAAGTCCGTGGCCGCAATCGTATCGACTTTCACCGTCTGCACCTGCGACGGGATTGGGTCGGCTACGCCCGTGCGCACCACCGAATACTTCAAGCACACGGTACTGTTCACACTGCGGTGCAAGACCTTGACCGAGGTCAGGTTGAACACCACCGTGCCCCCATCCAACCCATTTTCGACCGCCGTATGGTGGGTACCATCGGCAAAAATCCATTCAAACGTTATGCGATCCCGATTGCTCATACCGGTGTAGCGAACAGTGACCGTCGTATTGTGCTCAATCGGCAGCGGGTCCACCGTCACGTTCGGCCCGGTGTCGGTGGTGCCATTGATAAACGGGTGGGGCAATACGCCCGGCAGGGACTGGATGGTGTAGTGGCGCTCGCGGAACAACACCGCATTGGCCTTGTTGAAACTGCGGTCAAAGCAGACCCAGAAACGGATGGTTAATAGCGTTCCATCCTTGAGCTTGCGCAGTTCGTCCACGGGGGTCGGTGGCAGGATCCCAGTGCGTTCGCCTTCTTCGGTCACGAGGTTGTTGGTGTAGGTGGCCTCGAAGTACGGCGTCTCTGGAACGGTGTCATAGATGCCGCTGTACTCCATCCAGATGCGCTGAGCCCGATGAATGAAGTGCCAGATATTGATCATCGTGCGCTCGGTTCCATTCAACTTGGAGGTCTCGAGCACCGGGGCGTCTCCAATCCCTTCGATGGTCGGGATCGGCAAGGTGGTCAGGTTGAGCAGCAGCAGGTCGAGGATTGGAGAAGGTGTTTCTCGTCCGTTACGTATGAGGAAGTATTGCACGTTGATCCGTTGGCCAAATGGCGCAATATTGGCGCCCACGACTTCAGGCGGGACGGTGAAGTCCACGGTTTTACGGGGGTTGCCGTCTTGGGTTTCACAGTGGCTGCCGATGTCGGGAATGCCGGTCCAGCACGCTCGGATACGGTCGGTCGGTAGCATCTGCGCGAAGGTGACCCGAATGGTCGCACCGGCGGTAACCGCTTCCGGTGCCAATTGGTCGGGGGCTTTGGATGCTTCGAGGACTTCCGGGCAAGGCAGGTCACCCAGCGCCTTACCGACAGTCACTTCGAGTATTTCAGAGCGCAGGGTGCGCCCACCATTCGCGGGGATCATTGAATAGCTCAAGCGAATCACGCCGCCCAGGTTGGTGTCGGCGTAGTGCCGATCCAGCGAAAAGTGCACTGGACTTCCTGCGGTGGCGGGATTCAGGCGGATGTCACCCTGGGTGCTGCCGTCCACAGCCGTCCCTGTCAGGCGCCATGTAAAGACATCGCCATCGTAAGTTTCAGCGTAGGGCAGCGTGATGTCGAGCTGGCCAAACAAGTCATCTGGGTCTAGGTTGTCGTCCTCATCGACCCGGTCGATTTCCGGCCTTGGCATTTCGGCAATACGCTCGCCGAACCGCACATACGTCGACTCCGACTCGCGGATGGCCTGCGTCCCTGTACCCAATGCCCGCATGAGGCCGTCGTCTACCGTGTAGAAAACCCGCACATCGCCCAGCCCGATAAATCGAGCGAAGTTGGCTTGGGTTACGGTACGAAAACGGGTGGGCGGTGGTGGAGCGCCTGCGTTATGGCGTTGTTCGTATTCAACGAGCCCGCCACCCGGTAGAACAGCCTCCAGCCGCAGCCTGACCAGATTATCCGGATCGTAGGGCGTATAGGCCGGGTTCGGATAATTAATGGTGATGTAAGGCTCTTCGGGGTCAATCAAGCCGGCATCGGCCTGCACCACCGTGACTGCCGGCATGTCCGCAATCGTGCCAGAGATCAGGATCGTCAGGGATTGGGACTTGGCCAGTAAGGTGCCCAGCGGGAACTCAAGCCGCCAGGTGATCTTCATCGAGCCTTGGATCAATTGTTTGATGGTGTCGTCATCGACAGGAAACGAAGTCGGCCAACCCGGGTCCGCGCGCTGATCGGTCAGATCGAGTTCAAACGTTGACTCATCGGCGTGAGTACCACTCAAGGTTGCAATGACGCGAGTATTCGCCGGGACAAAACGGCCATCCGGAAGCTGAAAAGGCGTGACTACCTGAACAGCAAAGAATTTCCCTGCATCCTGATCATAATTGACCGAGGTGACCGAGGTGGAGCCGACGAGGAAGCGCGCCCGCCTGAGCAGGCTGGGGTCAAGCTCGGCCTGTACATGCACGGCCTGAGAAAAGTGCTCGACATGCCCGGAGCGGTTTTCCACTTCATCGAGCACCTGATAACGTATCGGTAGGAGGCCGCTGCCGGTGCCGATGACGCTTGCCGGAACTTCCACTTCAATCGGCTTTGCCCCGCTGGCGTGGTCGTCATCGAGTTGGAAAACCACCACCTGCGCGATCGTGTCCCAATACAAAAGAATCTTGTCTCGCACACGTTTACCGGGGTAATCGAGCGTGAACACTACGCCTTGGGCGGCGCGCTCCGGAGTCAAGACTGCGCCGGGCGCTGCGAGGTCGTCCGGCAAGCTGAGCAGCAATTTGTCGTGGTACCCCAGCCCGGGCTGTTCATCCAGGCCAGGTCGCGTGTCCTTGACGAAGACAGTCAGGTCATCTGAGGTACTTGGCGTGCCAGAGCCATTACGGACAACGCGTACAAACACAGGAAAGGATAGCCCCCGCGGTATACTTTCCTCGTTGATGGCCAGTTGAAAAAAGTTTTTGCCTGTTTCCTCTGGTTTGACGGTGTGAAAGCCCAGGCGCAACGTACGGCTGCCGTGGAAGTACTCGCAGGTATCACCCGCTTGCAAATTAATCCAGCGCAAAATGGTTACATATAGGTAAGTATCGAGATGCCGCACGCCTAGGCCCCTGTCAGCCCCAACCACGTTGAGCACCGGGTTCGAGTAGGCCGGCGGGTCGAGATCATTGCGGGGAGTGGATGAGCTTCGCGCTACCGGAAAGCGCTCTTCGGGGGCATGTAATTTGGACATGGCTGAACTCCTTGGCTGGGGCCTTGACGGCTATGGGACAAGGAAATCAGACGCTTGAAAGGGATAGGCGTCTAGCTGTCAAAGATGACAGTGGCGACGAGAGGTAATACAGCGAGCAAAAGCGCCGTTAATACAATGTCCGCACATTCACATTTCTTCTTACATATTTTTCACGTTTTATTCACAAGCCGAGACGTAGTGTGAAGCCTCATCCGTTACAAACGTTGCATATCAAGCCCGCCGCCCCAGCGGGCTTTTTTTTGCCTGCCTTTTGGTGCTGGAAAACGCCCCGCTTTTGTAGGAGCGAGCTTGCTCGCGAAGAACGTAATGACGGCGCGGTTAACCAGAATGCCCGCGTTATCGTTGACGTTATTCGCGAGCAAGCTCGTTCCTACAGGGGTTTGAGGATTGGCTTCAGCGTGTGGCTTGTTCGCGAATGGCGCGCTGGGTATCCAGCACCTTCGCCAACGCCGTTTCAGCCTCTGCACTCTGCTGCGGCACTCGGATCGCTGCCGACACCAAGGTAATCAGCTTGGCCATCACCTCGGCATCCGTGGCGGGGCGGCCCAGGCTCATGGAGTTCATCAGCAAGCGCAGTTCGGTGCCGGCCATGACGCCGGAGATGGCCTTGAGTGCAAATTGCAGGCGCACCCCCAGTTCATTACGTGGCAAATCCGGCAAGGCCAGGGCGAAGGCTTCGAAGAACCGCTGGAACACCGGCTGGTAATGGACCTTGAGGTATTCCTGAATGAACGGCGACGTGTCGCTGTAGACCCGGCCCAGGAAGCGGATGAACGAACGCCCTTCCCCGCTGGCTGGGTCGCTGCGCTCCAGGCCCATGGCCGGGGCAAACAGCACGCCCAGTAGCGTGTCGCAGTCCAGTGGGCCATCGGATTCGGCTTCACAGCGCGCAAGCAATTCCAGGCGCTGCTCGTTGAGCGGCTCCAGGCGCTGCATCAGCAGGGTTTTCATCAGGGAGTCCTTGTCCCCGAAGTGGTAGTTCACCGCCGCCAGGTTGACCTGGGCGCGTTCGGTTATCTGCCGTAGCAACACGGCGTCATAGCCGTACTTGATAAAAAGAGCCTCTGTCGCATCCAGCAGTCGAGTCTTGGTAACGTTTGGAGCGCTGAGTTTCTTCGCGACCATATGGATTCCACGGCGGAAATATTGTTTTAAAAAATAATTTGATTTTTTATACCGGGGCGGCCCGTCGAAAGCAAGTAGTGACACTCCGCCATATCTTGCAAAGCCTGTATAACCGGGCTTTTGAGACCAGGCATGGGATTTTTGTGAGCCACACACAGGTGACGGCGAAATCGCTTCGAGAGAGAAAACCGCTCTACCTCCGTGGCTGGCGAAGCGTCAGGAAGGCAGTTACTATTCAAACAATATTTTAAAAACAAGAAATAAAACCAGTCCGTGACGCGTACAGGCAGCTTCCGAACTTGTTACAAGGGTTTTCGGGGAGCAAGTCGGCACCGTCGAGACTGCAGGCGTAGTCATGATGACACAGACCCCCGCGCAACCCGGCTTGATTTCCCTGCAAGGCATCGGCAAGCGCTATCAGCTCGCCGGGCAAGAGTTGAACATTCTCAATGACGTGTGCCTGTCCATCGCCAGCGGTGACAGCTGCGGTATCCTCGGTGCCTCCGGCTCCGGCAAAAGCACCCTGCTCAACATCCTCGGCCTGCTGGACCTGCCCAACTGCGGCCAATACCACTTTGCCGGCCACGATATTTTCAACGCCACCCCCGATGAGCTGGCGGCGATCCGCAACCAGCAGATCGGCTTCGTGTTCCAGAGCTTCAACCTGCTGCCCCGCCTAAGTGCCCTGGACAACGTCGCACTGCCCTTGAGTTATCGCGGCGTGTCGCGGCATGAATCGGTGGAACACGCCCAGCGCATGCTCGCACAAGTCGGCCTCGCCGAACGCGCCCACCACCGCCCCGCCGACCTCTCCGGCGGCCAGCGCCAGCGCGTGGCCATTGCTCGCGCCCTGGTAGGCAATCCCTCGGTGATTTTGGCCGACGAACCCACCGGCAACCTCGACAGCACCACCGCCCAGGAGATCATGGACCTGCTGTTGAACCTCAATCGTGACCAACAGGTGACGCTGATCATCGTCACCCACGACCCCCACATTGCCGACCGCCTGGAGCGCAAGATCCTGGTGCGCAACGGCGTGGTGCATGAGGCCGGGCGCCCATGAGCCTGCGGGTCGAGCAGAGCCTCAGCCAACTGCTGCATGAAGCGTTTATCAGCCTGCGTACCTTGGGCAAGCGCTCGATTCTGGCGCTCCTGGGGATCGTCATCGGCAGTTCCTCGGTGGTGGCGCTGATCAATATCGGCCACAACGCGGCGGTGGATGCGGCGATGATTTTCAAGGACATGGGTACCGACACCCTCATCGCCCAGTTCCCGCCCAAGGGCAGCAGCAACGTGCCGATGCGCACCCAGCTCGACCTCGACGCGGTGCGCCAGGCAGTGCCAGGCATTGCCCATATCGGCGCGCTCAGCCTGTTCAGCGGGCCCATTGTGTTTCATGGGCGGACCGCCAATGCCAACTTTGTCGGCAGTACTGCGGGCATCCAGGACGCCATGCGCCTGGCGCTGCGTGAGGGGCGCTTCCTGTCACCCTTCGATGCCAACGAAACCTACGGAGTGATCGGCGACCAACTCGCCCAGGCCCTTGGCGCGCCAGGTGACCCGCTGCAACTGGGCGACCGTGTGCGTATCAACGATTATCTGTTTCTGGTGGTGGGCATCCTGCGCAACCAGCCCAGGGCCATGCTGATGCCGGTGCAAGCCAACGAATCGTTGTTTATTCCCGCCGAGGGCATGCGCCGCATCTACGCCAACCCGCAGATCAACAACCTGATCATTCGCGCAGCGCCGGGACAGGACATGGAACGTATCGCCAAGGATGCCGCCGCCGCGCTGCAACCCCAGCTCACCGACCATAGCGTCGACATCACAGTGCCCCAGCAAATGATCGATGGCATGACCCGCCAAAGCCGCACCTTCGCCTACCTGCTGCTGGCCCTCGGCGCAATCTCACTGGTGGGCGGCGGTGTCGGGGTGATGAACGTGATGCTGATGAACGTCTCGGAACGCCGCCGTGAGATCGGCATCCGCATGGCCTTGGGCGCACGCCAGCGGGACATCCGTAATCTGTTTTTGCTCGAAGCGGTCACCCTCACCGCCGTGGGGGCCCTGTGCGGCGCAGTTCTGGGCATGACTGCCGCCTGGGTGTATGCGTGGCTGTCGGGCTGGGCGTTTTCCCTGGCGGTGGCCGCGCTGCCCCTGGGCGTGGGCAGCACGTTGCTGGTGGGGTTGTTCTTTGGCATTTATCCGGCGGTGTCGGCCTCACGCTTGCAGCCGGTTGAGGCCCTGCGCGATGAATAAGTACCTGGCACTGCTCATGCTGATCAGCCTGCCGGGCATGGCCGCCGATGTGGTGATCACCCCTCAGGCACCCAGCACTACCCGCAGCGGCTACGAGCGTAGCGTCTCGCTGAATGCCCAAGCCACCACCATGACCCTGGGGGACGCGGTGTACCTGGGCCTGCGTAATAACCCGGCGATCCGCAGCGCCTACTTGCAACGGGTGGCACAGAAGTTCGACCTGCGCGTGGCCGAAGACGTGTTCAACCCCAAACTCACCCTCAACAGCTATTACCGCAGCACCCGCGGCTCCCAAGACAATGCGCGCAACGCCAACCTCGCGCCCACCAGCAGCCTGCTCGGCGAATACGGCACGCGCTTGAGCATGGCCTGGACCCAGCAGTTGAACAACGCCAACCGCGCCGGCCGCTACCGCAGCGACGGCCTGGACCTGGCGATCATCCAACCGCTGATGCGCGGGGCCGGTTGGGATGCCACCACCGCACCGCTGCGCCTGTCGCGCCTGGCCGAGCAGGCCAACCGCCTGAACCTCAAAGCCACCGTGGCGCAGACCATCAGCCAGATCATCGCCACCTACCGCGAATTGTTGCGCGCCCAGGAACAGTTGGTGATCGTCCAGGAAGCGCTCAAACGCTCCACTACTTTACTGGAGGTGAACAAAGCGCTGATCAGCGCCGGGCGCATGGCCGAGTTCGAGATCGTCCAGACCGAAGCCGATATCGCCACCCAGCAATTAGGCGTGGAAGAAGCGCGCAACCAACTCGACACCAGCCGCCTGGCGTTGCTGCGCCTGCTGGCCCTGGACCTGTCGACACCGGTGCGTGCCACCGAGGCGCTGGAAGCCACCCCCCTGGAGATCGACAAACGCCAGGCCTTCAACCTCGCGCAAAACCAGCAACCGGAATACCTCGCCGCCCTGCTCGGCAGCCAGCAGGCCGACCTCAACCTGGTGATCGCCAAGGACTCCGGGCGCTGGCAAGTGGACCTGGTCGCCGGCGCCAACCAGGTGCGCGCCGCCACCGACAACGACAACGGCCATGACAATAACCGTACCTGGGACAGCTACGCCGGGGTGCAGGTGCAGATCCCCATCGGCGATATCAGCACGCGCCAGGCCGAAGTGCGTGCGCGGGTGAATGTGGAGGATCAGGAAATCCGCATTACCGACGCTCGTCAGGAACTGGAGCGTAACGTCAACAATGTGGTGCGTGACCTCGGCACCCGCTGGCGCCAATATGAAATCTCCAAGCGCGCCGTGGAGTTGTCCAGACGCAAGATCGAGATCGAGCGGGAAAAGCTCAGCGCCGGGCGCTCCACCAACTTTCAGGTGCTGAGCTTCGAGACCGACCTGCGCAACGCCGAAAATGCCCAGCTCAATGCGCTGATCGCTTATTTGAACGCCCAGACCCAGCTCGATCTGACCCTGGGCATGACGCTGGAAAGTTGGGAAATTGCCCTCAATGACTACTAACAGAAAATCCCTGCTGGCCGTTGCCTTGATCCTGCTGTTGGCCGGCGCGGCCGCCGGCCTGCTCATTCAACGCAGCGGGGCTGAGCAAGCGGCTACAGGCGAACAGTGGCTGGCCGTAAAGCCCGACCCATTGGTGCACCAGATCGGCCTGGTGGGCAAGATCGAGCCTGACACCACCGTCGTCCTGACAGCACCGTTCGACGGCAATGTGCTGGCCAACCTGGTCGAACAAGGCCAGCGCGTCGAGGCCGGCCAGGTCCTGTTGCGCATGGACCCGGCGACGCTTGAAATACAGCTGCGCGACGCCCTCTCCGCGCAACTCAAGGCCCGGCGTACCGTGCAGGAAATGCAGGACTGGGGCAGCAGCCCCACCGTCAGCCGCGCCCGTCGCAGTTTACGCACCGCTGAAATGACCGCAGGCAACACCCAACGCAAACTCACCGAGAGCGAAAACCTGTTCAAGCGCGGCATCATCCCGCGCAACGAACTGGATGACCTCAAACAGCAAACCCAGCAACAGCAATTGGACTTGGTGGCGGCGCGCAGTGAGCTGCAACAAGCCCTGGACCAAGGCCAGGGCGAATACCGGCAGATCGCCGAGATGGAGCTGACCAATGCCACGGTGAAGTACCAAGCCTTGCAAACACTGCTCGAAGGCAAGGAGGTCAAGGCGCCCTTCTCCGGCATCGTAGTACCGGCGCCCGGCAACACCAATACCGCTCAAGGTGGCGGCAATAACAACGCGCCGGTGCAGGCCGGCAGCAAGGTCAGCCAGGGCCAGGTGCTGTTCGGCCTGGCCAATATCGAACGCTTGAAAATCGTCGCCAAAGTCTCAGAGCTGGATATCAACCAGTTGCGTCAGGGTCAGGCCGTTGAAGTCATGGGCGATGGCTTTGATGGCGAGCGGCTGTCGGGTTCAGTCAGTGTGGTCAGCGGCCTGGCCATCGCCAGCGACAGCCAGGGCAGCGCGCAGTTTCCGGTGACCTTGTCGATCCCCACCCTGACGCCCCAGCAGTTGCAGCGGGTGCGTCTGGGCATGAGTGCGCGGTTGACGATTGTCACTTATAACAATGACCAGGCGATCGTGATTCCCAGCCAGGCGATCCAGGCGGACATGACGGTGGAGTATCGGGCGGCGATGGATAAACCGGTGCAGCGGGTGAAAGTGACCCCTGGGCAATCGACGCCCCAGGGGGTTGAGGTGTTTGGGCTGACATCCGGGTTTGTGAAAATCTCAAGATAAAAGGAGAACACAATGTGGGAGCGGGCTTGCCCGCGAAAGCGGTGTGTCAGTCACTGCATCTGTTACTGCACTAGCGCTTTCGCCGGCAAGCCAGCTCCCACAGTCAAACCTGTACCAGCCTGGCGGCCAGCGCCTTGGCCTGCAGGGCCACATCGGTCACCGCCGTGCTCTCCCACCACATGCCCCGCAACGGCGGCCCCATGGCGAACAGTCGCTGGCTGACCTGGCCGCGAGCATCCAGCACCGCCCCCGTTGCATCCGCCGCAATCCCCAGCGCCAGCGGCCCAGGCTGGACCAACCCACGCTTGAGCAATTGCTGCGGTAAAGGCCGGGCCACTCGGCGCCAGTCGTATTCGATGCCGCTGGAATTGATCAGCGCAGCGCCCAACACCTGGGTGATCACATCCTCGCCACGGTAGCGCACCGCAATGGCAACTCCCTCTTGCGACGGCACCAAGCCCTTGAACGACGCCGCCTGAATCCGCAATCGCCCTTGCTCCTGCAACCGCGCCACCAACTGCGCGCTCAAGGGCGGCGAACGGTGGTGATGGCTTTCCCACCAAGGCCGTACATGCCGCACGAACTGGCGCTTGTGAGCCTCACTGGCCTGGCTCCACAGGCGTGCTATGTGCACGCGCACCGTGTCCAGCGGTGCCTGCCAGTCAATACCTTGCCTCAGCGCGAGCTGGCATTGGCGTCGCACCTCACGCAGCAATTGTCGGGGGCTGCTCAGGCTGTGGTCAGCGGCGAGGAAGTCGTCCCAGCTCGGCGGTTGCCGGCGTACATGGGGCAACAGGCCGTGCCGCGAAAAAACCTCGATAGGTCCGCGATGCCCGGCTTGTTCCAGGGAGACTACTGCATCGACCATGGTCAGTCCGGAGCCGATGATCAGTACGGTCGATTGTGGGTCGAGACGAGCCATCGCGGGGACATCCCAAGGGTCCAACGCGGCGGCATTCAATCCTGTGGACTCGGTCTGCGGAGTGCGCGCCGCCGCAAACATGCCGGTGGCCAATACCGCACAGGCGCCGCGCAGTTGCTCGCCAGTATCGAGGGTCAACAACGCCGAGGTGGGGTCGACTTGCAGGTCTACCCCTTCGGCGCGGATGTGCTCGACGATCGAGGTGGACACTGCCTTGGCTTGCGCCAGACGCTTCTGGGCGTACAGGCCGAAAAGCCCCCGCGGCGGGAACAGTTCGCTGATGGGCACATGCTGTTGGTACGACTCGGGCCATCCGCCGGCGCTGATGTAGTCGGTGAGCCATTGGGTCAGGTCGTCGGCGTTGTCCGGGTCAACGCTCATGCGCGCCGCATTGCCGTTTAGCGTATGGCCCAATTCGACCGCGCTGTAGGCTTCGCCGCGCCCCAGTTCCGCACGGGGTTCGACTATCAGGATGCGCCGCGTGCCCGGCAGGCGCAGCAGTTGCACGGCCAGCATCGTGCCGCTCAGGCCACCACCGATGATCAGTACGTCTGCAACGCGGGTGGATTCACTCATGCCAGTTCGCCCTTATTGTTGCTCAAATCACCACATTTCGAACAAACCGTACCGCCGCGCTCCCATCATTGCGATAAGCATGGGGCTGGTGGCTGGCGAACATAAAGAACTCTCCAGCCTCGATGACAGTTTCCTGATCACCTATCACCAGCGTCAGGCTGCCCTCGAACACAAACAGTTGTTCGCTCCACCCTTCCAAATCAGGGTCCGGGCAATAACGATCACCAGGCTCAAGCCGCCACTCCCACAATTCGACTTCACGCCGTGCCGTGGCCTTGGCCAGCAACACTGCCTTACTGCCGACAATCTCGCCCGCCCAGGCCAGCTCGTTGATACGGCTGTGGTCCCGCACATCCGGCGCCTGGATCAGGTCACTGAACGCCACGCCCAACGCTTCGGCGACACGGTCCAGGGTCGACAGGCTGACGTTCTTCTCCCCCGCCTCAATCGCCACCAGCATACGCCGGCTGACTCCGGACTTTTCCGAGAGCGCGGTCTGGCTCAAGTCGGCGGCATGGCGCAGGCGACGAACGTTCTGGCTGACGTGCTGCAGGACCGAAGCCCGTTGCGGATTTTCTTTGTGCACTATATTGCTCAATAGGTGGGTGTGCGCAGTATACTGCCCAGCGTGCGGCGCATTGTGCGGTCCGTGCGTTCCCCTTGCAAGACCGAGCCGCCATGACCGCCCCGAACTCCCCTTCGCGTTTCAACCGTTTCAGTAAAGCCGAATGCATCCTGGTGGTGATCACCATGATCTGGGGCGGCACCTTTTTACTGGTGCAGCACGCCATGACCGTCAGCGGGCCGATGTTCTTTGTCGGCCTGCGCTTCGCAGCCGCGACGATTGTGGTGGGGTTCTTTTCCTTGCGCACCCTGCGCGACCTGACCCTGTTCGAATTGAAGGCCGGAGTGTTTATCGGGGTGGCGATCATGTTCGGCTACGGTTTGCAGACCATTGGCCTGCAAACCATCTTGAGCAGCCAATCGGCGTTTATCACCGCCTTGTATGTGCCGTTCGTGCCGCTGTTGCAGTGGCTGGTGCTGGGCCGTCGCCCCGGCTTGATGCCCAGCATCGGCATCATGTTGGCGTTTGCCGGGTTGATGCTGTTGACCGGCCCGGCGGGGGCTTCGTTGAACTTCAGCCCAGGTGAAATCGCCACGCTGATCGGTGCAGTGGCAATAGCGGCCGAGATCATCTTGATCAGTGCATTTGCCGGTCAGGTGGATATTCGTCGGGTGACCGTGGTGCAACTGGCCACCGCTTCGGTGCTGTCGTTCATGATGGTGGTGCCCATGGGCGAGGCGTTGCCGGGCTTTTCCTGGCTGCTGCTGTTCAGTGCAGTGGGCCTGGGCTTGACCAGTGCGGTGATCCAGGTGGCGATGAACTGGGCCCAGCAAAGTGTGTCGCCAACCCGGGCGACGTTGATTTATGCCGGTGAGCCGGTGTGGGCAGGCGTTGTGGGGCGAATCGCCGGGGAGCGGTTCCCGCCAATCGCGATGCTGGGTGCGGTGTTGATTGTGCTGGCGGTGATTGTGAGTGAGTTGAAGACCAAGGGGCAAAAGGCCGTTGAGCTGGCAGATGCCTTGGAACAGGAGCGTCAGGGCTAACCTGGGAACGCTGGAGTGCCAGGTCTATGGTCATCGCGGGCAAGCCCGGCTCCCAGAGGGTCGGCATTTCAGTTCAGAGGGAGGTTGAAACAGTGCCAAATGGGACGTTTCAGCCTACTTTGTAGGATCCTGCCACATCTTGCCGTTTGGTGATCATGAAAGCGGCACGTATGATGCATCCCAAACTCCCGCAGATTAGAAGCCTATGTCCCTGATAGTTCTACTGCTTCTGCCTTTTATCGGCAGCTGTCTGGCGGCCTTGCTGCCGCATAACGCACGTAACACCGAATCCCTGTTGGCCGGCCTTGTGGCGCTGGTCGGTACTATTCAAGTCGCCCTGCTCTACCCCCAGATCGCCCACGGTGGCGTGATCCGCGAAGAATTCATGTGGTTGCCCAGCCTGGGGCTGAACTTCGTGTTGCGCATGGATGGGTTTGCCTGGCTGTTCTCGATGCTGGTGCTGGGCATCGGCACGCTGGTGTCGCTGTATGCGCGCTACTACATGTCGCCGGACGACCCGGTGCCGCGTTTCTTTGCGTTTTTCCTGGCGTTCATGGGCGCCATGCTGGGTTTGGTGATCTCCGGCAACCTGATCCAGATCGTATTCTTCTGGGAACTGACCAGCCTGTTCTCGTTCCTGCTGATCGGCTATTGGCACCACCGTGCCGATGCGCGACGCGGGGCGTATATGGCGCTGATGGTCACCGGCGCCGGCGGGCTGTGCCTGTTGGCGGGGGTGATGCTGCTGGGGCATATCGTCGGCAGCTATGATCTGGACCAGGTGCTGGCGGCGGGCGATCAGATTCGCGCGCATTCGCTGTACCCGGTCATGCTCGCCCTGGTGCTGATCGGCGCCTTGAGCAAAAGCGCGCAGTTCCCCTTCCATTTCTGGCTGCCCCACGCCATGGCGGCGCCAACGCCGGTTTCGGCCTACCTGCACTCGGCGACGATGGTGAAGGCCGGCGTGTTCCTGCTGGCCCGCCTGTGGCCATCGCTGTCCGGCAGCGAAGAATGGTTCTGGATCGTCGGCGGTGCCGGCGCCCTCACGCTCCTCCTCGGCGCTTACTGCGCCATGTTTCAAAACGATCTCAAGGGCCTGCTGGCCTATTCCACCATCAGCCATCTCGGGCTGATCACCCTGCTGCTGGGCCTTAACAGCCCGCTGGCCGCTGTTGCCGCGGTATTCCATATTCTCAACCACGCCACCTTCAAGGCTTCGCTGTTCATGGCCGCGGGCATCATCGACCACGAAAGCGGCACGCGGGATATCCGCAAGCTCAGCGGGCTGGTGCGCCTGATCCCGTTTACCGCGACCCTGGCGATGGTCGCCAGCGCGTCCATGGCCGGGGTGCCGTTGCTCAATGGCTTCCTGTCCAAAGAGATGTTCTTTGCCGAAACCGTGTTTATCTCGTCGACTCAGTGGGTGGAAATCGCCCTGCCGCTGATCGCGACCATTGCCGGTACATTCAGCGTGGCCTATGCCCTGCGTTTTACCGTGGATGTGTTCTTCGGCCCGCCCGCCACCGACTTGCCACACACGCCCCACGAGCCGCCGCGCTGGATGCGGGCACCGGTCGAGTTGTTGGTGTTCACCTGCCTGCTGGTGGGGATTTTCCCGGCCCAGGTGGTCGGCTCGATCCTCGCCGCTGCCGCCCTGCCGGTGGTGGGCGGTACGTTGCCGGAATATAGCCTGGCGATCTGGCACGGCTGGAACGCGCCGATGATCATGAGCCTGGTGGCGATGACCGGCGGCGTGGTGCTGTACCTGATGCTGCGCAAACAACTCAAGCGTGGCCGCTTCGAATACCCGCCGCTGATCGGCTACTTCAACGGCAAGCGCGGTTTCGAGCGCTGCCTGGTGGTGATGATGCGCGGTGTGCGCCGGATCGAGAAACGCATCAGCACCAAGCGCCTGCAAACCCAGTTGTTCCTGTTGGTGCTACTGGCAGTGATCGGCGCGATGATCCCGATGATCAACAGTGGCCTCAGCTGGGGCGACCGCCCGAAAATCCCGGGGTCCATCGTCTTCGTCACCCTGTGGTTGCTGGCGATTGCCTGCGCCCTCGGCGCCGCCTGGCAAGCCAAGTACCACCGGCTGGCGGCCCTGACCATGGTCAGCGTGTGCGGCCTGATGACCTGCGTCACCTTCGTGTGGTTCTCAGCGCCGGACCTGGCCCTCACCCAATTGGTGGTGGAAGTAGTCACTACCGTGTTGATCCTGCTTGGCCTGCGCTGGCTGCCACGGCGGATCGAAGAGGTCTCACCCCTGCCCAGCTCGCTGCGCAAGGCGCGTATCCGCCGCCTGCGTGACTTGCTGCTGTCCACCGTAGTCGGCGGCGGCATGGCGCTGTTGTCCTATGCGATGCTGACCCGCCAGACGCCCAACGATATTTCCTCGTTCTACTTAAGCCGTGCCCTGCCCGAAGGCGGCGGCAGCAATGTGGTGAACGTGATGCTGGTGGACTTCCGTGGCTTCGACACCCTGGGCGAAATCACCGTACTGGGCGCTGTGGCCTTGACCGTGTACGCCTTGCTGCGCCGCTTCCGCCCGTCCAAGGAAAGCATGGAGTTGCCGCCCCAACAGCGCCAACTGGCGCCAGACGTGGCCACCGACCTGGTCAACCCGCGCCAGGCCAGCGACACCGCCCTGGGCTTTATGATGGTGCCGGCGGTGCTGGTGCGCCTGCTGCTGCCGATTGCGCTGGTGGTGTCGTTCTACCTGTTCATGCGTGGCCACAACCAACCGGGTGGTGGTTTCGTCGCCGGGCTGGTGATGTCGGTGGCGTTTATCCTGCAATACATGGTTGCCGGCACCCAGTGGGTCGAGGCGCAGATGAGCCTGCGGCCCATGCGCTGGATGGGCTTCGGCCTGCTGTCGGCCACCTTGACCGGGCTGGGTGCGCTGTTCGCCGGGTACCCGTTCCTCACTACGCATACCTGGCATTTCAGCCTGCCGCTACTGGGCGATATTCATATCGCCAGTGCGCTGTTCTTTGACGTCGGCGTGTACGCCATGGTCGTGGGCTCGACCCTGTTGATGCTCACCGCCCTCGGCCACCAGTCGGTGCGCGCGCATAAACCGAGCAACCAGCCCAAAGTGGTTGCTGCAACCGAAGGAGCCGCCTGATGGAAGAAGTCATCGCAATAGCCATTGGGGTCCTGGCTGCCTCCGGCGTCTGGTTGATCCTGCGGCCACGGACGTTCCAGGTGGTCATGGGTTTGTGCCTGCTGTCCTACGGGGTCAACCTGTTCATCTTCAGCATGGGCAGCCTGTTTATCGGCAAGGAGCCGATCATCAAGGACGGCGTGCCCCAAGACCTGCTCAACTACACCGACCCACTGCCCCAGGCCCTGGTGCTCACGGCCATTGTGATCAGCTTCGCCATGACCGCGTTGTTCCTGGTGGTGCTGCTGGCCTCCCGGGGCCTCACCGGCACTGACCATGTAGACGGCCGGGAGCCCAAGGAATGACGTGGATGAATCAACTGATCGTCGCGCCGATCCTGCTGCCGCTGCTCACCGCCGGGCTGATGCTGATGCTGGGCGAGAAACGCCGCCCGCTCAAAGCCCAGATCAATCTGTGCTCCAGCATCGTCGGCCTGGGCGTGGCCATCCTGCTCTTGTACTGGACGCAACAAGGCGGCCCCGGCTCCATTGGCGTGTACCTGCCGGGCAACTGGCAGGTTCCGTTCGGCATCGTGTTGGTGGTGGACCAACTGTCGGCGATGATGCTGGTGCTGACCGGAGTTATCGGCGTCAGCGCGCTGCTGTTCGCCATGGCCCGCTGGGACCGTGCGGGCACCAGCTTCCATGCCCTGTTCCAGATCCAACTGATGGGGCTGTATGGCGCCTTCCTCACCGCCGACCTGTTCAACCTGTTCGTGTTCTTCGAAGTGCTGCTGGCCGCCTCCTACGGCCTGATGCTGCACGGTTCCGGCCGCGCGCGGGTATCGTCGGGGCTGCATTACATTGCGATCAACCTGCTGGCGTCGTCGCTGTTCCTGATTGGCGCGGCGATGATCTACGGCGTCACCGGCACGCTGAACTTTGCCGACCTGGCGTTGAAGATCCCGCTGGTGCCGGAGGCGGATCGCGGCCTGTTGCATGCCGGTGCGGCGATCCTGGCTACGGCGTTCCTGGCCAAGGCCGGCATGTGGCCGCTGAACTTCTGGCTGGCGCCCGCCTATTCCTCGGCCAGCGCGCCGGTGGCGGCAATGTTCGCGATCATGACCAAGGTCGGCGTGTACACCGTGCTGCGCCTGTGGACCCTGCTGTTCTCCGGCCAGGCCGGCGCCTCGGCGCTGTTTGGCGGGGATTGGCTGGTGTATGGCGGCATGGCGACCATCATTTGCGCGGCACTGGCGATGGTGGCGGCGCAGCGCCTGGAGCGCATGGCCAGCCTGAGTATCCTGGTGTCGGCCGGGATCCTGCTGTCAGCGGTAGGGTTTGCCCAGCCAAGCCTGACCGCGGGGGCGCTGTTCTATCTGGTCAGCTCAACCCTCGCACTGAGTGCATTGTTTTTGCTGGCGGAGTTGATCGAGCGTTCGCGTTCGGCCAACGACCTGCCGCTGGATGAGGAGATTGATGCGCTGCCCAAAGCCATGGAATCGCTGCATCCGCGCCCGGGTGTGAACCTGGACGATGAGCAAAAAGCGGTGATCGGCCAGGTCATCCCTTGGACCATGGCCTTCCTGGGCCTGAGCTTTATCGCCTGCGCGCTGTTGATTATCGGCATGCCGCCGCTGTCCGGGTTTATCGGCAAGCTCAGCCTGTTGAGTGCGCTGATCAATCCACTGGGCCTGGGCAACGCCGTGGACGAGTCCATCCGCCCGGCGGCCTGGGGCCTGGTCGCGCTGCTGATTCTCTCTGGCCTGGCCTCGCTCATCGCTTTCGCCCGCCTCGGCATCCAGCGCTTCTGGACCCCGGAAGAACGCCCATCACCGCTGCTGCGCCGCTACGAGTGTGTGCCGATCTTCCTGCTGCTGGGGTTGAGCATCGCGCTGACCTTCAAGGCCGAGGCGCTGATGCGCTACACCCAGGCCACCGCCCAAAGCCTGAACAACCCGGAACACTACGTGATGGCAGTGCTCGCGACCCGCCCAGTGCCCAGCCCTGAAGCCAAGGCCGCCGCCCTGGAGGTGCAGCCATGAAACGTCTGTTCCCGGCTCCCTGGCTGTCGTTGGCGTTGTGGGTATTATGGCTGGTGCTGAACTTGTCGATCAGCCCCGGCAACCTGCTGCTGGGCGCACTGTTGGGCTTTCTTGCGCCGCTGATGATGGCGCCGCTGCGCCCGCTGCCGATCCGCATCCGTCGCCCTGGGGTGATCATCCGCCTGTTTTTCCGGGTCGGCCTTGACGTGATCATCTCCAACCTGCACGTCGCCTGGGGCGTACTCACTTGCGGCTCACGCCCACCGCGCTCGCGCTTTATCAAGATCCCCCTGGACCTGCGCGACGCCAACGGCCTGGCGGTGCTGGCGATGATCACCAGCGTGACCCCCGGCACCGTCTGGTCGGAACTGGCCCTGGACCGCAGCATCCTGCTGCTGCACGTTTTCGACCTGGATGACGAAGCCTCGTTTATCCAGCAATTCAAGCACGCCTACGAACGGCCCCTGATGGAGATCTTCGAATGAGCGCCCTGCTCGCCAATGCGATCCTGTTCAGCCTGTTCCTGTTCTCCCTGGCCATGGTGCTGACCCTGGTGCGCCTGTTCAAAGGCCCCTCGGCCCAGGACCGGGTACTGGCGCTGGACTACCTGTACATCCTGGCGATGCTGATGATGCTGACCCTGGGTATTCGCTATGCCAGCGACACTTACTTTGAAGCAGCGCTATTGATCGCGCTGTTCGGCTTCGTCGGCTCGTTCGCCCTGGCCAAATTCCTGCTGCGTGGGGAGGTGATTGAATGATGCCGTTATGGGTTGAGATTATCGTGGCGGCGTTGCTGTTGCTCAGCAGCCTGTTTGCCTTGATTGGCGCGATTGGCTTGCTGCGGATGAAAGAATTTTTCCAACGCATGCACCCGCCGGCACTGGCCTCGACGCTGGGGGCGTGGAGCGTGGCGTTGGCGTCGATCATCTATTTTTCGGTGCTCAAGTCCGGACCGGTATTGCATGGCTGGTTGATTCCGATTTTGCTCGCGATCACCGTGCCGGTCACCACACTGCTGCTGGCGCGAACGGCCCTGTTCCGCAAACGCATGGCCGGTGATGACGTCCCCGCCGAAGTCAGCAGCCGCCGCTGATTCTTCAGGCGAATTCAGTAAAAATGTGGGAGCTGGCTTGAACTGGTCAAGTAATCTTGGACACCGATTAAGGTTCACGCCACCAACCTTTCCTTCGCGACCGGCGACCGGTAGTCGTTGTAGCTGTGAGGCCTGCTGATGTTGTAGCGCGAGACATAGCGCTGCACGTCTGCCCGGGCCTCATGTTCCAGTTTGTAGCCCGTTTCAGGAACCCACTCTGATTTCAAACTACCAAAGAAACGCTCCATGGGGGCGTTGTCCCAGCACTCGCCTTTACGGCTCATACTTTGTCTAAATCCGTGTTTCATAAGCTCGTTTCGGAATTTATGACTGGTGTACTGACAACCTTGGTCTGAATGAAACAACACATCCTGGGGGCGGCCGCGTAGCTCAACCGCCATGCGTAGCGCTTCGCAGGTCAGATTGGCATCAGAAATCATCGAGAACGACCAACCCACGATCCTCCGAGCGTACAAATCCAGAACGGCGGCGAAGTACATCCATCGCTTGCCGACCTTGATGTAAGTTACGTCGCCACACCACACCTGGTTAACCGCCGTTACATCAAATTTTCGCTTGAGCACGTGCGGCGCAACCAATGCCTCAACGCCCGGCGACTTGTACTTATGGCGCCTGCGCTGACGACTAGCGATGCCAGCTTCGCGCATCAAACTGCGAGCCATATAACGTCCGATACGATGCCCTTTGGCTTTTAGCTCCTTGGACAAAGTACGTGCGCCGGCCGACTCTCTGGACGCCCTGTGGTGCTTGACCAGCGCGGCTTTGAGCTTGTCCCGTTCAGGATTTGCTCTGCCTTGGCGCTGGCGCCAGGCGTAGAAACTACTACGGTTGATCCCAAACGCCCGGCAACACCTTTTAACGCCGTATTGCTCGTCCAGCTCATCGATCAGCGTGAATGATCTTTGGCGTCCAAAAGCAGGAGAGCACTGGCCTTTTTTAGGATTTCAATGTCCAGGTCTTTCTCCCTGAGTAGGGCTTTGAGCCTCTGGATTTCTCGCTGATCAGCGGTAATTGCCTTGGCCCCTACCGGGGTCGAACCCAGGCGTTCTTTCTGCACTTGATCGACCCAGCGGCGTAGAGCAGTGGGGCCGATATCTAGGCTGGCACAGACCTCAGTAACCGGCTGGCCTTCATCCAGCACCATGCTGGCAGCCTTGAGCTTGAACTCACTCGAATAAGATTTACGCATATCCAAACACCTCAGATTTGGGCGCTATCATAACGCCCGATTGAAGTGTCCAAAATCATTAGGCCAGTTCAGCTTGCCTGCGATAGCGGTTTATCAGTTACAGCATCATTGACTGAAACTGCGCCATCGCAGGCAAGCCAGCTCCCACATTTGGTTTGGCGCCAGGCAAAAGAGCGGATACGCGCCACCAATTGCGCCAACTTAGCATCATCCCGCTACGCGCCACATCGGGAAGCGCCCGCTCGATCCAGCACTAAACCTTTCCCGTATAACATGAGAGAACAATAAATGTACTCGATCGACTTGGCACTGATGAAGCCCGGAGATATCGTTTTCACCACCGAAACAAGCCTCACAAGCAAGACAATAAGAAACTTTACCGGGGGCAACTATTCGCACGTCATGCTTTGCGTAGGTTATGGCAGCTGTATACATGCGGATAAAAAAGGGGGCGTTCATTCTTTTAATGCGCAGAGATTGCTTGTTGAACACCCGAATCAAATCGCCCTAAAACGATACAACCCGCATCTTTCACCTGAGACTTCGAAAATCATTGAGCAATATGCTCGATTAAAAATTGGCACAGTATATTCTATATGGGAGGCCGTGAAGGCGGCGCCCTTTTTCAAGAAGGAATGGCTTGGGCACTTAAAAGTCGAACTTGAAAAGCCTTCAAGTCTTCAATTTTGCTCAAGGCTGGTAGCGCAAGCCTACAGCCATGCGGGCCTGAAGCTATCGGCCACTCCATCCAGTTGCACTCCGGTCGAAATCTTCAACTCTCCAAGGCTCGAACTGGTTGAAAACGCAGTTATCCGAGTCCCTGAAGAGCTGGTAGCACTTGTAAACGACGAATCAAAGAACAAAATTAAGATACATACAGACACAATCAAAAGACTACTCGAAAGCGTTAGAAAACTATACGGAGACTCCATCCAAACTTTGCATGACCTCGAAGCCTTAGCCATTACCACTGAGGGTGCAGACGATATAATTTCCGACTTAACAATCAAATCTGGCTACTTAGAACTATGGAAGATTGACATCAAAGAAAACCCTTGGCGATACAGTCAAATCGAATTTGAAAAGTGGGCGACCGATAAACAGAATAGAACAGAGATCGCCCAAAACGAATTAGGCATGGCACAGCATCAGCTAAGCCGCCACTTAGAGTCTCTTCATATAACACGCGAAAAC
The DNA here is from genome assembly GCF_041410225.1 of Pseudomonas sp. KT_2_4. Lineage (NCBI taxonomy): Bacteria > Pseudomonadati > Pseudomonadota > Gammaproteobacteria > Pseudomonadales > Pseudomonadaceae > Pseudomonas > Pseudomonas sp. KT_2_4. The sequence continues at coordinate 1,440,216 of NZ_CP166962.1, forward strand.
TATAAAAATTACCCAAACAAAACGCTCGGACAACTAATAGCACTATACGAAACCCTAGTAATGCTCGCAGTGAAGAAGACAGAATTATTCTCTCACTATTGAACGCATGCATCACACCTACAACAAGCCAAGTCTTCAATATTTATATTCAAAAACGCCCCGAACCAGTCGGGGCGTTTTTTTTTATTCAACGTGCAGCTTTCAACGGTCAGTCAGCCAACCGTCACGTCGTCCCACCCTTGCCGTCTTCCAACCCACACCATTGCGGTCAGTTGGGTAGACCCACCCCCTTTTACCGTCAGCTATTGAACACCCGCAAGCACTAACAACGTAAAGCACCGTGACATACTTCCCAAAGAAACATCCTACGTCCGCGCCAGAAACCCTCGCTTCTTTGTAGACAACGATTGACCCATAGTCTTCTCTTTGGTGCCCGATACTCCATTGAGCGTTTCTAGCGGGCACACCTTCCACTCAAACGTAAATCGAAGTCACGAACAGCCACCACCCAAAACTTTACCCTCTCTATACAAGTCAATTAATGGAAAATCGGGATGCAATTCGAATATAAGAAATTCTTAGTGACACTAGCACTCATCTCGAATGCAATATACGCTCAAGCCGAACAGACTCACCTATCGACAATTCTAAATATAAAAATGAATGCAACCTATCTCGACATAGATACAGAAACCCCGGACTCTTTCGGCGTAAAGCTCATGGCGGCAGTTCGTCTGACGCTTTCGACAGAACACAGTTGTGGCACTTCAAAACTGCATATCACACCGGACTCCATCGGCGTTCCTGTCGAACGTTTCCTAGCAGAAGTTAAGAAAATCAAAAAATACGCTGATGATGGAGCCGCACTATTTATCACCCATCAGGATTGTGATCGAAAAATACCAATGGCAACCAAATTCGCTACCTGCACGGGTGAAACATGCAGATCACTCACAGATGTGCTAATTGATGGAAAAATGTACTTAGACGAGAATTACCGACCCGTTCCAGCTGCGCGCAGTCTTTTTTTCATAGAGCAACCCCAAACTTATGACAAAACGCTAAAAGCCTGGAAAGTATATATCTACGATAAAAAAACCAAGAAGATTGCGGCTGATGGATTCGTCGACAATGAAGACTATGCTGCGAGCAAATTCATCCATAAATTTCGCACCTTTCATAGCAACGGCATGGTTTCGAGTTCTATTGAAATGAGTGCGCAGGGGCAACGTGAAGGAAAAAGTATTGTTCGCCACAAAAACGGAAAAATTGAAAAATCCATAAATTACAATAACGGAATTATCACTGACGGCGAGTACATAACTTACGACCCGACAGGAAAAATCAAGATCCGTGAGCATTATGCAAATGGAGTGCTAAATGGCCCAAGAGTCAAACTGTACGCTAACGGAAATCCTGAATCCATGGAAAAATATTTAGATGGCAGTCGCTCAGGAATATCAAATTATTACTATGAAGACGGCACACTAAAAAATATACAAGATTATGACCGCGGGCAGTTGGATGGCTGGGACGTCAAATACTTCGCAAACGGCCAGACCGAATCACAAACACTCTATACAAATCAGCACATTAGAATAAGCCACGAATGGAACATTGACGGTATAAAAGTCAGCCAATGGGAACAAGACGAAAATCATAACCGCCAAGGCGACGACATAGAATGGTATGACAACGGACAAAAAAGAAAGCACTCAATTTATAAAGACGGAAAACTACATGGAAAGATGCAAGGTTGGTCTGAGGATGGAACTCAACTTTATTCTACCGAATACGCACACGGCGAGAGAAACGGACAATCACGGCAGTGGGGCCGAGACGGGACGTTGATAGAAGACTGCCAATACCAAGCAGGAAAAATTTCAGAGCCGTGTTCGGTGAGAACTCCGCTCTGACTATGAAGGTCTTGGACAGGAATAGAGGTTTAATTCGAAAAACTTAGCAATATGCAAAAAAACGCCCCGAACCAGTCGGGGCGTTTTTCATTCAGCGTGCAGCTTTCAACGGTCAGTCAGCCAACCGCCACGTCGTCCCACCCTTGCCGTCTTCCAACACCACACCCATCGCGGTCAGTTGGTCGCGGATACGGTCGGATTCCGCCCAGTCTTTATTGGTGCGAGCCGCCAGACGCGCCTGGATCAGTGCATCTACCTCAGCGGCATCCACACGCCCTTCGGCACCCGCTTGCAGGAAGTCATCGGCTTCCATCTGCAACACGCCCAGCACGCTGGCCAGTTCTTTAAGGCGCGCCGCCAGGCCCGCCGCTGCGTCGATATCGGTCTCGCGCAAGCGGTTGATCTCGCGCACCATCTCGAACAGCACGGCGCAGGCTTCCGGGGTGCCGAAGTCGTCGTTCATCACTTCGGTGAAACGTGCCACGAAGGCTTCGCCGCCTGCAGGTGCCACCGCGGGCAGGCCTTTCAACGCGTGATAGAAACGCTCCAAAGCGCCCTTGGCGTCCTTGAGGTTGTCTTCGGAGTAGTTGATGGCGCTGCGGTAGTGGCTCGACACCAGCAGGTAACGCACCACTTCCGGGTGGTACTTTTCCAGCACGTCGCGGATGGTGAAGAAGTTGTTCAAGGACTTGGACATCTTCTCGCCATTGATGCGGATCATGCCGCAGTGCATCCAGGCATTGGCGTAGGTCTTGCCGGTGGCGGCTTCGCTCTGGGCGATTTCGTTTTCGTGGTGCGGGAACTCAAGGTCGCTGCCGCCGCCATGAATGTCGAAGGTCTCGCCCAGGCAGCAGGTGGACATCACCGAGCATTCGATGTGCCAGCCCGGACGCCCGGCGCCCCACGGCGACTCCCAGCTCGGCTCGCCCGGCTTGGTACCTTTCCACAGTACGAAGTCGAGCGGGTCCTGCTTGGCTTCGTCGACTTCGATCCGCGCGCCGATGCGCAGGTCTTCGATCTTCTTGCGCGACAGCTTGCCGTAGCCCATGAACTTGGCGACGCGGTAGTACACGTCGCCGTTGCCTGGGGCGTAGGCGTAGCCCTTGTCGATCAAGGTCTGGATCATCGCGTGCATGCCAGGGATGTGGTCCGTGGCACGCGGTTCCATGTCCGGCTTGAGGATGTTGAGGCGCGCCTCGTCCTCGTGCATGGCGGCGATCATGCGCTCGGTCAGCGCATCGAACGACTCGCCGTTTTCGTTGGCACGGTTGATGATCTTGTCGTCGATGTCGGTGATGTTGCGCACGTACGTCAAGTCATAGCCACTGAAACGCAACCAGCGGGTCACCAGGTCGAAGGCAACCATGCTGCGGCCGTGGCCGATGTGGCAGTAGTCGTACACGGTCATGCCGCACACGTACATGCGCACCTTGTTGCCATCCAGCGGCTTGAAGACTTCTTTGGTCTTGCTGAGCGTGTTGTAGATCGTTAGCACGATGTTTCCCTTAAATCACTGGCCCCACGAATCTCGCAAGGTCACGGTACGGTTGAATACCGGAGTGCCTGGTTTCGAGTCCTTGATATCTGCGCAGAAGTAGCCTTCGCGCTCGAACTGGAAACGGTCTTCCGGCTGTGCGTCGCCAAGCGATGGCTCGGCACGACAACCAGTGAGTACTTGCAGGGAGTCAGGGTTGATGTTGTCGAGGAAACTCGCGCTGTCTTCCGCCTTCTCAGGGTTCGGCGAGCGGAACAGACGATCGTACAGGCGCACTTCGCACTCGATGCTGGCAGCGGCCGGTACCCAGTGGACCACACCCTTGACCTTGCGGCCTTCAGGGTTCTTGCCCAGGGTGTCCGGATCGTACGAGCAACGCAGTTCAACGATGTTGCCATCGGCGTCCTTGATCGCTTCGTCCGCACGGATCACGTAGCTGCCGCGCAGGCGCACTTCGCCATTCGGCTCCAGGCGCTTGTAGCCCTTGGGCGGCTCTTCCATGAAGTCGTCACGGTCGATGTAGATTTCGCGGGCGAATGGCAATTTGCGCACGCCCAGCTCTTCTTTCTGCGGGTGGCGCGGCAGTTCGAGGTTCTCGACCTGGCCTTCCGGGTAGTTGGTGATCACGACTTTCAACGGACGCAGCACGCACATGGCGCGCGGTGCATTGGCATCCAGGTCCTGACGGATGCTGAATTCGAGCATGCCGAAATCGACCACGCCGTCGGAGCGGTTGGTGCCGACCATGTCGCAGAAGTTGCGGATCGACGCCGGGGTGTAGCCACGGCGACGGAAGCCCGACAGTGTGGACATGCGCGGGTCGTCCCAGCCATGCACGTGTTTTTCATCCACCAGTTGCTTGAGCTTGCGCTTGCTGGTGATGGTGTAGTTCAGGTTCAGGCGGCTGAACTCGTACTGACGCGGGTGCGCCGGAACCGGCAGACTGTCCAGGAACCATTCGTACAGCGGGCGATGGCTTTCGAACTCCAGGGTGCAGATGGAGTGGGTGATGCCTTCGATGGCGTCCGACTGACCGTGGGTGAAGTCGTAGTTGGGGTAGATGCACCACTTGTCACCGGTCTGGTGGTGATGGGCATGGCGGATGCGGTACATGATCGGGTCACGCAGGTTCATGTTCGGCGAGGCCATGTCGATCTTGGCGCGCAGCACGCGGGCGCCGTCCGGGAATTCGCCGGCGCGCATACGGTTGAACCAGTCCAGGTTCTCTTCTACCGAACGGTCGCGGAACGGGCTGTTCTTGCCCGGCTCGGTCAGCGTGCCACGGTATTCCTTGGCCTGCTCCGGGGTCAGGTCGTCCACATAAGCCTTGCCGGCCTTGATCAGCTCGACGGCCCAGTCGAACAACTGGTCGAAATACTTGGAGGCATAGCGCACTTCACCGGACCATTCGAAGCCCAGCCACTTGATGTCGCTTTCGATGGCGTCGATGTATTCCTGGTCTTCCTTGGCCGGGTTGGTGTCGTCGAAACGCAGGTGCGTGACGCCACCGAACTCCTGGGCCAGGCCGAAGTTCACACAGATCGACTTGGCGTGGCCGATGTGCAGGTAGCCGTTGGGCTCTGGCGGGAAACGGGTGACGATCTGCGTGTGCTTGCCCGAATCCAGGTCCGCCTGGATGATCGGGCGCAGGAAATTGACCGGGACGGCAGGTCCGGCCTTGGTATTCGAGGTAGGGTCGACAGTGGGCTTGCTCATAGGATCCTTGAACAGACAGGTGCATGGCCAGGTGGGGCCAGATAAAACAAAGGGCTCATAATAGCCGAAGCAGTCAAGACACATACAGAGCGCGGCCAATTAATTGCCCGGGCGGTAAAAAACCACCTCGAAATTCCCGCAGGGCACGCTAAACTGCGCGCCTTGGCCGTCGTTTAGCCAGACAGGTAAGGTGCCCAGGCGCCCACACCCACGAATTCCCTGAAAAGAGTAGTGAACATGACTCAAGTCAAACTGACCACCAACCACGGTGACATCGTCATCGAGCTGAACGCCGAGAAAGCGCCGATCACCGTCGCCAACTTCATTGAATACGTGAAAGCCGGCCACTACGAAAACACCGTTTTCCACCGTGTCATCGGCAACTTCATGATCCAGGGCGGCGGTTTCGAGCCTGGCATGAAAGAGAAGAAAGACAAGCGTCCAAGCATCCAGAACGAAGCGAACAACGGCCTTTCCAACGACAAGTACACCGTCGCCATGGCCCGTACCATGGAGCCGCATTCGGCCTCCGCGCAGTTCTTCATCAACGTCGCCGACAACGCCTTCCTGAACCACAGCGGCAAGAACGTGCAGGGTTGGGGCTACGCGGTGTTCGGTAAAGTCACCCAAGGCACTGACGTTGTCGACAAGATCAAAGGCGTATCCACCACCTCCAAGGCCGGTCACCAGGACGTTCCAGCCGAAGACGTGATCGTCGAGAAAGCCGAGATCATCGAAGCGTGATATTGCTGATTTCAGACTTGCATCTGGAAGAGGAACGCCCGGACATTACCCGGGCGTTTCTGGATCTGCTCCATGGCCGCGCCCGTGGTGCCCAGGCGCTGTACATTCTGGGGGACTTCTTCGAAGCCTGGATTGGCGACGATGGCATGACCCCCTTCCAACGTTCCATCTGTGAGGCTCTGCGTGAGCTGAGCGACAGCGGCACCCCGATTTTCATCATGCACGGCAACCGCGATTTCCTGATCGGCAAGGCGTTCTGCAAAGCGGCAGGCGCTACCTTGCTCAAGGACCCGACGGTCGTGCAGTTGTATGGCGAGCCTGTGCTGTTGATGCACGGCGACAGCCTCTGCACCCGCGACCTCGGCTATATGAAGCTGCGGCGCATCCTGCGTAACCCGATTGTGCTGTTTATCCTGCGCCACCTGCCCTTGGGCACCCGCCACAAACTGGCGCGCAAGTTGCGCAGTGAGAGCAGTGCTCAAGTGCGCATGAAGGCCAACGACATTGTCGATGTCACCCCTGAAGAAGTGCCACGGGTGATGCAGCAGTTCGGCGTGCGCACCCTGGTCCACGGCCATACCCACCGCCCCGCCATCCATAAGTTGCAGATCGGCGACCAGGCGGCCAAGCGCATTGTGCTGGGGGACTGGGACAAGCAAGGCTGGGCGTTGCAGGTGGAGGAGCAAGGCTTTCAACTGGCGGCGTTTGATTTCGTCAACCCGCAGCTCGCGCTGCCTGGCGCCTGAACCTCTGACACAACACCGATCAACCTGTGGGAGCTGGCTTGCCTGCGATAGCATCACCTCGGTGCATCTGATACACCGAGGTGTCTGCATCGCAGGCAAGCCAGCTCCCACAGGAACCGCGCTGACCTTATGATCAGTGCCCCGAAGCCGCAGGCCCGGCCTTCGCCGTAAACGGCGGCTTGGCCAGCCACACCAGCAACATCAAGCCCATGAACATCCACCCTAGCAACGTGAAGTAATCCACGGTGGACATCATGTACGCCTGGCTGGTGAGAATCTGGTCCAGTTGGGTATAGGCCTTCTGCCCTGCCCCACCCAGCGCCTGCAACGCATCGCGGGTGGTCGAGTCGTAGACGGTCATGTTCTCGCTCATGTAGGCATGGTGCTGGTCGGCCCGGCGGATCCAGATCCAGGTGGTCAGCGATGCCGCAAAGCTGCCGCCCAAGGTACGCAGGAAGGTCGCCAGCCCCGCGCCGTCGGCAATCTGGTGCGGCGGCAGGTCGGACATCAGGATGCTCAAGGTCGGCATGAAGAACAGCGCCACGCCGATGCCCATGAACAGCTGCACCATGGCGATGTGGGTAAAGTCCACTTCGTTGGTGAAACCGGCGCGCATGAAGCAGCTCAAGCCAATCGCCAGGAATGCCAGGCCCGCCAGCAGGCGCAGGTCGAACTTGTGCGCGTACTTGCCCACGAATGGCGACATCAGCACCGGCAAAATGCCGATCGGCGCCACCGCCAGCCCGGCCCAGGTGGCGGTGTAGCCCATCTGGGTTTGCAGCCACTGCGGCAGGATCAGGTTGATGCCGAAAAAGCCCGCATAACCGAGGATCAACACGATGGTGCCGATCCGGAAATTACGGTGTGCGAACAGCCGCAGGTTGACCACCGGGTGCTTGTCGGTCATCTCCCAGATCACGAACACCGCCAGGGCAATCACCGAAATGGCCGCACCGATGATGATGAAGTTGGACTCGAACCAGTCCAGGTCATTGCCCTTGTCGAGGATGATCTGCAAGGCACCCACCCCGACGATCAGACTCAACAACCCGACGTAATCCATCGGCTGGTAGCTGGTGACCACCGGGCGTTTCTTCAACTGCGAGCGCACCACCATCACCGCGAAGATACCGATGGGCACGTTGATGAAAAAGATCCACGGCCAACTGTAGCTGTCGGTGATCCAGCCGCCGAGGATGGGACCTGCAATCGGCGCCACCACCGTGACCATCGCCAATAACGCCAGGGCCATGCCGCGCTTGGCCGGTGGGTAGACCGCAATCAGCAAGGTCTGGGTCATCGGGTACAGCGGCCCTGCCACCAAACCTTGCAGAACCCGAAAGCCGATCAACTCAGGCATCGAGGTGGAAATACCGCACAGGAACGACGCCAGCACAAACAGCAGGGTCGCCCACAAAAACAGCTTCACCTCGCCAAAGCGCCGGCTCAACCAACCGGTGAGCGGCAAGGCGATGGCGTTGCTCACCGCAAACGAGGTGATCACCCAGGTGCCCTGCTCCGAACTCACCCCCAGGTTGCCGGAGATAGTCGGCAACGCCACGTTGGCGATGGTAGTGTCGAGCACCTGCATGAAGGTCGCCAGCGACAGGCCAATGGTGGCCATCAACAGGCTGGGTGGCGTGAACGAGGCGTTATTGCTCATCAGCGTTGCGCAGCCTTGGGAGCGGCGACGCTATTGTCATGGATCAACTGGTTGATCATGGCATCGGCCTCGGCCAATTGGCGGTCATATACGTTGGTGGTGAACGAGGCTTTTTGCGGCGCCTGTTGCGCCAGCACCGGGCCGCTCTGGTCGTGTAGGTCTACATTCACCACGGTGCTCAAGCCCACGCGCAGCGGGTGTTTGGCCAGCTCTTCGGCGTTGATATGGATGCGCACCGGTACCCGCTGCACGATCTTGATCCAGTTGCCGGTGGCGTTCTGTGCAGGCAACAAGGCGAACGCGCTGCCGGTGCCGGCGCCGAGGCTGTCGACGGTGCCGCTGTACTTGACGTCGCTGCCGTAGATGTCCGACTCGATATCCACCGGCTGGCCGATGCGCATATCCCGCAGTTGGGTTTCCTTGAAGTTGGCGTCGATCCACAGCTGGTCCAGCGGGATCACCGCCATCAGCGCGGTGCCCGGTTGGACGCGCTGGCCCAGTTGCACGGTGCGCTTGGCCACATAGCCGGTGACCGGCGCGATCAAGGTGCTGCGGGCATTGGTCAGGTACGCCTGGCGCAGTTGCGCGGCGGCCGCTTGCACATCGGGATGGGACGAAATCACCGTGTCATCCACCAGGGCATTGGTGGTTTTGAGTTGTTGCTCAAGGTTGGTCAAGGCGTTCTTGGCAGCGGTCAGGCTGTCGCGAGCGTGAGACAGTTCTTCCTGGGAAATCGCGCCGCCCTGGGCCAGGGTTTTACGGCGGTTGTAGTTGTCCTGGGCGGTTTGCACATCGGCTTTCTGCGCATTGACTTGGGCTTTCATGCCATCGACGTTGCTGTACAAACCGCGCACTTGGCGTACGGTGCGGGCCAGGTTGGCCTGGGCACTCTGCAGGCCGACGGCGGCGTCGTTGGGGTCGAAGTTGATCAGCACCTGGCCTTCATGGACCAGGTCACCATCGTCGGCGCCGATGCTGACCACGGTGCCGGTGACCAGCGGGGTGATTTCCACCACGTTGCCGTTCACATAGGCGTCATCGGTGCTTTCATTGAAGCGCCCGTAGAACTCATACCAGGCCCACACGCCCACCACACTGAGGATGACGATCAGCGCCAGGCCGATCAGCATCACTTTGCGTTTGCGCGGGTTGGTGTCTTTGGGTTGTTCGGTTGCGTTGGTGCTTTCGGCAGTGGCCATGACAAATACCTCAAATTATTCCGTGCGTGTTGCGGGGGTGGTCGCGGCCACGCTGTTGGCGTGATACCCGCCACCCAGGGCCTGCATCAATTGAATCGACAGGTCGATCTGCGCCGCATTCAGGGTCGCCAGCTGACGCTGGGCCTGTAGCAATTGCTGTTCGATGCTGAGCACATCCAGGTAGTTACCGATGCCTGAGCTGTAGCGTTGCACCCCGGTGTCGTAGGACTGTTGCGCGATGTCGGCCGCGTGTTGCTGGGCCTGGATCTGCCGACCGGTATCGCGCAGTTGGGACAGGCTGTTGCCGATATCACCCAAGGCTTGCACCAGGGTTTTGTTGTACTGGGCCACGGCCAGGTCGTAGTCGGCGTCGCGGGCATCGAGGTCGGCGCGCAGGCGGCCGCCGTCAAAAATCGGCAGCGAAATCGTCGGTGCAATGTTGAAGAAGCGGCTGGCTGAACCGAACATCGCATCGCCCAGCAACGACTCGGCACCGGCGCTCGCGCTCAGGTTGAGGTTGGGGTAGAAGCGGGTCTTGCTGGCATCGATGTTCTTGCTCGCGGCCTCTACGCGCCAGCGTGCGGCGACCAGGTCCGGACGACGGCCGAGCAGCTCGGCAGGCAACACCGCCGGCACGGCCACGGCGCTGGGTTTGAGCACCGCTGGGCGCGCCAACTCGTCACCGCGGTCCGGGCCTTTGCCGAGCAACACAGCCAACGCGATCTTGGCGCTTTGCAGTTGTTTTTCCGCATCAATCAGTTGCGACTGAGAACTGGCTTCCAGGCTCTCGGTCTGCTGGAACTGGTACTCGCTGTCGATACCGGAACTCAGGCGGCGCTTGCTCAGGTCGAGCATCTGGCGGGTACGCTTGAGGTCATCGACGGCCAGGTCACGCACGATATGCGCCTGGCCGAGGTCGCTGTAGGCCTTGGCCACGTTCGCGGCCAGAGTCAGGCGCGCGGCCTGCTGGTCGACTTCGGCAGCACGGGCCTCGCCCAACGCGGCTTCCCAGGCGGCGCGCTGGCCGCCCCAGAGGTCGAAGTTGTAATTGAAGCTGGCGCCGATGTTGCGCACCGTCGAATAGGCATCGCCCTGCCCGCGTGGGTCCTGATCCTTGGCCAGGCGCGAACGGCTCACGCCGGCGCTGGCATCCACGGTCGGCATACGCGCGGCGTTGGCGGCATAGGCGGCGGCTTCGGCCTGATGCGCACGGGCGTCGGCGACTTGCATGTCGGGGCTGTTTTGCAGGGCTTCCTGGATCAGGCCGTCAAGCTGAGGGTCGCCCAGGCTTTTCCACCAGTCAGCGGCCGGCCAGGCGGCGCTCGACAGCGTCACCCCGCTCAGGGACTTGCCGGTGTGCAGGGTGTTGGCGTCGAGGCGCTGGCCTTGGGTGTCGAGGCCGCTGTAATTGGCGCAACCGGCCAACGTCATCGCCGCCAGCACCAGGCTGAGTGCGCGAGTGTTCATGATCGACCTACCCGCTGGATCGTGATGGGGTCACCCGCAGCGATCAGCATTTTTTTCAGGATGCGCTCCAGGGTTTCCAGCTCGCCCGGCTCAAGCACGCCGGCCAACTGGTTGAGCGCCTTGGCGCCAATATGCGGGAGCATGTCCGCCAGGCGCTGGCCTTCGGCGGTCAGCACCAACTGCACTTGGCGGCGATCCAGCTCGGAACGCTTGCGGCTGAGCAAGTCTTTTTGCTCCAGCCGGTCGAGCATGCGCGTCATCGAACCGCTGTCCAGGGACAGGTTGCGGCACAGCTCCGCCGGGGTGTCGACGCCGAACTGGGCCATGATGATCAACACCTTGAACTGCGCCGCGGTAATGCCGTGGGGTTCCATATGGGTGTCGATGATGCGGTCCTTGAGGATCGCGGCGCGGCCCAGCAACAGGCCGAGGTGGCAGTTGTGGAAGTTGTCAGGGGTGAAGTGAGGCATCGAAAGTCACCTTATTACTGCCTAGGCAGTGAATGTGTGACGGGATGTTACTGCTTAGGCAGCGAATGTCAAATGGAATAATTAGGTTGCTTGGTAGTTGGTGGGTTCTAAGGATTGCCTGATGGGCAGCGTTGCCTCGGCTGTTTAACGTACAACGCTTCCAGACCAACACGTAAAGCCCGCCCATGAAGCGTTTAAAACCAAGTTTCCCCCTGCTTTGCTTCATCACCACGATGATGCTAGGGTGCTCAGCGATCGCCCAGGCAGCGAATTGTGTCGCCATTGACTCCAAAGTTGACAACCTCAACTTCGGCGCAAGCCTGGCAAACAATACGCTGACCATTGCCGCCGACACGCCTAATGGCACCGTGGTCTATCAAGATACCGTGCAAAGTCTCAGTAATGTTTGGTCGTGCAAAGACACGTCCTTGTATGGCATTTTCGCCAATCCCAAGCTGAGCCCCACAACCAGCGGGCAAAAATGGTTTCCCCTTGGCAAATCAGGTCTCTCCTACAGCATCTGGATAGGCTCCCTGAACCGCTATGAACACGGTTTAACCGCCATAGGGCCGGCCAACGCCTACGGCGTCGGCCCAGGGGAGGTCAGGCTGGAAATCGCCAAAACCGGCCCGCTGGCGGAAAAAGTCAATATTGATGCAGGCTACCTGGGCAGCCTCCAAGGCGGAGAACTGGTTCTCAAAAATTTCAACCTGATGAACCCCATCGTATTGAATGCGGCCTCCTGCCAGACACCCGCCGTCCCGGTTGCCATGGGCGACGACTATCAGCTCCAGGATTTTGACCAGGCCGGTGCCACACCGCGCAAGGTGCGCTTCAACATCGGCCTGAACCAATGCCAGACCGGCATCAAGAAAGTCACCTATTCGCTCAAGGCCACCACCCCCGTCATCGACGCCGCCAAAGGCATCGTCGCACTCAATAACACTTCCACCGCTACCGGCATTGGCCTGCAACTGATGAATGAAACTGGGCAGCCCATCGCATTGGACACCGCCTACCCATTCAACGCCTTCACCACCACCGGCACCACTTTCAAGATCCCCCTGTCGGCGGCGTATTACCGCTTGCCCAACGGCAACCTCAAGGCCGGCAGCGCCAACACCGAAGTCACCTTTATCGTGAACTACCTGTAACACTCTAAGGATCGTCTGATTTTCCCTACACCCGGCCAGCCCTAGAGTGCCGGGATGAGATTAAAAGACTACCTCCACCAGATCAGCCCGGTCCTTTCCAGCCACAACGCCGTACGCCGGCTGTTGCGCATTTTTGCATTGGTGCTGCTGGTCGGCATCCTGGGCGGTGTGTATAGCTTTCTGCTGTTTACCTTCAACAATGAGATCTCCCAGCGGCGCAGTTATATGAGCAGCGCCATCGCCGAGGCCCATACGTTTTTCACTACCCGTGAGGCGTTGCTGGGGAGCCTGAGCCTGTCGGCCACGCGCAAGGTCGAAGCGAACGATTCTGTGTCTGATGAAGAGATTCGTCTGCTGTTGGGCCAGACACCGGGCAAACAATGGAACATCTGGCTGACCCAGCGCATGCGTGATTTTTTAAAAGCCAAGCAGCTCAACCTGCTGTATGTCGGCACCGAGGGCCAAGTGCTGCGGTTGTACAACGCCATATCGGTGAGCAGAAAGTTCCCCCAGGCCATGCTCGATCAACTGGACGCGCTCAAACGCAGCAAAACCTTGCAGGAACTCTGGCTGACCCATGCCTGGGATGGGCACTCCCAGCTGTATATTTTTATTCGTCTGGACGAGCGCGACGTGAACTCCGGCTGGCTCGGCCTGGAAATGGACGACCGCGAAGTCTCCAGCGCCTTGAACGACCACAGCGCCGGCGAATTCACCATGTTCAACGCCCAGGGCATGGCGCTGTTCAGCAATAGCCAGAAACCACCGCCTGGGCAGAATCTGCCACTGCTGCGGCAACAGGACTTCTTCGGTTTTGTCGGGGCCGGCTGGTTGCCCGAGCAACTAGTATTGCGCAAGCAACTGAAATCTTCGGATTGGCAGCTCACCTACTCCATCGATCTGCGCGCTGTGCTGTGGGCGCTATGGCCGCAACTGTTAGGCGCATTGGCGTTCTGCCTGCTGAGTATCAGCCTGGTGTGCGTGCTGATCCGGCGCCTGGAACACCGCTTCATCACCCCGGCACTGCACCGTATCCAGGCACTGGTGGAAAGCGAGCTGTTTAGCCGCGATGTGATCCAGACCGCGCCCGTGGCGCTGTGCGTGCTACGCCGCAGCGACGGCCAGGTGGTGCTGGAAAACACCCTCGCCCGCCAATGGCTGGGCCAGTGCGGCGAGCAATTGGGCCCGGGCTGGATTCGCGATGCCTTTGATGCCAGCACCCCGCACCTCACCGATTACTTCGAAACCGCCGACGGCCGCCATCTGTACCTGAGCTGCGCCCCCACCCGCTACAAAGGCGAGGACGTGTTGCTGTGTGCATTCAGCGACATCAGCGCACGCACGCAAATCGAAGCGGCGCTGGAGCAGGCGCGCCAGTCGGCGGACGCGGCCAATGAAGCGAAAACCTTGTTTCTTGCCACCATGAGCCATGAAATTCGCACTCCGCTGTATGGCGTGCTCGGCACCCTCGAATTGCTCGCTCGCACCCGCCTGGATAGCCAGCAGAAGAGTTACCTGCGCGCTATCGAAGGATCGTCCGCGACCTTACTGCAATTGATCTGCGACGTACTCGACGTGTCGAAAATCGAAGCCGGGCAACTGGCCCTGGAGTTAAGCGAGTTCTGCGTACCGGCCCTGGTACAGGAAGTGGTGCAGGGTTATGCAGCAGCGGCGCAGAGCAAAGGCTTGCAGCTATACGCCTGCCTGGACCCGCAGCTGCCGGAACGCTTGAAGGGCGATGTCAGCCGCGTGCGGCAGATCCTCAATAACCTGCTGAGTAATGCGGTCAAGTTCACCGATTCCGGGCGCGTGGTATTGCGGGTCAAGCTGCTCAGCCGTGAAGGCGAGCGGGTATGCCTGCAATGGCAGGTCTCGGACACCGGCAAAGGCATTGCCCATGAGGACCAGGCGTATATTTTCGAGCCGTTCTACCAGACACAAGGCAACACTAACGTGGTGGCCGGCACCGGCCTGGGCTTGCCGATCTGCCTGCGCTTGACTCACCTGATGAACGGCACCTTGCGCATGGTCAGCGAGCCGGGCCTGGGCAGCAGTTTTTCCCTGACCGTACCGCTGGAGCAGCTGCGTGAGCAGGTATCGGCGGCAACACCAACGGCACTTGCAGCGGAAATTGTGTATGTGGTCTCCCCCGTCCGTGAACTGGCCGAAAGCTTCAGCGGCTGGTTGCGCCGTTGGGGAGCGCGGCCGCATATCGGCGTACCTGTTGGCATGGCGCCAGGCGTGCTGCTCGAGTTGCACCCTGGCGCCTGCGAATCGGTGCTGCCATGGGAAGGGCCACGCGTCACCGCCAGCGGCGAGGCGGCCCACGAGCCACAGTCCACCATCACTGGCTGGAAGGTCAACCTGAACGATTTGAACGCAATCGAGCAGGCGCTTCGCCAAGCCCAAGGCGGCCAGCTTATCCCGCCGGAGGAACCCGCAGAGCTGCACACGTTGCGTCCATTGGGGCTGCACATCCTGGTGGCCGAAGATAACGTCATTAATCAGTTGATCCTGCGCGACCAGCTTGAAGAACTCGGCTGCAGCGTGACATTGACCCGCGACGGTGAAGAAGCGCTGTCGCACTGGCACGACGGCGGCTTTGACCTTGTGCTCACCGACGTCAACATGCCCAAGCTCAACGGCTACGAACTGGCCAAGGCCCTGCGTGGGCTGGGCTGTACAACCCCTATCATCGGCGCCACGGCCAACGCCCTGCGCGGGGAAGACGCCTTGTGCCTGGCCGCCGGCATGAATCACTGCCTGATCAAACCTTTTACGCTGCGAGCCTTGTTTACCGCCCTGGCTCCCTACGAACGAGCCGCTCATGAAGCCCTGTAGCATTTTGATTGTCGAAGACCACCCCTTCCAGCACCTGTATTTGCAGAACCTGTTCAGCACCCTCGGCAACTTTGACCTAGCGTTTGCCAGGGACGGCGAAGCCGCATTGGCCTGCCTGAAAAGCCGCGACTTCGACCTGGTGCTCACTGACCTGCTGATGCCGGGCATGGACGGCGTGCAATTTATCCAAGGCCTGGCCGCGCACCCTTCGCGACCGGCGCTGGCCATCATGAGCGCGGCTTCGCGCCGCATGTTGATGGGCGCCAGCCTGGTGGCGAGCAACTTGCAAGTGAAGGTTATCGGGCTGATTTCCAAGCCGGTGAATGCCGCTGCATTGCGCTGCCTGATCGACCAATTGCAGGCACTGCGTCAGACCGCCCCTGCCGAGACCCTGCCCGGCATCGATCGGCGCAGCCTGTTGAGCGCCCTGGACAACGGTGAGTTGCAAGCCTGGTTCCAACCGAAAAAAGCCCTGAAAAACGGTCGCATCGTCGCGGCCGAAGCACTGGTGCGCTGGGTTCATCCCGAACATGGCACGCTGCTGCCCGGAGTGTTTTTGCCGGCGCTGGTCGCCTTCGACCTCGAAGAGCAGCTGCTGTGGTGCGTACTGGAACAAGCGCTGCTCGCCCAAACCGCCTGGCGCGAACAAGGTTATGACATCCCGGTGTCGATCAACCTGCCGACGCACCTGCTCAATAGTCATGACCTGCCCGACCGCATCCTCGCCTTCGTGCTGGAGCGTCAGGGCTTGCCCGCACGCATCTGCTTCGAATTGATGGAATGCTCCGTACCGGATGACATCAGCAACTTCTACGCCGGCGCCTGCCGATTGCGGATCAAGGGGTTCGGGTTGTCCCAGGACGATTTTGGCAAGGGTTACAGCTCATACATGAACCTGGTCTCGGCACCTTTTACCGAATTGAAGATCGATCGCGGCCTGGTACAGGGCTGCAATACCAACGAAGAGTTGGCCCAGGCGCTGACCAGCATCGTCAGCCTTGGCCGCCAACTGGGCCTGACTGTAGTGGCCGAAGGTGTAGAAACCGCGCAAGAACTTGCGCTGTTGCGTAAGATCGACTGCACTCAGGTACAAGGCTTCCTGATCTCCCACGCCGTGTCCTCGGATCAGTTCCAGCAGTTGCTCACCCATGACGGGCCGGCGAATGCTTATTGACCCGCAGGAGCGTGTGGCCGAACGTCACTCGCTGCAGAGGTCCTTGTGTCCAACGTCAGTCCAATCACCGTCCTTCAGGCGCAATAATGCCACATACCAATGCCCTTCTGGAGAAATTGGCCAGCAGTTCCCTGCGCCTGAATAAAGGCTTGCTCGTCCTGGGCGCCCTGGTGCCGCTGTTGCTTGGCATCAGCTACCTGGGCGTGCTGCGCATGCTCGATGAGCAGAGCGACACCCTGAACTTTCACTTCGCCCGGCTGATGGAAAACATCCATGAACAGGAAGCGTTCCTGCACGATGCCTCGCTGCAAAGCGCTAACAACGAAGTCACCTCTTCGTTTTCGTTGCCCCCCTACGCAAAAAAACCACTGCCCGAAGAGGGGCCCAATATCTACGAAGGTCAAGGCCTGCCCTTTTCGTTGCCGTACAGCGTGAAGATCAATCCGGACAAGGTCGCCGCCAACCAATATGGAGGCGTTTTCGCCCTGGGCAACTACCTGGCCGCCTACTACAGCGCATTCTGGGCAACGGCTCACTATCAGTCGCCCCAGGTGATGCTGCTCAATGGGCCCGACGTGTTTGATGTGACAGTGCCTGCTGCGGGCCGTTTGCGCGGAGCGGGTGCTACACAGATCACCACATTTGTCCAAGTGATGACCCAACTGAACGAACGCCTGCGCGTGCAAAACGTGTCGTCGCCACTCCATCAGGTGCAGTGGGCCCCCTACCCCACTACCCCTGAACACGATGCCTTGCCTACACTGCTCGCTTACGTCGAAATCAGCCTGGCCGGGCGAACCTTGCACATCGAAGGCGCCAGCACTCACGTGGTACTGGGCTCACTGCTGAACCTATCGCAGATCAATAACATCGAGAGGTTGATGGAGTGGTCGATTTACGATGATTTTGTCTTGATCACACCCGCTGGCCAGGTACTGACCGGCGCCCTGAAGCCCGGCCAAGTGCTGACCCAAGGCGTCAATTTCAATCGCGAGGGTTTGGTATTCAAGCTGACCAGCCCTGGTGAACAGCACTGGACAGCGATCTACGTTATCACCTTGAGCAGCTTCCTGAACTACGCGCTATGGCCATTGCTGTGCCTGGTGGCCGTGGTTCTGACGCTGCTCGTCTGCAGTCGATGGGGCAGCCGCTGGTACAACGCGCGGGTGATCCTGCCTGCGCAACGCGCCCACGCCAGCGTCGCCGAAAGCGAGGCGTTCAGCCGCTCGGTCATTGAGACAGCCCCCATCGGCTTGTGCGTGGTTCGCCGCAGCGATTACCGTATCCTCTTGCGAAACCAGCGCGCCCAGCAATGGCCCGATACCGAACCGCTGATGAACCTGCTTGGCGCTCACAACGGACCAGGGCAAGCCGAGCTCGATATCGACGGGCGCCACCTGCATGTCGACTTCGTGCCGACCCGCTACCAGGGCGAGCATGCCTGGCTGTGTGCGCTGCATGATGTGACCCGGCATATCGAAGACGCTGCCGCGTTGGAAGATGCACGCCAAAGCGCCGACTCGGCCAGCCAAGCCAAGAGCCGTTTTCTGGCCACTATGAGCCATGAGATCCGCACGCCCTTGTACGGCGTGCTGGGCACTCTGGAACTGCTTGGCCTGACCGCACTCGCCCCACGCCAGCAGGATTACCTGCATACCATTCAGCGCTCATCCGCCACCCTGTTCCAGTTGATCAGCGATGTGCTGGACGTGTCGAAGATCGAAGCCGGGCAAATGACCCTGGAACTCCAGGATTTCTGCCCGCTGGAACTGACCGAAGACGCAGTCCGCACCTACAGCGCGTTCGCCCAGGCCAAGGGTTTGCACCTGTATGCCTGCATCGATGCAAGGCTGCCGAATCGCCTGCGCGGTGACCCGCTGCGCATTCGCCAGATCCTCAACAATTTGCTGAGCAACGCGATCAAGTTCACCGATAACGGGCGCGTGGCGCTACGAGTGCGGGTGCTGGACGACGCTCAGGTGCAGTGGCAGGTCAGCGACTCGGGCATCGGCATTTCCCAGGCCCAGCAACAGCAATTGTTCGAGCCGTTCTACCAGGTCAACGATGTGAACAGCCAGGCTGGCGCGGGACTTGGCCTTGCCATTTGCAAGTGGCTGTGTGAGTTGATGCATGGCCAGTTGAAGGTCGTCAGCGAGCCAGGCCTGGGCAGCAGTTTTACCCTGCAACTGGCCCTGGAACCTGTGCCAGGCAGCCTGGACGGTTGCCCTGCCTTCGCGCCTGGCTCCCCGCCGGTGTATGTGCGTGCCCAGGTGGCGGAATTGGCACAACACCTGATCGACTGGCTTGCGCGGCTCGGCCTGGACAGCCGCGCCATCACTACGCAAGAGCCGCCACCCGCGGCGCTGCTGGTGGATGTTGCTCCGCTCGGCGACCACCTGCCTTGGCCCGGCCCACACATTGTCGCCACCTCAGGCGGGCCCAACCCGGCGCAATGGTCCGGCACGACTTGGACGGTCGACGCCCACGATGTGCGTGCAATTGCCAACGCAATTTTTCTGGCACTGCACGGCGCCGATGCGCAGAGCCAGCCTGCACGCCCCGAGAAGCCTCGCCACCTCAATTTGCACGTGCTGGTGGCGGAAGACAACGTGATTAACTCGGCGGTGATCAGGGAGCAACTGGAGGCGCTGGGTTGCTCGGTGACAGTTGCCGTCAATGGCGAACAGGCCCTGGCGCAGTGGATGCCGGGGCGTTTCGACCTGGTGCTGACCGACGTGAACATGCCCATCATGAACGGTTACCAATTGACGGCGGCCCTGCGCCAACAGGATAAAGCCCTGCCCATTATCGGCATCACCGCCAACGCCTTGCGCGAAGAAGGCGAACGCTGCGCCGCTGTCGGCATGCAGGCGTGGCTGGTCAAGCCGCTGAGTCTGGCAACCTTACGCGCCCAGTTGGAAAAATACTGCCAAATCGTCCTGCCCGCGACGGCTGAACAACCCACATTGTCGCCGAAAATGCGCGAGCTGTTTGTCACCACCCTGCGTCAGGATGTGCGTACCACCTTGGCAGCGCTGGAGCGTGCCAATGCCAATCAGGTGGCGCAACAACTGCACAGCTTGGCTGGGGCCCTGGGCTCAGTGCAGCTCAAAGCCATGGCTACCGAATTTGTCGAACTCGAATGTCGCCTGACCGGCATGGCCGTCACGCCCGCACTGGACCTGGAAGTGCGGCAGCACGTGGCTCGATTGAATGCTCTGCTCGATACCCTTGAATAATTTCACTCTGGAAAATAAGCCCATGGATACCCTCAACGTTGTCATTGCCGATGATCACCCCATCGTACTGGTGGGGGTACGCGAACTGATCGAGCGTAATGCGCGATTTCGAGTGATGGGCGATGCCACGTGTTCGAATGAACTGGTCGCATTGCTGGAGTCCGAGCCGGTGGACCTGGTCATCACCGACTTCAACATGCCCGGCGACTCACCCTACGGTGACGGCCTCAAATTAGTGGAGTACCTCACACGGCACTTTCCCAAGGTACGGATAGTGGTGCTGACGATGATCTCCAATCCCTTGATCCTCACGCGGCTGCATGAGATGGGGGTGCTGGCCGTGATCCAGAAAAACCAGTTGCACGACGAAATCCAGGCCGTGCTCAAGGCCATTGCACGGGGCAACCCGGTGCGCTCCAACGGGCCACAGCCCACTTCGGTCCTGGATGATGGCGCAGACCTGGATGAGCGATTCACGCGGCTGTCACCCAAGGAGCATGAAATCCTGCGGCTGTTTGTTTCGGGGCAAAGTGTTAACGAGATTGCGCGCGGGCTTAACCGAAGTGCCAAGACCATCAGCACTCAGAAAATATCGGCGATGCGAAAACTTGAAGTAAGCAGTGATCAGGACTTACTGACTTACTGCCTAGAGCGCAACTTGTTCAACTAAAAAAACAACAAACAACTACTTGATCTCTCTCCACTCTAAGGATCGTCTGATTCTCCACTAAGCGCTGGCGCTTTATCGTGTTGCTTCAACCCCAACAATGGAAAAGCAACATGAAAACGTTCTCCCGTGCACTTCTGGCCCTGTCGATTTTCGCCGCTGCAGGCACTGCACTGGCAGCCGACCCTGTTCCGACCAAGGCCGGCAGCGGCACCATCAACTTCACCGGCACCATCAACAACGATGCCTGCTCGGTGGAAGGCGTCGGCGCCAACAAAACCATTTCGGTCAACCTGGGTGAAGTGTCGATCAAGGACATGGGCACTGCCACCGTGCCAAAAGGCAGCGGCACGCTGAGCGCCGAGAACTTCGAGATGAAGATCAACTGCAACGCCGGCACCAAAGTGGCAATGATCTTCGAACCGACCACCGGTAAAGGCACTGGCCTGGTAACCGGCACCAAAGTGCTGAAAGTCATCGACGGCATAGGCTCAGCCAAGAACATCGGTATCGCCTTGTTGGATGCCAACGGTGCCTTGATCGACCTCACCTCCCCAACCACCGCGAAGATCGAAAGCAACTTGCAGGACAGCAACGCCTCGCTGAAATTCTCCGCGGCTTATGTCACCACTGCCGATCCGAAACTGGCCGTGGCCGGTCGTGGCGACGCGACCCTGCCGTTCACCCTGCAATACGAATAACCCGCACGAGCATTACGGGTCCGTGCAGGGCCAATCGGCCCTGCACCTTCATTCATTTGCGCGGTAGTCATCATGTTTTATCGTCAATCATTGTCTTTCTGCGTAGGTCTGTTGGGCGTGCTCGTGGCCAGCCAGGCGACGGCCGGGATTTCGTTGAGCAGCACGCGCCTGGTGTTCGATGGCAAGCATAAGGAAGCTGGTATCACGGTGCGTAACAGCGGTGAAGATGTGCTGATCCAGTCCTGGATCGACACAAACAGCAGCGATGCCACCTCTGTCCCTTTTGCCGTCACCCCACCCTTGGTGCGGGTCAGCAACGATGAGCAGCAACTGTTGCGGGTGATCTATGAGGGCACGGGCATGCCGACCGACCGCGAGTCGGTGGCGTGGCTCAACGTGCAGGAAATCCCCCAGGCGTCCAAGACCCAGAACACCCTGCAGCTTGCCGTGCGCCAGCGCATCAAGGTGTTCTTTCGCCCTGCCGGGCTCAAAGCCGAAGCCTACCTGGCGCCTGCCGCGTTGGAATGGCGCCTGGTCGAACGTGCCGGTAACAGTCTGCTGGTGGTGAATAACCCTGGCCTGTATCACGTGTCCATTGCCGAAATCACACTGACCTCGGGTGCACTCAGCGAGCAGCCATTTGACTCATTGATGATTGCGCCGGGTGAACAGAAAGAGTTTCCCCTGAAACACTTCACGCCGGGTCAGGTACCGAATCTGGCATTTCGCAGTATTAACGACTATGGCGCCCAAGACCGTTATAGCGCGCAACTTTCCAACTCGGCCGATGTGCAGGCCAGTGCAACTAAAGACACCCCTTAATATGTCCGTTTATTCAGCGGTCGAACTTTCGCTGTATTTATCTTCGCTCCGTTAGTTCGTATCGGAGGTGATATAGGGTTCCTGCATGTTTGTTTTCAAGTACCATGGATTGGCACCGCTATCGGCTGCCCTGATCTTCAGTAACGCCTGCCTGGCCGATGGCGAGGAACAATTCAATACTTCGTTCCTGCAGGGCGCAGCCTCTGCCGTCGACGTGCAAGCGCTGCTCGCCAGCAGCAGTGTGCTGCCTGGCAACTATCGGGTTGACCTATACGGCAACGACACCCTGGTGGGCCGCCGCGATATTGACTTTCGCCACAACCCGACCACCGGCAAAACCGAAGCCTGCCTGACCCTCGAGATGGTGCAACAACTGGGGGTCGATGTCGCCAGGCTGCAAGCGACCGGCAAACTGGCCGGCGATGACCCAAACGCCTGCATCAACCTGCCCGCCTTGATCGACCAGGCCAGCGTGCGCTACGACGTGCCGCGCCTGCGCTTGCTGGTCAGCGTACCGCAAAGTGCCATGGAACGTGGCCGACGCGGCTATGTAGACCCCGCCTTGTGGGACGATGGTGTGCCCGCCGCGTTCATCAACTACCAGTTAAGCAGCAGCCGCAACAGCAACCAAGGTGAAACCACGCTCTCCAACAACATTGGCCTGCGCAATGGCATCAACCTGGGCGGCTGGCGGTTGCGCAACGAATCGAACTTCAGCAGCAGCACCGGGCGCCCCAATACGTTCAAAAGCAACCGCAGCTACCTGCAACATGACGTCACGGCGTTGAAGGGCCAGTTCAGCGCCGGGGAAATTTTCTCCGACGCCGACCTGTTCGACAGCGTGCGCTATCGCGGTTTGAAGCTGGCCTCCGACGACGGCATGCGCGCCGACAGCGAGCGCGGTTACGCGCCGATCATTCGCGGCATCGCCCAGTCCAGCGCGACCGTGGAGATTCGCCAGAATAACTACATCCTCTATACAGCCAACGTGCCGCCAGGCCCATTCGAGATCAGCGACATCTACCCCAGCGGTTCCAACGGCGACCTGGAAGTGACGATCATCGAAGCTGATGGCCGACGCCGGGTCACGGTGCAGGCGTTTTCCAGCCTGCCGATCATGGTGCGCCAGGGCCAGCTCAAATACAGCGTGTCGGCTGGCCAATACAACAGCAACAGTGATGACCAGAAGTCACCGCAGTTCGTCAGCAGCACCCTGGCCTACGGCATCAGCAGCAACCTGTCCGGGATTATCGGCGCCCAGGCGACGGAAAATTTCCAGGCCATGTCCGTCGGCGCTGGCCGCAATACCTCCATCGGTGCGGTGTCTCTGGACGTGACCCACTCAGTCAGCCGCACCTTTGGCCAGGCGGTCACGGGCAACAGCGTACGGGCCTTGTATGCCAAGACGTTTACTGGCACCGACACCAGCTTCACCCTCGCTGCTTATCGCTATTCGACCGAGGGCTACCGTACCCTAAGCGATCACGTTGAGGAGCTGAGCCATGAGGGCCAGAAACGCACGGGCAACTCGAAAACCCGCACCGATGTGACTATCAACCAGAGCCTTGGCCGCAACCAGCAATATGGCACTATTTACGTGAACGCTAGTGACCAGCGTTACTGGGGGCGCGGGGGATCGCAAAGCCTGTCGGCGGGCTACAGCAACTATTGGGGCGAGGTGAGTTACAACCTTGGCGCAACCTACACCAAGGATGTCGGCAACTATGGGCCGGCGAACAACGACACGCTGGTCAACCTGTCGCTGTCCTTCCCTCTGGGCTCAAAACCCCGCGCGCCGCGAGCCTTTGTCTCCGCGAGCACGCAGAAAGCCAGCGACACCACGCAAGTGGGCATCAACGGCTACCTGTCGGAAGACAGCGACACCTATTACTCGGTGCAAGGCGGTAACAGCAGCACAGGCGGCAGCACCGGCTCGGCCAACCTCAGCACTCGCACCTCGGTGATGGACATCAGTGCCGGTTACAGCCAGGGGCGCGGGTATAACTCGCAGAACCTTAACCTGGCTGGTTCCGTGGTGGGCCACGCGGGCGGGATTAACCTGGGGCAAACCGTGGGCGAGACCTTTGCGCTGGCACAGGTGGAGGGTGTGGAAGGGGCGAAAATCGGCAGCTTTTCCGGCGCCAAGACCGGCAGCAATGGCTTTGCAGTGGTGCCTAACGCACAGCCTTATCGCGTCAACTGGATCAGCCTGGACACCCGTGACCTGGGCACCGATATCGAGATCGACAACGCCACCCAGCAAGTGGTGCCGCGACGTGGTGCAGTGGTACTGGCGCGCTATGCCAGCAAGACTGGCCGACGTGTGCAGTTTGCCTTGTTCGACACCCAACACCAGCCGATCCCGTTTGGCGCGGCGCTGGAAGACAGCGCGGGCAAGCAGATCGCAATTGCCGACCCTGGTGGCAAGGCGCTGGCGTTGGTTGAGGCCGACACCGACACCCTGGTGATCAGTTGGCAAGGGCAGCGGTGCGAGGCGACTTATGCATTGCCGCAGCGTAATAAGGCGTTGAACTATGAGCGAGTGGAGTTGAGCTGCCGTCCTTAGAGGGGCAGCTATTTAACTGATGCATAAAGAACAGAATGTGGGAGCTGGCTTGCCTGCGATAGCGGTGGTTCAGTTGCAGGCTCAGTGACTGAAACGCCGCCTTCGCGGGCAAGCCCGCTCCCACAGGGATCTGTGCCCGGCGCTGATTCTGCGGGTATTCCATAACCAGTGTGGGAGCTGGCTTGCCTGCGATAGCGGTGGTTCAGTTGCAAGCTCAGTGACTGAAACGCCGCCTTCGCGGGCAAGCCCGCTCCCACAGGGATCTGTGCCCGGCGCTGATTCTGTGGGTATTCCATAACCGGTGTGGGAGCTGGCTTGCCTGCGAATGCGATGGTTCAGTTACAGATTCAGTGACTGGCACGCCGCCTTCGAGGGCAAGCCCCCTCCCACATTTTTTTACAGCGTACCGGTCAGAAATCGCGCTTGTAAAAGATATCCAGGGAGCTGGCCACACCCGTCGCCACTTCCAGGTACACCTTCTTGCTCAGCAAATAGCGCAAGGCAATGGTATTGGCCGGCTCGAACACCCCTACCCCATAACGCAGGCTGAGCTTCTCGTTGATCTTGCCGCTGGCCACCACCGCCGTACTGTTGCCAGTGCCTTGGGTGTCCAGATCAAAGTCCTGAATCCCCAGCTTGTTGGCAATGTCCGAGGTCACCCCCGCGCTGCCCATCAAGCCCAGGCCTAAGGCGGCTTCGGCGAGCATGTTGTTGTCTTCGCCGGTGTTGGTGCGCGAACGGCCCAGCACCAGGTATGACAACGCATCTTCCTGGGCCATGGCCGGCTCGGAAAAGATCTGCGTGGTGGGTTGTTCGGCGCTGCCGCTCAGGCGAATCCCAGCGGTCACGGTGCGCGACGATTCGACCACCACGCGCACAGCTTCGATATCCAGGAACGGTTGGTCCAGCGGCCCGGCAAACAACAGCCGTGCACGGCGCACGTTGAGGCGTTGGCCGTAGGCGCGGTAGCGGCCGTCGTTGAGCCACAGCTCGCCGCGGGTGTCCATGTTGTCGCCGATATGCACATGGCCCTGGACCTTGGCGGTGAGGCCGAAGCCGGCGAAGTTGAGCTGGTCTTCGCCTACCTCCACGTCGATATCCATGGCCATGGCCATCGGCGCTTTGCCCTCTTCGGTCTGGCTGCCAATGATCACGGTGTCGTCGGACACCTTGACCGTCGAAGGCGGCAGTTCGCGCACGGTGATATCGCCACGGGGGATGTGGACTTTGCCGGCAATCGCCAGTTTGTCGTTCTTTAGGCTGATCTTCAGGTCGGGTGCCACCTCCAGCTTGGCGTAGGGTTCCACCGTCACCGGCAGTTGCGAGCCTTTGAGGCTAAGGTCGACCACCAGGGCGCGGCCCCAGTCGATCTGGCCCTTGAGGCTGCCCTGCCCGGCTTTGCCGCTGTGCCAGCCGCCGTTGAGCTGCACGCTTTCGCCGGCGATTTGCGCCTGCAGGTTCAGGCCCTCGAGGCTGATGGGCAGTTCCGGCCCGGAGACTTCGCCGTCCACAAGGTTCAGGTTGCCGTTGACCAGGGGCGCGAGCAAGCCGCCGGAGATACGGCCATTGCCGTTGAGTTTGCCGTTGAGCGTTTCCACCATCGGCACAAAGGGCCGCGCGACGGCGAGGTCCAGGCCGGTGAGGCTGAACGTGCCAGTGATCGGCTTGTTGTTCGGCAACGGGTTGATCTGCGCCTGCAACAACAGCTCGCCGAGCTTGCCGCCACGGAAATTCAGCTGGGTGTCGATGCGCTTGGGGTTGAGAGTGGTTTCCAGTTTCAGGGTGTCGTAGGGGAAATCCAGCCACTGGCCCTTGTCGCGCACGCGCAGGGTGCCGCCACTGGCGTCCACCGCGACCACACCTTTTGGGCCGCTCTGGGGCAGGTCCAGTTGCACATCGGCGTTGAGCCTGCCCTGCCAGGCGAAGTCTTTGGGCAAGAACCCCGCGAGGCTGTCGAGGGGGAATTGCTTGAGGTGGTAACGCAACTTCGGCTCGGGCATCAGGCGCTGGTCTTCGCCACACAGGCTGGCGCCGCCGGAGACCCAGCAGTGCGCGCCAAAGGTCAGCTTGCCATCGGCCAGCCGCTCGATTTTTGCCGGGGCTTGCAGCCGCCAGTCCTGGCCACCGGCTTGCACGTCGCCGCTGGCCAGGCGCCCGCGCCAGTTGTCTTTGTCGAGGTTGCCATCCAATGCCAGGGCCAGCTTGACCAGCGGGCCAGTCAGGGCCAGTTGGACCTTCTGGCTCTTGATATCGCCCTGGGCGCTGGCGGTGAGGTTGCCAACTTGCGTCTCGCCGCTTTGAATGCCGCTGGCCTTGAGATCGAGCTTGGCGCGTTGGGCGCTATCGAGGTTGGCGTCCAGGTTGAGGCTTTGCAGGCGGTTGTCGGCAAAGGCCAGTTGCTGGCCCTTGAGGTCGAGCTTGCCTTGAGGGGCTTTCAAGGTGCCGGCCACCTCGACACGCCCGTTGACTTGCCCGCGCAGTTGCGGCCACAGCTGGGCCAGGCGCGCCAGCTTGATGTCGATCTGCCCGGCCAGGCGTTGTTGCAGGCTGCCGCTGCCGTTGATGCGGTTGTCGCCCAGGCGGATGTCCAGGTTGGCGAGGGTCCATTGTTCGCCGGCGCCTTCGGCCTTCGCGGCGAGCACGGCGGTTTGCCCGCGCAGGCGGCCCTTGAGGTCCAGGTCTGCGTTGAGCTTGAGCTGTTCGTTCTTGAACTCGCCTTTGCTGCGCAGCGGTCCGGCCAGGGTGCCGGGCAGCTCTGCGACCCAGTAGGCGGGGTTCAGCGCCGACAGATCCAAGGCGGTGTCCCAGGCAATGCCGTCGGCAAATTGCAGGTTCAGGTGGCCTTCGGCCTTGCCTTGGCCGGCACTCAGTTTCAGCTCAGGCAGGAAGACCTGCTTGAGGTCGCCACTGAAGGGCGTGACCACATTGAACTTGCCCGCCGGGCCGTCGAGGTCAGCCTTGAGATTGCCCAGGTAGTTGCCGTCTTTATAGGAGATTTCACCGTTGAAGGTGCGCAAGGCCACTTGCGGTTCGTCGATGAGCGGATAGAGGCGGTGCCAGGGAAAATCCAGCCAGTCGATCTTGGCGTCCGCGCTGAAGCCTTGCTGCCAGTCCAGGTTGGCACTGAGCTTGAGGCTTTGCTTGTCGCCGGCCGTCAGGTCCAGACCGGCGATCTGCGCGCCCTTGGCGTCAACCTTGCCCTTGAGCAGTAAATCCACCGGGCCTTTTTCGGCCGGTAGCACGGCTTTACCCAGCAATTGGTAACCATTGCTCAGGTCACCTTTGGCGCTCAGGTCCAGTTGGTTGAGTTGCAGGGTATCGGGCAGGTCTGCGCTGGGTTTGAACGATTCGGAGGTGATGTGCACCTGCGCTGGCAGGTTTTCCACCAGGGGTTGCAGCTCGCCAGTGAGCTTGGCGGGCAGGTAGCCGCTGCTGTCGGCGTCGAGCTTGAGGGTCTTGAGCAGGTCGCCATCGATCTTGAGCGCAACGCTCCAGGGAACACCGCCTGGGGCGTAGGGCAGGCTGAGGTTGCCGGTGGCGTTCAGCGGCCAGTCGCCGGTGGGTTGCAGCAGGCCGGCGAGGTCCAGCACTAGGTCGTCGCGTTGTAAATGTACCGAGTCGATCTGCATACCGGCGCCAGTCCAATGCGCCGCCAGTTGCAGGCCCTTGAGTTCTTCGCTGCCGTTGAACAGCAGGCGACCGATGCGCACATCGCCCAACTGGATCGCAACCGGCAGCTTGAGCTCAGGCAACTGGATCGGCCCGCTGCTGCTTTCGTCGGTACTGGGCGCAAATTCCAGGCTGACCTGTTCCACATCCAATTGGTCGATGCAAAGGGTCATGCGAAGCAGGCAGCCGGGCGACCAGTCAAACTTTGGCGCATTCAACTCGACGCGGCTGCCATCCTGCTGCCACAGCAGATGGTCGGCGCTCCACTGCCCGCCCAGGCGGCCATGAAAACTCTCCACGCTCAAGCCCGGCACCTGGCCCAGCACCCAGCGGCTGCCCGCCTGAGTGCCGAGCACCGTCCATAGCGTCAACAGCAACAGCACGAGGATGGCGACCAGCGCCAGCCCCGCTATTTTCAAACCACGCATCACAGCTCAGGCCCCATGGAAAAGTGCAAGCGAACGCCGCCCGGATCTTCGAGGGCATGGGCCAGGTCGAGGCGAATCGGCCCCACCGGGGAGACCCAGCGCACGCCGACGCCCACGCCGGTTTTCAGGCTCGGCAGGTCGAGGTTGTTGAACGAGTTGCCTTGGTCGATAAAAGTCGCGATACGCCATTTGTCGGTGATGGAGTATTGATACTCGGCACTCAGGGCCACCATGTAGCGACCACCGATGCGATCGCCGCGATCGTTCTCTGGCGACAGGGTCTGGTACTCGTAACCGCGCACGCTCTGGTCACCACCGGCAAAGAAGCGCAACGACGGCGGCACGGATTTGTAGCCGTTGGTGGCACTGCCGCCAAATTGTGCACGCCCCAGAAAGCGGTGGTTGTCCCACAAGGTGGTCAGGCCTTTGACGGTGGCCGTGCCGTAAAGCAGGTTGGTGTCAGACCCCAGCCCCTCTTTGGCGACCTTGGTGTCGAACATCAGGCGGTAGCCATGGTGCGGGTCGATGCGGTTGTCACTGCGCAGGTAGGAATAACTCACGCCCGGCATCAGCAGGTTACTGAGGCCTGAGTCATTACCCAGGCGGTATTCTTCGCGTTGGTACTTGAGGGAGATCACCCGCGTCCAGCCACTGGGCAACTTGCTGTGCCATTCGGGGCCGATGGTGAGCAACTTGCTCAAGGTGTCGGTGTTGGCGATCTCTTCATTCTGGTAGCCGCCGGCAAAGCGCAGTTTGTCGGTGAGCGGCGGGTCGAGCGGGATGTCGTACCACAGCCCGACGTTCTGCCGCGGCGCCGACAGTTCGGCTTCCCAGCCATAACTGTGGCCCTGGGGGTTGACCCAATGGCGCGTCCAGTTGGCTTTGCCCCGTGGGCCGACGTCGGTGGAGTAACCCAGGCCCAGGCCCATGGTGCGCGGCTTGCGGGTGTCCAGTTGCACCGCCACCGGGATCACGTCATCGGTGGCGGCGGTGGGGCTGGCGTCGACGCGCACGCCTTCAAAGAAGCCGCTGGCTTGCAGGTTCTGATTGAGTTCGGCGACCAGTTCGGAGTCATAGGGCGTGCCGGGTTTGAACGGCACCATGCGCTGCAACAGCTCTTCATCAAAGGGCGTGTCGCCCGTAAAGCTGACCTTGCCCATGCTGTAGCGCGGGCCGCTGTCGTAAATGAGTTCGATGTCGGCCACGCCCGCTTGAGGGTCTACGGCAAGTTTCTGGCTGGTGAAGCGCCCGCTGAAAAAACCGTAGCGCGAGGCCTGGTTCTGGATCAGGCGCTTGGCGTCTTCGTAATGGCCGTGGTTGAGCACGGCGCCGGATTTGAGGTCGTCGCTGGCGGGCACGCGAAAGGCCTTGAGGCTCGCAGCCGAGCCATCGACCCGCAGAGTCACGTTGCGCAAATGCACCGGTTCGCCGGGGTCGATGGTGAGGGTCAGGCGCGGGTTCTTGCCGCCCTTCACCTCGCTGGCAATCTGTGGCTGATAGTAGCCCAAGGCCTGCGCGGCTTTGCGCGCCTGCTCCTCGGCGCCACGGCTGAACCGCAGCAAGGCTTCTTCATCACGATCGCCCACACCGCCGATATAGCCTTCGATGTTGGCTTTCAGCGCGTCGTTTGAGGGTTTGATCCGCACGTCCAGTTCGCTTTGCGCCAATGCGCCGCAGCTTGTGAACAGCAGAATCAAGCCGCTGGTAAATCTTCCTGGAAACTTCATAGGCGCGGATGCTACACGAGCGAGGGAGGAACTTTGAACCAGGATTAGTCTGAATAATTCTGTTCTAAGCCGTTGCAGGATGTAACGCCTGGGGATTGGGATGGTAAAACACATGCTCGCGCACCGGCCCTACGGCGACTTCGCCGATTTCCTCATAGCCCTGGCGCTTGTAGAAATCCAGGTAACGGGAGTTGCCGGTGTCGAGCACCACGCCGGATGAATGCGGGTCGTCGGCACACCAATTGTGTACCGCTTCCAGCAACTGCTCACCATGGTGCTTGCCCTGAAACTGCGGGTGAATGCCCAGCAACGGCAGCACATGCACAGACTCGTTGGGCAGGCACGCCATGACGGCATGATGGTATTCCAGGTAACGCCGCGTACCGCGCACGCCCGTGCTCAGCCACATGCGGATTTGCCAGGCCCAGCTTTCGGTGATGCCCAGGCGCCGTTGCGGCGGTGCAATCAGGGCGATGCCGATCAGCCGGTCGTTGACGAACAGGCCGATGGCCGGAAGTTTCTGGAAGAAATGCTGCTTGACCAGTTCGCGCACGGTGGCACGTACTCGCTGCTCATAGCCCGGCCGCTCGGCTTCGAAGATGTAGGCGAAGGTCGGCTCATGGCGATACGCCTGGTACAGCAGGGATCGCGCTTCCCGGGAGTAGCCGCTATTGAGCAGGCGGATTTCGGCAGTGGCCGTCGAAGTGTCTGGCATAACAATCAATCTCCCTGGGCGCCACTCAAACATGGCGTTCTTATGGGTACGAACCTGCACAGCTCCAGTCGTTCCCACCTTAGCAGCGCATTCACCCTACCGCCACGCTGGCCCCCGTCCGACTTGTCGGCTAGCATCGCCCTTTTGCCAGACTGGACTGCCGACCATGAAAATCGTCTCCTTCAATATCAACGGGCTGCGTGCTCGCCCTCATCAGTTGGCGGCGCTGATTGAAAAGCATCAACCGGACGTGATCGGTTTGCAGGAAACCAAGGTCCACGATGATCAGTTCCCGTTGGCTGAAGTGCAGGCCCTGGGTTATCACGTGTACTACCACGGGCAGAAAGGCCATTACGGCGTGGCGCTGCTCTCGCGCCAGCCGGCCTTGAGCATGCACAAAGGTTTTGCCAGCGATGAAGAAGATGCCCAACGCCGGTTTATCTGGGGCACCTTCGCCGATGAAAACGGCCACCCAGTGACCATCATGAACGGCTACTTCCCCCAGGGCGAAAGCCGCGACCACCCAACCAAGTTCCCGGCCAAAAAGCGCTTCTATGCAGACTTGCAGCACTTGCTGGAAACCCAGTTCAGCAATGACCAGGCACTGGTGGTGATGGGCGACGTGAACATTTCCCCAGAGGACTGCGACATCGGCATTGGCGCCGACAACGCCAAGCGCTGGCTGAAAACCGGCAAGTGCAGCTTCCTGCCGGAAGAACGCGAGTGGATGGCACGCTTGAAGAACTGGGGCCTGGTCGACAGCTTCCGCCACCTCAACCCGGACGTGACCGACCGTTTCAGTTGGTTCGATTACCGCAGCCGTGGCTTTGAGGACGAGCCCAAGCGCGGGCTGCGCATCGACGTGATCTTGGCGTCCACCGGGTTGGTGCCACGGGTCAAGGACGCCGGGGTGGATTATGATTTGCGTGGGCTGGAGAAACCGTCGGACCATGCGCCGATCTGGTTGGAACTGAGCTGACAGTTGGCTTGGTGAAGATCTGAATGTGGGAGCGGGCTTGCCCGCGAAGGCGGTGTGTCAGTCACCGCACCTGCTGCTGCACTAACGCTTTCGCAGGCAAGCCAGCTCCCACAGTTGATTTGTGTTGTGTTGGTCATATGACTGCAATCCAACTGACTTAATCTCCCGGCACTCCCTTGGCTTGAGAAGGTGCCGGCATGATGCTGCGCGTTCTGTTCCTGTGTTTTGCAATCGCACTCCCCGCCGTGGCGGCCCCTCTGTCCATTCCCGACCAAGGCCCGGCCCTGCGCATCCAGGGCTCCAACACCATCGGCGCGGCACTCGGCCCGGCGCTGGTCAAAGGCTTGATGGAGTATCAGGGCTTGCAGGATGTGCGTGCTGAACCGGGTGCCGGGGTGAATGAGCAGCGCGTGGTCGGCAAGACACGCCAAGGCCAGACGGTCACGATCGAGGTCGCGGCCCACGGTTCCAGCACCGGCTTTGCGGCGCTGAAAAACAACCGCGCCGACCTCGCCGCAGCGTCCCGCCCGATCAAAGACAGCGAGCTGGTGGACCTCGATCCCCTGGGGGACTTGAAAAGCCCAGGCGCCGAGCATGTGATCGCCATTGATGGCCTGGCAATCATCGTCAACCCGCGCAACCCGCTCAATAGCCTCAACACCGAGCAATTGGCGCAGATCTTCAACGGCGAGGTCAGCACCTGGGAGGCGCTGGGAGGTACAGGCGGGCCCATTCATTTATATGCCCGGGATGATCAATCCGGCACCTTCGACACCTTCCGCGAACTGGTGCTGAGCCGCCGCGGCAAACCGCTTGCACCCTCGGCCAAGCGCTTTGAATCCAGCGAACAGCTGTCCGATGCGGTGAGCCAGGACCCCCAGGGCATCGGTTTTATCGGCCTGCCCTCTGTGCGCCAGGCCAAGGCGGTGGCGATTGTCGACGGCGACTCGCAACCGATGTTGCCGCTGACCAGCCTGATCGCCACCGAGGATTACCCGCTGTCACGTCGGCTGTTCTTCTACTTGCCGCCCTCTTCCCGCAACCCATGGGCCAAGGCGTTGGTGGAGTTTTCCCAAGGCAGCAAGGGCCAGGCGATTGTGGCTGCCAATGGCTTCATCGCCCAGCAGGTGCAAGCGATCGGTGTCGCGCCGCGCCCGCCGATGCCCGACGATTACCAGGCCATCGCCCGAGACGCTCAGCGCCTGACGGTGAATTTTCGCTTCGACGAGGGCAGCGCCAGCCTCGACAATAAAGCGCGCCAGGATGTGCAGCGGGTGGTCGCCTATATCAGAAGCCACGGCAAGCTGAATAAACAGGTGACGCTGGTGGGGTTTGGCGATACCAAGAATGATCCGCAACGTGCGGCGCTGCTATCGAAGTTGCGGGCGATGGCAGTGCGCCGAGAGCTGGTCAAGAGCGGCGTGGTGCTCAAGGATATTCGCGGGTTTGGCGCGCAGATGCCGGTGGCGGCCAATACTGCGGATGAAGGCCGGATCAAGAATCGGCGAGTGGAGGTTTGGGTGTACTGAAGATCGTTGAAGATCGTTCCCACGCTCCGCGTGGGAATGCCGCTCTGGACGCTCCGCGTCCGCTCTTGAGAGGGACGCAGAGCGTCACGGGAGGCGTTCCCACGCAGAGCGTGGGAACGCTCATCGGCGACGCGGTGTTACTGCCCGCCGCGCATCAATTCCCGCGGCACATATTTGCCAATCTCGAACTTGCCAATCGCCGCACGGTGCACTTCGTCCGGGCCGTCGGCCAGGCGCAGGGTGCGTTGCATGGCGTACATATAGGCCAGCGGAAAATCATTGGACACCCCGGCGCCGCCGTGCATCTGGATCGCGCGGTCGATGACCTTCAAGGCCACATTCGGCGCCACCACCTTGATCTGGGCGATTTCGCTTTTCGCCACTTTGTTACCCACGGTGTCCATCATGTACGCCGCTTTCAAGGTCAACAGGCGCGCCATGTCAATTTCCATGCGTGAGTCGGCGATCTTGTCGATATTGCCGCCCAATCGCGCCAAGGGCTTGCCGAAGGCGGTGCGACTGACCGAGCGCTTGCACATCAATTCCAATGCGCGTTCGGCCATGCCGACCGAACGCATGCAGTGGTGAATGCGGCCTGGGCCAAGGCGGCCCTGGGCGATCTCGAAGCCACGGCCTTCGCCCAGCAACACGTTTTCATAAGGCACGCGCACATTGTCGAACAGCACTTCGGCATGGCCGTGGGGCGCATCGTCGTAACCGAATACCGGCAGCGGCCGCAGGATTTTCACACCTGGGGTATCGACCGGCACCAGGATCATCGAGTGCTGCTGGTGACGCGGTGCATCGGGGTTGCTCAGGCCCATGAAGATCAGGATCTTGCAGCGCGGGTCGCAGGCGCCGGAGGTCCACCACTTCTTGCCGTTGATCACCCACTCGTCGCCCTGGCGTTCGGCGCGGGCGGCCATGTTGGTGGCGTCCGAGGACGCCACGTCCGGTTCGGTCATGGCAAAAGCCGAGCGAATCTCGCCGCGCAGCAAGGGTTCGAGCCAACGCTGCTTCTGTTCTTCGTTGGCGTAGCGCACCAGCACTTCCATATTGCCGGTGTCGGGAGCGGAGCAGTTGAATGGCTCCGGGCCCAGCAACGAGCGGCCCATGATTTCCGCCAAGGGTGCGTATTCCAGGTTGCTCAGGCCGGCGCCCAGTTCGGATTCCGGCAGGAACAGGTTCCACAAGCCCTCGGCCTTCGCCTTGGCCTTGAGCTCTTCCATGATTGCCGTGGGCTGCCAGCGATCACCTTCGCTGACTTGGCGTTCGAACACCGGTTCGGCTGGGTAGACATAAGCGTCCATGAACGCAGTGACGCGTTCACGCAGTTCCTGAACCTTGGGCGAATAGGCGAAATCCATGAGCAGCTCCCTTCTTTGAGAGGTTGTTTAGGTCATGCATTCGATGCTAGAACAGCGCTCATAATTTACCTAGCCTATTCTCGCCGTGTATTAACATTCATCACCGATATATGATCGGCGTATGAGCACCTCACAATAAGAGCGCAACGAAATGAATCTGAGCAAGGTCGATCTCAACCTCTTCATCGTCTTTGATGCGATCTACACCGAAGCCAACCTGACCCGCGCCGGGCAGATCGTCGGTATCACCCAGCCGGCGGTGTCCAACGCCCTGGCACGGTTGCGCGAGACCTTCAACGACCCGCTGTTCGTGCGCACCGCCCAAGGCATGGTGCCCACGCCCATGGCGCAGAATATTATCGGCCCGGTGCGCAATGCGTTGTCGTTGTTGCGCGTGTCGGTGCAGGAAAGCCGCATCTTCAACCCGCAGCAGGCGGCCAAGACCTACCGCATCAGCATGACCGACCTGACCGAGGCCGTGATCCTGCCGCTGCTGTTCCAGCGCCTGCGTCGCCTGGCGCCGACCGTGGTGATCGAGAGTTTCCTGTCCAAACGCCGCGAAACCACCAAGGAACTGGCCGCCGGGCGCCTGGATTTTGCCGTGGATGCGCCGCTCAATACCGACCCGCAGGTGCGTCACGTCAAGCTGATGGAAGACCGCTACGTGTGTGCCATGCGCAAGGGCCACCCGATGGCGGGCAAGGATAAATTCACGCTGGATGATTACCTGTCGCTGACCCATATCCATATTTCCAGCCGCCGCAACGGTTTGGGCTATGTGGACCTGGCCTTGGGCAAGATGGGCATTCAGCGCAAGATCGCCCTGCGTTCCCAGCATTACCTGATGGCCTCCCAGGTGCTGCAACAGACCGACATGGTGATGACCGTGCCCGAGCGTTTCGCTCGCCGTCATGAACTGCACTGGTTCCATTTGCCGGTCAACAACGTGCCGCCGGTGGAAACCCATTTGTACTGGCACGAAAGCACCGACCAGGACCCGGCGAACCGCTGGATGCGTGAACAGATGATCGAGTTGTGCCAGCAGGTGACGGCCCAGGAAAAGAAAGCCCAGCAGCCTTGACGTTTACGTCAACCTGCAATTAGCTTAGCGCCAAGACTTCCTTGAGCACCGCCATGAGCACCACCTACAGCATCTCCGACCTCGCCCGCGAGCTCGACATCACCACCCGCGCCATTCGTTTCTATGAAGAACAAGGCCTGCTGGCCCCCGAACGTCGGGGCCAGGAGCGCATTTACTCGGCGCGGGACAAGGTCAGCCTCAAGCTGATCCTGCGTGGCAAGCGCATCGGCTTCTCCCTGGCCGAATGCCGCGAACTGATCGAACTCTACGACCCCACCGGCGGCAACCAGATCCAACTCAACAGCATGCTGGCCAAGATCGCCGAACGCCGTGAACAGCTGGAACAACAACTGCTGGATATCGAACAGATGAAGCTGGAACTGGACACCGCTGAAGAGCGTTGCACCCAGGCCCTGGCGCAGACCATCAGCCAAGCCGGCCATTGAACAGAAGGTAACTGCCATGTCCCTCCCCTCCCACGTACGCCTGGTTGAAGTCGGCCCGCGCGACGGTTTGCAGAACGAAGCCCAGCCCATCAGCGTGGCGGATAAAGTCCGATTGGTAGACGCGTTGAGCGCCGCTGGCTTGAGCTATATCGAAGTCGGTAGTTTTGTCTCGCCCAAATGGGTGCCGCAAATGGCAGGTTCAGCCGAAGTGTTTGCGCAGATCCAGCGCAAGCCCGGCGTGACCTATGGCGCACTGGCACCGAACCTGCGCGGGTTCGAGGATGCGCTGGCGGCCGGGGTCAAGGAAGTCGCGGTGTTTGCGGCGGCGTCCGAGGCGTTCTCCCAGCGCAATATCAATTGTTCCATCAGCGAAAGCCTGGAGCGCTTCGCACCGATCATGGCCGCCGCCAAGCAGCACGGCGTCAGCGTGCGCGGTTATGTGTCCTGTGTGCTGGGTTGCCCCTATGAAGGCGAGATCGCCCCGGAGCAAGTGGCGGCCGTCGCCCGCGAGCTGTATGCCATGGGCTGCTATGAAGTGTCCCTGGGCGACACCATCGGTACCGGCACGGCGGGCGCTACCCGGCGCCTGTTCGAAGTGGTCGGCGCCCAAGTGCCACGGGACAAGCTGGCCGGGCATTTCCATGACACCTACGGGCAGGCCATCGCTAACATCTACGCCAGCCTGCTGGAAGGCATCACGGTGTTCGACAGCTCAATCGCAGGCCTGGGCGGCTGCCCTTACGCCAAAGGCGCCAGCGGTAACGTCGCCACCGAGGACGTGCTGTACCTGCTCAACGGCCTGGGCATCGACACGGGCATCGACCTGGAACGCTTGATTGGCGCCGGCCAGCAGATCAGCCAGGTGCTGGGACGGCCTACGGGTTCCCGCGTGGCGAAGGTGCGTAACGCAGGTGAGTAGCACAGCTGTGAGAATGTGTTACCGCTTCCCGGCATAACGGGTAACGCGGGAACAAAATCCGCCGTGCAAACTGAAAGAAAATACTGACAAAAAACCAACTCGTTGATTTTAAAGGCTTTTAAAAAGTTGGCACGCCTTCTGCTATCTCTATGGCATAACAAGAATAAAAAGCGCCAAACCTAATAAAAATAAGACGAAACGACTCTGACATAACAAAAACAACACGGCAGAGACGCAGCTAACAGATTTTTTTGGAGAAGATGTGCTTCCCAGGGTACGGCATGCCGCAACCCGCAACCGGATAGAGAAAAATAAAACTACCTCAGGTAGCTACCCACTGGTTGGATCGTTTACGAAGAAGCAGGTCAGCGTTCAAAAAAATACGTTTGCTCTTGACCCCGGATGGGGGTCGCCAAAAAAAGCGGTACGGGCCACGGCTACCAAAAACAACAACAGGCCGCCCCTCAATAATAAGAAAAGAGCACGCAACGACAAATTAAAGGGGACCTTCGGGTCCCCTTTGTGCTTTCTGGGTTTCACTATTTGGGTGGCACAGCAGGTTCGCGGGGTATCAGGTAGATGTGGGCCGGCAGTCAGGCCGCCATCGCAGGCAAGCCAGCTCCCACAGGGGTTTGACGTTGTCAGCGCGCTTGCAGCTCCTGGATGGAAATCTCGCGCATCCGAAATTTCTGAATCTTGCCCGTCACCGTCATCGGAAACTCATCCACGATCTTGAAATACCTGGGCGTCTTGAAATGGGCGATGCGGTCCTTGCACCAGCTCAACAACTCCAACTCATTGGCCACCTGACCGGGATGGAACTTGATCCAGGCAACAATCTCTTCGCCATAACGCTCATCCGGGATGCCAACGATCTGCACGTCCGCCACCGCCGGGTGAGTAAAGAAAAACTCTTCCAGCTCCCGCGGGTAAACGTTCTCCCCCCCACGAATGATCATGTCCTTGTTACGCCCGGCAATGCACACGTAACCCTCCTCATCCATGGTCGCCAGGTCACCGGTATGCATCCAGCCGGCATCGTCGATGGCCTCACGAGTGCCTTCAGGGTTGTTCCAGTAACCCAGCATCACGCTGTAGCCCCGGGTGCACAGTTCACCGATCACGCCACGGGCCACGGTGTTACCGGCCTCGTCGACAATCTTGGTTTCCAGTTGCGGTTGGGTGCGGCCCACCGTGGTGACACGCCGTTCGATATCGTCATCTGCGCCGGTCTGCAGCGACACCGGGCTGGTTTCAGTCATGCCATAGGCAATCTGCACCTCTGCCATGTGCAGCTCATGGATGACCCGACGCATCACCTCGATCGGGCATGTCGCCCCGGCCATGATCCCGGTGCGCAGGCTGGACACCTCGAACTCGGCCCGGCGTGGGTGATCGAGCAGCGCGATAAACATAGTCGGCACGCCATATAAGCCGGTGGCTTGTTCTTCGGCGACGGCGCTCAGCGTCAGCAACGGGTCGAAGCCGTCATTGGGGTAGATCATGGTGGTGCCGTGGGTGATACAACCGAGATTGCCCATGACCATGCCGAAGCAGTGGTACAGCGGCACTGGGATCACCAGGCGGTCCCCTGCCGTCAGGCCCAGGCTTTCACCGACCATGTAACCGTTATTGAGGATGTTGTGGTGACTGAGGGTGGCGCCCTTGGGGAAGCCAGTGGTGCCGGAGGTGTACTGGATATTCACGGGTTGATCGAAATGCAGGCTGGCCTGACGGCTTTGCAGTTGCTCGGGCGGCACGCCTGCGCCAAGGGCCGCCAACTGCGACCAGGGCATGAATTCAGGCGGCGGGCTGGGGTCCAGGCTGAGAAGGCCGCGCAGCTCGGGCTTCAGCGCCTGGAGCATGGCGTGGTAATCGGAGCTTTTGAACGAGCCGGCGCACACCAGCCATTGACAGCCGGATTGTTTGAGCACGTAGTCCAATTCGCTGCTGCGATAGGCCGGGTTGATATTGACCAGGATCACCCCGAGCTTGGCGCTTGCCACTTGGCAGATCAGCCACTCGGCACAGTTAGGCGCCCAGATACCCAGGCGGTCACCGGTTTGCATACCCAGGGCGAGGAACGCGCGGGCGTGTAGCTCAACCGTCTCGGCCAGCTGCCGCCAGGTGTAGCGCCGCTGCTGGTGGCGCACCACCAAGGCTTCGCCATCTGGATACTGCGCAACGGTGTGATCGAATGCCTGGCCAATGGTCATGGCCAGCAAGGTCTTGTCCTGGGAGCCACGGCTGTAGCTCGGGTGCAGTTGATCCATAACGACCCCTGTTATCTTTTTTGTAGGTTGACGTATACGTAAACTACGATTGACAGCGCCGTAACGCAAGCTTACGTTAACGTAAAGGTGAGCGCCCTCCTCCCGCGCCCCGCCCACACAACAACAAAGCTCACATTAAGGTGCCTGTCCATGAGTTACCCGTCCCTGAACTTCGCCCTCGGCGAGACCATCGACATGCTGCGCGACCAGGTGCAGTCCTTCGTGGCCAAGGAGATCGCACCGCGCGCGGCCCAGATCGACATCGACAACCTGTTCCCCGCCGACCTGTGGCGCAAGTTCGGCGACATGGGCCTGCTGGGCATCACCGTGCCCGAGGAATACGGCGGTGCCGGCCTGGGTTACCTGGCCCATGTGGTGAGCATGGAAGAAATCAGCCGTGGCTCGGCCTCGGTGGCGTTGTCCTACGGGGCGCACTCCAACCTGTGCGTCAACCAGATCAACCGCAACGGCAACCACGCACAAAAACTCAAGT
This sequence comes from Pseudomonas sp. KT_2_4, assembly GCF_041410225.1. Classification (NCBI taxonomy): domain Bacteria; kingdom Pseudomonadati; phylum Pseudomonadota; class Gammaproteobacteria; order Pseudomonadales; family Pseudomonadaceae; genus Pseudomonas; species Pseudomonas sp. KT_2_4. The sequence continues at coordinate 1,480,422 of NZ_CP166962.1, forward strand.
ACCTGCCCAAGCTGATCAGCGGCGAGCACATCGGCGCCCTGGCCATGAGCGAGCCGAATGCCGGTTCCGACGTGGTGTCGATGAAACTGCGCGCCGACAAGCGCGGCGACCATTACGTACTCAATGGCAGCAAGACCTGGATCACCAACGGCCCGGACGCCCATACCTATGTGATCTACGCCAAGACCGACCTGGAAAAAGGCCCCCACGGCATCACCGCCTTCATCGTCGAGCGCGACTGGAAAGGCTTCAGCCGCAGCAATAAATTCGACAAGCTGGGCATGCGCGGCTCCAACACCTGCGAGCTGTTTTTCGACGACGTCGAGGTACCCGAAGAAAACATCCTCGGCGTGCTCAATGGCGGCGTGAAAGTGTTGATGAGCGGCCTGGACTACGAGCGCGTGGTGCTCACCGGAGGGCCTACCGGGATCATGCAGGCATGCATGGACTTGATCGTGCCCTACATCCACGACCGCAAGCAGTTCGGCCAGAGCATCGGCGAATTCCAGTTGATCCAGGGCAAGGTCGCCGACATGTACACCCAACTCAACGCCAGCCGCGCCTACCTCTACGCGGTGGCCCAGGCGTGCGAGCGTGGCGAGACCACGCGCAAGGACGCCGCGGGCGTGATCCTCTACAGCGCCGAGCGCGCCACGCAAATGGCCCTGGATGCGATCCAGATTCTGGGCGGCAATGGCTATATCAACGAATTCCCCGCCGGGCGCCTGTTGCGTGACGCCAAGCTCTACGAAATTGGTGCGGGCACCAGTGAGATTCGGCGGATGTTGATCGGTCGCGAACTGTTCAACGAAACCCGCTGAAGGAGCACGCCCATGGCCACCCTGCACACCCAGCTCAACCCGCGTTCTGCGGAATTTTCCGCCAACCGCGCGGCGATGCTTGAACAGGTCGACGCCCTGCACAGCCTGCTCGCCCATGTCCATCAAGGTGGCGGCGCCAAGGCCCAGGAACGCCACACCTCACGCGGCAAACTGTTACCCCGCGAGCGTATCAACCGTTTGCTCGACCCGGGCTCACCGTTTCTCGAGCTGAGCCAACTGGCCGCCCACCAGGTGTATGGCGAAGACGTCCCGGCTGCCGGGGTGATTGCCGGCATCGGCCGGGTGGAAGGCGTCGAATGCATGATCGTGGCCAACGATGCCACGGTCAAAGGCGGCTCCTATTACCCGCTGACCGTCAAAAAGCACCTGCGCGCCCAGACCATCGCCGAGCAGAACCGCCTGCCGTGCATCTACCTGGTGGACTCCGGCGGCGCCAACCTGCCGCGCCAGGACGAGGTGTTCCCCGACCGCGAGCACTTCGGGCGGATCTTCTTCAACCAGGCCAATATGAGCGCCCAGGGCATTCCCCAGATTGCCGTGGTGATGGGCTCGTGCACCGCCGGCGGCGCCTACGTGCCGGCCATGGCCGACGAAGCGATCATGGTGCGCCAGCAAGCCACCATCTTCCTCGCCGGCCCGCCGCTGGTGAAGGCCGCCACCGGTGAAGTGGTGAGCGCCGAAGACCTGGGCGGTGCCGATGTGCACTGCAAGGTCTCGGGCGTGGCCGACCACTATGCCGACAGCGATGAACACGCCCTGGCGCTGGCGCGGCGCAGCGTGGCCAACCTCAATTGGCGCAAGCAGGGTGAGCTGCTGCAACGCCCGCCGGTGGCGCCGCTGTACAGCAGCGAAGAGTTGTACGGCGTGATCCCGGCGGATGCCAAGCAACCCTTTGATGTGCGCGAAGTCATCGCACGACTGGTGGACGGCTCGGTATTCGATGAGTTCAAGGCCCTGTTCGGCACGACCCTGGTGTGCGGCTTTGCGCACTTGCATGGCTACCCGATAGCGATCCTGGCCAACAACGGCATCCTCTTCGCCGAAGCCGCGCAAAAAGGCGCGCACTTTATCGAACTGGCCTGCCAGCGCGGGATTCCGCTGCTGTTCCTGCAAAACATCACCGGCTTTATGGTCGGCCAGAAGTACGAAGCCGGCGGCATTGCCAAGCACGGCGCCAAGCTGGTCACCGCCGTGGCGTGCGCCAAGGTGCCGAAATTCACCGTGATCATCGGCGGCAGCTTTGGTGCGGGTAACTATGGGATGTGTGGCCGCGCCTATGACCCGCGCTTTTTGTGGATGTGGCCCAACGCACGCATTGGCGTGATGGGGGCCGAGCAGGCCGCCGGGGTGTTGGTGCAGGTCAAGCGCGAACAGGCTGAGCGCGCCAGCAACGGTTTCAGTGCCGAGGAGGAAGACGCGATCAAGCAGCCGATCCTCGACCAGTATGAAACCCAGGGCCACCCCTACTACTCCAGCGCGCGCTTGTGGGATGACGGCGTGATCGACCCGCTGCAGACCCGTGACGTGCTGGCCCTGGCCTTGTCCGCCGCACTGAACGCCCCCATCGAGCCGAGCCGCTTCGGCGTGTTCCGCATGTAGCCTGTAGGAGCGAGCTTGCTCGCGAAGAACCTCAGGGCAACGCGGTCATTCTGAAGCCCCGCGTTATCGTTGACGATCTTCGCGAGCAAGCTCGCTCCTACAGCAGGCCTCTCATATTATGGAGCTCCTTGCATGAGCGACTTCAACACCCTCGAACTGATCACTGACCGCCGTGGCTTTGCCACGCTGTGGCTCAGCCGCGAAGCCAAGAACAACGCGTTCAACGCCCAGATGATCCGCGAGCTGATCCTGGCCCTTGACCGCGTACAAGGCGACCCGTCCCTGCGCTTCCTGGTACTGCGCGGGCGTGGCAAGCACTTCAGCGCCGGTGCCGACCTGGCCTGGATGCAGCAATCGGCCGAGTTGGACTACCACACCAACCTGGACGACGCCCGGGAACTGGCAGAGCTGATGTACAACCTGTCCAAGCTGAAAATCCCCACGTTGGCGGTGGTGCAAGGCGCGGCCTACGGGGGCGCGCTGGGCCTGATCAGCTGCTGTGACATGGCCATCGGTGCCGACGACGCCCAGTTCTGCCTGTCGGAAGTGCGTATCGGCCTGGCGCCGGCGGTGATCAGCCCGTTCGTGGTGCAGGCCATCGGCGAACGCGCTGCCCGTCGTTATGCACTGACAGCCGAGCGGTTCGGCGGCCAGCGCGCACGGGAGATCGGCTTGCTGGCGGACAGTTATCCGGCCGAGAGCCTGGATCAACAGGTGGACCTGTGGGTCACCAACCTGCTGCAAAACAGCCCGGCGGCCATGCGTGCCAGTAAGGATTTGCTGCGCGAAGTGGGCAACGGTGCCCTCACCCCCGCATTGCGACGCTATTGCGAAAATGCCATTGCGCGTATTCGGGTGAGCGCCGAGGGCCAGGAAGGTTTGCGCGCGTTTCTGCAAAAGCGTGCGCCAAGTTGGCAAAATCAGGAGCCACGCTCATGAGCACACTCACCACCGTTCTGGTGGCCAACCGTGGCGAGATCGCCTGCCGGGTCATGCGCACCGCCAAGGCCATGGGGTTGACCACCGTGGCTGTGCACAGCGCCATCGACCGCGATGCCCGCCATAGCCGTGAAGCCGATATCCGCGTCGACCTGGGCGGCAGCAAAGCCACCGACAGTTACCTGCAAATCGACAAGCTGATTGCCGCCGCCCACGCCAGCGGCGCCCAGGCGATTCACCCCGGCTACGGCTTCCTTTCAGAAAACGCCGGCTTCGCCCGTGCCATCGAGGCGGCAGGCCTGATCTTCCTCGGCCCGCCCGCCTCGGCCATCGACGCCATGGGCAGCAAATCCGCGGCCAAGGCCCTGATGGAGACGGCCGGCGTACCCCTTGTGCCGGGTTATCACGGCGAGGCCCAGGACCTGGAGACCTTCCGCGCCGCCTGTGAGCGTATCGGCTACCCGGTGCTGCTCAAGGCCACGGCGGGCGGCGGTGGCAAGGGTATGAAGGTGGTCGAGGACGTCAGCCAACTGGCCGAAGCCCTGGCCTCCGCCCAGCGTGAGGCGCTGTCGTCGTTCGGCAACGGGCAGATGCTGGTGGAGAAATACCTGCTCAAGCCGCGGCATGTCGAGATCCAAGTGTTCGCCGACCAGCAAGGTCATTGCCTGTATCTCAATGAGCGCGACTGCTCGATCCAGCGGCGCCATCAGAAAGTCGTGGAAGAAGCCCCGGCACCCGGCTTGAGTGTCGAGCAGCGCCGGGCCATGGGCGAAGCGGCCGTGCGCGCTGCCCAGGCCATCGGGTATGTGGGCGCAGGTACGGTGGAGTTTTTGCTGGATGCCCGTGGCGAGTTTTTCTTTATGGAGATGAACACGCGGTTGCAAGTGGAGCATCCGGTGACCGAAGCGATTACCGGCCTCGACCTGGTGGCCTGGCAGATCCGGGTGGCCCAGGGTGAGGCGCTACCGATCACGCAAGAACAGGTCGCGTTGAACGGTCATGCAATTGAAGTGCGGTTGTATGCCGAAGACCCGGCCAATGACTTTCTGCCCGCCACCGGGCACCTGGCGCTGTACCGCGAGTCCAGCCAGGGCCCTGGACGCCGCGTGGACAGTGGCGTCGAGCAAGGCGACAGCGTGTCGCCCTTCTACGACCCGATGCTCGGCAAGTTGATTGCCTGGGGTGAAGACCGCGAACAGGCGCGCCTGCGCTTATTGAGCATGCTGGATGAGTTTGCGGTCGGCGGGCTCAAGACCAACCTGGGCTTTTTGCGGCGCATCATCGGGCACCCTGCGTTTGCCGCCGCCGAGTTGGACACCGGGTTTATCCCGCGCTATCACGATGAGCTGTTGCCGACGCCAGGGGCCTTGAGCGATGAGTTCTGGCAGGCGGCGGGCTCGGCGTTTATGCAGAGCTTGCCGGCGGGTGACGGGCCTTGGGCCAATCGCCAGGGCTTTCGTGCGGGCCTGCCTGCCGAGGTGTCGCTGCACCTGAGCTGCAATGGGCAGGATCGGTTGGTGACACTGACCGGGCAACCGTCTCAGTTATGCGGCGAACAGTTGCTGACTGAACATCAGGGCGTGCGCCGTGCTCATCTGGCGGTGCGCAGTGAAGGCAGCCTGTACCTGCGTTGGGACGGCGAGATGCATGCCGTCAGCCTGTTCGACCCGATTGCGGCGGTCGAGGCCAGTCAATCTCATCAGGGCGGCCTCACCGCACCGATGAACGGCAGCATCGTGCGAGTACTTGTGGAGGTGGGCCAAACTGTTGAAGCCGGCGCTCAACTGGTGGTGCTCGAAGCCATGAAGATGGAGCACAGCATCCGGGCGCCCCACGCCGGGGTGGTCAAGGCGCTGTTCTGCCAGGAAGGTGAAATGGTGGCAGAAGGCAGCGCGCTGGTGGAGCTTGAAACGGCAGGCTAGAACTTCGCCGTGGCTTGCACCACCACACCCAGGAGGCGGCAGCCGTCGGTGAGCAGCACCTTGGGGTAAGTGGGGTTGAGCGGCACCAGGTAGTGCTGGCCGCTTTCTTCCTGCAATCGGCGAAAGGTGGCCTGGGGGGTGCCAGCCCATTGGGCCACCACCAGCCTGCCGGGCTCGGGCGCGATGGCCGGGTCAACCAGGATCATCATGCCAGCCGCAATGCTCATGCCCGTGGGGGCGGTCATGGCGTCTCCCGTCACCGGCAGCCAGAATGCCTCGCCTCGGGCGTGGTAATCGGTCAATTCGTAGCGCTCGGTGCTATAAGGCGCACGCTCTTCACGCAGCTCGCAGGCCTGCTTCCAGTCGCTGACCGGGTAGCGGAAATACCGGTTGTAGTGCGCTTCCCGTTCAGGCACTTGCGCGGCCCGTTCACGAATCTCCAGCGCCACCTCCAAATACCCCAACCCCAGTTCGGCCAGCACGCGGTTCATGTCCGCCAGGCTCGGCACGCGGCGTTTATTGAGCCAATGGCCGATGCCGCCCTGGGACATCCCCAGGCGCTGCGCCAGTTCATCCTGCGTGACCTTGCGGTCTTTCATGTTGGCTTTGACCAACGCTATCCAGTTATCCATGGCGCATCACAATACGGCGCCCATTTTTGCGGGCAATAAACAGTTTGTAGTAATCCATAAAACGACAGGAATACGATACGTACTATCATCAAGCCCAAGGATTTCGACACCCACCGGAGTACTGCCACTTATGACGACCCGCACACACCCAACGCCCGACACATCCGAACTGACTGAAGTAAACGACATGTGCAACAGTGGCGCAGCCCAGCGCGCACTGGACTACTACTTGAAAGAAAATCGGTCGACGCCGGATTCGGACGGGGCCATGTTCGCGATCAAATCCGATGTCAGCCAGGAGGAAGCCCTGATACACGCCTCGGACCTGTTGCGCAGTGCAGCGGCAACCGCCTACGAGTCGGCGTGCAGCCATCAGGGCAACCAACGCGACCTGGCGTTTTCAGTGGTGTATTTGATCGATATGGCGAAGGCGATGGTGGAGCGGTCGTTGCAAGCGCCCAGAGCGGCGGCAAACGCGTAGCAGGCATGAAAGAAAAATATTTCTATCCCACGGATAAAAACATTTGACTTGCAAATGATAATGATTATTATTGGGCTCAGCTGATCGCAAGATCAGTCGATAGACCAAGAGACCTTAGGTCGGACTCTTGGAATATCTCCTCATCAGGCTAATCACGGTTTTTGACCCGGCTCTTTGGCCGGGTCTTTTTTTTGCCAGTTTTCCTGGCGTGGCTTCAGGCTAATGAAGACTGTGTGTTGCTTGATGCCGCGCATGGTAGCAAAAGACTATCGCCCAACGAAAGTCGTCCGAGTGCTCTAGCGCGTATCTCTGCGAATTAGCGCTTGAGAATCAATCTCATAGACTCTAAGCTGCGGCGGCGTCAGGGATGACGCCCCCTCCCCCTGCAACAATTTTTGCATCCAGGTTTTACCGAACGCCTGTGTAAGATAGCCGCCACATCACTCATATTCAGGCAACCAGACTATGACCGTGGCCTTGACCTCCATCAAGATCAGCACCGACTTCGACAGCGGCAACATCCAGGTCCTGGATGCCAGCGACGCTTATCAGTTGTTGCTGGCAATCAATCCCGACACCCGCAGCGATCACTACCAATGGTTCCACTTCAAGGCCGAAGGCATGCACGTGGGGCACACCCACACCTTTCGCTTGAGCAACGCAGGGCGCTCGTCCTACAAGCATGCCTGGAGCGGTTACAACGCCGTGGCGTCCTATGACCATATCAACTGGTTCCGGGTACCGACGCGCTTTGATGGCGAGATCCTGCACATCACCCTCCAGACCCGGCAAAAGTACGCCTGGTTTGCCTACTTCGAGCCCTACAGCCGTGAACGTCATGACTGGTTGATCGAGCAAGCCCTGAAGTACGCCGGGGTCACCCTGCTAGCCACCGGCAAGAGCGCTGAAGGCCGCGATATCCAACTGCTGCGCCGTGGCAAAGGGATCGAAGGCCGGCGCAAGGTGTGGATCATCGCCCAGCAGCACCCCGGCGAGCACATGGCCGAGTGGTTTATGGAGGGCGTGATTGAGCGCCTGCAAAAGGACGGCGACGACGAACTGAAAAAAACTGCTGGCCGTCGCAGACCTGTACCTGGTACCGAACATGAACCCGGATGGCGCCTTCCATGGCCACCTGCGCACCAACGCCATGGGCCAGGACCTTAACCGCGCATGGCAAAGCGCCAGCCAGGAACTCAGCCCGGAAGTCCTGTTCGTCCAGCAACAGATGGAAAAATACGGCGTGGATATGTTCCTCGACATCCACGGCGATGAAGAAATCCCCTACGTGTTCACCGCCGCCTGCGAAGGCAACCCCGGCTACACGCCGCGCATCGAAGCCCTGGAAAAACATTTCCGCAGCCATTTGAGCCACCTGACCCGAGACTTCCAGACCACCCACGGCTACACCCGCGACCTGCCTGGCCAAGCCAACATGACCCTGGCCTGCAACGCGGTGGGGGAAAAGTACGACTGCCTGTCCCTGACCCTGGAAATGCCTTTCAAGGACAACGACGACGCACCCAACCTGCGAACTGGCTGGTCAGGCGATCGTTCGAAACAGTTGGGCAAGGACGTCTTGAGCAGCGTCGCTGATATCGTCGGGCGTTTGCGCTAACCCCTGAGGCGAGCTCTGGTGACGAGCGAGCTTGCTCGCCACCAGAAGCTGTCAATCCTTGCTGCCGGTCATGCTTTGCAAGACACCATCGCGGCGGATCAAACCGTGGAATAACGCGGCTGCCAGATGCACCAGCACGGTGAGAAACAGCAGATAGGCCAAATAACCGTGAGCCTTGCGCAACAACGCAAACAACGGCGCATTCGCCCCCAGCAGCGCGGGCAGTTGCAGGTTACTACTGAGCATCACCGGGTCACCGGCCGCTGAAATCATCGCCCAACCCAGCAGCGGCAACACCAGCATCAACGCGTACAACAGCACATGAGAGGCCTTGGCTGCCAGCCTCTGCCACACCGGCAAATCCGCTGGTAACGGCGGCTGACGGGTGGAAAAACGTACCGCCAGGCGCACGATCACCAGTGCCAGAATCGCAATGCCCAGCGGCTTGTGCAGGTGGATCAGCCACTCATGGCGCTCCGACACCGACGCCGCCAGACCCGCGCCGATAAACAGCATGGCGATGATCATCAACGCCATCAGCCAGTGCAACACGCGCGCCAAGGGCGCAAAGAACCGTGGTTGAGCATTCATGGCTTCGACTCCTGTGGGGCGCTGTGCAACGGGCTGACTTCACCGGCGCGGCGCAGGTACGAACTGGCATACGCGGCCGAACGTGCGGCCAGCAAGGGGTCGTTGGAGGCTTGGATACCACTGGGCAGAATCAACGGGTCAAAGTTGATATCGCGGCAATCACCGTCTGCCTGGGGCTGGCTGCTTTGCAACACCAACGTGCCGGCGTTGAGTACCTTGTGCGCGCCGGTCCAAGTCTTGCTTGCGTCGTCCAGCGGGTCGCCGGGGTTGGCCAGGGTCATGTTCAACTGCCAACGCAAGGGCCCAGCAGCCAGGCGTCGCACCAAATCCTGCTCCAGGAAGTCACTGCCAGCAGGTGCGGTATCACCCGCCGCATCCTGGCTCTGGGGCACCACCTCCCAACGCACGGCCTGGCGCGAACCATCGGCAGCCACCAGGTAAAACGCGTTGATGCCGTTATAGGTTTCAGTCGCATAACTGGCCGATGGCCTGGCGGTCTTGACCCAGGCCAAGAATGGCGCTGTCTCCGGGTGTGCGGCAAAAAAAGCCGGCATGCTCGACGGGTTCGGCTTGCCAGTGGCCGGGTCTGGCGCGCCGGCCTTGAGCAACTGGTAGAACGCCTCGGGCGTGCCCACCGGGAACACCGGCATGCTGTTCATCCCTGTACGCCATTGCTGGCCGTTGGCCTGGCTGAACTGCACGGCGAAACTGCGAATCGGCACACTGCTGTCCGGCGCGTAGGGGTTGCCGCTGGGCAAGGCAAACCGGCCGATGATCGGGGTCTTGGCCTCGCTGAACACCTGGGCGCTGGAATAGGCACGGGCCTCGGTACTGCTCTGGAAATAACCCGCCACGCATACGCCCTTGGCATGGTTACGGCGAAAACCCGGATGCACGCCGTTATTGGTTTCCAGGGCATTGACCAAGGTTTTTGGCCGCAGGCGTTGTGGGTCGAGCGTGCCATTGACGTAGGCAAATGCGCCGGCAACAACCGCAACCACGGCACCGATGCCGGCGAGTCGTGCGATCAGGCTCGCAGTGCTCAAGGGAGGACGGGGTGGTGATGAGTGATCTACCATGCAGGAACTCCAGGGCCAGAGGCCTCAGGCTGAAACATAAGGTCGGAGCATTAAGACGAACGCCGATGGGCTCTATTCCCAGGCCCTGGATTTATTTTGCGGGACGGGGAATAACCTTCAACGCCGGACGTCTCTCTAGTCCCAGCGTAGTGATCAGCCAGACACCCATGCATGAACTCGACGAACAGTTACGCGAACTCATCCCCAGGTTGCGGCGTTTTGCCGTGTCCCTGACGCGCAACAGCAGCAGCGCCGATGACCTGGTGCAATCGACCCTGGAGCGCGCGATCGTCGCCTGGGCCGATAAACGTATCGAGGGCGACCTGCGCGCCTGGCTGTTTTCGATCCTCTACCGGCAGTTCCTCGACGCCCACCGCCGCAACCGCCGCTATGCGCGCATGCTCGAATTCTTCACCGGCCGCGATGACGTGCAACCTTCGGTAGAACGCACGGTGCTGGCCCAATCCACCCTGCAAGCCTTCGACCAACTGAACACCGAACAGCGCGCCCTGTTGCTGTGGGTGTCCGTCGAGGGCTTGAGCTACAAGGAAGTGGCCGAGATCCTCAAGGTGCCCATCGGCACCGTAATGTCACGCCTGTCCCGCGCACGCCAAGCGTTGCGTCAGCTCAGCGATGGCGAAATGGCCGGCCCTGCCCTGCGGAGACTCAAATGATCAGCCTGCCCCCCAGCGAACGCGATTTACATGCCTACGTCGATCACCAATTGCCGGACACTGATCGCTGTGTGCTTGAAACCTGGCTGGCCAGCCACCCCGAAGTGGCGGCCCGGGTACAGGCCTGGCAACAAGATGCGCAGTTGCTGCGCGCGTCGTTGAGCGGCGCCCTGCAACAGCCGCACAACCCGGCATTGGACCCGGCGCTGATTCGCCAGCGCATCAAGAAACAGTCCCGTCGGCACTTGGCCACGGCGGCGTTGTTGCTGATCGCCGTGAGCCTCGGCGGGGTTGGCGGTTGGCACGCCCGTGAAGCCACCCAGCCGCCACTGTTGCCGATGACCGACGCCATGCAGGCCTACCGCCTGTTTGCCCAGGACGGCATCATGCCCGCCGACTACAACGCTCAGGACCCTGGCACCATGCAGGCCTGGCTCGACCGTTATTTCAACCAGGCCCATCGCCTGCCCGACCTGAGCCAAGCCGGTTTCAAGCCGGTCAGCGGGCGCCTGCTCACCACCGACCAAGGCGCGGCAGCCATGGTGCTGTACCAGGACGCGCAAGGCCGGCGCATCAGCTTCTATATCCGCCCGCCGGGCCCGAACAACGGTTTCCTGCCTCGCGGCAGCCGCAGTGCCGATGGCTTGCAGGCCGACTACTGGTCGGGCGGCGGCTACAACTACGCGATGGTCAGCCCGGTGGATCAGGCCGCCGCGTTGCAGACGCCATTCTAGAAACCGACGTCCAGCACCACGTTATCCAGATAGGTGCCAGCCGGCGGCGTGGGCTGGTCGGTGTAGACCTTGGCGTTGTAGTTGTACACCTGGCTGCCATTACCCAAGCCGTTGCCGGGATTGACCTCGGCCGTGGAGCTGGCCCGCCGCGCCGCGCCGACACTGCCCCAACGCGTGGTGCCGGCACTTTTGAAAATGTCATAGGCCAGGTAATTGCCGCCGGAAACCATGCGCCGCCGGCCGCCGACACTCACCGGGTTCTGGCCATCGCTCAAGCCCACGGTATAGGCGCTGCCCTTGGTGCAGGCGATGTTGATGGTCTGCCCGCTCACCGCACTAAACCCACTGACCACCGGCGCGCTGCCGAAGCTGATATTCGGGGCGGTGATCTGGCAATCGTTGGTCACGGTCATGCTGACGGTCAGGGACGCCGTGCCGCTGCCAATGTCACGTCCCAGGCAAATGCCGCCAAGGCCGATCCCCGAGCAATAATTCCACACCCAGGCGATGCTCAATGTCTCGGTGTACACCCCGGCGGCGACGTTGCTGCCAGTGATGCTGCTCAGGTACAACGGCACAGTTTTCGCGCCGGGCCCGGCGATCAGGCCGATGCTCTGGGCGATGCCGCCAGCGCCGCCGAAATCGAATTGGCTGCCACGGGTGATGGGATAGCTGGTGCTGTTGTTGCCATAAATCGTGTAGCTGATCACATCACCGGTCGGCCCGACCATACCGGTCTGGGGCGAGGTGATCGTGGCGTAAAAATGGTCGGTGGACACCAGCAGCGATATCAGCGCCGAGGTGCAACTCAACCCTGAGTTGGCCGTAGAGCTGGTTTGCGCGGCGGTGCGCACCGTCATCGAACTGATCGAACCAAAACTGGCCGGCACGGTGGACACCACCGAACACGCCGCCATGGCCTGCCCGCAAAACAACAAACCCACGCCATACAACCCTACGCTGCCCCTCACCTGAACACTCCCTGTTCAATCCCTCATTGGCACACTAATGGCCCGATCAAGGGCACGTCCTGTTGCTGCTCGTCCATATCGAAGGTTGCCTGGCAGGTGCGGCCCTCTCCCAAAGTGACCTGCAAGGTGTTGTGGGCGCTGAGGTTTTCCAGGTACACCAGGCCATCCCAGCCGACCACCGCCTGGGTGTTGCTTTGCTCGTGCACCACCAGGCTGCCCAGCGGCAACTCCTGATGCTGGCGGTCCACCAGGGTGATGCTTGCAGCGAGCACCCGGCGCAGGGGGAATTCCAGCAGGTAGCCACTGCCTCGGCGCACCGACACGCGCTGTTCCACATTGGGGCTTTGCACATTCGCCGGTAGGTTCAACGGGTCGATCTCGTATTTGCCGCGGTAATAGGCACTGCTCCACGGCACCAGCAAATGGCCGTTGCGGTCGGTCTGGCCCACCAGCTGGTTTTCGTAGCGCACCGGAATCCCGGCAAAGCCCTGGGTGCTCACGACCACAAAGGCGTCATTGATGCGGTTGGCGGCAAAGGTTTCGCCGCCCATCCACACCAGTGAGCCGCTGGCATCGGCCCAGCGCGTCATGGCCTCGCTGCTGCCGTACACGCCGGCCTGCAACTGCACCGACTGCAAGCGCCAGGTCAGGTCGGCCTGTCGATAGCTGGGGGCATCGCCCTGGGCATAGCCGAGGTTGTAGCCCACCCCGCCTTCGCTGGGCACCGCGCGGCTGTAGTTGATGCGCTGGCGACTGGCGCCGTCCTTGCTGCGCTCGGTACTCAAGGCCAGGCTGCCGTTGAGGTCGAACGGGATGACCAGTTGCGCCTGCATGGCCCAGTTGCTGTCACCGATTTCGCGGTTGGCTGACAGATAAAAGCTGGTGTTGCGCCACAACGGTTTGCTCCAGCTCAGGTTGAGCAGGCGCGTGCGCGAGTCGTCCGCCGCCTGCACGTCGAAATAACCCAGGCCCAGGCTGCCGAAACGTTGGAGGTTGAGGCTCAGGGTCACCTGCTCGCTGCGCTTGCTGAGGCTGGCGTAAGGGGTATCGACCAGAGTCAGGTCGGCGTAGTCGTCGCGGCGCTCCACCCGTTGGTACATAAAGCTGTAGCGCGTGCTGTTGTACTGGTAACCGAGGCTCAGTTGCTGGCCCGTGCGGCTGTCGAACTGGCTCTGGCTGAGGGCGGTATTGAGCACGCCGAAGTTGCCCAGGCGCAGGTTGCCGCCGAGCCCGCCGAGGGTCAGGTCGCTGGAGGCTTCGGCGTGGCTTTCCAGGGTCAGGTTATCGGAATAGCCGTAGCGGAACGTGCCACTGGCCACGCCCGGCCCGTAGCCGAAGTCCCGCAGGGTGTAGTCACGGCGCAAGGTACCGGCGGCCAGCGAAAAATCCGTCAAGCCTTGTTGCAGCAAGGTGCTGGTGACGTAGAACGGCACCGTGGTCGACACTTGGCGTCCCAGGGCATCGGTGGTGACCACCACGGCCTCGCCGGCACCGTTGATAAACGGGATGTTGGTCAGGGTGTAGGGGCCGGGTTGCAACTGTGCGCTGTCGGATTTATAGCCGTTGATAAACAGATCCACCGACGACGGCACCGCCGCCTCACCGGCAAACTGCGGCAAGGGGTACGTGACCAGGTCGGGGCGCACGGCAAAGTCCCGCGACAGTTGCACCCCGCCCAGGCGCACCGAACTGCTCCAGGGCAGCGCGCCGCTGATCACGTCGCCAGCCTCGTAGGTCAGCAGGCGCTCATCGTCGGAGAAACGCCAGGTGGTGTCGTAACGTCGGTAACCATTGTTGAGGGTACCGCCGCTGACTCCGTCGGACAGGGTCTGGCGCAGTTGCCCGGTGTTGGACAAGGTGCCCCAGGTGTCGAACAGCCGCACTTCGTTCCACGCCGCGAGGTAACTGCCGCCGTCGTCGGTGTCATTGAAATACACGTCATAGTTGAGCAAGGCGCCGAAGCTGCTCATGGCCTGGGTACGCGGATAGGTATTGCGGTTGCCGATGAACTGTTCCTGCAGCCAGGAAGGCGGCACATCCAGCAGCAGGCGCTGGCCGTTGCTGTCGTAGTCGCTGTGCAGGCCCGGCACCTGGTCCAGGGCCACACTGCCGACGGGCTCACCGGGCAGTTTCATGCCCACGTCCTGCAACGCGCTGGCCGGCACAAACAGCTGGCCGGCGCGCTGCTCGACCGCGATAACGCGGCCGGTGTCCATCTGGTTGACCACCAGTTCCAGAAACAGCTGTGCATCGGCAACTGCCTCCATGCTGCCGGGCGGCGGCGGCAAGTCGCCCGCCATCGCTGCGCCCCACAGCCCGCTTGCCACTGCCACCGACGGCCATAAAACCCGAGCCCAACCACGACTCACCATGGCGTTGTGTCCTTCAATGGACATCTCCATCCTGTGAAAACCCGGGCGTGTGCCCGTTGCGCTACATAACGGTTAGCGCTTGGGCGCCAGGCTCTCCAGTTGCGGCGCGCCGTTGACCCTGACCTGCAACGGCTGGTCGGCCGATACGGCGTCCGGCACCGGCCAACGCATGCTCGCGCCCGGCAGCACATAGCCGAGCAAACCGTCCACCAACGGCCGGGTCTGCCCGCCCTGTTTGAATGACGCATCGGTAAGCCGCGCATGCACGGCGCCCTGGTTGCGCACCTCGATGTAGTTGCGCCCTGCCACGTTGACCTTTTGCCAGCTTAACTGCGGCTTGCCAGCGCCCTTGGGATCGCGCTGCCGGGTAGCGTCATCTTTGCTCCACAAGCCGGCGCCGTAGGCAAACAGCGGCACCGAATAACGCATCTGAAAGCGAATCGCCGCCGCCGTGTTCTTGCCCTCCGGCGGCGCCGGCACCTGCAACGCCGAGGGGATTTCATCAATGATGATGCGATAGGCCAACTCCTGCCCCGGCGGCACTTCCCGGGTGCGGGTCAGGCGCACCAGTTGCTTCTGGCCCGGCTCGATCTTGGCCACCGGCGGGCTGCCGATCACATCGCGCTGGTTCTGGTACTGCTCGTCAAAGCCATTCTGGCTCCAGGCAAACACGCGGATCTGCAGGTTGGCGGTCTCGGTGCCACGGTTCTCCAGCCACAGCGCGCTGGCCTGTTGGTCAGCCTCCAGCACCGGGTCGATGGGCCAGATCAGCACCGAACTGGCCGCCTGTACAAACCCTGCCGAGCACAACGCCCCCAAGGCGAAACCCGCGGTCCATAACCGTCGCAAAGCACAACCCATGACACCCCTCCTTAAAACCGTTAGCCCTACCACGTCAGCTGCACCTGCAGCGTGTCGCTGTACGTCCCCCCAGGCTGATTGCCCGGTAAAACCACCCGCCCGTAAATCGGCAGGCTGATGTTGCTCGCATCGCTGTAGGTCACGCTGACGCTCTGGTTGATCCCCAGGCTCTGGCTGAACGCCGCATCGCGAAACAATTGGTAAGCCACCCGCGCGCTGCCACTGTTGAGCTGCAAATTGCGCCCGGTGCTGCTGTACAGGCCGCCATCCACGCTCATGCTCAGGGCCACGCCCGGTGTGCATTGCAGGGTTACGCCGCCAGTGAGAGCCGCTGTGACCGTGCTGGTGGCCAGGGCCGAATAGCTGCCGTAGGCCAAGGTGCCGTAGTTGGCGCCGCCGCCCACGATCAGACAGCCCGGCGTGATGGTCGCACTCACCTGGAAGCTCTGGTTGACCACCGCCGACAGCGGCAACGGTATCGCCAGGCCGATGGCGAGCAACACCCTGGGCCACATCGTTAGAACGTCAGTTCCACGGCCACGGTGTCGGTGTAGGTGCCCGCCGGCAGTCCCGCCTTGCCCACCGCCCGGCCGTAAAGGTTGACGGTCTGCGCCACGCCGGTACTGGTGGCGAGGGTCACCACGCCGTCAATCGCCAACAGCGCTGAACGCCCGCTGTCAGTGTAGAAATCGTAGGGCACGAAGTTACCCACGCCATCGGCCAGCGCACGGGTGCCACCGGGGGAAGCACCGTCGTGGGCGCCGGCACGCACCTTGATCGTTGGCGCGGTGCCAGCCGAACACAGGATCGACAACGCCCCGCCGGTACCGGTGCCGCCGAGCAGCTGGGCGTCGGCATTGGTAAACAGGCTGTTGGTGGTGCCGAAGTTCAAGCTACCGAAATTCAACCCGGTGGCCGCCCCGGAGCCGTTGACTTGGCAACTGGCGATCAAGGTCAGGCTGGAACTGATCTGCCCGGTCACCGTGGTCGCCGCGTTCAGGCTGGACGCCAGCCCCAGGCCCAGGGCACAGAGGCCGATTCGCGATACAAGTACATGCATGATATCCATCCTCATGGTTTACCAATCCAGAGTCACCGTCAGGGTGTCTGTGTAGAGGCCGGCCGGTAGGGCCCTGGTATTCGCCACCACGGAACCGAATACCGGGATCGGTACCTGGGTGCCCTGGGTCACGACGAAATTGCGTTGCTGGCCGATCCTGTAGGCACTGCGCCCCTGGGGGTCAGCCGACAGTCGATAGGGAATGGTCTGGCGGCCATTGCTCAGGCGCCGCGTGGTCCCGTCGCCGTTAGCACCCCCGTCGATGGTCACCGTGAAACTGCTGACCACCGAAGGATTGCAGGACACCGACAGCGGCGCCTTGTCGCCATCGGAGATCGCCGCGCCCAAGGTCTCGTTCCACGTCGGCCCCTGGCTGCCAAAGTCCAACAGCGCGGTGCCGCCTTCGGGTGTGACCGGCGCGGTTTCCACGCCCTTGCTCACTTCGCAACTGGCGGTGATTACCAACCGCGCATGGACCTGGCCGTTGACCACCGCCGCCTGCGCGTCATCCGCCAGCAACAGCAGGCCACCCAGGACCGTCACGGCCAGGTAGCGGCTTACCATGTGACCGTGACCTTGAGCAGGTCGGAATAACGGCCGACGGCGGGGATGTCCTTGAGCGGTTCGATGCGCCCATACAGCGGCAGGTCGACAGAGCCGGTGTCCGGCACGCGGCCGCTGATCGGCACGTCCACCGGCAAGGGGATCAGCCGCGCGGCGTCGGCATAGATTCGATAGGGGATGGGCCGACTGGAGGGCGCCGGATTGGCGAGATAACGCACTTCGCCGACGCCGCCATGCAGGCCGCCGTCAACGCGCATTTGGTAAGGCGTGTCGGGGTTACATTCCAGGCGCGGCTGGCGCTGGCTGATCAGGGCCGCACTCAGGGGGCCGGCCGGGTCATCCAGACGCGGGCCGCTGCCGAAATCCAATACGCCAAGTTGCTCGATGCCCGCATTGCGGGTGGTGCCCACCAACTGGCAACCCCGCTGCACGTCGATGCGCACCTGCACCTGGAGTTGCGCAGCAAACACCGTGTTGCAGAGCATCGTGCCCATGACAGCCAATACCGACGGTCCCTTCACAGCCCCAATTCCTTATACAGGGGTGACAACTGTGTATGAGGTTAGCCAGTTAACGCGAAAGTGCCAGTTTGCAAGGCTTGGGGCCCTTCACTATTGGTCAAATGGCATCGGGCGTCCTACAGTGAGCGACCACCGTAATACAGAGTGTTTATTCTTGGCCGTGCTTGCCCTGCTCCAGCGCCTGCTGGGTAAAAAAACCGACGCCTCGGACGCCTCGCCTATCCCGGCGTATTTTCAAAAAAAGGCCGAACAACAGGGCTATACCCTCAGTGATGGGCAAATCCGGGCGATTACCGCCCTGAATCGCGAAGCTCAACACCTGCTCAACGGCCAGGCCACGCGCAGCCTGTACCTGCATGGCCCGGTGGGGCGTGGCAAAAGCTGGCTACTGGATGGATTTTTCCAGGCACTGCCCATCGCCGAGAAGCAACGTGTGCATTTCCACACTTTCTTCGCCCGGCTGCACCAAGGCATGTTCCTGCACCGCGGACATGATGATGCTCTGGGCGTCACGCTGGACGAGCTGCTGGCCGGCTGCCGAGTGCTGTGTTTCGACGAATTCCACGTGCACGACATCGGCGATGCGATGCTCATCAGCCGTTTATTCAAGGCCCTGTTCCAGCGCGGTGTGCTGGTGCTGGTGACCTCCAACTACCCACCCGAAGGCTTGCTGCCCAACCCGCTGTACCACGAGCGTTTCAAGCCGGTGATCGAGCTGATCGCCGCGCGCATGGAGGTGCTGGAAGTCAGTGCGCCTCAGGACTTTCGCAGCCTGGCCCAGGCCCACGCGCAACAGCGCTTCACGGGCGGCCAGTATGTCTGGCCAGGTACGGCAGGCCAGCGTGAAAACCTGGGCCTGCCTGCCACAGATTGCCCGGCGCAAACCCTGAAGGTCGGCACTCGGCAGTTAACGTGCCGAGGCCATCAGGCACGAACCATCGCGTTCACCTTCAATGACCTGTGCGAACAACTCACGGCGGTCATGGATTACCTGTTGTTGTGCCAGGACTTCGACCACTGGATCATCGACGGCCTGCCGCAGTTGGCCGAATGCCCCATCGCCGTGCAACAGCGCTTTATCAATCTGGTAGACGTGCTCTACGACCAGGACAAGCAACTGACGCTGATCGGCCATCAGCCCTTGGATAAATGCCTGGAAGGCCAAGCCATCGACCTCGCCCGCACCGCCAGTCGCCTGCGCCAATTGCAGACGCTGTGCCCGCAAACCGCGTCCGAGCCGCTATCATGAGCGCCTTTTACGCCCTCTTCCGAGCACCGCGCCCTGCATGAATACCCTCGCCCAACTCAAGGCTGGCCAATTGGCCGGCGCTACACGCCTGGACCTGGCCTGCGGGCTGACCGAGTTTCCCCGGGAAATCTTCGAACTGGCCGACTCGCTGGAAATCCTCAACCTCACCGGCAACGCCCTGAGCAGCCTGCCCGACGACCTGCACCGCCTGACGCACCTGCGTGTGCTGTTCTGTTCGGACAACGCCTTTACCGAACTGCCGCAATGCCTGGGCCAGTGCGCCAAGCTGAGCATGATCGGCTTCAAGGCCAACCAGATCAGCCAGGTAGCCGCCGCTGCCCTGCCGCCACAATTGCGCTGGCTAATCCTCACCGACAACTGCATCCGCCAATTGCCCGATGAACTGGGTCAGCGCCCGTTACTGCAAAAGTTGATGTTGGCCGGTAACCAGTTGACCGACCTGCCGCCAAGCCTGGCCCAGTGCCAAAACCTGGAGTTGATCCGTATCGCCTCCAACCGCCTCACCCAACTACCGCAGTGGCTGCTGACCCTGCCGAGCCTGACCTGGCTGGCCTACGCCGGCAACCCGGTGGAAATGGCCGTGCAGGTGAGCAGTGATGAGG
Organism: Pseudomonas sp. KT_2_4; assembly: GCF_041410225.1. Taxonomy (NCBI): domain Bacteria; kingdom Pseudomonadati; phylum Pseudomonadota; class Gammaproteobacteria; order Pseudomonadales; family Pseudomonadaceae; genus Pseudomonas; species Pseudomonas sp. KT_2_4. The sequence continues at coordinate 1,499,754 of NZ_CP166962.1, forward strand.
CGACGCCGAACATCGCCTGGCAGGAACTGGACATGGGCGAAGTCCTTGGCGAAGGCGCTTCGGGGATTATTCGCAAGGCGCTGTGGAAACCCCGAGCGTTGCCGGTCGCGGTCAAGCTGTACAAAGGCACCATCACCAGCGACGGTTCACCGCTGCATGAAATGCAAGCCTGCATCGCTGCCGGCCTGCATCCCAGCCTGATCAAGGTTGAAGGACGCGTCGTCGGCCATCCCGATAACCAGGCCGCCCTGGTGATGGAGCTGATCGACCCCAGTTACCGCAACCTCGCAGCCCTGCCGAGCCTGGCGTCGTGCACGCGCGACATCTACGCCCCCGACACCCGTTTCAGCCTGGATGTGGCACTGCGCATGGCGCGGGGTATTGCTTCGGTGGCGGCGCACCTGCATCGGCACGGCATTACCCATGGTGACCTGTATGGCCACAATATCCTGTGGAATGCAGCGGGTGATTGCTTGCTGGGAGACTTTGGCGCGGCGTCCTTCCATGCCACGGCGGACACGTTGGAAACCCGTGCGCTGCAGCGTATTGAAGTGCGCGCGTTCGGAGTGTTGCTGGGGGAATTGTTGGAGCGGGTTGAGGCCAGTGACGAAGGCTTGCAGGCACTGCAACAACGCTGCTGCCAGCCGGATGTGCTGGCGCGGCCGAGCTTTGAAGAAATTGAGGTCTTGCTCGAATCTATGCAACACCACTAAACCAATGTGGGAGCGGGCTTGCTCGCGAATGCGGTGGAACAGCCAATACATCTGTTGACTGTCACACCGCATTCGCGAGCAAGCCCGCTCCCACAGGTTGACCGCGTGTACTCAGATAAACATCAGCCCGCCAGGCCGACAAACATATCCTGCACATCATCATGGTTGTCCAGGCCTTCCAGGAACGCCTCGACTTCTGCCATCTGCTCATCGGTCAAACCGCTGACCGGGTTCTTGGAGATATAACCCAGCTTGGCCGACAGCACGGTGAAGCCCTGCTCCGGCAAGGCCTTCTGCACAGCATCCAGGTCGGTGGTTTCGGTGATGAACAAGGTGGCGCCTTCTTCACCCTCTTCAAAGTCTTGGGCGCCCGCTTCGATAGCGGCCATTTCCGGATCAGCGTCCGGCGTGTCCGGCGATGCTTCGATCAGGCCCACATGGTTGAAATCCCAGACCACCGAACCGGAAGCGCCCAGTTGGCCTTTGCGGAAGGCCACGCGGATTTCCGCCACGGTGCGGTTGATGTTGTCGGTCACGCACTCGACGATCAAAGGCACCTGGTGCGGCGCGAAACCTTCGTAGGTCACGCGGTGGTATTGCACGGTCTCACCGAGCAGACCGGCGCCCTTTTTGATTGCGCGGTCCAGGGTTTCCTTGGGCATCGAGGCTTTTTTGGCCTGTTCCACCACCAGGCGCAGGTGCGCGTTGGTCGCGGTATCGGCGCCGTTGCGGGCGGCGATGGTGATTTCTTTCACCAGCTTGCCGAAAATCTTGCCCTTGGCATTGGCTGCCGCTTCTTTATGTTTGACTTTCCACTGTGCGCCCATGACTCACTCTCTTATTTCCATCGCGCCGAAACGTCTACTGGCCGGCGCTTTGGGGGCAGAGTTTATAGCGCGAGAACGCTTCGTTCCACCAAAAAACCGGCCAGGGTACTCAGGTGCGCAAGGGTTTGATCACCGCATTGCGGTCCGGCACAAAATCCCCCGCCTGGGCCAGTACGGCGGGCCTGGCATTCCAGTAGGGCATCAGCACCAACGAAGAAAACAGCGCCGCACCGGCAAACACGATAAATACCGTCACGGTATCGAAATAGCCTGGCAGCAAACCACCCAGAATCGCCCCCACCGAACCGCAGCCGTTCACAAAACCCGCGGCGGTAGCGCCGGCCTTGGCGGTGCCGAAGTCGATGGCCGCCGTGCTGCTGATCATTGAGTCGGGCCCATACAGCGTCAGCCCCATGACAAACAGCAACGTCATAACCAGCACCACACTGCCGGTGTGCAGCGCGCCCATGAAAAGCGCCAGGGCAACCGTCAGCGCCAACAGGCTCAGCACACAGGCGGGCATGCGCCGGGCGCCGAACAGTTTGTCGGAGGCCAGGCCGATCAACACTGGCCCCAGTAAACCAGCCAACTCAAACGCGGTGGGCACGATGGCGGCGCCGACCTTGCCCACCGACGGCATCTGCTCGTAGACGATCACTGGCCCCCACAACAGAATCGCGTAGCGCGCCGGCTTGAGCAGGAAGTACGCCAGCCCCAGGGTCAACACTGTGCGGTTACGCAGGATCGCGCGCAGGGGTTCGAGTACGCTGACGCGCTGCTGGGCGGCCAACTGCTCGGCGCTCAGCACCGGCTCAGGCTCGACTGCCGGCAAGCCCACATCCTGCGGGGTATTGCGCTGGAACATAAAGAACAGCACGGCCACCACCGCTACCACTGCGGCACTGGAAATAAACGCCGCATGCCAACTACCGATCAGCGTATAGGCCCACCAACCGGCAAACGGTGACGCGACCAATCCGCCGAACGCGTAACACGAACTCCATAACCCCAGCACCCGCCCACGCTGCTGGGCCGGGAAGAAACTGCCGAGGTTCTTGCACAGCCCCGACCAGCCAGTGGACTGGGCCAAGCCCTGTACCAACATGCAGGTAACAAAGATCGGCAAGGTGGCAAAGGTGCCCATCACCAGCGCTGCGCCTGCGGAAATCAGCAAGCCACCGAGCACCACCACCCGTGGTCCAAAGCGGTCGGCAAGCATGCCCCAAGTGAACTGGCCTACGGCATACGCGGCGAGGTAGAGGCCATCCAGGTTGGCCATCATCATTTTGTCGAGGGGGAAACTCGGGTCGTCGCCGATCCCCAGCTTCGCCACTGAAAACGCTTTGCGGGTGAAATAGAACGCGGCATACGCCAGCCAGGTGATGGCAAAAATCTGCACGCGCCAACGCTTGATGCTACCCATAGGGATATTCATGGTGGTTCTGACCTCAGGTGTGAGTGTGCCGGCAGAATCGAAAGAAAACGCCTGTTGTTTTTATGGTTGAGCACTGCAATGCCGGGCCTTGGAGAGCGCGGTATTGGTCAGATGGGTGCGGTGTGCCTGCCCCCATGGCAGCCGTGGTTGTAGGACTCAACCTACGGCGACTGAGGCGCATGAAAGCAATGGCTGACTCATAGGTAAAATCGATTTATCGTATTTCAAATATAAGCCCAGCTTGTAAGAGGACGCGCTATGTCGGTTTCCCATGCCCAGCTCAAAGCCTTCCATGCGGTGGCCATTCACGGCAGTTTTACCGGGGCGGCCGAACGCCTGTTCCTGACCCAGCCTGCGATTTCCGACCAGGTGCGCAAACTGGAAGAGCGCTTCGGCGTGTTGCTGTTCCACCGCAACAAGCGCTCGGTGCGCCTGACCGATCTGGGTGAGCGCCTGCTGGGCATCACCCAGCGCCTGTTTGTGATCGAAGCCGAAGCCGAAGAATTGCTGCAGGATTCGCGCGCCCTGCTCACCGGCACCCTTACCCTGGCGGTGGATGCACCCGTGCACGTACTGCCGCAGATTGCGCGCTTCTGCCAGCGCTACCCTGGGATCAGCGTGAAAATCGAAACCGGCAACACCGATGAGTCGCTGTCGCGCCTTTACAACTACCAGGCCGACCTGGCGCTGTTGGGGCGCGATGTCGATGATCCGCGCCTGTTGTCACTGCCGCTGCCCGACGATCAACTTCTGGCTTTTGTCGCACGTGACCATGCCTGGGCCGGGCGCGAATCGATTTGCCTGGCCGACCTCGATAACACTCCGCTGGTGCTGCGGGAAACCGGCTCAGTCACCCGTCAAACCCTGGAGCAGGAAATGCGCCAGGCCGGCCTGCGCATTCGCCCGGCCATCCAGGTGGAAGGCCGCGAAGCCGCCCGGGAAGCCGTGGTGGTGGGAATTGGCGTGGGCGTGGTGTCGGCGGCAGAGTTCGGCGCCGACGCGCGGGTATACGCCATGCCGATCCGCGATTGCACACAACGCATGAAAGAAACCCTGGTGTGCCTGAAAGAGCAGAGTTCACGCCGCGTGGTCGCGACCTTCCTGGAGATCGTGCGTGAGAGCCTTCACGCCAACTCGAAAAACGCCTGAATCAAGCGCAGCGAGCGGCGCCGCTCCATGCAGCCGAGCATGTGCCGGTTCAGCAGGCCATCGCCCAGAATCGGTACCGCCTGTACACGCGGGTCCGGGCTGACCTCCATCGACGACACCACGCCCACCCCTAACTCTGCCGCCACCGCTTCGGTCACAGCTTCACGACTGTCCAGTTCCAGCAGCACTTTGGGTTGCACATTCGCCGCAAGGCACGCGTCATCAAAGGTGCGCCGGGTGATAGAACTGGGCTCGCGCAGCACCATGATCACCTCATGCAGCTGCGCCAGTTCAATACCGCTGGCCTGCCTGGCCCATGGATGCGCAGCCGGCACCAAGGCGCAAATCCGTGACTCGTCCAGGGGTTGCAAGTGCAGGCCATTGCGCGGCTCCACCTCGGTGAGCACCGCCACATCGGCATGTTCGGACAGCAGCGCCGCCAGGGTTTCCTGAGCATTGCCCAAACGCAGGTTCACGGTAATGCCAGGGTAGCGCGCGCGCAGGCTGGCGATCATCGGCATGACCAAATGCGGGCCGTCCGCCGCCACTTCCAGGCGCCCGGTGAGCAACTGGCGGTTGGCCTCCAGCATGGTTTGCGCCTCGTCGACCAAACCGAAGATCGCCCGCGTGATGGCCGCCAGGCGTGCGCCCTCCTCGGTCAACTCCACCCGGCGGGCGGTGCGGCGCAACAGCGGGATCTGGTAGTGCTCCTCAAGCGCCTTGATATGCCCGGTCACTGCCGGCTGGCTGATAAACAGCCGAGCCGCCGCGCGGGTAAAACTGCCCTCACGGGCCACGGCATCGAATGCACGCAGTTGGAAAAGGTTCATCGTTATCGGCCTCACTGATAGCTCGCATAACAACAAACAATTTGATTGATGACAAGCCAAACTGCAATTTAGGCGCCGTAGCTTGAACCCCAACACCTTGCGAGGATTTGATATGCCCACTGCCGCGCCGATCCTGTTGACCCCCGGCCCCCTGACCACCTCGGCCCGCACCCGCCAGGCGATGATGGTGGATTGGGGGTCGTGGGACGACCGCTTCAACCAGCTCACAGCCAGTGTGTGCACGCAGCTGCTGGCGATCCTCAACGGTGCGGACAGCCACCACTGCGTGCCGCTGCAAGGCAGCGGCACCTTCGCCGTCGAAGCGGCGATCGGCACCTTGGTTCCCCGCAATGGCAAGGTGCTGGTGTTGATCAACGGCGCCTACGGCAAGCGCCTGGCGAAAATCTGCGAGGTGCTTGGCCGCGAATTCAGCACCTTTGAAACCGCCGAGGACGAGCCCACCACTGCCGCCGATGTGGATCGCCTGTTGAGCTCTGACAGCGCCATCACCCACGTTGCGCTGATCCATTGCGAAACCAGCACGGGCATTCTCAACCCGTTGCCGCAGATCGCCGAGGTGGTCAAACGCCACGGCAAGCGCCTGATCATCGACGCCATGAGTTCCTTCGGCGCGCTACCGATTAATGCCCGCGAAATCCCCTTCGACGCGCTGATTGCCGCCTCGGGCAAATGCCTGGAAGGCGTGCCGGGGATGGGCTTTGTCTTTGCCGAAAAAGCGGCGCTGGCTGCGGCCCAGGGCAACTGCCATTCCCTGGCGATGGACCTGTTCGACCAGCACACCTATATGGCCAAGACCGGACAATGGCGCTTCACCCCGCCGACCCACGTGGTTGCCGCCCTGCATGAGGCGCTGCTGCAATACGCAGAAGAAGGCGGCCTGCCCGCCCGCCATCAACGCTACGCGGACAACTGCCAGGCACTGCTGGATGGCATGGCTGCGCTGGGCCTGCGCAGCTTTCTGCCGGCGGCAATCCAGGCGCCGATCATCGTCACCTTCCACGCCCCAAAAGACCCGCGCTACCAGTTCAAGGACTTCTACGAACGGGTCAAGGCCAAGGGTTTCATCCTGTACCCCGGCAAATTGACCCAGGTGGAAACCTTTCGCGTGGGCTGCATCGGCCATGTCGACGCAGCCGGCATGCGCGCGGCGGTCGAGGCCATCGCCGAGGTGCTGCAAGAAATGGAAGTGTTGGATATTTGACTCCCCCCATTACCACAGGATCTGAACCATGAACTATCAAAACCCCAACACCCTCCAGGCCGTTATCCTCGACTGGGCCGGCACCGTGGTCGATTTCGGCTCCTTCGCCCCCACGCAGATTTTTGTCGAGGCCTTCGCCGAGTTCGACGTGCAGGTGTCTATCGAGGAAGCCCGTGGTCCGATGGGCATGGGCAAGTGGGACCATATCCGTACCCTCTGCGACCAGCCGCAGGTTGCCGAACGCTACCGCAAGGCGTTCGGCCGCACGCCGACCGACGACGATGTGACCGCCATTTACCAGCGCTTCATGCCGCTGCAGATCGAGAAGATCGCTGAACACTCGGCCCTGATCCCCGGCGCCCTCGACACCATTGCAGCGCTGCGGGCGCAAGGGATCAAGATCGGCTCCTGCTCCGGCTATCCCAAGCAAGTGATGGACAAGGTCGTGGCCCTGGCTGCCACCAACGGCTATGTCGCCGACCACGTCGTGGCTACCGACGAAGTCCCCAACGGTCGCCCTTGGCCGGCCCAGGCACTGGCCAACGTGATCGCCCTGGGCATTGATGATGTGGCCGCCTGCGTGAAGGTCGACGACACCGTGCCGGGCATTCTCGAAGGCCGACGTGCCGGCATGTGGACCGTGGCCCTGACCTGCTCGGGCAACGCGCTGGGCCTCACCTACGAGCAATTCCGCGCCCTGGACAGCGACACACTGGCCAGCGAGCGCCAGCGCATCGAGGCGATGTTCGAACCTTCACGTCCACACTACCTGATTGACACCATCACCGATCTGCCACGGGTCATCAGTGACATCAACCAGCGACTGGCCCGCGGGGAAATGCCGCAGGCCTACTGACCGAAGTCAAGACAAGGGCATTGGCAACAAGCGCAGCGCTCAAAACAGGCATACAGTTAATGCACTCCATCGCTAAAGAATGGAGGTATGCCCTGATGAGTGAGGAACACAGCGATGCCGTGGAAAAATTCCGATACGCGCTACAGCACTATGTCCATTGCGTTGCACTGGTTGATGGTGGTGCTGCTGGCGGTGGTCTACGCCTGCATTGAACTGCGCGGGCAATTCCCCAAAGGCAGCGGCGCACGCACGCTGATTGTGGAAATGCACTTTATGCTCGGCCTTACCGTGTTTGTGCTGGTATGGCTGCGCCTGTTCGCACGCAGCCTGGGGGTGGCGCCGAAGATCGTGCCGGCACCGCCGCAATGGCAGAATCTGCTGGCGAAGCTGATGCACTGGGCGCTGTATGCGTTGATGATCGGGTTGCCGATTGCCGGTTGGTTGATCGTCAGTGCCAAAGGGCATTCGGTGATGTTCTATGGAATGGAATTGCCGCCGCTGATCGCGGAAAACAAGGCGCTGGCCGAGGAGATTGAAGGCTGGCATGTGCTGTTCGCCCAGGTCGGCTATTGGTTGATCGGGCTGCATGCACTGGCGGGGATCTTTCATCATTATGTGGTGCGCGATAACACGGCGCTGCGCATGATGCCGGGTGGGAGGAGGCTTTAAGCCAACCCATTCATCGACTGAACTCAGGCCATCAGTTAAGCGCAACTCCCTTGTGGGAGCGGGCTTGCCCGCGAAGGCGGTGTGTCAGCCACAGTATCTCCTACTGCACTACCGCTTTCGCAGGCAAGCCCGCTCCCACAAGGGGTTTGCGTCAGTCGCTGAAGCCTCGGCGGCCTTGCAGGCCGCCGGTGTGGATGAAGATCAGGCGCGTGCCGGGGGCAAAGCGTCCGGCCTCGATCTGCTGTTTCAATGCCAGCAGCGCCTTGCCGGTGTAGACCGGTTCCAACGGTAGACCGCATGCTTGCTCGGTGCACTGGATGAAGTCCAGCAACAGCGGATCGACCTTGGCAAAGCCACCGCGACTGGCGTCCAGCAATGTATAGCCGTCCTGCACGATGGCACTCACGTTCTGCGCTACACCGTGATCATCCGGCACCGCCAGAGCACCATACACCCGATGCGCACCCGCCTCCGCCAGTGCCAGCCCCGCCACTGTCGTGCCGGTACCTGCCGCCAGCCACCAGGCGTCGTAATCGGTCCAACCGAGGCTGCCCAACTGCGCCCGCGCCTGCTCGACCAACACGCCACAGCCCTGCGCACCGGCCAGCCCACCGCCGCCTTCGGGTATCGGATGAAAACCAGGATACTGTTCGCGCCAAGGTAACCAGAAACCCGCTTCATGCCGCGCCCGATAACCGCCATAACCGAGCCAATGCAGTTGCATGCCGAAGGCTGTGAGGTCGAGAACCGTGGGGGTGTCTTGAGGATGGCCCCGCAGCAGGCCGACCGTGGAAAAACCAAAGCGCTTGCCCGCCGCCGCCAGTGCATGCAGATGGTTGGAGTAGGGACCGCCGAGACTCATCACTCCCGTGGCGCCTGTGTGTCGGGCCTGGGCCAAGTGCTCGGTGAGCTTGAACCACTTGTTGCCGCTGATCAGCGGATCGATACGGTCCAGGCGCAGCACGGCCAGCTCGACGCCGTTCAGCCAACCCAGTTGCAAAGGTTCAAGGGGCGCGTGGGGCAGCCAGTCGAAAGGACCCATGTGGGCGCATCTGCATGAAAAAAGGGGCGGTAGTCTAACACCGCCCCTATTGTCGCCTTACAACTCGGCCGCCAGGCGCGAGCCCTGGTTGATGGCGCGCTTGGCGTCCAGTTCGGCCGCCACATCGGCGCCGCCGATCAGGTGCACGTTCTGGTTGGCCGCGACCAGGCCGTCGTGCAATTCGCGCAGCGGGTCCTGGCCGGCGCAGATGACGATATTGTCCACCGCCAGGACTTGCGGCTCGCCCTCAGCGCCGATGCGGATATGCAAGCCTTCATCGTCGATCTTCAGGTACTCAACGCTGTTGAGCATCTGCACCTGCTTGTTCTTCAAGCCGGTGCGGTGGATCCAGCCCGTGGTCTTGCCCAGGCCGTCGCCCACCTTGGAAGCCTTGCGTTGCAGCAGGAACACTTCACGGGCCGGTGCATGGCGCTCGGGTTTGATCCCGGCCACGCCGCCACGGGCTTGCAGTTGGGTGTCGATGCCCCATTCTTTCCAGAACGCCTCGCGATCCAGGCTGGTGGAGACGCCTTGGTGCACGAGGAATTCAGACACGTCAAAACCGATGCCACCGGCGCCGATCACGGCCACGCGCTTGCCCACCGGCTTGCGCTCAAGGATCACGTCCAGGTAACTCAGGACCTTGGCGTTGTCGACACCGGGAATCGCCGGGGTACGCGGTGCGATGCCGGTGGCCAGGATCACCTCGTCATAACCACCCGCTACCAGTTGCGCAACGTCCACACGGGTGTTGAGGCACAGCTCGACGTGGGTGGTCTGCAATTTGCGTTTGAAATAACGCAGGGTCTCGAAGAACTCTTCCTTGCCCGGCACGCGCTTGGCGATATTGAACTGGCCGCCGATCTCGCTGGCCGAGTCGAACAAGGTCACTTGATGCCCGCGCTCGGCGGCCACGGTGGCAGCGGCCAGACCCGCGGGGCCTGCGCCGACGACCGCGACCTTTTTGATCTGCTTGACCGGCAGGTAATTGAGTTCGGTTTCGTAGCACGCCCGCGGGTTGACCAGGCAGGTGGTGAGCTTGCCGCCAAAGGTGTGGTCCAGGCAGGCCTGGTTGCAGCCGATGCAGGTATTGATCTCATCAGCGCGCCCGGCAGCGGCCTTGTTGACGAACTCGGGGTCGGCGAGAAACGGCCGCGCCATCGAGACCATATCGGCGTCGCCTTCGGCCAGGATCTGCTCAGCAATTTCCGGAGTGTTGATGCGGTTGGTGGTGATCAGCGGGATCTGTACCGAACCGCGCAATTTGGCCGTGACTTTACTGAACGCACCACGGGGTACCTTGGTGGCGATGGTCGGGATGCGGGCTTCGTGCCAGCCGATACCGGTGTTGATGAGCGTCGCGCCGGCCTGTTCGATGGCTTTGGCCAACTGCACGATTTCTTCCCAGACGCTGCCGCCTTCCACCAGGTCGAGCATCGACAGGCGGAAGATGATAATGAAGTTCGGGCCTACGGCTTCGCGTACCCGGCGCACGATTTCCACCGCCAGGCGCATGCGATTTTCAAAGCTGCCGCCCCAACGGTCGGTGCGATGGTTGGTGTGGGCGGCAAGGAACTGGTTAATGAAATAGCCTTCGGAACCCATGATTTCGACGCCGTCATACCCGGCGACCTGGGCCAGCAGCGAGCAGGTGACAAAATCCTGGATCTGCTTTTCGATGCCCTCTTCATCCAATTCCTTGGGCTTGAACGGGTTGATGGGCGCCTGGATAGCGCTCGGTGCCACCTGCTTGGGGCTGTAGGCGTAACGCCCGGCGTGGAGGATCTGCATGCAGATCTTGCCACCCGCGTCGTGCACGGCCTGGGTGACGATCTTGTGCTTGCGCGCCTCTTCTTCGGTGGTCAGCTTGGCTGCACCGGCGTACACGCCGCCCTCGTCATTGGGGCCGATACCGCCGGTGACCATCAGGCCCACGCCGCCACGGGCACGCTCGGCAAAGTAAGCGGCCATACGCTCGAAACCGCCGGGCTTTTCTTCCAGGCCAGTGTGCATCGAGCCCATCAGGGTACGGTTGCGCAAGGTGGTAAAACCCAGGTCCAACGGGGCCAGCAGGTGCGGGTAGGCAGCAGCGGTCATGGTACAGCTCCACAACGGATCATCACGGGACGTGGCGCGCTCGAACGGCGTGCCATCGGTTTATGTCCCACAGACTAAGAGGCGGTGGACCACGGCTCAATGACTGAAACTGACAAGTTATTGATCCAAATGCACAGCGCCCCTTGGCAAGCCACGCCATGGGCCCTACCCTAGTCGCGAACCCTGCACCTGGTCTGTTGTCTGTTGCCCCATGCGTAAACTTCTAGCGTTCACCGTCATCATGGCCCTGGTTGCCTCCCTCGCCGCGTACTTGGTCTGGACCCAGGAGCGCCCCGTGGCGCATTACCTGTCCGACCTGCGCATCACCCTCGCCGTCAACGAGGGCGAACCGGCCGACCGGGGCAACCTGCTGGGCATCCAGCCGGAACTGTTCCCTGCCGATTACCAAAGCCTGGAACGCCTGCACCTGAAGCTGTCGGCCTACCTGCAAAATGCCCGGGACCTTGGGCTGATCAATGCCAAGACCGTGGTGGTGCTGCCGGAACATATCGGCACCTGGCTGATGCTCGGCGCAGAGAAGAATGAGCTGTACCAGGCCGCTCACCTCAAGGACGCCATGAACTGGCTGTCGATCAGCAACCCGCTGCAATTTGCCAAAGCCTGGATCAGCGCCACCGGCGACAACCGCATGGACGATGCATACCTGCGCATGAAAGCCCCGGCCATGGCCCGCGACTATCAAGTGTTGTTTGGCGGCCTCGCCAAAGAATTTGGCGTGACCCTGGTGGCCGGCTCCATCGCCCTGCCCAACCCAAGCGTGATCCAGGGACAACTGGAGATCGGCCACGGCGCGCTGTACAACGTCAGCGTGGTGTTTGCCGCCGACGGCTTGCCGCTGGGCCAGCCGCAGCGCCAGCTTTACCCGATCTACGATGAGCGTGGCTTTATCGAGCCGGGCGATGAGCATGTCGTCAACGTTGTCGACACCCCCGCCGGGCGCCTGGGCATCCTGGTCGGCAGCGACAGCTGGTACCCGGACAACTACCGCAAGCTCAACGAGCAAGGCGCGCAATTGATCGCGGTACCCGCTTTTGTCACCGGCCGCGATACCTGGGAGCGTCCGTGGCGCGGTTTCAAGAGCGTATCTACGCCCTCAGAAGTGAGCCTCAAGCCCGAAGAAACCAGTGAGGGCGCGGCCTGGCGTCGTCTTACCCTGATCAGCCAGCCACCTGTCAGCGAAGCCACCGCGGGCATGAGCGTCTTTCTGCGCGGGCAATTCTGGGACCTGGGCAGCGCCGGCCAGAGTTTTCTCAGCCGCAATGGGCAAGTCTTCGCCGATGGCGACGCCCGTGGTGCGCGCTTGCTGAATATCTGGCTGTAGCGCCTTGAAGCCGGTGCGCCTGGGGGATCTGTCGGTGGGCTTCGTGCACACCCTGGCCGACGCCATCCACAGCCACGGCCTGGACCCACAGCCCCTGCTGCTGCAATACGGCCTTGATCCAGCTCGCCTGGCTGAGGCCGGCGCACGCTTGTCGATCCCGCGCTACATGCGCCTGGGCCACGCGGCCATCCAACTGACCGGCAACCCCGGCCTGGGCCTGCGTATGGGCCAGCTCAGCCGCTTGAGCCAGGCTGGTCTTGCCGGCGTCACTGCCGCCCAAGCGCCTACAGTGCGCGAAGCGGCGCGCACGCTCACACGCTTTGAAGCGCTGTACGGCTCCAACTATCGCGGGCAATCAAGCTTTCATGAAGACGCTGAAGGCGCGTGGCTGCGGTTTTATTCCATCAGCCCCTATAACGCCTACAACCGCTTTGTGGTGGATTCGATCATCGCCGGCTGGCTGCAGCAATTGTCTGGCCTGGCGCAACAGCCGGTGCAGGCCCAGCGGATTGAAATCGAATTCGACGCGCCGGACTACCACGACCACTACAGGGTGTTGGGAGAAGGCGTGGTCCACTTCGGCGCCGAGGTCAATCAACTGCGCCTCAGCCAACCCACCCTGGCGCTGCGCAACCCGCAGCATTGCCCAAGCACCTGGCACCTGTTGCTACAGCTGTGTGAAAGGGAATTAGAGCAATTGACCCGCACCCGCAGCCTGCGCGAGCGCATTACCCGTTTGCTCGGGCCGATGCTCAATGGCGGCCGGGAACCCGACCTGGAGGAAGTGGCGGCACGCTTGAAGCTGCCAACCTGGACATTGCGGCGCAAACTGGCCGAGGAAGGCACGCAGTTTCGCGCGATCCTCAATGACACCCGTCGCGACCTGGCCATGACCTACATTCGCGATACGGAACTGGCGTTCGGCGAGATCGCCTACTTGCTCGGTTTTGCTTCGGCCCAAGCCTTCCAAAGGGCCTTCAGACGCTGGAACAACCAGACCCCAGGGGAATTTCGCCGCAGTCAGCGGCATTCCGCCTGAAGTCAGCGTTACAGCTCGGTGGCATCGTCGACCGGATCCAGCGGGTCCAATTCGAATGCCTGGTACTCCAGCAGCTCTTCCTGGTAATCGTCCATGGTGGACTCCTTTTCGTGTTGAAAGCGTTTGCAGATTAATGACCTGCGAACCCAGCCTAAAGTGCCGTCATGACGAAAAAATGTCGACGTCGTGACATTCCTGCTCTTCAGGATTAAACGTAGCGGCGATCACTGGATTTAACTTAACCGCAACCTCGGTCAAAATGTGGGAGCGGGCTTGCTCGCGAAAGCGGTGTGTCATTCAACACACCTGGCGACTGTTACGCCGTATTCGCGAGCAAGCCCGCTCCAACAGTAGAAGAGCATTGCGTTATTGCGCAGGCATCGGAAGCGGTGGAATCGCTTCTGTCGGGGCCGGCAAGGCAGGATCAGTCGGCGCCGGCGCAACCGGAGCGGGCTCTGTCACCGGTGCAATCGGTGCAGCCTCAGGTGGCGGCGCAAGCGGCTCTGCAGCGGCAGGCGCTACAGGCACCTCCTTCGGCGCTTCGACCTTCTCGGGTGCCGGAGCGGCCTTGGGTTCAGGCACGCCCAGGTCAGCCTTGGGCTGCTCGGGTATATGCTCGGCCTGCTTTACTTCCTGCGGCAGGAACACGTCCACCAACGCAAAGTAACGCTCGTAGAACTTCGGTGCCGAGACGGTCTCGCTTGCCACCTTCACCATCGAGTCGTCGGTGGAGCCAATCGGCATCGACACCGAGCCCAGCACGCCCACACCGAGGCTCGCGGAGTTGTTGACCTTCTTCAGCGCATAGCGGTCCTGCAAGGCGTTGGCAAACATCGTCGAGTGATTGCTGCCCTTGCCATCAGCAGCGCACACCACATTGAAACTGATCTGCAGGTGGGTCTCGCCGGTCTGCTGGAAACTCTTGTTGCCGGCCACCAGTTTCGGATCGCTGCTGGTGATAATGTAGCCCTGGCTCAGCAGGGCACGGCGCGCAGCTTCACAGGCCGCCACATCGCTGACCGGGTAATCGCGGGAAAACGTACCGGAATCGTCGAAATTCTCATGTTCATAGATAGCGGTCTTGGGTGACGAGCAGCCCGCGGCGCCCGCCAGCACCAGCGCCAACCCGAGATTGCGCAAGTGAAATGATGTCGACATTGAAAATCCTGAAGAAAACGGTCCGGACGGTATTGTGCAACAGAACGCGACATTGAAGCGCGATTCCTGTCGGTAAAACATCTCAAGCTCAGACAGCGGCGTCAGTAGGAAAAAGCCCGGCGCACATATGATCGATAAAGGCCCGCAGCTTGGCCGAAGCATGGCGACTGGCCGGCCACAGCAACCAGAAACTGCCGCGATGTTCGAGGTGCTCATCCAGCACCCGTCGCAAACGCCCATGTTGTACGGCCTGGTTGACCATGTAGTCCGGCAGGCACGCAATGCCCAGTCCTTCTTGCACCACATGATTGAGGGACTCGATGGTGGTGCTGACCAGCGGTGCGCGCAGGTTCAGTTCCGCAGCCCCCGGGACAGGACGCAGTGGCCAGGGCTCCAGCTTGCCGGTGGCGCAGAATTTGTGCCGCAGGCAGGCGTGATGATTCAGGTCCTGTGGCCGATGGGGCGTACCATGCTGGTCGAAATAGCCGGGCGTACCGACGAGAACCAACTGGTAATGCCCTAGATGGCGCACCATCAAGCGCGAATCTTCTGGCTTGCCGGTGCGAATCACCGCGTCGAAGCCCTCCTCTATCACGTCCACCATGCGGTCGGAAAAATCCACATCCAACTCAATGTCCGGGTAGGCGCGCATAAAATCGCTGATCACCGGCATCAACAAGCCGCGCACTTGGGGCACACTGATCCGCAGCTTGCCGCGAGGGCTGGCAGTGACCTCAGTCAACTCCTGTTCGGCCGCCTCCAGTTCCGCCAGGATGCGCCGCGAACGCTCCAGGAACAGCGCGCCCTCGCTGGTCAGGGTGATACTGCGGGTGCTGCGATGAAACAACCTGACGCCCAGGCGCTCCTCCATCCGCGCAATGCTTTTACCCACCGCCGACGATGACACGCCCAGTACGCGGCCCGCAGCGGTAAAGCTGAGGGTTTGCGCGACCTGCACAAAAACCGAGAGGCTGCCCAGATTGTCCATGGTGATGCCTTTACCGATTGCGGACATCAACGTCCGATAAGTTCGGAACCTTAGCCTGTTTTTCCGCGCCTCGCAGCCCCCTACCCTGGCTCCTTGCCCTTTCAAGGAGAGCGCCCATGAACGACAGTCCCCTATTGGTCGATACAGCGCCCCACGCTGAACGCCTGCCCCTGGCCGGTCTGCTGGCGTTGGCCTGCGCCGGCTTTATCACCATCCTGACCGAGGCGATGCCCGCCGGCTTATTACCGCAAATCGGTGCTGGGCTTGGGGTCTCCCAGGCCCTGGTCGGGCAACTGGTGACCCTCTATGCGCTCGGCTCGTTGCTTGCTGCTATCCCCCTGACATTGCTGACCCGGGGTTGGCGCCGGCGGCCGCTACTGTTGATCGCCATCGGCGGTTTTGCATTGGTTAACAGCGTCACCGCGTTCTCCAGCCACTATGGCTTGACCTTGGCTGCACGATTTTTCGCCGGTGTGTTCGCTGGCTTGCTGTGGGCCTTGTTGGCGGGTTACGCCAGTCGTATGGTCGCACCTCATCTGCAGGGCCGGGCGATTGCCGTGGCCATGCTGGGTGCGCCGCTGGCCTTGTCCCTCGGCGTGCCCGCCGGCACCCTGCTGGGCACGCTTGTCGGATGGCGCGCCAGTTTTGCCATCATGACTGGCCTGACCCTGTTACTGCTGATTTGGGCGCGTTGGCAACTGCCGGATTTTGCCGGTGAACCGCCAAGCAAACGCCTCGGCTTACGTCAGGTACTGGCGTTGCCAGGCATCAGGCCGGTGCTCTGGGTGACCTTTACCTACGTGCTCGCGCATAACATTCTCTATACCTACATCGCCCCTTTGCTGGTGCCCGCCGGTATCGACCGCGAGATTGATCGCGTGCTGCTGGTGTTCGGCCTGATGGCCCTGCTGAGCATTTGGCTGGTAGGCATCTGGATTGACCGGCACCTGAGGCTGCTGACCCTCATCAGTTGCGCGATGTTCGCCGTTGCGGCCCTGCTGCTCGGACTATGGTTCAACTGCGTAGTCGCCATTTACGTCAGCGTGGCGTTGTGGGGGCTCGCCTTCGGTGGCCTCCCAGCGCTATTGCAAACCGCGCTGGCCAAGTCGGCTGGCAACTCGGCCGATGCCGCCCAATCGATGTTGGTTACGGTATGGAACCTGGGCATCGCCGGAGGTGGATTAGTGGGCGGGCTCTTGCTCGAACGTTGGGGCGTCGTGGCATTTCCATGGGCAGTTCTTGGATTGATCGTGTTGGCGCTGGGCGCAATCCGGGGTAAAGCGCTGCCCGCGCGATGACAAGTTTGTTTACAACTTATTCCTCACCTTCCTATCATCGCCCCTGGGTGCGTTGTTGCATAAAGCACGGCGCAGGTTAAAAGCCAAGCATTGGTCGGGCCGCCAATGGAGATTTGTCGTGCCTGATAAACACCCTGCCATCCCCCGGCCCCAGCGTTTGACTGAGGGCGCGCTGTCCGCCCTTGAGCGCTTTTCACACATCGAAGCCGTTAGCGGTATCGTGCTGCTGCTGGCCGCCATCGTCGCGCTGGTGTGGGCCAACAGCCCCGCCGCCGCGACCTACGAGCATTTCTGGAACACGCCCATCACCCTCGGGCTGGGCGATTACAGCGTGTCGCGCTCCCTGCATTTTCTGGTGAATGACGGGCTGATGACCATTTTCTTTCTGGTAGTCGGAGCCGAGATCCGCCAGGAAATCAAAGACGGCGCCCTCGCTAACCTGAAGCTGGCCACG
Source organism: Pseudomonas sp. KT_2_4 (assembly GCF_041410225.1). NCBI lineage: Bacteria > Pseudomonadati > Pseudomonadota > Gammaproteobacteria > Pseudomonadales > Pseudomonadaceae > Pseudomonas > Pseudomonas sp. KT_2_4. Next base: position 1,516,873 of record NZ_CP166962.1, read on the forward strand.
CTGCCGTTGGGCGCGGCGTTGGGCGGTGTGCTGATGCCCGCCCTCATCTATACCCTGCTCAACCACGGCACCGCCGCCGCGAGTGGCTGGGCGGTCCCCACCGCGACCGACATCGCCTTTGCCGTGGGCGTGCTCGCGCTTCTGGGCAAATCGATTCCCAGTGGCGTGCGCATCCTGCTGCTGGCCTTGGCGATCATCGATGACATCGTGGCGATTCTGATCATCGCGATCTTTTTCACCGCCAGCCTCGACTACATGGGCTTGGTGATTGCTGTCGGCGGGCTGGCCCTGGTGTTGGTGTTCCAACGCATGGGCATCAGCAAGGCGGCGATCTACCTGCTGCCAGGCGCTATCGTGTGGTTTGGCCTGCTCAAGACCGGCGTGCACCCAACACTCGCCGGGGTGATCCTTGGCTTGATGACCCCCGTCAATTCCAAGCCCACCCGGGAACGCCCGCTGGAAACCATCGAACGCACCTTCAACGAGCTGATGGACCGGTTCTCGCAGCCAGCCGAAGGGGCCCAGCAAGTCGCCACGCCCCTCAAACAATTGCGCGAAGCTCAACGGGAAATACTGCCGCCAGTGCAGCGTGTTCAATCGGCGCTGCACCCCTGGGTCGCGTTCGGCGTAATGCCGCTGTTTGCATTGGCCAACGCCGGTGTGAGCCTGGACGGTTTCAATCTGGATGACCCGCTGGCCCATGGCGTATTTATGGGCGTCGTCTTCGCCCTGGTGCTCGGCAAGCCTCTGGGCGTGATGCTGGCGAGCCTGGCGCTGGTCAAGCTCAACATCTGCAAACTGCCTGACGGTGTGACCTGGACGGGCGTTGGCCTGGTAGGGCTGTTGGCGGGGATCGGTTTCACCATGTCGATCTTTATCTCGTCCCTGGCATTTTCCGACCCGGCCCTGCTGTCGGCTGCGAAGCTGAGCGTATTGGCGGCTTCAACCCTGGCGGCGGTGATCGGGTTGACGTGGGGCAAGCTCAAGTTTGCAGCCAAGAACGCCTAAAGCGCATTCAGCACTCACTTTATCAAGGGCAAAAAAAGACCCCGGCCTTTTCAGGTCGGGGTCTTTTTATTCAGGCCGGCATCAGTACTTCTTGATGTCTGCCTGGGTTTCCAGCTGCTTGCGGTAGGCCGCGAAGTCCTGCTGGCCAATACGGGAAGCGAGGAAGCGGCGGTATTGCGCCTTTTCTTCGTCCGTAGGGGCCGCCGCTTCGTTCACGCCGTTCAAGCGCACGATCATCAGGCTGCCATCGCGCAGGGTCACGGTGGTGAAGGTAGGCTTGTCCTTGGCCGCCGGCTTAGGCATGCGGAACAAGGCTTGCAGCACGGCCGGGTCGATAGACTCCTGACCACGGGTAGCCACCTCAATCACCTTCCAAGCCTGACCGTCAACCGGCTGGTCCAGCGCGGTCTTGCCATCACGCAGGCTGGCGATCAACTCGTCGGCACGGGCTTTGGCAGCAGCGCTTGCGCGCTCCTTGGTCATCTGGGTGCGAATGGCCGCCTCGACCTTCTCGAGCGGCAGTTGGGCCGGCTTGAGATGCTCCTTGGCACGCAGCACGATGATGGTTTCCGGGTCCAGTTCGATGGCGCTGCTGTTGGCACCTTCATCCAGCACTTCCGGGCTGAATGCGGCAGTGACCACGGCACGGTTGGCCGCTACACCTTCGCCACCTTCGCGGCCAAACGGCGCGGAGGTATGGACGGTCAGCTTCAGGTCAGACGCCGGCTGAGCCAGGTCAGAGGCTTCGAATGCCGCATCTTCCAATTGCTTGGTCGCTTCGACAAAACGCTGTTCAACCTGCTGTGCCTTGAGATCGCGGGTCAGCTTGTCTTTCAGGCTGGCGAACGATGGCACTTCAGGCGCTTCAACGCCCAGCAACTTGATCAGGTGCCAACCGAAGGTGGTGCGCACCGGCGCCGACACCTGGTCTTGCTTCAAGCCGTACAAGGCGGTTTCGAAGTCCGGGTCGTAAACACCAGGGCCAGCAAAACCGAGGTCGCCGCCATTGTTGGCCGAACCTGGATCCTGGGAGAACTCCTTGGCCAGAGCTTCGAACTTCTCACCCTTGGCCAGGCGCGCCTGGATGTCTTCGATCTTGGCCTTGGCTTGCGCCTCGGTGACCTTGTCGTTGACTTCAATCAGGATATGCGCGGCACGACGCTGTTCAGCGAGGTTGGCGGTTTCCTTCTCGTAGGCAGCCTGCAGCTCATCGTCCTTGACAGTCACCTGGTCGAAGAAGGAAGACCTCTTCAATTCCAGATAGTCGATGACCACTTGGTCCGGGGTCATGAACTCTTTGGCGTGCTGGTCGTAGTAGGCTTTGACCTCATCGTCGGTGAGTTTCACCGCCGCGGGATCAGCCTTGATGTTGACGGTGGCGAAATCGCGGGTCTGTTTTTCCAGACGGGCAAATGCCAGCACCTCGGCGTCGGTCACAAACCCGCTGCCGGCGATGCCTGCGCGAACCTGGCCGATCAGCATTTCCTGGGTCAGCATCTGACGGAATTGCATGCGGCTATAGCCCAGCTGACGGATCACCTGGTCAAAGCGTTCGGCGTTGAACTTGCCGTCCACCTGGAATTCCGGCGTCTGCAGGATCACCTGATCCAGCGCAGCTTCCGAGAAGCCGAACTTGGAATCGGCAGCGCCTTGCAGCAGCAGCTTGCGATCGATCAGGCCCTTGAGGGCAGCATCGCGCAGCAGTTTTTCGTCGAGCAGGGAAGCATCGAAATCCTTACCCAACTGTTGCATCAGCTGGCGCCGTTGCATATCGACAGCCTGGCTCAGCTCGGTCTGGGTGATTTGTTCACCGTTGACCTTGGCCACGTCCTGCTTGTTATTACCCGAAGCCTGGAAAATGGCTTCGATACCGGTGAACGCCATCAAAGCGACGATGATCCCGATAATGGTCTTGGCAATCCAGCCTTGTGAATTGTCCCTGATATTTTGCAGCATGCGTCCCCCAGAAACGGTTGAACTTCAAAAATTAGGCAACCGTGGAGCGTGGGTAGAGTCCGGATAGAAGAAAGGCGCATCCGAGGATGCGCCTTCTCGTAACTGGCGGAGCGGACGGGGGTTCGAATCTGCACCCCCGGCGTGGCGACCCGATACGTGGGTCAGCTACCGCTCCGCTGCCAGGCCAGACCTGCGTCCGACCCGGGTAAGCAAAGGCTTGAACGAAGCTTAGTTAACGGCTTCTTTCAGGGCTTTACCGGCTTTGAAACCTGGTTTCTTGGCAGCAGCGATTTGCAGTGCTTTGCCGGTCTGTGGGTTACGGCCAGTGCGAGCTGGGCGGTCAGTCACAGAGAAAGTACCGAAGCCTACCAGTACCACGGAGTCGCCGGCCTTCAGAGCGCCAGTGACGGATTCGATTACTGCGTCCAGCGCACGGCCAGCAGCAGCTTTCGGGATATCAGCGGATGCAGCGATAGCATCAATCAGTTCCGACTTGTTCACTCTAAGTCCCCTTATATATCTATTGAGTATGATTCTAAGTTTTTTGGTAAAAAGCAAAACCAGTGCTGAATGGCCTACAGACACTTAAGAGCCGCTTTATAACAAGGGCTCTAAAAAGCTGTCAAGGAAGCCCCCCAGGCTCCAACACATTAATGCGTGCTAATTCTTTCCTTGGAATCGGACTCGCGTTTTTCGTCCTTCGCGACGATCTCCGGGGCCACATCCGGCAAGGGCTCCGGCGCGTATTGCAGCGCAATTTGCAGGACCTCGTCAATCCATTTAACCGGTTTAATCTGAAGATCCTGCTTGATATTGTCAGGAATTTCCTTCAAGTCGCGAACATTCTCTTCAGGAATGATCACGGTCTTGATTCCACCTCGGTGCGCAGCGAGTAATTTCTCTTTCAGACCACCGATCGCCAATACCTGGCCACGCAGGGTAATTTCTCCGGTCATCGCGACATCGGCGCGCACAGGAATGCCGGTCAACGCTGATACCAGCGCCGTGCACATGCCTACGCCAGCGCTAGGGCCGTCTTTGGGGGTCGCCCCTTCCGGCATGTGGATATGGGTGTCGTGCTTCTCGTGGAAGTCCAGCGGGATGCCCAGGCTGCGGGCGCGGCTGCGTACCACGGTCTGCGCGGCCGTAATGGATTCGACCATCACATCACCCAGGGAGCCGGTCTTGATCAACTGGCCTTTGCCCGGAATCACCGCCGCTTCGATGGTGAGCAATTCGCCACCCACCTGGGTCCACGCCAAGCCAGTCACCTGGCCGACCTGATCCTGCTGCTCGGCCAGGCCGTAGCGGAATTTCTTCACGCCCAGGAAGTGTTCCAGGGAATCGGCGACCACCTTCACAGAGAAGCGTTTTTCCAACGCGTGCTCCTTCACCGCCTTGCGGCAGATCTTCGCGATCTGGCGCTCAAGGCCCCGTACACCGGCCTCGCGGGTGTAGTAGCGCACGATGTCACGGATCGCCTCGACCTCGAATTCGATCTCGCCCTTCTTCAGGCCGTTGGCCGAAATCTGCTTGGGCGCCAGGTACTTGACCGCGATGTTGATCTTCTCGTCTTCGGTGTAGCCCGGCAGACGAATCACCTCCATCCGATCCAGCAAGGCTGGCGGAATGTTCATGGAGTTGGAGGTGCACAAGAACATTACGTCAGACAAGTCGTAGTCGACTTCCAGGTAATGGTCGTTGAAATTATGGTTCTGCTCGGGATCAAGCACTTCGAGCAAGGCCGACGCCGGGTCGCCACGCATGTCGCTGCCCATTTTGTCGATTTCATCGAGCAGGAACAGCGGGTTGCGTACACCCACTTTTGTCATCTTTTGAATCAATCTTCCTGGCATCGAACCGATGTAGGTACGGCGATGACCACGGATCTCAGCTTCGTCACGCACGCCACCCAAGGCCATGCGCACGAACTTGCGGTTAGTCGCGCTGGCAATCGATTCCGCCAGGGAAGTTTTACCCACACCTGGAGGCCCGACCAGGCACAGCACCGGACCGCGGATTTTTTTCACACGTTTTTGCACGGCGAGGTACTCAAGGATGCGCTCCTTGACCTCTTCCAAACCGTAATGGTCAGCGTCGAGAATCTCTTCAGCACGGGCCAGGTCCAGGCGCACCTTGGTCTGGGCCTTCCACGGCACTTGCACCAACCAGTCGATATACGAGCGCACCACAGTGGCTTCGGCCGACATTGGCGACATCTGCTTGAGCTTGTTCAGCTCAGCGGTGGCCTTGGTCAGGGCGTCTTTGGGCAGGCCAGCGGCATCGATACGCTTTTTCAGCTCTTCGATTTCGTTGTGGCCTTCCTCGCCGTCGCCGAGCTCCTTCTGAATGGCCTTCATCTGCTCATTCAGGTAGTACTCGCGCTGGCTACGTTCCATCTGCTTCTTCACGCGGCCACGGATGCGCTTCTCAACCTGTAACAGGTCGATTTCGCCATCCAGCATCGCCAATACGTGTTCGACACGGGCCGACAGGTCGATGATTTCGAGGATGTCTTGCTTCTGCTCGATCTTCAGCGCCATGTGTGCAGCCATGGTGTCGACCAGGCGGCTCGGTTCATCAATGCTGTTGAGCGAAGACAGGACTTCAGCCGGGACTTTCTTGCCCAACTGCACATATTGCTCGAACTGCGACAGCAGGCTGCGCACGAACACCTCGGATTCACGCTCCGGGGCTTCGACTTCTTCGATCAGCGCCACTTCCGCGCGCAGGTGGCCGTCCACCTCCATAAAGCGCTCTACGGCACCGCGCTGCTCACCTTCGACCAACACCTTGACGGTGCCATCGGGCAGCTTGAGCAATTGCAGGACAGTGGCAATGGTGCCGACGCGATACAGGGCATCTTCACCCGGATCATCATCAGCAGGATTCTTCTGGGCCAACAGCAGGATTTGCTTGTCGCCCGTCATCGCGGCCTCGAGGGCTTCGATAGACTTCTCGCGCCCCACGAACAGCGGGATAACCATGTGCGGATAGACGACGACATCACGCAACGGCAGGAGAGGCAATTCGATGGTTGTCTTCATGATTTCGCCTCTATGACAGTTCAAAAATAAGCTTGAAACCAAGATGGGGGTTACATGCAAAAAAAACAAGCTCAATGCCAGTAGTTAAACGCATGAATACACGCGAATTTAACCACCGCCCTAAGAAACGCCCCAAAAGACAAGGGGCCCCTAGAGGCCCCTTGCTTGTACCGCAACTGCTGAACGCTTATGCGTCGGGTGCAGCCTTGGCAGCCGGCTCACTGTTTTCGTAGATATACAGTGGCTTGGACTTGCCTTCGATCACGCTTTCATCGATCACCACTTTACTCACCTCAGACTGCGAGGGGATTTCGTACATGGTGTCGAGCAACACGCCTTCGAGGATAGAACGCAGGCCACGTGCACCGGTCTTACGCTCCAGTGCTCGCTTGGCCACCGATTTCAGCGCGTCGGTCCGGAACTCGAGGTCTACACCTTCCATCTCGAACAATTTGCCGTATTGCTTGGTCAGGGCGTTTTTCGGCTCGGTGAGGATCTGGATCAAAGCCGCCTCATCCAACTCGTCCAACGTGGCCAGGACCGGCAGACGGCCAACGAATTCCGGGATCAGACCGAACTTGACCAGATCGTCAGGCTCGACTTCACGCAGGGACTCGCCCACCTTCTTGCCCTCTTCCTTGCTGCGCACTTCCGCACTGAAACCAATGCCGCCACGGGTGGAACGCTGCTGAATCACCTTCTCCAGACCGGAGAACGCACCGCCACAAATGAACAGGATGTTACGCGTATCAACCTGAAGGAATTCCTGCTGCGGATGCTTGCGACCACCTTGCGGCGGTACGGACGCAACCGTGCCTTCGATCAGTTTCAACAGGGCCTGCTGCACGCCTTCACCGGAAACGTCCCGGGTGATCGACGGGTTATCAGACTTGCGCGAGATCTTGTCGATCTCGTCGATGTAGACAATACCCATCTGGGCTTTCTCTACGTCGTAGTCGCACTTCTGCAGCAGTTTCTGAATGATGTTCTCGACATCTTCACCCACGTAGCCAGCCTCGGTGAGGGTGGTGGCGTCGGCGATGGTGAACGGAACGTTCAGCAGGCGAGCGAGGGTTTCTGCAAGCAGGGTTTTACCCGAGCCTGTAGGACCGATCAGCAAGATGTTGCTCTTGCCGAGTTCAACCTCATCACCTTTCTTGTCACGCTGGTTCAAGCGCTTGTAGTGGTTGTACACCGCTACGGCCAGAACCTTCTTTGCACGTTCTTGACCAATGACGTACTGGTCAAGGATGCCGCTGATTTCTTTAGGCGAAGGTAATTTATGCGCACTGCTCTCGGCCTGGGCTTCCTGCACCTCCTCACGGATGATGTCATTGCACAGGTCGACGCATTCGTCGCAGATAAACACCGAGGGGCCGGCAATCAATTTGCGTACTTCATGCTGGCTTTTGCCACAGAAGGAGCAATAGAGCAGCTTGCCGTTGTCCTCGCCGTTGCGGGTGTCAGTCATTCGTTCGATCCAAATCCGATAGGCTTGCAACACAAGATGAAGGCTTATGCGGGCTTTTTCAAGCCCGCCAGTGGTCAGACATGCCGACCAGCCCTATTTTGAGCGGCTTATATTAAGCGGGGCGCTTGTCGATCACTGCGTCGATCAACCCGTATTCCTTGGCGGCTTCAGCGCTCATGAAATTGTCACGGTTGGTATCGCGCTCGATTTCTTCCAGGGTGCGCCCGCTGTGCTTGGCCATCAGCGTGTTGAGACGCTCACGAATGAAGAGGATTTCCTTGGCGTGGATTTCGATGTCCGACGCCTGGCCCTGGAAACCGCCCAGCGGCTGGTGAATCATCACGCGCGAGTTCGGCAGGCAGAAACGCTTGCCTTCGGCACCCGCAGTCAGCAGGAAGGCGCCCATGCTGCACGCCTGGCCAATACAGGTGGTCGACACGTTTGGCTTGATGAACTGCATGGTGTCGTAGATCGACATGCCCGCAGTCACCGAACCGCCCGGTGAGTTGATGTAGAGATGGATGTCCTTGTCCGGGTTTTCCGCTTCAAGGAACAGCAATTGCGCACAGATCAGGTTGGCCATGTAGTCCTCTACCGGGCCAACCAGAAAGATCACTCGCTCCTTGAGCAGGCGCGAGTAGATGTCGTAGGCGCGTTCGCCACGAGCGGACTGCTCGACAACCATCGGGACCAAGCCGCCTGCGGCCTGGATATCAGAGTTCTGCTGAATATAGGAATTACGGAACATGCTCTGCAGTTACTCCCAAATAGTCATGTCTTGAAAACGCATAAGCCAGCGCGAGGCTGGCTTATGGTTGAATTTCCAACGAGTTGGACAATCAGTCGGCTTGTGCTGCTTCCGCCGGTTTGACTGCTTCTTCGTAAGAGACCGCTTTATCGGTCACCTTAGCCTTCTGCAGAACAGTATCCACAACTTGTTCTTCCAGCACAACCGAACGTACTTCGTTCATCTGCTGCTCATTCTTGTAGTACCAAGCCACGACCTGCTCAGGCTCCTGGTAGGCCGAAGCCATTTCCTGGATCATTTCACGAACGCGGTCTTCGTCTGGCTTGAGGTCGAACTGCTTGACCACTTCAGCCACGATCAGGCCCAGCACAACGCGGCGCTTGGCTTGCTCTTCGAACAGCTCGGCCGGCAGTTGGTCAGGCTTGATGTTGCCACCAAACTGCTGAACCGCTTGAACGCGCAGACGATCCACTTCGTTGGACAGCAGGGCCTTAGGCACTTCGATCGGGTTGGCGGCCAGCAGACCGTCCATGACCTGGTTCTTGACCTTGGACTTGATAGCCTGGCGCAGCTCACGCTCCATGTTCTTGCGAACTTCGGTGCGGAAGCCTTCGATGCCGGTTTCCTTGATGCCGAACTGGGCGAAGAACTCTTCGTTCAGCTCTGGCAGCTTAGGCTCGGAAACGCTGTTGACGGTAACGGTGAACTCGGCGGCTTTGCCAGCCAGGTCCAGGTTCTGGTAGTCAGCAGGGAAAGTCAGGTTCAGAACGCGCTCTTCGCCGGCTTTGGCGCCAACCAGGCCGTCCTCGAAACCAGGGATCATGCGGTTGGAACCCAGCACCAGCTGAGTGCCCTTTGCGGAGCCGCCAGCGAAGACTTCGCCGTCAACCTTGCCAACGAAATCGATGTTCAGTTGGTCTTCGTTCTGGGCGGCACGGTCGGCCACTTCAAAACGAGTGTTCTGCTTGCGCAGGATTTCCAGCATGTTGTCCAGGTCCGAATCGGCCACTTCGGCGCTCAGACGCTCGATTTCGATACCGTCGAAACCGGCCACTTCAAATTCCGGGAACACTTCGAATACGGCAACGTATTCCAGGTCCTTGCCCGCTTCCAGGGACTTGGGCTCGATCGAAGGCGAGCCTGCCGGGTTCAGCTTTTGCTCGACAACGGCTTCGTAGAAAGAAGCCTGGATCACGTCACCTACAGCTTCCTGGCGCGCATCGGCACCAAAACGACGCTTGATTTCGCTCATCGGCACTTTGCCTGGACGGAAACCAGCGATCTTGGCCTTTTGGGCAGTCTGCTGCAGACGCTTGTTGACCGCAGTCTCGATACGCTCTGCCGGCACGGTGATGCTCAGGCGGCGCTCGAGAGCAGTAGTATTTTCAACAGAAACTTGCATGGATATTCCTCGTTGCACAGACATTAGCCGGCCATTTCCGACCCCAATCAAGGGCATGCATTCTAGTGGGTCAAACTCAAGAAGTCACCCTACTGAAAACACAGCGGAAAACAGCCGGCAATTTATCGGTACGAAAGCACTGAAGTACCTCGCCCCGGTGACAAATACAGCCAAATTGCGCCAGGGCTCTGCGCCGCCCCTCTCTATATATAGAAGGAACACGCATCCATCTCCCTGACGGCCCGCCCTGCGAACAGAGCGAGCAAGCAACGCGGCATCATCGAGATACACAAATACGACGACACGCCCTGCCGGGGCAGCCCAGCACCTGCGACCACCCAATCTCAAACCGCCAAAACCAAAAAAGGCGCCAGACTGTTAAATCTGGCGCCTTTCGAATATGGGGTGGACGAAGGGGATCGAACCCTCGACAACGGGAGTCACAATCCCGTGCTCTACCAACTGAGCTACGCCCACCATATTGCGTTAACAAAGAAACCAAACCACTTCTTTGTTGAGCCCTGCCCCGCCTGACGACCGGGAAAAGCTTTAATTGGTGCGGATGAAGAGACTCGAACTCTTACGCCTCGCGGCGCTGGAACCTAAATCCAGTGTGTCTACCAATTCCACCACATCCGCGCTTGAAGCTCTTAAAGCAAAGGCGCCAGACTGTTAAATCTGGCGCCTTTTCAGAATATGGGGTGGACGAAGGGGATCGAACCCTCGACAACGGGAGTCACAATCCCGTGCTCTACCAACTGAGCTACGCCCACCATATAGCGCTACTTGTGCCAAAGCTGCCTAATGGCGCACCCGGCAGGACTCGAACCTGCGACCATCCGCTTAGAAGGCGGATGCTCTATCCAGCTGAGCTACGGGCGCCTTATTAATCTGTACTCTTGGAGGATTACAAACTAAGTGCTTCCAGCCTTGCAGTACAACTATTCTGCTCGACCTTCTTAACCAGTGCTAGGCTGTGCCCGACAAGTGCGACGAATAGTATAGATGCCCCGGAAACCCGTCAAATCTTTTTTGAAAAAAACTGATTTTATTTAAGGGGTTAGGGCAATTTGCAGACCAAGCGCCTTTGCCCTCGCGCCTTGGCATGCGAGAATGCGCGCACTTTTCTTCCCCCTCTCGATGGTTAATCACGCGTAATGACTGCACAACTTATCGACGGCAAATCAATCGCCGCCAGCCTGCGCCAGCAGATCGCCAAACGAGTCACCGAGCGCAGCCAGCAAGGCCTGCGCACGCCTGGCCTCGCGGTGATCCTGGTCGGCAGCGATCCTGCCTCTCAGGTTTATGTCTCGCACAAGCGTAAAGACTGTGAAGAGGTCGGCTTTATTTCCAAGGCCTATGACTTGCCTTCGGACACCACTCAACAGGCCCTGACCGACCTGATTGACAGCCTCAACGATGACCCGAACATGGACGGCATCCTGCTGCAACTTCCACTGCCCGAGCACCTGGACGCCTCCAAGCTGCTGGAGCGCATCCGCCCGGACAAAGACGTCGACGGTTTCCACCCTTATAACGTCGGCCGCCTGGCCCAACGCATTCCCCTGCTGCGCCCATGCACCCCCAAAGGCATCATGACGCTGCTGGAAAGCACCGGTGTCGACCTGTATGGCCTTGACGCTGTGGTCGTGGGCGCATCGAACATCGTCGGTCGCCCGATGGCCATGGAGCTGCTGCTGGCCGGCTGCACCGTGACCGTCACCCACCGCTTCACCAAGGACCTGGCCGGCCACGTCGGCCGCGCTGACCTGGTGGTAGTCGCCGCCGGCAAGCCGGGCCTGGTCAAGGGTGAGTGGATCAAGGAAGGCGCCATCGTCATCGACGTGGGCATCAACCGCCAGGAAGACGGCAAGTTGGTGGGCGACGTGGTGTATGAAACCGCCCTGCCCCGCGCTGGCTGGATCACACCAGTGCCAGGCGGCGTCGGGCCCATGACCCGGGCCTGCCTGCTGGAAAACACCTTGTACGCAGCAGAAACCCTGCATGGTTAATAACCAGGCGTAATGAAAAAGCCCTGCCTTAGCGCAGGGCTTTTTATTGCACGTAAAAAAACCGTTTTTTCTTAGTTTTTAAGCACTTTCGTCTGGTTCTAGAAGAACATTCGACAGTTCTTGATCCATACTCCTAAAATGTAACGTCATTTGTCACAAGATCCGTTCTACAACGGCATTTCCATACTTTTTTAGCGAGTTCATCCGCGTGAAAATTCGTCTTTCTATTGTCAGCCTGTTTTTTGCTTTGGCAGGTACCTTCGCCCACGCCGCCGAAACCACCCTGGCCCCGCGTGACGCCTCCAAGCTGCAGATCGCCTCCGGCAGCGCCATGCTGGTCGATTTGCAGACCAATAAAGTCATATATTCCAGCAACCCCGACGTGGTGGTACCCATCGCCTCGGTGAGCAAGCTGATGACCGGCCTGATCGTCCTCGAAGCCAAGCAGAATATGGACGAGTACATCGACATCAACATCACCGACACGCCCGAGATGAAAGGCGTGTTCTCCCGGGTGAAGATCGGTAGCCAGATGCCGCGCAAGGAAATGCTGCTGATCGCGCTGATGTCTTCGGAAAACCGCGCCGCCGCCAGCCTGGCCCACCACTATCCAGGCGGTTATTCGGCCTTCATCGCCGCGATGAACGCCAAGGCCAAGTCCCTGGGCATGACCAGCACCCACTACGTGGAGCCCACTGGCCTGTCGATTCATAACGTCTCGACCGCCCGCGACCTGAGCAAGCTGCTGGCCTATGCGCGCAAGTTTCCGATGCTCAGCCAGTTGAGCACCACCAAGGAAAAGACTGTGTCGTTCCGCAAGCCCAACTACACCTTGGGCTTCTCCAACACCGACCACCTGATCAACCGCGCCAATTGGGATATCAAGCTGACCAAGACCGGCTTCACCAACCAGGCCGGCCATTGCCTGGTGCTGGTGACGAGCATGGGCAATCGCCCGGTGTCGCTGGTAATCCTGGATGCCTTTGGCAAGTTCACCCACTTTGCCGATGCCAGCCGTATTCGTAGCTGGGTCGAGACCGGCAAAGGCGGCGCCGTGCCGGATGTGGCGCTGCGTTACAAGGCCGATAAGAACCTCAAGAATCGAGCGACTGCTACGGAAGTACGTCGATAAACAGCGATTTTAGTGTGGGAGCGGGCTTGCTCGCGAATGCGGTGGGTCAGCCTAAGCATTCAGCAACTGACACTGCGCCTTCGCGAGCAAGCCCGCTCCCACATTTGAGTTTCACTTCTTCTCCCACATTTGAGTTTCACTTCTTCTCTGCCAACACCTTGAGCGCTTGGGCCGCCGCTTGCTCCTGCCCCGCCTGCGCCGTGGCGTTGGCCGCATCGCGCCAGCGCTGCGCATCCACGTTGGCCGGCAACTGGCTCGGGCGCTGGGTGAGGATGGCCCAATGGCCCGCGCCCTTCCACGCCGAATCGAAGTCGCTGAAGCTCATGCTCAATCGACGCTCCTTGCCTGAGCGCAACAGCACGGTACTTTTCTGCTGGTTGAACCCCACCACCACGACATAACGCTCCCCGGACCAATAGCTGGCGTTGATCCGCGCCATCACCGGGTAACCCGCCGCTACCTGGGCAAACACGGCGGTCAGCTTGGCGTCCAATGGGTACACCATCAGCCCATACTCACGCGCCAGCACCTGCATGTTGCGTTCAAGGTCCGCCTCGGCGCCGGGCAGGCGCAGTGGTTTATCAAGCAAACCCGGTGTCATGACAATGCCTTGTTGCGACAGCATGCTGGCAAGTGCCGCAGGACCACTCTGATAAGCCTCGCTGCGAAAGGTTGGCACGCCATTGAGTTCAACGCGCTCCGGCAAGCCTGGCAGTTTCGACGGGGTACTGGAACAGGCCGCCAGCCCAAGGGCAACGGCCAGCAGCAAGGAAGTTTTAAGGTTCGACCGTAAGCGCAATTTTTTCACTCTCTTGATCAACTGCCGGTAAAGGCCCCGATCATAGGGCGCCCCGCCCCGCCGGTATAGCCCACTGGCCCGGTAAAGCGGCGCTGATAGAGCAAACAAGTTGGACAGACTCGACCATTGGTCAATAGCAGGCAACCGCCGGCTGGCTAGACTGTCCATTGAGAAGACTGTGTGTGCCCCAAGTGGGCGAAAGGAGGCCCGAATGAGCCTTGCGACAACGATTTTCCTGTTGATCTGTGGTTGGCTGGCCGTCGCCGCCGCCATGCTGTGGGGGGTCATGCGCGTGACGCGCCGGCATCATCATCCCCATGTCAAACCTGCTGAACCCGCCGAGCCACGCAAGACGACGGCGCATCACGCCTAGCCAGGCATGCAATTGAAGTCCTGGGTCGCGGCAATTTCCTTGCCGTGGCCGTCCTCAAGGGACGCACGCACCGTGGTGCCCAGGCTCGATTCCACCAGGGTGTAGTGCTCACCTGCCTTGAAATGCTTGTACTCAATGCGGCCCTGGCAGTCCTGCTGGTTGTCATCACCCGGCTCGTCTTCAAATAAAGTCACGTCCAGGCGATGGTCCCCCGGGGTCACTTCAAAATAGCGCCCATCGTCCACACGCTTGCCATCGACACGCTCGGCCATCAGGTCATTCGGCGCTTCTTCCTGCAAGCCGATCCAGGCTTGGCTGGGGTCCGCCTTGGGGATCGGGCCGGCGCACGCCGACAACAAACAGACAAAGCCAAGGACGGGAACTAACAACAGCGGTTTGAGTGACATGACAGCGCTCCAAAGGGCAGATGTAAAAAGGGCGTATCCGATGGCTGACAAGCTTGATGAGCCGCCCTTCCTGGAACAAATGAATCCCTATGAAAGTATCTTCAGCCCTTGACTAAAACTTCCTTCACCTGGCTGAAAGGTGCGTGTTAGGTGGGTCGGTCAAGACTGCCAGGGTTTGCAATCCTGCTCTTCTCGGAGACTCACGCATGCTCGGGCTGGTAAAGACCGCACTGCACAAGCCGTACACCTTCATCGTGCTGGCTATATTCATCTGCATCATCGGGCCGATGGCGGCCTTGCGCACGCCCACGGATGTTTTTCCCGATATCGGCATTCCCGTTGTCGCCGTGGTCTGGCAGTACAACGGCCTGTCCCCGGACGCCATGGCCGGCCGGGTGATCTACACCTACGAACGCTCACTGAGCACCACCGTCAACGACATCGAACATATCGAGTCGCAATCGCTGCCCGGCATGGGCATCGTCAAGATCTTCTTCCAGCCTGGCGTCGATATCCGTACCGCCAACGCCCAGGTCACGGCGGTGTCACAGACTGTGCTCAAGCAAATGCCACCGGGCATCACCCCGCCGCTGATCCTCAACTACAGCGCCTCCACGGTGCCGATCCTGCAAATGGCGTTTTCCAGCCCCAGCCTGTCGGAAGCCAAAATTCGCGACCTGGTGCAGAACAATATCCGCCTGCCCTTGAGCGCCCTGCCCGGCCTGGCCATGCCTACACCGATGGGCGGCAAGCAACGGCAAATCACCCTCGACCTCGACCCTCAGGCGCTGGCCGCCAAAGGCTTGTCGGCCCAGGATGTGGGCAATGCCCTGGCGCTGCAGAACCAGATCATCCCGGTGGGCACCGCCAAGCTGGGCCTCAACGAATACACGATCCTGCTCAATAACAGCCCCAAGGCCATCGATGAACTCAACGACCTGCCGATCAAGACGGTTGACGGGGCGCTGATCACCATCGGCCAAGTGGCCCACGTGCGCGACGGTTCACCGCCGCAAACCAATATCGTGCGGGTCGACGGCCATCGCGCCGTGCTGATGCCGGCGCTGAAAAACGGCAGCATCTCCACCCTGTCGATCATCGACGGTATCCGGCAGATGCTGCCGCGCATCAACGAAACCCTGCCGCCGTCGCTGAAAACCTCGCTGCTGGGCGATGCCTCGGCGTTCGTCAAGCAGTCGGTGGGCAGCGTGGCCCAGGAAGGCATCATTGCTGCACTGCTCACCAGTGCGATGATCCTGCTGTTTCTCGGCAGTTGGCGCTCGACCTTGATCATCGCCGCGTCGATTCCCCTGGCGGTGCTCTCGGCCATCGCGCTATTGGCTGTCAGTGGGCAAACCCTCAACGTCATGACGTTGGGCGGGCTGGCGTTGGCGGTGGGCATCCTGGTGGACGACGCCACGGTGACCATCGAAAACATCAACTGGCACCTGGAGCAAGGCAAGGCGGTGAAGGCCGCGATTCTCGACGGCGCCGCGCAAATCGTCGGCCCGGCGTTCGTCTCGCTGTTGTGCATCTGCATCGTGTTCGTGCCGATGTTTTTGCTGCAAGGCATCGCCGGTTACCTGTTCCGGCCAATGGCGCTGGCGGTGATCTTTGCCATGGCCAGTTCGTTCATTCTCTCGCGCACCCTGGTGCCGACACTGGCGATGTTTTTGCTCAAACCGCATAGGCCGGAGCCAGGCGCGGGGCATCATCCGGAAGATGCATTCATCAATCACCACGAGGGTGAACAACACCCGAAACCACGCAATGCGTTGCTGCAATCGGTGCTGAATTTTCAACAGGGATTCGAGCGGCACTTTTCCAATGTCCGCGACACCTACCATGGCCTGCTGACGCTGGCACTGGGCGCACGCAAGCGCTTCATTGTCGGGTTCCTGGCCTGCGTACTCGCGTCGTTCCTGTTGTTGCCGAGCCTGGGCCAGGACTTTTTCCCGGCCACCGATGCGGGTGCCTTGGCCCTGCATGTGCGCTTGCCACTGGGCACGCGCATCGAGGAAAGCGCCGCGGCGTTCGACCGCATCGAAGCGCGGATCCGCGAGGTCATCCCCGCCGAAGAGCTGGACACCATCGTCGATAATATTGGCATTCCGCTCAGCGGCATCGACATGGCCTACAGCAGCAGCGGCACCATCGGCCCGCAGGATGGCGATATTCAAGTCAGCTTGAAAACGCACCACGCGCCCACCGCCGACTATGTGAAAAAACTGCGCGAAGCCCTGCCGCAAAGTTTCCCCGGCAGCCACTTTGCGTTCCTGCCCGCCGACATCAGCAGCCAGATCCTCAACTTCGGCGCCCCCGCCCCGCTGGACGTCAAAATCTCCGGGCGCAATGACGCAGAAAACCGCGCTTATGCCGTCGAGCTTGAACGGCGCTTGCAGCATGTACCGGGGATTGCCGACCTGCGCATCCAGCAGTCCACCGGCTACCCCTCGCTGCAAGTAAACGTGGACCGCATGCGCGCTAACGGCCTGGGCATTACCGAGCGTGATGTTACCAACAGCATGGTCGCCTCCCTCGCCGGCAGCTCGCAAACCGCGCCGACCTTCTGGCTCAACCCGGCCAATGGCGTGTCTTACTCCATCGTCGCCGCTACCCCGCAATACCGTCTCGACAGCCTGCCGTCCCTGGAAGCGCTGCCGGTGACCGGTGCCGATGGGCAGGCGCAAATTCTCGGCGGCGTGGCGACTATTTCCCGGGTACAAAGCCCGGCCGTGGTGACCCACTACAACATCGAACCGACCCTGGACCTGTACGCCAACGTGCAAGGTCGCGACCTCGGCGGTGTGGCCCGCGATGTGCAAAAGGTGCTGGATGACACGGCGTCCATGCGCCCCAAAGGCGCGACCATCAGCCTGCACGGGCAGATCGATGCGCTGCATGAGGCGTTCAGTGGTTTGAGCTTCGGACTGCTCGGCGCGGTGGTGCTGATCTACTTGCTGATCGTGGTCAACTTCCAGTCGTGGGCCGACCCCTTTGTGATCATCACGGCGTTGCCGGCAGCATTGGCGGGCATCGTGTGGATGCTGTTCCTCAGTGGCACCTCGTTGTCGGTGCCAGCACTCACCGGTGCCATCTTGTGCATGGGCGTGGCCACCGCCAACTCGATCCTGGTGGTGAGCTTCTGCCGTGAGCGCCTGGCCGAACACGGCGATGCGTTGAAAGCCGCGCTGGAAGCCGGCTACACACGCTTTCGCCCGGTGTGCATGACCGCCCTGGCAATGATCATTGGCATGTTGCCCCTGGCGATTTCCGAGGAGCAGAACGCCCCGCTCGGCCGGGCGGTCATCGGTGGCCTGGTCTTCGCCACCATCGCCACTTTGTTGTTTGTTCCCGTGGTCTTCAGCCTGGTCCACGGTCGTCATCCTACTCGCGCAACTGCTGGAGAAACGCCCCATGTCGCCTGATCAAAAACCCTCGCGCAAGCGCCTGATGCTCCTGGGTGTCGGTGGCCTGACGTTGGCTGCCTTGCTGGTCGCCAGCGGCCTGCACGCGCGTACGCTGCACGAGCAATCGGTCACTGCCTGGACCGAAGCCGCCGCCGTCCCCCAGGTGATGGTGTTCCAACCCAAGCCAAACGCCGGCGGTGACACCCTGCGCCTGCCCGCCCACCTGGAGGCGTGGAGCAAGGCGGCTATCCATGCGCGGGTGAGCGGCTACTTGAAGGACTGGAAAGTCGACATCGGGACCCAGGTCAAGACCGGGCAAATCCTCGCCGAAATCGACAGCCCCGACCTTGACCAACAACTGGCCCAGGCCCATGCGCGCCTGATCCAGCAACAAGCCAATGCACGCCTGGCAGCCACCACGGCGACCCGCTGGCAAAACCTGCTGGCCAGCCATTCGGTATCGCGCCAGGACGCCGATGAGAAAACCTCCAACGCCGCAGCCGCCAAGGCCAACACCGAAGCCGCTGCAGCAGACTATGCGCGACTGTGCGCCCTGGAAAGCTACAAGACCCTGCGCGCGCCGTTCGCCGGCACCATCACCGCCCGCAACACGGACATCGGCCAGTTGATCAAAGCCGATAACGCCAGCGATCCAGAACTGTTCAACATTGCCGACACCCACCAATTGCGCTTGTACGTGCCGGTGCCGCAGAACTATGCAGCGGTCATTCATGCGGGCCTTGAGGTCGAACTGACCGTCCCCGAGCACCCCAGCGAGCATTTCAAGGCACGCCTGATCGGTGACTCCACCGCCATCGACCGCCGCTCCGGCACCCTGCTGGCCCAGTTCGTCGCCGACAACCCCAACGGCGAACTGCTGCCGGGCGACTACGCCGAAGTCACCCTACCGATTCCGGCTGACACCCATGGCGTAAGCATCCCGGCCAGCGCCTTGATCTTCCGCGCCCAGGGCACCCAAGTTGCGGTGCTGGACGGGCGCAATCATGTGCACCTGCAAAACATTCATATTGGCCTGGACCTCGGCGAGCGCCTGGTGATCGACCAAGGCCTGAAGCCTGCTGACCGCATCATCGACAACCCGCCCGACGCCCTGCGCGAAGGCGACCCAGTGCAACTGGCCGCCGCCTCGGGAGGTGCGCATGCGCCCAAGGCTTAAGTCGCTGGCGGCACTGATGGTGCTGGCGTTGCAGGGTTGCTCGATGGCGCCCACCTATACGGTGCCGTCGATTGACCTGCCCGCCCACTACCGCGAACAAACCAGCGATGGCCCCTGGCACAGCGCGCAACCGTCAGACCAACTGGCGCCCCAGTGGTGGCAGCTCTACAACGATTCGCGCCTGAACGCGCTGCAGCAGCAACTGCTCAAGGCCAACCCGGACCTGGCCGCGGCGCTGGCGCACTTCGATGCGTCCCAGGCCTATGCCAGTCAACTGCACGCGGGCCTTTTCCCGCAAATCACCGCCAGCGTGCAACCGCTGCGCCAGCGTCAATCGGATTCACGACCGTTACGCGGTACTACACAGCCGTCGGTGTACAACAGCAATACCGCTGGGTTCTCCCTGGGATACGACCTCGACCTGTGGGGCAGAATCCGCAACCAGGTCGCCGCGGGCGATGCCCAGGCACAAGCGTCCTTTGATGATTTGGCGGTGGTGCGCTTGAGCCTCCAACAGCAGTTGGCGAGCCTGTATGTGCAGCTCAATGGGCTGGATGCGCAGCGCCGAATCCTGAGCACTTCGTTGCAAGACTTCAGCCAGGCGCTGCAACTGACCCGCAGCCGTTATGAAGGCCAGATTGCCTCGGAATTGGACCTGACCCGCGCGCAGAACCAACTGGCCGAAGCCAAGGCGCAGCTGGACGAAGTGCGTGGCCAGCGCAACCTCGCCGAACATGCCATCGGCGAATTGGTGGGCGTGACGGCCAGTGAGTTTTCACTGCCGCCCAGCTCGCAGTTAATGGCGTTGCCAGGCATTCCGGCGCAGTTGCCCAGCCACCTGCTGCAGCGTCGTCCGGACATTGCCGCAGCTGAACGTCGCGTGTTTGCGGCCAACGCAACGATCGGCGTGGCCAAGGCAGCGTGGTTTCCGGATTTCAGTTTGACCGGTGTGCTGGGCGGGCAGACCCAAGGTGTTGGCAACCTGCTGTCCGCCGGCAACCGGTATTGGGCACTGGGGCCGCTGATGAACCTGCCGATCTTCGACGGCGGGCGCTTGAGCGCCAACGAGCGCCAGGCCAAGGCCGAGTTCGAGGAGGCCGCAGCACAGTACCGTAGCCACGTATTGAAAGCCGTGCGCGAGGTGGAAGATAACCTCGCGCAACTGCGGGATCTGCAGCAGCAAGCCGAGGACGAGCAAGCGGCGGCAGAGGCGGCGCAACATACCCAGGCCTTGGCGATGAACAGCTATCAGGCCGGGGCAGTGAGCTATCTGGATGTGGTCACCGCCCAAACCGCCGCGTTGCAGGCACAGAGAACGTTGCAGGCGGTGCAGACCCGGCAGTTGCAGGCGAGCGTAGGGTTGTTGACCGCACTGGGCGGCGGCTGGCAGCCGGGTTAATGATCGTTCCCACGCTCTGCGTGGGAACGCCGCTCAGGACGCTCTGCGTCTGCCTCTAAAATCGTGACGCGGAGCGTCACAGGGTGCATTCCCACGCGGAGCGTGGGAACGATCAGGCCGCGAGCTGGCCGCTGGCGATGGCCGCTGAAGCGGCCACCATCGCCCGCAACAACACCGCACACCCCGCCGCCAGATCATCCGGCGCGGCATTTTCGATTTCGTTATGGCTGATGCCGCCTTCACACGGCACAAAGATCATCCCCGCCGGGCCAAGCTCAGCGACGAAGATCGCGTCGTGCCCTGCCCCGCTGACGATGTCCAGGTTCGACAAGCCCAAGCCATTGGCGGCATTGCGCACCGCCTCCACGCAGCTTTTGTCGAAGTACAGCGGCGGGAAGTCCGCCGTAGGCTGCATGTCGAAACTCAAGCCATGTTTGGCGCAGGTGTCTTCGATCACCTGACGCACCTGGGCAATCATCGAATCCAGCCGCGCCGGTTCAAGATGACGAAAATCCAGAGTCATGCGCACTTCACCGGGAATCACGTTGCGCGAT
Source organism: Pseudomonas sp. KT_2_4 (assembly GCF_041410225.1). Taxonomy (NCBI): domain Bacteria; kingdom Pseudomonadati; phylum Pseudomonadota; class Gammaproteobacteria; order Pseudomonadales; family Pseudomonadaceae; genus Pseudomonas; species Pseudomonas sp. KT_2_4. The sequence continues at coordinate 1,537,768 of NZ_CP166962.1, forward strand.
CCCGGATACGCTTGCAGGCACCCCACCGTGCCGCATGCATGGGGCTGATGCGCCAACGCCGCCGCGTTCACGGCGGCCACCACCGCTGCCGCGCCGACCAGGGCGTCCTTGCGCAAGTGCATGGGTGTAGGGCCGGCATGGGCCTCAACACCGCGCAGCTTCAGGTCGAACCACTTTTGCCCGAGGGCGCCGAGCACCACGCCGATGGTTTTGTGTTCATCCTCCAGAATCGGCCCTTGTTCGATATGGGCTTCGAAATACGCGCCGACCTTATGCCCGCTGACCGGCCGCGTTCCCGCATAGCCAATCGCGTTCAACGCCTCCTCCACGCTGACGCCGTCCGCATCGACCTTGGCCAGGGTATCGGCCAGGCTGAACTTCTCGGCAAACACCCCTGAGCCCATCATGCACGGCGGGAAGCGCGAGCCTTCTTCGTTGGTCCACACCACCACTTCCAGCGGTGCCTCGGTTTCCACCTGGAGGTCGTTGAGGGTGCGCAGCACTTCCACACCGGCCAGCACGCCGAAGCAACCGTCGAACTTGCCGCCGGTGGGCTGGGTGTCGATATGGCTGCCGGTCATCACCGGTGGCAGGTCGGGATTGCGACCGGGGCGGCGCGCAAAGATATTGCCGATGCCGTCGATGGTCACGGTGCAACCCGCCGCTTCACACCACTGCACGAAGAGGTCGCGAGCCTTGCGGTCGAGGTCGGTGAGGGCCAGGCGACACACACCGCCCTTGGGCGTGGCGCCGAGTTTGGCCAGGTCCATCAGCGACTGCCACAGACGGTCGCGATTGATGTGCTGATGGGGCGATTGCAGAACGTCGAGGGCAGCGTTCATGGGGGGGTCTCCTCAGGCTACAGGTTCTTATGAATTGACGCGGTGAACTGTGGGAGCTGGCTTGCCTGCGATGGCGGTGTGTCAGGCGACACGGCTTTAACTGATAGTCCGCTATCGCAGGCAAGCCAGCTCCCACCTCGACCGTGGTTTACAACGGCGCCTTGGCGGTGATCGGGCTCGCCCCGCGCTTGGCGTTCAAGCCGTAATACAACACCCCGCCCAACGCCGAGCCGGTGAACCAGCCGTAGCTGTAGAACCAGCTGAACGCATCGCTGCCCAGCGACAGCAGCGTCAGCACCACCGGTACGCCAAAGGCGATAAAGCCGCTCCAGTTCCAGGCCGGGTACACGTCGTCGCGGTACAGGCCGGCCAGGTCCAACTGTTGTCTGCGGCTGATGAAATAGTCCACCACCATGATCCCGGCAATCGGCCCCAGCAGGCTCGAATAACCCAGCAGCCAATTGGAATACACGGTTTCAAGACTCACGTCCGAGACGATCAGCCCGAGTTTTTTCAGCAATTCATGGGCCATCAGCGCCAGCCCTACCAGGCCGGTGAGGATCACCGCCGTGGTGCGGTTGATCAGCTTGGGCGCAATGTTCTGGAAGTCGTTGGTGGGCGAGACGATGTTCGCCGCGGTGTTGGTGGACAAGGTTGCGACGATGATCAGCGCCATGGCGATGGCCACCCACACCGGGCTCTGGATATGCCCGATCAGACTTACCGGGTCGGAGACGCTCACCCCCACCAGTTTCACCGAGGCGGCGGTCATCACCACGCCGAGGGCAGCGAACAGGAACATGGTCAGCGGCAAGCCGAAAATCTGCCCCAGAATCTGGTCTTTCTGGCTCTTGGCGTAGCGGCTGAAATCCGGAATGTTCAATGACAATGTGGCCCAGAAACCCACCATCGCCGTGAGCCCCGCCATGAAGTAACCGGTGAGGCTGGCGCCTTCGGGGCGCTTGGGTGGGATCGCCATCAACTCGCTGAGGGACACGTTGGGCATCGCCCATACCAGCAGCCCAACCCCCACCGCCACCAACAACGGCGCCGACAAGGTTTCCAGGCGCTTGATCGACTCGGCGCCACGCAGCACCACCCACAGATTCAAGCACCAGAACAGCATGAAACCGATCACCTCTCCGGTACCGCCGAGGGCTTTCCAGCCGTCGAAAATCGAGCCCAGGAACAGGTGGATCGCCAGCCCGCCGAACATCGTCTGGATACCAAACCAGCCGCAGGCCACCAGCGCGCGGATCAGGCACGGTACGTTGGAGCCGAGGATGCCAAAGGACGAACGCAACAGCACCGGAAACGGAATGCCGTACTTGGTGCCGGGAAACGCGTTGAGGGTCAGCGGGATCAACACCACGATATTGGCCAGCAGGATCGCTACCAGCGCCTCCCCCACCGACAGCCCGAAATACGCCGTGAGCACCCCGCCCAGGGTGTAGGTGGGCACGCAGATCGACATGCCGACCCATAGCGCCGTGATGTGCCATTTGTTCCAGGTGCGCTCGTGCACTTTGGTGGGTGCCATGTCGTGGTTGTAGCGAGGGCTGTCGAGGACGTCGGGGCCGGCGTCGAGTTCGTACAGGCCGTTGCGCTCGATGACTTGCGATCTGTTCTGTTGCATGGCCGCTCCACGGTTTTTTTTAAATTATTGTTGCTCACCTGCACGCCAGGTTCAGGTGGCCGGAGTACCGCATCGACAACATGACATCCAGGGTTCCGGCCAACTGCCCGTGCACTCAATAACCGTGCCGACAACCGCCTCTGAACCCGCACCGCTTATATAACGTGCTGATGTTTATCAGCTTTCCAATTGAACCTGCGGTACTTGCCGCATGCGTCAGGCTAAACAATACGCAAGTTGCCAGAACCTTCAGGTCTCAATCTGGTGCATCACAATTATTTTTATTTCTCGACGGCGTCAAGCGGCATATCTCAAGCGCCTGATTTGCAATAAGAAATATTGATCAGATCAAGAACCTGTCAAGTGCGTCAAAACAGGGTGGGCATGCTTCATTTTGGTGAAAATATGATTTTTCTTATAAATATCAACAAGATGAAACACACAAAAGTTTGCGAAAAATCTGCTTGCTCATTCGAAAAACTCGGGCTAGTTTCTATTCCTGTCACCGATGACAGGAATTAACCGACCCTCGGTGCGCAGTATTACAACACTTAGAACTGGCACAAGCCGGTCAAGCCTGTGAGGAACTCGACATGTCGCTGTTGATCCGTGGCGCTACCGTTATTACCCATGATGAAAGTTACCGCGCCGATGTGTTATGTGCGGAGGGTCTAATTCGCGCCATTGGCACGAATCTGGATATTCCCGCAGGCACTGAAATACTCGATGGCAGCGGCCAATACTTGATGCCGGGCGGCATCGACCCCCATACCCATATGCAACTGCCCTTCATGGGCACGGTGGCCAGTGAAGACTTTTTCAGTGGTACGGCGGCAGGCTTGGCCGGTGGTACCACGTCGATCATCGACTTCGTGATTCCCAACCCGCAGCAATCGCTGATGGAAGCTTTCCACCAGTGGCGCGGCTGGGCCGAAAAGTCCGCCGCCGACTACGGGTTTCACGTAGCGATCACCTGGTGGAGTGAGCAGGTACGTGAGGAAATGGCCGAGTTGGTCAGCCATCACGGCATCAACAGCTTCAAGCATTTCATGGCCTACAAGAACGCGATCATGGCGGCCGATGACACCTTGGTCGCCAGTTTCGAACGCTGCCTGGAACTCGGCGCCGTGCCCACCGTGCATGCCGAAAATGGCGAGCTGGTGTATCACCTGCAACGCAAACTGATGGCCCAGGGCATCACCGGGCCGGAAGCCCATCCGCTGTCGCGCCCGTCCCAGGTGGAAGGCGAAGCGGCCAGCCGTGCCATCCGGATTGCCGAGACCATCGGCACGCCGCTGTACCTGGTGCATGTGTCGACGAAAGAAGCCCTGGATGAAATCACCTATGCCCGAGGCAAAGGCCAGGCGGTGTACGGTGAAGTGCTCGCCGGCCACCTGTTGCTCGATGACAGTGTGTACCAGCACCCCGACTGGCAGACCGCCGCCGGCTATGTAATGAGCCCACCATTCCGCCCACGCGGGCATCAAGACGCGCTGTGGCACGGCCTGCAAGCGGGCAACCTGCACACCACCGCCACCGACCACTGCTGTTTCTGCGCCGAGCAAAAAGCCGCCGGGCGTGACGACTTCAGCAAGATCCCCAACGGCACCGCCGGCATTGAAGACCGCATGGCGCTGCTGTGGCACGAAGGGGTCAATACCGGGCGTTTATCGATGCAAGAATTTGTCGCGCTGACCTCCACCAACACCGCGAAGATTTTCAACCTCTACCCCCGTAAAGGCGCGATACGCGTGGGCGCCGATGCCGACCTGGTGCTATGGGACCCCGAGGGCACGCGGACCATTTCCGCCAAGACCCACCATCAGCAGGTGGACTTCAACATCTTCGAAGGCAAGACCGTGCGCGGCGTGCCCAGCCACACCATCAGCCAGGGCAAGCTGGTGTGGGCCGATGGTGACCTGCGCGCCGAGCGAGGGGCCGGACGGTATGTGGAGCGGCCGGCGTATCCGTCGGTGTTCGAGCAGTTGAGCAAGCGGGCAGCGCTTTGCAAGCCAGTGGCCGTGAACCGCTGAGTCCAAAAAAAGCGGACGCGGAGCGTCCAGTGAGGCATTCCCACGCAGAGCGTGGGAACGATCGCCCATCAGAGGCAGCACCTCAATAACCGTGAGGCCAACACCGTGATCCAGACCCTGACCCACCTCCCCCACCCCCGCGAAGACGGGGCCACCCTCGCCAGCCAGTTCACCGACCTGGCACCGCCCCTCAACGCACGCCAGGCCCAACTGGAAGCCTCGCGCTGCCTGTACTGCTACGACGCGCCTTGTGTGAATGCGTGCCCCAGCGAGATCGATATCCCCTCGTTCATCCGCAATATCCACACCGAAAACGTGCAGGGGGCCGCGCAAAAAATCCTCTCGGCCAACATCCTCGGTGGCAGTTGCGCACGGGTGTGCCCGACGGAAATCCTTTGCCAGCAAGCGTGCGTACGCAATAACGCCGAAGAATGCGCCCCCGTGCTGATCGGCCTGCTGCAACGCTACGCCATCGACAACGCGCACTTCAGCGAACACCCGTTCCAACGCGCCGCGTCCACCGGCAAGCGTATCGCCGTGGTCGGCGCCGGGCCTGCCGGTTTGGCCTGCGCTCACCGCGCCGCCTTGCACGGTCATGACGTGGTGATATTCGAGGCGCGGGAAAAAGCCGGCGGCCTGAATGAATACGGAATCGCCAAATACAAACTGGTGGACGACTTCGCCCAGAAGGAACTGGATTTCCTCCTGCAGATTGGCGGCATCGAGGTTCGCCACGGCCAGCGCCTGGGTGATAACCTGACCTTGAGCGAACTGCACCAGCAGTTCGATTCGGTGTTCCTCGGCCTGGGGCTCGCTGCCAGCAAACAGCTGGGCCTGCCCTTTGAGGACGCCCCCGGCCTGCTCGCCGCCACCGACTATATCCGCGAACTGCGCCAGGCCGACGACCTCACCCAACTGCCCCTGGCCGACCGCTGCATCGTGCTCGGCGCCGGCAACACCGCCATCGACATGGCCGTGCAGATGGCCCGCCTCGGTGCCCGCGATGTCAACCTGGTATACCGCCGTGGCCTGGCCGACATGGGCGCAACCCACCACGAACAGGACATCGCCAAGGCCAATCAAGTCCGGCTGTTGACCTGGGCCCAACCCGACGAGGTGTTACTCGACGACCAAGGCCGCGTACGCGGCATGCGCTTTGCCCGCACCCGCCTGGAGAACGGTCGCCTGCTGCCTACCGGGGAAACCTTCGAACTGGCCGCCGATGCGATCTTCAAGGCGATCGGGCAAGGCTTCGACAACGACGCCCTGCACGATCCGCTGGCCCAGCAACTGCATCGCGTCGGCGAGCGCATCTTCGTCGATGAGCAACTGCGCACCAGCATCCCAGGGGTGTATGCCGGCGGCGACTGCGTCAGCCTCGGCCAGGACCTAACCGTTCAGGCGGTACAACATGGCAAGCGGGCCGCCGAAGCCATGCATGCCCAACTCATGCTGACTGTGGAGGCTGCGTAATGGCCGATCTCTCGATTGTATTCGCCGGTATCAAAGCGCCCAATCCGTTCTGGCTGGCCTCCGCGCCGCCCACCGACAAAGCCTACAACGTAGTGCGCGCCTTCGAGGCCGGCTGGGGTGGCGTCGTGTGGAAAACCCTGGGGGAAGATCCGGCGGCGGTGAACGTGTCGTCGCGTTACTCCGCGCACTATGGCGCCAACCGCGAAGTGCTGGGCATCAACAATATCGAACTGATCACCGACCGCTCCCTGGAGATCAACTTGCGGGAAATCACCCAGGTGAAAAAGGACTGGCCGGACCGCGCGCTGATCGTCTCGCTGATGGTGCCTTGTGTCGAAGCGTCCTGGAAAAACATCCTGCCCTTGGTGGAGGCGACCGGCTGCGACGGCATCGAGCTGAACTTCGGCTGCCCTCACGGCATGCCCGAACGGGGCATGGGCGCCGCCGTCGGCCAGGTGCCGGAGTACGTGGAGCAAGTGACGCGCTGGTGCAAGACCTATTGCTCGCTGCCGGTGATCGTCAAACTCACGCCGAACATCACCGACATCCGCGTGGCGGCGCGAGCGGCCTATCGCGGTGGCGCCGATGCGGTGTCGCTGATCAACACCATCAACTCCATCACCAGCGTGGACCTGGAACGCATGGTCGCGCTGCCGGTGGTCGGCACCCAGAGTACCCATGGCGGTTACTGCGGCTCGGCGGTCAAGCCGATTGCGTTGAACATGGTCGCCGAAATCGCCCGTGACCCACAGACCAACGGCCTGCCGATCTGCGGCATCGGCGGCATCGGTACCTGGCGCGACGCCGCGGAATTCGTCGCCCTGGGCTGCGGCGCGGTGCAGGTGTGCACGGCGGCGATGCTGCATGGGTTTCGCATCGTTGAAGAGATGAAGGACGGCTTGTCGCGCTGGATGGACAGCCAGGGCCATGCCAACCTGCAGGCGTTTTCCGGGCGGGCGGTGGGCAATACCACAGACTGGAAGTACCTGGACATCAACTACCAGGTCATCGCCAAGATTGATCAAGCGGAGTGCATTGGCTGTGGGCGTTGCCATATTGCCTGCGAGGACACCTCGCACCAGGCCATTGCCAGCTTGAAGCAGGCTGATGGCACGCATCTGTATGAGGTGATCGACGATGAGTGCGTCGGCTGCAACCTGTGCCAGATCACCTGCCCGGTGGCCGGCTGCATCGAGATGGTGCCGATCGATAACGGCAAGCCGTTTTTGAACTGGACGCAGGACCCGCGCAATCCTTACCGCGAAGCGGTGTAACCCTTGCCCCTCGTTCCCACGCTCCACGTGGGAACGCATCCTGTGACGCTCCGCGTCACCCTGGCAAGAGCGGACGCAGAGCGTCCAGGGCGGCATTCCCACGCGGAGCGTGGGAACGATCAGCTCAGGGTTCCAAGCCAATCCCGCGCAAAATCACACCGGTCACCGTCTGTATCGCCTTCTCGAACTGCCTGTCCGACAACGGCTGGTGATCATTCAAAATCTTCACTTGGTGGTCGAAGTCGGCATAGTGCTGGGTCGAGGCCCAGATCATGTACAGCAGGCTCGAGGGCTCCACCGGCAGGATGCGTTTGTCTTGCACCCATTGGCGAATCTTCGCTTCCTTCATCTTGGCCCAGTCGTACAGGCTTTCATCCAGGGCCTCGCCGAGTGTGGGCGCGCCGTGGATGATTTCATTGGCCCAGACCTTGGAACCATACGGACGCGTGCGCGAGCGCTGCATCTTGGCGCGGATGTAGCTGCTGAGCACCACACGGGGGTCGTCAAAGGTTTCAAAGCTCAGGGCGTCCTGCTTCCACAATTCCAGCAGGTCGAACAGCACCGCGCTGTACAGCTCGCTCTTGGTGGTGAAGTAGTAATGCAGGTTGGAGCGCGGCAGTTGCGCTTCTTCGGCGATGTCGGCCATGGCGGTGCTGCCATAGCCTTTGTTGGCGAAGACCTTCTCCGCCGCCAGCAGGATTTTCTCGACGTTGACCCGACGAATTCCGATCTTGTGATTGCCCATAAGGGCTCCCTGACAACAACACGGCCTAAAGACTACCACCGGCTCTAGATCGGGGCGACAGGCCAAGCCGAAACTTCGTACACTGCCGGCTCCTATCCTCTGATCGGTGTTGAACAATGTTGCTCAAGAAGTCCCTGACCGCTGCTGTCCTGTTCACTGCCCTGCTGGGCGCTTGTGCCGCGTTTGCCCACGCCCACCTCAAGAGCGCGCAGCCTGCGGCTGACAGCCGCGTCGCCGCCCCCACAGACCTGCGCCTGACCTTCAGCGAAGGCGTCGAAGCCACCTTTACCAAGGTCTCCCTGAGCAAGGACGGCACCGAAATTGCCATCAAGGGCCTGGAAACCCCGGACGCCGACAAGAAAACCCTGGTGGTCACGCCTGCCGCTCCGCTGGCAAGTGGCACGTATAAGGTCGAATGGCATGCGGTGTCCGTCGACACTCACAAAAGCGAAGGCACTTACAGCTTCAAGGTCGGCCAATAACCCATGGCAACCCTGCTGGTGCTGTGCCGCTTCCTGCACTTTTGCGTCGTGTTGCTGATGTTCGGGGCCTGGGTGTTCAGGCCCTGGCTGCTCGGCGCTCACGTCGTGCAGCCGACACTGGACCGGCAATTGCTGCGCATCACCCGTGGCCTGGCCGGCTTGGGGCTGTTCACCGGGGTTGTGTGGTTGCTGTTGATCACCGCCAGCATGGCCGGCAGCTGGGACTCGGCGCTGCAACCGGCCACGGTGCAGTTGGTGCTGGGCAAAACCTTTTTTGGCCAGGTATGGACCTGGCATCTGCTGTTTAACCTGCTGCTGGTGATCGTGCTGATCAAGCCCTGGCCGGCCTTGCGCTTGCCGCTGCTCGCCCTGCTGCTGGCGACCCTGGCCCCCGTAGGCCACGGCGCCATGCTCGACGGGCTGAGTGGGCGGTTGCTGATCCTTAACCAGGTGGTGCACCTGCTGTGCGTGGGGGCCTGGCTCGGGGGGTTGCTGGTGTTAGTGCTGATCCTCAGGCATGCGCAAGACCATCGCCTAAAGCCGATTTTGCGCCGCTTCAGTGGTGTGGGATATGGCCTGGTCGCCGGCCTGTTGGTGACTGGCTTGATCAATGTGCGGGTGCTCACTGGGCAACTGTGGCCCACGCCGCTGTTCCAAGGGTTTGCCTTGATTTTGCTGATCAAGGTGGGGCTGGTGCTGGGCATGCTCGGGTTGGCGCTGTTGAACCGGTTGCGTATCAAGCGCTGCGAACAGCGCCTGGGCAGTTTGAGAGCCAGTGTGATGATGGAGTGGCTGCTGGGCCTTGCAGCCGTGGCGGCAGTTTCCCTGCTTGGCACCCTGCCGCCGATGGTCATGGCTGGCTGAAAAGTCTTGTGCAATGCAATCAATGTGGGAGCTGGCTTGCCTGCGATGGCGGTGGATCAGTGACTGCATACTGTCTGATTCGCCGCCATCGCAGGCAAGCCAGCTCCCACACTGACCGTGCCCCATCAGTTGAATCGTTTCACCCAAGTCATCGTATAACTTCTGCTTGACACGCCCTCAAAACCCCGCAAATATCGCGCTCAATGTTGTACGACAACGTATAACAAATAATAAAAACAACAAAACAAAGGGAGCCTCACTGTGAGTCAATCCGCCCGTCATTCTTGCACGCGCCTGGGCCTTCTCGGTCTCGGCAGCCTGGCCGTCACCCTGCCGCTGGGCGTCAACGCCGAAGGTTTTATCGACGACGCCAAGGCCACGCTCAACCTGCGTAATGCCTACTTCAATCGCAACTTCACCAACCCGACCAACCCCCAGGGCAAGGCCGAAGAGTGGACGCAGAATTTTATCCTTGATGCAAAGTCCGGCTTTACCCAGGGCACGGTCGGTTTCGGGATTGACGTGCTGGGCCTGTATTCGCAAAAGCTTGATGGCGGCAAAGGCACCGCCGGCACCCAACTGTTGCCGGTGCATGACGATGGCCGCCCCGCCGACAATTTCGGGCGTCTGGGTGTCGCGCTGAAAACCAGGCTGTCGAAGACCGAGTTGAAGGTTGGCGAATGGATGCCGGTGCTGCCGATCCTGCGTTCCGATGATGGCCGCTCCCTGCCCCAGACCTTTCGTGGCGGCCAGGTCACCTCCAATGAAATCGCCGGCCTGACGCTCTACGGTGGCCAGTTTCGCGGCAACAGCCCACGCAACGACGCGAGCATGGAAGACATGTTCATGAACGGCAAAGCCGCGTTCACTTCGGACCGTTTCAACTTCGGCGGCGGCGAATACACCTTCAACGACAAACGTACCCAGGTCGGCCTGTGGTACGCCGAACTGACTGATATCTACCAACAGCAGTACCTCAACCTCACCCACAGCCAGCCGCTGGGCGACTGGACTCTGGGCGCCAACCTCGGGTTCTTCAACGGCAAGGAAGACGGCAGCGCCCTGGCCGGCGACCTCGATAACAAGACCCTGTTCGCTCTGCTCTCGGCCAAATACAACGGCCACACCTTCTACGTTGGCCTGCAAAAACTCAGCGGCGACAGCGCCTGGATGCGCATCAACGGCACCAGTGGCGGCACCCTGGCCAACGACAGCTACAACGCCAGCTACGACAACGCCAAGGAAAAGTCCTGGCAGGTGCGCCACGACTTCAACTTTGTGGTGCTCGGCGTTCCAGGGCTCACCCTGATGAACCGCTATATCAGCGGCAGCAATGTACACACCGGAGCGATCACCGACGGCAAGGAGTGGGGACGTGAGTCGGAGTTGGCCTACACGGTGCAGAGCGGTGCGCTGAAGAACCTCAATGTGAAGTGGCGCAACTCGACCATGCGCCGGGATTTCAGCAATAACGAGTTCGACGAGAACCGGATTTTTATCAGCTATCCGATTTCGTTGTTGTAGCTCCAAAGGCAAATCCGATCTCTAAGGTGCGACATATCCATGTGGGAGCTGGCTTGCCTGCGATAGCGGTGGGTCAGTTACCACATCCTTTTCAGACTCACCGCTATCGCAGGCAAGCCAGCTCCCACCTTTGATCTCATGTGCCTGGAAGGACGTTGACAACACCAGGAATCCCTAACACTATTTCCCCATAGTCATACGACAACCTACAACAAAAATCTGGAAGGCCCATGACCACCACCACCCCCGCTCCCTTCAATCGTCTGTTGCTCACTGGTGCCGCCGGCGGCCTGGGCAAAGTCCTGCGTGAACGCATGCGTCCTTATGCCCAGGTGCTGCGCCTTTCGGATATCGCTGAAATGGCCCCCGCCACCGATGCTCGCGAAGAGGTACACATCTGCGACCTGGCCGACAAACACGCCGTGCATCAGTTGGTAGAGGGCGTCGACGCCATCCTGCACTTTGGCGGCGTTTCGGTGGAGCGCTCGTTCGAAGAAGTACTGGGCGCGAATATCAGTGGCGTGTTCCATATCTACGAAGCCGCCCGCCGCCACGGGGTCAAGCGGGTGATCTTCGCCAGTTCCAATCACGTGATCGGTTTCTACAAACAGGGCGAGCAACTTGACGCCCATTCCCCGCGCCGCCCGGACAGTTACTACGGCCTGTCCAAGTCCTACGGCGAAGACATGGCCAGTTTCTACTTCGACCGTTATGGCATCGAGACCGTGAGCATCCGTATCGGCTCCTCGTTCCCGCAACCGCAGAACCGAAGGATGATGCACACCTGGCTCAGCTTCGACGACCTGACCCAACTGCTCGAACGCGCGCTGTACACGCCCAACGTCGGCCATACCGTGGTGTACGGCATGTCGGCCAACCTCGATACCTGGTGGGACAACCGCTACGCCGCGCATCTGGGCTTTGCCCCCAAGGACAGCTCCGAGGTGTTCCGCGCCCAGGTCGAAGCCCAGCCGCCCGTGGCCGCCGATGACCCGGCCAAGGTCTACCAGGGCGGTGCGTTCTGCGCGGCGGGGCCGTTCAGTGACTGAGTGCCCAGCAACCCAAGGGAATGACTATGCCTGCTGAATTGATTGTCGATGCCCGCAATGCCGTGGGCGAATGCCCGGTGTGGGTGCCTGAAGAAAACGCGCTGTATTGGGTGGATATCCCCAACGGTGGCTTGCAACGCTGGAACGCCGCCACCGGCCATCTGGCAGCGTGGAAAGCCCCAGAGATGCTCGCCTGTATTGCGCGCACCCAGGCAGGCAATTGGGTCGCTGGCATGCAAACCGGCTTCTTCCAACTCACACCCCACAACGACGGCAGCCTCGACACCGTGCCGCTGGCCAGCCTCGAGCATTCGCGCAAGGACATGCGTTTGAACGATGGCCGCTGCGATCGCCAGGGCCGTTTCTGGGCCGGCAGCATGGTGCTGGACATGGGCTTGAACGCCGCCGAAGGCGTCCTTTATCGCTATGGGTCCGGGGCTGCGCCCCACGCGCAACTGGACGGGTTCATCACCCTCAACGGCCTGGCCTTCAGCCCCGATGGCCGCACGATGTACGCTTCCGATTCGCACCCGAAGGTGCAAAAGGTCTGGGCGTTCGACTACGACATCGAGACCGGCACACCGTCCAATCGCCGCCTGTTCGTTGATATGAACGACTTCCCCGGGCGGCCCGACGGTGCAGCCGTGGACGCCGAGGGCGGCTACTGGATCTGCGCCAACGACGCCGGACTGATTCACCGTTTCAGCCCCGACGGCCGCCTGGACCGCTCCCTGAGCGTGCCCGTGAAAAAACCCACCATGTGCGCCTTCGGTGGCAGCCGCCTGGACACCTTGTACGTCACTTCCATCCGTGACGACCCGAGTGAGCAGTCGCTGTCTGGTGGCGTGTTCGCCCTCAACCCCGGCGTCCAAGGGCTGCCCGAACCCCGCTTCATCGTTTAATCGCTGTGCCTTGAATACAACAATAACAAGACAGGAGTGACTTCCATGGACTTCAAACGCACCTTGCTCGCCGCTGCAATCTTCACCCTCAGCAGCGCCGCCCACGCGCTGGAAATCAAGTTCGCCGACATCCACCCCGCTGGCTACCCCACCGTGGTCGCCGAAGAAAACATGGGCAAGGCCCTGACCAAGGCGAGCAACGGCGAGCTGACCTTCAAGTACTTCCCCGGCGGTGTGCTGGGCTCCGAGAAGGAAGTGGTCGAACAGGCCCAGGTCGGCGCCGTGCAAATGACCCGCGTCAGCCTCGGCATCGTCGGCCCGGTGGTGCCGGACGTGAACGTGTTCAACCTGCCGTTCGTGTTCCGCGACCAGGCGCATATGCGCAAGGTCATCGATGGCGAGATTGGCGACGAGATCCTCGCCAAGATCACCAACTCCGAGTTCGGCCTGGTGGCCCTGGCCTGGATGGATGGCGGCACGCGCAACCTCTATACCAAGAAACCGGTGCGCAAGATCGAAGACCTCAAGGGCATGAAGATCCGCGTGCAAGGCAACCCGATTTTCATCGAAGCCTTCAACGCCATGGGCGCCAACGGCATTGCCATGGACACCGGCGAGATCTTCAGCGCCCTGCAGACCGGGGTCATCGACGGCGCGGAAAACAATCCGCCGACCTTGCTGGAACACAACCACTTTCAGAACGCCAAGTACTACACCCTCACCGAACACCTGATCCTGCCTGAACCCATCGTGATGTCGAAAATCACCTGGAACAAGCTCGACCCCGCCCAGCAGGACATGGTCAAGGCCGCCGCCAAGGCCGCCCAGGCTGATGAGCGCGTGCTCTGGGACGCCAAGTCCGCCAGCAGTGAAGAGAAACTCAAGAAGGCCGGCGTGGAGTTCATCACTGTCGACAAAAAGCCCTTCTATGAGGCCACTGCGGCGGTGCGTGCCAAATACGGTGCGCCGTATGCGGACATGATCAAGCGCATCGACGCGGTTCAATAACCTCCCCTGCCCCTGCATAAGGCCCGGCGCGGTCGGCATCGACGCGCCCGGTCACGGTGAACGCCATGAAGACTTTACTGCTGCGCTTCAATGACCGCCTTTACATGACCTGTATCTGGGTCGCCGGCCTTTCGGTCCTGGGGGTGGCCTTGATCATTCCCTGGGGTATCTTCACCCGCTACGCCCTCGGTACCGGTTCCAGCTGGCCGGAGCCCACCGCCATCCTGCTGATGCTGGTGTTCACCTTTATCGGCGCCGCTGCCAGTTACCGTGCCGGCGCGCACATGTCGGTGGCGATGATCACTGACCGCTTGCCGCCTGTCCAACGCCGCCTCGTCGGCATCCTCTCGCAACTGCTGATGGGCACCATCTGCGTGTTCATGACGATTTGGGGCACCAAGCTGTGCCTGTCCACCTGGAACCAATTCATGAGCGCCATCCCTACCCTGCGCGTAGGCATCACCTATATGCCGATCCCGATTGGCGGCGTGCTGACCCTGGTGTTCGTGGTCGAAAAGCTGCTGTTCGGTGACCAGAGCAACCGCAAGGTGGTGCGCTTCGACTTGGTTGAAGAAAACGAAGGGGCCGCCTGATATGGACGCATTGATTCTGTTGGGCAGCTTTGTTGTATTGATTCTGATCGGCATGCCGGTGGCCTACGCGTTGGGGCTGTCGGCGCTGATTGGCGCGTGGTGGATCGACATCCCGTTCCAGGCCCTGATGATTCAGATTGCCGGTGGGGTGAACAAGTTTTCGCTGATGGCGATTCCGTTCTTCGTGCTGGCCGGGGCGATCATGGCCGAGGGCGGCATGTCGCGGCGCCTGGTGGCCTTTGCCGGGGTGCTGGTGGGCTTTGTGCGTGGCGGGTTGTCTCTGGTCAACATCATGGCTTCGACGTTTTTTGGCGCGATTTCCGGCTCATCCGTGGCCGATACCGCCTCGGTCGGCTCGGTGCTGATCCCGGAAATGGAACGGCGGGGTTATCCGCGCGAATTCGCCACCGCCGTGACCGTCAGCGGTTCGGTGCAGGCGCTGCTGACGCCGCCCAGCCATAACTCGGTGCTGTACTCCCTGGCGGCAGGCGGCACCGTCTCCATCGCCTCGCTGTTCATGGCCGGTGTGGTGCCAGGCTTGTTGATGAGCGCGTGCCTGATGGTGCTCTGCCTGATCTTCGCGAAAAAGCGCGACTACCCCAAAGGCGAAGTCATCCCCTTGAAGCAGGCGCTGAAGATCGCCGCCGATGCGCTCTGGGGCCTGATGGCCATGGTGATCATCCTCGGCGGCATCCTCTCGGGCATCTTCACCGCCACCGAGTCGGCGGCGATTGCGGTGTTGTGGGCATTCTTCGTGACCATGTTCATCTACCGCGACTACAAATGGCGCGAGCTGCCCAAGCTGATGCACCGCACGGTGCGCACCATTTCCATCGTGATGATCCTGATCGCTTTCGCCGCCAGCTTCGGCTACATCATGACCCTGATGCAGATCCCGGCGAAGATCACCACGCTGTTCCTGACCCTGTCGGACAACCGCTACGTGATCCTGATGTGCATCAACGTCATGCTGTTGTTGCTGGGCACGGTGATGGACATGGCGCCGCTGATTCTGATCCTCACGCCGATCCTGATGCCGGTGATCCTGGGCATCGGCGTCGACCCGGTGCACTTTGGCATGATCATGCTGGTGAACCTGGGCATCGGCCTGATTACCCCGCCGGTGGGCGCGGTGCTGTTCGTTGGTGCGGCGGTGGGCAAGACCAGTATCGAGAAAACCGTGAAGGCACTGCTGCCGTTTTATGCGGTGTTGTTCTTGGTGCTGATTGCGGTGACCTACATCCCGGCGTTGTCGCTGTGGTTGCCCCATTTGGTGCTGTAAACCTTCTTTCAGAAACAAAAGTGAGCAGCTGTGGGAGCTGGCTTGCCTGCGATAGCGGTGTATCAGTCACGGATGCATTGACTGACAGGTCGCTATCGCAGGCAAGCCAGCTCCCACACTTGCATCCTCAGTGTTTGTTTTGACTTCATCAGGCAGGTCAATCGTGATTGAGCTTTCGGATCAATTCACCCATCTGGTGCTCGCCCCCGCCATCGGCGGCAGCCTCGTCAACTGGACGGTGCGCGCCACCGGGCAGCCGCTGTTACGGCACAGCGATGCACAGGCGATCAATACCGGGCTGCCGGGCAAGCTGGGTTGCTATCCCTTGGCACCCTGGTCCAACCGAATCGCCCAAGGCGGGTTCGACAACCCCGGTGGTTGGCTGGCACTGGCAGCTAATAGCCTCACTGATCCTTTACCGATTCACGGCTCGGCCTGGCAGCAGGCATGGCAGGTGGTGAGCCATACCACGCATGAAGTGGTGCTGGAATTGGAATGCGCCACACCCTTCGCCTATCACGCCCGCCAGCGGTTGCGCTTGAACAACGGTGAGTTGAATATTCAATTGTGTGTAACTCACTTGGCCGAGCAACCCGCGTGGCATGGGCTGGGCTTGCATCCGTACTTACCTCGCCGGCCGGGTACGCGGCTGCAGGCCAAGGCTGGGCAAGTGTGGATGAGTGATGCAGCCAAGCTGCCCACCGAGTTGGCACCGGTTCCCGAAGCCTGGGATTTCCGGCAACTCAAAGGATTGCCAGAGGGGCTGGTGGACAACGGCTTTTGCGGCTGGGATGGGCACTGCCTGATCGAACAACCGGAGCTTGGCTACCGTCTCGAATGCCAGGCCAGCGGCGCCGATTATTTCCTGTTGTACTGCCCGCCGGGGTTTGAGTTTCTCTGCATCGAGCCGGTGAGCCATCCGGTGAATGCCCATCACCTGGCGGGCAAGCCTGGCCTGAAGCTGTTGGAGCAAGGCCAGTCAACCCACCTCAATTTCAACCTGAAATACACGCCAAGCGTGCCAGTGTCAGGGCGGTGAATTTTTGAGACGCCCTGCCGTGTCGATACTCACCACCACCGACAACCCCGGCCGCAAGCGCTCACTCTCGGCTTGATCCGGATCCACGGTGATGCGCACGGGCACCCGCTGGGCGATCTTGACGAAGTTGCCGGTGGCGTTGTCCGCCTGCAACAGGCTGAACTCGGAACCGGTGGCCGGGGAAATATGCTGCACCGTGCCATGGAATTTGCGGTGGTTCAGCGCATCCACGGTGAACGTCACCGGCTGGCCGACCTGCACATTGTCCATCTGGGTTTCTTTCATATTGGCAATCACCCACAACTGCTTGGGCACCAGCGCCATCAGTTGCGCGCCGGAATTGACATAAGCGCCCAGGCGCACGCCAATCTGCCCCAGCTGACCATCCCGTGGCGCCGTGATGCGGGTATTGGACAGGTCGATGCGCGCCAGTTCCACCGCCGCCTCGGCGCTCGCGACAGCTGCCTCCAGGGAGCCGCGGTTGACGATCACCGTCTGCAAATCCTGGCGCGCAATTTCCAGGCTGGCCTGGGCCTGGGCCACGGCAGCGATGGTCTGCGCGTTGGCGGCACGGGTCACGTCCAGTTCGCGTTTGGACACCGAACCATCGCTGATCAGTTCTTCATTGCGGCGCAAATCCGCAGTGCTCTTGCGTGCCTGAGCCTGACTGTCGACCAACGCGGCCTGGCGCAGCTTGATGGTCGCTTCGGCGCTGTTGCGTTGCTGCACCACGTTGGCCAACGAGGCCTTCTGCACCGCCAGTTGTGCCAGGGCCTGGTCGAGGCGTTGCTTGTAGATACGGTCATCCAGGCGCACCAGCAGGTCGCCGGTCTTGACGTACTGGAAGTCCTGCACCGGCACTTCGAACACATAGCCACTGAGTTGCGGGCCGATAATCGTCACCTGCCCACGTACCAGGGCGTTTTCCGTGGTTTCCACCGCGCTGCTGAACGGCGGCAATTGCCAGGCGTACAACACGATCAGCACACCGATGATGGCGATGGCGGCAAAGCCCAGGGACGAGATGATCCGCACGCGCAAGGACCGCAGTTGGGTGGGCACCGCGCCCGGTGGCGTGCTGCCTTCCGGCGTGGCGGCAATGGCAGTCGTGGTGGTGGTTGAAGGTTCAGTCATGAAGTCGCGCCGCTGGGTTGAACAGGAGGAGTTGCCTTGGTAGTGCTCATCAGCCACAGGCTGCGGGTGAAGATCCACAGCATGGTCAGGATCGCGATAATCGCGATCAGCATGAAGACATCGTTGTAAGCCATGACGTTCGCCTCACGGGTGGCCGCCGTGGCCAGGCTGCGGATGCCCATGAGGTTGCGCAGTTCCGGGTCAGCGACGATCTTGCCATAGGCCGCCCCACCACTCTGCACCCGCGCCGCCACAAGCGGATCGATCAGGGTCAGGTGCTCGACGATCATGCTCGAATGGTACTTCTCGCGCACAATCTGGAAGGTGCCCAGCAACGCCGCGCCGATCAGGCCGCCAAGGTTCTGGCAGATCCCGAACATCACCGAGAAGCTCACCAGGTTGCGCGGGTTGGTCAGTACGTTTTTGGTGCCCAGCACCATGGTCGGCCCCAGGAAGAATGTACCGCCGAAGCCTAGCAGGAACTGGCTGATATAGAGGTTCTGCGGACGGGTCAGGTTGCTGGAAAAACTGTCCATCACCGAACCGGTCGCCATCAGCGCCAGGGAGATGATCAGCGGCATCAGCAAATGCGCCGGGTTGATCGTCAACGCGCTGACCACCAGCCCGGCAATCGCCCCGGCCAGCATCACCACGTACAGGGTGTGCATCTGCTGGTAGCTCATGTTCAACATCTGCATGAACCCCACCGCACCGGTGGATTGCTCGGACAGCACCATGCGAATCAGCACCACCGCCAACGCCAGGCGGATCATCACGCCGCTGCCGAGCCAGCGCGTCATCAGCATCGGGTTGCTGCGGTTATGCTCGATGGCGAGCCCCGCCATGATCAGCACCAGGGAACAGGCGGAGGCCACGCCGATCCACGGCGCTTCCAGCCACCAGTCAATACGCCCCAGGGACAGCACAGCGCAGAGCAAGGCCACGCCGCTGGCGAGGATGGCAAAGGTTAGAAAATCGAGTTTTTCAAAGGTCTTGAAGCGATCACCCGGCGGCAGCTTGAGCAGGAACACGCAGCCCAGGCAGATCAGCGCCAGGCCCAGTTCGAACAAATACAGCCCGCGCCATTCAGCGATTTGCAGCAAGTCTTCGGAAAACAGCCGCGCCAGCGGTAACGCCAACTGCGCGGTGCCCAGCCCCAGTACCAGCGCTTTCAGCCGCCACTTGGCCGGGAATGCCTGGATCATGTAGTACAAGCCCAACGAACTGAGCGCCGCACCCACCATGCCATGGGCGGCCCGTACCGCAATTGCCGAACTGAGGTCATTGACGAACAAGTGGCCGAAGGTCACCAGCGCGTAGAGCACCAGGAACACCTCGGTAAACGCACGCAGGCCGAACTGCTGGCGAAACTTCACCAGCAGTAGGTTCATGCACACGTTGGTCATCACATAGGCGGCGGGCAGCCAGGCCATTTCCGCGGTGGTCGCGCCCAGGGCGCCTTGCAGGTATTGCAGGTTGGCGATGACCAGGGCGTTACCCAAGCCGCCGGTGATTGCCACCAGCACGCCGACCAGCGCGAAAAGCCAGCGCTTACGTGTAGGGTGCAGAGGCGTCGACGGCGAGCCAGGCAGGCTTGGCCGCTCGTGGGGTTGCCAGGTGTGGGGGGTGTATTTATCCATTCGGTGACCTTGGTAAGCCGGGGTGCAAGGCCGGTGAATCCGTTACACAGAGGAACAGTAACCTGAGAGGCGTTCATCTTGCCATCTCGTGGACGCATTTGATCCCCAGGCAGACACAGCTAAATGTGGGAGCGGGCTTGCTCGCGAATGCGGTAGATCAGTTGCTGATGCATTGACTGACACGACGCCTTCGCGAGCAAGCCCGCTCCCACACTGCAATCCATGCCGTTCTTAGAGAGAGGCTTTAAGCAACATACCGACTGCCACCACCACACACAGGCTAGCAAACCCCACTTGCAAGGCCCGCGCGGGAATCACCGAACACAACCGCCGTCCTGCCAACATGCCGACGATACTCGCGCCGATAAACACCCAGCCCACCGGCTCGATACTCACGCCCGCATGAAACGCACCGGCCACGCCGATCAGCGACAGCAGGCTGACCACCATCAACGACGTGGCGACGATGCCACGCATCTGCACATCGGTGAGCTGCTTGAACGCCGGTACGATCAGGAAGCCGCCGCCCACGCCCAACAACCCCGACACGGCGCCGGTCACCGCACCCAATGCGGCCAGGGTGGCGCTGCACTTGGCGGTCCAGGCCAGGCGCCCGGTCTCCTGGTTGAGCATGCAGTTCTTCTGGCCCCACGACGCCGAACCATGGTCACTCGGCCCGGCCTCGCGCTTTTCCCGTTGCAGCATGCGCCAGGCCACCAGCACCATCAGCGCGCTGAACAGTCCCATCAGCACCGGCTCCGACAGTTGATGGGCGACGAACACACCCAACGGCGAAAACAACGCGCCAAGCAAGGCGATCAGCAACGCCGCGCGATACCGCACCAGGCCATGGCGCAAGCCATCAATGGCCCCCACCGCTGCCGCCGCACCCACCGCCAGCAACGACACGGGCGCGGCCTGGGTCATGGTCAAGCCCAGCCCCAGCACCAGCGCCGGCACCCCGAGGATGCCGCCGCCCGCGCCGGTCAGGCCCATGACCAGGCCCATCAATACACCCAACACACTGGCCAGCAGCATTCAGTCCACCTTGCTCAGACGGGTCAGCCACTCGCGGCCCTTGAGCATACCGTTCCAGTAGAACCACGGCAGCAGCGTGGCCTTGAGGAACCACATCGAACGGCGCGCCTGCGTGGGATCGAGGGGAAAGGTCGGCAGCAATTTGCCGCCGTAGCCAAACTCGGCCAGCACCACCTTGCCCTTCTCCACCGTCAGTGGGCAGGAACCGTAGCCGTCGTATTTGAGCGGCAATGGCGCCTGTTTGCGCAGGGCCAGCAGGTTTTCCGCCACCACCACGATTTGCTTGCGCACCGCCGCAGCAGTCTTGGCGTTGGTGGTGCCGCACACATCGCCAAGGCCGAAGATATGTGGGTAGCGCAGGTGTTGCAGGCTGTGGGGGTTCACTTCGCACCAGCCGGCGGCATCGGCCAGCGGGCTCTGGCGGATAAAGTCCGGGGACAACTGCGGCGGTACGACGTGGAGCATGTCGAAGGTTTTCTCTTCGACCGTCGCGTTGCCTTGGGCGTCTTTGACTTCAAACCAGGCTTTGCGCGCCGGGCCATCGACTTTCACCAGGTTGGAATTGAACGCCAGGCGCACGTTGTATTTCTCCACGTACTTCATCAATGGCGGCACAAAG
This sequence comes from Pseudomonas sp. KT_2_4, assembly GCF_041410225.1. Lineage (NCBI taxonomy): Bacteria > Pseudomonadati > Pseudomonadota > Gammaproteobacteria > Pseudomonadales > Pseudomonadaceae > Pseudomonas > Pseudomonas sp. KT_2_4. The sequence continues at coordinate 1,558,945 of NZ_CP166962.1, forward strand.
GTTGGCACACCGAACAACGCGGCACCGGCCAGGTTGAATTCGACGTCGATGTGTTTGAGGTCGCCCTGCTTGAGCCAGTGGTCGCAGGACAGGTACAGGGCTTTTTGCGGCGCGCCGGCACATTTGATCGGCATCGCCGGCTGGGTGAACAACGCCTTGCCGCCCTTGAGCTGCTGCACCAGCTGCCAGGTGTACGCGGCGTGCTCGTAGCTGTAGTTGGAGGTGACGCCGTGCTGGCCGAGGGTGTCTTGCAGGCCTTCGATTTTTTCCCAGGCCAGGCGCAGGCCGGGGCAGACGATGAGGTTCTTCCAGGTGACGCGCTGGCCGCTGTCGAGCACCAGGGTGTTTTCATCGGGCAACAGTTCGCTGACGGCGGCCTGCACCCAGCTGACGCCATTGGGTAGCACCTCGGCCAGGGGCCGGCGGGTCTTGTGCAGGTCGTAGGCGCCGCCGCCGACCAGGGTCCAGGCCGGTTGGTAGCAGTGGTAGTCGTTAGGTTCGATGAGGGTGATGTTCAGCTGCGGGTCGCGCTTGAGCAGGCTGGCCAGCAGGCCGATGCCTGCCGAGCCGCCGCCGATGACTACGATATCGCCACTGATGGTGGGTCCCCAGTGTTGTTCGGTCATTGTCTACTGCCTTTTTGAGTCAATGCACACAAGGGTCGCTGCCGGATGGCGTCACGCCCAACTTTTTATGACCGCGCCGCAATACAGCCCGGACAGGGTCTTCATCACTTGAATCACTTCATGGCTGGCCAGCCCGTAGAAAATGTATTTGCCTTCCCGACGGGTGGCGACCAACCCTTCATCGCGCAAGATGCCCAACTGTTGTGACAGGGTGGGCTGGCGTACCCCGGTCAGGGCTTCCAGCTCGCCGACGTTGCGCTCGCCCTGGGTCAACTGGCACAGGATCAACAAGCGGTCTTCATTGGCCAGGGCCTTGAGCAAGGCACAGGCCTTGGACGCCGATGCACGCAGCTGGGCGACCTCGCCCTCACTCAACGTAGATTCCATTTGCCTCGGGTCCTTTAAGTCACTTAAGCTCAAAACATTATGTGTAAACGTAAACTGATTGTAACCACTTTTTTCTTCAGCAGAGACAGCCGCCATGCCAGCGTTGATTCAAGCCTTTCTGGATGACGCATCGTCGACCTACACCTATATCGTCTATGAAGCCGATGGCGGCCCTTGCGCCATCGTCGACTCGGTGCTCAATTACGACCCGGCGTCCGGGCGCACCGACACGACGCAAGCCGACAAGGTGATCGCCTTTGTGCGCGAGCATGGCCTGCACGTGCAATGGCTGCTGGAAACCCACGCCCACGCTGACCACCTGTCCGCCGCGCCCTACCTGCGTCGCACCTTGGGCGGCAAGATCGCGATAGGCGAATCGATCAGCAAGGTGCAGGGCGTGTTCAAAAACCTGTTCAACCTCGAGCCGGAATTTCGCGTGGACGGCTCGCAGTTCGATCACCTGTTTGCGCCGGATGACATCTTTCATATCGGCAACTTGAAGGCCCAGGCGTTGCATGTGCCCGGACACACCCCCGCCGACATGGCCTATTTGATCGATGGCCGCTTGATCCTGGTGGGCGACACCCTGTTCATGCCCGACGTCGGCACCGCCCGTTGCGACTTCCCCGGCGGCGATGCGCGGCAGTTGTACGCGTCGATGCGCAAGCTGTTGGCGTTCCCTTCAGACACCAAGCTGTACGTGTGTCATGACTACCCGCCCGAGGGTCGAGAAGCCAAATGCCAGACCACCGTGGCGGAACAGCGGGCGGGCAATATCCATGTGCATGACGGCGTGGATGAAGCGGCGTTTGTTGAGATGCGCACCCAACGCGATGCTGGATTGGGCATGCCGACGTTGTTGCTGCCGGCGATACAGGTAAATGTGCGGGCGGGGAATATGCCGCCGCCGGAAGAAAACGGCGTGACCTACCTGAAGATCCCCCTCAACCAACTTTAGAAGCACCGATCCCCTGTGGGAGCTGGCCGGCGAAAGCGGTGGGTCAGTTGGACCATTCGCCCGATATACAGCTCTATAACGACCAACAGTAACCACGATGGGAAGCGAGCCGCTCTTGCTCTTGCTCTGCTTGTGATCTTGATCTCAGGCGCCCCGTTAAACCACGCTGGCCGGAATTCGACAGGGATTTGGGGGGTAAACCGGCAGGGATGCCGGTTTAGCCGCCCCGCGCCATGGATGGCGCGTGGCGGCGGCCCCCCAAATCACTGGCGGATTACGGGCACACCGAGCCCAAGCGAGGTGCCGAGTGGTGGGGCAAGAGCGTTTTGCTTACTTTTGGGCTCTTTTCAAAAGTAAGCCGCTGTAGAAGCGGAACCCTAAGTGGCCGTTACCGCAGGAATGGATATGTACACAATCCAGCTACGTTGACTGTGAGGCCGTCTTCGCAGGCAAGCCAGCTCCCACAGTTGGATCGTTAGGGTGTCAGGTAGGTAATCGTCGGCTGTCAGGCCGCCATCGCAGGCAAGCCAGCTCCCACAGTTGGATCGTTGGGTGTCAGGTAGATTGGCGTCGGCTGGCAGGCCGTCATCCCAGGCAAGCCCTACATTTTGTCCCGTGTTGAATCAGGAACCGAGGCTGATGCCATTGGCCGGCAATGGCAATGCGGTTTTGTAGCGCACTTGCTTCAAGGCAAAGCTGGAGCGAATGTTCGCCACCCCCGGCACCTTGGTCAAAAAGTCCATCATGAAACGCTCCAGCGACTGAATCGTGGGCACCAACACCCGGATCAAATAGTCCGGGTCGCCGGCCATCAGGTAGCACTCCATCACCTCAGGCCGATCCGAGATCGCCCCTTCGAATTGCTGCAGCGCCAGCTCGTTCTGTTTTTCCAGGCTCACATGGATGAACACATTGACGTGCAGCCCCAGCAAATCAGCATCCAGCAGCGTGACCTGCTCACGAATCAGCCCCAGTTCTTCCATCGCCTTGACCCGGTTGAAACACGGCGTGGGCGACAGGTTGACCGAGCGGGCCAGGTCGGCATTGGTGATCCGGGCATTCTCCTGCAGGGCGTTGAGAATGCCGATATCGGTACGGTCCAGTTTGCGCATGAGACAAAATCACCTGTTTATTATGTTTATGCAGTTTTTTTATCCGCAAATGACCGTGAGCGCAATGAAACACAGATAAATATTCTTCTACGCCACGCCTATGATTGTTGTAGGACAAGATTTCTTCTACCCGAAGACTGACTGTCAGCTAGCGCGCCCACTACAAGAAATTCACAAGATAGAGCGTAGAAAGCCATGACCCAGCCGTATGCACCGCTGCGCCTGCATGTTCCCGAACCCTCGGGCCGCCCAGGCTGCAAGACCGACTTTACCTACCTGCGTTTGACCGACGCCGGCCTGGTACGCAAACCCGCCATCGACGTAGAACCGGCCGACACCGCCGACCTGGCCAAGGGCCTGATCCGCGTGCTCGACGATCAGGGCCAGGCCCTTGGCCCGTGGGCCGAGGGTGTCTCCACCGAGATCATGCGCCGCGGCATGCGCGCCATGCTCAAGACGCGCATTTTCGACAACCGCATGGTGGTCGCCCAGCGTCAGAAAAAAATGTCGTTCTACATGCAAAGCCTTGGCGAAGAAGCCATCGGCAGCGCCCAGGCCCTGGCCTTGAATATCGACGACATGTGCTTCCCCACCTATCGCCAGCAAAGCATCCTGATGGCCCGCGAGGTGCCGCTGGTGGACCTGATCTGCCAACTGCTGTCCAACGAGCGCGACCCGCTCAAGGGCCGCCAGTTACCGATCATGTATTCGGTCAAGGAGGCGGGCTTCTTCACTATTTCCGGCAACCTTGCCACCCAATTCGTGCAGGGCGTGGGCTGGGGCATGGCCTCAGCGATCAAGGGCGATACCAAGATCGCCTCGGCCTGGATCGGCGACGGCGCCACTGCTGAATCGGACTTCCACACCGCCCTCACCTTCGCCCACGTGTACCGCGCGCCAGTGATTCTCAACGTGGTCAACAACCAGTGGGCGATTTCCACCTTCCAGGCCATCGCCGGCGGTGAAGCCACCACCTTCGCCGGACGCGGCGTCGGTTGCGGCATCGCTTCCCTGCGCGTGGACGGCAACGACTTTATCGCCGTGTACGCCGCCTCGGCCTGGGCTGCCGAGCGTGCGCGCCGCAACCTGGGGCCCACCCTGATCGAGTGGGTCACCTACCGCGCCGGCCCACACTCCACCTCCGATGACCCATCCAAGTACCGTCCCGCCGACGACTGGAGCCACTTCCCGCTGGGCGATCCGATTGCCCGCCTCAAGCAGCACCTGATCAAAATTGGCCAGTGGTCCGAAGAGGAACACGCGGCGGTCAGTGCCGAACTTGAAGCCGAAGTGGTCAAGGCGCAGAAGGAAGCCGAACAGTACGGCACCCTCGCCGGTGGCCAGATTCCAAGCGCCGCGACCATGTTCGAGGACGTCTATAAAGAGATGCCGGAGCACCTGAAGCGCCAGCGTCAAGAGTTGGGGGTGTGACATGAACGACCACAACAACAGCATCGAACTGGAAACCGCCATGACCACCACCACCATGACCATGATCCAGGCCCTGCGCTCGGCCATGGATGTGATGCTTGAGCGTGACGACAACGTGGTGGTGTTCGGCCAGGACGTCGGGTACTTCGGCGGCGTGTTCCGTTGCACCGAAGGCTTGCAGACCAAGTACGGCAGCTCGCGGGTGTTTGACGCCCCCATCTCGGAAAGCGGCATCGTCGGCGTGGCCGTGGGCATGGGCGCCTATGGCTTGCGCCCGGTGGCCGAAATCCAGTTCGCCGACTACGTCTACCCCGCCACCGACCAGATCATTTCCGAGGCGGCGCGCCTGCGCTATCGCTCGGCCGGCCAGTTCACTGCGCCCTTGACCATGCGCATGCCCTGCGGTGGCGGCATCTATGGCGGCCAGACCCACAGCCAGAGTATCGAAGCGGTGTTCACCCAGGTCTGCGGCCTGCGCACGGTGATGCCGTCCAACCCCTATGACGCCAAGGGCCTGCTGATCGCCTCCATCGAAAACGATGACCCGGTGATCTTCCTCGAACCCAAGCGCCTGTATAACGGCCCTTTCGATGGCCACCACGACCGCCCGGTAACGCCGTGGTCGAAACACCCCCAAGCCCAGGTGCCGGACGGTTACTACACCGTGCCGCTGGACGTGGCCGCCATCGTGCGTCCGGGTTCGGCCGTGACCGTGCTGACGTACGGCACCACCGTGTATGTGTCGCAAGTCGCCGCTGAAGAAACCGGCATCGACGCCGAGGTCATCGACCTGCGCAGCCTGTGGCCGCTGGACCTGGAAACCATCGTCAAGTCGGTGAAAAAGACCGGCCGTTGCGTGGTGGTGCATGAGGCCACGCGCACCTGCGGCTTTGGTGCCGAGTTGGTCTCGCTGGTGCAAGAGCATTGCTTCCACCACCTGGAAGCGCCGATCGAACGCGTCACCGGTTGGGACACCCCCTACCCGCACGCGCAGGAATGGGCGTATTTCCCAGGGCCGTCCCGAGTGGGCGCGGCGTTGAAACGGGTCATGGAGGTCTGAATGGGCACGCACGTTATCAAGATGCCGGACATAGGCGAGGGCATCGCGGAAGTTGAATTGTCGGTATGGCATGTAAAGGTCGGCGACCTGGTGGTTGAAGACCAGGTGCTGGCGGATGTGATGACCGACAAGGCGATGGTGGATATTCCCTCGCCGGTCCACGGCAAAGTGATTTCCCTCGGCGGCGAGCCGGGTGAGGTCATGGCAGTGGGCAGTATTTTGATCAGCATTGAAGTAGAAGGCGCAGGCAATACCAAGGATGTACCCGTGGTTGCCGAGCCGGCGAAGGCCGCGCCGCCTGTGGCCGAAGCCAAACCGGTACAGGCGCCGGTAGAAAGCAAGCCCGCTGCAGCAGTGAAAGCGCCGCAAGCGCCCGTGGCCCGTGAAGCCAGCGAACGCCCATTGGCCTCGCCTGCCGTGCGCAAACACGCGCTGGATGCCGGGATTCAACTGCGCCTGGTCCAGGGCACAGGGCCTGCCGGCCGAATTCTGCATGAAGACCTGGAGGCTTACTTGCGCCAGGGCACGGCAACGGGCGCCAGTGCCGCCAACCCTTACGCCGAGCGCAACGACGAACACCAAATCCCGGTGATCGGCATGCGCCGCAAGATCGCCCAGCGCATGCAGGACGCCACCCGGCGCGCCGCGCATTTCAGCTACGTGGAAGAAATCGACGTCACCGCCCTCGACGAGTTGCGCGTGCATCTCAACGAGAAGCACGGTGCGACACGCGGCAAGCTGACCCTGCTGCCGTTTATCGTGCGGGCCATGGTGGTAGCCTTGCGCGACTTCCCGCAGATCAATGCGCGTTACGACGACGAAGCCCAGGTCATCACTCGCCTCGGTGCCGTGCACGTGGGCGTCGCCACCCAGAGCGACGTGGGCCTGATGGTGCCGGTGGTACGTCACGCCGAAGCCCGCAGCCTGTGGGGCACTGCCGAAGAAATCGCGCGTTTGGCCAATGCCGCACGCACAGGCAAGGCCAGCCGCGATGAGCTGTCCGGTTCCACCATCACCCTGACCAGCCTTGGCGCCTTGGGCGGCATTGTCAGCACGCCGGTGCTGAACCTGCCGGAAGTGGCCATCGTCGGCGTCAACCGTATCGTTGAGCGGCCGATGGTGATCAAGGGCCAGATTGTGGTGCGCAAGATGATGAACCTCTCCAGCTCCTTCGATCACCGCGTGGTCGATGGCATGGACGCGGCGCAATTCATCCAGGCCATTCGCGGCCTGCTCGAACAACCCGCCAGCCTGTTCCTGGAGTAAGGGCATGACTCAGACATTGCACACCACGCTGCTGATTATCGGCGGCGGCCCCGGCGGTTATGTGGCGGCGATTCGCGCAGGCCAACTGGGCATCCCCACTATCCTGGTGGAAGGCCAGGCACTGGGCGGCACCTGCCTGAACATCGGCTGCATTCCCTCCAAGGCGCTGATCCATGTGGCCGAGCAGTTCCAGCAAACCGTGCACCATAGCCAGGGCTCGCAACTGGGCATTGAAGTGGATGTACCGACCCTGGACATCCGCAAGAGCGTGGAATGGAAAGACGGCATCGTCGACCGTCTGACCACCGGCGTGGCCGCACTGTTGAAGAAGCACAAGGTGCAGGTGATCCATGGCTGGGCCAAGGTCATCGACGGCAAGACTGTCGAGGTGGGCGAGCAGCGCATCCAGTGCGAACACCTGCTGCTGGCCACCGGCTCGACAAGCGTCAACCTGCCGATGCTGCCGATTGGCGGGCCGATTATCTCCTCCACCGAAGCCCTGGCACCGACCCATGTGCCCAAACGCCTGATCGTGGTGGGCGGTGGTTATATCGGCCTGGAACTGGGTATCGCCTACCGCAAGCTGGGTGCCGACGTCAGTGTGGTCGAGGCCCAGGCGCACATCCTGCCGGCCTACGACGCCGAACTGACCCTGCCGGTGGCTGAATCCTTGAAGAAACTCGGCGTGAAGCTGTACCTGGAACACAGCGTCACCGGCTTTGCCGACGGCAAACTGCAGGTGCGCGCCCCCAACGGCGACATCTTGGCGCTGGACACCGACCAGGTGCTGGTCGCCGTGGGGCGCAAACCCAACACCCAGGGTTGGAACCTCGAAGCGCTGAACCTGGACATGAACGGCGCGGCGATCAAGATCGACAGCCGCTGCCAGACCAGCATGCGCAACGTGTATGCCATCGGCGACCTCAGTGGCGAGCCGATGCTGGCGCACCGGGCCATGGCCCAGGGCGAAATGGTTGCCGAACTGATCAGCGGCAAGGCCCGCGAATTCAACCCGGCGGCAATTCCGGCGGTGTGCTTTACCGACCCGGAACTGGTGGTGGTCGGCAAGACCCCGGACGAGGCCAAGGCTGCCGGCCTGGATTGCATTGTGTCGAGCTTCCCCTTCGCCGCCAATGGCCGGGCCATGACGCTGGAGTCCAAAGCCGGCTTCGTGCGGGTGGTGGCGCGACGTGACAATCACTTGATTGTTGGCTGGCAAGCCGTGGGGGCCGGAGTGTCCGAGCTGTCGACCGCGTTCGGCCTGAGCCTGGAAATGGGTGCGCGCCTGGAGGATGTGGCTGGCACCATCCATGCCCACCCGACTCTGGGTGAAGCGGTGCAGGAAGCCGCGCTGCGGGCGTTGGGCCACGCGTTGCACCTGTAAAACCGTGGCGTGGCTATCGCAGGCAAGCCAGCTCCCACACTTGGAATGCATTCCAATGTGGGAGCCGGGCTTGCCCGCGATAGCGGTGGATCAGCCAATGCAGAGGTTGAATGGTCCGCCGCCCTCCTCCCACACCGGCCAAGAATGCAGTATTGTTGCGCCCATCCAGAAAAAAAATCCGACTTGACCAGAGATAGAGGGTGTCATGGGTAACGAGAGCATCAATTGGGACAAGCTGGGTTTTGACTACATCAAGACCGACAAGCGGTTTCTCCAGGTCTGGAAAAACGGCGAATGGCAAGCTGGCACCCTGACCGACGACAATGTGCTGCACATCAGCGAGGGCTCCACTGCCCTGCATTATGGCCAGCAATGCTTCGAGGGCCTGAAGGCCTATCGTTGCAAGGACGGTTCGATCAACCTGTTCCGCCCGGACCAGAACGCCGCCCGCATGCAGCGCAGCTGTGGCCGCCTGCTGATGCCACAAGTGCCGACCGACGCGTTCATCGACGCCTGCAAACAAGTGGTCAAGGCCAACGAGCGCTTCATCCCGCCGTACGGCAGTGGCGGCGCGCTGTACCTGCGCCCGTTCGTGATCGGCACCGGAGACAACATTGGCGTGCGTAGCGCGCCGGAGTTCATCTTCTCGGTGTTCTGCATCCCGGTCGGTGCCTACTTCAAGGGCGGCCTGGTGCCGCACAACTTCCAGATCTCCGGCTACGACCGCGCCGCGCCGCAAGGCACCGGTGCCGCCAAGGTCGGTGGCAACTACGCCGCCAGCCTGATGCCCGGCTCGGAAGCGAAGAAATCCGGTTTCGCCGACGCGATCTACCTGGACCCGATGACCCACTCGAAAATCGAAGAAGTCGGCTCGGCCAACTTCTTCGGGATCACCCACGACAACCAGTTCATCACGCCGAAGTCGCCTTCGGTATTGCCAGGCATCACCCGCCTGTCGCTGATCGAACTGGCCCAGACCCGCCTGGGCCTGGAAGTGGTCGAGGGCGAAGTGTTCATCGACAAGCTGGATCAGTTCAAGGAAGCCGGCGCCTGCGGTACCGCTGCGGTGATCTCGCCTATCGGCGGCATTCAGTACAACGGCAAGCTGCATGTGTTCCACAGCGAGACCGAAGTCGGCCCGATCACCCAGAAGCTCTACAAAGAGCTGACCGGTGTGCAGACCGGTGACGTGGAAGCGCCAGCGGGTTGGATCGTCAAGGTCTGACAGCCACAAAAGCCAGCGACACCACAAAACCCTGTGGGAGCTGGCTTGCCTGCGATAGCGAACTGTCAGTCAGCATATGATCGTTCCCACGCTCCGCGTGGGAATGCAATGCATCCCCTGACGCTCCGCGTCACCTGTTGTCCGGCGGGACGCGGAGCATCCCAGGCGGCATTCCCACGCAGAGCGTGGGAACGATCAAAGGCCCACCGCTATCGCAGGCAAGCCAGCTCCCACACTGGTTTCTACGCCTTCAAGAGCGTGGCGCAATATTCTCGGCAATCTTCTTGCCCATACTGATCCTCGGCTCCACCCCGTACCCCAACGCCTCATAAAACCCCACCACCACGTCATTGCCGCCGGTGATCTGCAGGTTGATCTTCATGCAACCCAGCGCCGTCAACGCCTGTTCGGCATAGCGCACCAGCGACGATCCCAGGCCATGGCGCCGATAGTCGGTATGCACCGCCACCGAATACAACCAGCCACGATGCCCGTCATAGCCGGCGAGAATGGTACCGATCACGGCTTTGTTGTCGGTGGCAACGAAGAACAACCCGTCGTTGACCGCCAGTTTCCTATCAATCGCCAGGCTCGGCAGGTTATGCGCGGTGTCATAGCCAAACGCCTGCTGCCATAGCTCAATCACCTGAGCACGGTGTTGACGGTCGCGATAAGGCCCGATGGGGTGGCGGGACAACAGCGTTTTTTCCATCACCAACGTGCGCTCATTGCCGTGGTACACGTCACGCACGTTGTGAAAACCCAACTTGGCGTAGAAGGCTTGCGCCGTCAGCGAGGACGGCACGCTCAAGACCGTCACGCCGGCTTCACGGGCGCGCAGTTCGATCTCGATCATCAACAATCGGCCAATGCCCTGCCCTTGCAGCGCTGGGTTGACGAACACCGAGCGCACCACATTGCCATCCAGTGAGGCCGTAGCGACGATCAGTTGAGCCTGAGTCGCCACCAACACTACCCGCCGCTGGAGCAATGCCAGCACAGCGTCGGGGGTGAAGTTGCTGGCAACCCGCGCAATCACATCCGCGGGGTAATCACGTGCGTTGCTGCTGTGCAGCGCAGCCAGGATGACGTGGCTGATACCTTCGGCATCGGAAGGTTGGGCAAGGCGAACAGCGGTAGACATGGTTCCTCCTGGCTGACACAGCGATAACAATCACCACAATACCAATGTGGGAGCTGGCTTGCCTGCGATAGCGGTGGGCCAGCCAGATGAATGGGGCTGACACACCGCTATCACAGGCAAGCCAGTTCCCACAGTTTGATCGTATTTCAATCTGGCAGCCGATTCGGCTGCGCCACTCCCGTTTTCAGCTTTCTTGGCTGAGCCACCCCGCCGTTTCAGCCGGGATCCTTTCCCCGCAACGCACACAATAGCGGCACAAGATCCCCAACGGACCCGTGCCCCCATGCAAACCACCAACACCGTCCTGATGATCCGCCCGGCGCGCTTTGCCTTCAACCCGGATACCGCGATCAACAACCGTTTCCAACGCCCGCCGCTGGACCCGCTCAGTGCACAGCACAAAGCGCTGGAGGAGTTCGACGGTTATGTCGACACCCTGCGCCAGCACGGCGTGGAGGTGCTGGTGGTGCAGGACACGCCGGCGCCCCACACGCCCGACTCGATCTTCCCCAACAACTGGTGGAGCAGCCATGCCGACGGCAGCCTGGTGCTCTACCCCATGGAAGGCCAGAACCGCCGACTGGAGCGCAACAAGGGCGTGCTGCAAGTTTTGGAGCAGCGCTTTGCGATCAACACCACCATCGATCTCAGCCACCTGGAACAACAGAACATCTTCCTGGAAGGCACCGGCAGCATGGTACTCGACCGCCAGCACCGCATCAGCTACGCCTGCCATTCGGGGCGCACCCACCACGCGGCCCTGCGCCAGTTTGCCGAACGCCTCGACTACCAACTCTGCGTGTTCCACGCCCTGGACCGCCACCAGGCACCCATCTACCACAGCAACGTGATGATGAGCGTTGGCCGCGACCTCGCGGTGGTGTGCCTGCAGGCCCTGCCCGACGACCGCGAACGCCTGGCCCTGGAACGCTCCCTGCGTGATACCGGCAAAGATATCCTCAGCCTGGACTTCGGCCAGCTGGAAGCCTTCGCCGGCAACATGCTGGAAGTCCACGACCGTGACGGCCAGCCGTTGCTGGTGATGTCCGCCAGTGCCTGGGGCGCCCTGCATCCGGCGCAGCGTCAGCATGTGGAACGCCATACGCGGCCGGTGGTGGTGAATATCGACAACATCGAACGCATCGGCGGCGGCAGTGCCCGCTGCATGCTGGCCGAAGTGCATCTGCCGGCCCGTCCCTCATTTCAATAAGGAGTCTTGCCATGACCCGTTATATCGACGTCAACGACCTCAGCTACCTGGTTTCGCAAAAAGGCCTGCAAACCTGCATCACCGAAATGGCCGACTACATTCGCGCCGACTACCTGCGCTGGCAGGATTTCGAGAAATGCGCGCGCCTGGCCAACCATTCACCGGATGGGGTGATCGAGCTGATGCCGGTGTCCGACGCCTCGCTGTACGCCTTCAAGTACGTCAACGGCCACCCGAAAAACACCCTGGCCGGCATGCTCACCGTGATGGCGTTCGGTGCCTTGGGCGACGTCGACACCGGTAAACCGGTGCTGCTGGCGGAAATGACCCTGACCACTGCGATCCGCACCGCCGCCACCTCGGCCCTGGTCGCCCGCTACCTGGCCCGCGCCAACAGCCGCAGCATGGCGCTGATCGGCAACGGCTGCCAAAGCGAATTCCAGGCCCTGGCCTTCCACGCCATGCTCGGTATTACTGAAATCCGCCTGTTCGACATCGACCCCCAGGCCACCGCCAAGCTCGCCGCCAACCTCAAGGCGTTCCCGGCGATCAAGGTGATCCTGGCCGCCAGCGTCGCCGAGGCAGTCAAAGGCGCGGACATTGTCACCACCGTGACTGCGGACAAAGCCTACGCCACCATCCTGACTGACGAGATGATCGAGCCAGGCATGCACCTCAATGCCGTGGGCGGTGACTGCCCGGGCAAGACCGAGCTGGACCGCCGCATCGTCGAGCGCGCTCGGGTGATCGTCGAGTACGAACCGCAAAGCCGCATCGAAGGTGAAATCCAGCATATGCCGGAAGATTCGCCGGTCACCGAGCTGTGGCAAGTGATCAACGGCCAACAGCCGGGCCGCGAAAATGACCGCCAAATTACCCTGTTCGACTCGGTGGGTTTTGCCATCGAAGACTACTCGGCCCTGCGCTATGTATTGGACGTGGCCAAAGCCCTGGATGTGGGCAGCGAGCTGGAGCTGGTGCCGGACCTGGCCGACCCGAAAAACCTGTTCGCACGCCTGGCCCAGCAACCTGTGGTACAGCATAAAAAGCGCGCCTGAAACCGCTCTGGCCTGCCGCTTTGCGCCCAGGGCAGGCGAGATTCTAGTGGGTTAAAAGCCGATTTTGCCGGTGCCACAGCCGATTCCGCTGCATTGCTTGTTTTAACAGCGCAATTTGCGCTTTGCGCAGGGGGTAAACGACACAAAAAACGCACCACCATGAAGCATTCTCTGCTCCCAGTTATTCACTGCCCCTGACATCAATTACAAAATATAGGGACCGACACATGACTCCTCTGCGATCACTCTTCGCTGCGTTGCTGTTGCCACTGTGCGCCACTTCTGCCCACGCCCAGGACTGGAAAGAAATCCGGTTTGGCGTGTTCCCCGAATACCCGCCCTTCGAATCTGTCGCCGCCGACGGCAGCCTGCAAGGGTTCGATATCGAACTGGGCAACGCTATCTGCGCCAAGCTCGAAGTGAAATGCACCTGGGTGCACAACGAATTCGACGGCATGATCCCGGCCCTGCGTGCGCGCAAGTTCGACGCGATCATGTCCTCCATGGCCGTGACCCCGGCTCGTGAGAAAGTCATCGACTTCACCGACCGCCTGTTCCTCAGCCCCACCTCGGTGATCACCCGCAAAAACGCCACCTTCGGTGACACCCCCGAGTCGCTGAACGGCAAGCACGTTGGCGTGCTGCAAGGCTCGTTGCAGGAAGCCTATGCCCGCGCACACCTGGCCAAGCTCGGTGCACAGATCAAGGCATACCAGTCCCAGGAACAGAACTACGCCGACCTGCAAAACGGCCGCCTCGACGCCACCCTGACGGACAAGCTCGAAGCCCAGCTCAACTTCCTGTCCAAGCCCGAAGGCGCCGACTTCAAGACCGGCCCGGCCTTCAAGGACCCGACCCTGCCGCTGGACATCGCCATGGGCCTGCGCAAGAACGACCAGGCATTGCGTGAGCTGATCAACAAGGGCATCGCCGCCGTCCAGGCCGATGGCACTTACGCACAGATCCAGAAGAAATACTTTGGCGATCAGGACATCTACAACGAGTAACCGGCAACCCGTGCCCCTGTGGGAGCGGGCTTGCCCGCGATAGCGGTGCTTCAGGCACCCACGCCGTGACTGCACCACCGTTATCGCAGGCAAGCCAGCTCCCACAGTAAATCCGTGCACTCCTTCGAGATCTTCCCCATGAACGACCTCCTCAACCTGCAAGGCTACGGCCCCATGCTGGCCCAGGGTGCCTGGATGACGCTCAAGCTGGCGTTCCTCGCCCTGGCTCTGAGCCTTACGCTGGGCCTGGTCGCCGCTGGCGCCAAACTCTCCAGCGCCAAATGGCTGCGCGTGCCGGCCACGCTCTACACCACGTTGATCCGCAGCGTGCCGGACCTGGTGCTGATCCTGCTGATCTTCTACAGCCTGCAACTGTGGCTCAACGACCTGACCGAAGCGTTCGGCTGGGACTACGTTGAAATCGACCCGTTTACCGCCGGGGTGATCACCCTGGGCTTTATCTACGGTGCGTATTTCACCGAGAACTTCCGGGGTGCGATCCTCAGTGTGCCGGCGGGCCAACTGGAAGCCGCCACCGCCTACGGCCTGAGCCGCTGGCAGCGCTTTCACCTGGTGCTGTTCCCGCAACTGATGCGCTTTGCCCTGCCTGGCCTGGGCAATAACTGGCTGGTGCTGCTCAAGTCCACGGCGCTGGTGTCCATCATCGGCCTGTCAGACCTGGTCAAGGCCGCGCAGAACGCCGGCAAGTCCACCAGCGAGCCGCTGTACTTCCTGATCCTCGCGGGCCTGGTGTACCTGGTGATTACCACCCTCTCCAACCGCATCTTCAAGCGCCTGGAACGGCGCTATAACCTGGGCATCAAGGGGATGGCGCGATGATCGAACTGTTCCAGCAATACGGCCTGGCCTATCTGTTCAGCGATGGCAGCGGCCTGTCCGGTGTCGCCATGACCTTGTGGCTGTTCATTATCTCGGTGGTGCTCGGCTTTGGCCTGTCGATCCCCCTGGCGCTGGCACGCGTCTCAGAGCATTTCTGGCTGCGCTGGCCGGTGGAGGTTTACACCTACCTGTTCCGTGGCACGCCCCTGTATATCCAACTGCTGATTTGCTACACCGGGCTGTACAGCCTGGAAGTGGTGCAGGACAACGCCCTGCTCAACCAGTTTTTCCGCAACGCGCTGAACTGCACACTGTTGGCGTTTGTGCTCAACACCTGCGCCTACACCGTGGAAATCTTCGCCGGGGCAATCCGCAACATTCCCCATGGCGAGATCGAAGCGGCACGCGCCTATGGCCTGCACGGCTGGCGGCTGAACCTGTTTGTGATCGTACCCGCCGCATTGCGTCGCGCCCTGCCGGCCTACAGCAATGAAATGATCCTGATGTTGCACGCCACGTCACTGGCGTTTACCGCCACCGTCGCCGACATCCTCAAGGTCGCCCGCGATGCCAATGCCGAGACGTTCCTGACCTTCCAGGCCTTCGGCATCGCCGCCCTGCTCTACATGCTGCTGTCCTTTGCACTGGTGGGCCTGTTCAGGCTGGCCGAACGTCGCTGGATGCGCTTTCTTGTTCCTACCCGAGGCTAACCCATGAATCAGTCCGCGCAGGCCCTGGCCGCTTATCCAATGGATGTACCCGTCGGCAAAACCGCCACGGCGGCCATCAAGCTGCAAGTCGAAGGTATCCATAAACGCTACGGCGAACACGAAGTGCTCAAGGGCGTGTCCCTCAATGCACGCCAGGGCGATGTGATCAGCCTGATCGGCGCCAGCGGCTCGGGCAAAAGCACGATGCTGCGGTGCATCAACTTTCTGGAACAGCCTGACGCCGGGGTGATCACCCTGGACGGCATCAGCATCGAAATGCAACCAGGCCGCGCCGGCACCCGTGCGCCGCACCAGGCGCAACTGCAAAACCTGCGCACGCGCCTGGCCATGGTGTTCCAGCACTTCAACCTGTGGAGCCACATGACCGTGCTGGAAAACATCACCATGGCCCCGCGCCGGGTGCTGAACGTGAGCGCCGCCGAAGCCGAGAAGCGTGCGCGGCTGTACCTGGACAAGGTCGGCCTGCCGAGCCGCGTGGCGGACCAATACCCGGCGTTCCTGTCCGGTGGCCAGCAGCAGCGCGTGGCCATTGCGCGGGCGCTGGCAATGGAACCGGAGATTATCCTGTTCGATGAACCCACCTCGGCCCTGGACCCGGAACTTGTAGGAGAAGTGCTCAAAGTCATACAGACGTTGGCCGAGGAAGGTCGTACCATGCTGATGGTCACCCACGAAATGGGCTTTGCCCGCCAGGTGTCCAGCCAAGTGCTGTTCCTGCACCAGGGCCGAGTCGAAGAACACGGCGGCGCCGAGATCCTCGACCATCCCACCAGCGAACGCTTGCAGCAATTTCTTTCCAACCGTTTGAAGTGAACTCATGGATACCAAGGCCCACGGACCCCATTCTTCCCCTACGCTGGATCGCATCGACGAAGCGATCATCGACGTACTCAGGCATCAGGGGCGTATTACCTACGAAAAGCTCTCGTCGCTGGTGCACCTCACCCCCAGGCCCTGCCTGGAACGGGTGCGCAAGCTGGAACGACGCGGGGTGATCCGTGGGTATGGGGCGATCATCGATGTGCAGATGGTCTCACCGGGGCTGTCACTGCTGGTGCTGGTGGCCTTGTCCAACCAAAGCGGGCGCTCGGCGCAAAAGGCCTTCGAAGCCTGCGTGAAAGCCTGCCCGCAGGTATTCGAATGCCAGTTGATCAGCGGGCCGTTCGACTACAGCCTGCGCATGCGCTGCCGGGATATGGAACATTACCGGGTGCTGACCGAGACCTGGTTGAACAATGATGAGTTGCACATTGATAAGCTGGTGGCGCATCCGGAGTTGGCGGTGGTCAAGAACACCGCGACCGAACTGGCCTGATCCAGCTGGCTCGTTCCCACGCTCTGCGTGGGAATGCATCCAATGACGCTCCGCGTCACAACTTCAAGAGCAGACGCGGAGCGTCCAGGGTGGCATTCCCACGCAGAGCGTGGGAACGATCAATCAGTCACCCCACATCTGACGGGTAGACCGCTATCGCGGGCAAGCCAGCTCCCACATTGACCGGGTTTGCAATTCTTTTGCCTGGCTTGGCCCCCACCAGCTTCGCCTGCCCATCCTTCTGCTTGCCCGAACGCGCCTCGCTGATCAACCCTGGAATCAACTTGCCCTCCGGCAAATTCTTCCAGAAGCGGCTGGGCAAATGCCCTTCCATCACCTTAGGGTTCAAGCGTGCCGGGTTGAAGATGTGGCTGTAGTAGGTCAGCCACATGGCGCTGTGGGGATCTTCAACATTCTGCGCCAGTTGCTGCCAGGCCTCGGGGCACTGGCGCTGATGAATCAATTGCTCACCGTCGTAATAGACCCCGTCCAGGGGCGTGGCGATCATCCAGCGATGGCGGCCCATGCGCCCGATAAAATGCTCGCTGGCGCTCTTGAGAATGTCATGGGCCGGCTCATGCCAGGCCACGTACTCCGGCAGTTCCGGCCCTGCCTCGGCCGGCAGCGCGATGAAGCGCACAAACGCGTGCAAGTGGTGGGCCTCCCGGCTGACTTGCTTGATGCGCCGCTGCAACTCGCTGCCAAGCTTGTCACCTGCCAGCATGGCCGTGCGATCACCGTGGCTGACCCGCCATAGCACTTCATACAACAGGCTCCAGCGCTGATCACCTTGATAACAGGCAGCGGACTCCAACAATTGCAACAACGCCTTGGGTATGCGCGCCTGAAACGGCCCCATCCCTGGTGGGATAGGTTCATCGGTAGCGAACAGGTCCGCCGCCTGCGCCTCGCCCCAGCTGACCTGGCTGGGGTCGACCTGATGGCTGAGCAACCAGCGGGCCTGTTCGCGCCAGGTGCTGAACAGATTGTCGCACTCCAGGCTGATCATCCCCACAACCCCATCTGTTGCGGCTGCGGACGGTCCCGCAATTGTTCGCGCAACAACACACTGGTGCTGTCGGCCTGCTGCGGGTGATAGTCGCTGGTGATGAAAAACGGCTTGGCCTTGGCCAGCACGCAGCGCATGCGCGCCAGGTCTTCGAAGCGGATCTTGCGCTCACGGCGCAGGTCGACCAGGCGCTGGGTGGTGCGCAGGCCGATGCCGGGGATACGTGCGATCAGGGTCGGCTCGGCGCGGTTGAGGTCCAGGGGGAACACCTCGCGATGCTCCAGGGCCCACGCCAGCTTGGGGTCGATATCCAGTGCCAGGTCACCGGGGCCGGCGAACAGCTCATTGGCGCTGAAACCGTAGCTGCGCAGCAGGAAATCAGCCTGGTACAAGCGGTGCTCGCGCATCAAGGGCGGCGCGGCCAGGGGTACGCTTTTCGGGCTGTTGGGGATGGGGCTGAACGCCGAGTAATACACGCGGCGCAGCTTGAAATTACCGTACAACGCCTCGGCACCGTGCAGGATGGTGCTGTCGTCGGTGTCGTCGGCACCGACGATCATCTGCGTGCTCTGCCCGGCCGGGGCAAACCGTGGCGCACGGGGTTCGTTGAGCACCGTCTGTTCGCCGGTGTAGATGGTCTGCATGGCCTGCTTGATCGAGCCGATCTGCTTCTCGGGCGCCAGGGTCTGCAGGCTGGCGTCGGTGGGCAGTTCGATATTCACGCTGAGGCGATCGGCATAACGGCCAGCCTCGGCGATCAGGGCCGGGTCGGCATCGGGGATGGTCTTGAGGTGGATATAACCGCGAAAGTCATGCTCTTCGCGCAGCAGTTTGGCGACCCGCACCAGTTGCTCCATGGTGTAGTCCGACGAACGGATGATGCCGGAACTGAGGAACAGCCCACTGACGCAATTGCGCTTGTAGAAATCCAGGGTCAGGGTGACCACCTCCTCCGGGCTGAAGCGCGCACGGGGCACGTCGCTGGAGCGGCGGTTGACGCAGTATTGGCAGTCGTAGAGGCAGAAGTTGGTGAGCAACACCTTGAGCAACGACACGCAACGGCCATCGGGCGTGTAGCTGTGGCAGATGCCCATGCCATTGGTGGAACCCAGCCCCGCCTTGCCCTCGGAACTGCGCTTGGGCGCGCCACTGCTGGCGCAGGACGCGTCGTACTTGGCGGCGTCGGCGAGGATGCTGAGTTTTTCGATCAACTGCATGGGGGGCTACCGATACTGGTTTTTTGTACAGTACCAATAGCCACACTTTGTCACAAGTGCCGTCTGTAGGAGCGAGCTCTTGCTCCCGCTGGGCTGCGAAGCGGCCCCAAAAGCTTGCGGGCGCTGCGCACCCGAACGGGAGCAAGCTCCCTCGCCACAATAAGGGGATCGGTCAGCTGGCGGTTGCCAGCAGCAAGTCCTGCACCGAACGCGCCTTGCCACGGTGATGGTCCAGCGCATACAACGACGCCGCAATCTCATCCGCCCGAATCGGCAACACCGACAGCAAGGTATCGCTCAAGCCATGGCTGGCCTGGCTGAAGCCCTGGATGTAGATGCCAGCCTTGCAGCGCTCGTCGGTGACGATGCGGTAGTCGCGGGCCACTTCGAAGTCGCCCATATAAGCGTGCAGCGGCGCCAGTAGTTCCCGGTGCATCTGGCGCTCGTAGCCGGTGGCCAGGATCACCGCGTCGTAATGGTTGAGACTGGTTTCGCCACTGGCGGTATTGCGCAGGGCCAGTTCGATGCCCAGCGGGCCAGGCGTGGCCTTCTCCACTACGGTCAGGGTGCGGAACGCCTGGCGGGCGATGCCGGAGACTTTCTGGCGGTAGAAAATCCCGTAGATGCGCTCGATCAGGTCCAGGTCCACCACCGAGTAGTTGGTGTTCTGGTACTCGGCGACCAAACGCTCACGCTCGGCACCGACTTGCTGGAACACCAGGTCAGTAAAGGCCGGCGAGAACACTTCGTTGACGAACGGGCTGTCGTCGGCCGGCTTGAGCGCCGAACCGCGCAGGATCATATCGACCTGCACCGACGGGAAGCTGTCATTGAGGTCGATAAAGGCTTCGGCCGCGCTCTGGCCACCGCCGATCACGGCGATGCGCATCGGCTTGCCGTCTACGCACGGCTGGCTGGCCATGCGCTCCAGGTACTGGGAATGGTGAAACACCCGGCTATCGCCCTTGAGCGCCTTGAATGCCTCGGGGATGCGCGGTGTGCCGCCGGCGCTGACCACCACCGAACGGGTGGTGCGCACATGCTGCTCGCCCTGGGCATCACGGGAGATCACGCGCAACGCCTCGACCTGTTGCTGATGCAGGATCGGCTCGATGGCCAGCACTTCCTCGCCGTAGTTGGCCTGGGCCTGGAACTGCCCCGCCACCCAGCGCAGGTAATCGTTGTACTCCATGCGGCAGGGATAGAAGGTGCCCAGGTTGATGAAGTCCACCAGGCGTTCGTGGGCCTTGAGGTAGTTGACGAAGGAGTACGGGCTGGTGGGGTTGCGCAGGGTCACCAAGTCCTTGAGGAAGGAAATCTGCAGTTCGCTCTGGGTCACCAGGGTATTGCCGTGCCAGCGGTAGTCGGCTTGTTTGTCGAGAAACAGCACGTCCAGCTTGCCCTGGGCCTTTTCACGCTCCTGCAGGGCGATGGCCAGCGCCAGGTTCGAAGGGCCGAAACCGATCCCGATCAGGTCATGAACCGCGGGCGAAGCAATTGCCTGTGTCATTCCAGTGTCCTCTGGATAAGCCCCATGGCGGTGGGGCGGGAATACCTTCATGGCCTGAACAACAGGCCGTGTGTTGATAGGAAACGAGGACAGTGAAATAAAATTTAACTAACAGCCGATCAGTGCGCTTCCCACTCGCGCATGCGCACCCGGCAGTGCTTCATCGCATTGACGATGTGTTTTTCCACCAGGCTGCGGGAAATGCACAGGCGTTCGGCGATTTGCACGTGGGACAGGCCTTCGAGTTTGCGCAACAGGAAACTGTCGCGACAGGCCGCCGGCAACTCGGCCAAGGCGCGCTCGAGCATCTCCAGGCGCTGGCCCTGGTGGTGGCTGGTGTGGGGGGAACAGGCGGCGAAGCGCTCTTCGCTGTCCAGCACCTCAAGAGGCTCGGACTGACGCAAGGCATTACGCCGATGGCCGTCGATCACCAGGTTCAGTGCGGTGCGGTAAAGAAACGCGCGAGGCTGCTCGATTGGCGTATCGCTTACGCGCTCCAGCACCCGCACATAGGCGTCATGCACCACATCTTCGGCCACCTGGCGGTTACCCAGCTTGGCGTTCAGGAAACACACCAGCTCGCGATAGTAGTTTTCCAACATGACTCCTGAGCACCTCCCGGTGGTGTTGATCCTGTAGGAGCGTGCTTGCTCGCCAAGAACCTGAGGGCACATCGTTTTATCTGGATGCACGCGTTATCGTTGACGTTTTCGCGAGCGAACTTGCTCCCAACAGACAGCCATCGATGATGGCAGTTTGAGTACGTGCAATTTATAGTAATTCTCATCTACTTTTAAAGAAGTCTTGCTCCCACGTATGGTTTTTTTCGCCGACGCAGCTGTTACTGCGTATGTAAACGCCTAAATATTCGCGCAATTTTCTCGTATAACAGTCAGCTCTTCGCCACTCGGCCCCCTTTCCCTGGCTGGAACCAAAGCATGAAACGCCCTCGCCCCGCCCGCCTCGCCCTGCTTGCTGTGGTGTGCCTGATCCCCCTCCTTGCAGTGGCAGCCTGGCAGCTGTTGCCGCCAGGTCGAGATAGCTTGCCCACGGTCACTGTCGTGCGCGGCGACATTGAGAACAGTGTCACCGCCCTGGGCACCCTGCAACCGCGACGCTACGTAGACGTCGGCGCCCAGGCCTCCGGACAGATCCGCAAGATCCATGTCGAGGCCGGTGACCAGGTCACGCAAGGCCAGCTACTGGTAGAGATCGACCCTGCCACGCAGCAGGCCAAACTCGACGCCAGCCGCTACGCCATCGAAAACCTCGAGGCCCAGTTGCAGGAGCAAAAAGCCCAGCACGAGCTGGCGCGCCAGAAGTATCAGCGCCAGCAGCGCCTGAGCGCCGGGAATGCCACCCGCGAAGAAGATGTGCAAACCGCCAAGGCCGAACTGAGTGCGACCCAGGCGCGGGTGGACATGTTCAAGGCCCAGATCCGCCAGGCCCAGGCCAGCCTGCGCAGTGACGAGGCCGAACTGGGCTATACGCGGATTTACGCGCCGATGAGCGGCACCGTAGTGGCGGTAGATGCGCGAGTCGGCCAGACGCTCAACGCCCAGCAACAGACGCCGTTGATCCTGCGCATCGCCAAACTGTCGCCGATGACCGTATGGGCCGAAGTGTCCGAAGCCGATATCGGCCACGTCAAACCGGGCATGAGCGCCTATTTCACCACCCTCGCCGGCGGCACCCGGCGCTGGACCAGCACCGTGCGCCAGATCCTGCCGATCCCGCCCAAGCCCCTGAACGAAACCAGCCAAGGCAGTGGCAGCCCCAGCAGTACCAGCAAAACCGGCAGTGGCCGGGTAGTGCTATACACCGTACTGCTGGATGTGGACAACGCTGACAATGCGTTAATGGCCGAAATGACCACCCAGGTGTTTTTCGTCGCCAGCCAGGCCAGGGACGCTCTCACCATCCCGGTCGCAGCGCTGCTCGGCAGCCAAGGCACCGACAAGCAGATCGCGCGGGTCGTGACCAAAAACGGCGCCATCAAGGAGCGAGAAGTACAGCTGGGTATCAGTGACCGCCTGCGGGTTGAAGTGTTGGGTGGCCTGGACGAAGGCGATCACCTGTTGATCGGCCCAGCCAGCGGCAGCGGGGGTTGATGTGACCACGCCACTGATCGAACTCAAGAACATCCGCAAATCCTACGGCGGCGGCGACAGCCCGCAGGTCGACGTATTGCGTGGGATCGACCTGTCGATCCATGCAGGAGAGTTCGTTGCCATCGTCGGCGCCTCCGGCTCCGGCAAATCCACACTGATGAATATCCTCGGCTGCCTCGACCGCCCCACCGTGGGCGACTACCTGTTCGCAGGGGAAAACGTCGCGCACCTGGACAGCGACGCACTGGCCTGGCTGCGCCGCGAAGCCTTTGGTTTCGTGTTCCAGGGCTACCACCTGATCCCGTCCGGCTCGGCCCAGGAAAACGTTGAGATGCCGGCGATCTATGCGGGTATCAGCGCTGCCGAACGCCATGCCCGTGCCAAGGCTCTGCTGACCCGCCTGGGCCTGGCCGATCGCACCAACAACCGCCCGCACCAGCTCTCCGGTGGTCAGCAACAGCGCGTCTCGATTGCCCGGGCGTTGATGAACGGCGGGCATATAATCCTTGCCGACGAACCCACCGGGGCCCTCGACAGCCACAGCGGTGCCGAGGTGATGGTGCTGCTGGATGAATTGGCGAGCCAGGGCCATGTGGTTATCCTGATTACCCACGACCGCGAAGTCGCGGCGCATGCCAACCGCATCATTGAGATCAGCGACGGCCGGATCATCAGCGATTCGGCGTTGAGTACCACCCACGTGCCCGTCACGGCCGGCAGCGACGCATTGCAAGCCGTGGATCTGCGCCAGCGCCTGGCCGACGGTGCCGAACACAATGGTGCCTGGAAAGCCGAGCTGCTGGACGCGGTGCAGGCAGCCTGGCGGGTCATGTGGATCAACCGCTTCCGCACCGCGCTGACGCTGCTGGGGATCATCATCGGCGTGGCGTCGGTGGTAGTGATGCTGGCGGTGGGCGAAGGCAGCAAGCGTCAGGTCATGGCGCAGATGGCGGCCTTCGGCTCCAACATCATCTATCTGAGCGGCTTTTCGCCTAACCCGCGCACACCGGCAGGTATCGTGACCCTCAATGATGTGGCGGCATTGGCTACATTGCCCCAGGTCAAGCGCATCATGCCGGTGAACGGCACCTACGCCGGCGTGCGCTTCGGCAACGTCGACTACATGGCCTATGTGGGCGGCAACGACACCAACTTCCCGGACATCTTCAACTGGCCAGTGGCCCAAGGTAGCTACTTTACCGAAGCCGACGAACGCGCCGGGGCCACGGTGGCGGTGATCGGCCATCGCGTGCGCGAAAAACTGTTCAAAGGCCAGCTAGACCCCATCGGCCAATACATCCTGATCGAAAACGTGCCCTTCCAGGTGATTGGCGTGTTGGCGGAAAAAGGCTCCAGCTCCGGGATGCAAGACAGCGACGACCGTGTCGCCATTCCCTATACCGCCGCCAGCGTGCGCCTGTTCGGCACCTATAATCCCGAATACGTTGTCATTGCCGCCGCCGATGCACGCAAGGTGCAAGAGGCCGAGCAAGCCATCAGTCAGCTTATGCAAAAGCTGCACGGCGGCAAACGCGACTTCCACCTGACCAACGACGCAGCGATGATCCAGGCCGAAGCACGGACCCAGAACACCCTGTCGCTGATGCTCGGCTCGATTGCAGCGATTTCCCTGCTGGTGGGCGGCATCGGCGTGATGAACATCATGTTGATGACCGTGCGCGAACGCACCCGTGAAATCGGCATCCGCATGGCCACCGGGGCACGCCAGCGCGACATCCTGCGCCAGTTTCTCACCGAGGCGGTGATGCTCTCGGTGGTCGGCGGCCTGTTTGGTATTGCCCTGGCATTGCTGGTAGGCGGCGTGCTGGTGCTGGCTGAAGTGGCGGTACAGTTTTCCCTGGTGGCGGTGCTCGGCGCGTTTGGCTGTGCGCTGGTCACCGGCGTCGTATTCGGCTTCATGCCGGCCCGTAAAGCTGCCCGGCTTGATCCGGTTAAGGCGTTGACCAGTGAATAAACGATCTCTCACGCCACAACTGTCAGCGCTCAGTGTGTGCCTGTTGCTCACGGCCTGCGGCACTAACCCGCCCGCCATCGACAGTGGCCTTGCTGCGCCCGCCGCCTGGCATTTTGCCGAACGCGAAGCGACCCAAGCCATCAACCAACGTTGGTGGACGCAGTTTGGCAGCCCGGCGCTGAACCGCCTGATCGACCAGGCCCGCCGTGACAGCTTCGACGTGGCGGCGGCCATGGCGCGTGTCCGCCAGGCCCAGGCCACGGCGGTAATTGCCGGTGCACCGTTGTTGCCGGAACTGAAGTTCAACCTCAGCGCCAGCCGTCAACGGCTGTTGCGCGGCAGCGGCAACTCGGAGCTGGACGCCACCGAGAGCAACAGGACTGTCAACAACTATGACGCCAACCTCACGGCCAGCTACGAAATCGACTTCTGGGGTGGCCGCGCCGCTGCCCGCGACAGCGCCGTGCACAGCTTGCACGCCAGTGAGTTCGATCAGGCCAACGTGGAGCTGACCCTGCTCAGCAACGTCGCCGACCGCTACGCGCAAACCCTGGCCGCACGCCAGCGCCTGCAGATTGCCGAGCTCAACCTGGCGAATGCGCGCAATGTGCTGAACCTGGTGCAGACCCGCCACGACGCAGGTTCCGCCACGGCCCTGGAACTGGCACAACAGAAAAGCCTGGTGGCCGGTCAGCAACGGCAACTGCCGCTGATCGAGCAATCGGCCGAAGAATCGCAGATCACCCTCGCCGCCTTGCTCGGCCAGCCCGTGCAGGCCCTGGAGCTAGGCACAGAACCCTTTCAGGCATTGACCTGGCCAAGTATCGGGCCTGGCGTGCCCAGCCAGTTATTGAGCCGGCGCCCCGACCTCGCCCAGGCCGAGGCCCAGTTGGCGGCGGCCAGCGCCGACGTCACGGTGGCCCGTGCGGCCATGCTGCCGACGGTGACATTGGGCGCAACGCTCGGCTCAGGCGCGTCCAAGGCTGAAGAGATCCTGCGCAGCCCCTTCTACACCCTGACTTCGGGCCTGATGGCGCCGATTTTCAATAATGGCCGGCTGAGCGCCGAGCGCGACAAGGCTCGGGCACGCCAGGATGAACTGCTGCAAACCTACCGTGGGGCGATCATCAACGGCTTTGCCGATGTGGAAAAAGCCCTCAGCAGCATCACCCGCCTGGACCAGCAACGCCAGTGGCAAACCGAAGAGCTGCAACAGGCGCAGGCCGCCTTCCAGATTGCCCAAAGCCGCTATGAAGCTGGCGCCGAAGACCTGCTCACGGTACTGCAAACCCAGCGCACCCTGTACGACGCCCAAGACCAGAACGTGCTACTGCGCCTGTCGCGCCTGCAAGCCAGCATCGCCCTGTACAAGGCATTGGGCGGTGGCTGGAACACCGATATCTGATAAACGAAACTCATATTTCATACACGAGTTGTTTCTTCACCTTACATTTTCCACCCCAAGGTCCTTGGTAAAAAAGCCGTTATCACACGGATGCCCAGGACCTCATGATGAAACCCAGCGCTTTTGTAAACGGCCTGGTCTGCATCGGCTTTTGGCTGATACCAAACCTGGCGTTGGCCGAGCCCTTGATCGCCCCCACCGCGATCGACTGGTTGCTGGACTGCCCACTCACTGCAACAGCGCGCCTGGACCCCGAAGTGGTTGGCCGCACCCAATGCGGCCTGGTCAGCGTGCCCCGCGACCATGCCGCCCCCCAGCGCGGCCGCATTCGCCTGAGCGTGACACGGGTAGGCGCACGGCAGCCGCTCAACCGTGAAGGCGTGGTGTTCATCCAGGCCGGCGACCCCCAGCGGGTCAAAGGCGCACCTTTCGTCCTTCACTTGGCCAGCCGCTGGGAGTCGCTTGCCACCACCGCCTATCGCACCCTGGTCGACCGCTACGACGTGATCGAGCTGAGCACCCGCGACCTGCGCCAGGGCAATGCCGTGGAACAGGCCGCCCGGGACATGGAGTACGTGCGCGGGCAATTGGGCGAGGCGCGCCTCAACTACCTGGGCAACGCCGCTGCCACGCGCCTGGGCAACCGCTATGGCACGCTGTTTCCCGAGCGCGTCGGGCGCATGGTGCTGATCAATACCGAGCCTGGCGAAGCGCTCGCCGCTGGTGTCGAGCAGCTCTTGCTCAAGGAGTCGGCACACGCAGGCGCTGACGGCTGTGTGAGCCGCTGGCTAGGGGATTTTCTCGCTTATGGCAAACAGCCGCCGGCGACCGCACGCTGCCTGGATTTGGGCGCCTGGGAATAACCTGCGCATTTACGACCCCTATTCACCGAAAACGACCCCTTGCGTTGACGCACCTGCCCAATCGTTATTAAGTGCTATTTATCCGCATTAATACGATAAATCACCGCCATGCTGAGTCGTCCGTTACGCCGCAAACGCCAGAAGCTGTCCGATGTGATTGTCGAGTCGGTCAAGCGCTCGATCGTCACCGACGCCTTGAAGCCCGGCGATCGCCTGCCCACCGAACGCGAGCTGATGGAAAGCTTCCAGTGTTCCAAGGGTTCGGCACGCGAAGCGCTCAAGGCGTTGGAAGTGGAGGGCCTGGTGAGCACGCGCACCGGCCCCAGTGGCGGGGCGTACTTGAACCAGGCCGGCACCGAGCCGGCCAGCCGCGCCCTGCGCAATTACCTGCATTTCCAGCACCTGGACGGCGAGCAGGTCTACCAACTGCGCAAGGTCATCGAAGTGGAGTTGGCGGTGTCGGTGCTGGGGCGTTTGAGCGAAGACGACTACCTGGCCCTGCAAGCCAACGTGGATTTTTGCAGCGCCCCCGAAGACAGCGAAGCCGGCCAGCGCGAACAACGCCTGGCGGAACTGGAGTTCCACAACCTGCTGGCCCGGGCCTGCCCCAACCCGCTGCTGAGTTTCATGGCGCAGTTCCTCAATGACTTGCTGCGCGACCTGGTGGTGCTGAAAAAGGCCTACAAGCCCAAGCGCAAGCAGTTCGATGCGGCCAACCTCGACTATCACAAGCAACTGCTGATCGCCTTTCGTGCCGGGGATGAAAGCGCGGTGCGCAGCTTGATGCATGAACACATGTGCGATGCCGAACACCACATGACCGCGCTGGAAGGCCAGGTGAGCCCGCACTTCCTCTTGGAGTTCGACCACTCTTAAACACACCAACCATTCAATGTGGGAACCCGTTCAATGTGGGAGCTGGCTTGCCTGCGATGCGGGCGCCTCGGTGTTACAGAGGGACCGAGTAGATGCCATCGCAGGCAAGCCAGCTCCCACAGTTGACCCCGTTCCCCCGCGAAATCGAGTTATCCAATAACAAGCCTGCCCACAGGCCCTTGCTCCACCGTATCGCCCTTGCCGCTCCTGCCAATAACTAAACCAGGGAGTTACCCCATGCAGCGTCGTACGTTATTGAAAGCCAGCCTCACCGCCGCCGCCGCCCTCAGCCTTCCGCTGAGCGTGCGTTCGGCATTCGCCGCCGAGCCCTTTACCTTTTACGGCCTCAAGTCCATGTCTGGCGCCTTTGCCAGCTATGGCAAATTTGCCGACATGGGTTCACGCCTGGCGGTGCAACAACACCCCGACTTGCTCGGCCGCCCGCTGAACTACAAGGTCATCGATACCGAAGGCAACGCCGGCAAGGCGGTGCGCAAGGTGCAAGAGGCCATCGCGCAGGACGGCGCACGGTTCTTCCAGGGCTGCACGCTGTCGTCTTCCGCCCTGGCGGTGGCCAAGGAAGTGGACAAGGTCGGCGGCGTGTTCATGACCCCGGTGGGCGCCGATGAAGTCACAGGCAAGGACTGCAACAAGGCGACCTTCCGCTGGTCAGTGCCCACCTACGGTGCGATCCGCGAAACCATGGTGCCGCTGATCAAGTTGCTGCCGGACGCCAAGCGCTGGTACACCATCACCCCGCAATACGTGTTCGGCGAAGCCTTGCTCGAAGGGGCCAAAAACGTGCTCAAGGAACATAGCCTGGAACACGTGGGCAACAGCTACCACTCACTGCAGGAACAGGAGTTTTCTGGTTACCTGACCAACGCCATTTCCACCAAGCCCGATGTGCTGGTGCTGCTCAACTTTGGCAGCCAATCGTCCAACACCCTGCGCCAGGCCGTGAACTTCGGCATCAAGGAGCGCATGAAGGTATTGCTGGTGTGGTCTGCCGGCCTGGATCAGTTCCAGGAACTGGGCAGCGATGTGCTCGAAGGTGTGTACCTGGGCGCGCAGTACTGGCACCAGGTCGACACCCCGCTCAACCGTGAGCTGGTCAAGCTGACCCAGGCCACCTACGGCATCAACCCCACCTACCCGCTGGCCGCCGACTACATCAGCACCAAAGTCATGCTCGACACCATCATCGCCACCGGCAGTTTCGACGGTCCGACCGTAGCCAAGGCCCTGCAAGGCTTGAGCTACGAAGGCCCGACCGGCAAAGAGTCGATCCGCGCCGGCGACCACCAGGTGATCAAGGATTACTACCTGCTGATCGGCAAGGCCAGCGGCGACATGGCCGACAAGGACGACCTGGCCAAAGTGCTCAGCGCTGGCCAGTCGTTCCCCGCAGTCGAGGCGACGGGCTGCACACTCGGCTGACCGCTTAACTTTTGTCGCGCAGGGCCGCGCAAGCGGCCACCTGCGGAGGGTGCCTGCATGCTTAATCTGTACCTGTTCCAGATCCTCAACGGCCTTGGGTTAGGGATGATCTACTTCCTGATCGCGGTGGGGCTGACGATCATTTTCGGCCTGCTCAACTTCGTCAACTTCGCCCACGGCGCGTTCTTCCTGCTCGGCGCCTACATCTGCTACACCGCGGTAAGCCTCACCGGCAGCTTCTGGCTGGCGTTGCTGATCGCGCCGTTGGTGGTGGCTGCGTTGGCCTGGGTGATTGAGCGCTTGTTGATCCAGCGTATCTACCACTTGCCGCACATGTTCCAGATTCTGGTGACCTTGGGGATCGCTCTGATCATCCAGGAAGCCAGCGTGATGATCTGGGGCCCGGTGGGCAAAAGCGTCGCCGTGCCGGAACTGTTGCGCGGCGTGCTGGTGGTGGGTGATTTCGTCTACCCCTACTACCGCCTGTTCCTCATCATGTTTTCCGGGCTGGTGGGCCTGGGCCTGTGGCTGCTGCTGGAGCGCACGCGCTTCGGTGCCCTGGTGCGCGCCGGCAGTGAAAGCACCGAAACCGTGTCGCTACTGGGCACCAATATTTTCCGCCTGTTCTCCATGACCTTCGCCCTCGGCGTCGCCCTGGCCGGTGTCGCCGGGGTGTTGTTCGCGCCGTTGCGCGGCGCCCAGCCCTTCGTCGGCCCGGAGATTCTCGGCATCGCCTTCGTGGTGGTGGTGATCGGCGGCATGGGCTCGTTCAGCGGTGCGCTGGTCGGCGGTTTGCTGGTGGGCGTGGTGCAAAGCCTGATGACCACACTCTGGCCCCAGGGTGCGAGCCTGATGATCTACGGCGCCATGGCCGTGGTGATTCTGGTACGCCCTTACGGCCTGTTCGGGAGAGCCTGACATGAGCGAGAAAAACCCCCTGCCGTTTGCCAAGACCCAATCCAGAGCCATGTTGCTGTGGGTGTTGGCCGTGCTGATCGGCCTGCCGTTGGTGTTGCCCTCGGCGACCCTGGCCGCCGAGATCCTGATCTTTGCCATGGCCGCCCTGGCCTGCAACCTGCTGCTGGGCTATACCGGGCTGCTGTCCTTCGGCCAAGGCATCTTCTTTGGTGCCGGTGCTTATTGTGCGGCGCTGTTGATGATCCACCTGCAACTGGGCCTGTTCACCGCGTTGCTGGGCGCGGCGCTGGCCGGTGGCGTGCTGGCTTTGCTGGTGGGCGCCCTGGCGATTCGGCGCACGGGCATTTACTTCGTGATGCTCACGTTGGCGTTCAGCCAGATGGCCTACTTCGTCGCCTACACCCTGAGCGACTGGACCGGCGGCGACAACGGCCTGCTCAGCGTGCCACGCCCGGAAATTCGTGTGGGTGACACCGTGCTGCTGTCCCTGGCCGATGCCCGCGCCTTCTACGGTTTTGTCGCGGTGCTGTTCCTGCTGATTTTCATCGGCGCACGCCGGGTGATCGCCTCGCCGTTCGGCAGCACGCTGATGGCGATCCGCGAGAATGAAACCCGCGCCTCGGCCATCGGCTACGACACGCGTCACTTCAAGATCCTGGTGTTCGTGCTGTCCGGCGCGGTCACCGGGATTGCCGGGGCGCTGTACGCCATGCTGTTGCACTTTGTGCCGCTGTCGAATATCGACCTGGCGATGTCCGAGAACATCCTGATCATGACCATCGTCGGCGGCACCGGCTCGCTGTTCGGCTCACTGCTGGGCGCCGGTTCCATCGTGCTGCTGGGTGACTTTCTCTCCGATCTGTGGCCGCGCTGGCTGATGCTGCTGGGGGTGATCCTGATCCTGGTGGTGATCTTCATGCGCGGCGGTTTGTGGGGCGGCTTGGCGTCGCTGTTCGAAAAGCTGCGCGGCACGCGCAAACCCGCAGTCGTCGCCAAGGAGGACGGGCTATGAGTATCTTGCTGGAAACCCAGAACCTGGAGCTGGCCTACGGCGCGTTCCATGCGGTCAATGGCGTCAACCTCAAGGTCGAAGCCGGCACCATTCACACCATCATCGGCCCCAATGGCGCCGGCAAGACTAGCCTGTTTCATTGCCTGACGGGCGAACGCCAGGCCACCGCCGGAGCGATCCATTTCGACGGCAAGAACCTGATGCGCAAGCCCGCCCACGGCCGCGTCGGCCTGGGCATGGCGCGTTCGTTCCAGCTCACCAGCCTGTTCCAGAACCTCAGCGTGCGCGAAAACCTGCGCCTGGCCGCCCAGGGCCGCGATGGCTCGCGTGCCTTGAACTTCTGGCGTCGGGTGGACAGCCAGCGCGAACACCTGGAGATGGCCGACCAGGTGCTGGAGCGTCTGCAACTCACGGCCCGCGCCGACACCCTGGCCGGTGAGTTGTCCCACGGCCAGCAACGGGTGCTGGAGGTGGGCATGTCGATCTGCTCCAAACCCAAACTGTTGATGCTCGACGAGCCCACCTCGGGCATGGGCATCGACGATATCCCGATCATGACCCAACTGATCAGCGACCTTGGCCGCGACCATACGGTGCTGTTGATCGAACACAACATGAGCATCGTCATGTCCATCAGCCAACGCATCACGGTGATGAGCCATGGGCAGATTCTGGTGGAAGGCACGCCGGAGTTCGTGCGCGCCGATGAACGTGTGCGTACTGCCTATCTTGGGGAGGCTGCCTGATGCTGATCGTCGAGAATATCCATTCCTACTACGACAAGAGCCATGTGCTGGAGGGCGTGTCGCTGAGCGTCAATCCTGGCGAACTGGTGACCCTGCTGGGCCGTAACGGTGCCGGCAAGACCACCACCCTGCGTAGCATCCTCGGCATCATCTGCCCGCGCCAGGGCCAGATCCACTTCAACGGCCAGGCGTTGGTGGGGCAGAAGATTTTCGAAATTGCGCGCCAGGGCTTGGCGCTGGTGCCGGAAAACCGCGGGATTTTCCGCCTGCTGACGGTGGAAGAAAACCTGCGCATCGCCGCCCGCAAACACAGCCGCTGGCAACTGGAAGACGTGTACGCCATGTTCCCGCGCCTCAAGGAGCGGCGCAAAAACGCCGGCCATGCGTTGTCCGGCGGCGAACAGCAGATGCTCGCCATCGCCCGCGCCCTGCTGAACGACCCCAAGCTGCTGATCCTCGACGAACCCACTGAAGGCCTGGCCCCGGTGATCGTTGACGAGCTGGTGAAGATCCTGCGCAAGGTCAAGGACGAGGGCCTGCCGGTGTTGCTGGTGGAACAGAACCTGATGGTCTGCGACAAGCTCGCCGACCGCCATTACGTGCTCGAACAGGGCCGCGTGGTGTACGAAGGCAGCGCCGCTGACTTCCGCGCCGACCCGACGATCAAAAACCGTTACCTGGCCTTGAGTGCCTGAGTGGAGATTCCTGATGAATAGTCTTGCGCAACCGCTCCAGAGCAATGCCCCGCTGATCAACCGCGACCGCTTGTGGCAGTCGCTGATGGACCTGGCCCAACTCGGCGCCACGGCCAAGGGCGGCGTGTGTCGCCTGGCCCTCACCGACCTGGACCGCCAGGCCCGCGACCTGTTTGTGCAGTGGTGCGAGGCCGCCGGGTGCAGCATCAGTGTGGATGCCATCGGCAATATCTTCGCCCGCCGTCCTGGCCGCAACCCCGCCCTGCCCCCGGTCATGACCGGCAGCCATATCGACACCCAGCCCACCGGCGGCAAGTTCGACGGTTGCTACGGGGTAATGGCCGGGCTGGAAGTGATCCGCACGCTCAATGACTTGCAGATCGAAACCCAGGCGCCCATCGAAGTGGTGGTGTGGACCAACGAAGAAGGCTCGCGCTTCCCGCCGTGCATGATGGGCTCCGGGGTATTTGCCGGGAAGTTCGACCTGCAGGACACCCTCGACAAGCGCGACGACCAGGGCCTGTCGGTAGGCAGCGAATTGCAGCGCATCGGCTATGCCGGTTCGCGTGCGGTGCTGGGCCATCCGGTGGGCGCTTATTTCGAAGCGCATATCGAGCAAGGCCCGGTGCTGGAGGACCAGGCCATTACCCTGGGCGTGGTGATGGGCTGCCTGGGCCAGAAGTGGTTCGACCTGTCTCTCACCGGCGTAGAGGCGCATGCGGGCCCTACGCCCATGCACCTGCGCAAAGATGCCCTGGTGGGCGCTGCCGAGGTGGTCAGCGCGGTCAACCGTATCGCCCATCAGCATCAGCCTCACGCCTGCGGCACCGTCGGCTGCCTGAACCTGCACCCTGGCTCGCGCAAC
The DNA here is from genome assembly GCF_041410225.1 of Pseudomonas sp. KT_2_4. Classification (NCBI taxonomy): domain Bacteria; kingdom Pseudomonadati; phylum Pseudomonadota; class Gammaproteobacteria; order Pseudomonadales; family Pseudomonadaceae; genus Pseudomonas; species Pseudomonas sp. KT_2_4. The sequence continues at coordinate 1,592,341 of NZ_CP166962.1, forward strand.
GTGATCCCCGGCCAGGTGCACATGACCATCGACCTGCGTCACCTGCACGCCGACAAGCTGCAAGCCATGGTCGATGAAGTGCGCGCAGTGATCGAAGACGCGGCCGCCCGCCACGGCTTGACGTTTGACCTGACGCCCACCGCCGACTTCCCGCCGCTGGACTTTCACCCGACCTGTGTCAATGCCGTGCGCGAGGCTGCCCAGGCATTGGGCTTGAGCCATATGGACATTGTCAGCGGTGCCGGGCATGACGCGATCTTCGTCGCTGAACTGGGCCCGGCCGGGATGATCTTTGTGCCGTGCGAAGGCGGCATCAGCCATAACGAAATCGAAAACGCCGCGCCGGATGACCTGGCGGCGGGTTGCGCGGTGTTGCTGCGCGCCATGGTCAAGGCGGCACAGGGGGATGTGGCATGAGTGAGATTGGCCAACTGACAGCGGTGCAACTGTTGCAGCACTTTCGCGACAAGACCTTGTCACCCGTGGAGGTCACCGAAGACGCGTTGCTGCGCATCGAGCGCTATAACCCGGTGGTGAATGCCTACTGCCATGTCGACCCGCAAGGCGCCTTGGACGCTGCGCGGGCGTCGGAACAACGCTGGCTCAAGGGCGAACCCTGCGGGGCGCTGGATGGCGTGCCGGCGTCGATCAAAGACCTAACGCTGACGGTCGGTATGCCCACGCGCAAAGGCTCGCGCACCTCCAGTGCCGAGGGCCCGTGGGACGTGGACGCGCCCTTCTCGGCCTTCATGCGCAAGGCCGGCGCGGTGCTGCTGGGCAAGACCACCACCCCGGAATTCGGCTGGAAAGGCGTCACCGATAACCCGCTGTATGGCATCACCCGCAACCCGTGGGACACGCGCACCACCGCCGGTGGTTCGTCCGGGGGCGCCGCTGCGGCGGCGGCATTGAACCTGGGCGTGCTGCACCAGGGCAGCGACGCCGGTGGCTCGATCCGCATTCCCTGTGCGTTTACCGGCACCTTCGGGATCAAGCCGACTTTCGGCTATGTACCGCAATGGCCGGCCAGTTCCATGACGATTCTGTCGCACCTGGGGCCGATGACGCGCACCGTGGAAGACAGCGTGCTGATGCTGCAAGCCGTGGCGCGACCGGATGCACGGGACGGCTTGATCGGTGCGCCGCGAACCACGCCCTGGCTCATTCCAGGAACGGACTTGAAAGGGTTGCGTGTCGCCTATAGCCCCACGTTCGGCTATGTGAAAGTCGACCCGCAAGTTGCCCAGGTAGTGGATCGGGCTGTGCAGGGCCTGGTGCAACTGGGCGCCCATGTCGAGCAGATCGACCCCGGTTTCAGCGACCCGCTGGAGGTGTTCAGCACCCTATGGGCTGCCGGCGCAGCACGCCTGACCGGCACGATGAGCGAGGCGCAAAGGCAACTGCTGGACCCAGGGCTGCTACGCATTGCACAACGGGGCGAGCGCTTGAGCCTGGATGATTTCAACGCAGCCCTGGAAGCCCGGGCGGCGCTGGTCGCACGGATGGCGGCTTTCCATGAGCATTACGATGTGCTGGTGTCACCGATGATGCCGATCACCGCGTTCGAAGCCGGGCACAACGTACCGCCGGGTTCGGGAATGACTGAGTGGATGGAATGGACGCCGTTCACCTACCCGTTCAACCTCACCCAGCAACCGGCGGCGTCAGTGCCCTGCGGGTTGGCGGCAAATGGCTTGCCAGTGGGCTTGCATGTGGTGGGCGCGCGGTTTGCCGATGAGCAGGTGTTGAGGGTGTGTCACGCGTATGCACAAGCATTCCCCATAGCGCACTTGCACACACCGAGAAGCCCGACCTGAAATACCCGCAACTGTGGGAGCTGGCTTGCCTGCGATAGCGCTGGTTCAGTCAGCACATTGGCCTCTGACACACCGCCGTCGCAGCTTCTACGCAATTTTGTAGGTTGTAGCAGCCAACGGTAACCACGATGCGAAGCGAGCCGCTCTTGATCTTGCTCTTGATCTGCTTTTGATCTTGATCTCAGGCGCCCCGTTAAACCACGCTGGCCGGAATTCGACAGTGATTTGGGGGGTAAACCGGCAGGGATGCCGGTTTAGCCGCCCCGCGCCATGGATGGCGCGTGGCGGCGGCCCCCCAAATCACTGGCGGATTACGGGCACACCGAGCCTAAGCGAGGTGCCGAGTGGTGGGGCAAGAGCGCTTTGCTTACTTTCGCGCTTTTCGAAAGTGAGCCGCCGTCAGGGCGGAACCCTAAGTGGCCGTTACCTAAATAACGGATATGTACGCGCTCTGATCCAACATCCCAGTTGACTGTCAGGCCGTCTTCGCAGGCAAGCCAGCTCCCACATAGAACTGCGGCGCGTCAGGTGGATAAGCGTCGCTGTCAGGCCGCCACGGGAGCAAGCTCCCTCGCCACAGATACAGCGTCGTACCAAAGTTATGTAGATACCTATGCTGCGATAGCGGTGTGTCAGAGGCCAATGGGCTAACTGAACCAGCGATTTCGCAGGCAAGCCAGCTCCCACATGGATCGCATTCCAATCCTGCATCGCTCTACAATGCCCCTATTCATCCCCGGGGGCTTCATGGACATCGAACTGGCACGCACCTTCCTCGAAATCACCCGCTGCGGCAGCCTGGCCGCAGCGGCCGAGAAACTGCACGTCACCCAGACCGCTATCACCGCTCGTGTCAAAAACCTTGAGAACCAGCTCGGCTGCACGCTGTTTGTACGCAACCGTGCCGGTGCGCGGCTGACCGCCGACGGCGAGGCCTTCGTGGTGTACGCCAACCAGTTGCTGCAGACCTGGGAAGCGGCGCGACGCGACCTGCCGTTGCCCGATGGCTATCGCAATGTGCTGCATATCGGCGGAGAGGTCAGCCTGTGCAACCCATTGATGCTCGGCTGGGCCAAGGCGCTGCGCGAGCACATTCCGGGGCACGCGCTGCGCACCGAGGTGCGTGAAGGCGAGTACCTGCTGCGCCAACTGGAGTTGGGTGTGCTCGACGCCGCCTTGGTGTTCCAGCCGCAATACTGGCCGGGCTTGCAGGTGGAGCAGGTGCTGGAAGAAAAACTGATCCTGGTGCAATTGGCGAGCAAACCCTCGCCTTACGTGTATATCGACTGGGGCCAGGGTTTTCGCCAGCAACACGACGCCGCCCTGCCCGACCGTGCGCGTGCCGCGCTGAGTTTCAACCTGGGGCCGCTGGCGTTGCAGTACATTCTGGAAAACGGCGGTGCCGGCTACTTCCGCACACGGGTGGTGCAAAGCTACCTGGACAGCGGCGTGATGCAGCGCGTGCCCAAGGCGCCGGAATTCAGCTTTCCGACCTACCTGGTGTATTCGCGGGCGCGAGATTCGGCGGTGTTGCAGCAAGCCCTGGAACTGCTACGCGCGGTGGTGAAGGCCGAAGGCGACTGGTCGCAACGCTGGGATCCGCTGATTTGAATCACTCTACATCTGCGCACATGCTAGCCTGCTGGTGTTTCCTCTCGCAGCCTTACCGATGAACAAGAAAAAGTCCGTCACCATTAGCGACATTGCCAAACGGGTCGGCATGACCACCATTACGGTGTCCCGGGCCCTGAGCAAACCCGACCTGGTCAAACCCGCCACCCTGGCGCGCATTCTTGAAGTGGCTCGCGAGCTCGACTACGTGCCCAACGCCTTCGCCCGTGGGCTCAAGCGCAGTGAAAGCCTGATCCTCGGGGTCATCACCGCATCGGTAGACAACCCGTTCTACAGCGAGATGATCAAGGCCATTTCCCGCGAGGCGAAAAAGCACGGCTACACCATCATGCTGGTGGACACCGATGAACTTGAAGAACTCGAAAGCAAGGCAGTCGATACCCTCCTGGGCTACCGCGTGGCGGGGATCATCCTGTCGCCGGTTTCCGACGAGCCAAGCTACCAGCCCGACTACCTGGAGCGCCTGGGCAACGGCAAGACCCCGGTGGTACTGCTCGATCGCACGATCCACGACAGCCCGTTCAGCCGTGTTGTGCTCGACAACTACCACAGCGGCCTGCAAGCCGCGCACTACCTGTTACGCCAAACCCCGAACCTCAAGCGCCTGCTGGTGCTGACCGGCCCCGAGCACTCGCGCATCAGCGTGGAGCGCCTCAAGGGCCTGCGCGAAGTGCTGGCCGAGCACCCCGACATTCAGGTCGAGGTGCAGGCGGGCGACTACACGCTGATGCCGGCTTATTTACATACTCTCGACTACCTGGCCGCACACTCGGCGCCGGATGCGATCATGGGCTTCAACCAGTTGATCACCCTGGGCGCCCTGCGCGCCTTGCGCATGCACAACATCGCCCATGACAGCCTGACCATCTGTGGCATCGACCGCCTGCCCTTCGCCGATATCTTCGGCGTGCCCATCGCTTGCGTAGCCCATGATGCATCCCTGGCCGGCAGCAGTGCCGTGCGCCTGCTACTTGACCGCCTGCAAGACCCGCACAAGCCACGGGACAAAGTGGTCATCGCCGGGCAGTTGGAAAACGGCTAGCGGCTGGTGTAGCCGCCGTCCACCGGCAGGCTGACGCCACTGATCATGCTCGCCGCGTCGCTAAGCAAAAACAGCACCGGTAGCGCCACTTCCGCCGGTTGCGCAAAACGCCCCAAAGGAATCGCTGCCAGCGCCGGGTCGCGCTTGGCCGTGTCGGACCAGGCCATGGCCGCCATCGGCGTCAAGGTCACGGTGGGGTTGACGCTGTTGACGCGTATGCCAAAACGGCCCCACTCGGCGCATTGCACGCGGGTGATCGCATCCAGTGCAGCCTTGGAGGCGCAGTAGCTCAGGTGATCGTCCAGCGCCACCAACGACGCCTGACTGGAGACGTTGACGATGCTGCCCGCCATGTTCGCTTCGATCATCTTTGCCGCGACCCGGCTGGCCACTTGCGCTGCGGCGCGGGCGTTGACGCTCATCACCTGGTCGAAGGCGCTGGCGCTGATGGCCGCGGCAGGCTCCAGGCGTGAGATACCGGCGCAGTTGACCAGACCGTGCAGAGGCGGCAAATCTTGCAGGGTTTTGTCGAGGGCGACGCTGTCAGCGATATCTACGCACAGGGTGTGGCACCCCAATGCAGCCAACGCCTGGGCATCGCGACCGAGAGCGAAGACTTCAGCGCCGCTGGCGATCAGTTGCTGGGCAATTTCGCGACCGATGCCGCTGCTGGCACCAGTGACGAGGATGCGCTGGTGCGAGAAGTCGAAGGTGGTAGTCATAAATAAAGATCTCAAAACCAATGAAGACCCACTGTGGGAGCTGGCTTGCCTGCGATAGCGGTGTATCAGCTCCCGATAAGGAGACTGACACTCCGCTATCGCAGGCAAGCCAGCTCCCACATTTTTGGACTGTGTTGAATCAGGTGGCTTGCAGGTTGTGCATGACCGGTTTCAGGGCCGGATACAGCTTCAGGTACTCGGCAAACGCCCGGTCATAGGTCATGACATTCTCCCGCTTGGGCTGCGCCCGCAATTGCAACTGCACCCAGCCGGTGTCCATCTGCCCATCACTCACCAGCCCCACCGTATGCGCCGCCAACAACGCCGCGCCCAGGGCTGCTTCTACCTCCTGCACGATGGTGTAGACGGGGTAGCGTGTGACATCGGCGATGATCTGCATCCATAGATCCGAATGGCTGGCCCCACCCACCACGATCAAGCGCGGGTCCAGGGAGTGCGCGCCTTGAGTACCCGCTTCGATATTGTGGCGCAGGGCAAAACTCACGCCCTCCAGCACCGCGCGGTACAGGTGAAAGCGACTGTGGTAGAGGTTGAGCCCGACAAAACTGCCGCTGGCGCGGTCATCCCACACCGGGCTGCGCTCGCCCATCAAGTAAGGCAAAAACACCACGCCTTCGCTGCCTGCCGGAATCTTCATCGCGCTCTGCTCCAGCAGCGCCAGGCTGTCTTGCCCCGTGGCCTGGGCCTGCTGTTCTTCGGCCTGGCAGAACTGCTCGCGAAACCAGCTGACCGAGGCCCCGGCGGTGATCGCACCGCCGAAGATGTACAGGTCGCGGTGGCCGTTGTAGACGTGGGGCATGCTCACCAAACCGTGACGTGCATCCACCTGCTGGTTCAGATAGCCCCAGCACATGCTGGTGCCGATCATCGCCACATGATTGCCTGGCTGAGTGACACCCGCCGCCAGGGTCGCCATGGCCGCGTCCACGCCCCCAGCGAGGATCGGCGTGCCCGCCTGCAAGCCCAGGCGGGCAGCCCAGTCTGCGCGCAAACCACCCACCACCTCGCCGGAATACAGCAACCGCTCGGGCATCATCGACTGCGCGATACCCAGCGCATCCAGCATCTCGCCTGACCAGTTGCGCGCCGCCACGTCGTAGACACCACCGATATTCCCGGCGCTGCTGTGGTCCACCGCCAACTCGCCGGTCAGGCACCAATTGATGTAGCTGTTGGGCGGCAACAGGTAACGGGTATCCGCCCACACCTGAGGCTGGTGCTGCTTGAGCCAGAGCATCTTGGTGAAGCCGTAGTAGCTGTCCACCGAGTTGCCGGTGATGGCGAACAAGCGCTCCAGGTCCACATGCTCACGCACCCAGGCCACCTGCTCGCCGGCGCGGCGGTCCATCCAGATCAGGCACGGGTACAGCGGCGTCATCTGCGCATCCACAGCAATGCCCGAACCACCGTACAAACTGCTGATGCACAGCGCCTTGACCAGCGGCGCCGGCACCCCGGCCTTGGCCATGCACTGGGCCACGCAAGTTTCGACAGCATCCAGCCACACCTGCGGCCACTGCTCGGCCCAGCGCACTTTCGGGGTGTCCACCCGGTAGCCGTGGCTATGCTGGGCGATGATCGTGCCTTGGGCATCCACCAGCAGCGCCTTGGTGCTCTGGGTGCCAATGTCTACACCGATGACGTAGTCCATCTCAGAGCACCGGCTTCAACAGCACCTTGATCGACTTGGTCGAATTGGCCAGTTCAAACGCCTCGGCCCAGTCGTCCAGCGGGAAATCATGGGTGACGATGCCTTGGGAGGTGACCAGGCCACGCTCGAACAGGTCGATGGCGATCGGGTAGCAATACGGGCCCAGGTGCGCGCCGCGCACGTCGAGCTCCTTGCGGTCGCCGATGATCGACCAGTCCACACTGGTCTCGGCGCCAAACACGCTGAACTCGACAAAGCGCCCGAGCTTGCGGATCAGGTCCAGGCCCTGGGTGACGCCGGCCGGTACGCCGGTGGTTTCGATATAGACGTCACAGCCGTAGTTGTCCGTCAGCCCGTTGATGATCTCGCGAGCGTTGTCACGGGCGGGGTTGATCACCACATCGGCGCCGAACTTTTTCGCCAGTTCCAGGCGCTCGTCGACCATGTCGATCACCACCAGTTTTTTCGGGGTCTTCAGCGCGGCGACCTGGACCATGCACAGGCCAAGGGTACCCGCGCCGGCAATCACCACCACGTCGTCGAGCTGGATATCGCCACGGTTGACGGTATGGATCGAGCAGGCCATCGGCTCCACCAGCGCCGAGTCTTCCAGGGACACCGACTCAGGGATCTTGTGCACGATGGCGGTCTTGGGAATGCGCATGTACTGGGCCATGCCGCCTTCGGCCACTTCGCGCTGGAAGCCGAAGATGTTGTGCACTTCGCACATCCAGTATTTGCCTGATTTGCAGAAGCGGCATTTGCCACACGGCACGATCTGTTCGGCGATGACCTTGTCACCGACCTTGACCTCAAAGTGCTCCTCGGCGCCCTCGCCGGCTTCGACCACGTAGCCGAAAAATTCGTGGCCCGGTACTACCGGCGCCTTGACCCAGGGGTTGTCGCCGCCCCAGAACATCGCCGCGCCCGAGTGGCACTTGCAGTCACTGGCGCAGATGCCGCAGGCGGCGATACGGATCACCAGCTCATTGGCACGCGCCTGGGGTTTGCCGATGCGCTCCAGGCGGTAGTCTTTCGGGCCGTGGCAGACGACGGCTTGCATGTGAGTGTGCTTGTCCATGTGTTCGGTCCTGTGTAGTGAAGTATTAACGATGGCGCTGACGGCTGATGAAAATCGCCAGCAAGATGATCCCGCCCTTGATCACGCTCTGGACGTAGGGCGACACGCCAAGCATGTTCAAACCGTTGTTCAACACGCCCAGCAGCATGGCGCCGAGCAAGGTGCCGATGATCACTCCGCGGCCGCCGGCAATCGACGCACCACCCAGTACCACGGCGGCAATCGCATCCAGCTCGAACGACACGCCGGCATTCGGCTGGCCGCTCATCAAGCGCGAGGTGAGCACCAGCCCGGCAATCGCGGCGGTGAAGCCGCTGATGCCATACACCAGCAGCTTGAAACGCGCCGCTCGCACCCCGGACAAGCGCACCGCTTCTTCATTGCCGCCGATGGCGTAGATGTAGCGGCCGATGCGGGTGTGTTGCAGCAGCACATAGGCCGCCAGGTAGGTGATCAGCATGATCAGGATCGGCACCTGCAGGCCAAACACACTGGCGCGACCGAAGAATGCGAACCACTCTGGCAAGCCGGAAATCGGATAGCCGTCGGTGTACATCAGCCCGAACCCACGGGCGATGCCCATGGTCGCCAGGGTGACGATGATCGGCGGCATATGCAGGTACGCCACGAACAGTCCGTTGCCGATGCCGAAGGCCACGCCCACTAGTAGCCCGACGCCAATCGCCAGGCCCGGCGGCAACCCGGCGACCATCAGCCCGGCGGTCAAGGTGCCGGACAACGCCATCACCGGCCCCACCGACAAGTCGATACCGCCGGTGAGAATCACGCAGGTCATGCCCACCGCGATGATGGCGTTGATCGACACCTGGCGGGCGATGTTGGAGAGGTTGCTGGCGGTGAGGAAAGTGTCACTGGCGAGGATCATCACCAGGGTCACCACCACCAGCCCGACAAAGGGATAAAACGCCGGCGAACGCAGCAGCCGCGCCAGGTTCAGGCGCAACCGGCCGGTGCCGGCGGTGTTAATGGACGTATTCACTTGAGCCCCCTGTTGCATGGCGCATGACCTCTTGAGGATTGACGGCGGACGCTTCCAGTACTTTGACGATGGCGCCCTTGTGGAACACGGCGACGCGGTCGCACATGCCGATGACTTCGGGCAGCTCGGAGGAAATCATGATGATCGCGTAGCCCTGTTCGGTGAGGCTGCGCATCAACGCGTAGATCTGCGCCTTGGCCCCCACATCGATGCCGCGTGTCGGTTCGTCGAACACCAGCACGTCGCAGTGGTGGTTGATCCAGCGGGCGATCACGACTTTTTGCTGGTTGCCGCCGCTGAGGTTCACCACAAGGCTTTCGCCACTGGGCGCCTTGATCGACAGCTGGCGCATCAGCGCTTCGACGCTGGCGCACTCGCGGGCCTTGTCGATCAGGCCCGAGGCGTGCTGATACTTGGGCAAATTGTTCAGGGAGATATTTTCGCGAATGCTGAAGGCGGTGATCAGCCCTTCGCTCTTGCGGCTTTCGGGGAGCAGGCCGATGCCGTGGGCCAGGGCTTGAGCCGGGTCATCGAGGCTGACTTTTTCCCCGCGCAGCCACACGTCTTTGCTCATCGTGGGCAGCGCGCCCATCATGCCCAGGGCCAGCTCGGTGCGGCCCGAGCCCACCAGGCCGGCGAAGCCCAGGATCTCGCCTTTGTGCAAATTGAAACGGTTGTGGGGGCCGTTGCGCACCAGCTGGATATCCTTGACCTCCAGCAGCAAGGGGCCGCGTTCGCTGCTGGGTTTGGGCGGGAAACTGCATTCCAGTCGGCGGCCGACCATCATCTCGACCAAGTGATCGATATCGCTGTCGGCCACTTCGGTAACGCCTGCATTGCTGCCGTCGCGCAGGACGCTGATGCGGTCGCAGACCTGGAAAATCTCTTCCAGATGGTGCGAGATAAAAATCACCGCCACGCCTTGGCGCTTGAGTTCGCGCATGATGTCGAACAGCAACTCGGCCTCACTGGGAGTCAGTGTCGCGGTCGGCTCATCGAGCACCAGCAGGCGTGCATCCAGGGCCAGGGCCTTGGCGATTTCGACAAACTGCTGCTCGGCCACGCTCAGGTGCTTGACCGCGCAGTGCAGGTCAATGCTGACCCCGAGGCGCTGGAACAACGCCTGCGCGGCCTCGGCCATTTCGCGTTTGCGCAACAGGCCGAAGCGGTTGCTCAGCTCATGGCCAAGGAAGATATTTTCTACCGCCGTGAGGTAGGGAATCAGGCTGAATTCCTGGAACACAATGCCAATCCCGGCGGCAATCGCATCCCGATAGGTCGCAAATTGTCGGGCCTGCCCATCGATAAGGATCTGCCCTTCGTCCTGGTGCTCGACCCCGCCCAGAATCTTCATCAGGGTGGATTTGCCCGCGCCATTTTCCCCGAGCAAGGCGTGGATTTCGCCGCGCTCCACTTGCAGGTTGATGGCCTTGAGGGCCTGCACCCCAGGGTAACGCTTACAGATGTTTTCCAGCTTCAGAAGACTGCTCATACCGCCGACCTCGCACTCAGAAGGAAGACCTGGGCCCCACGAACTACGCGGGGCCTGGGGGGTTTACCAGCTGAAGTCCTTGGCCTTGGCCTGGTCGATCAGGGTGATGTCCACCGGCACGCTGGCCGGTACTTGGGCGCCCCACTTCTTGGCCAGGGCAATGCCCAGGGCGAGGCGGATCTGGTCACGGGGGTATTGGGCCGAGGTGGCGATGAAATGGCTGCCGGGTTTCTGGATCGCCTTGATCGCTTCCGGCGCACCGTCGACGCTGACCAGCTTCACGTCCATACCGCTGGCTTCGATGGCCGACAGCGCGCCGAGGGAGCCATTGTCATTCACGCTGAAAATGCCCTTGAGGGTAGGCTGGGCCTGCAACATGTTTTCGGTGACGGTCAGGGCCTGATCGCGTTCCTGTTTGCCGTTCTGGATGCTGACAATCTTGATGTCCGGGTGCTTGGCCACCGCCTCTTTGCAGCCGCGCACACGCTCGAGGATCGGCACCACGGCGATGCCGTCAAGGATAGCGATATTGCCTTTGTCACCGATGGTTTTAGCCAGGTACTCACAGGCCTGGAAACCAGCGTCGAAGTTCTTCGAGCCCACGAACGAATCCAACGGGCCATCTGCCTGGGCATCCACCGCCACCACTACGACGCCGGCAGCATGGGCCGACTTGACGGCCGATTGCACGCCGACGGAGTCAGTGGGGTTGATCAACAGGATGTCGATGCCCTTTTGCAGCATGTCTTCGACATCACTGACCTGCTTGGACACGTCGTGGCGGGCGTCAGTGATGATCAACTTGGCACCGATGGTCGCGCCGGCTTCTTCCAGGGCGTTTTTCATGGTGACGAAATAGGGGTTGTTGATTTCCTGGAACGAGGCGCCGATGCGGATGGGCTTGGCGGCGTCGGCAAACGCGGGGGTCGCGCTGCCCAGGGTGATGCTGGCAGCCAGTAAACACAGGGTTTTTGGGAGCATTTTCATGGCGTGGGTCTCTGTTTTGTTTTTATTTTTAGAGCAAATGTTATCGTTAACATTTTGCCAGAAGCTAACAATTAATTCAGACCTGTGCAAGTCTCCACTGGTCGGCCTCGGGCAAAAATATGTGAGCTGGCTTGCCTGCGATAGCGCAGTGTCAGTCTACTGATCTGGCCCTGATACACCGCCATCGCAGGCAAGCCAGCTCCCACAGGGCGATGAGGTGGTCAGTAAAAACTCGCACATCCGCTTACGCTAACTAAGCTCAGCCTCAAATAAAAACACAGCGAGCAGCCGGCCATGCCCCACCCGACCGAGACTTTCCGCGACCGTTACCGCGCAAGCGTCAACCCGCGTTACAACCCCTGGCTGCACGCCGCATTCGTGCTTGGCTACGGCATCGCCTGCATCACGCTGGCCTGGTCCTCCACCGCCGATATCACCGCCCTCCAGTGGCTGACCGTGCCCTTGAGCCTGCTGTTTTTCAACCTGTGTATCTATCTCGTGCACCGCCACCTGGGCCATCACAAACATGCATTCGCCCGGCTGTTCTACGCACGCCACACTGGCGACCACCACAGCTTCTTCACCCCTGATCACATGACTTACGACAGCCCCCGGGACTGGCGCGTCATCCTGTTTCCAGCCTGGCTGATCGTGCTGCACAGCCTGGCCATCACCCTCCCCGCCTGGTGGCTGCTCAGCCAACTGAGCCCCAACGTTGCCGGGTTGTTTGCAGGCTGCATGATCCTTGGCTACCTACTCTACGAAGTGTTCCATGCCTGCGAACACCTGCCTGCCGAACACCCGGTGGCACGCCTACCGTGGATTCGCCAGATGCATCGCCTGCACGCCTTGCATCACCGTCGTGAGCTGATGCAGGGACGTAACTTCAACATCGTGCTGCCGTTGATGGACTATCTATTTGGCACTTTGCATTGGGAACCCGCGGTAAAAAAAAGGGGCAGTCCAACTGGACTGCCCCCCGCTTCACACACATAGATCAATCAGCGCACGATAGTCTGGCTGCAGATGTGGCCGAGGCTGACGTATTGGACGGTATTGCCACCCACGCCCACACCAGGGAACTCCCTGAGCTCGATGCGCCAGCCGCCCTCGTTGAACCAGGTTTCCCAGTTGTAGGTCTGGCCTGAGGCGCTGTCCGGGTAGCGCACTTTGTAGTCCCCAGAGCAGGTGCCCAGCGCGACATTCCCCGAGGCCGCGCCGGTGATGCCAGTCTTGGCCTCATAGTCGACCCAGTTGTAAGTGGCGCCAAAATGCTTGTCGACCCGCAGTACAGGAGTGACGCCACGCAGGGGCTCGCCAGTGCTGTCTGACCACTGGGTGCTCCAGCTCAGATTGCGAGCCGCCTGGGTGGCCAGTTGGAAGATCGAGCTGGGAATCCGCACCACGTTATCGCCGTTCACATTGTGCTGGTTCAGGCGTGGCGCCGAGCCGAGGGTCAGCTTGTATTGAGCCTGAGGGTTCAATGCCACCGCCGGGTTGGCCCGCACGCGCACCTTGACCGTGTAGCCCGGCGTCAGGTTGGGATAGGTAGAAGTAGAGCCCTGCGGGACTTCCACCCACTGGGTGCCATCGAACCGTTCGAAGATCCACTGGTTACGCGTGCCCGCACCGTCATCGCCCAGGAACATGCCCACACCTTGGCCACGCAACGAGACGAAGGAGAAGTAATCCACGTCATTGACGCTGTCGAGGTTACCGGTCACCTGGTTCAAGGCATCCGGCAGCGCGAACGCGGTTTGCTCAGTGTCGTTGGGCTCGTAGGCATCAATATTGCTGTCCACTGCCACACCGAAACTGAACTGCGAGTTGCTCGCGGCATTGGCCACCATGAACCAGTAGTAGTCACCGGCCGGCAACACGCCGTTGAGGTATTCATCGGCACTGCCGGGGTTATCCGAGGTGCCCAACGGCGTCAGGTTGCCTTGGCCGTCGTCATGGAACAGCGTCAACGACATATCCGTGCCGGCACTCTGGTTCAGCAGCTGCACCTGGATTCGCGCGTTTTTCGGCAGGTTGAAGTGGTAAGCGATTTGCGCGCCGGTCTCCACACCGGTGAGAGTGTAAAGCGTGTTGATATCCAAGGTGGGAAACAACGGCGTGAAGGCTGCAACCGCGGCCTGTTTCATGTGCGCCGAGTCAGGTTTTTCCAACTGGCCAACCGGGGAGTCGATCGCCACATTACCGACGGCTGCCTTGCTTTTTTTGACGACGTTGGACTGCCCGGTCTTGGCGGCATTGAGCTTTTGCTTGAGCTCGCCCGAGACGCTGGCCTTTTCCAGCGTACCGCCAGGTTTCAACGCTTTGTCCACGGCCTGCTTGACCGCCTGCGCGCTGAGTTTTGCCGGGGTTTGCTCGGCCAGGGCAAAGGCCGAAACGAAGCAAGAGGCCGCCATGGCCGCGCCCAGAATGAAGGCTTTTTTCGATTTCATTTTTTATCCATCCATAGTTAAAAAATTGACGCTCAGGTAACCGGTGACATCCGGTCACCTGGGATGGACTGTAGGACAAGACTGTATGCATGTACAGTATTTTTTAAAAAATCTGTGGGAGTATTACCCGTCGAGTCGTAGGGAAAAATTAACTCAGCTGTAGCCTCCTAGTAGCCCGTCATCTCCAAATACCCCACCCCACCCTCAAACCGCACCGGCCCTTCCCAGTACGGAATACCCAGGTCCATCCACGCCTTCGGGTTGACGGCCTCGGTGGTGATATCCAGCTGTTTACCGGGAATTTTCAGCGACCAGCGTGTGGGAATGTTGCGCCCGTCGATGGCCGTAGTGGTCAGCGGTGTGAGTTGGATATCGTTGTTGTGCAAGGTCTGGGTGTGGCCCTGGGCGTCGATCCAGGTGCCGGTGAGGTAACCGTCGCTGTCTTTCTGCCGCACGCGAAACAGCATCAGTTGCGCGCCGCGGTCCAGGTGCAGGGAGAACCAGTCCCAGCCGGTCTGGCTGGCGGCCAGGGGTTGGCTGCTCCACTCGCGGTCGAGCCAGGCTGGGCCGCTGACCTGGTAGGTATGGCCGTCGAGGCTGACGCTGCCGTTGGCAGTGAAAAACGGCTGGCTGTAGTAGTACGACGCCTGGCCCTGGTCGGATTTGCGGCTGTAGCCATGGTCGCCTTGCAGCACCAGCGGGCGGCTGGAGGTCAGGTGCAGATCGTAGGCAAATTGCGCGCCACTGGCCTTGAGTTGCATGTCGGCCAAGGGGCTGGCGGTGCCGGGGCGGCTGGCGAAGTTCCAGTCGTCGATCCAGGCGTTAAATGGCTCTGCCTGAGCCCCAGCCTGGCCGACGCCACCCCGAGCCAGGCGTTCGGCGGCGTAGTGCCGGGTGGCCGAGGTGACGGCGGCGTGGCCGAGCCACACGGTTGAATCGCGCCAGCCCGGTTGGACGGGACCGGCCTTCAATGCGTTGCGAAACAGCGTCCATTGCACGCCGAAGACATTGCCCTGGGCATCCTTGAGGTTGGCCGTGACGTACCACCATTCGATACGAAAGCCGTCATGGGGCCCGTGGTCCTCGGGAAAACTGAAGACTTTGCCGGGCACCACCTGGGCAAAGTCCGCGGCATCGCTGCCCAGCCCGGCGAAACTGTCCTCGGGTGCGGGCGCCTGGTCGCAGCCGCTCAGCAGTAACCAGGCGATGCACGCCAATGCCTTAATCTTCATGGGCGAACGTCCTCAACAAATCCGCCGGGCGGCTGCGGTACAGCTGCCAGAGGGGCCAGGCCGACGCGAGCAAGGTGGCAAGCATCGCCAGCCCCAGCAATTGCGCAAGCTGCCCGGGGAATACTTGCAACGGCAGGCGCCAGCCGAAGGCCTGCACGTTGATCACCGCATCCAGGCACCACGCCAGCAACAGCCCCAGCGGCAACGCCAGGATCAATGTGAGTACCGCCAGCAGCCAGGTCTGGCCGAGGTTGAGCAGCATCAATTGTCGGCGCGTCACGCCCAGCGCCCACAACGGCGCGAGTTGGCCGAGGCGGCTTTGGCTCTGGGTCAGCAAGCTGATGAACAATGCCACGCCGGCGACGCCAAGGGTCAGGCTGTTCAACGCCGCGGTGGCGGCGAAGGTGCGTTCGAAGACTTGGCTGGACCACCCTTTGAGTTGCTGTTGATCGACGATGCGGCTGTCTTCCAGGGCGAACTCACGCTGCACTTCACGGATCAGCGGCGGCACGTCAGCGGGCGCCACCCGCAGGTTGAAGCGCGCCGGTGAGAGCGTCGGCCAATGCGCCAACAGATGCTCGGCATTGACCAGCAGATGGCCCTTGGGGTTGCCGTAGTCGGCATAGATGCCGACGATCTTCGGCGCCCAGGTGCCCTGCGGAGTGGGGATGGACACCGTGTCGCCCAGTTGCACCTTCAGGCGTCGCGCCAGTTGTTCGCTGAGCATCAGGCTGTCGTCTTGCAGCAAGCGGTCCCAGGGCGCGTCCACCGCCTCCAGCAGCGGCCAGTGTTGACGATAAGTGGGGTTGTCGACCACGCCGAACACCTCCGCGGGCCAGCCTTGCAGTTGCACCGCCACCTGCCAGGCGGGCAATACGGCCTGCACCAGGGGCTGACGGGTCAACCACGTTTTCAGTTGCTCGGCCTGCTGCGGATTTTGCGGGTTGAGGTACAGCTCGGCGGTGAGACGCTGCTCCAGCCAATGGGTGAAGGTCTGGCGAAAGCCCGAGGTCATGGAGCCGGCGCCGATATTCGCCGCCAGGGCCAACAGCAACGCCATCAGCGCCAGGCTCAAGGCCGGCAGTTGTTGGCGGCAATCGGCCAGGAACCACTGGCCCAGCACCGAGCGGCTGCGCCCCAGCACCGCTTTCAATAACCCGTTGAGCAGCACCGGCAACGCCAACGCCGCGCCCAACAGCAAGGCCGCCATCAGCACAAACCCGGCGGCCAGGCTATCGCCCAGCCACAGTGCCAGCAACGCGATCAGCAAGGCGGCGGATGCCACCCAGCCCTGGCGCCGCAGCCAGCGCCCATGGGCTTGATGCCAGGCTTGGGCGTTGGCCAGCGCGAGTAACGGCAAACGCGCTGCGCGCCACAGGCTGCTGGCTCCGGCGAGCAACGCGCCGAGCAGGCTCACGCCCAGGCCGGCCAGCCACCACCAGGGGCTCAAGTTCAATTGGCCGGCGACTTCGGCGCCGTACAGGCCGCGCAAACTGGCGGCGACATCCGGCAGCAACAGGCTGGCCAGCAGGTAGCCGCTGGCGATACCGAGCACACCGCTCAACACCGCCAAAGCGCCCAATTCGACGCCCAGGCTCAGGATCAGCATGCGTGCGCTGACTCCACAAGCGCGCAAGGTTCGCAGCAGGCCACGGCGCTGTTCCAGGGCCAGGCCGATGGCCGCATGCACGATAAACAACCCCACCACAAAGGATAAAAAACCCACCGCATCCAGGTTCAGGTGAAAGCTTTCGGTGAGGCGTGACAGGTTGCTGTCCTCGCCCTGCTTGAGTTGCAACACGGCGGGTGGCGTGGGGTGGCGGGCGGCGAAGGTGTTGTCCAACAGTAGGCGCGACAGGCGCCCAGGCATGTTGAGCAGGGGTTGGGCAAAGCCGATATCGGTCAGCAACAGGCCGGGCGCCATATCCGCTTGCACCTGCAACGGTGGCAGGCGTTGCCCGGTGGACGTCAGCGGCTGCTCGCCCGCCTGCAACCCCAGCGCCTCTAACGTTTGCGCAGCGACCCAGGTACGCCCCGGCGGCTCGAAAAACGCCAGCATCTGCGCCTGGCTCAAGCGTTGCCCCGCCACGCTGCCGCTGCCGGGCAACGACACAGGGTCGATGCCCATCAATTGCAGACGCTGTTGCTCATGTCCCTTGAGCACCACCCGCCCCTGCACCACCGGGGATACCGGCCAGCCGGCGCGGCGCAGCTCGGCAAACAGTGCCTGGGGGAAACTGGCGGCGTCCGGCGCAACCAGGCTGGCTTGGGGTTCGCCACCGATCAATTGGCTGGCGCGTGCGTAGCTGTCCCGCGCCTGGCTGTTGAGGGCCTGCACGCCGGTCAGTAGCGCGGTGGCCAGCCACAAGCCGGTGAGCACGCTGAAAAATTGCACCGGATGGCGCCGCCAGTGGCTCAGCAATGCGCGTAGCGTCCAGTAAAACAGCGCCATTTCAGCGCGCGTCCATTGGCACGACACGGCCACGGTGCAGCACCACTTGCCGGTCAAGCCGTGCGGCCAGGCGCGGGCTGTGGGTGACCATCAGCAGGCTGGTGGGGCTGTCCCGCAGCAGGTCCAACAGCAGTTGCAGCACTTCATCGCTGGTGGCTTCGTCGAGGTTGCCGGTGGGCTCATCGGCCAGCAACAAACCCGGTCGCGAGGCCAGCGCCCGCCCGACGGCAACCCGTTGCTGCTGGCCACCGGAGAGTTGCTCGGGGTAACGCCGGAGCAAGTCGCCCAGTCCCAGGCGCTCCACTAATTGCGCTTGCCAGTACGGGTCGAAACGCCCCGCCAGCCGCGCCTGGAACGCCAGGTTGTCTTCCACGCGCAAGCTGCCGATGAGGTTGAACTGCTGGAAGACCAGACCGATTTGCGTGCGGCGCCAATGGGCCAGTTGCCCTTCGTTGAGTTGGTCGAGGCGCTGCTCGCCGATGCGGATGCTGCCGGCGTCCACTCGGTCCAGCCCGGCCACCAGGTGCAGCAAGGTGCTTTTGCCACTGCCCGATTCGCCCATCAGCGCCAGGCTGCTGCGCTCACCCAGGTGCAGGTCGACGCCGGCCAGGACGGTCAGCGGGCCTTGCGGGGTCGCGTAGTTTTTAACAACACCTTGCACCTGCAACATAAGAACGCTCATCTGAAGGACCAGCAACGAGAATAACGGCTGACGCTCCTGCCCACGCAAATTTTTCACATGGATTTCACCGTCTGCCCATCCACCGAACTTTAAAGTGCCCGCCAACTCGTGGTGACTCACAACTTATTAGTTAATCCAAGTGACACTCCTAACATGCAAGTGTTCAGCAAAAAGACAGCGGCGCTGTGACAGTCTCCTGCCTCACCAAGGGCAACTGCCCAATCGTGCAGCCTTTTTATAAACACAATAAACAGTGCCGAGGATGAACCGCGTGGCAGACATGATCCTGGCCAACCCCCAACCCAAAAGGTCAAGGTTAAAACGCCTGAGAAAATACCGCCTGCACCTGCTTGGCATCAGCGTCACCGCCTTGTTGTTGACGGGCTTTTTATTCTGGCCCAGCTCGCCCCTGGACCTGGGCGTGGGCAATCGCCTGCTGACCTCCGGGGTGCTCGCCAGTTGGCGCGAGGGTGAGCTGGTGGTGCTGGTGCGCCATGAGGAGCGCTGCGACCGCTCTGCCAACCCCTGCTTCGGCCCTGCCGATGGCCTGACCATCAACGGTACTGAACGCGCCGTCGAACTGGGCAAAGCCTTTGATTCATTGGGCATGGCCCTGACCGACGTACTCAGCAGCCCCACCACGCGAACCGCCCAGACGTCACTGTTCATGTTCGGCAAGACCGAACTGTCCCCCGGCCCGCTGGCCATCTGCGGCGACGCCATGGGCGATGAAATCCTCGGCCACAAACAGCCGGGACGCAACCTGATGCTGATCACCCACAGCGCCTGCATGAGCGACTTCCAGACCAGCCTGGGCTTCCCTCACGCAGCCGCTGCAGAGTACGGCAGCGCACTGTTCGTCAAGGTGCTGCCCAACGGCACCTTCAAGGCCATGGGCACCATGAACAGCGAAGAGTGGACCGCCGCACTCAAACAACTTTAATTACACTTGTTTACATATTAAGCCACAACGTGTTCAGCAAAACGACAGCCCTGTTCTGGCATGTTTAGTCGCGTCTGTTAGTTATGTTTTCCTACAACTACTTAGTGACCCTTACGATGCTTCACCCTATTAAGTTAATACCGCCATTGCCCGTACTTGAACGTTATGGAGCGATGTGCGCATGCCCCGCGTAAACCCTCTGGCCTGGCTATTGCTGGGCGTTGCCGTGTTCATCTTGTTGCCCCTGGGCTTTCACGGTTTATGGACGCCAGACGAAACCCGCTACGCCCAGGTCAGCCAGGAAATGCTGATGAGCGGCAACTGGGTGGCGCCGCACTTCATGGGCGTGCGTTATTTCGAGAAGCCCGCCGCCGGCTATTGGCTCATCGCCCTCGGCCAGACGGTGTTCGGTGAAAACCTGTTCGGTGTGCGCATCGCCTCGGTCCTGAGCACAGTCCTGAGCGTGGTGCTGGCCTACCTGCTCGCCCGGCGCGTGTGGAATGACCCGCGCAAGAGCTTTGCCTGCGCGCTGCTCTACCTGAGTTTTGGCCTGGTAGCCGGGCAAGCCGGGTATGCCAACCTCGACCCGCAATTCACCCTGTGGGTGAACCTGAGCCTGGTGGCGTTGTGGTTTGCCCTGGACTGCCGCACGCCACGCGAACGCCTCTGTGCCTGGGCGGTGTTGGGGGTGGCCTGCGCCATGGGGTTCATGACCAAGGGCTTCCTGGCCTGGCTGTTGCCGGTCTTGATCGCCGTACCCTACCTCGTCTGGCAGCGGCGCGTCGGCGAGTTGATGCGCTACGGGCCGTTGGCGGTGCTGGTCGCCGTGCTCGTATGCCTGCCCTGGGCCCTGGCCATCCACTTGCGCGAACCGGATTACTGGCATTTCTTTTTCTGGCATGAGCACATCCGCCGCTTTGCCGCCGACGATGCACAGCATGCACGGCCGCTGTGGTTCTTCCTGCCGATCATGGTGGTGGCGTGCCTGCCGTGGGCTGCCTTGTTACCCGGCACCCTGCTAAAAACCTGGCAGGAAAAGCGCCAGCCGGTGATTGCCTTTCTCGCCCTGTGGCTGTTGCTGCCCCTGGGCTTTTTCAGCCTGAGCAAAGGCAAATTGCCGACCTACATCATGCCGTGCCTGTTGCCCCTGGCCTTGTTGATGGGCCACGGTTTGATCGACCTGATCAAGCAAGGCAAGGCGCGCACGCTAGTCATCAACGGCGCGCTCAATTTCGTGCTTGGCATGACGGCCATGGTGGCGCTGATCTACCTGCAAATCACCCGCCCGCTGTACAGCAATAGCCATGCGGAGATGTTCAACCTGTCCCTGACGTTTATCGTGCTGCTGGGCTGGATCCTCGCCAACCTGTTGCAAGCGGTGCGCCCGCTGACGTTGTGGGCGATGCCTGCCCTGGGCATTGGTTTGCTGGTGGCATTGCTACCGGCGGGCATGCCGGCCCTGATCGAAGATAACGAAATGCCCGACCAGTTCTTGCTGGAACATCTGGACGAACTGCAACCTACCCGTGCTTTGCTGAGCAATGACCTGGGCCTGGCATCGGCCTTGACCTGGCGCCTGCGCCGGCCCGATGTGGCGTTTTATAACACCCAGGGCGAGCTGCGCTATGGCTTGAACTACCAAGACGCGGCACAGCGCAAGGTCACGCCGGACAGTGTCCAGGCCTGGTTGGCCGAGGCCCGCCAACACGGGTCGGTCGGCGTGCTGATGCAGGTCAAGAGCACCAGCGAACACCGTGAAGAAGGGCAGTTGCCGCCCGGCGGCAAACGCTATCGCAAGGGCAACCTGGTACTGACGATTTACTCCCAACAACCTTGAATGCAGCGCCTGCCACGGGGAACATCCCATGAGTTTCTGGAAAACCGAACGCGGCGCTCTGGTGTTACTGCTGGGTACCTCGGCCTTGCTGCTCTTGCTGGGCCTGGGCAGCCGCGACCTGTGGGGGCCGGAAACGCGCTGGGCGAATATCGCCTTGCAGATGCTGCAAAGCGGTGACTACTTCGACCCGTATCTCAAAGGCACGCCGTATTACGACAAACCCCTGCCCTCCTATTGGCTGATTACCGGGTTTGCCCACCTGCTGGGCGGCCTCGGCCCCTGGTCGCTGCGCCTGTCATCGGTGGTTGCCGCATGGTTGAGCATCTGGCTGGTGTACCTGATCGGTGAACGCCTGTTTCGCAGAGGCACCGGGCTGATCGCCGGGTGGATGCTCGCCACCACCTTCTATTTCCTGTTCTGGGCTCGCGTGGCCACCGCCGATGTACTCACCGTGTGTGGCGTACTGGCAGCGGTGTGGTGGTATTGGCGTGGGCCGGATGACACGCGGCTGGGGCGCTACACGGTGTTTTTCCTGTTGCTGGCCGCCACCTCGCTGTTCAAGGGTTTGATCGGTGTGGTGCTGCCGGCGCTGATGCTGTTGCCACACTTGCTCAGCGAACACCGCTACAAACGCCACCTCAACCTGCGCCTGGTGCTGGCCCTGCTCATCGCCGGCGTGGTGTATGCGATTCCCTTTGTACTGTCCCACCGCTACGGCGCCCCCACTTACGGCGAGAGCGGCCTGGAGCTGGTGTTCCGCGAAAACGTGGTGCGTTTCTTCGACCCCTTCGACCATATGGGGCCGATCTACACCTACCTGATTTACCTGCCGGTCTACACCCTGCCCTGGGCACCCTGCTGGATACTTGGCCTGTGGCTGGCCGTGCGCAACTGGCGCAGAGCGCCGCCCAACGTACGCTGGCTGGTGTGGGGCCTGGGCCTGTTGTTTGTATTCTTCACCGCCAGCGGCAGCCGCCGCAGCTACTACGTGTTGCCGCTGGTACCCTTTGCCCAACTGCTCGCCGCCTGGTGGCTGAGTGAACGCCTGCGCAAAAAACCGATGAGCTGGCCGCGCTGGCAAACAGGCTTTGGCCTCAGCGCAGGCCTGCTCTTGCTGGTGCTGGGCGTGATCTACCCTTGGACAAATGGCAACGGCGGCGTTACCCGCTTCGCCGCCGACCTGCAAGCCCAGGCGGAGAAAAGCGCGCCCTGGAACCAATGGCAACTGGTGCTGGTAGAGGTCGACAACAAGCTGCCCATGTACCTGCAAAACCACGGTAAACCTTTCTACTACGTCAGCGAAAGCCAGGACTTCCCGCGCCAGGGCAACAGCGTCGCGTTCATGGCCTGGTTGGAAAAAACCAGCGGCCAGGGGTTTGATCCGCAACGCACGATTATCGTCACGCAGTATTCCAAGGACGAGCCGACGCCGTTGGCGTTCCTGGGGGTGAATCATCAGGTGGTGACGACCCAGCCGGATAATGGGGAGCGGTTGTTCAGGGCGCGTGAGGGAGGGAGTGTGGCGTTTGTTCCGGGGATACGCTGAGGCACTGTGCTTGCTGGCCTTTTGTCATGATTTGTAAAGGGCCAGCAAGCCGTGTCCCTTTAAATTGCAGGACGTTTCCGAGACAATCTCCGCCGCCTTGTGCCGGTTGGAATCGGTGGCTAGTCTGCGGTCCATCACTGCTCATCAGTGATCGGGTTTAGTCGCTCGTATCTTCCAACACGGCATGGTCTCCATGAGTTTTATGGTGGCTGTGCGTAGGGCGCCTTCGGGTGCGCCGGATGTTTCGTGTTGGGCCGGTCGACTAACCTGCGTACAGCCGCCACCCTCGTTTAGTCGCGACGGGTGTCGTCTCCTAATCCAACGCGGAGCTACACCATGAATAAAGTCCTACCCGATCCACCCCTCGATCCTGCAAAAGACCGTGCCGCCTTTAACCGCGCCATCGACCATTACCTGCCCAGCCAGGGTTTCCACAACGTCAACGACGATCTGAGTGTTGAAGATGCCTTGCTCTACACCGCCAGCTTGCTCGACAGCGCTTCGGCAACGGCGCTTGATTGCGGCGAGCTGCTAGATAGCCCAGGGCGGGCGAAGATTCTGGCGGTGTGGCATTTGTTGGAGATTGCCAAGACGACGGTAGATCGCTCTATTGAATGCGTGAAGCCTTTGAAGCCAACCACTTAAAATGTAAAAGCGGGTTTGGCCCCATTTTGTAGGAGCGAGCTTGCTCGCGAAAAACTCACAGGCGCCGCGTTTATTCAGGAGGTGCGCGTTATCGTTGAGGTTCTTCGCGGGCAAGCCAGCTCCCACATGGGTTCGCAGGGCATCAGTCGAATCAATATCGGCTGTCAGGCCGTCACGGGATCAAGCTCCCTCGCCATAGTTACCGGTCAGTCTCAACTGATAAGCGTCAGGCTTGCCCGCTATGGTGATATCTCCATCGAGGACCACTATCGCGGAGAAACCCGTTCCCCTCTCGCAAGCATTCAGACACCGCTACCAGCATCTCAAGTTCTGGGCAGGCTCGCCGCGTGAATAAATGCCTCATCCAAAGTATTGCCGCCATACCTGCTCAAAAAGCCCTCGGCATTGGAAAAATGATTAAAGCGTTGTTGGCTCAGCATGTAAAAGTCATCGCAGTGAGTGACGATCTCATCGATGTTATGCGAAGACACGAGTATTGCCACACCTTCCGCCGCTGCTCCCTCCAAACAACGCCAAATGTGGTAACGGAACTCCGGGTCAACGCCTGCGGTGGGCTCATCCAAAATCACAAGGTCTGCGTTAACGGACAATAACGACAAGGTGAAAAACCAGCGCTTTTCACCATAGCTGCAAAGGGATGATTTCTTCTTCCAGATTTCGCAATAGCGTTCAGCAATACCAGGGCTCCACTTTTCAATTTTTTCCAAAGCGTGCCGCTGGGTAACGCGCGTATCGGAGCAAAAAAGCATCATCATGTTAAAAACATCGAACATTCGAAATACTGGAGGCGTTGCGATGATCTGTGACAGGTAAAGTAGCTTGGAAAATGAATGTTGCACTTCACCGCCATTCAATTTCTTCAGGCCACAGATTACGTCAAAAAACGTAGTTTTTCCGGAACCATTAGGCCCCAACAAGCCTGTCATTGTGCCGGCCTCGACTTCCAATGAGGCACTCTTGAATAAAATATGCTGACCGTACCTAACGTCCAGTGCATCCACGATTAGCCGTTTCATCAGTACCGACTCCAAACGGGGTTGATGAGTAAAAATCGGAACACAAACCACCCTGTGACAATGATCATTCCTAAAATCGACGCTACCAACGTAGCGGACCCGGTTACCCCCACCAACATCAGGCGATTGGCCCACCCCATCGGATTAAAAAGACCGATTAAGTTAAATAGTGAATACGAGGTGCTAAGGCTACCGATACCCAGCGCCAACATAGAGACTGATAATATGGAGAAAAGAGTATTAGTATTTTGAAAGCCTATGGGCACCAGCGTCAACAATAAGGATGGCGTAGAGAAAAGCAAAAAACACATGTAGAAACGACCAACAATAACCAACCACTCTTCCAGGGCCATCAAACCAAAATAGCCCCGCGTCAGCACATAAAACACCGAGCAATAAATAACCGACATAAATGAGTACGCTAAAAACTGCCCAGCGAGAAAGGTGATCTTGGTACGTTTTGCATACACAAAAGAACGCAAAAAACCACTTTCTCTTCGCCCCACTATATAAAACGCCAAACCAAAAAGTGCCACGCTTGAAGAGATGAAAGCGTAAAACCATGAAGTGGCAGATGCGTAGTCACGTAAAGTTTCTCTGCCAGAGTACCCGGCGTAACTAATCAAGTAGAAGGTTACCACAGGGGATATTACGACCCATAACAGGGCGACCGGCTCTTTCAACTGTTCCTTGATAAAAAGCTTCGCCAGCAAGAAAGGTTTAAATAATGGGTAAATACGCATAGCTCACCTCATGGAAACGGTACCATTCTATTCAGACGAGACGAAAACATTAAGGATTCAAAACTTTTGGAATAACTATTTCTCAGATTTATGTTTCTTGAATTATTCATATGAAGAAACAGATCAGGTGAAACATACTTTGCAAAGACGCAATTAACCCCATTAATCCTGGCGCGCCGAGAATAAAAATAACCCGACACACCCAACCCATTAAGCACCGACAGAAAAACCTCCAATGAAAACTCCAAAGAAGTCTCCCTATCGTCACCATCAGCAACCACATAATCGGTTATTTCACAATAGGTACCATACTCATTACAGGTCATAAAATAGCGAAGATAGTCATCCTCCACTTTTCGCTCATCAGACCCGATCGATTTAAACAAATCCATAAAACGATAAGTTTGCCACAGCTCAAGCAGCGCTTTTTCCAACGCTTCGCCGACGTCACCTGAATAGGACATACCCGCACAATACTTCACATGTCGATCACTATCGTTTTGGCCATAAACCGCCAACAAACAAACCCCAGGAAAACGTTTGTCAGAAATATCGAAAATGGAAACCTCGCCGGAAAATATTAGCGCATCATATAAATATTTAACATTCCTCCCTCGTAACAGACACTCAACTTTACCGAGCGAGAACAGTGCTTGGCATTGCTTAGTCAGCCAAAACCTCAGTAGAAATTGTCGTTCAAGATACTCTTTTACAGCTCCTAAAAACGCAACATCTACGTTCCAGTAAAAGCTGCACCCACAGGTGTCTCTCAGCGGATATAAAAAATTATCCTTTTCGAGGCCGTGCGCAGAAAGAGAAATACATACAGTGGGAATTAAGCACTCAGAAAAATCAGAAGCTCTCATGACTTGCGTCAGTGAGAAGTGATGTTTTTTAACCTCTTCAATTGATATCAGCCTTGAAGCCGTCTGTGTAAGAGCGCTGGCAAAACTATCAACTTCAGCTCTCGTCAACGAGTCACTAAGAAAGCCGCGCTTTATCGACAAAATCTCTCTATAAAAATGACGCCTTTCAAAATACTCTCCCAAGGCAGTTTTGATAGAGCGTGCGCCCCCGCCCACCCCTGACCCGTTAACTGAAAGAGCGTCTGACACCTCTACAGAATTTGGTAAATAGAGCAGTCCGGCAGGTTGAAACAATAATGCTCCAGGAAGATCCGGCTTCTGCATTGCATTAACAAGTTTCATGCTGCTTACCTATTAAATGAATACATACAGGAAGAAACAGAGCGGGGTTAACCCCCAGCAACTTACATACCATGGAGTCCGTATAAGCAGACCACGGGCGGCAGGCAATTCCTAATTTTTTTGCTTGAATCTCCACAAGCATATAAATAGAGCCAACTTCCATAAGCGCCATGCGATAACCACGATACCTATATTTGAAAATATTTTTAGGCATATAGACTGAATAAACAATAGCCAAACTCGGAAAACCCAGCTGTTCTCCAGACGAACCCATTATAGCCGCCTTCACATATTCAAAATCCACATCCACCTGCATCACTTCAAACCTCCTAGAACTAGGAAGCAAGTGCAAAACGCGCTCTTTAATGGGCCAGTCTGCATTACTCTCAGCGAGTGAACAAATGAAGATCTCAACAGGGTAGAGTGCTCCTGCACTCGGATACCCACGTTTGTGTGCTCCGACATTCCTAGAGACAAGAGGTGACACCAGCTTTTCAAGCACTTCAAAGTTCAGAGACGCTGACAAAAACTTCTCGCATGATTCATTTCTGTATAAGCATTCAGCCCTATCTTCCTCGGACAATCCAAGGCTGACCGTTAGCCCCATATCAGGATAGAGTACGAGCTCATTCCCGGTTAACTGGGTCAGATGTTCTTCGTCCAGTGTATGGAGGCCAGTGCAATGTTGAAACGCTGTATGAAATGTGAAGTTGCCTTTACTATGAAACTCAAGCACTGCCTCATAGACGGCAGGGTCTATAAATCTAAAATAATAGTCATGCGGAATATTTTTCACTTCCTTACCTCCAGGCAATCGCAGATATACCAGTGGGAACTGGACTCTTGAAATATTCTGCCGTCACTTAATTGCACATACGAGGAGCACAACACATCATCATGATACTTGCGCAAAACGCCGCTCTCAGTAAAAAACTTCACATTTCTAATAATTGCACCAATAACCACCAACTCTTGATACAAACTTAACTTCTTAAAGGGCACATTGACATGTTCATTTTTACAAAACGCCAATGCCGATGCCCAGTTGTTTTTCACCCGTTTGACTGACTCATTATGAATAAGTCTATCAACGGTACAAAAATGACAAGGGTTTCCGACCTCCGAGATATAAGGTTGCCCGATGCAAAAAAAACCGCCCATCGGCCAACAAACGCTAATAGCGCTAGCTGGTGATATTTTTGCCAAGTCAAAATGTATTTTTTTCAGGCCCTCATAATCATAAGAATGGCATAACAACACAATAAAACATCTAAACCCCGCAACAGAACTTACTATATCACTTGAAAAATCTTTAAACTCTACGACACCCGATAACTCTTGTCTAAATAAATCTTCAACCGCGGCAATCCCTTCCCACGAATGCACAACTATAGTCTTTTCAAAATAAAGCTCCTTAGCCGCCGTGAACGGAATTATTTTCTCCAGAAACTCAAATGCACTGGCTGCATTCAAGCCATTATCGGCGAGTATTTCATCCAACTCATCCTTCGTCAGCGCAGGAGACATTTGTATCTGTCGCAACGCCTTCAAGATCGGTCGTGAATGCACCTTAGAGATACCCGCATCGGATATTACTAAACTTTCCGTTTCAAAATTGAGAATCTGATAGTTAGGAATGGCTATATTCATTATGTGATCCCCTGTAGGGGTTTCAGGCGCTGCCTAAGAAACCCCGTCAAGTGGGTAAATAAACCTATTCTTTGGCAAGTGATTGTTCTTCTATCGAGTTGTGACCACATCCACCAGAGCCACCACTTCCTCCATTACATCCACCGCCACCTCCACACCCTCCACTTCCGCCACATCCCCCCTGACTTCCTGAAGCGCCAGCATTGCCAGCATACGGGTTAAATCCATAGTCATTGTCGAAATCATAGATAACTTCGCCATACTCTGATTTTTTCATTTTCAAGTTCCTCATATAGTCGTGTATTGTCACCAAACCGAAGTGACACTCACAATTTAGTAGACAAGAAGAAACTTGCAACGAAAATAATTTTTCCTTGTGGGAATTCAGTTACATCTAATTAGGAAATTTCACTCATTAAATTCAGAAAACCAATAATTGTCAGAAAGAAGAGGCAATGAATCAACTTTCACACACCAGATTATTCCTTCAAAAAATAACATCTTAGAAGTTACCAACCTCGGAATTCAACAACCGTTCTCTGGCGAGTTCTACGTAGGAAGCGGCGTGAAACTTCAAAAAAACGGTAATAAATCCGACAAGCGGTCCGCCGAGTTAGCGCCTTGAAACAACTTTAAAAGGCCAGCAAGCCGTGTCCCTGGTTTAGTCGCGACAGGTGTCTTCCCCTAATCCAACGCGGAGTTACACCATGAATAAAGTCCTACCCGATCCACCCCTCGATCCTGCAAAAGACCGTGCCGCGTTCAACCGCGCCATCACCGCCCATTCCTGGCGTTGGCTGGTGCGGGTGAAATACACATACATCGCCGCCAGCAACACATGAAAGGCCGACGCCTGGTAGTGGTTGGCAACCTGCTCCATGCGGTTGAGCAACTGCACCGGGAAGCCTTGCACCCAGGTGTTGCTCGACGTCTTGGCGTTGTGCCTGGGGGTGAGCAGTGGTTCGGGCAGCGCTTGGTATCTGCCCAGCCAATAGTCGCGGTCGCAGGCGTAGCGGGCCGATTGCAGGTAGCGTTGGTCGGTGTCGATAAAGTCGATGTAGGACGGCGCCAGCGGCTCGGCGTCGCGCCCCTGTTCCAGGGCGCTGTAGAGCTGCGCGAGGGATTGCAGCATCTGGCCAAAACCCCAGCCGTCGAGGATTAGGTGATGAGCCTGGATGCCAAGGCGGTAGTGATCATCGTCAAGTTTGACCAGGAAAAACCGGCACAAGGGCTCGCCGCTCAGGGCGTAGGGCCGAGCCATTTGCGCCTGCATCAAGGCTCGGGTTGCCGCCGATGGGTCGGGCAGCGCAGAGAAATCATGCAGCGCCATTTCCACCCTCAGCTCAGGGGCGAATGTTTGCCCTGGCAGGCCATTGGCGTCGGTGTGCAACTGAGTGCGTAGCGCATCGTGCCGGGCCACCAGCAGTGTGACGGCACGCTGCATGCGTTCGGGCGCGACTTTGCCGGCAAAATCCAGGCAGCCGCCAATGTTGTACAGCGGCGAATCGCCCACGCGCAGTTGGTCGAGCCAAATGTCATGTTGGGCACCCGTGAGGGGAAAGCGGGCCGGCAGGCTGGAGGAATACTGCATAAGATCCTTCTCATGGGGGTCAGGCACTGGCCGCGCAGAGGTGGCCCATTACGCCGAAGTGGCCGGATTGGAGCATGGGCGCCGGGGGGTGTCTGTCACCCGAAACCCGGACATTCAAATGGATGGATAGGCCTTGGCCGAAGGTTCATGGCTGAAACGATTAAAGCGTTGTAGGAGATTGGCTACAGCTGATCCATGCCGAGCCTCTGGATATCCCATTGATTTTATAAATTTCTCATTTACATCAATAAGTTAACAAAGTCTAAAAATAACTTACGCCTGTACGTAGCCGGCTCAACTCATGAGAAACGTCGGTTTAATGGCGCAGTTTTTATGGCAGCTTGTGTCCCTCGTTCCCGCTACATACGTAGGACAAAGTCCCATGGCTAAATGAAATTTCGAACGCCGAGTTACGTTCAAGCAGTACGGAGCGCCCTGCACAGGCCCTGGGCAACCGTTGACGGTTTTCGACATCAAGGATGAGATGGCTATGAGTCTGACCCCCAGTATTGGCGGCACCTGCGGCCCGCATTTTTTCTATGCCGAAATGGGCGAGTTGATTTCAAACAGCGGCGACGAACATTTCGCCGCCACGATGTTGCAGTTGGTGGGCAAGTGGGTACCGATTCACCTGGTAGACCTCAGCGAATGGACCCTGGATGAACTGCGCGACCGCGTGCTGGGCATCAAGTTACTAGGCAGCGCCGGGGTGAAAAAGGATTTGTCGGTGCCCCAGACCTTGCATGCGCTGAACGACCACCCGCTGTTGCGGCAGATGCTGCACATGCAAGACCCGCTGCTGATCCAGATGAACGCCAAGGCCAACAGCGCGCATCCGCGCGGCACTTCCCACCAATGCAACCTGGTATCGCGCCAGGGCAATCGACGTTGTGTGATTTCGTTCTACCGTCCGCCGACCCAGCAGGGGTTTTCCCTGGCTGAGTTGTCGTTTCTCAAGCGCCTGTCGGACACACTGTTGCCGTTGATGGAGCGGCACGCCCAGAGCCTGCGCCAGGCTCCACGCGCCGAAACTGAGCCGGCCCATACCCTGCTGGAACAATCGCAGTTGCAGCGTGAATTCTACAAACGCTTGTCTTTGAGCGACATCACCCTTTCGGCGCGGGAACAGGAGGTGTGCCTCGGTCTGCTGACCGGCGGTACCGTGCCGCAAATCGCGGAGAAACTCAGTGTCAAAAACAGCTCGATCGAGACCTACCTCAAGCGCGCAGCCGCCAAGCTGGGCGTGAGCGGCCGGCATGGCCTGGCCAAATGGATGGTGGGCGCCTGATAAACACACGACGTTAGAGTAACTTGAGCCCAACCGCGGCACGCCGGTTTGCATCGCCGCTTTCCAGTGGTTGTTTGTGCCCGTATTTGTCCAGGAAGCCGCCCACCACGGCCATCGAATGAAAGCCGCTGGTGACCGTGCCGATAGCGCCGTTCAGGAAGTCCTGGAGGGTTGCGGGCGCCACGAAGTCTTTCAAGCCCAGGCGACGCAAGGCCTGTCCCGGATACTCGCCATCATTGAGGCTGCGTATGGCTGCGGCAAAACTCTTATTAGCCTCCCCGTCATTATTTTCGAGGTAGGCGCGTTTGGCACTGACGGCATATAGAAAGTGCGCATTGACCAGAACATCGTTGGGCCGGTCGGTGCCGAAGTTGGCGCCGGCCGTGGCCTGCTTCAGTTCGTCATGGGTGATGTGCAGCTTGAACCCATCGCGCGTGACAATACGATAGCCGGTGTCGGTGACCACGATGGATTTGTAAATACCGTAAGGGTTATGGCCGAATCTCATCATCGCGGCCTTAATGGCGGATATCGTCACGCAATTACCTTCGGTCAATTGGTAAAAGCTTTTGAAAATATCAGTGGGCTTGATGCCCGTATTCGCAGGCGTACCTTTCAAGAATTCGTCACGATTGACGGTACGGTTATCGGTGACACTCGCAGGCAAAGATACTGAATCAACGTCGGGTTTCAACCGAGCGGATAACGTGGCCAACAGACGTTCCAACTCGCCTACCAGGCTACTCAGTTGTTTGGCTTCACTGGCTGGCGCAGGCGGATTGGAAGAAGACACAACAACTGGAGAAGTTACAGCATCGCTCGCCCTGGCATGACCAAGAGCAGCAGCATTAACGCAAGACACTAACATGTTGGATAACCTCCTGACACTTACCGAACACTTCAAATTACCCGCGAAGGGTGACTACCTTCAATGACGGTGAAACCGGCGTGTTGTATAACTGGCCCTCCATCACGCCCTCAATAATCACGCCGTTCTTGTTTCTCCCGCCCTTGTCCAACGGCACCCCGACCTGCGCGCCCAAAGCACTGGCCTCGATGACCTGCATATGTTCTTTCAGCCCCAGATAGGACAGCGCCGTGTCACCGTCGATGCCGCCTCCGGCCCCCACCAGTACACCCGGATAACTAGCCTCGGCATGGTACGCGCTGTCTTTTTCATAGTGGCTGAAGAAACGGTCCGCGGCCCTCTCGCGCGCCAGTTCAATGTGCTGGCGCTTGCTCATCACGCCAAACAGAAATTGCGCATCCTTGACCATGCCTTCATCGCCGCCACTGAACTTTGCCGCCCTGGCCGCCAGTTCAAGTTCTTCAACGGTGATTATCAGCTTGAAGCCGTCTCGCATCGTCACGTCATAGTGGTCGCCATGTTTGACGACGTGCTTGAAAATCCCGATAGGGCTTTGCCCGAATGTAGCCATGACAACCTTGATCGCGGCCACGTGCTCCTCTCGGCCCAAGATGCCCAGGTAAGGAAAGTTCTCATACGTGGCACGCAACCCATTGCGCAGGTCGTCAGGCTTTTGCCCTTTGGGTTTTTCAGACATAAACGTAGTGATTGGCTCATAGTTTTTATCTGAAAACATCTCAGCGAGTTCGGTATCAAACGCGCTACGGGTCTTCGCCAGGTTCGGCCGGTTCATGAAGGGCGCCAATTGTTCTTTCCATACACTTTTAACGGTTGGCACGGTGTCAGGTGCAGTCTGCGTATTCATCAGTGGTCTGTGCGGCGAACTCACAACAGGCGTTGGGTAAGCCACAACGGGTGGCTGGGGTTTCGGCGCCTCATTCTCCCTGCTCATCCATGTTTTAAGTGCCACGACTAATGTACCCAACAACCTCAACAGCTCCCCCAGCTCTGCGTCACGGTATGAGTTAACGCTTGGGCCAATCGGATAATGTGCCGGTGATTGACCCACGGGATTGGGTCGATCTGTAACGGGTTGATCAAGGGTTTTATCAGGCTGTGTAAACGTTGAGTGCGCAGGTGAGTAAGCAGGCTGAGTGTGCGTGAGCATTGTAGGAAGTCTCATTTAATTGAAGGAGGACAAGCGAAAACTATCAGGCGCTACTTGCTCACCGCCGCTGCCGAAAGCCTGCACTGAACAAGTACTCATGCGTGGCCAGGCGGTCGGAAAAGTTCCTGCCAGACAGGTAACAACATCCTTCTCGTTCAACGAACCGCTATCAGAAAATTCCTCAGCGTTGCGCTTTTTCTCCGAACAATCCTCAGCGTATCGCCGACTGACGCACCCGATATTCCCCCGGCGTCATCTGCGCGTACCGCAAGAAAAACCGACTGAAATACGCTGGGTCCTTGAACCCCAGTTGGTAGCAGATCTCATTCGCGGAACTGCCGGTAAACAACAGCAGGCGCTTGGCCTCCTGCATCAGCCGTTCAAGGATCAGGCGCTTGGAGGGCAGGTCGGCGATGCGCCGGCACACTTCATTGAGCCGCGCCTGGGTCACGCCAATACCTTGGGCATAACGCGCCAACGGCCAATGTTCCAGATAGTGGGCTTCGATCAGTTCGTTGAAGCGATGGAAGATACGCAGGTCTTCATGGGCTGTCGGACGTGCGGGCTGGGCGTGGGCGCACAGGCGCAGCAGGCGGATCATGATCAGCCTTGTGAGGCTGTCGAGGGCGGCGGCGCGCCCTGCCCGTTCGGCGTTGATCTCACTGCACAGCGCCTCGAAGAGTTGCTCCAGACCCTCGGCGTCGCCAGTCAAGGCCACACATGCGGCACCGCAAGCAAGGCTGGGGTCGGCGTCGATCAAGCTCCACACCAGTTGCTGGCGCACCGTCAACACATGCCCGTCGGCATCGGCCTCGGTGACAAAAGCGTGGGCCACCGTGGGCGGCGTGAGAAAAAACATCGGCCCCGATTCAACGTATTGGTGGTCATCCAGATATACCCGCACCGCGCCACTCTTGACGTAATGCACCTGGAAAAACCGGTCATGGCGATGCACGGCCATATTGCGCCCGAAAAAACCTGCCAGGTTGCCGAGCTTGTCGTAATGCACCTCGGCGTCGCTGTAGCGCTGGTCGTAGACCTGCCCGATGTTGATGTTGGGAATCGGCTTCACGGGGCTCTCTTCTTGTTGTTGTGAGGCCAGCGCAGTGTGCCACGCTTGACGGTAGTTAACATATTAATTATAACGTTAACAAATTAACGAACGGCCTATGCAGCCGTCGTCACCGCCAGGAGAAACGCATGAGTCGTACCCTGCATGATGTTGCCAGCGGCACCCTGTTCGGCGTTGCGCTGAACTACCAAGGCCTGCTGGACCAGCATCTCGCCGCCTTCCAGCAGGCGCCCTACCAGCAGCCACCGACCAAGCCGGTGCTGTTTATCAAAACCCCCAACACGCGCAATGGGCACGACGGCGTGGTGTTACACCCGCACGGCGAGCGCCTGCAACCGGGCCCGGCGCTGGGCGTGGTGATCGGCCAGCGCGCCAGCCGTGTCAGCCCGGAGAACGCCATGGCCCATGTGGCCGGGTATGTGGTGGTGAATGAATTCAGCCTGCCGGAAGACAGCTACTACCGCCCTGCCGTCAAAGCTAAATGCCGCGATGGGTTTTGCGCCCTGGGCCCACGGCTGGTTGCGCGGGATCAAGTGGCCAACCCCAATCAACTGAGCCTCAAGCTGTTCGTCAATGGCGAGCTGCGCCAGGAAAGCTCTACCGTCCATTGGGTACGCGACATCCCGCAATTGATCGCCGAGATCAGCGAGTTCATGACCCTGTACCCCGGCGATGTGCTGATCACCGGCACTCCGCAAGGCCGCGTGGATGTGCAGCCAGGCGACCAGGTTGAGGTCGACATCACCGGCATAGGCCGACTGAGCAACACCATTGCAGCAGAGGCATCGGCATGAAACGCGCACGTATCCGCTTTGAAGGTGCAACCCACAACGTATTGGTGCAAGCCGACTGCAGCGTGCGCCTGGAGGATGGGCGGTTGCTGGCCGAAGACCAGGTGCAATGGCTGCCACCCGCCACCGGCAACATGTTCGCCCTGGGTTTGAACTACGCCGACCACGCCGCCGAACTGGCCTTTACGCCGCCGACCGAACCGCTGGCATTCATCAAATCGGTGGGCACCTACACCGGCCACCGCCAAGTCACCTGGCGCCCGGACAACATCGCCTACATGCACTACGAGTGCGAGCTGGTGGCGGTGATTGGCAAGACCGCGCGCAACGTCAAACGCGCCGACGCCCTGGACTACCTGGCCGGTTACACGGTGTGCAACGACTATGCGATCCGCGACTACCTCGAGAATTACTACCGCCCCAACCTTCGCGTGAAAAACCGCGACGCCACCACCCCGGTCGGCCCATGGATCGTCGACGTGGCCGATGTGCCCGACCCAGGCAACCTGAAATTGCGCACCTGGATCAACGGCGAACTGCGCCAGGAAGGCAGCACGAAAGACATGATTTTCGATATCCCCTACCTCATCGAATACCTGTCCAGCTTCATGACCCTGCAACCGGGCGACATGATCGCCACCGGCACGCCCGAGGGCCTGGCCGATGTGGTACCGGGGGATGAAGTGGTGGTGGAAGTCGAAGGCGTGGGCCGCCTGGTCAACCGTATTGTCAGTGAAACGGAGTTTTTCTCCGCGCGCAAAGAGGCTTGAGCACCATGATCAAACACTGGATTAACGGCCGTGAGGTCGAAAGCAAAGACACCTTTATCAACTACAACCCGGCCACCGGCGAGGCCATCGGTGAAGTGGCCAGCGGCGGTGCCGAAGAAGTCGCGCAGGCCGTGGCGGCGGCCAAGGCCGCGTTCCCCAAGTGGGCCAATACGCCGGCCAAAGAGCGCGCGCGCTTGATGCGCAAGCTGGGCGAGCTGATCGAACAGAACGTGCCACACCTGGCCGAGCTGGAAACCCTGGACACCGGCCTGCCGATCCACCAGACCAAGAACGTGTTGATCCCGCGTGCCTCGCACAACTTCGATTTCTTCGCTGAAGTCTGCACCCGCATGGACGGCCACACCTACCCGGTGGACGACCAGATGCTCAATTACACCCTGTACCAGCCAGTGGGCGTGTGCGGGCTAGTGTCGCCCTGGAACGTGCCGTTCATGACCGCCACCTGGAAGACCGCGCCGTGCCTGGCGCTGGGCAATACGGCGGTGTTGAAGATGTCGGAACTGTCGCCGCTGACCGCCAATGAGCTGGGGCGCCTGGCGGTGGAGGCCGGGATTCCCAATGGCGTGCTCAATGTGATCCAGGGCTACGGCGCCACCGCCGGTGATGCACTGGTGCGCCACCCGGACGTGCGGGCGATTTCCTTTACCGGCGGCACCGCCACCGGTAAGAAAATCATGCAGAGCGCTGGCCTGAAAAAGTACTCCATGGAACTGGGAGGCAAGTCGCCGGTGCTGATTTTCGAAGACGCCGACCTGGAACGCGCCCTCGACGCCGCGTTGTTCACGATCTTTTCCCTCAACGGCGAGCGCTGCACCGCCGGCAGCCGCATCTTCATCCAGGAAAGCGTCTACCCGCAATTTGTCGCCGAGTTCGCGGCGCGGGCCAAGCGCCTGATCGTGGGCGACCCTCAGGACCCCAAGACCCAGGTCGGCTCGATGATCACCCAGGCCCATTACGACAAGGTCACCGGCTACATCAAGATCGGCCTGGAGGAAGGCGCCACGCTGCTGGCTGGCGGCCTGGAACGCCCGGCCAACCTGCCGGCGCACCTGAGCCGCGGCCAGTTTATCCAGCCGACGGTGTTTGCCGACGTGAATAACCGGATGCGCATCGCCCAGGAGGAAATCTTCGGGCCGGTGGTGTGCCTGATTCCGTTCAAGGATGAAGCCGAGGCACTGCAACTGGCCAACGACACCGAATACGGGCTGGCCTCCTACATCTGGACCCAGGACATCGGCAAGGCCCACCGCCTGGCGCGCGGTATCGAAGCGGGCATGGTATTTATCAACAGCCAGAACGTACGGGATTTGCGCCAGCCGTTTGGCGGGGTCAAAGGCTCGGGCACCGGGCGTGAAGGCGGCCAGTACAGCTTCGAAGTGTTTGCCGAGATCAAGAACGTGTGTATTTCCATGGGCAGTCATCACATTCCGCGCTGGGGCGTGTAGCCCAGGCTCAAACAAGCCTCCTGTGGGAGCCGGGCTTGCCCGCGATGCAGACACTGCGGTCCTTCAGCCGTACCGAGCCGATGCCATCGCAGGCAAGCCAGCTCCCACAGGGACCTCACAGGCCATACAAGAATAATTATTCAGGAGAGTCATCATGGGCGAAGTGGTTCTGGCAGCGAAGATCTGCCACGTACCGTCGATGTACCTGTCGGAACTGCCCGGCAAGCATCACGGCTGTCGCGAAGCGGCGATTGCCGGGCACAAGGAGATCGGCCGGCGTGCCCGCGAACTGGGGGCAGACACTGCGGTAGTGTTCGACGTGCACTGGCTGGTCAACAGCGGCTACCACGTCAATTGCGGCGAGCAGTTCCAGGGCACCTACACCAGCAACGAACTGCCGCACTTCATCAAGAACATGGACTACGCCTACCCCGGTTGCCCCGAGCTGGGCGAGCTGATCGCCGCCGAAGCCAACCTGGCTGGCGTGCGCAGCATGGCCCACAACATCCCGAGCCTGGAGCTGGAATACGGCACCCTGGTGCCCATGCGCTACATGCATATGGGCGTGCCCGACGCAGAAAAATTCAAAGTCATTTCCATCGCTGCCTGGTGCGCCTGGCATCGCCTGGAAGACAGTTTTGCCTTCGGCGCCGCCGTGCGCCGGGCGATTGAAAAGAGCGATCGCAAGGTACTGGTGCTGGCGTCCGGCTCGCTGTCCCATCGGTTCTCGGACGACCGCGAGGCTGAGGCGAATATCCACAACTGGACCCGCGAATTCGACAAGCAGGTGGACCTGCATGTCGTGCAAATGTGGAAGCAAGGCCGCTTCAAGGAGTTCTGCGCCATGTTGCCCGACTACGCCGAACACTGTTTTGGCGAAGGCAAGATGCACGACACCGCCATGCTCCTGGGCCTGCTGGGTGGGCCGGACTATGCCAAGCCGGCCGAGATCATCACGCCGCCGTTCGGCAGTTCGGGCACCGGCCAGATCAACGCGATTTTCCCGCTTTAACCCTGGGAGAGCCCCATGCCGCACTTTATCGCTGAGTACACCGACAACCTCGAACAGCAGGCCGACTTGCCCGGCCTGTTTGAAAAAGTCCACCGCGTGCTGGGCGACAGCGGTGTGTTTCCGCTGGGCGGCATTCGCAGTCGCGGCGTACGCCTGGACACCTGGCGCATGGCCGACGGCAAGCACGACTATGCCTTTGTGCACATGACCCTCAAGGTCGGCCATGGCCGCGACCTGACCACGCGCGAGGCCGTCGCCCAAGCGGTGTTCGCGGTGATCATCGCGCACTTCGCCGAGCTGCAGGCACAGCGCTTGCTCGCGTTGTCGTTCGAGATGATCGAGCTGCACCCGCAGCTCAACTTCAAGCAGAACAATGTGCACGCGTTCCTGAACAACGCGGCGAGCTGAAACGACCCCGGCTCCTACAACTACAAGAAGAACACCATCATGAGCACAGCCCATTCCACTGCAAGCCTGCGGCTTGCCGAGCACGACCGCACCCATCGTTTGGTGACCTGGCGCCTGATGCCCTTGTTGCTGGTGTGTTACCTGTTCGCCCATCTGGACCGCATCAACATCGGCTTTGCCAAGATGCAGATGAGCAGCGACCTGCACTTCAGCGACACCGTGTATGGCTTTGGCGCCGGTCTGTTCTTCATCGCCTATGCACTGTTCGGCGTGCCCAGCAACATTGCCCTGGACCGCGTCGGGCCACGGCGCTGGATCGCCTGCCTGATGGTGGTGTGGGGCCTGCTCTCCACCGGCATGTTGTGGGTGGAGAGCGCGCGCGGGTTCTACGTGCTGCGCTTTCTACTGGGGGTGGCCGAGGCCGGGTTTTTTCCGGGGATCCTGGTATTCCTGAACCGCTGGTACCCGGCGCGCCGTCGCGCCCAGGTCACCGCCTTGTTTGCCATTGCCGTGCCTATGGCCGGGGTGTTGGGCGGGCCGATTTCCGGGGCGATCCTGGAGAACTTCCACGACGTCGGCAGCCTGCGCGGCTGGCAATGGATGTTCCTGATCGAAGGCGCGCCCGTGGTGCTGCTGGGGCTGGTGGTGCTCAAGTGGTTGCCGGACAGTTTCGAGTCGGTGCACTGGCTGACTGCCGAGCAAAAACAGCAACTGCGTACCCAACTGAGCAACGAGGAACAGCGCAAGACCATCACCTCGTTCGGCGGCATCCTGCGTGACCCGCAGGTGTGGCTGCTGGTAGCCGTGTACTTTGCGGTGATGCTAGCGGTCAACACCCTGGCGTTCTGGATGCCCACCCTGATCCACGGCGCCGGCATCGGCCGCGACAGCCAGGTCGGCTTGCTCAGCGCCGTGCCGTACCTGGCCGGTTGCTTCTTTATGCTCGGCTGTGGGCGCTCGTCCGACCGCCACCGCGAGCGCCGCTGGCACCTGTGCGTGCCATTGCTGATGGCGGCGTTCGGTATCGCCGTGGCGGGCCTGGCGCCCGCCAATGCGCTGCTGGTGATGAGCGGGCTGGTGGTCGCCGGCATGGGCGCGAGTGCCGCCCTGCCGATGTTCTGGCAACTGCCGCCGGCGTTTCTCTCCCACACCACCCAGGCCGCGGGCATCGCCATGATCAGTTCGTTCGGCAGCATCGCGGCGTTCCTCGCGCCCTACCTGATCGGCTGGATGCGCGACGCCACCCAGAGCGCCAGCCTGGCCCTGTACGTACTCGCGCTGTTTATCGCCCTCGGTGGCTTGCTGGTGCTGCGCACCCAGGCCGCCATCGTCAACCCACACTAGAGACCGTTGCCATGCTCGACTCCCAGCAAATCCTCGCGGCCGCCGCCCACCTGGACCGCGCCGAACGCAGCCGCGAACAGGTGCGCCAGTTTTCCCTCGACTACCCCGATATGACGATCGAGGACGCCTACGCCATCCAGCGTGAATGGGTCGCGCAGAAGATCAAGGACGGGCGCACGCTCAAGGGCCACAAGATCGGCCTCACGTCACGGGCCATGCAGGTGTCGTCGAATATCACCGAACCCGATTACGGTGCCCTGCTCGACGACATGTTTTTCGACGAAGGCAGCGACATTCCCTTCGAGCGTTTTATCGTGCCGCGGGTGGAGGTGGAACTGGCTTTCATCCTCGGCAAGCCGCTCAAAGGCCCCAACTGCACGGTGTTCGATGTGCTCGACGCCACCGAATGGGTGATCCCGGCGCTGGAAATCATCGACGCCCGCATCCAGCAGGTCGACCCGCACACCAACGCCACGCGCAAGGTATTCGACACCATCTCCGACAACGCCGCCAACGCCGGTGTGGTGCTCGGTGGCCGTGCGGTGCGCCCCACCGAGATCGACCTGCGCAAAGTGCCGGCGGTGCTGTATCGCAATGGCGTGATCGAAGAGTCCGGGGTGTCGGCGGCGGTGCTCAACCACCCGGCCAAGGGCGTGGCGTGGCTGGCCAACAAGCTGGCGCCCTATGACGTCACCCTGCTGCCCGGCCAAGTGATTCTCGGCGGTTCGTTTACCCGCCCGGTGGCGGCCCGCCCTGGCGATACCTTCCACGTCGACTACGACCTGCTCGGCTCGATTGCCTGCCGCTTCGTCTGAACCCAGGAGTGCTGTCATGGACATGCCTGTCAACCGCTTCAAGCAACGCCTGCACAACCACGAAGTACAGATCGGCCTGTGGCTCGGCCTTGCCAACGCCTACTGTGCGGAACTGGCGGCCAACGCCGGTTTCGACTGGCTGCTGATCGACGGCGAACATGCGCCCAACCACCTGCCGGGGATGCTCGCGCAATTACAGGCCATCGCGCCCTACCCCAGCCAGGCGTTGATTCGCCCGGTGATCGGCGACACGGCGCTGATCAAACAACTGCTGGATATCGGCGCCCAGACGCTGCTGGTGCCCATGGTCGAAAACGCTGCCCAGGCCCAAGAACGGGTGCGCGCCCTGCGCTACCCGCCCCAGGGTATTCGCGGGGTCGGCAGCGCCCTGGCCCGCGCCTCGCGCTGGAACAGCATCGCCGATTACCTCGACCAGGCCGACGCGCAGATGTGCCTGCTGGTGCAGATTGAGAATGCCGAGGGCCTGGCCAATCTGGACGCCATTGCCGCCGTCGAAGGCGTGGACGGTGTGTTTATCGGCCCGGCAGATTTGAGCGCGTCCATGGGCCATCGGGGTAACCCGGGGCATCCGCAGGTACAGGCGGCGATTGAGGACGCCATCGTGCGTATCGTCAAGGCGGGTAAGGCCGCAGGGATTCTCAGTGCAGATGAAAATCTCGCACGACGCTATATCGAGATGGGGGCGACGTTCGTGGCGGTGGGGGTGGATACCACGGTGTTGATGCGGGGCCTGCAAAGCCTGGCCGGGAAGTTCAAAGACGTACCGGTGGCTGCCAATACCGGTGGTGTCTACTGAAATCCATGTGGGACCTGGCTTGCCTGCTCCCACAGTTGACCGGTGGTGGTTCAGTCACTAGGTCAGCGCTTGATGTTCTTCAAGTCATCCAGCAACCCCAACAAGGTCTGGAATTTCTCTTCGCCAAACTGATCCTGCAAGCGCTGGTAGTTGGCCTCCATGCACTGGCTCATGGACTCAAAACTCGCTTTGCCCTTGTCCGCCAGGGTAATCAGCACCCGGCGCTGGTCCTGTTCGGCCTTTCGCCGGTGCACCATGCCGGCCGCTTCCATGCGCACCAGCACGCCGGTCATGCTCGGCTTGAGGATGCAGGCCAGTTCCGCCAGTTGGTAGATCTCCAACTCTCCATGCTGTTCAAGGATGCGGATGATGCGCCATTGCTGTTCGGTCAGGCCGTGTTCATTCAGGGAAGGACGGAAAAAACTCATCGCGGCCTCACGCGCTTGCAGCAAGGCCAGGGTCAGGGATTGTCGAGGTGTGGACATAGGGCTCAGGGTCACGAAGTATTTAGTTAATAGTTTAACGAAACTCTAACATTCCCGGCCGGCGAGCGCGCTATAACTTGTAGGTGCCCTCGCCCGTGGCGCGCTGAATCAAAAAACCGGGCACGCAGGATCAAGACTTCCAGCCCGCCAGGGGCCCTAATGGAGGCATCCGCTTTAGCGCCTTCCTTCACTTTCTCAGGCTGCGCCATGATCAACATCGAAACCCCCACGTACTACACCGCCACCAAGAAATACAACCTCAGCTTCCCCACCCTGAAACAGGATATCGACGCAGACGTCGTGGTCATCGGTGGCGGCTTTTCCGGGATCAACACGGCCCTTGAGCTGGCGGAAAAAGGCATCACTAACATTGTGGTGCTCGAAGCGCGCTACCTGGGCTTTGGCGGCACGGGCCGCAACGGTGGGCAGATCATGGCGGGCATCGGCCATGACCTGGAGAAGATCAAGAAGGACGTGGGCGAAGACGGGCTGCGCCAAGTGTTCGAGATCAGCGACCTGGGCGCCGACATCATCAAGAACCGCATCGCCAAGTACAACATCGACGCGGACTTTTGCCACGGCTACGGCTATATGGGCTTCAACGCCCGCCAGGAAAAAACCCTGCGCGCCTGGGAGAAAGACTTCAAGTCGATCAACAGCCAGCACGAAATCCGCTTTCTCGCCGGCTCCGATGTGCAGCAGATCATCGGCTCCACCGCCTACACCAGCGCCCTGTTGCACATGGGTGGCGGGCATGTGCATTCGCTGAACCTGTTGCTGGGCGAAGCTACCGCACTGGCCAGCCATGGCGT
The DNA here is from genome assembly GCF_041410225.1 of Pseudomonas sp. KT_2_4. Lineage (NCBI taxonomy): Bacteria > Pseudomonadati > Pseudomonadota > Gammaproteobacteria > Pseudomonadales > Pseudomonadaceae > Pseudomonas > Pseudomonas sp. KT_2_4. The sequence continues at coordinate 1,634,918 of NZ_CP166962.1, forward strand.
GAAGATCTTCGAAAACAGCCCGGCGCTGGAAGTCAGCTACGGCGAGCGCATCACCGTGCGCACCGGTCGCGGTTCGGTACGCGCCAGCAAGTTGCTGTGGGCCTGTGACAGCTTTCTCAACAAGCTGGAGCCAGAACTGCACCGCTCGACCATCAACACCTACGCGTTCCAGATGATGACCGAGCCGTTGTCCGAGGAGTTGATCCAGCGCATCAGCCCAATCCGTGGGGCCTACAGCGACATCCGCCCAGTGATCGACTACTACCGCGTCACCAACGAGAACCGCCTGCTGTTCGGCGCCGCCACGCCTTTGGTGGAGCACATTCCCGGCGATCTGAAAGCCTGGAACCGTCACCTGATGCTGAAGATTTTCCCCTACCTCAAGGACGTGAAAATCGACTTGGCCTGGGGCGGCCCGATGGCGTGCAGCCCGAACCTGTTTCCGCAAGTAGGCACCTTGCCGGGGCGCAGCAATGCGTTTTTCGTGCAGGGCTATTCCGGCTTTGGCGTCACGCCCAGCCACATCATCTGCAAGGTACTGGCCGAAGGCATGAGCGAAGGCTCGGCGCGTTATGACCTGGTCAGCTCGATTCACCGCCCCACCATCATCGGCAAGGACGCGATTCGCCCCCTGCTGCTGACGGCGGGCAAATCCTGGCACCAACTTTCCGGCTACTGGAATGGGCGCCGCTAACCCTCTTTTCTCACTCACAGGAACCACTGCCATGCCTCTTACCGCCCTGAAACACAACGTCCAGCTGTCGGAACTCGACGCCTGGGGCACCGTGGCCGACCTCGGCTCGCAAATCCTCGAAGGCGACGTACGCGCCTTCGGCAAGATGACCTTTGGCGCGCCCACCGATGCGGTCAGCAGTGCGTACTTCGGCACGACCCAGGGCAAGTTCCGCATGGTCTACCCCTTCGCCGAGCAAGCCACAGTAGTGACCGGCGAAGTGGTGCTGACCGACGAGTCCACCGGCCAATCCACCCGCTACAAGGCCGGTGACAGCTGGTTCGTGACCAAGGGCACGCCGGTGCTGTGGGAAGTGGTCAGCGAGAGTTTCGTCAAACACTACTTCGCCGTCGTGTAAGGGAGGCGTTGCCATGTCGAATTCATCTGACTGGATCACCGTGGGCGCCCTGGCTGAGGGGTTTGCACCCGAGGCGTTCATCCTGCCGAACCTGGCCGACCTGGCCGGCCAGACCTTCACCCTGCACTTTGCCAATGGCTGGCGGATCGAACACCGCTTCGAACAGGAACGCCTGGCCTGGCACGCCGCCGATGGCCACTCTAGCGGCAGCGCCGCCTACCGCGCCAGCTCGATTCGCCCGGGCCTGTACCTGGTGGACTTTATCAAGCACGAGGCCGGGCAAAGCTGGTCGATCAGCCTGGTGCTGGACACACCAAATGCCTCCTTTACCGCGGTGATTGGCCGTATGCCGGAACCAGCAGAGACCCACGAAGGCCTCTACCACCGCGCCCTGGCCGGCAAACCGCTGACCTCGGTACAGGTCGACTTCCTCCACGGCAGCCTCGACCGGCCGTGGCAGGATGGCCACTGCCTGCACGCCCCCACCGACGAGTTGGTCGGCTTGCGCAACCACTATCGCTACAGCCCCAGCGAGGTCTACGAGCACATCTACCTCAACCCGCAATTTTACGCCTGGCAATGCCTTGAGGGCGTGGAGAAAGGCTTGTGCGACACCGACCGCTGCCATTACTACAAGATCGCCGAACAGCTGTACCTGTTCGTCTGGCAGGAGAAGATCGTACCGACCCTCGGCCTGGTGCTGATCGACCTGCAACAGCACCGCAGCGACGGCAAGATCTTCGGCTATGCCGGGGCGTCCTTCGACGCGTTGTCGAACTTCCCGATCAGTTCCTATTGCCAGGTGCTCAACCGCACGGAGTATCCCCGTGACTGAGCTGCGCACGGTGGTGATCACCGGGGCCGGCACCGGCATCGGCGCTGCCTGCGCACGCTTGTACGCACAGGAAGGCGCACGGCTGGTGCTGATCGGTCGACGTCGTGAGCCCCTGGAACAGGTGGCGCAGGACACCGGCGGGCTGATCCTGGTGGGCGATGCCGCCTGCCCGGACACCTGGGACGGCTTTATCCAGCAGATCCGCACCCACTGCGGGCGCCTCGATGTGCTGCTGGCCTGTGCCGGTGGCCATGGGCTAGGCAGCGGGACCCAGACCAGCCCGGCCACCTGGGAAGGCGCGCTGCGCAGCAACCTCGACAGTGCGTTCTACAGCGCCCGCGCCTGCCTGCCGCTGTTGCAGGAAAGCGCCGGGAACATGGTGCTGATTGGTTCCATCGCCTCATTGGCGGCAGGCCCCGAGGTGTGTGGCTACACCACCGCCAAGCATGCGCTGCTCGGGCTCAACCGCTCGCTGGCCCGTGATTATGGGCCCCATGGCGTGCGGGTGAACGCGGTGTGCCCAGGCTGGGTGCACACGCCGATGGCCGACGCGGAGATGCGGCCTTTGATGGAGGCGTACGGCGAGAGCTTGCAGCAGGCCTATGCACGGGTGTGTGCCGATGTCCCGCTGCGGCGCGCCGCCCGTGCCGACGAGATCGCCAAGGTGTGCCGCTTCCTGGCCAGCGACGACGCCTCGATCATTACCGGCGCCACGTTGGTGGCGGACGGTGGGGCCAGCATCGTCGACGTGCCGACGCTGGCGTTTACGCGCCTGGAGCCTGCCCATGACGAATGACCTGGATTTCAGCGGCCAGGTCGTGCTGGTCACCGGCGGCGCCCAGGGCATTGGCCTGGGCATCGTCCAGGCCTTTGCCCAACGCGGTGCGCGGGTGGTGATTGCTGACCGTCTGCTTGAACAGGCTGAAGCCGTGGCTGCCCGGTTGTGCGCACGGGGGCATCAAGTTGAAGCCGTTGGCGTTGACCTGGCGGATGCCAAAGCGGTGTTTGCTTGCGTCCAAGGCTTGGCGCAACTGGATGTACTGGTGCACAACGCCGGGTACTTTCCGCTGACCGCCTTTGCCGACATCACCCCAACGATCCTGGAGCGCACCCTGGCGGTGAACCTGTCGGCGCTGTTCTGGCTGACCCAGGCGGCGTTGCCGAGGTTTCGCGAGCAAGGCCGGGGCTGCGTGCTGGTGACGTCTTCAGTCACCGGCAACCGGGTGGGTTACCCGGGGCTGAGCCACTATGCGGCGTCCAAGGCCGGGGTGAATGGGTTTATCCGCAATGCCGCGCTGGAGCTGGCGCCGTTGAATGTGCGGGTCAACGGCGTGGAGCCCGGCATGATCGCCACTCCGGCGATGGATAACCTGGGCGATGCGGCCGTGAATGACAGCATCGCCCGCCGTGTGCCGCTGGGGCGCCTGGGCGCGGCGGCGGATATTGCCGGGGCGATGGTGTTTCTGGCCTCTGACCTGGCGGGCTATATCACCGGGCAGACGCTGGTGGTGGACGGTGGCGCGACGCTGCCCGAAATCTGAAACCCGATCGTTCCCACGCTCTGCGTGGGAATGCATCCTGTGACGCTTCGCGTCACGACTTCTGGAGCGGGACGCGGAGCGTCCGGGGCGGCGTTCCCACGCAGAGCGTGGGAACGATCACGAGGAGCTGTTTATGCCCCCACCGCCTGCAACCGGCTGGAACGAAACTCCTTGGGCGACACCTCGAACTGCTTCTTGAACGACCGACTGAAATGCGCCGAGTCGGTAAAGCCCCATTTGTACGCAATCGAGGTGATCGACTCACTGCGCAGGAACGGGTTGGTCAAGTCATCCGCACTGCGCTTGAGCCGTGCGCGCTGGATATAGCGGCAGACGCTGTCGTCCTGTTCTTCAAACAGACGGTACAGATGCCGATCGTTCCCACGCTCTGCGTGGGAATGCATCCTGTGACGCTCCGCGTCACGACTTGGAGCGGGACGCGGAGCGTCCGGGGCGGCGTTCCCACGCGGAGCGTGGGAACGATCACGCTTGCACCGCCTGCAACCGGCTGGAACGAAAATCCTTCGGCGATACCTCGAACTGCTTCTTGAACGAGCGGCTGAAGTGCGCCGAGTCGGTAAAGCCCCATTTGTACGCAATCGAGGTGATCGACTCGCTGCGCAGGAACGGGTTGGTCAAGTCATCCGCACTGCGCTTGAGCCGTGCGCGCTAGATATAGCGGCAGACGCTGTCGTCCTGTTCTTCAAACAGACGGTACAGGTGCCGATCGTTCCCACGCTCTGCGTGGGAATGCATCCTGTGACGCTCCGCGTCACGACTTGGAGCGGGACGCGGAGCGTCCGGGGCGGCGTTCCCACGCGGAGCGTGGGAACGATCACGCTTGCACCGCCTGCAACCGGCTGGAACGAAAATCCTTCGGCGATACCTCGAACTGCTTCTTGAACGAGCGGCTGAAGTGCGCCGAGTCGGTAAAGCCCCATTTGTAGGCAATCGAGGTGATCGACTCGCTGCGCAGGAACGGGTTGGTCAAGTCATCCGCACTGCGCTTGAGCCGTGCGCGCTGGATGTAGCGGCAGACGCTGTCGTCCTGTTCTTCAAACAGACGGTACAGGTGCCGATCGTTCCCACGCTCTGCGTGGGAATGCATCCTGTGACGCTCCGCGTCACGACTTGGAGCGGGACGCGGAGCGTCCGAGGCGGCGTTCCCACGCGGAGCGTGGGAACGATCACGCTTGCACCGCCTGCAACCGGCTGGAACGAAACTCCTTGGGCGACACCTCGAACTGCTTCTTGAACGACCGACTGAAATGCGCCGAGTCGGTAAAGCCCCATTTGTACGCAATCGAGGTGATCGACTCACTGCGCAGGAACGGGTTGGTCAAGTCATCCGCACTGCGCTTGAGCCGTGCGCGCTGGATATAGCGGCAGACGCTGTCGTCCTGTTCTTCAAACAGACGGTACAGATGCCGCACCGAAATATTCAGGCGGTTGGCCAGGCCGATCGGGCTCAGGCCTGGCTGGCTCAGGGACTCATCGATGACCTTTTGTACATAGCTGCGCAGGTTATTGCCGTGCAACGCAGCAACGCCCTCGCGACACTCATCGCCCTGCTCCAACGCCGACCCCAACAGCGAGACGAAGGCCGCTTGCAGCGCTTCCACTTGCGTGGCGTCTTCGTCGGTATCGTCCTTGCACAGTTGGTCCATCAGCACATGCAGCATGCGCCCGCAGGCTTTGGTCGAGGAGATCTTGCCGAAGGCCCGTGCCTGGCCACCCAGGTGCTTGCACACCGCACTGCGCGACAGGGACAACGAGGCGTGTTCGATCAGGCCGAAGGGGGTGATTTCGATGGAGCCCACCGAGTCCATCAACAGCATTTCTCCGGGGGCCAGTTGTACGGTCTGGTCGTTTTGGGTGATCTGGGAGTAGCCGCTGCGCTGGCTGACCAGGAAACATTCCTGGTCGTTGTCATGGTCGGCTTGGTGCGTCGGGCGTTTGATCAGCCCGGCGTTGGTGCGCAGGATGGCCAGGCCACGCGACAGGTTGTGGATCTCGCCGATAAACAGCGAACGGTTGAAAGCCAGCTGAGTATCGAAGTGGCCGCACGCGGCGCGCAGTTCGCGGTTCCAGCTGTCGAGCCCGTCGGGTGCATGCTGTGGGATGCTCATGGGGTGTCTCCGCAGTGGCGTTATTCTTGTTGTTCTGCGCAATAGTTAACATGTTATCTATATGCACGCAACAACAACCTGTTTGCCCTTTGCAGAAGCACTAATGGTGCCAATCAGAGATTCGACAGTACCCTGTGCAGGCCGACCAATGTGGCGAGCAGATGCTCGCGTTGTGCACGGCTTAGCGCAATGTAGCGCCGAAACGCCGGCATGCGGTTGACCACCTCGCTGCCGCCCATATGCTCCAGGCGAACGCACCATTGCTGGTCGTGCAGCTCGATGCGCAGGCGCTTGAAATCCAGCGGCATTAACGCTTGGAACAACGTGCTGTCAGCCAGCAGACGCGCCTGCAACTCACGGCCCAGTGCCTGATTGCCAGAGCGGCGCCGCACATGAATGCCGCTGCGACGGATCGCGCCGCCATGGTGCACTTCGAAGCTGCCAGCGCCACCCGCTGCCGCAGGAGCGCGCAGGACATATTCGGTCAGCACCAGGTGCATCAACAACTGCGACTCGGTGCGCTCGACAATTTCGAAGGCCACACCGTCCACTTCAAGGGTTGCCAGGCCCAGATCACGCCGCAGGTGGGCCAGGGTCACCCCCGGCCGATACCCACTGGGTGCGCGGTCAGCACGAAACAGCTCAAACAGTTTTTGCCGCAAGGTCGCTATAACTTGCATGGGCGTGCCCCGGTTCGTGATTGAATTCCTTGGCCAACACCTCCTCTACGCAGGCGGGCTTGAAGGGGTTGACCTTCTGCACCACCAGGGTCCAGAACAGCGCGTAGGTGGCCGTCACGCCGAGCATCACGCCAAACGGCACGTAGATGTCCGCCGGGTTCATGCCGGGCGGGGTGATAAACCACATGCCCAACAGGATGCCGATGCTGGAGACGATCTGCGGCAGCGGGAACCACGGCGAGCGATAGGCGCGGGGCAAGTCCGGACGCCGAATGCGCAGGATCACCACCGACAGCGTCACCAACAGGTAGGCAAAACTCCAGGCACACACCGCCGCCAGCACCAGGTGCATGATGTTGTCGGTGTTGCCGCCCAGGTACAGCGCGTGCAGGCACGGGATCAACATGGCCACCAGGATGCACAACAGCGGCGTCTTGAAGCGCGGATGCAGGTAGGTGAACACCTTGGGCAAGGCGCCATCCACTGCCATGCCGTAGAGAATGCGCGGCACGCCAGCCATCAGGGTATTGATGGTCGCAGCGCCAGCGAACAGAAAGCCGATGCCCAGCCACAACGGGCCGATCTGCCCCATTACCTGTTCGGCAAACCGGGGGATGGCCATGGGTGTGTCCAACAGGTGCACCCCCGAAGCTGCGTCGAGCACCACGTTCTCCACCTGGCGTTTCATCGCCGCGCCATAGATGAACATGCAGGTGGCCACGCCCATCAGCCCGAGCATCATCGCCCGTGGCATCACCTTGGCCGATTGGCGCAGGTCCGGCGCCAGCGGGGTGACGAACTCGCAGCCCACGAACATGAACATCGCCATGCCCACCAGCGACAGCACGGTAACCAGGTCGGTGCCCACCAACGACTCGCCGAACCAGCCCTCCAACTGCACCGCCGGCGCGGCGATCAGGCCCAGTACGCCGAACACCATCAGGGTGGTCCACATGCCGAAGGTCAGGATGATCTCGGCGCGGCCAAATGCGCTGACGCCAAAAGCATTCAGCACGCCGAACACCAGTACGAAACCGACGCCCAGCAACCACGAGCCGCCGGCCGACTCTGCCAGGGTATTGAGGTGTTCGAAGTTCACCAGGGCCATGACCCCGGCGAGGATAGTTTCGGCGGTGCCGGCGAACACATGCACGATCAGGTAGGCCGACAAGGTCCCGGTGATCGCAAAGAACCTACCCATGCCACAGTTGATGTAGTCGTACACCGAACCGGTGGTAGGCAGTATCGACGCGGCCTCGGCGAAGGTGGTGGCCTGGGCCAGCATCATCACCACGGCGAGCAGCATCGCCAGGGCAAAGGCGCTGCCGCCGATGCCGAAACCCATGGTGGCGGTGAGGATCACCGGGCTGGCCATGATCAGGCCGATGGTGCTGGCCAACGCAGTGGGAAAACCTACCGTGCCCCGGTTGAGGTGTGCGGTGAGTCGGTCGTTGATCGACATGGAGGGGTCCTCGAAGCGGTTTTTTTTAATGTGTCGGCACTCTGCGCCCCACTCCCGTTGATCGTCTTGCCCCTGTCTGCCGCCGGTTTTGTTGCTGCCTGCCACGGCGTGTGGCCTGGCGGCCAGAGTCAATTGCCTGGCACGCAGGGAAAAGACTTGGCCTCATACCGCTCGCCCTAATGCGCCCTCACTCTTAACCAAGATGGGGTCAATAACAATGGAGCACACACTGAAAAACCGCCGCCTGCGCCAGACGGTCGGCCTGGGCGTGGCACTGCTGGTGGGCCAGGCGCAGGCCATCGAGTTGTATGCCGACGCCGACACTCAGGTCACCGGCAACTTCCTCGCCGTGTACGGTATGTTCAATAGCCCGAAGAACTACGATGGGCGCCGCGACGGCTCCACTTGGCGTGAGGCGTTCATCAAGTACGGCCTGAGCGTCGAACAGCGCCTGGGCAACCTGGGCGGTGTGTATGGCACGGCCAACCTGGTGAGTTCCGGTACCTGGGGCGATGGCGACGCATCCGGGTTGACCAACGGCACCGAGCGCACCACCAAGTTTGACGAAGCCTTCGCCGGCTGGCGGTCCGGGGAGCTGTTCCCGGTTTTGGGCAAGGACGGTGTGGACCTGTCGTTTGGCCGCCAGATCATCATGTTGGGCGACGGTTTTATCCTTAACGACGACGGCCCCAACCTGGGCAACGGTGTGGGCGACGGCGAGTTCAATCGCGGCGGCGCCTACTACATCGCCGCACGCCATGCCTTCGATAAGACGGCGGTGATTCGCCTGGGTGGCAAGGACGGCGTGCATGGCAGCCTGATGTGGATCAAATCCGACAACCGCGCCCAGGCCCTCACCGAAATGGCCGCCGGCACCCTGGAATACAGTGCCGCGCCGGGCACCCTGGGGTTGACCTATATTCACGGCATCGATGTGGATGAGCGCTTCGCCACCGACCTGCAGCGCCAGCGCAAAGGCATGAACCTCTACAGCCTGCGCGGCACCGGCAATGCCGGTATCGACAACGCGCACTTCGCCTTCGAACTGGCGCGCCAAAGCCGTCGCGACGGCCAGGAAAATGCCGGCTACGCCGAAGCCGGTTACACCTTCACCAACCTGCCGTGGTCACCGGACCTGACCTACCGCTACGCCCGTTATTCGAAGAACTGGGACGGCATGTTCTCAGGCTTCAACCGTGGCTACGGCACCTGGGTGCAGGGCGAAGTAGCGGGCAACTATTCCGGCCCCTTCAACAGCAACACCGCCGTGCAGCACGTGGCGCTCAAGGTCAAGCCACTGGAGAACGTCACGCTTGGGGCGCTGTTCTTCGACTACAACACCGTCAGCACCCGCGGCCAATTGAACCTGGATGGCCGCGAACTGGACCTGTATGCCGAATGGGCCGTCAACGAGCACCTGATCATCACGCCGCTGCTCGGCCTGTACAAACCGAATAAATCAGCCGAAAACGGCGGCAATCAGATCGGCGGCAACGGCACCAATGTCTACAGCCAACTGGTGGTCGCCGTGCCGTTCTAAACCGCCTCGGGCGCGCACGGAGGCAGCGCCCGGACCTCGGCATAGGCGCCCTGATGATAGAGCAGCGGCGCACGGCCAAAATCATCAAAGGCCACCACCTTGCCGATCATGATCCAATGGTCGCCGCCGTCCACCTGCTGGTATTTCTCACAGTGAAAACGCGCCGAGCAATCGGCGAATACCGGCGAGCCACCCTCTCCCGGCTCGTATTCGATCAGGGCGAAGCGGTCTTCACGGGGGCGCGCGAAATTGTTGGATAGATGCACCTGGTCCGCCGCCAACACATTCACGGCAAAGTGGCTGGCCTCCTCGAACACGGCATGGCTATTGGAGCGTTTGTCGATGCTCCACAGCACCAGCGGCGGGTCGAGGGACACCGAGTTGAAACTGTTGGCCGTCACGCCCACCTTGCGCCCGGAGGCGGTGGCGGCGGTGACCACGGTCACGCCGGTGGCAAAATTGCCCAAGGCGCGACGAAAGGCCCGTGGGTCGAATACGTCAGACATGCAAGACTCCCGGGTGGCCTCTATGGGCCGCCCTGATTGTTGTAGGGAAAACGCAGCTACACCATGCTCGGGTCGGGTTCCAGGCCCATCAGCTCACGGCCAAGGATTTGCGCGCACACGTCATAGTCGGTGTAGGCATGCGCGCCGGTCATGTGGGCATCGCGGAACAGGCGCTGCATTTCGTTGTGTTCGAACCAGGCATTGCCACCGGCGGCGGCGAACAGGCGGTCTACCGCTTCGATGCACATCTTGGTGGCGTAGGCCTGGTTGGTGCGCCAGAACGCCAGGGTTTCTCGCGCGGGGTAGCGGTGGGCAGCGCTGTGTTCGGCGTGGTCTTGCCAGGTTTTCTCCAAAAACGCCCGAGCGGCGGCCACCTGGTGGGTGGACTCGGCCAAGCGCATCAGCGCCGGGGTCGCTGCGCCAACGGCAGCACCGGTGTAGGCGCGCACACGGTTTTTGGTTTTTTCGCGGAACACCTCCAGCATGCGCTCGGCCACGCCGAGGCTGACGGTGGAAAAGCCACTGGCGAAATACGGCCGATACGGCGCGTAGAAAATCTGACTGTCTGGGTACAGACCAAAGCCTGCGGACTTGCCTTCCATCATGTCCTTGGCCTTCTGGATCCGGTGCTCAGGCACCCAGGCGTTGTCGATGATCAGGGTCTTGGTGCCACTGCCTTTCATGCCGGCCGCGAACCAGTCATCGCGGATCTGATAGTCACTGCGCGGCAGCACGGCAAAGCAGTAATCCTGGGTACCTTCGGCATTCTGGCGACGGCAGCCGACAATCGCCCACTCGCCATGGTCACAGCCGCTGCTCCAGCCCATCTCGCCACTGAAGTACACGCCACCCTCGCCCTCGGTCACCCGGCCGAACGGCGCAATACTGCTGCTGGCCGTGGCATCCGGGTTGGCGCCCCAGATCTCCTCCTGCAACTGCGCCGAGAACAGCGCCAGTTGATGGCTGTGGGTACACAACAAACTCATGGCCCAGGCGGTGCTGGCGCAACTGCCGGCGAGCAAGGCGATGCAGTCGGCGAATTCGGGCAGCGACAGTTCCAGGCCACCGAATGCCTTGGGCTGGAAGGCGCGGTGCAGGCCGATGCTTTTGAGCAGCGCGATATTCTCATCCGGCACCTGGCGCAGCTGTTCGGCACGACTGGCGTTCGCGGCAATGGCAGGCAGAAGAGGCTTGAGGTCTTCGAGGAGCGGGTTTGGCTTTTTCATGGACGGCCCTGCTTATTATTGGAAGTCCGGCAGGCGCTCCGAATCGTGGAACGGCGCGGGATGCAGGGCCAGTATCGAACGGCTTGCGCCGGCACAACATGCACGTTCGGCAGGCAAGGTTGTACTTTTCACAGGCACGGCAGGCACAGGCATAAAACCTGGCAGGCACAGTCAAGCCGCGTACCTGCGCGTTGGTTAACCTCGGGGTTTCTTTTGTGAACTGCCAGGAACCTGCCATGAGCGATATCCCGCTGCTGCCTCACGTCGAAGCCTTTTTGCGTCGCCGTCATGGGCTGTTTATCGACGGCGCCAGTGTGCGCAGCCACGCCGATGCACGCCTGAGCGTGACCAACCCCGCCACCGGCCAGGTGATCGCCGACGTGGCCGACGCAGACCTGGCGGATATCGACGCCGCGGTCGCTTGCGCCAACCGTGGTTTCCAGCTGTGGTCCCAGACCGCTCCCGCCATCCGTGGCAACGTGCTGCTGAAACTGGCCGACCTGCTGGAACACCATCGCGAAGAACTGGCGCAGATCGAAACCTGCCAGTCGGGAAAAATCATCCAGATTTCCCGCGCCTTTGAGGTCGACCAGGCCGCGCACTTCCTGCGCTACTACGCAGGCTGGGCCACCAAGCTCAGCGGCCAGACCCTCACGCCGTCGCTGCCTTCGTTCAATGGCGAGCGCTACACCGCCTTCACCTTGCGCGAACCGGTGGGCGTGGTGGTGGGCATTGTGCCGTGGAATTTCTCCACCATGATCGCCATCTGGAAGCTCGCCTCGGCACTGGTGACCGGTTGCAGCATCATCATCAAGCCCAGCGAATTCACACCGCTGACCCTGCTGCGCATCGCCGAACTGGCCATCGACGCCGGGTTGCCGGCGGGGGTGCTCAATGTGCTGACCGGCGGCGGCCAAGTCGGCAAGGGGCTGGTGGAACACCCCGGCACGCACAAGGTGTCCTTCACCGGCTCAGTGCCCACCGGTATTGCAGTAGGCCGCAGTGCCATGGGCGCCGGGCTGACCCGCGCGACCCTGGAACTGGGTGGCAAGAACGCCGCCGGCTTCCTGCGCGACATGGATGTAGACAAAGCGGTGGATGGCATTATCGAAGCGGGTTTCCTGCACTCGGGGCAAATCTGCGCAGCGGCCGAACGTTTCTTCGTGCACCGCTCGCAAATCGACGCCGTGCTGGAAAAACTCAAGGCGCGTCTCAGCCGCCTGACCATCGGCTCGCCCCTGGATGAACACACCGAATTCGGCCCGGTGACCCACCAGCAACACCAACAAAAACTGCTCGGCTACTTCAACCAGGCCCGCGCCGAAAACAACACGATCATCCACGGTGGCCACCTCATCGACCGCCCCGGCTGCTACGTCGAACCCACCGTGATCCTCGCCAACCACCTGCACGACACCCTGCTCAACGAGGAGACCTTCGGCCCCATCGCCACCTTCCTGCCCTACGACGATGAAGACGAACTACTGACCATGATGAACCACGGGGCCTACGGGTTGAGCGCCAGCCTGTGGACCAATGACCTGGGCAAGGCCCTGCGCATGATCCCGGCCGTCAAGGCCGGCACCCTGTGGGTGAACATGCACACCTTGCTCGACCCGGCAGTGCCGTTTGGTGGCAGCCGGTCTTCGGGATTAGGGCGGGAGTTTGGCAGTGCGTTCATTGAGGACTACACCGAGCTTAAGTCGGTGATGGTTCGGTATTAAGGGCTGAGTGCCGACGACCGGAATCAGGGCGCAGGTTTGGCGGGTGGGCCACGAAACAGGTTCCTGGAAATGATGTCGGCCTTCAGTATCTTGAGTTGCAGATGACGATTCACTGCGCCAACTCCTTCCATATAACGGGTGACATGGCGCTTCCACGTATCGACCAACACGAAGGGCGCCAAGCCAATTGCAACAAACGGAAAAATAACCAAACCGAAAAGAATTTTCATAAGTTCCAAGCAGCCTTGCAACAAATTCACAGGGCCCAAGGATTTTTCATAATGCAATTTCTTGGTCAACACGTCGGAAATCAGGTTCGTGCCGATGGCGGCGGTTACAAACGGGAAAACAAAGAGGAACAGGTTGGAGCGGTGTTTCACCTGGTCAAACAGAGCACCGCTGATTTTGCCTTTTTCGTGCAGTGACTGCGCCAGCCCATTGAATGCGTCGATGGAGACCACGGCACACGCGGCAATCGAAATCAGCGCAACGCCGGTCGCCACGACAACTTGCGGCGTGGTGTCTTTGTCCAGAATGAAGCCAATCACCGCCATCACCAACACAAAGGCCATCACCAAAAAGCCCAGTTGCACATCCAAGCCAAACAACAATTCGTAATTCATCCGTGAACCTCTCTATCAACACTAATTAAAATAACCAACTGTCACTGATAAGGAATCAAGTGATCGTGCTCCAGATCCCGCATCAACTCGCTCAACATCTCGCTTTCGCTGCGGGGCTCGGTCATGGGGATGTACCAGGTCGTAGCTGTCCAACCACCACGCTTGTAAGCATAGGTTTTGAGCAGTTGCCCGTCCTTGAACAGCGAGCCGTGCAACTGGCGCTCGTAGGTGTAGGGCACTGGCACGGTCAACAGCGTCAACGCGCCAAGTATCGCCGGGAGCGCACCGGCCCCTTTACCGCCGCGTTGATCGACCAACAAGCTGTAGCCCGTCTTGCTGAAACCGCCATCCATAAAACTGAAGGCACCTGTGTCACGCAACAACTGGATAACTTCGCGTTGCGTCTGCTGTTCAAACCTCGACACGGGCGACGGCATCGTGACACTCATCGGCACGTAGGCACGCTCTGCCTTGTAATCCAACGGTTTGAGGGCGGTACCGCAACCACCGAGCAACAGCACGGCGGCCAGTAACGTAGTCCTGATCATTGTGCGTGCTCTTCGGGCAGCAGCCCGTCGCGCTGTACATCTTCGGCAAAAGCCCGTGCAACACGGTGACCGCTCTGTAGCTCCATCCCGCCAGGGCCATCCAGCAGCCAGGAATATTTGTGGGTGACGTTGCGGTAGCTGTACTGCTTGAGCTGCTTCCCATTGTGCTGCAGGGAGAACTCGGTGGTGGTGTCAATGCTCACGGACAGGGGCAGCAGAAACAGAGTTGCCGCGCTCAGCAGTACCACCGGGAAAGGCGGCATATCACGCTGAACGTTGTAGCGCACCCACACCGAGTAATCGTCCGCGTTGCCCCGGCCGCTTTCGACACTGCGAAACACCCCAGTCTCACGCAATTGGTTACGAATTTGTGCTGCATTAAGCGGGTCATCGATCATGACGTGGATCGGCTTGAGATATTCCTTGCCATCCGGCAATGCACGCTCAGGAAGCGTATGGGTGGTTGCACACCCGGTCAGCAGCGCCAGGGCGCTGAACGTAATAAAACGGTTCATGGGCGTGTCTCGTGAAGGATGTTCTGGCCCGCCCCGGATGGCAGCGGCGCGATGATATAAGGGGCGGCGCTGCGATAATCCAGCGGCAACAACTCCAGAGCCGGCAGGCCCGCAACAGAGTGCCGCGCTAGCGGCTCATCGCGTGCTTGCTGGTCGCGCCAGCGGAAGGCACACAGCGAAGCGCCAAGGCATAACGAGCGAAATTCACCGAGGTAATAGGCGTTGCCGGCCTTCAGGCGCAGTGGCAGGTTGAATTTCTCTCGCGCCTGCACCGAGGTGTAGGTCGTCCCCAGAGGGGGTGAATAACTGCTGGAGAAAAACTGAAAATCATAGAACTCATAATCCCCAGGCTTGAGCGCCAACACGAATACACTGGCGGCACCGGCCGCATCCTTCACATCCTGAGGTGTTTGCCGACCGACGCCCACCCAGATCGCTGCGGCGCCAAACTCGGAACCGCGCTTGCGAAACAGTAAACGCTGATTAGGCGCAGGAGATGCGCTAAGGCTCTGCGGGCCGATTGATCCGACTACATAAGCGACCGGGTCCTGGGGGCCAGGTTGCAACGGCTGGCTAACCAGCGACGCAGACTGAGTACCGCAACCTGCCAGGGCTGCCGTAATCAAGAACAAGGCCAAAGGCCGAGAGAAGCGAGACATATCGAACCCTGAACGCAGGCATAAAAATAAACGGCAGGCGTCAGGAAAAATATGGGATGAGCCTTCCTGGCGCTGCGCCTCGCGTCACTGCGAGGGGGGCGAATGGTACGGGGGGAATCGCGGTTTGACTACAGATGATCAGCAGCATTTGTCAGCGCTCGGTGAAAGCCACTCATATCACCGCCTCCGCCTCAATCTCAATCAACCACTGCGGCAACGACAACCCGCTGACGATAATCCACGAAGACGGTGGCGGGTTGTGCGGGAAGCGCTCAAGTAGCGCATGGGCGATCGACGCTTGCTGCTCACGGGCAGACTCGACGATATACAGCCGCAGCATGATCACATGAGACAGGTCGCCACCGACCTCGGCCAGCACCTTTTCGATATTGTCCAACGCTGCGGCGGTCTGTTCGGCGATGCCGGGGCCGACCGTGTGCTCTTGAGCATCTACCCCCACCTGCCCCGACAGCATGATTCGCCGGCCCTCTGGCACTTCCATGGCCTGGCTGAAACCGTACTGCAGGGAGTTGAATACCGTCGTGGGATTAATAACCTTTCGTTGCATGACCAATCCTTGTTGTCAGTAGGAAAACAAGGCTAACCCAAAGGAATCGCTAAGGATGATGGTTCAACATCCAGCAACATGTTCGTGGGTGAAGCGCTGAACCTTGAGTGCCCGGCGGCCTGATGAAAACGCGCAAACCCGCCAGGCAATGACATTCCCCTGTGGGAGCCGTCGAGCTTTAGCGAGGCCGCGATAGCGGTGGGTCAGGCAATGAGTATGTTGACAGTGCCGCCGCCATCGCAGCCTCGCTAAAGCTCGACAGCTCCCACATTGGATCGGCTGTGTCTCAGTAGATAGTGATCCATGCTGGAACTTCACTGCTATCATCCAGCCACTACTTATGACATGGAGGTCGCTATGCACCAGGTAACAACCCTCGCTTGCTTACTGGTATGCGGCGCCCTCACCGGCTGCAGTATCACGCAAACCGTCACCCCCGTTCCCTCCTCAACTGTTCACTCGCCCGAAATCTGCATGATTCCCGCCGCAGGCTTGCGTGAAGGCTTCAATACGACTTACACCGCTCAATTACGCAGTAAGGGCTTTCAACCCCGCGAGTTGCCGCCAGGCGCCCCGCCCGCCAGTTGCGCGCTGTCGACCACTTATATCGGTACATGGAGCTGGGACATGGCGCTGTACATGAGCTTCGCCGATATTCAGGTGTTCGAGAACGGTCGAAGGGTCGGACAGGCGTTGTATGACTCAACTTCGGGTGGCGCCCGAATGGGCAAGTTCATCGACGCGCAAAGCAAAATCATCGAGATGACCAATCAGCTGTTTCCCAATGCTGATTACGGCATGACTCGACGTCAGGCTGACCTTCTTCCCTAGAGCGAGCTCATCCACCTGCCTGCGCCACACTTCATACCACCTTCTGTAGGAGCGAGCTTGCTCGCGAAAAACCCACAGGCGCCGCACTTACTCAGGAAGCACGCGTTATCGTTGACGTTTTTCGCGAGCAAGCTCGCTCCTACATGGCATTATCGTGCCAGGCTACCAGGTGCCCATCGCCAGGCTGTGCGGTGAAAATTCAGCGAATTGCCAACGCAAGGCCAACGCTGCCGGGCGGCGGACCACATGTTCCACCGTCACCGTCCACAAGCGCTGCGCGCCTTCGAACTCAGCTACTTGCGGCCCGCTCAGGATCAACGAAGTACGCCCGGCCACTTGCAGCACGTCACCCGTCTCAAAATCAACAAACAACAACCCCGCCACCGGGTTGGCGTGCAGGTTGCCGAGGGTGTTGAAGAACAGGTTGCCGGCAAAATCCGGGATGGTCAGTACGTTACCTTCCACTCGCACAAATCCCGTATTGCCGCCTCGGTGGGAGACGTCCACCGAGCGTTCGCCGTGCAGGTCGACGTAGCTGGCGACGAAGAAGGTGTCGGCGTGGCGGATCAGTGCTTGTGCGGCGTCGTCCAGGCGGCAGCTGCGCTCGGCCAGGTTGCCGGGTTTGCGCGCAATGCCGGCGACGGGGCGCAGTTGGATGTACTTGGGGCAGTTGCCGAAGGTGTGTACCACCTCGACCGTGAAGCCCTCCTGCTCAAGCGTTCCAATGCGGCCATTCATGCGATTGCGGCGGCGGGTGTTGAGGTCGATGCCCAGCAGGCCAATGGCCGAGCCATCCGTTATTCCAGCCCAGGCGGGATCAGTTCTGGAAGGCAGGCTGTCGATCTGCAGCGTGTGCGGATCTGGTGAGTGCGCGAAGCCTGGTGCGCCCTCCAGCATCGTCGCCCAGGGGATGCCTTGTTCGTCCACCACGCCCGCGATCAAGTACGGCAGCAGCGGATAGAAATCGCGGTGCTGCTCAGGCAGATGATCACGAATGACCTCGGGCCCGATCATGGCCATGCGTTCAGAGACGCCGGCACTTTCCTGCATGTGTCGTTCGCCGACATGCCAAGGGGTTGGTTCAATCGAGTGCATGGCGCTCACCTCCGGTTAGATACTGAAGATGCTGCACCCACACCGCGATGGAGAGAATGCCCACCCTGGGCAATCCACTATTACGCCAACTGAAACGCCGGATGCTCGCGCAACGCGGTGACGCAGTAGTCGACAAAGCTGCGCACGCGCATCGACGCATGACGACCTTCGCGGTAAACCACATACACCGGCTGCGGCGGCAACTCGAAGGTAGGCAATAGGCGCTGCAAC
This sequence comes from Pseudomonas sp. KT_2_4, assembly GCF_041410225.1. Classification (NCBI taxonomy): domain Bacteria; kingdom Pseudomonadati; phylum Pseudomonadota; class Gammaproteobacteria; order Pseudomonadales; family Pseudomonadaceae; genus Pseudomonas; species Pseudomonas sp. KT_2_4. Next base: position 1,652,722 of record NZ_CP166962.1, read on the forward strand.
TGGCCGCTCGCCAGGTGTTCGTGCAGGGGGTAACTCAAGGCTCGAATCACGCCCGCCCCCTGCACCGCCGCATTGATCGCACCTTGGACAGTGGCGCAACGCAGCCGGGCGCGAGCCTTGAGGGTGTAATGCGGGAAATCCCAGTGCACCGGGTCGGTGCTGGTAATCAGATGATGCTGCTTGAGGTCGGCCGGATGTCGGGGTTCGCCCCGGGTCGCCAAGTAAGCGGGGCTGGCGCAAAGGACAGTGCCCACCTGCCCGACCTGCCGCGCAATCAGCGACGAACTGGGCAATTCGCCGACCAGTACCGCCACATCCAGCCCTTCTACGTGCAGGTTAGGGAAATAATCGTGATAGTGCGCGATGACACGCACCGCCGGGTAGCGATCCGCATAGCCGGCCAACAACGGCGCCATGACATAGCGGCTGAACAGCAACGGCAGGAATATCCGCAGGTCGCCCTGGGCCTGCACATGCAAACCGTTGGCCGAAGCCTCGGCCGCGTCCACCGCTGCCAGCAGAAGCACACAGTCGGCAAGGTAAGCCTGGCCTGCATCGGTCAGGCTGACCCCACGGGTGCTGCGTTGCAGCAAAACCACGCGCAGGCGTGCCTCTAGGCGCGCAACCGCTCGTACCAGCGTCGGGCCGGAGACCTGCGCATGGCGTGCCGTCGACGCCAGGCTGGGTTGCCCGGCCAGCGCGGCAAACAGCTGCATATCGCGAAAACGCTCCATCAGGCGCGCTGCTTCGTCGCCGCGTTCAGGGCCGGGTCCTGCCCGAGGCGATGGCTGAGGAAATCCACAAACGTATTGACCTTGGCCGGTATGCGGCCGTTTTGCTGGAACACCACGTGGATCGGCAGCGGCGCCGGTTCGAAATCCTCCAGCACCAGCTCCAGCTCACCCGCCGCCACCGCTGCCGCGACTTGATAAGACAGTACCCGCGTCATGCCCCAGCCCAGGCGGGCCAGGTTGATCGCGGCATTGTTGGCGGTGACAACCAGGCGTGGCTCGATCGGTACCTTCAGCGGCTGGCCGGCGTCGATGAATGTCCACTCACTGACCAGTTGGCTGGACGATGAGGTGACGAGCTTGGCCTCACGCAGCTGCTCGGGGCGCTGGGGCCGCCCGTGTTGGTCAAGATAAGCCGGCGATGCGCACACCACCCGGCGTACTTCGCCGACCTTGATCGCTTGCTGCAAGGATGGCTGCAGGTGGCCGATACGCACCGCCACGTCAACACCTTCGTCGGTCATATTGACCACCCTATCGACCAGCAAGGCGTTGATACTCACCAAGGGAAAACGGTCCAGATAATCCCCCAGTACCGGCGCCACATACAACTCGCCAAACAGTACCGGTGCGGTCACCGTCAACTGGCCGCCCGGGATGGAGTAACTGCCCGCCGCCGCTTCCTCGGCTTCGTCCAGCTCGGCAAGGATGCGTCGGCAGTCTTCCAGGTAACGCTGGCCGGCTTCGGTCAAGTGCAGGCTGCGGGTGGTGCGCGCCAACAACTGGGTGCCGATGCGTTGTTCCATGGCGGCAATGGCGCGGGTCACGCTGGGCGGCGAGGTGTTCAGGCGCCGGGCGGCAGCCGCGAAGCCCTCCTCCTCGGCCACGGCCAGGAACACCTGCATTTCATGAAATCGGTCCATCGGCGCCCCTTGGTTGTTATTGCGATTGCAGCCCCACCGCCGTGCGCGGCATGCCAACGAAACCCGGCAGTGCTTCGATGCTGGCGAGCCAGGCGCGCACCTTAGGGTAGTCGGCCAGGGACACATTGCCTTCCGGCGCGTGGGCCACATAGGTGTAGAAGGCGATATCGGCAATGCTGGGCTGTTCACTGGCGAGGAAACGGCTCTGGCTCAGTTGCTGCTCCATCACGCTAAGCAAGGCATGGGCACGGTTGATTGCGCCGACAGTGTCCACCTCGGCGCCAAACACCGTGGCCAAGCGCGCCGTGGCAGGCCCGGCATGGAGTGGGCCGGCGGCGGCCGAGAGCCAACGCTGCACCTTGGCTTGCCCGACAAGGTCGCTCGGCAGCCATTGGCCGCTGCCATAGGTGCTGGCCAGGTAAATCAGGATCGCATTGGAGTCGGCCAGTACCGTGCCGCCGTCATCAATCACCGGCACCTGGCCAAAGCTGTTCAGGGTGGTGAGGAACTCAGGCGTTTTATGCGCGCCTTGCTTGAGGTCCACCAGGATAAATTCACTCGCCAGCCCCAGCAGGGACAACATCAGCTCGACCCGGTGGGAGTGGCCGGACAGGGGAAAACCATAGAGTTTGATCGCAGGCTGGGTCATGACAGGCTCCAAATGAGTGGGTATCGACGCCAGGGATGTTCTACCGCTGCCCTGTCTGGCGGAATGACCAGGATTCACAATCCAGCATTTCATCCAGCGAAACAATCTTCATTGACGTCATGCCAAGACGGGCGCGAGGATTTCACGAAAAAATTCAAACTATCGCCGTCCCCATCGTTCACACCTTCACGTGCAACGTTAAGTAGGAGGCAACATGCAGTATCGACAACTGGGTCATTCCGGCCTGCTGGTATCGGAAATCATCCTTGGCACCGTCCCTTTTGGCGGTCGCGCAGAATTTGAAAAATGCGGTGCGGTGGATGTGCCCCTGGCCAAGCGCATGTTCGATATGGCGTTCGACGCCGGGGTGAATATGGTCGACACCGCTGACCTCTATTCCCACGGCCTGGCCGAAGAAGTGGTGGGCAAGGCGCTGGGCGACAAGCGTCACGACATTCTGCTGGCCACCAAGGGCCGCAGCCCGGTGGACGACAACCCCAACAACTCCGGTTCATCGCGCTACCACTTGATCCGCGCGTGCGAAGCCAGCCTCAAGCGCCTGGGTACCGACCACATCGACTTGTACCAACTGCACAACTGGGACGGCATGACGCCAATCGAAGAGACCCTGGAAGCCCTGCGCCTGTTGGTGGGTTCGGGCAAGATCCGCTATTTCGGCACCAGCAACTTCACCGCCTGGCAGATGATGAAAACCCTGGGCAAGGCTGAACTGCACGGCATGCTCAAGCCGATTACCCAGCAGATCTACTACACTCCGGAATCCCGCGAGGCCGAGTACGAGTTGCTGCCGTTGGCCCTGGACCAGCAGGTCGGCACTTTGGTGTGGGGCCCGATGGGCGAAGGCTTGCTGACCGGCACAACCCGCCGCGGGCACAAGCCACCGGCCAATACCCGCCAGGGCAGCGGTTGGCCGGAACCCTACGTCCACGACCAGGAACGTGCGCTGGACATTATCGAGACCCTCGCCGCCGTCGGTGATGAACACGGCGTCTCGGTCGCCCGTACCTGCCTGGCCTGGCTCAAGGATCGCCCGGGGATCACCTCGCTGATTGTCGGCGCCCGTACGGAAGCACACCTGCGCGATAACCTGGCGGCCACCGAACTGAAACTCACCGACGAGCAGTCGGCGCGCATCGAAGCCGTCACTCGCCGTCAGCCGTTGTACCCCTACTGGCACCGCTTCACCGCCGGGATTGATCGTTTTGATCCAGCGGAGCAACCCTTCCTGGCCGAGCATCAAAAAACCCTGGCTGCGCGCCAGGACAAATAAAACAGCACCTGCCCCAATGTCGATGAATTAAGCGAACGCAATCCCCAAAGCAACGAAAATCCTATGTGGGAGCTGCGCTTGACTGAGTGGCATTGGGGCAAGCCCACATTTTCAGGGTTGCACCGAACGGCAATGCTGCCTATATTTCCCGCCTGGCGCTCTCTACGCCACCTTCCGCGGAAAGGGCTGCGCCCAAGACATCCCAGCTCCACCACATTTCTACGACTCCCAACCTTGAAGCGGAAAAGGTTTGTGCAAGGAGCTCGTATGTCGCAACGCCCTTTGGCCTCCTCTACCAATGGCCGCCTCAACCTTGAGCAGCAGCGCAAGCGCGCCAAGGAACTGTTGTCGCACCTGAAAAAACTAGACCCCAGCGCCACCTTGGCCCAGGCCCAATGGCAGGTCGCCAGGCAATTGGGTTTTGCCAGTTGGCCCAAGCTCAAGGCGCATATCGATGCCCTGGACTTTGCTGCGCGCCACCCCGGTTTCGAGGCCAGCGACGAGGCACGTACTCACCATTGGCGCTGTGGCAATGACATTGCCCACAGCTTGCAGGTGGCTGGGTTCAAGGGCCGCTTCCAGATGCTCAGCGACCCACTGTGCATGGGCCCCGTACGCAACCTTCCCAGCGCCGAATTCCGCCGCCTGCGCAGCGCTTTTATCAGCCAGACTTTTGCCTTGACCCCTGCTGATGTAAACCTGCGCGTTGACGGGGAATACACCCAATTGGACGCACTGGCCGGCGCCGAACATAGCGTGTTGTGGTGTGAAGCGGATGCCTATGACCAATTGTTCCTGATTCGCGCACTCTCAAGTCTTGAACGCACGCCGAAAAAACTTGAGCTGATCGAGGTCGACCGCATACCGGGCGTCGAACGGTTTATCGGGATCGGGCAACTGGCGCCCGACGTGCTTGCCTGGCTATGGCCGCAGCGACGCTTGATCGACGACACGGCGGTGCACCTGGCCAAACAAGCCTGGTCGGCTTATTGCGACTCCTCGCCGACCAAGCTGGCAGAACTGGCCCGTACCGCTCACCCGAGCCTGCCGCTGCTTGCACCGGCGCTACGCCGCCAATTGCAGGAGTTGCCAGGAATTGAGGATGGCCTCTCACTGACCGAGCGCTTGGCGCTGAGGTATATCGCCGAAAGCGGGCCAGTGGCGTTTGCCCGGGTCTTCGCAGAGTTGATGGCCAGGCGCGAACCCCTGCCGTTCCTTGGCGACCTGATGTTTCATGCGCTGATGCGGCCGTTGATCGATGGCGAGCAGCCGTTGCTGGTGGAAACAGAGAGGGATCAACCATGGCCTAAGCGCCCCTTGGCGTTGACGCCACTGGGGCAGGCTGTATTGAACGGCGACACCAACTGGATGGACCACGCCAGCCATGAGCGTTGGGTCGGCGGTGTGTGCCTCAGGCCTCGGCAGCCCCATTGGCGAATGGGCAATCACCACATGCCCACCTGGGGTGAAGCCTGGCTTTAAGACGATTGCGAAACGGCAACGAGCCGCGAGCATCGCAAGTGATTAGACTGGCGTGCTGACCACGCCACCACGCTCTTCGAGACCCAGCCCATGCGCAACCTGTTCTTTGCCAGCCTCTGCTTGCTCACCACCGCCCTCGCAGGCTGCCAGCAACACCCGCCGGCCAATGACCAACTCGACGCCGTGCTCTGGACCCAGACGTCCATCGAGCACGAACTGATCTACCGCCAGCTCTTCGCCAATGCCACCCGTCAACTGGACGTCGCCCTGGCCGACCCGAGCTGGGACGCCCTGCCTTTTGCCCCACGCAACCTGGCCGGCCTGCCCCCGGCGGTGGTGGTGGATATCGACGAAACGCTGTTGGACAACGTGCCCCTCAACGCCCGCGACATCATCAACAATCAGGTCTATTCCTATGATCGCTGGAACACCTGGGTCGAGCAGGCCAAGGCCCAGGCACTGCCAGGCTCGGTGGCGTTCCTGCAGGCGGCCCGGCAAAAAGGCATCCAGGTTTACTACCTCACCAACCGAGAACACAGCCAGGTCGCGGCCACGGCCAAAAACCTGCGTTTGCGCGGTTTCCCGATTGAGAGCGACGCACAGATCCTGGCGGCCAGCACCCCCACCGGCCACTGCGAAAGCGCGGGCTACGGCAAGAACTGCCGCCGCCAATGGGTCGCCAACCATGCCCGCGTGCTGTTGATGGCCGGAGACTCCCTGGGCGATTTCGTGCAGGCCGAGCACAACACCCTGGATGCACAGCGCAAGGCCGTCGAACCCTATGTGAATTGGCTGGGCCAGCGTTGGTTCCTGCTGCCCAACCCGAGCTACGGCAACTGGTACAGCGCGCCGTATGGGGATGATGAGAGCTTGCCGTTTGCGCAGAAACGCAGGTTCAAGCAGCAGGCGTTGCTGTTGCAGCAATAGGGTGACGCCCTGCCGTGATGATCGTTCCCACGCTCTGCGTGGGAATACATCCTGTGACGCTCCGCGTCACGTTGTGCAGATGGGACGCGGAGCGTCCAGGGCGGCATTCCCACGCAGAGCGTGGGAACGATCAATGTGGGAGAGGGCTTATTGGGCGGGTCGCAACAACTGCATCTGCTGGCGATAATCATCCGTCACCTGCCGCGCCTGGCTGCTGCTGGTAATCACCCTCGGCGTAATCAGCACAATCAGCTCCGTGCGGTCCTTGGACTTGCCGGTATTGCCAAACAACCAGCGCAACCCCGGAATCTTCGCCAGGTAAGGCACGGCACTGACGCTCTCAGCGTTGTCCTGCTTGATCAATCCGCCGAGCAATACCGTCTGGCCACTCTGCACCGCCACCTGGGTGGACACCGAGCGCGTGGAGATACGCGGGTTCACCGGCGTCTCACTGTTCCCCGTCGGGTTCTGGGCATCACTGACCTGTTGCTGGATATCCATGTACACCAGCCCACCCGGATTGATGCGCGGCACCACATCCAGAATCACCCCCGTCTGCACATATTCCACACTGCTCAAGGTGGTGTCGGCGTCCCCGGTATTGACGGTGGTCTGGCTGATGGGAATGTTGTCCCCCACCTGGATCTGCGCCGGCTGGTTGTTCATCACCACCAGCGATGGCGCCGACAGCACCTGGGTGCGGCCGTTGGTCTCCAGGGCGTGCAGGGCCACTTGCAGGTTGGAACTGACGAAGGAGTAGAACAACGAGTCCGCCGCCCCCAGCCCTGCCCCGCCACCGCCCAAGGCGCCTTGGCTGCCGGAAGCATTGGCCACCGTGGTGCTGGTGGAATTGCCAGCCAGGCGGCCCAGGTACCACTGCACCCCCAGGTCCAGTTCGCCGGTGAGTTTGACCTCCAGGATGCGCGTCTCGATCTGCACTTGCAGCGGTGGGTTGTCGAGGCGTTTGATCGCCGCTTCGATCTCTTTCCATTGCGCCGGGCGGGTGCGTACCAGCAGTTGGTTGCTGCTCTTTTGCGCGGTGATGCGCGTGCCCGTTTCGAGGTCGCTGGTGGGCGATGCCTGGGTGTTTTCGGCAGGCTCGGATTCAGGTTCTTCGGCTGCGGGCACCGGGGCGCTCGCCTGCAAACCGGCACTGGTGGACGAGGACAGGGTGGTGGTACGCAAGCCCGGTGCTACCTTCGCCGGGGCGTCATCCTTGATCGCGCCATTACCGTAGATCTGCCGCAGGTACTTGGCCAGATCAGCGGCCTTCATATTGCGCACGTCGTACACATACATCTGCGGCTCGTTGCCGCCGCCCTCGTCGATGGTGCGGATCCAGTCGCCCACTTCGCTGAGGTACTGGGGCTGGGAAGAAATCGCCACCACCGAGTTGGTGCGCTCGACCGGCAAGAACCGCAGCATGCCGGCCAGGGGTGTGCCACTGTCCGCGCCGAACATGGCTTGCAGCTCGGGCATCAGCTCGGCCACCGAGGCGCGTTGCAGGCCGAACACCGCCACCGACATGCCCTTGAGCCAGTCCACGTCGAAGGTGTCGATGGTGTCCTGGTAGTTGGCCAGTTCGTCGGGCGTGCCGGCCAGGCTCAGGACATTGCGCGCCGGGTCGACCAACAAAAAAGCGTTTTCACGGGCGAAGGGTTTGAGCAGTTTCTGCATCTCGGTGGCCGAGATATAGCGCAGTGAAAACAGACGTGCCGAGAGGCCGCTGGCCGGTTGCGCCACGCGCATCTGCGGCACCAGCTTGCCCGCCACTGCCTGGTTGGCCGGCAGGATCACATAGCGGTTGCCCTGCTTGATCATGGCGTTGTCGGTCCAGGACAGCAGGGTTTCGAGAATCGACAGCGCTTGCTGTTTGTCCACGGGTTTGGAGGTGGAGAAGCTGACAGTGCCCTTCACGCCCTCGGCGATGCTGTAGTTCTCGTGCAACAGGTCGCCCATCACGCTGTTGATCACGGCCTCGATAGGCTGGTCGGCGAAGTTGAACACGATGTCGCCCCCCTGCTGCGGCACGTTTGCCGGCGCTGCGGGCTGGCGCACAAACGCTTGATTGCCACGAATCAGCTGGCGCTGCGGCGGAGCCTGGGTGGCAGGTGGAGGGCTTTCGGCCACAGGCGCCTGAAGCGCCGGGCGTTGTGTGCCGGTGCCCTGCAGGGCCTCGTGCAGCAGGTCGTCGTCCGGGGCGAGGGTGTCGGGCAAAGAGCCACAGCCGCTCAGGGAGACGGCGGTAGCCAGGCAAAACAGCGAAGTGCGCATATCAATCAAGGGAGAGACTCGCGGGGATGTGAGATCAGGGGTAACCGCTTACCGTAGAGGCTCAGGGTCTGGGTGCGCCCGTCCAGGGCAAAACGAGCGTATTGCGGGGTCAGGTGTTCCAGGCGCCAGCCGTTGGGCAACGCCTGGCCCAAGCGCACCGTGAGCGTTGGGCCACCGGCTTGCTTGAGCATGGCCATTTGCAGGTTGCCGGTGATCATGATGCCACTGAGGGTCAGGTTGGCCAGGCTCGCCACCTGGGTTTTACCCACCTCCCGGTCCGGGCGGCGATCCGGGCTGAACAGCGGCGCTTGCCAGGTACCGGCAAGGTCTCGCAACGCCGGCGTGGGAGCGGCCTGCACCTGGAAAGAGGGTGGCGCGTGCACCGGCGCATCGGGTAACCACCGGGGGGCATCGCCGATGCTGCTGAGGATCATCGCCATCAACAATCCCAAGAGCCCGGCCACGCCGAGCCAGCCCCATTCAAGAGGACGCAATGGGCCGATCATGGTGCCACCCGCGCCGGTTGCAGGTAGCCGCGCACCAGCAGTTGCACCGCCAGCTTGCCTGCTCCACCACTGGCTGGCGCCTGTTTGTCGCGACGAATATGCAGCTCATCGACGAACAGAAAAGGCGGCTGATATTCCAGCCCATGCAGGATCGCGGTCAGCGGTTCGATGGCGCAATTGAGCGTGAGGCTGACCTTGACCTGACGATAGGGCTCGCTGTCGTTTTGTTCAGGTGTGATCGGCTTGCGCTGGGTGAGGTTGCAGCCGCCGCCGAGGTTGGCGTGGCTGTTGATCAGGTCGGCAAGACGCTGCATCAGGTCGGCGGCGACCACGTCCGGGTCGTCCCCCGGCAACAGGCTGGCGCTGCTGGCCGGGTCTTGCTGTGCCTGCGCCAGCTGTTCGCGCAAGGCATCGCCCTGGCGTATGACGCTGGCATAGCGCTGCTGCTGTTCACGCAACTGTTCGGCCTGTTCACCCATGGCCCGCAGCGGCCCGGCGAACCAGCTGTCGATCAACAGCCAATAGGCCGCGCCGAGCACCAACGCCAGAGTCAACAAGGCGGCGCCGCGGCGTTCACGGCGTGTGAGGGGTCGGCGCATCGGCGGCCTCCTGGCGTAAGTGGGCACGCAAGGCAAACTGGTCCTTGCCGGTACGTGCGTCGGGTTGGATCACCCCTTCGAACTGTGCGTTGTCCAAGCGCTGGCAGCCTTTGATGCGGCTGATCAGGCCACTGGCCTTGGCGCTCTGGCCGGAAAAGCTCACCTCGCCGTCCTTGACGTCCAATTGGTCGAGCCAGGTGTCGGCGGGCAGGCAGCTGGTCAAGTCATTCAGCAGCCCGGCCAGGGGGGGTTGCGCCCGTTTGCGCTGGGACAGGTACTGCGCCGCACCACGGGTGTTGAGCAGTTGCTGGCGCAGGGCGTGCACCTGCGCGACCTCGGCTTTTTGCTGTTGAACAGTGGCGTGCATGCTGTCGAGTACCCGCTGGCGATCGTTGAGCCACAACAGCATCGCCGCAATCAGCAACGCGCCGCACAACCACGGCAGGCTGCGCTGCAATTGCTTGCCGGCAGAACGTGAACGCGGGCGCAACGGCGCGGGCAGCAGGTCGATACCCAGGCCCGCCGCGTCCACACGGTGTGGGTACAGGCCGAGGGCGGCACAGTCAGTGAGGACCTGGTCCAGGCGCTCGCGCAGGATCGCCACCACCCTCACCTCCAGGTGGCTGGGCGTGCGCTGCTCCAGGCGGGCGACAAAGTAGAGCTGCTCGGCGTTGAACGGGGTATAGCGGTCCAGTTCATAGCCAACCACCTCCACGAGGTTGCGCGCGGCAGCCAGAGGCAGTTGCACGCTTTGCTGCAACACAGCATCAGGAGCAAGCATCAGCACCTGGCGCGCATTGCCTGGCACCACCGGTGCCGTGAGCGGCCAGTGATGAACGTGCTCGGGCGGGTCCTGGAACGCCAGCCACTTCGGCACACAGCCGCGTAACTCTGTGAGCCACAGGCGCCAGCCTTGTTGCAGCAGGCTGCCGCGCCAATAGCGGGCAATTGGTTCGAGTTGAATCATTCTTGCCACCGCACCACCCGATAGGGCTGTGCGCTGTCCTCCGCAGGGCTTAATAAAAGGGTCAGTCGCAGGCGTGCCTGATAGCCGCCGGGGCGCTCGGCGCGGCTGTCGATTTCCACGACCTGGCCGGGGTCGACGCCCTCGGCATCCTGGCGTGGCAGGTTCAGCGCCTTGCGCATCAAGGGGCTGGCGAATGCCGAAGCGGGCCGGTCGAGGTCGCTCCACAAGGTAATTTCCGGCAGTAGTTGGGTGTAGAGCGCCTGGGTCATGCCAGGAAGTTGACGCACTTGCTCCAGTACCCGAAACGGCGCCAGGCCCTGATGGCGCCGCGTCTCAAGGGCCTTGGCCAACTGCTGGGCCTGAACCGGTGTGGCGCCGCAGGCCAGGGCCAGGCGCGTGAGGTCTTGGGGGGCAGCGTTGACCAGGTACAACTTGCCGCGCTCACTGCGCAGACTGACCTGCAAGCGGGCGTCGTCGAAGGTCAGCGCCATAGAACGCCCGTCCGCCACCCACTGCCCTTGCGCCATGACCTGTGCGATACCGGCCTGGGCGGCCAATAGTGTCTGGGTATGCTGGCGCAGCCACAGCGCCTGGCGACTTTGCAGCTGCACCCACCCGGCCAGGCCACCCAGCAATACGCTGAGCAAGGCCAGCACCCACAACACCAGCAACAGGGCCGCACCGCGTTGGCGCTTCATTCTTCGCTGCTCGCGCTGGACAGGTTCAGGCGCAGCGCAACCACCTGGGCGACCCATGGCACCGGCCCGTCGACGGAGGCGTCGATACGCACCGCTGTGGGCAAGCGCCGGGGCCAGGGCCACGGGCTCAACCAGTCGGTGGGCTGGCCCAGTGGCGAGACACCGCGATAGCTGAACTGCAGCGCCTCGACGTTGTGCAAAAGTACCTGCGGCTCATCGCGCTGCGCGTTGGCGTGGGAGGCCCTCTGCGAAAAAGCCACCTGCAAATCCTGCCCGACCCGTTGGAGGGTAAAGCGCTGGATCCCCCCGCCCAATACACCGGGCAAGGTCGCCACAAATTGCAGACGCTCAGGCGTGCCGATAAAAAAACCTTCGGCCTGGCTGTCATCGCCAGTGAGCTTTAGCGGCAGCGCCTCGCTGATCGAGGTGCGCAAAAACTGTTGGGCGGCGCGCATTTCATCCAGGCTGACCGTGTAGGCCTGGGCCTTGGCCACCGCCCGATTGGCCCCCAGCAACGCTGCGCTCACCAGCAGCAACAACACCGACAGCAAGCTGAGCACCACGAGCACTTCCAGCAGGGTGAAACCCTGCTCACGGCGCTTCACAGGCGCGCCTTCAAAGTGCTGAAGTGCGCCTGATGCGCGCCTTCACGCACGTTCAGGTCAAGACGAAACAGGTGCGGCTGTTGGCGGGTGCTGGTCAATTGCCAATGGATGCCGTCGAGTTGGCCTTGGCGGGTTCCTTCAATCAGCGGGCCGGCAGCTTCCTGGTCCAGCAGCGTGAGCGCGGCATGGGTAAGGCGGTCACTGCGGGCCACCTGGGACAAGGCGCGCGCGCTCTGGCCGAAGGCAACCAGCAACACGCTGCTGCACACCGCCATCAACGTCAGGGCGGCGAGCATTTCCAGTAAGGTGAAGCCGGCCTGGTGCTTCATGGCAGCGCCTTGGATTGCACACTGCCGGTAAGCCAGCCAATATCGATGCGCCAACGACGGCTGCCGTTGGCCAGCAGCAGATTGCCGCCGGTAGAACTGCCGTCGGGATAGAACACCACGGCGGCCCCGGCCTGCTCGGCACTGTGCAAGGTCACTTGCACCTGCGCTGGCCACTGCTGCGACGCACGCCCTGAAGCCTGGAATGTGCGGCCCTGGAGGTCAAACCGAGTGTGCGTCGCCTGGCCGCTGACGATGGCGCGCGCGCGCGTGGCGCGCAGCGCCTCGACCATCTGCGCGACCACCCGCCGCTCCTTGGCCACCTGTAGCCCTTGCCGTACACCCAGCCCCAACAAACCCGCCGCAATGCCGATCAATAGGATGACCACCAGCATCTCCAGCAGGGTAAAGCCTCGCTGGGCCACGGGCGGGTTATTCCCAGTTGCCCAGGTCGGCACTGTAGCCCTCGCCGCCGGGTTGGCCGTCCTGGCCGTAGAAGATCAGGTCGAAGGCGCCGTGCTCACCGGGGAAGCGATAGCCAAACCCGTGGCCGAACGGGTCTTTCAGCTCCGAAGGCTTGGCGTAGGGGCCGGCCCAGTTCGAAGCACTGGCCGGCTTGTCGAGCAGCTGTTGCAGGTTGTTGGGCGGCGCGCCCACGTCCAGGGCGTAGCTGTCGATCTTCATGCTCAAACTGGCCAGTTGCGCCTTGCCCGCGCCGTACTTGCCCTTGTCCACATTGCCACCGACCTGGCGCACCACAATGGTCGCGACAATGCCCAGCAGCACGATCACCGCCAGCATTTCCAAAAGGGTGAAGCCGCCTTGGCGGTGTCGGGTTTTCATCGGTTCTGCTCCTTGAAAGTTCATATATGGCTGGTGAGGCTCATCAGCGGCAGCATGATCGCCAGCATGATCACTGCCACCAGCACCGCCATGACCACGGTCAGGGTCGGCACCATTGCCGCGAGCAAGCGTTCGATGGCGCGCTTGGCCTCGACGTCGAAGATGTCGGCAACCTTGAGCAGCATGCTGTCCAGTTCGCCGGCCTGTTCACCGACTTCGATCATGTGCAGCGCCAGCTCCGGTAGCAGCGGCTGGCGACCGAACGCATCGGCCAGCGTACCGCCGCCCTTGACCCGTTGCGCTGCCAGCGCCACTTGCGCCTGGAGCGCACGGTTGCTGCAGACTTGCCGGGCGATCACCAGCGCGGGCAGCAGCGCCACGCCATTGCTGAGCAACGTGCCGAGGGTGCGGGTCAGGCGGGCGGCTTGCACCCGTTGCAACAGCGGGCCGATCACGCGGATGCCCAGCAGGTGACGGTCGTAACGCTCACGGCGCAGGGGGTCGCGCAGGCGCGCCGCCAGGATCCACCCACTGATCGACAACCCGGCCAGCACCACCAGGCCATAGGCACCGAGGAACTCGCCGAGCGCCAGGATCACCTGGGTGATCAGTGGAATCGGCACGCCAAGGTCCTGAAAAATCGGCACGAATTGCGGCACCACATAGGCCAGCAACAGCGCCAGGGAACCCAGTACACCCACCACCAGGAACGCCGGGTAGATCAGCGCATTGATCACCTCGCCGCGCAGTAACTGGCTGCGCTCCAGGTAGTCGCTGAGCTGGCGCAAGGTGCCCTCCAGCGCCCCGCCGGCCTCACCGGCGCGCACCATGCTCAGGTACAGCGGGGAAAACGTGCCGCCCTCCTCCTCCAGCGCCGCCGACAGCGGTTTGCCGGCCTTGACCTGGTCGCGAATACGCTCGATCAAGGCCTGCACCTGGGGATGGCGGGCTTGCTTGAGCAACAGATTTAAAGCGCGTTCGAGGGGCTGGCCGGCGCCCAGTAGCGTGGCCAATTGCTGGGTGAAACTCACCAGCGCTACGCCCTTCAACTGCCCACGTGCCTGGCGCAACAAGGGGCCGCTGGCCGTTTCGATGTGCAGCAACAACCACCCGCGCTGATGCAAGACGGCGACAGCGGCCGCTTGGTCAATGGCCTGCAACGTGCCGCTCTGGGCCACGCCCTGGCTGTCCAGGGCGCGGAACTTGAACAGGCTCACGCGTCATCTCCGCGGGTGACGCGCAGCACTTCTTCCAGGGAGGTGACACCGGCCAGGGCCTGGCGCAAACCGTCTTCATACAAGGTGCGCAAACCGGCGCGGCGGGCGGCGTGCTCGAGGCTGGCGGCGTCGGCGTGGCCCATCAGCAACCCACGCAACTCATCGTTCATCACCAACAATTCAGTGAGGGCGCTGCGGCCGTGATAGTCACCGCGGTAAAGCAGGATCGGACGCTGCTCGGTCAGGCGATCCAGGCCATGCTCCTTGATCAATTCCGCTGGGGCCTGGAAGGCTACTCGCGTGGCCGGGTCCAGGCGCCGCACCAGGCGCTGGGCGAGAATACCGCTGACCGTGGAGGCAATCAGGTAGCTTTCCACGCCCATGTCCAGCAAGCGCGTGATACTCGCCGCAGCGCTGTTGGTGTGCAGGGTCGAGAGGACCAGATGGCCAGTGAGTGACGATTGGACGGCAATGCGGCAGGTTTCCAGGTCGCGGATTTCGCCGATCATGATCACGTCCGGGTCCTGGCGCACGATGGCGCGCAGCGCTCCGGCAAAGTCCAGGCCGATGGCCGGCTTGACCTGGATCTGGTTAATCCCTTCAAGCTGATATTCCACCGGGTCTTCCACGGTGATGATCTTGCGTTCAGCGGTATTGAGCTGCGACAACGCGGTATAGAGCGTGGTGGTTTTGCCCGAGCCCGTAGGCCCGGTGACCAACAGGATGCCGTGGGGCCGCGCCAATAGATCCTGGAAGGCCGCCAGGCGCGGGCCATCAAAGCCCAGGCTGGGGAAATCGAATTGCACGGTTTGCCGGTCCAACAGGCGCATCACCACCGACTCGCCGAAGCTGGTGGGCACCGTGGACACCCGCAGATCCAGCGCCTTGCCCTGGATGCGCAGCATGATGCGCCCGTCCTGGGGCAGGCGTCGTTCGGCGATGTCCAGGCGCGCCATTATCTTCACCCGCGAGATCACCGCCGCCGACGAACTGGCAGGCGGTGCTTCGGCGTCGTGCAGCACGCCGTCGATGCGGTAGCGCACCTTGAGTTGGTTTTCGAAGGGTTCGATATGGATATCCGAGGCGCGCTGTTCCACGGCGCGCTGCAGGATCAGATTGACCAGGCGAATCACTGGCGCTTCGGAGGCCATGTCCTTGAGGTGTTCGATGTCTTCCAGCACGCCGCCCTGCTCATCGAGGTTTTCGATCAGGCTGCCCATGGCGGAACGGCCCTGGCCGTAATAGCGCTCGATCAGTGTGTCGACTTCATTACGCGAACCGATGGCCAGCCAGACCGGCACCTCACAGGCATACGCCAGGGCCTGGAACGGATACCACTGCGCCGGGTTGGCGGCCATTACGCGCAACCCGCCCTGATGCCAACCCATCGGCACGACCTGGTAATGACGCATAAAGCGCTCGGTGAGCACGGGAAGCGGGTCGAGCAACGGCGGCGCCGCGTCGGCCAGCAGCAGTGGCGCATTCAGCAAATCGGCCCAGGCGCGAGCCAGTTCGACCTCGGACACCAGGCCCAGGCGCGTGAGTAAACCGAGCAGGTCGCCAGGCTCAGTGGATAAACGCTGGGCGCGTTCCAGATCAGCGATTTTGAGCCCGGCGTGCTGCATCAGCCACGCGCACACCTGGTCGGTATGCGGGATCTGCATTTTGCAAGCATCGATGGGCGCTGACGACATCATTGAGGAATATCTAACGTTGCGAAAAGTATGGCTATTTAGAACTACCGAACAATGCCATTAGTTCGCCATAGCCCAGGCAGGCGTTAGCCGGGTGTATCGACTGGAAGTTATAGCCCTAGTTCCGGACGAGGGGGTAATTAAATACAAAACATTGCCAAATGCACTGATTTAGAGCGTTGACAGCCAATAGCCACTAGTTGCACTTAGCCATAATTAAGTTGTTCAGGTGCTCTCTCGTTCAATTAACTGACAGTGCAAAAGATTCAAGCGCTCAACTTCCTCATCGGTTGCTAATACACCCAGACTTTGCAGGACGCGTGTGGCGGCGAGCACACCGATCTCCAACGCGGGTGGCTGGAGGGTGCTGAGGCTGGGCAACAACATGTGGGCAAACGGGTAATCGCCAAAACCCAATACGGCGCAGTCCTGGGGGATGCTCAGCCCGGCGCGTTGACCGGCCAGCAAACCGCCCGCGGCGAGGTTGTCATTGGCGAAGAAAATCGCATCGGGCGTGATCGCCTGCCCCATCAGCGCTTCCATGGCTTGCTTGCCGGCTTCGAAGGGCGCACGGTCGGCGTCCGGCACAAAGACCCACGGGTGCACACCCAACTCGGAGAGGGTCGCGGTAAATCCATCGCGCCGCTCCAATGCGCTGAAGTCGCCCACTGCACTGTTTTGTACGAAGGCGATGCGTCGATAGCCTTTGCCATGCAAGTAGCGCGCGGCGGTGACGCCCACTTCATAATGAGAAAACCCCACTTGCAACGGCGCGCGTTCCGGCACGTAGTCCCAGGTTTCGACGATCGGTATATCTGCCTCGGCGATCATCTTCTCGGTGCCAGGGCTGTGAAAGCGGCTGGTCAGCACCAGCGCTGCCGGCGACCAACCGAGAAAAGCGCGCACCGCGCTTTCCTCCTGCTCGACGCTGAAATAGCTGGAGGCCAGCAACAGTTGGTAGCCGTGACGATTGAGGGTGTCGCTGAAGCCCTGCAGCGTATTGGCAAAAATCGGCCCCGAGATATTCGGAGTCACCATCGCAACGATTTTGCCGCGCGCGGAGGCCAACCCGCCGGCCACCAGGTTCGGCACATACCCCAACTGCGCGACTACCTGGGCGATACGTTCACGGCGCTCGGGTGACACCTGTTCAGGTTGGTTGAAGTAACGCGACACCGTAATGGCCGACACCCCGGCCTGGCGCGCCACGGTATTGAGGGTGACGCGGCCGGCGCCCCGGCGCTTGCGCGGTTTGTGTTCGTTCACGGCAAAAACCTCAAAAAGGAATATAAAACTAATTTTTTAGTATTTGACGCTCTAAACCGACGCCTTCAATAATGCCGATGTTAGCGCTAACAAAGCGCACTGTCTGCTACTCGCTCGAGCGAATGCCCAAGACATTTTCAGGCGCTGAAGGTCGCAGAACCGCAGCGGACCAGGGTATTTTTTCGAGCGGGCACAGCATGCATAACTTTCCACGGCACACCCATTTGTTGCTTCTGGCTGGCCTCAGCGCCTTGCCCGTCTGCGGCGCTGTAGCGGCTGACGAACAGGAACCCACGCTCCAATCCGTGACAGTCACCGCTACCCGCCGCGAAGAATCGCTGCAAAAAGTCCCGGTGGCCGTCTCGGTGCTCGATGGCGAGCAACTGGAGCGTGACAATCGCAACGGGGTGGCGAGCATCGCGCAGCAAGTACCGTCGCTGAACTTTCGCACCGGCGCCTCGAACAAGGACACCTCATTGTTCGTGCGCGGCGTGGGCACCATTTCAACCTCGCCGGGCGTTGAGCCAACGGTGGCTACGGTGATCGATGGCGTGGTCTATGCACGCCCCGGCCAGGCCACACTCGACCTGTTGGATTTGGAGCGCATCGAAGTGCTGCGTGGCCCGCAAGGCACGCTGTTCGGCAAGAACGCGTCGGCCGGTGTGCTGAATATCACCAGTAAGGCGCCGACTGCCCAGACCCACGGTTTTATCGACCAGTCGTTCTACAGCGGCCATGAAAGCCGCACGCGCTTTGGCATCGGTGGCAGCCTGGTGCCGGAGGTGCTCAAGGGCTCGATCAGTACTTTGTTCGGCAGCTACGACGGTAACGTCGACAACCGCCACAACGGCCAGGAGGTCAACGGTTACAACCACAAGGGCATTCGCGGCAAGCTGGAATTCACGCCCAACGATGACGTGACACTGACCCTGATCGCCGACTACATGCAATCCCACGACGACGCGCCCAATGGCGTGGTCAGCAAGTCCCTCAGCCCGGCGTTCAGCAATGCCTTGAGACCGGTGCGCGCCTCAAGTGACAACCGCGATATCAACACCGATACCCGCAGCCATGTGGAAGACATTAACAAGGGCTTGTCGGCGCAGTTGGACTGGAATCTGGGTGACTACACCCTCACGTCAATCACCGCCTGGCGCGGCTGGGACAACACTCAATATCAGGATGGCGACCGTCTGGGCACGGTCACCGCCGCGTTCCCCGGCACCGCTGACAAGGGCGACCTGGCGTTCGACCAGTATTCCCAGGAGCTGCGCCTGGCCTCGCCCAAAGGCGAGTTCCTGGAGTACGTCGGCGGCCTGTTCTACATGCATGGCAAGGATGAGGAGACCTATCAGCGTACCCTCACCACCACGACGCGGGTCGATAGAGGCATTGCCGACTACAGCACCACCAGCGACAGCTACGCGGTGTTCGGCGAGACCACGCTCAACTTCACCTCGCGCTTTCGCGGCATCGCCGGGTTGCGTTACACCCATGACGACTTGCAGTACGACCATCGCCGCGTGTCCACCTCTGCCACTACCGTCAGCGGCATTCAACCGGCGACGTCGAGTTCCGGTTCGGTAGACGAGGATGGTTGGTCCGGTCGGCTGGGCGTGCAGTACGACCTCAGCGACAACATCACCAGCTACCTCACCTACTCACGTGGCTACAAAGGCCCGGCCTACAACGTGTTCTTCAACATGCAGCCGCGCGATACCGACGCGCTCAAGCCGGAGACCTCCAATACCTGGGAAGCCGGAATCAAGGCCACGGCCTGGAACAACCGCCTGACCACCAACCTGGCGGTGTTCCACAGTGACTACGACAACTACCAGGCCAACTTTTTTGACACGGTTGCCGGCCAAGTCGTGACGCGCCTGATCAACGCCGGCAGCGTCAGCACCGAAGGCGTCGAGCTCGATTACGCCCTGCAAGCCACTCAGCAACTCAAGCTCTCCGGCGCCCTGGCCTATACCCGAGCGCGCATCGATCAGTTCGCGTGCCCGCCAGGCGCAGCAGCAACCTGCAACGTCAATGGCAAACCACTGCCGTTCAGCCCGGACTGGAAAAGCTACGTGCGCGCCGACTACAGCATCCCTCTGGATAACGGCCTGGATATCGAACTGGGCACTGACTACAGCTGGCAGAGCGAAGTGCAGTACGACATCAGCCAGAACCTCGACACCAAGCAAGGCGCCTACGGCCTCTGGAACGCCAGCGTGGCCCTGGCCGACTACACCAATGGCTGGCGCGTGGCGCTGTTGGCGAAGAACCTCGCTGACAAATCCTACTCACCGCTGCTGGCCAGCGGCGGCAACTACATCTACCGCGCCGTGCCTCGTGACGATGAGCGTTACTTCGGCGTGCAACTACGCAAGGATTTCTAGCATGGGCCGTCAACTCAAACTCGGCGCCTTCCTGATGGCCACCGGGCACCATGTGGCCGCCTGGCGCCACCCCGACGTACCGGCGAACGCTGGCCTGGACTTTGCCCACTACAAGCATTTGGCACGGGTGGCGGAAGCGGCGAAGTTCGACGCCCTGTTCGTGGCCGACAGCATTGCCGCCGCCACCGGCGAGGTCGCCAGCCAGATGGCGCGCTCGGATCATTTCGAGCCGCTCACCCTGCTCTCGGCCCTCAGTGCCGTGACCGAACATATCGGCCTGATCGCCACCGCCACCACCAGCTATAACGAGCCGTACCACGTGGCGCGCAAATTCGCCTCGCTGGATCACCTCTCCGGCGGTCGCGCAGGCTGGAACCTGGTGACCTCGGATAACGCGGCCGAGGCGCTGAATTTCGGTCGCGACGAGCACCTGGGGCATGCCGAACGCTACAGCCGCGCACGGGAATTTCATCAGGTGGTGACGGGGCTGTGGGACAGCTGGGACGACGACGCCTTCGTGCGCGACAAGGCCAGCGGGCGCTATTACGAGCCAAGTAAGCGCCATGTGCTGGACCATGTGGGCGAACACTTCCAGGTCAAAGGCCCCCTGAACGTGGCGCGCTCGCCCCAGGGCCAGCCTTTGATCGTGCAGGCTGGTTCCTCGGAAACCGGTCGTGAACTGGCCGCGCAGACCGCCGAAGTGGTGTTTACCGCGCAGACCTCATTGGCCGACGCACAGGCCTTCTACAGCGACCTCAAAGCTCGCCTGGGCCAATACGGGCGCGAGGCCGATTCGCTGAAAATCATGCCGGGCGTGTTTGTGGTGGTGGGGCAAACCGAAGCCTTGGCCCAGGCCAAATTCGAAGCGTTCCAGGCGCTGGTCGAACCCGAGGTGGGGGTGGCGTTGCTGGGGCGCATGCTGGGTAATTTCGACCTGTCCGGCTACCCCCTCGATGGGCCGCTGCCCGAGTTACCCTTGACCGACAGCGGTCAACGCAGCCGCCAGCAACTGCTGAGTGAACTGGCCCAGCGCGAACAGCTGACATTGGCGCAACTGGGCCGACGCATTGCCGGTGGCCGCGGTCATTACAGCGTGATCGGCACGCCGATTCAGATCGCCGATGAACTGCAGCGCTGGTTCGAAGAAGGTGCGGCGGATGGCTTCAATATTCTGGTACCGCACCTGCCGGGCGGGCTGGAGGATTTTGCCCGCCTGGTCATTCCCGAATTACAGCGACGCGGCTTGTTTCGTCGCGAATACACCGGCACCACACTGCGTGAAAACCTTGGTTTGGCGCGCCCGGGCAACCGTTACAAGGCGGCTCGATCATGAAGAACACGGCCAGCTCGCCGAGCAAAGGTGGCCTGAGCGATTACTGTTTTGTCGCCAACACGAACCTGTGCACCAGCCCACCACACACGCCACCGAGCAAAGGCACCACCCAGAACACCCACAACTGGGCTATCGCCCAATCGCCTTGAAACAGTGCCACGCCCGTACTACGCGCCGGGTTAACCGATGTATTGCTCACCGGAATGCTGATCAGGTGAATCAAGACCAGGACGAACCCGATGGCCAGCGGCGCAAAACCGGCCGGCGCCTTTTTATCGGTAACACCCAGGATAATCAGCAGGAAAAACGCCGTGAGTACAAACTCGGTGACCACCACTGACAGAAACGAGAAGCCACCTGGAGAGTGCTCACCATAACCATTAGTGGCAAACCCGGCCGACACATCAAACCCGGCCTTGCCGCTGGCGATCAGGTACAGCACCCCGGCAGCTGCAATCGCACCCAGGACCTGAGTGAGGATGTAGGGCGCCACGTCCTTGCCGTCAATCCGCCCGGCGGCGAGCAAACCCAGGGTGACCGCGGGATTGAAATGCCCGCCGGAAATATGGCCGACGGCGTAGGCCATGGTTAATACGGTTAAGCCAAATGCCAAGGCCACGCCGACAAAGCCGATGCCCAGCTCAGGGAAGGCGGCAGCCAGAACGGCACTGCCGCAACCGCCCAGTACCAGCCAGAATGTGCCGAAGAACTCGGCGGCTAGACGTTTTGTCATCAGGTAACTCCTTGAAGTTAGGTCAAAGAGTGGGAGCCTAACAACGGGGTACCGGCGTTGGATGTGGGAAATTTCCTTGGTGTGTGGTGATTATGAAAAATGGCGACGGATGCTGGGAAGGGCATTTATTCCCTGAAAAAGCCCAACCGTCACCGATTGGGCTAATTCATTGAATAATATGGTCGGGACGGAGTGACTCGAACACCCGCCCCCTGGCGCCCCATGCAAGCGGACACCTCTGCTGGTCTCGGTCGTCGACTGGGCGATTTCAACGGAAAAGGCCGCGCTGAGAACAGAGTTGATGCCGATCTGCACGCCCATCCGTATGAACCCGGAGCCGAAAGCTGCCCCGTCCGGTAAAGGCTATGGATTACCTCCCAGTCGGGTTGCCTTGAGGCGAAACAAATAGCCCGGCGCTGGGCCGGGCTATCGTCATTGCTACCTGCTAAGCCAGCAGGTCTGCGTCCCGCTCCCGCCACAGAGCTTCCAGCTTCGTCAGCCCCATCCCGGTAATCAGCGTCGAGCATGTTGGGATCATGGTTCACCCCGCGCTCAGCCAACCAATGCCGGGCGCCATTGGTCGACTTTTTCAACCACGCCGCAGCCAAGAGCCTCTGCCCGGACAACCCAGCGGCCAGCACCATCAAACGAGTCGAGAAGAAGCAGCGCAAGCGGCACACCGTTGAGGGCCTGAAGGCTATCAGGGAAAAGTCGCCTGCCTGGCTACAGAACGCCATCGGCCTGGCGCTTATCATCGCTCAGCGGCGGACCGACATCCTAGGCATGCGTTTCGAGGGGCAGAAGATCTGCGGGTCATGCGAGCGAGGGCATGAACAAAAAATACCAGCGAGACCATGAGGAAATCATCTGGTCCGAGGCAGTTCCGGACCTGAATATTTGCGAAATCACTGGGTAGTTTTGTGCAGGTTTTGCGCAGGCACAAAAAAGCCGATTCATCTTATCGGCTTAAGTGACTGATTTTACTCAGGAATAAATGGTCGGGACGGAGTGATTCGAACACTCGACCCCTAGCACCCCATGCACGCAGTACCTCTGTAATACCTTGTTAAGTAGCTGTTTTTATTGGCGCTCGCTGCAATCGACTGCCCACAAGAGCTTACAAGTGCGTGAGAGTGTCACGCAAAAGTCACGCACCCTCCCCGGCGTCCTGCCGACGAACACCACTCCCCAAACCTGCCACACCTCGATTACTGTACGCACATACAGTATTTGAGATTCACGCTATGAACGTAGACATGGACACCGATGATTGGCTCGGCTGCCCCACTCCGCTGGAGATGTACCAGCACCAATGCTCAATCCTCGTGGATGAGCTGGTGGAGACGGAGCGCATGCTGCGTCGAGCGCGGGCGAATATCGCCGGCCTGGTGCAGATGAATGATGTGCTGATGACGGGAAAGGAGCAGGCGGAGACTTCCTTGAAAGCCGCCCTATCCCAAGTAGCTGCCTTGAACCTGGAAAACTCACGCCAGGGCCGCAAGTTAAACGGGTTGGCGATAATCACGGAGCAGAGAGACCACCTTCTCAGGGAAAACCAGCGATTGCTGGAAGAGCTGCGGGCACTCAAGGAGCCACAGCCCTGACGTACGCCTGGCATGCGCGCAGCGCGATTATGGCGTTATCCCCGTCGTCGGTGATGGCGACAATTCGTTGCGCATGCGCTGGGTCAAGTTGGGCTCGACGGGCTGCATGAACCACGCCGACGGCGCCGGGGGTGGCAGGCACGTTGCAGCCACTGGCTGGATCCTCGGTAAGGAGGACTGACAGCCGGACATCAGCAGTAGCAAGCTGGTCACGCAGGCGAGCCTGATTGCGTTGGGCATCGGAGAGTTCCTTGGAATGTTGTTGGTCCTGGCCGGCGAGTTGCTGCTCCAAGGCCAGGCGCTTGCCTTGCTCGGCCTGGGCCTGGGCGGCCGCCGCCTTGCTGATTGCGGCCAGGTCCTTCTCGAACTGCCCCTCCTGCTCAGCAAGCTTTTCGCCCATGCGCCAGTCCTGAACCTGCCACGCGCCACCAAACCCGATGGCCAGCGCCAGCAGGATCGCGCAAAGGATCTGCCCGGGCGTCATCACGGCACATCCTTGAAGAACACATGGTGACCGAGGCGCAGGGTCTGTGTGGCCTTCGCCGCCCAGGCCGGGGCCTTGGGCATAGTGGTTGCGTAGTAGTGCGTGGCGCCACCGGTTGGATCAGGTACCGCACCCGACATCACCTGGTCTGCCGCACGCTGTGCCTGGGCGAACTGCGCGACCGGGATCTGCTTGGCACCGCTCAGGTAGACATAGTTCGGGTCGTTCTGGTTCCAGCAGCTGAACTGCCACGGCTTCAGGCAGACACCGGCGTAGCCCTCACCCCACCAGGACTTGGCCTTGCCGTCGAACACTCGGTTGCGGATGGTCCAGGCCACGGCGATCTGGCCGTCCAGGCCCTCACCGCGGGCTTCGCCCCACAGCGTGCGCGCCAGGATGTCCCGGTCTTTTTCAGTAGTGGTCATGCTTTTCTCCAGGCGAAAAAAACCCCGCCAAGGCAGGGTTTCTGTTTTAGTTAAAGCTATTTGTTAGCGGAGCGTCATCCGGGCGAGATCTGGAGAGCCATAGAACTTCAGCTCGCCGTTCTCCCACCAACTGGCAAAGTTCTCACCGATGTCGCCAGGCTCCGATGCCTGGGCAGTATCAATCGCGAAAGGTGCGCCTTGACTGGAAACCTCGGGCAGCGACAGGAAGCCGGTGATAACGCAGCCTTTTGGGGCCGTGCCTGGCGCCGCATTCCTGCGCTCAAGGACCACCGAGCCGTAGGCAATCTGACCGGTTTGCAGAACGAAAACATTCTTTACGCGAACATAATTAACATCAGTAATCAGAACTGCAGCGTCGCCGCAGTCGCCATACACGCCATCGACTTCGACGTCATAGCTACCCACACCAAAAATATCAACAAGCTGCCCAGTTACATTGTCTCCGACGTTGTCGATGAACTTGTTATTACCGTAAGAAGTAACGAGTTCGTAGCAGTCCTCGGGCGCACCGTCTGTCCAGCACTCTTTTACCAACAGCCCTGATGTTTCCCAGAACTCGCATACTTCGTTGCCGGCAGAGTTCGTACCATCGATCTTTCGGAAAAAGCACTGCAAAAGCTTGACGTCGGTAGTGCGGCGCCATTCAAAAAGGCGACGATCCGCAACGTTGCCATCGAACGAGCAGTTTTCAAAGACGCAGTTATCTGCGCCATTGCCGTAGGCGGCAGTCTTGGTGACGCCCGGAGTGTAGGTAAAACGAACGTTTTTGAAATGACTGTTGCGAATCATATTGGGCAGCTGGCTGCCGATATTACCGCCAGGCTTCAGATAATTTAGGTCGCCAATCCCCACGTTGCAGCCACTGATAACGGTATCGCGGACGGCTGTGTAATCGATCGTCCAGCCGTTACCAACGTGCCAATGGAAATGGCTCGAAGTGAACGCGCAACGGTTGATCTCAACTTCGAAAGTGCCTGCACCGTACGCATAGAAAACACCGTTTGTAGGCGTATTTTTTGCTGTGCCTCGAACGATGCAGTCGGTGAGCTTGACCTTTTTGGACAGCGTACCGGCACCAAAAAAGCAGTAGTTGGAGATACCGGAAACCTCGGAGGAAATCATTTCCAAGGTGCCGGAGCTGATGTTTGCCATCACCTCGTCAGCGGTACCGCTGCCGCCGGCGATCTTGCAGCGCTCGTAGACGATAGGCGTGCCAAACGCGACAAGGTTAATCGCAGAAGAACCGTTCGATACGCCAGAGGCCTGTACGTTGAAAAACCGCACATGATAAGTAGCTGCCGGGTCATTGAAGACGAATGCTGGTTTACCGCTTGAAAATGTGATGGATTTATTCTTGATTACATACGGGTCTGCCTGTGTTCCGGTACCGCTAGTGGCCAGAGCCGAAGCATTTGCCTGTGAGGTAATTGAGATGACAGGCGCTGCTGTCCGTGGATCGGCGGTGACGCCAACCTGAGTTGGATCCGCAGGGCCTAAGGTCACCCATGGCTGACAGCCGGCATTGCGCCGGATCGACTCCGCCTTGAACATGGCCTGCATGCGCACAAGCTCAGCGATGGGCGCTGTTCCGATAGGCGTGCTGATCTCCGTATCAGCGGGAAGCGGATCAATATCAGACGCCAGGACGCTGGCAGATTCGTAAGATTCGTTTTGGCTAGTAGATGCTTCGGATGCATTGCTCATTTCTTTTCCTTGAGTGTGAAAGCCCGATCTGATCGGGCTATTGTTCGTCCGTGATTCTATCAGCGGCGGGGAAAACATACCCCAATTTACTGTATATGAATACAGTATTTTCAAATGCCGGAAAGAATCCATAGCGCTTATGGCTATCGAAGGGTAAGGCGTGCAGGTGTTGCGGCACCGTAGATTTTAAGTTCGCCATTCTCCCACCAGGTGGCAAAATTTGAGCCTATGCCTCCAGCAACAGAGGCGAACCTGGTATCAACGGCAAATGGTGCACCCTGACTGCAGACCTCGGGCAGTGAGAGCAAACCGGTGATGCTGCATCCTTTCGGCGAAACCCCAGGCGCCGCGTTTCGACGCTCAAGCACAACAGACCCAAGAGACGTTGTGCCTGTTTGCTTAACGAAGACATTTGAAACGACCACGTAATCAACGTCCGTAATCAGCACCGCCGCGTCACCGCAGTCTCCATAGACACCATCGACCTCGACGTCGAAACTTCCGACGCCGAATATGTCTACTGCTTGCCCGGCGACATTGTCTGCGACGTTATCGATCAGGCGGTTCCGGCCATAGCTGGTGACAATCTCGTAGCAGTCCTCTGGCGCTCCATTCGTCCAGCACTCTTGGATCGTAACCCCGGCACTCTCCCAGAACTCACAGACCTCATTACCGGCGGTGTTGTTACCAAGGGGCTTCTGGAAGTAACAGCGAAGCATGGTCACATCGCTGGTACGGCGCCATTCGAACAGGCGCCGATCAACGGCACTGCCCTCAAACGAACAGTTTTCAAACTTGCAATTATCGGCGCCATTGCCGTAGCAAGCTGTCTGCGTGACCCCAGCCGTAAAAGTGAATCGAACGTTCTTGAAGTAGCTGTGCCGAATCATGTTAGGCAGTTGGCTGAGGATGTTCCCGCCTGGCTTGAGGTAGTTCAAGTCACCTATGCCAACGTTGCAACCACTGATGATCGTGTTCTGGACGCTGTTGTAATCGATCGTCCAGCCATTCCCTACGTGCCAATGAAAGTGGCTAGAGGTGAAAGCGCAACGGAGAATATCTACATCAAACTCTCCAGGGCCGGCAGCCCAAAAAACCCCGTTTGTCGGCGAGCTCTTGGCTGTGCCAATCACTCGGCAGTCAGTCAAATACGCACGTTTTGCCGTTGTTCCAGCGCCGACGAAAATTTGGCCGGATATACCAGACCATTCACACCCGTAGAAGTACAAAGTGATAGCGGTCAGCTGGATGGCTACTTCGTCGGCAGTGCCAGAACCGCCGGCAAAGCCGCAACGCTCGAAAGTTACTGGCGTGCCAAAGGCTGCCGCGTTAATAGCTGCCGAGCCATTGGAGGTGCCAGTGAAACGAACGTTGTAGAACCGGATGTAATAGGTGGCGGCCGGGTCGTTTAGAGTCAGTCCAGGAGAACCACTCGCAAACGTGACGTTCTTGTTCCGAATGATGTATGGGTCTGTGGCAGTGCCGGTACCAGAGGCCGCCAACGCTGAGGCGTTTGCCTGTGACGTGATTGTCATTGGTGTTTGCGTGGTACGAGGATCGGTGGTCACGCCCACAAGCGTGGGATCGGCCGGACCCAACGTGATCCATGGTTGCACGCCAGCTGCTCGGCGGATTTTTTCAGCCTTGAACATGGCCTGCATTCGCAGCACTTCGGCGACGGCCGTACTACCGATATCGGTCTGAATGCCGGATCCAGCTCCCAGCAAAAGGAGCTGAACCACTCGATGCCAGCGACCAGTCGCGACGCCGCCGACCTGCACCACATCAATATCTGTTGGGGTCGCGGTGCTCGAAGCTCGCCACTCGAAAGGTGAGGCGAACCGATCACCCATTGCTGTCTTGCTGCCCAGCTGAACGATATCTCCCTCATACCGCCCCGCGAACGTTTTAAGCTTTGCAAGGTTTCTGATCCACTGAAAGCTGCGGCCAAGCATACTGGCGCCCTTGGAAATATCGTCAAGGTCCGTCAGCTCCCGGCGCAACGGATAGTTCCCGACAGCTACAAGCTTCGGCAAATCAGTGGCCCAGGTGCCAGTCAGCGTTAGCGGTAATGAGGATTGAAGGGCTACGCGGTAAAGCTCACCGTTGCGCTCGATCAATTGGGTTGGACGCTGAACCGAGGCGCCGGCCGCATATTGCACAAAGACCGTTTCCCAGCCGCTTGCCGCCAGCCATTCCGCTACCTGCTGAACCAGGCCGGCCCATGTTTTCAAGATCTTTCCCAGCCGGCCCGGCCAAGTGAGGCTCGAACCATTGACGAGCTTATCAAGGATCGCCGAGTTGTCGTCGAGGTCGCGCGGATCAGTAGAGCCATTCGGCTCGACAGCGTTTCCAGTGTTAAAGGCCATGGCTTTCCCCGAGGCAAAAAAAAGCCCGCTCATTGGCGGGCTTATATGGGTTTAGTTACTTATTCAGGCGCAGTTGCGTTGTCGTACAGGTAGACCCTGTCGTCGTAGTTGAATCCCTGAACCGACACGCTTTCACTTCCTTTCGGGGTTACTTTGCTGATTAGTACGCGGTGGCATTCCCTGGTTACCGGGCCGAACAGCAGATGGGGCGGCTCCCGGTCCCAGCTTGTATCAGGGGTGAAGTCGAGCGTCGGAATGCTCAGGTGGTAATCGCTGATCCTTGTGGCTGCCCATGGGCCGCTGAGCGTACCGTCCTGGCGCCTGATACCTACCGTGTGATTCACGCCTGGCTCCCATATAAAAGCTTCCGAGCTTTCGAGGATGTAGCTGCCAGAGCCCAGGGATATGCCAAGCAGCAAGGCGCTCTGCCCTCTCCCGGGCGTATCGTCCGAAACGCCGGCAAGGCCCATGTAATCGCTGTTGTTGCCGTCCAGTTCGGTCTCGAACGAATAGCTCCAGCGTCGGTACCTGGTTTCGCTTGCGCGGCGCATACCCAAGCGATATGCCCGGTCACGGTCGCCTATGCCCAGGGCCTGTACTTTCTCGGCTTTCAGACCTTGCTGACCAGGCAGTCGACACTTAACCGTCTCTGTTTGGCGGGTGCGTCGATCCTTGTACTCAACGTCCACGCCGTCGTGCTCTGATCCAGGGTCTGGCGATTTGAAGCTGATGCGCAGCGGGCCCTTCATGTTCTGGGCCGAGTAACCTTGCGTCCCGGGCGGGAAATACTCTGTATCGAAGCCTTCCCGCTTCTGATCGCGCACAGGGCGCAGGCGACCGCGACTGATGGTGAACTCTGCAAAGCCTGGGGCGAGCGCGGTGTTCAGCGCCTCCTTGACGGTCATGAGCGAATCGATCGACAGGTTGAAGGTGTCACCCCTGGCCTTGCAAACCGTGTCGAACGCTGCCAGTTCGTCCGTGTCGATGTCGGCGTCCTGATACCCAGGTGCCTTGGCGATGTAGTTAAACGCGGGGGCGATATCGCGAGTTACGCGGTTGTCTGGCGTCCAGGCCCCATTGACCAAGATCGGCAGCTTGCGCGTGGCCACGACCGAAACCTTGTTCTCGCTTTGGCTTGAGAGCTTGCCGCCACCGGCCGCCGATAGCGCCAGAATCGTCCAGCCCGGGTAACTCGTAGGGCTTGGAAGCAATGCCCGAACGTCGTACCACTGGATATTGTCCTGCACGTTGGTCAGCGTGGACTTTGCACCGATTCGGCGCATACGGCCTTCTGGCTCCATCGCGGTCCATGTGGCAACCTCGCGCGTGAAGCCGATCTGGTCGAGGGTTCGGTCACTGATTGTTTCGATGAAAGAAACCCAAGCTCCCGCGGTGGTTCTATCTCGGTATTGGAACTCGTAGGTGACACTCCAAGGCTCAAGGTCGCCCTTGTTGTTTACCCCCGCCAACCCGCTTGGAAACAGGACGGTGAATGAGAGCTTCGTTGCCTTGAGACCTGGCGGGCAAAGCGCGAACGGCCCAGCCCAGTCGCCTTCAAGGTTCGAATTGTCCAGTCTGAGAACGGCTGAGTTGCTTTCGATGAAGTCGAATCCGGGCCAATCATTGTCTGTGACGCCAGCGTCAGTCAGGCGGTCTACGGCTATCTGCGACGTACTCGCCGCCGTGAGCCGGTACCGAAGACCAGCATACCCAATGCATGCCCAGCCAATACCGGCCAGGAGGCCAGAAACCGGCGCGCCGCTGGTGGTGTTGAGGGTCATGTGGGCCGGATCGCCCCCGGCCGCCGGCGTGAAGTCGTTGACGATGTAGCGGCCGGCATTCGCCCCAACTACCTCGATCTGCAT
Source organism: Pseudomonas sp. KT_2_4 (assembly GCF_041410225.1). NCBI lineage: Bacteria > Pseudomonadati > Pseudomonadota > Gammaproteobacteria > Pseudomonadales > Pseudomonadaceae > Pseudomonas > Pseudomonas sp. KT_2_4. Next base: position 1,682,648 of record NZ_CP166962.1, read on the forward strand.
TCCAGGGAAGGCGCCAAGCTGCTCCAGCGGGCCGGAAATCACATCCCGGCCACCAGCACCGCCGCCCGCCGTGACCATGTACTGATACATGACCTCAATGCGCAGGATCATTCCAACAGCCCAGCCGGCAGGGAATGCTCCGGCGCCAGTTGGGACGGCGACCAAATCACCGTTGAACTGATACGCCTGGGCTCCTGGTACTGGAGGAACGGTGACGGTGGTCTTCAGCTCGATACCAGAAGTGCCTGTGGCCGTTACGCCAACTTCAGGTGCCTGGTACCACCACTTGGCGGCTGGCTCGTTGCTCAGGTCTTCGCCAGGTCCGTATACCCTGGCGGTCGCGTTGGCACCCAGCGATATCACCGCCGTGTTCCCGATTTTGATATCGCTCGGGTTGACCTGGCACTCACCTCGGGTAATGCACAACAGCATGTGCTGCCACTCATCCCGCGGGCCTTTGAAGTATCGGCGCGGCTCTACTATATAGTCAGGAAAAATTTCATCCTCACCGAACAGCTCGCGTACCGGGTCGCCGTAGCGCACCTGGTTGGCCTTGGCGTTGGCGCTGGAAAGCGTGCTGCCCTGCTGGGGTGATCCAGTTTTAGGCAACTTCACCCGCGGCGTGATGAGCTTCATCACTGCTTGCACGCCCTTGATGGCGGCGATGGTGATGGAGATCGGGTCTGTGCCCTTCGGCTCGTACCAGATCTGCACGAAGTCGTCAGGGCCAAACTGCAATTCAGGCCAGGAATGATGAGTGCTTGGGCAACCATTGACCGATATGCTCACTGGCGGCACGTCCCGGCGCTCGTATGCCTTCATGTTTTCGATGAGCCACTGCTCAACGGTGGTAGGCGAACTCACCCGATACGTTCTTAAAGCAACCGGGTCAGCCTTGTTCCCATAGAACTCGATCACGATAGAACACCACCGTCATGTAGTTATCTTTGAATTCCTGAAGCCGGATGATCCTGGCCCCGCTGCCGGGGTTGATCTCCAGTACTTGCAGGCGGTCGTCTTTGAGCACCACCAGAGCAACGTGGGCGCAGATGTCACCCTTCATGGCGGCGGCGATTGCACCCGGGAAGGGGTCGCAACGCTCGAGTGCCCTGCCAACCTCAGCCCTGTAGGAGCGCTGGAAGGCGTGAATGCCCAGGCGAGTCACCTCTCCAAACTTGGATAGCCCAGGCAGGCCGTATAACTCCGACCTGGCTATCGTCGTAAGACCCCAGCAATCTACGGACGGCAGTTCGCGACCGCCGTCTTGGTAGGTGGCAGTTAGGTATCGTGATGGCATGGTTATAGGTACTTAATGCAGGGAGCGTTCAGGGCGCTGAAGGTTTCTCGATTGAAGTTCGTGTCGATGAGGTTGAAGTAGCCACCGTCGACACGGATTGTTGCGCCTTCGAAGCTTCCGCCGCTCACGACGAGGTAATAGGGCCTTTGCGCCGGCTGACTGAGGTTTGTGCTCAGGTAAAGCCGAAGCGTGGCACGTATGATTGCGTCTGCGTCCATTGCCTGCCGGATAAGGTTTTGGCCTCGCCCCGTAACACCGTCAATCGCAAACGTGACCGTCTGGCTGCCGGTGTTGTCCTTCGTCGGGTATGAAACATCAATACCTCCGGCCTCATGCAAAAGCATCCTTCCGTCTTCAGTTCCAAGCCAAAGATCTTCAAAGCCAGCAGTTATGAGTACCGGCTCAGTCCAGGAATCGCTAAACAGCTCAAATGCCGGGATGAGCACTTCGCTGCCTGGCGATGCGTAGCACACGTCGAGTGGGTTCATGCTTCTGGCCAATCCCTGTTGATTGCTAAGTCGATGATGTTCTTGCCGAACCAAAGCTCAGGGAAGTTTTCCCATCCTGGCTCTATCAATGGCCTGTCACGCAGAAGAAGCGTGCCCGATATCTCGTATCGGTTCACCTGGACAAGCTCGGGACCGTCATACATCCCTTTGATTTTGCAGATGTAATCCTTGAATCCAACAGGGGTTTTGAGCTTTGCCTCAAACCACAGAGTGCCGTCGACAAGTGTCCGGGCAAACCATGATTCGAAGAACGCCATCTGCTCCTCATCCATGTTCCAACGCGCCCTTATGGTCGTTGGAACATAGGTGAACTTGCGGCGCTCCCTGTATCTCCCTGACTCTAACGGAGTCTCCATCTTTGGGTTTTCAGTGCTGAGTTTGTATCCGTCCTGGAGTGGCAACGGCAGTTCTTTCGGGTACTTGATCATGAGCCCACCGTGCTTAAACCATATTTTTCAGCCATGGCCTGGTGAGCCGGCCCATCGCTCATAACGCTGGCAACCCAGATATCAACGATATCCCGACCACCTTCGTTTCGGCTTTGAACCTGACCACCCCGCGATGCATCCTCATGAATGTTCACCACGACTCCGGCGGACTGCGTGAGCGAAACACCACCACCGCCGCTACCACCCGATACGGAAACCCGCTCGTTTGAGTTGATCGCCTCCAGCAAACCACGGTTACGCTTTGTCGCCGCAGCGTTCACAACGAACTCGCCATCACTCAGGCGCGCAGGGATGCTGTCGGATGTCCCGGTGCCAGGGCCGGAAACGTGGCCACCAGTGCTGAATCCCCTGGTGAGCGCGAACGCTGCCAGCAAAGCAGTACCGCCGACGATTGCAGCGGCACCAAATGAGCCAACAGAGGCCACGAGCGCGGCAGGCAACCATGCGGCAAGCGTGCTGCCTGCTGCTGCCACCTGGGCAGTTTGAACGGTTGCTGTGGCTGCCAAGCTCGAAGCCGTGGCAACTCCATCCGCCGCGACCTTGGCTGTTGCAACGGCCGCCGCACCGCCGACCTTGATGCTGGTCTCGGTCGTCGACTGGGCGATCTCCTTGGCGGAAAAGGCCGAGCTGAGAGCGGAGTTGATGCCGATCTGCACACCCATCCGAATGAATCCGGAAAGGATCTCGCTGACAACCGTGCGACCGATATCACCAAGCGTGCTGAGCGAAAACGAACCACTCGCCAAAGCCGTGGTAATGCTCGTTGAGATGCTGCTGAACGCCCCTGAGAAGATCGATTGAGTCTGCCCTGCGATGTTCATGGCTTGCGTGCCAAAGTTCTGCATGGCCGCCGTCCACCCGTTGATAGGGTTGAGCATGGCCTGGTCCATCTGAGCCCAGCCGGCTTGCACCGCCTCAATCTGGAGAGGAAGGTACTCGTTGGTCAGGTCGATCTGGGCCTGCAGGTCCTGGCGCTGCTTCTCCGTAGTGGCGTTGGCCAGTTCGGTACGCAGCTCAAGGATGCGGTCGTTCGTCTGCTGCTCAAGCTGCACGCGCTGTTGAAGGCGCTGCGACTGCTGGTCACCCATGCCGACGCCTGCGGCTTCCAGGCTGTACTGGGTGCGCTGGGTGCTGAGCTGCTTCTCTAGCTGCGCCCTGTATTGCTCGGCCTGGGTAAGGCCTTGGGCGCCCTTGATAGCTGCGGCGTAGTTCGTGGATGCTTGGGCCAGTGCTTTGCCGTACTGCTCTTGAGTTATTTTCCCTTTGCTCAACACCAGCTGAAGCTGTGTTTGCTCCTTGGCCAATGCGCGTGCGGCCTGGGCGGCCGGGTCGTACTGGCTGTAGAGCTTGGCGAAGGTGTTTTCTGCCTCGGGAACACCGCGGTTCAGTCCCTTTACTGCCTTCGGCTTGTTCTTCTTCGCCTCTCGCTCCTTGATATCGGCGATCTGCTGCTCAATGTTCTTGCGCGCTACAGCGAACTTCGTTTCCTCTTCTGCGGTAAAACCACCTGCTTTCTGGGCCGATGCGCGGGCCTTATCCAGATCGATAAGCTGTTTGTTGAGCTTTTGTGTCTGGGTTTGAGAGGCCTTGAATGTCGCATTGATGGTGTCGACGCCCTTCTTGCCAGCGTCCTGGATCGCCTTGCTGGCTGCGTCCTCGGCAGACTTGCGGCCTACCTCAGCGATAGCTGCTTGAAGTTCAGCAGCTTGTTTCTTTAGCTGATCGACATTCTGGATGTTCAGGCCAAGGCCGAATGCTGCGCGCCCGCCCTGCTTGATGCCTTTGCTGGCATCGGCAATCTTGTTCTCGACTTCGGCGAGCTGCTGCTCAAGGGATTTATCGCGCCCGATATCGAGCATCGCATCCCATGCGCTCTTGGCGAATGATGCGACAGACTTCCAGGCCCCCTCCAACGAACCAAGGTTCTTCTCGATCTCGCCGGCACGCGTGCTGATTTCCTCTGCGTAAATGCCCGCGGCCATCTTTGCGGCGCCCATCGTATTGCCCTGCTCTTGCAGGGAAACGATGTTTGCGTATTGCGAGGCGGTGAGGATATTCAGCTCGGCATCAAGCTTCTTGATTGCCTCGACCGGGCTCTTGGCGATTTCGTTGAACGACTGCACGACCTCTTTAACGTCGCGCCCCGTCTGCTTCGACCATGCCAAGGATGCCTGGGTGATCTCGGCGTACATGGAGGTCAGCGGGTTACCGGCGGCGGCCAGCTTGGTCAGCAATTCAGCGGCCGCACCTACAGTGGTTCCGGTGCTGGCTACTTGGTTCGCCAGGTCGGCAAGCTGGTTCGCACTGGTGCCTGCTGCGTTTCCGTTCTCGATTAGTACCCTGCCGAAGCGCTCCGACTCCTCGGAGCCTTGATAATAGGCAAGCGCTAGCGTTGCTGCGGCTGCGGCAGCAACGGTAAACGGATTGACAAGACCAAGGATGTACCCTCCTAAGGCTCTGGCTGCCGGACCAAGCCCGCCAAACATATCCTTGAGCTGTCCGCCCTGCTGAAGGGCAACCATGGTAATTGGCTGTCCAGCAGCAATAGACGTGAAGATGTCAGTGAACTGAGCAGGAACACCACGCAAAGCCGCAGCATTTTGCTTGGCTGTATTTCCTGTGCGAGTTAGCGAGTCGTCAAACCGAGTTAGTTCATTACGAGCCTGATTGATCTTGGTCTGATATTCGACAAACGTATCGCCCTCGACGATGCCGGCCTTTTTGAACTTGGCCAGCTTGTCCTGCATGTCGTCCAGGCGGCCCAGGGCTGCTACCGTAGGGTTGATCTGCCCCAGGAGCTGGGCGAGCTCTTTCTTCTGCTGTGCAGCGCTGGACGACACGCCATCAGCCGAGGCAGCAGCAGCATCACCGCTTTTTTCCATCCGGCCGAGGGAGTCAGTCATCCGGTTTGCATTTTGCTCGGCGCCACGGGATTCAATCGTGATTCCAAGGCGTGATTCCTGCGCCATAGCTTTCTCCAGGCGTAAAAAAACCCGCTGGGCGGGCTATGGTTTCTTCGGAGGTTTCGGCTTTTCCTTCTCCTGCTGCTCTTCCCAGTACGCGCGGAAGTCGTCATCCAGTGCGAAGATGGCTGCATCGAACTCATCGCGGCATATGGCGGTGGGGTTGCGGGAAAGGTATTCAGTGATAGCGTTAGGCGATATTGGAGCCGGGGCACCCACCATGCCGACGTACTGCCTCGTCCTGCTGATCGGCCCGTATGCCTCAAGGATTTCAGCGGTAACCCCGTCAATCTCCGGCGCCTCTGGAACCGTTCCGCTTAGGCGCTCATGCTTCCAGCGCTTTTTTTCGTTTGCCGCGCCTGCCCACTCGCGGCCCCAGCGGTACGCGGCAAGGGCTTTCCCGATGTTTCCTCGGTTTTTTCTTCGGCCCGCAAGGCAATGTCTCGACCAGCCTGGATAGCGATGAAGTAAACGCTAGGCATCTGGTACATCAGCGACTTGCAAAGCTCTTTTGAATACGGCGCAGGAACGCCTGGCTTATCCGTCTCGTCGATACCTTCCCAATCCTTGATAAGGTGCCTGGCCACCAAGTCGATCAGCAGGTCGCTTTCCTGCTCAAAAACCACCGCAGGAAGATCGTCAGAACCGAATTCATTCGTGCCAACACGGGTCTGTGCGTCAATCGCTCCAAGATGGCGGAGGATCAGTGCGTAATGCGACTTGTAGAGTGGCGAGGCAGTTGAGCCGACCAGGATAGAAGCATCAGCCTCTTCTCGACTGCATTGTTCGATCCCACCTGCCGGCGTTTTTCGGAATCCTACCCAGCGCTCGCCGTTGGCGTCTAGTTCAGGCTTTTTCGTGATCGTGATGCCCATGGTATTCCTCTGCGGTAAAAGGCCCGGCACGCACCGCATGGCGCGCCAGGCAAAGGGTTTAAGCGGTGATGGTGATTTCAGCGGTGTCGGTTTTTGTGTTATCCGACTTGCTGGTAGCGGTGATGGTCGCGGTACCAACGGCCACGCCCTTGACCAGGCCGGTAGCGCTGACGCTGGCCTTGGTGGCGTCGGAAGTGGTCCAGGTCACCAGCTGGCTTGCGCCTACTGGAGTTACAGCGGCTTCCAGGTCGACAGTGCCGCCCACGGCAACACTGGCAGTGGCCGGGGTTACGGCTACGGCGGCAATAACGATTGGCGCTGGCAGTCGGGTGATCGTCGGTGGCACGCGGCGGCCGGTGTAGCTCAGTTCAACCTGGATAATGTCGGTCGAACCACCGTCAGGCCAATCACCGCTGACTTCCATTTCTGGCAAGAAGAAGGTGTAGCCGCCGTCAGCGTTGTTCAGCGTGAACTCGAAGCTGAGTGCATCACCGGTCTGCTGGGCTTTCCAGTAGGTGTACGCAGCTTTCGACCAACTCATGGTGATCGAGCCGGACGGGGTGAACGTGGTCGGGATGATGTTGCCCGGGAACGGGTTGCCGTTACCGATGCATCGCTGGGTTTGGACTGCGTTGTCGAACTCCAGGTTGAAGCTGTCGACGCAGGCGTTGTCCTCGCCCAATTGCACGCCGTTAATCTTCAGGCCGGTTACGTCTTTGAAGCCGTAGCGGCGCTGGTGGGCTTCAGCAGCAGGGTTGACGATGAACGACGTGTTGTCGGCCTTGTCGTCCCAGGCAATCGCGGCAAAGGTGGTGGTTACGTTGATCTCGTTGTCGTTCGGGATCTCAAAGTTCATCGTTGCCACTTGAGCGCCGCGGGCAATCGCCGCAATACCCACGTCGCTGGCGTAGGAGCCAATCGAGAACGAAATCCGGTCATTGCCCATGGTCAGGACGTTGCCGACCCAGTCCTTGCCGAAGCAGGAGGCCATGAACTCATCCAGCGCGCCGTAGCGCAGCTTGGTCTCCACATCGCCACCAACGTCAACCGTGGTCTGGGCCGTGCCCTGGGCCATGCGATCAACGCCGATTTCGTTGTTCTCTTCCGAGTTGTAGGTCGGCAGCAAGCCGAAGCTGACCCGGGTCAGGACATTCCAGTCGCCGGGCGGGGTGATTCCTGGGGTGATCTCGCGCTTCCACGCGGTTGAGACCTTGGCACCACTGGACATGGGGTGTTTCTCCTATCAATAGGCGTAAAAAAACCGCCATGTGGCGGTGGATGGTCTGGGCTTAGTACGCCCTGTATGGAATTCGAACGTTGACCTGGTACCAGCCCAGGCCGTCGTCGCCCACAACTTGCGCTGAGGCGGCGAAGCAATCAAAAGGACCAGATGGGTCGCTGTAGTACTCGAAGTGCTCGACCAGCGTGTCAGCGGCCTTGGTGATCGCCAAGGTGCCCTTGTAAGTCGGAACGAATAGCTGAATGACGATGATCCCAGTTCGGCGCACGCAGGGGCCTATGCCGACCTCTGGGGTACTGGATAGGCCCGGAACATCTGCGAGCCTGGCCCAGATCGGCCGACCTTCAGGATCAAATGGCCCGTCGGGATTGTTAGGATAATCGACATCCGCAGCCGGAATGCCGGCCCACTGCTCCATGCGGGCCATTACGATTTCTCGAATCTGCTCAAAGGTCATTTGGTATAGGCCTGTGTAACGCCATAGAAGGCGATACCGTAGATGCCGGCTGGCGCCTGGCGGGAATGCCCATCCTCAAGAGGACCGGCGTACACAAGGTTGTTCTGGATATAAGTGACCGTGAAGGGCTGAAGCCCCGATAGAGCGCTTTCCGCTCGACTGATCGTCTCCCGGCCAGTCTTGTCATACTCGTCAAGCGAGTAGTAGACCTGCGAACCAATGCTGACGATGTTGTTGGCAAGGAATCGGCCAGTGTCCACGGGAGCGCGCAGAACTATCTCGCCCATCATGGCCAGCACTATAGCCCTGTGCCGCTCGACGATTGCTTCCCTGATAACGCCTGAAAACGCGGATGGCGGCGTGCTCCATGCTCGCCCGCCGCGCTGTCTGGCCATTAGGCTTTTCTCAACTGAATGTCGTGGTGGACGCCCGCCGGATCGCTTGCCGCACGCACAACCCGATACCCTGCCATAGGTGCGCCAAGGATTGGCACGACGGCAGTGGTTTTAATCAGGTGGCCAACCTTGGGTCGGTCCGGCACCTCGTTGACCAATGCAATCAACTGGATGTCGCCAACCAGGATGTTCAACTGGTCAATACGCTCGGATGCGTACTCATGAAAGACGCCACGCCCGCCATAGATCACGGGAACGGCAGTAGTTTCTTCGGTAATCGGATCGCGAACACCTGGCCCCATGTACTCTCCGGTAAAGGAGGTCACGGACTCAGCGAAGACGCTATCGAATAACGCCCCGAAGATTTCCTGCATCTCGTCGCGCATAGTTAGCCCTTATGGAATATCTGGCCTGGCAGCGGCAGTTAGCTGTTTCGTCGTAACCGGCGCCTAGCGATCTGTCGCCCGGATACTGCAGAAGAGCTCCGGAGTTACTTTGGAATGGCTCGCCCAGGCCGCGCTCTTGCCCCTGCATACCTGAATGGCTGTGCCTGACCTTCTCGTCACGACGCGTATCCCAGTCCTTGGTAACCGCCTCGCGGGGTAGCCCGCGCTCCACCAACTGCTGATAGACACGGTCTCGCCCAGCACTGAAAGACTCGAGCGCCTCAGTCCTGGCGATCATTTCCGCATGGGTTTGAAGTAGGCGGTCGGAGTAGCGGCCAGCAATGCGCTCCACATCGACCTTGTTGACGGCCTTCCCTGCCTTTAGCGCCCGAAGAACCATCGAATCGAATCGGCGGTCACGGCGCGTGCGAGTCAGGTACTTCTTCAACTGCTCGCGATCTCCGCTTAGTAACTGGGTGCGCGCATCGGCGACGTACTGAGCGAAGTTTCCTGGGAGCCCTACAGAGCCACCAGTCCGCTTGCCTGTCTGCTTGCTAACTCTGCCAGCCAAGTCCAGCGCGATCTGCCTGGGCGACCTACCAGCCCGCAATCCGGATGAAACCGTCACTCGCACCGAGTCAACCAGGTCACGATCCATCTGAGCTTTGAGCGAAGCGATGTGATCGCCCAGCCATGACTCGGCGGCTGGCGCCCGCACATCGAACTCCGACTTGCCGGCCGCCTTTGGCACCTGCTTGGTTTCGTAAGCGCCGCCGGCCATGTATCCAGACCGGATCAGCTCAAACAGAAGCCCAAACACACCAAGAGCCAGAGCCTCATCCAGCGCCCCATGATCATTCGACTCGATGTATCGCTCAATTTCCGCTATGACCGCCGCATCGACAACACCGCGCACCTGCTCCAGGTAAGCCCGCTGCATCTTGGGCTCCATACCCTCGATCTGGCGCAGGATGTCTGTCTGATTCACACGGTCACCACGAACGGTAAGGGACATCGAAGGATCATGATCGGGCCGAGAATGCTATTGATCATGCCGATTACCGGCTTGTTGGGCTGGCCGTCTCCATCCTCCGGGCCGAAGAACTCGGTGTCCAGCGGACCAACCTTGGCGCGCTTGATAGCCATGGACGCGATGTAGTCCGGGTTCAGGCTCCCAGGCTTAACCAGCTCGCGCAGCGCCCCCTCATAGGTAGCCTGCTCAATCTCGCGCGGCACCTCGCCATCGGGGATAGGGTCGCCAGACCGATCTATTGCGCCTGTACGCGGCCATTGCAGGGCTTGCGCCCTACCACCAGCCTTACGGCCAGGGAATGACAGTACGCACCCAGTCATAGGCAACTGAGTGCCGATGCCATCGATGTAGGCTGATGCTCGCGCCAGGGCTTCTTCTTTGGCCTGCTCTGTGGCAGCCGCCCAAGCGGCATTGCCACGGGCCGAGTGGTAAGCGTCAGCGCCCGCCACGGTACCGTAGTAGTCAGCCATCATCATTCTCGAATAGGTGGAGCGACATGCGCTCCGGGTTTTGCGGGGTATTACGCCTTGGCGGTAGCGAGTGCGGCCAGCAGGGCTTCCAGGCTCGCTTCCTTGTCGAACTCGACATTCAGCGCGGTCAGCTCATCAATGACCTTCTGCTTTTCTTCTTGCGCAGCATGGTCGGCCTCTGCTTGTACCAGCTTGGTACGAAGGGTCTCGACCTTGCTGTTGCCTGCAGCAGTAATGCCCAGTTCTTTCAGTCTAGCTAGGACCTCGTCCTTGCTCAGCAGGGGCGAATCATCATCACCCTCTACCAGCAAGACGCCGGTCTCAACGTAGAACGCCAGGTTCTGGCGATCTCGATAGTCAGCCCACTGAGGAACATCCAGTTCGCCGCGTGGTGGGACTACCGAGCCATCAGGCAGGCCGATAGGGGTCTTACTATGGGTATTCTTTACCAGAGCCATGTAACCCCCTTAGATGCCGTCGGTGTAGCGGACTTCGGCAGGACGGCGAATGTCCACGCCGCCCAGGCGGAAGATGCCAGGCACTTCCCAGCGAATCGGGCCAGCCTGATAAACAGGCAGGAAGCGATGCGGCATAGGGATGTGCATTTTCAGTACGCTTGGATCGCGGCGGTAGGTGATCATGCGGGCAGTGCTACCGGCGCCCGCGGTGTCCAGGCCATTCAAACCGCGAATCATCAGCGGGCGACCGGTCTGAGCGGTGTACACGTTGTTTTTCTGGAGATAGGTCAAGATCGACTCCAGACCCTGATCGTTCACCTTGCGAGTGGCCAACAGCAAGAACTTGCTGTAAGGCAGCAACAGGGTGTCAGAGAACGCTGTGTACATCGTGCCAGAGGCCTGTACGGTCAGAGCAGTGTTAACGTCGGCCAAGATCTGGTCGGCGGTCGCAGTACCCCAGCCACCGGTCACCGCAGTGCCGGCGGTCACGCCTGGAAAGTTGAACAGCCCAGAGAAGCCCTTCGATGCATCGCCCGCCAGCGCAACGCGATCGACCATCTCTTCGTAGGCGCGACGAGCAGCGCTAGCATCATCAGCAGTCAGGCTGAGGCCGAGCATCTGAGCCTGGCTGATTTCTTCCAAGCCCCAGCCATAGCCGATACCCGCCATATGCACGGAGGTCTCGAACTTAGAGCGTTCGGTGCTGGCCAGCGGGATATCGTCGGCGTTGCCGTTGATCCAGTCAGCCTTGCCTACCTTGTCGGACGAGTAGTAGGTGACGCTCTTGATCCATTCAGGAGCAGACGTGTCTACCGGGATCAGGCCAGGGTACTGGATGTCCGGGTAGACGATTTCATTCACCTGACGCTCAATGTACGAGGTCTGGGAAATAACGAAGCCCATAGCAGCTTGAGCGTCGAGGAGTTGAAGGTGGCGCATGTGTTCTCCTTAGCCCAGGCGGACTTGAGCGATTTGGTTGGTACCGGTGGTGCTGGTGTCGAAGCGAGCGCCTGCAACCAGTACGTTGTCGGTAGCCACGTTGGTCCACACGCCCGTGGCGGGCAAGAAGTAGACTGGGTCGCCAGCGGCCACTTGCACCGAAGCAGTTACCCAGATGGCGCCCTTGGTCATGACGCGCGCCGACTCGTACTGGCTGTAGGCGTTGGCCTCTGCCTTGACGGAGCGGTCACGAACACTGATACCAACGAACTTGGCAGCGGTGTCACCAGTGGTAGAGGCGCGACCGGCCTTGTCTGCTGTGCCTTGGATAACCGGGATACCGAATGCCAGGCCGCCTGCCGCTTGCACGGTGCGCGAGATAAGCGTCTTCGGGATCATGTCAACGATCATGCCCGGCAAGCCGGCGCGGATGTTCGAGGTGTAGGTAGTTTGAACGGCCATTACTTGGTCTCCCCTTTCCATGCATCGTTGAGGCGAGCTTCATAGGCCGACTGGCCGTTGTCGTTCGGGTTCTTTTGCTTGCCGTCTTGAGCTTGGAAGTGTTGACGAACAGGATCTTTAGCGGCGTCTTCGACCAGGATCTCGAAGCGGGCGTCGACGTAGTCGCTCGACTTGCCGGCCACGGCCGCATCACCCAGCTTGGCGATGACCACGGCCTTGCGGATCTCGGCATCGGTCTTGCCGGTGTAGTCGGCATCGGCGATGGTCTTGGCCTTGGTGAGCAGGTCAGCGCGGGCGGTTACGCGCTTGTCGATGTCGGCATCGCTGATCACAGCCGCTTTGAGCTTGGTGATCTCGTCGTCCTTCTTGGCCAGTTCGCCGTCCTTCAGCGCAATCGCAGTAGCGTGCGCGTCGGTCAGGGTCTTGGTGGCAGTGGCAGCATCGGCAAGCTTGGTGTTCAGCTTCTCGATGGCCTGGGCGCCTTGCTCGGTGACATCAATGGAGATGCCATCGACAAGGAGTTTTCGCAGTGCATCAGCCATGTCATGGCCTCCTGTTGGGGTATTTGGTTTGCTATCACCGATACGAAACTCTTCGCCAGCCCGCGCGCTGTGCACCAGGCTGAGGTGATTCATTTTCATTGGGCCAAGACTGACGTGATAAGGATCGCCCTCTGGCGTTACGCCATCTTGGAAGATGATCTCAGCGCCATAGCCCATGGAAAGTTGTCGTTTTCCTGCTTCGAAGTCCGAGATGGCGGTGGCATCCATGAGGACCAGGGGCACCTTCACCCGCTGACCATCACGGATAACCTCGCCACCCGTGTTACCGACAGCCACGTCCTTCCAGTTCTGGGAGTTGACACCGTCGCCGCCCGGGTGGTCGTTGGTCATGGGCCGATAGGCATAGGAGTTCATCGCGTCCTTGTGGAACACCGAGCTCTCTGGCCGGTACACCTTGACGATGGGAACATCCCGCAGGCCGTGTTCGTTGTTCGGGTCAATCTCGGAGCCGAGGTAATCCTGAATACCGGTGCGTGCGACGAAGGCCTCGGCCACCAGGTAGCCGTCTGCCGTGCGTCGAACACCGGAGACAGGCACGGAGTCGGTAAAGATCATGGGATGATTTCCTCAGGGTCTGGTTTTTCGGCGCCTGGTGAGGACGGAAGATCATCACCGCCCTCTTCGTCCGGAAGCTCTGCGCCGAACTGGTCGATGGCCGCTTCCAGCCCAGGCATCACGCTCAGTTCCACCAGCAGGTTCACCGAGGCAGCCGACAGCGCGTCTTCAGGGAACAGGGCCGAATCCTTCAGCGCCTTGATGGTGTCGGCGGTGGTCTTGCCGATGTCTGCCCGCTCCTTGGCCGTGGCCTGCCACAGTGGCGCCCATGAGTAGTGGATCTCCTTGGGGCGGCTGCCCAGCGCTGAGCGGATCAGGCATTCATCCAGCACGCTCATGGCTGGCTTGATCTCCAGCTTCTGGCGCGACGCGACGTTGTCGTAGTAGTTGCGGGTGTTCTCTTCGCCGTTGGCGCCCAGGCCCGTGGAGGACTGGCCGAACATTCGGGTGCCCGGGATATCGAACGCGCCGGACACGCCCTGCTCTGTCTTGGCGATCACCTCAGGCAGATTGCCGAAGCTGGCCGACTTGGAGCTATGGGTCTCGGCGCCGTCGAGGATCAGCGTGCCGTTGATACCCTTGGCGGTAGCAGCCAGACGCAAGCGCTCCAGCAGCAAGCGCTCGTAATTCTTGTCCTGCATGCTTGCCATCAGGTTTGGGATATTGATGACGTCGATCTTGGCCTCGTAGACCAGGCTCACAACGTTGGCCACCGTCTCGTCGTAGTGACGCACGGCGGGCATCGCAGCCAGGAGCACTGAGTCACCCCAACCGAAGCCGCAACCGACCGCGAGCTCAGGGTCAGGGTGTGGCGTGCCGATGAAGATCACCAAGCGCGACGGGTGGATCTCAACCAAGCTGCCCGGTAACCGGTAAGCCTTGGGCTTGCCAAAGCGCGGGCTCTGCGGGTCTTGTTCAATCTCGGTCGCGCTGAGTTGTCGGCGAGTCATGACAGTGAGGTACTTCACGCCTCCCTGCTTGATTCGCTCAGGGTTCAGCTCGGATGCCGTATCACGCTCGCCGGTGCCGATGAACACGGCAGCACCACCGAACAGGCGGGCCTTCAATAGGGCCTCAAGCACCTTGCCCTTGACGTTCAGTCGGTCCTCTTCGGCCTCGATCAGCTCGATCTGGCCCTTGTCAGCCTGCCAACTGCGCCAGTTACGGCACGCGTCCACCGCGGGGATGGTCACGCCCTTCTGCGCAGTCCACGAACCACGGAAGGCGTTCAGCAGCTGCTGGTCGTCCATCTCCGGGATGGCATAGTGCGAGTGAGATGCCTTGTCGCGCGCAGTACCCAGTCCTGCGACCAGGTTCTGCAGGCTGTCTTTCAGGTAGCTGAGTGCGCTCATGAGTTGCTCACGTTTGCGAGTGTGTAGGAGTTTGCGAGGCCATACCGCTGGGCGATCATGTAGCCCATCGCATCCACCATGTGGTCAAACCCGCCCTTCTTGTCTGGGTCGCCCTTCTTGTCGTAAACCTGGCGCTCAAGGCACTGGGTAAGCTTTGGGCACTGGTCAATGTTGACGCGGTAGCGGCGCTCGCCGTAGGCGTTCAGGAACATGGCGTTGACTGCGTTCACGCGGTCTTTCACGCCCGGGTTCGTTGAATCGACATACACGGCAAAGCCTGCTGTGCGAAGCAGCGACAGATCGGACTCGCTCGCGTTTTTGCTGCTGGTGTTCTGGCCACTGGCATCGGGATAAACCGCGATGCTGTGCCCGGGGAACCGCGCTTTGATCTTGTCGATCATCTCGGGCGTATCGCGCACCGTATGGAACTCGTCGAGCGCCAGAGGAAGGCCGTTACGAACCACGTTGACTACCGCAGACATCTTCATGACGTTGAAGTCGATACCGATGTGCAGAGCTTCACCGGGCTTGATGCGCTCGGTGGTGCGGCATTCTTCTCGGTTGAACGTGTAGTAAACGACGCCCTGGTAGTTCTCGAAGCTCGCCTCGTATTCCTGACGAAATGTGCGAGGGTCCATCTTGCGGCGGGCGGCCTCGATCTCTTCAGGAGGTACGTTGCCGCCGTCGACTGAGGTGTAAAGCCAGCTGCGATGGTCCGGCTCGTTGCCTGGCCGCCCATCCTGGAATGTGTCGTAACAATGGTTGAAACCTTTTGGTGTACCGATACGCAGGGCATGTCCGCCTTTACGCAGGCCTACGCCCGGTATCGAGTATTGGCAGGTCGAGAGCATCGGCCGCAGAACCTCTTCCCAGGCTTCCCACGGGCAATCTGCCCATTCATCCACCAGCACGAAGAACAGTCCGGAGCCCCGCAGGTTGTCGTAGTTGTCGAGCCCCACCACCCGCATGACGTGGCCGGACTTGAGGGTGATCGAGCATTCCGTCTCGTTTGGGCGGTGCGCACGCCACGCCTCGGGAATGGCTTGCTTCAGACGCCTCCAAAACACGCGCTTGGCCTGTTTGAACGTCGGCGCGCCATACCAGATCTCGTCCTCAACGCTCACGCCCCACTCAGCAGCCAGCCGAGCAGCTCGGCGCATCTCAGCTTTGCCCAAGAACGTCTTACCGAACCGGCGACCACACACCGCGTCGCGGAAGCGCGCCTGAGGCTGGAAGCCCCAGCAGTAAATGTTCGCCTGTTTCGGCGTCAGCTTCACCGGCGCGTCATAGGTACGGGGTAGTGGGGACATTTTCGTCAGGCTCCAGGGTGTACTCAGCAACTGCGTGCTGCTGGTCCGCTTGGGAGCCCAGAGGTTTCTCAGGTTCGATTCGGCGATTCACGTAAACATCGCCCACTTCTTTGGCCGCCTGTTCGTAGAGTTGAGCGGTCAGCGCCAGGTTGCGCATGTTCTCGGCCTTCTCAGCCATTCGCCCCAGCCCCCGAAGCCTGTAGGCCCGGTTGGCAATTGGGATATCGATCGTCTGGTTACGGAAACGCTCTCTGGCGTCATGGAACATCTCCACCCAGCGCTTGGCGAGAGTTTTGCTGCATCGCTTGGTAGGGTCGTGTGACTCAACCTGCTGGCGGCTCACTACGACGTTGAATTCTTGCTTGACGGCCTCTGCCACCTGGGATGGTGTATCGAAGCAGGCCAGTGCCTGAACGATGAAGGCCTTCACCTCGCTGCTCAGGGCTGCCATAGGGTTGGGTTCCGTCTATTGCTGTCTATCCTCAGGCCAGCTTGAGCAGACAGGTTCCGCAGGCCCTCGATATGTTCAATTTCCCCACCTCGGCAGGACTGTTTGCAGCATCCACCAACGCTTGAACGTCAGGGCTTGCACCGTAGCGGCGGACCACGCCAACGAACTCCTCGACATCGTGTGAGCGCATCTCAAGCTTGGGTGCGCCATCCTTGGTAAATGCTGGCTGACCGTACTTATCCATGGCATGGGCGATGTGATAGAGCTCATGCTCAACCAGGGCACAGAAGTCGGTGTCGCTGCACTGAGCGCAGTAGTCCGCAGCTAGGGTGATGATGAAGGCCGGCACGTCGCCGAACCAATCACGCATCTGCTGTTCCATCCGGGCTTTCTGCCAGCCACCAGCGCGGAACCCCACTTGCTCGGCCTGGCCCAGGACTGTCCTACCATGCTTGGCGAAGCTCGACGACGCCCACATGACGCGGATGTCCGCATCCAGTAGGTGGGCATGGTCTTCGTTGTGAATGCAGCCGTTGTCAGCGAGGATCTCTGCTTGGAGCCATTCCCAGACCTCAGGAGCTGGTGTCAGGCGTACGCCGAAGTGAGAGAGGTCGGACAGGTCAAGCAGTGAAGATGGAGGGTACGGCCTATCCATAATCCCTCCGAGCTTGTAATAGTGGCGGGTTGCCGGTATTGGTATGGTTCACGAAAAAGGAGTGATGTATGTCAGAACTAAACAACACCTTCCGCGCAGTCGCTTACGTAAAATCGGATGATGCAGGGAAGCGCCTAGTCGCTCTGGAGGCAGCCATTGACCTTATTCTCGCTAGAGTCGGGTCTTCTGGTTCCGACCTTTCGGCTGAAATGAACAGGCTGTCCACCTACGTTGATCAAATACAAGAGGCGGCCAAACTAAGGTAAGACTCTTTAGCGCCACGAAAACCTGTAATAGGTATTCGCGGCGCAGCTTACTTGGCCCTTCGATCGCTACCCCTTGGTTGTTTATCGCACCCCATGCAGTGCTCACAGCTCAGCGTGCGACACAGCCAGACCTTCACCTGCTGCCAGTACGTGACCATGAAGATGTGGCGGGCACCGGCCATGGCCAGGGCGACATGCAGCGTCAGGCCAGCAGTCGTCGGGCCAAAGAAGATGTTTTGGCTGCGCACCGACACAACGAAACCTGTGATGGCGATCGTGGTGTAGATCAGCTTCCCGAGAATGCCGTCCCTCACCTTCCCGCTCAGTACGCACCAGGTCGCCCAGAAGGCGATCAGGCCGCAGGCGATGGAGTTGATCAGTTCAAGATTCATGGTGGATTGCCTCCCCCGAACCGCTGGCGGATGAGCGCCCAGAGGTCAGCGGCTTTGATGGCTCGGTTGATTGCCGCAAGGAGCGAGCCGCCGAACGTGCCAAGGAGAAAACCAATCCCGGCGACGATCTTTGGCTCAGTGACATTCAGGTAGGCGCTGACCATGCTCGTCAGGTACAGCGAGCAGGCCACCCCAGTGACCAAGAACACCATCCAGGCGCGCCAGTCGGACAAGTCGTCCTTGTGCCACCAGCTCGCAACAACGGCCCCAATCAGGCCCGCAATCAACAATTCGAACCTGTCGATCTTGTCGAGCAGGCGCTGTAGATACTCCATGCGCTCGACTCCGTGGGGCATGTTTGGGAATTGAATCGGCTCACACAGCACTCCCAGCTCGGAGCAATGGGTGTGGTGGAGCCGAAAACGAAGAGGCCTCGCACTTTGTCGGGGCCCTGAATAGGCCCTCATTAAAAAATGAGGGTTGCCGGTTACCTGATCCGGCGCCCTTAGGCGGTGTGTTGAGGCCTGATCCGCAGCGTTGTGCTGTTTCACTTCCTCCGTCGATGGCTGGTGAGAGTGGGATCGAACCACTGACCGATCGGTTAACAGCCGATTGCACTACCGCTGTGCTACTCACCAATGTGGTGCCGCCACGAGGATTCGAACCCCGGGCCATTCGCTTACAAGGCGACTGCTCTACCACTGGAGCTATGGCGGCTGAATTCGGGCAATAAAAAACCCGGCGCGGTGGCCGGGTTTTCTTGGATCATCGATTAAGTTGCCGAAGGCAAAACTCTAACAGTGGCGATAAGGTATCACCAGCCGCACGGGAACGCAATAGGCCCTCATGCGGCCTCGCGCATTTCGTAAATTACCGCTGCAATGGGGCTCAATGCTCGCCGATCCAGATCCTCGCAGCACTCGAAGATCAGTTGCAGCACACCACCCCAATCCCGCTCCCAGTTGCACGACTCCAGGCGCACTTCGTAGACCTGCCACATCCAGGCCCTGAACTTCTCGGCGTTGGCCAGCGGGTCTTCGTTGGACGATTGCCCGCCCTGGTGCATGTGCTGGTACCGGCGTAGCACGCCCTTTACGACGAACTCCAGCTTCTCGCGCTTGGCCGCCGTCATGCGTGGAGACCTGTTTTGCACCAGCAGGAACACGACCTCTTCCGCCGCCTCCCGAATGTCGTCGCTTTGCTCGGCGGCGTACATGAAGTCACCGAATACGCGGATCTGCGGGTGCAGACGAGCGATTGCCGACTGGATGTGCCCAGCCAAAGCTCCGTGCACTGCGTGGTTTGCCGTCGGGCCGCGCTCGGTGCTCTGCACCACCACACCTAGCTGCACAACATCGGAGGTCTGGCCGGGGGCCGGGTTGTACTTGCAGTCATGCCAAGCCTGGCGCGCTGAGTTGATCTTCATGCTGCAGCCCTCTTGAGTTCTCTGGTCTTTGCCCGGTATTCGGCGGTGATGGCTTTCAGTTGCTCTACGGTGTACTTGCGTGGCGTGTGGTCGGCTTCCAGCGCCTCGACAGCCTCCAGGCCGATGCGAGCAATGAGCCCGGTACGAAAGCCCTGGGAAACGGTGTAGCCCTTACGAGCGTGCATGTAGGAGCCCGAGTTACACGCTTTGCACTGAAGCCATATGTTGGTTGGCTCCAGGCGCAGCTCGGGGCGAGCTCCCTTGCCCATGAAGTGGCCACCATCAAATGCGCCGCCGACCTTCCAGCCCTGGGCAGACAGAATCGATTCCTGCGACTCACCGCAGCTGATGCACCCGCTGCCGATGCTCAGCTCGTAGGTGCGTCGGTAGTCCCGCACAGCCTTCTCGGAATCCTTCATGTGGTCGGCGCGACTTTTCAGGGCCTCCTTGCGGACCTTGATGTCCTTGCGCTCGATTTCGGCCAGAGCCTTGCGGGCCTTTAGTGCGTGCCTCGGCCCGTCGATCAGCGCGCAGGCTGGACTGCACACCGCCTGCCCCATACGCGAAGGGATGAATGAGGCCCTACACGCAGAGACGCGGCATTTTTTCGGCTTGGCCGGTTTCCGTTCGATGGTCATACAAGGAACTCCCGAGTCTCACACTGCTTTCCGGTCCTGCGGATGTATTCCTTGCGCTTCGAAACGGCCATCAGGTAGCACTGCTGGCAGGAGGCGTCAGGCGCAGCTTGCCAAATTGCCTTGGCGCGACGGACGACGTAATTGCCGCACTGACAACGGCAGGACCAGCGCCCTTTCCCTTGACCTATCCATCCAGCGACAACCAATCGGCCGAATTTTCTGCCCACCAGATTCTCCATGCCTTCCGGAAGCGGTTTTATATCGATTGGCAGAAACGAGCAGATCTCGGTTTCCAGCCCGCGATATTCAAATGACTCACCTCGACCTATGACACGGGCCGCCGCAGCGTTTACTGGTGTTTCGTGACCCTGCCTCATCAGTAGCGCCCTCCCCAGTTGTCCTTCTGCGTCCAGCGCACCTGGTGCTCGGCGCCGAAGGCGTGAACCCACTCGATCAACTCGCCGCACTGCTTCACGGTGAGCTTGCTGGTGCGCTCGTAGATGACGTCGAAGCCGTTGCCGTCTACCGCAGGTATCATTTGCGGTTGATCGCCCGACTCACGCAGCCAGGCGGCGGTCAACAGGCGTTTCCAGATCAGGACATCCCACTTCTTCCCGGCGTGTTCGACCTGGGCGGCGATATCGGCCAGCGCCGCGTGCAGGGCTTTGTTCTGCTCCCCGCTGCGGTCCACTTCGGTGATGGCCAGCTTCTTGGGCTTGCTCAGGTCCAGGCTGGCGATATGACCCATGGCCCTGTTGCGGTCTGATTCGTTGCGAATTTGGAGGCTGGTCATGACTGCACCCCCGTCTTCTTGCTGACCCTTCCTTCGGCCTCAAGCTGACGCATGGTCGCGCGCAGGGTCTTCAAGTCATAAATACGGATCAGCGCGCGAAGGCTCTTGTTGGCGACCGCAGCAAGCGCGCAACCGCCAACGAAGAGCATCGACGTGATTAGCAGCACGGCACCAACGATCATTGAGCCGTAGCCCAGCCACAAAGCGATTGAGTTGAGAGTCATGACTGCTCTCCCTGGCCCAGGGCGGCGTAGGCCGTTGCGCGCGTTTTCGGGCATGGCAGGCCGCCGTGGTCGGTGTACACGCCGCAAATCACGCAGCCGGTGTATCCAATCGAAGGCTCATGGAAAGGTTTGAAGGGGTGGCGTGCATCACGCTCCTTGCGCAGCTCCTCCACCTCAGCCTTCAACTCAGCATTCACCCGCTCGTAGGATTCGTAGCCGGTGCGTAGGCCGGCTACTTCGGCGCGGAGCTTGGCGATCTCAATCTGTTGCGCGTCGTCGCCATTGATGACCTCGCCGTGCAGGTCGATCGCGCTACGCAGCGAAATTTTCGCGATGCGACCGGATTTCATGTTGATGAACACCAGCTCAGGAGTGGAAATAGCAGCCTTGAGCTGGTCGCGCTCATTGCGCAACAGGTCGTGGTCGTACCCAGTGTGTTCAAGCTCTGCCTTGAGCTGGTCGATCTGCTTGCCTCGCTCTTCTGACGCGTAGCTGACCTTGTTGTAACTCGTGCAGATCTGCTCATGCGCTTCCCGAAGCTGCTCGCTCTCGGCGATCAGGGCCAGTACGGTTTTAGGCTCAACCAGCATTACTCGCGTAGACTCAATCGGGTCGACGATATCTTTTTGGACGTGCGCCTCGGCCAGACGCTTCAGTTCGGTGTTGTCGCTCATGACAGCAGCTCCTTTGGCACGCTTACGGTGTCGCCGAGAGCAGATGAAACGATGGCGCGGCAAGCTGCAATAAGCGGGGTTTCGCCCTTGTAGCCATTCGGGTGGCCCCACTCGGTAGCTGCATTCCACGGCCCGCTCTTGTTTTCCATTGGCGCCCCGATGTCGAGCTTGTACTTCTCGATCAGCGGCCCGCCCTGGGCCCAGTCGGTGGATGGCGACCAAATCGCCATAGGTTCCTCGTCTTCAAGCCACTTCGCCTTGTTCAGAACGACCACGGGCTGGTTGTTTTCATCAATGATGAAGGGGCACAAGTAGTCCGCCTCCACACCTGCCGCCTTCGCCACAGCCCAATCCAGCGCCGCGCCCGACAAGTCCTGCGTCTTAACTTCTACGAATTCGTTCATGTCCGTTGCTCCGCTGCTTCTGCGATCAATCCCAAGCGATCAAAGCGCTCAGCGGCCTGGCTGGCGAGATTGGCCATGTCCGCCTCATCCACCACCGGCATGCATACAAAACGAATTCCGTGCTTGACCATGGTGTTCGCCATCTCAAGGGATTGGCGTAGCTGTGCTGGGTTTGCTCGTTTCATGACGAATGCTCCACGCCGCGCTGTGCATCGCGCTTGATGTTCATTTTTGCCAGCAGCAGCTCGCGGGCTGACTTGCCGTCGGCCGGGATGCCTTGCTGAATGATTTTTGCCTGGACCTGCTGGTCGGCGAGCTCGTTGGCGAGTTCAAAGGGCGTCTTCTGGCTGTCGTGGCCGATCCCGGTGAGGATCTTCCCGTCCAGCGGCCGACCTTCCTGGGCTCGGCGGATCACCACGGCGTAGTTGTGGTCGAAGCGCTGGCGAAGGCCCTTGTCTTCCTGCTTGGCGGCGCGCAGGTCGAATATTCCTGTCTCGTTGGCCGCGACGCGCACACCTTCATGGCTGTAGACGCCCATCAACGCCTCCACCCACGCGTCAGCGCTCGCTGGCAGGCCGAACGCCTCAGGTCCAGGCGTGCACCAGCCTATGAACTGGCCGACGCTTGGAGCGAACGGTGAGCCGCTTTTGCGGCACTGCTCGATTCCATAACGGATCTGCTCCAGCGTGCGGATGCCGGCGGCCATGAAACCCATGGTCCAGTTGCGCATCGCTGCGGCCTTGGCCTTGTCGTCCGGCCATGCCTGCTTGTGCGCCGGGAAGATGGCCTGCAACTGCCGAAACAGGCGTTCAACCACTTCACCGGTGGCGTCATCCACAACGCCCAGCTGGGTTCCGGTCTGCGCCGGGGCCTGATAAGGGGTGGCGGTGGCCAGGGCCCGCGCTGCACCTGGGATCATCTGAGTGACGTTCTTCATAGGTCATCACTCGTATCGGTGCGCCACGACTTGTCGTAGAAGTCCGGGCCGTTGCTGAATGTATTGCCGCCCGCCACGACCTTCTCCGGGAACAGGCCGGTCCAGCCGTTGCTGATGGACTGGATGATCACGGCGTCGGCCCAGTGGTGGCCAGCCAGGGTCTTAGCTTGGCGTTCGCAGGTGGTCTTGGTCAGCGGCTTGCGGATCTCTTTGCGGTGCTGGCACCAGTCAGCCCAAACCTGCTCGCTAACGTTGGCCGGTTTGCAGGTGAGCGGGTCGAACTTGGTCGCCTTCTTCTTCGCAGAGGGAGCGTCAGCGACCGGCTGCTCTACTGGTTCAATGACTGGTTCAAAAGAGTGACTGGTTCTGGTGCTTTCTGGGCCTACAGGGGGTGTAGGCTGTGTGCCTACACCTGTGCTTTTTGGGCCTACAGGTGTGCTTTCTGTGCCCACACCCCCAAGGGTCAGAAAATAGAGGTTCGACGAGTTGCCTTTCGGGCCATCGCGGTTCTCAATTTTCAGCAGACGCTGCTCTTCCAAGTGCTTGATATGGCGGCGAACAGTGCTGCGGTCGATCTCGCATTGGTCGGCAATGTGCTGGTAGGACGGCCAGCACTCGCCCACGTCGTTAGCGTTGTCGGCCAGCTTGATCAGCACCAGCTTGCGCAGCGGGTTACCGACCTTGGTCTTCATGGCCTTAACCATCAGCTCCATACTCACGCTGCACCCCGCATAGCCTTGTCATGGGTGAACAGGCCGTCCCAGGTCTTCTTCATGGGCAGATCGCCAGCCAGGTACAGGTCGTACAGGCGTGCGGCGCCCTTCTTAAGCAGAACAGGCGTGTAGGAGATGAAAGGTTCTTTGCCGTGCGGGGTGACTTCGTGCTGGTGCTCGGTCATGTACTTGTCGCGGGCGTATGAGCCCACACGATGGCGCAGGCCGGACTTGCTCTCGTTGTAGAGCCAGCTGCGCGATTCCAAGTACTTGCCCACCTGCATGACGTTGACCCCATTGAGGCCCTTGCAGAACTGGGTGTGGGTCATGCCTTCCTTGAACAGGTTCTCCAGGGAATGGATCTTGGTGGCCTGCTGCTCGACCTGCGCGGTGAGCATCAAGCGGGACTTTTCAGACTCCATGGCGATCTGCAGGATTTCGATGGTCGAGAGCTGCTTAGGCCCCTCCAGATCTTTGATCTTTTGCAGGACCGTCCGGCGAACAGCTTTGGATTCCCGCATCCCCACCAGGGTGCATTGATCCAGGGTGAGGTCGTACGAGGCCATCATTACCCCGCTTTGGGGGTGTGCAATAAAACTGCATACCCCCAGTTCCCCGGATAACTCGTCCTCTACGCGAATAATGAACTGGTCGTTTCTGACCTTTGACTCGCCTGCACGGGTGCGGGCATCGTTTACAAGGTCGCGCAGATCTACGGATGACATTGTCCGCGCCACGTTTTGCGATTGCAGAAAACGTGGCGCGGGATTATTGAGGGCCTGTACATCAGTGTTCGACGTATGCATAATCAGCTCCACGTTGAAACGTTATTTGCAAGCGCTGTAAAAAGAGCCGGGATTGCGCCCCGGCTTTTTTGTGCCTGCGATTTGGGTTTATTGGTTGAGGTCTTCATCAGGCCCTCCTTTTTCAGGCCCTATTCCGGGCTTCGGCGGTTCTCGCCTTGTTGTTGGCAGATGCCGGATCTTTCCGGCGCCTCTTGGCCTGGTCTTCTCGAAAAAACGCTCTGCTCCAAGCTTTGCGGCGTATTCGTCGGGCGTCATGCCCGCATCCTTCGCCAAACGTTCAAGCTTCTCGTAGAGGCGCCCATCGATCCCGTGGCAGATCGTGGTTTCAGGCACATAGCCTCCTTCAGGGCCTTCAGGCCTGCATGTGTTTACCGGTAGCATTCGGTTCAACGATGCTTTCCAACTTCTCCTCGACGCACATGCGCACAAACACGGCCAGCTGCAGCTTGTGCAGGCGAGCCACAGCCTTTAACGCTTCATAGGTTTCATCGTCATAACGGGACTTGATCTCCCGGTCTTTCAGGTGGCGTGTGTCGTCGTATGCCATTGGTGAGGCTCCTTGGTTGTTCGAAAGGGTTATGCAGCTGATTTCTGCGATGGGAACGGACGCTGCTCTTGGGCCGACAAGCTGCCGTCCTCTTCGAGGGTCACGAACACATCGCGGCCTACACGGATCGCCTTGCTCAGCGCGCCCTGTGTGCAGCCAAGCATTTGTGCGGCCTTGGTATGGCCGTGCTCTTTGGCAAATTCGGTGAGTGTGATTCGGCGCATTGCGGCGTCCTCTACGTAGATTTCACCACAAGTATGACCGCCGGTATTGTTCATAGTCAATACCGGCGATATTGGTTAAGTAAATACCGTGGGTAATACCATCAGCGAATGAAAAAAGACTCCAGACGGCTTCCGTTATCCGAATGGCAGCTGCAAGACAGCGCCCGGCTCAAATCCCTATTCCAGGCTAAGCGCGGAGAGCTCAAGCTCACTCAGGAAAAGCTCGCCGCCGATCTGGGCGATGGCGTCACCCAAGGCGCTGTCAGCCACTTCATGAACGGCCGCACCGCGCTGAGCGTGAATGCGGCAGTCGTGTTTGCCAGAGCCCTCGGAGTCCCGGTCTCCGAGATAAGCCCTACCCTGGCCGCCCAAATTGAAAAAATGTCTGAGGCGTTGCCTGGAAAAGATGCACAACAGGCATCTGACGGCCGCACTCCCCCGCGCAGCTTCGATCTGAACGATGAATCCGGCTACACCGGCGTCCTGCAACTGACGGCGCGCGGATCAACCGGCGACGGGGACGACAACCCGCACGTCGAGATCCGCGGCGTGATGGCATTCAAATCGGCCTGGCTGCGCGCAAACAACCTCAACCAGAAGCACCTGGACGTGATTTATGCCAGCGGCAATAGCATGGAGCCGACGATCAACGACGGCGACGTACTGCTGGTAGATGAGTCGAAGATTGAGCCGAAGGACGGTCAGATATTCGCAATGCAGAGCGAGTCAAAAGGAACGATCGTGAAGCGCCTGGTGAAGTCAGACTTCGATGGCTGGATCATTCGTAGCGACAACCCGGACAAGGCGCGCTATGGCGACGAGACGCTGCGGGACGGGGAGATAAACGAGGTTCGCATCATCGGTCGCGTGGTTTGGCGCGGCGGGATGCTTTAAGCAATCCTTGATGCGCAGCTAGCGTTGCAGCCTCCCGCTTATTAATTTTAGATTTGATTCAGGAATTGGTGCTTAAGCATGGATGAAGAAGACAAGCTTTCAGTATTGTACGCATCAGATAAATTCAAGGTTTCGTACGGCGAATTCATCAGATTCCTGGACGGCGTTAAGATGTCGACCACCTGTCCGCACTGTGGCACGAGTGACTCCTGGACAGTGTTCACAGGGAGTGCGATTGGTAAGGATCAGGAGTTTTTGACAGCCTACAAAATGCCAATAGCCGGCACCACCTACTACCGTCTTTGCTTTTCGATGAGCTGTGAAAATTGCGGCACGTTCAGATCGATTTATGCAAACCGAGTTGTTGAGTGGGTGAAAGAAAATCCGGAGCTCCCGCAATGAAAGATCACGGCTGGGGCGACAATATCAGACCAATTCGGGAGGACGTGGCTGTCATAGAAGCAAAAAACATTCCTGACGAAAAGCCAAAAGCAAGCGATACTGGAGTCATGAACGACATTACTCGCGAAGAATTCAACGCAAAGCTCGAGACCATCGAAGCAAAGATGGATGCTCGCGTAGAATCTGTATCTGCAAAAATTGAGAGCTTCTTGGCTTCGCAGGCAGAGCGAGATAAAGCGCAGCTTGAGCGTGATAAACGCTTCGAGTTAATTGCTGAGCGAGTTACCAAGGCAGCTGAAGGCGCCGAAGATGCAGCCAAGCAAGCAGCTACAGTAAAGTCTAATTACTGGGCCGCCGTAATCGTCCAGCTTTTAGCCGTGGTAGCAATTTTGGTTGGCGCGTACTACGCCAACCAGGCCAATGTCTTAGGGGCTATGCAGACGACCATGTCCGCGTTCCAAGCAGGAAAGGCCGAGTCCCCTGCCGCGCAGCCCAGTGTCCCGCCTAAGCAATAAGAATTAAGTCCGGCCCAGCGCCGGGCTTCTTGTATCTGCCATTCTCTACCAGGCGAATGGTGGCTGTAAGCCGCTAATGGTAAAGTTCGTACTCAACTACGGGAAGGACACCATGATTAATAAAATTCGCCTAGTTTCGCTTGCCATAATTTTAGTCGTCCTAGCCGGATGCGCAGGAACGCCATTTACCTTCGGCCAGGCCAGCAAGGTGAAGGTAGGCATGACCGAGCAGCAACTGTACGAGACGATGGGCAACCCATACATGGTGTCCACTAGAGAAGACTCTCAGATCTGGGTATACACGCATGCCACGGCCTTCGGTGGGGCAAAGTCAGTGTCTTTCGAAATGAAGGACGGCAAGGTATTCAAGGTCCCAACCATCCCAAAAGACTTCATAGCAAAGCCAAGCCCTGACGAATAAATTAGGATTCTGAAAGAGGCGCCTATGGCTGGTCTTTCCTCTTATTCAGAAAACCTTGGACGCTGTGATTTGGGCGTATAAATTGAGGGATGCAGTGTGACCACAGAAGAAAAAAAATGTCCGTTTTGCGCGGAAATGATCAAAGCTGAGGCAGTCCGATGCCGCCACTGTGGTGCTGACTTATCTACCGCCATCCCTCCACAGGAAAAGAAAGGACTCCCAATATGGGCCTGGATCATATTGACGCCGATTATTCTTTTGTTGGTGATGATGGGTATTGGGGCAATGTCTGGCCCTCCCACTGCTAAAGATACCGCACGTGCCGCTATCGACCTTTGTTGGAAGGACGTGGACGATCAACTCGCCTCTGTGCAGTCGAGGCGGATGATCCGAGACGTATGTAGAAACCTCGTTGATAAGTACGAAACGGAGTACGGTCGCGCATCGAGCCTCCGAAGGGATTGAAAGAAAGCCAACCGAAAGCCCGCCCACCAGCGGGTTTTTTTTCGCCTATTGAAAAATACATGACCGGCGGTATTGACCTTGTAGAATACCGGCGGTATTGTTCACTCCATCGAGTCACCCAACAGGGACTCTCCAGGGCCTCAGGGCCTGACCGCTCTTTAACAGTCAGCGCAACAAACAACAGACCGCATTGCCTCTACCGGCGACCGGCGAGCAGACAGGCCCGAAAGCCTGCCAACGACAGGGAAAACCTTGTGCGGCTGCTCGATGGTGAAACGCCAGAACCGTGTATGCCCAGTAGGCACGAATGACCCGGCAAGCAATGCGCCCCGCGAATCCCAGCGGCAGATGGGAGAGACACCAAACTCAAGAATTAGCGGGCCCGATAGCTTCGGCTGGGACCGCCGGACCTCATGCACCCTGCCCACCTAACCGGGCAAACGAGCTGCAGCGTGCATGTTGTAGGGACCTGTGATCCAAGGCGAACAGATGCTGATTGACGCCCTGGGGAGGAAGCTCACCGCCAACCTACGAAGACGAACGGCCAGCCCTGCAATCAACAGCGGGCAACGGGCCACACCGCTGATGCAACAAACCCAGGCCGTCGCCAGTAGCGGGCCTGGGCACCCTTACCCACCTCTATTACGTCAGCACTCCTCCCCCGCGCCCATCGGCAACCAGCGGGAGGCATGAGTGTTGACGAATACAGGTGAACCAAAATGCAACGGAGCAAGCCATGAGCAAGCAGCCAAGCAAGATCCAATACGCCTACCAGATATTCAAGCCTTCAAGCCTCGATGCCCATTTTGGTGGCGGGTTCAACTCTCGCGTTCAAGGAGTTGAGCTTGCTGATGCCATCGACGGCGCATACAAGGCCGAGCGCATGCAGGGATGGTACAAGGCCGACGAAATGATCCGCGACGGCAAGATCTACTTCATCCATCCATTCCCGCACGGCCAGTGTAAGCAGACTGGCTTCGTCTACGGCGGCACCTGGGCCTGCAACACCTGCCGCACTGACGGATTCCAGAAGCCTTGGTGGGCCATCCGCGTCATGAAGGATGGCAGTGCGTGGTGCGTGGTAGGCGAAGGGTTTGAAGACCTGCAGTCGTCGGCCAACTACGCATTCGGCGATACCCGCGAAGAAGCACTCAACGCGTACGCCGAACTGATGAATCAGCCGGTAGCCGCCTAACCCCAAACACTGGAGGTCGCCATGGCCGAAGAGCTTGTAGCTCATGTTTGCAAGATCTGCGGCAGTGCCTGGCCCAAGCGGAAGAAGGCAAAGCTGCACGTCAACTTAAAACACCGCGACCGCGTCTACGCCCAGCACGGGCCGGGACAGCATGTCGATTACCTTTGGCTGGATTTGGAACACTGGAGGTCGCCATGGCCCGCACTTACGAATATTGGACGATCAAGGACGGCGAAGACATTGCCATCAACCTGAGCGTTGTTTCCTTTTCTCAGTCGAAAGGGAATTTTAGCTGCCGGGCTGCTGATCCTGAGGAGTACTTCGGTCATTGCGAAATCGAGTGGGAATCGAAAGACGATACCAGCCACCTGACTGATTCCGATATCGCCCAGATGGAGGAATGGCTTGTGAGTGAGCATTCCGAGTATCTGGCCGATCAAGCCTATTACGACTGACCCGCCACCCTGGAGGCGACCATGAACGCAGCATTGAAGATATGCCAGGAGCGTTACGACGCTCAGTTGCCGCCTCCAGTGAGCGAGTCGGCGGTGGAGATTGCCCGCAAGGAGTGGATCGACAACGCGGTTGAAACGCTGGTTGATCGGCGCAGCGACGTGCAGTTCAAGCGCCGAATGCATTCCGCGCAGGGCGTGACGTTCAAGACCTTCGCCGCCGAGGTCGAGCAGTTCGCGATCAACAGTGATAGCAAGAGCCCATGCGCCATTGGCGAGATGGTCATTGCCGGGTTGCTTGGTGATCGCTTCCTGGCCCGCGACGGCGCCGAGGACCTGCTGGCGGTAGCTGATCCCAAAGAACAGCTCAGGATCATCGCTCAGCGCCTTGTTGAGCCGTTGGCAGAAGATGCACTGGCCGCCCAGGCCGAGGACGACGAACTATGAACACCCCTACCGCCCTCGCCCGCCTGGGCCTGGAAATCGCCAAGATGAAGAAGTCGTGCACCCCGGTACCGGACCGCACCTTCGTCATGGGCATGATCGAAATGGCCGAGTTCGCCGATCTGGTCGACTCCCCTACCGCCAACCGTTATCGCGATGCGCTGGATGCCAAGTTCGTCGAGCGCAATACGCATCTCAAGGAGGCGTCATGACCATCATTGCCGGATCATTCAAAGGTATCGCCGAGGCCCTGAGAAATCAGGGTTTCTTGTTTCTGGTAGACGTGAAATGGATCGAGCAGCCTTGCAAGTGTGCGGGCCGCTGGACTTGCAAGGTGAGCGTATGAGCAGCGAGCAACTTAAAATCATGGCATTGATGCTGGCAAGGAACGCTTACGTACTTGGCATGCAGGCTGACAACCAGGGCTGCGAAGCGCGGCAAGAGTACCCGAAATGGGATTACAGCGATTTCTGCCGAGAAGCCCAAGAGCTTGAGGCTCTGGCAAGTAGAGCGATCAACCCATGAAACCGCCACAGCGATTCATGTGGCCGGTGATGAAGTTCTGGCGGTTCACGCCGTGGGCACTGGTGCTGGCCTGCATCTGGAATATTTTTGAGCTCGCCCGAAAGCCGATGCCATTTGCACCATACGCTTTTGCCGTTATCTGTGGACACAAGGGCAAGAGGACAAACCTATGACCTCCTACCAAAGAGCCAAGCGCTACTGCTTCTGGTGCGGGCCTGCCATAGCACTCTCCATCCTCACCTTCCTGATGTTGCTCAGCGCTCTCGCTGATCGAATCACCTCCTAAACACTTACGGCGCCCCTCTCCGGTGGCGCGGAGAGCAATCGTGTCCAACGAATCGAAAACCCACTTCAAGAAGGCCTTCAACAGCCCCTACTTGAGCAGTGCCGACATCGTCGGTCACATGACCTTCACCGTGGCCCGCGTATCGCTGGAGGTGGATAAGACGAAGAAGACGAAGGACCTGTTCAACACGGCCTACTTCGTCGAGCGCGAGATCCGCCCAGGCGAAAAGCTCAAGCCGATGATCCTCAACGTAACCAACAGCAAGACCATGAAGGCGCTGACCAACTCACCGTTCATTGAGGACTGGCAGGGTATCAAGATCACCGTGTACGTGGATTCGAACGTGAAGTTCGGCCGCGAGGTGATGGAAGGCCTGCGGATCAGCCCTAAAGCGCCGACGGTTGCATGGTTGACGCCTGAGGTCGCGAGGCCCTGGGCCAACGCCAAGGCCGCGTATAAGCGCGACGGCAACCTGGACGCTGTACTCGCCCGGTATTCAATGACCGATGATCACCAGCAGCAGCTGATCAAGGAGTGCAGCGATGAATCGGCAGTGGCATGACGTTGAGCAGAACACGGATGTGTGGGTTCAACTGCGAGTAGGCAAGGCCACCGGCTCCAACGCTGGCTGCTACATGGCCAACGGTGATGGCGCATTCGGGGAACCGGCCAAGAAATACGCACTCCAGGTAGCGCTGGAGATCGCCACCGGGCGCAAGGCTGAGTTCAGCTTCTCCAATGACCACACCGAGCGCGGGCATGAGCAAGAACCCATCGCCAGCATGCACTACGAGGACGCCGAGTTCGTAACCGTTACCAACGGTGGATTCTTCGACTGCGGCGACCATGGCGACTCTCCAGACGGCCTCATAGGCACTGATGGGGTGCTTGAGATCAAGTGCGTTACCGCCGCCGTGCACTACGCCACCCTAAAGCGTGGATCGTTCGACCCTGCCTATCGCTGGCAATTGGTCAGCCACCTTGATTGCACTGGCCGCGACTGGGTCGACTTCGTCAGTTTCTGCTCCGAGTTCCCCGAGGCAAGCCAGCTCATCGTGTACCGGTCTACCCGGGACGACTTCAAGGAAGAGCTGCTGCGCCTGGCCGAACGCCGCGCCAAGTTCCTTGAGCTGGTCCAGACAACACTGAAAAGCATTCCGAGGTGATCCATGATCAGCATCCTACAGAACGAAGTAGAACGCCTTCGGAAGTCTTCGAACGAGCTGGCCGCCCAGGTCGCTGAGTTTGTGGCGGCCGGCGGTGAGATAGAGGAAATAAAACCTCCACCACCGCCGAAACCGGTCGTATACGTACCTCAAGAGCCGCCCGCGCCAAAGCCGTTCGTTCGGCGCAGGGTTGAAGCGGCTCCCCTGCCCCTGGACAGGGAAGATGTCCGGGAGCAGGCCAGGCTAAAGCTGGTCGAGCACATGCGCCAACTGAGCGCCACGCACACCCAGACAGAGGCCGCCGCCGCACTGGGCATCAGTCGCCGCAACGTCTACAAGCACGCCACCATGAACGACATCACGTTCAAGAAGCCGGAGCGAGGTGGTGCGAACAGCAACTATCGCCGAGACCAAATGGGTGAGCGCGACGCGAAGTACGCCGAGCGCATCCGTGCGTTCTTGGAACTGGGAATCACACGGCGCCAGTGCTGCGGGAAGCTCGCCATCAACAATAAGGCATTCGAGCGGATCATCGCGGCCCACGGCATCGACTATCCGAAGGCCCGGCGCGGGAGCACCTCTTGCGCCGCATAGCCCGCACCCAGCAACGCAAACGACAAACCTGGCTCGCACTGCCGGCCAGCGGAATAGAAGAGGTAGGCCATGGCCAAGACTGTGCAGGAGCGCTCGGCAAAAACTGCCAGGAAGCGCGTGGCACTTGCCGAAGAGGAATTGAGGCTCAGGGTTCGCCCAGGCACCCGCAAGGCGCTGGCCGACCTGATGGAGTGGTCAGGCATTACTGAGCAGGGAGAGGCAATGACGCTGATGATTCATCACCTGCACGCGATGGGCGCCGCAAAGTGCCAACCTCTGTTGAATCCGCCGCGCCACAAAATAGAGATATCGCAAAACGTGGCGCGGGAATTCCGCAATAAAAGCCTGCTCGCCATCCAGAAAGACCCGGGCGACGAGATCATCGAGCCCGCCTGATGCGGCTCCATGCCGGTCACCCGTAATACCCCAACCCAAACCAAATTGCCACCACCGGACTCCGGAGGGCGGCGCTTATCCGGAGTAACCCAATGACCAAGCAAGCACAGCAAACAGTACTCGCCGCAGAACTCCCTGAGCGCGGCCAACCTCTGGCCGGCGGTGTGTTCGTAACCCGCTACTGGCTCAACGGCGTAGAGCGCGCCCTGATCCTACTGCCTGACGAACTCAGCGGCCCATGGGGTGAGTACGGTGTCGAGATAAAAGGCGCCGGCAGTTACAGCGACGGGGAAGCCAACACCAGCGCGATGGCCGAGGCTGGCAGCGTGATCGCCGTGAAGGCCCTGGAGTTGGATGGCTTCATCCCGTCTTGCCTTGAAGGCCAGCTGCTGATGGCGGCCAAGGCTGATGGCCTGGTGGAGCTCCGCGATGACCGCTACCACTGGCTGAGTACGCAGCGCTCCGCCTACCACGCCTACTACATGGTCTTTGAAGGTGGCTGGCTCAACTACTACGCCAAGGACTACGAGCGGCTCGCGCGCCCTGTCCGCAGCCTCATCATTCAGTAATTCATTTCTTCATTCGTTTTTCGCAGGTGATTCCCGGGAGCGCCAGGACGGCGCTCAGACCAGAAGCTCGTCGGGAAGCGCCGGCTACCTGCACCCTTATCTCGCTCACAGGAGCATCCCATGCACTCAAATGAACTGACTACCTACACCCGCGGTGATCTGACAATCAGCAGCCCGGACGAAGGTGTGGTGCTGAAACTCGCAACCCTGGCCATCGCCGCCGGGCCAGCCATTACGGCCAGCGGCATTCCTGCCGTCGGCGAATACTGGCCCGGCGAAGGCGGCGTGAACGGCGGACTGTTCCCTGGCGGCGACAAGCCCTACTACTTGATTGTGCCGACTGGCAGCGACGCTGAGGCGACCCATGAGTGGGGCGGCTACGGGCAGGAGCTCGACGGCGCCAAATCCCCATGGGATGGGCAGGCAAACACCGCATACCTGGCAAGTAGCAACCGGGAGCATGACCACCCTGCCGCCCAGTTTTGCGCCGCATTCGAGCGCGACGGGCATAAGGACTTCTACCTGATGGCGCGTCGTGAGGCGTCCTTCCTCGAAATCACCGTGCCAGATGTGTTCACGCAGTCTTATCACTGGACCAGCTCGCAGCGCTCCGCCTACTACGCCTACTTCATGGTCTTTGGAGTTGGCTGGCTCTACTACGGCGTCAAGAACGACGAGCGGCTCGCGCGCCCTGTCCGCAGAAAGTTTATTTGATCATTCAATTCTTCATTCATGGGTGCGATAGCACCCTCGCTTTTCAGGGAGGCCAGGGATGGCGCTGCATACGGATTTGGAAATCCACAAGGTGGCCGAGGAGTTGCTCGGCCTTTCGCTTGACCTGGTGCGCAATATCCCGCGCGACCTGAAACAGGTTGTCGGGGCAAAGATCCGGGACGAGTGCTTGCAGGTCCTGGTGCTGATCGGTCGGGCCAACATGACCCGGGACAAACTGCCTCAGATCAACCTGCTGCTGGAAAGCATCTGGATGCTCAATTACCTGCTGCGCGCCCTCACCAATCGAGGGTTGATCAGCAAAGGGCAGCACGCCAAGGCAATGATGATGACGGCCTCAGTTGGCCGCCAGGCAAACGCCTGGAAGAAGTCCGCAACCGCGCCCGCTGCTTGAGGGTCAAGGCCCTCTTGCCTGTGCGCAAAATCTGGTCGAGCCGCTGACCCCTGGGTCACCGCCATGCGCACAACAGATACCGCCGGTCTAAAGCGTCCGCGTAGGTCTCGCGCAGTTTCCGAACTGATCGGCAATGCCTTCGGTTCGGCGATGTAGATAGCTCGACAGGTCGCAGCGCTCCGCCAACAACGCCTACAACATGGACTTTGAAGATGGCTGGCTCAACAACAACGACAAGAACAACGAGCGGCTCGCGCGCCCTGTCCGCAGATTTAAGTGTTGCTCCCTTCCAGTTCGAGGA
Organism: Pseudomonas sp. KT_2_4; assembly: GCF_041410225.1. Lineage (NCBI taxonomy): Bacteria > Pseudomonadati > Pseudomonadota > Gammaproteobacteria > Pseudomonadales > Pseudomonadaceae > Pseudomonas > Pseudomonas sp. KT_2_4. The sequence goes on from NZ_CP166962.1 coordinate 1,717,262, forward strand.
TCTCGTCCAGGCTTACTACGACTGCCGGCGCAACAAGCGGAACTCCGCGAGTGCCCGACAATTCGAGAAGGACATGGAGATCAACTTGCTGGAACTGTACGACGACCTGATTGCCGGCACTTACCGGCCAGGCCGATCCATTTGTTTCGTGGTCACCCGACCGAAAGCCCGCGAAGTTTGGGCAGCAGCCTTTCGGGACCGCGTCGTCCACCACCTGATGTACAACCATGTGGCACCTCGCTTCTACGCCAGCTTCATAGCGGACAGTTGCGCCTGCATCCCCGGGCGCGGGACGCTGTACGCTGCGACCCGGCTTGAGTCGAAGGTGCGGAGCGCCAGCGAGAATTGGTCAAAGCCACTTTTCTACCTGAAGTGCGACCTGGCCAACTTCTTCGTCGCCATCGACAAGGCGGTGCTGCGCACGCAACTGGAAGCCAGGATCACCGAACCCTGGTGGCTGGCCCTGGCCACGCAGATCCTCATGCACGACCCACGTGAGGATTACGAGACGCGCAGCCCGGCCCACCTGTTCAATCGGGTGCCGCAGCACAAGCGCCTGGTAGCCCAGCCCGCCCACCTCGGCCTACCGATCGGCAACCTGTCGTCGCAGTTCTTCGCCAACGTCTACCTCGACGCCCTAGACCAGTTCGCCAAGCACCAGCTGAGGGCCAAGCACTACATCCGGTACGTGGATGACTTTGTGTTCCTGCATGAGTCGCCGCAGCAGCTCAACCAGTGGCTGGCCGAGGTCGAAGCTTTCCTGCCCAAGCTCGGCGCCAAGCTGAACCCCACCAATACGATCCTGCAGCCCGTGGATCGCGGCGTCGACTTCGTGGGCCACGTCATCAAGCCGTGGAGGCGCACAACTCGTAAGCGATCACTGGCCCAGGCACTGAAGCGCACTGCCGCGGCGCCCGCCGAGGATCTGCGCGAGCCAGCCAACAGCTACTTCGGCCTGCTCAGTCAGGCCAGCCACAGCCATACGGACCGGGCAGCACTCGCCCGCGTCGTGCTGAAGCGCGGCAATAGCGTCAACGCCGCGCTGACCAAGACCTTCCAAAAAAAGTAACTCCCCCACTCCACCGCCCGGGCATGGCCCGTCAAGGACTCCCCGTGAAACGAATTTACCTCAGCGGGCCCATGAGCGGCTTGCCCGGGCTGAACTTCCCCACCTTCCACAGCATGACCGCCAGCCTCCGCGCCAGCGGCCACACAGTCACCAACCCCCGCCGAGATCAACCCAGAAGGCGGCACCTGGACCGACTGTATGCGCCGCGACATTGCCGCCCTGATGGACTGCGACACCGTGGCCACCCTGCCCGGCTGGGAGAATTCAAAGGGCGCAAAACTGGAAGTCCTGATCGCCGAGAAGCTCGGCATGACCGTTGTGGATGCCCATGATCTGGTAACGAGGGAGGCTGTATGAGCGGCCAAGGTCACAGCAACAATAGGATGGCACGGGCAAAGCTGGGGCTTGTGTCTCACGACAACACTGGCGGTTATTTCATTGTCGAGTGCCAGGGGTGCGGGGTTGTTTATCCCAGCTTTCAGTGCGGTGGCGGTGACGCGATAGCCGATACCGGCGACTACAACGACGCCATATGCCCTCACTGTGGACAGGAATCGCCGGAGGAATGCAGCAATGTCGGCCTGGTCTGGAACACACAGCAGCTCAAAATCAACGAGCTGCAACAACGCCTGAACGCAGCGGATGAGTGTTGGGACAAGTTGGTCAGTGCGGTACGGTCAATCAACCGCAGCCCGCACTACATGGTCAAAGCGATCGACGACGACCAGCCGCAGTACAGGCAGCGCAAGGAATGGATTGATTGGGTGCTTGGGCTTTGCGATGCAGCGCCTAGCACCAAAGAGCGATCCAACAAGGACTACGCCATCGAGCACGCCGAATACATGGCCAAGTCAGCCGATGATGTGCTGGCGAAGTTCCAGGCATACGGCCTGGCCCTTCTGGCCGTCGATGAAGGCGGCGACGACGGTGAAGGTGAGCTGTTCGAGAATATCGACTCCGCCCGTGGCAACCTGCAGGAGTCACTGGTGGATCTGCGCAGCATGGTTTACGAATTTCGAAAGCGTGCCGCCAAATCCCGATAGGAGTACATCCGTACTCCTGCGCAATACATGTAACCCCTCCCCCTTCAAAGTCAGCCGCTATAGCGGCAAGGACGAAGTCATGCCTGAAGAAATCAACAAAGCCTGGCCGGACCACTTCCGCTATATCGACACCATTGGCCCGGAAGGCCTGGAGGTGCACTGCATCACCTATCAGGTGATCGGCGAAACCGCGCAGTGCTTCTACATCGGCGATAACCATACCTGCGACTTGGTCAAAGGCCCGCAATACAGCTGGACCGCTGAGGCGGTTAAGAAGCGCAGAAAGCGCGTGCTGAAAGACGGTGGCAACTGGGGCCGTCGATTCGCCTACACCGACAAGGCACTGGCACTGCGCTCTTACAAGGCACGCAAGGCCTGGCAGCTGCGACACGCTCGTCTGTCAATGGAGCGGGCCCAGGCGGCAATCGGGTACTTCGGCGATGGCCGGGCAGAAAGTGTGATACCGGGTGCGGCAGTGACAATCCCGAACGAATACATCCAGGGCTTAAATTGGGAGGACTACTGATGATTGCCACCCTCTGGTTCGCCTACGTCTTCATCTACAAGGGGCCAAGGCCATGAAACAGCATCGCGTTTTGATCGGCGACTGCATTGAGTCGATGCGGACGCTGCCAGACCAATCAGTGAGCACCTGTGTCACGTCTCCGCCCTACTACGGCCTGCGCGATTACGGCATGGCCGGTCAGATCGGCCTTGAGGAAACTCCTGCGGAATTCGTGGCGCGCCTGGTGGACGTATTTCGGGAGGTCCGACGGGTGTTGCGCGATGATGGCACGGCATGGGTGAACATGGGCGATAGCTATGCCAATGGGGGCAGGACTACTCGCGGCGCAGATGAAAAGCTGGACGCTCGCACAATGAGCGTTCGCCCTCGAGATCCGGCCGGCATCAAGCCGAAAGACCTCATGGGCATCCCCTGGCGCCTCGCCTTCGCCCTTCAAGATGATGGCTGGTACCTGCGCCAAGACATCATTTGGCACAAGCCGAATCCGATGCCTGAATCCACCAGGGACCGGTGCACAAAGGCGCACGAGTACCTGTTTCTCTTGAGCAAGTCACCACGCTATTACTATGACCAGGATGCGATCAAGGAGCCTGTAGCGCTGAGTTCGATCACACGAATGGCTCAGGATCTCGAGCAACAGCGAGGCAGTGATCGAGTGCCCGGAAAGTCGAACGGCCCAATGAAAGCGGTGCGCAGCAAGCGGGATAGTTTCAAGCGCGATGATTCAAAGCGAGAGCAAGCTATCCCTGGGCAATCACTGGGAACACACCGGCCAGATCGAGAGGAAAGCGCCTGGCCCTTGGACACTCGAAACAAGCGCAGTGTGTGGACGGTGCCGACGCAAGGTTTCAAGGGTGCGCACTTCGCCACTTTCCCGCCTGACCTGATCAGACCTTGCATTCTGGCCGGCGCACCACTGGGCGGCGTCGTGCTTGACCCGTTCGGCGGTGCCGGTACGACGGCGGTGGTCGCCATGCAAGAAGGCCGAAAATCGATCCTGTGCGAACTGAACCCGGAATATGCCGCAATGGCTGAACGCCGGATCGCGGCCGCCTGGCTCGACGGCGCGGCGCAGATGGATGTCTTCCGCGACACAGTGCAACACCCAGCAGCCTAACCCCAATCCCCCACATGCCTGCCGGTGAGCGGAGTCAGGGCAACTGACTGTCGATCCATCGTTCAGCTGCCGCCATTGCCTCATCAAGCGCTGCCGGATAGTCAGGCCAGGGGCCTTCCAACTCTGCTGCAACCTCACCCAAGCCATTGATGGGTGCTGGCTCAATGATCTTCGCGGCAACAGGGCTCTGGTCGTTCGGGCGACGCCAATCGAACTTGAGAAAAATCACGTGGCCCCGGTAAGCGTGCGCTATCGGAGCATCGAAGTTGTGTGACACGTCCATGCCTCATCACGAACTTAGTTGAACCCTTTTGTACACCGCTTCGGTCCTTTTTGAAAGATAGGCAGAAAGCTATCACTCCAACCCCCTATATGCCGCCCCGCGCGGCTAGGACACACCCCATGTTCGCTATGAAACTCACCCTGATACTCCTGGGCGCTTTTCTGTACCTGGCAGGAACCATCGGCTGGTTCGGCTGGCTCGGGCTCGATCTGCTGGACACCGGCACCACCGAGGCACTGCTCTACGCCTTCGCCGGCACATGCGCCTGGCTGCTGATCTCCTTTGGCCTGGCAATCCACATCATCAAGACAGCGCGGCCCACGGTGGGCGGGAGGTAGGTATGGGCGCGCAACAACTGATACCTCGATTCATCCGAGCAAAGGAAGCGCCTGGGTACCTGGGCATGTGCCGGGCAATTTTCGACGAGACCGTCAGGCCCTTCGTCAGCGAGTTCCCCATTGGCGGACGCGGCGTTGGCTTTGATCGACAGGAGCTTGACGACTGGGCCACGGCGTACGTCGAGGCAAAGGCGATTGATAAAAAAGGCGCAACGGAGCAACAATCGCCCCGCAGCGAGCGCCAGAAAGGAGATAAATCATGGCGCGAAAATCGATCACAGGCCTCTCCCAAAGGAAAGGTATCTGGCATATCGACAAGAAAATCAACGGAGAACGACTTTACGAAAGCACTGGAACTGGTGACCGGGAGGAAGCGGAGCGCTACCTGATCTTCAGGTTGGAGCAGATCCGGCAGCAGAAGGTGTACGGTGTGAAGAAGGTCAGGACCTGGCGGGAGGCGGCGACTCGCTTCCTGCTGGAGTTCAAGGATCAGCCTTCAATCAAGCTTTCGGCCCACCACCTTTCTCAGCTCGACCCATTCATTGGCGAAATGCCGCTGACCCACATTGATGACCAGGCCCTGGTGCCATTCATCAAAGACAGGTTGGCGACGAAAAAGCTTGAAGGTGGGAAGGTAAAGAAAGGTGTCAGCAACAGAACGGTGAATATCTCGATCGAGCGAGTGGTTCGTGTTTTGTCGTTGTGTGCCAGGAAGTGGCGAGACGATGAGCGCAGGCCGTGGCTGGATAGCGTGCCGATGCTCACAAAGCTGGAAGAGAATAAGTCGAGCCGCAAGCCGTACCCGATGTCATGGCCGGAGCAGTCGATTCTTTTCGGAGAGTTGCCGGCTCACCTGCAAACGATGGCGCTGTTCAAGGTGAACACCGGCACACGGGAGCAGGAGGTCTGCAAGCTGAGGTGGGATTGGGAGATTGCGGTACCGGAACTGGGCACCAGCGTATTTCTGATACCCGCCGACTTTGGCGGTCGGCATGAGCGCTCAGGCGTGAAGAACGGTGACGAGCGGCTGGTGGTGCTGAACAGTGTGGCCAGGTCGATCATCGAGAAGCAGCGCGGCATCAGCAAGGAATGGGTTTTCCCATACAACGGCACCGCGATGCACCGCATGAACGACTCGGCCTGGAAAAAGGCGCGGGTGAGAGCGGCGAAACTCTGGCAGGAGGAAAACCTTCGCCCCGCTCACCCTGGGTATGCATCCATCAGGATCCATGACCTTAAACACACCTTTGGCCGTCGGCTACGCGCAGCAGGCGTAACTGAGGAAGACCGCAAGGCCCTTTTGGGGCACAAGAACGGCAGCATCACCAGTCACTACTCGGGCGCTGAGCTCGGGCATCTGATTGAAGCTGCGAACATGGTATCAGCAACCGATTCTCGCGGACCGGTGCTGACAATCTTGAAGAGGAAGCAGGCGTGAAAAAACGACGAGTCACGCAAATGTCACGCACATGAAAAAGGCCAATGCTGTGAACATTGGCCTAAGTCATTGAATAATATGGTCGGGACGGAGTGATTCGAACACTCGACCCCTAGCACCCCATGCTAGTGCGCTACCGGACTGCGCTACGCCCCGACTAGGCGTGTTACTGGGTTCGCTTCTTAACGAAGCGAACAGGAATATACCGCAAGCTTTTGAAATGTGGAAGTATTTTTAAAGCTTGAATCATTTTTTCAGCACCACCAGTACATCTTCCAATTCGGAGATCATCTGGCGGATCAGTTGCTTGTATTGGGTGGTGTCGTCTTTGGCTTCATCACCGGACATACGCTGGCGTGCGCCGCTGATGGTGAACCCCTGGTCGTACAGCAACGCGCGGATCTGTCGGATCATCAGCACGTCCTGGCGCTGATAATACCGACGGTTCCCGGTGCGTTTGACGGGGTTGAGTTGAGGAAACTCCTGCTCCCAATAGCGCAGCACGTGCGGTTTTACCGCACACAGCTCGCTGACTTCACCAATGGTGAAGTAGCGTTTGCCTGGGATGACGGGTAGCTCGTCGTTATGACTTGGTTCCAGCATAAGCCTCAACTCGGGCCTTCAACTTCTGCCCTGGACGAAAGGTGACCACACGGCGAGCCGTGATCGGGATTTCTTCTCCCGTTTTTGGATTGCGGCCAGGCCGCTGGCGTTTGTCTCGCAGGTCAAAATTGCCGAAACCGGACAATTTGACCTGTTCGTTGTCTTCCAGAGCGTGTCTGATCTCTTCAAAAAACAGCTCAACCAATTCCTTGGCCTCGCGCTTGTTCAGACCCAACTCTTCGTACAGACGTTCCGCCATCTCAGCTTTCGTCAAAGCCCCCATACGTCACTTCCTTAACGTGGCGTTCAACCTTTGTTCGAGCGAGGTGAGGATATTTTGCGTCGTGGTATTCACCTCATCGTCATTAAGAGTGCGCGATGGATGCTGCCAGGTCAAGCCAACTGCAAGGCTTTTTCTATGCGGATCAATGCCTTTACCCTGATAGACGTCAAATAGCCTGAGGTCTGTCAGCCATTCCCCTGCATTTTCACGGATTACATCCAGAACTGCAGTGGCAGCGACTTCACGGTCGGCAATCAGGGCCAGGTCGCGACGCACTTCAGGGAAGCGCGACAACTCGCTGAATTTAGGCATCTTGCCCGACGCAACTTCAGCCAAGACTAGCTCAAACACAAAGACTGGACGGTCCAGCCCCAAGGTTTTCGACAGTTCTGGGTGAATGGCGCCCACGAAGCCTACCAAGCGACCTTCACGCTCGATACGTGCAGTCTGGCCTGGATGCAAGGCTGGGTGGCTACCCGGCACGAACGTAAAGGCGTCCAACGCACCGGCAAAGCCGAGCACCGCTTCCACGTCTGCCTTGACGTCGAAGAAGTCCACGACCTCACGGCCTTGCGCCCAGCCTTCTGGCAGACGGCTGCCGCAAACGACGCCCGCCAGCATCGGCTCTTGCTTCAAGCCATCAAGCTGGCCGACGAAACGCAAGCCGCTTTCGAACAGACGCACGCGGTCTTGCTGGCGGTTCAGGTTGTGGGAAAGCGCCTTCACCAGGCCCGGCCACAGCGACGAACGCATGGCAGCCATATCGTTGGAGATCGGGTTGGCCAGCAGCAACGGCTCAACGCCAGGGTTGAACAGTTCGAACTGCTTTGGATCGATGAAGCTATAGGTCACAGCTTCCTGATAACCACGGGCCACCAGCAAGCGACGCAGTTCAGGCAGGTGCGCACGCGCTTCGGCCTTGGGTTGCGGTGCCAGGCGTGCTTGCGGATAGCGAACCGGCAGGCGGTTGTAACCGTACAGGCGCGCCAGCTCTTCGATCAGGTCGACTTCCAGGCTGATGTCGAAGCGATGGCTAGGTACTGCAACCTGCCACTGCCCTTCCCCACCCGCAGAAATACCCAGTCCGAGCGCGGACAGCAGTTGCTCGATTTCAGCCGGTTCGATGACCAGGCCGAGCATTTGCTCAACGCTTTTGGCACGCAAGGTGATCGGCGCAATCGACGGCAGGAACTGTTCGTTGACGGTTTCGGTAATCGGGCCGGCTTCACCACCGGTAATTTCCAGCAGCAGGCCGGTAGCACGCTCCATGGCTTCACGGGCGAGCTTCCAGTCCACACCACGCTCGTAGCGGTGCGACGCATCGGTGTGCAGGCCGTAGGAACGAGCCTTGCCAGCGATCGCGATCTGGTCGAAGAACGCGCTTTCAAGGAATACATCACGAGTGGTAGCGGATACACCGCTGTGCTCGCCACCCATCACGCCGGCAATCGCCAGGGCGCGAGCGTGGTCGGCGATGACCAGAGTGTCGGCACGCAGGCTGACTTCCTGGCCATCGAGTAGCACCAGCTTCTCGCCTTCTTCGGCCATACGCACGCGGATGCCGCCATTGATTTCGGCAAGATCAAACGCATGCAACGGCTGGCCGAGTTCCAGCATCACGTAGTTGGTGATGTCGACGGCGGCGTCGATGCTGCGTACATCGGCACGACGCAGGCGCTCGACCATCCACAGCGGGGTTGGCTTGGACAGGTCGACGTTACGGATCACACGCCCCAGGTAACGCGGGCAAGCGTTGGGCGCCAATACTTCAATCGAGCGTACTTCGTCGTGTACCGCAGGTACGGCAGCGACCGCTGGACGGGTGACAGGCGCGTTGTACAGCGCACCCACTTCACGGGCCAGGCCAGCCAGGGACAGGCAGTCGCCGCGGTTGGGGGTCAGGTCGACCTCGATGCTGGCGTCTTCCAGTTCCAGGTAAGCACGAATGTCCTGACCCACTGGCGCGTCGGCCGGCAGCTCCATCAGGCCATCATTGCCCTCACCTACTTGCAGCTCGGCCTGGGAGCACAGCATGCCGTTGGATTCAACGCCACGCAGCTTGGCCTTCTTGATCTTGAAGTCGCCCGGCAACTGGGCGCCGATCATGGCGAACGGGATCTTCAGGCCCGGGCGCACGTTAGGCGCTCCGCACACGACCTGAAAGGTTTCCGAGCCGTTGCTGACCTGGCACACACGCAATTTGTCGGCATCCGGGTGCTGCTCGGTGCTCAACACCTCGCCCACCACCACACCACTGAAAACACCGGCGGCCGGCGTAACGCTATCGACCTCAAGACCGGCCATCGACAGACGAGCAACCAACTCGTCGCGATCTACCTGCGGGCTTACCCAGCCACGCAGCCATTGTTCACTGAATTTCATCCTGCTCTCCTAAAGATTCGTTACGACTAGCGAAATTGCGCGAGGAACCGCAAGTCGTTGTCGAAGAACAGACGCAAGTCGTTCACGCCGTAACGCAGCATGGCCAGACGCTCAACGCCCATGCCGAAGGCAAAGCCCGAGAACTCTTCCGGGTCGATCCCGGACATGCGCAGCACGTTGGGGTGAACCATGCCGCAGCCCATCACTTCCAGCCAGCCGGTCTGCTTGCACACACGGCAGCCTTTACCGCTGCACATCACGCATTCCATGTCGACTTCAGCCGATGGCTCGGTGAACGGGAAGAACGAAGGACGGAAACGTACCGCCAACTCTTTTTCGAAGAACACCCGCAGGAATTCTTCGATGGTGCCTTTGAGGTCGGCGAAATTGATATCGCGATCAACCAGCAGGCCTTCGACCTGGTGGAACATCGGCGAATGGGTGATATCCGAGTCGCTACGGTACACACGGCCTGGGCAGACAATGCGGATCGGCGGCTTGTTCGCTTCCATGGTGCGGACCTGTACCGGCGAGGTATGGGTGCGCAGCAGCATGTTGGCGTTGAAATAGAAGGTGTCGTGCATCGACCGGGCCGGGTGATGGCCTGGGATGTTGAGCGCCTCGAAGTTGTGGTAGTCGTCTTCGACCTCAGGGCCTTCGGCAATGCCGTAGCCGATGTGGGTAAAGAACTGTTCGATACGTTCCAGAGTCCGGGTGATCGGATGCAGACCGCCCGAGGCCTGGCCACGACCAGGCAAGGTCACGTCAATGGACTCGGCGGCGAGCTTGGCCGCAAGATCGGCCTCCTCGAGCGACGCCTTGCGCGCATTGAGAACCTCTGTGACACGCTCCTTGGCGACGTTGATCAGCGCACCGACTTGCGGACGCTCTTCAGCAGGCAGATTTCCCAGGGTCTTCATCACCTGAGTCAATTCACCTTTCTTGCCAAGGTAGTGAACCCGGATTTGCTCCAGGGCATTTACATCTTCAGCGCTTTGCACAGCCTCAAGGGCTTGGGCGACGAGCGCGTCCAGGTTTTCCATGTACAGACTCCAGATACAAAATAGGGGAAGAGCTTGAAGGCTCTTCCCCTATTTATGACGTTTACCACCTTGGGCCACAGGAGTAGCCCAGGGTGACTGTCGGGGGTACTTAAGCCAAGGAGGCTTTAGCTTTCTCGACAATCGCAGCAAACACCGCTTTTTCGTTCACGGCCAGTTCAGCCAGAACCTTACGGTCGATTTCGATGGACGCTTTTTTCAGGCCAGCGATGAAACGGCTGTAGGACAGACCGTTAACACGTGCACCAGCATTGATACGAGCGATCCACAGAGCGCGGAACTGACGTTTTTTCTGACGACGGTCGCGGTAGGCGTATTGGCCTGCCTTGATTACCGCTTGCTTGGCAACACGGAATACGCGTGAACGCGCGCCGTAGTAGCCTTTAGCAAGTTTCAGAATTTTTTTGTGACGCTTACGGGCCATGACGCCACGCTTTACACGAGCCATGAGTTACTTCCTCTATTCTTGAACCAAAATTAACGAAGGCGCAGCATGCGCTCGACTTTTGCCACGTCAGACGGATGCAGCAAGCTGCTACCGCGCAGTTGACGCTTACGCTTGGTCGACATTTTGGTCAGGATGTGGCTCTTGAAAGCGTGCTTGTGCTTGATGCCGTTAGCAGTTTTCAGAAACCGCTTAGCAGCACCACTTTTAGTTTTCATCTTTGGCATGTTCGGTACTCCGCATTCAGTTGATAAACATAATCAGAAGGCCTGCCGTGCCCTGTTGATTACTTCTTCTTTTTCGGGGCGATGACCATAATAAGCTGGCGTCCTTCCATCTTAGGATGCTGTTCGACCGAACCGTACTCGAGCAGGTCAGCTTCAACCCGCTTGAGGAGTTCCATCCCCAGCTCCTGGTGGGCCATCTCACGGCCGCGGAATCGCAAGGATACCTTGGCCCTGTCCCCATCACTCAGGAAACGTACCAGGTTGCGCAGTTTTACCTGGTAATCCCCTTCCTCCGTCCCTGGACGAAACTTGATTTCTTTTACTTGAATCTGCTTCTGGTTCTTCTTCGCTGCGGCAACCTGCTTCTTCTTTTCGAAGATCGATTTGCCGTAGTCCATCACCCGACAAACAGGTGGGATTGCATCGGCGGAGATTTCCACCAGGTCCAGCTTGGACTCTTCTGCAATACGAAGCGCTTCATCAATCGAGACGATGCCAATCTGCTCGCCATCAGCGCCAATTAACCGAACCTCGCGTGCCGAGATATTCTCGTTGATCGGGGCTTTCGGTGCAGCTCGTTTATCTTGTCTCATTTCACGCTTAATAATAATTACTCCGAATCTGGGCGACCACGCCGGGAAACCGCTTGCGCGAGGAACTCAGCGAACTGGGCGACGGGCATCGAGCCCAGGTCAGCACCTTCACGAGTACGCACAGCGACAGTCTGCATCTCGACTTCCCGATCTCCGATAACCAAGAGATAGGGAACCTTGAGCAAGGTATGCTCGCGGATTTTAAAGCCGATCTTTTCATTTCTCAAGTCGGACTTGGCACGAAACCCGCTTTCGTTGAGAGTTTTTTCAACTTCAGCGGCAAAATCTGCCTGTTTATCAGTGATATTCATGATCACTGCCTGAGTCGGAGCCAGCCACGCAGGGAACGCGCCCTCGTAGTGCTCGATCAGGATACCGACGAACCGCTCGAACGAACCGAGGATCGCCCGGTGCAGCATAACCGGGTGTTTACGGCTGTTGTCTTCGGAGACGTATTCGGCTCCCAGACGGATCGGCAGGTTAAAATCGAGCTGCAGGGTACCACACTGCCAGACACGGCCAAGGCAATCTTTGAGCGAGAACTCGATCTTCGGACCGTAGAAGGCGCCCTCACCCGGCTGCAGATCGTACGCAAGGCCCGCACTGTCGAGCGCAGCGGCCAGTGCCGCTTCAGCGCGATCCCACAGCTCGTCGGAACCGACGCGCTTTTCCGGACGAGTGGACAGCTTCATCTCGACTTCGGTAAAGCCGAAATCGCGATAAACGTCCATGGTCAGCTTGATGAACGCCGCGGACTCGGCCTGCATCTGCTCTTCGGTGCAGAAGATGTGGGCGTCGTCCTGGGTGAAGCCACGCACGCGCATGATGCCGTGCAGCGCACCCGATGGCTCGTTACGGTGGCAGGCACCGAATTCGGCCAGGCGCATCGGCAACTCGCGGTAGCTCTTCAGGCCCTGATTGAAGACCTGCACGTGGCACGGGCAGTTCATCGGCTTGATGGCGTAGTCGCGGTTTTCCGACTGGGTGGTGAACATGTTGTCGGCGTAGTTGGCCCAGTGCCCGGATTTCTCCCACAGGCTGCGATCGACCACCTGTGGAGTCTTGATCTCCAGGTAACCGTTTTCGCGCTGCACCTTGCGCATGTACTGCTCAAGCACCTGGTACAGGGTCCAGCCATTCGGGTGCCAGAACACCATGCCCGGCGCTTCTTCCTGAAGGTGGAATAGGTTCAGGCGCTTGCCGATCTTGCGGTGGTCGCGCTTTTCGGCTTCTTCGATGCGCTGGATGTAGGCGGCCAGCTGTTTCTTGTCAGCCCAGGCAGTGCCGTAGATCCGTTGCAGTTGCTCGTTCTTTGCATCGCCGCGCCAGTAGGCACCGGACAGCTTGGTCAGCTTGAACGACTTGAGAAAGCGCGTGTTCGGCACGTGCGGGCCACGGCACATGTCGACGTATTCTTCGTGGTAGTACAGGCCCATGGCCTGCTCGTCCGGCATGTCTTCCACCAGGCGCAGCTTGTAGTCTTCGCCACGCGCGGTAAACACGTCGATCACTTCGGCACGGGGGGTGACTTTCTTGATGACGTCGTAATCTTTTTCGATCAGCGCGTGCATGCGCTGCTCGATGGCCGCCAGGTCGTCCGGAGTAAAAGGACGCTCATAGGCGATGTCGTAATAGAAGCCTTCTTCAATGACCGGCCCGATCACCATCTTGGCGGTTGGATACAGTTGCTTGACCGCATGGCCAATCAAGTGCGCGCAAGAGTGGCGAATGATCTCCAGCCCCTCTTGGTCCTTGGGCGTGATGATTTGCAGGCTGGCGTCGCTGGTGATCAGGTCGCTGGCGTCAACCAGCTTGCCGTCGACCTTGCCGGCCACGGTGGCCTTGGCCAGGCCAGCACCAATGGATGCGGCGACCTCGGCTACGGAAACCGGATGATCGAATGAACGTTGACTGCCGTCGGGAAGAGTAATAGTTGGCATGGCGCCTCCTCTCCTAGTGGTGACCCCTACCAAAGGTCACGTGGGTTGGGATGAGCCAGTACAAGATCCAACACCAGGCCGTTCAATGAAGAACGCCTGCCTTACAGCGGCAGGAGCCTTTCGGCCAACCGATAATCGAACCAGAGTGACTGGAGTGAACAAAAAGGACCTGGCAAGGCGGCAAATGGCGCGCCCGGAAATAGCCAGGCAAGGATGCTAGCACAGATGAACGGTCATCGCGTCGGCCAAGAGTTGGGTAAAGAGCAATTCATGGCTTTATAGCTGCGAAAGTGAACTTGAGCTGTACGCAGGGCCTCAAAGCCACTGAGAATCGCCGTTCGTCCTCGACCCAAAGGAGCATCCCATGATGCGTTTTACCTCTACCCTCGCTGTCGCCGCTACCCTGAGCCTCCTTTCCCTCGGCGCGCAGGCTGCAGCGCCTTCCAACTGGCCAGCCGGCGCCCGTGACGCCTTCGTCAACGACTGCAGTGCCGCCGCCAGCCAGAACGTGGACGTCAAGACCGCCAAGGCCCACTGCGAATGCGGCGCTGACAAGATCAATGCCGAATTGAGCACTGCCGAGATCAAGGAATTGATGACCAACCAGAACGCCAGCCCGGAGCTTAAAAACAAAGCGGTCGCGGCTATTTCGTCCTGCAAAGTGGTGAAGAAAAAGTAAGATTGGCTGACGATTCGACGGCCATTTCGCTGGAAAAACAGCCTGAAAACTGCCATTTCACACAAATTATGCAGGTTTTACGGCTTTTTTTAACAGCTGATATTTCGTCGCAAAGCCCCGTAAATCGGGGCTTTCAGCCGAATGATGAATCAAACGCAAAGCGATTGATTAGCAAACAGTGCCTTGGGGGGGCTCCCAAGCCGAACATTTCGACTATGATAGCCCAGTGTGCCCAGTTGGCCTGAGCAGCACAGCACTACTGAAAATATATGTTTCTTGGAGATACACCATGTCTAATCGCCAAACCGGCACCGTTAAATGGTTCAACGATGAAAAAGGCTTCGGCTTCATCACTCCTACAGGTGGCGGTGACGACTTGTTCGTACACTTCAAAGCTATCGAAAGCGACGGTTTCAAAAGCCTGAAAGAAGGCCAAACCGTTTCCTTCGTGGCTGAGAAAGGCCAAAAGGGTATGCAAGCTGCACAGGTTCGCGGCGAGTAATTCTCCGCTGAGCTAAAAAAACCCCGTCCATGTGACGGGGTTTTTTATGGGTAATGCAAAAGCCGTATCAGCCGCAGTTAACCCGGTTGATCACCAGATTGTTGTCGGTGTTCAGGTTCAAGCGGTCGGAGCGATATTCCAGCGTGATCATGTCATTGGGCTTGAGAATGCGTGCATTCTGCGCGCCGGCACGTGTGCGAGCTTGCTCCAGCAACTGGGGCGAGGCCTTCTGGCCGATGGCGAACTCTGCAGCCTTCGACTCACAGCGGCTATGACCGGCATCGGTCGCAGTGGCAGCTTTGCCTGGCTCAGAGGCACCCGGGGTGCTGCAACCTGCCAACGCGAGCGCAGCCAACAAAGTACCGAATGATGCGAGCTTCCAAGGCATGAAGCCTCCTATGATAAAAAGTGGAGAGAGATCGTGCGACATCAGTCAAAGCGATTGGTTTCAAGACGTTAACCGCTTGTGGGCAAGTCTGCCTGACTCACTGCTGGCAAGCGCCCTGTCAATCGTGACTAGATATGAACGCACTTAGTAGATGTCGATATAGTCTGACGTCGCTGTAGGCCAATTCTGCTTCAGCGCGTTAAAAATCTGCATGACCCACACTTCATCACTGGCCGCCACGAGGCCGACATAACCGGAACCCTTGGCCCAGGTCTCCAGGCGAAACAGCAGGCCACCGATATCAGCCCCACCGACTACGCCGGAAGAAATGTAGGCAACGCCTGCCTTGCTCACCCGCAGCTGGGTATGTTCGTCGTCACTGGCGCTGCCAAGCAGTTGGCGCACGGCCTCCAGCGTCAGGTTGTCGGGGTTGCTCAAATCGATTTGCACGCGGTGTTTCCGGGCCATTTAACAGGCCGACAGTGTCGCACAGCCGCTGCTTCATGCCTAAGTAGCAGTGCCAAATGCCGTACAAAATGCTTAACTGCGCCCATCTGGAACGGCGTTCCAGTGCACTACCCCGCATTTTCAGCCCGTGAGATTTCCATGACCACCGTAACGCTTCAAGCCGACATCAAAGCCAAGTGGCCCCAAGGGCAAAGTTCCTACAGCCCCGGAAGCCCGGAAGAACTGGCGATCATTGGTATCGATCTGTTGGTCAAGGAACTGGGCACCCAGGCGGCGCAAGCGTTCATCGGCCAGATATTCGAGAAATACCCGGCCGACTACAGGGGCGCCCAAGAGCGCGATTAGAACCGGGCGACGAGTGCCGCCCCGCTAACTTACTTCAGACGCGCCAGGCGCTCGGTCAACAGATCGAAGAAGCCCTGGGCGTCGCCATTCTCAACCCAGAACACATTCTTTGGCTGCTTGAGCCCATCGTACCAATCGACGATGGTCTGGCCGAAGGTCGGGCCTTCGCGGCTGTCGACTACCATATTGGCCTCACGACCGCTGAACAGCGAAGGCTTGAGCAGGTACGCCACCACGGTAGCGTCATGGACCGGGCCACCCGGAATGCCGTAGTGCTCCATATCGCCTTTGACGTACTCATTCAGAATACTGCTGACGACCTTGCTCGCGTTGTTGTTCAGGTCCGCAATCTTCTTCAGGCGGGCGTCGCTGGTGAGGACTTTATGGGTCACGTCCAACGGCAGGTAGGTCAACTTCACACCGCTTTTGAGCACGATCTCCGCCGCCACCGGATCGGCGAACAGGTTGAACTCAGCCACTGGGGTGATATTGCCGCCATTGAAGTGGGCGCCGCCCATCACGACCACTTCCTTGATGCCCTGGGTGATTTCGGGCGCTTGAGTCAGTGCCAGTGCCAGGTTGGTCTGCGGGCCGAGCATGGCGATGGTGATGCTGTGCGGCTTGGCGCTGCTCAGGGTGTTGATCAGATAGTCGACCGCATTGCCTTCGGCCAGACCTTTTTTCGGTTCATGCACCGTGACGCCCGAGATGCCTTCCTTGCCATGAATATTCTCGGCGTAGATCGGTTTGCGCAGCAGCGGCGCTGGCGCACCGGCGTACACCGGGATGTCCTCGCGCCCTGCCCACTCGCGCGCCAGGCGTGCGTTGCGGGAGGTCTTGTCCAGGCGCACATTGCCGGCGACGGTGGTCAGCGCACGAATGCTCAACTCCTGCGGCGAGGCCATGGCGAACAGCAAGGCCACCACGTCATCGGCACCCGGGTCGGTATCGATGATCAGGTCGATTTTTTCCGCCGCTTGGGCGCTTGCAGCAGTGAGCGCGGACAAAAGCAGAACACTCCGGAACAGGTTTTTCAGGGTAGGTAGACCACGTTGCATAAAGCACTCCTTGTCATTGGGGGGACGCTAGAACGTTACGCCGGACACCAGCGCGATATTGCAGTACGGCTGGCATTCGCCAGTGCGCACCACGGCGCGGGCATTGCGGCTCAATTGCTTGAATTGGTCATGGCTGAGCAGGCGGCGCTCACCCAGTGCAGCCTGCTCTGTGAGCGCATTTAGCGCGGTCAGCGCGGGCGGTTGCTTCAGCAGGATCTCTTCTGCCAGCACATGGCTTTCCACCTGCATTTCGCTAAGCACGATGCGCAAGGTGCTGATGAAGTCAGGGATGCCCTGAGTCAGTGCCAGGTCGATCAGTTCGACGCCGGGAGGCACCGGCAGGCCGGCATCGCCGATGACCAGGATGTCGCCGTGACCCAGGGACGCGATCACGCGCGACAGGGCGATATTCAGCAAAGGTGTCTTTTTCATGCGGGCACAAAACCTTGTACGTCGTGCAGCGTAGGAATGGAAGGCTGAGCGCCGGCGCGGGTCACTGACAATGCCGCCGCCACCTGGCCAAAACGGATCGCCCGGGCTTCGCTCTGGCCCGCGGCCAGCGCGGCGGCAAAGCCACCGACAAAGGTATCGCCAGCAGCGGTGGTATCCACCGCCTTGACCTTCGGCGCCACCAGGTGCTCAAAGCTCTGGCCGTCGGCAAACAGCGCGCCCTGGGCGCCCAGGGTGATGATGACCTTACCGGCGCCCGCCTGGATCAGCGCGGTCGCGGCGACCTTGGCGCTGTCGAGGGAGTCGACCGTCACGCCACTCAGAGCGCTGGCCTCGCTTTCATTGGGGATCAGATAATCGATCGAGGCATACCAATCAGCGGGCAACGGCCCGCTTGCCGGGGCCGGGTTGAGAATGACCGTCTTGCCCAGTTCGCGCCCCCGCTGGAGCGCATACCCAACAGTCTCCATCGGCACCTCAAGCTGGCAGATGATCACGTCTGCCGCCTGCAGCACAGCGTCGCACGTTCGCAGCGACGCAGGCGTCAGCTCACCGTTGCTGCCGGCCACAATGACAATGGCGTTCTGGCTGCTGTCATCGACCACGATCAATGCCACACCGCTGGAGCCGTCCACCGTGCTGACGGCCTGGCAATCGATCCCTTCCACCAACAGCGCATCGCGCAATTGGCTGCCATAGGCGTCGGTACCGATGCATCCCACCATGGCGACACTCGCCCCCAGGCGTGCCGAGGCGACGGCCTGGTTGGCGCCCTTGCCGCCGGGCACAGTGGAGAACGTCTGGCCGATCAGGGTTTCACCGGCACGCGGCAAGCGACTGGCGCGAGTGACCAGGTCCATGTTCAAGCTGCCTATTACCACTACTTTTGCTGGCATACATCAGTACTCATCAATTCGGTTCAGCGGTATTGGGCGAACACATCAGCCAATGGCGCAGTCGACTCACGCAAAACAATACTGGGCGTCACGATACGTTGATCGATCGGCAGTTGGGGTGTTGCTATTCGTTGCAGTAACAATTCGGCCGCAGTCTCGCCCAATTGCAGGATCGACTGGCCGACCGTCGTCAGCGCGGGGTAGACGTAGCGCCCCATCTGGATGTCATCGAAACCGATGACCGACAGCTCGCCCGGCACCCGCACATTGCGCTCGGCGGCGGCGCGCAGCACGCCAAAACCAATCATATCGTTGCTGGCGAAAATCGCGCTGGGCGGGTGTTGCGATAATAACTCTACGGCTGCGGCATACCCGCCCGTGCTGGTGAAATCGCTTTCCAGGGTACGACTGGCCAACACCTCGATGCCCGCCTCACGCAATGCACGCTGGTAACCCGCCAGGCGCATCTGCGCCACGCGGGTATGCCCAGGGCCGCCGATACAGGCGATGTCCCGGTGCCCCAGTTCAAGCAAGTGCCGGGTCGCCAGGTAAGCGCCCTCTTCGTGATCGATGCGCACCAGGTCCACATCAATCCCATCCAGCGCCCGGTCGACAATCACCATGGGCGTGCGCACTGCACTCAAGCCCGCGGCAAGGCCACTGTCATCGCCGCCCACGGATGTCACGATCAAGCCATCGACGCGCTTTTCCAGCAACACGCGCAAGTAACTGCGCTGTTTCTCTGCGTCGTCATCCGAGTTGCAGAGGATCACGCAATAACCATTACGCTCGCAGTAATCCTCGATACCCCGAGCCAGTTCGGCAAAATACGGGTTGAGGCTATTGGGCACCAGCAGGCCGATGGTGGCCGTGGTCTTGGCCTTGAGCGAGCGTGCGACGGCACTGGGCACGTAGTCCAACTGCTTGATCGCCGCCTCGACCTTGATGCGTACCGGCTCGCTGACTGGGCGCGTCTTGTTCACCACATGGGACACGGTGGTGTAGGAAATACCTGCAAGCGCTGCCACATCCTTGATCGTTGCCATGGTTCAGCCCCGCCGACTGGCGCGCTGGCTGCGGTAAGTGTCGAGGACCACGGCAATCACGATCACGGCACCAGTAATGATGCGTTTAGTCGGTTCCGTCGCACCGATCTGTGCCAGCCCGGCGGCCAAGACCGAAATAATCAACACCCCGAAGAACGTACTGATGACCGAGCCACGCCCGCCCATCAGGCTGGTGCCGCCGATCACCACGGCGGCGATCACTTGCAGCTCCAGGCCCGAACCGGCATTCGGGTCCGCCGCTTCCAGGCGCGAAATCTGGAACAGCGCCGCCACACCGGCCAGCAGGCCCATCAGGCTGAACACCAGAATCTTGTATGGCTTGGGGTTAATACCCGCCAGGCGCACCGCTTCTTCGTTGGTACCGATGCCGATCAGGTAACGCCCGAACACAGTACGGGTCAGCACCAACTGGGCCGCGATGATCACCAGCAAGGCGATGATGAACGACGGGGAAATACCAAAAGCAATCGGGTTGGACAGCCAGGCAAACGAGTCACCGATATAAGCGGTGCGCGAGCCCGTCATCTGGTAGGCCACGCCGCGGGCCATCTCCAGCACGCCGAGGGATACGATAAATGAGGGAATGCGCCAGGCCACCGTGATGGAACCGGTGATGGTGCCGGCCAACGCCGCGCAGCCCATGCCCAACAGGGCGGCGGGCAACACGCTCCAGCCCCAGCCCAGGATCGCCACGCTGACTGCCGAGGCTGCCAATGCCAACACCGAGCCCACGGACAGGTCGATGCCGCCAATGATCAGGATGAAGGTCATGCCCACCGCGAGCACCATCAGGTCAGGAATCTGGTTGGCCAGGGTGCTGAAGGTGTCATAGGACAGGAAGTGATCGCTGAGCACCGAGAACAGCGCAATCATCGCCAGCAAGGCACCTGCCAGCCCCAGGTAAGTACCCAGGCCATAGAAGTTGCCGCCAGTTTTACCGGGGGAAATGCTTGTTTTCATGGGGTATTCCTAGGCGCGGCTTCGTTGAGCAGCGCATCACGTTTCTGATAGCCGGCAAAGGCGGCGGCGAGCAATTCGTCCTGGGTCCAGCTGTCACGCTCGAAGGTCTCGATCAGCCGCCCGGCGGACAACACACCGATGCGGTCACAGATCAGCATCAGCTCACGCAGGTCACTGGACACCACTACCAGCGCTTTGCCCTGACGGGTCAACTCACCGAGCAAAGCGTAGATGTCGAACTTGGCACCGACGTCGATACCACGGGTGGGCTCATCGAACAGCATCACCGCGCAATCGCGCTCCAGCCAGCGGCCAATCACCACCTTCTGCTGGTTACCACCCGACAGCTCGGACACCAGTTGCGTCGGGCTGGAACTGCGGATACGCATGGCGTCGATCTGGCGCTTGGCCAGAGCGGTTTCGTTGCGACTGTTGACGACGCCACCGCCGGAAATTTCCGGCATGTTGCCCAGGGCGATGTTGGCGCTGATGGATTGGGTCAACAGCAGGCCCTCACCCTTGCGGTCTTCGGTGATCAAGGCAATACCATGACCGACCGCGTCCACCGGCGAGCGAATGCTCACCACCTTGGCCGGCGAACCCAAGGCCACGGTGCCGCTGTCGGCCGGGTCGGCGCCGAAGATCAGGCGCAGCAATTCGGTGCGGCCGGCGCCGATCAGGCCGGAAATGCCATAGATTTCACCGGCGCGCACTTCAAAGGACACATCGCGGACCTTGTCCGAACGGGTCAGGCCCTTCACCGTCAAGGCCGGGCCTCCGATGGTGCGCGGGCCCAAATCGATGTGTTCACCCAGTTCGCGACCGACCATCAAGGTCACCAACTGCTCACTGTTGTAATTGGCCATCGGCTCGACGCAGACCAGCTTGCCGTCGCGCAATACCGCAATGCGCTGGGCGACACGGGCCAACTCTTCGAGCCGGTGAGAAATATAAATGATCGCCACGCCTCGAGCCTGCAGGCGCGTGATTTGTTCGAACAGCATCTCGACTTCACGAGCAGTAAGCATCGCCGTGGGCTCGTCGAGGATCAGTACATGGCAGTCGCCGATCAGGTTACGGGCGATCTCGACCATTTGCTGGTGACCGATGCCCAGGCTGCCCACCAGCGTGTCCGGGTCGATCGCGTCCAGGCCGACTTGGGCCATGGCTTCGATCGCGGCTTTGCGCAGTTGTTTGCGGCTGATCCAGCCACAGCGGCTCGGCAGGTTATCCAGGAATAGGTTCTCAGCCACGGTCAGCGTCGGCAGCAGGTTGAGTTCCTGCATGACCATGCGCACGCCCAAGGCTTCGGCTTGGGTGCGGCTGGCGGGGCGGTAATCCTGACCATTGAATTGCATGTGCCCGGTAGTGGGCGTGACCAAGCCACCGATGATCTTCGACAAGGTGCTTTTGCCTGCGCCGTTCTCACCGGTCAGCGCCAACACTTCCCCGCGATTGAGCGTCAGGGTGATGTCGGACAGAACCGGTTGGGCATAGGTCTTACCGATACCGCTGACCGAGAGGACAGCGTTCGGGGCGGAAGATGACATAGGAAAATCTCCAGGCGCCCGCTCAGGACGAGCAGGCGCTGTTGGGTACTGCCAGGATTACTGCTTGATGACGAGCTCGACCGGGGTTTCGATCACGCCATCTTTGGCATCGACTTTCTCACCCTTGACCAGCTTCAGCGCGTTCTGGATACCAAACACGGCTTGCTGGGCAGCGGCCTGGTCAGCGGTGGCCAACACACGACCGTCCTTGAGCATTGGTTTGATCGCGTCAATGTTGTCATAACCCACAACCAGCACCTTGCCGGCCTTGCCTGCCGCACGCACGGCGGAAACAGCGCCCAGGGCCATGTTGTCGTTACCGGCCAACAGCGCCTTGATATCCGGTGTTTCGCTCAGCATCGCTGCCGCGATCTTGTTGCCTTGGTCGATTTCCCAGTTACCGGATTGGGTGGAAACAATCTTCATGCCTGCCGCGTCCATCGCATCCTTGAAGCCTGCGGTGCGCTGCTGGGCATTGGTGGTAGTGGGGACGCCCTCGATGATGCCGACCTTGTCACCGGCGGCCAGTTGCTTGGCCAGGTAGTCGCCCACCAGCTTGGAGCCTTTGCGGTTATCCGGGCCTACGAACGGGATATTGAGGTTTTTGCTTTTGAGTACTTCCGGGTCCAGGCGGTTGTCGATGTTGACGACTTTGATACCGGCATCGGAAGCTTTCTTCAGCACACTGGCGAGTGCCTTGGAGTCGGCGGGAGCGATGACAAGCGCATCGACCTTGGCGTTGATCATTTCGTTGACAATGGCGATCTGCGCGCTGGTATCGGTTTCGTTCTTGATGCCGTTGGAGATCAACTTGAATTCTGTTGCGTGCGCTTTCTGGTAGTCCTTCGCACCGTCGGTCATGGTGACGAAAAACTCATTGGCAAGGGACTTCATCACCAAACCCACGGTAGGCGTTTTGGCAGCGTCATCGGCAAATGCAGAAGAGAGAGGCAAAGCGGCGGATGCGGCAGCAAGCACAGCAACAGCAAGAAGACGTCCAGCAAATGGCAGCTTCATGGGTTTACTCCGATCTTATGATTATTGTGAGCAACGCTTGCACCGAAGACCCCTTCGGCAGCCCTCCCACCTGGGCGGCTGATACGAGCTGTCACGATGTGCCAAGGGCGCAGTGAAACATCTCGCAAACGTTTGCGTTGAGCAAACTATGAGAACCTTGTCGAGATTTGTCAACGGTAGCAGCAAGGCTTTCATGGACGCCCTCCAGGCCCTTCCTTCAGCTATCGGCCGCTGATACGTTTAAGCAAGCTCGCCCTCTCTGACCTTCGCTGAAACGACAGCCTGGGGGGCGAATGATCATGCAGGGTGCCCGGACAAATGGTGAACGCTTTTCGGACAACCGAACACCACAGCCCTTCTCGTTCGGAAAGCCGGACAGCACCGACCCCCACCAAACCGAAATCTTGCTTTAAGTTGTTTTAAATCAATAAGTTAATTTAAAAAAACCAACATACTCAGCCTGGTACAAATCCTGCTCTTTCTCAGCACCTCGCGGCGTTCAGAACCGCCCGGGTGTTCTAGATGAACCTGCTACAGCACTCATCAAAAACCAGAGAGAAAAATAATGAAATCTGCATTGAAGAACGTTATTCCGGGCGCCCTGGCCCTTCTGCTGCTGTTCCCCGTTGCCGCCCAGGCAAAGGAAGTTGAAAGCAAGACCAAACTGTCCAACGTGGTCATCCTCGCCACCGGCGGCACCATCGCTGGCGCCGGCGCCAGCGCGGCCAACAGCGCCACCTACCAGGCAGCCAAAGTCGGCATCGAACAACTGATCGCCGGCGTTCCTGAGCTTAGCCAGATCGCCAATGTTCGCGGCGAACAAGTAATGCAAATTGCGTCGGAAAGCATCAATAACGAAAACCTGCTGCAATTGGGTCGCCGTGTCGCCGAATTGGCCGACAGCAAGGACGTGGATGGCATCGTGATCACCCACGGCACCGACACCCTTGAAGAAACCGCCTACTTCCTGAACCTTGTGGAAAAAACCGACAAGCCTATCGTGGTCGTCGGCTCCATGCGCCCAGGCACCGCGATGTCGGCAGACGGCATGCTCAACCTGTACAACGCCGTTGCGGTCGCAGGCAGCAAGGAAGCCCGCGGCAAAGGCGTGCTGGTGACCATGAACGACGAGATCCAATCGGGTCGCGACGTCAGCAAGATGATCAACATCAAAACCGAAGCCTTCAAGAGCCCATGGGGGCCAATGGGCATGGTCGTTGAAGGCAAATCCTACTGGTTCCGCCTGCCGGCCAAGCGTCACACCATGGATTCTGAGTTCGACATCAAGACCATCAAAAGCCTGCCTGACGTTGAAATTGCCTACGGCTACGGCAACGTGAGCGACACCGCTTACAAAGCATTGGCCCAAGCGGGCGCCAAAGCGATCATTCACGCCGGTACCGGCAATGGCTCGGTATCGTCCAAGGTCGTTCCAGCATTGGTGGAATTGCGCAAGCAAGGCGTGCAGATCATTCGTTCTTCCCACGTCAACGCCGGTGGCATGGTTCTGCGTAACGCCGAACAGCCAGACGACAAATACGACTGGGTCGCCGCCCTTGACCTGAACCCGCAGAAAGCCCGCATCCTGGCCATGGTCGCACTGACCAAGACCCAGGACAGCAAGGAACTGCAACGGATCTTCTGGGAATACTGATCCCTGCTGATTCACCTGTAGATGCTTTTGTGGCGAGGGAGCTTGCTCCCTCACCATATTCAACCCCTCTCCCCCCGCACCTCAACAAACTTCCTGATTCGCTGTCAGACGAACTTCTTGAAATTTAAGCAGTTGCGAAATTTCCTACAGTTAAATACTGTATGTGCGTACAGCCAATTAAGGAATGTTCTGTGGCAAAGCCCTCTTCCGCAGCCCCTGCATCGCCTGACGCCTACCAGCGCCTGGCTATCCGCGTGCAAAAAATCATCAATTCGACCAACGCCCAAAAAGCCAAGGCAGCGTTGATCTTCCGTTTACCCGATGAACCGGAGACCGATTGGCAACGTTTACTGGAAGAGATTTCGGAAAACGACAACGTCACCCTCGCCTATCGAGATGACGGTGGCGTGCAGATTTTCTGGGTTGTGCCGAAGGAAGATTGATTCAATGAGTGCCCGTTTTATTGCTGTGTGCTGTCTGTTTTTAACCGTCACCGCCAACGCCCAAGCCCCTCGAACCTTCAGCGAAGCCAAGAAAATCGCCTGGAAGCTCTACGCGCCGCAATCCACCGAATTTTATTGCGGCTGCAAATACACCGGTAACCGGGTCAACCTGAAAGCCTGCGGTTACATCCCCCGCAAAAACGCCAACCGCGCCGCGCGCATTGAGTGGGAACACATCGTACCGGCCTGGCAAATCGGGCATCTGCGCCAATGCTGGCAAAATGGCGGGCGAAAAAACTGCACGCGCCATGATGAGGTGTTCAAGCGCGCCGAGGCAGACCTGCACAACCTGGTGCCGAGCATCGGCGAAGTGAATGGCGACCGTAACAACTTCAGCTTTGGCTGGCTGCCGGTGCAAAGCGGGCAGTATGGCTCATGCCTGACCCAGGTGGACTTCAAGGCAAAGAAAGTCATGCCGCGCCCGTCCATTCGCGGAATGATCGCACGTACGTATTTTTATATGAGCAAGCAATACGGCCTACGCCTGTCGAAGCAGGACCGGCAATTGTATGAAGCCTGGAACAAGACCTATCCGGTGCAAACCTGGGAGCGCCAGCGCAACCAGACCGTGGCTTGCGTGATGGGGCGCGGCAATGAGTTCGTCGGCCCGGTCAACCTGAAGGCCTGCGGCTGAACGTGGGCGGGGCTGCCCGCCCACCTGGCCTGCTGCTACTGCGCAGCCTTGTGTTCGATGATCTCCGACACGGTGTCGTTTTTCTTGGCCCGTGCCATTTTTTCGTTTAGCAGCGCCTGCTTGGCTTCGGCCTCGGCTTTGGTCGCGAACGGCCCCAATAGCACCTCATCCTTGCCGTCGACTTTGACGATATAGAAATTGAAGCCGTGTTCCAGCAACCAGGCGGTCAGGTCGGTGATCGCCTGCAGCTTGTGGTCCGGCGGGCCGACCCGTATATCCCACTCCTGAGCGGCAATCGCACCGGTTTGCGGCAGGCTTTCGGTCACGGCAGGCTTGGCCTTGGGGGCATCGACCGACTTACCTTCACCGCATCCGGCCAACGCCAACACCACAATTGCCATCGCTACTTTACGCACTGCCCTGCTCCTTTGAGGATCAAAGAGGCAACTTTACCATTCACTGTCTATTCTGGCCGTCATAAACGTTGGCTTAAACAATGCGAATCATGTATCGCGACCTGTATGATACCGCCATGGGAATTAATGTCGCCTCTATGCGTCCTAGAAAGAGGCAGTCACAGGGAAGCGCTTCGCAGTAAGCTACACACATCCGACACCTACCCTGTCTGAAACATGTGTCCTTAAAAGTAATTCAAGGAGAAGTCCATGCTTATACTCACCCGCAAAGTCGGTGAAAGCATAAACATCGGTGATGACATTACGATCACCATCCTGGGCGTTAGCGGCCAGCAAGTACGAATCGGCATCAACGCCCCTAAGGATGTTGCCGTGCATCGCGAGGAGATTTACCAGCGTATCCAGGCCGGCCTGACTGCACCCGATAAAAACCAGACGCCTTGAAACGCCTCCAGTAGCCAGCCTTTTCGTTCACTGTAACGGCTGGCGAAAACCCAATTGGCCTGCTCGCGTTTCCCCGCGTGACCAGCGCGCCTTGAGCTTTCCCTTCGCTGCAAGATGAAACTGTCAGGGTATCCGGAACTTGTCGCGCTATTGGCAGCCCAATTTCTGACACTTTATCCTGCCATCCGAGTGCATTTCAGGAACACGTCGATGAGGCCAGCCGCGTCGCAATCCCTTGTTTCCAGATCCTGGATGATTGCCCTGTTGATAGGGCTGACCTTCGTGGCACTCGGGTGTGGCCTGAGAATGGAAGTTGAAGGGGCCGATCCCGACACCCATTCCTGGGTGGATCTGGCGCTTCTACTCTGTGGCTACCTGCTTGTGTTCTGCCTCAAGCCCATCCAGAAGGTGATCTTGCGCAAGCTGTGTCAGCGCGCCGCTCATCGCGCCCATGAAAAAGCCGCACGCTGAGGGAGTTTAGCGGTTATCGGATCGCCGGTATTTACACCGCCGCACCACCACCTATCATTGGGCTTGCGTTGCGCAGCTAATCAAAGGTGCAAAAGCAGATGGACACCCTCAACAAATCCCAAATCGAAAAAGCCTTGGCAGAACGCCTGCCGAGCTACAGGGTTGAGTGCACGCTGCATGCCGACGGCACCCTGTCAGCCGTGCTCAGCGGCCCAGAGACCGATCACTTCGCGATTACCGGCATCGTGCGTGCGCACTATCACGGTACAGAGGCCATCAACCAGCTCGCCACCGAGATACTCAGGGAAATGGTGATGTCGCGCCAAGGCATGAAAAACAGCCGGTTGCAGGCGCTATCAGACTCCCTCGACTGCCTGGAAGGCCGAGACCGGTAACGGACTTAAGGACAGCAAGCCATCAGCCCCACGCTCGGCTTTCAACGCACTATATTCCTCGATGCAAGCATGGGCAGTCATCATCGGCGCCATGTGTGTCGAGGTCACCACCATGATATCCGCCCCCGCCGCTTCCCCAGCCTGAATGCCCACTGTGACGTCCTCGAACACCAGGCAGTCTTGCACCGGCACGCCCAGGCGCTGGGCACCCAGCACATAACAGGCCGGATCGGGCTTGCCCGTCTTTACATCTTCGGCTGTCACCAGTACCGCCGGCACCGGAATGCCCGCCGCTTGCAGCCGGCGCACGGCCAACGCTTTTGGCGCAGAGGTGACCAACGCCCATTGATCGACGGGCAGGCTGGCCAAAAACGCCACCGCGCCGGGAACTGCCACGATGCCTTCGACATCGTCCAGCTCAGCCTCGGTGATCCACTGGGCTTCTACCTGTGGATCGACACCCGGCAACGCCTGGCGGGTGATCGTATCAATTGCGCGGGCACCATGAATGGTGTGCAGGAACGCTTCCACATCCAAGCCATGCCGTGCAGCCCAGATGCCCCACACGCGCTCCGCAGCCGCAATGGAGTTGAGCAGGGTCCCGTCCATATCGAACAGAAAGGCGCGGTAACGCCGGGTAAATACGTTTGGAGTTGGGCTGGACACTGCACGGCTTCCTCATGGGCTGGGCCCCTGCAATCTACGGATCACCTTGACGCTTGTAAACGCCGAGATCTGGCCCGTCAGTTCCGAGGCAAAAATGACGAACTTGTCATGATCCTGTTGGTTGGCTGTTGGGGTCGCCTGGTTACCGTGAGCTCACTACCCACCCGGAACGTGAGACACCACCATGAAACTGATTGCCCTGGGCTTCGCCGCTTTGCTCGTCACTGGCTCGGTATTCGCTGCCGACGCCGCCCCTGCCGCCAACGTGATCCATGACAAGACCGGCTTCTTCGTGCACCTGGATGTCGCCAAGGTGCTGTCGAGCACCGACACCTACGGCCAATGCGGGGTTGTGCCGGCGCAACTGCGCTACCTGGACCACCAAGACCGCGAACATGTGCTGGATTACCAAGTCCAGGGCACCGGTTGCGCCAATGACAATTGATCGGGCTACACTGGCGCAACTTATTGAAGCAGAGCACTTCCCATGAACATCCTTGTAGTCGAAGACGAACCCAAGGCCGGCAATTATCTGCTCAATGGCCTGCAGGAACTGGGGCATTGTGTGAGCCTGGCCCGCGATGGCGTGGACGGTTTGCACCAGGCCCTTGAAACGCCCTTCGACGTGATCGTACTCGACGTGATGATGCCGAAAATGGATGGCTGGGAAGTGCTGCGTCGCCTGCGCAAAGAGGCCGATACGCCGGTGCTGTTCCTCACCGCCCGCGATGACATCGCCGACCGCATCAAAGGCCTTGAACTGGGTGCCGATGACTACCTGATCAAGCCCTTTTCGTTCGCCGAACTGGTGGCGCGCCTGCGTACCCTCAACCGTCGTGGCCCGAGCCGGGATGAAGAGCAACTGCACATCGCCGACCTGCACATTGACGTACTCAAACGTCGGGTCACCCGCGCCGGCACGCGCATTACCCTGACCAACAAAGAGTTCGCCCTTCTGCACCTGTTTGCCACGCACCAGGACCAAGTGCTGTCCCGCTCGCTGATTGCTTCGCGGGTATGGGACATGAACTTCGACAGCGACACTAATGTGGTGGATGTCGCCGTGCGCCGCCTGCGCCTGAAAATCGACGACCCGTTCCAGCTCAAGCTGATCCACAGCGTGCGGGGCATTGGCTACCGCTTCGATACCCAGCCATGAGCCGCCAGCACCCTTACTCCCTGACCCTGCGCCTGGCATTGATCTTCGCCCTGCTCGCCTTCGCCCTGCTGGCAACCCTGGGCGTGGCGCTGTACCGGGAGCTGGAGCGCGAACTGATCCGCCGCGATGACGCCGCGCTGATATCGCGAGTGGATCAGTTGCGCAACCTGCTTAACGACAGCAATACCTTGGACTTGATCAAGACCAAGCCAGAGCTGTTCCAGAACATGTTGGGCAACCGCGAATCGGTGCTGAGTATCGCCGCACCCGGCCAGCAGCCGCTGCTGCTGGTAAACCCGGGAAATATTGAGTTGCCGTCGATCCAGCCGCTGCCCAAGGATCACCGGCTCATATTGAGCGACGTGCAACATTTGCCAGGCCTGAACGGCATTCCCTTCTCGCTGGTGGCCGTGGACATCGACTCCGGCGACCTGGGCAGCTTGCAAATCACCAGCGGCCGCCTGATGACCGAGCGCACCGCCGTGCTCGCCAGTTATCGACTCAGCGTCTACATCCAGGCGAGTATCGCCGCGATCATCCTGGCGCTGGTGGGTTACCTGCTGGTTCATCGCGGCTTGCTGCCGTTGCGCCGCCTGGCCCGGCATGCCCAAGGGATCGGCGTCAGCAACCTGGCCGAACGCCTCGACAGCCAAGGCGCGCCGAAAGAATTGCTGCCCATGATCGACTCGTTCAACACCATGCTTGAGCGCCTGGCCAAAGGCTTTGTACAACTGGGCCAAGTGTCCACCGATATGGCCCACGAACTGCGCACCCCGATCAACAACCTGCTCGGCGAAACCCAGGTGGCCCTGCAGCAGCAGCGCAGCATCGAGAGCTACCAGCAACTGCTGGCCTCCAATGTCGAAGAGCTGGAACGCCTGGCGCGAATGCTCGACAACATGCTGTTCCTGGCCCGCACCGACCCCGCCAGCGCACTGCGCCAACGCCAGGCGCTGGACGCGGCGGATGAAGTGGAACGCATCGCGGATTACTTCGAGGGGCTGGCCGGTGATGTGGACATGCACATCACGGCCTTGGGCGAAGGGGTGATCTGGGCTGAACCAATGCTGCTGCGCCGTGCCTTGGCCAACCTGTGTGCCAACGCCATCAAGTATGGCGCGCCGGGCTCGGAGCTGAGTATCCAGGCAGTGCCGGATGGCGCGGGCATCAACCTGAAAGTCAGCAACCAAGGCCAGACGATCCCGGCTGAGCACCTGCCGCGGCTGTTCGAACGGTTCTACCGGGTCGATGAATCCCGCGAGCGGTCATCCCAGTCCAACGGCCTGGGACTCTCGATCGTGGCGACCATCATGCAGCTGCATAACGGGCGGTACCGTGTAAGCAGTGAAGATGGCGTGACCTGTTTTGAGTTGTTTTTCCCCGGCCGTGAAGCCTGAGGGCGCTGCACCTCAATCAAACGCACCGTTCAGAACTTCGTAGATGATACCGGTCGCAATGGCCACCAATATCAAGTCGGTTCCCGCTTGCTGCCATTCGTAACCATCATAACGAGGCAACTGCCCCAGCAAGCGGCCGTCCAGCTTCTTGGCGATACCAGGCGGCAGGGGCTTGCCGCGTGCCAGGTTTTTCTGAATGCCAGGCGGTAAGGCTGGCCCTGGGCGCCAATAATCGCGGTGACCGCCCAGCACGTTCAGTACAAGACCGCGATCAACGCTGAAGTCATTTCTGGATTGGCCGCCCTTGTCTTTGGCCTTACCCGGCCCGCCCTGGGCATTACCTTTGTTATTACCGTGACCTTTGCCGTTGTCCTGCCCACCATAGGCATCACCCTTGTTATTGCCTTGGCCTTTGCCATTACCTGGATCTGCAAGGGCAAGGCCACTGGTGACGGACAGTGCAAGCGACAACGCAGCCGATACAAGTTTCGTACGCTTTAACATGGCGACTTTCCGAGGCAAGGGTGTGCTGGAACTGTAGTTGAAATTGCAACACAGCGTACAGCTGTCAGCTGATCTGGCCACCGGCAAGGACGACATCCGCCTGGGTTTGCCAGGCTGCCAGCGCCGCAACCCGCAGCCCTTCCACGGTTGTCGATAGCACCATCGACGGCTCGCTCGATCCGGGCAAGCCGGGAACGTGAATAAACCCACTGCGCACCCCAGTCCCCACCAAGGCGTGCTGCAAACGATAAAACACCTGGTTGCACACAAACGTCCCCGCCGTCTGCGATACCGAGGCCGCAATACCCGCCTCACGCACCGCCTTGACCATGCCCTTGATCGGCAACGTCGAGAAGTACGCCGCCGGGCCGCCCTCCACCACTGAGGTATCAATTGGCTGAACGCCCAGATTGTCGGGAATACGCGCATCGTTAACGTTGATCGCAACGCGCTCGATGGAAATATCACTGCGCCCAGGCCCCAGGCCCGTGGCGATGACCATTGCCGGCTGCAGTTCGTTGATCAACTGCAGCAAGGTCTCGGCGGCGGTGGCAAATGCGCAGGGCAAGCAACGCGCAACTATCTTCACGCCCTCGCTCAACGGCACACCGTCCAACTGGCGCACGGCCTCCCAAGAAGGGTTTACCGCCGCCTTATCAAAGGGCTCGAAGCCCGTCAGCAATACGTTTTGCACAATGACCTCACATCAACAGGTAAAGCAGCACGATATTGACCACCAGCATCATCAGCGCCGTGGGTATCTGGGCCTTGATCACCGCATTTTTGTCCGGCAGTTCCAGTAGCGCCGCCGGTACGATATTGAAGTTGGCCGCCATGGGCGTCATCAACGTACCGCAATAGCCCGAGAACATACCAATGGCCGCCATCACCGCAGGGTTGCCACCGTAAATCCCCACCAGCACCGGCACGCCGACGCCACCGGTCATCACCGGAAAGGCCGCAAAACCATTGCCCATGATCACGGTAAACAAGGCCATGCCCAGCACATAGACCATCACCGCCACCAACTTGTAGTCCAGGTTGATGTAGGTGGTGGTGACATGAGCGACCGCCGTGCCCACCCCGGCCTCATTGAACAACAGCCCGAGCATCGCCAGCATTTGCGGAAGCACCATGGCCCAGCCCAGGGCTTCGGTCAGGCGACGGGATTCGCGTAACGCTTGTACCGGCGTATCCCGGGTCAGCCAGCAGGCCAGGCCAAGGGCAATCAGGCAACCGATGCCCAGGGAGACGAAGGTGGTGTTCTTCGGGTCCAGCAGCGGTACACCACCGATTTCGGTGTGTTTGAGCAACACTGAGCCAATCACCGTGGTCAGCGGAATCGCCAACGCCGGGATGAACAATTTGTGGCCCAGGCGCCCGGCACTGGCGCGAGACGCCTTGTCGTGCAATTGGGCATGCTGGCCACGACCAACGCCGCCCAAGCCCGCAATCAATGCCATCACCACCACACCCACTCCGATGACCACCGAGGGCAGCCGCTCGCCTATAAGGAACGGTACGGCGAACAACAACCAGAACAGCGCACTGGACCAGCGCTTGGGGTGGGAACGGTCGAGCAGGATCATGCCGGCGGTGATCAGCAACAGCACACCCGCCAGCCAGTACAGGTATTGAATGGAAATAATCATTGAGCAGCCTCCACTGGGGCGGTGGCCGAGCTCATTTCGCGGGTCAAGCGCCGGTCGAAACGATGCAGCCGGACAGCGTGGATGATGAAGGCACAGATCGCCGTCGGGATGCCCCACACCGCAATGTGCAGCGGCTCCACATCAATCCCCGAGCCGAGCAGGAAGGTGTGCATCAACGCAATCGCACCAAAGGCCACGAAGATGTCCTCACCAAAGAACAACCCGACGTTGTCGGTGGCAGCGCACATGGCCAGTACCTTGTGGCGTAGCTTGTCAGGCAGCTTGCCATAACGTTTTTCTGCGGCGCCCTCGGCCATCGGCGCCAGCAGCGGCCGCACCATCTGCGGATGCCCACCCAGGCTCGTCAACCCCATGGCCGCCGTGGACTCACGCACAAACAGATAGATGATCAACAAACGCCCGACCGTGGCGCGTTCGAAGCGTGCAATCCAGTTCTGCGCATGCAGGCGCAGGCCATGGCGTTCCAGCAGGCCAATCACCGCCAGCGGCAATAACAGAATCAGTTGCAAGGCACGGGTCTGAAGGAAGCCATCGCCCATGGTGGCGAGAATTTTTTCCAGCGGGAACTGGGCGGCAAGCCCGGTGGCGATGGCGGCCGCGGTGACCACCAACAGCGGATTGAAGCGCAATACAAAGCCGACCACGATGACAAGTACGCCGATCAACGGCCATAAGTTCACAACAGTTTGCATGGCGAAGAGGTCCTTTAGTGCGCGCTGCGGCGCCATTACAGCAGGATGTGGGCAAAGGGCTCACAGCATGAAAATGGCGTGCAATCGGCTCGGTTTTTTATTGTTGACCTGGAAGGTCGAGCGTCAGTGGCGGCAACTTTGCTGCCTGGGGACGGGGGTGTCCAACAAGAAAAATTGTTGCTGCAAACCAATAATTTTTGTGGGGGGATGGCATCGGGGGTACGGCACCATGGAGAGATTCAGCGCAGTTTTTTTGGAAAAGACGTGAGGATGAACTCGCTATGGCGTCGGCAGGGAAAATTCCTGATCTGCACCTATACTCCACGGTGCAGCTGTGTGTGCTTGCAGTTCATTCACGGTGTCACGCCGACAATGAGGGTTCCCGCTATGTATGCCGGACAAATGAGTAATATGGCGACCACGCTTGGCGAAATACGCTGCCAGCTGTTCGCCCAGGTAATTTGCCTGCTGGCGGTGGCGACGCTTTTCGCCTGATTGGACATACAAGCCCTGAAAGGACGCCGCCCGGCGTCTTGACTTTCCTTTGCCCAAATTTCAGGCAACAAAAAAGGGCCCACCTTTCGGTGAGCCCTTCCAGACCGCCCAGCAGAGCGGATTTTGTTTGGTAGGCGCGATTGGACTCGAACCAACGACCCCCACCATGTCAAGGTGGTGCTCTAACCAACTGAGCTACGTGCCTGCTGTGAGGCGGCATTCTACGGAATTCCGGAGGGGTGTCAACATCTTTTTTGCAGCTAACCCTATGAATATGCGAATTTTTTATTTGCGTCGGGTACACCCGTGATTTCCGGGTGGCTGGCAGGCAATTTTCAACTCAGGTAGGATCGGCGCACTCGTAAAAAATATAAAACAGAGGTTCCAGAATGGCGAACACCCCCTACCCCCAGTCGTATTACGCCGCTTCTGCGAATGAAGTCCCGCCCCGTCCTGTGCTGCAAGGTGAAGTCGAGACCGACGTGTGCGTGATCGGGGCTGGCTATACCGGGCTTTCCAGTGCGCTGTTTTTGCTGGAGAAGGGCTTTCGCGTCACGGTGCTGGAAGCCGCCAAGGTCGGTTTTGGTGCTTCGGGCCGCAACGGTGGGCAGATCGTCAACAGTTACAGCCGCGATATCGATGTGATCGAGCGCAGTGTCGGGCCTCAGCAGGCGCAGTTGTTGGGGCAGATGGCGTTTGAAGGCGGCAGGATCATCCGTGAGCGCGTGGCCAAGTATCAGATCCAGTGCGACTTGAAGGACGGCGGCGTGTTCGCCGCCCTCAATAGCAAGCACATGGGCCACTTGGAGTCGCAGAAGCGCCTGTGGGAGCGCTACGGCCATACGCAACTGGAGTTGTTGGACGAGCACCGCATCCGCGAAGTGGTGGCCTGTGACAACTATGTGGGCGGCCTGCTGGACATGAGCGGCGGTCATATCCACCCGCTCAACCTGGCGCTCGGTGAAGCCGCGGCCGTGGAATC
The DNA here is from genome assembly GCF_041410225.1 of Pseudomonas sp. KT_2_4. Classification (NCBI taxonomy): domain Bacteria; kingdom Pseudomonadati; phylum Pseudomonadota; class Gammaproteobacteria; order Pseudomonadales; family Pseudomonadaceae; genus Pseudomonas; species Pseudomonas sp. KT_2_4. The sequence goes on from NZ_CP166962.1 coordinate 1,752,075, forward strand.
CCTGGGCGGCACGATCTATGAGCAATCGGCAGCGGTGCGCATCGAGCGCGGCGCTAATCCGGTGGTGCATACCGCCGAAGGCAAGGTCAGGGCCAAATTCATTATCGTCGCGGGGAACGCTTACCTGGGCAATCTGGTCCCGGAGCTGGCGGCCAAGTCGATGCCGTGTGGCACCCAAGTGATCACCACGGCGCCACTGGGCGATGAAGTAGCCAAGACTTTATTGCCACAAGATTACTGTGTCGAGGACTGCAACTACCTGCTCGACTACTACCGCCTCACCAGCGACAAGCGCCTGATCTTCGGCGGCGGCGTGGTGTATGGCGCGCGGGACCCGGCGAATATCGAAGCGATTATACGGCCGAAAATGCTCAAGGCATTTCCGCAACTGAAGAACGTGAAGATCGACTACGCCTGGACTGGCAATTTCCTGCTGACCCTGTCGCGTTTGCCGCAGGTCGGTCGCCTGGGTGACAACATCTATTACTCCCAGGGCTGTAGCGGCCATGGCGTGACGTACACGCACCTGGCAGGCAAAGTACTGGCAGAGGCCTTGCGGGGTCAGGCAGAGCGTTTTGATGCGTTTGCGGGTTTGCCGCATTACCCGTTCCCGGGTGGGCAAATGTTGCGCACGCCGTTTGCGGCGCTGGGGGCTTGGTACTACGGGTTGCGAGATAAATTCGGGATGTAAACACTGTAGGAGCGAGCTTGCTCGCTCCTACAGGGCTGCGCTTCAGAGCCGGTCGCGAGCAATCCCGCTGCGAATCCGCACGATATCCGCCAATACCGCCAACGCAATTTCCGACGGCGTCCTGCTCCCCAGGTTAAGCCCGATGGGCGCGTGTATCCGCGCCAGTTCAGGCTCCCCCAACCCACCGATGCGGCGCAGTCGCTCAAAGCGCTTCTGCGAGGTCTGCAACGACCCCATCACGCCAATGTAGAACGCGTCGGTACGCACCGCTTCCATCATCGCCAGATCGTCGATACGCGGGTCATGCGTCAGCGCAACCACCGCCGTATCACGGTGACAGCCGCCATCGGCAATAAACACCGACGGCAACTGGCGACGAATCTCCACGCCATTGAGCACCACGCCTTCGAGCACTTCATCGCGTGGGTCGCAGAGAATCACTTCGAACCCGAGGCCGACTGCAAACTCGGCACACGCCTGCGCCACGCTGGAGTACCCGGCCAGCAATAGACGCTGAGCCGCACCGACGCGGAGGCGCACCCGCTCACTGTCACGCTCGATGCGCGCGCCCTGCTCACAATCAGCGACCAGGCGGCGCGCCCCGCTGGCCAGGTCGACCTGGCGAATCAAGCGCCGCTGCCCGAGCAGCGCCGACTCCACTTCACGCAGGTGCGCCTGCACCTCGCAGTCAGGCTCGAACTTCTCAACCAATACTTCGAGAATGCCGCCGCAGGGCAGGCTGACCCGCGAGCGCGGATCGTCCCCTGCGCCGTAGCGCACCACGTTGACCGCATCGAGAAACGCACCGTCAGCGACGCGTTCGAGAAAGTCTTCCTCGACGCAACCACCCGACAACGACCCAATCCACTGCCCTGCGGCGTTCACTGCCAGCAACGAACCCGGCGCACGCGGCGCCGAGCCGTAGGTGGCCAGTACCGTACAGAGCCAGATGCGTTGCCCGGCCACCGACCACTCCAGCGCCCGTCGTATCACCTGCAGGTCCAGATGCTGCATGTCAGTGCGCCTTGTGCTCGATGGACGGCGCCTCAGCCTGCAACTTCTGCACATCGCTCACCGCCAGCTCCGCCGATTGCCCGCCCCAGCCTTGGCGCAGGTAATTGATCAGATCGGTGAGTTGCGCCGGGCTAAGTTTTCCAGCGAAGCCCGGCATCGGTTGCATGTGCTCGAACCCGGAGAACTTCTGCTCACCGATCCCGTCCTCGATCACCCGCACCAGGTTGCGCGGGTCTTCCAGACGCAGCGTGGTGTTGCCGCGCATCGCCACCGCGATGTGCGGCTTGCCTTCACCACCGGCGGCATGGCAACCGGCACAGACGTTCAGGTATTCCTGGCGGCCGCGCTGAGCGCTCGGGCCGAGCTTGTCCACCGGCACTTCGACCAACGCCTTGGCTGCCGGCGGTTTATCGCCGAGCAGGAAGGTCGCCATCGCGGCCAGGTCCGCATCGCTCAGGCCCTGGGTGCTGTTGTGGAACACCGGGAACATCTCGTTGAACATCGTCCCTTGTGCGCTCATGCCGTGCTTGAGGAACGTGGCCAGGTCCTGCTCATTCCAGCCGCGTGCGGCCAGGTCCGTGGCGAGCAGGCTGGGCGCCAGATAGCCATTGAGGATGCCGCCGGTCAGGCGCTTGTCCAGCTCCATCGCACCGGGCAGGCCACGTGGCGTGTGGCATTCGCCGCAGTGGCCGAGCACTTCGACCATGTACTGGCCGCGCTTCCAGGCTTCGCTCTTGCCTTCGGCCGGTTCCAGTTTCAGCGCTTTGCCGTACAACACGTTCCAGCCCATCAAGCCCAGGCGCACGTTGAAGGGAAAGCTCAGGCTCGTGACCGGCGCTGCGCGCTCGATCGGCTCGATGGTTTTGAGGTACGCATGAATGGCGTCCGAGTCTTCACGCGGCATCAGGTGGTACGAGGTGTAGGGCATCGCCGGATACAAGTACGCACCGTCGCGACGCTTGCCTTCGGTCAACGCAGCGAAGAACTCGTCATCGCTGTACAAGCCGATGCCGTGTTCTTTGCTTGGCGTGATATTGGTGCCATAGATGGTGCCAAACGGCGAGACAATCGGCAGGCCGCCGGCAAACGGCGCACCGCCCGGTGCAGTGTGGCAGGCCATGCAGTCAGCGGCGCGGGCGAGGTATTCGCCGCGCTTGGCTTGATCATCAGCGTGGGCAAACAATACCGGCGCGGCCAGGCCGGCCGCCAAGGCCAAGCGGGTCAGAAAAAGCTTCATGCTTAACCCTCCTTGACCAGGCCGAGATCGGTCAGCACGTTGCGGGTGGCGTTGTAATAACGCACGTACCCGGTACAACGGCAGACGTGATGACCGAGGCTGTCCTCGATGATTTGTTCCAGCTTGCTGTACACGGTCGGCTGGCGTTGCAGTTTCTCCACTAACACGGTCGCCGCATTGACGAAGCCCGGCGCGCAATAGCTGCACTGAAAGGCGAACTCATCCACGAAGCGCTGCTGGATCGGGTTGAGCTCAGTGACCTGGCCCGACTCATCGCGCTTGGCGTGGCCTTCGATAGTGCGCACTTGCTTGCCTTCAAAGTAATGCGCGCCGGTGATGCAGGTGCGCACTTCTTCGCTGGTGCCGTCCGGGTTGTCGACGATCACCACACAGGCGTGGCAAATGCCTTGGCCACAGCCCAGCCGCGAGCCCGTGAGGTTTTTGTATTCGTGCAGGTAGTCGATCATCGGCAGGTCATCAGGGATGTCCACCGGGCCGACGGGTTGACCATTGAGGGTCAGTTGAAGCGGACGGTTAGCCATTGAGGGCCTCCTTGATGCGTGCAGCCGTGATTGGCAGGTCGCGAACACGTTTACCGATGGCGTGTGCCACCGCATTACCAATGGCCCCGACAATCGGGATCATCACCACTTCAGCGATACCTTTGGACGGGTCGCTTGGCGACAGCGCCGGCAGAATCTCCGAGGTCTGTTTCCATACGGCAACGTGACGCGCCATCGGCAGACGGTAGCGGTTGAAGTTCCAGTCGCCCTCCCCCGGCCCGCCTTCGTACAACGGCATTTCCTCCATCAACGCGTGACCGATACCCATGGCCACTCCACCTTCGAGCTGGCCTTTGACCAACTCTTCAACCAGCACACGCCCGCACTCGACCCATGAATGGTGATTGAGCACTTCGACCTGCGCCGAACCCTTGTTGACCTTCAACTCGACCAACGTGGCGACGGGGCTGTAGTACGTCACCGCAGCGTTATTCAACTGGGTGGCGGGATAGCTGACGTTCTGGCGATCGAGCAGGTGGAAACCGGCAGTGCTCATCAGCGCCTGCTTGGCTTTCGGTGCGCCATCGCCGTATTTCACCGCCAGACCGTCGAGCGGCAGGCGCTCGCGCACACCGTCGATGCTGTACTCAGCCTCGGCCCAGCTCCAGCGGTTGAACCCGTGGACCGTGGCAGCGGTGACCAGGCCGCGCTCATGAGCGCGCTTGGCCAGTTCTTCAAAGCTCAATGGCTGCATGCCGTTGGCAGTGAGCTTGCCGTCCACCCAATGTGCGTCTTCGCGGCGCACCACATAGGGGTTGGCCTGGCCGCCGAACGGGCCCTGGCGCCAGATCTCCAGCGCCGCTGGCCACAGGCCGTGGTTGAACAGCACACGCGCCGCTTCACGGGTGGCGTGGCTGAAGTAGTACGCCGAGTTGGTCGCGGACGACGCCGACGCGAGCTTGCCCACCCAACGCGGGTTGCGCAGCAGGTTGTCCTGCTCGGCCTGGCTCATGGTGTAGGGGTTGCCGCCGGTGACCAGTTGCATTTCCTGCCATTGTGTTTCGCCGGTCTTCACTTCGTGGGCCGGGCTGCCAAGGAAGTCGGCGACCACCAGCGATTGCGAAGTGGACATGCCGGTGCCGATTTCGATCCCGATGTGGCGCAGGCTGATGCGGCCGTCAGCGCTGAATTCAACACTGGCCATCGGCGCTTCGGAACCGGTGCCGAAGTCTTTCTGGCAGATGGCAAAACCGACGCCATACCAGTTATCCGGGTCTGCGGCTTCGCGCTGTTGCTTGATCGCGTCGCGGTTTTTCCATACGTCGTGCGCAGCGGCCTTGTCGAGAATTTCGTGCAGCCGCAACGCACCGGCAGGGATCGCTCCCTGGGTGTTCTTCATGCCCGAACGCAGTGCGTTCTTGCGCCGCAATTCAATGGCATCCACACCGAGGCGACCGGCGATTTCGTCGACCATCATTTCGGTCGCCGCCATGCTTTGCAGGGTGCCGTAGCCCCGCATCGAACCGGCTTCAACGCCACGGGAATGGTACGCGGTGACTTGCAGGTCGTTCTGCGGCATGTAGTAGATCGACTGCGCCGCCGTGGCGCCGACCGCAGCCACCGACGGGCTGTAGTTGATCCGGCCACCGCCGTCGACGCTCATGTCGGCGAGGAAGATTTTGAAGCTGTGGTCGTTCTTGTCGACCGCCAACTGATAGCGGATATCGAACGGGTGACGCTTGATGCCGCTCTGGAATTGCTCGTAACGATCATTGGCCAGACGCACCGGTACACCGGCGCCATACAACGCAGCGAGGGCGGCGTAGTAGACGAAAATGTTGTGGTCTTTGGAACCGTAACCCACGGTATAACCCGGATGCGTGTTCAGGTGGGCCAGGCCGAAGCGCGACGGCGAGATCATCTTGGCGGTCTCGGTCGCCACTTCCAATGGGCACTGGGTGGCCACCACAAAGTGTAGGGTCTTGGTCGCCGGATCGTACCAACCGTTGCCGTTGTCCGGCTCCATGGCGGCCGGTTCGATCGATGGGGTTTTGTAGCGCTCGTCAAACACCAGCCAGTTGTCCGGTGGCGTGTTGATCTGGCTCTTCATGCGCTCGGCGTAGAACAGCCCGCGCTCGGTCAGGTTGCCGTGCAGGTTTGGCTGGGAATTCCACACCGGGCGACGGTTTTTCAGCATCGGGAACAGGATCGAATCCTTGAGGCTGGCGAATTCGTCTTCGTCGGCCGAGGTCGGGCCACCCACGCGCACGTAGCGGAAGCTACCGTAGGGGTCACCTTCGTAATACGGCACTTTGGCACCGTAACGAATCGCCTTGTCATTGAACTTGAGCTTGTTCTTGGCCTGACGGAAACGCTCGAAGTCGTTCCAGATCAGGATCGCCACCGGGTGACCGATGAACATCGGCACTTTGCCCTCGGGCAACAACGGATCCGGCGCATGTTCTTCCGGGAAGACGATACCGTCTTTGTCCAGGTCGGCAGCGGTGACAATGCGGTCCGGCTGCAACTCGGCGCCAAGCCACGACAGGTCGTAGCCCGCGTAGATGTGGTCGGCCTTGATGGTTTTGAGCAACATGGCGTGACCTTGCTGCTGGGGCCAGCCAGGCATGTCCTTGGAACGGATGTCGCGGGCAAACACCTTGCTGCCGCAGACTTTCGACAAGGCATCGTTACGCTGGCGCGCCTTGCCGTTATGGCCGAGCCACTTTTCAGACGGCACGGTCACGCTGTTTTCCATCAAGGCAGCCAGCGCCTGGGTGCTGAGCGGCGTGAGCGTGACACTCACACCCGCCACCAGCCCGCCCTGAAGGAACGAGCGCCGGGTTATTTCACGGTTGGACATGGATCATCCTCTGAGCGGTTATAAATCCGCCCTTATGGTTAAGTACACCGAATCTGGAGACTTGCAGAAGCCTTTCTCGACGAATCAAAAGGCCATGATGACAGTGCAAAGTTGACCGAAGGGTTAACTTTAAAGGTTTCTGCGCCTGCGGCAAATAACCACATTGAAATTTTTTGACACAAGAACGCAAAAACGGCCGACAGAATCGAAATGATCTGTCGGCCGTTTGCCGATAATGAGCGCTGGTGGTAGCGAAGAAGATGAGGTTTTTTCCAAACCCCAGACACAAAAAACCCCGGTCTTTCGACCAGGGTCTTTGCTATCGGATCAAGGTGAGCCAGTGGCTTTCCTTGTGCTTCAAGGCGTTCAGTGGGCCTTGAGGCAGATATGGCGCAGCGGACGGGACTCGAACCCGCGACCCCCGGCGTGACAGGCCGGTATTCTAACCGACTGAACTACCGCTGCGTATCGCTTGGCTGATTGAGCATGAACCCTCAACCACCTTTAAACATCTGATCGATCAGCCTTGGCTGTTCAATCTCAAGCCCGACAGATCGAACCTGGAAAATATGGCGCAGCGGACGGGACTCGAACCCGCGACCCCCGGCGTGACAGGCCGGTATTCTAACCGACTGAACTACCGCTGCGCGTCGGTGCAACCTTTAACGTTGCGTCTTGCCCTAGGGGCAAAACTCTCAAGAAGTGGTGGGTGATGACGGGATCGAACCGCCGACCCTCTGCTTGTAAGGCAGATGCTCTCCCAGCTGAGCTAATCACCCTTTGCTTCGTTGAGGCCGCGAAATTTACGCAGGTAGCGGACCTAAGTCAATAGCCTGCTTGAAGTTTTTCTGAAAAAGACAAAATAACTTCAAGGCGGCTACCCGCCCTACTCGCTGTAAATCATCTTCTTGCTCATGCCGCCGTCCACCACGAACTCTTGCCCGGTGACGAACCCGGCCTGGCGTGACAACAACCAGGCCACCATCGCCGCCACGTCCTCCACCGTCCCCACCCTGCCCGCCGGATGCTGGGCATGATCGGCGTCGGTGAGCGGCTCTGCACGCCGCGCAGCCGGGTCACGTGCGTCGATCCAGCCAGGGCTGACCGCATTGACCCGCACTTCGGGACCCAGGCTCATGGCCAACGCGTGGGTCAGGGCCAACAGCCCACCTTTGCTGGCCGCATAGGCTTCGGTGTCCGGCTCGGATTGACGCGCCCGGGTCGAGGCCAGGTTGACGATAGCGCCGCCGTGGGCACGCAGGTAAGGCGCGCAGTGCTTGGCCAACAGCATCGGCCCGCTGAGGTTGACCGCCAGCACCCGATTCCAATACGTCAGATCGAGGCTTTCCAGGGTGATATTGCGCGGGTCGGCCACCGCCGCATTGCACACCAACGCATCCAGGCGCCCGAACTGCCCCAGCACCTCGGCGACACCCTGGGCCACTTGCTTCTCGTCGGCCACGTCCATGGTGATAAACCAGGCATTGTCGCCCAGCACCTTGGACACCTTGGCACCGCGCTCGCGGTCCAGGTCGGTCAGTACCACCTGCCAACCTTCACTGATCAGCCACGCGGCAATCCCGAGGCCAATGCCCCGCGCCGCGCCCGTCACCAGCGCCACGCGCCCGTTACTGGCCGCCGCAGCCTCCATGGACCACTCGATCACAAGGCCGCCAGCCCGCGGGCCAGGTCTGCCTGCAAGTCAGCAACATCTTCCAGGCCCACCGCGATGCGAATCAGGCTGTCCCGGATGCCGGCCGCTTCACGCTCCTGCGGCGCCAGGCGCCCGTGGGAGGTGGTGCTCGGGTGGGTGATGGTGGTCTTGCTGTCACCCAGGTTGGCGGTAATGGAGATCAAGCGCGTCGCGTCGATGAAGCGCCAGGCGCCGTCTTTGCCGCCCTTCACTTCAAAACTCACCACCGCCCCGAAACCACGCTGCTGGCGCTGGGCCAAGGCGTGTTGCGGGTGGCTCTTGAGGCCGGCGTAATGCACTTTCTCGATACCGTCCTGCTGCTCCAGCCACTCGGCCAGGGCCTGGGCGTTGGCACAATGGGCTTTCATGCGCAGGCTGAGGGTTTCCAGGCCTTTGAGGAAGATCCAGGCGTTGAACGGGCTGAGGGTCGGGCCGGCGGTGCGCAGGAAGCCCACCACTTCCTTCATCTGCTCGCTGCGACCGGCCACCACGCCGCCCATGCAACGGCCCTGGCCGTCGATAAACTTGGTTGCCGAGTGCACCACGATGTCCGCACCCAGCTTCAGCGGTTGCTGCAAGGCCGGGGTGCAGAAGCAGTTGTCCACCACCAGCATCGCGCCCTTGGCATGGGCGACTTCGGACAGCGCGGCGATGTCCACCAGCTCAGCGAGCGGGTTGGACGGCGATTCGACGAACAACAGCTTGGTATTGGCCTTGATGGCCGCCTCCCAACCGGACAGGTCCGCCAGGGGCACGTAATCGACTTCAATACCGAAACGCTTGAAGTACTTCTCGAACAGGCTGATGGTCGAGCCGAACACGCTGCGCGATACCAGCACATGGTCGCCGGCGCTGCACAGGCTCATCACCACCGCCAGGATGGCCGCCATGCCGGTGGCAGTCGCCACGGCCTGCTCGGCACCTTCCAGGGCCGCAATGCGCTCTTCAAACGCACGCACGGTCGGGTTGGTGTAGCGCGAATACACGTTGCCCGGCACTTCGCCAGCAAACCGCGCAGCGGCGTCGGCGGCAGTACGGAACACGTAGCTGGAGGTGAAGAACATCGGGTCGCCGTGCTCACCTTCCGGGGTACGGTGCTGGCCGGCGCGCACAGCCAGGGTATCGAAAGCTACGCCATCGAGGTCGCTGTCCAACCGACCGGCATCCCATTCCTGACTCATGCTGCGACTCCTTACTCAATGCTTTATTTAAGATACAAAACCGGCCCCTCAGGGCCGGTGTTTACTCAGTTGTTATACAGGTCGATGATCGCGCTGACCGCCTGGGTCTTGATCTTCGACGAGTCGTTGCGCGCTTGCTCGATCTTGTTCAGGTAGGCCTCGTCGACATCGCCGGTGACGTACTTGCCGTCGAACACGGCGCAGTCGAACTGCTCGATCTTGATCTTGCCACCGCCAACCGCTTCGATCAGGTCCGGCAGGTCCTGGTAGATCAGCCAGTCGGCGCCGATCAGGTCGGCCACGTCCTGGGTCGAACGGTTATGCGCGATCAGCTCATGGGCGCTCGGCATGTCGATACCGTACACGTTCGGGTAACGCACCGCAGGCGCAGCGGAACAGAAGTACACGTTCTTCGCCCCGGCTTCGCGGGCCATCTGGATAATCTGCTTGCAAGTGGTGCCGCGCACGATGGAGTCATCCACCAGCATCACGTTCTTGCCGCGGAACTCAAGCTCGATGGCGTTGAGCTTCTGGCGTACCGACTTCTTGCGCGCAGCCTGGCCGGGCATGATGAACGTACGACCGATGTAGCGGTTCTTCACGAAGCCTTCGCGGAATTTGACGCCCAGATGGTTGGCCAGCTCCAGCGCGGCGGTGCGGCTGGTGTCCGGAATCGGGATGACCACATCGATATCGTGCTCGGGACGCTCGCGCAGGATCTTCTCGGCCAGCTTCTCGCCCATGCGCAGACGCGCCTTGTAGACCGAGACGCCGTCGATGATCGAATCCGGACGCGCCAGGTAGACGTGTTCGAAGATGCACGGGGTGAGTTTCGGCGCTACGGCGCACTGGCGGGTGTGCAGCTTGCCGTCTTCGGTGATGTAGACAGCCTCGCCCGGCGCCAGGTCGCGGATCAGGGTGAAGCCCAGCACGTCCAGGGACACGCTTTCGGAGGCGATCATGTACTCGACGCCTTCGTCGGTGTGACGCTGGCCGAATACGATCGGACGAATGCCGTGGGGGTCGCGGAAACCGACGATGCCGTAACCGGTGATCATCGCCACCACCGCATAACCACCGACGCAACGGTTGTGCACGTCGATCACGGCGGCGAACACGTCTTCTTCGGTCGGCTGCAGCTTGCCGCGCTGGGCCAGCTCGTGGGCGAACACGTTGAGCAACACTTCCGAATCGGAGCTGGTGTTGACGTGGCGCAGGTCAGATTCGTAGATCTCCTTGGCCAGTTGTTCAACGTTGGTCAGGTTACCGTTGTGCGCCAAAGTGATGCCGTAAGGCGAGTTGACGTAGAAAGGTTGAGCTTCGGCCGAGGTCGAGCTACCGGCAGTCGGGTAGCGCACATGGCCAATGCCCATGTGCCCGACGAGGCGCTGCATGTGACGCTGATGGAACACGTCACGCACCAGGCCATTGTCCTTGCGCAGGAATAACCGGCCGTCGTGGCTGGTCACAATACCGGCAGCGTCCTGGCCGCGGTGCTGGAGGACGGTTAGCGCGTCATACAGCGCCTGATTGACGTTCGACTTACCGACGATACCGACGATGCCACACATGCGACGCAACCCCTACTTAATGAATCTTGACTGAACACAGCTTACTGAGGCGTTTTGGCCGGTAAGAGGTGTTCCTTGAACGGAAGATCAGCGGGTACGCTGATTCCGCTGGCCAGCCACTGACTGCTCCACCCCAGAATGAGGTTCTTGGACCAGTCTGCAACCAATAGAAATTTTGGCACGAGTACCGACTCCTGCCACCACGAATCCTGCTGTACCGGCCCCAGGCTCAACAGCCCGACCGCCACGACCACCAGCAGCGCGCCACGCGCAGCCCCGAAGGCCATGCCGAGAAATCGATCGGTCCCTTCGATGCCGGTGACACGTATCAACTCGCCAATAAGATAATTGACCATTGCCCCCACCAACAGCGTGGCGATGAACATGATGGCGCAGCCCGCGATGACGCGAGCCGAAGGTGTCTCTATGTACCCGGCCAGGTAGACCGACAGTGAACCACCGAACATCCAGGCTACGACTCCTGCAATGATCCAGGTCAGCAACGACAGTGCTTCTTTTACGAAGCCGCGGCTCAGACTGATCAAAGCGGAGATGGCGACGATTGCAACGATCGCCCAATCAACCCAGGTAAATGGCACAGTGCAGCCTACGTACGGATAAGGCGGCGCATTTTAGCAGAGCGCCGGGCTATCGGTAAGCGGTGATTGCGGCTGCTTTGCAAATCAATAGATTGGGCGGTGTGAACGCCATTTCAAGCCCACCATAAATCAATGTGGGAGCTGGCTTGCCTGCGATGAGGGCGGCACATTCGACATCGTTGTCGATTGAACCACCGCCATCGCAGGCAAGCCAGCTCCCACATTTAGAGCATATTGTCCGTTCAGCCGCGCTCGGGCTGGAAACGCACCACAAACCCGTTGAGGTTCTGCTGACGACCCAGCAAATCGCGCAGGCGATCTGCCTCGGCACGCTCGATCAGCGGCCCCACGAACACACGGTTCTTGCCATCGGCACTGCGGATATAGGCGTTATATCCCTGGGCACGCAGCTTTTTCTGCAAGGCATCGGCGCTTTCGCGATTGGCCAGGCTGGCGAGCTGGATCGACCAACTGATCGGCAAGCCATTAGGGTCGATGCGGCTCTGACCCACATCCGGCTTACCCGGTGCAGCAGGCTGCGGCGCCACAGGCTTGGGCGCTGGCGCCGGTGCAGCCGGTTTGGCGGCGACAGCCGGGGCTGGCGTCGGCTTGACCACCGGCACACTTGGCTGCACCGGCATCGAAGGGGCCTGCGAAGGTGCCTGTTGGGTGACGACCTCCTCCTCGACGGGCACAGGTTCTTCCGGCAACACCTGAGGCTCAGGCACAACTACCGGTTCGACTTGAACCTGGGGCACCACCGGCGCCTGGGGCGCAGCGGGAGCTTCAACCACCACCTGGCGCTGTTCGTCCTGGCGGGAAAACAGCATCGGCAGAAAGATTACCGCCAACGCCACCAGCACCAGGGCCCCGACCATTCGCTGCTTGTATGCGCTATCCAGTAATGCCATGTGCAGCTTCCTCCGTGGAGCGCCGGGCCAGCCATTCAAGCGCCTCGGCAACACAATAAAATGATCCGAACAACAGGATTTCGTCTTCGGCCGCAGCCAGCGCACACTGCGCCTCAAGGGCGGCAGTGATGCTTGCATACGACGTCACGGGCGCGCCAAGGTTCTGCAAGGCAGTTTCCAGCTCAACCGCAGGACGGCTGCGCGGCGTATCCAGCGGCGCAACGGCCCAAGACTGTACGCTGCCAAACAACGGCGCTATTACGCCATCAAGATCCTTGTCGGCCAGCAACCCGAACACCGCCAGGCGGCGGCCGGCCGGTGGTGTGCGCGCCAGGCGCTGAGCCAGATAGTGAGCCGCATGGGGGTTATGCCCGACATCCAGCAACAGGTTCAGGCGCTTGCCTTGCCAGTCCAGCACCCGGCGATCCAGGCGCCCCACCACCTTCGTCGCTCGCAGGGTTGCGCCGATCTGCTTGGCATCCCACGGCAGATCCAGCAGCAAATAGGCTTGCAGCGCGAGTGCGGCGTTTTCCATCGGCAGGTTCAGCAACGGCAAATCGAGCAGCTCTACCACCTTGCCACGGGCATCACGCCCACGCCATTGCCAGTGGGTCGCACCGATGTCGAGATTGAATTCACGACCTCGCAGGTAGAACGGGCAATCCAGCTCGCGCACCTTGTCCAGCAAAGGTTGCGGCGGATCCAGGTCGCCACAGAGCGCGGGCCTGCTCTGGCGGAAGATCCCGGCCTTTTCATAGGCCACAGACTCGCGGGTATTGCCTAGATAGTCGGCGTGATCAACACCGATGCTGGTGACCAGCGCCAGGTCCGCATCCACCACGTTGACCGTATCCAGGCGCCCGCCGAGGCCGACTTCCAGCACGACCACATCCAGCTGCGCACGCTCGAACAGCCAGAACGCCGCCAGGGTGCCCATTTCGAAATAGGTCAGGGAAGTCTCGCCACGCCCGGCCTCCAGGGCCGCGAAGGCTTCGCACAGTTGGGCATCAGTGGCTTCTACGCCATTGAGCTGCACCCGCTCGTTGTAGCGCAGCAGGTGCGGCGAGCTGTACACGCCGACTTTGAGGCCCTGGGCCTGCAACAGCGCGGCGACAAAGGCACAGGTAGAGCCCTTGCCGTTGGTGCCGGTCACCGTGATCACACGCGGTGCCGGCTGACCCAACCCGAGGCGGGCCGCTACCTGTTGCGAGCGCTCCAGGCCCATGTCGATGGCGGACGGATGCAACTGCTCAAGGTAGGCGAGCCATTCGCCCAGGGTACGTTGGGTCATAGGTTTGCAGGCACCGGCGGCACGACGATCGGCTCGACTTTAGGCGCGACGTACACAGGCGTCGGCAGGCCCATCATTTGCGCCAGCAGGCTGCCCAGGCGCGGGCGCAACTCGCCACGCGGGATGATCAGGTCGATTGCACCGTGCTCCAGCAGGAACTCGCTGCGCTGGAAGCCTTCCGGCAGTTTCTCCCGCACGGTCTGCTCGATCACGCGTGGGCCGGCAAAGCCGATCAGGGCTTTAGGCTCGCCAACGATCACATCGCCCAACATTGCCAGGCTGGCGGACACGCCGCCGTAGACCGGGTCGGTCAATACGGAGATGAACGGAATGCCTTCTTCACGCAGACGCGCCAGTACCGCCGAGGTCTTGGCCATTTGCATCAGGGAAATCAGGGCTTCCTGCATACGCGCACCACCGGAGGCGGCGAAGCAGATCATCGGGCAACGGTTTTCCAGGGCATAGTTGGCAGCGCGAACAAAGCGCTCACCGACGATGGCACCCATGGAACCGCCCATGAAGGAGAATTCGAAGGCCGAAACCACCACCGGCATGCCCAGCAGCTTGCCGCTGACCGAAATCAGCGCGTCTTTCTCGCCGGTCTGCTTCTGCGCGCCGACCAGACGGTCCTTGTACTTCTTGCTGTCGCGGAACTTGAGACGGTCAACCGGCTCAAGGTCGGCGCCTAGCTCATTACGGCCGTCGGCATCCAGGAAGATGTCGATACGGGCGCGGGCGCCAATACGCATGTGGTGGTTGCACTTGGGGCAAACGTCCAGGGTCTTTTCCAGCTCCGGGCGATACAGTACCGCGTCGCAGGATGGGCATTTGTGCCACAGACCTTCAGGAACCGAGCTTTTCTTCACCTCGGAACGCATGATCGAAGGGATCAGTTTGTCTACTAACCAGTTGCTCATGCTTTCTTTTCTCCAGTACCGGTGGCTTGAACACAGCCCCGCGTATGCCCTTGAGCTAAATTCATATGTGGCGATGACACAGGCGGGACGGGGTCAGACGTTGGACCTGCCATTTCCCGCCCGTATCCTCAGCCTTCCAGACAACCTGCCAGCGCAGGGTTGCCACTTCGTTTCCGGGCCACCCACAGGCGGCGCCGGGCTGTTTTACACAGTGGTAGTTATGGACGGCGGCAGACTGCCAGCCGTCACATCCCACCCCTGCTGTTGCGCACGGCCTGCATGAACGCGCGAATCTTGCTCGGGTCCTTGATCCCCTTGCCCTGCTCCACCCCACCGCTGACGTCGACGGCATACGGCCGAACCTGTTCGATGGCCGCCTGGACGTTCTCTGAGGTGAGCCCACCCGCGAGAATAACCGGCTTGCTCAACCCCTCGGGAATCAGCGACCAGTCGAACGCCTCGCCCGTACCACCGGGTACGCCTTCGACGTAGGTGTCCAGCAGAATCCCGCGAGCGCCGGCATACGCGGCGCAGGCTGCGGCAATATCGTCCCCGGCCTTGACCCGCAACGCCTTGATGTACGGGCGCTGATAGCTTTCGCATTCCTCTGGCGATTCGTCGCCGTGGAACTGCAACATATCCAGCGCCACCGCATCCAGGGTCTCGTTGAGCTCGCAGCGGCTGGCGTTGACAAACAACCCCACGGTGGTCACGAAGGGCGGCAACGCAGCGATAATCGCCCGCGCCTGCAGCACATTTACCGCCCGTGGGCTCTTGGCATAAAACACCAGGCCAATGGCATCCGCCCCCGCTTCGACTGCCGCCAGCGCGTCTTCTATGCGGGTAATCCCGCAAATCTTGCTGCGAACGGCTGACATGTCGTAGGAACCTCAGGGTTGGTCCGAGAAAGTCCCGGATGGTAACAAAAGCTTTTCCGGGCGTCAGCCGCCAAGTTCGCTGAAACCGGTGAGGAAGTGCGGCCCGATAAAGCGTTCCGGCAGTTCGAACTCGTCGCGGTACTCCACATCCACCAGATACAGGCCGAACGGATGCGCCGTGACCCCGCCCGTGCGGCGGATGCGGCTTTCCAGCACTTCCTTGGCCCACTCCACCGGGCGTTCACCGGTGCCGATGGTCATCAGCACCCCAGCGATATTGCGCACCATATGATGCAGAAAGGCCCCGGCACGGATATCCAGCACGATCATCTTGCCGTGGCGCGTCACCCGCAGGTGGTGGACTTCCTTGATCGGCGACTTGGCCTGGCACTGCCCGGCACGGAAGGCGCTGAAGTCATGCACCCCCACCAGATGCTGCGCGGCTTCGGCCATACGCTCGGCATCCAGCGGGCGGTGGTTCCAGGTGATTTCTTCATTGAGGTGCGCCGGGCGGATCTGATCGTTGTAGATCACGTAGCGGTAACGCCGGGCGATGGCCTTGAAACGGGCGTGAAAATGCGCGGGCATGACCTTGGCCCAGCTGACACTGACATCATGGGGCAAATTGATATTGGCCCCCATCACCCACGCCTTCATCGACCGCTCGGCCTGGGTGTCGAAGTGCACCACTTGGCCACACGCGTGCACGCCGGCATCGGTGCGCCCGGCACACATCAGCGACACCGGCGAGTTGGCGACTTTGGACAGGGCGTTTTCCAGGGTTTCCTGCACCGTCAGCACCCCGGAGGCCTGACGCTGCCAGCCGCGATAGCGCGAGCCTTTGTATTCCACGCCCAGGGCGATGCGGTAAAAGCCTGCGGCCGCCATTTCGGCAGCCGCGTTATCTATATTTGCCAAGAACTGAGAGCCTGATGAGTTGCGCAAAGGCGGGCATTATAGGGCGTCAGGGTGCATAAGAGGGGGCTTTTAATCTGGGGCTTTTGTGGCGAGGGAGCTTGCTCCCGTTCGACAGCGCAGCTGGAGCCCGCTTTTCAGGGGCGCTACGCACCCCAGCGGGAGCAAGCTCCCTCGCCACAACAAGCCCGCTCCCACATTTTTCTGCGTCGGCCGTTAGATTCTGCCGAGCATTTCCTTGGCTTCGCTACGCTGACCCTCGTCGCCTTCGGTCAACACTTCGGACAGGATATCTCGCGCGCCGTCCGCATCGCCCATGTCGATGTAGGCCTGGGCCAAGTCGAGCTTGGTGGCCACTTCATCAGTGCCAGAGAGGAAATCGAACTCTGGCTCATCCTCAGCACCCAGCGCGGCATCTTCAGCCGTGAAGGAAGGCTCGATCGGCGGATGCTCCAGACTCTGTGACAAACGATCCAGTTCAGCGTTGACGTCGTCCAGCTCCGAAGCAAAAGCATCGGGCTTGGCTGCCGGGGCGCTCGGCTCGTCCGCCAGCGAGAGGTCAAAGTCTTCTGGCAGGTCGAATTCGTCCAGCGCGGCCGGCGTCAGGGTCGGCGGCTCAACCGGCGGGATATCCTTGATCTGCCCTTCAAGGCCCGACAGGAAGTCGTCATCGGATTGCGACGTCGGCGGGTCCAGTTGCAGGTCCAGATCGAAGTCCGACAGGTCCGGCGCATCGGCCTTGGGCTCAGTCTGTTGTTTGAGCAGCGATTCAAAGGTTTGCTGGTCTTGCGCGATCTCGGCCGGCGAGGCGGCTTCTAGGTCATCCAGACTCAGGTCGAAATCGGTGTCGAAGGTGTCTGCCTGCGGGGCCGGGGTCGGCTTGTCATCGAGCAGGTCCTTGACGTACTGCGCATCCAGGGCCGCGGCAGCCACTGCGGCACTGACACCCGCCGCCAACACGGCCATGGCCGGGAAACGCGCCTTGAGCTGCTCGACCTGGGCATGGTTCTCACCGTTGGCCACCAACTGGCGCTCCTGGGTGACGAACCCGTCCTTGTTGTTCTGCAGCCCATAGACTTCCATCAGCTTCAAACGCAGGTCGCTGCGCTTGGGCTCGCGCTTGATGGCTTGTTCAAGCACATCCGCCGCCTGGTTCAGATGGCCACGGTCGATATGGGATTGGGCCTGGGCTAGGGCGTCACTGGCGTTTTCCTGAGCCACGGCAACCGCCAACGGCGCCAGCACGGAGGCGACCGTCGGTGCCACTACCGTCTCAACCACCGGCGCCGGCGCGGGCGCAGATGCTGGCGGCGTTGCGGTGGCGAGCTTGACGCTCGGCGGCGGCACTTCAAGGCCCTCGAAGCTGTCAGGCGGCAGGTCTTGATCGATATTGGAAACGAACTCAGGCTCTTCGGCCAACGCCCGTGCCATACGCAGATGTTTCTCTTCTTCGCGGCGAGCATTGCGATGGCGTGCCCACAGCAGCAGAAGCAGCAACACCACCAGCAGGGCCGCACCGCCAAGGATGCCGAGCACAATCGGGTTGGTCAGCAGGTCGTTGAACTTGCCTTCGGTGCTGGCCGGCGCAGCAGCCGGCTTGGCCGGTTCAGGCACTGGCGCTGGTGTTGCAACGGGGGCCGCCGGCTCAGCTGCCGGTTCACCCGGCAACTGCGCGGGCATCGCGGCTGTCTGTGGCTCGCCCGTTTGCGCTTGCAAACGAGCCAATTGGTCATTCTTCAGCTGGATCAGCTTCTGCAGCTTGTCCAACTGGCTTTGCAAGTCGGCGGCACGGCTTTTCAGTTCTTCGTTGTCGCGCCGCGTGGTGTCGAGCTCTTCCTGGGTCATTGCCAGCTTGTCGCTCAGGGCGCGGCTGTCACCGACGGTGCCCTTCGCGCCTTTCTTGGCAGCTTCGGCCGACACCAGGCTCAGGTTATCCTTGGCCTGGGTACTCGACGGCGCATTGCCGGCCTGGGTGCGTTTGGTCGCGTCCAACTGCGGCTTGCCGGCCACTTGGCTCTGAGGGCCACGGCGGCCCTGGCGCCAGGCGGCGTTCTGCGCGCTCACTTCGGCAATCGCTTGCGGCTGCGCCAGCGCTGTACTTTGCGTGGTATCTGGCAGGCGCAGGACCTGGCCGGTTTTCAGGCGGTTGATATTGCCGTCGACAAAGGCATCCGGGTTAAGCGCCTGGATGGCCAGCATCGTTTGCTGGACCGAGGCGCCATTGCGGTTCTTTGCGGCAATTTCCCACAAGGTGTCGCGGGACGTGGTGGTGTGCTGGGCAGGCGTGCTGGCGGCTGGCGCGGTGCTGGCCGGCGCGCTCGCTGTCGGCGCTGGCTGATCGAACTTGGCCGGGTCGAGCAGTACGCTGTAGTCACGCATCAAACGGCCATTGGGCCATTGCACCTGCATGAGAAAGCGCACATAGGAATCGGGCAGAGGCTTGCTGGAGGTCACGCGCACCACACTGCGCCCCTCGGGGTTGATCACCGGGGTGAACGTCAGGTCATCGAGAAACGCCTGGCGGTCGACACCCGCATCCACGAAGGCCTGGGCCGACGCCAGGCTAGGGGTGATCTCGGACGCCGTAAGGCCGCCCACATCGCGCAATTCGATTTCCACCGACAGCGGCTGGTTCAACTTCGACTTGAGGGTCATCTCCCCAAGTTGCAGCGCCTGCGCCATACCGGAGGACAGCGCCGAGGCGGCCGCTATTGCTAACACCAGTTTGCGAACTTGAACCATAGCCTCATCCTTTGTTTGAACGCTTCCCGCCCTGCGAGAAGGTTGGTAACCGCTGCCATTAGGCATGGCGAGCCGATAGGTCACCGACGCGCTTGTGTTTCACTTGGGACCAAGCATAGCGCCTGGTTAGAATCAATCTACAAATTGCCGCCAAGTATCTTTTACACAAGGCCTTTTATCAACAACTGCGCCAGCTCCACGGCGTTCAGGGCCGAGCCTTTGCGTACGTTATCTGACGTCAGCCAAAGATTTAGTTCCGCCGGGTCGTCGATACCGGCGCGAACTCGCCCTACATACACCACGTCCTGGCCGACGGCGTCGCCTACGGCCGTGGGGTAATCGCCCTCCTCGACCCGCTCTATTCCCGGTGCAGCGTCGAGCGCACGGTTCACCGCGTCCAGGTCGACCGGCGCGGCCAGTTGCAGCGACACAGCCAGGCTATCGCCGAAAAACACCGGGGCTTGAACGCAGGTGGCGGAAATCTTTAGTAAAGGTGTTTCCAGCACCGCACGCAGTTCGTGTACGAGACGTTTCTCTAGGGCGGTATGACCTTGGGCATCCGGCGTGCCGACTTGCGCCAGCAGGTTGAACGCCACTTGCCGATCAAAGAACGCCGGTTCCAAGGGACGCACGTTCAACAGTTCAGCGGTCTGGCGCGCCAACTCGCTGACGGCCTCGCGGCCCTGGGCAGAGATGGCCAGGTTAGCGGTGACGCTCACGCGCTGGATGTCCACCACACCGCGCAAGGGCGCCAGCACCACCGCGAGGTACGTGGCACAGGGGCTCGGGCTGCCGAGTTGAAAAGGCTTTTTCAACGCGTTCAGCACATGGGCGTTGGCCTGCGGTACCACTTGCGGCGCCTGCTCGGCGGGCAATGCGCCGGACAAGTCAATCACCGCGCAACCAGCGGCGGTGGCACGCGGGGCGAAGCTCAAGGTCACCGCCGGGCCTGCAGCGAAGAACGCCAACTGCACCTTGCTGAAGTCAAACGTGTCGACTTCTTTGACCCGCACGTTCTTGCCCCGAAACGGCACCGAAGCCCCCGCCGAGTTGCTGCCCGCCAGCAGGTACAAGGTGCCAACCGGGAACTCCAGTTCTTCGAGAATCTGCACCAGGGTTTCACCCACGGTACCGGTGGCGCCGATCACGGCGATTTCAAAGGTCTGGGTCATGGGGTTGCCTCGGGCATTACGGGGGAGCGGCACTTTACCGGGTGGTAGAGGGTGAGGCAATTACAGCCCCCCTGATCGTTCCCACGCTCTGCGTGGGAATGCCTCCTGTGACGCTCCGCGTCACGCCTCTAAAGCAGACGCAGAGCGTCCAGAGCTGCATTCCCACGCAGAGCGTGGGAATGATCACAAAGGCAACAAAAAACCCGCGCCTGTCACCAGAACGCGGGTTTCTGTTATTGCCTCAAGCGATCAACGCTCCAGCAAAATCCGCAACATGCGACGCAACGGCTCAGCCGCGCCCCACAGCAGTTGGTCGCCGACGGTGAACGCGCCGAGGAACTGGCTGCCCATGTTCAGCTTGCGCAGACGGCCCACCGGTACATTCAGGGTGCCGGTGACCTTGGTCGGGCTCAGCTCCTGCATGCTGATATCGCGGTTGTTCGGCACCAGCTTGACCCAGGGATTGTGCTGGCTGATCAGGCCTTCGATATCGGCGATCGGCACGTCTTTGTTCAGCTTGATGGTCAGCGCCTGACTGTGGCAACGCATGGCGCCAATGCGCACGCAGATGCCATCCACCGGGATCGGGTTCTTGAAGCGACCCAGGATCTTGTTGGTTTCGGCCTGGGCCTTCCACTCTTCACGGCTCTGGCCGTTAGGCAGTTCCTTGTCGATCCACGGGATCAAGCTACCGGCCAATGGCACGCCAAAGTTCTCGGTCGGGTAAGCGTCGCTGCGCATGGCCTCGGCCACACGGCGATCGATGTCGAGGATGGCGCTGGCCGGGTCAGCCAGTTGATCGGCGACAGCGGCGTGAGTCGCGCCCATCTGCTTGATCAGTTCGCGCATGTTCTGCGCGCCGGCGCCGGAGGCCGCCTGATAGGTCATGGCGCTCATCCACTCCACCAGGCCCGCTTCGAACAGGCCACCCAGGCCCATCAGCATCAGGCTCACGGTGCAGTTGCCGCCCACGTAGTTCTTGGTACCGGCGTCCAGTTGCTGATCGATGACCTTGCGGTTGACCGGATCGAGGATGATCACCGCGTCGTCCTGCATGCGCAGGCTCGAAGCGGCGTCGATCCAGTAACCCTGCCAGCCGGCTTCGCGCAGCTTGGGGAAGACTTCGCTGGTGTAGTCGCCACCCTGGCAGGTCAGGATCACGTCGAGGCTCTTCAACTCTTCAATGCTGTAGGCATCCTTGAGCGGGGCAATATCCTTGCCCACGGACGGCCCTTGGCCACCTACGTTCGAAGTGGTGAAAAACACCGGCTCAATAAGATCGAAATCCTGCTCTTCCAGCATCCGCTGCATGAGCACGGAACCGACCATACCGCGCCAACCGATCAGACCTACACGTTTCATCGCAACTACACCTTGTTAAAAAGTGGGCCGCCTTGCAGCAACAACTGCAAGCGGGCCCGAGAGATTACAGATTCCGCAGCGCGGCGACTACTGCGTCGCCCATTTCTTGCGTCCCGACCTTGGTGCAACCCTGGGACCAGATATCGCCCGTGCGCAAGCCCTGATCCAGCACCAGGCTGACAGCCTTCTCGATGGCGTCCGCCGCATCGCCCAGGTTGAAGCTGTAGCGCAGCATCATCGACACCGACAAAATCGTCGCCAGCGGGTTGGCAATGCCCTGCCCCGCGATGTCTGGCGCCGAACCGTGGCACGGCTCGTACATACCTTTATTGTTGGTGTCCAGGGACGCCGACGGCAGCATGCCGATGGAACCGGTGAGCATCGACGCCTGGTCGGACAGGATGTCGCCGAACAGGTTGTCGGTGACGATCACGTCGAACTGCTTGGGTGCGCGCACCAACTGCATGGCGGCGTTGTCGACGTACATGTGGCTCAGTTCGACGTCCGGGTAATCCTTGGCGACTTCTTCGACGATTTCACGCCACAGCTGGCTGGAAGCCAACACGTTGGCTTTATCCACCGAGCAGACCTTTTTACCGCGCACCCGCGCCATATCGAAACCGACACGGGCGATACGGCGGATTTCGCTCTCGCTGTACGGCAGCGTGTCGTAGGCCTGGCGTTCGCCATTTTCCAACTCGCGCACGCCCCGTGGCGAGCCGAAGTAGATACCGCCGGTCAGCTCGCGCACGATGAGGATATCCAGGCCCGCCACCACTTCCGGCTTGAGGCTCGACGCGTCGGCCAGTTGCGGGTAGAGGATGGCCGGGCGCAGGTTGCCGAACAGGCCCAGTTGCGCACGGATTTTCAGCAGGCCGCGCTCAGGGCGGATATCACGCTCGATCTTGTCCCATTTCGGCCCACCCACGGCGCCGAGCAGCACGGCATCGGCAGCCCGGGCGCGGTCGAGGGTCTCGTCGGCCAGGGGCACGCCGTGCTTGTCGATGGCGGCGCCGCCGATCACATCGTGGCTCAGCTCGAAGCCCAGGTTGTACTTGCTGTTGGCAAGCTCAAGGACCTTGACCGCTTCGGCCATGATTTCCGGACCAATACCGTCGCCAGGGAGAATCAGAATCTGCTTGCTCATGCGTTCCTCATTTCATCAAGCGACCCGCCCGTGGGCAGGTCGGGAAAAATCAATCAGCGTTCGGCGAAGACCACCAGCACATCGGTGCTGAAGGTGCCGTCGGCTTGAATGTCGTAATAATCGCGCACTTCCTGGCCCATCGCCTGTTGCAGCTTAAGGATTGCCGCACGCAATACCTCTGGCGTGCGCATGCGCTCGACCCACGAGGTGTATTCCAGGCGCAAGCGCTGGCGACTGCTGTTGCGCACGTGCAGGCCAGCCTCACTCAACTGGCGCATCCACTCGGCGCCGGAGTAATCACGCACGTGGCTGGTGTCGCGCAGCACTTCGACGGTTTGCAGGTAAGTGTCCAACAGGGGGCTGCCCGGTGACAAGACATCCACAAATGCCGCCACGCCGCCCGGCTTGAGCACCCGGCGCACTTCACGCAGGGCCAGGCCGAGGTCGCTCCAGTGATGGGCCGAATAACGGCTGAATACGAAGTCGAACTCACCCTCGGCAAAGGGCAAGCGCTCAGCGGCGCCGTGCACGGTGCGGATGTTGTCCAGGTTGCGGTCTTTGGCGGCGGCGGCCACCACGTCGAGCATGGGCTGGGACAAGTCGTAGGCCACCACTTCTTTGACCAGAGGCGCCACATGGAAGCTGACATGACCGGCACCGCAGCCCAGGTCCAGCAAGCGTGCAGCGCCCTGCCCGGCCAGCTCGGCCTGTAGCACAGCGAATTCGGTGCCCTGGGCGTGTACGGCGCTGCTCAGGTAGGCCGAGGCTTGCTCGCCGAATTGTTTTTGCACGACTTGGGTGTGGGCGGTGGTG
Organism: Pseudomonas sp. KT_2_4; assembly: GCF_041410225.1. Taxonomy (NCBI): domain Bacteria; kingdom Pseudomonadati; phylum Pseudomonadota; class Gammaproteobacteria; order Pseudomonadales; family Pseudomonadaceae; genus Pseudomonas; species Pseudomonas sp. KT_2_4. The sequence goes on from NZ_CP166962.1 coordinate 1,775,575, forward strand.
GTCATGGTGGCTTTCCTTGGGGTTTGTGGTGGTTGCACTGGCGCTATCGCAGGCAAGCCAGCTCCCACCGTTGGAATGCACTCCAATGTGGGAGTCGGGCTTGCCCGCGATGGGGCCCGCACGGTTACCGCAAATCAGGCATCGCGAAACAACCAGGGCTGGCTCGCCCGGTGCCTGGTTTCAAACGCAGCAATCGCATCGCCGTCCTGCAAGGTCAGGCCAATGTCATCCAGGCCGTTGATCAGGCAGTGCTTACGGAAGGCATCCACTTCAAAGTGGTACACCTTGCCGTCAGGGCGGGTCACGGTTTGCGCGGCCAGGTCCACCGTCAATTGGTAGCCGACATTGGCCTCCACTTGCTGGAACAACTCGTCCACTTCTGCGTCGCTCAAGATGATCGGCAACAGGCCGTTCTTGAAGCTGTTGTTGAAGAAGATATCGGCGTAGCTCGGCGCGATGATGCTGCGAAAGCCGTACTCTTCCAGGGCCCACGGCGCGTGTTCACGGCTGGAGCCGCAACCGAAGTTTTCCCGGGCCAGCAACACGCTGGCACCTTGGTAACGCTCGGCGTTGAGCACAAAGTCCTTGTTCAGGGGGCGCTTGGAGTTGTCCTGGTAGGCGTAGCCCACGTCCAGGTAGCGCCACTCATCGAACAAGTTGGGGCCGAAACCGGTGCGCTTGATCGACTTCAAAAATTGCTTGGGGATGATCTGGTCGGTGTCCACATTGGCACGGTCCAACGGCGCTACAAGGCCTGTATGTTGGGTAAAAGCTCTCATCGGGTTTTCCTCAGATCAATTCGCGAACGTCGATGAAACGACCGTTGACGGCAGCAGCGGCGGCCATGGCCGGGCTCACCAGGTGGGTACGCCCACCCGCGCCCTGACGCCCTTCGAAGTTACGGTTGGAGGTCGATGCGCAATGCTCGCCCGACTCCAGGCGGTCCGGGTTCATCGCCAGGCACATCGAGCAGCCCGGCTCCCGCCATTCAAAACCGGCTTCGAGGAAAATTTTGTCCAGCCCTTCGGCTTCCGCCTGGGCTTTAACCAGCCCGGAACCTGGCACCACAATGGCTTGCTTGATAGTCGAGGCCACCTTGCGGCCCTTGGCGATCACCGCCGCGGCGCGCAGGTCTTCGATCCGCGAGTTGGTGCAGGAGCCGATAAATACACGGTCCAACTGGATATCAGTGATCGCCTGATTGGCGGTCAACCCCATGTATTTCAAGGCGCGCTCGATGGAGCCGCGCTTGACCAGGTCGGCCTCTTTGGCCGGGTCCGGCACGTTCTGGTCAACGGCCAAGACCATTTCCGGCGAAGTGCCCCAGCTGACTTGCGGCTTGATCTGCGCAGCGTCGAGTTCGACCACGGTGTCGAACACCGCATCGGCGTCGGAGACCAGGTCTTTCCAGGCTTCGACGGCGGCGTCCCAATCGGCGCCTTGCGGCGCGAAGGGGCGACCTTTGACGTATTCGACGGTTTTTTCGTCCGCCGCCACCATACCCACGCGGGCACCGGCTTCGATGGACATGTTGCAGATGGTCATGCGGCCTTCAATGGACAGGTCGCGGATAGCACTGCCGGCGAACTCGATGGCATGGCCGTTGCCGCCTGCGGTGCCGATCTTGCCGATCACGGCCAGTACGATGTCCTTGGCGGTCACGCCAAACGGCAATTGGCCTTCGACGCGCACCAGCATGTTTTTCATTTTCTTGGCCACCAGGCACTGGGTGGCAAACACGTGCTCCACCTCGGAAGTACCGATGCCGTGGGCCAGGGCGCCGAATGCGCCGTGGGTGGAAGTATGGGAGTCACCGCAGACCACGGTCATGCCCGGCAAGGTTGCGCCCTGCTCCGGGCCGATGACGTGGACGATGCCTTGGCGCACGTCGTTCATCTTGAATTCGGTGATGCCGTATTCGTCGCAATAGTCGTCAAGGGTCTGCACCTGCAACCGCGAGACCTGGTCGGCAATGGCGTCGATGCCGCCTTTGCGCTCAGGAGTGGTCGGCACGTTGTGGTCCGGCGTGGCGATGATGGAGTCGACGCGCCAAGGCTTGCGCCCGGCCAGTCGCAGGCCTTCGAACGCTTGGGGCGAGGTCACTTCATGGATGATGTGACGGTCGATATAGATCAGCGACGATCCATCATCGCGACGTTTCACTTCATGGGAATCCCAAAGCTTGTCGTAAAGCGTTTTGCCGGCCATCAGTCGGTCCTCATCAGCGGTGCTTCTATACGCCGGGCTTTTCAATAACCCTTTGGCTTGTGAGGCTGATGGTATGGCGCTACATTAAATAACTCAAATTCATATTTTTTATGCTTTGGATTACCAACTGGAATAGCACCATGGACCTGGCCAACCTCAACGCCTTTATTGCCATCGCCGAGACCGGCAGCTTCTCCGGCGCCGGCGAACGCCTGCACCTGACCCAACCGGCCATCAGCAAGCGCATCGCCGGTCTGGAACAACAATTGAAGGTACGACTGTTCGACCGCCTGGGCCGCGAAGTCGGCCTGACCGAGGCCGGGCGGGCCTTGCTGCCCCGCGCCTATCAAATCCTCAACGTGCTGGACGACACCCGCCGGGCCCTGACCAACCTCACCGGCGAAGTCAGCGGCCGCCTCACCCTGGCCACCAGCCACCATATCGGCCTGCACCGCCTGCCACCGATTCTGCGCACCTTCACCCGGCAATACCCGAATGTGGCACTGGATATTCAGTTTCTGGATTCAGAAGTGGCCTACGAAGAAATCCTCCACGGCCGTGCGGAAGTCGCAGTGATCACCCTGGCGCCAGAGCCCCACAACCTGGTGCGCGCCACCCGGGTGTGGGACGACCCGCTGGATTTTGTGGTGGCGCCGGAACACAGCCTGATCAGCAACGGTTCCGTCAGCCTGGCGGATATAGCCGGGCATCCGGCGGTGTTTCCCGGAGGCAATACCTTTACCCACCATATTGTCAGCCGCCTGTTCGAGGCGCAGGGCCTGATGCCCAATATCGCGATGAGTACTAACTACCTGGAAACCATCAAGATGATGGTCTCCATCGGTCTGGCCTGGAGTGTGTTACCACGCACCATGCTCGACGATCAGGTGGCAAGTATCGCTTTGCCGGGCATACAGCTCAGTCGCCAGCTAGGCTATATCGTGCACACCGAAAGGACGCTGTCGAACGCTGCGCGGGCTTTCATGAGCCTGTTGGATGCACAGGTCGATCTGCCAGGGTTATCGGCATGACACCGTGCGGGCCAAGGGTTTGGGTCAAACCGCGCGGTTTTCTCAATGAGCCAAGGCCCTTTGATAATGCGCAACCCCCTTGACCCGATTCCACCCCTGCCCCGCATCTACGCCCTGGACCCTCAAGCGGCGGAACAAAGCTGGGACAGTGCCCCGCAGCTGCTGGCGGCCCTCAATGCCGCGCGGCTGGGTGCCTGGTGCTGGGAAATCGACACAGGAAGAATCAGTTGGTCACGGGGCACCCAGGCGCTATTCGGCTTTGACCCGCGCCAGCCTCTGCCCAAGGACCTGGACTACCTCGACCTGCTGGCCCCGCAAGACAGCGCGCGGGTGGTGCGCGGCTTTCATGCGGTGCTCGCCGGAGAGCCCTTCGACCGCGCCATGCACCACCGCATCCAATGGCCCGATGGCAGCCTGCACTGGCTGGAAATCAGCGGCAACCTGGCCCCCGACAAAGCCGGACGGCGACGCATGATCGGGGTGATCCGCGAGATCACCCACCAACGCGACCGTGAACATGCCCTCAGCCATTCGGAAAAGCGCTTCGCCACACTCTTCCACCTGTGCCCGAACATGGTGCTGCTGACGCGCCAGGCCGACGGCTTGATCAGCGAAGCCAACCAGTATTTCGAGATGCTGTTCGGCTGGCCAGTGGCCGATGCCATCGGCCGCACCACCCTGGAACTGGGCCTGTGGCGCCATCCGGAACAGCGGGCGCTGCTGGTCAAGGCCACCCAGCGCAAAGGCGAACCCATCACCATGGAAGTGCAGTTCTGCGCCAGCAACGGCCAGATCCATGACGGCACCCTCAGCGCACAAAAGGTCGAACTGGACGGCGAGGCGTACCTGATCAGCACGTTCCTGGACACCACCGAACGTAAAAACGCCGAGCAAGCACTCAAGGACAGCCAGGAGCGCCTGGACCTGGCTCTGGATTCCGCGCAACTGGGCACCTGGGATTGGCACATCCCCAGCGGCATGCTCTACGGCTCGGCGCGTGCCGCCCAGTTGCACGGGCTGGAACCCGCGCCGTTCCATGAATCCTTCGATGCGTTTTTTGAGGGCATGTCCGATGAAGACCGCGAGGGTATGCGCCATGCGTACCGCAGTTTGCGCGAAGGCCCGGACGGCAACTATCAGTTGACCTACCGCGTGCAAATGGAAGACGGCAGCCCGCGTTACCTGGAGAGTCGCGCACGCCTGTATCGCGATGAGTCAGGCAAGCCCCTGCGCATGGCCGGCACCTTGCTGGATATCACCGACCAGGTCGAGCGCGAGCAACGGCTGACCGCCTCGGAGGAAAAGTTCGCCAGCCTGTTCCAGGCCAGCCCCGACCCGATCTGCGTCACCTGCCTGGACAGCGGCGCGTTCATCGAGATCAACCCGGCGTTTACCCAGACGTTTGGCTTTACAGCCGCCGAAGTACTCGACAAAAGCGCCGAACAAATCGGCCTGTGGGACGACTCCAGCAAGCGCCTGCAACGCATCGAGCAGGTGATTCGCGAGCAGGCCCTGAGCAATGTGGCCATCGTGGTGCATCACAAGGACGGCCAAAGCCTGACTTGCATGATTTCCAGCCGTTTAATCAAGGTCAGCGACCAGCCGTGCATCGTCACCACGCTGCGCGATATTACCCAACAGCAACGCTCGGAAGCCGCACTCAAGGCCAGTGAAGAGAAGTTCGCCAAGGCGTTCCACTCCAGCCCCGATGCGATTTCCATCACCGAGCGCGACACCGGCCGCTATGTGGAGGTCAACGATGGCTTTTGCCGCCTGACCGGTTACCGCACCGAAGAGGCCATCGGCCTGACCCTGTACCAGATCGGCATCTGGGCCGACGAAAACCAACGCGCCGCACTGTTGGCCGAGTTGCAGATCAAGGGGCGCATTCACCACCTGGAAATGCTCTGGCGCAACAAGCGTGGCGAGGTACTGGCGGTGGAGGTCTCGGTGGAGCCGATCACCTTGAATGAAACCCCCTGCCTGCTGCTGACCGCACGGGATGTGAGCCTATTGAAGAACGCCCAGGCACAAATCCGGCACCTGGCCTATCACGACCCGCTGACCAACCTGCCGAACCGCGCACTGCTGATGGACCGCCTGAGCCAGCAGATCGCCCTGCTCAAGCGCCACAACCTGCGCGGCGCCCTGCTGTTTCTGGACTTGGACCACTTCAAGCACATCAACGACTCCCTCGGCCACCCCGTTGGCGATACCGTGTTGAAAATCGTCACCGCGCGCCTGGAAGCCAGCGTGCGCATGGAGGACACCGTGGCGCGCTTGGGCGGCGATGAGTTTGTGGTATTGCTCAGCGGCCTGGAGGGCACCCGCCAGACGGTCAGCAGCCAAGTGCAAGCGCTGGCCGATACCCTGCGCGAATTGCTCTCGGAGCCGATGTTTCTCGACGGTCATCGGCTGCAGGTCACACCCAGCATTGGCGTGGCACTGATCCCCGACCACGGCACCACACCCGCCGATTTGCTCAAGCGCGCCGACATCGCCCTGTACCGCGCCAAGGACTCCGGGCGCAACACCACGCAGATGTTCCACAACAGCATGCAAAGAACCGCTAGCGAACGCCTGCGCATGGAGACTGACTTGCGCCTGGCCTTGTCACGCGGCGAATTCAGCGTGCATTACCAGCCCCAGGTGGATGCGCGCGGCAACCGGATAGTCGGCGCCGAGGCCCTGGTGCGCTGGCAGCACCCACAATTGGGCGCGCAGTCACCGGCGGAATTTATCAAGGTATTGGAAGACAGCGGCCTGATCCTGGAGGTCGGCACCTGGATTCTCGATGAAGCCTGCGGCGCCTTTGCCCAGTTGATTGCCGATGGCCTGGTAGACCCGCTCAATTTCAGCCTGTGCGTGAATATCAGCCCCCGGCAGTTTCGCCAGAACGACTTCGTGGAACGGGTGGAGCACAGCCTCAAGCAACACGGCCTGCCGTTCAGCCTGCTGAAACTGGAAATCACCGAAGGCATCGTGATCCAGAACCTGGACGATACCGTGGTGAAGATGCGTCGCCTGAAAAAACTCGGCGTGAGCTTTGCAATGGATGATTTCGGCACCGGCTACTCATCCTTGACCTACCTCAAGCGCTTGCCGGTGGATGCGCTGAAGATCGATCAGTCGTTCGTGCGCGATGCGACCCACGACCCCAATGATGCAGAAATCATCCGCGCCATTGTGGCCATGGCGCGCAGCCTGAACCTGGAAGTCATCGCCGAGGGGGTGGAAACCCTGGAGCAACTGGCGTTCCTGCAAAAGCTCGGCTGCCATTTATTCCAGGGCTATTTGCACAGCCGACCGTTGCCGATCGAGGGGTTCAGGCAACTGCTGGAGTAAGGCTGCCGGTTAAACGGCTGTTGGATGCGGCATACCCAGCAGGCGGCTGACTTGGTTCAAGTCCGTCTCCCGGCGTAGGGCCGTGAACAACTCCACCGCTTGCGGGTAGTTGCGCGTGAGCATCGCCAGCCATTGTTTCAAGCGGCCGGGCGCCTGCTTCTCCGTCAGTTGCGCCACCGACTGACGCCAGAACTCCTGAAGCATCGGCTGCATCTGCGCCCAGGTCATCTCGACCACCTCTTCGCCGGCCTTGGCCGCCACAATCTGCCGCGCCAGATCGGGCCGCGCCACCAGGCCACGGCCCAGCATGATGTCTTCGGCGCCGCTGATTTCGCGGCAGCGTTTCCAGTCTTCGACGCTCCAGATATCGCCATTGGCAAACACCGGCACCTTGACCACGTCCTGCACCCGCGGGATCCACTCCCAATGAGCCGGCGGCTTGTAGCCATCGGCCTTGGTGCGTGCATGCACCACGATATGCGCAGCGCCGCCCTCGGCCAGGGCCGTGGCGCACACCAGCGCGCCATCCGGGCTGTCGAAGCCCAGGCGCATCTTGGCGGTCACGGGAATATGGGCGGGTACGGCGCGGCGCACGTGCTCGACGATCTGGTTGAGCAGCTCCGGCTCCTTGAGCAGCACCGCGCCACCTCGGGATTTATTCACGGTCTTGGCCGGACACCCGAAGTTCAGGTCGATCACTTCAGAGCCCAATTCACAGGCCAGGGCGGCATTTTCCGCCAGGCACACTGGGTCGGAACCGAGCAACTGCACCCGCAACGGCACACCCGCCGCCGTGTGGGCACCGTGCAGCAGTTCAGGCGCGAGCTTGTGGAAATAGGCAGGCGTGAGCAGGCGGTCGTTGACCCGGATGAACTCGGTCACGCACCAGTCGATACCGCCCACGTGGGTCAACACGTCCCGCAGGATGTTGTCGACCAACCCCTCCATGGGCGCCAAAGCAATTTGCATGGAAAACACTCAACAAAAATCGTGGCGCAGTTTACTGGGTTTCCCGCGGCAACCGTTAACCCCCTGTCAGGGCGGGGCCGTAACCTTCAATAAACTCGGCGGGCATGCGCTTGGGCTTGCCGCTGGACAACTCAATACATACGAAGGTTGTTTGCGCGCGCAGCAGGGTCGCGCCGTCACGGGGGCGTACCAGTTGGAAACGGCGGGTCATCTTCAGGCGCTGGTCCCAGTCGACGATCCAGGTGGCCAGTTGTAACTCATCGCCCTCATAGCCTGCCGCCAGGTAGTCGATCTCATGGCGTACCACGGCCATGGCGCGGTCGAGGCGGCGGTATTCGGTGAGGTCCAGCCCCAGGCGCTGGGAATGGCGCCAGGCACAACGCTCCAGCCATGAGACGTACACCGCATTATTGGCGTGCCCCAGGCCGTCGATGTCCTCAGCCGCAACCTGCAGATCGATGATGAACGGCGTTGCCAAATCCCAGCCCATGCCTTGCTCCAGTCGATTGATGTCGGCGGGGCAGTGTATCAGGCGATCTGGCGCTCCTGTAGACGGCAGCCGGCCAATAGGGCGAGCACAGCATCGATGACCTGCGGGTCGGCGAGCACTTTCTGGTGGCCGCCCTGCTCCAAGCGCAGCAGGCGGCTGTCGAACCAGGCTTCGTGAATGGCTTGAGCCGCCCTGACCGGAACAAAGGTGTCGTCTTCGGCGTGGACGATCAGGCCGGGAATGTTCAGTTGGTAGTGGGCCACGTCCAAATGCTTGAGCGCCATGCCCATGCTCAACTCCACCTCTTGGATAAAGGCTGAGCGCGCCCGTGGCGGCAAGCCGACCATGCGGGTGAACCTGCGTAGCACATCCAGAAAGCGCGACGGTGCGGCAATGCTGACCAATGCCTGCGTACGCAACCCCAACTGCACCGCCAACATCGCACTGGCGCCGCCCATGGAATGGCCGACCACCGCATACAGCGGCGGCAGCTCGGCCGCCGCCTCAAGCATGGCGCGGGCAAACAGCAGTACATGGGCTTCACGCCCTGGCGACCGGCCGTGAGCGGGACCGTCCAGGGCTATCACCGAATAGCCGTTGTCGACCAACGCCGTGATCAAGCTGGCGAATTGAGTCGGCCGGCCTTCCCAGCCATGCATCAGCAGCACCGCCGGGCCATGCCCCCATCGCAACGCCGACAGACCGAAACGCAGGGTAATGCGCTCCGATTGGGCCAGCAGCGGCAGCTCCCAGTCACGCGGCGGCAGATCGCGCGGGGTCATGAAGGTGCGACGCATCTTGCTGGCGACCGCATGCGGCGCAAGGCGCCCCACCGTGCCATTGAAACCACGAACCCAGGTCAATGCGCCCATCTCGCGTCCCCTTTTTCAGCGTACCGCCGACTTGGCCGCACGTATCACCCGATCCGATAACTCGCCCGGCCCCAGCGCCCGCGCCAGGGTCAGCCCCCCGACCATCAAGGCCATGTCCGCCAGGGCTTTGTCGATCTCTTCAGGGCTGCCGGCCAGTTGCGCAGCCATCAACTCGACGTGCTCGTTCAAGACCTCGCGAAAAGCATCCGGCAAGCGCCCCATCTCCCCCACCGTCGCGGGCAACGGGCAGGCCTGGGTCGTGGAGTCGCGGTGCTTGCGTGACAGATAAAACGCGGCGACCAACGTGCGACGCTCTTCGCCGGTCAGCTGGTCATCCAAGTCATCGATGGAGGCGCGGCGCTGCGCCAACAACTGGTTGAACGCTTCCAGCATCAGTGCGTCTTTGCTTTCAAAATGCGCGTAGAAGCCTCCTACCGTCAGCCCAGCCGCCCCCATCACCTCGCCCACACTGGGCTCAGCCGGGCCACGCTGGATCAACGCCGCGCTGGCAGCCTGCAAAATACGTTCGCGGGTTTGCGCTTTTTTATCGCTCATCGAAGCCTCCGTCTCTCATGGGGTTTAATATTATTACCATAATAATATTTGGCAAGCGACAAGCACGACCGCCGGTCAGAACAGAAAAATGGGTAATAAAGGAGGGAATTGGCCAAACGCCAGACAAACAAAAGGGCCATTCAATAATTGAATGACCCTTAAAAATCCCGCAGAGCGGGTAATCGTGGCGTCCCCTAGGGGACTCGAACCCCTGTTACCGCCGTGAAAGGGCGGTGTCCTAGGCCACTAGACGAAGGGGACACAAACCTTCTATACAACTGATCAGCGCTGAGAACTGATCGATTCAAGGACGGTGTGGCCGGAACCTTGAACCTGTAAAATTGGTGGAGCTAAACGGGATCGAACCGTTGACCTCTTGCATGCCATGCAAGCGCTCTCCCAGCTGAGCTATAGCCCCGGATTTTTCGTCTCGCGACGCAGCAGACCTTTCGAGCTGCTTGTTGAAACTGGCGTCCCCTAGGGGACTCGAACCCCTGTTACCGCCGTGAAAGGGCGGTGTCCTAGGCCACTAGACGAAGGGGACAAAACCTTCTGTACATCTGATCAGAGCTGAGACCTGATCAATTCAAGGACGGTGTGGCCGGAACCTTGAACCTGTAAATTGGTGGAGCTAAACGGGATCGAACCGTTGACCTCTTGCATGCCATGCAAGCGCTCTCCCAGCTGAGCTATAGCCCCTCATCGGTGAGGACGGGGCGAATCTTAATGGCGGTTTGGAAACGTGTCAAATTTATTTTCAACAATTTCCAAAATTTTTTGCCGGGATAACAATCACTTACCGACGAAACCCCGAAAAACCGGGGTTTCGTGCCCTAAGCGGCCTGCTTAAACGATAGCGCCCAGCAGCTTTTCCCATTCCTTGTTTTCTTTCTTCGATACACCCCCAAGCAAATCAAGGGCTTGGCGTAGACGGAAACGAGTCAAGTCCGGGCCGAGAATTTCCATCGCATCAAGCACCGACACCGAACTGGCCTGCCCGGTGATTGCGGCAAACATCAGCGGCATGGCATCGCGCAGTTTCAGCTCCAGGGATTCCACCACCGCCTGGATGGTCGCGGTGATCGCATCCTTCTCCCACTGACGCAGGCTTTCAAGCTTCCACAGGATCAACTGCATCAGCTGGCGCACCTGATCACCGGAAAGCTTCTTGGACTCGAACAGCTTGGGATCGGGATTCACGCCACCAGCAAAGAAGAAACTGGCCAAGGGTGCGACCTGGCTGAACGTCTCTACCCTGCCCTGCACCAACGGCGCAACTTTCATCATGTACTCGGGGTTCAATGCCCACTGCTGCACACGGGAGGCAAACTCCTCCACGGGCAAGTCACGCAGCCACTGACCATTGAGCCACGACAGCTTCTCGATATCGAAGATCGGCCCACCGAGGGAGACGCGGGACAGGTCGAAGTTGTCGACCATTTCCTGCAGCGAGAACTTCTCGCGCTCGTCCGGCATAGACCAGCCCATGCGACCCAGGTAGTTGAGCATCGCCTCAGGCATAAAGCCCATGCGCTCGTAGAACGTCACCGACGTCGGGTTCTTACGCTTGGACAGCTTGCTCTTGTCCGGGTTACGCAGCAGCGGCATGTAGCACAGCTGCGGTTGCTCCCAGCCGAAGTATTCGTACAGCAGGATCAGTTTCGGCGCCGATGGCAGCCACTCTTCGCCGCGCAGCACATGGGTGATGCCCATCAGATGGTCATCGACCACGTTGGCCAGGAAGTACGTCGGCAAGCCGTCGGTCTTCATCAGCACCTGCATGTCCATGCGGTCCCACGGGATTTCGACGTCACCGCGCAGCATGTCCGGCACCACGCATACGCCTTCGCTTGGCACTTTCATACGAATGACGTGAGGCTCACCGGCGGCCAGGCGCGCAGCCACTTCTTCCTTGGACAACAGCAGCGCACGGCCATCGTAGCGCGGGGTTTCGCCACGGGCCTGTTGCTCGGCGCGCATCTGGTCCAGTTCTTCGGCGGTGCAGAAGCACGGGAAGGCATGGCCCATATCGACCAGTTGCTGGGTGTACTGCTTGTAGATGTCGCTGCGCTCGCTCTGGCGATACGGACCGTGAGGGCCGCCCACGTCCGGGCCTTCAGCCCAGGTAATGCCCAACCAGCGCAGGGCATCGAAAATCTGCTGTTCGGACTCACGGGTGGAGCGCAGTTGATCGGTGTCTTCGATCCGCAGGATGAACTCACCGCCATGCTGCTTGGCAAAGCAGTAGTTGAACAGGGCGATGTAAGCAGTACCGACGTGGGGATCCCCAGTAGGCGATGGCGCAATGCGCGTGCGGACGGTGGTCATGGCAGGTCTCGAATGGGCGATATAACTGAAAATTGAAACAAGGGGCGAATGGTAACAGCCTGGGTGATTTCTGGAAAACCGAGGCGCGGCCATCGCAGGCAAGCCAGCTCCCACATTGACCGTGTTCACAGATCAATGTGGGAGCCGGGCTTGGCCGCGATGAAGCCAGCCCAATCTACGCAAATCAAACAGCCAACAGACGCTCACGCAACTTGCCAATCTCATCACGCGTCTGCGCCGCCGCTTCAAACTCCAGATCCCGCGCCAGCTGGTACATTTTTTCTTCCAACTGCCGAATCCGCTTGGTGATCTCACTCGGCGAGCGCAGTTCGTTCTCGTACTTGGCACTTTCCTCGGCAGCCTTGGCCATGCCCTTGCGCTTCTTGCTGCGCGAGCCTGGCACGGTGGCGCCTTCCATGATGTCGGCAACGTCCTTGAACACGCCCTTGGGGGTGATGCCGTGTTCCAGGTTGAACGCGATCTGCTTGTCGCGACGACGCTGGGTCTCGCCAATCGCACGCTCCATGGAACCGGTGATGCGGTCCGCATACAGGATCGCCCGCCCATTGAGGTTACGCGCCGCTCGGCCGATGGTCTGGATCAGCGAGCGTTCGGAGCGCAGGAAGCCCTCCTTGTCCGCATCCAGGATCGCCACCAGCGACACTTCCGGCATGTCCAGGCCTTCGCGCAGCAGGTTGATCCCCACCAGCACATCAAAGGTGCCCAGGCGCAGGTCGCGGATGATTTCCACGCGTTCCACAGTGTCGATGTCCGAGTGCAGGTAACGCACGCGCACGCCGTGGTCGGCCAGGTAATCAGTCAAGTCTTCGGACATGCGCTTGGTCAGAGTGGTGACCAGCACCCGCTCTTCCAGGGCCACGCGCTTGTTGATTTCCGAGAGCAAGTCGTCGACCTGGGTCAGCGCGGGGCGGATTTCGATTTCCGGGTCCACCAGGCCAGTGGGACGTACCAGTTGCTCGATGACGCGGCCCGCGTGCTCGGCTTCATAGTTGCCGGGCGTAGCGGAGACGAAGATGGTCTGCGGGCTGATGGCTTCCCACTCGTCAAAGCGCATCGGCCGGTTGTCCAGCGCCGACGGCAGGCGGAAACCATATTCCACCAGGGTTTCCTTGCGCGAACGGTCGCCCTTATACATGGCGCCCACCTGCGGCACGCTGACGTGGGATTCGTCGATCACCAGCAAGGCGTCCGGCGGCAGGTAGTCATAGAGCGTCGGTGGCGGCGCCCCGGAGTCACGGCCCGACAGGTAACGCGAGTAGTTTTCGATGCCGTTGCAGTAACCCAGTTCCAGGATCATCTCCAGGTCGAAGCGAGTGCGCTGCTCCAGGCGCTGGGCTTCCACCAGCTTATTGTTGGAGCGCAAGTATTCCAGGCGCTCGGCCAGCTCGACCTTGATGCCCTCGATGGCGCCCATCAAGGTTTCGCGTGGGGTCACGTAATGGCTTTTGGGGTAGAAGGTGAAGCGTGGCAGCTTGCGGATCACTTCACCGGTCAACGGGTCGAAGGCTGACAGGCTTTCGACCTCATCATCGAACAGCTCGATGCGAATCGCTTCCAGGTCGGATTCCGCCGGGTAGATGTCGATCACATCGCCGCGCACCCGGAAGGTGGCGCGGGCAAAATCCATGTCGTTACGGGTGTACTGCAGGCTCGCCAGGCGCCGCAGCAATTCGCGCTGGTCGAGTTTGTCACCACGGTCGACGTGCAGCACCATCTTCAGATAGGTTTCCGGGCTGCCCAAGCCGTAGATGCACGACACCGTGGTGACGATGATCGCGTCTTTGCGCTCCAGCAGTGCCTTGGTGGCCGACAGGCGCATCTGCTCGATGTGGTCGTTGATCGACGCATCCTTCTCGATAAAGGTATCGGACGACGGCACATAGGCTTCGGGCTGGTAGTAGTCGTAGTAGGAAACGAAATACTCCACCGCGTTGTTCGGGAAGAACGCCTTGAACTCGCCATAGAGCTGCGCCGCCAGGGTTTTGTTCGGCGCCAGCACCAGGGTCGGGCGATTGGTCTGGGCGATCACGTTGGCGATGCTGAAGGTCTTGCCGGAACCGGTCACCCCAAGCAGCGTCTGGTGCGCCAGGCCGGCCTCGATGCCTTCGACCATCTGACGAATGGCTTCCGGTTGATCGCCGGCGGGTTCAAAACGGGTAACGAGCTGGAAATCCGACATAACGTACCTCGTGAAGTCACCCCAGACTCGACACCGCCAGGGACGAAATAGCTCAGCAACCCGCGAATAGTCATCGCAGGTTGCAGGAAAAAACCATGATAGCTGTAGAAGTGGTGTCGAATGTGACGGGTTTCAAGGCCGTCTTCCTACACGACCTTTATCGTCAATGTTGCAATAAGACTAACGGTCAGCAAATAAACCGAAAAACTTGGCCGAAAAGCCGTTTCCGTTGTCGCTCTCAGCCGTGATGGCCTCTATACTAGCTCCCCGTTTGTGCACCGCTCTAGTGCATTCGGCTGGAGCGCGACACGTCCCTCCTACCCCCCATAGAGCTGCCGCAAAAATGAGCCTGTTCTCCGCTGTCGAAATGGCACCACGCGATCCAATCCTGGGCCTCAACGAAGCATTCAACGCCGACACACGAACCACCAAGGTGAACCTTGGCGTGGGCGTTTACTGCAACGAGGAGGGGAAGATTCCACTCTTGCGTGCCGTTGCCGAAGCGGAAGCCATTCGTGTGGCGCAACATGCCGCCCGAGGCTACTTGCCAATCGACGGCATCGTGGCGTACGACCAGGCCGTGCAAAAGCTGCTGTTTGGCGCTGAGTCGCCACTGTTGAGCGCAGGCCGTGTGATTACCGCCCAGGCCGTGGGCGGCACTGGCGCGCTGAAAATCGGCGCCGACTTCCTCAAGCAACTGCTGCCCAACGCCGTCGTCGCCATCAGCGACCCAAGTTGGGAAAACCACCAGGCGCTGTTTGAAAAAGCCGGTTTCCCGGTGCAGACCTACCGCTACTACGACGCCGCCACCCACGACGTGAACCGTGCCGGCCTGCTCGAAGACCTCAACGCCCTGCCGCCACAGTCCATCGTGGTGCTGCACGCCTGCTGCCATAACCCGACCGGCGTCGACCTCAGCCCGGCCGACTGGCAAAACGTGCTGGACGTGGTCAAGGCCAAGAACCTGGTGCCGTTCCTCGACATGGCCTACCAGGGCTTCGGCGACGGCATCCACGAAGACGCCGCCGCGGTGCGCTTGTTCGCGGAATCAGGCTTGACCTTCTTTGTGTCCAGCTCGTTCTCCAAGTCGTTCTCCTTGTATGGCGAACGCGTAGGCGCGCTGTCGATCGTCAGCGAGTCCAAGGAAGAAAGCGCGCGCATCCTGTCCCAGGTCAAGCGTGTGATCCGCACCAACTACTCCAACCCGCCCACCCACGGCGCAGCCATCGTTGCCGCAGTGTTGAACAACCCTGAGCTGCGTGCCCAGTGGGAAGCCGAACTGGCCGAGATGCGCCTGCGCATCCGCGGTATGCGCGAGCAGATGGTCGCCGAACTGGCCAAGGCCGCGCCAGGTCACGACTTCAGCTTCGTTGGCCGCCAGCGCGGGATGTTCTCCTACTCCGGTTTGAGCGTTGAGCAAGTCACCCGTCTGCGCAGCGAGTTTGGTATCTACGCACTGGATACCGGCCGTATCTGCGTAGCGGCGCTGAACCAATCGAACATTGGTGCCGTGACCAAGGCGATTGTCGAGGTGCTGTAAGCAAGCCGGCAAACGTAAGACGAAGGGGGAAGCCACTGGCTTCCCCCTTTTTATTGGCGAACACACTAGACTGAACGCCGACTGCCTCTTTGCTGCGAGAACCCTAATGAGAAACGATGACCTGGACCTGCGCGCCGACCGCGACGAACTGCACGACTACGCCCCACGCGCACCGCAAGCCAAGCGCCAGAAGAGCCTGGTGTTGCAGGTTGCGCTGGGAGTATTCCTCGGTGGGTTGGCGTTATGGCTGGTACAACTGGGCGCGACGGCAATCATGGCCAAACTGGCCATGGGCACCCTGCAGTTCGGCGGCTGATGTACGACACCTGTGGGAGCTGGCTTGCCTGCGATAGAGGCGGTTCAGTTAAAGATTCATTAACTGACACACCGCTATCGCAGGCAAGCCAGCTCCCACATTTGATCTAGGATGCTGGCAGATTGCGTTCTTCCAGCAGTTTTACGAAGCTGTTCAAGCTTTGTGACACCGTGCCCCGCCGCCAGATCAGCCAGGTATTCAAGATACGGAATGTGTCGGGCAGCGGCCACACACTCACCGCCGCACACCCCGGCATACTCTCCAGCATGCTGCGTGGCATCAGCGCCAGCCCGGCCCCGGCGCTGACACAGGCCAACATGCCGTGGTACGACTCGATCTCGAAGATCCTGCCCGGCACCGCGCCATCCTGTGAGAACCAGCGTTCGAAGTGATGCCGGTAAGAGCAGTTGGAGCGAAACGTATAGATGTTCTCGCCATTCACATCCTGGCCGCGGGTGATCGGCGCGTGATGCAGTGGCGCAATCACCACCATCTCTTCCTCGAACACCGCCACACCCTCTAGCGTGGAATGCAGCACCGGCCCATCGACAAAGGCCGCCGTCAGCCGGCCCGACAGCACACCTTCGATCATGGTGCCCGAGGGCCCCGTGCTCAGGTCTAGCTCGACCTTGGTGTATTGCTGGTTATACGCCGCCAGTAACGCAGGTATACGCACGGCCGCCGTGCTCTCCAGCGAGCCCAGGGCAAAGGCGCCTTGGGGCTCCTCCCCCGCCACCGTCGCACGGGCTTCTTGCACAAGGTCGAGAATGCGCCGCGTATAGCCAAGGAAATTCCACCCGGCCGGCGACAGGCGCAGGCGGCTTTTCTCGCGGATAAACAACTCCACGCCCAGGTCCTGCTCCAGTTGTTTGATGCGCGTGGTGAGGTTCGATGGCACGCGATGAATCAACTGCGCGGCGGCGCTGATGCTGCCTTGCTCGGCAACGGCCTTGAAGATTTCCAGCTGCACCAGATCCAAATCATTCTCCATTCATGAACGTATTGCTTAATATTATTCAGTTTCCAGAAAACATACAGCCCCGTACGCTGGCCCCATTCCACTCATTCAGCCGGACGGTGCCATGAACAATGCTATCTCCCACCAGACCCACGCCCTGTCGATCAACCCCGCCAGCGGCGAAACAGTCGGCAGCTACCCCTACGAAAGCGCAGAACAGCTGAACGCCGCCCTCGCCCGCTCGACCGATGCCTTCCGCACCTGGCGCCGCACGCCTGTGAGCCAGCGCGCCGAATACCTGCTGGCCCTGGCTGCCGCCCTGCGTGAGCAAGCTGAAGACATGGCGCAAATGATCACCCTGGAAATGGGCAAACCCATCGCCCAGGCCCGTGCCGAAATCGAAAAGTGCGCCCAACTGAGCGAATGGTACGCCGCCCACGGCCCGGCCATGCTCGCCCCGGAGCCCACCCTGGTGGACAACGGTAGCGCCCGGATTGAATACCGCCCACTGGGCCCGATCCTCGCGGTAATGCCGTGGAACTTCCCGGTATGGCAAGTGCTGCGCGGCGCGGTGCCGACCCTGCTTGCCGGCAACACCTACGTGCTCAAACATGCGCCCAACGTAATGGGCAGCGCCTACCTGATCCAGCAAGCGTTGCGCAAAGCCGGTTTTGCCGAAGGCGTGTTTGAAGTCATCAACGTAACCCAGGACGGCGTGTCCACCGCCATCGCCGACCCACGCATCGCCGCCGTGACGCTCACCGGCAGCGTGCGCGCCGGCATCGCCATCGGCTCACAGGCCGGGGCCGCGTTGAAGAAATGCGTGCTGGAACTGGGCGGCTCCGACCCCTTTATCGTGCTCAACGACGCTGACCTCGACGCCGCCGTACAAGCCGCTGTCATCGGCCGCTTCCAGAACAGCGGCCAAGTCTGCGCCGCCGCCAAGCGCTTGATCATCGAAGCGGGCGTGGTTGAAGCCTTCACCGCCAAATTCCTAGAAGCCAGCCGCGCCCTGGTGATGGGCGAGCCCACCTCCTACAGCACCTATATCGGCCCCATGGCGCGTTTTGATCTGCGTGACGAACTGCACGGCCAGGTCCAGGCGACCCTGGAAGAAGGCGCCGCGCTGCTGCTGGGTGGCCATAAAGTCGCGGGCGCGGGCAATTACTACGAACCGACCGTCCTGGCTGACGTCACCGACCAAATGACGTCGTTCAAACAGGAACTGTTCGGCCCAGTAGCCTCGATCATCACCGCCCGCGACGCCGAGCACGCCGTGGCGCTGGCCAATGACAGCGAGTTTGGCCTGACCGCGAGCATCTTCACCAGCGACTCGGCAAAGGCGCGGGCTATTGCCGATCAGTTGGAAACCGGCGGGGTCTTTGTCAACGCGTTCAGCGTCTCAGACCCGCGGGTGGCGTTTGGCGGCGTGAAGAAGAGCGGGTTCGGCCGCGAGCTGTCGCACTTCGGCGTACGCGAGTTCTGCAATGCGCAGACGGTGTGGCTGGATCGCAAGTAAAGCTGCAACGGCTAGGCATCGTCGGTGCGCGCATCGAACGCCGCCTGCGCCTGCAGCACCGCTTCCGAATGGCTGAGCGTCCAGGCGTAAAGCGCCTTGAACGGCTCTTCCAGCGTCCCCCCCAGCGGCGTAATGCTGTACTCCACCGCCACCTGCGAAGACGCGATGACCCGGCGCGCCAGAATGCCACTGCGCTCAAGACGGCGCAGGCTCTGGGTCAGAGCTTTTTGCGTGATGCCGTCCAGGCGACGCCTGATTTCATTGAAGCGCAACGGTTTTTCGCACAAAGAGCCCAGTATCAGCACCGACCACTTGTCGGTGATCTGATCAAGCAATAATCGGCTGGAGCAATCGGCTTTGAATACCTTCACGGTACCGTCTTGAGTCAGCGCCGGGTCATGATCGAGCATGTGGTTTCCTCTGGGATACCTGATAGCTTTAAAGTGCCTAATTGATATTAGGTATACACAATATACTATCAAGACTCATTTCAAATGGAGTCTCTGGCAATGAGTGTTACGAATCTGGATGCTTTGTTTCAGCCATTTGCGCTGAAATCCCTGGCCCTGAAAAATCGCATCGTCATGGCACCCATGACCCGTTCGTTTTCCCCCACCGGTGTACCAGAAGAAAACGTCGCCGCCTATTATCGCCGACGTGCCGAACACGACGTCGGGCTGATTCTCTCAGAAGGCACCGCCATTGATCGCCCCGGCGCACGTAACGACCCCGGCGTCCCGCTGTTCCATGGCGACCGGGCATTGGCGGGCTGGAAACAGGTCATCGACGGCGTGCATGCGGCAGGCGGCAAAATGGGGCCGCAAATCTGGCATGTCGGATCGGTGGGCAATCCCTTCAACGACTGGGCGCCCGAGACAGGTATCGAAGGCCCTTCCGGCCTCGCCGCACCCAGTACGCCACGCGGTGACGCGATGAGTGATGAAGCCATCGCCGATACGATTGCGGCTTACGCCAAGGCGGCTGCCGACTCCAAACGGTTAGGGTTTGATACCGTTGAAATACACGGTGCACACGGTTACTTACTCGATCAGTTCTTCTGGGAAGGCACCAATCAGCGTCCCGACCAGTTCAATGGCGCATCCATCAAGGAGCGCTCGCGTTTCGCCGCAGAGGTGGTCAAGGCGATACGTGCAGCAGTAGGCCCGGCGTTCCCCGTGATATTGCGGGTGAGCCAGTGGAAGCAGCAGGATTACAGCGCGCGCCTGGTGACCACGCCGAACGCCATGTCGGACTGGCTGGTGCCGTTGGTGGAAGCGGGTGTCGATATCCTGCATTGCTCACAACGGCGTTTCTGGGAAGCCGAATTTCCCGAACTGGATGGCGAGCAGGGGCTGAACTTCGCCGGCTGGGCCAAGAAACTCACCGGCGCGGCGACCATCAGCGTGGGCTCGGTCGGCCTGTCCGGGGACTTTCTTGCCGCCTTCGGAGGCGAAAGCTCTCAACCCGCCAGCCTGGATAATCTAGTGCACAGGCTTGAACGCGAAGAATTTGACCTCATCGCCGTTGGCCGCGCATTACTGAGCGACCCACAGTGGGCCAGCAAAATTCGCACGGGAGAGACCTCCAGCCTGAAAGCCTTCAGCCCATCGGATCTTGCTGAGCTCATCTAGCCAATAGGCCCAAGTCAGCCCCGACTATGCCGTCGCACGCACTGCACCAACCCGTCCAGTGCCGGGGGATTCACCGGCGCGAGCACACAGACCGTGTGCTCGCGCTTGCCTTCCGCAACTGTCAGGGTGTAATGCACCCGGCCTGGGTTGCCAGGCTCGGGATCGGTGCTTTGCGGCAACTGGAAAAAACCCGACGCTTCAATCAGTTGCCGCAACTCCTGCTGATCAGGCTCGGGCAGCGCGTCCAACTCTACCGTGCGCGGCTTGGCCAACCCCGGAAAAAACGCCGGTCCGCCGCTTTCCTTGATTGAAATTCGCATGGTTTTTCCTCGCCGCTCAGGCGGCTTCGTCAAACGTTTATGCCCACCGCTTTCCAGCCTTCCTTGACTGCCTTTTGCTCAGCTTTGTTCACACCATAAAGCTGGCCGGCAATATCGTGCGTGATACGTGCAAAACGCAAAAAGCCGGAATTGGGCCGCAACCGCGAATCGCGCAGTGCGTCATACCAGATACGCCCGGCACGCTCCCAGGCGAACCCGCCAATCCGGGTGGCCACCTGATAGAACGCGTGGTTGGGAATGCCGGAATTGATATGCACCCCACCATTGTCCTCGTAAGTGTGCACAAAATCATCCATGTGCCCAGGCTGCGGGTCTTTGCCCAGCAGCTTGTCATCAAACGCGGTGCCCGGCGCTTTCATCGAACGCAGAGCGGTGCCTTTGATCTTTTTGGTAAACAGCCCCTTGCCGATCAACCAGTCGGCGTCCTCGGCCTTTTGCTTCAGCGCGTACTGCTTGATCAGCGAACCAAACACATCCGACAGCGACTCGTTCAGCGCACCGGATTGATTAAAATACATCAGCTTGGCTTCATCCTCGGTCACGCCATGGGCCAACTCATGGCCAATGACGTCGAGTGCCACGGTGAAGCGGTTGAACAGCTGCTGGTCGCCATCGCCGAACACCATCTGGGTCGAATTCCAGAACGCATTGTTGTAGTCCTGGCCGAAGTGCACCGTGGCGTCCAGCGCCATGCCCGCATCGTCGATGGAGTTGCGGTCGAAGACCTGGTCGAAAAAATCGAAGGTTGCGCCCAGGCCGTCATAGGCTTCGTCTACTGCGGCATCGCCACTGGCGGGCTGCCCTTCGCCGCGAATCAGCTTGCCGGGCAGGCTGTCGGTGTTTTCGGCACTGTAGATCGAGCGTTGCTTCTCGGCGCCCACGGCCAGTGCCATGCGGGCCGGGCCCTTGGCGGGTACCGCGACCATACGCAACGAGCGGAACGTGCTGTCCTTGGCGCGCGTGCGTAATGCGACCTCCCGTTGGGCTTTATCCCCGTGGCGGGCGATCTGGTCGAGCATGTACGGCGGGATCAGGCAAAAAATCGGGTTGCGCAGTTGGCGAACACACATGAGCTGGCTCCTTTTTGGCGTGTGATGAACGTCCGGGTAACGGTTTTCAGGATAGTCCTGAGTTCGCCACCTGGGCCAAATTGTCATGAGTTTGTGTTTCAGTGGTGTTTATCCGAGGCCCATAAGGAACATGCCCATGCCTGCCCGCACAGCTAACATCGACCTTTCCCATCGCCCAAGGCTCGCCGACCTGCGCCCATTGGTCGCAGCCAGCCCCAGCCTGCTGGAAGCCAGAGCCGCGACGCCGCGTGTCACAGCAGCCAAGGACCTCAAAAACCGCGCGGGCTATGCCGACGACTTCCTCAGCGACTTCGTGGTGCCATGGCCCACGGTTGACCAGCCACTGGCAGGCGACGTGCAACCCAAGCGTCTGGACTACACGCATTTCTCCATCACCCTGTCGCGCTCTCGACGACTGGCGCTGTACGTGGGGGTGAATATCGACGGCGCCAAGCATGTAGACATCACCCGCAGCAACGACACCTGGGCCTACGATGGTCGCCTACCCCTGGAGGCGCAGGTAGGTGAAGAGCTCTATGCCGGCAATGGCCTGGACCGCGGCCACCTGGTACGGCGCCAGGATCCCAATTGGGGCGACGAGGCGACCACCGCCAACTTCGACACCTTTCACTTCACCAACTGCTCGCCACAGATGAGCGGCTTCAACCAGAAGACGTGGCTGGAACTCGAAGACTACATCCTCGACAACACCCAGCGCTGGAAAGCCCGGGCCACGGTATTTACCGGACCAGTGTTCGCCGATGACGACCGACTTTACCGTGGCGTGAAAATCCCCAAGGCGTTCTGGAAAGTGGTGGCCTACCTCAGCGACGAGGGCAAGCCGTCCGCCAGCGCCTACATGATTGACCAGAGCCGCGAACTGGGCCAACTCGACCTGGTATTCGGCCCGCTGCGAACCTACCAGCGCAGTGTGATTGCGATCGAACAATTGACCGGCATCCGCTTCGCCAACCTGGCCGACTACGACGGCTTCAGCAACGAAGAGCGCGCCACAGGCACCCGGATCGAAGCGCTGATCCGCGGCCCCCAGGATATTCGGCTCTGACGCTTCTTTTGTAGCAGCGAGCTTGCTCGCGAAGACCAGGAAAGCGCCGCGGGGCATCAGGTGCCCAGCGTTATCGTTGACGACCTTCGCGAGCAAGCTCGCTCCTACAGGGATGATCGCTTACCATACGGCCGCCGGTTCCCGTATGGGACTAACAGGGAATTCGAAACGCCGCACGCGGCGTGAACCGAAACTGCCCCCGCAACTGTAGATGCCGAGCCTGCCCTTGAATGCCACTGGACCACGTCCGGGAAGGCGGGGCATGGCGACGACGCATCAGTCAGGAGACCTGCCGGCCCAGCTAATTCACTAACCGGCGGGGTGTCCGGGAAGGACATCCTGGCCCTGCGTATCAGCAGCGCCCATGGGCGTATTTCCGAGCCGTACCTCCCCTGCTGCACCTACGGTTCACAAGGAGATCGCCTCATGCTGCCACGCGTTACCGCCCTGATCGCAGGTTTGAGTGTGTGTGCCCTGGCGCAAGCCGCGCCCACTCAGTACCCGCTGACCCTGCAAAACTGCGGCAGCACCCTGACCTTCCAGCACGCCCCCGCCCGCAGCGTGACCATCGGCCAGGCCGCCACCGAGATGCTCTACGCCCTGGGTGTGGGCGACAAGGTGGTCGGCACTTCGCTGTGGTTCAACAACGTGGCGGCGCAGTACAAGGCCCAGGACGATCACATCGAGCGCCTGGCCAACAACGAGCCCAGCTTTGAAGCCGTACTCGCCAAGCGCCCGCAACTGGTGGCCGCCGAGCTGGAATGGGTGGTGGGCCCCCAAGGCGTGGTCGGCACCCGTGAGCAGTTTCATGAACTGAAGATCCCCACCTACCTGTTGCCGTCCGACTGCGAAGGCAAGGACAACCTGGTGGGCGCCGATGGCACGCGATTGGAGCCCTTTCGCATCGAGACGATCTACCAGAGCCTCCAGCAACTGGCGCAGATTTTCGACGTGCAGGATCGCGGCCAACAACTGACCGACGAACTCAAGGCGCGCCTGGCCAAATCCGTCGCCACGGCCCAAGGCAAGGGCTTGCAGCAAGCCAGTGCACTGGTGTGGTTCTCCAGCGCCGAAATGGCCAGCGACCCTTACGTAGCCGGCCACAAAGGCGTGCCGCAATTCATGCTGCAAGCCCTTGGCCTGCGTAACGTGGTGCAGTCCGATGAGGAGTGGCCCGCCGTCGGCTGGGAAACCATCGCCAAGGCCAATCCCACCTTCCTGGTGATCGCACGCATGGATCGCCGTCGCTACCCGGCCGACGACCATGAAAAGAAACTCGCCTTCCTGCGCAGCGACCCCGTGACCCGCAACATGGACGCGGTGAAGAACAACCGCATCATCATCCTCGACGCTCTGGCCTTGCAGGCGAGCCTGCGCACCTTCGAAGGCCTTGAACAACTGGCGGCCGCCATTGACGGCTACCACCTGGGCCAATGATGCGCACCCTACTCGCCCTGGCGTTGCTGCTGCTCGCCCTGCTCGCTGGCGTCGCCATCGGTGAAACCGCTATCGAACCGCAGGTGGTGCTGCAGGTGCTCGCCAATAAACTCTGGGGCGCCGGCTACGTACTGGACCCCATCGACGAAGGCGTGGTGTGGAACTACCGCCTCACCCGTGCATTGCTGGCCGCAGCTTGCGGCGGAGGGTTGGCAACGTGCGGGGTGATCCTGCAATCGCTGCTGCGTAACCCGCTGGCCGACCCGTACCTGCTGGGCATCAGCGCCGGCGCGTCAACCGGCGCGGTGCTCGTGGCCTTGATCGGCGTGGGCGGTGGCCTGGTGTCGTTGTCGGCGGGCGCGTTTGTGGGGGCGATGGCGGCCTTTGCGCTGGTGACGCTGCTGGCGCGGGCCAGCGGATCGTCCAGCGGTACCGGGCAGATCATCCTCGCGGGCATCGCCGGTTCACAGTTGTTCAATGCCCTGACCGCGTTCCTGATCACCAAGTCGGCCAGCTCCGAACAAGCCCGCGGCATTATGTTCTGGCTGCTGGGCAACCTCAGCGGCGTACGCTGGCCGTCGGTGTGGTTGGCGGTGCCGGTGGCGGTCGTGGGGCTCGCGGTGTGCCTGTGGCACCGGCGGGCACTGGATGCGTTCACCTTCGGCAGCGACTCGGCGGCCTCCCTCGGCATCCCGGTGCGCCGCGTGCAATTTGTGCTGGTGGCCTGCGCCGCGCTGGTGACGGCGGTGATGGTGTCCATCGTCGGCTCCATCGGGTTTGTCGGCTTGGTGATTCCCCATGCGGTGCGCCTGTTGCTTGGCACCGGGCATTCGCGCTTGCTGCCGGCCAGCGCCTTGGGGGGCGCGCTGTTTCTGATCGCTGCAGACGTGCTGTCGCGCACCTTGATCAAGGGCCAGGTGATTCCGGTGGGGGTGGTGACCGCATTGGTAGGCGCGCCGGTGTTTGCGCTGATCCTGATTGGCCGGAGGAATGCGCGATGAGCGTGCTCAGTTGCCGCGGCCTGGGCTTCAAAGTGCGTGACGCGCAGTTGCTGCGTGACATTGACCTGGACGTGCAGTTGGGTGAAACCCTCGGTATCGTCGGGCCCAATGGTTCAGGCAAATCCACCCTGCTCAAATTGCTGGCTGGTTTGCGTGTGCCGGCCAGCGGCGAAGTTCGCCTGGGTGGCAAGCGGCTCGGTGAGTTGTCGCGCCGCACCATCGCGCAGCAATTGGCGGTTGTGGAGCAACAGGCCGACACCGACGACGCCATCCGCGTGTTCGACGCCGTGGCCCTGGGTCGCACGCCATGGCTGTCGGCATTGAGCCCCTGGTCGCGTGAAGACGACGCCATCGTGCACCAGGCCCTGCATGACGTAGACGCCACCCACCTGAGCCAACGCGCCTGGCGCAGCCTCTCGGGGGGCGAACGCCAGCGCGTGCACATCGCCCGCGCCCTGGCGCAACGCCCGCAGATTTTATTGCTGGATGAGCCGACCAATCACCTGGATATCCAACATCAACTGGCGATCCTCAAAGGCGTGCAAGGCTTGCCAGTGACCACCTTGATTGCGCTGCATGATTTGAACCAGGCGTTGACCTGTGATCGCCTGGCCGTGCTGGATCGCGGGCAACTGGTGGCGCTGGGCGCGCCGCTGCAAGTGCTGACGCCACAGCGCTTGCAGGAGACCTTCGGCGTGCAGGGGCATTACCTGACGGACCCGTTCGACGGCGCGCAAATCCTGCGCCTGCGCTCCAACTGAATCCGTAGGTTGGGGCAGCTTGCTCTGGTGACGGTCTGACGGCCAACTGTGGTCCAAATGTGGGAGGGGCTTGCCCCCGATGAGGGAGTGTCGGCAAGCCCCCTCCCACATTGGTTCTACAGAGGCCGATGCATGTGGGTGGTTTGCCAGATCGGGTCGGCCTCGACATCCACCACCTCAAACCCCTGCCTGCGCCAGAAATCAATCGCACCGGGCAGAAACGGATGGGTATGCAAGTACATCATCTCTACGCCATCGGCCCGCGCCAGCGCCTCCAGCGAGCGGTATAACCGGCCCGCCAGGCCCAAGCGTCGCGCTGCCGGGAGCACATACAGGCGCACGACTTCCACCGTCTTGCGCCCCTGGTAGTTCAACTGCGGGAAGCGGCCGTCGTAGGGCCGATAAGCCACCGCGGCAACGATCCGGCCTTCGGCACGAGCAATCAAAAACCGCCCGCCCCCCTCAAGGTAGATCGCTTCAAACTGCGCCAGATCGTGGGGGACGCCGGTGGCACTGAGCGTGGGAAACAGTTCATCCCGCGCCAGCAAAGCGAAGCTCAGCACCTGGGGAATGTCAGCGGCCTGCACCGCCTCGATACTAACGCTCATCGCCAAGGATGCGGCTCGTTATCCACTGGCGAGCGTAAGCCAACACGCGATCGGCCATCGCCACCGGAAAGTGAATAAACCCGTGGGCCGCTTCTGGCAGCAAATGAGCCTCCACCGTTGGCCATCGCTCGGCAATCAGCAGAGTGTCATCCTTGAGCGGGTCCAGTTCACCCACAAACATCAACGCGGGCGGCAGCCCTTCAAAGTCCCCATACAAGGGCGACAACGGTGGCTGACGGCGCGTCTCGTCGCTGATCCCCGGCGTCAGCAGGCGCAGCGCCTGGACCATGCCCGGCCCGTCCAGCAACAAGGTGTCCGGCCCGGCCGTGCGCACACTGGGCGTGCCGGTCAAATCGTAGACGCCGTAATACAACACCGCGCCGCTCACCCGCTGGAGCAACTCGGGCCATTGCTTGAGCGCCAACAAAGTGGCCGCCGCCAGGTGCCCGCCGGCCGATTCACCGACAAAAAACACCGGCAGGCCGGCAAACTCCGGGCAGTCCGCCAAAAGCCAGCGCGCAGCCGTCAGGCAGTCATCCAACAGCCCTTCAATTGGCGTATCCACCGCCAGTCGGTAATCCACCGACACTACCGCCACGTCGCACGCATTCACCATGCCGAGGTTAAGGCCGTCATCCATTTGCGCATTGCCGATCACCCAGCCACCGCCGTGGATATCCAGCACCACGCCTTTGGGCGGGCCAGCGGGCCGCAGGATGCGCAAGGGGATCGCCCCGAGCATTTTGCGTTCCGCCAGGGGCGCCTTCTTGAAGGTCTGGCTGGCACGCAACAGCGCCTGGATCAGACGCGGCATCACGCGGTTGCGGACCTTGAAGCGCGGCATCCACGCCAGTTTGCGATTGAAGCGGCGCATCTGGGCCAGTTCGGGCTCGCTGGCAGGCCAATGCTGGTAGGCCATCAGCGGTTATTACGCAGGATCGAGAAGTTCAACGCCGCGGCCACGCACAGCCACACCAGATACGGAAACAGGATCAGGCCGGTAATCAAATCCAGGCGCACGGCCAGCAGCACCATCGCTGCCACGGTGAGCCACAAGAGCACGATAATCACCATCCCGGCGAACAACCGATGGGCACCAAAGAACACCGGCGTCCACAGGGTGTTCAACGCAATTTGCGCCGCCCACAGGGCCAACACCATTTCGCTGCCGGGGATCAGGGTCAAGCGGTAACCGGCCCAGGCCAGCAGCAGGTAGATGATCGTCCAGGCCACTGGGAACAGCCAATTGGGTGGGGTGAAACTGGGCTTGACCAGGGATTCGTACCAGGCGCCGGGTTTGAAGATCACGCCAGTGCTGGCGGCGGCGGCGCAGGCAAGCAGGAAGATGAAAAAGGTCATGATCGGTCCTTGAGGTCCAGTGGATGGAAAACAGTACACTGCTTTTAAGTGACTCAAGCAACCGCGGATAAATTCAATGGGGGCGGCAAAATACCCGCGCTTCTACGCGTCATGAAAATTGGTTATGGTCGGCAACATCCAGCACCGTTGCCCGAGACATCCCCTTGCCCCAGCTTGCCGATCACCGCAGCCGCCCCTGGTCAGTGTTCCTGATCTTCCTGCGCCTGGGCCTCACCTCTTTCGGCGGGCCGATTGCGCACCTGGGCTATTTTCGCCAAGAGTTCGTCACCCGCCGCCGCTGGCTCAGCGAGCGCAGCTATGCCGAACTGGTCGCCCTGTGCCAGTTCCTCCCCGGCCCGGCCAGCAGCCAGGTCGGTATCGCGTTGGGCCTGTCCCAAGCAGGTTACCGGGGCGCGACGGCAGCCTGGGCCGGGTTCACCTTGCCGTCGGCCATCGCCCTGATTCTGTTTGCCCTGGGGCTGGCCCACTACGGCGGCGCCCTCCCCCATGGCGCGCTGCACGGCCTCAAGGTTGTCGCCGTGGCGGTGGTGGCCCAGGCCGTATGGGGCATGGCACGCAACCTGTGCCGAGGCGTTTTACGGGTGGCGTTGATGTTGATCGCCGCCTGCGTGGTGCTGCTGCAACCCTCCGCCTGGGCTCAAGTCGGGGTCATGGTGGTTGCAGGCGTGGCCGGCCTGTTGCTGCTCAAGCCCGAGAACAGCAACGAGCCCGACGCCCTGCCCATCGCCATCAGCCGCCGCGCCGGAGCCCTGTGGTTGATGCTGTTTTTGCTGTTGCTGGTGGCCTTGCCACTCCTCGCCGCATGGGCGCTCAACCCCACGCTGGCGCTGGTGGACGCCTTCTACCGCACCGGCGCGCTGGTATTCGGCGGCGGCCACGTGGTGTTGCCATTGCTGCAAGCCGAAGTGGTGCCCAGCCAATGGGTCAGCAACGATGTATTCCTCGCCGGCTACGGCGCCACTCAAGCTGTGCCCGGCCCACTATTCACCTTCGCCGCCTTCCTCGGCGCCTCCATGACCCACGCCCCGAGCGGTTGGCTTGGCGGGGTGATCGCGCTGCTGGCGATCTTCGTCCCGTCGTTCCTGCTGATCTTCGGTGCCTTGCCCTTCTGGGCCAACCTGCGCAAAAGCCCGCGCACCCAAGCCGCGCTCGCCGGGGTGAACGCGGCGGTGGTTGGCCTGTTGTTGGCGGCGCTGTACCAGCCGGTGTGGACCAGTGCGGTTTTCACTGGCTATGACGCCGCACTGGCGTTGCTCGCACTGATCGCGCTGACGGTGTGGAAGCTGCCGCCATGGTTGGTGGTGTTAGGTTGCGGCGTACTCGGGGGGTTACTGGATTTGTGAGCGGGGGCTCAGCCCGGCTCGACAATCTTGAGCCACGGCCAACGCGCCTGATAACTCCTGGCCTTGTGCAAAAACAGCGCCGGCTCCGGATGCAAAGGGTTGATGCGCAAGACACCCTGCTCCACATCCTCCAAGCCATAAGGCGCATACACCTCGCCCGAGGCAATATCCAGCGCAATGCACGTACCCGCCACCAGGTAACGGTCAACCCCTTGCCGGGCCGAATGCAACTGCGGGTAAGGCCGGCCAAACCGCTGCCCATACCAAAGGTGCACCCGCGCCTGATTCCTGACCTCCACATTCACCCCCAGGTCTTGGAATAGCACCTGCGCCGCACGAATTACCGCGTCTTCCGCCTCGTAGGACAGGTCCTCGTCAAAGTAAAAAACGTCATAGTCCTTCACGCCCTGAGCCGCCGGCAGATTCGTCTGATGGTTCCACACCGCCTGGAACAAACAGCCCGCCGTGAGCAAGCACTGCTGCACACCAAGCTCCGGCAGGCGCGCGGTGATGTGCGCATTGATAGGGTTGGCCATGGCCAATTCGAGCAAGGTGTCGACAGTCAATGTCATGTTCAGTCCTCCATCGTCAGCGCCAACCATAACACCTGAATATGGCACTCCTGTAGGAGCAAGCTTGCCCGCCAAGCGCCCTGCCTCGGCTGATGACTATCCCTTCACTCAATAGCTCGCCCACTCGCCGCGTCTTCCTAATCCGCGTAAAACGACTCGGCGAGTTGGATGTTGATGAAGTGGGGCGGGGGGTTACCGTGCGGTTGCCGGCAGCTCCTGGCACCACTTGATAGAACGCAGCGCTTCCTCGGCAGGCACAAGCGCGTAGCGCGAGTAAAACATTGTTCCGCTGAAACGACGGCCGTCGACTTCGCCCAAGGTCTGCCCATCCTTGTAGTCAGAGGTGCTGAGTTGATCGGCGATGTAATACACCTTGCCATTCTCGACGGTGATATCGAAACGCTGGTTAACCATACCGCTGATGATCGGTGGCGAGGTGGAGGCAACGCTGTGCTTGCCGGCGGGAATGCCGGCCTTGAAAAAACTACCGGAAGGCAAGCTGCCGACGGTGCGGCCATCGACCTGAATAGTCGGGGCGACCCCGCCACCGATGCTCGCC
Organism: Pseudomonas sp. KT_2_4; assembly: GCF_041410225.1. NCBI lineage: Bacteria > Pseudomonadati > Pseudomonadota > Gammaproteobacteria > Pseudomonadales > Pseudomonadaceae > Pseudomonas > Pseudomonas sp. KT_2_4. Next base: position 1,805,675 of record NZ_CP166962.1, read on the forward strand.
GCCGTGCGATAAAAGTAAACCGTGGCCTCATCCGCACGAGGTTCAGCCGGTGACGTGAAGAACGGTTGGCCTTTGAGGTCCGGACCGCTGATGCAACCGGTCAGTGAGGCCAGGGCTGCGAACAGGCCGACCCAGAGTAGCGTAGAGCGCTTCATGCATGAATTCCTTGAACGGGGATCAGTGGGCGTCGGGGTCGATGACTGTCACCGGTACCGACTTCAAATCGTGCACAACCCTTTACCGAAGTCAGTGGCATCAGAACTCGGCCAAGGCACAAAACCGCTCTTCGGCGTCAGATTCACGATGTTCCGGTCCTTGAGCATCGGGTACTTGCGCTTGAGCGCCTGCACCGTGTCATCGGCATTGTTCACGTTTGACAGGCAAAAGCGCAGGGCATCGACGCGCAGATCACCGATATAGAGAGTTTCCCCGGCCTTCACCGAGAAAACCGCAGGCACCGGGCGCGGCATCGACTTACCCGCGTAATACACGTAATGCCACTGCGTGTACTCATACTCACCCGGTGGCACTTCATACATGAAGTAATGGCCCAGCACAGAGGGGGATGGCTGATCATCTTCATTGCCCAGCGTCGTCAGCCGTAATACGGTGCCCGGGGCTCCCTGTTGCTTGATCTCAACCACCAGCCCATGGGGCTGCATCATCGGAAAGCTCTCACCAACCGAACCCACGATGATCGCCTTACTTGGGTCCGGTGCGTGCTTGCCGTCGTAGCGTGACGTAGCGCACCCGGACAAAAGGGTCGCGCAAAGTGCGACTGCGCCCCAGACAAGATGTTTACTGCTGACTTTCCCTAGCATTGGTTTTTTCCGATCAATAATCTTGCAGTTTGTAGAGCCCACCCGAACGAACCAAAAGTTCGCACATCTGGTGCTTCGTTGCTGGCTCGTCGGCCTCTATTGTCCAGCTACCCGCACCCTGATAACAACCCACTCCTGTAGGAGCGAGCTTGCTCGCGAAAAACCCAAACGATCACGCAGCGCCTGAAGGCAAAATCCGATTCCCCTGCCGCACCTTGCTCCATTGCCTACGCCTGCGTCAGAATCCGCCGGCTTGTGCGCTGAGGTGGCCGTCTCTAAGGTGGCTCGGTCGCTGAATTGTTCAGTGATCGGGTTTAGTAGCCCACCTCAGACCTAACAAGTGCACACGCTTCATCCATCAGACGCTCCCGTCTGTGCTTGATGGTGGCTGTGCGTAGGGCGTCCTCGGACGCGCCGGTTTTGTTAGGTTCCACCGGTCTACTAACCTGCGTACAGCTACCGCCCTTATTGTTTAGTAGCGATGGGGAAGTGGCCCAAGCAAGGAACTTAACCATGGTTAACGATTCAACCACCCTCTTCACCGTCGCCCCAAACGCCAGCAACGAAACCCTCATCACCAACAGCTACGAAACCTTCACCAGCGTCAGCACCCTGCTGCTCGAACTGTCCGAAGACCTCAACGGAAAACACCGCGACATCGCCCTGGCCATCCACCAACTGAGCGAACTGGGTGTACTCCTCACCGCCAGACTCCTCGACCGCGAAGCGCCCTGCCCTGGCTGATGATCAGCTCTTCAACTCATTAGGTCGATGACTCGTCGGGTCGTTGTAAGCCACGTACAACGACTCGGCGGTTTGGCACTTGATGGCTTTGGTGGATTCAGACTCGGCACAAAGCCATCTGCGATGACGAGAGCGGCGACTGCTTTCGGCCAAAATCAGATTATGGACACGCCGCTTATCCGACGGTAATGTGCAACACGCGTCATGTCGTTTTGCCATAAAATCTCCTGGCGCCTTTTCAGGAGCATTACTTAAGCTGAGCAGGGAGTTACGCATGAGCAAGGGACGTTATCAAATACAAATGGCGGACAAAGTACGCCACATATGCCGTCTACTCATAGTTATGAGTAAATAATAATTATGGAAGTCATAACTCTCAAGAGCTGGGATGAGTACGACAAAGCCGTCTCACGAAAGCATTATAGAAAATGGATTTATCGCGGCCAAATAGATGCCTCTTGGAAGCTGGAAAGTTCCTTACACCGCGCATTTGAAGAATGCTCAAACGATTCATAAGGCATATACAAGAATAGAAAAGCGCATAAACAGAGTGGAGCATGAGCGAGTAATGATCGATCGCTTTATATGCCACGCACATATTTATCTATCATCATTACCCAAAGAAGGTGATCCTTTAAGTTGGTTATCGTTAATGCAGCACCATGGAGCACCAACTAGGCTGCTCGATTTTACGTTCTCTCCATACATTGCGTTATTTTTTGCTCTTGAGGCAGGTGAAGGAAGCGCTGCAATTTACTGTCTAAATCATCATGCTATAAAAAATGATGACGACGAATATTTTGGCAAAAACCGTCTTGAAGTTTACTCAAGAATACTCGAAGGTGATAAAGCATCTGATGACCCATGTCTGTTCGCCTTTGAACCGACATTTTCTAATCATCGCCTGCTTTCTCAGCAAGGATTGTTTGTGGCTACAAACACATTGAAGCTTTCGCATGAAGAAATAGTTAAAGACTATCAGATAGGCAACTCTGACATCGTCAAGTACGTAATCCCAAAAAAATTACGCTATAGCGGTTTAAAAAAGCTAAACCAAATGAACATCAATGCAGCCAACATTTATCCAGGTCTTGATGGCTTCTGCAAAACAATGTGTAGGCAGCCGGTATTTGGCTTAGAGTGGCAGCGAAGAGTTGGTAATTAGTCGAAAAGGGAACAAAGTTGTTTTCCTAGAGGGGAATCCGCCCCTTTTCTACGTCGAACGCCGGACGTCAAAAAGGTGCGTTTTTGTTTACCTGTTAGCTTCACATTAGCAGTCAGCCTGAGTCGAGCTTAAGGAAATCATATGAGAAAACCTAGAATATTTATAGCTTCAGCGGTAGAAAGCTTGGATGTGGCTGATGCATTCAACGTAAACCTAGATCATCAGGCTGAGGTAACGGTTTGGAAACATGGGTTTAGCCTTTCTCAGAACACGATTGACTCTCTGGTGAAAATGGCAGAATCAGTGGACTTCGCAATCTTCGTTTTCACACCAGATGATATTGCGAAAATCAGAGACCAGCAAAAACACATTGTCCGAGATAATGTGCTTTTTGAGCTTGGCCTATTTGTCGGTACTTTAGGTAAAGAGCGATGCTTCATCGTTAAACCCCGAGACACCGAGCTGCATTTTCCGACTGACCTTCTGGGCCTTACACCCGCAGATTACAACGGTGAAAGGTCTGATGGAAATTTAGAAGCCGCTGTAAATCATCCATGTGCACTAATCAAGAAGGAAGTAGCAAATCTAGGCTTGCTGTCACAGGATCTAAATATTGAAACAAAACCCCGCAGGAAGGCCGGATACAATTACAAACTTGGTGACGTTGAACATCGCCTTTTGGCAAAAGTTCTTGAAAGCTACGCTAGCTCACCGGATGGCGTATCTGTATGGAGTACATTTAACGATTTGAAAGGGGTTGAACAAGGGATACTGAGTTTAGCGGCGATTAAACTAGAAAGGGGTGGATTCCTAGATAAAAGTATCGCTATAAATCACGATTATAATGGCTCTGAATATTATGCATTCTCAATAACTGCCGACGGAATAGATTACCTGTTGGAAAATGAGGAGTTGCTTCATAAAGCAAATAAAAAAGTGGATTCCGTTGATTTCGATAGAGATATCCCCTTCTAGATTTTCGCAAAAAACGCGAAAAGGCGACGGATTTATCTCTAGAGAAAAATTCGTCTCCTTTTTCGTTGACTGTCAAACTTGCTCTAAAACGCTCTCACACAACCTCGGCCAACAGCAGCCATTCGGAAGCGCCTAAAAATCAGATTCGATTCAGCACCCAAAAGTAGCCAGGCCGAGAAACAGCATCAAACCGCGATTGCTTCTTGCAGCTTGAATTCAAGAAACATCCATTTTATTGACGAGTTCGATCCGTGAAAATGCAAGCTTCTGCATTTCTCTACGACGTCGAAAATCTCTAGCATCAGATGCAAAATCTATAACAGTTCGTACAACTGCTTCCTGCGGGTCTTTATCTAGCATTCGTCCAACCCAGTCTCTCCAAGGAACAATCAAATGCTCAACGGAAACTTGCTCATATGGATCTCGTGCCGCTGCGATTATATAACCGACAACCACAGCCATTGAATGGTCAAAGACTACATTCCCGATTGGGCCACCCAGGATAAACTCGGCCACTTCATTTGCGCATGAAGCATTTGCCGTATATCTATGGTAGAGGTCCGAATTTTCTTGGCGCAATACCATTAGAGGAATTAGCAAAGGAATATCTAAGAAATGATCTTTTGGAATGCTGCGCAGCATCAATCTTAACCTAACAACAAGCTGATCAATATCTCGAAGAGTAAACTTAAATCGTATTGCTAAAAAACTTAGTACTTTCGCCCCATACTCATAATCATCCCGTTCTGAATGTCGCGACTTGAAGTATTCCAATATGTCAGGCTGCCTAATTCGAGCATTAATGTACACTCCCACATCCACTAAATTTAGATGGTAATCCAAATCGATAAACCTTCTCAAATAATGAGAACCATCGAATGCTGAGCCATAAACCCCCTGAAAACTCTTACTAAGCTGGTCACGATTTATCGCAAGAACAAAGACCAAGCGATCCACGTCGAACAAATGCTTTATTCGTTCCAAAACCTCGATTGCGTAAGTTGGTTTGCATCTATCCAGCTCATCAACAAAAAGAATTAGATTTTCTTGTCCTTCTGGCAATGCGTCGAGAGCCTTACTCAACTGAACCTTAAAACGCTCTAAGGATTTCTGTTTGATATTAAAGCTATCTACTAGACTACCAACAGAGCCACCGGCCAGCTCGGAAGCGAGTTTTTCGTATTCCTTATCTAGATCTAGAGCACCAAAGGTGGCAGCCTTTGCGGCAGCAACTGCGGTGGATTTGATAATGCTTGGCGCATATGTTTTTGCTTTCTCCCACGCATTTCTGACGGCAGGCGTATTACTCTGGTCACTAAGCCAGCGATCCAGTACAGATAACATCGGCAGCAAGGGATCCTCAGCGAAATCGCTTTCCCAAGCATTGAGATATAGGCTGACTTTATTTTCGTAACTCAAGTAACACTGCCAAAGCCGAAAAAAAGTAGTTTTTCCTCCCCCCCACGGGGCATCTATAGCGAAAACCAATGGAGACTGCGCATTCAGCAAAACTGGCGACAGATTCTCAATCTCTGCATGCCGCCCTAGTAAGTCTTGAGGACAAGGCCAAACGTTTGTATCGAATTGGAGACTTTTGAAGCGTAGCTGGATTGATTTTCTCTCAAAAGAAGTCGTAGCGTCCGTAGTCATAAGGTTTCTCCTATTTTAGATTTGTGTTGGCGATGACCAAATGCTCCCCTTTTCCACTATGAGCTTTTTTGGTCAATTGTAACTCGTAACGGTACATCTTCTCTCAGTCATAAGGATCGTGGGGACTATTATTTACTGGCCTACATCCTGAAAGCGGGCCAACCCATACCGCTTACGTGGCTTATCAACGAAAAGGTTCTGGAAGAAGTAGGGTGTGGTTGGGGAGACGAATCTGAGCCTGCTGGTTATCACATTGGATCGATTGCGAATTATTTAGCCACGGTGACTGGAGCGCTTTAATAGGCGAATATTTAAGGGCCGGTCGAGGCAGTCAAGAAGATTAAGTGAACTATTCTGCAGTTCTCTTAGCTGGCTATCTCCGTGGCTTTTGCAAGGTTAGCCTCGGAGATTGAAGCTCACAATCCCTGACCTAGCGATCCATCGCGAGTGACTGCTAGCCGATAGGGACCGCTCACGGACGTCCGCCTCCGGCTATAAGCGCATATTCTTACACCTGCATGAGGGCTGCGTACATAAGTGCTCGCATTATCGACGCAGCGCAGAGCAATGGCCCCGTCAGCGGTCCGGCTTGTGGCCTCTCATCCTTCTGTCCGGTGACGACCCAGCTAGATATCATACTGACTTAAAGGTAAGATGGATTAGTTTGAGCACGTGCCTGTCTTCTACATAATGTTGCACATTGGCTATTGGTATGTCGTGGTTGACCCGATTACCGTATATAACCAATCAATATGATACGTACAGATGCTAGTAAAATTAATACTGAAGAGTTTAATAAATTCGCTCCTCCCACTTGTTGCCAATATTCGCCAACTCAATTAGGCCATTTGAATGCGTCCATAGCATTAAACGAAGCCCACGACCTCCACTGCTGACGTGCGTTCTCCAAGCTTTACGACCATCGCGCATTAACTGAGCATTGGAGGTTTCAGAAGTATCAAACGTATCTATTGAATTCTTGGGGTGCCCCGCCAAGGCCCGAATGACGGTCTGAAAAGCTAAACTACTGAAGGCGTGGGTACCAGAGCATTCGTGCCCTAACAGAGAACCTCGAAAATTCTCACCCAAAGTAAAACATTGATCATCAAAACTTTTCGGATCATGCCCATTGGCTGCTAAAAACTGTACAACACCAAAATATAGTGAGCGTTTGAGTTCTGAATCATTTGCAGATTTCTGGTAGAGACTTTCCGCATCGACCCTCAGGATATAGTCAACCAAGTTGTCCGAAATCGATATTTTGTGACTAATCTCTTTAGGCACTTCAAACTGTCCTGGCACTACGCTGGTTATCGTTCCCGTAACAACTGCATCTCGAGGAAAGTCAGGTAAGTGATGATGAAATACGATATGATCGTATCCAAATCCAGCATTTTCGAGGCTCAGATCAACCATCAAGTTCGCAAGGTGCTCTTCTCTATCCGCATCGCTATGAAGGTCAAGATCAACCTCTAACGAAACGTTCTGCCACTCGGCAAGAATCTTCTCATCCACTTTAAGCTGAGCAACATTATTTACTAAGTAAATTACTGTCTTAGTGATGTGATCCGCACCAAAACCAAAATCATGTTTCGCAGGAAAATTCCGCTTAAACAGATCAAAACTAGGATACATTCCTTTATTCTGGAGTTTGAGAAGTGCGTCGGGCTCAAGGAATACTGGTCGCCCTGCCTCGTGCTCGTCCCTAAGTTTTCTGAGGCCTGCGTAATAGTGCTGAATTTTATCTTGCGCGCAGAATGCGCTTGCGAGCAGATAGTCAGCGCTGATCAGAATTCGCATCCCTGCGTTTCCTTGTAATAAGAGGTTTCAGCTTGGGTTGCGGCTTGTCACTGGGATTCTGTCTTTCATTGAATTCCTTACGCGCCGCGGCAACCAATATGTTTTCTACTTCTCGATCACTTTGATCGAAAAATTCGTCGGGCCAGTCCTGAATAACACCAAAACGATTGATCTCGACTTTTCGTATTGAGGAAGCCCCATCATTTTTTTCTATGAAATAAATAGGCGATTCCTCGCCGAGGCGCTCTTGATTACCCTGGGCGATCCGGAGCCTCAACCTATTTATCATATACTCACTGTGGGTCTCTACCAAACACTGCCTGTTAAAACCGGAAATCGCTATGAAGAAATCACAGAGCTTTGACTGAACTTTAGGGTGCAAGTGCAACTCAGGCTGCTCAAGGATCAAAATGTTGTCAGCGTCTGCAAGCAAGCACATTACAAGGATTGGCAAGATCTGACTTACTCCAACCCCGACATGCGTCAGATCTTGAGGATGATCCTTTTCCGAAATATTTACTTTCAGCTCATAACCTAGTTTTCCCTTATCAATTGTTTGGATTTTTTTTACGACTCCCAAATAAGATAACCAGTCATGACAAGCATCTTGAAGTGATGCGGTTTTGTTCGACCAGCTAAATTCTTGGTCTTCGCCTAGCTGTGGCTTAGGATATTTTATGAGTCGTTCTTTATTTGCATGAAGTACCGCAGCAGTATATTCACCTTTCAATCCTATATTTGTGCCAACCTCTTGATCCATGAATGGATAGACGGCAGAAGGCTCATTCCGGAGAGGCTTTAAATATTTGATGCTCTTAGGAAACTCAACCCGCAACTGCTGGCTCGCGGGAGATAGCAACTTCAAATCGTACTCTTCGATACGCGACTCTTTAACTTCAACAGAATCATACCAAATTTCTTGAATCGCTGTACGGTGTTTGTCGACGAACTCTATCAAGGATTGCTGCTGAACTTTCTCCAGGCTTTCTAAAAACTCAAACCATTCGCCAAGCTTGATTTTTTGCTCTAGAAAAGCTTGGGGAAAGAGCTTATTAGTAAGTTTAAAATTTGCAGTAATAAAATCCTCTTGAATGGAAGCAGGCACCTGTTTTTTGTTGGTTTTTTTTTGATCCGAGATACTTACGCCGATACGCGCAAGGGAGCTTAGTAGAGCTGTTTTTAACGCACCTCGCTCATCATCTATACGCTTGTTAACCTCCCTAAATATTTCAGGAGGAAGTTCAATAGGGGACGAGTTTCCGGACGAATGCCGTGCGAACAAATGGATATTCTTTCTGCACATAGCACTCACAATATATGCGGAAAGTTTTTTAGTATGGTTGTACCTTATTAGCAGTTCACGTGGCAGCAAAGGCCCCTTGCAACCTAGCACCTCATGGTCAGGGTATTCTTTTTCTAAAGCCTCATTATCCTTGGATTTTAAATCGACAATTTCATAATCGTAGCTATACGTGCGAACACCCTGTATTATTGGAGCCTTCGCGGGCCTTAACACTATATGCTCTTCCAGTGCCGGATCATCTGGGGTATTTTGAATTCGCATTCTTAGGCTTTGTATTGGTGGGTGAAATACCTCCTCACCTCCGTTGGATTTTTTCTTTGCGCCGAATTCCAAGTCCAGCTCAACTTTCTCAGGCGCATCATTAATGAGCCTTGAACTATCATTATGCAATCTTACTTTAATCCGGGTCGTACTCGAATCGCTATAATTAGATCTAATGTCATCATAAGCCCCCAAGCGAGCTAGGTGACCATTCAAAACTACAGAATTAGAAGTCTGCCGTGCACTTAAAGTCTGACTTAGCAGTAACAGTGCTTGAAGTATAGAGCTTTTTCCACTGCTATTTGAACCACAGAACAGCGTAAGTCGGCCTAGCCGTATCTCGTCCGTTTCTATAAATGATTTTAAATTTGAAAGCTTCAATGTCTCGATCATCGTTTCCTATCCTTGAACGCTGCTGGTCGATTGAGCACGTAAAATCTTATACCTATCTGTCAGAAATATATCCGATTCCATATATATTCGAAGCTAGGACCACGCCTGTATCGTCATGTCATGGTGCCATGTATCGTTGGGTTGTTCACCACCTGTATTTAAATTTTTCAATGATGGTCAATGAAAGCATCGGAGCCAGCCGCGATTCGGTTGCTGCTTCCGGCCTTCGCCCAATGAGCCCTTTTCGCGCCTCACACTGAGCTTATAGGCTGCAATGGGTCGAAAGTCGTCTATCGGTAACGACATCGGGATCTCGCCACGCCCCGCGCAAACAGGGGAAACGTCCGCTTTTGCCCGATTTTTGCCGTTCGTGAAGGACAGCAACCGACCAACCTGATACCCAGAGTTAAACCACCGGTATCCGGTACACAACCGAATCATATTTCTCCGCCATCCGCCTCTCAATGACCACTCCCCCCAGAGCTTCAGCAATACGTCGACTCGCACGGTTCTGCATCGCAACAGGGTAAATGAAGTGCTTTGCTGCCACCCACTGGCTAGACCATTGAACAACCGCCCGCACCGCTTCCCCCCCAAAGCCCAACCCATGTTTATCTTCACGGATCCAGATCCCCAACTCCGGTGTTTCACTGCCGGTATGGTGCAGCCCGACCAAGCCGGTAAAACGAGCACCTACCCGCTCCCTGACTGTGAACACGATGTCGCTGCCATCCGCTATCGCAGGCAGCCACTGCCCCCAGACTTGCGCGTACTCTTCCAGTGAGGCAGGCGGTTCCCAGGACATGTAGCGAGTCAGAGACGGTGAGATACAAGAGAACGACTCAACAGCGTCCTGCTCGCAGAAGGGCTCGATGCTCAGGCGTTGCGAGAGAATGCGGATCGCGTGGGTGTCCACTGGCATTGCAATTTCCTTCCTGGGGGCCGTTACTCCATGTATGCCGTGAACATACCATGCGGGTCGCTTCATCAGTATCAGGCTCTCTATACTGAGCCCCCAGGATGGTAGCTAGAGCACCCAATATGCACGTCGCACCCAATCAAAATTCCCCCATCAGTTTGGTCCCGGTTCAACAACGCGACTTGGATAATCTTGTAGCCATTCGAATCGAGGCCATGCGCGATAGTCTGGAGCGTGTTGGGCGATTTGATCCAGCCCGTGCGCGGGAGCGGTTTGTTGGCGGCTTTGAAGCTCGCGACACACGCTATATCGAGGCAGCTGGAGAGCGGGTGGGTTTCGTAGTGGTGAAACGTCACCACCATGAACTCTTGCTCGACCACTTGTATGTCAGGCCGAGCGCGCAAGGGTCAGGGGTAGGGTCTGCTGTTCTCTCTCAGATTTTCAAAGAGGCGGATGCGGCTGCGCTGCCTATCAAAGTAGGGGCTCTCAAAGAAAGCGCTTCGAATCGCTTTTATACCCGCCATGGCTTCCAGTTCATCGAAAGCAGTGACTTCGACAATTATTATGTTCGCCAGCCTATTCCAGCGATTGGCGCTCATTCCGGAACCATGGGCTGACTGGCACTAGCCCTTCAGCTCACTAGCCCGATTGCTCGCCGCGTCGTCATACGCTACGTACAACGACTCTGCGATTTGGCTTTTGATCGCCTTTGTGGCCTCCAGCCCCAGCACAAAACCCTCGGCTTTACCGCCAGCACGGTTGAGTTCTTCATGGGTGGAGGCGCCAGTAATGGCGTCAAGCAGCTTGGCGGCGTGGGGGCCGACGCCTTTGGGGAGGGAGATCTGGTCGATGGACATTATCGCTACCTTGAAAAATGGAGTTCGGGAGCGAGTGAAACCACTGCCGGGGCTGGCATGGTAGACCTGTTTGCCATGAAAGGGGTCGCTTTACGCGCAGCGGCGCTATTCTTTGCGGCTACGCAGTCAGATGGGGTCATTGGTAAATCTGGAGGGGCTTATGGAGTATTGCGTTGAGGGCTACTGCCTTCGGCCATTGGCATGTGACGATTTCGAGAGGATCAGCCGTTACGAACGCGTCAATCGCAGGCATCTGCAACCCTGGGAGCCGCTCAGGGACGAGGAATACTTCACCACGGGCAACGCCAAGGCCAGGGTCGAGCAGCAGGTCAACAATATGCAGGCTGACAACGCTCTGTGTTTCCTCTTGCTTGCCGAAAGCGGAGAGGTTCTAGCGCGGTGTAACTACACGAACATTGTGAGGGGCGTTTTTCAGGCCTGTCATCTCGGCTTTTCGTTGGCGGAATCTGCCCAAGGTCGCGGTTTGATGAATAAAACGCTTCAGGTCACTAACCGACACTGTTTTGAGCAGTTGGGTCTTCACCGGATCATGGCCAATCATTTGCCCCGCAATGTGCGGAGTGAACGCCTTCTGGAGTCGCTGGGGTTTGAGAAGGAGGGACATGCGCGAGCCTATCTAAAAATCGCTGGCGTTTGGGAGGACCATACGTTGAGATCGTTGATCAACCCTGAACAATAAGCGCCCCACCCCACTTAGGAAAAAGCTGATGTCTACCGAGCCCCTCTGCCTGGTTTTCGTACCCGCCCTGGCAGCCGTGCTGACCGCCGCCGAATCGAAAAAAGGCGCACCTCTCAGCGAAGTCGAAGTGTGCAATATCCGCGACCAGGCCACCTGCATTGCGGTAACCTTCTCCACCGCGTTGGTGATGGAACAAGAACGGGGTTACCCGGATATCGTTGCCGAGGATTGCTGGAATGAGTGGCAACGGTTGCGTCCTTCGCTTCAATAGCGCCCGCTCTGATCAGCATAGGTATCTACACAACTCTGTAGCGCTCAACGGTAACCACGATGCGAAGCGAGCCGCTGTTGATCTTGATCTTGATCTGCTTTTGATCTCAGGCGCCCCGTTAAACCACGCTGGCCGAACGCAGGCTTGAATTCGTGGGTAACCCGGCAGGACGCCGGGTTAGCCGCCCCGCGCCATGGATGGCGCGTGGCGGCGGCCCACGGATTCAAGACTGTGTTCGGGCACACCGAGCCTAGGCGAGGTGCCGAGTGGTGGGGCAAGAGCGCTTTGCTTACTTTCGCGCTTTTCGAAAGTGAGCCGCCGTCAGGGCGGAACCCTAAGTGGCCGTTACCGCAGGAATGGATATGTACTCGGTATAGCTGTGTCGCCTATAAGGCCGCCTTCGCGAGCAAGCCCGCTCCCACAGTTTGATTGCGGGGTGTCAGGTAGATTGGCGTCGGCTGGCAGGCCGCGATCGCAGGCAAGCCAGCTCCCACAGTTGGATCGTGGGGGGTCAGGTAGATTGGCGTCGGCTGGCAGGCCGTCTTCGCAGCGATGCGGCGACCCGACAAGCCAGCTCCCACATTTGGATTTCGGAGCGTCAGATGGATATGCGCCGGCTGTCAGGCCGTCACGGGAGCAAGCTGCCTTGCCACAGATTTAGCGTCGTGCCGAAGTTGTGTAAATACCTATGCTCTGATCAGCCTATCGGCTGAAGCCCCAACCCACTCCCAGGATTCACGGACCTCCTTTTTATGCCGCCAGCCTCACGCGACCACGCCCGTATCGAACGCCGCCTCATCGCAGCCCTGACCGACGCCTGCGAGATCGCAAAGGCCGAAATCCCGGGCTTCGACTGGTTGACCCACACCGTCGACTACCGCGCCTTCCCCCAAAGCCTGCGGGTGATCTGGGTGTTCGACAGCGTTGCGAGCAAGGCTCACGCCCTCGCGACCGGCGCGGACGCCCGTATGCGCGAGCTGACTACCGCCGCGCTGGATGACGCTGACGTGCACGTCCCGAACATCGCCCGCTGCGTCAGTTTCGACTCCGAAGAGGAATGCCACCTTCGGCATGGCGGCGATTGGCGTCGGCGGCTGGCTACTCTCCGGGCGATCTGAATCGTGCCACGGGTTGCTGACTTCGCTATTGCACCTTACACGTCAGCCAAGCCCCCCAGAACAGGCTGCTGAAGAAACGGGTCGCGTCGCCGAAGCCAGCGTCGTGCAACAGCTTCTGCACTGCGGCCTCGGAATGTGGCGGGTCAGCGCCTTGAAGGATTTTGCCGAGCTTGGCCTTCACTTCGTCCGGGGTGGCGCCATGCTGACGCCACCGTTGGCCCCACGCCGCCAGCAGCAACGGCTGGCTGGCATACGCGTAGTGATTGCCCGCGACGATCAGCGGTGCCCCCGGTTTCAGGTGCGCCCGAATCGATCGCAGCATTCGGGCCTTGGCGTCATCACCCTCCAGATGGTGGAGCACACCGATCAAGGTGGCGGCGTCGTATGACGCGTCTGGTGCCAGGTCTTCAAGCGTCCCGAGATGCAGGGTGGTTCTATCAAGCAAGTGGTTGGCTTCCAACTGCTGCCTTGCCGCGTCGAGCATCGGCTGGGAGGGATCAACCGCCATGAAGCGCCATTCCGGTTCAAGGCTGGCCATGGCGATGATCTCCTGCGCCGTACCGCCGGCGCCGACCACAAGTACCTTGGCCGAAGGGGCATCACCAAGGCTTGCCGCGAGCATGCAGGCTGCCAGGTCCTGGCACGCGTCATAGCCCGCCAACGCGATACGGCTTTGTCGTGCGTACTCGTTGGCTCTTGAGGTATCGAATTTGTCAGCAGGATTGGGTGAGGATGAGTTCAAGGCGGTTCTCCGTGGCCTTGACGCAAATTACGTTAACCGTCGCAGTAAGAAAAATGCATTAATTTTATGCGCTGCATTCCCGAGGGGAATGCGGGAGCGTACGAGTGGAGAGGTTGCAGGATCGTACAAGCCTGCTGACCGCTTGCTTGGGTAGTCTGGCCTTCTCATCGACAGGAAGATCCCGCATGACTCAAGCACAGCCTGTAAACCTTGCTCAAAAAGCCTCGCTCATCGACCAGCAATGGAGCCCAAGAGTAGTCGCCGAAATGAACGACTACCAGTTCAAGGTCGTGCGTATCGAGGGTGAATTCATTTGGCATTCGCACCCCGAAACCGATGAAGCGTTCCTGGTGCTTGAAGGCACGTTGCGTATCGACCTGCCGGATGGCCCGGTGTATGTGAAGCCGGGTGAGTGGTATGTGGTGCCGCGTGGCATTGAGCACAGGACCGCCGCCGAAGGTGAAGCCAGGCTGATGATGATCGAGCCAAGGGGCATTTTGAATACCGGGCATGAAGGCGGTGAGCGTACCGCGTTGAATGACCAGTGGATTTGAGCGCTGAGGCTTATTGCCTTTTGTAGGAGCGGGCTTGCTCGCTCCTACTGGCATTCGGGCAAGCCCCAAGCCCTATCGCCTTTGAATCTGCACCGTAGCAAACGTCGGCTCGTCGCGCGCCTGCTCCAGTGTATTTCTGGGCTGTTGCGGGGCCAGGGATTGCCCCTCTGGCCGTAACGCAGGCGGCGGATGCAGGCGCATGTCCGAGCGCTCATCGCTGGGCGCCACGCCGAAGAAATCCCGGTAGCACTTGGAAAAATGCGGCGTGGAGACAAAGCCGCAAATCACCGCCAGTTCGACAATCGAAATGGGCGTCTGCATCAGCAACTGGCGGGCACGGGTCAGGCGCAGTTTGAGGTAATAGCGCGATGGCGTGCAGTACAAGTGCTTCTGGAACATACGCTCCAACTGGCGGCGGGACACGTGCACGTAGGCGGCCAGTTCGTCGAGGTCGATGGGTTCTTCCAGGTTGGCTTCCATCAGGGCGACCACTTCTTGCAGCTTGGGCTGTTGCGTGCCGAGCAGGTGCTTGAGCGGCACGCGTTGGTAGTCGCGCTCGTTGCGAATGCGCTCGTACACGAACATCTGGGAAATCGCCGCCGACAGCGTGTGCCCGTGATCGCGGCCGATCAGGTGCAGCATCATGTCCAGCGGCGCAGTGCCGCCAGAGCTGGTAAAGCGGTTGCCGTCGAGGGTGAACACGCTGGAGCTGACCTTGACGCGGGTAAACGCCTCCTGCATCGACGCCATCAGCTCCCAATGCACGCTGCACTGGAAGCCATCAAGCAACCCCGCCTGGGCCAGCGCCCAACTGCCGGTGCATACCGCGCCGAGACGTTTGCAGTACAGGCGCGCCTGGCTGCGCAACCAAGCGATGAGCGCAGGGCTGATAGCCTGTTGAATGCCGACGCCGCCGCACACGATCACCGCATCAAAACCGCGCTGGTCCTGCGCGCACGCATCCGGGGTCACCGACACGCCATCGCTGGCCCACACCGGCTGGCCGTCCAGGCTCAGGGTTTGCCAACGGTAGAGCTCTTCGCCCGCCAATTGGTTGGCCATGCGCAGCGGCTCGACGGCACACGACAGCGATATCAGCGTGAATTGGTCCAGCAGCAAAAAGCCGATGGTCTGGCAAACAGGTGCCTCGGTTTCCATCACCGCTACCCCACGGGCGTGATCAGGACTGTTCCAGCGCCACCGGCTTGGGTGCCCGGTTGTGCTGGCGCGACGTGACCAGGCCGATAAAGGAAATCACCAACGCCAGGCCAATGGTCGAGGACACTTCGGTGCGGTGCTCGGGCGTCACCATCATTACCCCCAGGGCCAGGCAGATGAACACGATCACCAGGTAAGTCAGCCAGGGAAACAGCCACATGCGAAAGGTCAACTCGACGTTCTGCCGAAGCAGCAAGCGACGCATACGCAGTTGCGAGATAGCGATCACCAGGTACACCAACAACGCGATGGCGCCGGAGCTGGCGAGCAGGAACTGGAACAGACCGGCCGGCATGAAGTAGCTCAGCAACGTAATGCCCGCACCGATGATGGTGCTGGCGATCACCGCAGCCCTGGGCACGCCCGCCTTTGAGGTGATTTTAAGTGCCGGTGGCGCATCGCCGCGTTTGCCCAGGGAAAACAACATGCGCGAGGAAATGTAGATTGAGGAGTTCATGCAACTGGCTACCGCGATCAACACCACCACATCGACCATGAACTTGGCGTTGGGGATGTTCATAATTTCCAGTGCACGCTGATAGGAACCCACGGACGCCAGTAGCGGATCGTTCCAGGGCACCACGGAAATCACGACGGAGATCGACAACAGGTAGAACACGCCAATGCGCCAGATCACCGAGCGGGTAGCCTTGGCGATGTTCTGCGCCGGGTTGCTCGATTCCGCTGCGGCGATGGTCACCGCCTCAGTGCCGATGAAGCTGAACATGATGGTAATGAACGCGCCTACCACCGCCGACAGGCCGTTGGGGGCGAAACCGCCGTGTTCTTCCATCAAGCGGCTCAAGCCGCTGGCTTCGCGATCCGGGATCCAGCCCATGAGGACGCTGAAGCCCAGGCCGATAAAGCCGACGATGGCGATCACCTTGGCCATGGCGAACCAGAATTCGAATTCGCCGTATTTGGCCACGCTGAACAGATTGGTGATCACCAGCAGAACGATTGAGATCAACGCAAACAGCCACGCATCGACCTGAGGGAACCACTGATTGAGCACATGCCCGGCGGCCAAGGCTTCGATGGGAATGACCAGCACCCAGAACCACCAATACAACCAGCCGATGGTAAACCCCGCCCACGGGCCGATGGCCTGGTCGGCGTAGGTGGAAAACGAACCGGTGTCCGGGCGCGCCACCGCCATCTCCCCCAGCATGCGCATGACCAGCACCACCAGCAGGCCGGAGAACAGGTAAGCCAGCAACACCGCTGGCCCTGCTGCGGCGATGGCATGTCCGGAGCCGACAAACAACCCCGCGCCGATGATGCCGGCGATGGACAACATAGTCACGTGGCGGGGCTTGAAGCCTTGCGCCAGCTGACCGTTAGAATCGTTGGGAGTCGGGCTAATCATTGTTTTTGTTGTGCTCAGGCGGCCAATGACCCTCACCTTAAGTGCGCGGGGCCCGGTACAAGTAGCCTGGTTACGCCATCATCGAGTCTGATATCGACATTGGTCATGGCGGTGCACGGGTTTACCGAGCGTCACGCCTTACTCTTGAACGCTGCGTATGAGCGAGCCAAACAGCTCCCCACGCGGCATCTTGTCCAGTGGGATACCGGCATTCTCGAACCACTCCTGGCCGGCTTCCGGATGCGGCCCGCTCAGCACCACAACGCCTTTCTGGTAGGCATAGCGCGCCGCTGCCACATCGCCATTGCGGTAAGTGGCGAGGGTCCTGTAGGGCGCGGCGGCACTGGCCTTGGGAAAGTACGGGCCGTCCTGATAGAACACATGATCAGCCTGGCCGTCCCACGTCACCCGCACAGCAGCGTCGTCGATACCGGTCACTTCAAAACCGGGGCGGCCGGCTTCGGTGTCCAGCGCCTGGGGGATCAGCCCGAGATTGTTGTCGTCCGCCAGGTAGGCGCCCATGCACAGGCCCAGGTAACGGCCACCCTTGGCAACATAGTCGCGGATAGCCTCGGCACGCTCATCACCGAGACTGTCGAGGGCGCCGGGGATGTCCTGGCCGCCGCCGGGTTGTACATAAAGGTCGTAGCGGGCCAGGGTGTGTGGGGTGATGTCGATGGGTTCGTCGGCACCCACGAAGTCGATCTGGTAATTCGGGTTGAGACGCTGCAAGGCGGTTTTCACGTTTTCCGAGCAGTCCGGGCAGCCTGCCGGGCCTCGGTAGATGGCGACATGGGTAATGGGGCCTGCGCCGTGTACGGGTAAAGGGTGCAGCGTCGCAACGGCGAGAAACGTGGCAGCGAGGGCAGGCAGTTTCATGGGCTCGGCTCAACGGTCAGTTGAATGGGTTTGATCCAGTGGTCGCAGCGCCAAGCCTATAACGATGAGCCTTTTGAATTCGTGAAGAGTTGTAAATCCACGGGGGCCACTCATCCACTTCCCAGCATCTGCCATAACGACGCGCCTACGCCGGTAATGCTCTCACCGGCGATCAGCCCCGCCGCTGCCGTGATCGCAAAGCGCTGCGTCACACTTGGCCAGCGACAGCTCACGGCCCAGGTCATGATCGCGCCAAGGGCCATCATCAGCGACACCGACGCAGGCAAGACAAACGCCAGTCCCAAGGCTGCCGCACTCGGCAGGTAGCGGGCGCGATGGGTGGGTAATGTGCTGTCGAGTATGCCCAGCAGCACGCCGAACAAGCTTGCAATGCCGATGGCCCAGCGGATGCTGGGGGACAGTGAATCCAAACCGTGCGTCAGGGTTTGGGCCACGGCTTTCCAGGTGGCGACGGCCGGGGCTGGCCATTGTTCGGTGAGCAGCATGGTTTGCGGGTCGGGGATCAACGCCAGGTACGCGAATACGCCGACGATGCTGCCGACAAAAATCCCAAGAATCTGGGCGATAACCTGTTTGTGCGGCGTCGCGCCAATCGCCTTGCCCACCTTGAAGTCATTCATCAGGTCCGTGCACTGCCCCGCCGAACCGCCAGCGGTGTTGGCGCTCATCAGGTTGATCGGTACCTGGCCGGGCGCAGCGATACCAAAGCTCAGCTGGGACAGTTGCCCGATGGCGCCAATGGGCGGAATACCGGTAGCCCCCACCACCCGCGCAGCGACGGCGGCCAGGCAGATCGCCAGGGGAATGGTCAGCAGCGCCATCCCAAGGTTGATACCGAACAACAGCGCTTGCAGGCTCACCACCAACACTATCGCCAGCGCGAACCCCACGGCAGGCCCAGGCTTGGGAACCGCCCAGGGCGTGCCGCCAGCCGCTCGGGTTGAGCGATGCAACGCCCACAGGCGAATCGCCAGGGACGCCAGGGTGGAACACACCATCAGGCTCACGCCGGGCCACAGCAGCCACTCCACCAGCGCGGCAAATTGCGGGCCGCTGCTGTCAGCGGGCAAGCTCACCAAGCCATTGGCCAACAGCCACGGCCCCAGCCCGCCCCATGCCAGCAAAGCGCCGAGCAGCAGGGTCAGGCCCACGCGAATGCCGATGATGCCGCCGAACCCCAGCAACAGCAGAGAGGGGTCGGCGGTGAAGGTCAGGCGCTCCAACTGGGCGTTCGGCGACCAGCGCGGGAAGGCCCACATAAAGGTATCCACCCACTTGACCAACCCGGACAACAACGCTGCGCCGAGCAGCACTTTCAAGCGCGTGGCGGCTTCGCTGCCATGGTTGTAGATGTGCAGCAGGGTTTCCAGGGTGGCCATGCCTTCGGGAAATTTCAGCGCCTTGTCATTGAGCAATGAAGGCCGCAGGTACCACGCGATCCAGATCCCCAGGAAGCTCACCGAAAACACCCAGGCGATCATCGGCAGCGCGGCCAGTTGGTTGCCGGTGAGCAAGGTATAAGCCGGGATGGGCGCGACCAGCCCGCCGGAAATAATCGACGCCGCGGCTGAGGCCACGGTCTGGTTGATATTGCTCTCGTGCAGGGTCCACGGCAGGTGTTCAGCGGAACGCCGGGCCAAGCCCTGCCAGAGGCCATAACCGATCAGCAAGGCGATGATCGACATGTTGAACGACCAGCCGATCTTCAAGCCTGCGTACACATTGGAAGGGGTCAGCAGGATGCCCAGCACGATCCCGGTGATGACTGCCCGCAGGCTCAGTTCGCGCTCTACGGGCGCGATTGACGAGGTGGAGTGCATGCAGATTCCTTTCGAGAAAAGCCAGTGCCACGTTTCAAGTGAGCGCAGGGAGATTCGAAGGTTCACCTGTTGAACCTGGGTCTAAGGCTGTAAATGTGGGAGCGGGCTTGCTCGCGAAGGCGTCGGCCCAGCAAACATCGAGGCTGACTGACCCACCGCTTTCGCGAGCAAGCCCGCTCCCACAGGAGATCTGCGCTTAACTGACTGGCATTAGGGCAAGCCTCCTCCAACATGGCTTCTGGCTATTTGGCGAACGCGTATTCCCCACCCCGCTCCACCGCCTTGCGATAAGCCGGCCGCGCCTGGAGCTTTTGCAGCCACGCCGCGAGGTTCGGGTAGGCCTGCAATTTGCCCTGGGCCTGGGCGACTTCGCCGATAAAGCTCATCTGGATATCCGCGCCGCTGAGTGCGTCGCCCACCAGGTACGGCGTGTGGCCCAGCACATCATTCAGGTAGCCCAGGTAGTTGGCCAGCTCCGATTCAATCCGCGGATGCAGCGGCGCACCCGCTTCACCCAGGCGTCCGACGTAGAGGTTGAGCATCAGCGGCAGCATGGCCGAGCCTTCGGCAAAATGCAGCCATTGCACATAGCTGTCGTAGGCATCGGTGGCCGGGTCGGGTTGCAGTTGGCCGTTGCCGTGGCGGCGGATGAGGTAGTCGATGATCGCGGCGGACTCGATCAGCACACGCGAGCCGTCTTCGATCACCGGGGATTTGCCCAGGGGGTGAATGGCCTTGAGCTCAGGCGGCGCCAGGTTGGTCTTGGCGTCGCGCTGGTAGCGTTTGATGTCGTAGGGCAGGCCCAGTTCTTCAAGCGCCCACAGGATACGTTGTGAGCGGGAATTGTTGAGGTGGTGAACAGTGATCATCGAGGCAACACCTTGGGGGGATTTAAGAGAAGACTACAGCGTAGCGGTGAAGTGCCGCGAATGTCGCCAGGCAGCACCGGCCTGCACGATCGAATGTGGGAGATGTCGAGCTTTAGCGAGGCTTCGAAGGCTGCGGCATTCACGACATGGATGTTGCCTGATACACCGCTCGAAGCCTCGCTAAGGCTCCACATCTCCCACACTGGACCGGTGGCGGTCAGGCGAGCAACTGATCGATCCACTTCACCTGCTGCACGATCTCCTGCACTTTCTGCTCGGGCACCGCCTGCCGCGCCTGTTCGAGGCTGGCCAATGTCTTGCGCTTCTGGCGCAACATCCGTTGCCATTTCGCCACAAACGCCGGGCTGCGGGCCTGCATTTGCAGCGGGCCGAAGTACAGTTGCTCGGCGGTATAGGTGACCGCCTCGGCGCGTTCGGCAACGATGATTTCGTAGTAGAAGCGGTTTTCCAGCAGCAGCTCCTCGTGCAGGATCCGGTAGCCGTTGTCCATCAACCATTGGCGCAGGGGCTGCTCGCCGCCGTTGGGCTGCAGGATCAGGCGTTCCCGGCCATTGAGGTGCGCCTTGCCGCTTTCGAGAATGTCGCGGATCGTCTCGCCGCCCATGCCGCACAGGCTGATGGCGGTAATGTCATCGCCGGCTTGAATCGCCGCCAAACCATCGGCCAGGCGCACGGTGATGTGCTGCCTCAGGCCGTTGTCGGCCACGGTACGGCTGGCCGCCTGAAACGGTGTCGCGGCCACTTCCCCCGCCACGGCCGCCGCAATAGCGCCGCGGTGTATCAGGGCCACCGGCAGGTAGGCGTGGTCGGAGCCGATATCGGCCAGGCGGGCACCCGTCGGTATGTGCGCGGCAACGCGCTCCAGGCGCTGGGACAAGGTGTGTTCGTTCAACGGTGATTCCTTAAGAGTGCCCGGAAAATCGATCCCGGCTGTTGGTCAAGTGCAGCACCATGGCCGCCCGTGCGGCGTCCGGGTCCTGGCGCTTGATAGCGTTGTAGATGGCCTCGTGTTCCAGGCTCGCCAACTGCCCCAGTTGGGCAAAGTCCGCGCCGCCGCGCTCGACGGCATTCACCTGGGTGCGCGGAATCATCGCCGTGCCCAGGTGCTGCATGATGTCGGTGAAAAAGGTATTGCCGGTGGCTTCGGCGATCAGTTGGTGAAAGCGCTTGTCCTCCTCCACACAGCTGTCGTTGTTGGCCAGGGAGGCTTGGTAGTCGTCCAGCGCCTGGCGCATGTGGGCCAGTTGTGCCTCGCTCCTGCGCAGCGCGGCCAACGCCACCGCTTGCACTTCCAGGCCCAGGCGCAATTCGAGCATGTTGCGCACGCTGGCGACCGTGTCCACATGCAAGCGCAGGCCCGGCTGCGTGTGCTGCTCCAGCACAAAGGTGCCGATGCCGTGACGCGTCTCCACCAGCCCCGACGCCTGCAGCTTGGACAAGGCCTCACGCACCACGGTACGGCTCACCCCATGCTCAAGCACGATGGTGGATTCGGACGGCAGTTTTTCACCCGGCTTGAGTTGTCCCAACTGGATGCGCTGGGTCAGTGCCTCGACCACGCCCTGGGCCAGGTTGGCGGAACGTTTACGCACAGGCGGCGTGCTTTTAATCGGCATCGAGACGGGTCCACGGGGTTGGGCTGGGGGGAGCTTATCACCCTGAGCGCACGGGGCGATGGGTGGTGGCGAAAAACACCCAACTTGTATGACAACACACTCATCCCACCTCACCCGACCCTGTCTTCGCTTTGAGAGAAGCGCACACCCCGAGCCGTCACCAGCGGGGCAAAACCCAATAAAATCTGGCAAATAACCAAACTAGCCAATCTCAATACCGGCTTATAAGAACAAAAACAGCCCTCACAGGATTGCGGCCTTCAAAAAACAACTTGTATGATGTCTGTCAACAAAACACCAAACCCGCATAAAAATAATCAGGGGGAGTTTTCATTCGTGAAGCATTCAAGCCCAGCATCTGCCGTACCCGAAAGTGATTCAGCGCTCGCCCGCGCCGTGAGCAAAGTGAAGGGTCATGTGCTCCCACTGTTCGTGGTCATGTTCATCCTCAACTACATCGACCGGGTCAATATCGGCTTCGTGCGCACGCACATGGAGCATGACCTGGGGATCGGCGCAGCGGCCTACGGCTTCGGCGCCGGGCTGTTCTTCATTGGCTATGCGCTGTTCGAAGTGCCGTCCAACATGCTGCTGCAAAAAGTCGGCGCGCGTATCTGGCTGACCCGCATCATGTTCACCTGGGGCATCGTCGCCACGCTGATGGCGTTTATCCAGAACGAAACCCACTTCTACATCCTGCGTTTCCTGCTGGGTGTGGCGGAAGCAGGATTCTTCCCGGGCGTGATCTATTACTTCACGCGCTGGTTGCCCGGCGTGGAGCGTGGCAAGGCCATCGCGATCTTCCTCAGTGGCTCGGCGGTGGCGTCGTTGATCTCCGGGCCGTTGTCGGGCGCGTTGTTGCAGATCGAAGGCTTTGGTTTGCATGGCTGGCAATGGATGTTCGGCATCGAGGGCCTGGCCTCGGTGGCGCTGGGCTTCTTCGTGTGGTTCTGGCTCGACTCCAAACCCCACGACGCCAAGTGGTTGAGCCGCGAAGAGCAGGATGCGCTGGTGGGCGCCATCGATCAGGAGCAACGTGATCGCGAAGCCCTGACCACGGTGAAACCCACCCTCGGCAAGCTGCTCAAAGACCGCCAGATCCTGCTGTTCTGCGCTCTGTACTTCTGCATTCAATTGACGATCTACGCCGCCACCTTCTGGCTGCCCAGCATCATCAAGAAAATGGGCGACCTAAGTGATGTGCAGGTGGGTTTCTTCAACTCGATCCCCTGGCTGATCTCGATCATTGCCATGTACGCCTTCGCGTCGCTGTCGGGCAAGTTCAAGTTCCAGCAAGCCTGGGTCGCGGCGGCCCTGCTGATAGCGGCGGCCGGCATGTTCATGTCCACCACCGGCGGGCCGATCTTCGCTTTCGTGGCGATCTGTTTTGCCGCCATAGGGTTCAAGTCCGCGTCGTCGCTGTTCTGGCCGATCCCCCAGGGCTACCTGGATGTGCGCATCGCCGCCGCGGTGATCGCGCTGATCAACTCCATTGGCAACCTGGGCGGTTTTGTGGCGCCGACTACCTTCGGCTTTCTCGAACAAACCACCGGCTCGATACAGGGCGGGCTGTATGGCCTGGCCTGCACCTCGGTGCTCGCGGCCATCCTGGTGTTCTTTGCCAAGACCTCTCCCTCTGCCGTGTTGGCCGTGCCCGACGGTGCCGCCATCAGCAAACCTCTTTGAACTCAGCCAGGAACGCGCCATGAATACCCCTGTAGTCACCCACTTCCAAGTCATCCCCGTCGCCGGCCACGACAGCATGTTGCTGAACCTCAGCGGCGCCCACGGCCCCTACTTCACGCGCAATATCGTGATCCTCAAGGACAGCAGTGGCAACACTGGCGTGGGCGAAGTGCCCGGCGGCGAGCGCATTCGCCAAACCCTGGAAGACGCCCGCAGCCTGGTGGTCGGCCAGCCGATTGGCCAGTACCAGCGCGTTCTCAACCAGATGCGCAGTACCTTTGCGTCTCGAGACAGCGCGGGCCGCGGCCTGCAAACCTTCGACCTGCGCATCACCATCCACGCCGTCACCGCCATGGAGGCCGCACTGCTCGACCTGCTGGGCCAGTTCCTCGAAGTGCCGGTGGCCGCCTTGCTAGGCGAAGGCCAGCAACGCGACGCAGTGAAGATGCTCGGCTACCTGTTCTATGTGGGGGATCGCAACGCCACCGACCTGGCCTACCGCAACGAGGCCGACGCCGATGACGACTGGTTCCGCCTGCGCCATGAAACAGCCCTGACCGCCGACGCGGTAGTGCGCCTGGCCGAAGCGGCCAAGGCCAAATACGGTTTCAACGATTTCAAGCTCAAGGGCGGCGTATTGAGTGGCGACGCGGAAATCGAAGCCGTCACTGCGCTGGCCGAGCGTTTTCCCGATGCGCGCATCACCCTTGATCCCAACGGCGCATGGTCCTTAAAAGAAGCCATCCGCCTGTGCCGCGACCAGCATCATGTGCTGGCCTACGCCGAAGACCCCTGCGGCGCAGAAAACGGCTACTCGGGCCGCGAAGTCATGGCCGAATTCCGCCGCGCCACGGGCCTGAAAACCGCCACCAACATGATCGCCACCGACTGGCGTGAAATGGGCCATGCCATCCAGTTGCAATCAGTGGACATCCCCCTCGCCGACCCGCACTTCTGGACTATGCAGGGCTCGGTGCGCGTCGCGCAGATGTGCAACGAGTGGGGCCTGACCTGGGGCTCGCACTCCAATAACCACTTCGATATTTCCCTGGCGATGTTTACCCAGGTGGCGGCGGCCGCCCCCGGCGAGATCACCGCCATCGATACCCACTGGATCTGGCAGGACGGCCAGCGCCTGACGCGGGAGCCGTTGAAGATTGAAGGGGGCTATGTGAAGGTGCCGGCCAAGCCTGGCCTGGGTGTGGATATTGATATGGACGCCGTAGCCCAGGCCCATGAGCTGTACAAAGGCATGGGCCTTGGAGCCCGGGATGACAGTGTGGCGATGCAGTTTCTGATCCCGGGTTGGGGCTTTGATAACAAGCGGCCTTGTTTGGTGCGGTAACTCGGTTTGAGGAACGCTCAGCGCAATGTGAGCGTGACGCAAAAAATCCGATGCCCAAACAGGCATCGGATTTTAGTCAGATCAGAAGCTTAGCGGTTTGACCTCTGGCACGTCTGCCAGAGGCCCCTTTTGCGCTACTGCCGATTGGCGACCTCCAGATCCGCCGCATCCTGTTCCAGGCCAGAGAGAGCAGTGCCATTGATCATCGGCCCATAACGGCGGCTGAATTCCCAGTTGTAGGGCACATGGTCTTTGCTGATCCCGTTGTCCCAATTCACCGACCAGGTCATCAGGCCCTTGATCGACAATCCTTTGTCGTGCAAACGCTTGAATGTATTGGTCACGGCTGTCGGGTTGATCACATAACCGGTGGCAGCCGCATCGACGTTCGCGGGCAGGCCAATGACGAACTTGTCTGCCGGGATTTTGGTAAACCCGCGCGTTCCGCTCACTAGACTTTCGGTGAGGTAAAACAGAAAGTCCTCCTTCATCGCGTCGTTGTTCTGAGCAATCCAGGCGCCGTTGCCGCTGTTGACCTCCTGCACCCAGATGCCGTCGCCACCCTGGTTGTAATACTGCGGGGAGATGAAGTCGTAATAGCCTTCCAGCGCCTGGATGTAACCGACGTATTTGCCGGCGGTGGTGAGGTACGGAAACTCCGGCGCCATGCTGATGATGAAGTGTTTGCCTTGAGCCGCGTAGTGGTCCTTGACCAGCTTCAAGGCGGCGGGCAGGACAGTCTTGTTGTCGGCGAAATCAATCGCGCTCTGTTCAAGATCGATATCCAGGCCATCAAAGCCATAGGTTTCCACTAGGCGGATAATTTCGCTGGCCAGTGGCTGTTCATTGCCTTTATGCAGTTCGATGTGTGCATCGGCGCCGCCAAGGGAAATCAGCACCGCCCTGCCCTGGCTGTTCAGCACGCCCACCTGGCGACGAAACTCGGCATCGGACAGGTTGTACGGTTTGAAGGTTGGGATACCGTTGCCCTTCATGAAGGCCACGGCCACCACGTTGTAATCCTTTGGGACATCCGCCAGGCTGATATTGGCGAACTGGCCACGCTGGTAGCCATCGCTCGGGCCGGCAGGCCAGTTATGCCAGAAGCCCATGAGGATCTTTTTGCCGGCAATGCTCGGCATCAGCGAAGCGGCATCGTTGAGCGGCGATTGCAGTGAGGTAAAGTCAATCTTTGACATGTTCTAATCCTTCAGAACGTGTGGGTTTAACGGTGCGGGCTTATTTGAAGTCCACATCGAAGGCTTGATAGAAGGCGTTGCCGGTGTTGGCGACGATCCACATCAACACAATCACATGCTGGCCCTTTTTGTGGGTCGGCAGTTTCACTTCATGATCGACCTTGGCCTTCAGTTCGCCTGCATGGCTGTAGTACGGCACCTGGGCATAGAAGTCTTCAGCGAACGGCTGGGCTTCCAGCTGTGCGCGGGTGATGCGCTGTTTCGGATCCCAGCCATCCTTGGTGATCAGCCAGCGATAGCCACGGGTGGTGTGCGGCGCGGTGTATGCCCAGGTGACCTTGAAGGTCTGACCCGGCTCGACATTGAGCAACGGCCAGGTGAAGGCGCGGCCAAGTTTCTTGGCCATTTCCTCGTGGGTGAAGTTAATGCAGTCACGGGCATCGGTCTTGCCACCGCTGAGGATAAAGCCGTCGGCGGGAGGGGTGACGCTATCACTGTCGGTTTGATAAGGCGCCGGGAACGCACCGGCCGTCAGTGCCGGGAAGTTCTTGCCGCCTTCCATTTCATTGACCTGCCAGGTCTCCAGCAGGCCGAGATCCACGGCGACTGCGCCACGGCTGGAAGGGGATGTGACACGACCATGGCGAAGAGGTGTCTGGGTTTGTGGTTTGTTCATGTTGTGACTCCATTGATTTGATTAAGAACTCTCCTTTCTTGAAGGAGAGGACCTCAACCTAACGGAGTGGCTTTTTTTTGCCACAGGCCCATTTTTCACTCATTTTCGGTTCATGAGCGCGCAGACCTGCAAATACTGGATATATAAACAGTATTATAGGGAAACCCTTACGCTTCCAGAGGTCGATTTCCTACAAGACCATGCGCATTTCAATACAGCTTCTCTGTACCGATGGCAGCCGTTTTTTTAGGGGGGGTCGCAGTAATCGGTCGCACCGTCAGTTCCACCCCCAATGCCAGCATCAGCTTCTGGACCGTCTCATAACGCGTCTTTGAGCCGCCTTTCAGGGTTTTATACAGGCTCTCCCGATTCACCCCCGCCGCTTCGGCAACCTTGTTCACACCCTGGGCCTTGGCAACCTCGGCCAGCGCTTTCATAAGGACTTGCGGGTCATGGCACGCCATGCTTTGCGCAAGATAGGCACTGATGGTTTGCGGGCTATCAAGGAAGCGTGAAGCCTCATAGGCACTGGTGCCGGATGTATCCAGCTCGAGGATCGGCATGTCCTCTGGTTTGAATGTTGACTGACTCATGTCATTGACCTCTCAGGGCATCAAGAATCTCTTTTGCCCGCTTGATTCCTCGTTTCTGGTCGGTTTTATCGCTTCCCCACAGCATCAGGTAAGCGGTGATGCCCGTGCGCACAAAGTAAATCCTGTAGCCGGGCCCGACAAACACACGCATTTCACTCATGCCATCGCCTACAGGCTGGCAATCGCCAAAATTGTTTTCTTCGGCTCGATCCAGGCGGATCAGTACAGCCGTCTTACCCCACACATCCTTCATACCGTCGAGCCATGTATCGAACTCGGGCGTCCTGCCGATCGTATTGGTCACAGATTCAAATGTAGCCTACTGGCTACTCCTTGTAGATGCCAGTGAATTTTTAATGTCGGTGTGCACCGCCAGAAAAAATCCTAGTCCAGCCGCCGCGCAGGCAGCCGAGCAATACTATTAGCGCTTGTGTCCTCAAGACCGAAACGTTGCGTCGCGACTGAGGCATCCTCTCTGTAGGAGCGAGCTTGCTCGCGAAGAACGTAAAGATAATGTGTTCATCCAGAATGAACGCGGCGCCTATGGTTTTTCGCGAGCAAGCTGAACTGGTCAAGTAATCTTGGACACCGATTTAGGTTCACGCCGCCAACCTTTCCTTCGCGACCGGCGACCGGTAGTCGTTGTAGCTGTGAGGCCTGCTGATGTTGTAGCGCGAGACATAGCGCTGCACGTCTGCCCGGGCCTCATGTTCCAGTTGTAGCCCGTTTCAGGAACCCACTCTGATTTCAAACTACCAAAGAAACGCTCCATGGGGGCGTTGTCCCAGCACTCGCCTTTACGGCTCATACTTTGTCTAAATCCGTGTTTCACAAGCTCGTTTCGGAATTTATGACTGGTGTACTGACAACCTTGGTCTGAATGAAACAACACATCCTGGGGGCGGCCGCGTAGCTCAACCGCCATGCGTAGCGCTTCGCAGGTCAGATTGGCATCAGAAATCATCGAGAACGACCAACCCACGATCCTCCGAGCGTACAAATCCAGAACGGCGGCGAAGTACATCCATCGCTTGCCGACCTTGATGTAAGTTACGTCGCCACACCACACCTGGTTAACCGCCGTTACATCAAATTTTCGCTTGAGCACGTGCGGCGCAACCAATGCCTCAACGCCCGGCGACTTGTACTTATGGCGCCTGCGCTGACGACTAGCGATGCCAGCTTCGCGCATCAAACTGCGAGCCATATAACGTCCGATACGATGCCCTTTGGCTTTTAGCTCCTTGGACAAAGTACGTGCGCCGGCCGACTCTCTGGACGCCCTGTGGTGCTTGACCAGCGCGGCTTTGAGCTTGTCCCGTTCAGGATTTGCTCTGCCCTGGCGCCGGCGCCAGGCGTAGAAACTACTACGGTTGATCCCAAACGCCCGGCAACACCTTTTAACGCCGTATTGCTCGTCCAGCTCATCGATCAGCGTGAATGATCTTTGGCGTCCAAAAGCAGGAGAGCACTGGCCTTTTTTAGGATTTCAATGTCCAGGTCTTTCTCCCTGAGTAGGGCTTTGAGCCTCTGGATTTCTCGCTGATCAGCGGTAATTGCCTTGGCCCCTACCGGGGTCGAACCCAGGCGTTCTTTCTGCACTTGATCGACCCAGCGGCGTAGAGCAGTGGGGCCGATATCTAGGCTGGCACAGACCTCAGTAACCGGCTGGCCTTCATCCAGCACCATGCTGGCAGCCTTGAGCTTGAACTCACTCGAATAAGATTTACGCATATCCAAACACCTCAGATTTGGGCGCTATCATAACGCCCGATTGAAGTGTCCAAAATCATTAGGCCAGTTCACTCTAAGGTGGCTCGGTCGCTGACAACTCAGTGATCGGGTTTAGTAGCCCGAGGGTCAATTACACTTAGTGCATGAGCTTCATCTATCAGACGTTCCTGTCTGTGCCTGATGGTGGCTGTGCGTAGGGCGCCTTCGGGCGCGCCGGCTTTGTGTAATTCCCCGGTCTACTAACCTGCGTACAGCTGCCACCCTTTCGTTTAGTAGCGAAACGGTGTCGGCCCCATTCAGGAATTACGCATATGTACAAAGTCACGCCCAACCCTCCAAACGATCCAAACCTGAAGCTTGATCAGGCAGCCCGTCGTGCGATCGATCACGCCCTCAACCCCAACGCCGAGCCCCCTCCTCCACCCTCGACACCGCTGTTCAGCGTTGCCGACGATGCCAGCAATGAAATGCTCGTCGCCAATAGCTATGAAACCTTTTCCTCAGTAACCGCCCTGCTGCTCGACCTGTCGGATGAACTGACCGGTAAACAGCGCGACGTCGCGTTGGCGAGTCATCAGTTAAGTGAGCTGGGAATGTTGTTGGTCGATAAGTTGATGGAGCGCGAGGCGGCTGTAGCAGCTGGCTAAACGTTCAACACGCCCAAAAAAAGCCGAGCCGTCGCGCCCCAAGACGACTCGGTTTTTTTTTGCCAAAGCAGGGGTTGACCTTAAAGCGAGGTTTAAGGTGAGCATGCACCAACCGACAGGATTACTGGACCCTGGATCATGCTCAAAACCCTTATTTCTTTTGCGTTGGTAGCGATAGGTGGCGCGCTTATGACATTTGCACAGGCTGAACCCGGCCCTTCCACGGCCGCTGCAAACAATCGCCAGATCCTGGTGATCATGACCAACCACGCCAGCTACCCCTCAAGGGCCGATACCACGGGCCTGTGGCTGACAGAGCTGACGCATTTCACCGAGGTCGTGGAAGCGGCTGGCTACACGACGGTATTTGCCAGCCCCAAAGGAGGTGCTGTGCCTCTGGACGAGCGCAGCCTCGGTTGGCTGTACATGGATAAGGCGGCGCGTGAACAGTTGCAGTCCCCGGCCTTTCGCGCCCGGCTGCAAAACACGCTGCCCATCGCCAATGTCGATCCGTCGCAATTTCGCGCGATCTACTTCACCGGCGGCCACGGTGTCATGTGGGACTTCCCAGGCAACCTCGACCTGCAACGTGTCGCCCAAACCATTTACAACCAGGGCGGCATCGTCTCGGCCGTGTGCCACGGTGTGGCGGGCCTGCTGGACCTGAAGGATGAACAGGGCAACGCGATCATCAAGGGTAAAAACATCACCGGCTTCTCCAACCGCGAAGAACTGCTGTCGGGCATGAAGCGTGAGGTGCCGTTCTTGCTTGAAGACCGGCTGCTGAGCCAAGGGGCGCGTTACCGCAAGGGCTGGGTGCCGTTCACCTCATTTGTCATCACCGATGGCCGCCTGATCACGGGCCAGAACCCGCAATCGCCCAGGGCCGTCGCACTCGCCGTGATAACCGAGCTGTCCCACGAACGATAGAGCCTAGGCCCCACCCGTAGCCCCTCCCTGGAGAAGACCGATTGAACATTCCAAGCGCCGTTTTAACCGGATTGCTGCTCACCCCTTTTGCCAACCTTGCGTTGGCGGGAACGCCCGAGATGCCCAGCCCCAACGACACAACCCACATCGATATCGCCGGCCAGCAGGTGCCCGTCGTCAAGGGCGGCTTGTACGACCGCTTTCGCTCCAACCCGCCGTTGTCGGTGGTTGCAGCAGAATTACCAGAGGTTGATTTAAGCTGGTTCAAAGGGTTGCAAAAGCACAAGGTCGACATCGGTTTTGAATCCTACTCGCCCAATTTTTACTATCAGAACAGTCGGGTAACAGCGGTCTATACGGCTGACATCGATAAGCTTCGGGCGTTGATGCCACCGCAGGTACTGGCCGCCGTGCAACCCTTGCAAGTCTGGCCGGGTCGCGGACTGATCGCGTTTACTGCGTACACCTATGAGCATTGCGATAACGACGCCTATAACGAAGTCGCCGTGTCGATCATCACTAACAAACCTGGCAAAGCCAACCTGGGCCCCTTTACGCTGGTGGGCCAGTCGATGTCGCAGGACTTTTGGGGCTATGTGCTCAAGCTGCCGGTGAATACCGAGCTGGCGCGGGTGCGCGGCGTGGTCGGTTACAACCTGCCGAAATGGCTGACTGGCATTGATCGCAAAGAGGATGGGCACTCGGTGGTGTATGACATTACCGACAGCCAGACCGGCAAGCTGGACGTGTCGTTCAAGGCCAAAAAGCTTGAGAAACTGTCCCATGATGCGGACCTGGTCACCAGCAGTTTCACCAATCTCGATCACCACGGCCAACTGGCCTATGGGTATGCGGTTTCCCGCCAGCTCAGCCATGGCTCCAGCCGTGACGCAGACTCAGCCACCCTCACGCTGGGCGATGGCAGCCTGTCCAATTACCTGCGCGACCTCAAGCTGGGGAAAATGCTGAAGTACGAATACGTACCCGAGTTCCAGAGCGCACTCTATGCGCCAGAGCCGCTCGCCAACCTGATTGGCGAACGCTGACCCTTGTGCGCCGGTCAGGCCCTCGGGGCCCGGCGGGCGCTTTTTCTTGTGGATGAGGCTGGAGCGCCCCCTTCCTCGCGCAGACGGTTAATCAGCATCTGCGCATTCTCCGCACAGGCCATGCCCTCGGGCTTGCCTTCGATGCCCTTGATGACGTTCAGCAACTGAGCCTTGTTCTGGGCCAGCCGTTGTTGCAGCACCTCGATTTCCTCGACCTTGTGCTTGAGCCCGCTGAGCAGCTCGTCATGCTGCCAACCACCGGCACTTCTGGGCATTAACTGCCGGATTTCTTCCAGAGAGAAACCGGCTGCCTGGGCACCCTTGATGATCTCCAACACCGCCTCGGTGCCGGGTGCATAGTCCCGATAGCCGTTGGATTTACGCTCAACCGATTGGATCAGGCCGCTCGCTTCGTAGAAACGGATGCGTGAGGCCGCCAACCCGCTGATTTTTGCCAACTCGCCTATTCTCATGTACCACCCACAAAAAACCATTGACCTTAAAGTTGACTTTAAACCTAAAGTCATTGGGCGGCCAAGGCGGCGATTCGTAGACGGCACGCTTGCCAGACACGAATGGGCTGCAGTGGGTCAATCCAGCGCCATGATCGCGATTCGATCAGGCCATCATTTCATTTGGGAGAGGCGAACATGGGCTACGTCACCACGCGAGACGGTGTTGAAATTTTCTACAAGGACTGGGGCCCACGCGATGCCCAGGTCATTTTCTTTCATCATGGCTGGCCACTGAGCGCAGATGATTGGGACGCGCAAATGCTGTTTTTCCTGGGCGAAGGCTACCGGGTCGTTGCCCACGACCGACGTGGCCACGGGCGTTCCAGCCAGGTTTGGGACGGGCACGATATGGACCACTATGCCGACGACGTCGCGGCCGTGGTCGAGCATCTGGGCGTACAAACCGCGGTGCATGTCGGTCACTCCACCGGCGGCGGTGAAGTGGTTCATTACATCGCCCGCCACGGCGAAGACCGCGTCTCGAAGGCCGCCATCATTAGTGCCGTCCCTCCTTTGATGGTCCAGACCCCGAGCAATCCTGGTGGCCTGCCCAAGTCAGTGTTCGACGACTTGCAGGCGCAGCTGAAAGCCAACCGCGCACAGTTCTATCAGGACGTTCCCGCCGGACCTTTCTACGGCTATAACCGCCCAGGCGCCAAGCCGTCCGAGGGCATCATCCTGAACTGGTGGCGGCAAGGCATGATGGGCTGTGCCAAGGCGCACTATGACGGGATCGTGGCGTTTTCCCAGACCGATTTCACCGAAGACCTGAAGAGCATCCAGATTCCCGTATTGGTCATGCATGGCGACGATGATCAGATCGTCCCCCATGAAAATGCCGGGGTGCTGTCCGCCAAATTGTTGAAAAACAGCACGCTGAAAATCTACCCGGGCTTCCCGCATGGCATGCCTACTACCCATGCCGATACGATTAATGCGGATTTGCTGGCTTTTATAAGGAGCTGATTGATTATTGGGGGGGGCGGGTGACCGCCTCCCCTCTACCTGAACCGCTCGTTTCAGGTCATGCTGCGTCCTTCATTTCAAGGACGATAAAAACAATGAAAGCCCCCCTCGCCGCCCTGCTCCTGATCAGCCTGACTGGGCCTGCACTCGCCAACGACCCCATCGGTTTCCAAACCACCACCATCCCTGACACTCACAACATTCGCCCACTGGAAATGGCCGTGTGGTACCCCTCCACCAGCACCGCCCAACCCAAGCTGATCGCTGACAACCTGGTGTTCATCGGTGTGCTTGCGGTGCCTGATGCCGCACCGACGCCCGGTAAACATCCGGTGGTGGTGCTCTCCCACGGCTACGGTGGCAATTGGGGCAAGCAG
Source organism: Pseudomonas sp. KT_2_4 (assembly GCF_041410225.1). Classification (NCBI taxonomy): domain Bacteria; kingdom Pseudomonadati; phylum Pseudomonadota; class Gammaproteobacteria; order Pseudomonadales; family Pseudomonadaceae; genus Pseudomonas; species Pseudomonas sp. KT_2_4. The sequence continues at coordinate 1,839,475 of NZ_CP166962.1, forward strand.
GCGTGGTTGGCCAGTGCGCTGGCCCGGCAGGGGTATATCGTGGCGGCAGTGAATCACCCTGGCACCACCAGCCAGGATCGCAGCGCGCAAGCCGCCGCGCAGTTGTGGCAACGGCCCAAGGATTTGAGCCGGGCCATTGATGCGCTGCTGGCGCAGGCCACGCCATTTGGCGCGGCGGATAGTGGCCGGATCGCGGTGATAGGCCATTCCCTGGGGGGCTGGACGGTCATGGAGAGCGCGGGGGCGCGTTTTGACCCGGCGTTGTTTGCCCGGGACTGCGACGCCCATCCGACGTTGGTGGCGTGCAAGGCTTACCGTGAGATGAACCCTGAAGGTACGCCGAGCGGGAAGGCTCAAGTGGCCGCGGACTTGAGCGACAAGCGCGTGACCGCTGTGGTGTCTCTGGACTTGGGCCTGTCGCGCGGCTTTACCGATGCGAGCCTAGCGGCATTGCCGGTGCCGGCGTTGGTAATCGCTGCCGGTGTGCCGTCAGCGGATTTGCCGGCGCAAATGGAATCGGCTGACATGGCCAAGCGGCTGCCAAAAATGTCGACTCAGTACGTGGAGATCCAGGACGCCAACCACTTCAGTTTTATGTCTCAGTGCAAACCGGGCGCGGCAGCGGTGCTTGACGCTGATGTGCCCGGCGACAGCATGATTTGCCAGGACGGCGAAGGCGCGCGGCCACGGCCCGTGATCCAGCAGCAAGTGATCACGCTGATCAGCGAGTTCCTGGCGCGCTGAACCGGTAGTATCATCCGCGCCTTTCCCCTTCAGGCAACGAAACATGAACCGCCAGAAAAAACTTCAGCAGCTCTTCAAAGCCAAAGCGAAAAAGGCCAGCGCCAAGCTGGCACCTAAAAGCAAAGACAAATACATCAGCAAGGCGGACCGTTTGAAGCTGGCGACCGAGGCCGGCCAAGAGCCGGTTACGGCTGGCGAGACGCCTGCTGAGTAAGACGCATGGCTGAAGGGGTTGCCGCTTCGTATTTACCCCAGATACGCCGCAAATGCCGCGCCGAGCCAAAGCCTGCGCGCTCGGCGATGGTTTCTATGTCCAGGGCCGACTCGGCCAGCAGTTCCCGCGCCACCGCCAGGCGCAGGCGATGCAGGTAATCCAGTGGGCTGATGCCGACATGCTCCTGGAACAGGCGCGCCAGGTGTCGGCTGCTGGTGCAGGCCAGGCTTGCCATACGGGTGAGTGTCCAGGCCTCGCAGGGGGCGGCGGCGATGGCGTCCTGCACGCGATGGACCGCCGGGTGCAGGTGATTGCGCCCGGTCACCCAAGGCGATAGCTGCGGGTCGCTGCCGCTGCGGCGCAGGTACACCACCATGTCCCGCGCCACGGCGCAGGCCAAGCGTGGCCCGGCCAGTTCGGCGACCAGCTGCAACATCAGGTCGATACCCGCCGTGATACCGGCGCTGCAACTGACCGGGCCATCGGTGACGTACAGGCGGTTTTCCAGGACCCGGGCCTTGGGTGCGAGGGCTTGCAAGGTGACGCACAGCGAATGGTGCGTGGTGCATTGGCGCCCATCGAGCAGCCCGGCCCTGGCGGCACTCAACGCGCCGGCGCACACGCACACCAGGCGTTCGGCCGAGGGCGCGAACACGTTTTGCAACCACAGGGTGAGCTGATGGCTGGCCGATTCGAAAGCCTTTTGGTGGGCCTTTGATACGTTCATCGTGGAGCCCACCAGCACCACCAGCGTGCCGGGCGCCAGAGTCTGCGGCAGGGGCGCCAGCCCGGTCAGTGGCAAGCCGATGGAGCTGTGCAGCGACTCCACCGGGCTGACGTACTGCAGATCGAAATCCACCGCCGCCGGGTCCTCGGCTTGCGCGGCCAGGCGCAACACTTCGGCAGGCCCCGCCAGGTCGAGCATCAGCACATTGGGCAACAGCACGAACAGCACCGGCACGCTCACGGGTTCATCCTTCCAAGGCCTGTTCGACCGTGACGATGCGCGCAAAACGCTCTTCCAGCACTAGCTCCGTGCGTTCGCGGATTTGCGCCGAGGTGTACTCCCGGCCGCTACGCAGGTGGGTCATGGGGAATGTCAGTGTGGCTTCACTGACAAAGTCCACTTTGAAGCCGCTGTCCGACGCCTGCCGCGTGGTGGTCTCGCAGCATTGCTCGGTCCGGATGCCACTGACGATCAGCGTGGTGACGCCCATCTCCGTGAGGCGAGCGGCCAGGGGCGTACCGGCGAAGGCGCTGTGGTAACGCTTGTGGATCACCAACTGTGGATTGATCGACAGCTCGCTCAATGCCCTGACGTTGCCCGATTGCATGGAGAAATGCCCCTGGTCTTCAACATGGAAGACTTGTACCACCGGGATGCCGCGCTGAACACAACCATCGATGAGGGCCTGCTGTTTTTCCAGATAGTCGGGCAGGTCGTTTTCGGACCAGTAGGTTGAATGGCGGAAGGAATGTTGGGCGTCGATCACGATCAGGGCTTTATGGGTCATGGACGGTCCTTGTGGCTTGCATCAGTGGGTAAACGATGCACGCCATGGTAAGGACCACCCACAGTGCGCGACAGACGCAAGGCAGACTACTTCAGGACGGATTCGGACATGTCACCGGGCACGCCATGGCACAACGGCTGCCGGGTTCGAAGCCATGGGCGTACTCATCCGCCAGGATCGTTTCCAGACGCGAATCAACGTGAGGCGCAAAGCCCAGGCGCCGGTAGAACGGAGCATTCCAGGGTACATGCTTGAAGGTGGTCAGCGTCACCGCACGCAGGTGTTGGGCGCGGGCATGCTCTATCGCCGTTTCCACCAATCTGCGCCCCCAGCCCTGGCCTTGCAGCGGCTGGGCAACCGACACTTCATGGATATGCAGGTCGTCGCCAAAGCGTTCTGCGCTGAGGAAGCCTTGAGGGTGATCGTGGTCATCAACCACCACCCAACAGGTCGATAGCGCGATCCATTGCCGATAGCGTTCGATGCTGATCGACGCCGCATCCGCCAGCCAAGCCAGCCCTTCGATTGCGCGAAATGCCTGGGCTGCGCACTGCTCGATGGCGGGCAAAAAACCGGCATCTTGCGCGCGCGCCAGGCGAATGTGGGTGGACTGCTCAGCAGCCACTCAATGCCACCTGGGGCCGTTCACCCGCAAAGAAGAAGGGCCGCAAACGTACGCCTACGCCGTTGCCGATAAAGGCCGCCACCAGCCACACCCAGCCATGCAGGCTGCCCGAAGCGATGCCGCTGAAATAGGCGCCGATGTTGCAGCCATAGGCCAGGCGCGAACCATAGCCAAGCATCAGGCCGCCGATCACCGCCGCGATCAACGAGCGCAGCGGGATGTTCAGGCTGGGCGCGAAACGCCCGGCCAGGCCTGCGGCCAGCAGCGCGCCGAGGACAATGCCGATGTCCATGACGCTGGTGATGTCTTCCCACACCGGTGCAGCCAGGGCCTTGGCATTGCCCGGCATCTGCCAGAATGCCCAACTGGCGACGTCCACGCCCAGCCCGCTCGCCACCTTGGCGCCCCACAGCGCGAACGCCGAGGTGATGCCCCACGGCCGTCCGGCCAGGGCGAGGGTGGCGTAGTTGAGCAGCGCCAGGCCAATCGCGCCCCACACCAGCGGCCAGGGTCCGCGCAGGAAACGGCGTAGCCCTTGGTGCTCGCTTTGCACGCCTTGTTCAAGCTGGCGGTGACGGCGCTTTTCCAGGCGCACTGTCACCACTGCAATCAGCGCGAACACCGCCAGGCTCAAGACCAGCGCCGGCAGCACACCGAAACTTTTGACAATGGAAACCGCCGGGAACGATGGCAGTGCAAACCACCAGTCGACGTGATGGGTGGCTATCAACGAGCCACAGATAAAGAACAGCAGCGTCACCAACATCCGCGCATTACCGCCGCCCACGGTGAACAAAGTACCCGACGCACAACCACCACCCAGCTGCATGCCGATCCCGAAGATAAACGCCCCGAACACCACCGACACACCAGCCGGCGCCACCAGCCCCACGACCGGCTGACCGAACAAAGTGCCCGCGCCCAACGCCGGGAAAAACAACAGCACCGCCACCGCCAGCATCACCATCTGCGCACGCAAGCCAGCGCCACGCCGATCATTGATAAACACGCGCCAGGCCGAGGTAAAACCGAAGGCTGCGTGATACAGCGTCAGGCCCAGCGCGGCGCCGACCACCAGCAGCAACACCTGGCGTGCGCCGACCATGTTTTGCAGGAACAGCGCGCCCGCCACCAGGATGATAAAGGCAATCAGTGGCGCGAGCGGCTTGCGCGCAGGCGTCAGGGAAAGAGAGGTGCTCATGGGGTTCTCGATTGGTTGGAAGGAGGCAAGTATAGCCCTAGACGGAATTTGATCAGATGGCGGCATTGCCGAAAGGCTCATCGCCTGAACCACCGCTTTCGCAGCCTCGCTAAAGCTCGACAGCTCCCACAGGGGATCGGCGGTGTATGTGGAATACCGTTTTGCAGGGCCATCGCGACAAGCACAACTCCCGACAGCAACACCGCCCAAATGTGGGAGCTGTCGAGCCCCAGCGAGGCTGCGATGGCGGCGGCACAGGCAACCTCTTCATCGCCTGAACCACCGCTTTCGCAGCCTCGCTGAAGCTCGACAGCTCCCACAGGAGATCGGCGGTGTATGTGGAATACCGCTTTGCAGGGCCATCGCGCCAAACACAACTCTCGACAGCAACACCGCCCAAATGTGGGAGCTGTCGAGCCCCAGCGAGGCTGCGATGGCGGCGGCACAGGCAAAATCTTCAGCGCCTGAGCCAGCGCTTTCGCAGCCTCGCTAAAGCTCGACAGCTCCCACAGGGGATCGGCGGTGTATGTGAAATATCGGTTTGCAGGACCATCGCGCCAAACACAATTCTCGACAATAACACCGCCCAAATGTGGGAGCTGTCGAGCCCCAGCGAGGCTGCGATGGCGGCGGCACAGGCAACCTCTTCAGCGCCTGAACCACCGCTTTCGCAGCCTCGCTGAAGCTCGACAGCTCCCACAGGGGATGGAGGACTGACTAACCCAGGCTGATCGACTTCCACGCGGCTTCAGCCAGCAGTTCGCGGTACTCAAAGGGGCTGTTTTTGACCTTCGCCGACAGCCACGCACGCGAGTAGCTTTCGGCCGCGCCAATGATCAGCGAAGGGATAAGTTCTGCGGGCAAATGACTGAAGTGCTCCTTGCGCCCTTCCCCGCCCATCCACTCCTTCAACTGCTGGTTGCGCTGCTTGTTGCGGGCAATCAACTCGTCCTTGAACGGCCCGCTGGACACGGCGAAACGGCTCTGGAAAACAAACCGCGCCCAGTCCGGCTGGGCGGTGACCCACTCAACGTAGCTGTATACCAGGCCGACCACACCGGCATGGGCCGTATCCGCCGCTTGCAGGTAGTGGTCACGCAGGGCGGCTTGGTCTTCCAGCGCAGCGAAGAACAGCGCGGCGACCAGCCCTTCCTTGTTGCCGAAGTGGTGATAGATAGCCCCCACACTGGTGTCGCAGCGCGCACGAATGGTCTCGATGTTGGTCGCCTCGATGCCTGCCTCGTTAAAACAGGCCAGCGCCTCACGCAGGATGGTGCGTTTGAGGTCGCTGCGCCTGCCGGGGAAGGTGCGCTCAATGAGATCGATGGAGTGCATGGGAGAACGCCAAATCGAAATAGTTTATAGGCTGAGCGCCCAGCAGAGAAAGCTCAGGTTGACAGCCATGGAATCTACAGAATATTGTTCTGTTACAGAATATTATTCTGTAACTACCCCTTGAGGATATTCCGATGAGCCAAGCCCTGAGCATGTTCAATAGCGTAGGCCCCGCCGCATTCAGCAACCTGGCGTGCCAAATGGCGCCCTACTTCAGCACCATCACTCCCGAGATCGCGGAGCTCAAACCCAACCATGCGGTGGTCACCGTGCCGTTTCGCAAGGAAATCACCAACCACCTGGCCTCGGTGCATGCCATCGCACTGTGCAACGCCGCCGAACTGGCCGGCGGCATGATGACCGACGCGTCGATCCCCGCAGGCGCACGCTGGATTCCCAAAGGCATGACTGTGGAATACCTGGCCAAGGCGAAAACCGATATCCGCGCTGTTGCCGATGGCAGCGCTATCGATTGGCAGACTGCGGGGGACAAGATCGTGCCGGTCGAGATTTTCGATGCGGGTGGCGTCAGGGTCTTCACCGCCCACATCACCATGAATGTGAAGCTCGCTTAGGTAATCGGCCGGCCCAGGCAGTATCAGCTACGCAGCATCTGCAATGCGTGACTGGACGCCTGGTGCGGTCGACGATGCACTGCGAAGCGGTGCGGATTGCCGTGGTGGTATCGCCGGCGACGTGCGGCATCAATTGCGCATCGGCAATACCGCCAACGGCGAGCTGAACCGGTCTTTTCCAGGGCGGAGGTATCAATGGCGAACGCCTTATCGGCATATCAAATAAGAGGACGGGAAAGATCATCGGCCGTCAAAAAAATACCTCTTCTCCCAAGAGACACGGATCAAAGCTTTTAACTTTCTGATTAACCAGCGCTAAATAAAATCCTTCGAAAACGTCTTACTCAATGGGAAGTCTCGGCACACATAGCGTGCGAGAGAAACCTAAAAATCTTCATAACCCCTGAACGTCAGCCAATTGAGTAGGCGAAGCACTTGCGAGTCCTATCCATCGGCTTATTCAGGAACACACGGCCGGTGAAATGGCGCCCCCTAGCTCAGAAGGATCTCTATGCAAAGCCTCCCGCTCTCTTCGTTACGCCTGTTCGGTGTGCTGGCAGTCACGGTCTGCGCGCTGTTGACGACGCCAGCCCGTGCCGATTACACCGACCTTTCCCTGACCCACGAAAAAAACATCCAGTCCTACGTCGTGAACCCCGACGGTAGCTTTGTGCTGGATGTCGAACGGGTTATGCGGATCAATGAAGAGCGCGCGATCACCTCCAACGCCCAGCGCTCTGTGACCTACAATCGCACCCTGGAAACTCTGGATATTGTCGAGGCCTACACTCTCAAATCCGATGGCCGCAAAGTCGTGGTAACACCAGACCGGATCAAGGAGCAGCAGGAACTGGAGTCTGCCCAGGCGCCGATGTTTCAGGACTCGCGGGTCAAAGTGGTGATCTTCCCGGAGCTGCAAGTGGGTGATCGCATGGTTCTGCGGTACCAGCGCCATCGCAATACGCCGTTGTTTGCGGGGCAGTTCGAAGACCTTTTCTCGCCGGATTTCTACCAGAATGAGCAGGTGCGCCTGAGCTACGACATGCCCGCCGAAATGAAGCTGTACGCCGACTCACGGGGTTTCAAAGCGTCCACGCCAGCCAACGCCAACGGGCGAACGGTGTACCGCTGGGACGTGGAGCAAACCAAGAAAAATCGCGTGGAAGATGGCTCCGTTGCCTACACCGACTACGGGCAACTGCTGGCCGTATCGACGTTCACCGACTACAAACAGTTTGCCCAGGCCTACGCCGCACGCGCACAGGTAGAAGTGACCCCGGCCATGACCCAACTGGCCAAGGAACTCACCGCCAACCTCGACAACCCACGCAGCAAGGCCTTGGTGCTGAGTGACTGGGTACGCAAGAACATTCGCTATGTGGCCGTGTACGTCGGTGCCGGTGGCGTGGTGCCGCATTCAGCGCAGGCGGTGCTGGATAACCGTTATGGCGACTGCAAAGACCATGTAGCCCTGCTTGAAGCGCTGCTCAAAGCCGTCGCCATTGAAAGCTCGCCCGCACTGATCAACGCCGGCAACGCCTACGTACTGCCCCAGGTGCCGACCCTGGGCGTGCTCAACCATGTAATCACTTATGTACCCAGCCTCGATCTGTACCTGGACTCCACCGCGACACCCATCTCCGCTGGCTACCTGCCTCTGCCCGAACTCGGCAAACCGGTATTGCTGACACAGACCGGTGAACGTAAGCAGACACCGTCCCGCCAGCCTGGCAAAGTGGACACAACCATGGTGTTCAAGGTCAACACCAAAGGCGCTGCAGACTTTACCAACGACTCCACCATCGACGGTTGGGGCGCGGAGCTTAACCGCTTCATGCTCAAGGCCATGCAGCCAGCCGACCGTAATCAGTTGGTGCAACAGGTCCTGAGCATGTTTGGGCAATCCGGTAGCGGAGTGATCGAAACTGACGCTTTGGACAGTACTGCCAATACCTTCAAGTTCACCCTCAAAGGCCACACCAGCAATCTGGTCAACCTGCCTGGCCCGACCGGGGTGCCTACCCTCTCCAGCCTGGCCGGCGGTATTGGCCAGAGCGTGTTTTCCTTGATGGCTGAAAAGGAACGCACTCAGAACTTCTCCTGCCTTTCGAGTGAGATATCAGAAGTAGCGCGCCTGGAGTTCCCCGCCAAGGTGAAGATCCTCGCGGTGCCCAAGGCGGTGTCGGTGAAACAGGCGGGCTTCGACTACCGCTCGACCTATGTGAAGAAGGCCAATACGGTGCTGATCACGCGCCAATATGTGTTTAGCAAGCCAGAGATTCTCTGCAGCCCGGAGGATTTTGCGGCCATGCAGCCGGCGATTGAAGGCATGGTCAACGATTTGAAAAGCCAGGTGATTGTGCAGACGTTGTAACGCCTTGGCCCTTCTTGCGTGTCAGTGGTTATGCACTGGCGCGCGGGAAGCGGGGACTGCATGCTGAGGCGCAGCTATAAAACCGTTCCTAACCCGGTTGGCGCTTCTGTGAGGCGCTATCAGCCTTAACGTTCTGACTCGACAGCCCGCCCGCTCGTAAAATCAAGAATGACCGTAAACCTCTGTTGCTCACGGATCACCTCAATCTGCCAGCCCAGCTTTGCGCACAATTGCCGCATCAACTGCAACCCAAGACCATATCCATAGTCGTCGGATTCCTGCCGAGGCTTGGCCTCGTTGATGTAATTGGCAATCACCAGCCGGGGGTATTTGAAACTGATTTCCACCGTGCCCTCTTCCGCGTATTGCAGCGCATTGCGCAGGAAGTTGCCGATCACGATACGACACGCCGTAGGGGGCAGTCGGCAAGGTTCGTTGTGGATGTCGATGCTCAGCTCAATATCCCGGTGACCGATCAGGTAGCGGTGTTTTTCAATCAGGTCGCCCACCAGCTCGCTCAGGTCAACGTCTTCTTCCGGCAGCGGCTCTGGACGCTCGCGACTCATCCACAGCAATGTCTCGGCGATCAGTTGCATATTCAGCACCGAGCGTTCTATGCGCTGCAATGAGGGTGGCAGCACACCGCCCGATTGCAGGGCCAACAATTCGATAGTGGCCTTGAGCACCGCCAGGGGCGTGCGCAGTTCATGGCTGGTGTAGCGCAACAGGCGGCCTTCGCGCTGGCTGGCGGCCTGCACCTGCTCAACACTTTTGGCCAGGGCATCGGCCAGCATATTGAACTCCTTGAAGCTGAAACCCGGTCGCGTGCCGCTCAGTGCCTCAGGGTCTTTGAGTGTGCCGGACCATTGCACCAGGCGCCCCAGCGGCCGAACCAGCCACCAGACCAGCAAGGCGATGATGATCAGCGCCGGCACGAATACCGCCAGGCTGATGAACTTGACACTCTCTATCACCTGATCGAAATAGGCGTCAGACAACGGCGTCTCCACCTCTCCCCCTGCTTCCTTATCGTGGTCGATGTCGTACATGTAGAGGGTTTTGCCGTCACCCAGGGGCTGTTCGAGGATGATCTGGAACGGCGCGTCGTCGTCATCGGAATAGAGATCGCCGAAGATATTCACCGCGCCGAAGGACAGACTCGGCGACGTGCTGAGCAACTCACGCACGTTCTTCGGCAACGCCTCCTTGCCGATGACGCTGGTATAGAAGTAATTGTGCGGCGTCGGCGTGGTCGGGTCTTGTTTGTAGTGCCGGACAAAATACTGGGCTTCCTCCTCCATCATCGCGCTGGCGGTATAGAACAGGCCGCGCACGGTAAATTCAGGCAGCAGCTTGCTGTAGATCACCAGCACCACCGCAATCAGACACAGGAAACTGCCGCTGATTACCCACTTCAAGCTCAGGCCGTTACGCATGGGGTTTTACCTGAATGCCGACACCCGCCAGGGTATGAATCAACGGCCGGCCAAAGGGTTTGTCTACCGTCTTGCGCAGCCGATGCATATGTACTTTGAGCGAATTACTGTCGGGCGGCTCATCGCCCCAGATCTTCGCCTCCAGGCGCTCCCGAGAGACCGGTTGAGGACTTGCGCGCATCAGGTTTTCCAACAAGGTCCAACAGATGGGCGACAAATGCAGCTCCTGCCCTGCCCGGCTGACTTTACGCGTGGTCAGTTCCATCACCAGGTCGTCCACTTGCAGCCGACTGGTCTGGCCGCTGCGACGCAGGCTCAGGGCACGAATCCTGGCGACCAGTTCGGCCAGTTCGAACGGCTTGACCAGGTAGTCGTCGGCGCCAGCGGCAAAACTGGCGAGCTTGTCGGATAACGCGTCCAGCGAGGTCAGCATCAGGATCGGCGTCTGGATGCCTTGCTGGCGCAACCGATCGCATACCTGCTGGCCGTCCAGGCGCGGCAGCATGATGTCCAGGAGAATAACGTCGTAATGCTGATTGAGGGCCAGGTTAAGCCCGGTCTGACCATTGCTGACGTGATCGCAGACGATGCCGCTGATGTCCAGGTACTCGATGACGGTGGTGGCCAGATCCAGGTTGTCCTCGACCAGCAGCAGATGAATATGCACGGAAAAAACCTCGGGCGGGTAGTGCTCAGCGGTGTGAAGGATAGCGGAAGTCGGGCTGTTTCCCGCGATGTTTACCTGGTGTTAACCCCGTGCTGCTTAGGCTAAGGCTCTTCTTATCCAGAGCTCGTCACCGTCATGAACCTGTATTCGATGATCAAAGGGGTGCTGTTAGCCGTGATTTTCCTCGCGCTGATGGTGGGCATCCTTCCACAGCAAACTCAGTTGGTACGCATGGGAGGCAGTGGCTGGTTTCTGATTGGCCAGAATGTTGAGCAGACAGGGTCGTGTCATGTCGCCCGTGCGTCGTGATGAGATTGGCGCCAGCTATACCGGCCAGTTGGTCGCCTGTGTGGTGCTGGTTATTGGCGTGGCGGTTTCGATGGGTATCTATATCGCGCGCTTGAATGCGCACCTCGATGAGCAACGCGACCTGTCCTCGGTGTATCTGCCCGACTGCCCTGACGGCCGTGGTGGTTTTATGGTCTATCCCGATGACAGGCGCAGTGGTGACGAGTGCTACACCACGCAGGAAGATGAGTCGATCGATTTCGATGAGCTGCAGCGGCTATCAGCCTGGAACCTTGCGCAACGGTTCGACTACCTCCTGCCTGCAGTTCAATCACCGCGCACGTTTTAGATGCACGGCCTTTATGCTTACCCAGTGCAGGCGCTGGGCCGCTCTAGAGCCGCTGCGCTGGAGGCAGACTTGCTGCGCAACGGCGAGCTGCGCAGCGCACCAGAACACCCTCTCAACCTTTCACGCCTGAATATACCGCCGCGTTGATCACTGTCATTGTTAGTTGAAACACATACTGCCAATCCTCCACCACACCACCCATCACCCCCGCTGGCGAGTACACTCGACGGCAATGCCCACCAGGACAACCCTGCTGGGCAGGTTGCTGCTGATTATCATGGAAACTTGAGAAGGACACTCAAATGGTACGTGCCGTTACTATTCTCACCGAGAATTTTTCTGACTGGGAGCCCGCGCTGATCAATTCCACGGGCCGCGCCTACTATGGCTTCGAGACTTGTTTTGCCGCTCCCGGTGGCAAGCAAGTAACATCATCCGGAGGCATGACCATCATTCCCGACCTGGCCATCGAGGCCATTCGGCTGGACGATGTCGACTTGCTGATTGTGCCGGGAGGCCCGATCTGGAGAACAGACAACGCCCCCGCCATCGAGGCGCTGGTCCGTGAGGCTCACGCCAGGAACATCGTCGTGGCGGGAATCTGTGACGGTACCCGCGTACTCGCCAAGGCTGGAGTGCTGGATCACTTGCAGCACACCTCCAATTCCGCTGACAACCTCAAGCAGGTGCATTATCGCGGAGCAGATTATTACCAGGACGTACCGTACGCCGTTGCCGACCAGGGTGTGGTCACGGCTCCTGGCAGCGCGCCGGTCAGTTTCATGGCGCAAATTCTCGACACCTTGGGTTTGAACGACAAGAAGCTGGATGCCTACCTGGCCATGCATGCGGCTGAACATATTCACGGCTGAACCCTTTCCCTCTATCTCTCCCCCTCACCTCGGCGCTGCGGCCAGTTACCGGGCCGTAGCGCGCGTCACCGTTGAACCGCCCCTCCAATACTCAAAGCGGCAGAACCGTTGCTGAACATGATTGAGTGGTGGATATGTCTGGACATGCCGCCTGACGAGGTCAACAAAATCGCCCGGTTCCGCGAACTCAATGATGCTCAAAAAGCGCTGATGCTTTCAGCTCGTAAGGAGTCAGGGAAACTCACGGAGGGGGTTATTCTGTCGAAGTCCACGGAGGTGCTGTTTCGGGCGGTACCGCCGAGCCTTTACTTGGCGATGGCGATGACTGGGCCAGAAGAGAAAGCTTAGCGATTCAGACTGATGAATGTGCATGGAATGAGCGAGCTGGACGCCGCTATGGCAGTGGCTAGAGCCATTCACCACAGGCGCGGTATGCTCTTTTAAGGTGGAGTTCAGTAGCAGACCTAGAACTTCAGGAGCGAGGCATTAAACATTATCGTCCAGCCAAATCTCATAATTCCGGCTCATGGGAAGTATCAATTGCAGGGGCAAGGCTCGCCATCGTATCGTCGATCGTGCTGATCCGCCTTTACCGGACAGCATCTATTTCGTCCAAGGGCAATGGATGGACGAATAGCTATACGTAAAACAGGGAAGAAGACTGAAGAAGGTTGCTCCTCATGGCAAAAAAACCTCGTTTTTACGCAGTGGTGCATGGCCGCCAGACGGGCATTTTCAACAAATGGGAAGGCGGTGCCCGCCTTGCTATCGATCACTTTCCGGGCGCTGATCATCGAGCCTTCAGATCACTTGAGCTCGCAGAAGAATGGTACCGGCAGAACACACGCAATCCACACTCCTGCCACTCTCCCATCTACCACTTTAACTCTGAAATCTTAGGAGCTGCATCGAGCGACGTACCCTTTCAAAAAGCGCTAGACGGCACCAGTCCGAAACGAATCATCGTTTACGCAATCGTGGACCCTGAGACTGAGGAGCCATTTTATGTTGGCGAGACCGGAAATTTTGCTCGTCGTCAGCAAGCCCACCTAAGAACCGCACATGAAAAAACAAAACGAGCCGCAGCGAAAATCGCGCAAATTCTGGCAAAGGGCCAAGTACCTGCATTCAAGGCTATTGAGTTTTGTGACTCTAAAATGGCGGCGCTAGAAGCCGAGACTAAGTGGATCAAACATTATGTCGAGAGGGGGTACACCGTCTGGAATCGCTTAAGAGAACACCGTGAGATCCAGGAGCTCCATAGCGCGCCCCAGACACCCATGGATAAAATAATAGGAGACGGTCCTATTAACCTAGGCCGCCATCACTATCCCTCTCGATTTGAGCTCAAGACCAAGTTACGCCGCTACCTTTCGGGAGAACCATTCGGCCGAGTCGCGCACCCTGTAGCGATCGAAAAACTCAGCTTGATATGGGGTACAACAAAGCAGAGCGGTCCTGCGAGCGAGTTCTGGGTTGTACCTGGTCATCCGCATCGACGACTGCATGCGGTCATCGATGGCATCACTGTCGATTTCGACTATACGGCAGCGATAGACCGAATCCGTGGAGATTAAAAGCGTGCCACTAATACCCATGTGACGCGCTACCTTCTTGGTTCACGGGAGCTCATCTGGCTTCCGCAGTAGCACTGCAACAGAGCGACTAATTTAGTTCAAAAGGAGAGGCAGTTGAAACACTTTGTAAAAAAGCCTGCATTTCTGCAGGCTTTTCTCTATCTGGCTCCCCGACCTGGACTCGAACCAGGGACCCAATGATTAACAGTCATTTGCTACCTGTTAGTCAAACCGGTGCCACGAAAAACGTGGTAGAGACATAGAAACGCTGTGTAGCGCGAGCGCATGAACGCATCACGCCATGAAAGTTAGTCGCGTTGGATTAGCTTGTCAAAGCAGGGTAACTCATTGGGCTGTAGGAAAAGCAGACGGTAATCGCTCATACGCCATACCGCTTGTTACCGCCAGAGGTAATGCAGTATCGACCACCCCTAGGCCCTATACACACGTTTCCAGAGGAACAGGGGCACGAGGAGCCGTAAGCTGGAGTCTGTTGGCGAGCAGGCTGTACTGGCTGAGTCACTGGTTTGCGTTTCGAAACGAAGTAGCAGCCCGACCCGCTGCACAGGCTTTTTGACGAAAGCCACTTCGGTGATTGACCATCAATACTGATGCGTGCCCAATCGTTGCGCGTCTCGAAAACCTGAACCTTTTCCCCGCGCTTCAGCTTCGAGACGACCTTACCGCTTGGTTGATTCCGGACATTGAGATTATCAGCGCTTACAAAGTGCTCAGTCGCAGAGACAGGGGCCGGCGTTGAGGGTGATGGAGAGGTCGACTCAAACGTACTCGGCGCGCTCAGAACGCCTGACTGTGCGGGGGCTGAAGGCGTGTCCTTCTTCCCCACTGCCCACAGGACGGCAAAAACAAGCAGGAGCGGGACAACCCATGACCGGGACTTCTTGCGCATATCCATTGCTCTCATTCGGCACGTATTACAACGGGTGTCTTCCTGACCAACCTGACGCATCACCTATTGCGAGCTTAGCCAATCTTCCGTTTTTTGCAGCCAACCTAATTTCGAAAGCTTGGTTTTTCCCTGATCCAGTATCTCGAGCAGACGCTGCATCGCATCATTAGAAAGAAACCATTTGGCTCTTTCTGCGTTGCAGTGTTTTGGATCGCTCAACGCCCATTCACCACCCTGTCCGCCGCAGCTATGTGGTGGTCAGCTATGAAGGTCTGATGCCCTTTGAAAATCCCCAATTGCTCGGTCGCATCAGTGAAGCTGGTGTCACCCAAAAAACGCAGTGGCATGGCATGGTTGAGTTGCTAAACAAGCCTCCAGCTAGCTAAGCGATATTTCTCACTCGAACTCTCCTTCCAAAAAAACAGCGTAAAGCCGCCTATTAAATTGCATTGATATTAAAAATAACCCCAGACTCATTGAAACCCTACCAACTGGATGGTAGCTTTGTTTAAGATCTTAAATATCTGCAACCAACGACATCCCTGTGAGAATCCTATGCAAGACTGGAAGCAAACCCGAAAAGACATCAACACTCGTTTGATAGAGCTGAATGGCTTGTCACCTGAAACCATGAAGGGTATGGCTGCTCTCGGTGCCGCCGGAAGCAAAACCCATCATCTAGACGCCAAGACTCGCGAACTCATCTCCCTCGCAGTGGCCGTGACGACTCGCTGCGATGGCTGCATTGCATTTCACGCCGCTGAAGCAAAGAAGCTCGGTGTAACCAGTGAAGAGGTCGCCGAAGCACTGGGTGTAGCTATCAACATGAATGCCGGTGCCGCGCTGGTCTACAGCACCCACGTACTCGACGCGTTCGATAAGTCCTAATTCAAACGCCGATGTTCTTCCCCTTCAACGACGTCGAGATTAATTATGAATAAGCTGTTCACACCTTACGACCTGGCCGGTACTTCGCTGAAAAACCGTGTTGTCATGGCCCCCATGACTCGCACCCGAACCTTGAACAACATTCCGAATGAATCCAACGCGCTTTACTACGCGCAACGAGCTTCCGCCGGCTTGCTGATCACGGAAGGCCTGCCTATTTCCGATGAGGCTCGCGGCTATCTGTACACCCCTGGCATTTACGAAGATGTGCACTTACCAGGCTGGCGCAAAGTGACTGACGCGGTGCACGCCAAAGGCGGGAAGATTTTCGCGCAGCTCTGGCACGTAGGCCGTATGTCCCACACATCGGTACACGGCATGGTGCCAGTCTCCTCGGGCACGGTGCCTGCGGTAGATACCACGGTGTATGCCTGGATCGAGCCCGGTAAATCTGGCCCTGTACAGCCCAGCTCTCCACGTGCGCTGGAAACTGAAGAAGTGAAACGCGTCATCGCTGACTTCGTGAAGTCCGCACGGATGGCCATGGACGCCGGCTTTGACGGTATCGAAATCATGGCAGCCAACGGCTTCCTGTTCGACCAATTCCTGAGCAGCGCCCTGAACACTCGTACTGATCAGTACGGAGGCTCTATTGCGAACCGTCAACGCTTCCTGCTGGAGACCATTGATGCGATTGCTGCTGAAATCGGCGGATCGAAGATTGGCGTTCGCTTCTCTCCGTTTGGTCGACTGTATGACTTCGGTGTGTACGAAGGCGAAGAAGAAACCTGGATGAGTATGGCGGCTGCCCTCAACGAAAGAGAGCTGGCATTTGTTCACCTGAACTACCAACCGACCATCCTCGCCGCGCAAACGCCACCAGGTTTCGGCGCTGCATTCCGTGAAGCGTACAAGGGCACCTTGATGGCTGCGGGCGGCTTCACCCAAGAGATTGCAGAGTCTGAGTTGGCCAAAGGCGAGCTAGATCTGATTGCCTTTGGCACCGCCTACATTGCCAACCCTGATCTGGTAGAGCGCATGCAGAACAATTGGCCATTGGCCGAGGGTGATCGCGCGACCTACTACGGCGTAAGCGGTTCGATTGATAAGGGCTACACCGACTATCCGGAATACGCAGCGACCAAAGCCTGATATTCCTTCACAAACATCTAGGAGAACACCATGCCACTCGTAACTATCAAAGGGATTGAAGGCGTTTTTTCCGACGAGCAAAAAACTGAGGTGATTCGCAAAGTGACTGACGCTATGGTGTCGGTTGAAGGCGAAAACATGCGCGCTCTCACGTGGGTCATCTTCGAAGAGGTAAAAAGTGGAGACTGGGGTATTGGTGGCAAACCTGTGACCACCCAAGAAGTATTGAAGCTGCAAGCCGGCGAGTAAGGCTTCACCTTCAGATCATTAGCTTCCTGTTATTTGAGTGCGGCCATGCTCAACGAACAGGGAGCTTTTCCGTTCTTGGAGAACGCCAGGTTTGTGGGGACTACTCCGTGATTCTGATCATTTATTCCCATCCTTACCCTGACAAATCCAACGTCAACATGTTGATGCTCAATCTGGCAGCCAGCAATCCCGCTGTCGCAATCCGTTCGCTGTACGACCTCTACCCCGGTTTCAATATCGACGTTCAAGCTGAGCAGAGAGCGGTGGAACAGGCGGATCTCCTCGCTCTGCAACACCCGCTGTACTGGTATAGCTATGGGGCACATCATTACCCTACGTCAGATGGGTGTGGAAGAAGTCGAGCGAGAAACATTTGAAAGCGCATTGCCCCTCGGGCGCCGGGGTTTTGGAGCAACTCGGGATAGGACGCTACGAAGCTCGTGAGCGTGCGGATCGATTCCGCCGCCTGAGTTTGGAGATGCTAGAGGAGATGGCCGCTCAGGCCCAGGACGATACCGAATTCAAGTATGACGCTTACAAACGAGCCAACGCTTTACTAACGGAAATATTCAATGAAGACCGCGCTCATCCAAGTGATGCTGGCCCAGGAAAAGTGAGCCTTGCGCATAGGGAGACAGGTAGCTGATTTGGCTTATAGGTCGCGGAGGGATGCTTGGTTAGCTAGCATCTTCCAGCTCAGTGATGATTGCTTTTTTCAAGGCCGAGACCGATTTAGACCCAGCGAAGACTTTCAACAGTCGGCCTTCATGAAACACCGCCAACGACGGCACAGAGCGGATGCCGTACATCTGCGCGATTGTCGGAGACGCCGCGATATCGATCTTCCCAAAAACTGCTAGAGAGTGGAGCTTTTCCTCCAGCTCAATGAAGATTGGCTTCATTTCTTTACAGGGTTTGCACCAAGAGGCTGAGAACATTACGACACTGCTTCCTTTGGCTACGAAGCGGGCAAATTGGGGAGCGCTCAATTCAACGATACGGCTCATTGGGATCTCACATGTTGTGTTAAGGAAAAGGGGGCACCTTCTGAGTACCCCCGTTCCGTTGTCCATCAAATTTCGCAGCCATCAATGCCGCAGACTTGACCCATCAATGAGCTATCCCCGGTTCTCGCTTTAGCAACCATTTGATCCAGCGCTTCAAGAAAGATCGCTTCTGGCTGAGCACCTGACACCGAGAACGCGTTGTTGAAGACAAAAAGTGGCACGCCGGAACCCAGTTGGGCTGCGAAATGCTCGTCCTCTAGCATCTCAACACGCAGCTCCACGGATGACCGCGCCAACTGAATTGATTCATCGGGCACACCTGCCTCCTTCGCAATCGCCTCCAAATTGACGCGATCAAAAAGCGACTTGCCGTGACTGGTACTTTGCTCGTACAGCGCCTCAACAAGGCGCTTTTTCACTGTCGTGTCTTCAACTGCTTTCACCAGGATATGAGCATCCGCTGTGTCACCAAACATCATGGTGTCGAAGCGATAATCCAGCCCGTCAGCCTGGCCATATTTACTGACCGTACTCATCATCGCCGCTGCGGAGTCTGGGTTGCCGAGTTTACGTTTCAGTGCCGCGATCATCGGTTCAGGGGCGTGATTTGCAGCCAGTCGATAGGCCCGAATGTTGACCTGTACATCGTCCTTCTGCGGTAAGTTTTCGAGTGCTTTTTCAAAACGACGCTTGGCAATCCAGCACCAGGGACACACATAATCAGACCAGATATCGACTACATATTTTTTCGAAGGGGTTTGCATATTTTTTCCTGCACGGAGAAGTGAAGATTGCATTGCGGCCATTTCAAGCAAATGGTTAAGCCAGCCAACGGGTCGGCTGAGCGACCCAATGTCCAATCAATGAGGCTTGCTCCCTCCAACATGCTCAGAAGCATGAAAGCGAAGTGCTCAACAGATGTTCCCAGCGATCAGCTGTGCTGCCGGACGGCGTCATTGAGGGTGCTTTGGAGCCAAGTGAGCTGCGAATTGAAGAATTCCCTTGTGAGCCCTTGGAGCGACAAAGGCAACGCAGCGATTTGCGCCGCCAAGGCGCCGCATAACGGCAGCAGCCCCTCATTCGCGCTGATCACAAAAAGTCGGGAAAAAGCCTGTAAGCGGTTTCCGCGTAGCTCAGCAGCGCGGCTTTTGATGGACACTTGAAACTCCTACAACCAGCACCCTTGTCACCGGAGCGGCGTGCTGCAGAGCGCCCCAATGAGAGGCGCTACACGCAGAGCTTGCCTCGGTGTTTAGGCACGCACCGCCATCACCCCTGCATCGACGTCCCAGATAGCACCAGTCACCCAGGAGGTTTTATCGGAGAGTAAGAAGAGGATGGTGTTGGCGACGTCTTCAGGAACACCGACTCGACCCAGTGGGTGGAAGTCGTTCAGCGACTTCATCGCATCCGGGATCGCGTCCTTATCCATGAAACCTTCATAGATCGAGGTGTGAACGATGCCTGGCGAAACGGCATTGACTCGGATACCTGAGGGAGCCAATTCAATTGCCAGGTTTCGGGTGACTGCGTGCAGGCCCGCCTTGGCCATCGAATAAGCGGTTGCTGGAGAGCCGGCCAGCGCGGCCTGCGCGCCAATCGAACCGACGTTAACAATGGAGCCTTCGCGCTTGGCAGCAAGCATATTCTTGACCACGGCCTGCGTGATAAAGAATGTGGCGCGGTTCAGATCCAAGTACATGTCGTAGTCAGCCTCATCGTGCTCGATGAAAGGCTTCGGAATGAATATGCCTGCAGAGTTCACCATGAAGCCGATGTCACTGTGGTTGGCATTGATTTCGTTGCGTACATGATTCATCCCTTCCTCGGTCATGAGGTTGGCAACGATCACTGATACGGTCCCCAACTGACTCAGCTCGGCGCGCACAGCATCGGCTTTATCCTGTTTGCTGCCGGTGAGAACCACGCTGCCACCTGCCTTTAAAAACTGGCGCGCTGTTTCCAGGCCCATGCCGCTCGTGCCGCCAACAACCAACAGTTTTTTACCTGCAAAAAAATCGCTCATTACAGACTCCGGTATTAGATTCGTAAGAGGTCGCCAGCGGCAAGGTGCCGCGCTGACCTATGGCCAGAACGGTTAGCCTTCGATGACTTCGAGCTTAGGGAGCATGCGAATGGCTTTAGAGAAGTTTGCGTAGTTGACCGAAGTCTTGAGCACTACGTTGTGCAGCTCCTCTACACGCTCACGGGAGGCGTCGGTTTGCAGGCGAATGACGACACTCACCTCGTCGTAGCCTGGGTTAACGCTTTCGTCGATGCCTAGGAAACCGCGCAGGTCGAGGGTGCCGTCAGTCTCGATCTCCAGGCTGTGAATCTTGATGCCCATCATCGCGGCATTGGCGGCATAGCCGACCGACATGCAGGCGTTGAGAGCAGCCATCAGCAGCTCCTGAGGGTTGGGCGCGGTGTTCTCGCCAAGCAATTCATTCGGCTCATCGGCTGCAATTTCAAAATCGCGGGAATAGGTTTCACCAGCCAAGCTGTAACGGCTGACTTTGGCTACAGAACGGGTCTGCCCCTTCCAAGCAGTCTTAACGTTGAAGCTTGCGTGGCGCTTAGTCGCATCACCAGCAACGCCTTCGGCGAAATTCTGGAGTGCGGCGACATCGATACCATTCAGATTGCTGCTCATTGGACGTTCCTCTTCAGATAAGCCGGACGATTCGACCGGAAGAGAAACAAGCCTACCAAGTAGTAGGTTGGCTTACAAGGAAGATGACGATACCAATAGCTTCGAAAAGCTAGGCTGCATAGAGGATTTGGGAATATTGATGACAACACAGTGGGAGTCGTGACCGACAGAATCACTCCAAGAGTGACGCCAGCACAGGTCATCTCACAGCTCTAAGCATCAGGTTTGTTTTATGTAACTGTACGAATTGATGGCACAAGACCGTCTCCGCATAGATATAAAATCAAGGAGGTTTATCGCTGTTTATGCCCCAGGCCACGTATTGGGACGAGATGGAGCTTCGTTTCAAGAGGTCACTTTGAACGCAGCCAAGAGCGCGGTCGCCGCTAAACATGGGCGGTACTGTACAATTCGCGGTCAGGAAAAAGCGCCGCCTACAAGCAAACCTCCCCGTCATTGGATGCAAATCTACCGCACACCAGATAATACCGAGTGATCTATCTGGTAGTTTTAGTCTGCGCTAATTAAAACAGCGTAGATTGGCTCGCGACCCCGAATCAAATAACTCAAGGCCGCCTGCTCTTGGCAGGCGATCAAGTCGAGAGACTATTGGAATATGTACCAAAGATACAGCGATGAAAGACGCCCCCGGGCAGAGAGTGCAGCGGTAGAGTCTATAAACGTACTTGCTACGTCTTTAGTGACGAAGGGTAGATAAAATCAAATCAAATCCCGAAGATTTCTCGTAATCATCGCTCATCGCCCAAGAAACAAAGCTCGCACCTTCTAAAGTGTTCAATATGAATCTTGAAACCCGGGTTACATCCAGTTCGGCTTTAAGCTCTCCTCGATCTTGACCCTGCTTAATATTTTCCTGGAGCCAAGTGAGATGGATCTCAAAGAATTCCTTTGTCATTTCTTTGAGGCTTTCAGGCAGGGCCATAAGCTCTGCGGCCAAGGCTCCACAGAGTGGAAGCATCCCGTTCAGGCTGCTGTGAGCGAACATCAAGGCGAAGGCATTCAGCCGGTCGACAACACTGACGTGTTCATCATTGATAGCGTCCAGCTGCTTTTTAAACCGGAACAGGTAGCTCTCGACGATGGCAATTGCCAAGCCTTCCTTGGTGGGGAAGTGATGATGAATACTCGCCTTTTTAATGCCGATGTCGTCCGCAAGGTCGGCATAGCTGAAGGCCGCATAGCCTTTCGTGCGCAGCAGAACCTCGGCGCTGGTCAAAAGGTCTGAACGTGTACTCATGATGCTGCATCCAAATTTATCATCCTGGCATCATAAATTAGTCACACCTCATAAGACAGCGTTCGCCGAACGCTGAACTGAGCTACCGATGTGATTGCCGATTTCGAGTGCATGCCCTAAGCCGCATGAACCTCCTCGAATAGCCAATCTTGAAACGCTTTCAACCTCGGCACGCTCGCATATTTTTTACACGGGACAACGTCGTGGCAAAGTAAAGCACCCTCCGATTACGGGGCACCTGTTCCCTAAGGGAAAGCCGGGCCTGGAACCCAATGATTAACAGTCGTTTGCTACCTGCCCATACGCTCCAGGGGGCTCTCAACAGCAACTGAATGCTGATGGTCCACTACCCGCCTCCTCACCGATGACGCGTATCGACATCGACCTCAACCGACATGCCCGGGCGCAGCGAAGACTCGAAAGGCTGGTCCGGATCAACAGATATGCGCACCCCGATACGCTGCGGTACCTTGACGAAATTGCCCGTTGCATTGTCCGGCTTGAGCACCGCGAATTCCGAGCCCGTCGCTGGTGAGAGCCGCTCGACATGCCCCGTTAGCGTCGCCCCTCCTAACGCATCAATCCTGAGCGTCGCGATCTGGCCGGGCGCAATAGCCTTAGTCTGCGCCTCCTTGTAGTTCGCGACTATCCAGTGATCAGCGGGCACTACCGACATCAATTGTGTGCCGTGGGTCACGAATTGGCCCAACCGCACGCCCACTTCTCCAAGCACGCCATCCTCCGGCGCCTGGATGACCGTGTGATTAAGATCAATCTGAGCCGCACGCAGTTTTGCCTGTGCCACCCGCACCTGGGCTTCCAGACCTTCACGGCCGACATCCACGGTACGCAACTCCTCCCGAGCAATCGACTCTTGCGCACCCGCCTGCTGTACCTCGGCCTGGGCTTGACTGAAATCGGCTCGTGCCTGGTCGCGCTCGCGCGTAGAAATGGCGCCATCCATGACCAACGCGTTTGCGCGCTGCATGTCAGCGCGGGCACGCAATAAGCGCGCCTGCGCACCGGCCATAGCTGCAACATGACTCTCGATGCCCGCCATGCGAGCAGCGTGCGCCTGCTGGTTGTTGGAGAGGTCGGCATTGGCGGCGCCAAGATTGGCCGTCGCCTCATCTACCTGCGCCTGATAGACCTCATCGTCAATACGCACAAGGACCTCGCCTCGCTTGACCTGCGCGAAATCTTGCCCGGCCACCTGGACGATATAGCCGCTGACCTGAGGGGCAATCACCGTGGTTCGCCCCCTCACATAGGCGTTATCTGTCTGTTGCAGACCTGCGTCAAAAGGCGGCAACTTCCAGATGTACAGGACGATCGTAATAACGCCAATCGCAGCCAGCACCATGATGATGCCTTGCAAACGGCCCCGGGGCGGGGGCGACCAATGAAAAGCAGTGTGTTCAACATCCGATGGAACAGTCATGGAATCAGTCATTTACGTTCTCAGGCTCGCGACGGATGCGCGAGAGGAAAAAAGCCGGCATCTGCAGATAAAACACATACATCGCGGTGCCAAAAGCCAGCACTGACACGATGCGAAAGACGTCATTGAATGCCAGTACGCTAGCCTGTTGCTGCAACGCTTGTCCTAGCAGCTTGCTGCTCTGTTTCTGGCGCTGTTCCGGGTCGGCTATATGACTCGAAAGCAACGCCTCGCCAATGCCGAGGCGCGCTACGACAAGGGGATTGGTGATCGGCGCACTGTCCGCCAGGCTAGCGATATGGGACTGGGTTCTGATGAACTCGTAGCTGCCCATTACAGCCGACCCTGCCAGGCTGCCGATACTCTGGCTCGCCCCGTACAGGACCACGAGCGTGATCATGTACTGAGGTCCCTTCGCGAACAGTTTGAGAAAGCCAAAGATCAAGGCAGGCCCGATGAACAGCGTCGCACCGAACCCAATCAAACACTGGCTCAGGTACAGTTGCGGCGCACGCGTGAGGCTGGTGGATTGCGAGTCCAGATACGCTCCCGTTGCGATAAACAACGCCGCGACCATGACCTGCCAGGGGATACGTTTGGGCGACAACGTCAGGCAAGCGACGACGATCCCCATCAGCATCGACACCAGTACGCACGCAAACAGGACACGCAACTGATCGTTATTAAGCCCGCTCATTGATAGCAAACCTACCGAGCCGAAAGTCTGCTCGGCCAGCGATAGCCGAACCAGCAGCGCAATCGCAACAAAACGCATCAAGTCGAAACTGCCCAGCCATTCCAATTGCAACAGCGGCTGACGCCGACGTCGTTCAATGAACACCACCGTCACCAGCAACGAGATAGCCGCCACCAGCATCCAGCCGAGAAAGGGCGCGTCGGTCCACCAATAGCTCCGGCCGAGGCCAAGCACACCGGCAAACAGCAGGAAGGATGAAACCAGCAATACAATCACCACTGCGTCCGAGGCAGCAAACACGCTGGCCCTATCACTGCGTGGCAAAGGCACCGCCAACGTCACACCCAACACCGCCATACCAATGCCTAGATTCAACAAGTGCAGCCCCAGCCAATGTTCCGAGGCGAGAAATTCCACGGGAATCATGCGCGCCACCGGCGATCCTATCTGGGTAAGCCCTACGCTGATAATCAGGGCCATCGGCTGGGCCGATGGGGCTATGGCCTGCATCAGATAATAGGTACTCAAGGCGATCAACGTCGCGCACATCAAGCCGTTGATCGCCGTGGCAATGACCGCAGTTGTCAAAGTGGGCCACAGTAACTGCAGCACACAGGCAGCGATGTAGGTACCGACAATGCTTGCCGTGACCAAAGGGATTCCGAACTGCATCCGGGCCTTGACCAAGGTCAGGTTGGCGCTGGCATTGATCGCCAAAAAAACTGCCACCAACCACGAGACCTGAGCCGTGTACTCGCCAATAGAGCCAGAGATTACGCCTAGATTGCTCGCCACCAGGCCGTTGCACAGTGTCGTGCAGGTCCCGAGGAATAAGCCTACGACAAAATATATGCCACGCCTGGCCGGCGACAGCCTGGGCTTATAAGGACTGCCCGCCATCGCCGGTTTCTCGTCAGCTTTGAACACGTATTCAGCGCTGGCCATGTACAGGTAACGCCTTCTTTTGCTGTCGCTGCAGATGCTTCACGGTTGGGATGTCGGAAGGCTGAAGGCCATTACATAGTCACCGGTGTCGGGAGAATGCGCTGCCCCGCCTACGGAAATGACAACGTACTGTTTGCCCGTCGTCGGCGAGACGTAGGAGATCGGCGTGGCGCTGGCGCCGACCGGTAATTCATGTTCCCAGACGAGTTTGCCACTTTGCCCGTCGTATGCCCGGATGTAGTAGTCCTGATAACCGGCAAAGAATACTAGGCCGCCTGCCGTGGTCATCGTTCCTGCATAAGTTGGCATGCCCATGGGCATGGGCAGGTGTGATGCGATACCCAGTGGCCCCAATTGCTCTGTGGTGCCAGCCGGCACTTGCCAGGCCACCTTGTGCGTATTCAGATCGACCGCCGTGACGGTCCCATAGGGCGGCTGGTTGCACGGAACCCCTAGGGATGACATCCAGATATAAATGGCTTGACCGTAAGGTGTTTTCAACTGCGGTGACGGCCCATGTCCGCTCACCTCGATCTGGTGGGTTTTTGTCCAAGTATTGAATTCATCACGAGGCATCAGCCAAAAGATGTTCGGCACCCGGATATCGTTCATATAAGCCAGATGATTAACGGGGTCGTAGGAGACGCTACCCCAGTTGAATCCTCCGATATTGCCGGGCTGATCCAGCGCCTTGGTCAGACCGATCGGCGTGAAGTCGCCCTCGTAGCGCAGTTGCTTGAACATGATGCGGCACATGAGTTGGTCGAACATGGTTGCCCCCCACATCTTCTTCTCGGTGAGGTGTTCGGCACCGATAGTCGGCATCCCTACCGAATAAGGCTGTGTAGGCGAAAGCTTTTCTTCAGGTACCGCACCGGCCGTAGGCACGGGCTTTTCGACGACGTCCGCAATCGGCTCTCCGGTGGCGCGATTTAACAGGAAAAGCTGGCCACGCTTGGTGGTTTGCAATACCCCGGGGATGGTTCCGCCTTGGCCGTCAGGCAAATCGACCAGCGCGGGTTGAGAAGGCAAGTCGTAGTCCCAGATGTCGTGATGGACGGTCTGGAATTTCCATTTCGGGCGGCCCGTCATGATATCGAGGGCGACAAGGGAAGAGTTGTATTCATCCGAGTGCGGTGGTCGCTCCATGCCGAAAAAGTCCGGCGTGGCATTTCCCAGCGGCGCATAGATAAGACCCAACTGGTCGTCATAGGCAGCGGCGGTCCACATGTTGGGCGTGCCGGGCGTGTAGGTCTGCCCCGCCGGTGGCAAGCCGGTTATGTCCGGGTTGCCCAGGTCCCACGCCCATGCCAGTGCGCCGGTGCGGGCATCAAAGGCGCGGATCACGCCTGACGGCTCACCGCGGCTGTAGTTATCAACTACCCAGCCACTGATAATAATGTAGTCGCGCGCCACCAGCGGCGCGGAAGTCTGAAAGTAGAACCCAGGCTTAACGTCGCCCATGCCCTGCTTCAGGTCGACGACGCCGTCGCTGCCAAAACCTGGGCACTGCTTGCCGGTCTTGGCATCTAGTTCGATCAGGCGCGCATCGATGGTGGAATTGACGATTCGTTCCGCACAGACGCCATCAGCCGGCGCCTCCTTGAGCTTGTAGTAACCCAGGCCGCGGCAACGGTTCCAGATAGGAGATGCACTATGGGTATCGAATTTCCAACGTTCTACCCCCGTATCTGCATCGATGGCAGCAATGCGATCATCGGGTGTGCAAGTGAACAACGTATCTTCAATTTGCAATGGGGTGTTCGAATCCACGGCGCCCTTGTCCAACTGGATCTTCGCGCCGGTACGATAGGTCCAGGCCACTTTCAGGTCCTGAACGTTGTCACGGTTGATCTGCGTAAAGGGCGCGTAGCGCGTACCCGCAGTGGTTCGGCCATATGCGGACCAATTTGAAGGCGTGGTGTTTGTGGCTGCTGCAGTAAAAGGTGTGCCCGAGACAGGCGAGACGACACCATGTGGAGTAAAGGCAAACCCAAAGAACACAGCCGTCCCTAATAGCGCTAGTACACCCAGGCCGCGTATCCGGCGCCGGGAGTCCGCAGGCGACCAAGTGGATAACAGGAGCAAGCCGATGCTCGCCATCGCTGCCGGTACGAGCAGGCGTGGAAACAGCGCCCAATAGAACGTGCCTGACTCCCAGAGCGCCCATGGAACACTCAGCACGGCAACCGCTACCAGCAGCCATACTCCACAAACTTGCCTACGCCAAAGCATGACGCCAGCGCTCAGATAGGCCCATCCGGCCAGCACGTAATAAAACGATCCGCCAAGGGTTAAGAGGTAAGCTCCACCTAACAATAGCCCCAGCCCCATCAAGGCAACTAGGCTGGCAAAAATACGATTTATCGAGGTCACAGTTGAACTCCTATACGCTAAATGGCTCTCAGACTTGGTGATGATAGTGTTAGTCTATTAATTTTAGCCATGCCATATGGAGCAACTATACATTGCATAAAAGCAACGCCATGTGGAGCGAATACCACACCTTCCTCGTTGCCGCGCAAACATTGAACTTCAGCCGTGCGGCTGAACGGCTTGGGCAGAACACTTCAAGCATCAGTCGCGCCGTGACCCGGCTGGAGGAGCACCTGGGTCTGCGCTTGTTCAATCGGATGCCCTCTATGCGATTGACGGACCCGGGCGAGCGGCTCTATAGCGAAATCGCGCCCTTGTTCGAAGGCCTTCAGGAGGTTGAAAGCGCGATCAAGTCGGATGATGGAAAAATTAGAGGACGTATCCGGGTCGTCGGATCGCCCGAGGTTGTGCACTGGTTTATCAACCCGGCTATCGCTCGAATGCTGGAAGAACAGCACGAAATTCATTTTGAAGTGGAGGCCAGCACACGCGTGCCAAACCCCATTGAAGAGCCAGTGGATGTCTACTTCAGTCATCGCCGCGCCGAAGTGATTAACAAGTCGCTGGTTGCTCGGCCAATCTGTTCAATGCCACAAGGGTTATTCGCTTCTCCCCTGTTACTGGCCGGCAGGAAACCTCCCCGTGTACCGGACGATCTCCTGCAATGGCCCTGCCTTGGGCGTCAGGGAGAACCCGAGTGGGAGCTCATCGACCCCCAAGGACATAAACACCTGATGCCGGTGCAAGCCATCCTGCTTGCCACACCGAACGATGCGCGCATGGATCTTACTCTGCGCGGACTTGGCATCGCGCAGTTCAATTTGCCCAGCGCCAATGAGGCCGTTGAGAGCGGAAAACTGGTACGTATTTTACCTGGCTATACCCTCCAGAACATGTCGCTGTATGCTTTTCTACTGTCACGACGCTTGATTCCGCAGGCGGTGCAGATCTTTCTGCGCTATACCACGGAAGAGGCAAAAAAATACTTTCCCGATTGAGTCCTGACTTGATATCGGTTCGTTAGGGCAGATGACGTACGACCTTAATAATCTTATAGCCTCCTATTCGTTGCATAACCGAGTAAAAACACTATGGGCAATTACTTTCATCATGTTCTTGTCGGACTATTGGCCCTGCTTCCTATGGCCAATCCTCTAACTAGCATCTCCCTTTTACTAGGCCTTGGAGGAAAGCTGCCTACAGTAGAGCGTAACCGGCAAATCCTGAAGGCAAGCTTATATGTAGCTCTGATTATGTTTGTCAGCTTCTACGGAGGCAGCCTGGTAATGCAGGTATTCGGAATATCTGTCCCCGGCTTGAGAATAGCCGGAGGCCTGATCGTTACCTACATCGGTTTCGCCATGCTTTTTCCAGCAACGACACCTGACGAAACAGAGGTTCAGAAAGATTTCCTTTCAGAGAAAGAGAAATCAACCCCACATTTCCGCGATCTGTCATTTGTACCTTTAGCTCTTCCTGGTGCAGCAGGCCCCGGCACGATAGCGTTGCTTATCAGCTCCGCCTCTACCCTGCAGTCGACCTACCAGACCCTGCCACTCGTCATTCACCTTGCAGCCGCAACCGTATTCATCATTACTGCGCTTATTTTCTGGATAGCTTTACGATGTTCGGGGCGAATCATGAAAGTGCTTGGTGAGTCAGGAATCGATGCAATTTCCCGAGTCGTTGGTTTTCTACTGGTTTGTATGGGCGTTCAGTTCGTTATCAATGGTGGTTTTGAGTTAGCGTCTACACCTATGCACTGATCATAGTTCTCATAATAGTGAATTATTAAAAGCCGTTGATATTCCCGCGGCCACATTCGCTAGCACCAGGTGAATGGGTGTTCCTACGCCTATGGAGAACTGACGCCTTGCCGCCCTCAGGAAGCTAGGGGGCCAGACTCGGACAAAATCAACATTGGCCAGTTACGACTAGCCCCACTACAAAACAATGGTTAGTGCGCGGTGAACCAGCTGGGGTGAAGCACCGGAAAATGTTCCTTCAGCCAATCCACAAATGCCTCGACCTGAGGCGCAAGATGCGTTCTGCTTGGATAAAGCACGGAAACCAGGCGAGGCTTTGGACGAAATGCCTTGAGCACTTCGATCAGTTCTCCGCTTGCGAGGAATGTCTCAACGGCAATTCCAGGCGCTTGAACAATGCCGAAGCCTGCAACACCGCATTGAACGTAGGCATTCGACTCATTCACGGTGATTCCACGCCGAGGCGTATGTGGACGATCTTCGCCGTCTACCGAGAAGTGCCAAGGCAGCGGTCTGTTATTTTGACCGGAAAGGAAGCTGACACATTGGTGGTCTACTAGATCTTGTAGGGTTATGGGTGCACCGCAGGCTTGGAGATAACCTGCAGACGCACAGGTCACCATGGTGGCGGTGCCAATTTCTCTAGCCACCATGCTTGAATCCGGAAGTTCACCCATTCGCAATACACAGTCGATGCCCTCGGCTACGAGATCTACCGTACGGTCGGTCACGCCTAGCACAAGCTCGATTTCGGGAAATGCCTCGGTAAACCTCCTAAGGCTTTCCATGAAGCTGTGCTGGGAAAATGCAGTAGGGATGTCAATTCGAAGCCGCCCTCGCAACGTCGATCCACTACGGTCGAACATGGAAGTGGTTTCTGCGATGGTTGCTAAAATCTCTTTGACGCGTTCGTAAAACCGCTCTCCCTCAGCAGTCAGTTTTACTTTACGCGTAGTGCGCTGGAACAGACGGACACCCAGCGAGGCTTCCAGATCCTGAATGGTGCGTGTGACGTGCGGTCGCCCGGCCTGCATTGCCTCAGCGACTTTGGTGAAGCTCCCCAACTCCGCTAGCTTGGCGAATACTTGCATCGACTGTAGAAGCTCCATAAGTCTCTTCTCGGGAAGCGTGTTAACGGGATGATTATTGCTGATCAGGATAACAATCCTGTTCGTTTCTGCACATTTATCTAGGGCCGCGAAATCTCAACAATGTCCTCAGCATAAAGGAGGAACCTCCCTCCCCTGCACATTCAAAATTGGTGGAGACAGAAAATGAAAGCGTGGCTTCTAAAAGATTTCGGCTTGGATAATCTCGTGCAGGGCGAAACGGAAACCCCCGTGCCCCGAGCGGGTGAGCTGCTGGTTAAAGTAGACGCTGTATCACTCAATTTCCGGGACAAGGCCATCGTTGACGGCATCTATGAACCTCACATGGTGCCCAAGCCGCTGATCCCCGTCAGCGATGCGGCGGGAACTGTCGTGGCAGTAGGTGAAGGTGTCAGCCGCTTTGCTATCGGAGATCGGGTCAACTCACACCTCTACTCCCGTTGGTTGGACGGCATGCCTGGGCCAGATGAACCCAACTACTGTTTCGGCTCGCCATTGCCTGGTGGTCTGGCGCAATACATGATCATCCATGAAGACAGCGCAGTACGTGCCCCCGACAATATGTCTGATGAGGAAGCAGCGACCCTTCCAATTGCTGCTCTGACGGCGTGGTATGCGCTCGTCGACTATGGCCAGATAGAGGCCGGCCAAACCGTTTTGGTTCAGGGCTCTGGAGGTGTTTCTGTTTTTGCAGCACAAATTGCTACCGCTTTGGGAGCCAAGGTTATCGTCACCTCCAGCCGTGATGACAATCTGGAAGCTGTAAAAAAACTGGGCGCGGTTGCGGGTGTGAATTATCGCACCACCCCTGAGTGGGCAGAGGAAGTTCTGAAGCTCACTGACGGCAAGGGAGTGGATCTGCTGCTGGATGTGGCGGGCGGGGACGGCATCAACCAATCGATTGCTGCGACAAAGGCAGGTGGACGTATTGCACAGATCGGCTTTCTGACAGGCCAGACCTCCGCCTTGAACCTGATGCCTATGATTTTCCGGCAAACAACGATTCGCGGCATAGCCGTTGCTCCACGCTCGTCATTTGACCGAATGAACGAATTCTTGAACGAGCACAAGATTCGCCCGGTAATCGACCACGTGTATCCATTCGATCAAGCACGCGAAGCGTACGAACATCTGGCCAGAGGCGCCTTTGGTAAGGTAGTAATCAAAATCGCGTAGGACCAAGCCGCTTCAATCTCACTCGCCCGCTGCAACGGCAGGCGCGTGAGCACGGCCTTCAAATAAGCATGCGGATCATGCCCGCTGATGGCGCCATACGAAGCGCGCTAAGCGTCTGGATTGCCGGGTCAAATTCAAGGCAAAAAAAAGCCTGCATCTCTGCAGGCTTTTCTCTATCTGGCTCCACGACCTGGACTCGAACCAGGGACCCAATGATTAACAGTCATTTGCTCTACCAACTGAGCTATCGCGGAATGCGCCGTATGTTACTGATTAAAAAGAAGAAGTCAAGCGCCCTCAGAAATTTTCCGCAAATTCCCCCCCTGTTCGCTTGAATACGACGGTTCCCTGGCCAGTTCCAACCAGGCCCGCGCTGCCGGTGGCAGGTGGGCGCTGGCGCGCCAGGCCAGGGCGATGTGCCAATCGGTGTGGGGCTCGTCCAGGGGGATCAAGGCGATGCCGGGGTGTTGGTGTTTGTGCGCCAGCATCCGGGGCAGGAAGGCGACGCCCAGCCCGGCGGTGACCAGGTCGACGATAAAGTCTATTTGCCCACTGCGAGCGGTGACTTTAGGTGTCACGCCTTTACGTTCGCAGGCGCTGAGGATCTTGGCGTTGAGGGCAAAGCCGGCTTCGAACAGGATGAACGGCGAGTCGGCCAGGTCGGTGAAGTCGATGCGCTTGCGCCGGGCCAATGGGTGGCCCATGGGCAACACGGCGATCAATGGCTCGTTGCGCACCGGTTGGTAGTCGAAGCCTTCATCAACCGGTAGCAGCAAGGCGGCGAGGTCAACCTCCCCCGCTTCCAGGCATTCGCGCAGCCTTTTACTGCCGTATTCGGTCAGTTCGATGTCGATGCCCGGGTAGCGGCTGCGGTAAGTGGCAAACATGGCCGCGAACAGCACGCCGCACCCTACCGGCGGCAGACCGATGCGCAGCACGCCGCGCTTGAGACCGCGCAGGTCGTTGATTTCAGCCATCAGGTCGGTGCGTTCGGCGAGCATTACCAAGGCGCGGCGGTAGGCAATTTCGCCGGCGGCGGTGAGTTCGTTCTTGTGGCCAAGGCGATTGAGCAGCGGCATGCCTAATTCGTCCTCAAGGGTCTTGACCGCTTTGCTGACGGTGGACTGGGTCAGGGCAACCACTTCGGCCGCCTGGGAGAACCCACCCTGGCGCACCACTTCGACAAACGCACGCAGTGTTCGTAGGTTCATCAGTATTCCTATAACGACTGGATGGCAGTGATAAAAGTTGTTTTCATCATGGCATAACTTTGCTTAGGGTGTAGCACTTTGCCCTGTGGAGACACCGTCGATGATCATCTCGTCCGCTTCCGACTACCGCGCTGCGGCCAAACGCAAGTTGCCGCGCTTTCTGTTCGATTACATCGACGGCGGCGCCTACGCCGAGCACACGCTGCGCGCCAACAGTTCGGACCTGGCCGAGATCAGCCTGCGCCAACGCATCCTGCGCAATGTCGACAACCTGAGCCTGAGCACCCATTTGTTCGGCACGGAACTGGCGATGCCGGTCATCCTCAGCCCCGTCGGGCTGACCGGCATGTATGCGCGACGCGGTGAAGTGCAAGCAGCCAAGGCGGCGGCCAACAAAAACATCCCTTTTTGCCTGTCGACAGTGTCGGTGTGTTCGATTGAGGAAGTGGCCTCGCAAAGCCCGCAGTCGATCTGGTTCCAGCTGTATGTGCTCAAGGATCGCGGCTTCATGCGCAACGCCCTGGAGCGGGCGCAGGCCGCCGGGGTGACAACGCTGGTGTTCACCGTTGACATGCCGACACCGGGCGCACGCTACCGTGACGCTCACTCCGGTATGTCCGGCCCCTACGCGGCGCAGCGGCGCATGTTGCAGGCAGTGACCAAGCCGCAATGGGCCTTCGATGTGGGCTTGATGGGCCGCCCCCACGACCTGGGCAATATCTCCAAATATCTGGGCAAACCCACCCACCTGGAGGACTACATTGGCTGGCTGGCCAACAACTTCGACCCGTCGATCAGTTGGAAAGACCTGGAATGGATCCGCGAATTCTGGAAAGGCCCGATGATCATCAAGGGCATCCTCGACCCGCAGGACGCCAAGGACGCGGTGAGTTTCGGGGCCGACGGCATCGTGGTCTCCAACCATGGCGGCCGCCAGCTCGACGGGGTGCTCTCCACGGCCAAGGCGTTGCCGCCGATTGCCGAAGCGGTAGGCGATGACCTGACCGTGCTGGTGGACTCGGGCATTCGCTCCGGGCTCGACGTGGTGCGCATGCTAGCCCTGGGTGCCAAGGCGTGCCTGCTAGGGCGTGCCACCGCCTATGCGCTGGCCGCCGAGGGCCAGCATGGGGTAGAGAACCTGCTGGACATCTTCGCCAAGGAAATGCGCGTGGCCATGACCCTGACCGGGGTCACCTCCATCGCGCAGATCGACCGTACCACCTTGGTCTAGTAGTGATGAGGGATGGTGTACGTTGTGTGCGGATAACCGAAGCGTTGTTTATTTGCGACAAACAACTCGCCCCACCGAAACAGTAAGGTTAACCGGGCCGGCAGTAATGCCGGCCCCAATCAGCCAAATAACTGGCGCCATGCTTTAACAGACTTTTCTTACTTAAAAATTAGTTAATTGATTTATAAGGATTTTTACCAACCAAATACACTTGGCATGAATCTCGCTCCGGTACTGTTCAAGCAGGTTCGGCGATGACAAGACGTGCGGCAGTGCCCCGGGGTTATAACCCAAAGAAAAGCGGTTTAAACTGTTTCCAATGTTTTACGGAACTGAAGGATCAGTAAGACGCTTGGCACTCGCCACTCTCATCCCGCCTGTAAGACAGCCCAGTGCTTAGAGGCCACCCGCTTATGAAAACCCCCACCCAGACCAACGCAATTGACTTTGACAGTGCCAAATTGCAACGCCTGGGATTTGGCCAGCCATCCTTACGCCCACGTCGCCCCGCCACCCTTGCCGAACTTCGCCAGCAACTGAACCAGCAGTTGCAGACCAGCCTGGAGCCGGAGCGCATCCTGGGCCTGTTCTTTCGTGAGGTTCAGCGCCTGGTGCCGCTGGACGCGTTGCAATACCGTCACGCCGCCAGCGACCTGCGCCTGGAGTTTGGCCACCGGGGTCATCACTCCGTCAGCTACACCCTGAGCCATGAAGGCGAGCATCTGGGGGAACTGGTCTTTCGTCGCAACCAGCGGTTGCTTGAAGAAGAACTGAGCCAGCTCGAACTCCTGCTGGTGACCTTGCTTTATCCGATGCGCAACGCCCTGCTCTACCGCGCCGCCACCCGCAGCGCCCTGCGTGACCCGTTGACCGAAACCGGCAACCGTGTGGCCATGGACCAGACGCTGCAGCGAGAAATCGACATGGCACGCCGGCATTTGCACCCGCTGTCGTTGTTGATGCTGGACATCGACCACTTCAAGAAAATCAACGACACCCATGGGCATGCTGCGGGCGACAGCGTGCTGCGCGCCGTGGCCGGGGCGATCAAACGCCAGCTGCGCAACGTGGACATGGTGTTCCGGTTTGGCGGGGAGGAGTTTTTGATCCTGCTGTCCAACACCGGTCGCGATGCCGCGAGGATGGTGGGAGAGCGCCTGCGCCAGGCGGCACAAGCCCAGGACTACTGGGTGGAGGGCACGCGAATAGAACTGACCGTGAGCCTCGGCTGCTCGACGCTGCTGGCGGCCGAGTCGGCTGAAAGCCTGCTGCGTCGGGCCGACAATGCGTTGTATGTGGCCAAGCGCGAAGGTCGTAACCGCTTGGCGATGGCGGGGTAAAGTCAATTGTGGCGAGGAAGATTGCTCCCTCGCCACAGTTACCGCTACGCCTCGCTGGCGATGCGCACAGGGCGCTCGCGAACGGCTGGCGCCTTGTCTTTCTCTGTATGCTCTAGACGCATGCAGCTTTCCAGGAACAAGTGCATGTAGTCGTAGCTCTTGCATACCGCCTGGCGCAACTCTTCCTGCAGGGCCTTGCTCGGGTTGGTCCCGGCCAGCGTGCAGATGATTTCCAGGGCTTCCCAAGGGTGGGCGTCATCGTACTGGGCGTGCATCTTCAGCCACTTCATCGCCCGCTTGCGATCTTCCTCAGGGAAGGCGGCAGCATACACACCGGTAGAGCAGACCACGGCGGACCACTCCCCCGTCGCCCCCTCGATCGCGTAGTTGGTGGCGGCAATCGCGACGATCAACGCATCCGCCGAGCTGGTGTGCCAGCACCAATGACTCAGGGCGTGCAACTCAGGCGGCACCTCCTGCGCTTGCAGTTCTTCAAGGCTGACGCCGTGAGCCCGCGCCCAATTGACCCAATAGTCGGCATGGTTGAGCTCCACGCGGATATTGCGCATGAGCCAACGGCGCGCCATATCCTCCCCAGGATGACGGGCAAACTTGGTCTTGGTCAGGTTCTGCGCCATGTACAAGGCAAACTGTTCCACCACCGGCCAACCACCAATCAGGTAGTGGCGCATGGTCTTGGCGCTGAGGGCGTTGTCACGCATGCGCTGATACAGTTCGTGCTCGACAACCCGACGCTTGCTCTCGCTACAGTCCTGGATCAATTGCTGCGCCCAGGCGGGGTAACTGGAGGCTTCCATAAGCGGGCCGGTTCTGTTGAATGTGTCGATCACTGTGGGGCTCCTTTTCAAGTGTGATTGTACAGACCAGCAAATGTTTCAGCGGAAAGTGCCGGGCGCCTTGAATAACAGTGGCTGCGGCCGCTCAGGTCGGCACTGCAAGCTATCAAAGGTAAACAATTGCGGGCGTTCAATCAGGTAGCCCTGAGCGTAATCCACACCTATCTCAAGTAAAGCCTGTTCGATCTGGGGTGTTTCAACAAACTCGGCAATCGTGCGCTTACCCATGACGTGGCCGATGTGGTTGATCACTTCGACCATGGCGCGGTTAATCGGGTCGTCCAGCATATCCTTTACGAAACTTCCATCGATCTTCAGGAAGTCTACAGGTAAATGTTTCAAATATGCGAATGAGGACATTCCGGCGCAAAAATCATCGAGTGAGAAATGGCACCCTAACGCTTTGAGTTCATTAATAAACCGAATCGCGCTGCCCAAATTGGCTATAGCGCTGGTTTCAGTTATTTCAAAACAAATCATTTCCGGTGGAATGTTGTAAGTATCGAATTTCTGACGCAAAAAACCTAAAAAGTCATCATCGCCAATGGTTATGCCTGACAGATTAATCGCACACATGGCCATGGGGCGGCCCGGGCGCTCATGCATGCAACGGGCGATAATCTTGAATACGTTTTCCACTACCCAACGATCCAGGGACGTCATCAACCCGTAGCGTTCGGCCGCCGGAATAAAACTGTTGGGCAAAATGATCCGCCCCGCTTCGTCATGCAGGCGCAGGAGAATTTCGATGTGCCCACTGCCGGCGTCGGTAGGGCCCAAAGGCGCAATTTCCTGGGCGTAAAGGCAAAAGCGGTCTTCCTCAAGCGCAATATGCAGCCGCTGTACCCAGGCCATCTCGCCAAACCGCAGAGACAACTCCGAGTCGTCGACATGGTAGACCTGCACCCGGTTGCGCCCCTTTTCCTTGGCCATGTAGCACGCCATGTCGGCGGCACGCAGGGAGGTTTCCAGGGTGGTCGGGGTTTGCGAGATATGCACCAGGCCGATGCTGACGGTGGTCATGAAGGGCCGACCCTTCCACACGAAGTGCAAGCTCTGCACAGTGTGGCGCAGGCTCTCGGCGATTTTTTCCGCCACCGGCGCCGGGCAGTTCTCCAGCAGGATACCAAACTCGTCGCCGCCCAACCGAGCCAGGGTGTCGCCCTCGCGCAGGTCCGACTGCAGCAACGCGCAGATGTGGCGCAGCAGTTCATCGCCCGCGGCATGGCCACAGGTGTCATTGACCAGCTTGAACTGGTCGAGGTCGAGGAACATCAAGGCATGTCGCCCACTTTGCTGGCGCGCGACCTGTTGCAGCACCTGTTCAAGGCGGAACTCGAACTCGCGACGGTTAGCCAGGCCAGTCAACGCGTCGTGGGTGGCCTGCCATGAAAGGTTGGCGATGTACTGGCGTTCCTGGGTCATGTCATGCAGCACCAGGACCGCACCGCTGACCTTGCCGGCACTGCGGATCGGCGCGCCCACCAGAGTGACCGAGACGGTGCTGCCGTCCAGGCGCTGGATCAGCTTGGAATGCTCGCTGCCGCCGCTGAACTGGCCTTTGACGATGTGTTCAATCAGTGTGAAACCGTCGGGCTCGGCGTTTTCATTCAAAAGCTTGAACAGCGCCGCCAGCGGCAGGCCCTGGGCTTGCTCCGAGCGCCAGTGGGTCAACGCTTCGGCTGCAGGGTTCATATAGGCAATGGCCCCGTCGACGTCGGTGGTAATCACCCCGTTGCCAATCGACTCCAATGTGATCTGCGCCCGCTCCTTCTCCGCTTGCAGCGCATCGGCAAAGGCATGACGCTGGGCCAGCAGCTTGTGGGTGCGCAGCAGCGCCAACACGATCAGGCCCAAGGCAGTCGCCAGGTTGGTGATCAACAACAGGCGCAGGATCATCCGCGAACCTTCACCCAGGGCATCGCTGAACGCCTTGGCAGCGGGCGTCACCCCTTCATTGATGGCCGTGATGCGCGCCTTCCAATGATGGACATCGTCACTGCTGACGTAGCCGGAGGTAATGGCGCCGTGCATCTCCTGAGCCAGCTCATCGAGCTGCACGAGGTAGCCGTCGCCCACCGTCCACAGCTCAATGGCTTTTTCCAGGTAGCTGAAATGACGGAAGTTGAGGTATAGCCAGATCAGGCTGGAAACGTCGTCCGGATGATTACCGCCCTTGAGAATGCCCAAGCGGGCCGCGTCCGTATCGGGGGTGGGACGGTCCAGAGCAATGCGCAATTCATGCCCACCCTGGGGCACGGCAATGGCCTGCTGGTATTTGAGGTAGGTGGCGTCGTTGCGGTTATCGGCGTAAAGGGTCAGGTAGTAGATGGCATCCTTCTGGCCCTTGGACCACAGACTTTCGCCCGCCAC
Organism: Pseudomonas sp. KT_2_4; assembly: GCF_041410225.1. Taxonomy (NCBI): domain Bacteria; kingdom Pseudomonadati; phylum Pseudomonadota; class Gammaproteobacteria; order Pseudomonadales; family Pseudomonadaceae; genus Pseudomonas; species Pseudomonas sp. KT_2_4. Next base: position 1,877,885 of record NZ_CP166962.1, read on the forward strand.
ATAGCCCCGCACTGCCGAAAGCACGTAGAGACTGACGCAGCCTAACAATGCCTGGAACAACACGACGGCGATAAAGGGCCAGACAATACCCAGCAGGCGTGGCGTTCCGAGAGTCCGCTTTTGCTTCATGAAGTCCCTTACACATGCACAGCTTGATACGCACGCGAAAATCCGCTCCCGATAGCACAGCCTAAGCTAAATCAACGTACTTGTTGCAAGTGTCCGTACAGTTTGGCGTACAACCCACCATCGGCAATCAACTGCTGATGGTCGCCATCCTCGGCAATGTGCCCGCCATCGAACACCAGCACTCGGTCAGCCTGCTTCACCGCAGACAGCCGGTGGGCGATGATCAGTGTAGTACGCCCGCTGAGAAACCGCGCCAGTGCCTGGTGCAGGTTGTACTCGGTCGCCGCGTCCAATGCGGAGGTGGCCTCGTCCAGAATCACCACTTTAGGCTCGGCGAGCACCATGCGGGCAATGGCCAGGCGTTGCCGCTGGCCACCGGAAAAGCGCACGCCCGAACGCCCGACCACGCTGTCCAGGCCCAAGGGCAATGCCTTGACAGTAGCATCCAGTTGGGCGATTTCCAGCGCCTGCCAGCAGGCTTGATCGGTGCGGGTGCGGCCCATGGTCAGGTTGGCGCGCACGGTATCGTTGAACAGCGCAGGGTGTTGCAGCACCACCGCGACGTTTTCGCGGATGGTCTCCAGGCCGATCTCCTGCTGGGTGGCAGTGCCAAAACGAATGCTGCCGGCCTGCGGCGTGTAGAGCCCCAGCAACAGTTGCACCAAGGTGCTTTTACCGCCGCCGCTGGCGCCGACAATTGCCACCTTTTCACCCGGTGCGATGGCCAGGTTCAACTGGTTGAGTACCAGCTCTTCGCCGTAGCCGAAGTCGAGGCCACGCACTTCGATGCCGACCGTCTCGCGCCCGCTGAACGGGTCTGCGCCGCCTGGGTATTGCGGCTCATCGACACGCGCCAGCAGCTCGTTGATGCGCGACAGCGCGCCGCCTGCCGCGTAATAGGCGTATTGCAGGTTCAGCAATTGTTCCACCGGGCCAATCATGAACCACAGGTAACTGAACACCGCGAGCATCTGGCCGATGGACAGGTCGGAAAACAGCACGGTGAGCATGGCCGCGGCGCGGAAGATGTCGATACCGAACTGGAACAGCAAGCCACTGGCGCGGCTCGACGCGTCGGTTTTCCATTGGGAATGAATGGCGTAGTCACGCACTTCCTGGGCACGCTGGCCCAGCCGCCCGAGGAAAAAGCCCTGGCGGTTGCCAGCACGTACTTCCTGTATGGCATCGAGGGTTTCGGTCAGCGCCTGGGTAAAGCGTGAAGTACTGTCGTTTTCCAGCTTCTTGAGGTGCTTGACGCGCTTGCCCAACTGCACCGTGGCGTAGATCACCAATGGGTTGAACAACAGGATCAACAACGCCAGTTGCCAATGCATCCACACCAGGATCGCCGAGGTGCCGACCAGGGTCAGCATCGCCACCAGGAAGCGGCTGAGGGTTTCGCCGACGAATTTGTCCAGGGTGTCCAGGTCGGTCACCAAGTGGGTGGTGACCGTACCGCTGCCCAGGCTTTCGTACTCACCCAGGGAGATGCGCTTGAGACGCTCGATCAGGCGCACGCGGATGCGGTACACGATGTCCTTGGCCAAGCGCGCAAACAGCCGCGCCTGCACCACGTTGAACACCAACGCGCCGCAACGCAGGGCCAGGGTGACCAAGAGCATCAGGCCGATATAGCCAGCCGCTTTTTGCCAGCCCAGGGGCAACGCGTGGTTCATCACCTTGAGGGCGGCATCGCCATGGCCCAGTAGCACTTCGTCGACCAGCAACGGCAACAACAGCGGGATAGGCACGCTGCACAGGGTGGCGAGCACGGCGACACCGTTGGCGACCCACAGGGATTTTTTGTGACGCAGGGCCAGGCGGCGAATTTCCGCCCAGGTCAGGCGGTCGGTGCGTGGAGGCTGTTCATACACAGGCAGCTCGCTCCAACCATCGAGCGAGTAACGGCGACAGCTCGGACAGCGGCTGGTAACCATTGGTCAGCAAAGCCAACTGGCCGTTGCGCTCGGCCAGCAGGGTCGGAAACCCGGCAATGCCCAGGTCCTGCACCCAGGTGAAATCGGCCGCCGTGGCCGCGTGCTGATCGGCACGGTCGAACTCGCCGGCAAACTCGATACGTGGAATACCGGCCTGTTCGGCCAGCTCCACCAGCACAGGGGCGAGCGTCACGTCCCGGCCTTCGACATAGAACGCGCGCTGGATCAGCCCCAGCAGCGTCCAGGCGCAATCCGGCGCCAGGCTGCGTGCGGTGACGATAGCGCGGCACGCAGGCTCGGTGTCGTAGACAAACCCGTCGGGCAATGCGCCTTCTCGCTTGAACGGCTGGCCGGTGGCGTCGGTGACGGCCTGCCAGTGTTCAAGGATGTAGCGCCGGGTCGTCGGCTCCAGCGCCGCGCCGCTGCCGGTGCGCAAGCCGCCCACCACCAGGTGCACGTCCACGCCGGCCGCCTGGGCCTGCTCCACCAGCGCTTGTGCCACCGGGGCAAAGCCCCAGCACCAGGAACACATCGGGTCCATTACATAGAGCAGGCGCGCAGACATGGCTCAGGCCTCGGAAGGGGTTTGCTTGTAGTTGTAACCAATCGGGTGCGGCATGTTGCGGGCCTTGGCCAGTTCGATCTGCTTCTGGCGGTCGATCGCACTGCGACGGGTCTTCTCCGGCAGCTTATCCCAGCAATGGGGGCAACTGATGCCAGCCACATAATGCTCGGAGGCACGGTCTTCTACGCTCACCGGTGTGCGGCAGGCATGACATTGATCGTAGTCGCCTTCGCTCAAGTCGTGGCGCACGGTCACGCGATTGTCGAACACAAAGCAGTCGCCCTGCCATTTGGTTTCTTCCTGGGGCACCTCTTCGAGGTACTTCAGGATACCGCCCTTGAGGTGGTAGACCTCATCGAAGCCTTCGCTGAGCATGTAGCTCGACGCCTTCTCACAGCGAATGCCGCCAGTGCAGAACATGGCGACCTTCTTGTGCCTGGCCGGGTCGAAGTGGGCTTTGATGTAGTCGGGAAATTCGCGAAAACTGGTGGTTTTCGGGTCGATTGCGCCTTCAAAGGTGCCGATGGACACTTCGTAGTCGTTACGGGTGTCGATCAACAATACTTCCGGGTCGCTGATCAGCGCGTTCCAATCCTGCGGGTCGACGTAAGTACCCACCTTTTTGTTCGGGTCCACGCCTTCGACACCCAGGGTCACGATCTCTTTCTTGAGTTTGACCTTGGTGCGGTAGAACGGCTGGTCGTCGCAGTAAGACTCTTTGTGGTCGATGTCGACCATGCGTGGGTCTTTCTTGAGCCAGGCCATCAGGCCGTCAATGCCTTCGCGGCTGCCGGAAACGGTGCCGTTGATGCCTTCTTCGGCGATCAGCAAGGTGCCTTTGATGCCGTTATCGACCATCGCCTGCAACAGGGGCTCGCGCAGGGCGACGTAATCTTCGAGGGTGACGAACTTGTACAGTGCCGCCACGACAATCGGTTGAGTCATGGGTGTTATCTCCAGGTGGCTACCCTCGTAAGGGGTGAACCGGATGCAAAAAAAAACGCGCCGGCTAAGCGGCGCGTTGCGGATTCTATCAGGGTTACCCCATCAATGTCCGCCGGCGCAGGTCGGCGAGGCCGGGGCTGCGTCGATTGTCGCCCATTCTTCGGGCGTATAGGTATGCAGCGCCAGCGCATGAAATTCGCTCATCAGGCTACCCAGGGTGGCGTAGACCTTCTGGTGGCGCTTGACGCGGTTAAGCCCCTCGAACTGCTGGCTGACCAGCACGGCCTTGAAGTGGGTCTGCAACCCACGACTGTGCATGTGGCTTTCATCCAGCACGCTCAAATGCTCCGGGACCAGGGCGGCAAGGGCCGTTTCGATACGCTGTTGCATGGTCATTCCTGCTTACTTCTTCTTGGCCGGTGCGGCGGCTTTTGGCGCCAGCTCGTTGGTCATGTCTTCCAACAGCTTGTTCACCACCGGTACGGCGCTTTCCAGCTTGGCCTGGGTCATCTGGGCCGATTGCTGGGTCAGCTGGGGCATTTTTTCCAGGACTTTCTTGCCAAGTGGCGACTGGTAGAACGCTACCAGGTCCTTGAGCTCGGATTCGCTGAAGTTGGTGGTGTAGAGCTTGACCATGTCGGGCTTGAGCTTCGGCCAGCCGATGGCCTGGTCCAGAGCGGCGTTGGCCTTGGCCTGGTAGCTGTCCAGTACGGACTGCTTGGCGGCAGGCGCCTTGGTCTGTTCGAAACGCTGGGCGAACATTTGCTGCACTTGCATGTACACCGGGGTCCCCAGCTTGTCAGCATGGGCCAGGGTAAGGAAGGCTTCGGCACTGGCGTTGTGGCTGGCGGTATCGGCAAGAACCTGGCCGCTGGCGCAAACCAGAGCAACCGCGGTACAGATGGCACGAAGACGAGTCATCGAGTTTCCTTTTCTAGCAGGCGAGGTAAGACCCCAAGGGCGACCATTCTGCGCCTAAAAAACCTCGCGGCTCAACCCCACCCCTCGGCAAGCCCTGGTTTCACGGGGCACGAGGGCACAAATGCGCTTTTAGGGAACCCACGCTGGCCGCCAGGGCCTAAACTGACCAATCACGACTGGATAAGGAGGGTGACCGATGAGCCGTATCGAAACCGACAGCCTGGGGGAAGTACAGGTCCCTGATGACGCCTATTGGGGTGCGCAAACCCAACGTTCGCTGGTCAATTTCGCGATTGGCGAGCAGCGCATGCCGCTGGCGGTATTGCATGCCTTGGCCTTGATCAAGAAGGCTGCGGCACGGGTCAACGACCGTAACGGCGACCTGCCCGCCGATATTGCCCGCCTGATCGAGCAAGCTGCCGACGAGGTTCTGGACGGCCAGCACGACGACCAGTTCCCGCTGGTGGTCTGGCAGACCGGCAGTGGCACCCAGAGCAACATGAACGCCAACGAAGTGATCGCTGGCCGCGCCAACGAACTGGCCGGCAACAACCGCGGCGGCAAGAGCCCGGTGCACCCCAACGATCACGTCAACCGTTCCCAGAGTTCCAACGACTGCTTCCCTACTGCCATGAGCATTGCTGCGGTGCAAGCGGTGAACAAGCAACTGCTGCCGGCGATCGCCACCTTGTCCGGTGGCCTGGCGGAATTGGCCGCGCGGCATATGAAACTGGTCAAGACCGGCCGTACCCACATGATGGATGCCACGCCGATCACCTTCGGCCAGGAACTTTCGGCGTTTATCGCCCAGCTCGATTACGCCGAGCGTGCGATCCGCAGCGCCCTGCCCGCGGTGTGCGAGCTGGCCCAGGGCGGCACTGCCGTCGGCACCGGCCTCAATGCCCCTCATGGCTTTGGCGAGGCGATTGCTTCCGAACTGGCCGCGTTGTCAGGTTTACCCTTTGTGACCGCGCCGAACAAATTCGCCGCCCTCTCCGGCCATGAGCCGCTGGTGACCCTGCACGGCGCGCTGAAAACCCTGGCCGTGGCGCTGATGAAAATCGCCAACGACCTGCGCCTGCTGGGTTCGGGCCCTCGCGCCGGGCTGGCCGAAGTCAAGTTGCCGGCCAACGAACCGGGCAGTTCGATCATGCCCGGCAAGGTCAATCCGACCCAGTGCGAAGCGCTGTCGATGCTGGCCTGCCAGGTACTGGGCAACGACGTGACCATCGGCATGGCCGCCAGCCAAGGGCACTTGCAGTTGAACGTGTACAAGCCGGTGATCATCCACAACCTGCTGGAGTCGATCCGCCTGCTGGCCGATGGCTGCAACAATTTCCAGGAGCATTGCATTGCCGGCCTCGAACCCGACGCCGAGCAAATGGCCCAGCACCTGGAACGCGGGCTGATGCTGGTCACCGCCCTCAACCCGCACATCGGCTACGACAAGTCAGCCGAAATCGCCAAGAAGGCTTACGCCGAAGGGCTGACACTGCGTGAGGCTGCACTGGAGCTGGGCTACCTCACCGATGCCGAGTTTGACCAATGGGTGCGCCCGGAAAACATGCTCGGCGCTTAAACCGACATCCGCAGCCGCCGGGCCCTGAGCCCGGCGAGCAGCGAAGGCGCCAGCGCCACCATCGCCGAGCCCGTCACCACCACTAGCGCCCCCACATACCCCAAGGCATTGATCTCTTCGGCTTGCACATAGTCCGGCCATAGCCACGCCGCTACCGCCACGGCTACGAAGGTCACCAGGGGCGTCAACGCCAGGGTTGCACTGACCCGCGAAGCTTCCCAATGCGCCAGGGCTTCGGCAAATGCGCCGTAGGCCACCAGCGTATTCATGCAGCACGCCAGCAGCAGCCAGCCTTGCAGCGGGCTCAACTGCAACGCCTCCAGCGGATGTGCCCAAGGGGTGAGCAACAGCGCGCACGACAGATAGATCACCATCATCACCTGCAGCGAATTCCACACCGTCAGCAACTGCTTCTGACCCAGTGCATAGAACACCCAGATGGTGGTGGCGAGCAGGATCGTCAGCACACCGGCGGTGTAGGTGCCCATGGACGTCAGCAATTCCACCAGACGTTGGTTGAAGAACAAACCAAAGCCTGCGATCAGCACCAACAACCCCACTCCCTGCCCCAGGCTGAAGCGCTCCTTGAACACAAACACACTGGCTACCATCAGAAAGATCGGCCCCATCTGCACCACCAACTGCGCCGTGCCCGGGCTGAGCATTTTCAGGCCCACCAGGTACAACACGTAGTTGCCCACCAGGCCACACACCGCCATGCCCACCAGCCACCCACCCTTGGGGCCAAGCACTTTGCGGCTGGGCAGGCGTTTGGTGGCGGCCAGGTAAACGAACAGGCACGTGCCCGCTACCATGAGGCGAAACCAAGTCACAGTGATCGGATCCATCACCTGCAACACTTGCTTGAGCTTGATCGGAAGAATGCCCCACAGAAACGCGGTCAGCAGGGTCAGGAAAAAACCGTAGACCCAGCGGCCGGAAGAGATGTGCATGAGTGCCCCAGATGCCAGAGGAAGTGGAGCAGGCATTCTAGGGGCAAGTCACTGAGTTCGGATACGTCACAGTCTTGAATGGGGGAGCTGGCTTGCAAGCGATGGCCATAGGCATCTATATAAATTTCATAGGTTGTTGCAGCCAACGGTAACCACGATGCGAAGCGAGCCGCTCTTGATCTGGCTCTTGATCTGCTTTTGATTTTGATCTTAAGCGCCCCGTTAAACCACGCTGGCCGAACGCAGGTTTGAATTCGTGGGTAACCCGGCAGGACGCCGGGTTAGCCGCCCCGCGCCATGGATGGCGCGTGGCGGCGGCCCACGGATTCAAGCCTGCGTTCGGGCACACCGAGCCTAGGCGAGGTGCCGAGTGGTGGGGCAAGAGCCCTTTGGTTACTTTGGGGCTTTTCCAAAGTGACCCGCCGTCAGGCGGAACCCTAGGTGGCCGTTACCGCAGAAATGGATATGTACTCGCTATTACAGTGTCGCCTGCCAGGCCGCCTTCGCGAGCAGGCCCGCTCCCACAGTTGGGTTGTGGGGTGTCAGGGAGAGAAGTATCGGCTAGTAGGCCGTCATCGCAGGCAAGCCAGCTCCCACATTAGCCCTCCCACACTGGCGCTGTTCCAACCGCAATCAGCGTACGGCTTCGAAGAGTCCGGTGGCGCCCATCCCGCCCCCCACGCACATGGTGACAATCCCGTAACGCAGGTTGCGCCGTTGCAGCTCGCGCACCAGGTGCCCCACCTGCCGCGAGCCGGTCATGCCGAACGGGTGCCCGATGGAAATCGAGCCGCCGTTGACATTGTATTTGGCATTATCGATCTCCAAGCGATTGCGTGCGTAAAGGCACTGGGAAGCAAAGGCTTCATTGAGTTCCCACACGTCGATATCCGCCACCTGCAAACCCTTGGCCTTGAGCAACTTGGGCACCGAGAACACCGGGCCAATGCCCATTTCATCCGGCTCGCAACCGGCCACGGTAAAGCCACGGAAGAACGCCTTGGGCTTGAGCCCCAGTGCCAAGGCTTTTTCCAGGCTCATCACCAAGGTCATCGACGCACCGTCGGAAAGCTGCGAGGAGTTACCTGCCGTTACCGAGCCATCCTCGGCAAATACCGGCTTCAGGCCGCTGAGGCTGGCCAGGGTGGTGTCCGGGCGGTTGCAGTCGTCACGGTCGACCACGCCATCCAGGATCTGCACCGTGCCAGTGTTCTTGTCCTCGACCTTGTACTTGACCGCCATCGGCACGATTTCATCGTTGAACAAGCCATCAGCCTGGGCCTGGGCGGTGCGCTGCTGGCTTTGCAGCGCGTAAAGATCCTGGTCTTCGCGGCTGACGTGATAGCGGCGCGCAACAATTTCGGCGGTCTGGCCCATGGGCAAGTAAATGCCCGGCACCTGTTCCTTAAGCAGCGGGTTGATCAGGTTATCGGTGTTGACGCTCTTCATGGTCAGGCTGATGGACTCCACGCCACCGGCAACAATGATGTCGCTGCAGCCCGAAGCGATCTGGTTGGCGGCAATGGCAATCGCCTGCAAGCCCGACGAACAGAAACGGTTGAGGGTCATGCCCGCCGTACCGGTGCCCAGTTGCGAGAGCACCGCCACGTTGCGCCCGATGTTATAGCCCTGGGCGCCTTCGTTGGAGCCGGCACCGACGATGCAGTCTTCCACCGTCGCCGGGTCGATACCGTTGCGGGCCAGCAGCGCGTTGACACAATGGGCTGCCATGTCATCGGGACGGGTCTGGTTGAACTTGCCGCGAAAGGACTTGGCCAGGCCGGTTCGCACGCTGTCGACGATCACTACTTCACGCATGGGCTACCTCGATCTTGTGGTTGTTGATCGAGGATAGAGCCGGGCCGGGCCGACCGCGATGATCATTCACTGCGTGGATGCAAAAGCATGGGCTATTTCTTTTTCTTTTTGTCGTGCTTATCGCTTTTATCAAACGCCTCTTCCAGCGCACGGTTGATGGTGCGCAGCACCTTGACCCGCGCCCAGCGCTTGTCGTTGGCTTCTACCAGGGTCCAAGGCGCCACCTCGGTGCTGGTGCGGTCAACCATGTCGCCCACCGCCGCGCGGTAATCGTCCCACTTATCGCGATTGCGCCAGTCGTCTTCAGTAATCTTGAAGCGCTTGAAGGGGATTTCTTCACGGGCCTGGAAGCGTTCCAGCTGCGTCTCCTTGTCGATGGCCAGCCAGAACTTGACCACGATCACGCCCGCATCGCGCAGTTGCTCTTCGAAGTCATTGATCTCGCCATAGGCGCGCATCCAGTCCGCTGGGGTACAGAAGCCTTCGATGCGCTCCACCAGCACGCGACCGTACCAAGAACGGTCAAACACGGTGAACATGCCGCGCGCCGGGATCTTCTGCCAGAACCGCCACAGATAAGGCTGGGCCCGTTCGTCTTCGCTGGGCGCGGCAATCGGCACGATGTGGTACTGGCGTGGGTCCAGTGCTGCCGCCACACGGCGGATCGCCCCGCCCTTGCCTGCCGCGTCGTTGCCCTCGAATACACTCACCAACGCGTGCTTGCGCATGCGTTTGTCGCGCATCAGCCCAGAGAAGCGCGCCTGCTCGGTAATCAGTTGTTCTTCGTAATCATCCTTGTCCAGGCGCAGGGTCATGTCGAGGCTGTCGAGCAGGCTCTTTTGGTCCACCGAGGCAAGCAACGGCGCCGGGTTCATGCCGCTGGCCTTGACCTTGGCCTGCTTCAGGGCACTTTGCAGCCCATCGAGCAGGATCTTGCCCACGGTCAGCCCACGGTAATGGGGGTCGACGCCTTCGATCACATGCCACGGCGCGTAATCGCGGCTGGTGCGGCGCAGCACACGCTCACCGAAATGCACGAACTTGTCGTAGGTCTTGGACTGCTGCCAGTCCAATGGGCTGATGCGCCAGCTGTGCAGCGGGTCGTCGGCCAGAGCCTTGAGGCGCGCCTTCATCTGTTTTTTTGACAGGTGGAACCAGAACTTGAAGATCAGCGCACCTTCATCGCAGAGCATCTTTTCCAGACGTTCGGCGCCGGCAATGGCCTGGTCCAGCCGCGCATCCTTGATCTGCCCATGCACGCGGCCTTGGAGCATCTGGCTGTACCAGTTGCCGAAGAAAATGCCCATGCGGCCCTTGGCCGGCAGTTGCCGCCAGTAGCGCCAGGCCGGTGGGCGCGCCAGTTCTTCGTCGGTTTGCTGGTCGAAGGTGCGGACTTCGATCAGGCGCGGGTCCATCCATTCATTGAGCAGCTTGACGGTTTCACCCTTGCCCGCGCCCTCGATGCCGTTGATGAGGATGATCACCGGGAAGCGCTTCTGCTGTTGCAGCTCGTACTGAACTTCCAGCAAGGCTTCACGCAGGGCTGGCACCTCGGCGTCGTAGGTGTCTTTGTCGATGGCGTGACCGATTTCGGCGGATTCGAACATGGGCAGCTCCGTTTCAAGATGGCTCAAGACTAGCGGATTGGGCCAAGACACGCGCAAGGAAATACAACCCAGCCTTGCCATGGATCAATTCAACGCCTGTTGATCGGCTAGAATGGCCGCCTTGTCTTTGCCCGCTTTCATTTTATGAGCCGCCATGAACCCCATCACCCACGCCCAGCTCGACTGGGATGATCAAGGCCGCCCGCATTCGCGGGTATTCGACGACGTGTATTTTTCCGACCAGTCGGGCCTGGAAGAAACCCGCTACGTGTTCCTGGAGCAGAACCGCTTGCAGGAACGCTTCGCCGCCTTGCCAACAGGTGGGCGCCTGGTGATTGGCGAGACCGGCTTCGGCACCGGTTTGAACTTCCTCTGCGCCTGGCAGTTGTTCGAACAGCACGCAGTCGCCGGTGCGCGGCTGCACTTTGTCAGCGTGGAAAAGTACCCCCTCAGCCATGCCGACCTGCAACGCGCCCTCGCCCTCTGGCCCGAACTGCAACCCTTGGCCGAGCAATTGCTGGCGCAATACATTGCCATCCACCAGGGTTTTCAGCGCCTGGTATTGGACAATGGCCGCGTGACCCTGACCCTGTTGATCGGTGATGCGCTGGAACAATTGCCGCAACTGGACGCCCAGGTCGATGCGTGGTTTCTCGACGGGTTCGCCCCGGCGAAAAACCCCGACATGTGGACCGCTGAGCTGTTCGCCCAACTGGCGCGCCTGGCGGCACCGGGCTCGACCATCAGCACCTTCACCAGCACCGGCTGGGTAAGGCGGTTGATCAATGCCGCCGGGTTCAAGATGAAACGCACGCCAGGCATCGGCCATAAGTGGGAGATCCTGCGTGGGGAGTTTGTCGGTTGGCCCGCCGACTTACCCGCGCCGGCCCCACGTAAACCCTGGTTCGCCCGGCCACCCGCCATCGAGGGAGAACGTCATGCCCTGGTCATCGGCGGTGGCCTGGCCGGTTGCGCGACCGCCGCCAGCCTGGCCGCCCGGGGTTGGCGTGTCAGCCTTCTGGAGCGCCATGCCGGCCTGGCACAGGAAGCTTCGGGCAACCCACAGGGTGTGTTGTACCTCAAGCTTTCGGCCCATGGCACGGCCTTGTCCCAACTGATAGTCAGCGGTTTTGGCCACACCCGACGCCTGCTGGAACATTTGCACCGAGATGTCGATTGGGACGGCTGTGGCGTGTTGCAACTGGCGTTTGACGCCAAAGAGATCCAGCGTCAGGCTCAATTGGCCAACGCCTTTGCTCCGGACCTGCTGCATCTGCTGGACCGCGAGCAAGCGCAGCAAAAGGCGGGAATCGAACTGGCCCACGGCGGGTTGTTTTTTCCACAGGGCGGTTGGGTGCATCCGCCCGCGCTGTGCCAGTGGCAGGCGAAACATCCACTGATTGAAGTGCTCACCCACCACGAGGCCCTGGAACTGCGCCGGCTCGACGACCAATGGCAAGCCCGCGCCGGTGACCGCGTATTGGCCAGCGCCAGTGTCGTGGTGCTCGCCGGGGCTGCGGAGATCAAGCGTTTCCCCTTCAGTGCAGACATACCGCTCAAGCGCATCCGTGGGCAGATCACTCGGCTGGCGCAAACCTGCGCGAGTAAAGCGCTGGCCACGGTGGTCTGTGCCGAAGGCTACGTCGCGCCGGCCCGGCTTGGCGAACACACCCTGGGCGCGAGTTTCGACTTCAACAATCAAGACCTCACGCCCACGCCCGCCGAACACCATGGCAACCTGCAGATGCTGGGTGAGATTTCTACCGACCTGCTGCAACGCCTGGGTGCTGATCGCTTGACACCCGAACAGCTGGAGGGCCGTGCCGCGTTTCGTTGTACCAGCCCCGACTACCTGCCCATCGTTGGGCCACTGGCTGACCATGCGGCGTTTGAGCAGGCTTATGCGGTACTGGGCAAAGACGCGCGGCAAGTGCCGCAAACGCCCTGCCCGTGGCTGCCGGGGCTGTTTCTCAACAGCGGCCATGGCTCGCGTGGATTGATCACTGCGCCGTTGTGCGGCGAACTATTGGCTGCGTGGCTGAGTGATGAGCCCCTGCCCGTGCCCACCAGCGTGGCCGAGGCTTGCCACCCCAATCGATTTGCCCTGCGCGCGCTGGTGCGAGGCCAGGGCGCTGCACAAAAAAAGCCGGATTAAAGGCAAGGCGGCGATCTGTCTTATAACTTATCGGTCTAAAACTCCACGCATAGCACTGGGTCAGTTTCTGGGTACGCGCCCTTTTGGGCGTATTGAGTGTTGACCCCTCCCCAACGGAAAAACCGGTAAGGAACTTATGTGTGGATTAGCTGGCGAGTTACGCTTTGATCATCAACCTGCCGACCTGGCAGCCGTAGAACGCATCACCCACCACCTCGCCCCCCGAGGCCCCGACGCCTGGGGTTTTCATGCCCAAGGGCCGATTGCCCTGGGCCACCGCCGCCTGAAAATCATGGACCTGTCGGACGGCTCCGCCCAACCGATGGTCGACGCCCATCTGGGGCTGTCCCTGGCCTTCAATGGCGCTATCTATAATTTCCCGGAGCTGCGCCAAGAATTGGAAGCCCTGGGTTACGCTTTCTATTCCGGCGGCGACACCGAAGTGTTGCTCAAGGGCTACCACGCCTGGGGCGAAGCGCTGCTGCCCAAGCTCAACGGCATGTTCGCGTTCGCCATCTGGGAGCGTGATGCCCAGCGTCTGTTCATCGCCCGTGACCGTCTCGGTGTGAAGCCCCTGTACCTGTCGCGCACCGGCCAACGCCTGCGCTTTGCCTCGGCGCTACCCGCGTTGCTCAAGGGCGGCGACATCAACCCGATCCTCGATCCGGTGGCGCTCAACCATTACCTGAATTTCCACGCCGTGGTCCCCGCGCCGCGCACGCTGCTGGCCGGCATCGAAAAGCTGCCGCCCGCCAGCTGGATGCGCATCGACGCCAGCGGCAAGACCGAACAGAAAACCTGGTGGACCCTGCCCTACGGCCCCCATGAGGACGAAAAACACCTGACCCTGGAAGACTGGACCGACCGCGTGCTCGACAGCACCCGCGAAGCCGTGGCCATCCGCCAACGTGCGGCGGTGGATGTGGGTGTGCTGCTGTCAGGCGGCGTCGATTCGAGCATGCTCGTCGGCCTGCTGCGTGAAGTGGGCGTGGAGGATTTGTCGACCTTCTCCATCGGCTTTGAAGACGCCGGCGGCGAACGTGGCGATGAGTTCCAGTACTCAGACCTGATCGCCAAACACTACGGCACCCATCACCACCAACTGCGCATCGCCGAAAGCGAGATCATCGAGCAACTGCCGGCCGCCTTCCGCGCCATGAGCGAGCCGATGGTCAGCCATGACTGCATCGCCTTCTACCTGCTGTCGCGGGAAGTGGCCAAGCATTGCAAAGTGGTGCAGAGCGGCCAGGGCGCCGATGAACTGTTCGCCGGTTACCACTGGTACCCACAAGTGGACGGTGCCAGCGACCCGTACGCGGCCTACCGCGAGGCGTTTTTCGACCGCAGCTACGACGACTACGCGGCGACCGTCGCGCCCCAATGGCTGACCGCCAACGACGCTGCCGGCGACTTCGTGCGCGAGCATTTCGCGATGCCGGGCGCCGACGCGGCGGTGGACAAGGCCCTGCGTCTGGACAGCACGGTGATGCTGGTGGACGACCCGGTCAAACGCGTCGACAACATGACCATGGCCTGGGGCCTGGAAGCGCGCACACCGTTCCTCGACTACCGCCTGGTAGAACTGTCGGCCCGTGTGCCGGCCCAGTTCAAGCTGCCCGACGGCGGCAAACAGGTGCTCAAGGAAGCGGCGCGTCGGGTGATCCCCAGCGAAGTCATCGACCGCAAGAAAGGCTACTTCCCCGTGCCCGGCCTCAAGCACCTGCAGGGCGATACCTTGAATTGGGTGCGCGAGTTGCTGCTGGACCCGAGCCAGGACCGCGGGCTGTTCAACCCGGCCATGCTCGACCGCTTGCTCACCGACCCGCAAGGCCAATTGACCCCGTTGCGCGGCTCCAAGCTGTGGCAGCTGGCGGCGCTGAACCTGTGGCTGAGCGAACAAGGAATCTGATCCATGAAACCGAATGCCGCGGCTTACAGCCAACGCTTACTCAAGGGCCAGGCGCCGACCTACGAGCGCCTGCAAGCGCGCCTGGCCGAAGATGGCAGCGCACTGGCCGCCGACCCGATTGCCGTGCATTGCGGCTGGGGCCGGTTGTTGATTGGCCACACCTTTCCCGACCCGGCAAGCCTGGCCCAGGAACTGCTCAACGAGCAGCCTGGCGAGCGCGATATCGCCCTGTACGTGGCAGCGCCCCAGCAAATCCTGGGCATTGACCCGCAGCAACTGTTCCTCGACCCGTCCGACACCCTGCGCCTGTGGTTCACCGACTACCGCCCGGCCACCCGGGTGTTTCGCGGCTTTCGTATTCGCCGGGTACAGAGCGAGGCCGACTGGCAAGCGGTCAACCACTTGTACCAGGGCCGCGGGATGCTGCCCATCGACCCGGAACGCCTCACCCCACGTCATCAAGGCGGCCCGGTGTACTGGCTGGCCGAAGATGAAGACAGCGGCGCGGTGATTGGCAGCGTGATGGGCCTCAACCATCACAAGGCCTTCCACGACCCGGAGAACGGTTGCAGCCTCTGGTGTTTGGCCGTCGACCCTCAATGCACCCGCCCTGGCGTCGGTGAAGTGTTGGTGCGCCACTTGGTGGAGCACTTCATGAGCCGAGGCTTGAGCTACCTGGACTTGTCGGTGCTGCACGATAACCGCCAGGCCAAGAGCCTTTACGCCAAGCTCGGCTTTCGGGCGTTGACCACCTTTGCAATCAAGCGCAAGAACGGCATCAATCAACCGCTGTTTCTGGGCCCGGGGCCTCAGGCGGAGTTCAACCCTTACGCGCGCGTCATTGTCGAAGAAGCCCACCGACGCGGTATTGATGTGCACGTTGACGACGCCGATGCGGGCCTGTTCACCCTCAGCCACGGCGGGCGTCGCGTGCGTTGTCGTGAGTCCCTGAGCGACCTGACCAGCGCCATCAGCATGACCCTGTGCCAGGACAAGAGCCTGACCCACAAGGTGCTCAAGGCGGCGGGCCTGCAGGTGCCGGTGCAACAGTTGGCGGGCAGTGCCGACGACAACCTGGAGTTTCTCGACGAACACCAGCGCATCGTGGTCAAGCCGCTGGATGGCGAGCAAGGCCATGGCGTCGCAGTGGATCTGCGCAGCATCGAAGACGTGCAGCAGGCGATCGAAGCGGCGCGCCAGTTCGACAGCCGCGTGTTGCTGGAAAGCTTCCACGAAGGCCTGGACCTGCGCATTCTGGTGATCGGTTTTGAAGTGGTCGCGGCTGCGATTCGTCGCCCTGCCGAAGTGATCGGCGACGGCCAGCATTCGATTCGCGCGTTGATCCAGGCGCAAAGCCGTCGTCGCCAGGCGGCCACCGACGGCGAGAGCAAAATCCCGCTGGATGCAGAAACCGAGCGCACCCTCAAAGCCGCAGGTTACGACTACAACAGCATCCTGCCCCGTGGCGTGCAACTGGCCGTGCGACGCACCGCCAACCTGCACACCGGGGGTTGCCTGGAAGATGTCACGGCGATCCTGCACCCGACACTGGTGGATGCAGCCGTGCGTGCGGCCCGTGCCCTGGATATCCCCATGGTCGGCCTGGACCTGATGGTACCTGCGGCCGACCAGCCAGAGTATGTGTTTATCGAAGCCAACGAACGGGCCGGCCTGGCCAACCATGAACCGCAACCCACGGCTGAGAAGTTTGTGGATTTGTTGTTCCCACACAGTCAGCCAGCTACCTGACTACCGATCGTTCCCACGCTCCGCGTGGGAATGCAGCCTGTGATGCTCTGCGTCACCACAGCGGACGCAAAGCGTCCCTGAGGCGTTCCCACGCAGAGCGTGGGAACGATCGCCCTCAACTCATCAGGAGTTTCCATGACCCGAACCATTCCCGAACCCGATCTCGCGTACCTGCAAAAAGTGCTGCTGGAAATGCTCGCCATTCCCAGCCCCACCGGTTTTACCGACACCATCGTGCGCTACGTCGCCGAGCGCCTGGAAGAACTCGGCATCCCGTTTGAAATGACCCGGCGCGGCACCATTCGCGCCACCCTCAAGGGCCAGAAAAACAGCCCTGACCGCGCCGTCTCCGCCCACCTGGACACCATCGGCGCCGCCGTGCGTGCGATCAAGGACAACGGGCGCCTGACCCTGGCGCCGGTGGGCTGCTGGTCGAGCCGCTTTGCCGAAGGTAGCCGGGTCAGCCTGTTCACCGACAACGGCGTGATTCGCGGCAGCGTATTACCGCTGATGGCCTCCGGGCACGCATTCAACACCGCCGTGGATGAAATGCCGGTGAGCTGGGACCATGTCGAGCTGCGCCTGGACGCCTACTGCGCCACGCGTGCCGACTGCGACTCCCTGGGCATCAGTGTGGGTGACTACGTGGCGTTCGACCCACTGCCCGAGTTCACCGAGAGCGGGCATATCAGCGCTCGCCACCTGGACGACAAGGCCGGCGTCGCCGCCCTGCTCGCCGCGCTCAAGGCCATCATCGACAGTGGCGAACCCTTGCTGATCGACTGCCACCCGCTGTTCACCATTACCGAGGAAACCGGCAGTGGCGCAGCGGCCGCCCTGCCCTGGGATGTGAGTGAGTTTGTCGGCATCGATATCGCCCCGGTCGCCCCCGGCCAGCACTCCAGCGAACATGCGGTGAGCGTGGCCATGCAGGACTCCGGCGGGCCCTATGACTATCACCTGTCCCGCCACTTGCTGCGCCTGGCGTCGGACAACGACCTGCCGGTACGCCGCGATCTGTTCCGCTATTACTTCAGCGATGCGCACTCGGCGGTCACCGCCGGCCATGACATTCGCACTGCATTACTGGCCTTCGGTTGTGACGCCACCCATGGTTACGAGCGTACCCATATCGACAGCCTCGCCGCCCTGAGCCGCTTATTGGGCGCCTATATCCTCAGCCCGCCGGTGTTTGCCAGCGATGCGCAACCGGCCCAGGGCTCACTGGATCGGTTCAGTCATCAGATCGAGCATGAAACGCAAATGGAGAGCGACACCCGCGTGCCGTCGGTAGACAGCCTGGTCGGCCAGAAGTCCTGACGCGGTGAGTTGATACTGGCAACAAAGGTCCCGGCACAGTAGCATCGCCGGGACCTGACACCTGAGGCTTGTATGCTGATTCCCTACGATGCACTTGAAGTCGACACCCTGACCCGCCTCATCGAAGACTTCGTCACCCGCGACGGCACCGACAATGGCGACGACACGCCCCTGGAAACCCGCGTGCTGCGCGTGCGCCAGGCGCTGACCAAAGGCCAGGCGCTGATCGTCTTCGATCCCGAGAGCGAGCAATGCCAGTTGATGCTCAAGCACGATGTGCCCAAGCACCTGTTCGACTGAAGCCTGCCTAAGGGTTGGGCACCGGCACGGGGTGGGTAGCCTGGCCCTCGCCTTTGAGAATCTTGCGGTACACCTCGGCACGGTACACGTTGACGCCCACCGGCGCCTCGATGCCGAATTTCACGTGAGTACCGTTCACTTCAAGGATATGCACGGTGATGTCATCGCCAATGGCGATGGCTTCGCCTATGGCACGGCTTAAGACCAGCATGGCGGTAGTCCTTTTCCAGTAACAGGACCTCGACCATGCCCCCTTCGCACTGGACCGACAATGGCTTGCGGGCAAATCAGGCATCTCCTACACAGGTAGGTAATTTGCCTGACAGACCCCAGTCAAATCAGGCCTTAACAGCCTGCGCCTTGGCGCGCATCTTGTCGGCCATCAGGGTCATTTCGTCATACAGCAGTTGCGGATTTTTTTGCTTCAACGCCCAAGCCATGCGGCCTTGCTCGTGGGGCAGGATCATGAATTCGCCTTCGGCCACGCGCTGGTAAATGTAGTCGGCAATATCCGCCGCCGAGATGGGCGAACTCTCAAGCAACTTGCCCACTTGAGCCTTCATGGCTGGGGTTGGCCCACGGAACGAGTCGAGCAGGTTGGTCTGAAAAAACGACGGGCACACCACATGCACGCCCACTTCCTGTTGCTTGAGTTCCACCAACAGGCTCTCGGATAACGCCACCACGCCCGCCTTGGCCACGTTGTAGTTGCTCATGGCCGGGCCCTGCATCAGCGCTGCCATTGACGCGATGTTGATGATGCGCCCCTTGCTCTTTTCCAACAGCGGCAGGAACGCCTTGCAGCCTTTGACGACGCCCATCAGGTTGATTGCGATCTGCCAGTCCCAATCCTCCAGGGACAGTTCAGCGAAGAACCCGCCCGAGGCCACGCCGGCGTTGTTGACGATCACATCGATGCCCCCGAGCTTCACCTCACAGGCCTGGGCAAAGGCCGTTAGCTGGCTATAGTCACGCACGTCGCAGCGCTGGGTAAAGCCATCCCCCCCGGCTTCGCGAACCTGCTTGAGGGTTTCCTGCAAACCGGGCTCGCTGACATCAGACAACGCCAACTGCCAGCCTTCACGGGCCCAGCGCAGAGCGATTTCGCGACCCAGGCCAGACCCGGCGCCAGTGATCATCATGCGGTTTTGCATAGGAAGTAGCCTTGTGGTTCACGAAAGAAGTGACCGGCAGTGTAGCGAAGGTTTTTGCTCTACCCACGCACCATCAGGGTGATGAATGCCCCGGGCAAACCGTGGGCTCGGTCGCAGGCGTGCCTATAGATTAAGTTCAATTTTTTTCAACTGATTAGTTCAAGTTGCGCACGCGTTAAAAGAAATAAGCGACCCATCAAAATGTTTTATAAAAACAATGAATTTTTTACGAAGTGGCAGAGTCGGAATGGGTAAGGCGTCCCACTGTACATGGACGAACCAACGGTTAAACAGCCGGTTTTTGCAAAGAACCTATAAGGAATAAAACCATGAGCCTCATTCTGATTATTATCCTGATCCTGCTGCTGGTCGGTGGTCTGCCGGTGTTCCCGCACTCGCGTAACTGGGGTTATGGACCGTCGGGTATCCTGGGTGTGGTACTGGTTGTTCTGCTGGTGCTGTTGTTGCTCGGCAAGATATAAACACCGCGCTACGGTGTTTGTCGGAGCGAGCAAGCGCTCCTACAATTGAGAAGCAAAAAAAGAGGCCTTCTAGAAGGCCTCTTTTTTATTGTCGGTCAGTTAGTCCGGCTTACCGTCCACGACACCTGCGGTATTATCCAACAAGCTCTTGGTCGCGGCCTGCAGGAACGACTCGAGTTTCTGCTTGAGTGCAGCTTCGTCCGGCGACTCCGGAATCACCTTGCCAGTCGGCTCGGCGCCCAGTGTGTATTCCCACAACTTGGGTGGCATTTCCTTGGGCAATACCAGTACGCGGTCGCCGGTGAGCAAGGCCACGGTCTGGTCGCTGCCCGATGGCTTGATCACGCCGAAACCCTTGTCACCTTCGGGCAGGTTCAGCAGGTCGCGGCCCCAGCACTGGTGCAAGGTATCGCCGCCCAGGCGGCCCATGATGGTCGGCACGATGTCGATCTGGGTGCCCACAGTGTGGTCACGCTCACCGAACTTCTCGCGCATGCCCGGTGCAATCATCAGCATCGGCACGTTGAAGCGACCCAGGTCCATCTCGGTGATCTGCTGCTCATTGCCAAAGCCGTGGTCACCGACGATCACAAACAGGGTTTCCTTGAAGTACGGCTCTTTGCGGGCCTTTTCAAAGAACTGGCCCAAGGCCCAGTCGGAGTAACGCATGGCCGTCAAATGCTCGTTGAGGCTGCCACGGTCGGTGACCTTCTCAACCGGCAATGGGGTCGGCAATGCGTACGGCGTGTGGTTGGACAGGGTTTGCAGCAGTGCGTAGAACGGCTTGCCGCCTTCGCGCGCCTTCAGTTCTTCCAGGCCACGGTTGAACATGTCCTGGTCGGACACGCCCCAGGTCGGGTCGGAGAACACCGGGTCGACGAAGTCATTGCGGCCGATGAAGTTGGTCATGCCCTGGTTGCTGAAGAAGCCCGACTGGTTGTCCCAGGCGAAATCGCCGTTGTAGACATACACATCGTCGAAATCACGCGCACTGAGCAACTGCGGCAGGCCCGACAGCTTGTGGCTGCCTTCCGGGGTCTGCATCAGGTATTCGAAACCCGGCAGGTTCGGGAAGCAGGCCATGGTGGCGAACATACCCTGGTGGGTGTGGGTGCCGTTGGAGAAGAAGCGGTCGAACAGCAGGCCCTCTTGGGTCAGCTTGTCGAAGTACGGGGTGATATTGCCCGGACGTCCCAATGCGCCCACCGAGTGACCGGCGAAGCTTTCCATCAGGATCACCACGACGTTCTTGATCGGCAGGGTTTTCTCGGCCGGTGGCGTGAAGTCACGGCGCACGGCAGCGGTGTCGGTGTCTACCAGCTTCTCTTGCGGCAGCACCAGCATGTCACGCACGGTCTGGGTGGCCAGCGGTTGTTCCAGGGTCGCCTTCCAGATGTTGGCGCGGTCTTCACCAAAGCGCGCCTTGGCCGCCGCGATCAGCGACAAGGTGCCATTGAGGCCCAACTGGTTGGCGAAGTTCGAATCGGTGGTGTAGACGTCACCCCAACGCAGCGGTGGCCCTTGGCGCAGGGTGCCACGGATGGCAACCACGGCGACCAGCAGGCAAACCATGAACACTGCGATGCGGCTGTACCATGGCGCCACCTGGCGCGTGCTGACAGTGCCGCCGCTGAACGGGCCCCGTGGGCGCGTTGCGCGGTCAGCGCCCTTGAAGGCCATGCTCAGGATCAGCGTGCCCACGGCCCAGGCCAGCAGGTAACGCACCACCGGGAAACCGTACCAGAGCATGCTCATCACGGTTTTCGGGTCTTCCTTCACATACTGGAAGACCAGGCCGTTGAGGCGCTGGTGGAATTCGCGGTAGAAGTCCATCTCCATCAAGCCCAGGAACAAGGCGATGCTGGACGCGACGGTCAGCCACAAACGGAAAAACCCGCGCGCCGCCATGGCCCGCACGCTGAACAGCGCCAACAGCAGCGGAATCAGCAGGTACATCACCAGGCGAATGTCCAGGCGCAGGCCGTTGGCGAACGCTTCAAGGAACGTCGAGGCCGGCGTATCGAGGATCATCTCGCGGTTGTAGACCAGCAACGCCAGGCGCAGCAGGGAAAACATCACCATCATGACCAATGCGCAGAGCAGCGTGTACGCCAGATGGGATTTGACGGTCGGTTGCAGCAGGCGATTTGAAGCTCGCTGCTGATTCAGGGCGTCCGGGTTTGCCATGTCGTTTTAGGACCCATTGGAAGTTTAAGTTGCGAAATAATGCAGTGGCGTCCGTCCCTCGCCCAGGCTGGCTGGGGTAGGCGGTTAACGCGGTGGCACAAATGGTGCCCGATCGAGGCCGGCAAGGCTATTAATTACTGAACGTAAGGCACGGCCCTGCCTTTAAGGGCACTGGAGATAGAGCCCTGGCAGCCGGATAAAGCCGGCGAATTGTCTTGGATGGGATGTGAAAATTTCGTGCGGCGAATACTTTCGACACACAAATTTAATTAACGCCGTAAACCCCACTGTGGGAGCAGGCAAGCCAGCTCCCACATTGACTGTGCCCGCTCCAAATCGGGTGGGTCGTCAGATCCGCACGTTACCGCGCGGCCCGGCGATAGCCCAGATGATCAGGCCCAGCACTGGCAACAGCAGGATCAACAGGATCCACAGCACTTTGGCGCCGGTGCTGGCGCCGCTTTTGAACACGTTGATGATCGCCCAGATATCCAGCGCGAGGATGATCAGGCCAATCAGACTATTAAACGTGGAACCCATGGTGTCGCTCCTAAGTGAGGGCATGCACTTGTAGGATAGTCAGCCTTGGCGCGGGTTCCGTTTTATTTCAGACGTGTACGGCAATCTTCAAGGCTTCCAATGATGGTTCGGCCTTGATGCCGACTTCGGCACACAGTTCCAGTACCCGCGCCAGGTCGTTGCCGAACACCAGCACCGCCTGGATCTCGTCGTCCAGCAACTGGCTGAAGTTCATCAGCACATAACCGCCGTCTTCCGGGCTCAGGGCGCTCATCTGGATCTGGATGCGGTTGAGCGCGGTCAGGTCTTCGGTCTTGGCCAATTGCTTGGGCTTGAGGTTGAACGCCACGCCCGGACCGAACGACGCGACGATCTGGGCAAACAGGTCGCCATAGGTATCGGCCTGGAACAACACCGTGTCTGGCAGGCTACCGACCACCACCCACTCTCCCAGCGGAATCGGGAAACTGTCGTCGTAGTTGATATCCGGATTGGCCGCCAGGAACGCCGCCGGGTCCGCGTAGGCCTGGGCCGCTTCGTCGGCAATACGCGCTACTTCATCGTCCCCCATGACGCCGGCGCTGATTTTGCTGATGAGTTCGACGAGGGCGGTTTTCATGGGGCGGTCCTGTAACGGGCAAGTTTTGAAGGGCGCGTAGCCTACACCAGTTTCTGCAACTGCGCCGCCGTATCCACCGCGCCCATGGTCTGCGCCGCGGCCAGTGCCGTCGCGCCTTGTGCATCGGTGGCCTTGGGGTTTGCGCCTTTACCAAGCAGGTAATCAACCATGTCAACGCGGTTGAACATCGCCGCCATCATCAAGGCCGTACGCCCGTCCGAGGAGGCCGCGTCAATCGGCGTGCCGCCCTCGATCAACGCCTGCACCACCGGCAGGTTGCCTTTGAACGCCGCGCCGGCAATCGGCAACTGGTTCTTGTCGTTGGCGATCAGGGGGTCGGCCTTGAACTCCAGCAGCACTTTGACCGCCTCGGCATGGCCGTGGTACGCCGCGAGCATCAACAAGGTGTCGCCATTGTGATTACGAAAGTTGGCCGGCAGGCCTTTCGCCAACAGTGCGGCAAGCATGGCGGCGTCGCCGCGCCGGGCGACGTCGAAGACTTGCTCGGCAAACTCGGCGGCTTCGTCTTCGGTCATTTGTTTAGGCTGATCTGACATGGGGGCTCCTTGCTGAGGCGACTGACATAACTGTTTAAGGCGCCCAGTGTCGCGATGGAGTTCCCCGGTGTCATGGCTTTTTTGTCAAAAGCCGCCATAGCCAGAATCAATAACGGAATTGGCCGCCCTGGATCTGCGCCAGCAATTGCCCGGTCACCGGCACATAGCTGTCCGAACCCGGCAACCAGGCGTAGACCGGGTCATTGCCAGCCTTGTCCGGGTCGAACCCTTGCTCCTTGAGCTTCACTTTCTGGTACTTGAACGTGCCGGTGGTTTCCATCTTCACCTTGATCCGCAAAAACAACGGCACCGCATAAGGGGGCAACTGGCCGTGGGCGAATTGCAGCAGTTCGCGCATGTCCAGGCTGGCCAGGGATTCGCTGGGGGTGATGGCGACCATGCCGGCGCGGCCGTTGGTGTTGTCGATTTCGACGCCATAGGCCACCACTTCAGCGATCTGCGGGTGTTTCAGCAGGACGTTTTCCACCTCGGTGGTCGAGACGTTTTCGCCCTTCCAGCGATAGGTATCCCCCAGGCGATCGACAAATTGCGCATGCCCGAAACCGATGCTGCGCACCAGGTCGCCGGTGTTGAAATAGCGGTCGCCTTTTTCGAATACGTCTGTCAGTACCACCTTGCGGTTCTTTTCCGGGTCGGTGTAACCGTCGAAGGGCGACTTATCATCAATGCGCGCCAATAACAGGCCCTGCCCGCCGGTGGGCACCTTGACCATGAACCCGTTGCTGCCGCGCAGCGGTTCACCAGTGTCATGGGCGTAGTCCACCAGCGCCCAATGCTGCAGGCAAAAGCCGATGGTGTTGTCAAAGTTCAGCACGTTGGTAAAGCCGATATTGCCGTCGCTGGCGGCATACAGTTCGCAGATATGCTCCACACCATAGCGCTGCTTGAACTGCGCCCACACACCGGGGCGCAGGCCGTTGCCGACCATCTTGGTCACCTGGTTATCACGGTCCTGCGCACTCGCGGGCTGGTCGAGCAGATAGCGGCACAACTCACCGACATAGCCCAGGGTGGTCGCCTTGAACTTGCGTGCATCGTCCCAGAACTGGCTGGCGCTGAATTTGCGCCGAATGGCAAAGCCGGACGCACCGATAATCGCCGCCCCCCAGCACACGCACAGGCCGGTGGCGTGGTACAGCGGCAAGGTGCAATAGAGGACGTCCTGTGGCCCCATGTCCAGGGCGATACTGCCGAAGCTCACGGCGGTTTTGGTCCAGCGCCCGTGCTTCATGATGCCGGCCTTGGGCAAGCCGGTGGTGCCGGAGGTGTAGATATAGAAGCAGGGATCGTGGAAGAACACCTGCGCGGAACTCGCCGGGTTGTCCACCGGGCTTTCGGCACTGGCGGCCATCAGGTCGATGTAGCCGTCGGGCACCCTACTGCCCGGCTGATCGGCCACGAACCAAGTGCGCTCGGCCGGGATCTGGACTTGATCGCGCACTGCTGCGTAAGGGCTCAGCAATTCGGCACCGACCACAATGGCAACCGGCTTGACCAGGGTCAGGCTGTGTACCAGCGCCCCTTGAGTTTGCGCCGTGTTGAGCATGGCGCAGATGCCGCCCAGCTTGGCCACGGCCAGCACGTTGAGCAGCAACTCGGGGCGATTCTCGATAAACAGCGCTACCACATCGCCCTTGCGGATGCCCTGGGCCTGCAAGTGATGGGCAATGCGATTGGCGCACTGATTGGCGTCGCGGTAGCTGATCACGCTGTCCCCATACAGCAGGGCAGCACCGTCAGGGTTACGCAAGGTGGCTTGTTCGAAATGCCAGCCCAGGCCGCAGGGTTGGTTGGGGTCGGTGACGTTGGCCGCACGCATGCCGCGCACCACCCGTGGGAGCGCCCGAACAATGGCAGGCACCTTACGCAGCATCATGCGCCAGGTGATCATGTCGACTTGCTGATGAGTCATGGAGGGACGTCCCTTTTCTTATTCTTGGTCTGGTCCAGGTACATCGACTGGTGTAGCGGAAAATACGTCAGCGGTTCTTTGGCTGTACACGCGGGATTTGAAAAGTTTTGTATCTCGTGGCGGCCGGCCGATGCTATCTCCCTGACACCCCACCCTCAAATGTAGGAGCTGGCTTGTCGGGTCGGCGCATCGCTGCGATGACGACCTCCCAGCCGACCGGGATTTTTCCGAGCAAAAGACGGTCAGTATCATTACAGCCCTCCCCCTTCCTGCCGGAAAAATCACCGGGCAGATAGCGCAAAATGCAGGATGCACGATGGCCCTTCATGCAAATTGCACGAAAACGAAAATCCTATAAATTTATAACTTGCTGATTTATAACGATTTTTTAGAATATCCAATACTGGCACAATCACTGCACCTATCACTCCATGCTTGCCAACTTGAGCCAATGGAGCTGATAGACATGAGCCTGATCCAAGATAAATTCGCTTCAGTATTCTCCAACTACGACGTCACCACCCAGCCACGTCCGGACGGCGGTATCCTGTTGACCCTGCGCAACAGCGAAGGTAAGCAGGTCAAGCGCTCGATCTCTTATCAGCAGCTGCACACTGCCGACCAACTGACTTGGGTGATTAGCGCCATTCGCCGTGACCTGGCCGAACAAGCCAGCGAACTGCCGCAGATTTCGATGTTGCAAAGCCAGAACCGCTTTGCGCTGCCGACCTATCACTCGGCCTAATCTACACCTCTGAAAAAGGGCCGCGACGCTACTCAGCGTCGCGGCCCTTTTTCATGCCATTAACATAAGCCCTGCCGAACCGCCTCATTCTTTGCCTGCACACGGTTGGTGACATCCAACTTGCCGTAGATGTTGCGCAGATGAAATTTCACCGTGGCTTCAGAGGTGGCGCGAATCTGGCTGATTTCCCAGACAGTCTTGCCCTCGGAGGCCCATCGCAGGATTTCCAGCTCCGTGGGAGTCAGGGGCTTGCCGGACAAGCTCCGGCGTTTTCTGATAGCCGTGGGCACAATAACCGACGGGCGATACGTCTCCTCGGGGCCACTCATTGTTCTCTCCTTATATCTGCTGATGCGCTGCCATCTTTCGGATTCCTCCTATTGACAGATGGCATAAACATTTACGCTGAACAGAGAGTTACATAACGAGTGGAATCAAAGCGCACGGCAGAGAACAAACAGCTTTACCCTACAAATAATTAAGTTTCTTCCCACAGCAACTTCCAACTTCCCAGGGTTGAACATTCAGTTATCTACGCTTAGTCATCCAGTCCTGGAAAGCGAGTGGCAATCGCATCACAGGTCAACGAGGGCACAACGCCTTGGGCCGTGTTGAACAAACGCAGTGTCACACAGTGCGGGTTCTCGCCCATGTCGAACCAGTGCGGCACACCGGCCGGGATGATCAGCAAGTCATTCTTCTCACAGCGCAAGCTGTACACATAGTCGCCTATGTGCAGCGTAAACAGCCCCTGGCCTGCGATGAAGAAACGCACCTCGTCTTCACTGTAGGTACGTTCGCCCAGGAACTGCGCACGTACCACGTCCTTCTGCGGATGGTCTTGGGTCACGCTGACCACTTCCACAGCGGCGTAGCCGAGGGCTTCGATCTGAGCCTGGTAGGCTGCAATCATTTCAGCATCAGTGGCGCCCTTTTCTATCGGGCTGGGCTGCCAGCGCTCAAAACGCACGCCGTGCTCGGCCAGGGTCGACTGGATGTCGTCGGCATGGGTCAACACTTTGTTCGGGGTGTCCGGGGAGGCGATGGAGTAGACGGCTACATAGCTCATTGCACGGTTCCTTGGTTCGGCTCTTGCAATCGAAGGCCAATGATAATGGCGGCGGCCAGGGCCGCGAGGCTGGCGATACTGAACGTGAAGGTGGGCCCCAGCAGGTTCCAGCTGTAACCGGAATAGAGGGCGCCGAGCGCGCCGCCGGTGCCGGCCAGCGCGGCA
Source organism: Pseudomonas sp. KT_2_4 (assembly GCF_041410225.1). Lineage (NCBI taxonomy): Bacteria > Pseudomonadati > Pseudomonadota > Gammaproteobacteria > Pseudomonadales > Pseudomonadaceae > Pseudomonas > Pseudomonas sp. KT_2_4. The sequence goes on from NZ_CP166962.1 coordinate 1,905,202, forward strand.
TAAAGGGCCTGACCCTGGCCTTGCTGGCGGTCACCGAAGCTGCGTTGCACAAAGGCAATTGCCGCCGCGTGAAAGCTGCCGAACGTGGCGGCGTGCATCAACTGCGCCACCAGCAGCAGCCAGAAAACTTCGGCAAATGAACCCAGCAGCCACCAGCGCAGCGCGGCCAGCAGGAAACTGGCGAGCAGCACCCGGCGCACCGAAAAGCGCGCAAGAATACGGCTCATGGCCAGGAACATCAGCACTTCCGCCACCACCCCCAGCGCCCACAGTAGGCCGATTACGCCGCGGCTGTAGCCCAAATGCTCCAGGTGCAGGGTGAGGAAGGTGTAATACGGGCCATGGCTCATTTGCATCAGCGCCACGCAGGCATAAAACGCCAGCACGCCGGGGCTGCGCAATTGCTTGAGAAAGCCATCGCCGGCCAGGCGGTGGCCGTGGCTGGCCGGCTGCGCGTTCGGTACCCAAAGGCTGGCGCCGATGATGCCGGCCATGATCACCACGACCACCACCGGGTAGATATCCAGGCTCAGCCAATCGAACAGGCGCCCCATGATCACCACGGTGAGGATAAAACCAATGGAGCCCCACAGACGGATCTGGCTGTAGCGCGAGGTTTGCTTGTGCAGGTGGGCCAGGGTGATGACTTCAAACTGCGGCAGCACCGCGTGCCAGAAGAACGCGTGCAGGGCCATGACCATCGCCAGCCAGGCGTAGGTCTTGCTGACAAAAATCAGGCAGAAGCTGGCCAGGGTGCACACCGCGCCGAATCGCACAATGGCCAGGCGCCGGCCGGTGTAGTCGCCGATCCAGCCCCACAGGTTGGGGGCCACGCAGCGCATCAGCATGGGAATGGCCACCAGTTCGCCGATGCGCGCGCTGGAGAAACCGAGGTGATCGAAGTACAGCGCCAGGAACGGCGCTGTCGCCCCCAGCAGGGCGAAATAGAACAGGTAGAAGCTGGAGAGGCGCCAGTATGGGAGGGCTGGGTTCATTTTATTCAGGGCTGCTTTGCAGCCCAGCGCGAGCAAGCTCGCTCACCACAATAAGCGCGCTCATTGCCCCAGGCGATCACAGTTGGCCCAGTACCGGGGTACTCACGCGCACATCGGCATTCTGCCCGCGGTTGCGCAGCAGGTGGTCCATCAGCACGATGGCCATCATGGCTTCGGCAATCGGTGTGGCGCGGATGCCGACGCACGGGTCGTGGCGGCCTTTGGTGATCACGTCCACCGGGTTGCCGTGCACATCGATCGAACGGCCAGGCGTGGTAATGCTCGACGTGGCCTTGAGCGCCAGGTGCGCCACGATCGGCTGGCCGGAAGAAATACCGCCGAGGATGCCGCCCGCGTTGTTGCTGAGGAAACCTTCAGGGGTCATCTCATCGCGATGCTCGGTACCGCGCTGGGATACGCAGGCGAAGCCGGCGCCGATTTCCACACCTTTCACCGCGTTGATGCTCATCAGCGCATGGGCCAGTTCGGCGTCGAGGCGATCAAAGATCGGCTCGCCCAGGCCCGGCTTCACGCCTTCGGCCACCACGGTGATCTTCGCGCCGACCGAGTCCTGGTCGCGGCGCAACTGGTCCATGTAGGCTTCCAGTTCCGGCACCTTGTCCGGATCGGGGCAGAAGAAGGCGTTGTCTTCGACGCTGTCCCAGGTCTTGAACGGGATTTCAATCGGCCCCAACTGGCTCATGTAGCCACGGATGACGATGCCCTGGGTGGCCAGGTATTTCTTGGCGATGGCGCCGGCGGCCACGCGCATGGCGGTTTCACGCGCCGAACTGCGGCCACCGCCACGGTAGTCGCGCTCGCCGTATTTATGGTGGTAGGTGTAGTCGGCATGGGCCGGGCGGAACAGGTCCTTGATCGCCGAGTAGTCCTTGGACTTCTGGTCGGTGTTGCGGATCAACAGGCCAATGGCGCAGCCGGTGGTGCGGCCCTCGAACACCCCGGAAAGGATTTCGACTTCGTCCGGCTCCTGGCGCTGGGTGGTGTGGCGGCTGGTGCCGGGCTTGCGGCGGTCGAGATCACGCTGCAGGTCGTCCAGGCTCAGCTCCAGGCCTGGCGGGCAGCCGTCGACAATGGCGACCAACGCCGGGCCATGGCTTTCGCCCGCGGTGGTGACAGTGAACAGCTTGCCGAAGGTATTGCCGGACATGCAGGGCGCTCCGTGAAATCAGTTGAATCAAGTCAACCGTAATAACTTAAGGCGGCCAGTATACGCAGGCTAACCGACTAGTTCATCCTCGAAACCTTACCGGTAGACGTTGGTCCAACCGGCACCTCTCCAATGATGGCGCTATGATGCTGCGAGTTCTGCTGTTCACCCTCACCCTGTTCACCGCCGTGGCCCAGGCCGCCTCCCCTGTCGTCTTGCAACGCCCGATCAGCCTGGACACCGGCAGCGGCCAACTCTTTGGCTCGCTGCTGTTGCCGCAATCGGATAAACCGGTGCCGGTGGTGCTGATCATCGCCGGCTCCGGCCCCACCGACCGCAACGGCAACAGCGCCGACGGCGCGCGCAACGACAGCCTCAAGCGCCTGGCCTGGGTACTGGCCCGGCATAACATCGCCAGCGTGCGCTACGACAAGCGCGGCGTGGCTGCAAGCCTGGCGGCCACGCCGGATGAGCGCAACCTGACCCTGGAGGCGTATGTGGCCGACGCCGTGGCCTGGGGCAAGTTACTCAAGGCCGACAAGCGCATGGGCCCGCTGATTGTGCTGGGCCACAGCGAGGGCGCGCTGGTCGCCGCCCTCGCCGCGCCGCAACTTGAACCGGCCGGGGTCATTTCCTTGTCTGGCAGCGCCCGCCCGGTGGACCAGGTGATCCGTCAGCAACTGGCCGATCACTTGCCCCCTGCCCTGCTGCTGCGCAGCAATGAAATACTCGATCACCTCAAGGCCGGCCAGGTGGACGCCGACGTGCCGCGCCCATTGGAGGGCATTTTCCGACCCAGCGTGCAGCCGTATCTGATCAGCCTGTTCCGCGCCGATCCGTCGGCCGCCTTTGCGCGCTTGGACATGCCGGCGCTGATTATCCAAGGCACCAACGATATCCAGGTTGGCGTAGGTGATGCCCGGCAACTGAAGCAGGCCAAGCCCGACGCGCAGTTGACGGTGATCGAAGGCATGAACCACGTGATGCGCATCGTGCCCAATAACGTGAAGCAGCAACTGGCCTCCTACAACGACCCGAAACTGCCGCTGGCTGCGGAGCTGGGCCAACGTATCGTCAGCTTTATCGAAGGACTTCAACCCCGTTAAGCGGCAATTGGCCTCCAGTCCTGGGAAAAACGGCCGATAAGTCCAGAGTCGACAGTAAAAAGACTGTCGGCTCGCAGGGCTTGGACAGGATCGCGCCGCATGACAACCACCGAAACAACACCCGAATCGACCGCCGAGACCCCGGCCGCAACCGAAGCTGGCGCCGCAGCGGCCCTGCCGTGGGCCGACGTTCACGCCGAACATTTCAAGATGCTGCGCCTGGCCCCGCTGGCCACCGACCGCGCGACCGGCGCACGGCCGTTGCGCTTTGTGCAGTTCGGCTATGCCGAACGCCATGATAAACACCACAGCCTGTTGCGCATGGTCATCCAGTTACCGGGCCAGCGAGTACGGCGCGAGCAGAACCACCTGGATATCTGGGTCGATCACGATAAACACCGCGTGCACTTCGGGCCCGGCAACAGCCTGGAAATCGAGCCGGCCAACCGCGGTATCGGGCGTTTCCTGGTGGCTCAAGGCGCCGCCTGGGCGAAGAAGAAGTGGTCCCACTACCGCGTCGACGGCGTGGACCTGGCCAACAAGGACGCCCTCAACGAAGCCACGCGCCTGCGCCGCGATCATTTCCTGCGTATCCAGGGTTTCGATGTGGCCTACGCCGATGTGCAGCACCTCAAAGGCAATGTGCAGCCCGGCAAGGTCAGCGAGGTGCTGGACAGCTGGAACACCGAGAAAGTGCAGTTCGTGGAGATCCTTGAAGCCGCACAGATGCTGCAACAGGCCGAGCAGAACCTGGCGGAGCAGGAAGTGAAGCTGCGCAAGGAAGAGGAGAAAGTCACCAAGTTCAAGCGTGAGGACAGCGGGCTGCGCTTTACCATCACTTGTCTGGTGGCGTTTACGGTGTTCCAGGCGGGGTTGTTGATCTGGATTGCCACGCACCGCTGATAGATTGAAATGCAATCAAAATGGGGGAGCTGGCTTGCCTGCGATAGCGATGTATCAGTAGCACAAGTGCAAGCTGACCCACCGCTATCGCAGGCAAGCCAGCTCCCACATTGACCGAGTTTCTGCAGTTATATCCGGGCAGCGAAAACGGCCTGGTGTTGGCGGCACTGCTCAGCCGTCAACATAAACACCCCATGCCCACCGCGCTTGAAGTCCAGCCAGGCGAAGTCCACTTCCGGGTACAGCGCCTCGACATGCACCTGGCTGTTGCCCACTTCGACAATCAGCAAGCCCTTCTCGGTCAGGTGGTCCGCCGCTTCGGCCAGCATCCGGCGTACCAGGTTCAGGCCGTCTTCACCGCAGGCCAGGCCCAGTTCCGGTTCGTGCTGGTATTCATCGGGCATGTCGGCGAAATCTTCGGCATCCACGTAGGGCGGGTTCGACACGATGAGGTCGAAACGCTGGCCGGGTAACCCGTCAAAACCATCGCCCTGCACGGTGTAGACGCGCTCGTCGACGCCATGGCGCTCGATGTTCTGGTTCGCCACTTCCAGGGCTTCGAAGGACAAGTCTCCCAGCACCACTTCGGCCTCGGGGAACTCATAGGCACAGGCGATGCCGATGCAACCGGAGCCGGTGCACAGGTCGAGGATGCGTGCCGGCGGCTGGGCCAGCCAGGGTTCGAAGCGGTCTTCAATCAGCTCGCCTATGGGTGAACGCGGGATCAATACGCGCTCATCGACGATAAACGACATGCCGCAAAACCAGGCTTCGTTCAACAGGTAGGCCGTCGGCACTCGCTCATGGATACGGCGATGCAGCAAGCGCTGCACGTGGGAGATTTCCTCTTCTTCCAGGTTGCAATCCAAATAGCTGTCGGCGATTTCCCACGGCAGGTGCAAGGCGCCCAGCACCAACTGTCGGGCTTCGTCCCAGGCATTGTCGGTGCCATGGCCAAAAAACAGCTCTTCCCCATGGAAACGGCTGACAGCCCAACGGATATGGTCGCGCAAGGTGCGCAGGCGGGAAGTGATCACGGGGGCAAGCTCCTGGAAAAAACGACTGGCGATTCTAACAGCCTTCACCTGTACCGACGATGTACGAAAAACCTGGCGCCGTACGTCGGATTTCATCCAATTTGCCCGCATTGTGTTAAACAGGCCTGCCTCTTGACATGGCTGCACGCCAGCAACGGCGTACCTTACGATAGTAGCGATTCACAGAAGCGCTCAGCCAGTGGACAATGTCGCAAAAGCCCCACTCACAGGAGCCCCAGAATGTCCGTTCCAAAGACGATGTTTCAACTCAGCGGTCGCGGTTACGCAGCAGCCAACCTCAATCATGCGACCCTGGTGATCATCGACGCCCAGAAAGAATACCTCAGCGGCCCGCTCGCCCTCTCGGGCATGGACGCGGCGGTAGAGAACATCAAGCAGCTTGTGACCGCAGCGCGCAGTGCCGGGCGCCCGATTGTGCATGTGCGCCACCTGGGTACCGTGGGCGGCCTGTTTGACCCCCAGGGCGAGCGCGGCGAATTCATTCCGGGCCTTGAGCCTGAGGGTGACGAAACCATCATCGGCAAACTGCTGCCCAGCGCCTTCCATGGCACCGGCCTGGAAAAGCACCTGCAAGACCTCGGCTCCCTCGACCTGATCGTCTGCGGTTTCATGAGCCACTCCAGCGTCAGCACCACCGTGCGCGCGGCCAAGAACCTGGGCTTTCGCTGCACGCTGGTGGAAGACGCCTGCGCCACCCGCGACCTGCCCTACAAGGGCGGTATCCTGAGCGCCGAGCATGTGCAGCAAACCGAAATGGCCATCATGGCAGACAACTTCGCCACCCTGGCGCTGGCCAAAGACTTGATCTGATCCTGCTGGCGGTGAGCGGCGTGTTTATTGCTCCGCTCATCCGCAAAGCCCTTTCATTTGGCGCATTTACCTCTCCCCCCGGAACAACCTGTGTATCTTCCGGTCGAAGGGCCGATACCCTGGAGGAAAGGTCGGAATGAAGATATCCGATGGTTTTGATGCTCGTCGCTTGCGCCCCAAGGGCCCGAGCAATTGGCGTCTGCGCCTGGTAGCGTGCATGGCCGCGTTGCTGGCGATAGTAGGCTTGTTGTTGGCGGGCGCTGGTGGCGCCGGCCTGTTTGGGCATTCGCCCGCCCTGGGCGAACTGAATGCCAGCCCGGGCGGCTCGGCACTTCTGCTGGGGATCGGCTTGCTGGTGCTGTGGTTGGGCGTGTGGCTATGGCGTCGCAGCCGTCGGAAAATGCGCCAGCCGCTGTCGTTGAATATCGCCTCTCACCTGATGAAAAAGCACGACTGATGGCGCTTGGATAGCGTTTCCTGCGCCCTGGCCGCCGCGATTTAGGTAAACTGCCCGCCCTTCGCGGAGGCTGACATGCAAGACGACGATTTTTCCCTGTTCAAAAACGAGCTGCGCGGCGTCAAGCCGATCAAGCACGACCGCGCCGACACCGGCAAACCCAAGACTGACCGGGCGCAGATCGCCAAGCTGCGCCAGGCCGCGACCGTGCGCACCGATGCCACCACCGTGGATGGCCTGTCTGACCAGTTCGTGATCGACGTCGGCCCCGAAGATGAACTGATGTGGGCCCGCGACGGCGTGCAGGAAAGCCAGATGCGCAAGCTCAAGGCTGGCCAGATCCCGTTCGAAGGCAGCCTCGACCTGCACGGCATGACCGTGGAAAAAGCCCGGGAAACCCTCTGGGCCTTCCTGGCCGAAGCGACCAAATTCGAAATCCGCTGCGTGCGCGTCACCCACGGCAAGGCGGTGCGGTTGGACGGCAAGCGGCCGATGATCAAAAGCCACGTCAATACCTGGCTGCGCCAGCATGCCCAGGTGCTCGGCTTTACCTCCTGCCAGGCTCGTCACGGCGGCGCCGGCGCGGTGTATGTGATGCTCAAGCGCACCATGATGGAAGGGCGCGACGAGTAACAAGTGCCATCGTCAGGCTTGCAGCGATGTGTCCGCCACCGTAACCTTGCGCTTTGCGAAAATCCCACAGGTAGTTTCATGTCCCTGGAACAGAATTACACCGCGATCCTCGGCCAACTCGGCGAGGACGTGTCCCGCGAGGGCCTGCTCGACACGCCAAAGCGTGCCGCCAAGGCAATGCAGTACCTCTGCCGCGGTTATGAACAGACACTCGAAGAAGTCACCAACGGTGCCTTGTTCAGCTCTGACAACAGCGAAATGGTGCTGGTCAAGGACATCGAGCTGTACTCGTTGTGCGAGCATCACCTGCTGCCGTTTATCGGCAAGGCCCACGTGGCCTATATCCCGAGCGGCAAAGTGCTGGGCCTGTCGAAGGTCGCGCGTATTGTCGACATGTATGCGCGCCGCCTGCAGATCCAGGAAAACCTCAGCCGCCAGATCGCCGACGCCGTGTTGGAAGTCACAGGCGCCCTGGGCGTGGCCGTGGTGATCGAGGCCAAGCACATGTGCATGATGATGCGCGGTGTCGAGAAACAGAATTCGTCGATGATCACCTCGGTGATGCTGGGTGAGTTCCGCGAGAACGCGGCCACCCGCAGCGAATTTCTCAGCCTGATCAAGTAACCGGCCAGGCAGGAAAAAACCGGCGTTCATCGCCGGTTTTTTTTCGCCTGCAGAAATCAGGTAAGCTGCGCCCCCTCAGTCATGGGCAAGAGGTTTCAGCCATGTTCGTCAAAGCACTTCGAGTGGGCCTCGGCCACGTCATCATCGCGGGCGACTTTCTTACCCGCCCACGTAAAAAACAACGCCCGGCGGAGCAACAGGCCAAGGTCAATGCTGCAGCCAAGGACCTGACCCTGTATCAGTTCCACGCCTGCCCGTTCTGCGTGAAGACCCGTCGCACCCTGCACCGCCTGAATGTGCCGGTGGCGCTCAAGGACGCGAAGAACAACGAGCAGGACCGCCAGACCCTGCTGGAGCAAGGCGGCAAGATCAAAGTGCCGTGCCTGCGCATCGAAGAGAACGGCCAGACCACCTGGATGTATGACTCCAAGGTCATCATTGACTACCTGGACAAGCGCTTCGCTGCGATCTGAAGCCCACGGCGGTCAATGTGGGAGCTGGCTTGCCTGCGATTGCATCACCGCCGTACATCTGCTGCACCGCGGTGCCCGCATCGCAGGCAAGCCAGCTCCCACATTTGCGCTGCGGTGCTATTAAGTCGGTATTGTCAGGTCGAGATCCAGCAATGCCGAACCCAGGCACTTGCCGTGGGCGTCCAGGGCCAGCGAGCGGGTTACGCCGCCGCGCAGGATTCCCGGCAGGACGAAGTTCAGCGCCTGCACGTTCGGCAACTCATGACGCTGAACCGGTGCCGCATCGGGATCGCGTAAATCGGCAAAGAACTCGGCCACGCGCTCAGCCGTCAGCTGTTCACACAGCAACGGATAATCCTCGGCGCGATAGGCAATGATCGAGATGTTCGACGTGTCGCCCTTATCCCCGGTGCGGGAATGGGCCAGCCTGTGCAGTTTCATTCTTCAATCCTCGGTTTGACCGCTTCACGGGACAACAGCAACGACGCCACCGCCACCACCTGACGCACGCTCTTGCTCGCCCCACCGCCGCCGGCCGGGCCGTTGGTGTAGAGGGTCTCCACTTCATTGCCGATCCGCACGGCGTCGCCGCGCTCGTCACACCGGGCAGCGACCCGAAGGCGCACTTCCCAAGGCTCGACGCTGCTGCGCAGGCCGTGCAATGAGTCCATGCCGATCAACTCGGCGCGCAGGTCCTGCATGTTGACGCCGATCAACGCCAGACGTTTGAGCACCACTTCCCGCGCCAACTCAGCCCGTGCGACAGCACCGGGACCGCCGTAAGACATCTGCCCTTCACCAATCCAACCGTCCAGATAACCGACGCTGACCTTCAGCTGTTCAGGCCGGGCACGCCCGCTGGCTCCTTGGGCACGCACCCGGTCCACGCCCTCCTCGACAAACCCGACCTGGGAAAAGTCGGCCGTCACATCCGGGGTCAAGTAGGCTGCCGGGTCGTGAACTTCATAAATCAGTTGTTCGGCGCAGGTCGCGCGGCTGACCCGCCCACCGGAGCCTGCCACCTTGGTGATCACTGCATTGCCGTCGGCGTCGACCTCGGCCAGGGGAAAGCCCAGGCGCGCCAGATCCTCCACATCCTTGAAGCCTGGATCGACGAAATAACCGCCACTGACCTGCCCCGCGCACTCGAGCAAATGCCCCACCAACGTGCCCCGGCCCAGTCGCGGCCAATCATCGAAGGCCCAGCCGAACTCGAACATCTGCGGCGCCAGGAACAGCGAAGGGTCGGCCACGCGCCCGGTGATCACCACATCGGCGTCGGCGTGCAACGCGTTAAGAATGCCCTCCACACCCAAGTAGGCATTCGCGGAAATCAGCCGCTCGCCCAATGCGCCTACGGTCTGGCCATTATCCAGCAACTGCTCGGCAGACAAGGTATGCAGCACGTCATCCCCGACCACCGCCACAACCTTGAGGCCCAGGCCCAGCTCGCCGGCAATGCGCCGCACTTCCCCGGCCGCCGCCAACGGGTTTGCCGCCCCCATGTTGGTGATCACCCGCAGGCGTCGACGCCCCGCCCGCTGCGCCACAAAGGGCAAGACACGGCGCATGCGCTCAGCCAGCAGCGGGTCATAACCGCCCTGCGGGTCGCTGATGCGCGCCTGTTGCGCCAGGGCGATGGTGCGTTCGGCCAGGCATTCGAAGACCAGGTAATCCAGGTCGCCGTGTTCGGCCAGTTCCACCGCAGGTTCTATACGGTCGCCGGAGTAGCCGGCGCCGGAGCCGATGCGCAAGGTGTTCATCTCAAATCACTCCCAGGAGCAACGCCGTCAAGGTCATCAACACCGAGGCGGCAAACAGGAAAGGAATGGTGAAGCGCTGGTGATCGGCCAACTCGATCTTGCACAGGCCCACCAGCAGGAAGGTCGCAGGCGTCAGCGGGCTGACCGGGAAGCCGGTGGTGTGCACGCCCAGCAGCGAAGCCTGGGCCACCTGAAGCGGGTCGACGCCCAGGGCCTTGCCGACTTCGGCGATCACCGGCATCACGCCGAAATAGTAGGAATCGGGGTCAAACAACATGCTCAGGGGCATGGACAAGAAGCCCACGACGGCCGGGATCAACTTGCCGTGGCCCGCCGGGATCTGCGCCACCGCCACTTCGGCGATGGCCTTGAGCATGCCGGTGCCTTGCATGATGCCGGTAAATACCCCGGCGGCGAGCAGGATACTGGCCATGGTCAGGGCGGTTTTCGCATGGGCGTCGATGCGCGCACGCTGGGCGTCCACGTTGGGATAGTTGATGCACAACGCAACCACGGTGCCGAGCATGAACATTACCACCGGGTCCACCCAGCCGGCGATCATCACCACCATCACCAGCACGGTCAGCATCAGGTTGACCCAGAACAACCGTGGACGACGCAGCGTGATGTCGTCATCGCTGAGCACTCGTTGCGGCACCGCCTCCACGCTGGAACCGGCGCCCAGGCCGAGGCGCTTTTCTTCGCGATGGCCCAGCCACCAGGCGCAGGCGAAGACAAAGATCAGCCCGACGATCTGAACCGGGATCAATGGTTGGAACAGGTCGGCCACCGGCACATGCAAGGCCGCCGACGAACGCAGCACCGGGCCGGTCCAGGGCAGGAAGTTGACCCCGGCGGCCATCGCACATACGCAGGCGAGGATGCGTTTATCAATGCCGAGGCGCGTATACAGCGGCAGCATCGCCGGCACCGTCACCAAGAAAGTCACAGCGCCAGAGCCGTCCAGGTGTACCAGCAACGCCAGGGTCGCAGTACCCACCACAATTCGTGTAGGACGCGTCCCGACCGTGCGCAGGATGCGATCAATGATGGGATCGAGCATGCCCGCGTCGGTCATGATCCCGAAAAACAGGATCGCGAACACAAACATGCCCACCACAGGGGCGACGTTCTTGATACCGGTAATGATGAAGGCGCTGGTTTGCAGGCCAAATCCACCGATCAGCGCGGCAATGATCGGCAAGGCGATCAAGGCCACCAGCGGCGAGAGGCGCTTGCTCATGACGGCAGCGAGCAGGCACAGGATGGTGATGACACCCAGGGTTGCGAGCATGGGTTACTCCAGGGCGGCCTGGTTGGCCGGTTATTGTTTTCCCTGGAGTATTGGAATCACGCTAGGCTTTGTAAATTGCAATATTCAGCCACCAGCGTTCGGAAAAACAAAATGAAGCGACGCGCATGAAAAACAGCATCCAGCACATTCAAGCTTTCCTTGCGGTTGCCCGCACAGGCAGCTTCACCAAGGCGGCCAACGAACTGCATCTGTCGCCGTCGGCCCTCACCGTGCAGGTGCAACAACTGGAAGACTGGCTCGGCGTCGCCCTGCTCGACCGCAGCCCGCGCCACGTGAGCATTACCGCTGCGGGCCAGGAGGCGCGCGGGCCCATGGAAAAACTGCTGCTGGACCTGGACAACATCGTCACCGGCTCCCGCGACCTCGCCGCCTTGCGCCGCGGCGTGGTGACCATTGCCGCCCTGCCCTCAGTCTGCGCAGGCGCTCTGCCCCCGGCCTTGCGCCTGTTTCGCCAACGCTTCGCCGGCATCGAAGTGCGCCTGCATGACCTGGTGGCCCAGCGCATTCATGCAAAGGTTCGCAACGGCGAAGTGGATTTCGGCATCGGCGTGCGCGCCCGCCTGAGCCACGGGCTGGACTTCGTGCCGGTGCTCAATGATCGGCTGTGCGCATTTGTGCCATCGGGCCATGCGCTCGCCCGCCATCGCCAACTGACTCTGGAACAATTGGCGGACCAGCCGATCATCCTGACCGGCCGCGACAGCAGTGTGCGCGAGCAAGTGGACACGCTGTTCGATGAGACACGGCTGACGCTGAACGCCGGCATGGAGGCCAACTACATGTCGACCGTATTGGCCTTGGTGCGCCAGGGCCTGGGCATCAGTGTGTTGCCGGAGTCAGCGGCCGATAGCCTGGAAGGTTTGAAGCGGATCAGCATCGATCATCCCGGGGTGAATCGAGAGATCGGGTTGATCAGCCGTAGCGGGATGGGCTTGAGCCCGGCGGCGCAGCGCTGCTTTGAACTGCTCAACAAAGCACTGCCTGACACGCCGCCGCGCTAAATGTGGGAGCTGGCTTGCCTGCGATGCAGACACCTCGGTTTAGCCGGGGCGCCAGGGTGACGCTCTCGCAGGCAAGCCAGCTCCCACATTGGACCGAGGGAGTCAGTCGAGCATCGCCACGTACTTGGGATGACTGGCCACGCGCTGCAACCACGCCTGCACCGCCGGATACGGCGCTAGGTCAAAGCCGCCTTCATGGGCCACATGGGTGTAGGCATACAACGCAATATCGGCAATGGAAAACTGCTCGCCCACTAAATAAGGCGTGGCTTGAAGCTGACGCTCCATCACTCTCAAGGCCTTGTAACCGCCTTTGTGGGTGGTCTTGTATTCTTCCAGCCGATCCTCGGGCATGTTCAGGTAGAACTGAATAAACCGCGCCACCGCAATGTAAGGCTCATGGCTGTACTGCTCGAAAAACTGCCACTGCAATACCTGGGTACGCAGGCGCGGTTCGGTCGGCAGGAATTCACTGCCATCGGCGAGGAAGTTGAGAATCGCATTGGACTCCCACAGGCAGGTGCCGTCTTCAAGCTCCAATACCGGGACCTTGCCATTGGGGTTCTTGGCCAGGAACTCAGGGGTCTGGGTATCGCCTTTGAGGATATCGATATCGATCCATTCATACGGGATGCCCAACAGATTGAGCATCAATTTGACCTTGTAGCAATTGCCCGACTTGTAATCGCCATAAACCTTGTACATGGGGCTCCCCTTTTCGCCGCGCTGACCGAATGCTTGCGCCCACAAGGTGCGGGTATCGAAGGCTTGTTTCAAGGCGTTGCGCAGAATAAATCCCTTGGCCTGGGCCTTTCATCCCTTTTCGCCGAGATAATCGAAAACATTATTTGCTTTATTTGTATACAAAAGCATAATTCGCTTCGTGCGAGTTCCTGACCTTTTGGTCAACAAACCCGCCGGTACCTCAAAGCGCTGTCGCCCACTCATGTGACCGGCGCTGGACATAACAATAAAACGATTGAGGAGTACTCGCTGTGGATAGCCGTAAAACCGAAGCCCCTACGTTGGACCTGGCCGCGCCCCGAGGCGGTTGGCTGGAACGCCTGTTCAAACTGCGCTTGCATGGCACCACAGTGAAGACCGAGCTGATCGCCGGCCTCACCACCTTTATCACCATGGCCTACATCATTTTCGTCAACCCCAATATCATGGCCGATGCCGGTATCGACCACGGCGCGGCTTTCGTCGCCACCTGCATCGCCGCGGCGCTGGGTTGCCTGCTGATGGGCCTGTACGCCAACTGGCCAGTGGGCCTGGCGCCGGGCATGGGCTTGAACGCGTTTTTCACCTACACCGTGGTCGGCACCATGGGTTACACCTGGGAAACCGCCCTCGGCGCGGTGTTTATTTCCGGCGTGCTGTTCATGATCCTGACGCTGTCGCGCATCCGCGAATGGCTGCTCAACAGTATTCCGGTCAGCCTGCGCCATGCCATGGGCGCCGGCGTGGGTTTGTTCCTGGGGGTGATCGGCCTGAAAACCGCCGGCATCATTGTCGACAGCCCGGCTACGCTGATCAAGCTCGGCTCCCTGCATGAGCCCGCGCCGTTGCTGGCGGCGGTGTGCTTCCTGCTGATTGCTATCCTCAGTTATCACCGCGTATTCGGCGCAATTCTCATCAGCATCATCGCCGTGACCCTGGCCGGCTGGGGCCTGGGCCTGGTGCACTACAACGGCATTCTCGCCACCCCACCGAGCCTGGCACCGACCTGGATGGCCATGGACGTGATGGGTGTGTTCAATGTGAGCATGATAAGCGTGGTATTTGCCTTTCTTTTTGTACACATGTTCGACACTGCCGGTACACTGATGGGCGTTGCGCAACGCGCAGGACTTGTGAATGCCGATGGCAAGATCGACAACCTGTCTCGCGCCTTGAAGGCTGACAGTGCGTCCAGCGTGTTCGGCGCCATGGTCGGTGTACCGCCGGTGACCAGCTATGTAGAAAGTGCCGCCGGTGTGGCTGCTGGCGGCCGTACGGGTTTGACCGCGGTGACCGTGGGCATATTGTTCGTGGCGGCGATGTTTTTTGCGCCGCTGGCCGGCATGATTCCCGCCTACGCCACCGCGGGCGCGTTGATTTACGTTGCGATGCTGATGATGGCGAGCATGGCCCATATCAACTGGGATGAAGCCACCGACAGCATTCCTGCAATCGTCACCGCGATCATGATGCCGTTGACGTTTTCGGTCGCCGACGGAATCGCCCTGGGTTTTATCACTTACGTGGCGTTGAAAGCCGGCACCGGCAAGCACCGCGAGATTTCCATCAGCCTTTGGGTGCTGTGCGCGATCTTTATCGCCAAGTTCATCTTTCTGTAGTTCAGGAAGGGCTGAAAAACCGCCTCACCTTCGGGTGAGGCTTTTGCATGAAAGGGAGGAATGTAAATGACCTTGGAAACCTGGCTGTTGTTCAGCGGCGCTGCGCTGGTGGTGATCCTGATCCCCGGCCCGCTCTCATTGCTGATGATCAGCAACAGCCTTAACTATGGCCTGCGCCGCTCGTACCCGGCGTTTCTCGGTGGTGTGTTTGCCTCGATCTGCCTGTTGAGCGCCTCGGCCCTGGGCCTGGGCGCGCTGCTGCTAGCGTCCGAACAACTGTTCAGCGCGCTCAAAATTGTCGGCGCACTCTACCTGTTCTACCTGGCGTGGCAGAGCTGGCAGCAATCGCGCCTGCCCAATGCAGGCGCTGAAGTTCCGCACGCTGCGCCAGTACCACGCTTTCGTGCATTGTTTGGCCGGGCTTTTGTACTGGGCGCAAGCAACCCCAAGGACATCCTGTTTTTCGCTGCCTTCCTGCCACAATTTCTCAGCAGCCAGCAACCGTTCCTGCCGCAGTTGCTGGTCATGATCGTCACCTGGACGCTGCTTGATCTGCTGTGCAAGTTGGCTTACGGCTTGGGCGCCCATGGCGCTGCGCGCTATTTACGCAGCGGCTCGGGCCAGAGCTGGTTCAATCGGATCAGTGCCGCACTGTTTGGTGGCGCCGCAGCAGCGGCACTCATCAACGCTAGGGGGCCAATTTGACGAAGTAGACGCTGGGGTTCAGATTGCCCTTCGTCGCCCATTGGATACCCGCCACGATCCGCACCAAGCGCTGTTCTTGCAGCGCGCTGTCGACCGCTTTCAATAGAAGAGAGTCGGGGTGTAATTTAATTGCGAACCGAATCCACTTGTCCGTCAGCTTGGTTCTCAATGTCATTCGCCCCGTCTCAAGCCATTGATAGGCGACATAGTAAATTTTGTTCGAATGGCGATGCGTCACAACTGATTCGTGGCTGAATTCTCCAGCGGTTGTCCCCTGCCGCCGCAAAGACAAATCCTGGACGGCGAAGCCCTGCTGCTCCAGCACGGTTCTGACGGCAGAGCGCTCTGCCTCGAGCCGCTGCGTCCTGACCGGTGTGACACCAAATTGAAGGCGCGGATCCAACGGGTGAGGCGGCGTGAAGTCAACACGCGTGAAGCCTGGCGCCTTGCCATCGTAACCGATGTACACCATTTCTTTGCGCCGCTCATTGGGCCGCAACATCTGTAGCAAATCATCCGTCTGGCCAACACGGCCATTTACAGCAAGCAACCACTTGTCGAGCGTGGCGCGAATATTCAGTAAATGACTGGCCGTTGCCAGTTGTGGCGGCCCCGATAACTCAATCAGCCTGGCGACTGCCAGCGCTTGGCTTGTATTTGTGAGGGTGGGAAAAGCACTGCCCACATAGCGCTCCAGTGGCCTGTCGAACAGCGGCGCATGCAGCTGCCACTCGCCCGCCGAAGTGCGTGATACCGGAATGGGCTGATCGTTGATTGCCGTACTTGTCCAGCGCTCAATATCAGTGCGAGCCAATGAAACCTGCTGCGTATCCCTGGTAATAAACGCAATGTCGGTCAATGGCGCCTGATCCCCCGTGTCCAGTAGCCTGTAATATCCGATTCCCGATCCAGCGCTCGGTGTGTCATACCTCGCGCCGATATAGATGGCATTGTAGAAGGCTCCTTGAGGAGTCGATTGCACACGTAAAACGCCAGGTATCGATGAGTCCGACAGCTCAATGGCCTGGGCTCGGATACGCCAATCGAACCAGTGGGTGGCGACCGTTGAGGACTGGACAATGGTGCTTTGTGTAGCAGAACGCACAGTCGGTGGGAACCAATCCCGTAGCGCCTCTACTTCTACGCGCCAGGGGTTGAGCACCCCCGAGCTGGGCCCCGGTTGAGGGTCGCCCGAGCCCAACAAGCGTTCACCGGGCTGATCGATGTGCAAGATCAACTCGTCTTCGCCCGGCTGCCGGGTATTTTTGAGTCGAAATACCTGTTCGTTTTCGCGCTGGTAAATCGGGTAATGGTGCGTATCGTCTGTCAGAAACAGCTCACCCTTTTTGACATGGATTCCCTTTTTGCCCGGGCCTTTCAGCGCCACGGCGTCGTCAGCAATCGCCTTGATTTTGAACCGGTCGAACACCTTGAGCTGAGTTACAACGGGCACCTTCACGCGCGCAAGGCTATCGCGCACGGCCATGCGCATGCGGTGTATGCGTGCCAGTAAAGCCCTCGGCGCAGGACGCGTCACCTTGGCCACAGCACTGCCGCGCCCCTTGGGCCCCGGTATAAAGTTTGTCAGCAGGTCAGCCGCCATAAACGCACTCATAAAACCCACGTCAACGGCATCATGAGGGTCCCCATAGCGATGAAAGCGCCGCGCCACAAGCAGCAACTCGTAGGCATCATTGAACATCCCGAATAACGGAGAGAAAAAAGCGATCAACCGGCGCCTGCGTGTCTCGCCCTGCTCGCCCAGCCGACGGGTGCGATACTCATCCAGCGCTTTGCCGGAATGGCTGGCTGCCTGGGTCTGACGTTTCAACTCCAGCACCGGGGCGTCGTAAAGCAATGCCTGGGCATCACTGTGGGACGTGGGGACAATTGCCAGCCAAGCCTCAGGTTCACTGGCAATCTGCTCAAGGATTACCTGCTCAACCTCATCCGGCAGCACCGTCGGCTCCAAGTGCTTGATACCGAAGGAGCGAACAAACTCAACCGCTTGCCATATCCCTTTGACCATGGCAAACGCAGGTATAGCGTCCAGGTAACTGACGGCAGCACCGAGCCTATCGACCCTGACCGGGTGATGGGTAATTGCCTGAAATGCCCAGCCGGGTGCGATCTGCCTCGCCAGCATCTGGGTGTTTTCAGGCCGTGCGCCAAGGCGGTTCAATGCATCCTGGGCTTGTTGCAAACTGCAGTACTCGGTGAGAACCAACGCGGGCGAAGCATTCGGCCAATAGATCACGCAATGCCCCGACCGCAGGTCTCGCACGATCACCAAGCCCGCGATATATCGGTCATGCTGCATCGTGTGGCCCACTAAATGAAGCACATGCAGTTGCAGCTCATGTTGGTTTTTCAACAAGTCTTGCGGCGTTCGTGCGGCCATCGCCGTGGTGAAGATACTTTGCGCGGTTGCCGTCAAGCCTTGTTGCGTGGCCAACAACAGATGTTGCTCAGTGCCGGCAAGCAACGTCCGGTTCAGTAACTCGGGAATGCGCCCTTTGCTGAGCGTGTGGAGGGTATCGCCAGGCGGGTAAAAAACCTGGTTGATCAACGCGTCGTACTGACCGCCGACATCCAGCGAGGAAATCGTACGGATCAAGTAAGCGGCATTCAGTTGATTTTTCCATTCAGGTTGCAAATAGCGGGCGCGATTGAGTCGCCACTGCGTCCAGGGCGCCAGTGGGTCCAGGTTATGCTGCGCCAGTTGTAACAGGCTGTAGGTGGTGCGCTTCAGGGTCGGGGTAAGTTTTATGGCGCGGTCGCCAATGGCACAACCGCTTGTCCATCCACAATAACTGCCTTGAACATCATCGGGCATATCAATGAAGGGCTGGTCGATATCAAACTGCGCAGGTATGCCGTCCAACCGCAAGCGATCGATCAGGGCACGGCGAGCGAAGGTTTCCAGACCGGGCAACTGGTCTTCAAGCCTTGTCTTGAATGCAAAAGTACTGCTCAGGTAAAAGCGCTGCGATCGCCTGAACTTCTTACGCTGGTAACGGGATGCGTGCTCCAGCCAAGCTGGCAGTTTCTTCGCTTGCAGTGCGGTTTTGCGCAACAACTCGACATTGGCCTGGGCGCGGCTCTGGGCGTCACTGACAGGTGCCTTGAGCTGCTCTTGCAGTTCTGCCAGCAGCAAGGCGCGACTTATTTGCGCATCTTTCACGCCGTTGAATATGCGCGTGATGTCTTCTGTGCTGTTGTGCAGGCGCTGATAACACCCAAGCAATGTCTTGATCGCAGCCAGGGCGGGCTTGCCATTAATCGGTACGTAGCGCACAGCCAGCGTTCCACGCGCCGAGTGTGAGCGCAAGTCGTTACGCTTGTCGTGCTCGACATAGTCCCACAGCGCGCTGCGATCCCAACTATCAAGGCTGGCTTTGATACTTCGGGTCAGGGCGTCCAGTCCGGAAAACCCCTGCACCCCACCTTCCGCTCCGAAACCGCACAGGACTACCGCATGCTGGCGCCGCGGCACCCGTACCGCCGCCGCCGTAGTCACCACCCACATGTTATGGAGCGGATAGAAGGCATCAGGGTCATTGCCAATCGCAATTGACAGCACTCGGGTTTGACTGTCTGGACGTTTTGACGGCAAAGGCTGATCGAGCACTTCGATGATCAGGTCCCGATGCGCGGTGCTTATCAACTTGAGTCGATGCTGCAATTGCACCTCACAGCGTAGCGCCTCAGTCTGGGCGTCAAGAAACAACGTGCCGCGCCTGAGCGTACCCTTTCCACCAGGGCGCTCAGCCCAAAATGCCACCTCGAACAGCCGTTGCTGGGCATCCTGCACCCACCTGTCCATCGTTTGGGCATGGGCGTTGAGCTGGGATACCAGCGATACAAATGCCTGGTATGCGGGCGTATCGTTACTCAAATCATCGGGATCGAGCAACGCAACCAGCCCTTTTTCGTAGCGTTTGATCCGGTGTTCTACGGTGTATTCGGCCAAGCCTGGCGCAGTGCTGCCAAAGATTATTTCGGCGTGTCGTCGTTGCTGGTCCCATTTGAGCAACTGCTCTCGAAGCGGGCCAAGTCGGGCCCCGCCAATCAACTGCTGCCGGTTACGCTCCACTCGTGCGAGAACAACTGCTGACTCCAGAGGCTGTGACGTTCCGGCGGCAAACACATGTGCGTGGTTGCTTTTTACCGTACACGCCAATTCATTGGCCCATTGCCCTTCCAACAACGCCTGCGCGCTTGACGCCAGCGCATCCTCCATAAGCTCCACGCCTCGAGAGACAGTGGATACCGAGGAGAACGTTGCAGGTGGAAGCAACACAGAGCGACGACTTAATGGCAAACATTGCCAGAGCTCGTGTAGACGAGTCCTGCCCAGCGCCTGCACGCCGCACGCCAGGGCGACGAAAGACGGGTACTCGTAAAAATTGCGAGCCACACCCGGTAAATAGACAACATGAGGCACATCATCGGGATCGCCCTCACGATAGAAATGCAACGCGCCCGCAATAGCCACCGCAGGGTTACCCGGCCACATCAACGGGCCTACTCGCACATCGGCCCACTGTCCGCCCGCACGCAGACGTGCTTCAGCGGTTGGTGCATCGATCACGGCCTGAACCATGGCCAATCCAGCCCGTGATAGCTCGTTCAGTTGCCTGGCAATAAAGGCCCGGTCAGCAAAAAGCGCCTGGTGCAGCTCGATCCAACGCTCCCGGCGTGTGAGCCAGGAGCCGTACTCCAGCGCGTCCCAATATTCATTGGCTGCGCGACCCAACCGCTCAAACAGCCCCAACGCGATAACCCGCCGCAACGCTTCCAGCGGTGTATAGGGCAACCGACGGTCAGGCGCGCCCTTGACGCTGAGGAGGGTGTATTGATTGATATTGAAAGGCACCGAAGGGCGGACCAGCAGCAACAACGCACGATCAGTCAAGGTGTCGACTTTCTGCGGTAAACGCGGAGGCATGGGTTCGGTGAAGAGCAGACTGTCCGGGTCAATCTCGAACGCCTTCTGCAACTGGGCGCGGATCACCTTCAAGATCCTGGGTGAGCGCCCTATCAGGCGTGTGAGCGCCCGTGTCGACTCGCGGCATCTCGCGTCGGCCAGCCCGATCTGATTGATCAGGCGGCTGGGATGGGGATAGGCGTTGATCCGTTCTCGCAACGGAGTGCGTAGGGCCTGTAAATCGGCATCGACGAAAAAGGGCGGCGCGTCCTCCTCAAGGGTGTCGTCAGGGTCACTGGAGGGCGCTGTAACGCCGAGCTGATCAGGGGGCAAGGTCATGGTGTTTTCTTCTCTATGCACTGAGGAAAAACCAGCCTAGGGCCCATCAATGAGCAAGAGGGGCTAGATAGTTGAGCGAAAAAAAGCCCGCAGTGTGCGCGGGCGAAACCAACGAAGAGCATTTGGGGGTGTGAAGCGAGGTGACGACTCAGCTACCGCGATAAGTGGAGTAGCTGTAAGGCGAAATCAGCAGAGGCACGTGGTAGTGGTCTTGCTCGGCACTGATACCAAAGCGCAACACCACCACGTCGAGGAAGGCAGGTTCAGGCAATTGCACACCGCGGGCACGGTAGTAATCACCGGCGCTGAACTGCAGTTGGTACACGCCGCTGCGGTAGTCGTCGCCTTGCAGCAGCGGCGCGTCGCAACGACCGTCTCCGTTGGTAGTGGCGGTAGCGACGAGCTCAAGCTGCGTGCCTTCGACACGGTAGAGCTCAACCTTGATTGCGCTGCCAGGGCAGCCGTGTGCAGCGTCCAAAACGTGTGTGGTCAAACGTCCCATGGCTTCTATGCGCCTCCGGAAGTCAGTGATTGAGAAACCCGCACCTTTTCAGAGCGTTGAAAAAGCCGGCGATGACTGATTAAGACACTTTTTATAAAAATTGTACACAATAAATTCCACAGCCTTCCAATCCCCTGTAGGAGCGAGCTTGCTCGCGAAAAACGTCAACGATGACGCGGGCTTCCAGGATGAAAAGTGGCGCGCTCGGGTTTTTCGCGAGCAAGCTCGCTCCTACAGTGGGCTTTTTCATTTTAATCTGACCATTCAGGCAAGTTTCTTGCAGAGACCCGTAGAGAGCCCGTTCAGAAAAAATGCAGAAATGCAGGCTTACAAAGTTCGCGATAAGTTGTATACAATCACTCATCGCTGTGACGCCACTCAGTCATTCCACTGCCCGGACGCCACACACACCTGCTACCACGAACAAGAAGGAAGACTGCAGTGAGCGCTGACTACCCACGCGACCTGATCGGTTACGGCAGTAACCCTCCTCACCCCCACTGGCCGGGCAAGGCACGCATTGCGCTGTCGTTCGTACTCAACTACGAAGAAGGCGGCGAGCGCAATATCCTGCATGGCGACAAAGAGTCCGAAGCCTTCCTTTCGGAAATGGTCTCGGCCCAACCGCTGCAAGGCGAGCGCAACATGAGCATGGAGTCGCTGTATGAGTACGGCAGCCGTGCCGGTGTGTGGCGCATCCTCAAGTTGTTCAAAGAGTTCGACATCCCGCTGACCATCTTCGCCGTGGCCATGGCCGCCCAGCGGCATCCGGACGTGATCCGCGCCATGGTCGCCGCCGGCCACGAGATTTGCAGCCACGGCTACCGCTGGATCGACTACCAGTACATGGACGAGGCTCAGGAGCGCGAGCACATGCTCGAAGCCATCCGCATCCTCACCGAACTCACCGGTGAACGCCCACTGGGCTGGTACACCGGCCGCACCGGCCCCAACACCCGTCGCCTGGTGATGGAGGAAGGTGGCTTTCTGTACGACTGCGACACCTACGACGACGACCTGCCCTACTGGGAACCCAACACCCCCAACGGCAAGCCGCACCTGGTGATCCCCTATACCCTGGACACCAACGACATGCGCTTCACCCAGGTGCAGGGCTTCAACAAGGGCGACGACTTTTTCGAATACCTCAAGGACGCCTTCGACGTGCTGTATGCCGAAGGTGCCGAAGCGCCAAAGATGCTGTCCATCGGCCTGCATTGCCGCCTGATCGGCCGCCCGGCACGCCTGGCCTCGCTCAAGCGCTTCATTGAATACGTCAAAGGCCATGACCAGGTGTGGTTCACCCGCCGCGTGGACATCGCCCGTCACTGGCACCAAACCCACCCTTTCCCGGGAGCGGCGAAATGACTGCGTTCCAGACCCTGAAACCTTCGACCTTGAGCCGCGACGCCTTCGTCCAGGCCTTTGCCGATATCTACGAACACTCGCCATGGGTGGCCGAAAAGGCCTTCGACCTGGGCCAGGACGCGTCGATCGACCAGATCGAAACCCTGCACCAGCGCATGAGCGATATCCTGTTGAGTGCTGATCACGCCGCGCAACTGGCGCTGATCAATGCTCACCCGGACCTGGCCGGAAAAGCTGCCGTCCAGGGCCAACTGACCCAAGCCAGCACCGATGAACAAGCGGGCGCGGGTATTCACCAATGCACGGCCGAAGAGTTTTCTCGCTTCACCGAGCTGAACGAGGCCTACAAAGCCAAGTTCAAGTTTCCCTTCATCATGGCGGTAAAAGGCAGCAACCGGCATCAGATCCTCGCCGCGTTCGAAACGCGCATCCACAATTCGGCAGACACCGAGTTCAAGTGCGCGCTGGACGAGATCAACAAGATCGCGTTGTTCCGTTTACTGACCCTCTAGCAGTCCATCCCCAGCCACTCTATCTAAGGCAGACAAGAAGAATGAAAGCTTACGCCGTACCTTTCGAAAAGTTCGTCAACCTGGCCGACGCCCGCCTGGGCACCAAGATCATCTCGGTGACCGATGACTGGTTCGCTGACGCCAACCGCCTGTTCCAGCCGACCCCGGCCGTGTGGAAGGAGGGCGTTTTCGATGACAACGGCAAGTGGATGGACGGCTGGGAGTCACGCCGCAAGCGCTTCGAAGGCTACGACAGCGCGGTGATCCGCCTGGGCGTGCCGGGTTCGATCAAGGGCGTGGACATCGACACTTCATTCTTCACCGGCAACTTCCCGCCGTCGGCTTCCCTGGAAGCCTGCTTCCTGGCCTCGGGCGAGCCGGATGCCAACACTCAGTGGGTGGAAGTGCTGTCAGCCGTCGAGCTGCAAGGCAACAGCCACCACTACCATGAGATCAACAACGACCAGGCGTTCAGCCACCTGCGCTTCAACATCTACCCGGATGGCGGCGTGGCCCGTCTGCGTGTGTACGGCGTGCCGTTCCGCGACTGGTCTTCGGTGGGCGACAACGAACAGGTCGACCTGGCTGCCGCGCTCAATGGCGGCCGTGCCCTGGCCTGCTCCGATGAACACTTCGGCCGCATGAGCAACATCCTCAACCCGGGCCGCGGCATCAACATGGGCGATGGCTGGGAAACCGCACGTCGTCGCACGCCAGGCAATGACTGGGTGATCGTCGCCCTGGGCCACCCGGGCGAGATCGAGAAAATCGTGGTCGACACCCTGCACTTCAAGGGCAACTACCCGGATACCTGCTCGATCCAGGGCGCTTTCGTGAAAGGCGGCACCGACAGCCAGATCGAAACCCAGTCGCTGTTCTGGCGCGAACTGCTGCCGGCGCAGAAGCTGGAAATGCACGCCGAACACACCTTCGCCGAGCAGATCAAGGCGCTGGGGCCGATTACCCACATCCGCCTGAATGTGTTCCCGGATGGTGGTGTGAGTCGCCTGCGTGTCCTGGGCAAAGTCTCGAAATAACACCCGATCGTCCCCACGCTCTGCGTGGGGACGCATCCCGTGACGCTCCGCGTCACACAGCGGACGCAGAGCGTCCAGGGCAGCGTTCCCACGCAGAGCGTGGGAACGATCTATAGACAAGATAAGAAGACAGCCATGCGCACACTGATGATCGAACCCCTGACCAAAGAAGCCTTCGCCCCTTTCGGAGACGTTATCGAAACCGATGGCAGCGATCACTTCATGATCAACAACGGGTCGACCATGCGCTTTCACAAACTGGCCACGGTCGACACCGCGAAGCCGGAAGACCACGCCATCATCAGCATCTTCC
Source organism: Pseudomonas sp. KT_2_4 (assembly GCF_041410225.1). NCBI lineage: Bacteria > Pseudomonadati > Pseudomonadota > Gammaproteobacteria > Pseudomonadales > Pseudomonadaceae > Pseudomonas > Pseudomonas sp. KT_2_4. The sequence continues at coordinate 1,929,556 of NZ_CP166962.1, forward strand.
GCGCCGACGCGCAGGACATGCCGCTGACCGTGTGCATGCTGGAGAGACACCCGCTGGGCAGCCAGGCTTTCATTCCGCTGCTCGGCAACCCCTTTCTGATCGTGGTCGCGCCACTTGGCGATGAACCTGTATCGGGCTTGGTCCGCGCCTTCGTCACCAACGGCAGGCAGGGCATTAATTACCATCGCGGCGTCTGGCACCACCCGGTGCTGACGATCGAAAAGCGGGATGACTTCCTGGTGGTTGATCGCAGTGGCACAGGCAATAACTGCGATGAGCATTTTTTCAAAGAGGATGAGCGTTTGATCCTCGCCCCCCACCAATAAGAGAAGGTCTGATCACCCGACAACAAGGGTGACAGGCGAGAGGTAAAGACTGTGGAAGCACATCTGTTGGAATGGCTGAACCTGAGCGTGCGCTGGGTTCACATGATCACTGGCGTCGCCTGGATCGGCGCTTCTTTCTACTTCGTCTGGCTGGAAAACAACCTTAATCGCGTCAACCCCAAGAACGGCCTGGCCGGTGACTTGTGGGCGATCCACGGTGGCGGTATCTACCACCTGGAAAAATACAAACTGGCCCCGCCGACCATGCCGGACAACCTGCACTGGTTCAAATGGGAAGCCTATTTCACCTGGATGTCAGGCGTCGCGCTGCTGTGCGTGGTGTTCTACCTCAACCCGACGCTGTACTTGCTCGCCCCCGGCAGCAGCCTCAGCGGCACCGAAGGCGTATTGCTGGGCATCGGTTCACTGTTCGCCGGCTGGTTTATCTACTCCTTCCTGTGCGATTCGGCCCTGGGCAAACGCCCTGCCCTGCTCGGCTTGATCCTGTTTGTGCTGTTGATTGCGGCGGCCTACGGCTTCAGCAAGGTGTTCAGCGGCCGTGGCGCCTACCTGCATGTGGGCGCGGTGATCGGCACGATCATGGTCGGTAACGTGTTCCGCATCATCATGCCCGCCCAGCGTGCGCTGGTGGCGGCCATCGCCGAGAACCGCACACCGGACCCGGCGCTGCCGGCCAAGGGTTTGCTGCGCTCACGGCATAACAACTACTTCACCTTGCCGGTGCTGTTCATCATGATCAGCAACCACTTCCCGAGCACCTATGGCAGCCAATACAACTGGCTGATCCTGGCCGGGATCGCGGTGGCAGCAGTGTTGGTGCGCCATTACTTCAACACCCGGCATGACAGCCAGAAGTATGCGTGGACCTTGCCGGTGGGCGCGTTGGCAATGATCAGCCTGGCCTACGTGACCGGGCCCAAGCCGGCTGAACCGATTGCCAAGGCACCGGCGGCGATTGAGTATCAGCCGCTGCCGGAAACCGCCTTGGGCGGTGGCTTGAAACCCGCCGCGCCTGCCGCACCCGCCGCTGAACCGGCACCAGCCCAGGCCACCACGGACTTCGGTCAGGTGCACCACGTGATCGAGCAACGCTGCACCGTGTGCCACTCGGCCAAGCCCACCAGCCCGCTGTTCAGCACCGCACCGGCTGGGGTGATGTTCGACACACCGGCACAGATCCAGCAGCAGGCGGCGCGCATTCAAGCGCAGGCCGTGGCCAGCCAGATCATGCCGCTGGGCAACATTACCCAGATGACCCAGCAGGAAAGGGATTTGATTGGCACCTGGATCAATCAGGGGGCCCGCACCAACTGACTGTTTCACACAGGACCAATGTGGGAGCTGGCTTGCCTGCGATAGCGGCAGATCACCAACATTTTCGGTGACTGACACACCGCCATCGCAGGCAAGCCAGCTCCCACAAGGGAGATCAGTGATGGTTTGAAGATTAAGTTTCATCCGGCAATTGAATGCCAAACAACACAAAAATAAAAAGATTCGAGGTGTTGCATGTCCCAGTTAGAAACGCAGACTCCTGCCGCGCCCGCCATGGTGCGGCTGCCCCTCTTGCAATTGATCCTGGTAGGCCTGCAACACGTCTTGCTGATGTACGGCGGTGCCGTCGCCGTGCCCCTGATCATTGGCCAGGCCGCCGGCTTGAGCCGTGAAGAAATCGCCTTTCTGATCAACGCCGACCTGCTGGTGGCTGGTATCGCCACCATGGTGCAGTCGTTCGGCATCGGCCCCATGGGCATCCGCATGCCGGTGATGATGGGCGCCAGTTTCGCCGCCGTGGGCAGCATGGTCGCCATGGCCGGCATGCCCGGCATCGGTTTGCAGGGCATCTTCGGCGCGACCATCGCCGCCGGGTTCTTCGGCATGCTTATCGCACCGTTCATGTCCAAGGTAGTGCGCTTTTTCCCGCCGCTGGTGACCGGCACGGTGATCACCGCCATCGGCCTTTCGCTGTTTCCCGTGGCGGTGAACTGGGCCGGCGGGGGCAGCGCCGCCGCCACGTTTGGCTCGCCGGTCTACCTGGCGATTGCCGCCCTGGTGCTGGGCACTATCTTGCTGATCAACCGCTTCATGCGCGGCTTCTGGGTGAACATCTCGGTGCTGATCGGCATGGGCCTGGGTTACGCCCTGTGTGGTGTGATCGGCATGGTCGACCTCAGTGGCCTGGCCCAGGCGCCGTGGGTGCAGGTGGTGACGCCGTTGCACTTTGGCATGCCCACGTTCGAGTTGGCACCGATCCTGTCGATGTGCCTGGTGGTGGTGATCATTTTTGTCGAGTCCACCGGCATGTTCCTCGCCCTGGGCAAGATCACCGGCCAGGAGGTCACGCCGAAGATGCTGCGACGCGGCCTGTTGTGTGATGCCGGCGCGTCGTTCTTTGCCGGCTTCTTCAACACCTTTACCCACTCCTCCTTCGCGCAGAATATCGGCCTGGTGCAGATGACCGGCGTGCGCTGCCGCTCGGTCACGCTCATGGCCGGCGCGTTCTTGATCGTGCTCAGCCTGTTACCCAAGGCGGCCTATCTGGTGGCATCGATTCCACCTGCGGTACTCGGCGGCGCGGCGATTGCGATGTTCGGGATGGTGGCGGCAACCGGGATCAAGATTCTGCAGGAAGCCGACATCGCCGACCGCCGTAACCAGTTGCTGGTGGCGGTGAGCATCGGCATGGGCCTGATCCCCGTGGTACGTCCGGAGTTCTTCGCACAGCTGCCGTTGTGGATGAGCCCGATTACCCACAGCGGCATTGCCATGGCCACCCTCAGCGCGCTATCGCTGAACATCCTGTTCAACATCCTCGGCGGCGCTGAGCGCCCCGAAGTCGCACATACGCATTGATTCCTTTGTTAGTACAAAAATAACAACAAACAGGGAACCCCCACATGCACAACCTTGACATGGGGCCGGCCACACGCCGCGCCCCATTCTTGCCCCTCGCGCTCTGTTACAGCGCACTTGAGCCCAGGCCTGGGAGCCAGTATTCTCCGCGCCCGCTCGAATCGACTCAAAAAAAAACAGCGAATGTAAAAGCTGACCTCAAGGCCAACTTATCCCGGCCTGATGTTTGCTGCCAAAGTGCACAAAAGTCCCCTGAATTCGACTGCATCCGCTGCAGCCGACGGGGATTTTTTGGCTTTTTCAACACCTTGGCGCAGCTCTTGCTAAAAGCATCAAAGCTGACCGAACAGACGATTTTTGCAGCGAACCAAAAGGCGCCACACCAGAGCGCCTGCGTAGAAGAAAAACCATAAAATTTTAACTCGGGAGCAACCGAATGAAACCTATGTTCAAAGGCCTGATGCTGGCTGGATCACTGTTGGCCGGTGGCCAGGCCGTAGCCGGTGACTTGTTGCAGTGGCAAAACAACAGCCTGACTTATCTGTGGGGCAAGAGCTTTACCGTCAACCCGCAGATCCAGCAAACCGTCACCTTCGAACATGCCGACGCATGGAAGTACGGCGACAACTTCTTCTTCCTCGACCGTATCTTTTACAACGGCAAGGAAGACGGCAATGTCGGCCCGAATACTTACTACGGCGAGTTCAGCCCGCGTTTGTCGTTCGGCAAGATCCTGGACAAGGACCTGTCGTTCGGCCCGATCAAGGACGTGCTGCTGGCCTTCACCTATGAGTTCGGCGAGGGCGATAACGAGTCCTACCTGCTGGGTCCGGCGTTCGACTTGAACATCCCCGGTTTCGACTACTTCCAGTTGAACTTCTACCAGCGCCAGACCGAGGGCAATCGCCCGGGTGACGGCGTGTGGCAGATCACTCCGGTCTGGTCGTACACCATTCCCGTGGGTAATTCCGACGTGCTGATCGACGGTTTCATGGACTGGGTGGTGGATAACGACAAGAACGCCCGCGGCACTTATCACGCCAACCTGCACTTCAACCCGCAGGTCAAATACGACTTGGGCAAGGCGCTGCATTGGGGCGACAAGCAGTTGTATGTGGGTTTTGAATACGACTACTGGAAGAACAAGTACGGGATTGAAGACAGCGGCGCCTTCAAGACAACCCAGGACACAGCAAGCTTCCTGGTCAAATACCACTTCTAAAGGTTGACCGCGGTTCCCTGTGGGAGCTGGCTTGCCTGCGATCGCGATGTGTCTGTGCCAGCAGTGTTGGCTGGCATACCGCTATCGCAGGCAAGCCAGCTCCCACATTCAGTTTGACGTCAGGCCGAGGAAACGAGTGATTTCTTCGCGCTTGGCCAGCGCATCCTTGCGCCCCAGTTCGATCAACTCGCTGCAATACCCCGCCTCGAACAACAGATAACTCAACACCCCTGCCCCGCTGGTCTTGGTCGCCCCCGGCCCGCGCAAAAACACACGCAACGCCGCCGGCAACTCCTGGCGATGTCGTGCGGCGATTTCATCGATGGGCTGGCTGGGGGCAATCACCAGCACCTCTACCGGCGCCAGGCCCTGCACCGCCGCATCCACAGGCACCACACGGCTGAACTGATTCAAGCGCTCCAGCAGCTCGATATCGCTTTCCAGGCTATCAATGAACGTGCTGTTGAGCATATGCCCACCGATTTGCGCCAGGGTCGGTTGCTGGCCGGTGTAGGCGCGTTGCACCGAAGGTTCATTGCCCCGTGGGTTGCCGCTTACCCCCACCACCAACACGCGACTGGCGCCCAGGTGCAAGGCCGGGCTGATGGGCGCGGACTGGCGCACCGCACCGTCGCCGAAATACTCCTGACCGAGCTTGACCGGGGCAAACAGCAGCGGGATCGCCGAACTGGCCAGCAGGTGCTCTACCGTCAGTTGGGTCGGTACCCCAATGCGCCGATGACGCAACCAGGCATCGATGGTGCCGCCGCCCTGATAGAAGGTCACCGCTTGCCCGGACTCATAGCCAAAGGCCGTCACCGCCACAGCCTGCAAGTGCTTGCGGCGGATAGCCTCGTCGATGCCGTCCAGGTTCAAGCGCTCTTGTAACAAGTCGCGCAGTGGCGAACTGTTGAGCAACGCCACCGGCACCTGGCTACCCAGGCCCAACAGGCTATGGATCAGGAAACGACTGGCCTGGCGCATCACCCCCGGCCAGTCACTGCGCAGCACCTGATGGCTGCGAAAGCCCTGCCAGAAGGCCGTCAGCCGTTGGATGGCTGCCGAAAAATCACTGGCGCCGCTGGCCAGGCTCACCGCATTGATCGCACCAGCCGAGGTGCCGACGATCACCGGAAAAGGATTCGCTGCCCCCGCAGGCAGCAATTCGGCAACCGCCGCCAGCACCCCCACCTGATACGCCGCTCGCGCCCCGCCGCCGGAAAGAATCAAGCCTGTGACCGGTTCAGCTGGGCGCATTGCGTCACTCCATGTGAGAAAGGGTTGGGCTTATCGACGGCGCTTTTCGTACAACTTGGGCTCACCCGGCGGTCGGCTCTTGAAGCGGCGGTGGGTCCACAGGTATTGCTCGGGGCATGCGCGTACCGAGGCTTCGACCCACTGGTTGATGCGCAGGCAGTCGATTTCGTCGGTTTCACCCGGGAAGTCGGTCAGCGGCGCATGGATCACCAGGCGGTACCCGCTACCGTCAGCCAGGCGCTCCTGGGTAAACGGCACCACCAGCGCCTTGCCCAGGCGTGCGAACTTGCTGGTGGCGGTGACGGTAGCAGCCTGGATGCCAAACAACGGCACGAAGATGCTTTGCTTGGCGCCGTAGTCCTGGTCTGGCGCGTACCAGATGGCCCGGCCGGCGCGCAGCAGCTTGAGCATGCCGCGCACGTCGTCACGCTCCACGGCCAGGGAATCGAGGTTGTGGCGTTCACGACCACGGCGCTGGATAAAGTCGAACAGCGGGTTGCCGTGTTCGCGGTACATGCCGTCAATGGTGTGCTTCTGCCCCAGCAGCGCCGCGCCGATTTCCAGGGTGGTGAAGTGCAGCGCCATGAGGATCACGCCCTTGCCGTCCAACTGCGCCTGCGTGAGGTGCTCCAACCCTTCGACATGGGCCAGGCGCGCCAGGCGCGGCTTGGGCCACCACCAGCTCATGGCCATTTCAAAGAAGGCGATGCCGGTGGAAGCGAAGTTTTCCTTGAGCAGGCGTTTACGTTCCTTGGCGGATTTTTCCGGGAAGCACAGCTCAAGGTTGCGCGCCGCAATACGGCGACGATCGCCCGCCACGCGGTACATGCCCGCGCCCAGCAGGCGACCAATGTTCAACAGCGCCCGATACGGCAATTGAGTGACCAGCCACAGCAGGCCGAGCCCCAGCCATAGCAGCCAAAAACGCGGGTGAAGAAATACAGCTCGAAAACGCGGGCGATCCATTACAGATTCCGGTAAAGACAAGGGCCGCGCATTCTACAACGGTTCGACTCGGCTTGCGGCGAGTGAGTGTTCTCGTTATAAGTCTCGACACTTTTCGTGACAAGCCGCTTTCGCCGACCATGAGCCAAACCGAACCGCTAGACCAAGATCCCGTGTTCCAGCTAAAAGGCAGCATGCTCGCCATTACCGTGCTGGAACTGGCCCGCAATGACCTCGACGCCCTGGACCGCCAACTGGCCGCCAAGGTCGCCCTGGCGCCAAACTTTTTCAACAACGCCCCGCTGGTGCTGGCGCTGGACAAGCTGCCGGCCGGCCAGGGCGTGATTGATTTGCCCGGCCTGATGCGCGTATGCCGTTCCCATGGCCTGCGCACCCTGGCGATTCGCGCCAGCCGGATCGAAGACATTGCCGCCGCCATCGCCATTGAACTGCCAGTACTGCCACCGTCGGGCGCCCGTGAGCGCCCTCTGGAACCATTGGTCGGCGAAGAAAAGAAAAAACCGGAAAAACCACCGGAGCCTGCGATCAGGCCTACAAAGATCATCACTTCGCCGGTACGCGGCGGGCAGCAGATTTACGCCCAAGGCGGCGACCTTGTGGTGGTCTCCTCGGTCAGCCCGGGGGCGGAACTTCTTGCCGATGGCAACATCCATGTATACGGCCCGATGCGCGGACGCGCTCTGGCCGGCATCAAGGGTGATACCAAGGCGCGTATTTTTTGCCAGCAGTTGACCGCTGAGCTGGTTTCCATCGCGGGTCAGTACAAGGTTTCCGAAGATTTGCGCCGCGATCCACTGTGGGGCGCTTCGGTACAGGTCAACCTGTCGGGCGATGTGTTGAACATCATCCGTCTTTAACGGATACTGCCGCATTTTCCAAGCATCTCTAGACTCTGATAGCAAAGCGAAACCGGCAAGACTTGTGTAGGACTTTTTGGAAGTTGGTGTTTCCCCATGGAAACCCCGTCTTTTTCCTGCAAAGGCTGTCCGCCTGCGGCGAGTTCCAAGAGATGTTTTTCAGGGACCGAAAGTCCTTTTTCCTTAGGGGTGAAACACCTTGGCCAAGATTCTCGTGGTTACATCCGGCAAGGGTGGTGTGGGTAAGACCACCACCAGCGCCGCTATCGGTACCGGCCTCGCTCTGCGCGGCCACAAGACAGTCATCGTCGACTTCGACGTCGGTCTGCGTAACCTTGACCTGATCATGGGCTGCGAGCGTCGCGTGGTGTATGACTTCGTCAACGTGGTGAACGGCGAAGCCAACCTGCAACAGGCCCTGATCAAGGACAAGCGCCTTGAGAACCTGTACGTGCTGGCTGCCAGCCAGACCCGTGACAAAGACGCGCTGACCAAAGAGGGCGTCGGCAAAGTGCTCGCCGAGCTCAAGGAAACCTTCGAATACGTGGTCTGCGATTCCCCGGCTGGTATCGAAACCGGTGCTCACCTGGCGATGTACTTCGCCGACGAAGCCATCGTGGTGACCAACCCGGAAGTCTCCTCGGTACGTGACTCGGACCGCATGCTCGGCCTGTTGGCCAGCAAGTCCAAGCGCGCCGAAGAAGGCCAGGACCCGATCAAGGAGCACCTGCTGCTCACCCGCTACAACCCGGAGCGCGTCAACAACGGCGAAATGCTCGGTGTTGAAGACGTGAAGGAAATCCTCGCCGTGACCCTGCTGGGCGTGATTCCGGAATCCCAGGCCGTGCTGAAGGCATCCAACCAGGGCGTACCGGTGATTCTCGACGACCAGAGCGACGCCGGCCAGGCGTACAGCGATGCCGTCGATCGCTTGCTGGGCAAGACCGTGGAACACCGCTTCCTCGATGTCAAGAAGAAGGGATTCTTCGAGCGTATCTTTGGAGGCAACTAAACAATGAAATTTCTCGACTTCTTTCGCGCCAACAAAAAACCCAGTACCGCATCGGTCGCGAAAGAGCGTCTACAGATCATCGTGGCGCACGAACGCGGCCAACGCAGCACCCCGGACTACCTGCCAGCCTTGCAGAAGGAACTGGTCGAGGTGATCCGCAAGTACGTCAATATCGGCAACGATGACGTGCATGTCGCCTTGGAAAATGACGGCAGCTGCTCGATTCTGGAACTCAATATCACCCTGCCCGATCGTTGATCGAACGGGCGGTCGCCACGGCGGCTCCACTGACGGCCCCCTCGCTCCTACAGGGTGAGGGGGCCGTCAGTGGAGCCGCCGTTGGCGTTTGTTACGAGGCTGTTTAATGCCGCTGTCCAATATCCACATCCTGCATCAGGACGACGCTGTCCTGGTGGTGAACAAGCCGACCCTGCTGCTCTCGGTGCCTGGCCGCGCCGACGACAACAAGGACTGCCTGATCACTCGCCTGCAGGAAAACGGCTACCCCGAAGCCCGCATCGTCCATCGCCTGGACTGGGAAACGTCGGGGATCATCCTGCTGGCCCGGGACGCCGACACCCACCGCGAACTGTCCCGCCAGTTTCACGACCGCGAGACCGAAAAGGCCTACACCGCCCTGGCCTGGGGCCAACCGGCACTGGACAGCGGCAGCATTGACCTGCCCCTGCGCTACGACCCGCCGACCAAGCCCCGCCATGTGGTCGACCATGAGTTCGGCAAACATGCACTGACCTTCTGGAAAGTCCTGGAGCGTTGCGGCGACTGGTGCCGCGTAGAGCTGACACCCATCACCGGGCGCTCGCACCAGTTGCGCGTGCATATGTTGTCCATCGGGCATCCGTTGCTGGGCGATGGTCTGTACGCCCATGAACAAGCCCTGGCCGCCTGGCCGCGCCTGTGCCTGCATGCAAGCATGCTCAGCTTCACCCATCCGCAAAGCGGCGAGCGCCTGCGCTTCGAGTGCCCTGCGCCTTTTTGAAGGGCTGATGCGGTCAAATGTGGGAGCTGGCTTGCCTGCGATATCGGCGTGCCAGCCAATACATCTGGCACAGAAAGACCGCTATCGCAGGCAAGCCAGCTCCCACAGGGTTTGATGTGGTTCTCGGCCATGCACGCTCACTCCAAATATCTGGCCAATACGGTAAACTCTCGCCACTGCTGTCTGGAGCTATTTATGCGCGAAGCGTTGAATCAAGGCCTGATCGACTTCCTCAAGGCCTCCCCTACTCCTTTTCATGCCACTGCCGCCCTGGCCCAGCGCCTGGAAGCCGCCGGCTACCAGCGTCTCGACGAGCGCGACACCTGGGCCACCGAGGCCAACGGTCGCTACTACGTGACCCGCAACGATTCCTCGATCATCGCCTTCAAGCTCGGCCGCCAATCGCCGCTGCAGGACGGTATCCGCATGGTCGGCGCCCACACCGACAGCCCGTGCCTGCGGGTCAAGCCCCAGCCGGAGCTGCAACGCCACGGCTTCTGGCAACTGGGTGTGGAAGTCTACGGCGGCGCGCTGCTGGCGCCCTGGTTCGACCGCGACCTGTCCCTGGCCGGGCGTGTCACCTTCCGTCGCGATGGCAAGGTCGAGAGCCAACTGATCGACTTCAAGCTGCCGATCGCTATCATTCCCAACCTGGCCATTCACCTCAACCGTGAAGCCAACCAGGGCTGGGCGATCAATGCCCAGACCGAGCTGCCGCCGATCCTGGCGCAGTTTGCCGGTGACGAACGCGTGGACTTTCGCGCCGTGCTCACCGAACAGTTGGCTCGCGAGCATGGGTTGAATGCCGATGTGGTGCTCGACTACGAGCTGAGTTTCTACGACACCCAAAGTGCTGCCGTGATCGGCCTCAATGGCGACTTCATTGCCGGTGCACGCCTGGACAACCTGCTGTCGTGCTACGCCGGCTTGCAAGCCTTGCTCTCCAGCGACACCGATGAAACCTGCGTGCTGGTGTGCAACGACCACGAAGAAGTCGGCTCCTGCTCGGCCTGCGGTGCCGATGGCCCGATGCTGGAACAGACCCTGCGTCGCCTGCTGCCCGAAGGTGAAGAATTCGTACGCACCATTCAGAAATCCCTGCTGGTGTCGGCAGACAACGCCCACGGCGTGCACCCCAACTACGCCGACAAACACGACGCCAACCACGGCCCGAAACTCAACGCCGGCCCGGTGATCAAGGTCAACAGCAACCAGCGCTACGCCACCAACAGCGAAACCGCGGGGTTCTTCCGCCACCTGTGCATGGCCCAGGAAGTGCCGGTGCAGAGCTTCGTGGTGCGCAGCGACATGGGCTGTGGTTCGACCATCGGCCCCATCACTGCCAGCCACCTGGGCGTGCGCACGGTGGACATCGGCTTGCCGACCTTTGCCATGCACTCGATCCGCGAGCTGTGCGGCAGCCATGACCTGGCGCATCTGGTCAAGGTGCTGGGGGCGTTCTACGCCAGCCGCGACTTACCCTGAGACCGAGGCGCGCCCATCGCGGGCAAGCCCGCTCCCACATTGATCTGTGAATGCATTTCAGTGTGGGAGCGGGCTTGCCCGCGATGGGTTTCCAAACAGATATAAGGCTATCTGACTCACATCAACTGCACTTCTGCCAATCCGGCCTAGACTTGTCAGAACTTCCAGTCCGACAAGGCCGCCCCTCGCCATGATCTCAATGTCCTCATTCCACGCCATGCTGATCCCCATCCTGATCGGCATGATCATGCTCGCGGTCGGCTTCAACTTTCGCGACAAGCCTCTGGGCGTGTTTGGCATGTGGATCGGCATGCTGTTGATCCTCGGCACCGTGCTCTACAAGATCCTCGCCAAACTGGCGCAGTGACAAATGCGCTCGCATTGGGCATAGCGGCCTCGTACACTCGGTCAATTCGTCGTTTTCAAGGTTGACCGCCTCGTGCTTTCCCGTCTGTTTGCCCTGCCCTGCTACCTGCTGATCGCCCTGCTCACGCTGCTGCCAGTGATGCCCGCCCAAGCCGTGGGCTTGCCCGGGATGCTGGGCGGCTCCAGCAAGACCCAACCCCAGGCCGAAGTGCCCTTGGGGCAGTCGCTGGACGAAGTGATCAAGACCCTGGAAAACGACCAGCAACGCACCCAGTTGCTCAGCGACCTGAAGAAGCTGCGCGCCGCCACGCAAAAGGCCCAGCCTGCCGCCGAACTCGGCGTACTCGGGTTGATCGGCAGTACGCTGTCGGGCTTTGAGCAGCAGTTTTCCGGCGCCGACAGCCCGTTGGGGCGCTGGTCCAATGAAGTCGACCTGGCCAAGGATGAACTCGCCGCCCTGATGTTGCCGGCCAGCGAATGGCTGCCGATCATCTTCGGTTTTGCTGTGATCCTGGCTGTGTGGAGCCTGCTGGCCGCTGCGCTGATCTGGCTCAGCCATCGGGTGCGCGAGCGTTTCGGCCTGCCCGAAGAGCTGCCGCAGCACCCGCGCACTTGGGACATGCTGCGCTTTGCCCTGCGCAAGCTGGGCCCCTGGTTGATTGCCCTGGTGATCACGGTTTACCTGAGCTACGCCCTGCCTTCCTCCCTGGGCAAATCCCTGGCCATGGTGCTGGCCTATGCCTTGGTGGTCGGCACCTGTTTCTCGGCCATCTGCGTGATTGCCTTCTCCGTACTCGACGGCCCGCACCGCCACCGCGCCCTGTATATCCTGCGCCATCAGGCGTTCCGCCCGCTGTGGTGGATCGGCAGCTTTGCCGCCTTCGGTGAAGCCTTGAGCGACCCGCGCCTGGTTGCCGCGCTCGGCCAGCATCTGGCCCACACCGCCGCGACCGTGGCCAATGTCATGGCGGCGTTGTCCACCGGGGTGTTTATCCTGCGGTTCCGCCGTCCGATTGCGCACCTGATCCGCAACCAACCGCTGTCGCGCCGCCTCAACCGCCGAGCGCTCACCGATACTCTGTCGATCATCGGCACCTTCTGGTACATCCCGGCTCTTCTGCTGGTGGGCATCTCACTGTTCGCCACCTTCCTGTCGGCCGGCGACACCAGCACCGCCCTGCGCCAGTCGCTGCTGTGCACGGTGTTGCTGGTGTTGTGCATGGTGATCAACGGCCTGGTGCGCCGCCACGCCCTCAAGCCGCACCGCGGGCACAAGCGCCATGCGCTGTACTCCGAACGCCTCAAAGGCTTTGTCTACACCCTGGTGCACCTGGTGGTGTGGCTGGTATTTATCGAACTGGGGCTGCGGGTCTGGGGCCTGTCGATGATTCGCTTTACCGAAGGTGAAGGCCATGAAATAGCCGTGAAGCTGTTCGGCCTCGGTGGGACCTTGTTGTTCGCCTGGCTGATCTGGATCCTCAGCGACACCGCGATTCACCACGCCCTGACCCGCTCGCGCAAAGGCCTGGCCAACGCCCGCGCGCAAACCATGATGCCGCTGATCCGCAACGTGCTGTTCGTGACCATCTTCATCATCGCCGCCATCGTGGCGCTGGCGAACATGGGCATGAACGTTACGCCACTGCTGGCCGGTGCGGGCGTGATCGGTATCGCCATCGGTTTTGGTGCGCAATCGCTGGTAGCCGACTTGATCACCGGGTTGTTCATCATCATCGAAGACTCCCTGGCCATCGACGACTACGTGGACGTCGGCGGCCACCTCGGTACCGTAGAGGGCCTGACCATCCGTACCGTGCGCCTGCGAGATATCGACGGCATCGTGCACACCATCCCGTTCAGCGAAATCAAGAGCATCAAGAACTACTCCCGCGAGTTCGGCTACGCCATCTTCCGGGTGGCGATCCCTTACAACATGGAAATCGACGACGCGATCAAACTGATGCGCGAGGTCGGCCATGCCATGCGCAACGACCCGCTGCAACGCCGCAATATCTGGTCGCCGCTGGAGATCCAGGGCGTGGAAAGCTTCGAGTCCGGCAGCGCGATCCTGCGCGCACGCTTCAAGACCGCGCCGATCAAGCAGTGGGAAGTGTCGCGGGCATTCAACCTGTCGCTCAAGCGGCACCTGGATGAAGCCGGGCTTGACCTGGCGACACCGCGCTTGAGCGTGCAGGTGCAGACTGCCGGGAGCGTGCAGGAGAAAGATCCACAACAATAGGCAAGGAGAGGTTGGTATGCGAATGAACGGTCTGACACACCAATGGGTTTTGGGTCTGCTCGGCGCGGTCGCGAGCAGTGCAGTGATCGCCGCCAGCAGCGGCCAGGACAGTGCCCGGGAAACCATTGCCGCCCAGGCAAAAATCCTCGAACCCAGCCTGTTGGAAACCCGCCGCGATATCCACGCCCATCCGGAACTGGGCAATACCGAAACCCGCACCGCCGAGTTGGTCGCCAAACAGTTGCACGAACTCGGCCTTGAAGTAAAGACCGGGGTGGCCCGCACTGGCGTCGTCGCCATCTTGAAAGGTGCCCTGCCCGGCCCGACCGTGGCTCTGCGCGCCGACATGGATGCGCTGCCGGTCAAGGAAGTCGCCGACCTGCCCTTCGCCTCCAAAGCCAAGGGCACCTACCTGGGCAAAGAAGTCGACGTGATGCACGCCTGCGGCCACGACGCCCATACCGCTATCCTGCTGAGCACTGCGAAGATTCTTACCGGGATGCGCGAGCGGCTGCCCGGCACCGTGGTGTTTTATTTCCAACCGGCCGAAGAAGGCCCCAGCGATTTTATCCCCGACGGCAAGAACACCTGGGGCGCGAAGATGATGGTGCAGGAAGGCGTAATGAAAGCGCCCAAGCCTGACGCGGTGTTTGGCCTGCACGTATGGGCCGGTGTGCCTGCCGGGCAAATCGCCTATCGCCCTGGCCCGACCCTGGCCAGTTCCGATGACCTGCGCATCAGGATCCTCGGCAAACAGACCCACGCCGGCCGCCCCTGGGACGGTATCGACCCGATCACCGTCGGCGCGCAAACCATTGTCGGCTTGCAGACCGTAGTCAGCCGCCGTACCGATATTTCGTCATTCCCCTCTGTGGTGAGCATCGGCACCATCAACGGTGGCACCCGCTATAACATCATCCCCGAGTCGGTGGACATGAGCGGCACCATTCGCTCCTACGACTACGGCATTCGCCAGAAGCTGCATGGGGATGTGCGCCAGACCGTAGAGAAAATCGCCGAAAGCGGTGGCGCCAAGGCCGAAGTGACGATCATCGAGAAGTACGACCCCACCATCAACAATCCGGCGCTGACCGAGAAAATGCTGCCGAGCCTGCGCTGGGCGGCTCAGGATGATGTGGTGCAAGGCCCGTTGGTGGGTGGCGCCGAAGACTTCTCGTTCTATGCCAAGGAGGCGCCGGGGCTGTTTGTCTTCCTGGGGGTGACCCCAAGGGACCAGGACATGAGCAAGGCGGCGCCGAATCACAACCCTGGGTTCTTTGTGGATGAGTCGGCGTTGGTGGTGGGCGTGAGGACGCTGGCGTCGTTGGCGACGGATTACCTCTACACCCACACATCACTGTAATGCTTGATGTGGGAGGGAGCTTGCCCCCTCCCACATTTGAACCCAGGTGAATCAGTTGGCGAGGGCCGCGCCGTCCATTTTCTGGCGCAGGCTCAGCGGGCGCATATCGGTCCACACTTCCTCGATGTAGGCCAGGCATTCTTTCTTCATGCCGCTCTTGCCCACGGTGCGCCAGCCTTCCGGCACGGCCTTGTAGTCGGGCCAGATCGAATACTGTTCTTCATGGTTGACCACTACCTGAAAGAGGATGTCGTCGCGGTCAAATACTGAGGTCATTGCTGTTCTCCGTCGCTCAAAGGCTGGCTGCGCACCACGCGCAGCACTGATATCTGTAGAAACGTACCAAGGGCCTGGAAAATTAGACGCTGGCCACGGCCGCCGCCAAGGCGCGCCCGAAAATCTCGGCCACCTGGTCGACTTCGCCAGCGGTGATCACCAGCGGTGGCAGAAAACGCACCACACTGCCATGGCGCCCGCCCAGTTCCAGGATCAGCCCGCGCTTGAGGCATTCGCGCTGCACCAGCGGCGCCAACTGGCGATCCACCGGTGGGTGGCCCTGACTATCCGGCGTGCCAGTCGGGTCTACCAGCTCCACCCCCAGCATCAGCCCACGCCCACGGATATCCCCCAGATGCGGGAAGTCGCGCTGCAGGATGCGCAGGTGTTCGCCCAGGCGCTCACCCATGGCCGCCGCATGGCCCGCCAAGTCGTGATCCCTGAGGTAGCGCATCACCGCTGAGCCTGCCGCCATCGCCATCTGGTTGCCACGGAAGGTCCCGGCATGGGCGCCAGGCAGCCAGGTGTCGAGCCAGTCGCGATACACCACCACCGCCAGGGGCAGGCTGCCGCCAATTGCCTTGGACATGACCACCACGTCCGGGATGATGCCGGCGTGTTCGAAGGCAAACATTTTGCCGGTACGCCCAAAACCACTCTGGATTTCATCGACGATCAGCGCCACCCCCGCTTGCGCGGTGATACGGCGCAGGCCACGCAGCCAGTCGAGGTCCGCCGGGATCACGCCACCCTCGCCCTGGACCACTTCGACAATCACCGCCGCTGGCAGCAACACGCCGGCTTCCGGATCGTTGAGCAGATTCTCCAGATAATGCAGGTTGACCCGCACGCCTTCGGCGCCACCCAGCCCAAACGGGCAACGGTAGTCATACGGGAATGGCAGGAACTGCACGCCATTGCCGAGCAAGGCGCCCAAGGGTTTCTTGGGTCCCAGGCTGCCCATCAAACTCAGCGCGCCCTGGCTCATGCCGTGATAGCCGCCCTGGAACGACAGCACGGTGCTGCGCCCGGTGGCGGTGCGCACCAGCTTCAACGCGGCTTCCACCGCATCGGTGCCGGTGGGGCCGCAGAACTGGATTTTCGCCTCTCGCGCCAGCTCCGAAGGCAGCAAACCGAACAGGTCCTGCACGAATTGATCCTTGACCGGCGTGGTCAGGTCCAGGGTGTGCAGGGGCAGTTCGTCGCTCAGCACTTGCTGGATGGCCTGGATCACCACCGGGTGGTTATGCCCCAGCGCCAGGGTTCCGGCGCCGGCCAGGCAATCGATGAACCGACGCCCCTCGACGTCCTCCACGTAGATCCCCTTGGCGCGCTTGAGCGCCAAGGGGATGCGCCGAGGGTAGCTGCGGGCGTTGGATTCCTGCTGGCGCTGGCGGGCCAGCAGCGGGCTTTCGTCAAACTGATAGAGCGTTTCCGCGGCCTGCACCGGGGCGTCTTCGATACGGCTGGTAGCGACTGACATCTCTGGATCCCTCAATACGCTGTTGATCGTGACCAAACTGCCGATCCGTTGGCGTCTGGCCCAAGGGCATGCGCACGGATTTCCTGTTGTGGAGACGCTTCAGGTGCACGGGGATTTAGGAAGTTGGTCGGATATTTACCGATTGTGGGGAGATTAAAATGTGGGAGCGGGCTTGCTCGCGAAGGCAGTGTGTCAGTCGCTGCATCGGTTACTGCACTACCGCTTTCGCAGGCAAGCCAGCTTCCACATTTGAACAGCGCTCAGCTCCGAAGCCCGCGGTATTTTTCATTCAGCGCATAAAGAATCGCGCACGTCTCTGCATCCAGGAATCCACAATAATCCCGTGGCCGAAAGTGCATCTGGAACGCCCGGGTGCGCTGCTCAAAGGCCCGGCGATTCTGCGCCGGCTTATACCCATAACGCTGAAACGCCCTCTCCACCTCGACCTCCGGCGGCAAGCCGAGACAAAAGCGGCGCTGGTACATCGCCCGCGTCTGCTCATCAAACCAAGCCCCAATGCCGGCTTCATGCAGCAGACGCCAGGGCAACCGAGGCCCAGGGTCGCTCTTGCGCCAGTAGGCCACGTCCGAATGCCCGAGCCAGTCAGTAGGGCCGACCTGCGGATAGCGCTCCAGCAGGTCGCGAAGCAATGCAATCAGTAGGTCAATCTGCGCGGGTGCGTATTGCGTAAAGGTAAAGACGCCCGCGTCATCCCGCGCCAGGTTGACGATTTCAATGCCCACCGAGCGGCTGTTGAGATCCGCCTTCCCCGCCCAATAACTCACGCCGGCGTGCCAGGCGCGCTGGCCCTCGTCCACCAGGCGAAACACGCGCAGCTCTTCATAACCGGCAGCACAGTAGCTGGGCTCATCGGGGTCGGGCAGCAGGTAGTGGGCGCTGACGCCCTCTTGAGTGAGGGTGCGTAGCGATGAAGCAAAGGGCGCTGCGGTGTAGTGCACAATCACCTGCTGCACGGATTCGCCGCGGCGGTCGTTGAAATCCCTGGCAGGGAAACTGGTGTCGATCACCAACATAAGAACAGTCCTTTTCAATTCAGGCCGACTCATTCGGCCCGTTCAAGCACAAAAAAATTACCGCCATCCTGAAGACTTGAGCCTCAGGCGGGCGGTAATTATTTGCCACGTGAAAAGGGCAGCTCAGCGCCGCAACGGCATGCCCAGGTCGACCCGCATACCATCGGGCTGGCTGTCGAAGTGCAGCGAGCAGGAGCAACGCTGCACGATCGCCTGGACAATCGCCAAGCCCAGGCCACAACCTTCGCTGCTGCCATTGCGCCAAAAGCGTTGGGTGAGGTATTGCAGGTCTTCGCTGGAGATCTGCTGGCCATGGTCACGCACGCGGAACACCAGGTTATCCGGGGTAGAAAACACCTGCAGTTCCACGCGGGTATCGGCGGGGGTATGGCGCAAGGCGTTGTCCAGCAGGTTACGCAAGGCCGCGACGGCAAGGCCAACGGGCATTGCCACTGGCACAGGGGAAAGATCCGGCGCCAGGATCAGATCAATGCGTGAATTGTCGCCGGCGTTGGCATCCTGGATCGCCAACCGGGCGACTTCCTCGGCACTGGATTGCAGGCCATCGTCAAACGACAGGCTGCCCTCCACCCGCGCCAGCAACAACAGTTGCTCCAGGGTGCGATGCAAGCGGTCGGCGCCCTCCTCGGCGTGCGCCAGGGACTGGTCGCGGGCCGCGCCCTCGGTCATGCGCGCGACTTGCAGGTGGGTCTTGATCGCGGTCAACGGGCTGCGCAGCTCATGGGCGGCGTCGCCGGTCAGGCGACGTTCGCGCTCGATGGTCTTGGCGATGCGCTGCAGCAGTTGGTTCTGGGTGTCGAGCAACGGCTTGAGTTCACTGGGCAGCGGGTGAATCTGCAAGGGTTCCAGGGAATCGGCACTGCGCCGCATCAAGGCATCACGCATACGGTTGAGCGGCACCAGGCTCTGGCCGATGCCCAGCCATAGCAGGCACAGGCAGCCCAGCAATGCCACACCGACCGGCACCGACGCCGCCAGCAGGATCGACAGGTTGAGGGCTTCACGCTCCACCTGGCGGTCGGCGGTGGTGATCAGCAAGTCGCCACGGGACAGGGTAAAGCTGCGCCAGCCCACGCCGTCGATGATCTGGTCGCGAAAACCGCTGCGGCGCGACTCCAGCCCTTCCTCCGGCGTGGTATGGCTGCGCGCCAGGATCTCGCCGCGCAACGAACTGACCTGGCAGGCCATGCCGCCCGGCACATTCAGTTGTTCGGTACGCAAATGCGCGCCACCGCTGACGCTGGCCAGGCCCGGCATCTGCTCGGTGAGCCCGGCTACCATGCGCGCCGAAGCCACCAGGCGCTGGTCGAGGGAAAACATCATCTGGTTGCGCAAATCGTTGAGCATCCAGGCGGCCGCCAGCACCCAGATCAGTACAAAAGCGGCGCCCAGCTTGAACGTCAGGCGCAGGCGCAAGCTCATCACGGCGTGTTTTCTCCCCCATCAGCGGTGCCCAGGCGATAGCCCAGCCCCCTGACGGTTTCGACGATGCCATTGCCCAACTTGCGCCGCAGGTGGTGGATATGCACGTTGAGGGCGTTGCTTTCCAGTTCGTCGCTGAAGCCGTAGACGCTGTCCTTGAGCTGTTCACTGGACAGTACGCGGCCCTTGTTGTGCAAAAGCGCCTGCAACAACGCCTGTTCACGCCGGGACAAATCTACCGGCTGGCCGCCGAGGAAGGTCTCGCGGCTGCTGGGGTCGTAGGCCAGGCGGCCATGTTCGATCAGATTGACGCTGCGTCCCGCCACACGGCGCAGCAGGGTTTGCAGGCGAGCAGCGAGTTCACGCAGGTCGAAGGGCTTGAGCAGGTAGTCGTCGGCGCCGGCTTGCAGGCCGTCGACGCGGTTGGTCACCGAGTCCCGCGCGGTGAGGATCAGCACCGGAATGTCCAACCCCTGGCTGCGCTGTTGTTGCAGCAGCTTGAGGCCGTCTTCGTCGGGCAGGCCAAGGTCGAGCACCATAATGTCGAAGGCCGCGGCCTTGAGCATCGCCCGCGCAGCCGAGGCCGTGGCCACGCGCTCCACGGTGAAGCCCTGGGCAGTCAGGCCGGCCACGATGCCACTGGCGATCAGTTCGTCGTCTTCACAGACCAGTACGTGCATGGTTAACCCTTCATGAAAGATGGCGCGATTAGAAAAGCCACGGATTAAGCGCGCATTATGCCGCTAAAGTTCGCAACACCGGATAATCCCTACGCTCTAGAATAGCGGCGGTTAATCATCGGTTAATCAACGCCACACATTGTGTGCCTCACTTGCATCGAACTAAGGCTTGACCATGCGGCATCTGTTTACCTTTCTGCTGGTGTTGTTCGCGGGATTCGCCCAGGCAGCGCCGGGCAGCCCCTTCGAAACCAAACCCGACTTCCTCCCGGTGGGCAAAGCCTTCGCCTTTACCTCCGAACGTCTTGAGAGCGGCGAAACCCAGCTGTTTTGGCAGATTGCCGACGGTTATTACCTGTACCAGCAACGCATGAAGTTCGACGGCCTGGCCGAAAAACCCGTGCTGCCCGAGGGTGAAGCCCATAGCGACGAGTTCTTTGGCGAGCAGCAAGTCTATCGCCAGGGCCTGGAGGTGAAGATCCCCGCCGGCACCACCGGCCAGGTCAAGCTCGGCTGGCAGGGCTGCGCCGATGCGGGTCTGTGCTATCCGCCGCAGTCGATCACCGTGGACCTGGGCGGCAACCCGGCCGTCGCCGCGACCGCGCAAGCCCAGGACCAAAGCCTGGCCAGCGGCCTGCAACAGCGCAGCCTGGGGTGGAGCCTGCTGGTGTTCTTCGGCCTGGGCCTGCTGTTGGCGTTTGCGCCCTGCTCGTTGCCGATGCTGCCGATCCTCGCCGGCCTGGTGGTGGGCAGTGGCGCCAGCCCGCGCCGTGGCTTTGCCCTGGCCGGCAGTTACGTGGTGTGCATGGCGCTGGTGTATGCCGCCCTGGGGGTGATGGCCGCGTTGCTCGGCGCCAACCTGGCGGCGTTGCTGCAAACCCCCTGGATCCTTGGCAGCTTTGCCGCGTTGTTCGTGCTGCTCGCCCTGCCGATGTTCGGCTTCTTTGAACTGCAACTGCCCGCCTTCCTGCGCGACCGCCTCGATAACGTCAGCCGCCAGCAAAGCGGTGGCAGCCTGGTGGGTGCCGGTGTGCTCGGCGCATTGTCCGGCCTGCTGGTGGGGCCGTGCATGACCGCGCCCCTGGCTGGCGCCCTGCTGTACATCGCCCAGAGCGGCAATGCGCTGCACGGTGGCCTGATCCTGTTCGCCATGGGCATCGGTATCGGCATTCCGTTGTTGCTGTTGGTCACTGTGGGCAACCGCTTCCTGCCCAAGCCGGGCACCTGGATGAACGTGCTCAAGGGCATCTTCGGCTTCCTGTTCCTGGGCACCGCGGTGCTGATGATTCGCCCGGTAGTCGGCGACAGCCTGTGGATCGGCCTGTGGGGCGCCTTGGCGCTGGTGATGGCGTACTGCGGCTGGGCGCTGGCCCGTGAGTTCGGCCTGGCGGCCAAGGTGTTCGGCGCCGGTTCCCTGGTGCTGGGCCTGTGGGGCGCGGTGCTGGTGGTGGGGGCGGCCGGTGGCAGCGATGAGCTGTGGCAACCCTTGAAGGTTTACAGCGGCTCAAAGGTCGCCGGTGCACCGAGCGCCCACGATGCCTTCACCACGGTAAGCGACCCGGCCGTACTGCAAAGCCAACTCGACAGCGCCAAGGCCCAGGGCCAGTGGGTGCTGTTGGACTATTACGCCGACTGGTGCGTGTCGTGCAAGATCATGGAAAAACAGGTGTTCGGCAAACCCGAGGTGATGGACGCGCTCAAAAACGTGCGCTTGCTGCGCCTGGACGTCACCGCCGACAACGCTGCCAGCCGCGAGCTGCTGGGCCGCTACAAAGTGCCAGGGCCACCGAGCTTCGTGTGGATCGGCCCGGACGGTGAAGAACGCCGCGCCCAACGCATCACCGGGGAAGTAGACGCCGCCGCCTTCCTGCAACGCTGGACCCAGACGCGGGACGCTCTCTGATGCTGACCCTTACCATCGGCACCTTCGCCATCGCCCTGAATCACCTGCTGCTGATCAGCGCGCTGATTCTCGCCACCCTGGTGGGCTGGCGCGTGGCCAAGCGCGGCGGCGAAAACCCGGAGTCGGTGCTGTTCAGCCTGTTTCTGCTGGGCCTGCTCGCCGCCCGCGTCAGCTTTGTGCTGATG
The DNA here is from genome assembly GCF_041410225.1 of Pseudomonas sp. KT_2_4. NCBI lineage: Bacteria > Pseudomonadati > Pseudomonadota > Gammaproteobacteria > Pseudomonadales > Pseudomonadaceae > Pseudomonas > Pseudomonas sp. KT_2_4. The sequence continues at coordinate 1,951,527 of NZ_CP166962.1, forward strand.
TACTGGAGTTATTACAGCAACGACTGGGTGGAAATGGTCGACCTGCGTGACGGCGGCTTTCTCGCCTGGCCCGGGATCATCGCGCTGATCCTCGGCGCGCTGGCGTACGGCTGGCGTCGCCCGGCCCTTCGCAAGCCGCTCAGCGCCGGGGTGATCACCGGCCTGTTGTTCTGGGGCATGACCAGCCTGTCCCTCAGTCTGTACGAAAAAGGCACGCGCCTGCCGGATATCACCCTGCGCAATGCCAATGGCGAGGTGGTGCAACTGGCGGATTATCAAGGCGGCCCGTTGGTGATCAACCTCTGGGCCACCTGGTGCCCGCCGTGCCGACGCGAAATGCCCGTACTGGAAAACGCCCAGCGCATGCGCCCCGACGTGACCTTCCTGTTCGTCAACCAGGCCGAAAGCATGCAAAGCGTCAGCACCTACCTGGCCACCCAGGGCCTGACCCTGGACAACGTGCTGTTCGACGCCAGCGGCCGCCTCGGCCAGGCCGTGGGTTCCATGGCCTTGCCGACTACGCTGTTCTACCAAGCCGATGGGCGCCTGATCAACAGCCACCTGGGCGAACTCTCCGAAGCCAGCCTGGCCCGTGCCATGGAACCCTTCGACAACACCACAACAAGGAAACCGACATGCCTCGCCTCCGCCACCTGCTGACCCTGCTGCCTTTGACGCTAGCCGCTACGCTGGCCCAGGCCGAAGACCTGCCGGCCCCGATCAAACAGATCGAAGCCAAGGGTGCCAAGATCATCGGCAAATTCGATGCGCCCAGTGGCCTTACCGGCTACGCCGCCCAGTACCAGAACCGTGGCATGGCCTTGTACCTGACCGCCGACGGCAAGCACGTGATCGCCGGCAACCTGTACGACGCCCAGGGCAATGACCTGAGCACCGCGCCCCTGGAAAAACTGGTGTACGCGCCGATGGCCAAGGAAGTCTGGGCCAAGATGGAAAACAGCAGCTGGATCCAGGACGGCGACAAAAATGCCCCGCGCACCGTCTACCTGTTCAGCGACCCCAACTGCCCGTACTGCAACATGTTCTGGGAACAGGCGCGCCCGTGGGTGAAGGCCGGCAAGGTGCAGTTGCGCCACATCATGGTCGGCATCATCCGCGAAGACAGCCCAGGCAAATCCGCGGCCCTGCTCGCCGCCAAAGACCCGCAAAAAGCCCTGCAAGAACACGAAGCCGCCGGCAAGGGCAGCAAGCTCAAGGCGCTGGAAAAGATCCCGGCCGAGGTCGAGGCCAAGCTTGATGCCAATATGAAGCTGATGGATGAACTGGAGTTGTCGGCGACGCCGGCGATCTTCTATCTGGATGACAAGGGTGGGTTGCAGCAGCAGCAAGGGGCGCCGTCGCCGGAGAAGTTGGTGAAGATTCTTGGGCCGAAGTAATCAGCCCTAAGTTCGTGAACAAGAATGCCTGTGTTAACGCAGGCATTCTCGTCATGGCCCCGATTAAACTTCCTCAACAACCAGCAATGTCACATCAAAATCATTACCCCCCATCCCCAATTGCACATTATCAATACTGAGCCTTACTACAGACGATGACGGAGTAAACACACCTTTTAACGTTCTCCAGATCCGTGTATCCAATAGCGTCGGGGTGACAATTTCTTTTCCCGAAGCGACTAGAGCAATTATCGGCAACGGACGCGCGCCACTGTTATCACGAACGTCGACACTGAACGTGTAGGTACGGCCAATCTCCAGGTCGCTGAATACTTTGAACAACTTCTCTCTCTGAGTAGCCAAGTCTCGAGTGTTGGTATAACCCCAATCAAACAAATAATGTTGACCGCCCACTTGTTTTGGAACCATGTCCCTGGGGTCTGCGGCACCCGCTCCTTTTTGCCATCCATTCCAGCCTTTTTTACTAGGGTCAAAATCAGTTATATCGCTGAATCGTTTGCGTAGCGTCAATAGCAGTGCCGGAAACTCGATCGCATCAGACACACTGGTACTGCCATCAGTGTTCACCTTGAAGACAATGGTCAAAGGTGTCTTATCGCGAAACCCTTCCAGATCGGAACGCGCTAACACACGCTTCAGGCCGTTGTTCACATCAGACAGCGTAATCAACTCATCCGTCATCACGTGAACGGTGTGTGAAGAACCGTCCTCCTTAGTGCCGGTACATTCCAACCAGCCTTTCTGTCCTTCCAGCGCGAACCACCAAGCCCTATCGAAGTTTTCGTCATTGACGGCTATATGTGCATCTGCGGGGAACGTCCGTAGATCCAGGACCCCACCTTGGGCAGCAGGTGACGTAGCCTCTGGCACAACGGGTGTCGGCAACCGGGTCGGCACACTGATCTTCAACGCAAGCGTCTTCGACGGCGCCAGCTTACAAGTACTGGTCACTATGTAATGGATCAGGATGGTTTTACCTGCACCCTGGATCACCGCTTCACGCGGGATCGCGAAATCCACATAGCCCGGATCGCTGTTGCCCGGTTTTGACTCCAACGGCAGGCTCGTACCGTCCGGTTTGACCCACTTCACCCCGATCGTATGAAGGGAGCTAATCCGCTCATACTCCACCCGCACCGTCACACCGTTCCGCCCATTCCAGATGGTCAGTTGATCATCCACCGCTTGGCACACCCTTGGAGGGGGTAGTGTCAAAGCCTCTTGCTCGATGCTGAAAGTCCGAACTCGGAACTCAACGGCAGGCTCCAACGCACACTGGCCATCGAAGTTCGCCGCAAAATGCAGCTCAAACTCGCTGCAATCCGCCAACTTTTGCAGTTTGGTCCTGTCCATCGGCGTATCGACCCCATCGTGTAACCAGGCAGCTTCAAGCGGCACGCCCTCCAACACATAAAAACAATAGTCGCTGCCATCCTCAAGCGTACCGGTTACCCACATCCAGCAACATTGCTTCTCTGCCGCATAATTCCAAGCAGGCACCACCCCCGTCGCATTCCCGCTAAAGTTGTTTAGGTCCAAGGTATTCCCCGTTGCCTGTTCAATGCCTGGTCTGGTCAGGTGTGGCGCAAGTACTTTGATCAAGCGCTCAGGCGAATACTGGGGCTCGTAACTGTTGAATCGAAGGCTGTAGTTCAGCGTCAAGGTCTTGTTGAAAAGGGCTGCGATGATGTCTGGAGCGACATCGAATGACAGGTTCGTTTCGCCGCTCTTCACCTCCTGGCAACCGAGTGCCACAGGCCCGTAATTTGGCCCGGACGCGTAAGCACAGACATGGTCACCTTCATACATGCCTTCATAACTGACAGTGGCATGCCCACCGTTGACCGTGTTGGTGGGATTGACCTGCCATTGGCCTGGAGGCAGCTCCACCGATTCGCGCAAATGGGGTGGGTCCAGATCCTGGGCCGGGTCTACGTGCAAGAGCGAGGTCGTGCGCAGGTGAAAATCCTGGGCATTTAAAGGCAGCGGATTTTCCAGAAGCGGGTTGCCTGGCTCGGGAAACACAGGCGCAGTCTTGTCCCAAATCACCCCCCAGATGGGCAGTGATAGACGAATAGTCGTTGAGTCTGGATAACCAGCCTCGCGACAGAGAGAACCTGAAAACGTGATCAGCATGAGCCTCATGAAGCTGTACGACGTGATCCAACGCCACCCATCTGAAGCGATACGGCGTGACATGCTGATTACCCGCGACGGTGACAAACAGGCGCTGGCCCACATAAATCATTGGCCATGCCTTAATGTGAACGGTTTCATCGCCAGTGAAGCTCTGCATCTTCAGCCGCCAGGTGTTCGGCTCCTCCTCTTTGGAATGCGCAAACACCGGCCTTGATACCACCAGGTGCTCCTCCCGGATCTGTTGGACTTTCAACTCCAGTGTCAAGGACTCCAACGCTCGGCCACCTGCATTGGCCGTGTACTTGATCAATACCGTATGCCCGATGCAGTAACTGATCCAGTTTGCAGGAATATCGACGACATCAAGCCCGTTTGCGACAGAAACAGGCTCGAAGGCGGGCTCCTCTTGATCCTTGATCGCCAGGTAGAACGTGACATGGGTGGCATTCGCCGGCAAGGTCAGTGTCGCCGTAGTGCCATCGATCGCATCGATCGGATACAGCACACTGTTATTGGTGGCGTACTGGATAACCGCATAGGGCAACTCCGCTTCAGTCGCTTGCAACACGCCAGAGGCCTGAGCGGAAATAGGTTTTTCAGAGAGCGTTTTTTTAACCACGATAAGACTCCTGTCCAGCGTTAGATCACCGTCGGGCCTGGCCGAGCGGGCCAGAAACTGCGGTTATCTAACACGTGGTTCAGGAAGCTTGCCTACTGTCAAATTTGACAGTTTTACCGAAAAAAATGGGTATTCCAGACCAGCGGCTGGCTTACAACCCCTCCAACTCCGCCATCAAATCACTCAACCGATCCACCTTCTCGGCACTGATCTCATTGGCCGCCAACCCGTCGATATACTCCGCCAGCTCCGCCACCGTGCTGCACTCGAACATCGCCCGCAGCGGCACGTCGCGCTGCAACGTTTTCTGCACCCGTGAAGCGATCTGCGTAGCCAGCAGCGAGTGCCCGCCCAGTTCGAAGAAGTTGTCCCGCACCCCGACCCGTTCGACCCTCAGCACCTCAGCCCAGATAGCCGCCAACGTGGCTTCCAGTTCAGTGCGAGGCGTCACATAGTCCTGGCTGTGCAACTGACCAATCTCCAGGGCCGGCAGGGCCTTGCGGTCGAGTTTACCGTTGGCATTCAGGGGCAGGCGGTCAAGCCATAGCCAATGCAGCGGCACCATGTATTCGGGCAGTTCGGCACGCAGGCGTTGCTTGATGCGCTCCAGGCGCTCGCCAGTGTTCAATGTTGCATCGGCCGCCACCAGGTAGCCAACCAGATGCTTACCATTGACGCCCTCCTGAACCCCGACCGCCGCGTCGCGGATGTCAGGTTGTTCGTGCAGGCGCGCTTCGATTTCACCCAGTTCAATGCGGTAGCCGCGAATCTTCACTTGATGGTCGATCCGACCGACGTACTCCAACACGCCGTCGCTGCGGCGCCGCGCCAGATCGCCGGTACGGTAGAGCCGCTCGCCGGGCGCGCCAAATGGGTTGGGCACAAAGACCTGGGCAGTACGCAGCGGATCGCTGACGTAGCCGCGACCGACACCGGTGCCAGCGACGCACAACTCGCCCACGGCGCCTTGGGGCACCAGTTCCAATGCGCCATCGAGCAGGTACAAACGGTTGTTGTCGGTCGGCGTACCAATCGGCAGGTAAGTGCCACGGGTCGACGCCAGATCGACGCGGAAGAACGCCACATCATCGGAGCATTCCGCCGGGCCGTAGGCATTCACCAGGCCAATTTGCGGGTAACGCAGCAGCCACTGATGGGCCAGCTCAGGTGGCATGGCCTCCCCGGTCGGCAACATCCAGCGCAGGCCGTCGAGGCGGATACGCTCCTGGGCCAACATGCCCTGGATCAGCGACGGCACACTCTCCAGCACGGTGATGCCCTGTGCTTGAACGTGGGCCAACAACCCTTGCGGATCATGGGCGATGGTATTGGGCACAATGTCCACACGCGCGCCAAACAGCGGCGTGGCGAGGAACTGCCACACAGAAATATCGAAGCTTTGCGACGCGGTCTGGGCGATCACATCGGCATCGCTCAGGTTCAGGTACGGTACCTTGCTCAATTGGTTGTTGAGCATGCCGCGCTGTTCCACCATCACACCCTTGGGCAAGCCGGTGGAGCCTGAGGTGTAGATCACGTAAGCAAGGTTGTCCGGGCCACTGTAGACACTTGGGTTTTCACCACGGGCGGGAATTTCCTCCCACACCAGCAACTGGCAATCGACACCTTCGAGCAACTCGATGGCCTGTTCACGGCACGCCTCGGTGCACACCAGCAACGGCGTGCGGCTCAGGTCGATGATGCGGCTCAGGCGCTGGCCCGGCAGGCCCGGGTCCAACGGCAGGTAGCCGGCGCCGGCCTTGAAGCTGCCGATGATCATGCCGAGCAAATCCAGCCCACGTTCAGCCAACAACGCCACCGGTTGGTCCAGGCCGACACCCGCCGCAATCAGCGCGTGGCCGAGGCCATTGCTGCGGCGATTCAGATCCTCGTAGCTCCATTGCTGGTCAAGACAACTGGCGGCGATACGCTGCGGATGCTGCGCGACCTGCGCCTCGAACAACTCGATATAGCTGCGTTCCAGCGGGTAGGCATGTGCGCTCTGGTTACAGCCTTCCACGAGGAATTCACGTTCCTGCTCACCCATCAGCGCCAGCTCGTCCATGTCACCATGGAAGCCCTGCACCAGCGCCAGCAACAGGCGCTTGAATTCAGCGAGCATGCCTTGCACGGTGCTTTCGTCGAAATAACGCTGGTCGTAGGACAGGTGCAAACCGAGGTCATCGCCTGGATAGCACACCGCCGTCAGCGGGAAGTTGGTGTGGGTACGGCCAGAATCCGAGGTGGCGTTCAGGCTTTGCGCACGGTCCAGCACCGAGACTTCCACTGGCGCGTTCTCGAACACAAAAAGGCTGTCGAACAGCGGCTGGCCCTTGGGCAGTTCGCTATGCTCCTGGATCGTCACCAGCGGCAGGTATTCGTACTCGCGCAATTGCATATTGCTGTCGAGCAAGGCGCTCAACCACTGGCGCACGCTGCAGCGCTGGCCGTCCTCGGGCAGTTTTACCCGCAACGCGATGCTGTTGATAAACAGGCCGACGGTACGTTGCATCTCGGGCATGTCCACCGGGCGCCCGGCCACGGTGACGCCGAACAGCACATCGCGATCACCACTCAAACGCCGCAGCACCAGGGCCCACGCCGCCTGGGCGAAGGTGTTGACGGTAAGCTGATGCGCCTGGGCCAGTTCGCGCAGTAGCGCACCGTCGCGGGCATCCAGGCGGGTGTAGCAGTCGCCCACCACCATGCCGCCGCTGCCACCAGCGTGTTCGCGCAGGAACGGGCGGTCGCTCGGGATCGGCGTGGCGCGCTCGAAGCCTTGCAAGTTTTGCTGCCACCACTGGCGCGCTTCGTTGAGGTTCTGGCGTTGCAGCCAGGCAATGTAGTCGCGGTAGCGCGGCGGCGCGGCCAGTTGCGCATCGCGGCCTTCGCCCAGGGCTGTGTAGATATCGAAGAAGTCATTCATCAGCAGCGAACGGCACCAGGCATCGATCAGGATGTGGTGGTTGCTCATCATGAACCAGTAGCGCGCCTCGGCCACGCGGATCAGCCGCAAGTGGAAAGGTGCTTGATTGAGCAGGTCAAAGCCGGCTTCGCGCTCGGCCTTGAGCAAGGCTTGCAGACGCGGCTCCTGCTCATCCTGCGGGTCGGCGCTCCAGTCCAGGTACTCAATCGGCGTGCTGCCGGGCTTGTGGATCACTTGCAGCATGTCTTCGCCGACGTTCCAGCAGAACGAGGCACGCAAGGCTTCGTGGCGGGCGATCACCGCTTGCCAGGCCTGGGCAAAACGCTCCGGGTCCAGGGCGCTGTTGATGCGATAGCGGTCCTGCATGTAATACAGGCCGGTGCCGGGCTCCAGCAGCGTGTGCAGCAGCAAGCCCTCCTGCATCGGGGTCAGCGGGTAGACGTCTTCGATGGCGCTGGCCGGGACCGGCAAGGCGTCCAGTTGCACCTGGGTCAGGTGTGCCAGGGGGAAGTCGGACGGCGTGAGGCCGCCGGCATCATCCTGCAGGCAATGGGCGATAAGGCTGTGCAATTCGGCCAGGTAAGCCTCGGCCAGATCGCGAATCACCTGCTGATCATGACGCTCACGGCTGAACGTCCAACGCAGCACCAGCTCGCCGCCGTAGACCTGGCTGTCGATGCTCAGTTCATTGGGCAACGGCGCATCCGGGTCATGGGCCAGACCGGCGGTTTCCTCCAGCGGATGGAACAACGCGTCAGCGCCGAAACTCTGGTCGAACTGGCCCAGGTAGTTGAAGGTGATCTGCGCGCTCGGCAAGGCGGCCATGCTCTGTTTGCACAGGTCATCGGCCAGGTAACGCAGCACGCCATAACCCAAGCCTTTATGGGGCACACCACGCAGTTGCTCCTTGATCGCCTTGATCGAGTCGCCCTGCTCGGCCTGCGGCGTCAGGCGCAACGGATAGGCACTGGTGAACCAGCCCACGCTGCGGGTCAGGTCGATGTCATCGAACAAGGTTTCGCGGCCATGGCCTTCCAGCTGGATCAGTGCCGAGGCCTGCCCGCTCCAGCGGCACAGTACGCGGACCAGGGCGGTGAGCAACAGGTCGTTGACCTGGGTGCGATAGGTACTCGGCGCCTGTTGCAGCAACTGCCGGGTGCGCTCGGCATCCAGGCGCACGCTGACCGTGTCGGCATCGCAGTTTCGCAATGTTCCGTGTGGGCGCTGCACCGGCAAGGTCACGGCGGGGCCAGCCAATTGCGCTTGCCACAGGCTCAACTCTTCGCGCAGGGATTCGCTGTGAGCATAGGCTTGCAAGCGCGCCGCCCAATCGCGCAGCGCGCTGGTCTTGGCCGGCAGGCTGACGGACTGGCCTTCACTGAGTTGGCGGTAAACGTTTTGCAGGTCTTCCAGCAGGACGCGCCACGACACGCCGTCCACCACCAGGTGATGGATGGCGATCAGCAGGCGTTGCTGGCCTTGCGGCCCGTCCACCAGCAAGGCGCGCAACAGCGGCCCCTGTGCCAGGTCGAGGCTGCGCTGGGTGTCGGTGAACAACGCCGTGCACGCCTGCATGTCGCGCACCTGCGCCTGCAGCAGCACGCCGCCTTCCGGCACGCCCAGGTATTCGGCATGCCATTGCGCATCGCGCGGGGTAAAGCTCAAGCGCAGCGCGTCGTGGTGTTCCAGCACCGCCAGCAACGCTTGCTCCAGGCGATGGGCATCGAGCAGTTGCAGTGGCTTGAGCACCAATGCCTGGTTCCAGTGCTGGCGCGCCGGGATGTCGGTGTCGAAGAACCAGTGCTGGATCGGCGTGAGGCCCGAGGGGCCGGTCAGCAATCCTTGCTCGGCGATAATGAGCTCCGAGCGAGTCGCCACGGCAGCCAGGCTCTGTACGGTCTGGTGCTGGAACAGGTCACGGGGGCTGAAATGAATCCCGGCCTGGCGCGCCCGGCTCACCACCTGGATCGACAGGATCGAGTCGCCGCCCAGTTCAAAGAAGTTATCGTCGAGGCCCACTTGCTCCACGTTCAGCACCGCGCACCAGATGGCGGCCAGGCTGTGTTCCAGCTCGCTGCGCGGCGCGACGTAGGCTTGGCGATTGGCCTCTGGGTCCGGCTCAGGCAAGGCACGGCGGTCGAGCTTGCCGTTGGCGGTCAGCGGCATGCTCTGCAGCACGATCAGATGCGCGGGCACCATGTAGTCCGGCAGTTGCGCCTTGAGGTGCGCCTTCAACGCGTCGCGCAAAGCGGCGTGCTCGGCATCGCTGACCAGGTACGCCACCAATTGCTTGCCGCTCGGCGCATCCAGTGCCAGCACCACCGCTTCGCGCACAGCGTCATGTTCGAGCAAGCGCGTTTCGATTTCGCCCAGTTCGATGCGAAAACCGCGAATCTTCACCTGATGGTCGATGCGCCCCAGGTACTCCACCAGGCCATCGGCGCGTTGGCGTACCAGGTCGCCGGTGCGGTACAGGCGCCCGCCCTTGCCAGCAAACGGGTCTGCGACAAAGCGCTCCGCCGTCATCCCCGGCCGCTGGTGGTAACCCTGGGCCAGGCCTGCGCCACCGATGTACAGCTCACCGCTGGCACCCTGGGGTACCAGCGCCAGGTCGGCGTCGAGAATGTAAGCCACGCGCTCGCCGACGATGCTGCCGATCGGCACACTGCCAGCGCCCTCCTCCAACTGCTCGGGCGCCAGGCTGGCCAGGGGCATCACCACGGTTTCGGTGGGGCCGTAGGCGTTGAAGAACAGCTGGGGCGTGAACGCTGCGCGGATGCGTTGCAGGTGTTCGCCGGTCAAGGCTTCGCCACCGGTGATGCACATGCGCACCGGCAGTGTCTGTTGCTGGGTCGCCAGCCACTGCGCCAACTGGCTGCCGTAGCTCGGGGTGAAACCGAGCACATTGATGCGATGGGTACGGATCAGCGCGCAGATTTCCTCCGCATCCCACTGGCCCTGGGCGCGCAATACCACCCGCGCCCCGCACAGCAGCGGCACCAGCAAACGCTCGGTGGCAGCATCGAAGTTGATCGAGTAAAAGTGCAGCTCGCAGTCATCCGGGCGCATGTCAAAGCGCTCGATCACCGCCTGGCAATGCATGGCGATCTCACCGTGGGACACCACCACGCCTTTGGGCTTGCCCGTGGAACCCGAGGTGTAGATGAGGTACGCCTGGTGTTGCGCCAGACTCACGAACGGCAGCGCTTCGGCGGGGTAATTCGCCAGCACCGGCGAGTCATCCTCCAGGCACCAGCACGCCACCGTCGCCGGCAACTCACCAAGAGCTTCGAATAGGGCCGCATCACTGAGCAGCAGGCCGATGCCACTGTCTTCGATCATGTAATGCAGGCGGTCCAGCGGGTATTCCGGGTCCAACGGCACATAGGCACCGCCGGCCTTGAGGATCGCCAGCAAACCGATGACCATTTCCAGCGAACGCGGCAGCGCCAGGCCCACGCGCACCTGCGGGCCCACGCCACGCTCGCGCAGCATCCAGGCCAGGCGGTTGGCGCGCTCATCCAGTTGCGCATACGAGAGGGTCACACCGGCAAAGGTCAGCGCCGGGGACTCCGGCCGCTGGCTGGCCTGCTGGCTGAACAGTTGATGGATGCACTGGTCGAGGCGATGCTCGCCCTTCTCCACCCCCAGGCTGTCTTGCAAGGCGCGTTGTTCATCTGCGCTCAGCAACGGCAATTCGCTCAGGCGCTGGCCAGGATCGGCGACCAACGCTTCAAGCAAGTTGCGCCAATGCTCGGCCATACGCGCAATACGCGGCTCGTCGAACAGGTCGGTGCTGTAGGTCAGGCAGCAACCCAGGCGATGGTCGAGGTCGGTGACTTCCAGGTTGAGGTCGAACTTGGTCGCCCGCGCATCGTTGGCCAGGTACTCCACGGTCATGCCAGCCAGTTGGCGGCTTTGCTGGAACTCCCAGCGCTGCACGTTGCACATCACCTGGAACAACGGGTTGTACGCCGCGCTGCGCGGCGGTTGCAGGGCTTCCACCAGATGGTCGAACGGCAGGTCCTGGTGGGACTGGCCCTCGATCACGGTATGGCGCACCTGCTCGAACAGCTCGCTGACCCGCATCTGCCCAGTGAGCTGGCAACGCAGCACCTGGGTATTGAGGAACGCGCCAATCAAGCCTTCGCTTTCCGGACGGATACGGTTGGCCACTGGCGCGCCGATGCGCAGGTCGGTCTGGCCGCTGTAGCGGTAGAGCAACACCGCCAGGGTCGCGGTCATGGTCATGAACAGCGTGAGGCCGTGCTGGGCGTTGAAGGCTCGCACGCGGGCGGCCAGCTCATCGCTCAAATCAAACCGGTACAGCTCGCCCCGGTGGCTTTGCACGGGTGGCCGTGGACGGTCGCCGGGCAATTCCAGCAACGGGTGTTCGTTGCCCAGTTGGGCGGTCCAGTAGTCCAGCTGACGCTGGCGCTCACCGGCTTCCATCCACTGGCGTTGCCATACGCTGTAGTCGAGGTACTGCACCGGCAACGTTGGCAGCGGTGAGTCGCGCTCGTCGATAAAGGCTTCATACAAGGCGCTGAGTTCACGGGCAAAGATGTCCATGGCCCAGCCTTCGGTGACGATATGGTGCAGGGTCAGCACCAGGTAATGTTCCTGCTCGCCGGCCTTGACCAGGCAGGCGCGCAACAGCGGCCCGGTTTCCAGGTTGAACGGCGTGTGCGCCTCGACATCGGCCAGTTGCTGCAAACGCTGCTGGCGCTGCGGCTCATTCAGCGCGGAGAAATCCTGCCAGCCCATGCGCACATTGGTTTGCGCCGAGACCTTTTGACAGGCCACACCATCGACACTGGGGAAAGTGGTGCGCAGGGTTTCGTGACGCATGATCAAGGCCTGCAAGGCGGCCTCGAAACGTCCCACATCCAGCACGCCGCGCAGGCGCACCATGCCGCCGACGTTGTAGGCCGGGCTGTCCGGTTCCATCTGCCAGAGGAACCACATGCGCTGCTGGGAATAGGACAAGGGGACCGGCTGGCTGCGGTCGACTTTGGCGATGGCCGTCTGTTGGTTGCGCTGGCCCGCCGCCTGGATCAGCCCGACCTGCTCGGCGAAATCGCCCAGCTCGCTGGCTTCGAACAGGGTGCGCAGCGGCAGTTCGACGTCACAGGCCTGGCGGGTGCGGGAGATGATTTGCGTGGCCAGCAACGAGTGCCCGCCGAGTGCGAAAAAGTCATCGCGCAGGCCGATGCGTGGCAGGCCAAGCACCTCGCGCCAGATCGCGGCAATGTGCAGTTGCAAAGGTGTATGCGGTTCGACGTGTTCGCGGGTTTGCCATACCGGCTCTGGCAAGGCACGCCGGTCGAGCTTGCCGCTGGGGCTCAGGGGCATGGCGTCCAGGCGCATCAGCAGCGCGGGCACCATGTACTCCGGCAACTCGGCAGCCAGGGCGATTTTGACCCTTTGCTCATCCAGTTCGGCGTCGGCGGTGTAGTAGCCGATCAACTGGGCATCACGTACCAGCACCACGGCCTGGGCGATGCCTGCCTGGGCCAGCAGGCGCGCTTCTATTTCTTCCGGTTCCACCCGGAAACCGCGCAGTTTGACCTGCTGATCGAGGCGTCCGAGGTATTCGAGCACACCATCGGCGTTCCAGCGCGCACGGTCACCGGTGCGATACAAGCGGGTGCCCGCCGCGCCCAGCGGGTCGGCGACAAAACGTTCGGCCGTCAGCCCGGCACGGCCCAGGTAACCCCGCGCCAGGCCGATACCGCCGATGCACAATTCGCCCGGCACACCGGCCGGTAGCGGGTTGAGTTGCTCGTCCAGTACGCGGCAGATCACATTGCCCAATGGCCGGCCAATCGGCGAGCGCTCGCCATCCGAGGCGGCGCACTGCCAGTGGGTGACGTTGATCGCGGTTTCGGTCGGGCCATAGCGGTTGTGCAATTGCACCGCGGGCAAGCGCGCCAGTACACGGTTACGCAACTCGGCGGGCAAGGCTTCGCCACCGGAGAACAGGCGACGCAGGCTGGTGCATTCGGCTGCCAGGGGTTCATCGATAAACAGCTGTAACAACGGTGGCACGAAGTGCAGCGTGGTCACCCCATGTTCCTGCACAAGCTGCGCGATGCGGTGCGGGTCGCGATGTTCGCCCGGCCCGGCCAATACCAGGCGGCAGCCGGTAATCAGTGGCCAGAAGCATTCCCACACCGACACGTCGAAACTGATCGGCGCCTTTTGCATCAGCACATCGGTTTCGTTCAGTTGATAGGTGGCCTGCATCCACTGCAAACGCTCGGCCAGGGCGCCGTGGGTGTTGCCCACGCCTTTGGGTTGGCCGGTGGAACCGGAGGTGTAGATCACGTAGGCGAGGTTATCGCCGTGCAGGTGCAAGCCTGGCGCCTGGGTCGGCCAGCTGTCCAGATGCAGGCTGTCCATGGCAATCACGCACACGCCTTCGGCGCTGGGCAGTTGGGGCAGCAACGCGGTCTGGGTGAGCAGCAGTTGCACGCCGCTGTCCTTGAGCATGTAGGCCAGGCGTTCAGCGGGGTAATCCGGGTCCAGCGGCACGTAGGCGCCACCGGCCTTGATGATGGCGAGCAGACCGATCAGCAGTTGCGGCGAACGCTCGGCGGCGATGGCCACGCACACGTCCGGGCCGACGCCTTTGTCGCGCAGGTAATGGGCCAGGCGGTTGGCCTGGGTGTGCAGTTGGGCGAAGGTCAGGCTGCCGTCCTGCCAGACCAATGCGGTGGCGTCCGACGTCTGTTGGTTGAGCAGCTGGGGCAGCCAGTGCCGGGCCGGCGCGCAGGGGGCTTCGCTCCAGGGTTGCTGTTCGTCAGCCTGCATCAACGGCAGATCGCCGATGGCGTGTTGTGGTTGCGCGCACACAGCGTGAAGTAGATGGATGAAGTGCTCGGCCAGACGCTGGATGGTCGCGCAATCGAACAGCTCGTCGGCGTAGTCGAACGACAGGCTCAAGCGCCCATTGCGATCTTCTTCGCTGTGCAGTTGCAGGTCGAACTTGGCTTCGCGGCTGTGCCAGGGCAACTCATCGGCCAGCAGGCCCGGCAGGCGGCGCAAGGCGCTGAGGTCGCGCTGCTGGTGGTTGAACATGACCTGGAACAGGCCCTGTTCGCGGGCCTGGGGGAAGGCTTCCAGCAGTTGTTCGAAGGGCAAGTCCTGATGCGCCTGGGCGGCCAGTGTGGTCTCACGAGTGGCGGCCAACAGCTGGTTGAACGGCAGGCGCCCGTCCAGCTCGGCGCGCAGTACCAGGGTGTTGATAAAGAAGCCGATCAGGCCCTGGGTTTCATGGCGTGGGCGGTTGGCATTGGGCACGCCGATACGGATATTGCGCTGGCCACTGTAGCGATAGAGCAAGGTCTGGAACGTCGCCAACAACAGCATGAACGGCGTTGAATCATGGGCCTGGGCGGTCTGGCGGATCGCCGCACTGAGGCGCGCATCCAGGCGCTGGCGATGGCGCGAGGCGCTGTGCCGATGCTGGGCGGCACGCGGGTGATCGGTGGCCAGGTTCAGGGCCGGATGCTCGTCACCCAACTGCGCTGTCCAGTACGTCAGCTGTCGCTGGCCCTCGCCTTCGGCCAGCCATTGGCGCTGCCAGCTGCCGTAGTCGGCGTATTGCAAGGCCAGCGGCGGCAACTCCAGGGACTGGCCTTGGGCGGCAGCGGCGTACAGGCGCGAGAACTCGTCGATCAGGATATTCAGCGACCAACCGTCAGCAATGATGTGGTGCAGCGTCACCAGCAGTTGGTGCTCTTCATCGCCCAGGCGCACCAGGGTAACCCGCAGCAACGGGCCTGTTTCCAGGTCGAACGGGCTGCGCGCCTGGTCTTCACGAACCTGTTGCGCACGGGCTTCGCGCACGGCGTTTGGCAAGTCGCTGAGGTCGATGACCGGCAGTTCGAAATCCGCCGTAGCCTCGACACGCTGAAACGCCTGACCATCGCGCTCGTAGAAGCGCGTGCGCAGGGCTTCGTGACGCTGGATCAGTTGCTGGAAGCTGTGGCGCAGTGAGTCTTCATCCAGCTCGCCGCGCAGGTGCAAGGCGCCTGGAATGGTGTAGGCGCTGCTGTGAGGGTCCAATTGCCAGGTGATCCACAGGCGGTTCTGTGCCAGGGATTGGGGCAGGTCTTCTTGACGCGATAAGGCGTGCATTGCGCCTTGGGCCACGCCGCCGTCCTGTTGCAGTTGCGCCACAGCCGCAGCAAAGGCCGCGAGTGTCGGCGCTTCGAACAGCAGGCGCAGGTTCAGCTCCAGCCCCAGGCTTTCGCGCAGGCGGGCGACCACTTGGGTCGCGGTGATGGAGTTGCCCCCCAGCAGGAAAAAGTGGTCGTCGCCCGCCACCTGGGCCAGTTGCAGTTGCTCGCACCAGATCGCCGCGATCCGCTGTTGCAGGTCCGATTCCAGCGCCACTTCGCTCGCCTGCCCCTGCTGCCCGGGGAACTGCGCGTAGCTGTCGAGGCTGCCATCGGCATGCCGAATCGCACAGGCCGCACGCTGCACTTTACCGCTGGAGGTCTTCGGCAAGGCGCCGGGGTTGAGCAGCACCACCACGCTCGGGGCTTGCTGGCAGGCCTCGGCCACGGCTTGGCGGATCGCTTTGATCAGCGCTTCGGGCGGCAGGATTTTCTGCACGCTGCGGCTGATTTCCGCGGCGATGCCGATGCCTTCCAGGCCCTGGTCATTGACCGCAAACGCGGCGACTCGGCCCTTGCGCACCACTTCCACTTCGCGCTCGATGGTCTGTTCGATGTCCTGGGGGTAAAGGTTGTGGCCGCGCACGATCAGCAGGTCTTTCAGGCGCCCGGTGATGTACACCTCACCGTCGCGGATAAAACCCAGGTCACCGGTGCGCAACCAGGTGCGGCCAGCATGCTGGACGAAGGTCTTGGCGCTGGCTTGCGGGTTGCGCCAGTAGCCGTGGGCGATGCTCGGGCCCGTGGCCCAGAGTTCGCCGACGCACTGGTCGGGCAGTTCGGTGAGGGTGTGCGGGTCGGCGATCAGCACGGCGTGGTCCGGCTGGCTGGTGCCGCAACTCATGATCGCAGGGCCCTGCCCCGGTTCGGCACGGTTTGCGGCCAGCGCCTGTTCGTCCAGGCGCAGGGCGGGAATGCCACGGCTACGGGTACCGCCGGCGACAAACAGGGTGGCTTCGGCCAGGCCGTAGGAGGCGAAGAAATTATTCGGGGTGAAACCACAGGCGGCGAATTTTTCCGCGAAGCGTTCCAGGGTGTCGAGGCGGATCGGTTCAGAACCCGAATAGGCCACGCGCCAGCGGCTCAAGTCCAGGCGCTCCAGGGCCGACTCGCTGACCCGTTCGCTGCACAGGCGGTAGGCGAAATCCGGGCCACCACTGATGGTGCCGCCGTATTCGCTGATCGCCTCCAGCCAGCGCAAAGGTCGGCCAAGGAAGTAGGCCGGCGACATCAACACGCAGGGCACGCCGCTGAAGATCGGTTGCAGCAGGCCGCCGATCAGGCCCATGTCGTGGTACAGCGGCAACCAGCTGACGATCACGTCATCGGGGTTGAGGTCGATGCCAAAACCACGGCGGATCAGCACTTCGTTGGCCACCAGGTTGCCGTGGCTGACCTGCACGCCTTTGGGCAATGCGGTGGAGCCGGAGGTGTATTGCAGGAACGCGATGTCGTCCGCCTTGAGGTCGGGCGCGACCCACTGGTCGGCCTGCTGCGCCTCCAGGGTGTCGACGCTCAACACCCTGGGCGCGTTTTCAATCTGCGCCAGGCCCTCGCTGAGGCTGGCAATGGTCAACAGCAGCAGCGGCTCAGCATCGCTGATGATCGACAGCAGGCGCTCCTGGTGATGACGGCGCGTGGATTCCGGTGGATACGCCGGCACCGCGATCACCCCGGCGTACAGGCAACCAAAGAACGCCGCCACATAGTCCGGGCCACTGGGGAACAGCAACACCGCACGCTCGCCCAGGCCAGCGTTGGCCTGCAGGGCAGCGGCGATGGTGCGGGCGCGTTGGTCGAGGTCGCGATAACTGAGCACCACACTGTGCTCGGCGCTCTCGGCGAGGAAGCGCAACGCCACCTGATCCGGTGTCTGCGCAGCACGCTGTTGAAGGGACTGGACCAGGGTGCGGGGGAGTTCGAAGGCGTCCATCATGGGGTTCCTGCCTGAAATCGGCTTACGGGAAATTCGGGAAGTCGGTGGAGGTCAGCCGGCGACGAGCTGCCGCGCCGCGCCAATGCGCCAGCGCGCCAAGTGCTCGTCGGCATAGCGACGCACGCAGCGCAGCACGGCGCTTTCGTGCTGCACGAGGAAGAAGTGATGGCCGTCAAACATGTCCAGGGAAAACCCACTGGCGGCGTCGAGTTGCCAGTCGAGCAACTGGTCGGCACGCACGCTGTCCTGCTTGCCACCGAACACATGGATCGGCAGCGCCAGGGGCTGGCGCTCGCCATAGGTGAAACTGCCGCACAGCAGAAAATCGGCGCGCAGGATCGGCAACATCAGTTGCATCAACTCGGGGTTGGCCAGGGCTTCCTCGGCGGTGCCTTGTAACTCACGAAGGCGGGCGATGAGTTGGGCATCGGTCTTTTCGACGGCGTACTCGCTCACATCACGACGCGCCGGGCCCGCCGTGCCGGACGCGAACAACGCCAGCGGCGCAGGCAGATTGCGTGCGTTTAAAGCGTGGGCCAATTCAAACGCCAACAGCCCGCCAAGGCTGTGGCCGAACAAGGCATAGGGGCCATCGAGATCACGGCTGATTTCTTCAGCAAGCTGCGCGGCCAAGGCCTTGATATCGCGCTGCAATGGCTCGTCCATGCGCATGCCGCGTCCCGGCAATTCCAGCGGGCACACTTGCAGCCAGTCCGGCAGCACCCGGCGCCAGCGAGCGTAGACCGAGGCGCTGGCGCCTGAGTGGGGCAGGCAAAACAGGCGCAGCCGCAGGGACGTACTCATCCCGCGAGGACTCCGAACTGAAACACGCTGAATGCACGATAAAAACCCATCTGGTCCTCCTGCGGGTGCTGATCCTTGGCCGTTGTACTAACGAACCTGTCACCCATGAGAACGGACGGAGCCTTCAAATAATTAGTCGCCGGGGGCGAGCGAGACGTGGTTCACACCTTTGCCCAAGGCATAAGATTAGTTCGCCTTCTCATTTGACAATCATTATCATTAAGCATAATTTGTTGCCCGATATGTAGGAGGCCTCAGCAGGGATGCCCTCCCCTAACCTATTCGCAGCAAGGTGATTTCCATGACGGAACCAGTATCCACAGGCAGGTGCGATTCACCCCTTCTCCAGGCGTTCGTCGACAATCGACTGATTCTGGTGAAGATCGCGGCCCGTATCACCGGGTGCCGCTCACGCGCCGAAGACGTGGTGCAGGACGCCTACTTCCGGCTGCAGTCGGCGCCGACCATCACCTCATCGTTCAAGGCCCAACTGAGTTATCTGTTTCAGATCGTGCGCAACCTGGCGATCGATCATTACCGCAAGCAGGCCCTGGAGCTCAAATACTCCGGGACCGAAGAGGAAGGCTTGAATGTGGTTATTCACGGCGCTTCACCGGAAACCTCGCACATCAATTTCAACACCCTGGAAAACATCGCCGACGCCCTGACGCAACTGCCCCAGCGCACCCGCTACGCGTTCGAGATGTACCGCTTGCATGGCGTGCCGCAAAAAGACATCGCCAAGGAGCTTGGGGTGTCGCCGACCTTGGTGAACTTTATGATTCGCGATGCGCTGGTGCATTGCCGCAAGGTGTCGGGCAGTCATAGCGATACGTTTGCGCGGCGGGTTTGAGCACAGCGAGGACATTCTGGGTAAGGGCCCACGGTAACCACGATGCGAAGCGAGTCGCTCTTGATCTGCTTTTGATCTTGATCTCAGGCGCCCCGTTAAACCACGCTGGCCGAACGCAGGCTTGAATTCGTGGGTAACCCGGCAGGACGCCGGGTTAGCCGCCCCGCGCCATGGATGGCGCGTGGCGGCGGCCCACGGATTCAAGCCTGTGTTCGGGCACACCGAGCCTAAGCGAGGTGCCGAGTGGTGGGGCAAGAGCCTTTTGCTTACTTTTGGGCTCCTTTCAAAAGTGAGCCGCTGTCAGAGCGGAACCCTAAGTGGCCGTTACCGCAGGAATGGATATGTACACAATCCAACTGTGTCGCCTGTCAGGCCGCCTTCGCGAGCAAGCCCGCTCCCACAGTTGGATTGTGGGGTGTCAGGTAGATAGGTGTCGGCTGGCAGGCCGTCATCGCAGGCAAGCCAGCTCCCACAGTTGACCCCACTGAGCCCAAAGGATCTTATTTACTGCGATCTAGGGCAGTGGCGTCACATCAATACGATACGGCTCAAAAATCCTCAGCATCTGCCCACTGCTGCGTAGCCCCTTGAGCAACGCCGAAAACGCCTCCCCCGTGATCGGTGTCTTTGGCCGCAACAACGCGTAGTGGTGATACACCTGGTCAATACGCTCCGACACCAAAAACTGCCCCGCCATGTCCGCGTTGCGCACCATGAAATCACTCAGGTACGAGCGGGTAACCAGCGCAATATCTGCACGCCCACGAGCAACCATCAGCAGATTACTGTCATGGGAGTAGGTCAACGTCGCGTTGAAACGCTCGGCCATGTTCTTGGGATCGGGATTGAAGTCAGCAAAGGCATAGTGATACCCGCTGAATACCGCCAGGCGCTTGCCGGTGAGGTCGGAAAAATAACTCTGGTCGCGACCGGGCTGACGCTGAGCGACAAAAATCTCCGCATCTTCCAGCCCCATATCAACACTGGTATGGGCAATATTCTGCCAACCCCAGGACGGGTTTTCGAAGATCGCCATGTCGACCCGGCCTTGCTCGAAGTCACGAAAACGCCGAGGTATCGAGGTAGGCACCACCACAAACTGGTAATCGGTTTGCGCAGCGTTCAACGCCTCGACCAATTGCGGCAGCAACCCGGTGTCGGCGCCTTGTTCAGGGCGTACGGTGTAGGGCGGAAAATGCGCCGCGCCGATTCTCACCAACTGCGCGGCACCAGCCTGCGTCCACGCGGCGGTGCCCAGTGCCCATAAAGTAAGTCCTGCAGCCAGCCGCCATGGCGAAAACATCGAGGCACACACCGTTGAAGAGTTCAATGCCGATAAGCTAGGCGTTTTTACTGGGGGAGACAACTTTCGCCAGCAAATTAATAACTTGCGCCTCAGTCCGACTTCAGCACCATCAACAAGGCCTCTTCGGCCAACTCCTCAAGGGTCAGGCTGCCTTGGGCACGAAACCAGGTGGTGGTCCAGGATAAGGCCCCGGTGAGGAAGCGCCGGGTAATAAACACATCGCCCCGGATGTAGCCAGCGGCCTTGGCCTCGCCCAGTACCTGCAACCAGATCTGCTCATACACGTCACGCAGGGCCAGCACGTGCGCCTGGCCTTCGGCCGACAGCGAGCGCCATTCGTAGACCAGCACCGCCATGGCCTCGCCACTGCCGCCCATGATCGACTGCAACTCGCAGCGGATCAGCGCCAGCACGCGTTCGCGCACCGTGCTCGCCTCCTCCAGTGAAGCGCGCATCATCGCGGTGTTGTAATGGATGGTTTCCTCCATCACGGCACGCAATATCTCATCCTTGCTCTTGAAGTGATGAAAGATGCTGCCGGACTGGATGCCCACGGCGCTGGCCAGATCTCGCACGGTGGTGCGCTCGAAACCCTTGTTGCGAAACAGATGAGCCGCGGTTTGCAGCAACTTGCCGCGGGCGCTCTCGGGGTCGGTCAATTGGCCACTGTCGACCATGGTGCGCATCACCCCCAGGGCTTTGTGCTCATCCATGCTGCTCTCCTTCACGTCTACTGTCGTCTTGGCCGGCAATTTAGGCGGTGACTGCCACCCAAGCAAGCGCTTGGGTAAAACTTGTGACTGGAGTTTACAAACCAAGCGCTTGCTTGGTAGTCTCGGCACCAGCCCTTGGAGGAAGGATTTCTCATGAGCAAGACGGTACGTATCGGCTGCGCCAGCGCCTTCTGGGGCGACACCTGCACCGCCGCCGCCCAATTGGTGCAGGGCGGTGCCTTGGATTACCTGGTGTTCGATTACCTCGCGGAAGTCACCCTGTCGATCCTCGCCGGTGCCCGCCTGAAAGACCCCAAGGCCGGTTACGCCACGGACTTTGTCGAGGTGCTTACGCCCCTGCTGGCGGATATCCAGCGCCAGGGCATCCGGGTGATCAGCAATGCCGGTGGTATCAACCCCCAAGCCTGCGCCGCCGCCCTGCAAGCGGCCTGCGATAACGCCCACATCCCGCTGAAAATCGCCGTGTTGCTCGGCGATGACCTGCACCCTCAACTCAAACAGCTGCCACCTGTCACCGACCTGTACAACGGCGCCCCGCTGCCGCCCCTGTGCGTGTCCGCCAACGCCTACCTCGGCGCACCGGGCATTGCCCAGGCCCTGGGACTCGGCGCTGATATTGTCATCACCGGCCGGGTGGTCGACAGCGCAGTGGTCAGCGCGGCACTGGTGCATGAATTCAATTGGTCATGGCAGGACTACGATCACCTGGCCCAGGCCGCCCTGGCCGGGCATATCATCGAATGCGGCGCCCAATGCACCGGCGGAAACTTCA
This sequence comes from Pseudomonas sp. KT_2_4, assembly GCF_041410225.1. NCBI lineage: Bacteria > Pseudomonadati > Pseudomonadota > Gammaproteobacteria > Pseudomonadales > Pseudomonadaceae > Pseudomonas > Pseudomonas sp. KT_2_4. The sequence continues at coordinate 1,973,220 of NZ_CP166962.1, forward strand.
CCGACTGGCGTGACGTGCCCGACTACGAACACATCGGCTTCCCTATCGTCGAAGTCAGCGCCGACGGCCAGTTCACCGTCAACAAGGTCGAAGGCAGCGGGGGGCTGATCAGCGAACTCAGCGTGGCCGAACAACTGCTGTATGAAATCGGTGACCCGCGCGCCTATGTGCTGCCGGACGTGATCTGCGATTTCAGCCAGGTCAAACTGCAGCAACAAGGCAAACACGCGGTGCGCCTGCACGGCGCCAAGGGCCTGCCACCCACCGACCAGTACAAGGTCAGCGCCACCTACCCCGATGGCTTTCGCTGCACCGCCAGTTGCCTGCTCGCTGGCATCGACGCGGTGGCCAAGGCCGAGCGGGTCAGCCAGGCGCTCATCAACAAGACTTCGGAGCTGTTCAGCCAGCGCGGCTGGGCGCCCTACACCGACGTCAACATCGAACTGCTCGGCAGCGAAGCCACCTACGGCGCCCACGCCCGGCGTGCGGATTGCCGCGAAGTGGTGGTGAAGCTGGCGGTGCGGCATCCGAACAAGCAGGCGCTGGTACTGTTCGCTCGCGAGATCGCCCAGGCGGCCACCGGCATGGCACCGGGGCTGACCGGCATTGTGGGCGGGCGGCCGACGGTGTATCCGCTGATTCGGCTGTTTTCGTTCCTGGTCGACAAATCACGGTGTAGCGTCGCCATCGAGTACCAAGACCAACGTCATGCCGTCGAGCTGCCCGCCTCCGCGCCTCTGCTCACGCCGGCTGTGCCCATCGAGCCGGCCAAGCCGGAGGGCCGTGCCGATGCCAGTGTGCCGCTGGTGAAACTCGCCGTGGCGCGCTCAGGTGACAAGGGCAACCACAGCAATATCGGCGTGATCGCTCGCCACCCTGACTACCTGCCGTGGATCGCCGAAGCCCTGACCCCGGAGGTAATCGTCGACTGGATGGACCACGTGCTCGACCCGATCCATGGCCGCGTCGAACGCTGGTATTTGCCCGGCAGCCACAGCCTGAATTTCCTGCTGGAGAATGCCCTGGGCGGCGGCGGTATCGCCAGCCTGCGCATCGACCCGCAAGGCAAAGCCTTCGCTCAGCAACTGCTGGAAATCCCCATCGCCGTGCCGCAACACATTGCCGACCAACTCACCTAAAGGACCGTCGCCGTGGCCTTCGACTCGATCTTCAAAGCCGACCTGTTCAAGGGGCAAACCGTGATTGTCACCGGAGGCGGCAGTGGCATTGGCCGCTGCACCGCCCATGAGCTGGCGGCCCTTGGTGCCTGCGTGATCCTGGTGGGGCGCAAGCCAGAAAAACTGCAGAAGGTCGCGGCGGAAATTGCTGAAGATGGCGGCGTGGCCCATTGGCATGCCTGTGACATTCGTGAGGAAGAGGCGGTGAAAGCGCTGGTCACGCAGATCCTGCACGACCACGGCCCCATCCATGGCCTGGTGAATAACGCGGGAGGCCAATACCCGTCGCCACTGGCCGCGATCAATCAGAAGGGCTTTGAAACCGTACTGCGCACCAACCTGGTGGGCGGTTTCCTGATGGCGCGGGAAGTGTTCAACCAGTCGATGAGCAAGCACGGTGGCGCGATCGTCAACATGCTCGCCGACATGTGGGGCGGCATGCCCGGCATGGGCCACTCCGGCGCGGCGCGCTCCGGCATGGACAACTTCACCAAGACCGCCGCGTTTGAGTGGGGCTATGCCGGGGTGCGCGTCAACGCCGTGGCGCCTGGCTGGATTGCCTCCAGCGGCATGGACACCTACGAAGGCGCCTTCAAGGCGGTGATTCCCACCCTGCGTGAGCATGTGCCGCTCAAGCGCATCGGCACCGAGTCGGAAGTCAGCGCGGCCATCGTCTTCCTGCTCAGCCCGGCTGCGGCCTTTATCAGCGGCAGCACCCTGCGCATCGACGGCGCCGCGAGCCTGGGCAGCCGCGCATGGCCGCTGCACAAGGCGCAGGCGCCAAGCGAGCCGTTCAATGGGTTCCACCGCGCCTATCTACCGGATGTGCTCAAGGCGGAGCAATAACGCCATGCCAGTCATTGAAACCCTGATCGACCCTGACAGCCCAGCCTTCGCGCAAAACCGTGAAGCCATGCTGGCGTGCATCGCCCAACTGCGCCAACTGGAACACGCCCTGCTGGCCAAGGCCCAGGAAGCCAAGCCCAAGTTCGACAAGCGCGGCCAATTGCTGCCCCGTGAGCGCCTCAACCTGCTGCTGGACCCCGGCGCGCCGTTCCTGGAGCTGGCCAGCCTGGCCGGCTACAAGCTCCACGACGACAAGGACGGCAGCGCCGCCGGTGGCGGGCTGATCGCCGGCATCGGCTATGTCAGCGGCGTGCGCATGCTGGTGGTGGCCAACAACAGCGCGATCAAAGGTGGCACCATTTCCCCTTCCGGGCTGAAGAAATCTCTGCGCCTGCAACAGATCGCCATGGAGAACAAACTGCCGGTGGTGACCCTCGCCGAAAGCGGCGGCGCCAACCTCAACTACGCCGCCGAGATTTTCGTCGAAGGCGCGCGCAGCTTTGCCAACCAGGCCCGCATGTCCGCCATGGGCTTGCCGCAGATTACCGTGGTGCACGGCTCGGCCACGGCCGGCGGTGCGTATCAGCCGGGCCTGTCGGATTACGTGGTGGTGGTGCGCGGCAAGGCCAAGCTGTTCCTCGCCGGGCCACCGTTGCTCAAGGCCGCCACTGGCGAAGTCGCCACCGATGAAGAACTGGGGGGTGCGCAGATGCACGCGCAAACCGCCGGCACCGCTGAGTACCTGGCCCAAGACGATGCCGACGGCGTGCGCATCGTGCGTGAAATTGTGGGCCTGCTGCCCTGGAATGATCGCTTGCCGCACGCACCACAACGCGCTTATCGCGAACCGCTGTATCCGATTGAAGAGCTGTTGGGGCTGATCCCCGATGACCCGAAAAAACCCTACGACGTGCGCGAGATCCTGGCGCGCCTGGCTGACGGTTCCAACCTGCTGGAATTCAAAGGCGAGTTCGACCCCCACACCGTCTGTGCCCATCTGCATATCCAGGGGCGCGCCGTGGGAGTGATCGGCAATAACGGCCCCATCACGCCGAAGGGCGCGAGCAAGGCCGCGCAGTTTATCCAGCTGTGCGACCAAAGCCGCACGCCGCTGCTGTTTTTGCACAACACCACCGGCTTCATGGTGGGCACCGAGTCGGAACAGCAAGGGGTAATCAAGCACGGCGCGAAGATGATCCAGGCGGTGGCCAATGCCCGGGTGCCTAAACTTACCATCGTGGTCGGTGGCTCCTACGGTGCCGGCAACTACGCCATGTGCGGCCGCGGCCTCGACCCACGCTTTATCTTCGCCTGGCCCAACAGCCGCACGGCAGTGATGGGCGGCGCACAGGCCGGTAAGGTGCTGCGCATTGTCACCGAGGCCAAGCAACTCAAGGACGGCCTGGTGCCCGACCCCAAAGTGCTCGACATGCTCGAACAGGTCACCGCGCAGAAGCTCGACAGCCAGTCCACCGCCCTCTACGGCAGCGCCAACCTGTGGGACGACGGGCTGATTGATCCACGGGACACCCGCACCTTGCTCGGTTTTTTGCTGGATATCTGTCACGAAGCCGAACTGCGGCAACTGCAACCGAACACCTTCGGCGTGGCGCGCTGATCGTTCCCACGCTCCGCGTGGGAATGCAAACCAGGACGCTCCGCGTCCCAACAGGGAGAACAATAAAAATGATCTTCACCCAGGAACACCAGGAACTGCGCCGCACCGTGCGCGCCTTCGTCGACCGCGAGATCAACCCGTACGTGGATGAATGGGAAAAAGCCGGGCGCTTTCCCATTCACGAGATCTTCCGCAAAGCCGGCGACCTCGGCCTGCTGGGCATCTCCAAACCGGAAAAATTCGGCGGCATGGGCCTGGACTACAGCTACTCCATTGTCGCCGCCGAAGAGTTCGGCACCATCCGCTGCGGCGGCATCCCCATGTCCATCGGCGTGCAGACCGATATGTGCACCCCGGCCCTGGCGCGCTTCGGCTCCGATGAACTGCGCGAAGAGTTCCTGCGCCCGGCCATCAGCGGCGAACAGGTGGGCTGCATCGGCGTCTCGGAAACCGCCGCCGGCTCCGACGTGGCCGGGCTCAAGACCCATGCGCGCAAGGACGGCGACGACTACGTGATCAATGGCAGCAAGATGTGGATCACCAATTCGCCCAGCGCTGACTTCATCTGCCTGCTGGCCAACACCTCGGACGACAAGCCGCACATCAACAAATCCCTGATCATGGTGCCGATGAACAGCCCCGGCATAAGCGTCAGCCCGCCGTTGGAAAAACTCGGCATGCACAGCTCCGAGACCGCCCAGGTGTTTTTCGACGACGTGCGCGTGCCGCAACGCAACCGCATCGGCCACGAAGGCGCGGGCTTCATGATGCAGATGTTGCAGTTCCAGGAGGAACGCCTGTTTGGCGCGGCCAATATGATCAAGGGCCTGGAGTACTGCATCGACAGCACCATCGAATACTGCAAGGAGCGCCAGACCTTCGGCAAGGCGTTGATCGACAACCAGGTGATCCACTTCCGCCTGGCGGAACTGGCCACCGAAATCGAATGCCTGCGCGCCTTGGTCTACCAGGCCACCGAGCAATACATCAAAGGCCAGGACGTCACGCGACTGGCCTCCATGGCCAAGCTCAAGGCCGGGCGCCTGGGCCGTGAGGTCAGCGACAGTTGCCTGCAATATTGGGGCGGCATGGGGTTCATGTGGGACAACCCGGTGGCCCGCGCCTATCGCGACGTGCGCCTGGTGTCGATTGGCGGCGGTGCCGACGAAATCATGCTGGGCATCATCTGCAAACTGATGGGCACCCTGCCCGGTAAAAAGCCATGAACACCTTGCTGCTCGAAGCCCACAACGGCGTGCTCCACGTCACCCTCAACCGGCCTGAATGCCGCAATGCGATGAGCCTTGAAATGGTCAAGGAGCTACGTACGGTACTGGCGCAGTTGGACAGCCAGGTGCGCGCCGTGGTGATCAGCGGCGCGGGCGGGCATTTTTGTGCGGGGGCCGATGTGAAGGATCTGGTCGGCGCGGGGGATCAACTGCAAGCGTTGAACCGCGCGTTTGGGACCTTGCTGCAAGAGGTGGAGGCGCTGGCGCAGGTGGTGATCGTGGTGCTGCAAGGCGCGGTGCTGGGCGGTGGGTTCGGGCTGGCGTGCGTGAGTGATATTGCGATTGCACAGGGCCAGGCGCAATTCGGCTTGCCGGAAACCCGCCTGGGCTTGTTGCCGGCGCAGATTGCGCCCTTTGTGGTCAAGCGTATTGGCTTGACCCAGGCGCGGCGCCTGGCGCTGACGGCGGCGCGGTTTGATGGGATTGAGGCTGGGCGGTTGGGGGTGGTGCATTTTGTCGAGCACGACGCCCAGGCATTGGCGCAGCGGGTGGATGAGGTGTTGGGGCAGGTGTTGCAGTGTGCGCCGGGGGCCAATGCACGAACCAAAGCCTTGTTGTTGGCCAGTGTGGATGAGCCCCTTGAGACCGTGCTGGATCGCGGGGCGCAGTGGTTTGCCGAGGCGGTGAGGAGTGAGGAAGGGGTTGAGGGGACGCAGGCGTTTGTGCAGAAGCGAAAGCCGAGTTGGTCTCGATGACGCCATCGCAGGCAAGCCAGCTCCCACAGGGGAACACAGTTCAAATGTGGGAGCTGGCTTGCCTGCGAAGAGGCCCCAACACACGCCACATTCATCAAGGGATAACCCAATGCCCGCATTCAGCAAGATCCTGATCGCCAACCGCGGCGAAATCGCCTGCCGCATCCAGCGCACTGCCCAGGCCCTCGGCTACCGCACCGTGGCCGTGTACAGCGACGCGGATACCGACGCCCTGCACGTGCAGATGGCCGACGAAGCCGTACACATCGGCCCGGCGCCCGTCCACCAGTCCTACCTGAACACAGAGGCCATCCTCGCCGCCGCCCAGCTGACCGGCGCCGACGCCATTCACCCCGGCTACGGTTTCCTCTCGGAAAACCCCGACTTCGCCCGCGCCTGCCAGCAGGCCACGCTCACCTTCATCGGCCCCAGCGTCGAGGCGATCGAACTGATGGGCAGCAAACGCCTGGCTAAACTCGCCATGCTCGACGCCGGCGTACCTTGCATCGCCGGCTACCAAGGCAGCGCCCAGGACGATGCCACCCTGCAACAGGAAGCCGAACGCATCGGCTTCCCGCTGATGATCAAGGCCAGCGCCGGTGGCGGTGGACGAGGCATGCGTCTGGTGCATCAGCGCGAACAGCTGCTGGAGCAACTGCGCACCGCACGCTCGGAAGCCATGAATGCGTTCGGCAGCGACGAGCTGATCCTCGAACAGGCGTTGATCGACCCGCGCCACGTGGAAGTGCAACTGTTCGGCGACCGCCATGGCAACCTCATCTACCTCGGCGAACGCGACTGTTCGATCCAGCGCCGCCATCAGAAAGTCATTGAAGAAGCGCCCTGCCCCGTGATGACGCCCAATCTGCGCCAAGCCATGGGCGAAGCCGCGCTCAAGGCCGGGCGGGCGGTGAACTATGTAGGTGCCGGCACCGTGGAGTTTCTGCTCGACCGCAACGGCCAGTTCTATTTCCTGGAAATGAACACACGCCTGCAAGTCGAACACCCCGTCACCGAGATGATTACCGGCCTCGACCTGGTGGACTGGCAGTTGCAGATCGCCGCCGGCCAACCGCTGCCACTCACCCAATCACAGGTGACCCTGACCGGCCACGCCATGGAAGTGCGCCTGTACGCCGAAGACCCGGCCCAGGGTTTCCTGCCGCAAACCGGCGACGTGTTGCGTTGGGAACCAGCCCCCGGCGTACGCATCGACCATGGATTGCTTGAAGGCCAAACCGTCAGCCCGTTCTACGACCCAATGCTGGGCAAGATCATCGCCCACGGCGCCAGCCGCGAAGAAGCCCGGCGAAAACTGCTGCGGGCCGTGGAAGACAGTGTATTACTGGGGGTAGCGACCAATCAGCGCTTGCTCATCGACCTGCTCAAGCACCCGGACTTTATCAACGGCGACTTCAGCACGGGCTTGATCGCCGAACACTTCAGCGTCATCTCACAGCAGACGGCGACCGCTGAACAGCTCTCGCTGGCCGCCGCGCTGTTTTATCAACTCAGCGCCAACCAGCACCCCCAAACACTCGCGCGCTGGCGCAACACGGCGAGTGTCCCCGCCACGTACCGCCTGGAGGTCAACGGCCAACTCCACAGTGTCAGCGTTGACGACCTGCAACTCACCACCGACAGCCGCCACGCCAGCCTGGTCATCAACGGTATCCGCCGCCGCATCGCCTATCACCTGGACGGCAACCGGCTATGGCTGCCAGGGCTGACCGTCACCGACCGCACCCAGCAAGTCGCCAGCCGCCAGGCCGACGCCAGCAGCGGTACGGTCCAGGCGCCCATGGACGGCGCCATCGTCGATATACGGGTGTGCGTCGGTGAGGCCGTCAGCAAAGGCCAACTGTTGCTGGTGCTCGAAGCGATGAAAATGGAGCACCCGTTGAAGGCCGGCATCGATGGCACCGTCAAGGAGATGCGCGTCATGACGGGCGATCAGGTGCGCAACCGTCAGGTTTTGCTGGAGATCGAATAACGCCCCTAGGCGGAACTACAGGGCCGGGCTACGCTCTATCCCCATCAGGAAGGGACGAGTACGGGAACCTGCACATGCCTCATTGGCTGATTATTGACCTTGAAGCCACAACGGATGACGGCGGCTGGCCCGTGACGGAGATGGAAGTCATCGAGATCGGTGCCAGCCTGGTCAACCGCCAGGGCCGCGAACTGGACCACTTCCAGCGCTTTGTGCGGCCCTTGCGCCGGCCATTGCTGACACCCTTTTGCCGCAAACTCACCCATATCACCCAGGCCAATATCGACATGGCCGCGCCGATCACCGAGGTGTGGCCGCTGTTCGAGCGCTGGCTGGGCCAACATCAGCCACGCCTGGAAGGCTGGGCCAGCTGGGGTGACTATGATCGCGTGCAGCTTGAGCTGGAGTGGCAGCGCCATGGCCTCGCCAGCGCCTTGGGCGACACGCCGCATGTGAACCTCAAGCAACGCTTTGCCAAGGCCCGGCGCCTGGACAAGCCGCTGGGGCTCAATGGTGCGCTGCAATTGGCCGGAATGCAGTTCAATGGCCAGCAGCATCGCGCCCTGGAGGATGCACGCAACACCGCGCGCCTGCTGCCACTGATTTTGCCGGTCTAGGCAGCGCTTGCAGCCTTGGGCATACTGGCCAGCCAATTTCCGTTGATGCTGCCCACCTGTAGGAGCGAGCTTGCTCGCGAAGGTCGCCAACGATAACGCAGCGCCTCAGCTTTAACGCGGTGTTCTCAGGTTTTTCGCGAGCAAGCTCGCTCCTACAGTGGTTGGCGTAAGTCTTGACCTTTTTCCGAGGATTCACCCATGTTCAAAGTCAACGAGTACTTCGACGGCACCGTCAAGTCGATCGCTTTCGGCACCGCAGAAGGGCCGGCGACCATCGGCGTGATGGCTCCGGGTGAATACGAATTCGGCACCGCCCAACGTGAAATCATGCACGTGGTCTCCGGCGCCCTGACCGTGAAGCTGCCTGACAGCAGCGACTGGGAAACCTTCGCCGCCGGCAGTCAGTTCCACGTACCGGCCAACAGCAAGTTCCAATTGAAGGTTGCGGTGGACACCGCCTACCTGTGTGAATACCGCGGCTAAGCGGTACCCGGCACACAAAAAAGCCCGTCTCCCACCAGACGGGCTTTTTTTATTCCAACACCGTTACCGGCATGCCGACTTCCAGGCGCCCGATGCCATCGTTGACCAGGTTCTGGCCGAACATCGCGCCCTTTTCGGTCTTGCGGTAGGTTTCCAGTGTCGTGAAGGGCTCGCGATCGGGGCTGCGCTCACCGGTCTGGGGGTCGATGGTGGTGAGGATGCACCGCGAACACGGCTTGACCACCCGAAACTCCATATCGCCGATGCGCAAGCGCTTCCAGCCGTCTTCGGCGAAGGCCTCGGCGCCTTCGATGACCAGGTTGGGACGAAAACGCAGCATCTCCATCGGGCGGCCGATCTTTACACACAAGTCGTCGAGGGAGCCCTGGCCGATCAACAGCAACGGGTAGCCGTCAGCGAAGCCGACCTTGTCGTCATCCTTGCCATAACCGGCTTCGGTGGTGCGCGCACGTTCCAGGGGCAGTTGCACCAGGCGCGTCGGCTTGCCAATGAACGCGCTGACCCAGGCCGCGGCCTCATCGCCAGCATCCGGCACGCGCAGAGTGTCACGCCAAATGGTCACACCGCGCAGTTCGCTGGCGCTGCCCGGCAACGCTACATCCAGCGGCGCGTAGCCCGGCGAGCTCAGGGTGAGGCCCCCGCTGCTGTTCCATAACGCCGAGAGCTGGCTCATCTTCGCCACGGCCCGCTGCGTCAGGAACCGCCCGCTGGCTTCATCCACCAGCATCCAGCGTCGATCCCCGTCCAACCCGAGTTTATCCAGCCCAATCTGCTGCAAAGTTTCGGCCTTGCCGGACTTCAAGGGGTAACGGTACAACGCGCTGAGACGCAGCATGGGCCTGCCTTCCTAGGAAACAAAGTGTCATCCTAAAGTCAGGCGGGCATTTCGTCCAACATCAGTCGCTGGCGCACCACGTCCACCAGCTTGTCCGGCTGGAATTTGGAGAGGAAATTGTCGCAGCCGACCTTCTTGACCATCGAATCATTGAAGCTGCCCGACAGCGAGGTGTGCATCACCACGTACAGACCGCGCAGGCGTGGGTCGTTGCGGATCTCGGTGGTGAGGCGGTAGCCATCCATCTCGGGCATTTCAGCGTCGGTAAAGATCATCAGCAGTTTGTCGGTCATGACCTGGCCACTGTCAGCCCAGGCCTTGAGCATGTTCAATGCCTTGAGGCCGTCGCTGGCAATGTGCATCTTCACACCCAACTGGCCCAGGGTGTCACGCAGCTGCGACAACGCCACGTTGGAGTCATCCACCAGCAGCACTTCGCGGCCACGGGCACGCTCCAGCACCGGGTCTTCAAGTTTGTCCCGGGAGACCTTGGCGTTGTAGGGCACGATCTCGGCGAGGACTTTTTCCACGTCGATGATTTCCACCAGTTGCTCATCGACCTTGCTGATGGCGGTGAGATAGTGCTGGCGACCGGCGCTGGTCGGCGGCGGCAGGATGGCTTCCCAGTTCATGTTGACGATGCGGTCGACGCCGCCCACCAGGAACGCCTGCACCGAGCGGTTGTACTCGGTGACGATAATGGTGCTGTTGGGGCCCGGCACCAGAGGCCGCATACCGATGGCCTGGGACAGGTCGATCACCGGCAGGGTCTGGCCACGCAGGTTGACCACCCCGCACACGAACGGGTGGCGCTGGGGCATCAGGGTCAGCTTGGGCAACTGCAGCACTTCCTGCACTTTGAACACGTTGATCGCGAACAACTGCCGTCCGAAGAGGCGGAACATGAGAATTTCCAGGCGATTCTCACCCACCAATTGCGTGCGTTGATCTACCGTGTCGAGAATGCCGGCCATTAAAAGCTCCTGGTGTACACGCCGCAGGCGCGTTGAAAGGGTGTGCAACTGTATAAGCACGTTATCGGCGGCAAGCGCCGGACCTTGACCCGAATAAAATGCCATGTAAATCCATTGATGTCACACTGACATCATGCTTTACTGCCTAGGCCCCTGATGCTCTTTCAAGCCGCCTTGCGCGACAGTCGAATTGACGTGCAGTTCCACCACATAGGGGATTCCCCTATGCGCAATCAGGCCCAACCTGATATTCGCGATATCTAATAGCCATTAATGTGACGCCATTCTCATTGCATGAATGGAGTCAGGCTTTTGTTTGCCATCCCCAGCCCTTGGCCCACGGGCCTTTCAGGCACTCACGTATCGGCAACTGAAGTCGTGTCATCCCGTACAACCGGGGCTACATACGACTTTCGTGAGCACTTCGCTAAACGTCCTACTGGATTATCAGAATCGACCTACAAGTCCGAGCCGTATTTCAGCGCTAGTTTTACGTCATTCACCCGGTGCGACATCTCATCATCCGACCCTACGTTGCGGAGACCTGCATGATGAACGACGGTAACGAGTGGCAATCTGCACTTCCCGAGTTCCTGCACGAGGCTGAAAAGCTGCTGATCAGGTCAGAAGAGTGCTTGAACCACCTGCATTTGATTCGAAACGACAGTGACGCTATCGACTGCATGAAAGCCAGCCTGAACAAGCTCGCCGAGAGCGCAGACTGCCTCGCATTGCAGGCCATTAGCGAGTTCTCTCGGCAGATTCAATACTTGATTGCCAATGCCGTGAGCCCGGTGCAATTGCATGACCAGGCGCTGCATGCCTTGCATGACTGCTTGACGCTACTGGCCTGGCAACTGGAACTGATCGATATCCGTACTGGCAAGCTTAGTCTGGATGAAGAAGAGCAGTCGTCGCTGATTGAGGCGGTCAGCTTGCAGATCCCGCAAAAAGCCCCCCAATACACTCCGCAGCATGATCGGCGCGCACAATAAATATCAATTAGCTATCAATGCAATAACGATACAAACCAACTTTGTTAATACAACTTTCCATGTTGAACTCTGGGGTGCCTGCCCAGAGTATTCGCGTGGGTCATAAACCCAATCAGACGACCAACGCTAATAGGGGTGTTACTATGCACCCCCCGAAGTGATTTAACTTCAACAGGCTTAAAAACGATTTGGCAGCGCACTCCAAACAGAGCCCGGTCAACCGGCCTCCCCGCAGTGAACCCTCATTGGCTCCATCCGCTATGTACGCCAGTTTCAAGTCACTTGTCGCCAGGTCCGTGTCCCCCAGCCACGCACGCCGCCTTACCCTTTCGCTATGCCTGTGCTCGTTGGTGGCGAGCCTGTGGGTCTATCTGCTGGACGCGCCACTGCCGTTGCTGATCGTGCTGCTCAACCTCGCCACGCTGATGGTGGTCGGGCTGCAACAGTGGCGTTCGCGCACAGCCATCAAGTTCGAGCCTCAGGAACTGGCCGCCCGCCTATTGCAAGTTCAGGAGAACGAACGTCACCGACTCAGCCGCGAACTGCATGACGACATCGGCCAGCTACTGACAGCCGCCAAGCTGCAAAGTGAATGGCTGCAGCGCCGCCTGCCCCAGGATCTGCAAAACCATTGTTCGGTGCTGTGCAATACGCTCAATGAAACCCTGGCCAAGGTGCGTGACGTCTGCGCCATCCTCAACCCGCGCCAACTGACCAGCCTGGGCCTGGAAGCCAGCCTGCGCGCGCACCTGCTCAAGACCCTGGAAAACACCCAGGTGTGCTGGAGCCTGGAGTGCCAGCAACGGCTCACCGGCATCCCCGAAGAAATGGCCGTGGCGGCCTTTCGCGTCACTCAGGAAGCGGTGACCAACATGCTTCGCCATGCAAAGGCTCGCAACCTGCTGGTGCGTCTGCAACGCCTGCCTGAAGGCTTGTCGTTGATAATCTGCGATGACGGCCAGGGGTTCTTGCCTGCCCCCGATCCGGGCCGGGAAGGCCAACGGGGCATGGCCGGTATGTGCGAACGAACACACCAACTGGGAGGCACCTTTTCCGTCAGCAGCGAGCCCGGCAAAGGTACACGCATCAACGCACTTTTCCCTTGGGCGCCCCGCGCTCTCGAACGGGCCAGCGCCCCTAAGGTTCTCGAGTGACCTGCAATTTACTCTTGGTAGACGACCATGCACTGATTCGCGCCGGCGTGCGCGCGCTGATTCTGGATATTCCCGGCTACAGCGTCATCGGCGAAGCCAGCGATGGCGCGCAACTACTGGAGCAATACAGTGCCTTGCAGCCAGATATCGTGCTGCTCGACCTGTCGATGAAGCACACCGGCGGGCTGGATGCCTTGCAGCAACTCAAGCGTTTTTACCCCACGTGCAAGGTGCTGATTCTGTCGATGCACACCGAGCCGGACCTGATCATGCGCGCACTGGAGTCCGGTGCCCACGGCTACCTGCTCAAGGACACCACCGCCAACGAGCTGGAACATGCCCTGCTGGCCCTGCGTAACAACGAACGCTACCTGAGCCCCGCCATCGCCCACACAGTGATCAACCAGGCGCTGATCCGTAGCCAGGCCCCCAGCGCGCCTGTCGCCCACAGCCACAGCCTGACGGCGCGGCAACTGGAAATCCTGCGCTTGATCGTGCGCGGCAAATCCACCCGCGAAATTGCCCACGGCCTGGGCCTGAGCATCAAGACTGTCGAAGCCCACCGCTCGCAGATCATGAAGCGCTTGCAGATTTTTGACGTGGCGGGCCTGGTGTTATTTGCCGTGCGTGAGCAGATCATCAGCCTGGACGACTAACGGCGAACCCAGCGGCAAGTGCACGCGCAGGGCCTTGGGCAGCACCTCGAAGTGCAGGTCGTCGCCTTCCAGCGGCTCGCCGTCGAGGTTGATGTACAAGCCTTGTGCGACCTTGATCTTCACCCAGGGCAGGCGTGCGCGCACGAACATGGTGTCCAGGCCCCAGCCGTTGTTCATCAACTCACGCAACGTGCCGACCACCTCTTGAGGCGCCGGCAAGATGCTGACATCCAACAGCCCGTCATCAGCCAATGCACCGGGGCACAGCACATGCCCGCCACCGGCCTGGCGACCGTTACCGATGCCCAGCGCGAGCAACTCGCCTTTCCAATGGAAATCCGGGCCTTCCAATTCACCGTAGGCGGCTTTCAATTCACTGAAGCGGGTTAAACCGGTAAACAGGTACGCGGCACCGCCCAGGACCTTCTTCAGGTCTTCGGACGTGTTGGCCGTGACCTGGCTGCCAAAACCACCGGTGGCCATGTTCAGGAAGATTTGCCCACCGACCTGGCCCAGGTCAATCGCCTTGGGCGGCACATCCAGCAAGGCCAGGGCGCCAGCCGGCTCCAACGGCACGCCGGCGGCCTTGGCGAAATCATTGGCGGTACCCAGGGGCATCAGCACCAGGCTGGCGTCGGTGTTGGCATGGGCCATGGCTTCGGCCACATCGCGCAAGGTGCCGTCACCACCGCCGGCAATGATATGGGTGTACCCCTCGGCCAGCGCTTCATTGACCAGTCGCCGGGCATCGCCGCCCTCCCACGTCACCCGCACGGCCAGCTCCCCACCCTGCTCACGCCGGGCCAGCACGGCAGCGCGCACATCCTCGTTGAGGGCTTGTTTGCCGTGGAGGATCAACAGGGCTTTGGGGGCGGTCATTTGGGAGAATCTCCTGGGTCAAGGTGCTTGAAGGATGTTGACCTTTGGGGAACAGGAAAAGTCTGTGGCTGGAGAAAATTGATTGAAGTACACAGATCAAGAAGTGGGAGCTGGCTTGCCTGCGATGGCGGCGGTTCAATCGACAAAGACCTCAAATCTGCCACCCAACGGTAACCACGATGCGAAGCGAGCCGCTCTTGATCTTGATCTTGCTCTGCTTTTGATCTCAGGCGCCCCGTTAAACCACGCTGGCCGAACGCAGGCTTGAATTCGTGGGTAACCCGGCAGGACGCCGGGTTAGCCGCCCCGCGCCATGGATGGCGCGTGGCGGCGGCCCACGGATTCAAGACTGTGTTCGGGCACACCGAGCCTAAGCGAGGTGCCGAGTGGTGGGGCAAGAGCGCTTTGCTTACTTTCGCGCTTTTCGAAAGTGAGCCGCCGTCAGGGCGGAACCCTAAGTGGCCGTTACCGCAGGAATGGATATGTACTCGCTATAACAGCGTCGCCTGTCAGGCCGCCTTCGCGAGCAAGCCCGCTCCCACAGTTGGATTGTGGGGTGTCAGGCAGAGAAGTGTCGGCTGATAGGTCGTCATCGCAGGCAAGCCAGCTCCCACAGTTGGATCGGGGGTGTCAGGTAGAGAGGTGTCGGCTGGTAGGCCGTCATCGCAGGCAAGCCAGCTCCCACAGTTGATCGCTGCGGCGGCCAAGCCGCGTCGAGAATCAGCCCTTGTGCAACTTACTCATCAACTGCGCCTCGGCCTGGGTCAGCCCGCACGACTGGGTCAACTCATCCACCGTCGCGCCCATGCCGACCAGCTTGGCCGCCTGGGCAAACGACAGGTTCGACGGATCACGCTGCTCCAACTGCACCAACCTGTCCGGCAACGGCGCAAGAATCGCACGCAGTTCATGCACCTCATCCCCCACCCGCACCGCACTTTGCTGGTAATGATCAACGCGCTTGACCAGTTCCAGAATGCGCCGGTCACGCACCGCATCGCGCTCGGCCTGTTGCAAGGCCAACTCCCGCTGCTGGCGCACATAGCGCAGCACAAACGCCAAGGTCCCGGCCCACAACAGGGCCAGGACAATCACCGCTGCCTCAAGGAACAATCAGATGCTCTCCAGTTCCGACCACTCTTCTTCGCTCATCATCTTGTCCAGCTCAACCAGAATCAGCAGTTCGCCGTTCTTGTTGCACACGCCCTGGATGAACTTGGCCGACTCTTCGTTACCGACGTTCGGTGCGGTTTCCACTTCCGATTGGCGCAGGTAAACCACCTCGGCCACGCTGTCGACCAGGATGCCGACCACTTGCTTGTCGGCCTCGATGATCACGATACGGGTGTTGTCGCTGACTTCAACCGTGTCCAGGCCGAACCGCTGGCGGGTGTCGATCACCGTCACCACGTTGCCACGCAGGTTGATGATGCCCAGCACGTAACTTGGCGCGCCTGGAACCGGGGCGATCTCGGTGTAGCGCAGCACTTCCTGCACGCGCATCACGTTAATGCCGTAGGTTTCGTTGTCCAGCTTGAAGGTCACCCATTGCAGGATCGGATCATCCAAACCTTGTGCGGACGCTGACTTGTTCATTCATCTGACCCCTTCAAATGCCGCTATCGACGGCGTGTGTGCACGTAGGCCGCGCAACCGCACGGCCCTTATTGTTCAATCAACTGCGTTTGTTCTGTGGCATTGCCTTCACCGCACCGCTGGCGATCAACTCGGCCAGTTCGGCGACATCCAGCAACGCGCACATGTGTTCAATCACCGTGCCCGCCAGCCACGGCCGCTGGCCGCGGTGGCTGCGCCATTTGATTTCATTGGGGTCCAGGCGCAACGAGCGGCTGACTTGATGCACCGCCAGCCCCCACTCGTAGCCCTGCACCGAGATCACGTATTGCAGGCCCTGGCGAAAATCATCGCGGTAGCGGTCGGGCATCACCCAGCGCGCCGTATCCAGCACCTTGAGGTTGCCGGCCTGGCTGGGCAGGATGCCGAGGAACCACTCCGGCTGCCCGAACAGCGGCGTCAGCTCCTGGCCTTCCAGGGAATAGATCGAGCCCAGGCACACCAGCGGCACCGCCAGGGTCAACCCGGCGACGTCGAACAGCAGGCACTCGAACGGCTCGGCCGCCCATGAGGGGCGACCGTCGCCCGTCACCGGTGGCGGCGTGATGCTGGGCGGCAGGTGCACGTCCACCAGCGGTTCGACCACCGGCGGCGCCACCACTGCCGGGGCGCTCGGCACCACCACGGGCGCCTCCACCCCCTGCGCATCCCGTGCCTGCTCTTCCATCACCGCCTGCTGGAATTCATCCAGCGGGCTTTCGGGTTCGACAGCAGGCTCAAGTACCAGAATCGGTTCTGGCAGTTCCTCGGCCGTCGCATCCTGCAGCAAGGCATCCAGGTAGGATTCCAGTGCCAGTTGCGGGCGGGTCTTGAATTCGACAGGACGGTTCATCACGCCACCTGCGCCACAAGTTGTTGCGACAGCAGGTGCTTGAGCAACGCACGGTAGGCCAGCACGCCACGGCTCTTGCCGTCGAACTGCGACGGTGTGAGCCCGGCACGGCTGGCGTCACGCAGGCGCGTGTCCACCGGGATGTAACCGTTCCAGATGGTGTCCGGGTAGGCATCGCGCAATACGCGCAAGGTGCCGAGGGACGCCTGGGTGCGACGGTCGAACAAGGTCGGCACGATGCTGAACGGCAGCGCCTGCTTGCGCGAACGGTTGATCATCGCCAGGGTGCTGACCATACGCTCCAGGCCCTTGACCGCCAGGTGCTCGGTCTGCACCGGGATCACCAATTGCTGGCTGGCCGCCAACGCGTTGACCATCAGCACGCCGAGCAACGGCGGGCTGTCGATGATCGCGTAATCGAAGTCCTGCCACAGCTGCGCCAGGGTCTTGGCGATCACCAGGCCCAGGCCGCTCTGGCCTGGCGACTGGCGCTCCAGCGTGGCCAGGGCGGTGCTCGACGGCAGCAGGGAAATGCTTTCGTTGCTGGTGGGCAACAGCAGTTGCCCAGGCAGATCCGCCGGCACGCTGCCCTTGTGCAAAAACAGGTCATAGCAGCTATGTTCCAGCGCATCCGGGTCGTAGCCGAAATAGCTGGTCATGGAACCGTGGGGGTCCAGGTCGACCACGACCACACGCTTGCCCGCTTCGGCCAGCAAACCGGCCAAGGCGATGGAAGTGGTGGTCTTGCCGACTCCACCCTTTTGATTGGCAACTGCCCAGACTCTCATTCGGTTGGTTCCTCCCGGCGGGCACAGGCGCGACCGAGACATTGCATACGGTTATTGAGCCAGCGACGGAGAATTGACGTTACTCGGTCGGACCGGCGGTTTGACAACGGGCGGTGCAGTTTGTGTGCCAGCACGCTTCAACGCCGCATCCGGGGTGGCATTGGCGGTGCCGGTTCCGGTCAGGCTGCGACGCACATCCAGGTTGCGCGAGACCACCAGCACCACCCGGCGGTTACGGGCGCGGCCTTCGACCGTGGCGTTATTGGCCACCGGCTGGAATTCACCATAGCCCACCGACGCCAGGCGCTGGGGGTTCACACCCTGCATCGCCAACATGCGCACGATGCTCGACGCGCGAGCCGAGGACAGTTCCCAGTTGGTCGGGTACTGCGCAGTGCTGATGGGGAAATTGTCGGTGAAGCCTTCCACGTGGATCGGGTTTTCAAACGGTTTGAGGATCGCCGCGACCTTGTCGATGATGGTGAACGCCTGGTCACTGGGCAATGCATCGGCACTGGCGAACAACAGGCTGGAGTTCAGCTCGATCTCCACCCACAACTCATTGCCGCGCACGGTCATCTGGTTGGAGCTGATCAGGTCGCCAAAGGCGGCACTGATATCGTCGGCGATGCTCTTGAGCGGGTCGCTGGTGCCTTGGATGCCAGCAGCGGTTTCATCACTGTCATTGACCAGGGGCTTGGCCGGGGTCACGGCCTTGGGCCGCTCTTCGCCGATAGGGATCGGCTTGAGCGACCGCTCGGCATCGTTGAACACGCCCACCAGCGCCTGGGAAATGATCTTGTACTTGCCTTCGTTGATCGACGAGATCGAGTACATCACCACAAAAAACGCGAACAGCAAGGTGATGAAGTCCGCGTAGGACACCAACCAGCGTTCGTGGTTGACGTGTTCCTCGGGCTCGCGACGGCGACGGCTCACAGGCAGTTCCTCCCCATCAATCCATGAAGCCCTGAAGCTTCAATTCGATTGAGCGCGGGTTCTCGCCCTCGGCAATCGACAGGATGCCTTCGAGCAACATTTCGCGATAACGCGACTGGCGCATGGCAATCGACTTGAGCTTGCTGGCCACCGGCAGCAGCACCAGGTTGGCACTGGCCACGCCGTAGATGGTCGCGACAAATGCCACGGCAATACCGCTGCCCAGTTGCGAAGGATCGGCCAGGTTGCCCATCACGTGGATCAGGCCCATCACCGCGCCGATGATGCCAATGGTCGGCGCGTAGCCGCCCATGCTTTCAAAGACTTTGGCCGCGTTGATGTCACGGCTTTCCTGAGTGTAGAAGTCCACTTCGAGGATGCTGCGGATCGCTTCCGGTTCGGCGCCATCGACCAACAGTTGCAGGCCTTTGCGCGCGTAGCTGTCAGGCTCGGCATCGGCCACGCCTTCCAGGCCCAGCAGGCCTTCCTTGCGGGCGGTGAGGCTCCAATTGACCACGCGGTCGATGCCGCCTGCCAGGTCGACCCGTGGCGGAAAAATGATCCACACCAGAATCTGCATGGCACGCTTGAATGAGCTCAGGGGCGACTGCAACAACGCCGCGCCCACGGTGCCACCGATCACGATCAGCGCTGCCGGGCCGTTGGCCAAGGCGCCGAGGTGGCCGCCTTCCAGGTAGTTGCCACCAATGATGGCGACAAACGCCATGGTGATGCCGATCAGGCTCAACACATCCATCAGAGGCAGGCCTCCACCAGGTGCTTGCCGATGTCGTCCAGGCTGTAGACCGCATCGGCCAGGTCAGCCTTGACGATGGCCATGGGCATGCCATAGATCACGCAACTGGCTTCATCCTGTGCCCAGATGGCGCTGCCGCCCTGCTTGAGCAGGCGCGCACCTTCACGGCCATCGGCGCCCATGCCGGTGAGCACCACCGCCAGAACTTTGTCGCCATAGGACTTGGCCGCCGAACCGAAGGTGATGTCCACACACGGCTTGTAGTTCAGGCGCTCATCGCCCGGCAGGATTTTGATCGCGCCACGCCCGTCCACCATCATCTGCTTGCCGCCCGGCGCCAGCAGTGCCAGGCCAGGACGCAGAATGTCGCCATCCTCGGCTTCCTTCACGGTGATACGGCACAGCTTGTCCAAGCGCTCGGCGAACGCCTTGGTGAATGCCGCCGGCATGTGCTGCACCAGCACAATCGGCGCAGGGAAGTTGGCCGGCAGTTGGGTCAATACCCGCTGCAAGGCCACCGGGCCGCCGGTGGAGGTGCCGATGGCGACCAGCTTGTAAGCCTTGCGCTTGGGTGCCGGCGAATGCGCACTCGGCGCTGCGGCGGCACGCACCGGCGCGACCGCAGGCCGGGCCACGGGCGCCGGGGCCGGGCGCGCAAACGACGAACTGGGCGCCGCTGCGGCGGGCGCAGGCGTAGGGGCTGGCGCAGGTGTGCTGAACAGGCTGCGACGGTTACTGCGGGAAATGCTGTGCACCTTCTCGCACAGCATCTGCTTGACCTTGTCGGGGTTGCGCGAGATGTCTTCGAAATTCTTCGGCAAAAAGTCCACCGCGCCGGCATCCAAAGCGTCGAGGGTCACCCGCGCGCCTTCGTGAGTCAGCGAGGAAAACATCAATACCGGTGTAGGGCAGCGTTGCATGATGTGGCGCACGGCCGTGATGCCATCCATCATCGGCATCTCGTAGTCCATGGTGATCACGTCCGGCTTCAAGGCAATGGCTTGATCGATCGCCTCTTTGCCGTTGGTGGCCGTGCCGACCACCTGGATCGTTGGATCAGCGGAAAGAATTTCCGAGACGCGGCGGCGGAAGAAACCCGAATCGTCCACCACCAGGACCTTGACTGCCATAAACACTCCGTTAGGCGGGGCGGGCATGACCGCCCTGCCCCACCAGAATCAAATACGCCGTGCGGCGTAACGCTTGAGCATGCTCGGAACATCGAGAATCAGTGCGATGCGACCGTCACCGGTAATGGTTGCGCCCGACATGCCTGGGGTTCCCTGCAGCATCTTGCCCAAAGGCTTGATCACCACTTCTTCCTGGCCCACCAGTTGGTCGACCACAAAGCCGATGCGCTGGGTACCCACGGACAGAATCACCACATGACCTTCGCGTTGTTCTTCATGGGCGGCCGAGGCCACCAGCCAACGCTTGAGGTAGAACAGCGGCAACGCCTTGTCACGCACGATCACCACTTCCTGGCCGTCCACCACGTTAGTGCGCGACAGGTCGAGGTGGAAGATCTCGTTGACGTTGACCAGCGGGAAGGCGAACGCCTGGTTGCCCAGCATCACCATCAGGGTCGGCATGATCGCCAGGGTCAACGGCACCTTGATGACGATCTTGGAGCCCTGGCCCTTGGTCGAGTAGATATTGATCGAGCCGTTGAGCTGGCTGATCTTGGTCTTCACCACGTCCATGCCCACGCCACGCCCGGACACGTCGGAGATCTCGGTTTTGGTCGAAAAGCCCGGGGCAAAGATCAGGTTGTAGCACTCGGTGTCGGTCAGGCGGTCGGCGGCGTCCTTGTCCATCACGCCGCGCTTGACCGCGATATTGCGCAAGATGGTCGGGTCCATGCCTTTGCCGTCATCGGTGATCGACAGCAGGATGTGGTCGCCCTCTTGCTCCGCCGCCAAAATCACTTTGCCGTTGCGGGACTTGCCCGCAGCTTCGCGTTCTTCCGGAGTTTCTACGCCGTGGTCGACCGCGTTGCGCACCAAGTGGACCAGCGGGTCAGCCAGAGCCTCGACGAGGTTTTTGTCGAGGTCGGTTTCTTCGCCCACCAGTTCCAGGTTGATTTCTTTCTTGAGCTGGCGCGCCAGGTCACGAACCAGGCGCGGGAAACGGCCGAAGACTTTCTTGATCGGCTGCATCCGCGTTTTCATCACCGCGGTTTGCAGGTCGGCGGTGACCACGTCGAGGTTCGACACGGCCTTCTGCATGGCTTCGTCGCCGCTGTTCAGGCCCAGGCGCACTAGGCGGTTACGCACCAGCACCAGTTCGCCCACCATGTTCATGATGTCGTCCAGGCGCGCGGTATCCACACGCACGGTGGTTTCGGCTTCGCTGGCAGGTTTTTCCGCTGCCGCTGGGGCCGCTGCACGCGCAGGGGCCGGGGCGGCGGCAGGTGCTGGCTTGGCTGCCGGCGCAGGTTTGGCAGCAACCGGTGCCGCAGTGGCTGGTGCTGCAACCTGCGCGGCCGCGGCCGGGGCAACTTCGCTGAACTTGCCTTTGCCGTGCAGCTCGTCGAGCAAGGCTTCGAATTCGTGATCCGAGATCAACCCGTCACCGGCCGGTGCGGTACTGGCCGCTGGCGCAGCGGCGGCGGCAGTCGCTGCAACCTCGGGCAGGGCTTCGGCCACAAAGGTGCCTTTGCCATGCAGTTGGTCGAGCAGTGCCTCGAATTCGTCGTCGGTAATGTCAGTGCTGGTGTTGGCAGCGGGTGCTTCTGGCGTCGCCGCAGGAGGTGCCACGGCATCCGCCGCGAACTGGCCTTTGCCGTGCAACTGGTCGAGCAACGACTCGAACTCGGCGTCCGTAATGTCTTCACTGCTCGGCGTCGCGGCAGGCTGCACCGGCACTTCAGCTTCGGCCTTGACCGCGCTGAGGGAGTTGAGCAGTTGTTCGAACTCGCTGTCGGTCACGTCCGGCTCGGCTTGCGCCACCGGCTCCGGTGCGGCCTCGACCACCGGCGCAGCCGCGGTATCGGCAGGTTCGGCCAGGCGCGCCAGGGCGGCCAGCAGTTCCGGCGTGGCGGCAGTGATCGGTGCACGTTCACGCACTTGGCTGAACATGCCGTTGACCGCATCCAGTGCTTCGAGAATCACGTCCATCAGTTCCGAGTCGACGTGACGCTCACCCTTGCGCAGGATGTCGAAAACGTTCTCGGCGATGTGACAGCACTCCACCAGCTCATGGAGCTGGAGGAAGCCGGCGCCCCCTTTTACAGTGTGAAAACCGCGAAAAATTGCATTGAGCAGGTTCGCATCATCCGGTCGGCTTTCCAGCTCGACCAGTTGTTCGGACAGTTGCTCTAGAATTTCGCCGGCCTCTACAAGGAAATCCTGAAGGATTTCTTCATCGGCGCCGAAGCTCATGTGGGTGCTCCTTAGAAGCCTAAACTGGATAACAGGTCATCTACGTCATCCTGACCTGACACAACGTCTTCACGTTTATCGGCATGAATCTGCGGACCTTCACCCTTGGCGAGATGTTTTTGTGGATCTTTTTCAGAGAGGATCGCTTCACGGTCATGTTCGATGCCGGCAAAACGATCGACCTGGCCGGCCATCAGCACCAATTTGAGCAAGTTGCTTTCCACTTCGGTAACCAACTGGGTCACGCGCTTGATCACCTGGCCGGTGAGGTCCTGGTAATCCTGGGCCAGCAGGATGTCGTTGAGGTTGCTGGCCACCGTGCGGTTTTCCTGTTCGCTGCGCGACAGGAACCCGTCGACGCGACGCGCCAGTTCACGAAACTCTTCAGCGCCCACTTCGCGGCGCATGAAGCGGCCCCAGTCCTGGCTCAAGGCCTGGGCTTCGGTGGCCATGCCGTTGACCAGGGGCGTGGCGTTTTCCACCAGGTCCATGGTGCGGTTGGCCGCCGCCTCAGTCAGCCTGACCACATAGGACAGGCGCTCGGTGGCGTCGGTAATCTGGGAAATTTCTTCGGCCTGGGGCATGCGCGGGTCAATCTGGAAATTGACGATTGCGCTGTGCAGCTCGCGTGTGAGCTTGCCCACTTCCTGGTACAGGCCGCGGTCACGGGTCTGGTTAAGCTCATGGATCAACTGCACCGCATCGGCGAACTGGCCTTTTTCCAGGCTGTCGACCAACTGGTGAGCATGTTTTTTCAGGGTCGACTCAAAGTCGCCCTGTGACGTTTCGTTATGCTCCATAGCTCCCCCGCGATGGCATTAGCCGTGGATGCGTTCGAAGATTTTCTCGATCTTCTCTTTCAAGGCCAGTGCCGTGAATGGTTTGACCACATAACCGTTGACCCCGGCTTGGGCGGCTTCGATGATCTGTTCGCGCTTGGCTTCGGCGGTCACCATCAGCACAGGCAAGCTGCGCAGTTTTTCATCGGCGCGCACATGGCGCAGCAGGTCGATACCGGTCATGCCCGGCATGTTCCAGTCGGT
Organism: Pseudomonas sp. KT_2_4; assembly: GCF_041410225.1. Taxonomy (NCBI): domain Bacteria; kingdom Pseudomonadati; phylum Pseudomonadota; class Gammaproteobacteria; order Pseudomonadales; family Pseudomonadaceae; genus Pseudomonas; species Pseudomonas sp. KT_2_4. The sequence goes on from NZ_CP166962.1 coordinate 1,996,830, forward strand.
TACCAGAAAGTCGATGCTCCCGCTGTTGAGGATCGGAATGGCCGTCAGGCCATCATCCGCCTCGACCGTGTTGGTGAACCCAAGGTCACGCAACAGGTTTTTAATGATCCGCCGCATCGTTGAGAAGTCATCAACGATGAGGATTTTCATGTTCTTGTCCAATTCGACCTCCAAGCAGTCTTAAACGCGCCCAGCACCTGGACGCGCCATTTCAATCAACAGGCGTTACACAAAAAGGACTGCCCAGGGCACCACGGCACACAGCCGCGAAACCTTGCGATCTCACGGCAGCGTCTGCAGTGCCCCCACACTGCCTGTCAGCGCGCGCGCCACTCGGCCAATCGGCCCCGCAAGCGGGCTGCGCACTGGCTATGCAACTGGCTGACACGCGATTCGCTGACCCCCAGTACCTCACCGATTTCCTTGAGGTTCAGCTCTTCGTCGTAGTACAGCGCCAGCACCAGCCGCTCACGCTCTGGCAAATTGGCGATTGCATCGGCCAACGCGCCCTGGAAACGTTCATCTTCCAGGTCGCGCGACGGCTCCGTATGCGCGCTCGCGCCGTCCTCGTGCAGCCCTTCGTGTTCGCCGTCCTGTAAAAGGTCGTCAAAACTGAACAGGCGGCTGCCCAAGGTATCGTTCAAAATCCCGTAATAATCGTCGAGACTCAATTGGAGTTCGGCCGCAACTTCATGATCTTTAGCGTCACGACCGGTTTTTGCTTCAATTGCTCGAATTGCATCACTGACCATGCGCGTATTGCGGTGTACCGAACGCGGCGCCCAATCGCCTTTACGCACCTCGTCGAGCATCGCGCCACGGATACGGATACCCGCATACGTTTCGAAACTGGCACCCTTGCTGGCGTCGTATTTGGTCGAGACTTCAAGCAGGCCGATCATGCCGGCCTGGATCAAGTCTTCAACCTGCACACTCGCGGGCAGGCGCGCCAACAGGTGATAGGCAATGCGCTTGACCAACGGCGCATAGCGCTCGATCAATTCGCCCTGGCTGTCACGTGCCGACTTTTTGTAAAGGTTGTAGCCGCTGGATGTCATAGCACCGGTCCTGCGCTCGTCTGATGCACCAAACGCTCGACGAAAAACTCCAGATGCCCCCGCGGGTTGGCGGGCAACGGCCAGGTATCGACCTTCTGGGCAATGGCCTTGAACGCCAGTGCGCATTTCGAACGAGGGAACGCTTCGTAGACCGCACGCTGCTTTTGCACGGCCTTGCGCACACACTCGTCATAGGGAACTGCGCCGACGTATTGTAAAGCCACATCGAGGAAGCGGTCCGTGACCTTGGTCAACTTGGCGAACAGGTTGCGCCCTTCCTGCGGGCTCTGGGCCATGTTGGCCAGCACGCGGAAGCGATTCATGCCGTAGTCACGGTTAAGCAGTTTGATCAGCGCGTAGGCATCGGTGATCGAGGTGGGCTCGTCGCACACCACCAACAGCACTTCCTGCGCTGCGCGCACAAAGCTGACCACCGACTCGCCGATCCCGGCGGCGGTGTCGATCACCAGCACGTCGAGGTTGTCGCCGATGTCGCTGAACGCCTGGATCAGCCCGGCATGCTGCGCGGGGCTCAGGTGCACCATGCTCTGGGTGCCCGAGGCCGCCGGCACGATGCGAATGCCACCAGGGCCCTGGAGCAGCACATCGCGCAGCTCGCAGCGGCCCTCGATCACATCGGCCAGGGTATGTTTGGGTGTCAGCCCCAGGAGAACGTCCACGTTCGCCAAGCCCAGGTCAGCATCCAGCAGCATGACGCGACGGCCAAGCTCTGCCAGGGCCAGGGACAAATTCACTGACACGTTAGTTTTCCCGACGCCACCTTTGCCGCCGGTCACCGCGATCACCTGTACGGGATGCATGCTGCCCATTTTATTTCTTTACCTTGTCTTGCTTAGACGCAGGCTACATGGCTTGGCCGCGTGAATCGCTTGCAGACCATCGATGTAGGTACATTTCACGGTGTTCATCCTGCCTCAACCCACCCGTTTAGCCGGGTGGTGGTAAAGGTCGGCGAACATATCGGCCATCGCTTCCTCGCTAGGCTCGTCTTGCATTTGCACACTCACGGCACGGCTGACCAACTGATGACGGCGCGGCAGATGCAGATCATCCGGGATCCGCGGCCCGTCGGTGAGGTAGGCAACCGGTAATTCATGGCTGATGGCCAGGCTCAATACCTCGCCCAGGCTCGCGGTTTCGTCGAGTTTGGTGAGGATGCAGCCGGCCAGGCCGCAACGCTTGTAGCTGTGATAGGCAGCGGTAAGAACCTGTTTCTGGCTGGTGGTTGCAAGCACCAGGTAATTTTTCGACTTGATGCCACGCCCGGCCAGGCTTTCGAGCTGCATGCGCAGCGCTGGATCACTGGCTTGCAGGCCGGCGGTATCGATCAGCACCACGCGCTTGCGCAGCAACGGCTCGAGGGCATTGGCCAGGGACTGGCCCGGGTCGACATGGGTCACCGGCACGTTGAGAATGCGGCCCAGGGTCTTGAGCTGCTCCTGGGCGCCGATGCGGTAGCTGTCCATGCTCACCAACGCGATATTCTGTGCGCCGTACTTAAGCACATAACGGGCGGCCAGCTTGGCCAGGGTGGTGGTCTTGCCCATGCCGGCGGGGCCGACCATGGCGATCACACCGCCCTCTTCCAGGGGTTCGATTTCCGGCGTGGCGATCATGCGCGCCAGATGCGCCAGCAACATGCGCCAGGCCTGACGAGGTTCTTCGACTTCGGCGGTCAAGGCCAGCAGGTCGCGGGACAACGGGCCGGACAAGCCGATGCGTTGCAAGCGGCGCCACAGGTTGGCTTGCTGGGGCTTGCTGCCTTGCAACTGAGTCCAGGCCAACGAGCCCAGCTGCACTTCGAGCAATTCACGCAGGCCATTGAGTTCAAAGCGCATCGAGTCGATCACACGCTGGTCAACTGCGGCGGCCGGGGCAGGCGCTGCAGGACGCGGCGGTTCGACAAAGGTGGGCTCAACCAGCGGCTCGGCGGCGGTCAGCGGCAGGCCGGCGAATAATTGGCGATTGGTGCTGGCATCGCTGTCACCGCGCATGCTCAGTTCAGCCTGGGCCGACACAATGCGCGAGGCGGTCTTGCGCAGCTCGTCTTCGAGTTCCATGTTCGGCACGCGCGGGGCCAGCGCCTGGGGCGTGTAATCCAGGGCAGCCGTCAGCTCGACACCGCCGGCAATCCGACGGTTACCGATAATCGCGGCATCGGCGCCCAGCTCATCGCGGACCAACTTCATGGCCTGACGCATATCGGCGGCGAAAAAACGCTTAACTTGCATAACCCACTACCTCAGCCATTGGGCCCAACTGTCGCGACGATAGTCACTTGCTTATTGTCAGGAATTTCCTGGTAAGCCAACACGTGCAAATTCGGTACAGCCAGGCGTCCAAACCGCGACAACATCGCGCGAACCGGGCCGGCCACCAGCAGGATCACCGGGTTGCCCTGCATTTCCTGGCGCTGTGCGGCGTCGATCAACGAACGCTGCAGCTTTTCAGCCATGCTTGGCTCCAGTAAAACGCCCTCTTCCTGGCCTTGCCCTGCCTTCTGAATACTATTGAGCAATATTTGTTCCAACCTGGGCTCCAAGGTGATCACAGGCAGCTCGGACTCAGTCCCTACAATGCTTTGCACGATTGCGCGGGACACGCCGACACGCACCGCCGCCACCAGAGCGGCAGTATCTTGACTCTTGGCGGCATTGTTGGCGATGGCCTCGGCAATGCTGCGAATGTCGCGCACAGGCACCTGTTCGGCCAACAGCGCTTGCAACACCTTGAGCAACTGCGACAACGACAGCACGCCAGGCACCAGCTCTTCGGCCAGTTTTGGCGACGATTTGGCCAGCAAGCCCATCAATTGCTGGACTTCCTCGTGGCCGATCAGCTCGTGGGAGTGCTTGTAGAGAATCTGGTTGAGGTGCGTGGCGACCACGGTGCTGGCATCCACCACGGTGTAACCGAGGGACTGCGCCTGGCTGCGCTGGCTGACTTCGATCCACACCGCTTCCAGGCCGAAAGCCGGATCTTTGGCGGTGATGCCGTTGAGCGTACCGAACACTTGGCCGGGGTTGATCGCCAGTTCGCGGTCCGGGTAGATCTCGGCTTCGGCCAGGATCACCCCCATCAGGGTCAGGCGATAGGCGCTGGGGGCCAGGTCGAGGTTGTCACGGATATGCACAGTGGGCATCAGGAAGCCCAAGTCCTGCGACAGCTTCTTGCGCACGCCCTTGATTCGCGCCAGCAGTTGCCCACCCTGGTTGCGGTCGACCAGCGGGATCAGGCGGTAGCCGACTTCCAGGCCGATCATGTCGATGGGCGTGACGTCGTCCCAGCCCAGTTCCTTGGTTTCCTGGGCACGGGCCGGGGATGGCAGCAGATCCTGTTGACGGGCAATCTCCTGCTCGGCCTGGACCTTGACCTGGTTCTGCTTCTTCCAGAACAGGTACGCCGCGCCACCCGCCAGGGCCGCCATGCTCAGGAACGAGAAGTGCGGCATGCCCGGCACGATACCCATGATCGCCATAATGCCCGCCGCCACGGCCAGGGCCTTGGGCGAAGCGAACATCTGCCGGCTGATCTGCTTGCCCATGTCTTCGGAGCCCGAAGCACGGGTAACCATGATGGCCGCCGCTGTGGATAACAACAGTGATGGCAATTGCGCCACTAAACCGTCACCAATGGTCAGCAAGGCGTACACCTTGCCGGCATCGCCGAAGGTCATGCCGTGCTGGAAGATACCGACCGCCATGCCGCCGATCAGGTTGATAAACAGAATCAACAGGCCAGCGATGGCGTCACCGCGCACAAATTTGCTGGCGCCGTCCATGGAGCCGTAGAACTCGGCTTCCTGAGCAACTTCGGCCCGGCGCGACTTGGCTTGGTTCTGGTCGATCAAGCCGGCGTTGAGGTCGGCGTCGATGGCCATCTGCTTGCCGGGCATGGCGTCGAGGGTAAACCGCGCGCTCACCTCGGAAATCCGCCCGGCGCCCTTGGTCACCACCACAAAGTTGATGATCATCAGGATCGCGAACACCACGATACCGACCACGTAGTTACCGCCGATCACCACCTCACCGAAGGCCTGGATCACCTTACCGGCAGCGGCATGACCGTCCTGGCCGTGGAGCATCACCACCCGCGTGGAGGCGACGTTCAATGCCAGACGTAGCAGGGTCGCCACCAGCAGAATCGTCGGGAACACCGCGAAATCCAGCGGCCGCAAGGCGTACACGCACACCAGCAAGACCACGACAGACAGGGCAATGTTGAAGGTAAAGAACACGTCGAGCAGGAACGGCGGCATCGGCAACATCATCATTGCCAGCATCACCAGCAACAACAACGGCACACCCAGATTGCCCCGCGACAGGTCAGTCAGGGTGCCACGGGCCGTGTTGAGCATTTGAGAGCGATCTACCACCGGTATTCCTCGGGTCCTTGAAGCAAAGTTTTGACGCTGGAGGGCGACTTGGAGGCGGGGTTGCAAGAAGCCTTCCAACTTTGGTTTTGGGATGATTCTCGAGTGCTAGCCGATTCAAGTGTGGGAGCTGGCTTGCCTGCGATTGCGGTGTGTCAGCCACTGAGATATTGGCTGTAAATCAGCTATCGCAGGCCAGCCAGCTCCCACATTTGGATTTGTGTGCACCTTGGATATCGAGGAAATTTCCGATAAGGATTTGGGGTTGCCCCTAGGAAACTCGCTCTCTAGTCTCCGTACACCGCTGCAAACGCAGCGGACGGGCGTCGCGGCCCGGATTACCTAGGAGCAAAAGCACCCTCTCCCTTTCTAAAAGGAGCTTCACAGTGATCAAACACGCCTCAAATTCCCCCACCCGGCTGTTTACCGTAGCCGACGGCATCAGCAGCGAAGACCTGCTGGTCAACCTCAGTGAAACACTTGCTTCGGCCAATGCGCTGAGCTGCGACTTGGCCTTTGACCTGGAAGGTTCGAAACGAGAGGAATTGCTCGGCGTTGCGCAGTTGATTGAACTCGCGCAGTTACTGGCTGATCGCCTGCACGTTGGCGCCACAATGGCGGGCAAAGCAAGCAGCGGATAATACGGGCAAGGGTGGGAGCTGGCTTGCCTGCGATTGCGGTGTGTCAGCCACTGGGATATTGGCTGTGAGTCAGCCATCGCAGGCAAGCCAGCTCCCACCTGTGATTCAGTTTTTAAACTGGCCGTATATTGTCAGCCTGTGGGCCTTTTGGACCTTGTGTGATGTCAAACTCTACTTTTTGATTCTCCTCCAGGCTTTTGTACCCAGCCGTCGCAATTGCCGAGTAATGGGCAAACACATCGGGCCCTTCATCATCTTGGGTAATAAAACCAAATCCCTTCTCCGCGCTAAACCACTTCACCGTGCCAGTTGCCATTGCCATTCTCCCTACACTTCACTTGAGACCCGGTTCACCTGGGTTGCACCGTTTGATAGGCAACGCATAAATACCCTCGGGTCGATGGACCATTTGGAACTCCATGCGCTTGCCAAACCACAGCGCGGTGCAACGCCAGTCTCTGCCATTGATAAACACATCCTCTCCCCCGCCATCGGGCTTGATCAACCAATCGCCCCTGAGCCAGACGTAGTACCTGACCGTACCCGTAGCCACCTTCACAACCGCTCTCCCTGCATCTCGTTACTACATACGCGCAGTGCATGGTGGGTAATAAAACAGCGGGCAGCGCCCGTTGGCTACTGTCAGAGTTGACAGGTAGACGCGGGCTTTCAATGGGTGATAGGCATGGCAACGTTGCGGGTCATGCATCCGCTGATTTTTTGCGTTTGCGCGGTTTGCGCTGCTTGGCAGGCGCTTGCGGGATTTCAGCACATGTGACATTCGTCGATTGGACGGCAACCTCGTTGCCATCGCGATCCCGCACAATAAAGCCGATGCCTTTGACCGCATCGAACCACCTGACCGTACCCCTATCCATCACCGCCTCCCGAGCCGCGCATGGCTGCGCGCCTCATCGCTGTATCAAACAGTGAAGGCGGCGTAATGGCTACTGTCAAAGTTGACAGGTAAGACCGGGTTTGAATCCTGATGAAGTCATCATGATAGGTACTTCGACGCCTGCGAAAACGCTATCGGGCCTAGGGATAAAGATTTTGTGGAACCGGTACGACATTTTTTGTCACTCAACTCGCTGAGCGATCAGCTCTTTAAAATCACCCTTCCCTAGGGTGGATAAGCGATTAAAAAATAGCGGCGAAACCATGGACTTAAATTTAAACGCATTAAACACCTTTTTTCGCTTTGCCTCCTCAGAGGCTGAAACGGTTGAATCAGGGCCCCCTAAAGCTGAGTACGTTTGGGCGCCAGCGCCGTCGACGGGCGAAACTAAACTGGTACCAGATCTGAAAAAAACGCTATTCGAGATTTTAGGCAATGAAGTGGATTCACCCGCAGCGTTCGATAAGTTGATCGAAAAACTCAAGGTGATGCCGCAAAAAGATCTGAAAGCCTATCTACAGCGTTTTGAATCAGCCCTGTCACCTGAACGATTCAAACGCCTGCAGGACGATCTTAATTTGGTAAGAGGAGGCTGGACATCTGACCCGCGCGGGATTCCAGGTGATGGTGGCAGCAATTCCCAAAACGTCGACATGAGCCTTTACCCCGCGGGCGAGGTCATCAGTGACAAGCCCCTGATGAAGGCGGACAGCTTCTATCACTATCATCCTGGTGGGTCTGAACCCGGAAAAAAGCCAGAAAATATCTATAGTGGTTTCAGCCAAGGTTATGAAGATAACTGTGTAATTACTTCCTGGATCAAGGCAGGGATGGCGCTGTTTGGTCAAAAGGATGTCTTTGAAGCGGTAAAGGAAGTCGCTCAGGGTTATTTCGTGACCATGCGCGACGGTTTCAAACTGTACCTGTCAAAAGGCGAGTTACAGTTGGCAGCCCGCAATTCAGGGTATAAAGGCGATGATCCGGTGATGCTCACCGACGCTAACTTTATGTTCGCAGTGGCTGCCAAGCGAGCACAACTGGTAAATAGCTATGATCGTGTTGGACAGAGCTACGCTAATGGCGTGAAAAGCCTTAACGATGGAGCTTCTCCCTGGGAAGGGTATGAACTCCTTGGGTTAAAGGATCACATTAAACCCGGCCGCGATAGTAACGCGAAGTTGAAGGAGCTGGAAACCCCGGGTGAAATCGGGGTTGCCAGCGCTCCAGGCCACAATTTTTTGGTAGTGGATGGCCGGCAAGAGCTCTTTGGAACCCGTGGCGGTAAACCAGACCCTACACTTGTAGAGCAGGTGTACGTGCTGCAATTATCGAAAGTCGAAGCACCCCAAAGCGATACTCCCGAGCGACTTAAATAACTACGGTTTACCACAGCCGCGGCGCATTGAGCCTCAGGAATCCCGACGCAAATCCGGCGGAATCGGCAAATCCTTGAGCGGATCAGGCCGCTTGCCCTTGCCGGCGCGGTATTGGCGGATTTGGTAAACGTAGGCCAGTACCTGTGCAACGGCCAGGTACAAGCCGGCCGGGATTTCCTGGTCGAGGTCGGTGGAATAGAAAATCGAGCGCGCCAACGCCGGCGATTCCAGCAACAGAATGTCGTTGGCCACGGCGATTTCGCGGATTTTCAACGCAGTAAAATCACTGCCCTTGGCCAGCAGCATCGGTGCGCCACCCTTCTCCGGGTCGTATTTGAGGGCCACGGCGTAGTGGGTCGGGTTGGTGATGATCACATCGGCGTCGGGCACCGAGGCCATCATCTTGCGCTGGGACATTTCCCGCTGCAGTTGGCGGATGCGTTGCTTGACCTCGGGGCGGCCTTCCTGGTCCTTGTGCTCGTCGCGCACTTCCTGCTTGGTCATCAGCAGTTTCTTGTGGCTTTCCCACAGTTGGATCGGCGCATCCACGGCGGCGATCAGGATCAGCCCGAGGGCCATCCACAGTGCGCTCCAGCCCACCACCTGCACGCTGTGGATGATCGCCGATTCCAGCGGTTCATGGGCAATGCGCAGCAAGTCGTCGATGTCGGATGACAACACCGCCAACGCCACGAACAGAATCAGGAAAAACTTGGCCAGGGCCTTGAGCAATTCAATCAGGGCCTTGGCAGAGAACATGCGCTTGAGCCCCGCCCCCGGGTTCATGCGGCTGAACTTGGGCGCCATGCTGCCCGCGGCAAACAACCAGCCGCCGAGGGCCACCGGGCCGATCAGCGCGGCCAGCAGCAAGGTGATCAAGATCGGCTGCACCGCCAACAGGGCGATTTTGCCTGAGTGCAGCAGGTACTGGGCCATGGCGTCGGGGTTGAGCAGCACTTCGCGGGGCAAGCTGAAGTTGTGCTTCATCATCTCCAGCAGGTCCAGCGCCAGGCCACCGCCGTAGATCAGCAAGGCGCCTGCACCGGCGATCATGGTGGCGAAGGTGTTGAGCTCTTTGGAGCGCGCGATCTCGCCCTTTTCCCGGGAGTCCTTTTTACGTTTCTCCGTGGGGTCTTCTGTTTTGTCCTGACCACTCTCGCTCTCGGCCATGGCTCAGCGCGCCCGTGCCAGGTCACGTAAGAACTGCAAGGCGTCGGTGGCCAGCGGTTGATACTGATTGAGAATGTCAGCCAGGCCGACCCAGAAAATCCCCATGCCCAACACCAGGGTCAGCGGGAAACCAATCGAGAAGATGTTCAGTTGCGGCGCCGCGCGGGTCATCACGCCGAACGCGATATTGACCACCAGCAGCGCCGTGATCGCCGGCAACACCAGCAACAGCGCCGCGCCCAGCACCCAACCGAGGCGCCCCACCAGTTCCCAGAAGTGGTTGACCACCAAGCCTGCGCCCACCGGCAAGGTGGTGAAACTCTCGGTCAGCACCTCGAACGCCACCAGGTGACCGTTCATGGCCAGGAATAGCAAGGTCACCAGCATGGTCAGAAACTGCCCGATCACCGCCGCCGACACGCCGTTGGTGGGGTCCACCATTGAAGCGAAGCCCATACCCATCTGGATCGAGATGATTTGCCCGGCCACCACGAAAGCCTGGAAGAACAGGGTCAGGGAAAACCCCAGCATGGCGCCGATCAGAATCTGTTCGGCAATCAGCAACAAGGCGCTAAGGTCCAGTGCGTTCACCGGCGGCATCGGCGGCAGGCCCGGCACGATCACCACGGTGATCGCCACAGCGAAATACAGGCGCACACGACGCGGTACCAGCGTGGTGCCGAACACCGGCATGGCCATCAACATCGCCGTGACGCGAAACAGCGGCAGGATGAACGAGGCCACCCAGGTACTGATCTGGGTGTCGGTCAAGGCCAGCAAGGATTGCATCGGCTCAGCCGATCAACTGCGGAATACTGCCGTACAACTGCAGGATGTATTCCATGAAGGTTTGCACCAGCCACGGGCCGGCGACGATCAGGGTCACCAGCATCACCAGCAGGCGCGGCAGAAAGCTCAGGGTTTGTTCGTTGATCTGGGTGGCCGCCTGGAACATCGCCACCAGCAGGCCCACCAACAGACTGGGCACCACCAGCACGGCGACCATCAGGGTGGTCAGCCACAGCGCTTCACGGAACAGGTCAACGGCGACTTCTGGCGTCATAGCGCTATACCCCTCCGAAACTGCCGGCCAGGGTGCCAATAATCAGCGCCCAGCCGTCCACCAGCACAAACAGCATGATCTTGAACGGCAGCGAGATGATCAACGGTGACAGCATCATCATACCCATGGCCATCAACACGCTCGCCACCACCAGGTCGATGATCAGGAACGGGATGAAGATCATGAAGCCAATCTGGAACGCGGTCTTCAGTTCGGAGGTGACGAACGCCGGCACCAGAATAGTCAGCGGCGCCTGGTCCGGGGTAGCGATGTCGGTGCGCTTGGACAGGCGCATGAACAGCTCAAGGTCGCTGGAGCGGGTTTGCGACAGCATGAAGTCCTTGATCGGGCCCTGAGCCTTGTCGATGGCATCCTGGGCTGTGAGCTTTTCCGCCAGATAAGGTTGCAGGGCTTGCTGGTTCACCTTGTCGAACACCGGCGCCATGATGAACAGCGTCAAAAACAGCGCCATGCCGGTGAGGATCTGGTTCGATGGCGTCTGCTGCAGGCCCAGGGCCTGGCGCAGGATCGAGAAGACGATGATGATCCGCGTAAAGCTGGTCATCAGCATGACGAACGCCGGGATAAAACTCAGCGCCGTCATGATCAGCAGGATCTGCAGGCTGACCGAATATTCCTGCGCGCCCGCCGCGTTGGTGCCCAGGGTGATCGCCGGGATCGACAACGGGTCGGCGCCCAGGGCCATCGGTGCGGCCAGCAACAGCATGAGCGTCAACAAAACGCGCATTACTTCTTATCCTTCTGATCCTTGCCCAGCAACTCCATCAGGCGCTGGGCGAATTCTGGCGTGGCGGCTTCGGTCTTGACCGCGTCCACCGGGGTCTTGAGTACATGCAGCGGGGTGATGCGGCCGGGGGTGATGCCGAGCAGGATCTGCTCCTCGCCCACCTGCACCAGCACCAGCCGATCACGCGGGCCGAGGGCGCGCGAGCCCACCAGCTCGATCACTTGGCCGTTGCCCGGGCCGATGCGCTGCACGCGGCGCATCAACCAGGCCAGCACGAAGATCAGGCCAATCACCAGCAACAGGCCCAGCACCAGTTGCGTCAACTGCCCACTGACACTGCCGACCGCTGGCGCCGCAGCCACCTGCGCCACCGGCTCCGCCGCCAGGGCGCTCAATGGCAGCGCCAGCAACAGTCCCGCCATCGAGTACTTCATCTCAGCGCAACTTCTTGATGCGTTCACTCGGGCTGATCACGTCGGTCAGGCGGATGCCGAACTTCTCGTTGACCACCACCACCTCGCCATGGGCAATCAGGGTGCCGTTGACCAGCACGTCCAACGGCTCGCCGGCCAGGCGGTCCAGCTCGATCACCGAGCCCTGGTTGAGCTGCAACAGGTTGCGGATGTTGATTTCGGTGCTGCCCACTTCCATGGAAATCGACACCGGGATGTCGAGGATCACATCCAGGTTCGGGCCGTCGAGGCTCACCGGGTCGTTGTTCTTCGGCACGCTGCCGAATTCTTCCATGGCCAGGCGGTTGCCGGCCGGCGCGGTAGCGGCGTCGGCGGCCAGCAGCGCGTCGATGTCGTCCTGGCCAACATCGCCGGTTTCTTCCAGGGCCGCAGCCCACTCGTCAGCCAGGGCCTGGTCTTCGGCGGAAGTATTTTCGTGTTCGGTAGCCATTACATGTCCTCGGCGCAGCAAACAATCATGAATTGGGGTTGAATCAGCGGCGGTTGATCGGCTCAACCACTTGCAGCGCCAGGTTGCCCTTGTGGGAACCGAGCTTGACCTTGAATGACGGCACGCCGTTGGCGCGCATGATCAACTCTTCCGGCAAGTCGACGGGGATGATGTCCCCAGGCGCCATGTGCAAAATATCGCGCAGGCGCAACTGACGGCGGGCCACGGTGGCGCTCAACGGCACGTCGACGTCCAGCAGGTCTTCGCGCAGGGCCTTGACCCAGCGTTCGTCCTGGTCGTCGAGGTCGGACTGGAAGCCGGCGTCGAGCATTTCGCGCACCGGCTCGATCATCGAGTACGGCATGGTCACGTGCAGGTCGCCGCCACCGCCATCGAGTTCGATGTGGAAGGTCGACACCACAATGGCCTCGCTCGGCCCGACGATGTTGGCCATGGCCGGGTTCACTTCCGAGTTGATGTACTCGAAGTTGACTTCCATGATCGCCTGCCAGGCTTCCTTCAAGTCGATGAAGGCCTGCTCCAGCACCATGCGTACCACGCGCAGTTCGGTGGGGGTGAATTCACGCCCTTCGATCTTGGCGTGACGGCCGTCGCCGCCGAAGAAGTTGTCCACCAGCTTGAACACCAGCTTGGCGTCGAGGATGAACAGCGCAGTGCCGCGCAACGGCTTGATCTTGACCAGGTTGAGGCTGGTGGGCACGTACAGCGAGTGTACGTATTCACCGAACTTCATCACCTGCACACCGCCCACGGCCACGTCCGCCGAGCGGCGCAGCATGTTGAACATGCTGATGCGGGTGTAGCGGGCAAAGCGTTCGTTGATCATCTCCAGGGTCGGCATGCGTCCCCGCACGATGCGATCCTGGCTGGTCAGGTCATAACTTTTGACGCTGCCGGGTTCGGCAGCCATTTCGGTCTGTACCAGACCATCGTCCACGCCATGCAACAGCGCATCGATTTCATCCTGGGACAGCAGGTCTTGCACGGCCATGTCGTGATCCTACTGCAATACGAAGTTAGTGAAGAGCGCCTGCTCGACCACAACTTTGCCGAGTTCTTTCTGGGCCACTTCCTGCACGCTGGCAGTGACCTTCTGGCGCAGCATTTCCTGGCCGACTGGCGTGGCAAGGCTGTCGAAGCTCTGCCCGGAGAACAGCATCACCAGGTTGTTGCGGATCACCGGCATATGCACCTTGAGGGCATCCAGGTCCGCCTGGTTGCGCGCCAGCAAGGTGATGCTCACCTGCAGGTAGCGTTGACGACCATTCTGGTTGTAGTTGGCGACAAAGGCCGGAAGCATCTGTTCGAAGATTGCCGGTTGCTTGACGTTCGTGGCGGCTTCGGCGGCGGGCGCCGGTTTGCTCGCACTGCTGTGCATGATGTACCAAGTGCCGCCCACCGACGCACCGATGGCCAGAAGCAGGCCCAGCACAATCATCAGGATCAGCTTGAGCCTGCCTTTGCCTGCGGGGGGAGTTGCTGCGTCGTCGCTCTTCGCCATGCCAATAATCCGTCACTATTCGGGGATTCGTAGATCTATGGCAAGGCAAGAGCAAGTGTTATGCCAGAGTTGGCTGGCAGGCGCAGGAAGATGATCGTTCCCACGCTCTGCGTGGGAATGCATCCTGTGACGCTACGCGTCACCGTGCGCAACGGTCGAAAACATCGCCGACTTCGGGACGCGGAGCGTCCGGGGTGGCATTCCCACGCAGAGCGTGGGAACGATCAGCCAGCTCCCACACTGACCGGGTTTGAGCAGGAAGTCAGGCGTAGTAGTCGACGGCGCTGGAGCCGATCACGCTCTGGCTCACGGGCGCTGCCACTTCGGCCACGTCCACAGGGCCACCGGCGTCGCCGCTGTCAGCACGCCTGCCGCTGCCACTGACGCCTCGCGCCTGGCTCTGCTGTTGCTGCTGGTCCTGGCCCCGCGACTGGTCGGACACGTTCACATCCACCTGCCCCATGCCCTGCTGGGCAAACATCTCGCGCAAACGGCCGGACTGGCTTTCCAGGGCTTCACGCACCACCGCATGGCCGCTCATGAAGTTGACTTGGGCTTGCTGGTCCGCCGTCATATTGACCTTGATATCCAGGCGCCCCAGTTCAGCGGGCTGCAACTGGATCTCGGCCGACTTGAGGTTGGCGCTGGACAGGTACATCACGCGGTTGACCACCTCTTCGGTCCAGCCGCTCTGATGCATGGCAAGCGGCGCGTTGGCAACCGGCGGCAAGGCGTTGGCGGTTTTGGGCGTGGCGGCCTGGGTCAGCGCGGCGAGGCGGTTGGCGAAGTCGTCCACGCGGGTGTCGCTGCTGGCGTTCTTGAGGTCCTTGAGGCCGTCATCGATCAGCGCGCCGAAGGCCTTGTCGCCCCCCTGGTCAGTGCTGTCCTTGGTGGCTTGCTGGTCGACCATGTTGGCCAGGCCGGTGGCAAAGCTCTGCGCGGCGGTCGGCTGGTCCTGGGGGGTGGGCGCGGCTTTCTGCGGCGCCTGGCTGCTGGCCGAGACGTGACCGCCCTGCTCCATCGCCAGGCGCACGGCCGGCATCGAATCCAGCGGGTCGGCCTCAGGGTCGAAGGCCGGCTGCTTGGGCTCCTCGGTCACAGCAATGAGCGGCTGGGCCTGGTCATCTTCGGCCGTAACGGCAGGCGCTTGTACGGACACAGGGGCTGCCACGGGCGTCACGGCGGCGACCAGCGCCGGGTCGGCCACCGGTTGCTGCGCCAGGGACGGGTCGGCAGGTGGCTCGCCTTCACTGTCAGCGTGGTCGTCGCTCTTGGCCGGCTTGGCAGGCAAGGGATTGCCGCTATCGGCAACCGCTGGCGCGCTGGCGGCAGGTTTATCGTCGCCGGCGGCCGGTTTGGCGCTGGGATCAGAAGCCTTGTCGCGCACGGGTTTGGCTGGCGCGTCGTCGCTCTTGGCCTGCGGCTTGGCAGCTTGCTTGGCAAACACTTGAGCGAAGCCAGCGCCCTTGTCCCGCGGGGCCGCAGGCGCTACCGCAGGCGTGGCGGCCGGCGCTTGAGGCTTGGCCGCAGTGGCAGCCTGAAGAAGCGAATTGGGGACGACTGGCATAAGTTAGGGTCTCCACTGCATGGGGTCGGGGATGCAGTCTATGGAGGTAGAGCAAGAGTCGGGCCAAGTCAGGCCGATAAAATATCAAACCCCAGAAAACCGCTCCCGCTCATGCTCATAAAGCGGCCGAACCAGCGCAAACTCACGATCAATCTGATCCACCAACGCCCCCAAGTCGGAAGCAGACTTGAAGGACTCGGTCTCCAACCGCTCACACAACGTTGCCAAGCGCAGCGCCCCCAAGTTGCCACTGCTGCCCTTGAAGCTGTGTGCGATACGCCCCAACGTCTTGGCGTCGTCCCGCGCCTTGCGCAGCGCTTGCACGCGCTCTTCAGAGTCATGCAGAAAGGTGTCCAGCAGCGTGGGGTATTCGCTTTCCATGACTTCCTGCAAACCCGACAACACCCCGGGGTCCATATGAATCTCAGCCACTTGCTCGCTCCTTGATCAAGAATCGGCGGATTATGCCAGAGCCGCCCAACAAAACTCCACGCAGACAGTGCGCCCGCCATCGGACCAGCCTACAGCGCTGCTCAGTTGACGCACCAGGCTCAGGCCCCGACCAGACAGACGGTCGATGTCCACGGGGCGCGCCAGCTCTTGCTCCACATCAAAACCCTGCCCGCTGTCTTCGAGGCGCAAGGTCAGTTTGCCGCCCTTGTCGGTGGGTACCACCTGCACATGCACGCGCACGTAACCGCTGTCCAACTGCGCCAGGCGCTCATGGCGCT
The DNA here is from genome assembly GCF_041410225.1 of Pseudomonas sp. KT_2_4. Taxonomy (NCBI): domain Bacteria; kingdom Pseudomonadati; phylum Pseudomonadota; class Gammaproteobacteria; order Pseudomonadales; family Pseudomonadaceae; genus Pseudomonas; species Pseudomonas sp. KT_2_4. Next base: position 2,012,900 of record NZ_CP166962.1, read on the forward strand.
GGCGATAATACTGCGCAAACCCCTGGGCATCGCGCTTGAGCCGTGAGTCCAGGCCCAGCACGCCATGCTCCAGCGCGTTGGAATACAACTCGGCCATCACACTGTAAAGCGCCCCGCTCTGCGCACGCAGGCCATGGATCTCCAACAGCAGTTGCAGCAGGTACGGCAACGGGTTGTAGGTCCTGAGCGTCTGGGCGCGGAATTCGAAACTCACCGACCAATCCAGCGGGCACGACCGGCCGCTGTCGGCATACATCGGTTCGGCCGCTCGCAAGGGTTGGCCCGCCTGCAACGTGATCTCGACCATGCTGACGTCATCGCGCGCCTGGCCGCGAAAGGCCGCCAGGGCCTGCTCGATGTCCTCGAACAGGCGGTCGGGCTCGCGGTTGGCGGCGAACACCTGCTGCAAGCGCTCGGCGCCGAACAGTTGATCGTTGGCGTCAGCGGTGTCGAGCACGCCGTCGGAAAGCAAAAACACCCGGTCGCCCAACGCCATGGGCCAGACCTCGGTGCTGTCATCGAACGCCTCTGCCGACAACACCCCCAGGGGCAGGTGCCGCGACATCAATGGCGTGCGCCTGCCCGTGGCGACTTCATGCACATAGCCTTCGGGCATGCCGCCGTTCCACACCTCCACCGCCCGCCGCTGGGCGCTCAGGCACAGCAAGGTGGCGCAGCAGAACATGTCCACCGGCAGGATGCGCTTGAGCTTGGCGTTCATTTCCCGCAGGGTCTGCGTGAGGCCGTAGCCCTTGGCGGTCATGCCGTAGAACACTTCGGCCAGGGGCATGGCGCCGATGGCGGCCGGCAAGCCATGGCCGGTGAAATCACCCAGCAACACATGCATGTCACCCGATGGCGTGTAAGCCGCCAGCAACAAGTCGCCATTGAACAACGCATAAGGCGATTGCAGATAGCGGATATTCGGCGCGGCGTTGATGCAACCGGAATGGGCGACCTTGTCGAACACCGCCTTGGCCGCCCGCTGCTCATGCATCAGGTGTTCGTGGTGCCTGGCGATCAGGTCACGCTGTTGCAAAACCGTGGCCTGCAGGCGGCGCAGGCGGTCCATGGCGTTGATCTTCGCTGCCAGGATCAAGGGGTTATAGGGCTTGGGCAGAAAGTCATCGCCGCCCGCGTCCAGGCACTGGGCCAGGGCTTCGCTTTCGCGCAGCGACGTGAGGAAGATGATCGGCACCAGCGCCTCCCCCGCCAGTTGCTTGATCTGCCGTGCGGCTTCGAAGCCGTCCATCACCGGCATGAGCGCGTCCATCAACACCAGTTGCGGGCGCTCACGGGCAAACACCTCAATCGCTTCGGCGCCGTTGCTGACAGTCAGCACCTGGTGGCCCTGACGGCGGATGATGCTCGCCAGCAACAGGCGGTCGGCGGCGCTGTCTTCGGCGATCAGGATGGTCAGCGCCTCCAGGACAGGGGCCAGGGCGCTCAATTGATATCGAACAGTTTGTCGAAGTTGGAGATGGCGAGGATCTTGCGCACGTCGGAGTTGCTGTTCGTCACGCGAACTTCGGCGTCATCACCTCCAGCATGATCCCGTAGCAACAGCAGCATGCCAAGGGCTGAACTGTCCATGTAGGTGGCATCCTTGAGGTCGACGATATAGGTCTCGGGCACCTTGTAGAAACGCTCGTAGGCTTCCCGAAACGCCTGGTGGCTGCCGAAATCGAACCGGCCCTTGATTGCGATCGTCAACTTCTTCCCGTCCAGGGATACTTCTGACTCGACTGTCATGTGACTGCTTCCTTGTCGTTGCACTAGACACAAGGTGTAGCAGCTGAACCGCATCTGAGCAACACAGTGAATCAACTGTGGGAGCTGGCTTGCCTGCGATGGCGGCGTGTCAGCCACTGAATCTTTAACTGAACCACCGCGTTCGCAGGCAAGCCGGCTCCCATACTGGATTTGTGGTGCCGGTTAGAACTGTTCTGGGCGGGGAAGGCGTTGGGACAATTCATCGAGCAGCTTTTGCTCGCGCTTGTCTTCGATGGCTCGCGCTTCGTCGATGTAGCGCTGCACCAGTTTGCGCAGCCCCTCGACCCGGGCAAACGCCTGTTGCCAGGCCTCGCGCGCTTTGTCGAGGTTGGCCTCGTGCCAGGCCAGGCTCTGGCGTTGCTGACCAACGGCGGTTTCAAGCTGATTGAGAAAGCCCTGGTACCCCATCAGCCACTGGCCGGATACACCCTGGCTACCGCGCTCGATCCACTGTTGCTGGTACTCGCCCCGAAAGCGCTCCAGGTCGCCGAGCTTGCTTTGGGCCAGGCGCACCTGGCCCTGGAAGTAGCCCAGGCGCTGCACGGCGGCTTTCTCGGCCTTTTCGGCCATCTCCACCACCGGAGCCAGGCGGGCGGCGCGGCTGTTGGCCATGGCTTAGCCGCCCGGCGCCGGGGCGAAGATGGACTGCAAGTGCGACTGGCTCTCGCCCATGGTGATCTTGTCGTTGAGACCCTGGCGCAGGTAGGTCACCAGTTGCGGCTGCAAGGCGATGGCCAGGTCGGTGTCGCGGTCACCACCGGCCACATAGGCGCCGACGCTGATCAGGTCGCGACTTTGCTGGTAACGCGACCACAACTGTTTGAACTGCTGGGCACGGGCCATATGCTCCGGCGTGACCACCGCCGGCATCACCCGGCTGATGGACGCTTCGATGTCGATGGCCGGATAGTGCCCTTCTTCGGCCAGGCGGCGCGACAGCACGATGTGGCCGTCGAGCACACCTCGCGCCGAGTCGGCAATCGGGTCCTGTTGGTCGTCGCCTTCGGACAACACGGTGTAGAACGCGGTGATCGAGCCACCGCCGGCTTCGGCATTACCGGCACGCTCCACCAGCTTGGGCAGCTTGGCGAACACCGATGGCGGGTAACCCTTGGTCGCGGGCGGTTCACCGATGGCCAGGGCGATTTCGCGCTGGGCCTGGGCGAAACGCGTGAGCGAGTCCATCAGCAACAGGACGTTCTTGCCCTTGTCGCGAAAATATTCGGCGATGCGCGTGCAGTACATCGCCGCACGCAGGCGCATCAGCGGTGCATCGTCTGCCGGAGAAGCGACGACAACGGAACGCTTGAGCCCTTCTTCACCGAGGCTGTGCTCGATGAACTCCTTCACTTCGCGGCCCCGCTCGCCGATCAGCCCCACCACGATGATGTCGGCCTCGGTAAAGCGCGTCATCATGCCCAGCAACACCGACTTACCCACGCCAGTACCGGCGAACAGGCCCAGGCGCTGGCCGCGACCGACCGTCAATAAACCGTTGATGCTGCGAATACCCACGTCCAGTGGCACGCTGATGGGGTTGCGCTTGAGCGGGTTGATGGTGGGGCCGTCCATCGGCACCCAGTCTTCGGCCTTCATGCCGCCCTTGCCGTCCAGCGCACGGCCGGCCCCGTCGAGTACGCGGCCCAGCATGCTCATGCCCATGGGCAGGCGGCCAGTGTCGGCCAGCGGCACCACGCGGGCGCCGGGGGCAATGCCGGCGAGGCTGCCGACCGGCATCAGAAAAATCTTGCTGCCCGAAAAGCCCATCACCTCGGCTTCGACCTGCACCGGGTGGTAGCTGTCGTCGTTGATCACCAGGCAGCGGCTGCCCATGGCGGCGCGCAGGCCCTCGGCTTCGAGGGTCAGGCCGACCATGCGCAACAGGCGCCCTTCGAGGATCGGCTGGCCGGGCAACTCGGTGGCCTCGGCGTAGCTGCCCAGGCGCTTGGCGAAGCTGGTGCGATCAAGGCGCATCGGTGGCGTCCAGGTCAACGCTCAGGTCCGGCTCGGCGGGGTGCAGGGCTTGTTCATGCAGTTGATCGAACAACTTGGCCATGATCTGGCTGATGCGGGTTTCCACCGTTGCATCGATGCGGCTGTGCTCGGTTTCGACACGGCAACCACCGGGCTGCAACGAAGCGTCTTCGACGATGCGCCAGGTTTCTTCATGGCGCTCGCGCAGGGCTTTGACCTGTTCGAAATCCTGGGGGTTGATGTACAGCCGCACATTGCCGACGCCCAGGGGCAGCAGCTTGAGGGCTTCGCGCATCACGCCTTCGATCTGGCTGGAATCGAGCACCAGTTCGCGCTGGATCACCTGGCGCGCGATGTGCTGCACCAGGCCAACCATGGATTTTTCCAGCTGCGAGTCCTGTTCGGCGATAGGGTCGAACAGGTTGCCCATCAGGCGTTCCAGGCTACCCAACTTGGTGGCCAGCGCCGCTTCGGCCTCCTGGCGAACCTTGAGGGTGGTGCTGCGAAAACCGTCTTTTTCCCCCGCCGCGAAGCCTTCGTTGTAGGCCTCCTGACGAATGGTTTCCAGCTCTTCGAGGGTCAGTGGCTGGACTTCATCCAGTGGCACTTCTTCCATCTCTGCCGGAGGTTCTTCAACCGGTTCAGGCTCAGGCTCCGGCACATGGGGGTCGAAACTGGGCAGCGACCAGATGTCGAAACCACCGACATCCCGCGCGCGAATCAGATCGCTGGGCGCCTCATCTTTATTCGACATGCAAGGCGCCTTAGATCATTTCTTCGCCGCCCTTCCCGCCGAGAACGATTTCTCCGGCTTCGGCCATACGGCGGGCAATGGTGAGGATTTCCTTCTGGGCGGTTTCCACGTCGCTGACGCGCACCGGGCCCTTGGCTTCCAGGTCGTCGCGCAACAGCTCCGAGGCGCGCTTGGACATGTTCTTGAAGATCTTTTCTTTGACGTTTTCGTCCGAGCCCTTGAGCGCCAGCACCAGCACGTCCGAGGAAACTTCGCGCAGCAGCGCCTGGATGCCACGGTCGTCGACATCGGCCAGGTTGTTGAACACGAACATCAGGTCTTCGATCTGGCCGGACAGGGTGTCGTCGATCTCGCGGATCGAGTCCATCAACTGGCCTTCGACCGAGCTGTCGAGGAAGTTCATGATGTCGGCTGCGCGCTTGATGCCACCCAGGGTGGTGCGCGAGGCGTTGGAATTGCCGGAGAACTGCTTCTCCAGAATGGTGTTGAGTTCTTTGAGCGCCGCCGGCTGCACGGTGTTCAACGATGACACACGCAGGATGATGTCCAGGCGCACTTTATGGTCGAAGTGGCCGAGCACTTCGCCGGCCTGGTCCGGGTCCAGATAGGCCACCACGATCGCCTGGATCTGCGGGTGCTCATAGCGGATCACGTCGGCCACTGCTCGCGGTTCCATCCACTTGAGGCTGTCGAGGCCGCTGGTGTTGCCGCCCAGCAGGATGCGGTCGATCAGGCCGTTGGCCTTGTCTTCGCCCAGGGCCGAGGTGAGCATCTTGCGAATGTAGCTGTCGGAGCCGACGCCCAGGCTGGTCTGGTCGCCGACGATCTCGACGAACTCGCTCATCACCTGCTCGACTTGCTCGCGGTGCACATTGCGCATCTGCGCCATGGCCACGCCGACACGCTGGACCTCTTTGGGGCCCATGTGGCGCAGCACTTGGGCAGCGTCGGTTTCACCCAGGGACAGCAGCAACACAGCGGCTTTGTCGACCCGGGACAGCTTGGCCACAGCGGCTCGATCATTCATCAGCGTTAATCCACTCTTTCACGACCTGGGCCACACGGCCCGGGTCTTCTGCCACCAGACTCTTGATTGCGTTCAACTGAGCGTCATAGCCTTCGCTCGGGCTTGGCAACAGGATGCTTTGCGGGCCGCCAAGGCTGACGCGGTCGTTGGCCAGTTCGCCGTCCAGGCCGCCCATGCCACCCAACTCGACGTCGCCACCGGCCAGTGCCAGTTGCTTCTTGCCGCCACCGGTGATGTTGTTGAGCACCGGGCGCAGTACACCAAACACCAGCACCAGGATGAACAACACGCCCAGCACTTGCTTGACGATGTCCCAGAACCACGGCTGGGTGTAGAACGCAGGGTCAGCGATCACTTCACCGCGCTCGGCGGAGAACGGCATGTTGATCACGCTGACGCTGTCGCCACGGCTGGCGTCGAAGCCAACGGCGTCCTGCACCAGGCGGGTGAAACGGGCCAGTTCGTCAGCCGTCCAGGGTGCACGGGTCACCGCGCCGTCTGCCGGGTTGACCTTGACCTGGTCATCGACCACCACCGACACCGACAGGCGATTGATCTTGCCCTGCTGCTGCTTGGTGTGGCTGATGGAACGGTCCAGTTCGAAGTTCTTGGTGGACTGGTTACGCTTGTCCGCAGGGTATGGCGCAAGCATCGGCTGGCCGGTGGCCGGGTCCATGATCTGCTGGCCGTTGGCGTCCAGCAATGGCTGGCCAGGCTGGATCGCGCCCGCCGTGGCAGCAGCGCCACCGGTGGTCTGCGGTGCCGAGGCCGGCGCGGGTGGCTGGTTGCTCAGGGCGCCCGGCACACCTTGGGGGCCATTGCTGGCGGTGCGTTGTTCGCTGGTGGACTGCTCGCTGCGCAACGCTGGCTGGTCCGGGTTGAACTGCTCGGAGGTGGACTCGACGGCGCTGAAATCCACATCGGCGGAGACTTCAGCCTTGTAGCGGTCGTTGCCCAGTACCGGTTGCAGGATGTTGTGCACGCGCTGGGTGAGCATGCTTTCCATGCGGCGACTGTAGTCGAACTGCTTGCCGGCCTGGGTCAGCGCGGAGTTTTCGGCCATGTCGGACAGCAGGTTGCCCTTCTGGTCCACCACGGTGATTTGCGACTTGCTCAATTCGGGAACACTGGTTGCCACCAGGTTGACGATCGCCAGTACCTGGCCAGGCTCCAGGGAGCGGCCGGCGAAGAGTTCGACCAAGACCGAGGCGCTGGGCTTGCGTTCGTCACGCACGAACACCGAGCTTTTCGGAATCGCCAGGTGCACACGGGCGGCCTTGACGTTATTGAGGCTGGAAATGGTGCGCGCCAGTTCGCCTTCCAGGCCACGGCGATAACGGGTGGCTTCCATGAACTGGCTGGTGCCCAGGCCCTGGTCTTTGTCGAGGATCTCGAAACCGATGTTGCTGTCGGACGGCGCCACACCAGCGGCGGCCAATTTCATGCGTGCGCGGGCGACGTCGTCAGCCTTGACCAGCAAGGCACCTGAGTTGGGCTCCACGGTGTAGGCGATGTCGGCGGCGGCGAGGGTTTCCATGATCTGCTTGGAATCCATGCCCGACAGGCTGCCGTACAGGGGGCGGTAATCGGGTTGCTGCGACCACAGCACCACGGCAAAACCAATCGCCACGCTGGCTGCCAGGCCCACCATCAGGCCCACCTGACGCAGCATGGTCATTTCCGAGAGGTTTTCCAGGAACGACAGGCCAAACAACGGCGGTTTGCCGTCGGCCTTGGCGGGGAGGTTGTCGGAGACTGCTTCAGCCATGACTTAAATCTCGTCCTTAAACCGGCATCTGCATGATGTCTTGATACGCCTGAACCAGCTTGTTACGCACTTGGGTCAAGGCCTGGAAGGACACACTGGCCTTTTGCGAGGCGACCATCACATCGGTGAGGTCCACGCCGCTTTTACCGATCTCGAAAGCCGTCGCCAACTGGCTGGACGCCTGCTGGGTATCACTGACTTTATTGATTGCCTGACCGAGCATGTCGGCAAAATTGCTTTGGCCCAATTCCGGCGCTGGCGCGACGGATTTCGGTTGAGCCATGGCGTCCATTTGCATGGCGCGCATATCCAACATCAACCGATTGAACTCAATACCCTGGCTCATGACCTTCTCTCTCCGACGACCCGCAATTTTTTGACACTACGCAGCGGTTACTAGGGGTGGTAGCAACAAGGGTGCCAGCTCTGTGACAACTCGTAAGAAAAGGCGACAAAGCTTGTCGAACTTGTTACCGGTCATGTGGCGAAAAGATACGCTTCCACATCCATACCGGCGTCGCGCATCTGCGCCAGCTTGTAGCGCAAGGTGCGCGGGCTGATGCCCAGGCGCTCAGCCGCTTCTTTGCGACGGCCGCGCTCAGCGCGCAGGGTGTCGATGATCATCTGAAATTCACGGCGGCGCAGGTCATCACCCAGGGCGCCTGCCGATTCCGCCTCGGCGACCACTGGAGCCGGAGCCAGGCTCGGCAACGGCGCAGCGCCAGTGCCCATGGCCAGGCAGAAATCCTGCGGCTGGATCAAGCCGCCCTGCTGCAAAATCAGCGCACGCTGGATGGCATTATCCAACTCGCGCACGTTGCCCGGCCATGGATAATTGACCAGGCACGCCTGGGCCTCGGGCGACAACCGCGCCTGGGCATGCTTCATTTTTTTGACGTGGTTGTTCAGCAGGCGCTCGGCCAAGGGGATGATATCCGCCGGGCGCTCACGCAATGGGCGCCAGGCCAGCGGGAACACCGACAACCGGTAGAACAGGTCCTCACGGAAGCGCCCCGCCGCCACTTCGCCCGCCAGGTCGCGGTTGGTGGTGGCAACCACGCGAATATCCAGCTGGATCGGCTTGCGCGCGCCCACGCGCTCCACCTCACGTTCCTGCAATACGCGCAGCAACTTGGCTTGCAGGCCAAGGGGCATTTCCGAAATTTCGTCGAGCAGGATGGTGCCGCCGTCGGCCTGTTCGAACTTGCCGGCCTGGGCCGCGATGGCGCCGGTGAACGAGCCCTTTTCATGACCAAACAAGGTCGCTTCGAGCATGTTGTCGGGGATCGCCGCGCAGTTGATCGCAATGAACGGTTGCTGGGCGCGGCTGGACTGCTGGTGGATGTAGCGCGCCAGCACTTCTTTACCGGTACCGGATTCACCGGAAATCAACACAGTGGAATCACTGCGCGCCACCCGCGCTGCCAGCTCCAGCAATTGCGCGCTGGCCGGCTCAAAGGCAATCGGGCCATCGCCCTCGCCCGCCGACAGCACGCCCAAGGCATGCCGGGCCACCAGCTCGATCAGCGCCTTGGGCTCGAACGGTTTGACCAGGTAATCCGCCGCGCCCTGACGCATGGCATCCACTGCCCGCTCCACCGCGCCATGGGCGGTCATCAGCAGCACCGGCAGTTGCGGCTGGCGCACGCGCAGCAGGCCGAGCAATTGATGGCCGTCCATGCCGGGCATGTTGACGTCGCTGATCACCAGACTGAAGGCCTCCTGTTCGACCGCCTCCAAGGCTTCCTCGGCAGAGCCGACCGCACGGTAGTCATGGCCCGCCAGCAGCAGCGTGTCAGCCAATGCTTCACGCAGGGCGCGATCGTCTTCCACCAATAAAACCTTGATAGCCATCATCCTCTTACTCCGCGCTTGCCGCGCTGGAAAACAGCGGCAAGGTCATCAATGCACAGGTGCCACGCCCCAGGCGGGAACGCAGCTGCAATTGTCCCTGATGGGCACGGGCCACTGCCTTGACCACGGTCAGGCCCAGGCCAGTGCCGTTGGTCTTGGTGGTAAAAAACGGCTCGCCCAGACGTTGCAGCACCTGCGGGGCGATACCGCTGCCGCTGTCGCTGACGCACAGGCGCAGGGTTTGCCCGCGGGTGTACAGGTGCACTTTCAGGCGCGCCCCGGGGCCACTGGCCTGGGTGGCGTTTTCGATCAGGTTGAGCAGCGCGCCCACCAGGGTGTCGCGGTTGCACAGCAATTCGCCCTGATGGCTGTCGCACTGCCAGCGCAGGTTGGCCTCCTGCACATGGATCGCCGCTGCCGCTTGCAGGGACTGCATCAAGCCGGCAGGTGTAACGCGATCGGTCAGCGGCAGTTCGCCACGGGCAAACACCAGCATGTCGCGCACTTGGTGCTCCAACTCATGCAGGCGCTCCTTGAGGCGCCCGGCAAAGCGTTGGTGGGTGGCCGCCGGTAATTGCTCGTCAGTCAAATGGCTGGCGTAGATCAATGCCGCCGACAACGGCGTACGAATCTGATGGGCCAAGGAAGCGACCATTCGCCCCAGGGACGACAGCCGCTCATGGCGCGCCAGTTGATCTTGCAGGTGCCGGGTTTCTGTCAGGTCATTGAGCAATACAAGCTGGCCCGGCTCGGCGTCCAGGGAACGGGTCGCGATGGACAGCCGACGCCCGTCCTTGAGGGAGACTTCGTGGCCGTCGTCTTCACGGGGGGCAAAACAGCGGGTGATGACTTCACGCCACAGCTCGCCTTCCAGCGGCAGGCCGAGCAGATCACAGGCTGCCGGGTTGGCTTCGCGCACGCGGCCCTGGTCATCGATGACGATTACGCCACCGGGCAACAGGTCCAGCAGGTTTTGCAGGCGGTTGGCCAGGCGCTCTTTCTCGGCCAGCTCTTGCATGCGCTGGGCGCTGACCACCGCCAGTTCGCCTTTAAGCTCGGAAACCCGGGCCTCAAGCAGGCTGTAGGAGTCGGTCAGCTGGCTCGACATCTGATTGAACTGCGAGAACGCGCGCTCCAGGCCCTGGCGGGTCGGCGGTTCTACAGGCGAAACCAGCCCCTGGACGGCAGGGGCCGAAGATAGTTGGGCGGCGTGGGGCATGATGCTCTCTCGCTTGGCTGACCGTCAGTTAAACGGAACGTTGCGAGGGCTGTAGCAATACCCGTGCCGAAAAAAATCTACCTATAAATCAAATAGTTGAAAAACAGGCGTCAATCATCCGCCTGTTCATCACCTTCTTTGCGGCTCATACCGTACTTGCGCATCTTCTCCACCAGGGTGGTGCGACGGATACGCAGGCGCTCGGCGGCGCGGGCCACGATGCCATGGGCATCGTCCAGGGCCTGCTGGATCAACCCTTGTTCGAGGTTGCCGAGGTAGTCCTTAAGGTCCAGGCCTTCGGGCGGCAACATCGCGGTGGCGCCGAAGTCCGGAGTATGGCCGTTGATCGCCACGCGCTCTTCCATGTCGCTGCGCAGGCTGTCCATCTGTTCGTCTTCGTCGTCGACGTAGCGGAATTTCTTCGGCAGTTCGACCACGCCGATCACCCCGTACGGGTGCATGATCGCCATGCGCTCCACCAGGTTGGCCAGCTCGCGCACGTTGCCCGGCCAGCCGTGGCGGCACAGGGACATGATTGCCGCAGAGTTGAAGCGAATGGAGCCGCGCTTTTCGTGCTCCATGCGCGAGATCAGTTCGTTCATCAACAGCGGGATGTCTTCCACGCGCTCGCGCAGCGGGGCCATCTCGATAGGGAATACGTTGAGGCGGTAGTACAGGTCTTCGCGGAAGCTGCCGACCTCGATCATGCTTTCGAGGTTCTTGTGGGTGGCGGCAATGATGCGCACGTCCACGCTCTGTGTCTTGTTGCTGCCCACGCGCTCGAAGGTGCGCTCCTGCAATACGCGCAGCAGCTTGACCTGCATCGGCAACGGCATGTCGCCGATTTCGTCGAGGAACAGAGTGCCGCCATTGGCCAGCTCAAAACGCCCGGCACGGCTAGTGATCGCCCCGGTAAAGGCGCCCTTCTCGTGGCCGAACAATTCGCTTTCCAGCAGCTCTGCCGGGATCGCCCCGCAGTTGACCGGCACAAAGGGCCCGTCGCGACGCTTGGAGTGATAGTGCAGGTTGCGCGCGACCACTTCCTTGCCGGTGCCCGACTCGCCGAGGATCAGCACGCTGGCGTCGGTGTCGGCCACTTGCTGCATCATCTGGCGCACGTGCTGGATGGCACGGCTGGTGCCGACGAGGCTGCGAAACAGATTGGGCTCACGGTGACGGCCGCGCTCGCGGGCCTGGTCGTACATCTCGCGATAGACCTGGGCGCGGTGCAGGGAATCGAGCAATTTGCTGTAGCTAGGCGGCATTTCCAGGTTGGACAACACACGGCGGCGCTGGTCTTCCGGCAGGTCCACGGAAGAAATATCGCCCATTAGCAACACCGGAAGGAACTCATCCCAGGTAGACAGTGTCTTTAACAGGCCCAGAACTGCGCCAGGAGCGTTTACCGTCCCGATCAATACGCAAATGACTTCACGGCTCGACGACAACGAGCTGACCGCCTGCTGCCAATCGTGGCTGCCGCAGGGTAAATTTTCTTCACCGAGAAAATTTAAAATCACCGCTAAATCGCGGCGGCGGACGCTATCGTCATCGATCAGCAGAATTTTGGTTTCACGCCACATGCAATAGCAACTTCCCTAGTAAAACTTCCTGCCCCGGAATGAGGGCAATCTAGACGTCTGTAAGATTTCTTACCTTCTAGACGTCTGAAATCTGAAAACAGCACTAGTTAAGTCAAAAATGCTGGCACAGTCAAATATATGACGCGCCGTTCGGATTAACTGCGCCCGTTCAACCGAACAGATGGTAAACCTTTGACGCATTTTTCGCTTGGTTGATCTGCGACATCTCTTCGAAAATCGCCTGGCGTTCGCCGGTCGTCACCTCCAGCAACTGCTGGTACACCACCAACAAACTTTCCAGCTTCTCGCGCAATGCGCCCTCGTCTACCGGTGCCTCACTGAGCACCTCATCAATCACCGCGCGGCAACCCAGGTCCAACTCGCCCACGGCTTCCCAATTGCGCTCAGCCAGCGCGCCGAGAAGGGCTTCGCGGGTTTCGTCGATGCGTTGCAGTGCGTGGCTCATGATGTGTACCTCAAGGCAATCGGCCTTATTGTGGAGCGATGGCATCCCAGCCGGTCTTGACGGTGATCAGCAGACGGGCGACTTCGTCGATCATCTCGACATCATTGACTCGGTTCGCCTCGACCAGGCGATTGCCCATGTAGTTATACAGGGCATCCAGACGCTGGATCGCGGCCGGATCTTCAGCTTTCTCAGGCTCCAGGCCATCGCGCAGGCCCGAAATGATTTCGATCGCCTTGCCCAGCATCAGGCCTTTTTGCGCAATGTCCCCGCGACTCAACGCCCCCTTGGCCTGGGCCATGCGATCCAGGCCACCTTCCATCAGCATCTGCACCAGGCGGTGCGGGCTGGCTTCGGAGACCTGAGCGTGGGCATTGACCTTCTGGTACTGGCGAAGGGCTCTCATCGGGTTCATGTTGCTACCTCGTTACTGGCGACAATCGAATAGGTTTGCTTAACCAGTTTTTCGACCACGGCGATAAAAACTTTAATCCAGCACCCTGCGCGAGGGCCCCTGGACAGGGCCCTGGCGCGCACCGCTCATCAGTTCGACTTAGGATTGTTCAGCGAGTTGAGGGTGGTCAGGATGCTGGAGCTGCTGGCGTTGATCTGCGCGATCATGGTGTCCATCGCCGTGTACTTGGCGGTCAGAGACTTCTGCAAGGCATCCATGCGCCGCGTCAGGTCGTCGGTCTCTTTGGTCAAGTCGGTCAACTTGTTGTTGAGATCGGTGGCACGTGTCGCCAGGGTGCCGGTAGTGCCGACGTAGCTGTTGGTCGCCTTGTTCATGCGGGTGATCAAGCCCGTGTCGCCGGTGAACAGCTTGGCAATGTCGCCAGCGCCCTTGACCACGGCCTTGTCCCAGGTTTTGTCATCCAGGCTCAGCAGGCCGGTTTTCTGGTCGGTGGTGATGCCCATCTGCGCCAGGCTGGTCATGGTGCCCGCGCCGGAGCCGTTGACCAATTCGGAACGCAGGCTGTTCACCAATTGACGCATCGACGCATCGCCGGTCAACGCACCTGCGGTGGTGGTGGAGGCATCACCGGTTGCAGTGACCTTGGTTTGGGTGTTGATCGCCGTCATCAGCGTGTTGTAGGCGCTGACGAAGGACTGCACCGAGGTTTTCAAGGTATCGGTGTTGCTGGCCACGGTGATGGTGGTCGGCTTGGTGATGTCTACCGTGTCCAACAGGTCCAGGGTCACGCCGCTGATCGCCGAGGTGATCTTGTTGCTGTTCGATGACATTTCAATGCCATCAATGGAGTACTTGGCGTTGGTCGGCGCCTTGCCTTTGTCGTAGCCGACAGCCAGCTGCGAATCACCGCTGAGGGTGATGTCGGTGCCCTCGCCCATGGTGGTCGAAGTCAATACCAGACGCGCGCCATTAGAGTCACTCAGTACGTTGGCACTGATGCCTTGGGACGAGAGCTGGGTATTGATCGACTCGCGCACCTGTTGCAAGGTCGCGCCGCCTGGGATCACCACGTCGTAGCTTTTGCCCGACTGGTTGATGGTCAGCGTCTGGTCTTCGTCCGTGCTGTTGGCCTTGCCCGACGCGCCGTCCGCATTCACCGCCGTGGTGACTTTCGAGGCGGTCGCAAGGTTGGCGATCTTCAACAGGTATTTGCCGCTGGACGCACCGTCGGTCAGGGTGACCTTGGCGTTTTTCTCTTCCGAAGAAGTCGCCGCCAGCCCGTTGAAGGCCGAGGCATTGTTCAACTTGGTGATCGCCGCCTGGTAGGCTTCCAACGCCGTCTTGACCGAGCCCACGGCAGACAACTGCACGGTGGCCTTCTTCTGCTCGTTGGTGATCTGAGCCTGCTTGGGCGCCTGCTCGGCACCTACCAGCGCCTTGACGATTGCTTGGGTGTCGTAGCCCGAACCTGGGCCGGAAATCGTTGAACTAGCCATTTGCCATTCTCCTTGTCCTGCAGCGGCCGTTTTTTGGCGCTTATACGCCTAGACCGCAATCAGAAACATGTTTCGTGCCAACTCAAGCCTTGCTATCAAACAGCAGGCTGCCGGCATCGCTCAGGTTCTGCGCCAATTTCAGCGCGGTCTCCGATGGAATCTGTCGAATCACTTCACCACTGTCAGTGGCGATCACCTTGACCACTACCTTGCCGGTAGAGTCATCGATGGAAAAATCCAGGTTGCGCTGTGAAGCCTGCACAAACTCACGCATATCGGTAACAGCCTTTTCCAGCGCCACGCGCTGCGGCTCTTCACTTTTGATCGGCTCATTGCTGGCCACAGGCTTGGCCTGGGTCACCACTGCGCCAAGGTTGGCCGGGGCCGTGGCTGCGGGGTAAGACGAGGTCAGCTTGATGCTCATGTCCATGTCACCACCTCCAAACTGAAAAAACGGAAGGGCACGTTGTTAAACGCACCCTCCCGTTATTTAACCGCTAGCGCTATTACTGAAGCAGCTTCAGAACAGACGATGGCAGTTGGTTGGCCTGGGACAGGATCGCAGTGGAAGCCTGTTGCAGGGTTTGTTGCTTGGTCAGCTCAGCGGCTTCAGAAGCGAAGTCAGCGTCTTCTACGCGGCCTTTGGCAGCGGAGGAGTTCTGCGAAATGCTCTGCAGGTTGGCCACGGTGCTGGCGAAGCGGTTTTGTACGGCACCCAGCTGCGAACGCTGGCTGTCGATTTGCTGCATGGCGTCGTCCAGAGCTTGCACAGCCTGCTGCGAAGAAGCGGCAGTCAGGATGCTCAGGTCAGAAACGCTGGTTTCCATGGTGACGGCGGTTTTGGTGCCGGCTTTGGCAACGTCTTCCAGACCCAGGGCTTTCAGGCCAGTACCAGCGCTACCGTCCTTGATGGTGATGTCTTTGTCAGCGAACAGGTTCAGGGTACCGTCAGCGTTTTTGCTGGCCTGAACACCGGTGCTGGCGCTGTTGATCGAGGCTACAACTGCGTCAGCGGTGTCGCCCTTTTTGAACTTAACTTCAACACCGTTTACGTCGATGGAGGTGTCGGCTGTCAGCTTGGCCTGAGTGGTGCCAGCCGAAAGACCCAACTGCGACAGGGAGCCGCTTGAAGCATTAGCCAATTTGATATCTGCACCGCCACCAGACACGACTTTTACACGGCCATCGGTAAAGGTCGCAGATGCGCCAGTACCAGCTGCCGTTTGAATCTTAGTAAGCACGTCAGATACTTTGTCAGTCTCAACCCAGCTTACAGCAGTACCATTAACGGTGATGTCGCCTTTAGCCCCCATGGCACTGGCAGCAGTGGTGGCCGCAGCAGTGTTAGGACCAGCTGTCAACTTGAGCGAAGCCAGACCATCAGTCGCTGGAGTACCGTTAGTACCAAGAGTGAAGTCGCTCTTCGAACTCAGGGTCAATTTACCGGCAGCGTCAGTACTAGCGGTAACACCAGTTTGAGCAGTTACTTTATTGATTTCTGTAACAGCAGCGGCACTAGCAGCAACAGCACCAGTTTGTGCGGTCAACTTAACTGTCACGTTGTTGATGACAAGTTCGTCGGTTGCAGCCGTGTCACCAGCAACAGCAGAACCTACTGCGGATGCCTTTTCACCTAGCACTGAGCCGGTAGCGGTAGCCGCTAGACCAGTCATAGCAGTGCCGTCGACCGCAGCTTCTTTGAAGTTACCCTTCAGCGCAGTCGAGCTGATATCGGTCATACCAAACGAGATAGTCTCGTTGGCGTTGGCGCCGATCTGGAAGGCTACGTTGCTGAACGAGCCGTCAAGCAGGTTACGACCACCGAAGGTGGTGGTGCTGGCGATACGGTTCAGCTCGCCCACTTTAGCGGTGAATTCTTGCTGCAGGGAAACACGGTCAGCGTCGCTTTTATCACCGTTGGCCGCTTGCAGGGCGAGTTCACGCAGACGCTGCAGGGTGTTGGTGGATTCTTGCATCGCGCCTTCAGCGGTCTGGGCAATCGACACGCCGTTGTTGGCGTTGGCGATGGCAACGTTCAGGCCTTTGACCTGGTTGTTCAGACGGTTGGCGATCTGCATGCCGGCAGCGTCGTCTTTGGCGCTGTTGATTTTCAGGCCGGAGGACAGACGGTTCATCGACTGGCTCAGAGCGTCGGAAGCTTTGTTCAGGTTCTTCTGGACACCCAGGGAGGTGATGTTGGTGTTTACTGATAATGCCATGACGAAATCCTCGTGATTTGGATACTGCGGCTTCCGGCCCTGGCGACCGCCGGGTGTGGCCTAGAGAACCTACGTAATAGTTATCGTCGTGGTAGCCGGTTGCTTGAGGATTTTTTTGATTTTTTTTAGTAGCCCTGTGCCAGCCCTTGTATTTCAAGGGCTTATGCAGGCGCAGAAGCCCGGTTTCATTGGCTTTTCTGGCGCCAATAAAAAAACGCCGATGATCATTCGATCATCGGCGTTTTTTGTGCAGCCGCTAAAGCATCACGGACGATAGAGAATCGCCGAGCCCCACGACAGGCCCACGCCAAAGCCGCTGATTGCCACGCGCTTCCAGGTGGCGTCCATCAGGTGCTTTTCCAGCAGCAGCGGGATGCTCGACGACACGGTGTTGCCGGTCTCGACCATGTCCTTGATGAACTTGTCCACCGGCGCTTCTTCAAAACGGCGCGCCACGGCGTCGACGATGGCCGCGCTGCCCTGGTGGATGCAGAACGCATCGATGTCATCGGCCTTGAGGTCCGACTCTTTGAGCAGCTCGTGCAAGTGCGCAGGCACCTTGAGCAAGGCGAAGTTAAACACCTGGCGGCCGTTCATGAAGAACACGCCGTCGCTGACCTTCAGGTGCGGTGCGCCGGAACCGTCGGTGCCGAACTTGGATTTGCCCAGCAGCCATGGCGCGTCCTCGCCCATCCAGGTGGCGGTGGCGGCATCGCCGAACAGCATGGTGGTGTTGCGGTCTTCCGGGTCGACAATCTTGGAATACGGGTCGGCGGTGATCAGCAGGCCGTTTTTCAGGCCCGCGGCTTCCATGAAGCCTTTCATCGCGTAGATGCCGTAGACGTAGCCGGAGCAGCCCAGGGAAATGTCGAAGGCGGCCACGTGAGTGGGCAGGCCCAGTTTGTCCTGCACGATGGCGGCGGTGTGAGGCAGGCCCTCTTCATCGCCGTTCTGGGTGACGACGATCAGCGCGTCGATGGATTCGCGCTTCAATTGCGGGTTGTTGGCAAACAAGGCGTTGACCGCCTCGACACACAGATCCGAGGTTTCCTGTGCCGCTTCCTTGCGCGGCAGGAACGCCGAGCCGATCTTGCCGATGATGAACTCTTCATCCTTGGCGAACTTGGCACCCTGGGCGTAGTTATCGATCCCGTCCGCCGGCACGTAACTGGCGATGCTTTTTATGCCAATCATTGTGGCTTCCCAATACTAAATAGCTGGAGAACACCCCTCGGGCTATGCCGGAAGTGCTGACAATAAAGGGGATAACCCCATAAAAATCCCGCTGAAAGCCGCCCGATGAAGGCCCTGTGACGACTTATCCTTTTCACACGATACAGTGAAGATGCGCTTTATGACTCACAGGTCACTCAATTTTGCGTGGTTTATGCAAAACGTTTCAACAATTAAGCCCCCGAAACGACAACGGCCCGCCCTGTTTCCAGAGCGGGCCGCTTGACTGAACGCCGTTTACATCTTGTTGAACAGGCTCAACTGCGAGATTTTCACGAAGGCCAACTGCGAGGCCTGCAACATGGTTTGTTGCAAGCTCAGGTTGATGGCGGCTTCGGCGAAGTCGACATTGCCCAGGGCATTCATGGTGGTGGTATTGGCCAGGTCCAGGCTGACGTTTTCCTTGGACTGAATGTCCAGGCCATTGAGGCGCGCGCCGAGGGAGCCACGCGCCTGGTCGATCTGGCCGTAGGCATTGGTCAGGTTGCCAATGGACTTGGCCACCACATCCTTGAGTTCCTTCTGCGCTGCCGGGTTGCCGTCTGACGGCGTTTCCAGGATTTTGCGCAGATGGCTCAGGGTGTCGAGGACGTTCTCGTTCTTGTTGCTGGTGGCACTGATCGCAAACTGGTCGCCGGCTGCCGGTGCCGGTGCGGTGGTGACATCAAAGGTCACCCCTGCCGCCGTGATGGTGGTGGCGCCGGCCGCCAGGGTGCCACTGGCGATGGATTTGCTGTCTGCGCTATACGGCTGGGCATACAGGTCATAGGCGCCGGCGGCACCGAACTTCACGATCACGCCCGAGTTGGGAAAGGTGCTGGCGTACGCCGCCGGATCGCTCACCGTGCCGCCGCTCAGTTGCGCGGTGGACGGATTGCTCGGGGTGCGCGAAACGCTGAAGGTGTCCGGCTTGACCGACAGGCTGAACTCGCGATCCTTGACGATGGCGTCCGACGGCGCGCCTGGCAGTATGTCTTTGCCCAGTGCGTCTTTGCCCAGGTTCAAGCCAATGTCGAACTTGACCCCGCGCAGGTTGATAGTCGAGCCGCCTTCCTTGGTGGCATCGAAAGTGCCGTTGCCTGGAATCTCCGAAGTGATGTCCTTGCCAGCATTGTCCGTGACCACGTATTGGGTGCTGCTGGTGAAGGTCAGCTTATACGGCTGACCATCGGAAAAGCTGCTGTTATAGCTGCTGTTGGCCGCGATCAGCCCGGCAGATACGGTGACCTTGCCATCGTCGACCGCTGGCGGCACGAGGATCGGCGCGGTTTGCGTACGGCCCGTATTCGCTGAGCTTTCAAGCATGCTCTTGGCGGTATTGCCCATGGCAACCGACAGGTTCTCTGCGATCTGCAGGCTCAACGGCGTGTCATCGCCCTGGTAACTGTAGGTGCCGTCATTGTTGCGGGCGTAGGGCGGCGTATCGGTCTTGCTGCCGGAGAACAAGTAATTGCCGCTGGCGTCCTTGGTATTGAGCAGGCCCAGGATCTGGTCTTCAATGGCGCCAATCTCGGCGGCCGTCGACTTGCGGTCAGCGTCGCTGATGCCGACGTTACCCGCCTTGAGCGCCAACTCACTGGCCCGTTGAATCGCGATATTGATATTTTCCAGCACGCCGTCCTGGGTGGTCAGCGAGTTTTTCAGGGTGTCGATGTTGCCATTGAACTGCGCCAGCATGTCTTTCTGCTGCTGCAGCATCAACAACCGCGCCGCCGCCACCGGATCATCTGCGGCGGTTTGCACGCGCACGCCGGAGCTGGCCTGGTCCTGGGCCTTGACCACGCTGGAATAGTTGCTCTGGTACTTGGCAGAGCTGGTCTCGAAATACTGCTGTGTAGAAATACGCATCGTCCCAGCCTCCCTTAAAGAGCATTCATCAGTGTGGTGAAGGTTTCCTGCGCAGCCTTGATGATCTGCGACGACGCGGTGTAGTACTGCTGGAACTTGATCATGTCGCCCGCTTCATCATCCAGGTTGACCCCGGATACCGAGTTGCGTGCTTCCTTGTTGGCGCTGAGCAACGCACCGGTGGCGGCGGTGTCGACCCCGGCCTGGCTGGCCTTGGCACCCACGGTCGAGACCAGCTTGCTGTTGGCACCCACTAGGCTGGTGCCCGCGTTGCCCTCGCCCATGCCGACGGTGGCCTTGGTTTGCAGGTTCAGCAGTTCCTGGGCGTTGCGGCCGTCGGACTTGCCACCACTGTTGAAGGCAAAGGTGGTGCTGTCGCCGTCTGCCGGGGAGCCGTTGACAGTGGTGTCGAACTTGAAGCTCTTGCCGGGAATGGCGGCACCGCTGGCGTCGCGCATTGGCACGTCCACGGTGATCTTGTTGCCCTGCCCCGGGATGATCGAGCCGGTGCTAATCGGGTTGCCCTTGGAATCGCTGATCGTATACGACTGCGTTCCGTCGGCGGCAGGCTTGCCGAACACCATCTTCACCGGCATCGAGTTTTCAATACCGGCGCGCAACTGGGCAGTGTCAGTGCCGCCATGGATATCCAAAGGCACTGTCAAAGCCGGCTGGGTAAAGGTGCCCGTGCCACTGTTGGTCTTGCTGCTGGTACCTGCCAACGGGCCGGCAAACGCCAGCTTGTTCGCATCGGTGAGCGCCACGCCAATACCGCTGGCGCCCGTGGCGGTGGGGCTGACCTTGAAGCTGTCACCAAACGCCATGGTGCCCTTGCCGTCCAGCGCCAGGGTGAAACCATCCAGGGTCGGCGGCGGTGTAGCGCTCATGTCAAAGGTGCCCATGGCCTTGCCGTCCGAGCGCAACACCGTGATTTTGTTAGGATCGGTCTTGTCGCTGAAGGTCACGGTGTAGTCAAACGTGGACAACTGACTGCTGTCCTTGATCGTCACGTTCAGGTTGCCCGCGCCAGCGCTGTTGCCCGAGGCACCCTGGCTGCGCGAGGCAATGGCGGCCGCGCTGTTGATGTCTTTGAACAGCGAAACGCCAAAGTCACCATTGAGGTCCAGGCCCTGGCCCAGCTGGCTGTTGAGCGTGTCCGCGGTGGCAATGGCGATACGCCCCAGCTCATTGATGGCCGGCATCAAGGCATCGCTGCGATAGCGCAACAGGCCACCGATGCTGCCGCCGCTGATCACCGAACCCAGGTCCAGGCTGGTGCCGTTCATGTCCAACTGGATGGTGTACTGGCTGTTATCGGTTTTGCTTGGTGCCGCGGAAATCTTGTTGGAGATCCCGCCCTCTACCAGGGACTGGCCGCTGCCGGTGGTCACGCTGAACTGGCCGTTTTTCTCGGTGGCCGTGACACCGATCAACTCATTGAGCGAGCGTACTGCCTCGTTACGCGAGTCCAGCAGGTTGGCTGGGGCGCTATTGGAGCTGCCCTGGGCCTGGGAGATCTGCTGGTTAAGCGAGGCAATCGAGGCGGTCAATTGGTTGACCTGATCACTCATGCTGCTCAGTTGGTTGTTGATGGTCTCTTTCTGCTGGGTCAACTGCGTGGAGATCGAGTTGAAACGGCTGCTCAGGGTCTGGGCGTTGGTCACCAGCAATTGGCGGGCCGACAGGTCGCTGGGGTTGGACGCGGCGGTTTGCAGGGTGGCGAAGAACGAACTGAGCACTGAGGACAGACCGGTGGTTTTGTCCGACAGCACTTTGTCGACGGCCCCCACCTGGTCCAGGTACGCCTTGGCGTCGTTATTGAGCGCCGTGCTGTTCTGGTAAGCGGTGTCCAGGTACTCGTTGTACACCCGGCGCACATCGGCCAGGGTGGTGCCGCTGCCGATGTACACGCCGCCGAACGGGTTTGATGCGTTGGTATTTTGCGTGGTCTGCTGACGCGAGTACCCTGGGGTATTCACGTTGGCGATGTTATTACTCAAGACCGACAACGATCCTTGAGCGGCATTGAGCCCTGACATCCCGATACTGAGCAAACTCATGGTTCAGACCTTATAAATGTGTGGTTGCGCCAGCGGCAGCGTAGTTCTGGTAACTGTTCATGTTTTTTGCGATCTGCGAAATCTTGCTGGCGTAATCCGGGTCGGTTGCATAACCGGCTTTTTGCAACTCGCGTACAAACTGTTCCGGGTTGTCGGCCGATTTCACAACTTCTTTATAGCGATCATGGCTTTGCAGCAAAGTCACGAGGTCGTGGAAGCTGTCCTGATACGAGCTGTAGGAACGGAACTGCGCCGTTTCCTTGACCATCGCACCATCGCGAAACTCGCTGGTGATCGCCCGGGCCTGACCGCCCTGCCAGCTCTGGCCAGCCTTGATGCCGAACAGGTTGTGGCTGCTGCTGCCGTCCTCGGCGCGCATCACCGATTTGCCCCAGCCGGTTTCCAGCGCGGCCTGGGCCACGAGATATTTGGGGTCGATACCGATACGTGCGGCGGCGGCCTTGGCCATCGGCAGCATAGTGGCGACGAATTCATCCTGGGAGCTGAAGGCTTTCTTGGCCGGCGCCAGCGGTGGCTGCGCAATAGCGCGGCCATACACCTGCATGCGCCCGCTCGGCACGGCAAAGCTACGCGCGCTGCTGTTGATGACCGTGTCGTCGGCAGCGCTGTTACGCAGGGGCGCGGCTTTGGCTTCGACCGGAGCGTTCGGCACGATGCCGGCCAGCAGGCGGTCGGCCAGCTTGCTGGGCAAGGCGATACGGCGCTGGTTCATCAGTTCCATGTCGTTGGCATGGGTGCTGGCGCCCTCAGGCACGGCCACGCGATACGCCCACAAAGGCCGCTGGCCATTGGAGCGGCCCAACGGGCCTTCGGCCTGGGTACCGGCGGCAATCTCGGTCGGCACATCGACTTTCTTCACCGGCGCATCCGCCGCCGGGCCTTGCAAGGTGGCGGCCTGGGCCTCCACCGGCTTGTTCTTCTGCATCTGGCGCATCAGCACATCGGCCAGGCCGATACCACCGCCTTCGCGGGACATCGACACCGCCAATTGCTGGTCGTACATTTCCTGGTACTGCTTGGCGGCCGGGGTGTTCAGCGGGTTGTCCTTGCCCAGGGCCTCGGTGGCCGAACGCATGGACTTGAGCATCTCGTTCAAAAACAGCGACTCGAATTCCTGCGCCACTTTGCGCAGGTTGCCTTCGCTGTTTTTGTCGGCACCGACCTTGAGCTGGTTAAGCCGGTTCAGGTCGGAGTAAGACCCCGAGTCCGCCGTGCTGCTGATACCGCTCTTGCGCATATCCATGGCCATGGCCTCAGATCACGATCAGGTCGGCTTGCAACGCGCCGGCCTGCTTCAAAGCTTCGAGGATCGCCATCAAATCGCCGGGCGCAGCGCCCACCTGGTTCACCGCGCGGACAATCTCATCCAGGGTGGTGCCGGGGCCGAACTTGAACATCGGCTTGGCTTCTTGCTGGGCATTGACGCGCGAGCGCGGGACCACGGCCGTCTGGCCACCGGACAACGGCCCAGGCTGGCTGACGATCGGGTCTTCGGTGATGGTCACCGTCAGGCTGCCGTGGGTTACCGCCGCTGGCGAGACCTTGACGTTCTGGCCGATCACGATGGTGCCGGTGCGCGAGTTGATGATGACTTTCGCTACGGCCTGGCCAGGGTCCACTTCAAGGTTTTCCAGGATCGACAGGTAGTCCACGCGCTGGCTTGGGTCCAGAGGCGCAGTGACGCGAACCGAGCCGCCGTCGATGGCCTGGGCCACGCCAGGGCCGAGCATGTCGTTGATCTTGTCGACCACGCGCTTGGCGGTGGTGAAGTCGGAGCGGTTGAGGTTCAGGGTCAGGCTGTTGCCCTGGTTGAAACCACTCGGCACGGTGCGTTCAACCGTAGCGCCACCGGGGATACGCCCGGCCGACGGCACGTTGACGGTGATCTTCGAGCCGTCGCGGCCTTCGGCGTCAAAACCGCCGACCACCAGGTTGCCCTGGGCAATGGCGTAGACGTTGCCGTCGATACCTTTGAGCGGCGTCATCAGCAAGGTGCCACCGCGCAGGCTCTTGGAGTTACCCATGGACGACACGGTGATGTCCACCACCTGCCCCGGCTTGGCAAACGCGGGCAGATCGGCGCTGATCGACACCGCTGCGACGTTCTTCAACTGCACGTTGCCCGAGCCTGGCGGCACTTTGATGCCGAACTGCGAGAGCATGTTGTTGAAGGTTTGCAGGGTGAACGGCGTCTGGGTGGTCTGGTCACCCGTGCCGTTAAGCCCCACGACCAGGCCATAGCCGATCAACTGGTTGGAGCGCACGCCGGAAATACTGGCGATGTCCTTCAGGCGCTCGGCATGGGCCACAGCGCTCAAGGCCAGCAAAAGCGTCATCGCCATCAGCTGTTTGAACTTCAAAATGGCCACCTAGAAAGGGAACAGCGGGCTGAGGAAGAAGCGGTCGAACCAGCCCGGCTGGCTCGCATCGGCAAACGAACCGGTGCCCGAGTAGGTAATGCGTGCATCGGCAATGCGCGTCGACGGCACGGTGTTGTCGGTGGAGATGTCATCGGCGCGGACCATGCCGGCGATGCGCACCAACTCGTCGCCGGTGTTGAGGGTCATCCACTTCTCACCACGCACGGCAATGATGCCGTTGGGCAATACGTCGGCGACGGTCACGGTGATCGAACCGGTCAGGCTGTTGCCCTGCCCTGCCGCGCTCTTGCCGTTGGTGGCGCGGTCGCCGCTGTAGCCGGCGTCCAGGCTCAGGTCACCACTGCCCAGCGGGTTGTTGGTGTTCAGGCCGCCGCCGAACAGCGAGGTCAGGCCGATGCTGGTCTTGCTGTTCTTGCCGATCTGCGAGTTAGCGTTCTTGCTGGCCTGGGTCTTCTCATTCAGGGTAATGGTGATGATGTCACCGACCCGGAACGCCTTGCGGTCGCTGTACAGGTTCTGCTCGAAACCGGCCTGGTAGATCGAGCCATTGTTGGCCGCCGCCGGCAGCGGTGTGCGTGGCAACACCGGCGCGTAGTACGGGTCATTGGGCTTTGGCGTGGGGGCGACACAGCCCGCAAGCACGGCGATCCCACTCAATGCCAACACACAAACATAGCGATTCATGACCCTAACCTCACGGTGTTGCAGGCACCCTCAAGGGCGCCCCATAGACTGATTACAGATTTTGCGTAACGAACGAAAGCATCTGGTCGGCGGTGGAAATCACCTTGGAGTTCATCTCGTAGGCGCGCTGGGTGGTGATCATGTTGACCATCTCCTCAACGGTACTGACGTTGGAGGTTTCCAGGGTGCTTTGCAGCGTGGTACCGAAGCCGTTCAAGCCAGGGGTGCCGATTTGCGGCGCGCCACTGGAGGCGGTTTCCAGGAACAGGTTGTTGCCCATCGCCTGCAGGCCGGCCGGGTTGATGAAGTCGGCGGTTTGCAGGTTGCCGATCACTTGGGAGGCCGGGTTGCCAGCAACGGTGATGGACACGGTGCCGTCGTTGCCGACGGTGAAGGTCTTGGCGTCGGGCGGCACCACGACAGCAGGCTCCAGGGCGAAACCGTTGGCGGTCACGATCTGGCCGTTAGAGTCCAGGTGGAAGGTGCCGTCACGGGTGTAAGAAGTGGTGCCATCCGGTTGCAGCACCTGGAAAAAGCCGCGACCATTGATCGCCATGTCCAGGGGCTGGCCGGTTTGCTGCAGGTTACCGGCGCTGAAGTTTTTCTGGGTGCCGACGATCTGCACACCGGTACCCAGTTGCAGGCCCGACGGCAGTTCGCTGTCCTGGGTCGACTGGGCGCCCGGTTGCTTCTTGATCTGATAGAGCAAGTCCTGGAACTCGGCGCGGTCACGTTTGAAGCCCGTGGTCGACACGTTTGCCAGGTTGTTGGAAATGGTCGTCAGGTTGGTGTCCTGGGCGGACAGGCCTGTCTTGGCAACCCATAGAGCCGGAAGCATGCTGTTCTCCTTCGTGCGCCGGATGGTTGGCGCTGCGTTGCAAATTAGTTAATGGGCTTGGATCAGCTCATCTGCATGACGCGCGTCATGGCCTGGTCGTCTTCTTTAGCGCTGTTCATCATCTTGATATGCAGCTCGAACTGCTTGGCCAGCGCCAGCACCGCGGTCATTTCTTCCACGGCATTGACGTTGCTCGCCTGCAGGAAACCCGAGGTCAGCCGCACGTTCGCGTCGGCCTGGGCCGGTTGGCCATCCTTGGTGTGGATGGTGCCGTCCAGGCCTTTGGTCATGTTCTTGAGGTCAGGCTGGACCATCTTGATACGGTCCACTTCCGCCATCACCCGCGGGCCTTCGCCCATGGCACGGATGCTGATGGTGCCGTCCGAACCCACTTCGATTTTCTGCTGGGGCGGCACGGCAATCGGGCCACCGTTGCCCATGATCGGCATACCGTTGCCGGCCCGCAGCACGCCCAAGGCATCCACGTTCATGCTGGCGCTGCGCACGTAGGCTTCGCCGCCATCGGGGGTTTGCACCGCCATCCAGCCGTCGCCGCTGACGGCCACGTCGAGGTCGCGGCCGGTTTCGATCATCGCGCCCGGTGAAAAGTCGGTAGCCGGACGTTCGGTCATGGCAAACGCCCGCGCCGGAAAGCTGTCACCGAACACTGGCATCGAACGCGCCTGTTCCAGGTCGCGCTGAAAGCCGTTGGTGGAAATGTTCGCCAGATTGTTGGCATGGGCCTTCTGCGCCAGTGCATTCTGGCTGGCGCCGGTCATTGCCACATAAAGGTACTTGTCCACGCTCTATCCTCTTTCTGACGGACGCTTGCCGCCCACCGCTGTACTGAGGAGGCTTAAGCAATTTGCGAACCAACTTTTCAAAAGAGACCAAAGTCCAAGCGCGGCGGGGGTTTCGTAGAGGTAGCTGAAATAGCGCGGGAAGAAACAGTCGAAAAAACGGCGGACTACTGCCGCCTGCGGCAAACACCGGCCTTCAAACCGGTAGAGATCAAAGGGGGAGCGGGCTTGCCTGCGATCGTGCTGATTCAGTTGCAGATTAATTGACTGACCCGCCGCCATCGCGGGCAAGCCCGCTCCCACAGGGGATTGAGGCCGGGCGCTGATTGCGGGGGCAATACCCAACCAATGTGGGAGCTGGCTTGCCTGCGATAGCGTTAGTTCAGCGAAAGAATCATTGACTGACCCGCCGCCTTCGCGGGCAAGCCCGCTCCCACAGGGGATTGAGGCCGGGCGCTGATTGCGGGGGCAATACCCAACCAATGTGGGAGCTGGCTTACCTGCGATAGCGTTAGTTCAGCGACAGAATCATTGACTGACCCGCCGCCTTCGCGGGCAAGCCCACTCCCACAGGGGATTGAGGCCGGGCGCTGATTGCGTGGGCAACACCCAACCAATGTGGGAGCTGGCTTGCCTGCGATAGCGTTAGTTCAGCGACAGAATCATTGACTGACCCGCCGCCTTCGCGGGCAAGCCCGCTCCCACAGGGGATTGAGGCCGGGCGCTGATTGCGGGGGCAATACCCAACCAATGTGGGAGCTGGCTTGCCTGCGATAGCGTTAGTTCAGCGACAGAATCATTGACTGACCCGCCGCCTTCGCGGGCAAGCCCGCTCCCACAGGGGATTGAGGCCGGGCGCTGATTGCGGGGGCAATACCCAACCAATGTGGGAGCTGGCTTGCCTGCGATAGCGGTTGGGCAGGCACTGATATGCCAACTGACAATCCGCTATAGCAGGCAAGCCAGCTCCCACCGTTTTAACTGCGATCGGCCTTGAGCACTTCGTAATCACGCAGCTTGTTGGCAATGGTGGTGTGCGACACCCCCAGGCGCTTGCCTAACTGGCGGCTGCTCGGGTGTTCGGCGTACAGGCTTTCCAACACCGCCTTCTCAAAGCGCCCGACGATATCCTCCAGGCTCCCCTCCAGGGAAAAATCACCCAGCGGCTGACGCACGCCGTAATCGGGCAAGCGAATATGCTCAACCTTGACCGTGCCGCCTTCGCACAACGACACCGCCTGGAACAGCACGTTTTCCAGTTGCCGCACGTTGCCTGGCCAGTGGTAGTGGCTGAGTTTGTCCATGGCCGCAGGGGCCAGCCTGGGCAGTGGGCAACCGATCTGCCGGCTGGCCTGGTCGAGAAAGTGCTCGACCAACGGCGCGAGGCCATCCAGGCATTCGCGCAACGGTGGGATATGCAACGACAGCACATTCAGCCGGTGATAAAGGTCCTGACGAAACTCACCCCGGGCGCAGAGTTCCGACAAATCCATCTGGGTCGCGCAGATCACCCGCACGTCCAGGTACACCTCTTCATCACTGCCCACCCGGCGAAAACAACCATCCTGCAAAAAGCGCAGCAGCTTGACCTGCAAGCGCGCGCTCATTTCTCCCACGCCATCCAGAAACAAGGTACCGCCCGCCGTCAGCTCAAGCAGGCCCAATTTACCTTCCGCCCGCGCCCCTTCAAATGCGCCGGGGCCATAGCCAAACAGTTCAGTCTCGGCCATCGACTCGGGCAACCCCGCGCAGTTGAGCGCCATCAACGGCGACTGCCCCCGCGGGCTGGCCAAGTGGCAGGCCCGGGCCAATAGCTCCTTGCCGGTGCCGGTTTCGCCTTCTATTAATAGCGGCGCATCCAGCGGCGCCATGCGCCGCGCTTCACGCACCACTGCGGCCATGACCTTGGAGCTTTGGAAGATGCTGTCGAAACCGCGCAGCTCTTGCTTGCGCACGTTATAGATACGCTCACCGACACGGTCGGCACGGTGCAGGGTGAGCACGGCGCCGGCCATGGCTTCGCTGTCGTCGTGCTCGGAGGATTGCAGCGGCGCGATATCCGCCAGAAATACGTCGCCCTTGACCTTGACCCGCAGGCCATTGATTCGCGACTTGCTGGCGCGCACCAGTTCCGGCAGGTCAAAATCCTCGGCATAACGCGACAGGGGAATCCCCGGCACTTCATCTACCCGCACGCCAAGCAACTGCGCCGCCGCCCGGTTGGCGGCCACGATGGAGCCGCCCATATCAATGGACAGCACCGGGAATTCCAGGGCACCGAGCAACGCATTGAGTTCCATATGCCGCCGCTCGCTGGGCATCAGCCCTACCCGCTTGACCCCGAACACTCCGGCAATCGCCTCGAACTGCGGGCGCAACGCCTGGAATTGCATGTTCACCAGGTTGGGGCAGAACAGGTAGATGGCATTGCCATGCTCACCGCCGACTTCGCCCTTGGCGACGTTGACGCCGTACTCCACCAGCAGGTTGAGGATGTCCCGCAGGATGCCGATGCGGTTCTGGCAGTGCACTTTGATACGCATGGAAAAACTCGAAAAAGGAGTAGGCGCCGCGTCTTTTTGTCGCTAGGCGCAGATAGTCGTCAAGATTATGTGACAGTACGGCAGCTATTCCCAGCCCATAGCTGCGAGAAGCGAGCCCATCGTAACGAATTCTTTACGAATATCGGTAATTTTTCCTACACGCATTGGCTAAAGGCTGATGGAATCCTGCGCCTATCCGGTTATCAATAGAGGCATCCCAGGACATAACAAGAACGAATGCCTAGCAGGAGAGCCGTATGAAGCAGACGCAGTACGTGGCCCGCGAGCCCGATGCGCAAGGTTTTATCCACTACCCGCCAGAAGAACACGCGGTGTGGAATACCCTGATCACTCGTCAGTTGAAGGTGATTGAGGGCCGCGCCTGCCAGGAATACCTGGACGGCATCGACAAGCTCGGCCTGCCCCTGGACCGCATCCCCCAACTGGGCGAGATCAACAAGGTGCTGGCCGACACCACCGGTTGGCAAGTCGCCCGCGTGCCGGCGCTGATTCCCTTCCAGACCTTCTTTGAATTGCTGGCCAGCAAGCAGTTTCCGGTGGCGACCTTTATCCGCACCCGTGAAGAACTGGACTACCTGCAAGAGCCGGATATTTTTCACGAGATCTTTGGCCACTGCCCGCTGCTGACCAACCCCTGGTTCGCTGAATTCACCCACACCTACGGCAAGCTCGGCCTGGCGGCCACCAAGGAGCAACGGGTGTACCTGGCGCGCCTGTACTGGATGACCATCGAGTTCGGCCTGGTGGACACGCCTCAGGGCCGGCGTATCTACGGTGGCGGCATTTTGTCGTCGCCTAAAGAAAGTGTGTATTGCCTGTCGGACGAGCCCGAGCACCAGGCCTTCGACCCGCTGGAAGCGATGCGCACCCCCTATCGCATCGACATCCTGCAACCGCTGTACTTCGTCTTGCCCGAGCTCAAGCGCCTGTTCGATGTGGCGCAGGAAGACATCATGGGCATGGTCGAGCGCGGCATGCAGTTGGGTCTGCACGCACCGAAATTTCCGCCCAAACCCAAAGCCGCGTGAACCTTGTGTTTTAAGGCCAGGTGAGTCTGTTCCCTGGCCCCGCGTTGCTTTAGGGTAACGCCACTGACCTTCAATCATTCGAATTCAGGACACCTTCCATGACCACCTTGAACCAAGCCCACTGCGAAGCCTGCCGCGCCGATGCCCCGCAAGTCAGCGATGAAGAACTGCCGGTGCTGATCAAGCAGATCCCTGACTGGAACATCGAAGTGCGCGATGGGGTGATGCAGCTGGAAAAGGTTTTCCTGTTCAAGAACTTCAAATTCGCCCTGGCTTTCACCAACGCCATGGGTGAAATTTCCGAAGCCGAAGGCCATCACCCTGGCCTGCTCACCGAGTGGGGCAAAGTCACCGTGACCTGGTGGAGCCACTCCATCAAGGGCCTGCACCGCAACGACTTCATCATGGCCGCGCGCACCGACGAAGTGGCTAAGACTGCCGAGGGTCGCAAGTAATGCATTTCGATGCCATCGACCGCGTGCCCGGCGACCCGATCCTCGGGTTGATGGACCTGTATACCCAGGACGCCAACCCGAACAAGTTCGACCTGGGCGTAGGTGTCTATAAGGACGAGCAAGGCCTGACGCCGATTCCCCACTCGGTGAAGCTGGCGGAACAGCGCCTGGTCGACACCCAAGTGACCAAGACCTATATCGGTGGGCATGGCGATGCAGCCTTCGGCAGCCTGATCAGCCAACTGGTGCTCGGCGCCGACTCGGCCTTGCTGCGTGACCGCCGCGCTGGCGCCACGCAAACCCCAGGCGGCACCGGCGCCCTGCGCTTGAGTGCCGACTTTATCGCCCACAGCCTGCCGGGCCGTGGCGTGTGGCTGAGCAACCCGACCTGGCCGATCCACGAAACCATTTTTGCCAAAGCCGGGCTCAAGGTCAGTCATTACCCTTACGTGGGCAGCGACAACCGCCTGGATGTGACGGCGATGCTGGCAACCCTGTCCAGCGTGCCCAAGGGCGACGTGGTATTGCTGCACGCGTGCTGCCATAACCCGACCGGCTTTGACCTGTCCCAGGATGACTGGCGCCAGGTCTTGCAGATCGTGCGTGAACGCCAGTTGCTGCCGCTGATCGACTTCGCCTACCAGGGCTTTGGTGATGGCCTGGAACAGGATGCCTGGGCGGTGCGCCTGTTTGCCGCCGAGCTGCCGGAAGTGCTGATCACCAGCTCCTGCTCGAAGAACTTCGGCCTGTATCGCGACCGCGTGGGTGCATTGATCGTCTGTGCGGCGGATGCCGAAAAGCTCACCGATGTACGCAGCCAACTGGCGAATATCGCTCGCAACCTGTGGTCGACACCGCCGGATCACGGTGCTGCCGTGGTGGCGACCATCCTCGGTGATGCACAGCTGAAAAAGCAGTGGAGCGAGGAAGTCGAGGCCATGCGTTCGCGGATCGCCCATCTGCGCGCAGGATTGGTGGAAGCGCTTGCGCCCCATGGCCTGGCTGAGAAATTCGCACATATCGGCACGCAGCGTGGGATGTTTTCCTATACCGGCTTGAGTGCCGAGCAGGTCAAGCAACTGCGCGAAAAGCACAGTGTGTATATGGTCAGTTCGGGGCGGGCTAACGTGGCCGGTGTTGATGCAACGCGCTTGACGTTGCTGGCTCAAGCCATCGCCGACGTTTCCAACTGAAGCAACAGGATTACGTGTGGGAGCTGGCTTGCCTGCGATGGCGGTGGTTCAGTTGCAGATTAATTGCCTGGCCCACCGCCATCGCGGGCAAGCCCGCTCCCACAGGGGATTGATGCCGGACGCTGAATCCGTGTGCGATACCTAGCCAGCGCCCACTTTTATAAGCACGCAGGGCTTCAGCCAGCGACCATTTCGGCCTTTAGCAGTGCCTCTTTGGCCTGCGCATCCGCCAACCGATACAACTCGATATGCCCATCCCAGTGCTCGATCAAGGCCGTGCACGACTCCACCCAATCCCCGCAGTTGAGGTAATCCACCTCGCCCACCTTGCGAATCTCGGCATGGTGAATATGCCCGCACACCACCCCGTGCAATTCACGCTTGGTCACCTCGTGGGCAATCGCCTCTTCGAAATCGCTGATAAAACTCACTGCCGTCTTGACCTTGTGTTTCAGGTACGCCGACAGCGACCAATAACCGTAGCCATACCGCGCACGCCAGTGGTTCAGCCAGCGGTTCAGCGTCAGGGTGAATTCGTAGGCCGAGTCGCCGAGGAAGGCGAGCCAGCGGTGATAGCGCGTGATCACATCAAACTGGTCGCCATGAATCACCAGCAAGTGGCGGCCATCGGCGGTGACGTGTACAGCCTCATCGACCAATTGGATATTGCCCAGGATCAGCTTGGAATAGCGACGCAGGAACTCGTCATGGTTGCCGGTGACATAGATCACCTCGGTGCCACGTTTGGCCATGGTCAGCAAGCGGCGGATCACGTTGGTGTGAGCCTGGGGCCAATACATGCCACCGCGCAGTTTCCAACCGTCGATGATGTCACCGACCAGGTAGACCTTGTCGGCATGGTAGCCCTTGAGAAAGTGCGACAGGTGTTCGGCCTGGCAATCCCGAGTGCCCAGGTGCACGTCGGAAATCCACAGGGTTCGCACCCGTTGCTTGCGGCTGGGCTTGGTGAACTCGGCACGGGTCATGGGCATCCCTCGACGCTGTTTTGGCGAGCTTGCGCCTTGGCGATTAATAGTCCATGACAAGCGTGCGTCAGTCTGATGACAGCGCCCGTCGCTCGCCAAGCGTTGTAGACTGACAGCTTGCCGCCCTGGAGACCGCGATGAGCCCGACCCTCACGCTACGCCACTACCTCGAAGCGCCCATTGCCCACAGCCATGACCATGCGCAGTTGGTGTTCGGCCTTTCCGGGCACCTGGACCTGGAAGTCGATGGCCGTGGCAGCCAGGTGCGCGAAAGCAGCGTGATGGTGCTGCCCTTCTCCACCCACCACGCCTGCATCAGCCGCGATGGCAGCCGCTGCCTGGTGCTGGATGTGCCGACCGAGCACTGGGTGGTGCAATCCTTGGGCGAACATGCCGATGCCAGCCGCCGCTTGCTCGACCAACCCGCACGCCTGGCGCTGGATGCCCGGCAACACCAGTTGGTGCAGTGGCTGGCACAAAGCCCGGTGCACGACCCGCTGATCGTCCAGCAAGGCGCCGTGTTGTTACTGGCCAGCCTCAACCACCCTCAGGGTCAACCGCTGCCTGGCCGGCGTCTGCCTTATGCCGCGTTCAATAGCCATATCGAGCGCCATGCGGCGCGTCCGCTCCAGGTGGCCGACCTGGCGCGGATTGCCGATTTGTCCGTGCCGCGCCTGCATGCACGGTTTATGGCTGAGTGCGGGCAAACGCCGATGGACTATCTACGCAGTCGTCGCTTGCATATGGCGCTCAGGCTTTTACGCGAAACCTCCCTGCCCATCGGCGAGATTGCCGAGCGCGTCGGCTACGCCTCGCAAAGTGCATTTTGCGCGGCCATGCTACGGGCCTTTGGCGCCTCGCCCGGGGCGTTGCGTCGGGCGGGCTAGCAAGAGTCTTGCGCTAAAAATCACCCGGCCCGCGACAGACGCCCATCCTCCAACCCTCTAGACTGCGAGGCTGTCACCCCTGTTGGATCAAGGATCGCAATGACTCCCCGCTCAGCCCTTGGCGCCCTGCATATCGGCGCACTGATGTTTGGCCTCACCGGCGTATTCGGCAAGCTGGCGGCGGCCTCCCCTGCCATCATCGTATTCGGCCGGGCCGCGTTTGCCGTGCTGGCCCTGGCGGTATTCGCCCGCTTTGCCAGCAACGCTCCCTGGAAAAAACTGGAGATGCGTGACTGGCGTCGCCTGCTGGTCAGCGGCGTCGTGCTGGCCGCCCATTGGGTGACGTTCTTTATCGCTGTCAAAGTCGCGGGTGTGGCCGTGGCGACCCTGGGGTTCACCGCATTTCCGGCCTTTACCGTAATCCTTGAGGGGCTGATTTTCCGCGAGCGCATTCGCGCCAATGAAGTGCTGCTGGTGGTGCTGGTCACCGTTGGCCTGGTGCTTGTGACCCCGGATTTCAATCTCGCCAGCGAGGCCACGGGCGGGCTGCTGTGGGGCATCGCCTCGGGCCTGTTGTTCTCGTTGTTGTCGCTGAACAATCGCGCCAGTTCAGGGCGCATTCCTGCGGTACAGGCCGCGCTGTGCCAGAACGTCGTGGTCGCCGCGCTCCTGCTGCCCGTGGCCGCGCCGGGGTTGGCGGATGTGCGAGGGATAGATTGGCTGTGGATCGGGCTGCTGGGGGTGTTTTGTACCGGCCTGGCCCACAGCCTGTTTGTCGCCAGCCTTGCGGTGATCAAGGCGCGCACCGCGTCGGTGGTGTTTGCGATGGAACCGGTCTACGGCATCACCGTGGCCTGGCTGTTGTTTGCCGAAACCCCGACCCTGCGCATGCTGCTGGGCGGCGCCTTGATCATCGTCGCCATCGTGCTCTCCGGCCTGATGGGCAGCGCCAGCCAGGCCAAGCAACCGGCGCCGGCCTGACTTCAGACGGTACGGTCGTTATGCCCGAGGTCGCGCTGCGGGTCGATCTGGTCGCGCACTCGCTGCTTGAGCACCTTGGCCTCGGGAAAACCGCCATCGGCCTTGCGCTCCCAAATCTGCACGCCATCGCAGGTAATGCGAAAGGCCCCGCCGGTGGCTGGTTCCAGTGCCACGCGCCCCAAGTCATCGGCAAAGGTGCTGAGTAGCTCCTGGGCCAGCCACGCGGCGCGCAGCAACCACTGGCACTGGGTGCAATAGGTGATCACGATCTCGGGTTTGCATGCAGACATCATTAAGCGGCTCCTGGCGTAACAGGCTCAGCGAATCGGGTGGCTATAATAGCGGCCTTTGTCGCCCAGCCACGAGATTGATGATGCGCCGCCTGCTGTCTTGCCTGTTCCTGTGCCTTGTCCCCCTACTTGCCGACGCGGTAGAAGCCCCCCGCCCGAAAATCGGCCTGGTGCTGTCCGGCGGCGCTGCCCGTGGCCTGGCGCATATCGGCGTGCTCAAGGCGCTTGAAGAGCAAGGTATTCATATCGATGCGATTGCCGGCACCAGTATGGGCGCGGTGATTGGCGGGTTGTATGCGTCGGGCTACAAAATTGACGAGCTGGAGAAGTTGGCGCTGGGGATCGACTGGCAGCAGGCCCTGTCCGACGCGCCACCGCGTGAAGATGTACCGTTTCGGCGCAAACAGGACGACCGGGATTTCCTGGTCAAACAAAAACTCAGTTTCCGCGACGATGGCAGCCTCGGCCTGCCGCTGGGCGTGATCCAGGGCCAGAACCTGGCGTTGCTGCTGGAAAGCATGTTCGCCCACAGCAGCAACACGCGTAATTTCGACAAGCTGCCGATCCCCTTTCGCGCCGTGGCTACCGACATCACCACCGGCGAAAAAGTAGTCTTCAGCAAAGGCCACCTGCCCCAGGTGATACGCGCCAGCATGTCGATTCCCGCGGTGTTCGCCCCGGTGGAGCTGGATGGCCGCCTGCTGGTGGACGGCGGTATGACCGACAACATCCCGTTGGATGTGGCGCGGGAGATGGGCGTCGATATTGCTATCGTGGTCGACATCGGCACCCCGCTGCGCTCGCGCAAACAACTGGCCACCGTGGTGGACGTGCTCAACCAGTCCATCACCCTGATGACCCGGCGTAACTCCGAGGAACAACTCAAGGCCCTGAACCCCAAGGACGTGTTGATCCAACCGCCGCTGGCCGCTTATGGCGTCACCGACTTTGGCCGCGCCAAGGACATGATCGATGCCGGCTACCGCGCCACCCGTGCCCTCGACGTACGCCTGGCACACCTGCGCCCTGCCGAACCCATCGACGCCGACCTGATAGCCGCCCGCACACCGGGCGAACGCACCCCGGTAATCACCGCAATCCAGGTGGAGAACGACTCCAAGGTCAGTGATGACGTCATCCGCTATTACATTCGCCAGGGGCTGGGAGAACCGTTGAACCTGGGCCGCCTGCAATCAGACATGGGCACCCTGTACGGCCTCGATTACTTCGAGCAGGTGCAATACCGCGTGGTAAAAAAAGGCCAGGACAACACCCTGGTGATCAGCGCACGCGGCAAGCGCAGCGGCACCGACTACCTGCGCCTGGGCTTGAACCTCTCGGACGACATGCGCGGCGACAGCGCCTTCAACCTCGGCGCCAGTTACCGCGTGAACGGCATCAACCGCCTCGGCGCGGAATGGCTCACACGGGTGCAGATCGGTGATCGGCAGGAGCTGTACAGTGAGTTCTACCAACCCATGGACACCGGCTCACGCTACTTTGTGGCCCCCTACATCAGGGCCGAGGCGCAGAACGTCGAGCTGATCCTGGATAACGACCCCATCTCCGAATACCGCCTGGAACGCTATGGCTTTGGTTTGAACGTGGGCCGGCAGATCGGCAACAGCGGCGAGATCCGCTTTGGCGTGGGCGAAGCCTGGGGCAAGGCGGACGTGCGCATTGGCGACCGCGACCTGCCAAGCGTGAGCTTCAGCGAAGGCTTCTATGAACTCAAATATTCCTTCGACTCCCTGGACAACGTGTACTTCCCCCATAGCGGCGAAGACATCGGCCTGGCCTTTCGCGAGTTCGAACCTGGCCTGGGCTCGGACCAGCGCTACCGCCAGTGGGAATTCAAGCTGGACAAGGCCATGAGCCACGGCCCGGACACCCTGATACTGGGCGGCCGCTATGGGCGCACCCTGGACGATTCGGATGTGGTGATTTCCAGCTTCCTGCTAGGAGGCGCACGGCAATTATCAGGCTTCCGCCAGGATGCGATTTCGGGGCAGAACATCAGCCTGATGCGCGCGGTGTACTACCGCAGGCTCACCCCGCGCTCTTACCTGCCACTGGACTTCCCGTTGTACCTGGGTGCATCCCTGGAACGGGGTCGGGCGTGGAACAACGATAACGAGTTCGATAGCGGCTATATCAACGCGGCGAGTATTTTCCTGGGGTTTGATACACCCTTGGGGCCGCTGAATTTCAGCTATGGGTTCAATGATGATAATCAGAAGGCGGTGTACTTGAACCTGGGCCAGACGTTCTAAGACGCCGAACACTAAACCCAATGTGGGAGCTGGCTTGCCTGCGATAGCGGTGCGTCAGCCAGCTAATCCTTTGACTGAATGTCCGTCATCGCAGGCAAGCCAGCTCCCACATTATTTAGATCAGGACTTTTCCAGGTTCGCCAGGATGTGCTCATGCACCCGCATGCACACCCGCAGGTCTTCCTCATTCACGCCCACGAACAACTCATGGCGCAACGCCGTGGCGATGGTTTCGATCTGGTCGATCAGCGGTTGGGCGGTATCGCACAGCAGGATACGTTTGGCGCGGCGGTCTTCCACCACGGCTTGGCGTTGCACCAGGCCCTGGCCTTCCAGGCTATCGAGCAGACGGGCCAGTGTGGGCCCTTCCACGCCGACACTTTGGGCCAATTCACGCTGGGTGGGTGCTTCGACAAAACGGGCCAGGTGCAGCAGCACCAGCCAGCGCGCCTGGGACAAGCCCAGCCCCGCCAGCCGGCGATCCAGTTCGGCGCGCCAACCTCGGGACATTTGCGCCAACTGCATGCCAAAACGGTGTTGATCGGTTAACGGCATAAAAAACTCATGTTTAAGACTGAAAATAAAGTATGGCTAATTATTAGTCAGCTAAGCATGAGCCCTGTCAGTAGGCAAGGCCCGCTATGTACTGATTCGTTACATTGTCGTAATTGGCACACTAAATTTCGAATTCCGACTGCAAAGCAGCACGCACGCAGTACAAAACGCCTTCCGGAACACGCCCGGTAAATAACGGCGCAATCTCCGTGACAGCTGGCAATTCGCCTTCTCCATCGAGAAAAGCGTCCTGGATTTCACCGAGCAAATCTTCAGGCAAATCAAGGGCCTGCTCCAGGGACAATTGCTGCTTGCCGATGGCTTCGGCGAGCAAGGTGTATACGTTTTTTTCCGAGCATTGCAGCTGGCCGGCGATCTGGATCGGGGTCATGCCGGCGCGGGCCAGGCTGATCAGTTCGTGGCGAATATCGGCGATTTCCTTCGGCGCTTCGGCCTGGCCGCCGAGCACTTCCAGGAAGGCCTGGCCGTAGCGTTCCAGTTTACGCGCGCCCACACCGCTGACCCGGGCCATCTCGGCCATGGTGGTGGGCTGCTCGCGGAGCATCTCCAGCAAGGTGGAGTCGGGAAAGATAACGTAGGGTGGCACGCTGTGCTCCTGCGCCAGTTTGCGCCGCAGGGTGCGCAAGGCTTCCCACTGTTCGCGTTCTTCACCCCGCACCAGTTGGCTGGCCTGGCTAGTACTGCTGCTTTTGGCGGTGGTCTGCGGCTTGAGGTCACGGCGCAGTTCCAGGCTCACTTCGCCCTTGAGCAAGGGCCGGCAACTGTCATTCAGGCGCAGCCCGCCGTAGCCTTCGATATCGATGTCGACCAGCCCACGGGCAACCATCTGGCGAAACAGCGAACGCCACTCACCTTCGGCGCGAGCTTTGCCGACACCGTACACCGAGAGTTTCTCGTGGCCGAAGCTGCGGATTTTTTCATTGTCCTTGCCCAGCAGTACGTCCACCAGATGGCCCACACCATAACGCTGGCCGGTGCGATAGATCGTCGACAACGCCTGGCGCGCCGGCTCGGTGGCGTCCCAGGTTTGTACGCCGTCGATGCAGTTATCGCAGTGGCCGCAGGGTTCAGGCATGTCTTCGTCGAAATACGCCAGCAGGGTCTGGCGGCGGCAGCGGGTCTCTTCGCACAACGAGAGCATGGCATCGAGCTTGTGCTGTTCCAGGCGTTTGTGGCGCTCGTCGCCCTCGGAGTTCTGCAGCATCTGCTTGAGCATCACCACGTCTTGCAGTCCGTAGACCATCCAGGCATCCGCCGGCAGGCCATCGCGGCCGGCACGCCCGGTTTCCTGGTAATAGGCCTCAAGGGACTTGGGCAGGTCCATGTGCGCCACGAAACGCACGTTGGATTTGTCGATGCCCATGCCAAAGGCGATGGTTGCCACCATGATCAGGCCTTCCTCGTTCAGGAAGCGTTTCTGGTGCGCTGATCGCGTTTCATTGGGCAGGCCGGCATGGTAAGGCAGTGCCGGGTAGCCTTGTTCACAGAGGAACGCCGCGACCTCATCGACTTTCTTGCGCGATAGGCAGTACACGATGCCCGCGTCACTGCGCCGCTCGGACAGGAACGCCAGCAACTGCTTGCGTGGCTGCTCCTTGGGCACGATGCGGTAGAAAATATTGGGCCGGTCAAAACTCGACAGGAAGCGCTCGGCGTTCTGCAAATGCAGGCGCTCGACGATCTCTTCGCGGGTCCGCTTGTCGGCGGTGGCGGTCAGCGCGATACGCGGCACATCGGGAAACAGTTCGGCCAATTGGCCAAGCTGCAGGTATTCGCGACGGAAATCGTGACCCCATTGCGACACACAGTGGGCTTCGTCAATGGCGAACAGGGCGATTTCCAGGCTCTGCAAAAAAGCCAGCATGCGTGGCTGCACCAGGCGCTCCGGCGCCAGGTAGAGCATTTTCACCTCGCCACGCTTGATGCGTGCGGCCAGGTCGCGCTGCTGCTCGGCGCTGAGGGTGGAGTTCAACGACGCGGCGGCGACACCGAGTTCTTCAAGGGTGGCGACCTGATCGTCCATCAACGCAATCAGCGGCGACACCACCACGGCCAGGCCATTGCGCAACAGCGCCGGCACCTGGAAGCACAGCGACTTGCCGCCACCGGTAGGCATCAGTACCAGGGCA
The DNA here is from genome assembly GCF_041410225.1 of Pseudomonas sp. KT_2_4. NCBI lineage: Bacteria > Pseudomonadati > Pseudomonadota > Gammaproteobacteria > Pseudomonadales > Pseudomonadaceae > Pseudomonas > Pseudomonas sp. KT_2_4. The sequence goes on from NZ_CP166962.1 coordinate 2,052,675, forward strand.
TCGCCGCCACTGGCCACGCGCTCAATGATCGCACCCTGGCGGCCACGAAAACTGTCGTAGCCGAAGATGTCCTTGAGGACGCGTTGAGCCTGCTCGAGCATGTAAAACTCCAAAATGGTGCCGAAATCCCTCTATACAGGCTGGCCGAAAAAATCCCCGTTCACGAAAAATAATCCGTAAGCGAAGTTTTCCCGGATTGGCGCTGGGCCTGTAGGGGCATCACAAAACGCGGCAGTATACCCGAGCGTTATCCACCAAAGGGCGCGACTGACGAATAGACGCACCAGGCTAAAACCGGGCAAATATGCCGTGCGGCTGGCCTGGGCGCTCAAGAAAGCCTAGAATTCAGCATCGTTTATTCCCAAGGTAGCCCTTCAATGTCCTTCGCTGAGCAACTAACCCGCCTGCAAGCCTTCCTCGACGCCGATGAGCTGCATGACGAGGCGCTGGACTACGTGGCCGCCCACGGCTACCTGACCGCCCTGTCGATCTGCTCCGACCCCGTCCCGGACCGTGAATGGATCGACGCGCTGTTCGCTGAAGAGCCTCACTACAGCGACGACGCCCAGCGCGCAGAAATCGAATCCACCCTGATCGCCCTCAAGGCCCACATCGCCCGCCAACTGGCCTCCGACGAAGAGTTCGAGCTGCCGTGCGAGCTGGACCTGGGCGACGACCCTGATGACTCCGACCTGCGCGGCTGGTGCATCGGCTTCATGGAAGGCGTGTTCCTGCGCGAAGCCGCCTGGTTCGAAACCGCCGAAGAAGAAGTCAGCGAAATGCTGCTGCCGATCATGGTCGGTTCGGGTCTGTTCGAAGAGGAAGCAGAGTTCTCCGACATCGCCGCCGACGCCAACCTGATGGACGACATGATCGTGCAGATCCCGGAAGCCCTCACCGCGCTGTACCTGCTGTGCAACGCGCCTGACGAAAAACCGGCGATCCTCAAGCCACGTCACCACTGAGTCGCTTGCCCGTGGCACCCATGGGCAACCGTCCACTGCTCCTGCGCTACGCGCTGCTGGCCATCGGCTGGCTAAGCGTAGCGCTGGGAGTCATCGGCATTTTCCTACCTGTGCTGCCGACCACGCCCTTCCTGTTACTCGCCGCCGCCTGTTTCGCTCGCAGCTCCCCGCGCTTCTACCACTGGCTGGTGGAACACCCGCGCCTGGGGCCCTGGGTGCGCGATTACCTGGACGGCAATGGCATCCCGCTCAAAGGCAAGGTCTACGCCATTGGCTTGATGTGGTTGAGCATCTCGATTTCCTGCTACCTGGTGCCGCTGCCATGGGCACGGGGCTTTATGCTGACCAGTGCGGTGCTGGTGACGATCTACATCCTGCGCCAGAAAACCCTGCCGCCACGCTGAGCGCCACCTGCGACATTCGATCCCACACGACCTTGGTCGACACTGACTAACACCAGGCATCATGCGAGACTGTCCAACCGGGCCTGGAATGTCCGGGTGTTCTTATGCTCGGAGTTACCATGACGCTGTCCAGCGGGCTGATCGCCGCCGTTGCCCTGGCCTATATGGCCACTATGTTTGCCATCGCCTTTTACGGTGACCGCCGCCATGCGCCGCTGCCACCGCGCGTGCGTGCCTGGGTGTATAGCCTGTCACTGGCGGTGTACTGCACCAGTTGGACCTTCTTCGGCGCCGTAGGCCAAGCCGCCGAACAACTGTGGGCATTCTTGCCGATCTACCTGGGACCTGTGCTGTTGCTGGTGCTGGCACCCTGGGTGCTGCAGAAGATGATCCTGATCAGCAAGCAGGAAAACATTACCTCCATCGCCGACTTTATCGCTGCCCGCTACGGCAAGTCCCAGTCCCTGGCGGTGGTGGTGGCACTTATTTGCCTGGTGGGCGTGCTGCCCTATATCGCGCTGCAGCTCAAAGGCATCGTACTGGGCGTGAACCTGCTGATCGGCGCCGGCCCCGACACCACCGGCACCCGCGCCCAGGACACGGCCTTGATTGTGTCGCTGGTATTGGCGCTGTTTACCATCGTGTTCGGCACACGCAACCTCGACGCCACCGAACACCACCGCGGCATGGTGCTGGCGATTGCCTTTGAGTCGCTGGTCAAGCTGTTCGCTTTTCTCGCCGTCGGTGCGTTTGTCACCTACGGCTTGTACGACGGTTTCGGCGATCTGTTCAGCCAGGCCATGCTCGCCCCGCGCCTTGAGGAATACTGGAAAGAGACCATCAACTGGCCTTCGATGGTGGTACAGACCGGCGTCGCCATGATGGCGATCATCTGCCTGCCGCGACAATTTCATGTGACGGTGGTGGAGAACATCGACCCCCAGGATTTGCGCCTGGCCAAGTGGGTGTTCCCGGCTTATTTGATCCTCGCGGCACTGTTCGTGGTGCCCATCGCCTTGGGCGGCAAGATGCTGTTGCCCAGCTCGGTGCTGCCGGACTCCTATGTGATCAGCCTGCCAATGGCCGAGGCCCATCCTGCCCTCGCCGTGCTGGCATTCATTGGCGGTGCATCAGCGGCCACTGGCATGGTGATCGTGGCGAGCATTGCACTGTCGACGATGGTCTCCAACGATATGCTGCTGCCGTGGCTGTTGCGCCGATCCAGCGCCGAGCGGCCATTCGAAGTCTTTCGCCACTGGATGCTGTCGGTTCGCCGGGTGAGCATTGTGATCATCCTGCTGCTGGCGTACGTGAGCTACCGCTTGCTGGGCTCCACTGCCAGCCTGGCGACCATCGGCCAGATCGCCTTTGCCGCTGTGACCCAACTGGCCCCGGCGATGCTCGGCGCACTCTATTGGAAGCAGGCCAACCGGCGTGGGGTGTTTGCCGGTTTGGCCGCCGGTACCTTCCTGTGGTTCTACACCTTGGTCTTGCCAGTGACGGCGAAAAGTCTGGGCTGGTCGCTCAGCCTTTTCCCCGGCCTGACCTGGATGCATTCCCACCCGTTCGGGCTGTCGGTCACGTCGCTGACCTTGGGCACCGTGTTCTCCCTGGCGGGGAATTTCACCCTCTTCGTGTGGGTGTCCATGCTGTCGCGCACACGGGTTTCCGAGCACTGGCAGGCAGGCCGTTTTATCGGCCAGGAAATCAACCAGCGTGCGAGTGCGCGCTCCATGCTGTCGGTGCAGATCAGCGACCTGCTCAGCCTCGCGGCGCGCTTCGTCGGGGAAGAACGGGCCCAGCAGAGCTTTATTCGCTTCGCCTACCGCCAAGGCAAAGGCTTCAACCCCAACCAGAATGCCGATAACGATTGGATCGCCCACACCGAACGCTTGCTGGCCGGCGTACTCGGGGCCTCCTCGACGCGGGCGGTGGTGAAAGCGGCAATCGAAGGGCGGGAAATGCAACTGGAGGACGTTGTCCGTATCGCCGACGAAGCCTCGGAAGTGCTGCAGTTCAACCGCGCCCTACTGCAAGGCGCCATCGAGAACATCACCCAGGGCATCAGCGTGGTGGACCAGTCGCTCAAGCTGGTGGCCTGGAACCGGCGTTACCTGGAACTGTTCAACTACCCGGACGGCTTGATCAGCGTCGGCCGGCCCATTGCAGACATCATTCGCTACAACGCCGAGCGCGGCCTGTGTGGCCCTGGCGAAGCGCAAGTGCACGTGGCGCGTCGCCTGCACTGGATGCGCCAGGGGCGTGCGCACACCTCCGAGCGCTTGTTCCCCAATGGCCGGGTGATCGAGTTGATCGGCAACCCGATGCCCGGCGGCGGGTTTGTCATGAGCTTCACCGACATCACCGCCTTCCGCGAAGCCGAACAAGCACTGACCGAAGCCAACGAGGGCCTGGAGCAGCGGGTGACCGAGCGCACCCATGAACTGTCGCAACTGAACGTGGCCCTCACCGACGCCAAGGGCGTGGCCGAATCCGCCAGCCAGTCGAAGACGCGGTTCCTGGCGGCCGTGAGCCATGACCTGATGCAACCGCTGAACGCTGCGCGGCTGTTTTCCGCCGCCCTCTCCCACCAGACCGATGGCCTGCCCAGTGAGGCACGGCAATTGGTGCAGCACCTGGACAGCTCGCTGCGCTCGGCTGAAGACTTGATCAGTGATTTGCTGGATATTTCGCGCCTGGAAAACGGCAAGATCAACCCACAACGCCAACCCTTTGTCCTCAACGAGCTGTTCGACACCCTGGGTGCAGAATTCAAGGCGCTGGCCCAGGATCAACACTTGCGCTTCCGCTGGCGCGGCAGCCGTTTGCGGGTCGACAGCGATATCAAACTTTTACGGCGAATTTTGCAGAACTTTCTGACCAATGCCTTCCGTTATGCCGACGGCCCAGTGCTGCTAGGCGTACGTCGCCGCAAGGGCGAACTCTGCCTGGAGGTCTGGGACCGCGGCCCTGGCATTGCGCCGGATAAACAAAAGGTGATCTTCGAAGAGTTCAAGCGCCTGGACAGCCACCAGACCCGTGCCGAAAAGGGCCTGGGCCTGGGCCTGGCGATTGCCGACGGTCTGTGCCGCGTGCTGGGCCATCGCCTGAGCGTGCGCTCCTGGCCGGGCAAAGGCAGCGTCTTCAGCGTGTGCGTGCCGCTGGCCCGCAACCAGGCCAGCGTGCAACCCAAGCCGCCCACAGAAACCGGCCTGCCCTTGAGTGGCGCACGGGTGCTATGCGTGGATAACGAAGACAGCATCCTGATCGGCATGCGCAGCCTGCTAACGCGCTGGGGCTGTGAAGTCTGGACGGCCGCCAACCAGGCCGAATGCGCGGCACTGCTAGCCGACGGTATCCGCCCGCAACTGGCGTTGGTGGATTACCACCTGGACCACGGCGAAACCGGTACCGAGTTGATGGGCTGGCTGCGTGCGCAACTGGCCGAGCCGATTCCCGGTGTGGTGATCAGTGCCGATGGGCGACCGGAGATGGTGGCCGAGGTGCACGGGGCGGGGTTGGATTACTTGGCCAAACCGGTGAAGCCGGCGGCGTTGCGGGCGCTGTTAAGCAGGCATTTGCCCCTGTAACGGGGCTGTATTCGAGCTATTTGTGGGAGCAATTTAGACTCCTATTTATTATTCCGGGAGATGCGCCACGCCATCCGAATCGGTCATCGCCCGCTCCAGCAGATCCGCCGGCAAGCTCTTACTGGCGCGGGCGCCGAGCAACCTTAGCTGCTCGGTACGGCTGACCAGGTTCCCACGCCCATCCGTCAGCTTGTTGCGCGCCGCGCTGTAGGCCTTGTCCAACTGTTGTAGCCGGTTGCCCACTTCGTCCAGGTCCTGGATAAACAGCACGAACTTGTCATACAGCCAGCCGGCACGCTCGGCAATTTCCCGCGCGTTCTGGCTCTGGCGCTCCTGCTTCCACAGGCTGTCGATCACGCGCAGGGTGGCGAGCAAGGTCGTGGGACTGACGATTACGATATGGCGGTCGAAGGCTTCCTGGAACAGGTTGGGCTCGGCCTGCAATGCCGCAGAAAAGGCAGCCTCGATCGGTACGAACAGCAGGACGAAATCCAGGCTGTGCAAACCCTCCAGGCGCTTGTAGTCCTTGCCGGCCAAGCCTTTGACATGATTACGCAGGGACAGCACGTGTTGCTTCAACGCGGCCTGGCCAATCACCTCGTCATCCGCCGCCACGTACTGTTGATAGGCGGTCAAGCTGACCTTGGAGTCGACCACCACCTGCTTGTCGCCCGGCAACATGATCAGCACATCGGGCTGGAAACGCTCGCCATCCGGGCCTTTGAGGCTGACCTGGGTCTGGTACTCACGGCCCTTCTCCAGGCCCGCGTGTTCCAGCACTCGTTCAAGAATCAGCTCACCCCAGTTACCCTGGGTTTTCTGGCCCTTGAGAGCGCGGGTCAGGTTAGTGGCTTCGTCCGACAGACGCAGGTTCAATTGCTGTAGGCGCTCAAGCTCTTTGGCGAGGGAAAAGCGCTCACGGGCTTCGTTCTGATAGCTTTCTTCGACACGCTTCTCGAAGGACTGGATACGTTCCTTGAGCGGGTCCAGAAGTTGGCCCAGGCGCTCCTGACTGGTTTCGGCGAAGCGTTGCTCACGCTCGTCGAAGATCTTGCCGGCCAGCTCGGCAAATTGCGCACGCAGTTCGTCTCGTGAGCCTTGCAGGTCGGTGAGGCGTTGCTGATGACTCTCTTGCTGCTCACGCAATTCGGCGCTCAGGGCCGCGGCCAAGGCGTCGAGGCGACGCAGTTCGGTTTCCTTGGCGCTACGGTCGAGGTTCCAGGCGTGCGCGGCATCGCGGGCGTTATCGCGGTCGATCTGCAACAGCTCGACTTCACGGCGCAGCGCCGCCAGGTCGGCTTGTTTGGCGGCATTGGCCTGGCTGAGGTCACTGATCTCATCGCGACTGGCGTCCAGTTGCGCGGCGAGCCCTTCCTGGGCCAGTTGTGCGGTCGCCAGGCGCTCCTCCAGCAACTCCCAGCCGGTGGTGCGTGCGGTCAGGCGCCGCTGGAGTTGCCAGCACAGCGCCAGTAGCGGCACGGCTGCGCCCACAAGACCCAAGGCGATACTGGTCCAGTCAAACACCATAGCCATTTCTGCCATCACCGAAAAAGATCAAGGGTAACCAAGCCTAAGGCCGGAGGACAGCTCAGTCTTCGACCTGCCCCAGTTCGCGCTGGGCGCGACGGTCGCCGGCGCGAGCAGCCGAACGCAACAAATCGTGGCCGATACGCCGGTCTCGGGCATTTCCGCACTCGCGGCACATCAGTTGGCCAAGACGGCTCTGAGCGGCCACCACGCCTTCGCGGGCGGGCTGCTTGAGCAAGCGTCCGGCGAGATGCTTGATATTGTTGCTCTGCCCCAGGCGCGGGCTGTCGAGCAGCCACAAAGCAACCTTCAAGGAAAAACGCTTGGGCGCGGTAACAGTTTGGGCCGTGTCGGTAACAGAAGGTGATACTGAGCGAAACTTCATAAAGCACTGTGGGGCAGAACGGAAGGCGCGCCACTCTACTCTTTTTTTCGTACAGGTAAAGCTGAAAAAACCGTGCACGCCCGTCCTAGAGCAAGCGCTCGGGACAATCCACAGAAGCTGTGGATAACTCAGTGGACAACCCCCCTTGAACAGGCGCAAAGCCCCATGGAACGGGGGCCGCGGTCAAACTGACGATTTTTTCACCAATAAAAAAAGCGAGATTTTTCATTGACTTAAATTTTGATTACAGGCAAATGGGCGCACTTGCACACCCGTGGCAGCAGGGTTACACCCTTGACCACAAATGTGCACAAGTCCCGATCGGCTGGTTATATCGTCGGCGTTTTTTGATTCAACACCGGTTAAACATGTTACTAAGCGCGCAAACCCGAGGGCTTTTCAAATCTGCCTCGGCTCGCCACACTGCGCCACCGCCAATGCAAACCAGTAGGGCCGATGAAAGGAATTCTGTTATTCGCCGGGCTGCTACTGGCCATCTGCGCGACCTCGCTTGGGATCAATACCGCGCTCCCCTCGCCGGACGGCGCACTGTTTGCTATTGCTATCCTGCTATCGGCCGCCTTTACCGCCGTGATTCTGTGCATCGAACTCAGTGATGGCAGAATTAACGACATGGGCGATGTGATCCGCATGATCGAGACCGGCCAGTCCTTGCGGCTGACGCTCGCCGCCTACGGTCTGGGCTGTGCCTTGGCCGCATCCATGACCGTGCTGGTCTATTGCGAGTTACTCGGCGGCTGAACGAAGTTTTTTTTGCAATCGGCCTTCCCTTCCCTGTTTCAATCCGTTACTATCCGCGGCGTTAGTACCAAGCTGAAAGTCAATTCTGGTCGAACACGTCCCCTGAACCACATGGGATCGGCCACCTCGATGGTTTCCAGGTATTCCTTGCGACGACACTGCCTTTGAACAAGCAAAGGGTGGCGCGAAGTTCCAATACTCTGACCGAACCAACCTGCAAATTGATCAGGATCTCCACCCTGGGCCCAGAACCTTTGCCCTTGTTGTGTTGCCTGCCCTCCTAAGTACCTACCTGCCAGCCCAAGCGCGCCAATTTAATTGCGCTTCAAACTGGCTGCTTTGTTCCAGTCGGGTTCTTCGTTTGATCAATGGTGATCAGCGTTACTGGAACGTTTTAACGTTGCACGGTTCTTATCCGTGTCATTTGTAGGAACACCAATAATATGAACGCTCAAATCCACACTCAGGATGCCATTCGCACCCTCACCAACGCTTTTGCCCCAATGAACTGCCTGATCATGGCCGCTCGCAAAGGCTGCTTCAGCTTCACCCTGGTCAACGAACACGGCATCGCTCGTCACAGCGAACGCCTGTACCCCGATCAATACTCCAGCGCAGAACCGCTGCAGGCCGTGATCGATCGTACCCGTCAGGCACTGACTGCCTGATCGACCCGCGTCGCTGAAACCTCAAAAACCCTGTTTGAATAACAGGGTTTTTTATTGCCTGGAATTTGGCCCTGAGTTCGCCGGGCTAAGTACAAATGGATATAAACGTTATAACCAGTTGCAGAAGATGTTTTAAAAACAGTCCTTTACATCGTGAATATGACACTACACTTCAACTCAAGCGGCGTGATCCGCTTACGACGGGCCTGAGATCCGATTCACCGCTGCCAAGCCCCCCTTCTCAGGCTCGTCCACTCTTTGCAAGGACTGAGGCTCGTATGGGTATTGCCGCCAGTGAATTGTGTCGTTATGTGATCAGGCCGACGCTGATGTACCTCGGCCGCCACAGCTCGACAGCCGAATCCCTGCTGCTGGGCATTGCCGCCAGCCAGTCAGAACTGGGCTCGGCGCTGCATGACCGCCGCGGCCACGGCCTCTACAGCATCACCGAACCACGCCACCGCGCCCTCTGGGATAACTACCTGGCGCTGGACCCGGAACGCGCCAGCCTGGTGCGCGGACTGGCCAGCCAACATGCGTTCCTCAGCGCGCCCCAGTTGGAGCTGACGGTAAACCTGCGCTACGCCACCGCGATCGCCTGGTTGCTGGTGGAACAACATCGTCCTGCCCTTCCCGCGCCCGGCGATGTACTGGCCATGGCGCGTATCTGGAAAGAAATATTCCACCCCCAAGGCCGCCTGCGAGATTTCACCCAAGCCTGGCAAACCTGTGTAATCCCAATGAAACAGGCAGCTTGCTGACCGGGCAAATTGCAAGATTCGCCAAAAAACGGCGATTTTGGTCTGATTGTCCTACAAAAACGCTCTATCTCCCGCATTAAAGCCTATAGCGCGATGTGAAATTTATTGATACTTTCCGCAGCGGTGATCACACGGAGTTCTAATAATGAAAAAAGTAATGCTCAAGACCACACTTAGCCTCGCCGTTGCCATGGCATCCTCCCAACTGTTCGCCAGCGGCTTTGCGCTCAACGAACAGAGCGTGAGCGGGATGGGTACCGGTTTCGCAGGTCGCTCTTCTTCTGCCGATGATGCGAGTACTGTGTTCGGTAACCCTGCCGGTATGGCACGTCTGGAAGGCCAACAGATCACCGGTGGCGTTGCAGCCATTGATGCGTCCACCGATATCAGCAATGTCAGCGGCCGCTCCGCTGGCAGCAACAAAGGCGATATGGTGCCTTTCACCGCCGTTCCTTTCGGTTTCTACACCAATAAACTTAACGACCAGTGGGCTGTCGGCTTCGGCGTCTATGCGCCGTTCGGCCTGGTGACCGACTACGAAAGCGGCTTCCAGGGCCGTGGCTTTGGCAGCAAGAGCGAAGTGAAAGTCATCACCTTGCAACCGACTGTCAGCTACGCCTTCAACGATCGCGTTTCCGTGGGTTTTGGCCCGACCATCAACCGCATCGCCGGTACCCTGGAATCGGACCTGACGCTGAACCCTCGCGCGCCAGACACCAATATCAAGATCAAGGGTGACGACACCGCGCTGGGCTTCAACATCGGCGTACTGGTCCAGGCCACCGATACCACCCGTGTCGGCCTGACCTACCACTCCAAGGTCAGCTACAAGCTGGACGGCCACACCGAAGTCACCGCACCGACCGCGACCTCGCCGTTCCTGCGCAGCAACCGCTATGACGCCTCGCTGAAAATCGACACACCTGAGTCCTACGACCTGTCCGTCACTCAAGACCTGACCGACGCGTGGAAACTCTACGCCGGTGCAACCTGGACACGCTGGAGCCGCCTCAAAGACATCACCGTCAAGAACGAAGGCGTCAGCGGCGCTACTGGCGGCGCGCTTGCCCCAGGCCTGGTCAGCACAATCAAGGAAGACCAGAACTGGCACGACACCTGGGCCTACGCCGTGGGTACTTCGTACCAGCTCACCAAGCAAGTGGTACTGCGTACCGGCCTGACATTCGACCAGTCGCCTACCAACAACACGGATCGCTCACCGCGCATCCCGACCGGCGACCGTACCATCTTCAGCCTGGGCCTGGGCTACCAGGTCATGGATAACATGACCATCGACCTGGCCTACTCCTACCTGAAGGAAGAGGACGTCAAGATTTCACGCTCCAACCAATTGGCCAGCTACAACGCCAAGTATGAAAACAGCGCCAACGGTTTCGGCTTGGGCATGACCTACAAGTTCTAACCGCAGTCGTATAAAAAAGCCCCGCTCTCCTGTGAAGGAGTCGGGGCTTTTGTTTGGCTGGCGGTCAGGGTTTGGAAGCCAATGCCTGTTCCACCGCCTTGATCAGCTCCGGACTGTCCGGCTTGGTCAGGCTGGAAAAACTGGCCACAACATTGCCCTGGCGATCCACCACATACTTGTAGAAATTCCACTTCGGCGCCGCGTCGGCCTGCTGTGCAAGCACCTTGAACAGGTGCACCGCATCCGGCCCCTTGACCTTCTGCGGCTCGGTCATGGTGAAGGTCACGCCATAGTTCACGTAGCAGACCTTGGCGGTTTCCTCCCCGGTCTTGGCTTCCTGCTTGAAGTCATCGGACGGCACGCCGATCACTTCCAGGCCCTGGCCCTTGTAGCGCTGATATAACGCTTCCAGACCTTTAAACTGTGGGGCAAAGCCGCAGAAGCTCGCTGTGTTAACGATCACCAAGGGCTTGCCAGCGAATTGCTGGCACAGGTCGATGGATTCCTTGGCCCGCAGCTTGGGCAATTGGCCCGCAAGCACGGTGGGCAACTGGCGGCCATCGCCACGCTGCCAATAGCCATCAGGACGGGTACAGCGAGCCAGCGCATCTGCATGTCAAAAGTCCTTGAGTCAGTTCAGACCCACAACTTAGCAGATCGCCATGCCCAGTTGCATCAATGCCAGGCCGCCCTGATGCCAGCCCCACCAGGCCAGCAGCAATAACACCATCCCCACAGCCACCAGCATAAGACGCGCTGTCATGCTCATGCCGCCTCCATCTGCGCCTGAATACGTGCCACCGGCCGCTCACGCACCGGCCAATTCAGCGCGGCGGCGAGCAGGCTGAGTAAAATTGCCACCTGCCAGATCAAATCGTAGCTACCGGTTCGATCATAGACCACCCCGCCCAGCCACCCGCCGAGGAACGAGCCAAGCTGGTGGAACAGGAACACAATCCCGCCGAGCATCGAGAGGTTGCGCACCCCAAACAGGGTCGCGACGGTGCCATTGGTCAGCGGCACCGTGGACAGCCACAAGAATCCCATCGCCATGCCAAACAGATACGCCGTGACCTCGGTGACCGGCGCCCACAGGAACAACACAATCACTACCGCCCGTAACAGGTACAAGCCGGTGAGCAGACGCGGCTTGGACATGCGGCCACCGAGCCAACCCGCCGTGTAGGTGCCAAATACGTTGAACAGGCCAATCAAGGCCAGCACCGTGGTGCCCACCGTGGCCGGCAGGTGCTGGTCGACCAGGTATGCCGGCAAGTGCACACCGATGAACACTACTTGGAAACCGCACACAAAAAAGCCGAAGGACAGCAGCCAGAAGCCGGAGTGGGAGCAGGCCTCTTTCAGCGCTTCGCCCAGGGTTTGCTGGCCCACCGTGACCGCCAGCGGCCGGTCCTTGAGCATGGCGACCAGCGGCAGGATCAGCGCCACCATCAAGCCCAGCGCCAGCAAGGCGGCCGACCAGCCGAGCCAGCCAATCAGGCCCAGGGTGCCGGGCACCATGGCGAACTGGCCGAACGAGCCGGCGGCGCTGGCAATGCCCATGGCCATGCTGCGTTTTTCCGGCGCTACGGCGCGGCCAACCACGCCGAGAATCACCGAGAACGAGGTGCCGGACAGGCCAATACCAATCAGTAAACCTGCGCTCAACGACAGCGACCAGGCAGAGTCGGACATGCCCATCAGCACCAGGCCGACGGCGTACAACACCCCGCCGACAAACACCGCCTTGGTCGCGCCGAAACGGTCGGCCAAGGCCCCGGTAAATGGCTGCGCCAAGCCCCAGATCAGGTTCTGCAAGGCGATAGCAAAGGCAAAGGTTTCACGCCCCCAACCGAATTCGCTGCTCATCGGCGCCAGGAACAGGCCAAAGCCATGCCGTACGCCCAAGGACAACGCCAGGATCAGCGCACTGCCTAAAAGGACCCAACCACTGGTGCGCCACATCGAGGTCATTTCTTATTCTCCGTTCGCGGGTATATACCCGCTTATAGTCGAACAAACCGCCGTTCAGGCGAGTTCATCCAGCAAGGCCAACAACATTTCGCGCTTTTCGGCGCCGAGCTTATCAATCAGTTTCTGCTGCGCTGCTTCCCACGCCGGCAACGCAGCGCCTAGCCGTTCATGGCCGGCGTCAGTCAACACCACCAGGCGGTTGCGCAAATCGTCGCCCTCCACCAACTGCACCAGCCCTTCACCTTCCAGGACGCGCAGGTTGCGCCCCAGGGTGCTGCGATCCAAGCCCATGGCGTCCGCCAGGCTGGAAATGCTCGGCTGGTCGAGACGCTGCAGGTTGCACAACAGAGAATATTGGGCAACGTTGATCCCGAAGCCGTCGAGAGCGCCGTCGTAGTGCCTGCTGACGCCACGGGCGGCACGTCGCAGGTTGGTGCATAAACATTGGGAGGCAAGCATAGAGCGTGTATATACCCGGAGTTAACCAATTGCAAGAAAGCGTTACAACGCCAGCCCGACCAGTACCGCAACTTCAAGCAGCTCCAGCAGTGCGCCAGCGGTGTCGCCCGTGGTGCCGCCCAGACGCTTGACCATCAACTGGCGCAGCCACACGAAACACAGGACCGCCAGCAACACCGCGATGCCGCCGCTGAAACCACCGATCAGGGTGCAGGCCAACCCGCTGAGGATCAGCACCTGTTGGCCGACAATTCGCGGCAGATGATCTGACAGTGCCTGGCCCAATCCGCCCGCCCGCACATAGCGCGTGGTGAGAAACAGCGCCAGCATCGAAGCACGTCCGATCAGGGGCGCCAGGATCAGGGCGGCGCCATTGTGTTGTTCGATCAACGCCACCAACGCGCTGAACTTGAGCAGCAGCACCAGTCCCAGGGTGACCACCGCAATCGGGCCGCTGCGCGGGTCTTTCATGATGCTGAGGGTGCGCTCCCGGTCGCCAAAACCGCCCAACCAGGCATCGGCGCTGTCGGCCAGCCCGTCCAGGTGCAGGCCACCGCTGAGCAGCACCCAGGCGGTGAGCAGCAACGCGGCGTGCAACAGCAACGGGGTACCCTGCAACACCTGGTTGAGGCCCCATAACAGCACGCCGAACAGCAACCCTACCAGCGGATAAAACAGCAACGAACGGCCCAGCTCTTGAGGCTGCGGCATGCCCGGCAAGCGAATGGGCAGGCTGCTGAGAAATTGCAGGGCGATCCAGAACGGCAGCATCATCAGCGCCCTTCCTTCAACACGCCATCGGCCGCAACCTGCAGGCCGAACAGGGCACCGTGGCCTACTTCGACATTCAGCAGTTGCTCACGGGGCAACCCTCGCGCCTGGGCCAGCAGCAGGCGCATTACACCGCCATGGCTGATCAACAGCACGCGCTGGCCAGCATAGGCCTGATGCAGCCGCCTGACAGCGCCAAGCACGCGCGCGGAAAACTGGATGACCGGCTCGCCTTCCGGCGGCGTGAATTCATAGGGGTTGGCCCAGAACAAGCCCAGCCCTTGGGCATCGGTGTCCATCAACGCGGCCGCACTCTGCCCTTCCCACGCGCCGAAGTGCAGCTCTTGCAGATCAGCCTCCAGAGTCACCGGCACATCGAGCTGTGCCCCCAACTCCTGGGCGAACAGAGCGCAGCGTTGCAGCGGTGAGCTGATCAGCCGATCCCACGGCCCCTGCCCCACCACTGCGTCGCGCATCTGCCGCCAGCCGTTGGCGGTCAGCGCATCGTCCAGGCTGCCACGCAGGCCTCCGCCCAGTTCGGTTTCGCCGTGACGCAGCAGGTCCAGGCGTAAGGTCATGCGGGGCGGTCCGCCACGGCGGCTTCGGCGAAGGTCGCCATCTGCCCGTGCAGCGCACACGCCAGGCGCAACAAGGGCACCGCCAACGCCGCGCCACTGCCTTCGCCCAGGCGCAGGCCCAGTTCCAGCAACGGTTGCGCATCGAGGCTGTGCAGCACATGGCGATGGCCCGGCTCGGCACCCCGATGGCCGAACACCAACCATTCGCGGCACGCCGGGTTCAAGCGCACCGCCACCAGCGCGGCCACGCTGCAGATGAACCCATCCACCAGCACCACGATGCCTTCCTGGGCGCAGGCCAGGTAGGCGCCAACCAAGGCAGCAATTTCAAAACCGCCGAGATTGAACAGGGTTTGCAACGCATCGCTGCGCTGACCGGCGTGCAACGCCAAGGCGCGCTCGATGACCGCGACCTTATGGCTGACCCCTGCGGCATTCAAACCGGTGCCAGGGCCTGTGAGGTCAGTGACCTGGCAATCCAGCAATGCGCAGGCCAAGGCACTGGCGGCAGTGGTATTGCCGATGCCCATCTCACCGCCGATAAAGAGTTGCGCGCCGCTTTCCAGGGCACGGCGTGCGCTGTCTCGTCCAGCTTGCAAGGCCAACTGCCCTTGGGCTTGGGTCATCGCCGGGCCATGCACGAAATTAGCCGTGCCCGCACCGATATTCAGGTGACGAACGCCGGGCAAATCCAGGGACGGCGTGACCGTGCCGAGGTCAATCACCTCCAATTGCGCTTGCAGTTGCCGCGCCAACACGCTGATCGCCGCGCCACCGGTGACGAAGTTTTGCAGCATCTGCCCGGTGACCTCTTGGGGAAATGCCGACACGCCTTCAGCGACCACACCGTGATCGCCGGCAAAAATCGCGATCCACAGGTGATCTACCGTCGGTTTGACCTGGCCCTGCAAACCCGCCAGCCGCACCGCCAGGGCCTCCAACTGGCCGAGGGAACCGGCGGGCTTGGTCAACTGCTGCTGACGCGCCAGCGCCTGTTCGTGGGCCGTGGTATCCACCGCCTTGCAGGGGTTGAGCCACCAGGAATCGGTCATAACGCAGTACCTTTCAAAGTCAGGGGCAGGCCGGCAACCGTCAGCACAACGCGCTGACATTGCTCGGCCAAGGCTTGATGCAGACAACCGGCTTCATCCACATAACGGCGAGTCAACTCGCCCAGCGGCACGACACCCAGACCGGTCTCGTTGCTGACAAAAATGATCTCCCCCGGCAGCGAGGCCAGGGTTTGCAACAGTTGATCACGCTCGGATGCAAGGCGAGCCGGGTCTTCGAGCATCAGAAGATTGGTGAGCCATAAGGTCAGGCAATCCACCAGCAGGCAGCGATCAGTGGCGGCGTTTTCCTGTAGCACACGCGCCAGGTCGATGGGCTCTTCAACCAGGCCCCAATGGTCGGGGCGACGCTGGCGGTGCAGCGCGACGCGCTCGCTCATCTCACCGTCGAGCGGTTGGCTGGTGGCGATATAAATGACGGCAAGCCCGCTCTCTGCGGCAAGCTTTTCGGCCAGGCGGCTCTTACCCGAACGGGCACCGCCGAGGATCAATTGATACATGCAAAGGCCCCTGGCAAACGATGTGGCGAGGGAGCTTGCTCCCGTGACGGCCTGACAGCCGACGCTGATCCAGCTGACGCACCGCGACCCAAATGTGGGAGCTGGCTTGCCTGCGAAGACGGCCTGACAGTCAACACAGTTGGACTGTGTACATATCCATTTCTGCGGTAACGGCCACTTAGGGTTCCGCTTTTACAGCGGCTCACTTTTGAAAAGCGCAAAAGTAAGCAAAACGCTCTTGCCCCACCACTCGGCACCTCGCCCAGGCTCGGTGTGCCCGTAATCCGCCAGTGATTTGGGGGGCCGCCTAAGATCAAGATCAAAAGCAGATCAAGATCAAGGGCGGCTCGCTTCGCATCGTGGTTACCGTTGAGCACTACAGCGTTGTGTAGATACACATGGCTATCGCAGGCAAGCCCGCTCCCACAGTTGGGTCGTGTGAGCACCGTCAGATCCCACATAGCTTGCGCAACAAATCGGTGTCCAAGTGGTGCTCCACCAAGTCCGCCAACCGCTCGATATCGCGCTCGCGCAAGCCGTGATAATCCACCTCTTGCACCTCCTGCAACCCGGCCCAACGCAGCAAGGCGCTGCACGCTGCCGGGGTCTCGAACAAGCCGTGCAGGTAGGTGCCTAGAACTTGCCCATCAGGGCTCTGCGCGCCATCGCTGCGGCCATCGTCCAGCAGGACCGCAGCGCTTGCCAAGGCAGCGCCGCAGGTCACCCCCGCATGGATTTCATAACCGCTGACGTCGGCATCTTCCAATACCAGACGCCCACGCACATTGCGCAGTTGTTTCTCTTGTTCCAGGGTGGTGCTGAACGCCAGCAACCCAAGGCCGGCACTGGAGCCCGCGAGCCCTTCCAGACCCAGCGGGTCATGGACCTGCTCGCCGAGCATCTGCAAGCCGCCGCAGATCCCCAGTACCTTGCCGCCATAACGCAGATGCCGCGCCACGGCGGTGTCCCAGCCATTGGCACGCAGATAGGCCAAGTCACTGCGCACGCTTTTCGAACCCGGCAGGATGATCAGGTCAGCGGCAGGTATCGCCTGGCCCGGCCCGACGAACTGCAAGTCCACCTGGGGGTGCAAGCGCAGCGGGTCGAAGTCGGTATGGTTGCTGATGCGCGGCAGCACCGGCACCACCACCTTGAGCACCTGGGCGGCCTTGTCGATCTGGCGCTGGTCGATGCCGTCTTCCGCCTCCAGGTGCAGGTCCATCACGTAGGGCAGCACGCCGACGACCGGTTTGCCGGTGCGCGCTTCGAGCCAGTCCAGCCCTGGTTGCAGCAACGCGATATCGCCGCGAAAACGGTTGATGATGAAGCCCTTGACCCGCGCCTGTTCACTGGGCGACAGCAGCTCCAGGGTGCCAACCAGATGGGCAAACACGCCGCCGCGGTTGATGTCCGCGATCAACAGCACCGGGCAGTCCACCGCCTCGGCGAAGCCCATGTTGGCAATGTCATTGGCGCGCAGGTTGATCTCGGCCGGTGAGCCCGCGCCTTCGACCATCACCACCGGGTAGGCCTGGCTCAAACGCGCGTGGGAGGCCAGCACCGCTTGCATCGCAATGGCTTTGTAGTCGTGATAGGCCACGGCATTCATGCTGGTGACCGCACGGCCATGGATGATCACTTGGGAGCCGGTGTCGCTGTTGGGCTTGAGCAATACCGGGTTCATGTCGGTATGGGGCGCCAGGTTGGCAGCCTGGGCCTGCACCGCCTGGGCGCGGCCGATCTCGCCGCCTTCGGCGGTCACCGCGCTGTTGAGCGCCATGTTCTGCGGTTTGAACGGTGCCACCGCGACGCCTTGGCGTACCAGCCAGCGACACAGCGCAGTCACCAGGGTGCTTTTACCGGCGTCGGAGGTGGTGCCCTGCACCATCAACGTGGTCATGTGGCGTCCTTGTAGGCGGCCAGGGCTTCATCAAGGCGCAGCCAGTCGGCGTCGGTGTCGGGCAGGCCCAAGCGCACGCTGCTGTTGTGCACGAACAGGCGCAGCAGGATGCCGCGTTGGGCCATGAATTCGTACAGCCGTTCAGCGTGGGGGGTAATCAACCACTGGAACAATGCGCAGCCGCCGTGCGGTTGAAGCCCACGGCGCTCAAGCAACTCGAACAGACGCTGGCCGGCTGCGATGCAACGACTGCGCTGGCGCGCATGCCCGTCGGTGTCGCGCAGGCACACTTGGCCCAACACCCGCGTCGGCCCACTGACGGCCCAGGGCCCGACCTGTTCGGCCAACAGCTTGAGCAACTTGCGCTCGGCCAGCACAAAGCCCAGGCGCACGCCGGCCAAGCCGAAGAACTTGCCGAATGAGCGCAGTACGATCAAGCCGACCTGATCGGCATGGCTGGCCAGGCTCAAGTCCGGGGTCACGTCAATGAACGCCTCGTCCACCACCAGCCAGCCACCGCGCTGGGCCAACCGCGCATGCCAGTCCAGCAGGCGTTGCGGGCTCAGGCTCAAGCCCGTGGGGTTGTTGGGGTTGACCACGACCAGCACGTCGAGGCTGTCGAGAAAGAAGTCGACTTCCTGCTCCTGCACTTCGCGCACCACATAACCGGCGCGGCGCCAGGCTTCGGCGTGTTCGGCGTAACAGGGCGAAAGCACGCCGACCTTGCCGGAACGACGCAAGCGCGGCAGCAGTTGGATCGCGGCCTGAGAGCCCGGCACCGGCAGCAATGGGCCGGCGCCGTAGTACTCGCTGGCAGCCTTCTCCAAGCCGTCATCGGTTTCCGGCAAGCGCGCCCAGGCACGCAAGGGAATCTCGGGAATCGGCCACGGCCAGGGCGCCAGGCCGCTGGACAGGTCGAGCCAATCCGCTTCGGCAATGCCGTACTCAATCGCGGCCTTACGCAGCCGACCACCATGTTCAAGCATAGATTTGCGCCCCCACGCACAGGACCAGCAGCCACAGCCATACGCCGCGCTGCACCAGTTGCCAGCCGCGATCAATGGAATCGGCGTCGGCCGGCGGGCCTTCGCCCAATGGCGGGCGCTGATGCACCTCGCCGTGATAAATCGCCGCGCCGCCGAGCTCCACACCCAAGGCACCGGCCCCTGCCGCCATCACCGGGCCGGCGTTGGGGCTGTCCCAAGTCGGGCCCTGAGTGCGCCAGCATTTGAGCGCCAGGCGGGTTTTACCCAATAACGCGTAGGTTAAAGCCACCAAGCGCGCAGGAATATAGTTGAGCACATCATCGATCCTGGCGGCTGCCCAACCGAAGCGCTCAAAGCGCTCATTGCGATAGCCCCACATGGCGTCCAGGGTGTTGCTCAGACGATAGAGCACCACGCCCGGCACACCGGCCACCACAAACCAGAACAACGCGGCGAATACCGCATCGCTGCCGTTCTCCAGCACCGATTCGGTGGCTGCGCGGGCCACTTCAGTACGGTCCAGTTCACTGGTCTGACGGCTGACCAGGTAACTCACACGTGTACGCGCCTCGTCCAGGTCATCACGGCGCAGGGCCTGGGCCACTGGTATCACGTGCTCGCCCAGGCTGCGCATGCCCAGGGCGCAGTACAACGCCAGGATCTCCAGCAGCCAGCCGATATAAGGCGCCCACGACAACGCCGTGGCCAGCAGGGTCAGCGGCACCACCGCAATAAACCACGCGGTCACACCATGGCTGCGCCAGCCACGCCCGCCAGTATTGAAACGTTGCTCGATGCGCCCGGCGAAATTGCCGAACGCCACCAGCGGATGCCAGCGCCTGGGCTCACCGAGCAGCGCATCCAGCGCCACCGCAGCCACACACAGCAAGGCCACACTCATTGACTCACTCCCCACGTGTTTTCATACAGCATGTCACTCAGCGGTCGCGGATCGGCCCAGCCTTCAAGCTGCAACATCGGTGCCGGGTAAAACTCGGCCACCGGCCCCAGGCACAGCACTGCAAGGGGTTTTGCGCCGGGTGGCAAACCCAGCAACTCGGCCAGGGCCTGGGGGTCGAACAGCGAAACCCAGCCCATGCCCAACCCTTCCACGCGCGCCGCCAGCCACAGGTTCTGGATGGCGCAGGAGAGCGAGGCCATGTCCATTTCCGGCAGGGTGCGGCGCCCGAAGATGTGGCGCTCGCGATCGTCCATCAAGGCGGCGACCAATACCTCGGCACAATCGTTGATGCCTTCGACCTTGAGCTTCATGAACGCATCGGAGCGCTCGCCCAATGCTTCGGCGGTGCGTACGCGCTCTTCTTCTACCAACTGTTGAATCTGGCTGCGCAACGAGCGATCGCTGATGCGGATAAAACGCCACGGCTGCATCAGGCCGACGCTGGGCGCCTGGTGCGCAGCGTGGAGCAGGCGCTGCAGCAGTTCAGGCGCGACGCTGCCACCGCGGAAGTGGCGCATGTCGCGGCGTTCGGCGATGGCGCGGTAGACGGCTTCGCGGTCGGCTTGGGGGAATGCGTTGTCAGTCATGGCCTCTTCGCGAGCAAGCCCGCTCCCACATTGGATTGGTTTGCAACTGGGTCAACTGTGGGAGCTGGCTTGCCTGCGATAGCGGTCTCAAGGTCGGGCGCAAACAACGCGGCCACCGCGCCAGGATTCGACGGAAAATAAAAGTGCACATAGGAGGCGGTCAAACGACCCTGTCGGTAAACCGCTTCAGCACCGCGCCCGCCGTTAGGGCTCAGGCCACGGGCAATCGGCGCCCATTCGGTACTAGTCAGGGAATGGTGATAGGTATGCCCGCGCAAGGTCCCCTCCGGCAGCTCGACGCTTTGCAGCGCCAGGGCCGCGAGTTTCTTCTGCATCACCGCATCGCCTTGCAACAAGCCAACCAGTTCGGCGCGCTCACCCTCCACATCGGTCAACGAGTCGAGCAGATAGAGCATGCCACCGCATTCGGCGAGCAGCGGTTTGCCAGCGGCGTGATGAGCACGAATGGCGTCCAGCATCGAGGTATTGGCCGACAATGCCTGGTGGTGCAGTTCCGGATACCCGCCGGGCAAATAGAGGCTGTCCGCTTCAGGCAATTGGCGATCATGGATCGGTGAGAAGAACTTCAGCTCCGCGCCCATTGCCCGCAACAGATCCAGGCTGGCGCCGTAGGTAAAAGCAAAGGCTTCGTCACGGGCCACGGCAATCCGCACACCGGCCAGCAAGGGTTCGGTTTCGATCACGTGCGGCGCGGCAAAGGTCACCGGCGGCGGCAGGGCCACTTCGCAACTGCTGCCCAACGCCTGGGCGGCGGCATCCAGGCGTATATCAAGGTCATTCAGTTCGCTGGCTTGCACCAGGCCCAGGTGGCGGCTGGGCAGTTCGATGCCGGTCTCGCGGGACAATGCACCGTACCAACGCAAGCCCTCAGTGAGGCTGCCTTCAAGCAATTGCGCATGGCGCAGGGTGCCGACGCGATTGGCCAGCACGCCGGCGAACGGCAGGTCGGGCTGATAGCGCGCCAGCCCCAGGGCCAGGGCGCCGAACGTCTGGGCCATAGCCGTGCCATCGATCACGCCCAGCACCGGTACACCGAAGTGCCGCGCCAAGTCAGCGCTGGAAGGCGTGCCGTCGAACAGGCCCATCACGCCTTCGATGAGGATCAGGTCGGCCTCCCCCGCGGCCTCCCAGAGCAGGCGGCGGCTTTCCTGCTCGCCCACCATCCACATGTCCAACTGGTACACCGGCGCGCCACTGGCACGCTCGTGGATCATCGGGTCGAGAAAGTCCGGCCCGCATTTGAACACGCGCACCTTGCGCCCCAGGTTGCGGTGCAAACGCGCCAACGCGGCGGTGACCGTGGTTTTGCCCTGGCCGGACGCCGGAGCGGCGATCAGTACGGCCGGGCAATGACGGGGCTGATTCAAAGTTCGACGCCTTTCTGTGCCTTGATACCGGCCTGGAACGCGTGCTTGAGCATGCCCATTTCGGTGACGGTGTCGCCCATTTCGATCAGCTCAGGCTTGGCGCCACGGCCGGTGACCACCACATGCTGCATGGGCGGGCGGGCTTGCAGGTCGCTGAGTACCTGGTCCAGGTCAAGGTAACCGTGCTTGAGGGCGATGTTCAGTTCATCCAGCACCACCAAGCCGATGGAAGGGTCATTCAACATGGCCCGGGACACTGCCCAAGCCGCTTCGGCAGCGGCGATATCGCGCTGGCGATCCTGGGTTTCCCAGGTGAAACCTTCGCCCATCACGTGAAAGCGCACCTGCTCGGGGAAGCGGCGAAAAAACAATTCTTCGCCGGTGCTGTTACGCCCCTTGATGAACTGCACCACACCGCACTGCATGCCATGGCCCATGGCCCGGGCCAACATGCCGAACGCCGAACTGCTCTTGCCTTTGCCGTTGCCAGTCAGCACCAGCAGCAGGCCGCACTCGTTGGGCGAATTGGCGATGCGCTCGTCAATCACGGCTTTTTTGCGCAGCATGCGCGCCAGGTGGCGTTCGTCGCGGTCGGGGGAATCAGTCATGGCAGCTCTCCGTTGGGGCTGGACAAAAACGGCGGGCAGGAAAAAGAAACAACAGACAGCCAAGCATCGCCCACCGTGATGCTGTTGGATGATCCAGGCCGGTCTCCGGGCTCATGAGTGGCGCTTTTGATAGCAAGCAGCCGAGGGCGCGCCTTCCCATATCGCACGCGACACAGTGGCAAACAGCACCGTCTTGACTCATTTACCGTTGCGGGGGCAGCGCCGGAATCGCGGCAGCACTGTGTACAAGTGCGCTCACTCACCGGCTTCCCTGTTTCACTCTGTCGACGCGCGCGCCACAGAGCACCTGGAACAAGCCGCGAAGGTTAGTGGGTTGGGGGTGGAGCGTCAATTAAAGCTGGCCTTGTACTTGAACCATCCGCCGTTCGTGCTTCTCTACCCCTACAGGTATCAAGGAGAAAACCATGCCTAAAACCCGACTCGCCCTACTGATCATGTTCGCCGGTAGCCTCGCTGCGTGCGGCGAAAGCTCGACCCTGCAGGTCGCCGACGGCACCGGGCCCTCGCCCCGGCTGCCGGAGCCGAACAAGACGTTGATCCCCACCGTCAATATCGCCCCGGCCATCGGCTGGCCCGAAGGCGCCAAGCCCGTCGCCGCCGCCGGCACCCAAGTGGCCGCATTCGCCGAAGGCCTGGACCACCCGCGCTGGCTCTACGTGCTGCCCAACGGCGACGTTCTGGTGGCCGAGACCAATGCACCGCCCAAGCCGGACGATGCCAAAGGCGTGCGCGGCTGGGTGATGGAAAAAGTCATGGACCGCGCTGGCGCCGGCGTGCCGAGCCCGAACCGCATTACCTTGCTGCGCGATGCCGACCATGACGGTGTGGCAGAAACTCGTACGGTGTTCCTGGAGAACCTCAACTCGCCGTTTGGCATGGCCTTGGTGGGCAACGACCTGTACGTGGCCGATTCGGATAAGTTGCTGCGCTTCCCCTATCAGCCAGGTGAAACCGCGATCACCTCCCCAGGCACCAAGGTGGTGGATTTACCCGGTGGCCCTTTGAACCACCACTGGACCAAAAATGTGGTGGCCAGCCAGGACGGCAGCAAGCTGTACGTGAGCGTCGGCTCCAACAGCAACGTCGGCGAAAACGGCTTGGAAGCCGAACAGGGTCGCGCCGCCATTTGGGAAGTCGACCGCGCCAGCGGCCAACACCGCATTTTTGCCTCCGGCCTGCGCAACCCCAACGGCATGGCCTGGGAACCTCAGAGCGGCAGGCTGTGGACGGCAGTCAACGAGCGCGATGAAATCGGCAGTGACCTGGTGCCGGATTACATCACCTCGGTCAAGGATGGCGGCTTCTACGGCTGGCCTTTCAGTTATTACGGCCAGCATGTAGATGTGCGTGTGACCCCGCAGAACCTTGACATGGTCGCCAAGGCCATCGCTCCCGACTATGCGGTAGGCCCCCATACTGCCTCGCTGGGGTTGACCTTCGCCGAGGGCAGCAAACTGCCGGCCCCCTTCAGTAATGGCGCATTTATCGGCCAGCATGGTTCCTGGAACCGCAAGCCGC
Organism: Pseudomonas sp. KT_2_4; assembly: GCF_041410225.1. Classification (NCBI taxonomy): domain Bacteria; kingdom Pseudomonadati; phylum Pseudomonadota; class Gammaproteobacteria; order Pseudomonadales; family Pseudomonadaceae; genus Pseudomonas; species Pseudomonas sp. KT_2_4. The sequence goes on from NZ_CP166962.1 coordinate 2,076,481, forward strand.
ACAGTGGCTATAAGGTGATTTTCGTCCCCTTCGAAGGGGGCCAGCCGAAAGGGCAACCGGTGGATGTGCTGACGGGGTTTCTTGATAGCGATGAGAAAGCCATGGGCCGGCCGGTCGGCGTGGTGATAGATCAGCAGGGGGATTTGCTGGTGGCCGATGATGTGGGCAATAAGGTTTGGCGTGTGTCGGCTGTTAAGTAAATAACCACATACCCATGTGGGAGCGGGCTTGCCCGCGATTACGGTGGCCCAGCCAACTAAGCCGTTGACTGACACACTGCATTCGCGGGCAAGCCCGCTCCCACATTTTGGAGTTTTATTGATTCAGGGGTTACGCGCCAGATTCCCTGGCAACACGCGCTTGGCACTCAGGTAGGCATTCTGCCAATACGCTTTGGATAGCGTATCCAGCTTCACCGTACCGCCGGTCTGCGGTGCATGCACGAAGCGCCCTTCGCCCACATAGATGCCCGCATGGCTGACCCGCGAACCGCCACCGGTGGCGAAGAACAGCAGATCGCCGGTTTGCAGGTTTTGTTCGCTGACGTCCTGGGCACGCATCACGATCAATTCACGGGTGGTGCGCGGCAATGAGATGCCGGCAGCGTCGCGAAATACAAAGCCGATCAAGCCACTGCAATCGAACCCCGAGTCCGGTGTGTTGCCGCCCCAGCGATATGGCGTGCCGACCAGGCCCAGCGCACGAAAGAGCACGTCTTCGGCAGCAGGCGAGAAATTCTGGGTGGCATAGTTGAACACCGGCTTAGGCTTGACCGCGACGGGCGCGGGCGGCGGTGTACGACTGGCGCAGGCGCTGAGCAGCGCGGCGCAAACAATAAGCATCAGGCGGGCCGAGGTCGACATGTGCAGAACAATCCTGGTCTGGATGCGGCTTTCGCTGCCGAACGTTGAAAACCAGAACGCGCAAGCAAAGCTCGCGCGAACGGATGACAACAATGTCCAGGGATTCTAGCGCTTACACGTCAAACTTCAAGTATCACTTTAACTTTACTTACTAGCGGTAACCGTAGTCGGAGCCATGGCGAGTGCACGCTTGGCTTCGATGAAGGTTTTGCTCCAGTAGCTGTCACCGAGGTTATCGACCCGAACACCACCACTGCGGCGGCTGCTGGAGTGAATAAACTGGTTATCGCCCAGGTAGATACCGGCGTGGCTGACACGACCGCGACCACTGGTACTAAAGAAAAGCAGATCACCGGGCTTGAGGTTGTTTCGCGCGACCAACGGTGCATTCACGTTGATCATCTCGCGCGTAGAGCGCGGCAGATTCATGCCAGCTTCTTCACGAAACAGGTAGCCAATGAACCCACTGCAATCAAAACCGGCTTCCGAGGTGCCGCCGAAACGGTAACGGGTACCGATCAAGGACATGCCGCGCTCAAGGATGCTGTCGGCCAGAAGAGGCAGTTGGTAAGGCTTGCTGTCAGAGAACTCGGCGAGTTCTTTTTCGGTTGCCACCTCTTCTTCATAAACAGAAGCAGACTGTGCAGCAACGAACTTTGCCTGATTTTGAACCTGTGGTTTTTGCTGTTCTGCCACCTGCTGAGGGTGGGAGGCGCAACCAAACAACAGGGTAACGAGTGCGAGAGGCACGAGGGGTGCGAAGCGATTTAGCATGGGCACGACCGTGGCTGATGTGTAAAGAAGCCGAGACTATGCCCTCTATCACATCGATTTGCAAATTCAATCGCGATCTATGTGACTTATCGTTTCGACTATGCCATCTAAGCCGTGATTCCATTTCTCGCTTGAGTTGCGTAACCCTTCGGGCTCAAACGCAGGTTTTCTGACGCCTTGAAAATGCCGTTACACGGAAAATCAAGACCTTACCAGCCCAAAGTTTCTTTCAGGAAAGGGATCGTCAATTTTCTTTGTGCCTGCAAGGAAGCCTGGTCGAGTTGCTCAAGCAAATCGAACAGCGCGCTCATGCTGCGGGTGCCACGGGTGAGGATAAAGTGCCCGACTTCGTCAGTCAGGTGCAGGCCACGACGGGAAGCGCGCAGTTGCAGCGCACGCAGCTTGTCTTCATCGGATAATGGACGCATCTGGAAGATCAACGCCAGGGTCAGGCGCGACTTGAGGTCAGCCAGCTTCACCGGCAGTTCACGCGGCGAGGTGGACGCAGCGATCAGCAAGCGCCGGCCGCTGTCGCGCAAGCGGTTGAACAGATGAAACAGCGCCTCTTCCCACTCCGGCTTGCCGGCCACTGCCTGCAGGTCGTCGAGACACACCAGTTCATATTGCTCAAGGTTATCGAAGATGCCGATCCCGCGGTCCATCAATTCGGCCAAGGGCAGGTAGACCGCCGGCTCGCCCGTCTGCTCGAAACGCAGGCATGCGGCCTGCAGCAGGTGGGTACGCCCCACGCCATGCTTGCCCCACAGATAGATCAGGCTTTCAGTCCACCCGGCGTCGGCTTCGCAAAGCCGCTCCACATAGCCGAGTGCAGCGGCATTGGCGCCTGGGTAGTAATTGATAAAGGTAGCGTCATCACGCAGACGCACACCTAGGGGCAGCTGAATCGGTTTCATGCTGACTGAACGGCTCCCATCGAACCGTTAGTGGCCTCTATGTAAAGTTTGCAAAGTTTATACCCGTGACGCCGGGCGCACAATGCAGCAGACCACAAGCAAAATCAAAGGTTTGCGTTAACCCGGGGGTTTTACGCAGTTTGTTTGACGCACCCCGGCGCCAGAAACAACAAACCCGGCCAGGGCCGGGTTTGTGACACCGCGATTACAACTCGGGCTCATCCACCCCGGTATACACGTCCGAATCCTTGTACAGGTCGTGCACATGGCGCACCAACACCATGATCACCGCCGCCACCGGCAGCGCCAACAGGATGCCGGTAAAGCCGAACAGCTCGCCACCCGCCAAAATCGCAAAGATCACTGCCACCGGGTGCAGGCCGATCCGATCGCCCACCAGCAGTGGCGTCAGCACCATGCCTTCCAAGGCCTGGCCCACCATGAACACTGCGACAATCCCGAGCATCGGGTACAGGTCGCCGCCGAACTGGAACAGCCCGGCCACCAGCGCCGCACCGATGCCGATCACAAAGCCCATGTACGGCACGATGGCAGCCAAGCCCGCGATCAAGCCGATCAACAGCCCCAGCTCCAGGCCGATCGCCATCAGGCCAGCAGCGTAAATCACCCCCAGGGCCAGCATCACCAGCAACTGGCCACGCACGAACGCACCCAATACCTCATGACACTCCGCTGCCAGGGAAACAACACGCTCTTCGCGGTCACGAGGCAGCAGACTGCGGATCTTGGCCATCATGATGTCCCAGTCTCGCAGCAGGTAGAACGCCACCACCGGGATCAGCACCAGGTTGGTCAACCAGCCGATCAGCGCCAGGCTCGACGCAGTCGCCTGGCTGAGCACCACCGTGACGATATCGGTGGTCTTGTCCATATGCTCGCTGATAGCTGCCTTGACCTTGTCGAACTTCCAGAAGCCATCGGCCAGCCCGAACTTGGACTGGGCCCACGGCATTGCCGTGTACTGCAACCAGTCGAGCATCTGCGGCGCCAGCTCATAGAGGCGAAACAGCTGCTTGGCCAACATCGGCACCAATATCAACACCAGCGCCGTGATGATCAACGTGAACAGCGCAAACACCGTGATCACGCCCCAGGTGCGCGACATGCCGACTTTTTCCAGGCGATCCACTACGGGATCGAACAGATAGGCGAGCAGTAGCGCCACCAGGAACGGCGTCAGGATCGAATGCAGCAAGAACACAAAACCGCACAGCAGGACAATCCCGCCAAGCCACACCCAACGACGCGTATCCGCCATAAACCACTCCATCTGTTTTTTACGCCCTTCTTCTATATAGAAGGAGGAACACTATTTACCAACGAAAACGCAGTTGCGCCTGGGGCTCAGGTGCAACAGCCGGTTGCGTGCCATCGATCACGGCTGGCTGGGCCGGGGCTTCGCCAGCAGGAATTTCCTGCAGCTTGGCCAGGCTCAGTTGGGTGCGCAGTTGTTCGGCGCTGCCATTGACGCGATACACGATCCGGGTGCCATCCACTAACTGCGGCTGGCCGCCAAAGGGCTCCAGCAAACGGCCCAGGGCGGCGTAGCGCTCCAGGTTCATGCCTTGCACTTCAAGCAGTTGCTCACTGCTCACCCCAGGTTTGACCGCAAAGCGCGGCGCCAGCTTTTGGCTGACCGCCAGCAATACCGCGTCGGCAAGCGCGGCAGTGTCAGCGCCTTGAGCGGTACCCTCCTCAGCCTTGTCGCCCAGCCACAAGCGCCATTTTGCCTGCCACTGGCTACCCTCCTGACGCGCATGCACTGCCAGCAACGCATCGGCACCGTAACGCTCGGAGGCTGCGCGCAAAGGCGTGGCGTCCGGGCTTTCAAGGTTCGGCGCGGTGGCGACTACCTGTTCATCCAGGTCTCCCAGCGGCAAGCGCAGCGGCAGACCCCGGTGTTGCGCGGCCCGGCGCAGGGCCTGGGCAACGGCCTGGCCATCGCCGACCAGGCTGCTGCCTTCAGTTGAATCGTTCAGCCACCAACCCAGGATCGATGGCCGGTTGCTGCCCCAGATCGACAGGCCCGCATCCCGCAAGGCGCGGTCGGTGCTGACCGGGTCGAAGTCCACTTGCAGGCTTTCTGGCGGGCCGGCGTCGTAGCCGTACTGGCTGATGATTTGTTGCGGGTCTTTGCGGATCGCCGCCAGGCCAGGGCCATCGGCGGCCTTGGCGTCGCCGGTCAGGCGGATCACGAGGGTCTGCACGGCACGCTGGGTGGCCTGGTCGCGCTCTTGGGGCGACTGGCTGCTGACCGGTTCAAGTACTTGATAGAGGCCATTGAGGGTTTCGGCATGACTCGCCAGGCTGACCAACGACAAGCAGCCTACAAAGAAGAATTTACACAGACGCATGGAAGATTCCCGAACGACAAATTTAGCGGTTGGAACAGACCGCGTGATCTCGGTTTGGCAAGGCTGTGACACAGCGACCGGTAAAACATTCACAAGGTCCCGGTAAGTTTTCATACTGTCATAACGCTAGCGAGCTCAAGGCTATACCTTAATACGCACGATTACCGGCCCGATTTGCATTTTTTTGAACTCATATGCCCTGCCCGTCGGCCCGAGGATGGCCGCTGCCCCTCAAGCCTGATAAAATCGCGCGCCTTCGCAGACCGTCAACGGCAGGGCACTTTCCAAAAGCCCCCGCCCGCCCGGTCGTTACCCAGAAATCCCCCCTAAAGGCCTGGATCATGAGCAAGCAACCCTCCCTGAGCTACAAGGACGCCGGTGTAGACATCGACGCCGGTGAAGCATTGGTCGAACGCATCAAGAGCGTCGCCAAGCGCACTGCGCGCCCTGAAGTCATGGGTGGCCTGGGCGGTTTTGGCGCCCTCTGCGAAATCCCGGCCGGCTACAAGCAGCCTGTACTGGTGTCCGGCACCGACGGCGTGGGCACCAAGCTGCGTCTGGCCCTGAACCTGAACAAGCACGACAGCATCGGCATCGATCTGGTCGCCATGTGCGTCAACGACCTGGTGGTGTGCGGCGCCGAGCCGCTGTTCTTTCTCGACTACTACGCCACCGGCAAGCTCAATGTCGAGACCGCGACCCAGGTCGTAACCGGCATCGGTGCTGGCTGCGAACTGTCGGGTTGCTCCCTGGTCGGCGGTGAAACCGCTGAAATGCCAGGCATGTACGAAGGAGAAGACTACGACTTGGCCGGCTTCTGCGTCGGCGTGGTGGAAAAAGCCGAGATCATCGACGGCTCCAAAGTAGCTGCTGGTGACGCCCTGCTCGCCCTGCCATCGTCCGGCCCGCACTCCAACGGCTACTCGCTGATCCGCAAGATCATCGAAGTGTCCGGCGCCGACATCGAGAACATCCAGCTCGACGGCAAGCCACTGACCGACCTGCTGATGGCGCCGACCCGCATCTACGTCAAGCCACTGCTCAAGCTGATCAAGGACACCGGCGCCGTCAAGGCCATGGCCCACATCACCGGTGGCGGCCTGCTGGACAACATCCCGCGCGTACTGCCAAAAGGCGCCCAGGCGATTGTCGACGTAGCCAGCTGGCAGCGCCCGGCTGTCTTCGATTGGCTGCAGGAAAAAGGCAACGTCAACGAAACCGAAATGCACCGCGTGCTCAACTGCGGCGTGGGCATGGTGATCTGCGTTGCGCAGGAACACGTTGAAACCGCACTGAACGTGCTGCGTGAAGCCGGCGAGCAACCTTGGGTGATTGGCCAGATCGCCACTGCTGCCGAAGGCGCAGCCCAGGTTGAACTGAAGAACCTCAAGGCTCACTGATGCCCCAGACCTGTGATGTCGTGGTGCTGCTTTCCGGCACCGGCAGTAACTTGCAGGCCCTGATCGACAGCACGCGCACCGGCGACAGCCCGGTGCGCATCGCTGCGGTGATTTCCAACCGCAGCGACGCCTACGGTCTGCAACGCGCCCGTGACGCGGGTATCGATACTCGCTCCCTGGATCACAAGGCGTTCGACGGTCGCGAGGCCTTCGACAGCGCCTTGATCGAACTGATCGACGCCTTCAACCCCAAACTCGTGGTCCTTGCCGGTTTCATGCGCATCCTCAGCGCAGATTTCGTCCGGCACTACGAAGGACGCCTGCTCAATATCCACCCTTCCCTGCTGCCCAAGTACAAAGGCATGCACACCCACCAGCGCGCCCTCGACGCCGGCGACAGTGAGCATGGCTGCAGCGTGCACTTTGTGACCGAGGAACTCGATGGCGGGCCTCTGGTCGTACAGGCAGTGGTTCCGGTAGAGTCAGGCGACTCGGCGCAGACGCTTGCGCAACGGGTTCATACCCAGGAACACAGGATTTACCCGCTGGCTGTTCGCTGGTTTGCCGAAGGACGGTTGATTCTTGGCGACCAGGGTGCATTATTGGACGGCCAGTTACTCGCGGCCAGCGGCCACTTGATTCGAACCTAGGAGATTTTATGCGTCGCGCCCTGCTTTTCGCTTTTGCGCTGTTCGCTTTGCCTGCCGTACAAGCGGCAGACCTTCACCCCTTCTCCGTCAGCTACACCGCCGACTGGAAACAACTGCCCATGAGCGGTTCGGCTGAACGCAGCCTGAGCAAGAATGGCGACGGTACCTGGACCTTGAATTTCAAGGCCTCGATGATGATTGCCAGCTTGACCGAAACCAGCGTGATCCTGTTCGACAAGGACACCCTGCAACCCAAGAGCTACAGCTTCGAACGCGGCGGCCTGGGCAAGGCGAAGAAGATCAACCTGGACTTCGACCAGAGCGCTAAAAAAGTCACCGGCTTTGAAAACAAAGACCCGGTCAATGTCACTCTCGAAAGCGGCATGCTCGACAAGTCCACCTACCAGCTTGCTCTGCAACGCGATGTTGCCGCCGGCAAGAAGAGCATGAGCTACCGCGTGGTTGAGGGTACTGATACCGATACCTACGACTTCCGCGTGATCGGCTCGGAAAAGGTCCAGACCAAAGTCGGTTCGATCGACGCGATCAAGGTCGAGCGCGTGCGCGACCCGTCGCAGAGCAAGCGCATCACCCAGATGTGGTTTGCCAAGGACCAGGGCGGCATCCTGGTTGCCCTGCGTCAGGTCGAGACTGACGGCAAGGAATACAACATCATGCTGCAGGATGGCACCGTTGACGGTAAGGCTGTCAAAGGCAGCTGATTGCTGATGCACCGGAAAAGAGCCTCGCTGAATGCGGGGCTTTTTTTTGCCTGGGATTTTTAGGGGACGCCACTCCCGCTATCGCATGCAAGCCAGCTCCCACAGTGGAATGCATTCCAAGGTGGGAGCTGGCTTGCCTGCGATAGCGGTGCCGAGGTCAACCTAGCCGACCTGAACATGAAACTTTTGTCATAAAGCCGCTGCGCTGGCGACGCAATGCCTTGGTTTACAAGGCCTGCAGCATTGTTGCGTTCCCCGCAATGAATTATTGCGCGCAAAATCAGTTTACTTAGCAAGCTAACAAATCATATAACAGAGGCCTGCGACGACTTGCCGCAGATCAACCAGAGATTGGAGCAAGCAGATGACTGTAAAAGTAACTGAACGCGACGATGAACATATGTCCCATGAAGCAGTAGGCCACGGGATTCACATCTGGGATGTCCATCAGCAAGACGTATTGGTCGGCATGTTTCACAACGAGAGCGACGCCCACAACTATAAAAACGAGCTCGAAACTCTCGAATTGCAACGCCAGGCGAAAAGCTCCTGAAGCGCTGAAATCATGAGGACGCCCGGCCCACGCAGCCGGGCCGTCTACAACAAAAACCGCGCCATTCGAGCGCGGTTTTTTTGTCAAAGATTCGGTATAAATTAATGTAACAAAAGCACACACAAATAATGATTCTCGATATCATTCGTTCGCTTTTCATTCAGGCTCACGAATCAGGGAATCAATTAGATGCATGGAAATAGCAGCAAGCCAGAAAACGCGTTACTGGAACGCTGGAGCGAAGCGCTTACCACTGCGCAATTTCAGGCCAGCCACGTCAGCCTCCAAGCCCTGATCAATACGCTGGCACCCGCCGCCGAACGTAGCTTCCAACGCCTGATCCAAGCATTGTTTCGTGAAAGCCTGCTGGACTCCAGCACGCTCATTTATGACGAACATGGGCAATGCTCGCTGACACTGCCTTGCCAAGCCCGACTACGTTTCGAACATTTGCGTCCTGGCCGCATGGCAAGCTGGGACCTGCGCGGCGAAGTCATCCTGTTGCGCGAAAGCCAGCCCGAACAGAAAATCCAATTCCCCTCACAATTGTTGACGTTACTTAACGCCAGCCTTGAGTCGCCTGCTGACCGGGAAGTGCTCAACCGCCTCAACGTCGAGATCGACGACAGCTTCATCAACGACACCTTGTGCCTGGCCTTCCATGAGCAATGGACGCTCAAGCTGCATGCGTCAATGGACCCGGTGTATCAAGACAATCTCCTCAGTCATCTCAAGAACAGCCCGAGCGTTATCAACCCGACTTCCGTGCTTGAACAATGGGGAACACTGGGTCACCCATGGCACCCCAACTACAAGACCAAGCTAGGCCTGAATACCGAGCAAGTCATCGACTACTCGCCGGAATTCGAAGCACGCTTTCCGGTATTGCTGTGCGCGCTGCATCGCCAATTTGCCCATGTCGAAAAGTTGGCCGGTACCGCCGATTACTGGCAGTGGTGGAGCGAGCACTTCCCGCAAGCGGCACAGCAATTGACCGCAGTCCTGCAAGCACAGGGCCTTCAGGCAGGCGATTATCTGCCATTGCCCGCCCACCCTTGGCAGGCACGCCAGGAACTGCCCCAACTGTTCGCCAACGAAATCGGCGACAAACTGCTGGTGCTGACCGATATCGTCGCGTTTACCGCCCACCCCACCATGTCATTCAGAACCGTATTGCCTGAAGGGCGTTGCGATGCGCCTATGGTCAAACTGCCCGTGTCGCTGCGACTGACCAGCGTGCAGCGCACCGTCTCACCGCGCTCAGCGCGCATGGGCCCACGGATCAGCCATTTGCTGCTGGCCATTCTGGAGCGCGAGCCTGCGATTCAGAAAATCCTCAGCATCGTTCCCGAGCGTATCGGTGTGCATTTCAAGCCACAGCCGGCCAATGACGAGCACTCCCGCCACCTGGCGGTGCTCTATCGCGACAATCCCCATAGCCAGCTCCAGCCCGGGGAAATGGCCGTGCCGGTGGGCAGCCTGTTTGCCATTGATCAACACGGCCAGCCGCTGCTGCGCCAATGGGTGCGCCTGAGCCAAGGCAAGGATGACGCGGCGGCCATGCTCGCCTTCTTCCATGAGTACGCGGCGATCAGTGTGCCAGCGCTGCTGGGCATGTATTTGCGCTACGGCGTTGCATTCGAGGCCCATCAGCAGAACTCCTTTATGGTCATGGCCGCAGACGGGCAATTGAGCCGCCTGCTGTTACGCGATTTCGGCGATATCCGTATCGACCGCAAAACCTTGCACGCCCACGGCCTGGACATTGAACTGCACGACCCGAAGATGACGCTGTACGACGACGCAGGTTTCGTAAGGGACAAGCTGCTGCACACCGTATTCATGTGCCATCTGGGCGAGCTCATCCTGCTTGCCGCGCGCCACTTCGACATCCCCCAGACGCTGCTCTGGAATGAACTGTCGGCTCAGGTCAGCCAGTGTTTTGACGACCTGCGCTCGCAGGTTGATCCGCAGCGCTGGGCCACCGAGCGCGAAGCACTGCTGGAGCACGCGTGGCCGGCCAAGTCGTTCATGCGCATGCGTCTGCTGGAGAGTCATGCCGATATCGTAGGGCGCCTGCCCAACCCGTTGAGCGCGGCCGCCAATGCCGACTAACAACACCGCGCTGCGGCTGCTGGTGGTGATTCAGTTGGTGTCGATGGGGGCGATGGAAATGAGCGGCCCGTTCTGGCCGCTGCAAATCCAGAAGCTGTTGGGCGTTGCCAATGCTCAGTACACCGGCCTGCTGTCTTCGCTGGTGTATGCCGGGCCGATGATGGCAGCGATGATCCTCACGCCCATGTGGGGGAAGCTGGGCGACCGTACCGGCCATAAGCCCATGATCATCCGCGCGTTGCTGGCACTGGCGGTGTGTCAGGCGCTGGCTGCGATAACGCCTGATCCGTGGTGGCTGGTGGTCATCCGCGTGGTGCAAGGTGCGTTGGCCGGCTTCATTGCAGCTGCCCAAGCCTACGCACTGGCCTGCTGCGGCGACGGCGGACGGGGTCACATTCTTGCCAGGCTGCAATCAGCCACTGCCGTAGGCTCCCTGGCCGGGCCGGTATTGGGCGGCTGGCTCATGGACATATCCGGTTTCGCATTGCTGTGCTACAGCGCCACCGCCGTCTGCCTGTTGTGCGCGATAATCAGCGCGTTCTTGCCCAGCGACTCACCACGATCCAGACCTGCCCGCCCATCGAAGCCTGTCGCACTGCCCAAAGGCTGGCTTGGCGCGATGTTGGGAATCATCGTATTGATCCAGGCAGCCAGGATGATGCCGCAACCGTTTTACGCTTTATATGTTGCCGAGGTTTTGCAGGCGCCCGCGTGGCTGATCGGCGCCAGCTATGGCGCCAGCGCCTTGACCCTGGCACTGTCTGCGCCGTTATGGGGCCGCCTGTTCGATCGACATCAGCCAGCACATACGCTGCGCATCATCGAATGGGTCACCTGGGCCTGCGCCCTCACGCTGGCCTGCACGGCGCTGGCCAGTGAATGGTTGGGGTTCATCGCCAGCCGGTTGCTGTGGGGCGTGTGGCAGGGAGCTTTGCTGCCCGTGGCCTACACGCTGATCGCCAATACCGTCGCGTCCAGCCAGCAGGGTTTTGCCCTGGGCATGGGTAACAGCGCCGCCAAAGCAGGTGCGCTGTGCGGCGCCTTGATAGGCGGTATCGGCATGGGGTGGGTGGGCCTGGCGCACAGCTTCTGGCTGGTCGCACTGACCTATGCATTGGCCGCAGTGAGTATCCGCGCGATCCGTTCATATACGCGAGCGCCTGAGACACCCGATTTTTCTGTCAATACTTCTAATAACTCTGAGACAAACCCATGAATAAATCGCAATTGGCCGTTCTGCTGCCGCTTCTCGGCTCGATGAGTGCGCCCGCCTGGGCCGATCAGACAGAACAGACACAGGCAGCCCCGACCAGCCTGCAATTACAGGCAACAGTCGTATCGGCCACGCGCAGCGAAACCAGCATTGCGCAGATTCCAGGCTCAGTGCAGGTGATCAATGAAGCGCAAATCCGCCAGCAGACCGGGGCAGGACGTCGGGTCGCCGATATCCTCGGCCAACTGGTGCCTGGCATTGCCCCTTCCAGCGGCGGCATGAGCAACTTCGGCCAGACGCTTCGCGGGCGTAATACCCTGATCCTGATCGATGGGGTTTCACAAAACGCCACGCGCGATAACTTCCGCCAGCTCAACAGCGTGGCACCGGAAAGCATCGAGCGTATCGAAGTGATCTCCGGTGCCAGCAGTGTCTACGGCGCAGGCGCATCGGGCGGCATCATCAACATCATCACCAAACGCAACCAAGGTGAAGACCTGGCGTTCAGCAGCAAGATCGGCATGACCGCCGGTAACAACCTCAGCCACAAGGGGTTCGCTTACCAGGCGTTCCAAAGCGCCACCGGGCGCAAGGGCCCGGTGGACTGGTACCTCTCGGGCAACACCGTGCAGCGCAACGATCAGTTCGACGGTAATGGCAAGCGCATTCCCCAGGACACGTCCCAGGGCAGCAACATGGACACCGATACCTACGACCTGCAAGGTCGCTTCGGCTATGAGCTTGATGACGACAAGAAGATCAGCCTGTCGCTGCAAGACTACAAGGACGAACAAGACACCCGCTACACCAAGAACCCCCGCATCACCAGCAACGCAGTCGCCGTAAAAGGCCTGGACCTGGGCGACCAACCCTACACCCACAACCAGGCGGTCAACCTCAACTACGCCGACAAGGATTTCTACGGCCAGGGCCTGCAGATCGAAAGCTACTGGCGGCGGGCCGACGCCCTGTTCTTTCCAGACCTGTCCCGAGGCCGGGCAGGCGTGTCAGATAACAACAGCGTGCAGGACGTCTACGGCCTGCGTGCGGCGATCGAGACCCAGATGCCGGACATCGGCCCGGCAACGGGCAACCTGGTATGGGGCGCGGACTACGACCATGAAACCTCACGCCAGCGTGGCGACCAATACCGGGTCAATGGCCTGACCTACACGAAAACCGGTACCACGTTCGAACTGGGTCCAGATATCGAGACCACCACCAAAGCCATCTTTGGCCAGCTCTCCTACGACATCGACAACTGGACCTTGCGCGGTGGCGTACGTCGCGAATGGATTGAGAGTAAAGTCTCCGACAGCATCGCGTATGGCGAAATCGTCCAGACCGGCAACCGCGCGACACTGCCCGGTGGCACGCTCAAATACGATGACACGCTCTATAACCTCGGTGCGGTGTACCACCTGACCGACAACCAGGATGTGTTCGTCAACTTCAGCCAGGGCTTTTCCCTACCGGATATCCAGCGCTTCCTGCGTGACGTGAACAGCAAATACGATATCCAGGACCTCAATGCCCAGGCCTTGAAAGTCGATAGTTACGAGCTGGGCTGGCGTGGCGACTGGGACAAGTGGCAGGCCAGTGTCACCGCGTACGAAAACACCTCGGATGTCACGCAGTTCTATGATGCCAATGATCGTGTGCTGCGCCTGATCAATCAGAAAGAACGCGTACGTGGCGTCGAAACCGGCCTGACCTATAACATCAGCGACCAATGGTCCGTCGGCGGTACTTACGCTTACGCCAAAGGTGAGACCCAGCAGAACGGCAAGTGGATCGACCTGCCTGCCACCCGCATCTCCCCCGCCAAGACCACAGCCTTTGTCGGCTATGAGCGTGACGACTACAGCCTGCGCTTGCAGGGTATGCGCCTGGCCAATTATGACGCGGCGGCCAAAGACAACAACGGCCGCGATATCCAGGGCTACACCCTGGTCGACTTGCTGGGCTCGGTAAGGCTACCGGTAGGCCGCCTCGAAGGTGCGGTGTACAACCTCACGAACCGCAACTACCAGAACATGTTCGCCCAGGCCAACGCCCGCGCACCGTACCCGAATGCCGAAGGTCGTACCTTCAGCCTGAGTTACGCAGTGGATTGGTAACAGGCTGCACGCTTAAAACACAAACCCCGCCTTTTGGCGGGGTTTGTCGTTTCTAGCGGCTTACCACATCAGATCATCAGGGATCTGGTAAGCGGCGTACGGATCGTCTTCATCCGGCACCTGGCTTTCGGTGAGGATGTTGAGCTGCACGATACGCTCCGGAGCACGCTCCTGGATTTTGAGCGCCGCTTCGCGCGGGATCACCTCGTAGCCGCCACCGTGGTGCACGATCGCCAGGGAGCCGTTGCTCAGCTTGTTGCGCATCAGCGTGTTGACCGACAGGCGCTTGACCTTCTTGTCATCGACGAAGTTGTAGTAGTCCTCGGTGGTCAGCTTGGGCAGGCGCGAGGTCTCGATCAGTTGCTTGACCTGGGCGGTACGCGCCTTGGCCTCGGCTTTTTCCTGCTGCTGACGGTTCAGCTCCTGGTCACGCTTGACCTTCTCGGCGTGTGCCTCAGCGGCCAGGCGCGCCTGAGTATCATCGACTTCGGCCTGGCCCTTGTGGACCAGGCGCTGCTGTTTCTGCTTCTCTTTGCCGACCTGTTTGGCCTGCTTTTGGTTGACCAGACCTGCTTTGAGCAACTGGTCGCGAAGGGAAAGGCTCATGGTGCTTACTCACTTAGGCAGCTGCTCAACCGCAGCTGGACACATTCTTTTCCTGGCGTTTGGCTTCGCCCCACAGGGCGTCCAACTCTTCGAGGGTGCAATCTTCTATGGGTTGGTGCGTATCGCGCAATGCCTGTTCGATAAATCGGAAACGTCGTTCGAACTTGGCATTGGCACCGCGCAAGGCGGTTTCCGGGTCGACCTTGAGGTGACGGGCCAGGTTGACCGCGGCAAACAGCAGGTCGCCGACTTCATCGGCGATGGCTGCCGAGTCGTTATCGGCCATGGCTTCGAGCACTTCGTCCAACTCTTCGCGCACGTTATCCACCACCGGCAACGCGGACGGCCAGTCGAAACCGACCTGGCTGGCGCGCTTTTGTAATTTGGCCGCACGGGATAACGACGGTAAGGCGGTGGGCACATCATCGAGCAGGGAGAGTTGCTCGGGAGCGTCGGACTTTTCTGCGCGCTCCTCAGCTTTGATCTGCTCCCAGCGTTCCTTGACCTGTTCTTCGCTCAACTGCGGGATATCCAGCGGTGCGTACAGGTCGCCGGTTGGGAACACGTGAGGATGCCGGCGAATCAACTTACGGGTGATGCCGTCGATCACGCCGGCAAATTCGAAGCGCCCTTCTTCCCGCGCCAGTTGGCTGTAATACACCACTTGGAACAGCAGGTCGCCCAACTCACCTTGCAGGTGATCGAAATCGCCGCGCTCGATGGCGTCGGCCACTTCATAGGCCTCCTCCAGCGTGTGCGGGACGATGGTCGCGTAGGTTTGCTTGATGTCCCACGGGCAGCCGTATTGCGGGTCGCGCAGGCGGCTCATCAGGTGCAGCAGGTCTTCGAGTGAATACATCGTATCTCTTTCCGCTGAAAATCCAATGTGGGAGCTGGCTTGCCTGCGATGCTCGCGACTCGGTGCTTCAGTTAAACCGAGGTGATGCTATCGCAGGCAAGCCAGCTCCCACATGAAGCAGCTAACACAATTCAGTTCGCGCCCATCCAGCTATTCATGGGGTGCGGTTGCGCCGGGTTTCGATGATGTTCGGCAACTGGGAAATCCGCCCCAGCAACCGTCCCAGTGCGTCCAACCCCGGAATCTCGATGGTCAGGGACATCAACGCAGTGTTGTCTTCCTTGTTCGAACGGGTGTTGACCGCCAGCACGTTGATCCGCTCGTTGAGCAGCACTTGCGAGACGTCACGCAGCAAGCCGGAACGGTCGTAGGCACGGATGATAATGTCCACCGGATACGTGAGCACCGGCACCGGGCCCCAACTGACCTGGATGATCCGCTCCGGTTCGCGCCCGCCCAGCTGCAGCACCGAGGCGCAGTCCTGGCGGTGAATGCTCACGCCACGGCCCTGGGTGATGTAGCCGACAATGGCGTCGCCCGGCAACGGCTGGCAGCAGCCGGCCATTTGCGTCATCAGGTTGCCCACGCCCTGGATCTGGATATCGCCACGCTTGCCCGGCTTGTAGCCAGTGGCTTTGCGCGGGATCAGCTCCAGCTGTTCGTTGCCGCGCTCAGGCTCGACCAGTTGCTGGGCCAGGTTGACCAGTTGCGCCAGGCGCAGGTCGCCCGCGCCGAGGGCGGCAAACATGTCTTCGGCGATCTTCATGTTGGCCTTTTCGGCCAGCTTGTCGAAGTCCACCTGAGGCAGGCCCAGGCGCGCCAGTTCGCGTTCAAGCAAGGTCTTGCCGGCGGCGACGTTCTGGTCACGTGCCTGTAGCTTGAACCAGTGGACGATCTTCGCCCGCGCCCGCGAAGTAGTGATGTAACCCAGGTTCGGGTTCAGCCAGTCGCGGCTCGGCGTACCGTGCTTGCTGGTGATGATCTCGACCTGTTCACCGGTTTGCAGGCTGTAGTTGAGCGGCACGATGCGCCCGTTGATCTTGGCGCCGCGGCAGTTATGCCCGATTTCGGTGTGCACGCGGTAGGCAAAGTCCAGCGGCGTGGCGCCCTTGGGCAAGTCGATGGCGTGGCCGTCAGGCGTGAAGATATAGACCCGGTCCGGCTCGATATCCACCCGCAGTTGCTCGGCCAGGCCGCCGATGTCGCCGAGTTCTTCGTGCCATTCCAGCACTTGGCGCAGCCAGGAGATCTTCTCTTCGTACTGGTTGGACCCGGCCTTGACGTCGGTGCCCTTGTAGCGCCAGTGCGCGCACACCCCCAGCTCGGCCTCTTCGTGCATGGCGTGGGTGCGGATCTGCACTTCCAGCACCTTGCCTTCAGGGCCGATCACGGCGGTGTGCAGCGAGCGGTAGCCGTTTTCCTTGGGGTTGGCGATATAGTCGTCAAATTCCTTGGGGATGTGGCGCCACAGGGTGTGGACGATACCCAGCGCGGTGTAGCAGTCGCGCATTTCCGGCACCAGCACGCGCACCGCACGCACGTCGTAGATCTGGCTGAAGGCCAGGCCCTTGCGCTGCATTTTGCGCCAGATGGAATAGATGTGCTTGGCGCGGCCGCTGATGTCCGCGTCCACGCCGGTGGCCTGCAGCTCCGAACGCAACTGGCCCATCACGTCGCTGATAAAGCGCTCGCGGTCCAGGCGCCGCTCATGCAGCAGCGTGGCGATCTGTTTGTACTGGTCAGGTTCCAGGTAGCGGAAGGACAAATCCTCCAGCTCCCACTTGATATGGCCGATGCCCAGGCGATGGGCCAGCGGCGCGTAGATGTCGAAGACTTCGCGGGCCACACGGTTGCGCTTTTCGTCATCGGCGGTCTTCACCGCACGGATCGCGCAGGTACGCTCGGCCAGCTTGATCAGGGCGACGCGTACGTCGTCGACCATCGCTACCAGCATTTTGCGCAGGTTCTCTACCTGGCCCTGGGTGCCCAGCACCATCGACTGCCGCGGGCTGAGGCTGGCGCTAATGGCCGCCATGCGCAGCACGCCGTCGATCAGCTTGGCCACCACCGAACCGAAACGCTGGCCAACGGTGGCCAACGGAATATGCCCTTCGCGTACGCCGCGATAGAGCACGGCGGCGATCAGCGAATCCTGGTCCAGCTTGAGATCGGCCAGGATCTCGGCGATTTCCAGGCCAGTGCGAAAACTTGAAGTGCCTTCGGCCCACAGGTTCTTGGCCGCATTGTCTTGCTGTTCAGACTCACGAGCGAACTCGCAGGCTGCTTTCAAGGCTTCACGGTCCAGTGCCGGGTCGACACTGACGGCATGATCCAGCCATGCCTCGAGATTGATACTGCCGTCGGTGTTGATCGGCTGGTGTGCTCTCACCTGTACCATCTTGCTTACCTTCCCTACGACGCACCTTCGATGCGCCAAAATCATCGCCGACTTTTACTGCGAGCTCCGTGGCAGTGTTCAGGCCCTGGAGAACGCAGGCCAGTCGGATTAAACGGGCATCCTAGCCCGCTTCAAATAACGCCATGGCCTCGACATGCGCGGTCTGCGGAAACATGTCGAGGATCCCGGCACGCTTTAGCCGGTAGCCTTGCTTGACCAACTCAACCGTGTCCCGCGCCAGCGTGGCTGGGTTGCAGGACACATACACCAGGCGCTTGGCCCCCAAGGCGGCGAGTTTGCGCACAACCTCCAGGGCACCATCGCGGGGTGGGTCCAAGAGTACCGCAGAAAAGCCCTGTTTGGCCCATTCTGCGTCGGTCAAAGGCTGGGACAAATCGGCCTGAAAAAACTGTGCGTTATGCAAATGGTTGCTGACGGCATTGAGGGCCGCACGGTCCACCATGGCCTGTACGCCCTCCACCGCCACCACTTCGCGTACGTGGCGAGCCAGTGGCAGGGCGAAATTGCCCAGGCCGCAAAACAGGTCCAGTACCCGTTCGTCGGCTTGTGGCGCCAGCCATTGCAGGGCTTGGGCGACCATCGCCTGGTTGACCCCGGCGTTGACCTGCACAAAGTCGCCCGGACGGTACGCCAGCTCCAGATCCCACGCCTCCAAACGGAAGCCCAGGGCCTGACCCGGCTCGACGGGCTCCGGCTGCCCTTCCCCGTGCAGCCACAATTGGGCGTCATGGAAGGTGCAGAATTCCTTGAGGATCTGCAGGTCAGCCTCGGACAACGGCGCCATATGCCGCAGCAACACGGCGATGGACGAACCGCTGAACAACTCGACATGCCCCAACGCCTGCGGTTTGCTCAAGCGACGCAGCATCGCTGGCAAACGCTGCATGATCGGTTGCAAGGCCTGTACCAGCACCGGGCAATCATCGATAGCGACGATGTCCTGACTGGCCACGGCGCGAAAACCCACTTCGAGTTGCTTCGCCTTGGCGTCCCAACGCACGGCTACGCGGGCGCGGCGCCGATAACCGAACTCCGGCCCGCTCAACGGCGCGGCCCACTCTTGCGGTTCGACACCTGCCACCCGCGACAGTTGCTCGGCGAGCATGCGCTGTTTCAGGGCAAGTTGCTGGTCATGAGGCAGATGCTGCACGCTGCAGCCGCCACAGCGGCCAACATGAGCGCAGGGCGCAGGGCGCCGCAGCTCACTCGCCTGGAACACCCGCTCGGTGCGCGCCTCGACCACTTTGCCATGGGCGCCCAACACCCGTGCTTCCACCTCTTCGCCGGCCAACGCACCATTCACAAACCAGGTACGGCCTTCAAAGAACGCGATGCCCCGGCCGTCATTGGCCAGGCGCTCGATGGTCAGGCGCTGTTTCTTGCCCACGGGTATCTGTGGGGCCCGGCTGCCGCCCGTTGGCTGGAAGCGCAAGCCTCTCTCGTGCTTGGCCATCAGTTGGGTTCGTCGAAAATGCCGGTCGACAGGTAACGGTCGCCTCGGTCACAGATGATCGCGACGATCACCGCGTTTTCCACTTCTTTGGACAAGCGCAACATACCGGCCACGGCGCCACCGGAGGACACGCCGCAGAAGATGCCTTCTTCACGGGCCAGGCGGCGCGTGGTGTCTTCGGCTTCGCGCTGGGCCATGTCGATGATGCGGTCTACCCGCGTGGCGTTGTAGATCTTCGGCAAATATTCTTCGGGCCAACGACGAATACCCGGGATGGCCGCGCCTTCCATCGGTTGCAGGCCGACGATCTGAATCGCTGGGTTCTGCTCCTTGAGGTAGCGCGAGTTGCCCATGATGGTACCGGTGGTGCCCATGGAGCTGACGAAGTGGGTGATGGTGCCCTGGGTCTGGCGCCAGATCTCCGGGCCGGTGCTGGTGTAGTGCGCCTCGGGGTTGTCGCCGTTGGCGAACTGATCGAGCACCACGCCACGGCCTTCGGCGGCCATGCGCTCGGCAAGATCGCGGGCGCCTTCCATGCCTTCTTCCTGAGTCACCAGGATCAGTTGGGCACCATAGGCGGTCATGGCCGCCTTGCGCTCGGCACTGCCGTTGTCGGGCATGATCAGCACCATCTTGTAACCCTTGATCGCTGCGGCCATGGCCAGGGCGATCCCGGTGTTACCGGAGGTGGCTTCGATCAGGGTGTCGCCGGGTTTGATCTGCCCACGCAACTCGGCGCGGGCGATCATCGACAGTGCCGGGCGGTCTTTGACGGAGCCGGCCGGGTTGTTGCCCTCGAGTTTGAGCAACAGGGTATTGCTGGTTTCACCCGCCATGCGTTGCAAGCGGACCAGGGGCGTGTTGCCGACACAATCGGCGATTGTTGGGTACTGCAAGGTCATGGCGTATTCGCAATCCAGACTGCGGGGCGCACATCATACCGGGAAAGGCCGGCGGGCCATATCACGCAAAGTGTGGTGCTTATGGCTTAAAGGCATAAGCCGGGTTTATGTCGGGTCGCCATGGTTGCGCTGGAATACTTCATCGCCCATCGCAGCAATCTGCCCTTCGATCAGCGCTTCAAAGGGTTTGAGCAGTGGCTCAAACGACGTCGGCGCTTCCAATACCTGCAACGCTTGCGTGATTGCTTCGACCGTCGACAAGGCGCCAGGCCCCGGCGCCTTGCGCAAGCGATAGCGGGAAACGCCGCCTTCGGCCAATGTCACCCGGGGCAACGCCGCCAGCAAGGGGTTGAGGTGCAGCAGTTTGCGCGCCTTGCGCCAGGTGCCATCGGGAACCACCAGCAGCAGTGGCTGATCGTCAGGTGCGTAGGCGTGCAGCGGCTCGGCTTCATCCGCCGGAAACAACAGGCGTGCCCGATAGCCAGGCGGGTTCAATAGCGTCGCCAGGTCATCAAACACCTCCCCCACCACCAACTGCGCGTTGTTCAGGCCCAACGCCGCCAGCCGCGCAGTATTGAGCGCATGGCCGACCTCGCTCGGGTGCTGCAACACCAACACGCGGGTGCGGCTGTCGAGGTGGGGGATCAGCGCACACAGGCAGTGCGTGGTCGGGCGCAGGCAGCGCGGGCAATGGGGTCGGGACATGGTGTGTTCAGGCCTGGTTGAGCTGGGTCTTGAGCAAATCGCGGAAGGTCTGGATCAGTGGCTCGCGGCTGCGGCCACGGCGCATGATCAGCGAAAACGGCGCCTGGTAGCCGAAGGTCGCCGGCAGCAAAACGCGCAGGTCGCCCTTGTCAGCCCAGGCCTGGGCGTAGTGTTCGGGCAGGTAGCCAATATAAGCGCCCGACAGCACCAGAATCAGTTGCGCCTCCATACTTTCCACCGTGGCAGCGCTGTGCTTGAAGCCGTGGCGCGCCAGCTCGGCCTGGCTCCAGTAACCTCGCCCGACCATGCGTTGCTGGGTGATCACTTGTTCCGGGATGCGCCGCTCGTTGAACAATGGGTGCCGGGTGCTGCAATACAACCAGTGCTGTTCGCGGTACAGCGGCATGTAGACCAGCCCGCTCATGCGGTTGGAGAACGCACCGATGGCCAGGTCCAGGCGATTGTCCTGGACCCCCAGTTGCAATTCGTAGGGGCTCATCACCGACAGGTGTAAATGCACTGCCGGGTGCTCCAGGCTGTAGGCGCCAATCACTTCGGCGAACGGCAAGGCCTTGTCGCTGACGGTGGAGTCGAGCACCCCGAGCTTGAGGGTGCCGCGCAATTCGCCTTTCAACGCAGCGGCGTATTGCTCGAAACCTTCGAGTTCGCCCAACAGGCGCAGCGTTTCCTGATGAAACAGCTCGCCCTTGCTGGTCAGGCTGAAGCCGCCACGGCCACGATGGCACAGCACCAGGCCCAAGGCTGACTCGAGTTGGCTCATGTAGGTGCTGATGGCCGACGTCGACAGGTTGAGCTCGTGCTGGGCGTTGGCAAACCCTTGGTGGCGCACGACGCTGACGAAGATGCGCAGGAGTTTCAGGTCGGGCAAGGCGTTGGCCATGGGGGCTCCAGGGGGGGCACACTAAATTGTGGGCGCTGGCTTGCCTGCTCCCACATTTGAATGGAGTTTACCCCAGGCTTTAGTTTAGAAAAATCTGAACTAAGTATTTGCCGCTGCCGATTCTTCCTAAGCCAGGCTTTTCGCAGAATCGGCCATCAATAAACAAAACAACGATGAGGCAATCCCGTGGACAAGATTTTCCACCAACCACTGGGCGGCAACGAAATGCCGCGCTTCGCCGGCATCGCCACCATGATGCGTCTTCCCCACCTGCAAACCGCCAAGGGCCTGGACGCCGCCTTCGTCGGCGTGCCTCTGGATATCGGCACCTCGCTGCGCGCCGGTACGCGCTTCGGCCCACGGGAAATCCGTGCCGAGTCAGTGATGATCCGCCCCTATAACATGGCCACCGGCGCTGCCCCCTTCGACTCATTGTCGGTGGCCGATATCGGCGACGTGGCGATCAATACCTTTAACCTGCTCGACGCGGTGCGCATCATCGAAGAAGCCTACGACGAGATCCTCGAGCACAACGTCATCCCCCTGACCCTGGGTGGCGACCACACCATCACCCTGCCGATCCTGCGGGCGATCCACAAAAAACATGGCAAGGTCGGGCTGGTGCACATCGACGCCCACGCCGACGTCAACGACCATATGTTCGGCGAGAAAATTGCCCACGGCACCACCTTCCGCCGCGCCGTGGAAGAGGGCTTGCTCGATTGCGACCGCGTGGTGCAGATCGGCCTGCGCGCCCAGGGGTATACCGCCGAAGACTTCAACTGGAGCCGCAAGCAAGGCTTCCGTGTGGTCCAGGCCGAAGAATGCTGGCATCACTCCCTCGCGCCGCTGATGGCCGAAGTGCGGGAAAAAGTCGGCGGCGGCCCGGTGTATCTGAGCTTTGACATCGACGGCATCGACCCCGCCTGGGCGCCCGGCACCGGCACCCCTGAAATCGGCGGGCTGACCACCATCCAGGCCATCGAAATCATCCGTGGCTGCCAGGGCCTCGATCTGATTGGTTGCGACCTGGTAGAAGTTTCGCCGCCTTACGACACCACCGGCAATACCTCGTTGCTGGGCGCCAACTTGCTGTACGAGATGCTCTGCGTACTGCCTGGCGTCGCGCATCGCTGATAAGGCGAATGCGCTGAGAACAATAAAAACCGCGTCTTCACACTCACAACCAAGGGGATCGCACAGATCCCCGACAACGATGTACCTGACTTTCGCTCGCGTGTTTACCGAGCCAGCTGCCGCCTGATCGCCCATAAAAAATATAATCGGAGAACCGCCGTCATGGCTTTGGATTTATTCGTCGTACTCATCTACGCCGCCGGCATGCTGGTGCTCGGCTACTACGGCATGCGTCGCGCCAAAACCCACGAAGACTACCTGGTCGCCGGCCGTAACCTCGGCCCGTCACTGTACATGGGCACCATGGCCGCTACGGTGCTGGGCGGTGCCTCCACCGTCGGCACCGTGCGCCTGGGGTATGTGCATGGTATTTCGGGTTTCTGGCTGTGCGCCGCGCTCGGCGCGGGCATCATTGCCCTGAACCTGTTCCTGGCTAAGCCGCTGTTGAAGCTGAAAATCTTCACCGTCACCCAGGTCCTGGAAAAACGCTACAACCCCATGGCCCGCCAGGCCAGCGCGGTGATCATGCTGGCCTACGCGCTGATGATCGGCGTGACCTCGATCCTGGCCATTGGCACCGTGCTGCAAGTGCTGTTTGACCTGCCGTTCTGGATGTCGGTACTGGTGGGCGGCGGCGTGGTGGTGGTGTATTCGACCATCGGTGGCATGTGGTCGCTGACCCTCACTGATATTGTGCAATTCGTGATCAAGACCGTCGGCCTGATGTTCATCCTGTTGCCGATCTGCCTGTACCGCGTCGGTGGCTGGGATGAACTGGTGGCCAAACTGCCGGCGTCGAACTTCAGCTTCACCGCTATCGGCTGGGACACGATCATCACCTACTTCATGATCTACTTCTTTGGCATCCTGATCGGCCAGGATATCTGGCAACGGGTCTTCACCGCCCGTGACGAAAAGGTCGCCCAGTACGCAGGCACTTTCGCCGGCTTCTATTGCATCCTGTACGGCCTGGCCTGTGCGCTGATCGGCATGGCTGCCCATGTGCTGATCCCGGACCTGGCCAACGTCAACAATGCCTTCGCCGCGATCGTCAAAGCTTCGCTGCCGGACGGCATTCGCGGCCTGGTCATCGCCGCCGCGCTGGCCGCCATGATGTCCACCGCCAGCGCCGGCCTGCTCGCCGCCTCCACTGTGTTGACCGAAGACCTGCTGCCCCGCCTGCGCGGCGGCAAGGCGTCGAGCCTGCGCATCAACCGGCTGTTCACCCTGTTGACCGGCATTGCCGTGCTGGGTATCGCATTGGTGGTGAACGATGTGATCAGCGCCCTGACCCTGGCCTATAACCTGTTGGTGGGCGGTATGTTGGTACCCTTGATCGGCGCGATCTTCTGGAAGCGCGCGACCACCTCGGGCGCAATCACGTCCATGAGCCTGGGCTTTGTGACCGCGCTGGTGTTTATGTTCAAGGATGGGCTGGATGCAAACACGCCGATCTACTACAGCCTGGCAGTGGCGCTGGTGAGCTTTGTACTGGTGAGTTTGCTGTCGCGTCGGCCGGCCAAGGTGGCGGCTGCGGTGGTTTGAGCTATAACAGGGACGAGGATATTTTCTTCAGCGGGCGCGACGTCGGAGGTCGCGCCCGTTTTTTTCGCCTAGTGCAATACAACTGTGGGAGCGGGCTTGCTCGCGAAAGCGGTGTGTCATTCAACCTTTCCGTTGGCTGATACACCGCTTTCGCGAGCAAGCCCGCTCCCACATTTTTTAGCGGCGACGGGGCCGACGTTGCTCGTCATCCGTGCGAATCGGCACCGGTTGCAGCGGAGGCTCGATCAAGCCCAACGCAACGCCAAGGTCGTGGAGCCAGTTTTGGATTTTCTCTTTCATGATTGCCCCCTTTGAGGGTAGTGCTGGCCGGCGTGAGTTCTGTCGCCGTTTCCTACAGTGATAGTAGCCCTAAGTCCTAGGTAATGCTTGAAGGAAACCACAACGAACTATTACTGAATTGATCCGAATCCTGACGGATCGTTCAAGCAATCGCGCGAGTGTCTTGCACGCACAGTGGGTTGCCGTCTTGCTGCAGGTCGATCCATGCATTGAGGTTAGCGCCGAGCATACCCTTTCGCCACATCAGCCAGGTGGTCGCAGTGGCAAAAGGCCCGGTCAGCGGATGAACGGACACGCTGTCCTTGCCGGGAAGGCTTGCGAGCATGGATTCAGACATCAACGCCACGCCGGAACCTGCGATCACGCAAGCGAGCATGCCTTGGTAGGACTCGATCTCGATCGCCCGCCCCATCGCCACTCGCTCATGGGAAAACCAGGTTTCCAGGCGCGTGCGGTAGGCGCAACTGCGCCGGAACGTGAACACCGCACGGCCCGCCACATCCTGGGGGCCACGCACCGGCGGATGATCGGCCTCGCAAATCAGCACCAGGCGCTCTTCGCACAGCGGTACGCCATCCAGGGTGGTGATGGTCAGCGGGCCGTCGACGAAGGCTGCGTCCAGGCGCCCGGTAATCAGCCCTTCCAGCAACTCCCCACTGGGTGCCGACTGCACCTGAAGGTTCACCATGGGGTAAGTCTTGTGATAGCGCGCCAGCAGCTTCGGCAAATGAACTGCGGCGGTGCTGTACATGCTGCCCAATACGAAATCACCGGCCGGTTGCCCGCCTTGTACGGCGCCGTGGGCTTCATCATGCAGCGCCAGCAGGCGAGTGCTGTAGTCCAGCAGTACCTTGCCCGCCGGAGAAAGCTGCAAACGCTGGCGCTCGCGCACGAACAGGTCGACACCCAATTGCTCTTCCATTTGTTTAAGCCGGGTCGACAGGTTGGACGGCACGCGGTGCAGGCGCTCGGCGGCACGGGTAATGGAGCCCTCTTCCGCCACAGCCTGGAAAATGCGCAATTGACTGAACTCCATTACTTTCTCCAAAACTGAACAAGTTACTCACTATTATTCAATTTTACAGAAAGTCAATCCGTCTTAGCCTGCAAGGCATTCGCTTCTTTGCAGGAAACCTGAACATGTCCCCGCTGATTCGTTTACTCGCCAGCTCCGTCGCCCTGATGATGGCCATGGGCATTGGCCGCTTCGCCCTGACTCCGCAAATGCCGCATTTGCTCAGTGAAGGCCAGATCGACCTGACCGGCGCCGGCCTGCTCGCTGCCGCCAATTACCTGGGTTATTTCGTCGGCGCGGTGGACTCGATCTTTGCCCGTAGCCATCAGCATGTGCGCGGGCGCCTCTACGGCGGGTTGTGGCTGTGCGTATTGCTGACCCTGGCGTCCTACTGGGCTAACGGGTTCTGGCCGCACTTGTTGCTGCGCTTTGGCACCGGGGTCGCCAGTGCCTGGGCCCTGGTGATGATTACCAGCCTGAGCCAGCCACTGGCGACTGCCGCCGGCCGCCCGCGCCTGGGTGCGTTGGTGTTTGCCGGGCCGGGGTTGGGGATTGTGCTGACGGGGCTGCTGGCGTTGGTTTCCAACCTATTAGGGCAAAGCTCTGCCACGCTGTGGTTGCTCTACGGGACGGTAGCGCTGGTGATGCTGCTGGCGATCCTGCCGTTTTTACCCAAGCCGGCCGTCACTGTTACCCAGATCTCCAGCGCGGGGAGCAACGGCAGCATCGCGCACC
Source organism: Pseudomonas sp. KT_2_4 (assembly GCF_041410225.1). Taxonomy (NCBI): domain Bacteria; kingdom Pseudomonadati; phylum Pseudomonadota; class Gammaproteobacteria; order Pseudomonadales; family Pseudomonadaceae; genus Pseudomonas; species Pseudomonas sp. KT_2_4. Next base: position 2,102,757 of record NZ_CP166962.1, read on the forward strand.
TGTGCTGGATTTATTTCCTGTACGGCCTGGGCTACATCATCCCCGCGACTTTTCTGTCGCAGATGGCCAGCGCTCAATTCAACGGGGCCTGGCAGGCCGATCTGTTCTGGCCCTGCTTTGGCCTGGCGGCCGCGCTGGGAGTGGGGGTGGCCAGCCTGCGCCGCAAGCACCCGAACACCACCCGTCGCTGGCTGATGGCGACTTTATGGCTGCAAGCGGCCGGGGTATTTGCCTGCCTGCTGGGCAATGGCTGGGGCTTGGCGCTGGGCGTGTTGCTGTGCGGTGCGCCATTTTTGGCCTGCATGCAGTTGGTGATGGCGCGATTAAGGGAGGTCGCACCCCATGGCTACCAACGCAGCACGGGGCTGCTGACCGCCAGCTTCGCCGTCGGCCAATTGAGCGGGCCACTATTGGCGTCGGTCAGCAGCCACCTCAGTGGCGGCCTGCAACCGGCGTTGGTCGCTGCCGGTACCGGGTTGTTATTAGCCGGTTCAGTACTGATCAACCGCCCTCTACCGCCGCAGCCGATTTGCACACAAGTGGCCAGCGGTGCAGCAAATGGCGGTTAGGCACGTGCCCCACGCCATGTCCATCAGCGCCAACCCGGCGGACCAGCCTTGAAGCGTGGCCCAGTTGCTCAGGTCATAGGTGCCATAGGCCACCAAGCCAAGCAAGGCGCCCAAACGCGCAGCGCGCTGCCAACTGGCGCTGGGCAAGATCACCAACACCACGCAACCGAGGACATACAGGAGATAGAACAATATCGCAGGCAACAGGCGTGGCTGATCAAGCATCAGCGTGCCGAGCAGGGATTTATAGGTGGAGCCCATGAGCACGCCAAGCCAGAGGCCGTCGAGGACCAGGAAGGCGAGCAAGGTGCCGAGGTAGGCAAAAACCGTTCTTTTCGACATGACACAACCCTGTAGGAGCGAGCTTGCTCGCGAAAAACGTACATCCGACGCCACACTGCGCCTGGAATATTTTCGCGAGCAAGCTCGCTCCTACAGCAGAGCAGCCTGTACTCAGCTTAGTTCAATGCGGTCCGCATGAATCACGATCTGCCCTTGCTTGTAGAGCGCACCAATGGCCTTCTTGAAGTTGCCCTTGCTCACGCCGAACAAGTTGCTGATCACCGCCGGGTCGCTTTTGTCGCTGACCGGCAGGGTGCCGTTGTTGTCACGCAACTTGGCGAGGATCTTCGAGTTCAGGCTGGAGGCCGCTTCCTGGCCCACCGGTTGCAGGCTCAGGCTGATGTTGCCATCGGCGCGGATCTCTTTGATGAAACCCTTCTCTTCCTTGCCCGGACGCAGGAACTTGAACACTTCGTTCTTGTGGATCAGGCCCCAGTGCTTGTTGTTGATGATCGCCTTGAAGCCCATGTCGGTGGCTTCGGCAACCAGCAGGTCGACTTCCTGGCCCACCTGGTAGTTGGCTGGCGTCTTGTCCAGGTAACGGTCAAGGCGAGCGGTGGCGGTGATGCGCTTGGTGTGCTTGTCGAGGTAGACGTGCACCACGCAATACTCACCTGCGGTCAGCTGGCGTTTTTCTTCCGAATACGGCAGCAGCAGATCCTTGGGCAAACCCCAATCAAGGAATACGCCAATGCTGTTGACTTCCACAACTTTCAAACTGGCGAATTCACCGACTTGAACTTTGGGTTTTTCGGTGGTGGCGATAAGTTTGTCATCGCTGTCCAGATAAATGAAAACGTTGAGCCAGTCTTCATCTTCACTGGGAATATCTTTAGGGATATACCGATTAGGCAAGAGGATTTCCCCATCTTGCGCACCATCGAGGTACAAACCAAAGTTAGTGTGCTTGACCACTTGCAAGCTGTTGTAGCGCCCGACTAAAGCCATTTCCAATACCCTCATTGCGTGGGCGGCATTCTACCCGAGTTGGGCCCTGCACGCGCGCGCGCCTGAAAAATCGCGGGCTGGCATGGCGTTCCAATGGCAGCGCCCCACTCGTCTGATCGTTCGGTTCACTTTGAGCAGGCCATCAGCGGGCCACCCGGCCTGTGGTTTCCAGCTAAAACAGTAAGTTAGCGCTTTATTTCGGCGTTGAACTTCGGCTATTTCCAGCGCTGCGTATTAATCCTGAGGGATATTTGCCAAGCAATTGTCAAGTATTTCCTGTACGATGCCTGGCCAAGTTAATTTTCTACAGGTTAGTGGCCGCCATGCGTGTAAAAGCATCCAACAGCAAAGCAAAGCCAGCTCCCGCCGTTGAAACCAGCGAATCGATCAATAGCCAGATTGCTGCGTTCCTCAAGTCCGGCGGCGAAATCCAGCAAATTGCCAAGGGCGTGAGCGGCCAGACTTTCGGCCCGTCCAAGCAGATCAGCCTGGGCAAGAAGTAATAGTCATACCCTCACACTGTATCTGGTCCCTAAGCGTCTTGCCTTCAAGGCGCTAGGACTAGAGTTGCAACCCCCTGCTCACACCTTCAATACGCAGCTAATCGACGAACGGGCCTCAACGCCAGGCATTCGCCGGTATCCTTGCACACGTCTAGCACGGGCATCCGCCTGAATCTTTCCGTTACTGCTCCTCGCTTTTCATGGAGTGAAGCATGCTTAAACGCTGTATTTTCGTGGTCAGCCTCCTGGTCGCCAGCCCTTTGGCCCAAGCGCATATCTTCCAGCGTGAACTGGGTGACTTCGACCTGAAATTAGGCACCACCCCCAGCCGCACCATGGCCCAGGGCCTGGTCAAGCCGACCGCCCCTGGCAGCGACTCGTTCCACGGTGGCCTGGACCTTACCCACGACAGCGGCCTGTATTTCGGCCAGTTTTCCCCAAACATGGGCCTGTCGTCAGCCAATAACCTTGAAGTCGACTCCTACATGGGCTTCAAGCGTCCGTTCGACCAGACCCTGGGCTACGAAGTCGGCTTGATCCACTACAGCTACCCCAAGGTCAGCCCCCTCGACAGCCAGGAGTTCTACGGCGGGCTGAACCTGTTGGGCAACCGCTTTGGCGTGTCCTTCAGCAACGACCCCGACCGCCAGGACAGTACCCTGTTTGCCGACCTGGGCGGTACCCAGCCTTTCGGCATCGGCGTCAGCATGAAGTACACCACCCATCAACTGGGCACACCGGTCTCGGTAGAGAACGGCGCCATCAGCAGTTTCAGCGATTGGTCGGTGCAGTTTTCCCGGGCCTGGAAAGGCATTGACCTGGACCTGATCTACAGCGGCTCCAGCCTCAGCGGCAGTGACTGCTCGGCCTACTCCGGACACAACTCGCAATGTGATGGGCTGTTGACCTTGAAGGCCGCGCGGTCGTTTTACTGATGGGCTGAACTGTCGCACCCCGCGCAGGTTCACATGCATTAACGCCCTCCATGCAAGGACCTGCCCATGTTGCGCCGGCTCAAACTCCTGATGGTACTGCTGACCCTGAGCCTGGTGCTCGCCGGCTGCAATCGCGTGGGCCTGGCCTACCGTAACCTCGACGTGATCATCCCCTGGACCCTCAACGACTACCTGGACATGAATGCCGGGCAAAAGAGCTGGTTCAACGACACCCTCAAGGAACACCTGGCCTGGCACTGCACCACGCAATTGCCTGGCTACCTGGACTGGCTCGACCGCCTGCAGCAGATGGTCGACAGTAACCAGGTCACCGACGCCGCATTGCAAACCCGTACTGTCGAAGCCAAACAGGCAATTGCCGAGATTGCTCGGGAAATCACGCCCTCAGCTGTGCAATTGCTGCAAGGCCTGGACGATCAGCAGGTCAAAGACATGAGCGATGCTCTGGCCAAGGACCTGCGCAAGCGCCAGGACGAATACCTCAAGCCACCACTGGCTCAACAAATCAAGGAACGCGCCGAGCGTATGAGCAAGCGCCTGGACGCCTGGATCGGCCCGTTGAGCCCAGGCCAGCAAAACCGCGTCACGGCCTGGTCGGCCGAGTTGGGCGCGCAAAACCAAGCGTGGATCGGCAACCGCGCCCATTGGCAGGCGCAATTTATCGAGGCGCTGCAACAACGCCACAATGCCGATTTCCCGCAGAAAATCCAGCAACTGCTGGTGGATCGCGAAAGCCTGTGGACCCCGCAATACCGCGCCGCCTACGCACAGACCGAAGCCGCCGCGCGCGGCTTGCTCGTGGACGTGATGGCCCAAAGCTCCCCAGCGCAGCGTGTGAAACTCACCCAGAAAATCGACAAGGTCCGCAGCGACTTCCAGACGCTTAAATGCCTGAAAAGCGCACAGTCTTAGTCAGGCGCCAAGGTGCCCAGCCAGGCCACCAGGCCAAGGATGAGCACCACAGCGCCAAACTCCAGGGCCATGCTGCGCCGTAACGCACGGATCGCCACGTTATAATCGCCCGCCGCGATAGATTGTTGCAGAAGCGGCGTCAGGTGAAAGCGATTGAGCGCCGCCAAGGCCAGCATCACGCCGAACAACCCCAGCTTCAGGCATAGCAGCACCGCGTAGACTCCGCCGTTGATGCCCCCCAGATTCGGCCCGACAACAAACAGATAATTGGCAACGCCAGTGCCGATCAGCACCAAGACAAATCCCGCGCCAATGCGCTCAAAGCCTGCCAATGCGCTGGCCAGAACCTGCACTCGATCATCCTGTGGCAACGGCGCAGGCATCAACAACAAACCGAATGCCGCCAACGCCCCCACCCAACCCGCCGCTGCCAACAGGTGTGCACTGTCGCTGACGATATGCCACACACCTTGCACGCCTTCGTGCATTACGCCGTGCCCTGTCCACACCAGGGTGGCCAACGCCACGCCAGCCGACAGCGTGGCCAGCGCCAGATGAGTGCTCAGTGCCGCCAGGACCAGCGCCGCGATACGCACCCACCACGTCAGCCCCAAGTCGGTCTGCCACAGCATCATCTGCACATGCGGCCATAGCGCCTGCCAATCAGTGGCGCCGCTCATGGATTGGGTCATGACCAATAGCGACGCCACCGAAAACGCCAGCCCCAAGCCGCCCGTCAATCCCATCCATGCCCTTAGATTGAGCCATCTACGTTGCTCAGCGTGCAGACCATAAAGGCCGAACAGTCCCAATCCAAATAGCATCATCAGGTCGAGATAGAGCGCGAAGCGCAATGCGATGGAGATCAGCTCACTCATGGCTGCACGCTGAACACCACATTACCGGTGATCGGATGTGTATCGGACGACACGGCACGCCAATCCACCCGATAGCTGCCGGTGGTAAGTGCGGAGACCGGCTTGATCAACATCACCTTGGGGTCGCTGCTCGCCGACACGCTGGCCTTCACCGGCATCGGCGAATTGGGCATGCCCGGCATGTCGGTCATGATCAACTTGGCCCCGGAAAACTGGGTCAGCAGGTTTTCTGAGAAATGCAATTCAATCACTGCGGGAGCGGCGCCCTGTGCGCCTGCCGCCGGAATGGATGACAGCAGCTTGGGGTGGGCCGAAGCGGGCAGGCTAAGACTTAAACCTACCCACAGCGCAGCACCCAGCAGCGTGGTTTTCAACATAGACATGCAAGACTCCAGGCCGCGCCAGGCGGCGAATAATAAAAAGGGAAACCCGTCAGAACCACAAGCGCACGCCGACGACCCAGCGCAGTTGATTGATGTCTTCGTCTTCGTCCCGTGCGTATTGCGCGGTCTGGCCATAAGTGCGGTTCCAGCTGAGACCGACATAAGGCGCAAACTCGCGGCGAACTTCGTAGCGCAAGCGCAGGCCCAGTTCACTTTCCGCCAAGCCCGAACCAACGCCGCGTTGCGGATCGTTCTGCGCATAGAAGTTGAGTTCGGCGGTCGGCTGCAGGATCAGGCGATTGGTGAGCAGAATGTCGTAGTCACCCTCAAGGCGTGCGGCGGTATGCCCCGATTCGCCGACAAACAACGTGGCTTCGGCCTCGAAGTTGTAGAGCGCCATGCCTTGTAGGCCAAAGGCCGCCCAGCTCTGGCTGGCACCGGGCTTGAAGTCCTGGCGCACGCCGCCGACCACATCCCACCACGGGCTGATTGCGTGCCCCCATAACGCTTGGGCTTCGGCGCTTTCAGTGCGGCCGGCGCTGCGTTCGCCTTCACTGCGTAGCCACAACCGGTCGATGTCACCGCCGACCCAACCCTTGATGTCCCAAGTCTGCGCGTTGCCGTCGCCACCCTGCCATTCCAACTGGTTGACCAGTAGCATCGAGTTGACGCCGCTGTCGTGCACCTGATGCCCTCCCGGCGCGTTGTAGACCGCTGCACGGTCTGCGTCGGTCAGCGCCGGAATCGGCGTACGGCTTTGCGCCAGCGCTGGCGTCGCCGGGCTCATGCCCTGAAGTTCATCCTCGGCCGCCAACGCCCATGGGGCGAACCCCAGCGTGGCGAAAGCGATGCAAAGGGACGAGACGCAACGGTTCATGCTCGCTTCCTTATTCATGCACGCGCACCTCGCGGAACATGCCCATTTCCATGTGGTACAGCAGGTGGCAGTGATAGGCCCAGCGCCCCAAGGCATCGGCGGTGACGCGGTAACTGCGACGGGAGCCCGGTGGCATGTCGATGGTGTGTTTGCGCACCAGGAACTGGCCGTTTTCGTCCTCCAGGTCGCTCCATAAGCCATGCAGGTGAATCGGGTGGGCCATCATGGTGTCGTTGACCAGCACCACCCGCACGCGCTCGCCATAAGTCAGTTGCAAGGGCTCGGCATCGGAAAACTTCACGCCATTGAACGACCAGGCGAACTTTTCCATATGCCCGGTGAGATGCAATTCGACGGTGCGGGAGGGGTCGCGGCCATCGGGGTCTTCGAAGGTACTGCGCAGGTCGGCATAGGTGAGCACCCGGCGGCCATTGTGGCGCAGGCCGATTCCAGGGTCGTCCAGCTTGGGCACCGGGTTCATCGCCTGCATGTCTACCAGCGCGTTGTTCTGCTCGCTGGCGGGGTGTTTCTGCATGGCCATCGCGCCCATGGCACTGTGATCCATGCCTTCCATGCCCGGCATATCGGCCATGGCACCGTGGTCCATGCCGCCCATGCCCATGTCCTCCATGGTCAGCCACGGGCGCGGATCAAGCAGTGGAACTGAGGCGGTCGCTCCCATCTGCCGGGCGAGGGTGCCACGGGCATAGCCTGTGCGGTCCATGGACTGAGCAAACAGGGTGTAAGCCTCTGCCACAGGCTCGACCAGCACGTCGTAGGTTTCCGCCACGGCGATACGGAACTCGTCGACACTTACCGGCTTTACCGGCTGACCATCCGCGGCGATGACGGTCATTTTCAACCCTGGAATGCGCACATCAAAATAGGTCATCGCCGAGCCATTGATAAAACGCAGGCGAATCGTTTCCCCCGCCTTGAACATTCCGGTCCAGTTCTGTCCAGGCGGCTGGCCGTTGAGCAAGTAGGTGTAGGTCTCGCCGCTGACGTCCGCAAGGTCGGTGGGGTTCATCTTCATTTGCGCCCACATCAGCCGGTCGGCAGCCGTGGCCGACCAGCCCTGCTTGCCCACATCCCGGATAAAATCGCCCAGGGTGGGTTTGTGCAGGTTGTAGTAATCGGACTGCTTCTTGAGGGTTTTCATCAGGGCGACGGGGTCTTCGTCGGTCCAGTCCGACAGCATCACCACGTAATCGCGCTGGTAGCTATAAGGCTCGGGTTCCTTGGGATCGATAACCAGCGGACCGTACACGCCCTGCTGCTCCTGAAGCCCGGAATGGCTGTGGTACCAGTAGGTGCCGTGCTGCTTGACCTTGAACTGGTAAACGTAAAGGCCGCCCGGTTCGATGCCCTTGAAGCTCAGGCCGGGCACGCCGTCCATGGTCGATGGCAACAGGATGCCGTGCCAGTGGATCGAAGTGGGCTCGCCAAGGCGGTTTTTCACGCGCAGGGTCACGGTGTCGCCCTCCCGCCAGCGTAAGAGCGGGCCGGGCAGGCTGCCGTTGACGGTCAACGCGGTGCGCGGTTGGCCTGTCAGGTTGACCGGGGTCTGGTCAATAAACAGGTCAAACTCGCTGCCGGCGAGCACCGTGGGCTGGCCGGGGCTGATCAGTGCCCACACAGGGGGGCGCCAAAGCCCGAGCCCGCCCAACAGGCCGCCTGCGGCCAGGCCTTTGACGAATGTGCGTCTGGAGGTTGTGGAGTGCATGCCGATTCAAGTCCGTGAGTTGAATGGCAGCAGATTAGGAGTCGCCGGCTGTCAGCAACCTTAGCGGCAGATTACCGATTCGACAGGTTCACCCGGCACCCTCAGGGGCGCCGGGGGCATAAGAGGATCAGGCGATCTGGGCTTTTGAGGCCACTTCCGCGAACGTTGCCGGATCAAGCGCATCCGCTTGTTCATCCAACACCTGACGCGGATGATCATTGCCCGGAATCGAACTGTCGATCAGCGCCAGCAATTGCGCCCCCAGCGCCGTCAGGATGAAGTTCTCGCCATTGCCGCCCTCTTCCTCAGGCCGCGACTCAATAAAGCCACGCTTGAACAGCAGCGCCTCGTAGTCGGCAGCGGTCTTCTTCAGCGCGTCCAGGTTGCCAGTGTCCTCGCCGGCCGTCGCCTTCTCGGCCGCTTCCTGTTCGGCGTATTTGCGCGGGGCAAAGCTGCCCTCGCCGTTCTGCACTTCATGCAGCAGACGTTCGATCAGATCCCAATTGTAAGTCGTCATCCTGATTCCTCCTGCAGGCCGATGGAGTTAGCCCGTCTTAGGGAGTGACACGTTCCGGCACGGGCCGTTCAACCAAACGGACGGGCGTCATTTCTCTGAACTTTGCAGAGGTTTGCCACCTCAACTGCACATCACTGCCAAGGAAGTCCGACCATGAAAACCTTGATGAAGCTGACTCTCGCCGCCACGCTGATAAGCGCCCTGCCCGCCTGGGGCTGCACGCCCGAGGAGGCCACGACCAAGCGGGAGGAACTGGCCAAGGAAGTGACCAAGCTCACCGAGCAGAACCCGACCAAGGCCAAGGAGATGAATGACCAGTTACAGAAGATGGACCTGGATACCGAAAGCGCCGAGTTTCCCGACAAGTGCCAGTTGATCGATGCGCGGCTCAAGGAGCTCAGAGAAGCTGCGGGGAAGCGTTGAGCACAGCGCGACGCTGATGGCGAAAAAAAACCGGACATCGTCCGGTTTTTTTAGGCCCGCCTGCTTATTCGGCAGCCGGAGCTTCTGGCTTGCGGCGCTTGAGCGGGGCCATGCCGTCCTTGCTGACGAGCGACAGGTTGTCGGTCTTCGGCCGGTTGGCGATCTTGCGCTTGGTCGGTGACTTGGCGGCGGTTTTTTTCTTGTCGCCCTTGGCGTCGGTCTTTTTCTTCTTCACGCCAACGGCCTTGCCCGACGCCTTGACCTTCTTCGGCCCGGTGTACGTGCCTTTGACTTCCTTGATGGTGCGGCGCTCGAACGACTGCTTCAGGTAGCGTTCGATGCTCGACATCAGGTTCCAGTCGCCGTGGCAGATCAGCGAGATGGCCAGGCCATCGTTGCCGGCCCGTCCGGTACGGCCGATGCGGTGCACGTATTCGTCGCCGCTGCGGGGCATGTCGAAGTTGATCACCAGGTCCAGGCCGTCCACGTCGAGGCCGCGCGCGGCAACGTCGGTGGCCACCAGGATCTTCACGCCGCCCGCCTTGAGACGGTCGATGGCCAGCTTGCGGTCCTTCTGGTCTTTCTCGCCGTGCAGCACGAACGCCTTGTATTCCTGCGCAACCAGGCGCCCGTAGATACGGTCGGCGGCGGCACGGGTGTTGGTGAACACGATGGCCTTCTGGTAGGTCTCGTTGGCCAGCAACCAGTTCAGGATCTGTTCTTTATGCACGTTATGGTCAGCGGTAACGATCTGCTGACGCGTGGTGGCGTTCAGGTCGCTGACGTTGTTGACCTGCAAGTGCTCAGGGTTGTTCAGCACCTTGGCGACCATGTCGCGCAGGGTCGAACCACCGGTGGTGGCGGAGAACAGCATGGTCTGCTGGCGGTTGACGCACTCGCCGACCAGACGTTGCACATCATCGGCAAAGCCCATGTCGAGCATGCGGTCGGCTTCGTCGAGCACCAGCACTTCGACTTCCTTGAGATCAAGGTTGCCAGCGTTGAGTTGCTCGATCATGCGCCCTGGGGTGCCGATCAGGATGTCCGGCACCTTGCGCAGCATCGCGGCCTGGACCTTGAAGTCTTCGCCACCGGTGATGATGCCGGACTTGATGAAGGTGAACTGCGAAAAGCGTTCGACTTCCTTCAGGGTTTGCTGGGCCAGCTCGCGGGTCGGCAGCAGGATCAGGGTCTTGATGCTGACGCGCACCTTGGCCGGGCCGATCAGGCGGTTAAGTACCGGCAGGACGAAAGCGGCGGTCTTGCCGCTGCCGGTTTGCGCCGTCACCCGCAGGTCACGCCCTTGCAGCGCGAGCGGGATGGCCGCTGCTTGCACAGGCGTAGGCTCGACAAATTTAAGCTCGGCCACGGCTTTAAGCAGGCGTTCGTGCAGGGCGAATTGGGAAAACACGGGTGCTACCTCGAAGAAATACAAATATCAGCTGCATAGGTTACCGGTTTCGGGCGCCCAAACCGAGTTTCTTTACGCGAACGGGGCTAATCAGCTGCTTTTTTGTCAGCGATTTTGTCCAGAGCGTCAACTTTGTTGCACTTAAATGCTCTAATCGCCCCGTGTTGTCTTACAGAAGAATCGGTTCACGCATGGATATCAAACAGCTCTGGCTCAACGTCCAAGACCTTTGGGGCGCCCTAGATGAACACCCGGTCCTGCATTCCAGCCTCGGCTTGCTGGTGTTGCTGGTGGTGGCATTGGTGGTGGGACGGGTCGCCCGTTACCTCATCCTGCACGCGGTCAAATTGCTCGGCCGGCAGCCGGCCCTGCACTGGCTGAACGACCTGCGGCATAACAAAGTCTTCCATCGCCTGGCGCAAATGACGCCGTCGCTGGTGGTCCAGTTCGGTCTGTACCTGGTGCCGGACCTGAGCAAGACCGCCATCCTGTTCATCGGCAACGTCGCCCTGGCGATCAGCATTCTGTTCATGGTTTTGGCCATGAGTGCCCTGCTCAACGCGCTGCTGGATATCTACGCACGCACCGAACACGCACGCACCCGCTCGATCAAGGGCTATGTGCAATTGGCGAAAATGGTGCTGTTCGTGTTCGGCGCGATCATCATCGTCGCCACCCTGATCGACCGCTCGCCACTGTTGCTGCTCTCAGGCCTGGGTGCGATGTCGGCGGTGATTCTGTTGGTGTACAAGGACACCCTGCTGTCGTTCGTCGCCAGTGTGCAATTGACCAGCAACGACATGCTGCGCGTCGGTGACTGGATCGAAATGCCCCAGGTCGGGGCCGATGGCGATGTGGTGGATATCACGCTGCACACGGTGAAGGTGCAGAACTTCGACAAGACCATCGTCTCCATCCCCACCTGGCGCCTGATGTCCGAGTCGTTCAAGAACTGGCGTGGCATGCAGGCCTCCGGTGGGCGCCGTATCAAGCGCAGCCTGTACATCGACGCCAGCGGCGTACGCTTCCTGAACGATGAGGAAGAAGTGCGCATGACCCAGGTGCACTTGCTCAGCGGCTACATCAGCCGCAAACAGGCCGAACTCAAGGCCTGGAACGAGGCCCAGGGCCACAGCGCGCAACTGTCGGCCAACCGTCGGCGCATGACCAACCTCGGCACCTTCCGCGCCTACGCCCTGGCGTACCTGCAAAGCCACCCGGACATCCAGCCGAACATGACCTGCATGGTGCGCCAGATGCAAACCACCGCCCAGGGCGTGCCGCTGGAGATCTACTGCTTTACCCGCACCACGGCGTGGGGCGATTACGAGCGGATCCAGGGCGATATCTTCGATTATCTATTGGCAGTGTTGCCGGAGTTCGGGCTGAGCCTGTATCAACAGCCGAGCGGCAACGACCTGCGGGCCGGCGTGCTGCCTGCATTGGCCGGGGCCACTCAGGTACCCGTGGCCGAAACGGCATGAGGTGATGCACGCGGGATTACGGCAGTGATGCCGTAATCTCCTTGCGGCACACCTCAAGCACTTCATCGGCCAGGGCGGAATCATCCGGGCACGCCCGCGACAACATGATTGCGCCGATGGCATGGGCCATGCTGTCGAGCATTTTCGCCCGCACGTCTTCTTTTGGCCCGTCATGAGCCGCGTTGTACTTTGCCTCCAGGGCCTGCAGGGTATTTTCCAAACCCTCGGCAAAGGTCGCCTTCAGCGTGTCCGACTGACGGGCGGCATCGGCACACAACGCCGCCAATGTGCATCCGCCGCCGCGATGGTCGCGGTGCTGCCTGGACAGGTAAACCTCGAAAAACTGCTCCACCTCCCTCTCCGCGCTGTCGGCCAGTGACTGCGCCAGGCTGTTAGCGGCTGCTTCCGCCATCAAGTCCGCCTTGGAACCGAAGTGCTTGTAAAAGCCGCCTTGGGTAAAACCGGCCGCAGCCATCAACTCGGCCACGCCCACCCCATCGAAACCCCGCTCGCGAAACAACTCGGAAGCTGTCGCGACGATATGGGCCCGATTGCTCTGTGACTGCGCCTTGGTGATCTTCATGTCTGTGGTCCTGACAGCGTGCGAGATAGGCATATTACTATGATGTCGATCATAATCAAAACCGTTGACAGCTTTGATTATGATCGACATCATAAAACCTCCTCGCACTCACAGAGCATCACACCATGAGTACTTCCAACACCGTTCTGATCACTGGCGCTTCGACCGGCATTGGCGCCGCCTACGCCGAACGCTTTGCCGCACGCGGCCACGACCTCGTACTGGTCGCCCGTGACATCACGCGCCTGGAAGCGCTCGCTGCCCGACTGCGCGAACAGCATGCCGTCAGCATTGATATCCTCCCCGCCGACCTGACCCAGACCGCTGACCTGGCAGCAGTTGAAGCGCGCCTGCGCGAGGACGCCAACATTGGCACCCTGGTCAACAATGCCGGCGCCGCGCAGTCTGGCGGTTTTATCGAACAGTCCACCGACAGCGTCGCGCAGTTGGTCGCCCTCAACACCACTGCACTGGTGCGCCTGGCCAGTGCCATCGCCCCGCGCCTGGCGGCAGCGGGCAACGGCGCTATCATCAACATTGGCTCGGTAGTGGGCCTGGCCCCGGAATTCGGCATGACGGTGTACGGCGCGACCAAGGCGTTCGTGCTGTTCCTGTCCCAGGGCATGAGCCTGGAGCTGGCGCCCAAAGGCGTGTACGTGCAAGCCGTGCTGCCCGCCGCCACGCGTACCGAGATCTGGGAGCGGGCGGGCATTGACATCAACACCCTCACGGACGTGATGGAAGTGGGCGATCTGGTGGACGCGGCGTTGGTGGGTTTTGATCGCCGCGAGCCGGTGACCATTCCGCCGTTGCAGGACGGCGCCCGTTGGGACGCGTTGCAGGCTGCGCGGCAAGGCTTGCTGGCACAGATCAAGCAGTCCCAGGTTGCCGAGCGTTACCTGGCCAACGCCTGAACAACCGGTAGCAGGCGTGCTGCGCGCCTGCCCCTTCTCACCGAAGCAACGAGCGTTGAACCATGAAGGCATTTTCCATCGAACGGTACGGCAAGCAGCCCGGCCGCCTCACCGAGGCCCCCGCGCCTGTTGTGGGTGAGCATGACGTGCTGGTTCAGGTGCGGGCCAGCAGCGTCAATGTGCTGGATGCAAAGATCGCCAAGGGCGAATTCAAACTGATCCTGCCCTATGCGTTGCCGTTGACACTGGGCAATGACCTAGCCGGCGTGGTGCTCAGCGTCGGCGCGGCGGTACGACGCTTCAAGCCGGGGGACGAAGTCTACGCTCGCCCGCCCCAGCAACGTATCGGCACCTTCGCCGAGCGGATTGCCGTGCACGAAGACGCACTGGCGCGCAAACCCGACAACATCACCATGGAGCAAGCCGCGGCCCTGCCCCTGGTCGCGCTCACGGCGTGGCAGGTGCTGGTGGAAACCGCGAAGCTGAAGAAAGGCCAGAAAGTGTTCATTCATGCGGGCTCAGGCGGGGTGGGCAGTATCGCCATCCAGTTGGCCAAGCATTTGGGCGCTTTTGTCGCGACCACCACCAGCACCGCCAATGTGGAGTGGGTCAAAGCGTTGGGCGCAGATGTGGTGGTCGACTACAAACAGCAAGCCTTCGAGACCGTGCTGCGGGATTACGATGTGGTGCTGAACAGCCTGGGCCCAGATGCGCTGGCCAAGTCACTGAAGATTCTCAAGCCCGGCGGTCAGCTCATCTCCATCTCCGGCCCACCGACGCCCGCCTTCGCCCGCGCCCAGAACCTGCCCTGGTTATTGGGCCTGGTCATGGGTGTGTTGAGCAGCAGTATCCGCAGGAAAGCGCGCAAGCAAGGCGTGAGCTATGACTTTGTCTTCATGCGGGCCAGTGGCGCGCAACTGGATGAAATCACCACGCTGGTCGAGTCGGGGATTATCCGGCCGGTCATCGACCGAACCTTCCCTTTCGAATCCACAGCCGCGGCCCTGGACTACGTCGAACAAGGCCGTGCCAAAGGCAAAGTGGTGATCACGATGGAGACGGCACCGCCCGACGCACACCCAGCCGGCTGATCCACACCGCCCCCAGAATCACCAGACCGCCCAGGGCCAAACGACCCAGCGGTTCGTGCTGGTTCCAGATCAGCAGGTTCAGCAGCAACCCCACCGGCACATGCAGGTTGTTCATCACCGCCAGGGTGCCGCCATTGACCAGGCAGGCGCCCTTGTTCCACCAGTACATGCCCAGCGCGGTACTGACCACTCCGAGGAACACCAGCACGCCCCATTGCAGCGGCGCTTGCGGCAGGAAGTCAGCCTTGGCGAACAGCAGGAACGCCGGCAACACCACCATCAAGGCGCCCAGGTAGAAATAACCGAAACGCCGGAAGTGCGGCTGGTCACTGGGATAACGCGCCACCAGGTGCTTGTACATGACTTGCCCGGCGGCGTAGGTGAAATTGGCCAATTGCAGCAGCAAGAACCCCATCAGGAAATGCGGGGTGATCTGATCGAAACGAATCACCGCCGCACCGCCCACCGCCACCAGGGCCGCCACCAGCGCCCAGGGATTGAAGCGGCGATTAAGCGCGTCCTCGATCAGGGTCACATGCAGCGGCGTGAGGATGGTGAACAGCAGCACTTCCGGCACCGTCAGCACGCGAAAGCTCAGGTACAAGCATACGTAGGTCACGCCGAACTGCAATGCACCGATCACCAACATGCCGCGCATGAACGCGGGCTCCACCGAGCGCCAGCGCGTCAGCGGGATAAAGATCAGCCCGGCCAGCACCACGCGCACCAGCACCGCAAAGTAGCTGTCGACGTGACCGGCGAGGTATTCGCCAATCAAGCTGAAGGAAAATGCCTGAATCAGGGTGACAACCAGTAGATAGCCCATGCGCGCCTCGTTT
The DNA here is from genome assembly GCF_041410225.1 of Pseudomonas sp. KT_2_4. Taxonomy (NCBI): domain Bacteria; kingdom Pseudomonadati; phylum Pseudomonadota; class Gammaproteobacteria; order Pseudomonadales; family Pseudomonadaceae; genus Pseudomonas; species Pseudomonas sp. KT_2_4. The sequence goes on from NZ_CP166962.1 coordinate 2,118,113, forward strand.
CGAATGGGCGCGACATTAAAGCTTTTTGGTTTTTGAAGAAACTCGGCGGAAAAAAAACCCGACCTCGCTAAAGCGGCAGTCGGGCGGGAGCACTCAGGAGCAAAAGTGCAAAGGGAGGTTCGATACGCGTACTTGAAGGGTTTGCGTGGCGCTATATAAGCAGCACGGGATTATCTGACGATTAACGCCTCAGGCGACCTGGGCCAGTTGCGCCTTGGCATGATTGACGCCCTTCTCCTGGAAGTCGCCGCCCAGGTTGACGCCTTCGGCGTGAATGAAGGTAACGTCATGAATGCCGATAAATGCCATGACCTGGCGCAGGTACGGTTCCTGGTGATCCGAGGTGGCGCCAGTGTGGATACCACCGCGTGCGGTGAGCACGATAGCGCGCTTGCCGGTCAACAGACCCTGGGGCCCGGTGGCGGTGTATTTAAAGGTCACACCGGCCCGCAACACGTGATCCAGCCAGGCTTTAAGGGTGCTCGGAATGGCGAAGTTGTACATCGGCGCGGCCATCACCAACACGTCGGCGGCCAGCAGTTCGTCAGTTAACTCGTTGGAGCGGTCCAGGGACACCTGTTCGTCGTCGTTACGCTGCTCCGCCGGTTTCATCCAGCCACCCAGCAGGTTGGCATCCAGATGGGGTACCGGATTGAGCGCTACGTCGCGCACGGTGATGCGGTCTGCCGGATGGGCGACTTGCCATTGGCTGATGAACTGTTGGGTGAGCTGGCGGGAAATGGAATCCTGCTGGCGCGCACTGCTTTCGATGATCAGGACATTGGACATGGCTTCGTAGGCTCCATCGGTAATTGCTGTAAGTCGATGGAGAGAAGGTTAACCAGGGCCTATTCGATAAAAAAGCGCAAAAAACTGCTACAACCCATCTAGAAATTTGTTTATAAGCGGAGTATTCCTGTGAGCACGCTCCGCTGTTGCTTTATTTTGGCGCGCAGTCCAGGGCAATACGCATCTTGATGATGGCGCGGTTGAACTTGACCGTGGTGTTAGTGCTTTTGCCAGCAGGCACGGTCACGGTACGACGGCGTGGCGATTCCGGGCCGTTGGTAAAGGTGACCTTGCACACCGCGTCCTGGGCGCCGTAGTTGTTCAGCTGGATCGAACTGATGTCGCCGTCCACATCGGAGGCGGTGTAATCAATGCTCACGCCATCGATCTTTTTCGTCACGTCGATAGGATAGGCAAACGCGCTCATCGGCAGCAGCGCCAGCAACACACAACACAATTTTCTCATTCGGCAGTCTCCAATAAGGACCGCCAGCTTAGGACAAGAGGAGCTCATCTTGAAAGCGCCCCGCGTTACCCTCGATCAATGGCGCACCTTGCAAGCCGTGGTCGACCATGGCGGCTTTGCCCAAGCCGCCGAAGCGCTGCATCGTTCGCAATCTTCAGTGAGCTACACCGTGGCGCGCATGCAGGACCAACTCGGCGTCCCCTTGCTGCGTATCGACGGGCGCAAGGCGGTGCTGACCGAGGCCGGTGAGGTGCTGCTGCGCCGATCCCGCCAACTGGTGAAAAACGCCAGCCAGCTGGAAGACCTCGCTCATCATATGGAACAGGGCTGGGAAGCCGAAGTGCGCTTGGTGGTGGACGCCGCCTACCCCAGCGCACGTCTCGTTCGCGCATTAACCGCCTTTATGCCGCAAAGCCGTGGCTGCCGGGTGCGCCTGCGCGAAGAAGTACTGTCCGGCGTCGAAGAGTTGCTGCTCGACGGCATGGCGGACCTGGCCATTTGCGGTTTTATCATCCCGGGCTACCTGGGCACGGAAATGAGCGATGTGGAGTTCGTCGCCGTGGCCCACCCCGATCACTCGCTGCATCGCCTCAACCGTGAGTTGAGTTTCCACGACCTGGAGAGCCAGATGCAGGTGGTGATCCGTGACTCCGGCCGCCAACAACCGCGCGACGTCGGCTGGCTCGGCGCCGAACAGCGCTGGACCGTCGGCAGCCTCGCTACCGCGGCCACCTTCGTCGCCAGCGGCCTGGGCTTTGCCTGGCTGCCCCGGCACATGATCGAGCGCGAACTCAAGGAGGGCGTGCTCAAGCAGCTTCCCCTGGAAAAAGGTGGCAGTCGCAACCCGACGTTTTACCTGTACTCCAACAAAGACAAACCCTTGGGGCCCGCCACGCAGATCCTCGTGGAATTGCTGCGCACCTTTGACACCGCTCCCCTGGACGCGCCCTTCGCCGCTCCCCAACAAGCCTGAAACGGAGTTCATCCATGGCCTGGTTCGACCATGAAGGCTGCAGCCTGCATTACGAAGGATATGGCCATGGCAACCCGCTGATCCTGATCCACGGACTGGGCTCCAGCAGCCAGGATTGGGAACTGCAAGTACCGGTACTCGCCCGACACTACCACCTGATCGTGGTTGACGTGCGCGGCCACGGTCGCTCGGACAAACCCCGGGAGCGCTACAGCATCAAGGGGTTTACCTTCGACCTGATCGCGCTGATCGAACACCTCGACCTGCCAGCGGCCCACGTGGTGGGTTTATCCATGGGCGGCATGATCGCCTTCCAACTGGCGGTGGATGAACCCCGGCGGGTCAAGAGCCTGTGCATCGTCAACAGCACGCCTGAGGTCAAGGTGCGCAGTGCCGATGACTATTGGCAGTGGGCCAAACGCTGGACCCTGGCCCGTGTGCTCAGCCTGGGCACCATCGGCAAGGCCCTGGGCGATCGGCTGTTCCCCAAACCTGAGCAGGCCGACCTGCGCCGCAAGATGGCCGAGCGCTGGGCAAGAAACGACAAACGTGCTTATCTCGCCAGCTTCGACGCCATTGTGGGCTGGGGCGTGCAGGAACAACTGTCGAGAATTACCTGTCCAACCCTGGTCATCAGCGCCGACCATGACTACACCCCCGTGGCGCAGAAAGAAATCTATGTAAAACTGCTGCCCGATGCGCGGCTGGTGGTCATCGAAGATTCCCGCCATGCCACGCCCTTGGATCAACCCGAGGTCTTTAACGCGACCTTGCTCGACTTTCTAAAGACCGTCGAAACCACTACCCAGGACCACTGACCCATGCTGAAAAAAATCGCCTTCTTTGCCGGTTCCGCCTTGTTTGCTGCCAACCTGATGGCAGCTGAGCCGGCCAAGGCGCCACATGTTTTGCTCGACACCACCAACGGCCAGATTGAAATCGAACTGGACCCGGTCAAGGCGCCGATCAGCACCAAGAACTTCCTGGCCTATGTCGACAAGGGCTTCTACACCAATACGATCTTTCACCGCGTGATCCCGGGCTTCATGGTCCAGGGCGGCGGGTTCACCCAGCAAATGTCACAAAAGCCGACCGAAGCACCGATCAAGAACGAAGCCAGCAATGGCCTGCATAACGTGCGTGGCACCTTGTCCATGGCTCGCACCAATGACCCGAACTCGGCCACCAGCCAATTCTTCATCAACGTGGCTGACAATGCCTTCCTCGACCCGGGCCGCGATGCCGGTTATGCCGTGTTCGCCAAAGTGGTCAAGGGCATGGATGTGGTCGACATCATCGTCAACTCCCAGACCACCACCAAGCAAGGCATGCAGAACGTGCCTATCGATCCTGTGATCATCAAGTCGGCCAAGCGCATCGACTGAGGTCCGCAGGCAGCTTTGCACGGTGCCCGCACGGCACCGTGCACCTTTGAAAGGAGAGCCCGCCCGGCGGGCGTCAAACCTAATGCTCTATCGTCGTTTTGAACAGCTGATCGATATTTTCCGCGACGCCCCCAGCGCGGCCCCTCCCGAAAAAGTCCTGCCCTTCTATCTCTATTACCTGCGCCAGGTGTGGCCGTGCTTCGCCGCGCTCTTGGTAGTGGGACTGGTCGGCGCCCTGATCGAAGTCGCGTTGTTCAGCTACTTGAGCCGCATCATCGACCTGGCCCAGGGCACGCCACCGGCGAATTTCTTCCAGATCCACAGCGCCGAGCTGATCTGGATGGCCGTGGTGGCCCTGTTGTTGCGCCCGCTCTTCAACGGCCTGCATGACTTGCTGGTGCACCAGACCATCAACCCCGGCATGACCAGCCTGATTCGCTGGCAGAACCACAGCTACGTGCTCAAGCAGAGCCTGAATTTCTTCCAGAACGACTTTGCCGGGCGCATCGCCCAGCGGATCATGCAAACCGGCAACTCCTTGCGTGACTCGGCGGTGGCGACCGCAGAAGCTATCTGGCACGTGTCGATCTACGCCATCAGTGCCCTGGTGTTGTTTGCCGAGGCCGACTGGCGGCTGATGATTCCGCTGATCACCTGGATCGTTTGCTACAGCCTGGCCCTGCGTTACTTCGTGCCTCGCGTGAAAGAACGCTCGGTGGTCTCCTCGGAGGCGCGCTCCAAGTTGATGGGCCGAATTGTTGACGGCTATACCAATATCACCACCTTGAAGCTGTTCGCCCATACCCAGAATGAACAGGAATACGCCAAGCAAGCGATCATCGAGCAGACCGAAAAAACCCAACTGGCCGCCCGCGTGCTCACCAGCATGGACACCGTAATCTGTATTCTGAACGGCCTACTGATCGTCACCACCACCGGCCTGGCCCTGTGGCTGTGGACACAGTCGCTGATTTCCGTGGGCGCGATTGCCCTGGCCACAGGCCTAGTGATCCGCATCGTCAACATGTCCGGCTGGATCATGTGGGTGGTCAACGGCATCTTCGAAAACATCGGTATCGTGCAGGACGGCCTGAAGACCATCGCCCAGCCACTGGCCGTGGTCGATCGTGAAAACGCTCCGCGCCTGACGGTGCCCCACGGCCAGGTACGCTTTGAGCAAGTGGACTTCCACTACGGCAAGAAGAGCGGAATCATTGGCGGCCTCAACCTTGAGATCAAGGCCGGGGAAAAGATCGGCTTGATCGGCCCATCCGGCGCGGGCAAATCGACGCTGGTCAACCTGCTGCTGCGCCTGTACGACCTGCAGGGCGGGCGCATCCTCATCGACGGCCAGGACATCGCCGAAGTGGCCCAGGAAAGCCTGCGCGCGCAGATCGGCATGATCACCCAAGACACCTCGTTGCTGCACCGCTCGATCCGCGACAACCTGCTGTATGGCAAGCCCGACGCAACTGACGAAGAACTCTGGGCGGCGGTGCACAAGGCCCGCGCCGATGAGTTCATCCCGCTGCTGTCGGATTCCGAGGGCCGCACCGGGCTGGATGCCCATGTGGGTGAACGCGGGGTGAAACTCTCCGGCGGGCAACGCCAGCGTATCGCTATCGCCCGCGTGCTGCTCAAGGACGCGCCGATCCTGATCATGGACGAAGCCACCTCCGCGCTGGACTCGGAAGTAGAAGCGGCGATCCAGGAGAGCCTGGAAACCTTGATGCAGGGCAAGACGGTGATCGCAATTGCACACCGGTTGTCGACCATCGCACGAATGGACCGCCTGGTGGTGCTGGAAAAAGGCCAGATTGCCGAGAGCGGCAGCCATTCCGAGTTGCTGGCATACGGCGGGCTTTATTCGCGGTTATGGCAGCATCAGACCGGGGGTTTTGTCGGCATAGACTGATTTCGCTGGGTAAAGCCCCGCTCAATTCCGAACAATTCTGACAGCTTTCTCTATCTGGCTGGTCTTGCGACACAATCCTGCTGTACTGCAATCAGGCCCCAGGAGGGCCCTGATTTAAGGCGGCAGGGAAGCCACACAGACCGTTAATCAGATAGAGCAATCTAAGGAAGTGTTCATGTCACTGTTCAAACGTTCCGTAACGGAAGGACTGGGTACGTTTTGGCTGGTGTTGGGTGGCTGCGGGAGTGCGGTATTGGCCGCAGCGTTCCCCAACGTTGGCATCGGCCTGCTCGGGGTGTCCCTGGCTTTTGGGCTCACGGTGCTGACCATGGCATTTGCCATCGGGCATATCAGCGGCTGCCACCTTAACCCGGCCGTCTCGGTGGGGTTGGTGGTGGGCGGTAGATTCCCGGCCAGGGAGTTGCCGGCCTACATCGTGTCGCAAGTGATCGGTGGCGCCATCGCCGCCGCACTGCTGTACTTCATCGCCAGCGGCAAGCCTGGGTTCGAGCTAGCGTCCGGGCTGGCAAGCAATGGTTATGGCGAGCATTCACCCGGAGGTTATTCAATGGCGGCAGGCTTTGTCTGTGAGCTGGTGATGACGGCGATGTTCGTGCTGATCATCCTTGGCGCCACCGACCGTCGAGCCCCGGCAGGCTTCGCGCCCATCGCCATTGGCCTGGGGCTGACGCTGATCCACCTGATCTCCATCCCGGTGACCAACACCTCGGTCAACCCGGCCCGCAGCACAGGGCCTGCGTTGATTGTCGGCGGCTGGGCGCTGCAGCAACTGTGGCTGTTCTGGCTCGCGCCGATCCTCGGCGCGGTGATCGGCGGCATTACGTACCGATGGTTGGGTGCAGAAAAAACAGCTTGACCCAATCCCTGTAGGAGCGAGCTTGCTCGCTCCTACAGGGTGTTTCACGTGCCGTCAGAGTGCCGATAAGGCAGGGCCGCCCTCGCCTCTTCGGCATACGCCAGAACCCCCACCCGCTCTCGCTCAAGAAAATCCTCCACGGCACTCTTCAACCCCGGGTGGCGCAAGTAGTGCCATGACCGCGTAATCACCGGCTCAAACCCGCGAATCAATTTGTGCTCCCCCTGGGCACCTGCATCGAAGCGCTGTAAGCCGTGGGCGATGGCGTAATCCATGCCTTGGTAGAAACAGGTTTCGAAATGCAGGCGGTCGAATTCAGCCAGGCAGCCCCAGTAGCGGCCATAGAAGCTGTCGCCGCCAAGCAGGCTGAAGGCCATGGCCACCGGGCGCGTGCCTTGTTTGGCCAAGACTACGCGGATGGCTGCGGGCATGCGCTCAGCCAGCAGGCTGAAAAATGCGCGGGTCAGGTAGGGCGATTGCCGACGCACCGCGTAGGTGTTGGCGTAGCAGGCGTAGACAAAATCCCACTGGGCTTCGCTCAGCTCATGGCCTTGCAACCACTCGAACTCGATACCCTGCCCTGCCACTTGTTCACGTTCTTTGCGCATCTGTTTGCGCTTGCGTGAACTCAGCGCGTCGAGGAAATCCTGGAAGTCGCGGTAGCCTCGGTTCTGCCAATGAAACTGGCAACCCAAGCGTTGCAACCAGCCGGGGTGTTGGGCCATGGCTTGATCGGCGAGGGCATCGGTAAAGTTGATATGGGCGCTCGACAGGCCTTCGATCTGCAGATAACCCGGCAGGCTATTGAGCAACTCAAAAGCGTCGGCGGCACTGGCAGCCAATACCCGCGGCCCACCGACCGGGCTGAACGGCACGGCCGTCAGCAACTTGGGGTAATAGTCGATGCCGGCGCGCTCGCAGGCGTCGGCCCAACCATGATCGAACACGTACTCGCCATAAGAATGCCATTTGCGATAACCCGGCAATGCCGCCATCAACCGGTCGCCTTCCCAGTGCAGCAAGTGCTCCGTCTGCCAGCCCGAATGCGGGCCGATGCTGGCGCTGTCTTCCAGCGCACTCAGAAACCCATGCTGCATAAACGGCTGGGCCTGTGGCATCAGGGCATCCCACGTGTGCGCAGCGATATCGGACAAGCTGTCCAGGCGTTGCAGCGGCATCGGCATCCTCATTGTTTCTTGGCATGAAAACCTGGCGAGTATCGCTGATCACAGCCGCGCGCACATCCTCAAAACACGCGGACAGGGCTCAAAACCCTTAGTTCCGTAGCGTAACGATTTGTCATCTAGATGAAATCACTTAGCCACTACTCCGTCATAAACGGTCGCGATACTGACGCCAGTTTTTAGAGCGTCCGGGTCTACCGGGCGACATTTTTTCCGTCCGTCATGGGTCGGTTGTGTCCTGGAGGGTGTTGCCCTCCCTCCTCACTTTCGGAGATTGATATGCGTCTTGCTTCCACTAAAACTGCGGCGGTCCTGTGTGGCGGCCTGTTGCTGGCACTGAGCGTTCCGGCCAGCGCTGCAGTCGACGCTAAATTGCTCGACATGCTCAAGGCCAACGGCCAGATCACCGCGGCGCAGTACACCGAACTGCAAATGGAACTGGCCAGAGATCAGAAAGAGCAGCAGATCGCACGCCAGGCTCAACAAGAGACCAACGAGCAGATCGCGGCCACCGCGAAAAAAACCAACGAGCTGAGCAGCTTCGACCAGAAATTGGCTTGGGCAGCCAAGACCCAGTTCAAGGGTGACGTGCGCTTCCGCCAGGAAACCATAAAGATCGACGGCGAACCCAACAACGGTGGGCGTGACAAGGACCGTCAACGCATTCGTGCCCGCCTGGGTGCCTACACCGAAATCAACCCGCAGGTGGACACCGGTATCCGTATCGCCACCGGCGGCGGCGATGATGCACGCTCCACCAACCAGGACCAGGATGGCTACTTCGATAAGAAGTCGATCTGGCTGGACCTCGGCTACATCGACTACCACCCGGACCAGATCAAGAACCTGCACGTGATCGGCGGCAAGATGCTGCAGCCGTGGGTGAACATGGGCGATGTGATCTGGGATAGCGACATCAACCCTGAAGGCCTGGCCGTCACCTACAAATACCCACTGGGTAGCAGCGCGGAGCTGTTCGGTAGCCTGGGTAACTACAACCTCAAGGACAACGTCGACGGTGACGGCGTGCAATTTCGCCATGACCTGCGCCTGACGTCCGGCCAGTTGGGTACGCGTTTCTCGGTCACCGACAACCTGAAAATGACCTTGGGCGGCAGCATCTACGCCTACAAGAACGACGAAGACAGCCGCTGCACAACCACCACCACGCCTTGCGCATTGGCGGTCAACGGCAACTCGGCCAACAATGAATTCCGCTTGTACGAAGGCTTTGCGCAAGCAGACATCGGTGGCCTGGCCGTGCCGCTGTCGTTCTACGGCCAGTACGTGAAAAACAACGATGCGGTGACCGACCAGGACACCGCCTGGTTGCTGGGTGCCAAGTCCAAGGTGTTCGGTTTGAACCTGGACTACAACTACCGCGACGTTCAACGTAATGCCGTCGTCGGCGCCTTCACCGATTCGGACTTCGCCAACGGCACCACCGGCTCGCGCGGTCACAAGATGAAAGTCAGCTACGACATCGACAAGAACTTCGCCATCGGCGCCACCTACTTCCTGACCAAGGCTGACTTTGCCAGCCGGACCCAGCGCGATGCCGACACCAACACCTTGCAGTTGGATGCTGAAGCCAAGTTCTAACGCTTAACATGTAGGAGCGAGCAAGCTCGCTCCTACATGATGTCTTTACGCCGCTCGGCGGCCAGTTGTTCGGCCAGCGCATCAACCCCCTCCACCGGTTCCTGCGGCATACGCTTGAGCGTTGCCTGCATCAGGCGCATCTGACGGATAAAGCGCCGGCAGTTCGGGCAGAACATCAAGTGATGACGCACCAGCAGACGCTCCCGAAAGGTCAATTGCCCATCGAGGTAGTCACTGGAACGCGCTACTTGTTCTTTACAGGTCAACATTCGCCCGTTTCCTCAAAATGCTCCACCGTGGCGAAGACTTTAAGCCGCGCTCGATGCAACAGCACACGGACGTTGGAGAGTGAAAGGGTCAGAAGATTACAGATTTCTTCCAATTCCAGGCCCTGGCGTTCACGCAGTACCAGCACACTGCTTTGCAATTCGGACAAACTCAGAATCGTATGCTCCAGGCACTTGCGCAATTCATCTTCGGTCAGCAGCGCTTCCGGGGTGTCCTGGTGCCAAGCGTAAGGGGCGACAGCCCAATGGCCATCATCCGGGCTGAAGCGGTCATCGCCGATAGTGCCGTGAGGCGAGGGTAAATCGTCGAGAAGGACTTCCCGACGATTTTGTTTGTAACGGCTCTTTGCGGAATTGGCAGTGATCGTCAATAACCATGTCTTGAGGCTAGATCGCCCTTCGAACTTGGCCAGGTTGCGCACCACCGAGAGCCAGGCATCTTGCACCACCTCATCGGCATGGCGCTGGCCGACGATGGCATACGCCACTGCCCGCATCGCACTCTGGTACGTGTTGACCAAATCCTTATAAGCCCGCTGCTCACCCTTGAGCAGGCGTTCAAGCAGGTGCGCATCGTCCGCTGCGGCCATCGTTTACCTCAATCTTGCCGTGGAAATACGCTCAATGTGGGAGCTGGCTTGCCTGCGATCCAGACGACTCGGTGATTCAGGCACACCGAGCCGATGCCTTCGCAGGCAAGCCAGCTCCCACAGTTGACCGCGTCCGGCCACATACTCAGCGTTTGCGCAGGATCACACTGCCAATCGAATACCCGGCGCCAAAGGAGCTGAGTACGGCAACCGCGCCCTTGGGCAGGTCATCCTGATAAGTGTGGAACGCAATCACCGAGCCGGCCGAGCTGGTATTGGCGTAAGTATCGAGGATCACCGGTGCTTCTTCTACTGACGCGTCGCGCCCCAGCAGTTTCTTCACGATCAGATGGTTCATGCTCAGGTTGGCCTGGTGCAGCCAGAAACGCTTCACATCAGTAACACTCAGCTGGTTTTCTGCCAGGTGCTCGCCGATCAATTCGGCCACCATCGGGCAGACATCACGGAACACCTTGCGGCCTTCCTGCACGAACAGCTTGTCGGGGGCGCCGATGCCCTCTTCCGCCGTGCGATTGAGGAAGCCAAAGTTGTTGCGGATGTTGTTGGAGAACTTGGTCAGCAGCTTGGTACTCACCACGTCGAACTGATGTTCGGACGTCGCCAGGTCAGCACGCTCCAGGATCACCGCCGTGGCGGCATCACCGAAGATGAAGTGGCTGTCACGGTCACGAAAGTTCAGGTGGCCGGTGCAGACTTCCGGGTTGACCATCAGGATCGCCCGGGTCTGGCCCAACTGGATGCTGTTGGCCGCGTTCTGGATGCCGAAGGTAGCCGAGGAACACGCCACGTTCATGTCGAAACCGAAACCCTGGATACCCAAGGCTTCCTGGACTTCAATGGCGATCGCCGGGTAGGCGCGTTGCAGGTTGGAGCAGGCGACAATCACGCCGTCGATGTCGGCGGCGGTCTTGCCGGCGCGCTGCAGGGCTTGTTCGGCGGCACCGATGGCCATCTGGCAAAGCACCGACCATTCGTCGTTGCTGCGCTCGGGCAGGCGCGGAGCCATGCGCTGTGGATCGAGGATGCCGTCCTTGTCCATCACAAAACGGCTCTTGATGCCGGATGCCTTTTCAATGAATGCCGCGCTCGACTCGGTCAGCGCCTGCACATCGCCACGTTCGATAGCGGCGGCGTTGTCGGCGTTGAACTGTTGTACGTAGGCATTGAAAGACTGCACCAGCTCTTCGTTGGAAATGCTGTTGGCCGGGGTGTACAGGCCAGTGCCGCTGATGACGACGTTATGCACGGTCGTTCCTCTAAATCTGTCAGGCAGAAGATATTGGTACCGTCGTACCAAAATTAAAGTCGTTTGATGTCATCCAGCGGGCATCAAACTGGCAATGCTTTTATTCAATCTTGTGACCGCGAAGTTTGCCACAACACCGGGGATTTGGCGCTATAGGCCAAACAAACACCTTGCGGCAAGGGCTTCAGGGCTCTACCTGGCTCCACTGCTTGCTCAGGCGTTTATCGGAAATCGGCACTTTGGTACCCAACTGCTGGGCAAACAGCGACACCCGGTACTCCTCCAGCCACCAGCGGTACAGCTCCAACTGCGGGTCGCGCTTGCCTTCCTGGGTATGTTTGTTCACGCGGTTCTGGTACTGCGCCCACAGGCCGCCCAATTCGCTGCTCCACACGCGGTTCTTTTGCACCTGGCTCGGCAGTTTTTCCAAACGCAGTTCGATAGCCTTGAGGAAACGCGGCAGTTCCTTGAACCACTGGGCCGGGGTTTCCCGCACAAAACCTGGATACACCAGGTTGCTCAGTTGCTGCTTGATATCGTTCAAGGCCACGGCCTGGGCCAGGTCGATTTTGCCCTTGAAGCGTTTTTGCAGGCCGTGCCAAAGTTTCAGCACTTCCAGGGTCAGGCGCGCCAGGCGTTCGGCGTGCTCAGTCCAACTGCCGCGCTTGCGTTCAGCCAAGGCCGCCAGGCCAGCGCCATCGCGTGGCAGGCTGGCTTCGCCTTCAAGTACACAGGTATCGAGGCTGGCCAGCAGGATGTCTTCCACCAGCGCGTCGATTCGCCCCAGTTCACGGTACATCAACCCCAGTTCGGTCAGGCCCGGCAATTTGCCGCGCAGGAATTTCGCCGGCTCCGCCAATTGCTGCATCAGCAGGCGCTGCAAGGCGCGACGGTGCTGGAACTCGGCTTCGGCAGCGGTGGAGAAGCGCCCCTCCTTGACCGTGCCGTTCTCTTCCACCAGTGCCGGATACACCGTCATCGACAGGCCGGCGATGTTCTGCTGGGTTTTTTTCCGCCACCGCCGCAAACACCTTGGCCTCTACCGGCTGCTGGCTTTTCGCGGTTTGCGGCACCGCCAAGGCGGCCTGGCTGGCTTCGGCGAACCGTGCGGTCAGCTCGGCCAGGTCACGGCCTTCGCCGAGGAACTTGCCCTGGCCGTCGACCACTTCCAGGTTCATCTTCAGGTGGTTTTCCACCTGTTGCGCCGCCTCGGCCCACGCCTCATCGCTGACCCGCGCACCGGTCATGCGCAGCAATTCACGCCCCAGCGCCTGGGGCAGCGAGCCCTGGCCGAATTCGATGCGTTGCAGCGCGGCCTTGACGAAGTCCGGCACCGGCACGAAGTTTTTGCGCAGCGCCTTGGGCAAGTTGCGCACCAGAGCGATGCACTTGGCTTCGATCAACCCCGGCACCAGCCACTCCAGGCGCTCGGCTGGCAACGCCGGCAACAACGGCGCCGGCACCCGCAGGGTCACGCCGTCACGGGGGTGGTTGGGTTCGAAGTGGTAACTCAAGGCCAGGGCCAGGTCGCCCAGGTGCAAGGTGTCGGGGTAATGCGCGGCGGTGACTTCACTGGCCTCGCGGGCCAGTACGTCTTCTTCACGCATGATCAGCAGTTGCGGGTCTTTCTGGCTGTTGACCTTGTACCAACTGTCAAAGGTGGCGGTATGGTGAATCTCTGCGGGCAGGCGCGCATCGTAGAAGGCGTACAGGGTTTCTTCGTCGGCCAGGATGTCGCGACGGCGGGCCTTGGCTTCCAGCTCGTCGAGTTGCTCCAGCAGTTTCTGGTTGGCCGTCAGGCACTTGGCCCGGGACTGAATCTCGCCGCGCACCAGGCCTTCACGGATAAACAACTCACGGGACACCACCGGGTCAATCGGCCCGTAATGCACCGGCCGACGCCCTACCACGATCAGCCCGAACAGGGTGATCTGCTCAAAGGCCACCACCTGGCCGCGCTTCTTCTCCCAATGGGGTTCGAAGTGGTTTTTCTTGATCAGATGCCCCGCCAGCGGCTCGATCCAGTCGGCATCGATCTTCGCCACCATGCGTGCATAGAGCTTGGTGGTTTCCACCAGTTCGGCGGTCATCAGCCATTGCGGGCGCTTCTTGCCGATGCCCGACGACGGGTGAATCCAGAAGCGACGCTGGCGCGCCCCGAGGTAATCGCCGTCTTCGGTTTTCTGGCCGATCTGGCTGAGCAGGCCGGACAGTACCGCTTTATGCAGCTTCGGATAGTCGGCGGGCTCTTTGTTGAGGCTCAGCTGCATGTCGCGGCAGATCAGGCTCAATTGACGATGGGAGTCGCGCCACTCGCGCAGGCGCAAGTAATTGAGGAAGTTTTTGCGGCACCAGTTGCGCAACGGGCTGGCGGTCAGTTCCTGGCGCTGCTCCTCGAAACCGCGCCACAGGTTGACCAACCCGGCGAAGTCCGAATCCGGGTCTTTCCACTGTGCGTGGGCTTGGTCGGCCGCTTGTTGACGCTCTGGTGGGCGCTCGCGCGGGTCCTGGATCGACATGGCGCTGGCGACGATCAACACTTCCTGCAAACTGCCGAGCTTGGCCGCTTCCAGCAACATGCGGCCCATGCGCGGGTCCACCGGCAAGCGGGCGAGCTGGCGGCCCAACGGCGTGAGCTGGCTGTTGCGGTCGACCGCCGAGAGTTCTTGCAGCAGGTTGAAACCGTCGCTGATGGCCTTGCCATCCGGCGGTTCGATAAACGGGAAATCGGTGATCTCGCCCAGGCGCAGGTGCAGCATCTGCAGGATCACGGCTGCGAGGTTGGTGCGCAGAATTTCCGGGTCGGTAAATTCCGGGCGCCCGATAAAATCTTCTTCGCTGTACAAGCGCACGCAAATACCCGGTTCAACCCGGCCGCAACGGCCTTTACGCTGGTTGGCGCTGGCCTGGGAAATCGCCTCGATGGGCAGGCGCTGCACCTTGGCGCGGTAGCTGTAGCGGCTGATGCGTGCCGTGCCGCTGTCGATCACATAGCGAATGCCCGGCACCGTCAGCGAGGTTTCCGCAACGTTGGTCGCCAGTACCACGCGCCGGCCTGGGTGGGACTGGAAAATGCGCTGTTGCTCGGCCGGTGACAGCCGTGCGTACAACGGCAAAATCTCGGTGTGCTTGAGCTGGGCCTTGCGCAGCATGTCGGCCGCATCACGAATCTCGCGCTCGCCGGGCAGGAACACCAACACGTCGCCAGGGCTGCGCCGTTCGCTGCGCTCATAGGCGGCGATTTCATCGAGGGTGGCGAGGATCGCCTGGTCGACGGTCAGGTCGTCCTCGACGCGGTTGCCCTCCTCGTCCTGTTCCAGGGTGAGGGGGCGATACCAGGTGTCCACCGGGAAGGTACGGCCCGACACCTCGACTATTGGCGCATCGTCGAAGTGCTTGGAAAAGCGCTCCAGGTCGATGGTCGCCGAGGTGATGATAACCTTCAGGTCGGGGCGGCGCGGCAACAGGGTCTTGAGGTAGCCGAGCAGGAAGTCGATGTTCAGGCTGCGTTCGTGGGCTTCGTCGACGATGATCGTGTCGTAGCGCTCGAGGTAACGGTCGTTCTGGGTTTCGGCCAGCAGGATGCCGTCGGTCATCAGCTTGATCAGGGTGTTGGAGTCACTCTGGTCTTCGAAGCGCACTTGGTAACCGACCAGCGCACCCAATGGCGTGGCCAGCTCTTCAGCGACACGGCTGGCGACACTGCGCGCTGCGATCCGGCGTGGCTGGGTGTGGCCGATCAGACCGTACTGGCCGCGACCGATTTCCAGGCAGATTTTCGGCAACTGCGTGGTTTTACCCGAGCCGGTCTCGCCAGCAATGATCAGCACCTGGTGCTTGTTCAGCGCGTCTTTGATCTCATCGCGCTTGGCAGCAATCGGCAGGCTGTCGTCGTAGCGAATCACCGGCAGGCTGGCGCGCCGCGCCGTGACCTGGGCGCACGATGCCTGCATGCGCGCCACCCACTGCGCCAGCTTGTCCTCATCGGGCTTCTTGCGCAGCTCAAGCAACTGCCGGCGCAAGCGGTGGCGGTCGGCGAGCATGGCGTGATCGAGGGCTTTGAGCAGTTGGTCGAGGGTGGGTGCTTGGTCTGTCATCAGCTATTTCGACGGTCATCTATTTATGCACGGCCGGCAAGTGTGGCAGAAAAGCAGCCCATCTGGCAGGCAGTTGAGCTTCAACGGGTGTAAACCGAACCAAAATGTGGGAGCGGGCTTGCTCGCGAAAGCGGTGTGTCAGTCACAGATGTATCAACTGACCACCGTATTCGCGAGCACGCCCGCTCCCACAGGGGCAATAGGTTATAGCGGGTCTTTGCGGCGGTAGGGGAATACGTCGATCACCTTACCGGCACGAATCGCGTCCTGCAGGCCCTTCCAGTAATCGGCGTTGTACAACTCGCCATGCAACTCGTCGAACAACTTGCGCTGGCCGGCGTCGGCAAACAGGAACGGCGGGAATTCCTCGGGGAACACATCCAGCGGGCCGATGGAGTACCAGGGCTCGGAGGCCATTTCATCCTCGGGGGTGCGCGGCGCGGGGATATGGCGAAAATTGGCTTCGGTGAGGAAGCAGATTTCGTCGTAGTCGTAGAACACCACGCGGCCGTGGCGGGTGACGCCAAAGTTTTTCAGCAGCATGTCGCCGGGGAAGATATTCGCTGCCGCCAGTTGCTTGATCGCCAGGCCGTAATCCTCCAATGCTTCGCGCACCTGGGCGGGGTTGGCGTTGTCGAGGTAGAGGTTGAGCGGGGTCATGCGTCGCTCGGTCCAGCAGTGGCGGATAAGCACGGTATCGCCCTCCACTTCGACGGTACCAGCGGCGACTTCCAGCAGCTCGGCCAGGCACTCGGGCTCGAACTTGCTCAAGGGGAAGCGGAAGTCGGCGAACTCCTGGGTGTCGGCCATGCGCCCTACCCGGTCGACGCTTTTCACCAGGCGGTACTTTTCGATCACCGTGGCGCGGTTGACGTTTTTCGACGGCGAGAAACGGTCCTTGATGATCTTGAACACCGTATTGAAACCCGGCAGCGTAAACACGCTCATGACCATGCCGCGCACGCCGGGGGCCATGATGAACTGGTCATCGGTGGTGGCCAGGTGGTTGATCAGCGCGCGGTAGAACTCGGATTTGCCGTGCTTGTAGAAACCGATGGAGGTGTACAGCTCGGCAATGTGCTTGCCCGGCAGAATGCGCTTGAGAAAGCCAATGAATTCCGCTGGCACGGGCACGTCGACCATGAAATAGGAACGGGTGAACGAGAAGATGATCGACACGTCGGCTTCGTCGGTGATCAACGCATCGATCTGAATGCCACGCCCTTCGCGGTGCAGCAGCGGAATCACCAACGGCCATTGTTCGTCGCGGGTGTAGATGCGCCCCACGAGGTAGGCGCCTTTGTTGCGATACAGCACCGAGGAAAACAACTCGACCTTGAGGTCCGGGTCCTTGCACACCCAATCCGGCAGGTTTTCCCGCAACTGGGCTTCGAGGCGGCGCAGGTCGGCGGGCAGGTCGGCGTAGGGCTCGCTGAAGCGGTAGTCAGAGAAAACCTGCGCGAGCATGTCCGCTATTTTACCGGCCGGCGTGTAGATACGGGTTTGCGCCGCCCGCGCCCGGCGCAGGCTCGGCCGGGTAGTGTGGATGAACATGCAGCCGTCGCTGATCAGGTCATGGCTGAACAGGCCGCAGAAGATCGAGTTGTACCAGGTCTCGGACAGTTCATCGTCAAAGCGCAGGTCGATCAGGCCGATATAGGCGCTTTTTACCAGGGGCCACTGGCCGATGTCATGCAACGGCGCAGGGTCAAAACTGGCGCGCAGGCGGGTCGTGACCTCAGCGACTTTCTCTTCATAGAGGTTGATGCGCGCGGCCGACGCGGCCTGCCCCTGCTGCCACTGGGCCTTCTCGAAACGCTCACGGGCGCCATCGGTGATCTGGCGGAAGTGTTCACGGTAATCGTCGAAACCGTCGAGGATCATCCGGGCGATAGCGAGGGCGGACTGCGACATGCGGGAAACCTCGAACGGGTATCTGGAAGCCCAGAGCTTAGCCAGTGAACCGAGGCAGGAGAAGAATGATTTTGCGCAGGGGTGAACTGACTGCAATTAGCCATTGTGCCGACCTGCCCGCTGGGCAACACTTCTGCGCCCCATTTGGCGTAGGAGTTTTCCGTGAGACCTGTTGACACCCTGTATCTGCTGGGGCTGGCCGCCATTTGGGGCGCGAGTTTCCTGTTTATGCGCATCATCGCCCCGGAAATCGGCACAGTGCCCACCGCGTTTTTCCGCGTGTCGATTGCCGCCGCGGGCTTATTAGTGATCCTGGCGATGATGCGCGTGAGCTGGGATTTCCAAGGCAAGTTCAAGACGGTCCTGCTGCTGGGGGTTATCAACTCGGGGATTCCCGCGACTATGTACTCGGTGGCAGCGCAGGTACTGCCGGCGGGTTATTCGGCGATTTTCAACGCCACCACGCCGCTGATGGGTGTGTTGATTGGCGGGCTGTTCTTCAGTGAGCGCCTGACGCCATCGAAAATCGCAGGGGTCGCCCTGGGGCTGTTTGGCGTTGCCGTGCTCACGCGTGCGGGGCCGGTGGCCTTTGATCTGGAATTATTGATGGGCGCACTGGCGTGCCTGCTGGCAACCACCTGCTATGGCTTTGCCGGTTTCCTGGCGCGGCGTTGGCTGGACCAGCGCGGCGGGTTGGACAGCCGTCTCTCGGCCTTGGGCAGCATGTTGGGGGCGACGTTGTTTCTGTTGCCGTTCTTTGCCTACAGCGCCATCAGCCATCCACCGGCGAGCTGGGGCGGCTGGCAGGTGTGGTCGTCTCTGCTGGGATTGGGGCTGGTATGTACGGCGTTCGCCTACATTCTGTACTTCCGCCTGCTGTCGTCCATCGGCCCGGTCAAGTCGATGACCGTGACCTTCATGATTCCGCCGTTCGGCGTGTTGTGGGGTGCGTTGCTGTTGGATGAGCCGCTGTCCATGGCCCACCTGTATGGCGGTGTGCTGATTGCCGGGGCGTTGTGGTTGGTGCTGCGCCCGCAAAAACTGTAGGAGCGACCAATCTCGCTCCTACAGGGGTGGGTTTATTGCTTACGGAATACAAACACCAAGCCGACGATGATCAACGCCATTCCCAGCACGCTCAACAAGGCCAGGCGATTACCGAAGATCAGGTAGTCCATCACCGCCGTCACTGCTGGCACCAGGTAGAACAGGCTGGTGACATTCACCAGGTTGCCCCGGGCGATCAGGCGGTACAGCAACAACGTCGCCAGCACGGACACCACCAGCCCCATCCACAGGACCGGCAGGTAAAAACGCGCACTGTGTTCAAAGTGGAACGGCTGGAACGGCACGAACACCGCGCACAGTAGCAACCCGGCCAGGTATTGCAGTGGCAGCGTGCCCAAGGGGTTGTCGGTGATGCGCTTTTGCATGATAGAGCCAAACGTCATGCTCGCCAGCGCCAGCAGCCCGAACACCATCCCGGCCAGGGACATGCCCGCCAACCCGATGCCCTGGTACACCACCATGATCAAGCCCGCCAACCCCAACCCCAGGCCGAACAACCGGCGCCAGGAGCGTTGGCGCTCCATCAGTACCACGGTAAGGATCGGCTGCACGCCCATGATGGTCGCCATCACCCCGGGGGTGACGTTGAGGTCCAGGGCCAGCAGATAGAAAATCTGGTAGGCCCCCAGCAAAACCAGGCCCGTCGCCGCCGCATACAGCAAGGGTTTGCCGGGACGAGGCAGCTTCAACTTGAGGATGGGTACCAACATCACCAACCCCATCAGGGCGATGGCAAAGCGGATCAGCAGAAAGGCAAAGGGCGAAGCATGGGCCAGGCCCAACTTGGAGAAGATCGCCCCGCTGCTCCACAGCAGGACAAACACGCTCGTCGAGGCCGCCGCGGCCACGGATTGTTTCGAAAGCACAGACATGGTTACCACCTGTTATCAGGCTAAAAAGCCGACTCAGTAAAAACTGAATTTCAGTAGGTTTTTTTCAGGCAGGCACGGGGCAACAGCGAATCGCTGATCAGCCCGAAATGCCAACACCCGGCGGTGATACGACTGCGTACACCGGCGTGCTACTGACAGGTGGGGGGTAGTGACTGATCTGCGCAGGCTGCTTGCCACGGCACGGCACGACCACAGCGTTGACCGCTGAATCGACTACCGCTATGCGCTGGGAAGCTGGCATGTGCTGATCTTTTTGAAGGGATGAAGACGCGATGACTATAACCAGCCGCAAATACATTTTGCAATCCTTTCCCCTCACCCTGTGGGTGGAGGAGTTTTCATGCCGTCCAGGCAGACCGCTCGCTATAATGCCGCCCAGTTTTTTTCCAAGGATTTCACATGATTGCTTTGCCCTGGCTGTACCTCACCCTACTTTCCATTGGCTATGTCGTGGCTTTGATCTACGGCCAACTGGGCGTACTGGCGGCGGTCTCCATCGCACTGTTGCTGGTGGCCGGGTATGCCGTACGCCAGCAACGCAACCCTTGGGCACGCTACCTTGGCCACGGCTTGTTTATTGTCCTGGCCCTGGGCCTGGCGATGCACTGGCTACCGGGCTTCTATAACGGCCGCGGTATTGCGCCCCAGCGATTTACTCCGGACTCCGTGCCCTTCTCGATGTACCTGAACCAGGACAAACCCCTGATCGGCTTCTGGCTGTTGCTGGCCTGCCCGTGGATTGTGGCGCGGCGCTCATTGCGCCTGTCGATCTGCGTCACAGCCATGGCCCTGACTCTGGCCGCTATCGCCGCCTTGGGTGGCGCAGCCCTGCTGGGGATGATCAGTTGGGCGCCCAAGTGGCCGGACGAGGCGTGGCTGTGGGTGTTGAACAACCTGCTGCTGGTGACGTTGGTCGAAGAAGCGCTGTTTCGCGGGTATATCCAGGGCGGCCTGAGCCAACGCTTCAAACACCTGCCCTATGGCGAGAACCTCGCGCTGCTGCTGGCCTCGCTGTTATTCGGCCTGGTGCATTTTGCTGCGGGTTGGCAGTGGATGCTGCTGGCGGGTATTGCGGGCGTGGGCTACGGCCTGGCGTATCGGTTCGGCGGGCTAGGCGCGGCGATTGCCACGCATTTTGGCTTGAATCTGCTGCACTTCGGGTTGTTTACCTACCCGATGCTCGCCGGCTAAGCCTGCTTCTACAGAGGCAACGCTGTTCGCAGGATTGTTGCAAAAATAAGTTAAATAAATGCCCCGCATGGCCGATACCCCCTGAAAGCCTTGCGGATTGAACAATCATGCGTAATAACCAACCCGTTACCCAGCGCGAACGTACCTTCCCCGCTCAGCAACGGTTGATCTCCACCACAGATGCCAAGGGTGTGATTACCTACTGCAACGACGCCTTTGTCGAAATCAGTGGGTTCACCCGCGAAGAACTGGTGCGCGCGCCACACAACCTGGTGCGTCACCCGGATGTGCCGCCGGCCGTGTTCGCGCATATGTGGTCCACGCTCAAACAAGGCTTGCCATGGATGGGCATTGTCAAGAATCGCTGCAAGACCGGTGACCACTATTGGGTTAACGCCTATGTGACGCCGGTCTTCGACGGTAACCAGGTGATCGGCTACGAATCGGTGCGCATCAAGCCCACCGCCGAGCAGATCCGCCGGGCCGAAGCGCTCTATCAACGCATCAACCAAGGCAAGTCGGCCGTCCCCCAACGGGACAAGTGGCTGCCGGTGTTGCAGGACTGGCTGCCGTTTATCCTGGTCAGCCAGTTAAGCTTCATGATCGGCGCCACCCTCACCTCCCAATGGGGCTTTGCCCTGGCAGCGGCGCTGTCGGTGCCGTTGGGCCTGCTGGGCTTGAGCTGGCAACAGCGCGGTCTCAAGCGTTTGCTGCGCCTGGCCGAACAGACCACGTCCGACCCGTTGATCGCGCAGATGTACACCGACAGCCGTGGCGCACAAGCGCGCCTGGAAATGTCGATCCTCAGCCAGGAAGCGCGTCTGAAGACCTGTCTTACCCGCCTGCAGGACACCGCCGAGCACCTCAACGACCAGGCCGCGCAATCCAACACCCTGGCGCACAACAGCTCCAGCGGCCTGGAACGCCAGCGCGTGGAAACCGAACAGGTGGCCACTGCGGTAAACCAGATGGCGGCGACCACCCAAGAAGTGGCCAGCCACGTGCAGCGCACCGCCGACGCCACCCAGGAAGCCAACCGCCTGACCGGCCGCGGCCGCGATATCGCCGGGGAAACCCGCGAGGCGATTCAGCGTCTTTCGGCAGCCGTTGGAGAGACCGGTGTGACCGTCACGCAACTGGCCAAAGACAGCGATGAAATCGGCGGCGTGGTTGATGTGATCAAAGGCATTGCCGACCAGACCAACCTGCTGGCACTCAACGCCGCTATCGAAGCCGCGCGTGCCGGTGAGATGGGCCGTGGTTTTGCAGTGGTCGCCGATGAAGTGCGCCAACTGGCGCAGCGTACGGCCGAATCCACCGGGCAGATCCATACCCTGATCGCCAAGCTGCAACACACCGCGGCTGCGGCCGTGCAAACCATGGACGCCGGGCACCGCCAGGCCGAAGAAGGTGTGGCACGGGTGATGGAAGCAGACCAGGCCTTGGTGGGTATCAGTGAGGCGGTGGCCAATATCACCGACATGACCACTCAGATCGCAGCCGCAACCGAGGAGCAAAGTGCGGTGGCCGAGGAGATCAGCCGCAACATCAGCACCATTGCGCTGTTGGCGGACCAGACCTCGGAGCAGGCGATGAACTCGGCGCAACTGAGTGAAGAGTTGACGCATACCGCCAATACCCAGTATTCGCTGGTAGAGCGTTTTAACCGATAAACTGCTATCGCAGGCAAGCCAGCTCCCACACTGGACGGTATTCACCGATAGAAATAGGTGAACCCAGCCCAATGTGGGAGGGGGCTTGCCCCCGATAGGGCGCTAACAGGTCCGGAGAAACTCAGCCACCTGCACCGCCGCCGCCTCCAAGTGCTGCTCATGGCTAAACCCCGAAGCCTTCAGCGGCTTCAAGTCATGGTCCCCCGCCGCCAACCACATCACCTCAATGCTCTCTGACAAGTCATAACTCTGCACCGCCGCACGATTGCCCAAGGCATCGCGCTCGCCCTGCGCAATCAAGGTGGGCGTCGTAAGCGCAGCCAAGTGCTCCACCCGGGGTTTCTCTGGCTTGCCCACCGCATAGAACGGATAGCCCAGGCACACCAACCCATCGGCGCCCAGTTCATCGGCCAGTAAACTGGCCATCCGCCCGCCCATGGACTTGCCACCCATCGCCAGTTTCCCAGCGACATGACGTCGCACCTCGGCATACACCTCGCGCCAGCACTCCAGCAGTTTCGGCGCCGGATTCGGGGGGCGTTTGCCGCCGTCCACGCGACGCTGGGCCATGTACGGAAACTCGAAGCGCAACACGCTCACGCCATGCCCGGCAAGGCGTGCGGCCATATCGTTCATGAACGCCGAGTCCATCGGTGCGCCAGCGCCGTGGGCCAGGATCAGCGTGACCGGCTCACCCGACGTCGCGCCGGTGGCGACATCCCACAACCAGCCATGTTCCCGTACACACTGCGCCCATTGATCCCCGTCAATACTGGCCTTGTGCTCTTTGCCCATGCTTGCCTCGCTTTTTAGTCTGCCTATAACTCCAGCCCAAGTGCCGCACTTGCTTGGGTTGAACCGTGGATGGGGAACCATGAACACTACTTTAAGTACCGCCTATAACTACAAGGTGGTCCGCCAATTCGCCATTATGACGGTGGTGTGGGGCATCGTCGGCATGGGGCTCGGGGTTTTTCTCGCTGCCCAATTGGTTTGGCCTGCGCTCAACTTCGATTTGCCTTGGACCAGCTTCGGCCGCCTGCGCCCTTTGCACACCAACGCGGTGATCTTCGCGTTCGGTGGCTGTGCGCTGTTCGCCAGCTCCTTTTACTCGGTGCAACGCACCTGCCAGACGCAGCTGTTCGCGCCGAAAGTCGCCGCGTTCTGCTTCTGGGGCTGGCAGCTTGTGATCCTGCTGGCCGCGATCAGCCTGCCACTGGGCTACACCAGCTCCAAAGAATACGCCGAGCTGGAATGGCCGATCGACATCCTGATCACCATCGTCTGGGTCGCCTACGCCATCGTGTTCTTCGGCACGATCATGAAGCGCAAGACCAAGCATATCTATGTGGGCAACTGGTTCTTCGGCGCGTTCATCATCACCGTGGCCATCTTGCATATCGTCAATAACCTGGAAATCCCGGTCAGCCTGACCAAGTCCTACTCGCTGTACGGCGGTGCGACGGATGCCATGGTGCAGTGGTGGTATGGGCACAACGCGGTAGGCTTTTTCCTCACTGCGGGTTTCCTCGGCATGATGTACTACTTTGTGCCCAAGCAGGCCGAACGCCCGGTGTATTCCTATCGCTTGTCGATTGTGCACTTCTGGGCGCTGATCACCCTGTACATCTGGGCCGGCCCTCACCACTTGCACTACACCGCCTTGCCGGACTGGGCGCAGTCCCTGGGCATGGTGATGTCACTGGTGCTGCTGGCGCCAAGCTGGGGCGGCATGATCAACGGCATGATGACCCTCTCGGGTGCCTGGCATAAGTTGCGCAGCGACCCGATCCTGCGCTTCCTCGTCGTCTCCCTGGCCTTCTACGGCATGTCGACCTTCGAAGGCCCGATGATGGCGATCAAGACCGTCAACGCCCTCTCCCACTACACCGACTGGACCATCGGCCACGTACACGCCGGGGCGCTGGGCTGGGTGGCGATGATCTCCATCGGCGCGCTGTACCACATGATCCCGAAAATCTTCGGTCGCGAGCAGATGTACAGCCTCGGCCTGATCAACGCGCATTTCTGGCTGGCCACCATCGGCACCGTGCTCTACATCGCGTCGATGTGGGTCAACGGCATCGCCCAGGGCCTGATGTGGCGTGCGGTCAACGAAGACGGCACCCTCACCTACTCCTTCGTCGAAACTCTGGTGGCCAGCCACCCTGGCTTCATCGTGCGTTTGGTGGGCGGTGCGATCTTCCTCAGCGGCATGTTCCTGATGGCTTACAACACATGGCGCACCGTGCGTTCGGCGCAACCTGCCGAAGTCACCGCTGCCGCGCAGATGGCCTGAGGAGTCGATGATGAAACACGAAACGATTGAAAAGAACGTCGGCCTGTTGATGCTGCTGATGGTGCTCGCCGTGAGCATCGGCGGCCTGACCCAGATCGTCCCGCTGTTCTTCCAGGACGTGACCAACAAGCCGGTCGAAGGCATGAAGCCCTACACCGCGCTGCAACTGGAAGGCCGCGACATCTACATCCGTGAAGGCTGCGTGCAGTGCCACTCGCAGATGATCCGCCCGTTCCGCGCCGAGACCGAGCGCTACGGCCACTACTCGGTGGCCGGCGAAAGCGTGTGGGACCACCCGTTCCTGTGGGGCTCCAAGCGTACCGGCCCGGACCTGGCCCGCGTCGGCGCACGCTACTCGGACGACTGGCACCGCGCGCACTTGTACAACCCGCGCAACGTGGTGCCAGAGTCGAAAATGCCGGCCTACCCATGGCTGGTCACCGCCGCCGTCGACAGCAGCCACACCGAGACCAAGTTGAAAGTGATGCGCACCCTCGGCGTGCCGTACACCGACGACGACATCAACGGCGCCGTCGCCAGCCTCAAGGGCAAGACCGAGATGGACGCGCTGGTTTCCTACCTGCAAGTGCTCGGCACTGCCATCAAGAGCAAGAGGTGAGCCATGGGATTTGAATTCGATGCAGGCACCATCCGCGGCCTTGGCACGCTGGTGGTCGCCATCGCCTTTATCGGCCTGTCGCTGTGGGTGTTCAACAACCGCCGCAACGCGGAATTCGAGCAGGCCCGCCTGCTGCCGTTTGCCGATGAACCTTCCCCACCCGACGCTCAAGCAGAGCCAGCCACAAGGAGCACTCGGCCATGACTACGTTCTGGAGTACATGGATCTGCGTATTGACCCTGGGCAGCCTCATCGGCCTGACCTGGCTGTTGGTCGGCACTCGCAAGGGCGAGACCAAGGGCAGCGTCGACCAGACCATGGGCCACGCCTTCGACGGTATCGAGGAATACGACAACCCGCTGCCCCAGTGGTGGTTCATGTTGTTCGCCGGCACCCTGGTGTTTGCCGTCGGCTACCTGATCCTCTACCCGGGCCTGGGCAACTGGAAAGGTGTACTGCCGGGCTATGAGGACGGCTGGACCCAGACCAAGGAATGGGACAAGGAAATGGCCAAGGCCGACGCCAGGTTCGGGCCGATCTTCGCCAAGTTCGCGGCCATGCCGGTAGAAGAAGTGGCCAAGGACCCGCAAGCATTGAAGATGGGCGGTCGCCTGTTCGCCTCCAACTGCGCGGTATGCCACGGCTCGGACGCCAAGGGCGCCTATGGCTTCCCCAACCTGGCGGACAGCAACTGGCGCTGGGGCGGTTCGGCCGAGGCCATCAAGGCCACCATCCTGAACGGTCGCCACGCGGCGATGCCGGCCTGGGGTGAAGTGCTGGGCGAGGACGGGGTGAAAAACGTCGCCGCTTACGTGCGCCACGACCTGGCCAAGTTGCCGTTGCCCGCCGACAACACCGCCGACCTGGCAGCCGGCCAAGCCGCCTTCAGCACCACCTGCGTGGCGTGTCATGGTCCGCAAGGTCACGGCGTGGAAGCCATGGGCGCGCCCAACCTGACCGAGCCTGCCGGGTTTATCTACGGCACCAGCCTGGCACAGTTGCAGCAGACCATCCGCCATGGTCGCCAGGGCCAGATGCCGGCCCAGGACGTGCTGCAAGGCAATGACAAGGTGCACCTGCTGGCGGCTTACGTGTACAGCCTGTCCCATAACGCTGATGGTGCAACGCCAGATAGCCAACCGCAGTAAAAGCCTTATCTGTGGCGAGGGAGCTTGCTCCCTCGCCACAGGCACAAGTCGCGACCAAGTGTCGCACCCCTTCCAAACCCAACTTTCCCCTCCTCCTATTCGGGTCTACGCTTGTTCCCACAGTGGAGCAATTCTGGCGTAGACGACGGTATTCGTTGCGCCCCCTAAAATTCCTGTCCACTTGATCAGCTTTCTATTTCGGTCTTTATCCTTACACCAAACATGGAAAGGGCGCAGAATCTGGCGTGGAACGCATTGATACAGGTCAGCCATTGCGTTGCAATGGCCCCTCGGTTTCTACATACTTGCGGCCGATTTTACCTATAAAAAAACCTAAACCGTGGAACCTTAGAATGAGCACAGCAATCAGTCCGACTGCTTATAACTATAAGGTAGTCCGCCAGTTCGCCATCATGACGGTGGTCTGGGGGATCCTTGGCATGGGGCTCGGGGTGTTCATCGCCTCGCAACTGGTTTGGCCGCAATTGAATTTCGACCTGCCCTGGACGACCTTCGGCCGCCTGCGCCCGCTGCACACCAACCTGGTGATCTTCGCCTTCGGCGGATGTGCACTGTTTGCCACCTCCTACTATGTCGTGCAGCGCACCTGCCAGACGCGACTGATTTCCGATGGTCTTGCCGCCTTCACCTTCTGGGGCTGGCAGGCGGTCATCGTCGGCGCCATCATCAGCCTGCCCCTGGGCTACACCACCACCAAGGAATACGCTGAGCTGGAATGGCCGATCGCCATTTTGCTTGCCATTGTGTGGGTGACCTACGGCCTGGTGTTCTTTGGCACCATCGTCAAGCGCAAGACCAAGCACATCTACGTAGGCAACTGGTTCTACGGGGCCTTTATCGTGGTCACTGCGATGCTGCACATCGTCAACCACGCCTCCCTGCCGGTGAACCTGTTCAAGTCCTATTCGGCCTATTCCGGCGCAACGGACGCGATGATCCAGTGGTGGTACGGCCACAACGCCGTAGGCTTCTTCCTCACCACCGGTTTCCTGGGGATGATGTACTACTTCGTGCCCAAGCAGGCCGAGCGTCCGATCTACTCTTATCGCCTGTCCATCGTGCACTTCTGGGCGCTGATCACCCTGTACATCTGGGCCGGCCCTCACCACTTGCACTACACCGCCTTGCCGGATTGGGCACAGTCCCTGGGCATGGCGATGTCGATCATCCTGCTGGCGCCAAGCTGGGGCGGCATGATCAACGGCATGATGACCCTCTCGGGCGCCTGGCATAAGCTGCGCACCGACCCGATCCTGCGGTTTTTGGTGGTGTCCCTGGCGTTCTACGGCATGTCGACCTTCGAAGGGCCGATGATGGCAATCAAGACCGTCAACTCTCTGTCCCACTACACCGACTGGACCATCGGCCACGTACATGCCGGCGCTCTGGGCTGGGTAGCGATGATCTCCATCGGCGCGCTGTACCACATGATCCCCAAACTGTTCGGCCGCGTGCAGATGCACAGCGTCGGGCTGATCAACGCGCACTTCTGGCTGGCCACTATTGGCACCGTGCTCTACATCGCCTCGATGTGGGTCAACGGCATCACCCAGGGCCTGATGTGGCGTGCGATCAACGATGACGGCACCCTCACCTATTCCTTCGTCGAAGCGCTGCAAGCCAGCCACCCGGGCTTTATCGTACGTGCCCTGGGCGGTGCGTTCTTTGCCAGTGGCATGTTGTTGATGGCCTACAACGTCTGGCGCACCGTGCGTGCCAGCGACCCTGTAGAAGCCGAAGCCGCCGCCAAGATCGCCGTTGTGGGAGCTCACTGATGAAGCATGAAGTCGTCGAGAAGAACATCGGCCTGCTGGCCTTCTTCATGGTCATCGCCGTGAGCATTGGCGGCCTGACCCAAATCGTCCCACTGTTTTTCCAGGATGTGACCAACAAGCCGGTCGAAGGCATGAAGCCGCGCACCGCCCTTGAACTGGAAGGCCGCGACGTCTACATCGCCAACGGTTGCGTGGGCTGCCACTCGCAGATGATCCGCCCCTTCCGCGCCGAAACCGAACGCTACGGCCACTACTCGGTCGCCGGTGAAAGCGTGTGGGACCACCCGTTCCTGTGGGGTTCCAAGCGCACCGGCCCGGACCTGGCCCGTGTGGGCGGGCGTTACTCCGATGACTGGCAGCGTGCGCACCTGTACAACCCGCGCAACGTCGTGCCTGAGTCGAAAATGCCGGCGTACCCGTTCCTCGTGGAAAACAAGCTCGACGGCAAGGACACCGCGAAGAAGATGGAAGTCTTGCGCACCCTGGGCGTGCCCTACACCGACGAAGACATCGCCGGTGCGGCCGCCGCCGTGAAGGGCAAGACCGAAATGGACGCATTGGTGGCCTACCTGCAAGGCCTTGGCACCATCATCAAAAGCAAACGGTGACCTACATGGATATCGGGATGATTCGTGGCCTGGGCACCGTTGTGGTGATGGTGGCCTTTATCGGCCTGGCGTTGTGGGTGTTCAGCCCACGGCGCAAGTCGGAGTTTGACGACGCGACCATGCTGCCCTTCGCAGATGACCCCGAAGCCATCAAGCACGTCGAGCAAGCTTCTAGGAGTAACAAAGAATGACTACGTTCTGGAGTCTGTACGTCACAGTCCTCAGTCTGGGTACCATCTTCGCCCTGACCTGGCTGCTGCTGTCGACCCGCAAGGGCCAGCGCACCGAGCAGACGGACGAGACCGTCGGCCACTCGTTCGACGGCATCGAGGAGTACGACAACCCGCTGCCCAAGTGGTGGTTCATGCTGTTTGTCGGCACCATCGTCTTCGCCCTTGGTTACCTGGTGCTCTACCCTGGCCTCGGCAACTGGAAGGGCCTGCTGCCAGGCTACAACTACCTCGACAACGACAAGCAAACCCCGTTCGCCAACGGCCAGACCGGCTGGACCGGCGTGCACGAGTGGGAAAAGGAAATGGCTAGGTCGGAGGCCAAGTTCGGGCCGATCTTCGCCAAATTCGCGTCGATGCCGATTGAAGAAGTCGCCAAGGACCCGCAAGCCTTGAAGATGGGCGGCCGCCTGTTCGCCTCCAACTGCTCGGTGTGCCACGGCTCCGACGCCAAAGGCGCCTACGGCTTCCCCAACCTGACCGACGCCGACTGGCGCTGGGGCGGTGAACCCAACACCATCAAGGAAACCATCATGAAGGGCCGCCACGCGGTGATGCCGGGCTGGGCCGAAGTCATCGGTGAGCAAGGCGTGGCTGACGTAGCAGGCTTTGTGGTGACCCAACTCGATGGCCGCAAACTGCCGGAAGGCGCCAAGGCCGATGTGGCCAACGGTGAGAAACTCTTCGCCGCCAACTGCGTGGCCTGCCACGGCCCGGCTGGTAAAGGCACCCCAGCCATGGGCGCGCCCGACCTGACGCATCCGGGTGCGTTCATCTACGGTTCAAGCTTCGCGCAACTGCAGCAGACCATCCGTTATGGCCGCCAGGGCCAGATGCCGGCGCAGGAGCAGTTGCAGGGCAATGACAAAGTGCACTTGCTTGCGGCGTATGTGTATAGCTTGTCTCATGGGGATAAGAAGGCTGAGGAGCAGTAAAGTTAGCTGAGCACGCCATGGCCTCGCCACTGAGAGAGCGGCGGGGTCATTTCTTGAAAAGCTTAGATCCGGGGTGGGAGCTGGCGTGCCTGCGAAAGCGCTCTGTCCGTCACAAATAGGCTGACCGGCCCATCGCTTTCGCAGGCAAGCCAGCTCCCACATTTGTCCTCCTGCACATTCAAGACCGGGCCTGTTGACGGGATGGCCTTGAGACCTGCCGCGTCACCACAACCACAAAAACCGTCCATACTTGCCAAGTCAATTGATCCAGGTCACGTACACCATCAATTGATTTCCCCCAACGCGACCAAAGGTCGCACCCTTTGCGCACCATCGGGGGCGTATCATTAGGCCACTGCAACACCCTTAATTTGACCCCGGCTGGCACGTACTGGCCGAGGCAAATCTCCACCGCCGTGGGATGCAATGATGAGCGACCAGATACCGGTACATGACGTTACCCCGCCTGCCAAAACCGTCGACCTCTACGCTTCGCGTGAGAAGATTTACACCCGTGCCTTCACTGGCTTGTTCCGCAATCTGCGCATGGTCGGCGGTGCCGCTCTGTTTCTGCTGTACTTCGGCACCGTGTGGCTGAACTGGGGCGGTCACCAGGCGGTATGGTGGAACCTGCCGGAGCGTAAATTCTTTATTTTTGGTGCAACGTTCTGGCCTCAGGATTTCATCCTGCTGTCGGGCATTCTCATTGTCGCGGCCTTTGGCCTGTTCTTTATCACCGTATACGCCGGGCGCGTGTGGTGCGGCTATACCTGCCCGCAAAGCGTGTGGACATGGATCTTCATGTGGTGCGAAAAGGTCACCGAAGGCGACCGCAACCAGCGCATCAAGCTCGACAAGGCGCCCATGAGCGCCAACAAATTCCTGCGCAAATTCAGCAAGCACAGCCTGTGGCTGCTGATCGGCTTTGCCACCGGCCTCACTTTTGTCGGCTACTTTTCACCGATCCGTGAACTGGTATTCGATTTCTTCACCGGCCAGGCCGATGGCTGGTCGTATTTCTGGGTGGGTTTCTTCACCCTCGCCACCTACGGCAACGCCGGCTGGCTGCGTGAGCAGGTGTGCATCTACATGTGCCCCTATGCGCGCTTCCAGAGCGTGATGTTCGACAAGGACACCTTGATCGTGTCCTATGACCCCCGCCGTGGCGAAGTGCGTGGCCCACGTAAAAAGGGTACCGACTACAAGGCCCAGGGCCTGGGCGACTGCATCGACTGCACGATGTGCGTGCAGGTGTGCCCTACCGGTATCGATATCCGCGACGGGCTGCAAATCGAGTGCATCGGTTGCGCCGCCTGTATCGATGCCTGCGACAACATCATGGACAAGATGGAGTACCCACGCGGCCTGATCAGCTACACCACCGAACACAACCTTTCGGGGCAGAAAACCCATAAGCTGCGCCCGCGCCTGATCGGTTACGCCCTGGTGTTGCTGGCGATGATCAGCCTGTTGGTGGCGGCCTTCTTCATGCGCTCGCTGGTGGGTTTCGACGTCAGCAAGGACCGCGTGCTGTACCGTGAAAACGCCGAAGGACGCATCGAAAACGTCTACAGCCTGAAGATCATGAACAAAGACCAGCGCGACCACACCTACGTGCTCGACGCCGCTGGCCTGCCAGACCTCAAGCTGCAAGGCCGACGTGAAATCAAAGTGGCCGCGGGCGATATCGTCAGCATGCCGGTGGAGTTGTCGAGTGCGCCGGAGCAGTTGCCGTCGAGCACCAACGAGGTGACCTTCATCCTCAAGGACGCCGATGACACCAGCGTCCATATTGAAGCCAAGAGCCGATTCATCGGCCCACAAGTTCGTTAACAGGGAACACACGCATGCCTGCAACTACTGCCGCCAGCCCTTGGTACAAACACCTCTGGCCCTGGATCATCATCGCGATTCTGGCCTGCTCAGTGACCCTGACCTTGTCCATGGTGACCATCGCAGTGAACAACCCGGACAACCTGGTCAACGACAACTACTACGAGGCCGGCAAAGGCATCAACCGCTCCCTGGACCGCGAACGCCTGGCCCAGACCCTGCAACTGCGCGGCAAGCTGCACCTGGACGAACTGACCGGCGAGGTCGAGCTGCAACTGACTGGCTACAGCAATCCAAATACTCTGGAGCTGAACCTGATCTCCCCGACCCAGCCAGAGAAGGATCGCAAGATCAACCTCACCCGCAGCGACAGCGAGCCCGGTCGCTACATCGGCCAGGTCACCGACAAGGTCGAAGGTCGCCGTTTCGTGGAACTGCTTGGCGTGGAGGGCGGCAACACCTGGCGCCTGTTCGAAGAAGAAGAGGTCAGCCACGACAAGGACTTGCTGCTGGGTGACGAACCGTTGCAGGGCGCCGAGGACCTGAAGAAGTAGACGATGATCGTTCCCACGCTCTGCGTGGTAACGCCTTGCTGGACGCTCTGCGTCTGCTTTGTGACGCAGAGCGTCACGGGCAACATTCCCACGCAAAGCGTGGGAACGATCTACGGAACTGAGCAATGACCCAACCCACCCCCTGCTACCACTGCGCCCTACCCGTCCCCTCCGGCAGTCGGTTCACCGCCCAGATCCTCGGCGAACGCCGTGAGCTCTGCTGCCCGGGCTGCCAGGCCGTGGCCGAGGCGATAGTGGCCGGCGGGCTGGAAAGCTATTACCAACACCGCAGCGAAGCCTCGGCCAACCCCGAGGCGCTGCCCGTGCAGTTGGTGGACGAGCTGGCGCTGTACGACCGCGCCGATGTGCAAAAACCCTTTGTACGCCATCAGGGCGAGCTGGCCGAAACCACCCTGCTGATGGAAGGCATCAGTTGCGCCGCCTGCGGCTGGTTGATCGAGAAACACCTGCGCAGCCTGCCTGCCGTGGCCGAAGCGCGACTGAACCTGTCCAACCACCGCCTGCACGTGCGCTGGGCCGATGGGCAATTGCCGTTGAGCCAACTGCTCAGCGAGCTGCGCCATATCGGTTACGCCGCCCATCCTTATCAGGCCGACCGCGCAGCCGAACAATTGGCCAGCGAGAATCGACTGGCCCTGCGACAACTGGGAGTCGCCGGCTTGCTGTGGTTCCAGGCCATGATGGCAACCATGGCCACTTGGCCGGAATTCAATATCGACCTGAGCCCGGAATTGCACGTCATCCTGCGCTGGGTTGCGATGTTTCTGACAACGCCCATCGTGTTCTACAGCTGCGCGCCCTTCTTCAAAGGCGCCCTGCGTGACTTGCGCACACGCCACCTGACCATGGACGTCTCGGTGTCCCTGGCGATTGGCGGCGCGTACCTGGCCGGCATCTGGACCGCGATCACTGGCGTAGGCGAGTTGTATTTCGATGCCGTGGGCATGTTTGCCCTGTTCCTGCTGGCCGGGCGCTACCTTGAGCGCCGCGCCCGGGAGCGCACTGCCGCAGCCACCGCCCAACTGGTCAACCTGTTGCCCGCCTCCTGCCTGCGCCTCAAAGACGATGGCCAGAGCGAGCGCATCCTGCTTAGCGAATTGGCGCTGGGTGATCGCGTGCTGGTACACCCCGGCTCCGTACTGCCGGCGGATGGCGTGATTCTCGACGGCCAATCCAGCATCGATGAATCCCTGCTGACCGGCGAGTACCTGCCGCAACCTCGGCGCACGGGCGACAACGTCACGGCCGGCACGCTGAATGTCGAAGGCGCGCTGACCGTCCAAGTGCGCGCATTGGGCCATGACACGCGCTTGTCTGCCATCGTGCGCCTACTGGAGCGCGCCCAGGCCGAGAAGCCGCGCCTGGCACAGATTGCCGACCGCGCTGCGCAGTGGTTCTTGTTGTGCTCGCTGATCGCCGCCGCGCTGATCGGCCTGCTGTGGTGGGAGCTGGACCCGTCGCGGGCGTTCTGGATTGTGCTGGCGATGCTGGTGGCGACCTGTCCGTGCGCTCTGTCCCTGGCCACGCCCACCGCGCTCACCGCCGCCACCGGCACCTTGCACAGTCTCGGGTTGCTGCTGACCCGCGGCCATGTGCTTGAGGGCCTGAACCAGGTTGATACGGTGATTTTCGACAAGACCGGCACCCTCACCGAAGGGCGCCTGGCGTTGCGCGCCATTCGGCCCTTGAGTGCGCTGGACAGCGACCAATGCCTGGGCCTGGCCGCCGCCCTGGAGAACCGTTCCGAACACCCGATTGCCCGTGCCTTCGGCCGTGCGCCGCTGGCCGCCGATGAAGTGCTGAGCACCCCAGGCCTGGGCCTGGAAGGTCGTGTGGGCGAACGTTTGTTGCGCATCGGCCAGCCGGGTTTTGTCTGTGAACTCAGTGGCTGTGCGATTCCCGCCTCACCGGACGAAGCCGGGCAATGGCTGCTGCTGGGCGACCGCAGCGGGGCGCTGGCCTGGTTCGTACTCGACGACCGTCTGCGCAGCGACGCCCCCGCCTTGCTGGCCGCATGCAAGGCGCGGGGCTGGCGCACGCTGTTGCTCTCCGGCGACAGTTCGCCGATGGTGGCCAGTGTCGCCTCTGAGCTGGGTATCGACGAAGCCCACGGCAGCCTGCGCCCTGACGACAAGCTGAAGGTACTGCAAAACCTGCACAAAGAAGGTCGCAAAGTGCTGATGCTTGGCGATGGAGTCAATGATGTGCCGGTGCTGGCCGCCGCTGATATCAGCGTGGCGATGGGCTCGGCCACGGACCTGGCGAAAACCAGCGCCGATGCGGTGCTGTTGTCCAACCGCCTGGATGCGCTGGTGCAGGCCTTCAGCCTGGCGCGGCGCACTCGCCGAGTGATCATCGAGAACCTGTTGTGGGCCGGGTTGTACAATGGGCTTATGCTGCCGTTTGCGGCCCTGGGTTGGATCACTCCGATCTGGGCGGCGATCGGCATGTCCCTCAGTTCGTTGACCGTGGTGCTCAACGCGTTGCGCCTCACTCGCCTGCCGAGCGCGCAAGCCTCGGGCACCGCCCCAGTAACCCGCCCGCTGCCGGCCTGAGCCGCGTGGGCATGGAGTACAGATGCCAGCTCTCTATGTAATGATTCCGGCGGCACTGCTGTTAGTGGGCGTGGCCATCTACATCTTCTTCTGGGCCGTGGACAGCGGCCAGTACGAAGACCTCGATGGCCCGGCCCACAGCGTGCTGTTCGACGACCAGGACCCGAACCACCTGGCCGCCATCGATGAAGCCAACAACCCTGAGCAAGCGCCCAAAGAGCCGCCCCATGCTTGAGCTGGCGCCCTTGCTGGTCTCGGCGCTGATCCTAGGCCTGCTTGGCGGCGGCCATTGCCTGGGCATGTGCGGCGGACTGATGGGCGCGCTGACCCTGGCGATCCCCAAGGAACAGCGCAGCCGCCGTTTTCGCCTGCTGCTGGCATACAACCTGGGGCGCATCCTCAGCTATGCCACCGCCGGTTTATTGATCGGCCTGGCCGGTTGGGCGGTGGCCAACAGCCCCGCGGCGATGTTCATGCGAGTGCTTGCCGGGCTGCTGCTGATCTGCATGGGCCTGTACCTGGCCGGCTGGTGGAGCGGCCTCACCCGTATCGAAAGCCTGGGACGCGGCCTGTGGCGGCATCTGCAGCCGGTGGCCAACCGTTTGCTGCCGGTGTCCAGCCTGCCCCGTGCCTTGCTGCTAGGCGCGCTGTGGGGCTGGTTGCCGTGCGGGCTCGTCTACAGCACCCTGCTATGGGCGGCGAGCCAGGGCAATGCACTGGACAGCGCCTTGCTGATGCTGGCGTTCGGGCTGGGCACCTGGCCGGTGCTACTGGCCACCGGGCTGGCCGCCGAACGGGTGACGGCGTTATTGCGCAAGCGCAGCGTGCGGGTGACCGGTGGGGTGCTGGTGATGATCTTCGGCCTCTGGACCTTGCCCGGCC
This sequence comes from Pseudomonas sp. KT_2_4, assembly GCF_041410225.1. NCBI lineage: Bacteria > Pseudomonadati > Pseudomonadota > Gammaproteobacteria > Pseudomonadales > Pseudomonadaceae > Pseudomonas > Pseudomonas sp. KT_2_4. The sequence goes on from NZ_CP166962.1 coordinate 2,153,764, forward strand.
CCCATCAGCACTGGCTAATGGGGCATTAACAGGCCCTGTGGCATAGCGCCGCTCCCCGTTGATGCAAATCAAGATGCCTGCACCGCCCTCCCCCTAGACTCGGCCCACTAGCCAATCCGGGGGACCGCCCGCATGCTCGACGCCATTCGTTGGGACACAGATCTGATTCACCGCTACGACTTGGCGGGACCGCGCTACACGTCCTACCCCACCGCCGTACAATTTGACAGCCAGGTCGGCACCTTCGACCTGCTCCACGCCCTGCGTGACAGCCGCAAGGCCGTAAGGCCACTGTCGCTGTATGTGCATGTGCCGTTCTGCGCCAACATTTGTTACTACTGCGCCTGCAACAAGGTGATCACCAAGGACCGTGGCCGCGCCCAGGCCTACCTGCAGCGCCTGGAGCAGGAAATCCAGCTGGTGGCCTGCCACCTCGACCCGCAGCAGCCCGTGGAGCAACTGCATTTGGGCGGCGGTACGCCCACATTTCTCAGCCACGATGAACTGCGCCAGGTGATGAAATGCCTGCGCCAGCATTTCAATTTGCTGGATGACGATTCGGGCGACTACGGCATCGAAATCGACCCACGCGAAGCCGACTGGGCCACCATGGGCCTGCTACGCGAACTGGGCTTTAACCGCGTGAGCATCGGCCTGCAAGACCTCGACCCCGAGGTGCAACGGGCGGTCAACCGCCTGCAAAGCCTGGAAGAAACCCGCGCCGTGATCGATGCAGCGCGCACCTTGCAATTTCGCTCGATCAATATCGACCTGATCTACGGCCTGCCCAAGCAGTCGCCGTTGAACTTTGCGCGCACCGTGGAAGAAGTCATCCGCTTACAGCCTGACCGCCTGTCCGTGTTCAACTACGCGCACCTGCCGGAACGCTTCATGCCCCAACGGCGGATCAACACTGACGAGCTGCCCTCACCAGCGGAAAAACTGCTGATGCTGCAAACCACCATCGAACAACTGACCCAAGCCGGTTACCGCTACATCGGCATGGACCACTTTGCCCTGCCGGACGACGAATTGGCCGTCGCCCAGGAAGAAGGCAAACTGCAGCGCAACTTCCAGGGTTACACCACCCACGGGCACTGCGACTTGATTGGGCTGGGGGTGTCAGCGATCAGTCAGATCGGCGACCTGTATTGCCAGAACAGCAGTGATCTGAACCAGTACCAGAATGCCTTGGCGGGTGCGCAATTGGCGACCAGCCGCGGCCTGGTCTGCACTACGGACGACCGGTTGCGACGGGCTGTAATCCAGCAGTTGATCTGCAATTTCAGCCTGGCATTCGAGGGGATCGAACAGGCGTACAACATCGATTTTCGCGGCTATTTTGCCGAGTTATGGCCGCAGCTGGAAACGATGGCCGCCGACGGCCTGATCGAGTTGGACGCCCAGGGCATTCGTGTGCTCCCGGCCGGGCGCTTGCTGGTGCGTTCAGTGTGCATGGTGTTCGATGCCTACCTGGAGCACCAGAACAGGCAACGATTTTCGCGGGTCATCTAGACGTACTTACTTCATGGCCAGGCTGGCAGCCTTGACTGCATCACCGGCACTCATGTCTTTCATCGCCTTGGTCAGGGACGCCTGGGCGCTGGTCAAGCTGGCTTGCAGTGCGCTCAACGCTGACTGCAGCCCGGAGAGTCGGGCACGGGCCTGTTCTGGGCTGAGATTTCTGTCGGCCATTACCGCAGCCATCTCGGCTTGTTTCTCGACAATCTGCTTTTTGATCTCACGAATCATCTTGAGCAGATTCTTGACGTTGTCCGCCAGGCCGCTGTCGTCGATGTCACTGTTTGTGGCTTTTTCCGCCGCAGCAGCTTTCATCGCGGCGCCGGAGATGGTCACCGAAACGGCAGGCTTGGCTTCGTCGGTCGTCGGGATCGCGGCAACATCCGGTTCGGCAGCTTTCTTGGGTTCGGGCAGTGCCTGGATCTGAGTGCGCGAAGCGAGTTGAGCAGTGAGGGCTAACATGGTCTGAGCCGCCGTATTTGTAGTCGATAGCAGTACTATCGGCGGTTTTAGCCAAATCTTTATATACCGGTCGGTTTTTTGTACACGCTGGCCTCCGTGCCCCCCAGTGCGTTACCCTTACGTCTTATGTGTGTTTTCCCACAAGGATTTAAGAAATGTCCGAGCCAGTCAAACTGCGCGCTCACAGCCAGGCCCATTGCAAGGATTGCAGCCTGGCTCCCCTCTGCCTGCCACTTTCATTGAATCTGGAAGACATGGATGCGCTGGACGACATCGTCAAACGCGGCCGCCCGCTGAAAAAAGGCGAGTTTCTGTTTCGCCAGGGCGACAAGTTTGATTCCGTCTATGCAGTACGCTCTGGCGCGTTGAAGACCTTCAGCCTCAGCGACGGCGGCGAAGAGCAAATCACCGGTTTCCACCTGCCAAGCGAGTTGGTCGGGCTGTCGGGGATGGACACCGAGATTCACCCGGTGTCGGCCCAGGCCCTGGAAACCACCTCGGTGTGCGAAATCCCATTCGAGCGCCTGGATGAACTGGCCCTGCAACTGCCGCAATTGCGCCGCCAATTGATGCGCGTGATGAGCCGCGAGATTCGTGACGACCAGCAAATGATGCTGCTGCTGTCGAAGAAAACCGCCGATGAGCGCATTGCCACCTTCCTGGTCAACCTGTCGGCGCGCTTTCGCGCCCGTGGGTTCTCGGCCAACCAGTTCCGCCTGAGCATGTCGCGCAATGAGATCGGTAATTACCTGGGCCTGGCGGTTGAGACCGTGTCCCGCGTGTTTACTCGTTTCCAGCAGAACCAGTTGATCGCCGCCGAGGGCAAAGAGGTGCATATCCTCGACCCGATCCAGCTGTGTGCATTGGCTGGCGGTTCCCTGGAGGTCTGATCCAGGCTGCGGCCGCGCCAATCGGCGAGGCCGCAGGTATACTTCGAGTCCGTTTTCCGCTCTGGACTCCTCGACGATGACTTTTGATTCGTTCGACATCAAATCCCTGATTCGCCCCGTCATCGACTTCCCCAAGCCTGGGGTGATCTTCCGTGACATCACGCCGCTGTTCCAATCGCCCCGCGCCCTGCGCCTGGTGGCCGACAGCTTTGCCCAACGCTATGTCGAAGCCGACTTCACCCATATCGGTGCGATGGATGCCCGTGGCTTCCTGATCGGCTCGATCATCGCCTACCAGCTCAACAAGCCGCTCATCCTGTTTCGCAAGCAAGGCAAGCTGCCGGCGGACGTGCTGGCCGAGGGTTACCAGACCGAGTACGGCGAAGCCTTCCTGGAAGTGCACGCCGACAGCCTGTGCGAAGGCGATTCGGTGCTGATGTTCGATGACCTGATCGCCACCGGCGGCACCCTGATTGCTGCAGCGAACCTGGTGCGGCGCATGGGGGCAAAGATTTTTGAGGCTGCGGCGATTATTGATTTGCCAGAGCTGGGTGGCTCGCAGCGCTTGGCAGACATGGGGATTCCGACGTTTTGCCTGACGCAATTTGGGCTGACTGAGAGATAAGGGTCGTCAGTACTGCCGTCATCGCGGGCAAGCCCGGCTCCCACCTTGGAATGCATTCCCCTGTGGGAGCTGGGCTTGCCCGCGATGAGGCCCGAAAGAACACCCCGGTTTACAACCCCATCTGTTTACTGATGATTTCATTCATCACTTCACGCGTCCCGCCACCAATCGACAGAATCCGGTTATCGCGATAAAGCCGTTCCACCAGGCTGCCACGCATATACCCCTGCCCCCCCAATATTTGCACCGCGTCATACGTCACCCGATCAGCGGTATCGGTGGCCAGGTTCTTGGCCATGGAAATCTCTTTGATCACGCTCTTGCCAGCGGCCATCTTCGCGGCCTGGCGATAGGTGAACTCGCGGGAAACCTCCACGGCGGTAGCCATTTCCGCCAGGCGATGCTTGAGCACCTGGAATTTGCCGATGGGTTTGCCGAATGCTTCGCGCTGGGCGGCCCACTGGAGGCTTTCCTCCAAGGCCAGTTGCGCGGTCATGTTGGCCATGAGGGCCAAGGCCAGGCGCTCGCTCTGGAAGTTGCCCATGATGCAGGCAAAGCCCATGTTCTCGACACCGATGAGATTGCCCACAGGCACGCGGCAATCGTCGAAGAACAACTCGGCGGTGTCCGACGCCCACCAGCCCATCTTCTTCAGCGGCTGGCCGACGGTGAAACCCGGGATGCCCTTTTCGATCAGCAGCAGGCTGATACCGCCAAAGCCCGGCCCACCTGTGCGCACGGCCACGGTGTAGAAATCAGCGCGAATGCCGCTGGTGATAAAGGTCTTGGCGCCGCTCACGCGGTAATGCTCGCCTTCACGTACGGCGCGGGTTTGCAGGTTGGCTACATCCGAGCCGCCGCTGGGCTCGGTGACCGCCAGGGCGATGATCTTCTCGCCGGCGAGCACCAGAGGCGCTATGCGCTCACGCACGTCGGGCCGGGCCCATTTGACGATGGGCGGCAGGCCAATATCCAGGGAGCCGAGCCCGGCCACCACGCCACCGGAGCCGCAGCGCATCAGCTCTTCGCTGGCGGCGACCTTGGCGAACAGATCGCCTTCGTGGCTGCCACCCAGCGCCTCGGGGTAGCCGATGCCCAGAACGCCCGCCGCACCGGCCTTGAGGTAAAGCTCGCGGGGAAAACTTTCCGCTTCCTCCCATTGCTCGATGCCGGGCAACATCTCGCGTTCGACGAAGCGGCGCACGCTGTCGCGGACCAATTGGTGGCTGGGATCGAAGTATTCCTGAAAGGCAGACATCGGCAAGCTCCATGGCGGGATGGAGCGAACTTACCAAGCGCTTGCTTGGTTATCAAGCCGAATACATTTTTTACCGTCACACAAAACCAATGTGGGAGCCGGGCTTGCCCGCGATGTAGACGCCTCGGTTTTTCAGGTACACCGTGGTGATGCTATCGCAGCGATGCGGCGACCCGACAAGCCAGCTCCCACATTGGGACTGCAGTGGGTTTTAAAGCGCGATCGGCTTTCGGCCTGCGAACGAGTGCGCCAGGGTGCCGCCGTCCACCAATTCCAGCTCGCCACCCAACGGTACGCCATGGGCGATCCGTGAAGTAATCAAACCTTTATTGGTCAGCAACTGAGCGATGTAGTGCGCCGTGGCTTCACCTTCCACCGTCGGGTTGGTCGCCAGGATCACTTCAGTAAAGGTGCCCTGCTCTTCGATTCGCGCCACCAGTTGTGGAATACCGATGGCTTCCGGCCCCAGGCCATCGAGCGGCGACAGGTGGCCCTTGAGCACGAAGTAACGCCCGCGGTAACCGGTCTGCTCCACGGCGTACACATCCATCGGCCCTTCCACCACGCACAGCAACGTGTCGTCGCGACGCGGGTCGGCGCATTGCGGGCAGAGTTCTTCTTCGGTAAGGGTGCGGCACTGGCGGCAATGGCCCACACCTTCCATGGCCTGGCTCAGGGCCTGGGCCAGGCGAGTGCCGCCGCTGCGATCACGCTCCAGCAGTTGCAGCGCCATGCGCTGGGCAGTTTTCTGGCCGACGCCGGGCAAAGTGCGCAAGGCGTCGATCAGTTGGCGAATCAGGGGGCTGAAGCTCATGGGCGAAGGGTCCGACAAAACAACGAGACGCGGTTTATACCCGCGCCCCGGATTAGCGTCAAATACTCAATCCTGCGCGACGCGCACCACCAACTTGCCGAAGTTGCGCCCTTCGAGCAGGCCGATAAAGGCTTCGGGCGCCTGCTCCAGGCCATCGACCACGTCCTCGCGGAACTTGATCTTGCCCTCGCGCACCCAAGGCGCCATAGCGCTGAGGAACTCCGGCTGGCGGTCGCCATAGTCGTCGAACACAATAAAGCCCTGGATCCGCACCCGCTTGGTCAGCAAGGTGCGTTGCAGCGCCGGCAAACGGTTAGGGCCGCTGGGCGCTTCATGGGCGTTATAGCCGGCGATCAACCCGCACAGCGGCACGCGCGCCTTGGGGTTGAGCAAAGGCAGCACAGCATCGAAGACTTTACCGCCGACGTTTTCAAAGTAGATGTCCACGCCTTTGAAGCAGGCCAGGGCCAGTTCATGGGCAAAGTCTTCGCTCTTGTGGTCGATACAGGCGTCAAAGCCCAACTCATCCACCACATAGCGGCATTTGTCCGCGCCACCGGCGATGCCCACCACGCGCAAGCCCTTGAGCTTGGCCACCTGGCCCACCACCGACCCCACCGCGCCCGACGCAGCCGCCACCACCAGGGTTTCCCCGGCCTTGGGCTGGCCGATATCCATCAGGCCCATATAGGCCGTCATGCCCGGCATACCCAGTACGCCCAGGGCCATCGACGGACTCGGCAGACCCTTGGGCAGCGGGATCAGGTTATGGCCTTCGCAAATGCAGTGGCTTTGCCAGCCAGTGGCGCCGACCACCAGGTCGCCCACTTCGAATTTCGGGTTGCGCGATTGCTCGACACGGCTGACAGCCCCACCGGTCATCACTTCACCGATTTCCACGGGTGCGGCGTAGGACGGCGCGTCACTCATGCGTCCACGCATGTAGGGGTCCAAAGACAGGTACAGGGTCTTGAGCAGCACCTGGCCGTCTGCCAGGTCCGGCAGGCTGACACGTTCCAGGCGAAAGTTTTCCGGCGTGGGTGCGCCTTGAGGGCGTGAGACCAGAACGATGCGTTGGTTGAGCGTCATTTCTTGAGGCATCAGCGGGGCTCCTTTATCGGTGAGTGGTTTCAACGGTATAGGGTGCAGACCATCGGTGAAGGCTTGGGGTTCGATGTTTCGACCGGCGAAAAAAATGCCAGGCACGATGCCTGGCATTTGAGTCTAGCTAAAGCGTGTATCAGAACGGCAGTTTCATGCCCGGTGGCAGTTGCATGCCAGCGGTCACGCCGGACATTTTGTCCTGGCTGTTGGCTTCGATCTTGCGCACAGCGTCGTTGACGGCTGCGGCGAACAGCGCTTCGAGCATTTCCAGGTCATCTTCACCCACGCCCGGCAATACGCTTGGGTCGATGCTGACACGCTTGATGTCGTGACGACCGGTCATCACCACGCTGACCATATCGCCACCGGCTTTACCGGTGACTTCGGCGTTGGCCAGCTCTTCCTGCATCTTGGCCATTTTTTCCTGCATCTGCTGCGCCTGCTTCATCAGGCCGGCCATGCCACCTTTCATCATGGGAATCACCTCAAAAGTACGTGGATCAATGAATAGCCCGGTGTCATGACGCTTGGGGCACCGGGGCTTCGACAGGTTCAATAGTATCGTGGCGGACGACCGCACCGAACTGTTGCATCATTTGTTGGATAAGCGGATCTGCGTGGATCGAATCCTCAGCCTCGCGCTGGCGGTTAAGGCGCCGACGGGTCGCGGCCTGGGCCGGCGTTTCCTGCTCGGGCTTGATCAGCTCGATGGCAATGGTCAGCGTGCGCCCATGGTACTGGTTGAGCGCATCGTTGAGCCGGCGCTGCTGGGTGGCGTTGAACAAGGCGCTATGGGCCGGGTCCAGGTGCAGCAGCCAGTGGTCGCCTTCGATGGAAATCAGGGTGCAGTTGGCGGCGATACTGCCGGTCATGCCGGAGATCGGCAATTTCGGAAACAATTCCAGCCATTGCAGGGCCAGACCGGTAGCCGGGGCCGCGGCAGGTTCTGCCTCGGGCTCGGGCGCCGGTTCCGCGGTGTGCTCGCTGGCCAGTTCGTCCAGGTAGCTGTAGGCCGAATCCATGTCCGGCTCGATGTAGTCTTCGTCCAGCGGCGGTTCGTCATCCAGGTCAATGCCCGGCGTGGCCGCGTCGACCTGGGCGACCGTCGGTTCAGGAACGGGCGCCGATACCCACTCAGGGGCATCCGGCACCACGCTGTCCGGAGTCGGCGTAGGCATCGGCGTCAGCTCGGGTTGCTCGCCGGTGGTTTCCAGCACGGGCTCCACGGCGGGCTGTTGCTCGGGCTCTACTTGCGCTTCGACCGGGTCATTCCAGGGCAAGTCGACCACGGGTTCGGGCTCGGGCTCAATGACCGGCTCGGGCTCGACCACCGGTGCGACGGCAACCGGCGCAGGTTCAGACTCAGGTGCCGGCGCAACCGGCTCAGGCACAGCAACCGCAGGCGCTGCAACTACTGGCGCGACAACGGCCGCCCCAGCCACGGGTTTGGCGGAATCAACTGTGGCCTGGCTGATCCCCACTGGCTTTAGCGGCTGTCTCGGTGCGTCTGCCGAATCTGCCGGCCGGAACGCCAGCATGCGCAGCAGCACCATTTCAAAGCCACCCCGCGGGTCGGGTGCCAGGGGCAAGTCGCGGCGACCGATCAGGCCCATCTGGTAGTAGAACTGCACGTCTTCGGCCGGCAAGGCCTGGGCCAGGGCCAATACGCGATCACGGTCGCCATGACCGTTGTCCACGCCTTCCGGCAGGGCCTGGGCGATGGCGACGCGGTGCAATACGTTGAGGATTTCCGAAAGCACGCCATTCCAATCCGGGCCTTGCTCCGACAGGTGGCGCACCGCTTCGAGCAACGCCTTGGCGTCACCCTCGATCAGCGCGTGCAGCACGTCGAACACCTGGCCGTGGTCCAGGGTACCGAGCATGGCGCGCACGTCGGCGGCCATGACCTTGCCTTCACCAAACGCGATGGCCTGGTCGGTGAGGCTCATGGCATCGCGCATCGAACCATCGGCGGCACGGCCCAGCAACCACAGCGCGTCGTCTTCGAACGGTACGTTCTCGACGCCCAGCACGTGGGTCAAATGCTCGACCACACGCTCGGGGGTCATGTTTTTCAGGGAGAACTGCAGGCACCGCGACAAAATCGTTGCCGGAAGTTTCTGCGGGTCGGTGGTGGCCAGGATGAATTTGACGTAGGGCGGCGGCTCTTCCAGGGTTTTCAACAAGGCGTTGAAGGAGTGGCTGGACAGCATGTGCACTTCGTCGATCAGGTAGACCTTGAAGCGGCCACGGCTCGGCGCGTACTGCACGTTGTCCAGCAGTTCGCGGGTGTCTTCGACCTTGGTACGACTCGCAGCGTCGATCTCGATCAGGTCGACGAAACGCCCTTCGTCGATCTCACGGCACACCGAACAGGTGCCACAAGGCGTCGAGGTAATACCGGTTTCACAATTCAGGCATTTGGCGATGATGCGCGCAATCGTGGTCTTGCCCACCCCGCGCGTACCGGTGAACAGGTAGGCGTGGTGCAGCCGTTGGCTGTCCAAGGCATTGATCAGAGCCTTGAGCACATGGGTCTGGCCGACCATTTCGCGGAACGAGCGCGGGCGCCATTTACGTGCAAGAACCTGATAACTCATCGAAAACCGTCGCAACTGGGAAGCAGAAGCCGGTAATGCTAGCGGAGCAAGGGGGAAATTGCATCCGGCACGCTCGTCTAATCTGACGAAGCTTGTTCGATTGGCCTCCCAGAGGGCACCTGAGGACGTTTTGCTGGCACCTTGGAGCGCCAACGCCCTTCCAGACTGATAGCGGCGACGCTGGCCAGCACGACCACTGCGCCCAGCATCACCTGCAGGGTGACGTGTTCGCCAAGCAGCGTGGCGGCCATCAGCATGGCAACCGGTGGAATCAGGTACATCGCCACCGACGCACGACTGACCTCGACGTGCTTCAACACATAACCCCAGGCCAGATAGGCCAAGGCACTGGGAAAAATACCCAGCACCAGCACGGCGAGATTCTCCCCCATCGGTGCCTGCACGATGGCGGCGGGCAGTCCCGGCAGGTTCACGCACAGCATCAGCGTGCCGGACCACACCATGTAGCACGCCATCGTCAACGGGCTGTAGCGATGGGCGTAATGTCGCTGGATGGCGAAGTACACACTCCATGAGCAGGCCGCCAACAAGATCAGCAAACCCCGTGGGTTGAGATCGCCCATGCCCTGGTCGCCCCAGATCACCACCAGTACGCCAGCCAACCCCAACAGTACGCAACCCCAGCGCCAGGCGCTGACCTGCTCTTTCAAGCAGAAAAACGCGATCAACACACTGAACAACGGCGCCGACTGTGCCAACACACTCGACGCTGCCGCCGTCACCCATTGCTGCCCATGATTGAGACTGGTGTGGTGCAGGAACACCCCGAAAAAGCCCAGCACCAACAACCACGGCAGGTCGCGCAATGGTGGCCGTCCAATTCCCACCCCCCAGGCCACGCAGCCCATGAATACCGACGCGATCAAAAACCGCAGCAGCGCCAATTGGCCGGGGCTATAACTGTGCAACCCCATGTGTACGCCGATGGGCGAATACGCCCAGCAGAGGATGACGCTGGCAATGACTAGCGTAAGCTTCAGAGGTGACGGAGTATTCATCGACAGCATCCACGCAAAAGGAATGCTGCCAGTCTTGGCCCAGGCCAGGCATAGGACAATTAAGCGTTTCTGACTTCTGAAATCATTGGAACTGAGCAATGGAACTGGCCCAACTGAAAATGGTGCGAGCCGTGGCGCAAACCGGCAGCGTGGCCCAGGCGGCACTGCAATTGCACTGTGTGCCGTCCAACATCACCACGCGCATCAAGCAGCTGGAAAGCGAGTTGGGCACGCCGCTGTTTATCCGTGCTGGCCGAGGGCTGGCGATCAGCGCTGCGGGAGAAATCTTCCTGGATTACTGCGAACGTATCCTGGCCTTGGTGGATGAATCCAAACGCGCGGTGGATGCCAGCGCCATTCCCCGTGGCACCTTGCGCATCGGTGCGGTGGAATCCAGTGCCAGCGGGCGCTTGCCGCCGCTGCTGGCGGAATACCACCGGCGTTATCCCAATGTCAGCCTGGAACTGGTCACCGGTGCCTGGGCGCAACTGCTGGACGACCTGCAGCACCACCGCCTGGACGTGGCGCTGGTGGCCGCCGGCGGCAAACGCACGAAGCTGGAACAGAGCGTGGTCTACAGCGAACGCCTGGTGCTGATCGCCAGCGCGTGCAGCGCGCCTATCAATAGCGCCGAAGACTTGGCCGGCCGTACATTGCTGGTATGGCCGCCGGGCTGCCCTTATCGCGCAGCCCTGGAAAACTGGCTCAAGCCCCATAACGTCAAGCCAGCGATTGCCTGCTATGCAAGCTGGGGCACGATCATCGGTTGCGTCAGCGCGGGGATTGGCGTGGCGTTGGCACCCGAGGGGATCCTGGCGCGCTATGAACAGGCCAATCAGTTGGCGTCTTATCGCTTTGAAGCGCTGACGCCCGTGGACAACCTGTTGTTCTGGCATACGGACACCCAGCGGCACCTGGCGCGAGATGCGTTCGCCGGGCTACTGCGCGAGACCTTTGGCTGACTTGCTCGCTCCTACAATTTAGGGCTTCGGGGCAGCCAACCGTGCGTACTGGCCCTGGCTGATCCAGCCCGTGAAAGAGCGGTCGTCAGCGTTGATGAATTCCACCTGCGCCCAACCGTCCTTGAACGCCAGTACGCCCACCACGTCATGCTTGACGATGTAGGGCCGCTTTGCCGCTTTGGCGCCCGGCGTTTTAAGCAGGTAAGCCTTGTCGGCAGACACCGTCACCAAGCCGATCCATTGTTTGCTGGCGGTCTGGCTCAGCTCCAGGCCCGTGGCGATTTCCGGCATCAGCACATTGATGCAGCCAGGGTGTTGGCGGCCCTGCGCCACGGTCAGGGTCACCCCGTCGGGCGCCGCGGCCAAACTGCCTGGGTAGGCAGCGTCCCGCCAGGTGGTGAGCGCTTCGGGCTTGCCTTGCAGGTAGAACGTGCAACCACGGGCCACACCCTCGCCCATCGATTCCTGATAGAACCCCTCGACCTGATGCCCAGGCGTCACCGCCAGCATCAGCCCTTCATATTTACCTGAATGCAACGCCGCCGAGCCGGCCAACGCGGGCGCCACGGCGCACCACGACAACACTCCCATCGCCAGATAACGAATCATCTTATTTCTTCCCTTCAAAGGCTTCGTAGGCTTGTTTCATCAGGACGTCATAGTTGCCGTAATCGTCGCCATTATAGTTTCGGGCCATGGCGGTAAAATCCTTGTTTTTCATCGCGCTCAACAACGCCGAGTTGTGGCTGCAAAGGCTGAGATAGGCCTTGAGTTGATTACCGGCATTGACCTTCAATGACGCCACGAACTCAAACACCGTCTTGAACCCGCACGCCGCAAAATTGAACCCCATGATTTGAAACATGCCCCAGGAGGCCGACATCAAGGCCGCTTCCTGGTCCAGCGCAAAGGCAGTGGCCATGGTCTCCCAGGCCTTGACCTGATCCTTGTTGTTCGTCTGCCATTGCGGGCCGGCTTTTTTCTTGTAGACATACGACAGCAGCGGCTGCGACTGGTCGTAGATGTGCTTGGTGTACTTGCGAAAGTGGTGCCCTTCAAAGGCGATGATCGGCAACTTGGCAGGCCCGAACCCCACCTTCCCGCCCGACTCCACCGTGGCGAACGCCTTGACCACATTCACCGAAATACCGTTGCCCAGTTGCTTGGCGGCGTTCTGGAAATCCGTATCGCTCAAGGTCGTCCCGCCGTCGCAGGTGGACTGCATCATCAACTGCCGGTTACGCCGCTCGGCCTCGATCACCGCACGCACGCGGTCCAGGTACACATTGACCGTGGCCTGTACCGCATCGATGTTGTTATTGCCGAAAATGTTGAGAAACGTCGGAATGCGCGTGTTAGGAAAAGCCCGCACCGGCACCTTCAACGCCTCTTCGATCAGACTGTTGAACGTTCGCCCGGTGGGGTCGATCACGCCATCGGGATGGGCGTACTTGAGATGGCGAAACTGATACTGGCTGATGCACTGCACCAACTGGCCGTCGCACTTGCCGTTTTCCAGCAAGGCAAACCCCATCTTGGGAATGATCAAATTGAATAGATACTGGATGCACTGAACATCGGCGGGCAAGTTGCGGGCTTTGCCGGGCGTCCCTACCGAAGCACTGATAAGACGAGGCAACCCTTGCAGGCTTTTCATGACAGACATCCTTGTGAGTGAAAGAAGCGATAGCACTTCAATATCAAATCCATGCCCTTGTCATACTCTGAAACAAGTGGCCGGCGCAAGCTAACAAGGCGGTCTGCGGGTTGTCCAGAGGGCTTTATTAAAGTTGTGAAACAGCCGGATTAAATCCGTCAGTAACCGTGGGATTCACGGGTCTTTTGATACTTGTGGTAGTCGAGCCACTCGACCACATCGTAGGGCAGGTACAACTGCACCCTGGCCCGTGAAATCGCGATATACACCGCACAGAGTCTTTGATCGAACGCGTAGGCGTCCTGGAACTTCACGTTGGTCAACAGTTCCGGCGTAAGCAATACCCGGTCGAACTCCATGCCGCCCGCATCCTGCGCCAGCATCAACAGGACGCGCTCGTCCGGATGGCCGATCAACCTGTTCAAACGCGTGACATCCGCCACGTTAAAGCCTTTTTCCAGTTCGGCCTCGACCCACAGAAACGCCTCATCGAACTGGCAGGCTTCGCGCACCTGCTGCCAATCGGCCATGTCACTGAAAAACGCATGGGGGCCGAGGTCATTGAACTCATTGCTATAGAAATCGGGTTTGAACAACGCGATGACCGTGTCCATGAAATGCTTGAGCGACTGCTGGGCCTCTTTGCTCGCCAGGCCGAACGCACAACGGGCGTGGCTCAGTTGGATCGCCCACTGCATGGTGTCCCAATGGGAAGCGGTCAACACCACGCAACCTTGCGGGGGTACAAAACCCTGCGGATAAAACTCAATGCCGACATCGGCATCGCGTGCGCCCTCGAAAAGCGATTTGCTTTTTTCCGAGTGCAAGCTGATCAACGGGTTGACCAGGCGCTCGACATTGCGCCCGGAACGCACGGAGTAGCACACGTCGGTATGGCGAACCTCACGGGCGCGTTTGACCACGCCGCCACTGGCCTGCTGATACTCATCCCCCAAAGTGATCAGCACCTGGCGGCCGCGCTCGATGATTTGCAGCAACGGCGCGGGGATGTCCTGGCTCTCATCGATGAGCACGTGGGTATAGCGCTCGGGGACGACGCAGCCTGCAAGGCTGGCGCGCTTGATCATCAACAAGGCTTCAAACCCGGTATGCCGGCCCCAGGCCGGGTTCGCCTCAAGGTAGCCCCACAACCGGCTGGCATATTCGAGCAGCACCCTGGCATCGACGCCGGCGAGCGGTTGCTTGAAATGCGGCAAATGCTGGGCCGACAAGCTGTACTCCCAAGAGCGGCAGTAGGCTTCAAGCACCTTGAGGCACACCTCCACTACCGCTTGCCCTTCCAGGCGACGAAAACCAAAGATATTCAGTTCTTGGGCGAGCGCCTGCTTGGTCGGCACCCTCACCGGCGCATTCAGCGGCTTTGGCCTGGGGCCATGCAATAGAGCATGGGCGAAGTCCTGAAAGGTATGCCCGGCCTTACGCTCCCGCGCTCCCACCATGCGAGCACGCAGGGTTTCGAGTTTTGCCGGGGTGCGTGCCAGCAGCAAGGTCTTTTCCGGGCGCAGGTGCTCCAGCAAGGCCACCAGCAGGTGACTCTTGCCAATGCCTGCGTAGCCTTGCACATGCAGGTCTTCGTTCAGGTTGGCACGGAAGGTTCTGAGCAGCTTGTCCTGCTCGGCGCTCAACCAGCGCTCGCGATGCCTGGGCGTGATCACCTGCTGGCTGAACGGATCATTGGCCTTGAGATGGCGGACTTTATACTCGACGTCCCATTTGCCACTGGGTAACAGGTAGTCCTGCGCCTGGACTTCCTCCTCCAGCAGAAAGCGCAGCTTCAGGCTTTTGACCACATTGAGGCCGAAGTACAGCTTCCTCTGATCGAACAGCCGCTGCGCTTCAGAGAGCAGGGACACACTGGCCGAATGGCGGGCATCGACTGCCCAGTCAATCAGCTTGGCCAACACTTTTTCAGCACCGTTGGCGCTAAGGTCGCTTTCCGGCACCTGCGCCAGGTTCTGGATCACCAACACCGCCGCCAATTGGGGCTCACTCAGGGCTACAAGCGCATCGAAACCCTCACTGCCCAACAACCCCGCACAGGTGTGCTCGGTGATCGGCAAGAAAACAGGGCTGGATAAATTGAAATGTTCCGAGTGCATAGAGCCTCGTAGCCAGGGGAAGAGACGCTTGGGAGTATGCCACTAGACGGGAAATGACCGTCATGCACTGTGCAGGAAGCATCACAGATGACGGGCTGAAAATAACTTGAGATTTAGAAGGGACTGCAGAAGGGAGCGTTATGGAGGCAACCCCACCAGCCACACCCCGGCACACAATGTTCCCGCTGTGGCTGCTGCCTTCCGGCTCTGACCAGGTTCACGGGTAATCGTTGCGGGGGGACCGATGGGGTCACCATAACGACGCTGCCTCTCGGCAAGCCGCGCCATTGTACCCATCTCATCGGAAGTTACAACCGTTGGTTCCGGATTAAAAAATGAGAAGGCTCAAGCACTTGCCATAACCCCATCAGCCCTGCCGCCTTCTTCCTGGATGACCAGGTGAATAAAGTGCAGCTTGGCAATCACCGCGGGCGGCAGCACGAAGGGGTAGAAATCCGGCTGGCCCATGGCGCGGGACAGTTCGTTGAGCATGCCGGCCAGTTCGATCCAGGCATTGACGAAGGAAAGGAATGCCGGGCCTCCAGGGTGTTGCGGGTCGTAGAGCGTGGTCAGGGGGAATGGCTGGTAATCCAGGTCCATCTCGCGGGCGCTCATACCAAAGCCCAGGGCCGTGTCCACGGCGTCCATCATGTGCAAGTAGTGGGCCCAGGTTTCGGCCCAGTCTTCCCAGGGGTGCATGGTGGCGTAGGCGCTCACGCAGGTGAGTTGCCAGTCAGGGCGCGGGCCGTTCTGGTAGTGCTGGTCGAGGGCCTCGGCATAACTGGCGCGTTCGTCGCCGAACAGGTTGCGAAAATGAGGGAGCCAGTGGCTGTTGGCGATCAGGCGGTCCCAGTAGTAATGACCGACTTCATGGCGAAAATGGCCGAGCAAGGTGCGGTACGGCTCGCGCATCTGTACGCGGACTTTTTCGCGGTGGGCGTCATCGGCTTCCTTGATGTCCAGGGTGATCAGCCCATTGGCGTGGCCGGTGGTGGGCGCGTTGCCTTCCAGGTCGATACCGATAAAGTCGAAGGCCAGGCCAGTCTCTTCGTCAACGCTCTTGGGCACCACTTGCAGGCCCAGGCTGATCAGTTGCGCGACCAAGCGGCGCTTGGCGGTTTCGACCTTGCGCCAGCGTTCGGGGTTTTCCGCAATTGATAGGTCAGGAATGGTGCGGTTCAGGCTACAGGCCACGCACAACGGCGCGGTGCTGTGGGCAGGAATCAGCCAGTTGCACGCAGCCGGTGAGTCGAGGTTGGCGCAGCGCCGAAAAGCGCCAGCATCAAGATTGTCGTCGGCCAGCCAAGTACCGACCACCGGCCCAGGTTGCAGGGACGACAGGCGGCTTTGCTGCGGCTGGTAACCCAACGCCGCCTGGCAGGCCAGGCATTGGCTGTTGCGAAAGAACAGCGACTGGCCACACCGGCATCGCCACACCTTGCTGTTGCGCGAGGTTTCGGCCATGAACGGAGCGGCGATGCGCGTGCTGAGTTGCTCGAAGTAGCGGAACATGGCGATCTCTCCCTGGGTGACAGAGACTAGATCATTTCTCGGGAGAGATCGTTCCCACGCTCCGCGTGGGAATGCCGCCTTGGACGCTCTGCGTCTGCGCGAAGGCCGTGACGCGGAGCGTCACAGGATGCGTTCCCACGCGGAGCGTGGGGACGATCAATCAGACGGTGATGTTGTGCTTGGCCAGGAAGGCGACGAAGGCCTCTTCGTCCAGTACTTTCAGGCCCAGCTCATTGGCCTTGGCCAGTTTCGAGCCGGCGCCGGGTCCCGCCACCACACAGTGGGTTTTCGCCGAAACGGAACCGGCCACCTTGGCCCCCAGGCTTTCGAGCTTGTCCTTGGCCACATCGCGGCTCATCAACTCCAGGGAGCCGGTGAGTACCCAGGTGTGCCCGGCTTCGGGCAAGCCTTCAACGACCTTTTTCTCGCTCTGCCAGTGCATGCCGAAGTCCTTGAGCTGCTGCTCGATGGCCAGGGCATGGTTGGCGTTGTCGGCATTGTCGAAAAACTCCCGTACAGCCTTGGCTTGCTTCTCGGGCAGCGCCTGGCGCATGTCGAGCCAGTCAGCCTTGATGATGCCCTCCAGCGAACCGAACTTGTCCGCGAGCTTCTGCGCCGCGCCCGGTCCCACCGAAGGCACGTGCAGCTTGTCGAGCAAACCGCCCAAGGTGGTGCTGGCGGCGAATTCCGCGCTGAGTTCGCCCTGCTCCTGCAATTGCAGGCCGCATTCGTCTGGCGACAACAGTGCGCCAATCACCTGCTGGTTGTGCCCGTCTTCAAAGAAGCTATGGATCTCATGGGCCACTTCCAGCCCTACATCCGGCAAGTACGTCAGCACCTCTGGCAACGCCTTTTGAACACGCTCCAGGGACGCCAGCGAGCGCGCCAGCACCTTGGCCGTCTCCTCGCCCACATCGGGAATGCCCAAGGCGTAGATAAAGCGTGCCAGGGTCGGGGTCTTGCTGTTTTCGATGGCGCTGATCAGCTTCTTGCTGGAGGTATCGGCAAAGCCTTCCAGGTCGATGATCTGTTCGTATTTGAGCTTGTAGAGATCGGCCGGCGAGCCGATGAGCTGTTCATCCACCAGTTGCTCGATGGTCTTGTCGCCCAGGCCGTCGATGTCCATGGCCCGGCGCGAGACGAAATGAATGATGGCCTGCTTGAGTTGCGCACCGCAGGCCAGACGCCCGACGCAACGGTACACCGCGCCTT
Source organism: Pseudomonas sp. KT_2_4 (assembly GCF_041410225.1). Lineage (NCBI taxonomy): Bacteria > Pseudomonadati > Pseudomonadota > Gammaproteobacteria > Pseudomonadales > Pseudomonadaceae > Pseudomonas > Pseudomonas sp. KT_2_4. Next base: position 2,171,520 of record NZ_CP166962.1, read on the forward strand.
CGCTGACGGTTTCCTTGCCCTTACTGCGCTTGACCAACTGCGTGCGCTCCACATGGGAACCGCACACCGGGCAATTTTGCGGGATCTGCACAGCGCGGGCGTTTTCCGGGCGGCGTTCGGTGACCACCGAGACCACCTGCGGAATCACATCACCGGCGCGGCGGATGATCACGGTGTCACCGATCATCAGCCCCAAGCGTGCCACTTCGTCCATGTTGTGCAGGGTGGCATTGGACACGGTCACACCGGCCACCTTGACCGGCTTGAGGCGCGCCACCGGCGTGACCGCACCGGTACGGCCGACCTGGAATTCCACGTCGAGCAGCTCGGTGAGTTCTTCCATGGCCGGGAATTTGTGCGCGATCGCCCAGCGCGGCTCGCGGGCACGGAAGCCCAGTTCACGCTGGTAGGCAATGCTGTTGACCTTGAACACCACGCCGTCGATTTCATAGCCCAGCGCATTGCGGCGCTCGCCGATGTCGCGGTAGTAGTCCAGGCATTCCTGGATGCCCTTGGCCAGCTTCAACTCGTGGCTGATCGGCATGCCCCACTTCTGCAACTGCTTGAGGTTGCCGATATGGGTGTCGCTGATATCCGCGGTCACCTGGCCGATGCCATAGCAGCAGAACTCCAGCGGGCGACTGGCGGTGATCTTCGAATCCAGTTGGCGCAGGCTGCCCGCCGCAGCGTTGCGCGGGTTGGCGAAGGTCTTGCCACCCACTTCCAGTTGCGAGGCGTTCAACCGCTCGAAACCGGCCTTGGACATGAACACTTCACCGCGCACTTCCAGGGTGGCTGGCCAGCCCGTGCCGTGCAGTTTCAGGGGGATATTGCGCACGGTGCGCACGTTGACGCTGATGTCCTCGCCCGTGGTGCCGTCGCCCCGGGTGGCACCGCGCACCAGCTCGCCATCCTGGTACAACAGGCTGACCGCCAGGCCATCCAGCTTCGGCTCGCAGCTGTATTCCACCGCCGCGCCAGCGCCAAACAGATCGCCCACCGGCAGGTCAAGGCCCTCGGTGACCCGGCGATCAAACTCCAGCATGGTGGTTTCATCGAAGGCGTTGCCCAGGCTGAGCATCGGGATCTCGTGCTTGACCTGGGTGAACGCCGACAATGCCGCACTGCCGACCCGCTGCGTCGGCGAATCACGCGTCACCAGTTCCGGGTGCTCGGCCTCCAGGGCTTTGAGCTCGTGGAACAGGCGGTCGTATTCGGCGTCCGGGATGCTCGGCTCGTCGAGGACGTGGTAGCGGTAGTTATGCTGATCCAGTTCAGCGCGCAGTTCGAGGATGCGGGTATGGGCGGCGGTCATGGGTGTTCTCTCATAAAGCAAAAGAGCAGCCGAAGCTGCTCAATATGTTAGTGCACGGATTCTACAGACAACGCTTAAGATCGTTCCTCAGCGTTTCTGTGTCAGGGCGCGACGCTCGAACTCGACGATGCGCTGACGGTAGTGTTCGATGGTCTGGGCGGTGAGCACGCTGCGTTGGTCGTCTTTGAGCTCGCCGTTGAGTTCCTGGGACAGCTTGCGGGCGGCGGCCACCATCACGTCGAACGCTTGTTTGGGGTGACGCGGGCCTGGCAGACCAAGGAAGAAACTCACCGCCGGGGTGCTGAACAGGTCGATATCGTCCAGATCGAACGTGCCCGGCTTGACCGCGTTGGCCATGGAGAACAGCACTTCGCCGTTACCGGCCATGCTTTCGTGACGATGGAAGATATCCATCTCGCCAAAACGCAGGCCGCTTTCGAGGATGTTCTGCAAGAGTGCCGGGCCTTTGAAACCGCCGGCGTCGCGGCAGATCACGCTGATGACCAGCACTTCTTCGGCAGCCGGCTGATCGTTCACCGATTGGCGCGACGCGCTTTTGGTCGCGGTCTCGTCCGGGAAATCATCATCACGGCTGCTGAAGCTCGGGCCGTCGTCAACGTCGAGGTTCAGGTCGCCCTGGTGTGGCTCGGCAACCGCCGCGCCACCACGCTTGCCGCGCTTGGAGGACGGTTCGCGGGCTTCACGCAGCGGGGCGCTCATCGACGGCAGGTCGTGCTCGTCCAGTTGCGGCTCTTTATGGGTATCCAGCACACGGGGCGGCCCAAGCAGCTCGGCGGCGCCGTCGTCGTCAGGCAAGTTGGACAGGTTTCGGTCCAGACGGAACTTGAGCTTGCCCTTGCCACCGCGCATACGGCGCCAGCCATCGAAAAGAATACCGGCAATGACAATGATGCCGATGACGATCAGCCACTCGCGCAGACCGATTTCCATGTAATCCCGTGCCTCTAATAAAAAATGCTGAAAAATAAGGGGTTTAGCACCGTGCAAACCGCTTTAAAACGTGGCGCCAACTCTATGTTCTGACTGACGTTTTGCCCACGCACACGAAAAATTGACATTAAACTAGCACGACCAAAGATAACTTTACACCGTCTGTCAAAATGCCTTGAACAAATATGTCCATTTGCCACTTTCCCCAGACCGGTAAATCGCGCTACAGCGTGCTGTAAATTCTCTCTCCCGGCGTGGTTCAGGATTCCACCATCGCCATCGCCTCTTCCACATCCACCGCGACCAATCGCGAACAGCCCGGCTCATGCATCGTCACCCCCATCAACTGGTCGGCCATTTCCATGGCGATCTTGTTGTGGGTGATATAGATGAACTGCACCGTCTGGGACATCTCTTTGACCAACCGAGCGTAGCGTCCAACGTTAGCGTCATCCAGCGGCGCGTCAACCTCGTCGAGCATGCAGAACGGCGCCGGGTTCAACTTGAAGATGGCAAATACCAGGGCCAATGCGGTCAGGGCTTTCTCGCCGCCGGACAACAAATGGATGGTGCTGTTCTTCTTGCCCGGAGGCCGCGCCATGATCGTCACCCCTGTATCGAGTAGATCTTCGCCCGTCAGTTCCAAGTAGGCGCTGCCACCACCGAAAACTTTTGGGAATAACGCCTGTAAACCGCCATTAATCTGATCAAAGGTATCTTTGAAGCGGTTGCGGGTTTCCTTGTCGATCTTGCGGATCACGTTTTCCAGGGTGTCCAGGGCTTCAACCAGATCAGCGTCCTGGGCATCCAGATAACGTTTACGCTCGGACTGCTGCTGGTACTCATCGATAGCGGCGAGGTTGATCGCGCCCAGGCGTTGAATACGTGCGGCAATCCGTTCAAGTTCTTCTTCGGCGTCTTTCTCGTTGGCCTGGGCGGTCAGGGTGTTGAGCACGCCGTGCAGGTCATAGCCGTCTTCCAGCAATTGGTCTTGCAAGGTCTTGCGGCGCACGGTGAGGGCTTGCCATTCCATACGCTGTTGTTCGAGCTGGCCGCGGATCAACTGGGATTGCTGCTCGGCCATGGTGCGACGCTTTTCGGCGTCGCGCAGTTCGCGGTCTGCGTCTTCCAGGGCGATCTGTGCGGTCTTGAGTTCGACGTCGACGGTCATGCGCTTATCGAGCAATTCCTCAAGCTTGAGGCGCAGCTCTTCCAGCGGCGCCTCGCCCTCCTCCAGGTTGAGGCTCAGTTGCTCGCGCTTTTCGGTCAGGCGTTCGGACTGCATCTCCAGGCGCTCAAGGGCCTGGCGCGTGGAATCATGCTGGGCGCGCAACGAGCCCAAGCGTACGGCCAACTGATGGGCGTGGTCCTTGTGCTGCCGGGCTTCCTGGCGCACGCGGTCAAGGCGCTCACGCAGGCTGTCGCGCTGGGCCAGCAGCAACTCGCGCTGTTCGGTGTCCAGGGCCATGCTGTCGAGGGCTTCCTGCAAGTGCAGGCGCGCTTCACCGATCTGTTCGTGTTCCAGGGCGCGCTGTTCGCCCATCTCGGCCACTTCTTCGTCAAGACGGGTGCGGCGCAGGGTCAATTGCTCCACCTTGGCCCTGCTCGCAGACAACTGGGCTTTCAATTCGCCTTGCTGGCGCGCTTCGTCCTGCAACAGCCGACGCAGGTGTTCGCGGCCGGTTTCCTGCTGACGCTGGGTAGCACGCAGGGTTTGCAGTTCGGTTTCCAGGCTTTCCAGTGTGGCTTCGCGTTCTTCACGCTCAGCGCTCAGGTTGACGATTTCCTGGCCACGGGCCAATACGCCACTTTCCGCCTCACTGGCGCGGCGCACGCGCAGGAAGTGGCGGCCGACCCAATAACCATCGCGGCTGATCAAGCTTTCGCCGGCCGCCAATTGGCCGCGTTGGGCCAAGGCTTGCTCCAGAGACTCCACCGGCCTGACCTGGCCCAGCCAAGGCGACAGATCCATCGCCGCCTCGACCTTGTCCAGCAAACTACCCGGCACCCGCGCACCCTCGGGCGCCGGGCTGAGCAGGCGCAAATCGCCCTGGGCAAACCCGGCCAGGTCGAAGCCGCCGAAATCATCCACCAGCACCGCTTGCAGATCGGCGCCCAGCACGGTTTCCACCGCCAATTCCCAGCCGGCTTCGACTTTCAAGCCTTCGGCCAGGCGTGGGCGCTCGGCCAAATGCTGGTCGCGCAGCCATTCGGCGGTGCCGGTACCGGGGTCGAGCGCGGCTTGCTGCAAGGCCTCCAGCGAAGCCAACCGACCATTGAGCCGCTGCAAGTCGCCCTGGGCTTGCTGCTGCGCCTGGGTCGCGGTGTGCAATTGCTGACGCAGTTGCTCCAGGCGCTCCACTTGCTGCTCTTCGCTGGCCTCCAGCTCTTCCAGGGTCATTTCGCTTTCGGCCAGTTGTTCGCTCAGCGCCATGATCGCCGCGTCTTCCGGGTCGGCGGCGAGCAGTACGCGCTCTTCCTGCAGCCGGCGCTGGCGCTCGGCCAGGCGTTCCATGCTGGTTTCCAGCTGCTGGATGCGCGACTGCTGCACCTCGGCCTGGCGGCGTGGTTCGGCGGATCGCAGGTTGAAGGCGTCCCACTGTTCCTGCCAACCGTGCATGGTGGTTTCGGATTCTTCCAGGGCGGCGGCGGCCTCTTCGGCGGCGGCGCTGGTGATTTCCTGCTCGGGGGTGAGCATGTCCAGCTCTTCGCCCAAGGTCAGCAGCAAGGTACGGTCATGGCCCAGGTGCGATTCGGTTTCCAGGCGTGCGCGTTCGGCTTCCTTCAAGTCATCCTGCAACTGGCGCAAACGCTGCTGGCCGTGCTGGATACTCTGCTCGACCCGGGCAATGTCACCGCCCACCGAATAGAAGCGGCCTTGCACCAGATTGAAGCGTTCGGACAACTCATGGTGGCCGTCACGCAGGCGCTCAATGCTGGCGTCGGCATTGCGCTGCTCGGCCACCAGCGCTTCAAAGCTGACTTCCTGGGTGCCAATAATCGCTTCGCGCTGGCCCACCTGGTCATTCAAGGCCTGCCAGCGCAGGGCCGACAGTTGCGCCTTGAGCTGGCGCTCTTCGCCCTTGTATTCCTGATACTTCTCGGCGGCCTGCGCCTGGCGGTGCAGGCGTTCGAGCTGGCGCTCCAGCTCTTCGCGCAGGTCGGTCAGGCGGGCGAGGTTTTCGTGGGTGCGACGGATACGGTTTTCAGTCTCGCGACGGCGCTCCTTGTACTTGGAGATGCCGGCCGCTTCTTCGATAAAGTTACGCAGGTCTTCGGGCTTGGCTTCGATCAGCTTGGAGATCATGCCCTGCTCGATGATCGAATAGCTGCGCGGGCCCAGGCCGGTGCCGAGGAAAATATCGGTGATATCGCGACGGCGACACTTGGTGCCGTTGAGGAAGTAGCTGTTCTGGCTGTCGCGGGTGACTTTACGACGGATGGAAATTTCCGCGTAGGCGGCGTATTCGCCGATCAGGGTGCCGTCGGAGTTATCAAATACCAGTTCGATACTGGCCTGGCTCACCGGCTTGCGGCTGGTGGAGCCGTTGAAAATGACGTCGGTCATCGACTCGCCGCGCAGGTTTTTCGCCGAGCTCTCGCCCATCACCCATCGCACGGCGTCGATGATGTTCGACTTGCCGCAGCCATTGGGCCCCACCACCGCCGCCATGTTGCTGGGGAAGTTGACGGTGGTGGGGTCGACGAAGGATTTGAACCCCGCCAACTTGATGCACTTGAGCCGCACGCTTAGGCGTCCGCCAAGGCTGCGATGACCAGCGAACTGCTGCGCTGGCAATAGGCTGTGAGCACCAGGCGAATCTGCACCAGGTCACGGGCCAGTACTGCGGCGAGCAATTGCTCGAACAGCGCCAGGAACTCGCTCATGGACGCCTTGCGCTGATCCAGGGCCAGGTAATAAGCGCGGTTCATCGCCGGCTGCAGGTTTTCGACGGTTTCCTGCAAATAAGGGTTGTTGGCGAAGGGGTACGCGGCGCGCATCACGCTGAAGCTTTCTTCGACGAAAGCGCGGATGTCCTCACGCTCCAGGCTCAATTGAAGGCGTTGCTGGATCTGCAGAAACGGCGCCATGTCAGCCTGGGTCTGCCAGCCTTCGGCAACCGCATTGCCGAGCAGGATGTACATCTCGCCCATCAACGTACACAGGCTCTGCACCTTGTGCGCGGTAAGTTCGGTGACGTGAGCGCCACGGCGCGGCAGGATCGCAATCAAATGGCGGCGCTCAAGGATCAGCAAAGCTTCGCGCACGGAACCACGGCTGACGTTGAGCGCCAGCGTGACCTTCTGTTCCTGGATCCGCTCCCCAGGCTTGAGATCGCCGCGAATGATACGTTCGGCGAGGTGGTGAGCAATTTGCTCGGCGAGACTGTCCGGCGCCTTGAACGTCATGTTTTCCCTTCAAAATCTTCTATCAGTACAAGCGCGGCAGTGTAGCGCATTGGCCCGCTGATGGCGCTACGCCCACCGTGGCGAATTTGGCATGAAATAAGCAACGTTGAAGCCTGTAAGCCGCCAAAAACGCCGGTTCCAGAAGACTGGACCATAATTGAAAGTGTTGCGACCGGATTTTCTTGACCCTTAGGTCAGAAAACCATTGACCGAAAAGTCAGACATGACTAGATTCGGCGCAAAGCGGTTAACAACAATAATGAGTCTGCGAGGCCTTCCGTGATCCAGTTTTTACTTAACCAGGAACTCCGTAGCGAGCACGCCCTGGACCCCAACCTGACCGTGCTCAACTATCTGCGCGAGCATGTGGGCAAACCCGGTACCAAGGAAGGCTGCGCCAGCGGCGACTGTGGCGCGTGCACCGTGGTGGTCGGCGAGCTGCACACCGACGAGCAAGGCGCCGAGCAGATTCGTTACCGCAGCCTCAATTCCTGCCTGACGTTCGTGTCGTCGCTGCACGGCAAACAACTGATCAGCGTTGAAGACCTCAAGCACAAGGGTCAACTGCACAGCGTGCAACAGGCCATGGTCGAGTGCCATGGCTCACAGTGCGGCTTTTGCACCCCGGGCTTCGTGATGTCGCTGTTTGCCCTGCAAAAGAACAGCGACGCCCCCGACAGCCACAAAGCCCATGAAGCCCTGGCCGGCAACCTGTGCCGCTGCACCGGTTATCGCCCGATTCTCGCCGCCGCCGAACAGGCCTGCTGCAACAAGCCCCAGGATCAATTCGACAGCCGCCAGGCTGAAACCATCGCCCGCCTCAAGGCTATCGCGCCGACCCAGACCGGCGAACTCAACAGTGGTGACAAGCGCTGCCTGGTGCCACTGACCGTTGCCGACCTGGCCGACCTCTATGACGCCTACCCACAAGCCCGGCTGCTGGCCGGCGGCACTGACCTGGCGCTGGAAGTCACCCAGTTCCACCGCACCCTGCCGGTGATGATCTACGTCGGCAACATTGAAGCCATGAAGCGCATCGAGCAGTTCGACGACCGCCTGGAAATCGGCGCGGCCACCGCCCTCTCCGACTGCTACGCCGCGCTGCACCATGAATACCCGGACTTCGGCGAACTGCTGCAACGCTTCGCCTCCCTGCAAATTCGCAACCAAGGCACCCTGGGCGGCAATATCGGCAACGCTTCGCCGATTGGTGACTCGCCGCCGCTGCTGATTGCCCTGGGCGCGCAGATCGTACTGTGCAAGGGCAACACCCGCCGCACCCTGGCGCTGGAAGACTATTTCATCGACTACCGCGTCACCGCGCGCCAGGACAGCGAGTTCATCGAGACCATCATCGTGCCCAAGGGCCACACGCTGTTCCGGGCCTACAAGGTGTCCAAGCGCCTGGACGACGATATTTCCGCCGTATGCGCAGCGTTCAACCTGAAGATCGACAACGGCGTGGTCAGCCAAGCGCGCGTTGCGTTCGGCGGCATGGCCGCCACGCCAAAACGCGCAACCCGCTGCGAGGCTGCGCTGGTAGGCGCCACGTGGAATGCGGCCACGGTAGAAAAAGCCTGCACCGCCCTGGCCGGCGACTTCACCCCACTGTCGGACTTCCGCGCCAGCAAGGAATACCGCCTGCTCAGCGCGCAGAACCTGCTGCGCAAATACTTCATCGAACTGCAAACGCCGCACATCGAGACTCGGGTGACCGCTTATGTCTAACCATCACGCCGTGGTAAAAACCCAGGCCGAACTTGCCGCACTGTTTGCCCAGGACCTCACCACCGGAGTCGGGCGCAGCGTCAAGCATGACAGCGCCGCCAAACACGTCAGCGGTGAAGCACAGTACATCGACGACCGCCTGGAATTTCCCAACCAGTTGCACCTGTATGCGCGCATGTCGGACCGCGCCCACGCCCGGATCATCAGCATCGACACCGCGCCCTGCTACGCCTTCGACGGCGTGCGCATTGCAATCACCCATGAAGACGTACCGGGCCTGAAAGACATCGGCCCGTTGATGCCCGGCGACCCACTGCTGGCCATCGACACCGTTCAGTTCGTCGGCCAGGTGGTGCTGGCCGTGGCCGCCCGCGACCTGGAGACCGCACGCAAGGCGGCAATGGCGGCAGTGATCGAATATGAAGACCTGGAGCCAGTGCTGGATGTGGTCGAGGCGTTTCGCAACAAGCACTTCGTGCTCGACAGCCACACCCACCAACGCGGCGACTCGGCCACTGCGCTGGCAAGCGCCAAGCATCGCATACAGGGCACCTTGCATATCGGCGGCCAGGAACACTTTTATCTGGAAACCCAGATCTCTTCGGTGATGCCCACCGAAGACGGCGGCATGATCGTCTACTGCTCCACGCAAAACCCCACCGAAGTGCAGAAGCTGGTGGCCGAAGTGCTGGATGTGTCGATGAACAAGATCGTGGTCGACATGCGCCGCATGGGCGGTGGTTTTGGCGGCAAGGAAACCCAGGCCGCCAGCCCGGCGTGCCTGTGCGCCGTGGTGGCGCGCCTCACTGGCCAGCCGACCAAGATGCGCCTGCCACGGGTCGAAGACATGCTGATGACCGGCAAGCGCCACCCCTTCTATATCGAATACGACGTAGGGTTTGACGACAACGGCCGACTGCACGGCATCAACCTGGAACTGGCGGGTAACTGCGGTTGTTCGCCGGACCTGTCCAACTCGATTGTCGACCGCGCCATGTTCCACGCCGACAACTCGTATTACCTGGGCGACGCCACGGTCAACGGCCATCGCTGCAAGACCAATACCGCCTCCAACACGGCCTATCGCGGCTTCGGCGGCCCGCAGGGCATGGTCGCCATCGAAGAGGTGATGGACGCCATCGCCCGCCATCTAGGCCAAGACCCGCTGGCCGTGCGCAAGGCCAACTACTACGGCAAGACCGAGCGCAACGTTACCCACTACTACCAGACCGTCGAGCACAACATGCTCGAAGAAATGACCGCCGAGCTTGAGGCCAGCAGCCAATACGCAGAGCGCCGCGAAGCGATCCGCCTGTACAACGCCCACAGCCCGATCCTGAAAAAAGGCCTGGCGCTGACCCCGGTGAAATTCGGTATTTCGTTCACCGCCAGTTTCCTCAACCAGGCCGGCGCGCTGATCCATATCTACACCGATGGCAGCATCCACCTGAACCACGGCGGCACCGAGATGGGCCAGGGCTTGAATACCAAGGTCGCGCAAGTCGTGGCCGAGGTATTCCAGGTAGAAATCGACCGCGTCCAGATCACCGCCACCAACACCGACAAGGTACCCAACACCTCGCCCACCGCTGCCTCCAGCGGCGCCGACCTGAACGGCAAGGCCGCGCAGAATGCGGCCGAAACCATCAAGCAGCGCCTGGTGGAATTTGCGGCGCGCAAGTACGACGTAAGCGAGGCGGACGTGGAGTTTCGCAACGGCCATGTGCGCGTGCGCGAGCAGATCCTGAGCTTCGAGGCGTTGATCCAGCAGGCGTATTTCGCCCAGGTATCGCTCTCCAGCACAGGTTTCTACAAAACCCCGAAAATCTTCTACGACCGCAGCCAGTCACGCGGGCGGCCGTTCTACTACTACGCGTTCGGCGCGGCCTGCTGCGAAGTGATCGTCGACACCCTGACCGGCGAATACAAAATGCTGCGCACCGACATCCTGCATGACGTGGGCGCCTCGCTGAACCCGGCCATCGACATCGGCCAGGTGGAAGGCGGCTTCATCCAGGGCATGGGCTGGCTGACCATGGAAGAGCTGGTGTGGAACAACAAAGGCAAGCTGATGACCAACGGCCCGGCCAGCTACAAGATCCCGGCAGTGGCCGACATGCCGCTGGACCTGCGGGTGAAGCTGGTAGAGAACCGCAAGAACCCGGAAGACACGGTGTTCCATTCCAAGGCCGTGGGCGAGCCGCCGTTCATGCTGGGGATTGCGTCGTGGTGTGCGATCAAGGACGCGGTGGCGAGTTTGGCTGACTATCGCCAGCAGCCCAAGATCGATGCGCCGGCCACGCCCGAGCGGGTGTTGTGGGGGTGTGAGCAGATGCGGCAGTTGCGGGCGGCGAAGGCTGTCGAGGCTGACACTGAATTGGCTTCGCTCTAGACCCAGGCGCTGCCATCGCGGGCAAGCCCGGCTCCCACATTTTGAGGTGCTAACCCGATCAAATGTGGGAGCTGGCTTGCCTGCGATAGCGGCCGAACTAACAGCAGAAATGTTGAGGTAGACATGGACAACTGGATCAGCGCCCTCGCCACCCTGCACAACCAGGGCGAACCCTGCGTGCTCGTCACCATCATCGAAGAACTCGGCTCAACCCCGCGCAACGCCGGTTCCAAGATGGTCATCAGCGCCGCGCACACCTTCGACACCATCGGCGGCGGGCACCTGGAATACAAGGCGATGCAGATCGCCCGAGACATGTTGGTGCGCGGCCAGCAGAATACTCATCTGGAGCGCTTCAGCCTCGGCGCCAGCCTGGGCCAGTGCTGCGGTGGCGTCACCGTGCTGTTGTTCGAGCCCATGGGCCAGGCGCAGGCGCACATCGCCGTGTTTGGCGCCGGCCATGTCGGCCGTGCGTTGGTGCCATTGCTGGCAAGCCTGCCCTGCCGGGTGCGCTGGATCGATTCCCGCGAGCAGGAATTCCCGCAGCACATCCCCCAAGGCGTGCGTAAAATCGTCAGCGAAGAGCCGGTCGACGAAATTGCCGACTTGCCAGCAGGCAGTTACTGCATCGTCATGACCCACAACCACGCGCTGGACCTGGAACTGACTGCCGCCCTGCTCAAGCGCAACGACTTCGCCTACTTCGGCCTGATTGGCTCGAAAACCAAGCGGGTCAAATTCGAACACCGCCTGCGTGATCGCGGCTTTGACGCCGCGCAATTGCAACGCATGCGCTGCCCCATGGGCCTCCCCGAGGTCAAGGGCAAGCTCCCGGTGGAGATCGCCATCTCCATCGCCGGCGAAATCATTGCCACCTATAACGCCAATTTCGGCCAGCACCTTGCCGGCGCCGAACCTATTGCCAAACTGCTGCCGGCTTCACGCCGCAGCCAAGCTATCTAAATCGAGACGATCATGCCTTTGACTCGCAAAGCCTACCGTGCCGCCATCCTGCACAGCATCGCCGACCCTGCCGTGGTTGGGATCGAAGCCTCCTATGAATATTTCGAGGACGGCCTGCTGGTGATCGACAACGGCCAGATCAGCGCCCTTGGTCACGCCAGCGACCTGCTGCCGAGCCTGCCCGCCGATATCGACATCACCCATTACCAGGACGCGCTGATTACCCCTGGCTTGATCGACACCCATATCCACCTGCCACAGACCGGGATGGTCGGCGCCTATGGCGAGCAACTGCTGGACTGGCTCAACACCTACACCTTCCCTTGTGAAAGCCAGTTTGCCGACAAGGCTCACGCCGAAGAAGTCGCGGATATTTTCATCAAGGAGTTGCTGCGCAACGGCACCACCACAGCGCTGGTGTTCGGCAGCGTGCACCCGCAATCGGTGAATGCATTCTTTGAAGCGGCCGAGAAACTCGACCTGCGCATGATTGCCGGCAAGGTGATGATGGACCGCAACGCGCCTGATTACCTGACCGACACCGCCGAATCCGGCTACCAGGAAAGCAAGGCGCTGATCGAACGCTGGCACGGCAAGGGGCGCCTGCATTACGCGGTGACGCCACGCTTCGCCCCTACGAGTACGCCGGAGCAATTGACGCTGGCTGGTCAGTTGCTGGGCGAATACCCGGATTTGTACATGCAGACCCACATCAGCGAAAACAAGCAGGAAATCGAGTGGGTCAATGAGCTGTTCCCGGAGCGCAACGGCTACCTGGATGTCTACGACCACTACAAGCTGCTCGGCGAGCGCTCGGTGTTTGCCCACGGCGTACACCTGTGCGATGACGAATGCGCACGGCTGGCAGAGACCGGCTCGGCAGTCGCGTTCTGCCCGACGTCGAACTTCTTCCTCGGCAGTGGTCTGTTCAACCTGCCGATGGCCGAAAAACACAACTTGAACGTGGGCCTGGGCACCGACGTGGGTGGCGGCACCAGCTTCTCGCTGCTGCAAACCCTGAACGAAGCGTACAAGGTCATGCAGCTGCAAGGTGCGCGCTTGAGCCCGTTCAAGTCACTGTACCTGGCGACCCTGGGCGGCGCTCGAGCGCTGCGCCTGGAAGACAAGATCGGCACGTTGCAACCAGGCACCGATGCAGACTTCCTGGTGTTGGATTACAACGCCACGCCGCTGCTGAGCTATCGCCTGAAACAGGCCAATAACATTGCCGAGACGTTGTTTGTACTGATGACGCTTGGGGATGATCGGACGGTGTTGCAGACCTATGCAGCCGGGCAGCTCGTTCACCAGCGCTGATCTCAGAGCCCCCCACAAAACCAATGTGGGAGGGGCTTGTGTGGGCGCCGGGCTTGCCCGCGATGCAGGCACCGCGGTATGTCAGTTACACCGCGGTGATGCTATCGCAAGCAAGCCAGCTCCCACACAAGCCAGCTCCCACATTTGATTGGGTTTACAACTTTACAGACGAACGCCCAGGTTTTTTAGTCTGTAAAAGGTGCGAAAACACCGCATGCAAATCATCCGACGCACTCTCTTCATCGAGGTTGAGCTTGCTGTCGATGTGATCCATGTGATGCATCATCAAGTTCACCGCCAACGTCGCATCCCGGGCTTCGATCGCGTCGATCAACTGGGTGTGCTCATCGTAGGAACAGTGCGAGCGGTTGCCGCTTTCATACTGGGCGATGATCAATGAGGTCTGGGACACCAGGCTGCGCTGGAAGCTGATCAGCGGCGCGTTCTTCGCGGCTTCGGCCAGCTTCAAGTGGAATTCGCCAGAGAGACGGATACCGGCGCCACGGTCACCGCGCGAGAAGCTGTCGCGCTCGTCGTTGACCATCTGGCGCAACTCGGCCAACTGCTCGGCCGTGGCGTGCTGCACCGCCAATTCTGTGATCGCCCGCTCCACCAGGCGCCGGGCCATGAACACCTGGCGTGCTTCTTCGACGCTTGGGCTGGCAACCACCGCACCGCGATTGGGCCGCAGCAGTACCACGCTTTCATGGGCCAGGCGCGACAGCGCGCGGCGAATGATGGTGCGGCTCACGCCGAAGATCTCGCCCAGTGCCTCTTCACTCAATTTGGTTCCGGGCGCCAGGCGTTGTTCAAGGATCGCCTCGAAGATATGCGCATAGACGATATCGTCCTGGGTTCCGCTGCGACCGGCCTTGCCGGCTCGCGGTTGTTTCTTGAGAGGTTGCAACTGTTCGTTCATGGGCACTCGGGTTTGAGAACGGCGAATTAACGGTAATACGGCAACAGCGTGTCGCTGGCAAGTATCACCTAAAAACAGCGCACATTGTACACAACCCACTGCGCCAACACACTGTACGGCTGTTTGCGGGCTCGGCTGTATTGCAATGACTCGTTACGTTTGAGTTTAGGCTTGAATCAGAGCCGCCAGCGGCAAATTCCCGGCAATAAGGAACACCTCTCCATGACCGACGCCACCCAAGCGCCCTTGCGCCCACTGGCCGACACTTCTGCGTCGGCCGTCGTCGCCGGCTTTATCGCCATGATGACCGGCTACACCAGCTCCCTGGTGCTGATGTTCCAGGCCGGCCAGGCCGCCGGCTTGACCACGGCGCAGATTTCTTCGTGGATCTGGGCGATTTCCATCGGCATGGCGGTGTGCAGCATCGGCCTGTCCCTGCGCTATCGCACACCGATCACCATCGCCTGGTCCACCCCTGGCGCGGCGCTGCTGATCACCAGCCTGGGCGGCGTGAGCTATGGCGAGGCCATCGGTGCCTACATCACCTGCGCGGTACTGGTGACGCTCTGCGGGTTGACCGGCAGCTTTGAGAAACTGGTCAAGCGGATTCCGGCGTCACTGGCGGCGGCGTTGCTGGCGGGGATCCTGTTCAAGATCGGCAGCGAGATTTTCGTCGCCGCCCAGCATCGTACCGGGCTGGTGCTGGGGATGTTCTTCACCTACCTGATCATCAAGCGCCTGTCGCCGCGTTATGCCGTGCTGGCCGCCTTGCTCATCGGTACCGCCTTGTCAGGGCTGATGGGGCTGCTGGATTTCAGCGGTTTTCATCTGGAGGTGGCGACGCCTGTTTGGACGACGCCGCACTTCTCGTTGGCGGCGACCATCAGCATCGGCATTCCGCTGTTCGTGGTGGCCATGACCTCGCAGAACATGCCCGGCGTAGCCGTGCTGCGAGCCGACGGCTACACCGTGCCGGCGTCGCCGTTGATCACTACCACTGGCCTGGCGTCATTGGTGCTGGCACCGTTCGGCTCCCACGGCATCAACCTGGCGGCGATCAGCGCCGCGATCTGCACCGGGCCGCACGCCCATGAAGACCGCAACAAGCGCTACACCGCTGCGGTGTGGTGTGGGGTGTTCTATGGGATTGCCGGGGTATTCGGCGCCACGCTGGCAGCATTGTTCGCAGCCCTGCCCAAGGAACTGGTGCTGTCGATTGCGGCGTTGGCGTTGTTTGGCTCGATCATCAATGGCTTGAGCATCGCCATGAATGAGCCGAAGGAACGGGAAGCGGCGCTGATCACCTTTATGGTCACGGCGTCAGGCTTGACGTTGTTTTCCATCGGTTCGGCGTTCTGGGGGATTGTGGCGGGGGTGTTGACGCTGCTGATTCTGAATTGGCGCAAGGCATAAAAAAACGGCGACCCTCAGGTCGCCGTTTTTTTCAGTATCACTTAGCCGCGTTGATCGGCTTTTCCGGATACCACACGTCCAGCAACGGGCTGACTTCAGCCTTGGTCAGCTCGGAACGGGTTTTCAGCCAGGCTTCCACGGCAGCACGCTGCTCTTCGGAGACCGAGCCACGCTTTTGCAGGCAAACCAGACCGTAGTCATCGCCGCCGACATAGCCCAGGCCATTGGCTTCCATGGCTTCTTTGATGAATGCTTCGAGGAAAGCGTCGATAGCTTCTTCACTCAGGCCTTCGTTGAAGTCCAGGTTCAGTTCGAAACCCAGCTCTTGAAATTCATCAACGCACAGTTTTTTGCGCAGACGCTGGGAACGGTTAGTCGCCATTGGAACAATCCTCATAAGTATTAACGGGCGGCACTTTAGCAGTTTAAGGCGGCAATTGCCCGACTCTCTGGGACCGACGGGCAAATGCGCGCAAAAAAACCATGATTAGCAGCTATCGTTCAGCTACACGTGGCGCCAGCTTGGGGCATAATGCCGACACTTTCGTGACCAATGAGGGATTTTCTTCCATACCCCTCGCCTTTTTCACCCTCCTCAGCAGTAGGGTTTTATTTCTTATGATCAAATCTTTGCGCTCAGTGTTACTTGCCAGTGTTGTCTTGCCCCTGGCCTTTTCCGTTTGCGCCGCTCCCGTCAATAACACCCTGCCACCCAGCGTTGCGCAGGCCTTGCAGAAGGCCAAGCTGCAAAATACCGCGCTGTCCCTGGTGATGCTGCCCCTGAACGGCCCTGGTACCCCTACGGTCTTCAACGCCGACGTCTCGGTGAACCCGGCTTCCACCATGAAGCTGGTCACCACTTATGCGGCCCTGGAAATGCTCGGCCCCAACCATCAGTGGAAGACCGAGTTCTACACCGATGGCACCCTCAGCGGCGGCGTGCTGCGTGGCAACCTGTACCTCAAGGGCGGCGGCGATCCCAAACTGAACATGGAAAAGCTCTGGTTGCTGATGCGCGACCTGCGTGCCAATGGCGTGCAGCAAGTCACTGGCGACCTGGTGCTAGACCGCAATTTCTTCAACCAGCCGCAATTGCCCGAGTTCAACGACGACGGCAACGATGAGAACAAGCCGTTCCTGGTCAAGCCCGACGCCTTGCTGGTCAACCTCAAGGCCCTGCGCTTCGTGACCCGCAATGATTCGGGGCGGGTGATCGTATCGGTCGAGCCGCCGATTGCCAGCATTCGCATCGACAACCAGGTGAAAGTCACCAACGCCAAGCAGTGCACCGGTGACGTGCGCTACAGCCCGGTGACCGCTGCCGACGGCAGCGTGACCGTGACCGTCAGCGGCCAACTGGGTGATGGCTGCAGCTCGCAGACTTACCTGTCGCTGCTCGACCACGCCACCTACACTGCAGGTGCTGTACGGGCGATCTGGAAGGAATTGGGCGGTACCATCCAGGGCCGTGACATCCAGGCACCGGTGCCCAAGGATGCCAAGGTACTTGCCCGCGCCTTCTCGCCGGACCTGGCGGAGATCATCCGCGACATCAACAAGTACAGTAACAACACTATGGCTCAGCAGTTATTCCTGAGCCTGGGTGCGCAGTTTCGCAACGATGCCGATGGCGACGATGCCAAGGCCGCGCAACGCGTCGTGCGCCAGTGGCTGGCCAAGAAAGGCATCACCGCGCCGCACCTGGTGATGGAAAACGGCTCCGGCCTGTCCCGCGCCGAACGGGTCAGCGCCCGCGAGATGGCGGCCATGCTGCAAGCCGCGTGGAAAAGCCCTTATGCGGCGGAGTACATCAGCTCGATGCCGATCGCCGGCACCGACGGCACCATGCGTAAACGCCTGAAAACCACCGCCCTGCGCGGCGAAGCCCATGTGAAGACCGGCACCTTGAACACCGTGCGCGCCATTGCCGGTTACAGCCGCGACAACAATGGCAATACCTGGGCGGTGGTGGCGATTCTCAACGACTCCAAGCCTTGGGGAGCCTCGTCGGTGTTGGATCAGGTGCTGCTGGACCTGTATCGCCAGCCGAAGGCCGTTGCAGCCGCACCGGTTCTCTAAAGCACCACATCACCCTGTCTGATCGTTCCCACGCTCTGCGTGGGAATGCTGTTTTGGACGCTCTGCGTCCGCGCTCAAGGCGTGACGCGGAGCGTCTTAGAATGCATTCCCACGCAGAGCGTGGGAACGATCATTCAAGCGTCAGGGCTTCCTCGACGCGATCCCTGCCCGCCTGCTTGGCCACGTACACCGCCGAATCAGCGCGCAGCAGCAAGCCATCGATACCTTCGTCGATCCGCCAACTGGCTACGCCGAAGCTGGCGGTAACCACCCCCACCGGCTCCATCGCCGCATCACGCAACGACTGCCACAACTGCATCGCCAGGCTGTAAGCCTGTGCGCCATCAGTGTTGGGGCACAGCACCACAAACTCTTCCCCACCCAGCCGGCAAAATACATCGGTACGGCGCAAGCGTTGGCCGATACGCTTGCACAACTCCTGCAACACGCCGTCGCCCACGGCATGGCCGTGCTGATCGTTGATGCGCTTGAAGTGGTCGATATCGAGCATGATCAACGACAGCGCGCCAGAGGTACGGTTGAGCCGGAGCATTTCGCCCTTGAGACGATCCTGGAAATAGCGCCGGTTATAGATCCCTGTCAGGGAGTCGGTAATGGACAGTGCGCGCAGTTCATCCTCGACCCGTTTGAGATCAGAAATATCCGATACATAACCGTGCCAAAGCGTACCGCCTCCCGGCAATTCTTCCGGCGTCGCTTCGCCGCGAATCCAGCGCAGGCCTCGCTGAGGTAATTGCACGCGGTACTCTTCGCGCCAATGACTCAGTTGCAACGCAGAAAGGCGTATCGAGGCACGCACTCGCTCCAGGTCCAAAGGGTGAATGCGCTCCAGCACCTTGCCCGCATCCTGCTGCAGCACGCCCAGTTCGATTTCATAGATATCGCGCATGCCTTCGCTGGCATAGATGAAACGCCAATTGTCCTGTGGTTCCAAAGTGAACTGGAAGATTCCACCCGGTACATGGGCACTGAGTTTTTTCAGCAGGCGGTCGCGTACCGCAAGGGCCTCATAGGCGCGCTTTTGCTCGGTGACATCCAGGTAAATCGCCAAGTGCCCGACCCACAGGCCATGGTCATCCAAGAGCACGGTCGGCAACATGTTGACCGTCAGTTGGCTGCCATCCTTGCGCACCAGCGTCCACTCACGCCCTTCATGTTGACTGTCCGGGCTCTCCACCAGCATCGCCTGGCTCGCCGGAATGCGCTTGCCCAGCGCCCTGCTCAACGGCTCAGCGCGGGCGTCGAGTTCCGCGGCCACGTGCAGGCGGTCCAAGGTCATATGCCCCAGCACCTCCTCGGCCGTAAAGCCCAACATCTGTTCGGCACCGGCATTGAAGGTGTTGATCACACCGCGCAGGTCAGTGGCAATGATCGCCACTTGAGTCGCCGCATTCAGCACGCTGCGCAGTTGCCCATGGGCGCCACGCAACTCCTGTTCACGGGCACGCAATTGAACGGTGCGTTGCTCCACCAGTTTCAGTGCGCGCTGGCGCTGGCTGACCAGCATGTAAAGCAGCGCACTGAGCAAGGCGCTGAGCAACACGCCCATCGCCAGAATGGCGTGCATCGAAGAATGGTTGGCCTTGTCGAACACTTCGCTGGCGCTCAGGCTCAGGGCGTAGACATGATCGCCCAGGGTGAGGCGACGTGCAGCCGTCAAGCCACTGCTGCCCAAGGCGTTACTGGACGCGTACAACACCCGTTGCTGGGTGTCGGAGGTGTCTACGATCTGCATCACCAGGTTGTCCCGGTTGGGCCTGGGCAACCCCTCGGCCACCAGCTGGCGCATGCTGATCACCGCCATCACAAAGCCGTAAGGCTCGGCATCTGCGACTTTGCTCACGGGCGCCACCAACAACACGCCTGCCGCATAAGCGGGCTCCACACCCACCAATTGCATGGGCTGTGACACCGCCAACTGGCCGCTTTCTTGCGCACGCGCCAGCGCTGACCGGCGCAGGGGCTGGGCCAGCAGATCAAAGCCCAGCGGCGAGCCCAGCAAACTTTGGGTCTGGCTGTACAGCACCGGTACGTATTCATCGCGCTCGGCCGCGGGCGCCAACTCACCTGCAGTATTCAGTTCGCGGATACTGAAGGGAATGCCACGCTGGCGAGAAATGTCCTGCTCAAACGAGCTGCGCTGCGTACGAAATATCCGTGGTGCCCAGGCATAGGCACGGGCATGCAACAACAGCGGTTTGGCGAAACCGTCGAACTCGGCGCGGGATACCTCTGCGGAATTGACGAAGAAACGCTGCAGGCTGCCCAGGCGTTGTTCCTGATCTTCAAAACGTTCCTGGATGCGGCTGTAGCGTTCGTTGACCAGCAACTGGAACCGCTGGCGCACCTGCTGCTGATACAGGTCCGAAGCCGCCCACGCGACGACCACCGTCAGCGCGCTACCGACCAGTAACACCACCAATGCCACCAGCCAAGCCGATGCCTGCTCACTGATAAAACCAAGGATTTTCGGGCGAACGACTTGCATCGGCATAGGCAACACTCACAGCGCCAGTGTGCGGGGGTGTCACTTTGGCTAGGGCTTAAGTTATAGCCATCGGTCATGGGTTTGACCAGTGCAAAAACAATAGGAGCGAGCTTGCTCGCGAAGAACCTGAGAGCGCTGCGTTAAACCGGATACGCAGCGCTATCGTTGACGATCTTCGCGAGCAAGCTCGCTCCTACAGAGAAAAATCAGCGTGCGGTGATTTTCCAGGCGCGGTGGATCTTGGCATTGCGCGCAAAATCAGGGTCGATGGTCTTGTCGCTGATTTCCTCGACCGCATAGCGTTCGCTGAGGTTGTCTTCCAGCTGGAACTTGCGGAAGTTGTTGGAGAAGTACAGCACGCCACCCGGCGCCAGGCGTGCCATGGCCAGGTCGAGCAACTGCACATGGTCACGCTGCACGTCGAAGATGCCTTCCATGCGCTTGGAGTTGGAGAAGGTCGGCGGGTCGATGAAAATCATGTCGAATTCATCGCGGCTCGCTTCCAGCCACGCCATCACGTCACCCTGTTCCAGGCGGTTCTTGTCGGAGAAGCCGTTGAGGGAGAAATTGCGACGCGCCCAGTCCAGATAGGTCTTGGACAGGTCGACGCTGGTGGTGCTGCGCGCGCCGCCCTTGGCAGCATGCACACTGGCTGTGGCGGTGTAGCAATACAGATTGAGGAAGCGCTTGCCCGCCGCTTCCTTCTGGATGCGCATGCGCATCGGGCGATGGTCGAGGAACAGGCCGGTGTCCAGGTAATCGGTGAGGTTGACCAGCAACTTAACGCCGCCTTCACTGACCTCGGTGAACTTGCCTTGGGCACTCTGACGCTCGTATTGCTTGGTGCCGCTCTGACGCTCACGACGCTTGACCACCACACGGCTCTTGTCGACGTTCAGTGCCTGGGGAATTGCCGCCAAGGCATCGAACATGCGGGCCGAGGCTTTTTCCGGGTCGATGGATTTTGGCGCCGCGTATTCCTGCACGTGCACCCAATCGTGGTACAGGTCGATCGCCATGGAGTACTCAGGCATGTCGGCGTCATACACACGGTAGCAATCCACCCCTTCGCGCTTGGCCCATTTGCCCAGCAGCTTGAGGTTCTTCTGCAGGCGGTTGGCAAACATCTGCCCGCCTTCGCTCAGGCGCGCCTGCTCCACCACGGGGGCCGGGGCGGGCTTGATCGGGTTGCCGTTCTTGTTGTACTGACGCTCTGCCGGCTCGCTCGGGGCCTGGTCGTAAGCCGCCTGCTCACGTTCGGCCTGGCGCTGTTCCGGGGTGCGGCGCTCGCCGGTGACGAACTGGTCCGGATTGACCTTGATCAGCAGCAACTTGCACGGCAATGCGCCGTTCCAGAACGAATACTGTTTGTGGCTGCGGATACCCATGCGCTTGCCCAGGTCCGGCGCGCCGGTGAACACTGCGGCTTCCCAGCCCATACAGGCTTGGCGCAAGCGTTCGCCGAGGTTCTGATAGAGATACAACAGGCTGGCTTCGTCACCCAGGCGCTCACCGTAGGGTGGGTTGCAGATCACCAAACCTTTCTGATTCTGATCCGGGCGCGGCTCGAACGTGCCCACTTCGCCCTGGTACACCTTGATCCAGTGGCTCAGGCCGGCGCGTTCGATGTTGTTGCGTGCGGGCTGGATCAGGCGCGGGTCGGCTTCGTAGCCACGTACCCACAGCGGCGGCTTGTTCATGCCGATGGCCGCCCGCTCAGTCGCCTCGGTATGCAGCTTTTTCCACAACGCCGGGACGTGACCCAGCCACGTGGTGAAACCCCACAGCTCGCGGTTAAGGTTGGGGGCCATGTCGGCGGCGATCATTGCGCCTTCAACCAGGAAGGTGCCGACACCGCACATCGGGTCGGTCAGCGCGCCGCCTTCGGCGGCAATACGTGGCCAGCCGGCGCGAATCAGGATCGCCGCTGCCAGGTTTTCCTTCAGGGGTGCCGCGCCCTGCTGCAGGCGGTAGCCACGCTGATGCAGGCTGTGGCCGGAAAGGTCCAGGGACAGGATCGCTTCGCCACGGTCCAGGCGCAGGTGAATGCGCAGGTCAGGGTTGATCTTGTCGATGGACGGACGCTCGCCGGTCGGGGTGCGCAGTTTGTCGACGATCGCATCCTTGACCTTCAGCGCCCCGAAGTGGGTGTTGTCGATCCCCGAGCCGTGGCCGCTGAACTCTACCGCGAGGGTACCGTCGGGGACCATGTGGTCAGCCCACTCGATGTCCAGCACGCCGTGGTAAAGATCCTCGGCGTCTTTCATCGGGAAACGCTTGAGCACCAGCAACACGCGGTTGGCCAAGCGCGACCAGAGGCACAAGCGGTAGGCGGTTTCCATGTCGGCCATGCCGCGCACGGCCGAGGTGTGCTCGCGGGCTTCCTCAAGGCCAAGCCCGACGGCTTCCTCGATCAGCAGGCCTTCGAGGCCCTTGGGGCAGGTGAGGAAGAGTTCAAAACGGTCCGACATGGGGCATTCCAGGCTTTTCAGCAATAAGTGAACCGGCGACGCATCGCCGGTTCGGTTTTCAATCAAGCACTTTTCTCGAAGAGTGCTCGCGTGGCACGAATGTGCCGTTCCACCCCGTCTGGCGGGCTCTTGAGCCTTTATTGGCGAGGCAGAAGAAGAATGTTGCGCAACAAAAAGAAATATTCCGACCCTTCGTCGAATAATAACCGACTGCAATAGGCGGGCATTCTCACTAAGGAATTAAACCTTTCCTCTTTACAGGGCACATCATAGCTGGCTTTGCCCTATAAAAGGGGCGAATAACCAGCCCAGCTTATGGCTATAGCATCGTTATCGTTACGTGCTTATGACAAAACGATCATTGAATACATGTGACCTATTGGTTAGAACTCAACACAGGTTGGCGCCGTAACGGTGCCAACACATTGGCTCGCCACGCCGGCAGCGAGCCCACCAACGGCAGAAAAACTCTGCCCGGCCTTGGACAAGGCCGAAGGATATCTAGACAGTCAACAAGTGAGGGAAACACCCTATGAGAAGACTTAAGCGTGATCCGTTGGAAAGAGCATTTTTACGCGGATATCAATATGGCGTTCATGGAAAATCCCGTGAGCTTTGCCCATTTACTCTACCGTCGGTACGCCAAGCCTGGATCAACGGCTGGCGAGAAGGACGCGGCGACAACTGGGACGGTATGACTGGCACTGCGGGCATCCACAGACTCAACGAACTTCACGCCGTCGGCTAATCAGGGGATTTAATTGCGACACACACATCTTTGAACTTGTAGCGACTTAACCACGCGCGCCCCATCCGGGCGGCGGGCTTCGGCCCAGGGGCTCCTTTATGGAGCCCTTTTTATTGCCTGATCAGCGCAAGGCAGCGATGGCATCCACCGACTGGCGAATCAATGCCGGGCCTTTGTAGATGAAGCCGGAGTACAACTGTACCAGGCTGGCGCCGGCCGCGATCTTCTCAGCCGCGTGTTTGCCTTCGGTGATACCGCCCACCGCGATGATCGGCAAACGCCCAGCCAACTCAGCCGCCAGCACCTTGACGATATGGGTGCTCTTGTCCCGCACCGGCGCGCCCGACAGGCCGCCGGCCTCGTCACCATGGGCCAGGCCTTCGACGCCCACGCGGCTGAGGGTGGTGTTGGTCGCAATCACCGCGTCCATCCCAGAATCCACCAGGGCCTGGGCCACCAGGACGGTTTCTTCATCGCTCATGTCCGGCGCGATCTTGATGGCCAGCGGCACACGCTTGCCATGCCGCACGGCCAGGTCTTCCTGGCGCTGGCGCAAGGCTTCGAGCAGTTGCTTGAGGGAATCGCCAAATTGCAGGCTGCGCAGCCCCGGGGTGTTGGGCGAGCTGACGTTGACGGTGACATAGCTGGCGTGGGCGTAGACCTTGTCCAGGCATATCAGGTAGTCATCCACCGCACGTTCCACGGGCGTGTCAAAGTTCTTGCCAATGTTGATACCCAGAATGCCGGTGTACTTTGCCGCCTGAACCCGCGACAGCAGATGGTCGACGCCGAGGTTGTTGAAGCCCATACGATTGATGATCGCCTCCGCTTCCGGCAGCCGGAAGATGCGAGGCTTGGGGTTGCCCGGTTGCGGCCGTGGGGTCACGGTGCCGATTTCGACAAAGCCGAACCCCAGTTGCGCAAACCCGTCGATGGCCGCGCCGTTCTTGTCCAGGCCGGCAGCCAGACCGACCGGGTTGGGGAAGTCGAGCCCCATCACCGACACCGGCACTTTCGCCGGTGCCTTGCATACCAGGCCATTGAGCCCCAGACGGCCACCGGCACCGATCAGGTCCAGGGACAGATCGTGGGAGGTTTCCGGGGAGAGTTTGAACAACAGCTGGCGGGCCAGGGTATACATGGGCGGGCTAGACTCGGATGGCGGCAAAAGGTGACGCTGATTATAGCCGGGGTGGCGGCCTGCATGCGAGGCGTGCCACCTGATCTCATTGACGTTGCGCCGTCAACGCCTCATAACGCACCCAGATCCTTTCGGCGTAGCGCAGGCGTAATGCCTCACGCTGTGGCCCGGGCCCCGGCCCCACGTTGTAAGCCCCCACCGCCGTCCAGTTATAGCCAAAACGCTGGATGAACTCGGCAAGAATCGAGGCGCCTACTTCTACCGACAGGCAGGGCTCGCTCAACAGCCGTTCTTCGGTAATGCCCTGCTTGAGCAAGCGCGGCAAATGGATGCTGTTGATTTGCATCAAGCCGATATCCCGCGTGCCATTGCGGTTGGTGTAGTTCATCGCTTGCGCCCGGTAACCCGATTCGACCGAGGCGATAGCTTGCAGCAACTCCGGCTCAAGGTCGTGGCGGCTGGCCGCCTCTTCCCAGCAAAAGGCCCAGGCCTGGCTGCTGCCCATCAATACCCCGAGCACCAGGCCTTTGCCCCATGCCTTAACTCTGGACATTGCTGGCCTGACCACAGACGGCGCACACGTGTGCCACTGCCCTGGGTTGATCACCTGCGCGCACCGGGCAGGTAAAGCGATAGCCCTTGCCATAAATCGTCTTGATAAAGCCTTTGTCGGCCCTCAAGTGCTTGCGCAGGGAATAGATACACCGCGTGAGTGACTCATCGGCCACTTCCCCCCGAGGCCAGGCCAGTTCCAGCAAGCGGTCCTTGGTCATCAGCGCGCCGCCGGAAGCCAGCAGCAACCGCAGCACATGCCCCTCCTTGGGAGCCAACTGAATATCCGCCTCCACACCCGTCAACCGGCCATCGCCATGCAAGGTCCAACGAGCGAAGACCAGGGACGTCGTCGTTTCATCCATTACGACGGCCATACGCACCTCTGTAGTCGACTACTGACATTCAAATCCATACTGTGTGAACCAATTCATCTGCCATTGGCATGACTATAAAAACCGCGCCCCGTACCTGCGTTAGGAAAAAACCCATTCATTTGCCTTTTTTGGGCCGAAGCCGGTCAGATAATTCGCTCGCACCCTTATCGCGGCAGCCACTCCTGAAAGGTTTCCTGTAATTCAACTCCTAGCCGATCCTCCAACTGCACCAACTCTCCCACTGCCATCAGTTGCCCATTGACCCGCACCTCCACACAGCGGGTGACGCCTGGGTCCAAGGGCAGCACCTTCCCCGGTGCGAATGCGGCCAAACGCTTGCGGCTGATCAGTTGCTCCTGCAGCAATATTTCCAGGTGCATGGACAAACGCCTTTTTCAGGGGGAAGACTCAGGGTCCGCTCGCAGGAACGCACGTCGCACGTACTCATATTGCGCGGCGGTCAACTGAGGTGCGCCGACCAGTTGCACGTCTCCACCGACAGCCTGCGCCGGCCCCGGCGAGGCTTCATCCAGCGGCTGGGCGACATCCAACTCGGCCACCCGTTTTTCGATAACCTTCACTTGGGCAGGTGAACCCTTGATCAACAGACTGTTGGTATCCGGATAAGCCATTAACACAAGGCGGCCATCGGCCAGTTGGTCCTTCTGCGCCTGGGATAACCGAGCTTTGATCATTGAAGCCATGCCCGGTACAAGGACCCTGTTGGCACCTGCGCCCTGCAGGTGATCGTCCACGAGGACGTTGATCACTTTCACCACGCCGAATAACGACGCATGCTCTGGCACCTTGCGTGGGGGGCGGTCCATCAGTTGAGCGAGGCGCAATACCTGGTCGACATAACGGGAAGGCCCGGTTACATAGAACGTACGCGCGCCGTTTTCACGCAGGGGGTAGCGCGGCTCATCCAGCCCCGCACGCCGCATGATGCCGCGCAGCCTATTGACGGAAATATGCCGCAGCACCACCGCCGAGCTTCTCTCGTCTTCGGCGCCGTAGAGCGGCAACTCCTCGCCACGGGCCGTGGCACTGCCCAGTACCAGAACGGCGCACAGCAGCGCGCTGTACAGCCAGCGGCAATTGAGGGTTGCGAGGTAATCAGCGTGCACCGTGGGTATGCCTGGCGGTCTGGCCTGAAGAAGCGGCCATACTGCGAGGCGCACGAGGTTCAATCATGATCGAAAGCTGACGGCCTGTTGCAACCGCCCCACCCATGGCATGTGCCTTGCTTTGCACTCTGTATCAGGCTCGCACCAAAGGCGGCACGGGCCTACGGACAAAGGCGTCGTTCCCCTGCAATGGCCTATACGCCAACCAGGGAAACGGCGCTTTTTTTTAGAAAAAGGCAGGTATTGATGAACGATCCGCTGGCTTGGGTAAACGGCAGCGATGCCCCAGAAAAGAGCAGCCTGGACCTGGGGTTCATGGCCCTGACCGATTGCGCCTCGCTGGTGGTCGCCGCCACCCAGGGCTTCGCCCAACCCTACGGCCTCACACTCAACCTCAAGCGCCAGGCGTCCTGGGCCAACCTGCGCGACAAGCTGGTCAGCGGTGAATTGGACGCCGCCCACAGTCTCTACGGGCTGATCTATGCCGTACACCTGGGCATCGGCGGCGTCGCCCCCAGCCCCATGGCGGTGCTGATGGGGCTGAACCAGAATGGTCAGGGCATCAACCTGTCCCATGGCCTGCAACAGCAAGGGATGATCACTCCTGAGGCGTTGAAGCGCCATGTGCACCAAAGCCGGACAAAACTCACCTTCGCCCAGACGTTTCCCACCGGCACCCACGCCATGTGGTTGTATTACTGGCTGGCGAGCCAAGGCATTCATCCCTTGCAGGATGTGAACAGCGTAGTAGTGCCGCCGCCACAAATGGTGGCGCACCTGCAAGCCGGCCGCATCGACGGCCTTTGCGTGGGTGAACCTTGGTGCGCCAGCGCAGTGCAACAGAACCAGGGCTTTACCCTGGCGACCAGCCAGGCGATCTGGCCGGACCACCCGGAAAAAGTCCTGGGCTGCACCCAAGCCTTCGTTGACGCCTACCCCAATACCGCACGCGTGCTGGTCATGGCGATCCTGGAGGCCAGCCGGTTTATCGAGCAGAGCCGTGAAAACCGCCGCTCTACCGCCCAGTTGCTCAGTGCCCCTGAATACCTCGATGCGCCTGTGGCTTGCATCGAACCACGCTTGCTGGGGGACTATGACGATGGCCTGGGCAACCAGTGGCAAGATCCCCATGCACTGCGCTTTTTCGCCGACGGCGAGGTGAACCTGCCCTACCTCAGCGATGGCATGTGGTTCATGACCCAGTTTCGGCGCTGGGGCTTGCTGCGTGAAGACCCGGACTACCTGGGCGTCGCCCGGCAGGTGCAGCAACTGGCGCTGTACCGCCAGGCGGCCGAGACGCTGGGCATTACCCCGGGCAACTCGGACATGCGCCGCAGCCAGTTGCTCGACGGCAAGACCTGGGACGGCAGCGATCCCGCCGGCTATGCCCGCAGCTTCCACCTTCACGCCTTGGCCGATGACGCCAATCGCCAAGCGCTGCGCTGACAGGAGCCGGACGATGCTGCGAATCCTGTTGATCAACGACACCCCGCGCAAGGTAGGGCGCCTCAAGGCCGCATTGACCGAGGCCGGCTTCGAGGTGATCGATGAGTCCGGCTTGACCATCGACCTGCCCGCACGCGTCGAAACAGTGCGTCCTGATGTGATCCTGATCGATACCGAGTCACCCGGGCGCGATGTGATGGAGCAAGTGGTGCTGGTCAGCCGCGATCAGCCCCGGCCCATCGTGATGTTCACCGACGAGCACGACCCGAATGTGATGCGCCAGGCCATCAAGTCCGGCGTCAGTGCCTATATCGTCGAAGGCATCCAGGCCCAGCGCCTGCAACCGATCCTCGATGTGGCCATGGCGCGCTTCGAGAGTGACCAGGCCCTGCGCGCCCAGCTGCATGCCCGCGACCAGCAACTGGCCGAACGCAAGCGCATCGAGTTGGCCAAGGGCCTGCTGATGAAAATGAAAAGCTGTAACGAGGAAGAGGCCTACACCCTGATGCGCCGCCAGGCCATGAGCCGTCAACAGAAACTGATCCAGGTGGCGGAGCAGATTATTGCCATGAGCGAGTTGCTCGGCTGATCTGGCTCAGCTCTTGCTAAAGAATTATCACAGGTAGCCAACGGCGGTTGCCCCCTCACGACAAAGACGTCGCCCACCCGGTTTGCCCTTGCGAACCCGGTGGCGGCGTTTTTTCGTTTCTAGACCCCCAACCGTTGAGGTGCGTGATGAAATCAAGCTTCTGGAAATCCGGGCACACCCCGACCCTGTTTGCCGCGTTCCTGTATTTCGACCTGAGCTTCATGGTCTGGTACCTGCTGGGCCCCCTGGCGGTGCAGATTGCCGCTGACTTGCACCTGACCACCCAACAGCGCGGCCTGGTGGTGGCCACCCCGATCCTGGCGGGCGCGGTGCTGCGCTTTTTGATGGGAATGCTGGCCGACAAGCTGTCGCCCAAGACCGCCGGGCTGATTGGCCAGGTGATTGTGATCGTGGCGCTGTTCTGCGCCTGGAAACTGGGGATCCACAGCTACGAACAAGCGCTGCTGCTGGGCATGTTCCTGGGCATGGCCGGTGCGTCCTTCGCCGTCGCCCTGCCCTTGGCATCACAGTGGTATCCGGCGGAGCACCAGGGCAAGGCCATGGGCATCGCCGGCGCCGGTAACTCCGGCACCGTGTTTGCGGCGTTGCTGGCGCCCGTGCTGGCGGCCGCCTTTGGTTGGAGCAATGTATTCGGCTTTGCGCTGATCCCACTGGTGCTGACCCTGATCGTATTCGCCTGGCTTGCGCGCAATGCGCCTGAACGGCCGAAAGCCAAAGCCATGGCCGACTACTTCAAGGCCTTGGGCGACCGCGACAGTTGGTGGTTCATGTTCTTCTACAGCGTGACCTTCGGCGGGTTTATCGGCCTGGCCAGCGCCCTGCCCGGCTACTTCAACGACCAGTACGGCCTGAGCCCGGTGACCGCCGGCTATTACACCGCCGCCTGTGTGTTCGGTGGCAGCCTGATGCGCCCATTGGGTGGCGCCCTGGCAGACCGGTTCGGCGGGATCAAGACTCT
The DNA here is from genome assembly GCF_041410225.1 of Pseudomonas sp. KT_2_4. Lineage (NCBI taxonomy): Bacteria > Pseudomonadati > Pseudomonadota > Gammaproteobacteria > Pseudomonadales > Pseudomonadaceae > Pseudomonas > Pseudomonas sp. KT_2_4. Next base: position 2,200,946 of record NZ_CP166962.1, read on the forward strand.
GCTCGGCATGTACAGCGTGGCGGTGATCTGCATTGCGGCAGTGGGGTTCAACCTGCCCAGTTCCTACGCGGCGCTGGCACTTTTCGTCTGCACCATGCTCGGCCTGGGCGCTGGCAATGGGGCGGTATTCCAACTGGTGCCACAGCGTTTTCGCAGTGAGATCGGCGTCATGACCGGCCTGATCGGCATGGCCGGCGGCATCGGTGGCTTCGCCCTTGCGGCGGGCATGGGCGCCATCAAGCAGAGTACTGGCAGCTATCAACTGGCCCTGTGGTTGTTCGCCAGCCTCGGTGTGCTGGCCTGGTTCGGCCTGCATGGGGTGAAACGGCGCTGGAGAACCACCTGGGGTTCGGCCGCCGTGACCGCCGCCCGCGTCTGATGAGCCTACAACTGAGCGTCGCCCAGGCCAGTGCCATCGGCCCGCGCAGCGAGAACCAGGATGCGCTGCGGGTGGTCACGCCCATGGCGGAACTGGCCGCGAGCAAAGGCTACCTGTGCGCGCTGGCCGACGGCGTCAGCCAGTGCGCCGACGGCGGCCTGGCCGCACGCTCGACCTTGCAGGCGCTGGCCGTGGACTACTACGCCACGCCGCAGACTTGGGGCGTGGCCCAGTCGCTCGAACGTCTGTTGGTCGCGCAGAATCGCTGGTTGCAAGCCAACGGCGGCGGCCAACCGTTGCTCACCACCCTCAGCGCCCTGGTGTTTCGCGGCCAACGCTTCACCCTGGCCCATGTCGGTGATTGCCGGGCGTATCGTTGGCTTGACGGCGAGTTGCAACGCATCAGCGAAGACCATGTGTGGGAACAACCGGGGATGCAGCATGTGCTCAAGCGCGCCCTCGGCCTGGATCAGCACCTGGTGCTGGACTTCCTCGATGGTCCATTGCGCGAGGGCGAGTGTTTCCTGCTGCTCAGCGACGGGGTGTGGGCCACGCTGGGCGATCACAGCATCGGTGCGATCCTGCGCGAGCAAAGCGACCTCGACCTGGCCGTCAACACTCTGGTCAGCGCCGCCCACCTGGCGGGTAGCCAAGACAATGCCAGCGCCTTGCTGGTGCGCATCGATCAACTCGGCGCGGCCACCCTCGGCGACGCCCTGGTGCAGTTGCAGCAATGGCCACTGCCGCCACCGCTGAAAGTCGGACAAATCTTTGAAGGCTGGCAGGTGCAAAGCGTGCTGGCGCAGAGTCGGCAGTCGTTGCTGTACCGCGTGCACGACGCCCAGGGGCACCCCTGGCTGCTCAAGACCTTGCCGTTGCGTTGCGACGATACCGATGCGGCCCAGGCCTTGTTATCGGAGGAATGGTTTCTGCGCCGGGTCGCCGGCCGTGCCTTTCCCGAAGTGCATGCCGCCAGTGGCCGTCAGCATTTGTACTACGTGATGCGCGAATACGCCGGGCAAACCCTGGCCCAACTGTTCCAACAACAGGGCCCTCTTCCGTTGGCACAATGGCAGTCGATTGCAGAACGCTTGCTGCGCGCCGTGGGCCTGCTGCATCGCCGGCAGATCCTGCACCGCGATATCAAGCCAGAAAACCTGCTGCTGGGAGAAGATGGCGAACTGCGGGTGCTGGACTTCGGCCTGGCCTATTGCCCCGGGCTCTCCGAGGACCGTGCGCACCTGCTACCCGGCACCCCGAGTTTCATCGCGCCCGAGGCGTTCGCTGGCGAGCAGCCTACGGCACAACAGGACTTATATAGCGTCGGCGTGACCTTGTATTACCTGCTGACTGGGCATTACCCCTACGGTGAAATCGAGGCCTTCCAACGGCCCAGGTTTTCCCAACCCGTCAGCGCCAGCCGTTATCGCCCCGACTTGCCGGAGTGGTTGCCGCACAGTCTGGAACGAGCGCTGTTCGCTGTCCCGGGCCAACGCTATGAAACCGCCGAAGAATGGCTGTTGGTGCTGGAGCAGGCCGACCGCCGCGAATTGAGCCTACGCCCACGGCCTTTGCTCGAACGCGAACCCTTGAAAGTCTGGCAGACCCTGGCGATGGCCTCGCTTTTGCTCAATCTGGTGCTGTTGTACTGGTTGATGCACCACTAACGGGCAGAATCCGCCGACTCTCTGTGTAAACGCCCAGTAAAGCTGGGGCTATAGGGACTTGGCACAGCTGCTGCATTAGCTTTGCCAACACCCCACATATAGCCGCTCCTTCAACGACGAAGGGCCGAGCTTCCCGAGAGAACGGGACCAGGACAAAGGCGTCCTCGCTAGCTGACTAGCGGGGATGCCTTTTTTGTTTGCGCACGATTTGTCGAGCCATTGCGGAGAACGACATGAAAAAACTCAAACTGGTGATGATCGGCAACGGTATGGCCGGGGTTCGCACCCTGGAAGAACTGCTCAAGCTGAGCAACGAGCTGTACGACATCACCGTGTTCGGCGCCGAGCCTCACACCAACTACAACCGCATCCTGCTGTCGCCGGTACTGGCCGGTGAGCAAACCTTCGAAGAGATCGTGCTCAACGACCTGGATTGGTACCTGAACAATAACGTCAAACTGCTGCTCAACCGCAAAGTGGTGCAGATCGACCGGGTCAAGCGCAAAGTCATCGCCGAAGACGGCACCGAGGCCGAATATGACCGCCTGCTGATCGCCACCGGGTCCACGCCGTTTATCCTGCCGATTCCCGGCAACACGTTGCAGGGTGTGATTGGCTACCGTGACATTGCCGATACACAGGCGATGATCGACACCGCCAAGACCCACAAGCATGCGGTGGTGATCGGCGGCGGCCTGCTCGGCCTGGAAGCGGCCAACGGCTTGATGCTGCGCGGCATGCACGTGACGGTGGTGCACATCGGTGAATGGCTGCTGGAGCGGCAACTGGACAAGACCAGCGGCCAGCTACTGCAAACCGAACTGGAAAGTCGCGGCCTGGTGTTTCGCCTGTGCGAGCAGACCCAGGCCCTGCACGATGCCGGCAATGGCCGCGTCGGCTCGGTGCAGTTCAAAAATGGCGACATCATCCCGGCCGACCTGGTGGTGATGGCTGCCGGCATCCGCCCCAATACCGAACTCGCGGAAAAGTCCGGCATCCCTTGCAACCGTGGGATCCTGGTCAACGACACGATGCAAACCTACGACCCGCGTATCTATGCGATCGGTGAATGCGCCAGCCATCGCGGCATCGCCTATGGCCTGGTGGCACCCTTGTTCGAACAGGCCAAGGTCTGCGCCAACCACCTGGCCCAATTGGGCTTTGCCACTTACAAGGGCTCGGTGACCTCCACCAAGCTGAAAGTCACCGGCATCGACCTGTTCTCCGCTGGCGACTTCATGGGCGGCGAAGGCACCGAAACCATCACGCTCTCCGACCCGATTGGCGGCGTGTACAAGAAGCTGGTGATCAAGGACGACATCCTGGTCGGCGCCTGCCTGTACGGCGATACCGCCGATGGCGGCTGGTATTTCCGCCAGATCCGTGAGAACCACGCCATCGGTGAAATCCGCGATCATCTGATGTTCGGTGAAAATGCACTCGGCGATGTCGGCCACCAAGGCCAGGACAAAGCCATGAGCATGGCCGACAGCGCCGAAGTCTGCGGCTGCAACGGCGTGTGTAAGGGCACCATCGTCAAGGCGATCCAGGAACAAGGGCTGTTCAGTGTCGATGAGGTGAAAAAACACACCAAGGCCGCCAGTTCCTGCGGCTCCTGTGCCGGGCTGGTCGAGCAGATCCTGATCAACACCGTGGGCGGCGCCGCCGACGTCAAACCCAAAAGTGAAAAAGCCATCTGTGGCTGCAGCGACCTCAACCACGGGCAGATCCGCCAGGCCATCCGCGAGCAGCACCTGCTGACCATCGACAGCACCATGCGTTACCTGAACTGGCGCACCCCCAATGGCTGCGCCACCTGCCGCCCGGCGCTCAACTATTACCTGATCTCCACCTGGCCCGGCGAAGCCAAGGACGACCCGCAATCGCGGCTGATCAACGAACGGGCCCACGCCAATATTCAAAAAGACGGCACCTATTCTGTGGTGCCACGGATGTGGGGCGGCGTGACCAACCCTTCGGAGCTGCGCCGCATCGCCGATGTGGCCGACAAGTACAACGTGCCGATGGTCAAGGTCACCGGCGGCCAGCGTATCGACTTGCTCGGTATCAAGAAGCAGGACTTGCCTGGGGTATGGAAGGACCTGGATATGCCGTCCGGGCATGCCTATGGCAAATCCATCCGTACCGTCAAAACCTGTGTGGGCAGCGAGTTCTGCCGGTTTGGTACGCAGAACTCCACACAACTGGGCATCGAGCTGGAGCATGACCTGTTCAACATGTGGTCGCCCCACAAGGTCAAGTTGGCGGTGTCCGGTTGCCCACGCAATTGCTCGGAAGCGGGCATCAAGGACGTAGGCATTATCGGTGTCGACTCGGGCTGGGAGATGTACATCGGCGGCAACGGCGGGATCAAGACCGAAGTCGCGGAGTTCTTCGTCAAGGTGAAAACCGCCGAGGAAGTGCGTGAATACAACGGCGCGTTCCTGCAGTTGTACCGCGAAGAAGCCTTCTACCTGGAGCGCACCGTGCACTACCTGCAGCGAGTGGGCATGGAGCATATCAAGAAGGCCGTATTGGAAGACCCGGCGCGCCGCCAAGCCCTCAATGAGCGTTTGCAGTTCTCGTTGTCATTCGAGCAGGACCCGTGGAAGGAACGCCTGGAGCAGCCGCTGCTGAAAAAGGAATTCGACGTGATCCCCGTCAAACAACTGGAGGTCTCGCTATGAACTGGCTGGATATCTGCGCCCTCGATGAAATCAACGCCCTGGGCTCGCGCATCATCAGCGGGCCCAAAGGTGACATCGCGATTTTTCGCACCAGTGACGATGAAGTCTTTGCCCTCGACGACCGTTGCCCGCACAAGGGCGGGCCGCTGTCCCAAGGCTTGATCTACGGCAAGCGCGTGGCCTGCCCGCTGCACAACTGGCAGATTGACCTGGCGACTGGCCAAGCCCAGGCCCCGGATATCGGCTGCGCCCACCATCATCAGGCCCGGGTCGAAAACGGCCGGGTGATGCTGGCCCTGCGGGACGCGGGTTGATGAACCGCCAGACCACCGCGTCCACCTGCTGTTATTGCGGGGTGGGCTGCGGCGTGCTGATCGAGCATGACGGCGAACAGATCCTGGGGGTGCAAGGCGACCCCAGCCATCCGGCCAACTTCGGCAAGTTGTGCAGCAAAGGTGCCAGCCTGCACTTGACCGGCGACGTGAGCGCCCGCGCCCTGTACCCGCAATTACGCTTGGGCAAAGCACTGGCACGCACTCGCACCGACTGGGACACCGCCCTGGAACACGCGGCCAACGTGTTTGCCGAGACGATTGCCGAACACGGGCCCGACAGCGTGGCGTTCTATATCTCCGGGCAACTGTTGACCGAGGACTACTACAGCTTCAACAAGTTGGCGCGGGCGTTGGTGGGCACTAATAATATCGACAGTAACTCCCGGCTGTGCATGTCTTCGGCAGTGGTCGGCTACAAGCGCAGCCTGGGCGCCGATGCGCCGCCGTGCAGCTATGAAGACCTGGAAAACAGCGACTGCGTGATGATCGTCGGCAGCAATATGGCCTACGCCCATCCGGTATTGTTCCGGCGCCTGGAGCAAGCCAAGGCGCAACGCCCGCAGATGAAAGTGCTGGTGATTGACCCTCGGCGTACCGACACCTGCGACTTGGCCGACCTGCACTTGGCCATCTTGCCAGGAACGGATGTGGCGTTGTTCCACGGGATTCTGCATCTGTTGCTGTGGGAAGACTGGGTCGACCGCGCGTTTATCCAGGCCCACACCGACGGCTTGGCCGAACTCAAGCGCCTGGTGCATGACTACACGCCGCAGATGGTCACGCAGCTATGCGGCATCAGCGTCGAACAATTGCGCCTGTGCGCGCAGTGGGTGGGCACCTCCAGCAGCTTTCTGTCGCTGTGGTGCATGGGGCTTAACCAATCCACCGCCGGCAGCGCCAAAAACAGTGCACTGATCAACCTGCATTTAGCCACGGGGACCATTGGCCGGCCGGGCTGCGGGCCGTTTTCCCTGACCGGCCAACCGAACGCCATGGGTGGGCGCGAAACCGGCAGCCTGTCCAATTTGCTGCCGGGCCACCGCGAAGCGGCCAACCCTGAACACCGCGCTGAAGTGGCGGCCTATTGGGGCGTGGAACAACTGCCCGCGACCACCGGCCTTACCGCCATCGAACTGTTTGAACAGGTGCAGGCGGGGAAGATCAAGGCGTTGTGGATCGCCTGTACCAACCCGGCCCAATCGCTGCCCGACCAGAACGCGGTGCGCGCCGCTTTGGCAGCGTGCCCGTTCGTGGTGTTGCAGGAAGCCTTTCGTACCACCGAAACCGCCGCCTATGCCGACCTGCTACTGCCCGCCGCCAGTTGGGGTGAAAAAGACGGCACGGTGACCAACTCCGAGCGACGTATTTCCCACGTGCGCCGCGCCATCAACCCACCGGGTGAAGCACGCGCGGATTGGGCGATCACCGTGGATTTCGCACAACGCCTGGAGCGCCGTCTACGGCCGGGGTTGCCGAGCCTGTTCGCCTTTGAGCACGCGGCGCAGCTGTTTGATGAATTCAAGCCACTGACTCAAGGCCATGACCTGGATATGTCCGGCATCAGCCACGCCCTGCTCGACCAGCTCGGCCCGCAGCAATGGCCGTTTCCCGAGGGTGCGCAAGCGGGTACGTCGCGCTTGTACACCGACGGCATTTTCCCCACTGACACTGGGCGGGCGCAGTTTGTCGCCGAGCCTTATCGCGCCGCCAAGGAACAGCGCGATGCGCGATTTCCCCTGACCCTGATCACCGGTCGCCTGCGTGATCAATGGCATGGGATGAGCCGCACCGGCACGGCAGCGCAGTTGTTCGGGCATGTCAGTGAAGCATTGTTGAGCCTGCATCCGGATGAGCTACGCCGCCACCGCTTCAAAGAGGGTGACCTGGTCAGCCTGAAAAGCCGTCGCGGCAGCGTGATCGTCGCCGTCGGCAGCGATGACAGTGTGCGTCCCGGCCAAGCGTTCCTGCCCATGCACTGGGGCGACCGCTTTCTCAAGGGCGGCGTCAATACCCTCACTCAACCGGCGTTCGACCCTTTGTCCAAGCAGCCGGAGCTCAAGCACAGCGGCGTGCGCCTGGAAGCCGTGCAACTGCCGTGGCAGCTGTTTGCGCTGATCGAAGGCGATGTACAGCAACACTTCGAAGCCTTGCGCCCACTGTGTGAAACCTTTGCCTACGTCAGCCTGAGCCTGGCTGGCCGTGAACGCCCCGCGCTGCTGGTGCGCGCCGCGCATACCGAGGCGCCCGACCTGCAACTCTTGACCCGTATCGACCACCTGCTGGGCCTCAACGACGGCCCGGTAATGGCCTATGACGACCCGCGCCGCTCAATCGGCAAGCGCGTGAAGATCGAGAAAGGCCGCATCACCGCCCTGCGCCTGGCCGGCGAAACCCTGGCCCGTCACTGGCTGCAAAGCCTGTGGCTGGAAGGCCGGGCCGACGAGCAACTGCGGCGCTGGTTGCTGGCGCCCTTGAGCGCGCCACCGGGCGGTACCACGGCCAGCAACAAGATTGTGTGCAACTGCAAGAACGTCAGCGAAAACGCCGTGTGTGCCGGTATCGGCAGCGGCCTGGACCTGGATGGCCTCAAACAGGCCTTGGGCTGCGGCACCCAATGCGGCTCCTGCGTGCCGGAAATCAAACGTCTTTTGGCCAGCAACCCGCAGCCAATCGCCATCAGTGTGTAAGGGGAACAACATGAGCGCAAAAGTGTGGCTGGTAGGCGCAGGTCCGGGTGACCCGGAGTTGCTGACCCTGAAAGCGGTCCGGGCCCTGCAGGCAGCGGACGTCGTGCTGATTGATGATCTGGTCAACCCGGCAGTACTGGAACACTGCACCAGCGCTCGGGTGATTACCGTCGGCAAGCGCGGGGGATGTCGTTCTACCCCGCAGGATTTCATTCACCGCCTGATGTTGCGTTATGCACGCCAGGGCAAGTGCGTAGTACGCCTTAAAGGCGGTGACCCGTGTATTTTTGGCCGCGGTGGCGAGGAGGCAACCTGGCTGCGCGAGCGTGGTGTCGAGGTGGAATTGGTCAATGGCATCACCTCAGGGCTGGCCGGAGCAACCCAGTGCGATATCCCGTTGACCTTGCGCGGGGTGAGCCGTGGAGTGACCTTGATCACCGCGCATACCCAGGATGACAGTAGCTTGAACTGGCGTGCGCTGGCGGAGGGTGGAACCACGCTGGTGGTGTATATGGGTGTGGCGAAGCTGGAAGAAATCCGCGAACAGCTGCTCAACGGCGGCATGGCTGCGGATATGCCGGTGGCAATGATCGAAAACGCTTCATTGCCCCAGCAACGCGAATGCCGCAGCTCCCTGGCGGCCATGCGTGAAGCGGCAAAAACCTTTGCGCTGAAGAGCCCGGCCATCCTGGTGATTGGCCAGGTTGCCGGCGCCGCACAGATGGCTAGCATCGCCGCTGCGGCAAGCGCCTGAGGCAAATCGCAGGCGAAAAAAAGCCCGGCCTGAGCCGGGCTTTTCTTTACTACTCAGTAATTACTGAGCGGTAGCTTCAACCGACGCTTCTACGCGACGGTTAACAGCGCGACCAGCTTCAGTTGCGTTGTCAGCAACTGGGCGGGATTCGCCGTAACCAACAGCAGTTACACGGCTAGGAGCAACGCCGTCTTTAACCAGGACTTGCTTAACAGCGTCAGCACGACGCTGGGACAGCTTCTGGTTGTAAGCGTCTGGACCTACGGAGTCAGTGTGACCAGCAACTTCTACGTTGGTAGCTGGGTACTGAGCCATGAAGTCGGCCAGGTTTTTAACGTCGCCGTAGCTGTTAGGCTTAACAACGGCCTTGTCGAAGTCGAACTTAACGTCCAGCTCAACACGAACAACCTGAGCAACCGGAGCTTCTGGCTCTGGAACTGGCTCTGGAGCTGGTGCTGGGGTAGGAGCTGGAGCAGCTGCGCCAGCGTTACCGCCGAAGTTCACGCCCAGGCCAACCAGTGCGGAGTAGTCCCACTTGCCGTTGTCCAGACCGTAGTCAGCTTCAACACCAGCACGAGCGTACAGGTTGTTGGTGAAGTAGTACTTCACGCCGGTACCGATGGTAGCGAAAGTGGTCTGGTCGCGACCGCTGTGGCCGTCAGCCTGAACGTTGGTACGGCTCTGGTGGCCGAAACCGCCTTCAACGTATGGACGCAGGCTATCAACGCCAGCCTGACCGAAGTGGTACTGAGCAACGAGGCTGCCAGTGTCACCTTTGATCTTCTGGTTGCCAGTGCCGTCGTTCGAACGGGTGTGGTTGGTCTTGTCGTACGACAGATTCAACGACAGATCGTCGGTCAGGAAGTAACCAATGCGAGCGCCTGGGTTGAAGCCGTCTTCGATGTGCTTAACGCTATCGTTGTACTGCTTCTTGTAGAACAGCTCGCCTTCAACTGCGCCTTGGCCTTGTGCCAGAACGCCGAAAGAAGTAGCGGCAATAAGAGAACCAATGGCCAAGCCCAAGGTGTTTTTCAGTTTCATCCGTTAAATCCCCATCTGGTGATTGTAAAGCAGTCCCACAAACCGGGGGACAACTCGGCGACAAGTCTAACAGAACTTGCCTACACGTAAGAGATATTTGCTACGCACTAAGTTTCAGTCTCGCCCGCAAATTTCTCACGTAATTTATCAAGAGCACGCTTGTACCGCATTTTTGTAGCACTCAAACCCATATGCATGATGTCAGCGATTTCCTGAAATTCCAGCTCTGCGACAAATCGAAGCACCAGAATTTCGCGGTCAATCGGGTTCACATGCACCAACCAGCGATCAAGTCCGCCCTTTTCCTCGGGTGCCGGCGCCTTCTCTTCAGACGCCTCCTCAAGGGGGTCCAGACTCAAAGCGTCCATCAAGCGACGCTTTCGCCGTTCCTTCCGATACTGCGTGATGCACTCGTTGTACGTGATGCTGTACAGCCAGGTCTTGAACTTCGATTTGCCCTCGAAGTTCTTCAGGCCGTATAGCACCTTGAGCATCACTTCCTGACAGACATCATCCGCGTCTCTATCGTTCCCCAAATACCTTGAACAAACGTTGAACAGAGTGCGTTGATACCTGCGCATCAATTCTTCGTACGCGCGTGTTACGTGAAACAGCTCCGTGTGCGAGCGCGCGACCAACTCCTCATCAGAGAGCTCACGGGGGTCATAGCGCGTGGACAGCGTTTGGGCTTTATTCAAAACAAGTCGTGCCGACAGTCAGGTCAATGTCCGCTGCAACCCGGTCTCCCGGGTTTGCGGCGGCGTACATTAGCAGGATTTGCCGGATTAGCGGCTACTGACCTGCTGCTCCAGGAGAATCCGGTTGGACAGCGACACCAGTTCCCCGTCATCGGTCAGCACGGTCGTCTTGACTGTGCCGATCTCCTCGATTTGCCCTTCGACCTCGCCCACACGCACCTGTTGCCCAACTTGATACAGCTCACGCACATAGATTCCCGCAAGAATCTGACCGGCAATTTCCCGGCTTCCCAACCCCATGGCCAGCGCAACTGCCAGACCAACGGTAATCAAAACAATTACAATCACGTGGTTGAGCAGGTCAGTTTTGACCTCCAGCTGGCTGATCGCGACGGAAATACTGATGATGATCACCAGCCCCTGGGCAATTCGTCCCAGGCCCGCTGCGTAGTCCAACCCCACGCCTTCGGCGGCCCCGCGCACCAGCCCGTTGGCCAGTTGCGCGAGTAGAACCCCCACCAGCAGCACCAGCGCGCCGCCGAAAACTTTCGGCAAATACAGTGCCAGCATGTCGAGCGTAGCTGAAACTCGCTCAAGTCCAAGGGACTGCGCTGCAGAAACCAGAAAAATAAGTAGAACGAACCAATAGACGATCTTGCCGATCAGAGTCGAAATCGGTACTTGCAACCCCGCGCGGCCGAGCAATTTGGTCAGGCCAGTGCCAGCCATCAGGCGATCGAGCCCCAGTTTGGCGAGCAATTTGGACAGCAGGGTATCGAGCAGCTTGGCCACGACAAAACCCAGCAATACCAGGACCAGGGCACCAAACAGGTTGGGAATGAAATTCGCCACCTTGGTCCACAATGCGGTCATCGCGGTGACCAGGCTCTGGGTCCAGAGATCAAGTTCCATATTCAATCAGCCTTATCAGCAGTGCTAGCAAGAGGTTTACGACGGGAAACCGGTGACACATGGGCCGAACCGTTGTTCAGGGCCATCATCAACGCCGGCAACCAACGCCCGAGCAGACCGAACAGGTCACCCGCCCCTACCTGACGGTTGGCGGTTTTCAGTACGCGGCCCAGGCAGGCATCGTCATCACGGTTGGATGGCGAAGCATTGAGCATGTCACGCAAAGACTGTTCGAACGGATCGTGCATAGAGACCTCTCGCAAGTGATTTAAAAGACGAGGGTAAAATTCATCGGGTCACATCGGCCCTTTCTTACGTTCAGGTCATATTCAGGTCAAACCCAGCGCAATCGTCGAAATAACCACCATTGCCCCAGTGCCACAGACACCATCAACAGGCACGCGATCATGAATCCATAAGGGCTGGCAGAGAACGGAATGCCGCCCACATTGATACCGAGCAAACCGGTAAGAAAACTCATCGGCAAGAAGATCCCGGTGATGATCCCGAAGCGGTACATGGTGCGGTTCATGCGCAGGCTCAAGCGCCGGTCTTCAGCCTCCAGCACAAGCCCCACGCGCTCTCTGGCCAATTCCAGCTCTTCCAGGTAGCGGGTCAGGCTGTTGTGCAGTTCGTTCCAATAGTCCGCATCGTCGTCGCAGAACCACGCCAATTTGATTCGTGTCAGCTGGGCGAAAATATCCCGCTGGGGGGCCAGGAAGCGCTTGAGTCCGGCGGCTCTTCGACGGATCTGCAGAACGCTGCCGTGCTCCGGAGTATACCGTTCGTCGGCATCGAGTTTTTCTTCCTCGGAATCGACGATTTCAGACAAGCCGGCGACCAGATCCTGCACTTTGTTGGTCAGGTACTGAGCCATATAAAGGATGAGTTCAGACGCCGTCTTGGGGCCTTTGCCGTCTGCCAGTTGCACCAGCAACTCATCGGTAGCGCGCAAGGGGCGCAAACGCAGGGAAATCACTCGGTTGGCGGCGGCGAAAATGCGCACCGACACCATGTCTTCCGGCTCCGCGCCTGGGTTGAGATTGATTCCGCGCAGAAACAGCAGCAATTCGGCGTCCGGCAGCGGCAACAGCCGTGGACGGGTGTTTTCCTCCAGCAGCAGGTCACAGGCAAACTCGCTCAGGCCGCTGGATTTGCGCAGCCAGGTCTGGGTTTGAGGATGGCTGCGATCCCAGTGCAGCCACAGGCTTTCCTGGGGCTGCAACTGCAAATCGTCGAGCTCAGTCCGGGCAATCGAACGCGCACCGCCTTTACCGTCCAGCACCAGGGCATGCACCAGCCCCCATTGCGCGTTTTCTTCTTCGAACATCCTCACCCCGATCGGTTGCGGCAGTTTATTCAGGCATTTTCAGCGGGCTGGGTGACACGATCACCCCGTTGTTATCGGCATAAATGTACTCACCGGGGCGGAACGTCACGCCTGCGAATGTCACCGGGACGTTCAGGTCGCCAAGGCCGCGCTTGTCGGTTTTTTTCGGATGAGAGGCCAGGGCCTGTACACCCAGGTCGGTCTGAGCGATGACGTCGACGTCACGGATGCACCCGTAGATCACCAGCCCTTCCCAACCATTTTTCGCGGCTTTCTCGGCAATCATGTCACCCAGCAACGCGCAGCGCAGGGAACCACCACCGTCGACCACCAGCACTTTGCCAACGCCCGGCAGGTCAGCCTGCGCCTTGACCAGGGAGTTATCCTCGAAGCATTTGAGGGTGACAATCTCGCCACCAAAGGAGTCTCGGCCACCGAAGTTGCTGAACATCGGCTCCACTACCTGCACCAGCTCCGGGTAGGCGTCACACAGGTCGGGGGTCACGTAATGGTTCATCGAGAAACTCCTGTCATCAAAGAAGAGGTCGAACATCCACGGTGTACATCAAGAAAACGCCCCGCGACAGGCATTCTTTAAGTGCCTGGGCGTTGGCGGCGGCCATGATCAAACCCGGTTCAGCGTAACGCAATACACGTTGCGCGACTGAATATGACCAGAACCGCGTGGCGCGTCATATCTTAGCCGCAACCATTCAAGAGTGAAACGCCCTTGGTAGAGCGTTTCGTCAAACCGCTGCGGACACTTCGGATTGCGTACCGAATAAGGGTGTCAGCGGGTCGTTCAACCAGCGCTCGACCAAAGGCCACACTTGGGCCTGGGCCGCTTTACTGACCAGCATCTGCACATGGCCGAAATCCTCGCTGAAACCTTGCTGACGTCCCAGGCACAGGTACTGGCGATGCTCGCTGCCCACTTGCTCGAAGAGCTTGCGGCAGGCCCAGTCCGGGTCTTGCCGGTCGCCCGCTGCGCTCACCGCCAACAGCGGCACATCGACCTGCGCCAAGCCTTTCCACCAGTCATGCTCGGCATCGCCAAACCGGCCGAACAGGCCGTTCCAACGCATCGCTTCGATCATCACGCCGGCCGGCTCGTCCTCGGGCCCACGCTTGAAGCGCGGGCCCGACAGATGGGCAAGGCGCTTGAGGATAAAGCGAGCGCCCCACTCCACCGGTGGAATTTTCAACGGCCAGTGGGTGCGACTGACCTGGCAGCCGAACAACGCCACCGACGCCACCGCTGATGCATCCAAGTGCTGCCCACCCAAGGCCGCAGCCAGGGTGGTGGCACCGAGGGAATGCCCGATCCAGTGCGGAATCTGCCCGCTTTGCTCACACACAAACGCCCCCACGGCCGGCAAATCGTAGCGCGCATAATCGGCGACGCGGTTACTGGCGTAGTCGTGATTGCGCTTGGACAAACCATGGCCGCGCATTTCCGGGATCCACACATCAAATCCGCGACGTGCGAGGTAAGCCCCCAGGCCAATTCCTTTTGGCGAATACCAGAAACGTCGATTGGAAAAACTGCCATGCAACAAAATAATCGGCGTGCCCCGGTTTTCCGGGACATCGGCCAGGCCCAAACGGGTAACCGCCAGCTCGACGGTGCCGTCCGGGCTGTTACCGGGTTTGAGTCGGTAGACGTCTTCACTCAGGTCGCCCCGACGTTCAGCGCTGATCAGGGCGACAGGAAACAGATGGCTGCTGCTTTGCATAATGCTCTTGCACAAAAAAGGGCGGCGTCCGCAAGGATTCCCGCCCTGTACAGATAAGAATGCCGGTCACCCGCAACGAGTGACCGGCACTTTTGACCACGCGATCTTAGGCGGACGCTTGGCCTTCAGCCAGGAAGAACCAGGTTTCCAGCACGGAATCGGGGTTCAGCGAGACGCTCTCGATCCCCTGCTCCATCAGCCATTTGGCCAGGTCCGGGTGGTCCGAAGGGCCTTGGCCGCAGATACCGATGTACTTGCCAGCCTTGTTACAGGCCTGGATGGCGTTGGCCAGCAGCTTCTTGACCGCTGGGTTACGCTCGTCGAACAGGTGGGCGATGATCCCCGAGTCGCGGTCCAGGCCCAGGGTCAACTGCGTCAGGTCGTTGGAGCCGATGGAGAAACCGTCGAAGAACTCCAGGAACTCTTCAGCCAGGATGGCGTTGGACGGCAACTCGCACATCATGATCACGCGCAGGCCGTTCTCGCCACGGGTCAGGCCGTTTTCTGCCAGCAGGTCCACGACCTGGCTCGCTTCGCCCAGGGTGCGCACGAAGGGCACCATGATCTCGACGTTGGTCAGGCCCATTTCGTTGCGCACGCGCTTGAGCGCACGGCATTCAAGCTCGAAGCAGTCACGGAAGGCTTCGCTGATGTAACGCGAGGCGCCGCGGAAACCCAGCATCGGGTTTTCTTCTTCCGGCTCGTAGAGCTTGCCGCCGATCAGGTTCGCGTATTCATTGGACTTGAAGTCCGACAGGCGCACGATCACCTTTTTCGGGTAGAACGCCGCAGCCAGGGTGCTGATGCCTTCGACCAGTTTCTCGACGTAGAAACCTACCGGGTCGTTGTAGCCGGCGATGCGCTTGTCGACGCTTTCCTTGATGTCCAGCGGCAGGCCGTCATAGTTCAGCAGTGCCTTGGGGTGCACGCCGATCATGCGGTTGATGATGAATTCCAGGCGGGCCAGGCCCACGCCGGCGTTCGGCAACTGGGCGAAATCAAAGGCACGGTCCGGGTTGCCGACGTTCATCATGATCTTGAACGGCAGGTCGGGCATGGCGTCGATGGAGTTTTGCTTGATATCGAAGCCCAGCTCACCTTCGAAGATAAAGCCGGTATCGCCTTCGGCGCAGGACACGGTCACACCCTGGCCATCCTTGAGCAATTGAGTGGCGTTGCCGCAACCCACTACCGCAGGAATCCCCAGTTCACGGGCGATAATCGCCGCGTGGCAGGTACGCCCGCCACGGTTGGTGACAATGGCACTGGCGCGCTTCATCACCGGTTCCCAATCCGGGTCGGTCATGTCGGAAACCAGTACGTCACCCGGCTGGACCTTGTCCATCTCGGACACGTCCTTGATGATCCGCACCTTGCCTGCGCCAATGCGCTGGCCAATGGCACGGCCTTCCACCAGCACGGTGCCGGTTTCCTTGAGCAGGTAGCGCTCCATGACGTTGGCCGAAGTGCGGCTCTTCACGGTTTCCGGGCGAGCCTGCACGATGTACAGCTTGCCGTCGTCACCGTCCTTGGCCCACTCGATGTCCATCGGGCACTTGTAGTGCTTTTCGATGATCATCGCTTGTTTGGCCAACTCGCTGACTTCAGCGTCGGTCAGGCAGAAACGCGCACGCTCGGCCTTGTCGACTTCAACGGTTTTGACCGAGCGACCGGCCTTGGCTTCGTCGCCGTAGATCATCTTGATGGCCTTGCTGCCCAGGTTACGGCGCAGGATGGCCGGGCGGCCCGCTTCGAGGGTGCCCTTGTGTACGTAGAATTCGTCCGGGTTGACCGCGCCTTGTACGACGGTTTCGCCCAGGCCGTAGGCGCCGGTGATAAACACCACGTCACGGAAACCGGATTCGGTATCCAGGGTGAACATCACACCGGCAGTGCCGGTTTCCGAACGCACCATGCGCTGCACGCCGGCAGACAGGGCCACCAGCTTGTGGTCGAAACCCTGGTGTACGCGGTAGGAGATCGCACGGTCGTTAAAGAGGGAGGCAAACACTTCCTTGGCCGCGCGGATCACGTTTTCGACGCCGCGAATGTTGAGGAAGGTTTCCTGCTGGCCGGCAAAGGAGGCGTCCGGCAAGTCTTCGGCGGTGGCCGAGGAACGCACGGCGACGGCCATGTCCGGGTTACCGGCCGACAGGGTGGCGAAGGCGGTGCGAATTTCTTCGTTGAGCTTCTCGGGGAACTCGGCTTCCATGATCCACTGGCGGATCTGGGCGCCGGTCTTGGCCAGGGCGTTGACGTCATCGACGTCCAGGGCGTCCAGCGCGGCGTGGATCTGGGCGTTGAGGCCGCTCAGCTCTAGGAAGTCGCGGTAAGCCTGGGCCGTGGTGGCGAAACCACCGGGCACCGAGACACCAGCGCCTGCAAGATTACTGATCATCTCGCCGAGGGATGCGTTCTTGCCCCCCACATGCTCTACATCATGGACGCCGAGCTTATCGAGGGAAACTACGTACTCTACCAAGGTGATCTCTCCACTTTCTGTGTTGGAAAAGCTCAGGACGCGGGTTGCTCAGTAGGAGCTAACGCCAGCGCTTGTGGCCTGGACCTGGAAAATAAGTGAGAATGCGGCCCACTGCGGGACGGCAAAATCGCGCCTATCATATCCAAGATTCGCCATCAGCTTAAGGCCCAGGGCTCAAATGAAACGATCTGCTTTCTTTATTTCCGACGGCACCGGCATCACAGCCGAAACATTGGGCCAGAGCCTGCTCGCGCAGTTCGAAAACATTACCTTCGCCAAATTCACCCGGCCTTATATAGACAGCGTGGATAAAGCGCGGGCCATGGTACAACAAATCAATCTGGCGGCTGAAAAAGACGGTTTTCGCCCGATCATTTTCGACACCATCGTCAATCAAGACATTCGTGAGATTCTCGCAACGTCGAATGGTTTCATGATCGACATTTTCTCTACCTTCCTGGCGCCGTTGGAACAGGAGCTGAGTGAACACTCCTCCTATTCCGTCGGAAAGTCCCATTCCATCGGGCATAACTCCAACTATATGGAGCGCATCGAGGCGGTGAACTTCGCCCTCGACAACGACGACGGCGCCCGCACCCACTACTACGACAAGGCCGACCTGATCCTGGTGGGCGTGTCGCGTTGCGGCAAGACCCCCACCTGCCTGTACATGGCCATGCAATTCGGTATTCGTGCGGCCAACTATCCGCTGACCGAAGATGACATGGAACACCTGACCCTGCCCGCCGCCTTGCGCGCGCACTCACACAAACTGTTCGGCCTGACCATCGACCCGGACCGGCTGACCGCCATCCGCAACGAACGCAAGCCCAACAGCCGCTACTCCAGCTATGCCCAGTGCGAATTTGAAGTGCGGGAAGTAGAAAATCTGTTCCGTCGCGAAAATATTGCGCACATCAATTCCACGCATTTTTCGGTGGAAGAGATTTCGGCGAAGATTCTGGTGGAGAAGGGTGTGGAGCGGCGCTTCAAGTGATCTCTGTCGCCTGATCTGATCGTTCCCACGCTCTGCGTGGGAACGCCGCCTGGGACGCTCCGCGTCCCGCAATAGCGACGCGGAGCGTCGCAAGATGCATTCCCACGCAGAGCGTGGGAACGAGCAACGGTAACGCGGATTTACAGATGAAACCGCCCGCCCCCCTGCCCCAGCGCCGTCGCCAGCGCGTCAAACCCCTCGCGCAATAACTGATCATCGCCCGACGTGTTGCAGATACTCGCCCGAATAAACTGCGGCACCGCCGTCTGCCCCACGGCAAAAGCCTCGGCGGTGGCGATCAGGTAATTGTTCTGTTTGAGCTCCGCCTCGATTTCCGAGGCCCGCCAGGGCTCCGGTACTTCGATCCAGAAGTGCGGGCTGTTGAGGTGGGTGCGATAGGCCAAGCCGTTCAATAAATCTTCGACTAACGTCTTGCGGCGGCTGATCTCATTGATCTGCTGACGCAACAAATATTCCGCCGTGCCGTTTTCAATCCACTGGGTCGCCAACTCCAGAGTCACAGGTGTGGCCATCCAGCAGGTCGAACGTAGCGCCGCCGAGATGCGGCTGACCAGCGCCGGCGGCGCATGCACGTAGCCCACCCGCAAACCGGCCGATACCGCCTTGCTCAGGCTGCTGATCAAGATCGTACGCTCAGGCGCGAAGTAGCTGAGGGGCGGCGGACGGTCCTCCACCAGCACACCGTGGGCTTCGTCCTCCAGAATCAGCAGGTTATGTTCGCGACACACCTTGGCCAAGG
Organism: Pseudomonas sp. KT_2_4; assembly: GCF_041410225.1. Classification (NCBI taxonomy): domain Bacteria; kingdom Pseudomonadati; phylum Pseudomonadota; class Gammaproteobacteria; order Pseudomonadales; family Pseudomonadaceae; genus Pseudomonas; species Pseudomonas sp. KT_2_4. The sequence continues at coordinate 2,219,411 of NZ_CP166962.1, forward strand.
CTTCGCGGCGCGCCACCGACAACACGGCGGTGGTCGGATTCTGGATAGTCGGCGTGCAATACAACGCCGAAATCCGGTGATTGCGACAGACCTCATCCAGCGCCGTGGGCAGCACACCTTCCTCGTCCATCTCCAGGCCGATCAGCCGCACCCCCAACATGCGTGCGGCGGTAATCAGCCCTGGGTAAGTCAGTTGCTCGGTCACCACTGTATCGCCAGCACGCAGCAACGCCATCATGGCGCACAGCAAGCCGTGCTGGCCGCCGTTGACGCAGATGACCTGCTCGGGAATCGGATGAAACTCGCGCTGCACCAGCCACTGCGCGCCCGCTTCACGGTAACGCGGCAGGCCGGCGTCGGGGGTGTAGGCGCTGATGTCCTGGAGGAACTTGGCATTATTCGACAGGGTTTGAAAGCTCTGGGCGAGAAACACCGTCTCTTGCCCGGGAATGTGCATGTTGCGGCTCATGTCGAAGTACTGGCGCGGCTCCTCGCTGAAATTACGAAAGCCCTCATCACGCTGGCGCTCCATCCCACGCTTGCGCACGAAGGTGCCGTCACCCACCCGTGCAACCACCAGGCCCAGGCGCTCCAATTCACCGTAAGCCCGGCTGATGGTGCCGATGGTCACGCCTAAATTGTCGGAAAGCACCCGATGGGGCGGCAGTTTTCGTCCCGGTTCAATCAAGCCTTCGAGGATGCCCCGTTCCATCACATCGGACAGGCGCTTGTACTTCACGCCCTGCCCGTTGGACAAGCCCTCACGCACAATTGACACCATGTCAATATTTGTTTTGACAGCCATCTTTCGCCCTAATAGTGTGCTTTTACGGGTTCAATCGCCGATAAACATAACTCATTACAAGTTCAATATAGAGTTCAATTCCGGCTCAGGGAAGCAATAAACGATGCCAATGTCCGCCGTTCTCGAAAACACTGCAAAAACAAAAACGCAAAAACAGTGGCTCGCCGGGCTGGTGACCAGCGTGATGTTCCTGATCGTGTGCCTGAGTTGGGGCACCACGTGGCTGGGCATCAAGATCGCCGTCGAGAGCGTGCCGCCGCTGACATCCGCCGGCCTGCGCTTTCTCATCGCGTTTCCGCTGTTCCTGTGTTTTGCCATGGTGCGCCGTGAGCCGATCCTGTTTCCCCGGGAAAGCCGCTGGTTCTTCGTGTTTGTGACCCTGTCTTACTTCAGCGTTCCCTACTATTTGCTCAACTACGGCGAAATGCATGTGTCGTCGGGCCTCACCGCCCTGCTGTTCAGTTGCATGCCGGTATTCATCCTGATCTTCTCGGCGCTGTTCCTGCGCGAGCGCATCTATTTTTCCCAGGTGGTCGGCATAGGCATCGGTTTCGGCAGCCTTTACATGATCATCAAGAGCCAGGGCCTGCACCTGGACCACGCCGAGTTCTTCGGGGTACTGGCCATTCTGAGCGCCGCGATCATGCACGCCTTGTGCTATGTCATTACCAAGCAAAAAGGCAGCGCCATCAGCGTCATCACCTACAACACCCTGCCCATCGGCATTGCCGGGCTGATGCTGTTCCTGGCCGGCCTGTGGTTTGAAACACCGACGTTCGACGCCATTACCCTGCGCTCCTGGAGCGCGCTGTTCTACCTGGGGCTGGTGGCCTCGGTGGGCGGGTTCATTGTGTATTTCATGCTGCTCAAGCGCCTGAGCCCGATCATCCTGTCGTTCGTGTTCATCATCTTCCCGGTGTTCGCGGTCATCATCGGTGCCTGGTACGAAGGCGTGGAAATTTCCCGCGACCTGATGCTGTACTCGGCGATCCTGCTGGCCGGCTTTGCGATCACCAAGTTGCCGATTGAAAAACTCATGGCCAAGAAAAAGTGACCCTCAACCAACGCGAGAGAAACATGGACGTCCTCCGCCCCATCGCCCTGGAACAGATCTACGCCCACGCCAGCCGCAGCTACCCCGAGGAGTGCTGTGGTTTCGTCTTCGCCGACGGCAGCGTGTACCTGGGCAGCAATATCCAGAATGAACTGCACCGCAAGAACCCCGAGATGTACCCACGCAGCGCGGCCAATGGCTACACCTTTTCGGTGGCCGACACCCTGCTGATGAACAAGGCGTTTCGCAGTGACAACCCGGTGGTAGTGATTTACCACTCACACCCGGATGTGGGCGCCTATTTCAGTGACGAAGACCAGGACAAGGCACTGTTCCTGGGCGAGCCGATCTTCCCCGTCAGCTACTTGGTGGTGGATGTCCGCCAGGGCCAGGCCCTGGGCTCCAAGCTGTTTGCCTGGGATGGCAAGCATTTCTCCCTTCAACCTTTCAACGACCTGCACACGGAGTTGTCCATGAACGCTGTCTCCTTCCCCGACATTCTGGTTCGCGTGGCCAAGCTGCCGGAATCGACCCTTGAGGGCGCCGGATCGACATTGCGCGAAGTCATTGAAAATCTCTGCACCCATCACCCCCAATTGCGTCAGCACCTGTTCCATGAAAAGAACGACCAGCTCAAGGAACACTTCCTGTTTACCGCCGAGGAGGAGTTGATCGACGCCGATGAACCCCTGCCAGCAAAAGCCCGGATCGAAGTGTTGCTCGCCACTTCAGGTGGCATGGACATCGATGCCCTGAGCAACGAAGAAGTGCAGCGCTATGTGCGCCACATCACCCTGCCGGGCGTCGGCCGCGAAGGCCAATTGAACCTGAAGAAAGCCAAGGTGCTGGTCATCGGTACCGGCGGTCTGGGCTCGCCCATCAGCCTGTACCTGGCGGCGGCCGGCATCGGCACCCTGGGGCTGGTGGACTTTGATGTGGTGGAAAGCAGCAACCTGCAACGCCAGATCGTGCATGGCAACAGCACCCTGGGCATGCCCAAGGTCGAGTCCGCCAAGCAGCGCCTGCTGGACCTCAATCCGCATATCCAGATCAACGCGTACAACACCGCGCTCAACAGCGACAACGCCCTGGCACTGGTGGGCGCCTATGACCTGGTGATCGACGGCACCGACAATTTCGACACCCGCTACCTGGTCAACGACGCCTGTGTGCAGCTGGGTAAACCCTTGGTGTACGGCGCCATCTACCGTTTCGACGGGCAGATCAGCGTGCTCAACTATAAAGGTGGGCCGTGCTATCGCTGCCTGTTCCCCAAGGCCCCACCCGCAGAGCTGGCGCCCAATTGCAGCGCGGGCGGTGTGATCGGCGTGTTGCCGGGCGTGGTCGGTATGATCCAGGCCACCGAGGCGATCAAATTACTGATCGGCATTGGCGAACCCTTGTCCGGCCGCTTGATGCGCTTCGACGCGCTGGCGATGAAGTTCAGCGAGATCCGCTTCAAGCGTCGCGCTGACTGCCCCTGCTGCTCGGACCTGCGCCACAGCGAAACCGTCGCGCCGGCCACCTGCGCCGATGCCTTACCGAGCCAGCCCTCCCTGGCCGCGGAACGCTACATCAAGCCCCAGGTACTCAAGCAAGTGCTCGAACACCCTAGCAGCGCTGATGTATTGCTGGACGTGCGTGACGCCAGCGAACTGGAAGTGTGCAAATTACCGGGCGTGGTGCATATCCCGCTGGCAGAACTGGATGGGCAGCTCGCCAGTCTGAGCCGCGACAACACCCACTACCTGATCTGCTACGCAGGCACCCGCGCCGAGCAAGCCGCCAGCACCCTGTTGGCCGCTGGCTTTGCCAACACCAAAGTCCTGCAGGGCGGCATGAAACATTGGGTTCGCGACGTCGAACCTGACATGCCGCTGTACTGAGAGTGGGGACGTACTGATGCTGCATAACTCCATTCTCGACGTGATCGGCCAGACGCCGATCGTGCGTCTGGCCCAGCTTTCCGAAGACCTCGGCATCGAGGTCTACGCCAAGCTGGAGTCGCTCAACCCCGGTGGCAGCCACAAGGCGCGCATCGCCCTGGGCATGATCCTGGATGCCGAGCGCCGCGGTGTGCTGATCCGTGATTCCGGGCAGACCATCATCGAACCCAGTGGCGGCAACACCGGCATTGGCCTGGTGATGGCCGGCAATGTGCTGGGCTACAAAGTGGTGCTGGTGATCCCTGACAACTACAGCCCGGAAAAACAGAAGCTGCTGCGTCTGTACGGCGCCAGGGTAGTGCTGTCCGATAGCCGCCTGGGCAATAACTCCCACGGCGAAAAGTGCATGGAGCTGCAGTTGGAAAACCCCAACTACGTGATGCTCAACCAGCAACGCAATGGCGCCAACCCCCAAACCCACCGCGACACCACCGCTCCGGAAATCCTTCGCGCCTTCGGTGAACAGCGCGTGGATTACTTCGTCAGCGGCATTGGCACCGGGGGGCATATCACCGGTATCGGCGAAACCCTCAAGGCCGCCTGGCCCGCGCTGCGAGTGATGGGCGTAGAACCGGAAGAATGCGACCTGCTCAAAGACCGGCACGCGGCGCACGGGATCCAGGGCCTGTCGATCGGCCTGATCCCCAGCATCCTCAACCTGGACGTGATCGACGGCATGCTCAAGGTGTCGCACGCCGATTGCCTGGACATGATCAAACGCATCATGCGCACCGATGCCATCAGCCTGGGGCTGTCTTCGGCCGCCAACATGGTCGCCATCGCCCAACTCGCCCCCGAACTGCCGCCTGAAACGGTGGTGTTGACCATGGTCTACGACAATGCCGACAGCTACCTGCCCAGTTTCGAGTAACCGGGCTTTTAACCATCCAACATACGGGGGTGTCTCCATGGGGGGCTTTATCGACATGCAACAGCTGCACGATGAGTTGCTCACCCACCTCATCACCACCCTCACGCCCAGACAGATGAAGCAGCTGGAGCCGCACCTGGCGCCGTTGATTCAGAACGCCGCCCAGGCGGTGGCCGAGGACCTGATTGCCTATGCCTATCGCGACCCCGCGTCCCGTGGGCGCGGTGAGTTGATCCTGGAATCCTACGCCTCGTTCAAGGCCGTGCTGTTCTACCGCCTTGCGCACCTGGTGTGGCATTTCCAGGGCGCAGACAACGGCGATTTTTCGCGCATGGCCCTCAAGCTGAGTAACCAGGGCAAGATCCTCTCCGGTGCCGAGATTCACCCGGCAGCGCGCATCGGCCGCCGCTTTGTGCTGGACCATGGCTACGGCACCGTCATCGGCGAAACCTGCGTGATCGGCAACGACTGCTACATCCTCTGCGGCGTGACCCTGGGTGCGCGCGGTATTGCCAACAACCCGGACGGCAAACGCCACCCGCGCCTGGGCAACAACGTCGAAGTCGGCGCCGGCGCCCGGGTGCTGGGCTATGTTTCGATCGGCGATAACGTGTTTATCAGCCCCTCCTGCGTGATTACCCAAGACGTGCCGGCAGGCACCAAGGTCAAGGTGGTCAACCAGATCCAACTGCAAAAAAACGATGAATCGGACCACAGCAACTACCTCGGCGCCTTTGCCCTGGATGAGCGCTTGCACGTGGTGGGAGAAGTGAGTGCCGGCCACAAGGTCACCGTGCTGGACGCCGACTTTCATCCCCTGCAAGGGCTGATGCTTGAACCCACGGTGAAAGAGCGGCATCACCTGCAGTTTCGTCTGCGTCGCCTCGACACCGGCGAGCAACTGCCACGCCTGCCGCTGAACCTGAAGGTATGCGGGCCGGAATTTGAAATCACCCTGCTCTCTCCCCCTGGCTTGAGCGCACTGGTGCGCCACCTCTTGCAAGCCACCCCATTGATCGTCGGAGGTTGAACATGTCTGTGCATACCATGGAAACCCTGGCGCTGTTTGACAGCGCGCCCTACCAGAACGCCTTCAGCGCCCGGGTGATTGCCATCAGCGAACAGGGTATCGCCCTGGAGCACACCCTGTTCTACCCCACCGGCGGCGGGCAACCAGGCGATACCGGTCACCTCACTCTGGCCGATGGCACACGGGTGCAAGTGACCGGCACCGTGCGCGACCCGGTGTTGCGCTTGATCATCTGGCACCAGGTAGACCACTACCCCGAACAGTTGGCCGCTGGCGTCCAGGTCGACGCTGGGCTGGATTGGGAGCGGCGCTACCAGCACATGAAGATGCACACTTGCCTGCACTTGCTGTGTTCGCTCATCGACGCGCCCGTGACCGGTTGCAGCATCAGCGCAGATAAAGGCCGCCTGGATTTCGACCTGCCAGAAATGACCTTGGACAAAGACCGCCTCACCCAAGACCTCAACGCCCTTATCGAACAAGCCCACGCGGTCAAAACTCTGTCGATGCCCGCCACCGAGTACGCGACCCTGCTGCAGATCACCCGCACCCAGGCGGTTGCGCCGCCGGTGGTCTCCGGTTCGGTCCGGGTGATTGAAATCCCCGGCATCGATATCCAGCCCTGCGGCGGTACCCATGTGCTCAATACCGAGGAAATCGGCCGGGTGTTCTGCGAAAAGATCGAGAAGAAGAGCAAGCACAACCGCCGGGTGATACTGCGGTTTGAATAGATTCTGAAGCAGAACTTCAGTCAACTGTGGGAGCTGGCTTGCCTGCGATAGCTGACATCCAGTCAATTCGTGTGGGGCTGACACACCGCTATCGCAGGCAAGCCAGCTTCCACATTAACCGCGTTGTTTTTCAGATCGTGAGCAGGTCCATGAAACGGTTGACTGGCGTCGCCTCAAGCCGTGCCTGATCCTTGCACAACGCAAAGATTTCGGCGCTGCGTTGCGCAGTGAACCGCGTGGCCAGGTTGGCCTTGAACTTGTCTTCCAGCAGTGGAATGCCGTCCACCCGACGGCGACGATGGCCAATCGGATACTCCACCGCCACCTGCTCGGTGCAGGTGCCGTCCGTGAAAAACACCTGCACCGCGTTGGCAATCGAGCGTTTGTCGGCCTCCAGGTATTCGCGGCTATAGCGCGGGTCTTCGACGATGACCATCTTGTCGCGCAACTGATCAATGATCGGGTGGGCCGCGTGGAAATCATCTTCATACTGCTCGGCCACCAGGTTGCCGAACGCCAACGGCACGGCGGTCATGTATTGCAGGCAGTGATCGCGATCGGCGGCGTTGGCCAATGGGCCGACCTTGGAAATAATGCGAATCGCCGACTCGTGAGTAGTGATCACGATGCGCTCGATTTCATGCAGGCGATGCTTGAGCTGCGGGTGCAGGGCGACTGCCGCTTCACAGGCAGTTTGCGCGTGAAACTCGGCCGGGAAGCTGATCTTGAACAGCACGTTCTCCATCACGTAGGTGCCGTAGGGTTGGGGCAGGCTGAACGCGCGCTTATCCTCGGGCTTGAGCGCCAAGTCCTTGTTGGTGTGGCTGAACAGCACGTCGTAGAAGCCCCACTGCGGCGCACTCAATACACCGGGGATGCCCATTTCGCCACGCAAGGCGATGTCTGCCAGGCGTACGCCGCGGCTCGATGCATCGCCTGCGGCCCAGGATTTGCGCGAGCCGGCATTCGGTGCATGGCGATAGGTGCGCAGCGCCTGGCCATCGACAAAAGCGTGTGACAACGCCGATAGCAGTTGCTCGCGGTTGGCGCCCATCAGCTTGGCGGTGACCGCCGTGGTAGCGACTTTCACCAACAACACATGGTCGAGGCCTACCCGGTTGAAGGGGTTTTCCAAGGCAATCACACCTTGGATTTCGTGGGCCATGATCATCGCTTCCAGCACTGCACGCACGGTCAACGGCGCGTCGCCATTGGCCAGGCGCTTTTGCGACAGGTGATCGGCCACGGCGAGGATGCCGCCCAGGTTGTCCGAAGGGTGGCCCCATTCAGCAGCGAGCCAGGTGTCGTTGTAGTCGAGCCAGCGCACGATGCAACCGATATCCGAGGCGGCCTTGACCGGGTCCAGGCGGAACGAAGTGCCCGGCACCCGTGCGCCAAACGGCACCACGGTACCCTCTACCATCGGCCCCAGGTGCTTGGTGCACTCGGGGAAGCGCAGGGCCAGCAGGCCACAGCCGAGGGTGTCCATCAGGCAGTTGCGGGCGGTATCCAGGGCGTCCTGGGAGTCGATGCGGTAGTTGAGGACGTAGTCGGCGATGTCCTGCAACACCGGGTCGTAGTCGGGACGGTTGTTCTGGTCGACGTTGGCGCTCATGGCGGTTCTCCTAAAAGTTGGTTGTTCCATCCTCAGGGTCAGGGTTTGATCGTTCCCACGCTCCGCGTGGGAATGCATCCCGTGACGCTCTGCGTCACAGCAGGACGCAGAGTGTCCCAGGCGGCGTTCCCACGCGGAGCGTGGGAACGATCAAGCTAAAAGGCGTCGCCGGGGATGCGTACGTAGCCTTCCATCAACACCCGCGCACTGCGGCTCATAATGGCTTTTTTCACCACCCATTCACCGTCCACCTGGCTGGCCTCGGCGCCTACGCGCAAAGTGCCGGACGGGTGCCCGAAGCGCACGGCATTGCGCTCTACGCCGCCCGCCGCCAGGTTGACCAAGGTGCCGGAAATCGCCGCGGCGGTGCCAATCGCCACCGCCGCGGTGCCCATCATCGCGTGGTGCAGTTTGCCCATCGACAAGGCGCGCACCAGCAGGTCCACATCGCCGGCCTTGATCGCCTTGCCGCTGGAGGCCACGTAATCGGCAGGTTTGGCGACGAACGCCACCTTGGGCGTGTGCTGGCGCTGGGCGGCTTCGTCCAGGTGTTTGATCAGGCCCATGCGCAACGCGCCATACGCCCGCACGGTCTCGAACATCGCCAGGGCCTTGGGGTCGCTGTTGATCGCGCCTTGCAGCTCGGTTCCGGTGTAGCCCAGGTCTTGGGCATTGATGAAAATCGTCGGGATACCGGCGTTGATCAACGTGGCCTTGAAGGTACCGACGCCGGGTACCTCCAGGTCGTCGACGAGGTTGCCAGTGGGGAACATCGAGCCACCACCGCCCTCTTCTTCCGCCGCGGGGTCCATGAATTCCAACTGCACTTCGGCAGCCGGGAAGGTCACGCCGTCCAGTTCAAAGTCGCCGGTTTCCTGCACCGCGCCGTCAGTGATTGGCACGTGGGCGATGATGGTCTTGCCGATATTGGCCTGCCACACCCGCACCACGGCCACGCCGTTATGGGGTACGCGGGCCGCATCGACCAGGCCGGCGCTGATGGCGAACGAACCCACCGCCGCCGACAGGTTGCCGCAGTTGCCGCTCCAATCGACAAATGGCTTGTCGATGGAGACCTGGCCGAACAGGTAATCCACGTCGTGATCGGCGCGGGTGCTTTTGGCCAGGATCACGGTCTTGCTGGTGCTCGAGGTGGCCCCCCCCATGCCGTCGATCTGCTTGTCATAGGGGTCGGGGCTGCCAATCACCCGCAGCAACAAGGCGTCGCGTGCAGGGCCCGGCACCTGCGCCGCGGCGGGCAGGTCCTGGAGGCTGAAGAACACGCCCTTGCTGGTGCCGCCACGCATGTAGGTGGCGGGGATTTTGATTTGCGCTACGTGTGCCATGGTTATCCTCTTCAGGCGGTCGCCTTTGATTCCAGGAAGTCCTGGGCGAAACGTTGCAACACGCCACCGGCTTCGTAGATCGACACTTCTTCGGCGGTGTCGAGGCGGCAGGTCACTGGCACCTCGACACGTTCGCCATTCTTGCGGTTGATCACCAGGGTCAGTTGCGCACGCGGGGTGCGCTCGCCGACCACGTCATAGGTTTCACTGCCGTCGATTTGCAGGGTGTGGCGGTCGGTGCCTGGCAGGAACTCCAGGGGCAACACGCCCATGCCCACCAGGTTGGTGCGGTGGATGCGCTCGAAGCCTTCGGCGGCAATCGCTTCCACACCGGCCAGGCGTACGCCCTTGGCCGCCCAGTCGCGGGACGAACCTTGGCCATAGTCGGCGCCGGCGATGATGATCAGCGGTTGCTTGCGCTCCATGTAAGTCTCGATGGCTTCCCACATCCGCGTGATCTTGCCTTCCGGCTCGATACGCGCAAGAGAGCCCTGCTTGACCTTGCCGTTTTCCTGCACCATTTCGTTGAACAGTTTCGGGTTGGCGAAGGTGGCGCGCTGCGCCGTCAAATGGTCGCCCCTGTGGGTGGCGTAGGAGTTGAAGTCGACCTCGGGCAAGCCCATTTTCGCCAGGTATTCACCGGCGGCGCTGTCCAGCATGATTGCGTTGGACGGCGACAAGTGGTCGGTGGTGATGTTGTCCGGCAGCACCGCCAGCGGGCGCATACCTTTGAGCGGTCGTGCACCGGCCAGCGCGCCTTCCCAGTACGGCGGGCGGCGGATATAGGTGCTTTGTGGGCGCCAGTCGTACAGCGGCGTGACCTTGGGCCCGGTGTCTTCGTGAATGGCGAACATCGGGATATACACCGCACGGAATTGCTCGGGTTTTACCGAAGCCTTGACCACCGCGTCGATCTCTTCATCGCTCGGCCAGATGTCTTGCAGGCGGATTTCGTTGCCGTCGGCATCCAGGCCGAGCACGTCCTTCTCGATGTCGAAACGGATGGTACCGGCAATCGCATAGGCCACCACCAGCGGCGGCGACGCCAGGAAGGCTTGCTTGGCGTAAGGGTGAATGCGCCCGTCAAAGTTGCGGTTACCCGACAACACCGCGGTGGCGTACAGGTCGCGGTCGATGATCTCTTGCTGGATCACCGGGTCGAGTGCGCCGGACATGCCGTTGCAGGTGGTGCAGGCAAAGGCCACCACGCCAAAACCGAGTTTTTCCAGCTCATGGCCCAGGCCGGCTTCTTCCAGGTACATGGCCACGGTTTTCGAGCCCGGCGCCAAAGACGACTTGACCCACGGCTTGCGGGTCAGCCCCAGCTTGTTGGCGTTGCGTGCCAACAGGCCGGCGGCGATCACGTTGCGCGGGTTGCTGGTGTTGGTGCAACTGGTGATGGCGGCGATGATCACTGCGCCGTCGGGCATTTGCCCCGGCACGTCATCCCATTGGCCGGCAATGCCTTTCGACGCAAGGTCGCGGGTGGCCAGGCGGGCATGGGGGTTGCTCGGGCCGGCCATGTTGCGCACGACGCTGGAGAGGTCGAAGCTCAGGCTGCGCTCGTACTGCGCGCCTTTCAGGTCGTCCGCCCACAGGCCGGTGTGACGTGCGTATTGCTCGACCAAGGCGACTTGTTCGTCTTCGCGGCCGGTGAGTTTGAGGTAAGCGATGGTTTGCGCGTCGATGTAGAACATCGCGGCGGTGGCGCCGTACTCCGGGGCCATGTTGGAGATGGTGGCACGGTCACCCAAAGTGAGTGCCGACGCCCCTTCGCCGAAGAACTCCAGCCAGGCGCCGACCACCTTCTGCTGGCGCAGGAATTCGGTGAGCGCCAGCACCATATCGGTGGCGGTGATGCCCGGTTGCAGCTTGCCGGTCAATTCCACGCCCACGCTTTCCGGCAGGCGCATCCACGACGCGCGGCCGAGCATCACGCTCTCGGCTTCCAGGCCACCGACGCCGATGGCGATCACCCCCAGGGCGTCTACGTGAGGCGTATGGCTGTCGGTGCCGACACAGGTATCCGGGAAGGCCACGCCGTCACGCACTTGAATCACCGGGGACATTTTCTCCAGATTGATCTGGTGCATGATGCCGTTGCCCGGCGGGATCACATCAACGTTCTTGAAGGCCTTTTTGGTCCACTCGATAAAGTGGAAGCGGTCTTCGTTGCGACGGTCTTCAATGGCGCGGTTTTTTTCGAAGGCTTGCGGGTCAAAGCCACCGGCCTCGACGGCCAGTGAATGGTCGACGATCAGTTGGGTGGGCACCACCGGGTTGACCTGCGCCGGGTCGCCGCCTTGCTGGGCGATGGCATCGCGCAGGCCAGCGAGGTCGACCAGAGCGGTCTGGCCGAGGATGTCATGGCACACCACGCGGGCGGGGAACCACGGGAAGTCGAGGTCGCGCTTGCGCTCGATCAGTTGGCTCAGGGACGCGTCGAGGGTGGCCGGGTCGCAACGGCGCACCAGGTTCTCGGCGAGCACGCGCGAAGTGTAGGGCAGCGTGGCGTAGGCGCCGGGGGTGATTGCCTCGACAGCCGCACGGGCGTCGAAGAAATCCAGGCGGCTGCCGGGGAGCGGTTTGCGAAATTCAGTGTTCATCGTCAGGACTCGGTCACGGTAAGTTCGAAAGGTGAACTGTCGACACTGGCTTTGTTTCCTGTGGGAGCTGGCTTGCCTGCGATGGCATCACTGTGGTGTGACAGGTACACCGAGGTGATGCCATCGCAGGCAAGCCAGCTCCCACACACAAGCACATGAGCCAGCGGGCACAGCCCATCCCATTCAGCGACGTTCGATTGGCACGAACTTGCGCTGCTCAACGCCGGTGTACTCGGCGCTTGGACGGATGATGCGGTTGTTGGCGCGCTGCTCGAACACGTGCGCAGCCCAGCCAGTCAGGCGCGAGCATACGAAAATCGGCGTGAACAGCTTGGTCGGGATGCCCATGAAGTGGTACGCCGAGGCATGGTAGAAATCGGCGTTAGGAAACAGCTTCTTCTGTTCCCACATGGTCTTGTCGATGGCTTCGGAGACCGGGAACAACACGGTGTCGCCCACTTCGTCAGCGAGCTTTTTCGACCAGCCCTTGATCACTTCATTGCGCGGATCGCTGTCTTTATAGATCGCGTGGCCAAAGCCCATGATCTTGTCTTTGCGCGCCAACATGCCAAGGGTGCCTTCAACCGCTTCCTGGGCCGAGGAGAAACGTTCGATCATTTCCATCGCCGCTTCGTTGGCACCGCCGTGCAGCGGGCCGCGCAGGGAGCCGATGGCAGCGGTGACGCAGGAATACAGGTCGGACAATGTCGATGCACACACCCGTGCGGTGAAGGTCGAAGCGTTGAATTCGTGTTCAGCGTAGAGGATCAGCGACACGTTCATCACTTTGACGTGCAGCTCGCTCGGTTTCTTGCCATGCAGCAGGTGCAGGAAGTGGCCACCGATGCTCGGCTCGTCGGTCACGCAGTCGATGCGCTGGCCGTCGTGGCTGAAGCGATACCAGTAGCACATGATCGCCGGGAACGCGGCGAGCAGGCGGTCGGTGACATCGCGCTGCACGCTGAAATCTTTCTCCGGCTCGATATTGCCCAGGAACGAGCACCCGGTGCGCATCACGTCCATCGGATGGGCGTCGGCGGGGATGCGTTCGAGCACTTCTTTCAGGGCCTGGGGCAGGTCACGCAGTTTGCTCAGCTTGTTGCTGTAAGCGGCCAGTTCGGCCTGGGTTGGCAGTTCACCGTACAGCAGCAGGTAGGCGACTTCTTCAAACTGGGCGTCGGCGGCCAGTTCGCGTACGTCGTAGCCACGGTAGGTCAGGCCGGCGCCGGCCTGGCCCACGGTGGACAGTGCCGTCTGCCCGGCGACCTGGCCACGCAGGCCAGCACCACTCAATACTTTTGCTTCAGCCATGTTCGTTCTCCAATTTTGTAGTTGTTCAGGGAACCACAGGGTTTATTTTTTCGCGGCGAACAGCGCGTCGAGCTTCTGCTCGAAGGTGTGGTAGTCGATGCGATCGTAAAGCTCCATGCGCGTTTGCATGGTGTCGATCACATTCTGCTGGGTACCGTCGCGACGAATCGCGGTGTAGACATTCTCGGCCGCCTTGTTCATGGCACGGAAAGCCGAGAGCGGGTACAGCACAATGGAAACATCCGCAGATTTCAACTGTTCGGTGGTGTACAGCGGTGTGGCGCCGAACTCGGTGATGTTCGCCAGGATCGGCGCCTTCACGCGGGAGGCGAACAGCTTGTACATCTCCAGTTCAGTGATGGCTTCCGGGAACACCATGTCGGCACCGGCCTCGATGCACGCGGCGGCACGCTCCAGCGCGGACTCCAGGCCCTCGACCGCCAGGGCGTCGGTGCGCGCCATGATCACGAAGCTGTCATCGGTGCGCGCATCCACGGCGGCCTTGATGCGGTCGACCATTTCCTGCTGGGACACGATTTCTTTGTTGGGGCGATGACCGCAGCGCTTGGCGCCCACCTGGTCTTCGATATGGATAGCGGCGGCACCGAACTTGATCATCGACTTGACGGTACGCGCCACGTTGAACGCCGAAGAGCCGAAACCGGTGTCCACGTCCACCAGCAGCGGCAGGTCGCACACGTCGGTAATGCGACGCACGTCGGTGAGCACGTCATCCAGGCCGGTGATGCCCAAGTCCGGCACGCCGAGAGAGCCGGCGGCTACACCGCCACCTGACAGATAAATCGCCTTGAAGCCGGCGCGCTTGGCCAAGAGCGCATGGTTGGCATTGATGGCGCCCACCACTTGCAAGGGCTGTTCGCTGGCGACGGCGTCACGGAAACGCTGGCCGGGAGTGCTGTTGTTGTTGGAACTCATGACTCACCTCGTGATGAAGGCGCACCGTCCGGGAAGTGACGGGCAACGTTGCGTTTGGAGGCGCCGATATGCCGGCGCATCAACAGTTCGGCCAGTTCACCGTCGCGATCGGCAATCGCGTCGAGAATGCGGTGATGCTCGGCAAAGGCCTGGCGTGGACGATTGGGGGTGGCGGAGAACTGGATGCGGTACATGCGCACCAGTTGATACAGCTCGCCGCAGAGCATTTGGGTGAGGGTGCGGTTACCGGCACCTTGAATGATGCGGTAGTGAAAATCGAAGTCGCCTTCCTGCTGGTAATAGCCGACACCGGCCTGGAACGCCGCATCCCGTTCGTGGGTGTGCAACACCTGGCGCAGCTCCTCGATCTCTGCGTCAGTCATACGCTCGGCGGCCAGGCGACAGGCCATGCCCTCTAAGGACTCGCGAATCTCATACAGTTCGACCAGCTCGGCGTGACTCAAAGACACCACGCGTGCGCCGACATGAGGCACCCGCACCAGCAGGCGCTGGCCTTCCAGGCGATGGATCGCTTCGCGCAGCGGGCCGCGACTGATGCCGTAGGTGCGCGCCAGCTCCGGCTCGGAAATCTTGCTACCGGGGGCGATTTCGCCTTTGACGATGGCGGCCTGGATACGCCGGAAGACGTTCTCTGACATGGTCTGGGAATCGTCTGGTGCCACCGATGGTTTTTCCAGTTGCTCCAGCATATTGTCGACACCTTTAAAATCAATGCCGCAAAAACTAGCCAATAAGCCTCTCATAGTCAAAGAATAAATACACATTGTCGACAATCGTCTAATAACCCCATCAATCGCCCGCCCAGGCATGGCCGCCTGCCAGCGCTGGCGCCAAAAAAGCATCATGTTAGAATGCCCGCCGCTTTTGCCTGACATCAGATGATGAAAGGGCGCACCCGAGATTGCGCAGCAATGCCAGTCCCCATGAAATGAACAGTGCACTGCCCTGCCTCAGGATTTATGAGACTCAAGCCTTACCTACTAGTGATGTGCCTGCTGTGCATACCGAGCCTTGGCGCTGGCGCCGAGAAGACCGTGTACGGCCTGAATGAATACGCCAAGCTTGCGGGTATCGACCTGGAAGTGGCGGCCAAACTCGACACCGGCGCCAAGACCGCCTCGTTGAGTGCCCGCGATATCAAGCGCTTCAAGCGCAATGGCGAATCCTGGGTACGCTTCTACCTGGCCATCGACACCGCCCATTCCCACCCCATCGAACTGCCCCTGGCGCGTGTCAGCAAGATCAAGCGCCGCGCCGGCGACTACGACCCCGATGAGGACAAGAACTACACCGCCCGCCCAGTGATTGCGCTGGATATCTGCATGGGCAGTGCTTTACGCAGCATCGAAGTGAACTTGACTGACCGCAGCGCATTCCAATACCCGCTGCTGATTGGCTCCGAAGCCTTGAAACGCTTTGATGCGCTGGTCGACCCCAGTCTTAAATATGCAGCAGGCAAACCCGCCTGCGCCGCCGACGCTTAATACCGCCGAGTAAACCGAATGCGCTCTCTGACCCTGCACCTGAAAATCCTGATCACCTTGCTGGTGGTGCTGGGCATTTCGGTCACCGCCTATCAGATCTTCGTGCTGGGAATTCCCGTCACCGAAGATGCCACCGACGACTTGTGGAACATCGACGCCAAGGTCGAGTTCGTCGCCAACCCGAAAGACCCGGTCAAGATCCAGATGTTCGTGCCGCCCTTGAGCCGCGACTTCGTCAGCCTCAATGAGAGCTTTATCTCGAACAACTACGGGGTGAGCGTCAACCGCATCGACGGCAACCGCAAGGTCACCTGGTCGGCGCGCCGGGCCAAGGGCAACCAGACCCTCTATTACCGCCTGGTGCTGACCAAGCGCTACAGCGGCGAAAAGATCAAGATCAAAGGCCCGACCTTCCGCGACAGCATCGCCGTGGAAGGCCCGGAAAAGATCGCCGCCGAAGCCTTGCTGGCCCCGATCCGCCAGCACTCGGCCGACGTCGAAACCTTTATCAGTGAAGCCATCAAGCGCACCAACAACCTCAACGACGACAATGTGAAGTTGCTGCTGGCCGGCGACCCCTCGACGCCGCACAAAGCCAAGATCGTCGAACTGCTGCTGTCCATCGCCCACGTGCCGGTAGAGAAAGTCCACACCATCCGCCTGGTGGCCGACCAGCCGCAAACCCCGGAACTGTGGCTGCGCAGTTTCAACGGCAACGACTGGCTGTACTTCAACCCGGAAACTGGCGAACAGGGCCTGCCCGCCGACCGCCTGCTATGGTGGACCGGCGATGAAAATCTGATCACCGTCGATGGCGGCAAGAAAGCCATGGTGACCTTCAGCCTGAACAACAGCGAGATGAATGCCATCCGCCTGGCCAAGCTGACGGACGAAAACACCGACGCCAACTTCCTCGAATACTCACTGTACGGCCTGCCGCTGCAAACCCAGCAGACCTTCATGATCATGGTGATGATCCCGATAGGCGTGCTGGTGATCTTGATCCTGCGCAACCTCATCGGCCTGCAGACCCTGGGCACCTTCACCCCCGTACTGATCGCCCTGGCATTCCGCGAGACCCAGTTGGGCTTCGGGATTGTGCTGTTCACGATCATCACGGCGCTGGGCCTGTCGCTCCGGTCGTACCTTGAACACCTTAAACTGCAGATGCTGCCGAGGCTGTCGGTGGTGCTGACCTTCGTGGTGGTGCTGATTGCCGCCATCAGCCTGTTCAGCCACAAGCTGGGGCTGGAACGCGGCTTGTCGGTGGCGCTGTTCCCGATGGTGATCCTGACCATGACCATCGAACGCCTGTCGATCACCTGGGAGGAGCGTGGCGCCAACCATGCGCTGAAAGTGGCGATTGGCACGCTGTTCGCTGCGTCCCTGGCGCACCTGATCATGAGCGTGCCGGAGTTGGTCTACTTCGTGTTCACCTTCCCGGCGATCCTGTTGATCCTGGTGGGCTTCATGCTGGCCATGGGTCGCTACCGCGGCTATCGCCTCACCGAGCTGGTGCGTTTCAAGGCGTTCCTGAAGGCTGACTCTTGATGTTCGGCTTCTGGAAGACCTGGAAGGCCCTGGAAGCGCGGGGGATCATGGGCATTAACCGGCGTAATGCCGACTACGTGCTCAAGTACAACAAGCGCAGCCTGTACCCGATAGTGGATGACAAGATCATTACCAAGGAACGGGCGCTGGCCGCCGGTATCCATGTACCGGAAATGTACGGGGTGATCTCCACCGAAAAGGAAATCGACAAGCTCGACGAGATCATCGGCGGGCGCAGCGACTTCGTGATCAAGCCCGCCCAGGGCGCCGGTGGCGACGGCATCCTGGTGGTTGCAGACCGTTTTGAAGGGCGCTATCGCACGGTGTCCGGCAAGATCATCAGCCATGAAGAGATCGAGCACCAGATTTCCAGCATCCTCACCGGCCTGTACTCCCTCGGCGGCCACCGCGACCGCGCGTTGATCGAGTACCGCGTGGTGCCCGACCAGATCTTCAAGAGCATCAGCTATGAAGGCGTGCCGGACATCCGCATCATCGTGCTGATGGGCTACCCGGTGATGGCGATGCTGCGCTTGCCCACCCGCCAGTCCGGCGGCAAGGCCAACCTGCACCAGGGCGCGATCGGCGTGGGTGTAGACCTGGCCACCGGCCTGACCCTGCGCGGCACCTGGCTGAACAACATCATCACCAAGCACCCCGACACCACCAACGCGGTGGATGGCGTGCAACTGCCCAACTGGGACGGTTTCATGAAACTCGCAGCCGGCTGCTATGAGCTGTGCGGGCTGGGTTATATCGGCGTGGACATGGTGCTGGACCAGGAAAAAGGCCCGCTGATCCTTGAGCTGAACGCAAGGCCAGGGCTGAACATCCAGATTGCCAACGACTGCGGCTTGACCTTGCGCACCCATGCGGTGGAGGCGCGGCTGGAAGAACTCAAGGCGGCCGGGGTGACAGAAACCCCAGAAGAACGGGTGAAGTTCGTGCAGGAGATGTTCGGGCATATTCCGCCGGTTGAAGGTTAGCAGCGCATCGCAGGCAAGCCCGGGCTCGCTAGGTGGGAGCTGGCTTGCCTGCGATAGCTTTCTGACAAGCCATCCATCCCCCAGGCTATGCCCTCTATCGAGCTATCACCGACATCCCCCCTAGGAGCAAGTCCTACAGAGGACTACAATCCCCTCCCCCACGCCACTGGCTGATTCACCCTCGCATGTCGACCTGTTCCGTTTACCCCTTACCCTACCGGGCCAACCCCGCCGAGTACTTTGCGGCTATTCGCCATGCGCCTGGCGCGGTGCTGCTCGACAGCGGCCGCCCGGCTGCCGAGCGGGGGCGCTATGACCTGCTCAGCGCCTGGCCTGAAGCAACCTTGACGGTTGGGCCGGATGAAAGCGGCGGCGATTTCCTGCAACGCTTGCGAGAAAACCTGGCGCAGTTGGGTGAGGCCGCCCTGCCTGCTGGGGTTGAATTGCCCTTTGCCGGCGGTTTGATCGGTTACTTGAGCTATGACTTCGGCCGGCACCTGGAACAGGTTGCACGCCTGGCCGTGGACGACCTGCACCTGCCGGATGCGCGCCTGGGGTTGTATGCCTGGGCGCTGGTCAGCGATCACCAGGCGCGCACCAGCCAGCTGGTGTTTCACCCGGTGCTGGCCGATAGCGAGCGGCAACGGCTCGTCGCTCTGTTCAGTCATGCAACGGGCAGCGCGCCCACCGCCTTCAAGCTTCAGGGCCCCATGGCGCCGGACCTCAGCCTGGAGGCATATCAGCAGGCCATCCTGCGTATTCAGGATTACATTCAGGCCGGCGACTGCTACCAGGTCAACTTTACCCAACGCTTTCGCGCACCTTGTAGCGGCGACCCGTGGGCGGCCTACTGCGCCCTGCGCGAGGCCTGCCCGACACCGTTTTCCGGGTTCCAGAGCCTGCCGGATGACGGCGCGGTGCTGAGCCTGTCGCCGGAACGCTTTGTGCGCATCAGCGAACGCCAGGTCGAGACTCGCCCGATCAAGGGCACCCGCCCTCGCGGCCTGACACCAGAAGAGGATGCCGCCAACGCCGCCGAACTGCTGGCCAGCCCCAAGGACCGCGCAGAAAACCTGATGATCGTCGACCTGCTGCGCAACGACCTTGGCCGCAGCTGCCGCATCGGCTCGGTGAACGTGCCGGAATTGTTCAGCCTGGAAAGCTACCCCAACGTGCACCACCTGGTAAGCAGCGTCACTGGCATATTGGCCGACGACAAAGACGCCCTCGACCTGATCGCCGGCAGCTTCCCCGGCGGCTCCATCACCGGCGCGCCGAAGATTCGCGCCATGCAGATCATCGACGAGCTTGAACCCAACCGTCGCGGGTTCTATTGCGGCTCGCTGATGTACCTGGACGTGCGCGGCGAGATGGACAGTTCCATCGCGATTCGCAGCTTGCTGGTCAAGGATGGGCAGGTGTGTTGCTGGGGTGGCGGCGGGATTGTGGCGGATTCGCAGTGGCAGGCGGAGTATCAGGAGTCGCTGACGAAGGTGCGGGTGTTGTTACAAACGTTGGAAAACCTGTAGGGCACAGCCCCTGCCTAGCGTTCGAGTAGAACGCCATGCGATAGAAAAAGCCTGAATCAGAACCGCTGTGGACGGAATAGACGCTTGCAGATAGCGTCCGGATCGACCGTCCACCGCCACCTGTGAAGGATCACATGAAGCGACTGCCTCCTCGTCTGGAAATATTTCCGAGATTGCCTAACCGCGCAATCGCACCTATGATCTCCCAAAACGGGAGGTTGAAGCGATGCGGATAATCGCTCTCTCTACCCTACGAATATTCTGGGAAAGCCATTCAGCTTATAGCGACGCCAGAACACCGCTGGTCGAGTGGTATCGGCACATGGAAAAGGCCAATTATCCAACACCGCAAGCACTCAAGGCCGAGCTCAGAACAGCGAGCATTCTTAAGGGCGGCAGGGTCGTGTTCAACGTCGGCGGCAACAAGTATCGAGTGATCATGGCCATCGACTACCAGCGACAACTAGGGTTTATACGGTACGTGGGGACCCACGCTCAGTACGACCAGATCAACGCGGAGACTGCGTGATGAACATCAAACCTATTCACTCCCAGGAAGACCTGACTGCGGCACTCGTACGAGTCGAGCAGATATGGGGAGCACTACCCGGCTCGCCTGAAGGTGATGAGCTGGAAATCCTGGCAATCCTCATCGAGAAGTACGAAGCCGAGCATTACCCCATGCCCCCTTCGGATCCGGTAGAAGCTATCAAGTTTCGCATGGAGCAATTGGGCATGACCGCCCGCGATCTGGAGCCGTTTATCGGCACCAGTGGGCGGGTGTCAGAGGTGCTGAACCACAAGCGCAAGCTGAGCCTGGCGATGATCAAACGCCTGCATGAAGGCTTGCGTATTCCTTATGAGCGCTTGCTGGCCGAGGGTTAGGCGGTGACGGAGCCGATGCCATCGCGGGCAACCCCGGCTCCCTCAGTTGACCGCGTCGTTTGACGTTACAGGGTCGAAGGTGGGAGCTGGCTTGCCTGCGATGGGGCAATCAGCCGCGCCGCATAACTTACAGGCTCAACTGCCGATTCGACGCCTTGATAAACTCTTTTTTCAAGTCTTCAAACGTATGCACCGCCGGGAACTGCGGGAATTCGCGAATCACATTGTCCGGCGCATGGAACAGAATCCCACGGTCAGCTTCACCCAGCATGCTGGTGTCATTGTAGGAATCACCGGCAGCGATCACGCGGTAGTAGAGGGTCTTGAATGCCAGCACTGATTGGCGCTTGGGGTCTTTCTGGCGCAGTTGGTAGCTGACCACCCGGTCGTTTTCATCGGTGATCAAGCGGTGGCAAAGCAAGGTCGGGAACCCCAGCTGACGCATCAGCGGCTGGGAGAACTCGTAGAAGGTGTCGGACAGGATCACCACCTGAAAGCGCTCGCGCAGCCAGTTGACGAACTCGATCGCGCCGTCCAGCGGCTTGAGTGTGGCGATCACGGCCTGGATATCGGCCAACTTGAGCCCATGCTCGTCGAGGATACGCAGGCGCTGTTGCATCAGCACGTCGTAGTCGGGGATGTCACGGGTGGTGGCCCGCAGGGACTCAATGCCGGTTTTCTCGGCAAAGGCGATCCAGATTTCCGGAACCAGTACCCCTTCCAGGTCAAGGCAGGCAATTTCCACACGACACTCCTATTAGATGTTGTTAGTTGAGCGAGCAAAAGGACTGCCGAACTCTAGCGACTCAAGCCAGCCGCCGCAACGCGGGACAGTTTTTGATACCATCGCCCTCCTAGAGAGCGCTCAGCGCCACTGACCTGTAGGAACCGTCCTGATGAACCAAGCCTTCGACGTCGTTGAACTCGCCACGACTTATGCCAACAAGTCTGCCCAGGACATTCTCAAGCTGGCGTTCAGCCAGTTCGGCGATGACCTGTGGATTTCCTTCAGCGGTGCCGAGGATGTGGTGCTGGTGGACATGGCCTGGAAGCTGAACAAGAACGTCAAGGTGTTCAGCCTCGACACCGGCCGCCTGCATCCGGAGACCTACCGGTTTATCGAGCAGGTGCGTGAGTTCTACAAGATCGACATCGAGCTGATCTCGCCAGACCCGAGCAAGCTGGAGCCCTTCGTCAAAGAGAAAGGCCTGTTCAGCTTCTATAAGGACGGCCATGGCGAATGCTGCGGCATCCGCAAGATCGAACCGCTGCGCCGCAAACTCGCAGGTGTCAGCGCCTGGGCCACCGGCCAGCGCCGCGACCAGAGCCCCGGCACTCGCAGCCAGGTGGCGGCGCTGGAAATCGACACGGCGTTCTCCACGCCGGAACGCACCCTGTACAAGTTCAACCCGCTGGCGCAGATGACCAGCGAAGAGGTGTGGGGCTACATCCGCATGCTGGAGCTGCCGTACAACAGCCTGCATGAGCGCGGCTTCATCAGCATCGGCTGCGAGCCCTGCACCCGGCCGGTACTGCCCCGCCAGCATGAGCGCGAAGGCCGCTGGTGGTGGGAAGAAGCCACGCAGAAGGAATGCGGGCTGCATGCGGGGAATATCATCAGCAAGGCTTGAGCCTCTAATGCCACCGCCTCTGTAGGAGCGAACTTGCTCGCTCCTACAGAAAGCGAGATTTCCTTTCGGCCGGGTAAATCTTGTACACAAACTTGTAACCATAAGTGCCATTTTTGTGTGCAACTTAATATACAACGCACCAAAACGTAACATCTCTCTGCGCCAATGGCGCCGTCTATAAATAGCCCTCCAATTAACAAAAAAATAAATACCTGTTCAAACGGTCAACTTATAGTGCCCGCAATTCAGTAAGTTATTCACAATCTATATAAAAACGAAATTAGCCAAGATTTTCATATATCGAGAATTGGCACGCATATGGCTTAGGCAGAAGTACGCTTTGTATACAATCAATACAAAACCTACATACACTTTGCCATCCGCCGCTTTGCTGCAGATGCGCTGGAGCCTGCCGGAATGCGTACAAGTCTCTCGAACACCCTCGCACTGGATCTGCCCTCCTCCCCGTTAAACCCTGCGGCCGCCGGCCCCGGCCCGCTGGTACTCAGCCCGCGCCTGCACAACAAGGACCTGGCGCCCACCAAGGTCGAAGGCCGACGCTGGGGGCGCTATAGCATCTTCGCGTTGTGGACCAATGACGTGCACAACATCGCCAACTACTCATTCGCCATCGGCCTCTATGCATTAGGCCTGGGCGGCTGGCAAATATTGCTGTCCCTGGGGATCGGCGCGGCGCTGGTGTACTTCTTTATGAACTTGTCGGGCTACATGGGGCAGAAGACCGGTGTGCCGTTTCCGGTTATCAGCCGTATCAGCTTCGGCATTCATGGGGCGCAGATTCCGGCGTTGATTCGGGCGGTAATTGCGATTGCCTGGTTTGGGATCCAGACCTACCTGGCCTCGGTAGTTTTCCGCGTGCTGCTGACCGCCATTCATCCAGGCTTTGCCGATTATGACCACGACTCGATTCTGGGGCTGTCGACCCTGGGTTGGGCGTGCTTTGTGGCGATCTGGCTGGTGCAGTTGGTGATTCTCGCCTATGGCATGGAAATGGTACGTCGCTATGAAGGCTTCGCCGGGCCGGTGATTCTGCTGACCGTGGCCGCACTGGCCGGCTGGATGTACTTCCAGGCGAACGGGCAAATTGCCTGGTCGATCCGCGAGCCCCTGAGTGGCGGCGAGATGTGGCGCAATATCTTTGCCGGCGGCGCGCTGTGGCTGGCCATCTACGGCACCTTGATCCTCAACTTCTGCGACTTCGCCCGTTCCTCACCCTGCCGCAGGACTATCCAGGTCGGCAACTTCTGGGGCCTGCCGGTGAATATCCTGGTGTTCGCCGCCATCACCGTGCTGCTGTGCGGCGGGCAGTTCCAGCTCAATGGCCGCGTGATCGAAAGCCCGACCGAAATCATCGCGGCGATCCCCAACACCTTCTTTCTCGTGCTCGGCTGCCTGGCCTTCCTGATCGTCACCGTGGCGGTGAACATCATGGCCAACTTCGTCGCCCCGGCCTTTGTATTAAGCAACCTGGCGCCCAAGTACCTGAACTTTCGCCGCGCCGGACTGATCAGCGCCTTCGTTGCCGTGCTGATCCTGCCGTGGAACCTCTATAACAGCCCACTGGTGATCGTGTATTTCCTCTCTGGCCTCGGCGCGCTGCTGGGGCCGTTGTACGGGGTGATCATGGTCGATTACTGGCTGATCCGTAAAAGCCAGGTGGATGTGCCGCAGCTGTACAGCGAAGACCCCCAAGGCATTTATTACTACAGCCGGGGGGTGAATATGCGTGCGGTGGCGGCGTTCATTCCGGCGGCGGTGATCGCCATCCTGCTGGCGCTGTTGCCGGGGTTTGCCAGCGTCTCGCCGTTTTCCTGGTTGTTTGGCGCCGGCATTGCAGGGTTGCTGTACCTGCTGATTGCCAAGCGTCAACCGCACTACGCCGATGTCAGCGGCGAAAGCATTGCCGTCGATAACGTCAGTCATTAAACAAGGACTTTCCATGCGTATCCTCGTGGTCAACGTCAACACCACCGAATCCATTACCGACACCATTGCCCAGCAAGCACGGGCCGTGGCTTCACCGGGCACCGAGATTGTCGGGCTCACCCCGTACTTCGGCGCAGAATCGGTGGAAGGCAATTTTGAAAGCTATCTGGCAGCCATCGCCGTGATGGATCGGGTAATGGCCTACGACCAGCCCTTTGATGCGGTGATCCAGGCCGGCTATGGCGAACATGGCCGTGAAGGCCTGCAGGAACTGCTCAATGTGCCGGTGGTGGATATCACCGAAGCGGCGGCCAGCACCGCGATGTTCCTGGGGCACGCCTACTCGGTGGTGACCACCCTGGACCGCACTGTGCCGCTGATTGAAGACCGGCTGAAACTCGCCGGCCTCTACCAGCGCTGTGCTTCGGTGCGCGCCAGCGGCATGGCGGTGCTGGAACTGGAAGAAGACCCGCTGGGCGCCACGGAGGCCATCGTGCGCCAGGCCGAACTGGCCATCCGCGACGACAAGGCCGAGGTGATCTGCCTGGGCTGCGGCGGCATGGCCGGGCTGGATGAGCAGATCCGCCAGCGCACCGGGGTGCCAGTGGTGGACGGAGTGACGGCGGCGGTGATGGTGGCCGAGTCGTTGGTGCGGTTGGGGTTGTCGACCTCGAAGATCAGGACGTATGCGGCGCCGCGGCCGAAGAAAGTCATTGGATGGCCGGGCAAGTTCGGGCGGTAGACCGATGCGCCTGCATCGCGGGCAAGCCCGGCTCCCACAGTGATCGCAATCCAATGTGGGAGCCGGGCTTGCCCGCGATGGCCACGACTCGATGCAAGGCCCTGCTCAGATGGCACTGAATCGTTGAGCCAGTTTCTGCTCGGCGAACTGCTCAATAATGAAATCCACAAACGCCCGCGTCTTGCCCGGCAGCAACTTATGCTCGGCGTAGTAGATGGAAATATTACCGTCGTCCACATACCAATCGGGTAACACTCGCACCAACGCACCGCTGTCCAGGAACGGCACGGCCATTGGCATGCTCACCAGCGCGATGCCAAGGCCCTGGGCACTGGCGCAGCAGGCGGCTTCGGAGTCGCTCATGGTCATGGCTGGCTTCAGTACCAGTGGGCTGTGCTCGCGCTCACGGTGGGTCAGTTGCCATGAACGCACCCGGCCAGTCTGCGGCGAGCGAATCAAGATGCCGAGGCAGTGCGACAGGTCGTCGGGCGCCCGCACCGGCAGGCGGCGCGCCAGGTAATCCGGCGACGCCACCAGCACCCGGTGCGCCGGGGTCAACTTGCGCGCCACCACGCCTTGGGGCAGATCAAACCCGCCACCGATGGCCGCATCGAAGCCTTGCCCGATCAGGTCGACCTGGCGGTTATCGAAATGCCAGTCCGGGCTGATATCCGGACAGCGCTGCATGAATTCGCCCAACAACGGCACCACATACCGATTGCCGAACACTGGCCCCATGCTGACCTTGAGCGTGCCCACCGGCCGCCCTTCGGCACTGGCCAGGTTGGCGACCGCATTCTGAATGGTGGTGAGGCTGCCGCTGACTTCCGCCAGGAACATCTTGCCGGCTTCGGTCAGCGCCAGACGCCGAGTGCTGCGCTGGAACAGCCGCACCCCGAGGCGCGCCTCCAACTTGGCAACGCTTTTACCCACCGCTGCGGGAGTGAGGCTCAGGTGCCGTGCAGCCTCGGCAAAGCTGCCACCCTCGGCGCTGCGCACAAAGCATTCGATACTGCCAAAGCTTTCCATATCGCTCCACTCTAAACTTTTGGTTTACACAGACTATAGCAACCACGGGCTACCGAGCTGCGCGGGTGAGGTCGATACTCGCTCCATCAACTACCTCGGAGATCGACATGACCACACATAACCTCACCGGCAAAGTCGCCTTGATTCAAGGCGGTTCCCGCGGCATTGGCGCCGCCATCGTCAAGCGCCTCGCCGCCCAAGGGGCAGCGGTTGCCTTTACCTACGTCAGCTCGGCCGCCAAGGCTGAAACACTGCAGAACGAGGTGATCGGCGCAGGGGGGCAGGCTCTGGCGATTCACGCCGACAGCGCCGATGCCACGGCGATTCGCGCGGCGGTCAACGCCACGGTCGAGGCGTTTGGACGCCTGGATATCCTGGTGAATAACGCTGGCGTGCTGGCCATCGCGCCGCTGGACGAATTCAAGCTGGAAGACTTCGACCAGACCTTGACGATCAATGTGCGCAGCGTGTTTATCGCCACCCAGGAAGCCGCCAAGCACATGGGCGAAGGTGGCCGCGTGATCAATATCGGCAGCACCAACGCCGAACGCATGCCCTTTGGCGGTGGCGGGCCCTACGCCATGAGCAAGGCGGCGCTGGTGGGGTTGACCAAGGGATTGGCGCGGGACCTGGGGCCACGGGGCATCACCATCAACAACGTGCAGCCTGGGCCGGTGGACACCGATATGAACCCGGCGAACAGTGATTTTGCCGACAGCCTGATCGGGTTGATGGCGGTAGGACGGTATGGGCATGTGGAG
Organism: Pseudomonas sp. KT_2_4; assembly: GCF_041410225.1. Classification (NCBI taxonomy): domain Bacteria; kingdom Pseudomonadati; phylum Pseudomonadota; class Gammaproteobacteria; order Pseudomonadales; family Pseudomonadaceae; genus Pseudomonas; species Pseudomonas sp. KT_2_4. The sequence goes on from NZ_CP166962.1 coordinate 2,246,228, forward strand.
GAGATTGCCAGTTTTGTGGCCTATCTGGCCGGGCCGGAGGCCGGCTATATCACGGGCGCCAGCCTGACCATCGACGGTGGTTTCAGCGCCTGATTTTGCAAAACCGCACACCAAATGTGGGAGCGGGCTTGCCCGCGAAGGCGGTGTGTCAGTGCGACATCTGTCACTGCACTACCGCTTTCGCAGGCAAGCCAGCGCCCACATTTTTGACCGCGCGGGGTCAGGCCATGGGGGGCAAGCCGTAGGCGGCCAAATCAAAGTCGGCGAGCTTGCGAATAATCTGGTCAGCATGCTGGTACTTGCTGTCAGCCATCGCCTCATCGGGCACCGCAATAGCGGTCATGTGCGCAGCCTTCGCCGCCGTCACGCCGAACGGCGAGTCTTCGAACACCAGGCAATCCTCAGGCGCTACACCCAACCGGCGCGCGGCGGTGAGGAAGATATCCGGCGCTGGCTTGGCGGCGCCGACTTCCGGGTCATCGGCAGTGACGATGGTGTCGAACAGGCCAAACCATTCACGGTGCAGGGTGGTCTTGTGGCCAAACGAGTTACGCGATGAACTGGTGCCCACCGCAATCGGAATATTGTGCGCCTTCAGGTGCCGCACCAACGCCTCGGCGCCGGGCATGCCCTGGGCCTTGGGAAAGCGCTCGCTCATCAGCGGTTCGCGTATTTCCAGAAACTCGGCGGGCGTGATCGGCAGGTCCAGGGCCTTGACCACGTAATCGGCCAAATCCTGGGCACCCCGCCCAATGATGTGCTGCTTGATGCCCCAGTCGTAGGTACGACCATAGCGTTCGGCAATGATCTGCGTGACTTCGGTGTAGATGCCTTCGGTATCCAGCAACAACCCGTCCATATCGAAAATCACGGCTTTGATCGGGACAGCGGTACGCGGTGCATTCATCACAACACAACCTTGGGGCGAGGACTAAAAGGATTCAGCACAATAACGGCCCTCGTTGCCTGCAAGCAACCTTCGTGGGCCTTCCGTTGATTCATACCACGCAACAGTTTTACCCGTCGGCGCTGACGGCGGCCGTCTAGGGTTTGAGAGGAAAACGTCATGACCCGTTGACGCGGATCTGAAAATACCGATTGCAAACCTTATAAAAGACTTATTAACCTCCCATGAATTCAATCCAATGGACGCGAAAAGCCGTCAAACAATTGCTTCGGTTGCATTCGTATCATCAGCAACAGGTACGCGATGCCGTGTCCGCTCTTGAACACATGCCCGATGCAATCAACGTCAAGGCGCTGGTTAACCATCCTCACAGCTATCGCTTGCGGGTAGGTCATTACCGGGTCCTTTTCGACTGGGACGGCAGCATCCAGGTCGTCAGCATCCAAGAGGTTAAAAAACGTGACGAGCGAACCTACTGCCGTACAGATCATCCACAATACGCAGGGCGAGCCAGCCTATGTGGTGATTCCCTATGAACACTATGTGGCGCAGCAAAACGATCCAAACCTGATCCCCCATGCGGTAGTCAGCCGCCTGGTGGATGGCGCAACACCTATTCGCGCGTGGCGCGAGCACCTGAGCCTGACCCAGGAAGAAGTCGCCAAACGCCTGGGTATTTCACAATCGGCATTTGCCCAGCAGGAAGCGGTCAGCAAACCCCGCCGCACCACGCGGGAAAAAATAGCCAAAGCGTTCGGTATCAATGCCAGTCAACTGGAGCTATAACGGCGCGCTGCAAAAATTCACGTCCCCCTTCACCTCACATCGAGCTCAAACATGCTCTACCGCCTAGCCGCCGACGGCCTTGTGCTGTTCCACCTGGCCTTTATCCTGTTCGTGCTGTTCGGCGGCCTGCTCACCCTGAAGTGGCCCCGGGTAATGTGGCTGCACCTGCCCGCCGTTGCCTGGGGCATCGCGGTAGAGGTGCTGCACCTGCCCTGCCCCCTTACACGTTGGGAAAACCTGTTTCGCCACTTGGCCGGGCAGGATGGTTATGGCGGTGGGTTTATAGAGCACTACATCCTGACGCTGATCTACCCCGCCGGGCTGACTGCGAATACTCAATTAGTGCTGGGGGCCGTGGTGGTGGTGGTCAACCTCGCCGTGTATGCACGCCTGATCAAACGCAAGTAGGCAGGCAACCCAGGCCAACCAGGGTGGCCTCCACCGCCTGTTCCAGCGGTGTGTGGGGCTCATGGCCGAGCGTCGCGAGCAGGCGCTGGTTATCCAGGCGCAACGGTGTTTGCCACAGGTAGCGCATCTCCTGCATCTCACGCACGGTGACGACAAAAGGCGCCGCCCAGTTCAACAACCACCAGGGAAACGCGCCGACCCTGGGTTGCTGGCCCGTCCTGCGCAGCACCACACGCTGGATCGTCTTAGCCATCTGCGTACCGTCCGCATCCATGTACCCAGCCATATGAAAGCAGGCGAAGGCGCCAAGACTGGCACGACGCTCAATCAACTCAAGCATTGTACGCGCTACGTCCGGCAGATAAGCCCATTGATGGGCCACGCCGTAATCGCCTGGGTAGCGGATGGTGTGCACCGGTTTGCCGGGTTTGACCAAGCCTTGGGCAAACCAGTTATTGGCCACCCTGGCGCCGAAAAAATCCCCAGCGCGCACAATCACCACCCGGGCGCCCTGAGTGGAAGCGGCTCGCAAGCGCTGCTCCATCTGCACACGGATCGCGCCCTTGCGAGTCAGCGGGTGCTGGGGTGAGTCTTCGTGCAGCACAGGGAATGCATCCGGCCCGAAGTTGTAGACCGTGCCGGGCAGCACGACTGTCGCGCCTTCGCAGATGGCCGCCGCAATGGAGTTGTCGATCATCGGCAACACCCACTCGGCCCATTTGCGATAACCCGGCGGATTGACGCCGTGCACGATTACCGCGCAGCCCCGGGCGGCCGCGATCACGTCGTCGCGATTCAGGGCATCGCCTTTTAGCCACGTAAAAACAGGATTTTGGCTGCGAGCCTTGATCAGATCCCGAGTCAACGCCCGCACCTCCCAGCCCGCCGCGCTCAACTGCCGCGCCACTTCGCCACCAATGCCACCGGTTGCACCCAAAATCAGAACCTTGCTCATCACCCTCTCCCACTGTTGGTTGATGAGGGTATGTTGGATGCGGAACAGCTATAGAGGAATTGCCCAAGAGTATCGAGCCGCTATACATTTATGTATGGCTACGAATATCGGTTGGGAGCTTTACCGGTCATTTCTCGGTGTACTCAAGGAAGGATCGCTGTCGGGGGCCGCACGGCAGCTCGGCATCACCCAACCCACGGTAGGGCGGCACATCGCCGCGCTGGAAACGGCGCTGGGCGTCGTGTTGTTCACCCGCTCGCCCTCAGGCTTATTACCCACTACGGTCGCCCACACACTGCGGGCGCATGCAGAAACCATGGCGCGTACCGCCGCCGCCCTTGAACGCGCCGCCTCGTCCCAAGGCGATGAGGTGCGCGGCGTGGTACGAGTATCGGCCAGTGAAGTGGTGGGTGTGGAGGTACTGCCGCCGATCATCACGCAATTGCGCCGGGAACACCCGCACCTGAAGGTGGAACTGGTGCTGACCAACCGCTTGAGCGACCTGCTGCAGCTGGAAGCCGACATTGCCGTGCGCATGGTGCGCCCCAGCCAGGAGCAGCTGCTGGCGCGGCGTATCGGCCTGATCGAAGTCGGCCTGCATGCCCGTGACGATTACCTGCAGCAACACGGCATCCCCCAACACATGCACGACCTGGCCGGCCACTCCGTCATCGGCTTTGATCAAGCCACTGCATTTATCCGCAGCCTGGCAATCAAGGGTTTTGAGCGCAACGCCTTCGCCATCAGTAGCGACAGCGACCTGGCGCAATTGGCAATGATCCGCGCCGGTGCCGGCATCGGTGGGTGCCAGGTACAACTGGCCCAGCGCGACCCACGTCTGCGCCGAGTGCTGCCTGACGGCTTCGCGTTTAAAATGGACACTTGGGTCAGCATGCACGAAGACCTGCGCAACAGCCCACGCTGCCGGGTGACATTCGATGCACTGGTGGCAGGTTTGCAGCGTTACGTACAGGCTTGAGACAGCTGCGCTGGTGAACAATCAGCGCACCTCAATCCGTTCGCGGTCGCCCCATGTCCGAAGCCTTCGAAGTTCCCAGCCCCCACGAAAAACACCTTGAACACACCACCGAGCATGCTCACGGCCGCGGCGATAGCTTTGCCAGTCGTATCGCCGTGATGACCGCGATCATGGCGACCGTCGGTGCCATGCTCAGCTATCAGGCCGGCTCCAGCGAAAGTGAAGCTGCGATGGACAAGAACAACGCCGCCATCATCAAGACCGAAGCCGCTAACCAGTGGAACTACTACCAGGCCAAATCCAGCCGCCAGAACCTGGCAGAACTGGCCAGCCATATTCCCGGCGTGGATGCGGCGCATTACCAGGCGGAGATCGAGCGCTACAAGCGCCAGAAGGAAGAAGTGCGTAAACAGGCCGAAACGCTTGAGGCCACTTCACGGGACTGGGACCACAAATCCGAGGAAGCGCTGCACCAGCACCATCGCTGGGCCCAGGCGATGACGGCGATTCAGATCGCGATTTCATTGGCGGCGATTACCCTGCTCACGCGCAAGGAATGGCTCAAACGCATGTCGTACACCGCCGGCGGGGTGGCGGTGATGTTGGGTGGCCTGGCGTGGCTGCATCTCTGACACGCCGAAGAATAAATGTGGGCGCTGTCGAGCCCCAACCAGGCTGCAATGGGATCACCGCGCAGTACCCGCCAGACTGCGACCCAGCCTCGCTGATTGATTTCAATCTGCCAACTGAGCGCTTAGAGTGTCGCCCCCCCGAGAATTGAATCTCGAGATTGAACCTATGGAGTTATGAGTGAAATACGTCAGTAAAGTCGTTGCAGCAGCCGTACTTGGTTTCACCCTGGCAGGTTGCACCGGCACCGCCATGAAAACCCAGCAATACGACGCCAGCCAATACACCGTCCTCGGCCACAGCGAAGCCAGCGCCACCGGCATCATGCTGCTGGGCGTCATCCCCATCGGCCAGAACAACCGCTTCGTACGCGCCCAGGATGCAGCCATCAAGGCCAAGGGCGGCGACGCGTTGATCAACACACAAGTGCAGGAAAAGTGGTTCTGGGCTTGGGTATTGAACGGCTACACCACCAAAATCTCCGGTGATGTGATCAAGCTGAAAACCGCGCAATAAAGTACGAAATTGCCAGGGCGCTGACCCCGGCAAGCGACGTATCATGGGCCTGACTTTCGAGGATGGCCCATGAACCTCAGCATCATTTACGCCCTCGCGGCCGCCGCCCTGTTCGGCGCCAGCACCCCGCTCGCCAAAAGTCTTGGCCTGGGCCTCTCGCCCATCCTGCTCGCCGGCCTGCTCTACCTCGGCAGCGGCATTGGCCTTGCCGGTGTGCGCTTGATCCGTGATCGCGGCTGGAAACCTACCGGGCTAACCCCATCGGAATGGCCCTGGCTACTTGGCGCCATCGCCTTCGGCGGCCTCCTCGGCCCCGTTGCACTGATGTTCGGCCTGACCCGCACCACCAGCGCCAGCGCCTCCCTGATGCTCAACCTTGAATCGGTACTGACCGCCGTGATCGCCTGGGTCGTGTTCCGCGAAAACGCCGACCGACGCATCGTCCTCGGCATGCTTGCCATTGTGTTGGGCGGCGTGGTGTTGTCGTGGTCCGGTGCTGACAGCAGCCATCAGGACTGGACCGGACCGCTCGCCGTTGCGCTGGCGTGTTTGTGCTGGGGCATTGATAACAACCTGACGCGCAAGGTGTCGGCGTCTGACGCGCTCTTTATCGCTGGCGCCAAGGGCTTGATTGCGGGGTTGGTGAATTGCAGCCTGGCACTTTACCTGGGGGCGCAGATTCCGGGCGTGGCGCAACTGGCGCCGATTCTACTGGTAGGTTTCCTCGGCTATGGCATCAGCCTGGTGATGTTCGTGCTGGCCCTCCGCGGGCTGGGCAGCGCGCGTACCGGCGCTTACTTCTCCACGGCACCCTTTCTCGGTGCCGCAGTGGCGTTGCTGGCATTTGGCGAGTCGGTGACCGTGGCGTTCTGGATTGCTTCGGCGCTGATGGCCGTAGGCGTGTGGCTGCACCTGACGGAGCGGCATGCCCATGAACATGTGCATGAAGCCACGGAACATGGGCATCGGCATGTGCATGATGAACATCACCAGCATGAGCATGGGTTTGAGTGGGATCCGGCGCAGCCGCACAGTCATGTGCATGTTCACAAGGTGATGACTCACAGCCACGCGCATTTTCCGGATGTGCATCATCGGCATAGGCATTGATGATCGTTTGGTACGAAAAGACTTCGGTATTCTCCAATCCTGAAGCCCAGTGGGAGTGGTTCCAAACATTACAGTGCAGGCGAAGGCAGGTATGATCCAGGCCAACCCGGCCCGACTGGACCTACACACATGCCTGCCTCCGACACCCGCCCTACGCCCGCGCCATTCCTCAAGCCCGGTGAAACCGTGGTGTTGTTCGACGGGGTGTGCAAGCTGTGTAACGGTTGGGCAAGGTTTCTGATCCGCCACGACCACCAACGGCGCTTGCGATTAGCCGCCGTGCAGTCACCCGAGGGTCAGGCGCTGCTGGCGTGGGCGGGGTTGCCGCTGGAGCAGTTCGACACCCTCGCAGTGATCCGCGATCGGCACTGTTGGGAGCGTTCGGAGGCGGTGTTGGAAATCATTGCGCAACTGCCTGCCCGCTGGCACCCAATGCTGCTCCTGCGCGGCATCCCGCGCTTTCTTCGGGATTGGGCTTACGACCGCATCGCGCGCAATCGCTATCGGCTGTTCGGGAAATACGATACCTGTCTGTTGCCGAATGCGGATCATGAACAGCGCTTTTTAAAGGATCAGCCATGAATTCCCTGGTGCGCATCAACTGGATCGCCCGGGGCGGCCTGGCTTTCATGTTTGCCTACCATGGGCTGGTGCCAAAGCTGCTGTGGCTAAGCCAGGGTGAGCGGGCAATGATCCAGGCGCACGGGATCGAGCAGGTGCAGTTGTTCGCCACGCTGGCGGGGGTTGGGGAAATTGCCCTGGCGATATGGATACTGCTTTCGCCACGCAGTATCTGGCCGCTTGTAGTGGCTGCGACTGCGCTGGCGGGGCTGCTGGTGGATGTGGCGGTGTTCAGCCCGTCGATGCTCAGGGAAGCGTTTAATCCTGTGTCGCTGAATGTGGCGGGTTTGGCGTTGTGTGCGGTGGCTTGGAATACCAAGCCCTGAACGGCATTTATTTCAGCCCGAGTGCCTCAAGTGCAACGGCCAGCGCTGATGTCAGCCACACAGCAACAGCCCAATCAACTGCCATGGCGTCATCTTCGTGACCATGATCAGCACGATCACAAACATCCCAGAGAAACCCAAAACACCCATCCAGAACCATTGCCTATAGACGCCGCGGTATCCATCACCAAGCGCGCTGCACGTCTCAACCGCACTGAGCGCCATCTGCTGCAAACGCTTCTGCAGCACCAGCACCGGCAGCCAAAGAGCCCCCACACACAGGAAGATGATCAGCGAAGTCAGCACCCATTCGGTGGTCAACCCAAGTCCGGCAAGCTTGACCAACACAAAGCCGGTAATGATCTGAATGACGCCCGCCGGCGTAGTGATCCAGGTATCGAACTGCACCACCATCCGCGCCACATGGGCAATCACTTGCGGGTTGGCCGTACGGCTCGCGGCGATCAGATACAGATACGAGCCCATGCCGAAGCCAAACAGGAAAATCGCCGCGATGATGTGGATGTATTTCAGGCTCAGATAGAGCATGGTCAGCCCTGCCCGTCAGAGAAATGCACGGCCAGGCTGAGGTTCGCCGGGTCGTTGATAGCGGCCATGTATTCGTCGACGGTGATTTCGCCAACGCACGGCCGCGCACCGGGTTCAGGCACATAGCCTTGGGCGACTTTAAGGGCCAGAGCAACGGCGGCGCAGCTGGGGATTTCCGGGCCTTTGTCATTCAGCGCCGTCAGTTGCACCGCCAGGGACAGCGGTTGCCCTTCTGCACCAAGGCCTTTCACGTCGATGTACATCGCGCTTTTGCCATCGCCAAAGCGCTCGAACCAAGTACCCAGCCGATGCAGCCGCGCAGCCCAGGCAAGATGGTCACGCACCACGCCCCACCGCAGCGCCTGGGCCAGCAGACAGTTGGCGACACCGCCAAGCTTGAGCCCCGCACCAGCCTTGAAGCTCAGGGTGTGGGCACCATAGCGGCCAGCAAAGATGTCCATGTCGGGCACGTCCACATTCGCCAACACCCGCGTGCCAAGCTCAGGCATTTTGCGCAGCGTCAGGTCCTGCCAGCCCAGCACTTCATGCACCTGGCCATGCCTGAGCTGCTTGATGGGTTTGCCCGCGTAAGCCAGCACACCTTCGACGGTGGACAGGCCCGGCATCTTGGCCGAGGAGGAAATACCGTGCTCGATCGAGTCGATACGGGTGAAGCGATAGCGATACTGATCGATGATGGCGGACGACAGCGTCGGCACCGAGCTGCACCCGCTAAGGATCGCCACGCCTGCCTGCCGTGCTTGTGCATCCAGCACGCTCACGCCGTTGACGAAGGTGCGGCAGTCGGACAAGTCGCAGTAGTTCACGCCAGCGTCGATGCAACTCTGGGCGACAGCATAGGACTGCCCCTGGAACGGGCCGCCGGTGTGGATCACCCACGTGATGTTCATCGACCGCAAAACGGAGGCGAACCCGGCTCCCATGGCATCGCCGCACCAGCCCTCGCAAGCGGTGTTCGACTGGCTTTTCAGCTCATCCACCTTGCGCTGCAGCTTATGAGGGTCGCGACCCGAGATCACCAGTTCAATGCCCGGCGCCAACACCAGATGCCGGCAAACGATGCTGCCGAAATTGCCGTAGCCACCGACTACCAACACCCTGAGTGTCATTCCATTCTTCCCTAAACAATCGATCATGCGCTGCGCCTGAGGCAGGCTGGCGGCTGAGGCGGCAAAGATACCCGATTTGCTTAACAGCTTGGGCCAGATCAACAGAGAGAGTGAGAAGAAGGACTACGGTTTTACAGAGCCCTGATCACCAGCCCGCCCCACAAGCCGTCTCAGACCACCTGCAACGGTTTACCGCGATCAATTGACTCCAGGCCAGCTCTCTACATATTCAATAGTGAAGTCCGGATAGGAATCGACAATCTGGATCTTGTAATCAGGATAGCTATCGACGGTTTGCCATTTCCCGACAGAATCCGGCCAGGAATCCACCTTCTTTACTTTGAGGTCGGGGAATTGATTCACCACCTTCACCTTGTAGTCGGGATAGCTGTCCACGAACTGGATCTTGCCGTAAATCTTCGACACATCGACCGTCGTACCGGCGTGAGCGCAAAAAGTGCAGGTCAACAGCAAGGAAGCGAGGGCAACTTTGAACATGAGTGCTGCATCCTGAAAAATTGAGGCGTCCAGTCTATCCGTAACCGCGCAGGCCGTGCCGAAAAACGCCTATCCCTTAAACTCACCCGCCCCATTGCCGACGGCGTCAACATACGCCACACACAACAACTCGGCGATCTGGCTTTTGACTGCTTTGGTCGATTCTGGGCGCGGGTTCACCTTTGTTGTTTCCGGACTTTCGATAGCAACCTTGAGCCGGAAATAACATGAGGGTTCCCGTCGGCGAAGTTAGCGATAAAACACAACGCTGTGCGGGCCATAAAGTAAATAAATTCGTCCCCTTTTCCCGCTGGAGCAACTCCAGCCAGCCGCCCGCAATCAACTCGCCCGCTCTATCGGCCAGGAATTGCGACGTAGCCATCAAAGACCGTGCTCAGCGCAGTGCACCAGAGATTCGTTACGAGCAACCTGAACTATTAGGGTTCATAGACATAGACCTTGATATAATTCGCGACGCCTTACTGACAAAACCAACTCAATGAACTCTTTTTGATCGAGAACTAAAATGCAAGGAAAGCAAAACATGGCAAAGCCAAACTACAAAATGATCGTAGGCTTGTGGGTGGCTGCTTTCATACTAGCGTTTGTATCACCTATCACAGCTGGCATATTCGGCAAGCCAGAAATAGCCATATCAACATTGATCCTAGGTGTCTTTTTGGCTCTCATCATGATACTTGACCTCAAGCAGGACAGAGTGATCAAAGGGTTATTCATTATAATGTTTGGCGTGTTATTTCAAACTTTATACTTGAAAATAATTTACATCTTTGTTCCTTCCAATACCATTCCGCAGCATTACAAAGATTACTTGGATATCTACTCGCAAGTATTATTATTTGCTTGCTCAGGAGCAGGCGGAAGTATCATTGCAGCTCACGCAGACAAAAGCTCTCTCGATAATGACTCAGCAGCCTCCAGCGAAAAACACACCTGCCATGACGTAGAAATCAAAAAACTAACCACCACAATTGAAAAACTCCATAAAAAACTTAATTCTATTATCACTGCGATCGCCTCATTAGGCATGATTATTATAATTCTGGCAGTCGCTATTTTTATCCGATAGTTCGCGACGCTTCGGCGGCATCAACCTAGAAGGCGACATCACCCACAAAGGTGACTACATCCAAACCAGGAGTCAGACGTAACCGGCCAAGTCCAGGTATCTAGTGATGTGATCGCAGCCGGCGTCAGTTTGGTCAAACACCCGCACACCGGCGTCAAGGCCGGCGGCGACCAGTCTGGGGTGCCGATCCATCATGAATCGACATACCGGCGGTGCTATCAGCGAGCGCTAGCACATCAGTCAGGCGATCACCGACATTCTGACCACACGCATTGGCACGCGTGGAATGCACCGCGAATATGACAGCCTGGTGCCAGAGCTGGTGGATCACCCTTCAACGACGTCAACCGTCTGCGCATACGAATAGATATGCCGTGCGCATGATCTAAGAACAGTAGGTTTTCCAAGCTCAAAAATTACAAACCCCCAGGTTTCTTTCGAAACCTGGGGGGGGGTTGTTTGCTTTGAACGAGGAGGAAGAAAATCAAAAAAATCTGTCCCCCTCTCCTTGCATTTTCCCGTCTGTAGGCTTGACTGTGGAAGCAGGCGGACAATATACCCATGCAATACATTATATTTTACTTGGCGCCAGCATTGAGCGCCTCCAGTATCACTTGGATATGGCTTAATCAGCGAGTTAACCTAACTACGGTTTTTTTGTAGCAGTGGCAAGTCTGCAGCTTTATTCCAAATAGGGAGCCAACTCATGGAATTCAAAATCCAAAAGGAATGTAAATATGACTATCACAATCACAAACGGCGCAAGCAGAGTTGTAAAAGTTGCAGTAAGTTCATGGAAGACTGATAGCAACCCCAGTGAGGACTACTTCTCAATAGAGCAAGGCAATAGCGACACGTGGTCGCGTAGCGATTCAAGAGGCTATTTAATGCTCGTCCAAGACCTCGCACAGACGAGCGAGTACTACGTCTCCTCCAGCAGCAAAATCGTTATCGAGGATGACCGTGTCAAAGATCATGGCCAAACTATTAGACCACTAACATCGATAAATCAGTGATAGGTGTCGGTAATACGCATGTGGAGGTCACTCAAAACAGGGGACAGCACCTGTACCGCCACCAAATCCTGTCGCAGATTTTTCCTGGTTGCTCATTGGGTCGAAATCAATAGAGATCAGCTCAACGAGCTGCGCACAGACGCCAGGGTGGATTGCTAATACGAAAAAGCGCCCCGTCGAGAGCCACCTGGCGGCGAGGCTGCCTTTCAAAAATCCGAATGGGGAACAAAGGGAGGGAGAAAATCATCAGGCACAAAAAAGCCCCGAAAAACGGGGCTTTTTCATAACAATGTGGCGGTGAAGGAGAGATTCGAACTCTCGATACAATTTCTTGTATACACACTTTCCAGGCGTGCTCCTTAAGCCACTCGGACACTTCACCGTATCTCGTCAAACCAGTTCAGTCTGTCGAGGCGCGCTAATGTAGTCGAAAGCCTTTCTGATGGCAAAGGTTTTTTTCAGAATTTTCATGCGGTTAGACCGTTATGCCATTCACCGCGCGGCAAGGGGTGGTGATTGTGCCATTCTCAGGCATCGGCGGCACGCGTCTGGGACGGTTGCTGCGCCCTGCTGCGGGCCGTCTACCCGTGGGGACGCGGGAAAAGCCTGACTGGGTAGTCAGTCACGGCGCTTTACCCGCGCGGGCGTGGTGAGTAACGTCTGCTCATCTATCTCTATAACAAGCCCTACAAGGAACCGCGTCATGAGTGAGTTGATTGCCTACCACTTCGAAGACGGTATCGCGACCCTGACCCTGAGCAACGGCAAGGTGAATGCCATTTCTCCGGCGGTGGTCAGTGAGTTTAATGCGGCGCTGGATCAGGCCGAGAAGGATCGGGCGGTGGTGATCATCACGGGCACGCCGGGGATTTTGTCGGGTGGTTATGATTTGAAGGTGATGACCGCCGGCCCTAAAGAGGCAATCAGCCTGGTGACCTCGGGTTCGACCCTGGCGCGGCGGATGTTGGCGCATCCGTTCCCGGTGATCGTGGCTTGCCCTGGCCATGCGGTGGCCAAAGGCGCGTTCCTGTTGTTGTCGGCCGATTATCGGATTGGCGTCGAAGGCCCGTTCAGCATTGGTCTGAATGAAGTGGCGATTGGCATGACCATGCACCACGCCGGTATCGAGCTGGCGCGGGATCGCCTGCGTAAGTCGGCGTTTCAGCGTTCGGTGATCAATGCCGAGATGTTTGATCCGCAAGGCGCCCTGCACGCAGGTTTCCTCGACAAGGTGGTTGCACCGGAAGAACTGCAAGCGGCTGCACTGGAAGCGGCGCGGCAGCTGAAGAAGATCAATATGAACGCGCACAAGCACACCAAGTTGAAAGTGCGCCGTGCACTGCTCGAAGCCCTGGACGATGCAATCATCCAGGATCAGGGCCATAGCCTGAGCTAAGCCCTACCCCTGCTGTGCCTGAGCCCGACCTTGAGTCGGGCTTTTTCTTACCTATAAGTGTGAAACGTCCGTAGCCGCTCTAGCTAGCCGTTATCGGCCCATGTGGAAACATGCGCTTAAACATCGGCTATCTCCTACGTCTGTAGGGGCAATTGCCGAATACAGTGCACATCCGTACACTGCGCCACCTTTTGTCCCGATGGGCCGTGTCGATGCTTTTTCTGTTGCGTATGTTGTTGATGAGCCTGCATTTTATGATCGCTGGCGTGCTGGGTGTGTTGGTCGGTGTGTGCCGGCCGTTCAATCCGGACAACAGCCGTCTCTGCGCTCGCCTCTATGCGTTGCCGGCCATGCGGATCCTGGGCTTGAACGTGAAGGCCGACGTCGACTCGCTGCGCAACAAGCCCGGTACCTGCGTGGTAATCGCTAACCATCAGTCCAACTACGATCTGTTTGTGCTCGGCAATGTAGTGCCGCACCGCACGGTCTGCATCGCCAAGAAAAGCCTGAAATGGGTACCGCTGTTCGGCCAGCTGTTCTGGCTGGCGGGCAATGTGCTGATTGACCGTGGCAATGCACACAAGGCGCGGCGTGCGATGCTGACCACCACGCATACCTTGCAGCATGAGGACACGTCAATCTGGGTGTTCCCGGAAGGTACGCGCAACCTGGGCAAAGGGTTGTTGCCGTTCAAGAAAGGCGCGTTCCATATGGCGATTGCGGCCGGTGTGCCTATCGTACAGGTGTGCGTCAGCAATTACGTGACGCAGATGAAGCTCAATCGTTGGGACAGTGGCAGTGTGCTGATACGCTCGTTGCCGCCGATTCCTACCTGTGGCTTGACGGTGGATGACATCCCTCAGTTGCTGCTGACGTGTCAGACGCAGATGGATGAGTGCATCGCACAGATGGACCGCGAACTGCAACGCGCGTAGGCGCACGCTTAGGGTGACGCGGAGCGTCACGGGCGGCATTCCCACGCAGAGCGTGGGAACGATCAGTGATATCAGCCAGCAACAACGGAACGCCATTCAGGCTAAGCTGCCCAACATCTGTCCTCTTGATAAGAAGTGATCAGCACCATGGGTAGAGTTGTTGCGGCTGCCGTCTACAGCGCCGGTAAGAAAGTCTCGGATATCACTCTCGATGAAGGCGCGGCCTGGGCCGCCAAACCTGGGCACTTTGTGTGGATCGGCCTGGAAGAACCCAGCGCCCAGGAACTGAACAACCTGCAACGCCAGTTCAACCTGCACGAGCTGGCGATTGAAGACGCCATGGAAAAACACAGCCGCCCGAAGCTGGAAACCTTCGGCGACGCGCTGTTTATCGTCACCTACTCACCGGTGCGCGAGAACGGCAAGCTGGAGTTTATCGAAACCCATATTTTTGCCGGCAACGGCTACATCATAACCGCACGCAACGGTCACTCGGCGTCCTACGGCTTTGTGCGCCAACGCTGTGAGGCGCGCCCGTTGTTGCTGGAGCATGGGGAAGATTTCGTACTCTATGCGTTGCTGGATTTTGTCACTGAAAACTACCAGCCGGTGAGCGAGGCGATCCACGCCGAGATTGATGAGTTGGAGCGTAACGTGCTGTGCAGTTCGCTCAACGAGCGCGATATCCAGCACCTCCACGGCCTGCGCCGCGATGTGTTACGGCTCAAGCGGCACGTGGCGCCAATGGTGGAGATCAGCCAGGAGTTGCAGAAGCTGAGCTTCCCGTTTATCGACAAGAACATGCGCCCGTATTTCCGTGATGTGCAAATCCACGTGACGCGGCAAATGGAAGACCTCACCACCCTGCGCGACATTGCCAGCCAGACCATCGAGATCGGTGTGTTGCTGGAGGCGTCGCGCCAGAGCGTGGTGCAGCGCAAGTTCGCCGCGTGGGCGGCGATCCTGGCGTTCCCCACGGCGGTGGCGGGGATTTACGGGATGAACTTCCAGAACATGCCCGAGCTGCAATGGCACTACGGCTATTTTGCGGTGCTCGGGTTTATTACCTTGGGCTGTACCGGTTTATGGGCCAGCTTCAAGCGTTCGGGCTGGCTTTAAGCCTTGGCTTCAGGCTGGTGCGCCACAAAGCGCATCATCCACTCCGCCACGGTCACGCCGTGGTGGTCGCGCTCCAGGCTGGCCACGCCGTTGCTGTAGACCTTTTCACCCAGGGTTGTCTGAAGTATTTCCAGCAACTCACGGGAATAGTCGTGAACAAACTCCGGATGGCCCTGGAAGCACAGCACTTGGTCGCCAATGTGATACGCGGCAAACGGGCAGAATTCGCTCGAGGCGATCACGGTGGCGTTTTCTGGCAAGGTGGTGACTTGGTCCTGGTGGCTGATCAATAGCGTCAGCTCCGGCACCTCGGGGCTCATCCATGGCGTCTTGGCATCCAGCTTGTAAGCGTGGGTGCCCATGCCCCAGCCCTGGCTGGCACGTTCGGCCTTGCCGCCCAAGAGCAGCGCGAGCAACTGATGGCCGAAGCACACGCCCAGCAGCTTGTCGCCGCGCTCATAACGCGTGAGCAGGTAGGTCTTGAGCGTCTGGATCCAAGGGTCGGTACCGAAGGAATCGGCCTTGCTGCCGGTGATCAGGTACGCGTCAAACACTTCGTCATCCGGTGGGTACTCGCCCTGCACCACGTTGTAGACCACAAACTCGGCGGCAATCGGTTGCTTGGCGAACAGGCGCTTGAACATCTGCCCATAGCCTTGGTACTCATCGATCAAAGCGGGGCGCAGAATATCGGTTTCCAGGATGCAGACGCGTAGCGACATAAAAAATACCTGACACGGCGATGGGAATATTGCACACCCCAGAGCCTGCCTTGAAATACACCTTCAAAGCAAGCTCTCCCCTCCTACATTTTAATTACCGGAACACTTCACCCTGCGCGGCTTTCTCCAACAACAACGCCGGCGGCGAGAAGCGCTCCCCATACTGCTCTGCCAGGTAGCGGGCGCGGGCGATGAAGTCGTTCAGCCCGTACTGGTTGATAAACTGCAACGCGCCGCCACTCCACGCGGCAAAGCCGATGCCGAAGATTGAACCAACGTTGGCATCCGCCGTGGACATCAACACGCCCTCCTCCACACAGCGCACGGTTTCGATGGCTTGGATAAACAACAAGCGGTCGCGCACGTCCTGGGGTGAGATTTGCTCGTCGGGCTGTTCAAACCGGGTTTTCAGCTCAGGCCACAGGTGCTTCTGGCCTCCAGCGGGATAGTCGTAAAAACCACCGCCGGCCGCCTTGCCCGTGCGCTTGTATTCGTTCACCAACAGATCAATCACCGCCGTCGCCGGATGGTTCGGCATAGCCTTGCCTTCGGCCTGCAGGTCCTTGGCCGTTTGCTGTCGGATATGGCTCATCAGGCTGAGGGACACTTCATCGGACACCGCCAACGGCCCCACCGGCATGCCGGCCTTGCGCGCTTCGGTCTCGATCATCGGCGCGGCCACGCCTTCGCCGAGCATGGCGATGCCTTCGTTGGTAAAGGTGCCGAATACCCGCGAGGTGAAAAAGCCGCGACTGTCGTTGACCACAATCGGGGTTTTCTTGATTTGCAGTACGAAGTCAAACCCTCGGGCCAGGGTTTCGTCGCTGGTGCGCGCCCCCTTGATGATTTCCACCAGGGCCATCTTGTCCACGGGGCTGAAGAAGTGCAGGCCGATGAACTTGGCTTGATCGGGCACCGCCGTGGCCAAGCCGCTGATGGGCAAGGTGGAGGTGTTGGAGGCGATCACCGCGTCGGCCCCCACCACACTTTGCGCCGCGGCCGAGACCTTGGCCTTGAGTGCGCGGTCTTCGAATACGGCCTCGATGATCAGGTCGCAGCCGGCCAGGCCGGCGTCATCCTGAGTAGGATGAATGCGCGCCAGGGTGGTTTCGCGCTGTTCGGCGGTCAATTGCCCACGGCTGACTTTCTTGTCCAGCAATGCGGCCGAATGGGCTTTGCCTTTTTCAGCGGCGGCCAGGGTGATGTCTTTGAGCACCACCTCGATACCCGCACAGGCACTGACATAGGCGATGCCCGCGCCCATCATCCCGGCGCCGAGCACACCGACTTTGCGCGTTGCATAAGGCGCAAAGCCCTGCGGGCGCGAGCTGCCGGCGTTGATTTGGTTGAGCTGGAACCACAAGGTGCCGATCATGTTTTTTGCCACTTGCCCGGTCACCAGTTCGGTGAAGTAGCGGGTTTCGATCAGGTGCGCGGTGTCGAAGTCCACCTGGGCGCCCTCGACCGCCGCACAGAGGATTTTCTCCGGCGCAGGGAAGCAGCCTTGGGTCTTGCTACGCAAAATCGATGGGGCAATGGCGAGCATTTGCGCGACTTTAGGGTGGGACGGCGTGCCGCCGGGAATCGCGTAGCCCTTGTTGTCCCAGGGTTGCCTGACGTCGGGATTAGCCAGAATCCAGGCACGGGCCTGTGCCAGCAATGCCTCGCGATCTGCCGCCAACTCATCAATCAGGCCCGCTTGCAGGGCCTGGGCGGGCCGCACCTTTTTGCCTTCGAGCAAATACGGCAAGGCTTTTTCCAGGCCGAGCATGCGCACCATGCGCACCACGCCGCCGCCCCCTGGCAACAGGCCAAGGGTGACTTCCGGCAAGCCCAGTTGCACGGACTTGTCGTCCAGCGCGACCCGGTGATGGCAGGCCAGGCAAATTTCCCAACCGCCGCCCAGGGCCGCGCCATTGATCGCGGCCACCACCGGTTTGCCGAGGGTTTCCAGGCGGCGTAATTGCGCTTTCAATACCAAGACACTGTCGTAGAACGCCTTGGCGTGGGCTTTATCGACCTTGATCAGCTCATTGAGGTCGCCCCCGGCAAAAAAGGTCTTCTTGGCCGAGGTGATCACCACCCCGGCGATCTCGTCCTTTTCAGCTTCCAGGCGCGTGAGGGTGGCCGCCATGGCTTCACGGTAGGCGGCGTTCATGGTGTTGGCGCTCTGGCCGGGCATGTCGAGGGTCAGCACCACGATCTGGTCCTGGCCTTTTTCGTAACGAATGGCATCGGTCATGACAAATTCCTTAGGCTCAGAGACGTTCGATGATGGTGGCGATACCCATGCCACCGCCGACGCATAAAGTGGCCAGGCCGTAGCGTTGCTGGCGCGCCTCCAGCTCGTCGAGCAAGGTGCCGAGAATCGCGCAGCCGGTGGCGCCCAAGGGGTGGCCCATGGCGATGGAGCCGCCGTTGACATTGACCCGTGCGGCGTCGATGCCCATGTCCTTGATGAACTTGAGCACGACCGAAGCGAAGGCTTCGTTGACTTCGAACAGGTCGATGTCCTCGACCCGCAGGCCAGCCTTGGCCAGCGCCTTGCGAGTGGCCGGCGCGGGGCCGGTGAGCATGATGGTCGGGTCGGTACTGGTCACCGCCGTGGCGACAATACGCGCCCGCGGTTGCAGGCCCAGTTCACGGCCTTTGGCCTCGGAACCGATCAGCATCAACGCGGCGCCATCCACAATGCCGGAACTGTTGCCCGGCGTGTGCACATGGTGGATGCGCTCCACGTGGCTATAGACCCGCAACGCGGTGGCGTCGAAGCCCATCTGGCCCATCATTTCGAAGCTCGGCTTGAGCTTGCCCAAGCCCTCGAGGGTTGAGTCGCCGCGGATAAATTCGTCATGGTCCAGCAGCACGATGCCGTTCTGGTCGTGCACCGCGATTAGCGACTTATTGAAGGAACCGTCTGCCCGCGCCCTGGCTGCTTTCTGCTGGGACTGTAGGGCAAAGGCGTCGACATCCTGGCGCGTGAAGCCTTCCAGGGTGGCAATCAGGTCGGCGCCAATGCCTTGGGGCGTGAAGTGGCTGTGCATATTGGTTTGCGGGTCGAGTACCCAGGCGCCGCCATCGCTGCCCATGGGCACGCGGGACATGGACTCGACGCCGCCAACAACCACCAGGTCTTCGAAGCCGGAACGCACCTTCATCGCCCCCAGGTTCACCGCTTCCAGGCCCGACGCGCAGAAGCGATTGACCTGCACACCGGCCACACTGACATCCCAGTCGGCCACCAGCGCGGCGGTCTTGGCGATATCGGCGCCCTGGTCGCCAACGGGCGTGACGCAGCCCAGGACGATGTCATCCACTTGGCGGGTGTCGAGGTCGCTGCGCTGCGCCAGCGCCGTGAGCAAGCCAGCCACCAGGTTTACCGGCTTGACGCTGTGCAGGGCACCGTCGGCCTTGCCCTTACCCCGGGGCGTGCGTATCGCATCAAAAATCAAAGCTTGGGTCATGACATCCTCGAACCGCTGTGGGTGTGTGCTCCTACCTTAGGCCCGATTGACACGGTTTCAATGACGGATGCGCTCATTGCTTTTGACCCCCTCGCTCGGACGAACGGTAGGTTCCTACGGGAAATCCCTGATTAATCGTTTTAGCTGTCTAGCCCTAGGGCTGGCGCCAAGATGGCAATAAGCCTCATGCCGTTTTTAGCGCAAATACTTCTTAGCTGATATGAAATGAGTCTAAGCCAGAAAGAACGGGCGCTCTAAGGTTGAATCTGTAAGACGCTGTTGCCGGGTTTTGCTGGAACAGTTGTAAGAAAAGTGCAACGTCACCTCGCGATACTGAAATAAACCAGCACGCATTTGACGCTCAGGAATAACAACAAAAGAAAAGGCAGTCAGCCATGTTCAAACAATCGAAAGTACGTCAGGCGGGACTTATTCTGTTCGCCACCACCTTGATTCTGATCTTGCCCAATTTAACCAAGGTTATTGGGTGACACTCCCCGCTTGCGTGCACACACCGCACCAGGCCTGCAGTTTTTGGCAGCACCTGCCAGGACATTGCGCTTAGCGCTCCTGTTTTGCAGGGGCTGTCTTTTTACCTGCCGTTTTCCGTTATCGTGTGCGCCCTCACTCTCTCGCAACGGGCCTGTGCCTTGAAACCGATCCTCGCCCTTTTTGCCCTGCTGCTGAGCCTGCCCGCGGCGGCGGCACAGTTGACCATCGAGTTGGACCACAGCCAAAAGACCTGGCAGACCGCCGAGTTGCTCAAGCACCCCGACGCTCAGACGGTGCAGATCGTCGATGATGTGTCCTACAAGCGCACTATGACCTATCGTGCGGTGCCCCTGGCGGTGCTCTTACCGGGCCTTAAATCTGCGAACCACCTGCAAGCCGTTGCCCTTGATGGTTTTGCCGCCGAACTTGCCGCCGCGCCGTTACTGGAAAAAAACGGCGCCCGCGCCTGGCTGGCCGTGGAAGACCCGGCCCATCCATGGCCACCGCTGGCACAGGGCAAGCCCAGCGCCGGGCCGTTCTATCTGGTCTGGACCAACCCTCAAGCCGGGCATATCAGCCCCGAACAGTGGCCGTTCCAGGTATCGAAACTCAAGCAGTTGCAGACGGTTGGCGAGCGTTTCCCGGCGTTATTGCCCGACCCGAAGCTGGCGGCGAACGACCCGATCAACCAGGGCTTTGCGTTGTTCCAGAAGAACTGCCTGGCGTGCCATCGCCTCAATGGCGGCGGTGATGCCCAGATGGGGCCGGACCTGAATGTGCCCTACAACCCCACCGAGTATTTCAGCGGGGATTTCCTCAAGCGTTACATCCGCGACCCGCAAAGCCTGAGGCAGTGGCCACAGGCGAAGATGCCGGCGTTTACAGCGAGTGTATTGCCAGACAATGAGTTGGATTTGCTGGTGGGCTATCTGCGGCATATGGCGGGCCGCAAGTTGTAGGAGCGAGCTTGCTCGCGAAAACCCTGAGAGCATCGATCGTTCCCACGCTCCGCGTGGGAACGCCTCTTGTGATGCTCTGCGTCACGCTTTGGGACGCGGAGCGTCCTCGGCTGCATTCCCACGCAGAGCGTGGGAACGATCAAAGCTCGCCCCTACCGTTATCGATCATTGCTGCGGCGCCACGAATACCTTGGCATGCATCTGCTCATGCCCACCGCCACGGCGCATCCCCCGGACCGGGCAGGCGTCGAGGTAGTCCAGGCCCACGGCCAGCTTCAAGTGCCGCTCCGGCCGCGCCAGTTGGTTGGTCACGTCAAAGCTGTACCAGGCGTCATCCAGCCAGGCTTCGGCCCAGGCATGACTGGCCAGGTGCGTGCTGTCTTCGGTATACAGATACCCCGACACATACCGCGCAGGGATCCCCAGGCTGCGTGCGCAGGCCAGGAACGCATGGGTGTGGTCCTGGCACACCCCAGCGGCACCTGCGAAGGCTTGGGCGGCGCAGGTATCGACGTCGGTCGCACCGGGGGTGTAGACCATGGTGTGGTTAAGCGCGTGCATCAAATCGATAAGCGCCGTGCGATCACGACGCTGATGGCAGTGTTGCTCGGCAAACCCGCGCAGGGCGTCGTCGGGCTCGGTGAGGCGAGTGGAGCGCAGGAACGGAAAGGCAGACTGACTTTCGTGTTCGGCCTCGCGCAATTCATCGATCTCCACCACGCCCCGGGCGCCGATGATGATGGCGTCGTGGGGTTCGTCCAGCGTGAGCACATGCAAGATATTGCCGAAGGGGTCCACCTGAGCCCGCACCGGGCGCGGCAGGTCGAGTTGCCAGCTCAGCACGTGTTGGCGCTCGCTGTCATGGGGCGTCAGGCGCAGGTACTGGATGCTGGCGCGCACCTGGTCTTCGTAGTGGTAGGTGGTGTCGTGGCTGATGGAGAGTCTCATGCCGCCTCCAGGTAGGAACTGTAGATGGCGTCGCCCAACTGGCGTACCAAAGGGATAAAGTCGGTCAGCCAGGCATGCAGGCCTTCCTCGAGGATTTCGTCGATGGCCGTAAAGCGCAGGCGCGCATCCATCTCGGCGGCCAGGCGCTGGGCCGGGCGGCCGTTGATGCCGGGCAGGCTGGCGAGGATCTGGTCGATCTCTTCGCTGCAAGCGCGCAGCGAACGCGGCACATCCGCGCGTAACAGCAGCAGCTCAGCCACTTGTCGAGCCCCCGGGGCATCGCGATAAATCTCGGTGTACGCCTCGAATGACGACAGTGCGCGCAGCAACGCACTCCATTGGTAATACGCGTGAGCCGTGCCATCGCTGACCACCGCCGCGTGTTCGCCGGCCATTTCGTAGCGGGCATCGAGCAAGCGCAGGGTGTTATCGGCGCGCTCGATAAAGGTGCCCAGGCGAATAAAGCGGAAGGCATCGTTGCGCATGATAGTGCCGTAAGTGGCGCCCCGAAACAGATGGGAGCGCTCCTTGACCCACTCACAAAACCGGCTCATGCCGTAATGGCTCAGGCCCTGCTGGGCGATATCGCGTATGTCCAGCCAAGTAGCATTGATGTTTTCCCACATGTCGGCGGTGATTCGCCCACGTACAGCGTGAGCGCTGGCCCGCGCCGCACCCAGACAGCTGTAGATGCTCGCCGGGTTGGCCGCGTCCAGGGCAAAAAAGTGCAGCAAGCGTTCAGCGTGCAATGGACCATGGCGCTCGTGGTAATCCTCCAGGGTGCCGGTGATCAACAGCGGCATGGCCAACTCGTGCAGGCCATCGCCGCGCCCGTCCTGGGGCATCAGCGACAGCGAATAGCTGACATCGAGCATGCGCGCGAGGTTTTCGGCACGCTCCAGGTAGCGCGACATCCAGTACAAATCCGAGGCAGTTCTACTCAACATGGCATCAGCCCTCGACCACCCAGGTGTCCTTGGTTCCGCCGCCCTGGGACGAGTTGACCACCAGCGAGCCTTCGCGCAGCGCCACGCGGGTCAGGCCACCCGGTACCACGCGGGTCTCCTTGCCGGACAACACGAAAGGGCGCAGGTCTATGTGGCGCGGGGCGATGCCGTTCTCGACAAAAGTCGGGCAGGTAGACAAGCACAGGGTCGGCTGCGCGATATAAGCGTGTGGCTTGGCCTTGATACGTGCCCGGAACGCTTCGATTTCTGCCGTGGTAGACGCCGGTCCAACCAACATGCCGTAACCACCGGAACCCTGGGTTTCCTTGACCACCAGCTCGGGCAGGTTGGCCAGTACGTGGGACAATTCGTCAGGCTTACGGCATTGGAAGGTCGGAACGTTCTGCAGGATCGGCTCTTCGTCGAGGTAGAAGCGAATCATCTCGGTGACGAACGGATACACAGATTTGTCGTCCGCAACCCCGGTGCCAATGGCGTTGGCCAGCACCACATTGCCGCAACGGTAGGCGGCGAGCAGGCCGGGCACACCGAGCATGGAGTCCGGGTTGAAGGCCAGCGGGTCAAGGAACGCATCATCAAGGCGACGGTAGATCACATCGACAGCCTTGGGCCCGTCGGTGGTGCGCATGAACACACGGTCATCGCGCACGAACAAATCCGCACCTTCTACCAATTCCACACCCATTTCCCGAGCCAGGAAGGCATGTTCGAAGAACGCGCTATTGAAACGCCCGGGCGTCAGTACCACCACACTGGGGTTATCCAGGGGGCTGGCGCTTTTGAGGGTGTCGAGCAGCAGGTTGGGGTAATGGTCGATGGGCGCGATGCGCTGGGCCGCGAACAGCTCGGGGAACAGACGCATCATCATTTTGCGGTCTTCAAGCATGTAGCTGACACCGCTGGGCGTGCGCAGGTTGTCCTCGAGCACGTAGTACGTGCCGTCGCCATCGCGTACGAGGTCGACCCCGGAGATGTGCGAATAGATATCGCGGTGCAAATCCAGGCCCTGCATTGCCAACTGGTATTGCTCGTTGGCCAGTACCTGTTCGGCGGGGATGATGCCGGCCTTGATGATGCGTTGATCGTGGTACAGGTCGGCGAGGAACAGGTTCAGCGCCTTGACCCGCTGGATGCAGCCGCGCTCGACAATCCGCCATTCACTCGCTGGAATGCTGCGGGGGATGGTGTCGAAGGGGATCAGGCGCTCGGTGCCTTGTTCGTCCCCGTAGAGGGTGAAGGTGATACCGGCGCGGTGGAACAGCAAATCGGCTTCACGCCGGCGCTGGGCCAGCAGTTCGGCAGGGGTGTCGGCCAGCCAACGGGCGAACTCGCGATAATGGGGGCGAACCTGCCCTGCCCCATCGTACATTTCATCGTAATAAGTGCGGATCATGCCGTACTCCTTGTCACCCGGACGCAAGAACCTTCGCAAGGCCCGTGCCAGCGGCATAAACACTTAATAATCAACCAGTTGAATAATCCAAGCGCATTCCTCGCACCGTCCTGGTGCGCACAATGGCTTGGGTCACGTCGCGCGCCTCATTGCAATGCGGTCTTTGACTATCAACAGCATAGCCAGAGTTGATTTCACTGCCCGGCTGGCGCTGCGGATAATCACCTCCATCGGCTGAACAGGAGACGTCCTACAGCGAAACCTTTTGTGCAAGCGATATCGTGTTACTTGTGTACTGATCTACTCCCTTGAGCTTCCCTTTCCGCCACCCTATCCGGGTGGCTTTTTTTTGCACGTAAAACGCCGTCCAAACAAAATCGGCCGACCCAAAGGTCAGCCGATACGCTGTGGTGCTCATAAATACCAACTACATGGGTAACCCACGCACCTCCTGCTTGACGCCCCATCCTTCGATGATCCCTCCCAGGGGCTCGACCACTGCTTCAAAGTCTTGCTCGAAATCTCCTATGCCGTCGTAGGTTGCGAACATGATTTTGCTCAGTTCCAGGTACCAGGCGCCATCGTCGCGCGCGCTGACCTGAGCGTTGAGGGACTCCCCACGAAATCGACCCGCCGCCCTGCGCGCCCGTTCCTCATCCGGGAAAATGGCGTAGAACTCGATGGGGTGAAAACGCGAGAAATCAAAGCCGCCTTCTTTCATGCGGCGCAGTACGTTGGTGCTGATGTCTTCTTGATAGGCTGTGCTCATGAAACGTCCTCCTCAAACCGATGGATAGACTTTCCGTGCTTCCTGAAGCCCCGCGCCCTGCTGGCGTGGGCACCACGGCATAACAACGCCGCAGGAAAACAAGCATGTAGCTGACAAGACCAGACCTTAGCGATTCATTCGCTGATCTCGATTGCAGAGTAGCGCGAAGCTATCACCTCCACCAGAGGTGCTCGTGTGGCGTGTGAAAAATGTTTAGACGGAGGGAGAAATATCGAGAATCTGGATACTGTTCTGGTCTTTGAGAATCTTGACCGTAGGCTCGGGTTTCCGGCCTTCCAGGTCATTGAGATCGAGTTCGGCAGCAATCGGCACCAGCTTCGCACGAATCATATGCGCAGCGTCTTCGAGGCTGGGCTTTTGTTCGCAGGTGAACTGCTGCACGGACTTTTCACCGTGATCATCAACGAAGGTAATTTGCCACGTTTGCATCGGTGCCTCCTCGATAAAACCCATAGGTGGGCTTACAAGTATCTGGACCTTGGCGGCGCGCAAAACGTTCCGCTCAAGCCCGGAGGCACCGGATCAACTGCACTTATTTTTCAGCGTGTTCTTTCAAGGCTTTCAAGGTATTGAACGGCGCTTCCACCACGAACTTGTTGGCCAGCCACGAAGGTACGCTGCCACCTGGCTCGGTGTGTACCTGGTAGGTGACTTCGGTCTGGTTATCGCCCTTTGGCACCAGTTTCCAGAAACCGTCCACCTGGGCAACCCGCACGTAGCCTTTTGCTTCTGGCTTGTAGGTCGGCACACCTTCCAGTTTGCGCGTGACGGTGCCGTCAGCGGCTTTGGTGGTGGTGACGTGGATGTACGAGTCGCGGTCCGTCACGGGGAACGGGGCCTTGAACTGGGTGTAGGTCCAGGCCTCGTCGCCTTTCTTGTCGACGAGTTGCTGGGATTTGCATTCATGGATCCATGCGCAAGCACCGACCACATCTTCCTGCAGCGCCTGGACCTTGGCCAAAGGCGCCTTGATCACCGTCACACCGCGATACGCCTTGTACTTGGAACCGGCAATCTCGCTCAGGGAGACCTTGATACCGTCTTCGTCCTTGGCGACTTGCCAATCCTCAGCCTGGGCAGTAGCCGCCAACAACAGCGTAAAACCGCACAGTACAGCCACTCGTTT
This sequence comes from Pseudomonas sp. KT_2_4, assembly GCF_041410225.1. Taxonomy (NCBI): domain Bacteria; kingdom Pseudomonadati; phylum Pseudomonadota; class Gammaproteobacteria; order Pseudomonadales; family Pseudomonadaceae; genus Pseudomonas; species Pseudomonas sp. KT_2_4. The sequence continues at coordinate 2,272,061 of NZ_CP166962.1, forward strand.
CAGCGAACCCATCGTTGTATTCCTTATTGTTGAAGTTCCGATAGTAAAGCCCATCAAGCCGCCGTCATCTGTTCCCACCAACCGATCAGGCGAATGGCATCGGCCTGGTCATTGCCGCACACCTCAATATCGGGCTTGAAATCACTGCATACGGCTGGCCGCTGCGGTTGACCGAACAACTGGCACAGTTGTTCCACCGACAAGTGCACGCAGCGAACGCCAGCGGGCTTGCCATGGGGCATTCCCGGCAACGGTGAACTGATGGAGGGGGCAATGCAGCATGCGCCACAGCCTTCACGGCATTTCATGACCAGCAGGTCCTCGACGACTCAATAGGGATGGCCGGGCTAGAGTACGCCCTTAAACAGACGTTTTAAAATGGCCCAACAGGGGTTTTTCGCACAAAACAAAAGTGACCGACCAGTCTGCGACAGATGGTCGGCGACCTGGGTCACCTGTGGTGCGAAAGTTTATTGCTTGAATTCGAAATCCAGCGCAGCGCCTTCAACATCACGGCGCTCTTCGTTACGCAGTTGCAGCTTCATCTCATTGCTGAGCAAGCGGCCGTTGATCTGGAACGCGCTGTTGTCGGTGGGCTTTTCGCCAAACATTGGCGGCAGCAAGGGCACACTCTTGGGCTTGGGCATGGTACCGATGGGTTGCAAGTGCCTGACCATGTCCGAAGGCAGGGACAGGTCCAACTGTGCCGGTGGCAGTTTGGTCTGGGCGACTTCATGGGCCGACTTGGACTTGCTCGCCACGGGTGCACGCTTTTTGGTCGAGGCGGCTTTCTTTTGTGCGGCGGGGGCTTTTTTCGCAGGCGCTGGCTGCTTGGCTGAGGTCTTTTGCTCGGCACCGACAGCAGGCTTGCCTTCAGCCACCGGCGCTGCAGCCAGCACGCTGCCGGCATTGCACAGGCTCAGCAGACCAAGCATCAACGTAACGCGAAAAATAGAAGTCATATCGCCAACAGCATTAACGGCAGAAGGCCATATGCTCGCTTGTTGTGCGCGGCATGACAAGGGCACAGATCAGTCTTGTGCCCTTTTGCTCGCCTCAAAAACCCGCTGCGGCCTCCTGGCACAGCTGGCTGGCAAGCATTCCCAGGGTCATCAACGCCCTCTCCGCCTCGCGATTCCACGGCGTGCCGCAATTGAGGCGAATACAGTGGTTGAACTGTTCGGTATTACTGAAAATCAGCCCTGGCGCAATGCTGATGCCTTGTTGCAGGGCACGCACATGCAGTTCCTGAGTATTGACCCGCCCCGGCAAACTGACCCACAAGATAAAGCCGCCGGTCGGGCGGGTCATTTGGGTGCCTTCGGGGAAATACTGCTGCACCGCCAATTGGAAGGCACTGAGGTTCTTGCGGTATTCCTGGCGGATGTAGCGCAAATGACGGTCGTAGCCACCGTTTTCCAGATAGGCCGCGACGCCCATCTGCGTGACGCTGCAAGCAGAATGCGTGCTGAACATCTGCAGGCGCTGGATTTCCTGCTGGTACTTGCCGGCAATCATCCAACCAATGCGCACGCCCGGCGACAAGGTCTTGGAAAAGCTTGAGCAATAGATTACGCGGTCGAGGCGGTCGTAGGCCTTGAGGGCTTTGGTGCGGCCGAGTTCGAACATCAACTCGCCGTAAATGTCATCTTCGACGATCTGGATATCGAAGTCCGAGGCCAGGCGCAGCAACTGTTTCTGCCGCTCCTCCGGCATGGTGCCGCCCAGCGGATTACTCAGGCGCGTGGTCAACACCAGCGCCTTGATCGACCATTGGTTGGCGGCCAGTTGCAGGGCTTCCAGGCTCATGCCTGTGGCGGGGTCGCTGGGGATCTCGATCACCTTGAGGCCCAGCAGATCAGCCAATTGCAGCAGGCCGTAATAGGTGGGTGATTCAGCCGCGATCAGGTCGCCAGGGCGCGTCAGCACGCGCAACGACATTTGCAATGCATCGACACAGCCGTGGGTGATCACCACTTCGGAAGGGTCCACCACCACGCCCGCATCGCGCATACGGATCGCCACCTGGCGCCGCAATGGTTCAAAGCCAGGGCTGAACATGTAGCTGAAGGCCCGTGGGCTCTGGAAACGCGTGACCTTGGCCAACTGCTGATGCAGTGCCCGCACCGGCAGGTAGTCGACACTCGGCACCGCCGCGCCCAAGGGAAACACCCCTTCGCGGCGCGACTCGACCAGCACCTGCTGGATGATACTGCTACGGGTGACCAACCCTGGGCGCTCGACCCGTGCGATATCAGGCGTAGGCGCCGTGAGTGCTGGCGTCTGGTGCACGTAATAGCCCGACTGCGGCCGCGCCCGGATCAGCCCCTGGTCTTCCAGGTTGGCGTAGGCCTGCAGCACCGTGGCATGGCTCACATTGAGCTGGGAACTCATCTTGCGCACCGACGGCACGCGCTCCCCCGGTTGGTAGACACCGCGCCGGATGTCCTCAGCCAGTTGCTGGGCAATACGTTGGTAAAGCAACAGATTGGTCATGACGCAGCACTCGATTTCACGGGTATTTTATTTTTGTGTGAAACATACCGGCACAGTTTAGAAGTGTACGGGGACAGTTGCCACAATAGTCGAGCGCGGGCGGGAGTGACAGTAAAAACTGCGGGGGAGCTGGGGTGGGCATCGCCGAAACGAAATGTGGGAGCGGGCTTGCCCGCGAAAGCGGTGTGTCAATCAGTACATTCGGTACTGAGCCACCGCATTCGCGGGCAAGCCCGCTCCCACAATTTGGATCTGCGTCAGACTTTAGCGTACTGCGCCCAATTGGCCCTTCTCGTCAGAGAACACAATTTCCACTCGGCGATTCTGTGCACGACCACGCTCGGAGGCATTGGCTTCCACCGGGTATTGGTCGCCATAACCCTCGACCTCGATGCGCTTGTCATCAATACCCAGGTCCATCAACAGATCGGCCACCGATTGAGCACGGTCGCGTGACAGTTTCAGGTTTTCCTGCTCGCCACCGGTGTTGTCGGTGTAGCCCTCGATGCGCACCCGACGCTTGGGGTTCAGTTGCAGGAATTGCACGATCTTGAGCACCGTGCGGTTGGCGGAGTTCTGCAGTTCAGCTTCGCCAGTGTCGAACAGTACGTCCCCCAGGGTCATCACCAGGCCACGATCGGTCTGGGTGGTGAGGCTGGCGATTTGCGCTTCAACCCACTTGCCCTGCTGTTGCACGCTGGCCAGCTTGTTTTCGCGCAAGGCCAGTTGCAGGCGCTGACGTTCCAACTCCAGTTGGGTGCCGCGCTCGGCATTCAGGCCCTGCTGGGTGTGCTCTCGGGCGATGGCGCTGTAACGCTGGCTCAGGTAAGCGTAATGCACCACATCCGCGCCGCTGCCCCAGTAGCTGGACAGGCGATCGGCGCGGGCCAGGGACTCGCCGGCGCGGATCACGTCCTTGGGGGCGAAGCGCAGTACGTTGGCGTCTTCCTTGACCTTTTGAAAGTCATCGCCGGCCTGCTGCAACGCCTGCTCGCTCGTGGGTTGGCTGGCACAGCCGCCCAAGGCCGCGCCGCCCAGCAGCAGTACACAGCTCAAACTACGGATCATCGGGCTCATTGTGCGTCTCCCAACTGCAGTTGCTTACGCAGGCGAGTGATACGGGTATTGAGCACGTTCAATTGTTCCTGGCTCTTGCCGGTCAGCACTTTGGCTTCGGCCAGGCGTGCGTCCAGCTCAGCCTGCTCGGCGCGCATCCGCGCTCGCTTGTAGGATTGGTCGGCCATGTTGCCCTTGGCCCGGGCGAATTTTTCTTCGGCCAGCTTCAGTTCGGGGGATTCATCGGTGTTGGCCCCGACCGCGGTGGCTTGTTCCAAGGCTTGCTGGGTCAGGCGCATTTGTTCGATCGGCGCAGGATCGGTTGCGCATCCCGCCAGCGCGACAACGGCAAGGGCCGCGAAAAGAGCTCGAAAAATCACTGTAAATCCCTACTTTGTTGGGGTGCCGACAGGTTGTTGCAGTTGCGCTTTCCAACGCTCCAGATTGCGCTGCAGCGCGGCTTGAGCGGCACCGGAGGCGGGCAATTCTGTCATCTTTTTCGTCAGCTGTCCGCGAAGCCAAGGATCATTGCAGGCCGAGTTGTGGGAAATCGCCAGGTACAGGCCAGGCTGGTCGACAGGCACCTCATGGGCCACCAGGTCATTACTCATGCCCAGGGTCTGGGCCATGGCCATGCCGGAATAGCGCCCGGCCAGCACGTAGTCCACCTCACCCAACAGCAGTTTCTGGAAGGCCGGCGTCAAGTTGGGCAGGCGTTGCAGGTTGAGTTGCTGGCTGGCGAAGGTTTCGAACTCCGCGCTCAAGCGCGCACGTTCCGAGACTGCGCCTTTGTGGCCGTGCAAATCGGCGGTGGTGGAATAGACCACGGCTGAATCCTTGCGCGTCCATACCAGGTAGTCGGTCTGCATCAGCGCCGGATGGATGTAGTCGAAGTGGTCCAGCTCACCCAGATTCAGCGGTGCGTCGGCGAGAATGTCCATGCGCCCGCTACGCGCTTCATCCAGGGCCAGGGAGCGTTTGCCACCGTAGAGCAGGTCGATTTTCAGCCCGAGGTCCTTGCCCACTTGTTGCAGCACGTCAGCGGTCGCGCCGATCAGGTGCGTAGGGTCCTGAGGGTCGCGCCAGAGCAAAGGCGGTGCGTCCGGGCTGCCGGTGATCACCAGGCGCTCGCACTTGCCGGCGGCGAGCGTCAGGCTCGGCAGCAGCGTAAGGGCCAGCAGTAAGGCCCAGGGGCGCAGTTGCATGGCAAGACTCTCCCGATCAGTAAAAAAAAACCCGGTCATAAGACCGGGCTCTTTATAAGTGAAGTGGCTGGATTAGACCAGCTTCTCCAATTCAGGTACGGCTTCGAACAAGTCCGCCACCAGGCCATAATCGGCTACCTGGAAGATCGGCGCTTCTTCGTCCTTGTTGATCGCAACGATCACCTTGGAATCTTTCATACCGGCCAAGTGCTGGATAGCGCCGGAGATACCGACGGCGATGTACAGCTGTGGCGCAACGATCTTGCCGGTCTGGCCGACCTGCATGTCGTTGGGTACAAAGCCTGCGTCGACAGCAGCGCGGGAAGCGCCGACCGCAGCACCCAGCTTGTCGGCCAGGGCGTACAGGTGTTTGAAGTTGTCACCGTTCTGCATGCCACGCCCGCCGGAAACGACGATCTTGGCAGCGGTCAGTTCAGGACGGTCCGACTTGGCCAGCTCTTCGCCGACAAAGCTGGAAGTGCCAGCGTCGTGGGCAGCGGAGACGGCTTCAACGGCAGCCGAGCCACCTTCGGCAGCAACCGGGTCGAAACCGGTGGCGCGCACGGTGATGACCTTGACCGAGGCGTCGGACTGCACGGTAGCGATGGCGTTACCGGCGTAGATCGGGCGCTTGAAGGTGTCGGCGCTTTCTACCGAGATGATCTCGGAGATCTGGTCAACGTCCAGCTGCGCGGCAACGCGTGGCAGGATGTTTTTGCCGTTGGAGGTAGCGGCGGCCAGGATGTGGCTGTAGCCAGCGCCAAGCTCGGCGACCAGCGGTGCAACGTTTTCCGGCAGCTGATGCGCATAAGCGGCATTGTCAGCGTTCAGGACTTTGCTCACGCCTGCGATTTTCGCAGCGGCTTCAACCACGGCGCCAGCGCCCTGCCCTGCTACCAGGACGTGGATGTCCCCACCGATTTTAGCGGCAGCGGCCACGGTGTTCAGGGTGGCCGGGGCCAGAATCTTGTTGTCGTGTTCAGCGATTACCAAGATAGTCATGATTAGATTACCTTCGCTTCGTTTTTCAGTTTCTCGACCAGTTCAGCCACCGACTTGACCTTGATGCCCGCGCTGCGTGCAGCCGGCGCTTCGACTTTGACGGTCTTGTTGGTAGAGGCGGTGGAAACGCCCAAAGCGTCCGGAGTCAGCGTCTCCAGAGGCTTCTTCTTGGCTTTCATGATGTTTGGCAGGGACGCATAACGCGGCTCGTTCAAACGCAGGTCGGTGGTGACGATGGCCGGCAGTTTCAGGGAAACCGTCTGCGCGCCGCCGTCGATTTCACGGGTAACCGCAACGCTGTCGCCGCTCACTTCGACTTTCGAAGCGAAGGTGCCCTGGCCGTAACCGGTCAGTGCAGCCAGCATCTGGCCAGTCTGGTTGTTGTCGCTGTCGATGGCTTGTTTGCCCAGGATCACCAGCTGAGGCTGTTCCTTGTCGACAACGGCCTTGAGCAGTTTGGCAACGGCCAGGGAGGTCAGCTCTTCAGCAGACTCCACCAGAATGGCGCGGTCGGCGCCCAGGGCCAAAGCGGTACGCAACTGCTCTTGGGCAGTGGTCGGCCCGATGGACACCACGACGATTTCCGTCGCCACGCCTTTCTCTTTCAGGCGTACGGCTTCTTCCACAGCGATTTCGCAGAAAGGGTTCATCGACATCTTGACGTTAGCAAGGTCGACGCCGGAATTGTCCGCCTTGACGCGAACTTTCACGTTGTAATCGACAACGCGTTTGACAGCTACAAGAACCTTCATGGATTCCTCGTTACTCTCCGGTGAAAAGAAAGTCGCCTAGGCGAACCTGGCGGTTGATGCTCATCGGCACACAAGGGCACCTCCAAAGACCTCGGCAGTGGCCTTGCACACGGGAAATGACGACCGTTCGTCAGTGGTGACTGAGAGGTCATTCTTTATCGCGGCGTGTAAACTGCGCTCCAACGTTGGGGGGCGCATCACCTTTATTGCCTTCAGCCTGTCTTTGGACGTGCTCTTGAAACCTGCAGTCTGCCTACGGGAAGCGCAAAACCGACCGTATCTTGACCGGAACGCCTATTCTGGTCAATACGGCAAAATGGTCAGTCATAAGCCCCGTTGCTTTGATTTATCTAGGCTGCAGGCAATTCAAACAAACGTTTGTATTGGACGCTGTCAGTGGTCTATATATAATGCGCCACCTAGAGAGACAGGTGGGTGCTGCCTTCGCGCAGAACTACACCGAACCTCCACCCATTAGAAAAAAAAGCCTGTTGAGCCTTGAGTAGGAGATAGCCTGTGGAACGCGAATACATGGAATTCGACGTGGTCATCGTCGGCGCTGGCCCGGCTGGCCTGTCTGCCGCCTGCCGACTGAAGCAGAAGGCCGCCGAAGCCGGTAAGGAAATCAGCGTCTGCGTGGTCGAGAAAGGCTCCGAAGTCGGCGCCCACATCCTCTCCGGTGCCGTGTTTGAACCCCGTGCCCTGAACGAATTGTTCCCGGACTGGAAAGCACTCGGCGCCCCGCTCAACACCCCGGTGGTGCGCGATGACATCTATGTACTGCGCAGCCCGGAAGCCTCCACCAAGGTGCCCGACTTCTTTGTGCCCAAGACCATGCACAACGAAGGCAACTACATCATTTCCCTGGGCAACCTGTGCCGCTGGCTGGCCCAGCAGGCCGAGAACCTGGGCGTGGAAATCTACCCAGGCTTCGCCGCCCAGGAAGCGCTGTTCGACGAGAACGGCGTGGTACGCGGCATCATCACCGGCGACCTTGGCGTTGACCGTGAAGGCAAGCCAAAAGACGGCCTGTACACCCCGGGCATGGAACTGCGTGGCAAGTACACGCTGTTCGCCGAAGGCTGCCGTGGCCACATCGGTAAGCAACTGATCCAGCGCTTCAACCTGGACAGCGACGCCGACGCCCAGCACTACGGCATCGGTCTGAAGGAAATCTGGGAAATCGACCCAGCCAAGCACCAGCCGGGCCTGGTGGTGCACACCGCCGGTTGGCCGCTGGACATCATGGGTAACGAGAACACCGGTGGCTCGTTCCTCTATCACCTGGAAAACAACCAGGTGGTGGTCGGCCTGATCGTCGACCTGTCCTACAGCAACACCTTCCTGTCGCCGTTCGATGAGTTCCAGCGCCTCAAGCACCACCCGGTGCTGGCCCAGTACCTGGAAGGCGGCAAGCGGGTCAGCTACGGCGCCCGCGCGATCTGCAAAGGCGGCCTGAATTCGCTGCCGAAGATGGTCTTCAAGGGTGGCGCGCTGATCGGTTGCGATCTGGGCACCCTGAACTTCGCCAAGATCAAAGGCAGCCATACCGCGATGAAGTCCGGCATGCTCGCCGCCGACGCCGTGGCCGACCGCCTGTTTGCCGAATCCGAGGGCGGCGACGAACTGACCGCGTATGTCGACAGCTTCAAAGCCAGCTGGCTGTATGAGGAACTGTTCGCCAGCCGCAATTTCGGCCCGGCCGTGCACAAGTTCGGCGCGATCATTGGCGGCGGTTTCAACTGGCTCGACCAGAACATTTTCGGCGGCAAGATCCCTTTCACCCTGCACGACACCAAGCCGGACTACGCCTGCCTGAAGCTGGCCAAAGACAGCCAGAAGATCGACTACCCCAAACCCGACGGCAAGTTGAGCTTCGACAAGCTGAGCTCGGTGTTCATCTCTGGCACCAACCATGAAGAAGAGCAGCCGTGCCACTTGAAGCTCAAAGACCCAAGCATCCCGATCGGCACCAACCTGCCGCTCTACGATGAACCGGCGCAGCGCTACTGCCCGGCTGGCGTGTATGAAGTGGTGACCAAGGAAGACGGCGAGAAGCGCTTCCAGATCAACGCCCAGAACTGCGTGCACTGCAAGACCTGTGACATCAAGGACCCTTCGCAGAACATCACCTGGGTGACACCGGAAGGTGCGGGTGGGCCGACTTACCCGAATATGTAAGTCGTTCGCTTAACCCAAAAAGGCTCCCGAGATGGGAGCCTTTTTTGTGGGCGACATCGATAAAAATGTGGGCGCTGGCTTGCCTGCGACGGCGGCCTTCAGGTGCCAAATGTATGGCTGACCCACCGTTATCGCAGGCAAGCCAGCTCCCACAATGACCTCGTGGTGTCAGGCGGCACGCTCTTCACCTGGGTTGCGCAGGAAATAGCGTTTGTACTCCCGGCTGAACTGCGACGTACTCTGGTACCCCACCTTGTGCGCCGCCTGCGCCACACTCATGCCTTCCACCAGCAGCAACTGCTGGGCCTTCAATAACCGCAAGCGCTTGAGGTACTGCACCGGTGACAACAAGGTGCAGCGTTTGAAATGCTCATGAAAGGTCGAGGCACTCATGTGCGCAAATCCGGCCAACGTCTCGATATTCAGCGGCTCGGCGTAATGGGCATGCAGGTGATTCAATGAGGTGGCGATGCGCGAAAACTGCCCCTGTTGTTCCACCAGTGCACGCAACACATCCGCCTGAGGCCCACGCAAGGCGGTGAACAACAATTCGCGCACCCGCGCCGGGCCCATGATCCGGCTTTCCAGCGGATCGTGCAGGCACTGCAACAACCGCTCGACGCAGCCGCGCATCGCATCGTCCAGCACCACCGAACTCATCGATTCCAAGGTCTGCGCGGTCGGCGGTGGCCCGGCCTGCATGCCCATGGCAATCACCAACTCGCCCAACACCACGCGGTCGATGCCTACCGTCACGCCATACAGCGGCGCCTCGGGGGCCATGGCAAAGGTCTCGCATTCGAACGGCACCGGCATCGCCTGGATCAGGTAATGCCCGGCGCCATACTCCAGCGTGCGCGGGCCAAGGTAGGCGACTTTGCTGCCCTGGGCCACGAACATCAGGCTTGGCTCATAGATCTGCGGCCCACGCGCCACATCGCAACTGGCGCGCAGCACCTGCACACCGGGCAAGTGAGTCGGGGAAAAACCGTCGCGGGGCGTGAGCCCTTCGATCAAGGCAACCAGCGTGGCATTGGCGTCCAAATGGCGGGTCAACAGCATGGCAAAAAACTTCGCGAATAAGGGATGACAGCATCATCGCAGGTCTGGCGGCCAATATATCCAAACCTCAGGCACTGCCGGACGAATAGGCATGAGACTCGGAGCATTTGCCATGTTCGCGCCCCCAGGCCGACGCGCAGAATTCGCCACCTCTGCAGTCCAAGCTTTTGTGAGGTTTACTATGTACACCGCCATCGGTTACGCCGCCCAGTCGGCCACCACGCCCCTCGCCCCGATGTCATTTGAACGCCGCAGCCCGCGCGTCGATGACGTGGCCATCGAGATTCTCTACTGCGGCGTGTGCCACTCCGATATCCACCAGGCTCGCAACGAGTGGGGCATCGCCGTGTACCCGTTGATGCCGGGCCACGAAATTGTCGGCAAGGTCACCGCCATCGGCGCCAATGTGACTGCCCATAAAGTCGGCGACCTGGTGGGCGTAGGCTGCATGGTGGACTCGTGCCGTCACTGCGAAGCCTGCCAATCGGACCTTGAGCAATACTGCCTCGAAGGCCCGACCATGACCTATGCCACGCCGGACCGCGTGGATGGCAGCAACACCATGGGCGGTTACTCCGACAGCATCGTGGTCAGCGAACATTTCGTGGTGAAGATCCCGGCCAAGCTCGACCTGGCCAGCGCTGCGCCGATCCTGTGTGCAGGTATCACCACTTACTCGCCGCTCAAGCACTACGGCGTGAAAGCCGGCGATAAAGTCGGGATCCTCGGCATGGGTGGTCTGGGCCACATGGGCATCAAGTTCGCCAAGGCCATGGGTGCCGAAGTGACGCTGTTCACGCGTTCGGCGAGCAAGGCCGAGGAAGGCCGTCGCCAGGGCGCCGACCATGTGATCGTGTCCACTGATGCCGAGCAGATGAAAGCTGCTGCCGGGCACTTCGACTTCCTGCTCGACACCATCCCGGTGCAGCACGACCTGAACCCCTACCTCGATGTGCTGCGCTTTGACGGCGTGCATATCCTGGTCGGCCTGATCGAGCCGGTGGACCCGCCCGTCAATGCCGCCAAGCTGGTATTGGGCCGTAAAGTCTTGGCCGGCTCGCTGATCGGCGGCATTGCCGAAACCCAGGAAGTCCTGGATTTCTGCGCCGAGCACAACATCACCTGCGACATCGAGATGCTCGACATCCGGCAGATCAACGAAGCTTACGCACGCATGATTGCCGGTGATGTGAAGTACCGCTTTGTCATCGACATGGAGAGCCTGAAAGCCTGATCAGGCCTTGGCGCCCAACTCCGCTGACAGCCGGGCTGCGACCTGTTTGATCACAGGAATCAGCTCGGCCATTTTCTCCAGCGGCATGTAGGGCACCGTACTGGCGATGCTGATGCCGGCGACGATGCGCCCGCTGGCATCGCGCACCGGTGCGGCCACGCAGCGGATCGAAGGCTCGTTGTCTTCGAGGTCAAACGCGTAGCCACCCTCGACATACTCATGCATGCGTTGTTCGAACTGCGCCCAGGATTGCTCCGGGTGCTGCGGCCATTGCAGGCTTTTGCCCGCCGTCGGCAAGCTCGCCTCGTACAAGCGCTGCCACTCCTGCGGCGAGTCATCCAGCATCAACGCCTTGCCGATACCGGTGCGCGCCAACGGCATGCGATGGCCGACCCGCGAGCGCATTTCCGGCCCATTGCGGCCGGGGTTCTTGTGCAGGTAAAGCACCTCGTCGTACTCACGAATCGCCAGGTGAATGGTATCGCCGGTCAGCGCCGACAATTCATCCAGGTAGGGCACCGCCAGGTTCACCAAGGGCAACTCTTCACGGGCCTGGAACCCCAACTCGATCAGCTTGGGCCCCAGCAGATAACCGACCTGGGGCACCACACGCAGGTAACGCTCGTCCACCAGGCAACTGGCCAGGCGGTGCGTCGTGCTGCGCGTGGTGCCGATGCGCCGGGCGATCTCCTTGAGATCCCGCGCACCAGCCGCCACCGCTTGCACCACCCCCAAGCCGCGCAACAGGGTCTGGGTGCCGGTGGGGGCGGCGTCTTTGACGGGGGTGGGGGCGTTTTCCTGCATATCGGGCCTATAAGTATGAAAGCGGGGGCATTATGGCAAATACCGCCCTCCTGAACACAGAAGATCCAAGGTGGGAGCTGGCTTGCCTGCGATGGCGGTGGGTCAATTAAAGATGGGCTGGCTGACACACCGCTATCGCAGGCAAGCCAGCTCCCACAGTTTGATCTTCACAGGGCGAACATCAGCGTTGCTTCATGCGGTCGATGATGACGGCCAGCAAGAGGATCGAGCCACGAATCACATATTGGTAAAAGGTATCGATGTTCTTCAGGTTCATCGCATTCTCGATGATCGCCAGAATCAACACCCCGGCAATCACATGGCGGATCATGCCAATGCCGCCGCTCAACGACACACCGCCCAGCACACAGGCCGAAATCACGGTCAGCTCGAACCCCTGGCCAATCATCGGCTGGCCCGAGGTCATGCGTGACGCGAGGATCACCCCGGCCAAGGCGCCGATCAAACCGTGCACGGCAAAGATGATGATCTTGGTGCGATCGACATTCACCCCCGCGAGTAACGCGGCTTCCTGGTTGCCGCCAATGGCCATGGTGTTGCGCCCGTAAGTGGTGTAATTGAGCAACCAGCCAAAGAACACAAAGCACAGCACGGTGATGATGATCGGCACCGGCACGCCCAGCAGCTGGCCGTTGCCGAACACGAAGAACCCTTCATTCATCACCCCCACCGCCTTGCCGTTGGAGAAGATGTAGGCCAGTCCGCGCACGATCTGCATGGTCGCCAAGGTGGCAATCAACGCGTTGATGCGCAGCTTGGCGATCACAATGCCGTTGATCAGCCCTACCACCAGGCCCATGGCCAAGGCTGCCGACACGCCGAGTGCCACGCTGTCGGTGTCGCGCATCACGATGCCCGCCACCACCCCGGCACAGGCGATCACCGAACCCACCGACAAGTCGAAGTGCCCCGACGCCAGGCAGAACAGCATGGTGCAGGCGGCGATGCCCACGGTGGAAATCGCCAGACCGAGGCCGCGCATGTTCAACGGAGACAGGAAGTTATCGATGAACACCGCGCTGAGCACAAAAATGCCCAGCGCCGCCAACAGCATCACCCAATCATCGAGAAATTTGCGCTGATTGAAACCTGGCCAGAAGCCCTTTGCTGTTTTTACCTCAGACATAGCCAAACCCTCTTATTCTTGTTCAAGCCCGCGACTGTGGCAGCGCCAGTTGCAGCAGGCGCGCTTCATCCGCTTGGGCGCGGGGTAACTCACCGGTCAAGGCGCCTTCACTCATCACCAGGATGCGGTCGCAGATGCCCATCACCTCCATCAGGTCGCTGGACACCACGATCACCGCAATGCCGCTGGCCGCCAGGTTATGGATGATCTGGTAGATCTCCGACTTGGCGCCGATGTCGATACCGCGAGTGGGTTCGTCGAGCAGCAACACCTTCATCGGCATCGACAGCCAGCGGCCAAGAATGGCTTTCTGTTGGTTGCCGCCGGACAGGTACAGGATCTTCTGCGCCGCGTTCGGCGTTTTGACCCGCATCGCCTGGATCTGTCGGTCGGCGTTGCCTTTCTCCCAGCCTTCGCGCAACAGCCAGCCAAAGGTGGAATGGGCGCCACGGGCGCTGATGTTGATGTTTTCAGCGACGCTGCCCAGCGGGATGATGCCCTCTTTCTTGCGATCCTCCGGACACAGCAATACCCCGGCGGCGATGGCGTCCCGGGGTGAGCGCAGTTGCAGCGCGTGCCCGCACAGTTCCAGGCTGCCGGCACTGGCGCGCTCTAACCCACTGAGCAGGCGAAACAGCTCGGTACGCCCCGCGCCCACCAGCCCGAACAGGCCCAGGATCTCGCCCTTGCGCACCTGGAAACTGATCGGTTCACGCAGGCCCGGGCCGAGCAAGCCGTCCACCTTGAGCGCCACTTCGCCTTGCTCGCGCGGGCGGTAATCGTAGATGTCCTGAATATCGCGACCGACCATGCAGGTCACCAACTGGTCGTGAGTCAGCGTGCTCATGTCCTCGAAAGTACGCACGTAGCGGCCGTCCTTGAACACCGTCACCGCATCGCAGATACGGAACACTTCTTCCATACGGTGCGACACGTAGAGCACCACTTTGCCCTCGTCGCGCAGGCGCGTGATGATGGCCATCAAGCGGTCGATTTCCCGCGCCGATAAACTGCTGGTGGGTTCATCAAAGGCGATCACGTTGGCGCCGCGAGACAGCGCCTTGGCGATTTCCACCAGTTGGCGCTGGCCCAGGGACAGGCGCCCGAGTTTCTCGTCGGGGTCGATTTCATCGGCCAGCCCCTTGAGACACGCCAGGGCCTGCTTACGCAGCAGGCTCCGGTTGACCACGCCAAAGCGCGTGGGCAAATGCCCGAGGAACAGGTTCTCGGCCACGCTCATTTCCGGCACCAGGTGCAGCTCTTGGTGAATCACCGCCACACCGCTGGCGATGCTGTCGGCGGCACACTTGAAGGCCATGGTCTGCGCGCCGATCTGCACCGTGCCGCTGGATGGAATGTAGGCGCCGCCGAGGATCTTCAGCAGGGTCGACTTGCCTGCGCCGTTCTCGCCCATCAGCGCGTGCACCGAATGGGGCCGCGCTTCAAAGCTGATCTGCGCCAGGGCTTTCACACCGGGAAACTCCTTGCCGATGCCATTGAAACGCAGGGCTGCGCCGCTCATTTCCACAGGCCGATCTTGGTCAGTTCTTCCTGGAAATTGGCGCGGGTGATCAAGGTCACTTCGTCCATGGCGGTGTATTTGGCCGGTTCCTTGCCGGTGGTGACCCACTCGTACATCGCCAGCGCGGTGTTGTAGCCCTCGATATGCGGGCTGGGCAGCATGGAACCGAAGAAGCCGCTGTCGGCTTTCTTCAATTCGCCAATGGCGTCGGTGCCATTGATGCCGATGCCGATCACGTTGGCGGCCTTGAAGCCGGCGCTCTCAGTAGCGCGCACGCCGCCGAGTACGGTGTTGTCGTTCATGCCGCCGATGATCAGGTTCTTCGCCCCGCTCGGCAACTTGACCAGGGCCGAGTTGGTGGCGTCCATGCTGCCGGGAACATCAAGGGTTTTCAGCGCAGCGGTGAGGATGTGGTCCTTGGGAATACCGGCCTCTTCCAGTGACTTGATCGAGCCGTCGGTGCGTTTCTTGCCGGTGTCGAGTTCGTTGAAGGTGTTGATCACCGCATAGGTGTCCTTCCAATCCCAACCGCGTTTTTTCGCTTCGGCGGCCATGGCGGCGCCCTGCTTCTGGCCCACCTCAAACGCGGCCATGCCCAGGTAAGGCACGTCTTCCATGAAGTTGCCCTTGGCATCGACAAAGCGGTCATCCACGGCCATCACTTTCAAGCCGTTGACCTTGGCCTTGGCGACAATCGCAGGGCCCAGGGACACGTCCGGCGGGCAGATCACGAAGCCTTTGGCGCCGTTGGCGGCCAGGCTGTCGATGGCCGACAAGGTCTTTTCGCCATCGGGCACGGCGATCTTGATCACGGTGAAACCATGCTCCTTGCCGGCTTTTTCCGCGAATGCCCACTCCGTTTGAAACCAGGGTTCCTCGGCCTGCTTGACCAGAAAACCGATCTTCACTTCTTCAGCCGATACCCAGGCGCAGAACGCCATCGCCAGTGCCACGGCACCGAGTGTTTGCTTGAACATGGACCACCTCCTTCTTGTTATTGAAAAACGCTTTAGTCGTGGTACATCACAGACCGCCCGCCATCGATCATCAGGCAAGTGGCGTTGATAAAGGGCGCCTCGTCGGTCGCCAGAAACAGTGCTGTCATGGCCACTTCGATGGGCTGGCCAATGCGTTTGGGCGGGTGCAGGTCGAACGCACGCTGGCGTTCGGCGTGGGGGTCAGGGAAACCGTTCCAGTAGTCGACGTTGAGCTGGGTTTCGATATAGCCGGGGGCGATGGCATTCACGCGGATGCCTTTGGGCGCGTACTCGATACCCAGGGCACGGGTGAGGCCGAGCAGGCCGTGCTTGGCGACAGGGTAAGGAAAGCAACCGGGAATGATGTGGCTGGAATGGGTGGACGCGATATTGATGATGTTGCCGATACCTTGCTCGATCATGTGCGGCAACACCGAGCGGCAGCCGTACCAGGCACCGTCGAGGTCGATGGCGAAACAGCGGCGCCAGTCCTCGTCGCTCATCTCCAGCGGGTCACGGAACACGTTGACGCCGGCACAGTTGACCAGCACATCCACACGGCCAAAGCGCTCGATGGCCAGGTTGACCAATGCCTGCCACTGATCCTTGGAAGTGATATCAACCGCGTGGGCGTAAACCTGCGCACCGTGTTCGCGCCAATGAGCGGCGATCTTCTCGACTTTGTCGCCCTGGATATCGGCAATGATCAACCGCGCCTGCTGGGCCTGGAAACAGGCAACGATGGCTTCGCCAATGCCTTGGGCGGCGCCAGTGACGATCACCACCTTGTTCTTCAGCCGCTCGCCGTAAGTCGGCTCGGGCACGGCGGGTAGGGACAACGGTTGCGCCTGCATCGCTTCACCTTTTTATTTTTTGTAGTGAGTGCTGATGCTGGCGACTATAAACCCATCGCCTGAAATATCTCAATATATAAATTATCGTCCCATATAATGGGCGGCGCTTGAAAAAATGTGGGAGCGGGCTTGCTCGCGAAGGCGGTCTGTCAGTTAAAGCATGTGCTGACTGATACACCGCATTCGCGAGCAAGCCCGCTCCCACATTCGATCTTTAGTGACTATACGAAAGAGGTTTCAGCCCAGGGCGAAGTCGCGCAGGGCATCGCCTTCCATGCGATAACGTACCCATTCTTCCTGAGGCTGGGCGCCGATGGATTTGTAGAAGGCAATCGCTGGCTCGTTCCAGTCCAGCACGCTCCATTCAAAGCGCCCGCAACCATTGTCAAAGGCAATTTTGGCCAAGTGGCGCAGCAACTTCTTGCCGGCCCCGCCGCCGCGTTGCTCCGGGTTGATGTACAGGTCTTCGAGGTACAGGCAGTTACTGCCCAGCCACGTCGAGTAACTGAAAAAGAACACCGCAAAGCCAATCGGCAAGCCGTCGCGCAAGCAGATCAGGCCATGGGCCGTGGCG
The DNA here is from genome assembly GCF_041410225.1 of Pseudomonas sp. KT_2_4. Classification (NCBI taxonomy): domain Bacteria; kingdom Pseudomonadati; phylum Pseudomonadota; class Gammaproteobacteria; order Pseudomonadales; family Pseudomonadaceae; genus Pseudomonas; species Pseudomonas sp. KT_2_4. The sequence goes on from NZ_CP166962.1 coordinate 2,288,927, forward strand.
CCTTCGCTGAAGAGGCTGCGCTCGATGTCCACCACGCTGGCGATCACTTCATGCCGAGCTTTCTCGTACTCGGCAAGTTCAGTGATAAAGGTCAGGATCTGCGCAGCATCGCTGGGCACGGCGGGGCGAATCTCGATGGTCATGGGCGAGCCTTGGGCAAATTCAAAGGCCACATACTAAGACGGTTTGATGGCCGTTTGCAGTGCAATTGATGCCGACGAGCGCGTTTCACTCCGGCGCGGGGTGATGCAAGCATCAGCAACCACAGAACAAAGCCTGCGCACGCCCATGGTAAACAATGAGCATAAATCCAACGATCAGAGACCTGCTCATGCACGCTACGCCACCCGTGGGCACGAAGACATTCGCGCTGTTCTGCCTCGCCAGTTTTCTGTTGTCGCTGTCTTACGGCTCGACCTTTTTGTTGTCACTGCTGATCCATGCCCGTGGCGGTAATGAACACGACGCGGGCAGTGTCATTGCCACGGCGATGCTCAGCACCTTTGTAGCGGTCGTGCTTTCCGGGCATCTGGCTGACGCGCTAGGCGCGGCGCGGGCCATTGCAAGCACCGGCGTATTGTTGGTGGTGGCCTGCCTGGGGTTTGCCCTGACGCCAGGGTTTGGCCAAGGCTTGATGCTGTTTGGATTGTCTCTTGGTTTGGGCTGGGGCGTGTTCTATACCCTGGGCCCGATCATCGTGACGCTGCTGGTGGAACCGCGCCAGCGGGCCAAATATTTCGCCTTGCTCTCGGGCAGTATGTTGAGCGGCATAGGTTCCGGCCCTTTGCTGGGACGCGCCGCCACTGCGCTGGACCTGCCCCTGACAACCGCGTTCTATATCGCCGGGCTCGCCAGCCTCGCCGGGGTGGTGATGTTCTGGCGCATGGGCACTCGGTTGCGACAGCACGCGAATGTGCCAACCGCCAGGATTTCCTGGCGCGCAAGCCGCCGCGTCCTGTCTTCCAAGGCGGCGTTCGCCATCCTGATGGTCGGACTGGGCGGCTGCGTATTCGGGGGGCTGTCTTCGTTCCAGACCAGCTATGCCGTGGCCCATAAGCTGGACTATTCACTGTTCTTCGCGGGTTTCCTGACAGCGGCTATTACCAGCCGCCTGCTGATCGCCGGTTTCGTGGTCAAGCGCGATGCGTACCAGGCTGCCTGCGTGTTATCCGGGGTAATGTTCGGCGCGATCGCGCTGTTCGCGTTTGGTGTCAGCGGCAACCTCAGTTATGTGCTCGCCGCCGCCACGCTAGGGATCGGGTATGGCCTGACGTATTCGGTGATCAACGGCCTGGTGGCCAACGAAGCGCCCAGCGGCACCACTTCTCAGGCGTTGTTGCTGTTCAGCCTGGCGTACTTTATCGGCGTCTTCGGGTTTCCCTGGCTCGCAGGCAAGATCATCGTCGACTTCGGCCTTGCGACAATGATGCTGAGCGTACTGGTGATCGCCGCACTCAATTGGGCGATCACGGTGGCGCGCTTGATAGCGCGTCGGGTATCGGCACACAAAGTGATACAGGTGAGCTGATACCGTTCGTCGCCATCCCGGCACGATCAGCAATCGCGGGCAGACCAATACAGGGTAAGGACATTAATTATATGGAGACACCCTGATGAAACATTCCAAATTTGCTGCCCTCGCCCTCACCGGCCTGTTGTCTGCCGCGTCCTTGAGCGCCTTCGCGGCTAGCTCGACCACTGGCCCCACCGATCCAACGCCGGACGCCACTACCGAATCGCAAAAATCGATGGGCACCGGCATGGACACCAACGGTGGCGCGATCATCGACAACAGCGCTGACCCGCGCACCAAAGGCAACGACACCCAGCGCCAGGCACCGGCGGCCGTGGGCAACGGCAAGATGGGCCCTGGCACGAGCAACAATGAGCCGAAGATCAACAAGGGCGACGACTCGAACATCCCCGGCGCGCAGAAACAACCAGCGCCTTGATGCACCCTTGGTACGACCAACGCCCGACCATTTCCCCGTGAAGAGGTACGCATGAACGTCGATAGAAACCTTGAAAAAGAAGTCCTCACCCGCCTGCTGCACGCCCACCCGCAAGGCTTGGGCAAGGAGGTGCTGGACAATTACCGCGGTGAAAAAGAGGTCGCCAGTGTCTTGGCGTTCCTGCAGGACCGCGGGCTGATCAAGGATGGGCATGTGACCACCGACGACGCCGGCGAATACGCGTTGAACCTGCCGATCAAGCTCACCGCTTCGGGTGTGGATGAGGCGCGCAAGCTCGACGCTCAAAGCACTGAGTAATCCATTTCTGGCCTGGCCCCGCGACCGGGGCCAGAAGGAGTTTTAGCGATGCCTCGTGGAAGCAAAGCCAAATACACCGACGAACAGAAACGCAAGGCCGCTCATATCGAAGACAGTTATGAGCACAAGGGACTGCCCAAGGACGAGGCCGAAGCCCGCGCCTGGGCCACGGTGAACAAACAGTCTGGCGGTGGTGAAAGAGCCGGCGGATCAGGTCGAGGCAAGGCGCCGGCCAAGAAGGCCCAGGACCGGCAGGAATCGGCCAAGCGTGCCGCTGCCAGCCGTGAAGGCCACCCACGCAGCAGCCGTGCTTCGCTGAGTACGCAAACCAAGGAAAGCTTGATGAAAGAGGCGCGGGAAAAGAATATTTCAGGACGCTCGACCATGCGTAAAGATGAGTTGATCCAGGCCCTGAAAAAAGCCGGTTAAACGCAGGACCCATTGTGGGAGCGGGCTTGCTCGCGAATGCGGTGTATCAGTCAGCACATGCTTTAACTGACACACCGCATTCGCGAGCAAGCCCGCTCCCACATTTTTGGGCCTCGTTTATTCAGTCACTAATGCATCGACCTCAGCAGTGCCAGGTGAAGTGGCCGGCCCCCAGCGGGTTACCGCCAATGCCGCCGCTGCGTTCGCTCGACGCGCCGCCTCAACCGGTTTCAAGCCCTTCGCCAACCCGGCAATAAATACCCCTGCATGCGCATCCCCCGCACCATTGCTGTCCACCGCCTTAACCTTGAAGCCAGGTACATGCTCAGTCTGTGCCCCACGCCCTACCCAGCAACCATTTGGCCCATCACGCACAACCAGCAGTGCCTGCACGTGCTGACTCAGCATGGGCAGCGCCTGACTCATATCCGCCGCCCCGGTAAACGCGAGGGCTTCAGGGCCATTGCTGGTCCAGATGTCGATACGCGGCAACAACGCGCGCATCAACGCCGAGTCCGGCGCCTTGACCAGCGGGCCTGGGTCGAACACCACCACGATCTCTCGCGGCAGCGCCAGCAGCCAGTCAAGCAACGGCTGTGCCTTACCTTCAAGCAGCAAGCTGTAGCCACTGACGTACACGTAATCATCAACACGCGGGACGATCTGGGCCAAGTCGTCAGCGCTCAGCTCACCCTCGGCGCCGAGATGGGAAATGAAGGTGCGTTCGGTGCTCGCTTCAGTCAGCGACACGCACAACCCGGTATCTTTGCCAGCGCTGGCCGCCAAGGTCATTTCAATACCTTCGGCCTGCATCGCGGCGCGTGCCAGCTCGCCAAAGCGCCCATCGCCATGGCGACCCAGGTAAACCACCGGCAACCCATTGCGCCGCGCCGCAGCCATTACGTTGAAACCGCCACCGACCTGGAAACTGGCGGAGTTGGCCAGCACATCACCGCCGCTTGCCGGCAAGGTGTCGAGGCCCATGACCAGGTCGACAATGACCTGGCCGGTATGCAGCAATCTAGACATTGGCGCTCTCTGCTAAAGCAGGACGACGGTCAGCCGCGCCGCCCAGTACTGCATATAGTCCGCCGGCTACCAGGAAGGTCACGATCCAGCCCAGGCCGTTATGGCCCAGCCAGGAGTCGGACAACGGCCCGGCAAACCAGATGTTTTCGGCGGTGGTGCCGATGGTGGTGAAGCTGAACCCCAGCACAATGGCCACGGCCCAGGCGCCAAATGCACGCCACTCCACACCGCCGCGATACCAGTAGGCACTGCTGGGACTGACGTCCAGCAGGTCGGTGGGGCTGTAGTAATGACGGTGAATCAAGTCGACGACGAAGATCCCGACCCACGCCGTAATCGGCACCGCCAGCAGCGAAATGAAGGTGATGAACGGGCCATAGAAGCTGTCGGCGATCAGCATGAAATAGATGGAGCCAGCAAAGATCGCGACGATATCGACAATCACCGCGTGCACGCGCTTGACCTTCAAACCCAGGGTCAACGTCGTCAGACCGGCCGAATACACCGACAGGTTGTTTGACAGCAACAGCCCGCCGAACGCGGTGATCAGGTAAGGCACCGCCATCCAGGTCGGCAGCATGTCGCGGATTGCGATGATCGGATCGGTGGCCGACGCCAGGTCGTTGTTACCCACCGACAGCAGGCCGCCCAGGGTAATCAGCAACACCAGCGGAATACCCGCGCCAAAAGCGGCGCTGGCCACCAGGCGTACAGCCTTGACGCTGCGGTGCTGGTAGCGCGACATATCGGCACCGGCGTTGGCCCAACCAATGCCGGTGCCGGCGGCCATGGTGCCTACGCCAATGATCATCGCGCTCAACGGCGCCGGGGTGGCGTTGAACACCGCACTCCAGTCGATGGTGGCGCACAGAAAGCCGCCCACCAGAATGTTCAGGCCGCCGAATACGTAGGTCGCCCACTTCTGGATCACCAACAACGTGGCGTGGCCGAGGCCCGATACGGCCAGGGTCAGCAGCACGAAGATGGCAATGAAGATCAGGGTGAGCAGCGGCGCGCTCTTGGCCTCCACTGCCGAGCCGAACAGGATAGAGCTCAACGACAACAACACGAAGGCTGCGGTGGTGGTGTTGACGGTTTCCCAACCCAGGCGCGACATCAGCGACACCAAGGTCGGGCCGATATTGCCGCGCACGCCGAAGATGGCGCGGGACAAGGTCAGGCTGGGCGCGCGACCACGGCGACCGGCAATGGAGATAATGCCAACCACGGCAAAGGAACCAGCGGCGCCAAGAATCGCGACGATGATCGCCTGCCAGATGGCCAAGCCACGAAACGCCACCAGCGTTGCACCAAGGGGCAAACCGAGGATGCTGATATTGGCCGCGAACCACACCCAGAACAGTTGCAGCGGATGGCCGTTGCACTCACCTTCCGGGACCGGCTCGATGCCGCGTGTTTCCAGTTGCCCGGCGCTTTGGCCGGAAGAGGGACTGCTCATGAAAGGGTGCTCCTGGTGCCTGTATTGTTGTGGTTGTGGCAGCGAGTCGAATCTTTATCCAGTCTTCCTGACTCAACGCTTTTGAATGTGGGAGCTGGCTTGCCTGCGATTGCGGTGGGGGCAACCCGCCCAGCGGCCACTGGAAAACCGCTATCGCAGGCAAGCCAGCTCCCACATCAGATTTGTGTTTATCGCAAGGCCAACAACCCTTGGACCAAGGGTTGCACATCCAATCCATTGACCCGCTTGACCTGTTCAACCAACGCCTCAGGCCAGCACTGCATGCCCAGGCACGCCCCCAGCATGGCGCCGAGGATCGCGGCAATGGTGTCGGTGTCGCCGCCCAGGCTGGCCGCCAGGCACAGGGCTTCGAAGGCATTCATATCACCTGACGCCACTTGCTGGGCCAAGGCAAACGAGACCACCACCGATTCCTGGGAAGCCACCGAAGTACCGATCAACTCGTAAAGCAGGTCGGCAAACAACGCTTTGTCGCCGCTGCCGACGCTCAAGGTGCGAGCCCAACTGATGCGGGTAGAAATGCGTCCGCCCGCGATCCAGTGACCATGGCTTTCAGCCTGTCGGGCAATCTGGGTGCCGATATTCAGGGCTTCCCCCAGGTCCACGCCATTGATGCCTGCCGAGACCACCGCCGCCACGGCCGCAGCGCTGGAAATACCCAGGCTGGTGTTATGCGTGACCTGGCACGCCTGGATCACCGCCTGGACAAACCGCCCCGGGTCGCCAACATCGGCGGCGATGCCCACCGGGGTGATGCGCATGGCCGCGCCATTGGTAGTGCCGTAGCGCCCGGATTCTTCCGGGGTATGGCCGGCGAGGATCATGTCGATCGCGCGCTTGGTGGACGGCCCGAGCAAGTCCTGGGAACCCTTGGCGCGCATCCCCGCTTCCCAGTCGATCAGGCGCTGGGCAAGCACGGCGGGCTCGATCTGGCCCTGGCCTTGCACCAGTAACTCGGCAACCAGGATGGCTTGTTCGGTGTCATCGGTGATGGAACCGGCAGACATGTTGGGCGCAATGGGCTGGTCCGCGTCGGCGTCTTCCAAGGCGGTGATAGCACCGAAGCGCTGTTGAACCTGTTCGCGGCTCAAGGATTGGGTGGGCATGCCCAAGGCATCGCCCAGGGCCAGGCCATAAAAGGCGCCAAGTGCGCGATTTTTTCGGGTCATTTCGACGCTCCAAACTGCAGATGCAGGCGAAAGTGCAGCGGGTCAAGCAGGCTTTCGACATGCTCCATGAAACGCTCGCGACGATCATAGGTGGTGCGCGACGCCTTGAGAAATACCGTACCGCTGGGGCGCCCGAGTAATTCGGCGTCTTCATCACTCAGGGGTTCGGCACCGATCCACTGGTCGCCGTCGGCCCCGACGTAGCCGTAGGCGGCCAGGGTGATGGTCAGGGAATTATCGATCAGCCCAATGTGGGGCAGGTTTTCCAGGTCGCCAACGGCCGGCATCAACGAGCGTTCCAGCGACACCGCTATACCGTCAGCCGTGCGCCGGAGGCGGTCGAGGGTAATGAACTGGTCGGTGCCGAAACGGCTGAACAGATCCGGGCGCGTCACGGTCTCGAAACGCAGGGTATCGGTGCTTACTTGGGCCCCCGTATCGGCCAGGGCCTGGGCCCAACCGCTGCGTTGGTCCAACACCATGCCGTCAAAGGTGACAATCGAACCGACGCCGCTTTGGGTGGCGATGTAGTTGCGACGCTTGAGCTCGGCCAGCGCCTCGCGCAGCGTGCCCCGGCTGACCGCAAACTCCTCGGCCAGTTGGTGCTCGCCCGGCAATAGGAAACCGTCGGCCATGACCCCACCTTCGATACGGCGGATGAGCTCATCGACGACGCGTTTTTTCTTATCAAATCGAACATGTCTAATCATGTACAAATTGATAACCGAAAGCGCACGTTTACCGCAAGAGGATTATTTCAGGCTGAAGACGAAAACCGCCTCAGGGCTCCAGGCCGATGGGGAAAAACTCCCCGCCGCTCCAGACACCAAGCCAGTTCTGACCGTTGATCGGACGGCTCACCGCCAGCTCCACCAACTGGTAAAAAACGTTGCGATGCACGAGGGCTTCGAGGTTGGTGCGAACGCGCACATAGGGGGCTGGTTCCTGGGTGATGGGGTCGGTCACCACCCGCAGCGGGTGTTCGAGGCCTGCCTCGAGCTGTTCGTCGACGTTGGTGGTAAAGCGCAATACCTGGCTTTCGCCCTGCCCTTGCACATCCAGGGTCACTGCGACAAACGGCGCATCATCCACACGGATGCCGACCTTCTCCACGGGCGTCACCAGGAAATAATCATCGCCATCGCGGCGGATGATGTTGGAGAACAGCTTGACCATCGGCTTTCGCCCGATGGGTGTGCCCTGGTAGAACCAGGTGCCATCGCGGGCGATGCGCATGTCGATGTTGCCGCAGAAATCCGGGTTCCACAGATGCACCGGTGCCGGCCCCTTGCCCTTGGGCAGTTGGGCCAATAAATCATTGGCCTTGGCGGAATCGGTCATGGCGGGCTCCTCTGTCTTACTGATCACTCATACCCAGTAAACCGCGGGCGTATTGCGCCAGGGGGCGGGCGATCAAATCTTGTGGCGATGTGTCGTGGAACGTCAGTAAACCGCCACGACTGCGAATACGTGCAGTATCAATCAAATACTGGGTGCTGGTCTCGATCAACATGACTTGGATCACCCCGCTGTCCAAGCCAAGGCGGTCCAGGGCTTGTTGGTCGGTCCACTCGTCGGCGTTGCCGATACGGTCATCGGCTGCCGCAAAGCGGCAATACAGCAGGTAATGAGCACCGGCGGCACGGGCTTCGGTCATGGCCTGTTCAAGACCTTCCGGCTGGCGGGCGCGACGCACCATGGGGAAATATTCGACGAAGCCATTGAAGGCTTCCTCGGCCACCACATTGGGCCGCGGGTAGGCGCTGCCCGGCGGCACGAAGGCGCCCTGGGCGATAAACACAAAGGAGTCCGGCTGTATGCGCACCGAGGCAGTACGGCGCGTATCGCTGTGATCGAGCAGTCCGGCATCGCTCATCTGATAGCGGGTGCCTTCGGCCATATCACTGACGGTCATGCAACCACCCAGGGCCAATGACGCCAGCAGCAAAACCAGACTACGCATCCTAATCCTCCAGAGGCCGGTGACAGGAAACCGGCGAATGGGGCGTGGGATGCAGAATCCGCGCCAGTCAGCTGCGCTACAAATCAAATGTGTGAACCCGCAATATCTACCTTAGCCACCAATGATCTTCATGATCGTGGCACCGCCGGAGAACGCCACTTCCTGCTTGTCGGCCAAGGCTTTCATCAACAAGCCCTGCAACGCTGGCAACGCTTGATGGCGCGGCTGATCGAGCAAGTCACCGACATAATGGCGATTGCTGGACGACAGGCAGCCATGCAGCCAACCAGTAGAGGACAACCGCAATCGCGAACAGGTGCGGCAGAACGGTACGCTCTCGTTGGCGATCACACCGAAGAAGCCCTTGCCCGGCACTTCGTAGCGTACCGCCGTCGCATCGACGGGTGCGTTGGCTTGCAGGTATTCGTGTTGCTCGCCGATCAAGCTGAGCAGCTGTTGCAAGCTGACAAACTGTTGCAGGAACGCGTTGGAGTCTTTGGCCAGGTGCCCCATGCGCATCAGTTCGATAAAGCGCAGCTCGTAGCCTCGCGCCAGGCAGTAATCGAGCAGCGGCATCACCTGGTCCAGGTTCTGGCCGCGCAACGGCACCATATTGACCTTGATCTTGATCCCGGCAGCACTGGCCTGGTCCATGCCATCGAGCACGGTGGCCAGGTCGCCGCCACGGGCGATGCTGCGGAAAGCGTCGGCATCCAGCGTGTCGAGGGAGACATTGATGCGTCGGATACCAGCGGCCACCAGCAACGGCAGTTTACGCGCCAGCAGTTGGCCATTGGTGGTCAGACTGATGTCGCTCAGGCCCATCTGCCCTACCGCCCCCATGAAGGCTTCCAACTTGGGGCTGACCAACGGCTCACCGCCGGTAATGCGCAAGCGCTCGATACCCGCCGCTTCTATCAGGTAAGCCACGCCTCGGGCCATGGCCTCGGCCGACAGTTCATCCTGGGCAGCCACCAGCCGCTTGCCGTCAGGCACGCAATAGGTACACGCATAATTGCAGGCTGAAGTCAGGCTGATCCGCAAATTGCGAAAACGCCTGCCTTGACGATCAACGATCATGGATCACTCCGGCAGAGGATAATTCGGGCGCGCTAAAAGCTGACTCATAACTCAGCTTTTAGCAAGGTCCTTGCCTGAGTATATTCCTGGGTTACTGCGCCTGGCAGTAAATCATTGCGCCATCACTGTGGCGAATGACTTAGGTGGCAGGGGTTTCGCCGCTCTTTTCGGCGCCCGGCAGTTCAGGGCTGTGCTTGCGCTTGTTGCCCATGCGCACGCCAATGTCCATCAGGAACTGGAAGAAACCTTCCTGGTCTTCCAGCACATTGCTCCAGAACGGCGAGTGGTACAGCGCCACAGCGCCATGCACCAAGGCCCAGGCGGCGCAGTAGTGGAAATACGGTGGCACGTCTTCAAGCTTGCCTTCGCTGATACGCCCCTTGATCAGCAGGGTCAGGCGTTCGAAGTTCGAGGCGCGGATCTTGTGCAGCTCCTCGACCATCTCCGGCACCTGGTGACCTTTGACCACCTTCTCTTCCAGGCGATCGAACAGGCGGTAACGCTGCGGGTCACGCATGCGGAACTCGAAGTAAGCGCGGGACAGGGCTTCCTTGTCTTTGTCGACATCCGCCGAGTGCAGCAACTCGTTCAAATCACGCTCGTAGTCGAGCATCAGGCGCAGGTAGATTTCGGCCTTGGATTTGAAGTGTTTGTAGATCGTGCCTTTGCCGATACCCACGGCATCCGCAATCATCTCGACGGTGACGCTGTCTTCACCTTGTTCGAGGAACAGCTTGAGCGCGGTGTCGAGAATTTCCTGCTCACGGCGGCGAAATTCACGGACCTTACGGGGTTCTTTGTGCATGAGGAAGAGTCTGCAAAGGTCGGAAATAGGGAGGGTTGCGCAGGGCCATGGATACGTGGCGATACGATTTACCCGGTGCGAGGGATTATCCCGACTGAACGGTCGTTGGGCAATGTCTATGTGAACCCGCCAGGCACATAACTTTCAATGCGCCAACGATTTCGCCGTTATCAGTCAGAAATAATACGCAACACCTGAACCTGCCCATCAGCGCAGTGAGAACTCAAGCGAAGGCCGCGTATTCCAAATCTGTTTAAAAAACGATCAATCACGACTGGACTGAATAGGATAGTGGTCAATACTTCAACTGTCGGCGCGACATCTCCCCCAAGTGACGCGTCGACCTGGGTACCGACGGACTGCGTGCCCTTGTTTTACTCCTAATGGTCTTAGCCCGGATTCACCCCCCAGAACCCGGGTTTTTTTTGCCTGGAATTCGGCCGCTCTAACCGGCTAGGTGGGCCAGCGGGAACAGGCGCTTGAAGTTCTCGGTAGTCTGCTCGGCAAAGCGTTCGTACGACTCGCCGCGCAGCATCGCCAGGTAATCAGCCACATCACGTACATATTCGGGCAAGTTCGGTTTGCCGCGATGGGGGATGGGCGCCAGGTACGGCGAGTCGGTTTCCACCAGCAGGCGGTCGGCAGGCACCTGGCGGGCCACATCGCGCAGCGCGTCGGCATTGCGGAAGGTGACGATACCCGACAGGGAAATATAGAACCCCAGGTCCAGGGCCGCCTTGGCCATGTCCCAGTCTTCGGTAAAGCAATGCAACACGCCAGCCTGCGGCAACGCGGCTTCACGTAGCAAGGCCAGGGTATCGGCACGGGCACCTCGGGTGTGGACGATCACCGGCTTGCCCGTCTGCTGGGCGGCTTGCAGGTGCAAGCGGAACGAGGCCTGCTGCAACTCGGCAGCTTCAGGCTCGTAGTGATAGTCCAGGCCGGTTTCGCCAATGGCCACCACTCGCGGGTGGTTGAGTTCGCCCAGTAGCCAGTCCAGAGCCGGCGCTTCGCCAGGCTTGAGGTCCAACGGGTGAATACCCACCGAGCAGTCTACGTCGGCATAGCGATCAGCCAGGGCTTTGACGTCGGCGGCGTTGTCGGCGCTGACGCCAATGCACAGGAAGTGCCCTACCCCACGCTGGCGGGCAGCTTCAAGGGCGGCGTCGAGGGAGCCACCGTGCTGGGCAAGGTCGAGGCGATCAAGGTGGCAATGAGAATCTACGAGCATAGGAATCTGAGCTTAAGTCACAAAAGAGGTAGGGCCAACGATACACCCGTCAGCCACGGAATTTAACGGCGCCCGAGCAGGCCGACCCACTGCACCAACAATGCCTCGAGCAACAGCACGCGGTTGAGGTTGGCCTTGCCGAGGACTTTCTGGCGCTGGGCGAGGATCCAGTCCTGGATGTTCAGCAGCTTGTCTTGGGCACTTTTTTGCGCCAGGTATTGCACGACCTTGCGCATATCCGCCGGGCCCAGGCCTTGCTCATCCTGGGTAAGCTGGTAGCGCAGGATCAGGCTGGACCAGTCGCAAAACCAGTCGAACAGCAGCAATAGCGGAATGTCCTTCCAGGCGCTTTCGGCCAGTTGCGTGGCGGACAATTCCTGCTTGAGCAGTTTCTTCACGCCATCCACGACCAGTGCACGCTGTTCGCGCACGCCCTGAGCCTGCAGCTTCACTGCCGCCAAAGGCGAACCGGCCGCCAGGGTCAGCAACTCGCCTCGTTCTTCTGCGCTGCATTCCGGCAACGCCTGCGCCAGCCATTGCAGGCTCATGTCCTCGCTGGGCAACGGGCAAGCCTGCTGCACGCAACGGCTGCGAATGGTCGGCAACAAGCGGCTGGACTGGTGGCTCACCAGCAACAGCACGGTATCGCCGGACGGCTCTTCAAGGCTTTTGAGCAAGGCGTTGGCCGCGTTGATGTTCATCGCCTCGACCGGCTCGATCAGCACCACTTTGCGCCCGCCCATTTGCGCGGTCTGCACCACGAAGCTCACCAGGTCGCGCACCTGGTCGACCTTGATGGCCTTGTCCGCTTCCTCGGGTTCCAGCACATAATTGTCCGGGTGACTGCCAGCCTTGAGCAACAGGCAGGACTTGCACTCGCCACACGCCTCCAGGTTGACAGGGCGTTGGCACAACAGGCTGCCCATCAGGCGTTCGGCGAGGTGGCGTTTACCGATGCCCACCGGCCCATGCAGCAGATAGGCGTGGGCGTGCTGGGCGCGCCCTGCCAGTTGCTGCCAGAGGCCGTCCTGCCACGGGTAGGACTCAGCCACGGCTACGCTCCAACAGAGTGGGCAGCAGCGCGTCGATAGCCTGTTGCACCTGACTCAGCGGCTGGGCGGCGTCCAATAGGTAATAACGTGTGGGCTCAGCCTTGGCGCGCTGCAGGAAAGCACTGCGCACCGCATCAAAGAAGGCTTGGCCTTCCAACTCGAAGCGATCCAGGCGACCTCGCGCACTGGCGCGGGCCATGCCCACTTCCACCGGCAGGTCGAACAACAGGGTCAGGTCGGGGCGCAGATCGCCTTGCACGAAGGTTTCCAGGGTGGCGATGCGCTCCAGGGACAAACCCCGCCCGCCACCCTGGTAGGCGTAGGTGGAATCGGTAAACCGGTCGCAGATCACCACCGCACCCCGCGCCAGGGCCGGGCGAATCACTTCGGCCAGGTGCTGGGCACGGGCAGCAAACACCAGGAGCAACTCGGTGTCCGGGTTCATCGGCTCGTCACCCGGGGCCAGCAGGACTTCACGGATGCGCTCAGCCAAAGGCGTACCGCCCGGCTCACGGGTCAGCACCACCTCGATGCCCTGCGCACGCAGGCGCTCGGCCAAGTAGTCACGGTTAGTGCTTTTGCCGGCACCTTCCGGGCCTTCCAGGGTAATAAACAAGCCAGTCACAGGCAGTCCTTAGTCAGAGTCATTGCGGGCTTTGCGGCGCGGTAGTGTCCGGCGCGGGCTCGATCGGTGCGTCGGGGGTGGGTGCATCGTTGGCAGGTGCCGAATCTTCCAGCGGTTTCACCACAGGCGTCGGACTGGAACGGTAATCGGCACGGCGCTTGAGCTGGAACTCACGCACGGCGGCATTATGTGCATCCAGGTCATCCGAGAATATATGGCTGCCATCACCACGGGCGACGAAATACAGGCTGCTGCCCGGTACCGGGTTCAGCGCTGCATGGATCGCCTCGCGACCGACCATTGCGATGGGCGTGGGCGGCAGGCCGGCGACCATGTAGGTGTTGTAGGGGTTGGCTTCCTTGAGATGGGCACGGGTCAATTTACCGTTGTAGCGCTCACCCAGGCCGTAGATCACGGTGGGGTCGGTCTGCAGCAGCATACCGATCTTCAGGCGACGCACAAACACACCGGCAATCTGCCCGCGCTCCTGGGGCACACCGGTCTCCTTTTCCACCAGCGACGCCATGATCAGCGCTTGGTAAGGGTCGGTATAGGGCGCGTCGGCAGCCCGCTTGCTCCACTCCTGGGCGAGTACATCGTCCAGGCGGTTGTAGGCTTTTTTCAGGAATTCGACATCGGTCATGCCGCGGACAAAACGGTAGGTGTCGGGGAAGAACCGCCCTTCAGGAAACACACCTGGGTGGCCGAGCTTATCCATCACTTCGCTGTCAGTCAGGCCCGCGAGGGTCTGCACGATCTTTTCATGCTTGGCCAGGGCGGTGCGCACCTGACGGAAATTCCAGCCCTCCACCAAGGTCAGGCTGTACTGCACCACTTCGCCGCGCTGCCACAGGCCGATCAAACCCTCGGCGGTAAGGCCCGGGCTCATGCGGTACTCGCCGCTGTGCAATGGCTGGCCTTCGAGGTTGAAGCGCCAGTACAGACGCAACCAGAATGCATCGTCGAGCACGCCGTCGGCTTCCAGACGGTTGAAGGTGCCCGTCGGCGTAGCGCCAGCAGGTACGTCGAGCAACTGCTCCTGAGGCAGCTTCAGGGGCTGCTTGAGGGCAGAGTCGAGTTTCCAGGCCGAAAAGCCCACGAGCAAAGCCGCCGAGACCAGGCTGATCTGCAGCAGTAACACCAGTTTTCGTATCAACTCAAATATCCAATAGCGCGCGAACAATGCTTTGCAGTTTACGGGTGAGCGGCCCAACCGGCCAGCTCATCGCAGCGCAACCACGCACCGGCCAAATGCCATATACGCTGTTGCAGACGAAGACTTCATCGGCCTGTTGCAACTGCTCAACACTGATGTCGGCCACGGCCACCGGGACGCCCAGCGCTTGTGCCTGGGCCAGCACTTCGGCGCGCATTACGCCGGCAACGCCACAACGGCTCAGATCAGCGGTTAGTAACAAGCCGTTGCGTACCAGGAAAAGGTTGCTGAATATGCCTTCGATCACCCGACCAGACATGTCCAGCATCAGGCCTTCGGCATGTTCGGTATCTTGCCATTCGGCACGCGCGATCACCTGCTCCAGGCGATTGAGGTGCTTGATACCGGCCAGCAACGGCTGCTGCGCCAAGCGCGTGGCACACGCGAACAGGCGCACGCCTTCGACTTCATGGATGGGTGGGTAAACAGCGGGCGCACTGCCCTGCAAGATGCGGCGCACCGGGGCGCCAGGGTTGATGCCGTAACCGCGCAAGCTGTCGCCACGGGTGAGGATCAATTTGAGAATACCGTCGCCAAGGGCGGCGGCGAAGCTCAGCACTTCGTGGCGAATCAACCCGTGATCCACTACCAATGCCAAACGCCTGCAACCCTCTTCCAGGCGTTGCAGGTGACGGTCGAGCAGCAACGGCTGCCCGGCCTTGACGGCGATGGTCTCGAACACCCCATCGCCATAGGCCAGGCCGCGATCTTTCAGGGGAACGCTGTCCGCTGGCTGACCGTCGACCCAGCTGTGCATCACTCGGCGAACCGGCGGAACACCAGGGAGCCGTTGGTACCACCAAACCCGAACGAGTTGGAGATCACCACGTCGATTGGCATCGGTTGCGCTTCGTGCGGCACGAAGTTCAAGTCGCAGCCTTCGTCCGGCTCATCAAGGTTGATAGTTGGCGGAGCAACCTGGTCCTTGATGGCCATCACACTGAAGATCGCCTCGACCGCGCCCGCCGCACCCAGCAGGTGGCCGGTCATGGACTTGGTGGAGCTGACCGCCAGCTTGTAGGCATGCTCACCGAACACCGACTTGATGGCCTCGGCTTCCGCCAAGTCGCCAGTCGGGGTCGAAGTGCCATGGGCGTTGATGTACTGCACCTGGTCGGGGTTGACCTTCGCATCGCGCAGGGCATTGGTGATGCAACGCGCAGCACCCGCTCCGTCGGACGGCGGTGAAGTCATGTGGTACGCGTCACCGCTCATGCCGAACCCGATCAGCTCGGCGTAGATGGTGGCGCCACGCGCCTTGGCGTGCTCCAACTCTTCAAGCACCAGCGCACCGGCACCGTCGGACAGCACGAAGCCGTCACGGCCTTTGTCCCACGGACGGCTGGCACGGGTCGGCTCGTCATTGCGGGTCGACAGCGCACGGGACGCGCCGAAGCCGCCCATGCCCAGGCCGCACGCGGCCATTTCGGCGCCGCCGGCGATCATCACATCGGCTTCGTCGTAGGCAATGTTGCGCGCCGCCATACCGATGCAGTGGGTGCCTGTGGTGCACGCCGTTGAAATCGCGTAGTTAGGCCCCTGTGCCCCCAGATGGATGGACAGGAAGCCGGAAATCATATTGATGATCGAGCCCGGTACGAAGAACGGTGAAATTCGACGTGGGCCAGTCTCATGCAGCGTGCGGCTGGTTTCTTCGATATTGGTCAGACCGCCAATACCCGAACCCATGGCCACACCGATGCGGTCACGGTTGGCGTCGGTGACTTCCAGGCCGGCGTTACGCACTGCCTGAAAACCGGCAGCCAGGCCGTACTGAATGAACAGGTCGAGCTTGCGGGACTCTTTGATCGAGAGATATTCCTCGACATTGAAGCCCTTTACCGAGCCGCCAAAACGGGTGGAATAGGCAGAAAGGTCCGTATGTTCGATCAGACCAATACCACTGCGGCCAGCCAGAATGCCCTGCCAACTGCTTGGCACATCCGTGCCCAGTGGCGACAACATACCCATACCGGTGACTACGACGCGTCTACGCGACACAGCACTCTCCTTTTTCTAATGACGACACTTTTCATCGCCGCTAAAGAAAAAACCGCACGCCTTTACAGCAGTGCGGTTTTTCCCTGACAGCAAGCGACGACTACAAACTATTACGCCTGGTGGCTAGTAACGTAGTCGATGGCAGCTTGAACAGTAGTGATTTTTTCAGCTTCTTCGTCCGGGATTTCGGTCTCGAATTCCTCTTCCAGAGCCATCACCAGCTCAACGGTGTCAAGGGAATCGGCACCCAGGTCTTCTACGAAGGAAGCAGTGTTGACCACTTCTTCTTCCTTAACGCCCAGTTGCTCGGCGACGATTTTCTTGACGCGCTCTTCGATGGTGCTCATACCTTGTTTAACTCCTAATGGACAAATTCAGGCAGCTGGCCAGTGGGTAAGTGTATAGAAAGCCATTTCAGCTTTTCAACTGAAAGCTTCACCCTGTACCCGGTCGGCCACCTGCCTATAAATTAAGTTGCAGCTTTATAACGGATTTTAGACAGCTCGTATGACATTTTTTTGAAGCGATCCGTCACAATTTAACTCATGTACATCCCGCCGTTAACCGGGATTGTAGCCCCAGTCACGTATGCCGCACCGTCGGATGCCAGGAAAGTGACCACATTCGCAATCTCTTGAGCCTGGCCCAGACGGCCCAGCGGAATCTGCGTCAGCAAGGCTTCGCGCTGTGCTTCCGGCAATTCGCGGGTCATATCGGTGTCGATGAACCCAGGGGCCACCGAGTTGACCGTAATCGACCGCGAGCCGACTTCACGCGCCAATGCGCGGCTGAAACCTTCCAGGCCGGCCTTGGCAGAGGCATAGTTTACTTGGCCTGCGTTGCCCATGGCACCCACTACGGAGCCAATATTGATAATTCGGCCCCAACGCGCCTTGGTCATGCCGCGCAAAACGCCCTTGGACAGGCGAAACAGACTGTTCAGGTTGGTATCGACCACGTCGTACCACTCGTCGTCTTTCATGCGCATCATCAGGTTGTCACGGGTGATCCCGGCGTTGTTCACCAGAATTGCCGGCGCGCCGAACTGTGCAGTGATCTCGGCCAATACGGCAGCTACGGACTCATCGCTGGTTACATTCAGTTCCAGGCCGGTGCCCTGCACGCCGTTTTCCTTCAAGGTCGCGGCGATACGCTCGGCGCCCGAGGCAGAGGTGGCGGTGCCAATCACAACGGCGCCCTGACGGCCCAGCTCCAGGGCGATCGCTTGGCCAATGCCACGGCTTGCGCCGGTAACCAGTGCAACTTTACCTTGCAGACTCATGCAGGCTTCTCCTAAGTACGGGATTCAGGCCAGTGCCGCGCGAGCGGCAGCGAAGGCTTCTGGGGTATTGAGGTTGGCGGTCGACACACCGTCGGCGCAGCGCTTGTTCAAGCCGGCCAGGACTTTG
Source organism: Pseudomonas sp. KT_2_4 (assembly GCF_041410225.1). NCBI lineage: Bacteria > Pseudomonadati > Pseudomonadota > Gammaproteobacteria > Pseudomonadales > Pseudomonadaceae > Pseudomonas > Pseudomonas sp. KT_2_4. Next base: position 2,306,686 of record NZ_CP166962.1, read on the forward strand.
CCCGGGCCGCACTCGACCAGCTCGGTGGCACCGTTGGCGGCCAGGGTCTGGACCGATTCAACCCAGCGCACTGGCTTGTACAGTTGCTCCAGCAGGTCGCGCTTGAGGGTGTCGAGGTCGGCGGCCACGGCCGCACTGACGTTCTGCACCAGCGGGATCTGCGGCGCTTGCCAGTTGATGGCAGCGATAGACTCGGCAAACCGCTCTGCCGCCGGGCGCATCAGCTCACAATGGGATGGTACGCTCACCGGCAATGGCAGGGCACGCTTGGCGCCACGGGCCTTGCAACCCTCGATGGCACGCTCGACAGCTGCCTTGGCGCCGGCGATCACCACCTGGCCTGGGGAGTTGAAGTTCACCGCACTGACCACTTCGCCTTGCGCCGCTTCGGCGCAGGCCTCGATCACCACCGCGTCGTCCAGGCCCAGGATAGCGGCCATGCCGCCCTGCCCGGCCGGAACGGCTTCTTGCATCAGTTGACCACGACGTTCGACCAGCTTGACCGCTTCAGCCAAGGTCAGGCTGCCCGCGGCCACCAGGGCGCTGTATTCGCCCAGGCTGTGACCCGCGACGAATGCAGGGCGCGCGCCGCCTTCTGCCAACCACAAGCGCCACAGGGCGATCGAGGCGGTCAGGATGGCCGGCTGGGTTTTATCGGTTTGGTTGAGCAGCGCTTCCGGCCCTTGCTGGGTCAGTGCCCACAGGTCGTAACCCAGGGCGTCAGAAGCTTCCTTGAAGGTGTCCAGGATCAGCGGGTATTGCGCGCCCAGCTCGGCCAACATGCCGAGGGACTGCGAACCCTGCCCTGGAAAGACGAATGCGAGGGATGTAGACATGTAACAAGCCCCTAATGATCTGGTCGTCAAAAATGCTCGCGCCTACGGTGGGAGCGAACGAAACTGACAGATTGGATGGTCAATTGAACTGGCCGGTCACATTTAAGCACTCCCGGGCCAATTCGCCTAAGGCAACAGATCCTCGAGACGGCCGTGCAAGCGTTGCGGCAGGTTCTCTTGAATCTCGATCAAGGCCCGTGCAATTGCACTTTGAAAGCCCAGCACCCCGGCCGAACCGTGGCTTTTCACCACAATGCCCTGCAAGCCAAGAAAGCTTGCACCGTTGTGCCGTGCGGGCGCCAGGTCGGCCTGCAAGCGTCGCATCAGGGGCAGCGCCAAGGCCCCCACTATACGTGACGCCAGGTTGCGCTTGAACAAAGCTTCGATACGCGTGGCGATCATGGTCGCCAGGCCTTCGCTGGACTTGAGCAGAATATTGCCGACAAAGCCGTCGCACACCACCACGTCAGCTTCGCCACGGTACAAACCATCACCTTCAACAAAGCCGATGTAGTTCAAACCCCGCGCGCTTTGTAGCAAGGTAGCGGCAAGCTTGACTTGCTGGTTGCCCTTGATGTCCTCAGTGCCGATATTCAGCAGGGCAACCCGGGGTCGGGGCACGCCCAGCGCCTCGGCGGCCACCGAGCCCATTACGGCAAATTGCAACAGGTGCTCGGCACTGCAATCGACATTGGCGCCCAGGTCCAGCAACTGGCAATAGCCCTTCTGCGTAGGGATCGCCGCCACCATCGCCGGCCGATCAATACCCGGCAGGGTTTTGAGCACGTGCCGCGACAAGGCCATCAACGCGCCGGTATTACCGGCACTGACACAGGCTTGCACCTTGCCATCACGCAACAACTCAAGGGCCACCCGCATAGAAGAATCGGGTTTGCCACGCAGGGCAACCGCCGGCTTTTCGTCCATGCTGATGGTTTCGCTGGCTGGCGTAATCGTCAGGCGCGCGCGATCCACCGCCGGATGGCTGGCAATCAGTTCTTCAAGTAGGGAGGGTTGACCGACGAGGGTCAGGTGCAGCGAGGGCGTTGCAGACAGGCTGGCAATGCAAGCCTGAACAATGCTGCGGGGACCGAAGTCCCCGCCCATTGCGTCAATCGCGATGACTTGAGCAGACAAGTGATTACTCGTCAGCGCCCTTGTCGATCACTTTACGGCCACGGTATACGCCTTCTGGCGATACGTGGTGACGCAGGTGAACTTCACCAGTGGTCTTTTCCACGGACAGGGTGCTAGCCTCGAGAGCGTCGTGCGAACGGCGCATGTCACGGGCGGAGCGGGATTTTTTGTTCTGCTGAACAGCCATAATTGATTAACTCCTAAACGTTTGGGTCACGCTTTAACTGCGCCAATACACTGAACGGGTTGGACCGCGTTACCTCGTCCTCGCTCGGCTCGGCCTCGTCATCGAGACCCTCCGGCTGCTGGCATTCTTCCGGATGATGAGCAGGCACAATGGGCAAGGCGAGCAAAAGCTCCTCCTCGATCAGTGCATGCAGATCCAATGGATCTTCGCCCAGTTCCAGCACGTCATAACCTTTCGGCAACGACTGGGTATTCGCACCCTCTTTCACCACAGCATAACTGCATTCGCTGTGGATCGGCAGGGTGACCAGCTCAAGACAACGCTGGCAAACCATTTTGACTTCGGTGTCGATAACGCTGTGGATTACCACAGATTTACGTTCATCTCGTTCAAAAACGAATTTCGCCTGCACCGTACCGACAGTGTCGGAAAGCGGGTCGCAGAGTCTCTCCAAATCGGCCAGCAGCACTTCACCTTGAAGGGTGGTGCCACGATCAGCCAATTTGCGCGGGTCAACGTGAGGTGGAATCGGGTCATTCAACATAGGCGCAGCATTATAGGGATGCACCCGGCCATGTCAAAGGAAATTCAGCCCTGTGCGTCAGCCGGTCACGTCGATAGAATCGGCGACTGCCTTGAGGAGACGTATATGCTGCCTTTATTACTCGCGTCCAGCTCGGTTTATCGCCGGGAATTACTGAGTCGCCTGCACCTGCCGTTCACCTGCAGCTCGCCGGATATCGACGAAAGCCACCGCCCGGATGAACCCGCCATCGAACTGGTCAAGCGCCTGGCCGAACAAAAGGCCCGCGCCCTCGCCGCCAGCCATCCTGGCCATTTAATCATTGGCTCGGATCAGGTCGCCGTACTGGAAGGCCGGATCATCGGCAAGCCGCACACCTTCGAAAATGCTCGCGAGCAACTGCTGGCTGCCAGCGGCAAGCGTGTGAGCTTCCTCACGGGCCTGGCACTGCTCAACAGCGAAACCGGGCACTGCCAGGTCGACTGCGTGACGTTTACCGTACACATGCGCGAACTGGATGCAGAACGTATCGAGCGCTATCTGCGGATCGAGCAGCCTTATGATTGTGCGGGCAGCTTCAAAGCAGAAGGGCTCGGTGTGAGCTTGTTCCGGAGCACCGAGGGACCGGATGCGACCAGCCTGGTTGGGCTGCCACTGATTCGACTGGTGGACATGCTGCTGACCGAAGGCGTACAGATCCCTTGAAACCTTCGTAAAGCAATGTGGGAGCTGGCCTGAACTGGTCAAGTAATCTTGGACACCGATTAAGGTTCACGCCACCAACCTTTCCTTCGCGACCGGCGACCGGTAGTCGTTGTAGCTGTGAGGCCTGCTGATGTTGTAGCGCGAGACATAGCGCTGCACGTCTGCCCGGGCCTCATGTTCCAGTTTGTAGCCCGTTTCAGGAACCCACTCTGATTTCAAACTACCAAAGAAACGCTCCATGGGGGCGTTGTCCCAGCACTCGCCTTTACGGCTCATACTTTGTCTAAATCCGTGTTTCACAAGCTCGTTTCGGAATTTATGACTGGTGTACTGACAACCTTGGTCTGAATGAAACAACACATCCTGGGGGCGGCCGCGTAGCTCAACCGCCATGCGTAGCGCTTCGCAGGTCAGATTGGCATCAGAAATCATCGAGAACGACCAACCCACGATCCTCCGAGCGTACAAATCCAGAACGGCGGCGAAGTACATCCATCGCTTGCCGACCTTGATGTAAGTTACGTCGCCACACCACACCTGGTTAACCGCCGTTACATCAAATTTTCGCTTGAGCACGTGCGGCGCAACCAATGCCTCAACGCCCGGCGACTTGTACTTATGGCGCCTGCGCTGACGACTAGCGATGCCAGCTTCGCGCATCAAACTGCGAGCCATATAACGTCCGATACGATGCCCTTTGGCTTTTAGCTCCTTGGACAAAGTACGTGCGCCGGCCGACTCTCTGGACGCCCTGTGGTGCTTGACCAGCGCGGCTTTGAGCTTGTCCCGTTCAGGATTTGCTCTGCCCTGGCGCTGGCGCCAGGCGTAGAAACTACTACGGTTGATCCCAAACGCCCGGCAACACCTTTTAACGCCGTATTGCTCGTCCAGCTCATCGATCAGCGTGAATGATCTTTGGCGTCCAAAAGCAGGAGAGCACTGGCCTTTTTTAGGATTTCAATGTCCAGGTCTTTCTCCCTGAGTAGGGCTTTGAGCCTCTGGATTTCTCGCTGATCAGCGGTAATTGCCTTGGCCCCTACCGGGGTCGAACCCAGGCGTTCTTTCTGCACTTGATCGACCCAGCGGCGTAGAGCAGTGGGGCCGATATCTAGGCTGGCACAGACCTCAGTAACCGGCTGGCCTTCATCCAGCACCATGCTGGCAGCCTTGAGCTTGAACTCACTCGAATAAGATTTACGCATATCCAAACACCTCAGATTTGGGCGCTATCATAACGCCCGATTGAAGTGTCCAAAATCATTAGGCCAGTTCAGCCTGCCTGCGATAGCGATGTACCAGGCGACACTTATATCGACTGATCCATCGCTATCGCGGGCAAGCCCGCTCCCACAGTTGATCTACACCTAGCTTGGAATTTCAGCGCAGGGACGGCCCCTGGAAGCCCATGTACAGCGCCAATTTCTCCGCCACACTGGCACCGAGTTTCTTGGAGAAGCGATCAAACGGCGATTCCTCGACCGTAAAATCCACCAACTCCTTCTCGCCAATCACATCCCGTGCCACCGAGCTGGCACTGCCCAAGCCGTCAATCAGGCCCAGCGGCAATGCCTGCTCGCCCGACCAGACCAGGCCGGAGAACAGTTCCGGATGCTCTTTATCTTTCAAACGATCCCCACGCCCCTGCTTGACGCTGGCAATGAACTGACGATGGGTAGTGTCGAGCACGCCTTGCCAGAACGCGGTTTCATCCGCCTTCTGCGGCTGGAAAGGATCGAGGAACGACTTATGCTCGCCCGAGGTGTAGGTGCGACGCTCCACCCCCAGCTTCTCCATGGCGCCCACAAAACCGTAACCGGCCGCTGTGACACCAATAGAGCCCACCAGGCTGGCCTTGTCGGCATAGATCTGGTCTGCGGCGCTGGCAATGTAATAGGCGCCCGAGGCACCCAGGTCGGAGATCACGGCATAGAGCTTGGTATCCGGATGCAAGGTGCGCAGACGACGAATTTCGTCATACACATAGCCCGACTGCACCGGGCTACCGCCTGGGCTATTGATGCGCAGGACCACGCCTTTGACCTTGGGGTCCTCAAACGCCGCGCGCAGGCTGGTGACGATATTGTCGGCACTGGCGGGCTCCTTGTCGGCAATCACGCCGCGCACCTCGATCAAGGCAGTGTAATGACTGCCACGGGCGGCGCTCTTTTCCATGTCCATCAGCGGACTGAACAGCGCCAGCATCCCAAGCAGGTATACAAAGGTCAGCAGCTTGAAGAAAATCCCCCAGCGCCGCGAACGTCGCTGCTCCTGGACGCTGGCCAGGAGGGTCTTCTCCAAAAGCTTCCAGCTTTTATCATCACTGCTCTGTGCCTTTTCAGGCGCCTTCCACTCGTCACTCATGCCATTAACCCCAGCAAAGACTTACAGCGCCCGGCTGAGCCAGGCCTGCAGTTCAGAAAAATGATCAATCGTCAGCCTCGGCTCGTATTGCTGCAACGCCTCGGCAGACTGGGCGCCATAGCTGACAGCGACGCTGTCCATGCCCGCGTTGCGTGCCATCATCAGGTCGAAAGACGCATCACCCACCATCAATGCCTCGCGTGGCGTTACGCCACAGTGCGCAAGGATCTGCTCCAGCATCAAGGGATGAGGCTTGCTGGCGGTTTCATCCGCAGCGCGGGTGATATCAAAGTAATCCTCCCAGCCATGGGCCTTGAGTACACGGTCCAGGCCGCGACGAGCCTTGCCGGTGGCGACCGCCAGGTGATAACCCTGGGCACGAAACGCTTCCAGCGATTGCACCACGCCTTCAAACAGCGGCGAAGGCGTAGCTTCCAGCGCAATGTAGTGGTCGGCATAGTGCTCGCGAAACGCCACCAGCTCGGCGTCGCTGATGTCGGGGTACAGGGTGCGAATGGCTTCAGGCAAACCCAGGCCGATAATGCCCTTCACCGCCAGGTCCGTGCACAATTCAAAGCCCGAGCGGGTCGACGCCATGTGCATGGACTCGACGATGCGGCCAATGGAATTGGCCAGCGTCCCGTCCCAATCGAAGATCAGCAGCTTGTAGTCAAGGTGCGACACTCAAACGCTCCACGGTCTTGGCCCACATCTCATCGACCGGCGCCTGCAACTTCAGCTCGCCGCCATCGGGCAGCGGCACGGTGAGCATGTAGGCGTGCAGGAACAGGCGCTTGCCGCCCAGATCGCGAATTTCCTTGGAGAAATCCTCGTCGCCGTACTTGGTGTCACCCGCAATGCAGTGGCCCGCATGCAGGGTGTGCACACGAATCTGGTGAGTGCGACCAGTGACCGGCTTGGCCTCGACAATGGTGGCGAAGTCACCGAAGCGACGCAGCACCTTGAACAGGGTCAGGGCCTCTTTGCCCTCCTCGTCCACTTCGACCATGCGCTCGCCGGAGCGCAGGTTGCTCTTCTGCAACGGCGCACGCACGCTTTTGATCGAGCTGGCCCAGTTGCCGCGCACCAGCGCCATGTAGCGCTTATCCACGCCATCGCCACGTAGGGCGGTGTGCAAGTGGCGCAACATGCTGCGTTTCTTGGCGATCATCAACAGGCCAGACGTGTCGCGGTCCAGGCGATGAACCAACTCCAGCTCCTTGCAATCGGGGCGCAACTGACGAAAGGCTTCGATCACGCCGAAGTTCAAGCCACTGCCGCCGTGAACCGCAATGCCACAGGGCTTGTTGATCACGATCAGCTTGTTGTCTTCGAACACGATCGACGCTTCCAGGCGCTGCAACAAACCTTGGGCCAGCGGCACCGGCTCGTCGCGCTCAGGCACGCGCACCGGCGGCACACGGACGATATCGCCCGCCTGCAGCTTGTACTCAGGCTTGATGCGCCCCTTGTTCACGCGCACTTCGCCTTTACGCAAAATGCGGTAAATCAAGGTCTTGGGCACGCCTTTGAGCCTGGCCAGGAGAAAATTGTCGATGCGTTGGCCGGCATATTCCGGCGAGACCTCAAGCAGCTGGACGCTGGGGGTCGGGGGGGTGGTAGTCGTCATGGCGGCGATGATAACAATTTTTTATGGAATTGAAGCACTTAATCATTACTGCTATAGTCGCGAACGCCGCCAAAAGCGGCCTGGACAGAGGACATGCGGCAAACTGCCGGCCCTGACCATCGCAATTCATCAGGACGCGAGGCCGTCCTACGGGGCTTTCGCCACCCAGGAAGGCTCAAGATTGTAACAAGCGCAGGTGACATGAGGCCTGAAGCGAGTGCAGAAAGCAGAGTGAATACTCGCCTTTTGCGCCGATATTTACGGCCAGTTCACAAAGTGCAGTCAGTTTTGAGCCAGACCATGGCGAATGCTTCGGAAACAACGCCTGTTAAGAGCTGAGTGAGAGCGCAACCGCCCACACCTAGTCTTGTTTAGCCATGAGCGTGTTCTCCCCATTGGAGAACACGGTAAATGCCAACCCGCTGCGGATTCTGCGCGCGGCAGCACCCGAATTATCAGGGATACGTGTAGGGTGGAGATGCACAACCGTCGGACTGTGTAGCACTAGGCTTGTTTTAGACGCTTCATCTCGTCCACAGTCGCCGGTTGATTCCTCCTCCTGACCTTAGCTTTTGTTGAAGTGGTGCCTTTGTCACCACCGCTAACGAGCAGGACGCGTCCGTCGCGATACCGGCCCAATTGGCCGATTTTGCTGGACACTGGAGTGGCCAACCACTCTTGACGCACCTGACACCGACCGTGAGAAGTCGTGTGTGCCGAACGCCGTTTCCGGCAGCCCGGAAACCGACGGTACAACATGAAAAGAATGCTGATTAACGCAACTCAACCCGAAGAGTTGCGTGTTGCACTGGTAGATGGCCAACGCCTCTACGACCTGGACATCGAATCCGGTGCACGCGAGCAGAAAAAGGCCAACATCTATAAAGGCCGTATCACTCGCATCGAACCAAGCCTTGAGGCTGCCTTTGTCGATTTCGGCTCCGAGCGCCACGGCTTCCTGCCCCTCAAAGAAATCTCCCGCGAATACTTCAAGAAAGCCCCTGAAGGCCGCGTGAACATCAAGGACGTCCTGAGCGAAGGCCAGGAAGTCATCGTCCAGGTCGAAAAAGAAGAACGTGGCAACAAGGGCGCGGCCCTGACCACCTTCATCAGCCTCGCCGGTCGTTACCTGGTGCTGATGCCGAACAACCCACGTGCCGGCGGTATTTCCCGTCGCATCGAAGGCGAAGAGCGTAACGAACTGCGTGAAGCGCTGAACGGCCTGATCGCACCGGCCGACATGGGCCTGATCGTGCGCACTGCCGGCCTTGGCCGCAGCAGCGAAGAAATGCAGTGGGACCTCGACTACCTGCTGCAACTGTGGACCGCTATCAAAGAAGCGTCCCTGGATCGTTCCGCGCCGTTCCTGATCTACCAGGAAAGCAACGTGATCATCCGCGCCATCCGCGACTACCTACGCCAGGACATCGGCGAAGTGCTGATCGACAGCGTTGAAGCCCAGGACGAAGCCCTGACCTTCATCCGCCAGGTGATGCCGCAGTACGCCAGCAAGATCAAGCTGTACGAAGACAGCGTGCCGCTGTTCAACCGTTTCCAGATCGAAAGCCAGATCGAGACCGCCTTCCAGCGCGTGGTCGAACTGCCTTCCGGCGGCTCCATCGTGATCGACCCGACCGAAGCCCTGGTGTCCATCGACATCAACTCGGCACGTGCGACCAAAGGCAGCGACATCGAAGAAACCGCCCTGCAGACCAACCTGGAAGCGGCTGAAGAAATCGCCCGCCAGCTGCGCCTGCGTGACATCGGCGGCCTGATCGTGATCGACTTCATCGACATGACCCCTGCCAAGAACCAGCGCGCCGTGGAAGAGAAAGTCCGCGAGTGCCTGGAAGCTGACCGCGCTCGCGTGCAAGTCGGCCGCATCTCGCGCTTCGGCCTGCTGGAAATGTCCCGTCAGCGCCTGCGTCCATCCCTGGGCGAGAGCAGCGGCATCGTCTGCCCGCGTTGCAACGGCACCGGCATCATCCGTGACGTTGAATCGCTGTCCCTGGCGATCCTGCGCCTGATCGAAGAAGAAGCCCTGAAAGACCGTACCGCCGAAGTTCGCGCCCAAGTGCCGATTCCGGTTGCCGCCTTCCTGCTCAATGAAAAACGCAACTCGATCACCAAGATCGAACTGCGCACCCGTGCCCGTATCGTCATCCTGCCGAACGATCACCTCGAAACGCCGCACTTCGAAGTCCAGCGCCTGCGTGACGACAGCCCGGAAGCCCATAGCGGGCAGTCCAGCTATGAAATCGCCGCGGCTGCCGCCGAAGTCGAAGAAGTCCAGCCAGCCGCTGCGACCCGCACCCTGGTTCGCCAGGAAGCCGCGGTGAAGACTGCACCGGCCCGTGCCAACGCACCGGTACCGACCGAAGCTGCCGCCCCGGTTGCCGCGCCGGCCGCCCTGCCTGAGCCAAGCCTGTTCAAGGGCCTGGTGAAGTCGCTGGTCAGCCTGTTCGCCACCAAGGAAGAGCCTGCTGCCCCGGTTGTGGTTGAAAAACCTGCCACCGAGCGCCCGGCGCGCAACGAAGAACGTCGCAACGGTCGCCAGCAGAGCCGTAACCGCAACGGCCGCCGTGACGAAGAGCGCAAGCCTCGCGAAGAACGTGCCCCGCGTGAAGAACGCGCACCACGTGAAGAGCGTGCGCCTCGCGAAGCCCGTGAAGACACCCCGACCGTCGCCCGTGAAGAACGTGCACCGCGTGAAGAGCGCGCCCCACGTACCCCACGCGTTCCACGTGAAGACCGCAAGCCACGTGGCGAGCGTGAAGAACGCGTGCGTGAACTGCGCGAGCCTCTGGACGCGGCACCTGCCGCTGCCGCAGCCGTTAGCACCGAAGAGCGCCCGGCCCGCCAGCCGCGTGAAGAACGCGCGCCACGCGAAGAGCGCCAACCGCGCCCGCCACGTGAAGAGCGTCAACCACGCGCCGAGCAAGCCGCTGCTGCCACCGAAGAAGAAGTACTGACCGGCGAAGAGCAGTTGCAGGAAGACGGCCAGGACAACGCCGAAGGCGATCGTCCACGCCGCCGCTCCCGCGGCCAGCGTCGTCGCAGCAACCGTCGTGAGCGTCAGCGTGATGCCAACGGCAACGTAATCGAAGGTTCGGAAGAAACCGGCGAGAACGCAGAAGCTGCCAACAACGAGCCAACAGGCGCCGAACTGGCTGCCGGCTTGGCCGTTACCGCTGCCGTTGCCAGTTCGGTCATCAGCGCCCCTGCTGAAGCCCAGGCTCACGAGCAAGCCGAACGTGCTACCGCTGCCGTCGAAGACACTGTTGCCGTAGAAGCGCCAGCCGCCGAAACCCCAGCGGTTGAAGCGCCGGTTGTTGAAGCGCCAGTCGTTGAAGCCACAACCCCTGTCGAAGCCCCAGTGGTTCCGGAAGTGGAAGTTGCCCCGGTTCGCGACGCACAGCCAGAAACTGAAGCGGTTGCCGTTGAACCGGCTCCAGTGGTTGAGCCTCAGCCAGTAGTCGAAGCGTCTGTAGAAGCTCCGGCGGTCGAAGAAGCTGCCCAGGCTGTGCGTGAAGTTCGCGAAGAACAGACCGCCTTCCAGTGGACTGCCGAACCGGCTGCACCGGTTGAAGCGCCAACGCCTGCCCCAGTGGTAGAAGAAGCACCGGCACCGGTTGCTGAAGTCGTCGCCGAGCCAGCTCCAGTGGTTGAGCCGACGCCGGTTGTGGAGCCTGCGGCCGTGGTTGAAGTTGAAGCCCCGGTGGTTGCCGAAGTGGCCGCCCCTGTGGTTGAAGCTGCGCCTGCAAGCGCCCTCACCGAAAACGGCCGTGCGCCGAATGACCCACGTGAAGTGCGTCGCCGCCGCAAGGAAGCCGAAGCTGCTGCTGCCGCTGCCCAGGCGGTAGAGCACAAGGCCCAGGAAGCAGAGCACGAGCCTAAACCCCTCGTCTGATTCCATAAGCCACTAAAAAGCCCCGCCTGAGTGATCAGGCGGGGCTTTTTTATGACGATCAACTTGAGCCTTGTGGCGCCCCAAATGTGGGAGCGGGCTTGCTCGCGAATACGGAGTGTCAGTCAGTGAATAGGGCGACTGATGTATTGCATTCGCGAGCAAGCCCGCTCCCACATTCAGCCTGCGTTGAAACTTAATAGCCGGGGTGTATCTACATCCCACAAGACTCCAGGATCAAGTACAGGCACCTCCCTCAAGGCGGCATCCGCAAACAACGATCTGGCCCCACGGTCGCCGACCAAAGCCAGCAAACCTGGGCCAAACGCACGGTCAAACGCCACAGGATGTCCATATTCCCCCGCCTGTACGGGGACGCTGATGGCACCCTCCTCCAGCGCATCAATCACCCGTTCGATACTCGATGACTGAATAAACGGCATATCCCCCAACACCACCAGCCACCCATCCGCTGCACCGCTGGCCTTGACCGCCGCCGCAATGCTGTCGCCCATACCGCTCGAATCCAGCAGTACAACCTGACAGCCATAAGCCTCTGCCAGGCGGATAACCTCCCCGCGCTCCGGCGACGTCACTAGCCAGCGCGTTACAACACGCTCAGGCAAGTTGCGCAACACCTGCTCGATGACCGGCCGGCTAACACCATCCAGCCCCACACACGCGGCGAGCAATTTGTCTTGATCAGCTCCAGCTTCGGCACGAAAACGACTGCCCTGCCCCGCCGCCAGCACAATCGCCGTCACCGTCACTCGGCCACCACTGCCATCGGTTTTTTCTGCATCGGTGCCACCCCGTTTTTGATCGCAACAATTTCCGCCATCAGCGATAGCGCAATTTCCGCCGGCGTATGGCTGCCGATGTGCAGGCCGATCGGCCCGTGCAAGCGCGCAATGGCCTCCGCCGACAGGCCCAGCGCGGCCAGGTTCTCCCGACGCTTCTGGGTATTGACCCGCGAACCCAGGGCGCCGATATAGAACGCCGTGGAGTTCAACGCCGTCAGCAACGCCATGTCATCCAGACGTGGATCGTGGGTCAGGCAAACAATAGCCGTGCGTTCATCGGTATGAATATTCAACACCGCTTCGTCGGGCATGCCCGGCACAAAGCGGCCATGCTGGTCTTCCCAGCCGTAAACGAACTCTTCGCGGGGGTCGCAGATCAGCACTTCGAAATCCAGCAGACGTGCCATTTCCGCTACGTAGCGCGACAGCTGCCCGGCGCCGATCAACAGCAGGCGCCAGCGCGGGCCATAGATGGCGCGCAAGCGTTCGCCGTCGAAGCTCACCACGTCGGTCTTGCTGGCGGCGCTCAAGATCACTTCGCCGGTGGCCAGGTTCAGCTCGCGAGCGACAATCTGGTGATCTTCACAACGCGCCAGCAGCGCTTGGACCCAACCCCACTCCTCCACGCGCTCCTCGGTGAGCCTCAGGGTGCCGCCGCAGGGCAGGCCAAAACGCGCCGCCTCGTCGCGAGTGACGCCGTAGGTCACCAACTGCACGGGCGGGCCGTCAGCAGGCAAGCGGCCGTCTTGCAGGCGCGCGATCAAGTCATCCTCGATGCAACCGCCCGACACCGAGCCAATCACCACACCATCACCGCGCAGGGCCAGCATTGCGCCTGGCGGGCGCGGCGCGCTGCCCCAGGTTTGCACCACGCTGTACAACATCACGCGCTGCCCGGCGCGGCGCCATTGCAGCACGCTGCGCAGGACGTTCAGATCCACACTGTCCATCAGGCCTCCGGTAAGTACTGTCGCGCTCACTGTAAACCAAAAATATCCGTTGCATCCCGCCAGAAATGCAAACGCCCCGAACCAGTCGGGGCGTTTGCGGATAGCGTTGGCGTCAGTTCACGCCAGCAGCCACTTACTTGACGACAGGCGCCGGGCCTTCTGCCACGCCCAGGTCATCGAGCTCGCGGGTTTCGGAAATACCGGTACCGCCAGACGCCAGTTCGCTTTGCAGCTTGTCGGTGTCCAGTTCCTTGACCCACTTGGCCACAACGATGGTGGCAACTGCGTTACCCACCAGGTTGGTCAGGGCACGGGCTTCGGACATGAAGCGGTCGATACCCAGGATCAGCGCCAGGCCGGCAACCGGCAAGTGGCCGACAGCCGACAGGGTGGCGGCCAGTACGATGAAGCCCGAACCGGTCACGCCAGCCGCGCCTTTGGACGACAGCAGCAACACCAGCAGCAGAGTGATCTGGTGGGTGATGTCCATGTGGGTGTCGGTCGCCTGGGCGATGAACACGGCCGCCATGGTCAGGTAGATCGAAGTACCGTCGAGGTTGAAGGAGTAACCGGTTGGAATCACCAGGCCGACCACGGACTTCTTCGCGCCCAGGCGTTCCATCTTGATCAGCATACGCGGCAGTGCGGATTCCGACGACGAGGTGCCCAGTACGATCAGCAGTTCTTCACGGATGTAGCGGATCAGCTTCAACACGCTGAAACCGTGAGCGCGGCAGATAGCGCCCAGCACCAGCACCACGAACAGGATGCAGGTGATGTAGAAGCAGATCATCAACTGGCCCAACTGCACCAGGGAACCGACACCGTAGGCGCCGATGGTGAATGCCATCGCACCCAGGGCACCGATTGGCGCGAGCTTCATGATCATGTTGATGATGTTGAACATCACATGGGCGAAGCGATCGATGAAGTCCAGCACCGGCTTGCCGTAGGCACCCAGGCGGTGCAGGGCGAAACCGAAGATCACCGAGAACATCAGCACTTGCAGGATGTCGCCGTTGGCGAAGGCGCCGACGATGGTGTTCGGGATGACGTTGAGGATAAAGCCGACGATGCTCTGGTCTTTACCAGCGGTGACGTAGGCCGCCACTTTGGAAGCATCCAGGGTCGCGACGTCGATGTGCATGCCGGCGCCCGGCTGCACCACGTTGACCACGACCAGGCCAATCAGCAGGGCGATGGTGGAAACAATTTCGAAGTACAGCAGCGCGTAGCCGCCGGTCTTGCCCACCGACTTCATGCTTTGCATGCCGGCGATGCCGCTGACCACAGTACAGAAGATGATCGGGGCGATGACCATTTTGATCAGCTTGATAAAGCCGTCACCCAGTGGCTTGAGGGCCACGCCGGTCTGCGGGTAGAAATGGCCGAGCAAGATACCGATAACGATTGCAACGATCACCTGGAAATACAGGGATTTGTAGATTGGCTGACGAGTCGTCATTGCAAAGTTCCTCAATCGTCCCGTGTGGCAAATATCCGCCATTGCCCACGGCACTTGAATTGCGAACCCTCCTGCACTGGAGGGATTTGTTGTTTGCGAAGCCTGTAGGAGCAAGCCTGCGCTGTAATCCTTATCGCAAACAGCGTGCCACTTTGCTTAAACGCGCTGAAGGCCTTTAGACATCAGGGCTTGGGGTTCACGGGCGACTCCGGAGAATGCAACAGGGTGGCGGATTTCCGCCCACTCATCCTGTCTCGTCCTACAATTTGGCGGATATCCGCCTTGTCGCCCCGCCGGGTGATGGCTACCATCCGCCCCTCCATGGATGAGGCCCTTGCATGCGTGAACGTACCATCGCCAGCCATTACGCCCGAGCGGCTCTCGGCGGTGCGCGCCGGGCCGGTTTTGACTACTCGGGGGTGTTGCAGCAGGTGGGCATCACCCCGGAACTGCTGACCGAACCCCGCGCCCGCATCGCTCCAGAGCAATTTACGCGCTTGCTGCAAATGCTCTGGCTGGGGTTGGATGACGAATACCTGGGGTTTGCAGAAGGGCCCAGCAAACGTGGCACTTTCGCCATGATGTGCCATGCGTTGATTCATTGCCGCACGCTGGAGAAGGCGCTGGAGCGCGGCTTATTGTTTTATAGCCTGTTCCCCCAAGGCCCACGCTGGCAACTGACCAAAGAAGGCGACATGGCGCGCCTGAGCCTGGACGACTCACAGCTATGGGACCCGGACCACTTCCTCAGTGAATGCCTGCTGGTGATCTGGCATCGCCTGGGCAGTTGGTTGATCGGCCAGCGTATCCGGCTGCAGCAGGCCACCTTCAGTTACCCGATGCCGGCCCATGCCGGTGAATACGACCTGCTGTTCCCCTGCCCCCAGGTGTTCGGCGCGCCGACCAGCAGCCTGGTGTTTCCCAGCCGCTACCTGAGCCTGCCGCTGTTGCAGGACGAACGCACCCTCAAGCACTTCTTGCAGCGCTCGCCTGCCGACTTGCTGTCGCGGCCGGATGAAGGCGACAGCCTGAGCAGCCAGTTGCGTCGCTTGCTGAGCCGCGACCGCACGCCCTGGCCAGACCTGGAAGCCGTTGCCCAGCACCTGCACATCAGCCCACAGACCCTGCGCCGCCACCTGCGCGAAGAAGGCACGAGTTTTCAGGCATTGAAGGATGAGCTACGCCGGGATATCGCCATTTACCACCTGGGGCGGGCGGATTTGTCTTTGCAGGAGATCGCCGAGCAGTTGGGGTTTTCCGAACCGTCGGCGTTTCATCGGGCGTTCAAGAAGTGGACGGGGCTGACGCCGGGGGCCTACAGAGCGCAGGAGAGTTAGAGGCGTATTGGCTGGGAAGGCCTCATCGCAGGCAAGCCAGCTCCCACACTTGAATGTATTCACACATCAAAATTTGTAAACCCGATCAACTGTGGGAGCTGGCTTGCCTGCGATGAGGCCAGTGCAGATCACAAGGCAGGAAAGTGAATCCTGAACGCCGCCCCACCCAGCGCTGAATCCCCCAACGTCAACCGCGCGTGATAGCTTTCGATGATGTCCTTGACCACCGCCAGCCCGATCCCCTGCCCCGGGTGCTGACGGTCGAGCCGTTCGCCGCGCTGCAGGATCCGTGCACGCTGGTCCGGTGGTACGCCGGGGCCGTCGTCTTCGATACACAGCTCAATGCCATCGAGGTTTTCCACCAGGCTGATACGCACTTGCTTGAGGCACAGGCGGTAGGCGTTTTCCAGCAGGTTGCCGAGCATTTCGAGCAACGCGCCCTTTTCGATGGGTACCTCGCAGGCCTGCGGCAAATCAAAGGTCACGGTGACCCGCTTGTCGCGATAAACCTTTTCCAATGTATCGCACAGGCTTTGCACCACCGGTTCCAGGCGGACCTGGTGGCGCACCAGGCCACTTTTACGCAGGCTGGCACGCTGCAACTGGTATCCGATCTGCTGGCTCATGCGTTCGATCTGCGATTGCAGCACCCACGCCTGGCTACGTTCTTCGGGGCGCTGGGCCATGTCTTCGCTCACGCCCTGCAACACCGCCAGTGGCGTTTTCAGGCTGTGAGCCAAGTCATCGAGGGAGTCGCGGTAGCGCGCACGCTGTTCGCGCTCGCTGTGCAGCAAGCGGTTCAGGGAGCCGGTCAGGCGCAGCAGTTCGCGGGGGTGTTCTTCGCTGAGGCTTTCGCGGGTGCCACCTTCGATCTGGTCGAGTTCATGGCTCAGGCGTCGCAGGGCTTGCAGGCCCCAGGTCAGGCCCAGCCACAACAGCGTCAACAACACCAGCAAGGCCGCGCCGAACCCGAGGTAGAGGTTCTCGCGCAGGCCTTCGAGGGTCAGTTGGTATTCGCGTACCGGCTGCAGGGCGACAATGCTGAACGCCGCGCTCTTGCCTCCCAGCAGCCGGACCTCGACGTCATACACGAAAAATTCCTGGCCATTGGCCTCGCGAATGCGCGCAAACTCGTTGCCGCGCCCGTCGTAGCGCGGTTTGTAGTTGATGTTTTCTTCCTGGGTCGCCCGCGAGCGCCATACCAGATGGCCTTCACGGTCGTAGATATAGCCCAACAGCCGACTGTCGGTGAGGTTGAAACGCTCATCGGGCAACTGCGCCGGCATCAGCAGGCGGTTATTGTCGACCCGCGCCGCGGAAATCAGGGTGGTCACATCCGACGCCAGGCGCTGTTCGATGGAATCCTGCAGCGCCAGGCTGAACGCGCCTTGCATGGCCGGCAACAAGCCGAGCATAAACAGCACGGCCAGGGTGGCGGCCGCCAGCATCAGGCGCACACGTAGCGAACGAATCAACGGCAGCGCTCATTGAACAGGTAGCCCAGGCCACGCACGGTATCGATTGGCTTGAACCCGGCCGGGCCTTCCAGCTTGCGGCGCAGGCGGCCGACCAGCACTTCGATCACGTTTGGATCGCGCTCGTCGTCATCCGGGTACAGTTGCTCCATCAAACGGTCTTTGGCGACCACTTGCTGATGATGACGCATCAAGTATTCGAGGATCCGATACTCGTAGGCGGTCAGCGCCAGGGGTTGCTCGTCAAGGGAGGCTTGCTTGCGGTTGAGGTCCAGCAGCAGCGGCCCGGCAACGATAGTCGACTGGGTAAAACCGCTGGAGCGACGCAGCAAGGCGTTCATGCGCGCCTCCAGCTCTTCGAACTGGAACGGCTTGACCACGTAGTCGTCGGCCCCGGCCGCCAAGCCTTCAACCTTGTCCTGCCAGTTGCCGCGAGCGGTGAGGATCAGGATCGGGAAGGTCTTGGTCTGGGTGCGCAACTGGCGAATCAGGTCCAGGCCGCCCATGCCGGGCAGGCCAAGGTCGATGATCGCCAGGTCATGGTTGAATTGGCCGGTCTGGTACAGGGCTTCTTCGGCATTGGCCACGGCTTCGACCACATGCCCGCTGTCGGTCAGGCGGGTAAACAGGTGATGACGCAGCAGCGCCTCATCTTCCACCACCAGCAATTTCATAAGGTTCTCCACTGCAATTCAACTAGCCGACAGGGGGATATCATAGCGGCCCTGCAGCTCTTGGGGGCGCAGTTTTATGCCATTGTAGTGGCCGGTCAGGTGCGCGTAGCCGCTGCGATAGTCGGGTTGCGCAGGGGTAGCGCCCAGGGCCTGGCCCCACGGCGCAGCCTGAGTGCCAGCGTCTTCGAAGCTGACACGATGGATCAGGTTGCTGGATTTCTTGGTTTTCTCGCTGCCAAAGGCCGCAAAGGCGCCATCGGACGCCTGCACGCCGGCAGTGGCGCCAAGCATGGTCAAGGCCAACATCAGCTTTTTGATCGCAGTCATGGTGGTTACCTCATACGCGTTTGGGCTGTGGGGTCCAGACTACGCAGGCGCCCCTGAACTCCCCCTGAACAGGCTCTGAACCGCAGCTGAACCGCACCGGGCTATCCACTGGCCCGCCAACTCGGCAAAATACCGCGCATGACGCCCCTACCCGCTTGCTGCACCCCACTTGATGATCATTGGCCGTTGCCGGTTTCTTTGCCGGGCACGGTGTTTTTGAGCACGCGATTCGACCCGGCTTTATTGAGCCCGGGCGATTTCCAGCGCTGCGATGTGCCACCGCCGGCTAGCATCCAGCGCTCCGTCGCCAAGCGCCAGGCGGAATTTCTCGCCGGGCGCCTGTGCGCGCGCGAAGCGCTGCAACGACTCGATCATCTGCGCTGCGTCCCGGCCATCGGCGAAGACCGCGCCCCGGTCTGGCCAGGGCATATCAGTGGCTCCATCACCCACAGCACCGGGCACGCTGCGGCGATTGTCGGGCACAAGGCGCAATGGCGCGGGCTGGGCATGGACCTGGAGCATCTGCTGTCACTGGAGCGGGCCGAACGCCTGGCCGGGGAAATCCTGACGGCCGATGAATTACAGCGCATGGCCACCCTGCCCCGTGAGCAACTCGCCTTGCTGGTGACGCTGACGTTTTCGGTCAAGGAAAGCCTGTTCAAGGCGCTCTATCCGATCGTGCACAAGCGCTTTTATTTCGAGCATGCCGAGGTGCTGGAGTGGTCAGCGGCTGGGAGGGTGCGGTTGCGGTTGCTGACCGATCTTTCGCAAGAGTGGGGCCATGGCAAAGAGCTGGAAGGGCAGTTTGTGGTGCAAGGGGAGCAGTTGTTGAGCCTGGTGGCTATCAGCGCCTGGTAGACCACCATCGCGGGCACGCCCGGCTCCCACATTGGGAATGCATTCGCCTGTGGGAACTGGCTTGCCTGCGACAGCGGTGTCAGGGCTTATCCTGATCCCTGGGCCAGCTCAGGCTGAAGCACGCCCCGCCCAGGTTGTTGCTCTTGCTGATCGACGCCCGCCCGCCGTGCCAATAGATAATCCGCCGCACGATCGACAAACCCAGGCCATGCCCGCCAGAGGCGCGGGTACGGCTGTCATCCAGGCGCAGGAACGGCGTGAAGATCCGCTCCCAGGCGCTTTCCGGCACGCCGGGGCCGTCGTCTTCCACATCGATGCGGCAGCGTACCTGCCCCACCTGATAACTGATCAACACTTGGCCTTTGGCGTGGCGCATGGCATTGCTCACCAGGTTTTGCAGGGCGCGGTGCAGGTAGCGCGGTTCAGCGTCGACCCAGGCGTCATCCCAATGCGCCGATGACAGGCAAATACCCCGGGTGACGGTGACCTGCGGGCGCAATGGCGATAATTCGCCAATCACCTGGTCGAGCAACGCATCAAGGTCCACGCGCTGGAAATTCAGTTCCGGCGCACCCTGTTCCAAGCGGGCATAAGTGAGCATCTCATCCACCAGGCCATCAAGGTCCTGGATATCGCCATCCATACCCTCCAGGTACTTGCGCCGCGCTTCGGGCGTGGCGGCGTCACCGATCATCTCCAGGCCAAAACGCAGGCGCGCGACGGGTGTGCGCAGCTCGTGGGAGACCGCGCGCACCAGTTCGCGCTGAATCGCCAGCAATTGCTGCAAGTGCTCGGCCATACCATTGAAGGCTGCCGCCAGGCGCCCGACCGAGTCTGCACCGCGAGCGGGTACGCGCACTTCCAGGTTGCCCTTGGCGATACGCGTAGCCGCCGCCTCCAGGCCTTTGAGCCGGCGCTCAAGTTGACGCACCAGCAAATAGACGATCAAGCCGATCAGGGTCAGGCCAATCAAGGTGATCAGGATCAGCCATTGCGCCGGGTATGGGTTCATCTGGTACAGCGGGCCGATCTCCAGCACCCACGGGGTGCCGACCATGCCGGCAAACACGCGAATCGAATCGCCGCCCTTGCCCAGCGCCATCACCGTATCGCCCTCCGCCACGCGACGACGCTGGTCCTCGTCCATGTCGGCCTGGTCAAGGGCCGTCAAGTGCATTTCAAAACCAAAACCCTTGGCGTGCTTGATGTCGGCCAGGCGCTGGGGCTGTTCGGCCACCGAGAAGCGCACCAGTTCGTCGGCCAGCAGGTAAATGGTTGCGCGGGCCAATTGCTCGCTGATCTGCTGCACTTCGCCGGTAAGCACCAATTGCTCTTGCTCGCTGACCAACCGCAGCACCCGCGCCGCATGAGGCCCGGTCTGTTCCACCAGGACCTGGCCGCGTTGCAGGCGGTTGCGCTGGCCCAGGTCCAATTGCGCATCGGTGAACGTGCGCAGCTCCAGCGGAATACCGAGCAAACGCTCCCACACCGCCAAGGCGCGCTGTCGTTCAATGGCGCTCATGGGCTGCAGGTTATCGCCCATCAACGCAAAAGTGCCGTGGGCCAGGCGCTCACGGTACTGGCCGCTGCGCACGTCATTAAGCAGGTGCAGTGCCAGGGCGCCGAGCAACGCCACCAGGATCAGCGCCGCGCACATGCCGCCGTAGATGCGCAGGAAGATCGAGTTCACAGCGGCATATCGGCAGCAGCTTCGGGGACGAACAGGTAGCCTTTGCTGCGAATGGTCTTGATCAGGCGTGGGTGGACCGGATCGTCGCCGATCTTTGGCCGAATGCGCGAGATACGCACATCAATGGAGCGATCCTGGCCGTCATAACCAATACCGCGCAGAGCGATGAAGATTTCTTCGCGGGACAGAATGCGTCCGGCGTTTGCAACCAGCAGCCACAACAGGTCGAATTCAGCGCTGGTCAGTTCGATGCTGCCCTCATGCAACCAGGCTTCGCGCAAGGCATTGTCCACCACCAACGGACCAAACTGGAGGCGGCGCTGGTTTTCCACTGCAACGGGCAACACCGGTTCGCTGCGGCGCAGGAGCGCCTGGATACGTGCCAGCAACAAACGCGGGCGCACGGGTTTGCACACATAATCGTCGGCGCCCATGTCCAAGCCCTGCACCTGGTCCATGTCGTCGGTGCGCGCGGTGAGCATCAGGATCACGCCGTCATAACGCTCGCGCACCTTGCGGCAGATGCTCAGGCCGTCTTCGCCGGGCAGCATCAGGTCGAGGATCACCAGGTCGGGCTGTTCGGCGATGATGCGCGCCGTGGCCTTGGCACCATCGCTTTCCACCGACACACGCAGGCCGTTGCTTTCCAGGTACTCACGGGTCAACTCGGCGAGTCGCTCGTCGTCCTCGACGATCAGTATCTGCCAGGCTTCTTGCTCCATGCATTGTCCTCGTTTTTATAAGAAGTTCTTCTGGCCGACACAATCGAATGTGAAATACGGTCGGTGTGGAGCTGGCTTGCCTGCGATGAGGGTGGGTCAGCGCGCCTGTTGGTGGCCGATACACCGCCATCGCAGGCAAGCCAGCTCCCACCTATTGATCTTCCGCAGGCATAGCCTGTTTGTCATGTTTTGAAGGCATAACAAAGGCCGATTGTAGCCATGCAACGGCCCTTGAACACAAGCCGCGAAATCCATTCGGTCATGGCGATTTTTTGTGGTAGGGTTCGCGCCCTCAAAATTCCCGCCGGCAGTTTCTAGCCGGGAATATTCGGTGACAAACGGTGTAATCCAGTAGTAATGCGGCCTACACGGGTGTTCCATGATTCATACACATTTTACCCACAGCGTTATCCACAGGTAGTGCGTTGCTAAGCCCCCGAAAACGCATTATCTTGTACCTCGGCGCTAAAAAAACCCTACATGTAGGGTTTTCAGCGAAAAGACCAAACACAGATCAGACAAGAAACTCAAGCGCTTTCTTGCTCGTGCTTGGTTGAACCAACGCATTTTTTGAAAGCCCAAACCGCGCACGCGGATGGCAACCGTTTTCCAGCCCGATTGGCAGAAAACGGTACGGGTGTTGCAGGGCTTGAATGGGGCCACTGTCACCCACCAGGAATACGGCTAAGGGCTCCCCGGCCCCGAACCAAAGACTTCGGCATGGAAGCGGCGCGATGAGCTCCCTTCCTCCTGTCCCGAAGTTGTTATGCCAGGCCCAGGCCTGCTGTAAGTGCTTCAGGACGGAACGGTGGGCACCGTGATGGTGCCCAAATAAATATAGAATGTGGAGACACCCCCTCATGCAAACCGACACAACTCGCGAGAACCCGCAGGGCTCCGTGCCGCAGGCCGCTGATTCGAATCTGGATCTGTCCGCCACTGCACCTGGCCAACTGCGTGTGATCAAGCGTAACGGCACTGTCGTTCCTTATACCGATGACAAAATCACCGTCGCCATCACCAAAGCGTTTCTTGCAGTTGAAGGCGGCACCGCTGCCGCTTCGTCGCGCATCCACGACACCGTTGCCCGTCTGACCGAACAGGTCACCGCGACCTTCAAGCGTCGCATGCCATCGGGCGGCACTATCCACATCGAAGAAATCCAGGACCAGGTCGAACTGGCCCTGATGCGTGCCGGCGAGCAGAAAGTGGCCCGCGACTACGTGATCTACCGTGATTCGCGCGCCAAGGAACGTGCCGTACGTTCCCCGGCCGAAGAAGCCGCCGTACAAGCGCACCCGTCGATCCGCATCACCCTGGCCGACGGCAGCTTCGCACCGCTGGACCTGGGCCGCCTGAACACCATCATCACCGAGGCCTGCGAAGGCCTGGAAGAAGTCGACGGTGACCTGATCCAGCGCGAAACCCTGAAGAACCTGTACGACGGCGTCGCCCTGACCGACGTCAACACCGCCCTGGTGATGACCGCCCGTACCCTGGTTGAACGCGAGCCGAACTACTCGTTCGTGACCGCGCGCCTGCTGATGGACACCCTGCGCGCCGAAGGCCTGGGCTTCCTGAAAGTCGCCGACAGCGCCACTCATCACGAGATGGCCGACCTGTACGCCAAGGCCCTGCCGGCCTATATCGCCAAAGGTATCGAATTCGAATTGCTGAACCCGATCCTGGCCACCTTCGACCTGGAAAAACTCGGCAAGGCAATCAACCACGAGCGTGACCAGCAGTTCACCTACCTGGGCCTGCAAACCCTGTACGACCGTTACTTCATCCACAAGGACGGTATCCGCTTCGAACTGCCGCAAGTGTTCTTCATGCGCGTGGCCATGGGCCTGGCGATCGAAGAGAAGAACAAGGAAGACCGCGCGATCGAGTTCTACAACCTGCTGTCGTCCTTCGACTACATGTCGTCGACTCCGACCCTGTTCAACGCCGGTACCCTGCGTCCTCAGCTGTCGAGCTGCTACCTGACCACCGTGCCGGATGACCTGTCGGGCATCTACCACGCGATCCACGACAACGCCATGTTGTCCAAATTCGCCGGCGGCCTGGGCAACGACTGGACACCGGTGCGCGCACTGGGTTCGTACATCAAGGGCACCAACGGCAAGTCCCAGGGCGTCGTACCGTTCCTGAAAGTGGTGAACGACACCGCCGTCGCCGTGAACCAGGGTGGCAAGCGCAAAGGCGCTGTATGTGCCTACCTGGAAACCTGGCACATGGACATTGAAGAGTTCATCGAGCTGCGCAAGAACACCGGTGATGACCGTCGTCGTACCCACGACATGAACACCGCCAACTGGATCCCTGACCTGTTCATGAAGCGCGTCTTCGATGACGGCAAGTGGACACTGTTCTCGCCATCCGAAGTGCCGGACCTGCACGACCTGACCGGCAAAGCCTTCGAAGAGCGCTACGAGTACTACGAAGCCCTCACCGAGTACCCAGGCAAGGTCAAGCTGTTCAAGACCATCCAGGCCAAAGACCTGTGGCGCAAAATGCTGTCCATGCTGTTCGAAACCGGCCACCCATGGTTGACCTTCAAGGACCCATGCAACCTGCGCAGCCCGCAGCAGCACGTGGGCGTGGTCCACAGCTCGAACCTGTGCACCGAGATCACCTTGAACACCAACAAGGACGAGATCGCCGTTTGCAACCTGGGCTCGATCAACCTGCCGAACCACATCGTCAACGGCAAGCTGGACACCGTAAAGCTTGCACGCACCGTCAACACCGCCGTACGCATGCTCGATAACGTGATCGACATCAACTACTACTCGGTGCCACAGGCGCAGAACTCCAACTTCAAGCACCGTCCGGTTGGCTTGGGCATCATGGGCTTCCAGGACGCCTTGTACCTGCAGCACATCCCTTACGGTTCCGACGCTGCGGTCGAATTCGCCGACAAGTCCATGGAAGCGGTCAGCTACTACGCGATCCAGGCTTCCTGCGACCTGGCCGACGAGCGTGGCGCCTACGAGACGTTCCAGGGTTCGCTGTGGTCCAAGGGCATCCTGCCGCTGGATTCGCAACAGATCCTGATCGAAGCCCGTGGCCAGAAGTACATCGACGTTGACCTGAACGAAACCCTGGACTGGGCGCCGGTACGTGCCCGTGTGCAGAAAGGTATTCGTAACTCCAACATCATGGCCATCGCACCGACCGCCACCATCGCCAACATCACTGGCGTGTCGCAGTCGATCGAACCGACCTACCAGAACCTGTATGTGAAATCGAACCTGTCGGGCGAATTCACCGTGATCAACCCGTACCTGGTTCGCGACCTGAAGGCCCGTGGCCTGTGGGACTCGGTCATGATCAACGACCTGAAGTACTACGACGGTTCCGTGCAGCAGATCGAACGCATCCCGCAAGAACTCAAAGAGCTCTACGCGACCGCTTTCGAAGTGGACACCAAGTGGATCGTTGACGCCGCCAGCCGTCGTCAGAAGTGGATCGACCAGGCCCAGTCCCTGAACCTGTACATCGCCGGCGCCTCGGGCAAGAAGCTGGACGTGACCTACCGCATGGCGTGGTACCGTGGCCTGAAAACCACTTACTACCTCCGTGCCCTGGCTGCGACCAGCACCGAGAAGTCGACCATCAACACCGGCAAGCTGAACGCAGTGTCCAGCGGCAACCACGGTGATGACTCGGTACTCGCAGCACCCGCCGGCCCAGCACCGGTGCCAAAAGCCTGCGCGATTGACGAGCCGGATTGCGAAGCTTGCCAATAAGCTGAGCCAGTCCAGGGATATTGTCCCCCTGGATTGAAAAAGCCCGATAGACCCCGACTGCATAGGGTTTATCGGGCTTTTTGCTGACTGCCTTAGAGAAACGCGTACGCAATACCCTGCTTTGGCGCGCCACCTCGGCGCCCCCACAACTCCACGCGCCCGTCGATGACCACCATCGAATGGCGATCGTAGGCCACGACGCCGAGCTTGCCGCTCGCCAGCTCACTGCTTGAGGACTGCCTGTAAAGCCCTTTCAAACCCAGACGATCCAATGCTTCGCGGGGCATTTCGCCGTTGTTCAAACTTTGCATCGCATGGGCGAAGCTTCTTTTTGATTGGCTAGGGTTGTCGTCCAGGCCATTCCCTTCCATCTGTGCCCGCTTGGCGCTCGCTGCAAACATGAAGTTGGCATCGGTCAGCATGCCCGGATTGTCACCCTTGAACTGCGCATACCTGGCCGCCTGCTTTAATTCATCCTTGGATAGATTAAGTTCGAAGCCGTCGCGCATCTTCACGTGATAACCGTCTGCCGTCTCTTTTACCTCCTTGAACACGTCAGTGGGTTTCTGACCAAACTTCATCATTGCGCCCTTTATCGCTGAAACCGTGACGCAATTGCCATCGGGGCCCTGGCTGAATCCACTCCAGATGTTGTCCGGTTTTTTTCCTGGGTTACTTTGATCAGGCTTGTAGTTGAAGTGCTTGGAGCCTTCCGTAATCGGCAGATTACTCATGGGCTCGCTGGGCCCAAAATTACCGGGGCTTGGCCTGCCACCACCGCCCCCACCGCCCCCACCTGGCGACGGGCCAGGAGAAGGCGGCGAAGGTGTGGGTGATGTATCGTCCGTTTCCGGAAACCATTCTTTCATCAGGCGCCGCAGCATCTCCAGCCAGGAGACGTCTGCCTTCTCCATCAACTCCTGCATGATCTCCTTGAACTTTTCATCACCCAGTTCTTCGCGCTTCTCGTTCAACTTGTCACGAAGGTCCTGGACGGTTTGGCTCTTGGATGTTTTCTCGGCATCTCTCAACTCATTGAGCAGTTGCCTCACTGATTCTGCATCAGAGGACTTGCCTCCCCCGGGTTCATCCGACTGACTTTTGCGTCTGTATAGACCGGCGCTGTAGTTATTCAGAACAAACCAATGGCTGCCTGCTGGCATCCCTTCCCACTGCTTGTAGATCGCCATGCCACTCTCCCGATGGTCCATGGGCGACATGCGCCCGTGTCCCGTGCGTGGCGCAAGGGGCGTTGGGCGTTCCAGCAGCAAGGCGAGATGAAACAGGCGGTAAACTAGCAACGCGCGCGCACAAAAAAGCCCCTCGATTGAGGGGCCTTTTTGTGTGCAGGTATTTTTTGAGCAGGGGTATCAGGTCATCTGAATGATGGTCTGCATGATGGTGCTTTGGGTGGAGATGGTCTTGGCGTTCGCCTGGTAGTTGCTCTGGGCCTTGATCAGGTCCACCAGTTCGTTGGTCAGGTTGACGTTGGAGTTCTCCAGGGAGTTGGCCACGATCGAACCCAGGGTGCCGGCTTGCGGGTTGTCATAACCCGGCTGGCCCGAGGCGAAGGTCTCTTTCCAGGTGGTCGCACCGGCTGGCTGCAGGCCCTGCTCGTTGTTGAAGCTGGCCAGGGAGATCTGGCCGATGGCCTTGCTCTGCTGGTTGCTGAAGGTGGCGAACAGGACGCCGCTGCCGTCGATTTTCAGGCCGGTGATCTGGCCGGTGGCATAGCCGTCGGTGACCGGAGGGTTACGGTAGGTAGCCGAGTTGTACTGGGTAATGTTGGCCATGTTGATGGCGATGCCGCCCGGGTTGGCATCCGCACCGTTAGCCTTCCACACGCCGTCAGTCACCTTGCCTGGAACCCACCCGGCAACGGTCAGGGTCTTGTCGGACACACCATTGGTGACGACAGTAGTCAGATTGCCAGCGCCATCGAAGGTCAATGTCGACGGCACGGGTGGCGTCGAAGGGGTGCCAGTCGGGGCCGAACCATCAGGGTTGCGACCGTCAATCAGGGTATAGGCATTCCACTTGTTGCCGTCGGTTTTCACCAGGTACTGCACCATCGGGTGCGCGTTCCCCTGAGAGTCGTACAAGGTGGTGCTGTATTGGGTGGTGAAGGTCTCGGTCTTGGTCGGGTCAAACGGCTTGGCCGCCTGGTCAATCACCGGCTCCGAGGAATTCAGGTTACTGGTGGAGTCGACCTTGGTGGATGCCTTGGGCGGCAGATTCGCCAGGTTCAGTTGCAGATCGACCAAGCCGCCCTTGGTGATCTTGCCATTATCGTCCGCGGCATATCCTTGCAGGCGCGAAGTGCCGGTGTTGTTGGTGATGTAGCCGTCCTTGTCCGCACGGAACGCACCACTACGGGTGTACTCCAGCGAACCGTCGCTGCCCTTCTGCACGAAGAAGCCACCGCCCTGAATCGCCATGTCGAGGATGCCGCCGCTACCGTTGACATCGCCCTGGGTGAACTGCTGGGACACCGCCGCCAGGTTCACACCGTTGCCGATGCTGTTCTGGCCGGTGCCCAGCTTGGAAGCCGCGTAGATATCGGCGAATTCCGCACGGGATGACTTGAAGCCAGTGGTCGCGACGTTGGCGATGTTGTTGCCGGTCACGTCCAGTTGTTTGTTGGCCGCATAGAGGCCGCTAAGGCCGATATTAAAAGACATGTTTCTCTCCTTCTGCCGTATTTAGCCGGCTCTATGTACCGAT
The DNA here is from genome assembly GCF_041410225.1 of Pseudomonas sp. KT_2_4. Taxonomy (NCBI): domain Bacteria; kingdom Pseudomonadati; phylum Pseudomonadota; class Gammaproteobacteria; order Pseudomonadales; family Pseudomonadaceae; genus Pseudomonas; species Pseudomonas sp. KT_2_4. The sequence goes on from NZ_CP166962.1 coordinate 2,334,752, forward strand.
AGTCTGAATTTGCGACAGTTTGACGCTGCCCATGCCGCCCGCAAGGTTGAGCAGCATTTCGCCGCCAGTCTTGCTCAGGGTCACACTGGTGACCGTGGCGGGCAGCGAAGTGGCCAAGGCCACTGCGTCGCCTTTGTCGTTCTTGGTGGTGGCGTTGAAGGTGTAGGTGCCAGCTGGGGCGACCTCGCCCTTGTCGTTCTTGCCGTCCCAGATAAAGCTTTGGGTGCCGGCACTCTGGGCGCCCATGTCAACGGTGCGCACCACATTGCCGTCTTTGTCGGTGATCTTGACGGAGACATTGCCCACCGCCGAGGTCACTGCCACCGAACCGGTCATGCTCTTGCTGGTATCCACCATGGCCTTGTCGGTCTGGATGATGATCGAACGCCCCACCAGCGACGAAGCCTGCAGCGCCTGCGAGGAGCTGAAGTTGCTGGAGATGTTGTTCACCGAGTCATTCAGGGTGTTGATGCCTTCCAGGCTGCTGAACTGGGCAAGCTGCGCGACGAACGCGCCGTTGTCCTGAGGCGACAGCGGGTTCTGGTTTTTCAGTTGAGTGACGAGCAGTTGCAGGAAAGCATCCTTGCCCAGCGACTGGTTGCCCGTCGCCGTCTTGGAAGCGTCACTGACGCTGCTGTTATTCGTCGCGGTCTTGACCTTGGAATTGAAAAGGTCCTGAACCGCCGTGTTGTTAGACGTATCAACGATGGCCATTATTTGGCGCCCCTTATCACTGACCCAGGGTCAGAACCTTCTGCATCATGGTTTTGGCGGTGTTCATCATTTCCGCGTTGGTCTGGAACGAGCGACTGGCGGAGATCATGTCAGCCATTTCCTCGACCACGTTGACGTTGGGGTAGTAGACGTAACCCTTTTCGTTCGCGGACGGATGGTTGGGCTCGTAACGGGCCTCCAGGTTGCTCTGGTCTTCGACCACGCCCAACACCTGCACGCCTGAGCCGGCGGCGTCCTGGTTCTGGAACAACGAATCGCTGCCGTTTGCCTGACCACCCTGGAACATGGTGGCAAACACCGGATGGCGGGCGCGATACGTCTGGTCAATGCTCGACGAGACAGTCTCGGCGTTGGCGATGTTACTGGCGACGGTGTTCAAACGCGTGGTCTGCGCGCTCATGCCACTGCCGGCAATATTGAAAACACTGGACAGAGACATGGCTTACTCTCCACGCAGGGCTGACATCAGCCCTTTGAATTTGCTGTTGAGCAGGGTGAAGCTGGCCTGGAAGTTCACCGAGTTTTCGGCGTAGTTCGATTGCTCCAGCTGGGCGTCGACGGTGTTCTGGTCGATCGACGGCTGCATCGGCGTGCGATACAGCAGTGACTCGTCACCCTTGCTCAGGCCTTGCGCTTCGATATGACGGCTGTTGGTCATGTTCAAGGCGAAGGTGCCGTTCTTGGTCTTGTCCTGCTGTGCGGCGAGCACGGCGGAGAAGTCCAGGTCCCGAGCCTTGTAGTTCGGGGTGTCGGCGTTGGCAATATTGTTGGCCAGGACTTCGGCACGCTGGGCGCGGAAGCCCAGGGCTTGTTCGTGGATACCGAGCGCTTTATCGAAGCTGATGCTCATGGCGGAAACCTTTAGGCTGACCTGCTGTTCGTTAGCAGGGTTATAGCAAGGTGCATGCCAATCTTGCGGGAGCCCCTATATCAAGGGTTTGGAGGGGAGTCGACGGCGGCTATGCCAGAAAAGCGGCAAGCGATTTCCGCGTAGCGCCATTAAAGCGGCAATGGGCAGTTGCCGCTTTACGCCAGCTTGCCGAGAAAAAAATGTGGGAGCTGGCTTGCCTGCGATGGCGGAGTACCTGCCGACCAATTCATCGACTGACACAACGCCATCGCGGGCAAGCCCGGCTCCCACAGTTTTATTGCATACCCCAGGCTACTTGGCCTGGTAGATGATCCCCGGGCTGCATTGCACCATCTGGAAGTGATCCGGCAGCCCATTGAGCGCCTCGGAAGCACCGAGGAACAGATAACCTCCGCGCTTGAGCGTGCCGTGGATGCGCAACAGGATGTCCTTCTTCACTTCAGCCGAGAAATAGATCAGCACGTTGCGGCAGAACACCATGTCGAACTTGCCCAGGCTGGCGTAGCTGTCGAGCAGGTTGAAAGAGCGAAATTCGACGCGGTTCTTGATCGGCGCCTTGATCGCCCAACGCCCTGCCCCTTTGGGGTCGAAGTAGCGTTGCAGGCGTTCCTGGGACAAACCTCGGCCCAGGGCCAGGCTGTCGTACTCACCGGTCTTGCAGTTGGTGAGCATGGTGCCGGACAGGTCCGTGGCCACAATTTGCGCACCGGCTTTCAACTGGCCCATGTTGGTCCGCTCGAACTCATCGATGGACATCGAGATCGAGTACGGCTCCTGCCCCGAAGAACAGGCCGCCGACCAGATACGCAGGCGCTGGCCCGGGCTGGCCTTGATGGCTTCGGGCAACACTTTGTTCTTGAGCACTTCAAAGGGATAGGTATCGCGAAACCATAAGGTTTCGTTGGTGGTCATGGCATCGACCACCATTTCCTTGAGCCCACTGCGCGGCTGCCCCTGGATCCGCTGGACCAACTCACCCAGGGACTTGATGCCCTGCTGTTCCATCAGCTTGTTGAGACGGCTGGATACCAGGTACTGCTTGTTTTCACCGAGCAATATGCCACAGGCTTTTTCCAGGAAGACCCGGAACTGTTCGAAATCCAAATTACCCGTAGACAATGATGCCGCCTCTTAAATCGTGTGACCGCCGGGGGACATCCCCTAGCCGTGATCTGCTGCCTTGATCCGGTCGACTACCCGGGATGCGAGGTCATCAGGACGGAATTTGGCCAGAAAGTCATCCGCACCGACCTTCTTGACCATTGCCTGATTGAATACCCCCGACAACGAAGTATGCAGGATGATATGCAATTTTTGCATGCGTGGATCGTTACGTATCTCGGCCGTGAGCGTATAGCCATCCATTTCCGGCATCTCGATGTCAGAGATCATCATCAAGAATTCTTCTTCGGGCTTCTTGCCTTCGTCCGCCAGCTTGCGCAGGTAATCCAGGGCTTGGCGTCCGTCATTGAGGGCCACCACCTCCACCCCGACGGTTTGCAGGCAACGCGTGACCTGCTTGCGCGCCACCGAAGAGTCGTCCACGGTCAACACGCGCAGCGAAACCGCCTTGTGTGCCGTTTCGGCATCCACCACTCCGACGGAGATGGTTTCCGAGGTGGGGGCCACTTCGGCGAGGATCTTCTCCACGTCGATGATTTCCACCAACTGGTTATCGACCCGCGTCACCGCCGTCAGGTAGTGATCGCGCCCCGTGCCCTTGGGCGGCGGATGGATCTCTTCCCAGTTCATATTGACGATGCGCTCCACCGAGCGCACCAGGAAACCCTGGGTCTTGGTGTTGTACTCGGTGATGATCACGAAAGGGTTCTGGCGGTCTTGCAAACCCGCGGCCCCCGTGGCCATGGCCAGGTCAAGAATCGGAATGGTCGCGCCCCGGATGTTGGCCACGCCACACACCACCGGACTGGACTTGGGCATGATCGTCAACTTGGGACATTGCAGCACTTCACGCACTTTAAACACGTTGATGCCATACAACTGATTGCCATCCAGGCGGAAAAGCAACAACTCCAGGCGATTCTGCCCTACCAGCTGTGTGCGCTGGTTTACTGAATCCATTACACCTGCCATGCCCAGACTCCTAAATCCTAGGGGTACGACGCGTACCCAACACTAAACGGCACGAGCTTTGCTATTTACTGAGTATGGATATTAAAACGACAGTTTCCCGACACCCTGGCCGCTCACGCTACCGCAGACTGCTCTGCGCCGCGCTGGCGCTGCTTGTCTCGGGCCTGGGCGTCACGGCCCGCGCCGACAACGTTACCCTGCCTGATCTACTTATCGGCGTCACCCAAGGCTTTCTTGAGTTCACTGTAGAAGATTATCTGGCGACCACCCAGACGCCGGGGCGTTATGAAATTCAGGTCAACCAGTTGGACCCACGTTTGCGCATGCCAATGTGCGACAAGGAATTGACAGCCACCCTGGAAAGCCCCGCCCAGCCTATCGGCCGTGTGACCGTGAAGGTGCGCTGTGAGGGCGCCTCGCCCTGGACGGTATTTGTGCCGGCGCAGGTCAAGCTGTTTCGCGACGTAGTGGTAGTGGCGCGGCCATTGAAGCGCACCGGCATCATCGGCTACGACGATGTGGCGCTGCGCGAGAGGGACATCAGCTTGATCAACCAGGGCTACCTGACGTCACTGGACCAGGCCGTCGGGCAAAAACTCACCCGCCCCGTGGTCACTGACCAAGTCCTCACACTGGTTCATCTGGAACAGGCGGAGGTGATTCGCAAGGGTGACCAAGTGGTGATTTCCGCCAGCAGTGGCGGCCTGAACGTCAGGATGCCGGGCGAGGCGTTGTCCAACGGCGGCATGAGCGAACAGATCCGTGTCAAGAACCTCAACTCCAATCGCGTGATCAAGGCGCGGGTCACGGCGCCAGGCCAAGTCGAGGTGGCGCTATAGATGACTGGAATCAAATGCCAGCTTTTCCTACACTGTGTGCTGGATATTGAGCCGAACAGGTTTATTGTCAATCGAGCCTAAAGTTTGCCCGGGTATGGCCGAAAACATGGCAAGCGTCCAAATACCCAGAGGTTTTTCAACATGGTCATTGATTTCAGTCGTTTGAATAACACCCCGGCCTTGCCCGGCAATACGCGCACCGGCGGTGCCAAGGACAGCGTAGAAGCCAAGCCGCAGCCCTTGCCTGCCAAAGCAGAGCAGGCCGCCGCCAGCCAGAGTGGGGAATCGGTACACCTGAGCAATGAGGCTCAACAGTTGCAAAAGGTCACTGACTCGCTGCGCGATCAACCCGTCGTCAATAAAGCCCGCGTGGCCGAGTTGAAACAGGCTATCGCCGATGGCAGCTATAAAGTCGACAGCAACCGTGTAGCCAGCAAGCTGCTCAACTTCGAAGCCGAGCGCTAGGCAAAGGCCTGCGCAGGGCTTTTGGACGCTTAAAACCCAAGGCCAGCCATGCACCACGACGAACATTTGCTCCAACTGATCATTGATGATCTGGCGCCGACGCAACAATTGCTCGAGCTGCTCAAGGAAGAATCCCTGGCCTTGTACGGCCGGGATATGCCCTTGCTGGAAGAAATCCTGGCGCGCAAACAGTCGCTGATTGTCTTGCTCGAACAGCACGGCAAGAAGCGCAGCGAGATTCTGATCAGCCTGGGCCTGCCTGCCGACCACGATGGCCTGGCACAACTGGCCAGCCACTCTTCAGTCGGCGATCAACTGCTGGCACAGAGCAAAGAACTCAATCATTTGCTCGCACAGTGCCAGGAAGCCAACCTGCTCAACGGTCAGTCGATCCAGCTTCAGCAAGCCACGACCGCCAATCAGCTGCGCATACTGCACGGCGGAGAGCCTCCGGCCCTGTATAACGCCCAAGGCTCCACCTCACGCCTGGTCAAGCCAAGCACCCGCAGCCAAGCCTGACACCGGTTTACAGCGCGACCTATCCAAGGCGCGCTACATACTGGCAAAATGCCGGTTCTTGCGTGTAGTCGTATTTTGCCTGGAGATGGAAGAACCGTGTTCAACGCCCTTAATGCGGAAGATGCACCGCAGCCACCCAAGGTGCTCACCACGCCTCTGGAAATCGCCAGCACGTTGCGGATGCTGCAAGAAAGCCATGACCCGCTGATCATCACTTTCCACGAACGCAGCCAGCGGTTCCAGAGCTACCTGGTGGACATTGACCGCGACAGCAAGACGCTGGTACTGGACGAAATGATTCCCCGTGACGGTGAACGCTATCTTGAGAATGGCGAAGCCTTCCGTATCGAAGGTTTCCATGAGGGCGTGCGGGTTGCCTGGGAAAGCAACGGCACCTTGACCATCAGCGAAAAAGGCGGCCACCGCATCTATAGCGGCAGCCTGCCCGGCGAAGTGGTTTACCATCAACGACGCAATGCCTTCCGCGCCGCACTCAAGCTTGCGCAGCTGGTGGACATTCAGTTGGGTGGCGAGAAGCTCAAGGCACCTATCAGCGGTAAGCTGCTGGATATCTCGGCAACCGGCTGCAAATTGCGCTTTGAAGGCGATATCTCCGAACGTCTGCAGTTGGGCCAGGTCTATGATCGCTTTATTGCTGCCCTGCCCTTCGGCAGCATGACCACTTCCGTGGAACTGCGCTACCTGCACTTCGAAGACAAGATCAACACCACCTTTGCCGGCGTGCGCTTTCACAACATGAGTGGTTTGGTGCAGCGACAAGTGGAACGCTTTGTCTACCAATTGCAGCGAGAAGCTCGGCGCTTCGATAAAGACGACGATCTTTAAGCGTTAGACGCTGAGATAAAAAAACGGGCAGATCCTGATGGGATCTGCCCGTTTTTTCGTTCAGGGGCGCGCCCTGCTTAAGTCATGGGGATGTTCGTCCGGGTCTGGTGGCTCGTGCGGTTCTTCGCTCGTTGGCTCCTCGGTATCAGGGACGGGCTCTGGGTCAGGAACAGTGACTTGCATCTGCTCCTGCACCACCTGCTCATCCACCCGCGGGTCAAGGGCAGCCACCAAAGGCGAACTGGACATGCTGTCGGGCATCGCCACGTGATGCAGTGGTGCGTCGTCGACCTGATGCAGGTTGGTTACCGCCTTGGGTCGAATGCGCCACACCAGGATCAGCGCACACAGGCTGAAAAACGCGTAGAGCATCTGGCTGCCGAATAGCTTCATCACCACACCGGCCAACAGCGGCCCCACGCTGGCGCCGATCCCGTAGGTAACGAGCAACATGGCCGTCAGTGACACCCGGCGATCGCCTTCCACATGGTCGTTGGAAAAGGCCACCGCCAAGGGGTAAAGGCAGAACTGCACCAGCGAACAGAAGAAGCCCGCCACGAACAACACCTCCAGCGGTACCTGCGTCATGATGGCCAACGGTAAGGCCGTTATCGCCAGGCACAAGGCAAAGCAGCGGATCAGCAGCGCGCGGTCATAGCGGTCCGACAACCAGCCCAGTGGCCACTGCACGACCAATCCAGCAAAAATGCAGCTACCCATGAACAAGCCGACTTGCTCAGTCGTCAGGCCCTGCTGAGAGGCGTAGAGCGGCGCCAAGCCGTAGAACGAACCGACGATCAACCCAGCGCCCAACACGGTGCTGAGCGATTGCGGCACGCGCTTGATAAAGAAGCGCGGCTCCATCGGAGCCGGGTGCAGTGGGGCCGGGTGAATGCGTCGGGTCATCGCCACAGGGACCAGGCACAGCGCAAAGCACAGCGCCACGAGCATCAACAGTTCAAGCCCGAGATGGGGGTGCATGACCAGGATCAATTGGCCCAGCACCAACCCAAGGTAGGACGCAATCATGTAACCGCTGAACACTACGCCGCGCTGCTTGGCGTCTGCCTGCTCATTGAGCCAACTCTCGATGACCATGTACTGGCACATCATCCCCAGGCCCACGATCATCCGCAGCACAATCCAGGCTGGCAGCCAATCAATCAAACCGTGACCCAGCACTGCTGCGCCGACGATCCCGGCGCAGGTAGCGTAGGCACGAATATGCCCGACCCGGGCAATCAAGCGGTGCCCGAGCTTGCCGCCCAGCACCAAGCCAAAATAGTTGGCAGCCATCAGCGCACCCACCCACAGGCTGTCGACGTTGTCTGCTGCCAGACGCAAAGCCAGATAAGTACTAAGCAGGCCGGAGCCGATCAGCATCATCAAAGAGGCGAAATAAAGGGCTCGAAAAGATTTCCAGATCTGGCGCATCGGCGTTCCGAGCGGCTCCTTGCGGTGAGGGGTAGGGCTATCAGCATGATAGTCCGGGGCGGTTGAGTCCGGACAGACGGTAGGGTCTGTTTCCGGGGATTATTTTGTTTCACAGCTCAGACGATACGTGGGTGTCTGTGAGGTACATAACCGTGGAGATAAATACACGGCGCACCACCTGTGAACCTTGATAACACGCAAGGTTCGACTGGTATTGGGGTATCTGTACAAAAGGCGTCAATGGAACGCTGGGCAGGCTTTGGAAGTTGGCGTTCTTTTCGAGCGCCCAAAACAAAACCCCAACTGCTTTCGCAATTGGGGTTTCGGAATTTAATCTTGACGATGACCTACTCTCACATGGGGAAACCCCACACTACCATCGGCGATGCATCGTTTCACTGCTGAGTTCGGGATGGGATCAGGTGGTTCCAATGCTCTATGGTCGTCAAGAAATTCGGGTACTGAGTCGTGGCCAGTTGGCCTCGCTTCAGCAAATTGGGTATGTGATAGTTTTCGGTGTTTTGTGAGCGTCGAACTTTCGGTTCATTGCGTCTTCACACACCGCAATCTGGTCTCTCTCGAGTTCGCAAATTGCTTGGGTGTTATATGGTCAAGCCTCACGGGCAATTAGTATTGGTTAGCTCAACGCCTCACAGCGCTTACACACCCAACCTATCAACGTCGTAGTCTTCGACGGCCCTTCAGGGAACTCAAGGTTCCAGTGAGATCTCATCTTGAGGCTAGTTTCCCGCTTAGATGCTTTCAGCGGTTATCTATTCCGAACATAGCTACCCGGCAATGCCACTGGCGTGACAACCGGAACACCAGAGGTTCGTCCACTCCGGTCCTCTCGTACTAGGAGCAGCCCCTCTCAAATCTCAAACGTCCACGGCAGATAGGGACCGAACTGTCTCACGACGTTCTAAACCCAGCTCGCGTACCACTTTAAATGGCGAACAGCCATACCCTTGGGACCGGCTTCAGCCCCAGGATGTGATGAGCCGACATCGAGGTGCCAAACACCGCCGTCGATATGAACTCTTGGGCGGTATCAGCCTGTTATCCCCGGAGTACCTTTTATCCGTTGAGCGATGGCCCTTCCATACAGAACCACCGGATCACTAAGACCTACTTTCGTACCTGCTCGACGTGTCTGTCTCGCAGTCAAGCGCGCTTTTGCCTTTATACTCTACGACCGATTTCCGACCGGTCTGAGCGCACCTTCGTACTCCTCCGTTACTCTTTAGGAGGAGACCGCCCCAGTCAAACTACCCACCATACACTGTCCTCGATCCGGATAACGGACCTGAGTTAGAACCTCAAAGTTGCCAGGGTGGTATTTCAAGGATGGCTCCACGCAGACTGGCGTCCACGCTTCAAAGCCTCCCACCTATCCTACACAAGCAAATTCAAAGTCCAGTGCAAAGCTATAGTAAAGGTTCACGGGGTCTTTCCGTCTAGCCGCGGATACACTGCATCTTCACAGCGATTTCAATTTCACTGAGTCTCGGGTGGAGACAGCGCCGCCATCGTTACGCCATTCGTGCAGGTCGGAACTTACCCGACAAGGAATTTCGCTACCTTAGGACCGTTATAGTTACGGCCGCCGTTTACCGGGGCTTCGATCAAGAGCTTCGCGTTAGCTAACCCCATCAATTAACCTTCCGGCACCGGGCAGGCGTCACACCCTATACGTCCACTTTCGTGTTTGCAGAGTGCTGTGTTTTTAATAAACAGTCGCAGCGGCCTGGTATCTTCGACCGGCATGAGCTTACGGAGCAAGTCCTTCACCCTCACCGGCGCACCTTCTCCCGAAGTTACGGTGCCATTTTGCCTAGTTCCTTCACCCGAGTTCTCTCAAGCGCCTTGGTATTCTCTACCCAACCACCTGTGTCGGTTTGGGGTACGGTTCCTGGTTACCTGAAGCTTAGAAGCTTTTCTTGGAAGCATGGCATCAACCACTTCGTTACCTAAAAGGTAACTCGTCATCAGCTCTCGGCCTTAGAATCCCGGATTTACCTAAGATTCCAGCCTACCACCTTAAACTTGGACAACCAACGCCAAGCTGGCCTAGCCTTCTCCGTCCCTCCATCGCAATAACCAGAAGTACAGGAATATTAACCTGTTTTCCATCGACTACGCTTTTCAGCCTCGCCTTAGGGACCGACTAACCCTGCGTCGATTAACGTTGCGCAGGAAACCTTGGTCTTTCGGCGTGGGTGTTTTTCACACCCATTATCGTTACTCATGTCAGCATTCGCACTTCTGATACCTCCAGCAAGCTTCTCAACTCACCTTCACAGGCTTACAGAACGCTCCTCTACCGCATCACTTACGTGATACCCGTAGCTTCGGTGTATGGTTTGAGCCCCGTTACATCTTCCGCGCAGGCCGACTCGACTAGTGAGCTATTACGCTTTCTTTAAAGGGTGGCTGCTTCTAAGCCAACCTCCTAGCTGTCTAAGCCTTCCCACATCGTTTCCCACTTAACCATAACTTTGGGACCTTAGCTGACGGTCTGGGTTGTTTCCCTTTTCACGACGGACGTTAGCACCCGCCGTGTGTCTCCCATGCTCGGCACTTGTAGGTATTCGGAGTTTGCATCGGTTTGGTAAGTCGGGATGACCCCCTAGCCGAAACAGTGCTCTACCCCCTACAGTGATACATGAGGCGCTACCTAAATAGCTTTCGAGGAGAACCAGCTATCTCCGAGCTTGATTAGCCTTTCACTCCGATCCACAGGTCATCCGCTAACTTTTCAACGGTAGTCGGTTCGGTCCTCCAGTTAGTGTTACCCAACCTTCAACCTGCCCATGGATAGATCGCCCGGTTTCGGGTCTATTCCCAGCGACTAGACGCCCTATTAAGACTCGCTTTCGCTACGCCTCCCCTATTCGGTTAAGCTCGCCACTGAAAATAAGTCGCTGACCCATTATACAAAAGGTACGCAGTCACCCAACAAAGTGGGCTCCCACTGCTTGTACGCATACGGTTTCAGGATCTATTTCACTCCCCTCTCCGGGGTTCTTTTCGCCTTTCCCTCACGGTACTAGTTCACTATCGGTCAGTCAGTAGTATTTAGCCTTGGAGGATGGTCCCCCCATATTCAGACAAAGTTTCTCGTGCTCCGTCCTACTCGATTTCATGACTAAGAGATTTTCGCGTACAGGGCTATCACCCACTATGGCCGCACTTTCCAGAGCGTTCCGCTAATCTCAAAGCCACTTAAGGGCTAGTCCCCGTTCGCTCGCCACTACTAAGGGAATCTCGGTTGATTTCTTTTCCTCAGGGTACTTAGATGTTTCAGTTCCCCTGGTTCGCCTCTTGCACCTATGTATTCAGTACAAGATAACCATCTTATGATGGCTGGGTTCCCCCATTCAGACATCTCCGGATCAAAGTCTGTTTGCCGACTCCCCGAAGCTTTTCGCAGGCTACCACGTCTTTCATCGCCTCTGACTGCCAAGGCATCCACCGTATGCGCTTCTTCACTTGACCATATAACCCCAAGCAATCTGGTTATACTGTGAAGACGACATTCGCCGAAAATTCGAATTTCTCAATTAAGAGAACTCACAAATTTTACCTTAGCCTGATCCGTTACCAGTGAAAGTAACGTTCAGTCTATCTTTCTATCACATACCCAAATTTTTAAAGAACGATCTAATCAAAGACTAGAAATCAATATTCGCTTCAGAATATTCATTTCTAAACTCTAACAGCAGAAGCAGTTAATGGTGGAGCCAAACGGGATCGAACCGTTGACCTCCTGCGTGCAAGGCAGGCGCTCTCCCAGCTGAGCTATGGCCCCATAACAAAATTGGTGGGTCTGGGCAGATTCGAACTGCCGACCTCACCCTTATCAGGGGTGCGCTCTAACCAACTGAGCTACAGACCCAATTTCGAGCGCGTAACTGATTAGCTAAGAGCTATCAGCTTGGAGCTTAAAGCTGCTTCTATCGTCTTCTTCAATGAATCAAGCAATTCGTGTGGGAACTTATGGAGCAGCTGATGTCGTCGATTAAGGAGGTGATCCAGCCGCAGGTTCCCCTACGGCTACCTTGTTACGACTTCACCCCAGTCATGAATCACACCGTGGTAACCGTCCTCCCGAAGGTTAGACTAGCTACTTCTGGTGCAACCCACTCCCATGGTGTGACGGGCGGTGTGTACAAGGCCCGGGAACGTATTCACCGCGACATTCTGATTCGCGATTACTAGCGATTCCGACTTCACGCAGTCGAGTTGCAGACTGCGATCCGGACTACGATCGGTTTTATGGGATTAGCTCCACCTCGCGGCTTGGCAACCCTCTGTACCGACCATTGTAGCACGTGTGTAGCCCAGGCCGTAAGGGCCATGATGACTTGACGTCATCCCCACCTTCCTCCGGTTTGTCACCGGCAGTCTCCTTAGAGTGCCCACCATAACGTGCTGGTAACTAAGGACAAGGGTTGCGCTCGTTACGGGACTTAACCCAACATCTCACGACACGAGCTGACGACAGCCATGCAGCACCTGTCTCAATGTTCCCGAAGGCACCAATCTATCTCTAGAAAGTTCATTGGATGTCAAGGCCTGGTAAGGTTCTTCGCGTTGCTTCGAATTAAACCACATGCTCCACCGCTTGTGCGGGCCCCCGTCAATTCATTTGAGTTTTAACCTTGCGGCCGTACTCCCCAGGCGGTCAACTTAATGCGTTAGCTGCGCCACTAAAAGCTCAAGGCTTCCAACGGCTAGTTGACATCGTTTACGGCGTGGACTACCAGGGTATCTAATCCTGTTTGCTCCCCACGCTTTCGCACCTCAGTGTCAGTATTAGTCCAGGTGGTCGCCTTCGCCACTGGTGTTCCTTCCTATATCTACGCATTTCACCGCTACACAGGAAATTCCACCACCCTCTACCATACTCTAGTCAGTCAGTTTTGAATGCAGTTCCCAGGTTGAGCCCGGGGATTTCACATCCAACTTAACAAACCACCTACGCGCGCTTTACGCCCAGTAATTCCGATTAACGCTTGCACCCTCTGTATTACCGCGGCTGCTGGCACAGAGTTAGCCGGTGCTTATTCTGTCGGTAACGTCAAAATTGCAGAGTATTAATCTACAACCCTTCCTCCCAACTTAAAGTGCTTTACAATCCGAAGACCTTCTTCACACACGCGGCATGGCTGGATCAGGCTTTCGCCCATTGTCCAATATTCCCCACTGCTGCCTCCCGTAGGAGTCTGGACCGTGTCTCAGTTCCAGTGTGACTGATCATCCTCTCAGACCAGTTACGGATCGTCGCCTTGGTGAGCCATTACCTCACCAACTAGCTAATCCGACCTAGGCTCATCTGATAGCGCAAGGCCCGAAGGTCCCCTGCTTTCTCCCGTAGGACGTATGCGGTATTAGCGTCCGTTTCCGAACGTTATCCCCCACTACCAGGCAGATTCCTAGGCATTACTCACCCGTCCGCCGCTCTCAAGAGAAGCAAGCTTCTCTCTACCGCTCGACTTGCATGTGTTAGGCCTGCCGCCAGCGTTCAATCTGAGCCATGATCAAACTCTTCAGTTCAAACATCTTTGGGTTTTTAAGAAACCCTAAACTTGGCTCAGCAATCGTTGGTTACATCTTTGATTTCTCGCGGAGTAACTTGTGATGCTGATAATCTTGTTGACTATCAGTCTGACCCCACAAGCACCCACACGAATTGCTTGATTCAGTTGTTAAAGAGCGGTTGGTTAAGATCTTTCGTCTCAACCGAGGCGCGCATTCTACAGCAGCCTCATTTGCTGTCAAGTGGTTATTTTCAGAAGTTTTCGAAGATTTCTTCAACAACTTCAACCACTTGCGCTTGCGATCTCTCGTAAGCGGGAGGCGAATTCTACAGGGATCGCCATGAACGTCAACCCCCTTATCTTAAAAAAAGCGAAACACTTACTCGCCTATAAAAACCAGGGTGCCCCACCGCCTCTTCTATATAGAAGGAGCGCACAACCTAGGGACGTGAATTATTCCCACCCACACAAATGCATCTGGATCTCAACCGAAAGAAGCGCGGCTGGATCCCGCACAGGCGAGGAACGAGGATGACTGTTGTTGAGACCGACGAATACCAGGAGGGGAAAGCTTTACAAAGATGGTGTCCCAGGGCCGGTTCGAACGGCCAACCTTCCCCTTAGGAGGGGGATGCTCTATCCAATTGAGCTACTGGGACAAATGCCACGCTTACCCTGAAGGGCTAGCGACAGACGGCGTGCATCTTAACGGCCGAGGCTGGTTTTGTCATGTCGTCCGTTGGCATTTTGACTGTAGGCCAATCCTTGCGCGTACGTTCATAGCCTCATTCAGCATGCCAAGACTTTCACCCTCATCGTGCAAATTGCACTACGCCAATATGCCATCATTGCAAACTGCAACCCAGCGCCCTCAAAAAACAATCTTAACTCCTTGTTTTTATTGGAATAATAGATTGGCACGACATCTGCAAAGTCATAAACACAAAACCAATCGTTCCAGGCACCGTGGAGACTATGATGATGAACAGCGCCCTTCTACTAGCACTGAACGCTGTGGCACTGGCTACGGTGGTGACGTTTCATTTTCAGCCGACCAGTACTGAAGACGGCGCGCAAATCAGCCAAGCCATTCCCCACCATCTGCAACAGCGACCTCAGTTGGCACTGATGACTGCAAACCCCCAGTCTCCCATCCGCCTGACCCAAGATACACAATCAGCGCCAGCGGCCGAGCATTGGGTTTTCTGAGAACACTATTCATGTCGAAATCTGCCTGGTTGTTTCTGTGCCTGACGCTCCTATCTGTTGCGCTAGGCCTGGGAGCTACATCACAACAAACTCAAACCCTAGCCTTCGTCGCCAGCGCCGTGCTGGGCAGCCTACTGGTACTGACGCTAATCAAGGGTCGCCGAATCAAATTCGATCCGCTCCTGCGCTAACCCCCTTCCCCATCTCCCTCCCCTACCTTATGTCGCCTGATACTCGTAAATAGGCGAACAGCTACTAACCTTAAGCTTGAGGGCAAAAGGCCATATCGCTATAGGACGGGCGCCCTTCAACCCGGATGCCGTGCAGGCTTGGGCGAAGATTGACGAGCTTCGCTGCAGTCGCAGGATTTTTTCTAACCAGTCCGCAAAAACGTAAATCAGTACTGGCATAAAGCCTGTAGGCGGTTCAATATTTGTCACAGAATTGACGCCAATGAAATGTCAAATCTGAGGCATGATGCGGCCTCTTTGCAATTCGGGTTGAACTTTGGTCGTGAGCCTTGTCTTAACACTCATCTTGCGGCCAATTCCAGAAACCGCTCCCCTGAACTAACCGGTTAAATATATGCGCCCATTGAAACAGGCAATTTATTCCAGCCGTACGGCTGACAAATTCGTCGTACGTCTGCCAGACGGAATGCGGGAACGCATTGCCGAGGTGGCTCGCAATCATCACCGCAGCATGAACTCCGAAATCATCGCACGCCTGGAACAAAGCCTTATTCAGGAAGGTGCCTTGGGTGAAGAGTTGAGCATGCGCCTGGACAGCCCCGAGCTGTCACTGCACGAACGCGAACTGCTGCAGCGTTTTCGTCAGCTCTCCCACCGCCAGCAAAATGCTCTCGTCTCGCTTATCGCGCATGACGTGGAGGCGGCCGCAGAAGCCAATTGATTGACACCTGAAAGCCGAAGCCAGCGATGTGCTGGCTTTTTTTTGCCTGGAGTTTGGGAATAAGAAGCAAAGCGAGGGCAGATTTGCCCCCGCTGGAAGGGTCAGAGCAGGAAGATCGTTGCCAGGCCCAGGAAGATGAAGAAACCACCACTGTCAGTCATGGCCGTGATCATCACACTGGCACCCATGGCAGGATCGCGACCTAGACGCGCCAGGGTCATGGGAATCAATACCCCCATCAAGGCCGCCAGCAACAGGTTAAGGGTCATGGCCGCAGTCATTACCACGCCCAGGGACCAACTGCCGTAGAGCAAGTAAGCCACCACGCCAATCACACCGCCCCACACCAATCCGTTTATGAGGCCTACCGCCAGTTCCTTACGCAGCAGCCGTGAGGAATTGGCAGTACTGACCTGATCCAGCGCCATGGCGCGCACGATCATGGTGATGGTCTGGTTCCCGGAGTTACCGCCAATACCCGCCACAATCGGCATCAACGCCGCCAAGGCCACCAGCTTCTCGATGGAACCCTCAAACAACCCGATCACGCGAGAAGCGATAAACGCGGTAATCAGATTGATAGCCAGCCAGGCCCAGCGGTTATGCAGTGAACGCCAGACCGACGCGAAAATATCCTCCTCTTCACGCAAACCCGCCATGTTGAGGACTTCGGTTTCACTTTCTTCACGGATCAAGTCGACGATTTCATCGATGGTCAGACGACCGATCAACTTGCCGTTCTTATCCACCACCGGAGCCGAGATCAAGTCGTAACGCTCGAATGCCTGGGCCGCGTCGTAGGCATCTTCGTCCGGATGGAAGCTCACGGTATCGCTGGCCATCAGGTCAGCAACTTTCTTCTCCGGATCATTGACCAGCAGGCGCTTGATCGGCAAAACGCCCTTGAGGATCCCCTCATAGTCGACCACAAACAATTTGTCGGTGTGGCCGGGCAACTCTTTGAGACGGCGCAGGTAACGCAACACCACTTCCAGGCTGACGTCTTCGCGGATGGTGACCATCTCGAAGTCCATCAGGGCGCCGACCTGATCCTCGTCGTACGACAGCGCGGAACGCACACGCTCACGCTGCTGCGTGTCGAGCGCTTCCATCAACTCATGGACAACATCACGGGGCAGCTCAGGTGCCAGGTCAGCAAGCTCGTCCGCATCCATCTCCTTGGCGGCAGCCAGGAGTTCGTGGTCATCCATGTCGGCGATGAGCGTTTCACGCACCGAGTCCGATACTTCCAGAAGGATGTCACCGTCACGATCAGCCTTCACCAACTGCCACAGGGTCAGTCGGTCATCCAGCGGCAAGGCTTCAAGAATATAGGCGACGTCGGCGGAGTGCAGGTCATCGAGCTTGCGTTGCAACTCGACGAGGTTTTGCCGGTGAACCAGGTTTTCGACGCGGTCGTGGTTCGGACCTTCCTGGCGGTGCGTGAGGTCTTCGACCACTCGCTGGCGCTGCAGCAGCTCGATAACTTGAGCCAGACGATCCTGCAGGCTTTCTTGTGTTTTCTTTACTTCTACTTCGGTCATAGGCGAACTCCACTCCCAGCAGCGGGGCACGCCGGAAGGATCAATCAGTCAATTCATGATTGGTAAAACGGGGTACTGAGTAACTACTGGGTAAGTCCATGGAGGTATTCCACAAGCCCCGGCGGGGCTGACGGGCGCATGATACACCGCCCGGACGTTTTAAACGTTAAAAAACTGGAAAGAACAAGCGCTTGCACGCCAAAGCTCAGTATTGGCTGCATCTATGAACTGCGACGACGCAGACGCATGGGAAAACACATGAGGAGGGAGAAAAAGGAGGACGCCGGATAAAACCCACACAAACCCGAGACGGCAAAAAGCCCGCACTAGGCGGGCTTTTTGTTTGTATGGTGCACTCGACAGGATTCGAACCTGTGACCGCTCGGTTCGTAGCCGAGTACTCTATCCAGCTGAGCTACGAGTGCAGATTGTGTTTTTAGACCAGATCACAACTGGTTGAAGCCAAGCTACCTGCATCACTGCAACTAACTCTTAAATGGTGCACTCGACAGGATTCGAACCTGTGACCGCTCGGTTCGTAGCCGAGTACTCTATCCAGCTGAGCTACGAGTGCATTTGTTGCCGCGCATTATAGGCCGTTCAATCTCTATGTAAAGCTATTTTTTCGAGTATTTTCAACAACTTACCGAAAAAACCAGATTGCAACGTACTAAGCAAATAATGGCGGAGAACGGGGGATTCGAACCCCCGACACCCTTTTGAGGTGTACTCCCTTAGCAGGGGAGCGCCTTCGGCCACTCGGCCAGCTCTCCGCAACACGGGGCGTATATTAACCACGTTCCTCCCCGTTTGCAAACATAAAAAACGATAAAAATTAAAGGCTTGGTTCTTCGTCCTTCTCTTTCTTGATCCGCAGGTAGATTTCCTCGCGGTGGACCGCCACCTCTTTCGGAGCATTAACCCCAATACGTACTTGATTGCCTTTAACGCCGAGCACCGTCACGGTGATTTCGCCATCACCGATAATCAGGCTTTCTGCGCAACGACGAGTCAGAATCAGCATACCTTTCACCTCACGCATTTCAGTTCAGGAACAACAGTCTGCAAAAAAAAAGCATTCGACCTACAACCAAAAGGTCGTAGCCCTACTCGCTAAGTATTGTCGAGCCCATGCAAAAGACCATGTACCCCACAAAAAATGAAAGGCGCGGTAAACCGCGCCTTCCTGGCAACGCATCACTCGCCCTGTCGGGCCGGAGCATCCAACTCAAAAGCCGTATGCAGCGCGCGTACAGCCAGTTCCAGGTACTTCTCTTCGAGCACTACCGAGACTTTGATTTCCGAGGTGGAAATCATCTGGATGTTGATACCTTCTTTGGCCAGGGCCCCGAACATACGGCTGGCAACGCCAGCATGGGAACGCATGCCCACCCCTACGATCGACACCTTGGCAATCTTGGTATCGCCGACCACTTCACGGGCGCCAATCTCGCTCGCTGTGTTCTGCAGGATTTTCAATGCTGCATCGTATTCGTTGCGGTGCACGGTAAAGGTGAAATCGGTGGTGTTATCGTGCGAAACGTTCTGCACGATCATGTCGACTTCAACATTCGCATCGCTGACAGGGCCCAGAATCTTGAAAGCCACGCCCGGGGTGTCTGGCACGCCACGGATCGTCAGCTTGGCTTCATCGCGATTGAAAGCGATGCCGGAAATGATCGGCTGTTCCATGGATTCCTCTTCATCAATAGTAATGAGGGTGCCCGGACCCTCCTTGAAGCTGTGCAATACGCGCAGCGGAACGTTGTACTTGCCGGCGAACTCCACCGCACGAATCTGCAACACCTTGGAACCAAGGCTGGCCATTTCCAGCATTTCTTCAAAGGTGATCTTGTCCAGCCGCTGGGCCACGGGCACGACGCGTGGGTCAGTGGTGTAGACGCCATCCACATCGGTATAGATCTGGCATTCGTCCGCCTTGAGCGCTGCCGCCAGGGCCACACCGGTGGTGTCCGAACCGCCACGACCCAGCGTGGTGATGTTGCCGTGCTCATCCACACCCTGGAAACCCGCTACAACTACCACGCGCCCTGCTTTCAGATCAGTACGAATTTTCTGATCATCAATTTGCAGGATCCGCGCCTTGGTATGTGCGCTGTCTGTAAGAATGCGCACTTGGCTACCAGTGTAGGACACCGCTGGCACGCCACGCTTGTTCAGCGCCATGGCCAACAGCGCAATGGTCACCTGCTCGCCCGTGGAGACGATCACATCCAGCTCACGCGGCAGCGGCTGTTGATCACCGCTGATGGCTTTGGCCAGATCGATCAGGCGATTGGTCTCGCCACTCATGGCCGACAGCACCACTACCAGGTCATCACCAGCATCGCGGAACTTCTTAACCTTGTCGGCGACCTGCTCGATTCTTTCGACAGAACCAACCGAGGTGCCTCCAAATTTCTGTACGATCAAAGCCATTTCCAAGCCGCCTCAGCCCGTAAAGGGGCGCCTAATATCCAATCCACCTGCACTGAACAAGCCCGTGACTAGACCACGGGCCGGTTAACAGTGCTTTAAATACCTGCCTCGACAAATGGCACGGTCAAGGCCAGGGCCGCGTCCAGCGCTGCGGCATCGACACCACCGCCTTGCGCCATGTCCGGACGACCACCGCCCTTGCCGCCCACTGTCGCAGCGGCTTGCTTCATCAAATCACCGGCTTTGAGTTGGCCAGTCAGGTCCTTGGTTACACCCGCAACCAGAACGACCTTATCCTCATGGACACTGCCGAGCAGGATCACTGCGCGGCCGAGCTTGTTCTTCAACTGATCGACCAAGGCCAACAGCGCCTTGCCATCCTGGCCGTCCAGGCGCGCCGCCAGGACTTTTACGTCCTTGACGTCAACCGCCGCGGCCGACAGGTCATCGCCCGCAGCGCTCGCCGCTTTGGCCTGCAACTGCTCCAGCTGTTTTTCCAGCGCACGGTTGCGCTCCAGAACGGCGGACAGCTTGTCGATCAGGTTGTCGCGGCTGCCCTTGACCAGGCCGGCCGCTTCCTTGAGTTGTTCTTCGGCTGCATTGAGGTAAGCCAGGGCCGCAGCACCAGTCACCGCCTCAATACGACGTACGCCCGAGGCCACACCACCTTCGCTGATGATCTTCAGCAGGCCGATATCGCCGGTGCGGTTGGCGTGGATGCCACCACAGAGTTCTACCGAGAAGCTGCCGCCCATACTCAGTACGCGAACTTCGTCGCCGTACTTCTCGCCAAACAGCGCCATGGCGCCTTTGTTCCTGGCGGTCTCGATATCGGTTTCTTCAGTTTCAACCGGGGTGTTCTTGCGAATCTCGGCGTTGACGATGTCTTCCAGGGCCTTGATCTGCTCAGGCTTGATCGCTTCAAAGTGGCTGAAGTCAAAACGCAGGCGCTGGCTGTCCACCAACGAACCTTTTTGCTGCACGTGCTCGCCCAGGACCTGGCGCAGCGCGGCGTGCAGCAAGTGCGTGGCCGAGTGGTTCAACGCCGTGGCATGCCTTACATCGGCATCGACCTGGGTGTCTACCGGTGCGCCCACAGTCAAGTTGCCCAGCACCAGCACACCGTGATGCAGGAACGCACCGCCGGTCTTGGTGGTGTCGCGCACGTCAAAACGACCGGATGTCGAGCTCAGGAAACCGCAATCGCCAATCTGGCCACCCGACTCGGCATAAAACGGCGTCTGGTCCAGCACCACAACCGCCTCTTCACCCTCGCTCAACACGTCGACCGACTTACCGTCTTTATAGATGGCGACGATCTTGGCCGAGCCCGCAGTCGCCTTGTAGCCGGTGAACTCGGTCGGTACGTCAACCTTGACCAGGGTGTTGTAGTCCAGGCCAAAGGAGCTGGCCGAACGGGCCCGCACGCGCTGGGCTTCCATCTCACGCTCGAAACCGGCTTCGTCGACGGTCAACTCACGCTCGCGGGCGATGTCGGCAGTCAGGTCCATCGGGAAACCATAGGTGTCGTACAACTTGAACACCACATCACCCGGCACCACGGTGCCTTTGAGCTCAGCCAGGTCCTGTTCCAGAATCTTCAGGCCGTGCTCCAGGGTCTTGGAGAACTGCTCTTCTTCAGCCTTGAGCACCCGCTCGATGTTGCTTTGCTGTTGCTTGAGTTCCGGGAAGGCATCGCCCATCTCGGCAACCAGCGCGGCCACGATCTTGTAGAAAAAGCTGCCGGTAGCGCCCAGCTTGTTACCGTGGCGGCACGCGCGACGGATGATGCGACGCAGCACGTAGCCACGACCTTCGTTGGACGGCAGCACGCCGTCTGCGATCAGGAAACCGCAGGAACGGATGTGGTCCGACACCACCTTGAGCGAAGACTGGCCTTCATTGGCGCAACCAATAGCTGCCGCCGAGGCGCTCAGCAGGTTGGTGAACAGGTCGATTTCGTAGTTGGAGTGAACGTGCTGCATCACCGCACTGATCCGCTCCAGGCCCATGCCGGTGTCTACCGACGGTGCCGGCAGCGGATGCAACACGCCATCGGCGGTGCGGTTGAACTGCATGAACACGTTGTTCCAGATCTCGATGTAGCGGTCGCCGTCTTCTTCCGGCGAGCCTGGCGGGCCACCCCAGATATCGTCGCCGTGATCGTAGAAAATCTCGGTGCACGGGCCGCACGGGCCGGTATCGCCCATGGTCCAGAAGTTATCGGACGCGTAGGGCGCGCCTTTGTTGTCACCGATACGGATCATGCGCTCGGCAGGTACACCGATTTCCTGGGTCCAGATGTCATACGCTTCATCGTCCGTCGCGTACACGGTGACCCAGAGTTTTTCCTTGGGCAGCTTCAGCACGCCGGTGAGGAAGGTCCAGGCGAACGTGATCGCGTCTTTCTTGAAATAGTCGCCGAAGCTGAAGTTACCCAGCATCTCGAAAAAGGTGTGGTGACGGGCGGTGTAGCCGACGTTTTCCAGGTCACTGTTCTTGCCGCCGGCGCGTACGCACTTCTGGCTGCTGGTAGCGCGGGTGTAGGCGCGCTTTTCCTGGCCCAGGAAACAGTCCTTGAACTGGTTCATCCCCGCGTTAGTGAACAGCAGGGTTGGGTCATTGCCTGGGATCAAGGAGCTGGAGGCTACACGGGTGTGGCCTTGCTCTTCGAAGAAGCGAAGGAAGGCTTCACGGATTTCTGCGCTTTTCATTAGGTTCTTCCACGGAGGCTGCGGCCAAAGGCCAGTGCGCAACATCATCAGACGGAGCGACGGCAAAGGGCCGCATTATATCGGCCCTTTGCCGGTGGTACAGCGTGTTTATGTGATAGAAACAGTCAATTAGACGGCCTGCACTGTCATTTCTGCGAAAACGCGACGAATGTCTGCACCACTTGCTCGATCTGCGCCCGGCTCACATCCAGATGGGTGACCATGCGCAGGCGCGGCGCGGCGGTCAACTTGACCCCACGCTCGGCCGCAAAGGCCTTCAGCGCCTGCGCCTGATCACCTACCTGCACATACACCATATTGGTCTGCACCGGCTCGACGCTGTAGCCGGCCTTGCGTAACTCATCGCCCAGCCATTGCGCGTTGGCATGGTCGTCAGCCAGGCGCTGCACCTGATGATCCAGAGCATACAACCCCGCCGCCGCCAGGGAGCCCGCCTGGCGCATGCCGCCGCCGACCATCTTGCGCAAGCGCCGAGCCTTGGCGATCAGCGCCGTCGAGCCACACAGCACCGAGCCGACCGGCGCACCGAGGCCCTTGGACAGGCACACCGACACCGAATCGAAATGCTGGGCGATTTCTCGCGCATCCACCCCCAGCTTGACTGCCGCGTTGTAAAGGCGGGCGCCATCCAGGTGCAGGGCCAAGCCGTGCTCGTGGGTAAATGCACGGGCCTTGGCCAGGTAATCCAGCGGCAGCACTTTGCCCTGCATGGTGTTTTCCAGCGCCAGCAGGCGTGTGCGGGCGAAGTGGAAGTCGTCGGGCTTGATGGCGGCAAGCACTTGGTTCAGATCAAGGGAGCCATCAGCTTGAACTTCCAGGGGTTGCGGCTGGATCGACCCCAGCACCGCCGCACCGCCGCCTTCGTATTTGTAGGTGTGAGCCTGCTGGCCGACGATGTATTCCTCGCCGCGCTCACAGTGAGCCATCAACGCCAGCAGGTTGCTCATGGTACCGGTGGGCACGAACAGCGCCGCGGCAAAGCCCAGGCGCTTGGCCAACTCGGCCTCCAGGCGGTTGACGCTGGGGTCTTCGCCGTAGACATCATCGCCGCTGACGGCGCTGGCCATTGCGTCGAGCATGCCGGGGGTAGGTTGGGTCACGGTGTCGCTGCGCAGGTCGATCACGGTCATGAAGGGGGCCTCTAACGGAGTGGATAAGTCCTTTTGTGTGTGATTACTGCGGGCAAAGCCACGGAATATCAAGCCCCTATTGCATTCATTCGAATACCAACCAATCAAACCGATATAAGTTATCGAGACGGCAGCCGTGCAGTTTTCGAAAAACCATGTTAAAAACTCTGCGCCGCCAGGGTTCTGGTGGCAACGTTCTCAGGGCGGGGTGCAATTCCCCACCGGCGGTAATTGCACGCAATGTGCATAGCCCGCGAGCGCTTGGCGCCTCGAACTGCTCAGGCAGGACGGCGACGAGGTCAGCAGACCCGGTGTGATCCCGGGGCCGACGGTCATAGTCCGGATGAAGAGAGAACGGGATTGGCACCTAAGGGCCGCGCGCTTGTTTGCGCATGCGTACCCTTAAATCCCATTCGATTCATAACGCCCTGTTTTTTTCTTAAACAGGAGTCAGAACATGCAACCCACCGCAATCGACAGCAAAAGCAAAAACCATCACGGCGAGCGCGTCGCGTTTATCCAGGCCTGCTGGCACAAGGATATTGTCGACCAATCGCGCAAAGGCTTCCTCGCCGAAATGATCGCCCAGGGTTATCAGGAATCGGACATCGACTTCTTCGAAGTCGGCGGCGCCTTTGAAATGCCCCTGCACGCCAAGTTGCTGGCCAAGACCGGCCGTTACGCCGGCATCGTCGCTGCCGCGCTGGTGGTGGACGGTGGCATCTACCGTCACGAATTCGTCGCGCAATCGGTAGTCAGCGGCCTGATGCAGGTGCAGCTGGAAACTGAAGTGCCGGTGTTCTCGGTGTCCCTGACGCCGCACCACTTCCATGCCGGCAGCGAGCACACCACGTTTTTCTACGAGCACTTCGTGCACAAGGGCCAGGAAGCGGCGCGCACCTGCGCCGATACCCTGCACAAGGTACGCGCGATCCGTCGTAGCGAGCCGCGTGCGGTAGCGGTCTAAATCCAAGCCTCACCGCAAACCAGTGTGGGAGCTGGCTTGCCTGCGATGCAGACACCTGGGTGTATCAGTGATACCCAGGTGATGTTATCGCAGGCAAGCCAGCTCCCACATTGGACTGAGCCAGACTTGGCTCTCAGGCCAGGCCGGCATCCGTGGTGGGCACGATCAATATCCCGGCGCGCAAGCCGTTCTTCACCTTTGGGTTGGGAAAGATAATGCGGGCGCCCTCCTCCTCGATCACCCAACGGGTCTTGGCCACGTCTTCGGCCAGCAGGTAGCCCCTTTCCAATTCCGAAAAGTTTTCCACATCTGCGGGCAGGTGCATCAGGAAGGCGTCGCTGTGCTTGATCACTTCTCGCGCAACGGCGAAGAGTTGCAGGCCGTCGAGGCTACCGGTCTCAGGCTCGTTGCCCTCGATGATCTGCTTCAGACGCGCTTCCAGGCGCGACACGTCCACACCGTCGTTCTGCCCGAACGGCCGGGCCTTGCCCAACTCCAGGGTGAACGCCTCGGCGCCGAGTTGCTCGTAGGTAAACGCGGTGAAGGTAATCGAGGTTTTGTTCTGCAACAGCACCGCCTGCATGCCAGCCGCGTTCAGGCGCTCCAGCTCACGGCGCGAATGCTGTCGGTCTTCTTTCCACGGGTACAACGCGAACTGTTCGATTTTCGAACCACGAATCGCGGTATGCAGGTCGTAATGCAGGCGCGAACGGCCAGGCAGGCTGAAAAAGCTGCGGGCCAATTGCTCAAGCTCGGCGGCGCGCATGGCTTCGGGGCCGATGTTTTGTTCATGCCGGCCATTGAACAGCCGGTTGACGTCCAGCTCGAGGTAACGCTCACCGCGGCGCATGGCCTCGGTATTACCGAACAGGAACAGAATACGGGTGCGGGGTTTGATCTCCCCGCGGGCAATGCCATGCAACAGGCGGTCGAGCAATTCGATCGGCGCGGTTTCGTTGCCATGGATGCCGGACGACAGCAGCAAGTCGCTGCCGTTGTCCAGAGCTTCAGGAGGGCGCACTTCAAGCGCGCCTTCGCTGAGCCAGCGCATCTGCACGCCGTCGACAGTCAGTTGAATTTTTTGCGCCGGTTCACGACCGGCGAGGGTCAGTTCAAGCAGTTTGCCGAGGGCGAGCATAAGCAGCTTCCTTAGTGGTTGCAGCCTGGGCCATGGACATGATCGTCGTCGTCACCTTCAACGTCGGCCGGTTCCATTTCCAGTTGCAGGCTCATCAGGTTGGTGGCCAATGGGCGCATCAGCAGGTTGGCGTACTCGGCGTCGCCCTCTTCTACGTCTACGCCAATCAGCAGTTGGCCGCGGCCATCGTGCTGGATCCAGATCTCCTTGCCCTGCCAGACCACGGCGACGCGGGTGCAGGAGGTTTCCAGCTGGGTGCCGTCGGTGTCTTCAAGGATGAGTTTCAGGGTGTCGGTCATAAATAAAATATCTCAGCCGTGTGGCATTAATTGATCTGGAAAGGATAAACCGAGCCCAGTTTAAGGATTTGCGTCAGTTCATCCAATGCCGTCCGGCACTCAAGCAGCAACTGCGGGTCAGCCAGGTCGGTTTCGCGCAGGCTGTCACGGTAGTGCTTGCCCACCCATTGGGTCAGGGTTTCGTACAACGGCGCGGTCATGATAACCCCTGGGTTCACGGCCGCCAGCTCGGTTTCGTTCAACGCCACGCGCAGGCGCAGGCACGCCGGCCCACCGCCATTTTGCATGCTTTGCTTGAGGTCGAAGACCTTGACCTCACGAATCAGCCCGCCGGAAGCGGTCAGACCTTGCAGGTACTGCCACACGCGCTCATTGGCGCGGCACTCTTCTGGCACGATCAGCAGCATCGAACCATCAGGACGAGTCAGCAACTGGCTGTTGAACAGGTAGGAACGCACCGCGTCCTCGACACTGACCAACGCGCGAGGCACACACACCGACTGGAAGTTGCCGCCCAGCTTGCCCAACTTGCCGTGCAGTTCGGCGAGCATCTGCTCGGTGTTGAGGAACGCATCCTCGTGATAGAACAGCACTTCGCCGTTGCCCACCGCGATCACATCGTTGTGGAACACACCCGCGTCGATCACCGCCGGGTTCTGCTGGGCGTAGACCACACCGTCATCCTTCAAGCCATGCAGGCGCGCAACGGCCTGGGAGGCTTCGAGGGTCTGGCGCGCCGGGTACTTCTGCGGGGCCGGGTAACGAGGGTCGAAAGCACTACGGCCGAAGACGAAAAACTCGACGCCCGCCTCACCGTACTCACGACAGAAACGCGTGTGGTTGGCCGCGCCTTCATCGCCAAATTGCGCCACGGCCGGCAAGGCGGCGTGGTGAGCGAAATGCTTGCCATCGGCGAACATCGCCCCCAGCACGCGGCTGGTGGTGGGGTGCTCGATGCTGCGGTGGTATTTGCAATTGAGGTTGGCGGCAGTGAAATGCACACGGCCGTCTGCGGTGTCGGCGCTTGGGCTGACGGTGGCGGCGTTGGCTACCCACATGCTGGATGCCGAGCAGCTCGCTACCAGCAAAGGCATAGCCTGCCTGGCAGCCTGCTGGATTACCTGGGCGTCGGTGCCGCTGAAACCCAAGCTGCGCAAGGCGGCTACATCCGGGCGCTCCTGGGGCGCCAATACACCTTGCACAAAGCCCATGTCCATCAGGGCTTTCATTTTCTGCAGGCCCTGCAACGCCGCTTCCTTCGGGTTGGAAGACTGCTGGCTGTTGCTTTGGGACGCGACGTTGCCGAAGGACAAACCGCCGTAGTTATGGGTCGGCCCCACTAGACCGTCAAAATTGACTTCACAGGATTTCATCGGCGAGGCTCCACGAACATCTGTTTTTATAGGCATCAAATCACTTGAATACACCACAGATCCATTGTGGGAGCGGGCTTGCTCGCGAAAACGGTGGTTCAGTCACTTCAAATGTTGAATGAAACACCGCATTCGCGAGCAAGCCCGCTCCCACATTTAGATCAGCGTTATACCTGGCGTGAGCGTTGCCGGGACTATCAGGCTCGGCGTCTCCAGCGAAGCCACCGGGTACGCGCAATAATCCGCCGCGTAATAGGCACTGGCGCGATGATTGCCCGACGCCCCGACACCACCGAACGGCGCGGTACTGGCAGCGCCGGTCAACTGCTTGTTCCAGTTGACGATGCCGGCGCGGCTTTCCAGCCAGAATTGCTGGTAACGCGCTTCGGAGTCCGACAACAGGCCAGCGGCCAGGCCGTACTGGGTGTTGTTGGCCTCCGCGATGGCACCGGCAAAATCCGCATAGCGGATCACCTGCAGCAGCGGCCCAAACAGCTCTTCATCTTCACGCTCCGTCACACCGGTTACGTCGATGATGCCAGGGGTCAACAAAGCGGCCTGAGCCTGAGGCTGAGTCATCTCCAGCAGTGCCACGGCGCCATTGGCCAACATCAGTTCCTGGGCTTGCATCAAGGCTTTGGCCGCAGCCAGGGAGATCACCGAACCCATGAACGGCGCCGGTTGCTGATCGAAAGCGCCCACTTCAAGGCTCGCACTCACCGCCACCAGGCGCGCCAGCAAGGCATCGCCCCAGGCACCTTGCGGCACCAGCAAGCGGCGGGCACAGGTGCAACGCTGGCCTGCCGAGATAAACGCCGACTGGATGATGGTGTACACCGCCGCATCCACGTCGGCGACTTCGTCCACGACCAGCGGGTTATTACCGCCCATTTCCAGGGCCAGGATCTTGTCGGGGCGCCCTGAGAATTGCTGGTGCAAGTGGTTGCCGGTGCGGCTGGAGCCGGTAAAGAACAGGCCGTCGATGCCTGGGTTGGCCGCCAGGGCGATGCCGGTTTCCCGCGCGCCTTGCAGCAGGTTCAGCACGCCCGGTGGCAAACCGGCTTCGATCCAGCACTGCACGGTCAGCTCGGCGACCTTGGGGGTCAGTTCGCTCGGTTTGAACAGCACGGTGTTACCCGCCAGCAACGCCGGGACGATGTGCCCATTGGGCAAGTGCCCAGGGAAGTTGTAAGGGCCGAACACCGCCACCACACCGTGGGGCTTATGGCGCAACACTGCGGTGGCGTCGCCCAGGGGGCCGCTCTTCTCGCCAGTACGCTCGCGGTAGCTTTGCACCGAGATCGCAATCTTATTGGCCATGCTGGTGACTTCAGTGGCCGACTCCCACAGGGGCTTGCCGGTTTCTTCGCCAATGCAGCGGGCGATTTCATCGGCACGGCTTTTAAGCGTGGCGGCGAAGGTTTCCAGCACGCTGATGCGTTCTTCGAGCGGGCGCCTGGCCCATGCCGGGAATGCCTGACGCGCAGCCTGCACGGCGGATTCGACCTGTTCAGCGCTGGCACCGTTACCAGCCCACAGCACTTGCTGGGTCACCGGGTTGCGCGATTCAAACAACTCACCCTGGCCAGCCAGCCAGCTACCTGCGATATACAACGAATTCATTATTTGGACTCCCGAGCAGCAGACAACGCAACAGCACGTACTTGATCACCCACCACCAGCTGCAGGCGCTTGGCGGTCTGTGGATCGACCACCAGGGTACCTGCCGCCAGACGGGCCGGAGCGGCGGTGATACGGCATTCTTCGCGCTTGCGGTTATGGATCAGGAACGGCGTGGCGTCGTCCCCCGGCGTGCCGATGGCCAACACCAGTGACTGGCTGTCGCGCACCGCACGGATCTTGCTGGTTTCACATTCCACCGCCGGGCCGGCGTCGAAAATATCCACATAGCCCTGGTAGCTGAAGCCTTCGCTCTTGAGCATGCTCAGGGCCGGCTCGGTGTCCGGGTGGACCTTGCCGATCACATTGCGCGCGTCTTCGGAGAGAAAGCAGCTGTACAGCGGAAACTTGGGCATCAGCTCGGCGATAAACGCCTTGTTGCCCACGCCGGTGAGGTAGTCGGCCTGGCTGAACTCCATCTTGAAGAAGTGCCGGCCCAGACTTTCCCAGAACGGCGAACGCCCAGCATCGTTGGACACACCGCGCATCTCGGCAATGATCTTGTTGCCGAACAGTTGCGGGAACTCGGCGATAAACAACATGCGCGCCTTGGCGAGCATGCGACCGTTGAGGCCGTTGCGGTAATCGGCATGCAAAAACAACGAGCACAATTCGGAATTACCGGTGAGGTCGTTGGCCAGGAACAGCGTCGGTATCTCACGGTAGATATTCAGTTCCTGGGAAGCGCTGACAGTCAGCCCAACCCGGAAGTTGTACCACGGCTCGCGCAGGCCAACGGCGCCAGCGATGGCAGAGATTCCCACCACGCGGCCTTCGTCGTTTTCCAGCACGAACAGGTAGTCGGCATCGCCGCGCCCGGCTTCGCCGCGAAAGGTTTTTTCCGCCCAGCCCACCCGGTGGGTCAGGCGCTCTTCGTTGGCCGGCAAGGTGGTGAGACCGGTGCCAGTGCTGCGCGCCAGATCAATCAGGGCCGGTAAATCGCTGCTGCGTACGGGACGAACGATCATGCTATCTCCTCGAACGGGCCGCTGTTGTCAGCCACCCGCGAAACTCTCTTTTTAAACCGCAACCAGGCGCACACTGGCGCCTTCACCAACACCCAGCGCTTCGGCTGCCGCCAGGTCCAGGGTCACCGGTTTGCCGGGCGCGTAGTCCAGCTCCAGCATCACCGCACGGTAATCCTGCAACTGCGCGTTGCTCACCAAGTACTGGCGGCCAACGCCCTTGACCATCTCGCCGATCTTCACCGGCACCACGCGGCTCTGGGCGATTGAGCGAATGCCCGAGACCCGGGCGTGCAGCGTCGGGCCACCGTCGAAGATGTCAATGTAATGGTCAGTTTCGAAGCCTTCACGCATGAGGATGTCGAAGGTGATTTGCGCACGCGGGTGCACCTGGCCCATGGCCTCTTGGGCTTCGTCCGGCAGCAGCGGCACGTAGATCGGGTAGTGCGGCATCAACTCGGCGAGGAAGGTACGGCTTTTCAGCCCGCACAGGCGCTCGGCGGCGGCGTAGTTGAGGTCGAAGAAGTTGCGGCCAATGGCATCCCAGAACGGTGAATCGCCGTTCTCGTCGCTGTAGCCGACAATCTCGGTCACCACCGAGTCGGCAAAGCGCTCAGGATGGCTGGCGACAAACAGCAGTCGGCCACGGGAATTGAGTTCCGACCACGGCGAACCGACCAGCTCAGGCACCACATAAAAGCTAGTGAGCAGGCTGTTGCCGGTAAGGTCGTGGCACTGGGAAAGCACGTGGATCTTGTTGTGGATCTTCAGCTCGCGGGAGGCGTGCACGAAGGTTTCGTTACGAAAGCTATAGAACGGCTCGGAGTAACCGGCCGAGGCTACGATAGCCGAGCAGCCGGCGAGCTTGCCGGTCTCGGTGTCTTCCAGCACGAAGAAATAGCTCTCTTCACCGTTGAAACTCACCTCGGCCGCGAAGGACGCTTCGCTGGCCGCGATCTTGTCGCTCAGGCGTTCCACATCATCCGGCAAGGAGGTGACACCAATCGGGCTGTCCGCAGCCAGACGCTGTACCTCGCCCAGATCAGCCATTTGCGCGGGGCGCATCACCAGCATGGTGTCACTCCTTAACTCGAAAACTCACAGAGGAAAAAATGCCGGACACAGGCCCCGGATACACATCGGTCTCAATGTGTAAGCAGATCCATGTGGGAGCTGGCTTGCCGGCGATACAGGCAACTCGGTATATCAACGGCACCGAGGTGATGCTATCGCAGGCAAGCCAGCTCCCACATTTGTTCAGGTCCGGCCAATAAAATGTGTCGCTATCAGGCTTGCGTCAACGTCTTCACAGCACGCTCAAAACGATCCAGGCCTTCATTGATGTCCGCCTCTTCCACCACCAGGCTCGGTGCAAAACGCACCACGTCAGGGCCGGCTTGCAGGATCATCAAGTTCTCTTTTTCGGCCGCGTTGAACACGTCCTTGGCCTTGCCTTTGAAGGCATCGCTGAGTACGCAACCGATCAACAAGCCCATGCCACGCACTTGGGTGAAGATGCCGTACTGCTTGCCGATCTGCTCCAGGCGCGCCTTGAACAGGTCGTGCTTGGCATTCACACCCGCCAGCACTTCTGGGGTGTTGATCACGTCGATCACCGCTTCCGCTACCGCGCACGCCAGCGGGTTGCCGCCGTAGGTGGTGCCGTGGGTGCCGACTACCAGGTGCTTGGCCAAGTCTTCACGGGTGAGCATCGCCGCAATCGGGAAGCCGCCGCCCAGGCTCTTGGCGCTGGTGAGGATATCTGGCGTCACGCCGTAATGCTGGTAGGCAAACAGGTGGCCGGTGCGGCCCATACCGGTTTGCACTTCGTCGAATACCAACAGTGCGTCGTGGGCGTCGCACAGCTCGCGAGCGCCTTGCAGGTAAGCCAGTTCGGCCGGCAGTACACCGCCTTCGCCCTGGATCGGTTCCAGAACCACGGCGCAGGTCTTATCGGTCACTGCCGCTTTCAGCGCAGCCAGGTCGTTATAAGGAACGTGGGTGATGCCGGTGATTTTAGGCCCGAAACCATCGGAGTACTTCGACTGGCCACCGACGTTGACGGTGAACAGGGTACGGCCGTGGAAGCTGTTCAACGCGGCGATGATCTCGTACTTCTCGCTGCCAAAACGGTCGAACGCCACGCGACGGGCCAGCTTGAACGCGGCCTCGTTGGCTTCGGCGCCGGAGTTGCAGAAGAACACGCGCTCGGCAAAGGTGGCGTCGATCAGCTTGTGGGCCAGACGCAAGGCCGGCTCGTTGGTGAACACGTTGGAGACATGCCACAGCGTGTTGGCCTGTTCGGTCAGTGCACCGACCAGCGCCGGGTGCGCATGGCCCAATACGTTGACCGCGATGCCGCCGGCAAAGTCGATCAGCTCGCGACCGGCCTGGTCCCACACGCGCGAACCTGCGCCACGTACAGGGATAAAGGCAGCAGGTGCGTAGTTGGGCACCATCACTTGGTCGAAATCGGCACGTTGCACCGGGGCTTGCTCAACGGACATCGGAGTCTCCTGAAGAGGAACGCCTGCCTGGAACTGGCGGGCGATGCAGGGATTGTAAGGACAGTTTTCAGCGCCACCTTGTCGCCAAGCGACAACTTCTTATAGCGCCAACCCCGGTTTTACGCGGGTTTACGGCAATGCGACATATTGCATCGCAATGGCGCAGTGTAAACGCTGCGTTCAGTGAGAGGCAGAGGCACGGCCCGCTGATTTTCGCCTAATGCCTTAACTATCTGCTGCCCGTGAACCCATCAGGCTTGCTGTGATGACAGTGACTCACTCCCACTGAAGGATCAGCCTCGTGCCCACGCCCTACCCCACGACCATCAGCCAGCGCCTCGCAGTCGCCGCCACCCAAGTACCCCCCGGGTTTCACACACGCCTGCCGGGCTGGCTGGCAAGCGCCTCGGATGACAAGCGCCAAGCCTTGAAGAATGCACCACTGGACATTGCCAACTGGCAGGCCGACGCCAGCCGCCAGCAACATGCGCCCCTCAAGCAGGCGGTGGAGCAGAGTTGGACTGCGCAAAGCAAAGTGGACACGGCACTGGCCGACCTCAAGACACCGCAGGCCTTCGCCGCACCGCTTCTGCAACAGGCGCTCAAGACAAGATGGGGCGTGGAGATTGATGTCCGCACCACCCATCTGCGCCTGTATGCGCCCCTGACGATCCCACTGTTTCCTATAGAAACTGGCGGCGTCAACGTCTGGACCGTGTCGTTGGTGGACGCCGCGCTGCATAACTTCGACGCAGCAGAAAGCGAGAAAACTGCCTTCACCGCGGACTCCAGCTTCATTACCCAACCCACCGCCACCGGGCAATTCGACACCCTGCCCTCAGTGAACAGCAAAGTCAGCATCCAGACCTTCGTCGGGCTGTGCCGTGAACTGGACATCGGTGCGCAATACCAGAACTACCTCAAGACATTTTTCGGCTTCAACGATGCCAAACGCAAGGCTTCGCTGCGCAGCACTGTCATCGAGAGCCTCAAAGCCGAGGCCCAAACTGCCGTACACCTGGCGCGCCTGAAAAAGGACGGCAGCGAGCGGGTGTTACGCACGCTCCAGGCTCAACTCAAAGGCATCAGCGGCCTGACACTCGACGGTAAGACGCTGCTCAGCCACGACCTGAGCCTGATGGACGCACCACTGGCCGGCATTGTGCTGTTCGCCGCAGACCTGGAACTGCACCACAGCGCAGTGCCCGTGGTTGCCTACATTCCCGGCGACCCACAGGCACCGCTCAAGTATTACCACGATGGCATCGCATTCATTCAAGACCTGATCCGCAAATTGCGCGATGCCGATTACCAGGCATTCTTCAGCCGCTTTATAAGCCACGAGCACCGCGCCTACTTCTTTGCCAACCTGCATAACCGCTTGTCCCAGGTTACCTGGCATCACCCCGTCCCCGGCGACCCCAGGCCGACCTGGCGCGCCGAACCTGTGGCCAACCCCAACCTGCAGTTGCACGCGACGAAAATCACGGGCGAGCTGTACGAACACCTCTATGAAACCAAACTCAATAAGCTGCTCAATGACGCGCGAAGCATCGCCGTGTCCACCGCCGACGCCGACAGCAAGGCACGCTGGCAGCGCTGGGCCATCGTGCAGAAAATCGGTAAGGCCCTGCTCGAAATCGCCGCCTTCATCGCCACGCCGTTCATTCCCCCCCTGGGCTTACTGATGCTCGGCTACACCGCCTATCAACTGCTCGATGACGTATTCGAAGGCATCGTCGATTGGGCCGAGGGTCTCAAGCGCCAGGCGTTCGGGCACCTGATGTCGACCCTGGAGCAAATGGTGCAATTGGGTATGTTCGCGGTCGGCGCACCGATTGCCGAAGGGCTGCTACGCCAGGCACTGCCTCGGGAAGTCTGGGCGTTTTTCGAGCGCCTTCATCCGGTCAGCTCGGACGACGGCAAAACGCGCCTGTGGAACCCAGACCTGAGCCCCTACGCCCACGACCTCCAATTGCCCACCGCCTCGCGCCCCAAGGCCGATGGATTGCATGCCTACGGGGACAAGCAGATCCTGCCCCTTGAAGGGCAACACTTTGCCGTCAAGCAACAAGCGGGCAACGCCGTGCTGGCGCACCCAAGCCATGCGCATGCCTACCAACCGCCCGTTATCGGCAATGGCAAAGGCGCCTGGATAACCCCACTGGATCACCCGCTGACATGGCATCGCAGCACCTTGTTGCGCAGACTCGGCGAGCCCGCCAACGCTCTCAGCGAAACCGGCCTGGAACAGGCACAGCGCATCAGCAGCACCGACGATGGTGCCCTGCGCAAACTCTACATGGACCGCCAACCGCCACCGCCCTTGCTGGCCGACAGCCTCAAGCGCATCCATATCGACCAGCAACTGCAAGACTTCATCGACCAGATGAACAGCGACGACCCACTGGTTTACGCAAAAGCCGACACGCAAACCCAACTCTGGCTGCTTAGCCAGACCGGCCTGTGGCCGGAATCCAAGACCCTGCGCTTTCTGAATGCCAAAGGCGAAACCGTATGGGAACACCCAGGCAGGGAAAATGCGGCGGTAGCGCAAATTCATGAAGCGCAGATGAACAACGGCGACCTGCTCAAGACCCTGCTGGAAACCCTCGACGAGTCAGAGCGCAAGACAGTGCTGGAGGAAGACTTCGGTAGCCCGCCCCCCCAACTGCATGTGCGCGCCGCCAAGCTGCGCAAACAGCTGGCACGCAGAGCCGAGGATAAACGCGCTTCGATGTTCGACGCGCGCTATCGAGGCCTGGAGCTGACCACCGATGCGCGCGTGCAAAAGCTCATCGACAGCACACCGGGCCTGCCCGTCAGCGCGGCCGAGGAGGTCCTGCTCAGTGCCCACGGCCAGGACTTGCTCGACATCGACCAGGGCACGCTGCCTTCGCACCTGGTCGAACGCGCACGCTGGGCGGCCCATCAGGTCAGAATCAGCCGGGCCTATGAAGGCCTGTACATGGGTGCGCTGGAGAGCGGCGACACCCATCGACTCGCCCTGCACTCCCTGGAAAAATTGCCGGGCTGGTCGCCTCAGGTGCGTCTGGAAGTTCGCGACTTCAAGCGCGATGGTCACCTGCGCGACGCTATCGGCCCCGCCCAGGCGCCCATCCGACGCCTGCTGCTGCGCACCATCGAAGGCGATTACATTCCCGAAGACAGCAAGGGCACCCTGCTTGGTGAAACCGATTTCTACACCGCCGTGCTCCAGGCACTCCCCGATGCACAGCGCGACGCACTGGCTATGCAGATAGGCCAAGGCCCGCACTTGAGAGAAACCTTGCGCCAACACACATTGGCACATGACGAACTTGGCGCCCTGCTGGCCGAAGTTCCGCTGCTCAAACCGTCCTATGACCCGACATTGGTGCGCCTACCCGGCGGCATGGAGGGCTACGACGCCAGCCCGGTCACCGCTGGCAGCAGCGAAGGGGTCTCGCTGGAGAGTCAGTTGCATGCCCTGTACCCACAACTGAGCCCCAGCCAGGTGACGGCCGTACTCGCCGCCATGCAAAACGATCCCGGCACACCCTGGGGTACCCTTCAATTTCTGAAGAAAGAGTTCTCGCAACTGGAAACCAACCTGCGGACATGGCAGCAGAATGTGCCGCAGACCCTTGTCGGTACAGATTTACCGTTGAGCCGCTGGCGGATTGCTGCGGAACAGCAAAATCGCTTTCTCTGGTCACAAAAACTGATCGGCGCCTGGCGCCACAACACCCCCGTAGACCCTGCTTATGACAACGGTCACCTGCTGCAACTCAACCAGCCCATTTATGGGGAACTGCCCGCGCTCGATACCCGCCTTGGGCACATCACTACCCTGGAATTCCAGGGTTACTTGACCACCCGCGGCACGCCGGGCTTCCTGGCATCTTTCCCCGGATTGCGCCGACTGGCCATCAGCGACATGACCCTCAGAACACTGCCCGGCGAAATCAGTGCATTGACCCACCTTAACGCGCTGACACTGCGCGGCTGCGCACTCAACCTGACCACCCCAACCCGAGCAGCCCTGGCCAACCTGACCGAGCTGCATACCCTTGACCTGTCCCACAACCCGCTGGTGCTGGCGCCCAATTTCGAAAACATGGCCAACCTGCGAACACTCAACCTGAGCCACTGCGGTATTTCCATCTTTCCCACAGGCCTGCTCAATCGGCCTCGGCTGGCAAACGCCAATCTCAGCCACAATAACCTGCGCAGGCTGCCAGAAGCCCTGTATTCGTTGCCCGCCAGTGCTGCCAAGGCCTACGACCTTTCCGGCAACCCGCTGACGCGCGCAACCCTGGAACGGATAAAAACCTACTGCCAGAGCACCGGGGAACATTTTGGCGTCCAAGCCAATCCAGATGAGGTTCGCCTGGTCCAAGCGCTTTACCCGACCTACAACGTTCCCGAGGCCAATCAATTTATCTTCAGGCTACCGGGCGGGCTGGATGATTCGATGGCGAATCTCGTGCGCCTCAAGGCCGACTACGAACGCTTGCAAGCCGACCTGCAGGAATGGGTGGTGGATGTGCCTGAGAGCCACCCCGTCACGAACCTGCCCATGGATGAACAGATTCGCCCACAGCAACAACTCATTCGAGCGCAAATCCGCGCTCTGCTGGAGCAAGGCTGGCGGCGTGAAACCAGCCTGGACTTAAGCCATGACCCGCTGACGCAGTCCCATCAAATGACATTGACCTTGCCGCTGTGGGGAGACCTGCCAAGACTGAATGTGGATTTCAAGCATATTTCCAAGCTGGAGCTGAGGGCACAGGAAACCACCTCGATACCCGAAGGTTTTCTGGAACGTTTCCCCAATCTGGAAAGCCTGCTGATCCACCGCTATGCCCTGCAAGACATTCCCGCTGGCGTCTTCAAGCTGCCCAAGTTGACCACACTCAGCCTCACGCAATGCAATCTGCGACTGACCCCCGACAGCGTCGCCGCCTTGAGCGACCTGCACGACCTGGAGTACCTGGACCTGAGCGATAACCCGCTGGCGCTGACGCCCGACGTCAGCAAAATGTCCGGCCTGGAAACCCTGATGATGGAAAACACCAGGCTTACCGAGGTGCCTCACGGGGTGTTCAACCTGACGTCGCTCACCCAACTGAACCTGAGCGATAACCACATCACCGAGTTGCCCACGGACCTGCTTGAAGTAGACCCGGACTCAGCGGCAGGCTTTGACCTGAGCGACAACCCCTTCTCACCCGTAGCACTTGCCATTCTGCGTCGCTATTACAACCGCACGGCAGTGGATTTCGATGTAGCGCAAGCCCGACAACCCGCGCCAGACCGCTCCAGCTCACGCTCTGCGACGTCATCCGAAACAGAGGGCGAAGAATAGACGCAGCTCACCCGCGCTCGGAAGGCACCGACGACAACTCGAACGGGCTGCTGCTGCGACGCTGGTTGCGATCTTCGCGAGGAGTGGCGCCGAAGAAATTGCGGTAGGCGCTGGAGAAGTGCGGCCCCGAGGAGAAGCCGCAGGACAGGCCGATCTGGATGATCGACTTGCTGGTTTGCATCAGCATCTGGCGCGCCTTGTTCAGGCGCAGCTCCAGGTAATACTGGCTGGGGACGCGGTTGAGGTATTGCTTGAAGATGCGTTCAAGTTGTCGTCGTGAAACACACACGTGCTGGGCGATTTCGTCGGTGGTCAGCGGCTCTTCGATATTGGCCTCCATCAGCAATACCGCCTGGGTCAGCTTAGGGTGGCTGGAGCCCAGGCGGTTTTGCAGCGGGATACGCTGGCGCTCGCCGCCTTCGCGGATGCGCTCCACCACCAGTTCTTCAGACACAGCACCGGCCAACTCGGCGCCATGGTCACGGGCCAATACCGCCAACAGCAGGTCAAGTACCGACATGCCGCCGCAAGCGGTCAGGCGATCACGGTCCCAGTCAAACAGGTGGCTGGTGGCGATGACCTTGGGGAAACGCTCGGCGAAATCGTCCTGCCAGCGCCAGTGCACGGCGGCGCGGTAGCCATCGAGCAGGCCCAGTTGGGCCAACGGGTACACCCCCGCTGACAAGCCGCCGATCACACACCCCGCCCGAACAAGCTGCTTGAGCGCGGAGCTCAGTGGCGAAGCGATGACCGTCGGCGGTTCGTCGGCCAACAGGAACAACTTCTGAAAACCCTCCAGCTTACCGGCCCACGGCTCGCCCGGCAGTTGCCAGGCACCTTCGACGGCGGGTTCGGCGAGCAGGAACGACAACTCGTAGATCACATCCGGATGCACCCGCTGGGCAACGCGCAAGGCCTCCTCAGCCAGCGCAAGCGTGAGGGCTTTTGTGCTGGGCCAAATCAGGAAACCAATTTTGTGGGCGGTCATGGAGTGCTATCCGGAGCGAAAACGGTGAAAGAAGCTGTGGGCCAATGCTAGCCCGTAATCAACTACAAATCCCAAAACAAACACAGATCAACAGTGGGAGCTGGCTTGCCTGCGATGGCGGTGGGTCAGTTAACACATCATTGGCTGATACATCGCTATCGCAGGCAAGCCAGCTCCCACAGGGGATCGGGGCTTACCTCAAGACTGCGGAGCATGCACTATCCCGGTGCACAAAAGCAGTCTTGATTATTTCAAACTGCCAGAGAGGAACTGCTGCAACCGTTCCGACTGCGGGTTCACCAGCACTTCCCGCGGGTTGCCACGCTCTTCAACGATGCCTTTGTGCAAAAACACCAATTGGTTCGACACTTCGCGGGCAAAGCCCATTTCGTGGGTCACGACCACCATGGTGCGGCCTTCCTGGGCCAGGTCCTGCATCACCTTGAGTACTTCGCCTACCAGCTCCGGATCCAGCGCAGAAGTAGGTTCGTCGAACAGCATCACCTCAGGCTCCATCGCCAGTGCACGGGCAATCGCTACGCGCTGCTGCTCGCCACCGGACATGTGGCCGGGGAACGCATCCTTACGATGGCCCACGCCGACTTTGGCCAGGTAATGCTCGGCCTTCTCGCGGGCTTCTTTCTTGGATATGCCCAACACGTGCACCGGGGCTTCCATCACGTTTTCAATCGCGGTCATGTGCGGCCACAGGTTGAAATGCTGGAACACCATGGACAGGCGCGAACGCATGCGCTGCAACTGCTTGGGGTCGGCAGCCTTCATGGCGCCGTCCTTGTTGGCCACCAGTTTCAGCTCTTCGTTATTGAGCAAAATCTTGCCGGCGTGGGGCTGCTCCAGCAGGTTGATGCAGCGCAAAAAGGTACTTTTGCCCGAACCGCTGGAACCGATGATGCTGATCACATCACCGGCGGCGGCGGCCAGGGACACACCTTTGAGCACTTCATGACTGCCATAGCGTTTATGCAGGTCTTGGACTTCAAGCTTGTACATGCGGTCGGTTCTCACAAAAACAGGTGGTCAGTCGTTGAGCAAGCGCCCGTGACGCAGCGCTTCGCGCCCCGCCACCTTGGCCAGCCAGAAACCCGCTTGGGCATAACGTAGCCGTTCAACGGCAAACAACACCCCCGAGGTGCCCGCGCAAATAGTGCTTACGCGGTCAGTCAGGGGGTCAATCACTTCAAAAATCTCGTCGCCGGTTTCTACCCAGTCGCCCGCTTTACGCAGGTAACTGATCACCCCGGCATGGGGCGCGAACAGCAGTTCGGTGCCCTCGAAAGGCACACCTTCGCAAGGTTCGTGTTGCGGCGCGGGCCACTCGCCCTTGATCAAGCCTTGTTCGGCGAGGAACGCAAGGATGCCTTCGGCGTGGAAGATGGCTTCATCACGGCCGGTGTCGGCCTGGCCGCCCAATTCCAACGTCGTCGCCAGACAGGCCAGCGGAATTTGCGCCTCGGGGAACAGGCGCGACAAACGCAGCCACGGCAACGAGCACGCCTCGTCAAACGAACTGCCGCCGGAATCCTCCGCCAGCAGGCCGACCTTCACATTCAAATGTGCCGACAACGAACGCCACTGCGGCCAGTGCTGGGGCAGCGCGTACATATGCAGCGCTGCCTCAGCATCGCAATGCAGGTCCAGCACCACATCGGCGGTGCAGGCATGGCTCAGCAGGATACGCTGCATGCCTTGCAACTGGCTGCTCGGCTCGGGCAAGGCGGTGAGTGTATCGCTCATGGCCTGGCGAATCAGGCGCACATTGGCGTGCGGGTCGTCCCCCAGCTTGCCTTGTAGCAACTCGGCCACCGGCTCGCTCAGTTCGACGAAATCGCGGTTGAAATTCTTGCCGCTGCCGACTTCGAAACGCCCTTGGTGGCTGCCCTGCAACAACTGGCCGAGCCCCATCGGGTTGGCGACCGGCACCAACTCGATCACGCCGTTGAGGGCGCCTTGCTGTTCCAGCGTGGTGAGGCGTTTTTTTCAGCTCCCACGCGGCACGCATACCCGGCAACTCATCGGCGTGCAGGCTGGCCTGGATATAGGCCTTGCGCTCGCCACTGCCGAAACGAAACACGCTCAGTTGGCGTTCGCAGCCCAAATGCCCCCAGGGCAGCAGATGATCGATACGTTCCATATCAGTGCTTCCGTGGAGCCAGGTAGCTCAGCCAGCGGCGCTCGGCCAACTTGAACAGGCGCACCAGGATGAAGGTCAGGCACAGGTAGAACACGCCGGCGGTGATATAGGCTTCGAACGGCAGGTAATACTGGGCGTTCACCGTGCGCGCGGCACCGGTGATGTCGATCAGCGTGACGATGGAGGCCAGACTGGTGGTCTGCAGCATCATGATCACTTCGTTGCTGTACTGCGGCAGCGCACGGCGCAGGGCCGACGGCAACAGGATGCGGCGGTACAGTTTGTAGCGCGACATGCCCATGGCCTTGGCCGCTTCGATTTCACCGTTAGGCGTGGCCTTGAGGCTGCCGGCGATGATCTCGGCGGTATAGGCGCTGGTGTTGATGGCAAACGCCAGGCACGCACAGAACGTGGCACTGGACAGCAGCGGCCACAGGAAGCTTTCGCGCACCACCTCGAACTGCGCCAGGCCGTAGTAGATCAAAAACAGCTGCACCAGCATCGGCGTGCCGCGGATCACGTAGGTATAAAGCCAGGCCACGCCATTGACGATCGGCTGCTTGGACACGCGCATCAAGCCCAGGGGCAAGGCTGCGAGCAGGCCGAAGAACAGCGAGATAGCGAGCAGTTTCAGGGTGGTCAGCAAGCCGCCAAGGTACAGCGGCATGGCCTCCCAGATGACGTTGTAGTCGAAGATCATAGATCAGCCGCCCTTACGCCTACCGAGTAGCGCTTCTCAAGGTAACGCAAGGCCAGCAACGACACGCTGGTGATCACCAGGTACATCGCCGCCACTGCGAGGAAGAAGGTAAAAGGCTCGCGGGTGGCGTCTGCCGCCTGCTTGGCCTTGAACATCATGTCTTGCAGACCCACCACCGAAATCAGCGCGGTGGCCTTGGTCAATACCAGCCAGTTGTTGGTAAACCCGGGGATCGCCAGCCGAATCATCTGCGGCACCATCACCCGGAAAAACACCTGGAAGCTGCTCATGCCATACGCCAGGCCGGCTTCAGCCTGCCCCTTGGGAATGGCCATGAAGGCGCCACGGAAAGTTTCCGACAGGTAAGCGCCAAAGATAAAACCCAGGGTGCCGATACCGGCGGCCAGGGGGTTCAAGTCGATATAGTCGTCAAAGCCCAGCAACGGCGCGACGCGGTTAAGCAAGTCCTGACCGCCGTAGAAAATCAGCAGGATCAGCACCAGGTCGGGGATCCCGCGGATCACCGTGGAGTACAGGTCGCCCAGCCAAGCCAGCCAGCGTACCGGCGACAGGCGTAGCGCGACCCCGATCAGACCCAGAACGATGGCCAAGGCCATGGACGACAAGGCGAGCTGAAGCGTCAACCATGCGCCATCGAGGATGACGGCCCCGTAGCCTTTCAACATGATTCAGGTCCTCGAAAAGGGGGATGAAAAAATGGCGCAAACTTCAGGATGACTGTTGCTTGCGCCATTTCGGACGGACAGCTGCGATGAGTTACTTGGCGTCAGCGCCGTAAATATCGAAGTCGAAGTACTTGTCCTGGATTTTCTTGTATTCGCCGTTGGCACGGATTGCAGCGATGGCCGCATTGATGCGCTCAAGGTTTTCCTTGTCGCCTTTGCGTACCGCGATGCCTACGCCGTCGCCGAAGTATTTGACGTCGGTAAACGCCGGACCGGTGAACGCGTAGCCTTTGCCGGCGTCGGTTTTCAGGAAACCGTCTTGCAGCAGGGTGGCGTCAGCCACGGTACCATCGAGGCGGCCGGCAGCCACGTCCAGGTAGATTTCGTTCTGGGTGCTGTAGCCCTTGATGTCGGCACCCTTTGGCGCCAGGACTTCACGGGCGAAACGGTCGTGGATCGAACCGCGCTGCACACCGATCTTCTTGCCCTTGAGTTCATCCAGGCTGTCGCTGACGGTGGTGCCTTCCTTCATCACCAGACGAGCTGGGGTCAGGTAGTAGCGGGTGGTGAAGTCCACGGATTTCTTGCGGTCGTCAGTAATAGACATGGACGACAGGATCGCGTCGATCTTGCGCACTTTGAGTGCCGGGATCAGACCATCGAATTCCTGCTCGACCCAGGTGCACTTGACGTCCATCTGCTTGCACAGCGCATTGCCGATGTCGTAGTCAAAACCGACGATGCTGCCATCCGGCGCCTTCGAGGCAAACGGAGGGTAAGCCGCTTCGATACCAATTTTCAGCGGCTTGCCTTCGGCGAAAGCCTGCATGGACAGCACGGACAGCGCCAGGGCGCCCAACAGCACGAGTTTCTTCATCTTGGGACTCCATCGGTATAGGGCAAAAACAGCAGTATGAGCCATGGCCCACGATGCGGCGAAGGTGTAACCGAATAGCGGTGCTGCGTCCTGCGCGGGCGACACCTGCGACGACGAGCGAGTGATCGGCATTCTAACGACAGGCCGGAGGCCGATATTTCCTCAATGCGACAACAATTTACAGAAGCACTGAGAAAGCGGTTCCAGCCCATTGACAGCCTCTGAATTTTATGCAGAGACAAAAGATATTAAACCTGATGATGCTGCAAATTGCGGGCCTATTATTCGCAAACCCTTCTAGCACGGCAAGTCTGGCGTTTAATCTTATTTGTGGGGATGTCTAGAACGCGGTTTTTCGGGGCGTAGGCGTGGTCCATCGCCCCAGGTTTGTGCGGGCGGTTACACATTTGAGCGAGGCGGTAACATTCAGAAACGTCCTACGGGGAAAACCGATATTTATTGGTTTGGTGGCTATGCAGGTCTGTCAGACCGCCATCCATACCCCCTTATGAAATGCAATCTGAACTGTGGGAGCTGGCTTGCCTGCGATAGGGATGCCTCAGCCAACCAACCTTTGCCTGACATACCCCTATCGCAGGCAAGCCAGCTCCCACACTAAATCTGGGCGGTCTTGAGGCCGTACAAAAAAGCCCCACCCGGCTTGCACCGAATGGGGCTTTGTCCCACCTACTCCGCTTACGCGACGTTCATGGTTTTGTGCGTTTCAATCAAATGCGCCACCACGCTTGGATCTGCCAAGGTAGAGATATCCCCCAACCCATCGTATTCAGCCGTGGCGATCTTGCGCAAAATGCGCCGCATGATTTTCCCCGAGCGCGTTTTTGGCAACCCAGGCGCCCACTGGATCACATCCGGCGAGGCAATCGGCCCGATTTCCTTGCGCACCCAGTTCTTCAGTTCCAGGCGCAGTGCTTCGTTAGGCTCTTCACCATTCTTCAAGGTGACATACACATAAA
Source organism: Pseudomonas sp. KT_2_4 (assembly GCF_041410225.1). NCBI lineage: Bacteria > Pseudomonadati > Pseudomonadota > Gammaproteobacteria > Pseudomonadales > Pseudomonadaceae > Pseudomonas > Pseudomonas sp. KT_2_4. The sequence goes on from NZ_CP166962.1 coordinate 2,378,726, forward strand.
TGCCCTGCCCCTTGATGTCATGCGGCACACCCACCACCGCCGCCTCGGCGACTTTGGGGTGCGCAACCATGGCGCTTTCAATCTCGGCAGTGCCCATGCGGTGGCCGGACACGTTCAACACGTCATCCACACGGCCCGTGATCCACCAGTAACCGTCCTCATCGCGACGCGCGCCGTCACCGGTGAAGTACATGCCGCGGAAGGTCTTGAAGTACGTGTCGACAAAACGGTCATGGTCGCCGTACAGGGTACGCGCCTGGCCTGGCCAGGAATCCAGAATCACCAGGTTGCCTTCGGCGGCGCCTTCGATGATGTTGCCCAGGTTGTCCACCAGCGCCGGCACCACCCCGAAGAACGGCCGTGCCGCCGAACCCGGCTTCAACGCATGGGCGCCTGGCAGTGGGCTCATCAGCGTGGCGCCGGTTTCGGTTTGCCACCAGGTGTCGACGATCGGGCAACGGGATTGGCCGACGTTCTTGTAGTACCAGTCCCAGGCTTCCGGGTTGATCGGCTCGCCCACCGAACCCAGCAGGCGCAGGCTACTGCCGTCGGCGCCTTCGCAGGCCGCGGTGCCGGAGGCCATCATGGCGCGGATCGCAGTCGGTGCGGTGTAGAGGATGTTGACCTTGTGCTTGTCGACGATCTTCGCCACGCGGGTGATGTCCGGGTAGTTCGGCACGCCTTCGAACAGCAGCGTGGTCGCGCCATTGGCCAGCGGGCCGTAGACGATGTAGGTGTGGCCAGTGACCCAGCCCACGTCGGCAGTGCACCAGTAGATTTCGCCCGGGCGATAGTCGAATACACGCTCGTGGGTCAGGGCCGCATAGAGCAGGTAGCCGCCGGTGGTGTGCTGCACGCCTTTAGGCTTGCCGGTAGAGCCAGAGGTATAGAGGATAAACAGCGCTTCTTCGGCGCCCATTTCTTTTGGCGCACACACAGTACCCGCCACTTTCATCAGGTCTTCGTACCAGATGTCGCGATGCTGGTTCCACTTGATCGCGCCATTGGTGCGCTTGCACACGATCACCTTCTGGATGCTGCTGGTTTCCGGGTTGGTCAGCGCGTCGTCAACGTTAGCCTTCAGCGGAATCTTCTTACCAGCGCGGATGCCTTCGTCAGCGGTAATCACCACTTTCGACTTACAGTCGATGATGCGACCGGCCAGGGCTTCCGGGGAAAAACCGCCAAACACCACCGAATGGATCGCGCCGATGCGGGTACAGGCCAGCATGGCGACCACGGCTTCGGGAATCATCGGCATATAGATAGTCACCACATCGCCGCGGTGCACATCCTGGCCGCGCAAGGCGTTGGCGAACTTGCAGACTTCCTCATGCAACTCGCGGTAGGTGATGTTGCGGCTCTCGGCAGGGTCGTCGCCCTCCCAGATGATTGCGATCTGGTCGCCACGCTCGGCGAGGTGACGGTCCAGGCAATTGTAGGAAACGTTCAGGGTGCCATCGGCGAACCATTTGATGTCGACATGGTGGTCGTCGAAAGAGGTCTGCTTCACCGCGGTGAAAGGCTTGACCCAGTCAAGGCGCTTGGCTTGCTCGCGCCAGAAGCCATCGGGGTTGACCACCGACTGCTGGTACATGGCCTTGTAGGTCGCCTCGTCGGTCAGCGTGTTGGCTGCTACTTCGGGGCGAACGGGGTACAGGGAAGCCGCACTCATCTTTCTTACCTCGGTGACAATAGTTGTTGTTGTATGGCCCCTGTTGTAGCCGGGGTGGGCCTATAGAACCATTCGACGATGGTAGTAACAAGACCCTACAAATTGCCCTGCTATGCCGTTTCACCGCTCTGGCCCGCGTGCTGCGGCGCTTGGCAGCTTTCTGAAAAAAGCTTAATCGAGGGATTGTTACAAAAACCGCCAAAAGTGTTTATCAAAACCACGGGTATATGAATATAACCGAGGCGCCTAAAATCAACTTCGCCAACAAGGCACTCTGATTAACAACGCAACAGCCCCCACGAAGGCAACGTTAATCCGAACTTCCCAACTTTTAAGTGACACACGTGGCCTCACAAGGGCCCCGTGCCCCCTTTCGCCCTGAAGAAGGTAATGAAGCAATGAAAGCGTTATTAGTGATGGCCCTGAGCAGCCTGTGCGCCACCGCCGCCCTGGCGGACGAAGCCCCGACTGAACTGGCCGGCCAGAACGCCCCGATCGTTGAGGACTACACCTACAGCACTCACCTGGATGTGGCCAAAGTCTTGTCCATGAGCAGCATTCCAGAAGTCTGCGAAGTTGTACCGGTGAAGATGGAATATGAAGATTCGCAAGGCCAGCGTCATATTCTTAACTATCAAGTGATGGGCAATGGTTGCTCTAACGGCTAACAACTTCTGAAGTTGGATTCTTAATTGCCGCAAGAAATCGTTCTTGCGGCCAAGAACCCGCCCTTGAATACACCCCACATCAATCGTGGGAGCTGGCTTGCCTGCGATGGCGATTTCAGCCATAACACCCGCTCCGGTTAATGGACCCAATCCTCGTAAGACAACCCCGCTACGCGACTGAACTCCCGAATATTGTTGGTCACCAACGTACACCCCGAAGCAATTGCATGCCCTGCAATAGCAGTATCATTTTGGCCGATGATCGCCCCTTGCTCGGTCAGGCTTCGCTTCACCTCAACCGTCGCGTCCACCGCCGCCACGCCCCACGGCAACACTTCATCGAGTCGCTTCACAAACTCATCGACTAACGTCTTGTGTTTGGACGATGCCTTTTTCCCAATCTGTCCATATCGCATTTCGGCATAGGTTATGGCCGAAATCACGATTCGATTGCTCCTCGCCACCTCCAAGGCCAGACGCTTAAGCACGCACTCGGGCCGCTCACGCATGATGAACGAGCAAATGCAGGTATCCAGCATGTATGTCGTCACAGGTTGAACCTGCCTTCATCGCCAACAACGTCCTGACGCTCCTGAAGAAAATCTTCGTCCGCCCTGGGTAACTCACTCAGCGACCCCCAGCTAGGTCGGACAGGTCGTAATGTAATCGTATCTCCATTGCGGGTGATTTCGAGCTCACCGACTCCCTCATAGGCCATGTCGTTTGGAAATCGAATAGCCTGGTTCTTTCCATTTTTAAAAATTGAGACTGTGCGCATGATTCATCCTCTACCTATGCCTGACATATGCAATGTAAGGACACCCTGAAGCCTATGCAAGACATATGGCAATTGGCCGACGATTGGAGACGTGTGCCAGCTGCTAAAAAAACTTGCGACAGCAACAGCCCGAAAACTCTCACCCCGGCTTAAAAAGCGTCCTTTTTGTCTCTAATCAGTGACCATCCGCCGCAACACAAACCCAATTTTTTCCCTATAATGCGCGGGTAAATCGGGCCTGCAATATCCCTTTACACAGGGATAAAGAGCCAGACCTTGAGCCTGCGCTGCAGCAAGCACGCATCGCTGCGCCCCTCAAGCCTCATGCAGCACCCGCAACCTGATTCCGTTTATTTGCCTGCGCGAGCTGTTGCAACAAACGATTCCTTAAGATCCACCGCGGCCATAGGGCCGTGTGAACACCCAACCATCCGGTTTCACACGGGCACCTTTGAGCCCTCACGCAGGAGACGACACGTCATGCTGAGCTGGGACGAATTCGACAAAGAAGAAGAAGGCGAAGTAGCCGCTAAAGGCGCCAACGCCGGCCACGCCACCGAAGCCAACATGGACCGTCTCGACGGTGCCGGCGCCGCTGCCGCCGTGGAAGCCCGCGCCGTCACCGCCAACGACTCCGCCGCCATCGTGCGCGCCAAGGCCGCCCTGGACAAACTCGACGTCGCCGAAGGCCTCGCCGAGCTGGAAGGTGCCTCCGCCCGCGTCGCCGTTGATGAAAAGCGCATGATCAACTGCCGCGCCGACCTCAACCAACTCGTGCCATTCAAGTACGACTGGGCCTGGCAGAAGTACCTCGACGGCTGCGCCAACCACTGGATGCCGCAAGAGGTCAACATGACCGCCGACATCGCCCTGTGGAAAAACCCCGAAGGCCTGACCGACGACGAGCGCCGCATCGTCATGCGCAACCTGGGCTTTTTCTCCACCGCCGACTCCCTGGTAGCCAACAACCTGGTGCTGGCCGTGTACCGCCTGATCACCAACCCGGAGTGCCGCCAGTACATCCTGCGCCAGGCCTTCGAAGAAGCGATCCACACCCACGCCTACCAGTACTGCATCGAATCGCTGGCCATGGATGAAGGCGAGATCTTCAACATGTACCACGAGATTCCATCGGTGGCCAAAAAGGCCGCCTGGGGCCTGAAGTACACCCGCTCGATCTCCGATCCGAAGTTCGAAACCGGCACCGTCGACACCGACAAAGAGCTGCTGCGCAACCTGGTCGCCTACTACTGCGTACTGGAAGGCATCTTCTTCTACTGCGGCTTCACCCAGATCCTGTCCATGGGCCGCCGCAACAAAATGACCGGCGTGGCCGAGCAGTTCCAGTACATCCTGCGCGATGAGTCGATGCACCTGAACTTCGGTATCGACGTGATCAACCAGATCAAAATCGAAAACCCGCACCTGTGGGATGCCGAGATGAAGGAAGAAGCGACCCAGATGATTCTGCAGGGTACGCAGCTGGAGATCGAATACGCTCGCGACACCATGCCGCGTGGGGTGCTGGGCATGAACGCGGCGATGATGGAGGATTACCTCAAGTTCATCGCGAACCGTCGCCTGTCGCAGATCGGCTTGAAGGAAGAGTACCCAGGCACCACCAACCCGTTCCCGTGGATGAGCGAGATCATGGACTTGAAGAAAGAGAAAAACTTCTTCGAGACCCGTGTGATCGAGTATCAGACCGGCGGCGCGCTGAGCTGGGATTGATTCGGACTAAGCACTAAAGGAAGCCCTGGCATGTTCAGGGCTTTTTTTCGTCGGTAAAAAAGGCATTTGCCATTTCTTGAAGTACATCACCTCAAGCACCTGGCCCGGAAGGGTTCGGATCGCCCCCCCCAATGCTGTAGCCTTGTGCCCCAATTGCCATCAGCGTTGTCACCGGTCAAGCGCTCGGGAAGCTTTCACCGAAGAGCTTTACGCCAAGATCGGAAGATTGGCACGGGAGTAGACTCCTGCTGTCACAGCTGATGCCCGCTTGAAAACTATCAGATAGGATCGAGGCCAACCCGTGAACCCAGACATGCTCGAAGCCGGCCCCGCAGACGCCAAAGTACTTTCCGTCTTTGACTTCGACGGCACCCTCACCCACCACGACAGTTTCGTGCCCTTCCTCAAGTTTGCCTTTGGCCCCGGCGAGTTTTATGGCCGGATGGTCAAGCTGGCGCTGCCGGGGCTGCGGTTTTTGGTGCGGCAGATCAGCCGGGATGAGTTGAAGGCGCAGTTGATTCGCACCTTCATGACCGGGGTGGAGAAGGCTTGGGTTGAGCAGCAAGCGCAGGAATATTGCCAGGCGCGCTGGAGCAAGCTGATGCGCCCGAGCGGTTTGCAGTCGGTGGCGGATGAGGTGAAGTCCGGGGCGGTGGTGACGCTGTGTTCGGCGTCGCCGGCGTTGGTGTTGCAGCCGTTTGCCGACCGGCTTGGCATCCGCTTGATCGGTACTGAGCTTGAGGTGGTGGATGGGGTGCTGACCGGCAAGCTCACCGGGAATAATTGCCGTTGTGAGAATAAGGTGCTGCGGCTTGAGGCGGTGTATGGGGACCTGGGGGAGTATCGGCTCAGGGCCTGGGGCGATACGCGTGGGGATCGGGAGTTGTTGGCGGCGGCGCAGGATGCGCATTTTCGGCATTTTCATGCGAAGAAGAAAAAGCGGGCTCGGTTGCAGCGGTGATGCGGGTGGGTGGGGTTGGCGGGAGACCGAGGCGATCCCTTCGCAGCCTCGCTGGGGCTCGACAGCTCCCACATTTGAGCTTTGTTGAGGCTTAGGCCGACGTCTTCAGGTCCACACCCAGCGCTGTGGCGAAGGCTTTTACCATCGGGCTTCTCGGCGCGTTGTGGCGCAGGATCAGATTGAACGCGGTGCTTAAATGAACCTGCTCTGGGCACAGTGCGCGCAGGCGCCCTTCCCTTACCAGTGGCGTGGCGTAGTGTTCTGGCAGAAAGCCCAGGAAGCGGCCGGTGAGGATCAGGATGGCGACGGCTTCCACTTGTGAAGCCGAGGCGGACTGGCTGTCGTGGCTGACGAAGTTGGCCTTGTCGCGATGGATCGCATACCGATGGTTGACCACTTCGTATTGGCGAAGAGCGTCGGGGGTGATGTCGCTCGCAGTGAACAAGGGATGCCCTACGGCGCAGTAGGCGTGGGCCTTTTCTTCGTAGAGTGGGAAGTAGTCGAATTCTTCACGGCGTTGGTACACCGGGACGATGCCGGCGACCAGTCGCCCTTCCACTACCCCACGTTCAACTTCGTCCAATTGCGAGGCGTGTAGGCGCAATCTTATTTTTGGCGATTGGCGATGTAAGTTGCCCAGGGCGGTAATCAGTGGGGAACTAACGTCGGAGACGGTGTTATCGATAACGCCCACACTCAGGTCGCCGATGAGTTCATTCTGCGCCGAACTAAGCTTGTCGCGAAAACTGTCCACCGAGGTAAATAACTCGATGGATGCTTGATACACCAACTTGCCTTCTTCGGTCAGCCCGAACCCTTCGCGGCCCCGTGTGCACAGGCGCATGCCGATGCGAATCTCGAGATCGGAGATCTGTTTGCTGATGGCCGCCAGGCCCACGTTCAGCTCGTTTTGCGCGGCACTGAAGCCGCCGGCTTCGACCACGGCCATAAATACCCGCAACAATTTAAAGTCCAGCCCGCTCAGTTGCAGCGGCGCTCGTGTGCCGGGTTTTGGCGGCAGGTTTCCAGAAGTGGAAAGTGGGGTTTCCATAATGCGCGTTGACCTCGAGTGCCATATTCAACAGGCTTGAACCCAATCCTTGAACATAGCCAGGCGGCGATAATGAACATAAACATCCGCCCTTGGCAACCTTGAATACGGCGCGTCAGACGTCGGTTCTACACCGATAAATTTCTGTTGAAACTGCCTCCGACTCTTCTAAAAACAAGCGTGAGGAATACCCATGTCCCAGCCCACCGACCGCCTTTGGGGCGCTCGTTTCAAGACCGGTCCGTCTGCGGCGTTGGCCGCGTTGTCGCGTTGCCCTGAGCGTTATTTTCGCCTGACGCCCTACGACCTGGCCGGCTCCCGTGCCCATGCCCGTGAGTTGCAGCGCGCCGGTTTGCTGGATGAGTCAGAAACCCTGCGCACCCTCGAAGCCCTGGACCGTATCGGTGAGGATTTCGCCGCCGGCCGCCTGCATCCCTCCCTGGATGACGAGGACGTGCACACCTTTATCGAACGCGTATTGACCGAGCGCCTCGGTGCCCTGGGCGGCAAGTTGCGCGCCGGACGCTCGCGCAATGACCAGACGGCCAATGATCTGCGCCTGTTCCTGCGTGACCATGCACGCACCATCGCCACTGAGGTGTTGGGCCTGCAGCAGGCGTTGGTTGAACAGGCCGAGCAACATGTGCAGAGCATCTGCCCGGGCTTCACCCATTTGCAGCAGGCGCAACCCATTGTGTTTGCCCATCATTTGCTGGCTCACGCGCAGTCGATGCTGCGCGATGTGCAGCGCCTGGTGGATTGGGATGCGCGTACGGCCCTGTCGCCGTTGGGCGCGGCAGCGATGGCAGGTTCGGCGATAGCACGTCAGCCGCAGCACTCGGCCAAGGAAATGGGCTACACCGGGCCATGCGAAAACTCCATCGACGCTGTCGCCAGCCGTGACCATGTGGCGGAGTTCCTGTTTGTGGCGGGCATGCTCGGGGTGAATATTTCGCGGCTGTCTGAGGAGTTTTGCCTGTGGTCGTCGCGCCAGTTTCGCTGGGTAGTGCTGGACGACGCCTACGCCACCGGCAGTTCGATCATGCCGCAGAAAAAGAACCCGGACATTGCCGAACTGGCGCGGGGCAAGGCCGGGCGTTTGATCGGCAACCTGACCGGGCTGATGTCGACGCTCAAGTCGTTGCCACTGTCGTACAACCGCGATTTGAGTGAAGACAAGCACAGCGTGTTGGACAGTGTGGACACCTTGCTGCTGGTGTTGCCGGCGATGGCCGGGATGGTGGCGACCATGAAGGTGCAGGTAGAGGAGCTACGACGCCAGGCACCGATGGGCTTTACCTTGGCGACTGAGGTGGCGGATTGGTTGGCCACCCGTGGCGTGCCGTTCAAGGAGGCCCATGAGATTACCGGCGCGCTGGTACAGGCCTGTGAGCAGCATGAAATTGAGTTGTGGCAAGCCTCACCGGCGATGTTGGCCGAGGTGGATGGGCGGCTCACCCCGGACGTGCGTGATTGCCTGACCCTGGAGGCGGCGATTGCGGCGCGCAGTGGGTGGGGTGGTACGGCGCCGGAGCGGGTGAAGGAGCAGATTGGGCGGTTGAAGATGGCGTTGGCGGCTCAGCAAAAGTGGACTGAAAGTTATCAAGGATTTCGGATTTAAGCCGGTGACGATCGTTCCCACGCACTGCGTGGGAATGCATCCCGTGACGCTCCGCGTCGTCACGTTACGCGCCAACGGCGGGACGCGGAGCGTCCGAGGCGGCGTTCCCACGCGGAGCGTGGGAACGATCACGCATCAAGAATAAATTTTGGAGTAGCAACATGAATCAAACCCCGGCCGAGCGCTTGGAAGCCGAGCGCAAGTTGTCTGACAACCAGTTCGATATCACGCAGTACGAGCATGTGCCGCGGCGGTATTACGGGCGGATGTTTTTTGCCACGTTGATCGTGATTGTGTTGGCTGCGCTGTTGCGCGCGTTTGCTAATGGCCAGATCGAATGGTCCTACATTGGCCAGTTCCTTACGTCGCAAGCCATCCTCTGGGGCCTGGTGAACACCATCGTCATGTCGATCCTGGCGATGGCATTGGGCGTAGTGATCGGAGTGATCACGGCGATCATGCGCATGTCGGCCAACCCGATCCTGCGTTACGTGGCCATCACCTACACCTGGTTGTTTCGCGGTACACCGCTGATTTTGCAGCTGCTGCTGTGGTTCAACCTGGCGTTGATCTTCCCGGTGATCACGATTCCGGGCCTGTTCAGCATCGACACCGTCGACCTGATGACGCCATTCGTGGCCGCCCTGCTCGGCTTGAGCATCAACCAGGGCGCCTACACCGCTGAAGTGGTGCGTGCCGGCTTGCTGTCGGTGGACACCGGCCAATACGAGGCGGCCAAGTCCATCGGCATGCCGAGCCTGCAGGCGCTGCGCAGGATCATTCTGCCGCAGGCGATGCGCGTGATCATCCCGCCCGTAGGCAACGAGTTCATCAGCATGGTGAAAATGACCAGCCTGGCCAGTGTGATCCAGTACTCGGAACTGCTGCACAACGCGCAAAACATCTACTACGCCAACGCCCGGGTGATGGAGCTGCTGATTGTGGCGGGCATCTGGTACCTGGCGGTGGTGACTGTTCTTTCATTTGGTCAAAGCCGCCTCGAGCGTCGTTTTGCCCGCGGCGCCGGCAAGCGTTCGTAAGCCTGGATTGAGGAGATTTGCCCCATGAGAAGCATCGTCAAGGCTGTCAACCTGAACAAGTATTACGACCAGTATCACGCCCTGCGTGACATCAATATAGAGGTCGAGCAAGGCGAGGTGATGTGCATCATCGGCCCGTCCGGCTCGGGCAAAAGTACCCTGCTGCGTTGCGTCAACCAGCTGGAAAAAATCGACAAGGGCGGCCTGTGGGTCGATGGCGAATTGGTCGGTTATCGGGTGGTCGGCAACAAGCTGCACGAGATGAACGAAGCGCAGATCGCCCGCCAGCGCCTGGCCACCGGCATGGTGTTCCAGCGATTCAATTTGTTCCCGCACATGACCGTGTTGCAAAACATCATCGAAGGCCCGTGCCAAGTGCTCAAGCGCTCGCCCAAGGAAGCCATCGAAGATGCATTGGAACTGCTGGCCCGCGTTGGCCTGGCAGACAAGCGCAATGCCTACCCAGTGGAATTGTCCGGTGGCCAGCAACAGCGCGTGGCAATCGCCCGTGCCTTGGCCATGCGCCCCAAGTTGATGCTGTTTGACGAACCCACGTCAGCCCTCGACCCGGAGCTGGTAGGCGAAGTGCTGTCGGTGATGCGCGATTTGGCCACCACCGGCATGACCATGATCGTGGTCACCCATGAGTTGGGCTTCGCTCGCGAAGTGTCCAACCGCATGGTGTTTATGGACGCCGGCCAGATTGTGGAAGCCGGCAGCCCGGAAGACATTCTAATAAGCCCACAAAACCCGCGTACCCAAAGCTTTATTTCTGCCGTTCGCACTTAACTAAAAAACTAACGAGAACGCCCCCATGAAAAAGATGTTTATCCCTTCCTTGCTTGCCGGCCTGATGGCCTCCTCGTGTGTATTGGCGGCCTTGCCGCAGGCCATCAAGGACAAGGGTGAGATCAGCGCGGCCATCGTGCCGAACTACCCGCCGATGGACTTCAAGGACCCGGCCACCAACAAGCTCACTGGTTTTGACTTCGACCTGGGCAACGCCCTGGCCGAGCGCCTGGGCGTGAAGATCAAATGGCAGGAAACCGGCTTCGAACAAATGCTCAGCGGCCTGACCACCAAGCGCGTCGATATCGTGCTGTCGGGCATGAGCGACACCGCCGAGCGCCAGAAGGCCGTGACCTTCGTCGACTACTTCACCAGCGGCCCACAGTTGTACACCCTGGCCAAGCGCGAAGAGATCAAGGAATTGACCGACTTGTGCGGTAAAAAAGTCGGCACCAGCCGCCGCACCACCTGGCCGTCGGAAATTACCGCGTGGAGCAAGGCAAACTGCGAAGCGGCCGGTAAGCCGGCAATCGTGGTGATCGGGACCGAAGGTTCGGCGGATGCCCGGGCGCAGTTGCAGCAGAACCGCCTGGATGCGGCGATGCAGGGCAGCGAGACGATTCCTTATTTGATGTCGCTGGACAAGGGCAAGTACAAGCCGGTGGGGCTGGCGATTTCCAAGCAATTCACCGGGCTTGGGATTGAGAAGAGCAATACCGAGTTGGTCACGGCGATCAGTGAGGCGTTGCAGGGCATGATTGATGATGGGACTTACGGCAAGATCCTGAAGAAGTGGGATCTGGAACAAGGTGCGGTAGAAAAAATCACCATCAACTCTGGCCAATAACGCCATCGAATGTGGGAGCTGGCTTGCCTGCGATAACGGTGGGTCAGCTAAAACAATGTTGGCTGTTACTCCGCTATCGCAGGCAAGCCAGCTCCCACACTCAATCTGCGTTCGCTGGTGATCTGAGTCGTGTAGGTAAGAATCACAAGGAGCCCACCCCACCGTGGCCACCTACTCCCTGGTAATCCGTCGCCTGATGATCTGCTCGGTGACCATCGTGGTCAGCCGTGCCATGACCAGCCCATTGCTGGCCCTTTGGCTGAGCACACGCCTGGGCCTCAACCAGCAGGACATCGGCCTGCTGATGGGGGTCGCGGTGTTCATCGCCACGCTCATGGGGTTGTATGGCGGCTACATCATCGATCGCCTGGAAAAGCGCAAACTGCTGATCCTGGCCATGCTCTCCAGTTCCATCGGTTTTTTGTTGCTGACCTTTGCCAGCAACCTCTACCTCACTACGCTGAACCTTGTTGTGACTGAAGCCGCGTCGGCGCTGTTCCTGATCGGCTCCAAGGCGATCATCAGCGAGAACCTGCCGGTGGGTGAGCGCGCCAAGGTGTTTTCCCTGCGCTACACCCTGACCAATGTCGGCTATGCCACGGGCCCGATGTTGGGCGTAGTGATTGCCGGCCAATTGCCGTGGGCACCGTTTTTGATCGCCAGCGCCATTGCCTTTGGCAGCCTGTTCCTGATGATCGGCATTGCGCCGACCCAGCGCGACGACAGTCATAAGCCTCAGAGTTTCCTCAGCACCCTGCGCATCTTGCGCAGCGACCGCACGCTGATCCTCTTCACCAGCGGCAGCCTGTTGAGCACCATCGTCCATGGGCGCTACACCCTTTATCTGTCGCAGTTTTTGCTGGTGGCCTACACCCCCGACCAGGCACTGAAAATTCTGTCTGCGGTGCTCGCCTGCAACGCCATCACCGTGATTTTGATGCAGTACCAAATCGGCCGATTTCTCAAGCGCGAGCAACTGCGCCATTGGATCGTGCTGGGCACCCTGCTGTTTATTGTCGGGTTGGTCGGCTTCAGCCAGGCGCACAGTCTGCTGACTTGGTGCCTGGCGATGTTTGTGTTCACCTTGGGCGAGATGATCATCTATCCCTCAGAGTTCCTGTTTATCGACACCATCGCGCCGGATGCACTACGGGGCAGTTATTACGGGGCACAGAACCTGGCCGCGTTTGGCGGGGCCATGAGCCCGGTGATTTGCGGCTATCTGCTGATCAATGCGGCGCCCACCAGCATGTTCTTTGCCTTGGCCGCACTCACGGCCATGGGCGGCACCCTGTGTTTCTTGAGCGGGCGACGCGTGGCAGGTTCTTGCTGATATTTACGCAAGATCCGGCTATTAATAGCCAAACCTCTGAAGGACCCGAGCCCCATGAAATTCGACACGGCCTACAGCCTGAGTCTCGACGACAAGGTGTCGATCTATGACATACGAGACCTGAATTTCGACGAAACCACCGCGTTCGATTCCGACAAGGACAGCTTCCTGTGCCCCAACGACGCCTGCCGCGCGGCGTTCGATAGCACCAATGCGTTGAGCACTTTCAACGCCAAGAACGTCAACTACCTGCGCACGCCGCACTTCAAGAACAAACCCGGCACGCGGCATATCGACGGCTGCCGCTATGCCGGCAGCCATAAACCTGCGACGGGTGAAAATGACGACGAGCGTGAGGAAAATTTCCCATCGGAATTTGTGCTGACGCGGCGACTGTACGAGCCTAGAACGCTGGTAGTCGGCACCGCTGGAAGCGTCCTTCAGGAGCCGACGAAAGCGCCCGCAAACCGCGCTACCACCTCTTCTGGCAGCAATGACTCGATCCCGGACAAAACCAGCGTATTCGCACACCCGGTGGAGTGCTACGTGTCCAACATCGATGACAAGGACAAGCTCAAGGCCATGCCTTTGAAGATCGGTGAGCACGCGGCGACCTACTGGGCATTCTTCAAGAAGATCGAATACCTGCAAGACAACCAGGGTTTGATTTACTGGGGCAAGATCAAGGCCATCAAGGACTACACCAGCAGCTTTCGCATCGACTTCGAAAAGAAGGTGTGGCTCGACAAGAAGCCTTATTCGGTGAACGTCTACCTGAGCAAAAAGCTCATCGAAAACTACCGCAAGCGCACGGCATTCCTGGAGCAGATCAAGACGGCGGCCAGCAGTGAACGGTCGCTGTATTGCTTTTTTTATGGGGTCACGCCGCAGCTTGTGCAGGTGCCCAGCCAGAAAAACCCCGAGCAGACGTTCGGGGTATTCAGCGCCAGGATCGAGAATCTGGATCACCTGATTATTCGTGAGGCACCGGGGCTGGAATCATAAGGGGTTGCAACGCCAGTGGATGAGCGGTAGAAACAACTGTACAAAAACACAGTATAGTTGCACCTCCCCTGTCGAACCTGGAGAAACCCCATGTCCTCTCTGGCAATGAGTTCTTTCGTAGAACAACAGATCGTCCTGCATCAATTCACCGCCAAACACTGCGCGCAGGCGCGCGTCATGCTGGGCTGGAGCCGCGAAGCGCTGGCTCGCCAGGCTGGCGTGGCGGTGCAAGCCATTGAACAATTGGAAGACCACGGCGACGTGGACGATGAAACCCGTTTGATCCTGGCGTTTCGCCTGGAGGCCGAAGGGCTGGTGTTTTTCCCGGGGTTCGCACCGGGGTGGGGGATGAGTGCGCGCCGGTTCGATACCCCGGCGGCGCAACCTTCTGCACAAAGCCTTATCTCTCAATTGATGGGTTCAACCGTGGCAACCAGCCGAGGCTGACTCAACTCAGCCGTTGGTGGCCTCAACCGTTTTATCTGGACTGTCTGGTGTTTGCGTAGAAGGAGCACCTGGGAGAAAAGCCGGTTCTTGAATGGCCTGCGAGGCTTGTTCATAACCATGGGCGACTGACAGCAAGGTGGCTTCACTCTTGCCGGAGCCATACACGTAAATTGCCGTGGGCATGCCTTCATCATCCATACCTGATGGAACAGATATACCGGGGTACCCGGCGGCCGCACTATAGAAATAGTTGTGCGTCAGAAAATTCGATACCATGGCGTCGAGCTTGTGCTCCTTCAGGGGGTCATCAATGGTCTTCTGAAATACAGGAAGGATGGCTTCCCACAATACCTCGCGCTTTTGCGGCGAGGTCTCCAGCTCATTGATCATTTCCAGCAATTTCTGGTCAGGCTCATCAGGTTTCTGCGTGCGTTTGATAAAAGCAATCAGCTCAGCAAGTGACTTGACGGGCAAACCTTCCCGCCCAGCCAAATAGTCTTCCAGTTGTTGCTTGACCTCCGAGAATATCGCCTCGTTATAACCCTCATAGGCTTCATCGGGGACACCGGCGTCCAACCGCTCCAAGGGCACTAGAATTGCACCCTGGGCCTTCATCACTTCGAGCGCCGCCTCATAGTGCTTGCGGTCTGCACGCTTGGCCGGGTCTTTGGCCTCCTCTGCGGACAATTCAGGCAAAGGGGTATAGCCAATTCGCTTACCCTTCAAGGCATCAGCGCGCAGGCCCTCGGTGTAGACGTTGGTCTCGGTCATTGCATTGAGTGCTTCTGCCGCATCACAGATATTGCGGGTGAAGGTCCCCACCGCGTCCATGCGGGTGCTGGTCATGACGCCTTCGGTACTGACCAGGCCCGTCGTTGTTTTCAGGCCAAACACACCGTTGTAGGCTGCGGGGCTGATGATTGATCCGTTGGTTTCCAACCCCAGTGCCACGGGCACATGCCCCTGGGCGACCGCCACGGCCGAACCTGAACTCGAGCCGGCCACCGTCCCTCCGAGTCGATGTGGGTTCAACGTCTGGCCACCTCGGGAGCTCCAGCCATCCGCCGATTTGAGTGAGCGAAAGTTGGACAGCTCACTCATATTGGTTTTGCCTACAATCACCACGCCAGCTTTCAGCAAATTGTCGACGACCTTGGCATTCCGGGCGGCAGGCGCACCCACCAACGCCTTGGAGCCTGCACTGGTCTGCATGCGGTCATTGGTTTCAAAGACATCCTTGAGCGCTATCGGCACGCCATGCAAGTACCCGCGTACGCGGCCATTGGCACGTTCCTGATCGCGGGCCTTCGCCTCCCTCATGGCATCCGGGTTGGTTTCCAAAAACGCATTGCCGCCCTGTAGCCCACGATCAATATTGGCAATTTGTTTGAGCGAGTCCTTCAACAGTGACTCTGAGGTGACGCCGCCTCCTTGGGCCATCTCCGCTGACATCTGGCAGGCACTCTTGAAACCTTGCACCGGGTTTGAAAGCTCCTGAAGCAGGCCCGTGGCCCATCCACCTGCCGAAACTGGTCCGATCATGAAGTGCCCCTCTGTTTGACTGAGTGTGAGAGCTATCGGTCGATAGCGCCGCACCAGTCTAAGAGCCGACCACCCACCACTATTTCAGGCGAATCCTGCCACTGCGTCCTACCCTTCGCAGCCCGATGTAGGCATCAATACCTACGGCCGCAGCACGCGGTAAGCTCGTACCAGTGCCGCCAAGCGATCACCCGCCCAGCGCGCACCGTAAAACCAGACCTTGGAGCCGTCTTCCAGGGTTTCACACATACTGGGGTAGCCGCTTTTACAGGCGTGATGAAAGGCGGCTTCGGGATCCTCTGACACCAAGGCATCAAGGCGAAGACCTACCACCAGCTCGTCGATTTCATGACAAGCCTGCTCACAATCACCGCTGCGCTGCATATCCACTGCCACGCATTGCGCACCAGCCTGGCGCAGGGTGTCGAAGACTCGGTTCAAGGCCGCACTGCGTGCGACCCGTTCAACCTGCTTGCCCTGCACATAATGCTCGGCATAGCCGATACGATATCCCGTCAGCGGCAGCGAGGCGGTGAAGGTGGTGTTATTCAATACCAGCGGTACCTCCACCATCACCGGTTCGGTAGGGTCAACGCCGCTGATGGCGATCAGCGATAGCGCGGGATCGCGCACCGGCCGTATATGGGGAGCCAAGGCGTTATACCCAGGTATGGGCGTAGCGCCGGCACGTTGCTCGGTGCCAAAGACAATAGAAGGGGGAGCGGCACCGGGGGGTAAAGCGGGAACGTCGACGGCGTTCATTAGCGATGCCAGCGGTTGAGCTGACGCACACGGCAAACCCATCTTCCAAAGTTTCTTACAATGGCTGTCCATCGAAACATCCTCCCGGAGATAAAATTCCCGGGGGATCATCGCACTCTCTCTTGGCCTTTGTCGCAGGGCTGAAATTCGCTGAAAAGCTCTTTTCCAACGGGCCTTTGGCTCAGCCTGCTGCGTGTTCGTTGACCGATTGAGGTTCCACTTCCAGCCACCAGGCATGCCCACGCTCAGGCTGGTTCAAGCGAAAAGCCTGGCCCATCGCCGGAGTGGTGATCGAAACATTGCGCTCCCAGGCCAGGGCCATGATGCGGTCGAAGGGCTCATGCCAGGCGTGGAAGGCCAGGTCGAAGGTGCCATTGTGAATCGGCAGCAGCCAGCGCCCTTTAAGGTCGATATGCGCCTGTAGTGTCTGCTCCGGCTGCATGTGCACATGGGGCCAATCGACATTGTAAGCGCCGGTTTCCATCAGGGTCAGGTCAAACGGCCCGTATTGCTCGCCGATGCGTTTGAAACCGTCGAAATAGCCCGTATCGCCACTAAAAAAGATACGCCGCGTGTCGTCGATCATCACCCAGGAGCACCACAGGGTCTGGTTGCCATCAAACAGGCCGCGCCCGGAAAAGTGCTGGGCCGGCGTGCAGACAAAACGAACGCCATCGACCTCGGTGCCCTGCCACCATTGCAACTGGCGGACTTTGCTGGCATCCACGCCCCATTTGACCAGTGTGTCGCCCACGCCCAGGGGCGCCAGGAAGTAGCGGGTCTTTTCGGCCAATTGGACCACCGCTTTGCGGTCGAGATGGTCGTAATGATTGTGGGAAAGGATCACCGCTTCCAGCGCAGGCAGCTCTTCAAGACTGATAGGCGGCTGATGAAAACGCTTGGGGCCGGCCCAACGCAATGGCGAGGCGCGTTCGGCAAACACCGGGTCGGTGACCCAGAATTTACCGCGCATTTTCAGCAGCACGGTTGAATGGCCGAGGCGATACACGCTGTGATCAGGGGCGGCCAATAACTGCTCGCGGGTCAGTGGCTGTACCGGAATCTGCCCCACCGGCCGTGTCGTTCGCGGCTTGTTGAATAGCATGTTCCAGAAAATGCGCAGGGTCTTGCCCAAGCCACCGTGCTGCACCGGCGTGTCGTTGCTGAAGTGCCCCAGGCCCTGCTCGGCAGGCTTGGGCGCCGAGGGCGCAGGGTCGAGACGGGTTGAAATCGTAGCCATGACAAAGTGACTCCTGCGGTCCGCTCAAGTATTACACTGCACAGTGTAGTTTCTAGATTGCAACAAAATCCGGAGCAAGTAAACTGCCCGGTGTAATTTCATTGTTGAGTCGAATGCCTTCCATGACTGCCCCCAAACGCCTCACCGAGCGTAAACGCGAAGCCATCGTGGCGGCGGCGATTGCCGAATTTCGCGAGCACGGCTTCGAGGTCACCAGCATGGACAAGATCGCCGCCAGCGCTGGCGTTTCCAAGCGCACCGTGTACAACCACTTCCCCAGCAAGGAAGAACTGTTCGCCGAGATCCTCCACCAACTGTGGGCCAGCAGCGTTGCCCAACTGGACGTGATCTACACCAGTGACCGCCCACTGCGCGACCAACTACGCACGTTGCTGGAAGCGAAAATGCAGATGATGTCAGACGCCAACTTCCTCGACCTGGCACGCGTGGCCATTGCTGCCACTATCCATTCGCCGGAGCGCGCGCAAGACATGGTCAACCGCCTCAGTGCGCGGGAAGAAGGCTTTACCCAATGGGTGCGCGCCGCCCAGGAAGACGGCCGCCTCACCGGCACCGACCCGGCGTTCGCCGCCCACCAGATCCAAAGCCTGCTCAAGGCCTTTGCATTCTGGCCGCAAATCACCCTCGGCCAGCCCACCCTCGACCCTGCCACCCAGGCCCACGTCATCGAATCGGCCATCGACCTGTTCCTCGCCGGCTACGAAGCCAGCACGCAGCGCACGCCCCAGTAAGCCCTGTTGCAGGAGCGACATTTAAGGTCGTTTATGGCGTTTTTGCCCGCTGTTTTGCGCAAATGGCCTGGAAGGACACTGATTAATCCCACAGGAATAATCGACAATCCACCTTTCTTATCCGACCACCGGCTCTGCCCGCTGACGCGTGCTGTTGCACCCGCAAAAAAGTTGACCCAGGACACTATGGAAAACAGACGAGGCAAAGGGCTTTCATTTGCCAGGCGTATCTACACGCCAAGGATTATCGGCCTGGGTATCGGTAGCATCAGCGTAATCGGGGCTTTGTATCCCTTGTCGATGCCCGGTTGGGTCTGGGCGTTGCTGCTGTTCAACGGCATTGCCTGGCCGCATGTGGCGTACCTGATTTCCACTCACTCGCCATTTCCCTACCAGGCCGAACAACGCAACCTGCTGTATGACTCAGTGCTGGGCGGATTCTGGGCCGCGGCCACTCAGTTTTCGCCACTGACAGCGGTGACTATTCTGTCGATGATGGCCATGAACAACGTCGCAGCCGGTGGCAAACGCCTGCTCCTGCGCGGGTTGCTGGCACAGGCGGCCGGTATCGCGGTGGCCTGGGGCCTGTTCGGCATCAAGTTCGACCCCAGCGTCAGCCTCACCGAGGTCTACACCTGCCTGCCGATGCTGACGCTCTACCCGATGGCCATCGGCATGGTCTGTTACCAGTTGGCGATCAAACTGTCGCAACACAAACGCGCCCTCAGCGCCCTGAGCCGCATCGACAGCCTCACCGGCCTGCTCAACCATGGTTCCTGGAAAGACCTGCTGAACCTCAAGTTTCACAAGTGCCAACAGCAACACGGCCAAGCGACCATTGCTTTGATCGATATCGACCACTTCAAGCACATCAATGACGTTCATGGCCACACCGTGGGTGACGCGGTGCTGCGCCAGTTGAGCCAAGCGCTGCGCGAACACTTGCGCGAAGAAGACCTGGCCGGCCGCTATGGCGGCGATGAGTTCTGTGTGATTCTTCCGAAAATGCCCCTGCAAGCCGCTGCGCAGGTAATGGAGCATCTACGCGAAACCTTCAGTCACTATCGGCATCCGCAAATCCCAGACCTGCGCGTCAGCCTGAGCATTGGCCTGGCGGATTTCCACCCGTCCTTCAAGGACGCGGTCATGTGGCTCGATGCTGCGGATCGCGCGTTGTACACCGCCAAAAACAGCGGCCGCAACCGCGTCGAGATCAGCGAATGCACGGTCGTTCATTCAGCCTGAGTTGTCTGATGACACCTCGTCCGAATCTTGCTCCGCCCACCTGCTGCAATAGCATAATGCCGCCATTGGTCGCCTGGCCAAAATAGTCCTGCCTGACGAGCGAACTTCCAGGCCGATTGATCACTCTGAGACCGTTGTTCTACCCCCCTCTGTCAGCACCAGGAAGCTGGCAATGAGCAAGTCAACCGTAAGGCCAGGGGCCCTACGGGGTCAGGCGCAAATACATGGACCCCGCATACGCTTGCATGCCCGAGCCCTCCACCATGCTATTTCACGCTCACAAGAAAACCATCAGTACCCTGCAACACAGCCTTGCCCAACAGACCAGCCTGCTGGACGCCATCGAGCGCTCCATGGCCGTGATCGAATTCGACCTGCAAGGTACCGTGCTGCGCGCCAATGACAACTTCTTCAAGACCATGGGCTACCGCGCCGAACAGATCCTGGGGCAGCCCCATCGGATGTTCTGTACCCCGGCGTTCGCCCGCAGCGCGGACTACAACCAGTTATGGACGCACCTGCGCAACGGCCAATTCCAGTCGGGCACCTTTGAACGAGTAGGCGGCAACGGCGCCTCGGTGTGGCTGGAAGCCAGCTATAACCCGGTACGGGATGAAGCGGGGAATGTAATCAAAGTGGTGAAATACGCCATGGACGTCACCCCGCGCCTGCAAGCCGAGAGCGAAGCCAACGCCAAGCTTGCAGCCATCGACCGCGCCATGGCGATGATCGAGTTCAACCTCGACGGCACCATCATCACCGCCAACGGCAATTTCCTGCAGCGCATGGGCTACAGCCTGGCGCAGATCCAGGGCAAGCATCACCGCCTGTTTTGCACGGCCGAACTGGCCAACAGTGCGGCCTACAGCGAGTTCTGGAAGCGCTTGAACCAGGGCGAGCTGTTCAATGGCCAGTTCGAGCGGGTGGATAAACACGGCCAGGTCGTGTGGCTGGAAGCCAACTACAACCCGGTCTACGACGCCAGCGGGCGCTTGTGCAAAGTGGTGAAGTTCGCCTCGGACGTCACCGCCCGCGTGCTACAGCATGCCGCTGACGCACAGAGCGCCGCCCAGGCTTATCACCTGTCGTTGAACACCCAGGAGATGGCGGAAAAAGGCGCTGAGGTGATTCAGAAGACCGCCAGCGGCATGCGTGAAATTGCCGTGGATATCGACACCTCTTCGCAACTGATCGCCAAGCTGGGCGAACGCTCGCAACAGATCACCGCCATCGTCAACACCATTCGCGGCATTGCCGACCAGACCAACCTGCTGGCCCTCAACGCCGCCATCGAAGCCGCCCGCGCCGGCGAGCAGGGACGTGGCTTTGCCGTGGTGGCCGATGAAGTGCGGCAACTGGCCGCGCGCACCAGCGGCTCCACCGCGGAAATCTCCGGCATGATCGCCATGATCCAGGACGAAACCCGCCAAGCCATCGACAGCATGGACGCCACCCGCGACCGCGCTGCCCAGGGTGTGGAACTGGCCAACCAGGCCGGCACGGTGATCCTGCAGATTCGCGAAGGTACCGGCGAGGCGGTACAAGCGGTAAGCGCGTTTGCCAATGAGCGGGGCAATCGCTGAACCCTTGGCGCTGGCTGTCTGAGGGTTAACTTCGCAGCCAGCGCACATGCCGCCCCAACTCATCAAACAGCGTCACCACCGAGCGCAACGCCCGACAATCAGGCCGCGTCAACAACCACAACGCCGTATCGTGCCCTGCCAGCGCAGGGCCCAGCGGTTGCACGCCATTCCCGACTAGAAAATCCGGCAGCGCCGCTACGCCCAACCCTGCGCGCACTAATTCGGCCACCGACTGCATGCTGTTGCACCGATAACGGAGACGCACGCCCGGCAAATACTCACGGCGCCAGGCGACGGTGGGGTGATCGGGTAAAAAATCGTCCGGCGCGATCCAGGCCAGATCGGCCCACTCATGGTCTGGGTGCAGGCGCGCATAGTCGGCACTGGCACACACCTGATACGCCACCGCCCCCAGGCAACGTCCGACAAGATGCTCCGGCGGCGCCGTGGTCAGGCGCAGGGCGATATCCGCATCGCGGCGGCTGAGGTTGGCGAAGTCATTGGAGGTGCTCAGTTCCAGGGTCAACGCCGGGTAGGCCGGCATGAACTGCGCGAGGGCCGGCAACAGCAAGCCTTGCAACACTGAGTCGGTGCAGGTCAGGCGCACGGTGCCGCTGATCACTTCACCGCCCTGTTCCACGCCAATACGCGCCGCCTCCAGCGCCTGCTCGGCACGCTCGGCCTGTTGGGCCAGGTTGCTCGCCAGGCTGGTGGGCAAATAACCGGCACGGCTTTTTTCAAACAGGGTTTGGCCCAGCGCCGCCTCCAGCCGCCGCACCGCACGGAACACCGTGGATACATCGACCCGCAGCAGCGCCGCCGCCCGCGCCAGCGTACCGCCGCGCACCAGGGCCAGGACCAATGACAGGTCGGCGTAGTCAATTTGATAGTGCGTAGCTGCATTGAACATATGGGCAAACGCCAATATTGATTGCGTGAACGCCAATCTATAGTGGGTATCAACCCACCACAAGCCATGGGACGTACACGATGCCAACCCCCGCGCTGCACCTTGCCCTGATCGGTGACTACAACCCTGATGTGACCGCCCACCAAGCCATTCCCATGGCCCTGCAACAGGCCGCCGACGCTCTGGGCCTGAGCGTCCACGTGCAATGGCTGGCCACCGACACCCTTACCTCCACTTCTGCCCTGAGCGACTTCGACGGCTTCTGGTGCGTGCCCGGCAGCCCCTATCGCGACGTCGACGGCGCCCTGCGCGCGATACGTTTTGCCCGCGAACAAGGTCGCCCTTTCCTCGGTACCTGCGGCGGTTTTCAACATGCCGTGCTGGAATATGCCCGCCATGTGCTCGGCTGGGCCGATGCCCAGCACGGCGAATTAATGCCCGATGCTGAGCGCGCTGTCATCACGCCGCTGGACTGCTCCCTGGTGGAAGTGAACGACACCGTGCGCCTGGCCGCGTACACGCGCATTGCCCAGGCCTACGGCAGCCTGGACATCCACGAGGGTTACCGTTGCCGCTACGGCATCAACCCCACCTTTGCCGACGCCCTGCTGGACGCCAACCTGATTCCCACCGGCCACGATTCGGCGGGCGATCTGCGCGCGGTGGAACTGCTCGACCACCCGTTCTTCGTCGCCACCCTGTTCCAGCCCGAACGCGCCGCACTCAAGGGCATCACGCCGCCGCTGGTGATTGCGCTGCTCAAGGCCTGCCAGGAGGTATCGGCATGATTGCCAAAACACCCGCCCCACCTTATTACGCGGTAATTTTCAGCTCGCTGCGCACCGACGCCGACCGGGGTTATGGCGAGGCCGCCACGCGCATGCTGGAACTGGCCAGGCAACAACCGGGGTTTCTTGGGGTGGAATCGGCGCGGGAGGATGGGCTGGGGATCACCGTGTCCTACTGGGCCAGCGAGGCGGCGATCCTGGCCTGGAAACAACAGGCTGAGCATCGGCAGGTGCGCGAGCAAGGGCGGGCCATTTGGTATGCGGCGTTTCACACGCGGGTGTGCAAGGTAGAGCGGGCCTACACCTTCTCCACTTGAATCACCGAACCCGGTGGGAGCTGGCTTGCCTGCGATGCAGACACCTCGGTGATGCAGTGAAACCGCAGTGAGACTATCGCAGGCAAGCCAGCTCCCACATTTGCTCGTCATCGTTAGCAATCGCGGACGCTCAGCTCACCAAACTGCGCAACGCGCTGATCTGCGGGATCTCTACCCGGCGCATATACACACGCAGCGGCTCGGTGATGTTGATGCGCTCGTCGATATTCTGGTCGAGCAACAACTGCAGGCGCGCTCGGCACAGGGTCATGGTGTGGTCGGCGGCCGGCAGCCAGACGAACTCGGCCGTGGGGATGATGCCGTCATCGGCCACGTCCATGCCGAATGAGTCTTCGCTGAATCGTACGATGTACTGGCCGGTCTTGCGGTTGAGGCCGACAAAACCCTGGAGTTGGTCGGCGGCCTGGCAGATAAGCTCGGAAGTGATGCGCATGGTAAACCTCACTGAAAAGTCCCACAGGGACTGGAAAGATGGTTTACACGCGTGGCAGAAAATACCGCCCTCTGGCGGGGCAGCTACCCGTAAGAATACTGCATCACCCTGCAAAAAAGTCGACAAAATTGGCCGGTGCGCACGTTAATGTCGGTTTGGTGATAGCGCCGTTCGCAATCAATTGTTAAAAAGGACACCTTCTCAAAGTTACCTCCACGAAAGGACTTCGCATATGCCTGTCACGTTTTCCAAAAGCGCCTTGCTGCTGGCGTTGATGCTCGGCCTTGGCCAGGCACAGGCTGCCGAGCCGGTCAGCCCGGCCGAATTGGCGACAAACGAAGGCATTCCCTACCCTGCCGTGATCGCTCACCGTGGTGCTTCCTACGATGCGCCTGAATCCACCGCCGCTGCCTACAAGGTTGCACGCGACCTGGGCGCCGACTACCTGGAACTGGACCTGCAACGTAGCAAGGACGGCGTGCTGTTCGCCCTGCACGACAACAACCTGCAGCGCACCACCGACGTCGCCACCAAGTTCCCCGAGCGCAAAGACGCGCCTGCCAACGAGTTCACCTGGAAAGAACTGCAAACCCTCGACGCCGGCAGCTGGTTCAACGCCGCCTACCCGGACCGCGCGC
Source organism: Pseudomonas sp. KT_2_4 (assembly GCF_041410225.1). Classification (NCBI taxonomy): domain Bacteria; kingdom Pseudomonadati; phylum Pseudomonadota; class Gammaproteobacteria; order Pseudomonadales; family Pseudomonadaceae; genus Pseudomonas; species Pseudomonas sp. KT_2_4. The sequence goes on from NZ_CP166962.1 coordinate 2,402,903, forward strand.
GCCCTGGTTTCGTTGGCCTGAAAATCCTGAGCCTGGACGACATCATCAAGATCGCCGAAGGCAACCCCTCGCACAAACCCGGCCTGTACATCGAGACCAAGGAGCCCAAGCAGTTCCCCGGTATCGAAGCCGACCTGAAAAACAAGCTGCTCGACAAAGGCTGGCTGAGCTCCGCCGGCTCCAAACTGGGCAAGAGCAACACCGGTGTCGGCCAAGGCAAGGGCCGCGTGGTGCTGCAAACCTTCGAAACCGCCAGCCTCAAAGAGCTGCAGAAGGAAATGCCCAACACTCCGAAAATCCTGCTGTTGTGGGTGGGTGAAGGCAGCATCGAGCCCAAATCCAAAGTGACCTTCGCCGAGTCTGGCGAATCCACCAAGGCCGCCTACTACGCCAAGCAAGAGCCTAAAGACGCTGCCGAATTCGAAAAATGGGTTGATGAAGCCAAAAGCCTCGGCGCCATCGGCACCGGCCCGTCGGCCGAGCTGACCGACCACGGCGACCAGAGCTACACCGACCTGGTGAAGCCTGAAATGAACAAGCTGACCCACGACAAGGGCCTGCTGGTGCATGTGTATACGGTGGATGAGCCGGTGGACTTCGAGAAAGTGATGAAGGCCGGCGTCGATGGCATTTTCACCAACCGCGCCGCCGAGCTGTTGAAGTTCTACAAGCGCTGGCCGTCGTCCAGCGTGCAAGACCTGCTCAACGACCATAAGTACTAAAAGCGTTAGTGTCAGTGAGCCATTAAGGATGAGTTAAGTTGCGCCGGTTAATCTGGCGCCACTTAAACAGCTCAACCTAAGAAGGACACACACCATGAAAACCTTGACTGCCCTGTTCGCTGCTACTGCCCTGACCTTGACTGCCGGCCTGGCCCAGGCTGATGTCCGTCCGGACCAGATTCCTAGCCTGCTCAAGTCCGGTGAAGTGATGGCGTTCGAAAAGCTTAACGCCGCCGCCGTCGCCCAACAAGCCGGCGCGACCATCAACGATACCGAGTTGGATCACGAAGCTGGCAAGCTGGTCTACGAAGTGGACCTGACCGACACCACCGGCAAGAAATGGGATGTGAAGCTCGACGCCAAGACCGGTGCCGTGCTGGAAAACAAGCAAGACACCTGAGTTGAACCTTGAAAAAACGCGCCACCTTCGGGTGGCGCGTTTTTTTATGCGCGCCTCAAACCGTCACATAACCGTCATACCGCCTTGCAATGATTCGCTCAGGAAGCTGTGAAACGTCCTACAGGCCCTTTCTCTGCGAGTCGCCATGAACCACAGCATCGACCACGGCCATCAAGATTCCGATCTGTTTGGCCTGCTTTACGGTTTTCGTTTTCGCCCCGGCGAGAAAGGCCAACAAATTGATTCCGCCACCGCCCTCGCCGCCTTACAGCACCCGCCAGACCCGGACGAATTCCTGTGGCTGCACCTGAACCTGGCGCACGCCGCCTGCGAGCGCTGGATGCAGGCGCATTTATCGCTGCCGGAAGAGTTTTTTGAAGCCTTGCATGAGGGCTCACGCTCCACGCGCATCGAGCATGTGGACTCGGCCTTGTTGGCAGTGGTCAACGATGTGGTGTTCAACTTCAGCAGCATGGTGTCGTCGGATATTTCCACGCTATGGGTGTGCGCTCGCAGCCGCTTGCTGGTGAGCGCGCGCCTGCAGCCTTTGCACTCGGTGGATAAATTGCGCTCGTCGGTGAAGGCCGGCGAACACTTTCGCTCCCCCTTGGAGCTGTTGGTGCACCTGCTGCGCGACCAGGGCGAAGTGCTGACGCAGATCGTGCGCAAGACCAGTATCAGCGTCGACCATATCGAAGATCAGCTGTTGTCTTCGCGCCTGTCCACCAACCGCGCCGAACTGGGTGCCGCTCGCCGCGTGCTGGTGCGCCTGCAACGCCTGCTGGCGCTGGAACCGGGCTCGCTGCTGCGCCTGCTCAATCGCCCGCCGCAATGGCTGCAAAAGGAAGACGTGAAGGAGTTACGCAAATCCACCGAGGAGTTTGCGCTGATCATCAACGACCTGACCGCCTTGGGGGAACGCATCAAGCTGTTGCAGGAAGAGATCGCCGCCAACCTCAATGAACAGAGCAACCGCACGCTGTTTACCCTCACGGTGGTGACGGTGCTGGCGCTGCCGATCAATATCATTGCCGGCTTTTTTGGCATGAATGTGGGTGGGGTGCCGCTTTCCCAGGATCCGGAAGGCTTCTGGATACTGGTGGCCTTGGTCGCAACCTTCACCCTGATCGCTGGACGGTGGGCATTCCGCAAATTCTCAAATTGAAATAAGCCCAAACTGTGGGAGCTGGCTTGCCTGCGATTGCGGTGTATCAGCCAACACAATGCAAGCTGACCCACCGCTATCGCAGGCAAGCCAGCTCCCACAGGGTTTTGCGTTTATTCAGTGTTTGAAGCGTCCAGCCACTGATCGCCGGGCATTGCGCACATTCTCAAATTGAAATGAGCCCAACTGTGGGAGCTGGCTTGCCTGCGATTGCGGTGTATCAGCCAACACAATGCAAGCTGGCCCACCGCTATCGCAGGCAAGCCAGCTCCCACAGCAGTTTGCGTTTATTCAGTGATTGAAGAGTCCCGTCATCGCTTTGAGGCGCTTCTTGTACACCCGCCGCGCCTCCAAAGCCTCCTCGAGGCTCACCGCCACAAACCCCGCTCGCTGGTTGGGCTGCATCTGCCCGATCAAGTCCAGGTCGGCGCTGATCACCGTGCCAATCATCGCGTAGCCACCGCCCGACACCGCATCGCGGTGCAACACAATCGGCTCCAGCCCCGCCGGTACTTGAATCGAGCCAATCGGGTAGCAACTGTCCACGATGTTGGAAGGATCGGAGCCCGCGCCAAACGGCTGTTCCCGTGGCTGGAAGCTCAACGCGCTGCCGCCCTTGAAGCGGTAGCCGATGCGATCGGCCTCGGAGCCCACCGTCCACGGCTCGGCAAAAAAAGCTGCTTTTGGCCTCGTCAGTCAAGCGCTCGTAATACAGCCCCGGCACTACCCGCAACGTCACATCGCCGCCGACCGAACGCCGCAACGCCATCGGCAAGCTGTTGCCCGCACGCCCCATACCGCTGGCGGTACCGATCGGCAATTGATCGCCCTCCTGCAAGCGTCGGCCGTTAAACCCGCCGAGGGCGCCGAGTGTGTAGGTGGAGCGGCTGCCGAGCACCAACGGCACGTCGATACCGCCGGCGACGGCGAGGTAGGTGCGTGCGCCGGCCTTGGGAAACTCGAACCGCAGCACCTGCCCGGCGCGCACGGCAAAGGCGGTGTCCTGGTGCACCACTTCACCGTCCAGGCGCGGCGACATCAAGGCGCCGCTCAAAGCCACCAGCGCGTCCTGCTGGAACTCCAGCTCCGGCCCGATCAGCGTGCATTCCAGGCCCGCCGCGCCCACAGGATTGCCCACCAGGTGGTTGGCCGCACTCAACGCGTATTGGTCCAGCGCCCCCGACGGCGGGATGCCCAAGTGGTAATAACCTTCGCGGCCCAGGTCCTGCACGGAGGTGGCGAGGCCAGGTTTGAGGACCTTGATCATGCCAGCGCCTCCTGCAGGGTTTTCGGGTAGCCGATGGGGTCGGCAAGAAAGGCATCCAGGGAAAACTCCACCGGGCGGATGCGCAAGTCGAAACGACCGGCGTCCACCTCGGCGACCGCCAGGTCATAAGCCTCGCGGTCCATCGGCTTGAACTGCACGATATCGCCAGGGCGGAAGAACACCATGTGCTCCTTGAGGTACGCCAACTGCTGCGCCGGGTCGTAGATCGGTGCCGGGGTAACGCCGAACATCTGGTAACCGCCCGCGCCACGCACCGAGTAGATACACCCAAAGCAGCCGCCATGGCCCAGGGTCAGTTTCGGCGTGTCGGTGCGTGGGCGCAGGTATTTGGGCACCTGCAATTGCCGCTCGCGTTCGACCATCTGGAACATGAACGGCAAGCCCGCGACAAAGCCGACCATCGACACAAACCACGGCGCGCCACTGTGGGCGGCGATGAACGCGTCCACGTCGGCCAGGCCATTGATGCGTGCCGCGTATTCCAGGTCTGTGCCGCTGGGGTCTTGGTGGCAGTCACGAAAACGCATCAGGGTTTCGCGGGTCCAGGGGTCGTTATAGAGCACCGGGATTTCGATGATGCGCGTGCGCAAGGTGCGTTCGGCCACGGCCTGGGCTTCGGCGCTTTGCACGGCGTCGAGCAGCGCGTGAGGGGCGATACGGTCAGGGTCGAAGCGAATCTGGAACGATGCGTTGGCCAGGCAGACATCCAGTACGCCTTCCAGTGCCAGGCGCTCCACGGCGCGGGTCACCGCCATGCCCTTGAAAAAAGCCTCCAGGGACATGCTGTTGCTGACCTCGGCAAACAGGTGTTCATCACCGCCGAAGCTGTAGCGGATGGGGGACGTTTCAGCCATGTCTGTTCCTCTTGGAATCATTGTAGAAAGGCAGGCAAAAAAGTAAGGGTTGGCTCTTATTGGGGAGGTCTGACGTCGATACCCGTCTGGTCCAGGGCTTCACGGGTGGCCTCCACCAGCTCCAGGGCGCCAGGGGTGTCGCTGTGCAGGCAGATGGAATCGAATTCGATCGCCAGGTCTTCGCCTTCGACGGTACGTACCAGGCCGGCCTGACACGCACGCAAGACCCGGGCGGCCACTGTGGCGGGGTCCAGCGCCCGCACATTGCGGGTAAACACGATGGAACCGCTGAGGTCGTATTCACGGTCGGCATAAAACTCGCGCACCACCGGCTGCCCCAGTTCCTTGGCAATGCGCCAGATCACCGAGTTGGGCATGCAGTACAGCATCAGCGTGGGCTCGATGATTTGCAGGTTTTGCACCAACAGCCGGGCGGCCTCTTCATCGCGGGCCAGGTGCATGTAGAGCGCGCCGTGAGGCTTGATATGTTGCAGGGTCACGCCTTGGGCGCGGGCCATTTCACGCAAGGCACCGAGCTGGTAGAGCATGTCGTCCACCAGTTCCTGGGCCGGTGCGTTGATATGCCGACGACCGAAACCCACCAGGTCACGAAAGCCTGGGTGCGCGCCGATGGCCACACCCAGTTGCTTGGCGCGCTCGACGGTGCGGCGCATGGTGCCGGGGTCGCCTGCGTGAAAGCCGGTGGCGATATTGGCCGAACTGATATAGGCCATCAGCTCTGCGTCGACGCCGTCGCCGATGGTCCAGGGGCCAAAGCCTTCGCCCATGTCTGAATTGAAATCCACTGCCTGCATCGAGGTCGCTCCGCCAAAGGTGATGCCCGCAAAGTAGGCCGTGGCTTGACCCCTTGGGAAGATCTATTATCAGATGGCCCATCTTCTGAAAATCAGATAGCTTTTTATCCTCGACCCCCGATCGTTCCCACGCTCTGCGTGGGAATGCAGCCATGGACGCTCTGCGTCCGCACTTGAGACCGTGACGCGCAGCGTCACAAGAGACATTCCCACGCAGAGCGTGGGAACGATCAATAAGCAGAGTGCGATATGTCTTTAACCTTGCGCCAGGTTCGCTATTTCGTCGCCACTGCGGAAATCGGCCAGATTTCCCAGGCAGCAATTCACCTGAATATTTCCCAATCGGCGGTGACCACAGCGATCAAGGAGCTGGAAGCCATGCTCGGCGTGCAGTTGTTCGTGCGCTCGGCCCAAGGCATGAACCTCACCGACGCGGGGCGGCATTTTCTCAACCGTGCCTATGTGATTGTGCGCAGCGTGGAGGATGCCCTCAACAGCCCGTTGCCGGACTACCGCGCCAGCGGCGTGCTGCGGGTGGCGGCCAGCTACACCGTGCTGGGTTATTTCCTGCCGCACCATTTACAGCGCATGGAGCATTGGCATCCGGACGTGACCATCGAGGTGTTCGAACAGGAGCGCCAGGCCATCGAACAGGGCCTGCTCGACGGCCAGTTCGACATGGCTGTGGTGCTCACTGCCAACCTCACCCACGCGGATATCGTCTCGGAAATTCTATTCAACTCCGAACGCCGCCTGTGGCTGCCCAGCCATCACCCATTGTGCGAACGCGGTGCCGTGAGCCTGGCCGACGTGGCCCAAGAACCCTACATCTTGCTCACCGTCGATGAAGCCGAACACAGCGCCATGCGCTACTGGGAACAGGCCGGGCAAACGCCCAAGGTGCGGCTGCGCACCAGCTCGGTGGAGGCGGTGCGCAGCATGGTTGCCAATGGCAGCGGCGTGGCGATCCTGTCAGACCTGGTGCACCGGCCCTGGTCCCTGGAAGGCAAACGCATCGAAACCCTGACCGTGACCGACCCGGTCACACCCATGAGCGTCGGCCTGGCCTGGCACCGCGAGCGCGCGTTTACCCCCGCGATGCAAGCGTTCCGGGATTACTTCCACGACGCGTTCCTGGCGCCCCAGCAGTTGTCGGCACGCCGTTAAAGATGAGCTTGCAGGGTGGCGGTCAACCAGTCCATGAACACCCGCACCCGCAACGGCAGATGCCGCTGGCCGGCGTACAGCAACGACACATCCAAGGGCGGCGCCTGGTAGTCGGGCAGCACCGCCACCAACTCGCCGCTGGCCAACAAGTCGTGTATCCCGAGTTGCGGCACCTGGGTAATGCCAAACCCGCCCAGGCACGCCGATTGATAGGCGTCGGTGCTGTTGACCGTCACCCGGCCTGCCATCGGCAGCCGCTGCACCTTGTTGCCCACCAGGTATTCGAACCCGGCCGAGCGTGCGCCCAGCGGCCGCACGTAATGCACCAACTGATGATGCGCCAGGTCTGCCAGGGTGTCGGGCACGCCATACCGTTGCAGGTACGCCGCGCTCGCGCAGTTGACCATCGGCATGCTGCACACCCGCCGCGCTACCACAGTTTGATCGGGCTGGGCGCCGACGCGCACCACGCAATCAAAACCTTCGGCGATCAGGTCCACCTGGCGGTCCGAACAGCTGATTTCCATGTCGATCAGCGGATGGCGCGCCATGAACGTGGGCAAGTTCGGCAAGATCACGCCCCGCGCCATGACATTGGGCATGTCCACCCGTATGCGTCCGGCCAATTGGGTTTCGTCCTGACGGAACAAACCTTCCAACTCTTCCATGTGCGCCAGCAGATCCTTGCTGCGCTCATACAACACACGACCATCCTGGGTCGCCTGCACCTTGCGCGTGGTGCGTTGCAACAGCCGAGCGCCGAGCAACTCCTCCAACGCCTGCACATGCTCGGAGACCGTAGAGCGCGGCAAGCCCAGGCTTTGGCCGGCCTGGGTAAAGCTCGACAACTCAGTAACGCGTACGAAGGTGCGCAGCAGCTCAAGCTTGTTCATTAGATTGTTCGCCTTATCCGGCCAGTGATTTCGATATCAGCCTGTTTATCACGTTATGGCCGGACAAATACACTCAGTCCCACTCACCCCATTCGAGGACTGCACCATGACCCGTAAAATCGCACTCATCACTGGCGCTAGCCGTGGCCTGGGCAAAAGCGCCGCCCTGCACCTGGCTGCGCAAGGCATCGACATCATCGGCACTTACCACAGCGCAGCGGCCGAAGCCCAAGCCGTGGTTGCCCAGGTAGAGGCCTTGGGCGGTCGCGCCGCCATGCTGCAACTGGACGTCAGCCAGAGCGCAACCTTCGATGCATTCGTTGGCCAGATCGGCACACTGCTCAAGGATGTGTTCGCCCAGGAGCATTTCAACTTCCTGATCAACAACGCCGGGGTTGGCACCTACGCAAGCTTTGCCGAAACCACCGAAGCCCAGTTCGACCAGTTGGTGGCGATCCATGTGAAGGCACCGTTTTTCCTCACGCAGAAACTGCTGCCGCTGATCAGCGATGGCGGGCGCATCATCAATATCTCCAGCGGCCTGGCGCGCTTCAGCCTGCCGGGGTATGCCGCCTACGCGTCCATGAAAGGCGCGGTGGAAGTCTTGTCGCGCTACCAGGCTAAAGAACTGGGCCCACGGGGTATTACCGTGAACACCCTGGCACCGGGCGCGATTGCCACCGACTTCGGCGGCGGCGCGGTGCGCGATAACACCGATGTGAATGCGATGGTTGCCAATAACACCGCCCTGGGCCGCGTAGGCTTGCCGGACGACATTGGCGGGGCGATTTCGACCTTGCTGGCCGATGGCAGTCATTGGATCACCGGCCAGCGGATCGAGGCGTCGGGCGGGATGTTCCTATAAGCGACGCACGCCTACGGGGTAACTGGGGTTTTACCGGCGAATTTCTCGCGCAGCACGTCATAACCCCAGTGGTACACGTAGGTGTACGGCAGGAAGAACAACAACACGCCAATGTCGAGGATGAAGGCTTCCAACAGGCTGATCTTCATCAAGGCGGCAATCAACGGCACTGCCAAGAGGATCAGGCCGCCTTCAAACAGCAGCGCATGCAGCACACGGGTCCAACCACCGTTGGCCAGTTGCAGGCGATTTTTAAGGCGGTCGAACAGGCTGTTGAACACCACGTTCCAGCTCAGTGCCAACAGGCTGATGCCCAGGGTCACTGCGCCCATCTCCAGCGCTGGCCGGCCGGTGATCCACACCAACAGCGGCGTGCAAATCAATAAGGCCAACCCCTCGAAACCAAGGGCTTGAAAAACGCGTTCAGTAAGGGATTTGGTAGGGGTCATGGCCCGGCTCCGTGAGTGACGATGGTTGCCATGATCAGGCTTTGTCTCGATACTTCATAACCAATAACCATCGATCAAGGCGATAGTCATGGCCTCCCATGAAGTGCTTCAGGCGTTTGTCCAGGCTGCCACCCAAGGCTCGTTTTCCGCGGCGGCGCGCAAGCTGGGCAAAAGCCAGTCCACCGTGAGCGCGGCAGTGGCCAGCCTTGAGATCGACCTGAACGTGGTGCTGTTTGACCGCAGCAGCCGCAAGCCGACCCTCACACCGGCGGGGCAAGTGTTGCTGCAACGGGCTGAGCAAGTGCTGGAAGCCAGTAGCCGCCTGGAGCTGGCAGCCAGTCAGTTATCGCAAGGCCTGGAGCCGAAGTTGAGTCTCGCCATGTCCGATACTTATCAGTCTGATCGATTCGAGGTCGCTCTCAGCGCCTTCGAACAACGCTACCCAGACCTTGAGCTGGAATGCCTGATCGCGGAATGCGAAGACTTGATCGCACTGGTGCAAAGTGGCCGGGCGCAGATCGCGTTTATCGAGAAACAAGAAGCCTACCCGCCGGACCTGACGTTCTCCCCCGTGGAAGAGCGCACGGAGATCGCGCTGTTTGTCTCGCCTGGACACCCATTGGCGAACCTGGACAAGGTTCACCCGCACACCTTGCAACAACACCGGGAGTTGCGTTTGGCGAGCATCATCAGCCCCAATGAAAACCGCGGCACGCAACCTGTGTGGTCGGCGCCGAGTTACCTGATGCTGATGGAAATGGCACAGCTGGGTTTTGGTTGGGCACCGATACCGCGCTGGCTGGTGGAGCGTTTTGGCGGCAACCAGTTGGTTGAACTCAAGGTGCGCAGTTGGCCGCGTTCGGTGGCGGTGGATGCGCTGTGGTCCCGGCACCAGCCGCCGGGGCCTGCGGGGAGCTGGTTGCTGGGCAAGATGCTGGAGTGAACGCAGTGCAATGTAGAGGGGGCCGTTAGAGAGACGTTGGCTGTCAGGCCGTCATAGCAGGCAAGCCAGCGCCCACATTGGATCGCGGGGCGTCATAACATCGTGTTGGCTATTTGAGTTCGGCGAGGCGTCGCGTGATGAAGCGTTTTTCTGGCGCCTGTTGCGTCAGCGACAGCGCTTTTTCGTACGCGCTGCGAGCTTCGTCAAACCGCCCCAACTGCCGGCAAAATTCCCCACGCGCCGAATGCGCCAAGTGATAGTCCTGCAACTCACCGCGCTGCAAAAGGTTGTCTACCAGCGCCAGCCCCGCCAAAGGCCCCTGCTCCATCGCCACCGCTACCGCACGGTTCAACTCGATCACCGGCGACGGCACAGCCCTGAGCAATACATCATAGAGCCCGACAATCTGCCGCCAATCGGTTTCCCCTGCGCTGGGCGCCTCGGCGTGCACGGCGGCAATCGCAGCCTGCAAGCAATACGGCCCGAAGCGTGGCGTCATCAGCGCCTGCTCCACCAATGCGCAGCCTTCAGCGATCAAGGCCCTGTCCCAAAGCGTACGATCCTGAGCGTCCAACAGCACCAGTTCGCCGCTGGCAGAAGTGCGGGCAGGCCGACGCGACTCGTGCAGCAACATTAACGCCAGCAAGCCCATGACTTCCGGCTCGGGCAGCAACTCCAGCAGCAAACGCCCCAGGCGAATGGCCTCCAAGGTCAGGTCCTCGCGGGTGAGGTCGGCACCCGCTGAGGCCGAATAGCCCTCGTTGAACACCAGGTAAATCACCCGCAGCACACTGTCCAATCGTTCGGGCAATTCGGCGCGGGACGGCACTTGATAGGGAATTCTCGCCTCACGGATCTTGCCCTTGGCGCGCACGATGCGTTGGGCAATGGTGGTGGGCGTGGCTAGAAAAGCGTGAGCGATGGCCTCGGTGCTCAGGTCGCAGATCTCGCGCAAGGTCAGCGCAACCTGGGCATCGGCTGCCAACGCTGGGTGGCAGCAAGTGAACATCAGGCGCAGGCGGTCGTCTTCCACGTCTTCATCACTCCAAGGCGCGGCCTCCAACGCCTCGGCCTGCTCCTCCAATAACGGGGTAAACCGCGACTGCCGACGCAGGCGATCGATGGCTTTGAAGCGGCCGGTGGACACCAGCCACGCCCGTGGATTATCCGGCACGCCATCCTCGGGCCAGCGCTGCAGGGCGACGAAAAATGCTTCGTGCAGCGCCTCCTCGGCCAGGTCGAAATCCCCTAGCACACGAATCAACGTCGCGAGCACGCGGCGTGATTCGCGGCGGTAAATAGCGTCGATCTGCTGGGTCAATCGACCATGTCCTCGGTCACCAACTTCACCAGGCGGTCCAGGCTCTGGCCCCAGCCGTCATGAAAGCCCATGGCTTCGTGGGCCTGCTTGTCCTCGGCACTCCAGTGCATGGCGCGGGCGGTATAGAGGGTCTTTTCGCCGACCTCCTCAAAGGTGACTTCGGCGCTCATGAACGGCTTGCCCGAAGGCACCCAACCCGGCATGAACGCGTCGGTAAACACCAGGCGGTTGGGCGCGTCGATCTCCAGGAACACGCCTTGGGTCGGGTACTCGCTGCCATCCGGGGCGCGCATCAAGGTGCGGAACAAGCCGCCGACCCACAGGTTCATCTCGCATTCAGGGGTGGTCATGCCGTGGGGGCCCCACCATTGTTGCAGCAGGGTTGGCTCGGTCCAGGCGCGAAACACCCGGCGGCGCGGCGCATCGATCAAGCGGCTGATGGACAGTTCAAATTCGGCGGGTTGAATGTTCACGGGGCAACCTCCTCAAGTCTTTTGATTATTGTGTTGAGAGATTCAATTGGCGCACGGGGCGCACTTCCACACTGCCGACCCGGGCTGCCGGAATGCCGCCAGCCACCTGGAGCGCTTCATTGAGGTCCTTGGCGTCGATCAGGTAGAACCCGGCGAGCTGCTCCTTGGTTTCGGCAAAAGGCCCGTCGGTGATCGACAGCTTGCCGTTGCGCATGCGCACGGTGGTGGCGGTGGTCACTGACTCCAGCGGCTCGGCGGCCAGCATGCGCCCGCTGGCCTGGATGGACTCGGCGTAGGCCAGACATTCCGAGTCGTGGGGGCTGTCGGGCGAGGTGTGCAACGCCTGTTCGTCGCTGTAGATCAAGCACAGGTATTTCATGGTGTTCTCCGTTTTCGGACTACTGACTATAGTTCGCAGTGCTCAAGGTTTCAGGTCGAACAACGCCGTGCCGCTTTGCATATCAAACGGTGCCGACCAGTGCTCGTGCACCACCTTCCATTGGCCATCGATACGCTGGTAGCCGGCAGTCACGCGCATCCAGCAGGCCTTTACCTCGCCGTCCGGCCCGGCGCCGCCGCAGTGGGCCAGCCAGTGGGCGAATGCGCTGTCTGGCGCATCGACGACATGCAATTCATGAAACTCGAAGATGCCGGGGCCGGGGCAGTGCTCCATGCACGCCTCCCAATGCGCGCGGTAGGCCGCCTTGCCCTTGAATTGCAGAGCGGTTACGGCGTCGAACGAGACGATATCGTCGGCGTAAAAGCTGACAATTTTGTCGATATCGCGACTGACGACGGCGTCTTTCCATTGCTCGATCAGGCGCTTGATTGCAGTGCTCATGGCGATGACTCCTTGGGGTGGAAAATCACGGAAGACACCCTTAGTCGAATGGCCCGAAGGGAAATCGACATCCCCCTGAAAAATAATTTCCCGTAGCCCAAACCCGATAAACTGCCACTTCTCTTGCAGCCGTTCGGACAGCCCCATGCCAACCCGCCTCGTTGCCTACGAGGCGCTGAACGCTGTGCAACAACAGCAAGTCGGCGCCATCGAAGTTCACCCTGAACAACTGCCGTTTTGCGGTGATATGTATTGCGCCCTCAATACCCTGCTCGCCAACCCGAGCCCTGGGGTCAAGGGCTTTGCGCTGTTGGTCGACGACCTTCCTGTGGCGTTCTTGCTGCTCAAGCGACCACCGTGCCTGCCTCATTGGGCCGATGAACACAGCGCCACACTCCACGCGCTACAGGTAGACCGGCATCAACAGGGGCGTGGATACGGCAAGATGTGTTTGCAGGCGTTGCCCGCCGTGGCGCGCGAGGCCTGGCCGCAGATCAAGGGGTTGGAGTTGTCGGTGGATGCCCACAACCTGGCGGCAATGGGGTTGTATCTGGGGGCAGGATGGGTGGATCGCGGTGAGGCGTACAAGGGTCGCGTAGGGTATGAGCGCCGGTTGAGCTTCAGGTTTAATCCATAGCGGCAATGTCACGTAAACATGACTTTTAAGCGTGCATGTCGTGTTTACGTGACATCGGGTGCAGTGTCAGCCCCGCTCCCCGATCGGCAGCCAGATTTCCACCGTCCCCGTGCCCTTCCTGGCATCGAAGTCCGCGCTATAGCGCTCGAAATCCGCGCCCATGACTTTGTAGCCCGAGTGCGGCAGCCATTCGAACATGATGCGCTCGTAGGTTTGCTCAAGCGCCTGCACCGGCCCGTAGTGGGGGAACACGGCATAGTTGAGTGGCGGAATTTCGATCACCTCGAAATTGCTTGGCACGTCTTTCCTGGCCGGGACTTCAACACCTGCCAGGTAATCGAATTCGCCGTGATGCGGGTTATGGCACACCCCGTAGGTCACACCGCCGACGCGCTTCTTGATGTCCTTGATGCAGGTATCGAACAACTCCCACAGCCGTGGGATATCGCCCACGGTGGCCTTCGAATATCGCCCTTGTACCCCGGCGATCACCAGGGCCTTACCGGCTTCCAGGCGTGACTCCAACGGTTGTTTTGTCTGCTGATCCATACGAACAGTCTCCTTCTTATGAGGGAACAAACCCGCATCGAGTATAGGGGCATATCCGCGTTGTACTCCATGTAGAAAAATTTCCTACGCATCTGGACAACTGGCCATCATCGCCCTTATTGTCTGCCCCGCAGGCCACCGCAGTGGCCGACGTCGCTCGGACGGTTCCGGGCGCTTACGTACCTCGAGGCAACAATGGCAGACCAAGGTTCGCCGCGCCGCTTTGCGCGCATAGATCGACTCCCCCCTTACGTTTTCAATATCACTGCCGAGCTGAAGATGGCTGCGCGTCGGCGCGGCGAAGACATCATCGACTTGAGCATGGGTAACCCTGACGGCGCCACGCCTCCTCATATCGTGGAGAAAATGGTCACCGTCGCCCAGCGTGAAGACACCCACGGCTACTCCACCTCCAAAGGCATTCCGCGCCTGCGCCGGGCGATTTCGCGCTGGTACAAGGACCGTTACGCGGTGGATATCGACCCTGAGTCCGAAGCCATCGTGACCATCGGTTCCAAGGAAGGCCTGGCGCACTTGATGCTGGCCACCCTGGACCAGGGCGATACCGTGCTGGTGCCCAACCCCAGCTACCCGATTCATATCTACGGCGCAGTGATTGCAGGTGCCCAGGTACGTTCGGTGCCGCTGATACCGGGCGTGGATTTCTTCGCTGAGCTGGAGCGCGCGATTCGCGGCTCGATCCCCAAGCCGAAGATGATGATCCTCGGCTTCCCGTCCAACCCCACCGCGCAGTGTGTGGAACTGGACTTCTTCGAACGGGTGATCGCCCTGGCCAAGCAGTACGACGTGCTGGTGGTGCACGACCTGGCCTACGCCGACATCGTCTACGACGGCTGGAAAGCCCCCTCGATCATGCAAGTGCCCGGCGCCAAGGACATTGCGGTGGAGTTTTTCACCCTGTCCAAGAGCTACAACATGGCCGGCTGGCGCATCGGCTTCATGGTGGGCAACCCCGAACTGGTCAACGCCCTGGCACGCATCAAGAGCTACCACGACTACGGCACCTTCACCCCGCTGCAAGTGGCGGCGATTGCAGCGCTGGAAGGCGACCAACAGTGCGTGAAGGACATCGCTGAACAGTACCGCCAGCGTCGCAATGTGCTGGTCAAAGGCCTGCATGAGCTGGGCTGGATGGTGGAGAACCCGAAGGCGTCTATGTACGTCTGGGCCAAGATTCCCGAGCAGTATGCCGCCATGGGCTCGCTGGAGTTTGCCAAGAAACTGTTATTGGAAGCGAAGGTGTGTGTGTCGCCGGGGATCGGTTTTGGTGAGTATGGCGATGATCATGTGCGCTTTGCGCTGATCGAAAACCAGGACCGGATTCGCCAGGCCGTGCGCGGGATTCGCGGGATGTTCAGGGCGGATGGGTTGGTGACTAAAGCCTGACCTGATTTACCTGAAGAAACCCAATCAATGTGGGAGCTGGCTTGCCTGCGATGCAGACACCTCGGTGTTTCAGATGTACCGAGGTGATGCTATCGCAGGCAAGCCAGCTCCCACATTTTGATCGAGTTGCCGCCACTGCTTTTGTGGTGTGGCTTACACCACCAACGACAGCAACATGATGAAGATCAGCGCCACGATCGACAGAATGGTCTCCATCGCCGTCCAGGTCTTGAACGTCTCGGCCACGGTCATGTTGAAGTACTGCTTGACCAGCCAGAACCCCGCATCGTTGACGTGAGACAGGATCAACGAACCCGCGCCCGTCGCCAGTACCAGCAACTCGCGGTTAACCCCTGGGATCATGCCCACCACCGGCACCACAATGCCCGCGCCGGTAATGGTCGCAACCGTCGCCGAACCGGTGGCAATCCGAATCACCGCCGCCACCAGCCACGCCAGCAGGATCGGGTTGATCTGCGCGTTCACCGCCATATGGCCGATCACGTCGCCCACGCCGCTGGTCACCAACATCTGCTTGAAGCCACCACCGGCACCGATGATCAGGATGATCGCGGCGGTCGGCGCAAGGCTGGCGTCGAGCAGCTTGAGGATCTGCTTGGAGTGGATGCCCTGACGATGGCCAAAGGTGTACAGCGACAACAGCAACGCCAGCAACAGTGCGGTGATCGGGTGGCCGATCATGTCCATCCAGTTACGCACCACGTTGCCTTCAGCGAACGCGATGTCGGCAAAGGTTTTGAGTAGCATCAGGAACACCGGCAGCAGCACGGTGACCAGGGTGATGCTGAAGCTTGGCAGCGACTTGTTATCGGTCTCGCGGGCCAGTTGGTCCACCAGTTCCTGGGACGGGTTGCCCGGGATGTACTTGGCGATGAACGTACCGAAAATCGGGCCGGCGATGATGGCGGTCGGCAGCGCAACGATCAGACCGTACAGGATGGTCTTGCCGATATCGGCACCGAACACGCCGATGGCCAGCAGCGGGCCCGGGTGCGGTGGCACCAGGCCGTGCACCGCCGACAAACCGGCCAGCAGCGGGATACCGATCTTGATCAGCGACACGCCGGTACGCCGGGCGACAATAAACACCAGCGGGATCAGCAATACAAAGCCGATCTCGAAGAACAGCGGGATGCCCACCAGGAACGCGGCGAACATCATGGCCCACTGGACCTTCTCTTTGCCGAAGGCGCGGATCAAGGTCTGGGCGATCTGATCGGCACCGCCGGACTCGGCCATCATCTTGCCGAGCATCGTGCCCAGCGCGAGGATGATGCCGACAAAGCCGAGCACCCCGCCGAAGCCGTCCTGGAACGCCTTGATGATCTTGTCCACGGGCATACCCGAGGTCAGGCCGAGGAAACCGGCCGCGATGATCAGTGCGATGAACGGGTGCACCTTGAACTTGGTGATCAGTACGATCAACCCGATGATAGTGACTACTGCATCTAGCAGCAGGTAAGACTCGTGGGACATGCCAAACATGGGGGGTCTCTCCTGTTTGTTGTTGTTATTAAAGCGGGTGTTGAACTTCCTGCCGGGGATAGCGCTATCTTTTCCGGCAAAAAATTAATGAGTAGGTTCAAAGCCGTGCTTGCGCCACCAGGTATTGGTCTGCTCGGCCAGCTCCTCGACGCTGTCTTCACTGGCGTTCAAGGCCAGGGTCAGCGGCTCGCCCTTGGGCGATTCAAGGGTGGCGAACTGGCTGTCGATCAGGCTTGCCGGCATGAAATGGCCGGGGCGGTGAGACACGCGGTCGGCGGCGACTTCGCGGGTCAGTTCCAGGAAGACAAAACCCAGGCCCGGCGCGGCTTCGCGCAAGTGGTCACGGTATTTTTTCTTCAGGGCCGAACAGGTCAGTACAGGATGCTCGCCCGCTTTCAACGCGCGGCGCAGTTCATCGCACAGGATGTCGAGCCAGCCGGCGCGGTCGTCGTCGTTGAGGGGGTGGCCGGCGCTCATCTTTTCGATGTTCGCGGCGGGGTGAAAGCTGTCGCCTTCAATGGCAGTGGCGCCGTTAAGGGCGCACAGGGCTTGGCTGACGCTGGACTTGCCACAGCCGGAAACACCCATGATGACCAGGGCGGTAACAGGTTGACTCATGAAACACCTCAGGACGCAGATAGCGCTACCTTTGCATAGCGTAAGGCTAGTGCAAAAACAGGCTTTTCCCGCGCCGACTTGTCATTTTTATGGAGTGACGCGTGCATCCGTTCCAACAGATTGACTTCAAGAGCTGGACAGGATCAGGCAACCCTTTATCCAAGAATTTGCAGCCCTTTGGAGACAGCGCTACCTTAGTGCCTCGATTTTTGTTTGGCAAGCTGCCTGATGACCTCTAAGAACGATAAAAATACCCGCACGACGGGTCGCCCCACCTTGAACGAAGTCGCCCGCCTGGCTGGCGTCAGTCCGATTACCGCCTCCCGTGCTTTGCGCGGTATCAGCACGGTCGCCACGGAGCTGGTAGAAAAGGTGCAACAGGCCGCCGCCGAACTGAGCTACGTGGTCAACCCCGCCGCCCGCGCCCTGGCCTCGGCGCAGAGCCATTCGGTGGTGGTGCTGGTGCCGTCACTGTCCAACCTGCTGTTTATCGAAACCCTGGAAGCTATTCATCAGGTACTGCGGCCCAAGGGCTTTGAAGTACTGATCGGCAACTCCCATTATTCGCGCGATGAAGAAGAAGACCTGCTGCGCAACTACATGGCCTATCAGCCGCGGGGATTGCTGCTGACCGGGTTTGACCGCACCGAAAGCGCGCGACGAATGGTCGAGGCCAGCAATGTGCCCTGTGTGTACATGATGGATCTGGACCCTAATGCCGGGGTGAACTGCGTGGGCTTCTCGCAACTGGCCGCTGGCGAGACCGCGGCGGCGCACTTGCTGTCCCGGGGGCGCAAGCGCCTGGCCTATATCGGCGCGCAGTTGGATCAGCGCACGTTGTTGCGCGGCGAAGGTTTCCGCCGCGCCTTGCAGCAGGCGGGCATGTACGACCCGGCGCTGGAGCTTTTGACACCACGTCCCTCCTCCGTGGGCCTGGGCGGCGAACTGTTCCTGCAATTGCTGGCAGCGCATCCGGATGTGGATGCGATCTTCTTCGGCAACGACGACCTGGCCCAGGGCGCCCTGCTCGAAGCCCTGCGCCATGGCATCAAGGTGCCTGAACGTGTGGCGGTGCTGGGCTTCAACGACCTGCCCGCTTCCTCATTCATGGTGCCGCGCCTGAGTAGCATCAGCACGCCACGGGAAGCCATCGGGCGTCGGGCGGCGGAGCATTTGCTGACGATCATGGCGGGCAACAAGGTGGCCAAGCCAGTGGTGGATATGGGGTTTGAGTTGCAGGTGCGCGAGAGCACCTGAACGTCGAGCTGAACGCACACAATGTGGGAGCAGGCAAGCCAGCTCCCACCTTTTTCTACCGTGCCCACTTGATAGGTAGGACAGCCGTAGGAAGCGGCTTACATTGCAGTAAGCGCCTTGCTCCGCTGCCTACGCTTACGTCAGAATCCGCCGGCTTGTGCGCCTCGGTGACGGTCTCTAAGGTTTGCCGGTCGCTGAATTTCTCGGTGATCGGGTTTAGTAGCCCGAGTTTGGTCACTCTAAGTGCATAAGCCTGCCCGCGTTAATGGCGGCTGTGCGTAGGGCACTTTCGGGTGCGCCGGCTTTGAGTGTCCACCGGTCTACTAACCTGCGTACAGCTGCCACCCTCGTTTAGTAGCGATACGGCGGCAGCCCATTCCAGGATGCTCTGATGATCAAAAAAATCGATCCGCCGCTAACCACCCTCTTCACGCTCATCCCCGATGTTTCCACTGAAACCCTGCTGGCCAACAGCTACGAAACCGTCTGCTCCGTCAGCACCTTACTTCTCGACCTGTCCGATGACCTCACCGGCAAACACCGTGATGTGGCCCTGGCCATTCATCAATTGAGCGAGCTGAGCGTATTGCTGGTGGGCAAGGCCATGGACCAGCACACACCACGCTGCTGAGGCAATCCACGATCCCTGTGGGAGCTGGCTTGCCTGCGATAGCGGCGTATCAGGCAGTACCTTCATTGACTGACACAGCGCTATCGCAGGCAAGCCAGCTCCCACATTTTCGACCGGGCCCGCTTCACACCCTCGCCGCTGTGCCCGGCGCCTGCTAGATTGGTCATTCTCCAAATGCCAGGGAAGCACCATGGGCCATTCACTGAAAATTTTGGGTCGCACCTCCTCCATCAACGTGCGCAAAGTACTCTGGACCTGCCAAGAACTGGGCATCGACTACGTGCGTGAGGACTGGGGCATCGGCTTCAAGCCCACCCAGTCCCCCGAGTTCCTCGCCTTGAACCCCAACGCGCAGGTGCCGGTGCTGATCGACGACCATGGCGTGCTGTGGGAGTCCAATACCATCTGTCGCTACCTTGTCGGCCTTTATCAGCGCCATGACTTGCTACCCGTTGAGCCTGCCTTGCGTGCACGGGTTGAACAGTGGATGGACTGGCAGGCCACCGAACTCAATCCTTCATGGGGCTATGTGTTCAACGCACTGGTGCGTAAGAACCCGGACTATCAGGACCCGCAACGCATCCAGGCGGGCGTGCAGGCCTGGAATGACAAGATGGCCTTGCTGGAACAACAGTTGACCCAGACCGGCGCCTACGTCGCGGGCGAAGAGTTCACCCTCGCTGACATCTTGATAGGTCTTTCGGTGCATCGGTGGCAGATGACACCCATGGAGCGGCCACCCTACCCCGCCATCGCGGCGTATTACCAACGCCTCAGCCAGCATGCCGGCTTCAAGACCTTCGCCCTCGACGGCCATGACTGAGCGAGCTATTGGGCCTCAGGCCGATGGTCATCACCATCGGTCTGAAAACCACCACCACCTGTCATATTTGACAGTAGACCTGTTTTTCATCTTCACCTATTCATAAGCCAGAGCAAGGCAATGCCTCGCTCATCCCTGAATATGGAGAAGCGGCCATGAGCAAGAAGATCGGTGAGAACGACAAAATTTCCGGCGTAATCGATGGGTGGAACTTCCCATTTGAAACGTCTTACGTCGCCCATTTGAACGGAGAGTCAAATTTCAATTCGACCGTTGGAATCATGTCCGGATCTGGCTTGATAAAAATGAGCATCGACCAAAATATCAAGGAAGGTGAGACCTACGACATCGGTGCAACTGAAAGTGATAAAAAAGTACGACTTGAGTTTGACGACACGCGACAAGGTCAGCCAGGCAATTATATGGCAACCAGTGGCAAATTCGCCGTATTGCAACTGCAAGGCAATACTCTGTTAGCGTCCCTCGAATTTGAAGCGCAAAACGCGCAAGACCCTCAAAAGAAGATGAGCTTCACCCAAGGCGCTTATAAGGTTGAGGACTTCAAGCACGTCTAGAACATCCACGCAGCGGGAGGGCCCCACTCCCGCCAGAAGCTGCCTGCCGATAGCAACCTTCGGCAGGACAGCTTTCAGGCCCTCGAACCATAAACGTCCGAAACAGCGGCACCACGCGCAATTAATCGGCGAATGTACGGCCCATTTCCGGCAACTTAACAAGCACCCATTTCCGTTAGGAAGCTAAGATTCCAGGTGACTGCCTATGGAATTTGCTCATGCCCACACTCCCCGCCTCCACCACAGACACCCTCGCCTCTCTGCGCGCCGCCCACATCAGCGCCCGCATCGACCGCCTGCCCGCCGTCGCCACTATTTGGCGCCTGGTGGCGTTGCTCTCCATCGGCGGCTTTTTCGAGCTGTATGACTTGTTCCAAACCGCCTATATCAGCCCTGGCCTGATCAGCGACGGAATTTTTCATACCGGCAGCGAAGGTGTTTTCGGCTTCTCGGACCAGGCCGCTTTCGCCTCGGCCACATTCCTGGGCCTGTTCCTCGGCGCCAGCCTGCTCAGCCCCATCGCCGACCGCTTCGGGCGACGCGCGATCTTCACCTTTGCGCTGGTCTGGTACACGGTGGCAACGGTGCTGATGGGCATTCAGACCTCGGCCGTGGGCATTATCTGCATGCGCTTTCTGGTGGGCATTGGCCTTGGCATCGAACTGGTGACCATCGATGCCTATCTCTCGGAACTGGTACCTAAGCGCATGCGCAGTTCGGCGTTTGCCTTTGCATTTTTTATCCAGTTTCTGTCGGTACCGGCTGTGGCCTTGATGTCGTGGTGGCTGGTGCCACAGGCGCCGTTCGGTATCGCGGGCTGGCGCTGGGTGGTGCTCTCAAGTGCAGTGTTTGCGCTGTTTATCTGGCAACTGCGCAAGCGCCTGCCGGAGTCACCGCGCTGGCTTGCACAAAAGGGACGCTTCGAAGAGGCCGACACGATCCTGAACAACCTGGAGGCACGCTGCCAAAAGGATCATGGCAAGCCGCTGGACGAACCGGACCCCGAAGCCATCAGCGTGCAGGGCAATGGCCGTTTCGCCGATATCTGGCAGCCGCCCTACCGGCGACGCGCCTTGATGCTGATCGTGTTCCATGTATTCCAGGCCATCGGCTTCTTCGGCTTTGGCAACTGGCTGCCGGCCTTGCTCTCGGGCCAGGGTGTCAGCGTGACCCACAGCCTGCTCTACGCCTTTATCATCACCCTCGCCTACCCGCTGGGCCCGCTGCTGTTCGTCAAGGTGGCCAACCGCTTTGAGAACAAATGGCAAATTGTCGGCTCGGCCATGGGTGCAGTGATCTTCGGCAGCCTGTTTGCCCTGCAAACCACAGCGTTAGGGCTGATTTTCTGCGGGGTGATGATCACCTTCTGCAATGCCTGGCTGAGCTTCAGTTATCACTCCTATCAGAGCGAATTGTTCCCCACCAATATCCGTGCGCGAGCGGTCGGGTTCTGTTATTCGTTCAGCCGTTTGTCCACGGTGTTCAGTAGCCTGTTGATCGGCTTTATCCTAGAGCACCTTGGCACGCCGGGGGTGTTGGCGTTTATCGCCAGCAGCATGTTGATCGTGATGATTACCATCAGTTGGTTCGGGCCGCGTACGCGTAATCTGGCATTGGAAAATATCGCCCATTGACCACCGTCGGCGCTCGATACCGTCCGTCAGCGGAGTGACTCTACTGTCAACTTTGACAGTAGATCGCAACGCCTCAGGCGGTTCTACTGATAATCAGGCGTTCCCGTGGTGGGCCGCCATTGGAAGGTAACCCGGATTGAACATGGAACAGAGCGAACACGCCTCGGCAGGATGGCTTAAATCCACAGGCTTCGAAGGTGAAATAGATACCAGCAACGTCGTATATCGCGAATCCAGTCCCGGACGCTGGATCACTCTGGATGGACGCCAGCCCAGCCAGGGTGGCGACTTTATCGGCATTCAAATCGACTTTCCCAAGGATCAGCCCCCAGGTCCGATCACCGTGCCTCAACCTTGGCCAAAAGACGTTAACGTCAGCTATTTCCGACAAACAGTCTTCGGCCATCGCACCTCCTACCGTGCAAAAAGCGGCACGCTTGACTTGCGCACCTATGACGGGAATACAGGCTCTGCAGCCGGCACTTTCGAAATCACTGCTGAGGTCGAAGGCACGGACCGTTCGTTCAAAGGCTCGTTTGATATTCGCACCGTAAAAAACAGCTAGCCAGCGGCAACGATTGGTCTCTATACGGTCATCGCTTGCCGCCTGAAGCGCCCGCCTACCCGCCGCTACATTGACGAGGCCTTTGCCAAGGAAGTATCCGAACGCCTCCAGCAGCAGCAACAGCAGCAGGTAGCGGCGAAGACGGCTGACCCACAGGCGCAGGCCGTGAAAGAAACCCTGGCTGCGATCTAGTCGCGCAGGGAATCCAAATGTGGGAGGGGGCAAGCCCCCTCCCACATTTGAATATTCTTTCGCAGGGTATCAGCGCAGGTTTCAATTACTGCAGTTGCAGCGTGGAATTGAACTGACTGATCGCATCCACCACATGCCGCGAGCCTTCCTGGATCTCCAGGATCACCTGCCCCGCTTCATTCGCCAGTTCCACCCCGAGCCCCGTGCGGCTCAGGCTCGACTGCATGCTCGACACCGCGCACAGCGACAGGTCGTGATTCTTGCGCACCACATCCACGATCTCCACCGTGGCCTGGCTGGTGCGTGCCGCGAGACTGCGCACTTCATCGGCCACCACCGCGAACCCACGTCCATGCTCACCGGCCCGCGCCGCCTCAATCGCCGCATTGAGTGCCAGCATATTGGTTTGCTCGGCGATGCTGCGGATGGTCTGCACAATGGCGCCGATGATGTCCGATTGCTTGTTCACCGCATCGATACTCTCGGCAGCCTGGTTGAGGTCACTGGAGATCGCCTCGATGATCTCTACCGTTTGCTGCACCACCTGCGAGCCCTTGCGTGCGCAGGCGTCATTTTGCACCGAGGTGGCGTGGGCCGAATCGGCGGCAGTACGCAGGGTAGTGACCTGGCTGGTAATGTCGCTGGCGAACTTCACCACTTTGTACAGGCGCCCATTCGTGTCGAAGATCGGGTTGTAGGACGCCTCCAGAAACAAGGTCTTACCGTATTTGTTTTTACGCTCGAAGCGATGGGAGTGATATTCGCCGCGATTGAGTGAGGCCCAGAATGCCTTGTAGGCCGGCGACTCCACTTCACTGCGATGACAGAACATGCTGTGGTGCTGGCCGATGATTTCCTCCCGCGTGTACTGCACGGTGCGCAGGAAGTTGTCGTTGGCATTCAGGATTTGGCCCTGGGGCGTGAACTCGATTACCGCCATGGAACGGCCAATGGCGTCGATGAGGCTCTGGTTTTCGTGTTCATGGTGCACCCGTGCAGAAATATCCGACGCTACTTTGATCACACTGCGTACCTGGTTGTCGCTGTCCAGCACCGGCATGTAACTGGCTTCGAGCCACACCTCCTCGCCATGCTTGTTCAAGCGCATAAAGGTGCCACTGAGCGCCTCGCCTCGCGCCAGATCGCGCCACAACTGGTGGTAGGCATCGGTGTGGGTATACGCCTCCTCGCAAAACAGGCGGTGATGTTTGCCACGGATCTGCTCGATGCTGTAGCCCATGGTTTGGCAAAAACGCTCGTTGGCATTCAGGATCACTCCCGTGCGGTCGAACTCGATCATCGCCATGGAGCGGCTGATGGCGGCAAGCTTGGCGTTGGCTTCGGTAAGGGCACAGGAAAAACGCTGGATCTCTTGCAGGTCGGATTTGTGCTGGCGGTTGAACATGGTCAGATCACCCTGGATTCCCGGCGCCTGGAGGGCGCATTCCATTCATACGTTGGATATTTCTGGTACACCTGCATGGGGAAATAACCATTGGAAACGCTTTATCGGCCAAGCGTCGTTAACGGTTCTGGGTGAGCATAGACAGGCCTTGGCACTCTGCAAGGCCACTAATCCGCCAGCATCACTACTCAGGGATGATCAAGGGGCTTGAAGACAGCCTGCTGCACGTCGACTTTTTTCGGGATCAGGCCGTTGGCAAAAAACAGGTCGGCGGTGCGTTGCTGGTTGGCGATATCGATGGCCGCCAAGGGGCGGATCGGCTCGGGCGAGCGATGTTCGAAGTAGCTTTTGACCACCGCCGGTTGCAGGCCCAGGGTGCCGGCCATCAGCGTGATGCTCGCGTCGGGCTCATCAAGCGACAAGCGCTGCGCCTTGCCAAGCGTCTGGATAATCGTGGCGATGGCCTCTGGGTGCTGCTTGGCAAACGGGTGGTTGACCACGAAGAAACTGCCCGCAGGGTTCAACCCTTGCCCGTCCCGCAGCACGCGTGCCGAGCCGTCGATCACGGCGGCCGAGTAGTACGGGTCCCACACTACCCATGCGTCCACCTTGCCTTGTTCGAACGCGGCGCGGCCGTCGGAAGGCGACAGGTACACCACATTCACATCCTTCCACTGCAACCCGGCGTGCAGCAGGCTTTTGAGGAACAGGTTGTGTGCACTGGAGCCCTTGAGCAATGCCACGCGCTTGCCCTTGAGTTCGGCCACGTTCTGCACGGTGCTGGCCTTGGGCACCAGCACTGCTTCGGCCTTGCCCTCGTTGGGCTCGACGGCAAAATACTGCAAGTCGATCCCGGCCGCCTGGGCGAAGATCGGCGGGATATCACCAATATTGCCGATGTCCAGGCTGCCTGCGTTGAGCGCTTCGATCAGCGGCGGGCCACCGAGGAATTCGGTCCACTGCACCTGTGTACCGGGCAGTGCGGCTTCGAAGAGCTTGTGCTCACGGGCGAGCACCATGCTGACCGAGCTTTTCTGGTAGCCGATGCGCAGCGTGGAAGGTTCGGCCGCCGAGGTGGGTTGCGCCAGTACCGCCAATGCCAGCAGCGAACTGCCCAGCAGGTGTTTGATTGCTTTCATAAGTTGCCTCTTGGTGGTTCGATCAGATTCAAAGTGAGCACAGGAAGTGTGGGAGCTGGCTTGCCTGCGATGGCGGCCTGTCATGGCCAGAGGTGTTGGCTGGCTCACCGCTATCGCAGGCAAGCCAGCTCCCACATTTGATCGGGGTGGGATTCAAGTCCGGTAACAGCGCGGGCCATGTAGTCACTGACCGAGCGCTGGGAAATCCCCAATTCGGCGGCGATCTGGGGGTACGTCAGGCCGTTGACGCGGGACAGCAGGAACGTCGCCTTGACCTTGGCCGGCAAGCGGTCGAGCGTCTGCTCGACGGCCTGCAGCGCTTCGAGCACTCGGGCCCTGCCCTCCGCGCAGGCCGCATCGTTATCCAGCGCAGCGAGGTAGGCACGCTCCAGGTCACGTCGACGCCACACCTGGTACACCAGGCGCTGGGCAATGGTGGTAAGCAATGCGCGGGGCTGTCGTATCGGCGCTACCTGAGGTGCACTCAAGAGCTGGACAAACGCGTCGACGGCGATGTCTTCGGCGTGGGCACGGGAGTTGAGGTAGCGGTGCAAACGGCTGCACAGCCAAGGGTAATGAATGCGAAACAGGGAGCCCACATAGTCGCTGTGAGCACGATCGGCGCCGGACATAGGGGCTCCTTCTGAGTAGGTTGCGCGGTATGTCCGGTGTTCCGGTGAAGCAATCCTAGCAAGGCTCCTTATGCTTTAATAATACTTAAAACGCATTCTTATATAACCTTATTGAAGTACCGAATAGCCGATGCTGGCGGCTTTGCGCTGGTAATCCAACACCACCTGATAGTCATCTTCGCTGGCAGGAAGCACAGCTCGCACACCGAGGGTTTGCGCCACCTGCGGCAGGTCCTGCAACGCCAGGTTCATCGCCTCACGAATCTGCGCCACCTGCCCATCGCTCAAGCCCAGCGCGCCTATGTAAGGCAAAGTCGGGCTCGGCGCGCTGCGGGTGATGACGCGCAGGCCCGCGACCTCTTCGGGGGCGAATCGGGCGAGGTAGTCGTAGGTGACGCTATCGATGGCGGCGAGGTCGGCGCGGCCTTCACGCAGCCAGCGCAAGCTCTCGCGGTGGGCGCCGCTGATGCCGACGCTGGCGAAGAACCGCCCGTCGCGCTGCAACGGCGCCAGACAGTGACGCAGCAGGTTCATGCCGCTGTTGGAGTCGTGGCCGTTGATCACGCCGCGGCTCTGGTAGAACTGCGTCAGGCGGGTACGCGGGTTGTCCGCGCGGGTCAACAGCAGGCTGCAATGTTCGCCGTGGCTGCTGTGGGCCAACTCGTAACGGGGGCGCCCAATGATGCGCACCTGGCCGCGCAGTTGGGTCATCAGCGGGTAGCCGCAGGTTTGGCTGACGAGCAATTGTGGCGCCAGCCACAGGCCGCGCAAGTCGAGGTGGTCGGCGTTAAGACGATGCAGCTTCAAGCGCTCAAGGATGCGCGCCAGCCAGTGTTGATTGGCCTGCTGGATAGGTTCGGGCGCAACGTACATGCGCAGGTCGGCGTAGTACTCACTCATGGTCGCCTCTCAGGCAAACGGGTGCCGGGGACTGTCGATGGCCTTGAGGCCGTGACGGCTGATCAACTGGCCGTAGCCTTGCACCAGGAAGCCACCGCTGCGCACCAGCCACTGCTCGCGCCGGGCACGGTACACCCTGGGCAGCAGGTACCACGGCAACTTTGGCAGATCGTGGTGCACCAGGTGCAGATTGTTGTTGAGAAACAGCCAGGCCCAGGGCCAGGACGCTTCGTTGAGCACTGTGCGGTGTTCCGGCCGGAGATGGGGGCGGTGCTCATAGTAGGAACGGATCGAAGCCAGGGACAACGCTGGCACGCTGACCAGCAGCAGGTAATGCCACACCGCAAGCGCGCTGTAGGAGGCAATGAAACTCAGCATCAGCACAGTAACGGCGCCGTGAGCCAGCCACATCGGCCATACCTGGGGCAGGCGTTGAAACTCGTGACGGGCCAACCGGCCAATGGCCAACGGCGCAGCCAGCAGTAAGCGGCCAAGCACGGTCTTGGTCAGCCAATGCACGCCACGTTCGAACAGCGAGCTGTCGTCCCATTGCTGCTGATTGAGGTAGCGGCTTTCCGGGTCGATGCCCGGTAGGGTCAGGTTGTCGTCGTTGTGGTGCAACAGGTGGCTGTCGCGGTACAGCGTATAGGGATACCACACCGCGAAAGGCGCATAGCCGAGGAGTTTATTGAGCAACAACGAACGGGTCGGGTGGCCGTGGAGCAATTCGTGCTGCACCGATAGCCACAGGGTCACCAGCGGAATCAGCAGCAACATGCTCAGCCACAGGCCCAGCCACCGGCTGCCAAGGATCACCGCGAACCAGCCGGCATATACGCCGATCAACAGTAGCCAGGTCGGCCATTCGGTTCTTGCCACGAAGGTCGTCGCCAGGGCTTCGATTTCCCGGCGTTGGGTCGGATCAAGGTAATTGGCCATCGGCAGCTCAGAGCAGGTGTTTCCTGCTCTGTGCAATGAGGCGGGAAAATCTTGCAGATCGTTTAGTTCTAAGCGTGTAACTCAGTGACCGAACAGGCCTGCTTCGGATTTTTTGGTCTTCTTGTCCGCGCGTTTTTCATCGGCGGTCTTTGCCGGTTTTTTCTTGGCGGCTTTCTTTGAATCCATACCTTTGGCCATGATGCATGCTCCACTAACAGGGGATGTAGCACTGGGTATACCACCTATTGCCCGGCAGAAGGCGCTTATAATCCCCGGCCCTGGATAATGCTTGTCTGAACCCCATGCCCCCATTGCACATCGAACCGCTGGCAGAGCCTCTGTGGCCACTGCTGAACAAGTTTTACCGCAACCACAATTCGTCGATGAAGGCACTCAAGGGCGGCCGCTTGTGGGTGGCGCGCGATAGCGACATCGTGGCGGGCTTGTGCTTGAGCCCGGTGGTGGGTGGGCAGTGGCTGACGGGGGTGTTTGTGGCGCCGACTTATCGTGGCCAGGGGCTCGCGGCGCGACTGGTTGAAGAGGCCGTGGCGGGTTGTGAGGGGACGGTCTGGTTGCTGTGCCATCCGGACCTGGAAGGGTTGTATCGGGGCATGGGGTTCAGCCAGGACACGGTTTTGCCGCAATCGCTGAGTGAACGGCTGGTGCGTTACAAGCGCAATAAGCCGATGATTGCGATGGGGCTCAATGCCCCAGTCCTGAATAAACACTGATCCCACAGTTGAACTGTGGGCTATTCGTCAGCCGTTGGGTCCAGCTCCGGGAACATCACTTCAATAAACCCGAATTTGCTGAAATCGGTAATCCGCGATGGGTACAACCGGCCGATCAAATGGTCGCACTCATGCTGCACCACCCGCGCATGGAAGCCGTCGGCAAAACGCACAATCGGCTCCCCCTTGGGGTCGAAACCTTCGTAGCGGATCTGCTGGTAACGGTTCACGGCGCCGCGCAGGCCGGGCACTGACAGGCAACCTTCATAGCCCTCTTCCAGTACCGGGCTAAGCGGTGTGATCAGCGGGTTGATCAGAATGGTCTGGGGTACCGGCGGCGCCTCCGGGTAGCGTTCGCTGGCCTCGAAACCAAAGATCACCAGTTGCAGGTCGACACCAATCTGCGGTGCAGCCAGGCCAACACCGCCTACGTGTTCCATGGTCTGGAACATATCGTCGATCAGTTGCCACAACTCGGGGCTGTCGAACATCTCCGGCGGTACCGGCGGGGCGATACGCAGCAGGCGCTCGTCGCCCATTTTCAGGATTTCACGGATCATTGTTCAGGCTCGGTAATGGGCTTGGAGTGGTCCCGGCCTAAGCCAGAGACGTGCTGTTTTTCAGTCGGGGCCGGTTCGCCGATTTCCTTCTGCCCGGGGTCCTTGCCTTCGGCAGACATGTGTTCGATCACGGCATTCATCTCCGCGCCGAGCAACAGCACGGCAGCGGAGATATAGAAATACAGGAGCAGGACAATAATCGCACCGATACTGCCATACATGGCGTTGTAGTCGGCGAAGGTTTTGACGTAGTAGCCAAAGCCGAGGGAGGCGACGATCCACACCACCACCGCCAATACCGAACCTGGGGTGATAAAGCGAAACTCCTGCTCGACATCCGGCATCACGTAATACATGAGTGCCACGGCGAACATCAGCAGGATCACGATCAATGGCCAGCGCAGGATAGTCCACAGGGTGACGACGAATTCCTGCATGCCGATCTGCCCGGCCAGCCACTCCATGACCTGCGGGCCGAGCACCATCAGCGCGGCAGCAGCCAGCAGCATGCCGGCGATGCCGACGGTGTAGAAAATCGACAGTGGAAAACGCTTCCAGATCGGCCGGCCCTCAACCACGTCGTAGGCGGCGTTCATGGCGCTCATCATAAGGCGCACGCCCGCGGAGGCCGTCCACAAGGCAATCACGATACCGACCGAGAGCAGCCCCCCCTTGGACTGCTGCAGTTGGTCGATCACCGGGTTGACTTGCTCTAACGCCTGGGGCGGCAACACCAGTTCCGACTGCAGGCGCAGCCAGGTGAAGAAGTCAGGCAGGTGCAGGAAACCGATCAGGGCGATCAGGAACAGCAGAAAGGGGAACAACGAGAACAGCATCTGGTAGGCCAGTGCCGAGGCGTAAGTCGGCATCTCGTCATCGAGAAATTCAGTGACGGTGCGCATCAGCACCTTGTGCAGCTTGAGACCATCGAGTACCGGAAAAATCATAGCGTCTCCTTTCGCCGCAAAGAGATTGAGTTCATGGGCGACTCAGGGGCCGTTTTCTACATCAAAGTAGCCCATTTGGCGACTTTGAAACAATTTCGAAAGTTTAGTTGCAACACCGGATACAAAAACGGCCATCCGTGGATGGCCGTCGGGCTGCTGGGGGCTGCCCGCCAGGACGTGTTACTCAGTGGCTTTTTTCACTGCGTCCTTGGTCTTGCCCACTGCTTGCTGAGCTTCGCCTTTTTTCTCTTGGATCACGCCTTCAGCACGCAGTTTGTCATTGTCTGTGACTTTACCGACGCCTTGCTTGATGTTACCGACAGCTTCGTTCGCCAAGCCCTTTACCTTATCGGAAGTGCTGCTCATGGTATTACTCCTGATAACAATCAAATGGT
Source organism: Pseudomonas sp. KT_2_4 (assembly GCF_041410225.1). Lineage (NCBI taxonomy): Bacteria > Pseudomonadati > Pseudomonadota > Gammaproteobacteria > Pseudomonadales > Pseudomonadaceae > Pseudomonas > Pseudomonas sp. KT_2_4. The sequence continues at coordinate 2,433,141 of NZ_CP166962.1, forward strand.
TTTTGGTCACTACGTAGCGGTTGACCTGAAGCGCAACGGCAGAGTTTCAATTATTTTTGTACGAGCATTTCATCGAAAGCGGCAGGTTTGGCTTTATGTTTTATGTCCAACCCACGAGAATGCCCGGCACATTCAGGCTGCAACGCTGAATAACAGATCCCGTAGGAAGGTTATGAAACTCAATAAAGCACAGGCCATTGCCCGCAGAAACCAGGAACTGGGCGGTGCCGTACTCGGCGTCAACAACTGCCACTTCACCGACCTGGACCGCAAACGCAACATCTGGTGGTTCGACCTGCCGGTGGGGCGTATTGCCGTGGGCCAGTACGAGTGGATCCATCTGTTGATGCACAACGCCGACACCGACCAGTTGTTGCACCTGAAGGTGCCGACCGTGTTCCTGCGTGAAAAACTCGAGGGGCTGGTGGTGCGCAATGCGGGCAAGCGCAAGCCGGAGATTACCCTGGAGTTGAGCGCCGACAAGGATTCGTTCTTGAAGGACGTGCGCCCCGCCGGTGCGGGTGTGAGCTTTGCGCAGTTCGTGCTGTAACCCGGTAACCCTGTGGGAGCTGGCTTGCCCGCGATAGCAGTGAGTCAGGCGATACAGCAGTGGCTGGTGTAGCGCTATCGCAGGCAAGCCCGCCCCCATAGGGGGTAAGTGTTTCGCCAGCGCCCTCATAAAAAACCCCGCATCAGCGGGGTTTTTTATGGGTTACTTTTTAAGACCGAGTTTCTTCAGTTCTTCATCACGCAATTCACGCCGCAGGATCTTGCCCACGTTGGTGGTCGGCAACGCATCACGGAACTCCACGGCCTTGGGCACCTTGTAGCCGGTGACGTTGGCGCGCATGTGTTCCATCACCTGGTCCTTGGTCAGGGTGGCCCCTGGCTTGACCACGATGAACAACTTGATGTGCTCGCCGGATTTTTCATCCGGTACGCCGATGGCCGCACACTGCAGCACGCCCGGCAGGCCCGCCAGCACGTCTTCGAGCTCGTTGGGGTAGACGTTGAAGCCGGAGACCAGAATCATGTCCTTCTTGCGGTCGACGATACGCATGTAGCCGTCTGGCTGGATGATCGCGATGTCGCCGGTCTTCAGCCAGCCCTCGCTGTCGAGCATCTCGTCGGTGGCATCCTGGCGCTGCCAGTAGCCCTTCATCACTTGCGGACCTTTTACACACAGCTCGCCGGTTTCGCCCAGCGCCAGCTCGGTACCGTCGTCGGCGATGACTTTACACGCGGTGGAAGGCACCGGAATGCCAATGGTGCCGATCTGGATGTTCTGGATCGGGTTGACCGTGGCCACCGGGCTGGTTTCAGTCATGCCGTAGCCTTCGCAGATCGCGCAGCCGGTCACGGCCTTCCAACGCTCCGCCGCAGCCAGTTGCAACGCCATGCCGCCCGATAGGGTGACCTTCAGCGCAGAGAAGTCCAGCTTGCGGAAACCTTCGTTGTTGCACAGTGCCACGAACAGGGTGTTGAGGCCGACGAAGCCGCTGAACTTCCACTTCGACAGTTCCTTGACCATCGCCGGCAGGTCGCGCGGGTTGCTGATCAGGATGTTGTGGTTGCCGATCAGCATCATCGCCATGCAATGAAAGGTGAAGGCATAGATGTGGTAGAGCGGCAGCGGTGTGATCAGGATCTCGCAGCCTTCATTGAGGTTGGAGCCCATCAGCGCCTTGCATTGCAACATGTTGGCGACGAGGTTGCGGTGGGTCAGCATCGCGCCCTTGGCCACGCCGGTGGTACCGCCGGTGTATTGCAACACGGCCACATCGCCGCTGGCCGGGCTGGCATCGTTGACCGGCTGGCCATGGCCCTTGGCGAGTACGTCGTTGAACTTGATGGCCTGGGGCAGATGATAGGCCGGCACCATTTTCTTCACGTACTTGATCACGCTGTTGATCAGCACGCGCTTGAACGGCGAGAGCAGGTCGGCAACTTCGGTGACGATCACGTGCTTGACGGCGGTCTTGGGCACGACTTTTTCAGCCAGGTGCGCCATGTTGGCCAGGCAAACCAGGGCCTTGGCCCCCGAATCATTGAATTGGTGTTCCATCTCCCGCGCGGTGTACAGCGGGTTGGTGTTGACCACGATCAGGCCGGCGCGGATGGCACCGAATACAGCGACGGGGTATTGCAGAACGTTGGGCAGTTGCACAGCGATTCGATCGCCAGGCTTCAAATCGGTATGCTGTTGCAGATACGCGGCGAATGCGCCGGACAATTCGTACAGTTCACCGTAGGTGATTGTCTTGCCCAGGTTGCTGAAAGCCGGTTTGTTGGCGAAGCGCTGGCAGGACTGCTTCAGTACCGCCTGAATATTCGGATACTCGTCTGGATTGATCTGTGCAGCAATCCCGGCGGGGTACTTATCCTTCCAAAAGTCTTCATTCATGGAAGCCCACTCCTCAGCGACGCGAATTCATCATCGCATTTGATGCGATTATTATTGGTGTATGTTTTTAGGTGAGTCTGGCGCTTTCAAGCAGGCCTAGAAGTCACAAAGCGCGCCGAGAGTAGCAGCTTTGCCAAGGGCCGCCTAGAGCCAAAAGAGGGCCCTACAGTCATAAACATGACTCAAGAATATCCAATGGTCACTTTTAGAGCAAAAATTCTATAACGCCAAAAATGGCTCTAGAACAAGCTCTCAAGGGTGCTATATGACAATGTGGGAGCTGGCTTGCCTGCGATAGCGGTGGATCAGTCAATTCAACAGGTGACTGAAACACCGCTATCGCCGGCAAGCCAGCTCCCACATTTTTTGTACCCGGTTTCAACTCAAGCGATGTCGCGCAGCTCGCGGCGCAAAATTTTGCCCACAGGCGTCATCGGCAACGACTCCCTCAACACAATATGCTTGGGCACCTTGTAGCCGGTGAAGTTGGCCTTGCAGTACGCCTTCAGTTCCTCAAGGCTCACCCCCTGGGCCCGTGCCACCACGAACAGCTTCACCGCCTCCCCCGTGCGCTCGTCCGGTACGCCGATCACGGCGCAGTTGGCCACGGCCGGGTGGGCCATGATCACGTCTTCGATTTCGTTGGGGTACACGTTGAAACCCGAGACGATGATCAAATCCTTCTTGCGATCCACAATACTGATGTAGCCATCGGTGTCGATCACCGCAATGTCACCGGTCTTCAACCAGCCATCGGCGTCCAAGGTTTCGGCGGTGGCGGCCGGTTGCTGCCAGTAGCCCTTCATCACTTGTGGGCCCTGGATGCACAGCTCGCCGCGCTCGCCCAAAGGCAGTTCTTGCCCCAGGTCATCGACGACTTTCATCGCCGTACCCGGCACCGGGATGCCCACGGTACCCAGGCGCGACAGGCCGCCGTAGGGGTTGGTACTGGCCACTGGCGAGGTTTCGGTGAGGCCGTAGCCTTCGCCGATGGCGCAACCGGTCAGCGCCTTCCAGCGTTCCGCCGTGGCCTTGACCAGAGCGGTGCCACCGGAGTTGGTGATCTTCAGGTGGGAGAAATCCAGGGTCTTGAAATCCGGGTGGTCCATCAGCGCCACAAACAGCGTGTTCAGCCCCAACAGGCCGGAGAACTGCCACTGCTTGAGCTCCTTGATAAACCCGCCGATGTCCCGTGGGTTGGTGATCAGCACGTTGTGGTTGCCGGAGACCATCATGCACATGCAATTGGCCGTGAATGCATAGATGTGGTACAGCGGCAGCGGTGCAATCATCACCTCCTGCCCTTCCTTGATCAGCGGATGGCCGTCGTCGCCCAGTTGCGACATGCACGCCCGCACCTGCTGCATATTCGCCACCAGGTTGCCGTGGGTGAGCATCGCGCCCTTGGCCAGGCCGGTGGTGCCGCCGGTGTATTGCAGCACGGCGACGTCGTCCAGGGTCACCGGATGGCGCGTCACCCCAAGGCCCGCGCCCATGCGCAGGGCGCGCTTGAACGACACTGCTCGCGGCAGGTGGTAGGCCGGAACCATCTTCTTCACCTTGTCGACCACGGTGTTGACCAGCCAGCCTTTGGCGGCGGGCATGAAATCGCCCATCCTGGCTTCGATCAGGTAGTCGATCTCGGTGTCGGTGCATACCTCCTGCACCCGCGAACCGAACAGGTTGAGGTAGACCAGCGCGCGCACACCGGCGTCCTTGAACTGGTGGCGCATCTCGCGCGGGGTATACAGCGGGTTGGTGTTGACCACGATCAGCCCGGCGCGCAGTGCGCCGAACACCGCCACCGGGTAATGCAGCACGTTGGGCAGCTGCACCGCGATGCGCTCGCCGGGCTTGAGGTCGGTGTGCTGCTGCAGGTAACCGGCAAACGCCGCACTCTGGCGTTCAAGTTCTGCGTAGGTGAGGGTAATGCCCATGCTGCTGAATGCCGGACGGTCGGCAAAAGTCTTGCAGGAACGCTCGAAAACCTCGATCACCGACTTGTAGGTGCTGAGGTCGATGGCATTGGGGACTCCCGCCGCGCGTTTGTCATTCCAGAAATCAGGTTGCATTATTCTTGTCCTCTTTACCTGAGTGTGTCCGGCCGCTGCCATGCAGATGTGCAGCAATAAGAAGCGGAGCTTTGGGGAAGTTAGCAGCTATGGCCAAACAGGCAAGACGCTGAACTGTGTCATTGATTGTATGAATCTTGTACCTAAGGCGTAGGCAGACACCCCGCCCCACGCCGGATGAGCTATACAATGCAACCACCCTGAGCAAAGGAAGCCGCCATGAACCACAGCACCTTCTGGCTGACCGCGAACGACCACACCCGTCTGTACGTCAACCAATGGCTGCCCGACGGGCCACCCAGGGCCGTGGTGATGATCTCCCATGGCATGGCCGAGCATGGCGGCCGCTATGCGCGCCTGGCGCAGGCATTGTGTGCAGCAGGCCTGGGTGTGTATGCGCTGGACCAGCGCGGGCATGGCCGCACTGCAGAGGCCGGCACTATTGGGCTATATGCTGAAACGGATGGCTGGAACAAAGTAGTGGGCGATCTGGCCAGCCTCAATCAGCACATCGGCCAACAGCATCCCGGGCTGCCGATCATCCTGCTGGGCCACAGCATGGGCAGCTATATCTCCCAGGCGTACTTGCTGCATCACAGTGCCAGCTTGCATGGCGCAATACTCAGCGGCTCGAATTTCCAGCCGGTGGCCCTCTACCGTGCAGCGCAAATCATCGCGGGCATCGAGCGAGCGCGCCAAGGCCTGCGAGGGCGCAGTGCGTTGATCGACTTCCTGTCGTTCGGCTCATTCAACAAAGCCTTCAAGCCCAACCGCACCAAATTCGACTGGCTCAGCCGCGACCCGGTTGAAGTGGATAACTACATCAACGACCCACTCTGTGGCTTTCGTTGCACCAATCAACTGTGGATCGACCTGCTGGGCGGCTTGCAGCAGATCAGCAAAGTCTCCAACCTGGCGCAGATCGATCCTGGCCTGCCGATCCTGGTGATGGGCGGCGATTGTGATCCGGTGAGTGAAGGCAAGCGTCTCAAGGACCTGGCCCACGCACTGCGTGAGGCCGGCTGCCAGAACGTGCAATTGAACCTCTACCCGCAGGCGCGGCATGAAGTGTTCAACGAAACCAACCGTGATGAAGTCACCGCCGACCTGCTGGCCTGGCTCGACCAGGCGCTGGCGTTGCGCAGGCCCACCCGCTGCGAATAGTTTTTGCTTTAAAATCAGCCGATTAATTATCGATAAGCCACAGGATGCACCTTTAGATGACCCAGGTAACCAACACCCCGTACGAAGCGCTCGAAGTAGGCCAGACCGCCAGCTTCAGCAAAACCGTCGAAGAGCGTGATATCCAGTTGTTCGCCGCCATGTCCGGCGACCACAACCCGGTGCACCTGGATGCTGAATACGCCAAGGCAACCATGTTCAAGGAGCGGATTGCCCACGGCATGTTCAGCGGTGCGCTGATCAGCGCGGCGGTGGCTTGTGAGTTGCCTGGGCCGGGCACGATTTACATCGGCCAGCAGATGACCTTTCAGAAGCCGGTGAAGATCGGCGACACCCTGACCGTGCGCTTGGAAATCCTCGAGAAACTGCCGAAGTTTCGCGTGCGCATTGCCACTCGGGTGTTCAACCAGCGCGATGAGTTGGTGGTAGATGGCGAGGCAGAGATTCTGGCACCGCGTAAGCAGCAAGTCGTGACGTTGACCGAATTGCCGCCGATCAGCATCGGCTGACATTCACGCAGTACCAATGTGGGAGGGGGCTTGCCCCCCGATAGCGCAAGTCAAGTCACAGCTGCAGTGACTGATACTCCGCCATCGGGGGCAAGCCCCCTCCCACATTCTTCAGAACATTTCCAACAAAGGGCTTACGACTGAGCGCGGGCCTGGTTACGCAGGGCTTTTACCTGGTCGTGATTGCGCTGTACACCGTGGTACTGACGCTCAACCAAGTCACGAATGCCCACCAGGTTGTGTTTGTTGATCTTCTCGATCGCTTCACGGTAAGCCTTCAATGCGTGGTCTTCACCGCGCTCGGCTTCGTTCAATACGGCCTCTTCGTCCTTGCCAGTGACCATCGACTTCACGTCGACCCAGCCACGGTGCAGGGCGCCAGCCATGCTGCCGGAATCTTCAGGATCGCCACCCAAGGCACGCACAGCAGTTTTCAGTTCAGCAGCGGCTGTCGCGCAATCAGCGGAGCGTTTGGCAAACAGGGCCTTGAGTTCTGGATGCTTGATGTCTTCAGCGCATTCCTTGAAACCCTTTTGGCCGTCGATGCTGGTCTCGATCAGGTCGTTCAGTACGGAGATCGATTCTTTGTTGATATCAGTCATTTTTCAATTCCTTGTACGGGTTAGAAGGTTGCCTTGGTTATTGCAGCGCCCGTGCCAGGTTTTCAAAAATTATTTTTACGTTTTATTTCAATAAGTTACGAATTATTGAACCATCTGTATCTTGGTTATTTGCATGATCTGTCATTTGGCCTTCATGCAGAATGCCTGTATTTTCGAAAGCCTGGCCTCAACCCTGCGACGCTCATGAATCCCGAAAAACTCGAACTGCTCATCACCCGCCAAATGCCCTTCGGCAAATACAAAGGCCGGATCATTGCCGACTTGCCTGGGCCCTACCTGAATTGGTTCGCCCGCGAAGGTTTCCCCCACGGGGAGCTGGGCGGTTTGCTGGCCTTGATGCAGGAAATCGACCACAACGGTCTGTCCGAATTGCTTGAGCCACTGCGCGCCAAACACGGCAGACCCGCCCCCCGCCACTAGGAGACCCACCATGCCAAGGAATGCCGATAACGAAGCGCACTGGCAGGCCATCGCTCAGCGTTACGAGTGCGAGCCCGGCCCGATCAACCTGGAAAACGGCTACTTCGGGCGCATGAGCCGGGCGGTGCAGGCCCAATACCTTGAGCACATCAGCTTTATCAACCGCAGCAACGCTGTGCATGTGCGCCAGCGTTTTGAACAGGGTGAAAACAACGAGATACGCCGCCAGTTGGCCGGGTTGATTGCTGTCGACCCCGAGTCGGTCGCTTTCACCCGTAACGCCACCGAAGCCTTGCAGTCGCTGATCCGCAACTACAACCGCCTGCAACCGGGCGACCAGGTGCTGATCACTGATCTGGAATACGACACAGTCAAAGGCGCCATGCGCTGGCTGGCAGCGACTCGCGGCGTGGAAGTCATAGAGGTGGCCCACACCCACCCGGCCCGTTTCGACAGCTTGGTGCAGACTTATCACGATGCGTTTGTGCAGTACCCGCGCCTGAAATTAATGGCCTTGACCCATGTGACCCACCGTACGGGCCTGGTCATGCCGGTTGCGGCCATTGCCAAGGCAGCGCGCGAACGAGGAATCGACGTGATCCTCGACGGCGCCCACGCCTTGGGCCAGATCGAATTCAACCTGGCCGAACTGGGCATTCAGTTCGCAGGCTTCAACCTGCACAAGTGGATCGGCGCGCCGTTGACCCTGGGCTTTTTGTACATCGCACCGGAGCGCCTGGCCGATATCGACCCGGATATGGGCGAGTTCCATTACCCAGCCACCGATGTGCGAGCGCGTACGTCCTACAGCACGCCGAACTTTCCGGCGCTGATGACCTTGCCTCTGGTGTTTGAAGAGCATCGACAATTGGGGGGCGCTGCAGCCAAGGGCGCACGCGTCAATTACCTGCGCAACCTGTGGGTGAACCAGGTGCGGCCGTTGGCGGGGATCGAAGTGCTGACTTCGGATGACCCGCGACTGTATTGCGGGATCACCGCCTTCAAGTTTATCGGGCGTGATCAGCAGGCGATGGTGGACAGGTTGCTCAAGGAGCACGGCCTGTTCACCACTACGCGCACGGGGGCAGCGTTTGGCACCTGTATCCGGGTGACGCCGGGGCTGGTGACGTCGGCGGCGGACATCAATGCGCTAGTCCACGCGATCACCAAACTAAACACCGTTTAAAACTGTGGGAGCGGGCTTGCCTGCGATAACGGTGTAGCAGCCAAAGATGGCCTAACTGATAAATGGCTATCGCAGGCAAGCCAGCTCCCACCTTCAGAGCGGCGATGTGCTTGAGGTTTTTCTACAGGCAAAAAAAAGCGGCACACCGACCAAGTGCGCCGCAAAAATGCCGTTAAGCACAGCAACAACGATTCGATAAATCCGTTCAGTCCAGCAGCGCCAGCGCCTGGGCAGTGACTTCCTGGATACGCGCCCAGTCGCCGTTCTTGACCCACTCCGGATCCAGCATCCAGCTGCCCCCCACGCACATCACGTTTTTCAACGCCATGTAGCTCTTGATGTTGGCTGGGCCAACACCGCCAGTCGGGCAGAATTTGACTTCGCCGAACGGGCCGCCGAGCGCCTTGATGGCAGCAACACCACCGCTGACTTCAGCCGGGAACAGTTTGAAGCGGCGATAACCCAGGCCGTAGCCTTCCATGATGCCGGAGGCGTTGCTGATGCCCGGCAGCAGCGGGATCGGGCTGTGCACCGAGGCTTCCAGCAGGTCGCGGGTGATGCCAGGGGTGACGATAAATTGCGAGCCCGCCACTTCGGCCGCTTCGAGCATGTGACGATCGAGCACGGTACCGGCACCGGTGCACAGCTCAGGACGTTGCTCGCGCAAGACCTGAATGGCCTTGAGGCCGAACTCGGAACGCAGGGTCACTTCCAGCGCGGTCAAACCGCCAGCGGCCAGGGCGTCGGCCAACGGCAGGATGTCCTGTTCGCGGGCGATGGTGATCACCGGCAGGATCCGCGCCTTGGCGCAGAGGCTGTCGATCAAGGCAACTTTATCCGCCATGGACACGGTCGATTGGGGGCTTTTCATAGCGGCTGATCCTTGGCTCATGGGCACCAGTAAATCTCTAGAGTAGGTTGCAAAAACGCGCGAATCGGCATGGCAGCAACATCGTTGCTGGCCAGGGCGGCGCTCAAGGTAGTCAATTTCGAACTGCCGGAAATCGACAGCACGGTGAAGTTGGCCGTCGCCAACAGCGCGCGACTCATGGTCAGGCGCTGGTGCGGCACGGTCGGTGCCAGCATCGGCCAGCAACGGCGGGTACCGTCGGGCTTCAGGGCTTCAGCCAGGTTGGGACTGTTGGGGAACAGCGAGGCGGTGTGACCGTCATCGCCCATGCCCAGCACCAGCACATCAATGGCAGGCAGCTCGGCCAGCAGGCGATCGGCCTGCTCGGCAGCGTCTTCAAGGTTGGCGGCAGGGCTGTACAGGCTCAAGAACTTCGCCTTGGCCGCCGGGCCTTGCAGCAAGTGTTGCTTCAACAGGCCGGCATTGCTGTCGGCGTGTTCGACCGGCACCCAGCGCTCATCGGCCAGGGTGATGGTGACCTTGGACCAGTCCAGGCCCTGCTTGGCCAGGTTCTGGAAAAACGCCACGGGGCTGCGGCCACCGGACACCACCAACGTCGCCTCGCCACGGGCACTGATGGCCGCGCGCAGTTGTTCGGCCACGTCATTGGCAAGGCCATCGGCCAGCAGCGCAGGCGTACGGTACTCATGGGCAGTGACGCCCTGAGGCAGTTTCAATTCAGATATCGCCATACCACGACCTCCCATCCCGCGTAATCAGTGCAATGGAGCTCATCGGCCCCCAGGACCCCGCCGCATACGGCTTAGGCGCATCACCGGATTTTTTCCACCCGGCGATCAACTGGTCACACCACTTCCACGCGGCTTCGATTTCATCTTTGCGAACAAACAGGTTCTGATTGCCGCGCATCACTTCCAGCAACAATCGCTCGTAGGCATCGGGGATGCGTGCGCTGCGATAGGTGTCGGAAAAATTCAATTGCAGTGGCCCGCTGCGCAGTTGCATGCCTTTGTCCAGGCCCTGTTCCTTGGTCATCACACGCAGGGAAATACCTTCGTCCGGCTGCAGGCGGATGATCAGCTTGTTGCTGATCTGCAAGCGCTGCTCGGGGGCGAAGATATAGTGGGATGGTTCCTTGAAATGGATGACGATCTGCGACAGCTTTTGCGGCATGCGCTTGCCGGTACGCAGGTAGAACGGCACCCCGGCCCAACGCCAGTTGCGGATATCGGCACGCAGGGCGACGAAGGTTTCGGTGTCGCTCTGGGTGTTGGAATTGTCTTCTTCCAGGTAACCCGGCACGGCTTTACCAGCGCTGTAGCCGGCGATGTACTGGCCACGGACTACTTGGGTGGTCAGGCCTTCGGGGCTGATCGGCGCCAGGGCCTTGAGCACCTTGACCTTCTCGTCACGGATGCTGTCGGCGGACAGGTCGGCCGGCGGGTCCATGGCAATCAGGCACAGCAGCTGCAACAGGTGGTTCTGGATCATGTCGCGCAGCTGGCCGGCCTTGTCGAAGTAACCCCAACGGCCTTCGATGCCGACCTGCTCGGCCACGGTGATTTCCACGTGGGAAATATAGTTCTGGTTCCACTGGGTTTCGAACAGGCTGTTGGCGAAACGCAGGGCAATCAGGTTCTGCACCGTCTCTTTGCCCAGGTAGTGGTCGATGCGGTAGGTGCGGTTTTCCGGGAAAAACTGCGCCACGGCGTCGTTGACCTTGCGCGATGACTCCAGGTCCGAACCGATGGGTTTTTCCAGCACTACGCGGGTATTTTCCGCCAGGCCAACCTTGGACAGGTTTTCGCAGATCGCGCCGTACACCGCCGCCGGGGTGGCGAAGTAGGCAATCAGGCGTTGATCGCTGCCGGCTTTTTCGGCCAGGGCAACGTAGTCGTCAGCCTTCATGAAGTCGACATGCACATACGAAAGGCGCGCGAGGAAACGCTGGGCCACGGCCTCGTCGAGTTCCTTACCGACGTATTTACGCAATTCTTTTTCGATATGGGCCAGGTGTTGCTGCTCGGAGCCGGCTTCACGGGCCAGGGCCAGGATGCGTGTGTCGTCGTGCAGCAACCCGGCGCCATCGAGTTGATAAAGGGCAGGAAATAACTTGCGCAGCGCCAGATCACCCAAGGCGCCAAACAGGGCAAAGGTGCAGGGTTCCACGGTTATCGAAGGCATGATGTTTGTTCTTTTATCAAGTTAAGCTACAAATACCTTTTTTCAAGGCATCACTCAAGGAAAAATGTAGTAATAACCACAACATTTTCCCGAAATACGCATTGCGAGTGGTGGTGTTCAGCTACCCTCAGTAGGATAGGCCACCGCGAAAAGCCACTCATCGATTGGTTACCGCCTTTTTATTTGCATCGTCGCCCGAAGGAAAGACTGAATGGACCGCGTGCGAAATCTTCTGGAACAGATCCGGAACCGCCTCGAAGAATTGAACAAGGCCGAGCGCAAAGTCGCTGAAGTGATCCTGCTCAACCCGCAGCAGGCCACACGCTTCTCGATCGCCGCCCTCGCCCAGGCCGCCTCGGTCAGTGAACCGACGGTCAACCGCTTCTGCCGTTCGTTCGGTGTCAGCGGTTACCCTGAACTCAAATTGCAGTTGGCGCAAAGCCTGGCCAGTGGCGCCGCGTATGTCAGCCGCGCCGTGGAGGCCGATGATAACCCCGAGGCCTACACCCAGAAGATCTTTGGCAGCGCCATTGCCTCCTTGGACAGTGCCTGCCAGGCCCTGGACCCGGCGCTGATCAGCAAGGCCGTGGACTTGTTGATCCAGGCACGGCAGATCCACTTCTTTGGCCTCGGCGCTTCAGCCCCGGTGGCCATGGATGCGTTGCACAAGTTCTTCCGCTTCAACCTGGCAGTGACCGCCCACGCCGACGTGCTGATGCAACGCATGATCGCCTCGGTGGCGCACACCGGTGAGTTGTTCGTGATCATTTCCTACACCGGTCGTACCCGCGAACTGGTGGAAGTGGCGCGTATCGCTCGGGAAAACGGTGCGTCAGTGCTGGGCGTGACCGCCGAAAACTCGCCGCTGGCCAAAGCCAGTACGGTGAGCCTGAACATCCCGCTGCCGGAAGACACGGATATCTACATGCCGATGACTTCTCGGATTATCCAATTGACGGTATTGGACGTGTTGGCAACGGGTATGACCCTGCGTCGCGGAGTGGATTTCCAGCCGCATTTGCGCAAGATCAAAGAGAGCTTGAATGACAGCCGATATCCGGTGGGGGATGAGTTCAACTAGCAGGCAGCTCTACCAGCAGTACCGGCGCTATCGCAGGCAAGCCAGCTCCCACATTTGGAATGCATTCCCCTGTGGGAGCTGGCTTGCCTGCGATAGCGCCATCAGCCACACCGCTAAACCCCTGCCCTGGCCTGCAAACTCAAATGCGCCCTCTCCCCCGGCGCCAGGCTCGCCGCCGCCATCGCCGCCTCCACACACACAAACCCCGACGCTTCGTTAAAGCTCACGCCCAACAGCGGCCGGCTGCCCGGGTGCCACACCACCGTGTCGGCGCTGTCGCCGGTATCGATGCACAGTTCACGCTGCCAGGCGCGGTCCTTGAGCTGCAGTTCGCCCTCATGCTGGAACACCCGCTGGCATCCGCCATCGACCCGCAATTCACCTTCCTGCTGGCAAACCTGGCGATTGAGCTGGTCATAACCCTGCGCCCCTTCGAGCCCAGACAGCGCTACCTCGTCAACGTGACCAATACGCCAGTAAGCGTGCAATGCATGGCTCAACTGGCACGGCAGCTCGTCGTGATGCTCGGTGCTCAGGCGCAGTTCCAGGGTTTCGCCCAAGTGTGCGTGCAAGTCCACCTGCCAGTCGCACAGTTGCAATTGCCAGTGCAGGCGCACGCCGTCATCGTCAGTGCTGCTGTCGAGCAGTTTCCAGTCGATCAAGCGGGCCCAACCGTGGGAAGGCCAGGCATTTTCGCTGGGGTGACGGCCATACCACGGCCAGCACACCGGTACGCCACCACGGATAGCCCCGACTTGCGGCCATTTGGCGGCACACCACAGCCACGGCTTTTGGCCGGTGGGTTGAAAGTGCAGCAATTGCGCACCCTGGCGACTGAACACCGCCTGGCACAGCGGATGGTCGATCACCAACACATCGCGCATCTGAAAGCGCTCCCAGGCGAACACCGGACGCTCGCGCAGGGATTTAAAAAAGCGTTGCAGCGGTTGCTCGTGCATGTGCCAGGTCCCGAATATCACAGTGCCACGCAAAAAAAAGCGGATAGCCATGGCTACCCGCAAATGCGCACAGAGAGAGGAGCTTATCGCAACAGCGTTAGAACGTAGACTGAATTTTCAGGCCCGCTACCAGCGCGTTGTCGACTTTATCCACGCCGCCAGGCTGGACAACGTACTGCAGGTTCGGACGCACAGTCAGCCAGTTGGTGACGTGGAAACCGTAGTTGAGTTCGACGTTGTACTCAGTCTCACGAATCGGCGTGTACAGCGGATTGTCGTAGTCGCTCACGCCCCTGGCGTCGTTGAGCAGCTCAGAGTTTTTCTTCACATCATTGTTGACATGCAGGCGAGCGACGCCAATGCCGACGTCATCTTTTGGACGCGCGTCGAATGGGCCTTTGTACACGAGCATCAACGACTGGTAGTTGTCGACCAGGTTGGTTTCCTTGTCATGGAAGGTCGCGTTGGCGGCAATGTTCAAACCACGGGAAGCGTCGCCGTTATGGGTGGTGAGTTGCTGTTGCGCAACGAACCAGTAGCCTTTCTTGCTGCTGCGGGTACGGAAGTCGGCGCCGCTGAGGACCGCATCGTTACCGTTGACGTCTTCACGTACATCCGGAGCATCGGCCGCACTTTTATAGAAACCCACACGGTATTCGCCCGGCAGGTTATTAACCTTCGGCGACCAGACCAATTCCACCGGAATCACGGTGCCCTTGGTACCACTGCCGCTGAGTTTGAAGCCGTTGCCGTGCTCCAGCTGCGACGGGTTCTGGTTGTAGGCACCGATTTGCGCATACAGCTCAGGCGTGATGTTGTATTTCACGCGGATAGCGGCCTGGGCGACCGGCCAGTTGTACCAGGTATTGACGTAGTTACCGACCTGGGAGCCGCAGAACGACAGGTTCTGGAAGTCGCAAGGGAAGGTGTTGAAGTCTTCGCCTTCACCGAAGTAACCGAGCTTCACGTCCAGCTTGTTGTCGAACATCTGGTGCTGAATCCAGAACTGGGTCAAACGCACCATGTGGCCACGGCCATACACTTCTTGCGAGGAACTCAAGGTGCCGGCACGCGGGTCGCCAATGCGGTCATTGGAGATGTTCTGGCCATTACGGTTGGTCAACTGGATCTTGGCCTGGGTGTTATCCCAGCCCCACAGTTTTTGCAGGTCCAGTGCCACGCCCAGACCGAACTGGTCGGAGTAACGACCGGTCTTGTCGTCGTTGTAGCCGCCGTGGGCGTTGTAGCCCATCTCGCCCACGTAGTCGGCCTTGATGTCGATACCTTGCTCGATCAGCTTGGTACGCTCGCCGCCCCAATCGCCGGTCATCCACTTGGAATCAGCGCTGAATGCATCGGCCGCCATCGCATTGGCGGACAATACAAGGGCTGCTGCCGCTGACAGTTGGCAGATCAGCCGGGTGTTGTTGTGTTGCTTTTTCATCCCTACATCCTCGTCTTTATTGTTATTAAACTGTTTTTATCTAACGCGGGTTACATTTTTTAATTAAAACAATCACTTATCTTGCTTAACGGCCCTTGAACTGGGTCACATTGTCGGCATGCCCCTGTGCCGGCAATGAAGCCACTGTGCCCAACCGCTCACCGGTCTTGGCGTCAAACAGCAATACCTTGGCCGGGTCGAACTGCAAGGTCAGGGTCTCGCCCACTTGCGGTGCCACGTCCGGCGCCAAACGGCAGCAGACCTTGGTGTCGTTGAGCTGCACAAACACCAGGGTGTCCGGGCCGGTCGGCTCGGTGACCTGGACTTCGGCACGAATGCTCGACGAGCCATTACCCTCGCCCGCTGCCAGCACGATCTGCTCCGGGCGCAGGCCCAGGATCACATCGCGGTCTTCCAGCCCGGCGTCATTCATGCCCAACGCCAACTCGCAACGGGCCTGGCCGCTGTCGAGCACCGCCACCAGATCACCGTTCTGGCGTTTTAGGCGCATGGGAACGAAGTTCATCGGTGGTGAACCGATAAAGCTTGCCACAAACAGGTTGGCAGGGTCGTTGTAAATTTCTTTTGGCGTGCCGAATTGCTGGATGATCCCGTCCTTCATCACCGCCACTTTGTCGCCCAGGGTCATCGCTTCGATCTGGTCGTGGGTCACGTAGACGGTGGTGGTTTTCAGACGCTGGTGCATCAGCTTCATTTCGGTACGCATCTCGACGCGCAGCTTGGCGTCGAGGTTAGACAGCGGTTCGTCGAACAGGTAGATCTTCGGCCGGCGCGCCAGGGCACGGCCCATGGCCACGCGCTGTTGCTGGCCACCGGACAACTGGCCCGGCTTGCGGTTGAGCAGGTGTTCGATCTGCAGCAACTTGGCCACGCGCGCCACTTCGGCGTCGATGTCGGCTTGCGGCATCTTGCGGATCTTGAGGCCGAACTCGATGTTCTCGCGCACGCTCATGGTCGGGTACAGCGCGTAGGACTGGAACACCATGGCGATGTCACGGTCCTTGGGGCTCATGCCGCTCACGTCTTGATCACCGATCATGATCGCGCCGCCGGTGATGGTCTCAAGGCCAGCGATGCAGTTCATCAGCGTGGATTTACCACAGCCCGACGGGCCGACCAGGATGAGGAACTCGCCTTCCTTGATCGACAGTTCGATGTTCTTCAAGGTGTCGGGCAGGCCGGCGCCATAAGTCTTGTTTACATTGCGAAGTTCAAGCGTAGCCATGATTACCCCTTGACCGCGCCAGCCGTAAGGCCGCGCACGAAATACTTGCCTGCGATCACATAGACCAGCAGGGTCGGCAGCCCGGCGATCATCGCCGCCGCCATATCCACGTTATATTCCTTGGCCCCGGTACTGGTGTTGACCAGGTTGTTCAGCGCCACCGTGATGGGCTGGGAGTCGCCACTGGAGAACACCACGCCGAACAGGAAGTCGTTCCAGATCTGAGTGAACTGCCAGATCAGGCAGACCATGATGATCGGCGTCGACATCGGCAGGATGATCCGGCGGAAGATGGTGAAGAACCCCGCTCCGTCCAGGCGTGCGGCCTTGATCAGCGCATCCGGGATGCTCACGTAGTAGTTACGGAAGAACAGCGTGGTGAACGCCAGGCCGTAGACCACGTGGATAAACACCAGGCCGGTGGTGGTGCTGGCCAGGCCCATCTTGCCGAGGGTGAACGACGCGGGCAGCAACACGGTCTGGAACGGCAGGAAGCAGCCGAACAGCAACAGGCCAAAGAACAGCTGCGAACCGCGGAAGCGCCAGAACGACAGCACGTAGCCGTTCAAGGCGCCGATAGCGGTAGAGATCAGCACAGCAGGAACGGTGATCTTGATCGAGTTCCAGAAGTAGCCATCCACGGTGGCCCAGGCTTTCACCCAGCCGATGCCGCTGACCACGGTGGGCCAGCTCAGCAGGTTACCGGTGCTGATGTCTTCCGGGGTCTTGAAGCTGGTGAGCAGCATCACCACCAGCGGCACCAGGTACAGCAGCACCGCCAGGATCAGCACCGCGTAGATCGCGATGCGGCTCAGGCTGATGGCAGGTTTGGCGGCGAGACTAGTCATTACGCTTGGTCCTCAGCTCGGAATACAGGTACGGCACGATGATCGCGAGGATCGCACCGAGCATCAGGATTGCACTGGCCGAGCCCATGCCCATCTGGCCGCGACTGAAGGTGAACGAGTACATGAACATCGCCGGCAGGTCGGACGAGTAGCCCGGGCCGCCTGCGGTCATTGCCGCCACCAGGTCGAAGCTCTTGATCGCAATGTGCGCCAGGATCATCACCGCACTGAAGAACACCGGACGCAGGCTGGGCAGCACCACGCTCCAGTAGATACGCGGCAGGCTCGCGCCGTCGATCTGCGCAGCGCGGATGATCGACTGATCAACACCGCGCAGGCCAGCGAGGAACATCGCCATGATAAAGCCGGAGGCTTGCCACACAGCGGCAATCACCAGGCAGTAGACCACGCGGTCCGGGTCGATCAGCCAATCGAGACGGAAGCCTTCCCAGCCCCAGTCCCGCAGGAGTTTGTCCAGGCCCATGCCCGGGTTGAGCAACCATTTCCAGGCGGTACCGGTGACGATCATGGAGAGCGCCATCGGGTACAGGTAAATGGTGCGGATAAAGCCTTCGCGGCGGATTTTCTGGTCGAGGAAAATCGCCAGCAGCACGCCGATCACCAGGGTGATACCGATGAACATGCCACCGAACACGGCCAGGTTCTTGCTCGCCACCCACCAGCGGTCGTTGTCGAACAGCCGCTGATACTGCGCCAGGCCCGCCCATTTGTAGCTGGGCAGGAAGGTCGAGGTGGTGAACGACAGCACGAACGTCCACAGGATGTAGCCATAAAAGCCCACCAGCACGATGAACATGCTCGGCGCCAGCACCAGTTTAGGGAGCCAGCGCTGCAGCACATCGAATGGCGAGGCCTTGCTGAACACAGCAACAGAACTCATGGGAAAATCCAGTACAGGGAAAAAGGACTACAAGGTGAGTCTCTTGTCGAACGCGGTTTGTGTGGGAGCTGGCTTGTCGAATCGTCGCACCGCTGCGATGGCATCACCTCGGTGTAACCGGCACACCAAGTTGCCTGCATCGCGGGCAAGCCCGGCTCCCACAAAAATCCGCTACCAAGTCTTACTTGGCTGACTTGATCGCAGCACCCAGCTTCTTGGCGGTATCGGCCGGGTCGGCTTTCGGGTCGTTGATGAAGTTGGTCACGACATCAAAGAACGCACCCTGTACCGCCAGGGTCGTGGCCATGTTGTGCGCCATGCTTGGCTGCAGGCCGCCAGTCTTTGCGTCGGCCAGGAAGTCTTTGGCGGCGGTCTGGGCGCAGGAATCAAAGCCGTAGGATTCCATCTTGGTCAGCATGTCGTTACGCACAGGGATCGAGCCCTTGTTGATGCTGAACACCTTCTGGAAGTTTTCACCCAGCACGACTTTGGCGATGTCCTGCTGGCCCGCGGCAGTGCCTTTGTCTTTCTGCTTGAACACCGCCAGGGAGTCGATGTTGTAGGTGAAGGCTTTATCAGTGCCCGGGAACGCTACGCACTCATAATCCTTGCCGGCGACTTTCTTGGCCGCAGTCCATTCGGACTTGGCCCAGTCACCCATGATCTGCATGCCGGCCTTGCCGTTGATGACCTTGCCAGCCTCCAGGTTCCAGTCCTGGCCCTTGCCGTCGACGTCCATGTAGGTCGCGACTTTCTTCAGTTCAGTGAGGGCCTTGACCATTTCCGGGCCGGTCAATGCGCCGTTATCCAGGTCGACCAGGGCTTTCTTGTAGCCATCGGCGCCCATCACCGAGAGCACCACCGCTTCGAACACGGTGCTGTCCTGCCAAGGCTGGCCGCCGTGGGCGAGCGCAATGAAGCCTGCAGCCTTGAGCTTGTCGCCCGCTGCATAGAATTCTTCGAGGGTGGTTGGGTTCTTGGTGATGCCGGCTTTCTTGAAGACTTCCGGGTTGATCCACAGCCAGTTCACGCGGTGGATATTCACCGGCACTGCCACGTAGTCACCGTCGTATTTCACGGTGTCGGAGACTTTCTTGTCGAGCAGCGAATCCCATTTTTCTTCTTTGGCGACGTCTTTGAGCACGTCGGTGTCGAGCAGGCCAGTCGACGCCCATTCCTGGATGTCGGGGCCTTTGATCTGGGCAACGCCTGGCGGGTTACCAGCAACCGCGCGGCTTTTGAGCACGGTCATGGCAGTGGCGCCACCGCCGCCTGCTACAGCACCGTCTTTCCAGGTAAAGCCGTCTTTCTCAACTTGGGCCTTCAGGACATCCACAGCCGCTTTTTCACCGCCCGAGGTCCACCAATGCACCACTTCCACCGTACCTTTGGAGTCGGCGGCAAATGCACTGAGGGGGAACAACGAGGCAATGGAAATAGCGACGGCGAGGCGATTAATCGCGTTCATCTGAGTACCTTTTCTTGTTGTTATGCATGCAAGTCTAGAGCTTGCGCTGCACGGAGTTTAAACATGGATTTTCAGGGCGCAGGTAACAAAGGGACGCACAAATGTCACCACCTGGTGACATAGCATCCGCCGCCCAATGCACTGGCCAAGCTGGGTGCCAAGGGCAGTGCAGGCAGCACTACCGCTTGCCAGGCATGGTACAGGTCAGGTTTACCGCCCCAGATATTACTGCTGGGTTGGTTGTGCGGGCTGAGTTCGTGGTGCCAACTGCCCTGGAGCCGGTCGATGAAGTGGGTTTCGCAAAACTCCCAGAAACGTCGGTACCAGGTTTCGTAATGCAGCTCACCGGTACGTTTGAGCAGCGCCTGAGCAGCGGCGCTGGCTTCGGCATGGGTCCAGTGCAGGCGCTCGCGTACTACCGGGCGTTGGTTCCAATCCAAAGTGTAGACAAGGCCCGGCGCACCATCCACCGCCCAGGCGTACTCGCAGGCACTGGCGAACAGGCCTTTGGCGTCGCTCACCAGCCAGTCCGGCGTGGCCAGCTTGGCCTCAAGGCGCGCAGCTTCCAGGTGCAGCAGCAACCGCGCCCATTCAAAACCATGGCCTGGGGTGATGCCGTAAGGGCGAAAGCCATCGGAAGGGTTGTCTTGGTTGTAACCGAGCAACGGCTTCCAGTGCGTATCGAAATGTTCGATGACCATGAACTGGTTGCCAGCGGCATGAGTATGGATCACCCGTTCAACGATGCGCAGCGCACGGTCCAGCCAACGTGTATCACCACTGACATCGGCCAATGCCAGGAAAGCTTCGGTGGCGTGCATGTTGCTGTTGGCGCCACGGTAGGCTTCGACGCCGCTCCAGTCTCGGGCAAAGGATTCGAGCATGACGCCCTCCTCTTCGCTCCAGAAGAACTGGTCGATGATATGGACGGCGTCGTTCATTAATGTGCGCGCACCCGGCGCGCCGGCCACTACGGCAGAGCTGGCGGCAAGGGCCACGAAGGCGTGCAGGTAGGCGGCCTTGCCGGTGTTGCCATCAGCCGCCTGGGGCGCGGCGAACCAGCCACCGTGCTCACTGTCACGCAGCGGGCCGCTGAGCGCTGCCACACCGTGCGCCACCAGCTCGGCATAACCCGGCAACCCCATGGCATGGGCCATGGCAAAGCTGTGGGTCATGCGCGCGGTGTTCATGGTTTCGGCGCGGGCAGTGGCCGGCAACTGGCCTTTATCGTCGAGGTTGCCGAAACCGTCCGGCAGGCGCGATGCCTTGGCGAACGCCAACAGGCGCTGGCCTTCTGCGGCGAGCCAAGCGTGATGGGCAGGTGCATTCAGCCAACTGCTGGCAGGCAGTGGATGGGTGGTCATGGGTGGCCCTTATTGTTTTTTTGGGATGACCGGAGTCTAAACAAGGGCGCGGGATGGACAAGTAACGAAGGGGAGAAGAAATGTCACCGAGCGGTGACAATCCATGTAGGAGCGAGCTTGTTCGCTCCTACAGAGGACGATTTCGCGTTCATTGACCCAGTGGTGTGGCCGCAGCAGGCGCATTGAGACGCTGATTCAAGTTCTGCACCTGGCTCTGCAAGGTGGTGATATTGCGCGTGGTCTGGATGCGGAACACGTCGAATTCCTTGTTGGTCGGCGCGTCGATATTGGCCGGCTGGTTTTCCTGAGCGCTCTTGAGCACCAGCAAGTCCTGCTCGAGACGGGCGATGGCCGCGCTAGGGTTGCCTTGTTTCTTCAAGGCCGCCACATCGGTGACCAGCCCCTTGGTCTCGGCCTGTGCTGCCGTGAGGCTGGCGACAGCGTCAGTAAGGGCCTGCACCTGGCCTTGCAGCTTGGTATTGGCCGCTGTCAGTTCGGCGGTGCTGGCACTCATCTGGGCCAGGCGGCTGTCCAGTTCGGTGGCTTGACCCGCGACGCCCAACTGTTGCTTGCCCTGTTCCTGCAACTGGGCTTCGAGTTGCTTGATCTGCAGCTTCAACGCTTCGCTGCCGTTGTTCACATTGGCTTCGCTGGCCACGACCTTGCCGGAAATCGCCTGCAGGCGCCCCGCCGCTTCCTCGCTGATGCGGGCAAAGCTTTCCTGGGTGGCAACCAACTGCTGGCCCATCAGGGAGATCTGCTGGAAGCTCCACCAGGCCAGGCCTGCAAACGCAATCAACAGCGCGCCGACCAGTGCCCACAACGGGCCAGTGCTGGCGCTCTTGACCTTGACCACAGGCGTCGTTCGCGAACGCACCGACGTCGCAGGGGTCGGCACGAAATCATCGTCATCCCCAAGGTCGGCCCGCAGGCTGGGAACGTTGTCGAAGTCGTCTTTAGCATCGTTACGCATGAATCTACCCTGAATCAATGAGATGGCTGGCTGCAAAGCCGAGCGGCAGGAGTATAAACCGCACTCCCGGCGCATGGATCGACTCGGAACCTGGAATTGGGTTCCCGAAGTGTTGCTGCTTATGAGCTTATTGGCGGCCCGGGTCCTGGGCTTTCCACCAGCTGCAGAACTCGTCGAGCGCGGCCCACAGGCTGATTTTGGGCTCGTAGTCGAGATAATGCCTGGCGCGGCTGATGTCGAGGGTGAAATCTTTGTTCATCACCTGCATGCCCAGGCGCGACAACGCCGGTTCCGGCCGCCCCGGCCACATCGCGCAGAAGGCTTCATTCAGGGCCGCCACGCTGTAGGCCACACCGTAGGAGCGGTAACGGGTCACCTGGGGCAGCTCCATTTGCCGCATCACGTAGTTCACCACATCCCAGATCGGCACCGGTGCGCCGTTGCTGATGTTGTAGGCTTTTCCCAGGGCCGAGCCAGTGGCGAGCAAACTGCTGAGCAGCGCCTCGTTAAGGTTATGCACGCTGGTGAAGTCGACTTTGTTCAAGCCGTCGCCGACGATCGCCAGGCGGTTCTTGCGCTGCATTTTCAGCAGGCGCGGGAAGATGCTCATATCGCCGGCCCCGGTAACAAACCGTGGGCGCAGGGCTATCACGTCCAGGCCGAACTCTTGGGCGCCAAAGACCTTCTGCTCAGCCAGGTATTTGGTGGCGGCATAGGGATGCTTGAAACGCTTGGGCACTTGTTCTTCGGTGAGCCCCAGATGGTCGCGACCGTCAAAGTAGATCGACGGCGACGACAGGTGCACCAGGCGCCCGACGCGCTGTTTCAGGCAGGCCTCGACGACGTTTTCGGTGACCAGCACATTGTTCTGGTGGAAGTCCTGGTACTTGCCCCACAGCCCGACGGCGCCGGCGCAATGCACCACGGCTTCAACATCGCGGCACAGGTCGCGCACCAGGTCGGCATCATTCAAGTCACCCTGGATAAACTCGGCACCGCGCCGTACCAGGTGCTCCACACCCTCGGCGCGCCGCCCGTTGACCCGCACGTCCAGGCCTTGTTCAAGGGCGAAGCGCGCAAAGCGCCCGCCAATGAAGCCGCTTGCGCCGGTGACCAGAATTTTCATGTCGTACTCCGTGTTCTTTCGTTTTTCATCGCTCTTGCCTTGACGCGCGCCATCACTCCAACGGCACCAACCAATGACCACACACATCGGCCAGATGGTCAGTCAACAAGCCCAACAGTTGCCCGCCACTGCGCCAATGATGCCAGTACAGCGGCACATCGATGGGCTTATCTGGCAATAACTCGACCAGCACGCCGGTTTCCAACTGGTCACGCACTTGCAATTCAGGCACCAGGCCCCAGCCCAGGCCGGCTTCTGTCAGGCGGATAAAGCCTTCGGATGACGGGCATAGATGGTGTTCGAAACCACCGTCCACGCCCAGGGACGCCAGGTAGCGGTGCTGCAGGAAATCATCCGGGCCGAACACCAGCGCAGGCGTGCGCGCCAATTGGTCAGCCCGCACGCCCCCAGGAAAATGCCGCGCCAGAAAGGCCGGGCTGGCCAGGGCCCGATAACGCATGGCGCCCAGCAACAGGCTGCGGGCACCGGCCACGGGACGCTCGCTGGCGCAAATGCAGGCCGCCACTTCACCGGCGCGCATGCGCTTGAGGCCCACGGTCTGGTCTTCGACCACCAGGTCCAGCAGCAAATGCTGTTCGGCGCAGAAGTCGCTGACCGCCTCGGCCCACCAAGTGGCGAGGCTGTCGGCATTCAGGGCAATGCGCAGACGCTCGGGCATGCCCTCCTCGTCCAGGGCCGGCACCTGGCTTTGCAGGTCACGCTCCAGCAAGCGCACCTGTTGCACATGGTTGAGCAAGCGCCGGCCGATATCGGTGGGCGTCGGCGGCGAGGCGCGTATCAACACCGGCTGGCCAATGCGCGCTTCCAATAGCTTGATGCGTTGAGAGATGGCTGACTGCGACAGCCCCAGCACCTGGGCACCGCGCTCAAAGCCGGCTTGTTCCACCACCGCCGCCAGGGCAGAAAGCAATTTATAGTCGAACATCAGTTTCTCTAATGAGCGATCAGCAATATTGGTTTTTCTTATACAGGCTCTCCCGTAAAAATGACCAGCATTGCTTCCCCACTTAAGGAAACCTCACATGGCTGGCGAAACCGCCCTGACCACTTTATTGCGCAGCATGAGCCCGCAGTTGAATGACGGCGACTATGTGTTCTGCACCCTTCCCGACAACCGTATCCCTGCGGGCTGCGAGGTCATCGGCAGTTTTCGTGAACAGGAAGGGCTGACGGTGATTGTCGAACGACAACAGGCCGAACAGGCTGGGTTGAGCTTCGACTATCTCGCCGCCTGGATCACCCTGAATGTGCATTCCGCCCTTGAAGCCGTGGGCCTGACCGCCGCCTTCGCCAGCGCGCTGGGCCAAGCCGGTATCAGTTGCAACGTGATCGCCGGCTACTACCACGACCACCTGTTCGTCGGCCGCGCCGATGCCCAGCGGGCCATGGACGTATTACGGCAATTGGCAGCGAACGCGGAGTAAACCCTATGTGGCAAAGCTATGTGAACGGATTGCTGGTCGCTCTCGGCCTGATCATGGCGATCGGCACCCAAAATGCCTTTGTATTGGCACAAAGCCTGCGCCGCGAACATCATTTACCGGTGGCGGCGCTGTGCATCGTGTGCGATGCGATTTTAGTAGCCGCCGGGGTATTCGGGCTGGCCACCGTGCTGGCGCAAAGCCCGATACTGCTGGCGGTGGCACGCTGGGGCGGCGCAGCGTTCTTGCTTTGGTACGGCGCATGCGCGCTACGCAGGGCCTGCTCGAAACAGAGCCTGGACCAAAGCGACAGCCTCAAGACACGCTCAATGCGCGCCGTGCTGCTGAGCGCCTTGGCGGTCACCTTGCTCAACCCCCATGTCTACCTGGACACCGTCCTGCTGATCGGCTCCCTGGGCGCGCAACAAACCGAACCGGGTGCTTATGTAGCCGGAGCAGCCAGTGCCTCGTTCCTGTGGTTCTCCACCCTGGCGCTGGGCGCGGCATGGCTGGCACCCTGGTTGGCACGCCCGGCCACCTGGCGCCTGCTGGACCTGCTGGTCGCGGTAATGATGTTCTGGGTGGCCTATCAACTGATCAGCGCCTGAGCAATATTCCAAAACGCTCTGGAACCTCTATCCCACACAGTTGTTGCGTGGTTATGCCGCACCCCCGGTGCTATGATCGGACCCCTGCGCCGCAAAGAGTACAAACTCCCCGGCGCATGTTTGGCCGCCCGTGATCGGCCTTGCGCTCACCGCAACTGACCTGATTAGGAGAATCATCATGGCTTTCGAATTGCCGCCGCTGCCCTACGCACACGATGCCCTGCAGCCGCACATCTCCAAGGAAACCTTGGAGTACCACCACGACAAGCACCACAACACCTATGTCGTGAACCTGAACAACCTGGTGCCTGGCACCGAGTTCGAAGGCAAGACCCTGGAAGAGATCGTCAAGTCTTCCTCGGGCGGTATCTTCAACAACGCCGCTCAGGTCTGGAACCACACCTTCTACTGGAACTGCCTGGCGCCAAACGCCGGCGGTCAACCAACCGGCGCGCTGGCTGAAGCCATCAACGCTGCGTTCGGTTCGTTCGACAAGTTCAAAGAAGAGTTCACCAAGACTTCGGTTGGCACCTTCGGTTCCGGTTGGGGCTGGCTGGTGAAAAAGGCTGACGGTTCCCTGGCCCTGGCCAGCACCATCGGCGCCGGCAACCCGCTGACCAACGGCGACACCCCGCTGCTGACCTGCGACGTGTGGGAACACGCCTACTACATCGACTACCGCAACGTGCGTCCAAAGTATGTGGAAGCGTTCTGGAACCTGGTCAACTGGAAGTTCGTGGCTGAGCAGTTCGAAGGCAAGGCCTTCACTGCCTAAGCGATGCTTGCAGTAGGAAAAGCCCGGCGATTGCCGGGCTTTTTTTTGGGCGACGAGTGTGGATCGGCCGAAAAAATGGAACTCATTGAGACGAACCGGCCACGTAGTCGAAGAGAGGAATACACCTCTCGTCCAACGCAGGAGAGTCAACTATGGAACCAGTTTCGATGATGGCCGCCGCCGGCGCCGCCGCCTCGGTGGCACTGCCCATTGCAGGAAAAGCGGCCGAGATGGGAATGGATCTACTCAAGGACGTGATGGACCGTGTCACGGACGGAGCCCAAGGCGGCCAACTGGGCGCGGATCCACAGTCATCTGCCCCACCACAGATTAATTTTTAATCAAACAACCACTTGCCCCCGCAAGGCAACATTCACGGCGGATTCCATCCGCCGTTTTCCTGCCCACCGTCGCTGCAAAGCGCCACCCCCCTTCCCACAGTAATGTCCCTTTGACTGCCCTCCCCAGATTGCCAATACTCATGGCATATTGACGGCCACCCGCATGAGACAAGGAATGCCCCTTTGAAGCTGGAACTCAAGAACAGCTTGTCGGTGAAGTTGCTACGGGTTGTGCTGCTGTCGGCCTTGATCGTGGGTGTGGCGCTGAGCGTGGCGCAGATCGTTTTTGATGCCTACAAGACACGCCAGGCCGTGGCGGGCGATGCCCAGCGCATCCTCGACATGTTTCGCGACCCCTCGACCCAGGCCGTGTACAGCCTGGATCGCGAGATGGGCATGCAGGTGATCGAAGGTCTGTTCCAGGACGATGCTGTGCGCATGGCCTCTATCGGCCATCCCAACGAGACCATGTTGGCGGAAAAAAGCCGCCCTTTACAGCGGTCCCCCAGCCGCTGGCTGACCGACCTGATTCTTGGCCAGGAACGATCCTTTACTACCGCGTTAGTCGGCAAGGGCCCCTACAGCGAATATTACGGCGACCTGAGCATCACCCTCGACACCGCCACCTATGGCAGAAGTTTCCTGGTCAGCTCGGTCATCATCTTTATCTCGGGCGTATTGCGCGCCCTGGTCATGGGGCTGGTGCTGTACCTGGTGTATCACTGGATGCTGACCAAACCGCTGTCGCGGATGCTCCAACACCTGACCTCGATCAACCCGGACCGCCCCAGCGAGCACAAGATCCCTCAGCTCAAGGGTCATGAACGCAACGAACTGGGACAGTGGATAAACACCGCCAACCAATTGCTCGAATCCATTGAGCGCAATACCCACCTGCGGCACGAGGCCGAGTCCAGCCTGTTGCGCATGGCCCAGTACGACTTCCTGACCGGCCTGCCGAACCGCCAGAAGTTGCAGGCGCAACTGGACAAGATCCTAACGGACGCTGGCCGCCGGCAACGCCGTGTCGCGGTGTTATGCGTGGGGCTGGATGACTTCAAGAGCGTCAACGAGCAATTCACCTACCAGGCCGGCGACAAACTCTTGCTGGCCCTGGCCGACCGCCTGCGCGCCCATAGTGGCCGCCTGGGCACGCTCGCCCGCCTGGGCGGCGACCAGTTCGCCCTGGTGCAAGCCGATATCGACCAGCCCTACGAGGCCGCCGAACTGGCACAAAGCATCCTCGATGACCTGGAGGCTGAATTCGCCCTCGACCACGACCTGATCCGCCTGCGCGCCACCATCGGCATCACGCTGTTTCCGGAAGATGGCGACAGCACCGAGAAGTTGCTGCAAAAAGCCGAGCAGACCATGACCCTGGCCAAGAGCCGCTCGCGCAACCGCTATCAGTTTTATATCGCCAGCGTCGACAGCGAAATGCGCCGGCGCCGTGAACTGGAGAAAGACCTGCGCGATGCCCTGAGCCGCGAGCAGTTCCACCTGGTGTACCAACCGCAAATCAGCTATCGCGACCATCAGGTGGTCGGCGTGGAGGCCCTGCTGCGCTGGCAACACCCGGAACATGGGCTGGTACCGCCGGACTTGTTTATCCCGCTGGCGGAACAGAACGGCACCATCATTCCCATTGGCGAATGGGTGCTGGACCAAGCGTGCCGGCAATTGCGCGAATGGCATGACCAGGGTTTCACGGCGCTGCGCATGGCCGTCAACCTGTCCACGGTGCAACTGCACCACACCGAGTTGCCAAGGGTGGTCAACAACCTGATGCAGATCTATCGCCTACCGCCACGCAGCCTGGAGCTGGAAGTCACCGAGACCGGCCTGATGGAAGACATTAGCACCGCCGCTCAGCATCTGCTGAGCCTGCGTCGCTCCGGGGCGCTGATCGCCATTGATGACTTCGGCACCGGCTATTCCTCCCTGAGTTACCTCAAAAGCCTGCCACTGGACAAGATCAAGATCGACAAGAGCTTCGTCCAGGACCTGCAGGACGACGACGATGACGCAACCATCGTGCGCGCCATTATCCAATTGGGTAAAAGCCTGGGCATGCAGGTGATTGCCGAAGGGGTGGAGACCGCCGAACAGGAGGCCTACATCATCTCCGAGGGGTGCCATGAAGGGCAGGGTTATCACTACAGCAAACCGCTGCAGGCCCGGGAGTTGACGGCTTATCTGAAGCAGTCCGAACGTAATAACGCCGTGAGTCTTTGAATTTACACTTCGATACTCAATATTTCCCGCGTATAAGCCTTTACACAAAATGCAAATCTTTCGCATTATGTCGCAGCGTTTGCGCTCCCCGCGCGCCCTTTCAACAACCGAAGCAGGATGTTCGCCATGATTCGTATGCCCCTGGCCACCGCCAGTCTGCTGGCCATTGCCATTTCTCTCGCCGGTTGCGGCGAAGGTAAAGACAAGGCCGCCGCGCCCCAGGCACCCGCTGCCGCCAGCACTACCGCACCGGCGGCTGCCCCGGCAGGCCAGGTCGACGAAGCAGCCGCCAAGGCCGTGGTCGCGCACTACGCAGACATGGTGTTTGCGGTGTACAGCGATGCCGAATCCACCGCAAAAACCCTGCAGACCGCAATCGATACTTTCCTCGCCAACCCGAACGACGAAACCCTGAAAGCGGCCCGTACCGCCTGGATCGCCGCACGCGTACCCTACCTGCAGAGCGAAGTATTCCGCTTCGGCAACACCATCATCGACGACTGGGAAGGCCAAGTGAACGCCTGGCCTCTGGACGAAGGCCTGATCGACTACGTCGACAAGTCCTACGAGCACGCGCTGGGCAACCCAGGTGCCAACGCCAATATCATCGCCAACAACGAGATTCAGGTGGGCGAAGACAAGGTCGACGTCAAGGAGATCACCCCGGAAAAACTCGCCAGCCTCAATGAGCTGGGCGGTTCCGAAGCGAACGTCGCCACCGGCTACCACGCCATCGAATTCCTGCTGTGGGGCCAGGACCTCAACGGCACCGGCCCAGGCGCGGGCAACCGCCCGGCGTCGGACTACATGACCGGTGACGGTGCAACCGGCGGTCACAATGAGCGTCGCCGCACTTACCTGCGTGCTGTCACCCAACTGCTGGTCAGCGACCTGCAGGAAATGGTCGACAACTGGAAGCCCAACGTCGAAGACAACTACCGCGCCACCCTGGAGTCGGAACCGGGCACCGACGGTTTGCGTAAAATGCTGTTCGGCATGGGCAGCCTGTCCCTGGGCGAACTCGCCGGGGAGCGCATGAAAGTGTCCCTGGAAGCCAACTCGCCGGAAGACGAGCAGGACTGCTTCAGCGACAACACCCATTACTCGCATTTCTACGACGCCAAGGGCATCCGTAACGTCTACCTGGGCGAATACACCCGTGTTGACGGCACCAAGCTGACCGGCGCCAGCCTGTCGTCTCTGGTGGCCAAGGTCGACCCGGCAGCCGACGCAGCCCTCAAGGCTGACCTGGCAGCCACCGAAGCGAAGATCCAGGTGATGGTTGACCACGCCAACAACGGCGAGCACTACGACCAGTTGATCGCCGCTGACAATGAAAAGGGCAACCAGATCGTGCGTGACTCGATTGCCGCCCTGGTCAAGCAGACCGGTTCGATCGAAGCCGCTGCTGGCAAGCTGGGTATCAGTGACCTGAACCCGGACAGCGCTGATCACGAGTTCTGATCAAGCGCAATTGAAGAGGCGACCTGCGGGTCGCCTTTTTCATGCGCGCAATAACTGCCGCGTCTATCCCTGTAGGCGCTGGCTTGCCTGCGATGGCGGTGGTTCAGTCGACTAATCTATAACTGACACACCGCCATCGCAGGCAAGCCAGCTCCCACATTGGATTGCGGGGCGTCAGGTGAATATACGCCGGCTGGCAGGCCAGCTCCCACAGGGGTTCTCCATCAACCCGCAGCCCTCGGTTTACAAGACCTGCACCGCGGGTAGAATGGCGCCTCTGCCCAATCACCCGAGCGAACTTCATGGCGTTGCCGACCCTGCGCATCATCGGTTTCATCATCGGCATCTTCCTGATCACCCTTGCGGTCGCCATGGTAATCCCGATGGCGACCCTGGTGATCTTCGAACGCACCAGCGACCTGCCCTCGTTCCTGTGGGCCAGCCTGATCACCTTTATCGCCGGGTTGGCGTTGGTCATTCCTGGCCGCCCCGAGCACGTGCACCTGCGCCCCAGGGACATGTACCTGCTGACGGTCAGCAGTTGGGTGGTGGTGTGCATCTTCGCCGCCCTGCCCTTTTTGCTGACCCAGCACATCAGCTACACCGACTCGTTCTTTGAAAGCATGTCCGGCATCACCGCCACCGGCTCCACCGTGTTGAGCGGCCTGGACAGCATGTCGCCGGGCATTTTGATGTGGCGTTCGTTGCTGCACTGGCTTGGCGGTATCGGCTTTATCGGCATGGCGGTGGCGATCCTCCCGCTGCTGCGCATTGGTGGCATGCGCCTGTTCCAGACCGAATCCTCGGACCGCTCTGAAAAGGTCATGCCTCGCTCACACATGGTGGCGCGCTTGATCGTGGCCGCCTATGTGGGCATCACCATCTTCGGCAGCCTGGCCTTCTGGTGGGCCGGGATGGGCGTGTTCGATGCGATCAACCATGCAATGTCGGCGATCTCCACCGGTGGGTTTTCCACCTCGGACGAGTCCCTGGCCCATTGGAAACAACCGGCGGTGCACTGGGTCGCGGTGGTGGTGATGATCCTTGGCAGCTTGCCGTTCGCCCTGTACGTGGCCACTTTGCGCGGTAACCGTCGAGCGCTGATCAAGGACCAGCAAGTGCAAGGCTTGCTCGGCCTGTTGCTGGTGACCTGGCTGGTACTCGGCACCTGGTACTGGTGGACCACCAACCTGCATTGGCTCGATGCCTTGCGCCATGTGGCGCTGAACGTGACGTCTGTGGTGACCACCACCGGCTTTGCACTGGGGGACTACAGCCTGTGGGGCAACTTCTCACTGATGCTGTTTTTCTACCTGGGCTTTATCGGCGGCTGCTCGGGCTCCACCGCAGGCGGTATCAAGATCTTCCGTTTCCAGGTGGCCTACATCCTGCTCAAAGCCAACTTGAATCAGTTGATCCATCCCCGCGCGGTGATCAAGCAGAAGTACAACGGCCATCGCCTCGATGAGGAGATCGTGCGCTCGATTCTGACTTTTTCGTTTTTCTTCGCCATCACCATCTGCATGATCGCCCTGGCGCTGTCACTGCTGGGCGTGGACTGGATGACCGCATTGACCGGCGCCGCCAGTACCGTTTCCGGCGTGGGCCCCGGCCTGGGCGAAACCATCGGCCCGGCCGGCAACTTCGCCACCCTGCCGGATGCCGCCAAGTGGATCCTGTCCCTGGGCATGTTGCTGGGGCGCCTGGAGATCATCACCGTGTTTGTGTTGTGCATTCCGGCGTTCTGGCGTCACTGACCGACGACATTTGCTGCAAGCGCGCCCGGTATTCACCGGGCGTGGCATCGAACCAACGGCGAAACGCGCGGAAAAAGTTACTCGGGTCGGCAAACCCCAGCAGGTAGGCGATTTCCAGCAAGGTCATGTTGGGTTGCGCCAGGTACTGCTCGGCCAGTTCGCGCCGGGTGTCATCGAGCAAGGCCTGGAAGCTGGTGCCCTCCTCCTGCAAACGCCGCTGCAAGGTGCGTTGGGACAGGTGCAGCGTCTGGGCCACCGCTTCGCGCTTGGGCTCGCCCTGAGGCAACAGGCGGCACAGCACCTGACGCGCCTTATGGGTCACGCGGCTTTCGGAAAAACGCGCCAGGTATTCACCGGCAAAGCGATCGTGCAACAGCGCCATGGCTTCGTTGGCCGTGGGCAGCGGCGCCTCCATGTCAGCCTGCTCGAAAATCAGCGCGTCATAGGGTGCATTGAATTGCAAAGGCGCATGGAAGGCGCGTTGGTAGGGCGCCAGGTCCGCTGGCTGTTCGCCCTGCAGCAGCACTTTGCGGGGCTGCAGGGTGCGCCCGGTGAGCCAGCCACACAGGGCCAGGGCGCTGGCCAGCGAGGCTTCGGCGCTTTGACGGGTGGGCGGCAGGTGATCGCCATGCACCGTCAGAATCAACGCATAGCCTTCGGGTAACAGTCGAAAACTCAAATCAGCGCTTTCGGCGATGATGCGCTGGTAGCGCACCAATCGCATAAAGCCTTCGGCCAGGGTGTTGCTGGACATCAACGCATAACCGGCAACGTGAAACGAGGCCGGGCGCACCACCTTGCCCATGTTCAGGCCAATCGCCGGGTTACCCGACACCTCTACCGCGCGTTGCCACAGGCGGGTCATGGCGTCTTGCGGGAAGCGCGCATCGGGATCACTGAGGGCCGCATAATCCAGGCCCAGTTGCTTGAACAAGGCACGGCAATCCAGGCCATCCATTTCCAGCGCCTTGACGATGCCCATCGCCCAGCTTGCAGAAGTTGTTCGTTCGCTCATGGCGTCTTCTTATAGAAAGCAGGCTCAAACGGCAGCCAGGAAGCCAAG
Source organism: Pseudomonas sp. KT_2_4 (assembly GCF_041410225.1). Taxonomy (NCBI): domain Bacteria; kingdom Pseudomonadati; phylum Pseudomonadota; class Gammaproteobacteria; order Pseudomonadales; family Pseudomonadaceae; genus Pseudomonas; species Pseudomonas sp. KT_2_4. The sequence goes on from NZ_CP166962.1 coordinate 2,465,687, forward strand.
GATACTAAAGTGGCATCTATTGTCACTGGCTGTTACCACTGATCACTCTAGACTCAAATAAGCTCCCCGCCGCACACCCGTTGGCGGCACAACAACCAGAGGGCCGGTGACCGTGGAAAACATCAAGAAATACAACAGTTTTGCCGAGTTCTACCCGTACTACTTGGCCGAGCATGGCAACAGCACCTGCCGACGCCTGCACTTTATCGGCACCACCCTGGTGATCGGCATTCTTGCGTACGCCATCGGCAGAGGTTCATGGGTCCTGCTGCTGGCCTTGCCGCTCGCGGGCTACAGCTTTGCCTGGATTGGTCACTTCTTCTTCGAAAAGAACCGTCCCGCCACCTTTCAACACCCGTTCTACAGCTTGCTGGGAGATTTTGTGATGTACCGCGACATGATTCTGGGCAAGGTGCCGTTCTAGAGGTGTGACCTCATGTCACTTGCGTCTGAACCATTAAAAATTGTGCATACGTCGAGATAAAAGTCTTTTTGTCATTTACGGTGCTGTATCCTGCCAAGGCTTTTTGAGAGCGCGGAATCACCTGCGATTGAAAAAACAGACCTTGCGAGGAGCGACCACGATGCACGAGATACCTAATCTCCCCTTCCCAAGCCTGCACCCAACTGAGCAGCCAACACCGCAGCAGGCCAGCGACAAGCAGCCTGAGGCCAAAGAAGCAAAACCAGTCGAGCGCGAAAGCCGGGACTGACGCCGTACCAGACCGTGTGGAAAGCGCGCCTTTGAGCGCTTTCCACACTGCCTGAATCATCCGAGACCTTCACTATGACCACCTCCCCTTCCGACACGCCGGACGCCGCTGTACTCGACGCTGCCTTGCAGATGGTCGAAGTCTGGAACCGCCTCAGTGCCGACAAGCAAGCAGCACTGCTCAAGCGCTTTGGCACCCAGGAAAACGCTTTGGCTGCCCTGGTGACCACTCAATTGCTGGCCCCCACCCAAGCTTGATCGGCTTTAGAGCTGACGTTTTACATTTTTGCCGCCCTGCCCGGCCTGCGCGCCGGTATCATTAGCAGCCTATCTTTACCTGCTGCGACAGTGGATCTCTCCCATGCCAGATACCCAGCGCCCCATGGCGGTCACGCTGCAAGTTGTTTCCATCGTGCTGTTTACCTTCATCGGCTATTTGAATATCGGCATCCCCCTGGCCGTATTGCCGGGCTATGTCCATAGCCAGCTGGGCTATGGCGCCGTCATTGCCGGGCTGGTGATCAGCGTGCAATACCTGGCAACCCTGCTGAGCCGCCCCTATGCCGGCAAGATCATCGACAACCTGGGCAGCAAGCGCGCCGTGGTGATCGGCCTGGTGGGCTGCGGCTTGAGTGGCGTGTTCATGTTGTTTGCGGCGTGGTTTTCCAGCCTGCCGGCTCTGAGCCTCGGCTGCCTGCTGGTCGGTCGGCTAGTGCTGGGCAGCGCTGAAAGCCTGGTGGGTTCGGGGGCGATTGGCTGGGGCATTGGCCGTGTCGGCGCCGCGAACACGGCCAAGGTTATTTCCTGGAACGGCATCGCCAGCTACGGCGCGCTGGCGGTCGGCGCGCCGTTGGGGGTGCTGCTGGTCAGCCAGTTGGGGCTGTGGAGCATGGGCGTCAGCATCATTCTGTTGGCCGTACTGGGTGTGGTGTTGGCCTGGAAAAAACAAGCCGCGCCGATTGTGCCCGGCATCCGTTTGCCGTTCATGAATGTACTGGGCCGCGTGCTCCCCCATGGTTGCGCGCTGGCATTGGGCTCTATCGGCTTTGGCACCATCGCCACCTTTATCACGTTGTATTACAGCACCCAGCACTGGGATAACGCGGTGTGGGCCTTGAGCCTGTTCGGTGCCAGTTTTATCGGCGCGCGCTTGCTGTTTGGCAATTTGATCAACCGCATTGGTGGTTTTCGCGTCGCAATCGCCTGCCTGTCGGTGGAAGTACTGGGCCTGCTGTTGCTGTGGCTGGCGCCGGATGCCCAACTGGCGTTGGCGGGTGCGGCGTTGAGCGGTTTCGGTTTTTCCCTGGTGTTCCCGGCGTTGGGAGTGGAGGCCGTCAACCTGGTGCCGGCCTCCAGCCGTGGCTCGGCGGTGGGCGCCTATTCGCTGTTTATCGACTTGTCCCTGGGCATCACCGGGCCGCTGGCGGGCGCCGTGGCGGCCGGGTTTGGCTTTGCCTCGATCTTCCTGTTCGCCGCCCTCGCCGCTTTCGCCGGTTTGCTGCTGAGCGTCTACCTGTACCGCCAGGCGCCCAAGGCCCGCGAAACACGCGACGCCTAGAAGTCGACCTTGCCGCGCCCGGCCTTGATGCTGCCGCGCTTGGTCTTGGACTCCAGGCGGCGTTTCTTCGAGCCCAGGGTAGGCTTGGTCGGACGGCGTTTTTTCTCGACCTTGGTGGCGCTCTGGATCAACTCCACCAGGCGCTCCAGCGCATCGGCGCGGTTCTGCTCCTGGGTGCGATATTGCTGGGCCTTGAGCACCAGCACGCCTTCGCTGGTGATCCGGCTGTCACGCAGTGCCAGCAAGCGTTCCTTGTAGAACTCCGGCAACGAAGACGCCGGAATATCAAACCGCAGGTGCACCGCACTCGACACTTTATTGACGTTCTGCCCACCGGCACCCTGGGCGCGAATGGCGGTCAGCTCAATCTCGGCATCGGGCAGCTGTACGTTGTTGGAAATCACCAGCATGTAACACGGTCCTCCGGAAGAAGCCCTAGGATACGCGAATGCACCTTGGCCATCCCCTCAAACAACAAACCCGGCACAAGGCCGGGTCTGCTTAACAACATTGACGCTTACTTCACCGCGGGGACCGCCATATCCATGGACTGCTGCGCCCGCTTGTTCTTGACCCAGTAACAAACACCCATGAACGCCACCCACACCGGGATCGCGTACACCGAGCGGTCAATGCCCGGAATCATCAGCATGGTGCCCAGAATAAACACCACAAAGGCCACGCAGATGATGTTGCCATACGGGTACCACAACGCCTTGAACAGCGGCACCTGGCCAATGCGGTTCATGTGCTGGCGGAACTTGAAGTGGGAGAAGCTGATCATCGCCCAGTTGATCACCAACGTGGCCACCACCAGCGACATCAGCAGTTCCAGCGCGTCATGGGGCATCAGGTAGTTCATCAGCACCGCCACCAGAGTGATCGCCGCCGAGGCCAGGATCGAACGCACCGGCACGCCGCGCTTGTCGATTTTCGCCAGGGCCTTGGGCGCGTCGCCCTGCTCGGCCATACCCAAGAGCATGCGGCTGTTGCAGTAGGTGCCGCTGTTGTACACCGACAGCGCGGCCGTCAGCACCACAAAGTTGAGGATATGCGCGGCGGTGTTACTGCCCAGCATCGAGAACACCTGCACGAACGGGCTGCCGCTGTAGGCATCGCCGGAGGCGTTGAGGGTCGCCAGCAGGCTGTCCCACGGGGTGAGCGACAGCAGCACCACCAGGGCACCGATGTAGAAAATCAGGATGCGGTAGATCACCTGATTGATCGCCTTGGGGATCACGGTGCGTGGTTGATCGGCTTCAGCGGCGGTAAAACCGAGCATTTCCAAGCCGCCGAAGGAGAACATGATGATCGCCATGGCCATCACCAAACCGCCGACGCCATGGGGGAAGAAACCACCATGCTCCCACAGGTTGCTGACCGAGGCTTGCGGGCCGCCGCTGCCGCTGACCAGCAGGTAGCTGCCCAGGGCAATCATGCCGACGATCGCCACCACCTTGATGATGGCGAACCAGAACTCGGCTTCACCGAAGACTTTGACGTTGGCCAGGTTAATCGCGTTGATCAGCACGAAAAACGCCGCAGCAGAGACCCAGGTCGGGATCTCCGGCCACCAGTAGTGCACGTACTTGCCGACGGCCGTCAACTCCGACATACCCACCAGAATGTACAGAATCCAGCAGTTCCAGCCCGAGAGGAAGCCGGCGAAACCGCCCCAGTACTTGTGGGCAAAGTGGCTGAAGGAGCCGGCGACCGGCTCCTCGACAATCATTTCGCCAAGCTGGCGCATGATCATGAAGGCGATAAAGCCGCAGATGGCATAGCCCAGGATCATCGAAGGGCCGGCGGATTTGAGCACCCCGGCCGAGCCCAGGAACAGGCCGGTGCCGATGGCGCCACCGAGGGCGATCAACTGGATATGCCGGTTTTTCAGGCCGCGTTTCAGCTCGCCTGAAGAAGAATGGGGTCCACTCATGAAAAGGGTCTCACGCAAGGTTTGAAGAGTTGAATGCAGGTTGCTGCCTTGAATTACCGACTCAAGCAGCGCCGCTCAAACCCCAGCGCAGGCACCAGGAGTACAGCGTCTTTCTAATGGTCATGCGTCACCTGTTTGTTTTTATCTGTGACGAAATCGAACCCGTCCGGCTCGTGGCCAGGCGGAGTGATCAGGGGGATCAAACCCTGAGGTCTTGGCCTTTTGCGTGGATACGCAAGGGGGGTCACAGTAAAACGCGGCGCATTGTACACCGCTCGACAGCTTCGGCACGCACCGGGAAAGTGCACGGGCGATTCTGTCAGCTAATGCTTACATCGGCGCGCCCCCCAACAAAGCCAGGGCAGTTGCGTAAATCTATCGTTACACCCCGGAAAATCCGCGTTACAGCCAGACTTTGGCAACCCTCAACGGAATTCTGTCGGTAAGCAATGCCTGAAGAATCGCTTCAGCCAATTCACTGTTTTGCCTGAATAAAAAAATCTGCTGAAAAACAGAAGAAAAAATCCAAATGAAACCGTGTCAATAAATTTTTTGCATTTCGAAACACTCTCTTCTAGGTTCTTTGCACTTGCCCGCGAAGCCCGTGGGCAAGCCGTTCTCAAACAACGTCCTCTAGGAGATACACCATGCAAGCACTGGAAAACGACCTGGAAACCGAACTGCAACTCGACGATTGGTTTGAAGCGCCGACCCATGAGGCCGCCGTTGAAATGATGCAAGCCGATGCCGTTGTGCCTTTTGGCACCGCGATGTGGCCTTTCTAATACCCGGCAGGCATCCGGCAGGCGCTGTGCACGGCGCCTGCCCCCTTACCCAAGGCACAGAAGGACACCCGTCATGGACAAGGCCCGCGCCGTCGAACATTTTCTCTACTACCTGGCACACCACCCCGCCCTCAACGGCCTGAACCGCCCCACCGTGTTGCTGGGCCACACCGAGCGCTATGACGCCATCGCCCAGGCGATTACCCACGGCAGCGCCGCCCGCTTCAACTTTCAACTGCAACGCCTGGACCTGGCGCCCAGCGACACCCTGTCCCAGGCCATTCAAAGCTGCGACCTGTACCTGTTTCTCTATGATTCCTCCACGCTGCCCAACCCACGCGCCGAAGGCCCGGACTTTATCCGTGCCCTGCAAGGCGTGATGGCCGAGCACTGGAAAAAATCCCTGCTGTTCAAGGATTACGGCGACTATTTCTACGACACCTTCAGCGTCGAGCCCCAACGCATCGCCGACCTCAACGCCACACTGATCCGGCGCATGGCCCAGGCCAACGTGCTGAGCTTTACCGACAAACACGGTTCGCGCCTGGAAGCGCCGATGAGCAGCATCAAGAAGTGGACCAATATCAACGGCGTCGGCAACCACGACCTGGCGCCCGGCGAAATCGCCACCCACAGCGAAGCCATCAACGGCCAGGTGCGGTTTGTCGGCACCTTCCTCAGTACCATCCCCTTTGCACGCAAATACGGCGTGCTGCAATTGCCGCTGGAGCTATGGATCGAGAACTCCACCGTTTGCAGCGTGGCCAGCGAAGTGCCAGGGCTGGCAGATGACTTCAACAAGTACCTGAATGCCAACCCGTCCAACCGTCGTGTGGAGGAGTTGGGGATTGGCACCAATGAAGGGGTCAAGGACCTGTATGCGCGCAATGCCGGGTTTGAAGAGCGTCACTGCGGGTTGCACTTGGGCTTGGGTGGCGGGCAGAAAGGCAGTCATCACCTGGACCTGATCTTTGCCAGTGGGGTGCTGGCGCTGGATGACAAGCCGGTGTTTGATGGCGCCTTTGCCTTTTAAAAGATCATAGACGTGTAGAGATCCCGGTGGGAGCTGGCTTGCCTGCGATAGCGGTGTGTCAGTCACCTTTTTACTCACTGACCCACCGCTATCGCGGGCAAGCCCGGCTCCCACAGTTGATTGCATTTCAAATGTAGATCGCAAAAAAAAACGCCAACCCTAGGGTTGGCGTTTTTATGCGGCGCTTAACGTATCACTGCGGCTTCTTGCGACCAAAACCAGGACGCTGGCCGGAACCGGCCGGTGCGCCACGGCGCTTGCCCGAAGGCTCGTCCGCGACCAGTTTCGGGCCAGGGCGCTTGTTCGCCGCTGGCTTGGCTGGACGCTTGGTGCTGGCGTTGTCGGCCGGGCGATCCGCTTCACCACGGTTGCTACGACCACCCGCCGGAGCAGGACGCGGCGTACGTGGCGCACGCTCGCCTTCCTGACGCGATGGCGTGGTGGGGCGGCGTTCACCTTCAATGTGCGGCTGACGCGAGATACGACCGCCGGTGGCCGGTGCATCCAGCGCAGGGCGCAGGGTGCGGGCAACACGTTCGGTACGTGGCACTGGGCGCGACGATTTGCGCTGCATACGCTCAAGCTTGTCTTTGCTCTTGGCGTTCATCTGCGGCATGGCAACCGGCGTCAGGCCCACTTCGGCGCTGAGGATATCGACCTCGTACTGGCTCATTTCGCGCCAGCGGCCCATCGGCAGGTCGGAGTTCAGGAACACCGGACCGAAACGCACACGCTTGAGGCGGCTGACCACCAGGCCCTGGGACTCCCACAGGCGACGCACTTCACGGTTACGGCCTTCCATCACCACGCAGTGGTACCAGTGGTTGAAACCTTCGCCACCCGGCGCCTGCTTGATGTCGGTGAACTTGGCCGGGCCGTCTTCAAGCACCACGCCCGCCTTGAGGCGTTCGATCATCTCGTCATCGACTTCACCACGTACACGCACGGCGTATTCACGGTCCATCTCGTAGGACGGGTGCATCAGGCGGTTGGCCAACTCACCGTCAGTGGTGAACATCAGCAAGCCGGTGGTGTTGATGTCCAGGCGGCCGATGTTGATCCAGCGGCCTTCTTTAGGCTTGGGCATCTTGTCGAACACGGTCGGACGGCCTTCCGGGTCGTCACGGGTGCAGATCTCGCCGTCGGGCTTGTTGTACATGATCACGCGGCGCACCGATTCGGCGGCCTCTTCACGCTTGATGACCTTGCCATCAATGGTGATTGCATCGTGCAGGTCGACGCGCTGGCCGAGGGTAGCCTCGACGCCGTTGACCTTGATGCGCTTCTGGGTGATCCAGGCTTCGACGTCGCGGCGAGAGCCCACGCCGATACGCGCCAGCACTTTTTGCAGCTTTTCGCCTGCTGGGCCGATTTCCTGGTCTTTCTGGTCTTGGTCATTCATCGTAAGCACCTCCCGGTGGGTCGATTCAGGCATGGCCTGAGGGGTATTGAAAGCGGGGCCTAGGCCGAATAGGTCGGCAAGGGGTCGCGAATCATACGCGCATGGCGCGTGTTGCGCATCACAGACTAGCCGATAACGCCCAAGTCATTTGCTTTTCCGCCGACCGGTGGCGCCCAGAGCCAGCAAACGCAGCTGGGCTTCGGCCAATACCGTGCGCTTGTCGGCTTTATCGAGTTTCTTCCAGGCACGGATTTCACGCTTGCTGCGGCCACAGCCGACGCAGATGTCGTCGCTGAATTTGCAGATGCTGATGCACGGGTCTTTCAGGGCACTCATGGTCGATCCTCTGTGGGAGCTGGCTTGCCTGCGATGGCATCACCTCCTTGCATCTGAGAGACCGAGGCGTCTGCATCGCAGGCAAGCCAGCTCCCACATGGGTTGCACGGTGAGAGTCAGAACGGGTCAGTCTTCGAGTTGGCGGCGTTCGTTTTCGATGGCCTCGGCCAGCGCCCGGGCTTCGTCTTCTTCGTCACTCAGGGGCGGCTGTTCGAGGGCGGCGACGGCGGCCAGGAGCTTTTCCCGGGCCTGGGCCACGCCAAGCACATCGTCTTGGGCTTCGACCTCAGGCTCGGATTCAACGTTCACCTGGGTTTCTGGCTCCGCCGCACCATCACGCAGCAAATCGTCGAAGTCGGTCTTGATCCCCTGCTCCATGTCGTCCAGCTCCAGCAACAACGTATGGAAACTGGTTTCGTCCTTGGGCTCCTCCGGCTCGGCGCTGGCATCGGCCAGTTCCTGCAGGCTTTGCGGCACCGGCGCGTCGTCGAAATCGAGCACTGGCTCGGCCTCCATTTCGCGCAGTTCGGCCAGCGGCGGCAGGTCGTCGAGGTTCTTCAGGTTGAAATGATCGAGGAACACCTTGGTGGTGGCGAACATCGCCGGTTTGCCGGGCACGTCACGGTAGCCAACGATGCGAATCCACTCGCGCTCCAGCAGGGTCTTGACGATATGGCTGTTGACCGCCACACCACGCACGTCTTCGATCTCGCCCCGAGTGATGGGCTGGCGATAGGCGATCAGCGCCATGGTCTCCAGCATCGCCCTCGAGTAGCGCTGCGGGCGCTCTTCCCACAAACGCCCGACCCACGGTGAAAACTTCTCACGGATCTGCAGGCGATAACCCGACGCCACTTCGCGCAACTCAAAGGCACGGCCCTCACAGGACTTGCGCAGGATCTCCAAGGCTTTCTTGAACACCGGCGGCTCCGGGCGTTCGGCTTCTTCAAAGAGTTCGAACAGGCGCTCCAAAGATTGCGGTTTGCCCGAGGCCAGGAGAAAGGCCTCCAGCAAAGGGGCCAGTTCGCGGGGTTCAGTCAGATTCATCGATTCAGCTCGTTATTCGGCTCGCGCCCGCACGTGGATAGCCGCAAAAGGCTCATTCTGCACCAGCTCGACCAAGGATTCCTTGACCAGCTCAAGGATCGCCATAAAGGTCACCACCACGCCCAGGCGCCCTTCCTCGGCGGTGAACAACTCGACAAAGGGCACAAAACCACCGCCCTTGAGACGTTCCAGCACATCGCTCATGCGCTCGCGGGTGGACAGCGCTTCACGGCTGACCTGGTGGCTCTCGAACATATCGCCACGGCGCAGTACTTCGGCCATGGACATCAGCAATTCTTCCAGACTCACGTCCGGCAGCAACTTGCGCGCGCGCGCCTCGGGAGCGTCGAGCTTGGGCACCACCACATCACGGCCCACACGGCTCAGACCGTCGATGCCTTCGGCGGCAGCCTTGAAGCGTTCGTACTCCTGCAGGCGGCGGATCAGCTCGGCGCGCGGGTCATCCTCTTCGGCTTCTACCGTCTCCGAGCGCGGCAACAGCATGCGCGACTTGATCTCGGCGAGCATGGCGGCCATCACCAGGTACTCGGCGGCCAATTCCAGGCGCACCGACTGCATCAGTTCGACATAGCCCATGTACTGGCGGGTGATTTCTGCCACCGGAATATCGAGGATGTTGATGTTCTGCTTGCGGATCAGGTAAAGCAGCAAGTCCAGGGGGCCTTCGAAGGCTTCAAGGAACACCTCCAGGGCGTCCGGCGGGATGTACAGGTCCAGGGGCATTTCCATGACCGCCTGGCCATACACCATGGCAAACGGCAGTTCTTGCTGGGCGCCAGCCTGGGGATCAGCGGCTTCCACGGCTGACATTCAGGCCTCGACCATGAACGGAGCCGGGTCGCCACAACCCACACGCACCACTTCTGGTTCGCCATCGGCCAGGTTGATCACCGTGGAGGCCTTGTTGCCGCCGTAGCCGCCGTCGATGATCAGGTCGACGTGCTTTTCCAGCAAACGGCGCATTTCGTAAGGGTCGTACAACGGCTCGGTTTCGCCGGGCAGGATCAACGACACGCTCATCAGCGGTTCGCCCAACTCGGCCAGCAGCGCCAGGGCAATCGGGTGTTCCGGCACGCGCAGGCCGATGGTGCGTTTTTTCGGGTGCAATAACAGGCGCGGCACTTCGCGAGTGGCGTTGAGAATGAACGTGTAAGGCCCCGGCGTGTGGGCCTTGAGCAGGCGGAAGGTACCGGTGTCGACCTTGGCGAACAGGCCGAGCTGGGACAAGTCGCTGCAGATCAGCGCAAAGTTGTGCTTGTCGTCCAGCTGGCGCAAGCGTCTTACCCGCTCGACCGCGCCCTTGTCGCCGATCTGGCAGCCAATGGCGTAGGACGAATCAGTCGGGTAGATCACCACGCCACCGGCGCGGATGATCTCTACGGCCTGCTTGATCAGGCGCGCCTGAGGGTTTTCCGGATGAATCTGGAAGAATTGACTCACGTGCTCTACCTGTTCAGACGGTGGCAATAATGGGGTCATGCTTGAATCGCCCCCACAACAGCGGCAGATCTTCCGGGACCTGACGATACTCGCCAATCTCGGACCAGCCGCCTGGGCCATGAAAATCACTGCCGGCACTGACCAGCAGACCAAATTCGCGGGCAAGGATCGCCAGGCTGCCGACCTGTTCTGCCGGTTGATGCCCGTTGACCACCTCGATGGCGTGGCCACCCGCACCAATATAGTCGCTGATCAGCTTGCGGCGCTTGCTGCGGGTGAAATCGTAATGCCAGGGATGCGCCAGGCTGACCCAGGCCCCGGAGGCCCGCAGGGTCTGGACGGTGTCTTCCAGGGTCGGCCAATGCAGCTTCACATCGCCCAACTTGCCGGCGCCCAGCCATTTGCGAAAGGCCTCGGCGCGATCCTTGACATAGCCTTCGCGCACCATCCAGTCGGCAAAATGCGGACGGGCCGGTGCGTTGCCGCTGTCGCCCAGCTCTTGCTGGATGGCGCGGGCGCCGTCGAGGGCGCCAGGCATACCTTTAAGGCTCAGTTTGCGGCTTATTTCTTCGGACCGCAGCCAGCGGCCATCGTGCAATTGGGCAATCGCCGCCACCAAGGGCGGGGCCTTTTGATCAAAACCGTAGCCCAGCACATGGATGGTGGCGCCGCCCCAGGTGCAGGACAATTCCACGCCGTTGACCAGCTGCATGCCCAGGGAATGCGCGGCCTGGCGGGCTTCATCGAGGCCTTCGAGGGTGTCGTGGTCGGTCAATGCCAAAACTCGCACGCCTTTTTCAAACGCACGCGCAACCAATACCGCGGGCGCCAGGGCGCCGTCGGAGGCCGTGCTGTGGCAGTGCAAATCAACATTCACGGGAGTGTGTAACCTCAAGTCAGCTGGCGCTATCGCAACCAAGGATGTTTGTTATTATGCCGTCACATCCAGCTTCTGGCTCTTACTGTGAAACAATTCATCGACTTCATCCCGCTGTTGCTGTTTTTCATCGTTACCAAACTCGACCCCAGGGTCATCGAAATCGCCGGCCACGAGCTATCGTTCGGAGGCATCTACAGTGCCACTGCCGTACTGATCATCAGCTCCATCGTAGTGTACGGCGCCATCTTCATCTCCCAGCGCAAGTTGGAAAAAAGCCAATGGCTGACCCTTATCGCCTGCCTGGTATTCGGTGGCCTGACCCTGGCCTTCCACAGCGAAACCTTCCTTAAATGGAAAGCCCCGGTGGTGAACTGGCTGTTCGCCCTGGTGTTCATCGGCAGCCACTTCATTGGTGACCGCCTGCTGATCAAGCGAATCATGGGCCATGCGCTGACCTTGCCGGAGCCGGTGTGGGTGCGCCTGAACGTGGCCTGGATCGTGTTTTTCCTGTTCTGCGGTGCCGCCAACCTGTTCGTGGCCTTCACGTTCCAGGACTACTGGGTCGACTTCAAAGTGTTCGGCAGCCTGGGCATGACCGTATTGTTCCTGATCGGCCAGGGCATCTACCTGTCGCGCCACCTGCATGACACCGCGTCTACCACGCCGAAAACCGAGGACTGACATGCTCTACGCCATCATTGCCACCGATATTGCCAACTCCCTGGAAAAACGCTTGAGCGTACGCCCGGCCCACGTCGAGCGCCTTAAACAGCTGCAAGCCGAAGGCCGCATCGTACTGGCCGGCCCGCACCCGGCGGTCGACAGCAATGACCCGGGCGACGCCGGCTTCACCGGCAGCCTGATCGTGGCCGAGTTTGCCTCCCTGGCCGACGCCGAGGCCTGGGCCAAGGCAGACCCTTACGTTGCAGCTGGCGTTTATGCCGATGTGGTGATCAAGCCGTTCAAGCAAGTCCTGCCTTGAACCCGGATGCGTCGAACCTAATCGTTTCGGCGCACTCCTAATGGCTCACGGCGTCACCGGTGGGGTCGTCGCCGTCGACAATGGCTAAATCGAGTGAGTCATGAGCGAGCTGTTACTGATAGATGATGACCAGGAGCTCTGTGAGCTGCTGACCAGTTGGTTGAGCCAGGAAGGCTTCCAGGTGCGCGCCTGCCACAACGGCCTGAGCGCCCGCAAAGCCTTGGCCGAAGCCGCCCCGGCGGCGGTGGTGCTCGATGTGATGCTGCCCGACGGCAGCGGCCTGGAGTTGCTCAAGCAACTGCGCAACGACCACCCGGAGTTGCCGGTGCTGATGCTCTCGGCGCGGGGCGAGCCTCTGGACCGCATCCTCGGCCTGGAACTGGGCGCCGACGACTACCTGGCCAAACCTTGCGATCCGCGCGAACTGACGGCGCGCCTGCGCGCCGTGTTACGACGCAGCCACCCGGCCGCGGTATCGACCCAGCTGGAACTGGGCGACTTGTGCTTCAGCCCGGTGCGCGGGGTGGTCAGCATTGATGAGCAGGAATTCACCCTGACCGTCTCCGAAAGCCGCCTGCTTGAAGCCTTGCTGCGTCAACCCGGCGAGCCCCTGGACAAACAGGAACTGGCGCAGATCGCCCTGGGCCGCAAGTTGACCCTCTACGATCGCAGCCTGGACATGCACGTCAGCAACCTGCGCAAGAAGATCGGCCCACACCCGGATGGCCGGCCACGGATCGTGGCGTTGCGTAGCCGTGGTTACTACTACAGCCTCTAAACATCACGCTTAACCCTGTGGGAGCTGGCTTGCCTGCGATAGCGGTGTGTCAGTCCACCGTTATGCTAACTGGCCCACCGCTATCGCAGGCAAGCCAGCTCCCACCATTGATTTCATCACCTTCAAGGGTTTTGTCAGCTCCTGTCAAACCTGTCTTTACCGAAGCTTTACCCTCCCCTGACCGCCGCTGACCTTGCGCTGCGTAACCTACTCACATCCGGACTCACCGGAATAGAGACAGGAGAATCACCATGCGCAAGACCCTTATCGCTTTGATGCTCGCCGCTGCACTGCCTACCGTCGCCATGGCCATGCCTGAAGGCCCGGGCCCGATGGGCGGCCACGAAGGCCACATGATGGGTGGCCCAGGCCACGGTGAACACGGTCCGCGTGGTAAAGGTGGCCCGTTCAGCCAGTTGGACTTGAGCAAGGAACAGCGTGAGCAGATCCGCAAGCTGATGGGTGAGCAATGGCACGCTCGCAAAGACCTGACCCAAAAGTACCTGGACAAACTGCCGGCCGCTGACCAGAAGGCGATGCAGGACGAAATCGCCGCCGGCAAGCAGAAAACCCAGGCCGATATCCGCGCCGTGCTCAAGCCCGACCAACAGAAGAAGTACGACGAGATCGTCAAGAAGCAAGCCGAGCGCCGCGCCGAATGGAAAGAGTTCCAGGCCTGGAAAGCCCAGCAAGCGCAAAAAGCGCAATAATGGCCTAGCTTCACCCCAGCCCAGTGGTTCGCGCCGCTGGGCTTTTCCTGTTTGAGGGTTTCCTGTGCGTTCATTGTTCTGGCGTATCCTGGCGAGTTTCTGGCTGGCCATCGCCCTGGTAGGCGGGTTGTCGATTTTGCTTGGGCATATGCTCAACCAGGACGCCTGGATTCTGAGCCGCCACCCTGGCCTCAACAACCTGGCCCAAGAGTGGACGCAACTCTATGAAGCCCAGGGCGAAGACGCCGCCCAGGACTTGCTGCAACAGCGCAAACGCCAGTACCACATTGATGTGCAAGTGCTGAACGAGAGTGGCGAGCCGGTGGTGCGGGGCACCTTCCCGCGCCGCGCCGCCGCCTTCGAAGCCCGGCAGAACGACAGCCAGGACGGCCACCTGCCGTGGCGACGCCTGACCGCCGAGTACACCAGCGACAAAACCGGCGACACCTACCTGCTGATCTACCGCATTCCCCACCCGGAGCTGGAAGCCTGGCACCGCAGCAGCCTGCTGTGGCCGCTCAGTGCCCTGGCGATTACCCTGGTGGTGCTGACCCTGTTCAGCCTTCTGGTGACGTTGTCCATTACTCGCCCGCTCAGTCGTTTGCGCGGCGCGGTGCATGATCTGGGGCAAACCACCTATCAACAAAACAGCCTGGCGCAACTGGCCAACCGGCGCGACGAATTCGGTGTCTTGGCTAACGACTTCAACCGCATGGGCGCGCGCCTGCAAAGCCTGATCGGCAGCCAGCGCCAGTTGCTGCGCGACGTCTCCCACGAACTGCGCTCGCCGTTGGCGCGCTTGCGTATCGCCCTGGCCCTGGCCGAACGCGCCAGCCCCGAAGAGCGGGAAAAACTCTGGCCGCGCCTGACCCGCGAATGCGATCGCCTGGAAGCCTTGATCAGCGAGATCCTGGTGTTGGCACGGGTCGACGCCGACAACGCCAGCGCCGAAGACATCGACCTCACCCCGTTGCTTAAAACCCTGCAAAAGGACGCCCAACTCAGTGCCCCCGAGCAAGTGGTGCAACTGACGACTGCCAATGATTTGCAGCTTAAAGGCTGGCCGACCATGATCGAACGCGCCGTGGACAACCTGCTGCGCAATGCCCAGCGCTTCAACCCGGTGGGCGAATCGATTGAATTGCAGGCCCAGCATCAAGGCGGGCGCATTCTGATCAGCGTACGCGACCACGGCCCCGGCGTTGAAGCCGAGCACCTGAGCCAATTGGGCGAGCCGTTCTATCGGGCGCCGGGCCAGACCGCCCAAGGTCATGGCCTGGGCCTGGCCATCGCCCGTCGCGCCGCCGAGCGCCATGGCGGCAACCTGATCCTGGCCAACCATCCCGATGGCGGCTTTATCGCCAGCATCGAACTGCCCTTGATCCCTGGGGTTGCCACACCAGTGGGATGATCTTCTATAGTGGCCCTTCTCTTACGGAGGGCCTTTGATGACTGACCTGCTGACTCCCATCCAAGCCGCACTCGCGTTACCGCACGCCCCACTGCCCCAGACCCAGGCCGGTGCCTTGCCCTCGACCTTTGCCGTGACTGACCTGGCGGCCGCCAGCATCGGCGCCGCGGGCCAGGCTATCGCCCAGTTGATTGAGCAACAAACCGGGCGTCTGCCCAGCGTCAGCGTGGATCGGCGCCTGGCCTCGTTGTGGTTCTCTTCGTCGATTCGCCCCGTGGGGTGGCAAGTGCCGCCTTTGTGGGACCCGGTAGCGGGTGATTACGCCAGCGTCGATGGCTGGATCCGCCTGCACACCAACGCGCCCCATCATCGTGCGGCGGCCGAGCGGGTATTGGGGCCTGCCGCTGATCGCGCCGCCATGGCGAGTAGAGTCGCGACCTGGAAAGCCGCCGAACTGGAACAGGCGGTTGTCGATGCGGGCGGTTGTGCCGCGCAAATGCGTAGCTGGCAAGCCTGGCAGCAGCATCCCCAAGGCTTGGCGGTAAACGCCGAAGCGTTGATCCAGCGCCAGGTCTTCGAACCCGGCATCGACAAACCCTGGCTAGGCTCAGCCGCTCGCCCACTGGCCGGCATCAAGGTGCTGGATTTGACCCGGGTGCTGGCCGGCCCGGTGGCCAGTCGTTTCCTCGCAGGCTTAGGCGCCGACGTACTGCGCATCGACTCGCCCACCTGGAACGAACCTGGCGTCGTCCCGGAAATGACCCTGGGTAAACGCTGCGCCCGCCTTGATCTAAAGCGCCACGACGACCGGCAGGTGTTTGAAACGTTGCTCAAGGACGCCGACATTCTGTTCCACGGTTACCGCGCCGATGCCCTGGAGCAACTGGGTTATACCCTTGGCGAACGTCAGCACATCGCCCCCGGCCTAATCGACGTCAGCCTCAACGCCTACGGCTGGAGCGGCCCATGGCGTAATCGGCGTGGCTTTGACAGCCTGGTGCAGATGAGCAGCGGGATTGCCGAGGCCGGCATGGCCTGGAAACAGACGGATAAACCGCTGCCGCTACCGGTGCAGGCGCTGGATCACGCCACCGGCTATTTGATGGCCGCCAGCGCGATCCGGGCTTTGGCCGAGCGCCTGGACTCCGGACGCGGCGGTTCGGCGCGCTTGTCGTTGGCGCGCACGGCGAAGTTGCTGGTGGCCGCCGGGCAAGTGTCACAGCAAGCGGCATTGCGTGAGGAAGACATCAATGACCAGGGCCTGGTCGTGGAGCAGACAGCCTGTGGCCAGGCCCACCGGCTACTGGCGCCGCTGAGCATCAGTGGCACGCCGTTGCAGTGGGATTTGCCGGCGGTGGAGTTAGGGTCACACCGACCTCAGTGGTGACCTGGGCACCGCTATCGCAGGCAAGCCAGCTCCCACAGGATCAGTGTGGGAGCCGGGCTTGCCCGCGATGGGGCCATCACCGTCGCTATCAATCCCCGCGGTTCAACGACGTCCACAAATGCTGCGCCGCATACGCCCTCAACGGCCGCCACGCCTCGGCCCGCGCCAATAACTGCCGCGCCGACACCGGCCCACCTTCCAAGGCTGCCAAAGCATTGATCAGCCCGATATCCCCCGACGCAAATGCATCCACCTCGCGCAACTGGCGCATGGCGATGTACTGCGCGGTCCACTCTCCAATCCCCGGCAACGCAACCAGCCGTGCAACGCCGTCCTGGAGGCTGGCCTTGGGTTCGAAAAGCTGAGGATCATCCAACAGCGCCTGGGCCACACCGGACAACGTACGACCCCGCGCCTTGGGCATGCCCAGGGTGGCCAGGTCTGCCGCCGCCAGCACTTCTGGTGTCGGGAACAGGTGGGTGATACCGGCGTGCGGGGATGCCAGCGCCAGGCCATACTGAGCCACCAGCTTGCTCGCCAGGCGAATCGCCGCCACCACGGTTATCTGCTGGCCCAGCACTGCACGAATCGCCAGTTCCAACCCGTCCCAGGTGCCTGGCAACCGCAGGCCAGGGCGGGCCGCAGCCAGTTGCGCCATCAGGGGATCTTGCGACAATTGCGCGTTGATCACCTCAGGCACCGCATCCAGATCAAACATCCTGCGCAAGCGCCGCTCGATCTCAGGCATCGCTGCAGGCTCGGGAAAGTCGACCGTCACCTCCAGCCAATCCCCCACGCCCGGTTCGACGCTGACCCAGCCATGTCGGCCCGCCACACTGATACTGCGCCGATATACGCCGGCGACCACGGTTTCCAACCCGGTAATCGCCCGCGCCGATAGGAACCCCAGCATCGCCGCCCAGTCGTAGGGCGGTTGATACGCCAATCTCACAGTGACAATACCCCGCTATACAGCCCATACGCGGCTAACCCGGCGCCCGCGATCACGCCGCTGAAAATGCCTTTTTCCACGGCGGTAAACAAGGGTAGGCCCTGCTCGCGCTTGGCCAGGGCAAACAGGATCACACCCGGGGCGTACAGCAACGCCGACAGCAGCAAATACTTCAAGCCCCCCGCATACAGCAGCCAAATCGCGTAGCCGAGGGCAACCAGCCCCACCAGCAGATCTTTCATGCGCCGGCGCTGCCAGCCTGCATAGGTTTCGCCGCGCGCGCTCAACAGCACCGCATAGGCCGCCGACCACAAATAAGGCACCAGGATCATTGAGGAAGCCAGATAGATCAGGGTGGTGTAGGTGCTGGCGGAAAACAGCGTGATCACCAGGAATGCCTGGATCATCACGTTGGTCAGCCATAAGGCATTGACCGGCACCTGATTGGCGTTTTCCTTCTTCAGGAACGCCGGCATGGTCTTGTCCTGGGCGGTGGCATAGAGGATTTCCGCGCACAGCAGCGCCCAGGAGAGCAACGCGCCGAGCAGCGAAACCGCCAGGCCGATACTGATCAATACCGCGCCCCAAGGCCCGACGATATGCTCCAACACACCGGCCAGGGACGGGTTCTGCAATTGCGCCAGCTCCGGCTGGCTCATGATGCCCAGGGACAACACATTCACCAGCACCAGCAAGGCCAGCACGCCCACGAAACCAATCACCGTGGCGCGCCCCACGTCCGAGCGTTTCTGCGCCCGCGCCGAATACACACTGGCGCCTTCGATCCCGATAAATACAAACACCGTGACCAGCATCATGTGGCGCACCTGCTCGACCACGCTGCCCATCTGCGGGTTACCCATTCCCCAGATATCGCGGGTGAAAATATCCGCCTTGAATGCAACGGCGGCGATCACGATAAACATCAGCAGCGGCACGATCTTCGCCACCGTCGTCACCTGATTGATGAACGCTGCCTCTTTGATCCCGCGCATCACCAGAAAATGTACGGCCCACAGCAACAGCGACGCGCAGCCGATGGCAAGCGGCGTATTGCCCTGGCCGAACGCCGGAAAAAAGTAGCCGAGGGTGCTGAATAGCAAGACGAAATAACCGACATTGCCCATCCACGCACTGATCCAGTAACCCCAGGCGGATGAAAAGCCCATGTAGTCGCCAAAACCCGCCTTGGCGTAGGCATACACCCCGGAGTCCAGTTCGGGCTTACGGTTCGCCAACGTCTGGAACACAAAGGCCAGGGTCAGCATGCCGATGGCGGTGATCGCCCAGCCGATCAATATGGCGCCCACTTCGGCACGGGCGGCCATGTTCTGCGGCAATGAAAAGATGCCGCCGCCAATCATCGAGCCCACCACCAGGGCGATCAGGGCACTGAGCCGGAGTTTCTGGGCGGGTTGGGTCATGCAGCTTCCTCGAAATAAACGGTTGGGCGACAACTGCGCACACAAGTAATTCAGATTAATGACGTTGTCATAACATAAGGATATGTAAAGGTAGGAAGTTTAGGCTTATTTAGAATTTAAATACGTCAATTATGAAGCGATAGTCAAACAACGTACAAAAAATTTGCACATTCGCAAATACGAACTAGCGTCAACACCCATGCCCTCGACCAAATGATTAACCACAAAGCAAAGAGCGCTCTATCAAGCGCCTTTGCGGGACTTGTTCGTCCGCAAAAACCTCACCCTAAGTCGTTAATTCACAATGGAATGTGCCAATGAAGTGATCTGAGTCAGCTGTTTGATTAGCGCACGGAATTATTCTGTGGTCTCTCTTCTCCTGCATTGGAGTCATGCAATGTCTGAAACTCCCGGAAAACTTCGACTAGGCGCCCTGGTCGCACTTGTCGTAGGCTCGATGATTGGCGGCGGTATCTTTTCATTGCCACAAAACATGGCCGCCAGCGCCGATGTCGGTGCGGTGTTGATCGGCTGGGTGATTACCGCCATCGGCATGTTGACCCTCGCCTTCGTGTTCCAGACCCTCGCCAACCGCAAGCCTGACCTCGACGGCGGGGTCTACGCCTACGCCAAGGCCGGTTTCGGCGACTACATGGGCTTTTCATCCGCCTGGGGCTACTGGATCAGCGCCTGGCTGGGCAACGTCGGCTACTTCGTGTTGCTGTTCAGCACCTTGGGCTATTTCTTCCCGGTCTTTGGCGAGGGCAATACCCCGACGGCGGTGATCGCTGCGTCAGTGCTGTTATGGGCCGTGCATTTCCTGGTGCTGCGCGGGATCAAGGAAGCGGCGTTCATCAACCTGGTGACCACCGTCGCCAAGGTGGTGCCGCTGCTGCTGTTCGTGCTCATCGCCCTGTTCGCGTTCAAGCTGGACATCTTCACCGCTGACATCTGGGGCGTGAAAAACCCGGACCTGGGCAGTGTGATGAACCAGGTGCGCAACATGATGCTGGTCACCGTGTGGGTGTTTATCGGCATCGAAGGCGCGAGCATCTTCTCGTCCCGTGCCGAGAAACGCAGTGACGTGGGCAAGGCCACCGTGATCGGCTTTATCACTGTGCTGCTGTTCCTGATGCTGGTGAACGTGCTGTCCCTGGGGATCATGACCCAGCCGGAACTGGCCAAACTGCAAAACCCGTCGATGGCCGCCGTGCTGGAGCATGTGGTGGGCCACTGGGGCGCGGTGCTGATCAGCGTGGGCTTGATCATCTCCCTGCTCGGCGCGCTGCTGTCCTGGGTGCTGCTGTGTGCGGAGATCATGTTCGCCGCCGCCAAGGACCACACCATGCCGGAGTTCCTGCGCAAGGAAAACGCCAACCATGTGCCGGTCAACGCCCTGTGGCTGACCAACGCAATGGTGCAGATATTCCTGGTGATCACGCTGTTTTCCGCCAGCACCTACCTGTCACTGATCTACCTCGCCACCTCGATGATCCTGGTGCCTTACCTGTGGTCGGCGGCCTACGCCCTGCTGCTGGCGGTGCGCGGCGAGACCTACGAGAACGCCCTCAAAGAGCGCAGAAAGGACCTGTTCATCGGCGCTATCGCCCTGATCTATGCGATCTGGCTGCTCTACGCCGGCGGCACCAAGTACCTGCTGCTCTCCGCCCTGCTCTATGCCCCTGGCGCGATCCTGTTCGCCAAAGCCAAGCGTGAACTGGGCAAACCGATTTTCACCCCCGTCGAGAAGCTGATTTTCGCCGCAGTGGTCATTGGCGCCCTGGTGGCGGCCTATGGGCTCTACGACGGCTTCCTGACCCTGTAATTGTTGTTCACTGGAGGATCTGTAATGACCACGGAAAAAGTGAAGTACGGCGTACATTCCGAAGCCGGCAAACTGCGCAAAGTCATGGTGTGCTCCCCAGGTTTGGCCCACCAGCGGCTGACCCCCAACAACTGCGACGAGCTGCTGTTCGATGACGTGCTGTGGGTGGCCCAGGCCAAGCGCGACCACTTCGACTTCGTGACCAAGATGCGCGAGCGGGACATTGATGTGCTGGAAATGCACAACCTGCTCACCGACATCGTCGCCAACCCCGAAGCGCTGGACTGGATTCTGGAACGCAAGATCACCGCCAACACCGTAGGCCTGGGCCTGGTCGATGAAGTCGGTTCGTGGCTGCGCAGCCTGGAGCCGCGCAAAATCAGCGAGTACCTGATTGGCGGCGTATCGGCCGACGACCTGCCGAGCAGCTTCGGTGGCAAGACCATCGAGATGTTCCGCGATTTTCTCGGCCACGCCAGTTTCATCTTGCCGCCGCTGCCCAATACCCAGTTCACCCGCGACACCACTTGCTGGATCTACGGCGGCGTGACGCTCAACCCGATGTACTGGCCGGCGCGCCGCCAGGAAACCCTGCTGACCAGCGCCATCTATAAATTCCACCCTGAGTTCACCAACGCGGACTTCCAGATCTGGTACGGCGACCCCGACCAGGAACATGGCGCCGCGACGCTGGAAGGCGGCGACGTGATGCCGATTGGCAACGGCGTGGTGTTGATCGGCATGGGTGAGCGTTCGTCCCACCAGGCCATTGGCCAACTGGCGCGCAACCTGTTCCAGAACAAAGCCGTGGAGCGCGTCATCGTGGCCGGCCTGCCTAAATCCCGCGCCGCGATGCACCTGGACACCGTGTTCAGCTTCTGCGACCGCGACCTGGTCACCGTCTTCCCCGAAGTGGTCAACCAGATCGTGCCTTTCACCCTGCGCCCTGACGAGAGCAAGCCCCACGGCATCGACATTCAGCGCGAGAAAACCAACTTCCTCGAAACCGTGGCCGCAGCGCTCAACCTCAAGGCCCTGCGCGTGGTCGAGACCGGCGGCAACAGCTTCGCCGCCGAACGCGAGCAATGGGATGACGGCAACAACGTGGTGGCCGTGGAACCGGGCGTGGTGATTGGCTACGACCGCAACACCTACACCAACACCCTGCTGCGCAAGGCCGGTGTGGAAGTGATCACCATCAGCGCCGGTGAACTCGGCCGAGGCCGTGGCGGCGGCCACTGCATGACCTGCCCGATCATCCGCGACCCTATCGACTATTAAGGAGATTTCATCATGGCTTTCAATATGCGCAACCGCAGCCTGCTGTCGCTGATGCACCACACCACTCGCGAGCTGCATTACCTGCTGGACCTGTCCCGCGACCTCAAACGCGCCAAATACACCGGCACCGAGCGCCCGCACTTGCAGGGCAAGAACATCGCACTGATCTTCGAAAAAACCTCCACCCGCACTCGCTGTGCCTTCGAAGTCGCGGCCCATGACCAGGGCGCCCACGTCACCTATATCGACCCGGTGTCGTCGCAGATCGGCCACAAAGAAAGCATGAAAGACACCGCCCGCGTACTGGGCCGGATGTTCGATGCCATTGAATACCGTGGCTTTGAGCAGGAAATCGTCGAAGAGCTGGCCAAGTTCGCCGGTGTGCCGGTGTTCAACGGCCTCACCGCCGAATTCCACCCGACCCAGATGATCGCCGACACCCTGACCATGCGTGAACACAGCGACAAGCCGCTGCATGACATCAGCTACGCTTACCTCGGGGACGCCCGCTACAACATGGGCAACTCGCTGCTGATGATCGGCGCCAAGCTGGGCATGGACGTGCGCATCGGCGCGCCCAAAGCGCTGTGGCCCCATGAAGATTTCATCAAGCAATGCCAGGCCTTTGCCGAGGAAAGCGGCGCACGCATCACCATCACCGAAGACCCGAAAGAAGCCGTGAAAGGTGTGGATTTCATCCACACCGATATCTGGGTGTCCATGGGCGAACCAGTGGAAGCGTGGGACGAGCGCATCGAGCAACTGCTGCCGTACCAGGTCAACGCCAAGATGATGAAAGCCTCGGGCAACCCTCGGGTGAAATTCATGCATTGCCTGCCGGCGTTCCACAACAGTGAAACCAAGGTCGGCAAGGACATTGCGGCGCGCTATCCGCACTTGGCCAATGGCGTGGAAGTGACCGAAGAGGTGTTCGAGTCGCCGGCCAATATCGCCTTCGAGCAGGCGGAAAACCGCATGCATACCATCAAGGCGATTCTGGTGTCGGCGTTGGCGGATATCTAACCCCACTCTGATCGTTCCCACGCTCCGCGTGGGAATGCAGCCAGTGGCGCTCTGCGCCACAAGAGCGGACGCAGAGCGTCCGGTGAGGCATTCCCACGCAGAGCGTGGGAACGATCATTCTAGAAGGACATTCTGTATGCGCATCGTCGTAGCCCTGGGCGGCAACGCCCTCCTGCGTCGTGGTGAACCCATGACCGCAGACAACCAACGCGCCAACATCCGTATCGCCACCGAACAGATCGCCAAGATCCACCCCGGCAACGAGTTGGTGATCGCCCACGGCAATGGCCCGCAAGTGGGCCTGCTGTCATTGCAGGCGGCGGCCTACACCAGCGTCTCGCCTTACCCGCTGGACGTGCTGGGCGCTGAGACAGAGGGCATGATCGGCTACATCATTGAACAGGAACTGGGCAACCTGCTGGACTTTGAAGTGCCGTTCGCCACCCTGCTCACCCAGGTCGAAGTGGACGCCAAGGACCCGGCCTTCCAGAACCCTACCAAGCCCATCGGCCCGGTGTATGCCAAAGCCGAAGCCGAGAAACTCGCCGCCGAGAAAGGTTGGGCCATCGCGCCCGATGGCGACAAATACCGCCGCGTGGTCGCCAGCCCGCGCCCCAAACGCATCTTTGAAATTCGCCCGATCAAATGGCTGCTGGAGAAAAAAGCCATCGTGATCTGCGCCGGTGGCGGCGGCATCCCGACGATGTATGGCGAAGACGGCAAGCTGCGCGGCATTGAAGCCGTGATCGACAAAGACCTGTGTTCCTCCTTGCTGGCCACGCAACTGGAGGCCGATTTGCTGGTGATCGCCACCGACGTCAACGCCGCCTTTATCGACTTCGGCAAGCCCACCCAGAAGGCCATCGGCCAGGCCCACCCCGACGACATGGAAAAACTCGGCTTCGCCGCCGGCTCCATGGGGCCCAAGGTCCAAGCCGCCTGCGAGTTCGCCCGCCAGACTGGCAAAACTGCGGTGATCGGTTCACTCTCGGACATCGAAGCCATCGTCCAGGGCAGCGCCGGCACGCGCATCAGCACGGCCAAACCTGGCATCACCTACCTGTGAAGTTGAGGAGAAACGCCTATGGCTATCTTTGAACCCGGCCACCTGCATATCGAGCGACACGCGCTGAACGAGCATGACTACAGCTATAACCTGTGCATCGACTATGAAGTCAGCCAGGACCCAAAGGAAGGCAAGGGAATGCTCTTCAAACTGCACGGTTCGGTGCAGGGCAAGGACCTCCAGGAAGAGTTCTTCCTGCCCAAGGATCAGGCGTACGACTTTGCCCGGCACGCGATGAACATCGCGCAGAAATACGGCATGCCGAAGATGGCCGTGTTGAATGGGTCGATGCACAAGCAGTACGACCTGATGTTTGAAGATGTGCGGCATCAACTGGATGTGAAATCCGGCGACCCGGTCAAACCCGAACACCTGGAATAACCTGCCCCCCAATCGAATGTGGGCGCTGGCTTGCCTGCGATAGCGACCTGTCAGACGATATTTTCGGTAACTGACCCACCGCCATCGCAGGCAAGCCAGCTCCCACATTTTGATCTCCACCGGCTCCAAGGCATACTGGCCACCCTCAGCACTCCAGAATCAAGATCCGCCCCATGCGTATCCACGTCAGCTTCATCGACCGCGTCGGCATCACCCAGGAAGTCCTGGCCTTGCTCGGTGGGCGCAATCTCAATCTGGATGCGGTGGAAATGGTGCCGCCCAATGTCTATATCGATGCGCCGACCCTCAGCGCCGAGGTGCTTGAAGAGCTGCGCGATGCGTTGTTCAGCGTGCACGGCGTGCAGGCGGTAAAGGTCGTCGACATCCTTCCGGGCCAGCGTCGCCACTTGCAACTCGACGCCCTGCTGGCGGCCATGACCGACCCGGTGCTGGCCCTGGACAGTGCAGGCAAGATCCTGCTGGCCAATCCGGCGCTGATCGCCTTGTACGGGCGTGAACCGGCCGGTGAGAGCATCGCCGAGCTGTTCGATGATCCGGCCTTGCTGGAAACCTTGCTGGACCAGGGCTTTCGCTTACCGTTGCGCGAGATCAGCGTCAACGGCCAGACCCTGCTGCTGGGCGCCACGCCGATCACCGACGCTGGCGCCCTGCTTACCCTCTACCAGCCCAACCGCATCGGCGAACAACTGTCGGCGCTGCATCATGACCATGCCGAAGGGTTTGATGCGCTGCTGGGCGAGTCCCCGGCGATCCGCACGCTCAAGGCTCGGGCGCAACGGGTGGCGGCGCTGGATGCACCGCTGCTGATCCAGGGCGAAACCGGCACCGGCAAAGAGCTGGTGGCCCGCGCCTGCCACGCCATCAGTGCGCGTCACAGTGCGCCGTTTCTGGCACTGAACTGCGCGGCGTTGCCGGAAAACCTCGCCGAAAGTGAATTGTTCGGCTATGCGCCGGGCGCCTTTACCGGCGCGCAACGCGGTGGTAAACCGGGGCTGATGGAGTTGGCCAACCAGGGCACGGTGTTTCTCGATGAGATCGGTGAAATGTCGCCGTACCTGCAAGCCAAACTGCTGCGCTTTCTCAACGACGGCAGCTTTCGCCGCGTGGGTGGCGACCGCGAAGTAAAGGTCAATGTGCGCATCCTCAGCGCCACCCACCGCGACCTGGAAAAGATGGTCAGCGAAGGCACCTTTCGCGAAGATCTGTTTTACCGCCTCAACGTGCTCAACGTCGCCGTGCCGCCTTTGCGTGAACGCGGCCAGGACATCCTGCTGCTGGCGCGCTACTTCATGCAGCAAGCCTGCGCGCAGATCCAGCGCCCGGTCTGCCGCCTGGCGCCGGGTACCTATCCAGCCCTGCTGGGCAACCACTGGCCGGGCAACGTGCGGCAGTTGCAAAACGTGATCTTCCGCGCTGCCGCCATCTGCGAAAGCAGCCTGGTGGACATCGGCGACCTGGACATCGCCGGCACCTCCGTGGCTCGCCAGAGCGATGGTGAAGTCGACAGCCTGGAACAGGCCGTGGAAGATTTCGAGCGGAGCCTGCTGGAAAGCCTCTACAGCCGCTACCCCTCGACCCGCCAACTGGCCAGCCGGCTGCAAACCTCCCACACGGCTATCGCCCATCGCCTGCGCAAATACGGCATTCCCAACAAACCCTGACGGAATAAACGCGGTTCAACTGTAGGAGCTGGCTTGCCTGCGATAGCGTTGGGTCATCCAACGCCTTAGTGACGGGTAGACCGCTATCGCAGGCAAGCCAGCTCCCATAGAGACCGCATTACAGATTTGGTCTGAGAACGACATTCCGTGTACTGAAAGCGCTACAGCGTAACGATATCGCTACAACCCTGTTTTTTGCGCGCCATGCAAGGCTTTGATCCACATAGGCTTTTTTTCACGCACTCGACTGTAGCGAAAACGCTACAGCACATTCGATTAAGCCTCTGGCGGAATTTATTAACTCTTTGATCTATAACGACTTAATAACGTTGGCCGCGATATTGCTAAGCAACTCCTCATTATTCCAATCCCGTCCACCAGACGATTCTGGCCCTGAGGAGTTTCCATGAGCGAGTTGCGTTTCACTGAAGATCACGAATGGCTGCGCGCCGAAGCCGATGGCAGCGTCACCGTGGGTATCACCGCTTTTGCGCAGAACGCGCTGGGTGATGTGGTTTTCGTGCAACTGCCAGAGTTGCAGGCTTATACCAAGGGCGCCGAAGCCTCCACCGTGGAGTCGGTCAAGGCCGCCAGTGGTGTGTACATGCCGTTGGACGGTGAAGTCCTCGAAGTCAACGACAAGCTCGATGGCAGCCCGGAACTGGTCAACGAAGACCCGATGGGCGAAGGCTGGTTCTTCCGCTTTAAACCCGCCGATGCCGATGCAGTGGCTAAGCTGTTGGATCAGGATGCGTACGACCGTCTGATCAAAGCCAACGCTGAAGCTTGAGGAGCGCGCCATGACCGTTAATCTGACCACCGCCAACGAATTCATCGCCCGCCACATCGGCCCGCGCCAGGAAGACGAGCAGCAAATGCTCGCCAGCCTGGGGTTTGATTCCCTCGAAGCCCTGAGCGCCAGCGTGATCCCGGAAAGCATCAAGGGCACCAGCGTGCTCGGCCTGGAAGACGGCCTGAGCGAAGCCCAGGCCCTGGCCAAGATCAAGGCCATCGCCAGCCAGAACCAACTGTTCAAGACCTACATCGGCCAGGGCTATTACAACTGCCACACGCCGTCGCCGATCCTGCGCAACCTGCTGGAAAACCCGGCCTGGTACACCGCCTACACGCCGTATCAACCCGAGATTTCCCAAGGCCGCCTGGAAGCCCTGCTGAATTTCCAGACCCTGATCAGCGACCTCACCGGCCTGCCGATTGCCAACGCCTCCCTGCTTGACGAAGCCACCGCCGCTGCTGAAGCCATGACCTTCTGCAAGCGCCTGAGCAAGAACAAAGGCAGCCACGCGTTCTTCGCGTCGGTGCACAGCCACCCGCAAACCCTCGACGTATTGCGCACCCGTGCTGAACCTTTGGGCATCGATGTGGTGGTCGGCGATGAGCGTGAACTGACCGACGTCAGCGCGTTCTTCGGTGCCCTGCTGCAATACCCGGCCAGTAACGGCGATGTATTCGATTACCGCGAGCTGACCGAGCGCTTCCACGCCGCCAACGCCCTGGTCGCCGTAGCCGCCGACCTGATGGCCCTGACCCTGCTGACGCCGCCGGGTGAATTCGGCGCCGACGTCGCCATTGGCAGCGCACAGCGCTTTGGCGTGCCACTGGGCTTCGGTGGCCCGCACGCGGCGTACTTCTCCACCAAGGATGCGTTCAAGCGCGATATGCCAGGCCGTCTGGTCGGTGTTTCCGTCGACCGCTTCGGCAAGCCGGCCCTGCGCCTGGCCATGCAGACCCGCGAGCAACATATCCGCCGCGAGAAAGCCACCAGCAACATCTGCACTGCCCAAGTGCTGCTGGCCAACATCGCCAGCATGTACGCCGTGTACCACGGCCCCAAAGGCCTGACCCAGATCGCCCAGCGCATTCACCAGCTGACCGCGATCCTGGCCAAGGGCTTGACGGCCCTGGGCCAGAACGTCGAGCAGGCACACTTCTTCGACACCCTGACCCTCAATACCGGCGCCCACACCGCCGCCCTGCACGACAAGGCCCGCGCCCAGCGCATCAACCTGCGCGTGGTGGATGGCGAGCGCGTTGGCCTGTCGGTCGACGAAACCACCACCCAGGCCGATATCGAGGCCTTGTGGGCCATCTTCGCGGACGGCAAAACCCTGCCAGCCTTTGCCGCCACCGACAGCACCCTGCCGAGCGCGTTGCTGCGCCAGTCGCCGATCCTCAGCCACCCGGTGTTCAACCGTTATCACTCGGAAACCGAGCTGATGCGCTACCTGCGCAAGCTGGCCGACAAGGACCTGGCCCTGGACCGCACCATGATCCCGCTGGGTTCGTGCACCATGAAGCTCAACGCCGCCAGCGAAATGATCCCGGTGACCTGGGCCGAATTCGGTGCCCTGCACCCATTCGCCCCCGCCGCGCAAAGCGCCGGCTACCAGCAACTGACCAGCGAACTGGAAGCCATGCTATGTGCAGCGACCGGTTACGACGCGATCTCCCTGCAACCCAACGCCGGTTCCCAGGGTGAGTACGCCGGCCTCCTGGCCATCCGCGCCTATCACCAGAGCCGTGGCGAAGCACGTCGCGACATCTGCCTGATCCCGTCGTCAGCCCACGGCACCAACCCTGCCACCGCCAACATGGCCGGCATGCGCGTGGTGGTCACCGCTTGCGACGCGCGCGGCAACGTCGACATCGAAGACCTGCGCGCCAAGGCCATCGAGCACCGCGAGCACCTCGCTGCGCTGATGATCACTTATCCGTCCACCCACGGCGTGTTCGAGGAAGGTATCCGCGAAATTTGCGGGATCATTCACGACAACGGCGGCCAGGTGTACATCGACGGCGCCAACATGAACGCGATGGTCGGCCTGTGCGCACCGGGCAAGTTCGGCGGCGACGTGTCCCACCTGAACCTGCACAAGACCTTCTGCATTCCCCACGGCGGTGGCGGCCCAGGCGTTGGCCCGATTGGCGTCAAGTCGCACCTCACGCCATTCCTGCCCGGCCACGCAGCCATGGAACGCAAGGAAGGCGCGGTGTGCGCTGCGCCGTTCGGCAGCGCGAGCATTCTGCCGATCACCTGGATGTACATCAGCATGATGGGCGGCGCCGGCCTCAAGCGTGCGTCGCAGTTGGCGATCCTGAATGCCAACTACATTTCCCGTCGCCTGGAAGAGCACTACCCGGTGCTGTACACCGGCAGCAATGGCCTGGTGGCCCACGAATGCATCCTGGACCTGCGCCCGTTGAAAGACAGCAGCGGCATCAGCGTGGACGACGTGGCCAAGCGCCTGATCGATTTTGGTTTCCATGCGCCGACCATGTCGTTCCCAGTGGCCGGCACCTTGATGATCGAGCCGACCGAAAGTGAATCCAAGGAAGAGCTGGACCGCTTCTGCGACGCCATGATCGCCATCCGCGAAGAAATTCGCGCGGTGGAAAACGGCACATTGGACAAAGACGACAACCCACTCAAAAACGCGCCGCACACCGCCGCTGAACTGGTGGGCGAATGGAGCCACCCATACAGCCGTGAACAAGCGGTGTACCCGGTGGCTTCATTGATCGAAGGCAAGTACTGGCCGCCGGTTGGCCGGGTTGACAACGTGTTTGGCGATCGCAACCTGGTGTGTGCGTGCCCTTCTATCGAGAGCTACGCCTGATCTGACGGGAGATACGCGGCCAGTGTGGGAGCTGGCTTGCCTGCGATAGCGGTGTATCAGCCGACAGTGATGTTGTCTGACCCACCGCTATCGCGGGCAAGCCCGGCTCCCACATTGATCGAGTCCAGCCCAGAAAATAATAAGAAACCGGAGAACAACCATGTCCCTTAGCGTGTTCGACCTGTTCAAAATTGGCATTGGCCCCTCCAGTTCCCACACCGTAGGCCCGATGCGTGCCGCCGCTCGATTTGTCGAGGGGCTCAAGCGTGACAACCTGCTGAGCACCACCACCGGCATCAAGGTGGAACTTTATGGATCGCTGGGCGCCACCGGCAAAGGCCACGGCAGCGACAAGGCTGTGTTGCTGGGCCTGGAAGGCGAACATCCGGACACCGTGAATACCGAAACCGTGGCTGCACGCCTGGCGCAGATGCGCAGTGACGGGCGCCTCAACCTGCTCGGCGAACACAGCATTGCGTTCAACGAGAAAGAACACCTGGCGATGATTCGCAAGCCCCTTGCCTATCACCCCAACGGCATGATCTTTCGTGCCTTTGACGCCGCCGGCATTCAGACCCGTAGCCGCGAGTACTACTCGGTCGGTGGCGGTTTCGTGGTGGATGAAGACGCGGCGGGCGCCGACCGTATCGTCGAAGACGCCACACCCCTGACCTTCCCGTTCAAACACGCCAAGGACTTGCTCGGCCATTGCGCCACCTATGGCCTGTCTATCAGCCAGGTGATGCTGACCAATGAAAGTGCCTGGCGCCCGGAAGCCGAAACCCGCAGCGGGTTGTTGAAGATCTGGCAAGTCATGCAGGACTGCGTCGATGCCGGCTGTCGCAACGAAGGTATCTTGCCCGGAGGCTTGAAGGTCAAGCGCCGGGCGGCGGCCTTGCATCGGCAGTTGTGCAAGAACCCGGAGTCGGCGCTGCGCGACCCGCTGTCGGTGCTCGATTGGGTCAACCTGTATGCGCTGGCAGTCAACGAAGAAAACGCCAATGGCGGGCGCGTGGTCACTGCGCCCACCAATGGCGCGGCTGGGATCATTCCCGCCGTGCTGCACTACTACATGCGCTTCATCCCCGGCGCGAACGAAGACGGTGTGGTGCGCTTTTTGCTCACCGCGGCCGCCATCGGCATTTTGTACAAGGAAAATGCTTCGATCTCAGGCGCCGAAGTCGGTTGCCAGGGCGAAGTCGGCGTGGCCTGTTCCATGGCCGCAGGCGCACTCTGTGAAGTGCTGGGCGGCAGCGTGTCCCAAGTGGAAAACGCCGCCGAGATAGGCATGGAACACAACCTCGGCCTGACCTGCGACCCCATTGGCGGGCTGGTGCAGGTGCCGTGCATCGAGCGCAATGCCATGGGCTCGGTGAAGGCGATCAATGCGGTGCGCATGGCCCTGCGTGGCGACGGCCAGCACTTTGTGTCCCTCGACAAGGTCATCCGCACCATGCGCCAGACCGGCGCCGACATGAAAAGCAAATACAAGGAAACCGCCCGTGGCGGTTTGGCGGTCAACATTATCGAGTGCTGACGCCCACAAGCGCGTCGGCACGTTTTTCAGGAGCTGAATATGTCCACCGAAACCCTGTTGAAAACTCCTCTGCACGCCTTGCACCTCGAACTCGGCGCGCGCATGGTGCCCTTCGCCGGCTACGACATGCCGGTGCAGTATCCATTGGGCGTGATGAAAGAACACTTGCATACCCGTGAACAGGCCGGGCTGTTCGATGTTTCCCACATGGGCCAGATTCGTCTCACTGGCGCGAATGCCGCCAAGGCCCTGGAAACCCTGGTGCCCGTCGATATCATCGACCTGCCGGTGGGCATGCAGCGCTATGCGATGTTTACCAACGAGCAAGGCGGCATCCTCGACGACCTGATGGTCGCCAACCTGGGCAACGACGAATTGTTCCTGGTGGTCAACGCCGCCTGCAAGGACCAGGACCTGGCACACCTGCGCACACATATCGGCGACCAATGCACCATCGAACCGCTGTTCGAAGAACGCGCCCTGCTCGCCCTGCAAGGCCCGGCGGCAGTGAAAGTATTGGCGCGCCTGGCCCCTGAAGTTACCCAGATGACCTTCATGCAATTTGCCACCCTGCGTTTGCTGGGCGTGGAGTGCTACGTCAGCCGCTCCGGCTACACCGGTGAAGACGGCTTTGAAATCTCCGTGCCGGCGGCCAATGCCGAGAGCCTGGCCCGCAGCCTGCTGGCCGAAACCGAAGTGCAGGCCATCGGCCTGGGCGCCCGCGATTCGCTACGCCTGGAAGCCGGCCTGTGCCTGTACGGCCATGACATGAACACCGACACCACGCCAATCGAAGCCAGCCTGTTGTGGGCGATTTCCAAGGCTCGGCGTGCCGATGGCGCACGGGCCGGCGGCTTCCCTGGCGCCGACCGCATCTTCACCCAACAGCAAACCGGGGTGGCGCGCAAACGCGTAGGCCTGCTGCCGCAGGAGCGTACCCCGGTGCGTGAAGGCGCTGAAATTGTCGATGCACAGGGTACGGTAATCGGCAGCGTGTGCAGCGGAGGCTTTGGCCCAACCTTGGGCGGCCCGCTGGCGATGGGTTACCTGGACAGCGCATTTGTCGCATTGGATACCGAAGTTAGCGCTATGGTACGTGGGAAAAAGGTGCCACTGCGTGTAAGTAAAATGCCATTCGTTCCGCAACGTTACTACCGTGGCTGATTGACTGTTTCTATAAGTAACGCGGTTGCGTTAATGTGCACTGAACTGTAACGCAACCGCCATAAAACAGTGCATTCACGATAGGCTTTTTATAGCTGACGCCCTATAACAAGTGAATAACTCTATCGAATAAGCCGGTATCAGAACATTCAACAAAGTGTCATGAGACCCAATAAAACAAGGGCCTGCACAAGGGCTTGTTTTTTTCATATTAGTTGGCGTAGAGTTTGCCCACTGTGTTTGCATGGGTCGCTTGGAACCTGGACCTGGGCAGTAGCTCAAGTAGTTTGCTACAACCCGTTCGACGTCTCTTACTTTCCTGCAACCCAGCCCAGTACTCTTTCGTGTGAAAGGGGCTGTCATTAATTTTTAGCGTCAAAGGAAAGAAGAAAATGTCGGATAAAGGTGGACGTCAGAGCGGTACCGTCAAGTGGTTCAACGACGAGAAAGGGTTTGGTTTTATCACTCCTGAAAGCGGCCCGGATCTGTTCGTGCATTTCCGCGCTATCCAGGGCAACGGTTTCAAGAGCCTGAAGGAAGGCCAGAAGGTCACCTTCGTTTCAGTACAAGGCCAAAAAGGCCTGCAGGCTGACGAAGTACAAGCAGAAGGCTGATCCTTGCTGCGACAAAAAGCCCCTGATATGACATCAGGGGCTTTTTTATGGGCGCCATTGCGTAAACTGCGTGCTTTCTCCAGAGAGCCCTGCCATGTCCAAACCCCTGTTGAGCCCCCAGGGCGAATTCCCCGCCGTTGGCCTGGGCCGTCGCCTGGCAGCGATGTTCTACGATTTCCTGCTGTGCACCGCCCTGCTGATCGTCACCGCGTTTATCTACAAGCTGGTGTGGATCGCCTTCGTGGGCGAAGCGAAGATGCGCACGCTCACCGAGTCCGGCGCGCTGGACGGTGACCCGTTGCTGTCGACTCTGCTGCTGTTCGTGCTGTTCGGGTTCTTCGCCAAGTTCTGGACCCATTCGGGGCAAACCCTGGGCATGCAGGTGTGGGGCGTGCGCGTGCAAAACGCCGATGGGTCGCGGATCAGCCTGTGGCAGGCACTGTTGCGTTTTGTGGTGTCGATTGCGTCATGGCTGTGCGTGGGGTTGGGGTTTATCTGGTCGTTGTTCGATAAACACAAACGCAGCTGGCATGACATCTATTCGGATACGCAGTTGGTGCGGATCCCGAAGCCAAAGAAGTAACTCAAGCGCATCACAGATCAACTGTGGGAGCTGGCTCCCACATTTTGATTTGTCTCAGCCTGAGGATCAGGCGTTGCCGGCCAGTTTCAACCGTGCTGCCTGGGTAAAGTCGAGCATGCGCTTGAGCGGCCGTACGGCCTGCGGAATCACCGCCGGTTCCACGAAGATCTCATTACTGCCCTCGCGCAGGCATTGCAACGTGCGCTCCAGCGTATTCATCGCCATCCACGGGCAGTGCGCGCAACTGCGGCAGGCTGCACCGTTACCGGCGGTAGGCGCTTCGACGAAGACTTTGTCCGGGCACAGCTGCTGCATCTTGTAGAAGATGCCGCGGTCGGTGGCGACGATAAAGGTTTTGTTCGGCAAGCGTTGCGCTGCGGCGATCAGCTGGCTGGTGGAACCCACCGCGTCCGCCAGTTCGATCACCGAAGTCGGTGACTCCGGGTGCACCAGGATCGCTGCATCCGGGTAGAGCGCCTTCATGTCTTCGAGCTGCTTGGACTTGAACTCTTCGTGGACGATGCAGGCACCGTCCCACAGCAGCATGTCGGCACCGGTCTGGCGCTGGATGTAGGTGCCCAGGTGTTTGTCAGGGCCCCAGATAATGGTCTCGCCGTTGTCCATCAGGCTTTCGACGATTTCCAGCGCGCAGCTGGAGGTCACCACCCAATCCGCCCGGGCTTTGACCGCCGCCGAGGTGTTGGCGTACACCACCACGGTGCGCTCGGGGTGTTGATCGCAGAACGCGGAAAACTCATCCACCGGGCAACCCAGGTCCAGGGAGCAGGTGGCTTCCAGGGTCGGCATCAGGATGCGTTTTTCAGGCGTGAGGATCTTGGCGGTCTCCCCCATGAAACGCACGCCAGCCACCAGTACGGTCTTGGCAGGGTGGGCGGCACCGAAGCGCGCCATCTCCAGGGAGTCGGAAACACAGCCACCGGTTTCTTCGGCCAGGGCCTGAATCACCGGGTCGCAATAAAAGTGGGCAACCAACACCGCGTCCTGAGCCTTGAGCTCGGCGGCAATGGCGGTTCGCAGGCTCGCCTCTTCAGCAGCGCTGAGCACCTTGGGCTGCTTGGCGTCGAGGTGGGCTTGAACCAGTAGGCGTTCGGAAATGTGCGTCATGTTCGCAAGACCTGCAGGCGCAGTAGCGCGAAAGTCGAGTGTACCACCGGCTCCGGAGCCCTTCGGGCGCCGCCGGACGAAGTGTTTTTGTTCATCAAGCACGGGTAAAGCTTAAAGCTGCGCAAGGCTACAGAATATCCAATGGATTCAAAAGCCTAATCTAGTGACCCGGCCAAGTGCCCGATCCCTGGCCGCGACACGCCGATTAGGCGATGCCTGCACAACAATCAAAACCGACCCTTTCCCTCCCACACGCCTGAAAAATCAGGAATATCAGGCCCCCACACCCTGTCGCGCCCTAATTTTGTGCATTTAAGCACTGAATTACGCGATTTTTCTTACGTCTTGTGTAATAAATCCTACAGCGATGTAACAAACCGTCGACCACTCACTCAAGTAGGGCAACTACCGCTGAGTTCAACGCTGGCTCAGACGGTATGGATCGTGTGTATTTCTACGTTAAGGATGTCGAGTGCCAAATCAGCTCTCAACCGGACACTTGTGTTGTATCCGTAATCTGGGCATCGCCCTGCTCTGCCTGTGGGCGCTGCCCGTGGCTGGCGCCGAGGTGCCGCAGCCAGGCCAGGAAGCCCTGCGCTTGCAGCAACAACAGCAACGCGACCTGCAGCAATTACACCTGGAGCAGCGCCAACGCCAGATGCAACGCGGCAGCTTCGGTACACCAGCGGCCATACCCGCCTTGCCCACGGACATCGCCAGGGATGAACACTGCTGGCCCTTGAGCGGTACGCGCCTGGCCGGGGTCACGCTGTTCAGCCGTGCCGAGTTGGACAAACACATCGAGCCCTACGTGGCGCCTTGCATGGGCGTCACCCAGATCAACCGCCTGCTGGCCGAGATCACCCGGCTGTATGTCGAGGCCGGTTATATCGCCAGCCGCCCCTACCTGATCAGTGCACCCACCGCCGGGCAGCCGCTGGATATTCACGTCGAAGAAGGCTACCTGGAGACCATCGAGCTGGCCGACCAGAGCCTGCCGGTGTCATTGGGCGGGGCATTCCCCGGCATGCTCGGCAAACCACTGAACCTGCGAGACCTGGAACAGGGCCTGGACCAGCTCAACCGCCTGCGCTCGGTCGACCTCACCGCCGACATCGCCCCAGGCAGCACAGCGGGCGCCTCGCGCATCATCCTGCGCACGCGCAGCAGCGCCTCGCGCTGGGCCCTGGGCCTGGGGGTGGATAACCTCGGCAGCGCCGGCACCGGGCGGGATCGCAATGCAATCAACTTGAGCCTGGACAGCCCGCTGCAAATCAACGACTCGCTCAACCTGAGCTTCAGCGACACGCTCAACCATGGGCCGCGCTACAGCCGCAGCCACAGCCTGTTCTACTCGATCCCCTACGGTTACTGGACCTACAGCCTGTTCGCCAGCCATGCCGAATACCGCTCGCCGTTCAAGCTCAGCCGCGCCACGTTCTACAACAGTGGCCGCACCGATCAAGTCAGCTTGCGCAGCGACCGTGTGCTGTGGCGCGACCAGGGCCACCAACTGAGCGCCAATCTGCAACTGGCCTACAAAGACGTCGATAGTTACCTACAGAAGGTACACCTGGACATCCAGAGCCCGACGCTGACCGTGGCCGAAGCGGGCCTGAACCTGTTCTGGCTCAACAGTGCGGTGTGGAACCTGGACGTCAACTACGCCCAGGGCCTGACCTGGTTCGGCGCCGATCGCGATGCCAGCCAAGTGCAGAAAAACCAGCCCAAGGCGCAGTTTCAAAAGTACCGCGCCAACCTCACCCAATGGCGCAACGGCCAATGGGCAGCGCAGCCGTGGCAGTGGCAAAGCCAGTTATCGGTGCAGTACAGCCCGGATGCATTGCCCGCCATCGAACAACTGCTGATCACCGACGACTCGGCCGTGCGCGGCTACCGCGAAAACAGTACTTCCGGTGCCATTGGCACGGTATGGCGCAACACTTTGCGCCTGCCGCTCAACACTGACTTGCCGGTGAAGCTCACCCCGCGCCTGGGCCTGGACAACGGCTGGGTCAAGCACGAACACGGTGCCCGGAGCCAACGCCTGAGCGGCGCCAGCGCGGGGCTCAACCTGAGCTGGAAGAACGTGCAGCTCGACGTCGACTACCAACGCAACCTCAACACCCCTACAGGTTTTCGCCAGGAGCCGGAGGTCTGGCTGACGCGCCTTAGCGTGCAGATATGAGCTCACACCCGTTTTTTGCCTGAGTCACCGCCGTACCTGGCCACTCCAGCAGCGTTGCAACGAACAACGCGCGTCGTGGATCAGCCAACACAGAGCGAGATTATTTATGCCGACTACTCCACACAGCTTCCACCTTTCACCCCAGGGCAAACTGCGCTGGGCCATCGCCAGCCTGTTCCTGCTGCCGCAACTCGCGCTCGCCGCAGGCTTGACCGTCGTCGAAGGCCCTGGCGGCACGCCGCAACTGCAAAACCAGGGCGGTGTACCCATCGTCAACATCGTCGCGCCGAACGCCGGTGGCCTGTCCCATAACCAGTTTTTGGACTACAACGTCGACCGCCAGGGCCTGGTGTTGAACAACGCCTTGCAGGCTGGCCAGTCCCAACTCGCCGGGCAGTTGGCAGCCAACCCGCAGTTCCAGGGCCAGGCGGCGAGCGTGATCCTCAATGAAGTGATCAGCCGCAACGCCTCGACCCTCAACGGCGCCCAGGAGATTTTTGGCCAGGCAGCCGATTACGTGCTGGCCAACCCTAACGGCATTTCGGTGAATGGCGGCAGTTTCATCAACACGCCCAATGCCAACCTGGTGGTCGGCCGCCCTGAACTCAACGACGGCAAGCTGCAAGCCTTGAGCACCCGCGATGCCAACGGCCAACTGACAGTGCAAGGCCAGGGCCTGCACAACCGCGAGGGCTCTATCAACCTGATCGCGCCGCGCATCGACAGCGAAGGTCGCCTCAGCGCCCGCGATCAATTGAACCTCACGGTGGGCCGTAATCAGGTCGATTTCGCCAGCGGGCAAGTGCGCCAGGTCG
The DNA here is from genome assembly GCF_041410225.1 of Pseudomonas sp. KT_2_4. Classification (NCBI taxonomy): domain Bacteria; kingdom Pseudomonadati; phylum Pseudomonadota; class Gammaproteobacteria; order Pseudomonadales; family Pseudomonadaceae; genus Pseudomonas; species Pseudomonas sp. KT_2_4. Next base: position 2,503,403 of record NZ_CP166962.1, read on the forward strand.
ACCCGGCCAGCAAGACCCAGGACCAACGCATCGACGCACGCCTGTTCGGCGCCATGCAGGCCGGGCGCATCAACATCATCAGCACCGCCGAGGGCGCCGGTGTGCGTGTGGGCGGTGTGCAGGTGCAAGGCACTGACGGGGTGAAGATCAGTTCGGCCGGCGACCTCGACATCAGCGGCCAAGTGCATGCCGACAGCCTCGACGCCACCCGCGCTGGCGTGCACAGCCGCCAGGGCGATGTCGATTTGCACAGTACCAAGGACTTGAACCTGGCCGCCACCGACGTCAGCGGGCGCAACGTCAAACTCGACGCCAGCCGCAACCTGACCCTCAGCAGCCTGGAAAGCCGCAAGCTCCAGGAAAAGCGTGAGCAGTGGAACAACAGCAACTTCTTGTTCACCTACGAAACCTACGACCGCACCACCACCGACAAAGACTCGCGCCAGCACGGCAACAAGGTCGTGGCGCAACAGGACGCGGCGCTGTCTTCCGGCGCCAACACCGAGATCAAAGCCAGCCATGTGGAAGCGGGCAACACTCTGCGCGTCGACAGCGGTGCCGACCTGCACGTTAACGCCGCCACCGAAACCCATGAAAGCCGCGACCAGGGCAACCATCGCAAACACCTGTGGAAAGCCAACTGGGATAAATCCAGCAGCGAACAACGCAGCATCACCAGCAGCCTCAAGGCCGGAAAGACACTGGAGCTGACCAGCCAACAGAAGCTGCAAGTGCAAGGCGCCGAGCTGAAAACCCCCGGCGATATTCAACTGGCCGCCCGGCACGTGGAAATCACCAGCGCCAGCCGTACCCAGAGCAGCCGCGACAACGCCTACTCCGGCGACCTCACCGGTGGCAGCTTCTTCGGCAAGCAAGGCGACGGTGACCAGGGCAAGACGTCGAACACCGGCAGCAAGGTAAACGCCGACGGCAAGCTGATCGTCAAGGCCGACGACGTGCGCATCAGCGGTAGCCAGGCCCGTGGCGGCAAGCAGGCCAATGTCATCAGCGACAAAGGTTCGCTGGTGATCGACGGCGTGCAGGACAGCTCCCACGACAACCGCTACAACAATGACAGCAAATTCTTCGGCCTCTCCAAGGATGAAAGCCGCAAGAACCTCAAGGACAGCACCGTGGTTGCCAGCGACCTGCGCTCGGACAGCAACCTCAAGCTGCAAAGTGCCAAGGACATCACCGTCAGTGGCTCCCAGGTAGCCGCCGCGGGTGAACTGCAAGCGGATGCCAAGGGCGATATCAAGGTCGTTGCCGCCGAGAACACCACCCACGACACCACTCGCACCCATAGCCGTGGCTTCGATGGCTACGCCAAGGAAACCGAGGGCGTCAGCCGCCAGTACCGTGCGGGGTTGAGCTATGAAGACCAGCAGCAAACCCGCAAGACCGACACCACCCAGCAGCAGGGTTCCAGCCTCAAGGGCGGCAGTGTCGTAGTAAAGGCCGGTGGCGATGTGAGCATCCAGGGTTCGGACCTCAAGGCAACCGCAGGCGATGCCACCCTGAGCGGCAACAACGTCGAGCTGTTGGCCGCCCACGACAAGCGCACCGAAGCCGTCGACACCACCACCACCGGCGGCAGTTTCTACTACACCGGCGGCATTGATCGGGCGGGCAGTGGCGCTCAGTTCAGCCACCAAAGCAGCCAAGACACCACTGAAAAAACCACCGCGCAAACCAGCACCGTGGCCGCGACCGGCAAGCTGACCATCAACGCTGGCAACACCTTCACCAGCGAGGGTGCACAGGCCAAGGCCGGCGCCGAACTGCAGGTCAACGCGGGTCAGATCGACAACCAGGCTGCCCATTCCACCGAGACCAGCACCCACAAGGAAAACGGCTGGACCGCCGATGTTGGCGCCAATGTGGAATACAAAGGCATTACCCGCCCGATCGAAAAAGCCGTCGAGGGCGTGGCCCAGGCCAAGTTCCATCAGCCCGGTTTGCTGGACGCGTTCGAGCAACCCAATGTCGGCCTGGATGTGGAAGTCGGGCACACGAACAAAACCGGCACAACGCAAGACAGCACCGCCGTGGTCAGCCAGTTCAGTGGCGCCGCGGTGCAGGTCAATGCAGCCGGCACGTTGCAGGACGAGGGCACCCAGTACCGCGCCACCGAGGGCGGGCTGAACATCAAGGCCGGCGAGCACCTGGCCACGGCAGCGGCCAACACCCACAGCAGCAGCGAGCAAAGCGTGGACGCCAAGGCTGGCGTGCGGGTCTATACCACCACCGGCGAAGACGTGAATGTGCGCGGCAGCGGCCTGGGCGGCAGCAGCGATGTGCGCGAATCCACCAGCACGGCGGTGCTCGGCAGCTATGTGGCCAGCCAAGGCGTGAGCATCGAGGCCAAGGGCGATGCCCGTTATGAAGGCAGCCAGTTCGACGGCGGCCAGGCCGGGGTTAACCTCAAGACCGGCGGTGAGCTGGCGCTCAACCAGGCCACCAACACCCAGAGCAAAAACAGCAGCACGCTGCGCGGCAACGGCTCACTGACGGTGGGCACCGCGCCCGGTGCGAATGGCAGCAACATCAACCTCGGTGCCGGCGTGCAGTTGGATAACAAGCGCCTGGACATCCAGAACAGCCAGGCACAGGTCGCGACCATTCAAGGCAGCGGCCCCGTTCAGTTCAGCAGCGGCGCAGACATGACCCTGCAAGGCACGCAGATCGGCAGCACGGGCGCAAAGGCTGGCGATATCAGCCTCAATGCCGGCGGCAAGCTGGACCTGCAAGCCGCCACCGACAGCCACGTCAGCAACGGCAGCAACCTGGGCGGCGGTCTGACCCTCGGTGCCGGCAAGACCAGCAGCGCCGAAAGCAGCAGCAAGACCGGCAGCCTCAGCGCCAATTTCAATATTGGTAAAGTGGCGGAGAACGACAAGAGCGCGGTCGTCGGGCAATTGCACAGCAGCGGCAAGGTCAGCCTCGCCAGTGCCGCTGAGGCAACCGATGCCATCCACTTGCAGGGCACTCAGGTCAGCGCAGCCAGCGTTAGCCTGGATGCGCAAAACGGCGGCATCCTGCAAGAGTCCGCACAATCGACCCAGGCCCATAACAGCTGGGGCGTGACCCTGGGCGCAGGCGCCAGCATCGGCAAAACCACCTTGGCCGACGCCGGTGAACATGAGACACCCAAGACCCAGCGCGGCATCAATGCGCGGGCCAAGGTCGATGTGGATCACTTGCAAGGCACCACGCAGCACAACAGCGTGATCACGGCGGGTGACGTCACCCTCAACAGTGGCGGCGATACCCATCTGGCCGGAGCGCGTATCGACGCCGACAAGGTGCACGGCACGGTGGGCGGCGACCTCGTCGTCGAAAGCCGCAAGGACCACGTCAACAGCACCCAGGTGAATGTTGACGCCAGGCTGGATGTCGAGAAGAACCAGCCGGGGGTGGTGGATAAGCTGGCCAAAACCAGCGGCCCCCTGAAGGACAAGGTACAAGCCAAGGCTGAAGGTGCGTTCGACAAGCATCGCGACAAGCTGGAGAACGTCGTCGACAAAGGCACCGGGCACCTGGCTTCGGCCAAGGACAGCGTGGTCAACAGCGTGGTCAATGCCAAGGAACGCCTGGGCGAAAAACTTACCCGCAGTGGCAGATACGACGTGAACCCGCAACCCCGTGGCGCCTTCGGTACTCGCGTGGACAAGGCCAAGGCTTACCTGGCAGACAAGACCGACGCCCTGGGCACACGCCTGTCTGGCTTCAAGGATAAGGTCTGGCCAAAAACCAGCGACAGCTACACCGTCAGTGGCAAAGACACCACCGGCAGCAAGGTGGCCAACACCGCCGAAAGCGTGTTGTTCGGCGACAAGAGCGGCAACACCAGCTACACCCCGACCCTGTATCTGGATGTCAGCCATGTGGTCAAGGACAGCGTCACCCAGGCGTCAGGCATTCGCGCAGGCCACGGCGTCAACCTGCTGGTGAAGGGTGATACCCAGCTCACGGGCGCGCGGATCAGTGCGCCCAATGGCAAGGTTGAGCTGGGTGGCTCCAAGGTGACTGCAACCACACTGGCCGGCAGCGACTACCGTGCCGATGTCGGGCTGAACGTTTCGAAGTCACCGGTCAACCTGGCCCTGGGCGCCAAGGACGAACTGACCCAGAAACACGACGACGCCACGCGCAAGGACCAAGCCTTAAATCTGGGCCCGCTGCGAGCGGGTGGGCACAGTGAGAGCCAGGCCTTGCAGGCGGGGATTGATCAGGCCATCAACTAAAGGGTAAAGCCACCCCACTGTAGGAGCGAGCTTGCTCGCGAAGAACGTTAACGATGACGCTGGCATGCTTGGAGTACACGGCGCCCTCAGGTTTTTCGCGAGCAAGCTCGCTCCACAGGCACATTCTCAGCGTGCCAGCCGGCGCGCTCAGTTGTACGCTTTTTCTCGGGTCGCTGTAGGTTGGTCCTTATGATCGCGTTCTTACAAACAAAGCACACCCAGAAAGTGGAACCTTTCACAGACCTCAACCACCCAACAAAAAACTAACCTCATGCGGATATTTTCAAACAAGAGAAAATAAGCTCGACAGACGGACGCACCAGAAAATTCAGCGCTTCCCTTTGGCGTCTATAACCATAAACAGAGGTTAAACAGTGAGCCCGTTAAAAGGGTATGGCATGTTAGTGCAGTGCACACACGCCCGCCGAACGACTGCGTTTAAAGCTATATCGTTGATCTCATATAAATAAAGTGACCCAGCAATGAATATATTCTCGCCCGTGCCACAGCCACTCAGCAACTATCCCCATACAACAAATGCTGAACACCGTCGCTCCACTCGGGCAATTGACGATGCACCGCCAGTCAAAAATACACTTCCGGACGCGCCGAGCGCCTCGGAAGATAAAAAGCTGGGGCTGGGACAAAAACCGATCCCTGCGCCCGCCCCCGACCATGAGTTAGATTTCGCCAAGGGAGTCATTTATGGCTCTGTCAGCGTTTCCCCTCCCACAGCAAGTTATACGCACCAGGAACAGCTACAGAGGATTGACGCTTACGCCGACCGTGTTGTCACGCAAATCAAGAAAATAGAAGAAAGCGGTGAAGAAAACGAAAGTAATATCAGGTTCCAGAAAACTCGCCCGTTCCTGGAGCCTGCCGGTTATTTCAGCGGCGGGTTATTGGCTGCCGGGTTCGACCCGCATGAAAAAATCACTGTAACCTTCAAAAGTTACGTTGGAAAATGGAAGCCGGAAGTCGAGACCAACACCGATACACGCACCTATTTTGCATGGGAAATTGCAGCCGGTGCTCTTAAGCACGATAAACCACCGGGAGGTGGCCTGCTCAACTTCCAGACCATGGAAATCAAGCCGCAAGACCGGAGCAAGATCAACGATCTGGAAGCGCTGGGTGCGAAGCTACAAAATCATTGGCAAGATGATGTCGCCTCCACCATGAGCGACGAGACGGGCGAATTGGCGAAGCACTCGGGAAAAGCCGATGCTTATGTTGTGCTGGGAACTTTGCAAGGCCTGCGTAACGACAAAGATGCGTATAAAATGCTATCGCCTGAAGGCCGATCAGCCGTTGAACGCACGCTAGACAATAAGGGAAATGTCGTCATACCCAACATATACGGTTATCCACTGGCCGGGTATGCGTTTATTCCTTATGTCAACTATCACGGCAATTATGACACCCGCCCCAATCAAGGCCTGATGCTCGACTTGAAGAACGGCACAGTCAGCGAAATACGCGGAGACGATGATTTTGCTCGTTGGGCCAAAGACAACCGTGATGCCTTAAAAGCCAGCTTTAACGCCGAAGACAGACAAGGCGGAAAGGATGCTCATTGGCCATCAGCGAGCAGTGTGCTCGAAAATTTGATTGAGGGTAATCATGCGCACTATCCGGGACGCAAAAATCTACTCAGCGACAAACAGATTCCGGTTAGAGAGTTATTTAATTACACTCAATCGCGAAAGAAAACCTACCATTTAAAATTTGGAGATCTGAACTCTGGCATTGCCAGCAATTATCAAAAGATCAACGCCAACAATGCCGTGTGGGCCGATCAAACAGAGGTATTTGGTTCCTCGAAGCAAACGTGGAAGGAAGCCAAAGAATTATGGGGGCGCACCTTCGGCTATGTGCCCATCCTTGGAAACGCGGGCAATATTGTCTTCGGTACCCATGATTCCATTTATGGTATGACCGCCGACGATCGTGTTGGCGGCACAGCGGCTGCAGTGATATCGGGCTTGCAGCTGGCGCACGAACTCGCACCATTTGGAGCTGAGGCTGGGTTGGGCGAAGCACCCTCCGCATCGACTATCGCTGGCAGCGAACATTACGGCTGGAAATACAATGAGCAAAGCAACCGTTTTGATTTCGTGAGGAAAGTAAACGCCGCGAATGACAGCGACGTGTCCTCCGTCGCCAATACCGCACCAAGCGAACCGGATACACCACACGTCAGTGAAGGTGTCCCTCCGACAATCGAAATACCAAACAGTAAGCGCTCACTTCTGACATCCGTAGAGAACTTACCGACCGGCGAAGCGCTTTTTTCCACTGTGGATAAAAACGTAGTACTAAGTGGAGAGCTTAACGAGCTAAATTCCCTTGACGAAAAACTTTATACATTTACCGACTTCAACAAAAACGGCCGTCAAGAACGACTCAACATCCTGGTGCACGGAAGCGTCGACCCGGCTACTGGCATCTCGAAAGTTTCATACAACGGAAAACTCAATACGCCACAAGAGTTACTTCAGACACTTCATGACTCGGGCATTTACCCGGAAACGTTTGACAACGTAAGACTACTGTCATGTGACTCTGCAAGTGGTGGAGATGCGTCCTTCGCGGCGGAGTTTCAGAAGCTCATAGGGCGCCCTGTCAAGGGCTATAGCGGCACCCTCACCGCCAACCTAGTACCGGAAGATATAAATGCTGCGATTGTAAAAGTAGAAAATATCTATCTGGACACCCTGAAAAAAAATCAGAACACTCCACTGACTGACGCTGATAAGGCATTGGCCAGATCCGAAGCGGAAAAATACGTCTCCCGAGAAATGGCAAAAAACAGAAACTTCAAACCGGCAAAGAAAAACCCCCATTGGAATCCGTTTAAATGGTGGGCTTTTACTTATAAACCCGAGACCTTTCCAAAACCATAAACGGTGGGCACTGTCGGGGAAGGCCCACCCCACTGTAGGAGCGAGCTTGCTCGCGAAAGACGTTAACGATGACGCTGGCATGTTGAGAGTACGCGGCGCCCTCAGGTTTTTCGCGAGCAAGCTCGCTCCTAGCTAGGCACATTCTCAGCGTGCCAGCCTGCGCGTCATGTCAGTTGAAGAGTGCCTGTACGTTCTTCATCGCGTCATCGGCAAAGCCTTGCAGGAAGGCTTCGAACGCCGGTACGTCTTCCTTGCCGCCCGTGTAGGGCTGACCAATGATGGTCCAGGTCGCCAGGCTCTGGTTCGGGCCTTGTGGCACCACCTCCATCAGCGCCCACAGGTTGCCGATGTTCAGCGAGGTGTAAATCAGCGACCAGGTCATGGTCATGGCTTGGTCGTCATGGCTGTTGAGTTGCTCGATCACCACATTGCCGTCCTTGAACAGCTTTTTGCGTACCGAACGCACGCCCTCGCCCGTCATCTCGATATGAGACAAGGCCGGAATAAACTTCGCGAAACCGGCGAAATCTCCGACCACACTCCACACACTGCGAGCATCGCCCTTCACGCTGACGCTGGCGACGACAGGGTTGCCCACCGGGTTTCGAACCAGGGTATCGGGTTGTTGCATGAGAGAGCTCCTTTTTTCCGAAGGGCGGATAGTGGGCGCCTACCAAATGCAGTGGGCTGTACAAGTTCAACACCTGCTTGGCGTGGTTATCCGCTCTTGGCTGACTGCCGTAATGCCAAGGCTGCTACCCCGCACACGATCAACGCAATACAGGACACATAAAACGCATCGCTGTAGGCCATCAGGTACGCCTCACGACGCACGGTGTGGATCAAGCCCTCAAGGACCTGCTGTTGAGCGGGTAATAGCTGGTTGAAGATAAAAGCCTCGCTGTCAGCCATGCTGGCGCGCAGGCGCTCCTGAAAGGACGGGGAAAACAGCGTGATCGACTCCCCTACCCGCTCAGAGTGAAAGCGCTCGCGCATGGCCACGATCTGCGTCAGGCCCGCGGTACCCACGGCACCACCCAGGTTGCGCAGCATGGAGAACAAGGCCGAGGCGGAGCCGGCTTCATCTTTGGCCAGGCCAGACACCGCGAGCACGGAAAGCGCCACCATGATCAGCGGCTGCCCGATGCCCCGTACCACGGTGGACGGAATAATCACGTTGGCGGCGCTGTCCACGTCCAGGTGCGCGCCGAGGTAGCACCCCAGGGCCATGATGAAAAAGCCACTGGCGACCATCAGTTTCGGGTTGAGCCACTGCATCAGGCGTGGCATGAACGGCGCCAGTACCAGTTGCACCATGCCGTAGGCGATCAGGCTGATGCCAATCTCCCGGGCGTTGTAGCCCTGCAGTTGGGACAGGTAATTGGGCACCAGGAACACCAGGCCGAAAGTCGCCCCGCCAAAGATGAACATCGCTGCGCTGGCCACGCCGAAGTTGTAGCTCTTGAGCAGGCGCAGGTTGATGAAGGAGCGACTGCCATACAACTGCGACAGCACGAAGTACACCAGGGCCACGCCGGCCACCAGTGACATCCACACAATGAAATCGGAGCCAAACCAGTCCTTGCGGCCACCTTCTTCCAGCACGATCTGCAAGCCACCCAGGCCGACGATCATGGCGATGATCCCGCCCCAATCGCCGCGTTTGAGCAGGCTCAACTGCATGGGCTTGGCATCGATCGACCATGCCACCGCCAACAGCAAGAGAATGCCGGGGGCCAGTTGCAGGTAAAAGATCCAGCGCCAGGAATAGGCATCGGTCAGCCAGCCACCAATGGACGGCCCGGCGGCCTGGGCGACGCTGTTGGACAGCGCGAACAAGGCCATGCCCATCGCGATCTTGCTGGGCGGCAGTTCAGTGATGATCAGCTGGAATGACAAGGGAATCAGCACTGCGCCGGCGGCGCCCTGGATCACCCGAATGATGATCATCACTTGCAGGTTGGGTGCCCAGGAGCAGGCAATGGACGCCACCAAAAACACAAACGAGCCCACGAGCATCACACGCCGCAGAGAGAACACCTGCACCAACCAGGCGGTCAGCGGGATCATGACGATTTCCGCGACCAGGTAGGCGGTGGAAATCCACGAGCCTTCTTCGAACGTCGCCCCCAGGGAGCCTTCGATCTCCGGCAGCGCGGCGCTGGTCACGTGCACGTTCATGCCGGCCATGAAACAACCGAACAGCCCACCGATCACGGCCACCCAGGCGCGAAAGGAGACGCTCTTTTCAGCCGATTCAGTCATGTGCAGCGCCCTGCTTATCTGGGCGGGTGTCCACCGTGGTGATGACCGACATGCCCGGCAGGATAGGTCCGCCTTCGTCATGCTCATCAATGACGATTTTCACTGGAAAGCGTTGCACGATCTTGGTGAAGTTGCCGGTGGCGTTATCCGACGGCAACAGTGCGAACACCGCCCCGGAGCCTGGCGAGAAGCTCACCACATGGCCTTTGAGCTTGCGTCCCGAATAACTGTCGACGCTGATATCCACCGGTTGGCCGGCACGCATATCGCGCAATTGGGTTTCTTTGTAGTTGGCCACGACGTAAGCCTGTTGCAAGGGCACCACCGCCAGCAGCGGCAACCCTGGCGCGACGTATTGGCGGGTACGCACTTTGCGCTGCCCCACCACACCGTCAATGGGTGAGCGGATCAAGGTGTCTTCCAGGGCATGCGTCGCCAGGTTCAACTGCGCCTCAGCCTGGCTGCGCCGGGCTATCTGTTGCTGGAGCGAGGCCTGGGCCAGTTGGCGGCGGGTGACGGCCACGGTCAAGCGGGTTTCCTGTTGCAGCTGCATCGCTTTGGCAATTTCCACCGCAGCGTTGGCCTGGGTGTAACTGGCGGCGGCCGTTTCCAGACGCTGTGCGCTGGCGGCGTGTTCGCGCACCAAACCTTCGTAGCGACGCTGGTCGAGACTTGCGCGGCGCAATTCAGCGGCCACACTGCGGGCGTGAGCCTCAGCCTGGGCAACGCCGGCCTTTTGCTGGGCGATCAGGCTGTCAGTGACTTTCAAGTTGGCCTCTTGCGCCGCCACCGAGGCCTGGGTCTCGGCCAGTTCTGCGCGGGCTTGTGCCAAACGGGCCTGGTAGTCACGGTCCTCGATGCGCACCAGCACATCCCCCGCCTTGACCGGCTGATCGTCCTCTACCATCACCTCGGCCACGTAGCCTGAGACCTTCGGGCTGATGGGAATCCAGTCGGCCCGCACATACGCATCATCGGTCTGCTCCAGGTAGCGGCCGACGGTCATCCAATACACGCCGAACACCACCGCCGCGATCAACAGCGCGGCGCCGCCCAGCAGGATCAGGTTCCTTTTTCGCCGTTGCTTACGCGCATGCATGAGTTGCTCGAGCACATTCTCCTGCTCGTCCTGGACTGCAGTTTTTTCATCAACGGCGATATTCATGGCTGGGTACCGGAAGAAGGGATGGACGCATGGGTGGGCGCAGCGGCCGGGGTTTCGACGGCGCCGGACTGCCAACCGCCGCCAAGGGCACGGAACAGGCCGATCTGGCGTTGCAGTAACTGGCCATCGGCGTCGGCGCGCGTGGCCTGCAAGCGGATCAGTTCTCGCTCACTGTCCAGCACGTCGAGAAAGTTGATAGAACCTGCGTCATAGTTGAATTGGGCCAACTTGTAGGCTTGGCGGCTGCTGTCCAGCGCCCGGCTCAAGGCCGCGTGGCGCTGCCGCTCGCCGTCGTACAACGCCAGGGCCTGGCGCACCTCCTTGAGGGCCTTGAGGACGCTGGCCTCGAACTGTGCGACCTCCACCTGCTCGAGTGCCCGTGCCTGCTTGACTCGCGCGCGGTTGGCCTGCCAATTAGGGAACTGCCAGGTAATCAGCGGGCCGATGCCGAACATCACCGCACGGCTGTCCCCCAGCTCATGAGGTTTGTTGGCCGAGGAGGACACTGAAGCACCGAACGTCACCTTGGGGTACAGGTCGGCCTGGACAATATCCACTTGCAGCGTGGCCGCCTGCAACGCGCGCTCGGCCTGCCGGACGTCAGGGCGGCGTGCCAATAATTGCCAGCCATCGCCCACCGGTAACTCGGCATTGAGTTGTGGCACCACTTCACACGTTGCGGCGCCAGAGCCTTGTTCAAGATCAGCGACGCCCGTCAGCATGGCCAATTCGTAGAGCGCGGCTTGTCGACGCGCCTCCAACATCGGCAGCAGCGCCTGGGTTTCGCCTTGCAGGGCTTGCATGCGGCTGTATTCAAGGTCTGTCACCACACCGGCCTGGCGCTGGCGATCGGTCAACGCCAGGCTATGCGCGACCACGTCCAACGAATGGCGCTGGACCTTGGCACGCGCGCCCAGGGCGCAGGCATTCACATAGGCGCGAGTGGTTTGCGCCACGACCGTGATGCGCAGCAAGTCTTCGGCATCCTGCGCCGCTGCGGTTTGCACGTGGGCACGTTCAATGGTGCGCTGAACCTGGCCCCACACATCCACTTGATAAGCCAGCTCGAAGCCTGGGTTGAATGCCCACTCTGACGGCGCATGGCTATCGGTGGCCTTGGCCAGCGTCTGGTCATCGGCCGTCTTGCCATAAGCGGCCCCCAGCGACGCCTGGGTGGACGGCCAGCGCTCGGCATCGGCCTGCTGGATCCCGGCCAGCATCGCCTGCACATGGGCCTGGGCCGCCGCCAGGTCGCGGTTGTGCAGCAGGGCCTTTTGCACCAGCGCGTCGAGTTGCGGATCGTTGTACAACTGCCACCAGCGCTCAGGTAACGCTTGGGCCGAGACACCTTGGGGCAGGTGACTCAGGGCATTGATGCGTTCCGGATGTGGCTGTGCCGGTGTATGGGCGACCCAGGACGAACAACCCGCCAATAACGCCACCGCCATGCCAAGCAGCGAAAGACGGCAATGCCGTGGGAAAAGAGAAGGCGAACCCATCGAAGAAATCCAGAATGCCAAGTAGAGACGCAGGGTAAGAGAGCAACGGGTTGCGCATCTCCCGAGTTCCAGACAACCATCGTTTCGATTGGGACAATGTGCCGGCGCGCCCTCTGCGCCGCAGGCTCCATACACCAGGCACAGGTAAACATGGCCCTGCCTGGAGGCGGGGCCATGTTGAAAAGGAGGTGGTGCTATCGCCAGGTAGATTCAGACCAAGCGACAGTTACTCGGGGTGTAGCCCATGGTGCGTTTGAACATCGCGGTAAATGCACTCGGACTCTGGTAACCGTGCTCCAATGCCACTTCCAGGATGGAAGCACCACTGGCCAGCCGCTGCATGCTGAGCAGCAGCCGCGTGCGCTTGCGCCACTCGCCGTAACTCATGCCCAACTCTTTCTGGAACAGCCGAGCCAGGGTGCGTGAACTCATATTGAGCTGCACCGCCCAACTCTCCAGTTTCGACTCCTGAGAAGGGTTGTCGATAAAGTCCGCACACAGTGACTTGAGCCTCGGCTCGTCCGGTATCGGCACGTGAGCCAGCACCCTTTGCGCACGGTCAAGTTCCGAGAAAATCAGCTCCACAATCTGCACATGACGCAACGACGCCGCCTGGCTGTCAGGCTCATCGCCCGCAGCCACAATCAGCTCGCGCAACAAGGGTGAAACCCTGATGACCTCGCATTCCTCCGTCAAACGACGGTGCGCTCCCGGCGAGATCAACAAAGTGCGCATGCGCACTTCGCCGGTCATGCGGATCTGATGCTCCAAACCTGAAGGCACCCACAGCGCATGCCCGGAAGGTACCACCCAGGTGGTCTCCTCCACCGACACAAGCATCACACCGTTGATGGCGTAGACCAGTTGGCCTTCGTCATGTCGATGCGAGGCCACGATGTCACCGTGGCCATAATTACCGGCAAGTGCCGCCAATGCGGTATGCGCGTTCATCTCAGGACGGCACCGCAGCATTCACCAGGCTGAGCAAGCCCAGGCGCGATGCACGATTGACCGCACTGGTGACCGCTTTGAGGGAAGCGAGAAGGCTACTGCCATCACGAGCGGCGCCGAACAGCAACTGGTTGCCCACGCGAATTTCCACATAGGCCAACGCCTCAGCCTGGGCACCGTCACGGGTGGCATGTTCGTGGTAATCGGCGATATCAAAATGAATGCCACGTTGGGCAAACGCATCGACCAGCGCCGCAAGCGGGCCGTTGCCCTCGCCACTCAAGTCGATGCGCTGTGTGCCTTGTTCAAGGGTGGCCTCCAGGTAAGTCACATCGCCCTCGCTCACCAGTTTGGGGGCTCGTAACGCGTAAGGCTTGCCCTGCTCCAGGTAATGCCGGGTGAAGCAGGCAAGGATCATCTCGCCACTGATTTCCTGGCCGGAGCCATCCGCTTCCTGTTGTACCAGGCTGCTGAACTCCATCTGCAAGCGACGCGGCATCACAATGCCGTGCTGCTCCAACAGATAGGCCACGCCCCCCTTGCCCGACTGGCTGTTTACGCGAATTACCGCTTCATAGCTACGGCCCATATCGGCAGGATCGATAGGCAGGTACGGTACTTCCCACATGCCCTGTGGATTGGCCTGGCGCGCCGCAAAGCCTTTCTTGATCGCGTCCTGGTGCGAGCCGGAGAATGCGGTAAACACCAACTCACCGGCGTAAGGGTGACGAGGATGGGTCGGCAACTGATTGCAGAATTCCACCTCACGCTGGACGTGCAGGATGTCGGAGAAATCCAACTGCGGATCGATGCCGCTGGTGTAGAGGTTCATCGCCAACGTGAGGATATCTACGTTGCCAGTGCGCTCACCGTTACCGAACAACGTGCCCTCGACACGCTCGGCACCAGCCAGGCACGCCTGCTCCGCGGTGGAGACCCCAGTGCCCCGATCATTGTGCGGATGCACGCTGATGACCACACTGTCCCGGCGACTGAAGTGCCGGCAGAACCATTCGATCTGGTCGGCGAAGACATTGGCGGTAGACACCTCCACAGTGGTAGGCAGATTCAGGATCATCTTGTTACTCGGGGTCGGGCCGAACGTATCTGTCACCGCTTCACACACCTGCAGTGCAAAATCCAGCTCGGTGAAGCAAAAGGTTTCCGGGGAATACTGGAACGTCCACTGCGTATCGGGGTTTGCGTCCATGTGCTGCTTGATCTCCCGAGTTGCCTGGGTAGCAATCTCGATGCAGCCCGCCTTGTCCACATTGAAGACAACGTCCCGGAACACCGGCGCCGTCGCATTGTAAACATGCACGATGGCGCGAGGCGCGCCCTTCAACGCCTCAAACGTGCGCTCGATGAGGTGGCTGCGCGCCTGGGTCATGACCTGAATCGTCACATCATCAGGAATCGCACCGCTTTCAATCAGCTCACGGACATAGTCAAAGTCGGTCTGCGAAGCGGCAGGAAAGCCCACCTCGATCTGCTTGAAACCGACCTTCACCAGCAAATCGAAGAAACGCCGCTTGCGCTCGGCATTCATCGGCTCGATCAACGCCTGGTTGCCATCGCGCATATCCACACTGCACCAGGTAGGAGCGGCAACCTGGACAGTACTGGGCCATGTGCGATCCGGCAGGTTGACCATGGTGAAGTGGCGATATTTGCGGGAAGGGTCCTTGAGCATCATGGCGTTTCTCCTTTTTCAGCAGTTTGTTTGTGTCAGACACACCGTCGGCGATGCCGACTGATTGGATCCAATACTAAACGAACATAGTTTGATACAAATTGCGTTGTTGAGTTTGTGGAATAAGAAAAACCAAAAAAAACCCAAGCAGACTGAAAAAACCAAAAAAAATTGCGCAAAGGCATGAAAGTCAACAATCGAAGACTTAAAAGCACGAGTTACCGGCAAGGAGCCAGGGAAAACATTTCTGACGGCAAAAAAAAACCGAGAGCCTTACTGGTGTGAGGCTCTCGGGATTTCTAAACACACGTGATTTGATACCTGTGGGTTACGCACAGGACGGGACAGGTCACCGTGAATCAAGGTCGGTCCTTTTTATTTTTCTTTATTCATATCAGCCGATTAGCTGAGCCCTTTTCTATAGTTCGCTCTTTCAAAGTACTGACAGGACTTTTTTTTTGGACGAGAGCGGGAATCTGAGCAAGGGACGGCTCACCGTCCAGTCGGTGATGCCAAATAACAGGCAAAAAAAAACCCGGAAATCCTCACTTGCGTGGGCCTTCCGGATTTTCTAAACCGCCAAAAATGGTGGGTCGTGTGGGATTCGAACCTACGACCAATTGGTTAAAAGCCAACTGCTCTACCAACTGAGCTAACGACCCGCTGTGTGGTGGCGCGTATAATACTGATTTCTAAGGATTATTCAACACCTTATTTGAAATAAATCAGAAAAAACGCATTTGAACGGTAATTCGGTGGGTAGAACGCCTCTCGCAGCCGCCTGATCAGCGCCCTGGCTCGTCGTTCCACAGGTACTTGTGCAGCTGCAATTGCAGGCGCACCGGCAGGTTGTCCGCCACTACCCAGTCGGCCAGCTCCCGGGCGTTCAGGTCGTGATGGCTGGGCGAGAACAGCACCTCGCCCGCACGACGCTCCAGGCCATACTGGATCAGCTTGGAGGTGGCCCAGTCGTAATCGTCGCGAGAACAGATGACGAACTTGACCTGATCGTTGGCCGTCAGCAAGTCGATGTTCTCGTAGCGGTTGCGGTGGGCTTCCTTAGAGTCCGGGGTCTTGAGGTCGACTACTCGGCTGACACGCGGGTCGACCGCAGAGATGTCCAGGGCGCCGCTGGTTTCCAGTGAGACCTCGTAACCCGCGTCACACAGCCGCTTGAGCAATGGGATGGCATTGGGTTGCGCCAATGGCTCACCGCCCGTCACGCAGACGTAGCGCGGCCGGTAGCCGGCAACCTGTTCCAGGATGTCGTCGAGGGTGCGCACGGTACCGCCGCTGAAGGCGTAGGCGCTGTCGCAGTATTGGCAACGCAATGGGCAGCCGGTGAGCCGTACGAATACGGTGGGAAGGCCAGCAGTGCGCGTTTCACCCTGCAACGAGTAAAAGACTTCGGTAATACGTAATGTGTCTTGCATAGTCGCCACGGGCGTAACAGCTAAACAGGCTGTCCGCCTCCGTCAGGCACTTCAAGGGATTGCGCCAACGCGTCAACCCCAGGAAGCGTGTTTCATAAAAGGGCGTGGATTCTAACGAAAAAACCCGCGACAAGCGCGGGTTTCTTCTGAACGGGCTGCATTGCTTACAAGCGTTGCAGGTCCCGCTGGGCCAACTGCGCCGCGGAGGTACCCGGATACTGGGCAACCACCTGCTGCAGAATGCCTTTGACCTTGTCGGTGTGACCCAGGCGGCGTTCTACGTCAGCGAGTTTGTACAGCGAATCCGGCACCTTGGCGTGCTTGGGGTACAGCTGGCTGACCTTGGCAAAAGCCTGGCCCGCGCCCTGCAAATCACCCTTTGCCAGGTTGACCTCACCCAACCAGTACTGGGCATTGCCCGCGTACTGGCTGTTGGGGTACTTGCGCAGGAAAGCGGTGAAGGCCTGACTGGCCTTATCGAAATCCTTGGCCTTGATCAGGTCGAAGGCTGCATCGTAATACAGTTTTTCCTTCGCCGGATCACCCGGTTCACTGCTGGCGGCAGGGGCAGCCGCGGCGGCCCCTGCTGCTGCGCCACCGGCAGCGGCGCTTGGCGCGCCACCGGCAGCAGAATTATCAGGAGTAGCGGCAGGTGCAACACCGGCTCCAATACGACGATCAAGATCCTGGTAACGCTCCAGGCCTTCTTGCTTGAGCTGGTTCACCTGGTTCTGCAGCACTTCAATGGCGCCTTGTTGCTGGGCCAATTGATCCTGCATGCGTTGCAGCTGGTTGAACAGCTCGCCCTGTGCCGAGGGAGCGGACGTAGCCGCTCCCCCCGCATAGGCGCCGTTCGTGCCATAACCTGCTGGCGGATAACTGCTCCCGCTATTGTTATAGCCTGAGTTGCTATCCGTTACAGGAACCGCAGCCCACACCGCAAGCGGTGCGAAGCTGAGAGCCAATACAGTCAGAGCACGACGGCACGTTCGCATGACGAATTACTTACGCAGTTCGACGCGACGGTTCTGAGCCCACGACTGTTCGTCGTTGCCAGTTGCAACTGGACGCTCTTTACCGTAGGAAACCAGTTCCAGTTGGCCTGGAGCAACACCTTGCAGTACCAGGTAGCGCTGAACGGCTTTCGCACGACGCTCGCCCAGTGCCATGTTGTACTCACGAGTACCACGGGCGTCAGTGTTACCTTCCAGAACAACGCGAGCGCCGTTAGCTTTCAGGTCCTTGGCGTGAACGTCCAGAGCGCGCATGGCTTCTGGCTTCAGGTCCGAACTGTCGTATTCGAAGTAGAAAGTGGTGATTGCGCGCAGAGCAGCTTCTTCGCTCAGGGAGCCGTCGACCGCACCAGTGTTGGCGCCGTAACCAGCGTTTGGATCAACAGCTGCGCCTTCACCGGCATTGTCGCCGCCTTTAGAGGAGCAACCAACGGCTACGGACAGAGCCAGAGCCAGAGCAGCAAACTTACCAAACTTCAGCATTTCCATCGTGAAACTCCTAATGAACCCCAGTGTGTTAAGTACTTCTTTTTGTAGCGCCGCGTCAGTTCAGGTAAGGGGACCAGGATGGTTCTCTGACTTCGCCTTGTGCGGTAGGAAGTGGGAGCCTTACGCGTCCATTGATGGACACGAGCATCAAGACTCCCCGGCCCTGCTGGCGGGTGGCGTAGATTACCATGGTGCCGTTGGGCGCAACAGTGGCTGACTCATCAAGGTTGGTATCTGTAAGGATTTTTACGGTTCCGCGCTGCAAATCCTGGGCCGCAACCCGGAAATTAGTGAAACCATCCTGACGGTGAATCATCACCAACGTCTTTTCATCGGCCGAAAGCTTGGGGTTGGCGTTGTAGTTACCAATAAAGGTCACACGTTCCGCACCGCCGCCGTTCACATTTGCCTTGTAGACCTGAGGCTTGCCGCCACGGTCGGAGGTGAAGTAGATGGTCGAACCATCCTTACCCCAGAACGGTTCGGTGTTGATGCCCGGGCCGCTGGTCACACGCGAGAGTTGACGCGAGGCCATGTTCATCACGTAGATATCCGGGTTACCGTCCTTGGACAGCACGAAAGCCAGGCGCGAACCATCCGGCGACCAGGCTGGCGCACCGTTGAGGCCTTCGAAGTTGGTGATCTGCTCACGACGGCCAGTATCGATGTGCTGCACGAAGATGCGCGGACGACGCTGTTCGAACGATACGTAGGCAATACGCTTGCCATCCGGCGCGAAGCGCGGCGACAGGATTGGCTCACGGGACTGCAGCAAGGTCACTGCACGTGCACCGTCATAGTCCGAGCGCTGCAGGGTGTAGCGGGTGTTGTCTACCGAGAAGCGCTCAGCGGTGACGTACAACAGGCGCGTCGAGAACGCCCCTTTGATACCGGTGAGTTTCTCAAACGACTGGTCCGAGATGTAGTGGGCCATGTCGCGCAGTTGCTCGGCGGTACCCGATACGCTGCCGGTCAACACCTGCTGCTCGGTGGCCACGTTGAACAACGTGTACTGGATCTGCAGGCGACCGCCGGCCGGCGTGATGCTGCCGACCATCAGGTACTGGGCACCGACGGCCTTCCAGTCACGGAAGATGACTTCGCTGGCCTGGGTTGGCTGGCTGATCATGTTGCCTTTTGGAATCGGCGCGTAGTAACCGGAGTTACGCAGGTCGTCGCTGACGATCTGGGCCATGTCGTCCGGCAGCACGCTGCCGCCCTGCCAACCGAACGGAACTACCGCAATCGGTGTGGCCCGATCACTGCCGCTGGTAACCAGGATGTTCTTTTCATCCGCCGCCGCTATCCCTGCCATACAGCAAATAACGACAAGCATTCCTCGAAGAAGGTTTCTCACAAGGCTAGATCCTCAGGTGTGAATGTCATCTTGAATGAACGATAGGGAGCGAAGTCACTTGGTTTCATTCCCTGCATCTCGGTCAACCGGCCAATATTCTTGACCGCGGCAACCGCCGAACTGTCGAACGAACCGTCACCACTGGACTTGGCCACGCTGACCGAAGTCACCGTACCGTCCGGCAACATGCCGATCTGCAGCACTACTGTCATGCCTTTACGTGCCGAAGGTGGACGTGTCCAGCCTTCCGCTGCCCGCGCCCGAATCAGGTCGTCGAAACTGCCCGCGACTTCATCACCACGCTCATCGGCCAAGGCTTGCTGACGCTGCGGCGTGTCGGAAAGCAAATCTGCCAGGGCCTGGGCCTTTTTCTCTTCGGCGGATTTGCGTGCTGCTTCCTGGGCCTTTTTCTTGGAGGCGTCGGCGGCAGCTTTCTTCTTCGCTTCGTCGGCGACTTTCTTCTTCGCCTCGTCTGCTTCAGCTTTTTTCTTGGCGTCTTCGGCGGCTTTCTTCTTCGCGTCTTCGACTATCTTTTTCTTGGCTTCTTCAGCGGCCTTTTTCTTGGCCTCTTCTTCGGCAGCCTTCTTGGCTTCTTCTTCCGATTTCTTCTTGGCTATATCAGCCAATTGTTTCTCTTCGGCCTTTTTGGCTTCGGCAGCTTTCTCGGCTTTCTTGGCTTCATCAGCCTTTTTCGCCTCGTCGGCCTTCTTGGCTTCGTCAGCCTTTTTCGATTCCTCGGCCTTTTGAGCCGCCTCTTCTTTCTTTTGTTCCGCAGCAGCCTTCACCGCTTCCTGCTCGACCTTCTTCTGTTCCATCTGCTCGACTTCAGTCTGGCGCGCAGCCGACTTCTGGGCCTCACCCGCAATCTTCTGATTGGTCTGGGTGGTGGCCTGACTTTTCGATTTCAGCTGATACAGGGTCGCCTGCACGATCGGCTTGGCTGGCGGCAGGTCCGGAGTCATGGCAAAGCTGACAAACAGCATGCCGAACACCAGGACGTGCAGGGCTATTGCCCACACGCCAGGCCAGAAGTAGCTTTCCGAGGCGGACGGCTCTCGCTGTTGCTGCATCAGGGCGCCTCGGTAATCAAGCCAACGTTACCGACGCCGGCCTTCTGCAGCCCGCCCATGGCGCCCATGACGGAGCCGTAGTCGACCGATTTGTCACCCCGGATAAACACCTGGGTGTGCTTGCCGCCTTCGTTGCCGGAGCGAATGATCTTGGTCACAGCATCGGTCATGGCCGGCAACGTCAGGGCCTTGTCCTGCTGCTTTTGCGTGTCGACTTCGCTGCCAAGGTTCCAGTAATAGGTCTTGTCAGCCTTGATCGAAATGGTCAGGACCTGAGTGTTGTTGTCCTGCGGCAAGGCTTCACTGGAAACCTTGGGCAGATCAACCTTCACGCCCTGGTTGAGCATCGGCGCGGTCACCATGAAGATCACCAGCAGCACCAGCATCACGTCGATGTAAGGCACTACGTTCATCTCGGCGACCGGCTTGCGCTTTTTGCGAGCTCGAGCGATTAAAGCCATTGGGAATTACCTGCTTATTCTTCGCTGGTGTGCACTTTACGGTGCAGGATCGCCTGGAATTCATCGGCGAAGGTGTAGTAACGGCCGATCAAGGTTTCGCTGGTTGCGGCGAAACGGTTGTAGGCGATTACTGCGGGGATAGCGGCGAACAGGCCGATCGCGGTGGCGATCAGGGCTTCGGCAATACCCGGGGCCACGGTGGCCAGTGTGGCTTGCTGCGCCTGGGCCAGGCCGCGGAAGGAGTTCATGATCCCCCACACGGTACCGAACAGGCCGATATACGGGCTGACGGAACCCACGGTGGCGAGGAACGGCAGGCCCTGCTCAAGTTTCTCTTCTTCGCGGGAGATGGCCACGCGCATGGCACGGGCCACACCTTCCATCACCGCTTCAGGATCGACACCCGGCTGCTGGCGCAGGCGCGAGAACTCCTTGAAGCCGGCACGGAAGATCTGCTCGACGCCCGAATCCGGGTCCGGGTTGCTGCCGGCCTGGCGGTACAGTTTGGACAGGTCGATACCCGACCAGAAGCGCTCTTCAAAGCTCTCCAGGGCACGTCGACCGGCGCGCAACATGTTGCTGCGCTGAAAAATCATGACCCAAGAGGTAACCGATGCGGCTACCAGTGTCAGCATGACCAGTTGAACCACGACACTGGCATTGCTGACCAGGCTCCACATGGAGGAATGGTCGACGACGGTAGGTTCCACGCTAAATCTCCTGCTTTGATTGTTGACCCGCGCCGCTCACGGCGGCAAAGGCCGCGCGTAGAGTTTCGGGAATGGCCCGAGGTTTCAAGCTGTTGGTGCGCACACACGCCACCAGGAACTGCCCCTCACAGAGCAGCGTTGCATCCGTGGCCCGCCTGACCTGCTGTTTGAAACGCAGGCTGGCACGGTTCAATTCGATGACTTCAGCGCTGACCAGCAACTCATCGTCCAGTCGCGCCGGCGCGTAATACCGCGCCTCGCTGGAATGCACGACGAATAACAGGTCCTCGCCTACAAGCTCGGACTGGGCAAAACCCAACTCCCGCAGCCGCTCGGTTCGAGCCCGTTCCATGAATTTCAGGTAATTGACGTAATAAACGATGCCGCCGGCATCGGTGTCCTCGTAATAAACGCGACAGCGATGTGCGAACGACTGATCCCCGTTTTGCGCGCGCATACTCTAGTGCTTACTCCTCAGGTTGCCAATTGGCTGGGCAACTGTTTTTTCATTCCTGAACGCTTTTGCAGTGAATCAAATGACGACGCCAGACACTGGGACAGCACAAAGCTCAGATAAATCGTCCGGCGTAAGCTTTTTAATCGTCTACCGCATCGAGGAATTCGTCTACCACGGGCATCTCTCCCAATCGTGACGGAATGTTTAGCCCAAAGTGCAGGTAAGCATGACGCGTCACCACCCTGCCCCGCGGGGTTCGCATGATGTAGCCCTGCTGAATCAGGTACGGTTCCAGCACATCCTCAATGGTATGGCGCTCTTCGCTGATGGCTGCGGCCAGGCTGTCCACGCCCACCGGGCCACCGTCGAATTTCTCGATCATGGTCAAAAGTAGGCGTCGATCCTGGTGATCAAAACCATGTTCGTCCACATCCAGCAGGTTCAAGGCAAGGTCCGCCACGGCCTTGGTGATGTGGCCCTTGGCACGCACCTCGGCAAAGTCTCGCACGCGGCGCAGCAAACGGTTGGCAATTCGTGGCGTACCGCGAGCGCGTCGAGCGATTTCAAAGGCGCCTTCCGGGTCCAGGGGCAAGCCGAGGATACTCGCCGACCGGCTGACAATGGTCGCCAGATCGGCGGTGCTATAGAACTCTAGACGTTGAACAATGCCGAAACGGTCTCGCAGCGGGTTGGTCAGCATGCCCGCACGGGTGGTCGCGCCCACCAGGGTGAATGGCGGCAGGTCGAGCTTGATCGAGCGGGCCGCAGGGCCTTCACCGATCATGATGTCAAGCTGGAAGTCTTCCATCGCCGGGTACAGCACTTCCTCGACAATCGGTGATAACCGATGGATCTCGTCGATAAACAGTACGTCATGGGGTTCAAGATTGGTCAGCAGCGCCGCCAGGTCTCCAGGACGCTCCAGCACGGGGCCGGAGGTGGACTTGATCGACACGCCCATTTCCTGGGCGATGATATTGGCCAGGGTGGTCTTGCCCAACCCGGGCGGGCCGAAGATCAAGGTGTGGTCCAGGGACTCACTGCGCCCGCGCGCGGCCTGGATAAACAACTCCATCTGTTCGCGCACGGTGGGCTGGCCGATGTATTCGGCCAGGCTCAGCGGGCGGATGGCCCGGTCCTGGACTTCTTCACGGTCACGCGGGCCGGTGGCCGCGATCAGACGATCGGCTTCAATCACTTAAATCATTCCCTTCAGGGCACGGCGAATCATGTCTTCAGCGCTCAGGTTCTTGTCCTTGATGGCCGATACGGCCTTGCTGGCTTCCTGAGGCTTGTAGCCCAGGGAGATCAGCGCATTGACCGCATCGCTTTCGGCGCTGGCGACCTGGGCCGCCGGCATATCCGGCTGGTTCGGTACCAGGGCGAACATGCTCGGTACCACCTCCCAGGCTTTGAAGCGGTCCTTGAGCTCGACCAGCAAGCGCTCGGCAGTTTTCTTGCCGACGCCCGGCACCTTGGTCAGGGCCGAGGTATCCTGGGCCGATACAGCACGCACCAACTCATCCACTTCCAGGCTCGACATCAAGGCCAGGGCCAATTTGGGCCCCACGCCATTGAGACGAATCAGCTCGCGGAAGAAATCGCGGTCGCGCTTGCCGATGAAACCATAGAGTAGTTGCGCGTCTTCGCGCACCACTAAATGCGTGTGCAAGGTTATCGGCTCGCCGACCGACGGCAGGCGATACAAGGTGGTCATGGGCACTTCCAGCTCATAACCCAACCCATTCACATCCAGAATCAGGTGCGGCGGCTGTTTCTCAGCCAGGGTGCCGCGCAAGCGTCCAATCACGGTTCAGATCCTTAAAGCTGGGGGGTCAGATCGGAGCCTGACCGCAAAAATAACGATTGCGCTGATGCTATCAGAGACGCAGGCGCCCGCCACGACTACGTGCTGCGCCCAAGCCGTGAGGCAACAGGCTGGAGCGGGTATGGGCATGGCAAATGGCGATGGCCAGGGCATCCGAGGCGTCGATCTGTGGCTTTGACGTGAGCTTGAGCATGTGCATGACCATCATCTGCACCTGCTCCTTGTTGGCACCACCGGTACCGACCACGGCCTGCTTGACCTGGGTCGCGGTGTATTCAGCGATCTCCATGCCCTCCTCGGCACCCGCCACGATGGCGGCGCCACGGGCTTGGCCAAGCTTCAACGCCGAGTCGGCATTCTTGGCCATGAAGACTTTTTCGATGCCCATGGTGACCGGGCCGTAGGTCTGGATGACTTCACGCACGCCGCGATAGACGATCTGCAGCCGCTCGGCCAATTCCCCTGCGCCAGTGCGGATGCAGCCCGAGGCGACGTACACACAGCCACGTGGGGTCTGCTGCACCACGCCAAATCCGGTGATGCGCGAACCGGGGTCGATACCTAGGATTAAAGTCATAACGCCTGCGGGTTGGATTTACAAAGGTATGTGCCAGGCACACATTTGTGTAACAGCATAGAACCCCTGTGGGAGCTGGCTTGCCTGCGATGCGTGCACCTCGGTGCTTCTGTCAAGTCGAGGTGATGCTATCGCAGGCAAGCCAGCTCCCACAGTGGCTATTCATCGTTCTTAAGTGAGCTGTTCGGCCACAGACTCAGGGATGTCGGCATTCGAATACACATTCTGCACATCATCCAGGTCTTCAAGCATGTCCAGCAGCTTCAGCACCTTCTGCGCACCGTCCAGGTCCAGTTCGGCACTGGTGGTCGGCAGCATCACGATTTCTGCGTCGGTGCCGTTGAAACCAGCGGCTTCCAGGGCGTTGCGCACGGCGTAGAAGCTGGCGAACGAGGTAAACACGTCGATGGAGCCGTCTTCGTTGGTCACGACGTCATCGGCATCCGCTTCCATTGCGGCTTCCATCAGCGCGTCTTCATCGGTGCCCGGTGCGAAGGTGATCTGCCCCTTGCGCTCGAACAGGTAGGCCACCGAACCATCCGTGCCGAGGTTGCCGCCGCACTTGCTGAACGCATGACGTACGGCTGCCGCGGTACGGTTGCGGTTGTCGGTCATGCATTCGACCATCACCGCCACGCCGCCCGGGCCGTAGCCTTCATAGGTCAGCTCGACCATATCGTCGGTGTCGGCCGCACCAGCACCACGGGCCACGGCGCGGTCGATGATGTCGCGGCTCATGTTGGCGCCCAGCGCCTTGTCCAGCGCCAGGCGCAGACGCGGGTTAGAGCCCGGGTCACCGCCACCCTGGCGGGCCGCGACGGTCAGTTCGCGAATCCACTTGGTGAAGATCTTGCCCTTCTTGGCATCCTGACGCTCTTTGCGGTGCTTGATGTTCGCCCACTTGGAATGGCCAGCCATAACACAACTCCGAATTCTCTAGAAACCTTATCAATCCCGCCCCAGGCGAGATTTCCCTCTTTTAAACGCAAAGGCGCATCCGAAGATGCGCCTTTTTGACTGCGTACAACCTTATCGCGCTTTCACGCTGCAGCCTTACTCAGCCTTCGGCGTCTCGCGCAGGCGGATGTGCAGCTCGCGCAAGGCCTTGGCATCCACCACACCCGGCGCCTGGGTCATGACGTCCGCAGCGCTCTGGGTTTTCGGGAAGGCGATCACTTCACGGATCGACTGGGCGCCGGTCATCAGCATCACCAGACGGTCCAGGCCGAACGCCAGGCCACCGTGCGGCGGCGCGCCGTATTTCAGGGCGTCGAGCAGGAAGCCGAATTTCTCTTCCTGTTCCGCTTCGTTGATGCCCAGCAGGCGGAAGACCGCTTGCTGCATCTCTTTGCGGTGGATACGGATCGAACCGCCACCCAGTTCAGTACCGTTCAACACCATGTCGTAGGCACGGGACAGCGCGCCTGCAGGGTTGGCTTCCAGCTCTTGAGGGGAGCACTTCGGTGCGGTGAACGGGTGGTGCAAGGCGCTGAAGCTGCCGTCGTCGTTCTCTTCGAACATCGGGAAGTCCACAACCCACATCGGCGCCCACTCGCAGGTCAGCAGGTTCAGGTCGTGGCCGAGTTTGATACGCAGCGCGCCCAGGGCCTCGCTGACGATCTTGGCCTTGTCGGCGCCGAAGAACACGATGTCGCCGTCAACCGCACCGACGCGATCAAGGATCGTGTTCAGGTTGGCTTCAGGGATGTTTTTCACGATCGGCGATTGCAGGCCGTCGACGCCGTTGGCGCGCTCGTTGACCTTGATGTACGCCAGGCCCTTGGCACCGTAGATGCCGACGAACTTGGTGTAGTCGTCGATCTGCTTGCGCGGCATGCTCGCGCCGCCAGGCACACGCAGGGCGGCGATGCGGCATTTAGGATCGTTGGCCGGGCCGCTGAACACCTTGAAGTCGACGTCCTTGAGCTGGTCGGCCACGTCCACCAGTTCCAGCGGGTTACGCAGGTCTGGCTTGTCGGAACCGTAGCGGCGCATGGCTTCTTCGAAAGTCATGTGCGGGAATTCGCCGAACTCCAGGCCCAGCACTTCCTTGAACAGGTTGCGGATCATCTGCTCGGTCAGGCCCATGATCTCTTTTTCATCGAGGAAGCTGGTCTCGATGTCGATCTGGGTGAATTCCGGCTGGCGGTCAGCGCGCAGGTCTTCGTCACGGAAGCACTTGGCGATCTGGTAGTAGCGGTCGAAACCGGCCACCATCAGCAGTTGCTTGAACAGCTGCGGCGATTGCGGCAAGGCGAAGAAGCTGCCGGCATGGGTACGGCTCGGTACCAGGTAGTCACGCGCGCCTTCCGGGGTGGCCCGGGTGAGGATCGGCGTTTCGACGTCCAGGAAGCCGTTTTCATCCAGGAAGCGGCGGATGCTGGTGGTCATGCGCGAACGCAGGCGCAGCTTCTCGGCCATTTCCGGACGACGCAAGTCCAGGAAGCGGTAGCGCAGGCGGGTTTCTTCGCCCACATCGGAGTATTCGTTGAGTGGGAACGGTGGGGTTTCCGACTCGTTCAGCACTTCCAGCTCATAGCCCAGTACTTCGATGCCGCCGGACGCCATGTTCTTGTTCACGGCACCGGCCGGACGCAGGCGTACCTTGCCGGTGATCTTGACGACATATTCGCTGCGCACGCGGTCGGCGGCTGCAAAACTCTCGGCGCGGTCCGGGTCGAACACCACCTGGGCCAGACCATCACGGTCACGGATATCGAGGAAGATCACCCCGCCGTGGTCGCGGCGACGGTGAACCCATCCGCAAAGGGTGATTTCCTGACCTTCCAGGGTCTCGTTCAGTTGGCCGCAATAGTGGCTGCGCATCATGGTCGTGGTTTCACTTCTCGTAATTCGAAATTCGGTGGCAGGCCCGCCTCGTCACCGTACATTAAAGCAGGGGACGGATAATGCAGGAGCCTGCGCGTAGAGTTCAACTCAGTCTGCTTTGTCGCCGCCCGCCAGGTTCTTCTTGGCGCCGGTCTTGAAATCGGTCTCGTACCAGCCACTGCCGCTCAGACGGAAGCCCGGCATGGACAACATCTTCTTCAACTCAGGTGCCTGGCAGGCAGGGCAATCGACCAGCGGCGCGGCGCTGATCTTCTGAATGGCTTCCAACTGATGACCACAGGAAGCGCATTGATAGTCGTACATGGGCATGGAGATGTCTCGGCGATCAGATCGTTACAGCGCCACGCCCTGCCCTGTGCTTAAAGCCCGGCATGCGCAGCAAAGCGCGGGATTATATCTGGTAAATCAACACAGCGCAGCCGGCTTTGTGCCCAGGGCCCGGCCCGCCGGGATGACGGACCGACCACCGGACTACTGCGCGAGCGTGTCCGCGGACGTGAGGGCGTCCCGGCCTTTGAGCACATGGACCACGCACACCACCCTCACCAGCCCACTGAAGTTCTTCACGCCTCCGTAACGCAAATGCACTTCCCGATCGACGTAGGACAACAATGCACTGACCGAACAGGTATTGAGCCTGGCGATTTCCGTCAGGATGTTCCAATAGATCTGTTCAAGCCGCAGGCAGGTAGAAAACCCATTGAGCCTGACCGACCGGGACAGCGGCTTGGCCAGCCCCATATCAAAACCCTTGGCAAAAGGGTCGACCTTTATCTTGTGAAAACCACAGGTTTCCATCACTCCCTTACCCACTCCACGTGACATACAGCTGACACTCCATTGCCAAACAACAGCCAACAGGTTTCTCCCATTGGACGATGGGCCTATAAAACAGCAGCCAGCACAGAGCAGCCAGAAGACGGGGAGTTGTTAGTCGTAGGACAACGCCAGGAAGCGCAGGGAAACCAGCAGGCGGCGCCCAAAAGGCGCCGCCAGGGTTCGACGATTACTGGTTTTCAAGCAGGGAGCGCAGCATCCACGCGGTTTTCTCGTGAACCTGCATACGCTGGGTCAAGAGGTCCGCCGTCGGCTCATCACTGACTTTGTCGAGCAATGGGAAGATGCCCCGCGCGGTACGCGTGACTGCTTCCTGGCCGGCGACCAACTGCTTGATCATCTCTTCGGCGCTCGGCACACCCTCTTCTTCCTTGATGGAAGACAGGCGGGCGTAAATCGAATAGGCACCCGGCGCCGGGAAGCCCAGGGCACGGATACGCTCAGCAATGGAGTCCACTGCCAGCGCCAGCTCGTTGTACTGCTCTTCGAACATCAGGTGCAGTGTACGAAACATGGGGCCTGTGACGTTCCAATGGAAATTGTGGGTCTTCAGATACAGAACATAGGTATCGGAGAGCAGGCGGGAAAGTCCGTCGACGATGGATTTACGGTCTTCTTCACTGATACCAATATCGATTGCCATGTGTTTCCCCTTCAATTGACGAGCATTCATTGATCAGGTGCAGCTCCACTCTAGCAAGAGAGTGCGCCACGTGCAGCCCGACACACTCGGACGGCATGCGGCAAATCGCCCCGCACCGCCTGCGAGATCTGAGTTGGCAAGCCTGTTTACCTGTAGGAAGGGTCTTGGCTGCCACTGAAAAAATCCCGCACCTGTCTAGGACAAGCGTTTGACGCAGAAATGCCGTGACCGTGGCAACACCCCGAAATGCTTGATTTGAGTAGGCACAGCCTTTGCTGTTAAATAGACGCGGTGTGGCTGCCGTTTATTCCTGCGGCACGTCACATAGGCTGATACCCGCGCACGTGCTCAACGCCTCCCATTGTTCAGAAGCGAACCGTGCCAGTCAGCTCTTCCTTGTGATCCGTCTTAACGTGAGTTAACCAAAATGTTGAAAATCGTCCACCTGCTAACGGGCGTTGCAGCGTTGCTGCTGTCCTTTATTCCGAGCCTGCAGCCTGAAAGCCTGCCCTACCTGGAACAACACGACGCCCTGTACCTGGCCTTGTTCGGCCTTCTTAACCTGACGCTCGCACCGGTAATCCCTTACTGGAACAAAGGCACGCGTCATCAACTGCAAAACCTGGTCAGTGCGCTGCTGGTGCTGACTGTTGTCGTACAAACCCTTACCCTCCTGGCGCCCATGCCTGAAGTCGGGGGCCATCCGGCCATCCTGCTCAGCCTGGTGATTGCTGTGGTCGCCATCGTTCTTCACCTGGCCATCAGCTTCTACCGCTCGTCTCCAGCGGCCGCGTCGCAAAACTATGACATGACTAACCGGGATACCGGGACCGTCAAGTGGTTCAACACCTCCAAGGGCTTCGGCTTCATTTCCCGCGATTCGGGCGACGATATCTTCGTCCACTTCCGAGCCATTCGTGGCGAAGGCCATCGCGTACTGGTCGAAGGCCAGCGCGTGGAATTCTCGGTGATGAACCGTGACAAGGGCCTGCAAGCCGAAGACGTCATCGCTGCCCTGCCGCGTCGCTGATTCCCCAGCTTTCGCAGCAAAAAAAACCGCGATCCAGCCTTGGCTGGGTCGCGGTTTTTTATTGCGTGCGCAGTCAATAGTGGGGCGGCGGCGCTTCTTCTTCGGATGACTCGAATTGCCCGCCCATTTCTTCCTGGCGCTTGAGCAGTGCAGTCATCTGCAATTGCAGGCGTTCGACGGCCCGCTGCTGGGTGACCAGAATGTCATTGAGGGTTTCAATGGTGTCGTCCTGGAAGGCCAGGCGGCTTTCCAGGTCGGTGACGCGTTCTTGCAGGTCCATGGTTCAGTCCTGGGTAAAGATGAAGTCGGCAGGCAATAGCTCACGCAATCGGCTGCGAATCGCGGCCACCTGCTCTTCGGTATAGGGCTGGGCCGGGTGCTTGCCCCACACGGGGGCTGGCCAGGCGGCGTCGTCGCGCTTGCGCACAATCACATGCACATGCAACTGGCTGACCACGTTACCCAACGCGCCGATGTTCATTTTGTCGGCCGCCAAGCCCTCGTTGAGCAACTGCGCCAAGGCTGTCGTTTCTTGCCACAAGGTTTGTTGATCGGCGACATCCAGTTGAAACACTTCGCTGATACCGTCGATGCGTGGCACCAGAATGAACCAGGGGTAATTGGCGTCATTGGACAGCAGCAGGCGACAGAGCGGGAAGTCCCCAATGGCCAAGGTATCTTGTTGCAGGCGTTGATCTAAGGCGAACACGTGGCACTCCGTTCGGCAGGTCGGTAACAGGTGCCCAGCATACCTTCGAATGCCCAAGGCTTCACGGGCAATGCTGGCGGCCTTGAGGCAGCCGGGCAAAAAAATGCACCCTTTAGAGGCAGTAACTCAAGAGAGCAACGCTAGGCCGGGCCTCAACGGGATGCACCAAAATGACCCACCTGTGCCTCAAAGGGATCCGCCGATTACCCACTGATAAGGGTCAACCGGTAACGTTTTACCCAGGTACAGCATTCAGGTACCACCGAACCGGGGTAACACCCTGGCGTCAAGCCCAACCCAAATGGCGTAAACCCCCCGTGCTTATGCGGTTTTTACAGGTTCATCACACTTTTCACGAAAAAATGACATTCGGTCAGCGGTTTGAGCACGCTTGTTGCATTCACCTCCATATCGTCGGCAACGGCACCCGTCTGGACACAGGTGTTTCGCGATAAAAACAGTGGCGTTTCAATGTGTATCAGGGAAGTGTTCAAACTTTGAAAGAAGTCTGAAAACAGCATTGAAGTTGTCAGCCTGGATACATTTTGGGCTGTGAATTTGCGACATGGATCTAGCGATTTACGACAGCCTCGTAAAGAAGCTGAAAGGATAGTTGAGTAAGTATCGTCAATAGGGTCTGCGTGAGCTAACTTTGCGCCGACACAAAAAGAAAGAGCCGCCCAGATAAAAATACAGGTGGGACGGCAGTACTCTTCCTAAAACCAAAGGAGCAAATCACGATGCGCGTGATGAAGTGGAGCATGATCGCCCTGGCTGTTTCAGCAGGCACCTCGCAGTTCGCAATGGCGTCCGCCCAGGACGATTCCAAGGGCTTTGTTGAAGACAGCACGTTCAGCATCAATACTCGCGCGCTGTACTTCAGCCGTGACTTTCGAAATGAGCCAGGGGGCGGTTACAGCACCGTCAACGGCAAGCGTAAAAGCCGTGCTGAAGAAACCGGCCTGGGCTTCAATGCCCTCTACGAGTCTGGCTTCACCCAGGGCACCATTGGTGTCGGTGTCGACGTGATCGGCCTGATGGGCGTCAAGCTCGACAGCGGCAAGGGCCGCGCCGGCACCGGCCTGTTCCCAACCGGTTCCGATGGTCGCTCGCAAGACGACTACTCCAAAGGCGGCGGCGCGGTGAAGTTCCGCATCTCCAACACAGTGCTGAAAATCGGTGACCAATACACCACAGCCCCAGTGTTTGCCTCCGACGACAGCCGCCTGCTGCCTGAGCTGCCGCAAGGTATCTCCATCACCAGCAACGAAATCAAGGGCCTGAAGCTTGAAGGCGGTCACTTCACTTCCAGCGTCGCGCAGAACCAGACCTACCACGACAGCCTGGGCCTGACCAAAACCGACTTTGTCGGCGGTGTGTATGCCTTCACTCCAGAAGTCACCGGCAGCCTGTACTACGCGAAAACCGAAGATTACTTCCGCAAGTACTACAGCAACCTGAACTGGACCCACGCCCTGAGCGATGATCAGTCGTTCGCCCTGGACTTCAACATCTACGACACCAAGAGCGACGGCGCCGGCCTGCAACGCGCAGAGAAAGATGGCGTGACCAAGCTCGACAACCGCGCCTTCAGCTTGCAGGGTGCGTACACCATCGGTGCTCACACCTTCACCCTGGCAGCCCAGAAAGTCACCGGTGACGGCGACTACGGTTACGGCGTAGACGGCGGCGGCACTGTGTTCCTGGCCAACTCCATCGCCCGTTCCGACTTCAACGCCGAAGGCGAAAAGTCCTACCAGGCGCGTTATGACATCAACATGGCGACCTTTGGCATTCCGGGCCTGAGCTTCATGACCCGTTACGTCACCGGTAGCGGCGCCAACACCGGCACCACCTCGAACGGCAAAGAGTGGGAACGCGACATCGAAGCCAAGTACGTGATCCAGAGCGGCCCGGCGAAAAACCTGAGCCTGCGCCTGCGTCAAGCGACTTACCGTTCCGGTGATGGCGTGTACTACGGTTCGCCGTCGATCGACGAGCTGCGTCTGATCGCCAACTACCCGCTGAACATCTTGTAATTGCCGGTTCAATTACAACGATGACTTGAGGCCTCGGCCTTAAACAAAAAGCCGCTCCTCTGTTTAAACAGGGAGCGGCTTTTTTATTGCAGTTTTACTTCAACCAACAAAACAACTAGCAAGCTAAGTAACTAGTTTTTTCAAAGCTGACCTTTCGGCCAACTTCGATAGCATCGCGCCAAGTTACTTCGGCGCACTTTCCTGCATCACCCGAATAACCCGTTGCGGAAACGGAATATCAATCCCGGCCGCTTTCAAACGGTCACGCGCCAGTTCATTGAGCATAAACATCACGTCCCAATAATCCGGAGTGTTGGTCCAGCAACGCAGGGAGACGGTGATGGAACTGTCGCCCAAGGTCGACACCACCGCCACGGCGGCAGGGTCCTTCAGTACACGCGGGTCTTCGGCCAGAGCCAGCAATACTTCACGGGCCTTTTGCAGGTCCGCCTCATAGTCCACACCCACGTCAAACACGACCTTGCGGGTCGGCTGGCGGTTGGTGTTGGTGATAAGGCCGTTGGACAGGCTGCCGTTGGGAATGATCACCGTCTTGTTGTCGCCGGTACGCAGCACCGTGTGGAAGATCTGGATGCTGTCGACGGTACCCGAGGTACCCTGGGCTTCGATCCAGTCACCGATACGGAACGGGCGGAACAACAGAATCAACACGCCGCCGGCAAAGTTCGCCAGGCTGCCTTGCAAGGCCAGGCCGATAGCCAGGGTAGCGGCACCGATCGCCGCAACGAACGAGGTGGTTGCCACACCGATCATCGAGGCCACGTTGACCACCAGCATGACTTTGAGCGCGATGTTCGCAAGGCTGGTGATGAAGTGTTGCAGTGCCAAGTCTGCGTTACGCATGGCCAGCAGACGGCCCACGCGGTGAGTCAAGACGTTGATCAGCCACCAGCCGATGGCCAGGGTGACCAACGCCAGCAATACGCGGCTGCCGTATTCCATGATCATGGGGAGCCAAGACTGGGAGGTCTTGATCAGGTGATCCATTTCAGCGTTCAAATCCATCTACTTTCTCCTGTTGTGCGGCGATAAGGCTGTATTGACTGCCTGAAAACGCAATTGAGCCCCGAAGGGCTCAATTGTAGGCACTGATGCTGGGGCGTGGGACGTCAAAAGTGCCCACAGGTTCCCCAAAGTGCCATCAGTCGCGGAAGTTATTGAACTGCAGCGGCATGTCGAAAGTCTTGGCGCGCAGAGCTGCGATAGCCTCTTGCAGGTCATCACGCTTCTTGCCGGTGACGCGAACCTGCTCGCCCTGGATGGCGGCCTGGACTTTGAGCTTGGCGTCCTTGATATGCGCCACGATCTTCTTGGCCAGCTCTTTGTCGATGCCTTCCTTGAGCACGGCTTCCTGCTTCATCAGCTTGCCGGAGGCGTAGGCATCTTTGACTTCCAGACATTGCACGTCGATCTTGCGCTTGACCAGGGCCAGCTTGAGGATCTCGATCATCGCTTCCAGCTGGAAATCGGCTTCAGCGGTCAGGTTGACGGTCAGTTCCTTTTCCTTGAATTCGAAGCTGCCCTTGCCTTTCAAATCATAGCGACGGTCCAGTTCCTTGACGGCGTTCTCGACGGCGTTGGTGACTTCGTGTTTGTCCAGTTCAGATACCACGTCGAACGAAGGCATGTGATTTCTCCAATATAAGGGGCGGGCTCAGTAGAGATGGAGCGCGCCCGAGCTAAAATGCCGGGGCATTATAGCGGTTCTTTCGCGCCGTTCACCGCTGGCGAGCTTATGGAGTACACACTGATGTCGACCCCCTGGCATATTCTTGGCGCCGGCAGCCTGGGCACCCTCTGGGCCGCACGGCTGGCGCGCGCGGGCGTGCCCGTCAGGCTGATCCTGCGCAATGAGGCGCGCCTGGCCGACTATCGAGCCGGCCAGGGGCTGACCCTGGTCGAGCAGGGTGTAGAACAGACTTACCCGGTAGTCGGTGAAACGTCTGACAGCCCAGAGCTGATTCATCGCCTGCTCGTCGCGTGCAAAGCCTACGATGCCCAAAGCGCCATTGCCCAGTTGCAACCTCGACTGGCGCCCGACGCCGAACTGATCCTGCTGCAAAACGGCCTCGGCAGCCAGGACGCAGTGGCCGCACAAGTGCCGTCGGCCCGTTGTATCTTTGCCTCGAGCACCGAAGGCGCGTTTCGCGAAGGCGACTGGCGGGTGGTATTTGCCGGCCATGGCTACACCTGGCTGGGGGATGCGAGCCACCCCACGCCGCCGCTGTGGCTGGACGACCTGCAAGCAGCCGGCATTCCCCACGATTGGGCCAGCGATATTCTCACGCGCCTGTGGCGCAAGCTGGCGCTCAATTGCGCTATCAATCCCCTGACGGTGCTTTACCAGTGCCGCAACGGCGGCTTGCAAGCCCACGCGTGTGAAGTGGCGACCTTGTGCGCTGAACTGGCCGAGCTGCTCGAATGCTGCGGCCAGCCCGCCGCCGCACAAGACCTGCACAGCGAAGTGCAGCGGGTGATCCAGGCCACTGCGGCCAATTATTCGTCCATGTACCAGGACGTGGCCAACGCACGGCGTACCGAGATCAGCTACCTGCTGGGCTATGCCTGCCAGGCGGCCGCCCGCCATCAATTGGTGTTGCCGCATCTGCAACAGTTGCAAGCGCGCCTGGTCGAGCATTTGCGCGCACGCGGATTGGCCAGCGACTGAGGCACGCGCTACCCTGCCTACCTGTCTATCACCTGGGAACCCCCTGATGCCACTGCGCCAGCGTCTTGAAAATCTACCGGTAGGGCAGAAACTGCTGGCCGCCCTGCTGGTGTTATTGACCACCGTATTACTGGTGGCCAATCTGACGTTTATTAGCGCTGCCTACTGGATCTCCCAGGAAAGCATGGCCCCCCAGGCCTTGCAGTCCATTGGTCGACTGGTGTCCAACCCCGCGCTCGCCGCCGAGGCCCTTGAGTCTCCGACCAAGGCCGAGGCGCTGCTCAATGAGCTGACCAGCTATTCACCGTTGCGCGCCGCCGCCCTGTACGACGGCGAAGGCAACCGCCTGGCGCAGATGCAGCACGGCGACCGCCTGCACCTGCCGGACCACTACCGGCATATCGAAGCCTGGCGCCTCACCGAATTTCGCAGCAACCAGGTCATCACCCTACCCCGCGGCAACCAGCCTTCAGGGCATTTGTTGCTAGTGGCCAGCAGTGAGTTGCCGGTGGCGTTCTATACCGGCACACTGACCGCGAGCCTGGGTATCCTGATTTTCAGCGTGTTGTTGTGGCTGGTCATCGCCCGGCAGATCAAACGCCTGATCACCCGACCGATTCATGAGCTTGAAGAGCTGTCCCGCCAGGTGACCCGCGAGGAAAACTACGCGTTACGCGCCGGGCGTGGCAACCGTGACGAAATCGGCAGCCTGGCTGAAGCCTTCAACACCATGTTGTCGCGCATCGAAGCCCGTGAGCAGCAACTTAAACGTGCGCGCGACGATTCCCAGGCTGCGTATGACCAGGCCCAGGGTTTGGCCGAAGAAACCCGGCATACCAACCGCAAGCTGGAACTGGAAGTCCAGGTGCGCAGCAAGATCGAGAAAAAGCTCACGGGCTTCCAGAACTACCTGAACAGCATCATCGACTCGATGCCCTCGGCGCTGATCGCCCTGGATGAACAACTTTACGTCACCCAGTGGAACCAGGAAGCCACCGCCCTATCCGGTACGCGCCTGGACGAAGCCCTGAACCAACCGGTATTCCTGGCCTTCCAGCCGCTCAAGCCGTACCTGCCGCAGATCAAGGCCACCGTGGAGCAACACACGGTGGAGCGGATCGAGCGAGTCACCTGGATCAAGGACGACGAGCCCAAGCATTATGCGCTGACGTTTTACCCGTTGATGGGCGGCGCCGGGCGCGGTGTGGTGATCCGAATCGACGACATCACCCAGCGCCTGTCCCTGGAAGAAATGATGGTGCAATCGGAAAAAATGCTCTCCGTGGGCGGCCTGGCGGCGGGTATGGCCCATGAGATCAACAACCCGCTGGGCGCGATCCTGCATAACGTGCAGAACATTCGCCGGCGCCTGTCGCCCGAGCTGCCCAAGAACCTGGAGCTTGCCGAGCAGGTGGGCATCGAGCTGGAGACGGTCAACCGTTACCTGCAAGGCCGCGAAGTCCCGCAACTGCTCGACGGCATTCAGCAGGCCGGCGCACGTGCCGCGAAAATCGTCACCCACATGCTCAGCTTCAGCCGCCGCAGCAATCGCCAGATGGCACCCTGCGATTTGCCGGCGCTGATTGACCAGGCCGTGGAAATCGCCGGCAACGACTTCGACCTGACCATCGGTTTCGATTTCAAGGGCCAGGCGATCATCCGCCAGTTCGATCCGCAACTGGGCCCGGTACCCGGCACCGCCAACGAGCTGGAGCAAGTGCTGCTCAACCTGTTGAAGAACGCTGCCCAGGCCATTCACCTGCGGGAAGACGACAGCGAACCTGGGCGCATTATTCTGCGCACCCGCCTCAACCCGCCGTGGGCCGAAATCCAGGTGGAAGACAACGGCATCGGCATGAGCGAAAACGTGCGCAAACGTACGTTCGAACCCTTCTTTACTACCAAGGAAATCGGCCAGGGCACCGGGCTAGGCCTGTCGGTGTCGTATTTCATCATCACCAACAACCACAAGGGCCAGATGGAAGTGCATTCCACCCTGGGCCAGGGCACCTGCTTTACCTTGCGCCTGCCTCTGGCCGGCAGCCAATTGCCCCCCACTGAATTTACCCAACTGGAGCACTGACCATGGGCTTTCGCCTGTCGAAGATCTACACCCGTACCGGCGACAAAGGCGAAACCGGCCTCGGCGACGGCCGCCGCGTGCCCAAGGACCATCCACGCGTGGAAGCGATTGGCGAGGTGGATACGCTGAACAGCCAGTTGGGCCTGCTGCTGGCCAACCTTGAAGAACAAAGCGGCAAGCATCCGGCGTTGAAGGATGTGATTGAAGTGCTCACCCCTTGCCAGCACCGTCTGTTTGACTTGGGCGGTGAGCTGGCCATGCCGGTGTACAAGGCGCTGAATGCGGCGGAAGTGGATCGACTGGAAGCAGCGATTGATCGTTGGAATGAAGAGGTTGGACCGCTGGAGAACTTCATTCTGCCCGGCGGCTCAGCCTTGATCGCCCAGGCCCATGTGTGCCGCAGCCTGGCGCGCAGCGCCGAGCGCCGCTGTCAGCACCTCAATGCCGTGGAGCCGTTGGAGGGTGTGGGGCTGGCGTATATCAATCGGTTGTCGGATTTGCTGTTTGTTGCGGCCAGGGTGATTGCCAAACGCCAAGGTGTTGCGGAAGTGTTGTGGCAGGCGGCGGCCAAGCCACACTGAGCAGATCGTTCCCACGCTTTGCGTGGGAATGCATCAACGGACGCTCCGCGTCCCAAAGCGTGACGCAGAGCGTCGCAGGAGGCATTCCCACGCAGAGCGTGGGAACGATCAGCACGATCAGCAGAGCGTGGGAACGCTCATCACACCTGCGGCCAGAACGCCCGAATACCTGCCACTCCTTGCGCACCAGCCTCCCAAGCTTGCTCCCGCTGCGCCGGCCCAACCCCGCCCAACAGAAACACCGGCTTGCTGAACCCGGCGATCAACTCAGCCGCCTGTTCCCAACCCAACGGCTGCGCATCCGGATGGGTCTGAGTCGGTTGCACCGGCGACAGGGTGACAAAATCCACGTCCATCAACTCTGCCAGCGCCAGTTCTTCCGCGTTGTGGCAAGACGCCGCCAACCAGCGGTCTTTGGGCAGCGGTCGGCCCTTGCTCGCGTATTTGCGCAACTGCGCCGAGGTCATATGCCATCCCGCAGCAGGGAAATCCCCCAGCCACTCGAACGGCCCCTTGAGCATCAGTTGCGCCTTGCCGGCGCACAGGCCCACCGCATCTACCGCCAGGTCGCGGTATTTGGGGTCGTAACCGTTAGGAGCACGCAGTTGAACCAGCTTGATGCCACCGGCAATAGCCTTCTGGATACCGCGCAACAGCGTCGGGGTCTCCAGCTCGCCAGGGGTGATCAAGTACTCGGCGGGCAAGCGTGCCGCGGCGACAATCGGCGCATTCGCCGCCGGGAATTCATAGTTGACCAGGTCCCGCGGTGCCACCCACGCCAACGGCTGCCCTTCAGCGCCATGGGGCTCGCCGGTAAAAGCCGAGACTTCCCAGACATCCAGCAATACCTGCTTGTCCGGATAGTCATGTTGCACCTTGATCAGCGGCCGCGCCGTGGTGACCTGAATGCCCAGCTCTTCCTGCAATTCACGGGACAAGGCCGTGACAACCGACTCATCAGCCTCCACCTTGCCGCCGGGAAATTCCCAGAGGCCGCCTTGATGCTGAGTATCGGCACGGCGCGCCAGCAGGATCCTGCCATCGACACCGCGGATCACCGCTGCAGCTACATGTACTCGTTTCACCGCCAGTTTCCTCTTGGTATCAGGTACGGTATTCCGCGTTGATCTTCACGTACTCGTGGGACAGGTCGGTGGTCCAGATGGTTTCGCTGCAGTCACCACGACCCAGTTCGATACGGATGGTGATTTCTTCCTGCTGCATCACCGCCGAGCCCTGGGCTTCGGTGTAGGTTTCGGCGCGGGCGCCACGGCTGGCGATGCACACGTCACCCAGGAACACGTCGATTTTGCTCACGTCCAGGTCCGGCACGCCGGCACGGCCGACAGCCGCGAGGATACGGCCCCAGTTCGGGTCC
Organism: Pseudomonas sp. KT_2_4; assembly: GCF_041410225.1. Lineage (NCBI taxonomy): Bacteria > Pseudomonadati > Pseudomonadota > Gammaproteobacteria > Pseudomonadales > Pseudomonadaceae > Pseudomonas > Pseudomonas sp. KT_2_4. The sequence continues at coordinate 2,542,363 of NZ_CP166962.1, forward strand.
GAAGCAAACAGCGCGGTCTTGATCAGCGGCGAGTGCGCCACGGTGTAGCCCACATCCAGGCATTCCTGATGGTTGCCGCCGCCGTTGACTTCAACCGTGACGAACTTGGTCGCGCCCTCGCCGTCACGCACGATGGCCTGGGCCACGTCCATGCACACTTCGAACACCGCCTGTTTCAACGCCGCAAACAACGGGCCTTCGGTGGAGGTGATTTCCGGCAGGTTGGCCTGGCCGGTGGCGATCAGCATGCAGCAGTCGTTGGTGGAGGTGTCACCGTCGATGGTGATGCGATTGAACGACTTGTTGGCGCCGTCCAGCATCAGGCGTTGCAGCACATCACGGGAAACTTTGGCGTCGGTGGCGATATAGCCGAGCATGGTGGCCATGTTCGGGCGGATCATGCCTGCGCCTTTGCTGATACCGGTGACGGTGATGGTCACGCCCTCATACACGAACTGGCGGCTCGCGCCTTTGGGCAAGGTGTCGGTGGTCATGATGCCAGTGGCCGCAGCCGCCCAGTTATCCACAGACAGATCATCGAGCGCGGCTTGCAGGGCGCCTTCGATTTTTTCCACCGGCAGCGGCTCACCGATCACACCGGTGGAGTACGGCAACACCTGGCTGGCATCGACGCCGGTCAACTGGGCCAGCTTGGCGCAGGTGCGCGCCGCCGCCACCAGGCCGGGCTCGCCGGTGCCCGCGTTGGCGTTGCCGGTATTGGTCAGCAGGTAGCGAATCGACCCGGCCACGCGCTGCTTGGCCAGAATCACCGGCGCGGCGCAGAAGGCGTTGAGGGTGAACACGCCCGCTACGGTCGAGCCTTCAGCACAGCGCATCACCACCACATCCTTGCGCCCCGGGCGCTTGATGCCGGCCGAAGCGATACCAAGTTCAAAACCGGCAACCGGGTGCAACGTGGGCAAAGGACCAAGACCAACAGCCATGAATGCGCTCCTTAAAAATAGGTGATGTCTGTGCCGTCGCTATCGACGGTGGGAATTAATGGCAAAACGCCGCGACGGCAAAGGCCGGTCGCGGCGCGGGGTGTTGCAGCGTCAGGCGAAAATCTTATTCGATCTGGCCGTGGCAGTGTTTGAATTTCTTGCCCGAACCGCAGTAGCACAGCTCGTTGCGGCCCAGCTTCTGGTCATTGCGAACCGGGGTCTGGGCCAGGGCCACATCGACCTCTTCACCCAATGCTTCAGGCTCATCCAGGCCCGGCGCTTCGTCGTGCTGGAACTGCATGCGCGCCGCCAGTGCTTCGGCTTCCTGACGCAGGCGTGCTTCTTCCTCGATCGGGTCTTCGCGACGCACCTGAACGTGGGACAGCACGCGGATCGAATCGCGCTTGATCGAATCCAGCAATTCGGAGAACAGCGTGAACGACTCGCGCTTGTACTCCTGCTTCGGGTTCTTCTGGGCGTAGCCACGCAGGTGGATACCGTGACGCAGGTGGTCCATGGTCGACAGGTGGTCTTTCCACAGGTCATCCAGCACGCGCAATACGATCTGTTTTTCGAAGGTGCGCAGTGCTTCGGCACTCGCTTGCTCTTCTTTCTCGTTGTACGCCGCCAGCAGCTCGGCCATCAGTTTTTCGCGCAGGGTTTCTTCGTACAGGTGATCGTCTTCGTCCAGCCATTGCTGAACCGGCAAGTCCACACCGAAGTCGCTCTTCAATGCCGCTTCTAGGCCGGCAACATCCCACTGCTCAGGCAGGGACTGTGGCGGGATGTGGGCGCTGACAGTGGCGTTGAGCACGTCCTGACGGAAATCAGCGATGGTCTCGCCAATATTGTCGGCGGCCAGCAACGTGTTACGCATGTGATAAATCACTTTACGCTGTTCGTTGTTGACGTCGTCGAACTCAAGCAGTTGCTTACGAATGTCGAAGTTACGGCCTTCTACTTTGCGCTGGGCCTTCTCGATGGCGTTGGTCACCATGCGGTGCTCGATCGCCTCACCGGACTGCATGCCCAGGGCTTTCATGAAGTTCTTCACCCGGTCCGACGCGAAGATACGCATCAGGCTGTCTTCCAGCGACAGGTAGAAACGGCTGGAACCGGCGTCACCCTGGCGACCGGCACGGCCACGCAGTTGGTTGTCGATACGGCGCGATTCGTGACGCTCGGACGCGATCACCTGCAAGCCACCGGATTCCAGCACAGCCTGGTGACGCTTCTGCCAGTCGGCCTTGATCTGGGCGATCTGCTCAGGCGTCGGGTTGTCGAGCGAGGCCACTTCCACTTCCCAGTTGCCGCCCAGCAGGATGTCGGTACCACGACCGGCCATGTTGGTGGCGATGGTCAATGCGCCTGGGCGACCGGCCTGGGCGATGATCTCGGCTTCTTTTTCGTGGAACTTGGCGTTCAGTACCTTGTGCTCGATACCTTCCTTGTTGAGCAGGTTGGACACGTGCTCGGAGGTCTCGATGGTGGCGGTACCCACCAGGATCGGACGGCCCTTGGCCATGCCATCCTTGATGTCATTGATGATCGCCGCGTATTTCTCTTCGGCGGTCAGGAACACCAGGTCGTTGTAGTCTTTACGCGCCAACGGCTTGTTCGGCGGGATGACCATCACGGCCAGGTTGTAGATCTGGTGGAATTCGAACGCTTCGGTGTCGGCCGTACCGGTCATGCCGGACAGCTTGTTGTACAGACGGAAGTAGTTCTGGAAAGTGGTGGACGCCAACGTCTGGCTTTCGGCCTGGATGTTGAGGTGTTCCTTGGCTTCGATGGCCTGGTGCAGGCCTTCGGACAAACGACGACCGGGCATGGTACGACCGGTGTGCTCGTCAACCAGTACCACCTGGCCGTCCTGCACGATGTACTCGACGTTGCGGTGGAACAGCTTGTGGGCGCGCAGGCCAGCGTACACGTGGGTCAACAGGCCCAGGTTGTGCGCCGAGTACAGGCTTTCACCTTCGGCCAATTCGCCGATCTGGGTCAGCATCTCTTCGACAAACTGGTGACCGGCTTCGTTGAGTTCGACCTGGCGGGTCTTCTCGTCGATGGTGAAGTGACCTTCTTTGGTCACCACGCCTTCCACCTCCTCGATGTGCTGCTCAAGACGCGGGATCAACTTGTTGATCTCGGTGTACAGGCGCGAGCTGTCTTCGGCCTGGCCGGAGATGATCAGCGGGGTACGGGCTTCGTCGATGAGGATGGAGTCGACTTCGTCGATCACGGCAAAGTTGAGTTCACGCTGGAATTTTTCATCCATGCTGAACGCCATGTTGTCGCGCAGGTAGTCGAAACCGAATTCGTTGTTGGTACCGTAGGTGATGTCGCAGGCGTACGCGGCGCGCTTCTCTTCCGGCGGCTGGAACGGCGTTACCACGCCGACGGTCAGGCCGAGGAATTCATACAGCGGGCGCATCCAGTTGGCGTCCCGGCGAGCCAGGTAGTCGTTCACCGTCACAACGTGCACGCCCTTGCCGGACAGTGCGTTGAGGTAAACGCCCAGGGTTGCCACCAGGGTCTTGCCTTCACCGGTGCGCATTTCGGCAATCATGCCTTCATGCAAGGTCATGCCGCCGATCAACTGGACGTCGAAGTGGCGCATGCCCATGACGCGCTTACCGGCTTCACGGGCGACCGCAAAGGCTTCGGGCAGCAGCTTGTCGAGGGTTTCACCTTTGGCTATGCGGGCCTTGAACTCTTGGGTCTTGGCGCGCAATTGCTCGTCCGACAGAGCAACCATCTGCTCTTCGAAGGCATTGACCAGCTGCACCGTCTTGAGCATGCGTTTGACTTCGCGCTCATTCTTGCTTCCAAAAAGTTTCTTTAACAAAGGCGCAAACATATCGGCAGGTTCTTCCACACATAGGGATGGAGGGCGCACCGTGAGTGGCCCGAGCAGCCCTCACGGCCGCATTGCGAACGCGCATTCTACCCGGAATCGTGGGTGAGGAAAGTGGCGTTGTTCCCCGAGGCAGGCACGGCGCTGTGAGAGGGCCTGTTTAAAATAAGGGCTTTTGCGCGAACTTCAACCCATGGAGCGCAGAAGTTACTTATTGATTTCATGGGCAAAGCCCAGCCGAGGCACGGCCGCGGGGTGTACCGGCGCTTTCTGTTAAGATAACCGCTCTGTTACCTAAGGTGTCTAAACATGGCATTTCGCCCTCTTACAGCCCGCGCGCCCGGCGTGTTGCTTCGCGAAGCCAAGCCGTTGAAAGCCATCTTTGGCCATGCCAAACGCCTGGGCCATTTGCAACGCCTGCTGGAAAGCCAGCTGCAACCTGCCGCACGTGAGCACTGTCATGTGGCGTCCTGGCGAGAAGGCAATCTGCTATTAATTGTCACCGATGGTCATTGGGCCACGCGCTTGCGTTATCAGCAAAAACGCTTGCAGCGCCAGTTGATGGCGTTTGAAGAATTCGCCGGCTTGACGCGCATTCAGTTCAAGGTACAGCCACCCACCGTGCCGCAAGGCGCAGTGGGGCATACCATGGACCTGTCGGAAACGGCCGCCGAAACCCTTCAGGCCACCGCCGAAGGGATCAACGACCCGGGCTTGCGCGCCGCCCTGGAACGGCTGGCCGCCCATGCCCGGCCCAAAGCCTGAAACGTTATTTGCGTTTGCTGCCGCCCAATAACGAACCCAGCAGACCACGCACCAACTGGCGCCCCATCTGATTGGCGGCCTGCTGCATGGCTGACTTCAACGCCTTGCCCGCCGTGGTCCCCAGGAAGGCACCGGCCCTGTCGGTAAAGCTCGGCTCTTCGGCGGCCGGAGCAGCCTGCTCGGCAGGCCCAAGCTCCTTGCGGGCCATCAGCACTTCATAGGCAGACTCACGATCCACCGGCTTGTCATAGCGCCCCAACAGCGGCGAACTGGCAACCAACGCTTTACGTTCGGCTTCGGTGAGCGGCCCGATCCGCGATTGCGGAGGAGCAACCAGTACGCGCTGGACGACTTCCGGCGTGCCCTTTTCCTGCAAGGTTCCCACCAAGGCCTCACCAGTGCCCAACTCTGTAAGCACCGACAAGGTATCGAATGTCGGGTTGGGACGAAAACCGTCCGCCACCGCTCGCAGGGACTTCTGTTCTTTGGCAGTGAACGCGCGCAAACCGTGCTGGATGCGCAGGCCCAGTTGCGCCAGCACCGTATCCGGCAAGTCGCCCGGCGATTGGGTGACGAAATACACGCCGACGCCTTTGGAACGGATCAGGCGCACTACCTGCTCCAGGCGCTCCTGCAAGGCTTTTGGCGTATCGGCGAACAACAAGTGCGCCTCGTCGAAAAACAACGCCAGCAACGGTTTGTCGGCATCGCCGCGTTCCGGCAATTGTTCGAACAACTCTGCCAGCAGCCACAACAGGAAGGTCGCGTAGACCTTCGGCGCTTCATGCACCAAGCGGCTGGCGTCCAGCAGGTGGATGCGCCCACGCCCATCACTGGCGGGCTGCAAAATATCCTCCAATTGCAGGGCCGGCTCGCCAAACAGGGCTTCGGCGCCCTGCTGCTCCAGCACTGCCAGACGCCGCAACAAGGCCTGGCTGGAACCGGTGGTCATCAAGGCGGCGTCTTCGCCCAGTAGTTCCGGGTGATAGCGCAGGTGATTGAGCAGTGCCTTGAGGTCCTTGAGGTCCAGCAGCAACAGGCCTTCGCGGTCGGCCACTTTGAACGCCGCATAGAGCGCCGATTGCTGGCTGTCGGTGAGCTCCAACAGGCTGCCGAGCAAGAGCGGGCCCATTTCACTGATGGTGGTGCGCAACGGATGACCGGATTGGCCGTGGATATCCCACAGGGTTACCGGGTACGCCTGGGCCGTGTAATTAAGGAAGGGCATACCGGCGATGCGCTCGGCCACTTTGCCCTGGGGGTTGGCGGCGGCGCCCAGGCCGCAGAGGTCGCCTTTGATGTCGGCAGCGAACACCGCCACACCCGCATCACTGAAGGCTTCCGCCAAGCGCTGCAAGGTGACGGTCTTGCCGGTGCCCGTGGCGCCAGCGATCAACCCATGACGGTTGGCCAGGCGCATGGACTGGGCGATGGGCAGGCCGTCAAGGCCAGCACCGATAAGCAGTTGTGTGGAGTCAGGCATTTCGTCACCTATGGTTAATCTTTAGTGCCGCGAGGTCGATATAGACGGATGTAAGCCCGACAAAGACTAAAAAACGGTCAGATAATTCCGATATGGACCAACGGAGCTATCACCAGAAATACCACACCTTTTTTGACGCTGCCATTTTGCGCCTCCCGCATAGGATGCGCCTCGGATATTAAGACCTTAGCGGACCCTTCAAGCCATGAACAAAAATCTGCGCTTCAGCCACAAGATCCTGCTTGCAGCCTCCCTTATCGTCATCGCCGCTTTCGCGTTGTTTACCCTCTACAACGACTACCTGCAGCGCAACGCGATTCGTGACGACCTCAATAACTACCTGCATGAGATGGGCGACGTCACCGCCAGCAACATCCAGACCTGGCTCACCGGGCGTATCGCCCTGGTGGAAAACGCCGCACAGAACATCGCCATCAACCCTGAACAAAGCGTGGTCGCCAGCCTGCTGGAACAGAAAGCGCTGACCTCGTCATTCATGGCCACCTACGTCGGTGACAGCCAGGGCACCTTCACCATTCGTCCTGACACCAAGATGCCCGACGGCTTCGATCCGCGTGTTCGCCCCTGGTACAAGGGCGCCCAGGCCAGCAACGGTTCAACCCTGACCGAACCCTATATCGACGCGGCGACCGGGCAACTGATCATTTCTGTCGCCACGCCCAGCGCCAAGGGTGGCCAGAGCATCGGCGTAGTCGGCGGCGACCTGAGCCTGCAGACCCTGGTGGACAACATCGGCGCGCTGGATTTTGGCGGCATGGGTTATGCGTTCCTGGTCAGCGCCGACGGCAAAGTGCTGGTGCACCCGGATAAAGCCCTGGTGATGAAGACCCTGGCGGACGTTTATCCAAAAGACACGCCGAAGATCAGCGGCGATTTCAGCGAAGTGCAAGCCAACGGCAAGACCAATATCGTGACGTTTACACCGATCAAGGGCCTGCCCTCGGTAAACTGGTACCTGGGCGTTTCGGTGGATAAAGACAAGTCTTTCGCCATGCTCAGTGAGTTTCGCACCTCGGCGGTGATCGCAACGATCATCGCGGTGGTGATCATCATCGCCCTGCTCGGCATGCTCATCCGCGTCTTGCTGCAACCTTTGCACCTGATGACCCGAGCCATGCAGGACATTGCCGACGGTGAAGGCGACCTGACCCGCCGCCTGACCATCCAGAACAATGATGAATTCGGCACCCTGGGCAATGCTTTCAACCGCTTCGTCGAGCGCATTCATACCTCGATTCGCGAAGTGTCTTCAGCCACCGAGCACGTCAATGAAGTGGCCCTGCGGGTGGTCAGCGCCTCCAACTCGTCGATGGTCAACTCCGACGAACAGGCCAACCGCACCAACAGTGTCGCTGCCGCCATCAATCAACTGGGGGCTGCAGCCCAGGAGATCGCACGCAACGCCGCCCAAGCCTCCAGTCAGGCCAGCGATGCCAGGCACTTGGCCGAAGACGGCCAGCAGGTGGTTGAACGCAATATCAAGGCGATGACGCAGTTATCCAGCATGATCAGCACCTCAAGCACCAATATCGAAGCACTTAACAGCAAAACGGTGAATATCGGCCAGATTCTTGAGGTGATCACCAGCATTTCCCAGCAAACTAATCTGCTGGCGCTCAATGCGGCGATCGAAGCGGCGCGCGCCGGGGAAGCCGGGCGTGGCTTTGCGGTCGTGGCCGATGAAGTGCGCAACCTCGCTCATCGCACTCAGGAGTCGGCGCAACAGGTGCAGACGATGATCGAAGAGCTACAGGTGGGTGCCCGGGACTCGGTGACTACCATGAGCGAAAGCCAACGCCACAGCCTGGACAGCGTGGAAATCGCCAACCTGGCCGGCGAGCGCCTGAACAGCGTGACCCAGCGCATTGGCGAGATCGACGGTATGAACCAGTCGGTCGCCACCGCCACTGAAGAACAGACCTCGGTGGTGGAGTCGATCAATATGGACATCACCGAGATCAACACCCTCAACCAGGAAGGGGTGGAAAACCTGCAATCGACCTTGCGCGCCTGCTCGGACCTGGAACAACAGGCCTCGCGTTTGAAGCAATTGGTGGGCAGCTTCCGGATCTGAGGGGCAATACCGACCATTACAGCGAACGCAATGCGAACTAATGTGGGAGCGGGCTTGCTCGCGAAAGCAGTCTATCAGTTGAAGATGTACTGACTGATTCACCGCTTTCGCGAGCAAGCCCGCTCCCACAGGGGACCTGCGTTTAACCGACCGGCATAACACACCAATCCCAATCGAACATCTATCCTTACCTCAGGTCCATCTAGGGAGAGCAATGGATCGGAGGGATGTTCATCGTGCATATCGCTGACATAACCATGTTCTACGCCCCGGCCAGCGGTGGCGTACGCACTTACCTTGACGCCAAGCACCGGCGTCTGGCGCTCAAGCCGGGCATTCGCCACAGCCTGTTGATACCCGGTGCACACTTGAGCGAGCAGGACGGCATCTTCAAAGTACCGGCGCCCGCCCTGCCCTTCGGCAAAGGCTATCGCTTCCCCCTTCGTTTGGCGCCTTGGCGAAATGTCCTGCACGATTTACAGCCTGACCTGATCGAAGTTGGCGACCCTTACCTGACCGCCTGGGCCGCACTGGATGCCCGACGCCAATTGGATGTGCCGGTCATCGGCTTTTACCACTCCGACCTGCCACTGCTGGTGAGCAATCGCATGGGGCCTTGGTTTACCCCCAATGTTGAAGCCTATGTGCGCAAACTCTATGGGAATTTCGACCGAGTGCTCGCCCCCAGCCAGGTAATGGCCGACAAGCTCACCGGGCTTGGCGTCAGAAATGTCTTCGTGCAACCCCTGGGTGTAGACCTGCAAACCTTCACCCCTGAGGTACGTGACCCCGGCCTGCGCGCCGAACTGGGGATTGGCGAAGACACTCGACTACTGATCTTCGCCGGGCGCGGCTCCAAGGAGAAAAACCTGCCGGTGCTGCTCAACTGCATGAAACGCCTGGGGGAAGGCTACCACTTGCTGTTGGTGGGCTCCGGCATGCCGGCCAGCGTGCCAGACAATGTCACCGTGATTGACGGATTCCGGCCCGCCCAACATGTCGCTCGGCTGATGGCCAGCGCCGACGCCTTACTGCATGGTGGCGACCAGGAGACCTTCGGCCTGGTGATCCTGGAAGCCATGGCCTGCGGTATTCCAGTGGTCGCCGTGGCGGCCGGGGCCTTTACCGAGATTATCGACGAGCGTTGTGGCGTGCTGTGTGCGCCAAACAACCCCAAGGCCATGGCCGATGCGGTGCGCGAGTTGTTCAGTACCGACAGCCGACGCCTGGGTGCTCAGGCTCGGCGCCATGTCGAGCAGCATTATGCGTGGGACACAGTAGTCGACAGCCTGCTGGGGCATTACTGCGCCGTGCTGGGCAGCCATGAACCGATGCTCGCCCATGGCTGAGCGCGCGCTGATGCTGGTACTGCACGACGTGGCACCGCACACCTGGGCCGACTACCGGCCCTTCGTCGAGGCCGTCGATGCACTGGGCGACGTGCCCATCACTTGGCTGGTGGTGCCGGACTTCCATCACCATGACGACCTAGCCGCCCACCGCGATTTTCGGCGCCTGCTCGATAGCCGTGTCGCCAAGGGCGATGAACTCACCTTGCATGGTTATTACCATTGCGACGACCAACCTCGGCCGCGTACGCCAAAAGAATGGTTTATGCGACGCATCTATACCCACGAAGGCGAGTTTTACCAGCTGTCCGAAGCCGAGGCGTTGCGGCGGTTGACCGCCGGCATTGAGGTATTCCAGCGCAATGGCTGGCCGCTGCATGGCTTTGTTGCGCCAGCCTGGTTGATGAGCGATGGCACCCGGCAGGCATTGCGCCAGTTGCCGCTGAGCTACACCAGCGACCCACAACATTTTTATCGCCTACCGGACTTCACGCCTATCAACGCCCCTGGCCTGGTGTGGAGCGCCCGCAGTGCATGGCGCCGGGGATTGTCCAAAATCCTCACTGATCGCCGCGAACAGCAATGGCAGGCCGCCCCGCTGATCCGACTGGGTGTGCATCCGGTGGACATGCGCCACAGGTTTTCCCGCGATTATTGGCTAGACACCCTGCAACGCCTGCTCAACGCGGGGCGCGTCCCCCAAACCAAGGCCGCCTGGCTGGCGACGCAGCCATGGGCCGACTGATCTGGTTAGTGTTGGCGCTCTTGGTGGCGCTGGTGATTCCATTGTGGCTGGGCGGCGGCGAAAGCATTGCGCGCCTGCGCCAGTTTCCGTTGCCCCAGTTACTGGGGATGTTCGCCATGATCATCGGCTGCTGGCTGATCAACAGCCTGCGCATCCGCCTGTTGCTTGGCGAGCATCGCGGCCAGTTAGGGCCGCTCAAAAGCCTTGGCGTGGTGATATCCACTGAATTCGCCATGTGTGCAACTCCCGGCGGCAGCGGCGGGCCGTTGACCCTGATGGCCCTGCTGGCGCGCAATGGTATCCGCCCCGCCCATGGCAGCGCGGTGTTCGCCATGGACCAATTGAGCGACCTGGTGTTTTTTCTCTGCGCACTGGTGGGGATCTTGCTGTATGCGCTGTTCCATAGCCTCAGCCCGCGTCTGGAGTGGTTGCTGGGGCTTAGCGCCGTGTCGATGGTGGGTGGGGTAATCAGTGGCTGGGCCGTGGTGCATGTTCACCGGCGGCTGATTCGCCTGGCGGGTTTGGCACTCAAGGCCATGAAGGTCAGTGCTACCACCCGCCGACGCTGGGCACGCCGGTTGCTGCGTTTTCTTGCGGCGTTCAGCGCCACCCTGAAACTACCCCGGAGCACCTTGCTTGGGGTCTTTGCGCTGACCAGCCTGCATTGGCTGCTGCGTTACAGCGTGCTGTACCTGGCGCTGCGCGGGTTGGGGGGCGAGGTACAGTGGGCCTGGAGCTTTCTGATCCAGATGTTATCCCTGACTGCGGGGCAGTTCAGCCTGGCGCCTGGTGGGGCCGGCGCTGCGGAATTGACGTCAGCGGCACTGCTGGCGCCCATGGTGGGCACATCCACAGCGGCTGCGGCAATTCTGATCTGGCGCGCGGTGACCTACTACTTCTATTTGCTGGCCGGTGCGCCAGTGTTTCTATTGATGGTCGGCAAACCGCTGCTCAAGCGTCTTTTTCAGGGGCGGCAGGCGGCTGGTCGTGCGCCTGTGTCTGCTCCCATAAACGCGCCGCGCCTGGAAAATCAGTACCATCCTCGGCATCCAGCGCGTCCGGGTCGTAACGGCTCAAACAGCCCTCGCCCAAGGTAGCAGGCGCCCGTGAGGTGGCTTTATCCAGCGGATCGCTCATGGGAATCTCCAGAAGCAGAAATAAAAAAGGGCCTGGAGAGTTTTACCTCCAGGCCCCGGTGTCTTTCAATCACAATCGCCGGGTCAGAAGACCACGGTCTTGTTGCCGTGCACCAACACGCGATCTTCCAAGTGATAGCGCAGGCCACGGGCCAGCACCATCTTCTCGACGTCACGGCCGAAGCGCACCATGTCTTCAATGCTGTCGCTGTGGCTGACGCGCACCACGTCCTGCTCGATGATCGGGCCGGCGTCCAGCTCTTCGGTCACGTAGTGGCAGGTTGCACCAATCAGCTTCACGCCACGCAGGGAAGCCTGGTGATACGGCTTGGCACCGACAAAGGACGGCAAGAAGCTGTGGTGAATGTTGATCACCTTGCCAGCGTATTCGCGGCACAGTTCCGGTGGCAGGATTTGCATGTAGCGCGCCAGCACCACCACATCCGCGTCATGCTGCTTGACCAGTCGCGATACCTCGGCAAATGCCGGTTCCTTGTCCTGTGGGTTGACCGGCACATGGTAATAAGGGATGCCATGCCATTCGACCATGCTGCGCAGGTCGTCGTGGTTGGAGATCACGCAAGCAATCTCGCAATCGAGTTCGTCGCTGTGCCAGCGGTGCAGCAGGTCTGCCAGGCAGTGGGATTCGCGGCTGGCCATCAGCACCACGCGTTTCTTCTGCTCTGTATCGGTGATGTGCCAGGTCATCGAAAACTCTTCGGCAATCGGCGCAAACGCCTCGCGGAATGCTTCCAGGCCAAAGGGCAGCGTATCGGCACGGATTTCGTGACGCATGAAAAACCAACCACTGAGATCGTCCGAGTGATGGCTCGCCTCGGTGATCCAGCCATTATGGGAAGCCAGAAAGTTACTGACCTTGGCAACGATGCCAACCCGGTCCGGGCAAGCAATCACCAGCCGAAAAGTGCGCATTAGGGGGAAACTCCAGAACTTCACAAAGGCCGCTATTCTAGCGATTACGCAGAAAAACTGCAGTATTCCCTTGCACCTTATCTTGAGGCATGGCCGTGGTAACACCCCTTAATCGTGTAAGGTTTTACCACCGCTATATGACGGTACAACGGCATGCTGAGGTCAGTAGCAAAAAATTAACGCGATTATCTTTGCGCTTAACGCTGACTAATTAACTCATCGGCCAGGTTTTCTCACACACATTCAATGTCATTCACCTGAATAACGTCTTAAATGTTTACTTGATGAAATTGCCTGACTATTATTAGGCCACTCACCCTGTCAATCAGCGTTCTACATAAGGTAGTCCACATGTCACTGATCAACGAATACCGCGCCACCGAAGAAGCTATCAAAGAGCTGCAAGCCCGTTTGAAGAACCTGTCCGAAGACGACAAGCTGAAAACCGAGCTGGAATTCGAAGGCAAATTGCGCACCCTGATGGGTGAATACTCCAAATCCCTGCGTGACATCATCGCGCTGCTGGATCCAGAGTCGAAAGTTAAAGCACCGCGCGGCGCTGTGAAAACTACCGGCACCAAGCGTGCTCGCAAGGTCAAGCAATACAAAAACCCACACAACGGCGAAGTGATTGAAACCAAAGGTGGCAACCACAAAACTCTGAAAGAGTGGAAAGCCAAGTGGGGCGGTGACGTAGTTGAAGGTTGGGCAACCCTGCTGGGCTAAGCCCGGTCGGACGTTCACCCGATACGTCACACATGAAAAACGCCAGCTTGCTGGCGTTTTTTATTGTCTGAATATTCTGTAGTTATGCGCTTACAGACTCAAGCGCGCCGCTAATGAATCCACATAGTCCTGCCATTGCGCCAGCACCTGGCACTGAAACGATGTAGCACTAACCGCCAACTCCTCACGCGCCTGCTTAAATGCCAACAGGGTATTCGGCGCCCCCCACTGCGCCTCCGACAAACGTTGCTGACAGAAAAGTTTCCAGCGTTGTTGCTCGTCATTGTTCAAGGTTTCAGGAAAGTTACGCGCCCGGTAGCGAAATAATAATTCCGGCAAACGATGATCATCGAACGGCCACTGCTGACGGGCTAATTGCGCGGGCTCTGCCATGCGAACTTGCTCACATAAACGGCGGTCACGATCACCAATAAAACCCTCGTAGAGCTGCTGCTCCGGGTCCGCGTTCGACGCAAAGTCTTCCTCGGCATAAATGGCCGCTAACTTGTCCCGCCAAACTTCCTGTGCGTCAGTTAGTCGCAGCGCCCGCGCGAGGCAAGCCTCCTTATCCAGTTGCAGGCGCTCAAGATCTTGCGGGCGCAGCACCTTCAACGGCGCAACCACCGGGCAGCGGTTGATATGCAGTAGCTTGAGCGGAACCGGCAGCTCACCTTCGGCCAGCTCATCGCGGCGCGTGTAAAGACGCTGGCGCAGGGTCGCCGCATCCAGGTCCAACAGCCCTTGCGGATCGAGCCCCAGGTCACAGACGATCAAGGCATTGCGATTGCGTGGGTGCCAGGCCAGGGGCAAGACCACGCCCAGGTAATGGCGTTCGGCGGAGAAACGCCCGGAGATATGCACCATCGGTTGCAGCAACCGCACCTGATCCATGACCCGTTGTTTACTGCGCAGTTGAAACAACCATTCATATAACTTCGGTTGTTTCTCCCGGACCAACCGCGCCAGGGCGATGGTTGCACGCACATCCGACAACGCGTCATGGGCCTGGCCGTGGTCTATGCCGTTGGCCTCTGTCAAGCGTTCGAGCTTGAGGGTCACGCGCCCTTCCTGCTCGGGCCAGTTGATGCCCTCCGGCCGCAGGGCGTAGGCGGTGCGCATCACATCGATCAAGTCCCAGCGACTGTTGCCGCCCTGCCACTCGCGCGCATAGGGGTCGAAAAAATTGCGGTACAGACTGTAGCGCGTCATTTCATCGTCGAATCGCAGGGTGTTGTAGCCGGCGCCGCAGGTACCTGGCGCGGCCAATTCGGCGTGCACCCGAGTCATGAAATCGGCTTCGGCAAGGCCCTTCTCAGCGAGGATACTCGGCGTAATACCCGTGATCGCACACGCTGCCGGATGAGGCAGGATATCGTCGCTGGGCTGGCAATAAAGGTTGATCGGCGCACCGACCTCATTGAGCTCAAGGTCGGTGCGGATACCGGCTACCTGGAGCGGGCGATCGTTGCGCGGGTTGATGCCGGTGGTTTCATAGTCGTACCAGAAAATCGAGGTCACGGGCTATTCCTGTGCTGAAGACCGACAAAGTCTAGGCGCTGCAAGGCGTCCGGGGCCAGCGATACCTTACTGTATAAATATCCAGAAAAACCTCGGGTGGTTGCTTCCATCCTCGACACTGCTAGCATCCGTGTCTCTCAAGTCGCCTCGCAGTGCCAAGGATCGCAATGCCATCAACCCCTCTGGATACCCACTATCAGATAGAAACGCCCGAGGGCATCGACCTGCCCCTGCGCCCTGCTGGCCTGCCCTCCCGGGCATTGGCGTTTGCATTCGACCTGGGCGTGCGCGGGATCATCATGGGTATCCTGCTGGTGCCGCTGGCGCTGCTCGGCAATGTGGGGATCGGGCTGGGTTCGCTGCTGCTGTTCCTGGTGAGCTGGTGGTACATGGTGTTGTTCGAAGTGCTCAACCAGGGCTGCTCGCCAGGCAAGCAGGTCATGGGCCTGCGCGTGGTACAGGATGACGGCACGCCCATTGGCTGGTCGGCATCGCTGATCCGCAACCTGCTGCGTTTTGTCGACATGCTGCCCTTCGGTTATTTCCTGGGCGCGATCAGTTGCCTGCAACATCCGCACTTCAAGCGGCTCGGCGACCTGGCCGCCGGTACGCTGGTGGTCTACCGGGAATTGCCGCTGGTACGCCCAAGCATCCCTCAAGCGCCCGCCCTGCGCTTACCCTTCGCACTGGAGTTGAGCGAACAGCGGGCCATCCTCGGTTTCGCCGAACGCCAGGCCGAACTCTCGGCCGAACGGGTGCATGAACTGGCCGCCATCCTCGCAGAGCCCCTGCAGGTGTCTGCGCCGCGCGCCGTGGAGCAACTCAACGGGGTAGCCCGTGGTTTGTTGGGGCCGACATGAAGCAGAGCCTTTTTGAAAGCCGCCACCAGCGCCAATGGCATACCTTCGCCGAGCAGTTGACACAACTGGAGCAAGGTAAAGCCAAGGCCGCCGATGTTGCCGACTTCCCGCATCAATATCGACGCCTGTGCCAACATCTGGCCCTGGCTCAGCAACGCGGCTATAGCAGTTACCTGGTCGACACGTTGCAACAACTGGCACTGCGCGGCCATCAACAACTGTATCGCCATCGCAGCCAACTGACGGCAAACATACTGGCGTTTCTTCTCGCCGACTTCCCGCGCCTGGTACGCGAACAATGGCGCTTCGTGCTGATCGCTGGCCTGCTATTCTTTGGCAGCCTGGTGGGGATAGCCCTGCTGGTGTACCTGTTCCCCGATCTTATCTACAGCATCATCAGCCCCCAGCAGGTGGCCGACATGCAGGGCATGTACAACCCCGACGCCAGCCGTCTGGGCCGTGCTGCCGAACGGGCCGCCAGCGAAGACTGGATGATGTTTGGCTATTACGTGATGCACAACATCGGCATCGCCTTCCAGACCTTTGCCGCCGGCCTGTTGTTCGGCCTGGGCAGTGTGTTCTTCCTGATTTTCAACGGCCTGGTCATAGGTGCAGTCTCCGGGCACCTTACCGACATTGGCTATGGCCAGACCTTCTGGTCGTTTGTCATTGGTCACGGCGCATTCGAGTTGAGCGCCATCACGCTGGCCGGTGCCGCAGGTTTGCAACTGGGCTGGTCACTGGTTGCCCCCGGGCGCTTGGCACGCAGCGAGGCCCTGCGCCTGGCCGCCAGCAAAAGCGTACGGATGCTTTGCGGTGTCATGGTGTTCCTGTTGATCGCAGCCTTTATCGAAGCCTACTGGTCCTCAACCACTCGCATTGAGCCCTGGATCAAATACGCAGTAGGCGCCGCGCTCTGGCTGCTGGTGGCCGCTTACCTGTCCCTGGCCGGGCGGAGTCGCCATGCGCCTGACTGACGCCAGCGTGGTGATTCGCCCGCGTACTTCCTGGGAAGCCATGGACCTGGGCGTACTGATGGCCAGGGAACACCGTGTCCTGCTGATGGGCAGTTGGGCGCTGGTAAGCTTGCCGGTATTCAGCCTGTTGACGGTGCTGCTCTGGAATTACCCGTCTTTGGTCATGTTCCTGTTCTGGTGGCTCAAGCCGGCCTTCGACCGCTTGCCGCTGTACATTCTGTCCAAGGCCCTGTTTGGTGAGCCCCCCAGCCTCAAACAGGCCGTTCGCCAGTGGCCGCAATTGCTCAAGGGGCAACTGTTCGCAAGCCTGACGTGGCGGCGGCTGAGCATGAGCCGCAGCTTCACCCTGCCCGTCAGCCAACTGGAAGGCCTGGACGGTGACGCACGTCAACGACGCCTTGGAGTGTTGCTGCAACGTAACGCTGGCGCCGCACGCTGGCTGACGACCATCGGTGTGCACATGGAAATCGGCCTCTGGTTTGGCGGCATGACCCTGTTCTATCTCTTCATCCCGCAACAGGTTGAACTGGACTGGGACTGGCAACGGCTAATATTCGCGTCAGCCTCGGACGTGCTTTGGCTTGAGCACCTGAGCAATGCCTTCTATGCCCTGGTCCTGGTGTTCTGGGAACCCATCTACGTCGCCTGTGGCTTCAGCCTGTACCTCAACCGCCGCACAGTGCTGGAGGCCTGGGACCTGGAACTGGTATTCCGTCGGCTGCGCCAGCGCCTGAGCAATGTTGCACCGCTGCTGTTGCTGGTGGTTGGCCTGGCGTTGCTACACATCAGCCCACCGACCATGGCAGATGAAACCACAGCCCATAAGCCACTTAGCACCCAGGCCGCCAGCCAATCCATCCAGGCGTTGCTGGAAAAGCCACCTTTCAAGAACCCGGAAACCGTCACACGCTATCGGTTTGGCGAAGAAAAAGCGCCGGTTAAAAACAAGGCCACGGGCGACGGCAAATTACCTGGCTGGCTCCAGGCACTGCTCGACAACCTTAACAGCGACACCTTCAAATACGTCGCCAAAACTTTGGAAATACTGCTCTGGAGCCTTCTGATTGGCGGCCTGGCCCTGGTGTGCTGGCGTTACCGTGAATGGTTGCGCACGTTCGTCAGCCGCCTTGGGCCTACTCGCACGGCCGCTCCCTCGCCCGTTCCCGCTCAGTTGTTCGGGCTGGAACTGGGCACCGAGACATTGCCCGAAGACATCGCCAGTACCGCCGAACAACTATGGCCCACCCACCCACGGGAAGCCCTTGGCCTGCTGTATCGCGGGTTGCTCAGCCGGCTGTTGCACGAGTTCGACCTGCCACTGACAAGCGCCGATACCGAGGGGCAGGTACTGGAGCGTGTTCATCATTTGCAACAACCGCAGTTACTGGCGTTCAGCGACGAACTGACACGCCACTGGCAAAACCTGGCCTATGGTCACCGTCTGCCGCCTTCTTCAGCCCAACAAAAACTGTGCAGCGACTGGCGTGCTCTTTTCAGTGACGGAGCGGGCCAATGAATCGCGCGCTATTGTGGACAGCGCTGTTGTTGGCGTGCCTGGTGGGTGCGGGCGGCTTATATGCCTGGCACAAGGCAATTCCCTACGAGGAAGTGGTTGACCGGGGCCCGTCGCCAGAGGCTCGCGCCAATCCCTATCTGGCCGCCGAGCACTTTCTACGCCAGCACGGCTTGGTCGTGGCACACGCCAAGGGCCTTGAACGACTCGCCGAACTGCCCGCCAAAGGCCATAGCCTGTTGTTGCTGGGAGAGCGCAGCAACATGACCCCACGCCAGGTCGACCAACTGCTGGGCTGGGCAAAAGCCGGTGGCCACCTGCTCTTGGTCGCCGAGGCATTATGGGATGAAGAAGCCGACACAAGCGGTGACCTGCTGCTTGATCGCCTCACTATCCGCCAAACCTTGAGCGACACCTTCGACGAACCCGTGCCACCGCGTAAAAAAACCAAACCGGATCTGACCAAGCTCTATGTCGACAACGAAACCGCACCGGCGTACTTTAGTTTTGACACTTACTTCAACCTCACCGACCCCAAGCACCTGGCGCAGTTTTCCGCCAACAGCGCCCAGTCCAGCCACCTGATGCAACTCGACCTGGGGCAAGGTCGCGTCACGGTGATCACCGACAGCGACCTATGGAAAACCACAGATATCGGCAACCATGATAACGCCTGGTTGCTGTGGTACCTGAACCAGGGCACTGACGTCACCCTGCTGTTCAACAGCGACACAGACGATCTGTTTACTCTGTTGCTCCGTTATTTCCCCCAGGCCCTCGTCGCCCTGGTTGCGCTGCTTGCTTTGGGGCTGTGGCAGGCAGGCATGCGCCAGGGCCCGATCCAGACACCGGCGCCCAAGGCACGTCGCCAGCTGCAGGAACACTTGCAGGCCAGCGCGGACTTCCTATTGCGCCGCAGCGGCCCGGGCACGTTGTTGCAAGCCTTGCGACACGACATCCTGCGCGCAGCCCGGCGACGCCATCCAGGGTTCGAACACCTCGATGCGTCAGAGCAACGCCAAGTGCTGGAACACCTTACGCGACAACCCCCTCACATCATCAGCCAGGCGCTTGAGCCCGTTGCGCTGAAGCGGCTTTCCAGCGCCGACTTCAGCCGTCAGGTGGCGCACCTGCAAACCCTCAGGAATGCCTTATGAGCGACTCTCCACTGGCCACCGCCCTGACCGCCGAAAACCTTCAGCAGGCCAGCCAGCAGGCCCAGGCGCTGCGCGTGGAATTGCGCAAGGCCGTGATTGGCCAGGACCTTGTGATTGACGACGTGCTCACCGCCCTGATCGCAGGCGGCCACGTACTGCTTGAAGGCGTGCCTGGCCTGGGCAAGACCTTGCTGGTACGGGCCCTGGCCCGCTGCTTTGGCGGTGATTTCGCCCGCATCCAGTTCACCCCGGACCTAATGCCCAGCGATGTCACCGGCCACGCCGTTTACGACCTGCAGACCGAACAGTTCAAACTGCGCAAGGGGCCGTTGTTCACCCACCTGTTGCTGGCCGACGAGATCAACCGTGCACCCGCCAAGACCCAGGCAGCGCTGCTGGAGGCCATGCAGGAACGCCAAGTGACCCTGGAGGGCGAGGCGTTGCCCATCGGCCAGCCCTTCATGGTCCTGGCAACCCAGAATCCTATCGAACAGGAAGGCACCTACCCACTGCCCGAGGCCGAACTGGACCGCTTCATGCTCAAGGTGCGAATGGACTACCCGGATGCTCTACAAGAGCTGGATATGGTCCGCGAAGTGACGCGCTCGTCCAAGGCCGACATGCTGGAGGTACAGCCGTTGCGTACTGTGCTGCAAGCCGAGGACGTAGTAACGATGCAGCAAATTGCCAGTGACCTACCACTGGATGAACAGGTGCTCGACTATGCCGTGCGCCTGGCCCGTGCCACGCGCAGTTGGCCGGGGCTGGCCATCGGTGCCGGCCCCAGGGCCTCCATCGCTCTGGTACGCGGTGCCCGTGCCCGTGCGCTGTTGCGCGGTGGCGAATTCGTCACCCCCGATGACATCAAGGGCTGCGCCCTGGCGGTACTGCGTCACCGGGTACGCATCGCACCAGAGCTGGACATCGACGGCTTGGAGGTCGACCAGGTGCTCCAGCAGTTACTCGACCAGATTGCGGCACCAAGGCAATGACGCGGCCATGAAACCGACCCGTCTGCTCCTGACCTGGCTGAGCGCCCTGCTCGGACTGAGCGCCCTGTTAGGTGCCTCGGCAGCGTTGCAGTTCAAAGTGCCCGCCACCTTGCATTCGGTAGCCTGGGGCCTGCTGCTGGCCCTGTTGCTGCTGGCGATGCTGGATGCCGCACGCTTGCGTCGCCGCCCCTCGGTCCGCGTATACAGGACACTGCCCGGCAGCCTGGCGCTGGGGCGCTGGGAAGAAATACGCCTGTGCCTGGAGCACGACTACCCGCAACCACTGACCGTGCAGGTGTTCGATCACGTGCCCGATGGCCTGGGTGTGGAGAACCTGCCTCAATTCATTCAACTACGCCCCGGTGAACGTGCTGAGCTGGGCTATCGCGTGCGCCCCTTGCGGCGCGGGCACTTCCATTTCAGTCGCTGCGAGCTGCTGCTGCCCAGCCCATTGGGGCTGTGGTCGGCACGACGATGGGTCGACACCCGCGATTCCACCCGTGTTTACCCGGATTTCGCGCGCTTATACGGTGCGCAGTTACGGGGTGTGGATAACTGGCTGAGCCAACTGGGCGTGCGCCAACATCAGCGGCGAGGGTTGGGCCTGGAATTTCACCAACTGCGCGAGTTTCGTGAAGGTGACAGCCTGCGTCAGATCGACTGGAAAGCCACCGCCCGCCAACGAACGCCCATTGCCCGGGAATACCAGGACGAACGCGACCAGCAAATCGTGTTCATGCTCGATTGCGGCCAGCACATGCGCAGCCAGGATGACGAACTTTCCCATTTTGATCACGCGCTCAATGCCTGCCTGCTGCTGAGCTATGTCGCCTTGCGACAGGGCGATGCGGTAGGGCTGTGCACGTTCGCCAGCGACCAGCCGCGCTACCTGAAGCCGGTCAAGGGCAGTGGCCAATTGAACCTGTTGCTCAATGCGGTCTATGACCTACAGACCACGCGAAAAACCGCCGACTACCAGGCGGCCGCCAGCCAGTTGTTGGCACGTCAAAAACGCCGGGCGCTGGTGATCATCGTCACCAACCTGCGGGATGAGGAGGATGAAGCGCTGATGGCTGCCGTCCAGCGTATCGGCAGGCATCACCGGGTACTGGTGGCCAGCCTGAGGGAAGAGGTCCTCGACCAGCTACGTCAGACGCCTGTGCAGACATTGCCCGAAGCCCTGGCTTACAGCGGCACGATCGATTACCTCAACACCCGCAACCAACGCCATGATCGTTTGAGTGCCCATGGGCTGTCGGTGCTCGATACCTTGCCATCGGCGCTGGGTGCCGGGCTGGTCACACGCTATCTGGAGTGGAAAAAGGCCGGGGTATTCTGAGGATGACTGCGCAGGGGTATGGCCAGGAAACGGCCACGACCCCACGCATAATTCAGACAGAGGCCTGCAAAGGATAAAAGCTGAAGTACTGCAACAGCGCGTTGATCAGGTGCCGGTATTCCTCGGGCGCCTCAAGCACGCTGAACCCCGAGTCGTAATGCTGCGGGGTGACATCCTCGTGGCTCCACAAGCAGGTTGCCGTGAGGTCAATCGCCTTGAACTCGCCTTGCGCCACCGGCACTTTCAAGCGCAGCTCGAAATCCACCTCGGTCATCATGGGTAACGAGCTGATCAGCATCAGACCGTTTTCAGACACATTTCCAAGATAGCCGATTGGCTTGTCGGTAATACGATTGAACACCTGCAGAAAATACGGCAGTTGATGCCGCTCGATCCGTCGTTCGGTAAACATGGTGAAGTCGCCATCCAATAGCCAAAAATCTGGCCGTGCCAGTGATTCGGAACAAGCAATCGCTCGCTCTCCCTGGATCTCGGTGTGACAAAACCTACCGCTTGTCACCAAACAACTGCCGAATCCGGGCCTTGCATCCGTTCGAATGGGAAACTGCACAAACAGACATTCAAAGATTAGCCCAAGACTGGCGACAGGCCAGCTATAAAATGACAAATACCATTACAACGACGCAGGCCTTGGTTTTGCCAGGCCTGCAGCCGGCAGATGCCCCAGTTGCTGCAAGGTATCGAGCCGCGCGCGGGCTCGATAGGCGTACTCGCTAGACGGGTAGTGGCCGATGATGAACTGATAGGTCTGCGCGGCATCGACAAACAGTTTCTGGCGTTCCAGGCACTGCCCGCGCAACATCGAAACCTCCGGTTGCACGTAGCGGCGGGTACGGCTCTCGCGATCGACCTGGGACAACTCCAGGGTGACACGCTGGCAATCACCGACCCCATAGGCGCGGTAAGCGTTGTTCAAATGGTGGTCCATCGACCAGCGGGTACAGCCGACAACACTGACGGCCAGGGCAGCAACGAGCAAAATTCGCATGGGGTTCTCCTGTCTTGTGCAGTGTATCGACCCCTGGTCGAAAATCTTCAAGGCGTTTACCCATTCAACCGCAGCCAAAACAAGCCAATCGTCGATAAGTAGTGCAAACGAACAATGACTACAACGAAAGAGCATAGTAGCCTTCCCCAGCGCTTGAACTCAGGAGTCCGTGCATGTCCGTCCGTCGTACCAAAATCGTCGCCACCCTTGGCCCGGCCAGTAACTCGCCGGAAGTCCTCGAACAGCTGATTCTGGCTGGTTTGGACGTCGCCCGTCTGAACTTCTCCCACGGCACCCCGGACGAGCACAAGGCTCGTGCCAAGCTGGTGCGTGACCTGGCCGCCAAGCATGGCCGCTTCGTTGCACTCTTGGGCGACCTGCAAGGCCCGAAAATCCGTATCGCCAAATTTACCAACAAGCGGATCGAGCTGAAGATCGGTGACAAATTCACCTTCTCCACCAGCCACCCGCTGACCGAAGGCACCCAGGACGTGGTGGGCATCGACTACCCGGACCTGGTCAAGGACTGCGGCGTCGGTGACGAGCTGCTGCTGGACGACGGCCGTGTGGTCATGCGCGTCGACACCGCCACGCCGACCGAACTCAATTGCACCGTGATCATCGGCGGCCCGCTGTCCGACCACAAAGGCATCAACCGTCGCGGTGGTGGCCTGACGGCGCCGGCCCTGACTGAAAAAGACAAGGCTGACATCAAGCTCGCCGCCGAAATGGAAGTGGACTACCTCGCCGTGTCCTTCCCGCGCGACGCCGCCGACATGGAATACGCCCGTAAGCTGCGCGACGAAGCCGGCGGTACCGCCTGGCTGGTAGCGAAGATCGAACGTGCTGAAGCCGTGGCCGACGATGAAACCCTCGACGGCCTGATCAAGGCTTCCGATGCCGTGATGGTTGCCCGTGGCGACCTGGGCGTGGAAATCGGTGACGCCGAGCTGATCGGTATCCAGAAGAAGATCATCCTGCACGCACGCCGTCATAACAAAGCGGTGATCGTTGCGACCCAGATGATGGAGTCGATGATCCAGAACCCGATGCCGACCCGTGCCGAAGTGTCCGACGTGGCCAACGCCGTGCTCGACTACACCGACGCCGTGATGCTCTCTGCTGAAAGTGCCGCCGGCCCGTACCCGCTGGAAGCCGTGCAGGCCATGGCGCGTATCTGCGTCGGTGCCGAAAAGCACCCGACCAGCAAGACCTCCAGCCACCGCATCGGCAAGGTTTTCGAAAGCTGTGACCAGAGCATCGCCCTGGCTGCCATGTACACCGCCAACCATTTCCCGGGCGTGAAAGCGATCATCGCTTTGACCGAAAGTGGCTACACGCCGTTGATCATGTCGCGCATCCGTTCCTCGGTGCCTATCTACGCTTTCACCCCACACCGCGAAGCCCAGGCCCGCGCGGCCATGTTCCGTGGCGTGTACACCATCCCGTTCGACCCGGCGTCGCTGGCACCGAACGAAGTCAGCCAGAAGGCGATCGACGAGTTGGTCAAACGCGGCGTCGTGGAGAAAGGCGACTGGGTCATCCTGACCAAGGGCGACAGCTACCACACCACCGGTGGCACCAATGGCATGAAGATCCTGCATGTGGGCGACCCGCAGGTCTGAGTGACAAGCTGAAAAACAAAAGCCCCGCCCTGTGAATGGCGGGGCTTTTTGCATTTCAGTGCAGGCCACTGTGTTGAATTTCAGCGCCTCATCGCAGGCAAGCCAGCTCCCACAATAGTCAGACAACTCGGTCTACTGTGGGAGCTGGCTTGCCTGCGATGGCGTCATCGGCTCCGGACGATAAGCTCCGATACCGACTTGACCAGGCTTTTCATAACGTAAAAGGGCGAGCCAGGAACACATCCGCCAGCAATTGATTACGCGGCAGGCCCGCCAGGAACAAGCGCTTGGAAAAGGCCTCGACGCTGGCAGGGTGCCCACAAAGCAAGGCCAGGGTGTGCCGGGAAACCAGCCGCAGTTGCGCCAATGCCGGCTGCAACTGCGCCGCGGTCCATAGCTCCACGGTGAGGTGCCCATGTTGCGCGGCAAGCGCTGCCAGGGGTTCAGCCAGATAATGAGCCTCGGCCTCATGGGCCAGGTGAATCACGCGAATCTCGCCTTGATGATCCTGGCGCAGTGCCTCGCGCAACACGCCCCACAAGGGGCCCAGGCCAGTACCGGAGGCCAGCAGCCACAAGGGTCGTGATTGCCAGTCAGGATCATAGTGCAGCGCTCCACCCCGCAGTTCGCCCAGGCATACAGGATCACCGACCTTCAACTGTCGCGCGGCATCGCTGAAGGCTCCGAGTTGACGGCAGTCGATATGGAACTCCAGATACGGCTCCTCCTGGGGCAAACTCGCCAGGGAATAAGGGCGTGCCACCTGCCCTGCCCACAGCACCAAATGCTGCCCGGCCCTGTACCGCAGGGCACGTTCTGGTTGCAGGCGCAGGCGCAGTACCGTCGAACTCAGCCAATCGGCGCCCACCACCTGGGCGGGCAAGCCATCGCGCTGGGGATCAAACGCGTCGACCTTCAGGTCCGCAATGACCCGGCACTGGCACGCCAGGCGCCAACCTTGCTGGCGCTGCGTCGGGCTCAGGGCTTCGGGCTGCTGGTCGTCAACCTCACCCTCGCAACGCACCAGGCACGCATGGCAACTGCCGGCCCGGCAACTGAAGGGCACGGCCACACCGGCCTGATTCAAGGCATCCAGCAGGTTGCTGCCGGGGGTGACCGACCAGTGGCGTTCGCCGACATACAGTTCAGGCATATAAAGACTCGATCATAAGGAGCGCGCACAGGGAATCATGCCTGCGACAGTTTGACCATAGTCGGGTGTATCGGCCACCGTGCCGGGTTATACTGCCGCGCCTTTTTAGCGTCGCGCCTGCACCATTCTGGCGTGCCTTGGAAAGATGGCTTCAGCCGACCGATGCAACACTGAGGCCATCTTTATTGAATGTTCCCTTATAGAGGAGCGCGACTCATGACCGTGATCAAGCAAGACGACCTGATTCAGAGCGTTGCCGACGCCCTGCAATTCATTTCCTACTACCACCCCGTTGATTTCATCCAGGCCATGCACGAAGCCTACCTGCGCGAAGAATCGCCGGCAGCCCGTGACTCCATCGCCCAGATCCTGATCAACTCGCGCATGTGTGCCACCGGCCATCGCCCGATCTGCCAGGACACCGGTATTGTCACCGTGTTCGTGCGCGTGGGTATGGACGTGCGCTGGGACGGCGCAACCATGGGCCTGGACGACATGATCAACGAAGGCGTGCGTCGCGCCTACAACCTGCCAGAAAACGTCCTGCGCGCCTCGATCCTCGCCGACCCGGCCGGCGCCCGCAAGAACACCAAGGACAACACCCCTGCGGTCATCCACTATTCCATCGTCCCGGGTAACACCGTGGAAGTGGACGTGGCGGCCAAGGGTGGCGGCTCCGAGAACAAGTCGAAAATGGCCATGCTCAACCCGTCCGACTCGATCGTCGACTGGGTGCTCAAGACTGTTCCGACCATGGGCGCCGGCTGGTGCCCACCGGGCATGCTCGGCATTGGCATCGGCGGTACCGCCGAGAAAGCCGCGGTAATGGCCAAGGAAGTGTTGATGGAGTCCATCGACATCCACGAGCTGAAAAAGCGCGGCCCGCAAAACCGTATCGAAGAAATGCGCCTGGAGCTGTTCGAGAAGGTCAACCAACTGGGCATCGGCGCCCAGGGCCTGGGTGGCCTGACCACCGTGCTCGACGTGAAGATCATGGACTACCCGACCCACGCCGCGTCCCTGCCGGTGTGCATGATCCCCAACTGCGCCGCCACCCGTCACGCGCACTTCGTGCTCGACGGCTCGGGCCCGGCGTCACTGGAAGCGCCACCGTTGGACGCCTACCCGGAAATCGTCTGGGAAGCCGGCCCATCGGCTCGCCGCGTCAACCTCGACACCCTGACCCCGGAAGAAGTGCAGAGCTGGAAGCCGGGCGAAACCGTCCTGCTCAACGGCAAGATGCTTACCGGTCGCGATGCGGCGCACAAGCGCATGGTCGAGATGCTGAACAAGGGCGAAACCTTGCCGGTGGACCTCAAGGGCCGCTTTATCTACTACGTCGGCCCGGTTGATCCGGTGCGCGAAGAAGTGGTTGGCCCAGCGGGCCCGACCACTGCAACGCGGATGGACAAGTTCACCCGCCAGATCCTGGAGCAAACCGGCCTGCTGGGCATGATCGGCAAATCCGAGCGCGGCCCTACCGCCATCGAAGCGATCAAGGATCACAAGGCCGTGTACCTGATGGCCGTGGGCGGCGCCGCTTATTTGGTGGCCCAAGCCATCAAGAAGTCGCGCGTGGTTGCCTTCGCCGAACTGGGTATGGAAGCCATCTACGAGTTCGACGTCAAAGACATGCCGGTCACCGTTGCAGTAGACAGCAAAGGTGAATCCGTCCACATCACCGGTCCTGCCATCTGGCAGAAAAAGATCAGTGACAGCCTGGCGGTAGAAGTGCAGTAAGCACCTCATCCAAAAGAATAAAGGCGACTGCGGCCCCACGGCCCAGTCGCCTTTTTTATGCCTGGAGCAAGGGACTGCTCCTGATCTTGCTCTTGATCTGCTTTTGATCTTGATCTCAGGCGCCCCGTTAAACCACGCTGGCCGAACGCAGGCTTGAATTCGTGGGTAACCCGGCAGGACGCCGGGTTAGCCGCCCCGCGCCATGGATGGCGCGTGGCGGCGGCCCACGGATTCAAGCCTGCGTTCGGGCACACCGAGCCTAGGCGAGGTGCCGAGTGGTGGGGCAAGAGCGTTTTGCTTACTTTGGCCTGGGCCGGCATCCCGGCTTTTGCAAAGTGAGCCGCCGTCAGGGCGGAACCCTAAGTGGCCGTTACCTAACTAACGGATATCTGATCCCACATCCCGGTCGGCTGTCAGGCCGCCTTCGCGAGCAAGCCCGCTCCCACATTGCGATCGTGGGGTGTCAGGTAGATAGCCGTCGGCTGGCAAGCCGTCATCGCAGGCAAGCCAGCTCCCACAGTTGGATCGTGGGGTGTCAGGTAGATAGATGTCGGCTGTCAGGCCGTCATCGCAGGCAAGCCAGCTCCCCCACAAGCTCCTTGGTCACAAGATATGAGCTGCCCATGCTATGGTGCTCGCCCCTTACCGTGCCTGTTCATCATCGTATGATCGTGATCCCTCGCCCCCTGCGCCTGACCTTCTATTCTCTGTTGATCATCGCCGGTGCGGTGCTGGCTGCCGCCTTGGCCACGCGCCATGCCGAACGCCAGGCCTTGGTGGACGACGCCGCCCGTGCCAATCAGCAGCTCGCGCTGTATGCCAACTCGCTGCACACCCTGATCGAACGCTACCGTGCCCTGCCCGCCGTGCTGGCGCTGGATTCGGAGATGATCAGCGCCTTGAAGGGCCCGCTGGACGCCACCACGCAAGACCGGCTCAACCGCAAGCTGGAGCGCATCAACGGCGCTGCGCAGTCTTCGACCCTGGAACTGATGGACCGCACCGGCCTGGCCGTGGCCGCCAGCAACTGGAACCTGCCCAGCAGTTATGTCGGCCACAACTACGCGTTCAGGCCGTATTTCAGCCAGACCTTGAGCCACGGCACCGGGCGCTTTTATGCAGTGGGCGTGACCACGGGTATTCCGGGCTACTTTCTTTCCAGTGCGGTCGTGGATGAGCACGAGCAGTTCCTCGGCGCCATGGTGGTCAAGCTGGAGTTCCCCGAGCTGGAGCGCGAGTGGGCCCAGGGCAATGACCTGCTGTTGGTCAGCGATGCGCGGGGCATCGTGTTTATCGCCAACCAGCCGGGCTGGCGTTATCGCAACCTGCGGCCGTTGTCCGAAAATGACCTGGCTGAACTCAAGGCCACCCGCCAATACGACAAGAAGCAACTGCAGCCGCTGGACACCCAGCCCCTGCAACGCTTTGACGAAAACAGCCACTTGATCCGCGTCAACGGCCCCGACGGCAACGCCAATTACATCTGGGAGTCGCTGCCGCTCAAGCGCGAAGGTTGGACCCTGCACCTGTTGCGCAAACCCCAGTTTGCCTTTGAAGACCAACGTAACGCGGGCCTTGCCGCTGCGGGTTCGTGGCTGGCATTGGTGTTCTTGGTGCTGTTCCTCAGCCAGCGCTGGCGCCTGGCCCGCTTGCGCCAGCGCAGCCGTGAAGAACTGGAGCAATTGGTCGAAGAACGCACCCAGGCGCTGCGCACCGCCCAGGATGGCCTGGTGCAGTCGGCCAAGCTGGCGGCATTGGGGCAAATGTCGGCCGCCCTCGCCCATGAAATCAACCAGCCGCTGACCGCCCAGCGCATGCAACTGGCGACGCTGCGGCTGCTGCTCGACCATGGTCGCGTGGACGATGCCTACAAGGCGCTCACGCCATTGGATGACATGCTCACGCGCATGGCCGCGCTCACCGGCCACCTCAAGACGTTCGCGCGCAAGAGCCCCAGTGGCCTGCGCGAAAAGCTGGACCTGGCGACGGTGGTCGACCAATCCTTGCAACTGCTCGACGCGCGCCTGCGTGACGAAGCCATCGGTGTGGTGCTGGACCTCACCCGCCCGGCCTGGGTACGTGGCGACGCGATCCGCCTGGAACAGGTGCTGATCAACCTGTTGCGCAACGCCCTCGACGCCATGGCCGACAAACCGCGCAAGCGCCTGGAAATCCGCCTGCACGCCGATCAGCAGCTGTGGCAGTTGAGCGTCTGCGACAGCGGCGGCGGGATTGCCGAAGAACATTTGAGCAGCGTGTTCGACCCGTTTTTCACCACCAAACCGGTGGGCGACGGGCTCGGTTTGGGACTCGCGGTGTCCTACGCTATCGTGCATGAACTGGGCGGACGCCTGAGTGCCGCCAACCGTGGCGATGGCGCGACTTTCACCTTGACCCTGCCTATCGCCCTGGAGACGCCAGACCTATGTTGAACGCGGTGATTGTGGTCGATGACGAAGCCAGTATTCGCACGGCCGTCGAGCAATGGCTGAGCCTGTCGGGGTTTGACGTGCAGCTGTTCAGCCGCGCCGAAGAGTGCCTGGCGCAACTGCCCAAGGACTTTGCCGGGGTGATTCTGAGCGACGTGCGCATGCCAGGGCTCAGCGGCCTTGAACTGTTGGCCGAGGTGCAGCGCCGCGATGCCGATTTGCCGGTGATTTTGCTCACCGGCCATGGCGACGTGCCAATGGCCGTCGAAGCCATGCGCGACGGGGCCTACGACTTCCTGGAAAAACCCTTCAGCCCCGACGCCTTGCTCAACAGCCTGCGCCGGGCGTTGGACAAGCGTGGCCTGATCCTGGAAAACCGCCGCCTGCATCAACAGGCCGATCATCGCGCGCAGTTGGAGTCCAGCCTGCTGGGTGTGTCCAAGGGCCTTCAAAGCTTGCGCCGCCAAGTGCTGGACCTGGCGAGTTTGCCGGTCAATGTGCTGATTCGCGGTGAAACCGGCAGCGGCAAGGAGTTGGTCGCCCGCTGCCTGCACGACTTCGGCCCACGCGCAAAGAAGCCGTTCGTGGCCCTCAATTGCGCGGCAATCCCCGAGCAGTTGTTCGAAGCCGAACTCTTCGGACATGAAAGCGGCGCCTTCACCGGCGCCCAGGGCAAACGCATCGGCAAACTGGAATATGCCCACGGCGGCACCTTGTTCCTGGATGAAATCGAAAGCATGCCCCTGGCCCAGCAAGTGAAATTGCTGCGCGTATTGCAGGAACAGAAGCTGGAGCGGCTGGGCTCCAACCAGAGTATCCAAGTGGACCTGCGCATCATCGCTGCCACCAAGCCCGACCTGCTGGAAGAGGCCCGTGCCGGGCGTTTTCGCGAAGACCTGGCCTATCGGCTCAACGTCGCGCAACTGCGCCTGCCGCCCTTGCGTGAACGTCGCGAAGATATTCCGCTGTTGTACGAGCATTTTGCGCAAAGCGCCGCCGAGCGTCTGGGCCGCCAGGTCGAGCCCTTGAGTGGGCCACAGCTGGGGCGCCTGCTCAGCCATGACTGGCCGGGCAATGTGCGCGAACTGGCCAACGTCGCCGAGCGCCAGGTGTTGGGGCTGGACGAGCCGGAACCGCAAGGGATCGAGGCGGGCCAGTCGTTAGCGGCGCAGCAGGAGGCGTTCGAGGCACACTGCCTGAAGGCCGCGTTGACGCGTCACAAGGGCGATATCAAGGCGGTGCTGGCCGAGTTGCAACTGCCGCGCCGTACCTTCAATGAGAAGATGCAGCGGCATGGGTTGGTAAGGGAGATGTTTGTGTAGCGATATTTGGATCACCATCGCGGGCAAGCCCGCTCCCACATTTTGGTCTGTGAACACAGCAGGTGTGGGAGCTGGCTTGCCTGCGATGGCGTCGGCAGCCATAAGCGGATTTCCGCTCATCACCCAAAAACCATCAGCGACTTTCCGCTCAATAAAATCCCGCAACCCTTCTATTGCGGGCCTTCCTCTACCTGGCACAGCTCCTGCTATAGCCCCAACAGGCTGCGCACGCGCCGCTCCATAAAAACAACTAGATGAAGGATCCTTCAATGGATAACTCCAACACCGTGCCTCTGGGATCGATGGCCGCAAAAGCGCAGGAGCGCACCACCTCCAGCCGCATCAAGTCGATCTTCAGCGGATCGGTCGGCAACATGGTCGAATGGTACGACTGGTACGTCTACGCCGCCTTCTCGCTGTACTTCGCCAAAGCCTTCTTCCCCAAAGGCGACACCACTGCCCAACTGCTCAACACCGCCGCGATCTTCGCCGTGGGCTTCCTGATGCGCCCGATCGGTGGCTGGCTGATGGGCCTCTACGCCGACAAAGTCGGGCGTAAAAAAGCCTTGATGGCCTCGGTGTACCTGATGTGCTTCGGCTCGCTGCTGATTGCCCTGAGCCCAGGCTATGAAATCATTGGTATCGGTGCGCCGATCCTGCTGGTGTTTGCCCGCCTGCTGCAGGGCCTGTCGGTCGGCGGCGAATACGGCACCTCTGCCACCTATCTCAGTGAGATGGCCACCAAGGAACGTCGCGGGTTCTACTCAAGCTTCCAGTACGTGACCCTGATCTCCGGCCAGCTCATCGCGCTGGCGGTGCTGATCGTGCTGCAACAGGTGCTGACTACCGAACAACTGTACGCCTGGGGCTGGCGCATCCCGTTCGCCATCGGCGCCCTGTGCGCAGTGGTCGCGCTGTACCTGCGTCGCGGCATGGAAGAAACCGAGTCGTTCACCAAGAAAGAAAAAGCCAAGGAAAGCGCAATGCGCACCTTGATGCGTCACCCCAAGGAACTGATGACCGTGGTCGGCCTGACCATGGGCGGCACCCTGGCGTTCTACACCTACACCACCTACATGCAGAAATACCTGGTGAACACGGTCGGCATGAGCATCTCCGACTCCACCACCATCTCGGCGGCGACGCTGTTTCTGTTCATGTGCCTGCAACCGATCATCGGCGGGCTGTCGGATAAAATCGGCCGCCGCCCGATCCTGATCGCCTTCGGCGTGCTTGGCACCCTGTTCACCGTGCCGATCCTCACCACCCTGCACACCATCCAGAGCTGGTGGGGCGCGTTCTTCCTGATCATGGCGGCGCTGATCATCGTCAGCGGCTACACCTCGATCAACGCCGTGGTGAAGGCCGAGCTGTTCCCGACCGAAATCCGCGCACTGGGCGTAGGCCTGCCGTATGCCCTGACCGTGTCGATCTTCGGCGGTACCGCTGAATACATCGCGCTGTGGTTCAAGAGCATCGGTATGGAAACGGGCTACTACTGGTACGTGACCGCGTGTATCGCCGTGTCGTTGATGGTCTACGTGACCATGAAAGACACGCGTAAACACTCACGCATCACCACCGACTAAAAAATGTGGGAGCGGGCTTGCCCGCGATAGCGGAGGATCAGTCAAAGTTGTATCAACTGACCCACCGCATTCGCGAGCAAGCCCGCTCCCACATTCGTTATGATGCGTGCCCCAGAATTCCATATGGAGCAGGTGATGTCCGACGATATCCACTTTTACGAACCCGCCAACGGCCACGGCCTGCCCCATGACCCGTTCAACGCCATCGTCGGCCCACGCCCGATTGGCTGGATCTCCTCGCACGACCGCGAAGGCCGCCTGAACCTGGCGCCCTACAGTTTCTTCAACGCATTCAACTACATTCCGCCGATCATTGGGTTTTCCAGTGTCGGGCGTAAAGACAGCCTGAACAATATCGAACAGACCGGCGAATTCGTCTGGAACCTGGCCACCCGCCCGCTGGCCGAGCAGATGAACCAGAGTTGCGCGGCCGTATCGCCCGAGGTGAATGAATTCGAACTCTCCGGCTTGACGCCGGTGGCTTCGAAAATCGTTGGCGTACCACGGGTGGGCGAGAGCCCGGTGTCGTTCGAGTGCAAGGTGACGCAGATCATCCAGCTGCAACGTGCCGACCAACAGTTGGTGCCGAGCTGGCTGGTGCTGGGCGAGGTGGTTGCGGTGCACATCGCCAAATGGTTGCTCAAGGACGGGATCTACGACACCGCTGCCGCCGAGCCGATTTTACGCGGGGGTGGCCCGGCGGATTATTTCCAGCTGGGGCCAGAAGCGCTGTTCAAGATGTACCGCCCAGGCGCCACCAAACCCTGACTGCAATGCAATCAAAACTGTGGGAGCTGGCTTGCCTGCGATAGCGGTGGGTCAGTTAACCCAAGAGTGACTGATACACCGCTATCGCAGGCAAGCCAGCTCCCACATTGGTTAGGTGTGCTGCCTCAGCGTTCAGCAGTCGCCCAGGTCAGTTGGCCTTCTGCATCCACATCGACCAGATGCTCGAGTTGCAACGTCGCCGCATCATCGGCATCGGACGCTGTCTTGAACGTCTGCCCATCAAGGATCTTGTGAAACCTGGGTGCGCCCATGCCATCCAGTGCCTTGACGGCGACGGCGGCGCTGTAGCCACCTTCGCCCGGTACTACGGCGGAAACGGCTTCGTGGTGGGCAAATTGTTTACGTGCCATGTTGCAAGTCCTGGCCAATGGAAAGTCGGCCATTCTAACCGTTAACCGGCCAGTTGCAGGTACTCGCCGTAGGCCTGTGCCGCCGATGCGTCGGTGAAGGTCTGGAAGTCCATGCTGCGCACGACCATGTCGTTCAGAAGCTCAGTGAAGATCATCAGGGCCGGAGAGTTGAAGTAGGCGCTCATGGCCTGCTCGCTGCTCCAGAATCCGGATACCAGCCATACATCGGGGTCGACCTGGGAGTGCTGCAACGAGAATTGCAGGCAACCCTGGGCCTGGCGACCCGGTTCGATCAAACTGCTCAAGCGTGCACCGAGTTCGGTGCTGCACCCGCTACGGGCGCGGATAAAGGCCATATGGCTCGCGGGAATGGGGGTGGACATGTTCGACTCTCCCGTTGAGAAGTGATGCTCGGCAAGCACAATGAGGGCGTGTTGCCACAGGATCAAAGATAACGGCGCGGCGGTAAGCGCGGTTAGTCAATTCCTGCAGGCTTATTGCACAATCCTGCGAGAAGCGTAGGGAGGACGTTCGGTCTCAGAATTTATTCCAGGCCCAGGCCCCATGTTTCAGGCAGATGACAGGCTGCGTACTTGCCTGATTCACGCGATCTCGCAGGATCAGGCAAGGATGCTGCAGAATCGACGTAACACTTTTTGAAAAGCCGCCGCTAAGCTGAGCCCATCAAAGCAGCGTGTAGAGGACGCCCCATGCCGTCGCCCGAATCCAAGCCCGTTCCCCTCGATGCCGAGATGGAGAAACAACGCGCCGAGCTGGCCAGTATCGTGCACCGCCATACCTGGGAGGACGGCTCCTACGGCACGGCGATCACCTCGCTGTACCTGAACCGCCACAACGCGCCCCGGGATTTCATGCCGGTGCTGGTGGAACCCGCGCTGTGCATCCTAGCCAGTGGCAGTAAGGAAGTGCGCCTGGCCGACGAGATCTTTGCCTACGACCCGCTCAACTACCTGGTGTTCTCGGTGGCGATGCCGGTGGCCGGCCGCATTATTGACGCCACCGCCGAGGACCCGAACCTCTCGGTGCGTATCAATATCGACCCGGCGCAGCTCACCGCGCTGATCGCAGAGGCCGGGCCGATGGGCGTGCCCTCGCGCCCGACCTCACGAGGCATGTACGTCGACCGCATCGATCACGCACTGCTCGACGCGGTGCTGCGCCTGACCCGCTTGCTGGACACGCCTAAAGACATCGCGATGCTCGCGCCCTTGATCAACCGTGAAATTCTCTACCGCTTGCTGCGTGGCCCGCAGGGTTATCGCCTGTATGAAATCGCTGTGGCTAACAGCCAGAGCCATCGGGTGAGCCAGGCGATCACCTGGCTGAACGGCAACTATGAACAGCCGCTGCGTATCGACGACCTAGCCAAGGAAGTGAACCTGAGCGTCTCGACCTTGCACCATCGCTTCAAAGCGATCACGGCCATGAGCCCGCTGCAATACCAGAAGCAACTGCGCTTGCAGGAAGCCCGGCGGCTGATGATTGCCGAAGGGCTGGAGGCCTCGGCGGCGGGCTATCGGGTGGGGTATGAAAGCCCGTCCCAGTTCAGCCGGGAGTACAGCCGGTTGTTCGGTGCGCCGCCGCTGCGCGACCTGGCCCGGTTGCGCCAGAGCATCTGATGTACGCAGAGCAACATGTGGGAGCTGGCTTGCCTGCGATGGCGGTGTGTCAGTCACTAATGAGTCAACTGAACCACCGCTATCGCAGGCAAGCCAGCTCCCACATTTGATCTCAGGTATTTGTTAGTCCAAGGTTCTTGGTAGTTGCAGGGTGACGCGCAGGCCGCCTTCGCGCAGGTTCTGCAAACTCACTTCGCCCCCATGGCTATGGGCAATATTGCGCGCAATGCCCAACCCCAGCCCGTAACCCTGCTGCTGGCCGGCCAGTCGAAAGTGCGGTTCAAATACCTGTTCCAGCCGCTGCTGCGGCACACCAGGCCCCTCGTCATCCACATGCAGAATGAACTGCGCGCCATCGTCCTCGATATGCAAATGCGCGTTCTGCCCGTACTTCAGCGCGTTGTCGATCAGGTTGCCGATGCAACGCTTGAGCGCCAGCGGCTTGCCTGGGTAGGCTGACAGCGCCGCGCCATCGAGGGTCACTCGGCCATTGCCATGGGGGGCCAGGTATGGCTCCACCAGGCATTCGAGGACGTGGTTGAGGTCCACCGGCTGGATATTTTCGTGGATGTCGGTGTCTTTCACGCATTGCAACGCACCCTTGACCAGCAATTCCAGTTCATCCAGGTCACGGCCGAATTTGTTTTGCAGGTTCTCGTCCTCCAGCAATTCCACGCGCAGGCGCAGGCGGGTGATGGGTGTGCGCAGGTCATGGGAAATCGCGCTGAACAACTGGCTGCGCTCGGTCAGGTAACGGCTGATGCGTTCACGCATGGCATTGAACGCACGGCCCACTTCCACCACTTCACTGCCGCCGCCTTCAGCCACCGGCTCCACATCGGCGCCCAGGGACATGTCCCGCGCCGCTCGCGCCAGGCGTTTGAGCGGTCGGCTTTGCCAGTGCACCAGCAGGCCGATGAACAGCAGCAGAAAACCGCTGGTGAGCACGATGAACCACACCTGCTGGGACGGCAGGCCTTGCTCTTCCAGGCTGGTGTAGGGCTCGGGCAATAGCGAGGCGATGTACAGCCATTCACCGGGTGCCAGTTGGATCTGGGTGACCAGCACCGGCGGGTTCACCGGCTCCAGGGTCAACGCGTAATGGGCCCAGGAGCGTGGCAGTTCGTCGAGCTTCAGGCCGGCATTGAAGATGCGCAGGTCTTCGGCGCTGACGAACTCCACCGAGATATGCACGTTGGCACCCAGGGTCTGGCGCAGCACTTCATCCACTGCCACCAGCACCGCCTGCTTGCGTGGGGTTTCGGGCAATAGCTGCATGTCCAGCGGGCGATCATTGAGGGTCACCACAAAACGCGTGCCGCCCATGCTGCGCAATTGGTCCAGCACCAACGGGCGATAGGCCACCGGCAGCGACCGGAAGTAACTCACGCTGGCAGTCATTGAATGCGCCAGGCTGCGGGCGCTGGTGACCAAGCCCTCAAGCTGGGTGGCGCGCAATTGCGACACCCAGATCACGCTGGACAGCGCCTGGGCGAACAGCACCGCCAGTAAGGTCAGCAGTAACATGCGCCCCAGCAGCGAGCGGGGTACCGGGAAGCGGCGACGGCGTTCGTTCAGCGCTTCAGTGGGCATTGCCGGCAACCACGCTGGCTGCCAGTTGATAGCCGCTGCCGCGCACGGTGCGGATCAGCCGCGGAGGTTTCTCGGTGTCGCGCAGGCGCTGGCGCAAGCGGCTGACGGCCATGTCGACGATACGGTCCAAGGGCATGAGGTCGCGGCCACGGGTGGCGTTGCCGATGGTGTCGCGGTCGAGGATCTGTTGCGGGTGGTCGAGAAACAACTTGAGCAAGGCGAAGTCGGCACCGGAGAGGATCACCTCTTCACCATCCACATGAAACAAGCGGTGGCTGATCATATCCAGGCGCCATTCATCGAACACCCACACATCACCGCCGCTGCTGCGCTCCTGGCCGAATTGGCAGCGGCGCAGCAGTGCCTTGATACGCGCCTGCAACTCGCGGGGGCTGAACGGCTTGCCGATATAGTCATCGGCGCCCAGCTCCAGGCCGATCACGCGGTCGGCTTCGTCGGAACTGGCGGTGAGCATGATGATCGGCACCTGCGCCTGGCGCGGGTGCTGGCGGATCCAGCGGCACAGGCTGAAGCCGTCTTCGTCTGGCAACATGACATCGAGGATGACCAGGTCGCACGGCGCCTCGTTCATTGCCTGGCGGAACCCCGCACCGTCGGACACGCCACGGACCTGGAAGCCGGCGCGACTGAGGTAGGTTTGCAGCAATTCGCGGATTTCCTGGTCGTCGTCGACGAGGAGAATGGATTTACTGATTACGCTCACGGGGGCCTCCTTGTTGTTATGGCCTGGCTTAAATCATCGGGTGCGCTTTAGGCCGTCATCGCAGGCAAGCCAGCTCCCACACTTGGAATGCATTCCAGACTGTGGGAGCTGGCTTGCCTGCGATGGCGCCATTATGACCTATGCAAAAGCTTGCTCAAGCGCCACACCCGCCCCAGTCAGCCCGGAATACGGCGCCGTCACCAACCACACTGGAATACCTTTGAAGTAGTCGCTCATGCAGCCTTTATCCGCGAAGCTTTTAGCGAAACCACTGGCGATAAAGAAGTCGGCAAACCTCGGTATCACCCCACCCACGATGTACACGCCACCGCGTCCACCGGTGGTCAAGACGTTATTGCCCGCCACCCGGCCCAGCCAGATGCTGAACTGGTCCAATACTTCCATCGCCACCGGATCGCCGGCCAGGCCCGCCGCCGTGATGGCTTCGGGGGTGTCGAGCACCGGCTCGTGCCCATCCACCGCACAAATCGCCCGGTACAGCCGTGGCAGGCCGCCACCGCTTAACGCGGTTTCGGCGCTGACATGCCCGATCTCGCTGTAGATGTGTTGCCACAGCTGGGTTTCCCGTGGGCTGCTCAGGGGCAGGTCGACATGCCCACCCTCCCCCGGCAATGCTGCCCAACGGCCTGCGCCGAGGTCCAGCAAGGTGCCGACACCAAGACCCGTACCTGGGCCGATCACCACGGCCGGGCGCAAGGGCTCCGGCGTGCCTTCGCAGACCACGCGGAATTCGTCGGGCTTGAGCCGGGTCATGCCCAGGGCCATGGCCGAGAAGTCGTTGACCAGCAACAGTTCATCCACCTGCAGGGCCTGGCAAAACGCGGTTTTGCTCAGGCGCCAGTGGTTGTTGGTGAACTTGAATTCATCGCCGCTCACCGGCCCGGCCACCGACAGGCACACCGCACCGATGTCCCCGATTTCCAGGCCTTCCTCTTTGAGATAGACCTTGATCGCCTCTTCAGGGCTGCCGTGATCCGCCGTGGCATGCACGCGGATCGAATGCAGTTCCTGATCCCGCCATAACGCAAAACGGGCGTTAGTCCCCCCGATGTCACCGACCAGCGCAAGCTTCACTTAAGCGTCTCCAAGGCAGAGGTAAAGGCGCTGGCGCCCTGCTCTGCGGAGCTTGCGGCCAAGCGCATGAATGCAAACAGCTCGCGACCGGCTCCCACGTTATTGCCCAACAGGCCCGTGGCAGGCGTGCGCGCTGCAAATACTTCGGCGTCCACCTTAAGCTCCAGGGTGCCGGTAACGCCATCCACACGGATGATATCGCCATCCTGGACCCGCGCCAGCGGCCCGCCGCTCTGGGCTTCGGGGTTGACGTGGATCGCGGCAGGGATCTTACCCGACGCGCCGGACATTCGCCCATCTGTCACCAGCGCCACCTTGAAACCACGGTCCTGCAACACGCCCAGGAACGGGGTCATCTTGTGCAGTTCCGGCATGCCGTTGGAGCGCGGCCCCTGGAAGCGCATCACCGCGACAAAGTCTTTTTCCAACAGGCCAGCCTTGAAGGCATCGGCCAGGTCCTGCTGGTCCTGGAACACCACCGCGGGCGCTTCGACAACCTGATGCTCCGGCGCTACCGCCGAAACCTTCATCACGCCACGGCCAAGGTTGCCTTCCATCACGCGCAAGCCGCCTTCCGGCGAGAACGCACGGGCCACGGGGCGCAGGATGGTTTCGTCGAGGCTTTCGATCGGCCCGTCGCGCCAGACCAGTTCGCCATCCACCAGGAAAGGTTCCTGGATATAGCGGCTCAGGCCCTTGCCGGCCACGGTGTTGACGTCTTCGTGGAGCAGGCCGGCTTCCAGCAGTTCGCGGATCAGGAACGACATACCGCCCGCCGCCTGGAAGTGGTTGATGTCAGCCTTGCCATTTGGATACACGTGGGACAGGGTCGGCACCACCTCGGAGAGGTCGGCCATGTCCTGCCAGGTCAGGATGATGCCTGCCGACATGGCAATGGCCGGCATGTGCAGGGTGTGGTTGGTGGAGCCGCCAGTGGCGTTGAGCGCAACGATGGAGTTGACGATGGACTTCTCGTCGACAATCTCGCCAATCGGCGTGAAGTTGCCATTGGCCTTGGTCAAACGCGTGACCTGGTGCGCAGCTTCACGGGTCAACGCATCCCGCAGGGGCGTGTACGGGTTGACGAACGAAGCGCCAGGCAAGTGCAGGCCCATGACTTCCATCAGCAACTGGTTGGTGTTGGCGGTGCCGTAGAAAGTGCAGGTGCCGGGGCTGTGGTAGGACTTCATCTCCGATTCCAGCAGTTCTTCGCGGCTGGCCTTGCCTTCGGCATAGCGCTGGCGCACATCGGCCTTCTGCTTGTTGGAGATACCCGAGGGCATCGGCCCGCCTGGCACGAAAATCATCGGCAGGTGGCCGTAGCGCAGCGCGCCCATCATCAGGCCAGGAACAATCTTGTCGCAGATGCCCAGCATCAGCGCGGCGTCGAACATGTTGTGGGACAGCGCTACCGCCGTGGACATGGCAATGACTTCACGGCTGAGCAGGCTCAGTTCCATGCCCGGCTCGCCCTGGGTCACGCCGTCGCACATGGCGGGGGTGCCGCCGGCGAACTGACCGACCGAGCCGACTTCGCGCAGAGCCTTTTTGATCTGTTCGGGGAAATGCTCGTAGGGCTGATGCGCCGAGAGCATGTCGTTATAAGAAGAAACAATTGCCACGTTGGCGGCATTCATCATGCGCAGGCTGTTTTTGTCTTCGGTGCCGCAACCGGCCACGCCGTGGGCGAAGTTGGCGCATTGCAGCTTGCCGCGCATCGGACCGTCGCTGGCTGCGCCGCGAATGAGCGCAAGGTAAGCCTCGCGGGTGGCGCGGCTGCGGGCGATAAGCCGTTCGGTGACCTCAAGAACGCGGGGATGCATGTATAGAACTCCAGGCTAACGGATGTGGCGACCTGAGAGTCTATGCTGATCAAACGCCCACGGCTCATGGGATGGCAGGGGGTCGTTTGGATCATCGGACCAGTTGATTCAGGTCACTCGTTGTAGATTGAACAAAATATTGCCACTAAAAAGGCTTGTTTTCTATTTTTATGCGAATAATCTTGTAATTCTTACAACAAATCGACGACAGGCACTTTCCGATGACTCTTCGAATCGCAATCAATGGTTTTGGCCGTATCGGCCGTAATGTCCTGCGCGCACTGTATACCCAAGGCTATCGCCAGGATCTGCAGATCGTCGCCATCAACGATTTGGGCGACAGTTCGATCAATGCCCATCTGCTCAAGTACGACACCGTACACGGCACTTTCGACGCAGAGGTTGCCCACGATCAGGAAAGCCTGACCGTCAATGGTGACCGGATTGCCGTGAGTGCCATTCGCAACCCCGCCGACCTGCCGTGGGCTGCGCACAAGATTGACGTGGTGTTCGAATGCACCGGCCTGTTCACCGACCGTGACAAAGCTGCCGCGCATCTTAGCGCTGGCGCGCGCAAGGTGATCATCTCCGCCCCGGCCAAAGGCGCGGACGCGACTGTGGTCTACGGGGTAAACCATGACATTTTGCGTCAATCCCACCAGATCATTTCCAACGCATCGTGCACCACCAACTGCCTGGCGCCGGTGGCCCAGGTGCTGCACCGCGAGCTGGGTATCGAAAGCGGGCTGATGACCACCATTCACGCCTACACCAACGACCAGAACCTCACCGACGTGTACCACACCGACCCGTACCGCGCGCGTTCGGCCACCCAGAACATGATCCCGAGCAAGACCGGCGCCGCTGAAGCGGTGGGCCTGGTGCTGCCGGAACTGGCAGGCAAGCTGACCGGCATGGCGGTGCGTGTACCGGTGATCAACGTGTCGCTGGTGGACCTCACCGTGCAGTTGAAGAAAGAAGCCACGGCCGATGAAGTCAACGCCCTGCTTAAACACGCCAGCCAGCATTCGAAGATCCTCGGCTACAACACCCTGCCGCTGGTTTCCAGCGACTTCAACCATAACCCGCTGTCGTCGATCTTCGACGCTAATCACACCAAGGTCAGCGGCAAATTGCTCAAAGTGCTCGCGTGGTATGACAACGAGTGGGGCTTCTCCAACCGTATGCTGGATAACTGCCTGGCGTTGTGTAACGCCGAGTAACTCCACAAGATCGACCAGATCGTTCCCACGCTCTGCGTGGGAATGCCACCCTGGACGCTCCGTTGTGACGCGGAGCGTCACAGGATGTGTTCCCACGCAGAGCATGGGAACGAGCGGCAATCCACAGAAATAGCCACTTGCCATTTCAGTTGATGATAAGCATTATCATTAACTGCAAATCGGTCTGGTATCACTGTGAGCCAATCTCGCTTCAACCACGTCTTCCTCACCCAACGGGTGATCCTGCTACGAACTCTGCAACGCATGGTGCATAACCACAGCACTGCCGAGGACCTGTTGCAGGAAACCTACCTGCGCGTGA
This sequence comes from Pseudomonas sp. KT_2_4, assembly GCF_041410225.1. NCBI lineage: Bacteria > Pseudomonadati > Pseudomonadota > Gammaproteobacteria > Pseudomonadales > Pseudomonadaceae > Pseudomonas > Pseudomonas sp. KT_2_4. The sequence continues at coordinate 2,584,178 of NZ_CP166962.1, forward strand.
CTCGGGCCCTGAGCGAGCGGCCAATCGACCACCTTGAACCCTTTGTCTACCAGACAGCCCGCAACCTGGCGCTGGATCACTTGCGTTCGCGCAGGATTCAGGCGCGTACCCTGCAGGAGGATGTCCCGCTGGATGTCCTGCAAAGCGTCGCCGCGCCGGCCAGCACGCCGGAGGAAGCTACCCAGGCAGAGCAGCTGCTGGAGCACCTGAGTGTCAGCCTCGGCCAGTTGAGCGCCCGCCAGCAGCGGATTTTCATCCTCAGCCGCCTGCACGGTTGCAGCTACCAAGAGATTGCCGATCAATTGGGCGTGTCCTTGAGCACGGTGCAAAAGGAACTCAAATTGATCATGGCTATCTGTGTGGGTGTGGCCGAACGGCTGGATCAGCCTTAAGCTTCACCCGACAGAGGTGTCGATCCAAGCTGTAGGAAAAATGAATAAAACGTGGCGAAGACCCGAGGAACACCGTGACGGACCCGAATAAACTGCGCCCCCATGCGTTGGCTCATGAGGTGTTGCAAGACGCGGCCATGGACCAAGCCCTCGATTGGCTGATCGCCTTGCAGTGCCCGCAACCTGGGCAGCAGGCCGCGTTCGACGCCTGGCTGGCCCAGGACCCGGCGCATGTCCACGCCTTCAGCAAGGCCCAGGCCGCCTGGGGTGACGCGCCGGTACACAGCGCCGCCGTGGCCCTCGCCGCACCGCGCAAGCCCAGCGGCTGGCGCCGGATCAGACCGCACTGGAAACCCCTGACCACCGCCGCCGTGTTACTGGTCGGCCTGTTCAGTTTCAGCAACCTGCCGGTGCGTTTGCAGGCCGACCATCTGACGGTGGTGGGCGAGCGCCAGCGCCTGCAACTGGACGATGGCTCCAAGGTGCTGCTGAACACCAATTCGGCGTTTTCCAGCACCATCAAGGACCACCAGCGCATTGCCCGCCTCTACCAGGGCGAAGCGTACTTTGAAATAGCACCCACCCGTGGCCTGCCGCTGGAGATCGACGCGGGCCCGGTGCGCGCCAGCGTGCGCGACACCGCCTTTGCCGTGCGCTACCTCAATGGCGAAGCCCAGGTTCAAGTGCAGCGCGGCGATGTCGACCTGAGCAACACGTTCGACGATGCCCGCGTGCGCCTGAGCGCCGGTGAAAGCATCCGCATCGGCCCCAAGGGTTTCGGCCAACCGGCCAAGCTCGACCCCAGCAAGGATCTGGCCTGGGTGCAGGGCCGGCTGGTATTCGAAAACTGCCCGCTGAGCGAAGTGCTGGCTGAGCTGCGCCGCTATTACCCCGGCTGGATCGTCAACAACAACGAGCAGTTGGCCAGCGTCGCCGTCACCGGCAACTACCGCCTCGACCAGCCCCTGGACGTGGTGCGCTCTCTGGCTCACATCACCTCGGCCAAGCTGTCGGAGTACCCGGCGCTGGTGATCCTGAACTAAATGAGAATTATTTTTACTCGATGTTAACCGGCGATACGTCTCGTTATAGCCAATGCAACTGATTCCTATTTGGTTCGGTTCGCAACTATAAGATTCGTATCCCGGAGCGCTCTCGATGTCCTCTCGTTTCAACCGCCGGTCTGCTTCGCCCGTTTTGTCCTTGCTGACCGCCGCGATCCTGCTGGCTGGTGCGCCCGTCATGAGCGCCACCGCAGCGGAACCTGCCGCTCGCAGCCACGCCAACTACACGTTCAGCATCGAACAGCAGCCACTGGTGTCGGCACTCAACGCCTTCACCGCAGTGACCGGCTGGCAAGTCGGCCTGCCGGCCGAACTGGGCCAGGGCGTGTCGTCCCCTGGCGTGCGCGGCCCGCTGCCAGCGGAAAAAGCCCTCGAGCGGCTGTTGGTGGGGACCAACCTGAGCTATCGCAAACTGGGCACCAATAACATCGTGCTGGAAAAACGTAGCGCCGGCAGCGCCCTCGCCCTGCAACAGGTGACCATCAGCGCCACCCGCAATGAACAGGATGTGAACAGTGTACCGAGCACCGTCAGCGTGCACGACCGCGCAGAACTGGACCGCCAGCACGTCAACAACATCCGTGAACTGGTGCGCTACGAACCCGGCGTCTCCGTAGGCGGCGCCGGTACGCGCTCGGGTAACGGGGGCTACAACATTCGCGGTATCGACGGCGACCGCGTCCTCACCCAGGTGGATGGCGTCGAAGTGCCGGACAATTTCTTCAACGGCCCTTACGCCAAGACCCGCCGCAATTACGTCGACCCGGAAATCGTCAAGCGCGTGGAGATCCTGCGCGGCCCGGCCTCGGCCCTGTACGGCAGCAGCGCCATCGGCGGCGCGGTGAGTTATTTCACCCTCGACCCGGATGACATCATCAAGCCAGGCCAGGACGTCGGTGCCCGCCTGAAGACCGGCTACAGCTCCGCCGACGAGAGCTGGCTGACCTCCGGCACCTTCGCCGGGCGTGTGCAAGACTTCGACGGTTTGCTGCACCTGAGCCAGCGCAATGGCCACGAAACCGAATCCTACGATGGCAACAACGCCACCGGCCTGGCCCGTACCGGCGCCAACCCGGAAGATGCGCGCACCACCAACGTGCTGGCCAAGCTGGGCTGGAACTATGGCGATGACAACCGCCTGGGCCTGACCTACGAGAAGTTCAAGGATGACCGCGACGTCAATCTGAAAAACGCAGTGGGCGGCCCGTTCATCGGTGGTCGGGGCATGAACCTGTACCGCGACCGTCGCGGTAACGACACCATTACCCGCGAGCGCTTCGGCCTGGAAAACACCTTCGCCCTGGAGTCGCCGATTGCCGACCGCATCAAGACCAGCCTCAACTACCAGATCGCCAAGACCGACCAGACCACCGCCGAAATCTACCAGGCCGGCCGTCGCGTCTTGCGTACCCGCGACACCCTTTACGAAGAAAAACAGTGGGTCTTCGACGCGCAACTGGACAAAGCATTCAGCCTCGGCGAAACCGACCACCAAGTGACCTACGGCACCACCCTCAAGCAGCAGAAAGTCACCGGCTCACGCGAAGGCTCGGCCTCGTGCCTGGCCATTGGCGCCGGCTGCACCGCCATCGGCGCGCCCAGCCCGTCACCCGGCGACAGCGTGAAGAAGGCCAGCGACTTCCCCGACCCGACCATCAATACCTACTCGCTGTTCGCCCAGGACCAGATCACTTGGGACAAATGGACCTTCCTGCCCGCCGTGCGTTATGACTACACCCGGCTCAAGCCCAAGCTGACCCAGGAGTTCCTCAGCACCGTCAACCCCACCGGTGAATATGCGGTTGATGGCAAAGACAAGACCTGGAACCGCGTCACGCCCAAGTTTGGCCTTACCTATGCCCTGACCGACAACTACACCTGGTTCGGCCAATACGCCGAGGGCTTCCGCACGCCGTCCGCCAAGGCCCTGTACGGTCGCTTCGAAAACCTCGATATCGGCTACACCGTCGCCCCCAACCCCGACCTCAAGCCGGAAACCAGCAAAGGCATCGAAACCGGGATTCGTGGCAAATTCGACGAAGGCTCCTTCGATATTGCGGTGTACTACAACAAGTACCGTGACTTTATCGACGAAGACAGCGCCGTGGTCGGCGGCACCGTGGAGCAGTTCCAGGCCGTCAACATCAAGCGCGCCACCATCAAGGGCGTGGAAGCCAAGGGCCGCCTGAACCTGGATACTTTCGGCGCGCCGAAGGGCCTGTATACCCAAGGCTCGGTTGCCTACACCTATGGTCGCAACGACGACAATGGCGAACCGCTGAACAGCGTCAACCCGCTCAAGGGCGTGTTTGGCCTGGGCTACGACCAGGACAACTACGGTGGCCTGGTGAGCTGGACCGTGGTGAAAAAACAGAACCGCGTCGACAGCACCACCTTCCACGCGCCCGACGGCGGCACCGACGGCCCGTTCAAGACCCCGGGCTTCGGCATCCTCGACCTGACCGCTTACTACAAGGTGAGCAAAGACGTGACCGTCAACGGCGGCCTCTACAACCTCACCGACAAGAAGTACTGGAACTGGGATGACGTGCGCAGCTACGACAGCGTCGGCGAAGCCGGTGTGACCGGCCCGGCCAACCTCGACCGCCTGACCCAGCCCGGTCGCAACTTTGCGATCAACGTGATCTGGGACATCTGACCCATCCGCCTCACCTCGCCGCCCTTGCAGCCGCGGCGAGGTGAGGATTTTTTACTGTGCCGCGTCTTCTTGTTCGTCTAGTTGATAACAGCTCTCTTCAGGGCGCCCAGGCGCTTCTCTTCTCAAGGACTTTTTTCATGACCGCTTCTTCCACCGCAGAACGCCCAAGCCTGCGCTCCCAACGCCTGAACCAGATCACCAACGCGCCGCACACCAAGCTCGACGCCTTGGTGAAAGCTCACGCGCCGTTCGAAACCCAAGCCAACTTCGCCCGTTTCGTGGTGGCCCAGTACCTGTTCCAATCGGAACTGGTGGCCTTGTACAACGATGCCGAGTTGAACCAGATCATCCCTGACCTGGCCGCCCGCTGCCGCGCCGAAGCGGCCAAGCTCGACCTGGCAGACCTGGACACCGAAATCCCGGCCCCGGTTGCCGGTGCGGTGAATAACCCCAGCAAAGCCGAAGCTTTGGGCTGGCTGTTCGTCTCCGAAGGCTCCAAGCTGGGCGCTGCGTTCCTGATCAAGCGCGCCGTGGGCCTGGGCCTGAGCGAAACCTTCGGTGCCCGCCACCTGGGCGAGCCGGCCGGTGGTCGCGCCGAAGGCTGGAAAAGCTTCACCCGCACCCTCGACGGCCTGGCATTCAGTGCCGAAGAAGAAGCTGCCGTGGAAAAAGGCGCGATTGATGCGTTTGTGCGCTTCACCGTGTTGCTGGAACAGGCGTACGCTAGCGCCCCAGAACTGGCGTAAGTGTTCTGGTAATCAGCGGTTCAATGTGGGAGCTGGCTTGCCTGCGATGGCGGTGGGTCAGCTCCAGATATTTAACCTGATACACCGCCATCGCAGGCAAGCCAGCTCCCACACTTGGGTGCATTTCATGGCTGATAATGTGTAAACCTTCCCACCAGAAAACTGCAGCATGACCGGCAAACCCCAATCCTCCTCCAAAATCGCCCAAGTCCTCTTTGGCCTGCTGGCCTACGTGAGCCTGGGGATCGGCTTGGTGGCGATTGTGATACCGGGGTTGCCCACCACCGAATTCATCTTGCTCGCCGCCTGGGCCGCCACCAAAAGCTCGCCGCGTCTCAGCGCCTGGCTGGAAAACCATCGCCTGTTCGGGCCGATCCTGTCCAACTGGCGCAATGGCAAGATCATCGCCCGCCGCGCCAAGGTCAGCGCCACCGTGAGCATGTTGCTGTGCGCCGTGCTGATGCTGGTGATGCTCGATCACGGCTGGCCGGTGTACCTGGCGATTGCCGGGATGAGCCTGGGCAACCTGTGGATCTGGTCCCGCCCCGAGCAGCTCGCACGCCCCGTATAACGGCCGGTGTAGGCATTTTCCTACCGCTCATCGCCTATTGCTCATGAATTGATTTGTGACGCCGATGTTTCAGGTACGGCGCCGAATGGACTTGGCTCTTCTGCGTGCATTCCAACAAGTCCATTCGTGAGTGAACCTATGTTCGACACCCTCTCCATCCGCTTGAAAATCGTGTTGCTGTCCGGCCTGTGCCTGCTGGGTGTGATTGCACTGGTGGTCGGCATCAATATCTACAACACCAACCAGAACGATCGGTTGGTCAGTGATTCAAGCTCACGAATGCTCACCGCCAGCGTTGAGCAGTTGCTGCAATCCAAAGCGGCCGAACAGGCCGGCCACTTGCAGCAGACCTTCGGCGAAAACCTGCTGGTGGTCACCGCCCTGGCCGACCAGATCAAAGACCTGCGTCAGTTGGGCACCCAACGCGCCCTTGAAGCCGGGGCCCTGCGTGAAGAGCTCAACCGCAGCGTCAAAACCGCGTTCGAGCGCAACACCAAAGTGCTGGGCATCTGGTTGTCGTTCGAACCCAACGGGCTGGATGGTAAAGACAGCGAATTCATCGACGACAAGGCACGCGTCTCCAATGAAAAAGGCCGGTTTTCCAGCTACTGGAGTCGTGCTGGCGGCGAAGGCCAGAACACCATCATGGTCGAAGATGACCTGACCAAGACCACCCTCAACCTCAGCGGCACGCCTTACAACATCTGGTACACCTGCCCACGGGACACGCGCAGCACTTGCCTGCTGGACCCGTACGAAGACACGGTGGCCGGCAAACCGGTACTGATGACCACCATTTCCCTGCCGCTGATCGTCGACGGCAAAGTCATCGGCGTCGTCGGCGTGGACATCGCCCTCACCGCCCTGCAAGCGACCACCGATGCTGCGCAGAAAGACCTGTTCAACGGTGCCGCCCACCTGGAGATTCTGTCCAGCACCGGCCTGATCGCCGCCTACAGTGGTGAACCGGCCAAAGTCGGCAAGAACCTGATCGACAGCATCGGCGCCGAAGGCAAGGAGATCGTGCAACTGCTGGCCAATGACCGTCCGGTGATCCGTGAGCAGGACGACACCATTCGTGCCGTGTACCCGCTCAAGCCGATTGCCGGTGCCAAATCCTGGGGCGTGGTGATCAAGCTGCCCAAAGCGGTGATGCTGGCCGACAACGAAAAACTGCAAGCCGTACTCGACGAGGCCCAGGCAACAGGCACGCTAAAAGCCCTGCTGGTGGCCGCCGCCGCTGGCCTGCTGGGCTTGCTGTTGATCTGGCTGACCGCTACTGGCGTGACCCGCCCTATCAATAGCGTGGCCGCCATGCTCAAGGACATCGCCAGCGGTGACGGCGACCTCACCCAGCGCCTGGCCTACGCCAAGAAGGACGAACTGGGCGAGCTGGTGAACTGGTTCAACCGCTTCCTCGACAAGCTGCAGCCGACCATTGCGCAGATCAAGCAAAGCATCACCGAAGCTCGTGGGACGGCCGATCAGTCGTCCGCCATTGCGCGCCAGACCAGCGAAGGCATGCAGGTGCAGTTCCGTGAAATCGACCAGGTCGCCACCGCGTCGAACGAAATGAGCGCCACCGCCCACGACGTGGCCAACAGCGCCTCCAATGCCGCCAGCGCGGCACGCGGCGCCGACCAGTCGGCTCGCGAAGGCATGTCGATCATCGAGCAGAGCACCCGCGATATCACCACCCTGGCCGACGAAGTCAGCAAAGCCGTGGGCGAAGTCGAAGCCCTGGCGGTCAACAGCGAGCAAATCGGTTCAGTGCTGGAGGTGATCCGCAGCATTGCCGAACAGACCAACCTGCTGGCGTTGAATGCGGCGATTGAAGCGGCACGCGCCGGGGAAAGCGGACGGGGCTTTGCGGTGGTGGCCGACGAGGTGCGCAACCTGGCCAAACGCACCCAGGACTCTGTGGAAGAAATCCGCCTGGTGATCGAGCGTATCCAGAGCGGCACCCGTGGCGTAGTGGCGACCATGCACTCCAGCCAGCATCAGGCGCAGAGCAATGCCGGGCAGATCCATCAAGCCGTGCAAGCCCTGGGCAAGATCAGCGACGCGGTCACCGTGATCAGCGACATGAACCTGCAAATCGCCAGCGCGGCCGAACAGCAGAGCGCGGTGGCCGAAGAGGTCAACCGCAACGTCTCGGCGATTCGCACCGTGACCGAAACCCTCACGGGCCAGGCCACCGAGTCGGCGGCGATCAGCAGCCAGCTCAATGCGCTGGCCAGCCAGCAGATGAAGTTGATGGATCAGTTCAGGGTCTGACTCGGTTCTGAAAACACTAAACATCTGGGTGGGAGCCGGGCTCGCCCGCGATGCAGACAACTCGGTGTATCTGTGAAACCGAGTCGATGCCATCGCAGGCAAGCCAGCTCTCACATAGAGCAGAACAGCGGTGAATTACCGGCCGGGCCAGGCCTGGACGAACGGCGTCAGGTCTTCCTTCGGCGCCGTACGCGGTGGGTTCTGCGGTGTGCCCAGGTAGAGAAAGCCAATCACTTCTTCATTCGCCGCCAACCCCAGGCCTTTGGCGACATGGGCCGAGTAGGACAATTCGCCAGTACGCCACACCGCGCCAATACCCTGGGCATACGCCGCCAGCAGAATGCCGTGGGCCGCACAGGCGGCGGCCAGCAATTGCTCGGACTTGGGCACTTTGAAATGCTCTTGCACACGTGCAATCACCACCACCACCAGCGGCGCACGCAGCGGGCCGTTCTGGGCTTTATCGATGGCGGCTTGCGGTGCGTCGGCGTCTTGCAGGCGGGCGGCTTCGGCCAACAGCGTGCCCATCTGTTCACGGGCTGCGCCTTCGACGGTGAGGAAACGCCACGGGCGCAGTTGACCGTGATCGGGCGCGCGCATGGCGGCGGCGAACAGCAGGTCGCGCTGCTCCTGGGTCGGTGCCGGGTCGAGCAAACGGGGCACGGAAACACGGTTGAGCAAAGCGTCGAGAGCCTGCATTGGCCACCTCCATAAAAAAATGTGCAGCCATTCTAGCGGGAAAGAATCGGGATGCCACCAAACGATAATTGCTCTTATTCAATCTGCCCTGCCCTGTTAGACTTTGCGCCTTAATTTTCTGCCCTCGTCCAGGAATCTCGATGTTCCGTGCGCTTTTGTACCTGCCTGCAGCGTTGATGGCTTTAAGCCTGACTGCTTGCGATGACGCCCCTCGCTTCACGAAAGCAGAGCCGGGTGAATCGCGGGCCGGTGGCGCGGCGACGGTAAACAAGCGCGACCAGAACGCCTTTTCCCTGCCCTCGGCCAACCTCGCGCCCACGCGGCGCCTGGACTTCAGCGTCGGCAACAGTTTCTTTCGCAACCCCTGGGTGATTGCGCCGTCCACCACCACGGCGCGCGATGGCCTGGGCCCACTGTTCAATACCAACGCCTGCCAGAACTGCCATATCAAGGATGGCCGTGGCCACCCGCCGCTGCCCGACGCGCCCAATGCCGTGTCGATGCTGGTGCGCCTGTCCATCCATCCCTCTATTACAGAGCAGCCAGCCTACGCCAAGCTCATCGAACAGATCGGCGTGGTACCCGAGCCGGTCTACGGCGGGCAACTCCAGGACATGGCCGTACCTGGCGTTGCGCCGGAAGGCAAGGTGCGGGTCGACTACACACCGGTCAACGTCAGATTCAAGGACGGTACGGTGGTCGAGTTGCGCAAGCCCGACCTGCAGATCACCCAACTCGGCTACGGCCCGATGCACCCCGACACACGCTTCTCGGCGCGTATCGCCCCGCCGATGATCGGCCTGGGCCTGCTCGAAGCGATCAGCGATGCCGATATCCTGCGCAACACCGACCCCAAGACCGCCGACAAAGAGGCCATCGTGGGCCGCGCCAATTGGGTCTGGGATGACGCTCAGGCCAAAACTGTCCTCGGGCGTTTTGGCTGGAAAGCCGGGCAGCCCAACCTCAATCAACAAAACGTTCACGCGTTTTCTGGTGATATGGGCCTCACCACGTCCCTGAGACCCTTCGATGACTGCACCGACGCCCAAGTGGCCTGCAAACAGGCGCCCAACGGCAATGGCCCGCAGGGTGAACCGGAAGTCAGCGATAACATCCTGCGCCTGGTGCTGTTCTACACCCGCAACCTCGCGGTGCCCGCACGTCGGGACGTTGATACGCCGCAAGTGCTGGCCGGCAAGAACCTGTTCTACCAGGCCGGTTGCCAAGGCTGTCACAAGCCCAGCTTCACCACCGCCGCCAATGCCGCCGAACCTGAACTGGCCAACCAGGTGATTCGCCCCTACAGCGACCTGCTGCTGCACGATATGGGCGAAGGCCTGGCCGACAACCGTAGCGAATTCAAAGCCACTGGCCGCGACTGGCGCACCCCGCCGCTGTGGGGCATTGGCCTGACGCAAACCGTGAGTGGTCACACCCAGTTCCTGCATGACGGCCGCGCCCGCAACCTGCTTGAAGCCGTGCTGTGGCATGGCGGTGAAGCCCAAGCGGCGCAGCAACATGTGTTGTCGTTCAATGCCGAGCAGCGTGCCGCGTTGCTGGCGTTCCTGAATTCTTTATAAGCTTTGCCCCACTTACAGAAGGGAGCTCGACATGTTTCGTCCCAAGTTGTTATTCACCAGCCTCGCCGCCCTGGCCTTGGGCGCCTGCTCGCCCCAAGACCCGCAAGCAGTGACCTCGGCAGCCATCGCCAAGCAAGTGATCCTGCCGACCTACAGCCGTTGGGTTGAGGCCGACCGTCAGTTGGCCGTCAGCGCCCTGGCCTACTGCCAAGGCAAGGAAAGCCTGGACACCGCCCGCGCTGACTTCCTGCACGCACAAAAAGCCTGGGCCGAGCTGCAACCGCTGTTGATCGGCCCGCTGGCCGAAGGCAACCGGGCGTGGCAGGTGCAGTTCTGGCCAGACAAGAAGAACCTGGTCGGCCGCCAGGTCGAGCAACTGGTCAGTGCCCAGCCGCAGATCGACGCCGCGGCCCTGGCGAAATCCAGCGTGGTAGTGCAGGGCCTGTCGGCCTACGAATACATCCTCTACGACGCCAAGCCCGACGTCGCCGACGAAGCCCAGAAAGCCCGCTATTGCCCGTTACTGATGGCCATCGGCGAGCGCCAGAAAGTCCTGGCCGAAGAGATCCTGGCCAGCTGGAACAGCACCGACGGCATGCTCGCGCAGATGACCAAGTTTCCGAACCAGCGCTACGCTGATTCCCACGAAGCCATCGCCGACCTGCTGCGCGTGCAAGTGACCGCCCTGGACACCCTGAAGAAAAAACTCGGCACCCCAATGGGCCGCCAGACCAAGGGCATCCCGCAACCGTTCCAGGCCGATGCCTGGCGCAGCCAGTCGTCCCTGCAGAGCCTGGAAGCCAGCCTCGCCGCAGCGCAGACCGTGTGGGTGGGCGTCGATAACAAAGGAATGCGTGGCCTGCTGCCGGCGGACCAGAAGCCCCTGGCCGAGAAAATCGACGCCGCCTACGCAGCGTCGCTGAAACTGTTCGCCAGCAACCAGCGCACCCTCAACGAACTGTTGAATGACGACGCCGGGCGCCAGCAACTCAACGACATCTACGACAGCCTCAACGTAGTCCATCGCCTGCATGAAGGTGAACTGGCCAAGGCGCTGGGCGTACAACTGGGCTTTAACGCCAACGACGGTGACTGATGATGCTCAGGCGACAGGCTTTGGCGGTGGGCAGCGTGCTGCTCAGCGCTATCACCTTGGGTGGCTGGACGCTGTTCAAGCACAAAGACAAAGGCCCGCTGCTGCTGTCGGCGCGCGATGATGCCGATGGCAAGCACTACGCTGTCGGCTATCGCCTGGACGGCAAGCCGGTATTTGCCACCCAGGTCGGCCAGCGCTGCCATGACATCATCAACCACCCAACGTTGCCGATTGCGCTGTTCGTCGCCCGTCGCCCAGGCACCGAGAGCTACCTGATCGACCTGCGCGATGGCAGGCTGCTGCAAACCCTCACCTCCAACGCCAACCGCCATTTCTATGGGCATGCGGTGATCCACAAGAGCGGCGACTGGCTGTACGCCACCGAGAACGACACTTCCGACCCTGGTCGCGGCCTGTTGGGTGTGTATAAGTTTGAAGGTGAGCGGCTGGTGCACAGCGGCGAGATCTCTACCCACGGCATCGGCCCGCATCAAGTCTCGTGGATGCCCGACGGCGAGACGCTGATCGTGGCCAACGGTGGCATTCGCACCGAAGCCGAAAGCCGGGTAGAGATGAACCTCAATGCCATGGAGCCGAGCCTGGTGCTGATGCGGCGCGACGGCAGCCTGATCAGCAAGGAAACCCTGGCCCAGCAGATGAACAGCGTGCGGCACATGGGCATCGCCAGCGATGGCACCATCCTCACGGGGCAACAGTTCATGGGCCCGTCCCAGGAGCGTTCCGAGTTGCTGGCGATCAAGCGCCCGGGGCAGCCGTTCGTGGCGTTCCCAGTGGCGGATGAACAGTTGCAGGCGATGGGGCATTACACCGCCAGCGTGGCGGTGCACAGCGAACTGCGCCTGGTGGCGTTGACGGCACCTCGTGGCAATCGCTTTTTTATCTGGGACATGGACACCGCCGAACTGCGCCTGGATGGGCCCTTGCCGGACTGTGCGGGGGTGGGTGCGGTGGCGGATGGGTTTGTCGTGACATCAGGACAGGGGCGGTGCCGCTTCTATGATTGCCGCCAGGAAAAGTTACTGGCAACACCACTGGAGTTACCGGCGGGGTTCTGGGATAACCACCTGCACTTGGTCTAAAGACCGACGACATCAAAATGTGGGAGCGGGCTTGATCGTTCCCACGCTCTGCGTGGGAATGCAACCCGTGACGCTCTGCGTCACTGGCGCTAACGGACGAGACGCAGAGCGTCTCAAGAGGCATTCCCACGCAGAGCGTGGGAATGATCATGCCTGGCGCACCATAAAAAAAGGGCCTCGCATGGCAAGGCCCTTTTCGGGGTCAATCGTTTCAACTTTGCGGCCTCATCGCTTGAGACATGCCGAACATGAATAACAGCAATTCATGGTCGGGCTTGGCCGCCACACTCGTCTTGGCAATGCGTGGCAGCAGGCATTGCCCGCCACCGTCTACCGCACTCAACACTTGTGTACGAGGTTGTTCCCATACCGCCAGGGCCAGGGCTGCAACACCCAATGCCCCGACCAGAAACAAACCTCGTGCGATTTCTAGCTTCATCTGGTTAAACCCTTGATAGCGCTGCCAAACGCCGTCTCGTAAAAGTAGCTGAGTTTTTTCCAGTCGGTATCATTCCACGACGAATGGCGACGCAATTGCAGCATGTCGTGGGACGCGGCCCGATAAGCGGTCAGGCGCTGGCGGCATTTCTCAAAGTCCAGCAGGGCCACTTCCACCGTCGCCGCATCAGGCTCACCGGTCACCCGCACGAAAATGTGCTTGATATACAGGCAACCGTGTTGCCAGCGGCCTTTGTGCATACGGGCCAAGGTGCCGGCCAACTCTTGCAGCAGGCGCTCGTGGACCGCCTCGCCATACTGTTCGCGGCCACCGGCGGCGTACCAGTTTTCAATCTCGTCGAAACCGTCCAGAGACGCGGTGACCAACAAGGCTTTCCACTGGTGCTCTGGGTCGCGACGTGCTTCGCAAAACACCAGTTCCGGCACACGCACATCCAGCAAACGCAGGCCTTTGAGGGCATCACGCTCACGCAGCACGGTCGGACGCCCAAAGGGGTGCAGCCAGCTGCGGTAAATGTGGCCGGTCTGGCGCTTGCAATAGAGCAAACGGCCATTAGGGCTCATCACCCGTTGCACGCCACTTTCACCACCACGTCGGCGGTTGGGTTCTTCAACCCACTCACCCTGTTGACGCCAGAAAAAATCAAATCGTTCTTCGGGAGCTACATGACTGCCTACTACGCACTCAACTGCCATCCTGTTACCTCTTGCGCAATACATACACTCGCCACATGGCGTAGAGCGGTATGAAGTCCAGGGATTCCTGAACACGGAAACCGGCCTGCTCGAATTCTGCCTCGACAGTAGCAGCCGGTAACACAAACCGGTTTTGGTAACCTTCTTGCTCACCTTTTTTGCGACGACGCACTTCGCTGCGCTTGCGCTTCCAGGCCTTGAAATTACCGTCTACCCACAGCGAAATAATCACGCTGTCGCGGGTAACACGTTGAAACTCGCGCAATATTGTCAGCCTGTGCTCTGGCTCACCGATGTGGTGCATCAAGCGCATGCAGAAAATACTGTCGACGGAGTTATCTGGCAAATCGATATCAAAGGCAGACGTCTGCAAAGGGCGTACCCGTTTCACCACATCTGCCGGTTGGGCAGCGGTGGCGATCTTCAACATCGACGCCGAATTGTCAGCTCCGATAATCACACGGTTGGGTTTTTCGGCCAGCAACGGCCAGAAACGTCCAGCGCCACACGGCAGGTCCAACACCAGCCCCGGCTCGCCGGCCATGGCCAGCGCACCGCGCGCCAACTGCTCGTCGCGCTTTTGGGACAACCGGCGAGCCAGATTGTCCTGATGCTTGAGCAAATATTTCTGGGCGTGTTGATCGTCGTACTTGTCAGAAAATTCCAGCTTGATCGGGGAAGGCATCTTACGTCTCCAGTAACTGATGCCTACGACCTTAAGCAGCGAACTGTGATCAACAGGTCAACTCGTTGTGAAAATCTTGTCCTGTCCAATTGCATACATTTCAAGACTTTACAGAAACATTCAGTAGCACCGGGCCATCTTCGCCGAAAAGCGGGCAGTCTGCATCAGCAAAACGACAGACTGAAGGGTCAGGTTTTGACTGGGCTGAGCTCCACGTGAAAACGGCAGCCATTAGGCTCCATGGTGCTCAGGCTCACGCTCCAACCCTGGCTTTCGCAGATCCGCTGCACCAGTGACAGGCCGAGGCCAAGGCCCTCGCCACGCTTCTCGCTACCGCGCACGAACGGCTCGAACATCGCTTCGCGCTTCTCTTCGGGGATCCCGACACCGGAGTCCTCCACCGTGAAACCACTGGGCTCCAGGGTCAGGCGGATAAACCCGTGCTCGGTGTAATGCAGTGCGTTGCGCAGCAGGTTGCCCATCACCGCGTGCAAGAAGGTGGTGTTGTAGCGGCTGTCCAGGGGGTTACCCGGCAGGTAGATCAACGCCAGGCCTTTTTTCTCGATGGGCTCGCGCCAGATACCGAGCAGGTCTTCGGCCACCTGGGTGAGGTTGCCTTGGGGTGAACTGGCAGCGTCGTCGTGTTTGGCGCGGGCCAGCATCAGGAAGGTTTGCACCAGCTCGCGCATTTCTTCACAGGCACGGGCTATGCGCTCTACCTGGTTGCGACCACGTTGATCGATGGCCGGGTTTTCGCGCAACAGTTCGCAGGAGCTGGCCAGGACCATCAAGGGCGTGCGCAACTCATGGCTCACATCGCTGGTAAACAATTGCTCACGTGACAGCGCCTGGCGTAAACGCCCCAAGGTGGCGTCGAACGCCACCGCCAGTTCGCCCACTTCATCGGCGGCGTAATCCGGCGCCAGCGGCGGTGCCAGGCCCAACAGTTGGTCACGATGACGGACCTGGCGGGCCAGGCGTACCACCGGCGCCATCACCTTGCGGGCCAGCACCCAGCCGAGGAACGCCGCCAGCGCCAGGCTGAGTACGAACCCCACCAGCACCACCGCAAACAGCACGCGCTCACGCTCTTCGAAATCGCTCTGGTCTTGCAGCAACACATAACGTCGGCCATCGACCACTTCAACCATGGCGTGGTACGACAGCGCCTCGCGAAACACCTCATGAAACCCCGGGTCCAGATGGCGCAGGTCCTTGGGCAGTTCAAAATCGCCACGCCCGCCGCTGAAATAGAACAGCTGGTCCGGCTCCGGCCGATGGTTCCAGTCTTCGACGCTGTCCATCAACAGCAGGCGTTGCAAGTCGCCGCCCAAGCCCGCCGAGATCAACTTCTCTTCCACCAGGTGCACGGTCGCAATGATGCCGATGGCGAAGGCCCCCGCCACCAACGCACTCATCAAGGCGAAGGCGATGATGATCCGTTGGGCAAGGCTTTGCTTAAACTCCATCACGACCCTCGGCCAGGCGATAACCCACACCATGCACCGTTTGCAGCAATGGCTTGGCGAAGGGTTTGTCGATCACTTGGCGCAATTGGTGAACATGGCTGCGCAGGCTGTCGCTGTCCGGGCAGTCGTCTCCCCACAGGGCTTCTTCGAGAACTTCCCGACGCAGAACGTGCGGGCTTTTCTGCATCAGCACGGCGAGCAGTTTCAGACCCACGGGGTTGAGCTTGAGCAGGCGCCCTTCGCGGGTGACTTCCAGCGTATCGAGGTCGTAGTTCAGGTCACCCACTTGCAGGGCACGACGCCCGCCGCCCTGGGCACGGCGCAACACCGCTTCGATACGCGCAGCCAGTTCCGACAAGGCGAAGGGTTTGAGCAGGTAGTCATCGGCGCCAGACTTGAAGCCCTGCAGCCGGTCGTCCAGTTGGTCGCGAGCGGTAAGCATGATTACCGGAGTGTCACGGCGCGCGTCTTCGCGCAGGCGCTTGCACAGGGTGTAGCCATCGATGCCGGGCAACATGATGTCGAGCACGATCAGGTCGTAATGCTCGGTGGCCGCCAGGTGCAGGCCCGACAAACCGTCCTGCGCACAGTCCACTGTGTAGCCTTTGAGCCCCAGGTAATCGGCCAGGTTGGCGAGGATATCGCGGTTGTCTTCAACCAATAGAATTCGCATGGGCAGTGTCTCCGTACGCGGTAACGGCCGTGTTGGCTCGCGCAGCTTAAGGCCAAGCGGGGCTCAGGGATAGAGCGCAGAGCCCCGCTGATAAAGGTTTTCAACTGTTTGCAGAGCCGAACAAGTTTTTCACTATAGCTTCACAAACTGACTACAGCCTCAGGAAGAAGATCGCCCCCCATTGATCTAAGGAACATAGACATGGTTTTTTTCAAAACTGCACCAATGCGCTATTTGTTGTTGATTACCGGTACCTGGTTACTGGTTTTCCTGCTTACGCGCAGTGTGCTGCTCATCACTCACCTGGATGAAGTCGGCGGCAACCTGCTGCCGGTGTTTGGCGTAGGTGTGCTCTACGACCTGGCCTTCCTCGCCTACGCAGCCTTGCCGCTTGGCCTGTATTTGCTGCTCTTCCCGCCAGCCCTGTGGCGCCGCCGTGGCCATCGCTGGTTCCTGCAAGCGGTGCTGACTGTCAGCCTGTTCGCCATGCTGTTCACCTCGGTGGCCGAATGGTTGTTCTGGGATGAGTTTGGCGTGCGCTTCAACTTTATCGCTGTCGATTACCTGGTGTACTCCGATGAGGTACTGAACAACCTGCTGGAGTCTTACCCGATCGGCAAGCTGCTGAGCCTGCTGGCGATGCTTGCACTGATTCTGAGCGTGGCTCTGCGCAAGCCCTTCAATGCCGCGATGGCAGCGCCCGTGCCTGCGCTGCGTGGCCGTTTGGTCAACGCCCTGGGCCTGCTGGTGCTCGCCGGCCTCAGCCTGCAACTGGTCAGCCAGGACAGCCCACGCACCCAAGGCGGTAACGCGTACAACAACGAATTGGCCAGCAACGGGCCTTATCAGTTCTTCGCCGCCTTCCGTAACAACGAACTGGATTACACCCAGTTCTACAAAAGCCTGCCGACCGACGTCGTCGCCAAGCAGTTGCGCGCCGAACTGAGTGAGCCCAACGCCCGCTTTATCGACCCGGACCCGCTGGATATTCGCCGTGCCATCACCAACCCCGGCACACTGCGCAAGCCCAACATCGTACTGGTGACCATCGAGAGCTTCAGCGCCAAGTACATGGGCAGCAATGGCGATGCGCGCAACCTCACGCCCAATCTGGATGCATTGCGCCAACAGAGCCTGTACTTCAATAACTTCTACGCCACCGGTACGCGCACCGACCGAGGCCTGGAAGCCATTACCCTGGCAGTCCCGCCGACGCCGGGACGTTCGATCGTCAAGCGCATCGGCCGCGAAAGCGGGTTCGCCAGCCTGGGGCAACAGCTCTCGGCCATCGGTTATGACAGCGTATTTGTCTACGGCGGGCGCGGTTACTTCGACAATATGAACGCGTTCTTCAGCGGCAACGGTTATCGGGTCGTGGACCAGAGCAGCGTGCCAGAGTCGGAGATCTCGTTCAAAAACGCCTGGGGCATGGCCGACGAAGACCTGTTCAAACAGACCTTGAAACTGGCCGACGCCGATTACGCCAAGCAGCAGCCGTTCTTGCTGCAACTGATGACCACCTCCAACCATCGCCCTTATACCTACCCGGACGGGCGTATCGATATCAAGTCCGGCAAGGGCCGCGACGGCGCGGTGAAATACACCGACTACGCCATCGGCCAGTTCCTTGAGGCAGCGCGCCAGAAGCCGTGGTTCGATAACACGATCTTCGTGTTCGTCGCCGACCACACCGCCGGCAGCGCGGGCAAGGAAGACCTGCCGATCACCAACTACCAGATTCCGCTGTTTATCTACGCGCCCAAGCTGATCGACGCACGGGAATCCGCTCAACTGTCCAGCCAGATCGACCTGGCGCCGACCTTGCTGGGCCTGCTCAACCTGAGCTACGAATCGACATTCTTTGGCCGCAACCTGCTGCAGGACAACCCATTGCCTGCACGGGTGGTGGTGGGCAATTACCAGCACCTGGGTCTGTTTGATGGCAAGGACTTGGCAATCCTCAGCCCGCGCCAAGGCTTGCGTCGCCACGACCAGGCCCTGGGCGAGAGCCAGGAGCTGCGCGTCGGTAGCGATGACCCCTTGATCCAACGGGCGATCACCTACTACCAGGCCGCCAGTTACGACTACAAACAGCAACTGCTGAGCTGGAAAGCGCCCAAGGAAGAAGCTCCAGTCTTAAGCAAACGCTAATCAAAAAGCCCCGTGCAGGTGAGCGCGGGGCTTTTTTACCAAGGTTCGAGATGAAATCCCCCTCCTCTTTACCGGTTTCCAAACCGCTTGATTTTTGGCTGTGCCTGGGCCTGCCTGCCAGCGCTGCAGTAGCCTTGCTGTTGCTTGAACTGACGTCACTGGACATGGACCTGGCCAGACTTTTCTACAGCGCAGAGGCTGGCGGCTTCATTGGCCGCTATAGCTTCTTCCTTGAAGACATCCTGCATGACCGTGCCAAGCAACTGGTGATCCTGTTTTCGGTGCTGGCGATTCTGGGCCTGGTCGGCAGCTTCATCCTGCAGCGACTCAAGCCGTACCGCCGTGAACTGGTGTGCCTGGTGCTGTCGCTGGGAATGGCGACGGCGTTCGTGTCGCCATTGAAAACCATCACCGCCGTGCAATGCCCTTGGAGCCTCAAGGAGTTCGGCGGCCAGGAAACCTACAGCGAACTGCTCAGCCCGCGCCCGCCGACCGATAAACCCGGCCGCTGCTGGCCCGGCGGGCATGCCGCCACCGGGTTTGCCTTGTTCGCCTGGTTCTTCGCGCTGCGGGATCGACGGCCACGGCTGGCGCGCTACGCGTTCATCTTTGCTGTCGGCCTGGGCAGCGTGTTTTCAGTCAGCCGTATGCTGCAAGGGGCGCATTTCTTTTCCCACAATGTGTGGACAGCGATCTTTTGCTGGCTGATCTGCCTGGGGCTGTATTGCTTGTTGCTGTACCGGCCTTCACGGCAAGCCGTAATGCCGGTCAGTTAAGCGAATGCAACGAAGATCAAATGTGGGAGCTGGCTTGCCTGCGATTGGCCATAAGTATCGACACAACTTTGCAGCGGTCGACGGCAACTACAACCTCGATAACCACGCTGGTCGAACGCAGGCTTGAACTCCTGGTAACCCGGCAGGATGCCGGGTTAGCCGCCGTCAGGGCGGCCCCTAGATGGCCGTTGCCTGACTAACGGATATGAACGCGCTCTGATCCAACATTCCTGCAGGCTGGCAGGCCGTCTTCGCAGGCAAGCCAGCTCCCACATTTTGACCGCCGTGCATCAGTTAGATAAGCGTGGCTGTCAGGCCGCCGTCGGGTGGGTACAGCCGTGCATAAAAAAGCCCCGCCTGCATCACTGCAGGCGGGGCTTTTTATAGCGCCGGGTAGGCTGGCTTACATCATGCCGCCCATGCCACCCATGCCGCCCATGTCTGGCATACCGCCGCCAGCCGAGCCTTCTTTCTTCGGTGCTTCAGCGATCGCAGCTTCGGTGGTCAGGATCAGACCGCCGATGGAGGATGCTGCTTGCAGCGCGGAACGAGTCACCTTGGTTGGATCCAGGATGCCCATTTCGATCATGTCGCCGTACACGCCAGTCGCAGCGTTGTAACCGTAGTTACCTTTGCCGTTCTTGACTTCGTTGACCACAACGCTTGGCTCGTCGCCGGAGTTGGCAGCGATCTGGCGCAGCGGTGCTTCAACGGCACGACGCAGTACAGCGATACCGACGTTCTGGTCAGCGTTGTCGCCGGTCAGCTCAGTCAGGGCTTCCAGAGCACGGATCAGCGCAACGCCACCGCCAGGTACCACGCCTTCTTCAACGGCTGCACGGGTTGCGTGCAGGGCGTCTTCAACGCGGGCCTTCTTCTCTTTCATTTCAACTTCGGAGCCAGCGCCAACCTTGATCACTGCAACGCCGCCAGACAGCTTGGCCAGGCGCTCTTGCAGTTTTTCACGGTCGTAGTCCGAGGAAGTCTCGGCAACCTGTGCACGGATCTGAGCGATACGGGACTCGATGTCGCCTTCAACGCCAGCACCGTCAACGATGATGGTGTTTTCCTTGGACAGGGTCACGCGCTTGGCGCTACCCAGGTTTTCCAGGGTGGCGCTTTCCAGGCTCAGGCCGATCTCTTCGGAGATAACGGTACCGCCGGTCAGAACGGCGATGTCCTGCAGCATGGCCTTGCGACGGTCGCCGAAGCCTGGCGCCTTGACGGCTGCAACCTTGACGATGCCACGCATGTTGTTCACAACCAGAGTCGCCAGGGCTTCGCCTTCAACGTCTTCAGCCACGATCAGCAGTGGGCGGCCGGCTTTGGCAACGGCTTCCAGCACTGGCAGCATTTCGCGGATGTTGGAGATCTTTTTGTCGACCAGCAGGATCAGCGGGCTGTCCAGCTCGGCAACCATGGTGTCCGGCTTGTTGACGAAGTACGGGGACAGGTAGCCACGGTCGAACTGCATGCCTTCTACAACCGACAGTTCGTTTTCCAGGCCCGAGCCTTCTTCAACGGTGATCACGCCTTCTTTACCGACTTTTTCCATGGCTTCGGCAATGATGTCGCCGATGGAGCTGTCGGAGTTGGCGGAGATGGTGCCTACCTGAGCGATGGCCTTGGTGTCGGCGCATGGCTTGGACAGGTTCTTCAGCTCTTTGACGATGGCGATGGTCGCCTTGTCGATACCGCGCTTGAGGTCCATCGGGTTCATGCCGGCAGCAACGGCCTTCAGGCCTTCGTTGACGATCGACTGAGCCAGTACGGTTGCGGTGGTAGTACCGTCACCTGCGTCATCGTTGGCACGGGAGGCAACGTCTTTGACCAGCTGCGCGCCCATGTTTTCGAAACGGTCTTCCAGTTCGATTTCTTTGGCGACGGAAACGCCGTCCTTGGTGATGGTCGGAGCGCCGAAGCTCTTCTCGATGATCACGTTACGGCCTTTCGGGCCCAAGGTCGCTTTTACTGCGTCAGCCAGTACGTTGACGCCAGTGAGCATTTTCTTGCGGGCGGAGTCGCCGAATTTAACTTCTTTAGCAGCCATGATCGATATTCCTTAAATACTTTGTAGTAACGGGAAAATGAGCGAGGAAATCAGTCTTCCAGAACGGCGAGAATTTCGTTCTCAGCCATTACCAGCAGGTCTTCGCCGTCTACTTTCACAGTGTTGCTGCCGGAGTAAGGGCCGAAAACAACCTTGTCACCCACTTTCACGGCCAGTGCGCGTACATCACCGTTCTCCAGGGTTTTGCCTGGGCCAGCAGCGACGATCACACCGTGGTTGGCTTTTTCAGCAGCCGAACCTGGCAGAACGATCCCGCCAGCGGTTTTCTTTTCTTCTTCGCTGCGACGGATTACGACGCGGTCGTGCAGAGGACGAAGCTTCATTGTCGATCTCTCCTAATTGTGTTTTTCATCGGCCGGTATCAATTCCGGCGGGTTAAATTCCGGCGGTGCCGGTCGCGGCTCGCGGGGCGAGACGCGGAAGTCTGTCTGATGTCACCACCAGAAACCTTGCGGTGACCGTTACATAAGGGCGCCCAGGCTTATTACAAGGGGCCGAGGATGAAATTTTTTGTGTCGGCTCAAGGGTAAATGCAACACGGCACCCGAAGGTGCCGTGCCAGTGAAGCGGTTACTTAGGGTCGCGGTGTTCGAACTCGCCTTCGATCACATCACCTTCACGCCCCAGGGGTTGGCGTGGAGCCGGGCCACCACGGGGTTGCAGGTCGTCAGCGAACGCACGCTGGCGCATCGCGGCCTCTTCAGCACGCTGGCGCATTTTGCCGGCCAGCAGCTTGCGGGTGAACGGCAGCAACAGCACCAGGCCGAGCACGTCGCTGATAAAGCCCGGCAGGATCAGCAGGCCACCGGCCAGGGCCATCATCAGGCCCTCAAGCATGGTCTGGGCCGGCAGTTCGCCGCGGTTCAGGCTTTCACGGGCACGCAGCGCGGTGGCCAGGCCGGCGACACGCAGCACCAGGACGCCGAGCATGGAGCCTACGATGATCAGCAACAGCGCCGGGAAGAAACCGATCGCACCGCTGACTTTAACGAATACGAACAGCTCCAACACCGGAAACAGCAGAAAGAGCAATAAAAAAGGGCGCATCAAATGGTTCCTCAACGCAAGAATGCCTTGCCAGTTCACCTTAGATGACGTCGCCGTTGTGTGAATTCAAGCAGTAGCCGCGGTTTTTTTCGGCCAGACTTCAGCGTGCGCCAATGAAACCAGGGCTTCACGCACTTGTGTCGGCGTATTGCAGGGCTCGGCAAACCCTAGCCAATGTAACGATTGGCCAATGCGCAGGTGCATGCCTTCGCTGTCGATGCCGGCCAACTGTGCAGGCTCGGTGGTCGGCAAGCCGCCCAGCTCGACGTAATGGGCGATGGCCTTGGTGTGATCGCTGTTCATGTGCTCGATCATGCTGCGCTCGGCCTTGCCCGCAAACGGGTTGGCCAAGGTTAACTGGTCGACCCAATGGATCGCGCCAAACCCACCGATGTAACGGTGACGGACGGGGTTGAGCACCCAGAAATCGAAATCGTGGGCCTTGTGGTAGTTGGCCGAATCAGGGAAGTAGCGGTAGTAGCGCTCGGCCGCAGCTTCGATGGCGGCGGGGTCTTCCAGCTTCTCGGCTTCGGCCAGGTAGGTCAGGCGCCCCACGGCTTGCACATCATCGGCCTCGCGCTCACCCACCAACAGCGAACACTTGGGATCTTTTTGCAGGTTGTGGGTGTGCTGGGCAATGCGGCTGATCAGGATCAGCGGGCGGCCCTGCTCGTCCAGGCAGTAGGGCACCACCGAGCCAAAGGGAAAGCCGGGCATGGCTTTGGACTGTGTGGCGAGCGCCCCACGGTATTCCTTGAGCAACAGCTCTCGGGCGTTCTTGGCAACCTGCGTGCTCAATAGATGACTCCTCGGGTGTTCCGCCGCCCATGGCATATGGGAATGGATCTCAACACAAGGTAATCAATATCTGCGCAGGTTGCCAGAGTGGCCGACGCCGGTTTACCAGGCCACGCCGAAGCCTGCGGTGTAACGGGTCTTGCTCAAGCTGCTATCGGAGTCGCCGCTGATGACGTCACGCTCGGCCTTGAGATTGAGGGACGCCCATTCGGTGACTTTGTAGCGCAGGCCCATCTCGGCATCCAGGGAGTAATCGGCCGGGCCGTCCAGAGGCTTGCCCAATTCGCCGTTGGTGAAGAACTCCACGGTCTTGCCCACCAGGTAGCGGTTGTAGTTCCACTTCATGGCCAGAGAGTAGAAGTTGTCCTTGCCGCCGTCGGCATATTCGTAATCGGTACGGTTGACCAGCGATCCGAGGGAGAACGCGCCCAACTCATCGTCCCAGAACTGGTAGCCCGGGCCGGTACCCACGGTGCGCTGGCGCGCCAGGTCTTCGACCTTGTCGCGCTTGTAGGTCAGGCGCCCCTGCCAGAACCAGTGCTCGGTGATAAAACGGTCCAGGTCGTATTCCAGGGCCCAGTTGTCGGTGGTGGTGACGTCGTCCTGGAACTCGCGGTTGTATTCGCCCTTGCCCGTATGACGCCACTGGCCGTGACGGGCCGAGGTCTTGAAGTCGATGTCGTAGTCGTTGGTGTCTTTGTCCGCACGTTTGTAGTCCAGCGCCAGGTCGACATTACCCTTCCACACCAGGTCTTCGATCACGGGCTTGGGCTTCATGATCTGTTGGATACTTGCCAGTTCCACCGTCTTGGGCGCCTCGCCATTGGCCAGCACCACCTTGCCGTCATCCGATGCCTGCAAGGACTTGGCCTTTTCACCGCTGTAGGCGTCCTGCTTGACCAGCAGCTCCTGGTCACTTTCCAGGGTTTTGACCTGCTTCCAGTCCACCGGAATGGAGCCTGCGTAGGTGGTTTGGATCAGCAACTTGCCACCGTCGAAGACTTTTATCTTGCCAGTGAGCCGGTCACCGTTTTTCAACCAGACGGTATCGGCGAGCAAGGGCGTGGAAGCACTGAAAACAGCAAGGCACAACAGGGTTCTGGACAACATAAGCAGGTACGGGGCTCAGGATAGGCGAAAAAAGGGGCGTTATAGTGTTACATGGCTAGAACTGACTCAAGGATTTATATTGAGTTCAATACTCATCGTCATGTTTACAGACGTTTCTGACAAAACAACGACGATCTCAACGGATATCTCCACAGTGATCCCACCTGCAGATGCACCACAAAGCCCCGCCGAGATGCGCCGCACCGCCTTGTACCTGACGTTATCGCAGGTGCCCGAAGGCTGCGTGGTGAGTTATGGCGAGCTGGCCCACCTGGCGGGCCTGGGGCGTGCTGCCCGCTGGGTCGGGCGCACCCTGAGCCAGTTGCCGCAAGACACGCG
This sequence comes from Pseudomonas sp. KT_2_4, assembly GCF_041410225.1. Taxonomy (NCBI): domain Bacteria; kingdom Pseudomonadati; phylum Pseudomonadota; class Gammaproteobacteria; order Pseudomonadales; family Pseudomonadaceae; genus Pseudomonas; species Pseudomonas sp. KT_2_4. The sequence continues at coordinate 2,608,636 of NZ_CP166962.1, forward strand.
GTTGCCCTGGCATCGGGTGCTGGCTGCCGGTGGTCGGATAAGTTTGCCGGTGGGCAGTGCCTCGGGTGACGAACAACGTGCGCGTTTACGTAGCGAAGGCGTCACCATCCTGAACAATCGTGTTGATATTCAGCGTCATGGCTGGCGCCCGGTAGAGCACAGCGGTTAGAGTGCGCGCTTTGTTTCCGCAAATCTGAGGCAGACTCCAGCCCATGCCCCGTAAAACCTGGCGCGCCGCGCTCGCCGCCTATGCCAGCCCTTCGACGTTAGTGCTGTTGTTGCTCGGTTTCGCCGCCGGCATGCCTTACATGTTGGTGTTTTCGACGCTTTCGGTGTGGCTGCGTGAAGCCGGTGTGGCTCGCGAGACCATTGGCTATGCGAGCCTGATCGGCCTGGCCTACGCCTTTAAATGGGTCTGGTCGCCGCTGCTCGACCAATGGCGCCTGCCGTTGCTTGGCAAACTGGGGCGTCGTCGCTCCTGGCTGGTGCTGGCCCAATCGCTGGTGATCCTCGGATTGATCGGCATGGGTTTTTGTGACCCGCAAAAACACTTGTCCTGGTTGATCGCCATCGCGGTGATTGTCGCCTTCGCGTCGGCCACCCAAGATATCGCCGTGGATGCCTACCGCCTGGAAATCGCCGACGACAGCCGTCAGGCCGCCCTGGCGGCAAGCTACATGTCCGGCTATCGCATTGCCGCCCTGCTGGCCACGGCCGGTGCGCTGTTCTTTGCCGAAGGCTTTGGCTCCACCGGCTTCAACTATAAACACTCGGCCTGGACCGGCACCTATGTGCTGTTCGGCGTGTTGATGGTGCCGGCGTTGCTCACCACCTTCCTCATGCGTGAACCTGATGTGCCACTGCGCACTCAGTTGCAGGCCGGCCGCTACAGTTTCATGCACCAGTTGGTGTCGGTGTTTGTGCTGATCGTGCTGTTGGTCTCAGTGCCGGCGATGTTCACCCAGTTGTACAACACCGACTTCGCCAGCGTGCTGTTCCAGGGCGTGAGTTTGTGGGAACTGCTGATGGAAGACCGCGCGTTCCTGCGCGCCATCCTCTATATCATCCTCACTACCCTGTGCCTTTCAGCCATGGGCCGCCGGGGCCTGGCGCCCGTGCTCACGCCGGTCAATGACTTTATCCTGCGCTACCGTTGGCAGGCGCTGCTGCTGCTCGGGCTGATTGCCACCTATCGCATGTCCGACACGGTGATGGGCGTCATGGCCAACGTGTTCTATATCGACCAGGGTTTCACCAAGGACCAGATCGCCGGAGTGAGCAAGATCTTCGGCCTGATCATGACCCTGCTCGGCGCCGGCATGGGCGGCCTGTTGATCGTGCGGTTCGGCATATTGCCGATCCTGTTCATCGGCGGCGTGGCCTCGGCCGGTACCAACCTGCTGTTCGTGATGCTCGCCGACATGGGCCCCGACCTGCAGATGTTGATCGTGACCATCTCCCTGGACAACTTCAGTTCGGGCATGGCCACCTCAGCATTCGTGGCTTACCTGTCGAGCCTCACCAACCTCAAGTTCTCCGCCACCCAATATGCGCTGCTCAGTTCGATCATGCTGTTGCTGCCACGTTTGATCGGCGGCTATTCAGGCGTGATGGTGGAGAAGTTCGGTTACCACAACTTCTTTATGATCACCTGCCTGTTGGGCGTGCCGACGCTGCTCCTGATTGCGTTGCATTGGTTCCAGGAGAACCGCCGCGCCCGGCTGAATCCCCCGCCGGAAGACTGACACGACTCAGTCAATGTGGGAGCTGGCTTGCCTGCGATAGCGGTGGTGAACCCAGCGCCGCTATCGCAGGCAAGCCAGCTCCCACACAAGCGACCGTTACGACAGATACGCCCCGCCACCTCACGCCTGTACTCCGGCGACAAGCGCCCGTACAATCCCAAGTCATTTCAAGTCCAAGCAACCGACAACGGCCTACCATGCGTACCAGTCAATATTTGCTCGCCACACAGAAAGAAACGCCTTCCGACGCGGTTGTAATCAGCCATCAGCTGATGCTGCGCGCCGGCATGATCCGCAAACTGGCCTCGGGCCTGTACACCTGGTTGCCCATGGGCTTGAAGGTGATGCGCAAGGTCGAAGCCATCGTTCGTGAAGAAATGAACGCTGCCGGCTCTCTGGAAGTGTTGATGCCGAGCACCCAACCGGCTGAGTTGTGGCAGGAATCCGGGCGCTGGGAAGAGTACGGCCCTGAGTTGCTGCGCTTCAAAGACCGTCATGGCCGCGATTTCTGCGCCGGCCCGACGCACGAAGAAGTCATCACCGACCTGATGCGCAACGAGTTGAGCAGCTATAAGCAGTTGCCGCTCAACCTGTATCAGATCCAGACCAAGTTCCGTGATGAGATCCGCCCACGCTTCGGCTTGATGCGTGGCCGCGAATTCATCATGAAGGACGCCTATTCGTTCCACGCCGACCAGGCTTCCCTGCAAGCGACCTACGACCGCATGCACCAGGCCTACTGCAACGTGTTCACGCGCCTGGGCCTGAAGTTCCGCCCGGTTGAAGCGGACAACGGCTCCATCGGCGGTGCCGGCTCCCACGAATTCCACGTGCTGGCCGAGTCTGGCGAAGACGATATCGTGTTCAGCAACGGTTCCGACTACGCGGCGAACATCGAGAAGGCCGAAGCCATACCACGTGAAACCTCGCGCCCTGCTCCCACCGAGGAGCTGCGCCTGGTCGACACGCCAGACACCAAGACCATCGCGGCCCTGGTGGAGAAATTCAATCTGCCGATTGAAAAGACCATCAAGACCCTGATCGTGCGCGCCGAAGAAGAAGGCAAGCTGATCGCCCTGGTGATCCGTGGTGACCACGAGCTCAACGAAATCAAGGCCGCTAACCAGCCTGGCGTAGCCAGCCCGCTGGTCATGGCCACCGATGCCGAACTGCGCGACGCCATTGGCGCCGGTGCCGGTTCCCTCGGCCCGCTGAACCTGCCACTGCCGATCATCATCGACCGTTCCGTTGAGCTGATGAGCGACTTCGGTATCGGCGCCAACATCGACGACAAGCACTACTTCGGCGTGAACTGGGAGCGTGACCTGCCGGTTCCGACCGTGGCCGACCTGCGCAACGTCGTGGCCGGCGACCCGAGCCCGGATGGCAAGGGCACCCTGGAGATCAAGCGCGGCATCGAAGTCGGGCACATCTTCCAGCTGGGCAACAAGTACAGCAAGGCGATGAAGTGCGAAGTACTGGGTGAGAACGGCAAGCCGATCACCCTGGACATGGGCTGCTACGGCATTGGCGTATCCCGCGTGGTGGCCGCTGCCATCGAGCAGAACAACGACGAGAAAGGCATCATCTGGAGTGACGCGCTGGCGCCGTTCCAGGTGGCCCTGGTGCCATTGCGCTATGAAACCGAGCAAGTACGCGAAGCCACCGACAAACTGTACACGGAACTCACCGCCGCCGGTTTTGAAGTGCTGCTCGATGATCGGGACAAGAAAACCAGCCCGGGCATCAAGTTCGCCGACATGGAACTGATTGGCATCCCGCACCGGATCGTGGTCAGTGACCGCGGCCTGGCGGATGGCAATCTGGAATACAAGAGCCGGACCGAAGCCGAAGCCCAACCGTTGCCGGTGGCTGAGGTGCTGTCTTTCCTCCAGGCGCGTATTCGTCGCTGAAAACCAGATCAAGAGAAGTCATGTTCAAGCGAAACACCAGAGCCCTGGGGGGCGCCGCCTTGTGCGGCGCCCTGCTGGTCAGCGGCTGCGCCAATCAGATGTCGCAACGCAGTGAACACGAGGAGCGGGTCGAGCGTAAGTTGCTCGACCACAGCCTGCAGATCGATGTAGGCGAGCCTAAAGTGCTGGAGCTGCCGCAACGCCGGGTTCGCATTCATGAGCAGAAGACCTTCGAGGTCACCGAATTCGAAGTCACCCGTCGTTACGACCGCTACACACCCTACCAGCCCTGGCGCAAACTCTATGAGATGCCCCTGGGTGCCGTGGCGCTGGTGGCGGGCGTGGGTGCTAACGTGGTGAATATCTTCGCCCTCGGCAACCTGCCCACGAGTGTGACCCATGACTGGTTGAGCTATGGCGTGGACGGCATCAACCCGTTCATGAACGTGCAATCCCACGGCCGTGCGCAACAGAACCTGGCGGCCATCGATGAAGTCCAGCGTGACAAGCGCCTGGAGTATTCGAGCCTGCCCTGGAGCGAGCGCCCGGTGCAAGTCACCGCCGGCAAGCAGACCCACGAGCTGACCACCGACCGTAACGGCATACTGCGCCTTAACCTGTTGGACAGCCCCTTTGCCGAGCAGGACCTGAACCGCGTCACCACGCTGAAAATCACTGTGGCGGATGGCCAGGACGACGTGCATACCGACTCGACCCTGGCGGTCAGCAACACGCTGCGCAGCAAGCTGCTCGAAGCCCATGCCCTGATCTATGACGACCTGGAAGATGACGAAGTGAACCAGTGGGTACACCGGGTCAAACGCTTGTCGGAGCTGGGCCTGGAAGAAGAAGCCAGCGAGCTGGAACAAAGCCTGATTGAACTGACGCGCAATGATCCGGAGTTGCAGCAGGAGTTTGTGCAGGCGTTGACCAAGGATGGGGGGCGGTTAGTCGCCGATCCTGGCGCACGCTGATCGTGCAATACCTGTGAAGATCAAACTGTGGGAGCTGGCTTGCCTGCGATAGCGGTGTATCAGTTAAAGCATTCTTGACTGACACACGGCTATCGCAAGCAAGCCAGCTCCCACATTTGTTTCGGGTTTTTACCAGGAAAACTCGAGCTGTTCGTTGCCGCCGCTCAGGTCCAGCAACCGTACGCCTATCCCCAGCAACCGCACCGGCTTGCCCCCGCGATTGAACGCCTGGGTCATCAACTGTTCATAACTCTCCAGATCCCGTCCTGCCCCGGCCTGCTCCAGCGTCGTCTGGGTAAAGTCATGAAACTTCACTTTCACGAACGGCTTGCCCGCCCGGTAGCTACTGTCGATACGCGCCATGCGCCCGGCCAGGGTCTCCATCAGCTCCGGCAGTTTCGCCAGGCAGCTTGAAAGATCCGGCAAGTCCACATCGTAGGTGTTTTCCACGCTAATCGATTGCCGACGGCTGTCGTTTTGCACCACACGGTCATCAATTCCACGGGCCAGGCTCCAGAGGCGCTCGCCAAAACTGCCGAATTCGCGCACCAGCGCCAGTTTGTTCCAGTCGCGCAATTGCAGGCAGTCTTCGATGCCTAGGCGCGCCAGCTTGTCAGCGGTGACCTTGCCCACGCCATGCAGCTTGCTGACACGCAACTGCGAGACAAAGTCTTCAACCTGATCCGGCGTGATCACAAACAGGCCGTTGGGCTTTTTCCAGTCGCTGGCGATCTTGGCCAAAAACTTGTTGGGCGCCACGCCGGCAGACACAGTGATATGCAACTGGTTGGAGACCCGGCGCCGAATGTCCTGGGCAATACGCGTGGCGCTGCCGCCAAAATGCGGGCTGTCAGACACATCAAGGTAAGCCTCATCCAGCGACAACGGCTCGATCAAGTCGGTGTAGTCGCGGAAGATCAGTTGGATTTCTTTCGACGCTTCTTTATAGGCATCCATGCGCGGCTTAACAATGGTCAAGTCCGGGCAGAGCTTCAAGGCATGACGTGACGACATCGCCGAACGCACCCCATACGCTCGCGCCTCGTAGTTGCAGGTAGCGATCACCCCCCGCCGGTCCGCCGAACCGCCCACCGCCAAGGGCTTTTGCGCCAGGCTCGGGTCGTCACGCATCTCGATGGCGGCGTAGAAGCAATCACAGTCAACGTGGATGATTTTGCGCTGCGTCATATAAACGGGGTGTGAACCAACGGGTGGCCAGTATCGCATTCACACCTGTATATAGCACCAGTAGTTTGATTCTTCCTTCCAAGTGGTAGGAAGTTTCCTTGAGGAATTTATTTTTTCAATCGAATTCGGGCTTCCGATAGAGCTGAAAGCCTTGGCCTGACTGGCCCAGAGCACTTCACGCCCCCTCTTTGGAGAGCTAACCGATTGAACCACAAGCGCTTTTGTTTGATTCACAGGTTGACACACTCGCGTTCCTCTGTAGAATGCCGACACACAGACGCGGGATGGAGCAGTCTGGTAGCTCGTCGGGCTCATAACCCGAAGGTCGTCGGTTCAAATCCGGCTCCCGCAACCAAACATCAAAAAAGGCTACTCGAAAGAGTGGCCTTTTTTGTGCGCGCTTGTTTTTGCCTGCACAATGCAGCCAACACCTTGATTTCAGAATAATTAGCGCTTATTTCAGCGATCAGCTCATTAACGGTTGACACCCTGCCGCTGGGCTGTAGAATGCCGCCCACAGACGCGGGATGGAGCAGTCTGGTAGCTCGTCGGGCTCATAACCCGAAGGTCGTCGGTTCAAATCCGGCTCCCGCAACCAAACATCAAAAAAGGCTACTCGAAAGAGTGGCCTTTTTTGTATCTGACGAAAAAGTTCTTCTGAAACAATGACATGGCATCTTTCATGAAACCGTAGACGGTTTGCAGAGTCCATCTCATTGCACGCTATGCTCAATGCTCAAGCGCTACCCCTCTACGACCAATGGCCGCAGTCGCCGCGCCCGGTGATCCGCGTTAATATTTGTAATTATTTTGTCCATAGGGATTGGTAACTTGGCTGGATACCTCCATCCTGTCGCGCACAATCCACGAGGTGATTGATGCGCGCCAACTCGTCTGAACCACAAGACACCGTTACAGCAGAACAACCGATCACTCCCACCCGTTTGCGGTGGCTGGACCTGTTGAGCAAATACCGCCAGCCCATCGGCCTGGCCGTGACGCTTCTGCTGTTTGCAATCGCCCTGATCGCCTGCCGGCACCTGCTGCTGGAGCTGGACCTCTACGCCCTGCACGATTCGATCCTGGAAGTGCCCAAGCCGGCCCTATTGGGGGCCTTTGCGGCGGCGGTCGCCGGTTTTGTAATCCTGCTCGGCTATGAGTTCTCCGGCGCGCGTTATGCCGGCGTGCAATTGCCCGCCAAGACCCTGGCCCTGGGTGGTTTCACCGCCTTTGCTATCGGCAACGCCATTGGCTTGTCGATGCTCTCGGGGGGTTCGGTGCGTTACCGTTTATATGCACGCCATGGCATCGGCGCCTCGGAAGTGGCGCACATGACCGTATTTGCCAGCCTGGCCCTGGGCTGTGCCCTGCCGCCGCTGGCCGCGCTGGCCACGTTGAGCAACTTGCCGGCCGCCTCCACTTACCTGCATTTATCGCAAAGCCTGCTCGGCGGCATTGCCGGCGCCGTGCTGCTGTTGTCGGCCCTGCTGTGCATCGGCATCTATCGCCGCCGCCTGCCGGAACAGCCCTACCCCGACAACCTGCTGGTCAAGGCCGGGCGCCGTACCCTGCGCCTGCCTGGCCGACGCCTGACTTTCCTGCAACTGATCATCACCGCACTGGACGTCGCCGCAGCCGCCACCGTGCTGTATCTGCTGTTGCCGGAAGCGCCGCCCTTCGGCCCGTTCCTGTTGGTGTACCTGCTGGCCCTGGCCGCCGGTGTGCTCAGCCATGTGCCGGGCGGGGTGGGGGTATTCGAAGCGATCCTGCTGGCGGCCTTTGCCGACAAACTTGGTGCCGCGCCCCTGGCTGCTGCCTTGCTGCTGTACCGCATGATCTACGTGGTGCTGCCGCTGCTGATCGCCTGTGTATTCCTGCTGGTCAACGAGGCCCAGCGCCTGTTCCAGACCCAGCAAAGTCTGCGGGTAGCGTCGGGGCTGGCAGCGCCAGTATTGGCCGTCCTGGTTTTTTTGTCCGGCGTGGTCCTGCTGTTTTCCGGCGCCACGCCAGAGATCGACTCACGCCTGGAAAACATCGGTTTCCTGATTCCCCATCGTCTGATTGACGCGTCGCACTTCGGTGCCAGCCTGATCGGTGTGTTGTGCCTGTTGCTCGCCCAGGGCCTGCGCCGGCGGTTGTCGGCCGCCTGGATGCTGACCATGGTGTTGCTGCTGGTTGGCGCCCTGCTTTCGCTGCTTAAAGGCTTCGACTGGGAAGAAGCCAGCCTGATGACCATGACCGCAGTGCTGCTGGCCATCTTCCGGCGCTCGTTCTACCGCGCCAGTCGCCTGACCGAGTTGCCGTTTTCGCCGCTGTACCTAGTGGCCAGTGTCTGTGTGCTCGGCGCTTCGATCTGGCTGTTGCTGTTTGCCTACCAGGACGTGCCCTACAGCCACCAACTCTGGTGGCAGTTCACCCTCGACGCCAACGCCCCACGTGGTTTGCGTTCGCTGCTCGGCGCCGCCGTGTTGCTGGTGATCGTGTCGCTGACCTGGCTGCTGCGCACGGCACGCCCGGTCATCCACCTGCCGACCCCGGAAGAGCTGGAGCGTGCCAGCAAGATTCTGATGGCCTCGTCCCAACCCGACGGCGGCCTGGCGCTCACCGGCGACAAGGCGCTGCTGTTTCACCCTAACGATGAAGCCTTCCTGATGTATGCCCGTCGCGGGCGTAGCCTGGTGGCCTTGTACGACCCGATCGGCCCGACCCAACCGCGCGCCGAGATGATCTGGCAGTTCCGCGACCTGTGCGACATCCACCACGCCCGTCCGGTGTTCTATCAGGTACGCGCCGAGAACCTGCCGTATTACATGGACATCGGCCTCACCGCGATCAAACTGGGTGAAGAAGCCCGCGTCGACCTGAAACGCTTTGACCTGGAAGCCAAGGGCAAGGAAATGAAGGATTTGCGCTACACCTGGAACCGTGGCACCCGGGACGGCCTGTCCCTGGAAATCTGCGAACCGGGCAAGGCGCCGATGGATGAATTAAAAGTCATCTCCGACGCCTGGCTTACAGGTAAGAATGTGCGGGAAAAGGGCTTCTCCCTGGGCCGTTTCAGCGATGACTACCTCAAGCACTTTCGTATCGCGATCATTCGCTTCGAAGGGCGCCCGGTGGCCTTCGCCAATCTGCTCGAAACCTATAATCATGACCTGGCCAGCCTCGACCTGATGCGTGCCCACCCGGACGCGCCCAAGTTGACCATGGAGTTCATGATGGTGGGCCTGATTCAACACTATAAGAGCCACGACTACGCGCGCTTCAGCCTCGGCATGGTGCCGTTGTCGGGCTTGCAACCGCGCCGTGGCGCACCGCTGACCCAGCGCCTGGGCTCGATGGTGTTCCGCCGTGGCGAGCAACTGTATAACTTCCAAGGTTTGCGCCGCTTCAAAGACAAGTTCCAGCCCGACTGGGAACCCCGTTACATGGCCGTGCCCGCAGGACTGGATCCGCTGGTGGCATTGGCCGATACCGCCGCCCTGATTGCGGGCGGCTTGACTGGATTGGTGAAACGCTGATGATTCGACGCTCCTGGCGGTATGTATTGGCTTTAGTGGTGCTGCTTGCGCTGATCGCGGCGGGTGGCTTCTGGTACTGGAACCGCCCCGCCCCGCAACCGACCCTGGAGCACTTGCCCCAGGCCGACGGTTCGGTAATGACCCGCGTAACCCCGGCCAGCAACGCAAAAGCCCGCGTGGCCGTGGCGGTGATGGCCGACGAAACCCTGACCGACAGCCAACTGATTGCCCTGAGCCAGGGCGGTGCTGCGCAACTGGTTCAGGTGGTGCTGCCCAAGGATGACTGCGCACTGCAGGAAAAAGCCCTGCAAGGCGCCCTGGCCCAGCTCAAAGGCCCGGCAACCCTGGTCAGCGGCATCGGCCCTGGCGCCGCACTCGCCTGGCGCTGGCTGGCCACCCAGAACGACGACAAGGCCAACGCCATCTCCGTGGGCTTCGCCCTGAAACAGGAAGGCTGCAACGACCCGCTGCCGAAAACCGCCGCCCATGGCAGCTGGCTGGTGGCGTGGAACGATAACCCCGACGATGAAAGCGCCAGTTTCGTACGTGACACACCGCGCGCTACTACCAGCATCAGCGACTACGACATTCATTACCCACAGGTGCTGAATAACGAACTGCGCAAGCAACTGGTCGGTTCGGACAACGGCGGCCTGGCGATTCCGGTGGTAGAAGTGCCTGCCGGCCAAGCCAAGGACACCGTGACCCTATTCCTCTCCGGTGACGGCGGCTGGCGCGACCTGGACCGCGACGTGGCGGGCGAGATGGCGAAGATCGGCTACCCGGTGGTGGGCATCGACACCCTGCGCTACTACTGGCAGCACAAGACGCCGGAGCAAAGCGCCAAGGACCTCACCGAGCTGATGCAACACTACCGGCAAAAGTGGGGCACCAAGCGCTTCGTGCTGACCGGTTACTCGTTCGGCGCCGACGTATTGCCGGCCATCTACAACCGTATGCCAGAGAACGAACAGCAACGGGTGGACGCGATCATCCTGCTGGCCTTCGCCCGTACCGGCAGCTTTGAAATCGAAGTGGAAGGCTGGCTGGGCAACGCCGGCAAAGAAGCCGCCACCGGCCCGGAAATGGCCAAGCTGCCGCCTGAGAAAGTCGTGTGCATCTACGGCGCCGAAGAAGTCGACGAGAGTGGCTGCACCGACAAGACCGCCGTGGGCGAAGCCATGAAGCTGCCGGGCGGGCATCACTTCGATGAGAACTACCCGGCGCTGGCCAAGCGGTTGGTGGATATTATCGTCAAGCATCAGGCCAAAGCCGAATAACTCCAGCTTAACCTAAGACCCAATGTGGGAGCGGGCTTGCCCGCGATAGCGCTGGCTCAGTCACAGTAGCGTTGACTGACACTCCGTCATCGCGGGCAAGCCCGCTCCCACAGTGGTACGTGGTGTTGATGAAAACTAGCGCGGTTCGATGTGCGCAATCATCAGTTGCACCGTCTCATTGCCACGAAATTCATTCACATCCAGCTTGTAGGCCAATTCCACCCAACGCACCGTCGGGTTTGGCCACACTTCGCGGTCCACACCAAAGGCGATGCCATCGAGCTTCACCGACCCGCACTCGCTCTTGAGCACCACTTTCAAATGCCGCTCGCCCACCACCCGCTGCTCCACCAACTGGAATACCCCGTGAAACAACGGCTCGGGAAAGTGCTGCCCCCACGGGCCGGCATGGCGCAGGGCGCGGGCCAGTTCCAGGTGAAATTCTTCCACCGCCAGGGTGCCGTCTGAAAGCAGGCGGCCGGTGAGGTCTTCTTCGCGCAGTTGCCGGCGCACTTCGGCATCGAAGGCTTGCGCAAACAACGGGAAGTTGGCCTCGGGCAAGGTCAGCCCCGCCGCCATGGCGTGGCCGCCGTACTTGGTGATCAGGTTGGGGTGCTGGCTGGCGACGACCGCCAGCGCATCGCGGATATGAAAGCCTTGCACCGAGCGTCCAGAGCCCTTGAGCAGGCCATCACCGGCATCGGCGAAGGCGATGGTCGGGCGGAAATAACGCTCCTTCATGCGTGACGCGAGGATCCCGATCACCCCTTGGTGCCACTCCGGGTCAAACAGGCACAGACCGTACGGCATCGACTCCACCGGCAGGTCCTTGAGCTGGGCCAGGGCCTCGCGTTGCATGCCTTGCTCGATGGATTTACGGTCCTGGTTCATGCCGTCCAGTTGCGCGGCCATTTCCCGTGCGGCGGCGAAGTCCGTGGTAAGCAAGCATTCAATGCCCAGGCTCATGTCATCCAGGCGTCCGGCCGCGTTCAGACGCGGGCCGAGGATGAAACCCAGGTCGGTGGAGGTGATACGCGCATGATCACGCTTGGCCACTTCCAGGATCGCCTTGATCCCCGGCCGCGCCCGACCGGCCCGAATACGCTCCAGCCCCTGGTGCACGAGGATGCGGTTGTTGGCGTCCAGCGGCACCACGTCAGCGACGCTGCCCAGGGCCACCAGATCAAGCAGTTCACCGATGTTCGGCTGGGGCTTGTTGTCATACCAACCCAGGCTGCGCAACCGTGCACGCAGGGCCATCAATACATAGAAGATCACGCCGACGCCGGCCAGGGCCTTGCTGGGAAATGTGCAGCCCGGCTGGTTAGGATTGACGATGGCGTCAGCGGCCGGCAGTTCATCGCCGGGCAAGTGGTGGTCGGTCACCAGCACCTGCAACCCCGCCGCTTTCGCCGCCGCCACGCCTTCGACGCTGGAGATACCGTTGTCCACGGTGATCAGCAACTGCGGCTCGCGCTCCAGCGCCACCGCGACGATTTCCGGGGTCAGGCCGTAGCCGTATTCGAAGCGGTTGGGCACCAGGTAATCGACATGGGCCGCGCCAAGCAAACGCAGGCCCAGGGTGCCCACGGTACTCGCCGTGGCGCCATCGGCGTCGAAGTCACCGACGATCAGGATGCGCTGGCGTTGCTCCAGGGCCGTCACCAGCAAGTCCACCGCCGCATCGATGCCCTTGAGCTGCTGATAGGGAATCAACCGCGCCAGGCTCTTGTCCAGCTCGGCCTCCGACTGCACCCCGCGTGCGGCGTAAAGGCGGGTCAACAGCGGCGGCAGTTCACCGAGAAAAGGCAGGACGGCGGGCAATGGGCGGGGATCGATACGCATGGGGTGACGGGAGCTTCTCTTCTAATACATCGGTTAAACACAGAGAGTGAACGCAGCAGAGATCAAGTGTGGGAGCTGGCTTGCCTGCGATGCATACGACTCGGTACATCAGACACACCGAGTGGATGCCCTCGCAGGCAAGCCAGCTCCCACCTTTTCAACCGCGCTCGCCGACCAGCCATTGCAGTTGCACTTCATGCTGGCCACGGTCATCGGTCACAAAGATCGTGCCTTCGCTGATCATCACGTCCCACTTGATCACCCGCGGCATGTCCTTGGCCAGGGTCTCCAAGACTTCCTGGGGCACGGCAGCGATGTGCACGTTTTTCAGGTTGTTGGCCACCGGCACCACCTTGCCTTCCCACACGCGCAGGCTGCCATAGGCCAGCAGGCTGGTGCGTTCGGTGCGACGCGAGCACCAGGTCAGGCGGTCGGCATCTGGCTGGCCGACTTCGATCCAGTGCAAAACCCGATCATCCAGGCTTTTTTCCCACAGGGCCGGTTCGTCTACATCCGACAGGCCACGCCCGAACGCCAACTGCTCGTTGTACCAGAGGGCGTAGGCCAGCAGGCGCACGGTCATGCGCTCTTCGGTTTCCGAAGGGTGGCGGGCGATGGTCTGTTTGACGCTCTCGTACACCGAGCGGTCGAGGTCGGTGAGGTTGAGTTCGAATTTGTAGGTCGTGGACGGCTGGGCCATGAACGGGCTTCTAAAGACAAGGAAAGGCGGCCAGTCTAACCGATGGCGAGGGCATTGAACGAATACTGCGCTGCATCCGCGCGGCTCGCCTATGTTAAAAAGCAGGACATCATCGTCCCGCGCTCGTAAGGATCCCCATGTCGCTCACTGCCAAACCACTTGCCGGCCTGAAAGTCATCGAACTGGGCACTTTGATCGCCGGCCCGTTTGCCTCACGCATTTGCGCTGAATTCGGCGCCGAGGTGATCAAGGTCGAATCCCCGGACGGCGGCGACCCGCTGCGCAAATGGCGCAAGCTGTATGAAGGCACCTCGCTGTGGTGGTTCGTGCAGGCCCGTAACAAGCAGTCGCTGACCCTCAACCTCAAGCACCCTGAAGGCCTGGCGATCCTCAAGCAACTGTTGGCCGACGCCGACATCCTGATCGAAAACTTCCGCCCAGGCGTGCTGGAGAAACTCGGCCTGAGCTGGGAAACCCTGCACGCCCTCAACCCCAAGCTGGTGATGGTACGCCTCTCGGGCTTCGGCCAGACGGGGCCGATGAAGGACCAGCCGGGGTTTGGCGCGGTGGGCGAGTCCATGGGCGGCTTGCGCTATATCACCGGCTTCGAGGACCGCCCGCCGGTGCGCACCGGGATTTCCATCGGCGACTCGATTGCCGCGTTGTGGGCAGTGATCGGCGCGCTGATGGCGCTGCGTCATCGCGAAGTCAACGGCGGCTTGGGCCAGATGGTGGATGTGGCGCTGTATGAAGCCATCTTCGCCATGATGGAAAGCATGATCCCCGAGTTCGATGTGTTCGGGTTTATCCGTGAGCGCACCGGCAACATCATGCCCGGTATCACCCCGTCCTCGATCCACACCACCGCAGACGGCAAGCATGTGCAGATCGGCGCCAATGGCGATGCAATCTTCAAGCGCTTCATGCGGGTGATCGGCCGTGACGACTTGGCGGACGACCCTGCACTGGCCAGCAATGACGGGCGTGACGCTCGCCGCGATGAGCTGTACGGCGTGATTGATCGCTGGGTCAATTCGCTGTCTCTCGACCAGGTGATTGAGCATCTGAACAAAGCCGAGGTGCCCGCCAGCCGCATCTACAGCGCCGAAGACATGCTGGGCGACCCGCAATTCCTGGCCCGGGAAATGTTCCTCAAGGCGCAGTTGCCGGGCGGCAAGGACTTCAAGATGCCCGGCATCGTGCCCAAGCTCTCGGACACACCGGGCAGCTGCGAATGGGTCGGCCCGCAACTGGGTGAACACAACAGCCTGGTGCTCAATGCCTTGGGCTACGACGCGGCGGCTATCACTCGCCTGCGCGAGGATGGCGCGATCTGACAAATCCCAGGCAAAAAGAAACCCCGAGCAGTGGGGAGACAACTCGGGGTTAAACGTGGTCTACAAAAAGACCCGCACAGCAAGCGACAAACACCGGAGCACAATGCCTGCTCTTGCTGTTACAAACTCTGACTGACCACCTTGTAGGAAGGTTCCGAAGAAAAATAATGTTTCATGCCAGTGCGCCGCCACGGGTTTGGGAGGCGTTGCGCAAGGCAGCGATGACTGAAGGTTCCAGGCGCCCTTCGGCGATTTTCAGGTCGCGGAGCAGGCAATCCACCACATCCACCAGCGCGCGCTTGTCGCTCAATTGCGCACGATCGACTTCACGTTCAACCACGATGGCGCCACCGGGGTTCTTCACGGTTACCAGGCAGTCGTCGCGCATACCGGCAGAGGTCAGCGTAACCTGATAAGGGCTCAGTGCTTGGCTGAGCAATAGGTTGATACTTTCCATCTCGATCACCACTCAATCATTCGAAAAAGGTTCGAAAAACAAAAATGTCACGAAGAGGCTGACATTCAAGTGACCCGTGCTCAAAGCAGAAAGTTCTACCTTTTGTGTAATCCACTGCTTGAGGAAAACGAGCATGCACGGAAAAGATGACAGAGAAAAAACAACGGCGCACAGGCTAGAATCCCTGGATTGTCCCGGGAGCCTGCCTTGAGAGCTGCGTCTGAACCGCCCTTGCGTATCGTGATTGCCGACGATCACCCGATTTTCCTGATTGGCCTGCGCGCCGTGCTCGAGCGTGACACGCACATCAGCATCGTCGGCGAGGCCAATTCCCCCCAGGCCCTCAGTGCGTTGTTGCAACACTGTGCCTGCGATGTGGTGGTGACCGACTTCATGATGCCCGTCGAGCCCCAAGCCGACGGGTTGCGCTTGATCGAGCAACTGCGCCGGCACTATCCGCACCTGCCCATTGTGGTGGTGACCATGCTCAACAATGCCGGGTTGTTTCATTCCATCCTGGCGTTGGGCGTGATGGGCTTGCTGAGCAAGGCCAGCCTGGCCGATGAGCTGCCCCAGGCGATCCGCCAGGTTCGCCAGCAACGTACCTATGTGGCCCAGACCATCCGCCAGGCGCTGAGCCTGGCCGGGGAAGTCGGCGCTGATCGCCTGCACTCCCAGGAGCACCTGTCACCCCGGGAACTGGAGGTGATTCGCCTGTTGGCCAGTGGCATGACGGTGGGCGAGATCGCCGCGCACCTGCACCGCAGCAAGCAGACCGTCAGCGCGCAAAAAGTCAGCGCCATGCGCAAGCTGGGGCTGGTCAACGATGCCGCCCTGTTTATTTACGTGCAGGAACACGGGCTGGCCTAGCCTGGAACGCGATCCATTGCTTGAGCGTCTCGGCCTCCATCGGCCGGGCGATAAAGCAACCTTGCAGCCACGCCGCGCCCAGTTCGCCCACGGCGTGATAATCGGCGGCGGTTTCCACGCCGGTGACCACCACGGCGACATCCAGGCGCGCCGCCATGCTCATGGCGCCCGCCACCACAGCGGCCTTGCGATCATCATTGGCCATCCCACAGGCAAACGCCGGGGGAATTTTCAGCTCGGTAAAAGGCAGTTCCAGCAAATGCTGCAGGCTGGTGCCGCCCATGCCGAAGTCGCCGATGGACAACTGGCAACCCAACATGCGCAAGCGCAGCAACCCAGTGACATGGGCGCTGTCGGTTTTCAGCGTCGAGGTTTCCACCAACTCCAGGGTCAGGCTATGGGCGGGCACACCATGAAGTTGCAGCAAACCTTGCAGCACCTGGGGGAAGTGCTCGCGCTCCAGCATACGCCCGGGAATGTTCACAGCTACCGGCAGCACTCGGCCGCTTTCGCCCATCACCTGGTTCGCCAGGGCAAGCGCCTGCTCCAGCACATGCCAGGTAAACGCCTCTTCCATGCCGGCAAACTCCAGCACTGGCAGGAACTCGTCAGGCAGCAATAGCTCACCGTCCTGCAACTGCCAACGCGCCAGCGCCTCCACCCCTTGCAACACACCGGCCTGACTGACGATGGGCTGGTACCAGACCCTGCCACAGGCTGCGATAGTCGCCTGGCTGACATCCGCCGAGGGCGGCAGTTGTTCCTGCTCGCTCAAGCTCAGCAGTTGACGGACGCGCTCCCAGGACAGCACCGCTGGCCCTGGACGCAAGTGCTCCTGACAATCGCTCAATACTTGCCCGATCAGCTTGGCCGAGGCCGGCTTGGGCAAGCACGCCAAGACCTTGAGCCCCAATTGGCGGGCCATGTTCGCCACGCCTTCCAGCACGTCGGGCTCGGCGTTGCTGAGCAGGATCAACACCTGGGCCAGGCGGCGTTCGGCCAACTCACGGATCAACGCCAGGCCATCGCCCTGCTCCAGGTACAGATCGCAGATGGCGATATCCACCGGGCCTTTGCTGTCCAGGGACTGGCGGGCAATTTCGACCGTTTCCGCGGCCCGCACATTGAACACACCGTTAGCATTGAGCATCTGGTGCAGGGCCATCAGTTGAAACGGGTTGTCTTCGAGGATCAGGACGTTCAGGGATCGCATGGGTAAGGGTGTCGGTACAGAGAAAGTCCTGCACAGTAGCCATACGCTACGCCGTATCCCATAGGACGTGTCCTAAAAGCTTCTTTAAATGTGGGAGGGGCAAGCCTTGTCGGTCAAGCGCAGACCTCCTGTGGGAGCTGGCTTGCCTGCGAAGGCGGTGTGTCAGTCGCTACATCTGTTACTGCACTACCGCTATCGCCGGCAAGCCAGCTCCCACATTTGATCTTCGTTGCCTTGAGCATTGCGTTCGCTTGGCTGATCGGCATACGGGCTGGGTTACGCATCCAGATAAGGTTGCAGGTCGCGACGAAACGCCTTGAGCACCTCGGACAAGCGCAACCAGGGTTCTTCAAGCTCGGCGCCGCGCTGTTCACGGGCGCATTGCTCAAGGGCGACACAGGCCTTGGCCAGTGGCAGTGCGTCCACCAGCGAGCAAATGCCCTTGAGCCGGTGCAGCGATGCATTCAAGCGTGCCACGTCGCGCTCGGCCAGGGCACCCGCCAACACCTCGTGTTCGTGGTCCAGGCTCTTGGCCAGTTCCTGCAACATGCTTTGCAGCACCGGGCCATCGGCCTGGGTCATGGTGCGCAGGGCCTCGATATCGAACGAACGCTGGGGTGCCAGGCGTGCCAGCACTTGGGTCCAGTGTTCCAAGGTCACCGGCTTGACCAGCAGTTCATCCATACCGGCGTCCTCGCAGCGGCGTTGTTCATCTTTCATGGCGTTCGCGGTGCAACCCACCAGCGCGCTACGAGGCCGTTGCTCCTCGGCTTCGAGGCGCCGTATCGCCGCACTCAAGGCATAACCGGACATGCCGGGCATCTGGCAATCGGTGACCAACACGTCAAAACGTTGCTCACGCCAGCGTTGCAACGCGGCCTCGGCCGACTCCAGGGCGACCACTTGATGACCGAGGAACTGCAACTGCTGCGCCAGCACCAGGCGGTTGGCCGCTAAATCATCCACCACCAGTATCGACAGGCTGCGCCCCGTCGGTGACAACGTCACGGTGGGCGTTGCCGGCACATCATCGGTGCTGACCCGGTCCAGGCGCAGGTCAATGCACACTACCGTCCCCTCGCCCACCACGCTGTCGAGGTGAATGCAGCCGCCCATCAACTCCACCAGTTGCTTGCAGATACTCAGGCCCAGCCCGGTGCCACCGTGTTGCGCAGCGGTCAGGGCGCTCACTTGGGTAAACGGCTTGAACACCCGCGGCTGTTGCTCGGCGCTGATGCCCGGGCCACTGTCCTTGACGCACAGGTGCAGGTATTCGGTATCGGTCTCATCCCGTTGGCAGGTCACGCCGAGGTGAACCCCGCCCCGCTCGGTAAATTTGAGCGCATTGCCCAACAGGTTGTGCATCACCTGGCGTAACCGCAGCGGGTCGAACCAGTAATAACCCTGAGCAGCCGGATCAAACGCCAGGGTCAGATGCAGGCCCTTCTTTTGCGCCGTGGCTTCGAACAGGCTCTGGATACCCTCGAAAAAGCGCTTCAACTCAGTGGTCTGTGGCGCCAGTTGCAGGTGGCCGGCTTCGATCTTGGCCAAGTCCAGGCTGTCGCCCATCAGCGCAATCAGCTCGCGCGCCGAACGATGGGCCACCTGCAGCGCCTCGGAAACCGGCTGGCCGCTTGCCAGACAACGCTCTTGCTCCAGTTCGAGCAAGCCAATGATGGCAGTCATGGGTGTGCGAATCTCGTGGCTCAAGGCCGAGAGAAATGCACTTTTGGCGTAATTCGCTTCGTCGGCGGCCTGGCGAGCGTCCATCAACTGGCGCTCCAGGTCTTTGCGTTCGTTGATATCGATCCAACCGCCCAACAATCCCTGCAGACGGCCCTGGGCATCAAAAAAAGGCACGGTCCACTGGTAGACGTGATAACTGCCGCCGTTGAGCTCCAATTGCCGGTCGACAAATAACGGCTGCTGCGTGGCCAATTGCTCCATGTGGCCTTCGTGCAGCCGCGCCGCTGTGGCGTCGGGCACGACCTTGCTCTCCATCAGCGTCAGGCCCTGGATCAGCTCCAGCCGGGTCGCCAATTGCTGTTCATAACTTTTATTGCAGGTCACCAGGCGCCCGTCCAGGTCGCGGACGAACAGCGGGTTGGGCATGCCGTCGAGCAGTGCGCGCTTGAACGCCAACTGGTCGTTGAGCCGTTGCTCGGCCTCCAGCCGTTGGCGAATCTGGCGCTTGAGCCGGCTGTTCCACACCAGCGACACCAATACAAACAGCAGCGCCGTGGCCACCGTCCAATAGGCCCATGGCGGTACGCGTTGCCAGGCCGGCAGCGGAATCGCCACGGCACCGATCCAACGCAAGCGCAAGGCACTCAACTCAGCCACCGGCAGCGCCTCCAGGGCCTTGTTCAGAATGCTCAGCAGCTCAGGCTGGTCCTTGCGCACCGACAGGCAGTTGGACGACCACTTGCCATCGACACTGCGTCCGATACGCAGGCCATCTTCCGGGTAACTCTGCACTTCCACTTCAGTTTGAATGGTAGCGGCCGCCTCGCCCCGTCGTACCAGCTCACGGGCCTGGTTGTAATTGTCTACCAGGCGCAAGGTGATGTTCGGATGCGCATGGCGAATCTGGCTCTCCAAGACGTGGCGCGCCGGCAATGCCAGCACCTTGCCGTCCAACTGGTTCAAGCCCGTCAGGGGCGAGGCATCGGCACGTTCGATAAACACCCAACCGGACCCGCCAAAACCATGACTGAAGTTGAGCAACGCACTGCGCTCCTGATTCACAGCCAGGGTCGTGTTCATCTGTGCCCGGCCGGTTTCCAGCCATTCCAGGGTTTGCGCAGTAGAACCCACCTCTTCATAGACGAACTGCAAACCGGTCATGCGCGAGATGCGATTCAACAGGTCGACATTCAGGCCAACCCACTGGCCGTCCTTGTCCCTGAAAATGTAAGGCGACATCTGCTGGGCCACCACCACGACATGGGGATGCTCACGCACCCAGGCCTGTTCCGACGCCGACAACGCAACGCGCTCACCACTGATACCGACGCCGAGCCCGGTGGTCCAGCGCGCAAGAATTTCGCGCTGCACCGACTCGTCGAGGCTTGCCAGCGCGCGATTCATCATGGCCCCCAACAACGGATCTGCCTGGCGGGTGGCGAAGGCAAAACCGATGGACGCCAGCCGGCTCTGCTCCTTGATCTGCAACCCCAGGTAAGGCCGCAGCGATTTATAGGCGCGCACAATCACTTCGTTGCCGATAAACGCATCGACGTCACCTTGCTTCAAGGCTTCGAGGCCGCTGTAGAGGTTGGGGGCGAGCATGATGTGGCTGTCGGGATACGCCGCGTGCACCTTCTGCACGTTGGCGTAGCCGTCGAGCAACACCAGCTTCTTGCCGGCCAGATCGTCGCCTTGGGTATCGTCGCGACGCAGCACCACCACCGAGCGGTCGGGCATGTAGTCCGGGGTGAATTGCAGGCCAGGTACGTCACGCTCGTAACCATTGGCACTGGTGAGAATGTCGATGGTGCCGTTGCGCAGCGCTTCGACCGCCTGGGCGCGCTCGGAGAAGCCCAGCACTTGCATGGGCACACCCAGCCGCGCGCCAACCAGGCTCAAATAATCGGCGCTGATGCCCTGGTAGCGATTGCGGTCGCGGGTGATATCGATCGGCTGGTAGTCATCTATCGAGATGCCCACTTTGAGTGTCCGATGCGCCGCCAACCACTGCTGCTCCGTTGGCGCCAGCGGCATAGGTTCAAGCGGGATAAACGCCGGGACCAGTTTGAACGGCAGGCTGACGGCGGCCAGGCTCATGGGCACCTGGATGAGCCACAACAGGCACACCAGCTTCAACGTCCATTGGATCAACACCTGCACCGGTTGGGTTTCCTTGATTGGGCGACTGGGCAAGTATGGCTCGCCAGAATGAAAAAGCCCGTCACGAGGACGGGCTTGGCCGACTGCAAAAAGCTGAATGCATACCTGTAGCAGCCTGATATCCGCCTCATGGTCAGCGGGTGAGTTAGCTGAATGTGGGAGCCGGGCTTGCCCGCGATGCAGACGCCTGGGTATTCAGTCGTACCGAGGCGCCTGCATCGCAGGCAAGCCAGCTCCCACACAAACCCGCTACCCCATTCTTGATTAGAGCGGTTTGCCCCGATTGCCATGCTGGCTGACAAACGCCTGCACTGTCTTCAGGTCATTGGCCAATACGGTGCAGCGCTCTTCGCGCTCGAACAGGTCGGTCAAATGCTCCGGCAACTCCAGGGCCTTGCCAATGCCGGCTTTCTCGACCGCTTCCGGGAACTTGACCGGGTGCGCGGTACCGAGGATCACCATTGGAATATCCAGGCTGCGGCGGCATTCGCGGGCGGCTTTCACGCCGATAGCCGTGTGCGGGTCGAGCACTTCGCCGGTCTCGGCATAGACCTGCGCGATGGTTTCGCAGGTCTGTGCATCGTCCACGGCCAGGGAATCGAACAGCTTGCGGGTTTCGGTCCAGCGCTCTTGCTCGACGCTGAAACCGCCACCTTGCTTGAAGCTGTTCATCAACTCGGCCAGGGCTGCGCCGTTGCGACCGTGCATGTCGAACAGCAAGCGTTCGAAGTTCGACGAGACCATGATGTCCATGGACGGCGACAGCGTGGCGTGCAGGGTTTCCTTCACATACTGGTTGCCGCTCATGAAGCGATGCAGGATGTCGTTGCGGTTGGTGGCGACGATCAACTGGTTGATCGGCAGGCCCATGTTGCGTGCCAGGTAACCGGCGAAGATGTCGCCGAAGTTGCCGGTCGGCACCGAGAACGACACCGAACGCGCCGGGCCGCCCAACTGCAGCGATGCATGGAAGTAGTAGACGATCTGGGCCATGATCCGCGCCCAGTTGATCGAGTTCACCGCCACCAGACGCGTGCCCTTGAGGAAGCTCTGGTCAGCGAAGCTGTTCTTGACCATTTCCTGGCAGTCGTCGAAGTTGCCTTCGATGGCGATGTTGTGAATGTTCTCACCGAAGATGGTGGTCATCTGCCGACGTTGCACCTCCGACACGCGCTTGTGCGGGTGCAGGATGAAGATATCGACGTTTTCGCAGTGCTTGCACCCTTCGATGGCCGCCGAGCCGGTGTCGCCGGAGGTGGCGCCGATGATCACCACGCGCTCGCCGCGCTTTTCCAGCACGTAGTCGAGCAGGCGACCGAGCAGTTGCAGGGCGAAGTCCTTGAATGCCAGGGTCGGGCCGTGGAACAGCTCCAGTACCCACTCGTTGCCGTTCAACTGGCGCAGAGGTGCGATGGCGCTATGGGCAAACACGCCGTACGTCTCTTCCAGGATCTTTTTAAAATCCGCATCCGGAATGCTGCCGGTGACGAACGGGCGCATCACTCGGAAAGCCAGCTCGTGATACGGCAGGCCGGCCCAGGAGGCGATTTCTTCCTGGGTGAAGCGTGGCAGGTTTTCCGGCACATACAGGCCGCCGTCGGTGGCAAGGCCTGCCAGCAGAACGTCTTCGAAATTCAGGGCCGGTGCCTGGCCGCGGGTGCTGATGTAACGCATGACTGGCTCCTCTAAAACATTCTCGAACAGGGGCCGCCGAATGGACGGGGCCCCTGGAACAAATCGGTTAGTTCAAGTGTTCGACGCGAATCCGCACCACCGGGCCGACCACGCCTTGCAAGGCTTCCAGGGCATGGATGGCATCGTTGATGTGCTGTTCGAGCACGCGGTGGGTCAGCAGGATCATCGGCACCTGGCCGTTTTGTTCCTCGACTTCCTTCTGCATGATCGATTCGATGTTGATACCGCGCTCCGACAGGATGCTGGCCACCTGGGCCAGCACGCCTGGATGGTCCTGGGCCTGGATGCGCAGGTAGTAGGCACTTTCGCAGGCTTCGATCGGCAGGATCGGGTGGGCCGACAGCGAGTCCGGCTGGAAGGCCAGGTGCGGCACACGGTTTTCCGGGTCGCTGGTCATGGCGCGAACCACGTCCACCAGGTCGGCGATCACAGACGAAGCGGTCGGCTCCATGCCGGCACCGGCGCCGTAGAACAGGGTGGAACCGGCGGCGTCACCGTTGACCATCACCGCGTTCATCACGCCATTGACGTTGGCGATCAGGCGGTCGGCCGGGATCAGCGTCGGGTGCACCCGCAATTCGATACCGGCCGGGGTGCTGCGCGCTACGCCCAGGTGCTTGATGCGGTAGCCCAGGGCTTCGGCGTAGTTCACGTCGGCGGTGGTCAGCTTGGTGATGCCTTCGGTGTAGGCCTTGTCGAATTGCAGCGGGATACCAAAAGCGATGGACGCCAGGATGGTCAGCTTGTGGGCCGCGTCGATGCCTTCCACGTCGAAGGTCGGGTCGGCTTCGGCGTAACCCAGGGCCTGGGCTTCGGCCAGCACGTCTTCGAAGGTACGGCCCTTCTCGCGCATTTCGGTGAGGATGAAGTTACCGGTGCCGTTGATGATGCCGGCCACCCAGTTGATGCGGTTGGCGGACAGGCCTTCGCGGATTGCCTTGATCACCGGGATACCACCGGCCACCGCGGCTTCGAACGCCACGATCACGCCTTTCTCGCGGGCCTTGGCGAAGATCTCGTTGCCGTGCACGGCGATCAGCGCCTTGTTGGCGGTGACCACGTGCTTGCCGTGCTCAATGGCCTTGAGCACCAACTCGCGGGCCACGGTGTAGCCGCCAACCAGTTCGATGACGATATCGATCTCAGGGTTGGTGGCCACGGCGAACACATCGTTGGTAATCGCAATACCGGTCGTTTCGAACTGAGGCTTTGGCGAACGCGTGGCAATCTGCGCCACTTCAATCCCGCGACCTGCGCGGCGGGAAATTTCTTCAGCGTTACGCTGAAGTACGTTGAAGGTACCGCCACCGACGGTCCCTAACCCACAGATGCCTACTTTGACCGGTTTCACTGAAGAACTCCCCATGAAACGGCCGACGCTAGGTCGGCCGTGAAAACAGCCGCACAACTGCGGCTCTCAATTAATGACTCGCCGACGGTTCGGCGGGCCATGATCGTCAAAGGCTCAACGATAAATGCTTACTTGGCACCCAGTGCCAGTTTGGCAACTTGCGGCGCCGGCTGGTAGCCCGGAATCACCTGGCCGTCGGCCAAAACGATGGCCGGTGTACCGTTCACACCAATGGACTGGCCCAGGGCGAACTGCTTGGAAACCGGGTTGGCGCATTTGGCCGATTTGATTTCCTTGCCGTCGACCATCTTGTCCATGGCCGCTTTCTTGTCGGCCGAGCACCACACCGCCTGCAACTGCTCGTCACCCGGCGAACCCAGGCCCTGGCGCGGGAACGCGACGTAGCGCACTTCCACGCCCAGCTTGTTCAGTGCCGGGATTTCAGCGTGCAGCTTGTGGCAGTACGGGCAGGTGGTGTCGGTGAACACGGTGATGTGGGTCTTGGTCTCGCCGATGGCCGGGTACACCACGGTTTCAGCCACCGGGATACCGTTGATCAGCTTGGACACACCCAGGCGCTCGGCCTTCTCGGTCAGGTTGACCGGCTTGCCATCCTTGAGCTGGAACAGGTAGCCCTGGACGATGTACTGGCCATCGGCGCTGGCGTACAGCACACGGCTGCCCTTGAGCTTGACTTCATACAGGCCGGCCATGGGGCTGGCGCTGATGCTTTCGATCGGGGTGTCGAGCGCCAGGTTGGCCAGACTCTTGCGAATGGTTTGCTCGGCCGCATCATCGGCGACCGCAAAGGTGGAAACCAACGCAATGGCTGCGGCGGCAATAATCTGGGTCAAGCGCATGGGAACTCCTGAAGGCAGAGGCAGGGACGGGAGCAGAATACTGATCTGGACCACAATGGATGCCGTCCCCTTTGCGAACCGGCAAAGCCTACCACAGTTGGGCGGGAGGGCAGACCGCGACAGGTAAAATGGGCCATTTCTGACGGTTTTATCCGCGCGGGTGATGCTTGGCGTGCATATCCTGCAAACGTGCGCGCGCCACATGGGTGTAGATCTGGGTTGTGGATAAGTCGCTGTGGCCGAGCAGCATCTGTACCACGCGCAAATCCGCGCCGTGGTTGAGCAAGTGGGTGGCGAAGGCATGGCGCAAGGTGTGGGGTGACAGCGCCTTGCCGATCCCGGCCACTTTGGCCTGGTGCTTGATGCGGTGCCAGAAGGTCTGGCGGGTCATCTGCTCGCCGCGCTGGCTGGGGAACAGCACGTCGCTGGGGCGCCCACCCAGCAGTTCGTGGCGCGCATCGCGCATGTAGCGCTCGACCCACACAATCGCCTCCTCGCCCATGGGCACCAGCCGCTCCTTGCTGCCCTTGCCCATCACGCGCAACACGCCCTGGCGCAGGTTGACCTGCTCCAGCGTCAGGCTGATCAGTTCGGTGACGCGCAGGCCGCAGGCATACAGCACCTCAAGCATCGCGCGGTCGCGCTGGCCGATGGCCTCGCTCAGGTCTGGGGCCGCGAGCAGGGCATCGACGTCGGCTTCCGACAAGGATTTTGGCAACGGCCTGCCGAGTTGCGGCATGTCGATTTGTAGGGTCGGGTCGACGGCAATGAGTTTTTCCCGCAGCAGGTAGCGATAAAAGCCACGCACGCCGGAGAGGAATCGCGCAGTGGAGCGCGGTTTGTAGTTCTGCTCCAGGCGCCAGGCCAGGTGATCGAGGATCAACTCGCGCCCGGCATTGATCAGTTCGAGGTTTTTCTCCTGCAGCCAGCCGTTGAACAGCGCCAGGTCGCTGCGGTACGCCTGGCGTGTGTTGTCCGACAGGCCTTTTTCCAACCAGAGGGCGTCGAGGAAGCGGTCGATCAGGGGATGGTCAATGGCAGGCATGGGCACTCAAGCGACTTAGCACAAGGCAATACGCGTATTATTTAAGGAACTGTGACAAGAGCCATTAGTCTTTCATAGCCCGCTATTTCAAGGAACAGGAAGCTTTAATGAACGAACAACAGATTTTGTTGGCTTTTGGCGGCATTGGCGTGGCCGCACTCGGCTGCCAGTGGCTGGCCTGGCGCCTGAAACTGCCAGCGATTCTGTTTCTTCTGCTGAGCGGGATTCTGGCAGGGCCGATACTCGGATGGCTCGACCCGCAGGAAATGTTCGGCCCTCTGTTGATGCCATTGGTGTCATTGGCAGTGGCGCTGATCCTGTTTGAAGGCAGCCTGACCCTGCACCTGTCGGAGTGGAAGGAAATCGGCAGCGTGGTGCATCGCTTGGTCACGGTTGGCGCCCTGTCAACCTGGGCAGTGATCACCCTGGCCACCCACTGGCTGCTGGGTTTTGACTGGATGCTGGCGCTGCTGTTCGGCACGCTGACTCTGGTGACCGGGCCAACCGTGATCGTGCCCATGCTGCGCGTGGTACGCCCCAAAGCCTCCATCGCCAATATCCTGCGCTGGGAAGGCATCGTCATCGACCCGATTGGCGCGCTGCTGGCGGTAGTGGTGTATAGCTTCATCATCGCCAGCGCATCGGGCGACGGTTTGAGCCACAGCCTGCTGACCTTCGGCGGCGTCATCCTCTGCGGCAGCCTGTTCGGCATCGCCGGTGGCTGGGTACTGGGGCAGATCATGCGCCGCCAGTGGTTGCCGGAATACCTGCATAACCTGGCGACACTGGCGGGCGTGCTGGGTATCTTCATCGCTTCCAACCAGGTGATGCATGAGTCCGGCCTGCTGGCGGTCACGCTGATGGGCATGTGGATGGCGAACATGAAAGGCGTGGATGTACGGCACATCCTGCACTTCAAGGAAAACCTCAGCGTGTTGCTGATTTCCGGGCTGTTTATCCTGCTGGCGGCACGCCTGGACCTGAACGCCATGATCGCCCTGGGGCCGTTCGTGTTGATCCTGCTGTTGATCATCCAATTCATT
This sequence comes from Pseudomonas sp. KT_2_4, assembly GCF_041410225.1. Classification (NCBI taxonomy): domain Bacteria; kingdom Pseudomonadati; phylum Pseudomonadota; class Gammaproteobacteria; order Pseudomonadales; family Pseudomonadaceae; genus Pseudomonas; species Pseudomonas sp. KT_2_4. The sequence goes on from NZ_CP166962.1 coordinate 2,635,522, forward strand.
GCACGCCCGTTGAACGTGGCGCTTTCGACCTTTGGCTCGGGGTTGAACTGGCGCGAGCGCGCACTGCTGGCCTGGATCGCCCCACGGGGCATTGTGGCGGCGGCGGTGTCAGCGATCTTTGCGATCCGCCTGGATGAGGCTGGCCACGAAGGCGCGTTGTTGCTGGTGCCGCTGACCTTCGCGGTGATCATCGGCACCGTGGTGCTGCAAAGCGCCACGGCACGCCCCTTGGCCCGCCTGCTCAAAGTCGCTGAGCCGGCGCCTAGCGGCTTTTTGATCGTGGGTGCGAACGGCCCGGCGCGAGCACTCGGCAAGGCGTTGCAGCAATTGGGCAGCCGCGTGTTGCTGACGGATTCCAGCTGGGAAAACATCCGCGCCAGTCGTATGGAAGGCTTGCCTACGTACTTCGGCAACCCGGCCTCCCAGCATGCCGAATCCCATCTGGACCTGGTCGGCCTGGGGCACCTGCTCGCCCTCTCGCCTTCTGGCGAACTGAATGCCTTGGCCACCATGCGTTTTCGCCATGACTTCGGCCATCGCCTGTTCGCCCTGGCCAGCAGCCAGGAAAACCGTCGCACCGACAAGCACAAGGCCAGTCATGAACACCGCGGACACTTGCTGGGCAGCCAACCCTTGAGCTACACCAAATTGGCCAGCCTGCTGGGCCAAGGCGCCGAGTTGTACAGCACCAGCCTCACCGACGGCTTTGGCTGGGAGCAGTACCAGGCGTTGCACGGCGAGCGCGCCACCTTGCTGTTTGCCAGGGACACCAGCGGCTGGGTGCACGTGGTCTCGCCCGAGAGCAATTTGAAGCCCGTAGCGGGCTGGACCTTGCTGGCGGTCATTCAACCGCAGGCCAGCACCGCCGAGTAATCAGTCAACAAAGCCAGGCAGTACCGGGACAGGGCGTTTATCTGCGTCAATCGCGACAAAGCTGAATACGCCCTGGATCGCCTTTTCACGGCCATCAGCGCTCATGCTCTCGACGAACACTTCAACCTCGACCTTGAGGCTGGTGTTGCCGACCTTGATCACCCGACCGATCAGCTCAACGATAGAGCCAGCCGGGATCGCGTGGTTGAAGTCGATACGGTCGGTGGAGACCGTCACCAAAGGTAAGCGACAGAAACGCGTGGCGGTGATGAACGACACTTCGTCCATCCATGCCAGGGCAGTGCCGCCGAACAGGGTGTTGTGATGGTTGGTGGTGGGCGGGAACACGGCCTTGGTCACGTGGGTGACGGACAGGTCGGTGCGGCGCTGGATTTCTTCGAGGCGGGTGGTCATGGGTCAATACCGGCATATAGGCAAATTTCAGGCACAAAAAAGCAGCCCGTAGGCTGCTTTTTTCTGCATCGGGAAGCTGGACTTAAGCCAGTTTTTCCTTGATGCGAGCTGCTTTACCGGACAGGTCACGCAGGTAGTACAGCTTGGCTTTACGTACGTCACCGCGACGCTTGACGGCCATGCTGTCGATTTGCGGGCTATAGGTCTGGAAAGTACGCTCTACGCCAACACCGTTGGAGATTTTACGAACAGTGAAAGCACTGTTCACACCACGGTTACGCTTGGCGATTACCACGCCTTCGAACGCTTGCAGACGCGAACGGTCGCCTTCCTTCACTTTCACCTGAACGACAATGGTGTCGCCCGGGGCAAAGGTAGGGATCTCTTTGGTCATCTGCTCTGCTTCGAGTGCAAGGATGATTTTGTTAGTCATGCTGTGCTCCTAAGGTAAGTCAATGGACCTACCATCGATACGTTGTTAACTATCGTCCCGCGCGAGGATGTATTCCTCGAGCAGCTTCTTCTCTTCTCCAGAAAGCGAGCGGCTTTCCAGAAGATCGGCGCGTCGTTCATAGGTCCGACCAAGGGACTGCTGTAAACGCCAACGCCGGATGTGTGCGTGATTGCCACTTAGCAATACGTCGGGAACACGCTGATCCACATACACCTCCGGACGGGTGTAGTGCGGGCAATCCAGCAAACCATCCGTGAAGGAATCTTCCTCCGCGGAGTCCGCATGCCCTAAAGCTCCGGGCAGCAGTCGTGTAACCGCATCTATCAGGACCATCGCTGGCAGCTCGCCGCCAGACAGGACATAGTCCCCAATCGACCACTCTTCATCGACATGAGCTTCAATAAAACGCTCGTCAATGCCTTCATAGCGACCGGCAATCAGGATCAAACTTTCCTCATTCGCCAGTTCGCGTACCGCCGCCTGTTTCAGCTGACGGCCTTGAGGGGACAGGTAAATTACCTTCGCCTTCTCCCCGGCGGCTGCCTTGGCCTGAACCAACGCATCTTCCAGGGGCTTGATCTTCATCACCATGCCCGGGCCACCGCCAAATGGGCGATCGTCCACAGTGTGATGTCGATCCGTCGTGTAGTCTCGCGGGTTCCAACAGGTGAGCTGCAACAGCCCCTGTTTCACCGCCCGACTGGTGATGCCGTACTCGCTGATGGCGGAAAACATCTCGGGAAACAAACTGATCACTTCAATGCGCAAATTAGCCACGCTTAGAAGTCCGCGTCCCATTCCACCTTCATCTCGCCCGCTGCCAGGTCGACGGCCAACACGCATTGCTCGGTATAGGGCAACAGGCGTTCACGGTCATCCAGGCTGCCAGCGCAAGGCTTGACCACCATTACATCATTGGCGCCGGTTTCCAGAAGATGATCGATTTTCCCCAGCAATTGCCCGAGTTGATCAATAACCTTCAGACCTTCGAGCTGGTACCAGTAGTACTCGCCGTCGGTCAATTCAGGGAACAGGTTGCGCGGCACGCAGATCTCATAACCGGCCAGAAGACGAGCTTCTTCACGATCATCAAGACCCTTGAGCTTTGCGACCAGGAACTTGTCGCTCCCGCGTCCACTGACCAGCTCAACCTGCTTCACACTCCCTTCGCGCTTGAGCGTCCAGGTTTTGTACTGCAACAGGTTTTCAGTCGGATCAGTAAAGGAATACACCTTCACTTCGCCGCGAACGCCATGAACAGAGTAAATCTTGCCGATAACGATCAAATCATCAGCAACAGCTGGCGTCGCGTTCATATTGCTCAGGCTGCGGCCTTAGCCGAGTCCTTCAACAGTTTTGCAACGCGCTCGGATGGCTGTGCGCCAACGCTCAGCCAGTAGGCTACGCGCTCTTGGTTCACGGACAGACGAACTTCTTGACCACGAGCAACAGGGTTGAAGAAACCAACCTGTTCCTTGTGCGAACCGTCACGCGGGTTGCGGCTGTCGGTTACGGTCAAGTGGTAAAACGGGCGCTTTTTGGAGCCGCCAAGGGCAAGACGGATTGTTAGCATGTGAACATCGTTCCTGTAGTCGGTGCTGCAAATCTAAATGCACAGCGGGCATAGGTGCCCGAAAGGCCGCATATTCTAAGGAATATCCGGACTTTTGCAAATGTCTTTTTCTGGCGCCTATCAGCGTGCCATTCAGATCTGCTATAGAGCCGTCGGTTAAAACGGCGAGTCAGCGCCCGCCAACGGCGGGTTTGCTGGAGATCCCACATCCCTGTGGGGCGGAGCGCAAGCAAGGCTTGCGCTCGAATACTTTACATTTTAGGCATGCCGCCGCCGGGCAACATACCGCCCATGCCGCGCATCATCTTGGCCATACCGCCCTTGGCGGAGAATTTCTTCATCATCTTCTGCATCTGCTTGTGCTGCTTGATCAAGCGACCGATGTCCTGCACCTGGGTGCCGGAACCCATGGCGATCCGGCGTTTGCGCGAACCGCTGATCAGCTCAGGGTCGCGGCGCTCGGCCGGGGTCATGGAGTTGATGATGGCTTCCATCTGCTTGAACTGTTTCTCTGCCGCGCCCTGGGCGTTGCCCATTTGCGCCAGGTTCACACCGCCGATGTTGGGCAGCTTGTCCATCAGGCCGCCGAGGCCGCCCATGTTCTTCATCTGTTGCAGCTGGTCGCGGAAGTCTTCGAGATCGAAGCCCTTGCCCTTCTTCAGCTTCTTGGCCAGTTTGTCGGCCTTGTCCTTGTCGAGCGTGGCTTCGGCCTGCTCGATCAGGCTGAGCACATCACCCATGCCGAGGATGCGCGAGGCGATACGCTCAGGGTGGAACGGCTCGAGCGCTTCGCTCTTCTCGCCCATACCGATGAACTTGATCGGCTTGCCAGTAATGGCACGTACCGACAGCGCGGCACCGCCACGGGCGTCGCCGTCGACCTTGGTGAGGATCACGCCGGTCAGCGGGAGTGCGTCACCAAAGGCCTTGGCGGTATTGGCCGCATCCTGGCCGGTCATGGCGTCGACCACGAACAGGGTCTCGACCGGGTTGATCGCGGCATGCAGCGCCTTGATCTCGCCCATCATCTCTTCGTCGATGTGCAGGCGACCGGCGGTATCGACGATGACCACGTCGATGAACTTGAGCTTGGCTTCTTTAATAGCCGCGTTGGCGATGTCGACCGGCTTCTGGCTGAGGTCGGACGGGAAGAAGGTCACGCCCACTTCGCCCGCGAGCATTTCCAACTGCTTGATGGCCGCCGGACGGTACACGTCGGCCGACACCACCATCACGGATTTCTTCTTGCGCTCTTTAAGGAAGCGCGCCAGTTTGCCGGCGGTGGTGGTTTTACCCGCACCTTGCAGACCCGCCATCAGCACGACGGCTGGCGGCACGGCGCTGAGGTTCAGGTCTTCGTTGGCCGCGCCCATCAGGCTTTCGAGCTCGGCCTGGACGATCTTCACAAAGGCCTGGCCCGGGGTCAGGCTGCGGGACACTTCGGTGCCGACCGCACGCTCCTTGACCGAGTTGACGAAGTCCTTCACCACCGGCAAAGCCACGTCGGCTTCCAGCAACGCCATGCGCACTTCACGCAGGGTGTCTTTAATATTGTCCTCGGTCAGCTTGGCCTTGCCGGTAACGTGGCGCAGCGTCTGCGAGAGACGGTCAGTCAAGTTTTCAAACATGCGCGATCCTTTCAGGCCCTATTCATCGAAATGCAGGTAGACCGAGGTAATGGCGGCCCAGGCTGGGGGAAATCGCTATTAAAAACAGCGTTCGCCGAGCCTGCGGCGTGGGCAGGTCGCGGATTATAGCGAAGACTGCGCCCATGCACACCCGCTGTCTGGCCCGGGAGTCTTTCGTGCAACGCAGGTGTGTGCCAAACTCAACGCCTTTCGGGCTTGCCTACCAGGATTTATGCTCCCCTTGTCACCCAGTTTGCTACCCAGCCTCGCCGCCGCCATTTTGTATGCCGCTGCGACCCTCTATCAGGGCACTCGTCTGGCCCAAGGCGCCAAAGCGGACAAACGTCTGCTCGTCGGCCTTGGCGTGCTGGCCCTGCTAGCCCATGCCGCCAGCCTGTTCACCCACCTGATGACCCCGGTCGGCCTGGGCCTGGACTTTTTCAGCGCCGCCAGCCTGATCGCCGCGGCCGTCATCGCGCTGACGCTGCTGGCCTGCTACCGGATTCCGGTGGAGAACCTGCTGGTGCTGCTATTCCCCCTGGGAATGCTCACGGTGCTGCTGGCGCAGTTCACCCCCACCGGCACCGTACAGGTGATCGACGAGGAGCCGGGCATCCTCGCTCACATCCTGCTGTCTATCCTCGCCTACGGCATGTTCACCATCGCGGTGTTCCAGGCCCTGCTCCTGCTGCTGCAGGATCACCAGCTCAAGCACAAGCACCCGTCGGGGCTGATCAAGAACTTCCCGCCCCTGCAAACCATGGAAAGCCTGCTGTTCGGGTTCCTTTGGGCCGGCTGGACCCTGCTGTCACTGTCGCTGATCTCCGGCTGGCTGTTCGTCGAGAACCTGTTTGCCCAGCACCTGGTCCATAAAACCTTGCTGGCGTGCCTGGCGTGGGTCGTGTTCAGCGTGCTGCTGTGGGGGCGCAACCGCCTCGGCTGGCGCGGGCACAAGGCCATCCGCTGGACCCTGGCCGGTTTCTGCCTGTTGATGCTGGCCTATTTCGGCAGCAAGCTGGTTCGCGAATACATCCTGCATATCTGACGGGCAGTGATCATGGACAACTTGCCCTTAGGGCCGATGCTCGCCGTAATTGCCCTGCTGATCTTGTGGGCGGCGCTGTTTACTGCCATAGAAGCTGCGCAACAACACCTGCTGGCCCTGCGCTCTGGCACCCGCCAGGGCGACAAGGCGGCCGCCCGCCTGAGCTTCCCGCGCCATAGCCTGATCCTGTGCAACAGCCTGTGTCGCGCCGCCGTGGTGATTCTTTGCACCCTGCTGGCAATCTATGCCTGGGCAGAAAACGGGCCCTGGCTAGGCTGGCTGATTTCCTGCGCAGCGCTGCTGGTGCTGGCCGACTACCTGCCCCGCGCCCTGGCCACCCGTCACCCTCAGGCAGTGCTGGGCTTTGGCAATACATTGCTGGGCGTGCCGCTGAAAATCCTCTACCCCCTGGCCTGGCTGCTCAATGGCATCAGCCTGCTGTTATTGCGCCCGTTTGCACGCAAATCCGGCGTGGCGAAAAACAGCGACGAGCCCCTGCCCGACCATGATGACAACCCAGAGCCCGATACCGACGCCGACCGCACTCCCGGCCTGCCCGGTATCCATGCCCTGGACAACATCACGGTCAACGACATCCTGGTGCCGCGCAGTGAAGTGGACGGCATCAACCTCGATGAGCCAATAGAAAACATCATCGAACAGTTGCGCACCTCGCCGCGCACACGCCTGCCGGTGTTCCACAGCGACATCAACCAGGTGCAGGCCGTGCTCAACACCCGGCAGGTCCAACACCTGCTGCCTGACGCCAGCCTGACCAAAGAGGCCCTGCTCGCTGCCTGCCACGAGCCTTACTTCGTGCCGGAAAGCACGCCGTTGCAGCTGCAACTGCTGAACTTCCACAAACAACAGCGGCGCCTGGGCATGGTAGTGGACGAGTACGGTGAAGTGCTGGGCATCGTCACCCTGGAAGATATTCTGGAAGAGATCGTCGGCGAATTCGAAAGCGATCAGGCGGTGGATAACCCGCATATCGAAGCCCAGCCCGATGGCCGCTACATCATCGACGGCGCCGCTTCGATCCGCGAACTGAACAAAAGCCTGGGCTGGCACCTGCCCAGCGACGGTCCCAAGACCCTCAACGGCCTGGTGACCGAAGCGCTGGAAACCATCCCCGATTGCGCGGTGTGCCTGAAAGTCGGCCGCTATCGCCTGGAAATCCTCGAGACCGAGGACAACCGGGTGAGCAAAGTATTGATCTGGCATACCAGCCACGTGCCAGTGGCCGCCTGACCTCAGCAGGCTCAACCCGGTCAATGTGGGAGCTGGCTTGCCTGCGATGCAGGCGACTCGGTCCTTCAGTTGAACCGAGGGGATGCTATCGCAGGCAAGCCAGCTCCCATATTGATCCAGTTCCAGGCCATAGATCCTCACCAGCCCCTTGTTGGATCCTTAGCCCCCTTCCTATAATCCCTGCGGCTTACCCAAGCCCCGCCCGACCGCGTGCTACCCGCACTCAGCGTGTCCTGGCACCGCCTTACCATGTCCGACCGGCGTTTGCTCCCATCCCGAGCCGCTCCGCGCATAGCCCTGATCCATGGGTGTTCGACCAATAATAATCCGCGTCCAAACGCGCAATAACCGTCAGGGATAACGTTATGAGCACCACCTACCAAGAGGCCGCGAGCGCCGCACCTGCCAACTCGACCGCCCGCGTCGCCACGGCGAGCATCGTCGGCACCGCCATTGAGTTCTACGATTTCTACATCTACGCCACGGCTGCCGCTCTGGTGATCGGCCCGGTGTTTTTCCCACAGACCTCCGGCACCGCACAGATGCTGGCGTCGTTTCTGACCTTCGGCATCGCCTTTATCGCCCGGCCACTGGGGTCGGCGTTGTTCGGTCACTTCGGCGACCGCATCGGCCGTAAATCAACCCTTGTGGCTTCGCTGCTGCTGATGGGGGTGTGCACCACCTTGATCGGCTTGTTGCCGGGCTACGACAGCATCGGCGCCTGGGCCCCGATTCTCTTGTGTGTTTTGCGCTTCGGCCAAGGCCTCGGCCTGGGTGGAGAATGGGGCGGCGCGGCCTTGCTGGCGACCGAGAATGCCCCCAAGGGCAAGCGCGCCTGGTTCGGCATGTTTCCCCAACTGGGCCCGTCGATAGGCTTCCTGGCGGCCAACGGTTTGTTCCTGATTTTGGCCATGAGCCTGAATGACGAGCAATTTCGCAGCTGGGGCTGGCGCATTCCGTTCATCCTCAGCGCCGCGCTGGTGATGGTGGGCCTGTATGCGCGCCTCAAACTGCATGAGACGCCGGTGTTCGCCAATGCAGTGGCCAAGGAAAAACCCGTGAAAGTGCCGCTGGTGGAACTGTTCAGCCAGCATTGGCTGCCGGTACTGCTGGGCGCCGCGTCGATGGTGGTGTGCTATGCGCTGTTCTACATCACCACGGCGTTTTCGTTGAGCTACGGCGTTTCCACCTTGGGCTACAGCCGTGAAACCTTCCTCGGCCTGCTGTGCTTTGCGGTGCTGTTCATGGGGCTGGCAACGCCATTGGCCGCCTTGGCCAGTGATCGCTACGGGCGCAAGCCGGTGCTGATTGTCGGCGCGGTCCTGGCAATTCTGTCGGGCTTTACCATGGAGCCGCTGCTGACCCATGGCTCGACCTGGGCGGTGGCGCTGTTTTTGGCCCTGGAGCTGTTTTTGATGGGCGTGACCTTCGCACCGATGGGCGCGCTGCTGCCAGAACTGTTCCCGACCCGCGTGCGTTATACCGGCGCATCGGCGGCGTATAACCTGGGTGGAATCGTGGGGGCGTCGGCGGCGCCGTTCTTCGCGACCAAGCTGGTGGCGATGGGTGGGCTGAGTTATGTCGGTGGGTATGTGTCGGCGGCAGCGTTGCTGAGTTTGATTGCAGTGCTGTGCCTGAAAGAGACGCGGGATAATGATTTGAACAAGGTCGCCTGACCCCATGCTCGTTCCCAAGCTCTGCGTGGGAATGCAGTTAGGGACGCTTTGCGTCCCCAAGCGCGACGCAGAGCGTCACAAGAGGCATTCCCACGCAAAGCGTGGGAACGAGCGTGGAGGCTTAGAGCTCTACAACAACAGCCTTGGAAGCACGGGTCGCCTTGGCACGAGCCGCTTCAATCGACTCGTCCCGCGCCAGTGCCACGCCCATACGGCGCTGACCATTCACTTCAGGTTTGCCAAACAGACGCAACGCTGTATCCGGCTCGCTCAGCGCGGCGCCGAGGTTGGCGAATGCGGTCTGGGTGGACTGCCCTTCCACCAGGATCACCGCAGACGCCGAAGGCCCGAACTGACGGATCAACGGGATCGGCAGGCCGAGGATGGCGCGCGCGTGCAAGGCAAACTGCGACAGGTCCTGAGAAATCAGGGTCACCAGGCCAGTGTCATGGGGGCGCGGCGACACTTCGCTGAACCACACCTGATCGCCTTTGATGAACAACTCCACACCAAACAGACCACGACCGCCCAAGGCTTCGGTCACGGCTTTGGCTACGCGCTCTGACTCTGCCAGGGCAATGGGGCTCATGGCCTGCGGCTGCCAGGACTCCTGATAGTCGCCCTTCTCCTGGCGATGCCCTACCGGCGCGCAGAAGGTGGTACCGCCGATGTGGCGCACGGTCAGCAGGGTGATTTCGTAGTCGAAGTCGATAAAACCTTCGATGATCACCCGGCCCTTGCCGGCACGCCCGCCCTCTTGGGCGTAGTCCCAGGCTTTCTGCACGTCATCAGTGCTGCGCAACAGGCTCTGGCCCTTGCCCGACGAACTCATCACCGGCTTGACCACGCACGGAAAACCCAGGTCCTGGACGGCCTTGCTGTAGTCTTCGAAGGTGTCGGCGAAGTGGTACGGCGAGGTCGGCAGGTCCAGTTCTTCGGCGGCCAGGCGACGGATGCCTTCACGGTTCATGGTCAACGACGTGGCGCGGGCGGTCGGAATGACGGTAAAGCCTTCGGCCTCCAGTTCCACCAGGGTCGCGGTGGCGATGGCTTCGATTTCCGGCACGATAAAGTGCGGTTTCTCCGCCTCGATCACCGCACGCAATGCGGCCCCGTCAAGCATGTTGATCACATGGCTACGGTGCGCCACCTGCATGGCCGGCGCGTTGGCGTAGCGATCCACGGCAATCACTTCAACGCCCAGGCGTTGCAGTTCGATTACCACTTCCTTGCCCAGCTCACCGCAGCCACACAGCAAAACGCGGGTCGCGGTTGGCGACAATGGAGTTCCGATTCGGGTCATCTCAGGTCCTCAGGGGAGCGGATCATGGGGGAGAAAGGCCGGCATTTTACATGAACTGTAAAAATTGGCCTCAGTTGGCGACAGCCCGCCGGCGGATGCGCCAGGCCATGATCAGCCAGACCACGGTGACACCGGCGAACTTGGACACCAACGCCGTGCCCGCCACCGCCGGCGTCAGTGCGCCGATCAGGCCGAAAAAGATAAAGGTATCGAGGGGAATGCTCAGCGCCGAACTTATCCACAGGCGGTCATGCAGCGGGCGCTTGGTGATGCTGAACACCAGCCAGTCGATGCATTCGGACACCGCAAACGCCGTGGCACTGGCCAGGGCGATGGACGGGTCGGAGGTGATATAGGACAGCACCAGTGCCGCCAGCATGGCGATGATTGCGCCATGGCCGAAGCGGGTTTGCACCATGTCGCGCAGGATAAATACCAGGCCGCCCCAGGCGGACCAGATGATGTCCAGGTGTGGGGCGGTGGAGAAGGCGAAGTTGATCAGCACGACGCTGCTGATGTAGGCGATCAGGAAAAACATGGAGGATGGACCTGTGGGCAATGCCGCACAGGGTACACAATTACAAGGATGTCGTCTGGCAGGGCCTCATCGCAGGCAAGCCAGCTCCCACATGTGAGGGTATTCACACATCAAGGGTGGGAGCTGGCTTGCCTGCGATGGCGGCCTGTCAGGCGCCAGATTTTCCAGGGGTCATCCACACCATCCCACTCGCCACCGCCCGCTCATGGCACAACCCCAGCACCACCCGGCGCTCGGCGTTGTCCATGCGGCTCCAACGCGTGATTTCATCCACATTGCGCTGGCAGCCGGTGCAGATATCGTCATCATTCAGTGCGCAAATGCTGACGCAGGGCGAGGCGACCGGTCGCTCAATCGTGCTCATTCCTGCTCGACCAGGTCACGGGCATAACGCTGCGAGTTATGCACATAGTGCGCAGCGCTGGCTTCGAGCATCCGCTTCTGCGCCTCGGTCAGTTCACGCACCACTTTTCCCGGTGACCCCATGACCAGCGAGCCATCGGGGATTTCCTTGCCTTCACCGATCAGCGAGTTGGCGCCGATGATGCAGTGCTTGCCGATCTTGGCGCCATTGAGGATCACTGCGTTGATACCGATCAAGCTGTAGTCGTCAACGGTACAGCCGTGCAGCATGGCGTTATGGCCGATGGTCACGCCGGTGCCGAGGGTCAGCGGGTAACCCATGTCGGTGTGCATCACGCTGCCGTCCTGCACGTTGCTGTTCTTGCCGATCAGGATCAGCTCGTTATCGCCACGCAACACCGCGTTGAACCAGACGTTGGCGCCCTCCTCCAGCTTGACCTTGCCTACCAGCGTGGCATTGGGTGCGACCCAACTGTTGGGATGCGTCTCGACGCGGGCGTCGCCCAGGCGGTATTTCATGGTTTTCCCTCACGGCTTGCCATTCATGCGATGGCTTAGATATTGATAAAACTTTTGGGCGGCTGGTGCAGGCTGATCTTGGCATCGTCATAGAGCAGGTTGATCAGCTCGACGATCATGATCGCCGTCAGCCCCCAGATCTTGTATTCGCCGAACCTGTAACTTGGCACATACCAACTGCGGCCCTGGTAATCGATGCGGTGGGTATGTTCGCGCGGGTCCTGGCGAAAGAACTCCAGCGGCACGCTGAAAACAGCGGCAATTTCAGCGTCGTTGGCCAGGTATTCAACGTAATCGGGGATCACGCCCACATACGGCGTTACGCGGATGCCGTGCAGGGAAATCAGCGGGCTCAACGGGCCGATGACTTCAACCAGCCCCGGCGGCAGGCCGATTTCTTCTTCGGCTTCGCGCAAGGCGGTAAAGATCAGGTCCGGGTCTTCGGGGTCGCGGCGCCCGCCGGGAAAGGCCACTTCGCCACCGTGGGTCGACAGGCCGCTGGCGCGCAGGGTCAGGATCAGCTCGGGTTCGTCACTGCGGGTAATCGGCACCAGCACCGCAGCCTCGGGGAAACGCCCGTCGGTTTCCAGAGTGTGGGGGGTGTGGTTGCTTACCCGGCGAAGTAGCTCGTCCAGCATGAGTCATCTCGGTCTGTTGGCTACTTTGCATCATGCACCAAAGCGTGCGAGCGCCCAACCCCAAAACCGCAGCGCTGTCGCGAAACGACAACTTGCAGGAACGCCCGGCACCGAGCCAAGATGTGCCCATTGTCCAGGAACCCCAGCATGAATTTCTGCAGCCAGTGCGGCAAACCGGTAACCCAACGCATTCCCGAAGGCGACGCACGCCTGCGCTATGTATGCGACCACTGCTCGACCATTCATTACCAGAACCCCAATATCGTCGCCGGTACCGTGCCGGTATGGGGCGACCAAGTGCTGCTGTGCCGCCGCGCCATTGAGCCACGCCTGGGTTACTGGACCCTGCCCGCAGGCTTTATGGAAAATGGCGAGACCGTCGAACAGGCCGCCATGCGTGAAACCCTGGAAGAAGCCTGCGCCCGGGTGCGCAACCTGAGCATCTATACCCTGATCAACGTGCCGCACATCAGCCAGGTGCATATCTTCTACCGCGCCGAACTGATCGACCTGGACTTCGCCGCTGGCCAGGAGAGCCTGGAAGTGAGGCTGTTCGACGAAGCCGACATCCCTTGGTCCGAGCTGGCTTTCCGCACGGTCGGGCGTACCTTAGAATGCTTCTTCGCTGACCGTCGCCAACAGGCGTACCCGGTACGTAGCGAATCTGTGCCACCGCTGTCCAAGCCCGCCCAATAACAAGCCGGCCAATGTCGCCAAAGGGATACCGTTTCAATGCGTTGGTTGCTTGCTCTGATCTGCCTGTCGTTCGCCACGCTGTCCCCGGCCTCCACGGTGCAAACCCTTGGCGGTAAAACGGTCGAGAAAGTCCTGGTACTCAAGTCCGCCCACCAGCTGCAGCTGATCAACGACGGCAAGCCGTTCAAGACCTATCGCATTTCCCTGGGCAAGAACCCCAAGGGCCACAAGCTGATCGAAGGCGACCGCCGCACACCCGAAGGCCTCTACTGGATCGACTGGCGCAAGACCAGCGACCGCTTCAACCTGGCCATGCACATTTCCTACCCGAACATCAGCGACGCCGCCCGCGCCCGCCGCGAAGGCGTGAAGCCGGGCAGCATGATCATGATCCACGGCACCCCCGACACCGAAGACTACCCGGAACAGTGGTTCCACACCCTGGACTGGACCGACGGCTGCATCGGCATGCGCAATGTGGATATGCGCGAAGTGTGGAATCTGGTCAAAGACGGCACCCTCATCGAGATTCGGCCGTAATCGCGTGCCGTTCGTAAAATAATTCGAAAATAATTCCTGCCCCAGGCAGCGCCTGCCGGTGAATACCAGTTCACCGCGCGGGACCCTGCACTTGTGCGCGCCACAAAGACCTCTCTAATACCACTTGACCCCAAGCCCCATTAAAGCGCCCTGAAACCGGGATTCGCACCGTTTTGGTAGCATTGACATGGTATTTAAGTGGTATTAGTTTTCGGCCATTACCGGGCGACAACACTCCAATAACGCATCGGAAACCTGACAGATGAACCCCATCCTGGCCCTGCGCCCCGACGATAAGCAATCCACGCCGCTGTACCTGCAACTGGCCCGCAGCCTTGAAGCAGCGATCCATGCCGGCCAGTGGAAATCCGAACAGGCCCTGCCTTCGGAACGCGCCCTCAGCGAGCAACTGAGCATCTCGCGGGTCACCGCCCGTAAAGCGCTGGAAGTGTTGTTGGCTCAAGGCCTGATCCGTCGCAGCCAAGGCTCCGGCACCTTCATCACGCCGCGCCTGGAACAACCCTTGTCACGCCTGTCGGGGTTCAGCGAAATGCTGCGGCTCAAGGGGTTTGTGCCCACGTCTCAGTGGTTGGAGCGCGACATCACCCCGCCGACCCATGAAGAACTGATCCGCCTGGGCCTGTCGCCCACCGACAAAGTGGCGCGCCTCAAGCGACTGCGCAAAGCCGATGACACGGTGATGGCGATTGAAATGACCGCCATGCCGGCCTCGGTGTTGCCCCATCCCCAGGCCATCGGCAATTCGTTGTACGAATACCTGGAAAGCATCGGCAAGCCCATCGTGCGCGCCTTGCAGCATATCCAGGCGATCAATGCCTCGGATGAGTTCGCCGCGCTGGTCGGCATCGCCCCCGGCACCGCCATGCTGCTGATGACCCGCGTGGGCTACACCGCCGATAACACGCCGATTGAAATCACCGACACCTACTGCCGCAACGATTACTACGACTTTGTCGCAGAACTGCGCCGCCATGATTATTCCGCCGAATTGCGAACTTAGAGAACTGCCCATGACTGAAGACAATATCCTCACGCCCAGCGGCTGGATGCGTGGTCGCCTGGTGCACGAGCACGGCAAGGTTGTCGCCATTGACGGCACGCCGTGCGACCCGGCCGACAACGACCTGCCCTACCTGCTGCCGGGCTTTATCGACCTGCATGTGCATGGCGGTGGCGGCGCGGACATCATGGAAGGTGCGGGCGCCTTCGAGACCATTACCCGTACCCACGTGCGTTTTGGCACCACCTCGCTGCTGGCCACCACCATGACGGCGCCGGTGGAAGAAATCTCCCGCGTGCTTGGTGAGCTCGGCACGTTCTGCGAACAGCGCCCAGCCGGCAGCGCTCGCGTACTCGGCGTGCACCTGGAAGGCCCCTACATCAATCCGGGCAAACTCGGCGCCCAACCCAACTTCGCCCACACCGCGTTGATGCAGGAAGTGGAAGCCTACCTGCGCCTGGCGCCGATCCGGGTGATCACCATCGCCCCGGAAATCGCCGGCCACGACGGCCTGATCCGCGCCCTCAGCGAACGCGGCGTGCGCATGCAGATCGGCCATACCCTGGGCAGCTATGAAGAAGGCGTTGCCGCCCTGGCCGCTGGCGCCACCAGTTTCACCCACTTGTACAACGCCATGAGCCCGCTGCATCACCGCGAACCCGGCATCGTCGGCGCCGCGCTGGCCCACGCCCAGTACGCCGAGCTGATCCCGGACTTGCTGCATGTGCACCCTGGCGCCATGCGCGTGGCGTTGCGCTCGATTCCCTGCCTGTATTGCGTCACCGACTCCACCGCCGCCGCCGGCATGCCCGACGGCGAGTACAAGCTGGGCAGCCACACCGTGACCAAATGCCTGGGCGGCGTGCGCCTGGCCGATGGCACCCTGGCCGGCAGCACCCTGACCATGGACCAGGCGCTGCGCAACCTGGTGAAAATCGGCCTGCCCATCAGTGAAGCCTCACAACGCCTGTCGCAATTTCCTGCGGACTACCTGGGCTTGCAAGAACGCGGCCGCCTGCAACCGGGCAGCTTTGCCGACTGCGTGCGCCTGGACCGCTCCCTGACACTCACCGACGTAATGGTCGAAGGAGACACCATTGACTTCAAAAATGCTTGAAGAGGCCCTGGCCTCCTGCGACGCCGTCGCGGCCCAACTGCAACGCCTGGACCCGATGCTGGAAGAAATCGCCGGCCGCCTGCGCCGCCAGCCACCACAGGTGGCGATGACCATCGCCCGCGGCAGCTCCGACCATGCCGCCAGCTACTTCGCCTACCTGGCCATGCAACACGTGGGCATTCCGGTGGCGTCGCTGCCAATGTCGGTGGTGACCCTGTTGCAGGCGCCGATGAAAGTCAGCGGCCAAGTGGCGTTTGGTTTCTCCCAATCTGGGCAGAGCCCGGACCTGGTCAACAGCCTGCGCCTGCTACGCAAGCGGGGTGCCTTGAGCATCTCGATGGTCAACGCCGAAGACTCACCGCTGGAAGCCGCGTGTGAATTTCATGTGCCGCTGTGCGCCGGGCCGGAACTCAGCGTGGCCGCCACCAAGAGCTTCATCGCCACCCTGAGCGCCAGTGCACAGTTGGTCGGCCACTGGAATCAAGAAGCCGACTTGCTGCAAGCCTGTCAGGCCTTGCCCGAGGGCCTGCGTGACGCCGCCAGACAGGATTGGCGCCTGGCCGTCGACGCCCTCAAAGGCAGCCAGCGCTTGATGGTGATCGGCCGTGGCGCCGGGTTTGCCATCGCCCAGGAAGCCGCGCTCAAGCTCAAGGAAACCTCGGCGATCCAGGCCGAAGCGTTCAGCAGCGCCGAAGTGCGCCACGGGCCGATGGCCTTGATCGACGAGAACTACCCTCTGCTGGTGTTCGCCCCACGCGGCGCCGAGCAGGCCGGCCTGCTGAGCCTGGCCGCCGACATGCGCCAACGCGGCGCCCGCGTGTTGCTGGCCGCGCCGGACGATATCGCCGAACGCGACCTGACGCTGAGCCGCGCCGAACACCCGAGCCTGGACCCGATCCTGGCGATCCAGAGCTTCTACGTGATGGCCGCCGGCCTGGCGCAGGCACGGGGCATGGACCCGGACCAACCGCGCCACCTGAGCAAAGTCACCCGCACGCACTAAAGCGGCGTTTTCCTGATGAGTACCGTGCCCATGCCCAACAACAATAATCCATTGACCCTTAGCGCCCCCTTGAGTGGGCCGGTGCTGGCCCTGAACCGCGTCCCCGACGAAGTGTTCGCCAGCGGCGCCATGGGCGACGGTATCGCTATCGACCCGCTGAACGACTGCCTGCAGGCGCCCTGTGACGGCGTGATCATCCACGTCGCCCGCACCGGGCACGCCCTGACCATCCGCGCTGATAACGGTGCCGAAGTACTGATGCATGTGGGCATCGACACCGTGGAACTCAATGGCGAAGGCTTTGCCTTGCTGGTGAAGGAAGGCGCACGGGTGAGCGAGGGTCAGCCGTTGGTGCAGTTTGATCTGGACCGCATTGCGCGCCAGTGCAAGAGCCTGGTGAGCTTGATCATCCTGACCAACAGTGAGCGCTTTGAGCTGCAACCGATTGCAGGCAAGACGGTGAAGGTCGGTGACGCGCTGATGCGGATTGCCGTGCGCACATCCGCACCGGTTAACACCGCTGTGGATAACTCGGACGCGCAAGTGAGCGCTACAGTGCGCATCACACACCGTGGCGGATTGCATGCACGCCCTGCTGCACTGATCCGCAAGACTGCTCAGGGTTTCAGCAGCCAGTCACAGCTGCACTTCGGTGATAAGACGGCGGCTTGCGACAGCTTGATCGGCCTGATGGGGCTGGGCATTGGTGAAGGTGACGAGGTACGGGTGAGCTGTCGCGGCAAGGATGGCGAGGCGGCGTTACAGGCATTGGTCGCCGCGCTGTCCGTGGCGATCCACGAGGAACACCACACGCCGGTCGCCGCCACACCACGCCGGGCGAATACCGAAGCCAATGTGCTGCAAGGCGTCTGCGCCGCTCCGGGCTTGGTATGTGGGCCGCTGTTCCGCCTGGCGGGCATCGAGTTGCCGGAAGACACCGACACCCATAACTTCGACGAACAACTGCAACGACTGGATGTGGCTCTTGAGCAAGTGCGTGGCGAAATCCGCAACACTCTGGAACTGGCCCGCCAACGCAAGAACGTCGAAGAAGAGGAGATCTTCGCCGCGCACCTCGCTCTGCTGGAAGACCCGACGTTACTCGACGCCGCCAGCGCAACCATCGAACAGGGCAGCGCCGCCACCCACGCCTGGCGGGATGCGATCCAGGCCCAGTGCGCCGTGCTGCTGGCATTGGGCAAGCCACTGTTTGCCGAGCGCGCCAACGACCTGCGCGACCTGCAACAACGGGTGCTAAGGGCGTTGCTGGGTGAAGCCTGGCATTTCGAATTGCCGGCGGGGGCGATTGTCAGTGCCCATGAGCTGACACCTTCGGACCTCCTGCAATTGAGCGCGCAACAGGCTGCGGGCATCTGCATGGCCGAAGGCGGTGCGACCTCCCATGTGGCGATTCTGGCCCGGGGCAAAGGCCTGCCATGTCTCGTCGCCCTGGGCAATGAAGTGCTCGACGTACCCCAAGGCCAACGGGTGGTGCTCGATGCCGCCAACGGCCGCCTGGAACTGGCCCCCAGCGAAGCGCGCCACGCCGAAGTTCACCAGATTCGCGAAACACAGAAGTTGCGACGCCAGCAGCAACAGGTCCAAGCCCGGCAATCGGCGAACACCACTGACGGCGTGACGGTTGAAGTCGCGGCGAATGTCGCCTCCAGCGCCGAAGCCCAAGTGGCGTTTAACAACGGCGCCGACGGCGTCGGCCTGCTGCGCACCGAATTCCTCTTCGTCGACCGTCGCACCGCGCCGGATGAGCAAGAACAGCGCCAGGCTTATCAGGCCGTGCTGGATGCCATGGGCGACAAGTCGGTGATCATCCGCACCATCGATGTGGGCGGCGACAAGCAGCTCGACTACCTGCCGCTGCCCGTCGAGGCCAACCCGGTACTGGGCCTGCGCGGTATTCGCATGGCTCAGGTACGCCCGGAACTGCTCGACCAGCAACTGCGCGCCCTGCTGCAAGTTACCCCGCTGGCGCGTTGCCGCATCCTGCTGCCGATGGTCAGCGAGGTGGATGAACTGCTGCAGATCCGCCAGCGCCTGGATGAACTGTGCGCGGAGTTGGAGCTGACGCAACGCCCCGAACTGGGCGTGATGATTGAAGTGCCCGCCGCCGCGCTGATGGCTGAACAGTTGGCTGAACACGCGGACTTTTTGTCCATCGGCACCAATGACCTGTCCCAGTACACCCTGGCCATGGACCGCGACCACGCAGGCTTGGCCGCCCGTGTTGACGCGCTGCACCCGGCGCTGCTGCGGCTGATCGCCCAGACCTGCGCCGGTGCGGCGAAACACGGCCGTTGGGTCGGCGTGTGCGGTGCCCTGGCGTCGGACCCGCTGGCCACGCCAGTACTGGTTGGCCTGGGAGTCACCGAGCTGTCGGTAAGCCCGCCGCAGATCGGCGAAATCAAGGACCGCGTCCGCCACCTGGACGCGGCGCAATGTCGGCAACGGAGCCTTGAGCTGCTCGACCTGAGCAGCGCCAAGGCCGTTCGCCAAGCCTGTCAACACCACTGGCCGCTGAGCTGAAAACAACAAGAATAGGGAGACACGCCATGTACCAACACTTTATCGAAGGCCTGCAACGCCTGGGCCGCGCACTGATGCTGCCGATTGCGATCCTGCCAATCGCCGGCTTGCTGCTGCGCCTGGGCGACACCGACTTGCTCAACATCGCGGTGATGCACGATGCCGGGCAGGCGATCTTCGCCAACCTGGCGCTGATCTTCGCCATCGGCATTGCCGTGGGTTTTGCTCGCGACAACAACGGCACCGCCGGCCTGGCCGGGGCGATTGGCTACCTGGTGATGATCTCCACACTCAAGGTGATGGACACGTCCATCAACATGGGCATGCTCGCCGGTATCGCCAGCGGCCTGATGGCGGGCGCGCTGTATAACCGCTTCAAAGACATCAAGCTGCCGGAGTACCTGGCGTTCTTTGGCGGACGACGCTTTGTACCGATTGTCACCGGCTTTTCGGCGGTGGGCCTGGGCGTAATCTTTGGCCTGATCTGGCCGCCGATCCAGCACGGCATCAACAGCTTCGGCGTATTGCTGATGGAAAGCGGCAGTCTGGGTGCGTTCGTATTCGGCGTATTCAACCGCCTGCTGATCGTCACTGGCTTGCACCACATCCTCAACAATATGGCGTGGTTCGTGTTCGGCACGTTTACCGACCCGACAACCGGCGCGGTGGTGACCGGCGACCTGACCCGCTACTTCGCCGGCGACCCGAAAGGCGGCCAGTTCATGACCGGTATGTTCCCGGTGATGCTGTTCGGCCTGCCGGCGGCGTGCCTGGCGATGTACCGCAACGCGTTGCCGGAGCGGCGCAAGGTCATGGGCGGGATCTTCCTCTCGATGGCGCTGACCTCGTTCCTGACCGGGGTGACCGAGCCGATTGAATTCGCCTTCATGTTCCTCGCACCGTTCCTCTACTTGCTGCATGCGCTGCTGACCGGCCTGTCGATGGCCGTGACCAATATGCTGAATATCCACCTCGGCTTTACCTTCTCCGGTGGTTTTATCGACATGGTGCTGGGCTGGGGCAAGTCCACCAATGGCTGGCTGGTGGTACCGGTGGGCCTGGCCTACTCGGTGATCTACTACACGGTGTTCAGCTACTGCATCCGCCGCTTCAACCTGAAGACACCGGGGCGTGAAGATATCCAGGTGGTGCAGGCCGAAGCGATGAGTGACAACCAGCGTGCGACGGCTTATATCCAGGCGTTGGGTGGTGCGCAGAACCTGCTCAGTGTCGGCGCTTGCACTACGCGCCTGCGCTTGGACATGGTGGATCGCAACAAGGCGGTGGATGCTGAACTGAAAGCGCTGGGTGCCATGGCTGTAGTGCGCCCGGGTAACGGCGGCAGTTTGCAGGTGGTGGTTGGGCCGATGGCCGATAGCATTGCTGATGAGATTCGCTTGGCGATGCCGGGGTTTGTTGCCGCAACGCCTGTAGCGGTTGCGCCTGTGGATAAGCCGGTGGCGGTGAATGTACACGAGGCCGAAAAGTGGCTGAATGCCCTGGGCGGCCGAGAGAATGTGCGCCAACTGGAAGCGGTAGCGATGACCCGGTTGCGGGTGGAGTTGGGGGATGATTCGGTGCTGTCTGAAGCGGACCTCACTGCGCTGGGTTGCAAGGGTGTGAGCCAGCTGGATAGCGGGGTTTGGCACTTGTTGATTGGTGACAAGGCTTTAGGTTTGGGTGAGGCTTTGGAGCGGTTGGTTACCCGCCCTATCAACGCCTGACCGATCGTTCCCACGCTCTGCGTGGGAATGCCGCCTCGGACGCTCTGCGTCCCGCCCTGCGCAAGGGTGACGCTGAGCGTCACAGGATGCATTCCCACGCGGAGCGTGGGAACGATCAGTTAGCCGTGGCTGCTGACACTTCGTGAAGATCCAGCACCCGATCCACCATCAACTGGATCCCTTCCACCATCCGATGAATCCCCAGCACTGCATCACGCAGGGAGCCGTCGACATCAAAAGCCAGTTGACCCGCCAGTGCCTGCACGGATGCCAAGTCTTGACCGATCGTTCCCACGCTCTGCGTGGGAATGCCGCCCCGGACGCTCTGCGTCCCGCCCTGCGCAAGGGTGACGCTGAGCGTCACAGGATGCATTCCCACGCGGAGCGTGGGAACGATCAGTTAGCCGTGGCTGCTGACACTTCGTGAAGATCCAGCACCCGATCCACCATCAACTGGATCCCTTCCTTCATCCGATGAATCCCCAGCACTGCATCACGCAAGGGGCCGTCGACATCAAAAGCCAGTTGACCCGCCAGTGCCTGCACGGATGCCAGGTCTTGACCGATCGTTCCCACGCTCTGCGTGGGAATGCCGCCTCGGACGCTCTGCGTCCCGCCCTGCGCAAGGGTGACGCTGAGCGTCACAGGATGCATTCCCACGCGGAGCGTGGGAACGATCAGTTAGCCGTGGCTGCTGACACTTCGTGAAGATCCAGCACCCGATCCACCATCAACTGGATCCCTTCCACCATCCGATGAATCCCCAGCACTGCATCACGCAGGGGGCCGTCGACATCAAAAGCCAGTTGACCCGCCAGTGACTGCACGGATGCCAGGTCTTGGGAGGCGTTGGCGAGCAGGGTTTCGCTGTTCAGGTTGGTTAGGATGGTGAAGATTTGGTCGGTGGGCTGGGAATCAGATGGGGGATTTGGGCTGTCTTTGATCATGGTAAACCTCTGGTGTGAAGTAAGAACTACCAGCATCACTTGCAGATGATGGGTGGCAGCTGTGTGCGGGCCTGCAAGACCGAGAATCACCAGCAAGTCTCGGTAGACCCGAAGGTCTCCCGCACACAGCCGCCATAAATGGCGACCATGAAAAAGCGCCGCAATTATAAAGGCGCTTGTGACTAACTGGTGAGGTTTCGGCGGGCTTGCAGTCCCGGTCGCTGAATTGGCAGCGACTGACGAAGGTTAGTGGTACCCGTTCCGAGGGACAACCTGAAAGGCTTGTCGGAAAGTTCTGAGGCGCCTGCACCGGCGCCATCGCAGGCAAGCCAGCTCCCACAGTGGGTTGATGCATGACAGGACAACACGATCAAACTGTGGGAGCCGGGCTTGCCCGCGATGAGGCCTTCACAGCCAACAAAAAACCCGCTGACCAAACTGGCCCAGCGGGTTTCTTGTTTATGCAGCCAGCCGATCAAAAATCCGCCAACTGCCACACCTCATACGCCGGTGTCTCATACGGGTGACTGAGTTTCAAAGCAGCCACGACAGCCGCAATCAACTCATCCGCCACCACCAGCTCAACCTTCCACTCTTCAACCACTTCAACCTGGCCGACCTGCCCGATAAACGGCTGGCTGCCGTCCAACGCGCGGAATTGGCCCTGGCCCAGCACTTGCCAGGCGCAGCTGTCGTAGTCGCCGATGCGCCCGCCGCCGGCTGCGAAGACGGCGGTTTTTACCGTCTCCACATGGCTGTCGGGTACGAAGAAGGCGAGCTTGTACACGGCCTTAGTTCACCCACACGCGAGCGTTGCGGAACATGCGCATCCAGGCGCCGTCTTCGTTCCACTCTTCCGGGCGCCACGAGTTTTGCACGGCGCGGAACACGCGCTCCGGGTGCGGCATCATGATGGTCACGCGGCCGTCGCGGCTGGTAAGGCCGGTGATCCCGCGCGGCGAGCCGTTCGGGTTGGCCGGGTAGCTCTCGGTGACCTTGCCGTGGTTGTCGACGAAACGCAGGGCCACGGTGCCGGACAGGTCGGCTTCAAGCAGCGCTTCTTCGCTGCTGAATTCGGCGTGGCCTTCACCGTGGGCGATGGCGATTGGCATACGCGAACCGGCCATGCCCTGCAGGAAGATCGAGTTGGACTCCTGCACCTGCACCATGGCGACACGGGCTTCGAACTGCTCGGAACGGTTACGCACAAAGTGCGGCCAGAACTCGCTGCCCGGGATCAGTTCGCTGAGGTTGGACATCATCTGGCAACCGTTGCACACACCCAGGGTGAAGCTGTCGTTGCGTTCGAAGAAGCCCTGGAACGCATCGCGGGCACGGCTGTTGAACAGGGCCGACTTGGCCCAGCCTTCACCGGCACCCAGCACGTCGCCGTAGGAGAAACCACCGCAGGCCACCAGGCCTTTGAACTTATTGAGGTCAACGCGACCAGCGAGGATATCGCTCATGTGCACGTCGATCGCATTGAAGCCGGCGCGGTCGAACGCCGCCGCCATTTCCACCTGACCGTTGACGCCTTGCTCACGCAGTACGGCAACCTGTGGGCGAATGCCCTTCTTGATGTAAGGCGCTGCGATGTCCTGGTTGACGTCGAAGCTGAGCATGGTGCTCAGGCCCGGGTTGTCTTCTTCCAGGATCACGTCGAATTCCTGCTCGGCGCAGTCGGCGTTGTCGCGCAGACGCTGGATCTGGTAGCTGGTCTCGGCCCACTGGCGTTGCAGCAAACGACGCTGACCGGTAAAGACCGTGTCGCCGTTGAAGGAGATATTGACTTCGCCGTTGTTGATCGGCTGGCCAATCACCGCCACGCACTCGGCCAGGCCAGCGGCGCTGAACTGCGCGAGCACGTCTGGGGTAGCGTCCTGGCGCACCTGGATCACCGCACCCAACTCTTCGTTGAACAGGATGCCGTTGATTTCGGCAGCATCCTCGGCAACGCTGTCGAGCACGATGTTCAAGCCGCAGTGACCGGCGAAGGCCATTTCGACAACGCTGGTCAGCAAACCACCGTCGGAACGGTCGTGGTAAGCCAACAGGTGGCCGTCGGCGTTCAGGCCCTGGATCACGGCGAAGAAGGCCTTGAGGTCTTCGGCGTCGTCGACGTCCGGGGCCTGCTTGCCGAGCTTGCCGTGGGTTTGCGCCAGGATCGAGGCGCCCATGCGGTTCTGGCCACGGCCCAGGTCGATCAGGATCAGGTCGGTGGTGCCCTTGTCCATGCGCAGTTGCGGGGTCAGGGTCTGGCGGATGTCGGTGACCGGCGCGAAACCGGTAACGATCAACGACAGCGGCGACGTGACGCTCTTGTCGGTGCCGTCTTCGTTCCAACGGGTGGCCATGGACATGGAGTCCTTGCCCACCGGAATGGTGATACCCAGTTCCGGGCACAGCTCCATGCCGACGGCTTTAACCGTGTCGTACAGGCGCGCATCTTCACCCGGGTGGCCGGCAGCGGACATCCAGTTGGCCGACAGTTTGATGTCGGACAGCTTGCCGATACGCGAGGCAGCGATGTTGGTGAGGGTTTCACCAATGGCCATGCGGCCCGACGCCGGAGCGTCCAGCAGGGCCAGCGGCGTGCGCTCGCCCATGGCCATGGCTTCACCGGTGTACACGTCGAAGCTGGTGGCGGTGACGGCAACGTCGGCCACCGGCACCTGCCATGGGCCGACCATTTGGTCACGGGCAACCAGGCCGGTGATGGTGCGGTCGCCGATGGTGATCAGGAAGCTTTTGCTCGCCACGGCCGGATGGTGCAGCACGCGTTCGATGCTGTTGGCCAGGTCCAGCGTGCTTGGGTCGAAATCATCGCCCAGTTCAGCTTCACGGTTGGCCGAACGGTGCATGCGCGGGGCCTTGCCCAGCAGCACTTCCAACGGCATGTCCACGGGGCTGTTGCCGAAGTGGCTGTCGGTGACGGTCAGTTGCGGCTCGGCAGTGGCTTCGCCGACCACGGCAAACGGGCAACGCTCGCGTTCGCAGATGGCCTGGAAGCGTGCGAAGTCTTCAGGACCGACGGCCAGTACGTAGCGTTCCTGGGATTCGTTACTCCAGATTTCGTGCGGGGCCATGCCCGGCTCGTCGTTTGGAATGTTGCGCAGCTCGAAACGGCCACCACGGTCGCCATCGTTGACCAGTTCCGGGAAGGCGTTGGACAAACCGCCAGCGCCGACGTCGTGGATGAAGCTGATCGGGTTCTTGTCACCCAACTGCCAGCAACGGTCGATGACTTCCTGGCAACGGCGTTCCATCTCAGGGTTTTCGCGCTGTACGGAAGCAAAGTCCAGATCTGCCGAGCTGGTGCCGGTGGCCATGGAAGAGGCCGCACCGCCGCCCAGGCCGATCAGCATCGCCGGGCCGCCGAGCACGATCAGCTTGGAGCCGACCAGAATCTCGCCTTTCTTGACGTGTTCTTCACGGATGTTGCCCATGCCGCCGGCCAACATGATCGGCTTGTGGTAGCCGCGCACTTCATCGCCACGCGGGGTGGTGATGGACTGCTCGAAGGTCCGGAAGTAACCGGTGAGCGCCGGGCGCCCGAATTCGTTGTTGAACGCGGCGCCGCCCAGCGGGCCTTCGATCATGATGTCCAGCGCCGTGACGATGCGCTCAGGCTTGCCGTACGGCACTTCCCACGGCTGTTCAAAGCCCGGGATCTGCAGGTTGGACACGGTGAAACCGGTGAGGCCCGCCTTGGGCTTGGCACCACGGCCGGTGGCGCCTTCGTCACGGATTTCGCCGCCCGAACCGGTGGCTGCGCCCGGGAACGGGGCAATCGCGGTCGGGTGGTTGTGGGTTTCAACCTTCATCAGGATGTGCACCGGCTCCTGCACCGCGCCGTACTGGCGGGTTTCCGGATCCGGGAAGAAGCGACCGGCGACGGAGCCGACGATGACCGAGGCGTTGTCCTTATAAGCCGACAGAACGCCTTCGCTGTGCATCACGTAGGTATTCTTGATCATGCCGAACAGGCTTTTTTCCTGGCTTTGGCCGTCGATGTCCCAACTGGCGTTGAAGATCTTGTGACGGCAGTGCTCGGAGTTGGCCTGGGCGAACATCATCAGTTCGATGTCGTGGGGGTTGCGCTTCAAGCCGGTGAAGGCGTTGACCAGATAGTCGATCTCGTCTTCGGCCAGGGCCAGGCCCAGTTCGGTGTTGGCCTTCTCGAGGGCGGCGCGGCCACCGCCGAGCACGTCAATCGCGGTGAGCGGCTTGGGTTCGGCATGGCTGAACAGGCCGGCAGCCTGTTCCAGCTGGCTGACGATGATCTGGGTCATGCGGTCATGCAGGCTGCTGGCGATCAGCTCGGCCTCGGCGTCGCTGAACTGCCCGGCGACGTAGAAGGCGATCCCACGCTCCAGGCGCTGGATTTTGTCCAGGCCGCAGTTGCGGGCGATGTCGCTGGCCTTGCTCGACCAGGGCGAGATGGTGCCGAACCGTGGCAGAACCAGGAACAAGCGGCCAGTCGGCTCTTGAACGGGAACGCTTGGGCCGTACTTCAGAAGGCGTGCCAGCACTTGCTGTTCGTCGGCGGTCAAGACGCCGGTTACGTCGGCGAAGTGAGCAAATTCAGCGTACAGGCCTGTAACAGCTGGAACCTTCTGGCTCAGTTGCTCAAGGAGTTTGCTGTGGCGAAAGGCAGAAAGGGCAGGAGCGCCGCGCAGGATCAACATCTTCGGGACAGCCTCGGGAAGGGGTGTGCTTTGAGGCCGTGCATTCTAGCGTAAACCTTCGCCAACGGCACCCGAAACGCTACCGGTGGCCGCCGCCGAACGTCAGTTGGCACGCTTTGCCTGCGATCACGGCGTGATGCAGGGCATTGGGCGCAGTTATTTTAACCGTCACAATCACTCGCCAAGCCCCGTTTCTGCGGGCTGCAGCACAGTTTTACGCTGGCTAGCAGACAAGTGCGCCGCTGTCGAGATATGGCGCCGTGAGCCGTTTGCGTATACTGCGCAGATGTTCTTCCCAACTGTTTCGCGCCTGCGATGCGTCAAATGGCTCATCGCCACCTTGCTCTTCCTGATGCTCAGTGCCTGTGTTGATAAACCCAGCACACTGGAGCGAATCAAGGAGGATGGCGTATTGCGGGTGGTCACTCGCAACAGTCCCGCTACGTATTTCCAGGATCGCAACGGTGAGACCGGCTTCGAATACGAACTGGTCAAGCGCTTTGCCGACGACCTGGGGGTGAAGTTGGAAATCGAGACGGCCGACAACCTCGACGACCTGTTCAGCCGGCTGGGCAAACCCAATGGCCCGGTACTCGCCGCCGCCGGCCTGGTGAGCAGCGACCAGCGCCAGCAGCAGGTGCGCTTCTCCCACCCGTACCTTGAAGTCACCCCACAGATTATCTACCGCAACGGCCAATCGCGTCCCACCAATGCCGCCGACCTGGTGGGCAAGAAGATCATGGTGCTCAAGGGCAGCACCCACGCTGAACAACTGGCGGCGCTGAAAAAACAGAACCCGGCGATTGAATACGAAGAATCCGATGCCGTTGAGGTGGTGGATTTGCTGCGCATGGTCGACGAAGGGCAAATCGACCTGACCCTGGTGGACTCCAACGAAGTGGCCATGAACCAGGTGTACTTCCCCAACGTGCGCGTGGCCTTCGACCTCGGCAATGCCAGCAATCAAAGCTGGGCCGTGGCAGCAGGCGACGACAACAGCCTGCTCAACGAGATCAACAGTTACCTGGACAAGGTCGAGAAGAATGGCACCTTGCAACGCCTGAAGGACCGCTACTACGGGCACGTCGATGTACTCGGCTATGTCGGCGCCTATACCTTTGCCCAGCACCTGCAACAACGCCTGCCCAAGTATGAGAAACACTTTCGTGCGTATGCCAAGGCCGAGAAAGTCGATTGGCGGCTGCTGGCAGCCATTGGTTATCAGGAATCGCTGTGGCAACCCACGGTCACCTCCAAGACCGGCGTGCGCGGCCTGATGATGCTGACCCAGAACACCGCGCAAGCCATGGGCGTGTCCAACCGCCTGGACCCCAAGCAGAGCATCATGGGCGGCGCCAAGTACCTGGCCAGAATCAAGGATGAGCTGGACGACAAGATCGCCGAGCCCGACCGCACCTGGTTCGCCCTCGCCGCCTACAACGTAGGCACCGGCCACCTGGACGACGCGCGCCTCCTGGCGAAGAAAGAAGGCCTGAACCCGAACAAGTGGCTGGACGTGAAGAAGATGCTGCCACGCCTGTCGCAGAAGCAGTGGTACAGCAAGACCCGCTACGGCTACGCCCGCGGCGGCGAGCCGGTGCATTTTGTGGCGAACATCCGGCGTTACTACGACATCCTCACCTGGGTGACCCAGCCGCAGCTGGAAGGTAACCAGGTGGTGGAAGGCAACCTGCATGTGCCGGGCGTGGACAAGACCAAGCCACCGCAAGACACCCCGCAACTCTGATCACGACAGCCCGCACACAGCAAATCTCTGTGGGAGCCGGGCTTGCCCGCGATGGCGGCCTGACAGTCAAGGTATTCGGCGCCTGACACACCGCTATCGCGGGCAAGCCCGGCTCCCACATTTGATCATCGTCGCCTTATAAGCTGGTGAGCAGGTGGAGCACGCCGCCCGGCAGTACCATCACGGCGGGTATACCCGCGGCCTTCAACGCCGACTCATCCAAACGCCCCGCCTCGCGCAATTGCACGCGCACCCGCGTGAGTGCCACGCGCTGCTGTGACGTCACGTTCCCCTCCCCGCCCAATGCACTCACCACATCGGCCGACAACAGGCTCGGCGGCGTCGGCGTGACCGTCTCGGCCACCAAGTCAGGCGTCAGGGCTTTCCAGAACGCCCGCTGCAATTTCTCGAACATGCTCAGTGCTCCATGACAGGTGAGGTTTCAACGGTGGCCGCGTGGTACAGGCGCAGGGCCTCGCGCACTTGGTCGGCTTCTTCCAGGCCCAGCACTTGGCGGGCAATGATCTGGCAGTCGTGCAGGTCCAACTCGCGCACGGTGGCCTTGATGGTGGGAATCAGCGGCACGCTGACCGACAGCTCATCCACGCCCAGGCCGATCAACACCGGCACCGCCAGGGTTTCGGATGCCAGCGCACCACATACGCCCACCCACTTGCCGTGGGCATGGGCCGCCTTAACGGTCATGTCGATCAGCCGCAGCACCGCCGGATGAAAACTGTCGGCCTGGCTGGCCAGGCGCGGGTGATCGCGGTCCATGGCCAGGGTGTATTGGGTGAGGTCGTTGGTGCCGATGGAGAAGAAATCCACATGGGGCGCAAACACATCCGCCATCAACGCCGCACTCGGCACTTCGATCATGATGCCCAGCTTGGGGAGTTCACTCAGGCCAAGCGTCTGCGCTTCCTCTTCGAGCATTTTGCGCGCCAGATGCAGCTCCGACAGCAGGCTGACCATTGGCAACATGATATGCAGCCGCGCCAAGCCTGCACTGACAAGAATCGCACGCAACTGTTCACGCAACAGTTCGGGACGTTCCAGGCACAGGCGGATCCCGCGCAGGCCAAGGAATGGGTTGGTCTCGCTTTCCATCGGTACATAGGCCAAGGGTTTATCGCCGCCCACATCCAGGGTACGCACCACCAGATTGCGCTCGGTGCCGAGGGCGCGGGCGATGGCGCTGTAGGTGTCGGCCTGCTCCTCTGCGCTCGGGGCACGGTTGCGTTCCAGGTAGAGGAACTCCGAACGCAGCAGCCCCACGCCTTCAGCGCCCAGGGTCAGTGACTGTTCCACTTCCTGCAATGAGGCGACGTTGGCTGTGACCTCGATGTGGTGACCGTCGCGGGTGACCGCCGCCTGTGAGGCCTGTGCCACTTCACGCTGCAGCCGTAGCTTTTGCTGTTGACGAACCGCCTGCAGTTGCTCGATTTCAGCCAGATTCGGCTCCAGCTGCAGCTCGCCTTTATCGGCATTGAGCAGTACCCGCTTGCCGTTGGCCAAGGCCAATACTTGACTGGGTACACCGCAAAGGGATGGCAGGCCGAGGGCCCGGGCGAGGATGGCCACGTGGCTGGTAGCCCCACCGGCGACCGTGACGAAGCCCAGCACTTTGCTGGTATCCAGGCCGGCGGTTTGTGAGGGGGTCAGTTGTTCGGCGACCAGAATGGCGCACTCCGGCAGCTCCATGGAACGCTCCGGCACCCCCAGGATCAACTTGAGCACGCGCTGGCCGACGTCGGCCAAATCCGCCGCACGCTCAGCCAGCAGCGTTTTACCCAAGCCTTCGAAGAGCCTGGCGGTCGCCACCGTGGCCGTATTCCAGGCAAAGGCCGCGCTCTTGCCTTCGGCCAGCAGGCTATGAGCTTGTTCAAGCAGGGTCGGGTCTTCGAGCAGTTCCTGGTGGGCGCGGAAAATCTCGGCCTGGGCGCTGCCGGCCGCCTTGGCCTGCAACGCTTGCAGCGCCTCGTTTGCCGCCCGCAGGCCACGGGCCAATGCGGTACGTTCGAAGGTTTCTCCCGCACCGGCTTCGGGAATGTCGAGCGTCGGTTCAGCCACCTGGACCACCTGGCCGAACGCCGAGCCCGGCGACGCACAGACGCCTCGCAACACGGACGCCGAAGACGCCGACGCAGCGGGCTTGCTGATTTTCTCGACGGCTACCGGCAGCGTCTCGCCACAGCCGTCGAGCAACAACGCCACCAGCGCCTGGATCGCCGCCTCGGCATCTTCCCCCGCCGCGCTCACTTGCACGCTGTCGCCCTGGGAGGTCTGCAGCGCCATGATCGCCACAAGCGACTTGGCATTCGCGCTCAGGGTTTGCTTGTGCAGAAATATGCTTGAACTGAACCCCTTCGCCGCCTGAGCAAACACCGCCGCAGGGCGGGCGTGCAAGCCGCTGGCGTTGGGCAGGGTTACTGGCGTGGAGAACAGCGCATTGCCCTCCTCCTCGTCCACCTCTGCGGGTATCTGCCCCGGTGAGACCTGCAACAGTGGCTGGCCGGACTCGACCAGCGCCTGACCGGCCACCAACGGCACAAACGGCTCGCCGCTTACAATGAGCATCAACGTCAGCAGGCTACGTGCATTGAGCGCCACATAGTCGGCATCGAATTCGATCAGCGGCTGCCCGGCCTCCACCCGCTGGCCCTCCTCGACCAGCCGGGTGAAGCCCTGGCCCGCCAGGTTCACCGTGTCCAGGCCAATATGCAGCAATATCTGCACACCGTTATCGGCGGTGACGCTGACGGCGTGGCCGCTGTCCTGAATGTTGCTGACCACCCCGGCCAACGGCGCGCAGAGGGTCTGCGAAGTGGGGTCGATGCACAGGCCATCGCCAATCACGCGGCCGGAAAATACCGGGTCGGGGACCTGATCCAGCGCCAGCAAAACCCCGGACAAGGGTGCCAGCAGTTCCAGGGGTTGAGATGTGGTCATGACTTCACCTGTTTGTGTTGTTCTTTAAAAATCATTGAGTCGATGCAAGGTTGAGGATGACGAAGATCAAAGGTGGGAGCGGGCTTGCTCGCGAAAGCGGTGTATCAGGCGACACATTCATTGACTGACCTACTGCATTCGCGAGCAAGCCCGCTCCCACACAAGCGCGGATTACTTCCACCAATATTCGACCTGCACACCGACGTTCGACCCATGCCGCGCCGTGCCATAGGCGCCGGTGTCGGACAAAGCCGAGCCCGCCGCCAGCTCATTGGCCGCACGCTTGGCCGCTTTATTCCAGGACGCATAGGTGTAATACAGCCGTACTTCCGGCCGCGCCCAGAACTCAGGGCCTTTGGGCGACCAGGTCGGGGCGAAGGTAAATTTGCTCAATTTGCGCGTACCGCCGGTGGCCTCGACCTGATCGTGCCCCAGCTCAGTGACCAGTTTGAATTGCTCGCTGAGCGCATACGCCGGGCGTACACCCAGGGACATCCAGTTCTGATCCTGACGCCCAGGGCGCACATCTTTCTGGTACACCGCCTCGACTTGCCCGCCGAAACGCGGAGTCACTTGCCAATCAAAGAACTCCACGGCGCGGTAACTTTTGCTGCTTTTGTCCAACGTGGTATTGCCGGTGTAACCCAGGCCGGTGCCAGGGCCTTCGCCGTACTGCAGGGCAAACTTGTTCTTGCCTCCCAGGAAAGCCGCTTGTACATGCTGCGCCGTCAGCGCCCAGCCACTGTTGGTGTCACGCCCACCGGCCTTGGCGATGTAGCTCAAGCCAAGTTCCAGTTCGCCACCGGGGTTGGTCTTGAAACCTGCGACGTTGAAGTCGTGACGGGTGGCGTATTCCTTCTGGTACAGGTTGTCCTTGCGCGACAGGGCGTAGCTGTATTTCAAGCCGCCGATCAACACGTCCTCGATCCCACCGCCGGTGGCGCTCTGGTTCCAGTAGTAGAAGTCGGAAATATGGATGTCGTTACGTTTGTAGTAACGCCGCCCGGCCCACAGCGAACCGCCATTGAGACTGGGCAGGTTGGACCATTGCGCATACATCTGCGGCATGCGCGCCGAGCCGTTGTTTTCACCCTGGAACTTCAGGGCGCGGTCGTACCGGTTGTAGAGGGACGCCATGGCATCGACGCTGAACACAGAACCGTCGTCGAGGGTCAGCAAATCCTGACGCAGTTCCAGCTCGGCGTACTGCTCGCATTCGTTACCCAGGCGGTATTTGGTTTGCGCACCCGGCAGTTGGAAACATTGCTGCTTGCCGCTGCCCGTTGACGTGCCCACGCCGCTGCGCAAATACCCGGCAAACTCCAGGGCTTGCGCGCCAACAGGCACCGTGAGGCAGGAGGCAATAAGGCCCAGCTTTATTGTTGTTTTCATGAAACGCTCCTTTTATTTTTATTGTTTTTATTACTGTCTTGCATGACGCGATCCCTGTAGGAGCGAGCTTGCTCGCGAAAAACTTCCTGCCTCCACGCAACACCTGGAGGGGCGCGTTTTCGTTGACGATCTTCGCGAGCAAGCTCGCTCCTGCAGGGGGTGTTTCAATCAGTCAGGTGCAGCACGAAGGATTCATAAGGACGTAACAGCACAGTGCTAGTGCGCAGGGGGCAGTCGGGGTAGTTGCTGATCAACAGGCGTTGCTCGCTCTCGGCGTTGATCACGCCTTCTGGCAGCTGGATCTTGCATGGCGATCCATAGAAGTTGTTGAGTACCAACAGGCGCTCGCCGTGGCCTTCACGCAGGTACGCCCAGACCTGGAGATGGTCTTGCAGCATCGGGCGGTAAACGCCTTGCTGTATCAGCGGTTCGCGACGGCGCAGATCGATCAGCCTGCGGTAGTGATGCAGCACCGAATCCGTGTCATCCACCTGGCTTGCGACGTTGATCTGCGCAGCATTCGCGGGAATGCCGATCCAGGGTTCACCGCGGCTGAACCCCGCGTTCGCTTCGGTGCTCCACTGCATGGGCGTACGCCCGTTATCGCGGGACTTCTGCATGATCGCCGCCATGCTCGAGGCTTCGGACTCTCCCGCGTCGCGCTTGAGGCGGAAGATGTTCAGGGTTTCCACATCGCGGTATTGCGAGATGCTGTCGAAGCCTGGATTGGTCATACCCAACTCTTCGCCCTGATACACATACGGCGTGCCCTGCAGAAAGTGCAGCGCCGTGGCGAGCATCTTGGCCGAGACCACGCGGTATTGTCCGTCGTCACCAAAGCGCGAGACCACCCGTGGCTGATCGTGGTTGCACCAGAACAACGCGTTCCAGCCGCCGCCGGCCTGCATGCCCATCTGCCAGTCGGAGAAAATCTGCTTGAGTTGCAGGAAGTCGAAGTCAGCCTTCACCCACTTTTGCAGGTTGGGGTAATCGACTTTCAGGTGGTGGAAGTTGAAGGTCATCGACAGTTCTTTAGACGCTGGATTCGAGTAGCGAATGCAGTGTTCCAGGCGGGTGGATGACATCTCGCCCACGTTGATAAGGTCATGGCCTTCAAAGACTTCACGGTGCATTTGCTGCAAGTATTGGTGCACGTTCGGGCCGTCGGTGTAGAAGCGGCGGCCGTCGCTGTTGTCCTCGGGGAAGTCGGCGGGCTTGGAGATCAGGTTGATCACATCCAGGCGGAAGCCGCCCACGCCTTTGTCGCGCCAGAAGCGCATCATCTTGAACACTTCGGCGCGCACCTGGGGGTTGTCCCAATTGAGGTCGGCCTGTGTATGGTCGAACAGATGCAGGTAGTACTGGCCAGTCTGCGCTTCGTATTCCCAGGCCGAGCCGCCGAACTTGGATTCCCAGTTGTTCGGCTGGTCGCGCCAGATGTAGAAGTCACGATAGGGATTGTCGAGGCTGCTGCGCGCCTGCTGGAACCATTCGTGTTCGATGGAGGTGTGGTTGACCACGATATCGAGCATCAGCTTGATACCACGCTTGGCGGCTTCGCTGATCAGCAGGTCGCAGTCGGCCATAGTGCCGTAGCTGGGGTCGATGGCGTAGTAGTCGCTGATGTCGTAGCCGTTGTCGCGCTGGGGCGAGCGCAGGAACGGGGTAACCCACAGGCAATCCACGCCCAGCCATTTGAGGTAGTCGAGTTTGTCCACGATGCCCAACAGGTCACCGGTGGCGTTACCCGCGTGGCTGTGGAAGCTTTTGGGGTAGATCTGGTAGATCACCGAGTGTTGCCAGGTTTGCATGGTGGGTTCCTTCAGTAGAGTTGGGTGCTGGCCCTTCTGGCCTCATCGCAGGCAAGCCAGCTCCCACACTTGAATGTGTTCACACATCACTGTGGGAGCTGGCTTGCCTGCGATAGCGATCTTCAGGCGACCCGGTAACCAGGCCGAACGATCTTCATGCTCAACATGCACGTCAGCGCAAACGGCACGACCATCGCCACGACCATGCCGATCACGAACATCGGAATCGCGCTCGGCACGATCGAGATAAACCCGGGCAACCCACCGACGCCGATGGCCGAGGCCTGCACCTTGTTCAACGACAGAAAAATGCTGCCCAGCGCCGAGCCCAGCAGCGCGGCATAGAACGGAAATTTGAAGCGCAGGTTCACGCCGAACATCGCCGGCTCCGTGATGCCGAAGTAAGCGGAAATCGCCGAGGTCGAGGCCATGCTTTTGTCCCGCGCGTTGCGGGTCATGTAGAACACCCCGAGGGCGGCGCTGCCCTGGGCCAGGTTGGACATGACGATCATCGGCCAGATAAAGGTGCCGCCCTGAGTGGAGATCAACTGCAGGTCGACGGCGAGGAACATGTGGTGCATGCCGGTGATCACCAGCGGCGCATAGAGCAGGCCGAAAATCGCGCCGCCGATCATCGGGGCGATCTCGAACAGGGTCACCAAACCTTCGGTGATCAGGATGCCAAGGTGACGGGTCACCGGGCCGATAATCGCCAGGGCCAGCACGCCGGTGACGACGATAGTGGTGATCGGCACCACCAGCAGTTGAATGGCATTCGGCACCCGCGCCCGCAGCCACTTTTCGATCACGCTCATGACAAAGGCCGCCATCAGGATCGGCAGGATCTGCCCCTGGTAACCGACTTTCTCGATCTGGAACCAGCCGAAGATATCGAAGTACGGCAGGCTCTGGCCGTCGAGGCCGGCAACCGCCTTGCCGT
The DNA here is from genome assembly GCF_041410225.1 of Pseudomonas sp. KT_2_4. NCBI lineage: Bacteria > Pseudomonadati > Pseudomonadota > Gammaproteobacteria > Pseudomonadales > Pseudomonadaceae > Pseudomonas > Pseudomonas sp. KT_2_4. Next base: position 2,670,916 of record NZ_CP166962.1, read on the forward strand.
AGTTCCAGGCGTTGAGCAGGTCCGGGTGCACCAGCATCAGGCCCAGCACGATGCCGAGGATTTCACTGCCGCCGAACCGCTTGGCCGCCGACCAGCCCACCAGTGCCGGCAGGAACACGAAGGAGGTGTTGGCCATCAGGTTGATCAGGCTCCACAGACCATCCAGGTTCGGGTAGGCCTCCAGCAGCGTCTTGCCTTCGATGAACATGCCCTTGGCGCCCATCAGGTTGTTCACGCCCATCAACAGGCCGGCAATGATCAGCGCGGGCAGGATCGGCATGAACACATCGGAGAACACCCGCACCAGACGCTGCATGGGGTTGGTCTTGTCGCCGCCGGCTTTCTTGACGTCGGCAATGGTCGACGCGGCCAGGCCGGTCAGCTCGCGCAGGGCGGCGTAGACCTTTTCCACTTCGCCGGGGCCGATCACCACCTGGAACAGGCCACCGGTAAAGAACGAGCCCTTGACCAGATCGACCTGGTTCAGGGCACTGCTGTTGACCAGGCTGGGGTCCTTGAGCGCCAGGCGCAGGCGGGTCACGCAATGGGCGGCCTGCTCAAGGTTTTCGCGGCCCCCGAGGTTGTCGAGAATCTCGCGGGCAATCGTTGAATAGTCGTGGCTCATGCTCGTTTTCCACTGTGATTGTTTTTATGGGTGGCAGTCGTTGGCAGCACGCCGAGGAGGGAAAAGTACTCGTCTGTACGAGTTAAATCAACAACTCGTCTGTACGAGTTACACTTTTGTTTATGCCTGCGAGCTTTCTGTCAGATTTTTCCCCGGCTCGCACCGCTGTCCAATGGACAAACCCCACCTCTGCCACTATGGTTCCTGCCTTGAACGCGCAGTCCACCTTCATAACGCCGGGCAAGAGCCATCCCATGAGCAAATACAACCAGATCTATACGGATCTGCTTGCCAGCATCACCACCGAGCGCCTGCAACGCGGTACGCGCCTTCCCTCCGAAACCGAACTGATGGACGCCTACCAGGCCAGCCGTGGCACCGTACGGCGCGCCATCGAGCAGTTGCAGGAACGTGGCTTTGCGCAAAAGATCCACGGCAAGGGCACCTTTGTGTTATCGCCCAACCCGATCGAGTTCCAACTGGGCGGCATCGTCAGCTTCCACGAAACCCACGCTGACCTGGGCGATGACGTACGTACTGACGTCGTCGAGTTCACCCAATTCCCGCTGGAAGGTTCTCTGCTACAACACATCGAAGCCGAGCCGGGCACACTGATCACCCGCATCAAACGGGTACGCCGTATCGGCGGCAAGCGGGTGATTCTCGACATCAACCACTTCGTCGCCGACCTGCTCCCCGGCCTGGACCGCTCGATTGCCGAGCAGTCCATCTACGCGTTTATAGAGCAAACGCTGGAGCTGCAGATCAGCTATGCACAGCGCACCATCGAAGCCCTGCCGCGCAGCAAGGACGACCAGGCGCATCTGGATCTGGAGGGGCAAAGCCATGTGATTGTGGTGAGTAACCAGACGTTCTTGCAGGATGGAAGGCAGTTCGAGTACACCGAGTCGCGGCATACGTTGGATAAGTTTTATTTTTCGGATATAGCGCGGCGGTAAGCGTAAGCCGTGAAACCCACTGACACCACGAAAAATACCCTTCACGAAAAACCTTCTTCGTAGTGACTGCATTAACTGTTGCGCAGACGCCGTACACATTATTCGAGTCAAACCAAGGGAGAGAATACGATGTTCAGGAAGAGCCTGGTGTCGAGTATGTACGCGTTGCTATTGATCGGCTGCACCGGCAGAGGCTTTCAACCACCGCCGCCGGAATTTACCAATTGGAAGAAGATCGGGGTGTCTGAAGAGGACGTCAAACACGCCATGACCGCATGCGGCTATACCAACCTGATAGGGACGGGCGACAGAACCCCGATTGACCAGGTGCTCACGCGGTTTTATTGCATGAAAGACGCAGGTTTCAAGCGCACAGATAACATCGACCTTTGCAAGGAAGGCCGCATCGGCGAATCACCCGTTTGCGAAGGCCGCCGGTAATCCGTCAGCGAAAAGACACAAGGTACTTGGCGATGCACAAGGCTGCCAGAATTTGCCAGACCCAAAAAGCCAAAAGCCCGCAATTACGCGGGCTCCAGGGTATTTCTTTCTAGTGGGGGCCCGGCAATGCCGGACGTCCCATCACTCCCACTCAATCGTCGCCGGCGGCTTGCTCGACACGTCATACGTCACGCGGGAGATACCTTCGATCTCATTGATGATACGGCCGCTGACCGTCTCCAGCAGTTCGTAAGGCAGGTGTGCCCAACGCGCTGTCATGAAGTCGATGGTCTCTACGGCGCGCAGCGCAACAACCCATGCGTAACGACGACCATCGCCGACAACGCCCACCGATTTCACCGGCTGGAACACCACGAACGCCTGGCTAACCTTGTGGTACCAGTCGGCCTTGCGCAGTTCTTCGATGAAGATGTGGTCGGCACGACGCAGCAGGTCGGCGTATTCCTTTTTCACTTCACCGAGGATACGCACGCCCAGGCCCGGGCCTGGGAATGGGTGGCGGTAGACCATGTCGTACGGCAGGCCCAGTTCCAGGCCCAGACGGCGGACTTCGTCCTTGAACAGTTCGCGCAGCGGTTCTACCAGCTTGAGGTTCATTTCCTCAGGCAGGCCACCCACGTTGTGGTGGGACTTGATCACGTGGGCCTTGCCGCTCTTGGCGCCGGCCGACTCGATCACGTCGGGGTAGATGGTGCCCTGGGCGAGGTACTTGATGTTGTCCAGTTTGGTGGACTCGGCATCGAATACGTCGATGAAGGTACGACCGATGATCTTGCGCTTCTTCTCCGGGTCGGACTCGCCGGCCAGGTTGTTGAGGAACTGGTCCTCAGCGTTGGCGCGGATCACCTTGACGCCCATGTTCTCGGCGAACATGGCCATCACTTGCTCACCTTCGTGCAGGCGCAGCAGGCCGTTGTCGACAAACACGCAGGTCAGTTGGTCGCCGATGGCCTTGTGCAGCAGTGCCGCTACAACCGAGGAGTCAACGCCGCCGGACAGGCCAAGCAATACGTTGTCAGTGCCGACCTGGGCGCGCACTTGGGCGATGGCATCTTCAGCAATTTTCGACGGGGTCCACAGGGCTTCACACTCGCAGATGTCGAGGATGAAACGCGACAGGATGCGCCCGCCTTGCTTGGTGTGGGTCACTTCCGGGTGGAATTGCACGCCGTAGTAGCGACGCTCGTCGCTGAACATGCCGGCAATCGGGCAGCTCGGGGTGCTTGCCAGGATGTGGAAGTCTTCCGGCATTTTGGTGACCTTGTCACCGTGGCTCATCCACACGTCGAGGCCGAACAGGCCGTCGGCGTCGATGTGGTCTTCGATGCCGTCCAGCAGGCGGCTCTTGCCGACCACGTCTACACGGGCATAACCGAATTCACGCAACTCGGAACCTTCAACCTTGCCGCCCAGTTGCTCGGCCATGGTCTGCATGCCGTAGCAGATGCCGAACACCGGCACACCCAGGTCGAATACCGCCTGCGGGCAGCGCGGGCTGTTGGCTTCGTGAACGGACTCGGGGCCACCGGCGAGAATTACGCCTTTGGGTGCGAATTCGCGGATCGCTTCATCGTCCATGTCGAACGGGTGCAGTTCGCAGTACACGCCGATTTCACGCACGCGGCGGGCGATCAGTTGGGTGTACTGGGAACCGAAGTCGAGGATCAGGATGCGGTGGGCGTGAATGTCGAGGGCCATGAAGTCAGTCTCGTCTAATGAATCAGAAACAACTCGGGGCTGAAGAACAGCCCCGGTTACTTAACATTTTGCTGGAAGGCTCAACCTACACGGTAGTTTGGCGCTTCCTTGGTGATCTGCACGTCGTGGACATGGGATTCAGCCATGCCGGCGCCGGTGATCCGCACGAACTCTGGCTTGGTGCGCATTTCTTCGATGTCGGCACTGCCGGTGTAGCCCATCGAGGAACGCAGGCCGCCCATCAGTTGATGGATGATCGCGCTCAGGGTGCCTTTGTACGGCACACGGCCTTCGATGCCTTCCGGTACGAGCTTCTCGGCGCCTGCCGAGGAGTCCTGGAAGTAACGGTCGGAAGAGCCTTGCGCCTGGGACATGGCGCCCAGCGAACCCATGCCACGGTAAGCCTTGTACGAACGACCCTGGAACAGTTCGATCTCGCCCGGCGCTTCTTCGGTACCTGCGAACATCGAGCCCATCATCACGCAGGAGGCACCGGCGACGATGGCCTTGGACAGGTCACCGGAGAACCGGATGCCACCGTCGGCGATCAACGGTACGCCCGTGCCTTCAAGGGCGGCGGCGACGTTAGCGATGGCGCTGATCTGCGGCACGCCCACACCGGCGACGATACGCGTGGTGCAGATGGAGCCTGGGCCGATACCGACCTTGACTGCGTCGGCGCCCGCTTCGGCCAGGGCCTTGGCGGCAGCGCCGGTGGCGATGTTGCCGCCGATCACCTGCACGTCAGGGAAGTTCTGCTTGACCCAACGCACGCGGTCAATCACGCCTTTGGAGTGGCCGTGGGCGGTGTCGACCACTACCACGTCAACACCGGCGGCGACCAGGGCCGAGACCCGATCACCAGTGTCTTTACCGGTACCGACGGCAGCGCCAACACGCAGACGACCTTGGTCATCCTTGCTGGCCAGCGGGTAAGCCTTGGCTTTTTCGATGTCGTTGACGGTCATCATGCCTTTGAGGGCGAATTTGTCGTCGACGATCAGCACGCGCTCGATGCGGTGCTTGTGCAGCAGTTCGCGCACATCGTTCTTGTCGGCGCCTTCCTTGACGGTGACGAGGCGCTCTTTAGGCGTCATCACTTCACGGACGGTGACTTCAAGGCGGTTCTCGAAACGCACGTCACGGGAAGTGACGATGCCGACCAGGTCGCCATCGTGCAGCACCGGGACGCCGGAGATGTTGTGCATACGCGTGAGTTCGAACAGGTCACGCACGGTGGCGTCAGCTTCGATGGTGATCGGATCTTTCACCACGCCGGCTTCGTAACGCTTGACCTTGCGCACTTCGGCAGCTTGCTGCTCGATGGTCATGTTCTTGTGGATGATGCCGATGCCGCCTTCCTGAGCCATGGCAATGGCCAGACGGGCTTCGGTGACGGTGTCCATGGCAGCGGAAACCAGGGGAATATTCAGCTCGATGCCACGGGTTAGGCGGGTCTTGAGACTGACTTCGTTAGGAAGCACCTCGGAATAACCGGGCACTAGGAGAATGTCGTCGAATGTCAGAGCTTCTTGGCTGATACGCAGCATCGCGGGGGCTCCCGAGCGGGAAAATGGAAGCGCGCCATTATATACATGCACCCTGCCCGGCTCAATGTAAAACTCTGACAAACTTGGTAATACTGATAGATGGATTAAAGCTCGACTTTGACCCAGCTCATTTTCTGGTCCAACCAATCGGCAAATTCGTCGATAAAGCTCTGCTTGAACCCCGCCTCCGCCCAGTTGTTGAAGATGAACCCCAGGTTGGAAAACCCGCATTCCTGCAGGAACAGAAAACCGTTGATGTCATCTTCATGCCCACACAGCGGGCAGGTGAAGTTGTCGGTGTGGCCAGGCATCCAGTCTTCCAGGCTTTCGAACAGCGCCTCACCAACTTCCTTCAGGCATTCCGGGCAACCGGCTTCTTCAAGAAACCCCTTGGCCGGGGTATAGATGCAACGCTTGTAGATGATCTCCAGGCCATTGACCGGCTCGTTGAACGGCAGCGCCTCGGGGTGCAGCACCACGGCGCGGGCGCCATCGGCCAGGGCGTAGCCCATGCGGTTGCCGGTACGCCCGCAAGTGGTGAGTTCTTCCTTGATGATGTTCTTGCGCACCAGCCAGCGCACAATCGCCCGGGCGCGGGGTTCGTGGACGGGCAAGGTGGAGATTTTCGGGACAAGGATGCTTTGGGAGTTCATGGGAGTCCTGCGGTGTGGCTATTGGCGCCATCGCGGGCAAGCCCGGCTCCCACATTGGAATGCGATCAACTGTGGGAGCCGGGCTTGCCCGCGATGACGCCCGGGAGGACGGCAGCTTAATCCCTGAAAAAATGAGGTCAAGTACTCAAATACCGCCCGATCAACGCAATACCACTGGCCAATACCAACCAGGTCACCAACCGCACGAACGCCTCACGGGACAGCCGCATCGTCAGCCTGCGCCCACACCACAGCCCCAGGGCCATCGCCGGCAACAGGCAAACCGCCAACATCAATAACGGCAAATCTGCATACACCCCGGCAATCAGGAACAAACTCAAACGCACGACCGTGCTGCAACTGATCAGCGCGCTTTGCGTCGCCCGCGCCTCGTCTTTGGGTAAACGGCTGTTAAGGTAAATCGCATATAAAAAGCCGCCACTACCAAATAGCGCCCCAAACAGGCCACCCACAGTGCCCATGGGAATCGACCAGCCCGCCGCCAATTGAGTCGGCCGTGCTTTCACCGCCAGGCTGTAAATCGCGTAGGCACTGATAAACAGCCCCATCAACAACAGCAACAAGTCCGAATGCAAGTTGAGCAAAAACCCCACGCCCAGGCTGCAGCCGATGGCCATGCAGGGCAGCAACCGCAACAGTTCCGGCTTGTTCACATCGTGCCGCGCTTGCAGCAGGCCGCCAAACGCCGCGACAAAATCCAGCAGCACCAGCAACGGGATGATCTTCGACAGCGGCATGAATAGAATCAGGATTGGCCCGGCGACCAAGGCCGTCCCGAACCCGGCAATGCCAAACACCACATAGGCCAGCACCACGCCCAGGCCGATCACCAGCCAATCCACAGCCCCGACCGACCACTGACTCATCAACTCAACCAGGCTCATGGGTTATTCCTTGTTGGACATGGCCTTCACTTTAGCCATTGTCTACTGTTGCGACTAATATCTTCAAAGCCAGCCACTCATCTCAAAAAGGCATGACTCGTGATCTCCACGCGGCAACTGCGTTACTTCGTCGAAATCGCCGAGAGCGGCAGCTTCAGTGCCGCGGCCGAACGCCTGTTTGTGGCGCAGTCGGCCTTGAGCCGGCAGATCAAGGAACTGGAAAATCAACTTCAAACCCCATTGTTCGAACGCACCGCACGCCAACCGCGGCTCACAGCGGCCGGTGAAGCGTTCTACCCACGGGCGCGCAATTTGTTGAGTGAGTTGCTCAAGGCCAGCGAAGTGGCGACCCTCGTAGGCAATGGCCAGCTTGGAACGCTGCGCCTGAGTCACTCGAGCACCGTGCCGATGAGCGGCGCGTTATTGCACGGCATCAGCAACTGGCTAGAGGGCTGTCCGGGCGTGTCGGTGGATATTGCCAAGCTCTCCTCCGAAGCTCAGTTGGAGGATATCGCCGAGGGTCGCCTGGACGTCGGCCTGCTACGCTTGCCCGTACTGCGCCAGCGCGACGGCGTGCGTGTGCTGCCGTTGTACACGGAGCCGTTGGTGCTGGCGGTGCCGCCGAATCATCCGTTGGCACGCAGCGACGCGCCGGTGGAGTTGGCACAGCTAAAGGACCAAGCGTTTATCTCGATCCCCCATCCCCAACGCGGCGGGCTGAGTTATCTGTCGGCCGAATTGTGCATGCGTGCAGGTTTTTTCCCCAAGGCCGCACGGGTGATGTCGCGCAAGAGCACGCAGTTGCAATTGATCCAGGCCGGTTTCGGTATTGCCTTGTTACCAAAATCCATGCAGGACATCGCCCCCGCCAACCTGCACTTTTTACCCCTGGCCGACCCGGACTGCCACAGCACCGTGGCCCTGGCCTGCGCGCAAGTGCAGAGCCCGCTGGTGGAGCAATTCTGTCAAACCCTGCACGAATGCCTATAAACTGCCGCCCATGATTAAAGATCCTTTTGCCCGTTTGGGCCTGGACCGCGAAGTCCTGACTGTCAGCCAGCTCAACGGCCGTGCGCGGGTGTTGCTGGAAGACGTGTTCACCAATATCTGGGTGGAAGGCGAGATCTCCAACCTCGCTCGCCCAGCCTCCGGCCATGTGTATTTCACGCTCAAGGACAGCGGGGCCCAAGTGCGTTGTGCGCTGTTTCGCAACAACGCTGCACGCGTACGCCAGGCGTTGAGGGACGGGCTGGCGGTGAAGGTGCGCGGCAAGGTCTCGTTGTTCGAGGGCCGTGGTGATTACCAACTGATCCTCGATACCGTGGAGCCAGCCGGTGACGGTGCGCTGCGCCTGGCCTTTGATGCACTGAAGGAAAAGCTGAGCGCCGAAGGCCTGTTCAGTGCCGAACGCAAGGTGGCGCTGCCGGTGCATCCTCGGCGCATCGGCATTATCAGCTCGCCCACCGGCGCGGTGATTCGCGACATTATCAGCGTGTTCCGCCGCCGCGCGCCGAACATTGAACTGACCCTGATCCCTACCGCCGTGCAAGGCCGCGAAGCAATCCCGCAGATCGTGCGGGCGCTGAAACTCGCCGACGCTCGTGGTTTCGACGCGCTGATCCTGGCCCGTGGCGGTGGCTCCCTTGAAGACTTGTGGTGCTTCAACGAAGAGGCGGTGGCCCGTGCAGTTGATGCCTGTGTTACCCCTATCGTCAGCGCCGTTGGTCATGAAACCGATGTGTCCATCAGCGACTTCGTGGCGGACGTCCGCGCCCCTACTCCCTCCGCCGCCGCCGAGTTGTTGGCTCCCGACGCCAGCCATCTGGTGCGCCAGGTAGAAAACCTGCAGCGCCGCCTGGTGATGCTGATACGCAACCGCCTGAGCCACAGCCGCCTGCGCCTGGAAGGCATGGCCCGGCGCCTGCGTCATCCGGGCGAGCGCTTGCGCCAGCAGGCCCAGCGCCTGGATGACCTGGACATGCGCTTGCGCCGTGCCTTTGAGCGCAGCCTCAATACCCGTCGCGAGCGCTTGATCCGCCTGGAGACCCGCCTCGCCGGCCAGCACCCGGGCCGTCAACTGGCACTCTTGCGCCAGCGCCTGGACAGCCTCGCCGAACGCCTGCCCCGCGCCATGCGCGAAGGTCTCAAGGCTCGGCGTCTGCAACTGCAGAGCCAAGTGCAGACATTGCAGGTGGTCAGCCCGCTGGCGACCCTGGGCCGCGGCTACAGCATCCTGTTGGACGAGCGCGGCCAGGCGATTCGCAATGCCGCGCAAACCCACACCGGCCAGCGCCTCACCGCGCGCCTGGGTGAAGGCCAATTGCAAGTGCGGGTGGAAGACAACCACCTGACACCCGTCACCCTTTCATTATTGGATTGATCGATGCCACGCCTACTGAGCCTGTTGATGCTGTTGTGCCTCACGTTTAATGCCCACGCCGACAGCTACATCACGCGAACCCTGAACAAACCGGTGCCTGGCGGCGTGGCCGTCGTCGAGCTGGGCCCTTCGGCCACGGCGCCGAAAGCCACTTACCAGGGCAAGCCGGTGCTGGTGGTCAAGGAGCAGGACAACTGGCTGGCCATTGTCGGCATCCCGTTGACGGTCAAGCCCGGCAACGAGCGCATCAGCAGCGGTGGGCGCAACCTGCCGTTTATCGTCGGCTACAAGAAGTATCCGGAACAGCGCATCACTTTGAAGAACAAGAGCCAGGTCAACCCTGACCCGGCCCAGCTCAAGCGCATCGAAGGCGAACTGGCTGTGCAGCTCAAGGCTTACCGCAGTTTCAGCCCGAACCTGCCGAGCAACCTGGTGCTGGATAAACCGGTGAGCGGGCCGCTGTCGAGCAAGTTCGGCGTGCGACGCTTCTTCAACGGCGAAGAGCGCAACCCGCACTCGGGCCTGGACTTCGCCGTGCCGGCCGGTACGCCGATCAAGACGCCCGCCAACGGCAAGGTCATTCTGGTGGGCAATTACTTCTTCAATGGCAACACGGTGTTCGTCGACCATGGCCAGGGTTTTATCAGCATGTTCTGCCATATGTCCAAAATCGACGTGAAGGTGGGCCAGCAACTGGTGCGCGGCGCGGTGGTGGGCAAGGTGGGTGCGACTGGCCGGGCGACTGGCCCGCACATGCACTGGAACGTCAGCCTGAACGATGCACGTGTAGATCCAGCGATCTTTATCGGCGCGTTCCAACCCTGATATCAAATGTGAAACTACGGGCCTCATCGCGGGCAAGCCCGGCTCCTACATTGGAAGGCTGCCCAGTGTGGGAGCTGGCTTTCCTGCGATGGTGCAAGCCGTCGCCTCAATTGCGCACCTGACAAACCCACAGCAACAAAAACACACACCACTCGAAATTACGGCAATAAAATCTCGATTTTCGAGACATCAAAAGAACTTATCTCAATTTTTCTCGACTGCTTGCCATCTTTCACCCCGGCGGTTAGGGTTGAGCTTATGAAAACCTCTCACACCCTCATTCAGCTCCGCCAGCACCGCAGCCTGTGCCTTGTCAGCGCACGACTGCCAGGCTGAATCGATCTGCCTCGTCCTAAAGTTTTATCCCCAATAACAGTTCTACGGCAGGCCGCCTTTTTTCGGCCCCTACAACCAAGGATTTTCCGATGAGCATGCTCAAAGACCCGTCTTCGAAATACCGCGCGTTCCCGACCATCGACATCCCGGACCGTACCTGGCCGTCGAAGACCATCACCCAAGCGCCGATCTGGTGCAGCTCCGACCTGCGTGATGGCAACCAGTCGCTGATCGAGCCGATGGACGCGGTGAAAAAGCTGCGCTTCTGGAAGACCCTGGTGGCCGTTGGCGTAAAGGAAATCGAAGCCTCGTTCCCTGCCGCGTCGCAAACCGACTTCGACTTCGTGCGCACCCTGATCGAAGACAACCACATCCCCGAGGACACCACCATCCAAGTGCTGACCCAGGGTCGTGAAGACTTGATCGCACGCACCTTCGAATCTCTGCGCGGCGCGAAGAAAGCCATTGTGCACTTGTACAATGCCACCTCGCCGTCGTTCCGCCGCATCGTGTTCAACCAGGACAAGGACGGCATCAAGGCCATCGCGGTCAACGCCGCCAAGCTGTTCGTCAAATACGCCGCCCAGCAGCCGGAAACCCAGTGGACCTTCGAATATTCCCCAGAGACCTTCAGCGCCACTGAGCTGGAGTTCGCCAAGGAAGTCTGCGACGCGGTGATCGAGGTGTGGAACCCCACGCCTGAGCACAAGATGATCCTCAACCTGCCCGCCACGGTTGAATGCGCCACGCCGAACATCTATGCCGACCAGATCGAGTGGTTCGGTCGCCATATCAACCGTCGTGACAGCGTGATCATCAGCCTGCACACCCACAACGACCGTGGCACTGGCGTGGCGGCCACCGAGTTGGGCCTGATGGCCGGCGCTGATCGTGTGGAAGGCTGCCTGTTTGGCAACGGCGAGCGTACTGGTAACGTCGATTTGGTCACCGTGGCGCTGAACATGTACACCCAGGGCCTGGACCCGCAGTTGGACTTTTCTGACATTGACGGCGTACGTAAAGTGGTCGAGGAATGCAACCAGATCCAGGTGCACCCACGTCACCCGTATGTCGGCGATCTGGTACATACCGCGTTCTCCGGCTCGCACCAGGACGCGATCCGCAAAGGCTTCTCCCAGCAGAAAGACGATGCGCTGTGGGAAGTGCCGTACTTGCCAATCGACCCTGCGGACATTGGCCGCAGCTACGAGGCCGTGATCCGTGTGAACAGCCAGTCAGGCAAGGGCGGCATCGCCTACCTGCTGGAGCAGGAATACGACATCAGTTTGCCGCGTCGCATGCAGATCGAGTTCAGCCAGGTGGTACAGGCCGAAACCGATCGCGTGGGCCTGGAGATGACCGCGCCACAGATCTACGCCTTGCTGCAGCGTGAGTACTTGCAAGCCAACACGCCGTACGCGCTGGTCAGCCACCGCCTGCAGGAAGAGAACGGCAACAGCTTTGTCGAGGTGGAAGTCTCCGGCAAAGGCCAGGGCGAAACCAACTTGCACTGGAAAGGCAAAGGCAACGGCGCGCTGGAAGCCTTGGTGGCCGGCTTGCCGATTGGCGTTGAAATCATGGACTACAACGAGCATGCGATTGGTGCGGGTACCAATGCCAAGGCGGCGGCTTACATTGAACTGCGCGTGAACGGCGAACGCCCGGTGCATGGGGTGGGGATCGATGAAAACATCACTACCGCCAGCTTCAAGGCGCTGTTCAGTGCGCTGAACCGCTCGTTGAGCCAGTTGGAAGCCAAAGCGGCGTAAGCATTGCCGTAATGCAAAAGGCCCCTGGGTGAGAATCCAGGGGCCTGATCGTTCCCACGCTCTGCGTGGGAATGCAGCCCTGGACGCTCTGCGTCCGCCCTTAGAAGCGGTACGCAGAGCGTCCCAAGAGGCGTTCCCACGCAGAGCGTGGGAACAATCTCAGAGCCTCAGACAAACTGAAAGCTATCGGCATCCAGATTCGCCGGGAATCGTGTACGGTAAGCCGCCAGCTCCGTCGCATCCAGGATCACCTGGAACACCCCATCCGCCTCCCCTGCACTCAGCAAAGTCTCACCCTGGAAATCCAACACCTGGCTATCGCCGGTGTAGGCAAACCCCTTGCCGTCGGTGCCCACCCGGTTCACCGCCGCCACGTAACACAGGTTCTCAATGGCCCGTGCCGGCAACAGCCGATTCCAATGCTGACGCCGAGCGCCCGGCCAGTTGGCGGTGTACAGCAGCAGGTCCGTATCCTGGGCGTCGCGGCTCCACACCGGGAAGCGCAGGTCATAACAGATCAGCGGGCGAATGCGCCAACCCTTCAGCTCGAACTGCACCTGGCGTTCACCTGGGGTGTAATGGTCATGTTCACCGGCCATGCGGAACAGGTGGCGCTTGTCGTAATGCAAGACCTCACCATCCGGCCGCGCCCACAGCAGACGGTTGCGGTGGCTGCCATCGGCGGCCTGGATGATCACGCTGCCGGTAATCACGGCCTGATACTTTGCCGCCTGGGCCTGGAGCCAATGATGGGTGGGGCCGCTTTCCGGCTCGGCGAGGGCTTCTGATTCCATGGAAAAACCGGTGGTGAACATCTCTGGCAACACAATCAAGTCGGCGCCTTTGGCCTGCTCCAGCAGCAACTCGAAGTGTTCGAAGTTGGCTTGGCGGTCATGCCAGGCCAGGCTCGTCTGCACCAGGGCAATGTTCAGATTGGGCAGTGCACTCAGATCGCGCATAGTTTTTCCGCCGCTTGTCGCAACGTCTCCTCGCGTTTGGCAAAGCACAGGCGCACCAGGCGCTGGCCTTGGGGTGGGTGCTGGTAGAACACCGAAACCGGAATGGTCGCCACGCCATGTTCGCGGGTCATCCACAGGGACATGGCGACGTCATCCAGGTCTGGGCGAATCTGCGAGTAATCCACCAGTTGGAAGTAAGTGCCGGTCACCCGGGTAAAGCTCAAGCGCGATGGCGCCAGCAGGTCGCAGAACAGGTCACGTTTGGCCTGGTAAAAAGCCGGCAGTTCGTCGACATGCTCCGGATGTTCGGCCATGAAGTCTGCCAAAGCGTACTGCAAAGGGGTCACGCCGCAAAAGTTGACATATTGATGCACCTTGCGCAGTTCAGCTGTCAGGGCCGGCGGTGCGACCACGTAACCGGTTTTCCAGCCGGTCACGTGATAGGTCTTGCCGAAGGAGCTGACCACAAAGGCGCGCTGATACAGTTCCTGATGGGCCAATATGCTGACGTGGGGCACACCGTCGAATACCAGGTGTTCGTAGACCTCATCGCTGACCAGATAAATATCACGGTCGCGGATCAGTTCGGCCAACTGGTCCAGCTCGGCGCGGCTGATCAGCGCGCCGGTGGGGTTATGTGGCGAGTTGATGATGATCATGCGCGTGCGCGGTGAGAGCGCGGCCTTGATCTTGTCAAAGTCGAGGGCGAAGCCTTGCAGGCTCAATTGCACATGCACGCAGCGACCACCGGCCAGCTCGACCGACGGCTCGTAGCTGTCGTAGCTGGGGTCGAACACGATGACTTCATCGCCGTTGCGGATGACCGCCTGGATCGCGCAAAAGATCGCCTCGGTGGCGCCTGGGGTGATGGTCACTTCGCTGTCGACATCCACTGTGACGCCATAACTGCGGGCGATCTTGGCCGCCACTTGCTGACGCAACACGGGCAGGCCGGTCATCGGTGCGTATTGGTTATGGCCGAGGGCGATATGCTTGCCCACGGCATCGAGTAAACCTTGCGGGCCATTGAAATCGGGGAAGCCCTGGGACAGGTTGAGCGCGCCGGTTTCAGCGGCGAGTTGCGACATGGTGGTGAAAATGGTCGTGCCGACATTCGGCAGCTTGCTGGTGATCATCGGAAGCCCCTGCAGGTGAGCCACAAGTTTTAAGCTGCCCACTGCATCGGGTCAAGGCACAAACGGTCGCGCATAAAAAAGGGCTCCAAAGGAGCCCTCTCTTGCAGCGTGTCGCTTACAACGCAAAGCTGCCGTTATTTCTTGTCACGGCGCTTCTTGTCGGCTTTCTTGTGGTGAGTCATCAAACGACGCTTCTTGTTCACCTGACGGTCGGTCAGTGTGTTCTTGTTGCCTTCGTATGGGTTCTCTCCACCCTTGAACTCGATACGGATCGGCGTACCGACCAGTTTCAAGACACGGCGGTAGGTGTTTTCCAGGTAACGCACGTAGGACTTGGGCACCTTCTCGATCTGGTTACCGTGGATCACGATAATCGGCGGGTTGGCACCACCCAAGTGGGCGTAACGCAGTTTGATCCGGCGGTTGTTGACCATCGGCGGCGCGTGCTCGCCCACCGCGTCTTCCAGGATCTGGGTCAGGCGGTTGGTCGGCCAGCGGGTAACCGCGGACTTGAACGAGTTCTGTACGGACGCGTAGAGGTTGCCCACGCCGGTGCCGTGCAGTGCCGAGATAAAGTGGATATCGGCGAACTCGACGAAGAACAACCGACGCTGCAGCTCGATTTTGACGAAATCGCGCTCGCTCGGCGTCATGCCGTCCCACTTGTTGATCGCGATCACAAGGGCGCGACCGGCTTCCAGGGCAAAGCCCAGCAAGTTGAGGTCGTGGTCCACCACGCCTTCGCGGGCGTCCATTACGAAGATCACCACGTTGGCGTCTTTGATCGCTTGCAGGGTTTTGACCACGGAGAACTTTTCAACTTCTTCGTGGATCTTGCCGCGCTTGCGCACACCGGCGGTGTCGATCAGCGTGTACTTCTCGTCGTTACGCTCAAACGGGATGTAAATACTGTCGCGCGTGGTGCCGGGTTGGTCATAGACGATAACGCGGTCTTCACCGAGCATACGGTTGACCAGGGTCGACTTGCCGACGTTCGGGCGGCCGATGATAGCGATCTTGATACCGTCTTTTTCGCTCGGGCCAGGAATG
Organism: Pseudomonas sp. KT_2_4; assembly: GCF_041410225.1. Lineage (NCBI taxonomy): Bacteria > Pseudomonadati > Pseudomonadota > Gammaproteobacteria > Pseudomonadales > Pseudomonadaceae > Pseudomonas > Pseudomonas sp. KT_2_4. The sequence continues at coordinate 2,686,223 of NZ_CP166962.1, forward strand.
CGCTTGGCTTCCTCACCTTCAGCGACGATCTCTTCCTCGCCCTCTTCTTCCTCGACGTCATCCTTGGGGAAGTCGCGCAGGGCGATTTCCAGCATCTGGGTGATGCCGCGACCGTGGGCACCGGCGACCGGGATCGCATCGCCCAGGCCCATCGGGCTGAATTCGGCACGGGCTGCCTCAGGATCGATGTTGTCGATCTTGTTGGCGACCAGATAGGAGCGCTTGTTGCGCTTGCGCAGGTGCTCGCCAATCATCTGGTCGGCAGCGGTATAGCCCGCGCGGGCGTCCACCAGGAACAACACGACATCGGCTTCTTCAATGGCCAGCAGTGACTGCTCGGCCATTTTTTCGTCCATGCCATGCTCGTCACCGGAGATACCACCGGTGTCGACAATAATGTAGGAGCGCCCTTGCCACTTTGCCTCACCGTATTGGCGATCACGGGTCAGACCGGACAAGTCGCCGACAATGGCGTCGCGAGTCCTGGTCAGGCGGTTGAACAGGGTGGACTTGCCGACGTTAGGTCGGCCCACCAGGGCGATTACGGGAACCATGCGGCTCTCCACTTCGTTATTTCAGAAAATACAAAAGCCGCTGCAGGGCAGCGGCTGGTGCTCGGGGCAGCATCGTCAGATGCCGCATGCCCCGCCGAAGCAGGGCCGCCTGGGGGTTACCCCAAGCATAGTCAAACCTTTACTTGATGGTCAGGGCTTCCAGCTTGCCGCCGTTGCCATACACATAAAGCATGTTACCCACCACCAGCGGACGCGCACGCAGGCCGTCGCTGTCGATACGCTGGCGACCGACAAAACGACCGTCCACCTGGCTCAGCAGGTGCAGGTAGCCTTCGAAGTCACCCACCGCGACGTAGCTGGAAAAGACTTCCGGTGCCGACAATTGACGGCGAGCCAGGGAGTCATTGCTCCACAGTGCAGTGGTGGAACGCTCATCCACACTTTCAACGGTGCCGGATGCAAGGCTCACATAGACGCTGCCAAACCCTTGGGCGACACCCGCATAGCTGGAAGCATCACGCTGCCAGTTGATGCGACCGCTTTGCAGGTCCAACGCGGCAACACGACCCTGGTAGGTGGCGACGTAGAGGGTTTCACCCGACAGCAGCAAGCCGCCGTCGATGTCGACCACGCGATCCAGTTCGGAACGACCTTGCGGGATGGCCACACGGGTTTCCCAGGCCGGCACGCCGTTCTGGGTATTCAGGGCAACCACTTTACCGGTCGACAGGCCAGCAACGGCCAGGTTGTTGGTCACAATCGGACCACTGGTACCGCGCAGGGTCAACACCGCTGGGGTGCTGTCGTACAACCAGCGTTGGTCGCCGGTGGAGGCATCCAGGCCGATCACGCGGTCATCCTGGGTTTGCACCACGACGATATCGCCGTTGGTCGCCGGTGCCGAGAGCACTTCACTGGTCACGCGAGCGCGCCATTTCTCTTCACCGGTGCTGGAGTCCAGCGCGACCACGTCACCCTTGAGGGTACCGATCAGCACCATGCCGTAGCCGACGCCCACACCGCCGGAAACCGGCAGTTCGAGGTCTTTCTTCCACTTGACGTCGCCGCTCATGCGATCCATGGCAACCACGACACCAGTGGAATCAGTAGCCACGATGTTGTCGCCGTCAATCGCCGGCTGCAACAGGTTGTAGAGGTCGCCCTGCCCATCACCAATGGATTGGCTCCATTGTTTTTGCAGGACCACTTCTTCCTTGAAGCTGGTCAGCTCGGCAGGAGGCAGTTCTTTTTTGCTGTTGCTGCTGCAACCCGCGGCCAAAACGGCCAGAGCCAGCAATGCTGCATGTTTCCAACGGATCACGTCACGCATCCCCTTTGGCCAAGTCGTCGAGCTTGATTTGTAAGCCACCGACCGCCGCTTCATCAGACAGCGCCGCCTTGGCTTTTTGGTACGCAGCATGGGCTTCGTCGGTACGACCCAATTGGACCAACAGGTCGCCCTTGAGCTCTTCGCGAGTGGCCACGAATGCCTTGTCAGCATCGCCGTCGAGCAGTTTGAGTGCTTCGTCAGCCTTGTTCTGTGCCGCCAATACCTGTGCCAGGCGCTGACGTGCGATTTCACCCAGGGTCGGGTTGGTCGGCTTGTCGGCAATGGCCTTCAGCTCGGTGACGGCGTCATCCAGCTTGCCGGTATCGACCGCGACTTTCGCGACGAACAGGCTGCCGTACTGGGCGTAGGTGCTACCGCCGAATTCGTTCTTCAGCTTGCCGGCCAGATCCGCCACCTGCGCAGGGTCAGGCTTGCCGTCCGGGGTCAGGGTAGTTTCCAGCAGTTGCTGATAAACGATCGAGGCACCTTGGGACTGGTTGGCCTGATACTTGGTCCAGGCTTGCCAGCCGAACACCACCACTAGCGCCAGCAGGCCGCCTGTGACCAGGGGCTTGCCGTTACGCTGCCACCAGTCCTTGAACTCGGCCAGTTGCTCATCATCAGTACTCGACACCCCAATACTCCTTAATCGCTAAATTCGGCTGTTCGACAGCTTCAACCCTGCACGATGCAGGTGGCCAAGTGCGCAGCGAGCGCATCAAAGGCAATGTTCTGTTGTTCACCCTGGCCACGCAGGGGTTTGAAACCTATCACTTGCTGGGCCAGCTCGTCATCGCCGAGGATCAGTGCGTAAAGCGCACCGCTCTTGTCGGCCTTCTTGAACTGGCTCTTGAAGCTACCAGCGCCGGCATTGATCTGCAGGCGCAGGTTGGGCAGTTGGTCACGTACTTTTTCGCTCAAAGCCAGGGCCGCCAGTTCGGCAGCCTCGCCGAAAGCGCACAGGTACACGTCCACCTGACGGGAAATCTCTTCCGGAACCTGCTCCAAGGTTTCCAGCAGCAGGATCAGCCGCTCGATGCCCATGGCAAAGCCTACGCCGGGGGTCGGCTTGCCGCCCATTTGCTCGACCAGGCCGTCGTAGCGACCACCGGCACACACGGTGCCCTGGGCGCCGAGCTTGTCGGTGACCCACTCGAACACGGTCTTGCTGTAGTAGTCGAGGCCACGCACCAGCTTGGGGTTGATCACGTAGGGAATACCGGCTGCATCCAGACGAGCCTTGAGGCCCTCGAAATGCACGCGGGACTCGTCGTCCAGGTAATCAGCCATTTTCGGCGCATCGACCAGCACGGCCTGGGTGTCGGCGTTCTTGGTATCCAGCACGCGCAACGGGTTGGTCTTCAGACGGCGTTGGCTGTCTTCGTCCAGCTTGTCCAGGTGGGCCGACAGATATTCGACCAGGGCTTCGCGATAGCGACCCCGGGACTCGCTGGTGCCCAGGCTGTTGAGTTCAAGCTTGACCGCATCGCGGATGCCCAGTTGGCCCCATAGGCGCCAGGTCAGCACGATCAGCTCGGCGTCGATGTCCGGGCCGTCCAGGTTGAAAACTTCGCAACCGATCTGGTGGAACTGGCGGTAACGGCCTTTCTGCGGGCGCTCGTGGCGGAACATCGGGCCGATGTACCAGAGCTTCTGGGTCTGGCCACCACCGGTGATGCCATGTTCCAGTACGGCACGCACGCACGCGGCCGTGCCTTCCGGACGCAGGGTCAGGGAGTCGCCGTTGCGGTCTTCGAAGGTGTACATCTCTTTTTCGACGATGTCGGTCACTTCACCGATGGAGCGTTTGAACAGCTCGGTGAACTCGACGATCGGCATACGGATCTGCTTGTAACCGTAGTTATCCAGCAGGCGCGCGACAGTGCTCTCGAAGTAGCGCCACAGTGGCGTCTGCTCCGGCAGGATGTCGTTCATGCCACGAATGGCTTGCAGAGACTTGCTCACATCAGATCCTTAAATTCGTTCAATCAGCCGCGAGCGATCAGCGCTGCGTCAGCGGCGACCTTCTCGGCCGCTTTCTCGCGGATCAGCTTTTCCAGCTCGTCCACCAGATTGTCATTCGTTAGCTTCTGCGACGGCTTGCCGTCGATGTAAATCAGGTTTGGTGTACCACCGGTCAGGCCCACATGAGCCTCTTTGGCCTCGCCCGGCCCATTGACCACACAACCAATCACTGCGACATCCAGCGGCACCAGCAGGTCTTCGAGGCGCAACTCCAGGTCGTTCATGGTTTTCACCACGTCGAAGTTCTGCCGCGAGCAGCTCGGGCAGGCAATGAAGTTGATACCACGGGAACGCAAACGCAGGGATTTTAGAATGTCGTAACCGACCTTCACTTCCTCAACGGGGTCTGCCGCCAGGGAGATGCGGATAGTATCGCCAATCCCTTCGGCGAGCAGCATACCGAGACCCACCGCAGATTTCACTGTGCCTGAGCGCAAACCGCCAGCTTCGGTGATACCCAAGTGCAGCGGCTGCACGATTTCCTTGGCCAGCAGGCGATAGGCTTCTACCGCCATAAACACGTCGGAAGCTTTTACGCTGACCTTGAAGTCCTGGAAATTCAGACGTTCAAGGTGTTCAACGTGGCGCAGGGCCGACTCGACCAGCGCTGCCGGAGTGGGCTCGCCGTATTTCTTTTGCAGGTCTTTTTCCAGGGAGCCGGCGTTGACGCCGATGCGGATCGGAATACCGCGATCACGGGCAGCGTCCACCACAGCACGCACGCGGTCTTCACGCCCGATGTTGCCGGGGTTGATACGCAGACAGTCCACACCCAGTTCGGCCACGCGCAACGCGATCTTGTAGTCGAAGTGAATGTCGGCAACCAGCGGTACCTTGACCAACTGCTTGATACGACCAAAGGCCTCGGCTGCGTCCATGTCTGGTACGGAAACTCGCACGATGTCCACACCGGCCGCTTCCAGACGGTTGATCTGGGCCACGGTGGCCGCTACATCGTTGGTGTCGCTGTTGGTCATGCTCTGCACTGCGATAGGGGCATCGCCACCCACCGGCACCGAGCCGACCCATATCTTGCGAGATACGCGACGTTTGATTGGAGATTCGCCGTGCATGACTATTGTCCCAACTTGAGGCGAGCGGTCTCGCCACTGGTGAACGGCGCCACGTCTACAGGCTGGCCGTTGTAGGCCACTTGCGCGCCACGGGCGAAGCCCAGACGCAGCGTCAAAGGAGGCTTGCCGCCCTGGTCAAGCGTATCGCCCTTACGCTTCAAACCGCTGAACAGCACTTTGCCGTTGCCATCGGTAACTTGCGTCCAGCAGTCAGCGATGAAGGTAATTTGTACGCGCCCGTCACCGGCGATCAACGCCGGAGTGGTGGGAGGCGACATCGCCGGCGCTGCGGGTGCGGCTGGCGCAGGGGTCGCAGGTGCAGGAGCCGCCGGAGCCTGTGCCACGGGTGCTGCGGGAGCGGTCGGAACAGCCGGAGCCGGTACCGCAGCAGGGTCCACGCCAGCATCTGGCGTGGGCTGTTCGGCAGTGGCCGGCGCTTGCGGCGCGGCTTGCCCTTCTACCACGGCCTGGTCTTCCGGCTCGTCCAGCGGATGAATCTGGGTGGTGCCATCGGCGCTTTCGACTTCGACGTGCTCCATGGCGTTGCTGGTCAGGTCTTTGCTGCGCAGGGAGGCTTGGTCTTGCCACCAGACGAAACCGCCGCCGACCACGGCAACCAGCAACAACAGGCTGACAATCCGCAAAATCGTGTGGGAAACCCGCGTTGGCTCTTCGATGCGCCCAAGGCCATGGACATTACTGCCCTGTGCATCGGTACCGGTGAACTGGTCGAATTCCTGCACCAGTACGGCCTGGTCGATACCCAACAATTTGGCGTAGGCGCGGATATAGCCGCGGGCAAAGGTATGCCCAGGCAGCTTATCGAACGCGCCGGCTTCCAGGTTGGCCAGGGAGGTGCTGGTCAAATTGAGCTTGAGGGCCACTTCCGCCAGCGACCAACCATTGCTTTCGCGGGCCTGGCGCAAGGTTTCGCCTGGGTTGACGCGATTAGCTGCTACATCTTCCGGGTGCGCGGCTTTCATCATTGCTCCGACAGGTATTGCTGATATTCCGGCGTACCGGGATAGAGTCGTTCGAGTTGCTGGCCAAAACGTGCGGCCGTGTCGTGTTCTTCATGAACCGTCGCCAGGCGCACACCGAGCAATAGACTACGTGCATTTTGCCCGCTGAGCAGGCTAAAACGCTCGTAATAGTCACGTGCTGGCACATAATGCCTGTCTTCGTAAGACAACTCAGCCATTTCGAGCAATGCCCGTGGCTGGCGACTGTTCAGGTGCAGGGCTTTTTCCAACTGCTGGCGGGCGCTGTCGCGCTGGCCGAGGCGCATCGAGGTCACACCAAGGTTCTCGAACACCCGCGAACGCTGCGGGTAGAGAGTATCGGTGGCGGCTTGCTGGAAATAACGTGACGCCAGGTCATACCGTTTCTGCTCGAACAGGAAACTGCCGTAGTTATTCAGCAGCCGCGGATCGGCAGGGCGGGAGGCCAGGGCCTTGTGAAAATAGCGGTCGGCCAGCTCGGGCTCGGCCTGAGCCTGAAACACCAGGGCCAGCGCGGCATTGGCATCGGCATCATCAGCGTCCAGCTCAAGGGCCTTTTTCAACGGCACCTTGGCCTGCTCGCTCATGCCTTGGCGCAGGTACCCCAAACCCAGTTGCACATAGGCAACCCGCGCCTCATCACGGCCTTTATCAGTGCGCAACGGGCTGTCATGGCCCGATGAAACGCAACCGGCCACGAGGCCGGTAAACAGTAAAAGCAGCGCAAGGCGCAAGGGCATAGAGATCCTCTCAGATTCGATTCACAGCGATTTGCGGCAAATCTTCAGCGGCGTTAAGTTCGCGCACGGCGATATAACGTTCACTGCGGCGGGTGCGGTCCATCACCTGCCCTACCAATTGGCCACAGGCGGCATCGATGTCTTCACCACGAGTGGTTCGCACAGTGACGTTATAGCCGGCCTGGTGCAGTTGATCCTGGAAACGACGGATGGCGTTGTTGCTCGGCCGCTCGTAACCAGAATGAGGAAACGGGTTGAACGGGATCAAGTTGATCTTGCACGGGGTGTCCTTGAGCAATTCGATCATCTCGACCGCGTGCTCCAGCTTGTCGTTGACGTCCTTGAGCATGGTGTACTCAATGGTCAGCACACGCTTCTCACCCAGGGTCGCCATATAACGCTGGCACGATTCGAGCAGCATCTTAAGCGGATACTTCTTGTTGATCGGCACCAATTGGTTACGCAATGCGTCATTAGGTGCGTGCAGCGACAACGCGAGGGAGACGTCGATGTGCTTGGCCAGCTCATCGATCATCGGTACCACGCCGGAGGTCGACAGGGTCACGCGGCGCTTGGAGATGCCGTAGCCCAGGTCGTCCATCATCAAATGCATGGCCGCAATCACGTTGTCGAAATTCAGCAGCGGCTCACCCATGCCCATCATCACCACGTTGGTGATGGCACGGTCGACGGTCGCCGGGACGCTGCCAAAGGATTTGTTGGCAATCCACACTTGGCCGATGACTTCGGCGGCGGTGAGGTTGCTATTGAAGCCTTGCTTGCCGGTGGAGCAGAAACTGCAGTCCAGGGCACAGCCTGCCTGGGACGAAACGCACAAAGTGCCGCGCTTGCCCTGGGGAATGTACACGGTCTCGACACAGCTACCGGACGCCACGCGCACCACCCATTTACGGGTACCGTCGCTGGAAATGTCCTCGCTGACCACTTCGGGACCACGCACCTCGGCAATGGCCTTGAGCTTGTCGCGCAGGGCCTTGCTGACGTTCGTCATGGCGTCGAAATCGTCGACGCCAAAGTGGTGAATCCACTTCATTACCTGACCGGCACGGAAACGCTTCTCCCCGATTGAGTCGAAGAATTTCTCCATTTCCGGCTGAGTCAGACCCAGCAGGTTGGTTTTAACAGTCGATGTAGTCATGGATTCACCCTCACTCTTTAAGCCGATGCTTAGCGAGCGGTTACTTCAGTAGCAGCGAAAAAGTACGAGATTTCGCGAGCAGCGGCAGCTTCGGAGTCCGAGCCGTGTACAGCGTTGGCGTCGATGGACTCAGCGAAGTCAGCACGGATGGTGCCGGCAGCTGCTTCTTTAGGGTTGGTAGCGCCCATCAGCTCACGGTTCAGAGCGATAGCGTTTTCGCCTTCCAGAACCTGAACAACAACAGGACCGGAGATCATGAAGGCAACCAGGTCGCCGAAGAAGCCACGAGCGCTGTGCTCAGCGTAGAAGCCTTCAGCTTCAGCCTTGGACAGTTGCTTGAGTTTCGAAGCTACAACCTTCAGGCCGGCTTTTTCGAAACGAGTGGTGATCTCGCCGATGACGTTTTTTGCAACAGCGTCAGGCTTGATGATGGAGAAAGTACGTTGAACAGCCATGGTGTAACTCCAGAAACGGTAATTTACGAAAAATTAAACCCGCGAATTATACGCGGGTTATCGGGTATTGCCTAACTGCGTAAAAAGGCGGCTCAGTCTGCTTCTTCGATCCACAGGCCTTGAATCGCCTCAAGGACCTTTTCGCCACCCCGGTCAGGGATGTCGTCAAAATCCGGCAGTGCCATTACGAGGTCGCGCAGCTTGACGAAGTTCACGGTAAGAGGATTGACCTCAGGATGAGCTTGCGCAAGTTGTATAGCGATTTCTTGTACATCAACCCATTTCAGGCTCATGACATTTCCTTGAATCAATGCGGCGCTTCGGCTGCATGGTTGAGCGAATATTTCGGGATTTCGACGGTGAGGTCTTCAGTCCCCACTTTCGCCTGACAACTCAGGCGCGACGTCGGCTCCAGGCCCCACGCCCGATCAAGATAGTCTTCTTCCAGGTCGTCAGCCTCATTGAGGCTGTCGAAACCTTTACGAATGATGCAGTGACACGTGGTGCAGGCATTCACGCCGCCACAAGCACTTTCGATCTCGATGTGGTTGTCATGGGCGACGTCAAGCAGGGACTTGCCGGTCTCAGCCTCCACGACCATGCCGTCAGGGCAATGTTCGGCGTGCGGTAGAAAAGTGACCTGCGGCATCAGTTATTCCTCAATTTCATTCAGGTTGCGGCCCGCCAGCGCGGCTTTAACCGTCTGATCCATACGGCGGGCAGCAAAGGCATCAGTGACTTGCGACAGGCGCTTGGTCTGTTGCTCGATGGCGTAACCATCGTTGCCTTTCATCAGTTCGGCCAGTTCCTGCATTTGCAGGTCAATGACCATGCGCTCTTCGGCATCCAGCAAGCGCTCGCCGTCGGCTTCAAGGGCGCCCTGCACCGCTTCGAGCAGGCGCTGGGCATCCACTTGTTGCTCGCGCAATACGCGGGCGACCTTGTCGTCACCGGCATACTGGAATGAATCCTTGAGCATCTTGGCGATTTCGCCATCGGTGAGGCCGTAGGACGGCTTGACCTGGATGCTGGCTTCAACGCCAGACGCCAGTTCGCGCGCAGCGACACTGAGCAGGCCATCGGCATCGACCTGGAAGGTCACGCGAATTTTCGCCGCGCCCGCGACCATCGCCGGAATGCCACGCAATTCAAAGCGCGCCAGGGAACGGCAGTCGCTGATCAGCTCGCGCTCACCTTGCAGCACATGAATCATCATGGCTGTCTGACCGTCTTTGTAGGTGGTGAAGTCCTGGGCGCGCGCGACGGGGATGGTGGTGTTACGCGGAATCACCTTCTCCATCAGGCCGCCCATGGTTTCCAGGCCTAGCGACAGCGGAATCACGTCGAGCAACAGCAATTCGCCGCCATCACGCTTGTTACCAGCCAGGGTATCGGCCTGGATGGCAGCGCCGATGGCGACGACTTGATCCGGGTCGATTTCGGTCAGTGGTTGGCGCCCAAAGGCTTCGGCTACCGCTTCACGCACGCGCGGAACGCGGGTGGAACCGCCCACCATGACCACTGCGCCAACGTCCTCCAACTCGATACCGGAATCACGCACAGCACGACGGCAGGCCTTGAGGCTGCGGGCGACCATCGGCTCGATCAGCGCATCAAAGGCTTCGCGAGTCAGTGGGGCCGACCAATTACCGTAGCAAACGTCAACAGAAGCAGCGTCAGTCAGCGCCTCTTTGGCCGCGCAGGCAGTTTGCAGCAGGTTGCGCTGCGCGCCTGGGTCCAGATCAGCCGACAAGCCGGCACTGCTGATGATCCAGCCAGCAATGGCGTGATCAAAATCATCGCCACCCAGGGCGCTGTCGCCGCCGGTCGCGAGCACTTCGAACACACCGCCGGTCAGGCGCAGGATCGAAATATCGAAGGTACCGCCGCCCAGGTCATAAATAGCGACCAGGCCTTCAGCGTGCTGATCGAGGCCGTAGGCCACAGCTGCCGCAGTCGGCTCGTTGAGCAAGCGCAGCACGTTCAGGCCGGCAAGTTTCGCCGCGTCCTTGGTGGCTTGACGCTGGGCGTCATCGAAATACGCCGGAACGGTGATAACCGCCCCTACCAGCTCACCACCCAAGGTATTTTCCGCACGCTGGCGCAGCACCTTGAGAATATCGGCCGACACTTCGACCGGGCTCTTGGGCCCCTGGACGGTGTCGATGAACGGCATATGGGACTCGCCGCCGACAAAGCGGTACGGCAGTTGGTCACCCAATTGCTTGACGTCGGACAACCCACGACCCATCAAGCGCTTGACCGACAACACCGTGTTCAAGGGGTCTGCGGACGCGGCGAGCTTGGCCGACTCGCCCACTTCAGTGCGATCTGCGTGATAACGCACAGCGGACGGCAGGATCACCTGCCCATCGGCGTCAGGCAGTGGCTCGGACAGGCCGCTGCGCAAGGCAGCAACCAGGGAATTGGTGGTGCCCAGGTCAATCCCGACCGCCAGGCGACGCTGGTGCGGTTGAGGGCTTTGGCCGGGTTCGGCGATTTGCAGTAGAGCCATGGTAATCAGGTCTTATCTGTCTATCAGGCGTGCATCACGGGCAGCACTGGGTTAATCGTCGAGGCGCTCTTCTAGCTGGCGCACTTCGTAGGTGAGCTTGTCGAGAAACTGCATGCGCCGCATCAGGCGCTCGGCCTGTTCGCGTTGCGCCGCATCATCCCAACAGGCTGCGAAGCTTTCGTTGAGCTCATCCTGGGCGGTTTTCAGACGACGCTTGAAGACCGCGACACCCGCCACATCGGCTTCGTCCTGCAGTTCTTCGAGTTCTTCACGCCATTGCATCTGCTGCATCAGGAAGTCCGGATCATGCACGGTGACCTCCATCGGCAACTCACCTCCCTTCATCGCCAGCAAATAGCGCGCGCGTTTGGGGGGGCTTTTGAGCGTCTGATAGGCTTCGTTGAGGCTGGCCGATTGCTCAAGGGCCAAGCGCTGCTCACGCTCGGAAGCGTCAGCGAAGCGGTCCGGATGCACCCCACGCGCCAATTCACGGTAGCGCGTGGCGAGCTGCTCAAGGTCCAGCCGAAAGCTCGGCTGCAGCTCGAATAAAGCGAAATGACAAGGAGTACCCACGAGTAGCCTCAGATGTTGAAGCTTTCGCCGCAGCCACATTCACCGCGCACGTTAGGGTTGTTGAACTTGAAACCTTCGTTCAACCCTTCCTTGACGAAATCGAGTTCGGTGCCGTCCAGGTAGGTCAGGCTCTTGGGGTCGATGATCACTTTCTCGCCGTGACTTTCGAACACTTGATCCTCTTCAACCACCTCGTCGACAAACTCCAGCACGTAGGCAAGGCCGGAACAGCCCGTGGTGCGTACACCCAGACGAATCCCCTCACCTTTACCGCGCCCATTCAGGGAGCGGCGAATGTGCTGCGCAGCCGCTTCTGTCATGCTGATAGCCATCGTTGACTCCTTACTCGTCGCCAAATGCTTAGATCAAGCCTTTCTTCTGCTTGTAGTCGCGAACAGCTGCCTTGATGGCATCTTCAGCGAGTACGGAGCAGTGGATTTTCACTGGCGGCAACGCCAGTTCTTCGGCCAGCTGGGTGTTGCTGATGGTGACAGCCTCATCCAGGGTCTTGCCTTTCATCCATTCGGTCGCCAGGGAGCTGGAGGCGATGGCCGAACCGCAGCCGTAAGTCTTGAATTTGGCGTCTTCGATAACACCAGCATCATTGACCTTGATCTGCAGGCGCATTACATCGCCGCACGCCGGGGCGCCGACCATGCCGGTGCCGACATCTGGATCTTCCGCGTTCATCTTGCCGACGTTGCGCGGGTTTTCGTAGTGGTCGATGACCTTTTCGCTGTAAGCCATGGTACTGAATCCTCACTCATCAGGGCCGCTCTGGAACCCTGTAGAAACGCCTGCGTTTTCCGCCACGTTCCTACAGAGCTTGGGTGGCGGCTTCTATAGTTAGTGTGCCGCCCACTCGATCTTGGAAATATCGACACCGTCTTTGTACATGTCCCACAGTGGCGACAGAACGCGCAGCTTGTTGACGGCTTCGCAGACCTTCTGCGCGGCGTAGTCGACTTGCTCTTCGGTGGTGAAGCGGCCGAACGTAAAGCGGATCGAGCTGTGGGCCAGTTCGTCGTTGCGGCCCAGGGCGCGCAGTACGTACGAAGGCTCAAGGGACGCCGAGGTGCAGGCCGAACCGGACGATACCGCCAGGTCCTTGAGCGCCATGATCAGCGACTCGCCTTCGACGTAGTTGAAGCTCAAATTCAGGTTGTGCGGTACACGAGCGGTCATGCTGCCGTTGATGTACAGCTCTTCAAGGTTTTCGACCTGCTTGTAGAAGCGATCGCTCAGGGCCTTGATGCGCACGTTTTCGGCAGCCATGTCTTCCTTGGCCACACGGAAAGCTTCGCCCATGCCGACGATCTGGTGGGTCGCCAGGGTGCCCGAACGCATGCCGCGCTCGTGACCGCCGCCATGCATGGTGGCCTCGATACGTACGCGCGGCTTGCGGCTTACGTAGAGAGCACCGATGCCTTTAGGGCCGTAAGTCTTGTGGGCCGAGAACGACATCAGGTCGACTTTCAGCTTGGACAGGTCGATATCGACCTTGCCAGTGGACTGAGCAGCGTCGACGTGGAGCAACACGCCCTTGGAGCGAGTCAGCTCGCCGATGGCGGCGATGTCGTTGATAGTGCCGATTTCGTTGTTCACGTGGATCACCGAAACCAGGATGGTGTCTTCACGCATCGCGGCTTCGATCATGGCCGGGGTGACGATACCGTCGGTGGTTGGCTCAAGGTAGGTAACCTCGAAACCTTCACGCTCCAGTTGGCGCATGGTGTCCAGGACAGCCTTGTGCTCAATCTTGGTGGTGATCAGGTGCTTGCCTTTGGTCGCGTAGAAATGCGCCGCGCCCTTGATAGCCAGGTTGTCGGACTCGGTGGCACCAGAGGTCCAGACGATTTCGCGCGGGTCGGCATTGACCAGGTCAGCGACTTGGCGACGAGCGTTCTCGACCGCTTCCTCGGCTTTCCAGCCGAATACGTGGGAACGGGAGGCCGGGTTGCCGAAGTTTCCGTCGACCAGCAGGCATTCGCTCATTTTTTGCGCGACACGCGGATCAACCGGGGTGGTCGCTGAGTAATCAAGGTAAATCGGCAATTTCATGGACTTTCTCCTAAATCAGGCTGGCTGGCGTGCCGTTAGCTCTTCGGCTGTCACTCGACGGCGGACGCTTCAATCTTGTCCAGACGCGGCGCCTTGGTGTTGCAACGGCGCTGGTCCTGACGCTGGGCTACTTCTTGCACCTCACGGCGAGTCACAAGATCAGCCAAGCTGATACCACTCAAAAACTCATGGATCTGCAGGCTCAAGTCACACCACAAGTGGTGCGTCAGGCAGGTGTCACCGGCATGGCAGTCACCCAAACCCTGGCATTTGGTGGCATCGACGGATTCGTTGACCGCGTCGATCACCTGGGCCACCTGAATGCCCTGCATGTCGCGGGACAACTGATAGCCACCACCCGGACCGCGAACGCTGGAAACCAGATTGCTACGGCGCAATTTGGCGAACAACTGCTCGAGATAGGACAGGGAAATGCCTTGGCGCTCGGAGATATCGGCCAGGGACACCGGCCCAGTTTGCGCGTGCAAGGCCAAGTCGAGCATGGCGGTCACCGCGTATCGGCCTTTTGTAGTCAGTCTCATGGACAAGTACCAAGGTGTTTCAGAATGGGAGCAAGTATGCGATTCCCGAGTATTTAAGTCAACTATAAGACCTAGTACTTTAGTCAGGAATACCCGTAAAAAGGGCGCGCGAATCATAGCAGGATGGGGTGGGATCGAACAGCGCAACCAGGCCTGTTGCAAGACCACCGAGCCAATGGAGATCAAATGTGGGAGCTGGCTTGCCTGCGATTGCGGTGGGCCAGCAACCTATAAGCAAGCTGATAGACAGCTATCGCAGGCAAGCCAGCTCCCACAAGAGACCGCATTCAGCCTGCCTTGGTGGTAGCGGCCTCGTCCTTGATTTCAGCAAAATCTTCTTCACGCAGTTCAGGCAGGTCTTTGGCGCAGTACGGGCTGCCCAGCTCCTTCAGCGCCCCGCACATGCCCTCCAGTTTGCCATCCACCGCCTGCAGATGATCAAGCAATTGACCAATAGCACGAGCCACTGGATCGGGCATGTCTTCACTAACGCCATAGGCATCGAAACCAATCTTTTCGGCCATCGCCTTGCGCTTGGCCTCTTGCCCATCACCGTCTTGCGGCTTGACGATGATGCGGCCTGGAATACCCACAACCGTGGCACCCGGCGGCACAGCCTTGGTCACTACCGCGTTGGAGCCAACCTTCGCGCCGGCACCCACGGTAAACGGCCCGAGCACCTTGGCGCCCGCCCCTACTACCACCCCATCGCCCAGCGTTGGGTGACGCTTACCCTTATTCCAGGTGGTGCCGCCCAGGGTCACGCCTTGATAGAGGGTGACGTCATCGCCGATCTCGGCTGTCTCGCCAATCACGATGCCCATGCCGTGATCGATAAAGAACCGACGGCCCACCTTGGCACCCGGGTGGATCTCGATACCGGTTAACCAGCGCCCGAAGTTCGATACCAGCCGCGCCAGCCATTTCCAGCCCATGCCCCACAGGGCGCCGGACAGGCGGTGGATCCAGATCGCGTGCATGCCCGGGTAGCAGGTCAGCACTTCAAAGGCATTGCGCGCCGCCGGGTCACGGTGGAAAACACTCTGGATATCTTCTCGCAAACGCTCGAACATTTTTAATCCTTCCGCTTAAGAAGCTCACCACGGGCCGCTTTCTGGGTTTCCGTGAGGATGCCACGCAATATGTTCATTTCAGCCCGGCTCACCGAGCTGCGGCCGTACAAGCGGCGCAGGCGCGCCATCAAGTGCCGTGGCTTTTCAGGGTCGAGGAATTCGATGGCGACCAGGGTTTGCTCCAGGTGCTCATAGAACCGTTCCAGCTCGTCCATGGTGGCCAACTCACCACTTTTGGTCGATGCAACCTCTTCCTTTTCCACCTTGCTCGGCTGGCCGGCAGCGGCCAGCCAGGCCATGCGCACTTCATAAGTCAGCACCTGCACCGCAGCCCCGAGGTTCAGCGAGCTGAACTCAGGGTCTGAGGGAATATGCACGTGGTAATGACATCGCTGCAGCTCTTCGTTGGTCAGGCCGGAGTCTTCACGGCCGAATACCAAGGCGATTTCAGCACCGCCAGCAGCCTCTTCCACCACTTTGGTGCCGCATTCACGCGGATCCAGCAGCGGCCAAGGGATACGCCGGTCACGGGCGCTGGTGCCGAGCACCAGATTGCAGCCGACCAAGGCATCCTCCAAGGTGGCGACGACTTGGGCATTTTCAAGCAAGTCATTGGCGCCGGACGCACGGGCATCCGCCTCGTGGTGCGGGAATACCCGCGGTTCGACCAGCACCAGGCGCGTCAGCCCCATGTTTTTCATGGCTCGCGCCACCCCGCCGATGTTGCCGGGATGACTGGTATTGACCAAGACGACACGAATGTTTTGCAGCAAGGGAGGCGCTCTCGGACACGGGAAAGGGGAGCAAATCTTACAGAACCGCCTAAGGTTATGCCATGAAAGCGAACGTCGTCCTTCACCTGAGGAAAGTTTCTGCTAGAATGCTCGGCTTTCTTTAACAACCTTAGGTGACCTATCCATGCAGCCCATGCTGAATATCGCGCTGCGCGCCGCCCGCAGCGCCAGTGAATTGATCTTCCGCTCCATCGAGCGCCTGGATACCATCAAGGTCGACGAAAAAGACGCCAAGGATTATGTATCCGAGGTGGATCGCGCCGCCGAACAGAAAATCATCGACGCCCTGCGCAAGGCCTACCCTACCCACGGCATCCTCGGTGAAGAAACCGGCCTGCACAAAGGCAGTGGCGAAGGCGAAGACTACCTGTGGATCATCGACCCACTGGATGGCACCACCAACTTCCTGCGCGGCATCCCGCACTTTGCCGTGAGCATCGCCTGCAAATACCGTGGCCGCCTGGAACACGCCGTTGTGCTGGACCCGGTTCGCCAGGAAGAATTCACCGCCAGCCGTGGTCGTGGCGCCCAACTGAACGGTCGTCGCCTGCGTGTCAGCGGCCGCACTAGCCTGGAAGGCGCTCTGCTGGGTACCGGCTTCCCATTCCGTGACGACCAGATGGACAATCTGGAAAACTACCTGGGCATGTTCCGCGCCCTGGTTGGCCAGACCGCCGGCATCCGCCGCGCCGGTGCAGCCAGCCTGGACCTGGCGTATGTAGCCGCCGGTCGCTTTGATGCGTTCTGGGAGTCGGGCCTGTCCGAGTGGGACATGGCAGCAGGCGCCCTGCTGATTCAGGAAGCAGGCGGCCTGGTGAGCGACTTCACCGGTGGTCATGACTTCCTGGAGAAAGGCCACGTCGTGGCTGGCAACACCAAATGCTTCAAGGCAGTACTGACGGCGATCCAGCCGCACCTGCCGGCTTCGCTGAAGCGCTAAGCGAGCGAGCACAAAAAAAGCACCCCTCGGGGTGCTTTTTTTATGCCTGGGATTTAGCAAAAAACCAATTCCAACTGACTCAATACAAGCCAATGTGGGAGCTGGCTTGCCTGCGATAACAGCCTGCCAGCCAACTCACGGGTTACTGACCCACCGCCATCGCAGGCAAGCCAGCTCCCACACTTGAACCTTGCAAGGCTTGGGATTACTGCTGGTTCTGACCTAGGATCAAACGACCTTCCTTATCCACCGGAATCTGGCTGCCAGGGTCACGCTCCATACGCACGGTACCTTCCTTGCCATCCAGGTTGTAACGCACGTCATAACCGACCACCTTGTCGCTGATGTCGTTAACGGTGTTACAGCGAGTTTGTGTGGTGGTGTAGGTATCGCGGTTCTGCATGCCTTCCTGAACCTTGTTACCGGCATAACCGCCACCGACAGCACCGGCCACGGTGGCCAGCTTCTTACCGTTACCGCCACCAATCTGGTTGCCCAGCAGGCCACCCGCAAGGGCGCCCACCACGGTACCGGCGATTTGATGTTGGTCCTGCACCGGACGCTGTCGGGTCACGGTGACGTCCTTGCAGACCTCACGCGGGGTTTTGATCTGGGTTTTCACCGGCTGTACCGCCAGTACTTGCGCATACTCAGGGCCGCTTTTTACCAGGCTGTAGGTGGCAACAGCGCCTCCGGCAGTCACACCGACAGCACCCAATACCGCACCAACCAGCAACGACTTGTTCACATGAACCTCCTGACCATCACAAGCGGACCGAAAGATCCGCGCTATACCCAGCCTTGGAGCAAAAAAAAAGGCGCGAGTTCAATACTCGCGCCTTTCTTGTAACAGCGGATCAACAAACGCCCATCAAGGACGGTCGTCGACCTCCTTGTCGGTAGCGGCAGGAGGGATCAAGTCTTCGCTGTTGAGGTTCAGCCAGATCAGCACCACGTTGGCGATGTAGATCGACGAGTAAGTACCCGCCAGAACGCCGATAAACAGCGCCAGGGAGAAGCCCCACAGGTTATCGCCACCGAAGATCATCAGCGCAGCAATCGCCAGCAAGGTGGAGATCGACGTCGCCATGGTCCGCAGCAGGGTCTGCGTGGTGGAGATGTTGATGTTCTCGATCAACGTCGCCTTGCGCAGCACCCGGAAGTTCTCACGAACCCGGTCGAAGACCACGATGGTGTCGTTGAGCGAATAACCAATGATCGCCAGCACAGCTGCCAATACGGTCAGATCGAAGGTGATCTGGAAGTAGGCCAGGATACCCACGGTCACGATCACGTCGTGGATCAGCGACACAATGGCGCCGACACCGAACTTCCACTGAAAGCGGAATGCCAGGTAGATCATGATGCCGACCAGCGCCATCAGCATGCCGAGGCCGCCCTGATCGCGCAGTTCTTCACCCACTTGCGGGCCGACGAACTCGACGCGCTTGACCGACGCCGGGTTATCGCCGCCCACCTTCTGCAAGGCCTCGGCTACCTGGTGACCCAGTTGCGGGTCTTCGCCAGGCATGCGCACCAGCAGGTCGGTGGTGGCACCAAAGCTCTGCACCACGGCTTCGTGATAGCCGGCCTTGACCAGCTCGCTGCGCACCAGGGTAACGTCGGCCGGCTTCTCGTAGGTCAGCTCGATGAGCGTACCGCCGGTGAAGTCCAGGCCGTAGTTCAGGCCCTTATGGAACCAGCTGAACAACGCCAGAACGGTAAGGAGCACGGTGACGCCGAACGCAATATTGCGAACGCCCATGAAGTTGATTGTACGTAACATGGCAGCCCCTTAAATCCACAACTTCTTGAAGTCACGCCCGCCAAAGATCAGGTTGACCATTGCGCGGGTCACCATGATGGCCGTGAACATCGAGGTAAAGATCCCGAGGGACATGGTCACCGCAAAACCTTTCACCGGGCCTGTGCCCATGGCGAAGAGAATCCCGCCGACCAACAGTGTGGTCAGGTTGGAGTCGAGGATCGCGGTAAATGCCCGGCCGAAGCCTTCGTTGATTGCACGCTGCACGGTCATGCCGGCGGCGATCTCTTCACGAATCCGCGAGAAGATCAGCACGTTGGCGTCCACCGCCATACCCATGGTGAGTACGATACCGGCGATACCTGGCAGGGTCAGTGTGGCGCCCAGCAACGACATCAACGCCAGCAGCATCACCATGTTGCCCGCCAGGGCGACAGTGGCGATCACACCAAAGAAGCGGTAGATGGCGATGATGAACAGCGACACGAACAACATACCCCACAGCGCCGCATCGACACCTTTGGTGATGTTGTCGGCACCCAGGCTCGGGCCGATGGTACGCTCTTCAGCGAAGTACATCGGTGCAGCCAGGCCACCGGCACGCAGCAGCAACGCCAGCTCGGAAGACTCGCCCTGGCCGTTCAGGCCAGTGATACGGAACTGAGCACCCAGCGGCGACTGGATGGTCGCCAGGCTGATGATCTTCTTCTCTTCCTTGAAGGTCTGCACCGGCACGTCTTTCTCGACGCCATTGACCATTTGCTTGGTGTAGGTGGTCACCGGGCGCTGCTCGATGAAGATCACCGCCATGCTGCGACCAACGTTGCTGCGCGTGGCGCGGCTCATCAGTTCGCCACCATGACCATCCAGACGGATGTTCACTTCAGGCGTGCCGTGCTCGCCGAAACCGGCCTTGGCGTCGGTCACCTGGTCACCGGTGATGATCAAGCCACGCTCGATCAGCGCTGGAGGACGGTTGCCTTCACGGAATTCGAATTCTTCGGAAGTGGCACGCGTAGCGCCTGGGTCTGCCGCGAGACGGAACTCCAGGTTGGCGGTCTTGCCGAGGATACGCTTGGCTTCAGCGGTGTCCTGTACGCCTGGCAGCTCAACCACGATGCGGTTGGCGCCCTGGCGCTGCACGATCGGCTCGGCTACACCCAGCTCGTTGACGCGGTTACGGACCGTGGTCAGGTTCTGCTTGATGGAGTATTCGCGGATTTCAGCGATCTTGGCCGGGCTCATCGCCAGACGCAGTACCGCTTGGCCGTTCAGGTCGGCAGGCACGATGTCGAAGTCATTGAAGTTCTTGCGGATCAGCGCACGGGCCTGTTCGCGGGATGCTTCGTCAGCAAAGCCCAGCTGGATGGCGCCATTGAGCTGCGGCAGGCTGCGGTAGCGCAGCTTCTCTTTGCGCAGGAGGCTCTTCACGTCGCCTTCGTAGACCTTCAGACGTGCGTCCAGGGCCTTGTCCATGTCGACTTCCAGCAGGAAGTGCACACCGCCGGACAAGTCCAGACCCAGCTTCATCGGGTGCGCGCCAATGCTGCGCAGCCATTGTGGCGTGGTCTGGGCCAGGTTGAGCGCGACAACGTAGTCGTCACCCATGGCCTTGCGTACGACATCTTTGGCCGGCAATTGGTCTTCTTGCTTGGTCAGGCGCAACAAGCCGCCTTTGGATCCAGCCGCCAAGGTTGCCGCTTTAACCTGGATACCCGCGTCGGTGAGCGCTTTGCTCGCACGGTCCAGGTCAGCCTGATTGACCTGCAGCGAAGTGCTGGCGCCAGAGATCTGGATCGCCGGGTCATCAGGATAGAGATTGGGAGCGGAATAAATAAAACCGATCGCCAGCACCGCCAGGATCAGTACGTATTTCCACAGAGGGTATTTGTTCAGCATCACGCCGCCCGCTTATAACGCGGGGCGCCTTGCGCGCCCCGTCGATTGGTAAAGGTTGTTACTCAGATCGCTTTGAGCGTGCCTTTAGGCAGCGTGGCGGCGATGGCGCCCTTCTGGAACTTCATTTCCACGGTGTCGGAGACTTCCAGTACCACGAAAGCATCGGAGACCTTGGTGATCTTGCCGGCGATACCGCCAGTGGTCACGACTTCGTCGCCTTTTTGCAGGCTGCCCAGCAGGTTTTTCTGCTCTTTGGCGCGCTTGGCCTGTGGACGCCAGATCATCAGGTAGAAGATGACCAGGAAGCCGACCAGGAAAATCCACTCGAAACCACCGCCCATAGGGCCGGCAGCAGCAGGCGCAGCGGCGTCAGCCATGGCGTTAGAGATAAAAAAGCTCATTTAGCACTCCAGTTGCAAATAGTGAATCTTAGGGTCGGAAAACTCAGTCCAAGGGCGGCACAGGGAGGCCACGCTTGGCATAGAAGGCATCGACGAAGGCGGCCAATGTACCCTGTTGAATAGCCTCGCGCAAACCAGCCATCAGGACTTGGTAATGACGCAAATTGTGGATGGTATTCAACATGCTACCCAGCATTTCCCCGCACTTGTCCAGATGGTGCAGATAAGCACGGGAGAAGTTCTGGCAGGTGTAGCAGTCACAGGTAGGATCCAGCGGCGAATCATCATGGCGATGGAACGCGTTACGGATCTTCAGCACGCCTGTATCGATGAACAGATGCCCATTGCGGGCATTACGGGTTGGCATCACGCAATCGAACATGTCCACACCGCGGCGCACACCCTCTACGAGATCTTCCGGTTTGCCAACGCCCATAAGGTAACGAGGTTTGTCTGCGGGCATCAGGCCCGGCAGGTAATCCAGCACCTTGATCATTTCATGCTTGGGCTCGCCCACCGACAAACCGCCGATGGCCAGGCCGTCGAAGCCGATCTTGTCGAGGCCTTCCAGCGAGCGTTTGCGCAGGTTTTCATGCATGCCGCCCTGAACAATACCGAACAACGCCGCGGTGTTATCGCCATGGGCATTCTTCGAACGCTGGGCCCAACGCAGCGACAACTCCATGGAGATACGCGCCACGTCTTCATCGGCCGGGTACGGCGTGCACTCGTCGAAAATCATCACGATGTCCGAACCCAGATCGCGCTGTACCTGCATCGACTCTTCCGGGCCCATGAACACCTTGGCGCCGTCGACCGGCGAGGCAAAGGTCACGCCCTCTTCCTTGATCTTGCGCATGGCGCCCAAGCTGAACACCTGGAAACCACCGGAGTCGGTAAGGATCGGGCCTTGCCACTTCATGAAGTCATGCAGGTCGCCGTGCTTCTTGATCACTTCCGTGCCCGGGCGCAGCCACAGGTGGAAGGTATTGCCGAGGATAATCTCGGCACCGGTGGCGACGATGTCGCGGGGCAACATGCCTTTGACGGTGCCGTAGGTGCCGACCGGCATGAAGGCCGGGGTCTCCACAGTGCCACGCGGGAAGGTCAGGCGACCACGACGGGCTTTGCCGTCCGTAGCGAGCAATTCAAACGACATACGACTCATAAGTTGTCCTCAGGGCCGCGCGGCGCCGGGTTACGGGTGATAAACATCGCATCACCGTAGCTGAAAAAACGGTACTCGTTAGCGATGGCGGCCTGGTAGGCAGCCATGGTTTCCGGGTAACCGGCAAATGCCGACACCAGCATCAACAGCGTGGATTCGGGCAAATGGAAGTTGGTGACCAGGCAATCGACCACATGAAAGGGTCGCCCTGGAAAAATGAAAATATCGGTGTCGCCACTGAACGGCTTGAGCACGCCATCACGCGCTGCACTCTCCAGCGAACGCACACTGGTGGTGCCCACCGCAACCACTCGACCGCCACCCGCCTTGCACGCCGCCACCGCATCCACCACGTCCTGACTGACCTCCAGCCATTCGCTGTGCATATGGTGGTCTTCGATGTTATCCACACGCACCGGCTGAAACGTCCCGGCCCCCACGTGCAGGGTCACATAGGCGGTTTCGACGCCCTTGGCAGCAATCGCATCCAGCAGTGGCTGGTCGAAATGCAGCCCGGCAGTCGGTGCGGCGACGGCGCCGAGGCGCTGTGAGTACACGGTCTGATAGCGCTCGCGGTCCGCGTCTTCGTCGGGGCGGTCTATATAAGGAGGCAACGGCATATGGCCGACGCGCTCCAACAGCGGCAACACTTCTTCGGCAAACTTGAGCTCGAACAAGGCATCGTGGCGCGCCACCATCTCGGCTTCGCCACCGCCCTCGATCAAGATGCTCGACCCCGGTTTGGGCGACTTGCTGGAGCGCACATGGGCCAGCACGCGATGGCTGTCCAGCACCCGCTCCACCAGAATTTCCAGCTTGCCGCCGGAAGCCTTCTGGCCAAACAGCCGCGCCGGAATCACCCGGGTATTGTTGAAAACCATCAGATCGCCTGGGCGCAAATGCTCAAGCAAATCAGTGAATTGACGGTGTGCGAGGGCACCGCTGGGCCCGTCCAGGGTCAGCAGTCGACTGGCGCGACGCTCGGCCAAAGGGTGGCGAGCGATCAGCGAATCAGGGAGCTCAAAAGTAAAGTCAGCAACGCGCATGATGGGGTTCGTCTAGCAGGGCCGGGAAGTCTAGCGGAAATAGTGAAAATAGACCATGAAACGTGATTGACCAACGGTAATCTCATCTCTATACTTCGCCGCCATTGAGCCCTGATGGCGGAATTGGTAGACGCGGCGGATTCAAAATCCGTTTTCGAAAGGAGTGGGAGTTCGAGTCTCCCTCGGGGCACCATCTTAAAGAAAGACCTTGAAATTCAAGGTCTTTTTTTTCGCCTGCAAAAAAGTGCCAGGCGTGGCAGTGGAGGGAGCGGGACCATGGAGTTGACGCTTGAAGCGGTTGCGTTGTTCGCGTTGAAGCTGGTGCATGAGACTGACCACGGCAGCCCATTGCTGCGCGATGATCCCGTGATGGAGGGCTATGATCGCGAGGTGTTTGGGTTGTTGGTGCGCCAGGGAAACCTGGCCGAGATCCAGTTGAAGCTCGATGAGTGCATCACCCAGGCGTTGATTGCATTGGGTGGAGCGGACAGCGTTCTCGGGCGTGAATTGCAAAGGCTATCCACCGATGTGCAAAACATCGCTCGTCTTGATGAGTTGACCTGCCCGCTGACCGTACTACAGAGCTATCTGAAAGATGTGCAATGAATCGGTAATCAGGGTAACGGCCAGGTAAACCATCAACACCGCCACCCCTGCATCCAGCCAGCGCCAGACCGCAGGCTTGCGAAACAATACCGTCAATCGCTGACAGCACAGCGCCAACACCACGAACCACACGAGTGATGCCGTCATGGCGCCTGTCGCGAACAGCGCCTGTTGGCCCGCAGGTTTCGTGGCACCGATGGAACCAATCAACACCACGGTATCGAGCCAGGCGTAAGGGTTGGCAAAGCCGAGTATGACCGCCGAGCGCAACAGCCCTCTTTGCGAGTTGCCGCCTTGAGCGTCCGGCATGGACTGATCCCGGATGCAGGCCAACAGACGTTGGCCACCAAACCAAAGCAGATACGCAGCGCCGGACAACAGCAATAGTGCCATCACCTCAGGCCGGCTTCCCAACAACGAACCTAAACCCGTGACCCCGAAAGCGATCAGGAAAATATCGGCCATTACGCAAATAGCGACAACGCCCCAGATCGGCCCGCGACCGACACCTTGGCGGATCACCAAGGTGTCTTTCGGGCCAGGGGCGGCGAACAGTCCGATACCCAAGAGCAAACCTTCGATGTAAAGGGCATTGAAGTGAGGAAACATGGACTGTTCGAGCCCTCCAGGACTATTTAGCGCAGTTGAATCGGTTGATTACCGAAACCGGTATGACGAGCATTCACAGTACTGCCCAGGTCAATGGATTTCTGGCGGTAAAAGGTCGTCAGCAACTGATCCGGATTGGGATTTGCAAAGTAGATCAATGAGCTTCTGGCGACCGGTTTGCTGGGCGCAAGTACAGCATGGTAGGCGGCAGGCACGGCATGATCGGAGAGCTCTGTCAGCAAGGAACCCGCCAGCACCGCGACCTCGTTCTCCAGAAGGCGTACCGGCTCCAACGATCGTCCTTTCATCAAAACCATCCCTTCGCGGGTAGGCTTGATAAACGAAAGCATATGCCCGTCTTCATGAGGATCCTGGGCATATTGACGAGAATGGTCTTTCGCCTGTGGACCATAGACACATAACTGGATGTACGATGCCGCGCGAAAGGGGGCTAAGGGGGCAACGCCAAATTCCTCGCAAATGCCATCCATAACTCCCTGGGCCAACTCGCTCATCTGTCGTTCAAAACTGCCGACTGCGACAACGAAAGTACTTCGGGTGAATTCGAAAGCGGTTCTTTTTGAAGCGTGCGCGGGCCAGTAACAAAACCGCTCGCACAGGTCCGGGTGATCCTCGGCAAGGGAGTACTCGGCGCCAAAAGGGAAAAAACCATCCGTGTCCTGGGCAAAGGAAAACTCATCCTTGATGGCCGGGGAATGGCCGAATAGCCATCAATGATCTTTTTGTAGTCCTGCAACATCGCATCAGGAATTTGCAGGATGCCAAAGCCTGATCGGGCAATGGATTCACAGCACGCTTTCATTGGACTCATAGCTATATCCACAGATAGATGTAAAGGAATGCAACACACACAAGGTTCGCAAGCATGTGAGAAACCGCGACACTGGATATGCCAACCAAACCGGGACCTATCCATGTCTTTCACAACGTCGCCAGCAAGACCAAAGTCTGAATCGCTATGTAACCGTGACGGCGGGCAGGTTGTCCTTTTTGGCTTACAAGATGACGACTTCCACTGGAAACGGGTTTGCAAAATATGAGCATCAAAACTGGCGATACTCTTCGAGCGCTTGTTGTACGACGCAGCCGAGAACTGGGAAAACCCCTGACTAACCTGGCTAAGGAGGCTGGCATCTCCAGAACCTACCTTTATGCATTGGCGGACGGTGCTTCAAAAGATCCGTCCGTACGTACCCTGATCAAATTAGCCAAAGCGCTACGTGTCTCCCCGCTGCTGCTGTTTCGCTACTTTGCCGACCTGACCGGTGCTCCAACTGATGCTTACTCAATGGCTATCACCAACCGGGCCATTGGCTTGCACGACCCATCTGACATTGCCGTATTCAATGCAGACGTGACCACGCCTGACCAGACCGTAGTGCTGCCCGGTGAAACCTTTCAGAAAACCTGGGAGATCCAGAACCTCGGGATTCGCCCCTGGCGCGGCCGGCGATTGGTGAGAGTGGACGGTGAGTACGTGATCGCCCGTCGAACCGCTTCGGGGGAGCCATTGGAAGTGGTGATGGATAGCCATCTGCGAAGCCTGAATAACGATATTCCGATAGCAGATACTTTGCCCGGCCAGCCAGTGCATATCACCGTGGAGTTCGGAGCCCCGAGGGAGACCAGTACCGTCACCTCAATCTGGCGTATCGAAGATGAACATGGGCAGCCTTGCTACGGGCCAGCATTCATCCTGCATGTGATTGTCAACGTCATGGCGCGCTGAAAGCAGCCTTACTTGCGCCCCTCTACCGCCATCCGCACCGCCAAACCCATCAACACCGACCCCATCAGCCAGCGCTGCAGCACCTGCCAACCTGGCCGGGTGACAAAAAACACCGCGATGGAACCCGCCATGCAGGCAATCACCGCGTTGACGCTCACGCTGATAACAATCTGCAGGGAGCCCAGCGCCAGGGATTGCATCAGCACACTGCCATGACCATTAGGGTCGATGAACTGGGGCAGCAACGACAAATACATCACCGCCACTTTGGGATTGAGCAAGTTGGTGACCAAGCCCATGGTCACCAACTTGCGCGGGCTGTCCTTGGGCAAGTCGCGCACCTGGAATGGCGAGCGCCCACCCGGCTTGACCGCCTGCCAGGCCAGATACACCAGATACAACGCCCCGCCGAGCCGCAGCGCGTCGTAGGCAAACGGCACAGCCATCACCAACGCCGTGATACCCAGCGCCGCGCACACCATGTACACCACAAACCCCAGCGCCACCCCGCCCAGGGAAATCAACCCGGCCGTGCGCCCCTGGCAGATGGAGCGGGAAATCAGGTAGATCATGTTCGGCCCGGGAGTCAGTACCATGCCGAGTGAAATCAGGCCGTAGGCGAGCAAGCTGGACATATCAGGCATGGATTGGCTCCTGGTTTTTTAGGCTGCCAGCGTGAAATCCTTCGCCGACGCGGTCGTGTTGAGCGTCATGCTAGGGGCTTGCAGGCCAGGGCGTTAGATACAGATCCGCAGGCAAAACGTCATACACCGACGGCACCACTTACCCAGGACAGGCACATGATCGACTTCAACAACAAAGGTTTCTTCAAGCTCAAGCAAAACAACGAATACGCCGAACGCGTAGCGGCCCTGCTGCTGGACGGCGAAGAAGTGGTCGACGCCTACAAGGCCATGCGCGACGGCGTCGTGTTCACCACCAAACGCATCATCGCGGTGAACGTGCAGGGGATTACCGGCAGCAAGAAGGATTTCACCTCATTGCCGTACAAGAACATCGTGGCGTACTCGGTGGAAACGTCCGGGACGTTTGACTTGGATTCGGAGTTGGAGATTTATTTTTCGTCGTTGGGGAAGGTGAAATTCGAGTTCACTGGCAAGACCTCGATCGTGGAAATCTCCCGGCTGATTTCCAAGCATCTGCTGAGTTGATCCGCAGGCACCCAAAAGACCTTGGTGTTTCAAGGTCTTTTTTATTGCGGCTCAGCTGACGTACACCGGGCTCATCCTGCTCACAGCATCATTTCATAGGGTCCCATTGCCTTGCTAGTCTGCACCAAGCCCTGCCGCATCAACATCTCAAGATAACTTCCCGCCTCCATCGCGGGCTTCTTCAACGCCCTCCTCTGCTTCTGCGCCGCTCCCAACACTGCCGCCTGATCCAAATCCCAGAGATCCGAAATAAAGTCATCCGGATGCATCGGTTCAATGTCATAGGCAGCCAATATATGAGGTGGAAAGTCTTTCAAATTGAAGGTCACGATGACCTCAGCTTTACTCCGAATTGCCGCCGCCAACACATGCCGGTCATCCGGGTCTGGTAAATCCAAACTCGAACACAGATCCTCATATCCCGTCACCAACGCGTCAGGTATAGCAATGTCCATTAGCGCCGACGTGCAGTCCACCTGAGCCGCCGTAAGATCGGGTCGGTTCTTAAGTACGTTGCGCTTCCACTCATCCTGAATCTGGCCAGTCCATCGCGCTCGATACAAACCAGACAAACCAAGCCACATGAGTAAGTCCCTAAGTGCCGCAGGATAGAGAACACAAGCATCGTACACCGCAGTAAAGGGCGAACACCTCATCCGTCATACCCCATTCCCAACTCTTGGGCCTGTTGAACCAGCGCTTCCATTGCCTCTTGGCTTTGCTCGTCACGCCGTTGCTTGAACGCCATCAAATCCGAAAAACGGACTCGCCGATGTCGGCCCGTTTTTGTAAAGGGGATGGCGCCTTCCTCCAGCATCTTGACCAAATGCGGGCGTGACACATTAAGCAGGTCGGCCGCCTCCTGCGAGGTCAACTCGGCATGAACCGGCACTACCTTGACGGCATTGCCCAGCGCCAATTCGCCCAGAATATCGACCAGCAGACGCAGTGCGGAGGTTGGTAGGACAAGCCTGTGTGGCTTGTCTTCTTTGTCGAAGATATCGATGCGCTGGGTTTCAAATTTGGTCGACAATAGGGACGCTAATTCACGCTGACCTTGCACTGCCGCCTCGACTTCTTTTTCCAGCGGAAGGATCGTTTTGGGAAGATTGTTGATGGTCATGATGCAACTCCGGCCTTACGCAATTCAGTTGAGGTCAACGCTAAACGAAACAAACGAAAATCGCAATATTCGAAACAATGCTGGCGACTCACGTACCAGTCAACTTTTCCCACATCAACTGACAAATTGAGCTGATATCGGTTTCTGACTCCCCCTCATAGGCTCACTCCCTCGCACAAGGAAGTGAATCGGTCATGTCAGAACGCTTTTATCCACCCACCGAACAAGCGTTACTCAAGCGACGAATCCTCACCCGGCAACCGTCGCGTGTGCCGTATTCGCCTACTATCGATTTTTTCGAGCCGTCCCCTGCCCAGCCACCTACACCAGCCCAACCTCCAAGCTGCGTTTTCATAAAACCATGCCAACTGCCTGACGGTATCGCTCATTACTCGAGCCCCACCGGTTTTGTCCCACTGGAACTGATCAAGGAGTACGGCCATGTAAGTCTGTTGGGCGGGCGCGAAGTGGACGCCCGGGGCGCGGTTGCCTTGCGCAAGATCAGTGGCAGCGCACTGCCAGCCGGCTTAGGGCAGTTGGCATTGCGTTCAGCGTTTTTGGAGTCGGCGGCGACAGTCAGCGCATCCGTCGCTGGTAGCCTGTTGACAGGGTTGGTAGCGCTGGCTTGGCCGTCGGATCTAAATGATAGCGCGCTCTACAACGAGGAACAGTTGCGTTCGCTGCAACGAGCGCGTTCGCAAATGCGGCTGCATATCGAGCAACGCGACGACGGCACGCTTAAGGGGTATGGGTTTTACACAGGTAACAATGCCGATTGGCAGATGATTGACGTGGTGCAGTTTCAAAACCGCAGCGGCCAGTTAATAGCAGATTTGAATAATGGCGTAGAGCTGATCTGGACGCCCTCCGTTGATCCAAATGACACCTTAGGTGTTCCGGCATTGGAGGCTGCGCCGCAAGCACCCGTGATCTGGATCTACCCACCGACTGAGACGGCGGCGCAGATTCTGGTTAACCCTATTTACCCACCGGCCTATCGGGATTTTATTCTGGTGTTTCCGGCGGGGTCGGGGGTTCGGCCGCTGTATGTGGTGGTAGGTGCCAAGTCTGGGGATCACAAGTACCACAAAGCGCCTGACACTGAACAAATAACTGGCTTTGAAAAACTGATAAAAGCAAAACCCAAAACTCCCAGACAAGGAGGGGCCGGGCTGAGAGAACGCTGGATTGAGGAAAAAGGTCGGAAGATCTATGAATGGGACTCTCAGCACGGAGAGCTGGAGGTTTATCTAGCGAGTGATGGGAGCCATATAGGTGCGTTCAACCACATAAGCGGCGAGCAGCTAAAAGGGCCAATCAGAAAACGAAACATCAAAAAATATCTGTGAGGGCTACATGGGACTAAAAATAAGGTTGGAATGGTTCGACAGAACTACAGAGAGGCTAAACGGAACCGAGAGTTCAGCGGACTGCGGAGATGACTACTCAGTGATTTCCACACTCGGGTTGTTGAGCGCAGCGGACGTCAATAACGGCATGTTTGAATTGCGCAGGGAATGGCTATCAGTGATACAGCCGCACTTTTCTCACGAAATTGCTCTTTCAGAAAGTGACTACTTCATCGCATTTGATTACGAAGTTGCAAACGAGTAATGCAGACTCAAAGAATTCAGCCTGAGCTGTAGTAGATGAAAAAGCAAATGGTGCACAAGTGACCCGATCATCCATCATCAAAATAGACCTGACCCGCATTCAGAACCCCAAAGAGCTTCACGCCACGCTGGGCACTTCACTCAACTTCCCCACCTGGTATGGCCAGAACTGGGATGCTTTTTGGGACGCCATCACCGGCTTGGTAGAAATGCCCGAGACGCTTGAGTTTTCTGGTTGGGATATTTTTTCGGAGTGCCTACCTCACGATGCCAAGATGCTGCGGCAGTGCTTGGCTGAGCTCGCGACCCATTACCCGGACCTTGCGTCGCGGGTTCGCTACTGATGCCCGTCAGCCTGGGCGCCTCACTTGGGCTGGAATGTCGCTAAGTACGCCAGGATATTTTCAATCTTATCTTGGTCACTGATCCCCCAGAAGATCATCCGCGTGCCACTCACCACCGACTTCGGATCTTCAATGTAGGCCGCCAGTTTTTCCCGTGTCCACACCACGCCTGAGTTCTTCATCGCATCCGAATACTGATAGTCCGTGGTAGTACCGGCAGGCCGGCCAATGATGCCGTTCAGTTCCGGGCCAAAACCACCCCGCGCGCCTTCACCAATGCTATGGCAGCCACCGCAGGTCTTGGTGAAGAGTTTGCCGCCCGCGTCGGCGTCGCCCGCAGCGAACGCGGGTGCGGCGATAACGGTCAGGACGAGGGTCAATAACACATACTTCATTCACGTATCCCTATCGGCTGTTGCCGTGGATTATGCCTGTTCGACCGGCCTTTCTCCCAGCCGCTGCACCAGACGCACCAGATAACCGTCCGGGTCTTGCACGATGAACTGGCGCTGCCCGGCCTCCACGTCACCGGCTCGGTACCAGGCATCTTCAACATCGCGGAACAATGGCCAGCCAATGTGCGCCAACCGTTGCAGGATAGGCGTCACGGCGGGCACATCGATTTGCAGGTTGATGCCGCGCCCGAACGGTGGCTGCAACGGTGCGGTCAGCCACTGGCCGGCGTCGGGGTCGTATTGTTCGAGCATGATTTGCGCGCCGTGCAGGTCGAGGTAGGCAAAGCCTTCTTCAGCGCGCTGGTAGGCGATGGTGAAGCCTAACTGTTCTACCCAGAACGCCAGGCTGACACTGAGGCGAGTGACGATCAGTTCCGGCACGAGCGGGTTACGGTTAAACATGGCATTCCTTGGGACGGCGGGGTGGCGTTCACCTTAACGGATTGTCGTGCCCATGGCTCACAAGCAGTCAAACGACCACCCATCGATTAAAAAACATCCAATCGAACCTATCCGGCCACCTTCCACTCCACCTTACTGAACCCCCTGATGGTGGAGTAAGGATCATGGCTCAGCCATCGATTTTGGTATTGGAAGACGACGAGATCATTCGGGCGTTGATGGTAGATGTGCTGGAAGACTTTGGTGCGGTGGTGACATCGTTTGCATCGGCAGACGAAGGGATGATTTACCTGGAGCGCGGCGATGACCCGGTGGATTTGATTGTCAGTGATATTCAAATGCCCGGCTTGCTCAATGGTTATGACTTGAGCCGTGTGGTCGCCCACCGCTGGCCTGAAGTACAAGTAGTGCTGACCTCAGGTAATACGAAAATCGCCGCCGAGTTGGGCAGTTCCGTGCGGTTTCTGCCCAAGCCCTGGAGTACCGACCACTTGCTTGAGTGCGTGCAGACAGCATTGACGCACTAGGGCCTGCCCCTGCATTGATAGCAGCGCGATATCATTTCAACCGAACTTGAGGGCCAGTTCTGCGGTCATGTAAGGTGCAGGGAGCGACTTTTCTGATCCGCTGGTCAGCCTTTTCGCTTCTGCGTTCAGCTGACGACAATGAGTTGTGTAGAATCGTCGCCCATTTTCACGCGTCATTCATGGCCGACAGGCCCACAGTTCGAGCTCATTGAATGCATTCACAGGCCCATGACGTTAGTGCGCCCTCCTTGTTGGAAACGTTGCGCACGGGCACGGGCCTGCTGCATGTAGCGTTGGAACAGCGCCTGCCGTTTTTTTCCGAGCGCCTGGATGCCCAGTGGTATCGGCGCCTGCTGCAAGCGTACTACGGCTTTTATCAGCCGATGGAAGCGGCGCTGTATGACAGCGGTTTGATTCCCGATGGATATGAGCCTGTGTTGCGTGTGAAAACGCCAACACTGGTCCATGACCTGCACGCACTCGGCCTGACTGACCACGCCATCCATGCCCTGCCTCGCTGTACCCAACTCCCCGTATTAAACACGCCGGCTGCGTGTCTCGGCGCCCTGTATGTGCTGGAAGGCGCCACCCTGGGTGGCCAAGTGCTGCGCCGGGAAATGGCCCTGCGCCTGGATGTGAACGCCGACAACGGCGGTGCCTTTCTCAATGTATACGGCGCCGAGACCGGACGGCGCTGGAAAGATTTCCTCGATTATCTGAGCCGCCAGCCACTGGATACAGATGCCGCCGCGCGCGCGGTGATGGCGGCCCGTTCGACATTCAGCGGCTTTGAGCAATGGCTCGACAGCCAGGAGGTATTGCTATGAAACCCGAAGATTTTGAAGAGCTGCTTGCCAACTGCGCCGACGAACCCATTCGTTTTCCGGGGGCCATCCAGCCCCACGGCGTGCTGCTGACTTTGTCGGAACCTGGCCTGAACATTATTCAGGTAAGTGCCAACGTCGGTACGTTGTTCGGCCACGCCCCCGAGGCGCTGTTGGATCAACCGTTGCACAGATTGATTGGCGAGGAGTACGCCCAGGCCGTGCGAACCATGGCCGAGGACAGCGCATTCCTGGACTCGCCGCCCCTGCTGATCACCTTCAAGGGTGAGCAGTTCGAAGGCCTGTTGCATCGCCACCAGGGCGTGTTAGTGCTGGAATTCGAACCACGGCTCAAGGATTTCAAACCCCGAGCGCACAATGGCCGCACCAGCGATCTGGGCAAGATGCTGCACCGCCTGCAATCGGCAAAGACCTTGGAGGCGCTCTACGCCATCACCGTCAACGAAATCCAGGCCATGACCGGTTATGACCGGGTGCTCATCTATCGCTTCGAAGAGGAAGGCCATGGCCAGGTGATCGCGGAGGCCTCGGCGCCGTCAATGGAATTGTTCAACGGGCTGTTCTTCCCCGCGTCCGACATCCCCGAGCAGGCTCGGGAGCTGTATCGCACCAACTGGCTACGGATCATCCCGAATGCGTCCTACGAACCGGTACCGCTGGTGCCCAAATTGCGCCCGGACACCGGGCAGCCCCTGGACCTGAGCTTCGCCACCCTGCGCAGCGTGTCGCCGATTCACTGCCAGTACATGCAGAACATGGGCGTGTTGTCGTCCATGAGTATTTCGTTGATGAAGGGCGACAAACTCTGGGGCCTGATCAGCTGCGGCAACCGTGAGCCGCTGCTGGTACCTAATGACCTGCGCATGGCCTGCCAGACCATCGGCCAGGTGCTGTCATTGCAGATCAGTGCCATGGAGGCCCTGGAGCTGACCCGCCAGCGCGACGAGAAAGTCCAAGCGCTGGCGCTGCTGGACCTGGCGATGAAAGCCTCTGCCAATAACGTCTTCGACGGCCTGGCCCAACAAGGCCGAATGCTGATGGACCTGACCCTCTCCGGCGGCGTGGCGATCATCGAAGATAAACAACTGCACCGCTACGGCAATTGCCCGGAACCGGCGCAGATACGCGCGCTGCACAAGTGGTTGCAGGCCAACGGTGAACCGGTATTTTCCAGCCATAACCTGGCCTCGGTTTACCCGCCTGCCGCTGAGTTCCAGAGCGTGGCCAGCGGCGTGCTCGCCATGAGCTTGCCCAAGCCTGTGGATAACGGTGTGTTGTGGTTTCGCCCGGAAGTCAAAGAGAACATCCACTGGAGTGGCGACCCGCAGAAGCCGCTGAATCTGGAAACCTGCGACGCGGGCATGCGCCTTCGCCCACGCACCTCGTTTGAAATCTGGAAAGTGGAAATGGCCGGCATCTCCACCAAATGGAGCCATGGCGACCTGTTTGCCGCCAACGATTTGCGCCGCTCGGCCCTGGAGAACGACCTGTCCCGCCAAGTGCTGCGCGAGCAACAAGCGGTGCGTGCGCGGGACGAGCTGGTCGCGGTGGTTTCCCACGACCTGCGCAACCCCATGACCGTCATCTCCATGCTCTGCGGCATGATGCAAAAAGCCTTCAGCTCCGATGGTCCACACACCTCACGCCGTATCTCTTCCGCGATCGACACCATGCAACAGGCCGCCGGGCGCATGAATGTGTTGCTGGAAGATTTGCTCGACACCTCGAAGATCGAGGCCGGGCGCTATGTGGTCAAGCCGGTGGCGCTGGACGTCAGCCAGATCTTTGAAGAAGCGTATTCGTTGCTGGCCCCCCTGGCCTCGGAAAAAGGCATCGACCTGTCGTTCAATGTCGAGCCCGGCCTGCAGATCAAGGCCGACCCGGAGCGCTTGTTCCAGGTGCTGTCGAACCTGATCGGCAATGCGATCAAGTTCACCCCACGCCAAGGCAACATCGGCATCAGCGCCATGAGCAACGGTGAGGAGATTGTATTTTCGGTGCGAGACTCCGGTGAAGGCATTGCACCGGACGATTTGCCCCATGTGTTCGATCGCTATTGGACCCAGACTGAAAACAACCCCACCGGCAGCGGGTTGGGGCTGTATATCACCCAGGGGATTGTCCAGGCTCATGGTGGGCGCATCGAGGCCGAAAGTGAGTTGGGGTGCGGTAGTGAGTTCAGGTTTACGGTGCCAAAGCCTGCCTGAAACGCGCCCATTTTCTAAACCCAACATGCGGATACCTTTGGCCGGGAACGAACAACCCGGCCAATGCCACTGAAACGGTGCGCACTCAAAGGGAGTATTGGTGCGGCAACAGTCCTCCAATTGAGTAAGGGGTTTTACCGATGATCATTGGCAATTCGTTTGACAGCTTGAGCTATAACATCCAGCAAGGCATGAAAGATAACCAGCCTTCAGCCAATCCCGCCCTCACCTCTTCGCCGATTGGCAGCCCCCCACAGGGGCAGGACACGCGACCAAAACCCAAAGATTCGGGTATGACCTCTCTCGGAGGAGGCAAACTGCTTTAAACCGTTAGGAGTCACCGGCAACGAGTGCAACGCAACGCGCTGCACTTGCGTTAACAAAACACTGACATCCTCTGCGTTATCCTTTCCAGTCCCACTTGGTATGAGCTGCATTCTTCATGGGTCAACCTGAAATCCTGCCTGCCGTGATCGCCGGCCCCTTGCTAAGACGCCTGGAACCACAGCGCCTGGTTATCTGGTTGGTGGGCAGTCGTGCCCTGCCCCTGTGCTTGCGGCTGCAATTACCCTCGGGCGAGGCGCTGGATATCCCGCTCGATGCAACGCACTGCCAAGTCGTGCCCGTCGGCCGCCATGCCGTTATCCACCTGATCGACATAGCCCTGAGCCACGCCCTGCCACAGGATGAAATCATCGGTTACGACCTGTTGATCGACGGCCTCGGCATTGCACAATGGGCGCCGCACTTGCTGTATGGCGACGCGACTACGCCAAGCTTCGTGCTGCATAGCCGCATCCATCACTTGGTCCATGGCTCGTGCCGCAAACCCCACCATCGTGCCGACGAAGGCTTGCTGTGTGTCGACCGTCTGTTGGCGGACGCCCGCACACCGCTCGAACGCCCAGCCTTGCTGATGATGAATGGCGACCAGATCTACGCCGACGACGTCGCAGGGCCCATGCTGCGAGCCATTCACGGGCTGATTGCGCGCCTGGGCCTGTTCGATGAGTTTCTAGAGGGTGCGGTGGTGAGCGACAGCGCCAGCCTTTATGGGCATCGCGCCAGCTATTACCACCGGGCCGACCTGCTCCCTGCGCTGGACAGTAACGAGACCTTGCGCGAACGCTTTTTCGGCGGTGTGAAGAAACCCATCTTCACCAGCAGCACCGCCGACAATCACCTGGTGACCTTTGCCGAAGTGATCGCCATGTACCTGCTGGCCTGGTCGCCGGTACCCTGGACGCTGATCGCACCAGAACCGCCGCCGCTGAGTGCGCAAGAACAACAACGCTATGCCCGCGAACAGGTTCATATCGATCAGTTCCGCGAAGGCCTGCCTGGGGTAGCGCGGGTGTTCGCGCACCTGTCGACGCTGATGATGTTCGACGATCACGACATCACTGACGATTGGAACCTCAGCGCCCAGTGGGAAGAAACCGCCTACGGCCACCCCTTCTCCAAGCGCATCATCGGCAATGCCTTGCTGGCGTATCTGTTATGCCAGGGCTGGGGCAACCAGCCCCAGGTGTTTGGCGAACTGCTGGACCAGACCCAGGCACTGACCGGCCGGGTACAGGCCAATCATCTCGAGGCGACGGCGCAAGACGCGTTGCTGGAGGCCTTGCTGAAATTCCAGCAGTGGCACTACGTATTGCCCACCACCCCGGCGCTGGTGGTACTCGACACCCGCACCCGACGCTGGCGCAGCGAGTTCTCCCTCAAGCAACCTTCCGGCCTGCTGGACTGGGAAGCCTTGAGCGAACTGCAACAAGCGCTGCTGGACCATCCATCCGCCATCATCGTCTCGCCCGCGCCGGTCTTTGGCGTCAAGCTGATCGAGACGGTGCAAAAGGTCTTCAGCTGGTGCGGTTTTCCCCTGCTGGTGGACGCCGAGAACTGGATGGCCCACCGCGGCGCCGCCCAAGTGATTTTGAATATCTTCCGCCACTCACGCACGCCAGGTAACTACGTGATCCTTTCCGGTGACGTGCATTACTCGTTTGTCTACCAAGTGCTGATCCGCCACCGCAACGGCGGCCCCAAGATCTGGCAAATCACCAGCAGTGGCATCAAGAACGAGTTCCCGCCGCGCCTGCTGGAATGGTTCGATCGCCTCAACCGCTGGCTCTACTCCCCGCGCTCGCCCCTCAACTGGTTTACCCGCCGCCGCACCATGCAGGTGATGCCTTATATCCCAGAGCATGCCGAAGCGGGTGAGCGGTTGTGGAACTCGGCGGGCATTGGCCAGGTGTTTTTCAATGAGCAGGGCCAACCGCAGGCCATTTACCAGCACAACGCGGATGGAAGGCCTCGGACAAAGATGATGGCGCCAGAAAAATAGCGTTTCGCCACTCGTCATAAGCAGCACACCTGCCCTATTCAAAGCGCGCAAGCGCCGATGTACAGTAGCGCCAGCCACGGAGTATCGGCGTCAACCATGACTGGCCTTGGGCGCCAGCCCTCCGCAGGAAGCGCGCAGATGGACGATACATCCGGCAAAGAACCGCTACGCAATGAAGTGTCCGACCTTAACGTCGACCTGTTGCACGCCATCATGGAACTGGTCAGTGATGGCATCTGGGACTGGAACGCCAATACCGGCTTCGTCTACCGCAATCCCGGCTGGTACGAAATGCTTGGCTACTCCCACCACTCCCTGGAAAACAGCGTCTTCACCTGGGAGAACGTGATCCACCCCGAGGATTACCCTCGCGTGATGGCGGTGTTCGATGACTACATCAGCCAACGCGCCGCTCATTACCGGGCCGAATACCGTTGCCGAAAAGAAGACGGTACGTACCTCTGGATCGAGGACCGCGGCTACGTCATTGCCCGCAACCCCGACGGTTCCGTGGCGCGCATGGTCGGCGCACACCGCGATATTCATACGCGCAAATGCTCCATCGAACAGTTGCAAAAGCGCAACCAGTCCCTGGAAGCACTGGTTACGGAGCGCACCCTCGAGTTGTCGCGCGTCAACCAGCAACTGCAATTGCAACTGGACGAAAACCGCTCTTTGGCCGAGCGGGACGCCCTGACGCGCATCGCCAATCGGTACCGCCTGGAAAAGGTGCTGCTGGAGGAATGCGACCGCGCCGAGCGCTTCCGCCTGCCCTTGGCACTGGTGGCCATGGATGTCGATGACTTCAAGCCGATCAATGACCAATACGGCCACGGCGTCGGCGACCAGACGCTGATACGGGTAGTGGAACACCTGGAAGCCTGCGTACGTAAAAGCGACTTGCTGGCGCGTTGGGGCGGCGACGAGTTTATGGTGGTGCTGCCCAAAAGCAGCCTGGACACGGCCAAAGAGTTGGCCGAAAGGATTCGCCATAAAATCAAGGCGGCGGCCCCCTTGGGCGCGTTGAACGTTACCCTGAGCCTGGGCGTAGTAGAGCGGCGCATGGGGGAATCTCCGGCGGCGCTGATGGCGCGGGCCGATCAAGCCTTGTACCGATCCAAGGCGGCGGGCAAGGATGGGGTGTCGGAATAGGCCGCAGCTCCTTCCAAGGTGGAATGACCCGGCAACTTTATTTCGTTTGCGGCAAGGCCAGGCGCGCGGCTTAGATAGCGCTGCGCCCACCACTGCCGAGTCCCCGAGTCATGAGCTACGCTAGCATCAGCCAGTCGATTTCCATCGTTCACCCCATCAGCCTGAGCCACGGTAAAAACGCCGAAGTCTGGGACACGGCGGGCAAGCGTTACATCGACTTTGTCGGCGGTATCGGCGTACTCAACCTGGGCCATTGCCACCCGGCCGTGGTGGCGGCCATTTGCGAGCAAGCCACCCGGCTAACCCATTACGCGTTCAACGCCGCACCGCATACGCCCTACATCGAGTTGATGCAACGTCTCAGCGCCTTTATCCCGGTGGGATACCCCGTCAGCGGCATGCTCACCAATAGCGGTGCCGAGGCGGCGGAAAACGCCCTGAAGATCGCCCGTGGTGCCACCGGGCGCACGGCGGTGATCGCCTTTGACGGCGCCTTCCACGGGCGCACTCTGGCGACCCTCAACCTAAACGGCAAGGTCGCGCCCTACAAGCAGAAGGTCGGTGTACTGCCCGGCCCTGTGTATCACCTGCCCTACCCCAGTACCGATAACGGCGTGACCTGCGCCGAAGCGCTGAAGGCCATGGAGCGTCTGTTCAGCGTGGAGATCGACGTAACCGATGTGGCCTGCTTCATCATCGAGCCGGTACAGGGCGAAGGCGGTTTTCTCGCCCTGGACACTGAGTTCGCCCAGGCGCTGCGGCGCTTCTGCGACCAGCACAACATCCTGCTGATCATTGATGAAATCCAGTCGGGTTTTGGTCGCACCGGCCAGCGTTTCGCCTTCTCGCGCCTGGGCATCGAGCCGGACCTGCTGCTGCTCGGCAAAAGCATCGCCGGCGGCATGCCGCTGGGGGCGGTGGTCGGGCGCAAGGCGCTGATGGACAACCTGCCCAAAGGCGGCCTGGGCGGTACCTACTCGGGTAATCCCATCGCCTGTGCGGCGGCGCTGGCGACCCTTGAGGTGATGAGCGACACAAACCTGCACGCCTGGGGCGTCGCGCAGGCGGCCGCGATTGTGGGCCGCTATGAAGCCTGGCGCGCACAGCAACTGTCGCCCTACCTGGGCCGCCTCACCGGTGTCGGCGCGATGCGGGGCATTGAACTGGCCCATGCCGACGGCACACCCGCCCCCAAGCAACTGGCGCAACTGCTGGAGCTGGCGCGAGAGGCTGGCTTGTTGCTGATGCCCAGCGGCAAGTCGCGGCACATCGTGCGCTTGCTGGCCCCGCTGACCATTGAGCCTGAGGTGTTGGAGGAAGGTCTGGATATTCTCCAGGCGTGCCTCGAAGAACTGGACGAGTAACATGTATCAACAGGTTTGACGCTGCTCCACTCAGTCGTTGAGCTTGTTCGTGAAGTCCGGGCGAGGTGGATGACCGTTGATAAGATTCCCGTTGTGGATATGTACGTATTTCTGTACGTTAACCCCACCCAACAAGGAGTCCCCATGGAAACTATCAACTACACCAACGCCCGAGCCCATCTGTCCGAAACGATGGACCGCGTCAACGATGATCACGTCCCACTTCTACTGACTCGACAAAAAGGCGAGCCCGTGGTGATGATCTCGTTATCAGAGTTCAATGCTCTGGAAGAGACGGCTTACCTGCTGCGCTCGCCTAAAAATGCCGAACGTCTCATTAACTCAGTCAACAGCTTACGAGCAGGCAAAGCCAAGCCAAGGCGGTTGATTGAAGAATGAAAATACTCTTTACCCCTGAAGGCTGGGACGACTACCTCTGGTTTCAACAGAACGACAAAGCCGGGCTCAAGCGCATCAATCTCTTGATCAAGGCCATACAAAGAGACCCGTTCGGCGGCGTGGGGAAGCCTGAACCCCTCAAACATAACCTGAGTGGTTTCTGGTCTCGACGAATCACCGCGGAGCATCGTTTGGTTTATGGCATCGAGGATGATGAAGTACAAATATTGATGTGCCGCTACCACTACTGAAATTATTCTGACGCCCCAGCCACCTTGACCTGATCCCCCCACCCGCTGAAAATGCCCGACGTTTTTTGTCTCTCCGCATACTACGCAGTGAAATTTTAATGTCTGATTCCTACACCGAAAAATCCGCCGAAGAATCCGTAGTCGCCCTGCACGCCAAAGCCGAATACGAAAACGCCATCAATCTTTCACAGCATGTGCCAGCCGCCAAGATCATCAGCGAGATGGTGCTGGACGCGTTTCACACCTCCAAGGAAAGCGACCAGATCCGCGAGCTGCGCGTTGCCATCCGCCAGGCCCACGATGCCTTCGATGATGACAAAGCCTATGAGCTGATGGGCCAGCTCAAGCAATTGAAAGACGCCGAAGCCGCAGACAACGCCGCCCTGGAACACCTGAGCAGTCAGTTCTCGATCAGCCGCATCCTGTCCAGCTTCAAGGACGATCCCGAGTTCCAGGAACTGGTCTATGGCCTGGCCCTCAAGGTACTTAACCAGTCGCACCAGGCCATCAGCAACCCGAGCGCCGGCAAGGGCAAAGCTGCACGCGCCAAGAAAGACAGCGAAGTGTTTGTGATCAGCAAAGATGGCATCAGCGTCACCCTGCCGCTGCGCACGCCGCGCTCCAAGCTCAATGTGGACCGCGAAGCACTGGAGTTCCTGGGCTTCACCTTTGTAGGCGAAGGCAGCGAGGCGGAGCTTGCGAGCGAAACCTTCATCGACAACAGCGGCGCCGAGCAGCCGGTCACGCGCAAGAGCATCGTGACCGCGCTGCAACAGCAAAGCGCCTTTGACGGCTACGCCATCGCCGCCCAGTAAGTGCCCAACACTACAAACTTCGCAGGGTCAACAGAGCCTGCTCGACCTGGGCGAGAGTGATATGCCGGCCCACCGAGGCACGCACAAAGTGTGTGACGCCCAGGTCCTTAAGCAACAACGGAGTGTGAGCGGTGGTGCCTGCCCACAAGTTGAGCCCCAGCTCGCGGGCTTGGCCGACAAATGCCTTGGCCGGCAGGTTGTGCGGCACAAACGAGACAATTCCAGTCTGCTCGAACTGGTCGCACATTAGCGTCAACTGCGGCAGGCGCCGCAATTCCTTCGCCAGCAGCGCATAGGGCTCTGTACTCACCTGCCCGCCGCCGACCTGCACATACTCCTGCAGCGCCGTATGCATGCCCACCTGAGCCGAGAGGCTTTTTTCAGCAATTTCCAGCACCCGCGCACTGGCCACGTCCAGCCGGTTGACCTGGCCATCGGTGCTGGCGGCGTGCAAGTCGGCAAAATTGAGCTGCAATTGGCCAAGCAAGCGTGGCGACACGTAAGCAACCCCACTGCCACGGGGCCCGCAGAGAAACTTGCGGCCCGCACCTGTCAACAAATCACAATGGATATCCCGCACATCCAGCGGTAACTGCCCCAACGACTGGCAGGCATCCACCACATACAACGCATTCGCGTCCTTGAGCAACGCGCCCAGCGCTTCCACCGGATTGATCACCCCACAGCACGAAGGCAGGTGCGACACACTGACCAGGAACACATCATCGTCCAAATGACGCCGCACCCACTCCAGATCCAGCGGGCTGGTGGCCGTGGTGGGGATCACTTCGACGCGAATGTCACTCGATAACTTGAGGTAGTTGAAGAAGATCAGGTTGGCCGCGTACTCAGAAGTTGATACCCAGACCCGCTTGCCCCGGGGAAATTGCAGTTTGCCGAGGATGCTGGTCCAGGCTTCGGTGGCACTGCTGAAAAAACCAATCTGTGAAGGCTGAGCATTCAACAGACCGGCCATCACTCGGTACAAGTCGACGTTGAGCAACTCTTCATAGGCAAGCTCGGCTTCATAGCTGCCTATCTGCGCTTCAATGGAGGTAAAACGCTGTATAGCATTGAGCGTGGCCGACGACATCAGGCCCGCACCGGCGGTGTTCAAATGCACCCTATTCATTTCATGCTTCCTTGTTCCACAAAACAGCCGATCCTTTCATCACGCCCACTGCCACTGCGAACAACAGCAATACCGTACCCGCCAGCAGCCACGGCGAAGGCAGGGATGGCTGTGACATCAGCATGAACGCCAGCGGCGGTGTGATCATCACGCCGATATTCACCCCCGCCGAGTAATAGCCGAGGTTGCGGTCAACGGTGTGACGGCTGGAGATACTGCTGACGTAGTGGGTGATACCGGGGAACACAACCATCTCCCCCAGGCTCCAGAGCACGGTGGCGGCCAGCAACAATGCACCGATATGGCTGAAGCCCATCAGGAAAAACCCTACGCCGGCCATCAGGAAACCCGCCACCAGTGAGCGACTGCTCGACAGGTGCGACATGCGTTGGTTAATCGGTACTTCGAATAGAATCACCAGCAGTGCATTGATAAAAAAGATGATGCCGACGTAGTAGGCCGGCAACTCGGTGTAGTTGATGATGTAGGCCGACAGAAACGTTGGCGGCAGCGCATAGGCGATGTGCACCGGCAACGCTGCCAGCAGAATCACCAGCAAGCGCGAACGCTCGTGCATTGCGCTTTCCGGCAGCCCATTGCCTTTACTGGCAACGCCAGCCCCTTGTGTCACCGGCACCGTACGCCCAAACCACAGGCAGGCGATAAAGGCGACAAGGGACAACGCTGCGTTGAGGTAGAACACCGCATCGGCGTTACTCAGGAAAATCAGGCTGCCCAAGAGCGGCCCGATTGCCATGCCGATGTTGATCGCCAGGCGGTTGCAGGAGAACGCCACTTTGCGCGATTCGCTACTGCTGTGAGCCACTGTTTCGGAGAACGTGGCGGGGGTGAATGCTTCGTAGCAGCCCCCCCATAGAAACGACAGCACAAACAACACCACGGTGTTATCCACCGACGGAATGATCAGCAGCAGCACCGCATTGAGCAGTAACGAACCGAGGATCACCCGATTGGCAGAAAAACGCTTGATCACCCCGCCGATGATCAAGTCCACAAACAACGCACCCGCGCCATACACGCCCACCAGCAAACCTGCGGTGCCCGCCGATACGGCGTGCTGATGAATCAGGTACGCCGCATAGAAAGGGAACGCCATGGTGCCCATGCGGAACACCAAGGTGATCAGGAACAGCAACTGCAAGCGGGCATTGAGCCCACGTAAAGCGCGATAGGTGCCCATCATCAGCGGATCACATAGACGTGGTCTTTGTTCTGGCGAATCTGCTCGTAATCCTCGTCGATACTGCGCTGGCTCTCCGATACCAGAAACACCCGCAGAGGGCTGCTGAGCAGGTCCACGGTCTTTTTCATCAACTTGCCGGCCTTGTATTTGACGCTCAGCTTATGCACCGAGGGCAGCGCCTCGATCAGTTGGATAGCTGAGTCGTTGAAGCCAGTGACCTCACCTTGCAGCGTGGTATCGGTGTTGATGACACAGGCTTCCTTGAGCTTTTGATAGCGCTTGCCGGCATAGTTTGCCTTGAACGCCTCACCATCGCAGTACGCCAGATAGGTGAGCTGCGCCTGGTTGCCGCCCAGGCTGATGTCGTGGAATCGGGGCTCCATGTTGCCGTTCAAGCGAGCACCGACTTCTACCAGCGCAGGGCCGGCTTCAGTGAGGATCACTTCCGAATGGGCTGGGCCGTTATTGATACCCAACGCCTTGAGCGCCTGCACGATGTAATCGACCAGTACGTTGGCCTCGGCACTGTCCGGCGCAATCAGAACGTCACGGTCATAGATGTTCTTGCCGCCACTGATTTCACGCTTCACATAACGCCAGATCCCACAGACGTAGGCCTGCCCATCACGGCTGACGGTATCGACGATATACTCCGGGCCCTTGAGGTAGGACTGGCAAAGAATTTCGGTGTTGGCCAGGCCGAAGATATCCAGGTTGGATATGACTTCCTCACAGGCGCGCTTGACGTCCTCGACGTTGTGGCAGATCGAGACGCCGTCTGTCGAAGCCGAGCTCAGCGGTTTGATCACGCACGGAAACACATGGCCGGCCTCTACCCAAGCCAGCAGTTGCTGGGGGTCCGAGGATTTGATCTGGCGGGCGGTCAACAGGCCCGCGGCCGCGACTTTATTGATCATCTCAAACTTGTCGCGGCGCGCACGTGACCCCGCGCTGCCGTTGGAAGTGGACAACTGCAGTTGTTCGCTCAAGTAGTCGGCAAATGGCACGCCTGGCTCCTGGCCAGCAATGACG
This sequence comes from Pseudomonas sp. KT_2_4, assembly GCF_041410225.1. Taxonomy (NCBI): domain Bacteria; kingdom Pseudomonadati; phylum Pseudomonadota; class Gammaproteobacteria; order Pseudomonadales; family Pseudomonadaceae; genus Pseudomonas; species Pseudomonas sp. KT_2_4. Next base: position 2,730,644 of record NZ_CP166962.1, read on the forward strand.
GCGACTACGTTGAATTCGCGCAGGCGTTGCACGATCTCTTCAGCGTTGTCGTTGAACGCCAAATTGTGTTCGAACTCCGACAGATTCGGCCCGAGCATGCTCGGCATCAACTCTGGGGTACTCTGTACATGGATCAGGCTGAAGCCCGCATCCCGAAAATATTGCGGCAGGAAATTACCGCTCGAGTAGACATCCACCAATGCGACGTACTGCTTCATAAGAATGTCCTTTTTCAGTAATGAGTGGCGGTTTCAGAGGCCCGTGGCGAAGCCACGTCATCCAGCGCCAGGAAAATGTTCTGCGGAAACTCAGCCACACGGTGCAACAGGTGCAGGTACCAATTGATGCCATACACCGCCGACACGCGGGTCTTGACCTGACCCTGGTTTTTCACCTTCTGAATCAATTCAGGGCGCACACCGTGAAGCATCTCCAGCTCGCCTCGGTCGGCGATGCGGCTGGTGAGGATTTCTTCAACCAGCTGTGGGTCCTGGGTCGCGAAAGCGAACGGGCCACGGCCGCCATTGATTCGGTCCAGCAACCCCAGGTAACGCTCGTTGAGCGCATTGCCACGCGGTAAAGCAATCGCGGCAGGCTCAGCATAGACGCCTTTGACCAAGCGTACTTTGCAGCCAGTTTCCAGGACCGCCCCGAGGTCATCCGGGGTTCGATTCAATTGCGCCTGCAAGGTGATACCCACGTTGGGAAAGCGCCCGCTCAGTTGCAGGAAGATATCGAGGATCGAATCCGTCCATTGAGAACGCTCCATACTGATGATCACACCGATATCCTTATCGGCTGCATGGGTGAGGATCTTCGAGCAGTTCTCAATCGCCAGTTCGCGGGAAATGATGGTGCCGACGTTGGACAGGTCGAACCCCAACTGCGGGGGTTCTTCAAGCTTGGGATGCTGTGCAATCAAGTCGATGAGTTTCAGGTACTCATCGGTAGCCGCGGTGACCTCGGCTAATGTCGTCGCTTCCTCGCCAACGAACTCGACACCGGTGCGATAGCCTTTCTCCAGCAGGGCCCCAAGCTTATCAAGCATCTCCAGGCGATCTTCGGAGATGATGTAACGAAGAGCGGCGGGCCGCAGGAAATCGCGCAGCGTCTCGCTCTGCAGGAACAAATCGCGATAGGTTTTGTTCGCCGCCAGTTTCTTCAGGGCCAGGGTTGCCAGCAGGCTGTTGTCGGTCGTGTTCATGGCATTAAACCCCGTAGGACTGGTTGAGCATACGACGTGCGAAACTCGAATCGTCGGTGTGGTTGGCAATCTTGTGAGCGCGGAACTTGGACGCGTAACTGAGCAACGTTTCCTTGTGGCGGCTCTGCCGATCACGGGTAAAGATCCCGGCCCACAGGTTGTCCCAGCGCGCGTACTCAGGGTGAGTCATCAGCAGCTTATGAGCCTTGCGCATATTCCAGTGGGGAATGGACGGATGTAGGTGGTGCACGAGGTGGTAATTGTCGTCGTGGCGACCGAAAAAGAAGTTCTCCAAAACATTGCCTTTACGGTTGCGGGTCAGCAACAACTTGTCGGTCTCAACCGCCGGCATCGGATAATGCTCGGCCAACTCGATGATCCAGCCTACGGCTACGGCGGTGGTAAACAGCGGCACCAGCCAGAACAACACCCATTCAGCGACCACCCCGAACCAGGCGACCACAGCAAAAATTACCGCCCAATAAGCCCACATCATCATGCGTTCCTTGCGGATGCGCGGGTCTTGCCCCTGGACACGGTCCTTGACCACATACTTGATGTACTGAAGGGTTCTGTAGCCGGATAGCGCCATCACGACGTTCTTCAAGAAGAACTCGCGCTCGCTTTGTTGAAGGTCATACAGGCCGCACTTGAGATGGAAATTGTAGTCAGGGTCTTTTTCTGGATGCCCCAAGTGCACGTGGTGGTTCTTGATGTGCGAAGTGCTGTAGGACTGGTACAAGTGGAAGACCAGATACCCAGAAAGAAACGTACCGGCAAACCAGTTGATCGCACGGTTTTTTGCCAACACCTTGTGGGTTGACTCATGTAGTACGTTAGTCAAAGCACGTTGGGTGGTGCCGATTAGAAACAGCGAAACCGGGTAGAACCAATAGCTGATGCCCAACGACAGGTAAATGGCAAACGCAATAATTGCATAGTCCTTACCCAGTGCGATGGCCCAGTGATAGTTATCTTTTTTACACAAGTGTTTAAGCATCCCGAATGTTTCCCGGGAAATACCGGCAGCGTATTCGCTAGCAGGTTCTTTGTTTTTATCGACCAGCATAATCACTCCATAATTAAGCGGCGCGCTGCAGCACTCGATCCGCGCAGGGCGAAGATGATTTTTTGAGTGCTGCGCCTATTGTTTTTTTTGCCTGAGCTAGACTCATCGGCTGCAAAAAAACTAAAGCACCGCTTAACAGTGAACAAGCTGCCCTTTTAGACAGGTAGCGCCAAATCACGCGCGCACGCGCGCGCTCGCCGATGAAAAATCATCGGCGAGCGCGGTATTTTTACGAGGGGGGCCTGCCGATCAGGCCTGTTCGCGGATGTAGCCCAGTTGCAAGGCTTTACGGATTGCGGACTTGCCGTTGGTGACATTCAACTTGCTGAAGATATTCTTCATATGAAACTTTACCGTACGCGGGCTCATGGAGACCAAGAGCGCTATTTCGTTATAGGTCTTGCCCAGGCTGGTCCAGGACAATACCTCTGTTTCGCGAGGCGTCAGCACGGTTTCGCGTACAACAGGGGCAGGCGAGGTTGCACCACTTTCCAGCGCCTCGTCGTAAACCGAGACCAGCAGCATCTGCAGTTCGCTTTTGTTGGCCAGCACTCTTTCGCGAAACTGTTGATGCTCTCCGAAACTGCACAGGTTGAGAATGGAATAAAAACCCTGGTTGCCATGCACAATAAAACTGGCGCCCTCGCCCACAGGCGCACACGGCCCCGGCACCGGCACCGCTTCTGCCGCAGGGGCCAGGATGTTTTCATCGCTCCAGAAAAACGGTTTTATGCGGCGCTTGGACAAGGACAACAAATGACCGCGTTGGTAAAAATCATCCGCCGCGTCACCGCGGTCCAGCGCATCGGGGTAATTGGTGATGATTTCCGCTTCGTCCAGCGTCGGCCCGCATTGATAAACCTCGAAATGCCCGAGGCCACGTCGACTCAGCTCGGCATCGAGCAATTGACGCACATCAGCGGGCTGAATGAGCGTGTTGTTATTGGCTTGACCATCGCTTCGCATGAATATCATCCCTGATGAGTGACAACGGGGTGAAGCTAGCGATCTGACGGAAGTGCTTCAATCCGGAAGCTTCTGATCAGAGCCGACCCACTCCGTAGGAAATTTCTCTAAACAGGGGAAAGAATGAAACACGCCTGACGGCCTTGTCCAGTGCTTCCGATGGCGAACCGACCGTGAGCAGCTATAGCGCCGCCTGATCAGACCACCTGCGTCGCAAAGGCCTCGCGAAAACGCTCCATCTCCCACGAGTTGCCCACCGTCACCCGCACCCAATGCGGCCAGTCCTTCCATACCCGCCCAACCAACACATTCTGCGCCGCCAACTGCTCAATCACCTGCTCTGCCGGCCGCTTCACGTCGATCATGAAGCAGTTGCTGTGGGAGATGGTGCAGCTAAAGCCCCGACCCTTGAGCCACGCGATTGTTTCATCGCGCAACCTGGCATTGAGCGCTTTGCGTTGGCCCACCAGTTGCGCGTCTTCCAGGCTGGCACGGGCGGCCAGCAAGCTGGCGCCGGCCGGGACGTTGTCGCCGCCAAACACCGCCAACCGCTCCAGCAACGCCGGGTGGCCGATCGCCAGGCCCAGGCGCGCACCGGCCATGCCGTAGATCTTGGAGAAGGTGCGCAGCACCAGCAGGTCGTCGTGGTCGTTGACCCAACTCACGCAACTGGGGGTATCGCAGAATTCGATATAAGCCTCGTCCACCACCAGCACGCTGCCCTTGGGTTTGTGCGCCAGGGCCCGCCGGATGGCATCGGTCGAGGTCAGGGTGCCGGTCGGGTTGTTGGGGTTACACAGGTACAACATGCCGGCCTGTGGGTCAGCCGCGAGCATGGCGGGCACATCATGGGCATGCTGGGCATCCAGGTTCACTTCATGCACCGGCGCCTTGATCGACTCGGCCGCCTGGCGCGGGACTTCGTAGGACGGCGTGGCCATCACCAGGCCGCGGGTCTGGCTGGCAAACGCCAGCACTGCGTAACGCAAGGCAGCCATCGAGCCGGCAAACACCCCGACGTTGTCTTCGGCTATACCCTGTTGTTGGGCGAACAGCGCGGCCAATGCGTACATATCGGGGTAAGGGTAACGTCCGGACGCTGCAATCGCGCGCTGCATTGCCTGGCGAGCCGCGTCTGAAGGGCCGTAGGGGCTTTCGTTGTAATTGAGCAGCACCTGGTCAGATTTTGTCGGCGCTGGGCTGGCGAGGGCCCATTTGAGCTGCCCCATCACAGGCAGGGCCGCGCCCAGCGCGAGAAGGGATCGACGACTGACACGCACCATGGTGACTACTCCTTGTAGAGGCGCGAGGGATTCGCGCAGGCCGTATAGAAGACTATGACGAGAAAGCCGTTGCCTGATTTACCACCAAGGCGTATCCCTGCACTCAGCACTTTATTGTTATAGCGGGCGCATGCAACACTTTCACTGCCGCGAACCTTCAAGAACGGGTTCTGCCGGCATGGACTGATGACTAAATGGAAGTGGTGAGCACTTGATACACAGACGGGAAAAAACCGAGCACTTGAAGAGCAACATCAAGTACTTGATCAAGAGTCGTGGCGAAACCCAGCTTTCGTTAAGCAGTGCCGCCGGCCTGACCAGGACCACCATCTACAACATCCTGGAAGGCAAGGTCGTTAACGTACAGCAGTCGACCATTCGCAAAATCTCGGACTTCTTCGGCGTCTCCTACGAAGAAATCGAGACCATCAGTTTTGAGGCCAAGGAAGTCATCGAGAGCAATGTTTCCCCACTGGGTAACAAGAACCCGGCGGCAGTGCCTGTGCTCAAGGAAAGCCTGCTCATGCAGAACCTGGGCAAGCGCATCGGTGAACTGGCCACGCTTCATCCGCTGACGTATTACTTCGGCAGCGCCTGCAACTTGATCGGCGTGCGCCTGGAGCACGGGATTCCGGGCCTCAATGAACCGGGGGACTTGCTGATCGTGCAGAAAGGCTCGTCGAGCGACGATAAAGAAAAGCTAGTGTACGACCGCGCCACCAAGAAGCTGTTCATCACCCTCGAACCCTGCGGGAACTCAGAGCGTTTGTGTGTCATCGGCGACATCCTTGAGGAGCGCTTCAATGACAACGTCTGAGGGCGCCGTGGAAAACAGCAAATACAAGTTACTGGGCTTTGAAAACGACAAACGCCTGGCGGTGATCATGGTGATCGCCACGGGCAAGGTCCTCAAGATCAAGCTGAGTGAAGTGCTCAGCAGTGAAATGATGGACAACTTCAACAAGATGGAAATCAAGAATCTGTACAAAAAATTCTACTCCCAAGGCGGGACACTGACCGCCTACGATATAAACGACCGCAATGAAAACTCCTGGATGATTTACATCATCCTGAACTTGCTGCTGTTCACCTTCTATATCTTCACCAGCATTGCCGCGACCAAACCGATTTACCTGGAGTCGTTGGGCATCATCGTCACGCCGGGCACGTTCCTGTACCCACTGACCTTCTTGATCGTGGACTTGCTCAACGAGAATTTTGGCTTGCGCCTGGCCAGGCGAGCCATTCTGTTTGCGTTTGCCAGCAACGCGATGATCATCATCCTGCTGTATGGCTCCACGTTCCTGCCGGGGCTACCGGGCTGGAAGCTGGATGGGCCTTATACCGACGTGATCCTGCAAGTGTCGTCGGTGCTGGTGGCCTCTTCGGTGTCGTTCCTGGTGTCGGAGAATATAAATTCCTATTTGCTGTGCAAGATCAAGGAGCTGACCAACTCCAGGTACCTATACCTGCGGATATTCCTCAGTACGTTCTTTGCAGTGATTATCGACAGCTTCCTGTTCTGCTTTATCGCCTTCTACGGGGCGATGCAGACCAGCGACATACTCAGCATGATCTATGTACAGATCGCGATCAAAGTCGGCTTTGCGTTCTTCAACATCCTGCCTGCCTACGGGGCACGTTCATTGTTCAAGCGCTATCAATAATCCTGTAAGAGCGAGCTTGCTCGCGAAGAACCCGAGCGCGCCGCGTTCAACCCGATGCGCTGCGTTATCGTTGACGTTCTTCGCGAGCAAGCTCGCTCCTACAAGGGTTATTTCAGCTGCAACTTGTGCTTGAGGCTCTGCATGACAGTTGTCTTGTTCTGCAGGTAGTCATTCAAGCCCCGAGCGCGCAGGTTGCACGCGTCACACTCGCCACAGCCGGTACCGATGATGCCGTTGTAGCAAGTCAGCGTCTGCTCGCGCACCAGCTCCAGTTGCCCGTGATAGTCGGCCAGGGCCCAGGTTTCGGCCTTGTTCAGCCACATCAACGGGGTGTCGAGGCGCACGTCGTATTCCATGCCCAGCTTGAGGGCCTGGTTGAGTGCTTTGACAAACTCATCCCGGCAATCGGGGTAGCCTGAGAAGTCGGTTTCGCACACACCGGTGATGACGGTCTCGGCCTTCACTTGATAGGCGTAGATCGCAGCCAGGGTCAGGAACAGGATGTTGCGCCCCGGCACAAAGGTACTCGGCAGGCTTTCACCCGAGCTGTTCACGGTCGGTACCGGGATGTTGTCGCGCGTCAGGCTGCTGATCGCCAGCTCATTGAGCAGGGACACATCCATCACTTTGTGCACAGTGGCCCCCAACTGCTTGGCCAGCTTCTGGGCCACTTCGATTTCTGCCACATGGCGCTGGCCGTAATCAAAGGTAATGCAGTGCACTTCGTCATACAGCGGCAGGGCCTGGATCAGACAGGTGGTCGAATCCTGCCCGCCACTGAAGACCATCACGGCTTTTTTACTCATTGCATTGCTTCCTGCATTTGTAGAATTGGGATGTAGGAGTGCGCTCGCTCGCGAAAAACGTCAACGATAACGCAGCGTATCCGGTTTAGCGCAGCGCTCAATAAAAAACCCCGCACGACTTTCGAAGGCGGGGCTTTTTTACTGCAAGACCACTCAGTGGGCGTAGGTCAGCAACAGCTCTTTCGGCACTTGGAAATCCAGGGACATCATCACGCTGAGCGCGGTGATGGTGAAAATCGAGAACACGAACAGCTTGCGCGCCCAGACGGTGTCATCCACCGCCTTGTAGCCGGTCCAGGCCATGTACAACCAGTACATGCCCATGGCGGCGGCGACGGCGAGGTAGCTCATGCCGGCGTAGCCACTGAAGGTCAACATCAAGGTCGCCACGAGGAAGGCCAGGATGTAGAGCAGAATATGTTTCTTGGCCACCTGGATGCCACGCTTGACCGGCAATACCGGAATCGACGCAGCCAGGTAGTCATTGAAGCGGAAAATCGCGATGGCGTAGGAGTGCGGCATCTGCCACAGGCTGAACATCACCAGCAGCACCAGCGCGGCCATGTCGAAGCTATTGGTCACAGCCACATAACCAATCACCGGCGGCATCGCCCCCGACAGACTGCCCACCAGCGTGCCGTGAACCGACTTGCGCTTGAGGTACAGGCTGTAGAGACCGACGTAGATGACAAAGCCAATCACGGCAAACAGCGCCGCCAATGGGTTGGCCACCTTGTACAACAGGGCCACACCGGCAACACCCAGGACGGTCGCAAAGATCAGTGCCAGCTTCAGGGAAATAAGCCCCTGGACCAGCACGCGATTCTTGGTGCGCTCCATCTTGATATCGATGTCACGGTCGATGCAGTTGTTGAATACGCAACCGGAAGCAACCACCAGGGACGTACCGATCATTGCTGCCAGGAAGATGGCCAGATCGACATGTCCCTTGGAGGCCAGGAAGAAACCGCCCGCCACAGAAAGCACGTTACCGAAAATGATCCCCGGTTTGGTGATTTGGATAAAGTGCTTAAGCGACATCGGGTCTTACCTCACTTCGCCATCATGTAGGTGTGGATGCTGAACATGATCCACAGCGACAGACCAACCAGCAGAACGATCACCAGGCCTGCGAACACAAACGCGATCACGTTCTCGCGCTGCTCTTTGGAGCGGTCCAGGTGCAGGAAGTACACCAGGTGAACCAGAACCTGAATCACCGCGAACGCCAGGACGATCATCAAGGTGATCGACTTCGGCAAGGTTGGGTACATCACCAGGCCGAACGGGATCAAAGTCAGGATGACCGACAGGATGAAGCCGATGGCGTACGACTTTACGCTGCCGTGGCTTGAATCGTGGCTGTCATGGGAGTGTGCATTAGCCATTACAGAGTCCCCATCAAGTAAACGACGGTGAATACGCAGATCCAGACCACGTCCAGGAAGTGCCAGAACAGGCTCAGGCAGCTCAGGCGGGTCTTGTTGGTGTTGGTCAGGCCGTGCTTATTGACCTGATACATCATCACCGCCATCCACAGCAGGCCAGCGGATACGTGCAGACCGTGGGTGCCGACCAGCGTGAAGAACGCCGACAGGAAGCCGGAACGGTGCGGGCCGTAGCCTTCGGAGATCAGCAGGTGGAACTCGTTGATCTCCATGCCGATAAAGCCCAGGCCGAACAGGAAGGTCAGGCCCAGCCAGCTCAGTACGCCCTTCTTGTTGCCCTTGTAGAAGGCCAACATGGCGAAGCCGTAGGTGATCGAACTGAACAACAGCAAGGCGGTTTCGCCGAGCACGTAAGGCAGTTCGAAGATGTCGTGGCCCGACGGGCCCCCCGCTACGTTGTTTACCAGTACCGCGTACACCGCGAAGATCGACGCAAACAAGATGCAGTCGGTCATCAGGTAGAGCCAGAAACCGTAGACGGTTATTGGCCCCGAGTCGTGGTGGTGGTCATCGTGCCCATGGTCATCGACATGGGCGTGTCCAGCATTGGTCACTAAGTTCGACATGGTTTAAGCCTGTTCCAACGAGGTTTCTACACGGTTGGCCGGGATCTTCTTCTCGGCTACCAGGCGAGCGTGCTGCTCGGCTTCGATGCGTTCGATCGTTTCGACCGGCACCATGTAGCCTTGATCATCACGGGCAGCGTGAATGATGAAGTAACCGATAGTGCCCACCAGGCTCGCGATTGCCAGCCACCAGATGTGCCAGATCATCGCGAAACCGAACACGGTCAACAGCGCACCCATCACCACGCCAGTGGCGGTGTTGTTTGGCATGTGGATCGGCTCGTAGTGCTTGGGCTTCTGGTACGCAGTACCGTCTTCCTTGGCTTCGGTGAACGCATCAATGGTGTTCGCAGTAGGGATCACGGCGAAGTTGTAGAACGGTGGTGGCGACGAGGTCGACCATTCCAGGGTGTGGCCGTTCCATGGGTCGCCGGATTCGCACATGTTCTGCTTGCGATCACGCACGCTGACATACAGCTGGATCAGCTGGCAGGCGATGCCCACAGCGATCATCACCGCACCGAACATGGCAACGTACAGGTACGGTACCCACTCAGGGTTGGTGGTGGCGTTCAGACGACGGGTCATGCCCATGAAGCCCAGTGCATAGAGCGGCATGAACGCGACGAAGAAGCCCGAGATCCAGAACCAGAACGCAGCCTTGCCCCAACCTTCGTGCAGCTTGAAGCCGAACGCTTTCGGGAAGTAGAAGCTGAAACCAGCGATGTAGCCGAATACCGCACCACCGATGATCACGTTGTGGAAGTGAGCGATCACGAACAGGCTGTTGTGCAGCACGAAGTCAGCACCCGGGATGGCCAGCAGTACGCCGGTCATGCCGCCGATGGCGAAGGTCACCATGAAGCCCAGGGTCCACAGAACCTGGCTGGTCATGCGCAGACGACCGTGGTAGATGGTGAACAGCCAGTTGAATAGCTTCACCCCCGTCGGGATGGAAATCAGCATCGTCGCCAGGCCGAAGAAGGCGTTGACGCTGGCCCCCGAACCCATGGTGAAGAAGTGGTGCAGCCATACCATGAAGCCCAGTACGGAGATTGCGCCCGAGGCGTAGACCATCGAGTGGTGACCGAACAGGCGCTTGCCGGTAAAGGTCGAGATCACTTCGGAGAAGATACCGAACGCCGGCAGGATCAGGATGTACACCTCAGGGTGACCCCATGCCCAGAACAGGTTCACGTACATCATTGGATTGCCACCAAGTTCATTGGTGAAAATGTGGAAATCCAGGTAACGGTCAAGCGACAGCAGCGCCATGGTAGCGGCCAGGATCGGGAACGAAGCCACGATCAGCACGTTTGCCCAGGTGCAGGTCCAGGTGAAGATCGGCATGTCCATCAGTTTCATGCCAGGGGCGCGCATTTTCAGGACGGTGGCCAGGAAGTTGACCCCCGTCAATGTCGTCCCGAGCCCTGATAACTGTAGCGCCCAGATGTAGTAGTCCACACCCACGCCCGGACTGTATTGCAAGCCCGACAATGGCGGATACGCAACCCAACCGGTCTTGGCGAATTCGCCGACGCCCAGGGAAACGTTGATCAGCACCACGCCGGACACCAGCAGCCAGAAGCTCAGGGAGTTCAGGAACGGGTAGGCAACGTCACGCGCACCAATCTGCAGCGGCAAGGCAAGGTTCATCAAGCCGGTGAAGAATGGCATCGCCATGAAGATGATCATGATCACACCGTGAGCGGTGAAGATCTGGTCATAGTGTTCAGGTGGCAGGTAGCCAGGCGAACCCTCGGTGGCCATGGCCAACTGGGTACGCATCATGATGGCGTCGGCAAAACCACGCAGCAGCATGACCATGGCAACGATGACGTACATGACGCCGATTTTCTTGTGGTCGACCGAGGTCAACCACTCGGTCCACAAGTAGGACCACTTCTTGAAATAGGTGATACCCGCAACCAGCGCCAAACCACCCAGCGCGATCATGGCGATAGTCACCATTACGATCGGCTCGTGGAATGGGACCGCGTCCCAACTTAATTTACCAAACATCGTTTACTCCTCTGCCCCAGCAGTTGAATGCGCGCCCGTATCAGAACCTTCAACCACGGCCACTTCTTTCTTCTCGTGCTTGACCGGCTTGCCTGGCTTCATACCTTCGTACTTGTCGACGATTTTCTGAAACAGGTCCGGCTCATACGCGGAGTACAAGGCGACAGGGTTGTTCTGGCTCGGTTTGGTCAGAGCATCGTATTCAGCTTGATCAAGCTGTTTAGGTGCGGCCTTGACTGCAGCTACCCAGGCGTCGAAATCTTCCTGGCTTGTCGAGATCGCTTTGAATTTCATGCCGGTGAAGCCAGCGCCGCTGTAGTTGGCGGAGATGCCTTCCATTTCAGCTTTCTGGTTGGCGATCAGGTGCAGGCGGGTCTGCATGCCTGCCATCGCGTAGATCTGGCCACCCAGTGCTGGGATGAAGAACGAGTTCATCACGGCGTCGGAGGTGATCCGGAAATTAAGCGGGGTGTGCTCCGGGAAGCGGATCTCGTTGACAGTGGCGATACCCAGGTCCGGGTAGATGAACAGCCACTTCCAATCCAGCGCGACCACTTGGATGTTCACAGGCTTGACGTCGGACTCCAGCGGACGGTACGGGTCCAGCGCGTGGGTCGACTTATAGGTGATGTAACCCAGGGCGATGATGATGAGGATCGGAACCAGCCACACCGCGATCTCGATCTTGGTGGAGTGCGACCACTTCGGCGCGTAGGTAGCGCTGGTGTTGGACGCGCGGTATTTCCAGGCGAAGGCGAAGGTCATCACGATCACAGGCACCACAACCAGCAGCATCAGCAGGGTAGCGGTGATGATCAGGTTTCGTTCATCCAGACCGACCTGTCCTTTTGGGTCGAGCAAGGTCCACTTGCAGCCTCCCAGCATTAACATCATGCCAAGCAGCGGCAAAAAGCCTAGTAATCGGGGGTACCTGTTTTTACTCATCTCACGACCTCTAAAGCAGCTTGCGCAATGCAGTTGGGTTTTGATCGCCAACACTTCACCCTGCCAAGGGTTGGCATTTCTCTTCGATTGAATAAGAGCCTGCCCGACACGTCATGACTGTACGTTTCACGGACCTGCAGTGAGTTCTTATTCGATTTCGTGGCTAAAGGCCTTGTTACAGACCAATTCCATTTGGTGCGGATAGTTGAAAGGCTGCCGGAACCTGGGGTCGCATTGAGCCTTCCATCTGCTCCTCGACCGCTCCAATGCTCAAATATTGAACAGCACCGGACATTCAGTGCGGGCGATTGTAGTTAGCTAGCGATGTATAAACCATGTCTTATAAAGAAATAATTTTTATCGATTCCAGCAACAATCCTTCACCAAAGTTGCAAAGATTCGCGATCTTATCGTGTTCGATTCTCAACAAAAACCACAAAAATTGCCGTGTTATTGGGCACAGTGCCACTTCCCTTACGGCTTGTAAGGGCATGCGGATGCCGTCCAAGTCCCCATAAAACAAGGCATTCATAGAGGCAGCAGGGGTTGGAGCCGCACACAAATCGGGCCACTGCACGAACCACGAACTGACAGCACAATTTGTGCGCCGGGTGCAAATTAAAGGGCCGATTTGGCGGGTCAGAAACGTCCTGCGACAGCGTCCGTGTGACAACATGTCGCACGCTGCGCGCACCTTCCGTTGCCCCTCGTCACGGTGCTTTCACAAATCCCTACAAACAAAAACGCTCCGGCCTTCATTCAGAAGGAACGGAGCGTTTGGCAACCGCAGTGACTCAGGCTTTGGGGTGACGGTTGCGATAGATGCACAGGGGCACCAGGATCGCCGTCAGCACGAAAGCCACCAGCGCCCATTGGGCCAGGGACAGGCCGAGGATCGGTGGGTAGGGGGTGCTGCAGAAGCCGTCGACCTGGAAGCCCAGGGGAAACACCTTGGCCAGGGGCAGGTCGTCGACGATCGGCTGCAACACATCGATGCCGCAGCTGACCTGGGGGAAAAACTGGGTGTACACATGGTGGCCGGCCGCAGCCACGCCACCCAAGGCGCTGAGCACCACCCACCCTTCAAAGAACGTCAGCGCGCCCTTGGTGCGCATGGCGGCGCCGATGAACGCGAAGAGCGCAATCAGCAGCAAGGCGTAGCGCTGCAGAATGCACAGCGGGCACGGCGCTTCGCCCAGCACCACTTGCATGTACAGCGCCCCGCCAATCAGCGCCAGGCAGATGATGCCCAGCAACACCAGAAAGCGCCGCTCCCTGCCTAAACGCATGTCGTCAATCATCCCCGTCTTTCCCTTTCTCTGATTATGGTTGTGCCTGATGGCAACGAGTTTACACACAGGCAGTGGTTAAAACAGAGGGGGGTTAACAGCGGATTAATCGTGGCAAATGTAATGATCGTGCGGCCGCCATCGCGGGCAAGCCCGGCTTGTATGCTAGGACTTGAAGGGAGGAGAAGGGACAAAGCCCGATTCTGACTGTTGACGCAGTACAGACCGTGGGAGATTTCGCCCCTCCTCCTTTCACCCAAGCGCCGATAAAGAATGCATCTGGCTATGACCGACGATAGGAACAAGCCTGCGCCTCTGGGTGAGCCCTTCAAGTGCTCAAAACCTTAGCCCGGAGGAAGCCCCATGGCAATGCCAGTTTCTGTCTCAAAGCCAATCGTAGGCGTCGATGTCGCTAAGAATGAACTGGTGATTTATCACGCTGAAGTCGATTTGTTAGAAACAATCCCAAACACCAAAGCCGCTATCAAAAAATGGCTGAAGGCCTTGTCCTGCAAAGTGGCCATCGCAATTGAAGCCACCAATATCTACCACTTGGAGTTTGCTGATCTAGCTCATGAAGCTGGTTGCGTGGTTTACATGGTTGGAGGTTATGAGCTCAAGCATTACCGCGAAAGCGTGAAGATCCGGGCCAAGACCGATGCTTTGGATGCCAAGTTGCTCGTCCGCTATTTGAGAAAGGAGGCAGACGAACTGCGTCCCTGGACACCTCCATCACCGCTGTATCGCCATCTTCTAAGCCTGTTTCGTCGGCGCGCAGCCTTGGTTCAGGCGCGCGTCAGCCTGACGCAAAGCTGGGCGAACGAGCCGCTTCTTAAGGCCTCGTTTGCCGAGCAGGTGAAGTCGATGCAGAGACTGGAAGGGTTAATCGAAAAAATGATCAGTGACTGCCTGAAAGAAGCAGGTTTACTGGGTCAGTTGAAGCGTTGCTTGAAAGTCGAAGGTATCGGTTTTTTGACTGGCGCGCGTTTGATTGCCACCTTCCAACGGGGAGAGTTCAGGAATTCGGACGCGTTTATCGCCTTTCTTGGTATGGATTTGCGCGTCAACAAGTCAGGACAGAAGGATGGTCGTCGTAGTTTAAGTAAGCGCGGCGACTCAGAAGCTCGGCGCCTGCTGCATAACGCAGCGATGGCGGCTAGCCGAACAGAGACATGGAAAGCGTTTTATCAAGCACAGAGGGCGCGAGGCTATAGCACCACACAGGCGTTGGTAATACTGGCCCGCAAGCTTGCTAGGGTGGTGTTCGCTCTGCTGAAAGGGCAAAGCGAATATCAGCCAAAAGTTGGTTGAGGGTTGCCCCTCAACCATAGAATCTCCCACATTGGAATGCAATCCTCTGTGGGAGCCGGGCTTGCCCGCGATGATGCCGATACGGTCAATTGGCCAAATTCTATTCCAACGCCGCCGCCGGGCCAAAGAACTCATAGCGCGCCTGCTTCTCCGGCACACCCAGCGCTTTGAGATGACGCTTGACCGCCGCCATGAAACCCTTGGGGCCCAAGAAGTAGGCATCAATATCACGCTGCTCAGGCAACCAGGCTGCCAGTTGCTCCTGGTTGAGCATCCCGACCTGGTCTGCCGCCGGGCTGATACCGTCATCCTCGGCATAGCAGTAGAAACGCTTGAGCTGCGGATGCTGGGCCGCCAGCGTGTCCACCCAATCACGGAACGCATGCACCCCGCCGTTACGGGCGCAATGGATGAAGTGCACCGGGCGTTCGGTTGCCAGGGCGGCTTCGAGCATCGGCAGTGTGGGCGTAATGCCTACCCCGCCGCTGATCAACACCAGCGGTTTATCACTGGCGGCCAGGGTGAACTCGCCCGACGGCGGGAACAGGTCAATGGTCGCGCCGACGTGCATCTGGTCGTGCAGGTAATTGGAGACCCGCCCGCCCACTTCGCGCTTGACGCTGATGCGGTACAGCCCGGTGTCGGTGAGGGCCGACAGGGAATAGTTGCGGCGCACTTCTTCGCCATCGAGCACCAGTTTCAGACCGATGTACTGGCCGGGGGCTGCGGCCAGGATCGGGCCGTTGTCCACCGGGGCGAAGTAGAAGGAGATGATCTCGTCGCTCTCCTCCACGCGCTTGACCAGCAGAAACGCCCGCGCACCCCGCCAGCCGCCGGGCGCCTGGGCTTTTTCGTCGTAGATGGCCGCTTCGGCGCCGATCAGAATGTCCGCCAACTGGCCGTAGGCCGCGCCCCAGGCACTCATGACCTCGGGGGTGGCAATCTCGCTGCCCAGCACTTCGGAAATAGCCCGCAGCAGGCAGGCCCCAACGATGGGGTAATGCTCCGGCAGAATCTGCAAGGCCACGTGCTTGTTGATGATCTTGGCCACCAGATCGCCCAGTTGGTCCAACTGGTCGATATGCCGCGCGTACATCAGCACGCCATTGGCCAGGGCGCGAGGCTGGTCACCACTGGCCTGGTGGGCCTGGTTGAACAGCGGACGGACTTCGGGATACTCGGACAGCATCATGCGGTAAAAATGGGTGATCAGTGCTTCACCGCCGCTTTCCAGCAGGGGCACAGTGGATTTAACAATGGCACGGTCTTGGGCACTCAGCATGGGAGACTCCTCGGTCTTTTTACTCATTACCCTTAGGTAGTCAGTATTCGTGCCAACTAATAAACCCATGTTTTTCAATAGTTTAAACATTATGTAGTCAGTATGACCTCCTACGCTTTATAGTCATATCGACTACAAGGAGTCATTATGACTGCAAAACCGCTGCTCACCGCCCTGCTGCCGCTGGTCGCCGATCTGTCCCGGGAACTGCCCGAAGGCGAGCGCTACCGCCGCCTGCTGCAAACCATGCGCGCCCTGTTGCCCTGCGATGCCGCCGCGCTGCTGCGGCTGGATGGCGAGTGGCTGGTGCCGCTGGCGGTGGATGGCTTGAGCCCTGACACATTGGGCCGACGTTTCAAGATCAGCGAACACCCGCGCTTTGAAATACTGCTGAGTAGCCCCGGCCCTACCCGCTTCGACAGCGACAGCCAATTGCCCGACCCCTATGACGGCCTGGTCGCCGGTTTACACGGCCACCTCGAAGTCCACGACTGCATGGGCTGCCCGCTGTTTATCGACGACCAGCCGTGGGGCCTGCTGACCCTTGACGCTCTCGACAACGAGCGCTTTGAACGGGTCGAACTGGACGCGCTGCAGGCCTTCGCCAGCCTCGCCGCGGCCACGGTCAATGTGGCTGAACGCATTGAGCGCCTGGCGCTGCGGGCCGAAGACGAGCACCAGCGCGCCGAAATCTATCGCCAGGCCAGCGGCCAGCAGCACAAGGAAATGATCGGCCAGAGCAAGGCGCATAAACGGCTGGTCGAGGAAATCAAGCTGGTAGGCGGCAGCGACCTGACCGTGCTGATCACCGGCGAAACCGGGGTCGGCAAGGAGCTGGTGGCCCAGGCGATCCATGCCGCGTCATCGCGTGCCGACAAGCCGATGATCAGCCTCAATTGCGCCGCACTGCCGGAAACCCTGGTAGAAAGCGAGCTGTTCGGCCATGTACGCGGCGCTTTCACCGGAGCGCTGAATGAGCGCCGAGGCAAGTTTGAACTGGCCAACGGCGGCACGTTGTTCCTGGACGAAGTCGGTGAACTGTCATTGAGCGTACAGGCCAAGCTGCTGCGCGTGCTGCAAAGCGGCCAGTTGCAGCGCCTGGGTTCGGACAAGGAACACCAGGTGGACGTGCGCCTGATTGCCGCCACCAACCGCGACCTTGCCGAAGAAGTGCGCAATGGCCGCTACCGTGCCGATTTTTACCACCGCCTGAGCGTGTACCCGCTGCAAGTGCCGGCACTGCGTGAACGCGGGCGTGATGTGCTGCTGTTGGCTGGCTTCTTCCTTGAACAGAACCGTTCGCGCATGGGCCTGGGCAGCCTGCGCCTGACCGGCGATGCCCAGGCGGCGTTGCTGGCCTACAACTGGCCCGGCAATGTGCGCGAGCTGGAGCACTTGATCGGCCGCAGCGCGTTGAAAGCCCTGGGCAACTGCCGCGAGCGCCCGAAAATTCTCAGCCTGAGCGCCCTGGACCTGGACTTGCCCGACGTGAGTACGGCGGTGGCAGAACAAGCACCGGCCCAAGCCCTGCCCATGGTCAGCGGCGACCTGCGCCAGGCCACCGAGCACTACCAGCGCCAACTCATCAGCGCCTGCCTGGAACGCCATCAGCGCAACTGGGCCAGCGCCGCCCGCGAACTGGGCCTGGACCGCGCCAACCTGGGGCGCATGGCCAAGCGGCTAGGCCTCAAATAAAGCAGGCACCTCCGTTGATCGTTCCCACGCTCCGCGTGGGAATGCCTCACCCGACGCTCCGCGTCATGGCCTCGAGAGCGGACGCGGAGCGTCCCCAGCGGTATTCCCACGCAGAGCGTGGGAACAATCGAGCGCACGGGGTTTACGAAACACCAGCACATTCCCCAGCATCACCAGCACCAGCCCCATCAACGCCGGCGCCGTCCACTGGTAGCCCTCGGCCACGGCCGACACATTCAGCGCCACCACCGGAAACAGCACCGTGCAATACGCCGCCTTCTCCGGGCCCATGCGGCCCACCAGGGTGAGGTAAGCGGTAAAACCAATCACCGAACCCGGGATCACCAGGTACCACAGCGCACCGATATACCGCGCACTCCAGTCCATCTCGAAGGGAATGCCACGCACCGCGCAATAGGTCGCCAGCATCGCCGCCCCATAGGCCATGCCCCAGGCATTGGTGGTCAACGGCTTGAGCCCAGCCTTCTGTTGCAGGCTGGACAACAGGTTGCCCGCCGAGAAGCACAGGGTGCCCAGCAGGGCCAAGCCCAGGCCCAACAGGGTTTGCGGGCTAGCGGTATGCCCAACCAGCTCAGGCCAGAATAAAAAGCCCAGCCCCAGCAACCCAAGCGCCCCGCCCATCAACACGTTACGCGCCACCCGCTGGCCGAAAAACACCCGGGCATTGAGCGCGTTCCACAAGGTCGCCGTGGAGAACACCACGGCCACCAGGCCACTGGGGATCCACTGGCTGGCAGTGAGAAAGCACATGAAGTTGACGCAGAACAGGCACAGCCCTTGGGCCAGGCAGATCAGGTGCCCGCGCCGGTTCATCACCTGCAACTTGCGGCTGAGCAGCAACAGCGCAAACAGCACCAGCGCCGCCAGGCCGAAGCGATAGACAATCGACACGGGAATCGCCACCACGCCCAGCTGCCACTTGAGCGCAATCCAGGTGGTGCCCCAAATCAGCACCGTGAGTAAATACAGGAAGAGGTTCATAGCAGGCTCCGTCGTTTGAGCCACAGTGTTGCCTTCAACCACCCTGAGGTTCTTGCACATTCTTGCGCTTTTGTCGGGCGATGGGCTCACAGCGCCCGCCGCCGGGAGTAGGATGCAAGACGTCGGAGAACACACCATGCCAGAGCTGGAATCGCTGCACGTCTTTCAATCCCTCAACCGCTCGCCTCACGCACGCTTGGAAGCCTGCGCCGAGCTCGGTGACGGTTTGTCTGCGGCCGTGTGGAGCAACCACCACGATGCCCAGGACTACCAGGCGCCCAGCCATCACACTTTGTCCTGTTATATCGGCGGCGGCACGGGCACCTTTCGCCGTGACCGGCCAGGCACCAAGGGCGGCCCCGACAAATTGTGCATACTGCCGGCCGAGCACCAGTCGGCGTGGGTGATCAATGGCGAGATACGCCTGGCCCATGTGTATTTCAGCCCGGAGCAATTTGCCCTCGGCTGCGTCACCTTGCTGGACCGCGAGCCGCGGGAGTTGCAGTTGCGTGAGACGACCTTCCTTGAGGACGCCCGTCAGGCCCGACGCTTTCACCAGTTGATTAGCCTCAACTGGCTCGAACCCGGCGAGCGCCTGCTGACCAGCAGCCTGGCCCATGAACTGCTCAGCCACACCCTGCTCAACCAGGTCGGCGTGCGCGACGGCCTGCGCCTCAAAGGCGGGTTGGCGGCGCACCAACGGCGGCGTTTGGTGGAGTACATCGACCACCATGTTGAAGATCCCATCAGCCTCGGCCAGTTGGCGTCGATGTGCGCGCTGTCGGAATACCATTTCGCCCGGATGTTCCGTCAGAGCTTCGGCGTGCCGCCCCATCAATACCTGCTGGCACGCCGCCTGGCACGCGCGCAAACTTTGCTGCGCAGCGGCTCGCTGCCCTTGGGTGAGGTCGCCTTGAGGTGCGGTTTTTCCAGCGCCAGCCATTTCAACCAACGCTTTCGCCAAGCCATGGGCGCCACCCCGGGTGAATATCGCCAGGCACTGCGCGCCTAGGCCATCAAGCCCAGCGTCTTGGCCTTGGCCACCGCCTGAGTGCGGCGCTCCACCCCGAGTTTGCTGTGGATGCGCCGTGCATGGGTCTTGACGGTGTGCAAGGAGATATACAGGCGGTCGGCGATTTCCAGATTGGAGTTGCCCAGGGCGATCAACTGCAACACTTCGAGTTCGCGCTGGCTCAGAGGGTTTTGCGTCGCACCGGCAGGCGTGACCTGAGGCTCCAGGCCCAGCTCACTCAATAGCCCGGGTGCACGCAAGCGCAGTTCGCGAATCGCCTGCTGTACCTGGCAACGAGCCGCCAGCGCCAGCCCGGCCTGCAATGCACGACGGGCCAACGCCGGGTCACCGAGTTGCCAGGTCACCTCACCCAACACCAGGTGCAGTTCGGTTTCCAGACACAGCATGCCGCGCTGCCGGGAGGTTTCGAGCAAGGCATTGAGCCGTGCGATAGGTTGCTCGGCACAGCCCAGCCTGACCTCGGCCAGCACCAGCAAATACTCCAGACGCGGGATCAGTTCCAGGGTCGCCGGCGGTGCCTGCTTGGCACTGGGCCCACGGAAATGGCGCAACACCCGGCGCACCGCTTGTACCGTCAATTCAGCCCGGCCCTGTTGTAGCCACAGGTGTCCGCTGACCAACAACAACACCGCGCGATACACCGTCTCCGGGACATGGCGCTGCTGCATCAGGCGCTCAGCGTCGCGCAATTGAATGAACGCCTGGGCGTAGTCGCCACGGTTGGCCGCCAACAGCGCCAGGCCGAGATAGCCATATAGCACGCGCTTGTCCTGGCTTTGCAGGCACATGCTCAAGCCGGTCTCGAAACACTCGGCGGCCAGGGTGTCTTGGCCCTGACGCAAGGCCAGATGCCCACATCGCAGGACAATACGCCCCACCAACGGCCCGGCGGTGAGCCGTTGCCCGGCCAACATCGCTTGCACCGTTTCCAACAGGCTTTGTGCCCGGTACGGCGCGCCACGCTGTTCCAACAACTGGGCGTGATCCAACTCCAGCAGGGCCTCCAATACCAGCGAACCGTGGGCCCGGGCCAGGCATAGCGCTTCACGGTTCAAGCGTTGGGCGGCCTCCAACTCACCGCGCAGCAAGGCTTGCTGGGTCAGGCCCGACAGGCACATCAGCCGTGATGTCCAGGCGCTGTCAGGCAGCGCTTGCAGGGCTTCGAGAAAGTGCTCACGGGAGCGCTCGGCATCACCGCTCAAATGCAGCAACCACCCCCACTGCGCCTGCCAACGCGCCAGCAGGTAGCGCTGCGCGGCGGCCGTCGGTTGCGGGGCGAACCGGGCCAGTTGGTCGATGCACAAGGCGGCCTGTTCGAAGCGCCCGGCAAACAACAACGCGGCCGTAAGCAGCCCCACCAACTGCGCCGAACCCAACATCAACTCATCGCCATGCTGTTCATGCAGGCGCAACAGCAGCAGGGCATTTTGCTGGCGAAACAGATCCTCAAAACTGAAATACTGCAACAGGCTCACCGCCACTTCGTATTCCTGCGCCAGCAACGCCTGCTCGAACGCGGCCTGCCAGTCACCCTCGGCGCTGAACCATTGGCACGCGCGTCGGTGCCAGGAGCGTTTGGCCGGCCAGGGCTCATCGCGCAGCAGTCGCGCCAACGGTGGGAAAACGTGGAGCCAGTCGCTCGTGTCTTCCCAGGGCTGGATAAACGCACCCAGTGCCTGCAACTCGCGCAAATGCTCAGCGCCGTCACCACCACCGAACAAGTACTCACACAGGTTCAGGTTGAAACGCGGCAGATGGGCCAACACCCGCCAGACCTCAGCCAATGGTGCCGACAAGGTGTTGAACAGCTCATGCTGCAGGTAATCGAGCAGGGTCTTGTCGGGGTGGCCGTCGCCCAACAAGGCGATACGCACACCGGCGCACCAACCGGCGCTGAACTGCATCAGGCTGTCGACGGTATGCCCCGGGGCGAGCAGTTGCTCGACTTCCTCAGCGCTGAAAAACAACTCGCTGCACTCCAGCAACTCATCGTCGAGCAACAGGCGTGGCCAATTGCACAACGGGCGCCGTCGCGCGCCCAGCCACCAGGTCAACTGCGGGCTGCCAGCGGCGAGCAAACGGTCCAGCAGCGCATCCAGCTCAGGCGCAGGTGAGCGACAGAAATCATCCAGAAACAACCACGTGGTGTGTGGCCAACGGCCCAAGTCGAGCAATAACGTGGCTTCATCCACAAACGGCAAGCCAAGCTGCTGCGCCAGCCGTGCGCAGAATTCCAAGGGGCTGAGCGCGGCACCGTTGAGTGGCATCCACACCACCTGACACCCCTTCGGCGCCTGCAACGCACACTCGGCGAGCAACGCGCTCTTGCCACTGCCACCCGGCGCGCACAGCAACCTTACCCGCGCCTGCGCCGTCAGCAGCGGCACAGTCAGCCGCGCACGCAACACATGGTGGGCGGACAGCCGTGGCATAAATCCAGAACGGTCCAGGCAGCGGGTCATGGCGGTCATTGCTGCATCCTGCTGTTTTTATTGTTGCGTCACCCTAGACCTGTGGTTGGCGGTTGTTGAAGAAGTATTCAGCGGGTTGATTGAAGACCATAAAAACCAAGGTATACGTCCTTCAGTGTGGGAGCTGGCTTGCCTGCGATGGCGGTGCAACAGCAATCGATGAGCGGCCTGGCCCACCGCTATCGCAGGCAAGCCAGCTCCCACATTTTCAACCTCATTTCAGTGTGGAATCAGCGAACGCCCGCCGACCTCAGTGCAGCCGGGGTGTAGTCCGCCGCCTTGGCTGCGAAACCGAACACGAAACTGCTTTTCTCCTCGTTCTTCATGCCCAGCGCGATGTAGCGTCCGGCAATCAGGTCGTACAGGGTTTCCACGGTGTAGGCCGGCACCTGGTGGTCGTAGTAGAACTGCGAATGGCCTTCGGCAACGCGCCATAGTTGGCCGCGACCGTCGTAATGGTCTACCAGCGCAACCTGCCAGCTGTCTTCATCGATATACATATGGCGCTTGGCGTAGATGTGCCGCTCGCTGGGCTTGATGGTGCCGACCACTTCCCACACGCGGTGCAACTCGTAACGGGTCAGGTCCTGGTTGATATGCCCGGCCTTGATGATGTCGTCGTACTTGAGGCTTGGCGAATCGAGCTTGTAGCTGTTGTAGGGAATGTACATCTCCTTCTTGCCCACCAGTTTCCAGTCATAACGGTCGGGCGCGCCGGAGAACATGTCGAAGTTGTCGGTGGTGCGCAGGCCGTCGGAGGCGGTGCCTGGGCCGTCGTAGGACACCTGCGGCGCGCGCCGCACCCGGCGCTGGCCGGCGTTGTAGATCCAGGCCAGGCGCGGTTCCTTCACCTGGTCGAGGGTTTCATGCACCAGCAGTACGTTGCCCGCCAGCCGCGCCGGGGCGGTGACCGATTGCTTGAAATAGCTGAGCACGTTGGCGGCCTTGGCCGGGTCGATATCCGGGATGGCTTGCGGCACCGCCACTTCTTCTTCGAAACGGATCGGCGTGTAGCTGCCATTGGTCTGTGGCGTGGCCTGGGTGATGATGCGCCGCAGGTTGCCGCCGTGGTAACGGGTGATGTGATTCCACAGCACCTCCACGCCATTCTTCGGGATAGGGAACGCGTAGTAACGGTTGCCGGTAAAATTCTCCAGGCCGTTGCCATCGTTGATCGCCTTCACATTCACGGCGCTGCGCTTGATCGACTCGTAAATGTCCGCCGGCAAGTTGACCGTGCGGTGGCTGGTGTACACCGGAATCTTGTAGGTCTCGGGGTAGCGCTTGAACATCGCCACCTGGCCGTCGGAGAGCTTGTCCTTGTACTTGTCCACCGTGGCAGCGGTGATCACGAACAGTGGTTTTTCACTGGCGAAGGGGTCGGCGAGAAACCCCTTGCTGTCCACCGCGCCTGCATTCTTGGGGATGCCGCCGGTCCAGGCCGGAATCGAGCCATCGGCGTTGCCGGCTTTTTCCGCGCCGACCGGGGTCAGGGAAGTGCCGAGCTTGGCTGCTTCTTCGGGCGATACCGCCGCCATTACGTTGGCGGCCAATACGCTCAGGGCCAACATTGCAATCATCTTACGCATAGGGTCTTGTCCTTCTTTTAAGCCAGATCAGAAGTTCACGCCGAAGCTGAGGGCGAGGAAGTCGCGGTCGGTCAGGGTGTTGTAGTCACCGCCAAAAAAGTCGGTGTAGCTCAGGCTTGCGGTGTAGGTGCTGCGATAGTCCGCATCCACGCCGACGCTGATGGCCTTGGCGCCTTTGTTGAACAGGCCGTTGGGGCCGTAGCCCGCCACGTCGTGGGACCAGGACAGGTTGGGCTTGAGGTTCACACCGGCAATGGCGTTGTTGTAGTCAAGGATCGCCCGCGCCCGGTAGCCCCACGAGGTGGAGGTGACAAAACCGTCGGTGTCACCTTGAAAACCGTAGGCGCCGTACACCGAGTCTCGGCCGTAACGCAGTTTGGTTTTGTCTTCCAGGCCGGCGACGTGCACCACCGCCGCTTCGCCCACCAGGGTCAGGCGCTCGGCGCCCAGTACCTGGTCGAAGAACTGGGTCATGGTGCTCTGGATCTGGGTGATTTCCTTGCGGCGATAGCCTTTGTTGTCATCGCCGAAATTGCTGCGGATGGGTGAGGCGAGTTGGCCCGCAATGGGATTGACCAGGGCCAGGGTCAGGTCAGTGGTGTTGAGCTGCACCGGCGCATTGGGCCGATAGCTGATTTCGCCGGTCCACGCCGTGCCCGTGGGCAAGGTGGTGGAGAAACTGGCGCCGAACAGGCGGATGTCTTCCGGGTAATCCAGGTAGTACTGGCCGCGGCCAAGCATGGTGCTTTGCGCCAAACCGCCCCCGGAACCGGGTGCTAGGGCGTTGGCGGTGTTGATGATGCGCCCGATTGTGGCCAGGTTGGTATTGGCGGTCAGGGTGCCGACGGTCGGTGTACGGCTGTGGTAGTTCATGAAATACAGGCCGTATTCAGTGTCATCGCCCAGCCAGCGCAGGGCCGCGCCGAACTGGCCGGAGTCACGCGCATCGCGGTCACCGGCACGCCGCACGATCACGCCTTCATTGGTCACGCCAAACCCTTGACCAAAGGCAGCGGCCACCGGTTGCAGCGGTCGGATCGCCGGGCTGCCCACGGTGTAGTTATTGGTGCAGCCGTCCGCCGCCACGTCCCCACCGAAGAAGGTGCCGCAGTTGTCGAGCACCGTCTGGTCCCATTCCAGTTGGTAGAAACCTTCCACTGTCAGTTGATTGGTCAGGCTCTGGGAGGCAAACAGCATGTTCACCGGGATCAAGCCTTCCTTGATCTCGGCACCGGGCCTGCGAAACGCCGACACGTCGATCGGGTTGATGCTGTTGATGGAGTTACCGATGAAGGTACTTTCGCCCCAACTGACCACCTGCTTGCCGGCGCGCACGGTGCCGGGCAGGTCGCCCAGGGAGTAGTTGTGGTAGACGAAGGCATCGAGGATCTGCGCACCGCTGGACTTGGCGCCTTCCTTGCGGTTGTGATCGCTGATGGGCTTGAACTCGCGGTCTTCGTCCTTGAGCTCGAAGTCGTACCAATACTTGCCACGCACGAATACCCCGGTGTCGCCGTACTTCAACTCAAGGTCGTGCAGGCCCTTGAAGATCTTGGAGAAGGTCTCGCCCTTCTTGAAGTTGAGGCGCCCGTCATCCCCGGTGGACGCCTGGCCCGTCCCGCCATTGACCGTGCCGACCAGGCTTTTATCGGCATCGCGCATGCCCCAACTGGCGCCGACCGACAGCGAGGAGTCGAATTGCCCTTCGATCTCGCCGATGTTGAACGAAACAGCCTGCGCCTGGGCACAGCAGCCCAGCGCAACCGCAGTGGCCAGCGCCTGTGGCGTGAAGATGGCGCGCATTATTGTTTTTGTCATGCGTCTTCCCCGGTGAGTGACAGAAGGCCCCACCCTACTGCCGCCCTTGAGGAGCGATAAGCGCACCAAGGAGGTATTCGTGTTGTCGCTCGAAAGGATGACGGGGTTCTCTGGCCGGGCGTTGGCTTGGTGACATGCATGCGATGGATGAAGGGTTATCAGAAGGATCGATGGCGCCCTGTAATTATTGCCGATCTGGTAATAGTCCTTGTCCTGATTCGCTATTACTCATTTTGTTACAACCGACTATTCTTGCCTGGCTTTCAGGGCAAACAGCCCGCTCCCGCATTGGGGAGAAAAGCTGATTTATAACGGATTGATCCCGTAATCAGTCTGTTCCCGGTGTTCACTGACGTTGATTTGTCGCTCCTTGATCCAACGTCTTACTTCGGCCGCTGCCTATGCAGCGGCCTTTTTTATGCCTGCAATAAAACGGGGCGTCATCGACGCCCCGTGGGATTCATTGATTTACCGGCAATGATCAGAGGCTGAACTTCTGCAAGTTGGCCATCATTTCCTTCAGTGCCTCGATATTGTCCTTGGGGTGCGCAGCCCCTTCGAAATCGCAGATCTGCTGCCAGTGCGCGGCCACATCCTGCGGCGAAAAAACCGGCCTCGGGATCAAAACCCACACCCAGGCTGCGCTCCCAACGGGTCTTGCCGATCCAGCCGCCCCCCACTTCAAACAAGCCTGCGGTTTCTTCACAGGCGTCACTGCCCAGGTACACCACCAGCGGGCTGACCAGTTCCGGCTTGAGGCGCTCGAACACCTGCGGCGGGATCAGCCCTTCGGTCATGCGTGTGCCACCGGTGGGGGCAATCGCGTTGACCAGAATGTTGTTCTTGCGCCCTTCCAGCGCCAGGGTGCGGGTCAAGCCATACAGGCCCAACTTGGCCATGCCGTAGTTGGACTGGCCGAAGTTGCCGTAAATGCCTGACGTCGACGCCGTGAAGATCACCCGGCCATAACCCTGCTCGCGCAAATGCGGCCAGGCGGCGCGGGTGACTTTGTAGGCGCCTTCGACATGCACCCGGTAAACCAGGTCCCAGTCGTTGTCGTCCATTTTGTGAAAGGTCTTGTCGCGCAGGATGCCGGCGTTGTTGACCACCACGTCGACCCGGCCGAAAACATCCAGGGCGTTCTGTACGATCTTGTCGCCGTCGGTGACGGAGTCATGGTTGGCCTCGGCAATACCGCCTGCCGCGCGGATCTGCGCCACCACCCGGTCGGCCGCCGAGGCGTTGGCGCCCTCGCCTTGGGTTGAGCCACCGAGGTCGTTGACCAGCACTTTGGCCCCGTGCTTGGCGAACAGCAGCGCATGGGCCTGGCCCAAGCCACCACCGGCGCCGGTGACGATCACGACCTTATCCTGGAACTGCACTGACTCACTCATACCGAACTCCGCTGGCGACAATGGGATAGGCAGAGTGTCACGCACGCAGCCTCTGGTCACAATAAAGACGGCCGGGGCTGAATGGTGCTTGATAAGGCAGCGGGATGATGCGCGGAATCAGGAATAGGCCGCGCGCGGTGAAGGCTGGCTGATGCGCTCACGAAACGCCTGGTAATGCTTGAGCACCTGGACCGGCGCCTCGATCTGCGGGTAGTGGCCGATATTGGCCAGCCTTATCGTGTCGGGCGCGGGCACCAGTTGGCGATAGCGCTCGACCATATGAGCCCCGGAAATCGGGTCTACTTCGCCGTCGATCACCCGCAGCGGCACTTCACCTCGCTGCATGGCCGTGAGCCAGCGCTCGCGCAGACGACGGCGCTGGGGGATGTAGGCGATGAGTTTGTGCAGGATACGCGGGCCGTCGTTGCAACTGATCAAACTCCAGAAATCATCCAGCACGCTTTCACTGGGCCGCGTCTGGGGGCCGAAGATCTGGTTGAAACTGCTGGCCAAGGCATTGCGCCCAAAGGCCCGACCGATCATCCAGCCCAACGGGCTGAGCAGCAGCTTTTGCACCAGCGCCGGCCGATGGGTTTCCGGAAACAGCCCGCCGTTGAGAAATACACAACTCGCCATCGGGAACCGGCCCTCGTAATGCCGAGCCAATAATTCCTGGGCGACACTGTCGCCGTAGTCATGAGCCAACACATGCACCGGCTGCTCTACGCGCAGGTGCTCAAGCAGCGCCTGTTGCAGATCGGCCTGTTCCAACAGGCAATAGTCGTGGTCCAAGGGTTTGGCCGAGTCGCCAAAGCCGAGCATGTCGCAGGCAATCACCAGATTGCGCTGGGCCAGGGGTTGCCACAGGTAGTGCCAGTCCCAACTGGCCGTGGGGAAACCATGAATCAGCAGCAACGGCTCGCCCTGCCCGGCCATCCAATACCGCACGGTGTGGCCACGAAAGACGAAGTCCTGGCCGCGCTTGCGCCAGGCTCTGAGCGGTATCTCGGCGAGTGGCATCAGCTTTTATACCCGGGGTCCTGGTGGTCCAATTTGCGTAGCAGCGCCGGCCAGGCCAGCGCACCACCCATACCTTGGGCGCTTTTTGTGACAGCTGCCACCATCGCCTTGGCACCGGCGAGAATCTGCGGCTCGATGGCGATCAACTCGGTGCCGCCGCTCTGGGCCAGCACCTGGATCTCGCAGGCGCGCTGGAAGGTGAACATCATCAGGAAGGTATCGGCGATGGTGCCGGCGCAGGTCAGCAGGCCGTGGTTATGCAGCATCAGGAAATTGTTCTGGCCCAAATCCGCTTGCAGGCGGGCCTTTTCCTCGTGATTGAGCGCCACGCCCTCATAGGCGTGATAGCCCAGGCTGGACAGTACAAACAGCGATTGCTGGCTGATGGGCAATACACCCTGCTTTTGCGCACACACCGCCACGCCCGCAGCAGTGTGAGTGTGCAGCACGCAGGTCACGTCGTGGCGTACTTCGTGGATGGCGCTGTGGATGGTGTAGCCCGCAGGGTTTATATCGTAGGGGCTCTCCATTTGCTTATTGCCGGCCTGGTCAACCTTGACCAGGCTCGACGCGGTGATCTCATGGAACATCAGCCCATAGGGGTTGATCAGGAAATCTTGAGTGCCCGGCACCTTGGCCGAAATATGCGTGAAGATCAGGTCATCCCAACCGTGCATGGCCACCAGGCGATAGCAGGCCGCAAGGTCCACGCGGGTTTGCCATTCGGCGGCGCTGACCTGGGCTTTGACGTTTTGTGGCGATGGAGCAGGGGCTAGGCTCATGGCAATGACCTCCTTGGCGCACTTCTTATGGTGTCTAAAGTGAGAGCCAGTCTAGTCAGACGCCGAGGCGCAAGGAGTTTCCTTGGCAGCCAGCTTGATGACTGAGCGAGTCAGTCAAGAGAATAGTACAAATACGTGTCAAACAAGCGCCGTCAATAACGGCGCTCCCTGGGGCTCAACCGCGCAGCGCGGTGATCAAATCGGCCAGCCAAGGCTCGGCGTCAGCTTCCGGGGTGACGCTTTCGCTGGCGTCCAGGCGCAGCATCGGCTGCACTTCGCGGATGCCCAGTTCGGCGAACAATTCGCGCATTTGTTCACCGCCGCCACAGAAAGTATCGCCATAGCTGGCGTCGCCCAGGCCGATGACCGCTCCCGGCAGGCCGCGCCAGGCGGCGGGCAGTTGGTCGCGGATGGTTGAGTACAGAGGCTGCAGATTGTCGGGCAACTCGCCCATGCCGGTGGTCGAGGTCACTGCCAGGAATGCATCGGGAGCAAAGGCCTGCACGTCTGCCAGCGTGGCACGTGCGTTGTGCCAGGCGTTGAAACCTGCGTCCTTGAGGATTTCTTCCGCGTGGCGAGCGACTTCTTCAGCCGTACCGTAGACCGAGCCGGAGAGGATGGCGACTTTCATCAATCTGATCCTGTGGTTGAGTGAAAGCGTGGGATATTAGCAGCCCGTGCCAATATTTCAGTGCGCACCGTGCAACATTCCAGACTTGCCATAAACTGGCAAGGTCAAAACCAGGCCATGGACCGCTCTATGATTAACGCCAAACTGTTGCAAATGGTCGTCAATGCGTCCAACGACGGAATCGTTGTTGCCGAGCGCGAAGGCAACGACAAACCGCTGATCTACGTCAACCCGGCCTTCGAACGGCTGACCGGCTATACCCTCGACGAGATCCTGTATCAGGACTGCCGCTTCCTGCAGTCGGGCGACCGCGACCAACCGGCCTTGATCGCCATCCGTGACGCGCTCGACAGCGGCGGCGCCTGCCGGGAGATCCTGCGCAACTTTCGCAAAGACGGCACGCCTTTCTGGAACGAACTGTCGCTTTCGACCGTGTACAACGAGGTCGACAAGCAAACGTATTTCGTCGGCGTGCAAAAAGACGTCACCACTCAAGTCAAGGCACAACAGCGTGTCGCCCAACTGGAAGCTCAGTTGGCCGAGCTCAAGAGCGAGCTCGCGGCACTCAAGGCGACGAGTGGATTTAACAAACTGTAAAAAACGCGGTCTTTAGAGCGATAATGGCTTTTTAACGCCTCAGCCTTGAGCCAGATCAATGCAACGCGACACGCTATTGACGCAGGACGAGCTGGATTTTATCCAGGACATGCAGCACAACCCGCAGCTCAACCTGCGGGATGCATGGTCGAGCCTGACGGTTAATGGCGGCGCACAGATTCGCGATTTGCTCACGCGGCTAGCGGCTCACGACCAGGTCACCATCCAGGCGCAGTTCGACAACCAGCAACTCACCTTCCCGTTGCACCTGGTGGAAGATGAGTTTCATGCCGTGCATTTGCGCCTGGGCGTACCGAGCATTTTTGAAGATGGGCCGATGATCCGCCCGTGGCGCCTGGCGCTTGAAACGCCGGTGGCGCTGGAAAACATCAAGGGCTACTCCAGCGCGCTGTGGGTGCACGAAGTGTCATTCAAAGGGGTGCTGGTAGAAGTGCGTGGCCGGGTCAAACCGCCAAAGACGTTTTCCCTGTGGTTCAGCCCTTCCGGCTACGAACGCATCGCCCTGCGCGGTACGCTGGAGCGGGAAACCGCCCGCGGCCTGTTCGCTTATCGCCTCAGCCAGAGCGATGCCGATGAGATCGAACGGTTACGCCAGTTCATCCTGCACCAGCATCGCCTGGTTCATCCTCACGTTCATGCCTGAGACTCCAGATGGCCGCTGAGCAGTTGCTGCAAGCGGCGCGGCATCAAGCGCCCGTCATTGCCCAGACAACCAATCGATGCCCCCTCCAGGCTGTGTTCTGCCAGCTCTGACGCCTCTCCAGCCAGCAGCAACGGGCAGTCGAGGGTGAAGGCCAGGCGATTGAGCCGCGACGCCAGCTCTGCGCCAGGGGCATGGTTGGAAAACAGCACCAGGGCTTGCGGCCGAGTGCGCTCACAGATCAGCGTCAACTCATCCAGTGGCTGGCCAACGCCCAGGACCTTGACCGCCAGTTTCTCGCTCGACATCAACAAGCCCGCCACCAGCAACTCCAGCTCACGGCACTCTCCGGCAATGGCTGACAGCAATACCCTGGGCGCTGGCGAGGCACAGGCCATTTGCAGGCACCCTGCGACACGCGAGCGCAGGAAATTATCGAAGAACAGCCACTCGCTGGCTTGGCCAAAGCGGCCTTGGTGACGTAACAACTGCTGCCACAGCGGGACCAAAATGTCTTGGAACACCACGGTTGTCGAATAGACGCTGAAGATCTGGCCGTACAACCGGTCGAGCTCACGATCATCAAAAGCACTGATGGCCTGCCGCAATTGCGCCTGCCATTGGCGCCACTCCAGTTCGGTATCGCTGCGTGACGCGGTAGCCGGTTCGTTGGGCTGTGGGTCGCGCGCCAAAAGCTTGCCGACTTTGCTCACCGCCACGCCACGTTCGATCCAGTCGAGGATGCGGTGCACGGTGTCGATATCGGTGCTTGAGTACAGCCTGTGCCCACTTTCGGTGCGTACAGGCTGGATCAAACCGTAGCGACGCTCCCACGCACGCAACGTCACCGGGTTTACACCTGTGAGTCTTGCCACTTCACGAATCGGAAACAGCCCCTCGCAGTCAGAGTGGCTGTCGGCTGTCGTTTCGCGAAGAGGCGCAGTGATTTCGGGCATCAGCGGTCAAAAAACTTGTATGAATTTGAACACCATTTAACGCCGATTGAACTGCATGATTCAAGATCTACGGCGATCCATCCGAAGTTTCTGGCGTATTTGGGCAAATCCGGAATAATCCTTGCCTGTTCTTTTGCGTCGCTGCACCACCCCGCAGCCTCGTTCGTGCACAGCCTACCCGGCTCGGCGCACTTGCTGATTTGGAGATATACGATGTCTACCTCACCCGTCACCTTGATGGTTGCGCGCCGCGTGGCCAAAGGTCGCTACGAAGAGCTGATGGCCTGGCTGCGTGAAGGCGAGCAATTGGCGACTGACTTCCCCGGTTACCTGGGTTCCGGCGTGCTGGCCCCGCCACCCCATGATGATGAGTTCCAGATCATCTTCCGCTTTGCCGATGAAAAAACCCTGCATGCCTGGGAATTCTCCGCGTCGCGCAGCGCGTGGCTGAGCCGAGGCAGCGAGCTGTTTGCCGACCCGTCGGAACACCGCGTCAGCGGTATCGATGGCTGGTTTGGCGCAGTGGGTGCCCGCCCGCCACGCTGGAAACAGGCGGTGGCCATCTGGTTGGCTTTTTTCCCGGTATCGCTGCTGTTCAACTTCGGCCTGGGCTCGCTGCTCAGCGAGTTAGACCTGTTCAGCCGCGTACTGGTCAGCACCGCTGCCCTGACCCCGTTGATGGTTTACCTCTTTATACCGCTGTCGACCCATCTGCTGGCGAACTGGCTGCACCCTTCGCCCCCTCGCAAGGTCACCGAAGCAGCCGCTTGAGTACAGGGAGGCCGGGGCGCTGGTATAGTTTGAGCCTGCCAGCGACTTGAGCCTCCCATGAATGCAACCAACGCTCCGATCCTGATCACCGGTGCCGGCCAGCGTGTCGGCCTGCATTGCGCCGAGCGCCTGTTGGATGAAGGCCAAGCCGTGATTTTCAGCTACCGCAGCGAACGCCCCGGCGTGCAGGCGCTGCGTGAGCGCGGTGCCATCGGCGTGTTTGCCGATTTCTCCAGCGAAGCCGGAGTGCTGGCTTTCATTGGCGCAGTGAAAACCCATACTCAAAGCCTGCGAGCAATCATCCACAACGCTTCAGCCTGGGTCGCCGAAACCCCGGGCGACGAAAGCCGTGCCTTTATCGACATGTTCAGCGTGCACATGCTTGCGCCGTACCTGATCAACCTGCATTGTTCACCTTTGCTGCAACGCTCGACACCCGCCGATATCGTGCATATCAGCGACGACGTGGTGCGCAAGGGCAGCCGGCAGCACATCGCCTATGGCGCCACCAAGGCCGGGCTGGACAGCCTCACGTTATCGTTTGCCGCACAGTTCGCGCCGCTGATCAAGGTCAACGGCATCGCACCGGCGATGGTGATGTTCAACGAAGGCGATGACGCGGCCTATCGCGCCAAGGTCCTGGCCAAGTCGGCCTTGGGCATCGAGCCCGGGCCCGAGGTGATCTACCAGAGCGTGCGTTACCTGCTGGACAACCCCTATGTCACCGGTACCACCCTGACCGTCAACGGTGGGCGGCATATCAAGTAAGCCGTTTTTGAGGATGTTGTATGACCTTATCCCTGCCCCACCACTACCGCGAAATCCTCAAGGGCCTGGGCGAAGACCCGCAGCGCGAGGGCCTGCTCGATACGCCCAAGCGTGCCGCCAAGGCCATGCAGTACCTGTGTCATGGCTATGAGCAGAACCTGGAAGAAATCGTCAACGGCGCACTGTTCGCGTCCGACAATGACGAGATGGTGATCCTCAAGGACATCGAGTTGTATTCGTTGTGCGAGCATCACCTGCTGCCCTTCATCGGCAAGGCCCATGTGGCCTATATTCCGACCGGCAAGGTGCTGGGCCTGTCAAAACTGGCGCGCATTGTCGACATGTTCGCCCGGCGCCTGCAGATCCAGGAAAACCTCACGCGGCAAATCGCCGACGCCATCCAGGACGTGACCCAGGCCGCCGGCGTGGCGGTGGTGATCGAAGCCAAGCACATGTGCATGATGATGCGCGGCGTGGAGAAACAGAATTCAACCATGAACACCTCGGTGATGCTCGGCGCCTTTCGCGAGTCGAACACCACCCGCATGGAGTTCCTGCAACTGATTGGACGGAGCAAGTAGCAATGCCACAACTTCAACCAGGCATGGCGCGTATCCGGGTCAAGGACCTGTGCCTGCGCACCTTTATCGGCATCAACGAGGACGAAATCCTCAACAAACAGGATGTGCTGATCAACCTGACCATCCTGTATGCCGCCCAGGAAGCCGTGCGTGACAACGACATCGACCACGCCCTGAACTACCGCACCATCACCAAGGCCATCATCGCTCACGTCGAAGGCAATCGCTTTGCCCTGCTGGAGCGCCTGACCCAGGAACTGCTGGACCTGGTGATGAGCAACGAATCGGTGCTGTACGCCGAAGTCGAAGTGGACAAGCCCCACGCGCTGCGCTTTGCCGAGTCGGTTTCGATCACTCTGGCCGCCAGCCGCTGATACTAAGTGAGCCCTATGAACGACCAACAACGCCTCGAACTCGAAGCCGCCGCCTTTCGCCGATTGGTGGCCCACCTGGACAGCCGCAAGGATGTGCAGAATATCGACCTGATGAACCTCGCCGGCTTCTGCCGCAACTGCCTGTCCAAGTGGTACAAGGCCGAGGCCGACGAACGCCAGATCGAGGTCAGCCTCGATGAGGCCCGTGAAGTGGTGTACGGCATGCCGTACGCCGAGTGGAAAGCCCAATACCAGCAAGAAGCCAACGCCGACCAACAGGCCGCGTTTGCCAAAGGAAAGCCTCATGACTGATTTGAACACCCTGCGCGCCAGCCTCAACAGTGGCGAACACCTCTTTGCCGACACCCTGGCGTTCGTCGCGGCCGGTTACAACTACCAGCCGCAAGCTTTCACCAACGGCGGTGTGGAAAACGCTGCCGGACAGAACGAAGGTTCGT
Source organism: Pseudomonas sp. KT_2_4 (assembly GCF_041410225.1). NCBI lineage: Bacteria > Pseudomonadati > Pseudomonadota > Gammaproteobacteria > Pseudomonadales > Pseudomonadaceae > Pseudomonas > Pseudomonas sp. KT_2_4. Next base: position 2,765,103 of record NZ_CP166962.1, read on the forward strand.
GCAAGACCCTGGGTTTGGCGCTGCTGGAAGGGTTGAGTGATAAGGAAGCACTGCTAGCGTTTGGTGAGCATTATCGGTCGGTGGTGGCGACGCCTGAGGGCAGTGACCATGGCAATATCCGAGCGTTGATTGCCCATGGGCTGGCCGCAGTGAAGTTTGCTGAACAGCCTCTGACTCGCCGCTGATTTAATAATCAACCCCGCTCAATGTAGGAACCGGGCTTGCCCGCGAGGGCGGTGGTGACTATCACACCGCTATCGCAGGCAAGCCAGCTCCCACATTTGTTTTGCGGTGTCTCGGCTAGATCGCAGGCATAAAAAAACCGGCTTTCGCCGGTTTTTTCAATTTCACAGGTTTAGAACGAAGCGTCCTTCAAACCGTCGAGGTAACGCTCGGCATCCAGGGCCGCCATGCAACCGGCGCCGGCCGAGGTGATGGCCTGGCGGTAGACGTGGTCTGCCACGTCGCCGGCAGCGAAGATACCTTCGATGTTGGTCGCGGTCGCATTGCCTTCACGGCCACCTTGCACCACCAGGTACCCGTCTTTGGCTTCCAGCACGCCTTCGAACAGCGAGGTGTTCGGGGTGTGGCCGATGGCGATGAACACACCGTCGACTTTCAGCTCGTCGAAGCTGCCGTCGTTGTTTTTCAGACGGGCACCGGTCACACCCATGTTGTCGCCCAGGACTTCATCCAGGGTGGCGTTGAGCTTGAGGATGATCTTGCCTTCGGCGACACGGGCGTGCAGCTTGTCGATCAGGATCTTCTCGGCGCGGAAGGTCTCGCGGCGGTGAACCAGGGTCACGGTGCTGGCGATGTTGGCCAGGTACAGCGCCTCTTCCACAGCAGTGTTGCCACCGCCGACCACGGCAACCGGCTTGTTGCGGTAGAAGAAACCATCGCAAGTGGCGCAGGCCGAAACGCCCTTGCCCATGAACGCTTCTTCCGAAGGCAGGCCCAGGTAACGCGCACTGGCGCCGGTGGCGATGATCAGCGCGTCGCAGGTATACACACCGCTGTCACCGGTCAGGCTGTAAGGCTTTTTCGAGAAGTCGACCTTGTTGATATGGTCGAAGACAATCTCGGTTTCAAAGCGCTCGGCGTGCTCTTTCATCCGCTCCATCAGCACCGGGCCGGTCAAGCCGTGGACATCGCCAGGCCAGTTGTCGACTTCAGTAGTGGTGGTCAACTGACCGCCCGCCTGCATGCCGGTGATCAGCAGCGGCTTGAGATTGGCCCGGGCAGCGTAGACAGCGGCGCTGTAACCGGCAGGGCCGGAACCGAGAATAATCACTCGGGAATGACGGGTATCAGACATGACTCACTCCTACCGACCGCCCAGACCACAGGGCGGCGGGAATAAAAAAGGACCGCGAAGCACTTGGGGAAGGCTTTGACTCGCCAGGTCCTGAAAATAATGGGTGCAGCGTATCGAGGGGGCAAGATTAAGGAAATACGCATTAACAATCCAGCTCATAGGTGTTCTCTATGCGCGCAATTAAGTTAATCGACACCTTTGTAACCCTGGATGTCGCCTACCTGCCCGCGCTTTCACAACAGGTGCAAAGCCGGTAAGGTCGGCGCGTTCGCCATTTTGCTCGGAGTATTCCATGCCCGCCCCTGCTCTTTCCGGCCCGCAATACCTGCGTGAAGGCCTCAAACTGGTGTTGAGCCCTGGCCTGCGCCTGTTCGTGTTGCTGCCGTTGGCGATCAACCTGGTGCTGTTCGTCGGGTTGATCTATTTCGCCGGCCATCAGTTCAGCCTGTGGGTCGATAGCTTGATGCCGACGCTGCCCCACTGGCTAGGCTTTTTGAATTACCTGTTGTGGCCGCTGTTTGTTGTGCTGGTGGTGCTGATGGTGTTTTTCACGTTCACCATGCTCGCCAATATCATCGCCGCGCCGTTCAACGGGTTTCTCGCCGAGAAGGTCGAGGTCGTGGTACGTGGCACCGACGACTTCCCGCCGTTCAGTTGGGCCGAACTGGCCGCCATGGTCCCACGCACCCTGGCGCGGGAGATGCGCAAGCTGGGTTACTTCCTGCCACGTGCCATCGGCCTGTTTATCCTGTCGTTCATCCCGGTGGTCAACCTGATCGCGGCGCCGTTGTGGCTGCTGTTTGGCGTCTGGATGATGGCGATCCAGTACATCGACTACCCGGCCGATAACCATAAGCTGGGCTGGAACGAGATGCTCGCATGGCTGCGCCAGAAACGCTGGCAGAGCATGAGTTTTGGCGGCATTGTCTACCTGGTACTGCTGGTGCCGGTGGTCAACCTGTTGATGATGCCAGCGGCGGTGGCCGGCGCAACGTTGTTCTGGGTGCGTGAACAAGGCGCCGAGGCGATGGCGCAGCAAGCGGTGGCCAAGTCATAAATCCATCATCGCACTGACACAATGGCGACATGGCCCACGCCGACACTGTGGGTCATGACGACAGCCTCGCTTCACATCACCCTCATTACCGAAACCTTCCCGCCGGAAATCAACGGGGTGGCCAATACCCTTGGCCGCCTGTGCGAGGGTTTGCGCTCACGCGGCCATCAGGTCGAACTGGTGCGCCCACGTCAGAACACCGATAAGAGCCGATCAAGTGACGATCAACTGCTGCTGTGCCGCGGCTGGCCATTACCCGGTTACCCAGGGCTGCAATGGGGCCAATCGTCGATGCGAAAACTGCTCCGACGCTGGAGCCGGCAGCGCCCGGATGTGTTGTATATCGCCACGGAAGGGCCGCTGGGATTATCCGCTTTGCGGGCGGCTCGGCGGTTGGGAATCAGCGTCGTCAGCGGCTTTCATACCAACTTTCAGCAGTATTCGAACCAGTACGGCTTGAGCCTGCTCAGTCGCGTGGTCACCCATTACCTGCGCTGGTTTCACAACCGCTCGAGCCTGACCCTGGTACCGAGCGCCAGTCAGCGTCTGGAACTGGAGCGTCGGCATTTTGAGCGCTTGGGGATGTTGGCCAGAGGCGTCGACAGCCAACTGTTCCACCCCGCTAAACGCGACAGCACTCTGCGCGAACGCTGGGCATTGAATAATGAGCAAATCGCAGTACTGCATGTAGGACGACTGGCGCAGGAAAAGAACCTGGGACTGCTCAAGCGCTGTTTCGAGACCTTGCAAGACAGATACCCACTGCGTCAGATGAAACTGATCATCGTTGGTGATGGGCCGCAACGAGCCATGCTGGAGAAAGACCTTCCCGACGCCATTTTCTGCGGTGCCTTGCGCGGTGAAGAACTGGCTCGTCATTACGCATCCGGCGATGTGTTCCTGTTCCCCAGCCTGACCGAAACATTCGGTAATGTGGTTTTGGAGGCCATGGCTTCAGGACTGGGAGTTGTGGCCTACGACCAGGCAGCCGCCACCCAGCATATTCGTCATGGCTATAACGGGGTGCTGGCGATGCCGGGGGATGAAAATGCGTTTTGCGATGCCGCCAATTGGCTGCTGGAGGACGCAGAAGGTTTACGCCGTATGCGCCTCAATGCCCGTCAACACGCAAGCCGCCAAGGCTGGCCAGCGATTGTCGAGCAATTCGAGCATCAGTTACGTGGGGTGTGCGGGGAGAGTTTTGACCTTCCAACGCAACCTTACGTGCGCTGAACAATCGGTCAATGATCAAACGCATGGCCAGCCTGCTACCGGCCACTCAAGTTTTGCCTGGTATTTAAACCGGGAACCAACGGTTGCGTAACGCCAATCATAGAGACCTGCCGATCAAGCAGGCCCTTTGAATATGGAGATAATGAACAATGCCAATTTATGGAATGGGTGTACGCAATGGCGTCAACATGCCAACCGCGGAGTGGACACGCCAGCAACAATGGCTGGATCAATCCCGTGCAGAACCGCCAACCTACGGCCAGCCTGGGCACAAAGATGGGCTCAAGACTGATCATCACAAAGAGCTGAATAAGCGGCCAGAGTATTAATCACTAAAGCAACAGAACTCCCTGTGCCCAGATCACAGGGAGTCCGAGTCCTTACACTAAGGTCGTCAACGCCTCACGACTGAAGGGCAGGATGTCGCCTTCACGCCCTTCGCGCACCTTCACCGCCCAATCCGGGTCCACCAGCAATGCACGGCCCACTGCCACGAGGTCGAACTCATCGTTGTTCAGGCGCTCCAGCAGTTTCTCCAGGCTGGCAGGCTGGGCGACTTTGTCGGTGTTGACCATGAACTGCAGGAACTCGCCATCCAGGCCCACGCTGCCCACCGTGATGGTTGGCTTGCCGGTGAGCTGACGCGTCCAGCCGGCCAGGTTGAGGTCCGAGCCTTCAAATTCCGGCTCCCAGAAACGACGGGTGGAACAGTGGAAAATATCCACGCCAGCGTCAGACAATGGCTTGAGGAACTTACCCAACGCTTCAGGGCTTTGTACCAGGCGCGCGGTGTAGTCCTGCTGCTTCCACTGGGAGAAACGCAAGATGATCGGAAAATCCGGGCCGACAGCGGCGCGGGTCGCCTGGATCAGTTCGATGGCAAAGCGCGAGCGGTTGGCCAGGCTGCCACCGTATTCGTCGGTGCGCTGGTTGCTGCCTTCCCAGAAAAACTGGTCGACGAGGTAGCCGTGGGCACCGTGGATTTCCACGCCGTCCATGCCGATCGCCTGGGCATCCTTGGCCGCTTGGGCGAAGGCGTTGATCACCTGCGTGATGTCCTGTTTGGTCATGCCGTGCACAACGACATTGCCGTCCTTGAGCTTTTCCATCGGGCCATAAGCCGGCACGCTGGCGTCAGGTTCAGTGCCGATACGGCGCACACTGCCCACATGCCACAGTTGCGGGACAATCTTGCCGCCTTCGGCGTGGACTGCATCGACCACTTTCTTCCAGCCGGCCAAGGCGGCTTCACCGTAAAAATGCGGCACGTTGGGGTAGCCGTTGGAGGCTGGGTGCCCGACCACGGTGCCTTCAGTGATGATCAAGCCCACACCGGCAGCGGCACGGCGACGGTAGTACTCAATGACTTTCGAGTTGGGTACGCCACCTGGGGAGAACGAGCGGGTCATGGGCGCCATGACCACGCGGGTCGACAGTTGCAATGCACCGAGCTGGAAGGGTTTGAACAAGGCTTGGACGGGCATGGAGCGCTCCACGGCTGAGAAATTTATGACGTGGATAATATGGAGAGCAGAGCGTCTCTCAAAGTACTATTGATCTAAATGATTAAGGTATAGAAGTGCCCGAATACCTGTAGGCGTCAACTCAGGGCTTTTTCGATGGCCTGGATGATGGAGGGATCTTCTGGGGGCGTACGGGGCGAGAAACGCGCAAGTACCCGGCCATCCTTACCCAACAGGAACTTCTCGAAGTTCCAGGTGATATCCCCAGGAAACTCAGCGCCCTCGCCCGCCAGCAAGCGGTACAGCTGGTGCCGATCAGGGCCGTTGACCTCGATCTTGCTGCCCAGTGGAAAGGTCACGCCGTAGTTCAGGCTGCAGAACTGCTGGATCTCTTCCTCCGTGCCCGGTTCCTGGCCAGCAAACTGATTGCATGGCAAGCCGAGCACCGTGAACCCTTGGCCCTTGTACTGCTGGTAGAGGTTTTCCAACGCCGCATATTGCGGGGTCAAACCACATTTGGACGCCACATTCACCACCAGCACGACTTGGCCCTTGAAAGGCGCCAGCGGTAGCGCTTGTCCGTCCAAGGCTTTGAGTTTCAGATCGTGGAAAGCACTCATGACGAACTCCAGATATCCCATGTTCTTTGCATTGCAGCCCTTCGGAGCTTACAACCCGAAAGGCTGCAATCATAGACGCCGGTGACGAAACTCGCCTGCAGGTTACTGAGCGGTCGGCCAGGGCAAAATCGGGATCGCCGTCACCGCATTCTGCGGGCTGCCTTGGATCAAGCGGTCGCTGTAGACCAGATACACCAGGGTGTTGCGCTTCTTGTCGAGGAAACGCACCACCTGCATGGTCTTGAACACCAGCGAGGTGCGCTCCTTGAACACTTCGTCGCCGTCCTTGAGTTCACCCTTGAAGTGGATCGGGCCCACCTGGCGGCAAGCGATCGAGGCCTCGGCACGGTCTTCGGCCAGACCCAGCCCGCCCTTTACCCCGCCGGTCTTGGCGCGGGACAAGTAGCACGTCACGCCATCGACCTTGGGGTCGTCAAACGCTTCAACCACAATCCGGTCGTTGGGGCCGACGAACTTGAACACTGTCGACACCTGGCCGACTTCTTCGGCCGAAGCCAGCAGCGGCATGGCCAACAGCAGGCCGAGCAATCCCTTTATCACGCGCATCGTGTATTTCCTATGGTTAAACCAGGATCAGGTTGTCGCGGTGAACCAGTTCCGGTTCCGCCATATAACCCAAGAGTCCGACAATGGCGTCGGAGGATTGTCCAATAATCTTCTGTGCTTCCAGAGCGCTGTAGTTGGCCAGGCCGCGCGCGATCTCGCGACCGTCTGGCGCAACGCACACCACCATCTCGCCACGGCGGAAGCTGCCCTGTACCAACTTCACACCCACCGGCAGCAGGCTCTTGTTGCCCTGGGACAAGGCCGATACGGCTCCCGCGTCCAACACCAAGGTGCCACGGGTTTGCAGATGCCCGGCCAGCCACTGCTTGCGCGCGGCCAACATGCCGCGTTCCGGCGACAGCAGCGTACCAATGCGCTCACCGGCCTTGAGGCGATCCAGCACGCGCTCCAGGCGCCCGCCGACGATGATGGTGTGGGCACCGGAACGCGCGGCCAGGCGAGCGGCGCGCAGTTTGGTCTGCATGCCACCGCGGCCCAGGGCACCGCCGACACTGCCGGCGACCGCATCCAGCGCCGGGTCGTCGGCGCGGGCTTCATAGATAAGCTGGGCATCGGGGTTGTTACGCGGGTCGGCGTCGAACATGCCATCGCGGTCGGTGAGGATCACCAACAGGTCGGCCTCTACCAGGTTAGCCACCAGGGCGGCCAGGGTGTCGTTGTCACCGAAGCGGATTTCGTCGGTGACCACGGTGTCGTTCTCGTTGATGACCGGGATGACCTTGAGTTCCACCAGCGCGCGCAAGGTGCTGCGGGCGTTGAGGTAGCGCTTGCGGTCGGACAGGTCGTCGTGGGTCAGCAGCACCTGCGCCGTGTGGCGACCGTGCTCGGCAAAGCTGGACTCCCAGGCTTGCACCAGGCCCATCTGGCCGATGGCGGCAGCGGCTTGCAGTTCGTGCATCGCGCTGGGTCGCGCGGTCCAGCCGAGACGGCTCATCCCGGCGGCAACCGCTCCGGACGACACCAATACCAACTCAACGCCTGCCTCATGCAAGGCCACCATCTGCTCGACCCAGACGCTCATGGCTGCGCGGTCCAGACCCTTGCCATCCGCCGTCAACAGCGCACTGCCGATTTTCACGACCCAGCGCTGCGCACCTGTCACTTTGCTCCGCATCATCTTCAACCTTAGAGTGAGGGCCGCGCGACCCAGCGCTGCCCATAACGTTATACCCGGATACCAAAACGCCGCTCCAGGGAGCGGCGTTCAAGTTTATCGCAACGGATCAGTCACGCACGTAAATGATTTCCGGGCCATCTTCACCATCCACGTCTTCTTCGTCCCAATCATCGTCGCCGATGTCGTGGACTGACTTCACGCCGCTGCGGCGCAGGGCGCGCTGGTCGTCCAGGGCCTGCAACTGGGCACGGGCTTCGTCTTCGATCTGCTGGTCGAGTTCGGCGAGTTCGGCCTTGTACACCGGGTCGGCCGCCAGGCGGTCGGCACGGTCTTCCAGGTAACGCATGATGTCGCGGGTCAGGCGCTCGGTGCCTTCTTTGGCGATGGCCGAGATGACGTAGACCGGGCCTTCCCACTCCAGGCGATCAACGATCTCCTTGACGCGATCTTCGTGCTCTTCTTCAAGGATCTGGTCGCACTTGTTCAGTACCAACCAGCGATCGCGCTCGGCCAGGGCCGGGCTGAACTTGGTCAGTTCGCTGACGATGACTTCGGCGGCATCGGCGGCACTGGTGTCATCCAGCGGTGCCATGTCGACGAGGTGCAGCAGCAAACGGGTACGGGACAAGTGCTTGAGGAAGCGAATACCCAGGCCCGCGCCGTCGGAAGCGCCTTCGATCAAGCCAGGAATGTCGGCGACTACGAAGCTTTTCCAGCGGTCTACGCTGACCACGCCCAGGTTTGGCACCAGGGTCGTGAACGGGTAGTCGGCCACTTTCGGCTTGGCGGCCGATACCGAACGAATGAAGGTACTTTTACCCGCGTTCGGCAGGCCCAGCAGGCCCACGTCCGCCAGTACTTTCATTTCCAGCTTCAGGTCGCGCTGCTCGCCCGGCTTGCCCGGCGTGGTCTGGCGTGGTGCACGGTTGGTACTGGACTTGAATCGGGTGTTACCCAAACCGTGCCAGCCGCCCTGCACAACCATCAGTTTCTGGCCGGCCTTGGTCAGGTCGCCAATCACTTCCTGGGTCGCGGAGTCGATGATCGTGGTGCCGACCGGTACGCGCAGTACCAGGTCTTCACCTTTTTTACCGGTGCAGTCGGTGCTGCCGCCGTTGGAGCCACGCTCGGCATCGAAGTGCCGGGTGTAACGGTAGTCGACCAGGGTGTTGAGGTTTTCGTCGGCCATCATGTAGATGGAACCGCCGTCACCGCCGTCACCGCCGTTCGGGCCACCGTTTTCGATGAATTTTTCGCGACGGAAACTCATGCAACCGTTACCGCCGTCGCCTGCTTTTACTCGGATGGAAACTTCATCAACGAACTTCATAACAAAACGCCTCTCGCCGCATGGACGAGCTTAAGAAACCAAGACATAAGACTCTTGCAAAAATGAGCGCAGCGACCTCAATCAGCGACCGCAAACCAGCGCCTGAGCTCATCACAGACAGCTTTGCAAGAGACTCACTCCACAAACGAAAAAGCCCCGTCGCAAGACAGGGCTTTTCCAGCGATCTCGCAATTAAGCTGCGACAACGCTCACGTAACGGCGGTTGAACGCGCCCTTTACTTCGAACTTGATCACGCCTTCGATTTTAGCGAAGAGGGTGTGATCTTTACCCATGCCAACACCGTAACCGGCGTGGAATTGGGTGCCGCGCTGACGCACGATGATGTTGCCCGGAATGATTTTCTGGCCGCCATACATCTTCACGCCAAGGCGTTTGGCTTCTGAGTCGCGACCGTTACGGGTACTACCACCAGCTTTTTTGTGTGCCATGAGTCAATTCTCCTAGTGAGGAATTAGGCTGAAATTAAGCCTGAATACCGGTGATTTTGATCTCGGTGTACCACTGGCGGTGGCCCATACGCTTCATGTGGTGCTTACGACGACGGAACTTGATGATGCGGACTTTATCGTGACGACCTTGGGAGATCACTTCAGCCACAACGGTAGCGCCAGCAACAACTGGAGCGCCGATGTTCACGTCATCACCATTGGCGACCAACAGAACGCGATCAAAAGTAACGGATTCGCCAGTAGCGACTTCCAGTTTCTCGATCTTCAGGTATTCACCTGGGGCGACTTTGTATTGCTTGCCACCAGTAACAATTACTGCGTACGACATGGTATTTCTCCGATAATCCTGCTCACCCAGCGCTTTATAAGAAGAGGTATTGGCTGGCATGGCTGCATGGGATGGACGTCCCGAATGCAATTGCGTAAGGCAGGTGCTGCCCAGGAAGTTCAGGGTGCGCGATTGTACGCAAGCTATGGGAGGCTTGCAAGGGGCCGTCTATCGCGCCTTGACACCCGGGGGTCAGGGTCCTAGCATGCCGCGCAACCCTTCTGGAGCGACTGTCGCTGATGCAACCCCAAGCTTTCTACCGCGCGGTCGCGGACGATTTTAGCGCCGTCGACGGCATCATCAAACAGCAGCTGACGTCTAAAGTGCCGCTGGTCTCCAAAATTGGCGACTATATTACGTCGGCGGGCGGCAAACGCCTGCGTCCTTTATTAGTGTTGCTGTGCGGCAAGGCCCTGGGCCGCCAAGGCGATGACCTGCGCCTGCTGGCCGCCACGATCGAATTCCTGCACACCGCCACCTTGCTGCATGATGACGTGGTCGACATGTCCGGCATGCGCCGTGGTCGCGAGACTGCAAACGCGATGTGGGGCAATGCGCCCAGCGTGTTGGTGGGCGACTTCCTGTATTCGCGCTCGTTCGAAATGATGGTCGAGCTGGGCTCGATGCCGGTGATGAAGATTCTTTCACAGGCCACGCGCATCATCGCCGAAGGCGAAGTGTTGCAGCTGTCCAAGGTGCGCGACGCCAGCACCACCGAAGAAACCTATATGGAAGTAATTCGCGGCAAAACCGCGATGCTCTTCGAAGCCTCTACCCACAGTGCTGCCGCGCTGTGTGGCGCCACCGCCGAACAGGCCGAAGCCCTGCGTACCTTTGGTGATCATCTGGGCGTGGCGTTCCAACTGGTGGATGACCTGCTCGACTACAAGGGCGATGCCGAAACCCTGGGCAAGAACGTCGGTGACGACCTGGCCGAGGGCAAGCCGACCTTGCCGCTGATCTACACCATGCGCGAAGGCACGCCGGAACAGGCCGCCTTGGTGCGCAAGGCGATCCAGAAAGGCGGGATCGAAGACCTGGAAGCCATCCGTGCCGCTGTAGAAGCTTCGGGTTCCCTGGAGTACACCGCGCAACTGGCGCGTGACTACGTGGCGCGGGCGATCACATGCCTGCAAGCGCTGCCGGCCAGTGAATACCGGGATGCCCTGGTTGAGCTGAGTGAGTTTGCGGTCGCCCGTACTCACTGATTCCGCGCTGTTTAATGTGGGAGCTGGCTTGCCTGCGATGACTGGAGTGAACTCACTGCCGCTATCGCAGGCAAGCCAGCTCCCACATTAGGACGAGTCCAACCCCATCCGCGTTTAAAACCCTATATAATGTGCGACTTTTAGCCATCCCTGACTTTCTAGGAGCTTTAGTGAGCACGTTGCCTCCCTGCCCGAAATGCAATTCCGAATACACCTACGAAGACGGCGCCCAGCTGATCTGCCCGGAATGCGCCCATGAATGGTCCGCCACTGGCGAGGCCGAAGTGGCTGGTGATGAAACCGTGAAGAAAGACGCTGTGGGCAATGTCCTGCAGGACGGCGACACCATCACCGTGATCAAGGACCTCAAGGTCAAGGGCACTTCCCTGGTGGTCAAGGTCGGCACCAAGGTCAAGAACATCCGCCTGTGCGACGGCGACCACGATATCGACTGCAAGATCGACGGGATCGGCCCGATGAAACTCAAGTCCGAGTTCGTACGCAAAGTCTGATCCTGCTGCATTCCATCCCGCGCCCGCCGCGGGATGGCGTTTCGCCCTCTGCGTTGATCGAACGCAATACCCACACAGAAAAACCCAGAAACTGCCAATAGACGCTTGCTATTCTACGAATAAGAATTATTCTCATTGAAACCCATCAAGGAGAACGACCATGACTTATTTGATAGATGCCTGGCTGGATCGCCCCCACCCTTACCTGCGAATCCTGCATCGGGAAACCGGTGAAGTCTGTGCGGTGCTTGAGGAAGAAGCGCTGAACGAGCTACAGGACCAAGGCGATCTGGACGTGAATGGCCTGAGTTCCAGTGAGCCTGGGGTGCTGAAGGAGGTGGTAAGGAATCTGTTTCTGTTCTGCTATGCACGAGCGTTGCGCCCGGCGACCGACTTGAATGGCAAGTTCCATCCATGAAGAAACTGGCAAATGCCTGTTGGGGCGAACGCGTTCGTCCCAACAGGTAATCAGCAGGTCTTACAGAACGTCGAGCAGCTCGACGTCGAATACCAGAACGCTGTGCGGCGGGATGCTGCCAACGCCTTGAGCGCCGTAAGCCAGTTCGCTCGGCACGTACAGGCGCCATTTGCTGCCGGCATTCATCAGTTGCAGGGCTTCGGTCCAGCCGGCGATCACGCCACCCACCGGGAATTCCGCAGGTTGGCCGCGCTCGTAGGAGCTGTCGAACACAGTGCCGTCGATCAGGGTGCCGTGGTAGTGGGTGCGCACTTGGTCTTCACGGGTCGGCTTCGCGCCGGTACCGGCGGTCAGCACTTCAAATTGCAGGCCGGAAGCCAGGGTGGTGATGCCATCACGCTTGGCGTTTTCTGCCAGGAAAGCCAGGCCAGCGCCCGCAGCAGCTTCAGCCTTGGCAGCGGCTTCGGCTTGCATGATTTCGCGGATTACTTTGAAGCTGGCTGCCATTTGCTCTTGGTCAACGCGGCTTGGCTGGCCTGCAAACGCGTCGGTCAGACCGGCCAGGATTGCGTCCAGGCTCACGCCCGGTGGCGGGTTGTCGCGCAGTTGGTCGCCCAACTGACGGCCGATACCGTAGCTGACGCGGGTTTCGTCGGTGGACAGATTAACGTCGGACATGAAGAGGCTCCGCTGTAGGACACCACGGTTTTTCCCGCGCTGCCCAGAACTAAAAGGGCCCGCAGACTAGCACACAAGAGCGGCCCATGATCAGCCCCACCCCGGCATCGCATTAGCGTGCCGATGACCCTTCGTCGCCCGGCAATAAAAGTATTTCAGAATTGTCCCTTGCCGCCGATACAGCCCTACACATCTTGGCTGGCTCAAACAACAACACACCGTCCAGCAGACAGACATCACTCTTCAAGGAGCTTTCGATGAACAGCTGGTTCGGTAACATCAGCGTCAATCTCAAACTCGGCCTGGGCTTCGGCCTGGTGTTGGTCCTCACTTCAGTCCTGGCGCTCACGGGCTGGACCAGCCTCGGCGGCTTGATCGACCGTAGCAATTGGATGAGCGATATCACCCAGCTCAACGCCTCGCTGACCAAGCTGCGCATCGTGCGCTTGCAATACATGCTGGCCAATGGCGACGAAGCCGTGGCGCAGAACGTACAGACCAGCCTCGATGCCTTCGCCGCTCAGCAACAGAAGCTGCTGGATAGCTTCAAGAGCCCGGAAAACCTCAAGCTGCTCAATGACCAGAAAGCCGTCATTACCGCCTACCGCCAGTCCTTGAACAAAATGCGCGAGGCCTACCGCAATGGCAACGCTGCGCGCGACGTCATGGGCGCCAAGGCCGATATCGCCAACGCGCAAATCAATGCGCTGCAAACCAGTGTGCAACAGGCGCCGGATAGCCCGGAACGCTTCACGCAATTTCTGGCCGTGACCCAAGCCAAGAATGAGTTCCAGCAAGCTCGCTACGAAGTGCGCGGCTATACCAATAGTCCCAACGCAGAAACCGAAGCCCGCGCTGCGGCGCAACTGGAAAAAGCCGTCGCCGGTTTGAAGGACCTCAGCGCGGCGTTCGGTACCGGTCAGCAAAGCGCATTGTCGGCCCTGGAAACCGCCCTCGGTGCCTACCGCAGCGCCGTGCAGAGCTACAAGGCAGCCAACGCCAACATCGTCACCGCCCGCGCCGAAATGACCACCCAGGGCGCCGATATCGTGACCATCAGCGACAAGCTGTACGACATTCAACTGGAACGTCGCGACGCTGAAAGCACCCAGGCCCGCAGCCTGCAATTGATCAGCACCTTGCTGGCTTTGCTGGTTGGCGTAATTGCCGCCTGGGTCATCACCCGACAGATCACCCGCCCGATCCAGGACACCCTGGCGGTGGTAGAGCGCATCGCTTCGGGTGACTTGAGCCACAACATCCAGGTAACCCGCCGTGATGAGCTGGGCGTGCTGCAACAAGGCATCCAGCGCATGGGCACGACCCTGCGCGAGTTGATCAGCGGCATCCGCGATGGCGTGACCCAGATCGCCAGCGCCGCTGAAGAGCTATCGGCCGTAACCGAGCAAACCAGCGCCGGGGTAAACAGCCAGAAGATCGAGACCGATCAGGTCGCCACCGCCATGCATGAAATGACCGCCACCGTGCAGGAAGTTGCGCGCAATGCCGAGCAGGCGTCCCAAGCCGCCTCCGACGCCGACGGCCAGGCCCGCGAAGGCGACAAGGTGGTGGCCGAAGCCATCGCCCAGATCGAACGCCTGGCGGCCGAAGTGGCGCGCTCCACCGACGCCATGACGCACCTGCAACAAGAGAGCAACAAGATCGGCAGCGTGATGGACGTGATCAAGGCCGTGGCCGAACAGACCAACCTGCTGGCCCTGAACGCCGCGATTGAAGCCGCGCGTGCCGGTGAGGCCGGGCGTGGCTTCGCGGTGGTCGCCGACGAAGTACGCGGCCTGGCCCAGCGTACACAGAAATCCACCGAGGAAATCGAAGGCCTGGTTGCCGGCTTGCAGAACGGCACCCAACAAGTCGCCAGCGTGATGAACAACAGCCGCAGCCTGACCGACAGCAGCGTCGAACTGACGCGCAAGGCCGGGGTATCCCTGGAAAACATCACCCGCACCGTGTCGAATATCCAGTCGATGAACCAGCAGATTGCAGCGGCCGCCGAACAGCAAAGCGCCGTGGCGGAAGAGATCAGCCGCAGTATCGTGAATGTGCGGGATGTGTCCGAGCAGACCGCGACTGCCAGTGATGAGACGGCCAAGTCGAGTGTGGAACTGGCTCGATTGGGTAGCCAGTTACAGCAGATGGTCAGTCATTTCCGGGTTTAAAAAACCAAAAAAAGCCGCCTCAATTTAAGCCGAGGCGGCTCCACTTCTCAGACCTTATTGGTCATCAAAGCTGTCCCGCAGGAATGTCCACACGTGATAAACACGTAAAGCATTCACTACGAGGTTCCACGTACGTCGTGCAAACTTAGACATACTCGGCCCTCCTAGAGTTGGGCCTTACCTCCAGCGCACTTACCGGAACACGTGAGCCTTTGGACGCGGGTCAATGCGTCCTTTGAGGTGGCCGGGCTAGTAGGCCTTCCGCATCAATCCGGCACGGATTACTAGCCCGTGGCGGTCAGTCCAGAATTCGCGCGCGTACCCGGCCCCCCCAAAAGCGACAAACGCAGAACGGGGAAGATCCTAACCAACATTCCCGTCTAAGGTGTGTCTAACAGTGGTCAAATATCCAGTATCGCCGATAGATTCATTGCAAGCTTTTGCAGTCAAAATCAGGCAAGAGAAGATGCCTAAAGGATCCATGCCGGCCATCGTTCCGTCTTGCGTGACGACGTGACCGGCAGTTAGTATCCACCTGCGGGTCAATGCGTCCTTTGAGATAGCAAACCCCAGCCACTCACTGGGTTTGCAATAAAAAAACCGCCCTACTAAGGCGGTTTTTTTTTGCCTGCCATTTACCCTTCAGACCTCGCGGTCCTCGACAAACGCCAGCCGATTCCCAAACGGGTCACGGATACTCATCTCCCGCGAGCCCCAGGGCGTGTCCTCAACCCCAGGCTTGGCATATCGGTACTCTTTGCCCAGCAACTGCTGCTGATACGCATCGACCCCTTGGGCCTGAATTCGCACCGCCGCCCCCGGCGAAGCATCACCATGATGCTCGGACAAATGCAGCACGCACTCCCCCAGCGAGACCTGAAGGTACAACGGGAAATTCGCCTCGAAACGATGCTGCCAATCGACCTTGAACCCCAGGAAGTCGACGTAGAATTCCAAGGCTTTGACCTCGTCAAAAATCCGCAGAATGGGGACGACTTTTCCTAAGTGCATGGCGACAGCTCCGTATAAAAGAAGCCCCACTATAGAGCCGTAAACCCACCACGCAAATCCCCGCTACGCGCCAGGAACCGGCCTGCTCTCGCGCCGTTCGCCTGCCCATCGCGATAGCTCAATACGCCATTGACCCACACGCCATCAATCCCTTCAGCTGCGCGCTGCGGTGCGGTGAAATCCGCCACATCCCGCACCCGCAGGGGGTCGAACAACACCAGGTCAGCCCAGTAGCCTTCACGGATCTCGCCACGCTCGGCCAGCCCGAAGCGCGCCGCCGACAAGCCGGTCATCTTGTGCACCGCCGTGTGCAAAGGGAACAAGCCGACATCCCGACTGAAATGCCCGAGTACCCGTGGGAAGGCCCCCCACAAGCGGGGATGAGGAAACGGGTCTTCAGGCAAGCCGTCCGAGCCCACCATCGACAACGGATGCGCAAGGATGCGCCGAACGTCGGCCTCATCCATCCCGTAATACACCGCCCCTGCCGGCTGTAAACGGCGAGCGGCCTCCAACAGCGAAACGTTCCACTCGCCAGCGATGTCCTGCAAATCGCGCCCGCCCATGTGCGGGTGCGGTGTCGACCAGGTAATGGTGATGCGAAACGCGTCGGTCACTTGCTTGAGGTCCAGAGTCGAGGAGCTGGCTGCATAAGGATAGCAATCACAGCCCACCGGATGATCTTTGGCCGCCGCTTCCAAGGCCGCTAACAGCTGTGGGCTGCGCCCCCAATTACCGGCGCCGGCGCATTTAAGATGGGAAATGATCACCGGCACCCTCGCCTCTCGGCCGATCAAGAACGCTTCATCCATCGCCTCCAGTACCGGCTCGAACTCGCTGCGCAAATGCGTGGTGTACACCGCACCGTAGGCCGTCAGTTCTTCAACAAGCTGCAACACCTCATCAGTCTCGGCGTTGAATGCGCTGGCGTAGGCCAGGCCTGTGGATAACCCAAGGGCACCGGCCTCCAGGCTCTCTTGCAACTGCACGCGCATGGCCGCGATTTCATAGGGCGTGGCGGTGCGATGCAGGTCATCCATATGGTTGCTGCGCAGCGCCGTGTGGCCGATCAGGGCGGCAACGTTCACTGCCGGATCGGCGCCTTGCACTGCGTTGCGATAATCGCTGAACCGCGGATAACAGAACTGCTCACGCTTGCCCAATAAGTTCATTGGGTCCGGCGGGTCGCTGCGCAAACTCACCGGCGAGGCGCTGATGCCACAGTTGCCGACAATCACCGTGGTCACGCCTTGGCTGAGCTTGGGCAGCATCTGCGGCTGGCGGATCACCACCGTGTCATCGTGGGTGTGCACGTCGATAAAACCCGGCGCCAATACGCGGCCATGGGCGTCGATGACTTGCTCGGCCCGGGCTGTGGACAAGTCGCCGATCGTGCGGATGCGCCCTGCGTGCACGCCCACATCGGCGACATACCCTGGGGTGTTACTGCCATCGATGATCAGCGCCTGGCGAATCAGCGTGTCGTACGTCATATCAGTCTCCAAGCGGCAGGCT
Source organism: Pseudomonas sp. KT_2_4 (assembly GCF_041410225.1). Lineage (NCBI taxonomy): Bacteria > Pseudomonadati > Pseudomonadota > Gammaproteobacteria > Pseudomonadales > Pseudomonadaceae > Pseudomonas > Pseudomonas sp. KT_2_4. The sequence goes on from NZ_CP166962.1 coordinate 2,782,147, forward strand.
GTCAGGGCCGCCGCGGTAATCATCCAGGGCCAGCTTGATCCGGCGCAGGCGTTCCTGGTTGTCGTCCGGCAGGGCCAGCGCCAGCTCGGTGGCGAGCAGGTCGATGGCCAGCAGCATGCCGTAGCGGGCGGCGGTGGGTTTGTAGATAAAACTGGTTTCCGCCGGTTGCAGCGGCAGCAGGACATCCGCCAATTCGGCCAGGGGAGAGTCCGCGAGGGTGATGGCAATGATCCGTGCGTCGTAGTTGCGCGCCAGTTTCACCACATCCAGTAATTCAGGTGTGCGGCCGGTGAGGGAACAGACAATCAAGGCATGTTGCGGGCCCAGGGTCGCGGCCGTGACGCGCATCATCACCGGGTCATGGCAGGCCGCAATCGGGTAGCCCAGACGCACCAGGCGCACCTGCAATTCATCGCTGCACAGGCTGGAGGGGCCGCCCATGCCGAACGCATGAATCATCCGCGCCTTGCCCAGCAAACTGACCGCATCGACAAAGCTGTGCTGGTTAAAACCTGACAAATGCTGGCGCAGCGTCGCTTCGATATCGCCCAGAATTTGCCGATGAAAGGCCGACTGTTCCGGCAACCCCGCCGGGTCCAGGAAGCGGCTGCCCACACCACTGGCCTGGGCCAGTTGCAGGCGCAAATCGCGCAAGTCACGGCAGCCAACGCTGCGGGCAAAACGCGACAAGGTCGCGGTGCTGACCTCGGCCCGCTGGGACAACGCCTCCAGGCTGGCCGAGGCGGCAAAGCCCACATCTTCAAGCATCAACTTGGCGATACGCCCTTCGCCGGCGCTGAACGAGTCCTGGCGGGCGCGGATCTGGTAGAGGATGTCCATGCAGGCTCCGGTTATAGAATCAGGCTCATAACACCAGGGACAAGCCGTAGGTCAGACCGAAGGCGACCAGCGAAATCAGGGTCTCCAGTACGGTCCAGGTCTTGAAGGTCTGGATGACCGTCATATTGAAGTATTCCTTGATCAGCCAGAAGCCGCCGTCGTTAACGTGGGAAAAGATCACCGAGCCCGCACCAGTCGCCAGCACCAGCAATTCAGGGTGTGGATAACCCAGGCCCAAGGCGACCGGCGCGACCACCCCGGACGCGGTGGTCATGGCTACCGTGGCCGAGCCGGTGGCGACGCGCATCAACGCGGCGAACAGCCAGCCCATCACCAGCGGCGACAACTGGAACGCATGAGCCAGGCCAAGGATTTCATGAGTAACACCAGCGTCCACCAGGATGCGATTCAACCCACCGCCCGCGCCCACCAGCAAGGTAATGCTGGCGGTCGGCGCCAGGCATTCGTTGGTGAACTTGAGGATCGACTCGCGGTTGAAGCCCTGGGCCAGGCCCAAGGTCCAGAAACTCACCAGGGTCGCCACCAACAGGGCGATCACCGAGTTGCCGATAAACAACAGGAACTGGTTGAAACCGCTGCCCGGCGTAGAAATCACGTTGGCCCAGCCGCCGATCATCATCAACACCACCGGCAGCAGGATGGTGCCCATGGTCAGCGCAAAGCTGGGCAGGCGTGTACGCGGTTCACGCTCGATAAACTGGCGCTCCAGCGGGTTTTGCGCCGGCAACTGAATGTGCGGCACGATGAACTTGGCGTAGACGGGCCCGGCAATGATCGCCGTGGGGATGCCAATCAGGATCGCATACAGCACCGTTTGCCCGACCGAGGCGTTATAGGCCAGCACCGCCATCATTGCCGCCGGGTGCGGCGGCACCAACGCATGCACCACCGACAGGCCAGCGACCATCGGCAGCCCGACCATCAGGATCGACACGCCCACGCGCCGCGCCACGGTAAAGGCAATCGGCACCAGCAACACAAAGCCGACTTCGAAAAACAGCGGCAGCCCCACCAGGAACGCGATACACACCATCGCCCAGTGGGCATTGCGCTCACCGAAGCGGTTGATCAGCGTGCGCGCCACCTGCTCGGCGCCACCGGACTCGGCCATCATCTTGCCGAGCATGGTACCCAGCGCCACCACCAGGGCGATATGCCCCAGGGTCTTGCCGACACCCGCCTCGTACGAACCCATGATGGTGTCCGCTGGCATTCCGGCCATCAGCGCCAGGCCGATGGACACCAGGGTAATCACGATAAAGGGGTTGAGTCGGTAGCGTGCAATCAGCACGATCAATGCAATGATGGCGATGGCAGCGTATGCCAACAGCCCGAAGCCCGGTGATGCGGCCATGCGGTACTCCTCGGAAAGGGTCACGTCGAATTGGTTGTGAAACTCATAAATCATTCCCGAGGAGCATTTTCAATTTTTATGAAAGTAATTTTCGCCCACGGATAAGCGCTGTCGCTTGGGGATATGCCCGACGTGGGTGGATGAAAATTCGGAGGGTGTTCTTACATGAAGATCAGTGAAGGCGGAAACTCAAACGCCGCCCTTGAGTCATAGACTGCGCATCCATTGCCCAGGAACCCGCTCATGATTCGCACCACAATTGCCGCCAGCGTCCTGCTCTTGTGCAGCAGCGCTTATGCCGCCGACAACCCTGCCTTGAAAAAATGCATGGACAGCGCCAATACCACCGCCGACATGGTCAATTGCAACGCCAGGCAAACCAAGGTGCAGGACGACCGCCTGAACCGTGCCTACAAAACCGCCCTCGCCGCCCAGGAAGGCCCGCGCAAACAGCAACTGCAAGACGTGCAGCGCCTGTGGATCAAATACCGCGACGCCAATTGCGCCTACGCAGGCAGCGCCACCGGCGGCACGATTGATCAGGTAAACGGCTCAGGCTGCGTGCTGGACATGACCCAGACCCGCGCCCAGGAGCTGGAAGACCTGGTCGGGCCGTAATAACAACCTCGCTCCTACAGAAGAAGGCGTCAGTCGTGATGAACCTTGGCGCGCTTGAGCAGTTTTTTGCAGCGCTCGGATAAATGCAGTACCCGCAGGTGCTTGCCAGCCTTGGTGTAGCGCTCGCGCAGGGTCATCAGGGCGGCAATCGCCGAATAGTCGACAAAGCTCAGGTGACGGCAATCCAGCGTGACCTGAGCAGGGTCGTTGGCCGGATCGAACTGATTCAAAAACGGCGTGGTTGAGGCAAAGAACAACGTGCCGTGCAGCCGATAGAGCTTGCTGCCATCGGCCTCCAGGTGTTCATCGGCGTACAGTTCCCGCGCCTGCTGCCAGGCGAAGTTCAGCGCGGCGATGACGATACCGCACAGCACAGCGGTGGCCAGGTCAGTGAACACCGTAATGATCGTCACCGCCATGATCACCAGCACGTCGTTGAGCGGCACCTTGTTGATCACCCGCAGCGACGCCCAGGCGAAGGTCTGTTGCGACACCACAAACATCACCCCCACCAGCGCCGCCAGCGGAATACGCTCGATCAGCGGTGACAGAAACAGAATGAACAGCAGGATCATCACCCCGGCAAACACCCCGGAGAAACGCCCGCGCCCGCCGGAGCTGAGGTTGATCACGGTTTGCCCGATCATTGCGCAACCGCCCATGCCGCCGAACAGGCCCGAGACCATATTCGCCGCGCCCAGGGCCATGCTTTCACGGTCGGGGTAGCCACGGGTCTCGGTGATTTCGTCGGTGAGGTTGAGGGTCAGCAGGGTTTCCAGCAGGCCGACCATCGCCATCAGGAACGCGTAGGGCGCAATGATGCCGAGGGTGTCCAGGGTCCAGGGAATCTGCGGCAGGGCGAAGGTCGGCAAGCCACCGGCGATATGTGCCATATCGCCCAACGTGCGGGTCGGCAGGCCCAGCAGGTACACCGCCAGACCAACGCCAAGGATCGCCACCAATGCGGGCGGCACGGCGCGGGTCAGGCGTGGCAGCAGGTAGACAATCGCCATGGTCACCGCCACCAACCCCGCCATCACATACAGAGGCGTGCCGCTGAGCCACTGTTCGCCGCTCTTGAAATGCTCCAGTTGTGCCAGCGCAATAATGATCGCCAGGCCGTTGACGAAGCCGAGCATTACCGAATGCGGCACCATGCGCACCAGCTTGCCCAGGCGCAGCAGGCCGAAAGCGACCATGATCAACCCGCCCAACAATACCGTCGCCAGCAAATACTCCACACCGTGTTGCACCACCAGCGCGACGATCACCACCGCCATCGAACCGGCGGCGCCCGAGACCATGCCCGGCCGGCCGCCGAACAACGCGGTGAGGGTGCAAATGATGAAAGCACCGTAGAGGCCCATCAGCGGGTTGAGGTGGGCCACCAGGGCAAAGGCGATGCATTCGGGCAGCAAGGCGAAAGACGTGGTGAGGCCGGCCAGGGCGTCGGCGCGCAGACGGGTGAGGTTCATGGAGTACCAGGGAATTGCGGGGGATAAGGCGGGGAATGGTACGGAATTGCGTCGGGTGGGGCTAGTGAAGTGTCAGCTCCGAGGTACCGAGTCGCCTCTTTCGCAGGCAAGCCAGCTCCCACATTTGATAGGGGTCACACCTTAAAAATGTGGGAGCCGGGCTTGCCCGCGATGGCCACGCCGCGGTGCTAAGCGAACATCAAATCATCTCGTTGCGAATCCACTCCACCACCGACGTACGCTTCGGCGCCCAGCCCAACAGTTCACGAGCGTGTTTACCGCGCACGCGGCTGTTGGAGCCCAACCCGTAATTGGCCATTTCATACCCCCACTCGGCCTCAGCCTCGGCCAATGGCCAATCCTGTGGTTTGCCCAGGTTCAGCGCTTGGGCAATCGCCGTGGTCATGTCGATAAACGCCGCTTCGCTGCTTTCCACAAAGTAGAAAGTACCCGGGACGTTTTTGGTCAGCGCCAGCAGATACAGGGCGACCACGTCTTCAATATGCACGTTGGACCAGATGTTCTGCCCGCTGCCCACATGGCGCACTACCCCGCTTTTGCGCGCCTGCTTGAGCAAGCGCGGCAATTGCACGCTGTCACGCTTCACGCCCAGGCTGTGGCCGTAGATCAAGGTGTTGCAGATCACCGCCGAATTCACGCCGTCATTGGCCGCCGCGAGGATCAGGTTGTCGATGGCCACGCGGGCAGCCTTGTCGACGGTCGGCTCAGGCAGATTGCTTTCGAAGTAGATGACCTCACTGGCCTTGCCGCCCGACGCATCACCGACAATGCTCGACCCGCTGGTATGCAGGAACGGCTTGTTCGAGCCTTTCAAGGCGGCCAGCAAGGTTTCCACAGCGGCGCGATGGTCGCTGCTGGCAGCGTTGATCACCGCATCGGCCTTCTGTGCCTGCTCGGTCAATACGGCTGCGTCGTCGAGGGTGCCGATCACCGGCGTAATGCCCAGGGCGGTCATTTCGGCGGCTTGTTCGGCGCTGCGCACCAAGCCGGTGACGTCATGGCCAGCGTTGACCAGGCCGGTAGCGATGGAACCGCCGATAAACCCTGCTGCACCGGTAACGAATACATTCATGTAGGTTGCTCCTGACTGGGTAAGTGATGCGCCCAGTATCCAGCTCCCACTGCTGCCGAATAAGCCCGTGCGGCCCAATTCACTCTTGCGCTCAGGTCACGAATCAGCGCGCATACCGCGCCAGCTTGGCCTGAATAAAGTCCAGGAAGCACTGGATGCGTAGTGCCAATTGCGAGTTGCGATAGAACACCGCGTGGATCGGCTGGAGATAACCGCTGTTGGACGCCTCCAGCATGGGCACCAGGCGGCCGGCGTCGATGTCAGCGACGGTCATGAAATTCGACAGGCAACAAATGCCCTGCCCCTGCAGCGCCAACTGGCGCAGGGTTTCGCCACTGGATGCACTGACGCCGGGCTGAATCAGCCAGCGGTCACCTTCGCCGTGACGCAGCGGCCAGTGGTTGAGGGTCTCGGTGTGGGTGAAGCCCAGCAAGGTGTGATCAGCCAACTCGGCAACGGTCGTCGGCGTGCCGTACTGCTTGAGGTAGTCGGGGCTGGCCAGGACATGCAGCGGCGTGCTGCCCAGGAACCGCGCATGCAGGGTCGAGTCGGCAAGGGCGCCGATGCGAATGGCGATGTCGGTGCTTTGCTCCAGCAGGTCGATGATCAAATCATCGCTGTTGAGCTCCAACTGGATATCCGGGTAGAGGCTGCGAAATTCAGCGATGTACGGCACGATCCCATGCAGCATGAACGGCACGGCGGCGTTGATACGCAGGCGCCCGGCCGGCTTTTTCTGGCGCGAGGACAGGCGCTCTTCCAGCTCATCCATCTGCGCCAGGATCAGCTTGGCCTGCTCGAAGAAGTACTTGCCCTCCTCGGTCAAGTCCATGCGTCGCGTGGTGCGGTTGATCAGCGTGGTATCGAGCTTGGCTTCCAGGCGCGACAGCGTGCGGCTGACCGCAGACGGCGTTTGCCCGACCTTTTCGGCGGCGGCAGAAATCGAGCCGCATTCAATCACGCTGACGAAGATCTGTAGCTCATCGGAACGGGCTTTCACGGGCAGTCCTTCATTAACGGCTGAAAAATGCCCGCTCATTATTAACCAGCCAGCAACAAATGGCCTCCCAACAACGCCATGCCGGTAAAAAATCCACGTTTGAACCACACGGCACTGATACGCCGACGCACCACCTGGCCCAGCCACATCCCCAGCAAGGCCGGCACCAGCGCCAACACCGACGCCCCCATTTCACCCCCGCCCAGCACACCGCGCCAAGCCAGCCCGGCGGCAAGTGCCAACGTCGATACGGCGAACGACAGCCCCAGCGCCTGCACCAACTGGTCACGGCTCAAGCCCAGCGCCTGCAGGTACGGCACCGCAGGGATCACGAAGACACCGGTGGCCGAGGTAATGATGCCGGTGATCACCCCGCACATGGGGCCCAGCCAGCGCTCGGTTCGGGGCGCGACCTTGAAGGTCGGCAGGAATAACCCGCTCAGCGCATACACCAGTAAAGCCGCGCCCAGGGCACGCACCACCCAAGGTCCGCTACCCATGCCTAGCCACAAGGTGCCCAACCCGGTGCCGAGGAAAATCAGCAACAGCATCGGCCACAGGCGTTTGAGCAAGGCACCCAAGTGCCCGCCAAAGGACAGTTGCCACAGGTTGGTCACCGTCGAAGGAATGATCAGCAATACCGCAGCCTGCGCCGGCAGCATAGCCAGGCCAAGCATGCCCATGGCTACAGTGGGCAAGCCCAGGCCGATGACGCCCTTCACCGTACCGGCCAGCAGGAAGGTAGTGATGACCAGCGCTGTCAGTGCGGGACCGAGGTTTTGGTAGAAGGAGAGGAAGGTATTCATGCATCGATTGTGCAGGGCTGGAGAGTGGCTGAAAATTCGCCATATACTGAGGTAGCCTCTTGTTTTGCGTAAGGCTGACGACGCTATCGCAGGCAAGCCAGCTCCCACATTTGGAATTGTGAATACATTCAAGGGTGGGAGCTGGCTTGCCTGCGATGAGGCCCTTCCAGTCACTGGGAAACTTCATGCACTTTGACCTCATCGACCTGCGCCTCTACCTGCACATCCTGGACACCGGCAATATCACCGCTGGCGCGGCCCGCAGCCACCTGTCCCTGGCTGCCGCCAGCGCACGCATCCGAGCCATGGAGTCTTCACTGGGCATCGCGTTTCTCGAGCGCGGCCGCCGTGGCGTAACCCCCACACCCGCGGGCAAAGCCCTGGCCCGGCATGCTCGCCTGCTGTTGCAGCAGGCCGACCATCTGCAGCAAGACCTGGCCGAATACGCCAATGGCGTCAAAGGCCAGGTACGCCTGCTGTGCAACACCACCGCCCTCAGCGAATACCTGCCGGAGCTGCTCGCGCAGTTTTTGCGCGAGCATCCCAACCTCGATATCGACCTGCAAGAGTTGCCCAGCCTGCGCATCACCCACGCCTTGCGCCAGGGCACCGCCGACCTGGGGATTATTTCCGATGCGGTAGACACCCACGGCTTGCAGACCCTGGCGTTTCGCGACGACCCGCTGGTGCTGATCATGCCCCTGGACCACCCGTTGACCAACCCGAGTTTTATCGAGAGCCTGCAATACGACTACGTGGGCCTGGGGGCGAACAGCGCGTTGGCGGTTTACCTGGAAGAACAGGCACTGCACGCTGGCTTTCGCTTGCAGACGCGCATTCGCGCCGACGGTTTTGAGGGGTTGATTCGCATGGTCGTCGGCGGTGCGGGCCTGGGCATCGTGCCTCAGGCCGCCTTGGACCGCTGGCCGTCAGAACGCCGTTTCAAGGCCCACCTCCTGCAAGAGGAGTGGGCCTGCCGCACGTTGCTGTTATGCGCACGCTCGTTCGAGCAACTGCCGGGTTATGCCAGGGCTTTGTTCGACGCCTTGGCCCTGCCCTTGCGGAAGAACCCGTAATACACAGCCGACAGAATCAGCAGGAACGGCACGCCAAACACCAGTGTCATCTTGAAGGCGTCGGTGAAATAGGTGGTGATCATCACCGCCCCCATCAGCACCAACCCCAGCAACGTGCTGTAGGGAAACAGGCGCAACTGGAACGACAACTTCGCCCCGCCATGACGCTTGCGATAGCGGCGGAAAAACAGGTGAGTGAGGAAGATCATGAACCAGGTGAAGATTGCGCCGAACATCGAGATCGCCATCATCAGGGTGAACGAGCTTTCCGGGTACACCACGTTAAGCAACGTCGCCAGGGCAATGCCCGAGCTGGACAGCAGCAATGCGTTGAGCGGGATGCCGTTCTTGCTCAACGCGCCCATGGATTTGGGCGCAAAACCAGCGCGCGACAGGCTGAACATCATGCGCGTGGTGATGTAGAGCTGACTGTTCATGGCCGACAGCGCCGCGATCAGGATCACGAAATTCATCACCCCGGTGGCACCGGGAATGCCGATAGTCTGCATCACTGTGACAAACGGGCTCTGGGCCTGGCCGGCCTGGTTCCACGGTACGATGGCGAGCATCAGCGCCAGGGTCAGCAGATAGAACACCACCAGCCGCACGATGGTAGCGCGGAAGGCTTTCTTCACCGCCTGCTCCGGGTCGGCGGCTTCACCGGCGGCCACGGCGATCATCTCGACACTGAGGTAGCTGAAGATCGACACGATCACCGCGATCCACATGCCACTCAAGCCATGGGGGAAAAAGCCGTCGTGGGCCGTGTAGTTCTGCACGCCGTAGTCGGGGTTACCAGAGCCGAACACCACATACACCGCCAGTATGATGAAACCGACAATAGCGCTGATCTTGATCGTCGAGAACCAGTATTCGAAGTTGCCGAAGGTCTTCACGCTGATCGCGTTGAGCAGGATCAGCACACTGGAAAACGACACGATCCACACCCACTCCGGCACGTTGGCAAACCAGTACTTCATGTACATCGCCACCGCCGTGACCTCGGCCCCCACCGCCAGCACAATCGCCGCCCAGTAGGCATACCGCACCAGGAACCCGGCCAACGGGCTGATGTAGAACTCGGCATAGGCGCCAAAGGAGCCGGAGGTGGAATGGGCCACCGTCATCTCCGCCAGACAGCCCATCAGCAGCAAGGTAATCAACGCGCCGATGGCGTAGCTCACCAGCACGCTCGGCCCGGCATAACCGATGGCGTAGGCGCTGCCCATGAACAGCCCGGTGCCGATGGCGCCACCGATGGCGATCATGCTCATCTGGCCGGAAGTGAGCTGGCGCCTCAGGCCCAGTTCACGGTGGGTAATCTCTGCAAAGCCGTTGTCTGGCGTGGTCACGGGTGTGCCCCTTTATTATTGTGATGGTGGCTGACGCTGAACCTGTGGGAGCTGGCTTGCCTGCGATAACGGTAGTGAATACACCGACGCTATCGCAGGCAAGCCAGCTCCCACATTTGATCTGTGTTGCCCTTAAGTAACGCTGTTGCGGACTTTGAATTGCGGCTGGTCCCAGGTGGCGTTGTCGAGAATTTCACCGAGAGTTTCCACGGCGTCCCACACCTCGGTAAAGCTGGTGTACAGCGGCGTGAAACCAAAGCGCATGATCCGCGGTTCACGGTAATCGCCGATCACGCCTCGGGCGATCAAGGCCTGGATCACGGCGTAACCTTCGGGGTGTTCAAAGCTGACGTGGCTGCCGCGCCGGGCGTGTTCACGCGGGGTGATCAGCTCCAGGCCGTGGGGGGCGCAACGGCTTTCGACCAACGCAATGAACAGGTCAGTCAAGGCCAGGGACTTAGTCCGCAGGCGCGCCATGTCGGTCTGGGCAAAAATATCCAGGCCGCATTCCACCATGGCCAGCGAGGTAATCGGTTGGGTACCGCAGAGGTAGCGGGCAATGCCGGCGCTGGGGGCGTAGGTGGACTCCATGGCGAACTGGCGGGTATGCCCGAACCAACCCGACAACGGCTGGCGCACCACATCCACCAACGCCGGGTTGACCCACACAAACGCCTGGGAGCCCGGGCCGCCGTTGAGGTATTTGTAGGTGCAGCCAATCGCATAATCCGCGCCGGCATGGTGCAGATCGACAGGCACCGCGCCCGCCGAATGCGCCAGGTCCCAGATACTCAGCGCGCCGCACTCGTGGCTCAGCGCGGTCAGGGCCGCCATGTCGTACATATAGCCGGTCTTGTAGTTGACGTGGGTGAGCATCACCACCGCCACGTCCGCATCGATAGCCTGGGGAAGTTCCGCCGGGCTGTTCACCAGGCGCAGGGAATAGCCTTGTTGCAGCAATTCGGCCAAGCCTTCGGCGATGTACAAGTCGGTGGGAAAGTTGCTCGCTTCGCTGACGATGACCTTGCGCGCAGGTGTACGTTGGCGCTGCACACTCAAGGCGGCGCTGAGCACTTTGAACAGGTTGATCGAGGTGGTGTCGGTGATCACTACCTCGCCGTCACGCGCACCAATCAATGGCGCCAGGCGATTGCCCAGGCGCTGGGACAACTGCGCCCAGCCAGCGCTGTTCCAGCTACGAATCAAGCCGTTGCCCCACTCCTCGGCGATCACCTGTTGTGCGCGTTCCAGCGCCGCCACCGGGCGAGCGCCGAGGGAGTTGCCGTCGAGGTAGATCACGCCCTCGGGCAAGGCGAATTGGGCACGCAGGGGGGCCAAAGGGTCCTGTGCGTCGAGGGCTTGGCAATGGCTTCGAGTGGTCATGGGTCGTCCTGGTTTTTATAGGTGAGGATGGACCAAATAATGAACGAACTTTTAGAGAATTTTCGTGCAAAGTGGTGGGTAAACGGCTATTTAAGCTGTAGGAAATTCGAATTTAACCTCCAAATACGCGGATATCTTCCAAGCATGATTCTCGACGCCACCGACCTGCGCCTCCTGCATTTCCTGCAACAGGATGGCCGCATCAGCAACCAGGAATTGGCGGAAAAAGTCGCGCTGTCGCCGTCTGCATGCCTGCGCCGTTTGCGCCTGCTGGAGAGCGAGGGAATCATCAGCGGCTACCGCGCGGTATTGAACGCCGAGCAGTTGGGGATCGAGCTGGAAGCCATCGTGCACCTGTCGTTGCGCCAGGATGTGGAGGACTGGCATGAGACGTTCATCAAGAAGGTGCAAGGCTGGCCGGAGGTGGCGAGCGCCTATGTGATCACCGGCGCCAGCAACTATGTGCTGCGGGTGCAGGCGCGCAACCTCAAGCACTTTTCGGACTTTATCGTGAACCACCTGAACCGCACGGCGGGGGTGATGGATATCCGTTCGGAGATAGTGCTGCAGAAGATCAAGGACCGGGATGAGGTGTTGGACCTGGTCGTGCGCAAATAACACAAACACCCCAAAACCAATGTGGGAGCTGGCTTGCCTGCGATAGCGGTAGTGAATGTTCCACCGCTATCGCAGGCAAGCCAGCTCCCACAGTTGACCGAGTAGATCAGTCTTCCAGAGCACGCACTCGTTGCATGCGCTGCTGTTCTATTGGCGCATCCGCCACCTGCAACTCAAAGTCAAAATCAATCTGCGCAAACCGTCCTTGCACGCCAAATTCCCGCGCTAGTTGCGGATCGTCGCTGAAGCGGATCTCGGCAATCAGTTCATCGCGGGTGGCATAGGCGAAGTCATCGTGCAGGTACGGGTCATCCGACAGGTTGATCTGCGTGGTCAGGTGCCGGTGCCCAGGCGCCGAGATGAAGAAGTGGATATGCGCCGGCCGTTGCCCGTGGCGCCCCAATTGGTCGAGCAACTGTTGCGTCGGCCCGCTCGGCGGGCAACCGTAGCCCGAAGGTACGATGCTGCGAAAACGGTAGTTGCCCTGGGCGTCGGTCTCGATACGGCGACGCAGGTTGAATTCAGATTGATTCGGGTCGAACCACGAATAAGTGCCCCCGGTATTGGCCTGCCACACATCGACAATCGCCCCCGCCAATGGCTTGCCTGCGGTATCGCGCACTTGCCCGCGCATGAACAACGGCACCGCGTCGTCCTGACCATCATCCAGCCGTGCTTCGTATTGGGACAGCGGCGCGCCGGCCACATACAACGGGCCTTCGATGGTGCGCGGTGTACCGCCGGACTTGCCTGCCTGCTCATCGGCGGCGTCCATCAACAGGTCCAGATAATGCTCCAGGCCCAGGCCGGCAGCGAGCAGACCGGCCTCCTGGTTTTTGCCCAGTTCATTGAGGTAGTTGACCGCCTTCCAGAATTCTTCCGGGGTCACTTCCAGGTCTTCGATGATGTTCACGGTGTCGCGCAGGATCCGGTAAATCAGCGCCTTGGTACGTGGGTTGCCCGCGTCATTGAGGTTGCCGCTGGCTTCTTCGAGAAACTGTTGGGCGTGGGCAGTCTGGGACAGGCGGATGGACATGGTGCATTCCTCATCTTGTAGTTATAGGTGCAAGCCGGCTCAGCGGTCGTCCGCATGGATCGACGACGGATGGCGGCACAGCGCGTTCACTTCGATGGCCATGTAGGGGAACAACGGCAGTTGCATCAGCAGGTCGTGCAGGTCCTGGACGCTGTCGACATCGAACACGCTGTAGTTGGCGTAATGCCCGGCGATGCGCCACAGGTGGCGCCATTTGCCCTCTTGTTGCAGGCGCTGCGCCAAGGCTTTCTCCTCGGCCTTGAGGCTGGCGGCACGCTCGGGGTGCATATCGAGGGGCAGGTTCACGGTCATTTTTACGTGGAACAACATGGCAGAGGCCTCTTAGTGTTTGTCACGGCGAAAGAACGCCAGGCGCTCTTCATCGAGCGCCAGGCCCAGGCCCGGCGCGCTGGAAACGTGCAGCTGGAAATCGCGGTACACCGGTGGCTCGGTGAGGATGTCTTCGGTGAGCAACAGCGGGCCGAACAATTCGGTGCCCCACGCCAGGGTATTCAGCGTGAGAAAGGCATGGGCCGAAGCCAGGGTGCCAATGCCGCCTTCGAGCATGGTGCCGCCGTACAAGCCGATGCCGGCCGCTTCGGCAATCGCCGCCGTGCGCAATACAGCGCGAGGGCCACCGTTCTTGGCGATCTTGAGGGCGAACACCGTGGCCGCGCCTTCACGGGCCAGGTTAAAGGCGTCTTCTACACATTCGATAGATTCATCGGCCATGATCGGCACCGGGCTCGACAGGTTGAGCCGGGCCATGCCGCCACGGTTGTTGCGCGAGATCGGTTGTTCGATCAGATCGATACCGTGGTCGCCGAGCACCTTGCATGCCCGCAGGGCCACGGCTTCATCCCAGGCCTGGTTGACGTCGACGCGCACACTGGCGCGCTCGCCCAGGGCTTTCTTGATTGCGATCACATGGGCCAGGTCGCGGCTGACTTCACCGGCGCCAATCTTCAATTTGAAGAGGCGGTGACGGCGCAGGTCGAGCATTTTCTCGGCCTCGTTGATGTCCTGTTCGGTATTACCGCTGGCCAGGGTCCAGGCCACCGGCAACGCATCACGCACACGCCCGCCCAGCAGCTCGCTGACCGGCAGCCCGAGGCGTTTGCCGAGCGCGTCGAGCAAGGCGCTTTCGATACCGGACTTGGCAAAGGTGTTGCCGCGAATACTGCGTTCCAGGCGCAACATGGCCGCATTGACGTTGCTCGCGTCCTGACCGATCAATAGCGGCGCAAAGTGGCGGTCGATATTGATTTTGATGCTGTCGGGGCTTTCATTGCCGTAGCTCAGGCCGCCAATGGTGGTGGCTTCGCCGATGCCTTCAATGCCGTCGGCACAACGCAGGCGGATGATCACCAGGGTCTGGTTTTGCATGGTGTGCATCGCCAGCTTGTGCGGGCGAATGGTGGGCAGATCAACAATAAGCGTGTCGATCGATTCGATGGCGCAAATCGGCATGGCAATACCCGTTGGGTTCTTTATAGATTTGCGTCGATTCTGTGCCGCATTTTTTTGGGGTTCCAATATAGAATTGGTCTGGTGCGATACCCTCAAGGTATGAAAGGAGTCGATATGGAACTGCGTCACTTGCGCTATTTCCAGGTGCTGGGCGAAACCCTTAACTTCACCCGGGCTGCCGAACGCCTGCACATCGCCCAGCCGCCCTTGAGCCGGCAGATCCAGCAGTTGGAGGATGAACTGGGGGTGGTGCTGCTGGAGCGCAGTCGGCCTTTGCGCCTGACCGAAGCCGGGCGTTTTTTCTATGAGCACGCCAATGTACTGCTCGAACAACTGGACAAGGTCTGCGACACCACTCGGCGCATCGGCCAAGGCGAGAAAACCTGGCTGGGCATCGGCTTTGCGCCGTCGACCTTGTATGGCGTGCTGCCGGAGCTGATTCGGCGCCTGCGCACTCACGAGGCCCTGGAGCTGGAGCTGGGTTTGTCGGAGATGACCACCTTGCAGCAGGTCGAAGCGCTCAAGGCTGGCCGCATTGACGTGGGCTTCGGGCGTATTCGCATCGACGACCCGGCCATTGTCCAGCGCGTACTGGTGGAAGACCGCCTGGTGGCGGTGCTGCCCAGCGGTCACCCGTTGCTGGGCGCTCCGGCCACCCTCGCCCAATTGGCCGGCGAACCCTTCGTGCTCTACCCCGGCAACCCGCGCCCCAGCTATGCCGACCATGTGATCGCGCTGTTCGACGCCCATGGCTTGAGCGTGAAGGTGGCGCAGTGGACCAACGAATTGCAGACCGCTATCGGCCTGGTGGGCGCCGGTATGGGCGTGACGCTGGTGCCGGCGTCGGTGCAGGTGCTGCATCGGGCGGATATTGGCTATACGCCGGTGGTGGAGGCGACGGCGAGTTCGCCGATCATCCTCAGCCGGCGGGTGAATGACCGGTCGCCGGGGCTGACTCATTGCCTGCAACTGGTTGAGGAGTTGATCTGAGATCCTCCAGGCACCCCATACTCCATGTGGGAGCTGGCTTGCCTGCGATGGCGGCGGATCAGTTGGCATCGTGTTGATCGGCCGGCCGCTATCGCAGGCAAGCCAGCTCCCACCTGTTGATCCTCACCCGAGTTCAAGTAATGCGCAGGCGCTTGCGTTGCAATGTCTGGCTGGGCGACTCATCGAACAGCTTGCGGTATTCCGCCGAAAACCGCCCCAGGTGCGTAAACCCCCAGCCCAGGGCGATTTCAGAAATAGTGCGCATTGAGCCCTGCTCCAGTATTTCCTGGCGCACCGCCCCCAGCCGATGCTTCTTCAGATACGCCATGGGCGACAGTGCGAAGTACTTGCGAAACGCATCGAACAGTTTGAACCGCGACACGCCCGCCGCCGCTTCCAGGTCTTCCAGGTGCAGCACTTCACGGGCGTTGTCGTGGATGAATTGCCGCGCACGGATCAAGTAGTGCGGCAGTTTTACCCCCAACACCTCGCGCAACTCTTCAGAGTAGTTATTCGGTTGGGCCAGGATCAGCCCCTTGATCAGCGAGCTTTCCAGGTCACGGGTAAACGCCGCCTGCTCGTACAACTCGCTGCTGCATTCCAGTTCGGCGATGAAGTATCGCGCCATGCGCCACCACGAGGCCGGTGCTCCGTCCACAGCATCCATCACCGACTCAAACCGCAGCGGTGCATCGATGGGCCGTTGCAGCAAACCTTCCAGTGACTCGCTCATCGCCGCGCGGGTGATCACCACCTGCAACTTGCGGCAGTCACCGGAAATCGCCAGCACCTGATGCTCATTGGGTGAAATGATCACGCCCTGGTCGCGGTTGGAACTGAGGCGCTCACCGTTCTTGCTCAGCTCCTGCTCGCCCACCAGCGGCAGGCTCAAGCTGTAGCTGCGAAAGTGCTCGGCGTCTTCGATGTCGATGGTCACATCGGTACCGTATTCGATCACGCCCAGGGTGGTGGCGCGGGACTTGAACACGTTGGCGCTGTGGTGAAAGCGCAGGCGCTCGGGGGTGGCCGTCGCCAGGCGATGGGGCCCGCAGATGCCGGACATCCAGCTGCGCGCGCCTTCCAGGTCGAAGCGTTGAATATGAATATCGCGTGTCTGGCTACTCATCAGGGTGCACCCACGGCGGTTAGGCATTTGCGCGCTCTGGCGGCGCGTCGTTGAACCTCGACAGCAAGTTCCAGGCCACGCCAGCAGCGTGGCCACTGGGTGGATAGTAACGGTCGACTATGTGGATAAATCCCAGGGCTTTACGACCATCGCCCACCATCACAGTAGCGCATGCCGTCACCTGCGCGCACCGCCATGGGTATTTGCTGCCCAACTTTGCGGCCTGCGTTCCCCCATTAAGCGGATAGCCCGCCACCGCATCGCAGCCGCTTAATGGCTCACCGTTTAGCCATGATCAAAAGGTGCCTCCCATGAGTGGTGCAAGAACCGTCGAGCAGTGGAAATCCTTTATCGAAAGTTGCCTGGACTTTCGCCCGGCGGATGAAGTGTTCCGCATCGCCCGCGACATGTTCACCGAGCCCGAGCTGTTCGACCTGGAGATGGAACTGATCTTCGAGAAGAACTGGATCTACGCCTGCCACGAAAGCGAACTGGCCCATAACCACGACTTCGTGACGATGCGCGCCGGGCGCCAGCCGATGATCATCACCCGCGACGGCGAAGGCCGGCTCAACGCGCTGATCAACGCCTGCCAGCATCGCGGCACTACCCTCACCCGCGTGGGCAAGGGCAACCAGTCCACCTTCACCTGCCCGTTCCACGCCTGGTGCTACAAGAGCGATGGCCGACTGGTGAAGGTCAAGGCGCCGGGGGAATACCCGGAAGGTTTCGACAAGGCCACCCGCGGCCTGAAAAAAGCGCGCATCGACAGCTACAAGGGCTTTGTGTTTATCAGCCTGGACGTGAACGGCACTAACAGCCTGGAAGATTTCCTCGGCGACGCCAAAGTGTTCTTCGACATGATGGTGGCGCAATCGGCCACCGGTGAGCTGGAAGTGCTGCCGGGCAAGTCCGCCTACACCTACGACGGCAACTGGAAGCTGCAAAACGAAAACGGCCTGGACGGTTATCACGTCAGCACCGTGCACTACAACTACGTGGCCACCGTGCAGCATCGCCAGCAGGTCAACACCGAAAACGGCGCAGGTTCCAGCACGACGCTGGACTACAGCAAGCTCGGCGCCGGCGACGCGAATACCGATGACGGCTGGTTCGCCTTCAATAACGGCCACAGTGTGTTGTTCAGCGACATGCCCAACCCCAGCGTGCGCTCCGGCTACGCCACCATCATGCCGCGCCTGGTAGAAGAACACGGCCAGCAGAAGGCCGAGTGGATGATGCACCGCCTGCGCAACCTGAATATCTACCCCAGCCTGTTCTTTCTCGACCAGATCAGCTCGCAGTTGCGCATCATCCGCCCGGTGGCCTGGAACAAGACCGAGATCATCAGCCAGTGCCTGGGGGTCAAGGGTGAGTCCGACGCCGACCGCGAAAACCGGATTCGCCAGTTCGAGGACTTCTTCAACGTCTCGGGCATGGGCACGCCGGATGACCTGGTGGAGTTTCGCGAAGCCCAGCGCGGTTTCCAGGGCCGCCTGGAGCGCTGGAGCGATATCTCACGAGGCAGTCATCGCTGGGAGACTGGGCCGACGCCCAACAGCGAAGCCATTGGCATCCAACCAGCCATGACCGGCACCGAGTTCACCCACGAAGGTTTGTACGTCAACCAGCATCGCAACTGGCAGCAGTTCCTGCTCAAGGGCCTGGAGCGACAAGCGCTGACACTGCGGGAGGTGAAGTGATGAATGCGCAATTGCAGTACCAGATCGAGCAGTTCTTCTACCGCAAGTCCGAACTGTGCGACGCCCAGGACTGGGACGCCTACGTGCAGTTGTTCGACCCGCAGAGCGAATTCCACCTGCCGCAATGGGATTCCGAACACGTCTACACCCAAGACCCCAAGCGCGAGATGTCGTTGATCTACTACGCCAACCGCTCGGGCCTGGAGGACCGTGTGTTCCGCCTGCGCACCGGCAAAGCCGCCTCTGCCACGCCGATGCCGCGCACCTTGCACCTGATCAATAACGTACGCATTGCCGAGCAGGCCGACGACACGTTGGAGGTGCGTTTGAACTGGCACACGCTCTTCTATCGCCTCGCCACGTCCGAGCAGTTCTATGGGCATGCCACGTACCGCCTCAAGCCTGCGGGCGACAGCTGGCTGATCATGCGCAAGCACGCCTTGCTGCTCAACGACACCATCAATTCGGTGCTGGATTTCTATCACCTGTAATGGTGCCGCATCCCTTGTAGGAGCGAGCTCGCTCGCGCCTACAAGGGGTTCATACCTATCCACGGAGTCATGTGAATGAATCACAAAGTGGCCTTCAGCTTTGCCGATGGCAAGACCCTGTTCTTCCCGGTGGGCGCCCATGAAATCCTGTTGGACGCGGCCCTGCGCAACGGCATCAAGATCCCGCTCGATTGCCGCGAAGGTGTGTGCGGCACCTGCCAAGGGCGTTGCGAATCCGGTGAGTACACCCAGGACTACGTCGACGAGGAAGCGCTCTCCAGCCTCGACCTGCAACAGCGCAAGATGCTCAGTTGCCAGACTCGGGTGAAGTCCGACGCCACCTTTTATTTCGACTTTGATTCGAGCCTGTGCAACGCCCCCGGGCCCGTGCAGGTACGCGGCACGGTGAGCGCGGTGCAGCAGGTCTCGACCAGCACCGCCATCTTGCAGGTGCAACTGGACCAGCCACTGGATTTTTTGCCGGGCCAATATGCGCGTCTGTCAGTGCCCGGCACCGATAGCTGGCGCTCCTACTCCTTCGCCAACCGGCCGGGTAATCAGTTGCAGTTCCTGGTACGCCTGCTGCCCGACGGAGTCATGAGCAACTACCTGCGTGAACGCTGCCAGGTAGGTGATGAAATGCTGATGGAGGCGCCCTTGGGTGCGTTTTATCTGCGGCACGTCACCCAACCGCTGGTACTGGTGGCGGGCGGCACCGGGTTGTCGGCGTTGTTGGGCATGCTCGATGAGCTGGTCGTCAACGGCTGCACACAACCTGTGCACCTGTACTACGGCGTGCGCGGCGCCGAAGACTTATGTGAAGCGGCACGTATCCAAGCCTACGCGACGAAAATCCCGAACTTTCGCTACACCGAAGTGCTGAGCGACGCCTCAGCCGAGTGGACGGGCAAACGCGGCTACCTGACCGAACATTTCGACCTGGCCGAATTGCGGGACAGATCGGCGGATATGTACGTGTGCGGCCCCCCTCCAATGGTCGAATCCATCCAACAATGGCTGGCGGATCAGACACTTGATGGCGTTCAGTTGTATTACGAAAAGTTTACGCAGAGTAATATCTGACCCTCAGCAGTTCTGAGGGGCCGATGCGGCGTGCAATCACCCTTGAGAAAAACAAGTAGAAGGGAATTTTAATGGCGGATGACATGGTTAACCCGGTGGGCCTCAAGCGAGGCCTGAAGAACCGGCACATTCAGCTGATCGCCTTGGGAGGTGCGATTGGTACAGGCTTGTTCCTCGGCTCGGCCGGGGTACTCAAGTCGGCGGGGCCGTCGATGATCCTGGGTTATGCGGTAGCCGGGTTTATCGCGTTCCTGATCATGCGCCAGCTCGGCGAGATGATCGTCGAAGAGCCGGTGGCCGGGTCCTTCAGCCACTTCGCACATAAATACTGGGGCGGTTACGCGGGCTTCCTGGCGGGCTGGAACTATTGGGTGCTCTACGTGCTGGTGGGCATGGCCGAACTGACGGCCGTCGGCAAGTACATCCAGTTCTGGTGGCCGGAGATTCCAACCTGGGTCAGCGCGCTGGTGTTCTTCGTCGCGGTGAACCTGATCAACACTCTGAACGTGAAGTTCTTCGGTGAAGCCGAATTCTGGTTTGCGATCATCAAGGTGGTGGCGATTGTCGGCATGATCGTGCTCGGCTGCTACCTGCTGTTCAGCGGCACCGGCGGCCCGCAAGCCTCGGTCAGCAACCTGTGGAGCCACGGTGGGTTCTTCCCCAATGGCGGCATGGGGCTGTTGATGTCCATGGCCTTCATCATGTTCTCGTTCGGTGGCCTGGAACTGGTCGGCATCACCGCCGCCGAAGCCAGCGAACCACGCAAGGTGATCCCCAAAGCGATCAACCAGGTGGTGTACCGCATTCTAATTTTCTACGTCGGTGCGCTGACCGTGCTGTTGTCGCTGTACCCGTGGGATCAACTGCTGCAAACCCTCGGCGCGTCGGGCGATGCCTACAGCGGCAGCCCGTTTGTGCAGATCTTCTCGCTGATCGGCAACGACACCGCCGCCCACATCCTCAACTTCGTGGTGCTGACCGCGGCGTTGTCGGTGTACAACAGCGGCGTGTACTGCAACAGCCGCATGCTGTTCGGCCTGGCCGAACAAGGGGATGCGCCCAAGGCGCTGATGAAGCTCAACAAGCAAGGCGTGCCGCTACGGGCGTTGGCGATTTCGGCGTTGGTGACGATGCTGTGCGTGGTGGTCAACTACGTCGCGCCGCACAGTGCGCTGGAGTTGCTGTTTGCCCTGGTGGTCGCGTCGCTGATGATCAACTGGGCATTGATCAGCCTGACCCATATCAAGTTCCGCAAGGCCATGGGCGAGCAAGGCGTGACGCCGTCGTTCAAGACCTTCTGGTTCCCGTTCAGCAACTACCTGTGCCTGGCGTTCATGGTGATGATCATTGGCGTGATGCTGGCGATTCCGGGGATTCGCGAGTCGGTGTATGCGATGCCGGTGTGGGTAGGGATTATCTACATCGCCTATCGGTTTCGGATCAGAAACGGGAAGGTTGCCGTGGCGCAGTAACCCCTGTGGGAGCGGGCTTGCCCGCGATTGCGGCGTGTCAGCCAATGGATGAGCCGACTGATACACCGCCATCGCAGCGATGCGGCGACCCGACAAGCCAGCTCCCACAATTGACTGTATTTCACCTAGAAAAAAGCCCCGGTAATCCGGGGCTTTTTTATTAGAGCGTGGAACGTACTCGCCAGAGTTCAGGGAACAGTACCGTGTCGAGCATCTTGCGCAGGTACCCCACGCCTTCAGTACCACCAGTACCCGGCTGAAAGCCGATGATGCGCTCCACCGTGGTGACATGCCGGAAGCGCCATTGGCGGAACGAATCTTCCAGGTCGATAAACTTCTCGGCCAACTGATACAAATCCCAGTAACGGCTCGGGTCGCGATATACCTCGCGCCAGGCAGCTTCCACCGAGTCATCGTGCACCGTGGCGGCGGTCGGGTCGCGCTCGGCGCGTTTGGGATCAATCGCCAACCCCGCCTTGACCATCAGGTTTACGGCCTCGTCATACAACGACGGCGTGGCAATCGCCACCTGCAATTGCTGCAGCAACTCCGGGCGATGAGCATGGGGCCGCAGCAGCGCCGGGCTTTTGTTGCCGAGGATGAATTCGATCTCGCGGTACTGAAACGACTGGAACCCCGACGACTGCCCCAGGAACGGGCGAATCGCCTTGTATTCCGACGGGGTCATGGTCGCCAGCACCGCCCAGGCGTGCACCAGTTGATCGAAGATCCGCGACACCCGCGCCAGCATCTTGAACGCCGGTGGCAGCTCACCCAGGCGCACATGTTCCCTGGCAGCCTTGAGTTCGTGCAGCATCAATTTCATCCACAGCTCCGAGGTCTGGTGCTGGATGATGAAGAGCATTTCGTTGTGATCCGGCGACAGCGGGTGCTGGGCGCTGAGGACTTTGCCCAGGTCCAGGTAATCGCCATAGCTCATGGACTCGGAAAAATTCAGTTCGGCGTTATGCCATTCTTCCGGCGGTTGGTAATCAGCTGAGAAAGGACATTGGCTCATCGCGTGGGCTCCTTGAGCGGGCGGAGAATGGCGCGCACGGGGCTCGCGTCCAGGTTGGCGAAGCGCAGCGGCAGCGCGATCAGTTCATAGTCGCCCTCCGGTACGTCATCGAGCACGATGCCTTCGAGGATCGCCATGCCATGGCGCGCCACAGCGTTGTGCGAATCCATGGTCTTGGATTGCTGCGGGTCCAGGGACGGCGTATCGATACCGATCAGACGCACACCCAGGCCGGCGAGCAGCTCAATGGTTCGCGGAGCGATGGCAGTGAAATTCGAATCCCATTCAGTCAGTGGCGCTTGTGGATAAGTACGCAGCAGCACGCGCTCGGGCAGGTTATCCAAACGCCCTTGCAACTGATGGGGCTCAACCAACGCGCCGCTGCCCAGGCAATGCAATACCCGGCAAGGGCCCATGTACACATCCAGCGATACCTCGCCAATCGGCGCGCCATCAGCGCTGTAATGCAGCGGCGCATCCACATGGGCACCGGTGTGCGGCGACAGGGTGACGCGCCCCACATTTACCGGACACTCGGGGCCGAACTGCCACACGCGCTCCTCCTGGAACGGCGTATCGCCCGGCCAGGTCGGGGTGGCCGTGCTCAAGGGCGGGCTGATATCCCACCACGTTTTTATTGGGTTCATTGCAAGGCTCTCACTCGTTACTGAGGTGAATGATACGAGGGAGGGATGTGAATTTTCTTGCGAATTCTGGCGCGACACGGGAAATCTTTCGCAGTTACTGCGAGGAAACAGCGGTTTGATGCACAGATCTGTCGCTCAGATACACCAAGACCTCCTGTGGGAGCCGGGCTTGCCCGCGATAGCGGAGTGTCAGGCAATGGAGATGCTTGTTGTGCCAGCGTCATCGCGGGCAAGCCCGGCTCCCACAGGGGACTGCGGTGTTCAGGTGACTGCGCTTCTGGGCATCCCAATGTCGAGTTCAGACCACTGGCGCAACGCCCGAGGCCTTAGGGTTGAGCTTTCCCTTCCCTGCCTCGGAGTCATCATGTCCAAGCCCATCACCGTACTGCGCGACACCCACCCACTGCCGGTCCTGGATGCCTGCAAATGGGAAAAGCTCGAAGGCGACCCGCACACCGTCAACCTCAACGCCTACACCAGCGAAGACGGCAGCAAGATCATGGGCACCTGGATCTGCACGCCGGGCAAGTGGTACGTGGAATACGTGAAGTGGGAATACTGCCATTTCCAGGAAGGCTACTGCGTGATCACGCCTGAAGGCATGGAGCCGATCCACTTGCGGGCTGGGGATATCTTTGTGGTGGAACCGGGGATGAAAGGAACGTGGGAAGTGGTCGAGACGGTGCGTAAGTATTTTGTGTTTGCCTGACCCAGCAAAACCTGTGGCGAGGGAGCTTGCTCCCTCGCCACAGGTTTTTATTTGGGCTTGCGATAGCTGTTGATGATCGCCGAGAAGTCCTTGCCCCCTTCCCCACGCTGGCTCATCGATTGATACAGCTGCTGGGCCACTGCGCCGAGGATCACCGGCTGGTGCACCTGGCGTGCAGCTTCGGTGGCCAGGCCTAAATCCTTGAGCATCAGGTCGGCACCAAAACCACCGGTATAGCCACGCGATGATGGCGCGGTCTCGATCACGCCTGGCCAAGGATTGTAGGTATCGGAACTCCAGCAGCGCCCCGTGGAGCTGTTGATGATGCCGGCCAGCACTTGTGTATCAATGCCAAGTGCATCGCCCAGGGCCATGGCTTCACTGACGCCGACCATGCTGATACCCAGCAGCAGGTTGTTGCAGATCTTGGCGATTTGCCCCGTGCCGACATCACCACAGTGCACGATGTTGCGGCCCATCTGCGCCAGCACCGGTTGCAGGGTGGCGAACAATTCCGGGTTGGCTCCGACCATGAAGGTCAGCGTCCCCGCCTGGGCACCGCCGGTGCCACCGGAGACCGGCGCATCGGCCACGTCCACGCCTTGTTTGGCTGCCGCAGCCGCTACTTCACGGATGGTTTGCGGGTCAATGGTGCTGCAATCCACGGCGGGGATGCCTTTGCCGATGCCGGCGAGTACACCGTCTTCATTCAGCCACACGCTGCGCACGTGGGCGGCGGCCGGCAGCATGGTAATCACCAGTTCGGCGCCCTGGGCCGCATCACGCGGCGAGCTGCTGATGGTGCCGCCCAGTTCGGCGAGTTCCTTGAGTACCGCCTGGTTCAGGTCGAACAGGTTAAGCGCGTGCCCAGCCTTGATCAGGTTGCGGGCCATGGGCGCACCCATGTTGCCCAGGCCGATAAATGCAATCTTCATGATCGTCTCCCAGGTTCAGCGCAGGTTAATGGTAGTGTTGACGCCATCGTTGACCGTGTCATCGTCGAACCAGCGGCTGGTGACGGTTTTGGTCTGAGTGTAGAACTGCACCACTTGCTTGCCGTAAGGGCCCAGGTCGCCGAGCTTGGAACCGCGGGAGCCGGTGAAGCTGAAGAACGGCACTGGCACCGGGATGGGGATGTTGATGCCGACCTGGCCCACATCGATTTCGCTCTGGAATTTACGCGCCGCCGCACCGCTCTGGGTGAACAGACCTGTGCCGTTGCCGAACGGGTTGGCGTTGACCAGGGCGATGGCTTGATCGAGGGTGTCGACTTCCAGCACCACCAGCACCGGGCCGAAGATTTCCTCGGTGTAGATGCGCATGTCGGTGGTCACGCCCGAAAAAAGAGTCGGGCCGACAAAGTTACCTTGTTCGAAGCCCGGCACCTTGATATCGCGGCCATCCAGCTCCAGCTTGGCGCCTTCTTTCACGCCGCTTTCGATCAGTTCAAGGATGCGTGCCTTGGCGCGCTTGGAAATCACCGGGCCGACATCCGTGCCGGCTTCGCTGCCTGCATTGACCTTGAGCTTTTGTGCCAACGCCTTGAGATCTGGCAGCCACTGCTTGGCCGCACCCACCAGCACCACCACCGAGGTGGCCATGCAACGCTGGCCCGCCGCGCCGAAACCGGCGCCGACCAGGGCGTTGAGGGTGTGCTCGCGGTTGGCATCCGGCAGCACCACCGCATGGTTCTTGGCGCCCATCATCGATTGGACGCGTTTGCCGTGCTTGCCTGCCAGGTCATAGACATGGGTGCCGACGGCCGTCGAACCGACGAAGGACACCGCCTTGATGTCTTTGTGGGTGCACAGTGCATCCACCACGCTCTTGCCGCCATGCACCACGTTGAGCACGCCGGCCGGTACGCCGGCTTCCAGCGCCAGCTCCACCAGGAGCATGGTCGACAACGGGTCCTGCTCGGACGGCTTGAGTACAAAGGTGTTACCGCAGGCAATCGCCATCGGGAACATCCACAGCGGAATCATCGCCGGGAAGTTGAACGGGGTGATGCCGGCGCACACGCCGATAGGCTGGCGCAGGGTGTAGGTATCCACGCCGCCGGCCACGTTCTCGGCGAACTCGCCCATTTGCAGGGTGCCGATGGAACAGGCGTGTTCGACCACTTCCAGTCCACGGAAAATATCGCCCTCGGCATCGGCAATGGTTTTGCCCTGCTCGGCGCTGAGGACTACAGCAATGCGCTTGGAATGTTCGCGGATCAAGGCTTGCAGCTTGAGCATGATGCGCATGCGCGCGCCGATCGGTGTCAGCTTCCAGGTCTGGAAAGCGCGATGGGCAGCGTCAATGGCGGCGTTGACTTCATCGGCAGTGGCGAACGGGACTTTGGCCAGCACTTGCTGGGTGGCCGGGTTAACGATGTCTTGCCACTCGGTGGTTTTGGACTCGACCCACTCGCCGTTGATCAGCAACTTGACCTGTTGCACGGAAATATCGGCAGATGCGTTCATGTGGTCTCCAGAATCTTATCGTTATGCAGAGAACCAAGGCGTTGAATCGCCTTGAAGAATGAGGCGTTCGGACTGTTTTTGGAGTATAGATGTGCAAATCTCTAATAAGAACGCACATAAAATCCGGTCCAATATGCAAAAAAACATCACCTCCCTGGGCGCCCTGAACTGGGATGACCTGAAGTTTTTCCTCGAAGTGGCGCGCACCCGCAAGGCCAGCGTGGCCGCCAAGCGCCTGGCGGTGGACTACACCACCGTGTCGCGACGCATCAGTTCACTGGAAGTGTCCCTCGGCACGCTGCTGTTCGAAAAATCCCGGACCAACGGCTTCGTGCTCACCAGCGAAGGCCAGCGGTTGCTGGGTTATGCCGAATCCATCGAAAGCACACTGCACATGGCCTGCGAACAGGTGTCCGGGTCCGGCGTGGCACTGTCGGGCCATGTGCGCATGGGTTGCACCGAAGGCTTCGGCAGCTTCTTCGTCACCCCGCAACTGAGCCATTTCGTCGACACTTATCCCGCGATCTCGGTGGACATCCTGCCCCTGCCCCACTTCATCAGCCTGTCCAAGCGCGAAGCCGACATCGTCATCGCCCTGGAACGCCCGGAACACGGACCGTATGTGTGCTGCAAACTGTGCGACTACAAACTGCAGCTGTACGCCACCCAGGACTACCTCGACCAACACCCGCCGATTCGCACACCTGCGGACTTGGCCGAACATCCATTTATCAGCTACGTGGATGACCTGGCGTTCAGCTCGGAGCTGCTGTACCTGGCCAACGTCGTGCCCGGCGCCAGCGCGAGTTTGCGCAGCACCAGCGTGATCGCGCAGTACGTGGCGGCGCAGCAAGGCCGGTCGATGGCGATATTGCCGTGCTTTCTGGCAGCGCAGGACCCGCGGTTGTTGCCGGTGCTGGGGGAGCAGATCGCGATTACGCGACAGTTCTGGATGTATTGCCGGGAGGATTTGAGGAAGTTGAAGCGGATTACGTTGTTGTGGGATTACATCCGGGAAGTGACGGAGCAGAATCAGGGGTTGTTGATGGGGGAGACGCGGGAGATCAGGTTTGCGGATTAAAGCGCCATCAACGACGATTCGCTTTAAATTGCAGGACGTTTCCTAGAGAATCCCTGGCCTATTGCGCCATAGGATTTGAGTGTCTAGCCTCCTCGGGTCGCTGCAAAACAGCGGCTGGGTTTAGCGACCCGAGAAACGTAGGTTCAACGCCCTAAATCACCCTGGCTAGCCATTTTGCTCGCCTTATCGTGTTATGGCGGCTGTGCGCGGGAGACCTTCGGGTCTACCGGGTTCCTAGGTTACCGGTTCGCTAACCCGCGCACAGCTGCCACCTTTCCATGTTTAGCGACATGCCGTGGCGGTTTCTACTTATTAACCTAAGGAAAAACCATGTCCAAGATCGTTCCCGATCCACCGCTTTCCTCCATCATCACCCTCGGCTTAGTCACCTTCGGCGACTACGGCGAAAACCAAAAACCACTGCTCCGCGTTAATTCCGGCATGCCGATTGAGGAAGCATTGGAACACGCCTCCACCCTACTTTTTTACTCCAAGAAACTCGCGATGGAAGCCGCCATGGATGTGCGCGGTGAGCAATATGCATGGGCTGCGCATTATCTGTGTGAGATGGGCAAGGCCGTGGTGGATGACTTAACGCAGGCGATGACGCCGGGCCGTTAAGCGAATACCGTTTGAATGCGGGAGGAGCCTTGCTCCTTCCCACATTTAAACCGCGCCAGCCCCGGCAATTTGCGGATACCGAGCCTGAACTTCGCGCAGAAACTCACCCGCGCTGTTCTTGAGCCATTCAATCAGCCGAGCAATATCCGGCTCCGACTGACGCCCGTTTCGACAAATGACGTAGTAGGCCGCAGGGGACATCATCACAGGGCTATTCAACGCAACTAACGCACCGTCTTCCAGTTGGTCATACACCAACGCAGTCCTGCCCAGCGCAATCCCTCCGCCCTTCACCGCCAGGCTGATCGCCAAGCTCGAATCCGGAAATCTCGGCCCATGGTGATAAGGCGGCGCCGCCAGCCCCTGAAACGCAAACCAACTTTCCCATCCCGGACACACCTGATCGTCCACCCGATGAATCAGCGGATTGCGGGCGACAT
Organism: Pseudomonas sp. KT_2_4; assembly: GCF_041410225.1. Lineage (NCBI taxonomy): Bacteria > Pseudomonadati > Pseudomonadota > Gammaproteobacteria > Pseudomonadales > Pseudomonadaceae > Pseudomonas > Pseudomonas sp. KT_2_4. Next base: position 2,810,138 of record NZ_CP166962.1, read on the forward strand.
CCTCCAGCGCGATATCACCCTTCAACCGCAGAAACTCCGGCGAACAAACGGGGAACACCGCATCGCGCATCAGTAATTCGACATGATGATCCGGGTAGTCGCCGTACCCCATCACCACCGCGACATCATATTGATGAGCCTCCAGGCTGGCGCGGTTCATGTCGGCGCTGGTCAACACCAGATCTAGATTGAATGAGGCCTCAGTGTGAGAACCGTGCATCCTGGGGATCAGCCATGTCGAACAGAGAGAAGACGTGCATGAGAGGTACAGCGGTTGGGATTTACCGGGGTTGAGTGAATGCAGCACCCCATCCAGCGATTTGAAGAAACCATCGGTAACCGGCAACAAAGCCTGCCCTGCCACCGTCAGTTTGACGCCACGCGAGTGCCGCTCAAACAACGACACGCCCCACCACTCCTCCAAGCCCGCAATTTGATGGCTAATGGCACTGGAGGTGAGGTTAAGCTCAGACGCTGCACGCGCAAAGCTACCGGCTTGCGCAGCGCTGACGAACGCTTGAAGCATAGGAGTGGGTGGCGGACGCTGGGCCATCAGGTGCTCACTTTGATCAAGATGATCCCGCAAACAATGACGAACGCCGAAAGCATCCGTCGCCAACCGAACCGTTCATGAAAGAACAGCGCGGCAATAATGGCGCCGATAATAACACTGGTTTCCCGCAGAGCTGAGACCTTGGCCACCGCGTCCAGCGACAAGGCAAACAACACCAATCCGTAAGACGCCAGGTAAAAAACACCGCCTAATAGCCCAACTCGCCAGTGCCCACGTATCGCACGAGCCAAGGTTGAACGCTCTTTGGAAAACGCCAGCATCGGGATCGGGATACTTTGGAATACTGTCAGGTAAATAATGTACTGCAGCACCGTCTCACTGGCTCTTACACCTTTAGCATCCACCACCGTGTAAGACGCAATAAACGCACCGGCGCACACCGCCATCAGGATCGGCTTGAATATCTGCGCCGTCATCCTGCGCACAAAGGTCAAGCTGATAATCCCCACACAAATCAGCATCACTCCCGTCAACGCCTGGGAGGACAACTGTTCATGCAGCAGAAAGTAAGAAAACAGCACGACCAATACGGGCGGCACCCCACGCATCACCGGGTAAACCTGACCGAAGTCACCCGTTTCGTACGCTTTAATCAAAAATAGCCGGTAGACCGTATTGAGCACCACAGAGACGAGTATATAGCCCCATACCTCCAGGCTAGGCACACTGACAAACGGCAACGCCAGCAGGCATATCACTAGCGCGGTGCCGTCGACCATGGCCAAGGTCATGAAGCGACTGCTACCGGCGCGAACTACGGCATTCCAAGTGGCGTGCATAAAGGCAGAGACCAAGACCAACGTGATCGCAATATCGGAGGTGTCCATGGGGCTCGGCTTATGGCGGATATGGGAGGACTTACGTTATGAATACCGAAGCATCATTGTTTGCGTAACCACAGCCGTAGCATATAACGATTCAGATCACTCAAAGGCTCAGCATCATTGATCTCGGAACGAGGAGCGTTCATATCAATGAAGTTCGTACGCGTATGCAGAAACTTGTTATCGGCTGAAATAAGCACTTGCCCTGGCTCCAGCAGTACTCGATGCTGAACCGATGACTGATCGAGAACAGTATCCAGAAAGTCCAGTGCCTGGGTTTGAGCTGCTGTTAAAGGCACTCCTGCCTTAAGGTGAGCTGACTCAATGTAGACTCGAAAGTATCTGATCAGTGGAATACCTTCACTGGAAAAGTAGAGGATGGGGGCTTTAAACAGTTGCTCATCCTCTGACATGCCGCGATTCTCAAAAAAGAAGTCGCATTTGAGCTCTTCCAATACGTCTGGGAACGCCATCAACTCCGCGTATACCGCGCTTGCATCGATGAGAATGCTCTCACCTCCTAAAAGTGCTTTCTGTCCACAGGCCAGGATCAAGTAATCGATAGGCAGCGGGTCGCTCACACCATCGTTATGTATATAGGCGCCTTGACGGGTCTGATGGTATCTCGCACCTACCTCAATGCTTTTGCCACCTCGGTCATAAACCTCAATCACTTTATGACCAAGATGATTCTGTACCATTGGGACACCGAGTAAGGAACTGAATGTCCACACCAGAGATTTGAACGTTGAAAGTTTATCCACCTTAAAGCCATCGAGAATCAAGACATGACTTTCATGATCGATCATATTTCGTATTCTATTCAGCTCCTCTCTCAGCACGCTTGACTGTAAAGGATTAATGTAAGCGACCTTGGTATCGAATCTAACACCTTGACTTACAGTCTCGAATAACTCCCTTACCGTCAATAGCTCAGCAAATGCATCTTTTGAAAGCCTGACTTTAGATACTCCCTGGCGAAAATGACTGACATTCATATTCATCGCAATCCTGTACGGTAGTTACTCATAGCGTCCATTTAACTAAGCCCACCATTTGCGAAAAAGCGAAACTTCATCAGCCCAGCCATTAAAATTCGTCATGACAGGTTTTTCCTACAGAGAAAACTCCTAATGGTCGTTGGTAGGTTTTCGCGGCGACCAATACGCATGGGCCGCGCATTATCTGTATGAGAGGGGCAAAGCCGTGGTGGATGACTTGCCGCAGGCGATGACACCGAGCCGTTGAGCGAACAATCTCGCGAGCACACCGCAGAACAAATGTGGGAGGGGGCTTGCTCCCGATATAGGTGTGTCAGTCACCAGTTGTATTGGCTGACACACGGCTATCGGGGGCCTCCTCCCACAATAGATTGCGTTTCGGGTTGAGGCGGGCGAATTGCCTTAGTCCGCGATTACTACAATTGACACCCGGCGATTCTCGGTGCGGCCTGCTGTGGTCGTATTCGGCGCCACCGGCTCGCTGCTGCCCAGGCCGCGCAGTTGGATGTTTTCTTCTTTCATGCCCACGCGGGTCAGCACCTTGCCCACGCTTTTGGCGCGGCGCAGGGACAGTGCCACGTTGTAGGGTTCTTTGCCGGAGGCGTCGGTGTGGCCGTCGACACGCACACGCTCGATACCCGCGCCTACCAGGGCCTGGCCGATGCGTTCGACGATGTCGGTGCTGGGTTTGTTGAGGGTTTCGACGTCACTGCCAAACAGCACTTTGCCGGACAGGCCGAAGGCCCAGCCTTCATCGGTCAGCTCGAAGCCTTGTTGTTTGAGCACGGCGACTTGCGCCGGGGTCAGGCCTTTGGGTGGCGTCTGGCAGCCGCTGAGGGCCAGGAAAGCGACGAGTAAAGAAACAAATAAAATGCGTGTGTTAGCGAACAAGGGAATCAACTCCTGTGTTGAACGTTGACGACGGGATGCTCCGACTCCGCCGTTTGCTGGCCGCCCGAGGACAATCGTTTGGCCTGGTACATCGCCGCGTCGGCGGCGTTGAGCAAGGTGCCGGGAGTGGCGCCATGCTCGGGATAAATGGCAATACCGATGCTGAGGGAGGTCAACACCTGGGTATCACCTGGCAGGGGGATCGGCATGTCCATGCTGGCAATGATTTTGTCGGCGATGCGATGGGCGTCTTCGGCCTTGTGCAGGGGCGCCAGTAATACCGCGAATTCATCACCGCCCAGGCGCGCCACCAGGTCGTCCTCGCGCAGTTGCGCCCGCACGCGGTCGGCAACGGCCACCAGCACGGCATCGCCAGCGGCGTGACCGAAGCTGTCGTTGATGTCTTTGAAGCGGTCGCTGTCGAGGAACAACACCGCCACCCGCTCGTTGACCTTGGCGGCGCTGCGCAAGGCGCGGATCAGCCGGCCTTCGAAGAACGCGCGGTTGGGCAGGCCGGTGAGGCTGTCGTGGCTGGCCTGGTGGGCCAGGGTTTCGTTTTCGCTTTGCAGGTGGCTTTGCCAAGCCTCCATCTCACCGAGCAGGGCATTGAAGTCGCTGCCCAGGCTGTCGAGCTCGGCGATCTGCGCCGAGGGTACGCGGCGGTCGAAGTCTCGTTCGCTGCGGGCGGCGTGGGCGACGGCGGCCAGGCGTTGCAATGGCACGGTGATGCCATTCAATAGACGCCGCGACAGGTGCAATGCCACCCAGGCGCTGAGCGCTGTGCAGATCAAAATCCCGACCAGACCGCTGAGCAAAAAGCGCAACAGGCTGCCACCGTGGCCGACCAGGTGGATGCTGCCGACAGTTTGCCCCTGGCGCAGAATCGGCTGGCTGATGGGCTGTTCGAGCAGGGCGTGCGCTATTTGCAGCTCGACCCGTGACAACATGCCGGTTTCCGGGCGAACCCAGCGCGCCAGCAGCTTGCCGTTGATATCAAATACTTCTGCCTGGGCCACTTCTTCGGTGGAGGCAATCAGGCTCAGGGCTTCGGTGGCCGCCGCGCTATCGTTGAACACCACGGCCGCTTCCACGGTGTAGTTGATGGAGCGGGCGATCAGGTGCAGGTTGTGCTCGGCGTAAACCCGCAGGGCCAGCACGCCGAGCAGGGTCAGGGAAACACTGGCCAGGGTCACCGCTACCAGCGCCAGGATCATATGCCCGCGGGCAATCACCGAACGCAGGGTCGGCCGCACTTTATCGCGGCTCATGAGCCAGGCGCTCGACGGCGAGACAACTGCAACACACTGGGATGGATACGCACGCCGCTGCGGGCGACGGAATCCAGATTGACCTCGAATGACACCTGCTCATCGCTGACCCGCAGGCAGAACAGGCTGCCCACCGTGCATTGGTCGCCCCCTTCGCTGATGCTGAGCACAGGGTGGCCAATCAACGAAGTAAACAGGCGGTTGCGTTCGTCAGGCGTGATTTTGCCGATGTAGATGGCGTCGCAGGCATTGACGATATCCGGATGATCGACCAGCAGGCGCCGCACCCGCACCGGACGACCGGTGGCCTGGGTAGTGCCTTTGACCAGGTCATCGGTGTACTGAGTCGGCCCGACAATGCACAGCCGCAATTGCGCAGGCTCCACCGGCCACCGCGCGTAGCTGAGAATACCCAGCACGACCTGGGTGACCGCCTGGGCGCGCTGCTCGGCGAGGCTGGGCGTCTGCGCCCATACCTGCGGCGCGAGCAGGCACAGAACCGCCACCCGCAACATGCGTCTCCAGCTCAAACTGCGCTCTGTGGGCGAGACAGCCACGTTCATGCAGCACTTCTCTCAGGTATTTTCCAGGGTGATGCCGCAACGATAGCACAGCGGCGGGAACCCCCGCGCAGCACGGCTGGCACGGGGCCTACTATTTTTTCAGAAAAATCAGACATCTGAATCAGAAATATTTCATGACCTATCAGTCAGTTTTTCCGGTGCGGCGTCCAACTCCAGCATCAACCCGCTCAAACGCTTGACCTTGCGCCGTACCGCCTCTTCAAACACGCCACCCCGGGGCTCGATCAAGCTGAACCAGCGCTTGGCGCGGGTAATACCGGTATAGATCAATTCTTTGGTCAGCACCGGGTTCAAAGCATCCGGCAGGATCAGCGCCGTATGGATGAACTCCGAGCCCTGGGATTTGTGTACGGTCATCGCATACACGGTTTCGACATCATTCAAGCGGCTGGGCAGCACGAAACGTACGCCACCCTGGCCATCGTTACGTGGGAAGGCCACGCGTAGCACGTGGGGGCCGCCATCGCTTTCGGGCAGTTTCAGCGCGATGCCGATGTCCCCGTTCATCAGGCCCAAGCCATAGTCGTTACGGGTCATCAAGACCGGACGGCCCTCGTACCACTGCTCGTCGCCTTCGATCAGGCGGACTTTGCGCAGGGCCGCGGTGATGCGCTGGTTCAGCCCTTCAACCCCCCCAGGGCCCTTTGCGCACGGCACAGAGCAATTGGAACGCATCAAAGGCTTGCAACAATTGTTGCGCCCAATAGGTCCAGGCCGGGTCATCGCGCGGCGTATCCAGAGGTGGACGTGCCGATTGCAGCAGGTTCAGGTAGTAGCGATAACCCTGGGCGCCGTCGCCCTGCCCGTCCAGCACCAAGCGCTCAAGGCCGTGGTCATGCTCGCCCTTGAGGCTTAGGCAAAACAGGTCGTCATGACGGCGCGCGGCCAGCAACTGACGTGCCTCTTCGGCATTTTGCTGGTTGACCCAGCGCGCCAGCTGGCCGATGCCGCTGCCTTCGCCGAAACGACGCGAATAGCGCAGCATCACCACCTGCTGGGCCAGGGGATGACGGGCGTCGAGGTCTTCTTGCAGGCCGCTGGCACTGAGGTCTTCGCCGCTGACCGCTTGCAGCCATTGCAGAGTCTGCGGGCTGTACCAGCCGGCTTCGGCGTCACGGCACAAATCGCCGAGTACCGCACCGGCCTCCACCGACGCCAACTGGTCCTTGTCGCCCAGCAATACCAGACGCGCATGGGGCGGCAAGGCATCGAGCAGGTTGGCCATCATTTCCAGGTCAATCATCGAGGCTTCATCCACCACCAGCACGTCCAGCGGCAATGGATTACCCAAGTGATGCCGGAAGTGGCGGGTGCCCGGACGGCTGCCCAACAGGCGATGAACCGTGGTGACCTGGGTCGGGATTTTTTCCCGCACGTCGTCGGGCACTGTCAGTGACAGCACTTGCTGGCTGATGGATTCGGTCAGGCGCGCAGCGGCTTTACCGGTGGGCGCAGCCAGGCGAATACGCAACGGGCTGCCGGACTCCACAGCGGGTGCCTGCAACAACGCGAGCAGGCGCACCACGGTGGTGGTCTTGCCGGTGCCGGGGCCGCCGGTGACGATACTGAAGGCGCCGCGGGTTGCCAGGGCACAGGCAAGCTTTTGCCAGTCAATTACACCGTCGGGCGCCGGTTGGTCGAACAGGCGGTTGAGGCGTTGTGGCAAATCGGCAGCTGCGGGCTCCACGTTCGCAAGGCGCAGGCGCAGGGCGCGGTCGATACGTCGCTCGTAGGTCCAGTAGCGGCGCAGGTACAGGCGCTTGCCAGACAACACCAACGGACGACTCTGGGCCGCGTCGCTGCCATCGACCGCCAGCGCTACCAATGGGCTGCACGCCAGGGCATGGCACCAATGGGCACCGTCCAGGTCGTGCAGCAATTGCGACGGCAGCAGCATGGCGCCAGCGTGCAGGTCGCCTTCGGGCGGCAATGACAGGGCGAAGTCCGGCGCCTTGAGGGTTTCGAACAGGTCAAGGCAGACGTGACCATGGCCCAGTTGATGGCTGGTCAAGGCGGCCGCCAACAAGACCAAGGGGTCGGCCTGGGCGTCAAGCTCATGCAGGAAGCCGACGAAGGCTTTGTCCAGGGCCCGCAACCAGCCACGCTCGACCCAACGCTCAAGCAACTGCACCAGGTCGGTGGCGCGACTCAGCGGTGCCAGCTCCTCTAGCGGTAACGGCGACAGGCTCATAGCAACACTCCTTGTTCCCAGACGGGCTCGACCTTGGGCGGGATAGGCTTGCCCTGGAACAGCAGATCCAGACTTTCGATCAGCTCGCGGGGCGGCCGGGTAAAATACGCCCCCTGGCTCACCGACTGGGTGCCACGCAGAAACAGGTACAGGGCGCCGCCGACGTGCTGGTCGTAGTCATAATCAGGCAGGCGCGCCTTGAGCTGGCGGTGCAGGGCCAGCAGGTAAAGTACGTATTGCAGGTCGTACCGATGCTCAAGAATCGAGTGCTCCATGGCTTGCTGGGTGTAGGCCGAATCGTCGGGGCCGAGCCAATTGGATTTGTAGTCCGCCACGTAGTAGCGGCCATCGTGTTCGAACGTCAGGTCGATAAACCCCTTGAACATGCCGTTGAGCAGCACCGGCTCAGCGGCCACACGGGAAACACCGCCGTGGGTGTGCTGGCACACCAGTTTGTCGAGGGCCAGCACATCGACTGTGTGACTGGCGAACCAGAACTCCATTTCGATCTGGTACTGCTGAAGGCCGCTTAAGGTCACGTGGTCGTTGTACAGCGGCAACGGCGTTTGCAACAGATGACCCAGCCAGCCGCTGAGGGTGACTATCCAGCCTTCCCAGTTGCGGCGGTTACAACGTGCGCCCACGGCTTTTTCGATGGCCTCGGGCGTCACGTTGAAACCCTCTTCACCGGCCCACTCCAACAAGCCGTGGAGGAAGGTGCCTGGATTAGGACCGCGTGGGAAACGATGAATATCACCGCCGGACGCCACCACTTCCCGTGGCGCATCGGGGTCGAGGCGTTCGTCATCGAACAGTTTCTGGGCCTGGGGGCTTTCCGGTGCTTCAAGACTGGCGGCGCTCATGCTGTCGCCAATGCGCAAGGCACTGTAGGAAGCAATCCACCAGTTTTCCGTGGCCTTACGTTCAGGCAGCAATGGTGCGAGCAGGGTCGCTTGATTGCGCGGCGGGTGGAACAGGATGTCTTGGGCGTCCGGCACATGGTCATAACCGATGGCCGCGCAGCCTTGCTGCAAGTCCAGCAACCAGCGCGCCAGACCCGCTGATTCGCCCAACGACGCGCCAGCACCAAGCAAATAGCCCAACGCCGACAGGTGCAAGACCGAGCTGCTGTTATTGCCGCGCTTGAGGTCGGCGATGCCTAGCCAGCAGGCGTGTTTGGCGCGGGTCAAGGCCACATAGAACAAACGCAGGTCTTCGGCCAGGCGCTCATCGTCGGCTTGGGCGATCAGCTCGGCCGTGGGTCGCAGGCTGACGTGGGACTTGCCCTGTCCATCGTGGTAATGCAGCGGCAAGCGACTGCCGTCCACAGGCTTGGCCGAACAGATGAACGGCAAGAACACCAGGTCGTATTCCAGGCCCTTGGATTTGTGGATGGTCACCACTTTGACCAGTTGCTCGTCGCTTTCCAGGCGCAGGATCTGCTCTTCACCGGCCTGTCCCGACAGCGCCAGATGCTCGGCCAAATGACGGATCAACGCCTGCTCGCCATCCAGTTCCGAGGCGGCCTGTTGCAACAATTCACTGAGGTGCAACAGGTTGGTCAGCACCCGCTCGCCATCACTGCGGGCGATGAGGGTTTGCGGCAGCTTGAAGTCGTGGAGCAGGCGACGCAGCATCGGCAACACGCCTTGGGTACGCCAGATGGCACGGTAGCCACGGAACTGCATCACCCGTGATTCCCACGCCAGTTCGTCCTGATTCAGACGCTCCAGCTCCGACAGGGACAGGTTCAGGGTGACGCAGGCCAGGGCGGCACGCAGCGGGCGTTCGACATCGGGTTCGGCGCAAGCCTTCAACCAGGCCAACAGGTCATGGGCTTCCTGGGCGGCAAACACCGAGTCTTTATCCGACAGGTACACACTGCGCACGCCACGGCTGGCCAGTTCGGCACGCACGGCCTGGGCTTCCTTGCCATCGCGCACGAGGATGGCGATGTCTGACGGCAACACGCCCTTGAGGTTACCCTCTATTACAAAGCCCGCCGTGCCTTGCTGCCCACCGTTGAGCAGCGCAACGATTTGCGTGGCGCAGGCGGCGGCCAGGTGTTGACGGTAAACCACGTTGGAAATCGGCTGGTCGGTGGGCAGGTGCCAAAGGTTCATGGCCGGCATTGGTTGGCCGTCGACCTGCAGGTGTTCGCTGCGGCCTTGGGACAGCACCGGGTGAAACGGCACCGGGTTATCCCCATTGGGCTCACGGAACAGGAACGCACCACGACCGGTTTCCGCACGCTGGAACACGTGATTCACCGCCTCGACCATCGCATGGCTGGAGCGGAAGTTGGTGCCCAGGGTGTGATGACGGCCGGTGGTGGATTGCCGGGCGCGCAGGTAGGTGTAGATGTCGGCGCCGCGGAAGGCGTAGATCGCCTGCTTGGGGTCGCCGATCAGGAACAGGCCGCTGTCGAGGTGGTTTTCTTCGATGCGGTAGATGCTGTCGAAGATGCTGTATTGCACCGGGTCGGTGTCCTGGAATTCATCGATCAGGGCCACCGGGAATTGCTCGCGGATCACGCTGGCCAGGCGCTCGCCACCGTCTGCCTGGAGGGCGGCGTTGAGGCGGATCAGCATGTCGTCAAACCCCATCTCCGCGCGGCGACGTTTCTCTTCCTCGAAGCGTTTGCCGACCCAGCCGGCAGCGTGTTGCAGCACCGCCGCGTCGGGCGTTGGCAAGGCGTCGAGGCTGGCTTTGAGGCTGGCCATGGCCTCGATGCCAGGGTGCTGCGGCGGCTCGCCTTTCCACGCTTCGGCCATGCCGTCAGGCGTCAGGCGGGTGAAGCCGGTGCCGATGTCCAGTTGTTCCAGGGTTTCGTCAGCGGCCCAGGCGCTGATCTTTTCGAACCAGGGCTCGAAGTAGCGCGCTTGCATCTTGCGCCCATCGACCGCCTTGGCGGCCACGGCTTGCAGGCAGATATCCCGCAGCTCGGCGGCCCATTGTTGCCAGGGTGCCTTGAGAGCAACCAGCGCGGCACGACGTTCTTGCAGGCAGGCGGTGATCAGTTCGGCTGGCTCGCGGGTTTCGTCGGTGGGCCGCTCGCTGCCGAACAACGCACGCACCCGTGGCATCAGCGCCGCGGGACCGCCCCAATGGTTGCGCACCCAGTTGAGGGCATCGTCGTGCATTGGGTAGCAGAACAATCGCCAGTAGTCGCGCAGCACTTCGCCCAGCAGGTCGCTATGGTCAGTTTCCAGGGTCTGGGTGAACAGGCTGCCGCTGTCGAACGCATGTTCGCGCAGCATGCGCTGGCACCAACTGTGGATCGTCGAGACGGCGGCTTCATCCATCCATTGGGCGGCGATGTCCAGCCGATTGGCGCAGGCGGGCCATTGCTGCGGTTCATATTGCTCACGCAGGTCGGCAATCAGCGCATCAGGCTGCTCGATTTCGTCACGGAAAAAGCGCGCGGCTTCGGCCAGGCGGATGCGGATGCGTTCACGCAGCTCCTTGGTGGCGGCGTCGGTGAACGTCACCACGAGGATTTGCGGTGGCAGCAGTTCGCGGCCGAAACCGGACTCACCGCCGCCGTGGCCGAGCACCAGGCGCAGGTACAAGGCGGAGATGGTGAAGGTCTTGCCGGTGCCGGCACTGGCTTCAATCAACTGGCTGCCTTTGAGCGGGAACGCCAGGGCCAAGGGTTTGCCGATCATGCGTCAGCCTCCGTGCTGGAAAGCGATCGCCAGGGGGCGTTGATCAGCGGGCGATACAGGGTTTCGCACCAGCCTTCGAACTCTTCACTGGCGACCAGGGCCGCGTAGTCGGGAAATTGCCGCGTAAGGGCAGGCGTTTCGCGGCGTTCGCCGTCTGTGGTGATGCCATCGCCTTCATAGGCTTTGCTCGCTGCCGCTTGGGCCTTGGCGGGGTCAGTCTGGCCGAGCCAGGCGAACGCGGTTTTCACCGCGACCGGTAGCGGCGCGCTCATTCCCGTGTGCCAGGCCAACAGCAGGTTACCGAGGATGTCCTCGGCGCCGGCCTTGTCCAGTGGGGCCAACAACAAGGTGTCGTCACTGGCTACCAGGCCGGTGCTCAAGGGCAGGCCACAGGCGCAGGCCACCACGTGATTGGCCCAAGGGCGGATGAGGCGGTGCCACTTGCGTGTCTTGATCGAGCCAATACTGTTGGGGATGGTGGTGACGCTTAACAATCCGCCATCACTGCGTCGGTGCAGACCGCTGATCCAACCTTCCAGCTGGATACCTTGGTACGCAAAGCTGATCGGTTCAGCGCCAGTATGCGGGGTGGGCCACAGCGCTAGAAGGTGTTGATAGCGTTGCACCAGGTCCGGCAACGGCTCGATCAACTCGTTACGCAGGCATTCACCGAAACCGACCATCGGCAGCAGGCCGCTGCCTTGCAGGCGCAGGGCCTGGGCGTTGAGCGCCTGATCGAGTTGGTCGGGTTGGGTGAGTGCCGCGTTCAGCAGGCTGTCGCTTAAGCTGTAGCGTTGCAATGCGTCCAGCACGAAGGGTTCTTCATCAGCCAGGGGCACTTCAGCGGCTTCGAAGAATACTTTCAGGCGCTGGCTGAAGAAGTGTTTGACCGGATTGCGCAGGAAGTCCTGTAACTGGCCAAGGCTCAGGGGTTCTTCCTGTTGGTGAGGGGTCAAGCCTTGCTCTTGGGTGATGACCGCCGGTGCCTGATGCAGCAATTGCCATTCGCGGGCATAGCTGAACAGCGAATCGCCTTCGTGGAAGTAGCGTGCGCTGAAGGGTTGCAGCGGGTGCTCTTGGGTCATTGCGTCGAGCAGCGGCTGATCATTGTTGGCGTGCTGCCAGCCGCTGGCCAAGTGGTCGCGCAGTTGGCCGATCAGTACCGAGGCCGGGCGATCACTGTTGTCACGGATGCTGCGGCCTACCCAGCTGATATACAGCTGGTCACGGGCTGACAGCAGCGCTTCGAGCAGTAAGTAGCGGTCGTCTTCACGGCGAGAACGGTCGCCGGGGCGGTAATCGCTGCCCATCAGGTCAAAATCCAGGGGTGGCTGGGCCCGCGGGTAATCGCCGTCGTTCATGCCGAGCAGGCAGACCAGCTTGAACGGGATCGCACGCATGGGCATGAGCGTACAGAAATTGACCGCTCCCGCCAGGAAGCGCTGGGACAGGCGCCCCTGATCCAATCCGGCAAGCCATGCCTCACGTACTACCGTAAGGGGTAACTCGTCTTGCAAGCCGACGGATTCGCAGGTTTCCAGCCAGGTTTCTCTTAGCTGTTCGAGCTGGCCCAGCAGGTAGTCATCGTGCTCGCTGCTGGGCAGGAAAAACAGCTGCATCAACCGTTGTAGACGCTCGCCCCAGGCCTGTGGCGCGGCGGGTTCCGATAGCGCTTGATGGGCATCGTGCAAGGCGTCGAGCAAGCCGACCAGCGGGCCGATCAAGGCCGCATCGAGGCCACCGATTTCGTCATAAGGTTCAATACCGTCGCAGGCCGTGCCGGTGCCGACGGCATAGCCCAGCAGCATACGGCGCAGGCCGAATCGCCAGCTGTTCTGCTCCAGTTCCGCGGGCAGACCCAAACCGGCGCGTTGCTCGGCATTCAGGCCCCAGCGGATGCCGGCCCCTTCGATCCAGCGATGCAAGGTGGGCAGGTCACGCTCTTTGATGGCGAAGCGTTCGCGCAGGGCCGGGACGTCGAGCAGGTCGAGGATTTCGCTGACGGGGAAGCGGCTGTCGGGGAGTTTGAGCAGGTGCTCCACAGCAATCAACAGCGGGTCGCGGCCACGTTGACCTTGGTCTGTGAGGGTGAAGGGGATAAAGCGTGGGTCATGGCGTTCGAGCTGGCCGAAGACCGCGCGAATATGCGGTGCGTAGCTGTCGACGTCGGGGACCATGACGATGATATCCCGAGGGCGCAAGGTGGGGTCGGCGCTGAAGCGATGAAGTAATTGGTCGTGGAGGATTTCTACTTCGCGCTGGGCGCTGTGGGCGATATGGAAACGGATCGAAGTATCGCGTTGCAAGTCGACAGCGGGCCACCGTTCACGGGTTTCATTCAACGGGCGCAGTTCAAGGATATCGTCCTGGAGTTGGTTGAGCAGCGTGGTGGGTTCGCTGTCGCTGAACAGGTCGATACGACCGTCGCGAAATGCGGCGCGGTAGCTGTTGGGATCATCGTAGCTGTCCAGCAGACTGATGTAATCACGGCCCTGCTTGCCCCAGGCAGCGAGCAGCGGATGGGCGTGCTGGTGCAAAGTTTGTGGGTCGATAGTGACGGGCATGCCCGCTTTGCGCGCCTGGCGTTTGTATTCGTTACGCAGCAAGTCTTTGTCGGCGACGATGTCCGACCAATGATGGCGGCAGGGGTTATGCACGCAGAGCAGGACCTGGCTGAAACGGGCCAGACCCGCCAAGGCTTCCAGCGCCTGGGCCGGCAGCGATGAGATGCCGAAGACGATCACCCGGGGAGGCAAGCCGGGCGGTGCTTGTTCAAGGCTGTTGATGCGCTGGATGAAACGCTGATGTACACCGGCCCGACTTTCGGCCATGCCTGCTTCACCCACATCCAGGAGCAGCGCGCGCCACAGCTCGGCTTGCCAGCAGTTGGCTGGGTTGAGCGGTTTGGACTCACCTCGACCATTGCGCAGTTGGTGCCGACCTGCGGCCCAATCTTCCAACCAGTCGGCACGGTAGACTTGGTATTGGTCGAAGAGGTCAGCCAGGCGCTCGGCGAGTTGGTAGCGTTTGCGCAGGTCGGTGTCTTGCGTCAGGAAGCGTTGCAGAGGTTCGAAGTGCGGTTGGTCGATCAGCTCGGGTAACAGACGCATGAGGCGCCAGGTCAGCGGGGCTTTATCAAGCAGGGACTTGGGCGGGATTTCGTCGCGGCCCAGGACCATGCGATAGAGCTGCCACATAAAGCTGCCAGGCAGTTGTACGTCGATGGCTGCGGCAATGCCACAGCCGCCCATATCATCTTCTTGCGGATCTTCAGCCAAGGCCAGCTTCAGCCACTGGGCGATGCCGTTACTTTGTACCAGGGCGATTTCGTTTTCCAAAGGCGCCAGTGGGTAACGGCGCATCCAACTGACCACTAGGCTGCGCAGTTCGTCCAGGCGGTTGCCGTGAACCACCATGAATCCAGGGCTGAGGGACGTCGCGTCCGGCATAACGGCTTCCTTGGGAAAAGCAAAATCGAGGGGTGGACTTTAGCACTGTGGCGCACGGGGCGGGCACAGCCTGACAGGCGTGCGGGGACAAGGTGGACACTTTTCGAGCGCCCAAAACAAAACCCCAACTGCTTTCGCAATTGGGGTTTCGGAATTTAATCTTGACGATGACCTACTCTCACATGGGGAAACCCCACACTACCATCGGCGATGCATCGTTTCACTGCTGAGTTCGGGATGGGATCAGGTGGTTCCAATGCTCTATGGTCGTCAAGAAATTCGGGTACTGAGTCGTGGCCAGCTGGCCTCGCTTCAGCAAATTGGGTATGTGATAGATCGTGGTGTTTTGTGAGCGTCGAACTTTCGGTTCATTGCGTCTTCACACACCGCAATCTGGTCTCTCTCGAGTTCGCAAATTGCTTGGGTGTTATATGGTCAAGCCTCACGGGCAATTAGTATTGGTTAGCTCAACGCCTCACAGCGCTTACACACCCAACCTATCAACGTCGTAGTCTTCGACGGCCCTTCAGGGAACTCAAGGTTCCAGTGAGATCTCATCTTGAGGCTAGTTTCCCGCTTAGATGCTTTCAGCGGTTATCTATTCCGAACATAGCTACCCGGCAATGCCACTGGCGTGACAACCGGAACACCAGAGGTTCGTCCACTCCGGTCCTCTCGTACTAGGAGCAGCCCCTCTCAAATCTCAAACGTCCACGGCAGATAGGGACCGAACTGTCTCACGACGTTCTAAACCCAGCTCGCGTACCACTTTAAATGGCGAACAGCCATACCCTTGGGACCGGCTTCAGCCCCAGGATGTGATGAGCCGACATCGAGGTGCCAAACACCGCCGTCGATATGAACTCTTGGGCGGTATCAGCCTGTTATCCCCGGAGTACCTTTTATCCGTTGAGCGATGGCCCTTCCATACAGAACCACCGGATCACTAAGACCTACTTTCGTACCTGCTCGACGTGTCTGTCTCGCAGTCAAGCGCGCTTTTGCCTTTATACTCTACGACCGATTTCCGACCGGTCTGAGCGCACCTTCGTACTCCTCCGTTACTCTTTAGGAGGAGACCGCCCCAGTCAAACTACCCACCATACACTGTCCTCGATCCGGATAACGGACCTGAGTTAGAACCTCAAAGTTGCCAGGGTGGTATTTCAAGGATGGCTCCACGCAGACTGGCGTCCACGCTTCAAAGCCTCCCACCTATCCTACACAAGCAAATTCAAAGTCCAGTGCAAAGCTATAGTAAAGGTTCACGGGGTCTTTCCGTCTAGCCGCGGATACACTGCATCTTCACAGCGATTTCAATTTCACTGAGTCTCGGGTGGAGACAGCGCCGCCATCGTTACGCCATTCGTGCAGGTCGGAACTTACCCGACAAGGAATTTCGCTACCTTAGGACCGTTATAGTTACGGCCGCCGTTTACCGGGGCTTCGATCAAGAGCTTCGCGTTAGCTAACCCCATCAATTAACCTTCCGGCACCGGGCAGGCGTCACACCCTATACGTCCACTTTCGTGTTTGCAGAGTGCTGTGTTTTTAATAAACAGTCGCAGCGGCCTGGTATCTTCGACCGGCATGAGCTTACGGAGCAAGTCCTTCACCCTCACCGGCGCACCTTCTCCCGAAGTTACGGTGCCATTTTGCCTAGTTCCTTCACCCGAGTTCTCTCAAGCGCCTTGGTATTCTCTACCCAACCACCTGTGTCGGTTTGGGGTACGGTTCCTGGTTACCTGAAGCTTAGAAGCTTTTCTTGGAAGCATGGCATCAACCACTTCGTTACCTAAAAGGTAACTCGTCATCAGCTCTCGGCCTTAGAATCCCGGATTTACCTAAGATTCCAGCCTACCACCTTAAACTTGGACAACCAACGCCAAGCTGGCCTAGCCTTCTCCGTCCCTCCATCGCAATAACCAGAAGTACAGGAATATTAACCTGTTTTCCATCGACTACGCTTTTCAGCCTCGCCTTAGGGACCGACTAACCCTGCGTCGATTAACGTTGCGCAGGAAACCTTGGTCTTTCGGCGTGGGTGTTTTTCACACCCATTATCGTTACTCATGTCAGCATTCGCACTTCTGATACCTCCAGCAAGCTTCTCAACTCACCTTCACAGGCTTACAGAACGCTCCTCTACCGCATCACTTACGTGATACCCGTAGCTTCGGTGTATGGTTTGAGCCCCGTTACATCTTCCGCGCAGGCCGACTCGACTAGTGAGCTATTACGCTTTCTTTAAAGGGTGGCTGCTTCTAAGCCAACCTCCTAGCTGTCTAAGCCTTCCCACATCGTTTCCCACTTAACCATAACTTTGGGACCTTAGCTGACGGTCTGGGTTGTTTCCCTTTTCACGACGGACGTTAGCACCCGCCGTGTGTCTCCCATGCTCGGCACTTGTAGGTATTCGGAGTTTGCATCGGTTTGGTAAGTCGGGATGACCCCCTAGCCGAAACAGTGCTCTACCCCCTACAGTGATACATGAGGCGCTACCTAAATAGCTTTCGAGGAGAACCAGCTATCTCCGAGCTTGATTAGCCTTTCACTCCGATCCACAGGTCATCCGCTAACTTTTCAACGGTAGTCGGTTCGGTCCTCCAGTTAGTGTTACCCAACCTTCAACCTGCCCATGGATAGATCGCCCGGTTTCGGGTCTATTCCCAGCGACTAGACGCCCTATTAAGACTCGCTTTCGCTACGCCTCCCCTATTCGGTTAAGCTCGCCACTGAAAATAAGTCGCTGACCCATTATACAAAAGGTACGCAGTCACCCAACAAAGTGGGCTCCCACTGCTTGTACGCATACGGTTTCAGGATCTATTTCACTCCCCTCTCCGGGGTTCTTTTCGCCTTTCCCTCACGGTACTAGTTCACTATCGGTCAGTCAGTAGTATTTAGCCTTGGAGGATGGTCCCCCCATATTCAGACAAAGTTTCTCGTGCTCCGTCCTACTCGATTTCATGACTAAGAGATTTTCGCGTACAGGGCTATCACCCACTATGGCCGCACTTTCCAGAGCGTTCCGCTAATCTCAAAGCCACTTAAGGGCTAGTCCCCGTTCGCTCGCCACTACTAAGGGAATCTCGGTTGATTTCTTTTCCTCAGGGTACTTAGATGTTTCAGTTCCCCTGGTTCGCTTCTTGCACCTATGTATTCAGTACAAGATAACCATCTTATGATGGCTGGGTTCCCCCATTCAGACATCTCCGGATCAAAGTCTGTTTGCCGACTCCCCGAAGCTTTTCGCAGGCTACCACGTCTTTCATCGCCTCTGACTGCCAAGGCATCCACCGTATGCGCTTCTTCACTTGACCATATAACCCCAAGCAATCTGGTTATACTGTGAAGACGACATTCGCCGAAAATTCGAATTTCTCAATTAAGAGAACTCACAAATTTTACCTTAGCCTGATCCGTTACCAGTGAAAGTAACGTTCAGTCTATCTTTCTATCACATACCCAAATTTTTAAAGAACGAACTAGTCAAAGACTAGAAATCAACATTCACCATCACAACGATGGAATGCTCATTTCTAAGCTTTATACAAACAGAAGCAGTAGTGGTGGAGCCAAACGGGATCGAACCGTTGACCTCCTGCGTGCAAGGCAGGCGCTCTCCCAGCTGAGCTATGGCCCCGTATTTCTACAGGCGTTTCCCACACAAAATTGGTGGGTCTGGGCAGATTCGAACTGCCGACCTCACCCTTATCAGGGGTGCGCTCTAACCAACTGAGCTACAGACCCAATTTCGGGCTGCTTCTTTCGTCTTCTTCAATGAATCAAGCAATTCGTGTGGGAACTTATGGAGCAGCTGATGTCGTCGATTAAGGAGGTGATCCAGCCGCAGGTTCCCCTACGGCTACCTTGTTACGACTTCACCCCAGTCATGAATCACACCGTGGTAACCGTCCTCCCGAAGGTTAGACTAGCTACTTCTGGTGCAACCCACTCCCATGGTGTGACGGGCGGTGTGTACAAGGCCCGGGAACGTATTCACCGCGACATTCTGATTCGCGATTACTAGCGATTCCGACTTCACGCAGTCGAGTTGCAGACTGCGATCCGGACTACGATCGGTTTTATGGGATTAGCTCCACCTCGCGGCTTGGCAACCCTCTGTACCGACCATTGTAGCACGTGTGTAGCCCAGGCCGTAAGGGCCATGATGACTTGACGTCATCCCCACCTTCCTCCGGTTTGTCACCGGCAGTCTCCTTAGAGTGCCCACCATAACGTGCTGGTAACTAAGGACAAGGGTTGCGCTCGTTACGGGACTTAACCCAACATCTCACGACACGAGCTGACGACAGCCATGCAGCACCTGTCTCAATGTTCCCGAAGGCACCAATCTATCTCTAGAAAGTTCATTGGATGTCAAGGCCTGGTAAGGTTCTTCGCGTTGCTTCGAATTAAACCACATGCTCCACCGCTTGTGCGGGCCCCCGTCAATTCATTTGAGTTTTAACCTTGCGGCCGTACTCCCCAGGCGGTCAACTTAATGCGTTAGCTGCGCCACTAAAAGCTCAAGGCTTCCAACGGCTAGTTGACATCGTTTACGGCGTGGACTACCAGGGTATCTAATCCTGTTTGCTCCCCACGCTTTCGCACCTCAGTGTCAGTATTAGTCCAGGTGGTCGCCTTCGCCACTGGTGTTCCTTCCTATATCTACGCATTTCACCGCTACACAGGAAATTCCACCACCCTCTACCATACTCTAGTCAGTCAGTTTTGAATGCAGTTCCCAGGTTGAGCCCGGGGATTTCACATCCAACTTAACAAACCACCTACGCGCGCTTTACGCCCAGTAATTCCGATTAACGCTTGCACCCTCTGTATTACCGCGGCTGCTGGCACAGAGTTAGCCGGTGCTTATTCTGTCGGTAACGTCAAAATTGCAGAGTATTAATCTACAACCCTTCCTCCCAACTTAAAGTGCTTTACAATCCGAAGACCTTCTTCACACACGCGGCATGGCTGGATCAGGCTTTCGCCCATTGTCCAATATTCCCCACTGCTGCCTCCCGTAGGAGTCTGGACCGTGTCTCAGTTCCAGTGTGACTGATCATCCTCTCAGACCAGTTACGGATCGTCGCCTTGGTGAGCCATTACCTCACCAACTAGCTAATCCGACCTAGGCTCATCTGATAGCGCAAGGCCCGAAGGTCCCCTGCTTTCTCCCGTAGGACGTATGCGGTATTAGCGTCCGTTTCCGAACGTTATCCCCCACTACCAGGCAGATTCCTAGGCATTACTCACCCGTCCGCCGCTCTCAAGAGAAGCAAGCTTCTCTCTACCGCTCGACTTGCATGTGTTAGGCCTGCCGCCAGCGTTCAATCTGAGCCATGATCAAACTCTTCAGTTCAAACATCTTTGGGTTTTTAAGAAACCCTAAACTTGGCTCAGCAATCGTTGGTTACATCTTTGATTTCTCGCGGAGTAACTTGTGATGCTGATAATCTTGTTGACTATCAGTCTGACTCCACAAGCACCCACACGAATTGCTTGATTCAGTTGTTAAAGAGCGGTTGGTTAAGATCTTTCGTCTCAACCGAGGCGCGCATTCTACAGCAGCCTCATTTGCTGTCAAGTGGTTATTTTCAGAAGCTTTCGAAGATTTCTTCAACAACTTCAACCACTTGCGCTTGCGATCTCTCGTAAGCGGGAGGCGAATTCTACAGCGTTACACGCTGCTGTCAACACCTCTTTTTCAACTTCCTTTTGGCTTCGATGAACTGAAGCAACTTGCTGTCGAGAACTGCGTAACTCATTGTTTACCAAGGAGTTTTACGTTTCGACTGCGCCGGAAGTGGGGCGAATTATAGGCTTCCAGAATCTGCCGTCAAGGCTTAATTACGCTTTTGTGGCAGAAGGCGCTTTTTTAGCAATAAGGCGAGGGATTCGACGCATTACCGGCGGCACCCGCATCAACAGAAGTAGCGCACCTATAGACGCGTAGATGGCCCACTCCTTCAGGTCCGCCCGCACTATCCATAGCATGTGCAGCAAACCGAGCCCAAGAATCACATAGACCAGACGATGCAGTTTCTTCCATCGACTCCCCAACCGACGCTGGCTATAGCGGTTCGACGTGACGGCCAAGATAAGGAGAGCAACAAAACCCAGCGCCCCCACAATGATGTAGGGCCGCTTGCTCAACTCTACGCCGAGCTGCGACCAATCCAGCCCCAGGACAAACACACAATAGGCCGCCAGGTGCAGCACAACATAAGCAAAGCACCACAGCCCCAACTGTCGCCGCACCGCTATCCATCCCGCCCAACCGCTCAATTTCTGCAGCGGCGTCATAGCAAGCGTGATCAGCAATAAAATGAGCGTCCCCAAACCCAGGCGATCAACGAGCACCTTGCCTGGATCAGGCCCCAGCGCAGAACTCCACGCTTCATACAGCCAGAGCAATGGCCACACTGCTGCGGCTACAAACACGCCGATGCGCCAGATGGGGTAGCGCATCAGTAGTTCTTCCGCAGATCGAGGCCTGTATATAAAGAAGCGACCTCATCCGAATAGCCATTGAACATCTGCGTCTGGCGCACATTCGGACTGAACAGGCCGCTCGGCAGGCGGCGCTCCCGCGCCTGGGTCCAGCGCGGATGATCGACCGTAGGATTCACATTCGCATAAAACCCATACTCATCGGCAGCAATACTTTGCCAGGTCGTTTTCGGCTGCTCACTGACCAGACTGATACGTACGATGGACTTCACACTCTTGAAGCCATACTTCCACGGCACCACCAAGCGCAACGGCGCGCCGTTCTGGTTAGGCAACTCCCGCCCATACATGCCCACAGCGAGGATCGCCAAAGGATTCATCGCCTCATCCAGGCGCAGCCCTTCCACATAAGGCCAGTCGATCAAGCCGAAACTTGAGCGTTGCCCAGGCATGCTCTTGGGATCCTGGAGGGTTTCAAAACGGATGTACTTGGCTTTGGAGGTTGGCTCGACCTGCTTGAGCAACGCCGAGATGGGAAAGCCTATCCACGGAATCACCATGGACCATGCCTCGACGCAACGCAGACGGTAGATGCGCTCTTCCAGCGCATAGGGTTTCATGAAGTCCTCCAGGGCATAGCGCCCAGGTTTTGCGACTTCACCATCAATCACCACACTCCAGGGCTGCGTCTTGAGCGAGCCCGCATTCGTTGCCGGGTCGCCCTTGCCTGTCCCGAACTCATAGAAGTTGTTGTAGTGAGTTGCATCCTTGAATGGCGTGATGGCCTCATCTTTGACCGTCACCGATTGCCACTTCGTGTTCGGAAGTTTTTCCGTAAACCAGTTGGGCGCGCTGCCCGGCTCGACGTCGGCATACCGCGAAGCATCGCTCGCACTGGCCCAACGCGGCAAGCTGCTGGCGGCAATACCAGCAAGCGCACCACCGAGCAGGCTGCGGCGAGAGAGATAGAAGGATTCAGGCGTGACGTCCGATTCGTGACAATCGGACGCTTTGGGTAATTTGATTAACATGGTAACTCCGCAGCGTTGGAGAACTGATGCACCAATAGACTGCGGAGTATGGGGGAAATTACATTAAGACAATGTTTTGTCCCGACGCAGACGCAACAAGTACTGAATCGGACCCGAAGCGGCGTAGGCCAGGAACGCCAGCAGCAGGATACGCGGTGGATCACTGAACACGACCGCGAACACCAGCACCACCACAAGGATGGCCACGAAAGGCACGCGCCCTTTGAGGTCAAATTCCTTGAAGCTGTTGTACTTGATGTTGCTGACCATCAGCATGCCGGCCGCTGCCACCATCAGGGCAACCAGGAACGACATCTTCGATCCCTGAATCCCGTAATCACTGAACGCCCAGACAATCCCCGCGACAACACCCGCCGCTGCCGGGCTGGCAAGGCCGATGAAGTAGCGCTTGTCGGCAGTCCCCACCTGGGTGTTGAAGCGCGCCAGGCGCAAAGCGGCACCCGCGACATAGATGAAGGCAACCATCCAGCCAACCTTGCCCATGTCACCCAATGCCCAGGCAAATGCCAGCAATGCGGGGGCAACACCGAAGGCGACCATGTCCGACAGCGAGTCGTACTCGGCGCCAAAAGCGCTTTGAGTATTGGTCATGCGCGCCACGCGACCATCCAGGCCGTCGAGCACCATGGCCACGAAAATTGCGATAGCAGCAAAGCCAAAGTATTTGCTGGCACTCGCCGCATCACCCGCCGCCAGCGCGCTCTGGGCACTCATGGAGTTGATGATGGAGTAGAAGCCGGCGAACAGGTTCGCCGTGGTGAATAGGTTGGGCAGCAGATAGATGCCACGATGCCGGACCTTGCGGCCTTCGGCGTCATGCCCTTCTTCGACATGTTCATCGATCGGCAGCATGCTTTCGGCGTCGGAAGCCTGGTTTGGCTCTTCGGGACGTTCGCTCATGGACTTTACCTTGCAACGGTGTGAAAAAATTCGACAGATACTTGCAGCGAGTGTTCGCCTGCAAACGATGCAGCTTTATACCAGAACCAACCCCTCAAACGAAAAAACGCGGCCTAAGCCGCGTTTTCCCTTGATGCGTACGACTTAGTTCTTGGCTTTGTCGACGATCTTGTTGGCACCGATCCACGGCATCATGGAGCGCAGTTGCTCGCCGATGACTTCGATACCGTGAGCGGCGTTGTTACGACGCTTGGCGGTCATCGAAGGGTAGCCGGTAGCGCCTTCGCTGATGAACATTTTGGCGTATTCGCCGTCCTGAATACGTTTCAGGGCGTTGCGCATGGCCTGGCGGGACTCGGCGTTGATCACTTCAGGGCCGGTCACGTACTCGCCGTACTCGGCGTTGTTGGAGATCGAGTAGTTCATGTTGGCGATACCGCCTTCGTACATGAGGTCAACGATCAGCTTGAGTTCGTGCAGGCATTCGAAGTAGGCCATTTCCGGCGCGTAGCCAGCTTCAACCAGGGTTTCGAAACCGGCTTTTACCAGCTCAACGGTGCCGCCGCACAGAACGGCTTGCTCACCGAACAGGTCGGTTTCGGTCTCGTCCTTGAACGTGGTTTCGATGATGCCGGTACGACCGCCACCCACGCCAGCAGCGTAGGACAGTGCAACGTTCTTGGCATTGCCCGACGCATCCTGGTAGATCGCGATCAGGTCGGGGATACCGCCGCCTTTGACGAACTCGGAACGCACGGTGTGGCCCGGTGCTTTCGGCGCGATCATGATCACGTCGAGGTCAGCACGCGGCACAACCTGGTTGTAGTGAATCGCGAAGCCGTGGGAGAAGGCCAGGGTAGCGCCCTTCTTGATGTTCGGCTCGATTTCGTTCTTGTACAGCGAGGACTGGAACTCGTCCGGGGTCAGAATCATGACCAGGTCGGCAGCCGCCACAGCAGAAGCAACGTCGGTCACTTTCAGGCCATGGGCTTCAGCCTTGGCTACGGTGGCCGAACCTTTGCGCAGGCCAACGGTGACGTCAACGCCGGAGTCTTTCAGGTTGCACGCTTGGGCGTGGCCCTGGGAACCGTAGCCGATGATGGCGACTTTCTTGCCCTGGATGATCGACAGGTCACAATCTTTATCGTAATAAACTTTCATGAGGTTCCTCTATATATCCAGGCCGTGAGGCCATTCGCTAATTTGGGTTAGATGCTGAGTACTTTGTCGCCACGGGCAATCCCGGTGACACCACTGCGTACGGTTTCCAGAATCGAGGCCGTCCCGATCGACTGGATGAAGCTGTCCAGCTTGTCGCTTGTACCGGTCAGTTGAACGGTATAAACGCTGGCGCTCACATCGACGATCTGCCCGCGATAAATATCGGTAGTGCGCTTGATCTCGGCACGTTGGGCACCCGTGGCCTTGACCTTGACCAGCATCAGTTCGCGCTCGATGTGGGCGCTTTCCGACAGGTCGACCAGCTTGACCACTTCGATCAGCTTGTTGAGGTTCTTGGTGATCTGCTCGATCACCTCATCGTGGCCCACAGTAGTCAACGTCAGGCGCGACAGGGTCGGGTCTTCGGTCGGGGCCACGGTCAGGCTTTCAATGTTGTAGTTGCGTTGCGAAAACAGGCCGACAACACGGGACAAGGCGCCGGGTTCGTTCTCCAGAAGCAGGGAGATAATATGCCGCATGATTAAGTACGCTCCGTCTTGTTCAGCCACATGTCGCGCATAGAGCCGTCTTTGATTTGCATCGGATAGACGTGCTCGCTGGTATCGACCTGAATATCGATGAACACCAGACGGTCCTTCATGGCAAACGCTTCTTCCATCTTCGGCTTCAGATCTTTCAAATCAGTGATGCGAATGCCGACGTGGCCATAGGCTTCAACCAACTTGATGAAGTCCGGCAACGATTCCATGTAGGAATGGGAGTGACGGCTACCGTAGCTCATGTCCTGCCATTGACGAACCATGCCGAGCACGCCGTTGTTCAAGCAGACGATCTTCACCGGAAGACCGTATTGCAGGCACGTCGACAGTTCCTGGATGTTCATCTGGATGCTGCCTTCGCCGGTGACGCAGGCAACGTCGGCATCCGGGAAGCTCAGTTTCACACCCATGGCCGCAGGGAAACCAAAGCCCATCGTGCCCAGGCCACCGGAGTTGATCCAGCGGTTAGGCTTGTCGAACTTGTAGTACTGCGCCGCGAACATCTGGTGCTGGCCCACGTCGGAGGTCACAAAGGCGTCGCCCTTGGTCACTTCGCACAGGGTTTCGATCACGGTTTGTGGCTTGATGATGCTGCCGTCACCCTTGTCATAAGGGAACAGACCGCGATCACCGCGCCATTCGTCGATCTGCTTCCACCAGCTGGCAACGGATTCCTTGTTCGGCGTTTCGCCGATGTCCTTGAGCGCAGCGACCATTTCGGTCAATACGCTCTCTACAGGACCCACGATTGGCACATCGGCCTTGATGGTCTTGGAGATGGACGCAGGGTCGATGTCGATGTGGATGATCTTGGCATTCGGGCAGAATTTGCTCGCGCCGTTGATCACTCGGTCATCGAACCGCGCGCCCACGGCCAGGATCACATCGGCGTGGTGCATGGTGAGGTTGGCGGTGTAGCTGCCGTGCATACCGAGCATGCCGACGAACTGACGGTCCGAACCCGGGAATGCGCCGAGGCCCATCAAGGTGTTGGTCACCGGCAGGTTGAGCAACTTGGCCAGTTCGGTCAACGGAGCGGAACCGCCGCCCAGAATCACGCCACCGCCGGAGTACAACACGGGGCGCTTTGCCGCCAGGAGCATTTCTGCCGCCTTGCGGATTTGCCCCGAGTGCCCGCGGACGGCCGGGCTGTAGGAACGCAGCTTGGCTTTCTTGGGAAAAACGTATTCGAATTTTTCGGCCGGGTTGGTCATGTCTTTCGGGATATCGACCACTACAGGGCCCGGGCGACCGGACTGGGCGAGGTAGAACGCCTTTTTCATGACTTCCGGGATTTCCGACGCGTGCTTGATCATGAAGCTGTGTTTCACGATCGGGCGGGAAATACCGATCATGTCGGTTTCCTGGAATGCATCGGTGCCGACCATGGTGCTAGGCACCTGGCCAGAGATGATCACCATCGGGATGGAGTCCATATACGCAGTCGCGATGCCGGTAATGGCATTGGTTGCGCCTGGGCCGGACGTTACCAGTACCACGCCGGCTTTACCGGTGGCACGGGCGTAACCGTCAGCCATATGGGTCGCGGCCTGTTCGTGGCGAACCAGGATGTGGGTAACAGCCGGTTCCTTGAACAGTGCGTCGTAGACATGCAGCAGAGCACCACCTGGGTACCCGTAGATATAGTCGACGCCTTCGTCACGCAAAAAGCGGACGAGCATCTCACCGCCAGATAAAAGCTCCACGTTGTTCACCTCTAAAACGCCAGAATACCGTCCGTTAAAAAACCGACGGGTCTTAATAGGTTTACTTCTCAACAGAGCATGAGCGACGGTGGTCGCCGACTACGTCAGCACTGACTGAGCAAGTATTGGGATCGTCCCAAGTGTTGCGGGCTTTTCCCACCCAGCGCGAGGTAACGCGTTGCGGGTGTTACAGGTCGGCGCGGATGTGCGCCTCATGATCTGCTGAGCGGGCCTGCTTCTGGCAGTCCCGATACAGCGGACTTTGGATTCTTCTGTTTCACGCCCTTCAAGTCAAGCAATAATTGCGCTTTTTTCCAACTAAGCGCATGAGAACGCAGAAGAAAGGGCTTTGAGGAGGGATAAAACTCGCCTGAATGTCGTCAAGCGGTAGAAATGTGCGCAAGACTGCCGGAAAAACCGGCAGTCAGGCAATTAACGAGCGTCGACGATCAATTGATCGAACTTTTTAAGCGCGTTACGCAAGCCGAGGCTCTCCCGCGGCCGGTCGGCGTAGACCATCTCGGCCATTTCCAGGATCCCCGACGCATTCGGCAAGGGCAGGTCCTGTTCCAGGATCTGCTTCATACGCGCAAGGAAGATCCACTGCAGCCACTGGTGGAAGTCCAGGGTATCGACGGAAAAGGGCTCGACACTGCTGAGCGCTTCAGCACTGGGGGAGACTTCATCCCACCAGCCCTGAACGCGCAGTTCGCGCTCGATCAGCAATAACTGCTCGGCAATCGCGGGAAAACGCGCATCCATCAGAGGCTGACCTTGGCTTTTTGCCGTGCCTGCGCAGCACCCGCTGCATCGCCTTGGGCTGCACGCGCATCCCCGATCAAGGCCCACAGGCTGGCTTGCAGGTCTGGGCGCCCATTGGCCAGGCTCAGGCCACGGCGAGCGAACTGCTCCGCCTGGGGCGCATCGCCCTGGGCCATGCGCACCTGGGCCAGGCGATAGAGCACTTGTGGCTCACGCGGCGCCACGCGCTGGGCACGTTCAAGGCTCGACGAGGCGCCATTCAAATCGCCACCCGCCTGCTGCTGCTGTGCGGTTGTGAGCAACGCCAGCACCGGGCCATCGAGTTGTTCGTCAGCCGACAACCCGCCCGCGTTGGACGATGACGGAATACCGCTCGGCGTAGAAGGCATGTTGTAGGTGCCCTGGTTGACCGGCGCGGTTTGAATCGGCGTGGAGTTCACCGGCCCGGAAGTGCTCGGGCCTGGGGTCCATGGTTCGGCACTGATAGGCGCCGAGGTTGCAGCCCCACTGCCGGGCACCATCACTACGACGCCGGAATCCTGTGGAATTGCCTGGGTTGCAGCTTGGGCAGGCCGTTTGACCACGGTCTGACGGAAGCCACCATTGGCCGAAATGCGGTCGTTATTGGAGACGGACGTGCTTGAGTCCACCACAGGGATAGAGCCGCGCTGCACGCTGGAGCAACCGCCGAGCAAAGCCAGAGCCGTAATGGCTGGAATCCACAACTTGTTCACTTGAAACCCTCTTTGCTTAATTCATCCAGCCCTTGACCCAATCCATCACCGAATCCGCGTCAGCAGGGGCACTGCCACTGCACGCGGCGCCGGGTGGTGGTTCGCTGCCGCGAATATACGGCATCTGCACCGCGCCCGGACAGTTGGCATCGGAGCCTTGGCCGGTGTGCGGATCAATCCAGGCCTGCACGATATTGTCCGGCTGCGGCATGTTGAGCGGCAACGGGTCAGCCTTGCGCATGAAACTGGTCCATACCTGCAACGCGCCTGTCGCACCGGTGAACGGCGTCTTGCCATTGTCGTCGCGCCCCAGCCATACCACGGCCAGTACATCCTGGCCGAAACCCGCGAACCAGCTGTCGCGGGAGTCGTTACTGGTACCGGTCTTGCCCGCCAGGGTCAGGTTCGACGGCAGCACGCTATAGACCGAACGCCCTGTACCCTCGCGCATCACACGCTGCATGGCGTTCTGGATCAGGTAGATGGAGCCCGCGTCGAAGCGCTGCTGAATCTGGAACGGGTAGCGCTTGAGCGGTTCGCCATCGGCGGTCAGCACACTGCGAATACCGCGCATCGGCGTATTGAAGCCACCATTGGCCAGGGTCTGGTACATGGTGGTCACTTCCATCGGCGTCATGGCCGCAGCGCCCAGAAGCATGGACGGGAACGCCGGAAACTCACGTTCGATCCCCAGTCGCGCCAGGGTCTTCAGCACATTCGGCACACCGACTTCAAGCCCCAGGCGCGAGGTCGAGATGTTGTAGGAATGCGCCAATCCTTGATACAGGAACACCGTGCCATGAGAGCGGCGGTCGAAGTTCTTGGGCGTCCATACTTGGCCATCCGCACCTTTGATCGACAGCGGGTCATCGGACAGCCAACTGGTCAGCGTGTACTTGCTGGGTTTTTCCAGTGCCGTGAGATAGACCGCGGGCTTGACCAGCGAGCCAATCGGCCGCACGGCATCCAGTGCGCGGTTGAAGCCTGCAAAACTGGCCTGGCGGCTGCCGATCATGGCCTGAACCTCGCCGGTTTCCGGGTTGGTCACGACCATGGCGGCTTCGACTTCATCCGAGCCTTTACGGCCAGTCAGGCGCTTGAAGGTGTCGTTGACCGATGCTTCGGCCTTCATCTGCAGGATGGGGTCGAAGCTGGTGAAGATCCGCAGCCCCTCTTCGGTCAAGTCTTCGTCGCGGTAGTCTTCGCGCAGTTGGCGCTTGACCAGGTCGATAAAGCCAGGGAATGAGCTATCCGCCAGCTTGCCGCGGGTTGTCACACCCAGTGGCATTTTTTTCGCAGCGGCCACTTGTTCAGCGGTGGCCACACCCTGCTGCTCCAGTACATCGAGCACCAGGTTGCGACGTTCAAGCGCACGCTCCGGGTTGCGGCGCGGGTTGTAATAGGACGGCCCCTTGACCATCCCCACCAGCAACGCAACCTGATGCAATTTCAATTCGGACAACGGCTGCCCGAAGAAGAACTGGCTGGCCAGGCCAAAACCGTGCACGGCGCGCTGGCCATCCTGCCCGACGAATACCTCGTTGAGGTAAGCCTCGAGGATTTCCTGCTTGCTGTAATGCAGCTCCAGCAACATCGCCATCATGGCTTCGGTGAGTTTACGGGTCAGGCTGCGCTCGTTGGTCAGGTAGAAGTTCTTGACCAGTTGCTGCGTCAGCGTACTGCCGCCCTGAGTCATCTTGCCGCCGGAAGTGTTGACCCAGATAGCGCGGGCAATCGACTTCGGAGAAACACCCCAGTGGCTATAGAAATCGCGGTCTTCGACAGCGACCAGGGTTTCCAGCAGATACGGTGGTACCTGATCGAGCTTGATCAGGATGCGATCTTCAAGGTTCTTCGGGTAAATACCGCCGATCAGCAACGGTTCGAGACGCACCACCGGCAGCTTGGAGCCATTGAGCGAGGACAGCTCAGCCACATAATCGCCAGAGAAACGCACGCGCACCGGCTGGGCCTTTTCCAGGCCTTCGTAGAACTGGAAGCCACGGGTGTTCAGGTCGACGGTATTACCGCTGACCGCCGCAGCGCCAGGGCCATTGCTCACGGGTTCGCGGCGGTAGCCCAGCGCATCGAGCTCGGTAAGGAAGTCTTCCTTGCTCAGCTTCTGGCCAGAGAACAGCTCCAGCGGGCGTGCATACACCTTGGCCGGAATCGTCCAGCGCTTGCCGGAGAATTTTTCCTGCACCACGGCATCGAGGTACACCGCAAGGCCGGCGACCGCCACAAGGCCCACCAGGCCAAGCTTGATCACCCAGCCCAGCCAAGGGCGCGGGCCGCGGGAAGGAGGTTTTTTACGGGAACGGGGAGATCGGGTTCGAGTCATGGCGGCGGATTATACGCACTTTATTGATGATCAACATGAGCCGGACAGCGGTTTGCACGACTGGCATCAGCAGCCATAATGCCCCCCATGATTTTCCCCCGACTTTGAAGGATCGCCCGTGAGCCAGACCCTGATCGCTGCCCTGCAAAACCCGGCCTTGTACCCTCATCCGGTTGACGCGTTTCAAGTCATCGAGACCCATATTTCCTGGGTGATACTGACGGGCCCCTATGCATATAAGCTGAAGAAACCGATGAACTTCGGCTTCCTGGACTTCACCAATCTGGACGACCGCGGGCATTTCTGCCGCGAGGAACTGCGCCTCAACCAGCGCCTGACCGAAGACTTGTATCTTGAAGTGTTGCCGATTACCGGCACTGCCGAGGCGCCGCAACTGGGTGGCGACGGCCCGGCCATCGAGTACGCGCTGAAAATGCGCCAGTTCCCGCAAAGCCAGATGCTCAGCACCCTGCAAGCCAACGGCGAACTGACCAGCGCGCACATCGATGAGATGGCCAAGCAGATTGCGCAATTCCACCTCAGCGCCCCCAAAGTCCCGCAAGATCACCCCGCCGGCACGCCGGAAGAGGTGATGGCTCCGGTACGCCAGAACTTCGACCAAATCCGCCCATTCCTCAGCGACAAGGCCGACCTGACTCAGCTGGAGGCTCTGCAAGCCTGGGCTGAAAGCAGCTTCGAACGCCTCAAGCCTCTGCTTGCGCAGCGCAAGCTCGACGGTTATACCCGTGAATGCCACGGCGATATCCACCTGGGCAACGCCACGCTGATCGATGGCCGCGTGGTGATCTTCGACTGCATTGAGTTCAACGAGCCTTTCCGCTTTACCGACGTGTACGCCGACACCGCTTTTTTGGCGATGGACCTGGAAGATCGCGGCCTGAAATGCCTGGCACGGCGCTTCATAAGCCAGTACCTGGAGCTGACCGGCGACTACCAGGGCCTGGAGCTTCTGAACTTCTATAAAGCCTACCGTGCATTGGTACGCGCCAAGGTTGCGCTGTTCAGCATGCCCAGCGAAGCCAACCCGGTGCAACGCGCTACCACCCTGCGCCAGTACCGCAACTACGCCAACCTGGCGGAAAGCTACAGCACTATCCCTTCGCGCTTCCTGGCAATCACCCATGGCGTTTCAGCCGTGGGCAAGAGCCACGTGGCCATGCGCCTGGTCGAAGCCCTGGGCGCGGTACGCCTGCGTTCGGACGTAGAGCGCAAGCGCCTGTTTGGCGAACAACAGGTAGAGAACACCCTGCAGGCCGGTATCTACAATCAGGACGCCAGCGCTGCCACCTACGCACGCCTGAACGAGATTGCCGACACCGTGCTGCGCGCCGGCTACCCGGTGGTGCTGGACGCCACGTTCTTGAAACGCGCGCAGCGTGACGCCGCCGCCCAGGTTGCCGAAGCCACTGGCGCGCCGTTCCTGATCCTCGACTGCAACGCCCCGCAAGCCGTTATCACCAGTTGGCTGGCACAACGCCAGGCGGATAAAAACGATCCGTCTGACGCCACACTGGCCGTTATCGAAGAGCAACAAGCCAGTCGTGACCCGCTGACTACCGAGGAGCTGCTGCTCAGCAAGCGTGTGGAGACCAATGAAAGCGGGACGCTCGACGCGTTGGTCGGGCATATCCGTCAACACCTGCCGGGCCTGTAAGAAATATTTCTTGGTCGCGTCGTCGTCTTCGGCGCGCGACCCAGCGATAGTGGCACTATACTGGCTCCATAACGCCAGCCAGAGTCGCGATCATGAGTCAGCCAAAGCTTCTTGATACCCCGCTCTACGCCCTCCTGCACAAGGACGACATCCGCGGCTTCAACCAGGAGCGCCCTGAAAATGGCCCCATCGACATGCGCGGTGGCGACTTTCGAGGGCTGGACCTGCGCGACCTGAACGCCACCGGTATTGACTTCACCGACGCCTATTTTCGCTCTGCCGACCTGCGCGGCCTGGACTTGCGTGGCTGCTCACTGGAAGGCGCCAGCCTGGCCCATGCGCAGATATCGGGGGCTTATTTCCCGCCCGAACTCACGGCTGACGAAATACTCATGTCGGTCAATTTCGGTACTCGCCTGCGCTACCGCACCAAGTAACGCCACACACCGAGTTCCTGCCACATCCCCTGCCTGCCGGGCACTTTGCGCCTGCCTGCGAGTAAGCGCCGTCGCGCCATCCTTATAATCTTTTCAGCCCTTTCTGACCAAAGAACCACGCTTTTCCTACTCAACGCTACACTCATTTTCAGGCTGCCTGGTCACGACACCCACCGCACCATTCGGCCAACGCAAGGAGGCTTGATGAACGATGAGCTGCAACACCTGAAAAACCTTGGCAAGACGTCAGCGCAGTGGCTGCATGCGGTGGGCATCCACAGCGCGTCCGACTTGCGTCGCCTGGGGGCGGTCGACGCTTACCGAGCCGTGCGCACGCGCGGGTTTCGAGCGTCGAAGGTTCTGCTGTATGCCATTGAAGGGGCATTGATGGATGTGCACTGGAACGACATACCCACCGAGCGCAAGGAGGCCTTGAACCGTCAGCTTGAAGCGATCTCAGCGCATCAGAAGAACTAGAGTGGCACTCAAACCCAGCGTTTACGGGCATTACAAACGAGCGTTTGAGAAAAATGGATGAAGCAGAAAAACAGATGTTGACTCTCAAATGAGAATCGTTATGATTATCACAACTGGTCGCGAGATCAGCCGATAACTGAAAGACCATTGGTTCGGACTCTCAGATTATCTCCTCATCAGGCTAATCACGGTTATTTGACCCGGCTCTTGCCGGGTCTTTTTTTGCCCGCGAATTAACCGGCCTCAGCGCGCAATGATCAACGGATGCCCACGCTCCGGATGCGGCTGTACCAATACATCCAGACCGAATACAGCCTTGAGCGGCTCTGGTTGCAGGACGTTAGAGGGCGTATCCAGCGCGCGGGGGCGGCCGTTTTCCAGCAACAGGATCCGGTCGCAGTAACGCGCCGCCAGGTTCAAGTCATGCAGGATGACCAGCACCGCAGCGCCTCTGTCGGCAAAATGTCGAATAGCTTGCAAGGTGGTGTGTTGGTGCAGAGGGTCGAGCATCGATGTGGGCTCATCCAGCAACAACGTCTGCCCTGCCTCACCCGGCCATAACTGCGCCAATACCCGTGCTAGGTGCACACGCTGCCGCTCGCCGCCCGACAAGGCCAGGTAACTGCGCCCACTGAGGTGGCCTACATCAGCAGCCTGCAGCGCGGCGTTGATGATTTCGTCGTCGCGCACTCGCCCGGTCTGATGAGGCAAGCGGCCCATGCCCACCACCTCTTCGACACGAAAGGCAAAGTCCAGGGTGGAGGATTGTGGCAGCACCGCCAGGCGCTGGGCACGTTGCACACCTGTCATGTGCTTGAGCGCCTGCTGATCCAGCCACACCTTGCCCTGATCCGGCTGCAACTCCCCGCACAGCGCTCCAAGCAAGGTACTTTTACCGGCGCCATTGGGGCCCAGAACGCCCAGCACTTCGCCCGGCAATAGGTCCAAGGTGATATCGGCGAGCACGGTCTTACCACCGCGCCGGATCTGCAACGCTTCTACCCGCAACATCAGGCGCGCCCTCGTAACAATAAATAGAGGAAAAACGGCGCACCGATAAACGCGGTGACAATACCGATCGGCAGCTCCGCCGGCGCCAACGCCAGGCGCGCTACCAGGTCCGCAAACAACAGCAGGCTCGCACCCGCCAACACCGAGGCCGGTAACAACACCCGATGATCCGGCCCAGCCAGCAGCCGCACCAGATGTGGCACCACCAACCCGACAAAACCAATCATGCCCGCCGCTGCTACTGCGGCGCCAACGCCCAGGGCCGTGCAGAACACCAACTCGCGCTTGAGCCCCTCGACATCAATACCCAGATGGTTGGCCTCGGACTCACCCAGCAACAGCGCGTTCAGCGCCTTGGCCCGGCGCGGCAACCATAGCGCCACGCCCGCACTCACCAGCAACAAGGGCCACAACCGCGAATAACTTGCACCATTGAGGCTGCCCAGGTTCCAGAACGTGAGGGTGCGCAAGGTGGCATCGTCCGCCAGATAGGTAAACAGGCCTACGGTGGAACTGGCCAGGGCCGTCAGCGCGATACCGGCAAGCAACATCGTCGCGACATTGGTCTGGCCATTGCGACGCCCCAGGCGATAGACCAGTGCCGTGACGCCCAGGCCACCGAGGAAGGCGCACAGCGACAACAGGTATGGCCCGAAAGCATCCGGCAGCCCGCCAAATAGCGAGCCACCGACAATCGCCACCGCCGCTCCCAGCGCCGCCCCGCTGGACACGCCGACCAAGCCAGGATCGGCCAGCGGGTTGCGGAACAACCCCTGCATCGCCACGCCCGACAATGCCAGCACACCGCCGACCGCCAGCCCCAACAGGGTCCGCGGCAGGCGAATCTGCCCCAGGATCAACTCGGCCTGCTCCAACCCCTGGGCCTCTATCGGTACGCCCATCAGTTTTAGCGCAGCCCTGAGCGTGTCCACTAACGGCAGGCTGACCGGCCCCAGTGCCAATGAAAGCCAGATCGCCAATACACACAGCAGCGACAGCCCAATAAACAGCGTTTTTGGCTTAACCAGAGTGGTCATGGAGCAGGCTTAGGCTGGGACGGATAAAAACCGGCAGACAGTTTCTCCAGGCTTTGCGGCAATCGGGGCCCAAGGCCACCTACCAGCAAGGTCGGATCCAGCTCAAAGACGCGGCCGTTCTTGGCTGCCGGCGTCGAGGCAAGGATCGGATTTTCCTTGAACAAGGCAGCACGTGCCGCGTCACCGGTCAGGGCGCGATCGGCAAACACCAGCACCTCAGGGCTCAACCCCGCCAGCGACTCGACGGAAAACGGTTTATAGCCGGTGTGCGTGGCCAGATTACGCCCTCCAGCCTGCTGCAACATCCAATCAGCGGCCGTGTCCTTGCCCGCGATCAGCGGCTTGCCACCGGCATGGCCGAGCAGCAACAGCACGCCTGGAGCTTTTTGCGTGGCCTGGGCCTTGACCACCCAATTTTTTTGCTGTGCCAGCGCCTGCTCATACCCGGCAAACAGGGCATCAGCCTGGGCCTCACTGCCGAGCAGTTTCCCCAAGTGTTCGAGGTTGCCTTTGAGCGTGGGCAAATCCGGCTGGGCCGAGAACATATCCACCTGCACCCCGGCACTGCGAATCTGTGCCAGCACCGGCGGTGGTCCCATTTCCTCCGTGCCCACAAGGATTTGCGGGCGCAGGCTGAGAATGCCTTCGGCTGACAACTGTCGCTGATAACCAATGCTTGGCAAGGCCTTGAGCGAGGCGGGATGCTGACTGGTGGTATCCACTCCCACCAACTTCGATTCACCGCCCAGAGCCGTCACCCACTCCGACAGCGCCCCGCCAGCACTGACCCAGCGTTGCGGCAGTTCAGAGGCGTGCACCCCAGGGTTGACCAGCAGTGAAGCAACAAGCGCAATAGCGCTGGTACTCAGGCGCATAACAGGGTTTCCTTCCTAGGGCAGGGCCACTCAAGCACTCATTGATGTGACAGATAACCCCTGCCAGGCATCGTATTGAGCACCCAGTCAGCTGACGGGCGAAGCAGGCATTTGATAATTGTTTGCATTTGAACGTCAAGGCACTTAAGGATTGAAATGAAGTTTCTCTGCGCCTCAGGCGACCTCACCCCCAACAGCAGCCGCGGTTTTGATATCGATGGCCACAGGCTGTTGGCGGTGCGTCGGGACGGCACTGCGTACTTCTATCTCAACCGCTGCCCCCATCGTGGGATCCCACTGGAATGGCAACCTGATCGCTTCCTCGACGACAGCGCCAGCCTGATCCAATGCGCCACCCATGGCGCGTTGTTCCTGATTGAAAGCGGCGAGTGCATCGCCGGGCCCTGCGCAGGCCAACACCTCACTGCCCTGCCCGGTCGCGAAGACGAACAGGGATTGTGGGTCGATCTCTAGTCGCCCAGCAGCACCTTCAACCGACGCTCGACGTAAATCTCCTGCGGCGTGACCCGTACGCCGTAGGCGAGCACCTCCACACCTGCAGCCTTGGCCTCACGTAGCGCCGCCGCATAACCGGCGTCGATTTCCACAGCCGGGCGCACCGCGTCGATCCCCGACAGGTTCACGCAATACAACTGCACCGCCCGTATACCGTCGCGCGCCAGGTGGGCCAGCTCACGCAAGTGCTTGGCACCGCGCTGCGTCACCGCATCGGGGAAAGCCGCCACTGAGCTGCCATCAAAGCCCAGGGTGACGCTTTTGACCTCGACAAACGCAGCACCCTGGGGGTAATCCAGGCGAAAGTCGATGCGGCTTTTCTCCTGGCCATAAGGCACCTCACGCTTCAACGCGGTAAAGCCGTTGAGTTCAGTGATCACACCGGCCAGCAGGGCTTCTTCCACCAATTGATTGGCACGCGCGGTGTTGACGCACGCCAGCCGGCCCTGGGGCGTTTCGGCAATTTCCCACGTGCCCGGCAGCTTGCGCTTGGGATCCGTAGAACGGCTGAACCAGACCTGGCCACCTTCGACCATGCAGTTGAGCATCGATCCGGTGTTAGGGCAGTGAATGGTGAGCAACTCGCCGGTAACGGTTTCGATATCGGTGAGAAAGCGCTTGTAGCGGCGGATCAGCCGCCCTTCTTCAAGAGGAGGATTAAAACGCATCAGCCTTGCCAACTCCGCAAACCACGGGCAATCCGCTCCACCGCTTCTTGCAGCCGATCAAGGTTTTGCGTGTAGGCAAAACGCACATGGTGCCCCGCCTGGTAGCGACCGAAATCCAACCCGGGCGTAAAGGCCACATGTTCGGTTTCGAGGAAATGCCGGCAAAACGCGAAGGCATCGCCGCCGAACGCGCTGATATCGGCATACAGATAAAAAGCACCTTCGGGCTCCACGGCGATACCGAACCCCAGCTCACGCAGGGCCGGCAGCAGGAAGTCACGGCGGCGGCCAAATTCGGCACGGCGCTGCTCCAGAATCTCCAGGGTTTGCGGGGTGAAACAGGCTAACGCGGCATGCTGAGCCATGCTTGGCGCACTGATGTAGAGGTTCTGCGCCAATTTCTCCAGTTCACCCACCGCTTCAGGGGGCGCCACCAGCCAACCGAGGCGCCAGCCGGTCATGCCGAAATACTTCGAAAAACTATTCAGAACAAAGGCGTCATCATCGACTTCCAGCACGCTGGCCGCGTCGGTGCCGTAGGTGAGGCCGTGATAAATCTCGTCGACCACCAAATGACCGTTGCGCGCCTTGATGGCGCCCGACAGCCCAGCCAGCTCGTCCCGGGTGAGGATCGTGCCGGTGGGGTTGGCGGGCGATGCCACCAGTGCGCCGACACTGTCCTGGTCCCAATGCCTGGCCACCAGATCGGCGGTCAACTGGTAGCGTACGTCTGGGCCGACCGGCACCAACTGCGCCGCGCCTTCCACAAGGCGCAGGAAGTGTCGGTTGCAGGGGTAGCCTGGGTCCGCCAGCAGCCAATGTTTACCCGGATCCACCAGCAAACTGCTGGCCAGCAACAATGCGCCGGAGCCACCGGGGGTGATCAGAATGCGTTGCGGGTCGATGCTCAAACCGTAGCGTTGCTGGTAGAAACCACTGATGGCTTCGCGCAATTCGGGCAAGCCGCGGGCGGCGGTGTAGCGCGTCTTACCGTTTGCCAACGCGGCTTGGCCGGCCTGGATGATCGGCTCGGCGGTGGTGAAATCCGGCTCGCCGATTTCCAGGTGGATCACGTCGTGACCGGCGGCCTGCAGCTCATTGGCACGCGCCAGTAACGCCATGACATGAAAGGGTTCGATGGCGCGACTACGCGCACTGTAGGGCTGAGCCATTAGCCTTCCTTAGACGGTGAGGACAAAATCTGGATTCTACCGAACCCTCACGGTAAAACATGCTCTATTGCCTGATTGGGGCTGCAAGTGCACCCTGCGCACGCTCGTAAAACAGCTAAAATCAATATTCGAGGCGATACATACCCAGTCATGGCGGGCTGCTGCGGTTTGCAACCCCTTTGCCCTGGGCCTCGACAACCGGGAGTAGCGCACCCTGAATCTATCTGGTAAGTTCGCCCGCTTGCAGCCGCAGGGCCGGCAGGTGTCGGTGACGTTGCAATCCTGCGCAATGGATTAGAAGAGTGAGAGGCGGTCTATTCATGTCCACCCAAGCAAAGCAACAGCAGACTCAAGGCCTCGGCGGCTTCGAACCCTATGTCGAAAAAAAGGGCGAGGAGTACATGGGCGAGCCCATGCGCGAGCACTTCACCAAGATCCTCAACAAGTGGAAACAGGACTTGATGCAGGAAGTCGACCGTACGGTTGACCATATGAAGGATGAAGCGGCCAACTTCCCTGACCCGGCCGATCGTGCCAGCCAGGAAGAAGAGTTCGCCCTCGAACTGCGCGCCCGCGATCGCGAGCGCAAGTTGATCAAGAAGATCGACAAGACCCTGCAACTGATCAAAGACGAAGAATACGGCTGGTGCGAATCCTGCGGCGTCGAAATCGGTATTCGCCGACTGGAAGCCCGCCCAACCGCAGACCTGTGCGTAGACTGCAAGACCTTGGCTGAAATCAAGGAAAAACAGGTCGGCAAGTAACGTTGCCGAGTTGAACGAATGGAGCGTGCGAACGCTCCATTTTTGTTTCTGGCGTTTATCGGTTATGCAGTAGTATCCGGGCCATGACAGCCTCTACCTATATTGGGCGTTTCGCCCCCACACCCAGCGGCCATTTGCACTTCGGCTCCCTGGTTGCCGCCCTTGCCTCCTACCTCGATGCGCGCGCCCACCAGGGCCGTTGGTTGATGCGCATGGAAGACCTTGACCCTCCGCGTGAAGAGCCCGGCGCCCAGGCGGCGATTCTGCATGCGCTGGAAAGCTACGGCTTTGAATGGGATGGCGCACTGGTTCGCCAGAGCGAGCGGCATGATGCCTACGCCAAAGTACTGAACGATATGTTCAACCACGGCCTGGCCTACGCCTGCACCTGCTCGCGCAAGCAGTTGGAGCCCTACAACGGGGTTTACCCAGGCTTGTGCCGCAATGCCGGCCACGACCAGCAAGACGCCGCCATCCGCCTGCGCGTGCCCGAGCTGGAATACCACTTTACCGACCGTGTGCAGGGCGAGTTCCGGCAGCATCTGGGCCGCGATGCCGGCGACTTCATCATCCGTCGCCGCGACGGCCTCTACGCCTACCAACTGGCGGTGGTGCTCGACGACGCCTGGCAAGGGATAACCGATATCGTGCGCGGCGCCGACCTGCTCGACTCCACACCGCGCCAGCTGTACCTGCAAGAGCTGCTTGGCCTGCGCCAGCCACGTTACTTGCATGTACCGCTGATCGTGCAGCCAGACGGCAACAAGCTGGGCAAGTCCTACCGCTCTGCACCGTTGACAGCCGACCAGGCCACGCCTTTGCTGCTCAGAGCACTGCGCGCCCTTGGCCAACAGCCCGACGCGCAACTGCTGTACGCCAGCCCACGAGAACTGCTGGATTGGGGCATTGCACACTGGGACGCCACCCGCATCCCGCGCACGCTGACCCTGGCCGAAGCGCAATTGAGTTGAAGGCGCTTGCAGGTTGCCAGCCATCCGTTAACATCGCGGCAGATTTTTAATCAGAGGCCAACATGTACATCTATCGTTTGGTCCTGCTGCTGGTCGTCGGGATCTACCTGTTCTCCCCCGCCATCATGGATTGGTGGATCGACGCCACGGGCGCCTGGTATCGCCCTTATCTGCTATGGCTGATCCTGATCGTCGTGACCTTCATCCTGCAGAGCCAAAAAGATGCCGATGAGCTTTAGTCTCACCCAGATGCTGCTGATCAGCGCCGCCTACCTGGCTGCGTTATTCGGCGTGGCCTGGATCAGTGAGCGCGGAATGATTCCGCGGGCGATCATTCGCCATCCGTTGACCTACACCTTGTCCCTGGGCGTCTACGCCAGTGCCTGGGCGTTCTACGGCACGGTGGGGCTGGCCTATCAGTACGGCTACGGCTTTCTCTCCAGTTACCTGGGGGTGTCCGGCGCGTTCCTGCTGGCGCCGGTGCTGCTGTACCCGATCCTGAAAATCACCCGGACGTACCAGCTGTCTTCCCTGGCGGACCTGTTTGCCTTTCGCTTTCGCAGCACCTGGGCCGGCGCGCTGACCACCATCTTCATGTTGATCGGCGTGCTGCCGTTGCTGGCCCTGCAGATCCAGGCGGTGGCCGACTCCATCAGCATCCTGACCCGAGAGCCCGTGCAACATCGGGTTGCCCTGGCGTTTTGCGCGCTGATCACCTTGTTCACCATCTTCTTTGGCTCTCGCCATATCGCCACCCGCGAGAAACACCAGGGCCTGGTGTTCGCGATTGCCTTTGAGTCGGTCATCAAGCTGATCGCCATCGGCGGCGTTGGCCTTTATGCGCTTTACGGCGTGTTCGACGGGCCGCAACAGCTGGAGCTGTGGCTGCTGCAAAACCAGACTGCCCTCGCCGCCTTGCATACGCCGTTGCAGGAAGGCCCATGGCGTACGCTGCTGCTGGTGTTCTTCGCCTCGGCGATCGTGATGCCGCACATGTACCACATGACCTTCACCGAGAACCTCAACCCGCGCTCGCTGGTCAGCGCCAGCTGGGGCTTGCCGCTGTTCCTGTTGCTGATGAGCCTGGCGGTGCCGCTGATCCTGTGGGCTGGCCTGAAACTGGGGGCCACCACCAACCCCGAGTATTTCACCCTGGGCATCGGTATTGCTGCCAACAGCCCGGCCCTGGCGCTACTGGCGTATGTCGGGGGGTTATCGGCCGCCAGCGGGTTGATCATCGTCACCACCCTGGCACTCTCGGGCATGGCGCTCAACCACTTGGTACTGCCGCTGTACCAGCCGCCGGCCGAGGGCAATATCTACCGTTGGTTGAAATGGACCCGACGCGCGCTAATCGTCGCGATCATCATGGCCGGTTACGCGTTTTATCTGCTGCTGGGCGCCGGGCAAGACCTGGCCAACCTCGGCATCGTCGCGTTTGTCGCCACCTTGCAATTTCTGCCGGGCGTGTTGTCGGTGCTGTACTGGCCGACTGCCAATCGCCGTGGCTTTATTGCAGGGCTGCTGGCCGGGATCCTGGTGTGGACCGTGACCATGCTGCTACCGCTGGTCGGCAATCTGCAGGGCTTCTATATCCCGTTGCTGAACATGATTTACGTGCTGGACGACACCAGTTGGCACATGGCGGCCATCGCCTCGCTGGCCGCCAACGTACTGATGTTCACCCTGATCTCGCTGTTCACTAACGCCAGCGCCGAAGAAACCAGCGCCGCAGAAGCCTGTGCGGTAGACAACGTACGCCGCCCGCAACGCCGCGAACTGCATGCGGCATCGCCCCAAGAGTTCGCCACGCAACTGGCCAAGCCCCTGGGCGCCAAGGCCGCACAAAAGGAAGTCGAACAGGCGCTGCGCGACCTCTACCTGCCATTTGACGAGCGCCGCCCCTATGCCCTGCGCCGCCTGCGTGACCGTATCGAAGCCAACCTGTCCGGTTTGATGGGGCCGAGCGTGTCCCAGGACATGGTGGAAACCTTCTTGCCCTACAAGGCCGGTGGCGAAAACTACGTCACCGAAGACATCCACTTCATCGAAAGCCGGCTGGAGGACTACCACTCGCGCCTCACAGGCCTGGCCGCCGAACTCGACGCCCTGCGCCGTTACCACCGCCAGACCCTGCAGGAACTGCCGATGGGCGTGTGTTCCCTGGCCAAGGACCAGGAAATCCTGATGTGGAACAAAGCCATGGAAGAACTCACCGGCATCGCCGCCCAGCGGGTGGTGGGTTCGCGCCTCAATACACTGGGCGATCCCTGGAAAGAGCTGCTGCAGGGTTTCATCAACCTGCCGGACGAGCACTTGCACAAACAGCACTTGGCCCTCGACGGCCAGACCCGCTGGCTCAACTTGCACAAAGCGGCCATCGACGAACCTCTGGCGCCGGGTAACAGCGGCCTGGTGCTGCTGGTAGAAGATTTGACCGATACACAGATGCTCGAAGACAAGCTGGTGCACTCCGAACGCCTGGCCAGCATTGGGCGCCTGGCGGCCGGCGTGGCTCATGAAATCGGTAACCCGATCACCGGTATCGCCTGCCTGGCGCAAAACCTGCGGGAAGAGCGCGAAGAAGACGGGGAAATCACCGAAATCAGCGGGCAGATCCTTGAACAGACCAAGCGGGTTTCACGCATCGTCCAGTCGCTGATGAGCTTTGCCCACTCCGGCGCCCATCAGAATCAGGACGAAGCGGTGTGCCTGGCCGAAGTCGCGCAGGATGCCATTGGGCTGTTGGCCTTGAACCGGCGCAATTTCGAAGTACAGTTCTTTAACCTGTGCGATCCGGACCATTGGGTCGATGGCGACTCACAACGCCTGGCCCAGGTGCTGATCAACCTGCTGTCCAACGCCCGCGACGCGTCTCCGGCCGGCAGTGCTGTACGCGTCAAGAGCGAGGCTTTCGAGCACACGGTCGACCTGATCGTGGAAGACGAAGGCAGCGGCATTCCACAGAACATCATGGACCGATTGTTCGAACCCTTCTTCACCACCAAGGACCCCGGTGAAGGTACCGGTCTGGGCCTTGCACTGGTCTATTCCATCGTTGAAGAGCATTATGGACAAATCACCATCGACAGCCCGGCTGACACACAAAGCCAACGCGGCACCCGTATCCGGGTGACCTTGCCGCGTCATGTCGAAGCGACGTCCGCTGTGAACTGAGACCGTCGAGAGAATTGAATCAATGCCGCACATTTTGATCGTCGAAGACGAAACCATTATCCGCTCTGCCTTGCGTCGCCTGCTTGAACGTAATCAGTACCAGGTCAGCGAAGCCGGCTCGGTGCAGGAAGCCCAAGAGCGATTCAGCATTCCCACGTTCGACCTGATTGTCAGTGACCTGCGCCTGCCAGGCGCCCCGGGCACCGAGCTGATCAAGCTGGGCCAGGGCACCCCGGTGCTGATCATGACCAGCTACGCCAGCCTGCGCTCGGCGGTGGACTCGATGAAGATGGGCGCGGTGGACTACATCGCCAAGCCTTTCGACCACG
Source organism: Pseudomonas sp. KT_2_4 (assembly GCF_041410225.1). NCBI lineage: Bacteria > Pseudomonadati > Pseudomonadota > Gammaproteobacteria > Pseudomonadales > Pseudomonadaceae > Pseudomonas > Pseudomonas sp. KT_2_4. The sequence continues at coordinate 2,853,375 of NZ_CP166962.1, forward strand.
ACGAGATGCTCCAGGCCGTGGCCCGCATCCTGCGTGACCGTGTGTCGGCCAGCAGTGCGCCTGCCGAGCCACGCCCCACCGGCAAGACCAGCGGCGCCGAAAAACCAGGTGCCAACAACAGCAATGGCGAGATCGGCATCATCGGCTCCTGCCCTCCGATGCAGGACTTGTACAGCAAGATCCGCAAGGTGGCGCCGACTGACTCCAATGTGTTGATCCAGGGCGAGTCGGGCACCGGCAAAGAGCTGGTGGCCCGCGCCCTGCACAACCTGTCCAAGCGCGCCAAGGCGCCGATGATCTCGGTGAACTGCGCGGCGATCCCCGAATCCCTGATCGAGTCCGAGCTGTTCGGCCACGAGAAAGGTGCGTTCACTGGCGCCAGCGCCGGGCGTGCGGGCCTGGTGGAGGCCGCGGACGGCGGCACCTTGTTCCTTGATGAAATTGGCGAGCTGCCCCTGGAAGCCCAAGCGCGTTTGCTGCGCGTGCTGCAGGAAGGCGAAATTCGTCGCGTGGGTTCGGTGCAATCGCAGAAGGTCGATGTTCGATTGATCGCGGCGACACACCGAGACCTGAAGAGCCTGGCCAAGATCGGCCAGTTCCGTGAGGACTTGTATTACCGCCTGCATGTCATCGCGCTCAAATTGCCGGCCCTACGCGAGCGCGGCGCCGACGTCAACGAAATCGCCAACGCGTTCCTGTTGCGTCAAGGCGCACGCATTGACCGCACCGACCTGAAGTTTGCCGCGGACGCCGAGCAGGCGATCCGTCACTACTCGTGGCCTGGGAACGTGCGTGAGCTGGAGAACGCCGTCGAGCGCGCCGTGATTCTGTCGGAGAGCCCGGAGATTTCTGCCGAGTTGCTGGGCATCGACATTGAGCTCAGCGACCTGGATGACGACGACTTCATCGGCCTGGCCCCGCAGCAGGGCGGCGGTAGCAATACCAGCCATGAGCCGACGGAAGATTTGTCACTGGAAGACTACTTCCAGCACTTCGTGCTCGAGCATCAGGACCATATGACCGAGACCGAACTGGCCCGCAAACTGGGTGTAAGTCGCAAGTGTTTGTGGGAACGGCGTCAGCGCCTGGGCATTCCACGGCGCAAGACCGGGGTGGCCAGCGAAAGCTGAGAGCGCAGCCCCACAGGTAACACCTGTTGATGTGAAAAAACTGTTACCGCTGACTTTTCACGTAACAAAAGCCGGGGCTTACGGTAACGAAGCCCCGGCTTTTTTTTGGCCCTCAATCTGGCGAAACCAGCCCAAACCCCCGGTTTTGCTGGACGGCGCAAAAGTTGGCACGCACCCTGCTATATGCTTAGTACAAAAACAATAACAAGCTTTGTACAAGACAATAAAAATAAGACGAATCGACTCACGCATAACAAAAACAACACGGCGGAGGCGCAGCTAACTGATTCTTTTGGAGAGGCGTTGCATTTGGGGCTTGCCCCGCAACCAGGCCGAGAACAACAAAAACTGCCCTAAGGCAGAGCCTGAACTGGTTGGATCGTAGATCAGCAACACAGCGACCAAAGCAATCCGTTTGCTCTTGACTCCCGATTGGGAGTGTCATGAAGGTGAAACTTCGTGGCGAGGGCGATCAACAAAAACAAGAAGCCCGACATCAATAATAAAAATAGAGCACGCAACTACTTCTGGGGGAGCTTCGGCTCCCCTTGTAGTTTCCGGGATTTGACCTGCAAACGCTTATGGCGCAATGCCTTTAGCTTGTTCCTACACCATCCCCTGACTAAATGCTAGAATCCCCGCCCATCATGCGGTCATTCTTCGTTATGGCCGAACATTCCTTCAAACAGTGCATCCCATGCTGAAGAAGTTGTTCCAGTCATTCCGTTCTCCCTTGCGTCGAACGCAACACAAACGCAGCACGCCTGAAGTGCTCAATAGCAGCCAGCATTCGCTGCAGCGCGCTCAATTCAGCCGTTATGCAGTGAACATCGTCGAACGTTTGCAGAACGCCGGCTACCAGGCCTACCTGGTGGGTGGCTGCGTACGCGACATGTTGCTCAACATCACGCCCAAGGATTTCGACGTCGCCACCAGTGCCACGCCTGAACAAGTGCGCGCCGAGTTTCGTAATGCACGAATCATCGGCCGGCGCTTCAAGCTGGTGCATATCCACTTTGGTCGCGAAATCATCGAGGTCGCAACGTTCCGCGCCGGTCACCCGCAAAACGATGAAGAGGAGGACACCAACCAGTCTTCCCGCAACGAGAGCGGGCGCATCCTGCGCGATAACGTCTATGGCACCCTGGAAGAGGACGCGCAACGTCGCGACTTCACCATCAACGCCTTGTATTACGACCCGGTCAGCGAGCGCATCCTCGATTACGCCAACGGCGTACACGACATTCGCAACAACCTGATCCGGCTGATCGGCGACCCGACGCAGCGCTACCAGGAAGACCCGGTGCGCATGCTGCGTGCCGTGCGATTCGCCGCCAAGCTCAACTTTGGCATCGAAAAACACACCGCCGCACCGATTCGCGAACTGGCGCCGATGCTGCGGGAAATCCCCTCGGCACGCCTGTTTGAGGAAGTGCTCAAGCTGTTCCTTTCGGGCTACGCCGCCGACACCTTTGAAATGCTGGTGGACCTGCAGTTGTTCGACCCCCTGTTCCCGGCCAGCGCCGAGGCCTTGGAGTACAACCCGACGTACACCCACACCTTGATCAGCGAAGCCTTGATCAACACCGACCTGCGCATCAAGCAAAACAAACCGGTGACCCCGGCGTTCCTGTTTGCCGCCTTGTTGTGGCCGGCCCTGCCCAAACGCGTACTGCGCCTGCAGGACCGTGGCATGCCGCCGATCCCGGCCATGCAGGAAGCGGCTCACGAGCTGATCGCCGAACAGTGCCAACGCATCGCCATCCCCAAACGTTTCACCATGCCGATCCGCGAAATCTGGGACATGCAGGAGCGCCTGCCACGCCGCAGCGGCAAGCGCGCCGATCTGTTGCTGGACAACCCGCGCTTCCGTGCCGGCTACGACTTCCTGCTGCTACGCGAAAGCGCGGGCGAGCAGACCGATGGCCTGGGCGAATGGTGGACCGATTATCAGGACGCCAATGACAGCCAGCGCCGCGAAATGATTCGTGAACTGGGCAGCAAAGGTGATAGCGCCGGCGAAGGCCCGAAAAAGCGTCGCCGCAGCGGCACCAAGCGTAAACGCAGCAGTGCCGATGCCTCGGGCGCTGCGGGCGAATAAACGTGGAACGTATCTACATCGGCATGGGCAGCAACCTGGCTGCCCCGGAGCAACAATTGCGCAGCGCGATCGAGGCGCTGGCGCAATTGCCTGGCACTCAGCTCGCCGGTGTGTCCGCCTTCTATCAAAGCGATTCACTGCTGCCCGGCCAGCCGCCCTACACCAACGCCGTTGCGGCGCTGGACAGTCACCTGGCGCCATTGGACCTGCTCGATGCGCTGCAAGCCATCGAAAACGATCAGGGCCGCGAACGCCTGGAACGCTGGGGCCCGCGCACCTTGGACCTGGATATCCTGCTGTTCGGTGATCGCCTGATCGATGAGCCGCGCCTCAAGGTGCCGCACTACCAGATGCATCTGCGCGCGTTTGTACTGTATCCGTTGGCTGAGTTGGCGCCAGCCGACCTGCAGCTGCCTGACGGCCAGCGTTTAAGCGACCTGCTCACCGCCTGCCCGTTCGTCGGCCTGGAACGCCTCCCTCAAGAATGACCCGGTCAATGTGGGAGCTGACTTGCCTGCGATGCAAGCGACACGGTGTATCAGCCACACCGAGGTGATGCCATCGCAGGCAAGCCAGCTCCCACATTGGATATTCAGTGCGCCCCAAGCCTGTGCCCATCTTGCTGAATCGCGTCAGTAACAGCGGTAACACCGCCATCGTAACAATGCGGTAACACATCCAATTGACTTCCCGTGTCCTCCTCACGACTATAGGCGTCCCGCTGCCGCCAACCCGGCGCGACAGGGCGCAATCCAGGCCTTATAAGCACTGCTTTCAAGACAGTGCGCCTGTATAAACGAAGACTCACGCGCGTTACTCGCTGTTTCCAAGCGCCTGAACGAGGACCCTTTCATGCCAGACATTACCCTGACCACCTTGCAGAGCCTCAAGCTCAAAGGTGAAAAAATCACCATGCTGACCTGCTATGACGCCACCTTCGCGCACGCCAGCTGCCAGGCTGGCGTCGAAGTGCTGCTGGTGGGCGACTCCCTGGGCATGGTTCTTCAAGGGAATGACAGCACGCTGCCCGTGACCACCGATGAGCTCGCCTACCACACCGCCAGCGTCAAGCGTGGCAATGATGGCGCCTTGATCATCGCGGACCTGCCGTTCATGGGTTACGCCACCCTTGAGCAAACCTTCCTGAACGCCGGCAAGCTGATGCAGGCGGGCGCGCATATGATCAAAGTCGAAGGTGCCGTGTGGCTGGCCGAGTCGATCCGGTTGCTGGCCGAGCGCGGCGTGCCAGTGTGCGCGCACATGGGCCTGACACCGCAGTCGGTCAATATCCTCGGTGGTTACAAGGTCCAGGGCCGCAATGAAGCCCAGGCCCGCCAGATGCGCGCCGATGCTATTGCACTGGAACAAGCCGGTGCTGCGATGATTCTGCTGGAGTGCGTGCCGAGCGAACTGGCCGCCGAAATCACCCAGGCCGTCAAAGTGCCCGTGATCGGGATTGGCGCAGGTTCCGCCACCGATGGCCAAGTGCTGGTATTGCACGACATGCTCGGCCTGTCGATCACCGGCCACGTACCGAAGTTCGTGAAGAACTTCATGGCCGGCCAGGACAGCATCCACGCGGCCCTGAGCGCCTACGTCAGCGAAGTCAAGAATGTAACTTTCCCAGGTATTGAACACGGGTTCTCGGCATGAACACCGTTAAAACCGTCCGCGAACTGCGGGCTGCCGTAACCCACGCCCGCAGCGCCGGCAAACGCATCGGCTTTGTGCCCACCATGGGTAACCTGCACAGCGGCCACGCCACCCTGGTGACCAAGGCCGCGCAGCAAGCGGATTTCGTAGTGGCGAGCATTTTCGTCAACCCGCTGCAATTCGGCGCGGGCGAAGACCTGGACAAATACCCGCGCACGTTGGCCGCCGATCAGGAAAAACTCCTGCAGGCGGGCTGCAACCTGCTGTTTGCGCCCACGGTCGAGGAAATGTACCCCGATGGCATGAACGGCCAGACCCGAGTCAGCGTGCCACAGCTGTCCGAAGGCTTGTGCGGCGCCAGCCGCCCAGGGCACTTCGAAGGCGTGGCCACGGTGGTCAGCAAGCTGTTCAACATGGTCCAGCCGGACATGGCCGTATTCGGCCAGAAGGACTACCAGCAGTTGGCGGTGATCCGCGCCATGGTCCGCGACCTGAACATGCCGATCCAGATCATCGGCGAGCCTACCGTGCGCGCCGAGGACGGCCTCGCGCTGTCATCACGCAACGGTTACCTCACCGAGGAGCAACGTGCGGTCGCACCAGTGCTGTACCGCGCGCTCAGCCAGATCGCCACGGCCATCCAGGGCGGCGATCATGATTTTGCCAGGCTTCGCGCCGAGCACATTCAGCAGATTGAAGCCGCAGGGCTGCGCATGGACTACCTGGAAGTGCGCCAAGGCGTACATCTGCGCCCGGCCACGGCTGAAGATCGTGATGTGGTGATTCTGGTCGCCGCCTATCTGGGGGCAACACGCCTCATCGATAACCTGCACCTGAACCTCGCCTGACCCCCGCTTTACCTCAACCTGTTGCCCCGACGGCTGTGCCGGTATAAAAAAGTACCGGCCACAGCGCAGACAAAGCCAAGACATATCCACACGCTAGGTTTAATGTAACTGCCCTGCGCTATGGTTAGCGCTGTCTGGAACCCAATCCTTGTTATAAGACTGGATGTTCCGGGCTTTGAAGTGTCCTAAAGGCAGTCCCCGTAATAAAAGGAAACCCGCAGCGATGGCGTACTACCGCACCCCTCATGACGTTACCGCGCTGCCCGCCTGGCAAGCGCTTGTTCAACATCGCCAAGCCATGCAGGATTTCAGCATGCGCGAGGCGTTCAATGCCGATCCTCAGCGTTTTTCCCAGTTCACCTTGAGCAGCTGCGGACTTTTCCTCGATTACTCGAAAAACCTGATCACCAGCGAAACCCGCGACCTGTTGGTGGGCCTGGCCAAGGAAGTCAATCTCAAGGCGGCGATCGACGCGCAGTACGCTGGCGAACCGGTCAACTCCTCTGAGGGCCGCCCTGCCCTGCACACCGCCCTGCGCCGCCCGGTGGGCGATAAGCTGTCGGTCAACGGCGTGAACATCATGCCGGACGTGCACAAGGTGCTGAATCAGATCACTGACCTGGTCGGCCGTATCCACGACGGCCTGTGGCGTGGCTACACCGAGAAGCCGATCACCGACGTGGTGAACATCGGCATCGGTGGCTCGTTCCTCGGCCCGGAATTGGTCTCGGAGGCCTTGCTGTCCTACGCCCATAAAGGTGTGCGTTGCCACTACCTGGCGAACATCGACGGCAGCGAGTTCCACGAACTGACCATGAAGCTGCGCGCCGAGACCACGCTGTTTATCGTCTCGTCCAAATCCTTCAACACCCTGGAAACCCTGAAAAACGCCCAGGCCGCCCGCGCCTGGTACCTGGCCCAGGGAGGCTCGGAAGCCGAACTGTATCGCCACTTCATCGCCGTCTCGAGCAACAATGCCGCAGCCGTGGCCTTCGGTATCCGCGAAGAAAACATCTTCCCCATGTGGGACTGGGTCGGTGGGCGCTACTCGCTGTGGTCTGCCATCGGCTTGCCAATTGCCCTGGCTATCGGCATGTCCAACTTCAAGGAACTGCTGTCGGGTGCCTACACCATGGACCAGCACTTCCTGAACGCGCCGTTCGAAGCCAACATGCCCGTGCTGCTGGGCTTGCTGGGGGTGTGGTACGGCAACTTCTGGGGTGCGCAGAGCCATGCGATCCTGCCGTACGACCATTACCTGCGTAACATCACCAAGCATTTGCAGCAGTTGGACATGGAATCCAATGGCAAGAGCGTGCGCCAGGACGGTACGCCAGTGTCCACCGATACCGGCCCGGTGATCTGGGGCGGCGTAGGCTGCAACGGCCAGCACGCTTACCACCAGTTGCTGCACCAAGGGACTCAATTGATCCCGGCCGACTTCATCGTGCCGATCGTCAGTTTCAACCCTGTGTCCGACCACCATCAGTGGCTGTACGCCAACTGCCTGTCCCAGAGCCAGGCGCTGATGCTCGGTAAGACCCGCAGCGAGGCCGAAGCCGAGCTGCGTGAGAAGGGCTTGCCGGAAGCCGAAGTACAGAAGCTGGCACCGCACAAGGTGATCCCGGGCAACCGTCCGAGCAACACCCTGGTGGTCGAGCGCATCAGCCCACGCCGCCTGGGTGCGCTGGTGGCGATGTATGAGCACAAGGTGTTCGTGCAGAGCGTGGTGTGGGGCATCAATGCCTTCGACCAATGGGGCGTTGAACTGGGCAAGGAGCTGGGCAAAGGCGTGTACAACCGCCTGACCGGCGCCGAAGAAACCTTGGCCGAAGATGCTTCGACCCAGGGCCTGATCAACTACTTCCGGGGTCGCCACCGCGGCTGAAGCCGTTCATTCAAGGCCAACGTCCGTTTGGACGTTGGCCTTGAACCCTCCCGCCCCAGGGTGCATCTTTATGACTTGTCGCAAAAACAAGAATAAGGAGCGCTCATGTTCGATATCAGCACCTTTCCCACCGCCGATGCCGTCCGCCGGGCTGCGCAGCTCAGTCAAGAGGACTACCAGCGCCTCTATCGCCAATCCATCGACCAGCCAGACACCTTCTGGGCCGAACAGGCCAAGGGCTTTCTCGACTGGATAAAACCCTGGCACAGCGTCCAGCAGTCAGACATCCACACCGGTGCCGCCCAATGGTTTGCCGGTGGCCAGTTGAACGTCAGCTACAACTGCATCGACCGCCATCTGGCGCAACGCGCCGATCAGCCGGCTTTCATCTGGGAAGGCGATGACCCGTCAACATCCTGCACGATTACTTACCGTCAACTGCACCAAAACGTCAGCCGCCTGGCCAATGTGTTGAAAAGCCGTGGCGTGAACAAAGGTGATCGCGTGTGCATCTATATGCCGATGATCCCCGAGGCGGCGTACGCCATGCTGGCCTGCACGCGAATTGGCGCAGTGCACTCGGTGGTGTTTGGTGGTTTCTCTCCTGACGCCCTGCGCGACCGCATCCTCGACGCCGATTGCCGCACCGTGATCACCGCCGACGAAGGCATACGCGGTGGCAAGCCCGTGGCGCTGAAACAGAACGTCGACAAGGCCCTGGCCAGTTGCCCGAATGTCAGCACGGTACTGGTGGTGGAGCGCACCGGGGCGGGCGTGAATTGGCACGAGGGCCGCGACCTCAAATACCAAGCCGCCCTGGACGCCGCCAGCGACAACTGCCCACCCGAGCCGATGGACGCCGAAGACCCGCTGTTTATCCTGTATACCTCCGGCAGCACCGGCAAACCCAAAGGCGTGTTGCACACCACCGCTGGCTACCTGCTGCAAGCGGCGATGACCTTCAAGTACGTGCTCGATTACCAAGAAGGCGAAGTGTTCTGGTGCACCGCCGACGTGGGCTGGGTCACCGGCCACAGCTATATCGTTTATGGCCCGCTGGCCAATGGCGCCACCTCGCTGATGTTCGAAGGCGTGCCGAGTTATCCGGACAGTTCGCGCTTCTGGCAGGTCATCGATAAACACAAGGTGAATATCTTCTACACAGCGCCCACCGCCCTGCGCGCCCTGATGCGCGAAGGCCACGGCCCGCTGCAGAGTACATCGCGCGCCAGCCTGCGCCTGCTGGGCAGCGTAGGTGAGCCGATCAACCCGGAAGCCTGGGACTGGTATTTCAACGCCGTCGGCGAACAGCGCTGCCCGATTGTTGATACCTGGTGGCAGACCGAAACCGGCGGCATCATGCTCAGCCCGCTGGTCAGCGCCCAGCGCATCAAACCGGGCTGCGCGACACAGCCCATGTTCGGCGTACAACCGGTGTTGCTTGATGAACAAGGCAAGGAAATCAGCGGCGCCGGCAGCGGTGTACTCGCCATCAAATCAAGCTGGCCGGGGCAGATTCGCAGCGTCTACGGCGACCCGCAGCGCATGATCGACACCTACTTCAAGCCCTACCCCGGCTACTACTTCACCGGGGATGGCGCACGGCGCGATGAAGACGGCGACTACTGGATCACCGGGCGGATCGACGATGTGATCAACGTGTCCGGCCATCGCATCGGCACCGCAGAGGTGGAAAGTGCGCTGGTGCTGCATGATCAGGTCGCCGAAGCCGCCGTGGTGGGCTACCCCCACGACGTCAAAGGCCAGGGCATCTACGCCTTTGTCACCCCCATGAATGGCGTCGAACCCAGCGACGCGTTGAAAAAGCACCTGCTGGAGTTGGTCAGCAAGGAGATTGGCAGCTTCGCCAAACCGGAATTGATCCAATGGGCCCCTGCCCTGCCGAAAACCCGCTCCGGCAAGATCATGCGACGCATCTTGCGCAAGATCGCCTGTAACGAACTGGACAGCCTGGGCGACACTTCGACCCTGGCCGACCCCAGCGTGGTGGACGGTTTGATCGACAAACGCCTCAACCGATAGCGCCAGGATTATCCCCGGCCTGTGCAGGCCGGGGTTAGCTGTTAAACTTCGCGCCCCCTTTTTCTTATTCATCTACCAGCAAGGCGCGCTCCATGACTCCCTTGAATCAGGCGCTGCGCGCCGCCCTCGATCACCGCCAAGACCTGATCAACACGCTGCACGCCCAGGGTACGGACTGCTATCGGCTTTTTCACGGCAGCCAGGAAGGCGCCGGGGGCTTGACCATCGACCGCTACGGCCCGCAATTGCTGGTACAAAGCTTCCACCAGTCCCTGGAAACCGCAGACCTGCTGGACTTACACCAACTGATCAACCAATACATGGGCCTGGAATTGTTGCTGGTGTACAACGACCGTGCCCGCGGCAACTCGCGCATCGACCGCGAAGACACGGTGTACCGCGCCGAGCCTGGCGCATTGGAAGACCTGGTCGGCCACGAGTGGGGCCTCAATTACCGTGTGCGTGGGCGCCACGCCGGGCAAGACCCGCTGCTGTTCCTCGACCTGCGCAACACCCGGGGCTGGGTCAAGGACCACAGCGCCGGCAAAAGCGTGCTGAACCTGTTCGCCTACACCTGTGGGGTAGGTTTGAGCGCAGCGGCGGGGGGCGCACGGGAAGTGTGCAACCTGGATTTTGCCGAGGGCAACCTGGCGGTGGGGCGTGAAAACGGCCAGCTCAACCCGCAGTTGCCTAGCATGGAGTTTGTACAGTCCGATTACTTCCCGGCGATTCGCCAACTGGCGGGCCTGCCGATCACCCAGCGTCGCGGGCAGAAGCTGCCGAGCTATCCGCGCCTGGAACAGCGCCAGTACGACCTGGTACTGCTCGATCCTCCCGCCTGGGCCAAGAGCGCTTTCGGCACCGTCGATTTGTTGCGCGACTATCAAAGCCTGCTCAAACCCGCACTGCTGGCCACCGCCGATAATGGCGTACTGATTTGCTGCAACAACCTGGCAAAAGTCAGCATGGAGGACTGGCGTGAGCAGGTGCTGCGCTGCGCGGAAAAAGCCGGGCGCCCGGTACGCGAGTGGCACGTGATGACACCTGGGGCCGACTTTCCTTCCAGGGATCAACAGCCCCCGTTGAAGACCCTGATCCTGCATTTGTAGGAAGTTTCCCAGCGCCCACGGTTCTTCGGAACCGAATTCCCGTGCCATACTCCAAGGCACTCTCGTTCGACATAGATGGCGTTCACCCATGCCCAAAGGATTGATCCGCGCCGTAGGCGCCTTGTTGACCGCCCTTGCTTTGTACAGCTTGCTGGGCTTTCTGATATTACCCGGCATCGCCCTTCGCATTGCCAACCAACAGTTGGCCAATTACGCCACGGTGCCGTCGCGAATCGAGCGCATCGAGCTCAACCCCTTCAGCCTGGAACTGACGCTGTGGGGCCTGAAGATCGGTGAGCCAGGCAAAGAGCAAGTAGGTTTCGAACGCCTCTACGCCAACCTGCAGATCGACAGCCTCTGGACCCGCGCCCTGCACCTGGCTGATGTGCAACTGGACAAGCCCAAGACCGAACTGCTGTTCGACAAGTCCGGCCAACTGAACCTGGCGCAGTTGTTCAAACTGCCGCCGAGCGAGCCAACCCCGGCCGATCCTGATGCCAAGCCGTTCCCACTGCGTATCGACAGCATCAAGCTGGCCGGTGGTAACCTGCATTTCCAGGACCTGCGCCCCAGCGAGCCCATCGAATTCCTCTACGACGAACTCGACTTCGAGCTGAAAAACCTTAGCACTTTGCCCGACGACAATGCCGACATGACCCTGGTCGCCGCCGGCCCCGAAGGTGGGCAAATCGACTGGAAAGGCAACTTCAGTCTGGTACCGATCACCTCCGAAGGCACCTTGAAGGTGACCGACGGCAAAATGAAAGCCTGGTGGCCGTATGTACGTGACGCCCTGCCACTGGTGCTGGAAGACGGGGTGCTCAACTTCAGCACTGACTACAAATTCAGCCTGGCCAAAGAAACCGAGCTGAACCTGACCAACACCGCCGCCAGCATCGCCCCCTTTGCTATAAAGGCCCCCGATGGCCGGCCACTGGCACGCCTGGAACGCCTGGACGTCAGCGAAACCACGGTAGACCTGGCCAAGCAGCAGGTCATTATCGGCAAGATCCGCAGCAACAAGCTGGAAACCTGGGCCGCCCGTGAGGCCGATGGTCAATTGGACTGGCAGAAGCTGTTCGCCAGCCAACCGAGCAAACCGGCCAAGGCACCGGAACCAACCACTGCCGACGCGCCGTCGGCGCAACCGGCGGCCCCGAGCAAACCGTGGCAAGTGCTGCTCAAGGATGTGCAACTGCGTAACTATCAGGTGCACCTGGCCGACCGCCAGGCTAAACCTGCGGTCGCGCTGGAACTGGGCCCGTTGAATGTCGACGTACAGAACTTCGACAGCCTCAACCAGAGCCCCTTCGCCTTGAAGGTCGACACCGGCCTGGGTAAGCAAGGCAAGATCCAGGCAACCGGCGAGGTTAACCTCAACCCGGTCAGTGCCAAGCTGAAAGTGAACACCCAGGACATCGACCTGCGGGTCGCCCAGGCCTATATCAGCCCGTTTATTCGCCTGGAATTGCGCAGCGGCATGCTCGGCAGCAACCTGGACGTAAACCTCAAAAGCACCGAGCCACTGGCCCTCCAGGTCACCGGCCGCGCCCAGGTTGACCAGTTGCATACCCTGGACACCCTGAAGACCCGCGACTTCCTCAAGTGGCAGCGCCTGGTGCTAGAGGGCGTGAACTACCAGCACGGCCAAAGCCTGTCGATCGACAAGGTCAACCTGTTGCAGCCGTATGCGCGCTTCATGATCAACGAAGATCGCACCACCAACATCGACGACCTGCTGATTCCGCAGCCGGCCGACAGTGGCAGCAAGTCGGCCGCCAAACCTTCCGCCAGTAACGACAAACCCCTGGGCATTCATATCGGGCAGATCGCGATCAACGACGGTTCGGCCAACTTTGCTGACTTTAGCCTCACGCCCAACTTTGCCACCGCGATTCAACAGCTCAACGGCCAGATTGGCACCATCGACAGTCGCCAGGCCAAACCGGCCAGCGTCGATATCAAGGGCAAGGTGGACCGTTACGCGCCAGTGACGATCAAAGGCAGCGTGAACCCGTTTGACCCGATGGCCGCGCTGGACATCGCCACCAGCTTCAAGCGTGTCGAGCTGACCAACCTGACACCTTACTCAGGTAAATTCGCAGGCTTCCGCATCCGCAAGGGTCGCCTGAATCTCGATCTGCACTACGTGATCACCAAAGGCCAGTTGAAGGCTGAAAACAAAGTGGTGGTCGAGCAACTGCAGTTGGGTGAAAAAGTCGACAGCTCCGATGCCGTGGACTTACCGATTCGCCTGGCTGTCGCCCTGCTCAAGGACTCCGACGGCAAGATCTCCATCGAACTGCCAGTAAGCGGCGACCTGAACAACCCGCAATTCAGCGTGATGCCGATTGTGTGGCAGACCCTGCGCAACCTCGTGGTACGCGCGGCAACCGCGCCCTTCAAGTTCATTGGCGGGCTGGTCACCGGTGGTGGCTCTGAAGACCTGGGCAATGTGTCGTTCGCCGCAGGCTCCAGTGAGCTGAACAAAGACGCCGAAGGCGCTCTGAACACCCTGGCCAAGGCGCTGAAAGAACGCCCTGCCCTGCGCCTGGAAATTGAAGGCACCGCCGCTGCCAGCAGCGACGGGCCGTTCCTGGCCGCACAGCGACTGGAGCGTGAATACCAATATAACTACTACAAGATCCTCCAGCGCCGTGGCGACAAGGTCCCGGCCCAAGCCTCCCTGCTTGAAGTGCCAGAGAAGGAAAAAGCACCATTGCTGGAAGGCATCTACCGCACCCGCCTCAAACAGCAACCCCCGGCCGAATGGAAAGACCTGGGCAGCGATGAGCGCTCGGCGAAGCTCAAGGACGGTGTGATCAAGTTCTGGAGTGGCAGTGACGTGCTACTGCGCCAGTTGGGGCAGGACCGAGCCAGCACGATCAAGGATTACCTGGTAGACAAGGGCCAGTTGGAAGATGACCGCGTGTACTTCATCGATGCGCAGCTGGGGCAGGCCGAGAAGGATGGCCGGGTGATCACTCCAATGCATCTGGATGCTGAGTAACTTCTAAGCACTACCCATCCTAATGTGGGAGCTGGCTTGCCTGCGATAGCATCACCTCGGTGCAACTGAATGACCGAGGTGCCAGCATCGCAGGCAAGCCAGCTCCCACATTTTTTTGACCTGATCATTCTGTTTCAGCCTGAAATAGAACAGGCCCCGACACAAGTGCCGGGGCCTGTAATGACCACATCCGTGTGGTCGGTCGCATGAACTCCAGAGGTGCGTCAGGTGGATATCTAACTCACCCTAAGCCGCCGCTATTCAGTCCAGACGAAACGTCAACGTTACTCTGCTTTCAGGCCATCGGCCGAGACAGCTTTAACGCCTTTGATCTTCTTGGTAATCGCTACAGCCGTTTCTTTCTGCGAAGCGGTCACAGCGGTAGGCGACGACAGGGATACAACACCTTTGTTGGTTTCAACCTTGATGTCGGTGCCAGGAATGCCTTTTTCAGTGACCAGGTCAGCCTTCACTTTGGTAGTGATCCAGGTATCGCTGGTAGTCTCTTTAGCGTCGTGGGCAGCGCCTTTGGTTTTGTCGATGCCGTCAGCTTTGGTAGCACCGCCAGCCAGCAGGCCGTCAGCAGAAACCGCAGTCACACCTTTGATTTTCTTGGTGATGGCTACAGCAGTAGCTTTCTGCGAATCCGAGACTGCTACGTCGGAGGACAGGGAAACCACACCTTTGTTGGTCTCAACCTTGATGTCCGAACCTGGAATGCCTTTTTCGGTCAGCAGGTCAGCTTTGACTTTAGTGGTGATCCAAGTATCCGAAACGCCTTCCTTAGCCTTGGTCGCTTCACCGGCCGCCAAAGTCATAGGGGCTTGGGAAGTCTGAGCAAAGGCTACGTTAGCACCCATGGCCAGGGTCAGAGCGGTAGCAGTAGCGAGAGCGAACTTCTTCATACGAGTAACTCCTGTTTTATTAAAAGTCTGCAGGCGTAAACCTTCATGCTGCAGCGCTACCAGGGATATTGCAGGCAGTGTGCCAACTCGCTGAACAGATTAAATCCCTTATTAAACAATGACTTATGAAAAGCACAAATTTTCGAAATCGTGCAACTTGCATGAAGCTCATCGTGCCTGCATGCAAGTTGCGGCTTTTGGGCGGCGCTAAACAGCTGATTCTGCTTCATTTTCTCGCGCCCATAAAAAAAGGACTCCGAGGAGTCCTTTTTTCAGCGTGAAGCCTGCGGGTGATTAAACGCCCGAAGCCTTGGCTGCTGCTACGTCCTTGATGGACAGCTTGATACGGCCGCGGTTGTCCACGTCCAGTACCAGCACTTCCACTTCCTGGCCTTCTTTCAGAATGTCGGTCACTTTCTCAACGCGAGCATCGCTCAGCATGGAGATGTGAACCAGACCGTCTTTGCCCGGGAGGATGTTGACGAACGCGCCGAAGTCGACGATGCGCTCAACCTTGCCGACGTAGATCTTGCCGATCTCGGCCTCAGCAGTGATACCCAGTACGCGCTGGCGTGCTGCTTCAGCCGCTTCCTTGGTTTCGCCGAAGATCTTGATCGAACCGTCGTCTTCGATGTCGATCGAAGCCTTGGTTTCTTCACAGATCGCACGGATGGTCGCGCCGCCTTTACCGATGACATCACGGATTTTGTCGGTGTCGATTTTCATCGCGATCATGGTCGGAGCATTTTCCGACAGTTCAGTGCGGGACTGACCAATGATCTGGTTCATCTGGCCGAGGATGTTCAGGCGCGCTTCCAGGGCTTGGCCCAGGGCGATTTCCATGATTTCTTCGGTGATGCCCTTGATCTTGATGTCCATCTGCAGCGCGGTCACACCTTTGGCGGTACCGGCTACTTTGAAGTCCATGTCGCCCAGGTGGTCTTCGTCACCCAGGATGTCGGTCAGGATGGCGAACTTCTCGCCTTCTTTAACCAGGCCCATGGCGATACCGGCAACCGGTGCCTTCATTGGCACACCGGCGTCCATCAGCGCCAGGGAAGCACCGCAGACCGAAGCCATGGAGCTGGAACCGTTGGACTCGGTGATTTCCGATACAACACGGATGGTGTACGGGAACACGTCAGCGGCAGGCAGCATGGCCTGAACCGAACGACGAGCCAGACGGCCGTGACCGATTTCACGACGACCCGCGCCGCCCATACGACCACACTCGCCCACCGAGAACGGAGGGAAGTTGTAGTGCAGCATGAAGGGGTCTTTTTTCTCGCCTTCCAGGGTGTCCAGCAGTTGTGCGTCGCGGGCAGTACCCAGGGTCGCAACGACCAGGGCCTGGGTTTCGCCACGGGTGAACAGCGCCGAACCGTGAGTCTTCGGCAGTACGCCGACTTCGATGTTCAGCGGACGCACGGTGCGGGTGTCGCGACCGTCGATACGTGGCTTGCCGTTAACGATGTTTTCGCGAACGGTGCGGTATTCGATCTCACCGAAAGCAGCTTTGACTTCGCTGGAGGAAGGCTGGCCTTCTTCGCCGGACAGCTTGGCGACGACCTGGTCCTTCAGCTCACCCAGGCGAGCGTAGCGGTCGGCCTTGACGGTGATGGTGTAGGCGTCGGAGATGGCAGCGCCGAACTCGGAGCGGATAGCGCCCAGCAGTTCGGTGGCTTCCGGGGCAGCAGCCCAGGTCCAGGTCGGCTTGGCAGCTTCGGCAGCCAGTTCTTTAACCGCGTTGATCACAACCTGGAACTCGTCGTGAGCAAACAGTACGGCACCCAGCATCTGGTCTTCGGTCAGCTCTTTGGCTTCCGATTCAACCATCAATACGGCTTCGGACGTACCGGCAACGACCATGTCCAGGCTCGAGGCTTTCTGTTGCTCGTAAGTCGGGTTCAGCAGGTAGCCGGTGCTTTCGTGGAACGCAACGCGGGCAGCGCCGATCGGGCCATCGAAAGGAATACCGGAGATGGCCAGGGCAGCCGAGGTACCGATCATCGCAGCGATGTCCGGATCGGTCTTCTTGCTGGTGGAAACGACGGTGCAGACAACCTGCACTTCGTTCATGAAGCCTTCTGGGAACAGCGGACGGATCGGACGGTCGATCAGTCGGGAAGTCAGGGTTTCTTTCTCGGAAGGACGGCCTTCGCGCTTGAAGAAACCGCCAGGGATCTTACCGGCAGCGTAAGTCTTTTCCTGGTAGTGAACGGACAGAGGGAAGAAGCCCTTGCTCGGGTCAGCGGTCTTGGCGCCAACAACGGTCACCAGTACGGTCACGTCGTCGTCAACGGTAACCAGCACTGCGCCGGAGGCTTGACGGGCGATACGGCCTGTCTCGAGGGTAACGGTCGACTGACCGAACTGGAATTTTTTGATAACCGGGTTCACGGTGTCCTACCTTCTTTGTGGCTCTTGGGGGAACTTGTCTTCTTGCGAAATTCTTGGGCAATGCCGGGAATCGGCCCGACGCTCGTCCAGGGTAAAACGTGTATCCAGATAAAACTTGAGGCTGGGAGCCTACCACGGGCCACCGGGAATCCCGATGACACGCGGCAGACAACCAACCTCTAGCGCAATCGCTTATTAGCGACGCAGACCCAGGCGACCGATCAGAGTCTGATAACGACCCAGATCCTTGCCTTTCAGGTAGTCCAGCAGCTTACGGCGCTGGTTTACCATGCGGATCAGACCACGACGGGAGTGGTGGTCTTTACCGTTGGCCTTGAAGTGACCTTGCAGTTTGTTGATGTTGTGGGTCAGCAGTGCAACTTGCACTTCTGGCGAACCAGTGTCACCAACAGCTTGCTGATAGTCAGCTACGATTTGTGCTTTTTCTTGAACGTCGAGAGCCATGAGGCAATCCTTTTTTCAGGAAACCACCCAAAGGGCAGTTTCAACAGGCCAGGGACAAATCCCTGTATCTAAAAATGAGTGTTGACCATGCCTGTTAACAGCCACACTCGTTCGGTCATTCTGACCGAATCAGCCGACGCGGCGCGATGCGCCCGTCTTCGCTCACTTCACCGATACCGATAAAGCGACCGTTATGATCCTGTACTCGCACCATGCCGAACTTCGGGGCATCCGGGGCGCGTACCGGCTGGCCGTTGAGCCAGTAGAACGCGCTGTGCTCCGAGAAGTGCAGCAGCGGCCAATCGAGCAAACCGCTGTCCGATGGCATGAGGAAGCGATCAACCGCTTCATTGCCGCCCTCGGCGTGTACCGCTTCCAACTCTTCCAGCGTGACCGTCTGGGCCAGGCTGAAAGGCCCGGCCTGGGTGCGTCGCAGTTCTGCAACGTACGCGCCGCAACCGAGCTTTTCACCAATATCTTCCACCAGGGTACGGATATAGGTGCCTTTGCTGCAGTCCACGGCCAAACGGGCAGTGTCGCCTTCACAAGCGAGCAATTCCAAGCGCGCAATAGTAACAGAACGCGGTTCGCGCTCCACTACTTCGCCCGCACGTGCCAGCTTGTAAAGTGGCTGGCCATCGCGCTTGAGTGCCGAGTACATCGGCGGTATCTGACTGATTTGCCCACGAAAAGCGGGTAAGGCAGCTTCGATATCCGCACGACCAACGGTCACGTCGCGAACCTGCAAAACATCACCTTCGGCATCCGCCGTGGTGGTGGTCTTGCCCAGTTGCATCAGGGTTTCGTAACCCTTGTCGGAATCAAGCAGGTATTGCGAAAACTTGGTGGCCTCGCCAAAGCACAACGGCAATACACCGGTGGCCAATGGATCAAGGCTGCCGGTATGCCCGGCCTTCTCGGCGTTGAGCAGCCAGCGAACCTTCTGCAACGCGGCATTGGAGGTAAAGCCAATGGGTTTGTCGAGCAGAATGATGCCACTGACGTTGCGACGAATACGTTTGACCTGAGCCACCGCTTACTCCTTGGCGTCTTCAGGTGTGGACGGATGCTGGCTGTCTTCAGCCACGGCGCGCTCGATCAGGGCCGACAGGTGCGCGCCACGCACGACGCTTTCGTCGTAGTGGAAGTGCAACTGTGGAACGCTGCGCAGCTTCATTTCACGGGCCAACTGCATACGCAGGAAACCTGCAGCAGAGTTGAGCACCTTGATGCTTTGCGCAATTTCTTCGCTGTTGTCCTGCCCCATTACGGTGATGAAGATCTTGGCGTGACCCACGTCACGGCTCACTTCAACAGCGGTAATGGTGACCAGGCCAACGCGTGGGTCTTTGACTTCGCGGCGGATCAGTTGGGCCAGCTCACGCTGCATCTGATCGCCGATACGCTGGGTACGGCTGTATTCTTTTGCCATGTCTTGTTACCTGTTACTGCCACACGGTGAAACCCGTGGGGTCTGAAAGCGGCAAACGCCCGGCCTGACAAAAGCCAGACCGGGCGTTGCGTTTAGAGTCCTGACGCTACACGGGGCATCTGCATGCCCATACGCTGCGCGGCTCCTGAAGTGCGCGAGTTAGAGGCTGCGAGCAACCTGAACCTTCTCGAAGACTTCGATCTTGTCGCCAACCTTGACGTCGTTGTAGCTCTTGACGCCGATACCGCATTCCATGCCGGCACGTACTTCGGCAGCGTCATCCTTGAAGCGGCGCAGGGATTCCAGCTCGCCTTCGAAGATAACGATGTCTTCACGCAGTACACGGATTGGACGGTTACGGTACACAGTGCCTTCAACCACCATACAGCCGGCAATCGCGCCGAATTTCGGCGAGCGGAACACGTCACGCACCTCGGCGATACCCAGGATGTTCTCCCGGACGTCACTGCCAAGCATGCCGGTAAGGGCCTTCTTGACGTCTTCGATGATGTCGTAGATGACGTTGTAGTAACGCATGTCCAGGCCTTCCTGCTCGACGATCTTGCGAGCGCCAGCATCGGCACGCACGTTGAAGCCGAACAGTACAGCGTTGGAAGCCAGTGCCAGGTTGGCGTCGGATTCGGTGATACCACCGACACCGCCACCGACAACGCGCACTTGCACTTCGTCGTTACCCAGGCCGTTCAAGGCGCCGTTCAACGCTTCGAGGGAACCACGAACGTCAGACTTGAGGACGATGTTAAGCGTCTTCTTCTCTTCCTGGCCCATGTTCTCGAAGATGTTTTCCAGCTTGCCGGCGTGAGCACGGGCCAGCTTGACCTCGCGGAACTTGCCTTGACGGAACAGAGCCACTTCACGGGCTTTCTTCTCATCAGCCACTACGCTCATCTCGTCGCCAGCGTCCGGCGTACCGTCCAGGCCGAGAATCTCGACTGGGATAGCAGGGCCTGCTTCCTTGATTGGCTTGCCGTTCTCGTCGAGCATGGCACGTACACGGCCGTAGTTCGAACCGACCAGTACCATGTCGCCTTGGCGCAGGGTACCGTCTTGGACCAGCACGGTGGCAACCGGGCCACGGCCCTTGTCGAGACGGGACTCCACCACGACGCCACGGCCAGGAGCCGATGGAGTAGCGGTCAGTTCCAGGACTTCGGCTTGCAACAGGACCGCTTCGAGCAGTTCGTCAACGCCGGTACCCATTTTCGCCGAGACCGATACGAATGGCGTCTCGCCACCCCATTCCTCGGACGTCACGCCGTGAACCGACAGTTCGCTACGGATGCGATCGAGATCGGCGCCCGGCTTGTCGATTTTGTTCACGGCAACGACCAGAGGAACACCGGCAGCCTTGGCGTGCTGG
The DNA here is from genome assembly GCF_041410225.1 of Pseudomonas sp. KT_2_4. NCBI lineage: Bacteria > Pseudomonadati > Pseudomonadota > Gammaproteobacteria > Pseudomonadales > Pseudomonadaceae > Pseudomonas > Pseudomonas sp. KT_2_4. Next base: position 2,873,740 of record NZ_CP166962.1, read on the forward strand.
ACGGCTTCAATGGTCTGCGGCATTACGCCGTCGTCCGCTGCAACCACCAGGATCACGATGTCGGTCGCCTTGGCACCACGGGCACGCATTGCGGTAAACGCGGCGTGACCTGGGGTGTCGAGGAAGGTGACCATGCCGCGTTCGGTTTCAACGTGGTATGCACCGATGTGCTGGGTAATACCACCGGCTTCGCCTGCGGCAACCTTGGCACGACGGATGTAGTCGAGCAGGGAAGTCTTACCGTGGTCAACGTGGCCCATTACGGTCACGACCGGCGCACGGGAAACCGCTTCACCTTCAAACTTCAGGGACTCGGCCAGGGAATCTTCCAGGGCGGTGTCGCTGACCAGGGTCACTTTGTGGCCCAGCTCTTCAGCAACCAACTGGGCAGTTTCCTGGTCCAGTACCTGGTTGATGGTGGCCGGAGTGCCCAGCTTGAACATGAACTTGATGATTTCAGCAGCCTTGACCGACATCTGCTGGGCCAGATCGCCCACAGTGATGGTCTCGCCGATCTTCACTTCACGCACGACAGGGCCGGTTGGGCTCTGGAAACCGTGGGCGTTGCGCTTCTTCAGCTTGGCCTTGCCGCGACCACCACGACGGAAGCCATCGCTTTCTTCGTCGGTGGTACGTGGGGCAACGCGTGGCGCAGGCGCTTTCTCTTTGACCGAGGCGCGGTGCGGAGCGTTTTTACGCTCGCCATCGCCACCACCACCGCGACGATTGTTGTCGTCAGCACGTGGTTTGTCCGGACGACGAGGCTCGTCGCGCTTGCGGGCGTCTGCTGCAGGAGCAGGTGCGGCGGCAGCCGGGGCAGCCTCACGCACAGCTTCAACAGGGGCGGCGACCGCGTCAGTGGCAGCAGGTTGCGCAGCAGCAGGCTGGCGACGCGCTTCTTCTTCGGCGCGACGCTTGGCTTCTTCTTCAGCCTTCTGACGTGCAGCATTTTCTACTGCGCGACGTTCTTCCAGCTCGCGTTTGCGCTCGGCTTCGATTTCTTCCGGGCTGCGCTGTACGAAGACTTTCTTCTTGCGTACTTCAACGCTGATGCTCTTGCTACCTGCAACCCGCAGGGTGCTGGTGGTTTTGCGCTGCAATGTAATCTTGCGCGGTTCTTCCACTTTCGCCTTGTGGCTGCTCTTCAAGTGAGTCAGCAAAGACTGCTTCTCACTATCGCTCACACCTTCATCGGCGGCGGTGTGCGGCAGACCTGCCTCACGCATCTGCTGCAACAGGCGCTCTACCGGTGTTTTGACCTCATCGGCCAGTTGTTTCACCGTGACTTGCGTCATGCACTTCTCTCCTCAGGCCGCGCCTAATTACTCGAACCAATGGGCTCGGGCGGCCATGATCAACTTGCCGGCACGATCTTCGTCAATGCCGTCGATGTCGAGCAGATCGTCAATAGACTGCTCGGCCAGGTCTTCGCGGGTAATTACGCCGCGCACCGCCAGTTCCATCGCCAAATCCTTGTCCATACCCTCAAGCGAGAGCAGGTCTTCGGCCGGATGGGCGTCTGCCAGCTTTTCCTCAGTAGCGATGGCTTTAGTCAACAAACGATCCTTGGCCCGAGCGCGGAGCTCGTTGACGATATCCTCGTCAAAGCCGTCGATGTTGAGCATTTCTTCCAACGGTACGTAGGCAATCTCTTCCAGGCTGGTGAAGCCTTCATCTACCAGCACCTGTGCCAGTTCTTCATCGACTTCCAACTCTTCGATGAAGTTGCGCAGGATGTCACCGGTTTCAGCTTGCTGCTTAGCCTGGATGTCCGATTCGGTCATCACGTTCAGGGTCCAGCCGGTCAGTTGGCTGGCCAGACGCACGTTCTGACCACCACGACCAATGGCCTGAGCCAGATTGTCTGCGCCAACGGCGATGTCCATTGCATGGGCATCTTCGTCAACGATAATTGCCGCCACTTCAGCTGGCGACATGGCGTTGATCACGAACTGCGCCGGGTTATCGTCCCACAGGACGATGTCCACACGCTCACCGCCCAATTCTCCCGACACTGCCTGGACGCGCGAACCGCGCATACCGATGCAAGCGCCTTGCGGGTCGATGCGTTTGTCCTTGGAGCGGACCGCGATCTTGGCACGCGAACCCGGGTCACGGGACGCAGCCATCACTTCGATCAGGCCTTCGGCGATTTCCGGCACTTCGATACGGAACAGCTCGATCAGCATTTCCGGCGCGGTACGCGACAGGATCAACTGCGGGCCGCGGTTCTCGGTGCGGATTTCCTTGAGCAGCGCACGCAGACGCACGCCGACACGGAAGGTTTCGCGAGAGATGATGTCTTCGCGGGCCAGCAACGCTTCGGCGTTGTTGCCCAGGTCGACGATCACGTTGTCGCGGGTAACTTTTTTCACGGTGCCAGAGATGATTTCACCCAGGCGTTCGCGATAGGCGTCAACGACTTGAGCGCGCTCGGCTTCGCGAACCTTCTGCACAATGACCTGCTTGGCGGTCTGTGCAGCAATACGGCCGAATTCGATCGACTCGATCTTTTCTTCGACAACATCGCCAACCTGAGCGCCCGGATGCGTTTGCGCAACCTTGCTTGGCCAGGTTTCGATGGCCGGATCATCAAGATCGTCCTCTTCGACCACCGTCCAGCGACGGAAAGTCTCATAGGCACCGGTGTGGCGGTTGATTTCCACACGCAGATCTACTTCGTCTTCAAAACGTTTCTTGGTAGCAGTGGCCAGGGCCAGCTCCAACGCTTCAAAAATCACGCTTGCCGGTACACCCTTTTCATTGGATACCGACTCAACAACCAGCAGTACTTCTTTGCTCATCGTACGCCTCGCCTTTCGCAAGCCATTGGATCCGCGGGATCCGCGTCTCAGTCAAAACTGGGAATAATGTTGGCCTTGTCGATCATATCGATCGGCAACAGGAACTCGTGGTCTTCTACCTGCACCACGACATCCTGCTCTTCTACACCGCGCAGAAGGCCCTGAAAGTTGCGTCGCCCTTCAAAGGGGGAGCGCAGCTTGATCTTCACTTGTTCACCGGCATATTTAGCAAACTGCTCGATAGTGAACAGTGGGCGTTCCATGCCTGGCGAGGAAACTTCAAGGGTGTATTCAACGGAGATTGGATCTTCAACATCCAGCACACCGCTGATCTGACGGCTGACAATGGCACAATCGTCCACCAGCACACCGCCCTCTTTATCGATATAAACGCGCAACATTGAGTGGCGACCTTGAGCCGAAAACTCAATACCCCAGCATTCATAGCCTAGGGCCACGACCACCGGGGCCAACAAGGCCTGCAACTCTTCTAGCTTGCTCGACACCTGAACCCCCTCGTGCATGTATGTGCATGCTGTGCAAAATAAAAAAATGGGCGAAACGCCCATCCTTGAAACGCCGTCGAACAGCGGCGTTGAAAGTGTCCAGCTAACAAAAAGCCCCTTAAAAGGGGCTCCGCTAAAACTGGTTGCGGGGGCCGGATTTGAACCGACGACCTTCGGGTTATGAGCCCGACGAGCTACCAGACTGCTCCACCCCGCGACAAAGCTGGGGCGGAAGTATACGACCGATCCCTTACAGGGTCAATGTAACCTTCCACCTACAAGAAAGCCCGCAACAGCGGGCTCTCCTGATAATTGGTACCGAGAAGGGGACTCGAACCCCTACACCCTATGGGCACAACCACCTCAAGGTTGCGTGTCTACCAATTCCACCACCTCGGCAATACAGCGCTTACAACCCTTCTTACTTCTGCTCTTGAGCTGGAGGTACGTCAGTCGCTGGAGTAGCCGACTTTTGCTCTTGAAGCACCGGGACATCATCAGAAGCCGGTTTTGCTTTTGGAACTTCCAACACTGCTGGGTTTGGCAAACCTACTTGAGTCAGCACATGAGCTTTCTCTTTAGCAAAGTAACCTAACCCTAAGCTGGTTATGAAGAAACCTGCGGCAAGTATAGCAGTAAACTTACTAAGAAAGGTAGAGGAACCTTGGCTTCCGAACACAGTATTTGAAGCACCTGCACCGAAAGACGCACCAGCATCCGCACCTTTACCCTGTTGCAACAAAACCAGAGCAACTACGCTCAGGGCAGCCAACAGATGAAAAACGACTACGACTGTTTCCAGCATTTTTTCAGTTTCCCGCGGCGCGACAGATCGCACCGAACTCATCTGCATTCAGGGAAGCTCCACCAATGAGCCCCCCATCGATATCCGGCATGCCGAACAGTTCGACCGCATTGGCCGCCTTCACGCTGCCGCCGTATAGAAGCCGCACACCTTGTGCGACTTCAGAATTCTCTGCCGCCAACTGCGCGCGGATGGCTGCGTGCACATCCTGCGCCTGTTGCGGTGTAGCAGTCAGCCCGGTGCCAATGGCCCAGACCGGCTCGTAAGCAATAACTGCCTTTGCAAATGCACCAACACCCAGCTCCTCGATGATGCTGCCCAGTTGACGCGAGACAACTTCAAGAGTCTTGCCCGATTCGCGCTGCTCAAGGGTCTCCCCTATGCACAACACCGGAATCAAGCCACAAGCCTGTGCTGCGGCGAACTTGCGGTTGAGCGTCCCATCCCGCTCGCCCATCATCTGGCGACGCTCGGAGTGCCCGACAAGCACATAGGAACAACCCGCATCAACCAGCTGACTCGGCGAAATCTCGCCGGTCAACGCACCTTGCATCGGCTCTACCGCAGAGTTCTGCGCGCCGACCTGAATCGACTTGCCCTTCAAGCCATCAACCACTTGGTTGATATGCAAGCAAGGCGGGAACACCGCGACGTCAACACCGCTAGGCAAGGCCAAGTGACGAAGGCCGTTGATCAGCTCAGCGACACTGGCGCGGGTACCGTGCATCTTCCAGTTACCAGCTACCATAGTGCGACGCATGCTGTACCCCGTCGGTCAAAGTGGGCGCAGATGTTACCCAACCACATCATCACTGGCAAGCCGAATTCAGGCGCAAACTTCAGTTACCAGTTTTGCCAGGTCTTCGGCATGGCCGCGAACCTGTGTTTCGTCCTCGCCTTCGACCATCACACGCACCAGCGGCTCTGTGCCGGACTTGCGCAGCAACACACGCCCGCGCCCCGCCATTGCCTGGGTCACGCGCTCGCAAGCCTCTTTGACAGCAGGGTGCTCGATGGGGTTTTCGCCACCGGCAAAACGCACATTGAGCAGCACTTGCGGGCACTTGCGCAGGGCTTGACGCGCCTGGGCCAGGCTCTCCTCGCGGCGACGCAGGGCCAACAGCACCTGTAGCGCGGCGATGATCGCGTCACCCGTGGTGGTGTGCTGGAAGCAGACCACGTGCCCGGAGTTCTCGCCGCCGACCAACCAGTTACGCTCCAGCAGTTCGGCGATCACGTAGCGGTCACCGACATTGGCGCGAATAAAGGGAATCCCCAGTTCTGCCAACGCCAATTCCAGCCCGAGATTACTCATCAGAGTGCCGACCACGCCACCTTGCAGCTTGTTACGCTCATGCAGGTCACGGGCAATGATGAACAACAGGTCATCACCATCCACGATCGTGCCAGTGTGATCCACCATCAGCACGCGGTCGCCATCGCCATCAAAAGCGATGCCCAGGTCCGCATGCTCAGCCAGCACAGCAGCCTGCAGCTGCTCCATGTGGGTGGAACCGCAGTTGTCGTTGATGTTCAAGCCGTTGGGCTGAGCCGACAGCACGGTAACCTGTGCACCCAGTTCCTTGAAGACGCTCGGCGCCACCTTGTAGGTCGCCCCATGGGCGCAATCGACAACAATCTTCAAGCCTGCAAAATTGGTGCTGCTCGGGACGCTGCTTTTACAGAATTCGATATAGCGGCCTGACGCGTCGTTAATGCGCGACACCTTGCCCAGCTTGCTGGACTCGACCACCGTCATCGGCGCATCCAGCAGCTCTTCGATCATCAACTCGATCTCGTCAGGCAACTTGGTGCCCTGCCCCGAGAAAAACTTGATGCCGTTGTCATCATGAGGATTGTGGGAGGCGCTGATCACAATACCGGCTTCAGCGTGGAAGGTACGCGTCAGGTAAGCGATTGCCGGCGTGGGCATAGGCCCCAACAACATCACATCGGCCCCGGCGGCGGACAATCCGGCCTCCAGCGCAGACTCAAACATGTAGCCCGAAATACGGGTGTCCTTGCCCACCAGGATGCGACACGCGCCCATGCTGCGGAACGCCATGCCTGCCGCCCAACCCAGTTTGAGCATGAAATCAGGGGTGATCGGGAATTCGCCGACCCGACCACGAATGCCGTCGGTGCCAAAATATTTTTTAGTCATAAGTACTCCATCATTCTTATTCGGCTGATTCTACAGCAGCGAGCATGCGCACCACATCGACCGTTTCGGCGACATCATGCACACGCAAAATACGTGCGCCCTTGGTCACGGCAAGCGCCGCAAGCGCCAGGCCGCCATACAGGCGTTCGCCGACGGGGCGATTCAAGGCGAGCCCTATCATGCTCTTGCGCGAAACGCCGACCAACAGCGGGCGACCAAGGGCGTGCAGCGCTTCCATGTGTTTGAACAGGCTTAGATTGTGCTGCAGGGTCTTGGCAAAGCCAAACCCCGGATCGAGGATGATCTGTTCGGGCGCAATACCCACAGCCACACACTGGGCAACCCTCTCAGCAAGAAACCCACCCACCTCGCCGACCAGATCGTCGTAATGCGGATTGTCCTGCATGTTGCCGGGCTCACCCAACATATGCATCAGGCAGACAGGCAAGCCGGTTGCAGCGGCCGCATCAAGGGCGCCGTCGCGCTGCAAGGAACGCACATCGTTGATCAACCCAGCCCCCAGACGCGCGGTTTCGCGCATCACTGCCGGGGTGGAGGTGTCTACCGAGATGATGACATCCAGCTCGCGGGCAATACGCTCAACTACCGGCGCCACCCGCTCCAGCTCCTCCAATGGAGAAACAACGCGGGCGCCGGGGCGGGTCGATTCCCCACCCACATCAATCAGCGTCGCACCGGCAGCCACCATCGCCTCGGCATGGCGCAACGCGGCGTCCAACTGACTGAAGCGGCCACCATCGGAAAAGGAGTCAGGGGTTACATTGAGGATGCCCATGACATGCGTCCGGGCCAAATCAAGAACCCGGTTGCCGCAAGGCAACCGGGTAGAGGACAAAGCAGAAGTCATTTCAAACCTTAGTGATCAGCTGCCGGGCCGCCGATAGGCGTTTCAGGGCGCTCATTCTGCACCACAGGCGGAGTGCCCGAAGTACCCGAACCACCTTCCCAGTCGCGCGGCTCACGCGGCGTGCGGCCCGACATGATGTCGTCGATCTGGTCGGCATCGATGGTTTCGTACTTCATCAACGCATCAGCCATGGCGTCCAGCTTGTCACGGTTGTCAGTGAGGATCTGCTTGGCCGTGCCGTAGCACTGGTCAATGATGCTGCGAACCTCGGAGTCGATCAGCTTGGCTGTCTCACCCGAGAAGCTGGCGCTTTGCCCACCGCCGCCACGGCCCAGGAACACTTCGCCTTCTTCTTCGGCGTACATCAATGGGCCGAGTTTTTCCGACAAGCCCCACTTGGTCACCATGTTTCGCGCAATCTGGCTGGCACGCATGATGTCGTTGGAGGCGCCAGTGGTCACACCGTCGAAGCCAAGGGTCATTTCCTCAGCAATACGGCCACCATACAGCGAGCAGATCTGGCTGATCAGCGCACGCTTGGAGAGGCTGTAGCGATCTTCTTCCGGCAGGAACATGGTCACACCCAGTGCCCGACCACGAGGAATGATCGACACTTTGTAGACGGGGTCATGCTCAGGCACAACGCGACCTACAATGGCGTGACCTGCCTCGTGATAAGCGGTGTTCTGCTTCTCTTTCTCGGACATGACCATGGATTTGCGCTCGGCGCCCATCATGATCTTGTCTTTCGCCAATTCGAACTCTTTCATCTCAACGATGCGCTTGCCAGTACGGGCAGCGAACAGCGAAGCCTCGTTCACCAGGTTCGCCAGATCAGCACCGGAGAAACCGGGAGTACCACGGGCGATCACAGCCGGAGCCACGTCGTCACCCATTGGCACCTTGCGCATGTGTACTTTCAGGATCTGCTCACGACCACGAATGTCCGGCAGGCCGACCACAACCTGGCGGTCGAAACGGCCCGGACGCAGCAACGCAGGGTCGAGAACGTCGGGACGGTTGGTTGCGGCGATGACGATAATGCCGTCATTCATCTCGAAACCATCCATCTCTACCAGCAACTGGTTGAGGGTCTGCTCACGCTCATCGTGACCACCCCCCATGCCCGCGCCACGATGGCGACCGACGGCATCGATTTCGTCGATGAAGATGATGCATGGCGCGTGCTTCTTGGCCTGCTCGAACATATCGCGAACACGGCTGGCGCCGACGCCGACAAACATCTCGACGAAGTCAGAACCGGAAATCGTGAAGAAAGGCACCTTGGCTTCGCCGGCAATCGCCTTGGCCAGCAAGGTTTTACCGGTACCCGGAGGCCCCACCATCAGCACACCGCGAGGAATACGGCCACCCAGGCGCTGGAACTTGCCCGGATCACGCAGGAACTCGACCAACTCACCGACTTCTTCCTTGGCTTCGTCGCAACCTGCGACGTCAGCCAGGGTGGTCTTCACCTGGTCTTCGGAGAGCAGGCGCGCCTTGCTTTTGCCGAAGCTCATCGGCCCGCCCTTGCCTCCCGCACCGCCTTGCATCTGGCGCATGAAGAACATGAACACGGCGATAATCACCAGGATCGGGAAGCTGGCCACCAGGAGCTGGGTCCAGATGCTTTGCTGTTCAGGCTGCTTGCCTTCCACAACGACCTTGTTATCCACCAGGTCACCGATGAGACCGTTGTCCTGAATGGCAGGACGAATGGTCTTGAAGCTGTCGCCATCGTTGCGCTTACCGGTAATCACGTAGCCATCAACCGCTACGCGCTCGACCTTGCCATCCTTAACTTGCTGGATGAAGTCGGAATAGTTGAGGGTCTGCGGCTCGTTAGGGCTGGAGAAGTTGTTCATCACCGTCACCAGGACAGCCGCGATGATCAACCACAGGATCAGATTCTTTGCCATATCGTTCAATTAACTACCCTCTGAAGCAAGCTCCGCTACTGGCGCGCGCTTCGCATGATATTCACCGGCCTAACTTACTACATTACCTACAACTCTGGCAGGCGCCGTCTGTAACCCTTTGTGAAACTTTGACTACGCAATATTCGTAAAGCTTCGTGACGAAAGCGATATAAAAAAACCTATCGCCCTCCTCGAATTTCTCAAAAACGCTCTTCGCTCGCAGCGCCTTCGACACCGCGGAAGCCACGGCACAGCAGATACTGCTCCCTGGACCGGTCACGGGATGAGTCCGGCTTGCGTGTCTGTACCTTGTCGAACAACTTGCGAATGTTCTTGTGGTACTCGTCGAAACCTTCGCCCTGGAAGACCTTCACCAGGAAATCGCCACCCGGACGCAACACCCGACCTGCCAGATCCAGCGCCAGTTCACACAGGAACATGGCACGCGGCATATCAACAGCCGGTAATCCACTCATATTGGGGGCCATGTCGGAAATCACAAGGTCTACCTGCGAATTTCCCACAGCCTCCAGGATCTCGGCCAATACCTTGTCCTCGGTGAAATCGCCGTGAACAAAGGTCACGTCCGGGATGCTGTCCATCTCGAGGATGTCCGAAGCGATCAATCGACCTTGCCCACCAATCAGACGACTGGTCACCTGGGACCAGCCACCGGGGGCCGCGCCGAGATCGATAACGCTCATGCCTGGACGAATCAATTTGTCCTTGTCCTGGATCTCCAGCAACTTGTAGCTGGCCCGGGAACGGTAGCCGTCCTTTTGCGCCTTTTTGACGTAAGGATCATTGAAATGTTCTTGTAGCCACTTAAGGCTGGTTTTGGAACGGGCCACGGGCCACCTCGAAAAAATAAAACGGGTCGTGATTAACTGGGCGGTCCCGGACTCGCTCGGGTAAACTGGCCGCCGCTTTTTACAAGATCAGACGCAGGGGTCAGATTATGCCGCTCACTCAAGAGCAGAAGAAACAGTACAAATCCATTGGCCACCATCTGAAACCAGTTCTGATTGTGGCAGACAACGGTTTGACTGAGGGTGTGCTAGCCGAATTCGAGCGCGCACTGAACGATCACGAACTGATCAAGATCAAGGTCAACATCCTTGATCGCGAAGCGCGCCTGGCCGCCGTTGCAGAACTGTGCAAGGTCGGCAAAGCGGACCTGGTTCAGGTCATCGGCAAGATGGCGCTGCTGTATCGCAAGAACTTCAGCGTCAACAAGCAACTGTCGAACGTTCATCGCTTCAAATGATGAAAAGGGTCAAGGGCGTGCTTCGCGCGCCCCGCCACTCCATCCCGGCGCAGGTTGCATAACCAGCACCAGGCCAGAGAACCCTAGCACAAGATAGCTGAATAACTGCCAGCGCAACGCTTGCGGCAGCCACACATGCACCACGCAAAACATTGCGCATGCATACAGCGCCATCAACAGCAGTTGCCCGCGGATATCCCGCCACAAACTCTTCAGGCCTTCGGCCTTGATCAGCACCAACACCTGAAGCATCACGCACGTCGCCGCAAAACCCACCAGCAGCGCACTCAGCAATCCGTCGATCTCATCGATCAGCAGCGGCGCCAGGCCAATCAGGCCCAACGCCGGCAATACACCAATATGTAACAGCCATAGGCCGCCCACCCAAAGCATCTGAGAGAGCTGCCAAAGCATGGCGCCCGCACGCAGCGGGCGCCGTCTTTCAGATGTGACGAACTTCGACAATCTCGTACTCAATGACGCCGCTCGGCGTTTTCACGGCAACCACGTCGCCTTCTTCCTTGGCAATCAAGGCGCGAGCAATCGGCGAGCCGACAGAGATCTTGCCTTGCTTGAAGTCAGCCTCATCCTCACCCACGATCTGGTAAGTCACGCTTTCGTCGGTCTCGACGTTGGCGATTTCCACGGTCGTGCCGAAAATTACCTTGCCGGTATGCGGGATGGTGGTGACATCGATGATCACCGCATTCTGCATACGGCCTTCGATGTCACGAATCCGCGCCTCGACCATACCCTGCTGCTCGCGAGCAGCGTGGTATTCGGCGTTTTCCTTCAAGTCACCCAGCTCGCGGGCCGTACCGATGTCCTGGCTCAGCTTTGGACGTACGACCTTGGTCAGATGGGCGTGCTCCTCTTCCAGGGCGCGCGCGCCCTGAACGGTCATCGGGTATTTGGTTATGCTCATGCCTTCAATCCTGCGTGTAGATCCTGCAAGCGACGCACGGTCTTTTCCGGACCGAACTTCAGCGCTTCACAGATAGCTTCGCCAGCAGCAATGGTAGTGGTGCAGTAAATCTTGTGCTGCAAGGCATTACGACGAATGGAATAGGAGTCCGCGATCGACTGGCGACCTTCGGTGGTGTTGATGATCAGAGTGACTTCGTCATTCTTGATCATGTCGACCACATGCGGACGGCCTTCCGTCACCTTGTTCACGCGACGTACTTTCAGGCCGGCAGCTTCGATCAGCTTGGCGGTCCCGGCGGTAGCCACGACTTCAAAGCCCAAGTTGATCAGATCGCGGGCGACCCCTGCAACCAGTGGCTTGTCGTCATCACGTACGCTGATAAACGCAGTACCGCCGGTCGGCAGCACTTCGCTGGCACCCATCTGGGCCTTGGCGAATGCTTCACCGAAGGTATCGCCCACACCCATCACTTCACCGGTGGACTTCATCTCTGGGCCCAGGATCGGGTCCACACCAGGGAATTTGGCGAACGGGAACACCGCCTCTTTCACACTGTAGAAGTTCGGAATGATTTCCTTGGTAAAGCCGATTTCCTTCAGGGTCTTACCAGCCATCACACGCGCAGCGATCATGGCCAGGGACACACCGATGCACTTGGACACGAACGGTACGGTACGCGAGGCACGCGGGTTGACTTCGATGACGTAGATGTCTTCGCCTTGCAGCGCCAACTGTACGTTCATCAGGCCGACCACACCCAGTTCCAGGGCCATCTTCTTGACCTGTTCGCGCATCTCGTCCTGGATGTGCGCCGGCAGCGAGTACGGCGGCAGGGAGCACGCGGAGTCACCGGAGTGAACGCCGGCCTGCTCGATGTGCTGCATGATCGCGCCGATCACGACGTCAGTACCGTCGCAGACCGCGTCCACGTCCATTTCGATGGCGCAGTTGAGGAAGTGGTCCAGCAGCACCGGGCTGTCGTTGGAGACTTTCACCGCATCACGCAGGTAGCGCTTGAGTTCTTCTTCTTCGTAGACGATTTCCATCGCCCGGCCGCCCAGTACGTAGGACGGACGCACCACCAGCGGGTAGCCGATCTTGCTGGCCGCGCGAATGGCTTCGTCTTCGCTGCGCACGGTGGCGTTCGGCGGCTGACGCAGGTTCAGGCGCTCAACCATCTGCTGGAAACGCTCACGGTCTTCGGCACGGTCGATTGCATCCGGGCTGGTACCGATGATCGGCACGCCAGCGGCTTCGAGGGCACGCGCCAGTTTCAGCGGGGTCTGGCCGCCGTACTGGACGATCACGCCTTTAGGCTTCTCGACCCGACAGATTTCCAATACGTCTTCCAGCGTTACCGGCTCGAAGTACAGACGGTCGGACGTGTCGTAGTCAGTGGAAACCGTTTCCGGGTTGCAGTTGACCATGATGGTCTCGTACCCGTCTTCGCGCAGGGCGAGGGCGGCGTGTACGCAGCAGTAGTCGAACTCGATGCCCTGGCCGATACGGTTCGGACCGCCACCCAGGATGATGATCTTGTCGCGGCCCGTCGGCGCGGCTTCGCACTCTTCCTCATAGGTGGAGTACATGTAGGCCGTGTCGGTGGCGAATTCTGCGGCGCAGGTGTCAACGCGCTTGTAGACCGGGAAGATATCCAGCTTGTGGCGATGAGTACGCAGGTTCTTCTCGGTCACACCCAGCAGCTTGGCCAGACGCTGGTCGGAGAAGCCTTTGCGCTTGAGGCGGAACATCAGGTCGCGGTCGATAGACGACAGACCCAGCGTCTTGACCTTCTCTTCTTCCTTGATCAGATCTTCGATCTGCACCAGGAACCACGGGTCGATCATGTTCATGCCGAAGATATCTTCGACGCTCAGGCCGGCACGGAAGGCGTCAGCCACGTACCAGATACGCTCGGCGCCCGGCACGGTCAGCTCGCGCTTGAGGATGCTCATGCTTTCCGGGTTGCTCAGGTCGAGCTTCTCGTCCAGGCCGCAAACACCGACTTCCAGGCCGCGCAGCGCTTTCTGCAGGGACTCCTGGAACGTGCGGCCGATGGCCATGACTTCACCGACCGACTTCATCTGGGTGGTCAGGCGCGCATCCGCCTTGGCGAATTTCTCGAAGGCAAAGCGCGGCAGCTTGGTCACGACGTAGTCGATAGACGGTTCGAAAGACGCCGGCATAGCGCCGCCGGTGATTTCGTTTTGCAGCTCGTCCAAGGTGTAGCCGATAGCCAGCTTGGCAGCGATACGCGCAATCGGGAAACCGGTCGCTTTCGAGGCCAGCGCCGAAGAACGCGATACACGTGGGTTCATCTCGATCACGACCATGCGGCCGGTGTCCGGGCAGATGCCGAACTGGACGTTGGAACCGCCGGTTTCAACGCCGATCTCGCGCAGTACCGCCAAGGAGGCGTTACGCAGGATCTGGTATTCCTTGTCGGTCAGGGTCTGTGCTGGTGCCACGGTGATCGAGTCACCGGTGTGCACGCCCATCGGGTCGAAGTTTTCGATGGAGCAGACGATGATGCAGTTGTCCTTCTTATCGCGGACAACCTCCATCTCATATTCTTTCCAGCCGATCAGCGATTCGTCGATCAGCAGCTCTTTGGTCGGCGACAGGTCCAGGCCACGCGCGCAGATTTCTTCGAACTCTTCACGGTTGTAAGCAATACCACCGCCGGTGCCGCCCATGGTGAAGGACGGACGGATGATGCACGGGAAGCCCAGGGTCTCGAGGACCGCATTGGCCTCTTCCATGCTGTGGGCGATACCGGAGCGTGGGCACGCCAGGCCGATGGACTTCATGGCCTTGTCGAAACGCGAACGGTCTTCAGCCTTGTCGATGGTGTCGGCATTGGCACCGATCATCTCTACGCCGAACTTTTCCAGGACGCCTTCGCGCTCCAGGTCCAAGGCGCAGTTCAGAGCGGTCTGGCCACCCATGGTTGGCAGCAGCGCGTCCGGACGCTCTTTTTCGATGATCTTGGCAACGGTCTGCCACTTGATCGGCTCGATGTAGGTGGCGTCGGCCATGGCCGGGTCGGTCATGATGGTGGCCGGGTTGGAGTTCACCAGGATGACGCGGTAGCCCTCCTCGCGCAGGGCTTTACAGGCCTGCGCGCCGGAGTAGTCGAATTCGCAGGCCTGGCCGATCACGATCGGGCCAGCGCCGAGAATCAGGATGCTTTTTATGTCTGTACGTTTTGGCATGGGTTTGTCACTCAAATCCGCAGGTCAGTCGGCAAGCCGTCTTGAACAATCTTTGAAGAGCCTGCGGGGGCCACCGCAATCCGGGGCCGCCCGCAGGCCACTCAGTCAGCGTCGCTTGGCCATCTCATTGATGAAACGGTCGAACAGCGGCGCTACGTCGTTCGGGCCCGGGCTGGCTTCAGGGTGGCCCTGGAAGCTGAACGCGCTCTTGTCGGTGCGCTCGATGCCTTGCAGGGAGCCGTCGAACAGCGACTTGTGAATGGCGCGCACATTGCTCGGCAGGGAGGCTTCATCCACCGCAAAACCGTGGTTCTGGCTGGTGATCATCACAACGCCGGTGTCCAGGTCTTGTACCGGGTGGTTGGCACCGTGGTGGCCGTGGCCCATTTTCAGGGTCTTGGCGCCGGAGGCCAAAGCCAGCAACTGGTGGCCAAGGCAGATGCCGAACACCGGAATCTCGGTCTCCAGTACGTCCTTGATGGCCTGGATAGCGTAGTCGCATGGCTCAGGGTCACCCGGGCCGTTGGACAGGAACACACCGTCCGGCTGCATCGCGAGCACATCGCTGGCAGGGGTTTGCGCGGGCACCACGGTCACACGGCAACCGCGCTCGACCAACATGCGCAGGATGTTGTACTTGACGCCGTAGTCATAGGCGACCACGTGGTAAGGCAGATCGGCAGCCTCGATAGTCGCGTGGCTGTCGGTCTTCAGATCCCACACAGTGGAACGCCACTCGTACTTCTCTTTAACGCTGACGACTTTCGCCAGGTCCATGCCCTTCAGGCCGGGGAAACCTTGCGCCGCGGCAATCGCCGCCTCTTCGGAGATATTGTCACCGACCATGATGCAGCCGTTCTGCGAGCCTTTTTCACGCAGGATGCGCGTGAGGCGGCGCGTATCGATACCGGCGATCGCCACAACGTTGTTGGCTTTCAGGTAATCGGACAGCGACATCGTGTTACGCCAGTTGCTCGCAACCAGTGGCAGGTCACGAATCACCAGGCCCGCCGACCAGACACGATCAGACTCGACATCTTCCGGCGTAGTGCCGGTGTTGCCGATGTGCGGATAGGTCAGGGTAACGATCTGTTGGGCGTAGGAAGGATCGGTAAGGATTTCCTGATAGCCGGTCATGGCAGTGTTAAACACCACCTCTCCAACGGTCTGACCGTCGGCTCCAATGGCTTCGCCGCGAAAAATGCTGCCATCAGCAAGGGCGAGTATGGCTGGCTTAGTCAAGAAGACCTCCCGTAAATAAAGCCTGAAAGGGCGATCGCAGGTTGTAAAAAAGCGGAGTGACGTATGGACACGTCACCCCGCTTCTTCACTGAATTATTCTGCGCGCTTTTAGTGGACACACTAAAGCTGTAGCTTACAGAAAAAGGCTTTTTTGGTCCACCGCTAATGAGCCTTAAAGGCAGGGGAATGCGACAGGACGTCGCCTAGCGGGTAAAAACGGGGCCACAGGATAAT
The DNA here is from genome assembly GCF_041410225.1 of Pseudomonas sp. KT_2_4. Taxonomy (NCBI): domain Bacteria; kingdom Pseudomonadati; phylum Pseudomonadota; class Gammaproteobacteria; order Pseudomonadales; family Pseudomonadaceae; genus Pseudomonas; species Pseudomonas sp. KT_2_4. Next base: position 2,889,692 of record NZ_CP166962.1, read on the forward strand.
CCTGAGCCCCCGTTTTAGCTACTGGTTAGTGCAAATCCAGCACGTCACGCATGTCGTACAGGCCCGGCTCGCGGCCGTCCAACCAAAGCGCAGCACGCACCGCGCCCTTGGCGAAAGTCATGCGGCTGGAGGCTTTGTGCGTGATCTCCAGGCGCTCGCCTTCGGTGGCGAACAGCACGGTGTGATCGCCAACCACATCACCGCCGCGCACGGTTGCAAAACCGATGGTGTCGCGTGCGCGCTCCCCTGTGTGGCCTTCACGCCCGTATACCGCCACTTTCGACAAATCGCGGCCCAGCGCATCGGCAATAGCTTCACCCATGCGCAACGCAGTGCCCGACGGGGCGTCGATCTTGTGACGGTGATGAGTCTCGATAATCTCGATATCAGCCTCATCACCCAGCACGCGCGCCGCCAGGTCCAGCAATTTCAGCGACAGGTTTACGCCCACGCTGAAATTGGCAGCGAAGACGATCGGAATATCCTTGCCCGCCTCCACCAGCAACTGTTTCTGCTCGGCGCTCAAACCGGTGGTACCGATCACCATAGCCTTGCCCGCCTTACGGCAGAAGGCCAGATTTTTCAGCATCACTTCCGGCAGGGTGAAGTCGATCAGCACGTCGAACTCGTCAGCCACCTGCTCAAGGTTGCCAGACAACGAAACACCGATGCGGCCCAATGAGGCCAACTCACCTGCGTCCGCGCCGATCAACGTACTGCCTGGGCGAACAATCGCCGCCGTCAGCCCGGAGGCCGGCGAGCGTTGCTGCACCGCCTCGACCAGCGTCTTGCCCATGCGCCCGGCAGCGCCCATTACGGCTATACGTCGCATATTCAGATCCTTACAGGTCGCCGAAGAAGCGTTTTACACCGTCGAAGAAGCCCGTAGTCTTCGGCGAGTGGGAGTCATCGCCTTCCAGCGAGCTGCGGAACTCTTCCAGCAGTTCACGCTGACGACGATTCAGGTTCACCGGGGTTTCCACCGCCACACGGCACATCAGGTCGCCAGCACCGCCACCGCGCACGGGCGCAACGCCTTTGCCACGAATGCGGAACTGCTTGCCGGTTTGAGTCCCCTCGGGAATCTTGAGCTTGACCCGACCATCCAGCGTCGGAATCTCCAGCTCGCCACCCAGGGCCGCATCAACAAAGCTGATCGGCACTTCGCAGAACAAGTGCTTGCCGTCACGCTGGAAGATCGAGTGCTCGCGCACATTGATCACCACGTACAGGTCGCCCGTAGGGCCACCCTGGGCACCCGCCTCGCCTTCGCCCGACAGTCGAATACGATCACCGGTATCCACACCCGCCGGCACTTTCACCGACAGCGTCTTGTACTCTTCGACGCGGCCTTCGCCGTGGCAGGAGTCGCACGGATCGGAAATGATCTTGCCCTGGCCATGGCAACGCGGGCAGGTTTGCTGCACCGAGAAGAAGCCCTGCTGCATGCGTACCTGCCCGATACCGCCGCAGGTCGGGCACGTGATCGGCGAGGAGCCTTTCTTCGCACCCGAGCCGTCGCACGGCTTGCAGTTGACCAGCGTCGGCACACGGATATTGACACTGGTGCCGCGCACGGCTTCTTCCAGGTTCAGCTCCAGGGTGTAACGCAGGTCGCTGCCGCGCTGAGGGCCGCCACGCTGACCGCCACGGCCGCCGCCGAAGAAGTCGCTGAATACGTCGCCGAAAATATCGGAGAAGTTCTGGCCACCAAAACCGGCACCGCCGCCGCCCATGCTCGGGTCGACGCCAGCATGGCCATACTGGTCGTAGGCCGCACGCTTATTGGGATCACACAGGCATTCGTAGGCCTCGTTGGCCTCTTTGAACATCTCTTCGGATTCTTTGTTATCCGGATTACGGTCCGGGTGGTGCTTCATCGCCAGGCGACGGTAGGCTTTTTTCAGCTCCGCCTCGCTGGCGCCACGCTCCACACCCAATACTTCGTAATAGTCACGCTTTGCCATAAGTCTTTGCACTCTTAAGGACGTTCGACCTGGCCCTCCTGAACCCTGCCAAACTCGTTGAGCCCCAATACAGGCCCGGACCCAACTCACGTCAATTCAACGATCCTGGTCATTACTGTTTTCAGCCAGGGAGCCGGCCAAAAACGCGGTGACTGTCATTCGGAAAGCAGGAGCATTCCCGTTCACACCGCCAGCATCCGAGCGTTGTCGCATGCTGTAAAAATTCGCATACCCCAGACACGCCAACGCGGGAGCAAGCTCCCGCGCGGCGACATCCTACCAGTCACCGCTTGTGCGCGGTCAACCGGGCGACAACTTACTTGTTGTCTTTAACTTCTTCGAACTCAGCATCGACAACATCGTCGTGCTTGGCTTCAGGCTCTGCTTGTTGCGCAGCGCCGTCAGCCGGCTGGCCTTGCTCGGCGTACATTTTCTGAGCAACTGGCGCGGAGACTTTCGACAGCTCCTCAACCTTGGCTTCGATGGCAGCCTTGTCGTCGCCTTTAATGGCGGCTTCCAGCGCAACCACTGCCGCTTCGATTGCGGTTTTCTCTTCGTCTGTCACTTTGTCGCCAGCATCAGCGATCATTTTGCGCGTCGAGTGAACCAGCGCGTCACCCTGGTTACGGGCGCCTGCCAACTCTTCGAACTTCTTGTCGGCTTCAGCATTGGTTTCAGCATCACGGATCATCTGTTGAATTTCTTCATCAGACAGGCCGGAGTTGGCCTTGATGGTGATCTTCTGCTCTTTGCCGGTGGCCTTGTCTTTCGCGCCGACGTGCAGGATGCCGTTGGCGTCGATGTCGAAGGTCACTTCGATTTGTGGCACGCCACGTGGTGCTGGTGGAATCTCAGCCAGGTCGAACTTGCCCAGGGACTTGTTCTGTGCAGCTTGCTTACGCTCGCCCTGCAGCACGTGGATAGTCACGGCGCCCTGGTTGTCATCGGCAGTCGAGAACACCTGAGATTTCTTGGTAGGAATCGTGGTGTTTTTCTCGATCAGCGCAGTCATCACGCCACCCATGGTTTCGATACCCAGGGTCAGCGGGCTTACGTCCAGCAGCAGCACGTCTTTCACATCACCGGCCAGTACCGCACCCTGGATGGCAGCACCCATGGCAACGGCTTCGTCCGGGTTCACGTCTTTACGGGCTTCTTTGCCGAAGAACTCGGTGACCAGCTTCTGAACCAGTGGCATACGGGTCTGACCGCCCACCAGGATCACGTCGTTGATCGAGCCAACGTCGATACCGGAGTCTTTCAGCGCGATGCGGCAAGGTTCGATGGTGCGCTGAACCAGGTCTTCAACCAATGCTTCGAGCTTGGAACGCGAGATCTTCACGTTCAAGTGCTTAGGACCGGTAGCGTCTGCAGTGATGTACGGCAGGTTCACGTCAGTCGACTGAGCGGAAGACAGCTCGATCTTGGCTTTTTCAGCGGCTTCTTTCAGGCGCTGCATGGCCAGCGGGTCACCCTTGAGGTTCATGCCGCTTTCTTTCTTGAATTCGTCAACGAGGTAGTCGATCAGACGAATGTCAAAGTCTTCACCACCCAGGAAGGTGTCACCGTTGGTGGCCAACACTTCGAACTGGTGCTCGCCGTCAACTTCTGCGATCTCGATCACGGAGACGTCGAACGTACCGCCACCCAGGTCGTAAACGATCACGGTGTGGTCGCCCTTGGCCTTGTCCATACCGTAAGCCAGCGCGGCTGCGGTTGGTTCGTTGATGATACGTTTTACATCCAGGCCCGCGATGCGGCCGGCGTCTTTGGTAGCCTGGCGCTGGCTGTCGTTGAAGTAGGCCGGAACGGTGATCACCGCTTCAGTCACTGCTTCACCGAGGTAGTCTTCGGCGGTCTTCTTCATCTTTTTCAAGATTTCAGCCGAGATTTGCGGCGGCGACATTTTCTGGCCGTTCACTTCAACCCAGGCGTCACCGTTGTCGGCCTTGGCGATTTTGTAAGGCACCATCTTGATGTCTTTCTGTACGACTTCTTCGTCGAACTTACGACCAATCAGACGCTTTACCGCGTACAGGGTGTTGTGCGGGTTGGTCACCGCCTGACGCTTGGCCGATTGACCGACGAGGATTTCACCGTCGTTGGCGTAAGCGATGATCGACGGAGTGGTACGTGCGCCTTCGGCGTTTTCAATAACTTTTGCAACGCCGTTTTCCAGCACGGAGACGCAGGAGTTGGTGGTCCCCAGGTCGATACCGATAATTTTGCCCATGATTTACTCTCCCGAAACTTGAATTTGGTTGCCGCAGCAGTTTTGGCTAACTGCGGTAGCACTTAAACGCTTGACTTATAAATGGGGGCCTTGCGGCGAATTTCAAGCCTGCTCATCAATAGAAGGTGCAACGGGTGCAGGAGCCTTGCTCACCACCACCATTGCCGGACGCATCAGGCGACCGTTGAGCTGGTAACCCTTCTGGAACACCTTGATCACGCTATTAGGTTCCAGGTCATGGCTTTCTTGCATGGCCATGGCTTGGTGATGTTCAGCATTGAACGGCTCGCCGGCTTGCGGATCGATAGCTTCCAACTGATAACGCTTCAGGGTGTCCTGGAACATTTTCAGGGTCAGCTCGATGCCTTCGCGCATTGGGCGGATGTTTTCATCGTCCGGGTTGGACAACTCAAGACCACGCTCCAGGCTGTCGATGATCGGCAGCAGGTCACCGGCGAATTTTTCCAGCGCGAACTTGTGAGCCTTCTCTACATCCTGCTCGGCACGGCGGCGGACGTTCTGCAGATCGGCGGCAACACGCAACGATTGATCCTGCGCAGCGGCCAATTGCTCTTCGAGCACTTGCACACGAGTCGCCAGTTCATCGCCGGCAGCCGAATTGGCGTCTGGAGTTTGCGTATCCTGCGTCTGTTCGTCAGCCATAGATTTCTCCTTTCAAAATCATGCGCGAACTCAACTCGCGCTTCTGCTCCGGTATATGGGGCCACAATTTTGAGGTTCAAGGGCGCAGGCGTTACCAAAAGTCTTTCGATTGACCTGGATCATTTCCTTCACGCTCATTCCACATCGCGCTAAAAAAATTAACGACTCAAGCAAATCGAGCTAAGTGCCAGGATTGTCAGGCCTGAACAAAACACTGTATAAATAACCAGACCTAAAGCCTGGGAGCGGCCGTCATGCTCGTGCACCTGTCTGTACATAACTACGCCATCGTTGAACATCTGGATCTTGAACTGGATCGCGGGATGAGCGTAATCACAGGCGAAACCGGCGCCGGCAAGTCGATCATGCTCGACGCCCTCGGCCTGACGCTTGGCGACCGCGCCGACAGTGGCGTGGTACGCCCTGGCTCCGACAAGGCCGACATACTGGCCACCTTCGACCTGGCGGACATCCCTGAAGCCGAGGCATGGCTGGCCGAGCGCGACCTTAATAATGAAGGCCCCTGCATTCTGCGCCGGGTGATCACCGCCGAGGGACGCTCGCGCGGCTATATCAACGGCACGCCTTGCCCACTGGGCGACTTGAAAGCCCTGGGCGAATTGCTGATCGATATCCACAGTCAGCACGAACACCAATCCCTGTTGAAAACCGATACCCACCGTCGCCTGCTCGATGAGTACGCCGGCGCCACCGATCTTTCCCGGCAAGTTCAACTGGCCGCCCAACGCTGGCGCCAGACACGCCAGGAACTGGAACGCCTCTCCAACTCCGGCGACGAACAACGCGCCCGCCACCAGTTGCTCAGCTATCAACTGGAAGAGCTCGAGAGTCTGGGCCTGGGTGAGACAGAGCTGGAGCAACTTGAGCAGGAACACAAGAACCTGACCAACGCCGAGACCCTGCTGGGTATCTGCCGCCAGGTCGTCGAGCAATGTAGTGAGAGCGACTCCGGCAATGTCCTTAATGCACTGACCGCCAGCCTCAACCGCCTGTCCAGCGTGAACAATGCTTCCGGCTCACTGAGCGAAGCGACCACCCTGTTGACCAGCGCGCAGATCCAGGTTGAAGAGGCCGTGGGCGAACTCAATCGTTTCCTGGACCATTTCGACGCCGACCCAGCTCGCCTGCAGGAAATAGAAGAACGCCTGGACACTATTTATACACTGGCTCGCAAGCATCGAATCCAGCCGACAGAAGTCGCAACCATGCAGCAGAAACTGCTGGATGAAATCGAAACACTCAACGCGAACGACGAATCCATTGAACGACTGGGCGAGGAGCTCGCTTCGTTTGCCCGTCATTATCAGGAAAAGGCCCGGGAGCTGAGCGCACTGCGCCAGCAGGCAGCTACTAGCCTGGCAAGCGCCGTTGAGCTGGAAATCCAACGCCTGGGCATGCCAGGCGGGCGCTTCACCATCGAGCTGCATCCCAACGCCAGTCAAGAATTGCAGCCCCATGGGCTGGAGCACGTCGAACTGCTGGTGAGTGCCAACCCCGGCCAACCGCTCAAGGCCCTGGCCAAAGTGGCCTCCGGCGGCGAACTCTCGCGGATCAGCCTGGCGATCCAAGTGATTACCGCCCAGACCTCACGGGTACCCACCCTGGTATTCGATGAAGTGGACGTGGGCATTGGCGGGCCGACCGCAGAAATTGTTGGCCAATTGCTGCGTCGCCTGGGGGATCGCGGCCAGGTGCTTACGGTGACCCACTTGCCGCAAGTGGCAGCCCAAGGGCATCAGCACCTGTTTGTGCATAAGGTGCGCGGCAGTGACGCGACACACACCGCCGTCTCCAAGCTGAACAAGTCGGAACGGGTGGAGGAAGTGGCGCGGATGCTCGGCGGTATCGACTTGACCAAGGAGTCCTTGGCTCACGCGAAAAAAATGGTGGTGGCCGCGAAGGCCTGAAGCGATATTTTCCACTCCATAGAAAGCACGAAGGCGACCCGAGGGTCGCCTTCAATCGTTTCGCAAAGCAAAACTGCGTCGATTTTTACTTTTTCTTACGGATGTACAACACGAGATTATGGTCGACCAAATCGAACCCATGCTCTTCAGCAATCTTGTGCTGCAGCGCTTCGATTTCAGGGCTGGTGAACTCGATAACCTCGTTGGTATCCAAGTCAACCATGTGGTCATGGTGACCACCGTCAGCCAATTCAAACACCGCATGACCGCCGTCGAAATTATGACGAACCACCAGCCCTGCGGCTTCAAACTGGGTCAGTACACGGTAGACCGTGGCCAGGCCGACGTCCTCGTTAGACTCCATCAGCGCCTTGTAAACATCTTCGGCACTCATGTGACGCTGCTCAGCAGAATCGAGCATTTGTAGAATCTTGACTCGTGGCAGAGTCACTTTGAGACCGGCTTTGCGTAGTTCGCTATTTTCAACCATGGTTAGCTTTCTCGCGGATGCTGCTTCGCAGCTTCTCTTAATACGGGTATGATCGGCGTTTACGTTGTCCCAGCCAAGATAGTGGAAGTCGCCCACCGATGCAAAACACCAAGCTCTTGCTAACCAGTTTCACCTTTGTGGGACTGCTCGCACTCGCCGGTTGTTCATTCCCCGGGGTTTACAAAATCGACATCCAGCAGGGCAATGTCGTCACGCAGGACATGATAGACCAGTTACGCCCGGGAATGACCCGACGGCAAGTACGGTTTATCATGGGTAATCCCCTGCTGACCGACACTTTCCATGCCGATCGCTGGGATTATCTCTACAGCCTGCAGCCTGGTGGCGGTGAACGCCAGCAGGAGCGCGTCAGTGTCATCTTCAATGGCAATGACCAGCTCGTGAGCCTGTCCGGCGACTTCATGCCCGGCGTAAGCCGCGATGAAGCCTTGCTGGGCAAGGACAGCGGCACCAACGTGACCGCACCTACGCAGGAAGCTGAAAAACCAAAATCCGAGGTACCGGCCAAGCCTGGTTCGTTGCTGGACACCATCCAGAAAGACATCGACAACGTGGAAACCGTGCCCGTCCCGACGCCTGAGCCTCTGGACACCAGCCCGCAATAATTTTGCGCTCGATAAAAAGCCCGGCATGCCGGGCTTTTTGTTGCCTGCCATTTACATAGGCATCTACATAACCTTGGTGCGACGCTGAACCTGTGGGAGCTGGCTTGCCTGTGAGCGATCTGACAGTCGACCAGGATTCTGGATCAGATCGAGTACATATCCGTTATCGGGACCGCCCCCCTTCCACATTTGGATCGTGGGCATCAGGTAGATATGCGCCGGCTATCAGGGCGTCATCGCAGGCAAGCCAGCTCCCACAGTTGGATCGCGGCGCTCCAGATAGCTAGGCTGCCATTTGGCAAGCTCAAGAATTCGTTTGCCTGGCCAATGCCGCCTTGGCTGCGCGCAACCTGCGTACCTCTTTAGGGTCGGCCAGCAAAGGCCGGTAGATCTCAATACGGTCGCCCGCTTGTACGCAACGCGCCCCGGCATCCACGACAACCTTGCCAAATATACCCAGCGGGCAATCAGCCAGATCAACGTCAGGAAAATGCGCCGCTATTCCCGACGCCCGCACCGCCTCGCGCAAACTAGTGCCTTCAGCCACCTTTACCCCCAGCAACACCTGGCGATCCTCAGCGGCGAACACCACCTCAATCTCAACCATGCAGTTGCTTGGCGCGCTGACAGAACGCGTCCACCAGGGTATTGGCTGCCTGATTGAACAAAGGCCCCAACGTCGCACGAACAATCGGCCCGGCATAATCAAACGAAAGATCCAGGCTGATCTTGCAGGCCTTGTCCGTCAGCGCCTTGAACACCCACACACCGTGCAGTTGGGTGAACGGCCCTTCCTGCAGGTTCATTTCGATGGACTGGCCCGGCACCAGCACATTACGCGTCACAAAATGCTGGCTGAGGCCGCCTTTGGCCACCCCCACACTGGCAACCATGTGCTCGTCACTGCTCTCCAGAACCTCGGCCGTCGAGCACCAAGGCAGAAACTCCGGGTAACGCGCCACGTCGTTGACCAGGTCATAGAGCGCCTGCGCCGGATAGGGCAACAGGGCCGAACGTTGAATATGCGTCGTCATGTGAGCGTTACTTCCACTGCTTAAGGCAAACATCGCGAAAGAACAGCCCAATCCGCGAGAGAAAAAAACCAAAGAACTGCCCGCATTGTCCGGGATTCGTCCAACTCGCTCAAGCACACAGGTTGACCGTAGCCGACACGCTCGCAACTCCCTATAATGCCGCCCCTATGGCTAAACAAAAGAAACACCCCACAGGGACCATCGCGCAAAATAAAAAAGCGCGACACGATTACTTCATCGAACATCGGTTCGAGGCTGGTCTGGTCCTGGCCGGCTGGGAAGTAAAAAGTCTGCGTGCCAGCAAACTGCAGCTGGTCGACAGTTATGTGCTGCTCAAGGATGGCGAGGCATGGCTGCTTGGCAGTCATATCACTCCGCTGACCACCGCGAGCACCCACGTGATTGCCGACCCGGTGCGTACGCGCAAGTTGTTGCTCAATGCCCGCGAGCTCGAAAAACTCGCCGCAGCCGTGCAGCAAAAAGGCTACGCGTGCGTCTGCTTGTCCTGGTACTGGAGCAAGCACCTGGTCAAATGCGAGATCGCATTGGGCAAGGGCAAGAAGGAATACGACAAGCGCGACACCGAACGCGAGCGCGATTCCAATCGCGAGCTGCATCGCGCCGTGCGCAACAAGGGCAAGGAAGAATAATCCTTGTGACGGTGTAGCCCAGGCGGGCTACATCCCTTTACGTCGCTCCGCCCGAGCCACACGCTGAACCTCCTGACGCACCTCCTCCAACACCTCCTGCACATACAACAGATGCCGTGTCGAGACTTCGCGCGCCTGCTCGGCCCGCCCCTCGATGATGGCCAGGTACAAGTCCCGATGCTGATTGATCAGCATGTCGCGGGTCTCGGTACGCTGCTGGTACATGCCACCAATATTCGTCACCACGTTACGCTTGAGCAGGTCGAACAGCCCGCGAATGGTGTGCAGCAACACGGCGTTATGACTGGCTTCGGCAATCGCCAAGTGAAACCTTGCATCCGCAGCACCCTCCTCCACTCGGCTCACTTCGTCGGCGCGCGCATAGCAATCCTGCAACGCTTCAAACGCTGCGGTCAGCCGTTCACGGTCAACCTCCGTGGCGCGTAACGCCGCGTAATAAGCACACGAAGCCTCAAGGGTCTGGCGAAACTCCAGCAGATCGCGCTGCGCTTCGGGATTGCTTTCCAACAAGTGCAACAGCGGATCGCTGAAGGTCGAACCCAGGGAGTCCACCACATAGTTGCCACCGCCCTGGCGACTGACCAGCAAGCCCTTGGCCGCCAGTTTCTGAATCGCCTCACGCAACGACGGGCGCGACACACCAAAGCGCTCGGCTAACGCGCGCTCGGCCGGCAAGCGCTCGCCCGACTTCAGCGTGCCCTCGAGAATCATCCCCTCAAGCTGCTCGACAATATCGTCAGACAAACGGCGCTGACGCACCTGATCAAACCCCATAACTCACTCTCCACCATCCCGACCACTCGCCGGGGCCCCTATTCTGGCCTATCGACGTGCCGGCAGCACCTATCAGAACGCCTTCAATTTCGCCGATCAGAACACCCCGCCTCCCGACCTACGACCAAAGTTTCGCAGGCGGCAAATTGACACACCCCTGCCCAGGCTCTTAATCTAGCCCACAGCGATTGTAAATTGGTATTACCAATTACCCAAGCTCACTAAACAACAACAATCAGGGGCCACCCCATATGCAAACCTGGCAACAGCTTTACAGCCCACTCGGCAGCCTCGGCCTGTCCGCACTGGCCGCCGTCATTCCTATCGTATTCTTCTTCCTGGCGCTGGCCGTGTTCCGCCTCAAAGGCCATGTGGCCGGCAGCATCACCCTGGCCCTGTCGATCCTGGTCGCCATTTTCGCCTTCCAGATGCCGGTAGACATGGCGCTGGCTGCAGCCGGTTATGGCTTTGCCTACGGCCTGTGGCCCATCGCCTGGATCATCGTCGCAGCGGTATTCCTGTACAAATTGACGGTCAAGAGCGGCCAGTTCGAAATCATCCGCAGCTCCGTTTTGTCGATCACCGACGACCAGCGCTTGCAGGTGTTGCTGATCGGTTTTTGCTTTGGTGCCTTCCTGGAAGGTGCGGCCGGTTTTGGCGCGCCCGTGGCGATCACCGCCGCGCTGCTGGTAGGCCTGGGTTTCAACCCGCTGTACGCCGCCGGCCTGTGCCTGATCGCCAATACCGCGCCTGTGGCCTTCGGCGCATTAGGCATTCCGATCATTGTCGCAGGCCAGGTCACCGGTATTGATGCGTTCAAGATTGGCGCCATGACCGGCCGCCAACTGCCGCTGCTGTCGTTGTTCGTGCCGTTCTGGCTGGTGTTCATGATGGACGGCCTGCGCGGCGTTCGCGAAACCTGGCCGGCAGCCTTGGTGGCGGGCTTGAGCTTTGCCGTCACCCAATATTTCACCTCGAACTTCATTGGCCCAGAGCTGCCGGACATCACCTCGGCACTCGCCAGCCTGATTGCCCTGACGCTGTTCCTGAAAGTCTGGCAACCCAAGCGCACCGCAGGCGCACAAATTGCCGGCGCCACCTCCAGCGTAGCGGTCACTTCCAGCGCCGGCGGCTTCGGCTTGCCACGCAACACCGTGGTTTCGCCCTACAGCCTGGGGCAAATTTTCAAGGCGTGGTCGCCGTTCCTGATCCTCACCGTACTGGTGACCGTCTGGACTCTCAAACCCTTCAAGGCACTGTTCGCCGCGGGCGGCTCGATGTACGGCTGGGTGTTCAATTTCGCGATCCCGCACCTGGATCAACTGGTGGTTAAAGTCGCGCCCATCGTGACCAACCCCACCGCCATCCCGGCCGTCTTCAAGCTGGACCCGATATCTGCCACCGGCACTGCGATCTTCTTCTCGGCACTGGTCTCCATGCTGGTGTTGAAAATCGACATCAAAACTGGTCTTACCACTTTAAAAGAAACCTTCTTTGAGCTGCGCTGGCCGATCCTGTCCATCGGCATGGTGCTGGCATTCGCCTTCGTCACCAACTACTCCGGCATGTCCTCGACCATGGCGCTGGTTCTGGCGGGCACCGGTGCAGCCTTCCCGTTCTTCTCGCCATTCCTTGGCTGGTTGGGAGTTTTCCTGACAGGCTCCGATACCTCATCCAACGCCCTGTTCAGCTCACTGCAAGCCACTACCGCGCACCAGATCGGCGTCAACGACACCCTGCTGGTAGCCGCGAACACCAGCGGTGGCGTGACCGGCAAAATGATCTCGCCGCAATCGATCGCCGTGGCCTGCGCCGCCACCGGCCTGGTGGGCAAGGAATCCGACCTGTTCCGCTTTACCCTCAAGCACAGCCTGTTTTTTGCCACCATCGTCGGGCTGATCACCTTGGCGCAGGCGTACTGGTTCACCGGTATGCTGGTGCACTGAGACCTGCACGTAATAGGGTAAGAATCGACGCCGGGGCACCCTTCCGGCGTCTGCTATTTCTGGAGGACCGATGAGCCTGCCTGCTGCTTTCCTGAGCGACGTCGCACAACTGATCCCGCAAGATCGTCGCTTCGACGATCCACTTTCCACCCTCGCCTTCGGCACCGACGCCAGCTTCTACCGACTGATCCCACAGCTGGTGATCCGTGTGGAGTCAGAAGACGAAGTGGTAACCCTGCTGCAACTGGCCCAGCGCGACCGCGTGCCGGTGACCTTCCGTGCCGCAGGCACCAGCCTCTCGGGCCAGGCCATCAGCGACTCGGTGCTGATCGTGCTGGGTGACAACTGGAATCACCGCGAAATTCGCGGGCAAGGCACCCAGATCCGCCTGCAACCCGGCGTGATCGGCGCCCAGGCCAACGCCTGGCTCGCACCGTTCGGGCGTAAGATCGGCCCGGACCCTGCGTCCATCAATGCTTGCAAGATCGGCGGTATCGTCGCCAACAACGCCAGTGGCATGTGCTGCGGCACGGCGCAAAACACCTACCACACCCTGGCGGGCATCCGTCTGGTGCTGGCCGATGGCAGCCGCCTGGACACCGAAGATGCCGCCAGCGTGCAAGCCTTCCGTCAGTCACATAGTGCACTGCTTGAACGCCTGGCCCTGCTGGGTCGCGAAACACGGGCAAATACTGAGCTGGCGGCAAAGATCCGCTACAAATACCGACTGAAGAACACCACCGGCCTGTCACTCAATGCCTTGGTGGATTTCGATGACCCGCTGGATATCCTCAGCCACCTGCTGGTCGGCTCCGAGGGCACCCTGGGGTTTATCAGTGCGGTCACCTACGACACCGTGATCGATCACCCCAACAAAGCCTCAGCGCTGATCGTCTTCCCGGATGTCGAAACCTGCTGCAACGCCGTCACCGTGCTGAAAACCCAGCCAGTCTCCGCCGTTGAACTGCTGGACCGACGCAGCATGCGCTCGGTGCAGGACAAACCGGGCATGCCTGCTTTCGTACAGCACCTATCGGAAAACGCCTGCGCACTGCTGATCGAATCCCGCGCCGCTTCGTCATCACTGCTGCACGAACAACTGACGCGCATCATGGCGTCCCTGGCGGCGTTTCCCGTGGAGAAACAAGTCGACTTCACCGAAGACCCATTGGAAAACGCCCGCCTGTGGGCGATCCGTAAGGACACCTTCCCCGCCGTAGGCGCCGTACGCAAAACCGGCACCACCGTGATCATCGAAGACGTGACCTTCCCGGTCGAACAACTGGCGATTGGCGTGAACCGCTTGATCGCACTGTTCGACAAACATCACTACGACGAAGCCATCCTTTTCGGACACGCCTTGGAAGGCAATCTGCACTTTGTGTTCACCCAAGGCTTCAACAGCAGCGAAGAAGTCGCACGCTATCAAGCGTTCATGGACGACGTCGCGCAACTGGTGGCCGTGGAGTTCGGTGGCTCGCTGAAGGCTGAACACGGCACCGGCCGCAATATGGCCCCTTTCGTCGAACTGGAATGGGGCAGCGACGCGTATCAACTGATGTGGCAACTCAAGCGCCTGCTCGACCCTAACGGCATCCTCAACCCGGATGTGGTGCTCAGCGAAGACCCGCAAATCCACCTCAAACACCTCAAGCCCCTGCCCGCCGCCGATGAGCTTGTGGATAAGTGCATCGAATGCGGGTTCTGCGAGCCGGTGTGCCCGTCAAAAGGCCTGACCCTGAGCCCGCGCCAGCGCATCGTGATCTGGCGCGACATCCAGGCCAAAAAACGCGCAGGCGTGGACACCACCGAACTGGAAGCGGCCTACCACTACCAGGGCATCGACACCTGCGCCGCCACCGGCTTATGCGCGCAACGTTGCCCTGTAGGCATCAATACCGGCGACCTGGTGAAAAAGCTGCGCAGCCGCGCAGCCGACCGTACGAAAACCGCCGACTGGCTCGCCAGCCATTTCGCCACCGCACTGCAAGGTGCGCGCTTTACCCTGCACGTCGCCAATGGCGCACGCATGCTGCTGGGCGCCCCACGGCTGGCCAAGCTCTCGAGCACACTGACCAAGCTGTCCAAAGGGCAAATTCCGCAGTGGACCAACGCCATGCCGCAGCCCGAAAAAGCCATCCGCTTCAGCCCGGCAGTGACGGACGCGCGCCCACGCGTGGTTTACCTGGCCGCCTGCGTCTCCCGCGCCATGGGCCCGGCAGTCGGCGATAAAGAGCAAATGTCGCTGTACGACAAAACCCGCCAGTTGCTGGAAAAAGCCGGCTACCAGGTAGTCTTCCCCGACAACCAGGACAGCCTCTGCTGCGGCCAACCCTTCGCCTCCAAAGGCTACGCCGAGCAGGCCGAACACAAGCGCCAGGAACTGATCGGCGCCCTGCTCCACGCCAGCCGCGGCGGCCTCGACCCGATCTACTGCGACACCAGCCCCTGCACCCTGCGCCTGGTGCAAGAATTGGGAGAAACGCGCCTGGACCTCTACGACCCCGTGCGCTTTATCCGCACCCACCTGATGGACCGCCTCGACTTCACACCCCAGGAAGCGCCCATCGCCGTGCACGTCACCTGCAGCACCCAACACCTGGGCGAGAGCCAGGCCCTGATCGAACTGGCACGACGCTGCGCAAAAACCGTGGTGATCCCAGAAGGCATTCATTGCTGCGGCTTTGCCGGCGACAAAGGCTTCACCACCCCGGAACTCAACGCCCACGCCCTGCGCTCACTCAAGGACGCCGTGCAACATTGCAGCGAAGGCATCTCCACCAGCCGCACCTGCGAGATCGGCCTGAGCCAGCATGGCGGCATCGACTACCACAGCCTGGTCTACCTGGTAGACCGCGTCACCCGCGCCCGCTCCCGCTGACCCGGCAAAAAAACCGAACCCTGGCGCACCGGCGCAGTCATCTGCATAGGCCTCGACAAACGAGGCCCATCAGTGATGTCGCTGGCAGCGGTTGCACGCCAGTAGCGTCGAGCCCTTTTGCGCAAGGAGACACCCTATGAAGCGTTCCGCTCTTGCTGGCTTGTTCATGACCGCTGCGATGCTCGCCTCCCCCGCTTTCGCCGCCAGTGACAAAGACCTGTGCCAGATCAACCTGGACAAAATCAACAACGGCAAAGCCCTGCTCGCCACCGACACCAGCGGTAAAAGTGGCGAAATAGACACCGCCGTCTCCCAGGCCAAGGCCGCCCACGCCGCAGGTGACGAGAAGAAGTGCATCGAAATCACCTCCAAGGCCCTGCAAGACCTGCAGAACAGCGAGAAAGGCGGCCAGTAAGCGAGAGGGCCAACCTTCGGGTTGGCCTTCGCTGACGTTTTGGCGTACACTGCACAGGCTTGTCACTCACTAAGAAACAACGAGTTACAAGCACGGGGCCGTTTAGGATTCGACGCCGGTCGCGAAACTTTAGGTGCATGCCGAGTTGGTAACAGAACTCGTAAATCCACTGTTGCAACTTCTTATAGTTGCCAATGACGAAAACTACGGCCAGGAATTCGCTCTCGCTGCGTAAGCAGCCTTAGCCCTGAGCTTCTGGTACCTTCGGGTCCAGCAATCACCAGGGGATGTCTGTAAACCCAAAGTGATTGTCATATAGAACAGAATCGCCGTGCAGTACGTTGTGGACGAAGCGGCTAAAACTTACACAACTCGCCCAAAGCACCCTGCCCTTCGGGTCGCTGAGGGTTAACTTAATAGAAACGGCTACGCATGTAGTACCGACAGCGGAGTACTGGCGGACGGGGGTTCAAATCCCCCCGGCTCCACCATTTCATCATCTAAAGACGTCCACGGACGTCTTTTTTGTGCCTGAAATCCAGTAAATACGGGGGTTTCAGGGATATTGGGGGCTTTCGAGGTTTTTTGAGTTCCAGCGTTTTTTGTATTCCAAATGGTATTCCAAGGCATCCGGTGCTATTTTTTGGAATACCAGAACGGTGTCAGAGGTAGCTCTCATGCCTGCTCCAGCCCTCCGTCTCTCCGACCGCCAGCTCAAGGCAGTCAAGGCGAAAGATAAAGATTACGTCCTCAGCGATGGTGATGGCCTCCAGCTCCGGGTCAGGAGCAACGGCTCAATGCTGTGGAACTTCAACTACCGCGATCCGGTAACCAAGAACCGTATCAATATGGGGCTCGGCACGTACCCAGAGCTCTCACTAGCGAACGCCAGGAAAAAAGTGGTGGAAGCGCGCGAACTGCTTGCACAAGGCATTGATCCCAAGGTGCAACGCAATGCACAGGACGAAGCCAAACGAGCGGAGACGGAACATACGTTCGAGAACGTGGCCACCGCCTGGTTTGAGCTGAAGAAGGACTCCGTCACGCCGGCGTACGCCGAAGACATTTGGCGATCGCTCACGCTGCATGTATTTCCAGACCTGAAAACAACGTCGCTCTCGAAAATTACCGCACCAATGGTCATCGAACTGCTTCGCCCAATCGAGGCCAAAGGCAGCCTCGAGACAGTGAAGCGATTGAGCCAACGGCTCAACGAGATCATGACCTACGGGGTAAACTCCGGGCTGATTTTCGCTAACCCTCTCAGTGGCATTCGGGCGGTATTCAAGAAGCCCAAAAAACAGAACATGGCCGCGCTACGACCCGATGAGCTTTCCGAGCTCATGATCGAAATTGCGAACGCCAGCATCAAGCGGATCACCCGCTGCCTGATCGAATGGCAACTGCACACCATGACCCGTCCTGCCGAAGCGGCGACCACCCGCTGGGCAGACATCGACTTCGACAAACGCATCTGGACCATCCCGCCGGAGCGTATGAAAAAGCGTCGTCCGCACACCATCCCGCTGACCGAACAGGCACTCGCGTTACTGGAGGCGCTCAAACCCCACAGCGGCCACAGGGAATACGTGTTCCCGGCAGATAGAAACCCGCGCACCCACGCCAATAGCCAGACCGCCAACATGGCGTTGAAACGCATGGGCTTCCAGGACCGCTTGGTCAGCCACGGCATGCGCTCCATGGCCAGCACCATCCTGAACGAGCATGGGTGGGATCCGGAGCTGATCGAAGTCGCGCTGGCGCATGTCGACAAGGACGAAGTCCGAAGCGCTTACAACCGAGCTGACTACATCGAGCGCCGGCGTCCGATGATGGCTTGGTGGAGTGAGCACATCCAGAATGCGGCCACGGGTAGTCTGCTGGCATCTGCGATCAATCAAACCAGAGACCGCAACGTCGTGCCGATACGCTGAGCATTCATCAATATTTAAAAGTGCCGAGCCCGACCAACGCGCTGGGAACGGAGCGGACTGGACACTCTCGACTGGGTCCACCAAAGCACCGTCCGAAGATGTCTAGAGAACGTGGAAAACCCAGAATTCAGTACTAGGCTTGCGGAACGTAAGGTTTTTTGCTTTCGCATCAACGTCGGAGCATTCAGTCGTACGCAGATTCATCACCTGCTATTAAACGTTAGACAAGGAAGCTGTACATGCGTTTACATGAAGTTGATATCAAAAATTTCCGCAAGCTCAAAGACTGTAAAATCAAATTTCGAGATACTACCTTTCTGATAGGGCCAAATAATGCCGGGAAATCCAGCGTATTTGCAGCGCTTGATTACCTACACAAAACTAGTGATGTGTCCCTCGACGATTATTCGAAAACGTTTATCCCTGAAACTGAAGACTATCGGCGGGAAACCGAAATTGAAATTGTAGCCGAGTATCGAAATCTTCCAGAGGATTCTGATGGGTGGCTTGGCTTCAAAGGGCGCGTCATCACCCACGAAGCTCCTTTGCCCGGAGAAACAAACAAGAAAATCATCTATAAGAAAAAGTGGAGCATCGAACACTCCAAGCCTAAAGTTTTCCTCATGGAATACCCCCGCACTGTCAATGTACGTTACGTCGACTGCAGAAAAGTAGAGGATCTTGTCGGAGAGGACTTTACTGATATTTTTCTTCGTGACCATTTTGGAGAGGCGAACTTAAGCAAGCTGCTAAGCCATGCAGCTGTTAAGAACCTCCTCACTGACTTACCTAGTTACTGGGACGCTGATACAGCTCAAGAACCTGTTTGGGTGGAAAACCCTGGAGGAATACCCGGCAATGTCTTATCAAAGCTTCCAAAAATTGTAATCATTCCAGCAGAGTCGTGCATCACCCAACTCACCCATCCTTCGGGAGCGCTTTTCAAGACGCTTGGAGAGCTGTTTGATACAGTGCGTCAGGGCTCTGAAAATTACAACCAAGCTCAAACCTTTTTGACCGAGTTAGCCAAGGAGTTAAACCCGAACGATAGCGATACTGATTTTGGTAGGCTTATCACTGACCTTAATACTATGACACATAGCCTTTTCCCTGAGTCATCCATCCATCTTAGCGCGTCTCTCGATCAGCCTGAAAAAGCTATAAAACCTCAATTCAATATTGAAATGAAAAGCAACGTACGAACCACTGTTGCGTACCAAGGACATGGAATGATACGCGCTACGGCGTTCCAACTGCTCAGATATGTGCAGGGTTTTGTAAATCGTCGAACTGATACTCCTAGAGCTACAATCTTCTGCTTTGAAGAGCCGGAAATATATCTGCACCCTGCTGCCGCCAACCAGATGCGAGATATACTTTATGAATTAGCCGGCCCCAACTTCCAGATAGTAGCCACAACCCACTCTCCCTTCATGATAAATCTGGGCTCAGAGAAAAGCATGAGCCTAACAAAATTCTCGTTTACCAATGACGAATTTACAACATGCAGCTCCTTCAATTTAGAGCAAGCATTCGAAGAATTGGCCGCTGATGAAAAACAAAACCTGAAGATGCTTTTAAAAACGGACGATTATATTTCTCGCATCTTCTTCACTAAGAAATGCATATTTGTCGAGGGTGATACGGAAGAGGTCATCGTAAGGGAAACAGTTAAAAGACTAGGGATGATTGACAAATCAAGATTCATAGGAAACTGTGAGGTCCTCCGCGCTCGTGGCAAGCCTGTTTTAATCTCCATAGCGAAGTATATGAATGCTCTAGGCATGAACTACATCATCATGCACGATCGGGATGCGGACACTCCCGGAGCGGTGATCATGAATGAACCCATTTTGGCTGCATGTGGAGCAGATCGGAGGATCATGTTAGAGGAATGCGTCGAGGATATATTGGGTTACGCTTCCCCGGCATCTGAAAAACCATTTAAGGCTTACAAACACATCCAAGAAAACTGGCCCGACGCATTTGCTGACTTGCCGGAGCGCTGGCGTAATATCTTTATCGACTTAGCTGCTCCACACCTGAATCACCTTCGCCAAATTTAAGCGTAAGATCAGACTGCTGCCAAATGTTTAGCAGCAGTCTGACCTTAATTAATAAACTTGGAAATTTTATTAGTGAGGTTGCCGTCGATACGGGATTGATGGACGGCATGAGATGACACCACCGGGTGTGGGAACCGTGCTTTAGGAATTACTTATTTCCAACCCGCACAAGCTCTTCAATCACCATAACCTGATTAGTATGGGGCAAAGATTCTCTTCCCTTGGCGACAGCGGCGACACAGGCGACAACCCGCGTAATCCGTGGTGTGCGGCATGGCGACAGAAGTGGCGACTGTCGCCAAACCTCCTGCATGCCTGCTCTCCTCCGGCCAAGCCCCTGAGCATGGGAAGGCTCGGCATTCCCATGCTCAGGGGCTCACATTTAAAATTCGACGAACGGCCAATCATCCATCCAACACCACCCACGACCAAAGCCTTCCAACACCGCTGGTTGACACAGTCGACTGAGCGCAATCCTGTTGACCCAACCATACGCGGACGATAGAAAGAAGCCTCAAAACACTGCCCTTGGCAGTTCCCAGGTGGCCCGAACCTTTGAGGCTACGCCACACCGTGGTGGTTCCCCCCCAAGTGCGATTAGCGTCCGGCGGCTCGCACGGTCACAGCGATGTGATGGATGCCACTTCTTCCAGTATGCCCACTGCGGCAACTCATCCCCCCTGGCTGCTCTGCAGCAACTTATCCGCTTGGCTATTTCTTGCGCCAACCTTTTGCCCGTCTCTTTGCCCCCTAAAGAGACGGGCTCATATCACACTGCTGCAGCCCTGCTCGCACGGGCCTTTGCGGCTTTCCCCCTAGTGACAATCGGCATGACAAACACCGAATGCTCACTCACCACAGCGATGCCGATGATGGTGCCGCAGCCCATGAAATGGACTGCACCTGACTGACAGTCAGGCATGCCCCGGTCATCACCTCGCTGCCTTCACCCGACTCAGGATCTCGCGGCACCGGTCTCGTCAGCCAGTGCAGCCTCCACCCGCCCACCGCTATCGGTGTACAGGAGGCCAGATCATGAGATGCCCAAGCTCCCGGTCGTAAGGAGCCGTCAGTCCCGCGTGAGTGGACAAACCTCACAGGTCGCAGGGGCCTTAATCCCTGATAACACTCAACAACCGTGGCGGGATGAGTGAGGACGAAGTCGATAATCTCAGGAGAATAGCGATGCAACTGTGCGAAGCGTTCGAGCCACCACAACCATTGCTGGAATACCAGCAGGCGCCACTGCCCTACCCGGTCGAAGCACTCGGGGATCTGTTGGGCCCTGCGGTCGAACAACTGGCCGAGGTGATCGGCGTGCCCAGCGCTATGGCTGCACAATCGGTGCTGGCCAGCGCGGCTCTGGTGAGCCAGGGCCATGCCAATGTCCAACTCGACGGCCGAACCTATCCGCTGTCCCTCTACCTACTGACGGTGGCGTCTTCGGGCGATCGCAAAAGCGCGGTGGATCACCTGGCACTGAAGGCGGCGCGCGACTGGGAACGACAGCAGTGGACCCTGTATGCGGAAAAGCTCAAAGCCTATCGCGCCGCTACCAGCATCATGGCCAAACCCGAAACCTCAAAGAAACCCTCGAAGGCGGAAGGCAGCGAAGTATCCGAGCCGGTACCGCCGAGACTGATCATTGCCGAGCCCACTATCGAGGCCCTGGTTAAAAGTCTGTGCCATGGTTTGCCCAGCATGGGCTTGTTCAATGATGAAGGTGGCCAGTTCTTGGGCGGCAGCACCATGAGCAAAGAGAACCTGCTCAAGGCGATCACCACCTTGTCGACACTGTGGGATGGCAGCCCGATCGACCGGGCGCGTTCCATGGCCGGAGAAAGCCTGCGCGCCTATGATCGCCGCCTCAGCCTGCATCTGATGCTGCAGCCCTACCTGGCCAACCAACTGTTCAAAGACCCGGTGATCAATGGCCAAGGCATCCTCGGCCGTTGTCTGATCAGTTGGCCTGAGCGCCTGGCCGGCCAGCGACTCTACAAGGCCATCGACCTGACCCGAGATGACAAAGTCCAGCGCTACCAACAGCGGATCACCGCCATGCTGCAAAAGCCCTGGTCGCTTCACCGGGATGGATCACTCAATCCCGCCACGCTGGAGCTGACTCCCCGTGCCCGTCGTGCCTGGATTGATATTCACGACACCATCGAGTGCCAGTCTGGCGAGTTCGGCGAGCTAGCCGGCGTCCAGCCTGTCGCGAGCAAGGCCGCGGCGAATGTACTGCGTATTTCGGGCGTGCTGGCCATGGTTGAAGAGGCCAGTGCGTTGGAGGAAGCACACATCCAGCGCGCCTCCACGCTGATGGATTACTACCTGGCCGAAATTCAGCGCCTGACCGAACAGGAGCCGGTCAATAGCCGACGCGAGGAAGCGGATCGACTGCTGCGCTGGTTAGCGCAGAAAGGTTGGACCCACTTCACCGTCCGCGACGTCAATCGCAACGGCCCTCGCTTTGCCCGCAAGAGCGCTGACCATACCGCCTCTTTATTGGTCGAGCTGATCACGCATCGCTGGCTGAACAGCCGCGATGGAAGAACCTTCGAGGTCCGCCATGTTTCGCCTCAATGACGCGGTGCGCCGCTACCAGGCGCAACATCAACCGCAGCCAGAATCGCGGTGTGTCGCCGCCTCTGTCTCCACCCTGTCGCCACGCGCCAGGCCAGAAACGACGCGGGTTGTCGCCACTGTCGCCGCAGTCGCCACCCCACCCCTGGACCCTGCCCTCCTCGCCCTGCTGATCGAGCAACTGCGTGAGGAAGGGGCACTGCTGCAACACCAAGAGAACGCCCTCCTGATCCGCCCGACACACTGGCGGCAGGTGGACAGGCTCAGCCCCCACTGGAAAGCCCTGCTGCTCTTTCTGCAAACAAACGAAAATGGTGGTGACTATGGCCTTGGTCGGTCGGCGTGATGGTCGCAACTTTGGCTATGGCCGCCAGCTGAGCTACGCCGGCCCACAAGCGCTAAAGGATTTGTTTGGCGGCGGCCACTTCGCCACGGTCAAAGCTCATAGCGATCGCTGGCAAGCATTCGTGCGTTGGTGTCGGTCAGAGGACGGTCCCGGTTACAACGATGCGCGCCAGATCGATCGACGGACGCTGCAAGACTACGCTGCTTACCTGCGCCAGCAGATCCAGCAAGGTGAACTCTGCATCGCGACCGCGCAGAACCGCCTGAGCAGCGTCAACCGTGCCCTCGCGGCGCTGCGCGGTGATCAGGACGTGAGGATCGCCAGCCCGAGTCAGGCGTTGGGACAACAGCGCTCGAGCGTACGCACCCGTGTGCCGGATGGCCAAGACCGCCAACAGGTGCGGCGAGTGATTGAGGTACTGAGCGAACAGCAACACGAGCGTGTGGCCGCGATTGTCTTGTTGGCCCGAACAACCGGTATGCGCCTGCGCGAAGCGATCCTGGCTGACCTGCCACGACTGCAACGCGAAGCCGAACACTTAGGCCGCATCAACATCCAGGACGGCACCAAAGGCGGCCGCTCAGGGGCGTCAGCGCCGCGATGGATCGAGGCCAATGAAGCGGTGAAAGCGGCCCTGCAGTTGGCTCGTCAGGCATCGCCAACCGGCAGCCGCAACTTGCTGGTCCGCGACGAAAGCTACGCCGCATTCCTGCAACAGACCGTGCTCCCTGCCCGCGAAACGCTGCATGAACACGGACTGAAGGGTTTTCATGAACTGCGCGCGGCCTACGCCTGCGAGCGTTACGAACAGCTCACTGGCCATGCGGCACCAGTCAATGGTGGCCACTGCTATCGCATTGACCGCGACCTCGATCAACAGGCGCGGCAACAGATCAGCCTTGAGCTCGGGCATAACCGGATCGATGTGGTTTCGGCCTACGTTGGAGGTCGATCATGACAAAACCGTTCGATATGGCGTTGTTTTTAGGGGGTGTACTGACAGGCTCGCAGGCCACGCAGGATCGGCACCTACGGCAAGCCCGAATCATGCAAGCGGCTATCCAACAGCGCTGGCAACGGGACAATCCCTGGACGTGGCAATTCAAGCACATACGCTGGTTTCTAACACACCATCTTAGAGACCACTCAGATGCCAGCCGCTATTACTATCGACTAACTGCGTCATTGGTCTGGAAGCGGCTGGGCGCCAGCGACACGCTGCCAACTCGCTAGGGTTGAGGTGACATGATGACCTTATTTGACATTGGGCAAGAACCAGATTGCGTATGGCCTAAAATCAAACGCGTACAAAAGCTCCCAGAAGAGTCTCGACACGTGGAGGATGATCTAGGGAGACCGCAGACATACGTCTCGTCCTTAAGAAAGTCAGTTGGTGCTCTTTTCGTGCCGCTCAGGCAGAATTCACCAATCAAAATTTTCTAATGTAAACTGGCGATGAAACTGCTCAACACCTACGACGACCGCGATGAAGCCGAAGATGCAGCCGAGAAGATAGCAGGTGATAAGCGCCTGGCCAGCGAACGTGATGCAACCGTGACGATCTACAATCTGTTCGGCATACCCAGTTGGGGCAATTTTCACCGCCTAGGTATGTACAACCTGGTTGAGCTGAAAAACCTATTGGAGCGCCGCGTAAACTGGCGCCCAAATGATCAATCTCGCCATGGAGAGATCGTCGGCACACTCAGAACTGTGTCGAAAAACTACGGAATAAAAATTCCGAATCATTGGCTGTGACATTAGAAATCAATTTTCTCCCGCAATGCAACGAACTGGTTACTCGGCCCTTCCGACCGAAGACTGAGGTCAACGCTGTTCGAAACCACATATCCTAAAGGCTGCGTCAGGGTGAATGGAAACAGCACAGGCAGAGTTTGCAAGCTAGATACCAAAGCCGGCTTACCGAGATAGCGAACACCCGCTTCGATGAGCCAAGCGGTAAATTCTTCATTTTGAATTTCGGTTGGAGCGAGACGTATGAGCCTCCGTGCCTTCTCCACACGCTCCAACACGCCCCAGTTCGCCACGGTTTGCAATACAGCTTGGGTTGCCCGCTTGGTGATTTCGCGATCACCGTACACTTCACTCATGCGGCGATGAATTTCCGAAACAGAGCAGTCACCCTGAAGCAATGTCAGCCTACCGACGACCTCTGCAATTTTGCCAAAGAATGGGTATGTGGCAATCGCAGCGCCCCAAGCAAAAACAAGCACAGCATTTGACTGATTGCTGTCCCTCACCAGGCAGCGCCCGCGATCGATGAACTCCCCCAGCTCAGGCCTAGGCTGCAGGCACAGCGCATTCAGCTTAGTTTGCGTTTTTGCGCGAGCCTCTTTGCCAAGGCAAGACGATTCGAGAAGCTCGCTCAGCATATCCAGAGGCGCGACACCGCTGCTTACTGTCAACGCAACGGCCACCCAATCGAGGTGGACAAATCTATCAAATCCGATTTTAGGGGCTGAGGAGCTCATTAAATTTAGATCCCATAACTAACTTTCACAAATGGCACAATCAACTCCTCGATCGATACTCCGCCGTGGACCACTACCTGCTCGCCTTCCGGCACAAAGGCGGTTCGCCCGGCGGCGAATAGAGGAATGAAGTTCGCGGGCAGTCCAGCTATCTCCAACCTGACGGTGCTGGGATATGCCGCAGCGGAATCGGCCAGTAAAGATTCACTCCGATAGATCCGCACGCGCTCGCCGCGTGTCTCTGCAATCACGCCCTGATTGGGCCGACCGACTCCGATAGCCTCAACGTTCCCGTGGTCTGCTGTGACGTAGACATGGTACCCCCTGTCCAGCAGCAACGAGAAAAGTCGATCAACAAAGCCCGTCACGAGCCAGTTGTCAATCCACATAGCTACGTCTTTCTTAGACCGCTCCTTGTGCAGCCGCTCATCAACCTCGTCAATGACTAGACCCACCACATTTGGACGCCTCTCGGTCAGATCTACTTCTAGCGCATCAAGTTGATCTATATGACGTAACGCCCGTCGATACATCACCTCACTAGAGCGGACGTCTTCGTTTTGCCAGAACATCTTCCATAACGATTCTTCCTTGTCCGTCCGGTCGATCGAGTCGTCGAATTCACGCGGCTTTAGGCCCGAGAACAGTGCCTGCCGCGACACCGATGTAACGGTGGGCAGCCATGCGAATACGGTTCCTTCGTCGAACGCGAAATATTTGGTTGTAGTAGCCAGGCTTTCTCGGATCTGTACCCATTGATCGAAGGCCAGCCCATCGAACACCAGCAAGGCCACCTTGGACTCACCTGCGGACCGTCGATGGCGTAAAAAGCGCGGTACGTGGTGCACCATCACCGGCCCCTTCGTGACGGGCTGCAGTATCAAGTCCGCATAATGCTTGGCTGTGACCCACGCTTGAAGTCGATCGTCCGATTGCGTCTGCAAGATCTTAATGCGATCGCGAATGGTAAGAAGATATCCGCTGCCAGGGGTACCTGGCAAAACGTGTGTGCGAGCCAGAATCTCGCCGTAGCGCTTAGCAAATTCACTCCAGTCCTTGTGGGACGCGGTTGCTGTGGGCAGTGCTTCGATCAGACTGTCGATGCTTTTGAGCACCAAAGCCTGTAGTGCCGTGTGGTCCTGGACAACGCCGGCGGTGATCCAACTTGGCATCCCTGAGGGAACACTGTGCACTGCCACCGGATGCAGGCTGCCGTCGAGAAACATGGAATCGACCAGCACCTGCACATCGGAGTGGACGAACGGAATCTCGATCTTGGCTACGTAGTGTGGTGGGGACTGTTCCTCTATACGCGAGCCATCGAGTCCCAGGGTCTTCAGATAGCGGCACCACGCTTCCTGCACTACCCGCAGCAGGGCATTCTTGGACGCCAGCCATGTAGCGACGGGCTGATCCGTGAACAACCCCTTGCCTTGAATGATGCCCGCCGCATGCTGCGCAAACAGCGGAGGCAAGGAACGGTTGGCGAAGTGCATCCGCAGCAGCTCGCGCCAGAAGTCCACCGGGTTGCGAATGGATCGCGGCGTCAGTTGATAGACATGTTCGAGGATGAAGTCCTTCGACTCGTTCTCGCTACGCGCTGTCTGCAACTCGGTCTGATGAGCATGAAACAACCCGGCAAAATGCTCCTGCTCGACCTGCTGCACCGCGCTGTACGCCAGCCTGGGGAAAAGCTCGGCAAGACTGAGCCGAACCACACGCCCGTGGTGAACAACATCCCACGGCAACTCATTCGCATCTGCTCTACGCAGATGCAGCACCAGCGAAGGCGCGGGCCCTTGTTCACCCCGATCCCATGCGGCGCGGTAACGTTCCTCGAACTCCGCACGGAAAGCAAACGGGTCTTCGTAGAGCATCATCTCGAAGCCCCGGTCGCGCAGTTCGGACAACAGCTTCTCGTCGAGCAGCACGTCGTCCGGGTCGCAGGCCACCCACAAACGGGTGAGGTCGGCCGTGAAGTGGCTGAGAATACGTTCTGACCACTGGCTCATGCCACACGCTCTTTCGTCATGTTCGCTCCGGGCATCACATCGCTGGAGACGCGCACCATCATCACGGCATTTAAATCCGGCACGCAGGCACCCATATTATCTAAGGCCGTCATGCGTGCATCGTGTTCTTGCTGCAGTCGCTTGCGCCGATGTTCGCGCACGGCTGGCAAGCCGATACGCCCGATCGCCTGACTTCGCGCCTCGAATGCATACACCGCACGCTCGCGTTCCTCCTTCAGTCGGGCACGGTGTTCATTCACCAGCTCGGTAAAGATCAGCTCACCTTGAGTGCTGGCGGCCGCATGCGATGCCGCAAACCGCGTCACAGACTCCTCAGCACACGTCAAGGCATGTACGTCCACCATTTCCGTCAGCAGTAGATCCCATACGCGTTTGGCTGTCGGTACGAAGGGCCGACCTTCCTCGTTGATGAACACCGGTAAGAAGCGCTTCCGGCTCAGACCTTCAGCTGCCAAGCTGATTTCCCACAGCGACCAGATGCCGCGAACCGAATCCGGCAAGCCGGTCACGCGGATCACCGGCAGCGGCTGGCCGACGACAAAGCGAGGCAGCTCACAGATCACAGCCCGGGCGCGAGGGTCCTCCATCGTGATCCATTCGAATTCCGGATTTTCGTCCGCCGTGCGGGCGTCGAAACAAGCCTGTTTGGATTCGCTTTCGTCCACCCAATTAACCCGCCAGGCACTACCAACCTTGGCGGCTGAACCACCGCGTGCGGCCAACCCATTGGTGATGGCACGTTCCAGCCAGAACTGGGCCGGATGATCACGCCATTTGCGAGCGTCGTCCGCGTCTAGATCGTGCTCCGTTGTCAGCAGATCGCTGTTCTGCTTCGACTCTGCCAGCGCGGATCGCAGCTGCGAAACCACGGCGTCGCATTCCTGCTCGATCGCATCCGGGTTCTGCAGGCCATGCAAGAACAACTCGTCGAAGATCGGATCGGCCTCGACCGAGTCCATAACGTCGGCCGCCTTGTCGACGCCAAACTCCTGCGCGATGATCTCGAGCTTTGCCTCCAATACCTGACGCACACGGTGTTCGACCGTATCTTCCAGTACGAAGTTGATAGCCCGCACCACATGGTGCTGACCGATACGGTCGACGCGGCCAATACGCTGCTCAATCCGCATCGGGTTCCACGGCATGTCGAAGTTGACGATGACGTGGCAGAACTGAAGGTTCAAACCTTCGCCGCCGGCATCTGTTGAAATCAGCACACGCACATCCTTGGAGAACACCTGCTGAGCGCGAGTGCGGGCTTCCAGATCCATGCTGCCGTTGAGCGTCGCCACCGAGAAACCACGACTCAAAAGAAAATCGGCCAGCATCGCTTGGGTAGGTACGAACTCAGTGAAAATAAGCACCTTAAGCGCTGGGTCTCCTTCTTCCTGTTGCAGCTTGTAGATCAGCTCCAGCAACGCCTCGGCCTTAGCATCGGTGCCTGCGGCTTCGGTTTCGCGAGCCAGATCCAGCAGCATCTCGACTTCGGACTTCTCCAACTCCCAGCCACTGGATTGCATGGCCAGATCCACCTGAGATTGCCCATCAAGATCTGCCCACTCGTCCTGGCTGGCGTTCTCGAATAGGTTCGCTTGGGGCTGTGCTGTATCGAGTAGAACCTGCCGCCTCTCCAGCGTAGTGCGGATGGCTGCGGTACTCGACGTCACCAACCGCTGCATCAATATCATCAAGAAGCCTATGTGACGCTGCTTGGCTGCCATCGCCTGGTTGTAACCGTGGCGAACGTAGTCGGTCACCGCCTCGTACAGGCGCTGCTGCGAGCCATGCCGCGCCTGCCATGCGACAGCCTGAAGCCGCGTGACGCGCGGCTTAAACAGAGGCTGGCCTTCGGCATTGATCGACAGTCGCTTCTCTGTGCGGATAACGAATGGTCGCACCCGGTCACGGTTAACGCTGCTTTCGTCCGGAAATGCCTCCCGGTCCAACAACTGCATTAAGCGCATGAACTGGTCGGTTTTGCCCTGGTGTGGCGTGGCCGACAGCAGCAAGAGATAGGGCGATGCTTCCGCCAACGCAGCGCCCAGCTTGTAGCGAGCGACCTGTTCGGTGCTGCCGCCCATACGGTGGGCCTCATCGATAATGACCAGATCCCACGACGCGGAGATCAAGTCCTCGAATCGCTCGCGATTGTAGGTATTCAGCTGCTCCAAGCTCCAACCGCGACGGCTCTCCATGGGTTTGACCGAATCAAGTGAGCAGATCACCTGGTCGTGCATACGCCACAAGTTTTCTTCCTCGCCCGCACCGCCGCTGCGCCACTGGCGGAAGGCCGCAAGCTCGGACGGTTCGATGAATTGCAACTTCTCGCCGAAGTGCAGGTGCATTTCGGCCTGCCATTGGCGCACCAGCCCTTTTGGCGCCACCACTAGGATTCGCTTCACCCGACCACGCAATTTCAACTCGCGCAGCACTAAGCCTGCTTCGATGGTCTTGCCGAGGCCCACCTCGTCTGCCAGCAGGTAGCGAATGCGATCACGGCTTACCGCGCGGTGCAGAGCGTAGAGCTGGTGCGGCAGAGGCACAACACTAGATTGGATCGGCGCCAGCAGCAGGTTGTCCTCCAGCGCGTCCAGCAGCTTGGCCGCCGCCGTGGCGTGCAGGATCTGCTCCACACTCGGATGCACGCTTTCCAGCGGAGCCAGATCCACCGCCCGCGCACGCACCACCGCGTCCTTGGCCGGCAGCCACACGCGGTAGGCAACCTCGCCCCACATGTCCTGCCGCTCGATCACTCGGCACGGTGATGCCTGCCGGGTGAACCAGCACCAATCGCCGATTATGAATCCGCTACCGGCCACGATCAGATCCCGTCTTCGGTACGAGTTAGCGCGAGGTCATAGAGGGTGAGCAGCTTCTCATCCTCTTGCAATGTAGCATCAGGCAGTTTGTCGGCGATGCTGATGATCGTCGCGTAGTCTTTGTTCGCCCACGCCGCGCGGAAGCCTGCACGCAGCACCTCGAGACGCGACTCCTTAATCTTGCGGCCTGTCAACGATCGATAGGCGTCGAACTCTTTGAGCAATGCCTTCTCGCGCTTCTTCTCCAGGTCCTGCGCTTTGTTTGGGTCGGGCACGTACCAACGATCCTTGGCCTTGGCCACTAATGCAGGACTGTTCTTTTCTAGCCCACGAAGATCCCGGTGATTGGTCGAGAGGTAGCTGTGGATTTGGCTGGGCACCTCACCTGTACCCTCGTACTTCAGGAAGTTGTCCTCTAGCAACGCTGACAGCTCGGGCTTGGTCTCGTGCTTTTTCCAGCCTGCGCCAAGCTGCCCCATGAATTCCGGGCTGACTTCTTGGTAAGTCGATGGGCGACGCTTCAGGAAATCTGACAGCCAGTCGATCGCGCTTCGCTCGTCAGAGACAAACATCTCCATCTGCGGCGCGACGGCAACTTGCAGCCGCTTCTTGTCGTACTCAGCCACCTGATCCGGCAGAAACACCATACCGTCACGCTCGACGAAGCGCTGCATGAGCCCGGACTGGAACTCATGAGATGACATGGGTACTGGCGTGTTGTGTCGTACAAACCAAGCGACCATTCGATCAAAGATAATGCGCGGGTCACGTTCAACAATAAACTCTAGTTCGCCGACTCGAAATTTGACTATTGGCAAATAACCCAGGTGTGTCCTGACGAAATCCCAAGCAGACTCTTCACTATTGAGATTGGCAGTAAAACGATCTTCAAGCCCTCCATTGGGCTTGTAAGCGCTGATAATCAAATCTTGCTTCACTGCAGTAGTCGTAGTGACTGCTTTGAAGCTACCCTTTTTCTTGTCGATCGCTGAAACATTAGCAACGACAAAGCCGGCTTCTTGTAGTGCCGTCTGAATTGCGTTCCAAACAGACGCCTGAGTGTTGGAGAATTCGACAGTCATCCATCGGCCAGGCTTTAATATGCGATAAGCCTCAGAGAAGCCTGCACTCATCAATTTTCTGTAGTCGTCAATTGATTTTCCTTGCTCTTTACTTTGAATTGCCTCACTTAGATTGTTCGTAGTAGCGCTCAGCCAGCTTTCCCAAAGAAAATTGAGTTCTGAGTACATCAAGTTACCCCCGAACGGAGGGTCAATAAAAATGTAATCCAATGAGTTAGGTGGCACGTCCATGGAGAACGCAGAGCCTGTCGAAACCACATATTTGTTCTTATGATTGCGAAGCACCTTATCCATATTAGAACGAAGGCTCCATTTATCAATCACATTTAACTCAAGAGAGATTGATGGCGCATACAAGGTTCCATCAAGAGGCTTATCGACTTTCCCACCTTTCCCGCTAAAGTAGTTGGAGACATTCAGCCTGCAAAGTCTGTTTACGAACTGATGGGTGGACGTAAAGCCAAACAGAAGCTGTCGCCCTAGAGGCCCTGAGCACATGGATCTCAAAGCCGATAGTGCAATCAAGTTCCTGTGGGTATAAAAGTGGTGCACGTGCGTCACGCCAATGGGATCATTCCTGCGCGTTTCCGCACCCTCCGACATCCTCGTAGTCGGATATTTGTCCTTGATCTCGACCCCGCTAACTCTGGTGATCAAGGCGAGGTCTACTTTGTCCGGGCGCTTCTCATGCCGCTGCCTGCCGACACTGTAATTAATTAAGACAGGTACTTGCTTGGCTTGCTTAGTATTTTGGCTAAGCGCTGTATCAATTTTCGTTTCCCATGCTCTTCCCAACTCCTTTTTTCCGAATCGAGCACTGCAGCTTGGGCATGCTAGGTCATCTCTAACGCCGCCATTTTCATGATCGAGCGCCACATCAAAAAAGACAATTTCATGTGCGCATTCCGGGCACGAAAACACATCAGACCATACAGTGTAGTTAATCCGTGCGCACAACCCTACCCCTGAAAGATCTGGCAATGAATTGTGTTCAACTAATTGCAAGGCGGAATCTAGTTGTTGATCGGTTGGCTGATGAAGTGTCTGATACATCCACCCATAGTTTTTTTGGAGAGCCTTTGAAATCTCTACTGTTGCTGACTCCAAGTCGTGAGTATCGACGGACGAGTTGAAGTTATACGCAATGAATCCACCAATCGTCGATAGATCGTTGAGCACTGGGATTCTTGGCCCGATTTTTGATATCGCACGCAACTCTGTTTTGCCACTTTCATTAACATGATCAAAAACTATTCCCTTATCATCCACCGTGTAACCCAGAGATTCCACGGCTCTCCGATCTCCGCAAAGTTGTGCGGCTACCCCTGTCATCCCAGTTCCACAAAAAGAGTCAAGGACAAGCTCTCCTGGCTGCGTGTAATGCAACAGGTAGCGCATGATCGCTTTGTGAGGGACCTTGGTGTGGTAGCTGTGTGCGTTGTAAATCGGATCGTTCTTTCCCTCGCTTACGTCAGCAGTGAATGGCTCTACGTGGCGGGTTTCGATTCCTGTTTTGTATTCCGACCCATAACTTTTTACGAAATCCCTAAGAAATGGATTGGGGCAGGCTGTGTAATACGGTGGGTCAGAAAGATCCAAGATGGCTTCGTCCGAACCGATAGGGAAACCCTCAATTTTCCGGAACGCCGGATCTTTCAGCTTCTCAGCAAGCAACTTCAGGTAATGCTCGCGGCGAGCCTCATCACTCGGGAATGTTTGCCCGAGGCATTCAACGGGGCCGGAGTTGGCCGCGTGGTTCTGGAAAAGATCACTCATCAGTTGCTCCTCAAATTCTTTTTTTCATAGTCGGGTGATCAGGGCGTATCACTCGATCACGAAGCGCAGCTTGGTGGCATCCTTGCCCTTGCAGCGCTCGTTCATGAAGGTGTCGAAGCGCTTACGCAGGTCGTCGGGCGTGGCTGGTGAGCCGCCCTGCAGCAGCGCCTGCTTGATCTCGTCGCCCTTGACCGCGATTTTCTCCAGCCCCGACAGCGCCTCTTGCACGGCATTGGCGAACTCGGATGTCATCGGCTCCGGTAGCTTCCGTGAGGTCAGAAAGGCGTCGATCAGCTTCTTGGACGCGGGCGGCAGCAGACCAAGGCTGTCCTGCGTGAACGGGTCCTCCAGGTTTTCCAGCAGCGTTTGCTGCCAGTTGGCTACCAACTGATCCAGATCATCGTCCAGCTTGTGCAGCCGGTTGGCCGCCGGGATCAGCTCCAGCTGCTCAGCAGACGGGCGGAACTGGCAGTGCGGGCAAACGGCTGCGGCGACCAGAGTCGGCTCATCCAGCGAGGAACAGCTCTTCAAGCCGTTGAGTGACTCCTCGAAGGCGGTAAGCTGGCTGGTGGGCATCAGCGATACGCCGGCCAACACGCGCAGCGCCAGCAGGCGGTCGTCCTTGCGCAGGGCGTTGCGGGTCTTGTCCTCTGACACGCCCAGCCGCGCCTTGCTGTGGCTGGCGATATAAGCGGTGATGTAGTCCTTCTTGAGCTGGCTGAGCGTCTGCCGATACTCGGAAGCATGTTCTGCCGTGCGGTCCTGGCTCAATCTCTCCTGTAGCGCCTTGCGGGCGGCTTCGGCCTGCTTCACCCACGGGTGCTCGACAGGTAGCACCATCTCTGCCTGCGACAAGTAAGAAGCCGTGCTGCCCAGCTCGACCACTAGTTCAAGCAGGCGCTCGACAGCGGCCAACACCTCCAGATTCTTTTTATGGCCGTTGATGTCTTCCTGCGTGACGCGCAGGTTCTTGAGCTTGCCGACAGTGTTGTACGGCGCCAGCGACTCGGTGAACTTCTTCAGTGCGTCCAGCCGGGAGTGCCAGTCTTTGGCTTCTTCCTCACGTAGCAGATTTTGGCCCCAGAAGCCTAGCTTGCCTTGTTGAAGGTCGGAGCCAGCTTTGAGCACGCGCGGCACCAACCCACTGAGTTTCTCCTGCAGTTTGATTACCGGCTCGGTGTCACCCTGGCTAGCCTTTTGGGCGAGGCCGGACGGCAGGTCAAACAACTCGAACAGGGCGCGCAGTACCGCGAGGTTGATCTCCTTGGGAGCTTCAACATGCTTGAACTGCTTGAGCTCTTCAATGGAGCGTTCCGCCAGTTGCGCCAGCTTGCCGGAGTCGATCTTGTCGCCGGTGATAGACAGCACGATGTCGCCGGAGTAGACCAGGCCGCCCAGCACAGTAACCAGCAGATCGGGCTCCAGCCGGTACTTGATCGGCGCGAAATACTCGACGTCTGAGGTGCCCGAGAGCAGTTCGTTGCGGTTGAGCACCTGGCCGTGGCCCTTGGCCTTGAGGCGATTCAGCACTTCCTGGGCGTAGCGAGAGTTCGTCGGATCGACGCGATCGCCATCAAGCAGTTCCAGGGCATCGAGAATGGCAGCCGCGTCCTTGGTGCGAGTGCCACCGGCCAGGGCACGCAGCGCATTACCGATCAGTTGCTTGCGGTTGGCTTCGGTCACCAGCACCGAGAAGGTAGGGTGCTCCGGCGAGAGATCGAGAAAGCGCTGGCCCAGCACCAGGCCTGAGATGACGTTCACCACGTCGCGGAAGTTGATGCGCTCGTCGGCACCAAGCCGCGCCCGGTCGCGCAGCGAAACACCTTTGGCCCACTCCTGCAGCGTCTTGGTCTTGCCCTGGTAGGTGACCTCGAATGCCGTACTCTGCTTATCCTGTAGCCACTTGCTCATGGCACGCAGGGCATCGTCTGCCTTTGAGATGTAGATGTTTTTTGCTCCACTGCTGGCAGTAGACGCCAGATCACGTGCAGCCGCATATTGCGACAGGTAACGCTTATAGTCCTCGTCCGGCGACTTCAGGCGGAAGAATACTTCGTCTGCCAGGTGGTTATCGCTGAACTTTGGCTTGTCAAAGGGCTGGATGAAATAGATATAGAAGTCGCGCTCAGGCTGGGCGGTGGGCCGGTCATTTGGGGCACCAAAGAACAGATAGCCCATGCGCTCGACACGGCGTTCTTGCCACTCGACCTGGTACTGCCAGATCTGGAATCCGGGGTAACTCAGATCGTCGGTGCACTCCATCAACTTCTTGATGGCACTGTAATAAGCACGATCAAGCGCGTCGTCGGACAGGGCTTCGGCACGCTTTTCGATCTGCGCGTCGTAGTCGATGTCCTTCTTGAGATCGAGGTAGTACTGCTCGGTGTCCGGCGCCTTGGAGATGAACTGACCGTTGACGGTCTTCAGCACTTCCCGCATGACGGTCTGCACCATTGACAGCAGATTCTCGGCGGGCTCACCCGGCATGTCTTCCACGCCCGGTTGAAACAGGCACAAGGCGTCGCGCAGCTCAGCGGCCGTGGGGCCAATCGGAATGTGAATGTCGCCGCCGGTGGTCAAACGGTTCACGGCCAGCGCGTTGATGACGCGTAGCGCCATCGGCTTGTAGGCCGGGCGCGTGAAGGCCTGTTGAACCCGCGACTCCAGCACCTCGGAGACACGCATCACTTCCTTAATATTCGGGTCGGCGCGCAATACCGAGTTAGCTTTGATGGTGTTCCAGAAGCTTTCGTAGCTTATGAACTGTGGCCGGTCAGTGGGCACATCTTGGTCGAGGATCGCCAGCATGGCGGACTCGATGGTCTTGAGCGCTCCACGCTTCTCGGTGAAGTGGATTTGCTCGAAAGTCTTCAGGTAATCCGGGTGTACCGGGAACAGACGCACATATTCGTCCATACGCTCGTTCATGGAGCCATAGAACTTGGCGAACGGCGTCAGGTACTCGCGGATCTTGTTCTGCTGATCGGCAGTTTTCTTCAACAGACGCGCGGAAACGACGAAGCTAACGTCCTGGCGGTCGATCAGAATCTGAGTGAAGCGTTCGTTGACGCGGCGCATGCTGTCGGCGACGTGCTGAAAGCGCACGCTGTCGAAGATGGCCTCCTGCACACCGGCGACGAAGCGGAACTTCAGATGCTTGGTGACTTCGCCGATCTGACGCAAGATAGCCAAATCCTGCACTAGCTCGTGGTCGCGACGGGACTGCAGGTACTCCAGGAATTCATCGACGACAAGCAGCACGCCCTGGGTCGGGAATTTCTCGCCGAACGCCGCCATCATCTCCTCGAAGGAATCCTTATTGTTAAGCTCCTTGTCCGCCGTCGGGAATGTGTAGTCGACGCCGAACTTTTCGAGGAAACGCTCAAGCTGCAGGGTGATGATCTGGCGCAGCGGCATTTGCAGTCCGCCGACCTCGATGCGCAACACCTTGAAGCGGCCGGCGATCGGGGCAACCGCTTCGGCAACCTTGGGGTGGCGGATCATCGGTGCGTAGCCAGCGTCTTCAGCCACCAGCGACAGCACCGACATCAAGTGCGATTTACCGGTGCCGTAGTTGCCGACGATCAGCACACCTTTGTGATCGACCGAGTCGTCGAAACTGAGCTGGGGAACCATGAGCTTGGAGATCCGCTCGGCCATGTCATCGGAGATGACATAGGTCGCGACGAGCTTCTTGGCCTCGTCCGGGCGCCCGGCATCGAGCAGCTGAATGACTGACTCGATCTGCTCGAACTGGATTAAATCTCCGTACTTCATGTTCACGGCCATGCGCTCTTCACTCCCCTTTAAATTTCGAAGATGACCACGCCTTCGCGGCTGTAATCACAGTGTTCTTGATGAGTTAAGTCAGCGTATATCAGCCGGTCACCGCGCAGCTCTCCAGGCCAAACGGCGACCACTCGCTGGTAATGTGCGAGCCCCTTGAGGAGCTCAAGCGGATGAATCTGTAAACCCGGCTCGAAAAGTAGCTCCAGGTTGTCTAGCAAGAGCACCTCGTCCATGCGGGCTCTCACACAGATATCCCGAAGCTCCTCCCCTACAGCGAAGCTGCGCTTTGGTTTTGGAATGGCCGCCAGCCGGCGCGCAAGCACCGCGCTGATGTTGAGAGGCTCTACAGCAAGGTTGACGGCAAGCTGGCGAAGCAGATGGGTCTTACCGCTCCGACTAAGGCCAACCAGGAGAATTAGCTTGCTGTTAAGGTCGCCGATTTCGTCGACGAGTCGTTCGAGTTTGCTCAGCACGCCGACTTCCTTATCCAGGCGAATGTGAATGAGAAATCTGCGAACATCTCAGCAGCAGATCCTCGGTTTAGCATCCCGTTACCGCCTATAGAGGGGCTTAATGAGGACCGTTTGGACCAATCAATCATCATATCCCACTGATACTCTTCGCGTAAATTGCAGCAGGTAAGGCGTGCCGCGGTTATAGAGCATCACAAAGCCAAGGGCGCGGTTGTAGAGATCCGTGGAGTCGTAGTTGCCGGGCTCGAGGTGATGACGGATATGCGACTACCTTGAGACATTGTCCACCTTATCGGCAGAGATCGCCTCGTCATGATGATTGATCTCAGGGTCATCGACATTGCAGATAAGGAATACGAGGTTGAGCGTCTTCATCTGGACTGGCACCGACATAGACTCCTGAGTCGGCACCAGGGAGATTCCGACATCCTGAGTCCATATTCAGCCGCCCAGTATTCCATATGGTATTCCACCAAAATTTCAAAAAAATATTTTCTATTTATTTTCAATAGGATAGAAGATCATTTCAAATTACCCCGGCCCACCAGAAAAGCCCGCACAGTCCGGGCTTTTCTGCATTTGGGTGAATGACAAACGGTTATGAATTGATGCGAGGTCTCCCCCGGACTCAGTAGCTTTTCAGCAACACCACCTGCGGCGTCCTGCCGAACGAACACACCTGCGACTCCCCAGCCCTCATAAAGCCCGCCACCCCAGGCTTTGATCAGCCGTTGCCAGCAATGATCAGCGCGCTTGAACACGTCATTTAGCCCCATGACGGCGCAGGTAGCGGCCATAGGGTTTGCCTCCCCGCCAGGTAAAAGCCCGCGAACTCCTGCCAATAGCCAGTCAGCCAGCATGCCTTGAAACGTATGAGCTTTTAGGACCACTATCGAGTGGTGACAACCAATAAAACCACGGGCAGCTATCGTGAACCTAAGCCCCGGGAAACCAGGAAACGCTCATGGACACTTCCACGCTGCAGTCACTCAAGCTTGGGATTATTTCAGCCACCGGCCTCTCAAGGGACGCGTTGCATATCTATGTAGGTCTGGCATTGCTGATCGCTGCCAGCTGCATCACTCGAAAATCCCTGGGCTCCTTCAGCAATTGGCTGGTGGTGTTGGCGGGGGCGAGCCTCATCGAGCTGTTCGATCTGATGGATGATAAGGCGAGCCTGGGACACTGGCGGTGGGCCGCGAGTCTCCATGACATCGCCAATACACTGTTCTGGCCAACGGTTCTGGTCGTGGCCTACCGTTTCAGGCTGATTAAATTCTGATCAGCAAACCCGCGCTGTGGTTCTCCTCACACACAGCAGCATAAAGACGCTTTAGGTCAAGACTCTGACCCAGATGGTGTTGCCCCATGCACTTGCTTTTTGTTTAGATCGGCCCCTGGCCTACCCATGGATGAACGATCACTGCCCATAAGCAGCTTCAGGAAGAGGAGATCTCCCATGCACTTGAATAAAGAGCGATATGGCGTTGAGCTTTACAACTTGCTGGAATGTTTAAATTTCGACACCACCGCCAAAGGCCCCGTTATTGAAAAGGTGTTGGAATGGGCGCAACGCTATATAGATTATAGCTGCGTTGCGGTCTGCACCCTTGAAAACACTGCGTTACCTTCCATCGAGTTTTACTACGAAAAAAATGTTCCCGAGCACTGGCTCAAGGAATACCACAGGAATGATTACGCCAAGGATGACCCCGTCATCCAGTACGCTTTAAATATCGGCGGAGTTTTTTCCTGGCGCGATGCTCTCGTTTCTTTTGACACCCCACGTGGCAGAGAAGTTATCGCGCGGGGCGAAAGGTATGGGCTGCGACACGGTTATACCTATTTCATGCCGGATGCAGAGGCTCAACCGCTGGCACCGAAACTGGTATCGCTGGCCAATGTCAGTTCGAAGTCCGACGTAAAATGCGAGTACATCATTGCCACATTGGGCGCGACATTATGTTACCTGGCAGAAAACGTGATCACCCAAAAAGAACTTTGCAAAGCTCCTTTGAATGACAGTGAGCTGCAAGTTTTGGATTGGTCAGCCAAGGGCAAAAGCATCTGGGAGATTGCGAAAATCATTGATACGCCAGAGCGTACTGTGAAATACCATTTACTCAATACCTATCGAAAACTTGAAGCTTCCAACAAGACCCAAGCCGTCAGCAACGCGCTGAAGCTTGGCTTATTGCACTGACGGATCAATCAATAAACACCGGCTCACGCGTCAACTCTATATGAAACCTGGCAAAGACTAATCGCCGCAGCAACTCGCCGAATGCGATAATCTCGGCGCCTGTGGCGCCTTCGTAATTAATAACCACCAATGGGTTATGCGTATAAATGCCTACTCGATCGACTCGAAAGCCGACAGCGACGCACTGTTGAATAAGCCAGCCCGCCGATAATTTCCAGCGCCCGCCTGGCTGCTCGAATGCTGGAAACTGGCTATAACGGGCCATCAGCTGCGCCATGCATGCTGCGCTGACCACCGGATTCACGAAAAAACTACCGGCATTGCCGAGCTGGCCGGGCTCTGGAAGCCGTCGATTTCGCACGCGTCTTACTGCTGCGGTAATGTCCGTCAGCGTTCGGGCCTGCGGCTGAGCACCCAGCTCCTCGCGGATTTTCGCATCCAACTGGGCCCAGGCTCCGCACTCACGCATCTGGAACAGCACACTCAAGATGACCAATCGTTGTGCGTAGCGTGATTTGAACACACTGTCGCGATAGCCCAGGCCCAAGTCATTGCGCGGTAGCCAGTACCGAGTGTGGGTCAGTCTATCGAGTACCTCAACACCGACCAGGCAGTCTGCAACCTCCGTTCCATAGGCGCCGATGTTCTGAATGGGTGCAGCCCCAACCGTGCCAGGTATGCCCGCCAGCGACTCGAGCCCTTGCAACTGCGCTTCTGCGCAATACTGCACAAACGCGTCCCAATTGACGCCCGCACCAACACGCACCCACCGATGAGTGCCCCGGGAGCGCTGCTCAATATCGATAAAACCTTCGAGCAAAATAACAACACCGTCAAAATCCCGAGCCAGCAGAATATTGCTGCCGCCCCCAAGAAAAAGCACTTTTAATGCCTTGCGTTTTGCAAACGTCAGGATTTTTTTCAGATCGTCATGCGTGCCCGCCTTGCATAACAAATAGGCACGAACATCAACCCCGAACGTATTGAAACTGCGAAGGGATTGCCGATAACTGATCTGCATAAGCACTCACCCAGCGCGTTGATTTCTGTTGGCATCGCTAAAAGCTAGCGCACATAGCCTTAGCCTGCCCACTGTCCAAACGGACACTTTACAGCCCGGCCCTTGAGCGCACAGGATTGGATCCAAGACAAAAAATATACGTCAACTATTGCACTTACCAATTGCGAGGGTTGTGTCATGGAAGTCTTATCAAACGTTCATCCGTGCGCGGATAACCGTCCGGCCTGCCAACAATGGATTATTAAAGGCAGCCACTCGATTGAATATTCAGTTATTGAAGCGCCGCGTCTTTTTGATTCTACCAACATCAAGCTGGCGGTCTGTGGATCGTCGGCCTCGTCGATGACTTACGATAAGCGTCTGATTTTCATCGATAGCGAAGTTTTAACCTTTCACGGCCCACGCCTTCGGCAGTTTTTCAATGCCTTTGAAGGTGAATATCGGATTGTCCCGATTCACATTACCGAACGCCTCAAGGACTACGCGATGGTGGAGAGTATTCTCCAGCATATGGTTGACTTTGGCGTCTCTCGTAAAGATGAACCGGTTATCGCCATCGGCGGCGGTTGCTTGATGGATGTTGTAGGCATGGCCGCAAGTTTATATCGGCGCGGTGTGCCGTATATCCGCATTCCAACAACACTGTTGGGCATTGTTGACGCCGCCGTAGGGGTTAAAACCGGATCAAACTTCGGCGCCCATAAAAACAGGGTGGGCAGTTATTACGCGCCGATCTGTGCATTGCTCGATACGTCCTTCCTGGAAACGCTGCCGACACGGCATATTAAAAATGGAATGGCCGAAATATTGAAAATGGCAATCATCGCCGACCAGGCGTTATTCACTGTCATTGAGAAAAACGTGGAGCATCTGATGGCTGATCGCCTGGCCCAATCAGCGCTTTCGTTAGGTGTGGTGCGCAGTGCAGTGCATGGCATGCTCAAAGAGCTCGAACCTAACCTCTGGGAAAGCAACCTGCAGCGGCTGGTGGACTTTGGCCACACGCTCTCGCCGATCTTTGAGATGAAAGCGGTCGACACCCTGCTGCATGGTGAGGCCGTCGCAGTGGACATGTGTATTTCAACCCTGGTCGCCGCCAACCGCAAGCTACTGGAGCCACGCCAGGCATTGCGCATCATTGAGCTGACCAAAAAAATTGGCCTGCCGATCATTCATCCCACCTGTACCTCAACCAATATCACCCAGGCACTTACCGAAATAGTCAAGCATCGCGATGGGCTGCAGCGAATGCCCGTCCCCACAGACATTGGTCAAGCCACCTTCCTCCACGATGTGACTGCACAGGAATGCATACGCGCCTGTGAACAGCTCAGAGAGATCGCACAGCAATACAGCCCGGCCTGACGAGACAGGAGTCTTTATGATTTTGGTATTTGATGTCGGCGGCACCAGCCTGCGCATCGGCTGTTACTGTGAAAAGCAGCGCCGGCTAGTCAAGCAGGCCCGCATCGCCACGCCTAACTTCGTCAATTCGCCGCTGCGCGACAGGGACCTGGTCGAACACCTGTTCAGGACCATGAAAGACGCTGCGCACACCCTGGGTGTGGCGTATGACACCGTCGTCGCCGCGCTTCCCGGCCCGGTCACCGCAGAGGGCTATGTCACTGCTCTGCCCACTGTCCTGGGTGCAAAACTCGACAGACCTATACCGGCGGTGGCGCAGTTACAGGCACTCTTTGACACGCAAAACGTGCATGTACTCAACGATATAACGGCCGCGGGATACCGTTACCTGACCCCGCAGCATCACACGTTCCATATCGTGTCGTCGGGATCGGGGATCGGTTCCAAGCTGTTTATTGATGGCAAACCTTTGACCGGCCATCAAGGCGACGCTGGCGAAATTGGGCACCTGCTCCACCCGCTCTGCCCAAAGGAATTGCGGTGCGATTGCGGTGGAGAGGGACACATCGGTGCCGTCAGCTCAGGGCGCGGAACCCTGAGGCTCTTCAAGTTGCGCGCCAGCCAGCAACCGACCGCATATCTGAACAGCGCATTGGGCAAGACCACACCCACATACGACTTGCTCCAAACCTCCTCACTGGTTGACGCCTTCCAGCAGCGAGACCCCTGGACGCTTGAGGTCATGGATGACGCCATCCGCCCTCTCGCCCACGCACTGGCGGCTACTCGCGCCGTCTCTGGGGTTGCCTCCTACATTTTGCTCGGCGGCTTTTTGTGTGCGCTGGGCGAGCCTTATCGAAAGCGATTGGCTGGCCTTTGCACCAGCTTCTTCGACGCTGGAGATTGGAACGACACCATCGCCCTCGGCCATGCCGATGACAACAATGGCCTCATTGGCTGCGCGCTCTATGCACAAGGACTCCTCCGCCATGAACATGAAAGTCAACCGCTATAACTATCCAAGTCAGTTCGGCAACGACTTGCAGCCATTGCTGCGTGCCATTGGGGAAGACCTTCTCAAGGGTCATTACATCCTGACTGAAGCTGTCGACAGCTTCGAAACAGCCTTCGCGGACTACATCGGTGCCAAGTACTGCGTCGGTACCAACAGTGGTACCGACGCACTGATCCTCGCGTTACTGGCCATGGGGATAGGGCCCGGTGATGAAGTTATCACGCAGGCAAACACGTTCTACGCCACCGTCGCCGCCATCTGTTTCGTGGGGGCCACTCCCGTATTGGTAGACGCCGAACCCCATGCTTACTTGATGGATATTGAGCAGGTCGAACCTGCAATCACGGCGCGTACCAAAGCCATTATTGCTGT
The DNA here is from genome assembly GCF_041410225.1 of Pseudomonas sp. KT_2_4. NCBI lineage: Bacteria > Pseudomonadati > Pseudomonadota > Gammaproteobacteria > Pseudomonadales > Pseudomonadaceae > Pseudomonas > Pseudomonas sp. KT_2_4. Next base: position 2,932,689 of record NZ_CP166962.1, read on the forward strand.
GCACCTGTTCGGCAAATGCATGCCCATGAAACAGCTTCTGGCGCTGGCCGAAAAACACCAATTGAGGGTCATCGAGGATGCCGCACAAAGTCATGGCGCCCGAATCGACGGGCGCGCCGCCGGGCATTTCGGCGACATCGGCTGTTTCAGTTTTCACCCCAGCAAGAACCTGGCTGCCGCCGGCGACGCCGGGGCGATTGTCACCGACGACCTTCACCTGGCCGAACAAATAAAAGTATTACGGGCGCTGGGGCAATCCGGCCAGAACCGGCATGTGGCCTTGGGCATGAACTCCAAGCTGGATGCCATTCAGGCCAGGGTCTTGTCCGCCAAGCTTGGGCACCTGGAGCATTGGAACGAACAACGCCGAGCAGTGGCCGCTCATTGCATCAGCCGCCTGGATGGGTTGCCCTTGAGCTTCCAAGCGCCAGCAGAGCACGAGGATCACGTCTATCACCTGTTCCAGGTGCGTACTGAACAACGAGATGCTCTGCTTGCTCACCTGCAATCGAACGGGATAGATGCTGTCGTGCGCTATCCAACACCGATCCATTTGCAGGAAGCGTTCGCTGCATACGGCTGGAAGCCTGGTGATTTTCCGGTGGCCGAGGCCCTGGCCACACAAACCCTGTGCCTGCCCTTGCGGCCCGATATGGATGCCGACGAAGTCGACCGGGTATGTGGCTGCGTGCGCGCATTCTTCGAGGGGCACTCATGAAAACGCTGGCCGTGCTGGGCGGCGGGAGCCCCTACACCCTTCAATTGTGCGAGCAGCTGGCCAGCAGCCCAATGGCCGGCGAAGCTTGGGAATTGCGGCTGCAAGGTCGCAACCAGGCCGTCACTTCGCAGATAGCGCACTTTGCGCAGTCACGCCTTCCCCGCTGGAAAGTCAGCCATGACACCACCGCTCAACGCGTGCTCGACGGTGCCGACTATGTAGTCCACCAAGCCCGCTACGGTGGGCTTGAAGGTCGCCATGAGGGCGAGTCGCTCGGCCGCGCATTGGGTGTGGCCGCCGATGAAACCCTGGGGCCTTCCGGCCTGCTGGCAGCGATTCGTTGCCTGCCGTATATCGCCGAACTGGCCGAGCTGCTCCAACGCTTTTGTCCACAAGCCTGGGTGCTCAATATCACCAACCCGCTGAGTCTCACCACATCGCAGCTCTTTTTACAGGGCCACGCCCGTTGCATCGGCATCTGCGAGTTGCCGACGGTCACACAACGTCAGATTGCCGCGCGCCTGAACCTGCCTTACGAGCAACTTCAATGGGCCTACACCGGGCTGAACCATCGTGGCTTCCTCCACGACCTCACGCATGCAGGCCAGCCGGTACTGCCGCGCCTTGTGTCGCTCCTGAAAAGCCAGTCATTTACGGGCTTTGATGCGGCCCTGATCGAAGAACTGCAGGCTGTTCCAACTAAATACTTTCGCCTGTTGGTCAGCACTAAGGTGGAGGAAAACCATCGTTCCACCCAACTGGTCGACCTGCGCACAGAGATCCTCAAGCAACTGGAACAAGCCCCGCTGCGCTACCCGCCAGCCCTGGAACAACGCCCGATGCCTTGGTATGAGCTGGCGGTAGTGCCCATGCTGGAGGCATTGAGCGGGGCCCGCCAACCCTGTGTGCTACCGATCAACCTGTGCGCCGCCGACGGTATGACCCGCGAATTTCTGGCCACTGTCAGCTGCGGCACTGTCAACGACGACCTGCCGCACGCGCCCCCACCAACTGCCGTTGCCAAGTGGATGCAGGTATTTGAAGCCCATGAAGCCAGCTCATTAAGTGCCTGCCTTGACCCCACGGGCGCAAACATCGAAGCCGCCTTCGCGGCGGACCCGCTGATGGCCAATCGTGATCTGAAAGCGGCCGTCGCAACTTTTCAAACCTATCTTTCAGGGGATGCACATGGACATGCTTAGGTTCGCCATCATTGGCTGCGGCCGCATGGGTTTGACCCGCGCCAAAGCCCTCAAGACACTGGGAGCGCGCATCGTCTCTAGCGTGGACTCAGACCTGGCCCGCGCCAGACAAATCGTCGACATCGCCCCCGGCTGTGCAGCACTGGAGAACGACCAGGAGATCGACTGGACACAAATCGACGGGGTGTTTATCTGCACGCCACCCGGCATGCGCGGGCCGCTGGAATTGGAGGCCGCGCGTCACGGTGTTGCAGTATTTGCCGAAAAACCGCTACACGTGTCCGCAGCCGGCGCACTGCAACTGGGGCAGGCCTTCGCCCGCAGCGATGCGTTGTTTGCCGTGGGCTATATGAACCGCTATCGGCACAGCGTCAGCAGCGTCAAGCAGCACCTCGATACCCTCAACGTCATCGGGTACCAGTGCCATTGGATCTGCAAGCCGTATTCGGTCGACTGGTGGAAAGAAGCCCAGTGGTCCGGCGGCGCGTTGAACGAACAGATGACTCACAGCGTGGATCTGTGCCGCCACCTGTTCGGAGATGCCCAATCGGTTTTCGCCCAAACCCATGTGGACCCGGGGGCGCCTCATATTCAAAGCGTCAGCGCCCTGCTCCAGCACCGGGACAGCCTTGCGGGGAGCATCTTCTATTCCTGTGCGGGCCAGGACAAAGATATCGGCCTGCACATCTTTACCGACCAGGGCCCGGTCGTACTCTCAGGCTGGGACTACACCTTGACGTGCGCGCCATGGCTTGAGGGCGACAGTCAGCCGCAAGATCCTCAGGACGTTTTCCTCACAGAAACCGAGTGTTTCCTGCAGGCCGTGCTTAAAGGGGATCCGCACCAGCTCAAATGCACGCTGAAAGACGGCATCAAGACACAACTGACCGTTGACGCCATTCGTCAAGCCGCCACCGACCAATGCCTGATCAGGCTTTGAAATACGGACAGGAGCCTCAGTGATGTCAACTTGCACGACCCTTTATGTAAAAGGCAGCACGCCTGCCCTGCAAGGCAACCTGCATGTCCCTGGCAGCAAAAACTCCGCCATGCCGTTGCTGACGCTGGCGGCACTTCAGGCACAGCCGGTGACCGTGAAACAAGTGCCGGGGATTTCCGATATCACCCACTTGCTTGAGCTTCTCTCATTCGCGGGCAGCAGCAGCAGTGTCAATCAAGGTAACCAAGTCATTTTTCAAGGGCTGCATCTTAAAAACGAGCCCTACACATTCCCGCAGGCGCTCTCTTCGCGACTGCGCGGAGCGATATACGCCCTGGCATTGCCGGCCAGCCGCGGCGTCCGTGCCCGGCTTGAATCCATAGGTGGGGACTTTATCGGTTCGCGCTCGTTTACTCCCCATCTGCGGGCGTTGGCCGGATTCGGGTTGCAGGTCAGTGGCCAAGGCAGTGCCGTGGCTATTACCGGTGGGCACCCACGCCCAAGTGAGTTCTCTATCGATGACAAAGGCATCACGGCTACGTCCCTGGCGATCATCATCGCCGCCAGCCTTGACGGGGAATCCATCATCAAGGACGCAAGCCTGGAAACCGAGTGCGACGATGTGCTCGCCGCGGCCCGGCACTTCGGCGCCCAGGCCGAGCGCGATGGGCGCAGCCTGATCATCAAAGGTCCCTTCCAATCAACCGATGCGCCGATACTCATACCCGCCGATCATCTGGTCTGGGGTACCTTTGCCATCGCAGCGGCCATGACCGGCGGATCGACAAGCTGTGCAGCCGCGCTTATTGACCACCGTTTCGACCCTGTCATTGAGGCCTTGCGCAGCTTCGGCATCATCGTGAGCCAAGATGGCCCCCTGCTGAAAACCTTTGGCCGTCCCTTGCGCCCCGTCACACTTGAAACCGGCATGTACCCCAAGTTCCCGTCGGATTTACTGCCACAGATGATGGCCCTCGCCGTTTCGGCGCCCGGTACCAGCGTGTTCAAAGAGTCGCACTATGGATCGCGGTTCGACCACTTGCCGGGTATGGAAAAAATGGGAGCGCGCATCAGCATGGTCGAAGGCGACGTTCACATTCACGGAGCAACACCGGTGTCCGGTGCCCAACTCGACGGCGCAGGCATACGCGAGACCACTGCCCTGGCCTTGCTGGCACTGACAGCGCAAGGGCCCAGCGTCATCCGTAAAGCCGCCTCGGTGTCCCGAGGTTACGAAGACTTGGCGCAAACGCTATGCCGGATGGGCGCAACTGTTCATTTCGGCTGACTCCCCCTACATTTGAAGGAGGCTGGTAATCATGGCCATACAGGCGGTTTTTTTTGATGTCGGCAATACGTTGATGAATTTCAACTACGCCACAATCGCCCGATGTATCCCAGGGCTGCAGGTCGAGCAGTTGGAACAGAGCGGACCGCTTGCTTGGAAAAAGTTAAACGGAGTACTGGAAAAAGCACGCATCGAAGGTACCCACATCGACGTGTTGAGATGGCTGTTCAAGGAACTGCTCCAGGAACGTGGACAACCGGCGCAGATCGAGACGCTCATCGAAAAAACCAGCACCGGCTCACTGTGGAATTCGGTCAATTACGACGCCAGGGAGGCGATTGTCGGGTTGAAAGCAGAAGGCATCAGCACCGCGGTGATCTCCAACGCTGACGGGAAAGTACAGGCATTGCTGGACGACAATGGTTGGGCCGACACCTTTGATTTTGTCATCGACTCCGGGCTGGTCGGGGTGAGCAAGCCCGATATCGAAATTTTCAATATCGGCTTGGACAAAGCCGGGCTTGAGGCCTCCCAGGTGCTTTACGTGGGCGACTTACCGGCGGTTGACGTCTATGGCTCACAGGCCGCCGGCCTCAGCCCTGTGCTGTACGACCCGCATGATCACTACGACGCCCATTGGAGCGCGTCTACGCGCAACGACCGTCGGGCCTATCACCGCATCACCCATATGAACCAGTTAGGCCCACTGGTCAGCCTGCTCAACGGTTAAGGAGATCTCCTCATGCAGACTGTCCAGATCAACCGGCTCAGCCACAGTTTCGCAACCAGCTATTTCGACGCGCAAACCGCCCATGACGGCCTGGGCAAAGTCCTGACCTCACGCGTCGTGCCCGAGCCCGAGTGGGGTTGCAACTTTGTGGACCTCGTGGCGCTACTGCCCGAAGCGAGCATCGGTATCCATGAGCATGGAATGGATGACTCGGAAATTTATATCGTCATCAGCGGCGAAGGTGAAATGACGCTGGCGGGGGAAGTATTCAGGGTCGGTCAGGGCTTCGTCCTGATCAACCCGCCCGGAGGCAGGCACGCCCTGCGCAATACCGGCCAGAGTCTGCTGAAATTGGCCGTATTGGACATTCCCGCCCCACAAGGAAGAGAACATGAACAATAAAAGTTACGTATTGAACGTCGGCCAGGATGACCTTGAACGGCTGGGCAAGTCTGATCGTATCTATGGTCCGGGCTCCCGGGACTTTTTGCAGCGATATGCCCACATCAAGGAGGGCATGACGGTATTGGACGTGGGGTGCGGCACCGGCAACATGTCCCTTTGGATGGCAGAAAAAGTCGGGCCTGGCGGGCAGGTCATCGGCATTGACGCAAGTGCCGAGCAGATAGCCGTGTGCAAGGCTCGTGCCGAGGCGCTGGGGTATACCAATACCCGATTCGAACAGTTGGATTTCAGTCAGATCCACTCCCTCAACACCCTGTTTGATATTGCCTACTGCCGCTTCATTCTGATCCATCTGACGCAACCGCTTGAGGCGATAAAGCTGATGAGTTCAGTCACCCGGCCCGGCGGCGCAGTGGTCTGTGAGGAGCCTGTCACCGACTTGCACGAATGCTCGCCCGAACACACAGCATTCGATCACGCCAACAAGCTGACAATCGCGCTGGGGCGTGCCAAAGGGGTGGATTACAACCTTGGCGCCCGCCTTGCGCAGCTGTTCGCTGCGGCTGAGCTGGATGACCTCCAATTCGATCATTACCAACCCAGCATCAGTGACGAAAATGACAGGGGCATCTTTTTCGATTCATTTACTCAGATTGCCGACAACCTGCTGGAACACGCGCTTGCGACACCGGAACAAATCCACAGCGTCGGCGAGCAATTATCCCGCCTCAAAGACGATCACCGTTACTCGATCAAGGGCTTTCGCAACATACAAGGCATCGGCAGGCGGCGACCTGTTGCCCAGGAGGATATGCGATGAGTGACTTCATGCAGGACGACCCAGGGATGGCCAGTATCAGAACCCTGATCGGTATTGCTCAAACCGGGCTCGCGTATGCCAAGGATCCCTATGACATCGAGCGCTACCATCAATTGCTGGAGACCGCCCAAACCCTATTGGCGAAGCAACCCAGCCCCCTGACCTCCCAGCTCTTGAAGAACCTGGTAGCCGACTCGGGTTACGCCACGCCCAAAATGGACATCAGGGCGGCGGTATTCGACGGCGAACGCATCCTGCTGGTCAAGGAAGTTGAAGATGGGCTCTGGTCGCTTCCTGGGGGCTGGGCCGACATTAATCACTCCCCCGCACAAGTAGCGGCCAAAGAAGTGCTTGAAGAGACAGGGTTGCGGGTGAGCCCGCGCAAACTGGTGGCCTTCACCGATCGTCGCCTGCACCCTCATCCCCCCATGCTGTTGCATGTGTACAAGGCGTTTTTCCTGTGTGAACTGTCTGGCGGGACATTGCGCCCCAGCCTGGAAACGCCGGATGTCGGTTTTTTTGACGAGCACAACCTTCCCGAACTTTCCACTGCGCGAGTGACCCATGAACAAATCGCCATGATGTATCGGCACCTACGAGACGAGACCTTGCCTACTTATTTCGATTAGCCAGGAGAGTGTCATGGTGGATTCATCTTCAATCACGTATGTGCTGCACTACAGCCCGGACCCAGATGAGTGCCAAGGGTCACGTACGAGCCCGCTGCACTTGATCAATGGCCTGCAAGACACCCACAGCTACCAGAGGCTTTACCGGGAAATTGGCGGCGAATGGGGTTGGGGCCGCCAACGCGACTGGCAACCCATGCAGTGGGCCCAGCACCTGAGCAAGCCGGACATTCAAGGGTGGATCATGTACTGGGCTGGCCAGGCGAATGGCTTCTTCGAGCTTCGACGGCAACAGGACGAGAGCGTTGAAATCTACTATTTCGGCGTGGCCAAGGCGCTTCAAGGGCAAGGCTTGGGCCACGCGCTGATTCAGCATGCGGTCACTGCGGCAAAAGCGATGACGAAAAAAACCATCTGGCTGAAAACAAGCTCCACCGATCATCCCGCCGCGCTCGGCCTGTATTTGCGCGCGGGATTCAAAGTCATGCGTGTCGTCCCCAAGGACACCCCCTTACAAGGGGCCGAACCCTGCACATTCCACGTTCGCCCTTGATAGGAACGGCCATGAAACAGTGCCGATGGCCCCCGTCGATAAACGAGGCCGTAAATCGCCAGGACAGGTCGCAGCTACTACGCCGGTGGATAACCCACCTCTTTAAGCGCTATGGCCTTCAAGCCTGGAGCTTGCAACTTATCGCCGGCGAAGCCAGTCACCGACGCTATTACCGGATACGCAGTGCCCACCCGGGCAAGGCCTTTATCATTATGGACGCCGCCCCATGGCTTGAAGACAATGCTGCTTTCGTTACCGTCGCCGGCCTGCTTGCATCTGCCATGATCCGCGTTCCGGCCATCTATGAATGGGACAAATCAAATGGGTTTCTGCTGCTGGAAGACATGGGCGATGAAACGTTGCTGCAACTCAATCTTCGCACTCATCGTGAAGCCGTTCGCCATTACTATAATCAGACAATTTGCACGCTAGTGGACATGCAGTTCAATGCGCCTGCCAATCAACTCGCTAATTTTTCTCCCGAGCTCATGCGCGACGAACTTAGCCTGTTTACCGACTGGTACCTGGACCAGTATTTAAAAATCAAATTAAGCGGTAATGAGCAGCGCGACATTGCCTGTTGCTTCAACTTAATTACAGAAAAAATTCAGTTAATCGAGCACGTATTCGTCCATCGGGATTTCAGACCTGGCAACTTGGTCATTTCGAGGGATGGTAAAGCGATTGCTGTGCTTGATTTCCAAGATGCGGTTAAAGGCCCCATCACTTACGATCTAGTGAGCCTGCTATGGGATTCATTCCATTGCTGGGACGAGCCGTTTACCCAACAGATGGTTCGCCTTTATTGGACGACTGCAATCGGCAAGGGCCTTCCCGTCCCGTCGACCCTGGCGGCGTTCAACTTATCCCTTTACTGGACGCGGCTGCAGCGGCATATCCGTGTGATAGGGATCTTCGCGCGGTTAGGCATACGCGATGGCAAACTCAGGTATTTGCAGGAAATTGAGCGCTTTAATAATTACCTTTTATCCAGCACGGTGCGAAACGATAGCATGCAGCCACTAACGCGCTTACTCAAGCAAATAACCCTCTCTAACTCCGCCCTTCATTAAGATTGCGGATACACACCCACTCACCCAAACAGCTACCGGCCACTCGCCACGCTTTACAACAGCGAAACACCCCCCTAGATTATTTGTTGCTACCGCACCTCAGGACCTGTACACCTAAATGATCGGCCCCCTATCAAGGAGAGATAGATGGAACTGCGACATCTACGTTATTTCATCAGCGTAGCCGAGGAGCTTCATTTCGGTCGTGCTGCACTGCGATTGCATATTGAACAATCTCCTTTATCAAGGGCAATAAAAGAGCTTGAGAGTGATCTGGGCGTTCAGCTCCTTGAGCGTTCCACCCGCACGGTTAATTTGACCAGTGCTGGCGAAGTTCTTTTGCAGGAGGCACGCACCATGATAAATGGAGCGCAGCATGTGCGCGAAAGAGTGCACGCAGCGGCGCAACCCGATAATGAGCCGGTATTGCGGGTGGTGGTAACTGACGGTGTGGCACAGCCAAAATTGATGAAGCTGCTTAGTCAGTGCCGAGTCTCCACACCCGCCCTGGCGGTGCGACTGCAAGACATGACCGCCGAGCAACTCCAGGAAAGCTTGCTGAATCAGGAAATAGACTTGGGGCTTTCGCTACGCGCCGGGGACGAAACCGGACTGTGTTCCCAGCCTGTATGGCGAGATAAGGTCTCGTTGGCGCTCCCGGTCGACCATGCCCTTTGCAGCCTGGAGAGCATCAGCCTGGAACAGGCGGCGGCCCATCCGTTAATCGGATATGACGGAAAACTGTGCCCCGAAGGATACAGGGCAATCGAACTCATGCTTGATACACAAGCGCTTGCGGTGCAACTGACCATCAGTGCTTCGGGGCATGAAGAAATGTTGCTCCGGGTAGGCGCCGGCTACGGGATCGGTTTCTTACTGTCATCGCACCCAGAGCAGTTTTTGCCACCAGGGATCGTCACCCGCCCGTTAAAGGGCTGTGAACACGCAGTGATCACCTACGCGTTGTTTCACCCAACGGGTGTCTCTGAAGATGCCCTGCAACTGATAAAGCATGCCAGGCAAATAGGCCTGCTTGATTGAACTGCAGGTTTGTTTACCGGTGTTACCGCTGTTGGTTAACCCAAGAGCCAAGACGTGAATTATGTGCGTTTGAGGTACTTTTTGGCTTGGCCGCAATACCCGCAGCCATGCATGGCATACCCCTGCACCGTCGGAGCTGCGCCTTGCCATCACGCGGCGGTATTGCTAGTGTCGACTGATGAATCATTATTGCCTCACCTCGACCACCACCACCACGACCGCAGGAAGCGGAGCGTGCGAGGTGTCGTGAGCCAATAGCCAACGAACTTCAAAGGCCCGCCAGCGATGGACAGGGCCTTTTTTTATGCCTTGTGTCGCGGGTTCACACGCAAGGAGATGCACCTATGTACGCCCTGTTGATACTCGATATCCAAGTCGGACTTGTTCACGGCCCGGAAAACCCCTGGCGCTGCGACGAACTGCTGGAAACGCTCAATAGCCTGATGGACAAGGCACGCAGCGCCGGCGCGCCGATTTTTCTCGCTCGTCACATCGGCCCCGTTGGCTCGCCAATAGAGCCGGGCAGCCCGCTTACGTTGATTGCACAGGAAATGAAGTTAATGGGCGGGGAAGTGGTGTTCGAAAAACGCCGGCCCAATGCTTTTGCGATGACCGACCTGGCGGACAATCTGCGCGCTTGCGGCGCTACCGGCGTGGTGGTCACTGGGGTGAAAACGCAATACTGCGTCGACAGCACCTGCCGTGCCGCGCGTGATCTTGGCTTCGATGCGGTGCTTATCGCCGACGGTCATACCTGTTCTGATACGCCCTTGATGAAAGCCGAGGCCATCGTGGCTCATCACAATGCCACGCTCGATGGGCCGTTCTGCCAGTTGGTTCGGGCTGAGGACTGGAGCTTTTAACAGAGCCTGACGACGGGGGACGCCAACAGGGCCGAGCTTCGGAATTTTCCCGCAAGTTGCCGCGCTGTTGGTGAACTAGCGCAAGCCACCTCACAACGCTAACTTCTTTACGTCGCTGATGATCAGCGTCCGGCTTTGACAGGCCGAAAAGTGTAACCTTTCACACCCCGTGATAAGGCGGCATGCTTACACATTCCGCTCCGTTCATGGCGGCTGTGCGTGGGGCATCTTCGGGTGCGCCGGGTTCCTACACTTCCGGTCTGTCAACCCGCGTACAGCTGCCACCTATTCCTGTTTGACAGCAGGGGGGAGGCAGCTCCTTAAACAGTGTGGGAGCTTCATCATGAAAAAGATCACCCCCAATCCCCCAACCACCCTCTTCACCCTCGCCGAAAACATCCACCCCGAAACCCTGCTAATCCAAGCTAGCGAAACCCTCGCCTCCCTCAACGCCATGACCACCGACCTGGCTTTCGAACTTGAAGGCGCGCACCGCCACAAGTTGCTGGCCGCCCAACAATTGATCGTTCTGGGTGAGCTACTGGTAGAACGCGTCCTGAACACCCAACTATTCACTACCCATCCGCCACAGCCCTAAAACACGAAAACGGGCGAGCTGCCTCAGCGCATCTCGCCCGCTGGCATCCCCTCACACTTCCCATTACCCTGACGGCCTTTATCAGACAACCGGAAGTCAGATACCCGTGCTCAAGCCCTTCGCCGTCATCGCCCTCACCGTCATGCCCTTACTCACCACCGCCGCCGAGTTGGCCGGGGTTTGGCAAGGCACCTTGGGCAAATCCGCTATCACCGTCTGTTTCAACGGCGCCGATGGTGAGCATGGCAGTTATTACTACCAGCGCATCCGTACCCCTATTCAGTTGACTCAGGCCAACGACAACGCGCCGTGGGTGGAGGAAGGAAACACCGGTTTCTGGGCCCTGCAAAAACCTCAGGGCGATACTCTTTCTGGTGCTTGGAGCAAAACCGATGGCGGTGCGCCGCTGCCACTGGCCCTGCGCCGCATTGGCACGGACGGCTGCGGCAGCGATGCCTACAACGCGCCCATGGAAGCTGCGCCGCTGCCAATCAAGACTGAGAAGAAAACTTTCCAAAACCACACCTACCAGCTCAAGACCCAAGGCCCACGCGTCACGCTCAAGCTTGCGGGTGACGGCCCGGCGGTGCAGAAGATCAACCAGCAGCTCGCTGCCCTGGCCGTCAATGACGAAGATCTAACCGACTATTTTTATGAACGGCGTGAATACCTGGGTCGAAACGGCTCGGTCTATACCAGTGAGATCGAGGTTGAACCTGCCTATTGGTCATCGCAATTTCTCACCGTGCGGTTCTACCGCTGGGCCGCAGGCCAAGGCGCCATGGGCATCAGTTGGGGCCTGCACTCCTGGAACTTGCAAACCGGCGAGAGTGTGGACCCATGGGCCTGGCTCGGCGGCCATCAGCAATGGCATGACGCCTATTCCGGCCATTTGAAGCTGCCGGCCGCCTTCAGCACTTGGCTGGCCAAGCAAACCACCACCGACGAGGGCTGCCCGGCGATCACCGATTATTCCAACTTTCACCTCAGCTTCAACACCCAGGGCCTGCAACTCTCGACACCGGCCAATGGTGACGGTTGCGACAACGACTTGGCCTTCACCTGGGAGCAGTTGGAGCCGGTGCTGACCGAACAAGGCAAAGCGGCACTGCCCAGTTTGAAACTGCCTTGACGCGCCGGAGAAAAACCCCGCGGCCGTTCACCAAAGGTTAAGAATCGCGATCGTATACTCCCTGACTACCCATGACCGGTCGCCCGATCGGTCTCATGCCTCGGTAGCCAGACTCCATGACGCGCCCCGCTCCCCTGCTGCTCTTGCTTGCTGCTCTGTTGTTCTTCTTCGCCCTCGGCAACCACGAGCTGCAAGGCTCTACCGAAGCCCGGGTGTCCGGGATCGCCATGGCGATGCACCTGGACAATGACTGGGTGGTGCCGCGTCTGTTTCGTGAACCCTTCCTGGAAAAACCACCCCTGAGCCTGTGGCTGGACGCCGGGGCGATTCGCCTGTTTGGCGCCAGCACCGGGGCGGTGCGCTTGGCGTCGGCGTTTGCCGGGTTGTTCAGTGTGATGCTGTTGTACGGGATGTTGCGTCGGTTCGGGCGGCCGCAGGCGCTGGCGTTCAGTGCCGCGTTGATCCTGGCGACCATGGCCAGTTACTGGGGCAATGTGCGGGGTGTGGGTGAGGATTCGTTGCTCAGCCTCGGTGTCACGGCTGCCCTGCTGGGGTTTTACCAGGCTGTGCGGCCTGAGCGTGAAGGTTCAAGTACTTGGGCCTGGGCGTTGTTTACCGCCGGGATGGTCATCGCTACGTTGAGCAAGGGTGTGTTGGGCCTGGCGATGCCGGGCATTGTGATTTTCGTGTACCTGTTCAGCACCAGCCTGATGGATAAACGCCTGCGGCTGGGCGATTGGCTCAAGCCGGCGCTGTTCACGCTGTTGGCGTTGGTGCCGCTGCTGATCTGGCTGGGGTTTCTGTTTCAGCGCGGTGGGATGCAGGCGGTGGGTGAGGTGTTATGGACCAATAGCGTCGGGCGCTTCAGTGGTTCGTTCGTCGAGGCCGGGCATTACGAACCTTTCTACTATTACCTCGCGAAACTGCCCGAGGCCTTCCTGCCCTGGAACATCCTGGTGTACCTGGGCCTGTGGCACTTCCGCAAAAGCCTGGTGCGTAACCGCTATCGGTTGTTTTTCAGTGTGTGGCTGGTGGCGCAGTTCACTCTGCTGACCTTGGCTTCCAGCAAACGCACGGTGTACTTGATGGCGCTGACGCCAGCCGCTGCGGTGCTGGCCGCCGAATATGCGCGGGTGTTGCTGGAGTGGGCCAAGGACCATAAGCCGGGGCTGTACCGTTTTCATCGGCGCATTATCGGTGGGGTTTTCGCCCTGGCCATCGCCTGCTACCTGAGCGCAGCGTTCTGGTTTGCACCCAAAGCCGATGTGCGCCATTCATTCGTACCCGTGATCAGCCAGATCCAGACCCTGCAAGACGAAGGCAGGACGGTGGCGATGTACCAACCCAACGAGCGCATCGACGGCGCCAGCGTGTTCTACCTACAGGCCTACTTGCCAATCCTGAACACCGAAGCCGAACTGCGCGCCTTCCTCAGCGCCAAGCCCGGCAACGTGGCGTTGACGGACCACACCGACCGGCTGAAAGAGCCGGTCACGGTGATCAAGCAAATGGCAGTCAACCGCCAGCCTTACTACTTCGTGGAGCAGTAAGGCCGGCGCGGGGTATCAATGCTTGGTGAGTTTGTCCAGGTAGCCCATGGCAAACGCCGAGACCACGAACGTCATGTGGATGATCACGTACCACATCAGGTGCTGTGGATCGACGTTCTTGGCGTCCATGAAGATGCGCAGCAGGTGGATGGAGGAAATCGCCACGATGGAGGCCGCCACTTTCATCTTCAGCGACGAAGAGTCCATGGTGCCCAGCCAGTTGAGCTTTTCCTTGTTCTCGTCGATATCCAGCTGCGAGACGAAGTTCTCGTAGCCGGAAATCATCACCATCACCAGCAAGCCGCCCACAAGGGCCATGTCGATCAACGACAGCAGCAGCAGGATCACTTCGGCTTCCAACATGGTGAAGATGTTGGGAATCACGTGAATGATTTCCTGGAAGAATTTCAGCGCCAGGACCAGCAAGCCCAGGGACAGGCCCAGGTAGATCGGCGCCAGCAGCCAACGCGAGGCGTACATCGTATTTTCGATAAAGCGTTCCATTGAATCTCACACAGCTTGGCTAAAAATGGCGCCGAGTATACCAGCCGCCACCCGGCCCCTGTCACCGCGAGAAAACTGACCCAAGTGGCATCTGTAAGAGAATTTTTCTGCTAGTGTCGAGGCCATTCACTCGGCTCGATGATGTCGGACAGGAAAACTCAGATGATGGATGTGCGATCCCCTTTGGCCACTCTCGGCCTGTGCGCGGCGTTGCTGATGGCCAGCGGCTGCTCCCCCAAAGAAGAGCAGAAGCAGGCGACCCTCGAAGAGAAAACCACAAAGTTCGAACAGTCCCTGGACACTATTCAGGACCCCAAGCTGCGCGATGCCATTGCGGACCTGGGCGGCTCGCTGCTGTTGCTGGAGCGTGCGCGCGTCAAGCTCGCCAGCAAGCCCATCGAAGCCGAATACGGCGAAGACAGCCTGGCCCTGCTCAAGCATTACCCTACGCCCCAAGCGCTGGTGGACACCTACATCAATGGCCTGTTCGTGCTGCGCAAAACCTCGCACTCCGACTACCTGACGGATTTGCAGCCGGTCTTCCCGTTCAACTTCAACGCCCCTGACCAGTTCCCCTTCCCCCATGGTCTGGAATGGCAGTCGGTCACCCTGAGCAACAATAAAGTCATTCCCTTCCAGCCGGAATGGTCAGAAACCGACCCCGGCATCCAACTGAGCCCCAGCAGTTCCAACCTGACCAACCCCGACGACCTGACGGTGACCTACCCGTTTATTGAAGGGATCGAGACGGAAAACAAGAGCCAGCCACAACCCATCAGCCTCAAGGGCGCGGTGGAGGTGATCACCCCGGGCAAGGTGCTGACGTTCGACCTGACCAAACAAGACGTGGGCCATAAACGCACCGACGGCAACATCACCCTCAACCTGCTGACGCTGGAAAAGAACTACGCCGAGATCGAACTGACCAACAGCCAGCCCCTGGCCGCCGAAGTCGGCGATGCGTCACCCAACCCACTGCTGGTGCAGGCACGGGACAGCACCGGGCAGTTTCTGACCCGCTCAGGCTCGATCAACGAGAGTGCCGCGCAAGTGGCGTTCTATGAAAAACAACTGGCCGAGATGCAAAAACAGACCGCGTGGTCCGATGCCTTCGATAAACAGCTCACCGACGCGCAAAAAGCCTTCGAGCGCCAGCAGACCAGCCATTACGCCAAGGTGTATTTCAACGGGCTGATCGATAACCTGCAGGTGAATGTGCTGGATTTCTCCAAGGCCACGCTCACCCGTAAAGACCTGGACCTGCCGGTGATGCGCTTTGACAGGAACAGTCTGCAAAACACCGTACAGCCCCTGCCAATGCCGGTCACGGTGTATGACGACGGCGCCGCCAGTTGGCTCAAGGATGCCTCGATGACGGAGGACCAACTGAAAAACAGCGTCACCATCAGCCAATCGACCGAAGACGCCAGTGCCGCAAAAATCGTGTTCGACCACCCGTTCACCTTCAATGACGACCTGGTCGGTGCCGAGCGCAACAACAGTGACGCGCCTATCACCTTCTTCACCGCCGACGACAAGGGCGAGCGCGGCGAGCCTATCGAGCTGCCGACCGAGGCGTTCGAGCTGAATGCCGTCAGCGGCACGCTCACGTACGACCTCAACCTGTTCCCGGAAACCCCGGCGTTTGTGGTGGGCTCGGTACCGTTGTTTTTGGCCACCATCGAGAAAGCCACGATTGACGCCGCCAAGCTGCCCAAGGGCCTGTCGCTCAAGGACAACGCGCTGATCGTCGACCAGAAGGACTTCCCCGCCGACAGCTGGCGCTTCTACGCCAAGGATGCCAGCGGCAATTACCTCAAGGAGATCCTCGGTGTCAGCCACCGCGCCGAGGAATATGGCACGGCGATGTTTGACGTGCATTACTTCTACGGCCAGCCGACCACGCTGGAAAGTTACCAGCGCACCGACCTCAACACCGTGCAGTACGGCTTTGAGGTCAAGCTGGACAAGCCTGAGAGCAAATAGCCCTGGGTGGACGCGGAGCGTCCGGGGCGGCGTTACCACGCGGAGCGTGGGAACGATCCTCAGAGGGCCAGCCGCTCCTGGCCGCCATTGAGTTGGCGCAGATGAGCCTGCAGGTGCAGGCACCAGATCTGCGGTTCGTCCATTTGCTCGTAGCCGTGCAAGGTCAGGCTATCGACGATGGTGCCCAGCATGCGTTCTGCCACGAAGGGCCCATGAAACGGGCCCTGGGATTTGACGGTGGAAGGCTGTTCGCCCGACATGCCGGCGGCAAATAGCAGCGTCCACATCCCGTTATCCCCGGCCAGAGGGCGAATGGAGCATTCGATACGGGTGACCAGGCCCAGGCACTGGCGAGTAAGGCAAAGGTTGCGCGACATGGCGGCGCCCCTCGGTAGATCGGTGTTCAGCCCCAGCGCACGGCGAGGCTGTTTCTATCCTGCGACTCCTGTGGATATCCCTGATTCTGAGAATAGAAGAAAAACACGACAAACCAAGGTTGTAGGGACCAACGGGCGTTGGTCCCCGAGAATGGAGTCAATTTTGTGGCACGCTAAACGCGCCCCGAAACACCACGGACCACTGTGGGAGCTGGCTTGCCTGCGATGACAGACTCATAGCCAACCTCCCAGTTGGCTGATACACCGCTATCGCAGGCAAGCCAGCTCCCACCTTGACCGAGTGATGACAGCAATCAGGTCGGCTTGGCTTCGGCCAACGCCTGCTGCGCCAGCTCCTTTTCCGCCTCCTTCAAATCTTCCTCACTGATCATCTCGGCAATCGCGCGCAGGCGCTCCACCACCCGCGCATTCACGGTGCCTTCCGGGAACTGCCCCTCGGCGTCCGGCTCACCGGCATCCTCGCCCACCAGCAGGCTCAAGGCCTCATCTGCCTGGCGCACCGCATAGATATGAAATTGCCCGGCACGCACGGCCTGCAACACCTTCTCGTCGAGCATCAGCGTGGCGACGTTGGCCTGAGGGATGATCGCACCCTGCTCACCAGTCAACCCACGGGCTTCGCAGAGGCGGAAGAAGCCTTCGATCTTCTCGTTGACCCCGCCCACCGCCTGCACTTCACCAAACTGGTTGATCGAGCCGGTAATGGCAAAACATTGCTTGAGCGGCGTCTTGGACAAGGCCGAGATCAAGGTGCATGCCTCGCCCAGGGACGCACTGTCGCCGTCCACATACCCGTAGGACTGCTCCAGGGCAATACTGGCGGAGATGGCCAACGGGAATTCCTGGGCATAGCGGCTGCCCAGGTAACCGGTGAGGATCATCACGCCCTTGGAATGAATCGGCTGGCCGAGGTTAACTTCGCGCTCGATGTCGACAATACCGCTACCACCTGGGTACACCGTGGCGGAAATCCGCGCCGGCACGCCGAATGCCGAGTCGCCGACCTCAAGTACTGTCAAGCCGTTGCACTTGCCCACAGCGGCGCCGGCAGTGTCGATCAGGATGACGCCGGCGAGCATGTCGTCGAGAATCCGCGCCGACACGCGGCCGGTGCGCGTGGCCTTGGCCTTGAGGGCGCGCTCGATATGCCCGGCATCGGTCATCTCGTCACCGGCCAGGTGGCGAATAAAGTCCGCCTCGCTGACCAACTGGAACAGGTCGCCAATACGCGCCGACAAACGGCCCTGATGTTCGGCCAGGCGTGCGCTGTAAGTCGCCAGGCGCGCGACCGCATCCGAGGTCAGCGGCGCCATACCCTCTTCCGAAGTACGGGTTTTGAGCAACTGGGCGAACTGCTCCAGGCTCTCGTCGACCATGGGGATGTCTTCGTCGAAGTCCACCAGTACGCGGAACATCTCCTGGAAGTCCGGGTCGGCGTCCTGCAAGGCGTAATACAACTGGCGCGAGCCGATGATGATCACCTTGACCTGCAAGGGAATCATCTGCGGGTTGAGGGTCACGGTGGCCAGGCGGCCGAGTTCGCCCAGGGGCGATTCCATCTTCAGTTTGCGCGATTGCAGGGAACGCTTGAGCGCATCCCACACAAAGGGTTCGCTGAGCATTTTTTCGGCTTCCAGAATCAGGAAACCGCCGTTGGCGCGGTGCAACGCACCTGGACGCAACTGGCGATAGGTGGTGTAGAGCGCGCCTTGGTCGGTGCTGTATTCGATACGGCCGAACAGGTTGTCGTAGGTCGGGTGCGGTTCAAACACCACCGGCGCGCCACCGTTGACCGAGTGGCCCACCACCAGGCTCGGGCAGTACTGCTCTTCGAGCAGCTTGCGCGCCTGGGCGTCGGTCTTGGCGTCGTCCACCAACTGCTCGACCACGGTTTTGAGCAGGTACACCTGCATGGCCTGCAGGTAGCCACAGACCCCGGCGTTTTCTGCGTATTTTTCCGACAAGGGCGCCAGCAAAGGCTGCAGGGCCAGGGTGATGGTTTCTTCGTTGAACTGGCGCAGCTGGTTGTTGGACTCACGCTTCCACTGCGGCAGGCTGGCCAGCTCTTCGTTGAGGCGCTCTTCCAGCTCGGAGATATCGGTGTGGAAGCGCTCGCGATCGGCTTCCGGCAGTTGCGAAAACTCGGCTTCGTCCAGCGCCTTGCCGTCGAGCATCGGCGTAAAGGCGATATTGGAGCTGTCGCGGTACAGCGCCACGTCTTTTTCCAGGGCCAGGCGCTCGATCACGTCCAGCGCTTTGTCGTAGCGCTGGTTGAACGCCCGGTCGATGGCGCTTTTACGCTGTTGATAAGTCGGGTGCTCGAACACCGCCGGGAAGGTGGCGACCAGGTTGTCGACCAGGCCGTTGATATCGGCAATAAACGCCGCGGCGGCGCCACCTGGCAATTCCAGGGCGCGGGGCTCGCGGGGCTCATCGAAATTATTCACATAAACCCAGTCCGCCGGGGTTTGCAGGCGCTTGCCTTCGGCTTTCAGGTAGCGTTTGACGAACGAAAAGCGGCCGGTGCCCGGCTCGCCCATGACAAACACGTTGTAACCGGGGCGTGGCATGGCCACGCCGAACTGCAAGGCTTCAACCGCACGTTCCTGGCCAAGCACACCGCGAAAGGGCTCCAAATCATTGGTGGTCGAGAAGCTGAACTGTTCAGCGGAGAAAGGGCGAGTCAGCGCTTCGGGCGCTAGACGCAAGCTGGCAGCAACAGGATCAGGCATCGGGCTTCCTTACATCAGGCGGGGCAGATGGGGCATTCTGGCTCCCGGTTGAGCGCTCTGGCAAGGCGCGCTTTCGGGAAAGCATAGCCACCGCACGCGTCCTGCAAAAAAATCGCCCGCCACTGAATGTTTATAAAAAAACACGGAACCCTAGGAACGTGCCTAAACTCCAAACTGCGCGGGTTGGACTAATAACTGGCCCCTAGGGTGCGTTGAGCACCTGAACCCTTGTCCATTGGTTTGCACACAAAGAGAACAAAGCTATGAAACGGATCCTTCTTGGTACTCTCTTCACCGTCGTCTCCCTCAATGCAATGGCAGAAGCACCAGGTGGCCCGAACTGCGGTTGGGGCAACATGTTGTTCGAAGGCCAGCGCGGTACTCCGGCCCACTTCCTCGCCTCCACCACCAACGGTACTTCGGGTAACGCCACCTTCGGCATGACCTCGGGCACCAACGGTTGCAGCACCAACAGCGCCCTGACCTACGGCGGCAAGTCCTGGATTGCCATGAATGGCATGATGAACGAGCTGTCCGAAGACATGGCCAAAGGCAACGGCGAAGCGCTGACCACCTACGCGGTGGTACTGGGTGTTGCGCCGGAAGATCGCGATCACTTCGCGGCCGTGACCCACGAGCACTTCCAGCAGATCTTCAGCAAGGCTGACGTGACCGCTGACGACGTGCACAACAACACCATTGCTGTACTGAAAAGCGATGCCCGTCTGGCGAAATACGCAACCCAGGCTTAAGCTCGACCTGCCCGCGCCTTTCGAGGCGCGGGTTTTATTTTTTCGACCCGCCCACCTTGGGTCTTTTTTTCCGTCCGACTTAAGTAGCCCCCATGCTCAAACGCCTCGCTTGCCTGGCTCTCTTCGCCTGCGCCCCGCTGCATGCGGCACCGCACCTCGACGATCAACGTTTGCAGCAACTGGCCAATGATCCGTTCTGGCTGTCGCTGGGGCACTACGAAGCCGGCAAGATCAGTGGCTGGCGCAGCTATGTCAGCGACAAGAAATTCTTCATCGCTCCCGATGGCGCACACCATCCGGACGCCGAACTCAAGGCTACCGTTGATGCGCTGTACGCACCGGCCAGCCTGGGTGAAAAGCACGCCCAATGCGTCTACCCCGCACGCACCCGCTGGCTCAAGGCGCAGTTGCAACTGAACGACCTGCCCGCCCTGGAGTGCAAAGAGTTCACCCAGTGGTTCAAGGATGTCGCGCCCCATAGTGCGGTGATGATCTTCCCGGCAGCCTACCTCAACAGCCCGTCGTCGATGTTCGGCCACACCCTGCTGCGCATCGACCAGGCCGACGTGCAAAGCAACAACACCGCGCTGCTCAGCTATGCGATCAACTTCGGCGCCTATATCGAAGGCTCCGACAACAGCATCCTCTATGCCTGGAAGGGCTTGATGGGCGGTTATCCGGGCCTGTTCGCCTTGGTGCCCTATCAGGAGAAACTCTCGGAATACCGCAGCCTCGAAAACCGCGATTTGTGGGAATACCGCTTGAATCTCACCGAGGTCGAGACCAAGCGTATGGTCGAGCACGTGTGGGAGCTCAAGCAGATCCAGTTCGATTACTTCTTCTTCGACGAAAACTGCTCCTACCGCCTGCTCGAACTGCTGCAAGTGGCCCGCCCTGGCCTGCGTTTGACTGAGCAATTCCCACTCACCGCGATCCCTACCGACACGGTCAAAGCGGTAAAAGATGCAGGGCTGGTGGAGAAGATCGACTATCGCCCCTCCCGTGAACGTGAACTGCTGGAACGCGCCAAGCCACTCGATAGCGATGAGCAACAGTGGGTGCTGAAAATCAGCGACGACCAAAAGCAACTGCAGGAACCGGCATTCAAAGCACTGCCCCGCGAGCGCCAGGCACTGATCGTGGATGCTGCTTACCGCCTGGGCCGCTACCGCGCCAATGGCCTGGAGCGCGACGCGACACGCTCCCAGCGCAGCTTCGAACTGCTGCGCGCGATCAACCAGAACCCGGCACCAGACCTGAAAATCACCCCGCCTGGCCTGCCGGAAAACGGCCACGAATCGCGCACCTGGCAAGCCGGCATCGGCACCCGTGGCGACAAAGCCTTCGGTGAATACGGCCTGCGCATGGCCTACCACGACCTCAACGACAATGCCGAAGGCTTCCCCTTGGGCGCGCAGATCGAAATCCTGCAAATGAAATTGCGCCAGTACGAGGGCAATCACTGGCAGCTCCAGCAACTGGACCTGGCCACCATCCGCTCGCTGACGCCACGCAATGCGCTGCTGCAGCCTTGGTCGTGGCAAGTCACCGGCGGCCTGGAGCGGGTGCCGGGCAAACACGACGACGAAACCCTGGTCGCCCACGTCAACGGCGGCGCGGGCGGCACCTGGCAACTCTCCGACGACATGCTCGGCTTCGCCCTCGGCACCGTGCGCGTGGAGCACAACAACGACTTCAGCGAAGCCATCTCCCCGGCCGCTGGCTTCAACACCGGCGTGCTGTGGAAAAACCCGTTGGGCAACCTGAGCCTGGAAGCCAAGGGCGATTTCTTCACCAACGGCGAAGTGCGGCGCAGCATCAGCCTCAACCAGCAGTGGGAACTGTCGCGCAACCTGGGCCTGCGCCTGAGTGCCCAGCGTGAGTACAGCCACCTGTCCACACCGGTAAATGAAGTGATGCTTGAGGTGAAGTGGTACCACTACTGATTAATGAGTGCGGGCTTGCTCGCGATATACGGTATATCAGCCAAGGTTCAAGTGACTGACGCACCGCCATCGCAGGCAAGCCAGCTCCCACAGGTTTTATACTCGGCCCACAACTTTCTGACCTGCCTTTCACACCGCCCCAACAAATCCCCTTCTAGACTTCCCTTATCAGCCGTAAAACGGCCAGGGAGTACGCCATGTGGCGGTATGCGGTCATGCTGTGCGCGGTGGTGGGGTTGTCGGGTTGCCAGTCAACCCATCAGGAATTGCTGGCCAAAGGTTATCCACCCGCCTTCGTCGATGGTTTTGATGACGGTTGCAGCAGCGGTCGCCAGGCCGCTGGGGTGATTACCGGGGCGTTTCGCAAGAATGTGCCACGCTACCTCAAAGACCGGCCATACGCCGAAGGCTGGGAAGATGGGTTTCGTCAGTGCAAGGCCATGCGCGAGAGCCAGGAACTGCGCGATTACGAGGAAAACCGCAGGGACGACCGCGAACACGATTGGCAGCAGGAAAAAGATCGTGACGCCGCCAAAGCCTATCGCTCACGCTGATCGTTCCCACGCGGAGCGTGGGAACGATCAGCCCGCGAACGTGGCCCAACTTCCATAGGAAGGAGAACGCCATGAGCCGAGCTTTTGTAAATGAAGATAACGCGGCGGCCCAGGCTGATCAGCCGGTGGAGCGTCAGGTCAGCGCGCAACCTAACCGCCTGACCGCGCAAGGGTTGGCGCAATTGCAGGCCAAGGTGGCGCAGTTGCAAGGGGAGCACAGCGACGAAGCCGCCAAGGGTGAGCAGGCCGATAAACAGCGCCAGGCGGATCTTGAGCGGGACCTGCGCTACTTCAACCAACGAGTGCAGAGCGCCCAGGTAGTCGCGCCGGCCACGTCCACCGACAAGGTGCAGATCGGCAGTTGGGTCACGTTCGCCAACGAGCAGGACGAACAGCAGCGCATCCAGTTGGTCGGTGAAGACCAGGCCGATGCCAACGCAGGCTTGATCAACTGGGGCTCGCCCCTGGGCCGTGCTTTGTTGGGCGCCCAGGTGGGCGACGAGGTGCTGTGGCAGCGCCCCGTCGGCGATCAGTTGATCGAAGTGTTACGCGTCGAACCCGAGATTTAAACGATGCCTTGGGCCAGCATCGCGTCAGCCACTTTCACGAAGCCTGCGATGTTGGCGCCCTTGACGTAGTTGATACGGCCGTTTTCTTCACCGTAATGCACGCAGGCATGGTGGATCGACTGCATGATGTTGTGCAGCTTGCTGTCCACCTCCCCGGCGGTCCACAGCAGGCGCATGGCGTTCTGCGACATTTCCAGACCGCTCACCGCCACACCACCGGCATTGGACGCCTTGCCCGGTGCAAACAGAATGCCCGCGTCGATAAAGATATCCACAGCCTCCAACGTGGTCGGCATGTTCGCGCCTTCGGCCACGCAGAGGCAGCCGTTGCGCAGCAAGGTGCGCGCTGCTTCGGCATCAAGTTCGTTCTGGGTAGCGCAAGGCAGCGCGATATCGCAGGCCAGTTCCCACGGCGCCTGGCCTTTGCGGAACTCCAGGCCGAAACGTGTGGCCAGCTCACTGATACGCCCGCGCTGTACGTTTTTCAGCTCCAGCAGGGCCGACCATTGTTCTTCGGTCAACCCGCTTTCGGCGTACAGGGTGCCTTCGGAGTCCGACAGGGAAATCACCTTGCCGCCCAGGTCCATGACCTTGCGCGCCGCGTACTGCGCCACGTTGCCAGAGCCGGACACCGCCACACGCTTGCCTTCGACACGCTGGCCTTGGCGCTTGAGCATTTCCTCGGCGAAATACACGCAGCCAAAACCGGTGGCTTCAGGGCGGATCAGGCTACCGCCATAGGTCATGCCCTTGCCAGTCAGCACCGAGGTGAATTGATTGCTCAGACGTTTGTACTGGCCGAACAGGAAGCCGATTTCCCGCGCGCCTACACCGATATCACCGGCCGGTACGTCCACGTCCGCACCGATGTGGCGGTACAGCTCGCTCATGAAGGCCTGGCAGAAGCGCATCACTTCGGCGTCGCTCTTGCCCTTGGGGTCGAAGTCCGAGCCGCCTTTGCCGCCGCCCATGGGCAGCGAGGTCAGGGAGTTCTTGAAGGTCTGTTCGAAGGCGAGGAATTTCAGCACACCCAGGTTGACCGAAGGGTGGAAGCGCAAGCCACCTTTGTAGGGCCCAATGGCGCTGTTCATCTGGATACGGAAACCGCGATTGACCTGGACCTTGCCGTGGTCATCCACCCACGACACCCGGAACGTGATCGCGCGCTCTGGCTCGCAGATGCGCTCCAGGATGCCCGAGTTCAGATAGTGCGGGTTGGCTTCAAGAAAGGGCCACAGGCTGCGCAGGACTTCTTCTACAGCCTGGTGGAATTCCGGTTGGTCCGGGTCGCGTTTCTTGAGGCGGGCAAGGAAGGAATCGACGGATTCGGTCATGAACAGTCTCGGCAAATTGATTGTTGTTAAACGGAGATTGAGCCGGACTTTATCAATTCGTTTCGCACCGTGACAGGGCAAAATGTCGCTTTTGTGAAATTAAATGGTGCAATAAGTATAAATAACCCGCGCTTTCTGCCCTTAAATGGGGATTTCACTCTGAATTTCGCACCAACAGGTAGGCCGCCATCGCAGGCAAGCCAGCTCCCACATGACCGGTGTACTCGATCAAATGTGGGAGCTGGCTTGCCTGCGAAAGCGGTGGTTCAGCTCAAGATTCAGTGGCTGACACACCGCCTTCGCGAGCAAGCCCGCTCCCACAGCATTTGCCCACAGACTCGCGCAGGGCACTAGCGCGTGCCCGGCACCAGGTCGAGTATCTCGTCGATGCCCAGGCAACGTGGCTCCAGTTCCAGCGTCCTGCCATTGGCGAGTATGCCGACGGCAGTATCGCGCATGGCCAGGTAGGCACTGCGCAACATGTGATTGGCATAAATCACCGCGTTGAAACCTACTCGCTCCAGCACCTCGAACTTCAGGTGAACATAGCTGGTCGGCACACAAATCAGCGGTACCCTGGGCCGCTGCAGGCGAAACTGCCGGGCGAATTCCAGAATTTCCAGGCCATCCTGCTTGCGGCTGTGGATCATGATGCCATCCGCCCCCGCCTCCACATACGCCAGGCACCGCGCCATCGCCTCTTCCATGCCGCGATCCAGAATCAAGCTTTCACACCGGGCAATCATCATCAGCCCTGAGCCGGTGCGACTCGTGCACCCGGCCTGGAGCTTGGCGCAAAAGGCCTCGATGGACTCCTGCGCCTGATCGACCTCGATGCCCAAGAGTGAATTCTTCTTCAGGCCGCATTTGTCTTCGATCACCACCGCCGAGACGCCTGCGCGCTCCAGCATCTTGATATGAATCGCGAAATGTTCGGCCTTACCGCCGGTATCGGCATCGAATATCAGCGGCAGCGAGCACACATCGAATATTTCGCGAATCCCCGGCAATCGGTTACTGGGCGAAAGGATTTCGATGTCGGGTAACCCGCGCTGGGTCGAGTCGGTCAGCGAACTCGACCAGATGGCGTCGTACCCCACCGTATGCCCTGGGCTGATTTCCAGCCTGGCGCGCTGCGCGAGCAACGCCGATATCGGGCTATGGGCTTCGAGTACACGCAGGCAACGGTTGCTATCCAACAGCGCCGACAGAGGGCGTCGGCGCGCTTCGGTATCCATCATAGGGTTCAGGCTCCTTATCAGCGGCACAACAAGGGTTATCGGACAGCCTCAATCCCAGGCGGGCTGTTCGCACTTGAGCACCGACGCCATCTTTTGCAGATGTTCGCAGGCCCTGGCCACGTACTCCCTGGAGAGCCGCGCGATACGCGCGTAATCCACGGCCTGCCCGGTGGCGCTGGCATACAGCCGCAACGCCTCAGCGGCATGCTTGAAGTGGCGTGCTTCCACGCTGCCGCAATGCACGCTGAGAAAACTTGCGACGCGGCTGGCCTCACCGGCGCTGTAGCCCCGTACATCGCGCAACCACTGCTTCCATAGCGGGGTCATCAGGTTGTATTCGCCGGTATTGAACAACTCCGTCATGGCCATCATTTCCAGCGCTTCGATGAGTTGCGGCGCCAATGGGCGTTTTTTCCCCACCCAACCGGAGAACTCTTTGGTAATCGGGTTGAGGAATTTGTCTTGCAGGCGCCAATCATCGGAGCCGCAGATGGCCGAAGCCATGCGGTAATACAGCTTGGAATGGTGCGGATGCCCATGCATTTCACCCAGCCCGATGTCCTCGACAATGATCTCCCCACAATGGGCCGCCGCTTCGAGCATTTTCAACCGGGCGTCATCCGTCAACGATGCCGACTCCTGGAGGATGCGCACGATGACGCTCGAGACGGCATGGGCGGCGCCGTCCGGGCTACGCCAGCCACAGAAGAACGTACACAGTGACGACTCGCTCCAATTACTGGAGGTCATGTCGACATAGGTCTCGCAGTACGTGTCCAGCGCGGCGGTTTGACTGTTGAAACCGCTGAGCAGGGCCTGGGCCAGATGTCCGTCCTCGACATCCACCAGCGCCTGGTTCACGTACCCGATCAATTGGCGGCTCAGATTTTCCACGGCTCATATCCTTTTAAGGTGGGGTTAATGCGCAACGATTTCTGACATGAAACGACTAAAGCGTGTGAGGCCCTCAATCAGCGCTTCACGCTCAACGGCGTAGGAGATACGGATGCTGTTGCCGTCACCACAACCAGAGCCGGGCACTACCGCGATATGGGCCTCGGTCAATAACAGATCGGCCAAGTGGTCGACGTCACGAATAACGGTGCCCAGGTAGCGGCCCCCCAACTTGCGGGACACATCGATAAACAGATAGAACGCCCCTTCTGGCGGGGCGCACCGAATGCCGTCGACATGCCCCAGGCAGGTGCAGGCCGCGAGCAATTGCTGGTCGAGGAAGGCATTGACCTGGCGGGTAAAGTGCGGCGCGTCCGCCATCAGGCTGCCGAGCGCGGCATATTGGGACAGGCTGCTGGGGTTGGACGTCGTATGCCCTTGCAGGTTGTGCATGGCGGCGATGACTGGGGCGGGCGCGCACGCATACCCTACCCGCCAGCCGGTGACCGCGTGGCTCTTGGAAAACGAATCGACCAGTACCGTCTGATGTTTAAGCGGCGCAAACAGCGACACGATGTTGTGATGTTCATGGGGCGCGCGCACCAGTTTGCGGTAACACTCGTCGAACACCACCCAAAGCCTGTGTGCGAAGGCGAGCCGGGCAATACCCAGCAGTTCTTCGCGCTGATAAACCGTGCCCGTCGGATTGTTCGGGGTGTTGATCACAATCATCCGGGTGCGCGGGGTCAGGGCCTTCTGGACCGCTGCGCAGGTGAGGCGATAGTCATCCGCAGCCGTGTCGACATAGACGGGAACGCCACCGGCCAGTTGGATCTGGGTGGGGAAGGTTTCCCAGTACGGCACCGCGACGATGACTTCATCCCCCGGATTGAGCAGCACCATTGCGGCGTTATACAGCGCCTGCTTGGCACCGGCGGTCACCGCTATTTCATCGGCGGCGTAATTCACCCCGCAGCGCTGAGTGACCTGCTGCGCCAGCGCGTGGCGAAGCTGGGGCAGGCCGATGGGCGGCGTGTAGCGGTTGCGGGCAGTGGCGAGCGCATCGGCCGCGGCGGCTTTCATGATCGGGCAGGCATCGAAGGACAATTCGCCCGCGGCAAAGTTGACCACGTTGACGCCGGCTTCTTTCAAGGCATTGGCTTTACTGCGCATGCTGGATGTGCCGGGTGCGCTAAGACGTTGCGCACGCTGGGACAACGGCAATGACACGGCAGACGGTTCACTGTTATTCATTGTTATACCTGCCAGAACACGTTGGAACGTTCGTTCGCCCTACCGGGCTTGGGCCTCCAGCCCTTGCTGAACCCGCCAGGACAGCGGCAAGGTCAGCAACAGGGTGGCGGCCAGCAACAGGACGGCCATGGGCACACCGGTGGCATCCCCAAGGCTGCCGAACAGCACCGGCGCCAAGGCGCCGCCACCGATGGTGCCGGTGTAGAACACGGCGAACGCCTGGTCGCGCCTGCCCGGCCCTGCCAGGTCCGGGACTGCGCCGTACAGCACCGACGACGTGCCGTTCAGCGCCAGCCCCAGCAGCGGCAACATCACCATCAAGCCGGCGTAGGGCAAGTACACCGCCATGACGATCAACACGGCCGTGGTGAACTCCGTGGCCCATACCGTTTTCATCATGCCGATGCGCGCACCGAGGTAACCGCACAACAATTTGCCGAAGGCGCCCCCCACGAACAGCATGGTCAGCGCCAGGCCGATGCCCGCAGGCCCGGCGCCCTTGGCCTTGAGCAAAAACGGCAGAAACGTGAGGAAACCCATGCGCACGGCGCTGTCCAGCGTGCCGGTCACGATCAGCGCACGCAGGCCGCTCGCAGAGCCGGCGCCGCCGCCCGTACGGGTGGCTTTCAGCGGCGCCGCCGTCGCCTCGGTGCGTGCCGGGATCAGCCACCACAACAGGCCTGCCGCCAGCAGCCCGAGTACACCCAGCAGGGTGACACTGGCGCGCCAACTGATGACCGCCAGCAACAGGCCGATCAGCCCCGGGATCAGGGTCTTGCCGATATCGCCGCTGAAGTTGTACTGCGACAGCGCTTGTTTGACGCCCCCGCCGGCCTCGTGCGTATCGGTGATCAACGACGAGGCCAGCGGGTGCTGCGTACTCGCGCCGAGCCCGCCCAGCAGCAGCGCCAATAACAACACGCCCAGCCCACCGGCCTGGCCGGCCAGCAGGTAGGCCAGGCCCGCCAACGCCGTGCCACCTACCAGCAAGCGTTCACGCCCCCAGCGCGCGGCAGCCCGGCTGGCCAGTAACTGAAAACCGGCCATCATGCCCGCATAGGCACCGCGCAACAGGCCGATCTGGGCGTAGCTGAGGCCGAACTGCGCTTGCCAGATCGGCAACAGCACATAAATCACATCGGTCAGCCCGTCGTGCACGGCATGCGCGCCGCAGCCGGCCACCAGAGCGCGGCGACGCACGCTGACCGGGTCAGGCGGCGACAACGATGGCGTTGCGGTCTGCTTCAGGGTGTTCATCTGGGTCAGAGGCTCTCAGGCAAAACGCCGGGTTAACCCAGCAACTGCGCACAGTCGCTCATCACACTGGCTTTACGCTGCAGGTATTGGGCAAAAATCTCGCGTGCCGTGGCGGGGTCCACTTCAATCTGCATGGCAGTGGTGAACTCATTCACCGCCGCCACCGCATGGGCGAAATGGTTGCTCTCAGTACCGCCGGTGTGCACCGTGACCCAGGCCACCGTCGCACGGGATTTCTCCGGCGGCACGCCCATGTCCCGCACGAACCACTGCGAGTACAACGGGTGGATGAATTCCACTTCGCCATGGGTGTACACCTCGTGGATCAACGTGGTCAGCAACCCCTGCAGCAGGTCGCGATCACGCAGGCGGCGGGTGTCGGTCCAGTCCTTGAACGCCTGTGCCGAGGGCAGGCAATTGTCCTTCAATATCCACTGGTCATCACCGCACAGCGCGGTGGCCATGGTGTAGAACAGGTCTGCGTGCAAGGTGTTGCCCAACGCGCCCAGATCTTCATCGGTGATGCGTTGCAGGCTGCCGCAGGCGCGGTACAACTGCGCGGCGGCGGCGGAGCCTTCATCGGAGCGCGCCAGCAAGGTAATGCGGTTGGCCAGACCGGACACACTGGCTGCCGAATTATTGGTCTTGGACCAACTGGCGAAGAACTTGCGCAGTACCGCCGGCGAATGCCGACGCGAGGTGAGTCGCGCAAAAGCGTCTTCGATATCCACCAGCGCGTCTTCCTGAGCCCAGAAGGCTTCGAACAGCGCGTGACGCAAGGCACCGGCCGGCATGTCGTTCAATACCGGTTCGATGAGCTTCAACAACTGGCTGCGCTTGATCACGGTGTTAGTCATGTTCACCTCTCATAGTCCTTTATTGGATGAAAAATCAGGCTGGTTTGCCGCGCTGTCCGGCGATCAGGGCCTGGGGCTTTACCGGTTTCCAGCCCAGCAGGGCAATCGCCAGCGACAACAGCTGAAAACCTGCGACCAACGCCACGCAGCCCGGCCAGCCCCATTGATTCCAGAGCATGGCCGGGGCCACGGCGCCGGCGCTGCCGCCCAGGTAATAACCGGTCAGGTACAGCCCCACGGCTCCGGACTTGTCCGGGCCCGCCGTGGTGGCGATATACGCATTGGCGGATGCCTGTGCCAGGAATACGCCGGTGGAGCTCAGGGCCAGCCCCAGCACGATCAGCCACAGGGACGGCAACAATGTCAGCGCCGAGCCACAGATGCCGAGCGCCACAGCGCCGGTCAGTAACTGCGATTGTGGTCGCGATTTGCTCAAGCGCCCCGCAACAGGAATGACCACCAGCGCCAGCAGGAACACCGCATACAAAGTGCCCAAGGCTGCAGCGCCCAGGTTGAACGGGGCCTGGCTGAGATACAGCCCGGCATAGGTAAAGGTTGCGACTTGGGAGAACAGCACGCAGAAACCGACGCCATAGGCCGCCAGCAAGGGTTTGCGCAGGAGCCGGCGCACCCCGTGCATGCCCACGGCCGCAACGCCGGGCCGCGCCACCGGATTGGCCGGCAACAGCCACACAATCAGCAGGCCGACCAGCAGGCTGATCACCGCCAACAGTTCGAAGGCTTCGCGCCAGCCCACATATTGGGTCATGACACCCGAAACAAAGCGCCCGGCAAACCCACCGAGCACCGTCCCCGCGACGTACAAACTGGTGATCTCGGTGACCGTGGCCGCACGCCAGCGATCACCGATATAAGCCACGCTGGTGGCGAACACCACTGGGATCAACATCCCTTCGACAAAACGCCACACCAGCAGCTCGGCAAAACTGTCCACATAGGCCGTCAGCAGCGTCGGTAGCGCCAGCAGCAATGCGGCCACGGCAATCACCGTGCGCTGCTCGAAACGGCCGGTCAGGCGCCCGACAAACGGCGCGGTCACCGCCACCGCCAGCGTGGTCACCGTAATGCTCCACCCTGCCTGTCGGGCACTCACCTGGAAGCTTTCGGCAAACGCAGGCAGGATGCTCTGTGTCGCATAGAGATTCAGAAACGCCGCACAGCCACACAGGAACACGGCGAAGCGGGCGTGATGCATGCGCGGGTTCATGTGGCCTCTCGTCTTATAGTCGAGGATGTTTATAGAATACCCAGCGCAGGGAACACCAATACCGAATTCGGACCGATCAATACCCAGGAAACAGAATGCTTGATCTACGCAAGTTACGGTACTTCCTGACGGTCGCCGAAGAGCTGCACTTCGGCCGTGCGGCCCAGCGCCTGCACCTTGCCCAGCCGCCCCTGACGCGGCAGATTTCGGCCCTGGAAACCGAGCTTGGCTTTCGCCTGTTCGACCGCACCAGTCGCACGGTCACACTGACCGCCCAAGGCCAGCACTTTTTGCCGTATGCCCGCGCAGCGCTGGAGCACGCCAGGCTTGCGCAAGACATCGCCGCCAAGCTGGCTGCCGGCTCGACCGGCCAACTGGTCGTAGGCTATGCCAGCTCGATCGCGTTGTCGGAACTCTTCAGCCAAACCCTGCAAGCCTTCGCCCAGCGTTTTCCCGATGTGCAACTGACCCTGGTGGAAAGCGCTTCCGGTAGCCTGCACACGCACGTACTGGACGGGCGCATCGACGTCGGCATGAGCCGCCTGCTGCCGGAGGCCGGGCAAACCGGTGTCGAGGCTTTGTCCTTGGGGCAAGAACCGTTGGTGGCGGCGCTTTGCAGCGACAACCCGCTGGCGGACCAGGACGAAGTCACCCTCGCCCAGCTCAGTGAGTACCCGTTGATTCTGTTCCCCAGCGACTACGGTTCGGGCCTCAACGGCTCCATCGAGCACCTGTATCAACGCCGCGGCCTGGCGCTGCGCCCGGGCCCTGCGGGGCGCCAGATCACCTCGATCATCGCCCTGGTGGCGGCAGGCCAAGGTGTCTCGCTCGTGCCCCAGTGCACCCGCACCCTGGCCAGGGAAGGCGTGGTCTACCGCCCCTTGGCAGACCCCGAAGCCTGGGTACACCTGCTGATACTCACGCGCTCACCGTCACGCTCATTGTTGGTCGAGGCGTTTATGGGGGTGGTCGAAGAATTGCTGCGCAGCCGCCCAACGCTGGCGCCCACGACGCTTCCGGCATAACGCGGGCAAAAAAATACCCCTGCGTGAGGGGTATTTTTTCAACAGGCTGTAGCGGCTATTGCAGCATCAGGCCAGCTTTTTGTGGCGTACGCGGTGCGGCTGGGCAGCGGCCTCACCCAAGCGCTTCTTGCGGTCGGCTTCGTACTCGGTGTAGTTGCCTTCGAAGAACACCGCCTGGGAGTCATCTTCGTACGCCAGGATGTGGGTCGCGACGCGGTCAAGGAACCACCGATCGTGAGAGATCACAATGGCGGCGCCCGGGAAGTCCAACAGGGCTTCTTCCAGGGAACGCAGGGTTTCAACGTCGAGGTCGTTGGACGGTTCGTCGAGCAGCAACACGTTGCCGCCCTCTTTCAGGGTCAGGGCCAGGTGCAAGCGACCGCGCTCACCACCGGACAGGTCCTTGACGAACTTCTGCTGGTCGCCGCCCTTGAAGTTGAAACGGCCGACGTAGGTGCGCGACGGGATTTCATAGTTGCCGATACGGATCTGGTCGGAACCGTCGGAGATCTGCTGGAACACAGTCTTGCTGCCGTCGAGGTCGTCGCGGCTCTGGTCCACACAGGCCAGTTGCACGGTGTCACCGATCTCGATGCTGCCGGAGTCCGGGGTTTCCTTGCCCATCAGCATGCGGAACAGTGTGGATTTACCCGCACCGTTACCACCAATAACGCCGACGATCGCGCCTTTTGGCATGGCGAACGACAGGTTGTCGATCAGCACGCGGTCGCCATAGCCTTTGGTCACGTTCTTGAACTCGATGACCTTGTCACCCAGGCGCGGACCGGCCGGGATGTAGATCTCGTTGGTTTCGCTGCGCTTCTGGAATTCCTGCGACTGCATTTCTTCAAAGCGTTGCAGACGGGCCTTGGATTTGGACTGGCGGGCCTTGG
This sequence comes from Pseudomonas sp. KT_2_4, assembly GCF_041410225.1. NCBI lineage: Bacteria > Pseudomonadati > Pseudomonadota > Gammaproteobacteria > Pseudomonadales > Pseudomonadaceae > Pseudomonas > Pseudomonas sp. KT_2_4. Next base: position 2,965,655 of record NZ_CP166962.1, read on the forward strand.
CGCCTTTGCGCACCCACTCCAGTTCTTCCTTCATGGCTTTTTCGTGGGCCGATTGCTGCTTGGATTCGGCGGCCAGACGGTCGGACTTGGCTTCCAGCCAACCGGAGTAGTTGCCCTCGTAAGGGATACCGGCGCCGCGGTCGAGCTCCAGGATCCAGCCGGCGACGTTGTCCAGGAAGTAACGGTCGTGCGTGATCGCAACCACGGTGCCCGGGAAATCGTGCAGAAAGTGCTCCAGCCAGGCGACGGAATCGGCGTCCAGGTGGTTGGTCGGTTCGTCGAGCAGCAGCATGTCAGGGGCCGACAGCAGCAGGCGGCACAGGGCCACACGACGCTTCTCACCACCGGACAGGTGCTCGACCTTGGCGTCCCAGGCTGGCAGGCGCAGCGCATCGGCGGCGACTTCCAGTTGGCGCTCCAGGTTGTGGCCATCGCCCGCCTGCAGGATCGCTTCGAGCTTGGCCTGTTCGGCAGCCAGCTTGTCGAAGTCGGCATCCGGTTCGGCGTAGGCGGCGTACACCTCATCGAGGCGGGCCTGGGCGTCCTTGATCACGCTGACGGCTTCTTCGACCACTTCGCGCACGGTCTTGGTCGGGTCCAGGATCGGCTCTTGCGGCAGGTAACCGATGTTCAGGTCCGGCATCGGACGGGCTTCGCCTTCGAACTCGGTGTCGACGCCCGCCATGATTTTCAGCAGGGTGGACTTACCCGAACCGTTGAGGCCGAGCACGCCGATCTTGGCGCCTGGGAAGAAGGACAGCGAAATGTTTTTCAGGATTTCCCGCTTCGGCGGAACAACTTTTCCCAGCCGATGCATGGTGAAGACGTATTGAGCCATGGTGAACCTAGCGTCAGTGACTGATGAATTAAGCGGACGAAGCCCGTGCCAGGCCATGCGCCGCGCGGGCCTTTGACTATCATCAATGCCAGCGAGCAAAAAAAGCCTGAATGTCTGGGGCTGGAACGCCCCCGCGTAACCGGCAAAGCTACCTGAATGCGCTGGGGCAGTCCAGCCAGGCAGGACTGGCACTTTGCCACAACTCAAGGCATGCTAGCCGCCCTTCGGGCGTCCGGCTTATAGTGCACGTCGCGCGCCAGTCCAGCCAAACCGCAGGATCACAGTTTGTCCAACGTCACGCCGCCCACGCCCTTGCGCGCCGCTCATATTGCGCCGGGAGCGCCCCTGCACGGCACCTTGAAAGGCGCGTTGGCGACGCTTGTCCTGCTGTTGCTCGCCCTGTTGTTCTGGCAACTGCTGGACCAATTGCAGCAAAACCAGAAAAACCAACAGCAATACACCATCGACTACAGCGCCGACCTGGCCGAGCAGATCAGCCAGAACATGGCCCTGAGTGCACAGATCGCCCTGAACCTGTTGCCGATTGTCGAGCCGCCGCGCAATGCCGAACAGCAGCAGGCCCTGATGCGCACGCTGCAGCGCTCATTACCGGACCTGCGCAGCTTCGCCCTGCTCGCCCCCAGCGGCGCACTGATCAGCGACACTGCCGAAGGCAGCCAAGACAGTGCCCTGCTCGAAGACCTGGTCAAGCGCAGTCACGCCCAGTCCTACTACCTGAGCAATGATAATGACGGCACGGTCATCTATCTGTTGCTGCACCAACCCAGCGGTGGCTCCAAGGTGTACTGGGCCTTGCGCCTGGCGCCCAATTATCTGGCCAACCTCACACGCCAGGATGTCCAGGGCCAGCGCCCGATGTGGGCAATCGAGAACAGCCTGAACCATCGTGTGGTCAGCCGTGACAGCGGCATGCCGGCGCAGTGGTCCGGCGCCCTGACACCGGATGAATTGAACCGCAGCGTGCTGGTCACGCCGTTGAGCAAAAGCGATTGGCAACTGCGCGGCATGTTTGACCGCAGCGCGGTATTGGAACAACTACTGCCCGCCTTTATCGGCAAGTGCCTGCTGGGCCTGGCGTTCTCGCTAATCCCGGTGATCGTGCTGCTCAACATGCGCCGCCGCCAACGCCAGGTGAACGAAGGCCGGCGACGCTACCAGGACATCTTCGAAGGCACCGGCGTCGCGTTGTGCGTGTTGGACCTGTCGGGGCTCAAGGCGTTTTGCAACAAGACCCAGGTGCAAAGCCGTGAGCAGTTGCACGCCTGGTTGCAAGCCAACCCCACGGAGCGCAAGCAACTGCTCAAGGAGTTGCGCGTCACCGAGGTCAACCAGATGGCCGTGCGCCTGCTCAACGTCGCGTCCTGCGAGCAGGCGTGGGAACGCCTGATCGATGACTGCCCGCGCAATGCCACGTCCATCGGCTATCAGGTGCTGGAAGCCGTACTGACCCGGCAAAAACAGCTGGAGCTGGAAATCCAGCTCAACGACGTGGCCGGCAACGAACAGTACCTGTGGCTGGTGATGCGTTTGCCCGAGCAGCAGGATGACGTCAAGGCCGTGATTCTCAGCATCAGCGACATCACCAGCCGCAAGCTGATCGAGTTGTCGCTGGTGGAGCGTGAAAGCTTCTGGTCGGATGTGGTGCGCACCGTGCCCGACCACCTGTATGTGCAAGACGTGATCAGCCAGCGCATGATTTTCAGCAACCATCATTTGGGTCACACCCTGGGCTACAACAAAGCCGAACTGCAGCAAATGGGTGAGTACTTCTGGGAAATCCTGCTGCACCCCGAAGACGCCGAGCACTACCATGACGCGCGCCAACAACAACGCCAGGTCGGCTATACGACCCAATTGCACTGCCAACTGCGCTTTCGTCACCGCAATAACCAGTGGCGCCGCTTCGATATCCGCGAACAGGCCCTGGCCCGCGATACGTCTACGGTGGTCACCCGGATCATCGGCGTGGCCAAGGACATTACCGACCAGATCGAGGCCAGTGAATCGCTGCGCGACAGTGAACAGCGCTACCGGATGCTGGCCGAAAGCATCAGCGACGTGATCTGCTCCACCGACAGCCAACTGGCCCTCAACTACATCAGCCCCTCGGTCAACACCGTCCTGGGCTATGACGTGGACTGGGTGTTCAAGAACGGCTGGCAGTCGATCGTTGCCAACCCTCAGCAGTTGACCGGCATTTACAGCCTGATGGAACAGGTCAGCCGCGCCCTCGGCAACCCCGACGCCTTGAACACCTTGCGCGATGAACTGCAGACCCAACTGTTTCTGTTCGACTGCCTGCGCGCCGACGGGCGCAAGGTGCCGATAGAACTGCGCCTGGTGCTGGTGTGGGATGAACATGGCGCGTTTGAAGGCATCCTCGGCGTGGGCCGCGATATCAGCCAGCAACGCCGCGCCGAAAAAGACCTGCGCATGGCGGCCACGGTATTCGAGCATTCCACCTCGGCGATCCTGATCACCGACCCGGCCGGTTATATCGTGCAAGCCAACGAGGCGTTCAGCCGGGTCAGCGGCTATGCGGTGAGCGATGTGCTCGACCAGTTGCCCAATATGCTCACCGTCGATGAGCAGCAGGAAGCCCATCTGCGTTATGTGCTCAAGCAATTGCACCAGCACAGCACCTGGGAAGGCGAGGTGTGGCTCAAGCGTCTCAATGGCGAGCATTACCCGGCCTGGGTGGGCATTACCGCGGTGTTCGACGACGAAGGCGACCTGGCCAGTTACGTGTGTTTCTTCAGCGATATCAGCGAGCGCAAGGCCAGTGAGCAGCGCATCCACCGCCTGGCCTACTATGACGCCCTGACCCACCTGCCCAACCGCACGCTGTTCCAGGACCGCCTGCACACCGCGTTGCAGTCCGCCGAACGGCAGAAGTCGTGGGTGGTGCTGATGTTCCTCGACCTCGACCGTTTCAAGCCGATCAACGACTCCCTCGGCCACGCGGCCGGCGACCGGATGCTCAAGGAAATGGCCACGCGCCTGCTCGGCTGCGTGGCCGAGGACGACACCGTGGCGCGCATGGGCGGCGACGAATTCACCTTGCTCCTGCAACCACGGGTCAGCCGCGACATGGCGCTGAACCGCGCCATTCATGTGGCCGAGCAGATCCTCGCCAGCCTGGTCAAACCTTTTGTGCTGGAGGGCCGCGAATTCTTCGTGACCGCCAGTATCGGCATCGCCCTGAGCCCGCAAGACGGCAACGAGCTGAGCCAATTGATGAAAAACGCCGACACGGCGATGTATCACGCTAAAGAGCGCGGCAAGAACAACTTCCAGTTCTACCAGGCCGACATGAACGCCAGCGCCCTGGAGCGCCTGGAACTGGAAAGCGACCTGCGCCACGCCTTGGACCAGAACGAATTCGTGCTCTATTACCAGCCGCAATTCAGCGGCGACGGCAAACGCCTGACCGGCGCCGAAGCCCTGCTGCGCTGGCGCCACCCGCGCCGTGGCCTGGTACCGCCCGGGGACTTTATCCCGGTGCTGGAAGAGCTCGGGCTGGTGGTGGATGTGGGCGACTGGGTGATCGGCGAAGCCTGTCGCCAGCTCAAGACCTGGCACCAGAACAAGGTGCGAGTCCCTAAAGTCTCGGTAAACATCTCGGCGCGGCAGTTCTCCGACGGCCAACTGGGCACGCGTATCGCCACCATTCTCAAGGACACCGGCCTGCCGCCGGCGTGCCTGGAGCTGGAACTGACCGAAAGTATCCTGATGCGTGAAGTCAACGAAGCCCTGCAGATCCTCGCCAGCCTGAAAAACCTGGGCTTGAGCATCGCGGTGGATGACTTTGGCACCGGCTATTCGTCGCTCAACTACCTCAAGCAATTCCCCATCGATGTGCTGAAGATCGACCGCACCTTCGTCGACGGCCTGCCCTCGGGTGAGCAGGACGCACAGATTGCCCGGGCGATCATTGCCATGGCCCACAGCCTGAACCTGGCGGTGATTGCCGAAGGGGTGGAAACCCATGAGCAGTTGGACTTCCTGCGTGAGCATGGCTGTGATGAGGTGCAGGGTTACCTGTTCGGGCGGCCAATGCCGGCGAATCGGTTTGAGGTGCAGTTCAGTAATGATGCGCTGTTCATGTTTGACTGAAAGTGCCGTCCCTGATCGTTCCCACGCTCCGCGTGGGAACGCAATTCTGGACGCTCTGCGTCCGCTTTTAAATGTGACGCAGAGCGCCACGGGATGCATTCCCACGCAGAGCGTGGGAACGATCAGGGGCTGAGTGAAAACCACTTGTCCGCGACATGATGTCCTTTCATATGCCATCTAAAACCCATTGGGTTAGAATGCCCTCCTTTTCTGCCCCCGATCCTTGAGGACCGCCATGTTCAGCCGTGATTTGACTATTGCCAAGTACGACGCCGATCTCTTCGCCGCCATGGAGCAAGAAGCCGTGCGCCAGGAAGAGCACATTGAGCTGATCGCTTCGGAAAACTACACCAGCCCTGCGGTGATGGAGGCTCAAGGTTCGGTTCTGACCAACAAGTACGCCGAAGGCTACCCAGGCAAGCGCTACTACGGTGGTTGCGAGTACGTCGACGTGGTTGAGCAGTTGGCCATCGACCGTGCAAAAGAGCTGTTCGGCGCCGATTACGCCAACGTCCAGCCACACGCCGGTTCCCAAGCCAACAGCGCCGTGTACCTGGCCCTGCTGCAAGGCGGCGACACCATCCTGGGCATGAGCCTGGCCCACGGCGGTCACCTGACCCACGGCGCCACGGTTTCGTCCTCCGGCAAGCTGTACAACGCCGTTCAGTACGGTATCGATGCCAACGGCCTGATCGACTACGACGAAGTCGAGCGCCTGGCGGTCGAGCACAAGCCAAAAATGATCGTGGCCGGTTTCTCTGCCTACTCGCAGATCCTCGACTTCCCACGCTTCCGTGAAATCGCCGACAAGGTCGGTGCCTACCTGTTCGTCGACATGGCCCACGTGGCCGGTCTGGTGGCTGCGGGCGTTTACCCCAACCCAGTGCCTTACGCCGACGTGGTCACCACCACGACCCACAAGACCCTGCGCGGTCCACGTGGCGGCCTGATCCTGGCGCGTGCCAACGCCGAGATCGAGAAGAAGCTCAACTCCGCCGTTTTCCCGGGCGCCCAAGGCGGCCCGCTGGAGCACGTGATCGCGGCCAAGGCGATCTGCTTCAAGGAAGCACTGCAGCCTGAGTTCAAGACCTACCAGCAACAAGTGGTCAAGAACGCCAAGACCATGGCCAGCGTGTTCATCGAGCGCGGCTTTGACGTGGTGTCCGGCGGTACTGAAAACCATCTGTTCCTGCTGTCGCTGATCAAGCAGGACATTTCCGGTAAAGATGCTGATGCTGCCCTGGGCAAAGCCTTCATCACCGTGAACAAGAACTCCGTGCCGAACGACCCACGTTCGCCGTTCGTCACCTCCGGCCTGCGCTTCGGCACCCCGGCAGTGACCACCCGTGGCTTCAAGGAAGCCGAGTGCAAGGAACTGGCGGGCTGGATCTGCGACATCCTGGCCGACCTGAACAACGAAGCCGTGATCGACGCGGTACGTGAGAAGGTCAAGGCCATCTGCAAGAAGCTGCCGGTATACGGCGCTTGATGGCAGTTGCGTGAATAAGAAGCCCGGCTCATGAGCCGGGCTTTTTTATGCCGATTTCAATTTGAAACAGGGTCAAGTGTGGGAGCTGGCTTGCCTGCGATGGCGGTTGTGCAGTCAGCCCATCAGTGATTGACCCACCGCTATCGCAGGCAAGCCAGCTCCCACATTGGCGTGCATTTCAAGCCGAGTTCATTGGTAGACCCGCTCAAAGCCTTGGCGAATCTTGTCTTCGGGCAGCTCATCGGCAATAAACACGATCACACTCTCCCGCGCCTCGCCCTCGGCCCATTCGGTATCCCAGTCGAAGCCATACAGCTTCAGCACGCCCTGGAACACCATGCGTCGGTCTTCTCCGGCAATGTTCAATACGCCCTTGTAACGCAGCAGTTGCTTGCCGTGGTCTTCCAGCAGTTCGTTCATGAACTCGCTGAGACGGTCGATATCCAGCGGCTGGTCGGTGCGTAGCACCAGGCTGGAAATACGGTCCACCGAAGGCGCTGCACTGACCGGGCGCAGGCTCATGCCGGCATTGAGGTTGAAGCCTCGCACGTCCAGCAGCTCGGCCAAATCAATCTTGCCGTGGTCAACTACGCGAATCGGCGCACGGCGGTTGATGCGGGTGAGGCGCTGGCTGAGGGCGTCGAAGCTGGCGTCGTCTACCAAGTCGCGTTTGCTCACCAGCAAGCGGTCGGCAAAGCCGATCTGGGCCTGGGCGATGGTCTGGGTCAGGTGATGCTCGGCGTGGGCCGCATCCACCAAGGTGATGATGCCGTCGAGGATATAACGCTCGCGCAGTTCTTCGTCGATGAAGAACGTCTGGGCCACCGGCGCCGGGTCGGCCAGGCCGGTGCATTCGATCACCAGCCGGTCGAAGGCGATCTCGCCGCTGTCCAGGCGTTCCAGCAGCAGGTACAGGGCTTTGGTCAGGTCGGTGTGGATGGTGCAGCACACGCAGCCGTTGGACAGGGTCATCACTTGCACCGGCTCGTCGCCCAGCAGTTGGGTGTCGATACCGGCGTCACTGAATTCGTTTTCGATCACGGCGATTTTCAAGCCGTGCTCGGCTTTGAGCAGGTGGCGCAGCAAGGTGGTCTTGCCGGCGCCGAGAAAGCCACTGAGGATGGTGACGGGGATGGGAGAGGACAAAGAGATTCTCCTTGAGGAAACACAGAAACAAATGTGGGAGCAAAGGCCTCTGTGGGAGCTGGCTTGCCTGCGATGCAGACAACTCGGTGCTTGCGTCAGACCGAGGTGATGCTATCGCAGGCAAGCCAGCTCCCACAGAAAGCCCTGCTCCCACAGGGATATTGCATTGGCCCGCGTTACCGGGTCAGCAGCACTTGGGCCCACCCTTGCCGCCGTAACGGGCTTCCTGGCGTTCCCGGAAAAACGCCTTGTAGTCCATCACCGGCTTGTCCGGGTGTTTGGTTTGCATATGCTCGACGTAGGTGTCGTAGTCGGGCATGCCGACCATCAGGCGGGCGGCCTGACCGAGGTATTTACCGAGGCGACTGATGTCATTGAACATGCTTGCAATCCTCGTTTACGCGTCCGGTACAGCCTGGAACGGGGCTTCTTTATCCGTACGTTCTTTGTTACCCCAGGCGGCGACGCCGACTTTGAGCGCATAGAACAGGATGCTGAACACCACGAACAGGAACAGCGCCGTCAGCGTTGCGTTGGTGTAGGCGTTCCAGATCACGTGCTGCATCTGGTCGATGCTCTTGGCCGGGGCGAGGATCTGGCCGTTAGCCAGGGCATCGCTGTATTTCTTGGCCAGCGACAGGAAGCCGATCGCCGGGTTGGCGTCGAACAGCTTGATGAAGCCTGCCGTGGTGGTGCAGATCAGCAGCCAGACAGCCGGCAACATGGTCACCCAGATGTAGCGCTGACGCTTCATTTTGATCAGCACAACGGTCGCCAGCATCAGCGCGATACCGGCCAGCATCTGGTTGGAGATACCGAACAGCGGCCACAAGGTATTGATGCCACCCAGCGGGTCGATCACGCCCTGGTACAGCAAGTAACCCCACATCGCCACGCAGCCTGCGGTAGCAATCAGGTTGGCAGTCCAGGACTCGGTGCGTTTGAGCGCAGGCACGAAGGAACCGAGCAGGTCTTGCAGCATGAAACGACCGGCGCGGGTACCGGCATCCACTGCCGTAAGGATGAACAGCGCTTCGAACAGGATCGCAAAGTGGTACCAGAACGCCATGGTGTTTTCACCCGGCAGCACGCTGTGCAGGATCTGCGCGATACCTACCGCCAAAGTCGGCGCGCCGCCGGCACGTGCCAGGATGGTGGTTTCACCGATATCGTGGGCAACGGCCGACAGCGCCTCAGGCGTAATGGCAAAGCCCCAACTGCTGACGGTTTGCGCCACGGTGACCACGTCGGTGCCGACAATGGCAGCCGGGCTGTTCATGGCGAAGTACACGCCAGGCTCAATCACCGAGGCGGCAACCATCGCCATGATGGCCACGAACGACTCCATCAGCATGCCGCCGTAACCGATGTAACGGGCATGGCTCTCACTGGCGAGCAACTTGGGCGTGGTGCCCGAGGAGATCAGCGCATGGAAGCCCGAGACCGCGCCACAGGCAATGGTGATGAACAGGAACGGGAACAGGCCGCCCTTCCACACCGGGCCGGTGCCGTCGATGAACTGGGTGAGTGCCGGCATTTTCAGATCAGGCATGGTGATCAGGATGCCAATCGCCAGGGCGATGATGGTGCCGATTTTCAGGAACGTCGACAGGTAGTCGCGGGGCGCCAGAATCAGCCACACCGGCAGCACAGCGGCCACGAAACCGTAGCCGATCAGCATCCAGGTGATCTGGATACCGGTGAAGGTGAACGCCTTGGCCCACACCGGATCAGCGGCAATCTGCCCGCCCAGCCAGATCGAACCGAGCAGCAACAGCACGCCGATGATCGAGATTTCACCGATGCGGCCCGGGCGGATGTAGCGCATGTAGATGCCCATGAACATCGCGATCGGGATGGTCGCCATCACCGTGAAGATGCCCCATGGGCTCTCGGCCAGGGCTTTGACCACGATCAGCGCCAGCACCGCGAGGATGATGATCATGATCAGGAAGCAGCCGAACAGCGCGATGGTCCCGGGAATGCGGCCCATCTCTTCGCGCACCATATCCCCCAGGGAACGGCCGTTGCGACGGGTGGACAGGAACAGGACCATGAAGTCTTGCACCGCACCGGCCAGCACCACCCCGGCAATCAGCCACAGGGTACCGGGCAGATAGCCCATTTGCGCCGCCAGCACCGGGCCGACCAACGGGCCTGCACCGGCAATCGCCGCAAAGTGGTGACCGAAAAGAATGTGTTTGTTGGTCGGCACGTAGTCCAGACCATCATTGTTGACCACCGCAGGGGTTGCCCGCCGGGGATCGAGTTGCATCACGTTGTTGGCGATGAACAGACTGTAGTAACGGTACGCAACCAGGTAGATGGCCACCGCAGCGACCACAATCCACAAGGCGTTGATCGCCTCGCCGCGGCGCAAGGCCACTACGCCCAGGGCGCACGCTCCTACAATTGCCAGCACCAGCCAGGGTAAGTGGCGTAGCAGGCTATTATTATTTTTCATTTTTATATTCCAGCCAGGGTGGACAGAAAGGACAGCCAGCCCGAGTTTAGCGCTACTGGCCTTAAAGACCAGCCCCCTACGTTGGTCTAGAGCCTTCAACCGTTAAAAAAAGCCGAAATAAACGCCCCTTGATGGCCCCGGGCTACACTCCTCCCATTCACAGAGGGCTATACCATGACCGAACATGCGTCTGAACGTCGCCGTTTTCGCCGAATCGCCTTTGATGCCACGGCCGAACTTCGGCAAAACGGCAGCGAATGGCCGGTGAAACTGGTGGATCTGTCACTCAAGGGATTGCTGGTGGAACGGCCTGACGACTGGAAGGGGAATAAAGCGCTGCCCTTTGACGTCGACATACGCCTGGAACAGAAGACGCATATAAAGATGCAAGCGCGGCTGACCCATGAAGATCAGGGCCAATTGGGCTTTGTGTGCAAGCACATTGATCTGGACTCGATCAGCCATTTGCGTAGGTTCGTTGAGTTGAACCTGGGTGATGAGCAAGAACTGGAGCGCGAGTTGGGCGCCCTGCTGGAGCTCTAGCCGCCAACATGAATCAAGGGTGGGAGCTGGCTTGCCTGCGATGGCGGTGTATCAGACAAGGATGGGTAAGCTGACCCGCCGCTATCGCAGGCAAGCCAGCTTCCACAGGTGTTCAGCAGTGTTGCGGATTATTCGAACAGCGCATCCAACGCCTGTTCTAAGCGTGTCACTGCAATAATCTGCAACCCCGGCGGCGCCTCCTTCGGCGCATTGCCCTTGGGCACAATCGCCCGTTTGAAGCCATGCTTGGCCGCTTCCTTCAAGCGCTCCTGCCCACTCGGCACCGGGCGCACTTCGCCCGACAACCCCACCTCCCCAAACACCAGCAAGTCATGGGGCAACGGCCGATTACGCAGGCTGGACATCACCGCCGCCATCAACGCCAGGTCGGACGCGGTCTCCAACACCTTGACCCCGCCCACCACGTTGAGGAACACATCCTGGTCGTGGGTCGGAATGCCGCCATGCCGGTGCAGCACCGCCAGCAGCATCGCCAGGCGGTTCTGGTCCAGGCCCAGTGTGACCCGCCGTGGGTTGGCCAAATGGCTGTCATCCACCAGCGCCTGGACTTCCACCAGCATCGGCCGGGTGCCTTCCCAGGTGGCCATCACCACACTGCCTGGGACTTCTTCCTGAGCGCGGGTGAGAAAAATCGCCGAGGGGTTCGAGACTTCTTTCAGCCCCCGGTCGGTCATGGCGAACACCCCCAGTTCGTTGACGGCGCCAAAACGGTTCTTCACCGCTCGCAGCAAGCGCAGGCGACCGTCGGATTCCCCTTCGAAATACAACACGGTGTCGACCATGTGTTCCAACACCCGTGGCCCGGCCAGTGCGCCTTCCTTGGTCACGTGGCCGACCAGGAAGATCGCCGTGCCGCTCTGCTTGGCGTAACGCACCAACAGCGCCGCGCTTTCGCGCACCTGGGACACACCGCCGGGTGCCGATTGCAGTTGTTCAGTGAAAATCGTCTGGATCGAGTCAATGACCATGACCTTGGGCTTTTCGATGCGCGCCGTGGCGATGATGCTTTCGATGCAGGTTTCGGTCATGACCCGCAGTTGGTCCTGGGGCAAGCCCAGGCGCCGGGCGCGCATGGCCACTTGCTGCTGGGACTCTTCGCCGGTGACATACAGCGCAGGCATGCGGCTGGCGATGCTGCACAGGGTTTGCAGCAGGATCGTGGACTTGCCGATGCCCGGGTCACCACCAATCAATACCACCGAGCCGTCCACCAGGCCACCGCCCAGCACCCGGTCCAACTCGCCGGAGGCGGTGGAAAAGCGCGGGATCTCTTCGACGCTGACTTCGGCCAGGGTCTTGATCTGCGCCTGTTGCCCGGTCCAGCCGGCACGACCGGTGGGGGCCGCGGCACCGCCGCTCTCGATCATGGTTTCAGTCAGGGTGTTCCACGCGCCGCATTCGGAGCACTGGCCCGCCCATTTGGGAAAGGTCGCGCCGCACTCTGTGCAGCCGTACATGCGCTTGGCCTTTGCCATATGAGAACCTCCAACCGAAAAACCGCGATGATAGCTCAGCGCGACGCTGGGGTCCGGATTTCGCCATTAGCCAAACGTGAAGCGCTGTTACCTACGGGGTCTTCGGCGTTCAGGTCGGCGCCTTTGGCTTGCAGCGCCCCCAACAATTCGACGCGCTTGAACAACCCGGCGTACATGGCAGCGGTCTGCCCTGCGCCGTTGCGCTGGTCGGGGTTGCAGTCGGTGGCCAACAGGCGCTGGGCGATTTTCAGCTCACCTTTGAAGATGGCGCCCATCAACGCTGTGTTACCGCGCTTATCCTGCACGCAGGCGTCGGCGCCGGCATCGAGCAGACGCTCCACATACGGGCCCTGGCCGTGATAAGCAGCCAGGATCAATGCGGTGTAGCCCTTGTCATCCTGGGCATTGAGGCCGTAGCCGGACTCTATGAAGGTGTTGAGCATGTCGAGGTCGCCACGACGGGCGGCGTCGAAATAGTAGTCCTGCAACTGTGCCTTGAGCGCCACCGGGTCGGGGGACTCGGCATGGGCAGCGAAGGCCAGCATGGCCATCAGTAAACCGATAGTGATGCGCATAGGGTGTTCTCCTGCCAAAGGTCGACGCCCGTGAAGGCGCCGACCATAACCAACGAATCAGTCAGTCAGTTTTTCCGCCAGCGCCTTTACGCGAGCCAGGTCGCCCTTGGCGACCTTGGCCACGCCAGTGCCGTACTCGGGATCGGCCTTGTAGAGGAACGACAGGATGATGTGCTTGCTCTCGTCATCGGTGGTGGCCAATGAGCCGCCGAAGTTGTTGATCAGGTCTTCGCGCTCTTTCTTGGTGTAGGAACGGTACAGGTCACCGGCCTGCTTGAAGTTCTGCTCACGCTGGATCTTGGCCTGCTGGGTGCTGCCCGACAGCGGCGCCTGGCTGTAGCGTGCGGCTTGCGGCTCTTCGCGCGGCAACAGGCGGCTTGGCTGGTAATTCACACCGGTGGTGGTCTTGCCAAAGTTCATCGCGCCATCCTGGTTGCCGTTGTTGACGGTGACCCGTGGAGCGTTGATCGGCAACTGCAGGGCGTTCGCGCCCAGGCGGTACATCTGCGTATCGGCGTAGGAGAACACCCGCCCCTGCAGCAAGCGGTCTTCCGACGGCTCGATACCCGGTACCAGGTTGGCCGGGGCCATCGCGACTTGCTCGGTTTCCTGGAACACATTGGCCGGGTTGCGGTTCAGCACCATTTGCCCGACTTTGCGCTCGGGCACATTCGGCCAGATCTTGGTGGCATCCAGTGGGTCGAAATCAAACTTGGCCAGGTCTTCAGGCTTGAGCACCTGCACATACAGGTCCCACTTAGGGAAGTCGCCTTTGTTGATGTGCGTGACCAGATCATTGGTCATATGGCTGTAGTCACGCCCTTGTACTTCGGTAACTTGCTTGGGATCAAGGTTCTTGATGCCCTGCAGGCTCTTCCAATGAAACTTGACGTAGTGCACTTCACCTTTAGTGTTAATCAACTTGTAGGCATGTACGCCATTGCCGTCCATTTCGCGGTAACTGGCGGGGGTGCCGGAGTCCGAGTACAACTCGGTCAGTGTACGAGTGGACTCTGGAACATGGGAGAAGAAGTCGAAACGGCGCGAGTCATCGTCCAGGTTAGTGCGCGGGTCCGGTTTAAAGGCATGGACCATGTCCGGGAACTTGATGGCATCGCGAATAAAGAACGTTGGGAAGTTATTACCGACCAGGTCCCAGTTACCTTCGGCGGTATAGAACTTGGTGGCGAAGCCCCGTGGGTCCCGCAGGGTTTCCGGGGAGTGGTTGCCATGCACCACCGCCGAGAAGCGCACGAACACCGGCGTGGTTTCACCGGCGGCGAACACTTTAGCCTTGGTCAGGTCGCTGAGGTTGTCGGTCACGGTGAAGGTGCCATGGGCGCCCGTGCCGCGTGCGTGCACCACGCGCTCCGGGATGCGTTCGCGGTCGAAGCGCTGCAGCTTCTGGATCAGTTGCACATCCTGCAGCAACACCGGGCCATTGGCGCCGGCGGTCTGGGAGTTCTGGTTATCACCGACGTTGGCCCCGTTATCGCGGGTCAGGTTGGCGGCTTGCACAGAGAGGGAAAGCAGGCTGGCGGTTACCAGTGCCAGCGCATGGCGCGCCGACACGGGCCTGCGGCTGATTGGAGTGTTCATCGAGGTTTCCTCTGGTTTTTTTAGCGCACATTCTGTTGTGCTTGTCAGAGGCTAGTGACCTGCGAGTCAGAAGATAAATAGAAAAACACCACAGACCCGATTAAGAAAAAAATCTGGTAACTCGCTGAAATAGCGGCTAATTCGCGCGCGATTGATGGCACTTTGCAAACTATTTGCGATTTGATGTGTCGATAAAAACCGACAGTGTTAACAGTTGTGTCGAGCAAGCGCTGTTCGACTGAATTACACTGACCTCCACCCTCCTCAACTGTAACAAGGAATAACCTATGGGCGTGATCAGTGAGTTCAAGGCCTTCGCGGTCAAAGGTAATGTGGTCGACATGGCCGTCGGTATCATCATCGGTGCTGCCTTCGGCAAGATTGTTTCCTCATTTGTAGGCGACGTGATAATGCCTCCCATCGGCCTGCTGATCGGTGGTGTGGACTTTGCCGATCTGGCCGTCACGCTCAAGGCCGCACAGGGTGATGTCCCCGCTGTTGTCCTGGCCTACGGCAAGTTCATCCAGAGCATCATCGACTTTGTGATCGTCGCGTTTGCAATCTTCATGGGCGTGAAGGCGATCAACCGTCTGAAGCGCGAAGAAGCCGTGGCCCCAAGCCTGCCGCCGACGCCGAGCAAGGAAGAAGTGCTGCTGGGCGAGATCCGCGATCTGCTCAAGGCACAGAACAACAAGCCGCTTTAACCGGCGGATGCAAAAAAGGCGCCTCGCAAGGCGCCTTTTTTCTACCAATAATTTTCTACCGCCACCTGGCCAGGCCGTCGGCTCAGGCTCAGTTGCATGTCCCGCTGCTTGAGCAACTGGCGCGTGTCATCGACCATCTGCGGGTTGCCGCAAATCAGTACGCGCGAATCCTGCGCCGTCAGCTCCACGCCGGCGGCCCGCTCCAATTCGCCATTTTCGATCAAGGCCGTAATACGCCCATTCAACGCGCCCGGATGCTGCTCGCGGGTGACGATGGGAATGTAGGTGAGCTTGTGGGCGTACTCGGCCAGGTACTCGCGCTCACCCAGTGTGTCGATCAGCGACTGGTAGGCCAGTTCCTTGGCTTCCCGGGCGCTGTACACCAGGATGATGCGCTCGAATTTTTCCCAGACTTCGAAGTCCTGCAGGATCGACAGGAACGGCGCAACGCCCGTACCGGTTCCCAGCAACCACAGGTCGCGCCCGTCGACAAAGCGGTTGAGGGTCAGAAAACCCGTAGCCTGGCGCTCTACCAGCAAGGTATCGCCCGCCTTCAAACGGCTCAGTTCACTGGTGAACTCACCACCGGGGACCACGATGGAAAAGAAATCCAGATGCTCGTCAAACGGCGAAGACACGATGGAATAGGCACGCCAGACGGTGCTGCCATCCGCCTTGGTAACGCCCAGGCGCACGAACTGGCCGGCGGTAAAACGAAAACCGGCATCGCGGGTGGTGCGCAGGGTGAACAGGCTGGGGGTCAGCGATTGCACATCGAGCAGGGTCTGGCGGGTAAATTTTTCAGCACTGGCCGTCATGGGGGGCTCCGTTTTGCACAGGCCTTTAGTGTCCCTCAAAACAGCCCGCGCAAACACCGATGATTGGTACTGGCTTTGCAATCGCTCAAAGCACACTCAGCTGGGCTGCACGTTTTTTGCCCATCACGGGGTCAACCATGCACTCCACTCCGGAACTAACTATTTGGCTATTAACGTGCCCCGAATACCTCACTAGAAGCAACGGCACTTACAGCGACATCATTTTGATACCACCTTCAAAACATTGAAAAAAAAGCCCCTGCCAAGCGCTCCTATACAAAACTTCGAGTCTTGTACAAAACCGGCGAACTAAACGAGCCCTGTAGATAAATTTTTTTTTAAACTCAGTTGTAGGACTTACCCTACACTTCTTTTCGAGCTGCATTGGGAGATCAGGACGTACCCAGGTTACATAGACACCTATGGAGAGTCACCGATGGTCAATTGGCATAATACCCGGCTACCTAAGCTGGACGGCGAGAGTGAAATCACCAGTGTGTTTGAGATGGTGATAAACCACACCTATGAACTAGGCTTCGAATATTGCTCCTTTACCATGAGCACCCAATCACAATACCCCCCTACAAAACCAATTTTATTCAATAACTATCCAAATGAATGGCTCAGTATTTATAAAAAAGCACACTTCTTCGATGTAGACCCCGTTGTAACCCACTGTAAAACTTCGGTACTGCCCATTCTCTGGGAGCAAAAAACCTTTGCTGACGCCCCCCAGCTGTGGGAGTTGGCCCAGGCATGCGGAGTGCATTTCGGCTGGACCCAACCTGTGCATGATTTCCAGGGGGTGTTCAGCATGCTGACCTTGGTTCGCAGCAAGGGCAAGGTCACCCCTGCAGAGCTCTACGAAAAAACCGCCCAGGTGTTGTGGCTTTGCCATGTGATGCATGCGGTGGTCGCGCGCAAGTACGCCAACGCACCCGAGATCAAAGCGCCCAGCAAATTGACTGCCCGGGAAACAGAAATACTCAAGTGGTCCGCGATGGGCAAGACCGCCTCCGAGATTGCCGCGATTCTTTGCCTGTCCGAGCGCACCGTGGGCTTTCATATCAGCAGTACCTTCAAGAAGCTGGGCGTGCATAACAAGATCCAGGCGGTGCTGCGTGCCGCTAAAGCCGGGCTGTTTTAGCCCACGCAAAACACCGCATGTCATCGCGTTGAAAAAAACGTAATATTTACGGCCAATTCTGAGTGTTGAGGGTGCGCTTCGCGTGGCCCCCGCCGTTCACTCAGACGGTCCGTCGATTACCCAGAGCCTTGCCCCGCCATGCCCCTGCTTGACAGCCCTTTCGCCCAGCTCGACCTGATTCGTCAGCCAGAGCAACACAATGATCCGCTGCAAGCCTTCGATGCCGCCGACGAATACCTGCTCAGCCACCTCGCCGCGCAACAGCCCACTGCCGCCACCCGCGTGCTGGTCCTCAATGACAGCTTCGGCGCCCTGGCGGCCAGCCTTCAGGGCCAGGTACAGGTAACCTCCAGCGGCGATTCGTTCCTCGCCGCCCAGGGCCTGGAAAAAAACCTGGTGCGCAACGGCAAGCCCTTCGATACCGTGCCCTTCATACCGGCTAGCCAGCTCGCGACCGGGCCGTTCGATCGCGTGTTGATCCGCGTGCCGAAAACCCTGGCGTTGCTGGAAGAACAACTGATCCGCCTGCAAGGACAACTGGCGCCCGGCGCCGAGGTGATCGCAGGTGCGATGGTCAAGCATTTGCCCCGGGCCGCAGGTGAATTGCTGGAGCGTTACATCGGGCCCATGCACGCCTCATTGGCGGTCAAAAAGGCACGGTTGCTGATCGCCAGCGTCGAGCAGCGCCCTGCCGCGGTCTCGCCCTACCCGACCCGCTATACCCTGGATGCGCCGGTCATCGAGTTGTGTAACCACGCCAACGTGTTTTGCCGCGAAGGCCTGGACATCGGCACCCGTGCCTTCCTGCCGCATCTGCCAAAAAGCCTGGGCAGCGCCCGCGTGGCGGACCTGGGCTGCGGCAACGGCGTACTGGCGATTGCCAGCGCCCTGCAAAACCCCGACGCGCACTACACCTTGGTGGATGAGTCGTATATGGCAGTGCAATCGGCCGCCGAAAACTGGCAAGCCGCCTTGGGTGAACGGGACGTCAGCGTACGTGCCGACGATGGCCTGGCCGGCCAGGAGGCGCAATCGCTGGACGTGGTGCTGTGCAACCCGCCGTTCCACCAACAACAAGTGGTCGGTGACTTCCTCGCCTGGCGTATGTTCCAGCAGGCACGCGAAGCACTGGTGGTCGGTGGCGCCTTGTACATCGTCGGGAATCGTCACCTGGGCTACCACAGCAAGCTGGCGCGGCTGTTCCGTGGTGTCGAGCAAGTAGCGGCCACGCCCAAGTTCGTGATCCTCAAGGCGCGTAAATAAAAAAGCCCTGCTTTTCGATCAAGAAAAGCAGGGCTTTTTCGTAGGAGTATCAGTGCGTGCCCAGGCCTGCCGCATTCATGAACATGCGCATCAGGCTGGCCACCACGAACAGGGCCAGCACGCTGCCGGTCCAGATCATCGCCAGCCATCCCAGGCGCCGCCACAATGGCTGCTTCTCGGCCTGTTCAATTTCGTGCAACGAAGGTTTGGACATGTTTCAATCCTCCTAGTGATAGCCGTCTTCGTGGGTGACCTTGCCGCGGAACACGTAGTAGCTCCAGAAGGTGTAGCCCAGGATGAACGGGATGATGAACAACGTGCCCACCAGCATGAAGCCCTGGCTTTGCGGCGGCGCGGCGGCATCCCAGATCGACACGGACGGCGGGATGATGTTCGGCCACAGGCTGATCCCCAGGCCACTGTAGCCGAGGAAAATCAGCACCAGCGTCAACAGGAACGGCGTGTAGTGCGCATTACGTGCCACGGCGCGGATCAGCCCGTACATGGTAACCAGCACCAGGATCGGCACCGGCAGGAACCAGAACAGGTTCGGCAAGGTGAACCAGCGCGACGCGATTTCCGGGTGGGTCAGCGGCGTCCAGATGCTGACGATGCCGATCACCGCCAACACCACGAAGGCCAATGGCCGCGCCAGGTTGTGCATCTGCTCCTGCAACTTGCCTTCGGTCTTCATGATCAGCCAGGTGCAGCCGAGCAAGGCATACGCCACGATCAGCGCCACGCCGCAGAACATCGTGAAGGGTGTGAGCCAGTCCAGTGAGCCGCCGGCGAACTGGCGATCCACCACCGGAATACCGTCGATAAAGGCGCCCAACGCCACCCCCTGGAAGAAAGTCGCCGCCAGCGAGCCGCCAATAAACGCCTTGTCCCACAGGTGACGCTTGTGGTCCTTGGCCTTGAAGCGGAACTCAAAGGCCACGCCGCGGAAGATCAGCCCGATCAGCATCAAGATCAGCGGCAGGTACAGCGCCGACAGCACCACCGAATAGGCCAGCGGGAACGCGCCGAACAACGCCGCGCCGCCGAGTACCAGCCAGGTTTCGTTGCCGTCCCATACGGGCGCCACGGTGTTCATCATCACGTCACGGTCGACTTTGCCCGGGATAAACGGAAAAAGAATGCCGATCCCCAGGTCGAAGCCGTCCATGACCACGTACATCATGATGCCGAAGATGATGATCACGGCCCAGATCAGCGGAAGATCAATACCCATCTCAATTCCCCTTGTGCTGGATGTGGTCGTGGTCGTTATCACTGCCATCGTCGGCAGCAGACAACGGACGCGCCGGGGTGCGTTTCTGGCCAGGGCCACCGTGGGCTGGCTCGGTGCTGTCGTGGGTCACGGGGCCTTTGCGTACCAGGCGCATCATGTAGCCCAGGCCCGCACCGAACAGCGCGAAGTACACCACCACGAACAACACCAGGGTAATGGTCATCTGCGTCAGGCTATGCCCGGAGGAGGCATCCGCCGTGCGCATCAACCCGTAGACCACCCAGGGCTGGCGACCGATTTCGGTGGTGAACCAGCCGGCAAGAATCGCAATCAGGCCAGACGGGCCCATCCACAACGCCAGGTACAGGAACGGTTTGGACGTGTACATCTTGTCGCCCCGGCGCAGCCACAGGCTGAACAGACCGGTGAAGATCATCAGGAACCCCAGGCCGACCATGACCCGGAACGACCAGAACACAACGGTGGAGTTGGGGCGGTCTTCAGGCGGGAACTCCTTGAGCGCCGGCACCTGCTTGTCCAGGGAGTGAGTCAGGATCAGGCTACCCAGGTACGGAATCTCGACCGCGTATTTGGTTTTCTCGGCTTTCATGTCCGGCCAGCCGAACAGGATCAGCGGCGTGGGTTCGTTGCCGATATTTTCCCAGTGGCCTTCAATCGCAGCGATCTTGGCCGGCTGATGCTTGAGGGTATTGAGGCCGTGGAAGTCGCCGATCACCGCCTGGATGGGCGCAACGATCAAGGCCATCCACATCGCCATCGAGAGCATTTTGCGGATCGCCGGGTTGTCCTTGCCGCGCAGTAGATGCCAGGCCGCCGACGAGCCGACGAAGAAGGCCGTGGCCACGAACGCCGCTGTGGCCATGTGCATCAGGCGGTAGGGGAACGAGGGGTTGAAGATCACCGCCAACCAGTCGGTCGGTATCACGCGGCCATCGATGATTTCAAAGCCCTGGGGCGTCTGCATCCAGCTGTTGGAGGCGAGAATCCAGAACGTGGAGATCAACGTACCCACGGCCACCATCACGGTGGCGAAGAAGTGCAGCTTGCGCCCCACCTTGTTCCAGCCAAACAACATCACCCCCAGGAAACCGGCCTCGAGGAAGAAGGCCGTGAGCACTTCGTACGTCAGCAACGGCCCGGTGACGGCACCGGCGAAGTCTGAGAAGCGGCTCCAGTTGGTGCCGAACTGGTAGGCCATGACCAGGCCCGATACCACACCCATGCCGAAGTTGACGGCAAAGATCTTCGACCAGAAATGATAGAGGTCACGGTAGGTGTCGTTGTGGGTCTTGAGCCACAAGCCCTCCAGCACCGCAAGGTAACTGGCCAGGCCGATGGTGATCGCCGGGAACAGGATGTGGAATGAGATGGTGAACGCGAATTGAATTCGGGCGAGATCTAGCGCCTCCAAACCGAACATAAGTCTTCCTCTGTCAGGTAATACCGGCTGCTGGCTGGGAGCCTGCACCCACTGCCCCCACGGATATGGAGTGTGGCGAATTTCAATTCGTTTCTTTTATTACCCATCGCGTGGGGAATCTGGCCTTTCGGCCACCAGAACAATCCCGGGGCAGGTTTTGATCTGGATCAAGCATCGTTGAAAGAGTAGTCCCATTTTTGCCGTAGGACTGTGTGGTCTTTTGCCGCGTGACAGCTTGCCTCAGCTCAGTTCTTGCAACTATTTGTTACAGCTTGATGCTAATCTCGCCATTCTCCCGTTGCCGACCTGATTCCCGATGCCCAGTGAACCTGCGTTGCTGTTACGTCACCACCGCCCTTTCATCGCGTTCTGGCTGGCGCGGATCTTCACGGCCAGCGGCTTCCAGATGCTCACTGTGGCAATTGGCTGGAACCTCTACCAGCTGACCGGCAACGTCCTGGACCTGGGCCTGGTCGGCCTGGTGGAATTCATACCGCGCGTACTGTTCATGCTGCACACCGGTCACGTGGCTGACCGCTATGAACGGCGCCGGGTCGCCGCTATCTGCCAGACGTTACAGGCACTCATTGCCTTGTCCCTGGCCATCGGCGGCCTGACCGGCAACGTGACCCGCGAGATGATCTTTATCCTCGCCTTCCTGCTGGGCGCCGCACGTTCGTTTGAAATGCCTACCACCCAGGCGCTGTTGCCGAGCATCGTGCCCAGCGCGCTGTTCCCCCGCGCTGTGGCCGCCTCGCAATCGGCCCAGCAACTGGCGACCATCGTCGCACCGGCCGTGGGCGGTTTGCTTTATGCGTTTGGCAGTGTGTGGGTGTACGGTCCCACCGTGGCGCTGTACCTGATTGCCTGCGTGCTGACCCTGAACTTGCCCGCCCGCCAGACCCCACTGAACAAAGCCAAGGCCACGATGGACTCGCTGCTGGCCGGTATTCGCTTTATCCGCAGCCGCCCGGACATTCTCGGCGCCATCTCCCTGGACCTGTTTGCCGTGCTGCTGGGCGGCGCCACCGCGCTGTTGCCGGTGTTCGCCAAGGACATCCTGCTGACCGGCGCTTGGGGCCTGGGCCTGCTGCGGTCGGCCCCGGCCGTGGGGGCATTGCTGATGTCATTGTGGCTGGCGCGGTTCTCGGTAGACCGCCAGGTGGGCCGCGTAATGTTCACCGCCGTCGGCGTGTTCGGGGTGGCAACCATTGCCTTCGGCCTGTCGACTTCGTTCTGGTTTTCACTGGCGGTGCTGGTGGTACTGGGCGCGGCAGACATGATCAGCATGGTGATCCGTGCGTCGTTCGTGCAGTTGGAAACGCCAGATGAAATGCGCGGGAGGGTGAGTGCGGTCAATGGCCTGTTTATCGGTGCGTCCAATCAATTGGGCGAATTCGAATCCGGGATTACCGCCCATTGGTTTGGCACCGTGCCTGCGGTGGTGATGGGCGGGGTTGGCACTTTGGTGGTGACCGGGGTGTGGATCAAGCTGTTCCCGACGCTGGCCAACCGTGATCGTATGCACGTACCGGTCGAAGAAAAGAGTACTTGAGAACGTTTTGACCATTGCACGTTTACCGGGGAGGATAAGTAGGAACCAAGCCGATCCCAAAGGTTGCAAAGAGCTACACAGCCAATGGAACTTTACCTACAGCATCACCACTCAGGGGCTACCTAGTTCAGTCATAAAACCTGAGGTTTTTCATGCTAGTCGGCTCCCCTCGCCCTAACACCTACCCCGCACTGCCCGAGCCTGCTTCGGCAAATGTTGGTCAGCGCCAGAAACGCTCAATCGATTCCAGTCCACCTCAAAAACAGGAACTAGTGAAGGAGACCGTGCCAGACCCAGACTCAGGCAATGGATATACTCAAATCACTGTTAACCCTGATCCGGGCAAAAGCGTCGGGGTGGGGCAGAAAGCCCCCGCGACCGTCGACCTTGGCCCAAACACCAGCGTCGACCCAGTCACACAAAAGATAAGTGACGACTTCAAAAGCGTTCAACAAGAAGCCTCGATTTACCTGAAGAACAAATTTGCCGAGATGGCGGCCAAAGCCAAGACCCCTGCCGAAAAAGAAAAGTGGGATATAGATCCCGATAACACCTACATAGTGACGTACGACTACAACACCCAGGGTGAAAGACCTTATCCCGCGAAAATCATCAAGCGCATCTCATTGACCGAGGCACTCATTACCAACGATCAGGACGTACCAAAGGGTAATGGTTACCCAGTCGCTTTCTACCCAGGCGGCCCTGAGGTCATCGTTAAGCCTGAATTAAAAACGCATACACCTGGCATCTTGAGCTTCAGCCGGTTCAACCCCTACACTGAAAAGGCTGACACTACCCATACCTTTCAAGGCATTTACCGAGAGTCCGCCGAAGAACCTGCACTGGTTTACAACGCAGGAAACCAGAGTGCGCTCACTCCCGATGAGTTCAGGAAAATGATTTGGAAGGCGGACTATAAAAAGCCTTACGATCAATTCCTGAATGAGTTCTGGAACCAGAACGAGAAAAACTATCCGTTACTCTCCAAAGCGTCTCTGATCAAGGCCGCCAAAACCCAGCATCAAGAGCACAGCCTCACTAAGGACGCCCACGACTTGGTCATGCGGGCCCTCGGTTTGTCAGGCGAAGAGACCGCCTGGCCGGACATCAAACTTGAAGACCTGCAAAAAAAACCTCCAAAAGATCCCAACATCGAAATGGGGATGCTGAAAGTCGGAAACTTTCAATCTACCGATCTTATGTACATCACGGACAAAAAGGTCAGATACGATGCCAACGGCAACAAGCTTCCACCCCTGACGCTTTTGTACATACCCGGAAACTCTTCCCCCATTCACACTTTCAACAGCCAGGCTGAAATGAAGGCATGGTTCGCCAAGCAGATGGCCGATCCCGTGAAGCGCGAAGCGATGGTCGCGCACTTCCCCCTCAAAGATAAACCTAACGGCTATGCGCAAGCAGGCACAGAAGAGACGCTGACCGGGCTCGGTACCTGGCCTGAAAAGCGCGAGACCCCGGGAGGGTTATTGTCCTATGACCATCGGGCGTTCAGCGGTTACTGGGACCCACAAAACTACATTAAGGCAGAACCCAGCCATTCGCCCTTCGACGAACTCACAAAGCGTCAGAAAGACCGATCTTATGCAGATGCTGCCGTGGATATCACCAGTGACAGCGACGTCACCAAGAAAAATATTCTCTCTGGTTTTGAAAAGGCTACAAAAGTAGCGATGTTCCTGACTCCACTGGCTTTCGCGATGCCTGAAGTGGGACTGGCATTGGATGCGTTCTATCTGGCCAGCGGAGCCACCAATACGGGTATTGGTATCGATGACAAAATACATGGCAAACCGACTGGCAACCAACGAATCATATTCGGCGTGTTCAATGCCGCAACTGTGGCGATACCGCGTATCGTAAAGGCTGGCAAAGCGGGGGAAGGTGCCGTTAACGAACTCAAGGCGCCTACGGTAAAACCCGGCGAGGCACCTTCGCCCCCCCACTACCCGCCAGATACCGCCCCCCCCTGTAGGGGCCGGCGAATCGACAGTCAATCGTCTACGTCCATCTCAATGGAAGGACATCAGCAGCCATGTGGTACCAGAGGGTGAGCAACTGATCTCAGGCGTTACCCCAAACGCCAAAGGCATCTATCAAATCAAGGGGCCCAACGGCGAAGACCGATGGATGATCCGAATAACCGATGACGCAGGAAACAGCCAAGTACATGAGATCGACGGCCGGTTTAAGCTCAGTGATGGTTATGCCCAGATCATTGACCCATTGACCAAAAAACCTGTGATGACCGTGCAGGCCACTGCGCAGGGAGAGTGGACGCCGATCAATGGGCCTGGGGGGATAAAATTCCCTTGGCAATCAGGAAGCTCTCGAACGCAGCCATTTGATCCCGGCGCTTACGACTATCCCCGCGAGGGGGAAGCCTCTTCATCAGAAGCGTCCGGGAAAATAGATAAACGGCTGAAGCAAGATGCAGATCACTACCTAAAAAAAGCAAAACCGAAAACGATGCCCATTCATTCGGACCTGCCATCCAACACACCGCCCAAAGAAGTCATCAATTCCGTACTCCAAAAATCACCCGGTATGATTTTTGGCGAAGACCATACGCAATCGGCGGTGTTGCGAGTGCTTATGGATGAAGCGCCTACATTCAAAGCCAATAATGTGAGCCTGCTGTATTCAGAGGGCTTTGAACACTCTTTGCAGCCAGACCTTGATAGGTTTTTCGAGACGGGTGAGTTTTCTCAAGCATTGAGGGAACGGTTGAGGTTAATTGACCGCGCGCATGTCGCCCATGAGCCCTACACCAATAAAAATCTTCTTCTGACGATGCGAAAATATGGCATTCGAGTTAAAGCAATTGACGTGCCCTCGGTGGAGCCCATCGCCAGGCGTATTAAAAACATGAACTATTATGCGGCCAACGTGATCGAGCAAGATCAAGCTGCCGCCCCCCGAACAAAATGGATTGCACGGGTCGGCAGCTACCATGTGTTTAAGTATAAAGATGTTCAAGGCCTCGATACACTGACAGGCGCAACAGGGGTTACTGTGGACAACGCGCCTGCGAATGTCTCAACCTCTGTCGTTCAATCCCGAGACAAAACGCAGATCTATATTGACCTCGCAGAGCGTTGAAAATGTGCAACCCCTTAAGGGGCTGTGTCAGAGCACCTTATCCAGCGTTACAGGAAACTCCCGCACCCGCTTGCCGGTGGCATGGTGAATCGCATTCGCCACCGCCGCCGCCACGCCGACGATACCGATCTCCCCTACGCCCTTGGAACCCAGCGCATTGACCACCTCGTCGTGTTCTTCGACAAACAGCACGTCAATCTCGCCGATATCGGCGTTAACCGGGATGTGGTATTCGGCCAGGCTGTGGTTCATGTAGCGTCCCAATTGGTGGTCGACCTGAGTCTCTTCATGCAGCGCCATGCCAATGCCCCATACCACGCCGCCGAGGATCTGGCTGCGGGCCATCTTGGGGTTGACCACGCGCCCGGCGGCTACCGCGCTGACCACACGGCTGACCTTGATGGTGCCCAGGTCTTCATCGACGCGCACTTCGACGAACACCGCCGAGTGGGTAGCGCTGGCATAGCTCTCGCGCTTCTTGTCGGGCTCGCTGTCGACCTGTACCTGCAAGGCTTCTTCACCGCTGTCCTTGACCAGTTGCGCCAACGACACACTCACGTCACCGCTCTGTAGCTGGCCGTCTTCAAACCGAATGGAATCGGCATCCTTAAATACCGGGTAAGTCTGCCGGGCGATCTCCAGCAACTTGGCATTGAGCGCTTCGCACGCTTGCTGCACGGCGGTGCCGACGGAAGACACGGTAAACGAACCGCCCTGCAACGGCGCCGTGGGCAATGACGAATCCCCCAGCAGAAAGCTGATATCGGCCATCGCCACGCCACTGGTTTGAGAGGCAATCTGGGTCATCACTGTGTAGGTGCCCGTGCCGATGTCCGTGGTGGCACTGCTCACGGTGAGTTTGCCGTTGCTATCGATGCGGGCCTTGGCGCTGGCTTTCATCTGCATGGCTTCCCACACCCCACCGGCCATGCCCCAGCCGATTAGTTGGCGGCCGTCACGCATGCTGCGCGGTTCCGGGTTGCGCTGGCTCCAGCCGAAACGTTCGGCGCCTTCGCTGTAGCACTCGCGCAGGGCCTTGCTCGACCAGGGTTTGTCTTCGTTCTGGTTGCGTTCGGCGTAGTTGATCAGGCGCAATTGCACCGGATCGATGGCCAGGGCGCAGGCCAGTTCGTCCATGGCACACTCCAGGCCGATCACGCCCAGTGCCGCACCGGGCGCGCGCATATCCAGCGGAGTAAAGACGTCCAGCGGCACCAGCTTGTAGGTCAATTGCACGTTGTCGCAGTGATAGAGCATGCCGCTCCACTCCACCACGTGCTCGCTGAAATCCTCAAAGCGCGAGGTCTGGCCAATCGCGGTATGCCCCAGCGCCAGCAAGCGACCATTGGCGGCGGCGCCCATCTGCAAACGCTGCAAGGTGCGCGGGCGATAGCCGAAGGTAAACATCTGCTGGCGCGTCAGGGTGACGCGCACCGAGCGTTTGAGCGCCATGGCCGCCATCACGGCGAGCGGCAATTGGTATTGCGGGCGCAAGCCCGAACCGAAGGCGCCCCCGACAAAGGCAGCGAAGATGCGCACCTGGTTCTTATCCAGGCCAAAGACTTTTTGCACATAGGCCTGGCAGTTCTGCGGGCCCTGGGTTTTGTCGTGAATATGCAGGGTGCCGTCGGGCTGATACAGCACGGTGCTGGCGTGGGGCTCCATCGGGTTGTGGTGCTCGATGGGCGTGCTGTAGTGCAAGTCCAGACTGATTGCGGCACCGGCCCATTCAGCCTCGAAGTTGCCTCGCGGTTTGGGTGGGGTCTGGGGCGACGGGTGCGCCGCCGCTTGCTGGGTGAGCAGGTCGGTTTCGAAGGCTTCAGGCGCGTAGTCGATCTGCACCAGCGAGCCGGCGTGCCGCGCCAGTTCGAGGTTATCGGCAATCACCAAGGCCAGGGGCTGGCCACTGTAGAGTACGCGGTCGTTATACAGCGGGCGAAAAGGCGAGCCATCGGCCGCATCAGCATCGGCGAACGCCTCGTCATAGCTGGCGATTTTCGGCCGATTGAGGTGATGGATCACGTCCACCACACCCGGCAACGCCAACGCCTTGGACGCATCGATGCGCAGCACCCGGCCTTTGGCGATCGTGCTCGACACTACGCTGCCATACAGCAGGCCGTCCTCGGGAAATTCACCGGCGTAGCGCGCTTGGCCGGTGACCTTGAGCAGACCGTCGACGCGGTCCAGGGGTTTGCCGATGGCGCTCATGGCTGTTCTCCTGCGACGGCGGCGTCGCTCAGGGCACGAATGATTGCGCGTCGCGCCAGCTTGACCTTGAAGCCGTTGTGTTCCAACGGTTCGGCGTCTTGCAGCAGGGCGTCGGCGGCGGCGCTGAAGGTTTCGCGGCTGACCGTGCGGCCGATCAGCAAGGCTTCCACTGCGCGGTCACGCCAGGGTTTATGCGCCACACCGCCGAGGGCCAGGCGGGCGTCGATGATTTCATCACCGTCCAGCTCCAAGGCGGCGGCCACCGAAACCAGGGCGAAGGCATAGGAGGCACGGTCACGGATTTTCAGGTAATGGCTGTGGCGGGCCAGGTGATCGGCGGGCAGCTCAATGGCCGTGATCAGCTCATCGTCGGCCAATTGGTTGTCACGTTGCGGCGCATCGCCTGGCAAGCGATGGAAGTCGGCGAACTCGATCACCCGCGCACCGCCACGTCCCTCTACATGCACCCGCGCTGCAAGCGCCGCGAGGGCCACGCACATGTCCGATGGATGGGTGGCCACGCACTGCTCACTGGCGCCGAGGATCGCATGGATACGGTTCAAACCGTCGCGCGCCGGGCAGCCGCTGCCGGGCTGGCGCTTGTTGCACGGCACCGCGGCGTCGTAGAAGTAATAGCAACGGGTGCGCTGCAACAGATTGCCGCCGGTACTGGCCATGTTGCGTAACTGCGGGGACGCCCCGGCGAGGATGGCCTGGGACAGCAACGGGTAACGCTGCTCAATGAGCGGGTGCCAGGCCAGGTCGGCGTTGCTCACCAACGCACCAATGCGCAGGCCGCCCTCGGCAGTTTCTTGAATGTCATGCAGCGGCAAGCCGGTGATGTCGATCAGGTGCTCGGGATGGCTGATGTTTTCCTTCATCAAGTCCAGCAGGTTGGTGCCACCGGCGATAAAGCGCGAGGCGGCGCTGCTCATCTGAACGGCCTGCTGCACATCGGTCGGCCTGCTGTAGTGGAAGGGGTTCATGATTCACCTCCCTGGCGACGGCATGCCGGCAGCGCGTCTTCGATGGCATCGCGGATGTTGTTGTAGGCGCCGCAGCGGCACAGGTTGCCGCTCATCAATTCCTGTATCTGCGCACGGTCGTGGGCGCGGCCTTCATTGGCCAGGCCCACGGCAGAACAGATCTGGCCGGGGGTGCAATAGCCGCACTGGAACGCGTCGTGCTGGATAAAGGCCTGTTGCATGGGGTGCAGTTGGTCGCCGTCAGCCAGGCCTTCGATGGTGGTCAATTCGGCGCCGTCGCACATCACGGCCAGGGTCAGGCAGGCATTCACGCGTTTACCGTCACGCAACACGGTGCAGGCGCCGCACTGGCCGTGGTCGCAGCCTTTTTTGCTGCCCACCAGGTCCAACTGCTCACGCAGCAAGTCCAGCAAGGTGGTCCAGGGCAACACGTTCAGTTGGCGAGCCTGGCCGTTGAGTGTCAGGCGTATCGGGTGGGCAACGAACGGCTGGGCCGCCGCGCCATGGGGGGTCGCGCTCATAAACACCTCACGGGTTGGTGTACATCCGCGGCGTTCAGGAAAATCGCCGTCTTAGGGGTACGACTTCCGGGGGTTTTGAGCGTTCAAGATGATTGATCAGCGGATATTGAGCTGGGCTTTCAGGGTGTTTTGCGGTGGGTTGATCGAGGTATTGGTGAATTCGAACCAGCCCTGGGCCTGGACGTTCAGGTCGAACACATAGATGTAGCCCATCAAGGTGCCCACGCCGTTGCACGCCTCACTGATGTTGCCGACCTGGCACACCGCTGTGCGTTGCCCATTCAACTCTGCGCCGTTAAAGCGGCCCATGGGGCTGTTGCCCAGGCCGACTTCCATCACCGAGACCTGGGTGGGCCCGCGGTGCTCGCACATCTGGGTGGTGTTGACCCGCTCCGGGATCGCTTCGCTGCAGTCGGCCGATTCCACCTTGAACACCCGCACCTCGCTCAAGGCCGGTGCAGTCGCGCCCCACGCCGGTGCTGCGCCCAGCCACAGGCTGATACTGGCGATCAGAGCTAGACTCCACGGGTTGGCTTTTTTCATGCTGTCGATGACCGGCTGTTGAACGTCGGCGCAGTATGCCTCAAGCCCATGCGCCACACAGCCTCGGCTGCTGGTATGATGCGCCGCTTTTTCCGATCCTCTCTGAAACCACAAGCGTTTGGCGCAGTTTGTGCTTTGACTTAGAGGTCAACAAATCACGACGCACACTAGCGTCACAGGGAGCCGGCATGCTGGAAAAGCTGTTTCAACTCAAAGCCCACAACACCAATGTGCGCACCGAGATTCTCGCGGGGATCACCACCTTCCTGGCCATGGCCTACATCCTGTTCGTGAACCCGAGCATCCTCGGCGAGACCGGCATGGACAAGGGCGCGGTGTTTGTCGCCACCTGCCTGGCGGCGGCCATCGGTTCGACCGTGATGGGCCTGATCGCCAACTACCCGATTGCCCTGGCACCGGGCATGGGCCTCAACGCCTTCTTCACCTACACCGTGGTCCTGCACATGGGCCACACCTGGCAGGTGGCGCTGGGCGCGGTATTCATTTCGGCGGTGCTGTTTTTCTTGCTGTCGATCTTCCGCATTCGTGAGTGGATCATCAACGCCATCCCCCTGCCGCTGCGCTCGGCGATTGCCGCCGGCATCGGCCTGTTCCTGGCGCTGATCGCCCTGCATAACGCCGGTATCGTGGTGAGCAACCCGGCCACCATGGTGGGCCTGGGCGACCTGAAACAACCGGCGCCGATCCTGGCGACCCTGGGTTTCGTGCTGATCGTCGCGCTGGAAGCCCTGGCCGTACGCGGCGCGGTGCTGATCGGCATCCTGGCGGTGACCGTCGCCTCCATCGTCCTGGGCTTCACGCCGTTCATCGGTGTGACCTCAGTACCGCCGTCCCTGGCGCCGACCTTCCTGCAGTTGGATATCAAGGGCGCGCTGGACATCGGCCTGGTCAGCGTGATCTTCGCCTTCCTGTTCGTTGACCTGTTCGACAACTCCGGCACCCTGATCGGCGTCGCCAAGCGCGCCGGCCTGATGGGCAAGGACGGCCATATGCCGAAAATGGGCCGTGCACTGATCGCCGACAGTACCGCTGCCATGGCCGGTTCCCTGCTGGGTACCTCGACCACCACCAGCTACATCGAATCGGCCGCAGGCGTGAGCGCCGGTGGCCGTACCGGCTTGACCGCCATCGTGGTCGCGATCCTGTTTTTGCTGGCGCTGTTCTTCTCGCCATTGGCCGCCAGCGTACCGGCCTATGCTACCGCGCCAGCCTTGCTGTTTGTGGCGGTGCTGATGAGCCAAGGCCTGGCCGAAATCGACTGGGACGACATTACGGTGGCAGCGCCGGTGGTGATCACCGCCCTGGCGATGCCCTTCACTTACTCCATCGCCAACGGCATCGCCTTCGGTTTCATCGCCTGGACCGCCATCAAGCTGCTTTCGGGCCGCTACCGTGAGCTGAACCCGGCACTGGTGATCCTGTCGATCCTGTTTGTGATCAAGCTGGGCTGGTTCAACGCATGACTTTCGACGCCGCAAGCTACACCGCTCAACTGCAAGACAAGGTCACGCGCCTGCGTGACCTGCTGGCACCGTTCGACGCGCCCGAGCCGCAGGTCTTCGACTCGCCGCTGCAGCACTTCCGCCTGCGCGCGGAGTTCCGCCTGTGGCGCGAAGGCGGCGAGCGCCACTACGCGATGTTCTCCCAGGAGGACAAGCGCACGCCGATTCTCATCGAAGAGTTCCCCATCGCCAGCCAGCGCATCAACCAGTTGATGCCGCAACTCAAGGCCGCCTGGCAAGCCAGCGCCGCCCTGAGCCACAAGCTGTTCCAGGTGGAGTTCCTCACCACCCTGGCCGGCGACGCGATGATCACCCTGTGTTATCACCGCCCGCTGGACGAACATTGGCACACCGCCGCAAACAAATTGGCCGCTGAGCTGAATGTGAGCATCATCGGCCGTTCCAAGGGCAAGCGCGATGTGATCGGCCACGACTACGTGGTGGAGAAACTCGACGTCGGTGGGCGCACCTTCAGCTACCGCCAACCCGAAGGCGCGTTCACCCAGCCCAACGGCACGGTGAACCAGAAGATGCTCAACTGGGCCTACGAAGCGCTGGGCGATCGCCCGGACGATTTGCTGGAGCTGTATTGCGGCAACGGCAACTTCACCCTGCCGCTGGCGACCCGCGTGCGCAAGGTGCTGGCCACCGAGATCAGCAAGACCTCGGTGAATGCGGCCCTGAGCAACCTGGATGAAAATGGCGTGGATAACGTCACCCTGGTGCGCCTCTCCGCCGAAGAACTCACCCAAGCCCTGAATGACGTGCGCCCGTTCCGCCGCCTGCACGGCATCGACCTGAAAAGCTACGAATTCGGTAGCGTCTTCGTCGACCCGCCCCGCGCTGGCATGGACCCGGACACCTGCGAGCTGACCCGGCGCTTCGACAACATCCTGTACATCTCCTGCAACCCGAAGACGCTGGCGGCGAACATCGCGCAACTGCACGACACGCACCGGATCTCCCAGTGTGCAATGTTTGACCAGTTCCCGTGGACGCACCATATGGAGTCGGGTGTGTTGCTGACCCGCCGATAAATCTGCGGGTTGTAGGAGCGAGCTTGCTCGCTCCTACAGTTCCCCTGTTGGTTATTCAAGTGTCTGTTTTCTCTGGGGGCTGCGGTACTTCCTTGCGTGGCCGGCCCCCCTTCTTGCCATTGGCCCGGGCCGCTGCGGTCTTGGCCGCGCTGCTTTTGCGACCATTGCGCGATGCCACCAGGCTGGTTGCCAGGTCCATCAGCGGCTGGCTTGTAGCGATCAAACCAGTGATCGAAACATCCAGGTCTTGCGCTTCACAGCTAATCGCCTTGCCTCCGAAAGTCACTTCCAACTGCTGGAAATCCTTCTCTGAAAACCCTTCGAACTCCGGCAGGCCAGCCACCGGCAACACAACGCGGCTGCCATCGCTGAAGCCAATGGAGAGGCAATCGTTTTCATAACGTACGTTACTGGCGTTGGCGTACAGGCGTTTCAACCTGCGTCCTCGGGCGATTGCCTTGTCAACGTCGGCTTCAGTGAGAGGTACATAAGGTGTGACTTTGGCTTTTATGATCTTTTTCATAAATCGATCTCCACAAAACCTGGGGCTCTGACCAGATTCAAAATTGTTTTCTGCCCTACGACATCGTGTCGGGCACGTGCAATCACGTAAACACCACGCTGAATGACCAATCCAGGAATGAGTTCATCCGTTTCCCAATTCCAGGAATGATTCTCCAGGCAAACCGTCTGCAGTTTTTCCCACCAGATCCTGCGTGCCCGCGCCAAGTAGTGCCGCTGCATGATCGTCGCGCGTATTTCCTTCAGTACCGCCATGGGTGGCCGTCTGCGTTCAGGCTCTACATCCCACAACTCAACTTCCCCATCCAGGAAACTGAAACGAAACCGCGCATCCCATCCCTTGCCCCTGACATGCACATGGGGCGGGCAATGCTCATCCCTGATAAACACCGAAATGACATAGCCTTTGTAAGCACCTACTCTCATCGTAACCCATCCGTTAGGTTATTTTCCGTCAGGTAACAATTTCCCTCTGCCACCCGACAACCGGCTCCTATTCCCGAAGCTGTTTCACAGATTAGTAAGCACAAAAAACCCGCGAATGCCGGGTTGTAACCAGGGATGCCAACGACTGGAACGACCCGGTCAATGCTCGAAAGTCCGCCTCGTTCAGCAACCTCGCGCAATACTTCAACCGAATGCCCATCAGCCGGTAATCCAGCAATTGCACTGATTAAACGTTCGATCACCGAACAGATCCGCAGCCATCCATTGACCAAATTAACCAACCAGTACATTTTGACTCCACAACCAATAAGAACTGTGGAGAAGCCTCTATGCCGCCCATCGTGCTGGTGCTCAACGGCCCCAATCTCAACCTGCTCGGCACCCGCGAGCCTGCCACTTATGGCCATGAAACCCTGGCCGACATTGCCACCCTGTGTGGTCGCAGCGCCGACAAGCTCGGGCTGAAGATCGAGTTTCGCCAGACCAACCACGAGGGCGAATTGCTTGACTGGATCCACGGCGCCCGCAACCGCTGCGCGGGTATTGTGATCAACCCGGCGGCCTGGACTCACACTTCGGTCGCGATCCGCGATGCCCTGGTGGCCAGTGAAGTGCCAGTGATCGAAGTGCATTTATCCAACGTGCATGCCCGTGAAGCCTTTCGTCATCACTCGTTTGTGTCACCGATCGCCCAGGCCGTGCTGGCCGGGTTTGGCAGCCATGGCTACCACCTGGCCTTGGAACATTTCAGCCTGACGCTGAAGGGACGCACGTAATGAAACCACGCATTCTCGCTGGCCTGATCGGCGCCGGCATCCAGGCCTCACGCACACCGGCACTGCATGAGCAGGAAGGCGACGCCCAAGGCTTGCGCTACCTGTATCGCCTGATCGACCTGGAGCCGCTGCACCTGGACCTCAAAGCCCTGCCGGAATTACTACGGGCCGCTGAGTTGATGCACTTCACCGGTTTGAACATTACTTACCCGTGCAAGCAGGCGATTCTGCCGTTGCTCGATGAGCTCTCCGATGAGGCCAGGGGTATTGGTGCGGTCAACACCGTGGTGTTCAAGGGCGGCAAACGCATCGGTCATAACACCGACTGCCTGGGGTTCGCCGAAGGCTTTCGGCGCAACTTGCACAACGTGCCGCGCCAACGCGTGGTGCAGATGGGCGCCGGTGGTGCGGGCGCGGCAGTGGCCCATGCACTGTTGGCAGAAGGCGTGGAATACTTGAGCATCTTCGATGTCGACCGCACTCGCGCCCAGGACCTTGTGGATAACCTTGCCCAGCAGTTCGGCACCGGTCGCGCTCAGGTCGGCAGCCACTTGGAAAACGCCATGGCCGAGGCCGATGGCCTGGTGAACACCACGCCGATGGGCATGGCCAAGCTGCCCGGCACGCCTGTGCCTGCGACGTTGTTGCGGGCTGAATTGTGGGTGGCGGAAATTGTGTACTTCCCGCTGGAAACCCAACTGCTGCGCGACGCGCGCGCCTTGGGTTGCCGTACCCTGGATGGCGGCAATATGGCGGTGTTTCAGGCGGTGAAGGCATTTGAGTTGTTCAGCGGCGAAGTGGCGGATGCAGACAGAATGCTGGCGCACTTCCAGAGCATGAATATCTAGGTATGCAACCCCATCATGATCGTTCCCACGCTCTGCGTGGGAACGATCAATTCTCAGGCTTGCAGGTAGCGCAGCACCGACTCGCAAATCATTTCCCGATGGCGCTGCTTGATCGCCTCATCCGACAGTTCGATCTGGAAAATCTCGCTGAAGGTGTGCCGGTTGGACACCCGGTAGAAACTGAACGAGTTGATCAGCAAGTGCACATCCAGCGGCTCCAGCCCTTCGCGAAACAGCCCCAACTCAGCCCCGCGGCGCAGGGTCTCCCCCAACCCTTCCAGGATTTTGCTGTTCATCGCCTTGATGGTCTCGGTGCGTTTGACGTACTCGGCGTTGTGGATGTTTTCGATGCTGACGATGCGCACGAAATCCACGTTCTGGTCGTGGTGATCAAAGGTGAATTCCACCAGCCGGCGAATCGCCTCACGCGGCTCCAGGGCGGTGAGGTTCATGCGCGTTTCGGTGTTGCGGATATCACCGTAGAGCTTCTCCAGCACCTCGACGTATAGCTGCTCCTTGCTGCCGAAGTAGTAATAGATCATGCGCTTGGAGGTGTGAATGCGCTCGGCGATGGCGTCTACGCGAGCGCCGGCCAGGCCCTGTTGAACAAACTCGACAATGGCTTCCTGGAGAATATTCTCCCGGGTCTTTTCCGGATTGTTCTTGCGACTCTTGCGCGGTGCGTCAGCTACCGCGGGGAGATCGGGACTCGAGGTCATGGTGCGCTCACGGCCATTGTTGTGCAGGCGCTGATTATGGGCCGCGGCGCTCCCCGAAGGAAGCACCTGCCTTGCGGTTATAGCCGAGCCTGGCGTACCGCCCCACTGCGCGACTTGGCCATCGCCGCCAGACGCACCGCCACGTTGGCAGCGCCGTAGCCGGCATAGCCATTCTTGCGCTGGATGATCTCGAAGAAAAACCGCCCCTCGAACGCCTCGGTGTACACATGGAACAACTCACCGCCCTGGGCGTCGCGGTCGTACAGCACGTTGTAATACGCCAACTCACTGAGGAACTCCTCGTCGAAATCGAAGCGTGCCGCCAGGTCGTCGTAATAGTTGAGCGGGATATCCAGCAACGGCACACCGGCTTCTTTGGCCCGGCGTACCTCGGCGAAAATATCCGCGCAATCGAAGGCAATGTGGTGCACGCCCGAACCGCGATAGCTGGAGAGCGCGTGGGAAATCGCGGTGTTGCGGTTTTCGGAGATGTTCAGCGGCAGACGGATCGAGCTGCAGCGGCTACGCAACGCACGGCTTTTCACCAGGCCGTAAGGGTCGGGCAGCACCACTTCATCGTCGGCTTCAAAATCCAGCAGGCTCTTATAAAACAATACCCAACTGTCGAGGCTGTCGGCCGGCAAGGCCATGGCCATGTGGTCGATGCGCAACAAGCCGCCGCTAGCGGGTGCGGCCGTTTGCAGGTTGAAATCGGTGTCGTACAGCCCGCCTTCGCTGGGGTCGACCAGGTAAATCAGGCTGCCATCCGGTGCACGCACGGCGGCCAATTCCAGCTCGTTGGGGCCGACCAGGCCGCGATAAGGCTGGCCCTTGTAGGCCACCGCCCGCTCCAGGGCCTTGGCACTGTCCTTGACCCGAATTGCCGTGGCGCACAGCGACGGGCCATGGGCCTCGAAAAAGTTGTGGGCGAAGGAATAGGGTTCGCAGTTGAGGATCAGATTGATATCGCCCTGGCGCAACAGGCTCACATTCTTCGAGCGATGCTGGCCGGCCTTGGCAAACCCCAGGCGTTCCAGCCAATTGCTCAGTTTGGCGCCAAGGCTTTCATCCACGGCAAATTCGAGGAATTCGATCCCGTCGTACTCGCTGGCCGCCGGGGTTTCAAACAGGATGTCCACTGGCGCAGCGGGTGCCTCTTGCGCCAGGCGCTGGCGGGTTTTTTCCTCGAGGTACAGCAACGAGCGCAAGCCATCTGCCGCATTCGCACGAGTGGGCGCGGCGCGGAAGCCATCGTTGAAAATTTCCAGGGACAACGGCCCGGTGTAGCCACTTTGGATGATCGGCGCGAGAAAGCCCGCCAGGTCAAATTCGCCCTGGCCGGGGAAGCAACGGAAATGCCGGCTCCACTCCAACACATCCATGGCCAGGATCGGCGCGTCGGCCATCTGCACGAAGAAAATCTTGTCGCCCGGGATCTGGGCGATGCCACTCGGGTCGCCCTTGAGCGACAAGGTGTGGAAGCTGTCGAGCAACACGCCCAGGCTTGGGTGATCGACCTGGCGCACCAGGTTCCATACCTGCTGCCAGGTGTTCACATGCTTGCCCCAGGCCAACGCTTCATAGCCGATGCGCAGGCCGCGCTTGGCCGCGTGTTCGACCAGCAGGCTCAGGTCATCGAGCAGAATGCGTTCGTCACCCACGCTGTCGGCCGAGGCGTTACTGCACACCAGCACCAGGTCGGTGCCTAGCTCTTGCATCAGATCGAATTTGCGTTCGGCGCGCTCCAGGTTGCGCGCCAGGCGATCACGGCGGCAGCCTTCGAAGTCGCGAAACGGCTGGAACAGGGTGATGGCGATGCCGAGGTCGGCACACATCTGCCTAACTTCCCGAGGGCTGCCGTCGTAATACAACAAGTCGTTCTCAAAGATCTCCACCCCATCAAACCCGGCGGCGGCGATGGCTTCGAGTTTTTCCGGCAGGGTGCCGCTCAAGGACACAGTGGCGATAGAACGTTGCATGGAAGACTCCCGGCAATTGTTGTTTGTGGCAAATTATTCGCCCCCAGCCTACAGGCAGCAATTAAAATGTACGAACCGGTTAGTTTTTGGTGCGATTATCGAACACTAAGCCCCTTTGGCGAATTTACGACTTTTTAACCACTGCGCACCATCGACCGGGTAATTCGCTCACGTAACAAAGACCCAGAACACACCATAAGAATTTCAAAAAACGGGTACAAACCTCATGCCTCTGCAAAATTCAGCCCTGGCCGCGCGCCCGGGCAACCCGCACGCCGGCATCGGCGACAAGATCCGCGGTGCCCTGGCCGTGGGTAAAACGCGCTGGGGCATGCTGGCCCTGGTGTTCTTTGCCACCACCTTGAACTACATCGACCGCGCCGCCCTGGGCGTGATGCAACCGATCCTCGCCAAGGAAATGAGCTGGACGGCGATGGACTACGCCAACATCAACTTCTGGTTCCAGGTCGGCTACGCCATCGGCTTTGTGCTGCAAGGCCGCTTGATCGACCGGGTTGGCGTCAAGCGCGTGTTCTTCTGCGCCGTGCTGCTGTGGAGCCTGGCCACCGGCGCCCATGGCCTGGCCACCTCGGCGGTCGGCTTTATGGTCTGCCGGTTTATCCTCGGGCTGACCGAAGCCGCCAACTACCCGGCCTGCGTCAAGACCACACGCTTGTGGTTCCCGGCGGGTGAACGTGCAGTGGCCACCGGCATCTTCAACGCCGGCACCAACGTCGGCGCGATGATGACGCCCATGCTGCTGCCGTTGATCCTGCACGTGTGGGGCTGGCAGGCAGCGTTCCTGTGCATGTCGGCACTGGGCGGTATCTGGCTGGTGCTCTGGGGCTTGAAGTATTACAACCCGGAAGACCACCCCACGGTTAAACAATCCGAATTGGACTACGTGCAACAGGAAGTCGAACCCGAACAACCCCGCGTGCCGTTCAGCCGCATCCTGCGCATGCGTGGCACTTGGGCCTTCGCCCTCGCCTACTCGCTGACCGCGCCGGTGTTCTGGTTCTACCTGTATTGGCTGCCGCCGTTCTTGAATCAGCAATACAACCTGGGCATCAACGTGACCCAGATGGGCATTCCGCTGATCATCATTTACCTCACCGCCGACTTTGGCAGCGTCGGGGGCGGGATCCTGTCGTCATTCCTGATTGGCCGTGGGATGAACTCGATCAAGGCGCGGCTGTTGTCGATGCTGCTGTTCGCCTGCTGCATCGTCGGCGTCATCATGGCGGCCGGCTCCAGCCAGCTGTGGGTCGCGGTGTTTGCCATCTCCCTGGCCATCGGCGCGCACCAGGCCTGGACCGCCAACATCTGGAGCCTGGTGATGGACTACACGCCCAAGCACATGATGAGCACGGTGTTCGGTTTCGGCGGCATGTGCGCGGCCATCGGCGGCATGTTCATGACCCAGATCGTCGGCCATATCCTCACGGTGACCAACAACAACTACACGGTGTTGTTCACCCTGATCCCGGCGATGTACTTCATCGCACTGGTGTGGATGTACTTCATGGCGCCGCGCAAGATCCCTACCGTAGACGTTTGATCTACCTGCGCCGCTGCTGCCAGGCAGCGGCTAACCCGCTCATGCAGATCACCCCGATACCCACCACCGTGGTCATATCGGGGGTATGGCTGAACACCAGCCAGCCCAACAACCCCGCAAACACGATCTGGCAATAGCCAAACGGCGCCAGCAAGGCCGGCGCCGCGAAGCGGAACGCCTGGGTGAGCATCAGGTGCGCGGTCATCCCGCAGGTGCCCAGCGCCAGCATCATCACCGCGTGCCACAGCGTCGGCACTTGCCAGAAGAACGGCACCATTGCACTCATCACCAAGGTGTTGCACAGGCCGGCGAAGAAGTTGCTGGTGGTCGGGCTGTCGTATTGGCTGAGGATGCGCGTGAGCAACTGGTAGAAGCAGAAGAACAGCGCCGAACACAGCGGCAGCAACACCGCCGGGGTAAACAGCTCGCCGCCGGGGTGGATAATGATCACCACGCCGATAAACCCGCAGATCACCGCTAGCCACTGGCCACGAGTCACGTGCTCACCGAGCAACGGCACCGACAGCGCCGTCACCAGGATCGGCGCCAGGAAGTTCACCGCAGTGGCTTCGGCCAGCGGGATGTAATGCAGCGCCGTGGTGAAGAACAGGCTGGTGCCCAACAGGCATAACGCGCGCACCACCTGCATGCCCGGCCGCTTGCTGCGCAACACGCGCAGGCCCGATTGCGGCAGGAAGATCCCGGCCATCAGCAAGGTGTGGACCATGTACCGCGCCCACACCACCATCACGATCGGGTAAAACCCGGCCAGGTATTTGGACAAGGCGTCGTGGCTGGAGAACAGGAACGTCGCCAGCACAATCAGCAGGATGCCTTTGAACGGATGGTTGACGCCGGAGAGCGGGGTACTGACAGTCATTGAATTCTCTTGTGTGGCGAGCGGGACGCTGAGCGCTGAACCAAGTCGCGCTCAACCCGGTAATCTAGCAGCCGGGCCGGAGTCTGCCCCAAGAGCATAACCAAACACCGGGCGAACAGCGCACTAAATCGATGGATCCGAGTCCAACGCTGCACGCTCGCCCCGGCGTTGCACACTATTTAACCAAGGCCTTGCCGCTATGAAAAAAATCCTCTTTGCCCTGTCTGCCCTCGCCCTGCTCGCCGCCTGCGATAAAACCCCGAAAGAAGCCCCCAAGCCCGCGCCGGCTTCCGTGCAAGCGACCCTGGTGCCCGAGACTCCGCCGACCGATAAATGGGTAGGCAAGTGGGTCGGTGTCGAAGGCTTGCACCTGACCATCGCCAAGGACGACAGCATTGGCCGTGGCCACTACCTGCTGACCATGCAATACGGCCTCGACGCCGATGACGCCGGCACCTTCAAAGGTGAGGCCACCGAAGACGGCATCGCCTTCATCCGCCCCGACGGCCCGCAGTTGTTGCGCGCTGGCGACGGCGCCGCCACCGGCTTGAAATGGCTGGCAGATAAAAAAGACTGCCTGATCGTCGCCACTGGCGAAGGCTATTGCCGTTAATACCGACCATAATCAATCACGGTTTGCACACAGAGGATTGCTCCCATGCTATGGAAAAAAGGCCGACGCAGCGACAACGTGGTGGATGCCCGTAACGACAGTGGTGGCGGCGGTGGCGGTATGCGCTTCGGCGGCGGCAAGGGCCTGAGCCTCACGGCCATCGTGCTGATCGTCGGCATTGGCTGGCTGACCGGCCAGGACCCGATGCAGATTCTTGGCCAATTGACCGGCCAGATGGAACAGGCGCCATCGGTCAGTACCCAGCCGCGTCAAGCGCCGCCAGCCAACGATGAGCAAGCCGACTTTGTGCGCGCTGTGCTGGGCGATACCGAAGACACCTGGGGCCAAGTGTTCCAGGAAAATGGGCTGGCCTATAAGAACCCGAAACTGATCCTGTTCCGTGGCCGGGTGAACTCAGCCTGTGGTGGCGCCACCTCGGCCAGCGGCCCGTTCTACTGCCCGGCTGACCAGCAGGTGTACCTGGACCTGGATTTTTTCCGGGAAATGTCGCAACGCTTCCAGGCCGCCGGTGATTTCGCCCAGGCCTACGTGATCGCCCACGAAATCGGGCACCACGTACAAACGTTACTGGGCATCTCGTCCAAGATCCAGGCGGCGCGCCAACAGGGTCGGCAGATGGAAGGCGACGGTGGCCTGCTGGTTCGCCAGGAACTGCAAGCCGACTGCTTTGCCGGCGTGTGGGCCAACCATGCGCAAAAACGTCTGAACTGGCTGGAACCCGGCGATATCGAAGAAGCCCTGAACGCAGCCAATGCCATCGGCGATGACCGCTTGCAGCAACAAGGCCAGGGGCGCGTGGTACCAGACTCGTTCACCCACGGCACCTCGGCCCAGCGCGTGCGCTGGTTCAAGACCGGCTTCGCCCAGGGCCAGATCACTCAATGCGATACCTTCGCGGCCAAGAGTCTCTAAATGATCAAACGATGGGGGTTACTGCTGGGTGTGCTCGTGTCCTGTTGCACCTTCGCAGCCGAACACGGCGTCAAGGTGGTCAGCCCCGATCGCTTTCATCTGGAGGCCGGCGACCTCAGCCTGGGCCTGAGCCAGGATTGGCGCGAACCACTGCCCAAGGTCACACGCGCGTTGATCATCGTGCATGGCCGCCTGCGCAATGCACAAACCTACCTGCAAAGCGGCATCGACGCCGCCGAGCATGCCGGGGTGGGCGGTACTACGCTGGTGATCGCGCCGCAGTTTCTCAATCAAGCCGACGTGAAGCGCAATCACCTGGGCCACGAGGTGGTGCGTTGGACGGGTAACGACTGGATGGCCGGCGAAGCGTCCACCGGCCCAGGGCAGATCAGCTCTTATGGCGCTCTGGACCAGATCATCAAGTACTTGGGCAACCACAAACTGTTCCCGGCGCTGAAAGAA
This sequence comes from Pseudomonas sp. KT_2_4, assembly GCF_041410225.1. NCBI lineage: Bacteria > Pseudomonadati > Pseudomonadota > Gammaproteobacteria > Pseudomonadales > Pseudomonadaceae > Pseudomonas > Pseudomonas sp. KT_2_4. The sequence continues at coordinate 3,007,788 of NZ_CP166962.1, forward strand.
ATCGTGGTCGCCGGGCATTCCGGTGGCGGCCAAGTGGTGCAGCGCTTCGCCCTCACCGGCCACGACCACCCGTTGCTGAACTCCGAGGGCATCCGCCTGCGGTATGTGGTGGCTAACCCGTCGTCCTATGCGTACTTCAGCCCGCAGCGCCCGGTGACGTTCGACATCGCCAATTGCCCAGGCTTCAACGACTGGAAGTACGGCATGCAAAACCTGCCGGATTACGTGGGGGGCCGAGGTGCCCAGCAACTGGAACAAGACTACGTCTCACGCGACATCACTTACCTGTTGGGCCAGCAGGACACCGACCCCAACCACCCGGCATTGGATAAAAGCTGCGAAGCCGAAACCCAGGGTGCGTATCGGCTGATGCGTGGCCACAACTACTTTGATTACCTCAAACAGCGGCATCCGCAGTTGGGCCACCGGCTGGTAGAAGTGCCGGGGGTGGGACATGACGGGGACAAAATGTTTACCTCGCCAGAGGGAGAAAAGGTACTGTTCGCCCAGTAGCACCTGAAGGAACCCCATCAAAATGTGGGAGCTGGCTTGCCTGCGATGACGGACTGTCAGTTGATAAAGTGTCAGCTGACCCACCGCTATCGCAGGCAAGCCAGCTCCCACATTTGCTCTCTGTCGCCCGGGTTAGATCATTCGGCGCAACGCCGCACAATCCTCGGCATGCCAATCCGCCAATTCCGGCCAAGGGTTCTCCGGCAAGTTCACCAACACCGTCTTGGTGCCCGCTGCCCGGCCACAATCCAGGTCAAAGCGGTAATCCCCGACCATCACCATGTCGCGGGGTGCTACGTCCCAAGCCGCCGCCAGTTTCAGCAACCCACCGGGATCCGGCTTGTGCGGCGCATCATCGCGCCCCAGCACATCCTCAATGGCAAAGCAGTCCGCCAGGCCTATCGCCTCCAGGGTGATATGGGCCAGCTCCCGCGCATTGCGGGTCAGGATCCCCAAGCGATAACCGCGCCCGGCCAATTCGCGTACCAATTCCACCGCGCCTTGCGCCGCCACCGAACCCAGGGCCAGCTCGCGCTCGTGCTCCAGCAACCAGGCGTGCTTGGCCGCTGCAACCGGCGCCGGCAAGGCCGCCAGGTGCGTGAGGATGTCGTCTTCAGGTGGAATGTCCAGCGCCACGCGGATAGCGGCAAAATCATGCACGGCCACCGTGAGGGTGCCGTCCATGTCGAACACCCAGTGCCTAACGTCGCCGAGGCTCATGCCCAATCCTTGCGATGGCGGATCAAACCTTCCTGGGTCACCGACGCCACCAGTTGCCCGGCGCGGTTGTACACGCTGCCCCGGGAGAACCCCCTGGAGTTGCCAGCCCACGGGCTGTCCATGGCGTACAACAACCAGTCATCGGCACGCAGGTCGGCGTGGAACCACAGCGCGTGATCGAGGCTGGCGACCTGCATGTCTTTCTGCCACACGGTCTTGCCATGGGGCAGCAGCGAGGTGGTCAGCAGGCCAAAGTCCGAGGCATAGGCCAACAGGTATTTATGCAACGCCGGTGTGTCCGCCAAGGCACCGTCGGCACGAAACCACACGTACTTGACCGGGTCGGACGGCTGCGGGTTGAACGGGTCTTTTTCGGTGACCGGGCGCACTTCGATGGGCTTGGGGCACAGCAGCTTGTCGCGCATGTGCTCGGGGATCAGGTGCGCACGTTGCTGGGTCAGCTCCAGTTCCGACGGCAGGTTTTCCGGGCCCACTACCACCGGCATGGTGGTCTGGTGCTCGAAGCCTTGTTCGTCGTACTGGAACGAGGTCGTGCAGGTGAAGATCGGATTGCCCTTTTGAATCGCGGTGACACGACGCGTGCTGAAACTGCCACCATCGCGCACGCGGTCCACCGAATACACCACCGGCAACGCGGCATCGCCAGGGCGCAGGAAATAACCGTGCAGGGAATGTACATGCCGCGCTTCTTCTACGGTCTGGCTGGCCGCCGACAGTGACTGGCCGAGCACTTGGCCGCCGAACAGCTGGCGAAAGCCCAGGTCCTGGCTGCGGCCGCGAAAGAGGTTCTCCTCGATCGGCTCCAGGGTCAGCAAGTCCACCAGATCTTCCAATACTTGGCTCATAGAGCAACTCCTACAATCAATAGGGCATTCCGGGCTGCTTATCCGTGCAGCGTGTCCAACCATTGGGCGCGGGTGATGCGGTACAAAACATGCGGTCGCAGCGGGTCACCGGCTGCGACTTTCGGGTGTTCAAAATCTGCCTGCGGATCGTAATGCATACCGATGGCCTGCATGACTTTTTGTGAGGGCAGGTTGCTCTCGGTGGTGAAGGCCAGGATTTCGTCCAGTTGCAAGCGGTCAAAACCACAGCGCAACGCTGTCCAGGCGGCCTCACTGGCATAACCCAGGCCCCAATGTTCGCGGGCCAGGCGCCAGCCGATTTCCACCGCCGGGGTAAAGCCGGCTTCAAAGCTGACATTCGCAAGCCCGGTCAGGCCGATAAATTCGCCCGTGTCCTTGCGCTGCAAGGCCCAAAAACCAAAGCCATATTCAGCAAAATGCCCGCGAATCCGGCCGATAAGCGCGGCGCTTTCCAAGTGGCTCAATTGAGCCGGAAAGTAGCGCATCACCTGCGGGTCGGCGCACATGCGCGCAAAGTCCGGCAGGTCGCTGTCGCGCCATTGGCGCAGCACCAAGCGTGCACTTTCCAATTCCAGTATCGGCTCCATGGGTCCCCCCTGCCTTGCCATGTGCGTGAGTGTACAGCGCTGTTAAGATTCGTCGCAGGTTCCCGTCAGAAAATCCCATGCCCTTGCCATTGATCTACCACGAAGACTACAGCCCTGAGTTCCCGGCGGACCACCGGTTCCCAATGGACAAGTTTCGCCTGTTGCGTGACCACTTGGTGGACAGCGGCCTGACCGAAGACAGCCAATTGCTGCGCCCGCCGCTGTGCCCGGCAGACATTTTGGCCCTGGCCCATGAACCGGGGTATATCGAACGCTACATGAGCGGCGAACTGTCCCGCGAAGACCAACGCCGCCTCGGCCTGCCGTGGAGCGAAGCCCTGGCCCGGCGCACGGTGCGCGCGGTGGGCGGCTCGATCCTGGCCGCCGAACAAGCCCTCGAACATGGCCTGGCCTGCCATTTGGCGGGCGGCACCCACCATGCCCATTACGATTATCCGGCGGGTTTCTGCATTTTTAATGACCTGGCGGTGATCAGCCATTACCTGTTGGCCAGCGGCCGGGTCAATCGCGTGCTGATCTTCGATTGCGACGTGCACCAGGGCGACGGCACCGCACGCATCCTGCACGACACGCCGGACGCCATCACCGTGTCGCTGCACTGCGAAAAGAACTTCCCGGCACGCAAGGCCCAGAGCGACTGGGACATCCCGCTGCCCATGGGCATGGGCGATGCCGACTACCTCAAGGTGGTGGATGACGCGCTCAACTACCTGCTGCCGCTCTACCAGCCGGATCTGGTGCTGTACGACGCCGGCGTGGATGTGCACAAGGACGACGCCCTTGGTTACCTCAAGCTGACAGACGAAGGCGTCGCCGCCCGTGATGAAAGCGTGATGCGCCACTGCCTTGGCCGCGACATACCGGTGATGGGCGTGATCGGCGGCGGTTACAGCAAGGACCGCCCCGCCCTCGCCCGCCGCCACGGCATCCTGCACCACAGCGCGCAGCGGGTGTGGACGTCATCAGGCTGTCATTGAGCTGTGGGCGTTACCCACAATGCCTGTGGAACGGCCTGTGGATAACTTGAGCGTAAGCGGCTGCAAGCGAGTAGCCGCATGGCCTGTAGGAAAGTGTACGTTTTTTGATCAGGCAGCGGCGTCATGGTCGGGTAGAATGCTCGGCCTATTCACATCACCGTAGCCCTGCCCATGCCTCAGACTTCTGCCCACCACGTCTCCATTATCGGCGGCGGCCCTGCCGGGCTGATGGCCGCTGAAGTCTTGAGCCAGGCGGGCGTGCGCGTGGACCTGTACGACGGCATGCCTTCAGTGGGGCGCAAGTTCCTGCTGGCCGGCGTAGGCGGCATGAACATCACCCACTCCGAGGCGTACCCGGCGTTCCTGTCGCGCTACGCTGAACGCGCGCCGCACATGGCGCCGCTGCTGCGCAGCTTTGGCGCCGAGGCGTTGTGCGAATGGATCCATGGCCTGGGTATCCAGACCTTTGTCGGCACCTCCGGCCGCGTATTTCCTACCGATATGAAAGCCGCGCCACTGCTGCGCGCCTGGCTCAAGCGTCTGCGGGAGCAAGGTGTGGTTATCCACACCCGGCATCGTTGGACGGGTTGGAATGACGAGGGCGATTTACTTATCCACAGCCCGGACGGCGAAAAAGTTGTCCACAGCGACGCTGTGCTGCTGGCCCTGGGCGGCGGCAGCTGGTCGCGATTGGGCTCCGACGGTGCATGGCTCAACCTGTTTGAAGGCAAAGGCCTGCCCTATGTGCGACTGCAACCGAGCAACTGCGGGTTTGAAGTGTCGGCATGGAGCGCGTTGATGGTCAGCAAATTCGCGGGCGCACCGTTGAAAAACGTCGCCATTGGCCTGGGGGATGACAAGCCTCGGTTGGGCGAATGCGTGATCACTGCCACCGGCATTGAAGGCAGTTTGATTTACGCCTTGTCGGCGCCGATTCGCGAAGCGATCAACCGCGACGGTGCGGCCACGGTGCATATCGATTTACTGCCCAGCAAGCCGTTGGACAAGGTGCAGGCCGCATTGGCCAAGCCCCGTGGCTCGCGTTCGATGAGCAAGCATTTGCACAGTCAGTTGGGATTGGATGGCGTGAAAGCGGCGTTGTTGCGCGAGCTGACGCCCGCTGAACACTTCACCGATCCGGCGCAATTGGCGGTGGATATCAAGGCGTTGCCGTTGACATTGGTGAAAACGCGGCCGATGGATGAGGCGATCAGCACGGCGGGTGGTGTGCCGTTTGAAGCGCTGGATGAGCGGTTGATGCTCAAGCCGTTGCCTGGGGTATTTTGTGCGGGGGAAATGCTGGACTGGGAGGCGCCCACTGGTGGGTATTTGCTGACGGGGTGTTTTGCCAGTGGTAGAGCGGCTGGGCGGGGGATTTTGGAATGGCTCCACCGCTGATCGTTCCCACGCTCTGCGTGGGGATGCCGCCAGGGACGCTCTGCGTCCCGCTTTAGGTTCGTGACGCAGAGCGTCACAGGATGCGTTCCCACGCGGAGCGTGGGAACGATCAATCACTTCTTCTTACGCGGCCCAGTGTTAAAAACCGGCACCTTGCGCACCGGCTTGATCGAAGGCTCGGCCGGCGCCACTTCCCCACTGTCCACCCACTTGCCCAGGTTGCGCTTGCCGCCACCGCCGGACGTTTTAGGCTTCTTCGGCTTTTTCGGCTTCTTGACCACCTGCCCGCTGGCATCGGTGTCCGGCACGCGGTGCTCCGGCTCGAAATCCGGTTCCATCTTGCGGGTGAGGGTCTGACGGGTCAGCATTTCGATCGCCGAGAGCATGTTCACCTCATCGGCACACACCAGGGAAATCGCCTCACCGGTGTTGCCCGCACGCCCGGTACGGCCGATACGGTGGATGTAGTCCTCGGCCACGATCGGCAGGTCGAAGTTGACCACCAGCGGCAGGTCTTCGATATCCAGGCCACGGGCCGCCACATCGGTGGCCACCAGGATTTGCACTTCGCTGGCCTTGAAGCGGTCCAGTGCGCGTTGGCGGGTGGCTTGGGGTTTGTCGCCATGGATGCCGTCGGCGTTGATGCCCAGGCCCTGCAACTTGTCCACCAGGGCGTCTACGCCGTTGCGGGTCTTGGCGAACACCAGCACTTGCTTCCAACGGCCTTTGCGCATCAGGTGCACAAACAGCTCCGGCTTGCGCTTCTTGTCCACCGGCACCACCCACTGCTTGACGGTGTTGGCGGCAACGTTGCGTGGGCTGACTTCGATGCTCAGCGGGTCGTTGAGCATTTGCCCGGCGAGCAGGCGGATGTCATCGGAGAAGGTCGCGGAGAACAGCAGGGTCTGGCGCTTTTTCGGCAGCATGCGATAAATGTTGGCAAGCTCTTCGGAGAAGCCCAGGTCGAGCATACGGTCGGCTTCATCCAGCACCAGGGTTTGCAGCTGGTTGAGCTTCAGCGCGTTCTGGCGGAACAGGTCGATCAGGCGGCCAGGGGTGGCGACCAAAATATCCACACCCTTGCGCAGCTTCATCATCTGCGGGTTGATACTCACGCCGCCGTACACCGCGTAAGTGGTCAGCGGCAGGTGCTGGGCGTACTCGGCAACGCTGGCGTGAACCTGCTCAGCCAGCTCGCGAGTGGGGCACAGGATCAGCGCACGCGCCGAGTTGGCGGCGACTTTCGGCCCTTCCATGGTCAGCAGTTGCAGCAGCGGCAAAGCGAAACCTGCGGTCTTGCCGGTGCCGGTCTGGGCCGCGGCCATCAGGTCGCGACCGGCCAGCACGGCCGGAATGGCTTGCGCCTGCACCGGCGTCGGGGTCTGGTAGCCAAGCGTCTCAAGGGCGCGCAGCAAGGGTTCGATCAGGCCAAGGGTGGCGAAAGTCATGTAGTTACCGTAGGAAAAATTCAGCGCAAGGGCGTAATGCGCGGCAGTTTACCTTATTTCGGGTTTGGGCTTGCGCCATTGGGGCAGGCTGATCAGCAACACCGCGCTGATGATCACCAGCATTGCCAGGGCTTCTTCCAGGCCGATGCTCTCACCGACGAACACAATCCCCAGTAACACGGCCACGGCCGGATTCACATAGGCGTAGCTGGTCGCCGCTGCCGGGCGTACGTGCTTGAGCAGGTACATATAAGCGTTGAAGGCGATGATCGAGCCGAACACCGTGAGGTACGCCAGGGCCAGCCAGCCCTCCAGCGGCGGCATGGCCTGCAGGTGCTCGCCAGACAACGCGCTGACCAGCAGCAGCGCCACGCCGGCCACGAGCATTTCTGCGGCACTGGCCATGGCGCCTTGGGGCAGCGGCAAATGCCGGCTCCACACCGAGCCGAAGGCCCAGGACGCCGCCGCCATCAACAGCAACACCGCGCCCAGTGGGCTCGACTGCAAGGTACTGCCCATGTTGAGCATGGCAATGCCGATGATCCCCAGCAGCACCCCGGCCCATTCCAACCGCGTATTACGTGCGCCCCAGAAAAACCCACACAGCAAGGTAAACAGCGGCACCGTCGCCACCGCCAGCGCGGCCACGCCGGACGACACGCCCATATGTTCCGCCACGCTGACGCCACCATTGCCCACGGTGAGCAACAAAATGCCGATCATCCCGGCCGCCTTCCACTGCGGCCAGGTCGGCGCCGGCACCCCGCGCCACCTCAGAAAGCCGTACATCAACGCACCCGCCGTGCAAAACCGAATCCCCGCCAGCAACAGCGGCGGCCAGTACTCCACGCCAATGCGGATCACCAGGTAGGTGGAACCCCAGATCACATACAACGCAAAAAAGGCGGCGATCAACGGTAAGGGAAAGCGACGTGGGCCAGGCATTGGGCGGCTCTATGGCAGGAAATGGGAGACTTATTCTAGAAACGAAGGTGGATAAACTTAAGTTACAAAACCTGTTTAAAACGCCAATACACTTCTCAAACCATGGTTATCAAGGCTATAAACCGTGCTTTCGAAAGCCATGCGCAACCGGAGCCTTATCATGGACAAATACGACCGCATGCTCCTCAGCGCCCTGCTTGAAGATGGCCGTGCTTCCTACGCGCAACTGGCGCGCACCGTGAACCTCTCCGCCCCCGCCGTGGCCGAACGCGTGGCCAAGCTTGAGGCCAGCGGCGTGATCACCGGGTACCAGGCCAAGGTGGATTTATCCAAAGTGGGTTTGCCGATTCAATGCGTGATTGAACTGCGACTGACCAACCATGGCAGCCAAAAGGTTTACGACGCCCTGGCGGAAATACCCGAACTGACCGAATGCCACCGGGTCACCGGCGACCCGTGCGTGATCATGCAAGCGGCGGTGGGCTCGATGCCCGAGCTGGAAAACCTGATTAACCGGGTGGCGAAGTTCGGCTTCAGCAAGACCTCGATTATTTTGTCCAGCGCCATAGAGCGGCGGGTGCCGTTGGGGCAATTGGAAGCCAATGGCAAAAATGCTGGCTGATCTGCCCAAGCGACGCGGTCAACTGTGGGAGCTGGCTTGCCTGCGATGGCGCCAGTGGCTTCACCGGTTGCCCGCCGCGCCCCCTGTAGGAGCGAGCTTGCTCGCGAAAAACCCGAGGGCGCCGCGTGCATTCAGGACGCCAGCGTCACCGTTGGCGTTCTTCGCGAGCAAGCTCGCTCCTACAAAGGGCTCGATCTGCGCTGGACGATCAGATCGACTATCTGCTCGATGGTCGTGATGTGATCCCAATCCTCCTGCGTCGCTTGCAACTTGAACTGCCACTTGATCTGCATGACAAAGCACGTCAGATCGTCATCAATGATGTCGAAGTCATGGATGAAATCGGTTTGCTCCGTCACATCGCTTCGGTCGATAAAGCCGATGATATCGACGAATAGCTGGATCACTTTTTCGCTGATGTCGGCTCTGGTCAGGCTACCTTCCATTTCTCGCCTCATAGGCACACTTACCAATACTGACTAGGTCAAAGACTGCAAGCCCGGCAGCAACGAAGGGTATGCCTCGCCCGATGATGCCAAATACCCGAACCGTGCCAAACGTTGCCTTTGCCATTCTGGCCATGGTGGGTTGCCTGATCAATGTACGAGGGAAAAAGCGCATGCCGATCAGGCTAGCCAGGTTCGTGGTTTTGCTGGAGCCGACGTGAACCCAAGCACCCACCGCAATTTTGCTTATCGGTATGCCCGCCGCGCCAGTGATCACGGTGGCTGCCGTGAGGCCGTAGTGTTGCTGTGTACATTTCCAGAGTTCATCAAACGTCGTATCCGGCACAGCGGGGTCAGCGTGAATCGGCTTGAGTAACTGGTAATGAGGGCCATGACTCCAACCTGGCGAACTCGGCAACACCATGACTGCCGGGCAGCTTGTCATCGTGTTGCCCACATGAAACGCCATGCTTGAACTGGAGCCCAGATCAATGCCATTTGATTCAAGTTCCAACTTGCTTCGCATAATCGCTGTATGAAGATCGCTTTCCTGCATGACTGTAATCCCTGTGCATGAGTGACAGACGGGATGGTAGGTCGCAGTAAGACGCGATAGAGGAGTAAAGAGGAAAACCAGAAAGGTCCTAGGTCATAGCCGGATTTGGCCTACCGACCATTCAGCGCTCAGGTGAAAGAGACCTCAAAACCTCCGTGTTTCAGTGGCCAGCAAGACCGATCCCTTTCATTTGCGGGACGTTTCCGAGAGAATCCCACGGCCTTGTTTCCGTCGGATTCGGTAGCTAGTCTCGCTCTGTCATCGAATGTTCGGTGACCGGACGTGCAAGTCCGATGGCAAGCAAGATCATAAAACCTACAGCCAATATGCCTGTTATGGCGGCTGTGCGTGGGAGGCCTTCGGGCCTGCTGGGTTTGGATCCTTGCCCCGGTCTTGCACACCTACGCACAGTTGCCACCCTAATTCGCGTGCAAGCGAACGGTGTCGACTTCTTCCAGCAAGGAGTTTCACCATGGTCAAAAAAGTCACCCCCGATCCACCCCAGCCCAAAACCGACTTCCTCAGCGAAGACGCCCTGCTCCACCGTCGTGCCATCGACTACTACCTCAAGGCATCCGCCCCGGATGCGCCGATCTTTATCCTGAATGACAACCTGAGCTTCGAAGACGCCCTGGCCCATGCGGCGGAGTTGTTGCACTGCGCGGTGGAGACAGCGAATGCGTCGGGTGAGGTGATGAAGGCGCCGCAGCGGGCGGTGATGCATTTGGTGGAGATGGCGAAGGGGGTGGTGGACCAGGCGCTGGAGTGCGCACAGCCTCGATAGTCGACGCATAACCCCCTGTGGGAGCGGGCTTGCCCGCTCCCACATTGGCACTCCAGTGTTTGCTGATCGTTCCCACGCTCTGCGTGGGAATGCCGCCCTGGACGCTCTGCGTCCGCTCTTAAAGTCGTGACGCGGAGCGTCACCAGATGCATGCCCACGCGGAGCGTGGGGACGATCAGCGCCAGGCCTTAAAACCCGCGATGTTTCTTCAGGTGCTCATTGATCTTCGCCGCCGGCACTTTCTGCAAGGTGCACAACAGGTCATGGGACAGCTCCCGCAGGCCGTGGGTCTGGCGCAGTTCCCGGGCCAGGTGCGCGGTGAGGTTGGCGGCCATTTCCGCATCCGCCAGCGCCCGGTGAGCCTGGCCGGTGTGGGGCAGTTTGGCGTAGGTGTTGAGGGTGCCGAGCTTGTGGTTGGGCGCCGCCGGCATCAGGCGGCGAGCCAGGAGCAGGGAGCAGGCAAATTTTTGCAGGCGGGTGCGGCGGATCAGGCCAAGCTCAAAGTCCCAGAACTTCTGGTCGAACGCGGCGTTGTGCGCCATCAAGGGCGTGGTGCCGACGAACTCATTGACTTCGTTCATCACTCGTTCAGCCGGTGGCGCGCTGCGCAGCATGGCGTTGCTGATGCCGGTGAGCTGTTCGATAAACGCCGGTATGCGCACGCCAGCATTCATCAGGCTCTGGTAGCGGTCCACGATTTGCCCGCGCTCAAGGATGACCACGCCAATCTCCGTGGCCCGGCAGTGGCTGCTGGGGGTGATGCCGGTGGTTTCAAAGTCGATGACCGCTATACGTTCCAAACCCGTTCCAACTCCGTTCTACGATCTATTTGAGCAACAACGCGCCTTCGATCGGCACATAGTGGCTGGCGGCGCGTATCAATGAGTTGGCCGTCAGCCCCGGCACGCCGTAGGCCACGGCCCGCACGCCATGCTTGTGGATAATGCGCTCGAGCAGCATGTCGAAATCACCGTCACCGGAGGCCAGCACGACTTCGTCGACATGGTCGGCGGCGTCCATGATGTCCAGCGTGATGCCCACGTCCCAGTCGCCCTTGGCCGAGCCGTCGCTGCGCTGGATGTACGGCTTGAGTTTTACCGTAAAGCCCAGGTTGCGCAGGATCTGCTGGAACTGCTGCTGCTTGCTGTCGCCGCGGTCGATGGCGTAGGCGTACGCCTCGACAATCTGCCCGCGCGCGCTGATGTCAGCCCACAGGGCGGCGTAGTTGAAGTGGCAACCATAGGCCTGGCGCACGGTGTAGTAGAGGTTTTGCACATCGGCGAACACTGCAATTTTTTTCACCGCACTTCCTCATGGACAGCCAGGCGCCAGCGCCCGGAAAGGGCGCCAGTATGCCAGCCAAGGGAGCGTTTCCGGGAAAAAATCAGACCGGAGCGCCGCAGCGCCCCGGCGTGGTGTGTCAGACGAAGGAATCGTCGTCGCCAAAGGATGAGGAATCGTCGGAATAATCGCTGTCGGCGAAGTTATCAGAGTTGCTGCCCCAGCTGTCATTGCCGGCAAACTTCTGGTCATCGTTGCCCCAGTTGCCCTGGTCACTGGCCGGTGCCGGTTGTTCGATGATTTCTTCCACCACCTGCGGCTGCTGGTTGTGATGGAACAGGCTGCTGATGCCTTCGGCCAGCAACACCCCACCGGCCACGCCGGCGGCGGTTTTCATGGCGCCACCGAGGAAGCCGCTGCCGGCTGGCGCGGCGGCCGGTGCTTGCGGCGGTTGGTAGTTCTGCTGCGGCGCTGGCTGACCAAAAGCGGGTCGCGCCGGCTCACGCCAGCCGCCACCTGTGTTGCTCGGCGCAGGCTGTGGCTCACGGGAGCCGCCGCCAAAGATGCTCGACAGGAACCCACCACCGCTGGCCGGCGCCGGTTGCGTGGCCTTGGCCCGTTGCAGCTCGTCCTGCAATTGCTGGATTTGCTGGGCCTGTTGCTTGTTTTGCGCGTCGAGGCTCTGCAGCGCATGTTCCTGCACCAGAATCGACTGGGTCATGTAATAGCCGACGGCGGGTTGGCGAGCCATATGCTCCTTGATCCGCGCTTCGGCCTGGGCGTCGCGGGGGGCTGAGTCCGTTTCGGCTTGCTGCAACCGTGAAAACAGTCCATCGATCAGGGTTTGCTCTTCGCTGTTCATGGCGACCTCGTTAGATTGCCGATAAAAAATTCCGGTCCCGCCTGTGATCAGGCTGGGGGCTTTCCAGTTATGGGGATGTTACGAGTTGTTTCAATGGTCTTTACTCAAGGTTTACGTTTGCGCCCCTTGGACCCTGATCGGTTAAAGTGTGGCCCTCTGCTTCCAGGCCTGTGATGACCCTGATGAATCCGTTAGACGTTTTGCGCGACTCCTTCCGCTTTACCCAGCGCAACCTGGGCGCCATCGTCCAGCTGTGCCTGCCATTGGTGATCCTCGAAGCCTTGTTGCAACAGGTGCTGGACCACACGCTGGGCCCGGATGCGTTTCCCGGCTACAGCGTGGTCGTGGGTTTGTTGGTGTACCCGCTGTACACCGGCGCCCTGATCCTGTTTCTCGATGCCCGCACCCGGGGCGAGTCGCCGCGCACCAAGGACGTGTGGGCCATGGCCTTGAGCCTGTGGCCGCGTTTTGCCCTGCTGACAGCCATGAGCACCTTGCTGATTCTGCTGGGGCTGTCGCTGTATTTCCTGCCGGGCTTGTGGCTGATGGTGGTGCTGGCGTTTGCCGAATACCTGCTGGTGCTGCGCGGTATGCCGGCGTTGGCGGCGATGAAGGAGAGCTTTCGCCTGACCCGCGGGCATTTCTGGCGCATCCTGGTGTGCCTGCTGTGCGTGATGACGCCGTTGTGGCTGCTCAAGGGCGCCAGCGTGGCGGCCTACCCTGAACCGGCGCCGTTGCTGGGGCTGCTGATGGACAGCGCCCACAGCTTCCTACAACTGTTCACCAGCGTGGTGCTGTTCCGTTTATTCATGCTGATCGGTGGCGACGCCGACGTGCGGTGATATGCTCCGTGGCTCTTCTGACACGCATATAAGCCGAGCCGATGACCCGTTTATTGCGCATCACCCTGTTGAGCCTGTTAATCATCACCGGCCTGCTGGCCGCGCTGATCTACAGCCTGACCTGGCGCCCTGCCGACAAAGAGACCCTGCCCGTCAGCTGCGTGGCACCCCGCGCGCCGACGCTGTTGCCGGGGCAGGCGCTCAAGGTCATGACCTGGAATGTGCAATACCTGGCCGGCAAGAACTACGTGTTCTGGTACGACACCCCGGACGGTAGCGGCCCCGACGATCGCCCCACCGTCGAAGACATGGCCTTTAGCCTCGACGAAGTGGCGCGGGTGATTCGCGACGAACAACCCGACATCCTGCTGTTGCAGGAAGTCGACGAAGGCGCCAAGCCTTCCCATTATCAGGACCAGCTTGCGCTGTTACAGGAGCGCCTGGTCGACCTCTACCCCTGCAGCGCCCAGGCGTTCGACTGGAAGGCCGACTTTGTGCCCAGCCTGCATATCTTCGGCAGTGTCGGGCGCAAGCTCGCTACGCTCAGCCGCTATCAGATCGAACACGCCGAGCGCCTGCAACTGCCGGCCGCCGAAACCAACTTCATCAGCCGGCAGTTCCAACCTAAACCTGCGTTGCTACTGACTTACCTGCCCTTGAGCGATGGCGGCCAACTGGCGGTGCTCAATACACGCCTGGACGGCGGCGCACCTGGCCGCTCGGCAGCGCAACAACAAGTGCAAGCCACGGCCAAGCTGCTGGACAAGTTCGAAGGCCGGGGCACGCCCTGGTTGATCGGCGGGGATTTCAATCTGCTGCCACTGGGCCAATACCTGCGCCTGGACGCGGCTAAGCGTGGGCAGTATGCGCCGGACAGCGAGTTGCACCTGCTGTGGGACAAGTACCCGATGATCCCGCGTAACGGCGAGTCCAGCGGGATTGATCGAGAAAAATGGCTGACGCACTTCCCCAATGACCCGAGCCTGGACGGGCCGGATCGCACCTTGGATTATCTGTTCTACAGCCCGCGCATCAAGCGGGTGGAGGCGAAGGTGAGGCAGGAGGACACATTGCGCATTTCCAACCATCTACCGGTTATCGCCCGCTTCCTGCTGCCTGCCGCGCAATAACCCACACCCTTAATCTTTTGTGGGAGCTGGCTTGCCTGCGATGCCGCCGATGCGGTCTTTCAGTGACACCGCAGCGATGCGATCGCAGGCAAGCCAGCTCCCACATTTGAACTGCATCGCGCCTACTTACGCGGCTTGATCCGGGCCGTCGCTTCGGCCACCAACGGGTCATCCGGCCAGTAATGCTTGGGGTAGCGCCCTTTCAAATCCTTCTTCACCTCGGCATAGGTACTGCGCCAAAAGTTCGCCAGGTCCTGCGTGACCTGCACCGGTCGCCGCGCCGGGGACAGCAGGTGCAGCTTCACGGCCAGGCGCCCACCGGCAATGCGCGGGGTGTCTGCCAACCCGAACAATTCCTGCAAGCGCACCGCCAGGATCGGCGGCTGTTCGCTGTAGTCCAGGCGTACCGATGACCCTGAAGGCACTTTCACATGCTGCGGCGCCAGCTCTTCCAGGCGTTGGGGCAAGGGCCATGGCAGCAGGTTGTGCAGGTAGCTGGAAATATCCAGGTTGGCGAAATGGCTGAGGCGCGAGACCTTGCCCAGGTAAGGCATCAGCCAGTGCTCCAGGCCCGCGAGCAGGGCCTTGTCACTGATGTCGGGCCACTCGCTGGTGTTGCCGGCATCCAGTTGGCGCAGCAGCATCACACGGGCTTGCCACTGACGCAGTTCCGGGGTCCAGGGCAGCAGTTCCAGGCCTTTGCGGCGCACCAGGTTGACCAGCGCCTGGTTGCGAGCGGATTCGTCGAGGCCGGTCAGGGGTTCGCGGCTGAGCACCAGTTCACCGACTTTGCGTTGGCGCTCGGCACGCAAGACGCCTTCGCGCTCGTCCCAGTCGAGTTGGTCGACGTTGCGCACTTGCTCGGCCAGCACCGTGTCGAACAGCGCCGGGTCAAAATCCGCCGCCAGGTAGATGCGCTCTTCACGCTGGCCCTGGCGGCTGCCCAGGTCGGCGATCACCAGCCAGGGTTGTTTCATCAGGCTGTCGGCTTCGGCAAACAGCGCTGCTCGGCCATTGGCCAGACGATATTCAGCGCCACCAGGGCGCCGTTGCTGGGCGACGCGGTCCGGGTAGGCCAATGCCAGCAAGGCGCCGAGCCAGCGCGGATGGTCGGGGTTGTCCACCGGCTGGGTCGCCTTGCCGCGCAGGTAGCCACGGTATTGCCGGGCCAGTTGCTTGGCGCGCTGCACGCCCCCCTGGGTGCCGCGCGCACGTTCTTCACCGGACATCAGCGCCAGGCGGCTGTGCAAATCGGCACCGCCGCCGCGCAAGATGTCGCGTTCGCCCAACAAGGCTGCCACGTCGCAGGCGGTGGCGGCGAGGCCCAGGTCCTGGCCACGTAATAACAGATGGGCGATACGCGGGTGAGCCGGCAACTCGGCCATCTTCTGGCCATGGGCAGTGAGGTTTTCTTCGTCCAATGCACCGAGGCGTTGCAACAGATCTTGGGCCTGGGCATACGCGGCAGCCGGTGGTACGTCCAGCCACACCAACTGGTTGGGCTTCACACCCCAACGGGCCAGTTGCAAGGCCAGCCCTGCCAGGTCAGCGGCGAGGATTTCCGCGCTGCCATAAGTGGCCAGACCGTCGTGCTGGTCTTCGGACCACAACCGGTAACACACCCCCGGCTCCAACCGCCCTGCCCGGCCGGCGCGCTGGGTGGCGCTGGCGCGGGAGATGCGCTGGGTGTCGAGGCGGGTCATGCCGCTGCCGGGGTCGAAACGCGGCACCCGCGCCAGCCCGGCGTCGATCACCACGCGTACGCCGTTGATGGTCAGGCTGGTCTCGGCGATGTTGGTGGCCAGCACCACTTTGCGCTTGCCGGCCGGCGCCGGGTCGATGGCGGCGCGCTGGGCGTTGAGGTCCAGCTCACCGTGCAACGGGCATAACAGTACATCAGGGCGATCACCCAAGGCCTCAGTCAGTTGCTGGTTGACCCGGCGAATCTCCGCCTGCCCCGGCAGAAATACCAGCACACTGCCGGGCTCGTCATGCAGGGCTTCGAGGATAGTTTGCACCACGCGCGGCTCGATAAACTCCCCGGCCTGGTACGGCCGGCCCCAGCGCATCTGCACCGGGAACATGCGCCCTTCGCTGCGCAGGATCGGCGCGTCATCCAGCAGGCCGGCCAAGCGCTCGCCTTCGAGGGTGGCGGACATCAGCAGGATCTTCAGCGGCTGCTCGTCGCGAAACAGCTCGCGACCGTTAAGGCTCAGGGCCAGCGCCAGGTCGGCATCGAGGCTGCGCTCGTGGAATTCGTCGAAGATCAACAAGCCCACGCCGTCCAGCGCCGGGTCGTCCTGCAGGCGGCGGGTGAGGATACCTTCGGTGACCACCTCGATACGCGTATTGGGGCCGACTTTGCTGTCCAGCCGAATGCGGTAGCCCACGGTCTCACCGACCTTTTCACCCAGTTCACTGGCCAGCCGCTCGGCAGCAGCACGGGCAGCCAGGCGCCGGGGTTCGAGCATCAGGATGGTTTGCCCGGCGAGCCAGGGCTCATGCAACAAAGCCAACGGCACGCGGGTGGTTTTACCGGCGCCGGGGGGCGCTTCCAGCACGGCTTCATGGCGATGCGCCAAGGCGTCACGCAGGGCGGGTAAAACATCATCGATCGGCAACGAATTCATACTGGCTCCAAAGCAGAGCGGCGAGTATAACGGCGAACTGCCGAGTGCCGATGCGGGTCTTAAAAACACCCACGCTTTGGGCTGTGAA
Organism: Pseudomonas sp. KT_2_4; assembly: GCF_041410225.1. NCBI lineage: Bacteria > Pseudomonadati > Pseudomonadota > Gammaproteobacteria > Pseudomonadales > Pseudomonadaceae > Pseudomonas > Pseudomonas sp. KT_2_4. The sequence continues at coordinate 3,024,525 of NZ_CP166962.1, forward strand.
TGCAGTCAAAGGTGGGAGCTGGCTTGCCTGCGATAGCGGTGTGACAGTTGCCGCTGTATTTCCTGAACCGTCGCAATCGCAGGCAAGCCAGCTCCCACATTGGTTCATCGGCGCCTGGCCGATCTGGCTTATAGTCACCCTTAAATATGTTCAGGAGACTTTTTCATGCGTATCGCTTCCCGTGTCATCGGCGGTGTCCTCGCCGTTACCCTGCTGAGCCAACTTACCGCCTGCGGGTCGATTTTCTACCCCGACCGTCGTGGCCAGATCGATGGCAAGATCGACCCGACCATCGCGGTACTCGATGCCCTCGGCCTGTTGTTTTATGTGATCCCCGGCCTGATCGCCTTCGGTGTCGACTTCGCCACGGGCGCCATTTACTTCGAACCGGGCAAGACCGCCCAGGTCGCCCCCGAGAAACTGCACGAAGCCATCGGCGCTGACGGCAAGGTCGATAACGCCAAGCTGCAAAGCATCATCCAGAAAGAAACCGGCCGCACCTTGCCGCTGGACGACCCACGCCTGATCCAGTTCAGGGGCAGCGTGCAGCAACTGGCGGCCCTGGGCCTGCAGCCTGCCGCGTAAGGACAGCTCATGACCAGCAGCCCCGAACACGCAAGGCTCTTGCGCCTAGCCACCCGCGCCTCGGTGGGCGTGGCCTGTGTGTTGATTGTGACCAAGGCCATCGCCTGGTGGCTCAGCGGCTCGGTGAGCATGCTCGCCGGGTTGACCGACTCGCTGCTCGACGGCGTGACCTCGCTGCTGAACTTGCTGGCGGTGCATTACGCCCTGCGCCCCGCCGATGACGATCATCGTTATGGGCATGGCAAGGCAGAGTCGCTGGCGGGTATGGCGCAAGCCTTGTTTATCGCCGGCAGTGCGGTACTGATTGCGCTCCAGGCCTATGAACGGCTCAAGCATCCGGAGCCGGTCGGCGCACCGTGGCTGAGTATCGGCGTGATTATCTTGTCGCTGGGGCTGACCATGGCCCTGCTGATGCTGCAACACCGCGTGGTGCGCGAGACCGGCTCCAACGCGGTGCGTGCCGACTCGCTGCATTACCGCTCAGACTTGCTGCTCAATGGCAGCATCCTGATTGCGCTGGTGTTGGCAGGCTTTGGCTTTCATCAGGTCGACGCCTGGTTCGGCCTGGGAATCGCCGCTTACATTCTCTGGAGCGCGATCCAGATCGCCCGGGAAAGCTTTGCGGTGTTGATGGATGAAGAGCTACCGCCGGATGTCAGCCAGCACATGCTGGAGCTGGCCCGTGGCGTGCCCGGCGTACTGGGTGCCCACGACTTGCGTACGCGGGTTTCCGGCAACCACTGGTTTGTGCAGTTGCACCTGGAGTTGCCGGGGGAATTGACGCTGTCGGTGGCCCACGGCATCAGCGACCAGGCCGCCGATGCCATCCACCGGGAATACCCGAAAGCCGAAGTGCTGGTGCACGCCGACCCACGGGAAGTGGTCACCGGTAACAAGGCCTAGTACTGCACCTGATACCCCCGACTGCCCAGGCAGTTGCCCTGGGCCTGGCGGTAGGTTTGCACCACCGCAGGGTCCGGGGCGTAGGTGACGGTGCGCGGGTTGAAGCCACTTTGTTGCACCGCCCAGCGATAACAGTCGTAGCCGTCCTGCTGTACCTGGGCTGGCGACTGGCCGTTGGCCGGGTAAGCCACCACGTCATAACCGTTGCCTTGAGGCGTCGGCGGAGGTGATGGCACCTGCGTCGGAGGTTGTACCACCACGTATTGTTGGGTGCTTTGCTCGTAGGCGTAATAGGCGCCTGCGGCGAGGAACAACAGCGAGCCGCCTACCCACACTTCACGTGCGTAGTCCGGCAGGTAATGCACGCGAATGCCATAGGGCGGCGTCACCACTACGTAGCGTGGGCCTTGGGGGCGATACCAGTAGCCGCCGGAGAAAAAGTAGTCCTGGCCACGGTAAGGCACGCGGTAATTGCGATCGGGGAAACGGTCGATGACATATCCAGGGCGATGCTGCGGGCCTGGGCCCCAGCCATTGCCATGCCCGTCGGGGCGGCCTGGCCAGCGGTTATCACCGGGGCGATCGTTACTCGGACGCGAACCGGGGCCGCCGGCCTCCCAATGCCGGTTGTCATCGGGGCGTCTGGGAATATCACGGTAATAACCCTGGCGCGGCTCCTGGGTCTGGCGCACGGTATCGGGCCGGCCCTGGATCGGCAGGTTATTGGAGGGTTGCGGTTGCGGTGCTGGTCGCCCCGGCTCATGACCTTGAGGCCGACCTTGCCATTGGCCACCCTCGTGCTGGCCGCCACGATCACCCTGCGGGTTTTGTGGGCGTGGCTGATTGTGCTCAGGCCGTTGCCCCTGGCCCGGTGAGTTATCGCGTTCGTCGGCCATCGCCTGGGAGCCGACGCTGACCACCAGCAAACCAACACCTGCCATACGCCAGATGCGCTTCATGCTTTTCCTCACTGCGGATTGGGGCTTGATCATGAGACTGGAAAAGCCTCGCCCGGTTCTGAGACAGGTTATCAGTCACGAGAACTATTTTCTGAAGGCAAAACGCGCACAAAGAAAAAGGGGTGACCCGTCGGCCACCCCTTGAGAATTTCGTCCTGGCTCAACGCTTTTGACGTTGGCTCACCTCACGCCGTCTTGTGGACAGTGTGCAGCCTGGAGGCCGGCTCAACCCTGCTGGGGCGGCGGCCGCAACGGGCCTGATTGGGCGCGTTGCTGTGGACTGTTGTCCAGGCGGTGATTCTGTTGGTAATCATAGGCGTGCCGGGCGGGCAGAGGATTGCGAAGATTGCGTCAATAAACAGTGCTTGCGCAATTTTTAACCCTTCATGGATAATTAACCGCAATAGTTACGACAAAGGCCAACCCAATGAGCAAGCTTGACCGATACGACCTGAGTATTCTGGCGGAATTGCAGCGCGACGCGAGGATCTCCAACCAGGAGCTGGCCGAACGCATCGGCCTGTCGCCTTCGCCCTGCTCACGCCGGGTCAAGCAATTGGAGGACGACGGCTACATCGCCCGCCAGGTCGCCCTGCTCGACCGCAAGATGCTCGGCCTGAGCCTCACCGCTTATGTATTGATCGGCATGGACCGTCACACGCCGGAACGCTTCGAGAATTTCGAGGCCGCCATCCGCACCCTGCCGCAAGTGCTGGAGTGCAGCCTCGTGACCGGGATGGATGCGGACTACCAGTTGAAGGTGGTAGTGCCGGACATGGATCACTATCAGAAACTACTGCTGGGCCATCTGACCCGCATCGAAGGCGTGACCAGCGTGCGCTCCAGCTTTGTGCTGAACCAAGTGCTCAACAGCACCGAACTGCCCCTGACCCACCTGCGCACCTGAGAACAACGATGTTCAACGGTGGGAGCTGGCTTGCCTGCGATGGCGGCGGGCCAGTTTGCCTCACGATCACTGACAGACCGCTATCGCAGGCAAGCCAGCTCCCACAGTTCGATGGTGTAGGACTCAGGTCAATGTTGCGTCTGCGACGCTGCCGTATACTGCTCGCTTGTCTTGCTGGAAGATCCCCATGAACAACATCGACCCCGCCCTGTTTGAAGAATGGATGATGACCGGCCTGGTCACTATCCTGATCATTTTCATGGGCTTTATCGTCTGGGACCTGGCGAAAAAATCCAAGGCCGGGCGCTTTGGTTCGTTCATCCTGTTTTTCGTGTTGGGCCTTGGTGTGGCAGCGTTCATCATCAAGAGCGTGGTGATCGGCCTGATTGAATCCGGCGCCTTATAAGCGCGCCGGCACTGCCTTCCATTGGCCTTGATCCAGGCCATCGATAGACCAGTCGCCAATGCGCACGCGCACCAGGCGCAGCGTCGGCAGGCCCACTGCTGCGGTCATGCGCCGTACCTGACGGTTGCGCCCTTCACGTATCACCAACTCCAGCCAATGCGTCGGCACGCTTTTGCGAAAGCGTACCGGCGGGTTGCGCGGCCATAACGCCGGTTCATCCAGTTGCCGAGCCTCGGCAGGCAAGGTCATGCCATCGTTCAGCTCGACACCATCGCGCAGACGTTGCAGCTGTTCTTCAGTCGGCTCACCTTCCACTTGCACCCAGTAGGTTTTCGCCAATTTGTGCTTGGGATCGGCGATGCGCGCCTGAAGCTGGCCATCGTTGGTCAACAGCAGCAAGCCTTCGCTGTCACGGTCCAGGCGCCCCGCCGGGTAAATACCGGGAATATCGATAAAATCCTTGAGCGTCGCGCGCCCGCCTTCGTCGCTGAACTGGGTCAGCACATCGAACGGTTTGTTGAACAGGATCAGCTTCGGCTCGGCCGGTGGCGCCTTGGCGACACGTCGAACAGGCTGCGAAGGTTTCACGCCTGGGCGGCGCGAATCGGGACGGGTAGGACGGGACATGGCAAAGGAACATCTAACGGTCAGGACCGACAATGCTAGTGGCCTGACCGCCAAATGACCATCCCAACCGCTTAGCGGAACGGCGGTTCGTCGAAGCTGCGCAGTTTGCGCGAGTGCAACGAGTTGAGTTCGGTGCGCAACAGGTCGACCGCCTCGATGCCGATCTTCAAATGCTGGCTGACCGCACGCTCGTAGAACGCGTTGGCCGAACCCGGCAGCTTGATCTCGCTGTGCAGCGGCTTGTCGGATACGCATAACAAGGTGCCGTAAGGCACGCGCAAACGGTAACCCTGGGCGGCGATGGTGCCGCTTTCCATGTCCACGGCCACGGCGCGAGACAGGTTGATCAGCGGCCGCTCCTGGGCCCAGCGCAGTTCCCAGTTACGGTCGTCGTAGGTCAGCACGGTACCGGTGCGCAGGCGTTTTTTCAGCTCTTCGCCTTTTTCGCCGGTGACTTTCGCCGCCGCTTGCTGAAGCGCCAGCTGCACTTCGGCCAGGGCCGGGATCGGGATGTTCGGCGGTACTACACGGTCCAGAATCCCGTCGCGGCGCATATAGGCGTGGGCCAGTACGTAGTCGCCGATGGTCTGGGATTGGCGCAAGCCGCCGCAGTGGCCGATCATCAGCCAGCAATGCGGGCGCAATACGGCCAGGTGGTCGGTGATGTTCTTGGCGTTGGACGGGCCCACGCCGATGTTCACCAAGGTCACGCCGTGGCCGTCACTGGCTTGCAGGTGATACGCCGGCATCTGGTAGCGGTGCCAGACCACGCCGGCGGCAATGGCCGAGGCTTCGCCGTGGTCCATGCTCTTGTCGATGACCACGTTGCCCGGCAGCACCATGCGGATAAAACGCGGGTCACTGCGCAGTTGCTCCAGGCCATGCAGGATGAACTGGTCCACGTAGCGGTGGTAGTTGGTCAGCAGGATCCACGGCTGTACATGGCGCCAGTCGCTGCCGGTGTAATGCACCAGGCGGCGCAGGGAAAAATCCACACGGGCGGCATCGAACAGGGCCAGGGGCAGCGGGTCGGTGTTTTCCCAGTCGTACAGGCCATCGGCAATGCCGTCGGTGGCGGCGGACAGGTCGGTACTGGGGAATACACGGGCCAGGGTCGCGGCGGTGACGCCGGAGCCGGCCAGTTCATCGCCCTGCTCCACCACGTAGGGATATGGAATGTTCTGCTGGCTGACGCCTACTTCCACCGTGACGGTGAAGTCGTGCATCAGCGGCACCAGTTGCTCCAGCAGGTACTTACGGAACGCGGCCGGGTGGGTCACGGTGACGCTGTAGGTCCCCGGCAGTTGCACCTTGGCATACGCCCGAGTGGTTTGGGGGACTTCACCGTGGCAGTGGTAGGTCAAGCGCAGTTCCGGGTAGCGAAACAATGCGCGCTGCTCGGCGTCGGGCTCGACGCGGTCCTTGAGGTATTGCTTGAGCGCCTGGTTGAGCGCGCCAGTGGCACGCTCATGCAGCGCCGCCAGCCGGTCCACGGCTTCTTCGGCGGTTTTAACGACAACAAAAGCTTCGGTCACGGTAAGCATCCTGTGTTCTGACTTGCAGGCCTTTATCTTGCCTGTATCCAGGCCTCACCGAAACACCAGAAGTGGAATGCGTTGATAGGTGGGAGCTGGCTTGCCTGCGATAGCGGTCTATCAGCTACATAATTGCTGGCTGGACCACCGCTATCGCCGGCAAGCCAGCTCCCACATTTGGATTGTGTTTATTCAGAGCGATTGCGGGGTTGAGCGGGCGACAATTGCTTCCACGTCGACGCCACGCGGCAAGGTGCCATATACCCGCCCCGACGACTCACCCAACCGGCTGGCGATAAACCCATCACTCACCGCCGCATTACCCGCCTCCAGCAACAACTTGGCCTGTAACGCCAGGGCGATGTCCTCGGTCAGTTGCCGCGCCCGATACTGGATGTCCTGGGTGTCCATGAATGCCGCCTTCAACTGCTCGATATGCCGCGCCAACTGCTTGTCGCCGTGGCCATCGCCCAGCTCCACAAACAACGCCTCCAGTACCCCCGGCTCTTTGGACAGGGCACGCAATACGTCCAGGCACTGCACATTGCCGGAACCTTCCCACGTCGAATTCACCGGTGCCTCGCGGTAAAGGCGCGGCAGGATGCTGTCCTCCACATACCCGGCACCGCCCATGCATTCGGCGGCTTCGTTGATCATCGCCGGCGCTCGCTTGCAGATCCAGTACTTGCCCACGGCCGTGACCAGCCGGGCGAACTTGGCTTCATGTTCATCATCAAGATGATCCAGGGCGCGCCCCATGCGCAGGCTCAAGGCCAGGGCCGCTTCGCTTTCCAGGGCCAGGTCGGCCAGCACGTTCTGCATCAGCGGCTGCTCGCTGAGCACGCGGCCACCCACCTGCCGATGAGCGCAGTGATGGCTGGCCTGGGTCAGCGCCTGACGCATCAAGGCGCTGGAGCCGACCATGCAATCGAAGCGGGTCATGGCAACCATTTCGATGATGGTCGGAACGCCGCGGCCTTCTTCACCGACCATCCACGCCAGGGCGCCGCGAAATTCCACTTCGCTGGAGGCGTTGGAGCAGTTGCCGAGTTTGTTCTTCAAGCGCTGGATGTAGAACTCGTTGCGCGTGTCATCCGGGCGGTGCCGGGGCAGCAGGAAACAGGTCAGGCCCTTGTCGGTCTGGGCCAGGGTCAGAAAGCCATCGCACATCGGTGCCGAGCAGAACCACTTATGCCCCACCAACTCGTAGGCTTGGCCAGGGCCACTCGCGCCCACGGGGTAAGCGCGGGTGGTGTTGGCGCGCACGTCGGTGCCGCCCTGCTTCTCGGTCATGGCCATGCCGATAGTAGCGCCAGCCTTGTGGGCGATGCCGACATTGCGGGGGTCGTATTGGGTACTGAGGACTTTAGGCAGCCAGAGGTCCGCCAGCTCCGGTTGCAGGCGCAGGGCCGGGACGCAGGCGAAGGTCATGGTCAGCGGGCAGCCGCTGCCGGCCTCGGCCTGGCTGTGCAGGTAGGTCATTGCCGCACGCGCCACATGGGCGCCCGCCTGGGGATGGGCCCACGGCAACGACGGCAGGCCATGCTCGACGGCGGTGCGCATCAGCTCGTGATAAGCCGGGTGAAACTCAACCAGGTCAATGCGATGGCCATAACGGTCATGGCTGCTGAACACCGGTTTGTTCTGGTTGGCCAGGAAGCCGGCTGCCATCAACGGCCCACCCGCCAGCGCGCCGTAGGCATCAATGCGCGCTTGGGCCCAGCCGGCGCCAAAGCGGCGTGACCATTCCTGCAAAGGCAAGTCGATGCGATACAGGTTGGTGCCGTCCAGGGACGGTGGCTGGTTGGTGACGTCGTGGGTTTCGGCAAACTGATGCAGGTTCATGACGGGCCTCCTGGAAAAAAGGCCGCATGAACAGTGGCCCGGAATTCAGTTAAGCACCGTGCAAGACCTTAAAAAAGTGGCATACGCGCCGAATGTTCGGCGCTTTCACCCTCATCCGCGCACAGCACGCTACGTTCAAGTGCCGCCTGCAAAGCATCGAAACGCACCGGCTTGGCCAGCCGATCCGTCATGCCAATGCCATGGCAGCGCTCACGCTCCGGCCCATTGGGCGAAGAGCTCAGGGCGATCACCGGCAATTCACCGCAGCCAGGCAATGCGCGAATCTGACAGCACAACGAAAAGCCACCCTCTGGCACATCCAGCAGCACGGCGTCGAAGCTGTGCGCTTGCAACGCAGCGAGTGCCGCCGGGCCGCTGTCCACGGTTTTGACCCGGTAACCGAGCTTGAGCAACATGCCACGCACCGCCAGTTGGCCCACGCTGTTGTCGTCCACCAACAGCACCGTGCACTCCTGAGGCGCACGCTGTGCAGGCAGCGTTTGCGTGGCGGGCGTCACCTGCTGCGGCACGGCGCTGACGTCCACTTCCAACTGGAAGCGACTGCCTTTACGGGGCTCAGAATGATGGGTCAGGCGCCCGCCCAGCAGTTCGATCAACTGCCGGCAGATCGCCAGGCCAATGCCCAGGCCGCCGTATTCACGCGTCATCGAGCCGTCCAACTGAAAGAAACGCTGATACAGCGTGGCCTCATCGAGAAAGGCGAAGCCGATACCGGTGTCGGTGACGATAAAGCTCAGGTGCAAGGCGCCATCCCCTTGGGGCACGCCCACCACTCGCAAGCGCACCGCGCCGACGTGGGTGAATTTGAAGGCGTTATCGAGCAGGCAATCCAGGCACTGGAGCAGTTTGTCGGCATCGCCGATCAGCCGGTCCGGCACCTCATCGGCCACATCAATGGAGAACGCCAGGCCTTTGCTCTGGGCGCTGCCGGTGAATTGCTGGCGCAAGGTATCGAGCGTGCCGCGCAGGCTGAACACTTGCGGCTGGGCCACCAGGCGACCGGCCTGCAATTCGGTGAGGGTGAGGATGCCGTTGACCATGCGCATCATGTCCCGCGCCGAGCCGGCGGCGGTTTGCTGGTACTGCGTCAGGTCATCGTCCAATGACACGGTTTGCATCAGCTCCAGCGAGCCGATCACACCGTTCATCGGCGTGCGCAATTCGTGGGTCAGGGTGGCGAGAAATTCGTCTTTGAGGCGATTACTGCGGGCCAGTTGCTGGTTGAGCGCTTCCAGCTTCTGGCTGGCATCGAGGAGAATCTGCGCCTGCTGTTCGCGCATGCCGTTGATGCGGTCGGCCAGGGCCAGGGACAACAGCGCCACTTCAATGGCTGAGCCGAGCTGGCTGGCGTACATGGTCAGGAACACGTTAGGCAGGTAACCCAGCACCATCAGGGTGTTGACCACCCCGCCGAGCAGGAAAGCCGACCAAGCGATGATGAAATAACGCGCCATGCGCTGCCCGCAATACCAGGCCTTGATGGCCGCCACGAAGATGGTCACGGTAAACACCAGCGCCAGCGCAGTGGCCAGGCGCAGGGCCACGGCGTAACTGGTCAACAACGCCAGTGCCATCACCAACCCTCCACAGGCCGCGAGCGCCAGCAGGATACGGTTGAGCCAGCGGCTGTGCTGCGCGGTGTGCAGGAAACTGCGCGCGAACAGGCTGCCGAACAAGGCCGCCGAGCCGATCAGGAAGGGCACCGCCGCATTCGCCCACCACGGGTTGTTCGGCCAGAAGTACTCCACCGCGACGCCATTGACCGACAGCTGATACAAGCCGAACGAGGCGATATAGAGGATGTAATACAGGTAGCTGGTGTCGCGCACGCTCAGGTAGATGAACAGGTTGTAGATCAGCATGCCCAGCAACACACCGTAGATGGCGCCGAGCACGTACAAGCGCAGCGGCTGCTCCTCCATGTAGGCGGTGCCGGCCCATAATGTCAGCGGTGCCTGGATCGAGCCTTGGCTTTGCAAGCGCAGGTAGACGGTTTGTTGCTGGTCGGGCAAGAAGCTGAGCTTGAACAGGTAGTTGCTCTGGCTCACCTCACGGCTGGAAAACGGCAACGCGCTGCCGGTGCGGGTGGTGAGGCGGAAGTGACCAGTGCCGTCGTCCTGGTAAAGGTCCAGGCGATTGAGCGGCGGGTAGGCCAGTTCCAGAAACCAGGTGCGTGGTGCCCGGGGATCTTTGGCGGTGTAGTGCAGGTTGACCTTCAGCCAGAACACCGAGCGTGAATAGCCGGCATTGAGCGTGTCTTTGTCGTGGGTCTTGAATTGGGCGGCATAGGCGGGGGAACTGACATCGGCGATGGTGAGGGCATCGGTTGGGTCTTCGAGCACTTGCATGACCCGGCCCAACGGGAGGCTTCGCGTGTCCTGGTTGAACTCGACGGCGCTGGCGAGCATCGGCAGCCCGCACAATAAAAAAATCAGCAAATAGCGCATAGAGCCCCAGCGTAGCCTGGTCCGGTTGTGTCAAAAGCCCCCCATTCCTTTTGAGAAGACGTACACCGGCGATACAGTAAGTTGTTTGGATGCACTTTAGCATAGCCAGTAAAAGCCATTAGCCACCGTGGGAACTTTTTTTAGGACAGCTCTAGGGCAATGCTTTCAGCTCATCTCAGTGCAGCGCTCAGCCACGACAAATCGCGCCGCAGCGGCAAACTCCTGCCATCGCCAGGCAGCCACGCAAAAAGCGTTTGGTGGTAAGCTCGCGCACCATGAATATCTACAGCTCTCGCCCCGTTGTCCTCTGTCTCTCCGGCCACGACCCCAGTGGTGGCGCCGGCCTGCAGGCAGATATCGAAGCCCTGCTCGCCCAGGGTTGCCACGCGGCCCCGGCCGTCACCGCGTTGACCGTGCAAAATACTGTCAATGTCAGTGATTTCCGCGTGCTTGACCGTGAGTGGGTACTGGCCCAGGCCAATGCCGTGCTCGGTGACTCTGAAGTTGCGGCAGTCAAGCTGGGCATGCTCGGCTCCACCGCGATGGTCGACACCGTGGTCGAACTGCTGCAGGCGCACCCGCATTTGCCGGTGGTCTGCGACCCGGTGCTGCGCGCCGGCGGCGGCGGTAGCCTGGGCAAGGACGAGGTCGGTTATGCAATGCGCGAGCGGCTGCTGCCCTTGTCATTGATCGCCACCCCCAACCTGCCCGAAGCGCGCATCCTCGCGGAACTGCCCGACGGCAGCGCCGACGACTGCGCCGAGAAGCTGTTGCCGTACATCAAGCACCTGCTGATCACCGGCGGCCATGGCGACGAGCACGAAGTGCACAACCGCCTGTACAGCCGCGACGGCACGCGCCAGACCTTTACCTGCCAGCGTTTGCCCGGCAGTTATCACGGCTCGGGTTGCACCTTGGCCAGTGCGCTGGCCGGGCGCATTGCCCAAGGCGAAGGTTTGGCCAGCGCCGTGCAAACGGCTCTCAACTACACGTGGCGTACCCTGCGTGATGCCGAACAACTCGGCCAGGGCCAGTTCGTGCCGCGTCGATTGCCGCTGGATTTCTGCTCGTAACTTATCGCTCGTCAGCAAGGGGTTTGCCCGATGAAACTACGCGGCCTTTACGCCATTACCGACAGCCAACTGTTGGCCGGCAAATTCCTCGCCTACGTCGAGGCGGCGCTGGACGGTGGCGTCACCCTGTTGCAGTACCGCGACAAAAGCAGCGACGAGGCACGGCGCCTGCGTGAAGCCGAAAAGCTCTATGAACTGTGCTCGCGCTACAAGACTCAATTGATCATCAACGACGATGCCGAACTGGCCGCGCGACTGGGCGTCGGCGTACATCTGGGCCAGACCGACGGCCCGCTGACCTCGGCCCGGGCACTGCTCGGCGCCAAGGCGATCATCGGCGCCACCTGCCACAGCCAGATCGAACTGGCCGAACAGGCCGCCAAAGAAGGCGCCAGCTACGTCGCCTTCGGCCGCTTCTTCAATTCCACGACCAAACCCGGCGCACCCGCCGCCACCGTTGACATGCTGGCCCAGGCCCGCAAGCGCCTGCACCTGCCGATCTGCGTAATTGGCGGCGTCACCCTGGAAAACGCCGAGCCGCTGGTGGCCCACGGGGCTGACCTGCTCGCCGTGGTCCATGGCCTGTTCGGTGCCGACAGCACCCAGGAAGTCACCCGCCGCGCCCGTGCATTCAACGACCTTCTTAAATCTTCAGTTTAGAGAGCCCGATCATGTCCCGTTCCGAAACCCTGTTTGCCAACGCCCAGAAACACATCCCCGGCGGTGTGAACTCCCCCGTGCGTGCGTTCAAGAGCGTGGGCGGCACGCCGTTGTTCTTCAAGCATGCCGAAGGCGCCTACGTCACCGATGAAGACGACAAGCGCTATGTCGACTACGTCGGCTCCTGGGGCCCGATGATCCTCGGCCACAGCCATCCGGATGTGCTGGAGGCGGTGCGCCAGCAACTGCAACACGGCTTGTCCTACGGCGCCCCGACCGCGATGGAAACCGAGATGGCCGACCTGGTCTGCTCGATCGTACCGTCGATGGAAATGGTGCGCATGGTCAGCTCCGGCACCGAAGCCACCATGAGCGCGATCCGCCTGGCCCGTGGTTTCACCGGCCGCGACAACATCATCAAGTTCGAAGGCTGCTACCACGGCCACTCCGACAGCCTGCTGGTGAAAGCCGGCTCCGGCGCGCTGACCCAGGGCGTCCCCAATTCCGCTGGCGTACCTGCGGCATTCGCCAAGCACACCCTGACCTTGCCGTTCAACGACATCGCAGCCGTCGAGCAGATGCTCAGCGAAGTCGGCCAGGACGTTGCCTGCATCATCGTCGAGCCGGTTGCCGGCAACATGAACTGCGTTCCACCGGCCCCGGGTTTTCTTGAGGGCTTGCGCGAGCAGTGCGACAAGCATGGCGTGGTGCTGATTTTTGACGAAGTGATGACCGGTTTCCGGGTCGCCCTCGGTGGCGCCCAGGCTTACTACGGCGTTACGCCAGACCTGAGCACCTTCGGCAAGATCATCGGCGGCGGCATGCCGGTAGGCTGCTTCGGCGGCAAGCGCGAGATCATGCAACACATCGCCCCGCTCGGCCCGGTATACCAGGCAGGCACCTTGTCGGGTAACCCACTGGCCATGGCCGCCGGCCTGACCACCCTGCGCCTGATCAGCCGCCCGGGCTTCCACGCCGAGCTGACCGACTACACCACGCGCCTGCTCGACGGCCTGCAACAACGCGCCGACGCCGCCGGCATCCCGTTTGTGACCACCCAGGCCGGTGGCATGTTCGGCCTGTACTTCAGCGGCGCCGACGATATCGTCACCTTCGATGACGTGATGGGCAGCGATGCCGAGCTGTTCAAGCGCTTCTTCCACCTGATGCTCGAAGGCGGCGTGTACCTGGCACCGAGCGCCTTTGAAGCCGGCTTCACCTCGATTGCCCATGGCGAAGCCGAACTGAAGTTGACCCTGGATGCTGCCGAGCGCGCCTTCGCGGCCCTGAAATAAGTGACGGCAACCTCTGACGTTGCCCCTGGCAGCGTCAGATTTGCTACTTTGCTTACAGAGAATTCCTGGTTTTTTCGAGAATTGCACTGCAATCCGGCAGATAACTTGCCCAAGCAGCAGAAAAACGAGTAAAGACTTTGTAAGCAGAGGCCTGCTTATTTCATAATGCGCGCTTATTGGACTCCCTCGAGGGTCCGCGCGCCCCGTCAGAGGTAAGTCGATTCCCATGAAACGCACCGGCCGCACCCTGGTTCTGGGCTGCCTGTTGCTCCTTCAACCGCTACTGGCACATGCCCAGGCCGGCGGCAACTCGTTGTTAATTCCAGCGATGGGTCGTTGCACCCTCAATACCCAGCCAGAGAGCCAGGCCGAAGCCCTGAGCGCGTGCCAGAAACAGGCCGAGGACGGGGATGCGCAGGCGCAATACGAGTTGGGCGAGTACTACCACGACAGCAAGAACCCGGCCGTTGACCTCAACAAAGCGTTGAGCTACTTCGAGAAAGCCTCGTTGCAGGGCCACGCCCAGGCGCAATACCAGTTGGGCAACATGTTCTTCAAAGGCGAAGGCGTGCCGGCCAACAACATTCAGGCGTACATCGTGCTGAAAATGGCCGCGGTCAATGGCGCCGAAGACGCGCTGGACACCGCCGACGAAGTCGCCGAGCACATGCAGCGCGATGAACTGGAAGTGGCGACCCAGGTGCTGGGGCAGATTTTCCGCAACTACCTGCAGGAGTTGCAGAGCGCCGATGGGCGTTCGCCTTTCTCTCCCCTGCCTTGATCACGGCGATAACAGGTAGCCCTGTCGATACGCCGTGACCCCTGCGACGTGGGCAATCGCCATACCGGCGCTTGCCATTCGGCGTATTGATCGTACATACAAAAGCCCTGCACGCTCACACGCTACCTCGGTCACACGGTCTGTAATCGGATCGATGACGTGCGCCACGATTTGTCCTGCTTCCAGGTAATCCCCCACCTGCGCGCAAAACACAATCAAGCCTCCCACCGCACTCACCACCGGCTCGACCCCCGCCAAGGGTGTTGGCGGACTCAATAACGCCGGTAGTGGAGGCGCTTGCCCCTCAACGCCTCCCTGCAAAGTCAGATAGTTGATCAACGCCTGACAATCCTGTCGCGCCAGCCCGTGGCTCACATCAGCCACGCCGCGCAACTCCACGGTCACGGCAAAACCCGGCGCCGCAAAGACCCCAGGGAAACGCGCCTGCATCCGTGCCCAGAACAAGGTGTAGCAATCGTCGAACGAATGCCCGCCCGCGTCCGGGCTCATAAAGCAGGCCCGGGCGCCCAGGTACCGCGCCAGCGGTTCCACCTGGGGCCAGACGTCCGGTGCCAGGTACAGGTGCTGCACCGCCTCGAAATCACAATGCAGGTCCAGCACTCTGTCGGCGTCACAGGCCAGCGTTTGCAGGGCCAGGCGCAGGGAATGCAGCTGGGTCGCCGGCACCTGGCTGACAAGGGTTTGCCGCAAGGTCGCGCGGATCAGGTGCAGGTTATGCGCAGGATCATCAGTCAGAACATCCTGGACCTGATCCCCGACCTGCTGGCTGACGTCGATGAAGAAGCGATTGAAGTTCTCTCGACTGTCGTTATCGAAGCGCCCCTGCGGCACGTCCATCAGCACCTGCTCCAACCCCAGCGGATTGGCCACCGGCACCAGCACCACCTGCCAACGCAGCGCACCTTTGGCCTCCAGATCTGCCAGCCGTTGTTTGAGATGCCACAACACCAACATCCCCGGCAACTCATCGGCGTGCAGGGACGCCTGGATGTAAACCTTGCTCGGCGCATCGGCTGGGCCGTAATGAAAACTATGAATATGCCGCGTGGTACCTGGCACAGCCGTCAACAGTTCATGTCTGCAAGTCTGCATATCGCCTCCTATCGATTCGAATCAAGAAAGCTCAGCCAGCGTCGTTCTGCCAGACGGAACAGGCAGATCAACGCGAACGTAATGCACAAGTAGAGCGCCGCGGCCAGGCCAAAGGATTGGAAGGTGAGGAAGGTTGCAGCGTTGGCATCCCGTGCGACTTTCAGGATATCCGGCACCGTTGCCGTGAACGCCAGGGTGGTGGAATGCAACATGAAGATCACTTCATTGCTGTAGTAGGGCAACGACCGGCGCAGGGCCGAGGGCATGATCAAGTGCACGTACAGCTTCCAACCGTCGAAACCCAACGACCGTGCAGCCTCGATTTCACCGCGCGGCATCGCCCGGATCGCGCCCGCGAGTATTTCCGTGGTGTAGGCCGCGGTATTGAGGGCAAACGCCAGAAGGGTGCAATTGAGCGCTTCGCGAAAAAAAGCATCCAGCAACGGTTGCTCGCGAACGGCGCCAATGCTGTAGATGCCGGTGTAGAAGATCAGCAACTGGATATACAGCGGTGTGCCGCGAAACACGTAGGTAAAGCTTTGCACCGGCCAACGCAGCCAGCGTCGGCTGGACGTCCTGGCAATGGACAGTGGCAACGCCAACAGCAGGCCCAGGCACGAAGAGGCGCTAGTCAGCCACAAGGTCATGGCCAGGCCGGTGATTTGTTGGCCGTCAGAATAGATAAACGGCCGCCAATACTCCTGGATAAGCTCGATCATGATGATGATTCCTGCACACCGTCACCATACCGACGCTCCAGCCAGCGCAACGCCGCGTTTGAAACACTGCTGAGCAACAGGTAAACCAGCGCCGCCAGCAGCAGAAAAGCCAGTAATTGCTGACTGCTCTTGCCCGCCATCTGCGCCACTTTCACCAAGTCTGCCAAGCCGATGATCGACACCAACGCCGTGGCCTTGAGCAAGACCATCCAGTTATTGCCCAGCCCCGGCAGGGCAAACCGCATCATTTGCGGGAATATCACATGCACAAAACTCTGCCTGAAGGTCAGGCCAAGGGCTTTGGCAGCCTGGAACTGGCCCCGGGGCACAGCCAGCAACGCGCCGCGAAAGGTTTCGGTGAAATAGGCGCCGTAGATAAACCCCAGAGTGATCACGCCGGCGCTGAAAGGGTCGACATCGATGTAGGCCCAGCCCAATTCGCTGGTCAGACGACTCAGGCCTGTCTGCAACCCGTAGAAAATCAACAGCATCAACAACAGGTCCGGAACCCCGCGAATCAAGGTGGTATACACCTGCGCGCACAGGCGCCATGCCCTGACCCTGGACAGCTTGGCGCCTGCCCCCAGCAGGCCCAGGATCAGCCCCAGCAGCAATGACAACAGTGCCAGTTGCAGGGTGACCCAGACCCCGTGCAGTAACATCGGCAAAAAACCGCCCAGGGACGCGGCGAATTGAGTGAAGGCAGGTAGCATGATTGTGTCCTCGCTGGCCGTTGAGGGCGGTTATTGGCCGCTGAACATGTTCACTCCGGGGAAGTACTGCTCTTGCAGGCGAGCGTAGGTGCCATCGGCGTGCAGGGCAGCCAGCCCCTTATCCAACAGCGCTTTCAACGTGTGGTTGCCCTTGGCGATGCCAATGCCGCTTTTGGACGGCATCAACTCGCTGTCAATCAGCGGGCCCAGCACGAACCCGACGCCTTGGGGTGAACGTAAAAATCCGCTCTGTGCTTGCTGAGCATCCTGCAGCGATGCCTGCAAACGCCCTGTCAGCAGGTCCGCGTACACTTGCTCCTGATCGGCATAAGCCACCACCTTCATACCCTGCCCGGCGAGCACTTGCCGGGCATACACTTCTTGAGTACTGCCCTGCAAATAGCCGACGGCCATGCCTGTGGAAAGCTCAGTGCCAGGGCGCATCACCATGGCGGTGGGACTGGAAAACACCTCCGAGGAAAAGTCGATGACCTTTTGCCGAGCGGCAGTGATGGTCATTGAAGCAAGGATGGCGTCGATCTTGCCGGCGTTGAGGCTGGGAATCATGCCGTCAAAGTCACTCTCGACCCATTGGCAGCGAACATTCAAATGTGCACAAATTGCATTGCCAATATCTATTTCAAAACCGGTCAAAGTGCCCGTACTGTCTTTATAAGCAAAGGGCGCATAGTTGGGATCGGCAGCGAAACGGATCACTTTATAATCGCTGGCAAACAACGATGAATTAATAAGGAGTGTGGTGAATAACATCAGGAGTATTTTTTTCATTATTGTATTCCTCGTTATTGATTGAACAGTCGGACTGACTACACCTCGATAAATGGAATTTCCCGCCGCACTATCAGCGAGCCTTCGGGCGCATCGAACTCACGTGCGATGCGATGACCTGAATACACCGCCGCCGCAATGGTGCCCGGCGCCACACAGTCGCCGATCAGCGTCAGCGTTCGGATGCCTGCCGCCTGTAACTGTCCGGGTGAGTTGTTCAAGGCCTGATACAGCGCCTGCTCAGGCTCCCGGGAAGTGACCAGCAGCAAGGCTGCAGCTGGGATCAACCGCGTACGTTCGGTGTAGATGCAACCCGCTACCACACCCTCTGGCTTAACGCTGACCAGCGTATGGGACGGTATGATCGTGACATTCAACTGCATCAGACGACGCTGAATGCGGTGCTGCTCGAGAGTGTTATGGGTCCAGGCCGCCACGTCCGCCGCAGGGGTGACGAATATCACCTCCACACCCCGCGCCACCAGGTGTTCGGCCAGCACGCTGCCCATGTAATAGTGATCGTCATCGAACAGCAGCACCGGCGAAGTGGGCAACACCCCCGCCATCAGGTCATCAGGCGTCAGCACGGGCAGGCTCTCCAGGCCCGTTAAGGGGCAGCGCAAGGCGCGTCCCAAGCCATCCCGCCGCCAATGGGAACCCGTAGCGATGAACACATGCTCGGCGGCGAAATCCAGCACATCCTGGGCCTGCAAGGGGCTTTCCCGATAGATCTCGACTGACGGCATGCGGCTCAACGCATCCAGTCGATAGTCAATCACCCGTGCCCAACTCGCCAGCCCCGGCAGCCGGGCTTCCAACGCTACACGCCCGCCTAGGGTGCGCAGGCTGTCGACCAGGGCCACTTCCATCCCTCGCGCACCTAGGATCCGTGCACACTCAAGCCCGGATGGCCCGGCGCCGACCACCAGCGCCCGGCCGGGTTGCTGCGTACGCTTGACCGACTCGGGGTGCCAGCCACGCCGCCACTCCTCGCCCATGGTCGGGTTCTGTGTACAGCGCAGGGGCGTGCTGGTGTGGTCGCCACTGACACATACATTGCAGCCGATGCATTCGCGAATTTCCTCGGCGCGCCCCTCTTCAATCTTCTTGGGCAAGAACGGATCGGCAATCGAAGGGCGGGCCGCCCCGATCAGGTCCAGTACGCCACGGCGAACCAAAGACACCATGGTGTCCGGCGAAGTGAAGCGGCCGACGCCCACCACGGGCTTGCTGGTCAGCGCCTTGAGCCCCAGCAGGAAGGCCTCCTGGTAACCCTCCCCGGCAAAGCGCGCCGTCACGCTGTCATTGGACCAATCGGCGACATTGACGTCCCACAAGTCCGGCAGGTCCGCCAGCATCGATAAGATTTCGGCACCTTCGCCCTCGCGGCTGAGGCCGTCGGCCATTTGCTCATCCACCGCCAGGCGGACCGCTACGGCACACCGATCACCCACTGCGTCGCGAGTGTCTTCAATCAACTCGCGCAACAGGCGCACACGGTTTTTCAGCGTACCGCCGTATTCGTCGGTACGCCGGTTATTGCGTGGCGTGAGGAAATGGAACGGCACGCTCAAGTCGTGGCCGGCGTACACATAGATGATGTCGAAACCCGCCTCCCGGGCGCGCAATGCGGCGGCTCGATGCAGGGCGCGCAATTGCCGGATATCGGCATGGCTCATGGCCCGAGCCTGCACCGGGTCGTAACTGCGCACCGGGGTATTGGAAGGCGCCCAGGGAATTTCGCGACTGTAGCGGTTGGGCGCCGAGTAACCATTGAATGCCAGCTCTACCCCAGCCAACGCCCCGTGACGGTGTACCCCCTCACACATGCGCGCCAGTGCAGGAATATCGCGTTCATCCCAAAGTCGCGCTTCTATATAAGGGGAGAACTCGCTCAGCGGGCTGATTTCGCATTCTTCCGTGCACACCACGCCCCAGCCGCCCTCGGCTTTCACTGCGCGCATGCGCGCCATCGCCGAGGGGTGCACGTGGCCCATGCCATTACAGTGCGGAACTTGATAAAAGCGATTGCGGGTACGCACCGGGCCAATTTGCACCGGTTCAAACAGAATGTCATAGCGAGGATCGCGCACAGGGCTACTCCCGAACAGGTCAGTTCGTTAATGAAGGCGTGATGGAACTTGGCGCTAATGAGTGGCGTGATTAAACGCAGTCGAACGGGGGAAACTTCGAGGTTTTCTTATTATTGGTAGATTCATGATGCCCTCTCTGAATAAACAAAATTTGCTATCTTTCAAACAAAATGTCTATCCATTGAGAGGCAGTTTCGGAAACGCCCTACAAATTAATTGCAGATCACTTCTCAGGCATCGGCATCGGAAACGGCATCACATTGCTCATGCCCCGAGCTTCACTGATCTTCGGCGTCCCCAAGCGCTCGACTTCATCGATGCGCACAATCGAATGCATGGGCACAAAGCTGCGCACTACCCCTTCGAACTGGGCCTTGAGCTTTTCTTCGCCCGGATCGACCACCAACTGGGTGCGCTCGCCAAAGACGAACTCTTCCACCTCCAGGAAGCCCCACAGATCACTTTGATAGATCTGCTTGGCGTACATTTCGAACACCTGGCCCTGGTTGAGGAAAATCACCTTATAGATTGGAGCTTCACGTTTGGTCATGGTGGGCGAACAACACATGGGGATATAAAAGAGGGCGCGAACTATAGCATGGCACCCGATGCACAGCGCTAGGAACCAATGGGCATGCCCCCTATAATGCGCGGTTCTTTACCACCAGTTGACGATTCCCATGGCCAAGAAGCTTTACATCGAAACCCACGGTTGCCAGATGAACGAGTACGACAGCTCGCGCATGGTCGACTTGCTGGGCGAACACCAGGCCCTGGAAGTCACTGCCCGCGCCGAAGATGCCGACGTGATCCTGCTCAATACCTGCTCGATCCGCGAGCGGGCCCAGGACCGTGTGTATTCGCAGCTGGGCCGCTGGCGCGAATTGAAACTGGCCAACCCGGACATGGTGATCGCCGTCGGCGGGTGCGTGGCCAGCCAGGAAGGCGCTGCGATCCGCGACCGCGCGCCCTATGTCGATGTGGTGTTCGGCCCGCAAACCCTGCACCGCTTGCCCGAGATGATCGACGCCGCACGCATCACCAAGCTGCCGCAGGTTGACGTGTCGTTCCCCGAAATCGAAAAATTTGATCATCTGCCCGAACCGCGCATCGATGGGCCGAGCGCCTATGTGTCGGTGATGGAAGGCTGCAGCAAGTACTGCACCTTCTGCGTGGTGCCTTACACCCGCGGCGAAGAAGTCAGCCGGCCGTTTGACGATGTGCTATCGGAAATCATCCACCTGGCTGAAAACGGCGTGCGCGAAGTGACCCTGCTGGGCCAGAACGTCAACGGCTACCGTGGCCAGACCGATGATGGCCGCCTGGCCGACCTGGCGGAATTGATCCGCGTGGTCGCCGCTGTCGATGGCATCGAGCGTATCCGCTACACCACCTCCCACCCGCTGGAGTTCTCCGACAGCCTGATCCAGGCCCACGCCGAAGTGCCAGAGCTGGTCAAACACCTGCACTTGCCGGTGCAATCGGGTTCGGACCGCATTCTGTCGGCGATGAAGCGCAACCACACCGCGCTGGAATACAAATCCAAATTGCGCAAACTGCGCGCTGCCGTGCCGGGCATCTGCATCAGTTCGGACTTTATCGTCGGCTTCCCGGGCGAAACCGAGAAAGATTTCCAGCAGACCATGAAGCTGATCGAGGACGTCGGTTTTGACTTCTCCTACTCGTTCGTCTACAGCCAGCGCCCGGGCACCCCGGCTGCCGACCTGCTGGATGAAACCCCGGAAGCGTTGAAAAAAGAGCGCTTGAACGCGCTGCAACATCGCCTCAATCAGCAGGGCTTTGAAATCAGCCGACAAATGGTCGGTTCGATCCAGCGCATTCTGGTCACCGATTATTCGAAGAAAGACCCGGGTGAATTGCAGGGGCGTACCGAGAACAACCGAATCGTCAACTTCCGCTGCGACAATCCCACGCTGATCGGCCAGTTTGCCGATGTGCACATTGATGCGGCGCAGCCACACTCGTTGCGTGGCTCGTTGATCAACTGATCTCGCTGACCGGATGAAGATCAAAATGTGGGAGCTGGCTTGCCTGCGATAGCGATGTATCAGTGCCCTATGTGCCAACTGACCCACCGCTATCGCAGGCAAGCCAGCTCCCACAGGGGTTCTTCAGGGTTATCGAGAGTGGAGCCAAGCTATTTAAGTGCTTTCGCACACCGGCGCCTGGCGTTATTCTCTCTCTCACCTCATCAGCCAAAGGGCGGCTAAAAGCAACCTTGAACGCACCCATAGCAGAACCCCATCGCTTTATCCTCGAGCCGTTTGAGGCTCGCCGTTTCGCCAACCTGTGCGGACAGTTCGACGAGCACCTGCGCCTGATCGAACAACGCCTGAGCATCGAGATCCGCAACCGCGGCAATCAGTTCGAGCTCATTGGTGAACCTCAACACACCACGTCTGCAGAAAACCTGTTGCGCCGCCTCTACCGCGAAACCAAGGGTAGCGAGCTGTCGCCGGAGACCGTGCACCTGTACCTGCAGGAATCGGCTGTGGAAGACCTGGCCAATAACCCGGTGGCCGAAGCCAGCGTGGCCTTGCGTACCAAAAAAGGCATGATTCGCCCCCGCGGCTTGAATCAGCAGAAGTACGTCAAGGAAATCCTCGGCAACGACATCAACTTCGGCATCGGCCCGGCCGGTACCGGCAAGACCTACCTGGCGGTGGCCTGCGCCGTCGATGCCCTGGAACGCGAGCAAGTGCGGCGCATCCTGCTGGTGCGCCCAGCGGTCGAGGCCGGCGAAAAGCTCGGTTTCCTGCCCGGCGACCTGGCCCAGAAGATCGACCCGTACCTGCGCCCGCTCTACGACGCGCTGTACGAGATGCTCGGCTTTGAATACGTGGCCAAGCTGATCGAGCGCCAGGTGATCGAGATCGCACCACTGGCCTACATGCGTGGCCGCACCTTGAACAACAGCTTCATCATCCTCGACGAAAGCCAGAACACCACCGTTGAGCAGATGAAGATGTTCCTCACCCGTATCGGTTTCGGCTCCACTGCCGTGATCACGGGCGACATCACCCAGGTCGACCTGCCCAAGGGCACCAAGTCGGGCCTGGGCCAGGTGATCGAGGTGCTCAAGGACGTGCCGGGTATCAGCTTCACGCATTTCATGCCCAAGGACGTGGTACGCCACCCGCTGGTGCAGCGCATTGTCGAGGCCTATGAGCGTTTCGAACACCGCGACGACGCGCCCGCCAAGGACGCTCGCCACGATGGTTGAGCTAGACCTGCAGCTGGCCACCGACGCGCCCGCCCCCAGCGAAGCCCAGTTCCGCCAATGGTGTGAACTGGCCTTGCGCCAGCGCACCGCCGACTCGGAACTGACCATTCGTCTGGTGGACGAGGCCGAAGGCCGTGAGCTGAACCGCACCTGGCGCCAGAAAGACTACGCGACCAACGTGCTGTCCTTCCCCGCCGACGTGCCCGACGAATTGCTGGATATCCCGCTGCTGGGCGACCTGGTGATCTGCGTCGCGGTGGTCGAACGCGAAGCGGCCGAACAAGGCAAGGAACTTGAGGCCCATTGGGCCCATCTAGTCATCCACGGCTGCTTGCATCTCTTGGGTTACGACCATATAGACGATGACGAAGCCGAGGAAATGGAAGCGCTGGAACGAACGTTGCTTGCAGAGCTGGGTCACCGCGACCCGTACGCAGACGACGAAAACTGATCAACACTCAACTGTCATATCAAAGGATTTAGAGTAATCGCTATGAGCGAAGACCGATCGAGCAACGGGCAGAAGTCATGGCTGGGTAAACTGACCCAGGCTTTTGCCCACGAGCCGAAGAACCGCCAGGAGCTCTTGGAGCTGCTGCGCGATGCACACCAGAACAAATTGCTGGACAGCGAAGCGCTGGCCATCGTGGAGGGCGCCATCCAGGTGGCTGACCTGCAAGTACGCGACATCATGGTCCCGCGCTCGCAGATGATCAGCATCAAGGCGACCCAGACCCCACGGGAATTCCTCCCGGCCGTGATCGACTCGGCGCATTCGCGCTACCCGGTGATCGGTGAAAGCCATGACGACGTCATGGGCGTCCTGCTGGCCAAGGACTTGCTGCCGTTGATCCTCAAGGAGAACGGCGACAGCTTCAACATCAAGGACCTGCTGCGCCCGGCCACCTTCGTGCCCGAGTCCAAGCGCCTGAATGTGCTGCTGCGCGAGTTCCGCGCCAACCACAATCACATGGCCATTGTGATTGACGAATACGGCGGCGTGGCCGGCCTGGTCACCATCGAAGACGTGCTGGAGCAGATCGTCGGCGACATCGAAGACGAGCACGACGTCGAAGAAGACAGCTACATCAAGCCGCTGCCCAGCGGTGATTTCCTGATCAAGGCGCTGACGCCCATCGAGAACTTCAACGAGTTTTTCGACAGCGAGTTCTCGGACGATGAGTTCGACACCGTCGGCGGCCTGGTGATGAGTGCGTTCGGGCATTTGCCCAAGCGTAATGAAACCACCGAGATCGGTGCGTATCGCTTCCGCATCCTCAATGCCGATAGCCGTCGTATCCATCTGATCCGTTTGACACCTATCGCCCGCTAAGGACTGACATGCGCCGTATGATCGCACCCGGCTGGCCCGGTAACTTGCTGGCCGTGGTGGCCGGCGCCATCACAACCCTGGCGCTGGCGCCGTTCGATATCTGGCCGTTGGCGCTGGTAGCGGTCGGCCTGTTCTATATCGGCCTGCGGGAGCTGACACCCCGCCAAGCCCTGGCCCGTGGCTGGTGTTTCGGCTTCGGCCTGTTTGGCGCCGGCACCAGTTGGATCTACTACAGCATCCACCACTTCGGCGGCGCTTCGGTGCTGCTGGCGGGGTTCCTGATGCTGCTGTTCACCGCCGCCATCGCCTGGTTCTTTGCCCTGCCCGCCTGGTTATGGGCGCGCTGGTTGCGCCGTAACGAAGCACCACTGGCGGATGCATTGACGTTCGCCGCGTTGTGGGTCGGCCAGGAAGCCTTTCGTGGCTGGTTCCTTACCGGTTTCCCGTGGTTGTACTCCGGTTACAGTCAACTCGATGGGCCGTTGACCGGCCTCGCGCCATTGGGTGGGATGTGGCTGATTTCCTTCGCCCTCGCACTCACCGCCGCATTGCTGTGCAACCTGCCGCGTCTGCTGGCCAGCAAGCGCAATGCCTTCATCGGCGCGGGCCTGTTATTGCTGGTTGCACCTTGGGCCATTGGCCTGGCGCTCAAGCATCACGCCTGGACGTCGCCGTCTGGCGCGCCGCTGAGCGTGGCCGCGATTCAGGGCAACGTCGAGCAAAGCATGAAGTGGGACCCCGACCAGCTCAATGCACAGTTGGCGCTGTACCGCGACATGAGCCTGAGCTCCAAGCGCGTCGACCTGCTGGTCTGGCCGGAAACCGCCGTGCCGGTGCTCAAGGAGTCCGTCGAGGGCTACCTGGGCATGATGGGCAAGTTTGCCGCCGACCGGGACAGTGCGTTGATCACCGGGGTACCGATTCGCCAGGAAGTGCACCACCAGAAGCGCTACTTCAACGGCATCACCGTGGTGGGTGAAGGTGACGGCACCTACCTCAAGCAGAAACTGGTGCCGTTTGGCGAGTACGTGCCGTTGCAGGACATGTTGCGCGGGCTGATCGCCTTTTTCGACCTGCCCATGTCCGACTTCGCCCGCGGCCCTTCTGACCAGGCCATGCTACAGGCCAAGGGTTATCAGATTGCGCCGTTCATTTGCTATGAAGTGGTGTACCCCGAATTCGCCGCCGGCCTGTCGGCCCAGAGCGACCTGCTGCTGACCATCAGCAACGACACCTGGTTTGGCCGCTCCATCGGCCCGCTGCAGCACCTGCAAATGGCGCAGATGCGTGCCCTGGAAGCTGGCCGCTGGATGATCCGCGCCACCAACAACGGCGTGACCGGGCTGATCAACCCGTTTGGGCAGATCACCGCGCAGATCCCGCAGTTCGAGCGCGGCATTCTCTATGGAGAGGTGGTGCCGATGCATAACCTCACGCCGTACCTGCAATGGCGTTCGTGGCCGTTGATCATTGTGTGCCTGGCATTGTTTGGCTGGGCTCTGCTGGCTGCACGAATGTCCAAAACGCTCTGACCTGTGGGAGCTGGCTTGCCTGCGATGGCGATAGGTATCTGCACAACTGTACAGTTCGCCGCAGCCGCCGGTAACCACGATGCGAAGCGAGCCGCTCTTGATCTGCTTTTGATCTTAGGCGCCCCGTTAAACCACGCTGGCCGGAATTCGACAGGGATTTGGGGGGTAAACCGGCAGGGATGCCGGTTTAGCCGCCCCGCGCCATGGATGGCGCGTGGCGGCGGCCCCCCAAATCACTGGCGGATTACGGGCACACCGAGCCTGGGCGAGGTGCCGAGTGGTGGGGCAAGAGCGTTTTGCTTACTTTTGCGCTTTTCAAAAGTGAGCCGCTGTCAGAGCGGAACCCTAGGCGGCCGTTACCGCAGGAATGGATATGTACACGGTCCAACTGTGTTGACTGTCAGGCCGTCTTCGCAGGCAAGCCAGCTCCCACATTAGGACAGCGGCGCGTCAGTTAGAACAGCGCTGGCTGTCAGGCCGTCACGGGAGCAAGCTCCCTCGCCACAGGGTCAGTGTCGTATTGAAGTTGTGTAGATACCTATGCTGCGATGGCGGTGTATCAGTGCCCTGAGTGCTCACTGACCCACCGCCATCGCAGGCAAGCCAGCTCCCACATTTTGATCTCCTGTGTTGCGCCTACCGGTAAAACAACCGATACCCCACCTGCCCCACCGCTTCATTGATCAACTGCCCGCTTTGCCACACCGCCTTGACCTCCGGCATCCAGCCACCCAGCGGTCGGCCATGGTCCACACCCAAAAAGCCCACCGGCCCCGGCACCACGGTGAAGCCGGCCTTTTCAAAACTCCACACCGAACGCGGCATGTGCCAGGCCTGGGTCACCACTACCACACGCTTGATGCCTTGAGGCAAGAGTATCTCGGCGCTCATCTGGGCGTTTTCCCAGGTAGTGCGGCTTCGCTCTTCTTTCCAGCGTACGGTGACACCGAAGTCATCCTGCATCGACACGGCCATCAGCTCGGCCTCACTGGGCGGCGTGCCGTAGTGCAAGCCACCGCTGGTCAGCACTGGCAAACCGGATGCCTTGGCCAGCCGCGCGGCAAAACGCTCACGCTCCAGGCCAATACCGGTGGGCTGGTCGCTGCCCCAGGCAACGTCACCGCGCTCGCGCCCCGAGCCCAGCACCACAATCGCGTCGGCACGCTGGGCCAAGGTGGCCCAGTCTTCCCGGGCCAAAGGTGGTTCTGTCTCCAGGACACGGGCGCCCCACTGCACCATCACTGGCAGGCTGATCAACCACATCCCGCCCAGCCCGAGGGCAAAGCACAAGCCCGCCAGGCGTGGACGGCTGCGGCGAAACCACCAGGCACACGCCAGCAACAGCAGAAAAATACCGGGCGGCAACAACAGTTGTTTAATGAAATAACGAAAAGGCATCGGGCATCTCCAAAGATGCCCGAAGCCTAGATGCATCGGGGTTTTGCAACAATCCTTACCGACAACATTTTGATAACGCTAACGGATAACGCGGGGCTCACTTGCACCGCACGGAGCGGAAGTCCTCTGGCCCGCGGCCGGTCGCCAAGTCTTTGAGCCAGATGACCTTGGCCGAATGAGCGGGCGGGGAAGCCTGCCCATGGGAGGCGCGGTCGTGATTCAACGCCAGGTAGTTCTTGATCAATTCAAGTTCCGCCTGGCTCAAGCCTCGCAACTCCAGCTCCAGAGGCCGCTCATCACGCAATCGGCCTGCGGTTCTTGCGGCATCCAATGCCCGACCCAAACGGTCGATCAATCCTTCATACAACTGCGGTTTCGTTAAAGTTCGCTGCGATTCAACCATCCCCTCACCTCATTGAAGAAATACTTGCTCCCCACTAAACAGCGTAGCCCCCGTGGCTGCGCCTGCCCGGTGCCGCGACAGACGGCCCTTGCCGCGCAATCAGGGTTTCCCTCGATAGAGTGGGGTCATGTATGCTACGGCGCTTCCTGTAACTCCACTTCCCGCAGGGTTTGGGCACGGACGCGCCGCTTCTTGGTGTCGAACAACCCGGACAGTGCACCGAAGAGGATTAGGCCACCCCTATCCAGTTCAAAAGTAGCCATGCACGAACAATATCAGCCCCGTGAAATAGAAAATGCCGCCCAAACCTTCTGGGACGAGCAAAAGTCCTTTGAAGTCAGTGAACAGCCAGGCAAGGAGACTTACTACTGCCTATCGATGTTCCCTTACCCCAGCGGCAAGCTACACATGGGGCACGTGCGCAACTACACCATCGGCGACGTGATTTCGCGCTACCAGCGCATGCTCGGCAAGAACGTGTTGCAACCTATGGGTTGGGACGCCTTCGGCATGCCGGCAGAAAACGCCGCGATGAAAAACAACGTGGCGCCCGCCAAGTGGACCTACGAAAACATCGCCTACATGAAGACCCAGCTGCGCAGCCTGGGCCTGGCGGTGGACTGGTCCCGCGAGGTCACCACCTGCAAGCCGGATTACTACCGTTGGGAACAATGGCTGTTCACGCGCCTGTTCGAAAAAGGTGTGATCTACAAAAAAAGCGGCACCGTGAACTGGGACCCGATCGACCAGACCGTACTGGCC
This sequence comes from Pseudomonas sp. KT_2_4, assembly GCF_041410225.1. Lineage (NCBI taxonomy): Bacteria > Pseudomonadati > Pseudomonadota > Gammaproteobacteria > Pseudomonadales > Pseudomonadaceae > Pseudomonas > Pseudomonas sp. KT_2_4. The sequence goes on from NZ_CP166962.1 coordinate 3,052,668, forward strand.
AACGAACAGGTTATCGACGGTCGCGGCTGGCGTTCCGGCGCGCTGATCGAAAAGCGCGAAATCCCGATGTACTACTTCAAGATCACCGCCTACGCGGATGAACTGCTGTCGAGCCTCGACGACCTGCCGGGCTGGCCTGAACAGGTCAAGACCATGCAGCGCAACTGGATCGGCAAATCCAAGGGCATGGAAGTGCAGTTCCCGTACAACGTCGATTCCATCGGCGAAGCGGGCGCACTCAAGGTCTTCACCACCCGCCCAGACACCCTGATGGGCGCGACCTACGTCGCCGTGGCCGCCGAACACCCGCTGGCCACCCAGGCCGCACAGAACAACCCTGAGCTGCAGGCGTTCATCGCTGAATGCAAAGGCGGCAGCGTGGCCGAAGCCGACGTCGCCACCCAGGAGAAAAAAGGCCTGCCAACCGGCCTGTTCGTCGAGCACCCGCTGACCGGCGAGAAACTGCCGGTTTGGGTCGCCAACTACGTATTGATGCACTACGGCGATGGCGCCGTCATGGCCGTGCCGGCCCACGACGAGCGCGATTTCGAATTCGCTACCAAGTACAGCCTGCCGATCAAGTCGGTCGTGCGCACCAGCTCGGGCGACACCAACCCCGCTCCGTGGCAAGACGCCTACGGCGAGCACGGCACGCTGATCAACTCCGGCGAATTCGACGGCCTGGACTTCCAGGGCGCCTTCGATGCCATGGAAGTTGCCCTGATCCAGAAAAACCTCGGTGCCTCGCGCACCCAGTTCCGCCTGCGCGACTGGGGCATCAGCCGCCAGCGCTACTGGGGCTGCCCGATCCCGATCATCCACTGCCAAACCTGCGGCGACGTGCCGGTACCGGAAGACCAACTGCCGGTCGTGTTGCCAGAAGACGTGGTGCCGGATGGCGCTGGCTCGCCGTTGGCACGCATGCCTGAGTTCTACGAGTGCAGTTGCCCTAAGTGCGGCGCACCGGCCAAGCGTGAAACCGACACCATGGACACCTTCGTGGAGTCCTCGTGGTACTACGCTCGTTATGCCTCGCCGCATTATGAAGGTGGCCTGGTGGAGAAATCCGCAGCCGACCATTGGTTGCCGGTGGATCAGTACATCGGTGGCATCGAACACGCCATCCTCCACCTGCTGTATGCGCGCTTCTTCCATAAGCTGATGCGTGACGAAGGCCTGGTGAGCTCCGATGAGCCGTTCAAGAACCTGCTGACCCAGGGCATGGTGATCGCCGACACTTACTATCGTCGCGAAGCCAATGGCGCCTACACCTGGTTCAACCCGGCGGATGTCGAGCTTGAGCGTGACAGCAAGGCCAAGGTCATCAGCGCCAAATTGAAGGCCGACGGCCTGCCGGTGGAAATCGGCGGCACCGAGAAGATGGCCAAGTCCAAGAACAACGGCGTCGACCCACAGTCGATGATCGATCAGTTCGGCGCCGACACCTGCCGCCTGTTCATGATGTTTGCCTCGCCGCCTGACATGAGCGCCGAATGGTCCGACTCTGGCGTTGAAGGTTCGCACCGTTTCCTCAAGCGCGTCTGGCGCCTGGCCCACGCCCATGTCAGCCAGGGCCTGCCGGGCAAGCTGGACATCGGCGCCTTGAACGACGAGCAGAAAGCCGTGCGCCGCAGCATCCACCTGGCTATCCGCCAGGCCAGCCAGGACGTCGGGCAGAACCACAAGTTCAACACCGCCATCGCCCAGGTGATGACGCTGATGAACGTGCTGGAAAAAGCCTCGCAGGCGACCGAACAAGATCGTGCGCTGATCCAGGAAGGCCTGGAAACAGTTACCCTGTTGCTCGCGCCGATCACGCCGCACATCAGCCATGAACTGTGGAGCCGTCTGGGCCACAGCGGTGCCGTCATCGATGCCGCCTGGCCGGTGCAGGATGACAGCGCCCTGGTACAGGACACGCTGCAACTGGTCATCCAGGTTAACGGTAAACTGCGTGGCCAGATCGACATGCCGGCCAGCGCCAGCCGTGAAGAGGTTGAAGCAGCTGCACGTATCAATGAGAACGTGCTGCGCTTTACCGAAGGCCTGACCATCCGCAAGGTGATCGTGGTGCCTGGCAAACTGGTCAATATCGTCGCCAGCTAAATCGGATCAGGCGCGGGGCTTGGGCACCACGCCGAACTAAACCTTTAGGGCCCGAGAAGGCCCACCTGGTTTCAAGGGGAGCAACAAAATGATCAAACGCAATCTGCTGGTTATGGGCCTTGCCGTGCTGTTGAGCGCTTGCGGCTTCCAGCTGCGCGGTACCGGCACCAATGAGCTGTCGCTCAAGGAACTCGACGTCAGCGCCCGCAACGCCTACGGCGAAACCGTCACCCAGCTGCGCCAGACCCTGGAAAACAGCGGTGTGCACGTGTACAACGGCGCCACCTACAAACTGATCCTGACGGATGAGCGAGAAACCCAGCGCAATATCAGCTACGCGAGTGCTGGCCGTGCGTCCGACGTCGAGTTGAACACGGCGCTGATGTTCGAAATACAAGGCCGTGATCAGTTGCCGTTGATGGGTGACAAGATCCAGGTGCAGAAAGTGGTGAGCCACGATGGCAACAACCTGGTGGGTTCGGACTCCGAGACCATTCAGGTGCGCAAGGAAATGCGTCGTGAGCTGATCCAGCGCATGATGACTCGCCTGCAAATGCTCACCCCGGAAAAACTGGCTGAGCTGCAGCAAGTGGCCGACAACAAGGCCAAGGCTGATGCCGACGCCCTGAAAGCCGCGCAGGAATATGAAGACAACACGCCGAAACAGTCGCCTGTTGAAGTCCCTGTCGAGTAAGCCAGACGGGGCGCCCCTGGCGCCCCGTTCGCCCTGCCTATGAAACTTGCCCCCGCCCAACTCGCCAAACACCTGCAAGGTGGCCTTGCGCCTGTGTACATCGTCAGCGGCGACGACCCGCTACTGTGCCAGGAAGCGGCCGACGCTATCCGCACCGCCGCACGCCAGCAAGGTTTCGATGAACGCCAGGTGTTCAGTGCTGACGCCAGTTTCGACTGGGGCACGCTGCTGCAAGCTGGCGCGAGCATGTCGCTGTTTGCCGAAAAACGCCTGCTGGAACTGCGCCTGCCCTCGGGCAAGCCGGGCGATAAAGGCGCGGCGGCTCTGATGGAATACTGCTCGCGCCCCGCCGAAGACACCGTGCTGCTGGTCAGCCTGCCCAAGCTTGACGGCAGCGCGCAGAAAACCAAGTGGGGCAAGGCCCTGGTTGAAGGTCCACAGACTCAGTTCATCCAGATCTGGCCGGTGGACAGCAACCAGTTGCCGCAGTGGATTCGTCAGCGCCTGTCGCAATCAGGGCTGGCGGCGACACAGGATGCCGTGGAACTGATCGCCGCTCGGGTCGAGGGCAACCTGCTTGCCGCCGCCCAGGAGATCGAAAAGCTCAAGTTGATGGCTGAAGACGGGCAGATCACCGTCGAAACCGTGCAAGGCGCAGTGGCCGATAGCGCACGCTTTGATGTGTTCGGCCTGGTGGACGCCATCCTCAACGGCGAGCCCGCCCACGCCCTGCGCATGCTCGAAGGCCTGCGTGGCGAAGGAGTGGAACCGCCGGTGATTCTGTGGGCACTGGCCCGTGAGCTGCGGGTGCTGGCGAACATTGCCCTGCAATACAGCCAAGGCACACCGCTGGACAAATGCTTCAGCCAGGCCAGGCCGCCGGTGTGGGACAAACGCAAACCCCTGATGAGCAAAGCCCTGCAACGGCACTCGGCGCAACGCTGGGCGCAACTGTTACTGGAAGCGCAGCGCATCGACGCACAGATCAAAGGCCAGGCGGCCGGCTCGCCGTGGATGAGCCTGAGCCGCTTGTCGCTGTTGATGGCTGGCCAGCGCCTGGCGTTGCCTGCCGAATAACCACCTCTGTACAACGGCACAAAACCCTGTGGGAGCTGGCTTGCCAGCTCCCACATTGACTCTGCCCACTGCCTATTTGCAACATTTCCCACCTATCGACGGGCTTTACAGCCGGCCCACTTCGGCAGATGATTTGCACCGCTGCATTCCACCCTCAAGCGAGAGAATCCACCATGAGCAAAAAGCCATCCAAGCATGGCCCCAACAAGGCCAAATCCATCATCGCCCAGCCCTTGTTCCGCAGCCGCCAGGAACGCGCCGGCAAAGGCAAAGGCAGCTACCGCCGCGAAGCCTTCCAGTCTAATAGCTGGGAGGCTTCTTACTTTCTGGCTGCCTGAAGGCAAGCGCCCCTCTGGCATGATAAGGTCTGTACCTGATTTGTAACCCCTGGACCTGTGCATGCCCTCTCGTCTTTCTCGTCATTGGCACCTGCGCCAATTGATCGCTGCCTCCAGCCTCATTCTGCTTGTCGCCTGCGCCGAAAAACCTACCGCTGCGGACGCTCAACCCCTGCCCAAGCTCCAGACGGCCCCGGCTATCGCGCCTGCCGTGGTGGCCCCGTTGGCGGTGGACAATCTCGATATCCAGCCGACCCAGACCTTTGCCGAATGGCAAGCTGGCTTCCGTGCGCAAGCGCTGCAGGCCGGGATCACTGCGGCCGTGTTCGATAACGCTTTTGCCGGCGTCACACCTGATATGGCGGTGATTCGCGCCGACCGCAGCCAACCGGAATTTTCCCGCCCGGTGTGGGAGTACCTCGACGGAGCACTGTCGCCGGTGCGCGTGCGCAATGGCCAGGCACTGCTGGTCAAGTACGCCGATATTCTGCAAAGCATCGAGCAACGCTATGGCGTCGACCGCCAGGCGCTGGTCTCGGTGTGGGGCATGGAGAGCAACTTCGGCGCTTTCCAGGGCAATAACTCGGTGATCCGCTCCTTGGCCACCCTCGCCTATGAAGGACGTCGTCCGGCCTTTGCGCAAGCGCAGTTGCTGGCCGCGCTGCAGATCATCCAGCATGGCGATATTCAGGCCGACCAGATGAAAGGTTCCTGGGCCGGGGCGATGGGCCAGACCCAGTTCATCCCGACCACCTACAACACCCATGCCGTGGACTTCGACGGTGACGGTCGCCGCGATATCTGGAACAGCCCGTCCGACGCCCTCGCCTCCACCGCGCATTACCTGCAAAGCTCCGGTTGGCAGAAAGGCCAGCCGTGGGGCGTTGAAGTACAGCCGCTGCCGTCGGGCTTCGACTACAGCCTGGCCGATGGCGGCATGCGCAAGACCGTGGCGCAATGGCTGCAACTGGGCATCCAACTGCCGCCTGGCGTGAGCCTGCCGGCCAATGTCGACCAGCTGTCCGCCGCCCTGCTGCTGCCGGCCGGCTACCGTGGCCCGGCGTTCCTGGTGCTGGATAACTTCCGCGCGATCCTCAAGTACAACAATTCGTCGTCCTATGCACTGGCGGTTGGCTTGCTGTCGGAGCGGTTTGGCGGTGGCGGTGTGATTCGGGGCAGTTGGCCAAAAGATGAGCTGCCACTGAGCCGTTCGCAACGCATAGACCTGCAGACGGCGCTCAGCGCCAAAGGCTATGACGCGGGTAATGCCGACGGGATTATTGGCGCCAACACGCGCAAGGCGATTCGGGCTGCGCAGCAGGCACTGGGCTGGCCGGCGGATGGGTATCCGACGGTGAAGTTGCTGGAGTCGCTGCAGAACCGCTGAAGTGATCGCTCCCACGCTCTGCGTGGGAGCGCTGCCTTGGACGCTCCGCGTCCGCGGCTGAAGAGGGTGACGCAGAGCGTCACTGAAGGAATTCCCACGCAGAGCGTGGGAACGATCAGGCCTTGAACACTACATCCTGCTCCAACACCACACGCTGCTCCCCCGCATCCAGGCGCACCAAGGCGCCCATCGGCAATGTCAGGTTCGGGTCGCAATGCCCACTGCGCCAGCCTGCCAGCACTGGAATGCACAGCGGCTCAAAGGACTGCTTCAGCAGACGTGCCAACTCCCCGCTATCCACACCAGCCACATCCCCTACCAGCACACCGGCGACCTGGGCCAGCTTGCCAGCCAGGCGCAGGTGGGTCAGCAGACGGTCAATGCGATAGAGCGGTTCGTTGACGTCTTCGATAAACAGGATGATGCCGTCAGCGTCTATTTCGTAAGGCGTGCCCATGACCGCGGCGATCATCGACAAGTTACCCCCCAGCAAGCGCCCACAGGCCACACCTGGCTCGATTGTGGTCAACGGGTAGGGCATCGGGTGCGGCAGCACACTGCCGGCGCCCCGCTGGCCACGCAGCAGGCTGAACAAGGAGGATTCGGTGGGTGGCTGTTTGCCGCCGAGCAGGTCGGCGTTGAGCATCGGGCCATGGAACGTCACAAAGCCCGCATAGCGGTTGATGGCCAGATGCAAGGCGGTGATATCGCTGTAGCCCACGAACGGCTTCGGGTTGGCGCGCAGCAGGTCGAAGTCTAGGGCGTCGAGCAAACGGGGCGTGCCGTAACCGCCACGCAGGCAAAGGATGGCATCGATATCGGGGCTGGCGAAGGCGGCATGCAAATCACGCACGCGCACTTCATCGCTGCCGGCCAGGTAGCCGTCGTGCTCGTACACCCCGGGGAAAATGTGCAATTGGTAGCCACGGGCACGCATCCATTGCCCGGCTTTTTCAACATCCAGCGCGGCGGGGCCGGCGGGGGCGATCAGGCCGAAGGTGCCTTCGGGGCGCAGTGCAGGTACGGCGGCGGTCATCCATGGTTCTCCCTATATGACGCAGAACGAAATGTGGGAGCTGGCTTGCCTGCGATGCAAGCGCCTCGGTGTATCAGTGACACCGAGGTGATGCTATCGCAGGCAAGCCAGCTCCCACACAAGCCAGCATTTCACATTGATTCTGGGGGCGGCTTACGAAACCAGGCTCGCCTTGACCAGCTTGGCCTGCTCGTCGGCGTGGTACGAAGACCGCACCAACGGGCCCGAGGCCACGTTCTTGAAGCCCATCTTGTAGCCTTCCTCGGCGAACCAGGCGAAGGTGTCCGGGTGCACGAAGCGCTGCACCGGCAAGTGGCTGCGGGACGGTTGCAGGTACTGGCCCAGGGTCAGCATGTCGATGTCGTGTTCGCGCATGCGCTTCATGACTTCGATGACTTCTTCGTCGGTTTCACCCAGGCCCAGCATCAAGCCGGACTTGGTCGGGATGTGCGGCATCATCTGCTTGAATTTCTGCAGCAGGGTCAGCGACCACTGGTAGTCCGAACCCGGGCGTGCAGCCTTGTACAGGCGCGGCACGGTTTCCAGGTTGTGGTTGAACACATCCGGTGGCTCGGCAGCGGTGATGTCCAGGGCGACGTCCATCCGGCCACGGTAGTCCGGCACCAGGGTTTCGAGCATCACGTTCGGCGACAGCTTGCGGATCTCGCGGATGCAGTCGGCAAAATGCTGGGCACCACCGTCACGCAGGTCGTCGCGGTCTACCGAGGTGATCACCACATACTTGAGCTTCAGGTCGGCGATGGCGATGGCCAGGCTTTCTGGCTCGTTGACGTCCAACGGCTTCGGACGGCCGTGACCGACGTCGCAGAACGGGCAACGACGGGTGCAGATGTCACCCATGATCATGAACGTGGCGGTGCCGCCAGAGAAGCACTCGCCCAGGTTCGGGCAGGAGGCTTCTTCGCATACGCTGTGCAACTTGTGTTTGCGCAGCAGCGACTTGATACGGTCCACTTCCGGCGAAACCGGGATGCGCACGCGAATCCAGTCAGGTTTCTTCGGCAGTTCGGTGGTCGGGATGATCTTGACCGGGATGCGTGCAACCTTCTCGGCGCCGCGCAGCTTGACGCCGGCTTCCACCTTGGCACGCGGGGCCGGGGCTGGACGCTCAGTGATGTCCAGCGTCGGGATCATGGTTTGCACAACATCAGTAGTCATATCAATCGATTCCGCCCGTCAGGGTCGTCTGCTCTGCATAGTCGAGGTGTTTGACGAGCTGCGCGCGCAGCCGGGCACTTACCTCGGCAAATTCTATGGATGTTGCATGGTCACTCAACTGGGTCATCGCAAGCCCGGCGTAACCGCACGGGTTGATCCGTCGGAACGGCGCCAGGTCCATGTCCACATTCAAGGCCAGGCCATGAAAGGAACAACCGTGGCGAATGCGCAGCCCCAGGGAGGCGATTTTCGCGCCATCCACGTATACACCCGGTGCATCGGGCTTGGCCACGGCGGTCACGCCGTAACTGGCCAACAGCTCGATCAGGCACGTCTCCATGCGGCTGACCAGGTCGCGCACGCCAAACCCCAGCTTGCGCACGTCCAGCAGCAGGTAAGCCACCAGTTGACCGGGCCCATGGTAAGTCACTTGCCCCCCTCGGTCGACCTGCACCACCGGAATATCACCCGGCAGCAGCAAGTGCTCGGCCTTGCCGGCCTGACCCTGGGTGAAGACCGGCGGGTGTTCCACCAGCCAGATTTCATCCGGGGCCGAGGTGCCGCGCTCATTGGTAAAGCGCTGCATGGCATGCCAGACCGGCTCGTATGCCATCCGGCCGAGCTCGCGAAAGCCCAGGACTTGCGACATCACAGCACCATATGCACGAAGCCGGTGGCTCGCAGTTCGCTGTTGATGTTGTAGAGCTGGTCTTGATCGGTCGCAACGATGTGCAACTGGATCGTGGTGTACTTGCCGGTGGAGCTTTGGCGCTCGTCCACGCGGTTGTCGTTGATCGTCGCGTGCTTGCGCACGATTTCGAGAATCTTGTCCTTGCGGCCGACACCGGTATCGCTGATCACCTTGACGGGATAATCCGTCACAGGAAATTCGATCTTTGGCGCCTTTACTTCTACGTCTTTATCGGTCATGGCAGAACAGCCTCGTAAGCGCTAAGCCGTGGCGACGGGCAAAGCCCCGCGTTGGATCAACGCGGGGCTTTGCAGGTGCACACAATCAGTTGAACAAGCCGTAGAAGAATAGACGGATGCTATCCCATACGCGGCGGAAGATACCACCTTCCTCGACAGCGTCCAGCGCGATCAGGTCGGCGCTGTGCACCACCTTGTCGTCCAGCTTCACTTCGACCTTACCGATCACATCACCCTTGGCGATTGGCGCAACCAATTGCGGGTTCAGGGTCATGCTGGCGGCGAGCTTTTTCAGCTGGCCTTTAGGCATGGTCAGGGTCAGGTCGTCGGCCAGGCCGGCCTTGACTTGCGAAGTCGAGCCCTTCCACACCGGCGCGGTCGCCAGTTCAGCACCCTTCTGGTAGAAGGTCTGGGTTTCGAAGAAGCGGAAGCCGTAAGTCAGCAGTTTTTGCGTCTCGGCCGCACGGGCCTGCTCGCTGTTGGTGCCGAATACTACGGCGATCAGGCGCTGGCCATCACGTACGGCGGACGACACCATGCAGTAGCCGGCTTCGTCGGTGTGGCCGGTCTTCAGGCCATCGACGGTCTTGTCGCGCCACAGCAACAGGTTGCGGTTAGGCTGCTTGATGTTGTTCCAGAAGAATTCCTTCTGGGAGTAGATCGCGTAGTGCACCGGGTCAACGCGGATGATCGCGCGCGCCAGGATCGCCATGTCATGAGCCGACGAGTAGTGCTCCGGGTTCGGCAGGCCGGTCGGGTTCATGAAGTGGCTGTTGGTCATGCCCAACTCACCGGCGGTTTTGTTCATCATGTCGGCGAAGGCGTCTTCGCTGCCGGCGATGTGCTCGGCCAGGGCGACGCTGGCGTCGTTACCGGACTGGATGATGATGCCGTGCAGCAGGTCGCTCACGGTCACTTGCGAACCCACCTTGATGAACATCCGCGAACCACCGGTACGCCAGGCGTTTTCGCTGACAGTAACCGGGTCGTTTTCGCCGATCTGGCCGCGACGGATTTCCAGGGTCGCGATGTAGGCGGTCATCAGCTTGGTCAGGCTGGCAGGCGGCAGGCGTACATCACCGCCGTTTTCGACCAGCACGTTGCCACTGGCGGCGTCCATGAGGACCCACGACTTGGCAGCCAGTTGCGGGGAGGCCGGCACCATTTCAACCGCCCAGGCGGCCGGGGTGATGATCAGCGAGATAAGCAGGCACGTGCGTTTGGCTAAGGTGGTGATGTTCATCCGTCTCTCGAAATTGCTTATGGAAACTTGCCCTCGCGGGCAAAACTATTCAGACAGCCCGCTTCCAGACTGTCACGTGTTCGGTTGCCCGCTCACCCCTTGCCCCTGGGTTTTTATTGTTCAACGAGCCAACAACCAGGGCTCGGGCACGCAGACGCCCCCGAGCCATCAATGCGTTACTTATTCTGCGGTGACCACGCTAGGTTGCCCCAGGTTGGCCAGGCGTACGCTGTTCTGCACTTGCGCCACTTCGCTCGGCGAGCCGATCGGGCCCATGCGCACACGGTGCAACGTTTGCTGGTTACGCACGATGGAGCTGATGAAGACTGGCGCGCTGACCATACCGCTGAGCTTGGACCTTAACAGTTCTGCCGCATCCGGGTTGGCGAAAGCGCCGACCTGCAGGTATTGCCCGCCCGCCATCGAGGCGCCCGGTGCCGCGTGAGGGACGACGACGGTATCCGGAGCATGTTGCGCCGGCGGCGGCGTCCACTGCTCGATCTTGCCGGTCGAGGCCGTCACTTGCGGTTGCGGGGTAGCCGGTTCGTTGAGCATCAACGGCGCCGGCTTGCCGCGCTGGGCCCAGTACTGCGCCGGGTCGATGCCTTCGACTTTCACCCGGGCGGTGCCGGTTTCGGCGTAGCCAAGCTTCTTGGCGGCGGCGTAGGACAGGTCGATGATCCGGTCCGAATAGAACGGCCCGCGGTCATTGACCCGCAGGATCACCGTGCGGTTGTTGTCCAGGTTGGTGACGCGAACATAGCTGGGCAGCGGCAGGGTCTTGTGGGCCGCGCTCATGCCATACAGGTCATACACTTCGCCGTTGGCGGTGTTCTGGCCATGGAACTTGGTGCCGTACCAGGACGCGGTGCCCGACTGCACGTAAGTCTTGGATTCCTGCAGCGGGAAGTAATTCTTGCCCAGCACGGTATAGGGGTTGGCCTTGTACGGGCCGGTGTGCAGGGTCGGCGTGGCGTCCGGGATTTTCGACACATCCACATCCCACCACGGCGCGCCGTCTTTGTGCGCGCGGTTGATGTCCAGGCCCGGCTGGGCGCGCACGACCGCGCCGCCGGCCTTCTTGGCCGGCGCACGGTTAGGCGTGGTGGAGCAACTGGCTACCAACAAGGACAACGCGGCGAACGCCACCAGCTTGAGCGGTTTTTTGAACGGCGATACCCGCATTACTTGTTGCCCCGTGCTTGAACCAGCTCATCTGACAGCTGATGCACGGCCATGGCGTACATCACACTGCGGTTATAACGCGTGATTGCGTAGAAATTCTTCAGGCCCATCCAGTATTCAGGGCCATTTGCGCCTTCCAGGCGGAATGCCGTCACCGGCATGTCGTCGCGTGGCGCATTCTGACTCGACCAGCCCAGCGCTCGCAACTCCCCGACGGTCTTGACCGGTTCGATACCTTGGGTCAGGCCCTCGTCGGCGTGCTCGCCCGCGACATCGGCGCGGATAACCACCGGCTCGCCGCCCACCCAGCCGTGGCGCTTGAAGTAGCTGGCCACGCTGCCGATGGCATCGTCGGGGTTGCTCCAGATATTGATGTGCCCGTCACCGTCGAAATCCACCGCGTAGGCCCGAAAGCTGCTCGGCATGAACTGCGGCAAGCCCATCGCCCCGGCGTAGGAGCCCTTGAGGCTCAGCGGGTCGACCTGCTCTTCGCGGGCCAGCAACAGGAATTCGCGCAGTTCCTTGCGGAAGAATTCGGCGCGGGGCGGGTAATCGAAGCCCAGGGTCGACAAGGCGTCGATCACCCGGTAGCTGCCGGTATTGCGCCCGTAAAAGGTTTCGATGCCGATGATCGAGACGATCACCTGCGCCGGCACGCCGTATTCTTGCTCGGCGCGGGCCAGTACCGCCTCGTGCTGGCGCCAGAAATCCACGCCGCGGGCGATGCGTGCATCAGTGAGGAACATCGGGCGATAGTCCTTCCACTGCTTGACGCGTTCGGCGGGCCGGGAAATGGCGTCGAGGATCGCCTGCTTTTTCTGGGCTTCGCGGAACACGCCCATCAGTTGCTCACCGGCAAAACCGTAGTCGCGGGTCAGCTCACCGACAAATTCGGCAACCTGGGGAGAGCCATCGTAGTCACCGGCCTGCGCCTCTTGCGTTGCCCCCAGCAGCCCGATCAGGCCCATCCAGGTCGCATGCCGAGTCGCCCAGCCGCGCATTACTTGCATTGACATCTTCACCTTATTCAAACCTGTGCGATCCACTTGCGATGCGTATGAATCGACATCAAAACCCCAAACGCTGACAGCAATGTCACCAGCGAAGTTCCGCCGTAGCTAATGAATGGCAACGGCACCCCAACCACCGGCAGCAGGCCACTGACCATACCGATGTTGACGAAAACGTAAACAAAAAAAGTCATGGTCAGGCTGCCGGCGAGCAATTTGCCGAACAGCGTCTGCGCCTGGGCCGTGATCACCAGGCCGCGACCAATCAACAGCAGATAGATCAGCAACAATGCGCAAATGCCCACCAGGCCGAACTCTTCGCCCATCACCGCGATGATGAAGTCGGTATGGCTCTCGGGCAAGAAGTCCAGGTGAGACTGGGTGCCCAGCAACCACCCCTTGCCAAATACCCCGCCGGAACCGATGGCCGCCTTGGATTGGATGATGTTCCAGCCGGTGCCCAGCGGGTCGCTCTCCGGGTCGAGGAACGTCAGGATCCGTTGCTTCTGGTAGTCGTGCATAAAAAAGAACCACATGGCCACCGCCACGGGCACGGCGGCGGCCAGCACGCTGAGGATCCAGCGCCAGCGCAATCCGCCCATGAACAGTACGAACGCGCCACCGGCGAGGATCAGCAACGAGGTGCCAAGGTCCGGCTGGCGCACGATCAGCACAAAGGGCACGCCAATCAGGATCAGGCTGATCGCCACGTGCTTGAGCTGCGGCGGCAAGGTGCGCTTGGACAGGTACCAGGCAATAGTGGCCGGCATCAGGATCTTCATGAATTCCGACGGCTGGAAGCGAATCACCCCGGGGATGTTGATCCAGCGTGTGGCCCCCATGGCGTTGTGGCCCATGACGTCCACCACCACCAGCAGCAACACGCCGGCGACATAGCCCAAGGGCACCCAGCGTGCCATGAAGCGCGGCTCCAACTGGGCGATCACCACCATCGACAGCAGGCCCAGGCCAAACGAGGACGCCTGCTTGATCAGCAAGTCCCAGTTCTTGCCGCTGGCCGAATACAGTACAAAAAGGCTGCCGGCCGCCAGGGTCAGCAGCAGGATCAGCAAAGGGCCATCAATGTGCATGCGTTGCAGCAACGTCGCACGGCGACGCATCACATCTTCGCTGGAGAGGATGCGGTCAAAATTACTCTTCACGGGCCGTAACCTCGGGGCTTGAAGGGGGGCCGCCATACTCGGGCTTGAGCCGGCCATCGTCGGCCAGCAGCCAGGCGTCCATCACCTGGCGTACCACTGGGGCCGCGACGCCGGAGCCGGACTCGCCGTTCTCGACCATCACTGCCACCACGATTTTCGGGTCTTCCGCCGGCGCAAAGCCGACAAACAAGGCGTGGTCGCGGTGGCGCTCCTGCACCTTGGAGCGGTCATACTTTTCGCCCTGCTTGATTGCGACCACCTGGGCCGTACCACTCTTGCCGGCAATGCGGTACTGCGCGCCGACCGCCGCCTTGCGCGCGGTGCCGCGAGCGCCGTGCATCACCTGCTGCATACCATGGTTGACCTTGGTCCAGTCGGACGGGTCACGCAGCACGATGTCCGGAATCGGGTTGTCGTCCACCGGCTTTTCGCCTTCGATGGTCCTGGCCAGATGCGGTCGGTTCCACACGCCTTTGTTCGCCACCAGCGCCGTGGCCTGGGCCAGTTGCAGCGGAGTGGCTTGCATATAGCCCTGGCCGATACCCAGGATCAGGGTTTCGCCAGGGAACCACGCCTGGCGGCGGGTCGCACGCTTCCACTCCCGCGATGGCATCAGGCCGGGGGATTCTTCGAACATGTCCAAGGAGACTTTCTGACCGAGGCCAAACTTGCCCATGTAGGCAGATAGCCGATCAATCCCCAGCTTGTGGGCCAGGTCGTAAAAATAGGTGTCGTTGGAGCGCATGATCGCGGTGTCCAAATCGACATAGCCGTCACCGGAGCGGTTCCAGTTACGGTACTTGTGGTCGTAGTTGGGCAGCATGTAGTAGCCAGGGTCGTACACCCGGCTTGAGGCCGTGACCACACCAGCATCCAGGCCGGCAATCGCCACCGCCGGCTTGATGGTCGAGCCCGGGGGGTACAGGCCGCGCAACACACGGTTGAACAGTGGCCGGTCGATGGAGTCACGCAGCTCGGCGTAGGCCTTGAAGCTGATGCCCGTCACAAACGGGTTGGGGTCGAAGCTGGGCTGGCTGACCATCGCCAGCACTTCGCCAGTCTTCGGGTCCAGCGCCACTACGGCACCTCGCCGACCGCCCAAGGCCATCTCGGCAGCTTCCTGCAACTTGATGTCCAGGCTCAGGACAATATCCTTGCCCGGTACCGGATCGGTGCGCTTGAGCACGCGCAATACGCGGCCACGCGCATTGGTCTCGACTTCCTCGTTACCTACCTGGCCATGCAACTCGGCCTCGTAGAAACGCTCGATGCCGGTTTTGCCGATATGATGGGTGCCGCTGTAGTTGATCGGGTCGAGGGTTTTCAGCTCTTTCTCGTTGATCCGCCCCATGTAGCCAACGGAGTGGGCAAAGTGCGGCCCTTGCGGGTAATGCCGCACCAACTGCGCCACCACTTCCACACCCGGCAGGCGGAACTGGTTCACCGCAATCCGGGCGATCTGCTCTTCGGTCAGCTCGAACAGGATCGGCACCGGCTCGAACGGCCGGCGCCCCTGCCGCATGCGCTTCTCGAAGACGGCCCGGTCTTCCGGCGTCAGTTGCAGCACCTCGACGATGACATCGAGCACCTGCTTCCAGTCGCCGGAACGCTCACGGGTCATGCTCAGGCTGAAGCTGGGCCGGTTATCGGCAACCACCACGCCATTGCGGTCGAAAATCAGCCCACGGGTAGGGGGAATCGGCTGCACATGCACCCGGTTGTTTTCCGACAGCGTGGAGTGATAGTCGTACTGGATCACCTGGAGGAAATACAGCCGCGCAATCAGCACGCACATCAGCACCACCACCAAGACAGCACCGAACACCACCCGCGCGCGTACCAGACGTGCGTCTTTCTCGTGGTCCTTGATGCGGATCGGTTGGGTCATCGGGGGCGGCGCAGGCTATTTGTGGTAAGGGTGCCCGGACAGAACTGTCCAGGCGCGATACAGCTGTTCACCGATCAGAATCCTTACCAACGGGTGCGGCAACGTCAGCGCCGACAGCGACCAGCGCTGATCGGCCCGCGCACAGACTTCCGGCGCCAGCCCTTCCGGGCCGCCGACCATGAAATTGACCGTGCGCGAATCCAGGCGCCAGCGATCCAGCTCCACCGCCAGTTGCTCGGTGCTCCAGGGCTTGCCGTGCACTTCAAGGGTGACGATGCGCTCATTGGGGCCGACCTTGGCCAGCATGGCTTCGCCTTCCTGACGGATAAAGCGCGCCACGTCGGCGTTCTTGCCCCGGGTATTGAGCGGTATTTCCACCAGCTCAAGCGACAGCTCAGCGGGCAGACGCTTGGCATATTCGTGCCAGCCTTCTTCCACCCACTTGGGCATGCGTGAACCGACAGCGATCAGACGCAGGCGCACAGCCGTTCCTTATTCCTGGTCTTTGTTGAGCTTGTCGAAGTGCGCGTGGCCCACTTCCGGGCTGTGGTGCTTGCCATCGGCAGCACGGCTCTGCTCGGCGCCTTTCCACAGACGCTCCAGGTCGTAGAACTGGCGAGCGTTGGAGGTCATCATGTGAACGATCACATCGTCCATGTCCAGCAGCACCCAGTCGCTGTCGCCCTTGCCTTCTTCACCCAGTGGCTTGACGCCCTGGGCTTTGACGGCTTCGCGAACCTTGTCCAGCATCGCGCCGATCTGGCGGTTGGAGGTACCGGTGGCGATGATCATGAAGTCGGTGATGCTCTGCTTGTCGCGCACGTCCAGCACCTGGATGTCCTGGGCTTTAACGTCTTCCAGGGCAGCCACGGCGACTTTCACCAGCTCTTCGCCAGCCAGTTCCGGGCCAACATGGGCTTCAACCGGCAGCGGCGCGCTTTTGAAGGTGCCTTTGCGCTTAACTTTGCTTACGTCTTTGTTCGTCATATAAAACTCGTTTTGCTCGTATGTTCGGGCGCTTGCTGCACGGTTCGTGCGTTCAAGCGCGCCTTTTCAGTTCGACGCACGGTAAAGCCCGTGCGCATCGATGTAGGCCAGGACCGCGTCAGGCACCAGGAAACGTACCGACTTCCCGCTGGCCAGCAGTTGACGGATCTGGGTGGCGGACACCGCAAGCGGGGTCTGCCAGACGAATGCAATATTCCCGTTCGGCCCGGTCAGGGCCAAGGGGTCACTTACCGACCGCGCGGCCAGCAGGTTGCGCAAGGCATCCGGCGGTTCGCTGTCGGCATCCGGGCGTTGCAAAACCAGGATGTGGCAATGCTGGAGGAGTTCCTCCCAGCGGTGCCAAGAGGGCAGGCCGCAAAATGCGTCCCAGCCCAAAAGCAGAAACAGTGGGTCATCTGCGGCCAATTCGGCGCGCATCAACTCCAGGGTGTCGATAGTGTAGGACGGTTTATCGCGCTTGAGTTCGCGATCGTCCACCACCAGCGGCGATATACCTTCTACGGCAACACGCACCATTTCCAGGCGTTGTTCTGCGGCCACCTGCGGCGTGTCGCGATGGGGCGGCCGAAAATTGGGCAGCAGGCGCAGCTCATCCAGCGCAAGGGCATCCGCAACTTCCAGGGCACTGCGCAAATGGCCGATGTGCACGGGGTCGAAAGTACCGCCGAGCAGCCCGATGCGTTTAGTCATCAAGTGCGCACATGACCGTCGCCAAACACCACGTACTTCTCGCTGGTCAGCCCTTCGAGGCCCACCGGGCCGCGTGCGTGGAGCTTGTCGGTGGAAATACCGATCTCCGCCCCCAGGCCGTACTCGAAGCCGTCGGCAAAACGCGTCGAGGCGTTGACCATCACCGAAGCGGAATCCACTTCGTTGAGGAAACGCCGGGCATCGCTGAAATGCTCGGAAACGATGGCGTCGGTGTGCTTGGAGCCATAGGTATTGATGTGTTCGATGGCCTGGTCCAGGTCGTCGACGATGCGGATCGACAGGATCGGGGCCGTGTACTCGGTGTACCAGTCCTGCTCGGTCGCCTCGATGACGTCCGCGCCCAGCAGCGCACGGGTGCGCTCGCAACCGCGCAGTTCTACCGACTTGTCACGGTAGATGGCGGCCAGCGGCGGCAGCACGCGCTCGGCAATGCCGACGTGCACCAGCAGGGTTTCCATGGTGTTGCACGGCGCGTAGCGGTGAGTCTTGGCGTTGTCGGCAATGCGGATCGCCTTGTCGAGGTCGGCGGCGATGTCGATGAACACATGGCAGACGCCGTCCAGGTGCTTGATAACTGGCACCTTGGCATCGCGGCTGACGCGCTCGATCAGGCTCTTGCCACCACGAGGCACAATCACGTCGACGAATTCCGGCATGGTAATCAGCGCGCCCACGGCGGCACGGTCGGTGGTTTCCACCACTTGCACCACTTCGGCTGGCAACTCGGCCACGGCCAGGCCCTGCTGGATGCAGGCGGCGATGGCGCGGTTGGAGTTGATCGCCTCGGAACCGCCACGCAGGATGGTAGCGTTGCCTGACTTGAGGCACAGGCTCGCGGCGTCGATGGTCACGTTCGGGCGCGACTCATAGATAATGCCGATCACGCCCAGGGGCACGCGCATCTTGCCCACCTGGATGCCGGACGGCAGGTAACGCATGTCGCGAATTTCACCGATGGGGTCAGGCAGCTTGGCCACCTGACGCAGGCCTTCGATCATGTCGTCGATACGTACCGGGGTCAGCGCCAGGCGGTCCAGCAAGGCTGGCTCCAGGCCATTGGCGCGCCCATTGGCCAGGTCCAGTTCGTTGGCGGCGGTCAGCTCGGAGCGCGAAGCATCCAGAGCATCCGCAGCCGCCAGCAGCGCACGGTTCTTCTGCGCGGTGCTCGCACGGGCGATCAACCGCGAGGCCTGCCGGGCAGCGCGACCCAGGCGGGTCATGTAGTCAAGAACGGACTCAGTCATGGTCAGGGAGTCTTGGCAAAGAGGAAAGCGGCAGATTATAGCTGTGACGCCGCCCGACTGACAGCGGTGAGGGGCGGATGGTCGAAATGAACTGTAAAAACCCCAGGTTCAGGCGTAATTAAGCTGAGAGTTGTTATGATTCGGTCACATTTAGCCGTATCAACCCTTGACCGCCATGCCCGATTTTTCGCCCCAACTTCCCGCCAGCCCCCTGCCCGATAGCTTCTTCGACCGCGATGCCCAACTGCTTGCGCGCGAATTACTCGGAAAAGTCATTCGTCATCGTGTGGGCGATCTCTGGCTTTCGGCGCGAATTATTGAAACCGAAGCCTATTACCTGGCCGAAAAAGGCAGCCACGCCTCACTCGGCTACACAGAAAAGCGTAAGGCTTTGTTTCTGGATGGTGGCCATATCTACATGTACTACGCCCGTGGCGGTGATTCGTTGAACTTCAGCGCTCACGGCCCGGGCAATGCCGTGCTGATCAAATCGGCCTATCCCTGGGTCGACGACATTTCCGGCGCGGCGAGCCTGGCGCAGATGCTGTTGAACAACCCCAACCCCGATGGCAGCCCACGCCCCTCGCAGAAACTCTGTGCGGGCCAGACGCTGCTGTGCAAGGCCCTGGGCCTGAAAGTGCCGATGTGGGACGCCAAGCGCTTCGATCAGGAACTGCTGTATGTCGAAGACGTGGGCCAGGTGCCCACGCAGATTATCCAGACCACGCGCCTGGGCATCCCCAGTGGGCGCGATGAACACTTGATGTACCGCTTCGTCGATGCTGGCTATGCGCCTTATTGCACGCGGAACCCGATGCGTCGGGGGCAGGTCGAAGGCCGGGATTATTTTTTGATTTAACGCGCGACACATCCCATGTGGGAGCTGGCTTGCCTGCGATAGCAGTGGGCCAGCCAACTTCAATGCTGGCCATGCCGCAGCCATCGCAGGCAAGCCAGCTCCCACAGTTGAATTTCACCGCCTCAAATTCTGTTTTGTATGCATGGAGTGGATTGTATGGGCCAATGGCTCGATAGCATCACCGGCTGGTTGACCCTCAACCCACAATGGCTGGCAGCCGCGGTGTTTATCGTCGCGTGTGTGGAGTGCCTGGCGATTGCCGGGTTGATCGTGCCGGGCACGGTATTGCTGTTTGCAATCGCCGCGTTGGCTGGCAGCGGTGCGCTGCCTTTGAGTGAAACCCTACTGCTGGGCTTCCTCGGCGGTTTATTGGGCGACGGCGTTTCCTATTACCTGGGCCGCCATTTCCATCAGAACATCCGGCGCCTGCCCGGCCTGCGCCAGCATCCTGAATGGATGAACGGTGCAGAAACCTACTTCCACAAGTACGGAATCGCCAGCCTGTTGGTCGGGCGTTTCATCGGCCCATTGCGTCCCATGCTGCCCATGGTCGCCGGCATGTGCGACATGCCCTTCCCGCGCTTTGCCGCTGTGAGCATCATTGCCGCAGCGGGTTGGACCGTGGCCTATCTGCTGCCGGGCTGGGCTGCCGGCGCCGCGTTCCGCCTGCCGTTGCCGGAAGGCTTCTGGCCGGAAGCGGCGATTATCGCGGCGTGCCTGGCGGTGCTGCTGGGGCTGAGTTTGAACAGCAGTTGGCGCGGGCATCGGCGCGCCACCTTGTGGATCGGTTGCGCCAGCCTGGTGTTGTTGATCGCGTTGTTTATCGGCTATCCCCACCTCAATGACTTCGACCAGGGCCTGAGCGCCCTGGTGCAAGAGCATCGCAGCCCGTGGCTGGACGAAGTGATGGTACGGGTCACCCAACTGGGTGAGTTCAAGAAGATGTTCTTCGCCAGCGCGGTGTTCACTGGCCTGTTGCTGTTGGCACGGCAGTGGCGCCACGCGGTGTTTGTCGGCGCCACCCTCGCTGGCGCGGCAGTGATCAACACCGGCACCAAGCTGTTTTTCGCCCGGGGCCGCCCGGAAATCCTCACCGACCCGCTGACCAGCTTCAGCATGCCCAGCGGCCATGCCTCCGGTGCCTTTGCCTTCTTCCTGGCGCTCGCGGTATTGGCCGGTCGCGGTCAACCCACGCGGCTGCGCCTGACCTGGATGCTGCTGGGCTGCATTCCGGCGGCGTTCATTGCCTTGTCACGGGTGTACCTGGGCGCCCACTGGCCGACGGACATCCTGGCCGGCACCTTGCTGGCGATGACCGTGTGTGCGTTCAGCCTGACGGCCATCCAGTACCGCAGCCCATTGCCAGCCATGTCGCAAAAAGCCTGGTGGCTGCTGCTGCCCGCCGTGGTGGCCGTGCTCGGTTTTATCGCCTTTACCGGCACGCCCCACGCCCTGCTCAGGTACGCCTACTGACCCTTGGCCGGGCCGATCCAGTCCACGGAGGCGCTGCGCCGTTCAACGCAACGTTCGCGGCGCTCCAGTAACATCTCATCAGCCACTTCGGCGGCGCGCTCGGCAATGTACTCCGCGCCCCGCGTGGCTTGCTGCTGGAGTAACTGCGTGGTCACGCTGACAAAATAAGCGTCCCACGCGACTTGTTCCGAGGGTGTCAGCCGAATCATGGTTATCTCCGATCATTGTTGTGTGATCGGAAAATAGTGCAGGCGACACCGTGGAGACGACCGAGCAAAGTCTGAAAGCGCTGTCAGGCAAATCCGAACCTCAGGTGAACAGCTCGCCCTGCAGTTCATCGAGCAACATCTGGATCGCATCCAGCCGTTGCTGTGGGTCGTCCAGTTGCAGCAAGTCGATCTTGTCGGCTTCGGTAAACGGCAACAGATAGGCCAATTGATTGCCCAGGGCTTGCTGGCCTTCGGCGTGGCCGCCCATGTCCAGCGAGGCCACCATCGGGTGCTCGGCCAGGGCCTCAAGCAACGCCAGCAAGTCGGCGTCCTCTTCGCCCAGCGGCGGGTCCGGCAACTCTTGCAACCACTGCACTTGGGCCACCAGCAATTGGTCTTTCTGCACGTCGGCCTCACGCACGCGGAATCGACGGCCACCTTCGACGCGAATGCCCAGCAGGCCGTTATCCTGCTGCTTGAAGTCACGAATCAGCGCTTCACAACCGACAAGCGCATAGCCGTCAGGGGCCGCGCCCACCTCTGAGCCATCCAGGATGCACACCACACCAAAGCCTTCGCCCTTTTTCATGCAACGGCCGATCATGTCCAGGTAGCGCGCCTCAAATATCTGCAAGTCGAGGATGCAGCCCGGGAACAGCACTGTGTTGAGGGGGAATAGCGCCAGACTCATAACGGTTTCCTTAAACCTGGGTTAAACAATGACCGACACCGCCAACGGTAGGAACACCGCCGTGGCCACGCCCATCAAACTCATGGCCAGCGCCGCGAAGGCGCCGCATTCTTCGCTTTCCTGCAGGGCCACCGAAGTGCCGACGGCGTGGGCGGTCATGCCCAAAGCCATGCCGCGCGCTTCGGGGCTGCGCACTCCCAGCCGTGACAAGAGCGCTGGGCCGATCATCGCGCCGACCACCCCAGTGATCAACACGAACACCGCCGCCAAGGCCGCTACGCCGCCGATCTGCTCGGCCACCAGCATGGCAATCGGCGAGGTCACCGACTTGGGCGCCATGGTCATCAGCACCCGGTGCTCAGCCCCGAACCACCACCCCAACGCCACACAAAGACCAGTGGCCAATACCCCGCCTACCACCAGCGTAGTAAAAATCGGCCAGAACAATTGGCGAATCCGTCGCAGGTTCAGATAAAGCGGCACCGCCAGGGCCACGGTCGCAGGCCCCAGCAGGATGCCCATGATCTCGGTGCTCTCGCGGTATTCGGCGTAGCTCAGCCCGCAGGTGAGCAGCACGCCGATCACCAGCAACATCGACACCAGCACCGGCTGCAGGAAGATCCAGCGGGTTTTCTCGAACCCCGCCAGCACCAGCTGATAGGCGCCCAGGGTGATACCGATACCGAACAACGGGTGATGAATGACCGCCGTCCAGGCGCCCTGCCAGTCGAGGATCATTGGTCCTTCTCCTTGCGCTTGACCATCTGCTGCATCAGCACGCCGACAAAGCCCATGGCAACCACCAGCGACAGCACCAACGCCCCGACGATGGCCCAAAAATCCGCCACAATGTCCTTGGCGTACACCATTACCCCCACGGCCGGCGGCACCAGCAGCAGCGGCAGGTAACGCAACAGGCTGCCGGCCGCCAGGCTCAGGGGCTCGCCGACTTCACCGCGCCAGACCAGAAAGCCCAGCATCAGCAACAAGCCGATGATTGGCCCAGGCAGCACCGGCACCAGCAAATGATTGATCGCGGTGCCGATCAGTTGAAACAGCACCAGCCAGGTCAGGCCACGTAACAGCATCCCGCTCTCTCCCCCTCAAATCCCGCGCGCATTATAAGCACGCCCGCCCTATGCTCCGGCATTCGCCAAAAGCATGTTGGGTTGACCGGGCTGATTGCCCGTGATGATCTACAGTGGTTCTCTGCAACCCAAAAAAAACGCCCCTTATCAACGGGCACATAAGTGATGAACCAAGGAGAGACGCAATGCCCTATGTACCCGTAGCGCAGCTCAAAGATTACGTCGGCAAGGAACTGGGACGTTCCGAATGGCTCATCATCGACCAGGCGCGTATCAACCTCTTCGCGGAAGCCACCGGCGATCATCAGTTCATCCACGTCGACCCGATCAAGGCGGCGCAAACCCCGTTCGGCAGCACCATTGCCCATGGGTTCCTGTCGCTGTCGCTGATGCCCAAGTTGATGGAAGACATCCTGATCATGCCCGAAGGCTTGAAAATGGCCGTCAACTACGGCCTGGACAGCGTGCGCTTTATCCAGCCGGTGAAAGTGAATTCCAAGGTGCGCCTGAACGTCACCCTCACAGACGTCACCGAGAAGAAGCCGGGCCAATGGCTGTTCAAGGCCACGGCCACCCTGGAAATCGAAGGCCAGGAGAAGCCGGCTTACATCGCCGAGTCGCTGTCACTGTGCTTCGTATAACCACCACACCCCCACTGTAGGAGCGAGCTTGCTCGCGAAGGTCGTCATCGATAACGCGTGCTGGCTGAATAAATGCGGCGCCTGTGAGTTTTTCGCGGGCAAGCCCGCTCCTACAGGTGGTAGATCCTGCGCATAGACCACTAGGTTCGGCACCCCGGCTACGGCATACTCGGCGCTCAATTATCCGGATCCCGCTATGCGCCCACTCGCTCCCCTTGCCCTTGCCCTGTTGCTCACCGCTTGCGGAGACGGCGAATCGCTGTTGCCGCCCGATGCGCGCCTGCCCGATGGCGGCCGCTACCGTGGCGATGTGGTCAACGGTTTGCTGCAAGGCCAAGGCCGTGTGGACTACCCCAATGGCAGTTGGTACGCCGGCCAGTTCGACAAAGGCCAGTGGCACGGCCAGGGCGAATGGCATGGCAGCAATGGCGAAGTCTATAAAGGCGAATTCAAGCAGGGCCTGTTTGATGGCCAGGGCAGCCTGACCACGTCGGGCAGCAGCTACGTGGGCGGCTTCAAGAATGGTCGACGCAACGGCGAAGGCACCCTCAAAGAGGGGCAGATGACCTATCGCGGCGAATTCCAGGACGACCAGTATTCAGGCCTCGGCCGCCTGGAACTGGCCGACGGCAGCCAGTATCAGGGCCAGTTCGCCCACGGCAAGCCCAATGGCGAAGGCCAGCGCAATGACGACAGCGGCAACCAGTTCAGCGGCCGCTTTGTCGATGGCCAACTGGAAGGCAATGGCACCTTTAATAGCGCCGAGGGCGATATCTATGTCGGCCAATTCAAGCAGAACCAGCTCAACGGTAAAGGCCGCTACGAGAACGCCGACGGCGATGTATGGATCGGCCAGTTCAAGGAGGGCGCGCTGACCGGCAAAGGCGAACTGATCGGGGTTGATGGCAGCCACTACGTCGGCCAGTTCAGTGACTGGCGCTTTACCGGCGAAGGGCGTCTGAACCTCACCGATGGCAGTTTCTATATCGGTGGCTTTGACAGTGACAACTATCAAGGCCGTGGCACCCTGGTCCTCACCGACGGCACCGTGCAGTCCGGCACCTGGGTCAATGGCCTGCGCGTACGCGACGCCGAGGGCAAGCTGCTGCCCGACCCACTGGAGACCGGCATACTGGCCCAAGGCCGCTTGCTTGATGACGCCCTGGCGACCGTGCCCGCGTCCACCCCGGCGGTGGAACTGTACACCCTGGTGCTGGCCGGTGACGGCAAACAAAGCGTGTTCCTGCGCGAAGCCGATTACGTCAGCAACCTGCTCGCCACCCGCTTCGGCGCGCGCGGGCAAGTGCGCCTGGTCAACCACCGCGACCATATCGCCGACCGCCCCCTGGCCACCCGCGAAAGCCTGCGCCGCTCGGTACAAACCCTGGCCGAACGGACCGGGCCGGAAGACCTGGTGTTCATTTACCTGACCAGCCATGGCACCCATGAGCATGAGCTGGTGCTCGACCAACCGCGCATGGAACTGGCCGACCTGCCCGCCGACGAGCTGGCCGCCGTGCTCGCACCGCTGAAAAACCGCGACAAGGTCATCGTGATCTCCGCATGTTATTCCGGCGGCTTCATACCGGCGCTCAAAGATGAGCGCACCCTGATCATGACCGCCTCCCGCGCGGACCGCGTGTCGTTCGGCTGCTCGGAAGAAGCAGACTTCACCTACTTCGGTGATGCGCTTTTCGCACAGGCTTTCAACCAAACGGATGATTTGCAACACGCCTTCAAACTGGCACAACTGCACGTGGCCGAACGCGAACAGGCGGACAATTTCGAAGCCTCCGAACCGCAGATCTGGGCGCCTAAGGGCGTGATTGCCCATTGGCAATTATTACGTAAACAGCAGGCACGAAAGGCGCTCGAAAGCGTCTCAATGAATAGCAAGGAAGCCAAAGGCAACTAAGCTGTAACGTGTAACAAGGGGGAAACACCATGTACCTGACACCGCAGCATATCTTGCTGGCCGGGGCCTCCGGCCTCACTGGCGAACACCTGCTCGACCGCCTGCTCAACGAACCTACCGTGACCCGCGTGCTGGCACCCAGCCGCAAACCATTGGCTGAACATCCACGCCTGGAAAACCCGGTAGGCGACCCGGCGGTGTTCCTGCCGCAACTGAGCGGCCGCGTGGATATTGCCTTCTGCTGCCTGGGCACCACGATTAAAAAGGCCGGCTCGGAAGCGGCGTTCCGTGCGGTCGACCTGGACATGGTAGTGGCCTTCGCCAAACGCGCACGGGAACTGGGCGCGCGGCATCTGATCGTGATCAGTGCGATTGGCGCCGACCCGAAATCCTCGGTGTTCTACAACCGGGTCAAAGGGGAAATGGAACTGGCGCTCCGAGCGCAAGACTGGCCGCAGTTGACCATCGTACGTCCCTCGCTGCTGCTGGGTGAGCGACTGGAACCGCGCCTGGCCGAACAGTTGGCCGGCCCGCTGTCACGGCTTATCCCGGGCAAGTACCACGGTATTGAAGTCTGCGAACTGGCCCGCGCCATGTGGCGCCTGGCGCTGGAAGAACAGGATGGCGTGCGGGTGGTGGAGTCGGACGAGTTGCGCAAACTCGGCAAGTGATGATGCAGGGCTGGTACTGATCGTTCCCACGCTCTGCGTGGGAACGCCGGTTATGACGCTCTGCGTCATGCTTGGGACGCGGAGCGTCCCCGACTGCATTCCCACGCGGAGCGTGGGAACGATCCACCCAGGTAGCCCTTATCTTACAGCCCGCCCGTGGCGTTGAAGCCAACCCCCAGCACCGTCAGCACCGACAGTGGCAACAACAAGGTATCGAGCAACGCACTGGCCGGCAGGTCGAGATGGGGAGAGCTCGGGGCCTCGGCACCAAAGCGGTCCTTGGCGCAGCAGCCGCCATTGATCGCGTACAGATCCAGGCGCGTGCCCGCATACACCACCGGCGCGCCCGCTTGCGCCGCGTCCAGCGTGCGCGCGGTGGCACAGCCGGTGAGTTGCAGCGCCATCAAGAGCAGCAGTGCTTTATTCATCGCCGGCCAGGTGGTGCTCACCCCAACGTGGCAGCATGTCCTGGGGAATGTTCAACAGGTTGAGAATGCGCGCCACCACAAAGTCCACCAGGTCATCGATGGTCTGTGGCTGGTGATAGAAGCCTGGCGACGCGGGCAGGATGGTCACGCCCATGTTCGACAACTTGAGCATGTGCTCCAGGTGAATGCTCGAATACGGCGCTTCGCGCGGCACCAGGATCAATTGGCGGCGCTCCTTTAAGGTCACGTCCGCCGCCCGTTCGATCAGGTTGTTGCAGGCGCCCGTGGCAATCGCCGACAAGGTGCCGGTGGAACACGGCACCACCACCATCGCCGCTGGCGCACCGGAGCCTGAAGCCACCGGCGACATCCAGTCCTCTTTGCCATAGACCTTGATCTGCCCCGCCGCCGCACCGGTGTACTCGGTAAGGAACGCCTGCATCGTCTGCACCTTGGACGGCAGCGCGACATCGGTCTCGGTCGCCAGCACCAACTGCGCCGCCTTGGAGATCAGAAAATGCACCTCACGGTCTTCACGCACCAGGCAATCGAGCAGGCGCAGGCCATAGGGCGCACCGGATGCGCCGGTCATCGCCAGGGTAATGCGTTCCGGCCCGCTCATTTCAGTGCCTCGGCCAGCTTGCCGTGCAGGCCGCCGAAGCCGCCGTTGCTCATGACCACCACGTGGGTGCCGGCCTGGGCCAAGGACTTCACATGCTCAATGATGCCTTCGAGCGAATCGCAGACTGTCGAGGGTACGGTGCACAGCGCAGCAATCGCGGGTAAATCCCAGCCAAGGTTGGCCGGTGCATACCACACCACCTGGTCGGCATCGTTGACGCTTTCGGGCAGGCCATCACGGTGCGCACCCAGCTTCATGGAGTTGGAGCGCGGCTCGACGATGGCAATGATCTGCGCATCGCCGACGCGCTTGCGCAGGCCATCCAGCGTGGTGGCAATTGCGGTCGGGTGGTGGGCAAAGTCGTCGTAGATGGTAATTCCATTTACTTCAGCGACTTTCTCCATGCGCCGCTTCACACTCTTGAACGCGCTCAAGGCGGCAATGCCCATGGCTGGTACCACGCCAACATGCCGAGCGGCAGCCAGGCTCACCAAAGCGTTGGCCACGTTGTGTTGGCCGGTCATGCCCCAATCGACGATGCCTTGGGCATGGCCTTCGAACAGCACTTCAAACCGTGAACCATCTTCGCTGAGCAACCTCGCCTGCCACTGCCCACCCGCGCCGGTGGTTTGCACCGGGGTCCAGCAGCCCATGTCGATCACACGCTGCAACGCAGGCTCGGTGGTGGGATGAATGACAAGGCCCTCACTTGGAATAGTGCGCACCAAGTGGTGGAACTGCCGCTCAATCGCCGGCAGATCGGGGAAGATATCCGCGTGATCGAACTCAAGGTTATTCAGGATCGCTGTGCGTGGGCGGTAATGGACGAACTTGGAGCGCTTGTCGAAAAAGGCGCTGTCGTACTCATCGGCCTCGATCACAAAAAACGGTGTCTCACCCAGGCGCGCCGATACCGAGAAGTTCTGCGGCACGCCGCCAATCAGGAACCCCGGGCTCATGCCCGCATGCTCCAGCACCCAGGCGAGCATGCTGCTGGTGGTGGTCTTGCCGTGAGTGCCTGCCACTGCCAGGACCCAACGGCCTTGCAGCACATGGTCGGCCAGCCACTGGGGGCCGGAGACGTAAGGCAAGCCTTTGTTCAGTACGTATTCCACCGCCGGATTGCCGCGCGACATGGCGTTGCCGATCACGACCAGGTCCGGCACCGGGTCGAATTGCGCGGGGTCGTAACCTTGGGTCAGCTCAATCCCTTGCGCCTGTAGCTGCGTGCTCATGGGGGGATAAACATTGGCATCGGAGCCAGTTACATGATGGCCCAGCTCCTTGGCCAGAACCGCCATCGAACCCATGAACGTACCGCAGATACCCAGAATATGAATGTGCATAGTCGACCTCGTAAACATCGAGGCAGGTTAGCGTAGGGTGGGAAAGTTCGCACGCTTTAGCTGAGCGCGAAACGCCCGCCGGTAGGATCCGGCGGGCAAAAAGGCTGCCTTAAACGGAGGCCTCAGTTTTTTTGGCTTCGGCGTCTTTCAGGGTAATGATCCGGTCAGCCGCCTTTTCCAAGGCGCGATAACGGCGCTCTATCACGCCTAAGCGCCCCCCCGTGCCTGGGGCGGTTTCTGGTTCAAGGTGAGGTTTGAAAATAATGCCGTTATCCTCGGCCACTTGCTTCATATGGGTTTCCGAAATGCTCAGTAACTGCTCAAGGTTATCCAAGCGTGCCCCCCGCTCCTTGGGCCAGGCGTCGCCCATGGCAAGCCGGTCTTCAGTATTTCCCGACGCCAGCGTGATGATGACATTGGCAAATTCCAGCACCACTTTTTCTACCCGGTCCAGATGGCGCGTGGCCGAAGGCGTTGGCGTATCCGATGTGGTTGGCGCGGCTACTTGCGGTGTAGACGCGGGATCGGGCTTTGCAGTACCAGGCAAATGCGGCGGCGGCAATGGCGACGGTACATACTGGCCCTTGATCGCCTCTCCCGCGGCCACGGACCCGGCGTATGCGCCCACATTGATCGGCGCGCTGACGATGCCATTGACGCCCGCGTTGATGAACGCGTCCTTGATCGTCTTGCCGGTTGAAGGTGAGGTGGAAATAACCCCTGCCTTGACCAGCCTGTCGGCATCCAAAAGCCGCTGGGTGACATCGGCCACACTGATCTTGGGCGGTTCCACCGGCTTTACGGAGACAACCCCGCCACTGGTGGGCGTTTGAGGCCCCCTGGTCACTACGCCCTTGAGTTTATCCAAGGCCGACTGGCTTGAACTGGCTGCGGTCGAGCTGGTACCAGGGTTATTTCCACCCAGTGCGTTCTGCAGCCTGGTGGCAGTGGGATTGACCGGGGCGGGCGGCACCCTGGTCGATGGACCGGGGGACACGGACGCAGGCGACGGCACCTTGATCGATGGCGTGGGAGACACGGGCGCCGTGGGCCGGGTTGCGCCTCCAAATGGGAACCGCCGTCCGAAGAAGGAGATTCCACGCTTGTTGCGTACCTTCGGCGCTTGGTCGGCCTCCTGAGCAGAAGGCGGCGTGTCATGGTCAGGCTGAGGGGGGTCCATCGGTTCGCCCCAGCCCGTTATCGAGTGTTGCGGTGGGGAGGTGGGCGTAACATCAAGTTGAACAGGGAGTTGTGGCACAGGAGTCGTTATTGGACTTGTAATATTCATGTGTTGTCACCCTAGAAGTTTCAAACAGCGGTGTTTAAGGGCAATTAATGCTCTGCCCTTATTCCATCAGTGCTTAAAACAACGTGCCACGTTCCGGGACGACGTGAACGGGTAGAGCGATAAAAAACCTTAAATGACGTGGGACAAAAACGAGTCGTCCGCAATAACGGAGTTATTCCGACAACTGTCGCGCGCCCTAATGCATGGCGCCCCGTGAAATACCATGTTTGCGTAACTTGCGATACAGCGTATTGCGACTGACGCCCAACTGTTCCGCCACATGGCTCATATGCCAGCGCTGCTGCGCCAACGCATCGAGTAATGCCTGGCGCTCGGCGCTCTCCAGTGGCAAAGCGTACGGCGCATCCGCCCTTGCCCCTTGCGGCCGCGCCTGGCGAATCAGCGCCGGCAAGTCTTCAAGACCGACTCGCCCGCCCTCACAGAGTGCCACCACCGTGCGCAACACAGTACGCATCTGCCGCAGGTTGCCGGGCCAGTGGAATGCCAACAAGGCCTGGCGCGTCGACTCGTCGAGCATCACCTGCTCGGTGCCTGCTTCCTGCGCCAAGAGGAAATCCAACAGTTGCGACTTGTCACTGCGCTCGCGCAACGGCGGGAGGGCGACTTCCAAGCCGTTCAAGCGGTAATACAGGTCTTCACGAAAGCTGCCATCGGCCACCCGTTCCAGCAAATTGCGGTGCGTGGCGCTGATGATGCGCACGTTCACGGCTTGGGGTTCGCCGCCGATAGGCACCACCAGGCGATCCTCCAGCACCCTTAACAGGCGGGTTTGTAACGCCAGGGGCATGTCGCCGATTTCGTCGAGAAACAGCGTGCCACCATCGGCCTGTTGCAGCTTGCCGCGCATGCCTTCTTTAAGGGCGCCGGTGAAACTGCCGGCGCGATAGCCAAACAGTTCGCTCTCGATCAGGTTTTCTGGAATCGCCGCACAGTTCAGCGCGATAAAGGCCTTGTCGCCCCGCTGGCTGCCCTGATGCACGGCCTTGGCGAAGGCTTCTTTACCGCAGCCGGTTTCGCCGTTGATCAGCAAGGGCACATCGCGCTCGAACACTCGCGAGGCCTTGCGCAGCTCATTTTGCAACGCCGGGTCGCCCAGGCAGATACCCAATGGGCGTGACGCCTGTGGCTTGATGATAGGGGCCGGCGCACTGCGCGGCTGGCCTCGCAGCGCTGCGAATAAAGGCCGACCATCGCGGGTGCGCAGCGGCCAACTGGCCGTGGCATTTGCGCTGGCCCGCCCCAGCAACTGATCCAGGGAGCAGTCGAAAAACGCTTCCACCGGCTGGCCCACCAAGCCGCCGCGCAACTGCCCCAACAGGTTCAGGGCGCTCTGGTTGACCGCACAAATGTGCCCTTCGCCATCAAACGCCAGCAAGCCTTCGCTGAATAACCCGACCGACTCGGCCTGCAGGTGAAAACGCAACAGCCAGTGGTGTTCGAAGTGGCGCAGGAAGTAGCAACTTTCGATCATCTTGGCCGACAGGTTCACCAGCGCCATGGTGTGGAACTGGCTTTGGCGCGACACGGCTTCGCGGGCCGAGGACACATCCAGCACCGCCAGCAATTCACCATGAGGATCGAACACCGGGCTGGCCGAACAGGTCAGCCCGGTATGACGGCCGCGAAAATGCTCGTCACGGTGGATCGTCAACGACTGCCGCTCTACCAGGCAGGTGCCGATGCCGTTAGTGCCTTCGCAGGCTTCGCTCCAGTCAGCGCCCAACCATAAACCGGCGCGCTCGAAAATCTTGCGCTCCGACGGCGCGGTGACACAGTTGAGGATCACCCCGCGCGCATCGGTGAGCAGCACCGCATGGCCGGCACCGGAAAGTTGCTGGTGCAGGCTATTCATCTCGCTGCCGGCGATGTGCAGCACCTGGCGCAGGCGTTCGCGACTTTCCAGCAGGCGCCCGTGTTCAAGCACGGTAGGCGCGATGGTCAGCGCCGGGTCGAGGTGGTAGTCCTCCACGCAGCGCAGCCAGGAGCGGGCGATGGACGGGTCGCTGCCCGGCCCCTGGGAAAGCTCTTGGCCACGGGTGACGGTCAGGACTTGCTGGGCATGGCGGCTGAAATGATCGTTATGCATGTTCTTATTATTCTCCCTGCGTGAGAACGCCCAGCATCCCCCAGCCATTGGGCCTTTGCAATCCCGGCCCGACCCACCGGTCACAGGCTGTACCGCTTATGGCACAAACTGTCACCACGCCTGTACCACACCTGTCACGGCACCGCCTTGCGACAAAGCCCAACCCATTGATTTTGCTGGCCCGCACAGCAGTGGCCCAACCTTTGCTCTACGCTTTATAACGCGCTTGCCGCGCTGTACTCCAATAAACATAAAAGCAGGAGATGCTCACCATGCGTTATGCACACCCCGGTACTGAAGGCGCCATCGTTTCGTTCAAGGCCAAATACGGCAACTACATCGGCGGCGAATTCGTGGCGCCAGTCGATGGCAACTATTTCTCCAACACCTCGCCGGTCAACGGCAAGCCGATAGCCGACTTCCCGCGTTCCACCGCCAAAGACATCGACAAGGCGCTGGACGCCGCCCACGCCGCTGCGGACGCCTGGGGCAAAACCTCGGCCCAGGACCGTTCGCTGGTGCTGCTGAAAATCGCCGACCGCATCGAGCAAAACCTCGAACTGCTGGCCATCACCGAAACCTGGGACAACGGCAAGGCCGTGCGTGAAACCCTTAACGCCGACATCCCCCTGGCTGCCGACCACTTCCGCTACTTCGCCGGCTGCATCCGCGCCCAGGAAGGCAGCAGCGCCGAAATCAATGAACTCACCGCCGCCTACCACTTCCACGAGCCGCTGGGCGTGGTCGGCCAGATCATCCCGTGGAACTTCCCGCTGCTGATGGCCGCCTGGAAACTCGCCCCAGCCCTGGCCGCCGGTAACTGCGTGGTGCTCAAGCCCGCCGAGCAAACGCCGCTGGGCATCAGCGTGCTGATGGAGCTGATCGGCGACCTGCTGCCACCGGGCGTGCTGAACGTGGTGCACGGTTTCGGCAAGGAAGCCGGCGAAGCCCTTGCCACCAGCAAGCGCATCGCCAAGATCGCCTTCACCGGCTCAACGCCTGTGGGCTCGCACATCATGCATGCGGCGGCCGAGAACATCATTCCGTCTACGGTGGAGTTGGGCGGCAAGTCGCCGAACATCTTCTTCGCCGACATCATGAAAGCGGAACCTGCATTTATCGAAAAAGCCGCCGAAGGCCTGGTGCTGGCGTTCTTCAACCAGGGCGAAGTGTGCACCTGCCCTTCCCGTGCTCTGGTGGAAGAGTCGATCTACGACGACTTCATGAAAGTGGTGATGAAAAAGGTCGAGTCGATCAAGCGTGGCGACCCGCTGGATACCGACACCATGGTCGGCGCCCAAGCGTCCGAGCAGCAGTTCGACAAGATCCTGTCTTACCTGGAAATCGCCAAGGGCGAAGGCGCGCAATTGCTCACGGGCGGCAAGGTGGAGAAGCTCACCGGCGACCTGGCCACCGGTTATTACATCCAGCCGACCCTGCTCAAGGGCACCAACGACATGCGCGTATTCCAGGAAGAAATCTTCGGCCCGGTGGTGAGCATCACCACTTTCAAGGATGAAGCCGAAGCCCTGGCGATTGCCAACGACACCGAGTTCGGCCTGGGCGCTGGCCTGTGGACCCGCGATATCAACCGCGCCTACCGCATGGGCCGGGCGATCAAGGCTGGCCGCGTGTGGACCAACTGCTACCACCTGTACCCGGCGCATGCCGCGTTTGGCGGTTACAAGAAGTCTGGCGTGGGCCGTGAAACCCACAAGATGATGCTGGATCACTACCAGCAGACCAAGAACTTGCTGGTGAGCTACGACATTAATCCGTTGGGCTTTTTCTAACTCAGCCTTATAGCAAGCAACCAGTTCCCAACTTGAAATGCAATCAAGTGTGGGAGCTGGCTTGCCTGCGATAACGATGTATCAGCCAAATAAGGGGTAGCAGACAGGCCGCTATCGCAGGCAAGCCAGCTCCCACATTTGATATCACACGCAATTGCTACCTCGTTCGGCACACAGACGCCGAGTCAAAAACAATAAGAATGGAAGGTACTTCCCATGCCTAGCGAACCCACTGGTTCTTCTGTCGACTTCGAAAAAGTCGGCACCGATTATTTTCAACAACGCGAACTGAAAAAAGGCGCCGCCGGCTGGGTACTACTGGTTGGCCTTGGCGTCGCTTATGTTATTTCCGGCGATTACGCCGGCTGGAACTTCGGCCTGGCCCAGGGCGGCTGGGGTGGCATGTTCCTCGCCACCTTGCTGATGGCCACCATGTACCTGTGCATGTGCTTTTCCCTGGCCGAGTTGTCGTCCATGATCCCCACTGCTGGCGGTGGCTACGGTTTTGCCCGCAGCGCTTTTGGCCCTTGGGGCGGGTTCCTCACCGGTACTGCCATCCTTATCGAATACGCCATCGCGCCCGCCGCCATCGCGGTGTTTATCGGCGCCTATTGCGAGTCGTTGTTCGGTATTGGCGGCTGGATGATCTACCTGGCGTTCTACATCATCTTTATCGGCATCCACATCTTTGGTGTGGGCGAAGCCTTGAAGCTGATGTTCGTGATCACCGCCGTCGCCGCGATTGCCCTGGGCGTGTTCCTGGTGTCGATGGTGCCGCACTTCAACGTCGCCAACCTGCTGGATATACCCGTGACCGAGGCCAAGGGCGCCAGCAGCTTCCTGCCGTTCGGCTACGTCGGCGTGTGGGCCGCGATCCCTTATGCCATCTGGTTTTTCCTGGCGGTGGAAGGCGTGCCGCTGGCCGCTGAAGAAACCAAGAACCCCAAGCGCGACCTGCCGCGCGGGCTGATCGGCGCGATTGTGGTGCTGACCAGTTTTGCCCTGTTGATCCTGGTGATCGCGCCGGGCGGTGCGGGCACTTATGCGCTGATCAAATCCGGCAACCCGCTGGTTGAAGCCTTGGCGTTGTCCTACGGCGGTTCCACCTGGATGGGGAGCTTCGTCAACCTGGTCGGCCTGGCCGGTTTGATCGCGAGCTTTTTCTCGATCATCTACGCCTATTCGCGGCAGATCTTTGCCTTGTCCCGTGCCGGTTACCTGCCGCGCAAATTGTCCGAGACCAACAAGAGCAAGGCGCCAGTATTGGCGCTGGTGATCCCCGGGATTATCGGTTTTGGCCTGTCGCTGACCGGCCAGGGTGACTTGCTGATCCTGGTGGCGGTGTTTGGCGCCACGATTTCCTACGTGTTGATGATGGCCGCCCACATCACCCTGCGCATCCGTCGCCCTAAAATGGAGCGGCCATACCGCACACCCGGTGGCATCTTCACCTCAGGCGTGGCACTGGTGCTGGCTTGCGTGGCCGTGGTGGCGGGCTTTCTGGTGGACCCGCGCGTGGTGATTGGCGCGGCGATCATCTATGGAGTATTAATTGCTTACTTTGCTTTCTACAGCCGGCATCACTTGGTAGCAGGCACGCCGGAAGAGGAATTCGCGGCGATCCAGGCCGCAGAGGCCGCCCTGCACTAACTGCCGAAAACCTCGACGCGGCGCCTTGCCCACAGCAGGCGCGCGTCATCAAGGAGACACTGTATGGCAAGCTTTTCCCACGCGGTGGGTGCTCAAACCTACCGCTTCGACAGCCTCAAGGACGTGATGGCCAAGGCCAGCCCGGCACGCTCCGGGGACTTCCTCGCCGGTGTCGCCGCGCAGAATGACGGCGAACGTGTGGCGGCGCAGATGGCGCTGGCAAATATCCCGCTCAAGCACTTCCTGCAGGAAGCATTGATTCCTTATGAAAGCGATGAAGTCACCCGGCTGATCATCGACACCCACGATAAACAGGCGTTTGCAGCGGTCAGCCACCTCACTGTCGGCGGCCTGCGCGACTGGCTGCTCAGCGATGCGGCCGATGAACAGGCCCTACGCGCATTGGCGCCAGGGCTGACACCGGAAATGGCCGCGGCCGTGTCCAAGATCATGCGCGTGCAAGACCTGGTGCTGGTGGCGCAGAAGATCCGCGTGGTCACCCAGTTTCGCGGCACCCTGGGCCTGCGCGGGCGCTTGTCCACGCGCTTGCAGCCCAACCACCCCACCGATGAACCGGCCGGCATCGCGGCGAGCATCCTCGACGGCCTGCTGTACGGCAACGGCGACGCCATGATCGGCATTAACCCGGCCACCGACAGCATCGCCTCGATCTGCGCCATGCTTGAAATGCTCGACGCGATCATTCAGCGCTACGACATCCCCACCCAGGCCTGTGTGCTGACCCACGTCACCACCTCCATCGAAGCGATCAACCGCGGCGTACCGCTGGACCTGGTGTTTCAGTCAATTGCCGGTACCGAAGCGGCCAATGCCAGTTTCGGGATCAACCTGAACGTGCTGCAGGAAGGTTATGACGCGGGCTTAAGCCTCAAGCGCGGCACCCTGGGCCAGAATCTGATGTACTTCGAAACCGGCCAGGGCAGCGCTTTGTCGGCCAATGCGCACTTTGGCGTCGATCAGCAAACCTGTGAAACCCGTGCCTACGCCGTGGCCCGGCACTTCAAGCCGTTTCTGGTGAACACCGTGGTCGGCTTTATCGGCCCGGAGTACCTGTACAACGGCAAGCAGATTATCCGCGCCGGCCTGGAAGACCACTTCTGCGGCAAACTGCTCGGCGTGCCCATGGGTTGCGACATCTGCTACACCAACCACGCCGAAGCCGACCAGGACGACATGGACACCCTGCTGACCCTGCTCGGCGTGGCCGGCATCAACTTCATCATGGGCATCCCCGGCTCCGACGACATCATGCTCAACTACCAGACCACCTCGTTTCACGACGCCCTGTACGCCCGGCAAACATTGGGTTTAAAACCGGCGCCGGAGTTCGAGCAGTGGCTGGCGAAAATGGGCATCTTCACGCAGGCCGATGGCAAAGTGCATTTTGGCAATAGCTTGCCACCGGCCTTTCGTCACGCCTTGGCGCAATTGGGATGAAGGAGCCGACTGTGCAACCAGAAATGCCTGACAACCCGTGGCTGGAACTGCGCCGCCTCACCCCGGCGCGTATTGCCCTGGGCCGCACCGGCACCAGCCTTCCCACCAGCGCCCAACTGGACTTCCAGTTTGCCCACGCCCAGGCGCGGGACGCGGTGCATTTGCCGTTCGATCACACCGGCCTCAGCCGCCAATTGGCCGAACGTGGCCGAGACAGCCTGTTGCTGCACAGCGCCGCCACAGACCGGCACATGTACCTGCAACGCCCGGACCTGGGGCGACGCTTGAGCGATGAGTCGGCGCAAACATTGCGCGACTACGCTTCGGCCCAGCCCGGCGGGGTGGACTTGGCCATCGTAGTAGCCGATGGCCTGTCGGCATTGGCGGTGCATAAACACACAGCGCCGTTTCTGGCGCGCCTGGAAGAACAGACCCACGCCGAAGGCTGGTCCTTGTCACCGGTGATCCTGGTAGAGCAAGGCCGCGTGGCGGTAGCCGATGAAATCGGGCAGCTACTGGGCGCCAAGATGGTGGTGATCCTGATCGGCGAACGACCGGGGCTCAGCTCGCCGGACAGCCTGGGCCTGTATTTCACCTACAACCCCAAGGTCGGCCTCACCGATGCCTATCGCAACTGCATCTCCAACGTGCGGCTGGAAGGCCTGAGTTATGGCATGGCGGCCCATCGCCTGCTGTACTTGATGCGCGAGGCGTGTCGCCGGCAGTTGTCGGGGGTTAATCTCAAGGATGAGGCACAGGTTCAGACCCTCGAATCGGACGACCCGGACCTGATGAAGGGCAATTTCCTGCTCAGCCCGCCCGATGACCGATAGCGGCAAGATTGCGCTTTTTGGCGTCATTAGGCAGCATCGAGTCACGGCCGCTCGTGTGGTCATACCCCACATACCCCATTTGGAAGTTGAGGCCTGGCATGCGGATTACTCAAGCGACCCTGGAACACCTGGACCTGTTGACCCCGTTGTTCGTCAAATACCGCGAGTTCTACGGGGCCCTGCCGTTCCCGGACTCGTCACGGGCCTTTTTGGAAAAGCGCCTGCGGCGCAAGGAGTCGGTGATCTACCTGGCCCTGGCCGACGATGATGACAAGCGGCTGCTGGGGTTTTGCCAGCTCTATCCGAGCTTTTCCTCACTGTCTCTCAAGCGGGTATGGATCCTCAACGACATCTATGTGGCCGAGGATGCGCGCCGGCAACTGGTGGCCGACAACCTGATGCGCACGGCCAAGAAAATGGCCAAGGACACCCACGCGGTACGGTTGCGGGTATCGACCAGCAGCGATAACGACGTGGCGCAGAAGACCTATGAGTCGATTGGGTTTCGCGAAGACACCGAATTCAAAAACTACGTGTTGCCGATCAACGAAGACTGAAAACCGGTAAGCCAAACACCGCAATATCCTTGTGGGAGCTGGCTTGCCTGCGATGGCGAAGTGTCAGCGAGCACTTCTCATACTGACCCACCGCTATCGCAGACAAGCCAGCTCCCACATTGGGTCCGGCGACTGGCTTGAAGCCCAACCCCTTCACAATTTCGCGACACTCCCCGCTACAAAAGCCACACGCTTTTCACCTCTCAATCCGTATAATGCCGACCTTTCAGGGTTGTAAGAACCGCGACAATTACTTGTAGCCTTATTGCCTGAGCTTCCGCACAAGCCCGCTGAGTCGGGCTATTCACACAGGTGCCATCCATGGATTTCAACCCGCTCGACCTTATCCTGCATCTCGACGTTTACCTCGACATGCTGGTAACCAATTACGGTCCGTGGATCTACGCCATTCTGTTCCTGGTGATTTTTTGCGAAACCGGCCTGGTGGTCATGCCCTTCCTGCCAGGCGACTCCTTGCTGTTCATTGCCGGTGCCGTCGCGGCCGGCGGCGGTATGGACCCAGTCCTGCTGGCCGGCCTGCTGATGCTGGCGGCCATCCTCGGCGACAGCACCAACTATGTGATCGGACGAACGGCGGGCGAGCGCTTGTTCAGCAACCCGAACTCCAAGATCTTCCGCCGCGACTACCTGCAAAAGACCCACGACTTCTACGACAAGCACGGCGGCAAGACCGTGACGCTGGCGCGCTTCCTGCCGATCCTGCGTACCTTCGCGCCGTTCGTCGCGGGCGTGGCCAAGATGCCGTATCCACGCTTCTTCGGCTTCAGCGTACTGGGCACCATCCTGTGGGTCGGCGGCCTGGTGACCTTGGGTTACTTCTTCGGCAACGTGCCTTTTATCAAGAAGAACCTGTCGCTGCTGGTGGTGTTCATCATTCTGCTGTCCCTGGTGCCGATGATTATTGGCGTAGTGCGCAGCCGCTTTGGCCGCACGTCCTCCGAAGCCAACCCGCACTGATTGCCCGTGTGGTCCTTCAGCGCCTGGCGTCGCCGGCGCCTGCTGGCCAAGCACCCGATTGCCGATGACATCTGGCAACGGGTGCGCCACCACCTGACCTTCCTCGACGGCATCACGCCGGAGCAAGATCAGTGGCTACGCGAAGCCTGCGTGGTGTTCCTCAGCGAAAAACACCTCACCGCCCTGCCTGGCGTCGAACTGCACCAGGAACAACGCCTGCTGCTCGCCGCCCAGGCGCAACTGCCGCTGATGAACCTGGGCGACCTCGACTGGTACCAAGGCTTTCATGAGATCGTGCTGTACCCCGACGACTTCCTCAGCCCACAACGCCATCGCGATGCCAGCGGCGTCGAACACGAGTGGGACGGCGAACACAGCGGCGAAGCCTGGCAACAGGGCCCGGTGATCCTCGCCTGGCCCGGCGTGCTCGCCAGCGGCCAATGGGAAGGCTACAACCTGGTCATCCACGAACTAGCGCACAAGCTGGACATGCTCAACGGCGACGCCAACGGCCTGCCGCCGCTGCACCACGACATGCGCGTGCAGGATTGGGCCAGCGTCATGCAAGGCGCCTTCGATGACCTCAATCGCCAGTTGGACGCCAACCCGGACGCCGAGACCGAGATAGACCCTTACGCTGCGGAAAACCCGGCGGAGTTCTTTGCCGTCACCAGCGAGTATTTCTTCAGCGCCCCGGATTTACTGGTCAACAGTTATCCACAGGTGTACGCCCAACTCAGCCGCTTTTATCGCCAGGATCCCCTGGCCCGCCTGACCCAACTGCAAGCCAGCGACCTGCGCTACGCGCCACAGGGCGAATGACCGTACGACGCTTAGCGCATGGCATCGGCGTCAGAATATGCCTATAATCGCCGCCACTTTTAGGCCAATCCGGCCATGTCATATGGCCAACTAACGGGGGCAACGCCCAATGAGCTACAGCAAGATTCCGGCTGGCAAAGACCTGCCGAACGACATCTACGTCGCCATCGAAATTCCGGCCAACCACGCGCCGATCAAATACGAAATCGACAAAGACAGCGACTGCCTGTTCGTTGACCGTTTCATGGCCACCCCGATGTTCTACCCGGCCAACTACGGTTTTATCCCTAACACCCTGGCTGACGACGGTGACCCCCTCGACGTGCTGGTCGTGACCCCTTACCCGGTCACCCCAGGCTCGGTTATCCGCGCACGCCCAGTCGGCATCCTGAACATGACCGACGACGGCGGCGGCGATGCCAAAGTCATCGCAGTGCCACACGACAAGCTGTCCCAGCTGTACGTGGACGTGAAGGAATACACCGACCTGCCGCCACTGTTGCTGGAACAGATCAAGCACTTCTTCGAGAACTACAAAGACCTCGAAAAAGGCAAGTGGGTGAAGATCGACGGTTGGGGCAACGCAGACGCCGCCCGCGCCGAGATCATGAAGTCGGTTGCCGCCTACAAAGGCTGATACCCGCGCCTCATTGCCACGGCAATTAAAAAGCCCCGTTAATTCGGGGCTTTTTTATGGGCCGAATTAAACATCAAGTTCAATGTTTATTTGCAGCGTTTAACTAAGTTGCACACCTGAAAGATCCGGCCACAACTAAGCCAAATCCTACAACCGCAAATCAACGCATGGTTTATTTGATTAGACTTTCCGGCCAGTAAACTCTGCGTTTATGAATACATCAGGTGATCGTTTAAAAGCGCTACTACGGGAAGTTCATCTTTCCGCCTCCGACTTCGCCAAGAACCGCGGCGTCACGCCTCAGCACGTGAACAACTGGTTCAAACGCGGGGTCCCCATGGGCCGACTCAACGAGATCGCAGAGTTGCTGTGCGTCTCAAGTCGCTGGTTAAGCGACGGCAAAGGCCCCAAACACCCGCCCGCCAACTACCTGTTGGAAGGCCCCACCGCAAGGATTGCAACCGCCCGCGAAGACACAGGCAAATACCTCACAGGCCCCGCCTGCCGCCCGGAAAAAACCGACGTGGAGATCCCCCTCCACCCCACCTTCACCTCAACCGAACGCATCCGCGTCTCCCTGCACAGCCTGGAAACACTCAACGTAAACCCCGACCGCGCGATAGGCGCCTACATGGTCGACATCATCCAACAAGTCTCCACCCTCGCCATCGACCGAGGCCGTACCCAAATCATCGACGGTGAAATCTACGCCGTCGAACACGACGGCATGCTGCGCATCAAATACCTCTACAACCGCCCTGGCGGCGGCCTGCGCCTGCGCAGCCACAACGCCAGCGAACACCCGGACGAATACCTCAACCACGAGGAACGCTTCGAGCAAAGCTTCAAGATCGTCGGCTGGGTATTCTGGTGGTCCACCCTCAACAACCGCCGCCCACCGGTGCCACTGGATGAACACCTGCTGGGCTGGGAAGGCTCTAAATCGGAACCGGAGGTGGGCAACTGAAGCGAATGTGAGTATCATGCGCCGCACATTTGGCAGGGGTCGCTTCTAGCTGACTCCCTGCTGGCGAAGCGGAGGAGTTCCCGCGGATGCCCTACTATTCAGCCCGACGCAATGTGGGCTGAGCGATTTGAAGGCTGGTGAGGCTTGTCAAAAACAAGCTGAGGCAGTCCCCGAGAAGCCGGCCACAAGCCGGCTTTTTATAATCCCCCCCCTTAAACATCAATCACGTAGCCTTAAAGATCCACTCTGCCCCCCCTGAACATGTCTCTGGTGCAATAGGCAGCCATTCAAAGGCCAGTGGGCTCCAGCAATATCAAAATGACTCGACGCAATCTAGGTGTATTACCCCTTCTTCATTGCTTCACCCAAATAGTCAGCGACCTGATCGATATCCAACATGTCGCCAACAGCGACGCGAGGATGAAACATGTCGCAAAAATACAAAAATAACGACACGTTATGCACGCAGGCTTACACTAGCGACATGACAAGGGCGCTTATAAAAGCGGCCTTACCTTTAACTGGACGTCCTAGTGAGCGTGCGCCCATGACTAACCCCCAACGGCCTTGGCAGGCGGATAGACCCTATAACCAGCTTCCACCCTTGCCGCCAAAGGCAGAACTGGAAACCCGAGCAGTCCTCAAACGCTGCATCGAAGCTCGAGCAGCCTTGGCCGAATTGAAACAAGCAGCCGAGCTGATTCCTAACCAGACGATGCTGATCAATACGATCCCGCTGCTGGAAGCCAAGGACAGCTCCGAGATCGAAAGTATTGTCACTACTACAGATTTACTCTTTCAGCATGCCCAGGATTGCGCCAATCATGCAGATCCCGCGACCAAAGAAGCCCTCCGGTACCGCAAGGCTCTACATAACGGTTTCCAGTCTCTGGCTGAACGTCCACTCTCTACCGGCACAGCAGTAGAGATCTGTCGAACGCTCAAGGGTGTAGACATGGACATCCGTCGAGTGCCAGGCGTCCAGCTAGCCAATGATCGGACCGGAGAAATCATCTATACCCCACCAGAGGGCGAAGATCGCTTACGCGACTTGCTCACCAACTGGGAACGTTTTCTACACAACGAGACAGACCTCGACCCGCTGGTTCGCATGGCTGTCGGACACTATCAGTTCGAGGCTATTCATCCATTCACAGACGGCAACGGTCGTACCGGGCGCGTGCTAAACACCCTGTATCTGATCCAGGAAGGTCTGTTGAATCTACCGATTCTTTACCTTAGTCATTTCATCATTGCGCATAGAGCCGATTACTATCGACTACTGCTTGATGTCACACGCGAACAGGCCTGGGAGCCCTGGCTGCTGTACATGCTTACTGCCGTGGAAGAAACCGCTCGCTGGACCAGTGCAAAAATTGCCGCCATTCGCAGCCTGTCCGAGCACACCAGCCAATTTGTTCGCGAACGTTTGCCGAAAACCTACTCACGCGAATTGGTGGACGTGATTTTTGAGCAGCCCTATTGCCGTATTAGCAACGTCGTCGACAAGCAGATCGCTCAGCGCCAGGCTGCTTCTCGCTACCTCAAAGAGCTGGTCTCCATTGATGTTCTGCAAGAGGTTCAGGTCGGAAAGGAAAAACTGTTCATTCATCCAAAGCTGATGCAGTTGCTGATTCGCGACAGCAACGAATTCAAGCCCTATTTCTGAGCCGAAATTAAGGAAATCGTGAATAAGTCGCCTGGACGATCAAAACCGAACAGGCGACGTCATATCACCTAGGCTGCAAACACTCCACCGCCCTATCCGCCACCATCTTCGCCATCTCCACCAAGTGCATTACCGCCCTCTGTGGTGCAGCCACTGACTCGCTGATCACTTGCGACGTAGCCAGCGCACAATGCAGCAGCTCAGCCACCTGCACCCAGG
Organism: Pseudomonas sp. KT_2_4; assembly: GCF_041410225.1. Classification (NCBI taxonomy): domain Bacteria; kingdom Pseudomonadati; phylum Pseudomonadota; class Gammaproteobacteria; order Pseudomonadales; family Pseudomonadaceae; genus Pseudomonas; species Pseudomonas sp. KT_2_4. The sequence goes on from NZ_CP166962.1 coordinate 3,095,788, forward strand.
CATCCTCGAAGCTCAGTTCTTCATTGACCGTGAAGGGGTTGGTCAGGTGTGACGACAGCGTATCTGAACAAACGTTATCCATAGCAAAACTCCTAGCAGTAAGTGACTACCACCGTCCTTTCGCGACTAAACGAGCAGAGGTGGCGGCTGTACGCAGGTTAGTCGACCGGCCGCTAGGCACCGGCGCACCCGAGGGTGCCCTGCGCACAGCCACCATAAAGTGCAGGCAAGAAGACACCTGTCTTTGGGATGGCGCGTGCGCCTAGCGAGGTCCGGGCGACTAAACCCGATCACTGAATTAGCAGTGACGGTCAGCAGCCTAGACACCCAATTCCACTGGCGCAAGCGGTTGGGATTTTCTCGGAAACGTCCTGCAAATGAAAGGGATCGGACCTGCTGGCTACTCAAAATCAGGCAATTCACTCCTGTTCTGCACAGCAACCCGGAGGCCTGAAATCGGGCGTCAACCATTGTCCACTTTAAGTTGACAGTAAGACTCCTCCCACCCGATTTATCCCTCGTCACCCACCCATTAATCTGTGTCCATGTTGAACGCAACGCCCAACCAACCTAAACAAAAAAGGATTCAACCATGAGCACTACAACCTACAACCGCTTGAACAAAGACGACGCCATTGTTCTGCTGGTCGACCACCAAACCGGCCTGATCTCCCTGGTGCAGGACTTCTCTCCCAACGAGTTCAAGAACAACGTGCTGGCCCTGGCTGACCTGGCCAAATTCTTCAACTTGCCGACCATCCTCACCACCAGCTTTGAGCAAGGCCCTAACGGCCCGCTGGTGCCGGAGTTGAAGGAGATGTTCCCGGACGCGCCGTATATCGCTCGCCCTGGTCAGATCAATGCCTGGGACAACGAGGATTTCGTCAAGGCGATCAAGGCCACCGGGCGTAAGCAGATCATCATTGCCGGTGTGGTGACGGATGTGTGTGTGGCGTTCCCGACATTGTCGGCGCTGGCAGAAGGGTTTGAGGTGTTTGTGGTGACGGATGCGTCGGGCACGTTCAACACCACGGTGCAGCAGGCGGCGTGGAGCCGGATGACACAGGCCGGTGCACAGTTGATGAACTGGTTCTCGGTGGCGTGTGAGTTGCACCGCGACTGGCGCAACGATATCGAAGGGCTGGGGAATCTGTTGTCCCAGCGGATTCCTAACTACCGCAATTTGATGAACAGCTACTCGGCCCTGTCTGCTCGCCAGAGCTAAGACTGCCATGCTCCGTATTGAGCCTGCCTGAAAAGGCAGGCTTTTTTATGGGTGTAGATTGAGAGGCGTGCGGGTGACGCAGAGCGTCACTGGATGCGTTACCACGCGGAGCGTGGGAACGAACCCGTCAGACGTCCCTAATCCAGGATCAAGTGCGGCAGAAACCGGCTTGAATCCTTGGTGATCAAGCTATTGTCCTCGCGCACACCGATGCCGGCGGCCTGGTCGCCAATGACCCAAGAGCCGATCAGCGTGTAGCTGTCACCAAATTTTGGCAGCGGTGCGAACTCTTGAAGGATGAAGGGCGCATCCGTGTAGGGGCCGTCTTCTTTTACGGTCAGGCCTTCGGCGGTTTGCAGTTCGATGTTGGCGCCTTCACGGGAGAAGAACGGCTTGCGCACCCAGCCTTTTGGCACGGCTTTGCCTGGGTCGGTGTCCAGGTGGGACGCGAGCAGGTTGGGGTGGCCTTTGTTGAATTCCCACAGCAGCGGCAGGATGCCTTTGTTGGAAATAATGGATTTCCACGCGGGCTCGAAGAACTGTGTGTCGCTCTGGGCAATCGCGGCACCAAAGGGTTCGTGGAAGATGAACTCCCAGGCGTGCAGTTTGAACAGGTGGGGAATCCAGCGATCTTCAAGGTCGACGAAGCGGCCTTCGCTGTTCAGGCCGATGTCTTCGATGTCGATGTGGCGCGATTCGATGCCGACCTTTTCAGCGACCAGGCGCAGGTAGTCGGTGGTGCCTTTGTCTTCGATCGAGTCTTTCATCGAGGCGAAGTAGAACGGCTGGTTGACCTGCAGTTGCGCGAAGGCCTGGTGCAGTTTGGTGTCGATGCTATTGAACTGGTCGGCGTGCTTGGGCAGCAGGCCGCGTTCGATGCATTGTTCCAGCCAGCCCCACTGAAACGCGGCTGCTTCGTAGAGGCTGGTGGGGGTGTCGTAGTTGAGCTCCAGCAACTTGGCGGGCCCGCTGCCGTTGTAGGAGAAGTCCATGCGCCCGTAAAGGTGCGGGTGGCCTTCGAGCCATGAGGTTCGGATCATGTCGTAGAAAGGCGCGGGGATGCTCAGGCGTTCAAGCAGTTCTTCGCTGTGGACCACGCGGGCGACGAGGTCCATGCACATGTCATGGAGCTCGGTGGTCGGGTCTTCGAGGTCGCGCTCGATTTGCTTGAGCGTGAACTGGTAGTACGCGCTTTCGTCCCAGTAGGGTTCGCCGTCGATGGTATGGAACAGGAAGCCGAGGCTCTCGGCGGTGTGTTTCCAGTCATGACGCTCTGCGCATTGGATCTTCTTCATGGCCGGTTTCCTTAGCTGCTCGACCCGCCGCCCCAGCCGCTGCGTGCGCTGGCTTTGCTGCCGAAGCCGCCGCGGGAGGTGGCCGATGAAACCGAGCTCGACTTAGGTGAAGATCGCAGCGTGCTGGTGTAATTGCTGCTGCCGTAGCGGGCTTGGTTGGAACGGCCAAAGGTCGCGCCATTGGACACGCGTTGGTTGAGCGTCGAGTTACCGTAGTTGCCGCGATCATCGCGGTAGCGGTACACCGGCTCGGAACGGTAGCTGTTGCGGTTGTTGCTCAGCATGTTGCCGATCAGCAAGCCGGTCAGCAGGCTGCTGGTGGAGAAGCCTGAGCCGCCGCTGGCCTGAGCGTTGGCCGCTTGCGCATTGGCAGCGTCGACTTGGGATTGGGTCACCTGGCCTTCGGCGGTCAGTTCGAAACCGCCCAAGCGCGGGATGAATTTGCCGGTGGAGTCTTGCTGGCACCAGTCAGCGACAAAGTCGGCGTCGCAATCGGCCTGGCTGTCATACACCGGCGCAATGCGGCGATGCTCGGCCATGGCCGTCATGTAGGCGTCCGAGCAGACGTCTACCGGAAGTTTCTCATCGGCGCATTGCTGTACCGATTGGAAGTTGTACTTCTTTTGCAGGTCGTAGGTTTTTTCCGTTGGGCCACAGCCGGATATCGCCATGGCGACCGACGCTGCCAGCGACAGCTGGACGTACTTGCTTCGTTTCATCGGGAGCTCCGTGGGCAATCAGTTCGAGGTGGGCGTCATGCACGCGGCATTCAGCATGCCGACGCTGATGGCCACCGCGGCCACGTAGATACCGGCCGCCAGTTCGCCCTTCTTGATGCGCTCGGACGTGCCCTTGAGCACCAGGCTGGTCAGCAGGAACGCCAGCAGTTGGACGACGGCGGCGATCACGGCCCAGACGATGAAGTCGAGAACGTTGATCGAGTAGGCAATCACATTGCTGGCCGGAATGGCGAAACCGACGATGGCACCGCCCAGGGCGACCGCTGCGGAGGTGTTGCCCGCACGGATCAGTTCGAACTCCTTGTGCGGGGTGATGCGGGTGTAGATGAACTGGAACAGCGCGAACAGTACCGCAGCCCCCAGGATGTAGAGGACAAAGCCGAGCACCGCAGCTTTGTTGAGGGAGATGGAGAGTGCTTCTAGCATGGACGGCTTCCTTTTTTTAGAGCGTAGTCAGGTCGGTGGTGTACAGCGAAATGCCTAGGGATGTGCTCAGGCTGATGGTGCCTTCGGCATCTTCTTCGACGGAGAACAGCAGGAACTCTCGGCGGTCGGTCAAGCCGGTGTCGCGGGCGTATAGCATCGAACGGTGCTCGATGCTGTAGGTGGCTTCTGGGCTGATGACCTGTTCGCTCATCGCCACCAATTCAGTCTGGCCATCTTCGCTGCCCCACTCCCGGAAGAACTCGACGCCGTCGTGGGTGTAGGTCGGCAAACCGATCAGGCTTTGTGGGCCCGCAAGCCTGCTCAGTTCCGCTTCACTGCTGATGGTGACGTAACTCAGGTAGTTGAACAGAATCACTGACTCGACCTGGCCCGCTATCTGGCCGGTGGTGTGCACCTGCAACCAATAATCTTCGTCGTTCATGTAATAGCGCGACAGCCAGGTGGACTGGCCGAGGTCGATGGTGCCGTTGCTCCAGATTTCCTGGGAGCCGGGGATCACCACGTTGGTTTTTTCATCGAGCAGCAATTTCAGAGTCGTGTCAAACATCACGCCCTTGCCCGGCGCCAGGCCCAAAGGGCCGGTGGCGGGCAGGCTTGGGCTGGCGGTTCGGCTCGAGTCGGTAGTGGCTTTTGGGGCCTCAAGCCCCATCAACTGTTTAAGCCATCCCATGAAAGATTTCCTTAAGGCGAGTGGAAGCGATGTAGAAGAGTTCGCCGCCTTTGACCGCTGTGGCACTGGGCGGGTTGATCGACGGCTGCTGAACACCTTTGGCGCGATAGCCAATGAGGGTGGCGTTGTGGCGCTCCTTCATCTGCGTGTACAGCTCGCCGAACGTTGCCTCAAAGGCGTCGGGCAATTTCATCAGGTACTGGGTGGCGCCCTGCCCCACGCACAGCAACTCATTGATGACCACCGACGAGCCCGGATCCTGAGAGGCGCGCACCAGCATTTCGATCGCCATGCTGGACGTGCATTCCAGGCGCGGGGCGTAGGAGCTGGCCAGTGCAGCGATTTCACTTTCGTTGAAGTGGGCGACCACATGCCCGACGGGGCTCAGTTGATTCACCGCCAGCACGGTGGCCAGCGTCAGGTCATCAGACGGGGTCCGCACCAGCACACGCTCGGCACCGGGCACACCGGCACGCAGCAACAGTGCGGTGGAAGACAGGCTTTCGCCGCGGATGAACGCTGCTTTGCCCGGCATCGGGTTTTCTTCAAGGCTGCAATCGCAGATCACGATCAGGTTGTCGTTCGAGGTTTCGTCTTGCAGCAACAACTCAATCACCCGCTCGCTGGACGCGCCCTCCCAGCCGATCAGCACGGTATGGCCGACCTTGCCGGTGAAATCACCTTTGCCCTTCATGCCCTTTCTCCATGCATCGATAACACTGCTGGTGGTTTTGCCGATGGCTGCCGTGAGCAGCGCAATGCCCCCGAGCATGACCCAGGCCGCCACGAAAATTCGCCCAGCAGACGTCTGCGGCGCGAGGTCGCCATAGCCGACGGTGAGTGTGGTGGTGAGATAGAAGTAGATAAACGTGGCGGCAGCGGTGAGGTGTTGTTCGCCCAGCAACACCAGGCCCAGGTAAGCGGTGCTCAGGTGGACACCCAAGGCAACGATCAGGCCTGCCCAACCGAAGCGATGAAAGAGGGACGAGGCGTACATGCGTAGCAGTAGGAAAATCGACATTTAGCCCCTGGCTCCCTGGGTACTTGAATCCTGACGACAGCATCGCCTCGACGTCTGGATGCTCAAGTGCGTTCACCCGGCATTAAACCCGCTGCGCGGCGTGGATAGAAGTACCTTGGCTGCAATAAATCCGGCGAGCGCACCAAACAGATGCCCTTCGAAGGAAACGCCCTGCCGCGGAAGGAAGCCCACGACCAGTCCGCCATACAGCAAAGCCACAACAGCGGCTGTTAGCAGGTTGCCCCAGCTTCTGTGAAACCAGGCGCGAGACAGCAGATAGGCCCATAGCCCGAACACCCAGCCGCTGGCGCCGACGTGTACGCCTGAAAAACCGAACAGCCAGACCAACAAGCCGCCCAGCAGAATGACGATGGCACTGACGGCGATGAACCGGTTGACCCCTTCGATGATGACCAGAGAGCCCAAGACCAAAAAGGCAATCAGGTTGGCGCTCAGGTGAGCGAAGGAGGCGTGCAAAAACGGCGAGGAGAGTATGCCGAACAGACCCTGCACCGTTCTAGGGATCAGCCCGAATGCCATGAGGCTGTAACCGGTCGCCACATTGAGCAGTTGCAGCGCGACCATGAAGAGGGCCAGGCCTGCGATTGTCTTGAAACCCTTCAAGGCGTTCATCCTGACCTCAACATACAAAAGAAGAGCACTGCGACTGTGGCGAGGGAGCTTGCTCCCGCTGGGGCGCGAAGCGGCCCCAAAAACAGGACTGCTGCGCAGCCCAGCGGGAGCAAGCTCCCTCCCCACAGAGTTGCAGGCTTAACTGACCTGCGTTGATTACTCAGCCGACTTTTGCTTCAGACGCTCCAGAATCGCATTGGCACTGCCTTCGTTCGGCGTGATGCCGGCATCGCGCAGTTTGCGTTCCAGGTCTGTCCCCGTCGACGCTTCAGCCAGCTCATCCTGGGCTTGCAGCTCAGCGGCGCGTTGTTGCTGTTTGGCCTGCAAGCGATTGAGCGTACCGACGGCGGTTTCCAGCTTGCCGTTGGCACCGCCGCTGGCAATGGAGGCACTGACCTGGGCCTTTTGCACGCTGTCGCGAGCCTTGGCCATGTCCACTTGCTGGCGCAGGCTTTTGATGCGGCTTTCGGCCTTGGTGATGTCTTTGCGCATGCTCTCAGCGTACCCACCGAACTCGGTGGTCTGCTTTTGCTCAACGTCCCGCTCGTTGGTCAGGGTCGAAATGGCTTCGGCCACTTCCAGGGCGAGGTCTTCACGGTTGGCCTGGATAGCGGCCATCGCCTTGGATTCCAGGTCTTTGATCTTGGCGTCGTACTCGCCAACACGATCAGCCGCCAGTTTGTGCTTGGCCATGATGCTCACCAGCTCACGCTTGGCGTTGGCCAAGGCGCTGTCTGCATCGCGAATTTCCTGGTCAAGGATGCGCAGGGCCTGTTGGTCGACGATCGATTCGCCGACTTCGCTGGCACCGCCACGCAACGCGGTGAACAATTTGCTCCAGATGGACTGAGTCATTGGGTTTTCCCGAATAATTAAATGAAGAAACGTTCGAAGGCTTCGCTGGCGCGCTGCACGTTATCAACCAGGGTTTTCACCTCGGTCACGATGTTGGTCAGGCTGGAGTCGGAGCTGAGCGCACCGAACATGTTGTAAACCACCTGCCCGTTCGGCATGGACTCGATACCGATCGACGACAACGGGAACATCTCCCGGCTGCGCAGCACGGCGTCATTGAAGGCCGGCACGTCGTTGATGGACTCGGCGTCGACCAGGACGGTATCCACGATGATTTGCTCGCCCACCACCGCGATGTAAATCGGCAAGCCACCAAAGTCGTTCATTTCCAGCTTGATGCTGGACTCGGAGCCTTGGACGAGAGAAAGCGTAATGTCATGGGACGTCACGTCATCCAGCGCCTGAAGAGCACTGAAGAGGCGATCGATATTCCAGTTAGTACCTGCGCTCATGAAATTCTCCGACATGAATGAGCCAGCCAGGATCGGTTGGCGTAGCTGTTTCTCCATTTGCTTGAGCAGGCTTCGGTTTTCGGGAAGCACCCAAGTCTCGTGTTTCACATAACCGGCCGCCGCCAGCCCCGCACGCATCTGCTTCATGTAAAAGCTCGACGGCTTTTTTGCGGACGGCTTCAAGCGCTCTCCCTTGAGGCTTGTTGAATCGGTATCGGGCCCAGTTGATGGGCTCGATGGAGAGCTGCTGTTCATGGTACTGACCTCGCTGTGAAAAACTCACGCGTGAGAAAATCTACAGGCAATCCGCAAGGTACTCAATAGCTCACGCGTGAGATTTTTCCTTACATTTTTCAGCCACCGAAAAGACCCAGCCTACCCCGCCAACTCTCGCTCGATTTGCTCGATGCTAGGCAAGCTCGATTGCAGTTCGGCTGGCAAAGACTCCATCAGTTGATATTGCGCCACACCAATAGGCCGGTTGTTATCGCGCAGTGCGTATTCAGCCACCACTTCATTTTTACCCTTGCACAACAAGAGGCCGATAGTCGGGCCATCCTGTGGGTGCTTTATCTCGGCATCCACCGCCGCAAGATAGAAGCTCAATTTGCCCAGATGCTCGGGCTTGAACTTGCCTGCCTTGAGTTCGATCACCACATAGCAACGCAGCTTCAGGTGATAGAACAACAGGTCGATGAAGAACTCATCGCCGCCTACATTCAGCAGCACTTGCCGGCCAACGAAGGCAAAACCTGCGCCCAACTCCAACAAGAAGTCAGTGACATGCTTGATCAGGGCGTTTTCGATTTCGCGCTCTTGTGCATTCTGGCCCAGGCTGAGGAAATCAAAGCGGTACGGGTCTTTGAGGGATTCGCGCGCCAGGTCGGATTGCGCTTTGGGCAGATGGCTTTCGAAGTTGCTGACGGCCTTGCCACTGCGCTCCAGCAGGCGATTTTCAATGTGCATCACCAGTGTGTTGCGCGACCAGTTATGTTTTAAGGCCTGGATGATGCACCAACGACGAGTTTCGGGGCCGGGAAGCTTATCGAGCAGCACCACGTTGTGGCCCCAAGGCAATTGTGCAGCAGCCTGTTGCACAAATTCCGAATCCGGCCACGCCTCGGCAAAAGCACGCATGTATTTCAGATTGCGCGGCGAAAAACCCTTGATGTCAGGAAAGGCCGCCCGCAGATCTTGCGCAAGGCGGTCGATCACTTTACTACCCCAACCTTGAGCGTGCTGACGCGCCAAAATATCGTGACCGAGCTGCCAGTAGAGCAGCACCAGCTCACGATTAACGGCAATTGATGCGCGCTGTTGCGCCTGATGGATACGGCCCTTGAGGTCTGTCAGCCAATCGCCGTAGCCCTCAGGAGGCGCGATCAACCCGATAGAAGTTTCGCTCATGCCTTTTTTACTCTGGTGTTTTCGGCAGGCTAGCCAGCCGACAGTACCGTCACAAGCATTCGAGAACAGTTCAGGAAGGGTCCTGCGTACCTCACAGAAAGGTCCTGCTGGCACTTGACTCTCCCCTATACGGCACCCCCTACCCTGAATGCCCTTTTCTCAGAACTTATCACCATGAGTCAGCGCATTCTGGTCATTCTCGGCCACCCGTCCGCCGATAGCTTTTGTTCCGCCCTCGCGCACACTTATATCCACGCTGCTAAAACGGCCGGTCACGAAGTCCGCGTCCTGCGCCTGGGTGATCTCAGGTTCGACCCCATCCTTCATCATGCTTACACCCAGGTTCAAGCGCTGGAACCTGACTTGCTCAGCGCCCAAGCCGACATCCTTTGGGCCGAGCATCTGGCCTGGGTTTTCCCTGTCTGGTGGGGCGGTATCCCGGCACTGATGAAGGGCTTTATCGACCGCGTTTTCCTCCCCGGCTTTGCCTTCAAGTACCGCGCAGGCAAGGCATTCCCAGACAAGCTGCTAAAGGGCCGAACCGCGCACTTGTTAGTGACCCTCGACACGCCGCCGTGGTATTACCGCTGGGTTTATCGCATGCCGGCCATCCACCAAATGCGGCGCACCACGCTGGCGCTGTGCGGCATCGCGACGAGCAAGACGCTGCTGTTGGGGCCGGTGCTGGGCTCTTCGCTGACGCAGCGGGCCAAGTGGCTGAAACAGGCCGGCGCACTATTTGAAAAAGGGAGTTTTCATGTACATCGGCAAAGCCGCGCAGTTGTCCGGCACGACCATCAAGGCGATTCGTCACTATGAGGCAATCGGGCTGATGCCAGCGCCTGCGCGTCGGGGCGGTTATCGCGTTTATACCGAGCAGAGTGTCGAGCGGCTGCTGTTTATAAAGTGCGCGCAACAGCTGGGGTTCAAGCTCAAGGAATTACAGGAGATTTTGCAGGGGTACGAGGGTGATGCGCTTCCCTGGGACAAGGCTGACCAAGCCATCGCCAATAAGAAGCAAGCGTTAGCCATGCAAATTGTGGCATTGCAGAATATGCATCAGGGTTTATTGGTCTTCGAGGCCCAATTGAAAGCGGCGCAGGGGGAGTGCTGGGTCGCCACGAAGGCAAGCTGAGACTCGGTGAGCCGAATAAGGTCGCTAATCGGCTCATGGGGTGAGCCGAATAAAACCATCAATCGGCTCACATCACCGTGTGTGCGCCACTCATTTGCCCCAATCCCCCATGTCTGCTAGTGTCGCGCCGGTTTACCGTCTACCGGAATTGCCGCCATGGCCCGCAAAAAAGTTGCACTCGATTTCGAACAATCCCTCGCCGACCTGCAAGCCCTGGTCGAGCGTCTGGAGAACGGCGAGTTGTCGCTGGAAGACTCGTTGACAGCGTTTGAGCAAGGCATCGGCCTGACCCGCGACTGTCAGAGCGCGTTGGCGCAGGCGGAGCAGAAGGTCCAGGTGTTGCTGGAGCGTGACGGGGAGTTGGCCGAAGAGCCTTTCGATGCGGAACAGCCGGAATGATCAGCGCATACCAAGCCAGTAGCCAAGCCCGGGTGAATGCCGCGCTGGAGCCCCTGTTTGTTGCGCCAAGCCCGGAAATGACGCGCCTCTATGAAGCCATGCGCTACAGCGTGATGAATGGCGGCAAGCGGGTGCGCCCGTTGCTGGCCTATGCCGCCTGCGAAGCTCTCGGGGCGCCGGCAGCCGAGGCGAATGGCGCGGCCTGTGCGGTCGAGTTGATCCACGCCTATTCCCTGGTGCATGACGACTTACCGGCAATGGACGACGATGATTTGCGTCGCGGCCAGCCCACCACCCACAAAGCCTTCGATGAGGCCTATGCAATTCTGGCCGGAGATGGCTTGCAGAGCCTGGCGTTCAGCGCATTGCTGGACCCGACGCTAAGCAGCGTCAACGCCGAGATCCGCTTGCGCATGGTCACCGCCCTGGCCCATGCAGCGGGCCCGGCTGGAATGGTCGGCGGGCAGGCCATCGACATGGGCTCGGTCAGCCTCAAGCTCGATCAAAAAGCCCTCGAACACATGCATCGCCACAAGACCGGTGCGCTGATTGAGGCCGCCGTGCAACTGGGCGCCCTGGCCAGTGGCCGTGCCGACGCCGAGCAATTAGCGGCGCTGCAGACCTATTCTCGCGCTGTCGGCCTGGCCTTCCAGGTACAGGACGATATCCTCGACGTGGAAAGCGACACCGCCACCCTCGGTAAACGCCAGGGCGCCGATATCGCACGTGACAAGCCGACTTATCCTGCCTTGCTGGGGCTGCAAGCCGCCAAGGCCTATGCCATCGAGCTGCGTGACCAGGCTCTGGATGCCCTGCGACCTTTCGACGCGGCGGCCGAGCCACTGCGTGACCTGGCGCGGTATATCGTCGAACGTCGCCACTGACAGCCGCGGCCATTTGCGCTGCATATCGGCCAAGTTCGGCCCTCTGCGTGGGCAGTTTGCACGGCTTGAGGTAAACTGCCGCCTCTTCTATACCTATAACGATTCGCCTGATGCCCACGACGTTTCAAGAGATTCCCCGCAAACGCCCGTCTACGCCCCTGCTCGACCGTGCTGCCACGCCGGACGGCCTGCGTCGACTGGGTGAAGCCGAGCTGGAAACCCTGGCCGATGAGCTGCGCCTGGAATTGCTCTACACGGTCGGCCAGACCGGTGGGCATTTTGGCGCCGGGCTGGGCGTGATCGAGCTGACCATCGCCTTGCATTACGTGTTCGACACCCCGGACGACCGGCTGGTGTGGGACGTGGGCCACCAGGCGTATCCGCATAAAATCCTCACCGGCCGTCGCGAGCGCATGGCCAGCCTGCGCCAGAAGGACGGCCTGGCCGCCTTCCCACGCCGTGCCGAGAGCGAGTACGACACCTTTGGCGTCGGCCACTCCAGCACGTCCATCAGTGCAGCACTGGGCATGGCGATTGCCGCCCGCCTGCAAGGCAGTGAGCGCAAGGCGATTGCGGTGATTGGTGATGGCGCGCTGACCGCCGGCATGGCCTTCGAAGCGCTGAACCATGCGCCGGAAGTGGACGCCAACATGTTGGTGATCCTAAACGACAACGACATGTCGATTTCGCGCAACGTGGGTGGCCTGTCCAATTATCTGGCGAAGATCCTCTCCAGCCGTACCTACGCCAGCATGCGCGAAGGCAGCAAGAAAGTGCTGTCGCGTCTGCCTGGCGCATGGGAAATTGCGCGCCGCACCGAAGAGTATGCCAAGGGCATGCTGGTACCCGGCACCCTGTTCGAAGAGCTGGGCTGGAACTACATCGGCCCTATCGACGGCCACGACCTGCCGACCCTGATCGCGACGTTGCGCAACATGCGCGACCTCAAGGGCCCGCAGTTCCTGCATATCGTCACCAAGAAAGGCAAAGGTTTCGCTCCGGCGGAAGTCGACCCGATTGGTTACCACGCGATCACTAAGCTCGAACCCCTGGACGCTCCCGCCGCCGCGCCGAAAAAGGCCAGCGGGCCGAAGTATTCCGGGGTGTTTGGCGAATGGCTATGCGACATGGCCGCCGCCGACCCGCGTCTGGTGGGTGTTACCCCGGCGATGAAGGAAGGCTCCGACCTGGTGGCGTTCAGCGAGCGTTTCCCGCTGCGTTACTTCGACGTGGCGATTGCCGAGCAACACGCCGTGACCTTCGCGGCCGGCATGGCCTGCGAAGGCGCCAAGCCGGTGGTGGCGATCTACTCCACCTTCCTGCAACGCGGTTATGACCAATTGGTTCACGATGTGGCGGTGCAGAACCTCGACGTGCTGTTCGCCATCGACCGTGCCGGCCTGGTGGGCGAAGACGGCCCGACCCATGCGGGCAGTTTCGACCTGTCGTACCTGCGCTGCATCCCCGGCATGCTGGTGATGACCCCGAGCGACGAGAACGAACTGCGCAAGATGCTCAGCACCGGCCACCTGTACAACGGCCCGGCCGCTGTGCGGTACCCGCGCGGCACCGGCCCGAACGCCGTGATCGAAAAAGACCTGGAGCCGATCGAAATCGGTAAAGGCATCGTGCGTCGCCAAGGCAGCAAAACTGCGTTCCTGGTGTTTGGCGTGCAACTGGCTGAAGCCTTGAAAGTCGCCGAGAAGATCGACGCCACCGTGGTCGACATGCGGTTCGTCAAGCCACTGGATGAAGCGTTGGTACGCGAAATTGCCGCCAGCCATGAGCTGCTGGTGACCGTCGAAGAGAACGCCATCATGGGCGGCGCCGGTGCGGCGGTCAGTGAGTTCCTGGCGCGGGAGAACATCCTCAAGTCGGTGCTGCACCTGGGCTTGCCAGATGTATACGTCGAACACGCCAAGCCGGCGCAGATGCTGGCTGAATGCGGGCTGGATGAAGCGGGTATCGAGGCGTCCGTGCGCGAGCGCCTGGCGCTACTGAATCTGTAATCAGCCCCAACTGTGGGAGCTGGCTTGCCTGCGATGACGGCGGCACATTCGCTAACAATGTGTCAGATACACCGCTATCGCAGGCAAGCCAGCTCCCACAGTGGTTTTGCATGACCTTCGAATGCTATGGACAGCCCATGAAACGCCTGTGCCTTGCCCTGCTACTGCTTCCCTGCGCCGACCTGCTCGCCGACACCCGCGACCAGGCCCTGAAGCTCTCCGACGTGGTCATCAGCGCCAACCGCCAAGTCCAGGCGCGTAATGACAGCAGCGCCGCCAACACCGTCTTCACCCGCGCCGACATCGACCGCCTGCAACCCACCAGCGTCACCGACCTGCTCAGCCGCGTGCCGGGCGTGCAAGTTGCGCCGACCGGTGGGCGTGGCAGTTTGCCGGGGATTTTCATTCGCGGCACCAAGTCGGCGCAGAGCCTGGTGCTGGTGGACGGCCAACGCATCGCCAACACCACCTCCGGCGACAGCGGCTTGCAATACCTCAACGTCGATCAGATTGAACGGGTGGAAGTGCTGCGCGGTTCACGTTCGGTCATTTACGGCAGCGATGCGATTGGCGGGGTGATTCAGGTGTTCACCCGGCGCAATGCCGAGCAAGGCTTGCAGCCGCGCCTGAAACTTGGCTTTGGCAGCAACCAGACCTGGGAACGCAGCCTGGGCCTGTCAGGCGGCGATGAACACACGCGCTTCAACCTGGGCGCGAGCCTGGATGAAACCGCCGGCATCAACGCGAGCCACGCGTCGTTCCCCAGTGACGGCGACCATGATGCCTACCGCAACCAGTCCGTCAGCCTGAACCTCAGCCACTCGTTCAGTGATGAGCTGGAGGTGGGCTTCAATCTGCTGGATAACCGTGGCAAGTCGGAGTACGACAACAGTTATGGCCGCTACGACGGCGCCACCGGGCAAAGCCTGGGCCAGAAACCCTACACCGACTACACCGTGAGCAGCGCCAGCGGCTATGTCGATGCCAAGCTCAATGACAGCTGGCAGTCGCGCCTAGAGCTGGGCCACAGTGAAAACCGCGACACCAAGCGCGATACCCTCAGCGATGATTACAGCGCATTCAACACCTACCGCGACTCGGTCAATTGGCAGAACGACCTGATCCTGGATGAGCAAAACAGCCTGATCGTCGGTGGCGACTGGTATGAAGACCGTTTCCACGGTTCCACCACCTTTACCGAGAACAGCCGCTGGAACCGGGCGGCCTTCGTGCAGCACCGCTTCCAAAGCCAATGGTTTTCCACCGAGCTGGGCCTGCGCCGTGACCAGAACCAGCAGTTCGGCGGCCAGAACAGTTGGAGCGGCACCCTGACCTTGCCGGTCAACCCCGACAATGACTTGCTCTTGAGCTACAGCGAAGGCTTTCGTGCGCCAACCTTCAACGACCTCTATTACCCCGACACGCAGTACAGCAACCCCAACCTGCAGCCCGAGACATCAAAGAGCTACGAGCTGCAATGGCGCAGCCAACTGACCGACAGCACACGCCTGGAAGCCTCGCTGTATCGCACCGACCTGAGCGACGCGATCATCCTTGACGCCGGCAAGCCGCAAAACGTGGCGTCGGCGCGGATCAACGGCTTTGAAGCGGCGCTCAAGCAAGAACTGTTTGGCTGGCAGGGCAACCTGGGCCTGTCGCTTATCGACCCGCGTGACCGTGACAGCGGCCACACCCTGGCACGTCGCGCCCGGCGAACGGTGAACCTGGATCTGGACCGGCAATTTGATCAACTCGGTCTCGGCGCCAGCTGGCAAGCGATCAGCAGCAGCTACGACGATGAAGCCAACCGCAACCGTCTGGGCGGTTATGCCTTGTTGGGGCTGCGCAGTAGTTGGGCGTTGAACCGGGAGGTGTCGTTGTCGCTAAAGATGGATAACGCGCTGGACAAGTCTTATGCACGGGCGAAGTACAGCTACCTCGGGGAAAACCAGAATTATCGTGAAGAAGGTCGGGTGTGGATGTTCGGGGTGACGTGGACACCTGAGCTCTAAGTAGCCTGATCCGGCGTCATCGCAGGCAAGCCAGCTCCCACAATTGAAATGCATTCCCCTGTGGGAGCTGGCTTGCCTGCGATAGCGTTGTCACAGGTTCGGCGCAATCACCTGGCACAACCGCCCCACCGCCTCCAACATCTGCCCGCTGGGCCGCTCAAGGCCCTTGTCCGGCACTAACCGCACCCGAGCAGCCATCGCCGGCCATGCCGTCCAGGCCTCCCTCTGAGCCTGATCCCCCACCAGGATCACCTCGGGGTCTCGCGCCAACACCGATTCGATATTCACCTGCGGCGCCGGCAACTTCAGGTCATCGAACACATTGCGCGCCCCGCACACGCTGAGGGCATCGCTGATGATCTGCCCACCGCCCACGGTGTACAGCGGCTGGTTCCACACTTGGTAGAACACTCGCAGCGGCTCGGCCCGCTGGTAGCGCTGGCGCAACTCGGCCAAGCGCTGGCGCAATTGTGCCGCGCGCTGGTGCCCGGCCTCGGCGCGGCCCAATTGCTCGGCAATGGCCTGCACCTGCGCGGTCAGTTGTTCAAGGCTGTGGGGTTCGGCGACGTACACCGGGATATTCAATCGTTGGAGCTGCTCGCGCTGGGCCGGGCCGACGCTGCCAGGCCAGAGCAGGATCAGGTCGGGCTTGAGGCTGAGCAGGCGCTCCATGTCCAACTGGCCGTAGTGCCCGACCGAGGGCACCTTCGCCAACGCCGCCGGGCGGTCACCACCATCAAGCACGCCGACCAGCAAGTCCTCGGCGCCCAGTTCAAGCACGATTTCAGACAGTGACGGCGCCAGGCTGACAACCCGCTCGACCGGCCAGCCCTGGGCACTGAATACCAGCAGCAGCGCCAGCCAATAGCGCTTCATCCCAACTGACGCGGTATGCGATAGAGATAGAACAACACCAGCGTCGACAGCGCCAACAGAAACAGCGGCACCGCCTCCAGGCCGACGAACACCGCCAGCGCGCCAATCCAGGCCGGTAACGCTGCAACCAGCAACGCCGTGCGCCGACGCGCCGCCAGGGTGATCCAGGCTGCCGGCTCTTGAGCAGTATCAAGGGCTTTGGAGGTGGCGATCAGCGCGTGTTTGTAGGCGTGAAAATAACGCAGGCTGAGAAACATCGAGGCCACGCCGGCGATGAAGAATGGCATGGCCAAGACGGGCAACAAGGATTCAGCCCGGCCAAACAGCAGGTTGATCACGAACAACGGCAGCAATGCCAGGGCCAGGTACTGCCACCAGTTGAAGGACAGTCGCCGTTTCACCTGGCCACGGGTCACGCGCGGTCGACCTCGCCCTGGTGCTCGTTGCCCATCATGTGGTCGAGCTTGCTGGCTTTGGTGGCCAGGTAGAGTTTGTTGTGCGGGTTGTGCCCGGTGTGTAGCGGCACGCGCTCGGCCACGGTGATGCCCATCTCGGTCAAGGCTTTGACCTTGCGGGGGTTGTTGGTCATCAGGCGCAGGGATTTGACCCCCAGGTGCTCGAGCATCGGCAGGCAGATGGCGTAGTCGCGCTGGTCGGCAGCAAAGCCCAGGCGCTCGTTGGCCTCGACGGTGTCGGCGCCGCCGTCTTGCAGTTCGTAGGCGCGGATCTTGTTCAACAGGCCAATGCCGCGGCCTTCCTGACGCAAGTACAGCAACACGCCACGGCCTTCACGGGCGATGGCTTGCAGTGCAGCCTCCAGTTGCGAGCCGCAGTCACAGCGCTGGCTGAACAGCGCATCGCCGGTCAGGCACTCGGAATGCACACGCCCCAGCACCGGCGCGCCATCCGTGATGTCGCCGAGGCTGAGCACAACGTGCTCGCGCCCGGTGGCTTCTTCAAGAAAGCCGTTCATGGTGAACGTGGCAAAAGGGGTAGGCAGCTTGGAAGCGGCGACGAAAACGACGGGCACCGTGTGCTCCTGATTTCAGATTTCACAGAGGCGGGCATTGTAACAGCACGTTCCTACAGACGCTTAAGCTGAATTATCGCTGATAAAGATCAATAGGTTCGATTGGCCTTTGAGTCAGTTCTATGGGCGTCAGAACGGATACGGCTGTTTCCAGCGTTCGAAAATCGCTTTCAGCTCACCGGTCTGGACCAGGATGCCCAAACGCTGGTCATACATGGCCATCAATGCCCTGCCGCGCGCGGTGTCGGCAAAGCCTACGTAGAGCGGCAGTTCAGCAATATGGGTGAGTTTGAACAGCGCCGGGTCTTGCGCCTGGCTGAGCACGTATTTGGCTTCGGTGAGGGCGTCGATATAAAAATCGGCACGGCCGTGTTTTAGCATCGGCAGAATGCCGCTGCGCCGCTCGATCTGGTTGAAGCGGCGCACGGTGGGCAGGTATTCCTCGTATTTATAGCCGCGCACCCAGGCCAGGCGATAGTTGCCCAAGGTCGCCAGGGTCGGTGTCGGCGCAGTGGCCAACCCGAGGGCGTAGACATGATCGGCGTCGAAGTTCCTGCGGGGGTACAACACACCGCTGGCCTCATCGCGATAGGTGCCGACACAACCATCCACCTCACCACGCTGGGCCAGGCCGACCGAGCGGGTATAGGGTACGCTGCGGATGTGCACGGTGATGCCAGCCGGTTCAAAGACTTGGCGCAACAGGTCCCAGGCCAGGCCGCTGCCATCTTTGTTGGTGTAGTCGTTCCACTCCTCACTGGCCAGCACGATTTTGCCGGGCATGGGAGTGTCCGCCTGGGCCAGGGAAGCGAAGGTACACAGCACGATCAGCAGCCAGCGGCATGCAGCCATAGTCACGGCCTCTTACTTGGGATAATCGTATAAAGGGTAGCGCAGACCGCCGGCTTAGGGCGCCTGGCGAAAATGCTGGTAGCCGCGCACAGCCGGGGTGATGTCCTGGCCGTGGACGTCGAGCAGCGTTACGCCCTGCCCCGCTTCGACCCGGCCGACCACATGCACCGGCCAGCCATCCGCCTGCAACGGCGCTAACTCGGACGGTGGCAAGGTGAACGCCAGCACATAGTCGTCGCCCCCACTCAACGCCGCCACGTGAGCCTGGTCTTCACCAACAAACGCCAGCAAGGCCTCGGACAACGGCAACCGGTGGCGCTCAACCACCAGGCGCACCGCTGACGCCTTGGCGATATGCCCACAGTCGGCCAACAGCCCATCGGAGATATCCATCGCCGCTGTCGCCTTGCCCCGCAGCGCAAGCCCCAGGGCCAACTGCGGTTGCGGCGACCAGTAATGCGCCAGCAGCGGCTCGGCGATTGCCGCGTCAGCCGTGCGTTGCCCCAATACCAGCGGCAACGCGCCAGCGGCATTGCCTAACTCGCCGCCGACACACAGCAGGTCGCCCGGCTGTGCACCGCTGCGCGTCAAGGCCTGGCCAGCCGGCACGCGGCCGAACACGGTCAGGGTCAGGCTCAGCGGCCCACGGGTGGTATCGCCGCCCACCAGGCCCACGCCGCAGTTTTGCGCCATGGCATTCAAACCTTGGGCATAGCGTTGCAGCCAATCGGCTTCGACGCTCGGCGTGGTCAGGGCAAGGGTAAAGGCGAGGGGGTGGGCGCCCATGGCGGCCAGGTCGCTCACCGCCACGGCCAGCGAGCGCTGGCCGAGCAGGAACGGGTCACAGGGGTCGGCAAAATGCACGCCAGCCACCAGCGTATCGGTGGAGACTGCCAGTTGCTCCCCGGCGGGAAGCGCCAGCAAGGCGCAGTCGTCGCCGATCCCCAGGGCAATGCCTTCGCCACCTTGCGCACAGGGCGCGGCGGCGAAGTATGTGCGGATCAGCTCAAACTCACCCATTGAGGAATCAAGCGCAGATTAGCGCTTGTGTTCCTTCACTTCGGCTTCACGCAGGCGCGGGGCCAGCTTGTCGAGCACGCCGTTGACGAACTTGTGGCCATCGGTCGAACCGTAGACTTTCGCCAGCTCGATGCCTTCGTTGATCACGACGCGGTACGGCACGTCAACGCGCTTGAGCAACTCCCAGGTAGACAGGCGCATCACGCACAGCTCAACCGGGTCGAGCTCTTCGATGGTCAGGTCCAGGCATGGCGCCAGGGCTGTGTCGATCTCGGTCAGGTTGGCGTGCACGCCGTGCAGGATGTCGTGGAAGTAGCTCTGGTCGGCGAAGGTGAAATCGTTATCGACGCGAAACTGTGCCTCGATTTCGTTCAGCGAAGCGCCCGCCAGGTGACGCTGGTACAGCGCCTGGGTCGCGAGTTGACGCGCCTTGCGGCGCTTCTCGCTCTTGGACGGTTTGCCGGCATCGGCAGGACGCGGGTCCTGAGGGTTGAACTGATCGCTTTCGTCGGAAATCACTTGGCCTCCAACTGCGACAGCAGGCTGACCATTTCCAGGGCGGACAAGGCAGCTTCAGCGCCTTTGTTACCGGCTTTGGTGCCGGAACGCTCGATGGCTTGCTCGATGGAATCAACGGTCAGTACGCCGAAAGCGACTGGCACGCCGAATTCCATGGACACCTGGGCCAGGCCCTTGGTGCATTCGCCGGCCACGTATTCGAAGTGCGGGGTGCCGCCACGAATGACCGCGCCCAGGGCGATGATCGCCGCGTATTCACCCTGCTGAGCAACTTTTTGCGCAACCAGTGGAATTTCGAAGGCGCCAGGCGCGCGGATAAGGGTGATATCGCTCTCGCTCACACCGTGGCGAACCAGGGTGTCAACCGCACCGCTTACCAGGCTTTCAACCACGAAGCTGTTGAAGCGGCCAACCACCAGGGCATAGCGGCCTTTGGGGGCGATGAAGGTACCTTCGATGGTCTTCAGGGTCATTCGACAAATCTCTTAAAGAGCCGGGACGCGAAAAGTGCGTCCCTCAGTGATGATTTAACCGCGAACAAGGGGCAAGAATCGCCGGCCTTTATTCGGAGGGCACGTATTCTACAACTTCCAGGTCGAATCCGGATATCGCATTAAATTTCATCGGTGCGCTCATCAGGCGCATTTTGCGCACACCCAGGTCGCGCAGGATCTGCGAACCGGCACCGACGATGCTGTAGGTGGTCGGTTTTTTCACCGGCACGGCGTCAGCGGTTTCGCGGATATGCGCCAGCAATACATCACCGTCCAGCGGGTGGCCGAGCAACAGCACCACACCGCTGCCAGCCTCGGAAACCGCAGCCATGGCGGCGCGCAGGCTCCAGCGGCCCGGCTGCTTGACCATCAACAGGTCACGCAGTGGGTCCATGTTATGGACGCGTACCAGGGTCGGTTCTTCGGCGCAAATGTTGCCCAGGGTCAGGGCCATGTGCACATCGCCTTCCACTGAATCACGGTAGGTCACCAAATTGAATTGGCCCAGTTCGCTGTCCAGGGGCTGCTCGGCAATCCGCTGAACGGTACGTTCGTGGATCATGCGGTAGTGAATCAGGTCGGCGATCGTGCCGATCTTGAGGTTGTGCTCGGCGGCAAAGGCTTCGAGTTCAGTACGACGGGCCATGGTGCCATCGTCGTTCATCACTTCGCAGATCACCCCGCTTGGCTCGAAACCGGCCATGCGCGCCAGGTCGCAGGCGGCTTCGGTGTGGCCGGCACGGGCCAGGGTACCGCCCGGTTGGGCCATCAGCGGGAAGATGTGGCCGGGGCTCACGATATCTTCGGCCTTGGCGTCTTTCGCGGCGGCGGCTTGCACGGTGCGGGCGCGGTCAGCGGCGGAAATGCCGGTGGTGACGCCCGTGGTGGCTTCAATGGATACGGTGAACTTGGTGCCGAAACCCGAGCCATTGCGCGGCGCCATCAACGGCAGCTTGAGCAATTCGCAGCGTTCGCGGCTCATGGGCATGCAAATCAGCCCACGGGCGTGCTTGGCCATGAAGTTGATGTGCTCGGGCTTGCACGCTTCGGCGGCCATGATGATATCGCCTTCGTTCTCGCGATCTTCGTCATCCATGAGGATGACCATCTTGCCTTGGCGGATGTCTTCAACCAGTTCTTCGATGCTATTGAGCGCCACGCGGCACCCCCTTGGTCAGGATTTCAGGTAGCCGTTAGCGGCCAGAAAACTTTCGGTGATGTTGCCTGATGCAGGCTCTGCGGCCTTTTCGCCCAGCAACAGGCGCTCCAGGTAACGGGCAAGCAAGTCCACTTCCAGGTTCACCCGGCGACCCGGCTGGTACGAGGCCATGATGGTTTCGCTGAGGGTGTGGGGAATGATGGTCAGTTCAAATTCGGCGCCATTCACGGCGTTCACGGTCAGGCTGGTGCCGTCGACGGTGATCGAGCCTTTGTGGGCGATGTACTTGGCCAGCTCTTTGGGCGCGCGGATGCGGAATTCCACCGCGCGGGCGTTTTCGCTGCGGGCCACCACTTCGCCGACGCCGTCGACGTGGCCGCTGACCAGGTGACCGCCCAGGCGCGTGGTGGGCGTCAGGGCTTTTTCCAGGTTGACCGGGCTGCCGGCCGCAAGATCGTTCATCGCGGTGCAGTCCAGGGTTTCCCGGCTGACATCGGCAGCAAAGCCGTTGCCCGGCAGCTCGATGACGGTCAGGCACACGCCGCTGACGGCGATGCTGTCGCCCAGCTTGACGTCGCCGAGGTCCAGCTTGCCGGTTTCAACCAGCAGGCGGACATCCCCGCCTTTGGGGGTCATTGCACGGATGCTGCCGATGGATTCGATAATGCCGGTGAACATTTCGTTCTCCTGAAAACGAGGGGGCTGACGCTCAAGCGCAGGCCGGGAATTATACGCTCACTGCTGGGACGGGGATGGCAGTGACTCGCCAGTCGTCGCCCACAGCGCGCATTTCGGTGATCTTGAGTTGGGGAGCATCGGCCAACTTATCAAGCGGCCAGTCCAGCAACGGGCGGGCAGCGGAGCCGAGGAACTTGCCGGCGATGAATATCACGTATTCATCCACCAGGCCTTGTTGGGCAAACGCGCCGGCCAGGCTTGGGCCGGCTTCCACCAACACATCGTTGACGCCACGGGCAGCCAGGGCGACCAATGCCGAGCGCAGGTCAACCTGGCCCTCCACACCTGGAACCACAAGGCACTCAGGGCCGCGGGGGAACTGGTTTTCCGGAGTCACGCAGGTGATGACCAATGCCGGGCCGGCCTTGAAGAACGGTGCGTTGAGCGGCACCCGCAGGCGGCCATCGATCAGCACGCGCAACGGCGGGCGCGACATGGCCAGGGCGGTGGTTGCGTCGTCCAGGCCCAGTTCGGCGGCGCGTACGGTCAAGCGGGCACCGTCGGCCAGTACCGTGTCGGCACCGGTCAACACCACACTGGCCTCGGCACGCAAGCGTTGCACCGCAGCACGGGCGGCGGGGCCGGTGATCCATTGGCTTTCGCCGCTGGCCATCGCCGTGCGGCCGTCCAGGCTCATCGCCAGCTTGACCCGCACAAACGGCAGACCGTGCTCCATGCGCTTGAGGAAGCCGGGGTTAAGCGCCCGCGCTTCGGTTTCCAGCACACCGCTACGCACCTCGATACCGGCCTGGGCCAGGCGTTGCATGCCTCGGCCAGCCACTTCGGGGTTCGGGTCCTGCATGCCGGCCACCACCCGCGCGACGCCGGCGGTCACCAGCGCATCGGCACAGGGCGGCGTACGGCCATGATGGCTGCACGGTTCAAGGGTCACGTACACCGTCGCGCCACGGGCCTTGTCGCCAGCGGCGCGCAGGGCATTGGGCTCGGCATGGGGCTCGCCGGTGCGCTCATGCCAGCCTTCGCCGACAATCTGCCCGTCACGCACGATCACACAGCCAACCCGCGGGTTGGGGTGGGTGGTGTACAGGCCCTTGCGCGCCAATTCGAGGGCACGGGCCATGTAGTGGGCGTCGAGCACAGCCTGTTCAGATGTCATTGTTTGGAGGGCTCACGGGCCAGGCGGTCGATCTCTTCGCGGAACTCATTGAGGTCCTGGAAGCGTCGATACACCGAGGCAAAACGGATATAGGCGACTTCGTCGAGCTTTTGCAGCTCGCCCATCACCAGCTCACCGACCACCAGGCTCTTGACCTCGCGCTCGCCGGTCGCCCGCAGCTTGTGCTTGATATGCACCAGCGCCGCTTCCAGGCGCTCGACACTCACCGGGCGCTTTTCCAGGGCGCGCTGCATACCGGCGCGCAGTTTTTCTTCGTCGAAAGGCTGGCGGCTGCCGTCGGACTTGATCAGACGCGGCAACACCAGTTCGGCGGTTTCGAAGGTGGTGAAACGTTCACCACAGGCCAGGCATTCGCGCCGGCGACGCACTTGGTCGCCCTCGGCGACCAGACGCGAGTCGATGACCTTGGTGTCGTTGGCACCGCAGAAGGGACAGTGCATGGTTGGCAGGCAACAAAAAATGGGAGGGCCATGGTAGCGCATCCCTGTGGCAAGACAAGCCATAGCCTTTACGGTATATAGGCAGGCTTATATGTTTCATATTTTTAAGCCACGGATTTTGTCCTTTCTGGAGCCGTACATGCAGTTACGACCACTCGTTCTACTCAGCCTGTTCAGTTTTCTGGTCGCCTGCAGCAGCGAAGCCCCCAAGCCGGCCGCGCCTCAACCAACACCGGCGCAAGAGAAAAAAGTGCCGGGCATTGAAGACCTCGGCCCCCTGCCCGCCTATCAGCGCGAAATCAGCGGCAGCCTGACCAACGTGCCCGCCGGTGCCGAAGTCGAGATGGCGCTCTTGGTGATCGACGACCGTTCGCGCCCGCAGCAACTGCTCGCCAGCAGCGTACTGAGCGGCAACGGCAAGCCCTTGGCCTTCCGCCTGCGCTTCAACCCTGAAGCCTTCCCGGCCGGTGCCCGCGTGGAATTGCGCGGCCGCGCCAGCCAGTCCGGCCAGCTGATCCTGCATCTGCCTGCCGTGCGCGTCACCCAGGCGATCACCCAGAGCACCGGCCCCCTGCAACTCGTCAAGGCGCCATGACGCCACCGCTGGGCCTGCAACACGCCTTGAGCGCGTTGATTGGCGATGCGCAATTGGTGCCCTGCCCGTTGCCGGGTACCGCGTTGTCGTTGTGGTTGCTGGACGCCGACAACATGGACCGTGCCTTCAGCCAGGAAGAAACCCGGCGTATCCTGCATGAGCCGCCCTACTGGAGCTTTTGCTGGGCCAGCGGCCTGGCGTTGGCGCGTTACCTGGCAGCGCATCCTGAGTGGGTCGCCGGCAAACGCGTGCTGGATTTCGGCGCAGGTTCGGGCGTAGCCGGGATCGCCGCCGTCAAGGCTGGCGCCCTGGAGGTGGTGGCCTGCGACCTGGACCCACTGGCCTTGGCCGCTTGCCGTGCGAATGCCGAACTCAACCAGGTGGCGCTGAGTTATTCGGCAGACTTTTTTGCCGAAGCCGACCGCTTCGACCTGATTCTGGTGGCCGACGTGCTCTATGACCGCGCCAACCTGCCGTTGCTGGATCAGTTCCTCACCCGTGGCCGCGAAGCGCTGGTGGCGGATTCGCGGGTACGGGATTTCCAGCATCCGGATTACCAGCGGCTGGAGATCCTCGAGGCCTTGACCCTGCCAGACCTGGCCGAGCCGTGGGAGTTTCGCAAAGTGAGCCTGTACCATTCGCGGCGTGCTTGAGGCCATCGCGGGCAAGCCGGCTCCCACAGGGGAATGCATTTCAAGGTGGGAGCTACCACGATGCTTTCAGCCAACCTCGCCAGCCCTTATAGTTGCCCCCATTCCCGCTTTATTCGAGACGCCCCATGAGTGAGCCCACGCCGTACATCTTCGACGTCACCACCGCCAACTTCGATCAGGCCGTTATCCAGAACTCCTTCGAAAAGCCCGTATTGGTCGATTTCTGGGCCGAGTGGTGCGCACCCTGCAAAGCACTGATGCCAATGCTGGCGAAGATTGCCGAGAGTTATCAGGGTGAGTTGCTGCTGGCCAAGATCGACTGCGAAGCCGAACAGGACATCGTGGCGCGTTTTGGCATTCAAAGCCTGCCGACGGTGGTGCTGTTCAAGGATGGCCAACCGGTGGACGGCTTTGCCGGTGCACAGCCGGAGTCGGCCGTGCGGGCGATGCTGGAGCCCCATGTGCAAATGCCACCGCCGGCTGCGGCGGACCCGTTGGAGCAGGCTCAGGCGCTGTTCAGCGAAGGGCGCATCAGCGAGGCCGAAGCGTTGCTGGTGCAATTGTTGGGCGAGGACAATACCAACGCCGCCGCCCTGATCCTCTATGCACGCTGCCTGGCCGAGCGCGGTGAGCTGGGTGAAGCCCAGGCCGTGCTCGACGCGGTCAAGAGCGACGACCACAAGGCTGCCCTGGCCGGGGCCAAGGCACAAATCACCTTCCTGCGCCAGGCGGCGGATTTGCCGGACGCTGCCGAGCTGAAAAGCCGCCTGGCGCAAAACCCGCAGGATGACGAAGCGGCCTATCAGTTGGCGGTCCAGCAACTGGCGCGCCAGCAATACGACGCGGCGCTGGAAGGTTTGCTCAAGTTGTTTATCCGCAATCGCAGCTACAGCGAAGGCCTGCCCCACAAGACCTTGCTGCAAGTGTTCGAATTGCTGGGCAATGATCACCCGCTGGTCACGGTGTACCGCCGCAAGTTATTTGCCGCGCTGTATTAATCACCGATCCAACTGTACAGCGGCGTATCCCCGCCGCTGCTCACCTTCACCTTGGCGCTGTGGCGCAGGCGCACCAGCAGGCGCTTGCCCGCCCCGGCATCGCCAGCCAAGCCTTCGAGTTGATCGAGCAATTCCAGACCATTGAGTTGTCCGGCCTTGCGCAGCAAATCCTGGGCGTTCTGCCACAGGTCCTCGTTCTGTTTGACCGGAGCCGCAGTGGGCGCGCTGGGCGTTGGCGTGGCCTGCAGTTGGGCACCCAATCGCGCCCAATCGCCGTCGTCCAGCTCCAGGGTCAAGTCCACTGGCAGGTCGCCGATGGTTCCACGAATTCGCAACATCGTCCTTACTCCTGAATTTTTCTGACGGGCATGCTCCCATGCAGCTTGCGCAACACCAAGCGGGCGGTCAAACTCTCGGATCAATTGTTATAAGATCACATAACAAAACTTTCATCCTGGAGCCCTCTCATGCGCCGTTTGCTGCTTGCTTTGCCGTTTGCCCTGCTGCCACTGGCTGTCGCTCATGCCCATGAAGACCATGACCACGAGCACGGCAGCCTCGGCGCCCATGAACATGGCGTCGGGCGCCTGAATGCCGTACTGGACGGCCAGGCCCTGGAGCTGGAACTGGACAGCCCGGCCATGAACCTGGTGGGCTTCGAACATGTAGCGACCAGCGCCGCCGACAAAGCCAAGGTCGCCGCCGTGCGCAAGCAACTGGAAAATCCATCGGCACTGTTCAACCTGCCCAAGGCCGCAGGTTGCGTGGTCAGCAGCCAGGAACTCAACAGCCCGTTGTTCGGTGACAAACCAGAAGCCGAGCATGACGATGATGACCACGCCACCGACGGCAAAGGCGCCGCCGCCCACAAGCATGATCACGACCACAGTGAAATCCACGCCCATTACCAGTTCACCTGCGCCACGCCGACGGCCCTGGGCAACCTGGACTTGAGCCAAGTGTTCAAGACCTTCCCCGCCACCCAGAAAATTCAGGTACAACTGATCGGCCCGAGCGGTCAGCAAGGTGTTGACGCGACGGCCACCGCCGCCACCCTGAAGTTCTGACTTGAAAGCACAGTCCCTGTGGGAGCTGGCTTGCCTGCGATACAGGCGATGCGGTGCAGCAGGCACACCGTAGCGATGCCATCGCAGGCAAGCCAGCTCCCACAGTGGATCGGCGCCATTTTCGACTACCAGGCGACACTGAATTCCCATGACTCAAGCGTTAATCGAACTGTCCGACCTGGGCTTCAACTGGCCCGGGCACCCGCGGTTGCTGGACGTCCCCGCGTTCCGCCTGGAACCCGGGGAAACCCTGTTCCTCAAGGGCCCGAGCGGCAGTGGCAAGACCACTTTGCTCGGGCTGTTGGGAGGCGTGCAGAAACCCAGCCAAGGCAGCATCCGCCTGCTCGGCCAGGAGTTGACCGAACTCTCGGCCGGCGCTCGTGACCGTTTCCGTGTGGACCACACCGGTTATATCTTCCAGCAGTTCAACTTGCTGCCGTTTCTGTCGGTACGCGAAAACGTCGAGCTGCCTTGCCACTTTTCCAAGCTGCGCGCGCAACGGGCCAAACAGCGCCACGGCAGTGTCGACCAGGCCGCCGCGGCCTTGCTAGCGCACCTGGGTTTGAAGGACCCGAGCCTGCTGGAACGCCGCGCCGATTCGCTGTCCATTGGCCAGCAACAACGGGTGGCCGCTGCCCGAGCGCTGATCGGCCAGCCAGAACTGGTGATTGCCGACGAACCCACCTCGGCCCTGGACTACGACGCCCGCGAAGCCTTCCTGCAGTTGCTGTTCGCAGAATGCCGCGAAGCGGGCGCCAGCCTGTTGTTTGTCAGCCATGACCAGAGCCTGGCGCCGCTGTTCGACCGCAACCTGTCGCTGGCCGAACTCAATCGCGCCGCCATGCCCGCAGAGGTTTGAGATGTATCTGTTCCGTCTAGCCATGGCCAGTCTGGCTAACCGCCGCTTCACCGCGATCCTCACTGCGTTTGCCATCGCGCTTTCCGTCTGCTTGCTGCTCGCGGTGGAGCGTGTGCGCGTCGAGGCGCGCAACAGTTTCGCCAGCACCATCAGCGGTACCGACCTGATCGTCGGTGCCCGCTCCGGCTCGGTCAACCTGCTGCTGTACTCGGTGTTCCGCATCGGCAACGCTACCAACAACATCCGTTGGGACAGCTACGAGCACTTCGCCGCCAGCCCTCAAGTGAAATGGGCGATTCCCATTTCCCTCGGCGACTCCCATCGCGGCTACCGGGTGATGGGCACCAACGAATCCTATTTCGAGCACTACCAGTACGGGCGAAAGCAAAACCTCGCGCTGGCCAGCGGCCGCGCCTTCGCCACCGACCCATTCGAAGTGGTGCTCGGCGCCGAAGTGGCCGACGCCCTGCATTACAAGCTCGGTGACAAGCTGGTGCTGGCCCACGGCGTGGCGGTGGTCAGCCTGGTCAAGCATGACGACAAGCCGTTTACGGTGGTGGGCATTCTCAAGCGTACCGGCACGCCGGTGGACCGCACGCTGCATATCAGCCTCGGCGGCATGGAAGCGATTCATATCGACTGGCACAACGGCGTGCCGGCCCAGGGCAAAGGCCGCATCAGTGCCGACCAGGCCCGCAATATGGACCTGACGCCGCAAGCCATTACCGCGTTCATGCTCGGCCTGAACAACAAGATTTCCACCTTTGCCTTGCAAAGAGAGATCAATGAATTCCGTGGCGAGCCAATGCTGGCGATCCTGCCAGGCGTGGCGTTGCAAGAGCTGTGGAGCATGATGGGCACCGCCGAAAAAGCCTTGTTCGTGATTTCGCTGTTTGTGGTGCTGACCGGTTTGATCGGCATGCTCACGGCGATCCTCACCAGCCTTAACGAGCGTCGCCGCGAGATGGCGATCCTGCGGTCGGTGGGTGCGCGGCCTTGGCACATCGCAACGCTGCTGATCTTCGAAGCCTTTGCCCTGGCCTTGTCTGGCGTGTTGGCGGGCCTGGGGTTGCTGTACCTGTGCATAGCCGCATCACGGGGTTATTTGCAGGCCAACTACGGCCTGGACCTGCCGATGTCGTGGCCGAGCGAATATGAATGGACGTTGCTCGCCGGTATCCTAGCAGCCGCCCTGTTGATGGGCAGCGTGCCCGCGTGGCGCGCCTATCGACAATCTTTGGCCGATGGCCTGTCCATCCGTTTATGAGGAAGGCTCCGATGCGTCGTGCCCTGTTTGCCCTGTTGCTGCTGACGGCCGTTCCGGTGTGGGCGGATGAACAGCCCAAGGATTTGTCCTGGCAGGAGATGATCCCGCCGGACGCGCCGCCGGAAGTGCCCAATATGAAGCCGCTGCACGACCTGTCGAACATGGCCGATGCCTTGTCCGTCGAGGCCGCGCCCGCAGCCAAGCAGGACCTGCCCAACGCGCCGGTAGTGCAGAGCCTGGACGGCCAGCACATTCGCTTGCCGGGGTATATCGTGCCGCTGGAAGTCAGCGAAGAAGGCCGCACCACGGAGTTTCTGCTGGTGCCGTATTTCGGCGCCTGTATCCATGTGCCGCCACCGCCGTCGAACCAGATCGTGCATGTGAAAAGCGAGGTGGGGGTGAAGCTCGATGAGCTGTATCAGCCGTACTGGATCGAAGGCGCGATGCAGGTCAAGCCATCGTCCAGCGAATTGGCCGATGCCGGTTACCAGATGGATGCCCAGAAGATTTATATGTACGAGCTGGAGGAATAACCCCCACCAGCAACACACTGAAGCTCCCACAGGTTTTGATCAGTGCCGAAAGTGACTGATCACCCTTTCATTGAGCTGAGTCAAAAGACCGAACGGAACGATCTTTACCATTGGACGTACAACTTTTAAACGTCCTTTGGAGCTCCCATGAACAAGTCTCTGCTCGGCGCGTCCCTCTTCGCGCTCGCCCTCGTCGCCCCCGTCGCCCACGCTCACCAGGCGGGCGACATTCTGGTTCGCGCCGGTGCAATTACCGTGAACCCGAAGGCCGACAGCAGCAGCGTCAAGGTTGACCAGGGCCCATTGGCCGGTACCAACCTGGGCGGCAAGGCGACCATGAGCAGCGACACCCAATTGGGCTTGAACTTCGCCTACATGATCACCGACCACGTCGGCATCGAATTGCTTGCGGCCACGCCGTTCGAGCATGACGTGAAGATCAAGAACACCGCCCTCGGCGCCGCCAACGGCAAGCTCGGCACGCTGAAACACCTGCCGCCGACCTTGAGCGTCGTGTACTACCCGCTGGACCACAAGTCCGCGTTCCAGCCGTATGTGGGCGCCGGTATCAACTACACCTGGATCTACGACGAGCACGTGGGCAGCCGCGCCGAACAGGCCGGCTTCAGCAACTTCAAGGCCGAGAACTCCTGGGGTTGGGCTGCACAGATCGGCGCCGACTACATGATCAACGACAAGTGGATGATCAACGCCCAGGCGCGCTACATCGACATCAGCACCAAGGCGACTGTGGATAACAACGCGCTGGGCCAGGGCACTCGGGCCAAGGTCAATGTGGATGTAGACCCGATGGTTTACATGGTGGGTATCGGCTACAAGTTCTAAGTCCCGTTTACGCCACACCGCATAACCCAAGTGGGAGGGGGCTTATGTGGGAGCCGGGCTTGCCCGCGATGCAGACACCACGGTGTATCAGTGATACCCAGGTGATGCTATCGCAGGCAAGCCAGCTCCCACATAAGTCCCCTCCCACTTTTGGTTTTGGGGTGTCAGCTATGGCGGTAGAAGCGATCCAGAAGCGCCGGCAAGCCTGCCCGCCATGCCCTGGGCTTGATGCCGAAGGTATGCAGGATTTTCTTGCAGGCCAACACCGCGTGCTGCGGTTCTTCTGCCGCGTCCGGCCGCGCCGCGTGGGCCTGGGCGGTGGGGGACTCGATGGCCAACGGATGGAAGTTGCGCGCTTCAGTCAGAATCGCCTGCCCCAGCGCCAGCGGGGTAGTCGCCTCGTGGCCGGCGTAATGGTAAGTGCCCCACAGCGGCGCGGCGCAATCGAGTTGCTTGAGCACCGAGATGATCACCCGCGCCGCATCGTCCACCGGCGTCGGATTGCCGCGCCGGTCGTCCGCCATCAGTAACTCATCGGGTTTCTCGGCCCGGGCCAGGAAACGCCCGAGGGTGCCGTCGACGCTGTCATCGAGCAGCCAGCCAAACCGCAGCAGCACATGCTGCGGGCACGTAGCGCGCACGCTTTGTTCGATACGCCACAACGCCTGGCCGCGCAGGCCCAGGGGCACCGGCTCGTCTTTCTCGCTGTAGGCCGTGGCGCGGGAGCCATCGAACACACGATAGCTGGACGGTTGCAGCAGGGTGATGCTGTGGTGCTGGCACAGTTCGGCCAGGCGCTCGATGGCGAATTCCTGGCCGGCCAGGCGGGTTTCGCTTACGGCTTCGGCCTGGAACCAGTCGAAATAGTAGGCGAGGTTGATCAACGCATCGGGACGGGTGTCGTCGAGCAATTGGGTGAGGCTTGCGGCATCCCAGCCGTCTTGGGGCGGTTTGGGGGCGAGGAAACCGATGTCTTCCTCCGCACCGAGGCGAATCAGCGCCTGCCCGAGGGCATTCCCGCCGCCCAGTAACATAAGGCGCATTCGCATAGATTGAGCAGGCCCGGTCTGTTTGGAACGATGGTTATTAACGACAGGCATGTGCGCCTTGCCGTAGGTAGTTGCCAGAATCGTTGCATTTTGCGGGTTTGTAGCGCAACCGTCACGGATAAAGTGCGGGGTTGCAACTTGGCCCGGCCGGTTGCATATAGGGTGAATGAACCTTCCCGAATCAACGGACAAGGGTTTGCACGGCTTTCACCCCGCCGTCAGCACTTGGTTCCGTAGTACCTTTCCTTCGGTGACCAACGCCCAGGCCCAGGCGTGGCCGTTGATCCGCCAGCGCCGCTCGACGCTGATCGCCGCGCCCACCGGCTCCGGCAAGACGCTGACGGCCTTCCTGGCAGTGCTAGACGACCTGGTGCACCAAGGCCTGGCCAACGGCGGCGAACTGCCGGACCAAACCCTGGTGGTGTATGTGTCGCCGCTCAAGGCGCTATCCAACGATATCCAGATCAACCTGCAAAATCCGCTGGCCGGCATTACCGAACATCTAGAGAAGCGGGGGCTGCCGCCGCTGGTAATCCGCACCGCTGTGCGCACCGGCGACACCCCGCAAAAAGACCGCGCCCAGATGCGCAAACGCGCACCGCATATCCTGGTAACCACTCCTGAATCGCTCTACGTGCTGCTCGGCTCGGATTCCGGCCGGCACATGCTCGCCAGCACACGTACGGTGATCGTCGATGAGATCCACGCCATCGCCGCTGGCAAGCGCGGCAGCCACTTGGCCTTGAGCCTGGAGCGCCTGCAAGGGCTGTGTGCCGAGCCATTGACCCGTATCGGCTTGTCGGCCACGCAAAAACCCATCGAAGCCGTCGCGCGCTTTTTAGTCGGCACCGAACGTGATTGCGCCATTGTGGATATCGGCCACGCCCGCCCCCGTGACCTGGCGATCGAAGTGCCGCCGGTGCCGCTCTCGGCGGTGATGGCCAACGACGTGTGGGAGTTGGTCTACGATCGCCTCGCGCAATTGGCCCGTGAACACCGCACCACCCTGGTATTCGTCAACACCCGGCGCCTGGCCGAACGCCTGGCCCGGCACTTGAGCGAGCGCCTGGGCAAGACCGCCGTGGCCGCTCACCACGGCAGTCTGGCCAAGGAGATGCGCCTGGACGCCGAACAGCGCCTCAAGGCCGGCGAACTGCAAGTGTTGATCGCCACGGCGTCCCTGGAGCTGGGGATTGATATCGGCGAAGTGGACCTGGTGTGCCAGATCGGCTCACCCGGTTCCATCAACGGCTTCCTGCAACGGGTCGGCCGTTCCGGGCACCAGGTCGGCGGCACGCCCAAGGGGCGCCTGTTTGCCACCACCCGCGACGACCTGATCGAGTGCGCCGCGCTGCTCGACTGCGTGCGCCGTGGCGAGCTGGATACCTTGCATATTCCGGTGGCACCGCTCGATGTACTCGCCCAGCAGATCATCGCCGAGGTCAGCGCCCAGGAATGGCCGGAACAGGCGCTGCTGGCGCTTATCCACCGCGCCGCGCCTTACGCCGAACTGGATGAACGCCACTACCAGGCCCTTTTGCAGATGCTCAGCGAGGGCTACAACGGCCGCCAGGGCATGCGCAGCGCCTACCTGCACCGCGACGCCGTGGCCCACACCCTGCGCGGCCGCCGTGGCGCCAGGCTCACGGCGGTAACCAGCGGCGGCACGATCCCCGACAATGCCGACTACAGCGTGTTGCTGGAGCCGCAAAGCCTGAATATCGGCAGCGTCAACGAAGACTTTGCGGTGGAAAGCATCGCCGGGGATATCTTCCAGCTCGGCAATACCTCCTATCGCATCCTACGGGTCGAAGCCGGCAAGGTGCGGGTCGAAGATGCTCAGGGCCAACCCCCGACCATTCCGTTCTGGTTGGGTGAAGCCCCCGGGCGCAGCAACGAGTTATCGGTGGCCGTGGCCCGCTTGCAAGGGCAATTGGACAGCTTGCTCGGCGCCACGCCCGGCGACCTGCAACCGGCCCTCGACTGGCTTACCGGCACCCTGGGCCTCAATGTCGCCAGCGCCGACCAACTGTTGGATTACCTCGCCCGGTCGCGCCAGGCCCTGAGCGCCTTGCCGTCCCAGGACACATTGATCATGGAACGGTTTTTCGATGCGTCCGGCGGCACCCAACTGATCATCCACACGCCGTTTGGCAGCCGCATCAACCGCGCCTGGGGCCTGGCCTTGCGCAAGCGCTTTTGCCGTACCTTCAATTTCGAGTTGCAAGCGGCGGCCAGTGAAAATGCCATCGTGCTGTCGTTGTCCACCAGTCACAGCTTCGCGCTGGATGAGGTGTGGCGTTACCTCAACAGCAACAGTGCCGAGCACATCCTGATCCAGGCCGTGCTGGATGCGCCACTGTTCGGTGTGCGCTGGCGCTGGAATGCCGGCGTGGCCCTGGCGCTGCCGCGTTATACCGGCGGGCGCAAGGTGGCGCCACAGATCCAGCGCATGAAGAGCGAAGACCTGATCGCCAGCGTATTTCCCGACCAGATCGCCTGCCTGGAAAACCTCGCCGGCGAACGCGAAATCCCCCACCACCCGCTGGTGGAGCAAACCCTCGACGACTGCCTGCACGAGGCCATGGACAGCGACGCCTGGCTGGCGCTGCTGCGGCGCATGGAACGCGGCGACGTGCGGTTGATCAGCCGCGACCTGCCCGCGCCCTCGCCCATGGCCGCAGAAATCCTCAGCGCTAAACCCTATACCTTCCTCGACGACGCCCCCCTGGAAGAGCGCCGCACCCAGGCCGTGCTCAACCGACGCTGGAGCGACCCGCAGAGCACCGACGACTTGGGCGCCCTGGATGCCGACGCCATCGCCGGTGTACGCGAAGAAGCCTGGCCGGCGCCCAATGGCCTGGATGAAATGCATGAAGCGTTGATGAGCCTGGCGTGCATCGCAGCGGGCGAAGTTACGCCGCAATGGGCCCAATGGTTGCAGGCACTGCGCAAGGCCGGGCGGGCCTATCAGTTGCCCAACGGAATGTGGAGCGCCGTAGAGCGCTTGAATTGTTTGCAGGCGCTGTATCCCAACGATCTGCCGTTGCTGCCGGGGTTCGATGAGCCCTGGTCCTTTGATGACGCGCTGGTGGAAGTGCTGCGTGCGCGCCTCAGTGGTTTCGGCCCACTGACCCTGGTCGAAATCGCAGCGCCCCTGGCATTACCGGTGGTGGCGCTTACCCAGGCCCTGGCACGCCTGGAACAAGACGGCTACGTGCTGCGCGGTCACTTCAGCCCCGGCATGGGTGAAGAACAATGGTGCGAACGTCATTTGCTGGCGCGCATTCATCGCTACACGGTCAAGCGCCTGCGCCGGGAAATCGAGCCGGTGGCATTGCAGGATTTCATGCGCTTTCTGTTCGATTGGCAACACCTGTCCGACAGCACCCGCGGCCAGGGCAGCGCCGTGTTGCCGCAAATCGTCGGCCAGTTCGAAGGCTATGCCGCCGCCACGTCAGCCTGGGACACAGACCTGCTCAGCGCCCGCATCAAGGATTACTCATCGACCTGGCTCGATGACCTGTGCCGCAGCGGCAAGCTGGTCTGGACGCGCCTGAGCAACAAGGCCGGCGCCACGGCGTTGCGCAGCACCCCGGTGGTTTTGCTCCCCCGTAGCCAGGTAGCGTTGTGGAGCGGGCTGACCGAGCCTACCGACAGCACCACCTTGTCGCCCAAGACGCAGAAGGTCCACCTGGCCCTGCGCGAACATGGCGCGCTGTTTTTCGATGAACTGGTACACGAGGCCCATTTGCTGCGCAGCGAGCTGGAGACAGCCTTGCAGGAATTGGTAGGCGCCGGCTTGGTGAATGCTGACAGCTTCGCCGGCCTGCGCGCCTTGACCACCCCCGCCAGCAAACGCCAGGCGCGCAGCAGTCGACGTGGGCGCGGGGCGTTTGTCGGCGGTATGGACGACGCCGGGCGTTGGGCCTTGGTTCGCCGCTCGGCGACCGCCGCCGGCGCGCATACGGCCGAGACCCTGGAGCATGTGGCGATGACCCTGCTGCGCCGCTATGGCGTGGTGTTCTGGCGGCTGCTGGAGCGCGAGGCGGATTGGTTACCGAATTGGCGCGAGTTGCTGCGCACTTTCCATCGGTTGGAGGCGCGAGGCGAGATCCGTGGCGGGCGGTTTGTCAGTGGGTTGGCGGGAGAGCAGTTTGCATTGCCGGAGGCGATACCGTTGCTGCGCGAGGTGCGGCGACGACCCCATGATGGCAGTTTAATCGCGGTGTGTGGGGCGGATCCGTTGAATCTTGTCGGCACGCTGTTGCCGGGAGCCAAGGTGCCAGCGGTAAGCGGTAACCGGGTTGTGTACCGTGATGGGGTGCCGGCGGCGGTGATGGTAGGGGGCAAGCAGCAGGTTTTGTTGGAGGTGGATCAGCAGGCGGTGCAGGAGAAGTTGATCAGGCGCTGACCTTGAGGGCCTCATCATTGAGACCTGGGCTGCTCCGTCAACACCACCGCGTCCTGCTCATGCTCCTGCGCCACACGCTTAGGCAACAACACCTGCTGTGGATAAGTCTGCGCAAAATGCACCTCATCACAGTTATCCACAAGCTTTTTCAACCGTTGATTAAACGCCCGGCTGACCGCATATTGCCCACCCGACACCGTACGGAACTGTGCGGTGAGCACCACGCCATTGAGGTCCATCTTGTCCACCCCGAACACCTCCAACGGCCCTTGCAGGTTGTACTTGAGGAACACATCGTCGCGGATCGACTGGCCGGCCTCGCGGATCAGCTCCACGGCCTTGTCTACGTCGGTGTCGTAGGTGAACTGCACCGAGAAGAACGCGTAGGCGAATTGACGCGACTGGTTGGTGACCGCCTTGATCTGCCCGAACGGCACCGAATGTACAAACCCCTTGCCGTCACGCAGGCGCAGGGTGCGGATGGTCAGGCCCTCCACGGTGCCGGCGTGACCAGAGTCGAGCACCACCCAATCGCCGATGGACAGGGTGTCTTCGATAATGATGAACAGGCCAGTAATCACGTCCTGCACCAATTGCTGGGAACCGAAACCGATCGCCAGTCCCACCACCCCGGCGCCCGCCAGCAAAGGCGCGACATTGATGCCCAGGTTGGCCATGGTGGTAATCGCGCAGATCACCACCAGGATGATCTTCACTGCATTGCGCAGCAGCGGCAGGATGGTTTTGACCCGGGTGCTGGGCTGGCGACTGGAGCGTTTATTCACCGGTGGTTTGAGGGCTTCCTGAATCGCAGTGTCGAGCACCACCCAGAACAGCCAGGTCACCAACAGGATCAGGCCGATACTGCTGAGGGAATCACTGATGGCCCGGCCCACCGAGTTGCGCTGGGCGAATTCGAACAGCGAAACGCCCCAGATACGCCCGAGTATCTCGATAAACGCGATGGCCATGACGATACGCAAAATTGCGTGCAGCAAACTCAGGAAGCGTTCCTTGTAGGCACTGCTGCGCTGGATCGATACCTGGCTGCGGGACTTGAACAGGTGTTGCAGCACGGTGCTGAGAAACACCGTGCCGATCAGTAACAAGGTGGTGAGCAACGCGCAGCGCAGGGCCTCTTGGTTGTCGTCACCGGCGCCAATCAGGTTGACCGCCGACACCAGCACCATCAACAGAATCGGCCAGTACCAGAGCCCGGAAAACACCCGCAGCGACTGTTGCAATGCTGGATGTTTGAGGCGCTGGGCCAGTGGCCGATTGCGGATCAAATGGGCCACCGGCCGCCGCAGGCGTACCACCAGCACGCCAAAGATGACCGCGGCAAACAGGCCGGTAAACACGGCGATGCTGCTGGTGATATTGCCGCCCAACTGACGAGCGATTTGCGGGCTGGTCAGCGCATCGCTGAGGGCCGCGAGAAAGCCGATCAGGAACAGCGGCTTGGGGCAATAGTCACGAATGATCTGCACGGCAGGTCGCTTGTGGCCGACGTTGAACATGACAATGACGCACAGCAACAGCGAGGTGGAAAAGATGCCACTACTGGTGGCGTAGGCAAAACACAGTGCCAGGGCTCGGCCGACAGACGTGGGTAAAAAGTGACTGACATAAAGGGTCAGCGGCAGGCAGATCAGCGCTGGAATCGTGTAGGGAACTACATAGCCCAGCAAGCCTTGCAGCCGTTGGCGCCGCGCGAGGAATGGGCGGCGGCTCGAGCGTTGCACAACCAGGCGCCCAAGTATCGTCAAGACCGCAAAGGCACCGACCCACACCCCAGACAACAGCAGGAAATCGCCCGCCACGCTCCACGGCGAGCGTGCGGCTGTCTGGTCTACCAGGCGCCCTACTTCGTCCGCGGCGCGATCAGCACGCAGGCGCCAGGCGTCGATGAGGTTCTGGTCGAGGTCGAGCTTGTTCTGCACGTCGTCGATGCTGGAACTGATGGCCCCGAGCAGCCCGCCTTCTACCAGCAGTTCCGGCTTGGCCGGCGTTTCGGCAGCGGGCGCCGTTGCCGCGGCTTGCAGGGCGCCATTGCCGCAGAGCAGCAGCGCGACGAGCAGTAATGCAGTCTTTGGATTCAGCAAAACAGCAAGCTCCTTCAGCAGGGTCTGTAAGGAACTGACGAGCTTGGGCCCTTATCGTTCCCTGCGTTTGCAATGCCCCTCCCACATTTCACCCCCTGTACCGCCTGTAGGAATGTGGAAACTTTCAGCCAAATAGCGCAGTCATCCCATAACGGAGGTCACCTCACCCACCATCCACGGGAGTAAACATGGCGGCGATTCACATCGGCATTTCCGGCTGGCGCTACACGCCCTGGCGCGGGGACTTTTACCCCGAAGGGCTGACCCAGAAACGCGAGTTGCAGTTTGCGTCACGCGCCGTCAACAGCATCGAAATCAACGGTTCGTTCTACGCGCTGCAAACCCCCAAGCGCTATGCCGAGTGGTATGCCGATACGCCCGAAGGTTTCCTGTTCAGTGTCAAGGCGCCCCGTTTCATCACGCATATCCTGCGCCTGCGGGACGTGCACAAGCCGATGGCGAACTTCTTCGCTTCCGGGGTGCTGGAACTCAAAGAAAAACTCGGCCCCATCCTCTGGCAGTTTCCGCCCAGCTTCAAATTTGACGCCACGCTGTTCGAAACCTTCCTGGCCCAATTACCCACCGATACCCAACAGGCGGCGGCCCTCGCCCGCCAGCATGAGCCACGCCTGAACGGCAAGGCGAGCATGAAGGCCTATGCCAAGAAACCTTTGCGCCATGCCGTGGAGATTCGCAACATGAGTTTTGCCGTACCGGAGTTCATCCAGATGCTGGATAAACACGGAGTGGCCCTGGTGGTCGCGGACACCGCAGGCAAGTGGCCGTACATGGAAGACGTGACCGCCAACTTCATGTACCTGCGCTTGCACGGCGACAAGCAGTTATACGCCAGTGGTTATAGCGCCGAAGCGCTCCAGCGCTGGGGTGACCGCATCGAACGCTGGGCCCAGGGCAAGCAGCCTGCCGATGCACACCTGGTCGACCCGCACCACACACCCCGCAGGCGTAAACAGCGCGATGTGTTCTGTTTTTTCGACAACGACATCAAAGTTCGCGCCCCCTTCGATGCACGCCAATTGCTGCAACGCTTCGGACTGGACGAACACCTGCTCACCGAGCCTGGCCGACTGCCGGAACCAGGAGTATTGCCATGACGCATCCAGAGCTGATCCCCACCCCGCCGACCACCGCCATCACCCGTTTCACGGTGCTGACGGTCAATATCCACAAGGGTTTCACCGCACTGAATCGCCGCTTCATTTTGCCCGAACTGCGTGAAGCGGTGCGCAGCGTGGGCGCCGACATGGTGTTCTTGCAGGAGATCCATGGCACTCACGAACGCCATCCCCAGCGCTACAGCGACTGGCCAAAAATGCCGCAGTATGAGTTCCTGGCCGACAGCATCTGGCCGCAGTTTGCCTATGGGCGCAATGCGGTGTACCCCCATGGCGACCATGGCAATGCACTGCTGTCGAAATTCCAGATCATCCGCTACGACAACCTCGACATTTCGCAAAGCGGCCATGAAAACCGCGGCCTGCTGCATTGCGTGTTGCGCCTGCCGGGCAGCGGCCAGCAGGTGCACGCGATCTGCATCCACCTGGGCTTGCGCGAGGTGCATCGCCAACAACAATTGCGGTTGCTGGAACAACGTATCAGCGAGATTCCGGCCGATGCGCCGTTGGTGGTCGCTGGCGATTTCAACGACTGGCGGCAAAAAGCCGACCTGAGCGAAAGCGGTTTGCAGGAAGTGTTCATGCACACCCTTGGCAAACCGGCGCGCACCTTCCCGGCACGCCTGCCACTACTGCCGCTGGACCGCATTTATGTGCGCAATTTGACGGTGCACAACCCGCGCGTACTCACCACTCGCCCTTGGTCCCATCTCTCAGACCATGTGCCGCTGTCGGTGGAGGTTGAGCTATGAACGTTGCGGTAGACCATATCGCCACAGACCAACCGCCAGATGACAGCAAAGCGCGGGATCTGGATTACGGCTGGCAGAGCGGCAACCAGGTGGCGTTGCTGGAGAACGGCGAGGCGTACTTTCCCGCTGTGTTCGAGGCTTTGCGGGCGGCAGAGCGCGAGATCCTGCTGGAGACCTTCATCCTCTTTGAAGACAAGGTCGGCTTTGAGCTGCACAGCATCCTCATCGAGGCGGCCAAGCGTGGGGTAAAGGTGGTGGTCAGCCTCGACGGTTTTGGTTGCGGCGAGCTGAGCCCGGGCTTCCTGCGGGAGTTGGCCGAAGCCGGGGTGATGGTGCAGATGTTCGACCCGGCGCCCAAGACCTTCGGCATACGCACTAACTGGTTTCGCCGCCTGCACCGCAAGATTGTCGTGGTGGATGCCCGCGTGGCGTTTATCGGCGGGATCAATTTTTCTGCTGACCACTTGGCGGATTTCGGCCCCGAAGCCAAGCAGGATTACTCAGTACAGGTGATCGGCCCGGCCGTGGCCGACCTGCACCATTTCGCCCTCGCCCAAAGTGGCCGCCAGGTGCGCAGCCGTCGCGGTTGGCGACGGCGCCAGCAACGGCCTTCGCCCTGGACGAACGAGCCAGGCGACGGCCTGGTGCGCCTGATTTATCGCGATAACATTCAGCATCGTGACGATATCGAGGAGGCGTATATCCACGCCTTGAGCCAGGCTCGGCGGCGCGTGGTGATCGCCAACGCGTATTTCTTCCCCGGCTATCGCCTGCTTCGCGAGATCCGCAACGCGGCGCGCCGTGGCGTGCAGGTGCAGTTGATCATGCAGGGCCAGCCCGACGTGCTGTTGGCGAAACTGGCCGCGCGCATGCTCTATGACTACTTGCTCAAGGATGGCGTGGTGATTCACGAATACTGCCAACGCCCGCTGCACGGCAAGGTGGCGCTGGTGGATGACGAATGGAGCACCGTCGGTTCGAGCAACCTGGACCCACTGAGCCTGGCATTAAACCTGGAAGCCAATGTGCTGATTCGCGACCGGGCTTTCAATCAGCAGCTCTACGAACGCCTGGAAGCCCTGGCCCGAAATCATTGCCAGACCATGCCGGAAAAGCGCAAGCCGCGCCTGTGGCTCTGGCGCTTGACCGTGGGTTTCCTGGTGTTTCATGTGATGCGCCATTTCCCGGTACTGGCCAGTTGGTTACCGGCCCACAAACCGCGCTTGAAACCTTTTGAGGCCACGCCCCATGACGTCTGAAGCCCGCCCCCAAGCGCAAGCCTCTGGGTTCAAGCGCTGGAAGAAGCCGCTGACGATCGCGTTCTTCGTGCTGCTGATCGTGTTGTTTACCCTGCTGGCCCGGCGCATCGACTGGAGCGAAGTGTTCCAGACCCTGAGCGAGTTCAAGCTGCGCACATTGTTCATCGCCGGCGCGCTGACGCTGTGCAGTTTTATCGTCTATGCCTGCTTCGACTTGATCGGCCGCACCTACATTCGCCAGCCGTTGCGTTGGAAGCAGATATTGCCGGTGGGTTTCATCAGCTACGCGTTCAACCTCAACCTCAGTGCCTGGGTCGGCGGCATCGCCATGCGGTATCGGCTGTATTCACGCCTGGGCGTGAGCACCAGCAATATCGCCAAGATCCTCGGCCTGAGCCTAGCCACCAATTGGTTCGGCTATATGGCGTTGGCCGGGGTGGTGTTCAGCAGCGGGTTGGTGACCCTGCCGCCGGGCTGGAAGCTCAGCAGCGGCGCCTTGCAAGGGGTCGGGGGGTTGTTGGTGCTCGCGAGCCTGGGCTACCTGGCGGCGTGCCGGTTTTCGAAAAAGCGCGCGTGGTCGATCCGCGGTATCGAGATCAACTTGCCGTCGCTGCGTATGGCCTGTTTGCAACTGGCCCTGGGTGCGTTGAACTGGTCGTTGATGGCGGCGGTGATATTTGCCTTGTTGCCCGCCAAACTGGATTACCCCCTGGTGCTGGGGGTGCTGTTGATCAGCGCAATTGCCGGGGTGGTCACCCATATTCCCGCCGGCTTGGGGGTTTTGGAGGCGGTGTTCATTGCGCTGTTGCAGCATGAGGCGTCGCGGGGGAGTTTGCTGGCCGGGCTGATCGCGTACCGGGCGATTTATTTTATCTGCCCGTTGTTGATTGCACTGGTGATGTATTTGGGGGTGGAGGCCAAGGCCAAGGCGTTGCGGGTTAAGAAAACTGCCTGATGAGACGGTGGTGACTGTGGAATCGCTTTCGCGGGCAAGCCCGGCTCCCACAGGGGAATGCATTCCCAGGTGGGGAGCCGGGCTTGCCCGCGAAAGCGATCACAAGGGCAACGACTATCGAGCCTGAATGATGCTCAACCGCTCCCCCACCACCATCTCGGTAATCCAGTCCACCAGGATCGAGGTGTAGGCCTGTTGCGACACCGGGTCGCTCAAGGAATGGTCGGCGCCGTCGATGATGCGGTGGGTCAGGGAGTGGGTTTGCTGGCACGCCGCGCGGTAACTCATGATGGTGGCGTGAGGCACATGGTCGTCGGTTTCCGATTCGACAATCAGCACATCGCCGGTAAATTGCGCGCAGGCATGCAGGGCACGGTTGGTTTCGGCGTGCACGAGGGTGCCGCGGTAATCCATCAGGTCGGCTTTATCCAAGTCGCGCTTGGGCTTGAGCCATTCCTGATCGCGGTACAGCGCCGGCACTCGCAGCGCCAGCCAACGTACCGGGCGCAATGAGGTGAGGATCGCTGCAAGGTAGCCGCCATAACTGGTGCCCACCACTGCCACCGCCGAGGTGTCGATAGCCGGGTGGGACAGCAGGCGGTCGTAGGCGGCCAGCAGGTCGCGCAGGTTGTCTTCGCGGGTGACGCGCGACAAAGGGATGCCGGTGCCAGCATGGCCACGCAGGTCGAAGGTCAGGCACACACACCCAAGGCCTGCGATACCTTTGGCCCGCTCCAGGTCGCGCTCCTGGCTGCCACCCCAGCCGTGCACGAACAACACGCCGGGCACTTTGGACTTGGGACTGAGGAATGTCCCGCTCATCTGTTCGTCGTCTATATCGATGGTGATGCTCTCGCTTCTAGCCGTCATAAGTCTTGACCGTCACATACTTGAGTAGAAAGTCGCTGTTTTCGGCCGGGCCTCGGTATACCTCGATGGCATCCGCCGGCAGCGCCTGGTCTACATAGGTTTCTACCGAGGACACACGGATGGCTTTAAGGCCCGGATGGTTGATAAAACTCTGCAACGCCGCGACCTCCGCGCTGCTGGCTCCGCCCATGCGCCACGATTGTTCGAGCACGCCACTACGGCGCTGGCCTGTGCTGTCCAGGCCTTGGGCGATGTCGTAGTTGCGGCGCGAGGCGAAGAAGCTTGGGTAGGCTTCGTCCGCAGCACGGTCGAAAACCAGCGCCTGTTCGATGGCCTCACGCACGTCTTCACGCAGATCCAGTTTGAGCAGGGCAGCATAATCACCGGGGACGACCAGCAGATCGGAACCGCCGTAGACCTCTTCCCCCTGCCCGTCTTGGGTCAGGTGCTGCTCGCCGCAGTAGCTAATGAGGTGATCGCCAATAAAACTCTGGCCCACGCTGTGGGTGACCACCGCGTGCAGGTCTTGTTCCAGCACCACGCCTTCATTGAACATTCGGGCCGCTTCCGGGCGCGCCACTATCGCGTCGAACTCATCCAGGCTGTGGATAACTTCCTGCCCGCGCCCTGCACAGGCGTTCACGGGTTTCAGACGAATCGGGCCACTGTAGAGCAAGCGGGTCGCGGCAGGCCGCGCGTCCTCAAGGGCGAACACA
This sequence comes from Pseudomonas sp. KT_2_4, assembly GCF_041410225.1. Classification (NCBI taxonomy): domain Bacteria; kingdom Pseudomonadati; phylum Pseudomonadota; class Gammaproteobacteria; order Pseudomonadales; family Pseudomonadaceae; genus Pseudomonas; species Pseudomonas sp. KT_2_4. The sequence goes on from NZ_CP166962.1 coordinate 3,139,312, forward strand.
CTCACGCCGTCCAACACTACGTCACGCACGCGCTCGCACAATGTCGGCGACCAGCCTTCGGGCGCCTTGGCCTCGGGACTCAGCAGGCCATGCGTGATGGCCTTGGTGCAGATAAAAGCGTGATCGACATAGCCGCCCCACAGATCGCCAGGCCCCTTGATATTGAGCTGGCGCGCTTGGGCTGGCCCGACCAGGGTTTGCGTGGGCAGCAGATACAATTCCCGGCCCGCATGCAAGGCCGGGTCGTAACTGCCACCGAACTTGAGCCCCAAGATCTGCGCCAGCCAGCGTGCGAGGGCGCGGTTGGTTTCGATTTCATGCAGGGGCGCCCCCTCTCGCATGGAGTGGGCGACCACCAACTTCTTGCGACTTATGGGGGTCATGCGGTCCCCTTTTCCATCAACCTTTGTGTAGCAGTGAGGTTGCATGGATCAGGCCAACGCGGGGGTTGAGGGGAGAGCTGTTAAATCAATCAGTTGCGCAAAAAGTGATGGCCGTTAGCCTGTTTTATTCTGCACGACCCGGGGCGAACCCTGCGGCGTTCTGCACGATTCAAACCCCAAAGCGGTTGCGGTAATCGCTGGGGGACAGGCCGGTGATTTTCTTGAAAATGGTACGAAAGGCACCGGGGTCTTGATAGCCCACGGTCCAGGCAATGTGATCGATGGTGCCGTTGGTGAACTCCAGCATCTGCCGCGCCTTGCCGACCCGCAGGTGTTGGCAGTACTCGGTGGGTTTCAATCCGGTGGCGTTGCGAAAGCGCCGCAGAAAGGTGCGCTCTTCCAGGTTCGCCTCCTGCGCCATCGCTGCCACGGACACGTCCACCGCGCCACTGGCTTGCAGCCAATGCTGGACCTTGAGGACCGCACCATCACCGTGCCTGAGAAGCGGCGCAAAGTTACTCCCACATTGGCTGGCGCTGGCGCTGTGTTCGATCACCAGAAAACGCGCCGTATCGGCCGCCACGCTCGGGCCCATCAGCCGGTCGACCAGGCGCAGGCCCAGTTCGGACCAGGCCATCAGCCCCGCGGAAGTGATCAGGTCGCCGTCATCGACAATGGGTTTATCCGCTTCCAGGCGCACCGCCGGGTAACTGGCCGCAAAAGACTTCGCGGAGGACCAGTGGGTGGTGGCGCTGCGGCCATCCAACAGGCCGCTGCGCGCCAGCATGATCGAGCCGATGCACACGCCGCCAAGCACGGTGCCGCCCGCATGTTGCAGGCGCAGCCATTCCAGCAGCGCAGGCGGCGCCTGGTCTTCGGTGAACTCTGCAATCGAGGGCGGCACCAACACGGCCATCATCGGTTGGTCGGGGCCTGGGTGGCTGTCGAACGTGCGCGCGGGCGTGCCGTGGGCATCTACCTGCCAGTGGCTGACCCGCAGCAGCGGCAGTTGCGCAGAGTCATGCTCGGCGGCGATGCGGTTAGCGACCCCGAACAGGTCAGTCAGCCCGTGGACTGCGGCGAGTTGCGCACCTTGGTAGATCAACACACCCAGCTCGACAGTGCTGCGTTGCGCGGCCATTGTCAGTTTTCCCCCTGTTATTGTCGGTGCGGCCAATTCTCGGCGTGATCGCCAGCTAAGATACTAGGCCCATCAACCCATCACGAGGCAACACACATGGCCAAGCAGGCGCTCATCCTAATCGATATCCAGAACGACTACTTCCCCCAGGGCAAGTGGCCGCTCGACGGCGTGGAAGCCGCAGCGGACAAGGCAGCGCAGGTGCTACAGGCGTTTCGACAAGCAGGCGATGCGGTGATTCATGTACGGCATGAGTTCGCTGGCGACGACGCACCGTTCTTCACTCCGGGCTCCGAAGGCGCGCACTTGCATGCCAAGGTGCTCAACGAGGGCGAGGAACCGGTGGTGCTCAAACACTTCGTGAATGCGTTTCGCCAAACCAACCTGCGCGAACTGCTGGAACAGCGCAGCATCACCGACGTGGTGGTGGTAGGCAGCATGAGCCATATGTGCATTGACGCCGTGGTACGGGCGGCGGCGGACCTGGGCTACAAGGTTACGGTGATCCATGATGCCTGCGCGACCCGCGACCAGGAATTCAACGGGCAGGTGATTCCGGCGGCGCAGGTGCACGGGGCGTACATGGCCTCCCTGGCATTTGGCTATGCAGGTGTAGTGTCGGCAGAGGAATATCTGCAGGCCCAAGCAGCGGCTGCGTGACCGCCACCCGGGGCTGATCGCTTTAGCGTGTGGCGATGATGAACAGGCGCGGAAAGGGCAACAACACCGTGCCATCGGCCAGGGCTGGATAAGCCTGGGTAATTCGCGCCTGGTATTGCTGCAGGAAGGCGGCTTTTTCATCGTCGGTCAACGGTGCGAGAAAAGGCCGCAATGCCGAAGCCTTGAACCACTCCACCACCGCCGTGTGGTCCGCCAACGGGTGGTGATAGGTGGTGCGCCATACATCCACGGTACTGCAATACTTGCTCAACAGTTCGTAGTAGTAACTGGCGGTGTGCCGCTCATTGTGTTTGACCGCCCCTATCTTCGCCGACCACGGGCCATCGGCCGCAACTTCACGGGCCAGGCGATGGGCGGGCTCGTCAAGGTTGTCCGGGGTTTGCACCGCCAGCGTACCGCCTGGGTTCAGTTGGTGGACCAAGTGCGGGTAGAGCGTGGCGTGGTCGGGCAGCCATTGCAGCGAGGCATTGGCCAGAATCACATCCAAGCGTTGCGCAGGATGCCAGGCGCCGATATCTGCCAGCTCGAAGTTCAACCTGGGCAGGCGCTTGCGGGCGTCTACCAACATGTCATCGGAGCTGTCCATGCCAGTGACGTGCGCTTGGGGGAAACGCTCGGCCAGCACTTCGGTGGAGTTTCCCGGCCCGCACCCCAGGTCGACTGCGGTGCCCACGTCGGTGTTGGGAATTGCCGCAATCAGGTCACGGACAGGGCGAGTGCGCTGCTGTTCGAACATCGTGTACTGCTTGGCGGACCAGGTCATCACAGCTTTCCTTCTTTCTTAGAGGTGGCGACAGCCTAAATCTTGTGAGCCATGAGAACAAATGCTGGGGTTGGTGTGCTGCCTGCAAAAAGGCAGCGCGTGCACCGACGCCTGTTCATCGCCCATAAAAAAACCCCGATGCTTTCGCTATCGGGGGTTTTGTTTGTTCAGGGTCGGTCTTGGACCTTAGAACGGGATATCGTCATCAAAGCTGTCGAAATCCGGAGCCGGTTGCGGAGCAGCCTGCTGTGGTGCTGGGCGCGACTCACGCTGTGGCTGCTGGCTTGGCTGCGGACGCGACTGCTGTGGGCGCGGTGCCGAGTTGGACATGCCGCCCTGGCCCTGTTGGTCGCCCTGTGGACGGCCACCCAGCAGTTGCATGGTGCCTTGCATGTCGACCACGATTTCGGTGGTGTAACGCTTGATGCCGTCTTTTTCCCACTCACGGGTTTGCAGTTTGCCTTCGATGTAGACCTGCGAACCTTTGCGCAGGTATTCACCGGCGATCTCTGCGACCTTGCCGAACATCGACACGCGGTGCCATTCGGTCTTCTCGACCTTCTGGCCGGTCTGCTTGTCGGTCCACTGTTCGCTGGTCGCCAGGCTCAGGTTGGTCACGGCGTTACCGTTAGGCAAGTAGCGAACTTCGGGATCCTGGCCGCAAGTACCGACCAATATGACTTTGTTAACCCCACGGGCCATAACGTTCTCCTAGGCTGGGCGCGCTGTCGGCACTGGGTTGACCAGTTGCTCGAGCGTCGCGCGATCCAATAATTCGGTGTCCAATTTGATGTAAATGGCCGCCTCTTCAGCGACCACGACTGCATCCGTTACCCCTACGACAGCCTTCAGGCGCTCTACCAGGCCGGCTTCGCGGATCGCCTCGGGCGATAGCGGCAAACGCAGACTGGTGACGTAGGGAGGTTCGCGCATGGTAACAGCAAAGACCAGCCAAAGTGCAGCCAGCCCGGCGCATCCGAGGAACACAACCGACAAACCGCCATGCTGGAACATCCAGCCGCCCATGATGCCGCCCAACGCGGAACCCAGGAACTGGCTGGTGGAATATACCCCCATGGCCGTGCCCTTGCCGCCTGCCGGTGAAACTTTACTGATCAGTGACGGCAACGACGCTTCGAGCAGGTTGAAGGCGGTGAAAAACACCACCGTACCGATCACCAATGCTCGCAGGCTGTCGCCGAACTGCCAGAAGAATAGTTCAGTGAGCATCAATGTCGCGACGGCGCCGAGTAAAACTCGTTTCATTTTGCGTTTCTTCTCGCCATAGATGATGAACGGGATCATGGCGAAGAACGAAATCAACAGCGCAGTGAGGTAGACCCACCAGTGCTGTTCCTTGGGCAGACCGGCTTTTTCCACCAGGGCCAGGGGCAAGGCGACGAAGCTGCACATCAGCATGGCGTGTAATACGAAGATACCTAAATCCAGGCGCAGCAGGTCCGGGTGCTTGAGCGTCGGCAGCAACGCCTTGCGTGCGACGCCCGATTCACGATGCTGCAGGGTGCCGGTGGAGCGCGGCACCATAAAAGCCACGATCAGGATGCCGAACAACGCCATGCCGCCCGTGGCCAGGAACAGCCCATGCAAGCCGAACGCGCGCGTGAGCAAGGGGCCGACCACCATGGCCACGGCAAACGACAGGCCGATGGTCATGCCGATCATCGCCATGGCCTTGGTGCGGTGTTGTTCGCGGGTCAGGTCCGACAGCAACGCCATCACGGCGGCGGAAATTGCCCCTGCGCCCTGCAGGATGCGCCCGGCGATCACGCCCCAGATCGAATCGGACTGGGCCGCTAGCACACTGCCAAGGGCGAATACGATCAGCCCGAGATAGATCACCGGGCGACGGCCAATGCGGTCGGAAATAATCCCGAACGGAATCTGGAAAATTGCCTGGGTCAGGCCATAGGCGCCAATCGCCAGGCCGATCAAGGCGGGGGTCGCCCCTGCGAGATCCATCCCATAGGTGGCCAGCACCGGCAACACCATAAACATGCCCAGCATACGGAAAGCGAACACCAGGGCCAGACCGCTTGCCGCTCGGGTCTCGCCGCTACTCATGCGTTCGCTGTGGGGATCGTGCATGGAAAAACCTCGTGTGAACCGGCGGCGATTCTACCAGTCCCATCGATTGAGAGGGTATATGCGGCGCTTTGCCGCGCAGCTTTCATGTAAGGCTGCAAGCGGCGTTTTGACAGTGTATATTCATCCAGTCTTTAGCCGTATACTCCGGCATCATTTACGCCCGCCGTGCGAGGCCATCTTGGACAAGATCCTGATTCGTGGGGCTAGAACCCACAACCTGAAGAACATCGACCTGACCCTGCCCCGGGACAAACTGATCGTCATCACCGGCTTGTCCGGCTCCGGCAAATCGTCCCTGGCGTTCGACACGCTGTATGCCGAAGGTCAGCGTCGCTATGTGGAATCCCTGTCGGCCTACGCCCGGCAGTTCCTGTCGATGATGGAAAAGCCCGATGTCGACACCATTGAAGGCCTGTCGCCGGCTATTTCCATCGAGCAGAAATCCACGTCCCACAACCCGCGCTCCACCGTGGGTACCATTACCGAAATCTACGACTATCTGCGCCTGCTGTATGCGCGCGTGGGCATTCCGCGCTGCCCGGACCACGATATTCCCCTGGAAGCCCAAACCGTCAGCCAGATGGTCGACCTGGTACTGGCCCAGCCAGAGGGCGCCAAGCTGATGCTGCTGGCGCCCGTCATTCGCGAGCGCAAGGGTGAACACCTGTCGGTCTTCGAAGAACTGCGTGCCCAGGGCTTCGTGCGGGCGCGCATCAACGGCAAGCTCTATGAGCTGGACGAAGCGCCGAAGCTGGACAAGCAGAAAAAGCACTCCATTGATGTGGTGGTCGACCGATTCAAGGTGCGCGCCGACTTGCAGCAGCGTTTGGCGGAATCGTTCGAAACCGCGCTGAAGCTGGCCGATGGCATTGCCCTCGTAGCGCCGATGGATGACGAGCCGGGCGAAGAGATCATCTTCTCCGCGCGCTTTGCGTGCCCCATCTGTGGCCATGCCATCAGTGAGCTGGAACCCAAGCTGTTTTCCTTCAACAACCCGGCCGGCGCCTGCCCGACTTGCGACGGCCTGGGTGTGAAGCAGTTTTTCGATATCAAGCGCCTGGTCAATGGTGACCTGACCCTGGCCGAGGGGGCGATACGCGGATGGGACAGGCGTAACGTCTACTATTTCCAGATGCTCGGGTCATTGGCCTCGCACTACAAGTTCAGCCTGGAAGTGCCGTTCAACCAGCTGCCGGCAGACCAGCAGAAGGTCATTCTGCATGGCAGCGGTTCGCAGAATGTCGACTTCAAGTACCTGAACGACCGTGGCGACATCGTCAAGCGCTCGCACCCGTTCGAAGGCATCGTGCCGAACCTGGAGCGTCGCTACCGCGAGACCGAATCGGCAAGCGTGCGTGAAGAACTGGCAAAATTCCTCAGTACTCAGCCTTGCCCGGATTGCCGTGGCACCCGCCTGCGTCGTGAGGCACGTCACGTGTGGGTAGGCGAAAAGACCCTGCCAGCAGTAACCAACCTGCCAATCGGCGATGCGTGTGAATACTTTGGCGTACTCAAGCTCACCGGGCGACGCGGGGAAATTGCCGACAAGATCCTCAAGGAAATTCGCGAGCGTCTGCAGTTCCTGGTCAACGTTGGCCTGGATTACCTGTCGCTGGACCGTAGCGCCGATACCTTGTCGGGCGGTGAAGCACAGCGAATCCGCCTGGCCAGCCAGATTGGCGCGGGCCTTGTGGGCGTGCTGTATATCCTCGATGAGCCGTCGATTGGCTTGCACCAACGGGATAACGACCGCCTGCTGGGCACGCTGAAACACCTGCGCGATATCGGCAATACCGTGATCGTGGTCGAGCATGATGAAGACGCTATCCGCCTGGCGGACTACGTGGTCGATATCGGCCCGGGCGCGGGTGTGCATGGTGGTCATATCGTTGCCGAGGGCACGCCTGCCGAAGTGATGGCACATCCGGACTCGTTGACCGGCAAGTACCTGTCTGGCCGGGTGAAGATCGAAGTGCCCGCCAAGCGTACGCCGCGCAACAAAAAGATGGCTCTGCACCTCAAGGGCGCGCGCGGGAACAACCTGCGCAATGTCGACCTGGAGATTCCGCTGGGCCTGCTGACCTGCGTGACCGGTGTTTCCGGTTCGGGCAAGTCGACGCTGATCAACAACACCTTGTTCCCACTGAGTGCCACCGCCCTGAACGGCGCGACCACTCTGGAAGCTGCGGCCCACGACAGCATCAAAGGCCTGGAGCATCTGGACAAGGTCGTCGACATCGACCAGAGCCCGATTGGACGCACACCGCGTTCCAACCCAGCCACCTACACCGGGCTGTTTACGCCTATCCGCGAGCTGTTCGCTGGCGTACCCGAGTCGCGCTCACGAGGTTATGGGCCGGGCCGGTTCTCGTTCAACGTCAAGGGTGGGCGCTGCGAAGCCTGCCAGGGCGACGGCCTGATCAAGGTGGAGATGCACTTCCTGCCCGACATCTACGTGCCGTGCGATGTGTGCAAGAGCAAGCGCTACAACCGCGAGACCCTGGAGATCAAGTACAAGGGCAAGAGCATCCATGAAACCCTGGAGATGACAATCGAGGAAGCTCGCGAGTTCTTCGACGCGGTGCCGGCGTTGGCGCGCAAGCTGCAGACGCTGATGGATGTAGGCCTGTCGTACATCAAGCTGGGGCAATCAGCGACCACGCTGTCGGGTGGTGAAGCGCAGCGGGTCAAGCTGTCTCGCGAGCTGTCCAAGCGTGATACCGGCAAAACCTTGTACATCCTCGATGAGCCGACCACTGGCCTGCACTTCGCGGATATCCAGCAGTTGCTGGACGTACTTCACCGCTTGCGGGACCACGGCAATACCGTGGTGGTGATTGAGCACAACCTTGATGTGATCAAGACGGCCGACTGGTTGGTAGACCTGGGGCCGGAAGGTGGTTCGAAGGGTGGCCAGATCATCGCAGTGGGCACGCCAGAGCAGGTTTCCGAAATGCCGCAGTCGCACACCGGTTACTACCTGAAACCATTGCTGGAACGCGATCGGGCCTGATCTTTTCATCGTCCAATAAAAAGCCCCTGCCACTTTGCGGTGACAGGGGCTTTTTTATAGCCGGGAATCAGAACTGCGATTGCAGGTAATTCTCCAGGCCGATCAGCTTGATCAGGCCCAACTGCTTTTCCAGCCAGTAGGTGTGATCTTCTTCGGTGTCATTCAACTGCACCCGCAGTATTTCCCGGGTGACATAGTCGTTGTGCTGCTCACAAAGCTCGATGCCCTTACAGAGTGCAGCACGGACCTTGTACTCAAGGCGAAGATCGGCAGCGAGCATGTCAGGCACTGTGGTACCCACGTCCAGATCATCAGGACGCATACGCGGCGTGCCTTCGAGCATCAGAATGCGGCGCATCAGGGCATCAGCGTGCTGTGCCTCTTCTTCCATTTCGTGGTTGATACGCTCGTAGAGCTCGGTAAAGCCCCAGTCTTCGTACATACGCGAATGGATGAAATATTGGTCACGAGCTGCCAGTTCGCCCGTCAGCAACGTGTTGAGGTAATCGATTACGTCGGGGTGACCTTGCATCGCCCTACATCTCCCTGCTTGAAAGACTGTAGTTTGAACCATGCTGACTTGAAGGTCACGGGACAAACGGCAGAAAAGTGAAGATTTCCGGAGAAAAGTAGCTGAAATAACGCAAAAACCGCCCAAATGAGGGCGGTTCTGCTTATCGTTTAGAGTCAGTTAAGCGATACACCCAGTGCCTTTGCGATTGCTTCTCCATAAGCCGGGTCGGCCTTATAGAAGTGCTGCAGTTGACGCTGGACCACATCGCTGGAAACGCCACCCATAGCACCGGCGATGTTATTGGTGAGCAGGGCTTTCTGCTCATCATTCATCAGACGGAACAGCGCACCGGCGTGGCTGTAGTAGTCCGTATCTTCGCGATGATCGTAGCGATCAGCCGCGCCGCTCAGGGTCAATGCTGGCTCTGCATACTGCGGGGCTTGTTTCGGTGCGTCTGCATAGCTGTTTGGCTCGTAGTTCGGAGCCGCACCGCCGTTACTACCGAAAGCCATGGAGCCGTCACGCTGGTAGCTGTTAACCGGGCTACGTGGTGCGTTCACCGGCAGTTGCTGGTGGTTGGTGCCCACACGGTAGCGGTGCGCATCGGCGTAGGCAAAAACCCGACCTTGCAGCATACGGTCCGGCGACAGGCCAACGCCTGGGACCATGTTGCTTGGGCCAAATGCGGCCTGCTCGACTTCGGCGAAGTAGTTCTGCGGATTACGATTGAGCTCCAACTCACCCACTTCAATCAACGGGAATTCTTTTTGCGACCAGGTCTTGGTCACGTCAAACGGGTTCTCGTAATGGGCGTTCGCCTGTGCCTCGGTCATGATCTGGATGCACACGCGCCACTTGGGGAAGTCACCGCGCTCGATTGCACCAAACAGATCACGCTGGGCGTAATCAGGATCGGTTCCCGCCAAGCGGGCGGCCTCGGCGGGCGCCAGGTTCTTGATGCCTTGCTTAGTCTTGTAGTGCCACTTCACCCAATGACGCTCACCCTGGGCATTGATCAGACTGTAAGTGTGGCTGCCGAAACCATGCATGTGGCGATAGCCGTCCGGGATGCCACGGTCCGAAAACAGAATGGTGACCTGATGCAGCGCCTCTGGTGAGTGCGACCAGAAGTCCCACATCATCTGCGCGCTTTTCAGGTTGCTCTGCGGCAGGCGTTTCTGGGTGTGGATAAAATCCGGGAATTTCAGCGGATCACGAATAAAGAACACGGGAGTGTTGTTACCCACGATGTCCCAGTTACCCTCTTCGGTATAGAACTTCAGGGCAAAGCCACGTGGATCACGTTCAGTGTCAGCAGAACCGCGCTCACCGCCTACAGTGGAGAATCGCAGGAATGTCGGCGTTTGCTTGCCAACAGATTCGAACAGCTTGGCGCTGGTGTATTGGGTGATGTCACGGGTGACTGTGAACGTACCGTAGGCGCCCGATCCTTTGGCGTGCACGCGACGCTCAGGGATGTTTTCACGGTTGAAGTGAGCGAGCTTCTCGATCAGGTGGAAATCGTCGAGTAACAACGGACCACGAGGGCCCGCGGAACGGGAGTTCTGGTTATCCGCAACGGGAGCACCGCTGGCGGTGGTAAGGACTTTATTCTGGCTCATGCTCAATCTTCCTCAGGTCGGACTTGGAACTGCCGGCTAATCGGCTTGGAGGGAGTATTGATCATCAACACCACGCCTACAAATTCATTAAATTGCAGGCATCGATAGAGAATAACTAACAACACTCCGTTCGCTATAGTGCAGCGCCCGGCCTATGGAAGCTTGTATAAGTTGCGCTTTTGTTACGCGCACAAAAAACCGGGCACTAGGCCCGGTTTTTCGTTGCAGCTTGTCGTCTTACTCGGCGCTTACAGCTTCGCCGGCAGTAGCACGATCAACCAACTCGACGTACGCCATAGGCGCGTTGTCGCCAGCGCGGAAACCGCACTTGAGGATGCGCAGGTAGCCACCCTCACGGGTAGCGTAACGCTTGCCCAGGTCGTTGAAGAGCTTACCAACGATAGCTTTCGAACGAGTACGGTCGAAAGCCAGACGGCGGTTAGCCAGGCTGTCTGTCTTGGCCAAAGTGATCAGCGGCTCAGCAACGCGACGCAGTTCTTTAGCTTTCGGCAGTGTAGTTTTGATCAGCTCGTGCTCGAACAGCGACACCGCCATGTTTTGGAACATGGCCTTGCGGTGCGAGCTGGTACGGCTCAGGTGACGACCACTTTTACGATGACGCATGGTTCATTCCTTACCAAACTCACGTTCGGTGATTACGACGATCAGGCAGTCGCCTTGTCGTCCTTCTTAAGACTTGCAGGCGGCCAGTTGTCGAGGCGCATGCCGAGGGACAGACCGCGGGAGGCCAGAACGTCCTTGATTTCAGTCAAGGATTTCTTGCCCAGGTTCGGAGTCTTCAACAGTTCTACTTCGGTGCGCTGGATCAGGTCACCGATGTAGTAAATGTTTTCCGCCTTAAGGCAGTTAGCCGAACGTACAGTCAGTTCCAGATCGTCAACCGGGCGAAGCAGGATCGGATCGATCTCGTCTTCCTGCTCGATTACCACTGGTTCGCTGTCACCTTTGAGGTCGACGAACGCAGCCAACTGCTGTTGCAGAATGGTTGCAGCGCGGCGGATAGCCTCTTCAGGATCCAGGGTACCGTTGGTTTCCAGATCAATAACCAGCTTGTCCAGGTTAGTACGCTGCTCGACACGGGCGTTTTCCACCACGTATGCGATACGGCGAACCGGGCTGAACGAAGAGTCAAGCTGCAAGCGACCGATGCTGCGGCTTTCGTCTTCATCGCTCTGACGCGAGTCGGCCGGTTCATAACCACGACCACGAGCTACAGTGAGCTTCATGTTCAGGGCGCCGTTAGACGCCAGGTTAGCGATTACGTGATCGGGGTTAACGATCTCGACATCATGATCCAGCTGAATATCGGCAGCGGTAACCACCCCCGAACCCTTCTTCGACAAGGTCAGCGTAACTTCGTCACGGCCGTGCAGCTTGATAGCCAGACCTTTAAGGTTCAACAGGATTTCAATTACGTCTTCCTGTACACCTTCGATGGCGCTGTACTCGTGGAGCACACCGTCAATCTCGGCCTCGACTACTGCACAGCCGGGCATTGAGGACAACAGGATGCGGCGCAGCGCGTTGCCCAGGGTGTGGCCAAAACCACGCTCGAGAGGCTCGAGAGTAATTTTGGCGCGGGTTGGACTGACAACCTGCACATCAATGTGGCGGGGTGTCAGGAACTCATTTACCGAAATCTGCATGGATGCACCTATTTTCTAGCCCTTACTTGGAGTAGAGCTCGACAATCAGGCTTTCGTTGATGTCGGCGGACAGATCACTGCGAGCAGGAACGTTCTTGAAAACGCCCGACTTCTTCTCAGTGTCTACTTCTACCCATTCTACGCGGCCACGTTGGGCACACAGATCGAGAGCTTGGACAATGCGAAGTTGGTTTTTTGCTTTCTCGCGAACTGCGACCACGTCACCAGCACGAACCTGGTAGGACGGAACGTTTACGGTCTGACCGTTAACGCTGATCGACTTGTGCGATACCAGCTGACGGGATTCGGCACGAGTCGAACCGAAGCCCATACGGTATACAACGTTGTCCAGACGGCATTCGAGCAGTTGCAGCAGGTTTTCACCGGTTGCACCTTTTTTGCCAGCAGCTTCTTTGTAGTAGCCGCTGAACTGACGCTCGAGAACGCCGTAGATACGACGGACCTTCTGCTTTTCACGCAGTTGGGTGCCGTAGTCGGACTGGCGACCGCGGCGTTGGCCGTGGATACCAGGTGCTGCTTCAATGTTGCACTTCGATTCGATCGCGCGCACGCCGCTCTTCAGGAAGAGATCGGTGCCTTCGCGACGAGCGAGTTTGCATTTTGGACCAATGTAACGAGCCATTCTTTACAATCTCCTGGATTACACGCGGCGCTTCTTCGGCGGACGGCACCCGTTGTGCGGGATTGGCGTCACGTCGGTGATGCTGGCGATCTTATAGCCACAGCCGTTCAAAGCACGGACAGCAGACTCACGACCTGGACCTGGACCCTTGACGTTAACGTCGAGGTTTTTCAGGCCGTATTCCAGCGCAGCTTGACCAGCACGTTCAGCAGCTACTTGAGCAGCAAACGGGGTGGACTTGCGGGAACCGCGGAAACCCGAACCACCGGAGGTAGCCCAAGAAAGCGCGTTACCTTGACGGTCGGTGATGGTCACGATTGTGTTGTTAAAAGATGCATGGATGTGGGCGATGCCATCAACCACTGTCTTTTTAACTTTTTTACGAGGACGAGCAGCAGGTTTTGCCATGATAATTTTCCTGTCGATTCGCTGGGGCGATTACTTGCGGATCGGCTTACGCGGACCTTTACGGGTACGCGCGTTAGTCTTGGTACGCTGACCGCGTACTGGAAGACCACGACGATGACGCAGACCGCGATAGCAACCGAGGTCCATCAAACGCTTGATTTTCATGTTGATTTCGCGACGCAGGTCACCTTCAGTGGTGAACTTCGCCACTTCGCCACGCAGCTGTTCAATCTGCTCGTCGCTCAGATCCTTGATCTTAGCGGCTGGGTTTACCCCAGCAACTGCGCAAATTTTCTGCGCAGTAGTGCGACCAACACCATAGATGTAGGTCAGCGAGATAACAGTGTGCTTGTTATCTGGAATGTTAACGCCTGCAATACGGGCCATTCAGTGGGACTCCAATTGACAGCTACCTACGCCCCGGAAGCCAAGAAATAGGGCGCGAGATAATATCGCTGTAATAACAAATAATCAACCCGGCAGCGCACTAGCTGCCGGGCTTCAAGCGGATCACACTCAGCCTTGGCGCTGTTTGTGACGCGGTTCCGCGCTGCAAATTACTCGAACAACACCTTCGCGGCGAATAATCTTGCAGTTACGGCACAGCTTTTTCACCGATGCACGAACTTTCATCACCAACTCCTCGAACCTTATGGGGTACTCAGCGCAACATGCCGCTGCCGTAGCCCTTCAGGTTGGCTTTCTTCATCAGGGATTCGTACTGGTGCGAAACGAGGTGCGATTGTACTTGGGACATGAAGTCCATCACAACCACGACCACGATCAGCAACGAGGTCCCGCCAAGGTAGAACGGAACGTTTGCTGCAACCACCAGGAACTGGGGCAACAAGCACACGGCCGTCATATATAGAGCACCGAACAGGGTCAAACGAGTCAGAACGCCATCAATGTAGCGTGCCGACTGCTCACCTGGACGGATGCCCGGAATAAAGGCACCGGACTTCTTCAGGTTTTCCGCTACGTCTTTCGGATTGAACATCAACGCCGTATAGAAGAAGCAGAAGAAAATAATCCCTGCACTAAACAGCAGAATATTCAACGGCTGACCAGGAGCGATCGACTGAGAGAGGTCCTGCAGCCAGCCCATATTTTCAGACTGACCAAACCAGGTACCCAACGAAGCCGGAAACAGCAAGATGCTGCTCGCGAAAATTGCCGGAATAACACCGGCCATATTCACTTTCAGCGGCAAGTGGCTGGTCTGCGCAGCGAAGACCTTACGGCCCTGCTGACGCTTGGCGTAGTGAACAGCAATACGACGCTGGCCACGCTCAATGAACACCACAAAACCGATAATCGCTACTGCCAGCAAACCGATGGCAACCAAGGCGAAGATATTGATATCACCCTGACGCGCAGACTCGAAAGACTGCCCGATTGCTCTCGGAAGACCGGCGACGATACCTGCGAAAATCAACATCGAGATACCGTTGCCAACACCACGCTCAGTAATCTGCTCACCCAGCCACATCATGAACATCGCACCAGCCACAAACGTGGATACCGCGACGAAATGGAAGCCAAAGTCACCAGTGAACGCAACGCCCTGCCCCGCCAGGCCAACGGACATGCCGATAGCTTGAACCAGGGCGAGGACGACAGTGCCGTAGCGGGTGTACTGGCTAATCTTGCGACGGCCAGCTTCACCTTCCTTCTTCAACTGCTCCAGCTGCGGGCTGACGGCTGTCATCAGTTGCATGATGATCGATGCCGAAATGTACGGCATGATCCCCAGTGCAAAGATGCTCATCCGCTCCAGCGCGCCGCCGGAAAACATGTTGAACAAGCTAAGAATGGTCCCCTCATTCTGTCGAAACAGGTCTGCGAGTCGGTCCGGGTTGATACCTGGAACCGGGATGTGTGCGCCTATTCGGTAGACGATAATCGCCAGGAACAGAAAACGCAGACGAGCCCAAAGTTCAGACATACCGCCTTTGCCGAGCGCTGAGAGAGCACCTTGCTTAGCCATTTATTCCTCGAACTTGCCGCCAGCTGCTTCGATAGCCGAACGCGCACCTTTGGTGGCGCCGATTCCCTTGCCGATAGTGACAGCGCGAGTCACTTCACCGGACAGCATGATTTTCACACGCTGTACGTTGACGTTGATCACGTTGGCATCTTTCAGGGTCTGCACAGTAACGATGTCGCCTTCCACTTTAGCCAGCTCGGACAGACGCACTTCTGCGCGATCCATGGCTTTCAGGGATACGAAACCGAACTTAGGCAGGCGACGATGCAGCGGCTGTTGACCGCCTTCAAAGCCTGGAGCAATGGTGCCACCGGAGCGGGAGGTTTGACCCTTGTGGCCACGGCCACCGGTCTTACCCAAACCACTACCGATACCACGGCCCGGACGATGCTTTTCGCGACGGGAACCCGGCGCTGGACTCAGATCATTGAGTTTCATCGATTAACCCTCTACACGCAGCATGTAGTAAGCCTTGTTGATCATCCCGCGATTCTCGGGAGTATCCTGGACTTCTACAGTGTGACCGATGCGACGCAGACCCAAACCTTTAACGCACAATTTGTGGTTAGGGATGCGGCCGGTCATGCTTTTGATCAGCGTTACTTTAACGGTAGCCATGATCAGAAGATCTCCTTGACAGTCAGACCACGCTTGGCAGCGATGGACTCAGGAGATTGCATAGCCTTCAGACCCTTGAAAGTGGCGTGAACCACGTTTACCGGGTTAGTCGAGCCATAGCACTTGGCCAGAACGTTCTGAACGCCAGCAACTTCGAGGACAGCACGCATAGCGCCGCCAGCGATGATACCGGTACCTTCAGAAGCAGGCTGCATGTACACCTTCGAAGCGCCGTGAGCGGACTTCATTGCGTACTGCAGAGTGGTGCCGTTCAGATCAACTTGGATCATGTTGCGACGAGCAGCTTCCATTGCCTTCTGGATCGCGGCAGGCACTTCACGTGACTTGCCACGGCCGAAGCCAACACGCCCTTTACCATCACCCACCACGGTCAACGCGGTGAAAGTGAAGATACGGCCGCCTTTAACGGTTTTGGCTACGCGGTTAACTTGAACCAGCTTCTCAATGTAGCCTTCGTCGCGCTTTTGGTCGTTATTTGACATAACTTAGAACTCCAGCCCAGCTTCACGAGCAGCATCAGCCAGCGCTTTCACGCGGCCGTGGTACTTGAAGCCAGAGCGGTCGAAAGCCACTTGCGAGACGCCAGCGGCCTTAGCACGCGTAGCGACCAGCTGGCCAACCTTTGTGGCCGCGTCGATGTTGCCAGTGGCACCATCACGCAGTTCTTTATCCAAAGTCGAGGCGCTTGCCAGGACTTTGTTGCCGTCGGCCGAGATGACCTGGGCGTAGATGTGCTGCGACGAGCGGAACACGCAGAGACGCACGACTTCGAGTTCGTGCATTTTCAGGCGTGCTTTGCGAGCGCGACGCAGTCGAGTAACTTTTTTGTCGGTCATTTGCTATGCCCTACTTCTTCTTGGCTTCTTTACGACGGACGACTTCGTCCGCGTAGCGCACACCTTTGCCTTTGTACGGCTCTGGTGGACGGAAGTCGCGGATCTCAGCGGCCACTTGACCTACCAGCTGCTTGTCGATGCCCTTGATCAGGATATCGGTCTGGCTAGGAGTCTCAGCAGTGATGCCCGCTGGCAGTTCGTAATCCACTGGGTGCGAGAAGCCAAGGGCAAGGTTCAAAACCGTGCCTTTTGCTTGCGCTTTGTAACCAACACCGACCAGCTGGAGCTTACGCTCGAAGCCTTGGCTTACGCCTTGGACCATGTTGTTTACCAACGCACGCGTGGTACCGGCCATTGCGCGAGTTTGTTGATCGCCATTGCGAGCAGCGAAACGCAGCTCACCAGCTTCTTCAACGATCTCAACGGACGAATGGATGTTCAGTTCAAGAGTACCCTTGGCACCCTTCACCGAAAGCTGTTGGCCTGCGAATTTGACTTCGACACCGGCTGGCAGCTTAACGGGGTTCTTAGCGACGCGAGACATGCTTATCCCCCCTTAGAACACAGTGCAAAGAACTTCGCCGCCGACACCGGCAGCGCGCGCAGCACGATCCGTCATCACACCTTTGTTGGTGGAGACGATAGACACGCCCAGACCGCCACGAACTTTCGGCAGATCTTCAGCGGACTTGTACTGACGCAGGCCTGGACGGCTAACGCGCTTCACTTCCTCGATGACCGAACGGCCTTCGAAGTACTTCAGCTCGATGGACAGCAGTGGTTTGATTTCGCTGCTGATCTGATAACCCGCAATGTAGCCTTCGTCTTTCAGGACTTTGGCAACAGCTACCTTCAACTTGGAAGATGGCATGCTTACGACGGACTTTTCAGCCATCTGGGCATTACGGATACGAGTTAGCATGTCCGCTAACGGGTCCTGCATACTCATGGGCTAGACGCTCCTAATACAAAAAAATTAGCCTTGCGGCTACATATGTCGCCGAGAATCTCCGAGCACAAAAAACACGGGCTCAGGCGAGCCGCGTATTTTAGACATACTCCAGAAATGAAACAAGCCCCAAAAGGGGCTTGATCCAGATTCAAGGTCACCGGCGGTCAGTATCTTGCGATTCCGACCACCTGGACGTTGAAAGTACTTACCAGCTGGCTTTAACCAGACCTGGTACGTCACCACGCATTGCCGCTTCACGCAGTTTGTTACGGCCGAGGCCGAACTTGCGGTAAACGCCGTGTGGACGACCGGTCAGGCGGCAGCGGTTACGCATGCGCGAAGCGCTTGCGTCACGTGGCTGCTTCTGCAGAGCAACTGTAGCTTCCCAACGCGCTTCTGGACTTGCGTTCAGATCAACGATGATTGCTTTCAGTGCTGCACGCTTCTTGGCGTACTTGGCAACCGTGAGCTGACGCTTCAGCTCGCGGTTTTTCATGCTCATCTTGGCCATGGTCCTACTCCAATCAGTTGCGGAACGGGAATTTGAACGCACGCAGCAGAGCGCGGCCTTCATCATCGTTCTTGGCAGTGGTGGTCAGGGTGATGTCCAGACCGCGGAGAGCATCGATCTTGTCGTAGTCGATTTCCGGGAAGATGATCTGCTCTTTCACGCCCATGCTGTAGTTACCACGACCATCGAAGGACTTGGCATTCAGGCCGCGGAAGTCGCGGACCCGAGGCAGGGAGATCGACAGCAGACGATCCAGGAATTCGTACATACGCTCACGGCGCAGAGTCACTTTGACGCCGATCGGCCAACCTTCACGGACTTTAAAGCCAGCGATGGATTTCCGAGCGTAAGTCACAACGACTTTTTGACCGGTGATCTTTTCCAGGTCAGCAACAGCGTGCTCGATGACTTTTTTGTCGCCGATCGCTTCGCCCAGACCCATGTTCAGGGTGATTTTGGTGACGCGCGGAACTTCCATCACGTTCCCGAGCTTAAGTTCTTCCTTAAGCTTAGGGGCGATTTCCTTCCGGTAAATCTCTTGTAGTCGTGCCATGGTCTAATCTACCTAGCAGTGTTCAAGCATCAACCGCTTTTTGGGTCGACTTGAAGACACGAATTTTCTTACCGTCTTCTACTTTGAAACCAACGCGGTCAGCCTTGTTGGTTTCGCCGTTGAAGATGGCGACGTTAGAAGCGTCCAGCGGAGCTTCTTTCTCGACGATACCGCCCTGCACGCCCGACATCGGGTTAGGCTTGGTATGACGCTTGACCAGGTTCAGACCACCGATAACCAGACGGTTATTGGCGAGAACCTTAAGCACCTTACCGCGCTTACCTTTGTCTTTGCCGGCGATCACGATGATCTCGTCGTCACGACGAATCTTTTGCATGTCGGATCTCCTTACAGCACTTCTGGGGCGAGCGAGACGATCTTCATGAACTTCTCAGTACGAAGTTCACGGGTCACTGGCCCAAAGATACGGGTGCCGATCGGCTCTTGCTTGTTGTTCAGAAGAACAGCAGCGTTGCCATCAAAGCGGATAATGGAGCCATCAGCACGACGTACGCCGTGACGAGTGCGGACTACAACAGCAGTCATCACTTGGCCTTTTTTCACCTTACCGCGAGGAATTGCTTCCTTCACGGTAACTTTGATGATGTCACCGATACCAGCGTAACGACGATGGGAGCCACCCAGCACCTTGATGCACATAACACGGCGAGCGCCGCTGTTATCGGCCACATCGAGCATGGATTGAGTCTGAATCATATAATTTCTCCGACCCCTAGTCCTTAGACTTCCACAGCGCGTTCGAGAACATCAACCAGTGCCCAAGACTTGGTCTTGGCCATCGGACGAGTTTCACGAATAGTGACCTTGTCGCCGATGTGGCACTGATTGGTTTCGTCGTGCGCGTGCAGCTTAGTCGAACGCTTAACATATTTACCGTAGATCGGGTGCTTAACGCGACGCTCGATCAAAACGGTGATGGTTTTGTCCATCTTGTCGCTGACAACACGGCCAGTCAGCGTACGGACAGTCTTTTCGGCTTCAGCCATGATCACTTACCTGCCTGCTGGTTGAGCACAGTCTTCACGCGAGCGATGTCACGCTTAACTTGCGAGAGCAGATGAGACTGCCCCAACTGGCCAGTTGCTTTCTGCATACGCAGATTGAACTGGTCGCGCAGCAGGCCGAGCAGTTGCTCGTTCAGCTGCTGTGCGGATTTTTCACGAAGTTCATTCGCTTTCATCACATCACCGTCCGTTTAACAAAGGAGGTGGCGAGCGGCAGCTTTGCAGCAGCCAGGGCGAAAGCCTCACGCGCCAGCTCTTCAGAAACACCCTCGATTTCATACAGGACTTTGCCTGGCTGAATCTGGGCTACCCAGTATTCCACGTTACCCTTACCTTTACCCATCCGAACCTCGAGAGGCTTTTTGGAGATCGGCTTGTCCGGGAATACACGGATCCAGATCTTGCCGCCACGTTTTACGTGACGGGTCAGAGCACGACGCGCTGACTCGATCTGACGAGCGGTGAGACGACCACGAGCTACAGACTTCAGCGCGAACTCGCCGAAGCTGACTTTGCTACCGCGCTGAGCCAGACCACGGTTGTGGCCTGTCATCTGCTTGCGGAACTTCGTACGCTTAGGTTGCAACATTTGGCGTACCCCTTACTTAGCAGCTTTTTTACGAGGCGCTGGTGCTTGTGGTTTCAGTTCTTCTTGGCGACCACCAATTACTTCGCCTTTGAAGATCCAAACCTTTACACCGATCACACCGTAAGTGGTGTGAGCTTCGTAGTTGGCATAGTCGATGTCGGCACGCAGGGTGTGCAGTGGCACACGACCTTCGCGATACCATTCAGTACGTGCGATTTCAGCACCGCCGAGACGACCGCTCACTTGGATTTTGATGCCTTTGGCACCAATGCGCATGGCGTTCTGTACGGCGCGCTTCATAGCGCGACGGAACATTACGCGACGCTCCAGCTGCTGAGCTACGCTCTGCGCAACCAGCATACCGTCGAGCTCCGGCTTGCGGATCTCTTCGATATTGATGTGCACAGGCACACCCATTTGCTTGGTCAGGTCCTGACGCAGTTTCTCAACATCTTCACCTTTCTTCCCGATAACGATACCTGGACGAGCGGTGTGGATGGTGATACGTGCAGTTTGGGCCGGACGATGGATATCGATACGGCTTACGGACGCGCTTTTTAGTTTGTCTTGGAGATACTCACGCACCTTCAGATCAGCGAACAAGTAGTCCGCATAAGTCCGACCGTCTGCGTACCAGACGGAGGTGTGCTCCTTGACGATTCCCAGGCGAATGCCAATGGGATGTACTTTCTGACCCATCTCTTCGACTCCGTTACTTGTCAGCAACCTTGACAGTGATATGGCAAGACCGCTTGACGATGCGATCAGCACGGCCTTTGGCACGTGGCATGATGCGCTTCAGCGAACGCCCTTCGTTGACGAAAACGGTGCTGACCTTCAGGTCATCAACGTCTGCGCCTTCGTTATGCTCGGCGTTGGCTACGGCCGACTCCAGCACTTTCTTCATGATCTCGGCGGCTTTCTTACTGCTGAAAGCCAACAGGTTGAGCGCTTCGCCCACCTTCTTCCCGCGGATCTGGTCGGCGACCAAGCGGGCTTTCTGGGCGGAGATTCGAGCGCCCGACAACTTAGCGGCTACTTCCATTTCCTAACCCCTTAACGCTTGGCTTTCTTGTCTGCCACGTGCCCACGATAAGTGCGGGTACCGGCAAACTCGCCCAGTTTGTGGCCGACCATGTCTTCGTTAACGAGAACTGGGACGTGTTGACGACCGTTGTGTACTGCGATGGTCAGACCGACCATTTGTGGCAGGATCATCGAACGACGCGACCAGGTCTTAACTGGTTTGCGATCGTTCTTTTCCGCCGCCACTTCGATCTTCTTCAGTAGGTGAAGATCAATAAAAGGACCTTTTTTCAGAGAACGTGGCACTGTCGTATCCCTCTATTTACTTGCGACGACGGACGATCATTTTGTCGGTACGCTTATTACCACGAGTCTTCGCGCCCTTAGTCGGGAAGCCCCATGGCGATACCGGATGACGACCACCAGAGGTACGACCTTCACCACCACCGTGTGGGTGGTCAACCGGGTTCATGGCAACACCACGAACGGTTGGGCGAACGCCACGCCAGCGTTTGGCACCAGCTTTACCCAACGAACGCAGGCTGTGCTCGGAGTTCGAGACTTCGCCCAGGGTCGCACGGCATTCAGCCAGTACTTTACGCATCTCACCAGAACGCAGACGCAGGGTCACGTAGACACCTTCACGAGCGATCAGCTGAGCCGAAGCGCCAGCGGAACGAGCGATCTGTGCGCCTTTACCTGGCTTCAATTCGATGCCGTGTACGGTGCTACCAACTGGAATGTTACGCAGTTGCAGAGCGTTGCCCGGCTTGATCGGTGCCAGAGCACCTGCGATCAGCTGGTCGCCAGCACTCACGCCTTTAGGGGCGATGATGTAGCGACGCTCGCCATCTGCGTACAGCAGCAGAGCGATGTGAGCAGTACGGTTTGGATCGTATTCGATACGCTCGACAGTGGCAGCGATGCCATCTTTGTCGTTGCGACGGAAATCGACCAGACGATAATGCTGCTTATGGCCACCACCGATGTGACGAGTGGTAATGCGACCATTGTTGTTACGACCACCAGACTTCGATTTTTTCTCGAGCAGCGGTGCGTGAGGAGCGCCTTTATGCAGCTCCTGGTTGACCACCTTGACCACAAAACGGCGGCCAGGGGAAGTCGGTTTGCATTTAACGATTGCCATGATGCACCCCTTCCTTACTCAGCACTGCTGGTGAAATCGAGATCTTGGCCTGGCTGAAGGGAGATAACTGCCTTCTTCCAGTCATTACGCTTGCCCAGACCGCGAGCAGTGCGCTTGCTCTTACCCAGAACATTCAGGGTAGTAACACGCTCTACTTTCACGCTGAACAGGCTTTCGACGGCCTTCTTGATTTCCAGCTTGGTTGCGTCAGTTGCAACCTTGAAAACGAACTGGCCTTTCTTGTCAGCCAGAACCGTAGCCTTTTCGGAAACGTGCGGGCCAAGCAGAACTTTAAATACGCGTTCCTGGTTCATCCCAGCAGCTCCTCGAATTTCTTCACGGCCGACACGGTGATCAACACCTTGTCGTATGCGATCAGACTAACTGGATCGGAACCTTGCACGTCACGTACATCAACGTGTGGCAGGTTGCGAGCAGCCAGGTACAGGTTCTGATCAACAGCTTCAGACACGATCAAAACGTCGGTCAGGCTCATGTTGTTCAGTTTGCCCAGCAGATCTTTGGTTTTTGGACTTTCAACAGCGAAGTCCTGAACCACGACCAGACGATCAGTACGCACGAGTTCAGCAAGGATGGAGCGCAGTGCTGCGCGGTACATCTTCTTGTTGAGCTTCTGAGAGTGATCCTGTGGACGAGCTGCGAAAGTGGTACCGCCGCCACGCCAGATTGGGCTACGGATAGTACCGGCACGAGCACGGCCAGTGCCTTTCTGACGCCAAGGGCGCTTACCGCCACCACGTACGTCGGAACGGGTCTTTTGCTGCTTGCTACCTTGACGGCCGCCGGCCATGTAGGCCACGACTGCTTGGTGAACGAGCGTCTCGTTGAATTCGCCGCCAAATGTCAGTTCGGAAACTTCGATCGCTTGAGCGTCATTTACATTTAATTGCATGTCAGCTTCCCCTTAACCGCGAGCCTTGGCCGCTGGACGTACAACCAGGTTGCCGCCAGTAGCGCCAGGAACAGCACCCTTGACCAACAACAGATTGCGTTCAGCGTCGACGCGCACTACTTCGAGGGACTGCACGGTCACGCGCTCAGCGCCCATATGACCGGACATTTTTTTGCCCTTGAATACACGACCAGGAGTCTGGCACTGGCCAATAGAGCCCGGGACGCGGTGGGAAACGGAGTTACCGTGAGTGTTGTCTTGACCACGGAAATTCCAACGCTTGATCGTACCCTGGAAGCCTTTACCTTTGGACTGACCGGTTACATCAACCAGTTGACCAGCGGCGAAGATTTCAGCGTTGATCAGATCGCCAGCCTGGTAGTCGCCGTCTTCAAGACGGAACTCCATGACAGTACGACCAGCTGCAACGTTTGCTTTAGCGAAGTGACCTGCTTGAGCAGCAGTCACGCGCGAAGCACGACGCTCGCCGACAGTGACTTGCACTGCACGATAGCCATCGGTTTCTTCAGTTTTGAACTGGGTGACGCGATTCGGTTCGATCTCAATGACCGTGACCGGAATGGAGACACCTTCTTCGGTGAAAATACGGGTCATACCGCATTTACGACCGACTACACCAATAGTCATGTTGTAAACCTCATGAGTGTACGGGGCTTTCACCCGCTATGGCCGCCCATTTCAGAGCGTTACACGACTAAGACCCAAGTCTTAGCCGAGGCTGATCTGTACTTCCACACCGGCCGCCAGATCGAGCTTCATAAGTGCATCAACGGTTTTATCCGTTGGCTGGACGATGTCCAGTACGCGCTTATGAGTACGGATCTCGTACTGGTCACGCGCGTCTTTGTTGACGTGCGGGGAGACCAGAACGGTGAACCGCTCTTTACGGGTAGGCAGTGGAATTGGACCACGCACTTGAGCACCAGTACGTTTCGCGGTTTCCACGATTTCCTGGGTGGATTGG
Organism: Pseudomonas sp. KT_2_4; assembly: GCF_041410225.1. NCBI lineage: Bacteria > Pseudomonadati > Pseudomonadota > Gammaproteobacteria > Pseudomonadales > Pseudomonadaceae > Pseudomonas > Pseudomonas sp. KT_2_4. The sequence continues at coordinate 3,163,419 of NZ_CP166962.1, forward strand.
TCGATCAGGCGATGGTCAAAAGCCTTCAACCTGATACGGATTTGCTGATTTTGCATTGGATTTCAGACTCCGGCTGCTATTCCCACCGGGCGCAATACGCCCGTTAAAAGGAGGCGCAATTCTATAGACGCCCTAGATAGGTGTCAACCCAATAAAAAAGCCCCCGCTAAGCGGGGGCTTTCTCAAAACATCAAAGCTCACTCAAAAGAGAGATTACTCGATGATTTTAGCTACAACGCCAGCACCAACGGTACGGCCGCCTTCACGGATTGCGAAACGCAGACCGTCTTCCATAGCGATGGTTTTGATCAGGGTGACAACCATTTTGATGTTGTCGCCTGGCATTACCATTTCTACGCCTTCCGGCAGTTCGCAGTTACCAGTCACGTCAGTAGTACGGAAGTAGAACTGTGGACGGTAGCCTTTGAAGAACGGAGTGTGACGACCGCCTTCTTCTTTGCTCAGTACGTATACTTCAGCTTCGAACTTGGTGTGCGGCTTAACCGAACCTGGCTTGACCAGAACCTGGCCACGCTCAACGTCGTCACGCTTGGTACCACGCAGCAGAACGCCGCAGTTCTCGCCAGCACGACCTTCGTCGAGCAGCTTACGGAACATTTCAACACCGGTGCAGGTGGTGACGGTAGTGTCACGCAGACCAACGATTTCCAGTGGATCTTGAACCTTGACGATACCGCGCTCGATACGACCAGTTACAACAGTACCGCGACCGGAGATCGAGAATACGTCTTCGATTGGCATCAGGAACGGCTTGTCGATAACACGGACTGGATCTGGGATGTAGCTGTCCAGAGTCTCAACCAGTTTACGAACGGACGTGGTGCCCATTTCGTTATCGTCTTTGCCTTCCAGAGCCATACGAGCAGAACCGATGATGATCGGAGTGTCGTCACCTGGGAAGTCGTAAGTGCTCAGCAGATCGCGCACTTCCATCTCAACCAGTTCCAGCAGCTCAGCGTCGTCTACCAGGTCAGCCTTGTTCAGGTAAACCACGATGTACGGAACGCCAACCTGACGGGACAGCAGGATGTGCTCACGGGTTTGTGGCATCGGACCATCAGCGGCCGAGCAAACCAGGATTGCGCCGTCCATCTGGGCAGCACCGGTGATCATGTTCTTCACATAGTCAGCGTGACCTGGGCAGTCAACGTGAGCGTAGTGACGGATCAGCGAGTTGTATTCAACGTGCGCGGTGTTGATGGTGATACCACGAGCTTTCTCTTCTGGCGCGCTGTCGATTTTATCGAAATCAACGATTGCGGAACCGAATACTTCGGAGCAAACGCGAGTCAGAGCAGCAGTCAGAGTGGTTTTACCGTGGTCAACGTGACCGATGGTGCCAACGTTGACGTGCGGTAGGGAACGATCAAATTTTTCTTTAGCCACGACAATTAACTCCTTGCCTAAAGGACTGAATCAGCCTTGTTTTTTGGATACAGTTTCAGCGATGTGCGCCGGAGCTGTGTTGTATTTTTTGAATTCCATAGAGTAGCTTGCGCGACCCTGGGACATGGAACGAACGTCGGTCGCATAACCGAACATCTCGCCCAACGGAACCTCGGCGCGAATCACTTTGCCGGAAACCGTGTCTTCCATACCCAAGATCATGCCGCGACGACGGTTAAGGTCGCCCATGACATCACCCATATAGTCTTCAGGTGTAACAACTTCTACCGCCATGATTGGCTCAAGCAACTCACCACCGCCCTTCTGGGCCAGTTGCTTGGTTGCCATGGAAGCAGCCACCTTAAACGCCATCTCGTTGGAGTCGACGTCGTGGTAAGAACCGTCAAAAACGGTTGCTTTCAGGCCGATCAGCGGATAGCCGGCAACAACACCGTTCTTCATCTGCTCTTCGATACCCTTCTGGATAGCAGGGATGTATTCCTTAGGAACAACACCACCTACTACTTCGTTCACGAATTGCAGACCTTCCTGACCTTCGTCAGCAGGAGCAAAACGGATCCAGCAGTGACCGAACTGACCACGACCGCCGGACTGACGAACGAACTTGCCTTCGATTTCACAGTTCTTCGTGATGCGCTCACGATAGGAAACCTGAGGCTTACCGATGTTGGCTTCGACGTTGAACTCACGGCGCATCCGGTCAACCAGGATGTCCAGGTGCAGCTCGCCCATGCCGGAGATGATCGTTTGACCAGTCTCTTCATCAGTCTTGACGCGGAAAGATGGATCTTCCTGAGCAAGCTTGCCCAGAGCGATACCCATTTTTTCCTGGTCATCCTTGGTCTTAGGCTCTACGGCAACCGAAATAACCGGCTCCGGGAAGTCCATGCGAACCAGGATGATTGGCTTGGCAGCGTCGCACAAAGTCTCACCAGTGGTGACGTCCTTCATGCCGATCAGGGCCGCGATGTCACCAGCGCGTACTTCCTTGATCTCTTCACGGGCGTTTGCGTGCATTTGCACCATACGACCCACGCGCTCTTTCTTGCCTTTAACCGAGTTGATCACGCCGTCGCCGGAGGCCAACACGCCCGAGTAAACGCGGACGAAGGTCAAAGTACCCACGAATGGGTCGGTAGCGATCTTGAACGCCAGAGCCGAGAACGGCTCGTTGTCATCGGCGTGACGCTCCATTTCTTCTTCCTCGTTATCAGGGTTGGAACCCTTGATAGCAGGAATGTCGGTTGGAGCAGGCAGGTAGTCGATAACGGCGTCGAGAACCAGGGGAACACCCTTGTTCTTGAACGAGGAACCGCAAACAGCCAAGACGATCTCACCAGCGATAGTACGCTGACGCAGAGCGGCCTTGATTTCCACGTTGGTGAGTTCTTCACCTTCGAGGTACTTGTTCATCAGCTCTTCGCTGGCTTCGGCAGCAGCCTCAACCATGTTGTTGCGCCACTCGTCAGCCAGTTCCTGAAGCTCTTCAGGGATAGGCTTACGAACAGGAACCATACCTTTGTCGGAATCATTCCAGTAAACAGCTTCCATGTTGATCAGATCGATCTGACCCTGGAAGTTGTCTTCGGAACCGATAGCCAACTGGATAGGCACCGGAGTGTGACCCAGACGCTGCTTGATCTGACCGATCACGCGCAGGAAGTTGGCACCAGCACGGTCCATCTTGTTTACATAAACAAGACGTGGAACGCCGTACTTGTTGGCTTGACGCCATACGGTTTCCGACTGAGGCTCAACACCCGAGGTGCCGCAGAACACAACGACAGCGCCGTCGAGTACGCGCAGGGAACGTTCAACTTCAATGGTGAAGTCTACGTGGCCCGGGGTATCGATTACGTTGAAGCGATGCTCGTCTTTGTACTGCTTCTCGGAACCTTTCCAGAAGGCGGTAATAGCAGCAGAAGTAATGGTAATACCACGCTCCTGCTCCTGAACCATCCAGTCTGTGGTCGCGGCGCCGTCATGCACCTCGCCCATTTTGTGACTTTTGCCGGTGTAAAACAGTACGCGCTCGGTGGTGGTGGTTTTACCAGCATCCACGTGAGCGACGATACCGATGTTACGGTAGCGGCTAATCGGAGTAGTACGAGCCATAAAGCCCTCGCAAAATTAGTGAAGCTAAAATTAGAAGCGGTAGTGCGAGAAAGCTTTGTTGGCTTCAGCCATACGGTGCACGTCTTCACGCTTCTTAACAGCAGCACCTTTACCTTCAGCAGCGTCCAACAGTTCGCCGGCCAAACGCAGAGCCATAGACTTCTCGCCGCGCTTACGGGCGAAGTCTACCAACCAGCGCATTGCCAGAGCGTTACGACGGGACGGGCGAACTTCAACCGGAACCTGGTAAGTAGCACCGCCTACACGGCGCGACTTCACTTCGACCAGCGGAGCGATGGCGTCGAGAGCTTTCTCGAAGATTTCCAGGGGGTCGCTGTTCTTGCGTTCTTTAACCTTTTCCAGCGCGCCATAAACGATACGCTCGGCAACGGCTTTCTTGCCGCTTTCCATCACGTGGTTCATGAACTTGGCCAGGATTTGGCTTCCGTATTTTGGATCGTCAAGCACTTCGCGCTTGGCTGCTACGCGTCTTCTTGGCATGGATAAGCCCTCAAACGGTCTTCAGGTTCGCTCGGAATCGGTGCCCTTTCGGGACGCCTCCGACCTTACTCTTATCGACTCAGAAAATAAGATGATTCAGGTTTACAAAAAGCCGCTACTACTTAGGCTTCTTGGTACCGTACTTCGAACGACCCTGGTTACGACCTTTAACGCCGGAAGTATCCAAGGAACCGCGTACGGTGTGATAACGAACACCTGGCAAGTCTTTTACACGACCGCCGCGGATCAGTACCACGCTGTGCTCTTGCAGGTTGTGGCCTTCACCGCCGATGTACGAGGAAACCTCGAAACCGTTGGTCAGACGCACACGGCATACTTTACGCAGTGCCGAGTTAGGTTTTTTCGGCGTGGTGGTATACACACGGGTGCATACGCCACGACGTTGCGGGCAGTTCTGCAGCGCAGGTACGTCGGATTTCTCGACGATACGCTTACGCGGCTGACGTACCAGCTGGTTGATAGTTGCCATCTACTAGCTCCACTGTTGTCTTGCGACGCTATTGTCTTGCAAGAAAAGCAAAATGGCAGGAACGAATTCCCGCCAAATTTAGGGGTACAAGAGTCTAAAGAGGATCTTGTCCCCAGTCAAGGCAAGGCCCCGACCTCCCCTCGCGTCGAACCGGGGCAAAAATGCCTCGATCCGACGAACGGGAGTGCCAGGGCCCAGACTCATCTATCGCAGAACTCAGTTACCGCTTGAGTTCAGCGCTTCGGTCAGTGCAGCTTCCACTTCACTGGCGCTTACGCGCAGCGGCTTGTCAGCATCACGGCGACGCTTACGCTCGCTGTGGTAAGCCAAACCGGTACCTGCCGGGATCAGACGACCCACGACTACGTTTTCTTTCAGGCCGCGCAGGTAATCGCGCTTGCCGGTTACCGCTGCTTCGGTCAGTACGCGAGTGGTCTCCTGGAAGGAGGCCGCCGAGATGAACGACTCAGTGGACAACGACGCCTTGGTGATACCCAGCAGCACGCGAGTGAACTTGGAGACAAATTTCTCTTCGTTCGCCAGGCGCTCGTTTTCTACCAGTACGTGAGTCAGTTCCATCTGGTCGCCCTTGATGAAACTGGAATCGCCGGATTCAGCGATTTCAACTTTACGCAGCATCTGACGCAGGATGGTCTCGATGTGCTTGTCGTTGATCTTCACGCCTTGCAGACGGTAAACGTCCTGGATCTCGTTAACGATGTACTTGGCCAGCGCACTCACACCCAGCAGACGCAGGATGTCGTGTGGATCGCTCGGACCGTCGGAGATAACTTCGCCGCGGTTTACCTGTTCGCCTTCGAACACGTTCAGGTGACGCCACTTCGGAATCAGCTCTTCATACGGATCGCTACCGTCGTTCGGGGTAATAACCAGACGGCGCTTGCCTTTGGTTTCTTTACCGAACGCGATGGTGCCGCTGACTTCAGCCAGAATCGACGCTTCTTTCGGACGACGAGCTTCGAACAAGTCGGCAACACGCGGCAGACCACCGGTGATGTCACGGGTCTTCGAAGTTTCTTGCGGGATACGCGCGATAACATCACCGATCGCGATCTTCGCACCATCCGCTACACCGACCAGGGCGTTGGCTGGCAGGAAGTACTGAGCGATTACGTCAGTGCCTGGCAGCAACAGATCCTTGCCGTTGTCATCGACCATCTTCACGGCAGGACGGATGTCCTTACCAGCAGCTGGACGATCTTTGGCGTCGAGTACTTCAATGTTGGTCATACCGGTCAATTCGTCAGTCTGACGCTTGATCGTGATGCCTTCTTCCATGCCCACGTAGGTCACGGTACCTTTCATTTCGGTAACGATTGGGTGAGTGTGCGGATCCCACTTGGCCACGATTGCGCCAGCGTCGACCTTGTCACCTTCTTTAACCGAAATCACAGCACCGTACGGCAGCTTGTAACGCTCACGCTCACGACCGTAGTCATCAGCGATGGCCAGCTCACCGGAACGGGACACAGCAACCAGGTGACCATCCACTCGCTCAACGTGCTTGAGGTTATGCAGGCGGACGGTACCGCCATTCTTCACCTGAACGCTGTCGGCTGCGGAGGTCCGGCTTGCCGCACCACCGATGTGGAACGTACGCATGGTCAGCTGGGTACCCGGCTCACCGATGGACTGGGCAGCGATAACGCCGACCGCTTCACCGATGTTCACCTGGTGACCACGAGCCAAGTCACGGCCATAGCACTTGGCGCAGATGCCGTAGCGGGTTTCGCAGCTGATCGGCGAGCGAACGATCACTTCGTCGATGCTGTTGAGTTCGATGAACTCGACCCACTTCTCGTCAACCAGGGTGCCGGCAGGAACGATAACTTCCTCGGTACCTGGCTTGAATACGTCACGGGCAATAACACGACCCAATACGCGCTCACCCAGCGGCTCTACAACGTCACCGCCTTCAATGTGCGGCGTCATCAGCAGGCCGTGCTCGGTGCCGCAATCGATCTCGGTTACAACCAGATCTTGTGCAACGTCTACCAGACGACGAGTCAGGTAACCGGAGTTAGCGGTTTTCAACGCGGTATCCGCAAGACCCTTACGAGCACCGTGAGTGGAGATGAAGTACTGAAGTACGCTCAAACCTTCACGGAAGTTCGCAGTGATCGGCGTTTCGATGATGGAACCGTCCGGCTTGGCCATCAGGCCACGCATACCGGCGAGCTGACGGATCTGCGCAGCAGAACCCCGTGCGCCCGAGTCGGCCATCATGTACATCGAGTTGAAAGACTCTTGATCGACTTCGACGCCATGACGGTCGATGACTTTCTCTTTCGAGAGGTTGGCCATCATCGCCTTGGACACTTCGTCGTTGGCCTTGGACCAAAGGTCGATCACTTTGTTGTACTTCTCGCCCTGGGTTACCAGGCCGGAGGCGTACTGGCTCTCGATCTCTTTCACTTCGTCAGTGGCAGCACTGATGATGCGGGCTTTTTCATCCGGGATAACGAAGTCGTTAACGCCGATGGAAACGCCGGAGATAGTCGAGTAAGCGAAACCTGTGTACATCAACTGGTCAGCGAAGATAACGGTCTCTTTCAAACCAACCACGCGGTAGCACTGGTTGATCAGCTTGGAGATCGCCTTTTTCTTCATCGGCAGGTTGACGACGTCGTACGACAGACCTTTTGGCACAACCTGGTACAACAACGCACGGCCGACAGTGGTGTCGACGATGCGGGTGTTGCTCACGCTGCCGCCGTCACGGTCGTTGACGGTTTCGTGGATCCGCACCTTGACCTTGGCGTGCAGTGCGGCTTCGCCGGCACGGAACACACGGTCAACTTCTTGCAGGTCAGCGAACACACGACCTTCGCCTTTGGCGTTGATCGCTTCACGAGTCATGTAGTACAGACCCAATACAACGTCCTGCGACGGAACGATGATTGGCTCACCGTTGGCTGGCGACAGAATGTTGTTGGTCGACATCATCAACGCACGCGCTTCCAACTGGGCTTCCAGTGTCAGCGGTACGTGCACGGCCATTTGGTCGCCGTCGAAGTCGGCGTTGTACGCGGCACAGACCAGAGGGTGCAGCTGGATAGCCTTACCTTCGATCAGTACAGGTTCAAACGCCTGGATACCCAGACGGTGAAGGGTCGGTGCACGGTTGAGGAGAACCGGGTGTTCGCGAATCACTTCAGCGAGAACGTCCCAAACCTCTGGCAGTTCGCGCTCGACCATTTTCTTGGCCGCTTTGATGGTGGTCGCGAGACCGCGCATTTCCAGCTTGCCGAAGATGAACGGCTTGAACAGCTCGAGTGCCATCTTCTTAGGCAGACCGCACTGGTGCAGACGCAGGGTCGGGCCTACGGTAATTACCGAACGACCGGAGTAGTCAACACGCTTACCGAGCAAGTTCTGACGGAAACGACCTTGCTTACCCTTGATCATGTCAGCCAGGGATTTCAGAGGACGCTTGTTCGAACCGGTGATAGCGCGGCCACGACGACCGTTGTCGAGCAGGGCATCGACCGCTTCTTGCAACATACGCTTTTCGTTGCGCACGATGATGTCCGGAGCGGACAGATCAAGCAGGCGCTTCAAGCGGTTGTTACGGTTGATCACGCGGCGGTACAGGTCGTTGAGGTCGGACGTCGCGAAACGACCACCGTCCAACGGTACCAGCGGACGCAGGTCTGGCGGCAGAACCGGCAGAACGGTCAGCACCATCCACTCTGGCAGGTTGCCGGAACCCTGGAAGGCTTCCATCAACTTCAGACGCTTGGACAGCTTCTTGATCTTGGTTTCGGAGTTGGTTTGCGGAATCTCTTCACGCAGACGACCAATCTCGTGCTCCAGGTCGATAGCGTGCAGCAGTTCGCGGACAGCTTCGGCACCCATGCGGGCATCGAAATCGTCGCCGAACTCTTCCAGCGCTTCGAAGTACTGCTCGTCGTTCAGCAGCTGACCTTTTTCAAGGGTGGTCATGCCTGGATCGATAACGACATAGCTCTCGAAGTAGAGAACGCGTTCGATATCACGCAGGGTCATGTCCATCAGCAAGCCGATACGGGACGGCAGCGATTTCAGGAACCAGATGTGGGCAACCGGCGAAGCCAGTTCGATGTGCGCCATGCGCTCACGACGAACCTTGGCCAGCGCTACTTCAACGCCGCACTTCTCGCAGATCACACCACGGTGCTTCAAGCGCTTGTACTTACCGCACAGGCACTCGTAATCCTTTACCGGGCCAAAGATCTTGGCGCAGAACAGGCCGTCACGCTCAGGTTTGAACGTACGGTAGTTGATGGTTTCCGGCTTTTTAACTTCACCGAACGACCACGAACGGATCATCTCAGGCGATGCCAACCCAATACGGATGGCGTCGAACTCTTCGACTTGACCCTGGTTTTTCAGCAAATTCAGTAGGTCTTTCAAGGCCTTTCCTCCTGGCGGAGCAGAGAGCGGGCTAAACAGCCCCGCTCTCGATTCGCGTCACGTGTTATTCGGTTTCCAGATCGATATCGATGCCGAGGGAACGAATTTCTTTGATCAACACGTTGAAGGACTCGGGCATGCCCGGCTCCATACGGTGATCACCGTCCACGATGTTTTTGTACATCTTGGTACGACCGTTCACATCGTCCGACTTCACTGTGAGCATTTCTTGCAGAGTGTATGCAGCACCGTATGCTTCCAGTGCCCAGACCTCCATCTCCCCGAAACGCTGACCACCGAACTGAGCCTTACCACCCAGCGGCTGCTGGGTAACCAGGCTGTACGAACCGGTAGAACGAGCGTGCATCTTGTCGTCTACCAAGTGGTTCAGCTTCAGCATGTACATGTAGCCAACAGTAACCGGGCGCTCGAACTTGTTGCCGGTACGGCCGTCGAACAGCTGCATCTGGCCGCTTTCTGGCAGGTCTGCCAGTTTGAGCATGGCCTTGATTTCGCTTTCCTTGGCACCGTCGAACACCGGGGTAGCCATTGGAACGCCGCCGCGCAGGTTCTTCGCCAGATCCAGGATTTCCTGGTCGGAGAAGGTGTCCAGCTCTTCGTTGCGACCGCCGATCTCGTTGTAGATCTCGTGCAGGAACTTACGCAGGTCTGCGACTTTGCGCTGCTCTTCGATCATACGGTTGATCTTCTCGCCCAGACCTTTGGCCGCGAGGCCCAGGTGGGTTTCAAGGATCTGACCAACGTTCATACGCGAAGGTACGCCCAACGGGTTGAGGACGACGTCGACCGGGGTGCCATTGGCATCGTGCGGCATGTCTTCAACCGGCATGATCACAGAGACCACACCCTTGTTACCGTGACGACCGGCCATCTTGTCGCCCGGCTGGATGCGGCGACGGATTGCCAGGTAAACCTTGACGATTTTCAGCACGCCTGGAGCCAGGTCATCGCCCTGCTGCAGTTTGCGCTTCTTGTCTTCGAACTTGTCGTCCAGCAGACGGCGGCGATCAACGATATAGGCCTGGGCCTTCTCGAGCTGCTCGTTCAGAGCATCTTCAGCCATGCGCAGTTTGAACCACTGGCCGTGCTCAAGACCGTCGAGGATTTCGTCGGTGATGTCCTGACCTTTCTTCAGGCCCGCGCCGCCTTCAGCCTTGTGGCCTACCAGAGCGGAACGCAGACGTTCGAAGGTCGCGCCTTCAACGATACGGAACTCTTCGTTCAGATCCTTGCGGATCTCGTCGAGCTGGGTCTTCTCGATGGACAGTGCACGAGCATCACGCTCAACGCCGTCACGGGTGAAGACCTGTACGTCGATGACAGTACCCTTGGTACCGGTAGGTACACGCAGGGAGGTGTCTTTCACGTCGCTGGCTTTTTCACCGAAGATGGCACGCAGCAGCTTCTCTTCCGGCGTCAGTTGGGTCTCGCCTTTCGGAGTGACTTTACCGACCAGGATGTCGCCAGCGCCAACTTCAGCACCTACATAAACGATACCGGCTTCGTCCAGCTTGTTCAGTGCAGCTTCACCCACGTTCGGGATGTCTGCAGTGATTTCCTCAGGCCCAAGCTTGGTATCACGCGCCACACAGGTCAGTTCCTGGATGTGGATCGTGGTGAAGCGGTCTTCTTGAACCACACGCTCGGACAGGCAGATGGAGTCTTCGAAGTTGAAGCCGTTCCATGCCATGAACGCGATGCGCATGTTCTGGCCGAGAGCCAGTTCACCCATGTCGGTGGACGGGCCGTCAGCCATGATGTCGCTACGCTGAACGCGATCACCCTTGCTCACCAGCGGACGCTGGTTGATGCAGGTGTTCTGGTTCGAACGGGTGTATTTGGTCAGGTTGTAGATGTCGACACCGGCTTCGCCAGTTTCTACTTCGTCATCGGCAACACGAACCACGATACGGCTGGCATCAACGGAGTCGATCACGCCGCCACGACGAGCCACGACGCAAACGCCGGAGTCACGGGCTACGTTGCGCTCCATGCCGGTACCTACCAGCGGCTTGTCAGCACGCAGGGTCGGTACAGCTTGACGCTGCATGTTGGAACCCATCAACGCACGGTTGGCGTCATCGTGTTCCAGGAACGGGATCAGCGACGCTGCAACCGACACTACCTGCTTCGGAGAAACGTCCATCAAGGTGACGTCTTCCGGCGCCTTGACGGTGAACTCGTTCAAGTGACGAACAGCTACCAGCTCGTCGATCAGGACTTTCTTGTCGTTCATCGTGGCCGAAGCCTGAGCGATCACGTGATCAGCTTCTTCGATGGCGGACAGGAACACGATCTCGTCGGTGACCAGAGCGTCTTTCACCACACGGTACGGGCTTTCGAGGAAGCCGTACTGGTTGGTGCGCGCATAAGCGGCCAGGGAGTTGATCAGACCGATGTTCGGACCTTCCGGCGTTTCGATCGGGCAAACACGACCGTAGTGCGTCGGGTGTACGTCACGAACTTCAAAGCCTGCACGCTCACGGGTCAGACCGCCCGGGCCCAGTGCAGAAACACGGCGCTTGTGGGTGATCTCGGAGAGCGGGTTGTTCTGGTCCATGAACTGCGAAAGCTGGCTGGAACCGAAGAACTCTTTCACCGCCGCAGCCACTGGCTTGGCGTTGATCAGGTCTTGCGGCATCAGGCCTTCGCTTTCAGCCATCGACAGACGCTCTTTGACCGCACGCTCAACACGTACCAGGCCAACGCGGAACTGGTTCTCGGCCATTTCACCTACGCAGCGAACACGACGGTTACCCAGGTGGTCGATGTCATCGACGATGCCTTTGCCATTACGGATGTCGACAAGGGTCTTCAATACCGCGACGATGTCTTCCTTGCACAGCACGCCCGAACCTTCGATCTCGGTACGACCGATACGACGGTTGAACTTCATCCGGCCGACCGCAGACAGGTCATAGCGCTCAGGGCTGAAGAACAGGTTGTTGAACAGGGTTTCGGCAGCGTCTTTGGTTGGTGGCTCACCAGGACGCATCATGCGATAGATCTCGACCAGTGCTTCCAATTGGTTGCTGGTGGAGTCGATCTTCAGTGTGTCGGAGATGAACGGACCGCAGTCGATATCGTTGGTGTACAGGGTCTCGATGCGAACAACCTGGGCCTTGGCGATCTTGGCCAGGATCTCGGTGTTCAGCTCGGTGTTGCACTCAGCCAGGATTTCGCCTGTAGCCGGGTGAACGATGACCTTGGCGGTAGTGCGACCCAGGACGTAGTCCAGTGGCACTTCCAGCTCTTTGATACCGGCTTTTTCGATCTGGTTGATGTGGCGCGCAGTGATACGACGGCCAGCCTCAACGATGACCTTGCCTTTTTCGTCCTGGATGTCCAGGACAGCAATTTCACCACGCAGACGCGAAGCGATCAGCTCCAGCTTGAGGGTTTCATCCTTCAGGCTGAATACGTTGGTGGTGTAGAAAGCGTCCAGCACCTGCTCAGTGGTGTAACCGAGCGCACGCAGCAATACCGAGGCCGGCAGCTTGCGACGACGGTCGATACGCACGAACACGCAGTCTTTCGGGTCGAACTCGAAGTCCAACCACGAACCGCGGTACGGAATGATCCGCGCGGAGTACAGGAGTTTGCCGGAGCTGTGCGTCTTGCCGCGGTCGTGGTCGAAGAACACGCCCGGGGAACGGTGCAGCTGGGAAACGATTACACGCTCGGTACCGTTGATTACGAAGGTACCGTTTTCAGTCATCAGTGGGATTTCGCCCATGTAGACTTCTTGCTCTTTGATGTCCTTGATCGCTTTGTTCGACGATTCTTTGTCGAAAATGATCAGACGGACTTTTACCCGCAAAGGTACGGCGTACGTAACGCCACGCAACACGCATTCTTTGACATCAAATGCCGGTTCGCCCAGGCGATAACCGACGTACTCCAGCGCAGCATTGCCGGAGTAGCTGATGATCGGGAAAACGGATTTGAAGGCCGCATGCAGGCCCACGTCGCGGAACTGATCTTTGGTCGCTCCCGCCTGCAAGAATTCACGATACGAATCCAGCTGGATAGCCAGAAGGTACGGGACATCCATGACGTCCGGCAACTTGCTAAAGTCCTTGCGGATACGTTTTTTCTCAGTATATGAGTAAGCCATCAGCGTTCCCCAGCTTGGTCACCTGCTTGTTTGGCCCCTCCGACGGGAGCAGCCAGAAAATCTTGCAAACCCCATGGTTTGCACCACCGCTTCGGGTGGCTACAGCGCGTTAATGGCGGCGACCGAGTCGACAGCCAAGAACGGAAAAAGGCCGGTGGCAAGAGCCACCAGCCATCAGCCTTCAGCTTAACGCTTGGGCTGGAGACGCAAGGTCGATGCTTACTTCAGCTCGACTTTAGCGCCTGCTTCTTCCAGAGTAGCTTTGGCTTTGTCAGCGGCGTCTTTCGACACTGCTTCCAGAACCTGGGCAGGAGCGCCGTCAACTACAGCCTTGGCTTCTTTCAGGCCCAGACCGGTCAGTTCACGTACTGCCTTGATCACGTTTACTTTCTTCTCGCCAGCTTCCAGCAGCATGACGTTGAATTCGGTTTGCTCTTCAGCAGCGACAGCAGCAACAGCTGGGCCAGCGGAAGCAGCGGCAGCGGAAACGCCGAATTTTTCTTCGAAAGCTTTGATCAGCTCAACAACCTGCAGAACCGACATTTCAGCTACGGCGTTGAGGATATCGTCTTGGGAGATAGACATTGCTGTATTTCCTGAATTGGGGGACGGCCTACGCGGCCATCGAAATAAACAAAAATACGCGAGAGAATTTGCTCAGCCTTAGGCTGCGGCAGCTTCTTTTTGCTCGCGAACTGCAGCCAGAGTACGAGCCAGCTTGCTGGTAGCGCCTTGAATCACGCTCATCAGCTGCGAAATAGCTTCGTTACGGGTCGGCAGTGTTGCCAGTACGTCGATTTGGTTAGCTGCGAGGAACTTGCCCTCGAACGCAGCTGCCTTGATCTCGAACTTATCCTGACTCTTGGCGAATTCTTTGAACAAACGGGCAGCAGCGCCTGGATGATCTTTAGAGAACGCGATCAGAGTCGGGCCGGTGAACACGTCGTTGAGAACACTGTATTCAGTGTCAGCAACGGCGCGCTTGAGCAGGGTGTTACGTACAACACGTACGTATACGCCAGCTTCACGAGCCTCTTTACGGAGTCCGGTCATAGCGCCTACTGTCACACCACGGGCATCAGCCACGACAGCGGACAGAGCAGCTTTGGCAGCCTCGTTGACTTCAGCGACGATGGCCTTCTTGTCTTCGAGATTAATTGCCACGGGTTTAACTCCTGCTTGTTACCGTTTCATCTGGCCTAGGCCTGATGTCGTTTTGGTGTCTGATTCGGTAAGGAACCGGGAGCACCATCTGCGTAGGCTTGTTGGTTTAAGACTTGCGTCGCCTACGGTCTTGGATAGCCCCCGCCAGGCAGGGACCCCAATCTTTCAATTGGCGCAATTACTTGCGCCAATTTATGTCTTATACGTCCAGCGAGCCTTGGTCGATGACCAGACCTGGGCCCATAGTGGTGCTCAGGGTAACGCGCTTGACGTAGATACCTTTCGAGGAAGCAGGCTTGATACGCTTCAGATCAGCGATCAGGGCTTCAACGTTTTCCTTCAGCTTGACGGCATCGAAGCCGACTTTGCCAACGGAGGTGTGAATGATGCCGTTTTTGTCGGTGCGATAACGAACCTGACCAGCCTTGGCGTTTTTAACCGCGGTAGCTACGTCTGGAGTTACGGTGCCGACTTTAGGGTTAGGCATCAGGCCACGTGGACCGAGGATCTGACCCAACTGACCTACAACACGCATTGCATCCGGGGAAGCAATAACGACGTCATAGTTCAGGTCGCCGCCTTTCATTTCGGCAGCCAGGTCGTCCATGCCAACGCGATCAGCACCAGCGGCCAGAGCAGCTTCAGCAGCTGGGCCTTGGGTGAAGACAGCAACACGTACAGTCTTGCCAGTGCCGTGTGGCAGCACAGTAGCGCTACGAACGACCTGGTCGGATTTACGTGGGTCAACACCCAGGTTTACAGCAACGTCAACAGACTCGCTGAACTTGACAGTCGACAGCTCGGTCAGCAGGGCAGCAGCGTCTACGAAGTTGTAGGACTTGCCTGCTTCGATCTTGCCGGCGATAGCCTTTTGGCGCTTGGTCAGCTTAGCCATTACACACCCTCCACGTTAAGGCCCATGCTACGAGCAGAACCGGCGATGGTACGCACGGCTGCATCCATATCAGCTGCAGTCAGATCCGCGTTTTTGGTTTTCGCGATTTCTTCCAGCTGAGCACGGGTTACGGTGCCAACCTTAACGGTGTTAGGACGAGCGGAACCGCTGGTCAGACCGGCAGCTTTCTTCAGCAAAACCGAAGCCGGGGTCGACTTGGTTTCGAAGGTGAAGCTACGGTCGCTGTATACAGTGATGATCACTGGAGTCGGCAGACCTGGCTCAAGACCCTGAGTACGGGCGTTGAAGGCCTTGCAGAATTCCATGATGTTCACGCCGTGCTGACCCAGAGCCGGACCGACGGGTGGGCTAGGGTTGGCCTGAGCGGCCTTCACTTGCAGCTTGATGTAAGCGGTAATCTTCTTGGCCATGAGGCACTCCAATTACGGGTTCAAACGCCTCGAAAGGCTCCCCGGTTACTTGCGCGTTTATCCCAGTGACGACAAAACCCCACAGCCTAGGCTGCGGGGTTGGGATGCTTGCCCAGCTAGACCTTTTCGACCTGGCTGAACTCCAACTCTACCGGGGTAGAGCGACCGAAAATGAGCACTGCCACTTGGATCCGGCTCTTTTCGTAGTTAACTTCTTCGACCGTACCGTTAAAATCAGCGAACGGACCGTCTGTAACGCGAACAACCTCACCCGGCTCGAACAATGTCTTCGGCTTGGGCTTGTCGCTACCATCAGCAACACGACGCAGAATTGCTTCCGCCTCTTTGTCGGTGATCGGAGCAGGCTTGTCGGCAGTACCGCCAATGAAGCCCATGACGCGAGGGGTATCCTTGACCAAGTGCCAAGTACCTTCGTTCATGTCCATTTGTACCAGCACGTAGCCAGGGAAGAACTTGCGTTCGCTTTTGCGCTTCTGCCCATTCCGCATTTCAACCACTTCTTCAGTGGGAACCAGAATTTCGCCGAAGCCATCTTCCATGCCTGCCAGCTTTACGCGCTCCAGCAAAGAGCGCATAACATGCTTCTCGTAACCCGAGTAAGCATGCACAACGTACCAACGCTTAGCCACGGGACACCCTTAGCCAACAATCAAGGAAACAAGCCAGCCGAGCAGGGAATCAAGCCCCCACAACAGCAACGCCATAACCAGAACAACAGCCACGACAATCAATGTGGTCTGAGTGGTTTCTTGGCGAGTCGGCCAAACGACTTTACGGATTTCGGTGCGAGCTTCCTTAACCAGTACCGCGAACGACTTGCCTTTGGCAGTCTGCAGGCCTACAAAGGCAGCTACAGCAGCGAGGGCAAGCAAAGCGAGTACACGGTACAGGATCGGCGAAGCAGAATAGTACTGATTGCCAACAACGCCTACGACCACCAAGGCGACTACAGCGAGCCACTTTACCAGATCGAAACGAGAGCTTTGAGCTTCAGCCTTAGGAGTCATCTATGAAGATCCTGTGAAAAGAAAGCCAGACACACCACGTGAATCTGGCAGGTCAGGAGGGAATCGAACCCCCAACCTACGGTTTTGGAGACCGTCGCTCTGCCAATTGAGCTACTGACCTAAAACAAAATCAGGCCGACCATTATGCAGGCCTGAAAAAGACTTTACAACAACCAACCCCACAAGACCTGAAACATCGAACAACATTCAAGCCGAGGCAGCTGTTAAAACAAAGGCAGATATTTTCATATCTGCCTTGTCATATGGAGCTCTTGAGCGGATTTGAACCGCTGACCTCACCCTTACCAAGGGTGTGCTCTACCAACTGAGCTACAAGAGCGAAACACCTTGCACAACCTGCAAACTTGGAGCGGGTAGCGGGAATCGAACCCGCATCATCAGCTTGGAAGGCTGAGGTTCTACCACTAAACTATACCCGCGGAGCTTGCAGCTCACGCTAAAAATGGTGGAGGGGGAAGGATTCGAACCTTCGAAGTCGTAGACGTCAGATTTACAGTCTGATCCCTTTGGCCGCTCGGGAACCCCTCCTAAGCGAGCCGGCATTTTACATCACGCCGACCTTCTGTCAAGCATTTTCTCATTTAAATTATGAGGTTAGCTGCATTGACGGTCGCTTTGCACTGTAGCCCTTAAAGGTCTTCACTGCGAAGCGGGCGCCATTCTATGCAAACTATTCGAGAGTTGCAATGCCTTCACACAGCATTATTTTATGTTTTAACTCATTGAATTCATTAGCAAGGCTTTCAAAGGGCAGATCGTCAGCCAGGCGACGGCTCTCAGGGGCTACACGCAACCAATAACCCGAGGCGTCCGGCGCATTCAGCAACTGTACTTTGACCTTGATATCCAGGCTGGTGAGCCTCTGCTCGAGAGAGGAGGCTTGGCGTCGATCAGTGAACCCACCGATGTACAAGCAGGTATTCTGCGCCTCTGCCGGCCTCGCTCGATCACGCCGCGCCACCGCATCTGCCGACTCACTCAGGAGGCGAATATCTTGTTGTGCCCCCCGATGGAGACTCAAGGGCGTGACATCCTTGGCCCGCAATGGCGCCTCTTGCTGATGCCAGACGTAATAGAAAACATTGAGGACCAGTAAAAGTAAAAACAGCCAGCGCATAATCACCTCAAGACAAAGGACACGCCATTGCCAAACCAACAAACACCAGATCCGGGACCAGCCGAGCCTGAGGCGCAGCATCCCTCACCAGGTCAGCATCGCCGCCAGTGAGGAAGACCGTGAAATCCTCCCCCCAATAGCCTCGCGCCAACTCGAGCTGGGTCAGCACAAACCCTCTAAGCATGAGCGTACACCCACGCTCGACGGCCTCTACGGTCGTACGACCAGGAGAGAGACGTTCCACAGCCCGCTCAGCGGCCGCGTCGTCATAGCGTATCTTGCGGGTATGGGTTCGCAGTTGATTACGCATAAGCGGCATACCCGGGCAAATAAACCCACCCAGGTGCCCACCGTCCGGACCAATAAAATCTGCTGTCGCCGCTGTACCAAAGTCGAGTACCAGGCATGCACCTGACGCCAACTTAAACGCGCCTAGCATGGCCAGCCATCGATCCATCCCCAGGCGCTGGAAGTCTTCGTAGCCGTTGCGCACTCCGCCCATTTCTTGAGCAGAGGTTGCACAGGAAACAGCAACGCCAAATGCCGCTACCAAGGCAGCTATCAGCTTATCGGTCTCCTCAAGCGCGCGAACACTCACTAACCGACAACGCGTGAGCAATAGACGAGGCAAAGCCACCAAACTATCGATCAGCTCGATATCTGAACCTGCGATACCTTCCGCGCGAACAGTTGCCTCACTCAACTCAAGAACACGCCATTTGATAAAGCTATTTCCACAGTCGAGCTCAAGAATCATCACGCAACCTCAGGCTTAACTCACCACCGCTGTATATTTTCTCAACGCCACCGACATCCAAACGCAAGGCGCCCTGACGATCCACGCCCAGCACAACCCCATCAATCTGATTGACGCCCGCGATAAGCGACACGGACTTCCCCTGCCACGCGTGATGCTGCTCCCATTCGTCTTGCAACCCTGCAAAACCCGCAGCCTTGTGTCGATCTAGGTAGGCTTGGAGTTGCAAACCCAGTCGCGCCACCAGGTGATTGCGATCAACTGAAAAGCCCGTCTCAAGCTGCATCGAGGTCCACTGCTGATCAACATCAGCTGCCCTCTGCATATTCACATTGATACCTATCCCTAGCACAACGTGACAGATATCCGCGGGATCTCCCACCAGCTCAAGCAAGATGCCTGAGATTTTCTTGTGCCCAACCAAGACGTCGTTTGGCCACTTCAAAGCCGCGCCCTGCACACCCGACTCACGCAGAGCCTGCAGGACTGCCAGTCCTACCACCAGACTCAACCCTTCCAGTTGCCGCAGACCACCCTCAATACGCAATACAAGGCTGTAGTAAACGTTTTGCGCAAATGGGCTGACCCATTTACGGCCTCTGCGCCCCCTACCAGCCGTCTGCTGCTCCGCTAGCACAACAAAAGGTGCCGCACTACCCGCATCGACAAGACGTAAAGCCTCGGCATTAGTGGAGTCAATGGAATCGAAAATATGAACGGGCCAAGATAGGGAAGTCGCCTCCCGAGAAACCTCCTGCGCATTCAAAAATACCAATGGCGCAGCCAATCTATACCCACGACCCCGAACCTTATGGATAGGAAGATTCAATTCTGCCTCAAGATGCTGAAGCTGCTTCCACACGGCACTGCGACTAACGCCCAGGGCGGCGCCAAGCGCTTCTCCAGAATGGAACTGACCATCTTTCAGAAGTTTCAACAACGTCAGCATGCACATATCGCCTCAGAATGAGGCACGCATGATAGCCATGCGCAGGGTCATTGCATAGAAAGGGTGAATATCAGTACTGATCGACGCCCCACAAGATTTTCGAGCGCCCAAAACAAAACCCCAACTGCTTTCGCAATTGGGGTTTCGGAATTTAATCTTGACGATGACCTACTCTCACATGGGGAAACCCCACACTACCATCGGCGATGCATCGTTTCACTGCTGAGTTCGGGATGGGATCAGGTGGTTCCAATGCTCTATGGTCGTCAAGAAATTCGGGTACTGAGTCGTGGCCAGCTGGCCTCGCTTCAGCAAATTGGGTATGTGATAGATCGTGGTGTTTTGTGAGCGTCGAACTTTCGGTTCATTGCGTCTTCACACACCGCAATCTGGTCTCTCTCGAGTTCGCAAATTGCTTGGGTGTTATATGGTCAAGCCTCACGGGCAATTAGTATTGGTTAGCTCAACGCCTCACAGCGCTTACACACCCAACCTATCAACGTCGTAGTCTTCGACGGCCCTTCAGGGAACTCAAGGTTCCAGTGAGATCTCATCTTGAGGCTAGTTTCCCGCTTAGATGCTTTCAGCGGTTATCTATTCCGAACATAGCTACCCGGCAATGCCACTGGCGTGACAACCGGAACACCAGAGGTTCGTCCACTCCGGTCCTCTCGTACTAGGAGCAGCCCCTCTCAAATCTCAAACGTCCACGGCAGATAGGGACCGAACTGTCTCACGACGTTCTAAACCCAGCTCGCGTACCACTTTAAATGGCGAACAGCCATACCCTTGGGACCGGCTTCAGCCCCAGGATGTGATGAGCCGACATCGAGGTGCCAAACACCGCCGTCGATATGAACTCTTGGGCGGTATCAGCCTGTTATCCCCGGAGTACCTTTTATCCGTTGAGCGATGGCCCTTCCATACAGAACCACCGGATCACTAAGACCTACTTTCGTACCTGCTCGACGTGTCTGTCTCGCAGTCAAGCGCGCTTTTGCCTTTATACTCTACGACCGATTTCCGACCGGTCTGAGCGCACCTTCGTACTCCTCCGTTACTCTTTAGGAGGAGACCGCCCCAGTCAAACTACCCACCATACACTGTCCTCGATCCGGATAACGGACCTGAGTTAGAACCTCAAAGTTGCCAGGGTGGTATTTCAAGGATGGCTCCACGCAGACTGGCGTCCACGCTTCAAAGCCTCCCACCTATCCTACACAAGCAAATTCAAAGTCCAGTGCAAAGCTATAGTAAAGGTTCACGGGGTCTTTCCGTCTAGCCGCGGATACACTGCATCTTCACAGCGATTTCAATTTCACTGAGTCTCGGGTGGAGACAGCGCCGCCATCGTTACGCCATTCGTGCAGGTCGGAACTTACCCGACAAGGAATTTCGCTACCTTAGGACCGTTATAGTTACGGCCGCCGTTTACCGGGGCTTCGATCAAGAGCTTCGCGTTAGCTAACCCCATCAATTAACCTTCCGGCACCGGGCAGGCGTCACACCCTATACGTCCACTTTCGTGTTTGCAGAGTGCTGTGTTTTTAATAAACAGTCGCAGCGGCCTGGTATCTTCGACCGGCATGAGCTTACGGAGCAAGTCCTTCACCCTCACCGGCGCACCTTCTCCCGAAGTTACGGTGCCATTTTGCCTAGTTCCTTCACCCGAGTTCTCTCAAGCGCCTTGGTATTCTCTACCCAACCACCTGTGTCGGTTTGGGGTACGGTTCCTGGTTACCTGAAGCTTAGAAGCTTTTCTTGGAAGCATGGCATCAACCACTTCGTTACCTAAAAGGTAACTCGTCATCAGCTCTCGGCCTTAGAATCCCGGATTTACCTAAGATTCCAGCCTACCACCTTAAACTTGGACAACCAACGCCAAGCTGGCCTAGCCTTCTCCGTCCCTCCATCGCAATAACCAGAAGTACAGGAATATTAACCTGTTTTCCATCGACTACGCTTTTCAGCCTCGCCTTAGGGACCGACTAACCCTGCGTCGATTAACGTTGCGCAGGAAACCTTGGTCTTTCGGCGTGGGTGTTTTTCACACCCATTATCGTTACTCATGTCAGCATTCGCACTTCTGATACCTCCAGCAAGCTTCTCAACTCACCTTCACAGGCTTACAG
>NZ_CP166962.1:3187500-4587500 GCF_041410225.1 Pseudomonas sp. KT_2_4
TGTCAGTATTAGTCCAGGTGGTCGCCTTCGCCACTGGTGTTCCTTCCTATATCTACGCATTTCACCGCTACACAGGAAATTCCACCACCCTCTACCATACTCTAGTCAGTCAGTTTTGAATGCAGTTCCCAGGTTGAGCCCGGGGATTTCACATCCAACTTAACAAACCACCTACGCGCGCTTTACGCCCAGTAATTCCGATTAACGCTTGCACCCTCTGTATTACCGCGGCTGCTGGCACAGAGTTAGCCGGTGCTTATTCTGTCGGTAACGTCAAAATTGCAGAGTATTAATCTACAACCCTTCCTCCCAACTTAAAGTGCTTTACAATCCGAAGACCTTCTTCACACACGCGGCATGGCTGGATCAGGCTTTCGCCCATTGTCCAATATTCCCCACTGCTGCCTCCCGTAGGAGTCTGGACCGTGTCTCAGTTCCAGTGTGACTGATCATCCTCTCAGACCAGTTACGGATCGTCGCCTTGGTGAGCCATTACCTCACCAACTAGCTAATCCGACCTAGGCTCATCTGATAGCGCAAGGCCCGAAGGTCCCCTGCTTTCTCCCGTAGGACGTATGCGGTATTAGCGTCCGTTTCCGAACGTTATCCCCCACTACCAGGCAGATTCCTAGGCATTACTCACCCGTCCGCCGCTCTCAAGAGAAGCAAGCTTCTCTCTACCGCTCGACTTGCATGTGTTAGGCCTGCCGCCAGCGTTCAATCTGAGCCATGATCAAACTCTTCAGTTCAAACATCTTTGGGTTTTTAAGAAACCCTAAACTTGGCTCAGCAATCGTTGGTTACATCTTTGATTTCTCGCGGAGTAACTTGTGATGCTGATAATCTTGTTGACTATCAGTCTGACTCCACAAGCACCCACACGAATTGCTTGATTCAGTTGTTAAAGAGCGGTTGGTTAAGATCTTTCGTCTCAACCGAGGCGCGCATTCTACAGCAGCCTCATTTGCTGTCAAGTGGTTATTTTCAGAAGTTTTCGAAGATTTCTTCAACAACTTCAACCACTTGCGCTTGCGATCTCTCGTAAGCGGGAGGCGAATTCTACAGCGTTACACGCTGCTGTCAACACCTCTTTTTTCAACTTCCTTTTGGCTTCGATGAACTGAAGCAACTTGCTGTCGAGAACTGCGTAACTCATTGTTTACCAAGGAGTTTTCCGTTTCGACTGCGCCGGAAGTGGGGCGAATTATAGACAGATATAATTCGCCGTCAACACCTATTTCAGACTTATTCGGATTTGAGCGTAATTCGCGCAAATGCCTTCTTGCCCGCCTGGCAAACGTGAGTGGCGCCCAGCTCGTATATAAAGGTGCGATCAACCACCTCACCATCTATACGCACACCGCCGGCCCCCAAAAGATCACGCGCGACCGCTGAATTCTTAACCAGGCCAGCTTTATTAAGCACAGCGGCAATCGGCATCGCCTCGGCAGCAGTCAGCTCAATCTCGGGCAGATCGTCAGGCAGCTCGCCATCTTTCATGCGATTACCTGCCGCACGGTGAGCGTTGGCCGCAGCCTCCTCACCATGGAAACGCGCAACGATTTCTTCAGCCAGCTTAATCTTCACATCGCGAGGATTAGCGCCCGCCTCGACATCCGCACGCAGCCCATTGATCTCGTCCATCGAGCGGAAGCTCAACAGCTCGAAGTAGCGCCACATCAGCGCATCCGGAATAGATACTAGCTTGCCGTACATCACACCCGGCGCTTCCTGGATACCGACATAGTTACCCAGGGACTTGGACATCTTCTTGACGCCATCCAAGCCCTCCAGCAATGGCATGGTCAGAATGCACTGAGCCTCCTGACCATAGGCGCGCTGCAATTCACGCCCCATCAGCAGGTTGAACTTCTGATCGGTGCCACCCAGCTCGACATCCGCACGCAGCGCCACCGAGTCGTACCCTTGAACCAGCGGGTAAAGGAACTCATGAATGGCGATTGGCTGATTGGTCGAGTAGCGCTTGTCGAAGTCATCGCGCTCGAGCATGCGCGCCACAGTGTACTGGGACGTCAGGCGAATGAAATCTGCCGGCCCCATTTTGTCCATCCAGGTGGAGTTGAACGCCACCTCGGTCTTGGCCGGGTCAAGAATCTTGAATACCTGGGTCTTATAGGTCTCGGCATTATCGAGCACCTGTTCGCGAGTCAGCGGCGGGCGCGTAGCGCTCTTGCCGCTTGGATCACCGATCATCCCGGTGAAGTCACCTATAAGGAAGATGACCTGATGGCCCAACTCCTGGAACTGACGCAGCTTATTAATAAGCACGGTATGACCCAGGTGCAGATCCGGCGCGGTCGGATCAAAGCCAGCCTTGATACGCAGGGGTTGGCCACGCTTGAGCTTTTCGATCAGCTCGGCCTCGACCAACAGTTCTTCCGCACCACGTTTTATCAGCGCTAGCTGCTCTTCAACCGACTTCATAACAGACCCGCAAGGCTCAGATTCAAAAGGGAACCAACCATACAAGATCAGGGACTAATTACAAGTTTTGCCCTGCGCACGGACACCGTTCAGCAAGCCCAGCGTTCGCGAGCTTGCGCCACAGATGATTTGGTTATATTTTATACAGTTATTTCATCTTCATCATGTCATTCATCTTTTCCATTTCATCTTCAAAGTCAAAATTACTTATGACCACTGAACCGTCTAAAGCGCCGCCGCTTTACCCGAAGACCCACCTGCTCGCCGCAAGTGGTATCGCCGCCCTTCTCAGCCTGGCACTGTTGGTATTCCCTTCCAGTGACGTTGAAGCCAAACGAACATCCCTGAGCCTCGATCTGGAAAGCCCAGTTGAACAACTGACACAAGATCAAGACGCTTCCGACGCTCAACAAGCCACAAACACTGCAACTGAGTCACCTTTCGCACAGATCGAAAGCACTCCCGAAGACACCCAGCAAGCCGCCCAGGAAGCACCTGCAGCAGCCGCAGCCAAGAATCCCCAGCATCGCGAAGTCATCGTGGGCAAAGGCGATACACTATCTACCCTGTTCGAAAAGGTTGGGTTGCCTGCCGCCGCTGTAAATGAAGTGCTCGCCAGCGATAAGCAAGCCAAGCAATTCACTCAGCTCAAACGTGGCCAGAAGCTTGAATTTGAGCTGACGCCAGACGGCCAGTTGAACAACCTGCATACCAGCATCAGTGACCTGGAAAGTATCAGCCTGAGCAAAGGCGCCAAAGGCTTCGCATTCAACCGAATCACCACCAAACCCGTCATGCGTTCCGCCTACGTACACGGCGTGATCAACAGCTCCCTGTCGCAATCGGCCGCGCGTGCGGGCCTCTCGCATAGCATGACCATGGACATGGCCAGCGTATTTGGCTACGACATCGACTTCGCTCAGGACATCCGTCAAGGCGACGAATTCGACGTGATCTACGAGCAGAAAGTAGCCAACGGAAAAGTGGTCGGCACTGGCAACATTCTGTCTGCACGCTTCACCAACCGTGGCAAAACCTACACCGCCGTGCGCTACACCAACAAACAGGGCAACAGCAGCTACTACACAGCTGATGGCAACAGCATGCGCAAGGCCTTCATCCGTACCCCCGTTGACTTTGCCCGTATTAGCTCGCGTTTCTCCATGGGCCGCAAGCATCCAATTCTGAACAAAATTCGCGCGCACAAGGGTGTCGACTATGCCGCGCCGCGTGGCACGCCAATCAAAGCGGCAGGCGACGGCAAGGTCTTGTTGGCGGGGCGTCGTGGTGGTTACGGCAATACGGTGATCATCCAGCACGGCAACACGTACCGCACGCTGTACGGCCACATGCAAGGTTTTGCCAAGGGCGTCAAGACTGGCGGCAACGTGAAACAGGGCCAAGTGATCGGTTACATCGGTACCACCGGCCTCTCCACCGGCCCGCACTTGCACTATGAGTTCCAGGTCAACGGCGTACACGTCGACCCACTGGGCCAGAAGCTCCCAATGGCTGACCCGATTGCCAAGGCCGAACGCGCGCGCTTCATGCAGCAGAGCCAGCCGCTGATGGCACGGATGGATCAAGAGCGCTCCACCTTGCTGGCTTCGGCGAAGCGTTAAGGTATGCCGCTCTATATCGGTGTGATGTCCGGGACCAGCCTCGACGGCCTGGATATCGCCCTTATCGAACAAAGCGCGGCGATCAATCTGATCGCCACTCGCTATATCCCAATGCCCGACGCCTTGCGCACAGAACTGCTGAGCCTATGCGCCAGCGGCCCGGATGAAATCGCCCGTTCGGCAATTGCCCAGCAGCAATGGGTGACGCTCGCTGCACAAGGGATCATCGCCTTGCTGGAGCAACATAACCTCAAGCCTCAGGACATTCGGGCGATTGGTAGTCATGGCCAGACGATTCGCCATGAACCCGCCCGAGGCTTCACCGTTCAGATCGGCAACCCTGCCCTACTCACCGAACTGACAGGCATCACTGTCGTCAGCGACTTCCGCAGCCGCGATGTCGCTGCCGGCGGCCAAGGCGCTCCTTTGGTTCCAGCCTTTCATGAAGCCTTGTTCGGCGAGCAGACGGGCAATCGCGCGGTATTGAATGTCGGCGGGTTCAGCAACCTCAGCCTGATCGAGACGGGCAAGCCTGTCGCCGGTTTCGACTGCGGCCCGGGGAACGTGCTGCTCGATGCCTGGATTCACCTGCAGCGCGGAGAACACTTTGATCGGGACGGGCAATGGGCGGCCAGCGGCAAGGTCCAGCCCCAGCTGCTCAATACGCTGCTCAGCGATCCGTTCTTCATGACCAAAGGCCCGAAAAGCACGGGCCGAGAGGTGTTCAACCTGGCCTGGCTGCAGCAGCACCTTGGCCGTTTGCCCACCTTTGAACCCCAAGACGTACAGGCCACCCTGCTGGAGCTGACGGCCCTGACCATCGTCGAGTCCCTGCAAAGCGCCCAGACTGACACAACAACCTTGCTGATCTGCGGCGGCGGCGCCCATAACGGGGCACTGATGGGCAGGCTGACAACGTTGCTGCCTTCTACCCATGTCAGCACTACAGCGGCCTATGGCGTAGACCCTGACTGGGTAGAGGCAATGGCCTTCGCCTGGCTGGCCCATTGCTGCCTTGAAGGCATTGCCGCCAATCGTCCCAGCGTCACTGGCGCACGTGGGCTTCGAGTGCTTGGCGCGATCTACCCCGCCTGAACCCCAGACAGCAAAACGCCGCTTGGCCCGTAAAAGCCAAGCGGCGTTTTTGTATCTGCTACCGATCAGATCGAGAACGAAGACCCGCAACCACACGTCGTGGTGGCATTAGGGTTCTTGATCACGAAACGCGAGCCTTCCAGACCTTCCTGATAATCCACCTCGGCACCTGCCAGGTATTGGAAGCTCATCGGATCCACGACCAGGCTTACACCCTCGCGCTCAACGATAGTGTCGTCATCGGCCACATCTTCATCGAAGGTAAAACCGTACTGAAACCCTGAACAACCGCCGCCCGTAACGAATACGCGCAGCTTCAAGCGATCATTACCCTCTTCATCGACCAGGCTCTTCACCTTGTGCGCAGCACCGTGGGTGAATTGCAAAGCCGTAGGGGTGAAGGACTCAACGCTCATGCTGATAATCTCCCGGCGTAGCGCCGCCATATGCGTAATGGCGGGTATTATCCGCTTCTCCTAGAAAAGCGGTCAACTATTGTTACGGTATATCAATCCGCCCAGCGACCATTAAAAATGCAAAAGGCCCGATCAAAGGGCCTTTTGCGCAACGGTGATCCCGCGTTAAGGCAACATCCCCGCGTGGGACAGGCCCAACTTCTCGTCCAGGCCGAACAGGATATTCATGTTCTGCACCGCCTGGCCCGAAGCGCCCTTGACCAAATTGTCGATCACCGACAACACCACCACCAGGTCGCCATCCTGCGGACGATGCACCGCAATACGGCACACATTGGCACCACGCACGCTGCGCGTTTCCGGATGGCTGCCGGCCGGCATCACATCGACGAACGGCTCATTGGCATAACGTTTTTCAAACAACGCCTGCAGGTCTACCGAGCGATCAGTGACAGTCGCATACAGCGTGGAGTGAATCCCGCGGATCATCGGCGTCAGGTGCGGCACGAAGGTCAGACCCACATCCTGGCCGGCAGCGCGGCGCAGGCCCTGGCGAATTTCCGGCAAGTGACGATGACCTTTTACCGCATAGGCTTTCATGCTTTCCGACGTTTCGGAGTATAGAGAACCGACCGCTGCGCCACGGCCCGCACCACTGACGCCCGACTTACAGTCGGCGATCAGCCGCGACGCATCCGCCAGGCCAGCTTCCAGCAGTGGCAGGAAGCCCAATTGCGTCGCCGTCGGATAGCAACCCGGCACCGCAATCAGGCGTGCTTGCTTGATCTGCTCGCGATTGACTTCCGGCAGGCCGTAAACCGCCTCTTCCAACAGCTGCGGCGCACCATGGGGCTGGCCGTACCACTTGGCCCACTCATCGGCGTCTTGCAGGCGGAAGTCTGCCGACAAGTCGATAACCTTGGTACCGGCCGCCAGCAACTCACCGGCCAGAGCATGGGCGACACCGTGAGGCGTGGCGAAGAACACCACGTCGCAGGCACCCAGGGTTTTGGTGTCCGGCACACTGAACGCCAGACCGTCATAGTGGCCTCGCAGGTTCGGGTACATATCGGCCACGGCCAGCCCGGCTTCGGATCGGGAAGTGATGACCACCACCTCAGCTTGCGGATGCTGAGCCAACAGACGCAGCAATTCGACACCGGTGTAACCCGTGCCGCCGACGATACCGACCTTGACCATAAACCTGCCCTCAACGAACCCACTGGAAAGCCGTCGATAATAGGGGCCGTATCGTCCTGCGACAACCGTCAACGTGACGTACGGGCGCATGAGCCACTACTATCTTCGCTACCGTGAACCTGGGAATAACTAAAATGCTCTATCTATGGGTCAAAGCCTTCCATATCGTCAGCATCGTTTGCTGGTTTGCCGGGCTGTTCTACCTGCCGCGCCTGTTTGTCTACCACGCCCAAAGCGAAGACACCGTCAGCAAGGAACGCTTCAGCATCATGGAGCGCAAGTTGTACCGGGGCATCATGGGCCCTGCGATGGTTGCCACACTGGTTTTCGGCATCTGGATGCTGGCCCTCAACCCCGGCATTTTCCAGTCGGGCGCCTGGATCCACGCTAAGTTGACCCTGGTCGTCCTGCTGATTGGCTACCATCACATGTGCGGCGCACAGGTAAAGCGCTTCGCCCGTGGCGAAAACACCCGCAGCCATGTCTTTTATCGCTGGTTCAATGAGGTCCCGGTTCTGATATTGCTGGCTATCGTAATTTTGGTCGTGGTCAAACCGTTCTAACGTCAATTACTCGGGGAACCTCCAATGTCGCTGCCCGCTCTGCTGGAACAACGTCTGCGCCTGCCCGTGGTGGCCGCGCCGATGTTTCTGATCTCTAATCCGCAACTGGTCCTGGCCTGCTGTCGCAACGGGGTAGTTGGGAGTTTCCCGGCGCTCAACCAACGCGAAAGCAGTGGCTTCAAGGCCTGGCTGGAAGAAATCGAAGCGGGCCTGGCTCAGTTGGACAACCCTGCGCCCTATGCCGTGAACCTGATCGTGCACAATAGCAACCCGCGACTGGAGGCAGACCTGGCGATCTGCGTCGAGCACAAGGTGCCCATCGTCATCACCAGTCTCGGTGCGGTAAAGGAGTTGGTGGACGCGGTTCATAGCTACGGCGGCCTGGTATTTCATGACGTCACTACCCGGCGCCATGCCGAGAAAGCCGCTGAAGCGGGTGTTGATGGCCTCATTGCCGTCGCCGCTGGTGCGGGTGGCCACGCTGGCACCTGGAGCCCCTTTTCACTGATTGCCGAAATTCGCCAGTTCTTCGACAAAACCCTACTGCTGGCGGGCTGCCTTAACCATGGGCACGAAATCCTCGCCGCCCAGGTGCTGGGGGCAGACCTGGCATATTTCGGCACGCGCTTTATCGGCACCACCGAAAGCCAGGCACCGGATGCGTATAAGGAGATGCTGCTCACATCGCGCGCCGCCGACATCGTGCACACTCCAGCAGTCTCCGGCGTACCTGCCAGCTTCATGCGCCAGAGCCTGGAAAATGCCGGGTTTGACCTCGCTGCGCTTCAAGGCAAAGGTGAAGTCAACTTCGGTTCCAAGCTCAAGCCATTGAGCGATGAGGCCAAAGCGTGGAAAACTGTATGGTCTGCTGGCCAAGGCGTCGGTGAAATCAATGATGTACCCAGTGTGGATGACCTCGTTGCCCGCCTGGATGCCGAATACCGCAAAGCACGCGAGCACGCCGCGCAACTGCGCTGGCCACGCTGACCCACTGGCAGGCCCGCCGATTGGAAGGCCTGCATACTCTCCCTGATTAAGTGACAAGGATGCCCGCATGAGCGACAGCCGTTTCAAGATTGTGTTTGACGGAGCCTTGCGCCCAGGTGTCGAAAGCACCACCGCCAAGCTGAACCTCGCCGAGTTATTCAAAAGTGATGTTGAAGCGATCGAAAAGCTCTTCACCGGCCGCCCCGTCGCGCTCAAGCGCGACCTGTCCCACCCCGACGCGCAAACTTACCTCACGGCACTGCACAACGCCGGGGTCGACGCTCGCATCGAGGCCGAACAACCTGTGGCATTCAGCCTGGCAGAAACCCACGAAACAAGCTCGTCAACCGCTGACCGCGCCGCCGCCTCACCTTATGCTCCCCCACGCGCTGCCGTTGGCGACGACCTGCCGGAGTTCGCAACCCTCAAGGTCTTCACCATCCACGGGCGCATCGGGCGCCTGCGCTACCTGGCCTGGACGCTGGCACTGACCGTCGCGATGTTGGTGGCAGCGGGCATCATCAGTACGGTGGGCTTCGCGGTGGCGACAGCCTCGCCAACCATCGCCATCATTATTGGCTCACTGCTGGGTTTCGCGCTGTTTGTGGCACTGGTAGTGGTGAGCGTGCAAATCGGCGTGCAGCGCCTGCATGACCTGGGCTGGTCTGGCTGGCTGTACCTGCTCAACCTGGTTCCGCTGGTTAACAGTGTTTTCCCGCTGCTGTTGCTGGTATTGCCAGGCAACACGGGCGCCAACCAATACGGCGCGCCACCACCACGCAACTCCACTGCGGTGAAAATCCTGGCCTCGCTGTGGCTGGCGTTCATTCCCTTGATGCTCATCATCGTCGTCACCCTGGGCATGAACGGCTACCTGGACCAGCTTGAAGCCAACATGGACAGCAGCTACGAAAGCAGCTCCATCACCTCCGATGCAGACGCCGATCAAAGCGCTATCGTTGACGAAGCCGCAGCGCAAAGTGCTGACGATGCAGCCGAACCTGTAGACTCTCCAGAACAGTGAAGAAACGCCCGCCGCCTGTGACGCACTGTCATGGGCCGGCGGCGTTGCGATGGAGAAAGGCATGACCCGTTACGCTCTGATCACCGGCGCCTCCAGTGGCATCGGCCTGGCATTGGCCGAAGCCTTGGCACGGCGTGGCCGTAGCTTGATTCTGGTGGCCCGCCAGCGTGATCAGTTGGAAAGCATTGCATTGGAATTGACCCAACGCTTCGGCGTCGAGGTACTGTTTCGCGCCTGTGATTTGGGCGAGCCGCTGCGCTTGTCCGGCTTTTTGCTGGAGCTCGAAGAGGGTGAGCGACAGATCGACCTGCTGGTCAACTGCGCCGGCATCGGCACCAGCGGGCCGTTCCTGGCCCAGGACTGGATGACCGAGCAGGACCTCATCGAAGTCAACATCCTGGCCTTGACCCGCATGTGCCACGCACTGGGCAATGCCATGGCCCTGCATGGCGGCGGGCAAATCCTCAATGTGGCTTCGGTCGCGGCCTTCCAGCCTGGGCCGTGGATGAGCAGCTACTACGCCAGCAAAGCCTACGTGCTGCACTTCTCCGAAGGGTTGCGCGAGGAATTGAAGACCTGCGGCATCAAGGTTTCAGTGCTGTGCCCTGGCCCTACGCGCACCGCATTCTTCGGCACCGCGCAGATGGATACGGCGAAACTCGACCGCAGCCAGCAACTGATGAGCCCGGAAGAAGTCGCGCTCTACACCGTGCGGGCGCTGGAAAAGAACAAGGCCATCATCATTCCCGGGCGCCGCAATCGTTGGCTGACGTTCAGCCCACGCCTGAGCCCCCGCTGGCTGACCCGCAAAATTGCCGGTGCCATCAACAAGGCCTATTGCCCGCGCTGACGGCCTACGTACACTTACCTCACTTTTCACGATGGAGATACAGCTGTGGATACTCTGTTCACCAAGATCATCAACAGGGAAATACCGGCGAAGATCATCTATGAAGATGACCAAGTCCTGGCTTTTCACGATATCGCCCCCCAGGCACCAGTGCATTTCCTGGTTATCCCGAAAAAACCCATTCGTACCCTCAACGACCTGACCGAGGACGATAAGGCGCTGGCCGGCCATATCCTGTTCACCGCCCAACGCCTGGCCGTGGAACAAGGCTGCGAAAAAGGCTTTCGTGTGGTGATGAATTGCAATGAAGACGGCGGGCAAACCGTTTACCACATCCATATGCACGTGCTGGGTCAGCGCCAGATGAACTGGCCACCGGGCTGAGTGCACAAGGGCAAATTGACTCAGCACAAACGCTGGACGCTCTCTTGCGGTAAACTGGCCGCCGAGATTCTTCCCGGAGGTCAGCATGACTACCCAACGTCACTACTCGCCGATTGACCGTCTGTTGCTGCAAGCCGACATGGCCATGCGCACTCTGCTGCCGTTCAGTGGCCAGCCCTACCGCCCATCGCCCGCCATCGTGCAGCCGGATGTACAGTTGAGCGAGACCGACACCCGTCACGTCGCAGGCCTGATGCGCATCAACCATACCGGTGAAGTCTGTGCCCAGGCGCTGTACCAGGGCCAGGCGCTGACCGCCAAGTTGCCGCAAGTGCGCGTGGCGATGGAGCATGCGGCCGAGGAAGAGATCGACCACCTGGCCTGGTGCGAACAACGCATCCGCCAGTTGGGCAGCCATCCCAGCGTGCTCAACCCACTGTTTTATGGCTTGTCGTTTGGTATCGGCGCGGCTGCCGGGCTGATCAGTGACAAAGTCAGCCTGGGGTTTGTGGCCG
This sequence comes from Pseudomonas sp. KT_2_4, assembly GCF_041410225.1. Taxonomy (NCBI): domain Bacteria; kingdom Pseudomonadati; phylum Pseudomonadota; class Gammaproteobacteria; order Pseudomonadales; family Pseudomonadaceae; genus Pseudomonas; species Pseudomonas sp. KT_2_4. The sequence goes on from NZ_CP166962.1 coordinate 3,198,602, forward strand.
CGACAGAACATCAGGTGTGCAAGCACCTGGATGAACACCTGGAGCAACTGCCGGCCGAAGACGAAAAGTCACGGGCCATTCTTGAGCAGATGCGCATTGACGAAGAGCACCATGCAGAAAGCGCGCTGGACGCGGGCGGCTTCCGCTTTCCAGCCCCGGTACGGTTCGGCATGAGCCTGTTGGCCAAGGTCATGACCAAAAGCACTTATCGAATCTGAACCGAAAAAAAGGGCGCCCGAAGCGCCCTTTCTTTTGCCTGCTGCAATCAACCCAGCTCGATGATTTCGTAGTCGTGGGTAATGACCACGCCCGCAGCCCCCAGCATGATCGATGCTGAGCAGTACTTCTCTGCCGACAGCTCGATGGCACGCTTGACCTGGGCTTCTTTTAGCGCCCGGCCCTTGACCACGAAATGCATATGGATCTTGGTAAAAACCTTGGGGTCTTCAGTGGCGCGTTCAGCTTCCAGGAAGGCTTCGCAGCTTTCTACGGCCTGGCGGGACTTCTTCAAGATGCTGACCACGTCAAAATTGCTGCAACCGCCCACACCCAGCAGCAACATTTCCATGGGGCGTACACCCAGGTTACGACCGCCGGCTTCCGGCGGACCGTCCATGACCACCACATGGCCGCTGCCCGACTCACCGAGGAACATGGCTTCGCCCGCCCATTGGATGCGTGCCTTCATCGCCCAGACTCCACTGCTAAAAAAGGGTCGCCAGCTTAGCACAGGGCCTTGAAACAACAGCGCCCTGCATAAATTCGATAAATGACAGCGTTTGCCCGCTAAATTGGCTAATCGCGACAGAAAGTGTCTGGTAAGCTGGCGCCAAATGAATGGCGCATTGCCATGACTTGTACAGCATCTATCAATGAGATGCCGCTGGATAAAAACAACGCCAACTACACCGCGCAGTCTTTTCGGGATACAACCATGGTTGCTCTTACTCCCACACCCAAGATCAAGAACCTCGACAAGCTGTTGCTGCATTGCCAGCGCCGACGTCATCCGGCCAAGCACAACATCATCTGCGCCGGCGAGCGTTCAGAAACCCTGTTCTTCATCATCAAGGGCTCGGTCACCATCCTGATCGAGGATGAAGATGGCCGTGAGATGATCATTGCCTACCTCAACGCCGGAGATTTCTTCGGGGAGCTGGGTTTGTTTGAACAAGCAGGCAAAGAGCAGGAACGCAGCGCTTGGGTACGAGCCAAAGTTGAGTGCGAAGTGGCCGAGATCAGCTATACGAAATTTCGCGAATTGGCCCAGCATGATCCGGACATCTTGTACGCCCTGAGCGGGCAGATCGCCCAGCGCCTGCGCGACACCACCCGCAAAGTCGGCGACCTGGCGTTCTTTGATGTCACCGGTCGCGTCGCTCGCTGCCTGCTGGAGCTATGCAAGCAACCCGATGCCATGACCCATCCCGACGGCATGCAGATCAAAGTCACGCGCCAGGAGATCGGACGTATTGTCGGGTGTTCGCGGGAAATGGTCGGCCGCGTGCTCAAGGACTTGGAAGAACGCAACCTGGTGCACGTCAAAGGCAAGACGATGGTGGTGTTCGGTACTCGCTAGAGCGGCAGGAAGCCAGCCAGCATCTGCCGGTACAACGTGTCGAGCCGACTGATCGCATCCGGTGCGGGAAATGCTTCGTGCAGTGCGATATGGCTATCAGCGCGAACCCGCTGCTCCAAACCGCAGGCTTGATTGAAGCGGTTGACCGCCGCAATCAATTGCTCACGATCATTCTCCAGCAACATTGCGCCATGCACCAACCCGACCGGGCGGCCACCGCTTTGTCGCCAACGCTGGGCAGTGCCCACCATTTTGCGGCCATTGAGGTTGACGTTGTAACGGCCGTCGCAAAAGGCACCGTCAATTTCGCCGACGGACGCATCGCCACCCAACTCGATCAACAGATCACAAATCGGTTGGCACAAGCGCTGATAGCCGGTTTCGATGCGCCCCTGGTCGCTTTCACTGCGCGGTGGCGCATAGACCAGGGCGATATTGACCGTGGCGCCGGACTGCGGCACTGGCTCACCACCGGTTTCACGCAGCAATACCGGCCAACCCGCATCGGCCGAAACCTGGCTCGCCACCGCGAATGCCGGCAGCCGGCTCAAACGGCGCGGCATGACCAGCGCTTGGTCACTGGGCTGCCAGAACAGCAATCCGAATGCCTGCTCACCCGCGCAAACGGCTGCCAATAGGTCTTGCTCGGCGGCAAGGCCTGCTTCGACAGTCATGATCACGGGCTGGAGCATCGAACACCTACCTACCTGAATAAACACAAAACCAATGTGGGAGCTGGCTTGCCTGCGATAGCGGTGTGTCAGCTACACAGAGGTTGGCTGACCCGCCGCTATCGCAGGCAAGCCAGCTCCTACAGTTCCGAGCGTATTTCAAATCAGTCTAGTGTCGAACCGCTGATCGTCGTACCGCGCTCCGGGAAGAACAAGCGCTGCAGCTCCGCCCCCGGGTTCTCTGCGCGCATAAACGTCTCGCCCACCAGGAACGAGTACACACCACTGATTTCCATCAATTCCACATCGGCGCGATTGACGATGCCACTCTCGGTAATCACCAAGCGATCGCGCGGAATACGCGGCAGCAGGTCGAGGGTAGTTTCCAGGCTGACGTCGAAGGTATGCAGGTTACGGTTGTTGACGCCTACCAGCGGAGTATCGAGGGTCTTCAATGCGCGCTCCAGCTCGTCGCCGTCATGCACTTCGACCAGCACGTCCAGACCGACGCTCTTGGCCACGGCCGCCAGCTCGGCCATCTTCACGTCATCCAATGCCGAGACAATCAGCAACACGCAGTCGGCACCCAAGGCACGAGCTTCGACGATTTGGTACGGGTCGACCATGAAATCCTTGCGGATCACCGGCAGCTTGCACGCAGCGCGCGCCTGTTGCAGGAACGGGTCGGAACCCTGGAAGTAGTCAATATCCGTCAGCACAGACAAGCAGGTTGCCCCACCCTTCTCGTAACTGACGGCGATCTCAGCGGGTACGAAGTGTTCGCGAATCACGCCTTTGCTCGGCGAGGCCTTCTTGACCTCGGCGATCACGGCCGGCTGCTTGAGCTTGGCCTGGGCGATCAAGGCATTGGCAAAGCCGCGTGGCGCATCGGCGCTTTTCGCCTGGGCTTCCAACTCGGCCAGGCCCACGCGGGCGCGGCGCTCGGCCACTTCTTCAGCCTTACGGGCCAGGATCTTTTCCAGAACGGTTGGCACACTCATCCTTCATTCTCCATCTTGAATACGGCGGTGAATGCTCCCAGCTCTTCGAGCTTCTCACGAGCCAGGCCGGTGTGCAGCGCATCGTGGGCCAAGGCGACACCTTCCTTGAGACTATAGGCATGGTCGGCGGCGTAAAGTGCTGCGCCAGCGTTGAGCACAATCATTTCCGCAGCTTTCTGACCGTTTTCGGTCTTACGACGCCCCAGAGCATCACGAATCAACTCCAACGAAGCCGCCGGGCTTTCCACCGCCAGGCCGTGCAAGCTCTGGCTTTTCATACCCAGGTCTTCAGGTTCGACCCAATATTCGGTGACCTCGTCGTTCTTCAGCTCCGCCACGAAGGTCGGCGCCGCCAGGCTGAATTCGTCGAGGCCATCCTTGGAGTGCACCACCAGCACATGCTTGCTGCCCAAGCGTTGTAATACTTCGGCCAGCGGCCGGCACAGCGCCTGGCTGAACACGCCCACCACCTGATGCTTCACACCGGCCGGATTCGTAAGCGGGCCGAGCATGTTGAACAGGGTACGCAGGCCAAGGTCCTTGCGCGGGCCGGCAGCGTGCTTCATCGCGCCGTGATGGGACTGAGCAAACATGAAGCCAATGCCAACGCTGTCGATGCAGCGCGCTACTTGCACCGGCGTGAGGTTCAGGTAAATACCGGCAGCTTCCAGCAAGTCGGCACTGCCGCTCTTGCCAGACACCGCGCGGTTCCCGTGCTTGGCGACGGTGCAACCAGCGGCGGCCACCACGAAGGATGAGGCGGTCGACACGTTGAAAATATTCGCACCGTCACCGCCGGTGCCCACTACATCGACGACGCCGTCGAGGGTCTTGAGTTCGACCTTATCCGCCAGCTCACGCATCACCGACACCGCACCGACGATTTCGTCGATGCTTTCGCTCTTCATGCGCATCGCCATCATAAAAGCGCCGATCTGAGCATCGGTGCATTGACCGGTCATGATCTCGCGCATCACATCGCTCATTTCCGCGGTGCTCAGGTCCAGATGGCCGACGATACGGCTCAGGGCAGTCTTGATATCCATGAAAAGTCCTTAGCGCGTGCCGCCGCTCTGCTTGAGAAAGTTGGCGAACAGCTCGTAGCCCTGCTCGGTCAGGATTGATTCAGGGTGAAATTGCACCCCTTCGACGTTCAGTGTCTTGTGGCGCAGGCCCATGATCTCGTCGACCGAGCCGTCTTCCAATTGGGTCCAGGCGGTCAGTTCCAGGCATTCGGGCAAGGTTTCACGCTTGACCACCAGAGAGTGGTAACGGGTCACGGTCACCGGCAGGTTCAAGCCATGGAATACACCCAAATCCCGATGGAACACCGGGCTGGTCTTGCCGTGCATGACCTCGCGCGCGCGCACCACATCACCGCCAAACGCCTGGCCGATGGACTGATGGCCCAGGCAGACGCCCAGGATCGGCAGCTTGCCGGCGAAATACTGGATAGCTTCCAGAGAGATGCCCGCCTCGGTCGGCGTGCACGGGCCAGGCGAAACCACGATGCGCTCGGGGTTCAGCGCAGCGATTTCAGCAACGGTAAGTTCATCGTTGCGCACCACCTTGACCTCGGCACCCAGTTCGCCCAGGTACTGCACAACGTTGTAGGTAAAGGAGTCGTAGTTATCAATCATCAGCAACATGTGGGTTCAAACCTCTTGAATTCACTGATTTCAAATGACCGCCTTCCAAGCGTGTGACCCGCTGCCAGACGCACGTTCCGGTTGCCAGGGTGAGTTGGCAAGGGGCGTCAGACAACGGGTGAAGAAGGCAAATCGGTACAGGTCCGGCCAGGCCGGCAGAGAAAAATGTCAGGCGCGCCAACGCCAACGGGCGTGTGCCTTGACTACTCGCATCAAGAGTTTGCTGATGATCAACACGGGGAGGGTCTCATTCATACGTTCAGGCACAGTAACGTAGGCTCGCCAGCGGTGCAATATGGAGCCGCAAATACGGGGACGCAACGTAGGTGGATTCCGGATTTCCCTACAGAAAATGCCAGAAATTTTGCTAGTGTTTCACTTCCGACATAAAAACAACCCAATGGAATCTTGCATGCTCAGACCAGCGTTTTTCGCGCCCCTTGCCGGCTGCCTCCTATCATTGGCCTGCGCCCAGGCGTTCGCAGCCCCGTCACCTTATTCAACCATGGTGGTTTTCGGCGACAGCCTGGCGGATGCAGGCCAGTTTCCCGACGGTTCGGCCGGCGCCACATTGCGCTTTACCAACCGAACCGGGCCGACCTTCCAGGGTGAATACGGCCTGGTCTCATCGACCCTGCTGGGCACGAAACTGGGCGTCACTCCCAACGACCTGAATGCTTCCACCTCACCGGTCCGCGCAGCCCAGGGTTTGCCAGACGGCAACAACTGGGCAGTGGGTGGCTACCGTACCGACAATATCCTCGACTCCATTACCTCAGTCTCCAATGCTGCGATTCCCCCAGGCAACCCCGGGGGCGGCACTGTGTTGCGCAGTCGGCAGGGCTATCTGCCGGCTAATGGTGGGAGAGCCGACCCGAACGCACTTTACTTCCTTTCCGGTGGCGGCAATGACTTCCTGCAAGGCCGGGTACTCAGCCCCGCTCAAGCGGTCGCCGCCGGTGGCAGGCTGGCGGACAGCGCCCAGGCCCTGCAACAAGCCGGCGCGCGTTACATTATGGTGTGGATGCTACCCGACCTGGGCCTGACGCCGGCCATCAACGGCACCCCACAGCAAGCAGCGACTTCGGCCCTGAGCACTATTTTCAACCAGTCCCTGGTACAGCGTCTGTCACAAGTGGATGCACAGGTTATCCCGCTGAACATCCCGCTGCTGTTGAACGAGGCCTTCGCCGATCCAGCCCGCTTCGGCCTAGCCACCGGGCAGAACCTGACGGGCACCTGCTTCAGCGGTAACAGTTGCACCGCCAACCCAACCTATGGCATCGGCGGCACCAACCCGGACCCAACCAAGCTGATCTACAACGACTCGGTCCACCCTACCGTGGCCGGGCAACGCTTGATTGCCGACTACGCCTATTCGCTACTCGCCGCGCCGTGGGAACTGACCTTGCTGCCGGAAATGGCCCAAGGCACATTGCGCGCCCACCAGGACGAGTTGCGTAACCAATGGCAAGCAGACAACGGCAGCTGGCAAGCCGTCGGCCAATGGCGCGCCATAGTGGCCGGCGGAGGCCAACGCCTGGATTTCGATGATCAGAGCAGCTCGGCCAGTGGCGACGGCAGCGGCTATAACCTGAATATCGGTGGCAGCTACCGGCTCGATGAAAACTGGCGCGTAGGCGTTGCCGCCGGCCTGTATCGGCAGACTCTCGAAGCCGGCGCCAATGATTCGGACTACAAGCTCAACAGCTATATGGGCACGGCATTCGCTCAGTATCAGCAGAACCACTGGTGGGCCGATGCAGCATTGACCGGCGGCAAGCTGGACTTTGACAGCCTCAAACGCAAGTTTGCCCTGGGTGTCAGCGAAGGCTCGGAGAAAGGTGACACCGATGGCTGGCTCTGGGCCCTGAGCGGCCGCGTGGGGTATGACATCGCCGCGCCGGGCAGCGACTGGCACCTCTCGCCGTTCATCAGCGCCGATTACGCGCGGGTTGAAGTCAATGGTTACTCGGAGAAAAGCAGCCGCTCCACCGCCCTGACCTTTGACGATCAACAACGCGACTCCAAACGCCTGGGCGTCGGCCTGCAAGGCAGCTACCGCATCACGCCGCAAACCCAGGTTTTTGGCGAAGTGGCCCACGAGCATGAGTTTGAAAATGACACCCAGAAGGTGAACATTTCGCTCAACAGCGTGCAGGGGATCGACTTCAAGCTCGACGGGTATACGCCTCGCAGTAATTCTGACCGCTTGAGCCTGGGTGTCAGCCACAAGTTGACTCAGGACCTGGCGTTGCGGGCGGCGTATAACGTGAGAAAGGATGACAACTTGACCCAGCAAGGCATCAATGTCGGAGTCAGTCTGGATTTCTAAACAAATCCCAAGACCGGTGAAAAACTAATGTGGGAGCGGGCTTGCTCGCGAATACGGTGTATCAGTCACACATGTATCGACTGACACTCTGTATTCGCGAGCAAGCCCGCTCCCACATTTTTTATTCCAGCTTTAGTCTTGTGGAGTTTGCTCTGCCAATGCCACGGCACGGAACATCGCCCGACGCTTGTTGAGGGTTTCTTCCCATTCAAGGGCCGGCACCGAGTCTGCCACAATCCCGCCACCAGCTTGCACATGCAGCTCGCCGTTCTTGATCACCGCCGTGCGGATCGCAATGGCGGTATCCATATTGCCGTTCCAGGCGAAATACCCGACGGCGCCGCCATAGACACCGCGCTTGACCGGCTCCAGTTCGTCGATAATTTCCATCGCACGGATCTTCGGCGCCCCCGACAATGTGCCCGCCGGCAAAATCGCTCGCAGGGCGTCCATCGCCGTCAGCCCGGCCTTCAGCTCGCCGGTGACGTTGGACACGATATGCATCACATTGGAATACCGTTCGATGACCATCTTCTCGGTCAGTTTCACCGAGCCGATTTCCGAGACACGCCCGGTGTCATTGCGCCCCAGGTCGATCAGCATCAGGTGTTCGGCAATTTCCTTTTCGTCGCTGAGCAGGTCTTCTTCCAGCGCCACGTCGGCTTCTTCGGTCGCCCCTCGGGGGCGCGTGCCGGCAATCGGGCGCACGGTGATCAGGTTGTCTTCAACCCGCACCAGCACTTCCGGCGAACTGCCCACGACGTGGAAGTCGCCGAAGTTGAAGAAGTACATATACGGCGTCGGGTTGAAGCAACGCAGTGCGCGGTACAGGTCAATCGGTGCCGCCTTGAAGTCGATGGACATGCGTTGCGACGGCACCACTTGCATGCAGTCACCGGCAAGGATGTATTCCTTGATGGTATCGACGGCGCGCTCGTAGTCATCCTGGGTAAAGCTGGAGCGGAACACCGGGTCGGCCGCGGGGGGGCGGCTGAGGTCCAGGCCGCGACGCGGGGTGATCGGCTGGCGAAGTTTTTCCAGCAACGCTTCCAGGTTGGCCTGGCCTTGTTCGAAGGCATCAGCCTGGGCGGGGTCAGCGAGGACAATCGCATGCATCTTGCCGGCGAGGTTGTCGAACACCACCACCGCGTCGGACACCATCAGCAAAATGTCCGGCACCCCCAGCGGGTCCGGGTTCGGGCATTTGCCCAGGCGTTTTTCCACATAGCGCACGCAGTCATAGCCGAAGTACCCCACCAGACCGCCATTGAAGCGCGGCAGGCCAGCAATGGTCGGCACGTTGTAGCGCGCCTTGAAGGTTTCGACAAAGGCCAGCGGGTCTTCTACGTCATGGCTTTCGATCTCCACGCCGTCATGGGTGATGCTCACATGATGGTCGTGCACCCGCAGCACCGTGCGGCATGGCAGGCCAATGATCGAGTAACGGCCCCACTTCTCGCCGCCTTGTACCGACTCAAGCAGGTAAGAGTTGGGCTCATCGGCCAGCTTCAGGTAGATCGACAGCGGCGTATCGAAGTCGGCCAGGGTTTCGCAAGCCATGGGGATACGGTTGTAGCCGGCAGCGGCCAAACGCAGGAATTCTTCGCGGGTCATGAGGTGCCTCGTGGTGTGAGGGTCAAGTCAGGTAGGCAAACGTGCCGCACACGCGGCCTGGATCAGTCAGGCGCGCCAACGCCAGCGGGCCAGGGCCTTGATGACTTTCATCCAGAGTTTGCGAGTGACCACCACGATGGAATTTCCAGAAGGGGACGAATCAATGTCGGGCAACGTTATCTCAGCGCCCGCGCCCAAGCAACCGGGGATTAGCAGTCGCAGGTCATCAATGACCAGAGCGGGGGACTCCTCCGCAATCGGCCGGCCATGGTTGTAACCATAACTCAAGGCCACGCACTGCACGCCCGCCGCTTTAGCCGCCAACACATCACTGCGCGAATCGCCGACAAACAGCGACTGAGACGCCGGAATATTGGCCATTTTCATTACGAAAAACAGGGCCGCAGGGTCTGGTTTTTTCTGCGGCAAGGTATCGCCGCCGATAATCCAGCGGAAATAGCGCCCGATTTTCATCTGGTCCAACAACGGCGCAACGAAGCGCTCCGGCTTGTTGGTGATCAGGGCCATTTCCACGCCCTGCTTGCTCAACCACTTGAGGGTGTCACGCACGCCGGGGTAAACCACGGTCAGTTCGTGGCTGCTTTCGTAAGCGGCATTGAACAGCTCCAAGGCATGTTCTGCCTCGACCTCATCCACGCCCGTGGCATCGATGTCGTTGGCCAGGGCCCGGCGCACCAACATCGGCGCGCCATTGCCGACCCACTTGCGCACTGACTCGATGCCTGCCGGTTTGCGCCCCAGCTTGAGCAGCATCTGGTCCACCGCGGCCGCCAGGTCGGGCACCGAGTCGATCAAGGTACCGTCCAGATCGAACATCACCAGCCGTGGCAATTTGCCGGGGAACAACTGCTCAAAACCGCTCATGGACGCGCCAGCGCCAGTTCGGCACGCATCTTGTCAATGACGGCCTGGTAGTCCGGGGCATTGAAAATCGCCGAGCCGGCCACGAAGGTATCGGCACCCGCTGCGGCGATCTCACGGATATTGTTGACGTTAACGCCGCCGTCAATCTCCAGGCGAATGTCACGCCCCGACGCATCAATCAGCGCACGGGCCTCACGCAGCTTGTTCAAGGTGCCAGGGATGAACTTCTGCCCGCCGAAGCCTGGGTTGACGCTCATCAGCAAGACCATGTCGACCTTGTCCATCACGTACTCAAGCACGCTCAGCGGAGTGGCCGGGTTGAATACCAGGCCCGCCTTGCAGCCGCCTTCGCGGATCAGTTGCAAGGTGCGGTCAACGTGCAATGTAGCTTCCGGGTGGAAGGTGATGTAAGTCGCACCCGCCTCGATGAAGTCACCGACGATACGGTCTACCGGACTGACCATCAGGTGCGCATCAATCGGCGCGGTGATGCCGTACTTGCGCAACGCGGCGCACACCATCGGGCCGATGGTCAGGTTGGGTACGTAGTGGTTGTCCATGACATCGAAGTGCACGAAGTCGGCACCGGCGGCCAACACCTTGTCCACTTCCTCACCCAGGCGGGCGAAGTCGGCAGAGAGAATCGATGGAGCAATGACGAAGGGCTGCATGACGCACCTTTTTTGAGCTAAATCACGATGGCGCGCATTGTATACCTCATGCTTTGCTGCGCGCACCGTGACCTATCTCAACGGTTAGTAAGCTGCCCGGTAGATTTTTTCGATATCGGCGGCGCTGAGCTTGCGCGGGTTGTTACGCATCAAGCGTTCAATGCCTGCAGCTTCGCTGGCCATGGCCGGGATGGCGTCCTCGGGCACGCCGAAACTGCGCAGGCCGGACGGGATCTCCACTGCCGCACATAACCGCGTCATCGCCTCTACAGCCTGGTCGGCAGCGTCATTCACACTCAGCCCGGCGATATTGACGCCCATGGCCTGGGCGATGTCCTGCATACGCTCGACGCAGGCCAATTTGTTCCAGTGCATGACATACGGCAGCAACAGCGCATTACTGACGCCATGGGCAATATTGAAGCGCCCACCCAACGGGTACGCCAGCGCATGCACGGCACCGACGCCCGCGTTGCCAAAGGCCATGCCGGCCATCAGGCTGGCGGTGGCCATGTCGTCACGGGCCTGCAGGTTGGCCGGGTTGGCGTAAGCCTTGGGCAACGCGCTGGCAATCAATCTGATCGCACCGATGGCCAGGGCGTCGGTAATCGGCGAGGCATGCAGCGACAGGTAGGACTCGATGGCATGCACCAAGGCGTCCACGCCACTGGCGGCCGTGACACCTCGCGGGCAGGTCAAGGTCATTTGCGGGCTGATCAGCGCGACATCCGGCAGCAAGTAATCGCTGACGATGCCTTTTTTCAGCTGTGCAGCCTTGTCGGACAGTATCGCCACATTGGTCACCTCCGAGCCGGTACCGGCCGTGGTGGGGATGGCGATCAACGGCGGGCCTTTGCGCGGCACCTGATCGACGCCAAACAAGTCCGCCAGCGCGCCGTGATAACCGGCATAGGCCGCCACGCTCTTGGCGATGTCGATGGCACTGCCGCCGCCCACACCGATCAGGCCGTCATGCCCCCCTTCGCGGTACGCACGCATGCAGTCTTCGACGATGGCAATTTCCGGATCGGGCAGCACGCGGTCGAAGATTTCGTAGGCTCGATCACCCAGATGCTCCAAGGCCAGCGCCACGGTACCGGACTGGACCAGCGCGGCGTCAGTGACGATCAGTGGGTTATCCACATCCAGGCGCGTGAGTTCGGCAGCCAGTTGTTCGATGGCACCTGCACCGGTCAGCAGTTTGTGGGCGATCTTGAATGAGGAAGTACTCATGTGCGCGGCCTCTTATGAATGATGGGCTGGCACAAGAATAGCTGCCCCTGGCGTGTTGTCTGCCATTCATTGGTTGAATGGCCGCGCCGCGACCATCAAGACAGCTAACAAACCGCCGATAGCCTGTCGGTAGCGAGAACCGCGCCTCATACCCCTGACAAATACCGACCAACCCATTAGGCTGCTGGAATCACTTCTGGCCGGGAATCAACGATGCTTTTTCTTCACCGTTCGGCACTGCCAGCATTGTGCCTGTCACTGCTGTTTACCAGCGTCTTGCCTGTTCAGGCCGAGGATGCACCCTCGCCTGCCGTCGAAAAACCGGCTGAACGCCAGGCCTTGCCCGAGCGTAGCCAGCAAGAAGCCAGTGCGCTCGAACGGCAGGTGCCGCAGCAGGAGCAACAGCAATTGCAAGCTGGTAGCGATTCGTTCCTGGCGCTATGGAAACCCGCCAACAGCGCCGAAGCCGAGGGTGTGGTGATTCTCATACCAGGTGCCGGGGAGAACGCGGACTGGCCGCAGGCCATCGCGCCTCTGCGGCGCAAGTTACCGGACGCCGCCTGGGGTACCCTCAGCCTGTCATTGCCTGACGTCAGTGTGGACACCCTGCCGCCACGGCTCATCGAACCGCCGAAAGCGGCGGTCGATACCAGCAGCAAGGAAGGCAGCACCGCTGCCAAGCCGGTCGAACAGGCCGCCAGTGCCGAGGCCGAAGGCACTGACCCGGCGGTGGTGCCGGGGGCGGATGAGCAGGACAAGACCGACGCCAAGCGCATCTTCGACCGTATCGACGCCGCCGTCGCCTTCGCCCAGACCCAAAGCGCCCGCAGTGTGGTGTTGCTCGGCCATGGTACCGGGGCCTGGTGGGCGGCACGCTACCTCAGCGAGAAACAACCCTCCCAGGTGCAGAGGTTGGTGATGGTGGCCGGCAAGACGCCTGCGGCTCGCCAACCGGACCTGCAACAACTGGCGCCGGCCTTGAAGGTGCCCGCGGCGGATGTGTTCTATCAAGAGGGCGCCCAGGATCGCAAGAACGCCCTGGAGCGACTCCAGGCGGCCAAGCGCTCGAAGAATGACAGCTATAAGCAGGTGTCGCTCACGGCGTTACCCGGCAATAGCGCGGCGGAGCAAGAGCAGTTGTACCGCAGGGTTCGCGGGTGGCTGAGCCCGAAGGGCAGCGCAGACTGATCACATAGTCGACCATGTCGCACAACGATGTGGCAGGGGCAAGCCCCCTCCCACATGGCGTTGAGTGGCGATAGTCTCAACGAAAATCCCGCCGCTCGCGAATCAGCGCATAGGCGTTATGCAACTCTCGGGTTCGTTCGGTCGCCTCCCGCACTTGCGCGGGGCTGGCACCCGTGCCGGCGATCTTGTCCGGATGGTGACGGCTGAGCAGGCGGCGGTAGGCGCGCTTGATCACCGAAGGCTCAGTGGTTGCCGTCACCCCCAGGATACGCAACGCCTCCTGATAGGCACCGCCACGATTGGCCAATGGCTTGCGCTCCGGCGCGTAATCGGTCGCCAATGCCTGAAGCTGCTGTGGCGTCCAGCCCAACCACTTGCCCCACTGGTCGATCAGGTCGCGCTCGGCAGCATCCGCTCGACCGTCCGCCCACGCCATGCGCCAACAGGCGCGCAGCACGCCTTCCGCCGCATGGGGCTGCGTCTTGAGCACCCGCAGGTAACGGCGAACCCGGTCGCTGCCGGACTTGCCACGGTTGAAGGCGCTGATCGCGCGGCGCTGGGCCGGCTCACTCATGTCCAGTGCGCGCATCTCCTGGCGCGCTTGCTGGATATGTCCGTCGACAACCCGGCCATTACTCTTGGCCAGGCGTCCCAGCAGCACAAACAACAGTTCGTCGTTGCGCAAGGCCGGGCGCCCACCCAAGCGTTCACGCAACTGCGCCCAACTGTGCAGTTGCAGACGGCGATCCAGCGCCTGCCCCAGCAATGCCCCCAACAGAGCCCCCGGGATACTGGCAATGGCAAAGCCAGCCCCGGCGCCGATCAGCGTCCCTGGCCACAACATCCTACTGCCCCGCTGTCAGCAAGGTTTCGACCTGCGCCAATCGCTCCAGCGTCCCTACATCCACCCAGCGTCCTGCCATGTGCTCCCCCGTTACCAAACCTTTGGCCATGGCCTCGCGCAACAGCGGGGCCAGCTTGAAGGCACCGGCGCTGCAACCCGCGAACAATTTAGGGTCGAGCACTGAAATGCCACTGAAGGTCAGGTTATCGGCACCGGGCGCGGCATCATGAAGCACACCGTGATCCAGGTAGAAATCCCCGCCCGAGGGGTGGTGTGCTGGGTTGTCGACCATCACCAAGTGCGCCAGGCCCCGGATCGGCTGCTTGAGCTGGATGAAATCGTAGTCGGTCCATATATCGCCATTGACCACCAGAAACGGTTCGTCGCCCAGCAGCGGCAACGCCTGGAATATCCCACCCCCCGTTTCCAGCAGTTCACCCTCCGGCGAGTAGCGGATGCGCAGACCGAATTGGGCACCGTCGCCCAGGTAGCTTTCGATCTGCTCGCCGAGCCAGGCGTGGTTGATCACGATCTCGGTAAAGCCGGCCTTCGCCAAGGCTTCAAGGTGATACTCAATCAGCCGCTTGCCGCCGGCTTGCACCAGCGGCTTGGGCGTATGCAGGGTGAGCGGACGCATGCGCTCGCCCTTGCCCGCCGCCAGGATCATCGCCTTCATACGCTGGCCTCGGCAGGTTCGCGCAGGCTGGCGAGTAACTCGCCCAGGTCACTCAACTCGGGTCGGTCGGCCAGCACCGCTTCTATATAAGCAAAGAAACGCGGCACGTCGGCCAGGTAGCGTGGTTTGCCGTCGCGGTGGCAGATACGCGAAAAGATGCCGATAACCTTGAGGTGACGCTGCACGCCCATCAGGTCGCTGGCACGCAGGAACTCCTCAAAGTCGTCCTGTACTGGAATCCCCAACTGTCCGGCACGCTGCCAATAGCCACGCTGCCATTCGCGCACGCGGGCCTGGGGCCAACTGAGGAAGGCGTCCTTGAACAGGCAGGTGATGTCATAGGTCACCGGGCCGTAGACCGCGTCCTGGAAATCCAGCACGCCAGGGCTTGGCTCACTGATCATCAGGTTGCGCGGCATGTAGTCGCGGTGCACCAGCACCTTGGGCTGGGCCAGGGCGCTGTCGATCAACTGCTGGCTGGCACGTTGCCAGAGGGCTTGTTGCTCAGGGTCGAGGTCGATGCCCAAGTGACGGCGCACATACCATTCCGGGAACAGTTCCAGCTCGCGACGCAATAAAGCCACGTCATAGCTGGGCAACGGTGCATCCATCGGCAATTGCTGGAAAGCCAGCAGCGCGTCGATGGCATCGGCAAATAATTGGTCGGCATTTTCACCGTCAATCACGTCCAGATAGGTTTTTGTGCCTAGGTCATTGAGCAAAAGAAAGCCACGGGGCAAATCTTCTGCATAAATTTTTGGCACATTTATTCCCGATTTCGCGAGCAAATGCGCAATATCGACGAAAGGTTTGCAGTTTTCCTGGGGGGGTGGCGCGTCCATGACGACGAACGTATGGGCACCGCCCTCCCATCGGAAGTAACGCCTGAAACTCGCGTCGCTGCTGGCCGCGGTCAATGTGGCCGGGGGCACGGGGCCCCAGTCCTGAGCGTTGAAAAGAATCGGCAACTGCTCATCCAGCCAGACTTCCAGCTGTTGTAAACGTAGATCGTGCTCGGGCATTACAAGGGTCTCCGACGGCGCTAGCCGTCAAGCGGGGCATGCTTTATTATCACGCATCTTTTTCAGACCATCGAGAGGCGTGCGGCCCAAACCGCGGGCAGATGGCACGCAGGAAGCCCGGACTAATAAGATGGCATTGAAATCCCCCGCGTTTCGTAGAAAATTTCCGTTGCTGGTAACCGGCAGTCTGCTGGCCTTGCAACCTTTCGCCACCTCATTCGTGGTCGCCGCGGAACAGTATGACTGCTCAGTCTCTGCTTCGGGTGCCTGGGATTGTGCGTCGAAGACGGCCGCCGCCCCATTGCCACCGCGCCCGGTGCATGACGGTGCTGCCGTCAGCTCGGCCAACAGCACGCCGCAAGGCAAAGCTGGCGGCAGCGTCGACGCCGAGCCCAAGACCATGCTGGTCACCGAAGCCAAGGGCCGTGGCCTGCGCTCGCGCAGCGCCGACTACAGCCACCTGGACTGGGTACCTCGCGACAAGCTGACCGCAGCACAGTTGGCCGAAACCGGCCCTTACTGCGGCGGCGCGTACATCGAGCCGACTCGTCCTGGCATGAACGACAAGACGAACAAGAGCGATGCGCCGACCTTCATCGGCGCCAAGGTCTCGCGTTACGAGCAGGAGCAGCAAGTCGCTACCCTGGCCGGTGACGTGGTCATGCGCCAAGGCAGCATGCAACTGGAAGCGGACGAAGCCAGCCTGTACCAGGCTGAGAACCGTGGCGAACTAAATGGCAAGGTGCGCCTGCGCGACAACGGCGCCCTGATCGTGGGTGACCACGCTCAAGTCCAGCTCGACACCGGCGCCGCCCAGATCGATAACGCCGAATACGTGATGCACAAGTCACGCATCCGCGGTAACGCGCTGTACGCCAAGCGTGCAGAGAATGCGATCATCCGTCTCAAGGACGGTACGTACACCACCTGCGAGCCGGACAGCAACGCCTGGCAGCTCAAGGGCAACAACATCACGTTGAACCCGGCCACCGGTTTCGGTACGGCGACCAACGCGACGTTGCGCGTCAAGAACATCCCGATCCTGTACACCCCGTACATCTACTTCCCGATCGACGACCGTCGCCAATCCGGCTTCCTGCCGCCGAGCTTCAGCACCGGTGGGGAAACTGGCTTTACGCTGGTAACACCGTACTACTTCAACCTGGCGCCGAACTACGATGCCACGTTGTACCCGCAGTACATGACTAAACGTGGCTTGTTGATGGAAGGCGAGTTCCGCTATCTGACCAAGTCGAGTGAAGGGCAGTTTGGTGGGGCGTACCTCAACGACGATAATGACGAGCGCAAGAAGCAGACTGATTACGAAAAAACCCGCTATATGCTCAATTGGCAGCATAAGGGTGGGTTGGATTCGCGTCTGACGACCTTGGTTGATTACACCAAGATCAGTGATCCGTTCTATTTCCAGGATTTGAAGTCCTATCAGGAAGGCGTTCAGAGCCAGGACTTCCTGAACCAACAGGGTACCGTGAGCTACCGTGGCGACAGCTACCAGGCTGCCGTGAACTTGCAGTCGTACCAGTTGGCGACGATTTCCCAAATCACGCCATATGATCGACTACCGCAGATCACCTTTAACGGTACGCTCCCGTTTCAACCGGCGGGGCTGAACTTCTCTTATGAGACCGAAGCAGTCAGGTTTGATCGTGACCTGCGTAGCGGCAGAGTGCTCGACAAAGATGGCGGCCCGTTCGATCCTGTAACGGGCCTTCTCGGTGAAAAGCGTCTGGATGACAACGTAACAGGTTTGACCCGTGCAAACGGTACCCGTCTGAACGTTGCTCCAGCTGTCTCTTACCCGATGAACTGGAGCTACGGCTTTATCACGCCGAAGTTGAAGTACGTCTATACCAAGTATGATTTGGATCTTGATGGTAAAGGTAAAGATCAAATGGCCAAGGCTGGCCAGACATTTAACAGCTCACAAGATCGTTCTGTGCCTATTGCCAGCATCGACAGCGGCCTGTACTTCGACCGCACGACCAATTGGTTCGGCAAAGACTACAACCAGACCCTCGAACCTCGCGCGTTCTACCTCTACGTGCCGAACAAAGACCAAAGTGACATCCCGGTCTTCGACACCAGCGAAAACTCTTTCAGCTACTCCTCGCTGTTCCGGGATAACCGTTTCAGTGGTTCTGACCGTATCGGTGACGAGAACAAGCTGTCCTTTGGGCTTACCAGCCGTTGGATCGAAGAAAATGGCTTCGAACGTCAGCGTGCATCGATTGGTCAAGCGATGTACTTCAAGGATCGCGAAGTTCAATTGCCAGGGGTAGATGCCAAGACACGTGATGATGCGCACTCGAACGTATCTCCTGTTGCACTGGAGTACGAGTTCCGCTTCAACCGCGACTGGCGCGCCACAGCCGACTACAACTGGGATACCGAGACCCATAGTCCTCGCTCCGGCAGCGCAATGTTCCACTACCAGCCGGAAGACAATCCGAACAAGGTCGTCAACCTGGGCTACCGCTATCGCAACGACCAGGTTGTCTACAACCAGCTGACCGGCAAATGGCAGTTTGGCGGCGACTTTGGCCAGGAAGGTGACAAAGATTTCGTGAAGGATTACTACAAAATCCAACAACACGACTTCTCGATGATGTGGCCGATTGTTCCTCAGTGGAACCTGATCACCCGCTGGCAGTACGACTATGCCCGCAACCGTACCCTGGAAGCCTTCGGTGGTTTCGAGTACGACAACTGCTGCTGGAAACTGCGCGTCATCAACCGTTACTGGGTTTCCAACGACGAATACACGCAGCTCGCCCCTCAGAACGAAAAGGGTGACCACGGGCTCTTCTTCCAGATCGTCCTTAAAGGACTCGGCGGCCTGACCGGCGCCAAGGTAGAGAGCTTCCTCGACAAAGGCATTGAAGGTTATCGTGAACGTGAAGACAAAGCTTTCTGAGTGTTTGCGCCCGCTAGTGCTGGGCGCGCTGTTCCTGGGTACTGTTTCGGCACACGCCGCGGTTCAACAGCTGGATAAAGTAGCGGCCATCGTCGACAACGACGTGATCATGCAGAGCCAGCTGGACCAACGGGTCAAGGAAGTTCAGCAAACCATCGCCAAGCGTGGCGGTGGTGTGCCACCGAGCAGCGTCCTGGAACCCCAGGTGCTGGAGCGTCTGATCGTCGAGAACCTGCAATTGCAGATTGGCGACCGTTCTGGCATCCGTATTTCAGACGAAGAATTGAACCAGGCCGTTGGCACCATCGCCCAGCGTAACAACATGAGCATTGATCAGTTCCGCGCCGCCCTGGCTCGCGATGGTTTGTCCTACGAGGACGCCCGTGACCAGATCAAGCGCGAAATGATCATCAGCCGTGTGCGCCAGCGCCGTGTGGCCGAGCGGGTTCAGGTGTCCGAGCAGGAAGTGAAGAACTTCCTGGCCTCGGACCTGGGCAAGATGCAGCTCTCCGAAGAGTTGCACTTGGCCAATATCCTGATCCCAACCCCGGACGGAGCCAACTCTGAGCAGCTTAATGCCGCCGCCGCTAAAACCCAGGCGATCTATGAGCGCCTCAAAGCGGGTGCAGATTTTGCCCAGATGGCCATTGCTCAGTCCGGCAGCGACAACGCCCTCGAAGGCGGTGACATGGGCTGGCGTAAAGCCGCTCAATTGCCACCTCCGTTTGATCGCGAATTGAGCGCCATGGAAGTCGGTGGCATTACCCAGCCAGCCCGCACCCCGGGTGGCTTCATCATCCTGAAGCTGCTGGAACGTCGCGGTGGCGAGACTTCGCTGAAAGACGAAGTCCATGTTCGTCACATCCTGGTCAAACCGAGCGAAATCCGCACTGAGGCACAAACCAAGGAACTGGCCCAGAAGATCTACGACCGCATTGAAAGCGGTGAAGACTTCGCCACCCTGGCTAAAAGCTTCTCGGAAGACCCAGGTTCTGCCCTTAACGGCGGCGACCTGAACTGGATCGACCCGAAAGCTCTGGTGCCTGAGTTCCAGCAGGTTATGGCCGAGACACCGCAAGGCGTATTGTCCAAGCCGTTCAAGACTCAGTACGGCTGGCATGTGCTGGAAGTGCTTGGCCGTCGCGCCACGGACAACACCACCCAGGCCCGCGAGCAGCAAGCCCTGAGCGTACTGCGTAACCGCAAATACGACGAAGAGCTGCAAACCTGGCTGCGTCAGATCCGTGACGAAGCGTATGTAGAGAACAAGCTGCCAGGCGCCGAGCAAACAGGCACCGACCAGGCACCCCAGTGAAACCCCAGCGTTTCGCGGTGACACCCGGCGAGCCAGCCGGCATTGGTCCAGACCTGTGCCTGCTGCTCGCCTCGCAACCCCAGCCACACCCCCTGATTGCCATTACCAGCCGCGACCTGCTCCTTGAGCGGGCCGCGCAACTGGGTGTGGCCGTCAACCTGCTGGACGTGGCGCCGGGCAACTGGCCCGACCTGCCGGCCCCCGCCGGCAGCCTGTATGTGTGGGACACCCCGCTGCAAGCCAAAGTGGTTGCAGGGCAGTTGAATACGGCCAACGCGGCATTTGTGCTGGAGACGTTGACCCGTGCGGGCCAAGGCTGCATCGACGGCGACTTCGCCGGCATGATTACCGCGCCGGTGCACAAAGGTGTGATCAACGAATCCGGTATCGCCTTTTCCGGCCATACCGAATTCCTCGCGGAACTGACCCATACCGCTCAAGTGGTGATGATGCTCGCCACCCGCGGCCTGCGTGTGGCGCTGGTGACCACCCACTTGCCGCTGCGTGAAATCGCCGATGCCATCACTGCCGAGCGTGTGGAGCGTGTCACGCGCATCCTGCACAGCGACCTGCAACACAAATTCGGCATTGCCCAACCGCGTATCCTGGTCTGTGGGCTTAACCCCCACGCCGGTGAAGGCGGCCACTTGGGCCATGAAGAAATCGACATCATTGAACCGACATTAGAGCGCCTGCGCCAAGAAGGCATGGACCTACGCGGCCCATTGCCTGCAGACACTCTGTTCACCCCCAAATATCTGGAGCACTGCGACGCAGTGCTGGCGATGTACCACGACCAGGGGCTGCCCGTGCTGAAATACAAAGGCTTCGGCGCCGCAGTCAACGTGACACTGGGCCTGCCGATCATCCGCACTTCCGTCGACCATGGCACCGCCCTGGACCTCGCAGGCAGCGGCAAGATCGATACCGGCAGCCTGCACGTGGCCCTGGAAACCGCCTATCAGATGGCCGAGACCCGTATATGACTGAGCATTACCAACACCGGGCGCGCAAGCGCTTCGGGCAGAACTTCCTGCATGACGCTGGCGTAATCGATCGCATCCTGCGCTCCATCCATGCCAAGCCAGAAGACCGCCTGCTGGAAATCGGCCCAGGCCAGGGCGCGCTGACCCAGGGCCTGCTGGCCAGCGGCGGGCAACTGGACGTCGTGGAACTGGACAAGGACCTGATCCCGATCCTCAACCAGCAGTTCGCCGGCAAAACCAACTTCAACCTGCACCAGGGCGACGCGCTGAAGTTCGACTTCAACAGCCTTGGCGCTGCGCCCAACAGCCTGCGGGTGGTGGGTAACCTGCCGTACAACATCTCCACGCCGCTGATTTTTCACCTGCTGAACAACGCCGGGATCATCCGCGACATGCACTTCATGCTGCAAAAGGAAGTGGTGGAGCGCCTGGCCGCAGGCCCTGGCGGTGGTGACTGGGGCCGCTTGTCGATCATGGTCCAGTATCACTGCCGCGTAGAGCACCTGTTCAACGTCGGCCCGGGCGCGTTCAACCCGCCACCGAAGGTCGATTCAGCCATCGTGCGCCTGGTGCCGCATGCCGTACTGCCGCACCCGGCCAAGGATCACAAACTGCTGGAACGTGTGGTACGCGAAGCGTTCAACCAACGCCGCAAGACCTTGCGTAACACACTCAAAGCCCTGCTGAGCAATGCTGAAATCGAAGCCGCCGGCGTCGACGGCGGCCTGCGCCCCGAGCAACTGGACCTGGCCGCGTTCGTGCGCCTGGCTGACCAGCTTGCCATCCAGCCAGCGCCAACAGCGCAATAGGGTTCAACACCCTCCAATGTGGGAGCGGGCTTGCTCGCGAATGCGGTGGATCAGTTATAGATCAGTTGACTGACGCACCGCATTCGCGAGCAAGCCCGCTCCCACAGGTTCAACCGCGTTACGTTGATAGAGTCGTTTCATCAAGTTCAAGAGCCCAGACAGCATGTCTGGCCTAGTGCCCACCTCTTGGCCTAGACTGACCCGCATCTGCTGCCCTTCGCTTTTAAGGCCTCTTGCATGTCCGATCCTCGCTATCAGATAGACGTCAGCGTCGTCACCCGCTTCCTGGCGGACCAGTCGCAACCCGAACATAACCGCTTCGCCTTTGCCTACACCATTACAGTGAAGAACAACGGGCTGGTGCCGGCCAAGCTGCTGTCGCGCCACTGGGTCATCACCGATGGCGACGGCCAGGTCGAGGAAGTGCGCGGGGCAGGCGTTGTCGGCCAGCAACCGTTGATCGACAGCGGCGCCAGCCACACTTATAGCAGCGGCACGGTAATGACCTCCAAGGTCGGCACCATGCAAGGCTCGTATCAAATGAAGGCCACCGACGGCCAACTGTTCGATGCAATCATCAAGCCCTTCCGCCTGGCTGTGCCAGGAGCCCTGCACTGATGGCAACGTACGCGGTCGGCGACCTGCAAGGCTGCCTGGACCCTCTCAAGCGCCTGCTGGAGCGCGTAGCCTTCGACCCGGCAAATGATCGCTTGTGGTTGGTGGGAGACTTGGTTAACCGGGGCCCACAGTCCCTGGAAACCCTGCGCTACCTCTATGGCCTGCGTGATTCCTTGGTATGCGTGCTGGGCAACCATGACCTGCATCTGCTTGCGGCCGGCAACAATATCGAGCGCCTCAAAAAAGGCGACACCCTGCGGGAAATTCTCGAAGCCCCAGACCGCGCTCAACTGCTCGACTGGCTGCGCCGGCAAAAACTCATGCACTACGACGAGGATCGCAACATGGCCTTGGTGCATGCCGGTATCCCGCCGCAGTGGACGCTGAAAAAAGCCCTCAAGTGCGCCGCCGAAGTTGAAAGTGCATTGGCTGATGACAACCTGTACACCGCTTACCTCGACGGCATGTACGGCAACGACCCAGTGAAGTGGGACAACGACCTCACCGGCGTGGCCCGCCTGCGAGTCATCACCAACTACTTCACGCGGATGCGCTTCTGCACGGCCGAAGGCAAACTGGACCTCAAAAGCAAGGAAGGCGCCGACACCGCCCTGCCCGGCTACAAGCCCTGGTTCGCCTACAAGGAACGCAAGACCCGAGACACAAAGATCATCTTTGGCCACTGGGCCGCGCTGGAAGGCAAGTGCGATGAACCCGGCGTGTTCGCCCTCGACACCGGTTGCGTGTGGGGCGGTGCCATGACCCTGATGAACATCGACACGGGCAAGCGCCTCGACTGCCAGTGCGAATCGCCCCTTTCCATTACCCTGCCGGCCACCGCCAAGCAATAGGAGCCCGCCATGACCGAATTCAAACGTATCCCTCCCCAAGAAGCACAGACCCTGCGCGAGCAAGGTGCCGTAGTCGTCGACATCCGCGACCAGCCTACTTATGCCGCCGCTCACATCACCGGCGCCCAGCACTTGGACAACGTCAACATCGCCGACTTCATCCGCGCCGCCGACCTCGATGCACCGCTGATCGTCGCCTGCTACCACGGCAATTCCAGCCAGAGTGCAGCCGCGTATCTGATCAGCCAGGGTTTCTCTGACGTCTACAGCCTGGACGGCGGGTTTGAGCTGTGGCGTACGACCTATCCCGCGGAAATTTCCTCGGGCGATTCGCAATAATTTTTTTCACACCCCGCTACCCCGCGTGACGCTTGGGCTTGCGCCGTTTCTGACGAACGGCGCGGCTAAACTAATTGCGCATCGCGCCTTGACCTCCCGGATTCCGAACTATCCTTAAGCGCAGGCCATCCGAATCAGGGGAGAGCCGGTACACCGGCGTACGGGTCATCGGTAGCGTTTCAGGGTGTTCTGGGGGGAAAACAGCCATTGGCGTGCGTCAATGACTGCCAGCATCGACTGATTGATCCGGCGTCGGCTCCACGTATCGAGCGAGGTGACGACGTCATGAGTATCTTTAGCCACTTCCAACAACGCTTCGCGTCCACACAGCAGGAAGAACTCACGCTTCAGGAGTATCTCGAGCTGTGCAAACAGGACCGCAGCACCTACGCTTCTGCCGCCGAACGCTTGCTATTGGCGATTGGCGAGCCAGAACTGGTGGAAACCGCCAATAATTCGCGCCTGTCGCGGATATTTTCCAACAAGGTGATCCGCCGCTATCCGGCCTTTGAAGACTTCCATGGGATGGAAGAATGCATCGACCAGATCGTTTCCTACTTCCGCCATGCCGCCCAAGGCCTGGAAGAGAAGAAGCAGATCCTCTATTTGCTCGGCCCGGTCGGCGGCGGCAAATCGTCCCTGGCGGAAAAGCTCAAGCAATTGATCGAGAAGGTGCCCTTCTATGCGATCAAGGGCTCGCCCGTCTTCGAGTCGCCCCTGGGCCTGTTCAACGCCACGGAAGATGGCGCGATCCTCGAGGAAGACTTCGGTATCCCGCGGCGCTACCTCAACACCATCATGTCGCCCTGGGCCACCAAGCGCCTGGCCGAGTTCGGCGGTGATATCAGCCAGTTCCGGGTGGTGAAACTCTACCCGTCGATCCTCAACCAGATCGGCGTGGCCAAGACCGAACCCGGCGATGAAAACAATCAGGACATTTCGGCACTGGTGGGCAAGGTCGATATCCGCAAACTGGAAGAGTTTCCGCAGAACGATGCCGATGCCTACAGCTATTCGGGCGCATTGTGCCGGGCCAACCAGGGCCTGATGGAGTTCGTGGAGATGTTCAAGGCACCGATCAAGGTGCTGCACCCACTGCTCACCGCTACCCAGGAAGGTAACTACAACAGTACCGAAGGCCTGGGGGCGATTCCATTTACCGGGATCTTGCTGGCTCACTCCAACGAATCGGAATGGCATACCTTCCGCAATAACAAGAACAACGAAGCCTTCATCGACCGGATCTATATCGTCAAGGTGCCGTACTGCCTGCGGGTCAGTGACGAAATCAAGATTTACGACAAACTGCTGTTCAACAGCTCCCTGGCCAAGGCCCATTGCGCCCCCGACACCTTGAAAATGCTTGCCCAGTTCACCGTACTGTCGCGCCTCAAGGAGCCGGAGAACTCCAATATCTATTCGAAGATGCGCGTCTACGACGGCGAAAACCTCAAGGACACCGATCCCAAGGCTAAGTCGATCCAGGAATACCGTGATACAGCCGGTGTGGACGAGGGCATGAACGGTCTGTCGACGCGCTTTGCGTTCAAGATCTTGTCCAAGGTCTTCAACTTCGATCCCCACGAGATTGCCGCCAACCCGGTGCACTTGCTCTATGTGCTGGAACAACAGATTGAACAGGAGCAATTCCAGGCCGAAACTCGTGAGCGCTACCTGCGCTTCCTCAAGGAATACCTGGCGCCGCGCTACATCGAGTTCATCGGCAAGGAAATCCAGACCGCTTACCTGGAGTCCTACAGCGAATACGGCCAGAACATTTTCGACCGCTACGTCCTGTACGCCGATTTCTGGATCCAGGATCAGGAATACCGCGACCCGGAAACCGGCGAAATCCTCAATCGCGTGGCCCTCAACGAAGAATTGGAAAAAATCGAGAAACCCGCCGGCATCAGCAATCCGAAGGACTTCCGCAACGAAATCGTCAATTTCGTACTGCGCGCCCGTGCCAACAACAACGGCAAGAACCCCACTTGGCTCAGCTACGAGAAGCTGCGGGTGGTCATCGAGAAGAAAATGTTCTCCAACACCGAGGACCTGCTGCCCGTCATCAGCTTCAACGCCAAGGCCAGCAAGGAGGATCAGCAAAAACACAACGACTTCGTCACACGCATGGTCGAGCGAGGCTACACCGACAAACAGGTACGACTGCTCTCCGAGTGGTACCTGCGGGTTCGCAAATCGCAGTAAGGCAGCGGCAAGCGCGCACTGCCAGGCATCCGGCCTGGCAGTTGACCGCTTGTCTCTAAGCTTCCAGCCCGCGGCTTGAAGCTTGTAACGTGAAGCTGCCCGGAGGGCTCCCCATGAGCTATGTGATCGACCGACGCCTCAATGGCAAGAACAAGAGCACGGTAAACCGCCAGCGTTTCCTGCGGCGTTACCGTGACCACATCAAAAAGGCGGTAGAAGAGGCCGTCAGCCGCCGTTCCATCACCGACATGGAGCATGGCGAACAAATCAGCATTCCCGGACGGGACATCGACGAACCGGTACTTCACCATGGCCGCGGCGGCAAACAGACCGTGGTGCACCCGGGTAACAAGGAATTCACCACTGGCGAACATATCCAGCGCCCACAAGGCGGTGGCGGCGGCAAAGGCCCGGGCAAAGCCGGCAACTCTGGCGAAGGCATGGATGAATTCGTATTCCAGATCACTCAGGAAGAATTCCTCGAATTCATGTTCGAAGACCTCGAACTGCCCAACCTCGTCAAACGCAACCTGACCGGCACCGATACCTTCAAGACCGTACGTGCAGGGATCAGCAACGAGGGCAACCCGTCGCGCATCAACATCATCCGCACCCTGCGTTCAGCCCACGCACGGCGTATCGCCCTCTCCGGCAGCAGCCGCGCCAAACTCAAGCAGGCCAAGGAAGAGTTGGCACGCTTGAAGCGCGAAGAACCGGATAACTTCGGCGATATCCAGGAAATCGAGGCGGAAATCGAAAAACTCAGCGCGCGCATCCACCGCGTGCCGTTCCTCGATACCTTTGACTTGAAATACAACCTGCTGGTCAAGCAACCCAACCCCAGCTCCAAGGCGGTGATGTTCTGCCTGATGGACGTTTCCGGCTCCATGACCCAGGCCACCAAGGACATCGCCAAGCGCTTCTTTATCCTGCTGTACCTGTTCCTGAAACGGAACTACGACAAGATTGACGTAGTGTTCATCCGCCATCACACCAGCGCGCGAGAGGTGGACGAAGAGGAGTTTTTCTACTCGCGGGAAACTGGCGGCACCATTGTTTCCAGCGCACTGAAGCTGATGCAGGAGATCATGGCCGAGCGCTACCCCGCCAACGAGTGGAACATCTACGCCGCCCAAGCCTCTGACGGCGACAACTGGAACGACGACTCGCCGATCTGCCGGGACATTTTGATCAACCAGATCATGCCGTTCGTGCAGTACTACACTTACGTCGAAATCACCCCCCGTGAGCACCAGGCCCTGTGGTTCGAATACGAGCGCATCGGCGAAGCCTTTGCCGACACGTTCGCCCAGCAGCAACTGGTCTCGGCCGGCGATATCTACCCGGTCTTCCGTGAACTCTTCCAGCGCAGGTTAGTGACATGACCGCCAAAAAAGAGAACAAGCGCCAACCCATTTCCACCGGTTCCGAGTGGACCTTCGAACTGATCCAGGCCTATGACCGGGAAATCAGCCGTATCGCGGCGGGTTATGCCTTGGACACCTATCCCAATCAGATAGAAGTCATCACCGCTGAACAGATGATGGATGCCTATGCCTCGGTGGGCATGCCCCTGGGCTATCACCATTGGTCCTACGGGAAACACTTTCTCAGTACCGAGAAGTCCTACACACGCGGCCAGATGGGCCTGGCCTACGAGATCGTGATCAACTCCGACCCGTGCATCGCGTACCTGATGGAAGAAAACACCATCTGCATGCAGGCGCTGGTAGTGGCCCATGCCTGCTATGGGCATAACAGTTTCTTCAAGGGCAACTACCTGTTTCGCACCTGGACCGATGCCAGTTCGATCATTGATTACCTGGTGTTCGCCAAGCAATACATCATGCAGTGCGAGGAGCGCCACGGTATCGATGCGGTGGAAGACCTGTTGGACTCCTGCCACGCGCTGATGAATTATGGGGTCGATCGCTATAAGCGTCCCTATCCTATTTCCGCCGAAGAGGAACGCCTGCGCCAGAAGGAGCGCGAGGAGCACCTGCAGAAACAGATCAACGACCTGTGGCGCACCATCCCCAAGCGCGCCGACAAGAACAGCGACAAGGACAATGCCCGCTTCCCCGCCGAACCGCAGGAAAACATCCTGTATTTCCTCGAAAAGCACGCACCGCTGCTGGAGCCCTGGCAGCGCGAAATCGTGCGTATCGTGCGCAAGATCGCGCAATATTTTTATCCCCAGCGCCAAACCCAAGTAATGAACGAAGGCTGGGCAACCTTCTGGCATTACACCCTGATGAACGACCTGTACGACGAAGGCCTGGTCACTGACGGCTTCATGATGGAGTTCCTCACGTCCCATACGAGCGTGGTCTTCCAGCCAGGCTTCGACAGCCCGTACTACAACGGCATCAACCCCTATGCACTGGGTTTTGCCATGTACCGCGATATCCGCCGCATGTGCGAGCACCCCACGGAGGAAGACCGCCGCTGGTTCCCGGAAATCGCCGGCAGCGACTGGCTATCGACCATCAAGTTCGCCATGAGCAGCTTCAAGGATGAGAGTTTTATCCTGCAGTACCTGTCGCCTCAGGTGATCCGCGACCTCAAGTTGTTCAGCATCCTGGACGACGACCTCAAGGATGACCTGGTGGTGCCTGCCATCCACGACGAACCCGGCTACCGCATCATTCGCGAAACCCTGGCCGCGCAATACAACCTGGGTAACCGCGAGCCTAACGTTCAGATCTACAGCATTGATGTGCGTGGCGACCGTTCGCTGACCCTGCGTCACCAGCAACACGACCGCAAACCCTTGGGCGAATCCACTGAGGAAGTGCTCAAGCACCTGCATCGGCTCTGGGGTTTTGATATTCATTTGGAAACCCTGCAGGGCGACCAAGTGATGAAGACCCACCATGTACCACCGCGCAGCGATCATAACGACAACGACTATGGCCGCCTGGACATGGCCGTCGTGCATCTCTGAAACAGCAAAGCCTCCATTGGCCAGGCTCAGGCGTTATCCTGTGCCGCTAATGGAGGCTTTTTCATGAAAATCTACAAAGTCGGCGGCGCCGTGCGTGATCGCCTTCTGGGCATCGAGGTCACCGATATAGACCGCGTCGTCGTTGGCGCGACGGCTGAAGAGATGCTCGCCAAGGGTTATAAACCGGTGGGCGCCGATTTTCCGGTGTTTCTCGATCCGAAAAACGGTGACGAATACGCCCTCGCTCGCACCGAACGCAAGAATGGCCGGGGTTACGGTGGCTTTATATTCCATGCGAGCCCCGACGTTACGCTGGAAGAAGACCTGATCCGGCGTGACCTGACCATCAATGCCATGGCGGAGGATGACGAGGGTAACCTGACTGATCCTTATCAGGGACAACGTGATCTTGAAGCGCGTCTTTTACGGCATGTTTCTCCCGCGTTCGCCGAAGATCCCCTCCGCGTACTACGCGTTGCGCGTTTCGCCGCGCGCTATGCGCCTCTCGGCTTCACAGTCGCCCCTGAGACCCTCGAATTAATGCGCCAACTCAGTGAGTCCGGCGAGTTGGAGGCCCTTACCCCCGAGCGCAGTTGGAAGGAAATCTCACGGGCGCTGATGGAAGATCAACCCCAGGTATTTATCCAAGTACTGCGTGACTGCGACGCACTGAAAACCTTGATGCCGGAGGTGGATGCGCTGTTCGGCGTGCCGCAGCCCGCAGCTCACCACCCGGAAATAGACACCGGCTTGCATACCTTGAGCGTGCTGCAGCAAGCAGCCCTGCACAAGCAACCGCTGAGCGTGCGCTGGGCCTGCCTGCTGCACGACCTGGGCAAAGGCCTGACGCCTGTGGATAAGTTGCCGCAGCACATTGCCCACGAACATCGCGGCTTGAAGCTGATCAAAGCGGTGAACGAGCGTTTCAAGGTGCCGAGGGATTGCCAGGAGTTGGCCTTGCTGGTGGGGCAATATCATACTCACGGGCATCGCGCGCTTGAACTCAAGGCCTCGACATTGCTGGAGTTGCTGCAAAGCTTCGACGTGTACCGTCGGCCGCAACGCTTTGAAGAGTTCGTGGCGGCCTGCGAAATGGACGCTCGTGGCCGCGAGGGTTTTGAGCAACGCAGTTATCCACAGGCCGATTATTTGCGCGGAGCGGCAAAGGTGGCACGCGAAGTGCCGGTCGCGCCGCTGCTAGAAAAGGGTTTCAAAGGCCCCGAACTGGGCGAGGCGCTCAAGCGCGAACGGCTCAAGGCGCTTAAAGCCTACAAAGAACAGCAAAAGCCCTTGTAGGAGCGAGCTTGCTCGCGAAGAACCTCAACGATGACGCAGCGCCCTCAGGTTTTTCGCGAGCACGCTCGGCTCCTACAAAAGAGCTTGTGGCGTGAGTGGCTGACCCTGCCACTCGAACGCCACAGGCGCCAATACCTGATCAATTTGCGCGTCTCGCCACAACTCGGCCATTGTCTTGCCCGCCTCCGGGTGCAGACGCTCCGGCGCCATCATCGACAGCGGCCACAACACAAAGGCGTTTTTCAGAATTTCGGCTCGCGGCAAGATCAAGCCATCGAAATTGCCCACCCAATCGCCATACAACAACACATCGATATCCAGCGGCAGGCCTTTGCGGTCGGGCGCGTAGCGGCCGTTGTCGGCCTCGATGGATTTCAACCGGCGATCGAGTTCCATCAACGGCAGGTCGGTATAAGCCGACACCACCAGATTGAAAAACGGCCCACTTTTGATCCCCACCGGCTGGCTTTCGAACACCGCCGAACAGCGCATATCCGTCAAGAAGCCCGCCAACGCATCCAAGCCGGCGCATAGACGAGCCTCGCGGTCGATATTGCTGCCAAGCCCGAGGTAAACCTGAGTCAACGACATCCGCGCTCGATCTCCACGCCCACGCCCTTGGCAGCCGGTACCGCGCCGGGCTTGGTCAACTTGAGGTGCAGCCAGGGAATCTGGAACTCACTCATCAGCACTTCGGCCAGACGCTCGGCAAAGGTTTCCACCAGTTGGTACTGGGAATGCTCGGCAAAGGCCTGGATACGCGCAGACACCCTGGCGTAATCCAGTGCCAGGGTCAGGTCGTCACCTGCCGCAGCTGGGCGATTATCCCAGGCGAAGCTCAGGTCCAGGCGCAGGCATTGCCGGATTCCGCGCTCCCAGTCGTAAGCCCCGATCACGGTGTCGACTTCCAGGCCTTCGATAAACACTCTGTCCAAGCACTTTTCTCCGCAGCACGACAAGGGCGCGATGCCCCGTTAGAATCAGGGCGTCCTCGCCCGGAATAGTTAGCATGTTTTGGTCACTGGCGATTTTCGCCTACCTGCTCGGCTCGCTGTCCTTCGCCATTTTGCTCAGCCGCTTGACGGGAAATCCCGATCCGCGAATGAGTGGCTCAGGCAATGCCGGCGCCACCAATATGTTGCGCCTGGCCGGCAAGAAACTCGCCGTCCTGACCTTGCTGGGCGACGTCTGCAAGGGCCTGCTGCCCGTGCTCATCGCCAGCCTCGTCGGCCTTAGCTTGCAACAGCAAGCCTGGGTGGGCCTGTGTGCCGTCCTGGGCCACCTGTTCCCGTTGTACTTCCGCTTTCGCGGCGGCAAGGGCGTCGCCACGGCGGCCGGCATGCTGCTGGGCATTTACCCCCCTGCGGCGTTACTGGCCATGCTCGCCTGGCTGCTGACGTTCTACCTGACCCGCACCAGCTCGCTGGCCGCGCTGATTGCCACGCCGCTGACCCTGCCGCTGCTGGCCTGGCAGGAACCAGAAGCGCTGCTACCGATGAGCGTGCTGACACTGCTGATCGTCTGGCGCCACCGCGGCAATCTACGCGACCTGTTTGCCGGGCGCGAACGGCATTTTTAAATACCCCGCCTGGACCCGGTGCCCTTGAACCTTACAACGGCGGCAATTGCTCCATCGGCCAGCGCGCCTGCACGCTGATCGCCAGACTTTCGTGCTGCCCGGCCTGCAAGCGCTGGCAACCGGCGTAGGCAATCATCGCGCCGTTGTCAGTGCAGAACTCAGGGCGTGCGTAAAACACGTTGCCATTCATGTCGCCGAGCATTTTTTCCAGGGAACTGCGCAACGCCTTGTTGGCGCTGACGCCGCCTGCGATCACCAGCCGCTTCATGCCCGCCTGTTTCAGGGCGCGCTTGCACTTGATGGTCAAAGTCTCCACCACAGCCTGCTGGAACGCCAGCGCGATGTCGCAACGGGCTTGCTGGCCGTCGTCCCCGGCGCTGACGCTCTGCTGCCAGGTGTTCAAGGCAGAGGTTTTCAAACCGCTGAAACTGAACATCAAGCCAGGACGATCACACATCGGCCGCGGGAAGGTGTAGCGACCGGCAACGCCGTTCTCGGCAAGACGGGCGATTTCCGGCCCCCCCGGATAATTAAGCCCCATCATCTTCGCGGTTTTGTCGAACGCTTCACCGGCGGCATCGTCCAGCGACTCGCCCAACAGTGTGTATTGACCGATCCCATCCACCTGAACCAGCTGCGTATGCCCGCCCGAAACCAACAAAGCGACGAACGGGAACTCCGGCGGTGTTTTTTCCAGCATGGGCGCCAATAAGTGGCCTTCCATATGGTGCACACCAAGAGCAGGAATACCCCAGGCAAAGGCCAGCGCCTGGGCGCAAGAGGCCCCAACCAGCAGGGCTCCGACCAATCCGGGCCCTGCCGTATAGGCGATGGCATCGATCTCGGTTGCCACACAACCGGCCTCATCCAGCACCTGGCGGATCAATGGCAGCATGCGCTTGACGTGATCGCGGCTGGCAAGCTCCGGCACCACGCCGCCATAGGCGCGATGCAGGTCGATCTGACTGAACAGTGCATCGGCCAAAAGCCCGCGTTCACTGTCGTATAGTGCGACTCCGGTTTCGTCGCAGGAGGTTTCAAGTCCCAGTACTAGCATGGGTTTGCGCCTTGTAGAGGCTGAATTCGAAGGCGCGCATAATAGTCGCCACTCCCCCTCCCGACTAGCGGTTTTCGATCAGAGGCTTTGCATTCCGGGCAATGAGGGGTTAACATCCGCAACCCTTAAAAACCGACGACCTCAGCCGCGAATTTTTTGCGACGAGAACGTTGATTCCCGGTAATGAAAGAAGGTAGCTCTGGATGCCAGCCGTCAAAGTAAAAGAGAACGAACCCTTCGACGTAGCTCTGCGTCGTTTCAAGCGCTCCTGCGAAAAAGCCGGTGTTCTGGCTGAAGTTCGTAGCCGCGAATTTTATGAGAAGCCAACTTCTGAGCGTAAGCGCAAAGCAGCAGCCGCTGTTAAGCGTCACGCTAAGAAAGTTCAGCGCGAACAGCGCCGCGCCGTTCGTCTGTACTAATACACAGACGTTCGTAGCAAGCTTCTGCCAAGCCCGGCCCTCAGCCGGGCTGTTGGCATTTGCGGATATCGCTTGATGCTTCACCGTCGACGCCGCACACGCGACCGAGACACTGCTTCACACGTCAGGGCTGGCTCTTTTGCCAGCGGTGCACGTCTCTTCTGACGAGCCTAACAAGGCTACTGACGAGCACACCTATTCTTCAAACAGACGATCAACCGTGTCGGCTGTGCCCATCGATGCGTTTCCGAGGCTGCCATTGGCCAAGACCGGACGCCCGGGCAACATTTCCATGCCGAAGACTGATCAGAAACTACCCTCAGTGAATATTCGGCAGATACACTTCCTGATGACCCATGCAGACGATGATGATCGAGCCCCCTATACGTGCGCTTGAACACCTCACGGGTCCTCATTTACACGCAGTGATGACGAGAACGCCATGGCCGGGCTGATTCCCCAGAGCTTTATTGACGACCTTCTGAACCGCACCGACATCGTCGATGTTGTCAGCTCACGCGTACAGCTGAAAAAAGCCGGCAAAAACTACACCGCCTGCTGCCCGTTCCATAAAGAAAAAACCCCATCCTTCAGCGTCAGCCCCGACAAGCAGTTCTATTACTGCTTCGGTTGCGGGGCGGGCGGGAATGCCCTGGGTTTCCTGATGGACCACGACAACCTGGACTTCCCCCAGGCTGTCGAGGACTTGGCTAAAGCCGCAGGAATGGAAGTGCCCCGCGAAGAAAGTGGCCGCCCGCACAAACCCCGGCAACCCACCGATTCGCCGCTGTACCCGCTGCTTACCGCTGCCGCCGATTTTTACCGCCAGGCACTCAAGAGCCATCCGCAGCGCAAGGCCGCTGTCGACTACCTCAAAGGCCGCGGCCTCACCGGCGAAATCGCTCGGGACTTCGGTCTCGGCTTCGCTCCGCCGGGCTGGGACAATCTGTATAAACACCTGAGCAGCGACACCCTCCAGCAAAAGGCCATGATCGATGCCGGCCTGCTGGTGGAAAACGCCGAGACCGGCAAGCGCTATGACCGCTTCCGCGACCGGGTGATGTTCCCAATCCGCGACAGCCGTGGCCGCATCATCGCCTTCGGCGGCCGTGTACTCGGGGACGACAAGCCCAAGTACCTGAACTCTCCGGAGACCCCGGTGTTCCACAAGGGCCAGGAACTCTACGGCCTGTTCGAGGCGCGCAAGAACAACCGCAACCTCGACGAAATCATCGTGGTTGAGGGTTATATGGACGTGATCGCCCTGGCCCAACAAGGCCTGCGCAACGCGGTCGCGACCCTCGGCACCGCCACCAGCGAAGAACATCTGAAGCGCCTGTTCCGTGTCGTGCCCAGCGTGCTGTTTTGCTTCGACGGCGACCAGGCTGGCCGCAACGCCGCCTGGCGCGCGCTCGAAGCCACGCTGTCGAGCCTGCAGGATGGGCGTCGCGCACGCTTCCTGTTCCTGCCCGAAGGCGAAGACCCGGACACGCTGGTGCGCTCGGAAGGTACCGATGCGTTCCGTGCACGCATCAATCAACATGCACAGCCGCTGGCGGATTATTTTTTCCAGCAACTGACCGAAGAAGCCGACCCGCGCTCCCTGGAGGGCAAGGCCCATATGGCCACCCTTGCGGCGCCGCTGATCGACAAAGTCCCCGGCGCCAATTTGCGCACACTGATGCGCCAGCGCCTGCTGGAGATCACCGGTTTGAGCGGTGAAGCCGTCAGCCAGCTGGTGCACAGCGCCCCGCAAGAGGCGCCGCCAGCCTACGACCCCGGCATGGATTACGACGCCATGCCGGACTACGCTGACTTTCACCAACCTCAGGAGGCCTTCGCGCCCCAGCAGGAATGGACGCCAAAGAAGCCCGGCGCAGGTGGCAAGAAGTGGGATAAAAAGCCGTGGAGCAAAAACGGCAAGCGCGGTGATCGCGATGAAGCCTACGCGCCACGCACGCCCGTAGCGGTGGAAGCCCCCACACTGATTGCACTGCGCACACTGATTCACCACCCACAATTGGCCGGCAAGGTTGAAAGTGCCGACCACTTTGCCAACGAGAGCAATACCTATGCTCAGGTGCTTATTGCACTGATCGAAGCCGTGCAGAAAAACCCTAAGCTAAACTCAATCCAGTTGATGGCTCGCTGGCATGGCACGGAACAGGGCCGTTTATTGCGGGCACTGGCGGAAAAGGAGTGGCTAATTGACGGCGACAACCTTGAACAACAGTTTTTAGACACCATTAATAGGTTATCCGCGGGTCAACACACTCAGACCCTCGACGAACTTATCAAGAGAGCAAGGCAGCCGGGATTATCGGCTGAAGAGCAAATTCAGATAGCAAAACAGATGCGCGACCTCTTAAAACAGAATGTTTACGCATCAAACCCGACCTCAGCTGGCGTGTGAGGTCATAGCTCGGGTATAATCCTCGGCTTGTTTTTTGCCCGCCAAGACCTTCAGTGGATAGGGTGTTATGTCCGGAAAAGCGCAACAGCAGTCTCGTATCAAAGAGTTGATACTTCTTGGTCGTGAGCAGGGTTACCTGACTTACGCGGAGGTCAACGACCACCTGCCTGAGGATATTTCAGATCCTGAGCAGGTGGAAGACATCATCCGCATGATTAACGACATGGGGATCAACGTATTCGAAACTGCGCCAGATAAGGATTCCCTTATGCTGGCCGACGCCGATACCGACGAAGCCGCCGCTGAAGAAGCTGCCGCCGCGTTGGCTGCGGTGGAGACCGATATCGGCCGCACGACAGACCCTGTGCGCATGTATATGCGCGAAATGGGTACCGTCGAGCTGCTGACACGCGAAGGCGAGATCGAAATCGCCAAGCGTATCGAAGAGGGCATCCGTGAAGTGATGGGCGCCATTGCGCACTTCCCTGGCACGGTTGACCACATTCTCTCCGAGTACACTCGCGTCACCACCGAAGGTGGCCGCCTGTCTGACGTCCTGAGCGGTTATATCGACCCGGACGACGGCATTGCGCCGCCTGCCGCCGAAGTACCGCCGCCTGTTGATGCGAAAGCCGCAAAAGCGGACGACGACTCCGACGACGACGAAGCTGAAAGCAGCGACGACGAAGAAGAAGCCGAAAGCGGTCCAGACCCGGTCATCGCGGCCCAGCGCTTCGGTGCGGTTTCCGATCAAATGGAAATCACCCGCAAGGCCCTGAAGAAGCACGGTCGCGGCAACAAGCAGGCGATTGCCGAGCTGGTGGCCCTGGCTGAGCTGTTCATGCCGATCAAGCTGGTGCCCAAGCAATTCGAAGGCCTGGTTGAGCGTGTTCGCAGCGCCCTTGAGCGTCTGCGTGCCCAAGAGCGTGCGATCATGCAGCTCTGTGTGCGTGATGCGCGCATGCCGCGTACCGATTTCCTGCGCCAGTTCCCGGGCAACGAAGTTGACGAAAGCTGGAGCGACGCACTGGCCAAGGGCAAGGCGAAATACGCCGAAGCCATCGGTCGCCTGCAGCCCGATATCATCCGTTGCCAGCAGAAGCTGACCGCGCTTGAGACCGAAACCGGCCTGACGATTGCAGAAATCAAAGACATCAACCGTCGCATGTCGATCGGTGAGGCCAAGGCCCGCCGCGCGAAAAAAGAGATGGTTGAAGCGAACTTGCGTCTGGTGATCTCCATCGCCAAGAAGTACACCAACCGTGGCCTGCAATTCCTTGATCTGATCCAGGAAGGCAACATCGGTTTGATGAAGGCGGTGGACAAGTTCGAATACCGTCGCGGCTACAAGTTCTCGACTTATGCCACCTGGTGGATCCGTCAGGCGATCACTCGCTCGATCGCCGACCAGGCCCGCACCATCCGTATTCCGGTGCACATGATCGAGACCATCAACAAGCTCAACCGCATTTCCCGGCAGATGTTGCAGGAAATGGGTCGCGAACCGACCCCGGAAGAGCTGGGCGAACGCATGGAAATGCCTGAGGATAAAATCCGCAAGGTATTGAAGATCGCTAAAGAGCCGATCTCCATGGAAACGCCGATTGGTGATGACGAAGACTCCCATCTGGGTGACTTCATCGAAGACTCGACCATGCAGTCGCCAATCGATGTCGCCACTGTTGAGAGCTTGAAAGAAGCGACTCGCGACGTACTGTCCGGCCTCACTGCCCGTGAAGCCAAGGTACTGCGCATGCGTTTCGGCATCGACATGAATACCGACCACACCCTTGAGGAAGTCGGTAAGCAGTTTGACGTGACCCGTGAGCGGATCCGTCAGATCGAAGCCAAGGCGCTGCGCAAGTTGCGCCACCCGACGCGAAGCGAGCATCTGCGCTCCTTCCTCGACGAGTGATACCAGAACCCCCGGCCCAGGCCGGGGGTTTTGCTTTCTACCGATTGCTTTGCACAGATTAACTGCCTCGCACACCCCGCCCTCGCAATGCCCGTCTACACTCGAGACATTCCCCGTGCCATAACGAGACCGTTATGCCCAGATTGCCGACCGTGATACTGCTGTCGCTGCTGACCTGGACCGCAACGGCTGGCGCGTTGACTCTTACGGATGATGAGCGTAGCTGGTTGGCGGACCATCAGGAGCTGCGCCTAGGCGTGGATGCGTCTTGGCCACCTTTTGAATATCGCGATGAAAATGGCCGATATCAGGGCTTGGCAGCCGATTACGTACGCCTGCTCCAGGACCGCCTGGGTGTGCGTATCAAACTGATCGAACCGGTTAACTGGACTGCGGTGCTTGAACAAGCCCGCAATAATCAGCTCGACCTGCTGCCTGGCATCATGTCCACCCCCGAACGCCAAAACTTCCTGGCGTTCACACGCCCCTATCTCGACTTTCCCATCGTCATCCTGGCCCATGAAGGCGGCGCGAAACCACGCAGCCTCAAGGATCTGTACGGGCTTAAAATTGCCGTGGTGGAAAACTACGCGCCCCATGAATTGCTCCGCACCCACCATCCGGACCTGAATCTGGTCGCCCTGCCCAACGTCAGTTCGACGCTGCAAGCCCTGGCCACCGATGAAGTGGATGCCGTGGTCGGCGACCTCGCCTCCAGCGTCTGGAGCCTGCGCCAACTCAAGCTCGACGGTTTATACGTCAGCGGCGAAACGCCCTACCGCTACCAACTGGCGATGGGTGTCCCGCGGGATGAAAAAATCCTGGTGGGCATCCTGGACAAAGTCCTCGCCGACCTCAGCTCAGCCGAAACGGATGCAATCCAGCAACATTGGGTCGGCAGCTTCACCGATCACCGCACCTTCTGGGCTGACTTGCTCACGTACGGCCTGCCAGCGGTGCTGCTATTGAGTACGGTGCTGGCCATCGTTATTCGGATCAATCGCCGGCTCAGTTCGGAAATTTCTCGCCGGGTCGCCCTTGAACAAGAACTGCGAAGCAGCGAGTACCACTATCGCGGCTTGGTGGAGAGCTTGTCCGCCATCGCCTGGGAAGCAAGCATCAGCGATTTCACCTACAGCTACGTGTCGCCCCATGCCGAAGACCTGCTCGGCTATCCCCGCGCCCACTGGTTGATTCCAGGCTTCTGGCGCAACATCATCCACCCCGCCGACCTGACCCGCGCCGAGGCCTATTGCTATCGGGAAACTCGTGCTAACCGTGATCACAGCATTGATTACCGGGTCATCACCGCTGATGGCCGCTGCCTGTGGGTACGTGACATTGTCAGCCTGATCGAACACGGCCACGAGCCAGTGCTGCGCGGCCTGATGATCGACATCAGCGAAGCCAAGCGCACCGAAGAAGCCCTGCAACTGTCCGAGCAGAAATTTGCCTCGGTGTTTCAGCAGTGCCCGGACATCCTGGTGATTGCCCAGTTATCTGATGGCTGCCTGCTGGAGGTCAACAAGGCATTCGAGGACCAGATTGGGCTGCGCGCCGACGAGGTGGTAGGCAAAACCGCCTCAGATCTGAATATATGGGGCATTCAGGGCGTCGGTCCGGATTTGCTGCAGCGGGTACAGACCACCAGTATCCGTAACCTGGAAATGTCCTTTCTGCGCAGCAATGGTCAGGCATTTACCGGGCTGATCTCAGCTGAGCCGTTCCAACTCGATACCACTGAAGCCCTGGTGGTGGTGGTGCGCGATATCACCGAGCTCAAGGAAACCCAACAGCAGTTGCAAACCTCCGAAGAGAAATTCGCCAAGGCATTCCATGCTTCCCCTGACGGTTTACTACTGAGTCGCCAAAGCGATGGCCTGCTGATTGAAGTGAACGAAGGTTTCAGCCACCTGACCGGCTTCACCAGCGCCTCCTCACTTGACCAATCAACCCTGGACCTAGGCATCTGGGTCGACCTCAACGAACGCAAGCACATGCTGGAGTTGATGCAGCGCGACGGCTTTGTCCGCGATTTCATCTGTCATATCCGTCGTGCCGACGGCCAGATTCGCCTGTGCGAAGTGTCCAGCCGCCCACTGCCGATTGGCGACGAAGATTGCATGCTGACCATCGCCCGGGACATCACCGAACGCCAGTTGATGCAGGAAAAACTGCAGCAGGCCGCCACGGTGTTCGAAAGCACCGCCGAAGGCGTCTTGATCACCGACACACGGCAGAACATCAGCGCCGTCAACCGCGCCTTCACTGAGATAACCGGCTACAGCGAGGTTGAAGCCCTTGGTTATACCCCGCGCCTGCTCGCCTCCGGCCTGCATGACAGCGCGTTCTATGCGGCGATGTGGCACCAGTTGACGGCCCACGGTCATTGGCAAGGAGAGATCTCCAACCGCCGCAAGAACGGCGAGGTGTATCCGAGCTGGCTGACCATCAGCGCCGTGCGTAACCGCGAGCAATTGGTCACCCACTTCGTTGCCGTGTTCGCCGACATCTCCAGCCTCAAGCTGGCCCAGGCACGCCTGGATTATCAGGCCCACCACGACCCATTGACCGGCCTGCCCAACCGCACCCTGTTTGAAAACCGGCTGCAGGCCGCCCTCAACGGCCAGCAGGAAAGTGGTAAACAGGGCGCGGTGCTGTTTCTCGACCTTGATCGCTTCAAACACATCAACGACAGCCTCGGCCACCCGGTCGGCGACCTGCTGCTCAAAGACATCGCCGTACGCCTCAAGGAGCAGTTGCGGGACGTGGACACCGTTGCTCGCTTGGGCGGCGACGAATTCATTATCCTGTTGCCCGGCTTGCAACAGGCCAGCGACGCCCAGCACTTGGCGAACAAACTGCTCGACTGTTTTACCCCGCCATTCCAAGCCGGCGAGCATGAGTTCTTTATCAGCGCCAGTATCGGCACCAGCCTGTATCCGCAAGACGGTACCGACGTCGCCACCCTGGTCAAAAATGCCGACGCCGCAATGTATCGCTCCAAGGCCAAGGGGCGTAACCGGGTCGAGCGCTATACCCGCGACCTGACTGCCCAAGCCAATGAACGCGTAGCGCTGGAGCACGAACTGCGCCGCGCCATCGAACGTGAAGAATTGAGCCTGTATTACCAACCCAAGCGCAACCTGGTCACCCAACAACTGATCGGCGCCGAAGCCTTGATCCGCTGGCACCACCCGACTCTGGGCGACGTCCCGCCCGAACACTTTATCGCCTTGGCCGAAGAGAACGGCATGATCCTGCAAATCGGCGACTGGGTACTGGAACAGGCCTGCCGGCAGTTGCACGCCTGGCAAGCGGCTTTCGAGGATTTCGGCCCCCTGTCGGTCAACCTCGCAGGCGCGCAACTGCGTCACCCCAACCTGCTGTCACGCATCGAACAACTGCTGCACGATTACCGCCTCGAACCCGGCTGCCTGCAACTGGAAATCACCGAAAACTTCATCATGAGCCAAGCCGAAGAAGCGCTCGCGGTGTTGCACCAACTCAAGCGCCTGGGCGTCCAATTGGCGATCGATGATTTCGGCACCGGCTACTCGTCCCTCAGCTACCTCAAGCGCCTGCCCCTGGACTTCCTCAAAATCGACCAATCCTTCGTGCGCGGCTTGCCCGACGACCCTCACGATGCAGCCATCGTGCGCGCCATCATCGCCCTCGGCCACAGCATGCAATTCACCATCATCGCCGAAGGCGTGGAGACTCCGGCGCAACAAGCATTCCTCGCAAGCGAGGGGTGTGAACAGATGCAAGGCTACATCGTCAGCCTGCCCCTGCCGCCGGAGCTTTTTGCCGCCAGCTTCCTTCGTACACGGCACAAGGATTTTTCGGATGGCACAGTGAACAAACCATCGCTATAATCCGCGACCTACTGAGGGCCTATAGCTCAGTTGGTTAGAGCAGGGGACTCATAATCCCTTGGTCGTAGGTTCGAGTCCTACTGGGCCCACCATACTCAAAGCCGCGCACTGCGCGGCTTTCGTCGTTTTTGGACCCTGGTTTTTCAGTCTGAGTTTTTGCCGAAAACGCCAAAGTGTCCAAAAAGTGTCCATTTCGATTTGCCATCGGATTGAGATTCTCGACGTCTTTCATGTGTCCGGGACTGAAATGGGCGTACTTTTGCGTCATTGCCAACGTCGCGTGACCCAATACTTTTTGCAGCGTGAGGATATCCCCGCCTTTCATCATGTAATGGCTAGCGAAGGTATGGCGCAGCACATGCGTTAACTGTCCAGGCGGCAGATCAAGCCCGACCGCATCAACGGCACGCCTGAAAGCATCGTAGGAAGGCTTGAACGGTAGAGCCTTCTTCAAGCGGCTG
Organism: Pseudomonas sp. KT_2_4; assembly: GCF_041410225.1. Lineage (NCBI taxonomy): Bacteria > Pseudomonadati > Pseudomonadota > Gammaproteobacteria > Pseudomonadales > Pseudomonadaceae > Pseudomonas > Pseudomonas sp. KT_2_4. The sequence goes on from NZ_CP166962.1 coordinate 3,239,996, forward strand.
TAGATGGCGTCAGAGATTGGGACTGTTCGATTCTTGCTGGATCGCCGCTCACAAGCATGGGCCGACACCGCCGCCGGAAAACGCCGCCGAATTCACCACACACGCGACCTCTGCCACCGCGCTTTCTGCGCAACTTAAACCCATCACCGAGTGAATGAATGCACCAACCCACCATTGGAAGCCTGTTTGCAGGCATCGGAGGCTTTGATGTCGGATTTGAAAACGCCGGATACCGCACCGCCTGGCAAGTCGAACTCAACCCCATCAACCGGGCTGTGCTTGCCGATCGATTTCCCCATGCACGCCAGTTTGAAGACGTGCGCGAATGCGGCGCTCACAACCTATCCGCCGTTGATGTCATCACTGCCGGGTTCCCCTGCCAGGACATCAGCATCGCGGGGAGCCATGCACCTCGAGGCTTACAAGGCGAACGCAGCGGATTGTTTTGGGAAGTCATACGAATCCTCAAAGAAACACAACCTCGCTGGGTGGTCCTTGAGAACGTCGTTAACCTGCTCGCTGTCAACGATAGCCGCGACTTTGAGACAGTCATCCGGGCCCTTGCGGACTGCGGGTATGTGGGATTTTGGCGAGTGCTTAATGCTCAATATTTCGGAGTCCCCCAGCAACGTCGACGCGTATTCCTGGTCGCCGGTTATCGAAAAATGCCCCCCATCCAGCTCCTGGCTGACGCCGCGCCAGTGGACGCAATATCTCCAGCGTCTCAATCGCAGCCCTGGCCACGGCCCGCGGATGCCTGGGCTGCCAATACTTTACTGGCAAACAAAGCCGGATCGCAGATCTCTATGGGCTGTACCACTTTCGTCGCTGAGCCGAACGGATGGGATCAGATGGTTGAGCGGCAGCGAGCGGCTGAGGATGATGGGTTTTGCCTCGGATTGGATGCGGCCAACCTTGCGGAGGCTTTTGGTGCCGGAAATGCCGTTGTTACGCAGGTGGCGGAGTGGGTTGGGCGGGGTTTGATAACTGCACAGGAACCACCCCACACATAAAAAGTTGGGCGGTAAAATTGGTCGTCGCTGAAACAAATATGTTGACGCCATCCACAGCTGATCTATATATAGCGTGTCCTCTACATTCTTTGGGGACACCCTCCATGTTGCGTCTTCTCTCTGATCTCTTCCTAGATATTCTTGTTCAAACCCTGAGCACTCTGCTCCTGCGCCTGTTCGACGCCCTAGAACCCTGCACGTGGCTAACCTTTACTTTGTCTGTGTGCGCAACCTGAAATGGCGCTAATGCGTACCTGCACCATAATTGTTGATCCTTGTCGCGTATAAGAATCATAGGAGTTCACCTATGTCACTCGTTACTACAGACATGATGCAAAACCTTGAGCGGATGCGTGCCGCAGTGACCGAGTGGTTGATCAAGGAGGAAATGCTCGGCGACGCTTTTTTCATTGGTATCGACGAATGGCGTTCGAGAGGCGAATGCTATGGAACCGATTCTTTGCTCGTGTTGGCATTTGACGGCAGCAGCTTGCACACATTGTTGAGTTTTGGTGGCGACACTCAAGAGTTTGACGATCTGGTCGAGTCGTTTGGATTCTGGTATGAGCTCGGGCACTCCTGGAACATGGGTTTTTATCCAGTCGAGGGCTATGACTATTCTAGACTCACAGGTACGTACGCTTCCAAACTAAAGGATCCACGCTGGACGGAAAAAGCTGCACTGGTAAAAAAGAGAGCTGGAGAGATTTGTCAAGACTGCGGCGCCAATCAGCGCTTAGATGCCCACCACTGTTATTACACCACCATTCGCCAAGCATACGAGCCTTGGGAATATCCACTCAGTGCATTGCGCGCCTTATGCCGCCCGTGCCATTTACGTCGCGAGCAAACGGAAATCCGATTACGTGCATTCGCTGCGTCGCTTACGAGTGACGAATTGGATGCCCTACGCCCTGCTTTTGACCATGCGACATACTGGTACAAAACCGAAGCTGTACTTTCATTTCTATCACAACTGGGGCCAGAAGAGCGGCATCGTCAAGCAGCAATGCAAATTCTTAGAGAAGGTAAAAATGAGAATGACTGACTCCTCTCTTCTCCCCTAGCCACATGCCTGCACGCAGATAGTTGAGTGGCAGCGAACGGCTGAGAAATAATGGTCGCCGCCTCTGACGGAATGCCGCTACCCCTCAGAAGCCTTTGGTACCTAAACTGCTGCAACGTAAATGTAAGTAGGTTGGACGAGGGCTAATCAGTGCTAAATAAGTCTGGAGACAAAAAAACGCCCCAGCAAAAGCCGGGGCGTGGATTGCAGCACTAGCTAGGAAAACTCATCCCAACAATCTCGGATGAAACGGTACACGCTGTGAGCGCGAAACACATTCAGCACCAGACCCCACATGAGCTGCCAAAATCGAGACATAAAGCCTCCAACATTGGACTTGCCTCAATGCACTTACCGGAACACGTGCATTTGTAGGGGAATTGTTAGAGATTCCCTGTGAGGCAAGGTATTTTTAGGCCCTTAGCATGATGCGTTTCCGGCACGGTTCCTACACCGTGTGCGAGGGGCCTCTCATAGGACGAATCCTGATGATGGCCCGGATGTTAACCGCCGAAGCACAGTGTAAAAAGAGTTAAAACCAAAACTTGTAGTTTATTTTTCAATTTGCGCTTTGGGCATTGACAAACCACAAAAAGTAATATTTCAAAATTCACGGTATACCGTAAAATTAGAAACTTTTCGGCGTAGATGCGCTGATTTCACAGCATTTCCATACAAAGCCACGTTACTATTCAACACTCTAGAACTGACGGATTCGCTTGCAGATTTCCTTCAACGATTTTCGCAGCGCTTTCATAAAGCTGCTTTCGTTCATCGTTTAGGTTCGATTTTGCGGAAATCGTAGTGGCGCCGTTATTTACTCTCTTATAGACTCAGCCCCGTTAGAGATTCCCTGTGAGAAAGCGTATTCGGACCTACCGAATACGCGACGAAAAAACCGCCCTCCTAAGGCGGTTTTTTTTTGCCAAAATTTAGCTGCTAAATTTGCGCAGCTTGTTCGATCAGCACTCGAACCCAAATAGGAACAGTCGAAGACAGGCGCCGAAGGTTTCGCATGCAGAATCTTTTCGGAAGCTTTGCTTTAAAGCAGCTTTAAGATCCGGGTGGCATAGCAACCGTTGAGCCCTACTCTCGCCATTTTCGCGGGCGCGAAAATAGCGAGTTTGAAGATGGATTTTTAACAAACCACGAGAGCTCAAACCAACAAAAAATAGATGTTAAATTCTTTAAAATCTTGAATTTTAGACGAATTTTGACGATTTTCCACGCCGACAAGTTGGAAATTATTGTATTCCACAGTTTGTCGCTGTCGCTTACGGGCATCCTGTCAACAGCCCCCAGCCCTTCAATATAGAGAATCAGTCTAACGAGCCAGGTTTCTCAGGATTCCCCGTCAGCATGCCGGATGCTCCGCCCAAGGTAGCCGCTTCGTTGACAAAGATAGCGACGTCCCGGTGCTCTAGGACCTTCACTTCATCCCTGGCCAAGAGGTTGAGCCAAACGCTAAGGCGTATGGTGCAAGATGGGATCTGATAGGCGATAGCATTTGCGTGATCAAATAGCACTCGCTCCAGGTCCTCGGACTCAAGTGATTGACACTCAGGCTTTATGGCCGCAGCAATCCTGGCAGTTAGTTTTGCGACACGCGGAGATTTGTGCCGAAGCTCGCCAAGGCGCGCTATATAGGTAGGGGTTGAAGGCATGGGCATACGAAAACTCCAAAACTCAGTGAGAACGACGGTAACGAGCTGCATTACCCACTTATGCCTGCACGGGAGAGTGGAAGCAACATTTTGTTGACGAGTGGACAGGTTGACAGGTTGACAAGAAAGCCAACCGAGGCGTACGCTTTGGTTACTTGCTCAAATACGAGCAACGAAAGGAGACCCTATGAACACCGCAGCGATTGAGAGACCCCAAAGCGCCGTCAAGTCACTTGACGAAGCTAAAGCCTCGCTCGTGCAAAAATTCATAGCCCGGATGAACAAAGTGTCCGAATCCGAGGTTATCAATGCTGCGAATCTCGATGACGACAAGGCTTTGGCCGTCATTATTAAAAAGACGGGAAAAAGTAATGAGAAGCCGTTAAGCATTAAAGCTCGCAACGAAATTGCCTTCGCTCAGATGAAGTCGAAAGCGTTTGAGGCGGTTAAATCGTCTTACGATCTTCTAGATGCGGGCGATGCATGCCAGATACTTGGAATCTCAAAGCAGGCTTTGAGTAAGAAAACCAAATCGGGGCAAGTCATTGCTTACACCCATAACCGACGCAAGTACTACCCTGACTTTCAGTTCGAGAACAATAAAGCCGCAACGTCAATAATAAAGCTGTTTAAGGCAGTGGAAATTGATCCAGAAGATGAGCCTAAGGTAAATCTTTTGATTGGGCTTCTCGCCAACACTATGGATTATTCCAATCCTGGCGACCCCGAAAATGTGCAGCCTCGCTATAAGCTTCTGGACGTCGATCCTGCATTCCAGATAATTGTGCGAGACTTCAAGAACCGCTTGAAAATGGGCAAGTAAAGCTGAGCTTCCCGTAAGGGAAGCTCAGCCTTTCACTCTACGGTCACGTCTAAATCCGCTAAGAATTCAATCGCTGTCTGACCGTTCTCAAGCTCGACCTCTGTCAAAGGTTTAGAGCTCACTGGTACTAACTGTTTTTTTCTTCCCTCAAACAACACGACGTTGCAACCGTCGTTTGAGGCCGCAGGGAATACCGTGGAGGTATAGAGGAAACCGTCGATTTCCTTGCTATGCCTCATGCATGCGGCACTTACAGTCTGGGTAAGTGAATACCCCTCACTACCTTGACCCTTCGCCTCGACAAGATGCCTGAGCTTGTGGCCCCCTACGTAAGCGCTCATCCTCGCCACGTCTACCAAGCGGAGATCCCTATCCGCAGCTAACTCGTGCACCGACATCCCCTGAATCTCTGACATCAAGACAGGCGAGCCTGGCCCCTCACCGCCATGCTGAAGCGTCTCAGCAATAGCAACCGCAGTGTTGGCAGCCACATAACAAACCCCGATCTCCTTATTCAAATCCCCATATCTACTATCAGAGTTTTTGTTGTAGAAGACAGGATCCTTATGCCGGGTTGGTTGAACGCGAAAAAACGGCGTTCCCTTCTTAAAATCGACAATTACTTCCGGATGTTTCAGAAGCGCCGACTGAATTTTCTGCTCAACATCTTGACTTTGTTTCTTTTCCTCGTCTACCAAACCGCGTACTCCTATAAAAATCAAACAACTTGCTCATGAGCGAATCCCATTTGCGTTTTAAATGCCCGTCGACATCCGACGGGCGCCAGTGCAAGCACCTGCTTGCCAGAGAATTACAACCGACTTCTGATAAAAACACCACTATTTTTTAAACTTTTTTGACAGGACACCAGGGCACCGTAGTTACGTAGTTACGTAGTTACGTAGTTACGTAGCTAAAGCGTTAAAGCGTTAAAGCGTTAAAGCGTTAAAGCGTTAAAGCGTTAAAGCGTTAAAGCGTTAAAGCGTTAAAGCGTTAAAGCGTTAAAGCGTTAAAGCGTTAAAAGGTTATTTCATTATTTCGTTACGACGCCATCCACTAATCCGAATCAGCAAAAAACTAACGAAATTAAAATAGCGATTTGCCAATGATCAGAAATCAGCACTAAAGAAAAAATCAGGAGGCAAAAGCACTTTTCCCCCTCCCGCCAACGGGCATTAGGTGTTTTTTTTGTGCAAAAGGTCGACTGATGAAATACGCGGGCAAGGGCACCGTGACTGCGGCCTACGCCCTCATCTGGGTCATTTCAACATTTGGGATATTTGGAAAGGACTGGAAAGTCAGCCAAGAGAGATACCCGTTAAAACCAGGTGTATCCGATGACGCCATAGCCTTATATACCGCTTCCTCAGATGCGAAAACTTGCATATGAGGGCGTTTTGGATGTTGGACGGAGCCTACTCATCTAAGGAGTAATGCCCCGTGGCTTGAACCAACTGGACCACTACCGGACATTTTGACCAAACCGCTCCCCTATCAGGGAGAGCGCCTTATGATAGGTGTCCAAAAAGTGTCCATTTTAGGCGGATATATTGGTGAACATCGCAGCTCTAATCATCCTGAAAGCCCTGATTATATTGACCGTATCCAGCAAACACACGACCATAATGTGGACTCATAATCCCTTGGTCGTAGGTTCGAGTCCTACTGGGCCCACCACACAAAAAAAGCCGCGCATTGCGCGGCTTTTGCGTATCTGGCATCACGGTTCTTTCAGCCAGGCCAAGCCTGTACCATGCTTGCTCATTGCCCCCGCACTGGAGCCCCCCCCTTGCCCGCCCTAGACGAAATCGACCGCCAACTGATCGCCGCCCTGCAGCTCAACGCCCGTGAAAGCGTGGCCATGCTCGCCAGGCAGTTGGGCATCGCGCGCACCACCGTCACGTCGCGTCTGGCCCGCCTGGAGAAAACCCAGGTCATCACCGGTTACGGCGTGCGCCTGGGCCAGCGCGTTGCGGATGGGGGGTTGCAAGCTTATGTGGGCATTACCGTGCAACCCCGTTCGGGCAAAGAGGTGTTGCGCAGGCTGAGCGCCATGGCGCAAGTGCAGCAGTTGTGCGCGGTAAGTGGAGAGTTCGATTACGTGGCTTGGCTGCGCACCGATTCGCCAGAGCAACTGGACCAATTGCTGGACCAGATCGGCAGTGTTGACGGCGTGGAAAAAACCACCACCTCGATCATCCTCAGTAACAAATTGGATCGCGGACAACCAATCTGATCACTACCTTCGTCATATTGACTAAAACCAGTACAATCCGACGACACATTGCGTCTTATTAACGAGCGCAACGCCCCCTAAACTGGCTGCCATCTTTTCCTATACTCAACGGGCCCTCCTCCCGCCGAGCCGTCAGTAAGGTCAGCCATGAGCATTCCGTCCAGCACCCTCAGCAAGCCCAATCGCCACCCGGGCGACGGTAAGAAACCCATCACCATTTTCGGCCCGGACTTCCCGTTTGCCTTTGATGACTGGATCGAACACCCCGCCGGGCTGGGCAGTATTCCTGCGGCCAATCATGGCGCCGAAGTGGCGATCGTCGGCGCCGGGATCGCGGGCCTGGTTGCGGCCTACGAGCTGATGAAACTCGGGCTCAAGCCCGTTGTGTATGAAGCCTCGAAGATGGGTGGCCGCTTGCGCTCGCAGGCCTTTGAAGGCGCCGAAGGCATCATCGCCGAGTTGGGCGGCATGCGGTTCCCGGTATCGTCCACGGCGTTCTACCATTACGTGGACAAACTTGGACTGGAGACCAAGCCCTTTCCCAACCCGCTGACACCGGCGTCCGGCAGCACCGTGATCGATCTGGAAGGCCAGACTCACTATGCGCAAAAACTCTCCGATTTACCGGCACTGTTCCAGGAAGTCGCCGATGCCTGGGCCGACGCCTTGGAGGCCGGTTCGCAGTTCGGCGATATCCAGCAGGCAATCCGCGACCGCGACGTGCCACGGCTCAAGGAACTGTGGAACAAGCTCGTGCCGCTGTGGGATGACCGTACCTTCTACGACTTCGTCGCCACCTCCAAAGCCTTCGCCAAATTGTCCTTCCACCACCGCGAGGTGTTTGGCCAGGTCGGTTTCGGCACCGGCGGTTGGGACTCTGACTTTCCCAACTCCATGCTGGAAATCTTCCGTGTGGTAATGACCAACTGCGATGATCATCAACACCTGATCGTCGGTGGCGTGGCACAAGTGCCCATGGGCATCTGGCGCCATGTGCCAGAGCGCTGCGCCCATTGGCCGGCCGGCACCAGCCTGAGCTCGTTGCATAGAGGCGCACCACGGGCAGGCGTGAAGCGCATTGCCCACGCCGCCGATGGCCGCTTTGCTGTTACCGACAACTATGGCGACACGCGCGAATACGCGGCGGTGCTGACCACCTGCCAAAGTTGGCTGCTGACCACACAAATCGAATGCGACGAAACCCTGTTCTCACAAAAAATGTGGATGGCCCTGGATCGCACTCGCTACATGCAGTCATCGAAAACCTTCGTGATGGTTGATCGCCCATTCTGGAAAGACAAAGACCCGCAAACCGGCCGCGACCTGATGAGCATGACCCTCACCGACCGCCTGACCCGGGGCACCTACCTGTTCGATAACGGTGACGACAAGCCGGGGGTGATCTGCCTGTCCTACTCGTGGATGAGCGACGCACTGAAGATGCTGCCCCAGCCTATCGACAAGCGGGTGAAACTGGCCCTCGATGCGCTGAAGAAGATCTACCCCAACGTTGATATCAAGGCGCGCATCATCGGCGACCCGATCACCGTGTCCTGGGAGGCCGATCCGCATTTCCTCGGGGCCTTCAAAGGCGCCTTGCCCGGTCACTATCGCTATAACCAGCGGATGTATGCGCACTTCATGCAGAAGGATATGCCCGCCGAACAACGCGGGATCTTCATCGCGGGTGATGATGTATCGTGGACGCCCGCCTGGGTCGAAGGCGCGGTACAAACCTCGCTCAACGCGGTATGGGGCATCATGAATCACTTCGGTGGCAGCACCCACCCGGAGAACCCAGGCCCAGGCGACGTATTCGATGAAATAGGGCCAATCGCCCTGGCAGAATAAGGAGTTGAGCATGCGTGTCGCCCTGTACCAATGCCCGCCGCTGCCGCTGGATGTGGCCGCTAACCTGCAGCGCCTGCACCAGTTGGCCCATGAAGCACACGGCGCCGATGTGCTGGTGCTGCCAGAGATGTTTCTCAGCGGCTATAACATTGGCGCCGAAGCCGTTGGCGCACTGGCCGAGGCACAGGATGGGCCATCGGCGCAGGCGATTGCCCAACTGGCGCAAAGTGCCGGGCTGGCGATCCTGTATGGCTACCCGGAGCGGGCCGAAGACGGCCAGGTCTACAACGCCGTGCAGTTGATCGATGCCCAGGGCACGCGCCTGTGCAATTACCGCAAGACCCACTTGTTTGGCGATCTTGACCACTCAATGTTCAGCGCCGGCCCCGATGATTTCCCGGTGGTGGAATTGAACGGGTGGAAGGTGGGCATGCTGATTTGCTACGACCTGGAGTTTCCGGAAAACACCCGGCGCCTGGCCCTCGCCGGTGCCGAACTGATTCTGGTGCCCACCGCCAATATGGTGCCGTTCGACTTCGTTGCCGACGTCACCGTGCGGGCGCGAGCCTTTGAAAACCAATGCTTCGTGGCCTATGCCAACTATTGCGGGCACGAAGGCGAGATTCACTACTGCGGGCAAAGCAGCATTGCCGCGCCGGACGGCCAGCGAATTGCCCAGGCCGGCCTGGATGAAGCCTTGATCGTCGGCACCCTGGATCGCCAATCTATTGTCGACGCCCGCGCCGCCAACCACTACCTGCAAGACCGTCGCGCCGAACTCTACGGCGCACTGCACAAGCCCTGACCCATTGGGTTTGCTAGCATAGGCACTTCCCACGCCTCGGAAGTGCCCATGCCTGCGCCGGTTCACCCTCATCCCCTTCACCTGACTCTCGCTAATGGCCTGCGGGTTTGCCTGCGCCATGCGCCACGCTTGAAGCGCTGCGCCGCCGTTTTACACGTGGCTGCCGGCAGCCATGACGTGCCATTGGCCTGGCCTGGCCTGGCGCATTTTCTTGAGCACTTGTTGTTTCTCGGTACCGAACGTTTCCCAGTCGGCGAAGGGCTGATGGCCTACGTGCAGCGCCACGGTGGGCAGGTCAACGCCAGCACCCGTGAGCGCACCACCGAGTTCTTCTTTGAACTGCCGGTGCCGGCTTTTGCAGACGGGCTGGCGCGTTTGGCGGATATGCTGGCTCACCCGCGCCTGGCCCTCGACGATCAACAACGTGAACGCGAAGTGCTGGAGGCGGAGTTCATCGCCTGGTCCCAGGATGCCAAGGCCCAACAGCAAGTGGCGCTGCTGCAAGGCTTGGCGGCGGATCATCCTCTACGAGGTTTTCATGCCGGCAACCGCGACAGCCTGCCGGTGGAAAGCGACGAGTTTCAGCACGCCTTGCGAGGGTTCCACGCACGCTTTTATCAAAGCGGGCAGATGACCCTGAGCCTCGCCGGTCCACAATCGCTGGCCGACCTGCAGGCCTTGGCCCAGCAGTTCAGTGACCAACTGACGCCCGGCCCATTGCACCCGCAGGCCGCTCCACCGGCCTTGATGCATGGCCCGGCGCGCCGTTATCAGCACGTAGCCGGCCAACACCTGCATCAGGTCATTACGTGTAACGCGCCACGGGAAGCGCTGGCGTTTCTCTGCACCTGGCTCAACGCCTCGGCCCCCGGCGGGTTGCTCGCTGAACTGCAAGCGCGACGACTGGCCACCGCGCTGCAGGCGTCCGTGCTGTACCAATTCGCGGATCAAGCCGTGCTGGATATAGACTTCACCCTCGCCAGCGAACGCGAACCGGCTACGCAGATTGAAGAGTTGCTGCACGACTGGCTGGGTTTCTTCGCACACAGCGACTGGACAGCGTTACGCGAAGAGTTCGCCTTGCTCAATGCTCGCCAGCAACAGGTCCAAGGCGCCCTGGCGTTGGCGCGCAACGATGCCCAAGACCTGTCGGAACAAGGCGTCGTTGCCCTCAAGGCCATACTCGATTCACTGCACCTGCCCGCCTCCCGGCACCCTTGGCAACTGCCGCCCAATAACCCCTTGCTTCGTGCGCCCGCCAAGGAAGAACGCGCTGGCCTGATTCGTGGCCAAACCAGCGCCCACCGTGGCTTGCGCACCTTTGCCCAGGATCGCTCACGGGGCCGACGGGATCTGTCAGCGTTGACCTTCAGCCAGGCGTTGGCGGATGACACTGGCGAAGGCGCGCTGTACCTGCACTGGCGGTTTGACTCGGCGGTACCCAGCGGGCTGGAAAGTCTGTTGCGGCCGTTGCGCGAGCAGGCACGCCAGGCCGGCGTCGAGTTGTCTTGCGAAACCTGCGCCACGGATTGGCAGGTGAAGATGCACGGCCTCCACGAGCCCATGCCGGCGGTGCTCGAAGCGTTGGCGCGGTGTCTGAGTGACTCGGATGAACCTTTGCCACCGACCGCTCCCGTGCCGATGATCGCCATCCGGGAACTGCTCAAGGCGTTGCCCGCTTGCTGCGCGGGTGTTCAGCCCCAGCCTCAGGAGACGACAGCATCATGGGCTACCGCGCGCTGGCAGGCGCTGGGCGCAGGCCTGCCACCCGCCTGTGAAGCCGCGATCAAAGCCGCAGCGGCCCGGTTGCCTGGGCAACCGGCAACTATGCCTTTCACACTTAAGGCCCTTGACGGACAAAAGCGCTGGCACGCAGTCAGCACCGAATCCAGCGAAGCAGCGCTACTGCTATTTTGCCCAACGCCGACTCAATCTCTCGCCGATGAAGCCCACTGGCGGTTGCTCGGGCACGTGCTCCAGGGGCCGTTCTACCAGCGTTTGAGAGTCGAACTGCAAATCGGCTACGCCGTGTTCAGCGGCATCCGACAGATCAACGGCCAAACCGGCCTGCTGTTTGGGGTGCAATCGCCGAGCGCCTCCCTGGACGGCATCGTCCAACAGTTGCAGGCCTTCCTGGGGCAACTGCCGTCGTTGATCGAACGCAGCCCCGACTTGGGTAACCAGGCCCTCGCGCAGCAGTTCGCGGCCCAGACGCTGCCCATCAACGAAGCTGCCGACTTGCTGTGGCATGCGCACCTGGCAGGTCATTCGTCGGGTTATCTGGATCAGCTTCAACAGTTGATCCAAGCGTGCACACGCGAGGATGTGCAGCGCGCCGCGCAACAACTCAATGACGCGGCAGGCGGCTGGCAATGCGTGGCCAACGGGCCGCGTATCAGCGACGACTGGCAAGCAGCGCCGTGATCATTGCCAACCCTGCAACAGGCTTTCTCCACCGAGACAGCGCTAACTTGAATAAAATTGCGTAACATTGCGCAGCAATATCTGAACATCTCCAACAGGAGGTGGACTATATGTATTACTTGGTAGTGAACGTCCCATCCCTTGATAGGAGTAAGAATATGACCTGGTCCAAACCTGCTTACACTGATCTGCGTATTGGTTTCGAAGTCACCATGTACTTCGCCAGCCGTTGATTGGCTGAGTGATACAACGCCTCGGTTCGCCCGGGGCGTTTTTGTTTTGAGCTGTGCTTGATGGAGCGATCATGTTTGTCCAGATTCTAGGTTCCGCCGCCGGCGGTGGCTTCCCTCAGTGGAACTGCAACTGCGTGAACTGCGCAGGTTTTCGCGATGGCAGCCTGCGGGCCCACGCGCGTACCCAGTCGTCCATCGCGATCTCCGACGATGGCGTGAATTGGGTGCTCTGCAATGCCTCGCCGGATATCCGCGCGCAACTCCAGGGCTTTGCGCCCATGCAACCAGGCCGCGCCCTGCGCGATACCGGCATCAGCGCAATCATCCTGATGGACAGCCAGATCGACCACACCACTGGCCTGCTGAGCCTGCGCGAAGGCTGCCCGCACCAGGTGTGGTGCACCGACATGGTCCACGAAGACCTGAGCACCGGTTTCCCGTTGTTCACCATGCTGACCCACTGGAACGGTGGCCTGGCCTGGAACCGCATCGAGTTGGACGCTAGCTTCACCATCCCGGCCTGCCCCAACCTGCGCTTCACCCCGCTGCCGTTGCGCAGCGCCGCACCGCCCTATTCGCCGCACCGTTTCGACCCGCACCCCGGTGACAACATTGGCCTGATCGTCGAAGACCTGCGCACCGGCGGCAAATTGTTCTACGCCCCGGGCCTGGGCAAGGTCGACGCACCGCTGCTGGATATCATGGCCGGCAGTGACTGCCTGCTGGTGGACGGCACGATGTGGGACGACGATGAAATGCAGCGCCGTGGCGTCGGCACCCGCACCGGGCGTGAGATGGGCCACCTGGCACAGAACGGCCCCGGCGGCATGCTTGAAGTGCTCGAGCAACTGCCCAAACAGCGCAAAGTGCTTATCCACATCAACAACACCAACCCGATCCTCGATGAAGACTCCCCCGAGCGAGCGGAGCTGGTGCGGCGCAATGTCGAAGTGGCTTACGACGGCATGAGCATTGAATTGTAGGAGCGATCGAAATGACCGACACACCGTTGAGCAAGGCTGAGTTCGAAGCCGCCCTGCGCGCCAAGGGCGCCTTCTACCATATCCATCACCCCTACCATGTGGCGATGTACGAAGGCCGCGCCAGCCGTGAGCAGATCCAGGGCTGGGTCGCCAATCGCTTCTACTATCAAGTGAATATCCCGCTGAAAGACGCGGCGATCCTGGCCAACTGCCCAGACCGTGAAATCCGTCGCGAATGGATCCAGCGCCTGCTCGACCACGACGGCGCGCCCGGTGAAGACGGCGGTATCGAAGCCTGGCTGCGCCTGGGCCAGGCTGTGGGCCTGGACCCCGACCAACTGCGCTCCCAAGAGTTGGTGCTGCCCGGCGTACGCTTCGCCGTGGACGCCTATGTCAACTTCGCCCGCCGCGCCAGCTGGCAGGAAGCCGCCAGCAGCTCGCTGACCGAGCTGTTCGCGCCGCAAATCCACCAGTCGCGCCTCGATAGTTGGCCGCAGCACTACCCGTGGATCGACCCGGCCGGTTACGAGTACTTCCGCACCCGCCTGGGCCAGGCCCGGCGCGATGTGGAACACGGCTTGGCGATCACCCTGCAGCACTACACCACCCGCGAGGGGCAGGAGCGCATGCTGGACATTCTCCAGTTCAAACTGGACATCCTCTGGAGCATGCTGGACGCCATGAGCATGGCCTACGAACTCAAACGCCCGCCGTATCACAGCGTGACCGAACAGCGGGTATGGCATAAAGGGATTACCCTATGAGCTTTGATCGCAGCAAAAAACCGACCTGGCGCCAGGGCTATCGCTACCAGTACGAGCCTGCACAGAAAGGCCACGTGTTGCTCTACCCCGAAGGCATGATCAAGCTCAACGACAGCGCCGCATTGATCGGCGGCCTGATCGACGGCGAGCGCGACGTGGCGGCCATCATTGCCGAGCTGGACAAGCAGTTCCCCGGCGTACCGGAGCTGGGTGACGACATCGAGCAATTCATGGAGGTCGCCCGTGCTGAGCACTGGATCACCCTTGCCTGAAAAGCCAGCCATCGGCCTACCGCTGTGGCTGCTGGCCGAGCTGACCTATCGCTGCCCGTTGCAGTGCCCGTATTGCTCCAACCCGCTGGATTTCGCCGAGCAGGGCAAGGAGTTGAGCACCGAACAATGGATCAAGGTATTTCGCGAAGCCCGTGAAATGGGTGCTGCGCAGCTGGGGTTTTCCGGCGGTGAGCCGCTGGTGCGCCAGGACTTGGCCGAACTGATCGGCGAGGCTCGCAAGCTGGGTTTCTACACCAACCTGATCACCTCTGGCATCGGCCTCACCGAACAAAAAATCAGCGACTTCAAGAAAGCCGGCCTGGACCATATCCAGATCAGCTTCCAGGCCAGTGACGAACAGGTGAACAACCTGCTGGCCGGCTCCAAAAAAGCCTTCGCGCAAAAACTGGAAATGGCCCGAGCCGTGAAAGCCCACGGCTACCCGATGGTGCTGAACTTCGTCACCCATCGGCACAATATCGACAAGATCGACCGCATCATCGAGCTGTGCATTGCGCTGGAAGCAGATTTCGTCGAGCTCGCCACTTGCCAGTTCTACGGCTGGGCACAGCTCAATCGCGTGGGTTTGCTGCCCACACGCGAGCAGTTGGTGCGCGCCGAACGCATCACCAATGAGTACCGCGCCAAGCTGGAAGCCGAAGGCCACCCGTGCAAGCTGATCTTCGTGACACCGGATTATTACGAGGAGCGCCCCAAAGCGTGCATGAACGGCTGGGGCAGCATCTTCCTGACAGTCACACCCGACGGCACCGCCCTGCCTTGTCACGGCGCAAGGCAAATGCCCGTGCAGTTTCCCAATGTGCGCGACCACAGCATGCAGCACATCTGGTACGACTCGTTTGGCTTCAATCGCTTTCGTGGCTACGACTGGATGCCCGAGCCGTGCCGATCATGCGACGAAAAAGAAAAGGATTTCGGCGGCTGCCGTTGCCAGGCCTTCATGCTCACCGGTGACGCCAGCAACGCCGACCCGGTATGCAGCAAATCCGAGCAGCACGGCATCATCCTTCAGGCGCGGGAAGAAGCCGAACAGGCCACCCAGACCATCGAGCAACTGGCCTTTCGCAATGAGCGCAACTCAAGGCTCATTGCAAAAGGCTGAACGCCTCAACGCTTGGCGATGATGTACACCGCGTGGATGATGCCCGGGAAGTAACCGCACAGGGTCAGCAGGATATTCAGCCAGAAGGCACCGCCGAAACCTACTTGTAGGAACACACCCAATGGCGGCAGCAGAATGGCGATGATGATACGAATGATGTCCATGGGTCAGCTCCAGAAAATCGGCTCGTGTGAGCCGTGTAGCTAATCGACCTTGGCGGTTCGTGAGGGTTCAGTGGATTCTGGCATTGGGCCATCTCAGGCCAGAATCTGCAGGCCATGCTTTTGCACGATGCTCAATAATTTGAGCGCCATGCCGCTAGGCCGTTTCTCTCCCGACTCCCATTTTTTGACGGTGGACGCGCTGGTGTTCAGGTAGCGGGCGAACACAGGTTGGCTGACATGGCTGCTTTCACGTAGTTGCTTGATCTGTTCGGCAGGTATTTGGTCTGGCATGGATAAGCACGCCTCATCATATTCTCGCAGAGTGGTTTTGCTGATGGCGCCGACAGCATGAAGTGCCTTGGCTGACTGGTGAATGGACTCAAACGCCTCGCTTTTATACTTCTTGGTCATGATGTATCTCCACAAACTCCTTGAGATCCAGCATTTGCTGAATCTGTGCTTCGTTTAACCTTTCATAAGTTTTGGCCAGTGATCGAAACCAAACAAGTTCGCTCTGCGTAATGTTGCCTTGATCCTTCTTCGCGAACAGCAACTGATAAACCCAATAGTGCCTACCCTTGGCCAATATGATTGAACGATGTCGATTTTGATTGAGGCGTTTTTTCCAGACACCACCGCCCAGATTATCTGCCTGCCCCCTCAGCATTTCGCCAAACGCCTCCCTCAACTCCGAATCGCAGATCCAGGCTTTGTTGGCCGCCTCGGCAAATCGCCGTGTTTTAAACAACCTGAGCTTCATGGAGGTCCCTTCCCAAAAACATACCACCCAGTGGTATAGATTAAAAGTCGAGCACGCTGTGCCCCATCGGCGGTCCTTGCCGACGTCCGCTAAGAAACCACTGTTCCCAGGGAGGCTCAATCAACGTTTTCACACCAGAAATTACCCAGACAAAAAAACGCCCCCAGCCAAAAGAATCAGGCTGGAGGCGCCGCGTATGCCGCGAGACGGTTCAGGAAACTGGGGTCAAACGGCGATGCCCTTGCGGCATTGCACTTGAGCGGTGCGCACCCGAGAAAAGGCGCGGGCAAGCCGCAGCAGCATTTCGTCGATGTGGGTTTTGCTGATGTTCAGCGCAGGGGTAAAGCGCAGGCAGTCAGGTTGTGAGGCAGTGAGAATCAGGCCTTCGTGCAGCGCGGCCTTGACCACTGCTGCGGCGCAATCGTCCGACAGTGTCAGGCCCCAAAGCAGCCCGTTGCCGCGCAAGGGCCCATGGTCGTAACGGTAGGCCAGCCGGGCAAGGCCTTCTGCCAGGTACAAGCCAGATTCACGTAGGTGCTCGAGAAAGCCGTTCTCCAATAGAGCGTCGAGTACGGCGATACCCGCAGATGCCATCAGTGCATTGCCGTGATGTGTACCGTCCAGCTCGCCCGGTTCGAAGCAACAGGCATTACCACGCGCCACCAGCGCCGCCAAGGGCACACCGCCGCCCAGGCCTTTGCCCAGGGCAATGATGTCGGCGCGCACGCCGTATTGCTGTTCGGCGAGCAGGCTGCCGCAGCGGCCGATACCGGTTTGCACTTCGTCGAAGATCAGCAGGATCCCGAGCTCACGACACAGGCGTTCGACGCCTTTGAGGTAATGTTCTGTCGCAGGGACGACACCGCCGCCGCTTTGTATCGGCTCCAGCATGATGGCGACGGTCTGCGCATCGACCGCTGCATGCAGGGCCGGCAGATCGTTAAACGGCACCTGGCTGAAACCTGGCAGCTGCGGTTCGAACCGGTTTTCGCAGGCCATGGCCGACGCCGACATCGCCCCAAGGCTCCGGCCGTGGCAGCCATTGCTTACCGTGAGGATGTGGTAAGCGCCGCCACGATGCAGCTGGCCCCACTTGCGTGCCAACTTGATGGCCGCTTCACAGGCTTCGGCACCCGTGTTGAGCAAGTAGGCCTGATCACTGCCGGTGTGGTGGCACAGACGGTCGACGAGGTCCAGTTGCGCGCGGTTGTGCAAACCCAGGCCAGGGTTGATCACGGTGTGCATCTGTTCGGCAATGGCGTCGCGCACGGCCTGAGGACTGTGGCCCAGGCTGTTGGCGCCGCCGCCTTGACTGAAATCCAGATAGGCGCGGTCGTCAGCGTCCGAAAGCCAGGAGCCCTGCCCCTGCACAAACACCTGGGGCGGGCGCGCCACAGTGGGCATCAGGCACTGGCTGGAAACCTCTG
Organism: Pseudomonas sp. KT_2_4; assembly: GCF_041410225.1. Classification (NCBI taxonomy): domain Bacteria; kingdom Pseudomonadati; phylum Pseudomonadota; class Gammaproteobacteria; order Pseudomonadales; family Pseudomonadaceae; genus Pseudomonas; species Pseudomonas sp. KT_2_4. Next base: position 3,257,604 of record NZ_CP166962.1, read on the forward strand.
CACGCGGGGCATGCACAAGCAGGTCATCCAGACTCGGCGCGAAGCGACGGAACAAGTTCACACTTCACCTCCGTTGGCAACCTGACCTTGGTCGATGCCGCCTGCCAATAAGGCCTTCAGATTTTTTGCGTTGCCTATGTAAACGCTATCAACAAAAACGCTGTTCATTGTCCGATCCGGCCCTGTAAGCCCTGCGAATAGGCGCTAGACTAGGCGCCTCGGGGGCCAGCGGCCATTTCGATTTTCCAGCTTTTTCGATAAGCAAACCTTATGGATTTCAAGCAGCTGCGTTATTTCGTCGCGGTGTATGAGGAAGGCCATGTAGGCCGTGCCGCGGAGCGTCTGTCGATCTCCCAGCCAGCGTTGTCGCAACAGATTCGCCAACTGGAACAGAACCTTGATGTAAGTCTGTTCGAACGTAGCAGCAAGCGTCTGCTGCCAACGCTGGCGGCGCACACTTTATACAACCACGCGTTGCCGCTCATTGATGGGATGCAGCAAGCCGTGGAGGCACTGCGCAACTTCAAGGGCCAGGCCATGCGCACCCTGGCCATCGGCGTGCTGCAAACCGTGCACACCAGCCTGGTACCGCAGATGCTTGAGCGCGTGCGCAAGGCCCAGCCCCATCTGGTGGTGCAGATCTACGAGCTGACCGGGCTTGAGATTGAGCGGCGGTTGCTCAATGGCTCACTCGATATCGGCATCAGCTACCTGCCACCCCGTCAGCCGGGCCTGCACGGCGTGTTGCTGTATGAAGACGAGCTGAAGGTGGTGATACCCGAAGATCATCCGTTGCGCGAGTTCAAGAAAGTCTCGCTCAAACAAGCCGCCGAATTACCGATGTTGCTGCTGGGGGAAGAGTTTCAGGTTCGGCAGATCTGGCAAGGCCAACTGTCCAACCTCGGGCGGCGTCCGCAAGTGCAGGCGGAACTCAATACCATGGTGGGCATTCTCGACAGCCTGCCTCACACCCGTTTGGCGACCGTGCTGCCTGGGCGGTCCCAGGATGAACACAACAGCAAGGCGCTGCTGTGGAAACCCTTGAGCGAGCCCAGGGTACCGCTGAAAGTAGGATTGGTATGCCGCGATGTGCAACGCCAGCAGGCGACGGTGGCGTTGCTGCGCACCCTGCTGGAAGACGTGATGAATGCCCCGTCGACAACCGCCTGACTTTTTCGCGGGCAAAAGAAAACCCCGCCGAAGCGGGGCTTTGCAGACTGTTTCCCTGACATCCATTTCACTCCGCCGTCCTGGCAGAATCCTACGTGTCCGTGTTGTTGCTTTGCGCTTCCTGCGCGACGTCCATGTGAAGTAGATTAGCCGTGGATCCAATGTGGCGATAGAGGACGATTAGCAGCACGTCATGTAAGAGAATGCTTACACGCCCTCCTCGCCCTTAAAACAGGGCTTCATCCATCAGGAACAGTGATTCGCTGCCGGCTTTTACCGATGCACTCAACGAGTGGATACGCGGCAACAGTCGGGCAAAGTAGAAACGCGCAGTTCCCAGTTTGCTGGCGTAGAAATCCTCTTCGCCTTCTTTGCCCAACGCCGCCTTGGCCATGCGCGCCCACATATAGGCATAGGCCATGTAGCCGAACGCATGCAGGTATTCCACCGAGGCCGCACCGATTTCATTGGCATTGCTCTTGGCGCGGTCCAGCACCCAGGCCGTCAACTCATCCAGGTTATCCACTGCCGCACTTAGCGGTTTGGTGAATTCGGCCAACTCAGGGCCCGATGCGGCGATGAACTGGCGGATCTCATCAGCGAACAAGGTATAGAACGCACCGCCGCTGCCAACGATCTTGCGGCCCATCAGATCCAGGGCCTGAATGCCGTTGGTGCCTTCGTAGATCTGAGTGATGCGCACGTCACGCACCAATTGCTCCTGGCCCCACTCGCGGATGTAACCGTGGCCACCAAACACCTGCTGGCCAAGTACGGTGGTTTCCAGGCCCAGGTCGGTGAGGAACGCCTTGGCCACCGGCGTCAGCAACGCCACCAGGTTATCGGCACGCTCGCGCGCCTGGGCATCGTCGCTGAACTTGGCGATGTCCAACTGCGTCGCCACGTAGGTGGAGAACGCCCGGCCGCCTTCGTTCGCCGCCTTCATGGTCAGCAACATGCGGCGGACATCCGGATGCACGATGATCGGGTCTGCCGGCTTGTCCTTGGCCTGCGCGCCCAGCGGGGAACGGCTCTGCAGACGGTCGCGGGCATATTCAATCGCGTTCTGATAGGACCGCTCACCAGAAGCCAAGCCCTGGATACCGACGCCCAGGCGCTCATAGTTCATCATGGTGAACATCGCAGCCAAGCCACGGTTGGGCTCACCGACCAGGTAACCCACGGCTTCGTCGAAGTTCATCACACAGGTAGCGGAGGCCTGGATGCCCATCTTGTGTTCAATGGAGCCGCAATTCACCGGGTTACGCGCGCCCAGGCTGCCATCGGCATTTACCAGGAACTTCGGCACCAGGAACAGCGAGATGCCCTTGGGCCCGGCCGGTGCGTCCGGCAGTTTGGCCAGCACCAGGTGGATGATATTTTCGGTGAGGTCGTGCTCGCCACCGGTGATGAAGATCTTGGTGCCGCTGACCTTGTAGGAGCCGTCCGCCTGAGGCTCGGCCTTGGTGCGGATCATGCCCAGGTCGGTACCGGCATGGGCTTCCGTCAGGCACATGGAACCGGCCCACTCACCGGAATACATCTTCGGCAGGTAGGTGGCCTTGAGTTCTTCACTGGCGTGGGTGTTGATCGATACACAGGCACCGGAGGTCAACATCGGGTACAGGCCGAAAGCCAGGCTCGACGAGTTGATCATCTCTTCAACCTGCGCCGACACCGCCTTGGGCATGCCCATGCCGCCGTAGGTCGGGTCGCCGCCCACGCCTACCCAGCCGCCTTCGGCGTAGGTGCTGTAGGCCTGGGGAAAACCGTCGGGAGTCGTCACGGCGCCGTCCGCCCAGTGGCAGCCTTGCTCATCGCCGCCGCGGCTGAGCGGGGCAATGGATTTGGCGGTGACTTTGCCGGCCTCTTCCAGGATCGCTTCGACGGTTTCGGCGTCAACGCTGTCTGCCAATGCCGGTAACTGGGCCCAAGTATCAGCGACCTCAAAAACTTCGTTGAGGACGAAGCGCATATCACGCAACGGCGCTTTGTAATCAGCCATGGCAAACCTCGTGAGAACGTGAAAAGTAATTCGATAGGATCGGTTTTACAGACCCCGAGTGTACCCGAACAACTTTTCAGACACATAGGGTCAGTTCATGACCGCTAAGTATTTATAAGTCACATAAACTCATTGTGGGAGCGGCCTTGGTCGCGAATGCGGCGTGCCAGTCGGTACATCTTTGACTGGATCAGCGCATTCGCGGGCAAGCCCGCTCCCACATTTTGCCCCGAGCAATCAGTGACCTCTAAAGTGCAAAGGCCTGCGCCGGTAAGCTCATCAGGCATTCGCTCCCCGCCTCCACCGCAGCACGGTGCATGGACGTACGCGGCAACAAGCGCTTGAAATAAAAGTCGCAGGTCGCAAGCTTCGCCTGGGCGAACCCTTCGTCATCCTGCGCGTGCGCCGCGATCGCCATGCGCAGCCACAGGTAGGCAAGGATGATGTAACCGCTGTACATCAGGTAATCCATCGCCGCCGCGCCCACTTCGTCAGGGTTTTTCATCGCTGCCGTGCCGACCTTCAGGGTCAGTTCGCCCCATTGCTGGTTCAGTTCATTGAGTTGCGCCACATGGGCCTTGAGTTGCGCATGCTCGGCATTGGCCGCGCAGAACTTATGCACAATCTTGGTAAACCCACGCAGCAACTTGCCCTGGCTGCCCAGGACCTTGCGCCCAAGCAGGTCGAGGGCCTGGATGCCGTTGGTGCCTTCATAGATCGGCGCAATCCGTGCGTCACGGGCCAGTTGCTCCATGCCCCACTCTCGAATATAGCCATGGCCACCGAATACCTGCATGCCGTGGTTGGTCACCTCCAGGCCGGTTTCGGTCATGAAGGCTTTACAGATCGGCGTGAGGAAGGCTAACAGGTCCTCGGCTTCCTGGCGTTGGCCAGCGTCGCTGCCCAGGTGCGCGGTATCGAGCAGTTGCGCGGTGAAATAGGTCAACGCGCGGTTGCCCTCGTTGAATGCTTTCATGGTCAGCAGCATGCGGCGTACATCGGCGTGCACGATGATCGGGTCGGCAGCTTTCTGCGGAGCCTTGGCGCCGGTGAGCGAACGCATTTGCAGGCGGTCGTTGGCATATTTGATCGCGCCCTGGAAGCTCGCCTCGCCGTTGCACAGGCCCTGCATGCCGGTGCCCAGGCGTGCGTGGTTCATCATGGTGAACATGCAGTTGAGGCCCTTGTTCGCCTCGCCAATCAAATAGCCTTTGGCGCCATCGAAGTTCAACACGCAGGTGGCCGAGGCCTTGATGCCCATCTTGTGTTCGATGGAGCCGCAGTGCACCGCATTGCGCTCGCCGGAGTCGGCATGGAACTTGGCCACGATAAACAACGAAATGCCCTTGGTGCCCGCCGGCGCATCCGGCAGTTTGGCCAGCACCAGGTGGATGATATTGGCGCTCATGTCGTGCTCGCCGGCCGAGATGAAGATCTTGCTGCCGGTGACCGCGTAACTGCCGTCTGCCTGCGGTACGGCGCGGGTCTTGATCAAGCCCAGGTCGGTGCCGCAGTGGGCTTCGGTCAGGCACATGGTGCCGGTCCATTCGCCGGCGGTGAGTTTGCTCAGGTAAGTGGCTTTCTGTTCGTCGGTGCCGTGGGCGTGGATGGCGGACATGGCACCGTGGGTCAGGCCAGGGTACATGCCCCAGGAGGTGTTGCTGGAACCGATCATCTCGCTCAGCACCAGGCCCAGGGAATGGGGCAGGCCCTGGCCACCGTAGGCTGGGTCTGCCGCCACGCCGTGCCAGCCGCCTTCCACATACTGGGCAAAGGCTTGCTTGAAGCCTTTGGGCGTGGTCACCACGCCATTATCGAAATGGCAGCCCTCTTCATCGCCGCTGCGATTGAGCGGCGCGAGTACGTTTTCGCAGAACCTGGCGCCTTCTTCGAGGATCGCACTGACCATGTCCGGGCTGGCATCCGTGGCGCCCAGGGCCGCGTAGTGGCCGTGGAAATCGAATACGTTGTCGATCAGAAAGCGCATGTCGCGCAGGGGAGCTTTGTACTCAGGCATGGCAATGTCTCCGGCAGCAGATAGGGTTAACCTACTGCCGGCCATGGCCGTGGACAATCACTGTAGCGCTGCTGAATACAGCGCCATTACTCAACCGGCAGCGCTCTCCATGCGCACCGCGCCACGGCGGGTTTGCCCGGCTGCGACCACACAGTTACGCCCCGCGCCCTTGGCGGTGTAAAGCGCCTGGTCGGCGGATTTGAGCACCTCGTCGGGGCTGCGTTGCTCGGCCTGGCGCTCGGCCACGCCGATGCTTACCGTCACCGACACACTGGACGCGCCGCTGCCCGCACGGCGCTGGCGGCCTTGATGATCGTCCTGGGGGCGGTCCGGGTTGCGCAACTTGATGTCGTAGCTGGCGATGATCTCGCGGATCTCCTCCAGGTGCGGCATGCACTCATCCAGGGTCTTGCCGGCAAACACCACGGCAAACTCTTCACCGCCGTAACGGTAGGCCCGCCCGCCTCCATTGACCTTGGACAACTTACTCGCCACCAGGCGCAGCACCTGGTCGCCCACGTCGTGGCCGTGGGTGTCATTGAAACGCTTGAAGTGATCGACGTCGCTCATCGCCAGCACATAGTTGCGACCTAGCCGCTGCATGCGCTCGTTGAGGGCACGGCGCCCCGGCAAGCCGGTGAGTTCATCACGGAACGCCATTTGATACGCCTCGTGCGCCACGCCCGCAGCGATCATCAGCATCACTTGGCTGCACATGATGTTGAGGGTGAACGGCAGGATGAAAGTTTGCGGCAACATCCAGAACATGCCCAGCAGCCCCACCAGTTGTGCGGCGTGCAGCGGGCGCGGCTGGTACCAGTATTGAGCGGCCAGGGTGAGAAAGCCGATCAGGAACATTGGGTACGAGAGTTGGATCAGGCTCATCCAGGCGCCATGCAGCATCGGCCAACGGATCTCCGCTAGCCAGCCCAGCAAGGCCTGGGGGAAGCTTTGTTCCAGGGCCAGCGCCACACTGCCCACCGCCAGCAGCACCGCGCAGCGGGCGACGAAGTCACGAAACAGATGGGTTTTTTCCTGCCACAGCGCATAAATGCTGAACAGCAAGGGCAACAGCAGGCAACACAGGTGGAACACCACCGCAGCGTCTTCACGCACGCGGCCATTGTCGCGGTAGAAGTCGGTCTGGGTGTCCAGCAGGAAATAGGCGACGTACACCGTGACCATCAGGAACAGTTCACGTTGGCGTCGATACACCGCGCAGTAAGCGCCACCGAGCAGCAGAACCAGGGTGGGCAGTACGTTGAACAGCGAGGTGAAGAAGACGCTGAGGTCCTTGACGTACGCAGCCGAGAGCCCGGCCAGCAACAGCAGCAGCGACGGTAGGAAATGGCTGAAACGTACAGCGGACACGCGTGACAAGGGTAAAACTCCGACCCGCAAACAAATAATGGCGCTGTGCTTCTAGGCGGTCAGTTAAGCACAACCGACCGGGCATGTATCACATTGCCATCACTGTAACGGCAGCTCATCGCAATCCCTGAGTGCATTGCTGTGGTTTTTTAGACTCGCGCCTACACACGTACAAAAAAACCGCCGCGTCCCGAAGGAGGCGGCGGTTTTCAGAAGGATCCGGTAAGGCTTAGTAAGCCAGGCCGAAATCTTCTTCTTTCATGTCCATCAGGTTGTTGGCGCCCGACAGCATGGTTGCCACGTGGGTGCGGGTACGCGGCAGGATGCGCTGGAAGTAGAAGCGCGCAGTCTGCAACTTGGCGGTGTAGAACGCCTCTTCGCTGGTGCCGGCGGCCAGTTTCTCGGCGGCCAGGCGTGCCATGTCGGCCCAGAAGTAAGCCAGGCAGGCGTAGCCGGAGTACATCAGGTAGTCCACCGAGGCAGCACCGACTTCTTCACGGTCTTTCATCGCGGCCATGCCGACCTTCATGGTCAACTCGCCCCACTCTTTGTTCAGTGCCGCCAGCGGTGCAACGAATTCTTTAACCGCGTCGTTACCTTCGTTGGCCTGGCAGAACTTGTGCACGATCTTGGTGAAGCCCTTGAGCGCTTCGCCTTGGGTCATCAGCACTTTACGGCCGAGCAGGTCCAGCGCCTGGATGCCGGTGGTGCCTTCGTACAGCATAGAAATGCGGCTGTCGCGAACGTTCTGCTCCATGCCCCACTCAGCGATAAAGCCGTGGCCACCGTAGATCTGCACGCCGTGGTTGGCCGATTCAAAACCGACTTCGGTCATGAACGCCTTGGCGATCGGGGTCATGAAGGCCAGCAGGGCATCTGCCTGTTTCTTGGCTTCGTCGTCGGTACCGTACTTGACGATGTCCACTTGCTTGGCAGTGAAGTACACCATCGCACGGTTACCTTCGGCGAAGGCTTTCATGGTCAGCAGCATGCGGCGTACGTCAGGGTGCACGATGATCGGGTCAGCAGCTTTATCTGGCGCTTTCGGGCCGGTCAGGGAGCGCATTTGCAGGCGATCACGCGCATATTTCAAGCCGCCCTGGAAGCCGATCTCGGCGTGAGCCAGGCCTTGCAGCGCGGTGCCCAGGCGAGCGGTGTTCATAAAGGTGAACATGCAGTTCAGGCCTTTGTTCGCCGGGCCGATCAGGAAACCGGTGGCCGCGTCGAAGTTCATCACGCAGGTGGCGTTGCCGTGGATGCCCATCTTGTGTTCCAGGGAACCACAGGTGACCGCGTTGCGCTCGCCCACCGAGCCATCGGCGTTGGGCAGGAACTTGGGCACGATAAACAGCGAGATGCCTTTGGTGCCAGCCGGTGCATCCGGCAGGCGGGCCAGTACGATGTGGACGATGTTGTCGGCCATGTCGTGTTCACCGGCCGAGATGAAGATCTTGGTACCGGAGACTTTGTAGGAACCGTCAGCCTGAGGCTCGGCCTTGGTGCGCAGCATGCCCAGGTCGGTGCCGCAGTGTGGCTCGGTCAGGCACATGGTGCCGGTCCATTCGCCCGACACCAGCTTGGTCAGGTAAGCGTCTTGCTGCTCGGGAGTGCCGTGCTCGGAAATGGTATTCATCGCGCCATGGGACAGGCCAGGGTACATGCCCCACGACCAGTTGGCCTCGCCGACCATTTCACTCACAGCCAGGCCCAGGGATTCCGGCAGGCCTTGGCCACCGTGCTCCACGTCGTGGGCCAGGCTTGGCCAGCCGCCTTCGACGAATTGTTTGTAGGCCTCTTTGAAACCCGCAGGGGTCTTAACGCCTGACTCACTCCAGGTACACCCTTCGATGTCGCCCACGCGGTTCAACGGTGCCAGTACTTGCTCACAGAACTTGGCGCCTTCTTCGAGGATGGCGTCGACCATGTCCGGGGTAGCGTCCTGGCAAGCCGGCAGGCTCTGATAGTGCGCTTCATAACCGAGCAGTTCGTCACGAACGAAGCGAATATCACGCAAGGGGGCCTTGTAGTCAGGCATAGCGATAAACCTCTGCTGATGTAACTGGGATGAACAACCGCGTGGATTTGTTATGGCGGTCAAACAGGTGTTTGAAACATACGTTTACCACCCAGGGTTGTCAAGCGTCGGCCAGATGCCGTTTGTCTTGACGCGGGTCAGCCAGGCACGGCGAGGCCTGCGGCGGGATGCCTCATGATTTAAGGAAAGCAGAATGTCGCGGAACGACTGTGGGAGCTGGCTTGCCTGCGATGCAGACGCCAGGGTGTATCTATCAGGCAGTATGCGTTGATGCTATCGCAGGCAAGCCAGCTCCCACAGAGAGGAGCGGGCAAGCGATAGAGAAGTTAAGCGTAGGTATCGATCAAGGTACCGAGCATTTCGTCCGAAGCCTTGGCGACTTTCGCCCCCAGCTCGACTTGAAACTTGCCCTGGGCCATTTCCACCATGTTGCTCGCCGAATTGGACGCTTGGGCGCGGTCATTGGCTTGCAGACGGTCGCTTTGCGCGGCCGATGGCTGGGTGGTTCCGGCGCTGGCAATCTTGCCGGCCGCCTGGTCGACACGGTTCTGCCCGGTCTGAATAGTGCTCAGGCCCGAATAAAACGCGCTGCTTCCAGAGATGTCCATGGCGTAAGCCTGCCTTTAGAGAATCGTGAAGCCCGATTGAACCAGACATCCTGGCAAAAGGCCCGTCAAAAACACTAATGGCATATTGCCTTAGCGATAGCCAAAATCAGTCAAGCAGATCCAGCTCCAAGTACTCGGCCACCGCGGCAGCCCCGGCATGCTTGAGTTTAGGCACTCGCCCCAGGCAAGGCGCGGGCAGGCGCTCAGCCAGGGTGGCGAGGTTTTCTTCCAGACGAGAGGTCTTGGGGTCGATGATATTTGCCACCCAGCCCACCAGCGGCAAGCCATCCCGTGCGATGGCTTCGGCGGTGAGCAACGCGTGGCTGATGCACCCAAGGCGCACGCCTACCACCAAGATCACCGGCAGCTTGAGCGCCATGGCCAGGTCCGACAGGTTGGCCTGGTCGGCCAAGGGCACGCGCCAACCGCCTGCCCCTTCGATCAAGGTGAAGTCCGCGCCCCGTGCCAGGATCTGCTGCATCGGCTTGAGCAGCGATTGCACCGTGAGCCCGACGCCCGCCTCGCGCGCTGCCAGATGCGGCGCGATAGCTGGCTCGAAGGCCACCGGGTTGACCTCGGCATAACTGAGCGGCACGGAACACTCGGCCAGCAACGCCAACGCATCGGCATTGCGCAGGCCCTGGGCCGTCAGTTGGCAGCCCGACGCCACCGGCTTTCCGGCGGCCGTGCTTTTGCCGCAAAGCCTGGCCGCATGCAACAGGCCGGCGGCGATGGTGGTCTTGCCAACATCGGTGTCTGTACCGGTGATGAAGTAAGCGGCGCTCATAACGGTTTCTCCAGTACGGCATACACCACCTGGTACGTGGCGGGCAGGCCCTGGGCCTGGCGGAACTGCTCGTAGGCCTCTACCAGCGCGACAATCCGCGCACGGCCCGTCAACCCTCCCGGGCGGCCTGGGTTGAGGTTATGGGCGCCCAGTGCCTTGAGTTCATGGGTCAGGCTGCGCACATCCGGGTAATGCAACACATGGGGCTTTCGCTCCAGGCTGATCACGCGCAAACCACTGGCCGCACACAGTTGCTGATAAGCCTCGAAGGTGCGGAAGCGATTGACGTGGACCAGGCCATCCGCCGCCCGCCAACTCTCGCGCAACTCATCCAGGGTGCCTACGCACAGGCTGGCAAAGGCCAGCACGCCACCTGGTCGCAGCACACGCGTGGCTTCACTGAGTACCGCATCAAAATGGGCACACCACTGCACCGCGAGGCTGGAGAAGAACAGCTCGAAGCTGTCAGCTGCAAGCGGCAAGCGTTCTGCATCGCCGGCTATAAAGTGCGCAGCGCCACCCAGCGGACGCGCGTGGTTGAGCATGCCCTCGGCAATGTCCAACGCCACACCTTGGCTGCCGGGCAAACGCTTGCCCAATACGCGGCTGAAGTAACCCGTGCCACAGCCCATGTCCAGCCAACGCTGGGGCACCAGGCCGTGCGGCAAGCGGCTGAGCAGTTCATGCCCGACCGCACGCTGCAACTCGGCCACGCTGTCGTAACTGGCCGCCGCACGGGAGAACGAGGCTGCGACCTGGCGCTTGTCCGGCAAGCCCCCAGGCAAGGGCGGGTGGGATAGGTCAGTCATCGACACACTCATGCAAAAAAGCCTGGATAGCCCCGGCCACTCCGTGAGGGTCTTCCAGAAGAAACGCGTGACCGGCCTGTTCAATCAGGCCGATTTCTACATCGGGGAGCAAGGCCAGCAGATCACTGGCGGCTTCGGCAGGCACCAACCCGTCCAGGCCGGCAAACAGGTGCAACTGCGGCCCGCGAAAAGCCTGCAAGGCCGCCCGCGTATCCAGTTGGGCCAGCAGCTCCAGGCCGGGCATCAAGACGCTGGGGGAGGTATTCGGCGCACCGCTGACCAACAACCGCGACAAGCCGCGCGGGTCTTCGGCACCCTTGGCGCACAACAGGCCAAAACGCTTGAGCGTGACCTGGGAGTCGGCGTGGCAGCCGGCCAGAAATGCATCGAAGGTTTCAGCAGGCATCCCATGGGGCCAGCCGTCATGGGCGACGAAACACGGGTTGCTCGCCAGGGTCAGCAAGCCGCAGCACCGCTCGCCACGGCGCGCCGCCAACTCGGACGCGAGCATGCCGCCCAGCGACCAGCCCCCGAGCCAGGCATTGTCCGGCAGCGTCGCATCGAGTTCATCGAGCCACTCACCGAGTTCGCTGGCTTGCAGCGCCGGCAAGGGTTCGATCTGTACCTGCAAATGCTCGTTCAGGCCGTGCAGCGCAGCGGCCAACGGCTCCAGCGGGGACACACCCAGGCCCCAGCCCGGTAGCAATATCAGTCGATTACGCATGGCCGGGCTCCGAGGCGTCTAACAAGCGAAAACACGCTTGCAACCCATCTAACAATAGCTGCACCTGCGCCTCGCTGTGGGCCGCCGTCAATGTCACCCGTAGACGGGCACTGCCGGCGGGCACGGTCGGTGGGCGAATGGCAGTCACCATCAAGCCACGCTCGCGCAGCATCTGCGACAGGCGCAGTGCCCGGGCGCTGTCGCCAATCAGGATCGGTTGGATCGGCGTAAAGCTGTCCATCAAGCCCAGGCCGATCTGCTCGGCGCCATGACGGAACTGGCGGATCAACGCGTTGAGGTGCTCGCGTCGCCAATGTTCGCTGCGCAGCAGTTCCAGGCTTTTGAGGGTGGCGCAGGCCAGTGCCGGTGGTTGGCTGGTGGTGTAGATATACGGGCGGGCGAATTGGATCAGGCTCTCGATCAAGTCCTCACTGCCGGCCACGAAGGCCCCGGCGGTGCCGAACGCTTTGCCCAAGGTGCCAACCAGCACGGGCACGTCGTCCTGGCTCAAGCCGAAATGCTCGACGATACCGCCGCCATTGGCGCCCAGCGGGCCGAAGCCATGGGCGTCATCCACCATCAGCCAGGCACCTTTGGCCCGGGTTTCACGGGCCAGCGCGGGCAGGTCGGCGAGGTCGCCATCCATGCTGAACACACCGTCGGTGACCACCAAGGTATTGCCGGTGGCTTTCTCCAGGCGCTTGGCCAGGCTGCCTGCGTCGTTATGCAGGTAGCGGTTGAAACGCGCACCGGACAGCAAACCAGCATCCAGCAAGGACGCGTGGTTAAGCCGGTCTTCCAATACCGTATCGCCCTGCCCCACCAGCGCCGTGACCGCGCCAAGGTTGGCCATGTAGCCGGTGGTGAACAGCAAGGCACGCGGGCGACCGGTCAAGTCAGCCAGACCTTCTTCCAGCTCATGGTGCGGTGTGGCGTGGCCCACCACCAAATGCGAAGCGCCACCGCCCACGCCCCAGCGGGACGCACCGGCGCGCCAGGCTTCGATCACTTGCGGGTGATTGGCAAGGCCCAGGTAATCGTTATTGCAGAAGGCCAACAACGGTTGCCCGTCCACCACCACATGCGGGCCTTGGGGGCTCTGCAGCAAGGGGCGCTGGCGGTAAAGATGGTCGGCACGGCGAACAGCGAGGCGCGCGGCGAGATCGAAAGACATGCTGGCCTCGATTTAACAGGTTCAACTCAATCCACTGGAGGAGCTGGAATGCATTCCAAAGGTGGTTACACCACAGCGTTGTAGAACTGCTCGCTGCTCTTTTGCTCCACCAACGCCTGCTCGATCGCCGCCTGGTGCACTTCATCGGCATGCTCTTCACGGGCTTCGGGCAGGATGCCCAGGCGTGCGAACAGTTGCATGTCCTTGTCAGCCTGGGGGTTAGCGGTGGTCAGCAGTTTGTCGCCGTAGAAGATCGAGTTGGCGCCGGCAAAAAACGCCAGGGCCTGCATCTGCTCGTTCATGGCTTCGCGGCCGGCCGACAGGCGCACATGGGACTGCGGCATCAGGATGCGCGCCACCGCCAGCATACGGATGAAATCGAAGGGGTCGATGTCATCGGCGTTTTCCAACGGCGTGCCCGCTACCTTCACCAGCATGTTGATCGGCACCGACTCCGGATGCTCCGGCAGGTTGGCCAGTTGGATCAGCAAGTTGGCACGGTCGTCGAGGGACTCGCCCATGCCGAGGATACCGCCCGAGCAGATCTTCATCCCCGAATCACGCACATAGGCCAGGGTTTGCAGGCGCTCGCTGTAGGTGCGGGTGGTGATGATCGAGCCGTAGAACTCCGGCGAGGTGTCGAGGTTGTGGTTGTAGTAGTCAAGGCCGGCCTGGGCCAGGGCTTCGGTCTGGTCCTGGTCGAGGCGACCGAGGGTCATGCAGGTTTCCAGGCCCATGGCCTTCACGCCTTTGACCATTTCCAGCACGTAGGGCATGTCTTTGGCCGACGGATGTTTCCATGCCGCACCCATGCAGAAACGCGTCGAACCGATGGCCTTGGCACGAGCGGCCTCCTCGAGGACCTTCTGCACCTCCATCAACTTCTCTTTTTCCAGGCCAGTGTTGTAGTGGCCCGACTGCGGACAATATTTGCAATCTTCCGGGCAGGCGCCGGTCTTGATCGACAGCAGGGTCGAGACCTGCACGCGGTTGGCGTCGAAATGCGCGCGGTGCACGGTCTGCGCCTGGAACAACAGGTCGTTGAAGGGCTGCACGAACAGGGCTTTGACTTCAGCTAAAGACCAATCGTGACGCAGGGTGGCAGAGGTGCTGGCGCTCATGGGCGATTCCTTGATTATGCTTTGGCAAGCGCTGTGGGAACGGCAATATCCACAGGCACGACACGGATGCTCGGCATATTTAAGGAAGATTCATGCACTGTCAACCTGAGCACAAACACCAAGTTTACATCTGGTTAAAAAGCATACAGGCCTGTTTGATTTGCGATGAGTGCACCGACTCGGCCGAGGACGTGTGCAACGCCTGCGAAACAGAATTGCCATGGCTGATGGAACAATGCGAGCGCTGCGCACTGCCCTTGCCCATGGATGGGTTGATCTGCGGCCAGTGCCAAAAACAGCCTCCGGCCTTTCACCAAGTGATCGCGCCATGGACCTATAGCTTTCCAGTGGACACCCTGATCAGCCGCTTCAAGCATCAGGCGCGTTGGCCGCTGGGGCATCTGTTGGCGCGCCTGCTGGGGCAGCATTTGCAGCATCGCTTCGATAACGCCGAACTGGAGCGCCCCGACTGCCTGCTGCCCGTGCCCATGGCGCGTAAACGCCTGCGCGAACGCGGCTTCAATCAAGCGTTGATGCTGGCCCGCTGGCTCAGTCACGCCCTTGACATTCCCTTTGATGAATACGCGCTATTACGCCCCCATGAAACCGTGGCGCAGCAAGACCTCGATGCCAAGACCCGCAAACGCAACCTGCTCAACGCCTTCGCACTGGCCCCCGGCATTCAGGTTGCCGGGCAACATCTGGCGCTGGTAGACGACGTCCTCACCACCGGCGCCACCGCCCACAGCCTGGCGCGCTTGTTGATAAACGCCGGCGCGCGCCAGGTGGACGTGTATTGCCTGGCCCGTACGCCCAAACCCGGCAGCTGACTTGACTCCCCTGCGCCAGCGCGGCAACGTCGGCGCATCTCACCCAAGCGTATCTGCCATGTCTGTGCCCAGCCCTCTCAGCCAACACATCATCCGCCGCCCCCAGCGTATTGCCTTGCTGGGGCATATCGCCGAGCAGGGCTCCATCACCCGTGCGGCCAAGAGTGCCGGGTTGAGTTACAAGGCCGCCTGGGACGCCATTGATGAGCTGAACAACCTGGCGCAAAAACCGCTGGTGCAACGCAGCGTCGGTGGCAAGGGCGGTGGCGGCGCCAAACTGACGCAGGAAGGGGAACGGGTCCTGCGCCTTTATCAGCGCCTGCAACTGCTTCAGGCCGAGATCCTTGGCTCGGACGAAGCGGCCAGCGACTTCAACCTGCTGGGCCGCTTGATGCTGCGCACCAGCGCGCGCAACCAATTGCACGGCCAGGTCAGCACCATAGAGAGCCATGGCCACAACGACATGATCCGCCTGCAATTGGCCGGCGGCCTGCACCTCGACGCACAGATCACCCACGACAGCACCCTGCGCCTGGAACTGCAGACCGGCGTGGAAGTAGTGGCCCTGATCAAGGCCGGGTGGCTTGAATTACTGGTGGACGGGCAAGCTGAAACACTTGGACACAATTGCCTGGAAGGCAGGATCGAGACCATTCTCGCCGCCGAAGACGGCCCCAGCGAGGTGCGTATTGCCCTGCCCAACGGCCAAGTGTTGTGCGCGCTGGCGCCGCCCGTCGCGCTCAAGGCCATTGATGCAGTGCAGGGCCAGCAGATCCGCGTGCAGTTTGCACCCAGCCATGTATTGCTTGGCACCCCGGTGTAACGGGCGCGCGTCTTCAAGCTGCAACAATTCGGTCACAAGCGCTGCTTAAGGTGTCTGCAAAAACCTTAAGGAGCCTGTGATGAGCCTATTAGAAGAAAACCAAGCCACCGACCTTGAACAGATGGTGGGCCTGACCCGCCGTCGCTTTATCGGCGCAGGCGCCCTGTGCGGCGCCGCGATGTTCCTCGGCGGCAACCTGCTGAGCCGCAGCGCCCTGGCCGTGAATGCCGCTACCGCCAGCCCGTTGCTGGGGTTCACCAGCATCGCCGCCGCCACCAGCGACACCATCACCCTGCCACCGGGCTACAGTGCTTCGGTGTTGATCAGTTGGGGCCAGCCCCTGCACAAGAACGCCCCGGCTTTCGACCCGTCCGGCCATGGCACCGCCAAGGCTCAGGAACAACAGTTCGGCGACAACAACGACGGCATGAGCCTGTTTCCATTCCCCGGTGACGACAACCGCGCGCTGATGGCGATCAACAACGAATACACCAACTATCGCTACCTCTACGCCCACGGCGGCGCGCCACAATCGGCCGAAGACGTGCGCAAGGCCCTGGCCAGCGAAGGCGTGTCGGTGATCGAAGTACGCCGCAAGGGCGACACCTGGCAATTCGTCCAGGATTCACGCTACAACCGGCGCATCCACGGCAATTCGCCGATCCGTTTGAGTGGCCCTGCCGCCGGCCATGACTGGCTGAAAACCACCGCCGACAAGACCGGCAAAAAAGTCCTCGGCACGTTCCAGAACTGCGCCAACGGCAAGACCCCGTGGGGCACCTACCTGACCTGCGAAGAAAACTTCACCGACTGCTTCGGCAGCAGCAACCCGCAGCAAACCTTCGACGCAGGGCAGAAGCGCTACGGCGTGGTGGCCGCGAGCAAGGACATCAACTGGCATCAGCACGACCCGCGCTTTGATATGGCCAAGAACCCCAACGAACTCAATCGCCATGGTTGGGTGGTGGAAATCGACCCGTTCGATCCGCAATCCACCCCGGTAAAACGCACGGCCTTGGGCCGCTTCAAGCACGAGAACGCGGCCCTCGCCGAAACCCGTGACGGCCGCGCCGTGGTGTACATGGGCGACGATGAACGCGGTGAATTCATCTACAAGTTCGTCAGCCGCGATCAGATCAACCACAACAACCCGAAGGCCAACAAAGACCTGCTCGACCACGGCACCTTGTACGTGGCGATCTTCGACGCGGGCGACGGCAACGCCGACCATCCCAAGGGCAAAGGCCAGTGGGTCGAACTCACCCATGGCAAAAACGGCATTGACGCCAGCAGCGGTTTCGCTAACCAGGCCGAGGTGCTGATTCATGCGCGCCTGGCCGCCAGCGTGGTGAAAGCCACACGCATGGACCGCCCGGAATGGATCGTGGTCAGCCCTACCGATGGCCAGGTCTATTGCACCCTGACCAACAACGCCAAGCGCGGCGAAGAGGGCCAGCCGGTGGGCGGCCCCAACCCACGGGAGAAAAACGTCTACGGCCAGATCCTGCGCTGGAAAGCCGACGCCGATAACCACGGTGCCACGGACTTCACCTGGGACCTGTTCGTGGTGGCCGGCAACCCCGGCGTGCATGCCGGTAACCCCAAGGGCGGCTCGTCCAACATCAACCCGCAAAACATGTTCAACAGCCCCGACGGCCTGGGCTTCGACAAAGCCGGGCGCCTGTGGATCCTGACCGATGGCGACTACAGCAACGCCGGCGACTTTGCGGGCATGGGCAATAACCAGATGCTGTGCGCCGACCCGAGCACGGGTGAAATCCGTCGCTTCATGGTGGGGCCGGTGGCGTGTGAAGTGACGGGGATCAGCTTTTCGCCGGACCAGAAAACCTTGTTCGTGGGCATTCAGCACCCAGGGGAAACCGGTGGTTCGACCTGGCCGGAACACCTGCCCAATGGCAAACCCCGGTCTTCGGTGATGGCGATTCGGCGGGATGATGGCGGGATCGTAGGCGCCTGATAGACCGCTATCGCAGGCAAGCCAGCACCCACATTTCGATGTGTAAATACATGCCACTGTGGGAGCTGGCTTGCCTGCGAAGGCGTCCGCACAACCACCGGCTATCTATGCTGTTACCATACCCGGCCGGACGCGGCGCCCTGCTGCGCGCAGGAGTTCGCATGGCCCACCCGTTTGAAACACTCACCCCAGACCTGGTGCTCGACGCCGTCGAAAGCATCGGTTTCCTCAGCGACGCGCGGGTTCTGGCGCTCAACAGCTACGAAAACCGCGTGTACCAAGTGGGCATCGAAGACGCCGAACCGCTGATCGCCAAGTTCTATCGCCCCCAGCGCTGGACCAACGAGGCGATCCTGGAAGAACACCGCTTCACCTTCGAACTGGCCGAGTGCGATGTACCGGTGGTCGCCCCCTTGGTCCACAACGGCGAGAGCCTGTTCGAACATGCAGGTTTCCGCTTCACCCTGTTCCCCCGCCGTGGCGGCCGGGCGCCGGAGCCAGGCAACCTCGATCAGCTTTACCGGCTCGGGCAACTGCTGGGGCGTTTGCACGCGGTGGGCTCCACCCGCCCGTTCGAACACCGCGAAGCCCTGGGGGTGAAGAATTTCGGTCACGACTCCCTCACCACCTTGCTTGAAGGCAACTTCATTCCCAAAAGCCTGTTGCCGGCCTACGAGTCCGTGGCCCGCGACCTGCTCAAGCGTGTGGAAGAGGTTTACAAGGCCACGCCGCACAAGAACATCCGTATGCACGGTGACTGCCACCCCGGCAACATGATGTGCCGCGACGAGATGTTCCATATCGTCGACCTGGATGACTGCCGCATGGGCCCAGCGGTGCAAGACCTGTGGATGATGCTGGCTGGTGACCGCCAGGAATGCCTCGGCCAGCTCTCGGAGCTGATGGACGGCTATCAGGAATTCCACGACTTCGACCCGCGCGAACTGGCGCTGATCGAGCCGCTGCGCGCCCTGCGCTTGATGCACTACAGTGCCTGGCTCGCACGACGCTGGGACGACCCGGCGTTTCCCCATAGCTTTCCGTGGTTTGGCAGCGAACGGTATTGGGGTGACCAGGTGCTGGCGTTGCGCGAGCAACTGTCGGCGCTCAATGAAGAACCGCTGAAGCTCTTCTGACCTGGCCCTGCCTCCTGTGGGAGCTGGCTGTCCATGCTCGCCCCCACGCTCTGCGTGGGCGCGCATCCTGTGACGCTCCGCGTCACGATTTAAGAGCAGACGCAGAGCGTCCAAGGCGGCGTTACCACGCAGAGCGTGGGAACGAGCGTTGTCTGACAAATATCCTTACAATTGCGCTTTGTTAGCTGCCTGAGCAAGGATTCTGCAATGCAAGCCGCCAACCCCCGCAAGGGGTACATCCTGGGCCTGAGCGCCTATGTCATCTGGGGTCTGTTCCCGCTCTACTTCAAAGCCATCGCCAGCGTGCCCGCCGCCGAGATCATCGTGCACCGCGTGTTGTGGTCGGCCCTGTTCGGTGGGCTGTTGCTGATGGTGTGGAAACATCCCGGCTGGTTTCGCGAACTGCGCGACAACCCCAAGCGCCTGGCGATCCTGGCCCTCAGCGGTTCGTTGATCGCCGCTAACTGGCTGACCTATGTGTGGTCGGTGAACACCGGGCGCATGCTTGAAGCGAGCCTGGGTTACTACATCAACCCGCTGGTGAATGTGCTGCTGGGCATGCTGATCCTCGGCGAGCGCTTGCGCCGTTTGCAATGGGTAGCGGTGGGGTTGGCAGCGATAGGTGTGGCGCAGCAGGTGTGGCAAGTCGGTAGCCTGCCGTGGGTGTCGCTGGCGCTGGCGCTGACGTTTGGCTTCTACGGTTTGATCCGCAAGCAGGCGCCGGTCAAGGCGCTGCCAGGGCTGGTGGTGGAAACCTGGATGCTGGTACCCGTTGCCGTCGCCTGGTTGTTGTTCAACCCGACCGCCCACAGCGCGCAACTGGCGTTCTGGAGCACCTCAGAGGCCTGGTGGCTGGTGGCCGCAGGCCCGGTGACGCTGATTCCCCTGGTGTGCTTCAACGCCGCTGCACGGCATTTGCCCTACACCGCCCTGGGCTTTTTGCAGTATGTGGCGCCGACGCTGGTGTTGCTCGAAGCCGTGCTGTTGTTCGGTGAACACCTGGCGCCGAGCACCTTGGTCGCCTTCGCCTTTATCTGGGCCGGGTTGGTGGTGTACAGCCTGGATGCCTGGCTGACCGTGCGTAAACGCTGATCAAATAACGTACAAACCTCTACAAGCCACGGCTTTCGTGGCTTGTAGCGTTCGACCCCAAGGTTATCCACAACCTGATCCCCGCCATTTGTGCACAAGCCCTTGAAACTGCTCGTTTTTTGCTCAACTTGCGCAGAAGGCCGGCGGACGTGGCCTGGCGTCGGGTCTCTACAGGTTATCCACAGGCCCATGCAAGATTTCCCTGCATAACCTTGCGGATCGTTATTCCTCCTGACGCAACTCCACCATCAAGTCATCGGCCAAGGTTTCCAAAGCCTCTTGCAGGGTTTCCAGCGATAGCGTGGCCGGCACTTGCAACAACGCCTCGGCGTTGAACAGCGGATCACCGCTCATGGGCGCCGGGCGCACATCGGTGCTCAGGCGTTCCAGGTTGACGCCCTGCTGGCTCAGCAGCGCGGTGATCTCACGCACGATGCCCGAGCGGTCATTGCCCACCAGGGTCATCAGGATCGGCTTGGACGCCGATGCCTGGCCGCTGCTGCCCTCACCCACCAACACGCGAATGCCATGGGTGGATAAATCCTCCAATGCCCCCACCAATGCCTGGCGCTGCTCGCTCGGCACGCTCACCCGCAGGATCCCGGCAAACTGCCCGGCCATGTGCGCCATGCGGCTTTCCAGCCAGTTACCACCATGACTGGCAATGTTCTGCGCGATGCGTTCAACCAGGCCGGGTTTGTCGGCGGCGATAATAGTGAGTACAAGATGGTCCATGGCGCAGTCCCTCGGTTGGTTGATCCTCGATTATAGACATGCCGCGTTTATCCAGAAGGGACGCGTGATCGTCAACGTCCATCGCAGGCAAGCCAGCTCCCCCAGACAAATCGTGTACCATTTTTATATTTATCTGGAACAATCCAATAGTTTTTTGAGAACATCTGGTTCTCCGCTGTGACCGTACGACCAAAGTGGGTCGCTAAACGACGTATTTAGTCTAATTTTCACAACCGCAAGTCATCATGTAGTATGCCCAACCGTGCACTACATAATGAAAATCTGATAAAGCGCATAAGCTCCGCAGAGTGAGGCAAGCAATGACTGAACACGTTCAAGTCGGTGGCCTGCAGGTCGCCAAAGTCCTGTTCGACTTCGTGAACAACGAAGCCATTCCCGGTACCGGCATCACTGCCGACCAGTTCTGGGCCGGTGCCGACAAGGTCATCCATGACCTGGCCCCGAAGAACAAAGCCCTACTCGCCAAACGCGACGACTTCCAGGCGCGGATCGATACCTGGCACCAGACCCACGCCGGCCAGGCCCATGACCCGGTGGCCTACAAAGCCTTCCTGCAAGACATCGGCTACCTGTTGCCAGAAGCCGCAGACTTTGAGGCCTCGACCCAAAACGTCGATGATGAGATCGCACGCATGGCCGGCCCACAGCTGGTCGTGCCGGTGATGAACGCCCGCTTCGCCCTCAATGCCTCGAATGCGCGCTGGGGCTCGCTGTACGACGCGCTCTATGGCACCGACGCCATCAGCGAAGCCAACGGCGCCGAGAAGGGCAAGGGCTATAACAAAGTGCGTGGCGACAAGGTGATTGCCTTCGCCCGCGCTTTCCTCGACGAGGCCGCACCGCTCAGCGCCGGCAGCCATGTCGATTCCACCGGCTACAAAATCGTCGATGGCAAGCTGATCGTCAGCCTCAAAGGCGGCAGCAACAGCGGCCTGCGTGACGATGCCCAGTTGATCGGTTTCCAGGGCCCTGCGGCCGAGCCGATTGCGATCCTGCTCAAGCACAATGGCCTGCACTTCGAAATCCAGATCGACGCCAGCACCCCAGTCGGCCAAACCGACGCCGCAGGCGTCAAAGACGTGCTGATGGAAGCCGCGCTGACCACCATCATGGACTGCGAAGACTCTGTGGCCGCCGTCGACGCCGATGACAAAGTGGTGATCTACCGCAACTGGCTCGGCCTGATGAAGGGCGACCTGGCCGAAGAAGTGGCCAAGGGCGGCCAGACCTTCACCCGCACCATGAACCCTGACCGCGTCTACACCGGCGTGGATGGCAGCGACGTGACCCTGCACGGCCGTTCGCTGTTGTTCGTGCGCAACGTTGGCCACTTGATGACCATCGACGCGATCCTCGATAAAGACGGCAACGAAGTACCCGAAGGCATCCTCGACGGCCTGATCACCAGCCTGGCGGCGATCCACAGCCTCAACGGCAACAACACCCGCAAGAACAGCCGTACCGGTTCTGTGTACATCGTGAAACCGAAGATGCACGGCCCGGAAGAAGCCGCGTTCACCAACGAACTGTTCGGTCGCATCGAAGAGGTGCTGAACCTGGCGCGCAATACCCTCAAGGTCGGGATCATGGACGAGGAGCGCCGCACCACGGTCAACCTCAAGGCCTGCATCAAGGCGGCCAGCGAGCGTGTGGTGTTTATCAACACCGGTTTCCTCGACCGTACCGGCGATGAAATCCACACCTCCATGGAAGCCGGCGCGATGGTGCGCAAGGCGGCCATGAAGGCGGAAAAATGGATCGGCGCCTATGAGAACTGGAACGTCGATATCGGCCTGAGCACCGGCCTGCAAGGTCGTGCACAGATCGGTAAAGGCATGTGGGCCATGCCCGACCTGATGGCTCTGATGCTTGAGCAGAAAATCGCCCATCCGTTGGCCGGTGCCAACACCGCCTGGGTACCGTCGCCGACCGCTGCGGCCCTGCATGCGTTGCACTACCACAAGGTTGATGTGTTTGCCCGCCAGGCCGAACTGGCCAAGCGCGAGCGCGCTTCGGTGGACGATATCCTCACCATTCCTCTGGCCAGCAACACCGATTGGTCCGAAGAAGAGATCCGCAACGAACTGGACAACAACGCCCAGGGCATCCTCGGCTATGTGGTGCGTTGGATCGACCAGGGTGTGGGCTGCTCCAAGGTGCCGGACATCAACGATGTCGGCCTGATGGAAGACCGCGCCACCCTGCGCATTTCCAGCCAGCACATCGCCAACTGGCTGCGCCACGGCATCGTCAACGAAGCTCAAGTGATGGACAGCCTCAAGCGCATGGCGCCGGTGGTGGACCGCCAGAATGCCGGGGATGCGTTGTACCGCCCACTGGCTCCGGACTTCGACAGCAACATCGCGTTCCAGGCAGCGGTGGAGTTGGTGATTGAAGGGACCAAGCAGCCCAATGGCTATACCGAGCCGGTGTTGCATCGCAGGCGTCGGGAGTTCAAGGCCAAGAACGGCCTGTAATGGAAAAAAGCCCTGATCGAAGATCGGGGCTTTTTTATCAGGTGTGTCAGTTAGACCGCGTTGCCTGAATCGCAGGCAAGCCAGCTCCCACAGGGGGATGCATTTCAAATGTGGGAGCCGGGCTTGCCCGCGAAGAGGCCAGGCCAGTCACCCCACACTCAGGGCACCATCCCCAACTCCCGCTTTACCAACTTCGCCAACTTCACGCTATCAATCGGCTTGAGCAAGAAATCCACCACGCTCAAATGCATCGCATCAATCACATCCGGCGCTTCCGCGTCTCCAGACATGATGATGATCGGCAACGCCGCACGGGTGGACTCACGCACCTGGCGGATCAATTCCAGGCCATTGCTGGGCGCCATGCGCAGGTCGGTGATCAGCAAACCGATGGAACTGCTCGTCTTCAACAAATCCCACGCAGCCTCGCCACTTTCGGCAGTCATGCAGCGAATACCATCGAGCCCAAGGATTTCCGCCAGCAATTCACGCGCGTCCTTGTCGTCGTCCACGATCAAAACGCGTTGGGGGGGTAAATCGGGCTCCAGCATCACGGCGCTCAGCGCCTCGCGCTCGGCATCACTCAAAATATCGTGGTCGGACATACGTTTCTCAGCAGTTCTCATCAATCTCCCAGCACACTCGTCAGACATCTGCGGAAGGGCGAACAATGTGCACTTCGTCGGAAAGTTTGCCTAGTGGGCTTTCTACGGGTTTTGGACGATTGTCATGTAAGGTTTTTCCCTAGTTTTGCGCGGTATTCCTCGACCTAGACTTACGTCCAATGGGCACCCACTGCGCAGGAGTCGACCATGCAGCACGATAACGACAAAAACACTGCGGTCACTGTTATGAGTAAAGCTGATGCATTCGCACAGGCGGGTAAAACCGCTGTGTTGCAGAACATCCACGGCACCCTGCAATTCCTGCAACGCTTCCCGCCGTTCAACCAGATGGAACAGGCGCACCTGGCTTTCCTGGTGGAACAGTGCCAACTGCGTTTCTACGGCCCCGGCGACAGCATCCTCAAACCGTCGGGCGGCCCGGTCGAGCACTTTTATATCGTCAAGCAGGGGCGGGTCGTGGGTGAGCGGCCAGACTCGGCAGACACCACCTTTGAAATCGCCACCGGCGAATGCTTCCCCCTCGCCGCCTTGCTGGGTGAGCGCGCGACCCGTACAGAACACAAAGCCGCTGAAGACACCTTTTGCCTGCAATTGAACAAACCGGCCTTTATCAAGCTGTTCGCCCTGTCCAGCCCGTTTCGTGATTTCGCCTTGCGCGGGGTCAGCAGCCTGCTCGACCAGGTCAACCAGCAGGTACAGCAAAAAGCCGTGGAAACCCTCGGCACCCAATATTCCTTGAATACCCGCCTGGGTGAATTGGCCATGCGCCACCCGGTCACCTGCAGCCCGCACACACCGTTGCGCGAAGCGGTGACCTTGATGCACGAACAGCAAGTCGGCAGCATTGTGATCGTCAACGAACACAAGGCGCCCCTGGGCATCTTCACCCTGCGCGATCTGCGCCAGGTGGTCGCCGATGGCACCAGCGACTTCAGCCAGAGCATTGCCGGGCACATGACCCAGGCGCCGTTTTACTTGAGCCCGGAGCACAGCGCGTTCGACGCGGCCATCGCCATGACCGAACGGCATATCGCCCATGTGTGCCTGGTGCAAGACCAGCGCCTGTGTGGCGTGGTCTCCGAGCGTGACTTGTTTTCCTTGCAGCGTGTGGACCTGGTGCACCTGGCCCGCACCATCCGCAACGCGCCCCGGGTGGAAAACCTGGTGGCGATTCGCGGTGAAATCGGCCAGTTGGTGGAGCGCATGCTCGCCCATGGCGCCTCATCCACCCAGATCACCCACATCATTACGCTGCTCAACGACCACACCGTGTGCCGGGTGATCGAGCTGACCCTCGCGGAAAAAGGCGACCCCGGCGTGCCCTTCAGTTGGCTGTGTTTTGGCAGCGAAGGCCGCCGCGAACAAACGCTGTACACCGACCAGGACAACGGCATCCTGTTCGAGGCCAAGGACGCCGTCGAAGCCGCCGACAGGCGTGAGCTCTTGCTACCGCTGGCGCAGCACATCAACCAAAGCCTGGCGCTGTGCGGCTTCAGCCTGTGCAAGGGCAATATCATGGCCGGCAACCCCGAGCTGTGCTTGTCCCGCGTGGAGTGGGCGCGGCGCTTCGGCGCGTTCATTCGTGAGGCGACGCCGGAAAACCTGCTGGGCTCAAGCATCTATTTTGACTTGCGCGTGGTGTGGGGCGAAGAGCGCGGTTGCGAGCAACTGCGCCAGGGCATTCTCGATCAGGTGGCGGATAACCGCTTGTTCCAACGCATGCTGGCCGAAAACGCGCTACTACGACGCCCGCCGGTAGGGCGTTTTCGCGAGTTCGTGCTGACCCGCAAAAATGGCGAAAAGGCCACCCTCGACCTCAAGGTGCAGGGCCTTACGCCTTTTGTAGATGGCGCGCGCCTGTTGGCCCTGGCCAATGGCATCCACGCCAACAACACCCTGGAACGCCTGCGCCAGTTGGTGGATAAGGCCGTGATCGAACCCCTGGATGGCGCCGCCTATGAAGAGGCCTACCACTTTATCCAGCAGACCCGCATGCAGCAGCACCAATTGCAGACCCGCGAGAACCTGCCCTATTCCAACCGCGTCGACCCCGACAGCCTCAACCACCTGGACCGGCGCATCCTGCGTGAGTCCCTGCGCCAGGCCCAACGCCTGCAAAGCAGCCTGAGCTTGCGGTATCAGCTATGAGTTTGTTTGGCTGGCTGCGCGCGAAAAAGCCCGGGCTCAACGCTGCGCAACAGCAGCGCCTGGAGCATTTACCCAAGCCCGCCGAACTGGGCAACGGCCCATTGCGCAGCCAGCGCTGGGTAGTGGTGGACCTGGAAACCAGCGGCCTGAACCTTCACCGCGACCAGGTGCTGTCCATCGGCGCCGTGGTCATCGAAGACGGTGCGGTGGATTTCTCCCAACTGTTCGAACGCACCCTGCAGCGCACCGACACCAAGCTCAGCCCCAGTGTGCTGATCCACGGGTTGGGGCCCAGTGCAATTGCCGCCGGCAGCGACCCGGCCGAGGCGTTGCTGGATTTCATGGCGTTCGTGGGCGACAGCCCTCTGCTGGCTTTTCATGCGCCGTTTGATCAACACATGCTGTGCCGGGCGCTCAAGGACAGCCTGGGGTATCGCCTGGCCCATCCATTCCTGGATGTGGCAGACCTGGCTCCGCTGTTGTGCCCTGAGGCGCATATCCGCGAGGCCGGGCTGGATGATTGGCTCAACCACTTCAGGCTACAGGCTGGCGAACGCCACCATGCCAGCGCCGATGCACTGGCGACGGCAGAGCTGATGCTGATCCTGTTCAGCCGTGCGCGGCAGCAACAGATAGACACGCCCCAGACGCTGCAAGAGCGTTTGGCCCAATGGAAACGGCGCAAACAGTCCCCTTCCCTTTAACGCTTCGCGCCCGACGCGGAGCATCGCGGGATGCATTCCCACGCCGAGCGTGGGAACGATCACCCGACAGACGCCAATTGCGCCCACCCCACGCCTCTGCGACAATCGCGAATAATTCTCGTTAGTTTAAACCTCTTGTTTATTCGGTGATGCCTTGTCGTCGGTCCAGACCCCACGCAGTGAGCTTGTTGGTGCGTTATATCGCGACCACCGTGGCTGGCTGTTGGCTTGGCTGCGACGCAACGTGGGGTGCCCAAGCCGCGCCGAAGACCTGAGCCAGGACACCTTCATGCGCCTGCTGGGCCGTGACGAGTTGCGCGAGCCCCGCGAACCGCGGGCGTTCCTGGTGGCCATCGCCAAGGGTTTGCTGTTCGACTATTTCCGACGTGCGGCCCTGGAACAGGCCTACCTCACCGAATTGATGCTGATCCCGGAAAGCGAACAGCCTTCGCCGGAAGCCCAGCAACTGATCCTCGAAGACCTCAAGGCCATCGACCGCCTGCTCGGCAAACTGTCGAGCAAGGCCCGCGCCGCGTTCCTCTATAACCGCCTCGACGGCCTGGGCCATGCCGAAATCGCCCAGCGCCTGGGCGTGTCGGTGCCCCGCGTGCGCCAATACCTGGCCCAGGGCATTCGCCAGTGCTACATCGCACTGTATGGCGAGCCGTCGTGACCGCGATCGGCTCCAAACCGGTGTCGTCGCGCGTGCTGGATGCCGCGATTGCCTGGCAGCTGTCCCTCGACTCGGGCGACGGCAGCGCGGTGGAACAGGAAGAGTTCAGCAAGTGGCTGGCCAGTGATGAGGAACACGCCCGCGCCTGGCGCCAGTTGGGCATGCTCGACCAGCGTTTCAGTGTGGCCTCGGGCCCGGCTCGGGCGGCGCTGCTGCAGTCGCGCCACGGCATTCGCCAGCGCGTGCGCAAACTGGGCCGGGGCTTGGCCAGTATCGTGCTGGTGTGCGGCCTGGCGCTGTTTGCCGGTGAGCGTTACGTGCCTATTCACTATTGGCTGGCCGACCAGCGCACCGCCACCGGTGAACAGCGCACGCTGAAGCTGGCGGATGGCACGCGGATCAACCTCAACACCCACAGCGCCATTGATGTGCGCTTCGACGAAACACGCCGCTTGATCGTGTTGCAGGCAGGCGAAATTCTTGTCGAAACCGGCCACGACGATTCACGCCCTTTCTACGTGCAAACCCGCGACGGCAGCCTGCGGGCGCTGGGTACTCGGTTTATCGTCA
Organism: Pseudomonas sp. KT_2_4; assembly: GCF_041410225.1. Lineage (NCBI taxonomy): Bacteria > Pseudomonadati > Pseudomonadota > Gammaproteobacteria > Pseudomonadales > Pseudomonadaceae > Pseudomonas > Pseudomonas sp. KT_2_4. Next base: position 3,285,238 of record NZ_CP166962.1, read on the forward strand.
AGCGCGAAGACGACGCTACGCGCCTGAGTGTGCTGCAGTCAGCCGTGGCCGCCCAGCCCGAGGCGTTGCACCACGAACAGGTGTTCAAGGCGGGCCAGCAGGTGCTGATGCGCAGCGACGGCCTTGGCCCGTTGCTGGCCGTCACCCCGGCCACCGATGCCTGGACGCGCGGCATGCTGGTAGTGGACAACGCTCGGCTGGGGGATGTGATCGAGGAGTTGGCGCGCTATCGCACCGGCTACCTGGGGGTGGATAACAACGTGGCCGACCTGCGCATCACCGGCAGTTTCCCGCTGCATGACACCACGTTGGCATTAAATGCGCTGTTGCCGACTTTGCCGGTGCAGATCGAGCAGCACACGACGTGGTGGGTGACCGTCAAGGGTAAGCCTTAGGTCCTGCAGCGCCTGGGCGATTGCTATCGCAGGCAAGCCAGCTCCCACATTTCGAATTGCGAACACCTTCAACTGTGGGAGCTGGCTTGCCTGCGATGAGGCCCTCAAGCACACCTGCGAAAAATATTTTCACTCACCCCTATCACTTTTCGATTCTCGCTCGGCACCTAGGCAATTGAGAAATATTTCCATTCAGGAGCCGCCCTTATGTCCCGCACGCTAGACACCTTGTTGCGCCCCAGCCTGTTAGCCATGGCGATCGCCCTCAGCGCCCCGCTCGCCAGCACCCCGCTGATCGCCGCCGAACAAGCCTCCAGCGTGCGCGCCTATAACCTGCCCGCTGCGCCCCTGGCCACCACCCTGAACCAGATCGCCAGCCAGGCCGGCCTGGCGCTGACCCTCAACCCCGAACTCGCCGCCGGCAAGACCTCGGCACCGGTCAAAGGCCAGTTCGATGCGCAGGGCGCGTTGCGGGAAGCCTTGCGGGGGACGGGGTTGCAGTTGGAGCAGAGCAGTGCGGGCACTTACACCCTGATGCCGGTCCCGGAGGGCGTCGTTGCCTTGCCGACCACCAACATCACCGGCCAAGGCAGCTATGAAAGCGCTTGGGGGCCGGTGGAAGGATATGTAGCAAAGCGCACCGCCGCCGGCACCAAAACCGATACTGCGCTGGTCGAGGCACCACGCTCGATCTCGGTAGCCACCCGCGAGCAAATGCAGGACCGTAACGTGCAGAACCTCGACGATGCGGTCAAATACATGCCCGGTATTGTGTCTGCCAGCTACGGCAGCGACACCCGTTACGACTGGATGCGCGTACGCGGCTTCGAGCCGACGCAATTCCTCGATGGCCTGCCACTGCCCCGTGGCGTGTACGCCAACCCGAAAGCCGAAACCTGGAACCTCGACCGCCTCGCCCTGCTGCGCGGTCCGGCTTCATCGGTTTATGGTCAAACTCCACCTGGTGGCTTGCTGGACATGGTCAGCCGCCGTCCCAGCGCCGAACAGAGCAGTGCTATCCAGGTGCAATACGGCAGTGACAACCACCGCCAGATCAATTTCGAAAGCACTGGCAAGATCGATGATGAGGGCCAGTTTCTCTACAGCGTTGGCGGCGTGGTGCGCGATGCCGGTACCCAGGTCGATCACATCGACAACAAGCGGTACAACATCGCACCGAGCTTGACCTGGAATATCGACACCGATACCAAGCTGACCTTGCTGTCACAGTTCACCCGTGACGATACCGGGGCGACCAGCCAGTTCCTGCCGATAGTCGGCACCAAGATCAAATCGCCACTGGGTGACGTTTCGCATCATAAGAACCTGGGCGATCCGGACTACGAGTTCTACGACCGTACCTATTACGCACTCGGCTACGCATTCGAGCACCGCTTCAACGATACCTGGCAGTTCAAACAGAATCTGCGTTACACCAAATCAGAATTGTCGTTCCAACAATTGACCGTGGGCGCCTTTGGCTGGGCACCGGTCGACGCCGAAGGCAATATGGACCGTTCTTCGACCAATGTGGACGAGAACATCGGACAATTGGCGGTAGATAACAACTTTCAGGCCGACTTCTCCACCGGCGACGTCACCCACACCCTTCTACTCGGGCTTGACCACCAGCGTACCGATACCTCGTACTTGTCGATTTACGGGCAGGCCGGACGCGTCAACATCTTCAACCCGGTCAACACCACGCCAGTTGAACGCCCCGCCCGTTCCAGCGCTTTCTACGACTACAACCAGAAAACCATCCAGACCGGTCTCTACGTTCAGGACCAGATGGCTCTTGATAACTGGCGCCTGACCCTGGGGGGCCGTGAAGACTGGGTGCACCAGGGCACTACGTACTTCAACAAAAACGACGCGACCAATACTGACCGCAGCAAGAATTTCAGCGGTAACGCGGCACTGAGCTATGTGTTCGACTCGGGCTTCGTACCGTATATCTCCTACGCCGAATCTTTCCAGCCAGCGAGCAACGCCAGCGCCTCTCCTACAGAATCCTATAAACCCACCGAAGGCAAGCAGTGGGAATTGGGGATCAAGTACCAACCGCCGGGTTCGAACACGCTACTCAGTGCCGCGCTGTATGACCTGGCCCAGAAAAACGTTCTGGTCAGCAGCTTCCAGTCCGGTGGTGTGTCTGTCACCGACCAGACCGGCGAAGTGAAAGTCAAAGGCCTGGAGCTGGAAGCCGTATCTGACGTGACCGAAAACCTCAAAGTGATCGCCGCCTACACGTTGGCCAAATCCGAAGTGCAAAAAGGCGAATTCAAAGGCAACCGCCTGCAACTGATGCCTACCCAGCAAGCATCCTTGTGGACCGACTACACCTGGCACACCGGCGCCCTCGACGGTTTCGGTATCGGCTTCGGCGCCCGCTACACCGGCAACACCTACGGCGACCAGGCCAATACCTGGGCCGGCAAGGCCAACGCCTACACCGTCTTCGACGGCGCGGTGCACTACGACCTCGGCCGCCTGGACAACAGCCTCAAGGGCGCGTCGGTGAAAGTGAACGCGACCAACCTGTTTAACAAAGACTACATTTCCACCTGCGATGGCTCCTATTGCTACTTCGGCGACCAACGCAGCGTAGTCGCCAGCGCCACCTACCAGTGGTAATCAGCTGAGCTAACCACCAGGCCGCCCAACAGGGCGGCTTTGGTGCATCTGAAGGCTAGACAATGAAAAGCAAAACCATCCGCCGCTGGTCCTTCATCCACACCTGGACCAGCCTGATCTGCACCGTATTCCTGCTGCTGCTCGCCCTCACCGGCCTGCCGTTGGTGTTTCACCACGAGATCGACCACCTGCTGGGCAATGAACCCGAACTGGCGCAGATGCCTGCCGATACGCCCCGGCTCAACCTTGAGCAGCTTGTGGCTAAAGCCCAGGCCCATCGCCCCGGCGACGCCATGCAGTACCTTGCCTGGGACGAAGACGACAAGAACGGTGTGATCGCGATCATGGCCGCCACAGCCGGTACCGAGCCGAATTCGTCGCACACCTTCATGCTCGACGCCCGCACTGGCCAAGCCGTGGAAACCCCCGCAGCCAATGGCGGGCTGACCCTGTTCCTGCTGCGCCTGCATGTGGATATGTTTGCCGGGTTGCCGGGCAAGTTGTTGCTGGCGTTCATGGGCCTTCTGTTTGTGCTGGCGATTATCTCGGGCACGGTGTTGTACCTGCCGTTCATGCGTCGCTTGAAGTTCGCCACGGTGCGCCAGGACAAGTCCACTCGCCTGCGCTGGCTCGACCTGCACAACCTGATCGGCGTGGTCACTTTGACCTGGGCGTTGGTGGTGGGGGTAACCGGCGTGATCAGCGCCTGCGCCGACCTGATCATCGCCGCCTGGCGCCAGGACAGCCTCAGCGCCATGATCGAACCTTACAAGAACGCCCCGCCGCTGACCCAACGCGCGCCCGCCACCGAGTTGTTGAGCATTGCCGCCCAGGCCGCTCCGGGTATGGAGCCAGACTTTATCGCCTTCCCCGGCACGCGTTTTTCCAGCGAACATCACTACGCCGTGTTCATGAAGGGCAGCACCCACCTGACCTCCCATTTGCTGACCCCGGTCCTGATCGACGCCAGCACCCTGGCCGTCACCGCCATCGCCGAACGGCCTTGGTACATGGACGCCATGGGCATGTCCCAACCCCTGCATTTCGGTGATTACGGCGGCATGCCGATGAAGGTCCTGTGGGCGGTGCTGGATGTGTTGACCATCATCGTGCTGGTGAGCGGCATTTACTTATGGATCGTACGGCGCAAGGCGGCCAAGGTATGAAGCCGCGGCAGTCGAATGTCTGGAAGGTCTTTGCCATCCCGCTGGGGATCGGCCTGCTCAGTGCCGCCGGGTTGTTTGCGGCGTTGCTGGGCGATGGGTGGTGGGATTCGTTGAGTTGGATCGGGCTCGGGATACCGGCAATGATGGGGGTATGGGGGTTGGTTAAGCGGCGCGCCTGAGGTCGCTATCGCAGGCAGGCCAGCTCCCACATTTTGACCTGTGAACACAGTCCAATGTGGGAGCTGGCTTGCCTGCGATGAGGCCCGCAAAAACAACGCGGCCCCTCGCCAGGCACCGCACAACCCTCTAGGCTAGCCACACTTCACCTCGAGGAATGCCCATGTCCGCCCCCAGCATGACCTTGTTCCACAACCCCGCTTCGCCCTTCGTGCGTAAAGTGCGCGTGCTGCTGATCGAGACCGGCCAGCAGGATCGTGTGGCCCTGCACGCGTGCCTGCCCACTCCGGTCAACCCGGATGCCGAAGTGCTGCAAGGCAACCCCGTGGGCAAGATCCCGGCCCTGCGCCTGGCCGACGGCTCGGTATTGCACGACAGCCGGGTGATTCTCGATTACCTCGACCACCAGCATGTCGGCAACCCGCTGATCCCCCGCGACGGCTCGGCCCGCTGGCGGCGCCTGACCCTGGCCTCGATGGCTGACGGCATCATGGATGCCGCCGTGCTGGTACGTTACGAGACCGCCATGCGCCCGCCAGAAAAACACTGGGCTCCCTGGCTGGATGAACAGCGCAACAAGATCCGCCGCGCCCTCGCCGAGCTGGAGCGGGACGCCATTGCCGAACTGGCCAGCCACTTCGACGTCGCCGCCATCAGCGTGGCCTGTGCCCTGGGCTATATCGACTTTCGCCACCCGGATATTCAGTGGCGCTCGGACACTCCCAAGCTCGCCGCCTGGTACGCCGAAGTCAGCCAGCGGGCTTCGATGCAGCAGACCCAACCCCCGGTTTGACCAGCCCCCTGCAGGAGCGAGCTTGTTGTGGCGAGGGAGCTTGCTCCCGCTCGACAGCGCAGCTGGAGCCGGCTTTATCAGGGGCGCTTCGCACCCCAGCGCAAGCAAGCTTGCTCGCCACCACAAGCTCGCTCCTACAGTGAGAGGCGGTGTGATTGAGGAAGTTGACCATCCTCGCTTTCATCTGCTGATCTTCGCGCAGCCCGATCATTGCACTTCCCCCACCTTACGCTTGCCCACCCCATACCAATCCAGTTTGCGCGTCAGCACCATCACCGTACCCAGCAGGCCAAACAGCAGCAGCGAGCCCATCAACAGTGCGTAATCCTCGGCACTGAGCAAGCCGTACAGCAAGCCATACAACGCCGCCAACCCTGCCGAAAACCCCAGGCCGTGGGCGACGCTGCGCAGCACATGGCACACGTAGAAGCCGATCAACACCACACAGGCGCTGGCCGATATCAGATAGGCCAGGGCAAAGCCCAGATGCTCGGACAACGACAACAGCAACAGATAGAAGAACGCCAGCGCCACGCCCACCAAGGCGTACTGAATCGGGTGCACCGCCAGACTCTTGAGCACTTCGAACAGAAAGAAACCAGCGAAGGTCAGCGCGATAAACAACAGCGCGTATTTGATCGCCCGGTCGCTCTTGAGGTACTGGTCTACCGGGTCGATGAAGTTCACACCAAAGCTGCGGTTGCTGAAGTCCTCACAGCCTTGCCCGTCCAGGCAGTTCTGCAGGGCTTGTTCCAGGTTGGTGGAGAAGAAGGACGTCTGCCAGTTGGCGCTGAAGCCTTGGTCGGTAACTTCACGCTGAGCCGGCAGGAAGTTGCCGATAAAACTCGGGTGCGGCCAGTTGGACGCCAGTGATACCTGGCTGGTCTTGCCCACGGGCACCACTTGCAGTTGTTCGGTGCCTTGCAGGCGCAGGTCGAAGGCGAAGTCCAGCACGGCCGCTTTCTTGCCGTCTTGCGCAGGCAACGTCACATGTACGCCCTCACCCAGCCAGTCCACTTGCGAACCCGGCGAGAACTCCAGGCGCTGATCGCCCAGTTCCAGCTTCAACGCGTTTTCAATACCACGAATATCGCTGATCCCCACCGCCAGAAACGCTGGTTCAAAGCGGTAGTCGGCAAAGTCTTCGGTGATCCCCAACTGCGCCGGCAACTCGAAACGCCCGCTGATACGGTTGTCGGCATGGAACAGCCGCGCCTGGTAAATGCCCCGCGCACGCAGTTCGGTTTGCACTTTGCCGTCGAGCTCAAAACGGTCCGGCAGGAAATACAGACGGCCGCGTTCTTCACGGGTTTCTTCGTAGCGCTTGTTGAGCTTCTCATTGAGCTTCCACTCGCGCACCGTCTTGCGAAACGGCACCACCATCACCGGCCCGGTGAGGCGCTGGGCAAAGCTTGAGCTGCGGGCAATGTCCATCAGTACGCCGTCGCGCAGTTGCTGACGGTCGCTGATGATGCCGTTGATCATCAACAATGGAATCAGCAACAGCAGGATCAGCAGCGCAATCGCGCCCAATTTGAAAAGCAGGTTGCGGTTCATGGGTCTCTCCCTGTTTTGATGGGGAGAGTCTGCCCAGTCGGTATGGGGAATTTATGTGGGCAATGTGGAGACTGTGTGGAGATGCAGTACCGCTTGCACGCCGCCCGGTACGTTGCCGATCTGCAACGAGCCGCCGTGCAGCTTCATCACCTCCTCGACAAAGTTGAGCCCCAGGCCCGTACTTTTGCGCCCGCTGGCCGGGCGCGGCAGCGAGTAGAAACGCTCGCTCAGGCGCGGCAAGGCGTAGTCGGGAATCGCCTGCGCCTGGTTGAACAGGCTGACCTGCACCTCGTGATGCCGCACCAGCGCGCTGAACCTCAGCGTGCCGCCGGGTGGGGTGAAATCCAGAGCGTTGTCGAGCAGGTTGCCCAGGGCCTGGCGCAGCAGGAAAGGTTCGCCAAATACCCGCACATCGGCGGCGATGGCCTGCTCGACGTGCAAGCCGGCGCCTTCGACCCGCGCACATTGAGCCTTCAACACATCCTCAACCAGGGCTGCCAAAGAAATGCTCGACTGCTCTTCCAGACCTTGGCGCTGTTCCACCTGGGCCAGGTTCAACAGGCGCTCGATCAGCTGTTGCAGGCGCGCACTTTCGCTGTCGATATTGCCGACAAACCGCTGCTGCTGCTCACGGCTCATGTCGCCCTGCAACAGCTCCGCCGCACCTCGAATCGCCGCCAGCGGGCTCTTCAATTCATGGGTCAGCGTATGCACGTAGCGCTCTACGTAAGCCTTGCCTTCCAGCTGCGTGCGCATGTGTTCCACGGCGCTGGATAACTGCTTGAGCTCGCCGCCGCGATAATGCGGCAACTCGGCGCGGCGGCCCTCGCTCACGGCTTCGGCATAGGCGGTAAGGCGTCTGAGGGCCGCCGTCAGCCACCACGACAATAGCGCGCCCAACAGCAGCCCGAGGGTGACCAGCCCGGCGCCGTACCACAGCAGGCGCCGCTCGGTGCGATCCACGTAGGGTTGCAACGAGCTGTTGGGCTTGGCTACGGTGACCACGCCGATGATCTGCCCGTTGTCACGAATCGGCGCCCCCACGTGCATCACCGATGAGGTGGGGTCGTCTGCGTCGCTGCGGGTGGAGCGCGCACCGTATTCGCCGCGCAGGGTCAGGTACACGTCGTTCCATTTCGAATAGTCCTGGCCGACTGCTTCACCGCTGGAGTCGAGCAATACCCTGCCTGTGGCGTCGGTCACGTAGATGCGATGGTTGACCTGGTTTTTCGGCAGGCCCCAGATCGTCGCTCCTGGCTGGCGACTGCCATAAGCCTTGAGCAATTCGGGCCAATGGCTCTGGCCGAGGGTGCCGTTTTTAACGTCTGCACGCAGGATTTCAGCCAGCAGGTTGGCGGTGTCCACTAATGTTTCTTCGGTGGACTGGCGCACGCCGGGGCGGATTTCCTTCATCACGGTGTTGAGCACGAAGTAGCCGGTCAGGCCGATAAACAGCGCATACACCAGGAAAATCCGCAGCCCAAGGCGCATCAGCTGTGGCTCGGGCTGTAGCTGTAGCCGAGGCCGCGATGGGTCTGGATCGGCTCGGCATCCGCCGCCACACTCCTGAGCTTGCTGCGCAGGCTCTTGATATGGCTATCGATATTGCGCTCATAACCGGCATCAAAGGGTACGCCCACCGCATCCAGCAGTTGTTCGCGGCTGAACACGCGCTCGGGTTGGTCCAGCAGACTTTGCAGCAGGCGGAACTCATGACGCGTGAGGCTCAAGGGTTGGCCACGATAGAGAATCTGCATGCGTTCCAGATCCACTTGGAACAGGGTTGGCGCCACACCCGGGCCGACCCGCTTGAGTATCGCCCTGACCCGCGCCGCCACTTCCCGCGGGCTGAAAGGCTTGACCACATAATCGTCGGCACCGATCTCCAACCCCACCACCCGGTCGATCTCCGCATCCCGCGCACTGAGGAACATCACCGGCACTTCACTGAAGCGGCGCAATTGCTTGCAGGTTTCAAAGCCGGTGATGTCCGGCAGGCCGATGTCGAGAATGATCAGGTCAGCCGGGGTCTGGCGCTGATGCTCCAGCGCCGCCTGGCCGAGCGTCAGCCAGGTGGTGGTGAAGCCCTCGCCTTGCAGGGCAAAGATCAGCGTGTCGGCTATCGCCGCTTCGTCTTCGACAATCAGGATGTGCGGCATGGGTTCGATCAGCAGTCCGGTTTGTCGGCAGTGTAGCGACGTGCCGGGTTTACCGCAGCGCCAAATTCACGCAGGGCCTTGGCGCCGATCAGCAGCGGGTAGTTGAAGCTGCTGCGGTCGGTGAGGTTGACCTCGACGGTGCGCTTGACGTCGCCCAGGCACATCTCCAGATCGATCACCGGGCGCTTGGCCACGCTGGCTTCGTCCTTGTCATCGTCTTCGTCGGCGCGGCTCTTGATCTTGCTGATGCGCGACACCTTGTGCTCATAGACCTTGTTACCCGCGTCTTCACCGCCGAGGCGGAAGCGCACCCAGTCATCGCCGTCGCGCTGAAAGGTTTCGATGTCGCGCGCCGACAGCGAGGCGGTCAGCGCGCCGGTGTCCATCTTGGCCTTGAACGTCTGGCCGATCTCCGGCAACTGGATGTATTCGTAGCGACCGTAGAGGGTCGGTTCGGCGGCCATGACAGGCACAGCAACCAGGGCGAACGCGGCAAGGAGCAATTTCACGGCAGGATTTCCTCGAAAGAAGTGGGCGGAGTCTAGACCGCAAACACGGCACTTAGTTGGCTGAGCGAGCATATCGCGCACAGTGTGAAACATTCGTGCGGCATTTTGCGATTTGGCCTCTAGACTCACCTTGCTTATCATGGCCCGCCCACAGAATTCCAAGAGTTGCTTATGCGCCGCCTGCTCACCGGCTGTCTGGTTACACTGCTGCTGTTACTCAACACGCTGATCCTGATCGGCCCCTTGATGGTCTTCGCCTTGCTCAAGCTGGTGGCGCCGGGCCGCTCGCGTGACTATGCGTCCTGGGCGGTGATGTGGATCGCCGAGACCTGGGCCGAGATCGACAAGCTGATCTTCTCGCTGTGCATTCCAACCCAATGGGATATTCGCGGCGGTGAGGACCTGCGCAGGGACACCTCCTACCTCGTCATCAGCAACCATCAATCCTGGGTGGATATCCCGGCGCTGATCCAGGCGCTGAACCGGCGCACGCCGTTCTTCAAGTTCTTCCTGAAAAAAGAACTGATCTGGGTGCCCTTCCTCGGCCTGGCCTGGTGGGCGCTGGATTACCCCTTCATGAAGCGCTACACCAAGGCATTCCTGGCCAAGCACCCGGAGCTGGCGGGGCAGGATCTGAAAATCACCAAAGAGGCCTGCGAGCTGTTCAAGCGTCAGCCGGTGACGGTGGTCAATTACCTGGAAGGCACGCGGTTCAGCGAGGCCAAGCGTGCGCAGCAAAGTTCACCCTTTACTCGACTACTCAAGCCCAAGGCAGGCGGCGTGGCGTTTGTGCTGGCAGCAATGGGTGAACAGCTGGACGCGGTACTCGACGTGACCGTGGCCTACCCACAACAAAAGATTCCAGGGTTCTGGGACCTGATCAGCGGCGCGGTGCCGAAGGTGATCGTGGATATCCGCACCCGCGAGCTGGACCCGGCGTTGTGGCAAGGGGATTACGAGAACGATCCGGCGTTTCGCCAGACCCTCCAGAACTGGGTCAACCAGCTCTGGAGGGAAAAGGACCGTCGAATTCACGAACTGCTGGAAAACAGTGGGGAGCAACGATGACCGCCTGGCCCCGCAAGATGCTACGAAACCTGACTATAGACAGCGGAAAGCGTGCTTTCGGGCAAGGCCGTTGAACAGAGCTGTCGCTGACCAAGCATTATCAATTCCACCCAGCACAATAGAACGAAGCCCAGGCGACAGATCTTCGACATTTTTTTGAAGCGACTCGCCGATGCTGTGTAGCTGTCAGAGTGAATCCCCATCTCTTCCAGGCGCGAGCGCAACGCTTGATCATCAGCGCCACTGCGTGAAAGAGGAGGCGGACTGAAATAGTTTTTGATGTCTGGAGTTTGTGTCCCGTTGATATTCAAAACGCCACCACTCATAGGTCATTAATGAAACCTTCCAAGGTCGTCGTAAACGAGACCTTGGAAGGTACCTTTATTGTGGTGTCTTGCTTCTTACGGTTCCCTACAACCTTGTGATATTTACCGGTATGACATTTCAGTCTTGCTCGTTATAAAAACGACCTTTGCGCAGGTAACTAGCTACCGGTTCCCCAGGCTTGAGCCAATTTGCCCAATACGGAGCTGCTGGCGCCCTCGCCGCCGAGGTATTTCAGGATTACCGGGGCAAACTGGCCGATCATGCCGCTGTCCATGCCCAAGGCGCTGAAGGCGGTGTTCAAGTCATTGGTGCTTTTCACATTGCCCAATAGGCCGTCCAGGCCGCTGGTCTTGCTGCCGCCGGTTTGGCCGAGCATCCCGCTCAGGGCACCGAGGCTGCCCAATGCGTTATTACCTGACAACTTGTCGAGACCCGGCACAGTGCTGCTCAACTGCGAGAAGTCGTTGCCGCTGAGTTTGTTCTTGGCCAGGCCCAGCATGGCGCCCGTGCCGCCCACCGCTTGCTCGGGGGTGATGTTCAGTTGCGAGGTCAAGGCCGTCAGCAGGTCGGCCGTCTCCGACGTAGGCGCGGCGGCAGCGGCCTTGTTGTTGCCACCCTGCATGCCGGAAATGGCGTTGGCTGCATCGCCAAGGCTGAAACCTGCTGCGAACACCGGGCCAGCGGCCACGGTCAACAGGCAGGACAGGGCAAAACCGCGTGAAATCTTCATCGAAACAACCTCTGGGTATAGGGGTAAAAGCAGGCGTTGGACTGGGTAACCCGTCGGTTGTTCCGGAGCCCCTCAGGAACCCATCGAGGATAAGCGGGTCCATGAACTGACTATAGAATTTGTCGAGAAGAGACTTATGACTGCGATCCAACCCCCAGTGATTGAGCACAAGCCTGCGTTCTGGAGCCGCCCTCGCCTGTTCATCGGCGCCTGCGTGGTGGTGGTTGCCGGTATCGGCGGCGCGCTCTACACCCAGGACAGCGTCAAATCCGCGGCGACATTGGTGACCACGACCCAACAGCCGGCCGCACAGATCATGGCCCACAAGGACTACCTGGAAGTAGAACCGATTGCCTCCACGGCACCAGCACCGGACCAGAGCCTTGAACTCTGGGCGATTCCCAAAGACGGCACACCGGTGTCCCTTGGACTGTTGCCGGAGGATGGCAAAGGCATCATCGGCCTGAACCCACGCCAACAGGAAACCATCAGCAAGCCGGTGGAATTGATGGTGAGCTCGGAAACCAAGGGTGGTTCGGTGAGCAAGCAGCCAACAGGCCCGACCGTCTACCAGGGTGCATTGGCCACTCGCTGATCGGGCCGCACACTCGTTTCAAACTGTGGGAGCGGGCTTGCCCGCGATGGCGGTGGGTCAGCGACATAGGTGTCGACTGATTAGCCGCTATCGCAGACAAGCCCACATTCGCTCACCAGCGCATTGAAAATTGGCTCCCGGCAACGAATAAGGGCGACCCATGGGTCGCCCTTTTTCATTTGCCCAACGCTTTACGCCGCACTGAACAACTTGTGCGGATCAATCACAAACTTCTTCGGCACACCCGCATCGAACTCGCCATACCCGCGTGGCGCATCATCCAGGCTGATCACCTGCACACCGACGATTTCGGCGATGTTGATACGGTCCCACATGATCGCCTGCATCAGTTGACGGTTGTACTTCATCACGGGCGTCTGCCCGGTATGGAAGCTGTGGGATTTGGCCCAGCCCAGACCAAAGCGGATGCTCAGGCTGCCCATTTTCGCGGCGGCATCGACCGCACCTGGATCTTCAGTCACGTACAGACCTGGGATACCGATCTTGCCCGCCACGCGCACCACGCCCATCAGCGAGTTGAGCACCGTGGCCGGGGCTTCGGCCTTGACGCCGTCGTGGCCGTGGCCGCGTGCTTCAAAGCCCACGCAGTCCACGGCGCAGTCCACCTCCGGCTCGCCGAGCAACGCGGCGATCTGTTCGTGCAGCGGGGTGTCAGTGGACAGGTCGACCACTTCAAAACCCTGGGCCTTGGCGTGGGCCAGACGGATCGAGTTGACGTCGCCGATGATCACCACCGCTGCACCCAGCAAGCGAGCGGAGGCGGCAGCCGCCAGACCCACCGGGCCGGCACCGGCGATATAGACAGTGCTGCCTGGGCCGACGCCGGCAGTAACAGCGCCGTGGTAGCCGGTGGGCAGGATGTCGGAGAGGCAGGTCAGGTCACGGATTTTCTCCATGGCCTTGTCGCGATCCGGCAGTTTCAGCAGGTTGAAGTCGGCGTACGGCACCAGCACGTACTCGGCCTGGCCACCGGTCCAGTCGCCCATGTCGACGTAGCCATAGGCACCACCGGCACGGGCCGGGTTGACGGTCAGGCACACGCCGGTGTGTTGTTCCTTGCACGAGCGGCAGCGCCCGCAAGCAACGTTGAACGGCACGGAGACCAGGTCACCGATTTTCAGGTTCTCTACGTCGCTGCCCTTCTCGATCACTTCACCGGTGATTTCATGCCCCAGCACCAGGCCGGTCTGGGCCGTGGTGCGGCCGCGCACCATGTGTTGGTCGGAGCCGCAGATGTTGGTGGAGACCACGCGCAGGATGACGCCGTGCTCAATCTTCCTGCCGCGCGGGTCCTGCATTTTGGGATAGTCGATTTTCTGTACTTCGACCTTGCCGTTGCCGAGATACACGACACCACGATTACCAGACATGCTTTCACCTCGCTGTTGTTTTTATGGAACTGCGTTGCCCTTGGGGCAGCGCGTTAAGTGCTCGGGTACAGATGCTGTTTCTTGTGTTGCTTGTAAGGGCCTCATCGCAGGCAAGCCAGCTCCCACCGTGGATCGGGTTCACACATCCAGGAATGTGGGAGCTGGCTTGCCTGCGACAGCGATCTAGAGAACGACGGTGCGATTGGCATTCAGGAACACCCGCCGCTCGATGTGATACCCCACCGCCCGCGCCAATGTGAGCCCTTCGATATCCCGCCCCTTGGCAATCAAATCTTCGGGATAGTGGCTGTGATCCACCACCTCCACGCCTTGGGCGATGATCGGCCCTTCATCCAGATCGTTGTTGATGTAATGCGCCGTGGCGCCCACCAATTTCACGCCCTTGTTGTACGCCTGGTGATAGGGCTTGGCGCCCTTGAAGCCCGGCAGCAACGAGTGGTGAATGTTGATGGCCTTGCCGTCCAGCTTGCGGCACAGCTCTGGTGACAGCACTTGCATGTAGCGCGCAAGGATCACCAATTCGGCGCCGGTGTCTTCAATCACCTGCCACACCTGACGTTCCTGGGACGGTTTATCGTTGGGGTCCAGTGGGAAATGGTAGTAGGGAATCTGATGCCAGTCGGCCAACGGTTTGAGATCAGGGTGGTTGGACACCACCGCGACCACGTCCATCGACAATTGGCCGATGCGCTGGCGGTACAGCAGGTCGTTCAGGCAGTGATCGGCCTTGGAGACCATGATCACCACTTTGGGCCGGTAGTTCGGCGCCGTCAGTTCGAAGATCATGCCAAACGCTTCACCACGGGTCGCCAGACCTGCGCGAAAGGCTTGCTCGTCGAAACCGTCGGGCTGGCGGAACTCCACACGAATGAAAAACCGGCCAGAAAGGCGGTCATCGAACGAATGGTGCTCGGTGACGTAGCAGCCCTGCTCGAACAGGTAGCGGGTGACCGCGTCCACCGTGCCGAGCACGCTGGGGCAGTCGGCGGTCAAAATCCATGTATCGGGTGCGCGGCTCATGGGCGATTCCTCAGGCTTGAACGCTCAAACCGAATTCGGCCGAGGCATCCTGCAACCACAACCACCAGTAATCCGAGAAGCTGCGGCGGATCAGCAGTTCCCAGGTGTCTTCAGCCGTATGACGGATCACCAGTTGCGACTTGGCGAACACCGTACCCACGGCTTTGCCAACCGGAAAGTTGTTGGGGTGTACGTCGTAGCTGGTGGACTTCATCAGCACATCGCGCACGTTAGGGCCGCTCAGTTCAAGAATCTGCTGGCCGCCGCTGACGTTGACGATCTGGATATGCAGGTCGCCCAGGGCGGCACGCAGGTTCTGTTCGGCGGCGAATTCTTCACCGCTCGGCACGATCAACAGCCACTCGTCCGGGCCGAGCCACTGAAGGCTGGTTTCACCTTTGAAGACCACACTCAGCGGGCCGGGCAGTTCAATGCCGACGGCCTTGTGTACGCCAGCGGCGAAGGCGGCGTCGTGGCCATCGCCACGGATAGTCAGGTGGCCGAGGAGTTTCTTTTCACGCACGGTCACGCCGGCATTCTTGCGGCCCTTGCCGACCAGGCTGGCGAGATCGGCATGGTGCAGCGACGACTCGGCCTTGGCGCCGGTGGTGGGGCGTTGTTGGTAAACATTGGCTGCTGTCATAAAGCACCTGTTCTGAATTCTGTTGATCGTTCCCACGCTCTGCGTGGGAATGCCGCCATGGACGCTCTGCGTCCGCCCTTGGGGCGCAGAGCGCCCCGGAATGCATTCCCACGCAGAGCGTGGGAACGATCAGGTGTCAGACGTTCTGCCGATCACCTTTGGGGTCAAAGAACACCGAAGACACAATCTCGGCCTCGATCACGCTGCCATCCGCTTGCGGCGAGAACACCCGCTCACCGATGCGCTTCAAGCCGCCCTTCACCACACCCATGGCAAACGAATAGCCCAGGGAGTTATGCGCATAACTTGAGGTAACGTGACCCACCATCTTCATCGGAATCGTCTGCTTCGGATCGAACACCAACTGCGCGCCTTCCGGCAGCCACACGTTCGGGTCGATCGGCTTGAGCCCCACCAACTGCTTGCGCTCTTCACGCACGCAGTCTTCACGGTTCATCCCGCGCCAGCCGATCCACGAGAACGGCTTGGTCCGGCCAACGCACCAGCCCATGTTCAGGTCGTCCGGGGTCATCGAGCCGTCGGTGTCTTGCCCGACGATGATGAAGCCCTTCTCGGCGCGCAGTACGTGCATGGTCTCGGTGCCGTACGGGGTCAGGTTGTACTGTTTGCCGGCCTCGACGATTTTTTCCAGCACGCCCATGGCGTAGTCGGCCTGCACGTTGACCTCATACGACAACTCACCGGTAAACGAGATACGGAACACCCGTGCCGGCACGCCACCCACAAGGCCTTCCTTCCAGGTCATGAACGGGAAGCCGTCCTTGTCCAGGTCGATGTCGGTGACTTCACTGAGCAGCTTGCGGCTGTTGGGGCCCGACAGGGTCATGGTTGCCCAATGGTCGGTGACCGAGGTGAAGTACACCTTGAGGTCCGGCCATTCGGTCTGCTGGTAGATTTCCAGCCACTGCAGCACGCGGGCGGCGCCGCCGGTGGTGGTGGTCATCAGGAAGTGGTTGTCGGCCAGACAGGCAGTGACGCCGTCGTCGAAGACCATGCCGTCTTCCTTGCACATCAGGCCGTAGCGCGCCTTGCCCACGTCGAGCTTGGTCCAGGCGTTGGTGTAGATACGGTTGAGGAACTCGCGGGCATCCGGGCCCTGAATGTCAATCTTGCCGAGGGTGGACGCGTCCAGCAGGCCGACGCTGTCACGCACCGCCAGGCATTCGCGCTTCACCGCGGCGTGCAGGTCTTCACCGTTGCGTGGGAAATACCATGGGCGTTTCCACTGGCCGACGTCCTCAAACTCGGCGCCGTTCTTCACGTGCCAGGCCTGCAGGGCGGTGTAGCGTACCGGCTCGAAGATATGCCCACAGTGACGGCCCGCTACGGCGCCGAACGTCACCGGCGTGTAGTTGGGACGGAACATGGTGGTGCCCATCTGCGGGATAGTCACGTTCAACGAACGGGCCGCGATGGCCAGGCCGTTGACGTTACCCAGCTTGCCCTGGTCGGTGCCGAAGCCCAGCGCGGTGTAGCGTTTGACGTGTTCCACCGACTCGAAACCTTCGCGGGTCGCGAGTTCGATGGCGGCCGCGGTGACGTCATTCTGAAGGTCGACAAATTGCTTCGGCGCCCGTGCAGTGGCTTTTTCGTGGGGCACCTGGAACAGCGCCAGGGTCGGTTCTTCCAGACGGCTCAAGGCTTTTGGCAGCGTGCCTTCAACCGGGGCAAAACCGGCTTCGCTGGCTGCACGCACGCCGCCTTCAAAGCCATCGGCGAGGGAATCGCCAAGGCCGTAGACACCGTTGATGCCGCCCACGCACACCCGTTTTTGCGGTGCTTCACCGGGTACAAACCCGAGGATATCTTCACGCCAGGTCGGTTTGCCGCCCAGGTGCGAGGCCAGGTGCACCACCGGGCTGTAACCGCCGGAGCTGGCGACCAGGTCGCAGTCCAGCCACTCGCCGGGGCTGGTGACTTTATGCGCCTTGACGTCGATGGCTGCCACGCGGGCACCGGTCACGTGCTTACTGCCACGGGCCTCGATCACGGCGCTGCCGGTGAGGATGCGAATGCCTTTGGCGCGAGCTTCTTCAACCAGTGCCCCGCGTGGGTTGTGGCGCGCATCGGCCACCGCGACAACGGTGAGGCCCGCATCGAACCAATCCAGCGCAACGCGGTAGGCATGATCGTTGTTGGTCGACAGCAGCAGCTTTTTACCCGGTGCCACGCCGTAGCGACGCACGTAGGTAGACACCGCACCCGCGAGCATATTGCCCGGCACATCGTTGTTGCCATACACCAGCGGACGCTCGCACGCACCGGTGGCCAGCACCACACGCTTGGCACGCACACGGTGGATACGCTGACGCACCACGCCAATCGGCGCACGGTCCCCCAGGTGGTCGGTGAGACGCTCGTGAATGGTCAGAAAGTTGTGGTCGTGGTAACCGTTGACGGTGGCGCGGGGCAGCAGCACCACGTCCGGCAGGGCTTTCAATTCGGCAATGACGCCGGCAACCCATTCAGTGGCGGGCTTGCCGTCGAGGCTTTCGCGGGAATCGAGCAGCGAACCACCGAACTCTTCCTGCTCGTCGGCGATGATCACCCGAGCACCGCTGCGCGCAGCGGCCAGCGCAGCCGCAAGGCCCGCAGGGCCTGCGCCCACGACCAGCACGTCGCAATGACGGTTGAAGTTGTCGTAGGTGTCCGGGTCGTTCTCGGTAGGCGAGCGACCAAGGCCCGCCGCCTTGCGGATGTACTTCTCGTAGGTCATCCAGAACGATTGCGGGTACATGAAGGTTTTGTAGTAGAAACCCGGCGGCATCAGCTTGCCGCCGACCTTGCCGAGAATCCCCATCATGTCGTTGTTCACGCTCGGCCAGCCGTTGGTGCTGGTAGCAACCAAGCCCTGGTACAGCGCCTGTTGGGTGGCGCGCACGTTGGGGATCTGCGTGGCTTCGGTGGCGCCGATCTGCAGCACCGCGTTCGGCTCTTCGGCGCCCGCGGCAAAGATGCCCCGTGGGCGCGAATATTTGAAGCTGCGGCCAATGATGTCGACACCGTTGGCCAGCAGGGCTGCGGCCAGGGTGTCGCCTTCAAAGCCCTTGTAGCTCTGACCGTTGAACGTAAACGTCAGGACTTTATTACGGTCGATGCGGCCACCGTTGGACAGGCGATTGATCTGGCTCATACCTTCTCTCCAGAGGCCTTGGCGGTGAACTGAGGCTTCTCACCGATCTTGTAGGTTTCAAGAATTTCGTAGGTCACAGTGTCGCGGGTGGCGTTGAAATACTGGCGGCAACCGGCGGCATGGATCCACAGTTCGTGGTGCAGCCCACGCGGGTTATCGCGGAAGAACATGTAGTCGCCCCACTGCTCGTCGGTGCAGGCATTCGGGTCCAGCGGGCGCGGGATATGCGCTTGGCCGGACGCGTGGAATTCCTCTTCGGAGCGCAGTTCGCCACAGTGAGGACAGAAGATATGCAACATAGGGAATTTCTCCTGTTAGTGGGCGACGGCCGCAGCGCCGTGTTCGTCGATCAACGCACCGTTGTGGAAACGGTCGATGGAAAAAGGTGCGGCCAGTGGGTGCATTTCACCCTTGGCCAGGCTGGCGGCAAACACGTTGCCTGAGCCTGGGGTGGCCTTGAAGCCGCCTGTACCCCAACCGCAGTTGAAGAACATGTTCGGTACCGGGGTCTTGGAGATGATCGGGCAGGCATCCGGCGTGGTGTCGACGATGCCGCCCCACTGGCGGTTCATGCGCACCCGTGACAGCACCGGGAACATCTCGACGATGGCCTGGATGGTGTGCTCGATCACCGGGTACGAACCGCGCTGGCCGTAACCGTTGTAGCCGTCGATACCGGCGCCGATCACCAGGTCGCCCTTGTCGGATTGGCTGATGTAACCGTGCACGGCGTTGGACATGATCACGCTGTCGATAATCGGCTTGATCGGCTCCGACACCAGGGCTTGCAGCGGGTGGGATTCGATCGGCAGGCGGAAGCCCGCCAGCGAAGCCATGTGCCCGGAATTACCGGCAGTCACCACACCGACACGCTTGGCGCCGATAAAGCCCTTGTTGGTTTCCACGCCGATGCACACGCCGTTTTCCTTGCGGAACCCGATCACTTCGGTCTGCTGGATCAGGTCCACGCCCAAGGCATCGGCAGCACGGGCAAAGCCCCAGGCCACGGCATCGTGACGGGCCACGCCGCCGCGACGTTGCACGGTGGCGCCGAGCACCGGGTAGCGGGTGTTCTTCGAGCAATCCAGGTACGGAATCTCGTCGGCCACTTGCTGGGCATTCAGCAGCTCGCCGTCCACACCGTTGAGGCGGTTGGCACTCACGCGGCGCTCGGAATCACGGATGTCCTGCAGGGTGTGGCACAGGTTGTACACGCCACGCTGGGAGAACATCACGTTGTAGTTCAGGTCCTGGGACAAACCTTCCCAGAGTTTCATTGCATGTTCGTACAAGTGAGCCGACTCGTCCCACAGGTAGTTGGAACGCACGATGGTGGTGTTGCGCGCGGTGTTACCGCCGCCCAGCCAGCCTTTCTCGACCACCGCCACGTTGGTGATGCCGTGTTCCTTGGCCAGGTAGTAGGCGGTCGCCAGACCATGCCCGCCGCCGCCGACGATCACTACGTCGTAGACCTTTTTCGGGGTCGGCGTGCGCCACATCTTCTGCCAGTTTTCGTGATGGCTGAGGGAGTGCTTGAAGAGGCCGAAGCCTGAGTAGCGTTGCATAGTCATTACTCCAAAACCGCGCTCAGCGATAAACCGGGAAATCAGCGCACAGGGCAGACACGTGCTTGGCCACGTTGGCCTCGACATCGGCGTCGCCGAGGTTGTCGAGGATGTCGCAGATCCAGCCGGCCAGCTCGATGCATTGCGGCACTTTGAAGCCACGGGTGGTCACCGCCGGGGTGCCGATGCGCAGGCCCGAGGTCACGAACGGCGACTGCGGGTCATTGGGCACCGCATTTTTGTTGACGGTGATGTGGGCGCGACCCAGAGCGGCATCCGCCTCTTTGCCGGTGAGGCCTTGGCGGATCAGGCTGACCAGGAACAGGTGGTTGTCGGTGCCGCCGGAGACCACATCGTAGCCACGCTTGATGAACACTTCGGCCATGGCCTGAGCGTTATCGATCACTTGCTGCTGGTACGCCTTGAAGCCGGGCTCGAGCGCTTCCTTGAAGCACACGGCCTTGCCGGCGATCACGTGCATCAGCGGGCCGCCCTGGGCGCCGGGGAATACCGCAGCGTTGAGTTTCTTTTCGATTTCTTCGTTGGCCTTGGCCAGGATCAGGCCGCCCCGTGGACCGCGCAGGGTTTTGTGGGTGGTGGTGGTGACCACGTCGGCGTAAGGCAGCGGGTTCGGGTACAGGCCAGCGGCAACCAGGCCGGCGACGTGGGCCATGTCGACGAACAGCAGCGCGCCAACCTTGTCGGCGATCTGACGGAAGCGTGGGAAATCCAGGGTCTTGGAGTAGGCCGAAAACCCTGCCACGACCATCTTCGGCTTGTGTTCGACCGCCAGGCGCTCGACTTCGTCGTAGTCGATCAGGCCCGTGTCGGTATTGATGCCGTATTGCACCGCGTTGTACAGCTTGCCCGAGGACGACACTTTGGCGCCGTGGGTCAGGTGACCGCCGTGGGCCAGGCTCATGCCCAGGATGGTGTCGCCGGCATTGATCAGCGCCAGGTACACGGCGCTGTTGGCGGAGGAACCGGAGTGCGGTTGCACGTTGGCGTAATCGGCGCCGAACAGCTGCTTGGCGCGTTCGATGGCCAGGGCTTCGACCTTGTCCACATGTTCGCAGCCGCCGTAGTAGCGCTTGCCCGGGTAGCCTTCGGCGTATTTGTTGGTAAGGCCACTGCCTTGAGCTTCCATCACGCGCTTGCTGGTGTAGTTCTCCGACGCGATCAGCTCGATATGATCTTCCTGGCGCTGCTCCTCGGCATTCATCGCCGCCAGCAGTGCGTCGTCATATCCCTGGATCTGGTCTTGTTTGCTGAACATCGCGTCTCTCCCAGCCTTTCGTATTGTTGAGGCCCTCGCAGGGCCCTTTGATGCGATGGTAGGGCTGGCGCGTGCGGGCCAAATGCCTGCGCACGCCACGCAAAGGTGCGTTTACGACATGGACTGAAGAATGTGCAAACGCTTGTGTGGGAGCTGGCTTGCCTGCGATGGCATCGCTGCGGTGCAACTGGCAGACCAAGGTGTGTGCATCGCAGGCAAGCCAGCTCCCACAGGGGTTAGGCGATGATCTGGCGGATGAGTAGCAGCAGCAAGAAATGCAGTGGATATAAGGCATAGGCCCAACGCCGCATCGCTGGTGGCGAGACATTTTTGGCATGTCTCAACAAGACCAAACCCACCCATGGCGCAATCAGGCATGTTGCCAACCCCAACAGCGCTACCGGTGTGCCGCTATTCAGCAAAATCTGCCATTGGTTGGCGGCAACACAAACCAAGCCTGGAAGCACACTGAAATACCAAGGGCGACTGAACACCAGCAACATCGCCACAGGCAGCAACACACCGAAAAAACCGAACATCAAATGTGTCGCAAACGCCCCCGCGATACTGAGCGCTAACAGCGCTAATCCTCGATCAAAAAGCGCCTTTTGCTGCCAACCTCGGGCAACCAGCAAACCTAACACCAAAGTCGGCAGCACATTCAACGTATCGGCGTCCTCGATAAATAGCCGATACGGCACTTCGCTGATCACGCTGAACAACAGCAACCAACCCAGGTAGCGCCAATGGCCGGTCACTGGGACGTAACGGACACGATGCACATTGGCCGCAATCGCCAGGCAAAACCATGGAAACGCCAGACGCCCCGGCACGTATAGCCCATCCAGGCTCAGCCCCACATAGCGCAGGTGATCGAGCACCATACTCAACAGCGCCAGCCACTTGAGCAGATCCAAAGCGCCATCTCGGACAGGTCCGACAGGCAAGGTGTGAGTACCGTGCATAATTCCCCAACGACTTTGCATTTACAGTGCGTGCGTGCCCCCGGCAATCTTGGGTAAAGTGCGCACCAACATCGACCACAGGAACGGGCCATGACCGACAAGAGCCAACAATTTGCCAGCGACAACTATTCCGGCATCTGCCCGGAAGCCTGGGCCGCCATGGAACAAGCCAACCAGGGCCATCAACGCGCCTACGGCGATGATGAATGGACCCACCGCGCCGCCGACGGTTTCCGCAATCTGTTCGAGACCGACTGCGAGGTGTTCTTCGCCTTCAACGGTACGGCTGCCAACTCCCTGGCGCTGTCCTCGTTGTGCCAGAGCTACCATAGCGTGATTTGCTCGGAAACCGCCCACGTCGAAACCGACGAATGCGGCGCGCCGGAGTTTTTCTCCAACGGCTCCAAACTGCTGGTTGCCCGTACCGAGAACGGCAAGCTGACCCCGGAGTCGATCCGCGAAATCGCCCTCAAGCGCCAGGATATCCATTATCCCAAGCCGCGCGTCGTGACCCTGACCCAGGCCACCGAAGTCGGCAGCGTGTACACCCCGGAAGAAATCCGCGCCATCAGCGCCACCTGCAAGGAACTGGGACTGAACCTGCACATGGACGGCGCACGCTTCGCCAATGCTTGTGCATTCCTGGGCTGCTCACCGGCCGACCTGACCTGGAAAGCCGGCGTCGACGTGCTGTGCTTTGGTGGTACCAAAAACGGCATGGCGGTAGGTGAAGCCATCCTGTTCTTCAATCACAAACTGGCTGAAGACTTTGACTACCGCTGCAAACAGGCCGGTCAGTTGGCGTCGAAAATGCGCTTCCTTTCTGCGCCATGGGTGGGCCTGCTGGAAAATGACGCGTGGCTCAAGCATGCACGCCACGCCAACCATTGCGCGCAATTGCTCAGCAGCCTGGTGTCGGATATCCCCGGCGTGGAATTGATGTTCCCGGTACAGGCCAACGGCGTGTTCCTGCAACTCTCGGAACCCGCGATTGCAGCGCTGACCGCCAAGGGCTGGCGCTTCTACACCTTCATCGGCAAAGGCGGTGCGCGCTTCATGTGTGCGTGGGATACCGAGGAAGAGCGTGTGAGGGAATTGGCTGCCGATATTCGGGAAGTAATGAACGCTTAACGTACGAATTCGGCCAGTTGGTACTGGCCGATTGCCGAGACTGTTTTTTGATATTTCCGACCGCTACGTAGCTCGCTTTCATTGTCTAGCCTCTTGTTACCCGCAAGGAAAACGCAGCGATAACTGCCGCCTTTCGGGTTTCATCGCCAGCCGAATAATCGGCCGCAAAGGCACATCAATGGAGAGTTTTATCATGGAATATCAAAGTAATGGCAACACACTGCAAAGCGGCGGCGGCACTAGCACCACGGTCATAGACTGGGACGAGTTCAGGAAACACGCCAAGATCGGGGACACCATTCAGGAGCCCTCAAGGACGTTGACCATCTACGACAAAGCCTACGAATTGACAAACTCAGGCCAGCACTTCGTTGTTCATATCTATGCCCAATAACTGTTAACGCCTAAGCGCCGCGTCGCAGATTCATGGCCTGCGACGCGACGCTGAATCATGATCGTTCCCGCGCTCCGCGTGGGAATGCCTCCTCGGACGCTCCGCGTCCACCCGAAATCAAGGATGAACACGTGGGCAGAAGCCGCTATGTCATCACCGAACCCGAAAAACCCCACTTCCTCACCTGCACTGTCATGGAATGGCTCCCCCTCTTCACCTGCAACTACCTGGTGGACCATCTTCTGGATTGCTGGCGATATCAACAAAGCAACCACGCTTTAAACTTGTTTGGTTACGTCATCCTGGAAAATCACTTGCACTTTATTGCTCAAGCGCCAGATCTGGGAAAGTGCGTCAGCCAATTCAAATCCTTCACCGCCCGAACCATCATTGACGACCTGCAAAGCAAAGGCGCGGAGCGGGTATTGCAGCGCCTGCGTTTCTGCAAGCGTGCACACAAGACAGATCGTGTTTATCAACTGTGGCAGGAAGGTTCACATGCGGAGTTGGTTTACAGCGAGGCAGTCATGCGCCAGAAGCTTGATTACATCCATCACAACCCCATAAAGCGGGGCTATGTGGACCTGGCTGAACACTGGCGTTACTCCAGCGCGCGCAACTATGCAGGTATGCCAGGCCTGATCGACATCCAACCTTGGCTCTGAAGATCCGCGTGCCCCTTCCCTTACGACGGGACGCGGAGCGTCCCAGGTGGCGTTACCACGCAGAGCGTGGGAACGAGCATGTGCCTGCTGCCGGGAAGATCGCTCCCGCGCTCCGCGTGGGAATGCAGCCCGTGACGCTCCGCGTCACCCCTCAACTGCGGCGGGACGCGGAGCGTCCCAGGTGGCGTTACCACGCAGAGCGTGGGAACGAGCATGTGCCTGCTGCCGGGAAGATCGCTCCCGCGCTCCGCGTGGGAATGCAGCCCGTGACGCTCCGCGTCACACCCTCAACGCGGCCGGACGCGGAGCGTCCGGGCGGCGTTACCACGCAGAGCGTGGGAACGAGCATGTGCCTGCTGCCGGAAAGATCGTTCCCGCGCTCCGCGTGGGAATGCAGCCCGTGACGCTCCGCGTCACCCCTCAACTGCGGCGGGACGCGGAGCGTCCCAGGTGGCGTTACCACGCAGAGCGTGGAAACGAGCATGTGCCTGCTGCCGGGAAGATCGTTCCCGCGCTCCGCGTGGGAATGCAGCCCTTGACGCTCCGCGTCACACCCTCAACGCGCCCGGACGCGGAGCGTCCGGGCGGCGTTACCACGCAGAGCGTGGGAACGAGCATGTGCCTGCTGCCGGGAAGATCGCTCCCGCGCTCCGCGTGGGAATGCAGCCCGTGACGCTCCGCGTCACACCCTCAATGCGGCCGGACGCGGAGCGTCCTGGGCGGCGTTACCACGCAGAGCGTTGGGAACGAGCAGATCAGAATTCGATGCGTACATCACCCTTCGGCACACTGCAGCACGACAGGATGTAGCCTTCAGCCTCGTCTTCTTCGGTAATCCCGCCGTTGTGCTCCATCTCCACTTCGCCGCCCAGTTTCATCACCTTGCACGTACCGCAGATGCCCATGCCGCAGGCCTTGGGGATCAGCAGGCCGAGCTTGGCCGCTGCGGCATGCACCGTTTCCCCCGGTGCCACGCGAATGCTTTTGCCGGACGCGATAAATTCCACTTGATGCAGGTCTGCCAGATCGATCTCCGGCGCATCCGCCGCTTGCTCGGCCTGCTCCACCGCATCGGCACGGGCTTCGGGCGGCGTCGCGCCAAACGATTCCTCGTGATAACGCGTCATGTCGAAACCGGCAACTTCCAGCAAACGCTTCACCGCGTTCATGTACGGCGTAGGGCCGCAGCAGAACACTTCGCGCTCAAGGAAGTCCGGCACCATCAGCTCCAGCATCTTGTGGTTCAGATAGCCGCGATACCCGGCCCAGGGTTCGCCCAGGCCGTGTTTTTCGCAAATCAGGTGCAGGCTGAAGTTGTCGATCCGCGACGCCATGTGCTCCAGCTCGCGGTGATAGATGATGTCCTTGGGCGAGCGGGCGCTGTGGATAAACGTCATGTCGACGTTCGCGTTGGTGTCGTAAAACCAGCGCGCCATGGACATCACCGGCGTGATCCCAACGCCACCGCTGAGGTACAGCACTTTCGGGCTTGGGAAGTCGATGGCATTGAACAGCCCGACCGGGCCGTGCACCGCCAACTCCTGGCCTTCGTGCAAAGTGTCGTGCAGCCAATTGGAAACCCGGCCGCCCGGTACGCGCTTGATGGTCACCGAGAAGCTGTAAGGCACCGACGGTGAGCTGGAAATGGTGTACGAACGCATGATCGGCTGGCCTTCGATTTCCAGCTCCAGGGTGACGAACTGCCCCGGCTTGAAAAAGAACAGGATCGGCTGATCGGCCATAAAACAGAAGGTGCGCACATCCCAGGTTTCCTGGATGACTTTGACGCAGCGGACGATGTGCCGACCATTGGCCCAGGTCTGGGTGGTTACCGGATTCAGGAAATTATTGGACATGTTGTTCTCCACCGCCGACGTCGGCCTTATGGTGGCGATTCTGCGTAACGCGAGAACCACCCATTTACCTATCTGCGACATTCACATACTTACGGCGACCAGCCCCCAAAGACAGGGGCTTGCGCGTCGGGATCAGATTGGGCCATGTCGCCCATGGATAAGGTTCGACGTTACGCCGGGCCCACACTCGCTCCCAACAAAGACGCGTTCTTTACGCCTTGCACAGCACCAACCGTAGCCACTATTCGCCGGCCACACAGAATGGCCATGAGGACACACACGATGGACGTCACCGCAACCTTAAGCTTGGGCGATCCGCTGGAACCCGCACGCAAGGCCACCGCGCAAATGCTGCAAGAGCGCGAGCGCACTTTTTCGCTGCCGCAGCCGTTCTACTCTGATGAGCGGCTGTTCGATATCGACATGCAGGAGATCTTCCAGAAAGAGTGGTTGATCGCCGGCATGACCTGCGAAATTCCTACCAAGGGCAACTACCTGACCCTGCAAGTGGGCAAGAACCCAATCATCGTGATCCGGGGTGCCGATGGCGTGGTGCATGCGTTTCACAACGTGTGCCGCCACCGTGGTTCGCGCTTGTGCACCAGCGAAAAGGGCAAGGTCGCCAAGCTGGTTTGCCACTACCACCAGTGGACCTACGAGCTGGACGGCCGCCTGCTGTTCGCCGGCACCGAGATGGGCGCCGATTTCGACATGAAGCAGTACGGTTTGAAGCCGGTGAACGTGAAGACCGCTGGCGGCTATATCTTTATCAGCCTGGCCGAAAACCCGCCGGCCATCGATGACTTCCTGTCGACGCTCAGCCATTACATGGAGCCCTACGACATGGAGAACACCAAGGTGGCGATCCAGACCACCTTGTTCGAAAAAGCCAACTGGAAGCTGGTGCTGGAAAACAACCGCGAGTGCTACCACTGCAACGCCTCGCACCCGGAACTGCTGAAAACCCTGCTGGAATGGGACGACGTTACCGACCCACGTGCCGACCAGGCGTTCAAGGACCACGTAGCCGCCTCCGCCGCCGCCTGGGATGCCGAGAAGATCCCTTACGCCCACGCCAGCTTCGGCCTGCGTAACCGGATTGTGCGCATGCCGCTACTCAAGGGCACCGTGTCGATGACCCTGGATGGCAAACAAGGTTGTGCCAAGCTCATGGGCCGCATCAAGAACCCGGACCTGGGCTCGATGCGCATCCTGCACCTGCCGCACTCCTGGAACCACTGCATGGGCGACCACATCATTGTGTTCACCGTGTGGCCCATCAGCGCCCAGGAAACCATGGTTACCACCAAGTGGATCGTGCACAAGGACGCCGTGGAAGGCGTGGACTACGACGTGGAACGCATGCGCCAAGTGTGGGACGCCACCAACGACCAGGACCGCCGCCTGGCCGAAGAGAACCAGCGCGGGATCAACTCCACCGCTTACCAACCCGGCCCGTACTCCAAGACCTATGAATTTGGCGTGGTTAATTTTGTGGATTGGTACAGCGAGCGCATGCTGAGCAACCTGGGTGCGGCGCCGGCGCCTTATCTCAAAGGCGTAGCTGCTCACGAATAACGCTTGTTTGGGAGTGGGCTTGCCCGCGATGGCATGGTGTCTGTCAAAGTCTGTATTGGCTGATAGACCGCTATCGCAGGCAAGCCAGCTCCCACATTAGGACAGATTAGCTGTTCAAAATTCGATCAGCTCTGATACAGCCCTTTACCACCCTGCCCTCCAGCCTTTACCCAACAACTTATCCACAAAGCCACCCACAGCAATTGTGGGCAATTGCGTCGTGGACGAAAATTAAATCAAGAAAATCCGTGACTTATTCAAACTTCCGGGTTTCAGCTCAAGCTGATCATTTATTGATCAAACCTCCAAGAGCCTTGTTTGGCGTGGCTTGCAGCGGTAAGCGAACACCTTATCCACAGATGCGCCAACAGACTTTGGGGGCAACTTTGTCTGGGCTGTGGAAAACCACCTAAAGTCGCTATTTCCGCGGGTCATGAGACGTTTTAAGGGTTAAATACAGTGTTTTGGTGATTTTTTAACCAACCCTCTGTAGGCCTCGTATTACCTGGCCTACAACGGATAGCGAACATCTTATCCACAGATCCGCCAACAGACTTTGGGGGCAAGTTATAAAATCCGCTTAGCTTTATCCACAGCAAAACCCTAGAGAAAACCGCCACTTAGCCTGATCATTTTTCAGCCAATAGCGCACAGGCCCTTAAATACGTGCCCTGCGGACAAACACAAACACCTTATCCACAGGCACGTGCACAGCGATTGTGGGTAATTGCCCGCTTGTCCGTTCCTTGTGCGGAAACGCTCAAATTTAAACTTCATCTACACTCTTTCTTGCAGTTATATCCATTGGCCCAGGTGAGTACAGAAGTCCTTGGCGCAAAAGAGGAGATAGACCGGTGACGTGGCAGGGCAATCCCAGCCATCACCGCGCCAAAGGTTTTACGCTGATTGAATTACTACTGACGCTGGCCTCACTGGCCACGCTTTCGACAGTGGCTTATCCGCTGACGGCGCTGATGGGTCAACACATTCGGGAACTCGACTTGCAGCGTTCGCTGCGAGAAATTCGCTATGCCATCGATGCTTACAAAACGCTAACAACACACTGAGCGTTCCAGCAGTTCGGAACTTGTTTGTCTGAATTGAAGGTGGACTAGAGCATGAATAATTTACAGCAACATACGAACGTTCTCATCAAGTGGCTGCTGGCAGCGGTGCTTCTGGCCCCCCTGTTGGTCATGGCACACGGTGCCGTCGATGAGCCGGTATCACGCCAGGTTCATTGCAAAGCGCTTCCAGATTTCTGGTCGGGAAACCCCAGCGATCCAGGATGCGCGGCGTTAGCCAAAACAAGCGGACAGTATCCAGGCCAGCAATGGAATGAAGTTGCCCATTTAATTGCTGCCCCGGGGTATAACGACCCGGAAATCGTTAAAAAAGCAGTTCCAGATGGGCAGCTATGTTCAGCAGGTGACAAGAAGAAAGACGGCCTTAACTTGGTGTCAAATGATTGGTACCGGACGGACGTCACGCCTCACGACGGTAAAATGAACGTTCGCATCATCGGTACGGCCCCTCACGTCCCCAGTTTTGCAAAGGTATTCCTGACAAAACCTGGCTTTGATCCGACCACAGCACCGCTGACCTGGAATGATTTGGTCCTTATCCATACCGAGCAACTGACAGTCGCTCAAACCGACTGGGGCACCAGGCCGCCTGCCATTTCGTCTTCGGGGTACTTCAGATTTCCAGTGCCTATCCCTGCAGAACAATTCGGCAACGCGACCCTCTTCGTGCAATGGCAACGAATTGACCCGGCCGGGGAAGGATTCTACAACTGCAGTGATATCAATATTATCGGGGCAGGCGTTCCCGAGCGGTGGTTTGATCTGGGGCAATTCATCGATGCCGTCATGAAAGACCTCACCCCAGGAAACGCCGTTCACTTCCGTATTCTGGACAACACGCCACAAGCGAAAGAGGTCGTAGACATTACCATGCCCATTGACGCAAACAATCTGGACGCGAAGATATGGGGCCCGCAACTGGCCAATCAAATCCCTTCAAGCATCGCCAAAGTAGGGGAAAAAGACGGCAATGACATTGTGTTCAACACGGCTGATCCGCAGGTCAATTCGGTATTCGTACAGGTCAAGGGTTACTCCAAGGCCATGGCGATAGTCGAAGCGGGCGGTGGGGAATACCCCGCGTACGTGCCGAACAAGAGCCCCCCTTACAAGCCAGGTGACGTTGTATCTAACAAGGGCGCCAATTATGTGTGCAAACCCTACCCAAATAGCGGCTGGTGCTCGCAATCACCCAGCTATTACGAACCTGGTGTAGGCAGCCAATGGAACGATGCGTGGGATAAGAAAGACTGAGAAGTAAAATGTCTGTTGCGAGACAAACGCTGTGGTGTATACAGCGTTTGCCTCGCTATCTTTTCAGAAGAGCTTAGCGAACCACGCCTTCCTCTATCAGCAACTTGAGAATCGCCTGCGCGCCCTCTTCGGCGCTGACGCCCTTGAGCACCTGCCCCCCACCCCCACTGGCCTTGGCTGTGGCAGCTTTCATACGATCGGCGCCGCTCTTGGCCTTGATCACCTTGAGGCGCTTGGGCCGCGGTTTGGCCGGTTGCAGCAGTGCGTCTGTGAATAACTCATCCTGTTCAATCTCGACGTCATGGGCTGCCAACTCACCCCGTTGCGCCGGGCCGTAGGCGCTCTGGCGTGGTTTGGGCGCGGCGTTATCCACAGTGGCAAGAAACGGCAGGCGCACCTTCAAGCGCCGCCGCTGGCCGCGAGGCAGCGCCTGCAGCACCAGGGCTACGCCGGCGTCGATGGACTCCACCTGCGCCAGCCCCACAATCAGCGGCCAGCCCAGTTGTTCGGCCAACAGGAACGGCAGCATCCCCGAACCTTCGCCGGTTTCTGCCTGGCTTCCGGTCAGCACCACTTGGGCGCCCGCGTCGCGCAGATACTCGCTGAGCACCGGCAACGCATCGGCGCCCGCCGGCTGTTCGAGTACCTGCAGTTGCGGCAGGCCCATGCCCAGGTAGCTGCGCAGGGTCGGCTCGCTGACATCACCCGCGTGCAGCACCTGCAACTTATCCCCAGCCAGTTGCAGCCCCAACTCTACCGCGCGCGCGTCCTGCTCGGCACGGCGTGGGCGCCCGGAGGTGGGGTGAGCGCCGATGGACACCAGGCTGAATACAGTGTTGGTCATGGTCATATCCTCAGGCTGCATCGCGCTTGGCGCCGTTGCGGTAGGTCTCGACCGCCGCGATCAAGGCGTGCAGTATCGCGGCGCTTTCGCCGATCACCGACAGGTCGGCACGCTTGATCATGTCGCACCCTGGGTCGAGGTTGATCGCCACCACCTTGTCGCAGGCACCGATGCCTTGCAGGTGCTGGATCGCCCCGGAAATCCCGACGGCCACGTACACCCGCGCAGTGACCCAGGTGCCGCTGGCGCCGACCTGGCGATCGCGCGCCATGAAGCCATCGTCCACTGCCACCCGCGAGGCGCCTTCGGTGGCGCCCAGGGCCGCGGCGGTCTGGTGGAATAGCGCCCAGTCCTTTACGCCGTTGCCACCGGAGAAAATGAACTCTGCCTCGGCCATCGGAATCGCGGCCGGGTCGACCGCCACCGCGCCGAGATCTTCGATACGCGGCAAACTGCGCGCCAGGCCTGTGGATAACTCCACGGGCAAGACTTCGTGGCGGGTTTCGCTGACCGGATCGGCACATTCGGCGGCGGCGAGGATCAGACGGGGCAACGGTCGCGCCAGGTCTTCCTGGCCGGCACCGGCACGGCCGATGCACTCCTCGCCCTTGATCTGCCACACCCGCGTCGCCGGGCGTTCCTTGAGGCTGGCGGCAAAGCGTCGCCCCAGTTCGCCACCACCGCTGCGGCTATCTGGCAGCAACCAGTGGCGCGGGCTGAATTGGTTATCCACAGCGCGCAGGCCCTGCACCCGTTGCTCCGGTGCATAACCCTCGAACTCATGCCCTTCCAGCACCAGCAGACGGTCGACGCCGGCCGTGGCAAAGGCGCTTTCCTTGTGTTCACCGAATACCACCGCCAATACCGCGCCGTCACTGCCAGCCAACTGGCGCGCCAGGCCAAGCAGGTCACGGTCGTGGCTGCTCAGACGGCCACCAACCATGTCCGGCACCACGTTGATATAGAACGCCGGGGTCGGCACCTGATGCAGCGGCAATTGCACTTGCACTGCCGCGCTGCGCTTGGCCGCGCCGCCCTGCTGGGCACCGCTGCGGTCGATGCGCTTGATGCCGTTGGGCCCGATAAAACCGACACCATGCACGTTTTTGCGAATGATACCGTTGGGCCCCATCCAGCTGTGTTGCACCGGCTGCATCGCCGCGTGCAACGGGTGCAGGCGGTTACGGGCGATCCATTCGGCCCGGGGGTCGCGGCGGATAATATCGCTCATCAGTGCACCTCCGCAGGTTCACGCTTGAGGGGGACTTTGGCCGGCGCGGCGTCTTCAAGCAACGCGTCGGCTACCAGTTCGGCGATGTCTTTGATCAACGGGCGCGGTTCGACCACGCCTTCAAGCATCGCGGTGCATTGCGGGCAACCCACGGCCACCAGTTCGGCACCGGTCTCGCGGATGTCGTCCATGCGCATATCGGGGATACGTTGCTTGCCGGGGATGTCTGTGATCGGCGCGCCGCCACCGCCACCGCAGCAGCGTGAACGGAAGCCCGAGCGTTGCATTTCCTTGACCTCGATACCCAACGCCCGCAGCACTTGGCGCGGCGCCTCGTATTCACCGTTGTAGCGGCCCAGGTAGCAGGGGTCGTGGTAGGTCACGCTGTTGCCTTTGTGCTGGCCCAGGTTCAGCGCGCCCTCGCCAATCAGCTCGGCCATGAAGGTGCTGTGGTGCTGCACCCGGTAGTTGCCGTTGAAGGCACCGTATTCGTTTTTCAGCACATGGAAACTGTGCGGGTCGCAGGTGACGATGCGCTTGAAGCTGTACTTGGCCAGGGTCTGAATATTGCGCGTGGCCAGCAGCTGGAATGTCGCCTCATCGCCGAGGCGCCGCGCCACGTCACCGCTGTCGCGTTCTTCCAGGCCAAGCACGGCGAAGTCGACCTTGGCGGCCTTGAGCACTTTGACGAAGGCGCGCAGGGTACGTTGGTTACGCATGTCGAAGGCGCCATCGCCGACCCAGAACAGCACATCGCAACTGCCTTTGTCGCTGAGCAACGGCAAGTTCAGGTCTGCCGCCCAGTTCAGACGACCACCGGGTGCGAAACCGCCGGGGTTGTCGGTAGCGATCAGGTTTTCCAGGACTTCGGCGCCCTTGTTCGGCGTAGCGCCTTTTTCCAGGGTGAGATGACGGCGCATGTCGACGATGGCGTCCACGTGCTCGATCATCATCGGGCACTCTTCCACGCAGGCGCGGCAGGTGGTGCACGACCACAGGGTCTCGGCGTCCACCAGGCCGTTGACGATCGGCTGGTGCGGGTTGCCGCCGTGTTCGCCCACTGGTTTGCCGGGGTACGGGCTGCCGGCGAACTTGGCATCGGTGCCACCCGCCAGGCCGACCACCATGTCCTGGATGAGTTTTTTCGGGTTCAATGGCTGGCCGGCGGCAAACGCCGGGCACGCCGCTTCGCACTTGCCGCACTGCACGCAGGCGTCGAAGCCGAGCAGTTGGTTCCAGGTGAAGT
This sequence comes from Pseudomonas sp. KT_2_4, assembly GCF_041410225.1. Taxonomy (NCBI): domain Bacteria; kingdom Pseudomonadati; phylum Pseudomonadota; class Gammaproteobacteria; order Pseudomonadales; family Pseudomonadaceae; genus Pseudomonas; species Pseudomonas sp. KT_2_4. Next base: position 3,318,670 of record NZ_CP166962.1, read on the forward strand.
CCTTGGGTTTTTCCACGCCCAGCGGTGCGGTTTTATCGCTCAGATCCAACGGTTTCAACCCGGTGGAGCGGCCACCGCCAAAGCGCTCGGCGCGACGGTGCCAGGCCAGATGCAGGGCACCGGCGAAGGCGTGTTTCATCGGCCCGCCCCAAGTCATGCCGAAGAACATTTCGGACACGCCCCACAGCACGCCCACGCTCAGCAAAGCCGCGAGCAGCCAGCCGCCGAAATCGGCGGGCAGAATCCCGGCCACCGGCAAGGTCACCAGGAAGAAGCTCACCGAGAACGCCATCAGGCTTTTCGGCAGGCGCATCCACGGGCCTTTGGACAAGCGGGCAGGCGGATTGCGGCGGCGCAGGTACATGAAGATCGCGCCGACAAACATCAATGTCGATGCCAGCAGCAGCGCATAGCCAAGAATGCGGCTCTGCAGGCCGAAGCCGTGCACCAGGATCGCCAGCAGCGCCGACAGCACAAAGCCGAGCGCCGTGGCTACGTGGGTGTTGGCGATGTATTTGTCACGGGCGACCACGTGGTGCAGGTCGACCATGTAGCGCTTGGGCATGGCCAAAAGGCCGCCCAGCAGGTCGACTTTGGACGAGCGGCCACGGCGCCACATGTTCACCCGGCGCAAGGCGCCGAGGACGGCGAGGCCCAGGGCGGCAAAAAGCAGGATGGGAAGAAGGGTATTCAGCATGGTGAAGCTCCCACTAAGATCGTTCCCACGCTCTGCGTGGGCATGCATCCTGTGACGCTCTGCGTCACGACCTTAAAAGCAGACGCGGAGCGTCCAGGGCGGCATTCCCACGCAGAGCGTGGGAACGATCAGGTGCGTCAGAAATCCTTGCACAAGCGCAGGGCGTCATAGATGGCGGCGTGGGTATTGCGCTGGGCCACACAGTCACCAATGCGGAACAGCAAGTACCCCTCGCCCGCCTCGCTCAAGCATGGCTGCGGCTTGATCGCAAACAGCGCTTCAACGTCGATCTGGCCCTTGTTGCGCGAACCTTCCTTGAGCCCGTAATAAATGGCCTCGTCCGGACGCACGCCGTTCTCCACCACCACCTGGTCGACCACCCGCTCCTCTTTGGCGCCGGTGTATTCGTTTTCCAGCACGGCCACCAGCTTGTCGCCCTCGCGGTAGACCTTTTCCAGCATCATGTCGCCGGTCATGATCACTTCCTTGGGGTACATGCTGCGGTAGTACGTGGGGAACGACGTACCGCCGATTGCCACGCCTGGCTTGATGTCGTCGGTGACGATCTCCACCTGGCTGCCTTTGTCGGCCAGGAAGTCGGCCACCGACATCCCGGTGAATTCACAGATGGTGTCGTACACCAGCACGTTCTTGCCCGGCGCAACCTTGCCGTCGAGCACGTCCCAACTGCTCACTACCAAGCCTTCGGCGGCGCCCCAGTGTTCGTTCTGCTCGATGAACGGGTGCCCGCCCACCGCCAGCACCACCACGTCCGGACGCACGTCCAGGATGGTCTCGGCATCGGCTGCAACACCCAGGCGCAGGTCGACTTTCAAACGCGCCAGCTCCAGTTGATACCAACGAGTGATACCGGCGATCTGGTCACGTTGCGGCGCTTTCGATGCCGTGGTGATTTGCCCGCCGATAAACTCCTTTTTCTCGAACAGCGTCACGTCGTGGCCACGTTCAGCCGCCACGCGCGCGGCTTCCATCCCGGCCGGGCCGGCCCCCACCACAACCACCTTGCGCTTGGGCCCGGTGGACTTCTCGATGATGTGCGGCACGCCCATGTATTCACGGGAGGTCGCAGCGTTCTGGATGCACAGCACATCCAGGCCCTGGTACTGGCGGTCGATGCAGTAGTTGGCGCCCACGCACTGCTTGATCTGGTCGATCTGGCCCATCTTGATCTTGGCGATCAGGTGCGGGTCGGCGATGTGCGCACGGGTCATGCCGACCATGTCCACATAGCCGCCTTCCAGAATACGCGTGGCCTGGTTCGGGTCCTTGATGTTCTGCGCGTGCAGCACCGGAACCTTGACCACTTCCTTGATGCCGGCCGCCAGGTGCAGGAACGGTTCCGGCGGGTAGCTCATGTTCGGGATGACGTTGGCCAGGGTGTTGTGGGTATCGCAACCCGAGCCCACCACGCCGATGAAATCGAGCATGCCGGTGTCATCGTAGTACTTGGCGATTTGCTTCATGTCCTCGTGGGACAAGCCGTCCGGGTGGAACTCGTCACCGCACAGGCGCATGCCCACGCAGAAGTCATCCCCCACTTCGGCACGCACGGCCTTCAACACTTCCAGGCCGAACTTCATGCGGCCCTCGAAGCTGCCGCCCCATTCGTCGGTACGCTTGTTGACCCGCGGGCTCCAGAACTGGTCGATCATGTGCTGGTGCACAGCCGACAACTCCACCCCGTCCAGGCCACCGGCCTTGGCCCGACGCGCAGCCTGGGCGTAGTTGCCAATCACACGCCAGATTTCTTCCGGCTCGATGGTCTTGCAGGTGGCACGGTGCACCGGCTCACGCACGCCGGACGGCGACATCAGGGTCGGCCAGTTGAAGCCGTCCCAACGCGAACGCCGGCCCATGTGGGTAATCTGGATCATGATCTTGGCGCCATGCTTGTGCATGGCATCGGCCAGATTCTGGAAGTGCGGGATGATGCGGTCGGTGGACAGGTTCACCGACGCCCACCATTCCTGCGGGCTGTCGATGGCCACCACGGAGGAGCCACCGCAGATCGCCAGGCCAATACCGCCCTTGGCTTTCTCTTCGTAGTACTTCACATAGCGGTCGGTGGTCATGCCGCCGTCGGTGGCATACACCTCGGCATGCGCAGTGCTGAGCACGCGGTTGCGGATGGTCAGTTTGCCGATCTGGATCGGCTGGAACATTGCTTCGAAAGCCATGGCACGGTCCTCGGCTTACAACGGTTTGACGGTGAACAGGCCATCGTCGTGGCCCTCTTCGGAGCCTCCGTAGACTTGTTCGGCGACAGTGCGGATCTTGCTGCCACGGGCCTCAAGAATCTGGTCCATGGCGCCGGCAAACCAGCCAGTGAACATGTAGTCCACCTTGCGGCCGACCTTGCCGTACACATAGACGAACGCCGAGTGTTCCAGCTTGACGCTGGCGGTGCCTTTGTCCAAGTCGATGTCCTGGATTTTGAACAGGCCCCAGCCGCGTTGCGACAGGCGTTTCATGTAGTGTTCGAACACCGCGACGCCTTCCAGGCCGTGGCATTCGGCTTCTTTTTCACACCAGTGCCAGGCGGATTTGTAGCCGGCCTTGTAAAGGATCTCGGCGTAGGCATCAGCGCCCAGCACTTCTTCGATACCCATGTGGTTGTTGACGAAGAAGTGGCGTGGCACATACAGCATCGGCAGGGCGTCGGAGGTCCAGACACCGGTTTCGCTGTCGACTTCAATTGGCAATTGCGGGGCGATCTTGGCCATGGAAACTTAACTCCAGAAAATTCGTTTTGATGCCCGCCACGCGGATGGCGGCGGGTGAAGGATTAAGCGAGCAGTGGCTTATTCGCCCCAGACGTCTTTCAAGACGTTGACCCAGTTCTCGCCCATGATCTTGCGCACCACGCGCTCGCTGTGGCCGCGCTTGAGCAGGGTCTCGGTGAGGTTGGGGAACTCACCCACGGTGCGGATGCCAAGCGGGTTGATGATCTTGCCGAAGCTGGTCAAGCGGCGGGCGTAGCCCTTGTCATGGGTGAGCATTTCGAAGAAATCCTGGCCATGGCCCTGGGTGAAGTCGGTGCCAATGCCGATGGCGTCTTCACCGACGATATTCATGGTGTATTCGATGGCTTCGGCGTAGTCGTCGATGGTCGAATCGATGCCCTTGGCCAGGAACGGCGCAAACATGGTCACGCCGACAAAACCGCCATGGTCGGCGATGAACTTCAGCTCTTCATCGGACTTGTTGCGCGGGTGCTCTTTAAGCCCGGACGGCAGGCAGTGCGAGTAGCACACTGGCTTTTTCGATTCGAGGATGACCTCTTCGCTGGTCTTGGAGCCCACGTGGGACAGGTCGCACATGATGCCGACGCGGTTCATCTCGCCGACAATCTCACGACCGAAACCCGACAGGCCGCCATCGCGCTCATAGCAACCGGTGCCCACCAGATTCTGGGTGTTGTAGCACATCTGCACCACGCCAACGCCGAGCTGCTTGAAGATCTCGACATAGCCGAGCTGGTCCTCAAAGGCATGGGCATTCTGGAAACCGAAGATGATGCCAGTCTTGCCCTGCTCCTTGGCGCGGCGGATGTCAGCGGTGGTTTTCACCGGGATCACCAGATCGCTGTTCTCACGGATCAGGGTCTGGCTGGCAACGATGTTATTGATCGTGGCCTGGAAGCCTTCCCACACCGACACCGTGCAGTTGGCGGCGGTGAGGCCACCTTTGCGCATGTCTTCGAACAGGTCGCGGTTCCACTTGGCAATAATCAGACCGTCGATAACGATGCTGTCGGCGTGCAACTCGGCTGGGCTCATCAGGCGTCCCCTTATTGGCGATTCATGCGCCGAATCGTCTGCCGGCGCTTTGGGGCCAGCATATGCCCAGGGACCGACGGAGCCGGGTGCAAAAACGACAGGGGAATTGCCGAAAGCGTCAATCCGCGACAAAGCCTGCGAAGACAGGCCCCACGGTCGGCTGTTCTTTGTCTTACGCTTGAGCCAGAATTGCGCATCACGTGATATGAGACGGCGCAATGAAATCGATTTTCCTGGCTTTGGCACTCATCGCAACCACCGCCCACGCGGCCGAAGACACCGACAGCACGCCGTGCGACGGCATCGAGAACGACCAGCAAACCCTGGAATGCGCCACCTATAACAAAACCACCGCCGAGCAATTGCTCAAGGATAACTATCAGGGGTTGCTGGAGCGCATGGGTTCGACCTACGGCAGCGACAAGACCAAACTGGCGGACATTACCGCCCGTCTGAAGGACGCGCAGCAGAAATGGGAAAAACTGCGTGACGCCGATTGTGCGGTGGACACCTTCCCGGCAGTGACCGGCACCAAGGCCTATGCGATTGCGCACAACGACTGCCTGGCGCGGATGAGTGATGAGCGGTCGGAGTTTTTGGAGTCGATTGGGCAGGAGTAAACACCCTTCACGCGACCAGGCCGCGCAAAGGGCTGCGCCACGCTCAAGCCATGAAAGGTGACTTGAACGGCCTTTTGGTCAAGGGTGAGGCTGGCTCGTAGGCATACCCCAGCTCGGTGATATCCATCACCTCACGGATACGACGAGTCCAGGGTTTGATCACATCATCGTAATTATGCCCGGTGGGGCCATCCTGCATCGGGCAGTAATGAGGCGCCAGTGCGGGCTTATCCAGCATCATTTGCGCCTGCCAGTCGGCCCAGATTTTGTCGATGAAACAATGATGCAGAAAAAATACTGGATCTTCGGGCGAGGTCATCGCCAGCATGTTGCCGCCAATCCATAAATGGACGCGGTTGTGCAATTGAGAACCAGGGGTGGTGACTTGCGGGTCGCCCTTCTGAGTGATCCAGCCTTCGAGTCGGTTTCTAAAGCCTCTATTGAACGGACTCGACGTGTAGTTCGGCTCGTCATACAGCTCTTCATTCATTGCCATCTGCAAGTCCGCGGCCGTCGGCAGCGAGTTGACCAAACGTGAGAACTGGCGCTTTAACCCCGCCCCCGGCAGCCCATCTTCCGGATAGGCAGGCACCGGCCAATTGCCGTATCGGTACGCGAAGGGTCCATCCTGCACCCTGAATTCATCGGCAGCGTCACCGTCACCCCCCAGCAGGCTTTGCTCCCACACCGGCGAATTCGTCGGGTCTGCCGCGTCCAATGTCCAATCCCAGTAAGGCAGCGTGATACCGGGCGTGATGGCCTGAAGGTCGGCTTCCAACTGCAACAACATTTCACGATGCCAGGGTAAAAAAGCCGGCCCCAAGTGGGCGCCATTACGATAGTCGGGATCTTGGGGTTCATCAGGGTGAACGGTAGGTACCATCACTGCGTGATGCCAATGCACATACTTGTCGTATCCGCCATTACCCTTAAGGGCCAACAGCGTATTGGTAAACGCTAGCCGTTCAGGCCCGCTCAGTTTTCGAATTTCCTTGCGAATATTCATTGCCCGCCCGCCTCGTCGCAAAAACATGGGACCGCGTACCGGCCCCTGCTGCGAATCTAGTTGGGGAACCCATCAAGATCTACTGTCAGATCTGACAGTATCAGCACTATCTCCGACGGATGGTCAGCTCCTCTCGAACGAACCGAGCCTGTTACCATCCGTGCCCTCTTTTCCTGCTCAAGGCAACGCCATGATTATTTGCGGCATCGAAATCAAAGGCAGCGAAGCCATCATCGCCCTCGCCGCCCTGGACAACCAGGCGCTGACCCACGTCGCCCTGGCGACCAAGAAAATCGCCCTCGACGATGACGATGAAGCGGCCAACGTCAAAGCCTTCGCCGCTCAGGTGAAAGCGTTTGTGCAGGACAACGCCATCACTCGCATCGCCATCAAGAAGCGCAGCAAAAAAGGTGAATTCGCCGGTGGCCCAACGACGTTCAAGATTGAAGGGGTGCTTCAACTGCTGGAGGGGGTGGAGGTGACGCTGTTGTCGCCGCAGACCATCAATGCGCAGAACAAAAAGCACACCTTTGATCTGCCAGCGACGCTTAACAAGTATCAGCATGAAGCCTACAAGGCGGCATGCTCGGCCCTGGTAAAGAAATAAACCACCTCCGCTCTCGTTAGAAGCCGGCCTTTTAGCGCGGTGTAAGGCTCTTGTGTTGCAGCCAGTCACCGAAGGTGTTGTCCTCCAGGGCATAGCCGCCTCGGCTCGACTTCCACACCAGTTCCTTGTCGCGCAGGGCATCGATGCAGGCTTGGATGGTCTGGGTACCCGGCACCACGTCGCTACCCATCTTTTCCAGCGCCTTGCTGACCGCCGTGAGGGTGCTATCGGTGAATGGCGCGAAGGGTTCGTTGTTTTGAGAACGCTCCACCATCACCTCCAGCACGGCGCGCTGCGGGATGGTCAGGGCGTTCCAGGCGCTTTCGAACTCGGTCCATACACCCGCGCGCAGCAATTCTGCGCGACTGTGCAGCAGTTGGCCAAGATTGCTCGCCTCGCCCAACTCCAATGCGACTTCACCGATGATCGTGCGCAACATCTCGGGACGCCGACCTACCCGCTCAAACGCCTCATCAATATCAGCCGCGTTGAATTGGTTGTTCTGGGCCAGGTGCGCGTTGAGGTGCACGGTGTAGGCCTGGGTGAACGCTTTGCCCAGCAGCGGAAACGGCGTGATGCTGGAACCGAAGAATGGCTGGCTTTTACCCAATACCAAATGGGCGAGTTTGTCGCGATTGGATCCGGTAAACACCAGGCGCAAACCGCTGCCCTCCTCGTCACGGCCTTGGTTGAGCTGATCCCGGGCAGCCTTCAACGCGAACATCGCATTGATACCTGACTCGGTGGTTAATGCGTGCTGTGCTTCGTCAATCACCAGTACAACGGGTTTTTCTGCAGCCCTATGGAGCAATTCCAACGCTTGGGTCAGCGTCGCACCGACAGGCAATTGTGGCTTGGTAAAGTCCCAGGAAAGCGTACGCAGAAAGCTTAGTTTCTCGATGCCAATGTTTTTTGCCAGTTTGCGAATACCCTTTTCAAACGGCACCAATGCCCCCGCAATGGCACTCGCGATCAGCTCGGCGGGGTCTTTTTCCTTGTCGGCCCACAGGTCGACATACACCGCCAGCCAGCCCCGCAGCTGACATTCCGGAATCAGGTCTTCGCGCAGAAAAGTGCTTTTGCCCGTGCGTCGGGGCGCCGCGAGAAACAGGCCGGAGGTGAAATCCTGAATACCGGCCCCCACCAGGCCATCGGCAATACTGCTTGCCAGGGTGGGGCGGCGAAACACAAAGCCGCTGTGCTTGGACATGGTTTTATACTCAATTATGGAAATGACTATAAATTATAGCCAAGAGTATAATTGACTATAATTGTCCGTCAAACCACCTCCCGTCGCCGATCCTCCCGCGGGCATTTGGCAAACCTTGCGCGATAGCTCCTGGTGAAATACGACGGTGACTCAAACCCGCACGCAATACTCACTTCCAGCACGCTCATGTCGCTCTGGCGCAGCAGTTTTCGGGCTTTTTCCAGGCGCAGGCCCAGGTAGAAATTACTGGGGGTGTCATTCAGGTGCAGGCGAAACAGCCGCTCCAGTTGGCGTCGGGTGACCTTGATCGTTTCGGCCAGGGCCAAGGTGCTCAGGGGCGGTTCGGTGTGCTGTTCCATTTCGCCGATCACCTGCACCAGTTTCTTGTTATTGATGCCGTAGCGCGTGGCGATCTGCATGCGCTGGTGGTCCTTGCGGGGGCGGATGCGGCCAAGTACGAATTGCTCGGAAACCTGGATCGCCAGCTCCGGGCCGTGGGCCTGGGCGATGAGATCGAGCATCAAGTCGATGGACGCGGTCCCGCCGGCGCAGGTGATGCGGCGCCGGTCGATTTCGAACAGTTCCTGGGTCACGCTCAGGTGCGGATAGGCCTCCTTGAAGGCGTCGATGGCTTCCCAGTGCAAGGTCAGGCGGTGGCCGTCAAGCAGGCCCGCTTCGGCCAACACGCAGGCGCCGGTGTCGATGGCACCAAGAGTCACACTCTCATGGTCGAGGCGGCGCAGCCAATGCTCCAGGGCGGGCGTGGCGAACTGCAGGGGTTCGAAGCCAGCCACCACCAGTAAAGTCGCGCCTTTTTTCAATGGTTCAAGCGCGGCGTCGGCGTTGACCGACATGCCGTTGCTCGCCAGTACCGCGCCGCCATCGGCACTCAAGATGTGCCAGCGGTACAGCTCGCCGCGAAAGCGATTGGCCACGCGTAACGGTTCCAGCGCGGAGATAAAACCGAGGGCCGAGAACCCCGGCATCAGCAAGAAATAGACATCCTGGGACATGGTGGCGCTCTCGTCGGACGGGCAGCGTGGTCACTGTGATACGCCAGTTCAACCGGCCATTCAAGAGCACAGGTCGCTGCAGTGCAAGAGCGGGTCGCCGCCGTGCGCTTTGCGGAGCGCCAAGCTGCGTAACGTGATCCCACGGCGCACAAAGACGCCGGCACCCACAATAACGACCTGCCGAGGGCTCCACCCATGAACCGACTGATCAGCCGCTGCGCACTCGCACTCAGCGCCAGCGCCATCTTGAGTAACACCGTCATGGCAGCGGACGCCGCTTCTTGCCAGAACGTGCGCATGGGCGTGGTGAACTGGACTGACGTCATCGCCACCAGCGCCATGGCTCAAGTACTGCTCGACGGCCTGGGCTACAAAACCAAACAAACCAGCGCGTCCCAGCAAATCATCTTTGCCGGTATACGTGATCAGCGCCTGGACCTGTTCCTTGGCTACTGGAACCCGCTGATGACCCAGACCATCACACCGTTCGTCGACGCCAAGCAAGTCAAGGTCCTCGAAAAACCCAGCCTGCAAGACGCCCGCGCCACCCTGGCAGTACCCACCTACCTGGCGGACAAGGGCCTGAAAACCTTTGCCGACATCGCCAAGTTCGAGAAAGAGCTGGGCGGCAAGATTTATGGCATCGAGCCGGGCTCGGGCGCCAATACGCAGATCAAGGCGATGATCGCCAAGAACCAGTTCGGCCTGGGCAAGTTCCAGTTGGTGGAGTCCAGCGAAGCCGGCATGTTGGCGGCCGTGGACCGTGCCGTGCGCCGCAAGGAAGCCGTGGTGTTCTTTGGTTGGGCGCCGCACCCGATGAACGTGAATGTGGCGATGACTTACCTCACCGGCAGCGAAGATGCCCTGGGCCCGAACGAAGGCATGGCCACCGTATGGACCGTGACCGCGCCGGCCTACGCCGAGCAGTGCCCCAACGTGCATAAGTTGCTGACCAACCTGACGTTCACCGCCGCCGACGAGAGCCGCATGATGCAACCGCTGCTGGATCACAAGGACGCCATCGAGTCCGCCAAGCAGTGGCTCAAGGATCACCCACAAGACCAGGCGCGCTGGCTGGAGGGTGTGACCACCTTCGACGGCAAGCCGGCTGCTGCCAACCTGCAACTGACCCGCAAATAACCCTATTTGGACCACCGTGTCGCAGCCGCTCCAGGCCGCGACACGGCGCCCTGCGCCTTGAAATCACCCGCCTGTAAGGAACCGCCTCATGAACCACGACGTCATCATCACCTGCGCACTCACCGGTGCTGGCGACACGACCGCCAGAAGCCCCCACGTGCCGGTCACACCCAAACAAATCGCAGCCGCTGCCGTGGAGGCCGCCAAGGCCGGCGCCACGGTCGTGCATTGCCACGTACGCGACCCCGAGACCGGCAAGTTCAGTCGCGACGTCGCGCTGTACCGCGAAGTGATGGAGCGCATCCGCGAGGCCGACATCGACATCATCGTCAACCTCACCGCCGGCATGGGTGGCGACCTGGAGATCGGTGGCGGCGAGAATCCCATGGAGTTCGGGCCCAATACCGACCTGGTCGGCCCGCTGACCCGCCTGGCCCATGTTGAAGAACTGCTGCCGGAAATCTGCACCCTGGACTGCGGCACGCTGAACTTCGGCGATGGCGACACCATTTACGTGTCCACCCCGGCGCAACTGCGGGCTGGCGCCAGACGTATCCAGGAATTGGGCGTAAAGGCTGAGCTGGAAATTTTCGATACCGGCCACCTGTGGTTCGCCAAGCAGATGATCAAGGAAGGACTGCTGGATAACCCGCTGTTCCAACTGTGCCTGGGCATTCCCTGGGGCGCACCGGCCGACACCACCACCATGAAAGCCATGGTCGACAACCTGCCCGCCGACGCGGTGTGGGCAGGGTTCGGGATTGGTCGCATGCAAATGCCAATGGCCGCGCAAGCCGTGCTGTTGGGGGGCAACGTACGGGTGGGCCTGGAGGATAACCTGTGGCTGGACAAGGGCGTGCTCGCCACCAATGGCCAACTGGTGGAACGCGCCAGTGAAATTCTCAGCCGGTTGGGCGCACGGGTCCTGACCCCAGCCGAAGGCCGCATCAAGATGGGCCTGACCCCACGCGGCTAACACAGACACCACACAACCCTGTGGGAGCAAGCCCGGCTCCCACAAGGAATTACCGAACTTTTCAGGAATGTCGCCATGCGCTTTATCACCGAAATCAAAACCTTTGCTGCGTTGGGCAGCGGTGTCATCGGCAGCGGCTGGGTATCCCGTGCTCTTGCCCATGGCCTGGATGTAGTGGCCTGGGACCCCGCCCCCGGTGCCGAGGCGGCCTTGCGTAAACGCGTCGCCAACGCCTGGGGCGCCCTTGAACAACAGGGCCTGGCGCCCGGCGCCTCCCAGGACCGCCTGAGCTTTGTCGCTACCATCGAAGACTGCGTAAAAGACGCCGACTTCATCCAGGAAAGCGCTCCCGAACGCCTGGAGTTGAAGCTGCAATTGCACAGCCAGATCAGCGCCGCGGCCAAGCCGAATGCCTTGATTGGTTCGAGCACCTCTGGGCTGTTGCCCAGCGAGTTCTATGAGGGCTCTACCCACCCGGAACGCTGCGTGGTCGGCCACCCCTTTAACCCGGTCTACCTGTTGCCGTTGGTAGAGGTAGTGGGCGGTAAAAACACCGCGCCAGAGGCGATCCAGGCAGCAATCAGCGTGTATGAATCCCTCGGCATGCGCCCGCTGCATGTACGCAAGGAAGTGCCTGGGTTTATTGCTGACCGCCTGCTGGAAGCGCTGTGGCGAGAGGCGCTGCACCTGGTCAATGACGGGGTGGCGACCACCGGCGAAATCGACGATGCCATTCGTTTTGGTGCCGGGTTGCGCTGGTCGTTCATGGGCACCTTCCTCACTTACACGCTGGCGGGCGGCGATGCTGGCATGCGCCACTTCATGGCCCAGTTCGGCCCGGCGTTGCAGTTGCCGTGGACTTATCTACCGGCGCCTGAATTGACTGAAAAGCTGATTGATGATGTGGTCGATGGCACCGCTGAGCAGTTGGGTAACCGCAGCATCTCGGCGCTGGAGCGCTATCGTGATGACTGCCTGCTGGCGGTGCTGGAAGCCGTAAAAACAACCAAGGCCAAGCACGGCATGAGCTTCGCCGAATAACCCTGTGGGAGCTGGCTTGCCTGCGATGGCGTTGGCCTCACCCTTGTTATCGCAGGCAAGCCAGCTCCCACATTTGACCGCATACCAAATTGGATTCATGCCATGCCCGCACTGACCACCTACACCACCAAAATCCTGCCCGACTGGGTTGACTACAACGGCCATCTGCGTGACGCGTTCTACCTGCTGATCTTCAGCTACGCCACCGATGCGCTGATGGACACCCTGGGGCTGGACAGCGAAAACCGCGAAGCCAGCGGCCACTCGCTGTTCACCCTGGAGTTGCACCTGAACTATCTGCATGAGGTAAAGCTCGGCGCCGAGGTTGAGGTGCATACCCAACTGATCGCCCACGACGCCAAGCGCCTGCACCTCTATCACAGCCTGCACCTTGTGGGCGAAGAGCGCGAGTTGGCGGGTAACGAACAGATGCTGCTGCATGTCGATCTGGCCGGGCCGCAGTCGGCGCCGTTTGCCGGCGCGACCCTGGAAAAACTCATCGCTCTCAGCCAGGCACACGCCGATCTACCCCGGCCAGCCCTACTCGGCCGGGTGATCGGGCTGCCCGCGCAAAAAAAAGCCCCGATCCAGCCGTGACGGGATCGGGGCAGAGTGCTTTGTGTGAGCCGTGCATTTCGAGGGTGACCAAACCTTCAAGCTGCGTGCCTGGGTTCAGTGTGCCCGTTACGGGCCGGGTCAAGCACCTCGAAAACGACCTGTTCATAGCCATCCGAGCCATCGGTGGATTCTGCCCTTGCCGCCAGTCCTGGGGCCTACCAGAATCCAAGTCATTCCCGCTCCCTACACCAGGATGACCGTCATGATGCACGCGGATTTGATTGACCAGGATGACCTGCTGAGCCAACTGCGCTCCCTGGGTTTTGACGTGTCCAGCGGCGCTACCGCCGAGCAGGCCTGCGAATGTGCGGTGCGCGGGTTGAGCGAAGCGCGGGCCAAGGCGCTCAAGGGCATGGTGGAACAGATGTACAGCGGCAGCGCGACGATTTTGCCAGCGGTGAGGCAGGCGATCGACAAGCAGTTGCTGCCGGCGCTGATGCAGTTCAAACAAAGCTCTGGCGCCTGAAATACCGCTATCGCAGGCAAGCCAGCTGCCACAGGGGAACGCATTCCAAGGTGGGAACTGGCTTGCCTGCGATGCAGACGGCTCGGTCTAGAGCCTTACACTGGCAAAGGTCGACTCATTGCGCGCCTGGCTCAACGCCGACATCGGCCCCGACAACGGTGACAACACCAGTGCCGGCGGAATCGGCATCATCGCCACTTGCTGGGTGGTGTTGGAGCCTACGCGTTCATCCCGTGGCGGAATGCCGAAGTATTCGCGGTAGCACTTGGAAAAGTGCGGCGTGGACACAAACCCGCACACCGACGCGACTTCGATGATCGACATGGGGGTCTGCTTGAGCAGCTGCCGTGCACGAATCAGGCGCAGCTTGAGGTAATAACGCGACGGCGAGCAGTGCAGGTATTTCTGGAACAGCCGCTCCAACTGCCGGCGCGACACGGCGACATACACCGCCAGTTCGTCCAGGTCGATCGGCTCTTCGAGGTTGGCTTCCATCAGCGCGACGATTTCCTGCAGCTTCGGCTGGTTGGTGCCAAGCATGTGCTTGAGCGGCACACGCTGGTGATCCTGTTCGTTGCGGATGCGTTCGTACACGAACATCTCGGAGATGGCGGCCGACAATTCACGGCCGTGGTCGCGGCTGATCAGGTGCAACATCATGTCCAGGGGCGCGGTGCCACCGGAGCTGGTGAAGCGGTTGCGATCGAGGGTGAACAGACGCGTGCTCATGGCCACCCGCGGGAAGGCTTCCTGCATCGACGCCAGGCATTCCCAGTGCACGCTGCAATCAAAGCCATCGAGCAAGCCGGCGCAGGCCAGGGCCCAGCTGCCGGTGCACACCGCGCCAAGGCGACGAGACTGGCGTGCCTGGCTTTGCAGCCACGACACATGTTCACGGGTGACGGTGCGCTGGATACCGACGCCGCCGCACACGATGACCGTGTCCAGGACGGGGGCTTTGTGCATGGAGGCATCGGGTGTGATTTGCAGGCCATCACTGGCCCACACCTGGTTGCCGTCGACACTCAGGGTTGTCCAGCGATACAGCTCGCGGCCGGACAGCTGGTTGGCCATGCGCAGTGGCTCCACGGCTGACGCCAGGGAAATCAGCGTGAAATTGTCCAGCAGCAAAAAGCCGATGGATTGAGGCGCACGGTTCTGGGGTTGGGCCCCGGAGTTGGTCGACGTCATCGCGGTATCTCCTCACATCACACAAAGCGGGTGGTGGCCTCAGGCGAGGCTCTTGTTATTGCACTCGTCCTGGAAAGGCGAGGCTTTGAAATTGATAGAGCAAATGCCATGCCTAAAATTGAATGGCTATTCAAGAACTCCTGAAAACGACCTGTTTATGCGTCTATATGAGCCCACGCGTGAAGTGCGGGATATGACGCATAACGGGCGGGGTTCAAGGGGTGTGAGCAGATCGGTAGCACTTGTGGGAAGGCGCTTTGCGGGCGTAGGAGAAGTCTGTCACCCAAAGCACATCAGGCGTGTGATCGTGGAGGAATTCGTTCGGAAGCTACTTATCTATTTGCGACGCGCTAAAAGGTGGCGATTTTGGCTGAGGGTGTTCACTTTGTGAGCAATTGTGTCAGCACTACGGCTCGTTCCCACGCTCTGCGTGGGCATGCATCCTGTGACGCTCTGCGTCACCCCTGGGACGCGGAGCGTCCGGGGCGGCATTCCCACGCGGAGCGTGGGAACGATCATGTCACTGACTCAACATTCAACCGCACTCACCGCCAACCCACCCCGCGATGTCTCTTTGTACTTGTCATGCATATCGGCCCCCGTGTCACGCATGGTGCGGATCACCCGGTCCAACGAGATGAAGTGCTGGCCATCGCCCCGCAACGCCATTTGCGCCGCATTGATCGCCTTCACCGCCGCAATTGCATTGCGCTCGATACACGGCACTTGCACCAGGCCGCCCACCGGGTCGCAGGTCAGGCCAAGGTTATGTTCCAAACCGATTTCAGCGGCGTTGCACAGTTGCTCCGGCGTGGCGCCGAGGATTTCAGCCAACCCGGCTGCTGCCATGGCGCACGCGGAACCGACCTCGCCCTGGCAACCGACTTCGGCACCGGAAATCGAGGCGTTCTTTTTACACAGGATGCCCACCGCCGCCGCGCCCAGCAGGTAGTCGACCACGTTGGCTTCGGTGACTTCTTCGCTGAACTTCATAAAGTAGTGCAGCACCGCCGGGATGATTCCCGCCGCGCCGTTGGTGGGCGCCGTGACCATGCGCCCACCGGCGGCGTTTTCTTCGTTGACCGCCAGGGCGAACAGGTTGACCCATTCCATGGCGCTCAAGGTCGAGCCGATCA
This sequence comes from Pseudomonas sp. KT_2_4, assembly GCF_041410225.1. Classification (NCBI taxonomy): domain Bacteria; kingdom Pseudomonadati; phylum Pseudomonadota; class Gammaproteobacteria; order Pseudomonadales; family Pseudomonadaceae; genus Pseudomonas; species Pseudomonas sp. KT_2_4. Next base: position 3,334,191 of record NZ_CP166962.1, read on the forward strand.
CATTGGGCTTGTTCAGCTCCTGCAAGCTGCGGTGTAACTTGGCAGCGCGACGGCGCACGTTCAAGCCGCCGGGCAGGATACCTTCGTGCTTGAGGCCCTGCTCCACGCAATCTTGCATGGCGCGCCAGAGTTTCATCAGGCCGCTGCGGATTTCTTCTTCGCTGCGCCAGGTTTTTTCATTCGCCAGCATCAGTTCGGCAACGCGCAGGTTGTGGGTCTTGCACAGCTGCAACAGCTCCACGGCACTGGAAAAATCATAGGGCAGCTCGGTACGGTCCATGTCCGCCACACCGCTTTGGGCCTGGGCTTCATCCACCACGAAACCGCCACCCACCGAGTAATAGGTGTCGCGGTGCAGCTCGCCGTTTTCGCCAAACACCACCAGGGTCATGGCGTTGGGATGGAACGGCAGGTTTTCGTCGAGCAAGCGCATGTCCCGCGCCCACACAAAGGGCACCGGCAAACGCCCGTCCAGCAGCAGCGTGTCGGTTTCGCGCAGGGTGTGAATGCGGGCGCCGATTTGCGTGGGGTCGATTGCGTCTGGCCATTCGCCCATCAGGCCCATGATGGTGGCGGTGTCGCTGCCGTGGCCGATGCCGGTGGCCGACAGCGAGCCGTACAGTTGCACTTCGACACGCTGCACCTGTTCCAGCCACCCACGCTCACGCAACCCTTGAACGAACAACGCCGCGGCGCGCATGGGCCCCACGGTGTGCGAACTCGAAGGCCCGATGCCGATCTTGAACAGGTCGAAAACGCTGATAGCCATTGACGTGAAACTCCTCGATAAGCACGGGCCGGGCTTGAACGAGGTGCTACGCTCAGATCGCCCAGATGGCGGCATCATCAAGCTTTTATTCGTCATCACGGCGTCTCACACCGACGCACTCATGCTCACCAGCGGCGCTCGCGTGCGAACGCCAGTTTTGGCCGTTTTTTGCGGTGCAGACGGGTAAAAACAGCAGTTTTACCTTAGGAAAAACCTGTAAGCGACGTCATCGGTACTGGATGCGACCCTCCCTGTACTGGATACGACGCCCCCTGTAGGCGTCAGATTTTCACTGGTACATGATCAGTCTCGACTCGTTTGCAAGGCACCGCGCCAGAGCTGTTGTCGCACGCTCCAACCGCAACACTTATAAAGCGCGGCGAATGCCGCCAGAAAAGACACAGGAGTCTACCCACATGAAAGGTTCACCCTCGTTGTTGTTGGCCGCCATGCTGAGTCTGCCAGTCGTGGCATACGCCGCAGAACCGGAACAGTGCAAGACCGTCAACTTCTCCGATGTCGGCTGGACCGACATCACCGTCACCACCGCGACCACCAGCGAGATCCTCAAGGGCCTGGGCTACAAGCCGCGCACCACGATGATTTCGGTACCTGTGACTTACAAGTCCCTGGCCGACGGCAAGAACATGGACATTTTCCTCGGCAACTGGATGCCGACCATGGAAAACGACATCAAGCAGTACCGTGATGCCGGCACCGTGGAAACCGTGCGCGCCAACCTGGAGAACGCCAAGTACACCCTGGCGGTCCCAGAGGCGCTGTATGAGAAGGGCCTGAAAGACTTCGCCGACATCGCCAAATTCAAGGATGAGCTGGGCGGCAAGATCTACGGCATCGAGCCGGGCAACGATGGCAACCGCACCATCCAGACACTGATCGACAAAGATGCCTTCGGCCTGAAAACCGCCGGCTTCAAGGTGGTCGAATCCAGCGAAGCCGGCATGCTCTCCCAGGTTGAACGCGCTTCCAAGCGCAACCAGGCCATCGTGTTCCTCGGCTGGGAACCGCACCCGATGAACACCCGCTTCAAGATGAAGTACCTGACCGGTGGTGACGACTCGTTCGGCCCCAATTACGGCCAGGCCACCATCTACACCAACACCCGCAAAGGCTACACCCAGGAATGCAGCAACGTCGGCCAGTTGCTGAAAAACCTGGTGTTCACCCTCGACATGGAAAGCACCCTGATGGGGAACGTCCTGGACGACAAGATGAAGGCCGACGCTGCCGCCAAGGCCTGGTTGCAGAAGAACCCGCAAGTGCTCGACACCTGGCTCGCCGGTGTCACCACCGTTGATGGCAAACCAGGGCTCGATGCCGTTAAAGCTTACCTCGCCAAATAGCACCCGCTGACCCCAGGCCGGTGCGCTGGCCTGGGATGTTTTCCCCTTCGCATGTGGACATTCACTACCATGCTGACTGAACAGAAAATCCCACTAGGCCAGTACATCGCTGCCTTCGTCGACTGGTTGACCCAACACGGTGCCAACTACTTCGACGCAATCGCATCGACACTGGAAACGATGATCCACGGCGTGACGTTTGCGCTGACCTGGTTCAATCCACTGGCATTGATCGGTCTGATTGCGCTGCTGGCTCACTTTATTCAACGTAAATGGGGACTGACTGTTTTTGTCATCGCCTCCTTCCTGCTGATCCTCAACCTGGGGTACTGGCAGGAAACCATGGAAACCCTCGCACAGGTGCTGTTCGCCACCCTGGTCTGCGTGGTCATCGGTGTGCCGCTGGGCATTGTTGCCGCGCATAAACCAATGTTCTACACCATGATGCGGCCGGTACTCGATCTGATGCAGACCGTGCCGACCTTCGTCTACCTCATCCCTACCCTGACCCTCTTCGGGCTGGGTGTGGTGCCTGGGTTGATTTCCACGGTGGTGTTCGCGATTGCCGCGCCGATCCGCCTGACCTACCTGGGTATCCGCGACGTCCCGCAAGAATTGATGGACGCCGGCAAGGCCTTTGGCTGCTCGCGCCGCCAGTTGCTCTCGCGCATTGAACTGCCCCACGCCATGCCGAGCATCGCCGCCGGCATTACCCAATGCATCATGCTGTCGTTGTCGATGGTGGTGATCGCGGCCCTGGTAGGCGCCGACGGCCTCGGCAAGCCGGTGGTCAACGCACTCAACACCGCCGATATTGCCCTGGGCTTTGAAGCGGGCCTGGCCATTGTGTTGCTCGCCATCATGCTCGACCGTATCTGCAAACAACCCGACGCTAAAGTAGGGGGTGATGCATGAGCATTATCCGATTCGACAAAGTCGACGTGATCTTTTCCAAAGACCCACGCGAAGCGCTCAAGCTGCTGGACCAGGGCATGAGCCGTAACGAAATCCTGAAGAAGACCGGGCAGATCGTCGGCGTCGAGAACGCCAGCCTGGATATCGAGAAAGGCGAGATCTGTGTGCTGATGGGCCTCTCGGGCTCAGGCAAATCCAGTTTGCTGCGCTGCATCAACGGCCTCAATACCGTCAGCCGTGGCCAGCTGTTTGTGGAGCATGAAGGGCGTCAGATCGACATCGCCTCCTGCACCCCCGCCGAACTGAAAATGATGCGCACCAAACGCATCGCCATGGTGTTCCAGAAGTTCGCCCTGATGCCTTGGTTGACGGTGCGCGAGAACATCAGCTTCGGCCTGGAAATGCAGGGCCGACCGGAGAAAGAACGGCGCACGCTGGTGGACGAGAAACTCGAACTGGTGGGCCTGAGCCAATGGCGCAACAAGAAGCCCGACGAGTTGTCCGGCGGCATGCAGCAGCGCGTCGGCCTGGCCCGCGCCCTGGCGATGGACGCCGATATCCTGCTGATGGACGAACCCTTCTCGGCCCTCGACCCGCTGATCCGCCAAGGCTTGCAAGATGAACTGCTGGAACTGCAACGCAAGTTGAGCAAGACCATCGTGTTCGTCAGCCACGACCTGGATGAAGCGCTGAAACTGGGCAGCCGTATCGCGATCATGAAAGACGGCAAGATCATCCAGTACAGCGTGCCGGAAGAAATCGTACTGAACCCGGCAGACGACTATGTGCGCACCTTCGTCGCGCATACCAACCCGCTGAACGTGCTGTGCGGACGCAGCCTGATGCGCACGCTGGACAACTGCAAGCGCGTGAACGGTTCGGTGTGTCTTGATCCGGGTGGCGACTCCTGGCTGGACCTGGCCGAAGGCAACACCATCCAGGGCGCACGCCAGAATGGCGTGGCGATGAACCTGCAAAACTGGGCGCCAGGGCAGGCTGTGGAAGGCTTGGGCCGCGTACCGACGCTGGTGGACTCGAACATCGGTATGCGCGATGCACTGCAGATTCGCTACCAGACAGGCAACAAGCTGGTGCTGCACGACAACAACAAGGTGGTGGGGATACTGGGGGACAGTGAGCTCTACCATGCCCTCTTAGGCAAGAACTTGGGCTAAGGCCCCAACTGAAGGAATGCGGTCAATGTGGGAGCTGGCTTGCCTGCGATAGCTATGCTGGATTCACCCTTGCTATCGCAGGCAAGCCAGCTCCCACATTCGACCGCATTCAATGCTTGCAACAGCGGCGCCAGTGAGGGCGCCGCCAGCTCAATTATCAGCTATAGACCCGGCCAAGGAGCTGCCGATGGCTTTCAAACTGATCGAGCACATCCCGGGTGATCTGTTCCTGGGTGAAGCCCATCAGGTCATACTCCTGCGGCCCGTTGTGCAGGTACACCTCGGCACGGTAGTAACGGGTGCGCTCTTCTTCAGGCAGGTCAGCCGGCGCCGCCGAGTAGCCATCCAGGCTCACTTCGTAGACAAACGGGTTACCCTCGTCCATCTCGATCCGCACGCCGATGCAGCGTTTGGATTTGCCCAGCAGGGTCTGCACTTCCAGGCCCTGATCACGCAACGCACTCGCGGCTTCTTCCAACGCCGGCGTTACGTGCTTGTCCATAAAGCGCTGCACGGTGGCCTGGCTCGGTTGCAGGTCCAGGGCGCTCAAGCGCTCGCTGAAACCACGACGCCCGCGTTCAGCCAATTGCGCCTGCTCCTGTTCGATGGCCACGTCCTGGCGCATGGCCTTGTGCAAACCGAACATAAAGAACACCAGCACCACCGAGAACGGCAGCCCCGCCAGCACCACCATGGTTTGCATGGCTTCGAAGTTACCGGCAAACAGCAGACCGATGGTCACCAGGGTGATCACCGCCGACCAGAAGATACGCAACCAGTGCGGCGCATCTTCATCCACGTTGCCGCCCTTGCAGGACAGGTTGGCCATCATCACCGCGCCGGAATCCGCCGGGGTCAGGAACAGCACAAAGCCCACGAAGATCGACACGCCGATCACCACTTTCGACGCCGGGTAATGCTCAAGCAGTTGGTAGATGGCCATGGACGGTTGTTCCAGCGCCGTCTTGCCCAACTCCACCGCCCCATGGTTCAACACCAGGTCCAGGGCCGAGTTGCCGAAGATCGACAGCCACGCCAGGGTAAAGCCCAGCGGGATCAGCAATACGCCAGCCACCAGCTCGCGCACGGTACGACCACGGGAAATACGCGCGATGAACATGCCCACAAATGGCGCCCAGGAAATCCACCAGGCCCAGTAGAACAGAGTCCACAGACCCATCCAGCGTTCGGTCTTGGCACCGTCGCCTTCGTACACATACAGGTCGAAGGTTTTCAGCACGATACCGTTGAGGTAATCACCGGTGTTCTGCACCAGGCCATTGAGCAGGTGCAAGGTAGGGCCGAACAACAGCACGAAGATCAGCAAACCGCTGAACAGCACGATGTTGAGGTTGGACAGGCGGCGAATACCGTTTTCCACACCCGACACGGCGGCAATGGTCGCCACGGTGCTCATCACGATGATCACGATCAGCAGGTTGGTATTGCTGTGCTCCATGCCGAACAGGTTTTCCAGCCCCGACGACACCTGCATCGAGCCGATCCCCAGGTTGGTCACCAGGCCCAGCAGGGTCACGAACATGCCGAAACCGTCTACCGCGTGGCCGGCCGCGCCCTTCACCCAACGCTCGCCCACCAGCGGGTACAGCGCCGAACGCAGTGCCAGCGGTTGGTTGTGACGGTACGCAAAGTACGCCACGGCCAGGCCGACCAGCGCATAGATCGCCCAGCCGTGCAGGCCCCAGTGCAGGAAGGTCAGTTGCAGCGCCTGGCGTGCCGCGCCATTGCTGGCGGCAGCGCCTTCGGGCGGGTTGAAGTAGTGGTCCAACGGCTCGGACGCACCGAAATACAACAGCGAGATGCCGATACCGGACGAGAACAACATGCCGGCCCAGGCGCCATAGCTGAAGTCTGGGGTATCGTCCTTCGCACCCAGCTTAAGTTTCCCATAGGACGAAAACGCCAGGCCGACCACAAACACCAGGTAGGCGGCGATGACCACCATGTAGTACCAGCCAAAGCTTTTCGACAGCCAGGCCTGTGCGACACCGAGCAGGCGCCCGGCCTCCTGCGGGGCGACGATCAGAATGGCGGTCAACAACAAAATCAGCGCGGTGGAGGTGTAGAACACCCAACCGTTGACCCGGACCTTTTCCGGTGGGGTCTTTATAAGAGAGGCAGAACTCATGGCGCAGATGCTCCAGGCAGTGCGAGAGAGAAACACAAGGCAACGGTTATCCCGGGACATCGATTTTTCGGCAGTCGACGGACGGGTGTTATAAAGACACCCCAAAATTCTTGAGCCCGCCTAAGCGGTGATCAGGCTCTGAAGTGGCCTGTTTCAAGGGTTTTTGCAGGTGTCGAAGGTTGCAGCTCGCAGGTAGGAAACATCTGTAGGCAGCGACCATTTGTCGCAGATCTTATTCTTTGTTGATTGAACGTTCAATCAAAACAAAATAGACTGGCCCTCAAGCCGACGGACGTGGATCGCCCATCGGCAGGCCTAAGGAGAGGTGCTACATGCCCAAGGTCGGTATGCAACCCATACGCCGCCAGCAGTTGATCGAAGCCACGTTGACGGCCATCGATCGGGTCGGGATGGGAGATGCCAGCATTGCGCTGATCGCCCGTCTGGCCGGCGTCTCGAACGGCATCATCAGCCACTACTTTCAGGACAAGAACGGCCTGATCGCAGCGACGATGCGCTACCTGATGAATGCGCTGATCGAGAACGTGCAAGAACGCAGGCGTGCCTTGAAGGATGACAGCCCACGGGCGCACCTTCAGGTGATCATCGAAGGCAACTTCGACGCCAGCCAGGTCAACGGCCCGGCAATGAAAACCTGGCTGGCCTTCTGGGCCACCAGCATGCACCACCCGTCATTGCACAGGTTGCAGCGGATCAACGATCAACGTCTGTATTCCAACCTGTGCTGCCAGTTCCGCCGAGTGCTGCCGCTGCCGCACGCACGCAAAGCAGCCCGAGGCCTGGCGGCCCTGATCGACGGTTTGTGGTTGCGCGGCGCCCTGTCGGGAGACGCTTTCGACACGGAGCAGGCGCAACGGATCGCTTACGAATACATGGATTTCCAATTGGCCAAGCAGGTGAGTTAGAGCACACATAACCGCTCAACCCCTGAACGTCCGCCGCTCAGTGTTGCCACACCCCCATGGCCCACTGTTCGGCGGGTAACGCCAACCACTTATGCACTTGCGAGGACTTTATGGCCCGTTTCGACCTGCAAAAACTCTACATTGACGGCGGCTACAGCGACGCTGGCAGCGATGCCACCTTCGAAGCCATCAACCCGGCTAACGGTGAAGTTCTCGCCCAAGTGCAACGCGCCACCAAAGATGACGTTGAACGTGCCGTGGTCAGCGCTGAAAAAGGCCAGAAAATCTGGGCCGCCATGACCGCCATGGAGCGTTCGCGCATCCTGCGTCGTGCCGTGGACATCCTGCGCGAGCGCAACGATGAACTGGCTGCCCTGGAAACCCTGGACACCGGTAAAGCCTTCTCGGAAACCAAGTACGTCGACATCGTCACTGGCGCTGACGTGCTGGAATACTACGCCGGCCTGGTACCTGCCATCGAAGGTGAGCAGATCCCACTGCGCGATACCTCGTTTGTCTACACCCGCCGCGAGCCACTGGGCGTGGTTGCCGGTATTGGCGCGTGGAACTACCCGATCCAGATCGCCCTGTGGAAATCCGCACCGGCCCTGGCCGCCGGTAACGCGATGATCTTCAAGCCAAGCGAAGTCACCTCGCTGACCACTCTGAAACTGGCCGAGATCTACACCGAGGCTGGCGTTCCAGCGGGCGTGTTCAACGTACTGACCGGCAGCGGCCGTGAAGTCGGCACCTGGCTGACCGAGCACCCACGCATCGAAAAAGTCTCCTTCACCGGCGGTACCGACACCGGCAAGAAAGTCATGGCCAGCGCGTCGAGTTCCTCGCTCAAGGACGTGACCATGGAGCTGGGCGGCAAGTCCCCGCTGATCATTTTCGACGATGCCGACCTCGACCGCGCCGCCGACACCGCCATGATGGCCAACTTCTACAGCTCCGGTCAGGTCTGCACCAACGGCACCCGCGTGTTCGTGCCCAAGCACCTGCAAGCCGCGTTCGAAGCCAAGATCGTCGAGCGTGTGGCGCGTATTCGCATCGGCAACCCGGAAGACGAAAACACCAACTTCGGCCCGCTGGTCAGCTTCGCCCACATGGAAAGCGTGCTGGGCTACATCGCCAAAGGCAAAGAGCAAGGCGCACGCCTGCTGTGCGGCGGCGACCGCCTCACCGAAGGCGACTTCGCCAAAGGCGCCTTCGTGGCCCCGACCGTGTTCACCGACTGCACCGATGACATGGTGATCGTGCGTGAAGAAATCTTCGGCCCGGTGATGAGCATCCTCACCTACGAAACCGAAGAAGAAGTGATCCGCCGCGCCAACGACACGGACTTCGGCCTGGCCGCTGGCCTGGTCACCAAGGACCTGAACCGCGCCCACCGCGTGATTCATCAACTGGAAGCCGGTATCTGCTGGATCAACGCCTGGGGCGAGTCCGACGCGAAAATGCCGGTCGGTGGCTACAAGCAGTCGGGTGTGGGCCGTGAGAACGGCATCAGCTCGCTGAACAACTTCACCCGCATCAAATCGGTACAGGTTGAATTGGGCGATTACGCCTCGGTGTTCTAACACCCGAGCCTTGTATTGCCCGTGAGGCCATCGCGGGCAAGCCCGGCTCCCACATTTGTTCTGTGTGAACCCGATCAAATGTGGGAGCTGGTTTGCCTGCGATCGAGTGCTAAGCACTCGCCAGACCTGACCACACTTCAAAGAGGGTACATTCATGTCCCAAGAATACGATTACATCATTGTGGGTGCCGGCTCTGCCGGTAACACCCTGGCGACCCGTCTGACCGAAGACGAAGGCGTCACCGTTTTGCTGCTGGAAGCCGGTGGCCCCGACTACCGCCTCGACTTCCGCACCCAGATGCCAGCCGCCCTGGCCTTCCCGCTGCAAGGCCGCCGCTACAACTGGGCCTACGAAACCGATCCAGAGCCACACATGGACGGCCGCCGGATGGAATGCGGGCGCGGCAAGGGCCTGGGTGGCTCTTCCCTGATCAACGGCATGTGCTACATCCGCGGCAACGCCATGGACTACGACAATTGGTCGAAGCTGCCGGGCCTGGAAGACTGGACCTACCTGGACTGCCTGCCGTATTTCCGCAAAGCCGAAACCCGCGACATCGGCCCCAACGATTGGCACGGTGGCGACGGCCCGGTCAGCGTGACCACGCCGAAAGCGGGCAACAACCCGCTGTTCCACGCCATGGTTGAAGCCGGCGTACAGGCCGGTTACCCACGTACCGAAGACTTGAACGGCTACCAGCAAGAAGGCTTCGGCCCGATGGACCGTACCGTTACGCCGAACGGCCGTCGCGCCAGCACCGCACGCGGTTACCTGGACACGGCTAAAAAGCGTTCGACCCTGACCATCGTCACCCATGCCCTCACCGACAAAGTGTTGTTCGAAGGCAAGCGTGCAGTGGGCGTGCGTTACCTGATCGGCGCCGCCGAAGAGCGTGTTGAAGCCCGTGCGCGCAAAGAAGTGCTGGTGTGCAGCGGCGCAATCGCTTCGCCGCAACTGCTGCAACGCTCCGGTGTCGGCCCGGCCAAACTGCTGGAAAGCCTCGATATCCCGGTGGTCCACGACCTGCCGGGCGTGGGTGAAAACCTGCAGGACCACCTTGAGCTGTACCTGCAATACGCGTGCACCCAGCCAGTGTCGCTGTACCCGTCGCTGCTCTGGTACAACCAGCCGGCAATTGGTGCCGAATGGCTGTTCAACGGCACCGGCATCGGCGCCAGCAACCAGTTCGAAGCGGGCGGTTTCATTCGTACCCGCGAAGAGTTCGAGTGGCCGAACATCCAGTACCACTTCCTGCCGGTGGCGATTAACTACAACGGCAGCAACGGTGTGAAAGAGCACGGTTTCCAGGCGCACATGGGCTCCATGCGTTCGCCAAGCCGTGGCCGTATCCAGCTGAAGTCGAAGAACCCACGGGACTACCCGAGCATCCTCTTCAACTACATGGCCACCGAGCAGGACTGGCAGGAGTTCCGCGACGGCATCCGCCTGACCCGTGAAATCATGCAGCAGCCGGCACTGGACCCGTACCGTGGCCGCGAAATCAGCCCGGGTATCGAAGTGCAAACCGATGAGCAGTTGGACAAGTTCATCCGCGAGCACGCCGAGACCGCGTTCCACCCGTCCTGCTCGTGCAAGATGGGCACCGACGAGATGGCCGTAGTCGATGGCGAAGGCCGCGTACATGGTATGCAGGGCTTGCGGGTGGTCGATGCCTCGATCATGCCGATCATCACCACCGGCAACCTGAACGCGCCAACGATCATGATCGCCGAGAAAATCGCCGACAAGATCCGTGGCCGCCAGCCACTGCCGCGCAGCACTGCGGATTACTACGTGGCAGGCGATGCGCCGGTGCGTGGCAAGCCGTTGCGTGAAGTGGGGCCGTTGGCGCAGTAACTCCAGCACCGCGGCGCCTGCATCGCAGGCAAGCCAGCTCCCACAGTTGACCGAGTTCGCCTGAACAACTCGGTCAACTGTGGGAGCCGGGCTTGCCCGCGATGAGGCCCGACCAGACACCGCAAAATTACCCGCCGACACTTTCCTTGATCAGCTCCTCGCCCAGGCCTACTCTGTTTGCCTGCCCGCGCGAGCCGCCCACAAGGAAGGCCCCATGTTCGAACACCACGCCACGCTCAAGAAACACTTCGGTGCCCTGCGCACCACCGCCGAATTTTTCTCCCTGCGCTACGTGCGCGAATCCGGCCAGTACCTGTCGGTACGCAAGAACGTCGCCGAGCCGCCTCACCTGGGCCATGATGAAGGCGCCATGCTCACCGTGCGTCTCAACGGCGTGGAAGCCTACGCCGCGACCAACGATATTTCCCTTGCCGGCCTGCAGGCCGCCCTTGAGCGCGCTGAGCAACAAGCCAGGCTTATCAAGCCCCACGCCCTGCTCGCCCTGCACCAGCAACCGGTGTCCAGCGACGTCGCCGACTACCTGTCGCCCGACCTCGACCAGCCCTTCCCGTCCCTGAGCGACTGCTACCAATTGCTCGGCGATGAGTCCGCCGCCGTGCCCAAGGATGAGCGCCTGGTGAGCTGGGAAGTCAGCCTGGGGACCACGCGGGTTGAACAGATCTACCTCAACAGCGCCGGCGCCCAATTGCGTCAGGCCCAGCGCTTTGTCTTTCCGGGCCTGAGTGTGACCGCCTTCGACGGCAACGACAGCCAGACCCGTACCCTAGGCGGTACCAACTTCGGCCAGCAAGGCAGTGCCGGGGTGATCCAGCGTTTTGGCCTGGTGGGCGCCGCCCACAAGGTGGCCGACGAAGCCCTGCAATTGCTGCTCGCACCGAATACGCCGCACGGCCCGCGTGACCTGCTGCTGATGCCCGACCAGATGATCCTGCAGATCCACGAGTCCATCGGCCATCCGCTGGAGCTGGATCGCATCCTCGGTGACGAGCGCAATTACGCCGGCACCAGTTTTGTGAAAGCCAGCGATTTCGGCCACCTGCAATATGGCTCGCCGCTGCTCAACGTCACCTTCGACCCGGACATCCCCGAACAGCTTGCCAGCTACGCTCATGACGACGACGGCACGCCTGCCAGCAAGCAATTTCTGATTCGCGAGGGCCTGCTGCTCAAGCCCTTGGGCGGGGCCTTATCGCAATTTCGCGCCAACCTGCCAGGCGTCGCCAACAGCCGCGCTTGCGGCTGGAACCGTGCACCCATCGACCGCATGGCCAACCTGAATATCGAGCCTGGGGATAAAAGCCTCGCGCAATTGGTGGGCGGCATTGAGAGCGGCATCCTGATGTCGACCAACCGCTCGTGGTCCATCGACGATGCGCGCAACAAGTTCCAGTTCGGCTGCGAGTGGGGCCAGTTGATCGAAAACGGCGAACTCAAGGGCGTGGTGAAGAACCCCAACTACCGGGCGATTTCCGCGCAGTTCTGGCGCAAGCTCAGCGCGGTGGGCGACGCCAGCACCTTCAAGGTCTTGGGCACACCGAACTGCGGCAAGGGCGAACCCAACCAGGTGATCCGTGTCGGCCATGCGTCGCCGGCCTGTGTATTCAGCAATGTGGATGTATTTGGGGGCGATGCCTGATGAACCATTTCAAGGCACTGGTGGACTGGCTCAAGCAGGCGGTCACCGATCAAGAACACTTTCACCTCGGCTACGCGGATGAAGCGTCCGAGTTCGTGCGCTTCAACCACGCGCAGGTACGCCAGGCCGGGCAGGTACAGCAGGCCAGCCTGAACCTCAAGCTGATCAACGATGGGCGCCACGCCGACCTGGGTATCACCCTGTCCGGCGAGGCGCAGCTGGATCGCCAGCGCCTGGCCGACGGCCTGCAACAACTGCGCGAAACCTTGCCGCTGTTGCCGCCTGATCCGTACCTGCTGCTGAACCCCGACGCCTGGCACAACCATAACGAACAGCTGCGCCCGCTGCCGGAACTGGCACAAGTGCTGGACGATATCAGCCGGGCCGCCGATGGCGTGGACCTGGTTGGCTTCTACGCCGCCGGCCCGATCAGCCGCGGTTTCGCCAGCTCATCGGGGGCGTTCGGCTGGCACCGGGCTAACAGCTTCAATTTCGACTTCAGCCTGTTCCACGCCAATGGCGAAGCGGTAAAAGCCAGCTACGCCGGGCACACCTGGAACAGCGCCGAATTCGCCGCCCGTTTCCAACAGGCCCGTGAGCAACTGGCGTTTCTCGGTCGCCCGCTCCACACCCTGGCACCCGGCCAATACCGCGCCTACCTGGCGCCGGCAGCGCTGGAAGAAATCATCAGCATCATCACCTGGGGTGGTTTTTCGGCCCAGGCCATCGCGAGCAAAGGCAGTTCGTTGCAACGCCTGTACGCGGGTGATCAGTCACTGAGCCCGCTGGTGACGGTGGATGAGCAGATCAGCGGCTCCCTGAGCCAGGCGTTTTCCACTGAAGGCTACCCGCGCAAGGATGTCACCCTGATCAACGCAGGCAAGGCCGAGGGCCAGTTGATCAACTCTCGCAGCGCCGCCGAATACGGCTTGAGCACCAACGGCGCCAGCAGCGACGAGTCGCCCAGCGCCTTGCAAATGGCCGCAGGCAACCTGGCCCAGGCCGATATTCTCAAGCAGTTGGGCACAGGGCTGTATATCAGCAACCTCTGGTACCTGAACTACTCCGACCTGCCGGCAGCGCGCCTGACCGGCATGACGCGCTTTGCGACCTTCTGGGTGGAGAATGGCGAAATCAAGGCACCGGTCAGCACCATGCGCTTTGATGACAGTGTTTACAGCCTGCTTGGCTCACAGCTTGAAGCGTTGACCACTGATCGAGAACTGCTGCTGTCGCCCAGTACCTACAGCCAGCGTAATACTGCCTCCAATCTATTGCCGGGAGCCTTGATCAAGCGTTTGACCCTGACCTTATAAATCTTGCCACCCGCCCACGTGCCTGCACGTGATGCATGACCTTGCCTGGACTGGGCAAGCTGGAGTCTTGAGATGAACCATGGAAGTTTCGTCATAGAAAAACTGTTCAAGCAATACAACGTTCACGTGGAGCAACTGGGTAACGCCCCACATAGAAAAACCGTACTGATGGTCAATGGCGCGTTATCCACCACGCGCTCCTTTGCCCGTACCAGCAAATGCCTGGCCGAGCACTTCAATGTGCTGCTGTTCGACTTGCCCTTCTCTGGCTTGTCACGCGGGCACAACACCGAACTCGACCTGGTCACCAAGGACGACGAGGTGCAAATCCTGCGTGCCTTGGTGGATCGCTTTGAGGTCAACCATCTAGTCTCGGCCTCCTGGGGCGGCATCTCCACGCTGTTGACCCTGGCGCATAACCCGCCCTCCATCGAAAGCTCGGTGGTGATGGCCCTGGCGCCCAACCTCAACCAGGCGATGCTGGAATATGTCGAGCGCGTGCGTGTGCTGATCGAGGCTGATGACAAGTCGGCGGTCGGCCATCTGCTCAACGAAACGGTGGGCAAATACCTGTCGCCGCGCCTCAAACGCAATAACCATCGGCACCTGTCGACCATGGCCACCACCGAGTACCGCCAGGCGCGCTTTCATATTCATCAGGTGCTGGGCTTGGGCGATGGCAACTACCTGCCGGCGCTCAAGCAGATTGAAACACCGGTGCACTTTCTCAACGGCGCACTGGACGAATACACGCCGGCTGACGAGGCCCAGCTGTTCAAACACTACGTAGGCCGCAGCAGCTTTGCGGTGGCCGAACACACCGGCCATCTGCTCGACCTGGAGTCCCGCGAATCCGCGCTGGCAGTGCATCGGGCGTTGCTGGATTTCCTGGTGGGCGAACATGTGACATTGTCAGCTATAGACGAACCGCCAGTGGGAAAAGGCGCGACGGATGGCGCATAATCGCCGACACATAGCCTGCTAATTAAAAGGGATCCCATGCCGAATCGTGCCCCTCTCGATGCCAAGACTGCCCGCTGGCTCCCCTGGGTGGTAGCGATTGCCTTCTTCATGCAGTCGCTGGACGGGACGATTCTCAACACCGCGCTGCCGGCCATGGCGCAGGACCTCGCGGAAAACCCGCTGCGCATGCAAGGGGTGGTGATCGCCTACATGCTCACCGTTGCCTTGCTGATTCCGGCATCGGGCTGGATCGCTGACCGCTTTGGCACCAAGAAGATTTTCTTTGGCGCGATCATGCTGTTCAGCATCGGGTCGCTGCTGTGTGCGCTGTCCAGTAGCTTGAGCATGCTGGTGGGCGCACGGGTGATCCAGGGCCTGGGCGGTGCGCTGATGCTGCCGGTCGGGCGGCTGGTGGTACTGCGCGCTTATCCGCGCTCCGAGCTGGTGCGGATCATGGGCTTCATCACCATTCCCGGCCTGCTCGGCCCCTTGCTTGGCCCGACCATGGGCGGCTGGATGGTGCAATACCTGACCTGGCACTGGATCTTCCTGATCAACCTGCCGGTGGGCATGATCGGCTGCTACGCCGTGTGGAAATTCATCCCCGACCTGCGCGGCAGCGAGCGCACGCGCTTCGACGGCCTGGGCTTTCTGCTGTTCGGCGCGGCGATGGTGTTGATCACCATCGCCATGGAAGGCCTGGGCGAACTGCACCTGCCGCATCTGCGCGTGATATTGCTGCTGTTCGGCGGGTTCGCCTGCCTGGCGGCGTACTGGCTGCGCGCCGGGCATATCGATAACCCGCTGTTCTCGCCGGTGCTGTTCAAGACGCGCACCTTTGCCGTGGGGATCCTGGGCAATCTGTTTGCGCGCCTGGGCAGCGGCGCACTGCCCTTCCTGGTGCCGCTGCTGTTGCAAGTGGCGCTGGGCTATTCGCCGTCGGAAGCCGGGATGAGCATGTTGCCGCTGGCGGCGGCGGCGATGTTCGCCAAGTCCATCGCACGCCCGCTTATCGAGCGCCTCGGCTACCGCATCGTCCTGACCGGCAACACCCTGGCCCTGGGCCTGATGCTGGCGAGCATGGGCCTGGTCAGCGAACAAACGCCCTACCCGCTGCTGTTGGCCATGCTGGCGGTACTGGGGGCCATCAACTCCCTGCAATTTACCGCGATGAACACCGTCACCCTGATCGACCTCGACGACGCCCAGGCCAGCAGCGGCAACAGCTTGCTGTCGGTGGTGGCGCAGCTGTCCCTCAGCCTCGGCGTGGCCTGTGCCGGCGCGTTGCTTGGCGGGTTTACTGCCGAGGCCGGCAATGACGGTGTGGAAAGTGTCCTCGGCGCGTTCCAGCTGACCTTCCTCACCGTGGGCATCATGGCGATGCTGGCGGCGGCGATCTTCCTGCAACTGTCGCCTAAAGACGGCAAACGGGTGGTCAGCCGCGAGCACGATATCGAGCACTAACGGGCGTCTCGTCGAGAACTTGCGAGGAAAATCCCACGAGACTGGTACACTGCGCGACATTTTGTTTTGCAGAGCCAGTCCCGTGACTACCATCGCCACCGCTTTTAATACTTTGCCCCTGTCCGCCGCCATGCTGGCTAACCTCGACTCGCTGGGTTACGTCGAGATGACGCAGATCCAGGCGCAAAGCTTGCCGGTGATCCTCAAAGGGCTGGACCTCATTGCCCAGGCCAAGACCGGCAGCGGCAAGACTGCCGCATTCGGCATCGGCCTGCTGAACCCGATCAACCCGCGCTACTTCGGTTGCCAGGCGCTGGTGATGTGCCCGACCCGTGAGCTGGCCGACCAGGTCGCCAAGGAAATCCGCCGCCTGGCCCGTGCCGAAGACAACATCAAGGTACTGACCCTGTGCGGCGGCGTGTCCCTCGGCCCGCAGATCGCCTCCCTGGAGCATGGCGCCCACGTTATCGTCGGCACCCCGGGACGCATCCAGCAGCACCTGCGTAAAGGTTCTCTGGTGCTGGACGGCTTGAACACCCTGATTCTCGACGAAGCCGACCGCATGCTCGACATGGGCTTCTACGACGCCATCGAAGACATCATCAGCAAGACCCCACCGCGCCGCCAGACCCTGCTGTTCTCGGCCACCTACCCGGTGAGCATCAAGCAACTGGCCTCCAAGTTCATGCGTGCGCCTCAGCAAGTGAAAGCCGAAGCGTTCCACTCCGACGACCAGATCGAACAACGCTTCTACGAGATCTCCCCGGAAGAGCGCATGGACGCCGTGACCAAGGTGCTGGCGCACTTCCGCCCGGCCTCCTGCGTGGCGTTCTGCTTTACCAAGCAGCAAGTGCAGGAAACCGTCGACCACCTGACGTCCAAGGGCATTTCCGCTGTTGGACTGCATGGTGACCTGGAACAGCGCGACCGTGACCAGGTACTGGCGATGTTTGCCAACCGCAGCACCTCGGTGCTGGTGGCCACCGACGTCGCCGCTCGAGGCCTGGACATCGACGCCCTGGACATGGTGATCAACGTCGAACTGGCCCGCGACTCGGAAATTCACATCCACCGTGTAGGCCGTACCGGCCGTGCCGGTGAGACCGGCATCGCCATCAGCCTGGTGGCGCCGTCCGAAGCCCACCGCGCCCAGGCCATCGAGCAACTGCAGAAGTCGCCGCTGAACTGGGACCAACTGGACAACCTCAAGCCGCAAAGCGGTGGCCCGCTGTTGCCGCAGATGAGCACCCTGTGCATCGCTGCCGGGCGTAAGGACAAGGTTCGCCCAGGCGACATCCTCGGCGCATTGACCGGTGAAGCCGGCATTCCGGGTGCCCAGGTCGGCAAGATCGCTATCTTTGATTTCCAGGCCTTCGTGGCCGTGGAACGCGGCATCGCCAAGCAGGCGTTGCAGCGTTTGAATGACGGCAAGATCAAAGGCCGTTCGCTGCGCGTGCGCATTTTGTAATAACACCGAGTTCCCATTACAGGAACCGAATGAATGTGGGAGCTGGCTTGCCTGCGATAGCGACGGTGAATCCACTACCGCTATCGCAGGCAAGCCAGCTCCCACAGGGTTGATGGCATTTCAAATCAATAGTTTTGTGAGGACATGGCTGTGCGCTCGACCGAAGTTGTGATCATTGGCGCCGGCGCCGCAGGCTTGATGTGCGCGCTGACCGCCGCCGGGCGTGGGCGCAAGGTGATGTTGATCGACCACGCCAACAAGGCCGGCAAGAAAATCCTGATGTCCGGTGGCGGCCGCTGCAACTTCACCAACATGTACACCGAGCCGGCCAACTTCCTCTCGCACAACGCGCACTTCTGCAAATCGGCCCTGGCCCGTTATACACAGTGGGATTTTATCGGGCTGGTGGCCAAGCACGGCGTGCCGTACCACGAGAAGAAACTCGGCCAGCTGTTCTGCGACAACAAGTCCAGCGACATCCTCGGCATGCTGCTCGACGAGTGCATCCAGACCGGCGTGAGCCTACACCTGGACACCTCCATCGAGGCAATCGCCAAGCTCGAAAGCGGCTATCAACTGCAAACCACCCTGGGTGAACTGCGCTGTGAATCCCTGGTGATCGCCACGGGCGGTTTGTCGATCCCGACGCTGGGCGCCACCGGTTTCGGTTACCAAGTGGCCAGGCAATTCGGCCATGAACTGCTGCCGACCCGCGCCGGGCTCGTGCCGTTCACCATCACCGACCAGCTCAAGGAGTTGTGCGGCGAGTTGTCCGGCACCTCGGTCGACTGCCTGGTGAGCTGCAACGGCCAGAGTTTTCGCGAGAACATCCTGTTCACCCATCGCGGCCTGAGCGGGCCGGCGATCTTGCAGATTTCCTCGTATTGGCACCCCGGCGACACGGTGGAAATCAACCTGCTGCCCGACCACGACGCCCATGCCTGGCTGCAACAGCAACAGGCCGAACACCCCAACAGCGAGTTGAAAACCCTGCTGGGCGAGATCTTCACCAAGAAGATGGCCAACCTGCTGGCCCAAAGCTGGTTCGAATCCAAGCCGATGAAGCAGTACACCCACGCTGAAATGGCCGATATCGCGCAAAAGCTGGGGAGCTGGCAACTGGTACCGGCCGGCACCGAGGGTTATCGCACTGCCGAGGTGACATTGGGCGGGGTGGATACGCGGGAAGTGTCGTCCAAGACCATGGAATCGCTGAAAAGCCCCGGCCTGTACTTTATCGGCGAAGTGCTGGATGTGACCGGCCACCTGGGCGGGTTCAATTTCCAGTGGGCCTGGGCCTCGGGTTACGCGGCCGCGCAATACGCCTGATGTGCACCTTGAGATGCAATCCCCCTGTGGGAGCTGGCTTGCCTGCGATAGCGGCAGTGAATCCCACATCGTTATCGCAGGCAAGCCAGCTCCCACATTGGTTTTGCAGTGATCCTGAAAATTTTGCTGTCCGATGTGATCGCCACGCTTGCCGTGGCGTCATTACTGGCTCAATTTAGCGACAACGTCCCGGAAGACTCCAGACTTCATGTCATCGACCTCGTTCAAGCAGTCCATGCGGCGCCTGTGGGCGCTGGATAAATTCAGCTACAGCGTACGGGTGTTCATCGCCCTCACCGGCAGCATGGCATTGTGTTGGTACCAGGATGAAATGACGCTGCTGATCCCGCTGTTCCTGGGGATTATCGCCAGCGCCCTGGCCGAGACCGATGACAGCTGGCAAGGCCGCCTCAACGCGCTGGCGGTGACACTGGTGTGTTTCAGCATCGCCGCGCTGTCGGTAGAACTGCTGTTCCCCTACCCCTGGATATTTGCCGTCGCCCTGGCCGTGGCCAGTTTCGGCCTGACCATGCTCGGCGCACTGGGCGAACGCTATGGCGCGATTGCCTCGGCCACCTTGATTCTGTCGGTCTACACCATGATCGGCGTGGACCAGCGCGGCGGCGCCGTCACGGATTTCTGGCATGAGCCGTTGCTGCTGGTCGCCGGTGCCGCCTGGTACGGCGTGCTGTCCGTGCTGTGGCAGGCGCTGTTTTCCAACCAGCCGGTGCAGCAGAGCCTGGCGCGGTTGTTCCGCGAGCTGGGGCGTTACCTCAAGCTCAAGTCATCGTTGTTCGAACCGATCCGGCAGTTGGATGTGGAAGCGCGACGCCTGGAATTGGCCCAGCAAAATGGCCGAGTAGTGGCTGCACTGAATGCCGCGAAGGAAATCATCCTGCACCGCGTCGGCAATGGCCGACCGGGCTCGAAGGTCAGCCGCTACCTGAAACTGTACTTCCTGGCCCAGGACATCCACGAGCGCGCCAGTTCCTCCCACTACCCCTACAACGCCCTCACTGAAGCCTTCTTCCATAGCGATGTGCTGTTTCGCTGCCAGCGCTTGCTGCGCCAGCAAGGCAAGGCCTGCCAGACCCTGGCTGAGTCGATCCAACTGCGCCAACCGTTCATCTATGACGACAGCTTTGCCCAAGCCCTGGGCGACCTCAACGCGTCCTTGGAGCACCTGCGCATCCAGAGCAACCCAGCCTGGCGTGGCCTGCTGCGTTCACTTCGAGCCTTGGCGGCCAACCTGTCCACCCTCGACCGCCTGCTGGGCGACGCCAGCAACCCCGATGCCCTGGCGGACGCCACCGACAGTAACCTGCTGGACCGCGCCCCGCGCAACCTCAAGGAAATGTGGACGCGCCTGCGCACCCAACTGACGCCCACCTCGCTGCTGTTTCGCCACGCCCTGCGCCTGTCCCTGGCGTTGACCGTCGGCTACGCCACCCTGCACGCCATTCACGCGTCTCAGGGTTACTGGATCATCCTCACCACCCTGTTCGTGTGCCAACCGAGCTACGGCGCCACCCGGCGCAAGCTCGGCCAGCGGATTATCGGCACCGCCATCGGCCTCACCGTGGCCTGGGCGCTGTTTGATCTGTTCCCCAACCCGGTGGTGCAGTCGATGTTCGCTATCGCCGCGGGCCTGGTGTTCTTTATCAACCGCACCACCCGCTACACACTGGCGACGGCGGCGATCACCCTGATGGTGCTGTTCTGCTTCAACCAGGTGGGCGATGGCTACGGGCTGTTCCTGCCGCGCCTGTTCGATACCTTGCTCGGCAGCCTGATCGCGGGCCTGGCGGTGTTCCTGTTTTTGCCGGACTGGCAAGGCCGACGCTTGAACAAAGTGCTGGCCAACACCCTGACCTGCAACAGCATCTACCTGCGCCAGATCATGCAGCAATACGCCGCCGGCAAGAGTGACGACCTGGCTTACCGCCTGGCCCGCCGCAACGCCCACAACGCCGATGCCGCGTTGTCCACCACCCTGGCGAATATGCTGATGGAGCCGGGGCACTTCCGTAAGGAAGCCGACGTGGGCTTCCGCTTCCTGGTGCTGTCTCACACCTTGCTCAGCTACTTATCCGGATTGGGTGCACACCGCGATACTCAGCTACCGACCGACGTACGCGAGCACTTGATCGAAGGCGCGGGCAACAGCCTGGCGACGAGCATCGATGAGATCGCCACCGGCCTGGCCAATAAACAGCCGATTGCGATCCAGAGTGATGCCGAGGAAGGGTTGGCGGCCGAGCTGGAGCAAATGCCCGATGAGATCGATGAGGCGCAGCGGTTGGTGCAGACGCAGTTGGCGTTGATTTGCCGGCAGTTGGGGCCGTTGCGTACGTTGGCGGCGCATCTGATCAAGGAGACCGGCGCGGCTTAGACCGCTATCGCAGGCAAGCCAGCTCCCACATTTGACCGAGTTCCAATATAAGAAGGCGGGCAAAATGTGGGAGCCGGGCTGGCCCGGGATGAGGCCCGCAAGCACGCTACATCCCATGCGCCTTCATCAAGCGCGCATAACTGCCATCAGCCTTCATCCTGGCAATCTCCCGATCAAAGCTGGCAACGATTTGCGCATGCTCGGGGTTCTTCAAACTGACCAGAATATGCAGGCTGTTCTCGCTCAACGGCTTGCCCACAAACGCCACGGCATTGCGCACCCGCGGCGACTCCCGAGCCAGGTAATAGCGCGCTACGTATTCGTCTTCCAGCGTCAACCGCACACGCCGCGCCGCGAGCATGCGCACCGCCATGGCGAAGTTGTGCACCGGTACTTTCTGTAGCTGGGTGTCTTGATCGAACGCAGCCGAGTAAGCGTAACCGCGTACCACGGCGATGGTCTCGTCGTGCAGTCGGGCCAGGTTCTGATAAACGATGTCATCGTCGCTGCGCTTGAGAAAGCGCACACGGTTAAGCAGGTACTCAGCAGAAAATTGGCCAAACTGCGTGCGGGCCTCGTCGTACCAGGCGTTGATCAGCACATCGTAGCGCCCATCGCCCACGCCCTTGAGCGCACGAGCCCAAGGCACCTGTTCAAAATCACTCGCGTACCCCGCACGGGCCAGGGCCGTGCTGACGATATCCGTGGCCAAGCCGCCATTGATCAAGGTGGCATCGGTGAATGGCGGCCAGCCATCCGCCACCAGACGCAGACGCTGTGCCAGCACTGGTTGGGCCAGTAGCAGCACTGCGATCAAAGCAACGGCACGAGTCAATCGCGGCATGCTCAAAGTCCTTGGCGGGCAGGCGGTGGCCTGATAACAGTAGCTCATCAATAAGCTTGCATTGCAGATTACACAAAGAAGCCAACGGCGCACGCACTGAATGATGGCAAATTGACGCCATTCACACATTTGTCAATTTTAGACAGCGGCGCCCGTCACGCTTACTATCCAGGCACGTCTTTATAAGAGCACACATCATGACGGTTGATTGGGTTTGCAAACATCACGACGACTTGGGCAAGGACCAGCTGTATGCCGTCCTGCGCTTGCGCAGCGAGGTATTCGTCGTCGAGCAGAAATGCGCGTATCAGGACATCGACGGGCAGGACCTGGCGGGGGACACCCACCACCTGATGGCCTGGAATGATAACGAGCTGGTGGCTTACCTGCGGCTGCTGGACCCGGAGACCCAGGGCGGCGATGTGGTGATTGGCCGCGTCATCGTTTCGCCAGCGGCACGGGGCACCGGGCTGGGGCATCAAATGCTGGAAGAGGCGCTTGAGCGTATTGAGGATATCTGGCCGCAAACGCCGATTTTTCTCTCGGCCCAGGCGCACTTGCAGGGGTATTACGGGCGGTATGGGTTTGTGGTGGCGGGTGAGGAATACCTGGAAGATGATATTCCACATATTGGTATGCGGCGCCTCTGAGCGCGCCATCGCAGGCAAGCCAGCTCCCACATTGGAACGCATTCAACTGTGGGAGCCGGGCTTGCCCGCGATAGCGTCAGTCCTGCCAAAGCCGACCTTCAGGGATAGCCCAACACCTGCTTGATCGACGCCAGATTAGCCTCGATCCACCCCCGATCAATCGCCCCCCAATCCCGAATCCGATAGCGCCCGGCATGGTGACGCGCACCGTCCTCCTGCTCGAACTCACACACAATATCCAGGTCGGCCAACGCCGCAATGGTGTCTTGGGCGGTACGCCGAGGCATGCCGGTGGCCTCGGTCAGCGCCGGGACGCTGCTGGCCAGTTGGCTGTCGATCAAGTACGCCACGTACAGGCGGCGGTAGAAGCTGCTTTTGGTCTTGCTCACATCCATGGTCAGTCGCCTTGGGGTTAGGGCTTGCCCTGCAAATCGCGCCAGGTGAGGTACACACGCAGGTCGAACTCCACCTGATGGTAGCCCGGCATCATGTATTGACAGAGTTTATAGAACGCCTTGTTGTGGTCCGACTCCTTGAAGTGCGCCAACTCGTGTACCACGATCATGCGCAGAAACTCCGGAGCCGCCTCCTTGAACAGCGAAGCGATGCGAATCTCTTTCTTGGATTTGAGATTACCGCCCTGCACCCGGGAAATCGTGGTGTGCAAACCCAAGGCACGATGGGTCAGGTCCAGGCGGTTGTCGAACAGCACCTTGTCGATAGACGGCGCGTTACGCAGGTGCTCCTGCTTCAAGGCCAGGGCATAGGCGTACAGGGCCTTGTCGCTCTGCACCCCATGGCGTTCGGGGTAGCGCTGTTCCAGGTAAGCCCCCAACTGGTCCTTGGCGATCAGTTGGCGCACTTGCTCCTGGAGCGCGGCGGGATAGGCCTGGAGGTATTTCAACGCGGTCATGGGCTCTGCAACGCAATTGGGACGGGCGCCAGTGTAGCGAATTCAAAGCGCGCGAGGGTAAGACCAGCCGGCAACGTCTTCGGCCATCAACGGCAGCGCCGCCCACGGCCCCTGGATATACGCGCAGCCATTGGCCTTTAGCCACTGTGTTTGCTCAAGGGTCTCCACGCCTTCGGCGATCACCAGCACACCAAAATGCTCACACAGTTGGATGATGCTGCGCGCCATCGCCCCATCCCGCGCCGAGCCAGGCAGGCGCGCCACTAATTGAGGGTCAAGCTTGAGGGTATCGAATGCCAGGTCGCGCAAATGGGCCAGGGAGCACTGGCCGCAGCCAAAATCGTCCAGGGCAATCCGCACCCCGATCCGGCGCAGTAACTGGAGTTGCTTGGTAGACTCGGCAAGATTACTCATCAAGCAGTCCTCGCCGATTTCCACCTCCAGTTGCCGCGCCTGTAATCCATGCCGCTCCAGCATCTGCTGCAGTTGGTTGGCCAGGTTGGGCATGTTGAACTGGCTGCTGCTCAGGCTCACGCTCAACACCAGTTCGGGGTCGAAGGTGGCTTGCCAGGCCTGGCGCTGGGCAGCGACTTGCTGGTAGATCCAGGCACTCAACTGGTTGATCAACCGCGCCTCTTCCAGCAGCGGCAAGAACAGGCCCGGCGGCACATCGCCGACGCTGGGATGCTGCCAGCGCAACAGCGCTTCGACGCCGCGCAAACGCCCGTCTTCCAGGCAAACCTGAGGCTGGTACACCAAGGTGAAGTCCTTGTTGGCAATGGCGGTACGCACACTGTCTTCCAGCATCAACCGCGAGCGGGCGCGGCCGTTCATTTCCTGGTCGTAGTAACGATACTGCTGACGGCCGGCGCGCTTGGCTTCGTACATGGCAATATCCGCCGCCCGCAGCAGGCCGCTCAAGTCCGAGCCGCAATCCGGGAAGGTCGCGATGCCGATACTGACCCCAAGCATCACCTCCAGCCCATCGACCTGCTGGCACACAGAAACCCGCTCGATGAGCTTTTCCGCGATCTTCGCCGCCTGTTCGGGAAACTCCAGCTCCAGCAACGCGGTGAACTCATCCCCGCCCATGCGCCCCAGAATGTCGTAGGAACGCAGGCACGCCTGCATTTGCTCCGAAACCCAACGCAGCACGCGATCCCCGGCGTCATGGCCCAACGTATCGTTGACCCGCTTGAAGCCATCCAGGTCCAGGTACAGCAATACCAGCGCCTGCTCGCTACGTTCGCTGCGCAGCAACGTATTCTCCATCGCCTGATGGAAACCGCGCCGGTTCAGCAGCCCGGTCAACGGGTCGGTCACGGCCTGGAACTCCAGTTGCTGGTGCAGATGCCGTACTTCGGACATGTCCAGCACCGTCACCACCATCGCCTTCTGCTCCACAGGCAAGGGCGCGCAGGACAACGCTACCGGCACCTGCTGGCCCCGACCGGTGCGCAAAATGGCGTCGTGTTGGCGCCACGTCTCGCCCCGGCGATACGCCTCGTACATGGGGAAGCCCAACCAGGCTGGCACATGGGGCTTTTGCAGGAAACTGAGGAAACTCTCGCCCTGCAACTCAGCCATCGTCGCATTCAACAGCCGGGAAATGGCCGGGTTGGCGTACTCGATCACACTGTTTTCGCTCACCACTAAAATGCCCTCGGCGGCGTTATCCAGCACCGAGGCATTAAAAGCGCGGGCCAACTCCAGGTCATGGCTCAGGCGCTGCAAGGCACGGCGATTGCGCTGGTGCTCGAGCAACGCCTGCACCTTGGGCTTGAGGATGTGCGGGTCAAAGGGCTTGAACAGATAGTCGATCGCCCCACTGGCGTAGCCTTCAAGCACCGCGTCGGGCGAATGGGCGGTGGCGGTCAGAAAGATAATCGGCGTCATGCGCGTGCGCTGGCTGCCCCGCATCAGGCGCGCGACCTCAAAGCCGTCCATGCCCGGCATGCGCACGTCCAGCAGCACCAAGTCGACGTCATGGGCCAGCAGTAACTCCAAGGCTTCCAGGCCAGACGCAGCAGTGATCACCCGCCAGTCGTCACGCTGCAACAGCGCACGCATGCTGACGAGGTTTTCCGGGTAGTCATCGACCACCAACAGAACCGAAATTGCATCGTCGTGTTGCGGAGCGCCATCCATGCTACGTCTCTTCCTTAGGGAGCTGCACCGGTCACTTTTGCTACCAAGGCCGGATAAACACTGAGGGCTCACTCTAGCCGCGCGGCCAAAAAAGCAGAAGTGACGTGGGTGCCCTCATTGTGCCAAAGACCAGGAAGCCGACTAACGGTAAGGCCCTGTAGCCCGCGGTTCACGGGCAACATGGCTTTTTGGCATTCCTCTGACGCCAATAAATTGCCAGCAATTGTTTAACAATCTCACCCGCACCGCCTATAAAGAACCTGGAAGGCCCTTTGGGCCAATGCCTACACCCTCTGTAAAAAGGCCAACACCATGATCGACCTTTCCACCTGGAACCTGAGCATCCCGGTCGGCTCCCCACCCACGACCATTGAAACGCCAAGGCTGATGAGCGGCTTCAACGATCAATACTTCCAGGCCGAAGGCAGCGATGTGCAGTTCTGGACGCCTGTGACGGGCTCGCGAACCGAAAATGCCATCTACCCACGCAGCGAATTGCGTGAAACCTACGCCGACGGCCGCCTGCGTAACTGGACCTACCCCGAAGCCGACAACTTCCTGCGCGCAACCCTCACCGTCAACCAGGTGCCCTCCTCCGGCAAGATCGTGATCGGCCAGATCCACGCCTACGACAGCCAGAAACCGTTGATCAAGCTGGAGTACCAATTCAAGGAGAAAGCCCAGACCGGCAACATCGTCGCCAAAGTGCGCATGCGCCCGGACGAAGCCGAAAGCCAGGTGATCATCGTCGCCTCCAATGTGCCACTGCAGAAGAGCTTCACCTACGTGATCAACCTCAACAAAGCCGGGCTGCTGAGCGTGTATGCCGCCGACAGTGAGTGGAATGAACGCATAGGCGCGGCCTGGGGTGACAAGCCGTTGTACTTCAAGGCGGGGGTGTACGTGCAGGACAATTCGGGCGACACCAATGAGGGCGCGCGGGTGACGTTTGCGAAGTTGGATATTGATCATGAGTGAATCGTCCCGTGAGACACCGGATTTTTCCCAGATAAATCCAAAGTTTTAAACACACCGCCGCCCCCTGTGGGAGCCGGGCTTGCCCGCGATGGCGGCACATCAGCCACTATCCTAGGCGCCTGACACACCGCCATCGCGGGCAAGCCCGGCTCCCACATTGACCGTGCATCGGCTTCAAGGTCCGGTGTGAGTCCTACAGCACCGTTGCGGCCAGCCACATCGCCGCTTATAGTTCGCCCCGTCGCTGGCATTGATCGGCGATAGGGTTTCGCAGCCCTACAGAGTTAAAACCGCACCCGTCAAAACAACCCCGGTACCCTTGCCGAAGGTCGTCTTTGTTATGGCGGCTGTGCGTGGGAGACCTTCGGGTCTGCCGGGTCTTAACTCCTCGGTCTGCGAACCCGCGTACAGCTGCCACCCAACTTGTTTCGCAGCAAACGGTGGTCATTCTTCTCTCGAGTTAAGGATTCACCATGACCCAGCAACTACCACCTCGTCGCTTCACCCCTTGCACAGAAACCGCCACCGACTACCCCGTGCTGCTGATCGACAGCGAAGCCCCACTGCTCGACCTCCACGCCTGCCTGCGCGAACGCCTCAACGCCGCTCTGGAACACCTCAACCTGATGGCTTGCTCCAGCCTGCCGGATTTTGCCGAGCGCGACCTGAACAACGTGGCCAATGCCGCACGCATTCTGGTGCAGGATGTAAGTGATGTGTTTCGAGTCATTGAACACCGTGGTTTCGGCGCATCATCTGCAAGTTGATTAAATGGTGTCCATAAAAAAGCCCGCATCGCTGCGGGCTTTTTATTAACACTTGAGGCTCAGTTCACCTTAGCGTTCAACTCACCTTTCAAATACCGCTGGTACATCGCTTCCAGTGAGATCGGCTTGATCTTCGAAGCATTACCCGCCGTACCAAACGCTTCATAACGTGCGATACACACATCACGCATCGCCGTCACGGTGGCGCCGAAGAATTTACGCGGGTCGAACTCGCTCGGGTTGGTGGCCATCAGGCGACGCATCGCACCGGTGGAGGCCAGGCGCAGGTCGGTGTCGATGTTGACCTTGCGCACGCCGTACTTGATGCCTTCGACGATTTCTTCAACCGGTACGCCGTAGGTTTCTTTGATGTCGCCGCCGTACTGGTTGATGATCGCCAGCCACTCTTGCGGTACCGAGGAAGAACCGTGCATCACCAGGTGGGTATTAGGGATGCGCTTGTGGATTTCCTTGATGCGGTCGATGGCCAGCACGTCGCCGGTAGGCGGCTTGGTGAACTTGTAGGCGCCGTGGCTGGTGCCGATGGCGATGGCGAGGGCGTCGACCTGGGTCTTCTTGACGAAGTCGGCCGCTTCTTCCGGGTCGGTCAGCATCTGGCTGTGATCCAGCACGCCTTCGGCGCCGATGCCGTCTTCTTCGCCGGCCATGCCGGTTTCAAGCGAACCCAGGCAGCCTAGCTCGCCTTCAACCGAAACGCCGCAGGCGTGGGCCATGGCCACGGTTTGTTGGGTCACGCGTACGTTGTACTCGTAGTCGGTTGGGGTCTTGCCGTCCTCACCGAGGGAGCCGTCCATCATCACCGAGCTGAAGCCCAGTTGGATCGAGCGCTGGCACACGTCAGGGCTGGTGCCGTGGTCCTGGTGCATGCACACCGGGATGTGCGGGAATTCTTCGATGGCAGCGAGGATCAGGTGACGCAGGAACGGGGCGCCAGCGTATTTGCGCGCACCGGCCGAAGCCTGGACGATCACTGGGGAGTCGGTCTTGTCAGCGGCTTCCATGATGGCGCGCATCTGCTCAAGGTTGTTGACGTTAAAGGCTGGGACGCCGTAGCCGAACTCGGCTGCGTGGTCCAGCATTTGACGCATGCTGATAAGTGCCATTGTGTTGTCTCTCCCGGTCGAGGGTCGTTAATCGTGCAAGCCTGCCGTAGCGGCGGCTGCTATTCAAGTTATTGCAGATCAAGGGGTTGAGCCTTGTGCTGCTGAATCGTTATTGCTGTTGGGTTCAGTTGGCTTTGCAGCCGCGCCCAATCAAATCATCCGTCGCCACCCAGTACACCAGGCCTTCCTCACCTTTGGTGTGAAACGCCAACTGGCCGTCGCTGTACAGCACGCCGGAGGCGGCTACCTCTTGCTTGAGACGGTAAACCTGGTCCGAACCGCCGAGGCGTACATCCACTTCGGAACGGGCCTGGTTGGCAAAGCGCCAGTTGACCTCGGCCTTGCTGTCGCAGGTCCAGGTGGTCCATTTGTCGGCTGGCTCTGCCTTGTTGAACAGGTTCATGCTGCTGCAGCCGGCCAACAGGGCCAGAGCTGCCAGGGCGAAAACGCCTTTCATTGCCAATCCTCGCAGGGAGGCCTATGGGCCGCCGTTGCTGTCGGTTAGTGGATCAGACCCGTCATGGGCAACCCTGTTCCTGACCGTTGGGCGCGGAGTCGTATTTCTCCAGCCGTTCGTTGCCGATGCGCTTGTTGATCACCGGCATGGTCTCGGCTTGCCAGTCAGCCTGGTAACAGCTTTTTCTCAACGGTGCCTTGGCATTATCCGCCTCGGGCGCCGCGCTGGGTGTGCTGCCGCAGCCGGCCAACAGGCCCGCTGCGATCACCAGTGCCAACGACTTGATCATGGGAACGCTCCTTTTCCTGATCACGCGAGCCTTAACCTTTGGCTCGGGTTTCCAGCACTTCCACGGCTGGCAACACCTTGCCCTCGACGAACTCGAGGAAAGCGCCACCACCGGTAGAAATGTAGGAGATCTGATCAGCCACACCATATTTATCGATTGCCGCCAGGGTATCGCCACCGCCAGCGATGGAGAACGCCGAGCTTTCAGCGATCGCTTTAGCCAGCACTTTGGTGCCGTTGCCGAATTGGTCGAACTCGAATACGCCCACCGGGCCATTCCACAGGATAGTCTGGGATGCCTTGAGCAGCTCGGCGAAGTTGGCTGCCGTTTGCGGGCCGATGTCCAGGATCATGTCGTCGTCGGCCACGTCAGCGATGAGCTTGACGGTCGCCGCGGCGCTTTCCGCGAATTCCTTCGCAACCACCACGTCCACCGGCAACGGCACGCTGACCTTGAAAGCGATGGCGCGGGCGGTGTCGAGCAGGTCTGGCTCGTACAGGGACTTGCCCACCGGGTGGCCGGCAGCAGCCAGGAAGGTGTTGGCAATGCCGCCGCCGACGATCAGTTGGTTGCAGATCTGGCTCAGGCTGTTGAGCACGTCCAGCTTGGTGGACACCTTGGAGCCGGCAACAATGGCCGCCATCGGTTGGGCCGGAGCGCCCAGGGCCTTGCCCAGCGCATCCAGCTCGGCAGCCAACAACGGGCCCGCCGCGGCGACCTTGGCGAACTTGGCCACGCCGTGGGTCGAACCTTCGGCGCGGTGGGCGGTGCCGAACGCGTCCATCACAAACACGTCGCACAGGGCGGCGTATTGCTGGGCCAGTTCGTCGCTGTTCTTTTTCTCGCCCTTGTTGAAGCGCACGTTTTCGAACAGCACGATATCGCCGGCTTTCACGTCCACGCCGCCCAGGTAGTCTGCGACCAATGGCACGTCACGGCCCAGGGCCTTGCTCAGGTACTCGGCGACCGGCTTGAGGCTGTTTTCGGCAGAGAACTCACCTTCGGTCGGGCGACCCAGGTGGGAGCAGACCATCACGGCCGCGCCTTTTTCCAGGGCCAGCTTGATGGTCGGCAGCGAGGCCAGGATTCGCGCATCGCTGGTGACAACACCGTCCTTGACGGGGACGTTGAGGTCTTCGCGGATCAGTACGCGCTTACCTTGCAGATCGAGGTCGGTCATCTTCAACACGGTCATGGGTCGCAGTTCCTGAATTACTGTTGAGGTTGTTTAGAAGCGATGTGCAGATAGTGTTCGGCAACATCCAGCATGCGGTTGGCAAAGCCCCATTCGTTGTCGAACCAGGCCAGAATGTTCACAAGCCTGGGGCCGGAAACGCGGGTCTGGCTGGCATCGACAATCGCCGAATGCGGGTCATGGTTGAAATCGCAACTGGCGTGGGGCAGCTCGGTGTAGGCCAACAGACCTTTGAGCGGGCCGCTGGTGGCGGCGTCGCGCAGGATCCGGTTGACTTCGGCCGCGTCAGTGTCACTGACGGTTTGCATGGTGATATCCAGGCAAGACACATTCACCGTCGGCACCCGTACGGCTTTGGCCTGGATTCGCCCGGCAAGTTCCGGCAGCAGTCGCTCGATGCCACGCGCCAGGCCGGTGGACACCGGAATCACTGACTGGAACGCCGAACGCGTGCGCCGCAGGTCTTCGTGGTGATAGGCGTCGATGACCGGCTGGTCGTTCATCGCCGAGTGAATCGTGGTGATCGACACGTAATCCAGGCCGATCGCCTGGTCCAGCAGGCGCAGCAACGGCACGCTGCAGTTGGTGGTACACGACGCGTTGGACACCAGCAGCTCATCGCCGGTCAGGCAGTCCTGGTTGATGCCGTAGACGATGGTGGCGTCGACATCCGCCTCGCTGGCCATCGGCTGGGAAAACAGCACACGCGGTGCGCCGGCGTCGAGAAAACGCTGGCCATCGGCACGGGTGTGATAAACACCGGAGCATTCCAGCACTAGGTCGACGCCCAGTGCTTTCCAGTCGATGCCTTCGGGGGTGGCACTGCGCAACACTTGCACGCAGTTGCCATTGATATGCAGACAATCGCCTTCAACCCGCACTTCGCCAGGGAAACGGCCGTGGGTGGAGTCAAAGCGTGTCAGGTATTCGATGCTGGCCATGTCGGCCAGATCATTGATCGCGACAATTTCAAACCCGGCCGCCGCCCCTCGCTCGAACAGAGCACGCAAGACGCAACGACCAATGCGGCCGTAGCCGTTGAGTGCAACTTTGTAGGGACGCGGTTGGGGCATGGGGTTCTCGATCAAGGTTAGTTCAGTGATGAATGTACTGGCGCCATCGCGGGCAAGCCCGCTCCCACAGTGGACCGCGATCCAAATGTGGGAGCGGGCTTGCCCGCGATGGCGCCAGTACAGACAACGCAGACTGACTTAGTCTTCCAGCAACTCTTCAGCCTGACCCAGGATGTTTTCCAGGGTGAAACCGAACTCTTCGAACAACGCTGGCGCCGGCGCCGACTCACCGTAGGTGGTCATGCCGATCACACGGCCTTCCAGGCCCACGTACTTGTACCAGTAGTCGGCGTGAGCCGCTTCGATGGCGATACGCGCACTGACCTGCAACGGCAATACCGATTGCTTGTAACCGGCGTCCTGGGCTTCGAACACGCTGGTGCAGGGCATGGACACAACGCGCACGTTGCGGCCTTGCTCGGTCAGCTTGTCGTACGCCTGAACGGTCAGGCCCACTTCGGAACCGGTGGAGATCAGGATCAGCTCCGGCTCGCCGATGCAGTCCTTGAGCACATAACCGCCACGGCTGATGTCGGCGATCTGCGCGTCGGTACGCACCTGGTGTTGCAGGTTCTGACGCGAGAAGATCAGCGCCGAAGGGCCGTCCTTGCGCTCGATGGCGTGCTTCCAGGCCACAGCGGATTCCACCGCGTCGGCTGGGCGCCAGCAATCGAGGTTCGGCGTGGTACGCAGGCTGGTCAGTTGCTCGACCGGCTGGTGCGTCGGGCCGTCTTCGCCCAGGCCGATGGAGTCGTGGGTGTAGACGTGGATCACGCGCTTCTTCATCAGCGCCGCCATACGTACGGCGTTACGTGCGTATTCCATGAACATCAGGAAGGTCGCGCCGTAAGGCACCAGGCCACCGTGCAGGGACACGCCGTTCATGATGGCGCTCATGCCGAACTCGCGCACGCCGTAGTACATGTAGTTGCCGCTGGCGTCTTCGGCAGAGACACCTTTGCACCCCTTCCACAGGGTCAAGTTGGAACCGGCCAGGTCAGCCGAACCGCCGAGGAACTCAGGCAGCAACGGGCCAAAGGCGTTCAGGGTGTTCTGGCTGGCTTTACGGCTGGCGATGGTCTCGCCCTTGGCCGCGACTTCAGCGATGTAGGCCGAGGCCTTTTCCGAGAAGTCGGCAGGCAGGTCACCGGCCAGGCGGCGTACCAGCTCGTTGGCCAATTCCGGGAATTCGGCGGAGTACGCAGCGAAACGCTGGTCCCACTCGGATTCAGCCGCCAGGCCTTTTTCCTTGGCATCCCATTCGGCGTAGATATCGGCCGGGATTTCGAACGGGCCGTGGTTCCACTTCAGTGCTTCGCGGGTCAGGGCGATTTCCGCGTCACCCAGTGGGGCGCCGTGGCAGTCTTCTTTACCCTGTTTGTTCGGCGAGCCGAAACCGATGGTGGTCTTGCAGCAGATCAGGGTTGGCTGCGCGCTCTTGCGAGCGGTGTCGATGGCGGTCTTGATCTCTTCCGGATCGTGGCCGTCGACGTTGCGGATCACTTGCCAGTTGTAGGCTTCGAAACGCTTAGGCGTGTCGTCAGTGAACCAGCCTTCGACTTCGCCGTCGATGGAGATGCCGTTGTCATCGTAGAAGGCAATCAGCTTGCCCAGGCCCAGGGTGCCGGCCAGGGAGGCGACTTCGTGAGAAATGCCTTCCATCATGCAGCCATCACCCAGGAATACGTAGGTGTGGTGGTCAACGATGTCGTGGCCAGGGCGGTTGAACTGCGCGCCCAGGACTTTTTCCGCCAGGGCGAAACCAACCGCATTGGCCAGGCCTTGGCCCAGGGGGCCGGTGGTGGTTTCCACGCCTGGGGTGTAGCCGAATTCCGGGTGGCCCGGGGTACGGCTGTGCAGCTGACGGAAGCTCTTGAGGTCGTCAATGGTGACATCGTAGCCGGTCAGGTGCAGCAGCGAATAAATCAGCATCGAGCCGTGGCCGTTGGACAGCACAAAGCGGTCACGGTCGGCGAACGACGGGTTGCTCGGGTTGTGTTTCAGGTAGTCACGCCAAAGTACCTCGGCGATATCCGCCATGCCCATCGGGGCACCGGGATGGCCGCTGTTGGCTTTTTGCACGGCATCCATGCTGAGGGCACGAATGGCGTTGGCACGCTCACGACGGCTGGGCATCGCTGATCTCCTGGAGTTTGCTTATAAAGAAACGGAAAAAAGGACCGGCATTTTCCCTCAGCCACCGCCTGCGGGCAATGACAGATAGTTACTTGTGGGCGTTTTTCCTGTGCTTTGGGCACCAATCCCTTGCAGAAACCTTTAACCGGTTCGTCTAAAGGTTATAGCGACGGCTTATAACCGCCACTTATCGATCAATATCAAAACTTTTTGATATTGGCCTTGCGGGGATCTACACCCGTCACTAGACTGCTGGCCTTATGAACCTACCCGTGCCCTCCCTGCGTCCTGATGACGGCGATGAACTGGCTGCCTTGTGCAAGGCCGCTGGCGATCCGTTGCGCTTGAACGTACTGCGCGCACTGGCCAACGATTCTTTCGGGGTACTGGAGCTGGCGCAGATCTTCGCCATCGGCCAGTCCGGCATGAGCCACCATTTGAAGGTGCTGGCCCAGGCCGACCTGGTGGCTACCCGTCGCGAAGGCAATGCGATTTTCTACCGGCGTGCCCTGCCCCATACCGAACTGCTTGGCGGCAAATTGCACGCTGCCCTGCTCGACGAAGTGGATAACTTGTGCCTGCCCGGCGATGTGCAATCGCGCATCGGCCAGGTGCACGGACAACGCGCCGCCGCCAGCCAGGATTTTTTCTCACGGGTGGCCGACAAGTTTCGCGCCCAGCAGGATCTGATCGCCGGCTTGGCCCAGTACCGCGAAAGTGTACTGGCGCTGCTGGACAAGCTGAGCTTCAGTGAAGAGGCCACGGCCTTGGAAGTCGGCCCTGGCGACGGCGGTTTCCTGCCCGAACTGGCGCGTCGCTTCGAGCAGGTCACCGCGCTGGATAACAGCCCGGCGATGCTTGAACTGGCGCGCCAACTCTGTGAGCGCGAAGCCTTGGGCAATGTGCGCCTGCAGTTGGCCGACGCCCTGAGTGACACCGGCCTGCGAGCCGATTGCGTGGTGCTGAACATGGTCTTGCACCATTTCGCCGCCCCGGCAGAAGCTCTCAAGCAAATGGCCGGGTTGCTGCACCCCGGCGGTAGCCTGCTGGTTACGGATTTATGCAGCCACAACCAGAATTGGGCCAAGGAGGCCTGCGGTGATCTCTGGCTGGGTTTTGAACAGGACGATCTGGCCCGTTGGGCCACCGCTGCGGGACTCGTTCCCGGGGAAAGCCTCTATGTAGGTTTACGTAATGGTTTCCAGATTCAGGTCCGCCATTTTCAGCGACCGGCTGGCGACACTCACCATCGGTAAATATCAGGAAAACATCGAGATGAGCGAATACTCCCTTTTCACCTCCGAGTCCGTGTCTGAAGGGCATCCGGACAAAATCGCCGACCAGATTTCTGATGCGGTGCTGGACGCTATCATCGCTGAAGACAAGTTCGCCCGTGTGGCGTGCGAGACGCTGGTGAAAACGGGCGTGGCGATCATCGCCGGCGAAGTTACCACCACTGCCTGGGTCGACCTGGAGCAGATCGTGCGTGACGTGATCACCGACATTGGCTACAACAGCTCCGACGTCGGCTTTGACGGCGCAACCTGCGGCGTGATGAACATCATCGGCAAGCAGTCCCCAGACATCAACCAGGGCGTTGACCGGGCCAAACCTGAAGACCAGGGCGCCGGCGACCAGGGCCTGATGTTCGGCTACGCCAGCAACGAAACCGACGTACTGATGCCCGCGCCGATCACCTTCTCGCACCAGCTGGTACAACGCCAGGCCGAGGCGCGCAAATCCGGCGTACTGCCATGGCTGCGCCCGGACGCCAAGTCCCAGGTGACCTGCCGCTACGAAGGCGGCAAAGTGGTGGGCATCGACGCCGTCGTACTGTCGACCCAGCACAACCCGGATGTGTCCTACGCCGACCTGCGTGAAGGCGTGATGGAACTGATCGTCAAGCACGTGTTGCCTGCCGAGCTGCTGACCAAGGACACCCAGTTCCACATCAACCCGACCGGCCAGTTCATCATCGGTGGCCCCGTGGGCGACTGCGGCCTGACCGGCCGCAAGATCATCGTCGACAGCTACGGCGGCATGGCCCGTCACGGCGGTGGTGCATTCTCCGGCAAGGACCCGTCCAAGGTTGACCGCTCTGCGGCTTACGCCGGTCGTTATGTGGCCAAGAACATCGTGGCTGCCGGCCTGGCCGAGCGCTGCGAAATCCAGGTTTCCTACGCCATTGGCGTCGCCCAGCCTACGTCGATCTCGCTGAACACCTTCGGCACCGGCAAGATCAGCGATGACAAGATCGTCAAACTGGTGCGTGAGATCTTCGACCTGCGCCCTTACGCGATCACCACCATGCTCGACCTGCTGCACCCGATGTACCAGGAAACCGCAGCCTACGGCCACTTCGGCCGCACCCCGGCGCAGAAGACTGTGGGTGATGACACCTTCAGTACCTTCACCTGGGAAAAAACCGACCGCGCCAACGACCTGCGTACCGCCGCCGGCCTGTAATCGTTCGCGGTAAATAGAGCCCCGCCAGGTCTGCCTGGCGGGGCTTTTTGTTGCCAGCAGGGCCTCTTCGGGCTTTTTTGGATCCAAGGCTTGCAGGCAAAATGATGGCCCACTAGAATCCGCGCCCTCTCGGGCCCTTCACCTTATTTGGATATTGCACTGCGCCCGCCCGGGATGGATAAGCGCGCAGGCAATCGAACATTGAGGTTTTCATGCGCATTTCCACGCTCGCCCCTGCCGCCCTTCTGCTAAGCCTGTTCACCCTGTCGGCCCAGGCCGCTGACCTGAACGCGCTGAGCGGCGCCCTGAGTGCCCAGCTCGGTGGCGGCAACGCCGGCGACTGCCAGCAGCAACCCAAAGACCTGCAAGCCAAGATCGACGCGGCCAATGCCAAGAACGATCTGTTGAAAGTGCGGGCATATGAGGCTGCGCTGGAGCAGGTCAACAAAGCTTGCAACAAACTCGCCGACAGCCAGGCAAAAGTCGACGCCAAGCAGCAAAAACAGCAGGCCAAGGCTGAAAACAACGACGCTGTGAAGGCCTTGGGCGGCCTGTTCAAGTAAACAGAAATACCCGGTAAAAAGCCCCGCTCGGTCGGGGCTTTTTTGTGGGCGCGTGGATCACTTAGGCTGGGCGCCCTTTTCGAGCAAGGATGCTCATGATGCACGTATTACTGGCTGCTCTCATAAGCGCCCTGCCAGCCTGGGCCTGGGCCGAAGCCTGTCCGGATAACGTTCACTTGCAGTTGGAAACCCTGTCCAGGCAAATCCAGCAGTGGGACGACAGCTACCATCGGCAGGGCCAATCCCTGATCAGCGATGAACTTTACGACCAGGCCCGCAAGCGCCTCGCGCATTGGCAAGAATGCGCCCGCCAGCAGCCCCCCAAGGCTGATAACCCGCTAGCCAGTGCGCGCGGCACCCTACGTCACCCGGTCGCGCACACCGGTCTGCAAAAGCTGCCGGGCGAGCCTGCCGTCAGTGACTGGCTTAGCACACGCCAGGATGTATGGGTCCAACCCAAGGTCGATGGCGTCGCGGTGACCCTGGTGTATCGCCAAGGCCGCTTGCACCAGCTCATCAGTCGGGGCGACGGCCTGCTGGGGCACGACTGGTCAGCCTCCGCCGCCAAGATCCCCGGCATTGTCCAACAGTTGCCCGACGCCGTTGACGTGGTGCTGCAAGGCGAACTCTATTGGCGCCTCAATCACCATGTGCAAGCGCTCAAGGGCGGGCTCAATGCACGCAGTAAAGTGGCTGGCCTGATGAACCGTCGCCAATTGAGCGACGCCGAGGCGGCAGGGATCGGCCTGTTCGTCTGGGCATGGCCCGACGGCCCGAAGGACTTCACCGAACGCCTGGCCACCCTGGCGCGCTGGGGGTTTAGCGACAGCCAGCAGTACAGCCAACCCGTCGCTTCCATTAGCGAAGCTGCGCATTGGCGCACGCACTGGTACAACGCGGCATTGCCTTTCGCCAGCGATGGCGTGGTTCTGCACCAGGCTGCGCGAGCGCCCGCCGAGCGCTGGCAAGCCAGTGCGCCGTATTGGTCGGTTGCCTGGAAGTACCCTGCCATCAAGGCCCTGGCCCTGGTACGCAATGTCCAGTTCAGGGTGGGGCGCACCGGGCGCATTACTCCAATCCTCGAACTGGAACCCGTGCGGCTGGATGATCGGCAGATCAGCCGGGTCAGTGCCAGCTCCCTGAAACGCTGGCAAGCCCTGGATATCCGCCCCGGCGATCATGTGTCGATCAGCCTGGCGGGCCAGGTGATACCGCGACTGGACGAGGT
This sequence comes from Pseudomonas sp. KT_2_4, assembly GCF_041410225.1. Lineage (NCBI taxonomy): Bacteria > Pseudomonadati > Pseudomonadota > Gammaproteobacteria > Pseudomonadales > Pseudomonadaceae > Pseudomonas > Pseudomonas sp. KT_2_4. The sequence continues at coordinate 3,372,350 of NZ_CP166962.1, forward strand.
GATCCTGCGCAACGAGACGCGCGTGGACCTGCAGGTACCCGACCCTCAAGACTTCCACGCTTTGAGCTGCTGGCAACTGGACCCCGGCTGCGAAGATCAGTTGCTCGCCCGCCTCACCTGGCTGAGCGGCAAACACGGCTTGGCCTTACCCCATATGGGCCGTGAAACCTGGAACGTATTGATTCAGGCCGGTCTAATCGCAGGCTTTCTCGATTGGTTGACCCTGGATGCGGCCGAGCTTGCTACCATTGAGGGCTTAGGCGAGCGGACCCGTGCGCGGGTGCTCGACAGTATTCAAAGCGCCCGGCAACGCCCTTTTTTACAATGGCTCCGCGCCTTGGGCATACCGCCAGCGGCGCGCAACAACTTGGAAGGTAACTGGCAGACGCTGGTCGCCAAAGACCCCCAAGCCTGGCTGGCCTCAGACGGCATTGGCCCGGGACGCGCGGCGCAACTCAGCGCTTTTTTTCGCGACCCGCAGGTACAAGCCTTGGCTGAAACATTACGCGTAGCCGGGATAGATGGGTTTTGAACACCCCCGGCCACCTGATTGCGAACTTGGAGCTTTATATGAAATTTCTCGCCCCCTTTGCCTTGCTGACCGTCGCAAGCTTCATGGCCACGCCGCTGTTGGCCGCCGAAGACGTACAACCCCTCACCGGCTGCGCCGCCAAGCGCCAGGCCATCAGCAGCCAGATCGAACAGGCCAAGGCCCACGGTAACCGCGCCCAGCAGGCCGGTCTGGAAAAAGCCTTGGACGAAGTCACTACCCACTGCACCGATGCCGGCTTGAAGAAAGAACGTGAAAACAAAGTGCTCGACGCCAAGCACGAAGTCAGCCGCCGTCAGGCCGACCTCGACAAGGCTATGAAAAAAGGCGACCCGGACAAGATCAACAAGCGTAAGGAGAAGCTGGCCGACTCGCGCAAAGAGCTGCAAGACGCGGTGGAAGAACTTGACCAGTAAAACCGGTCAATGATCGCGGAACTGTTTATGGCAGGCGCTGCAGGCATCTTCAACTTTTTGCACCGCAGGTTGCAGGCTGCTGGCCTTGTAGGGCTGCACTTGGCTGGCGATCACCAATTCACCGGTGGCCGCCTCAAGATCGCGGGCCAATTGTTGGAACTGCGCCTGTTTTTGCCACACATCATCTTTGGCACTGGTGTGGTCTTCTTCGCGCACGCTCGGGAAATGCTTCCACGGCTCATGGGACAACGCATCCAGTTTGACCGCACCCTCGGCGAACTTGGCGCCGTCAAATGGGATACGCCCGCGCAGCATCCCGCCCAGATCTTCACCAGTCTTGAGCATCTGCTTGAAGATCGCCTTGCGCTGGCCCAGGGGGGAATTGGGATCAACACCGCCACAGGCAGACACTGCCAGGCAGGCCAGCAATACAACGGTCAATTTTTTTAACATCATCATGGCTTCAAGGTCACGGGAAACGGCGGCCAGTATCCTCGCACCGCCCGCAAAGACCAATAGCCCTATTAATAATAAGGGTTGCCCGAATGCAGTGAAGCACGGGCAATCGTTTCAGGAATTGCTTGCATGAATGTCACCTTCAAACCCTGGGGCCGGCGCCTGGCGTGGGCTCTGCCAATGTTCGCGCTACTGGCCGGCTGCGATGCCGGTAAAGACGCCGGCAAAGAAGCTGCCCAGGAACCCACCAAACCTCACGCCGTTGCCACCTACGTGAGCGCACCGTGGGAAGCCTTGCCGAGCGTTTCCGACAGCGACTTGCTCGCCGGCTTCGAATCCTGGCGCAGCGCCTGCCAGCGCCTCAAGGCCGACCCGATCTGGGGCCCGACCTGCGCGGCAGCGACCAGCGTTCCGGGCGATGCCGTGGCGGTTCGTGGCTTTCTCAAGGAACACCTGGATGTCTTCGGCCTGCGTTCGGCGGACAACACGCCAAACGGCTTGATCACAGGTTATTACGAGCCGGTCTACCCCGGCAGCCTGACCAAGACCGCCACCGCCCACGTGCCGGTATACGGCGTGCCGGACGACCTGATCATCGTCAACCTCGACAGCATCTACCCGGAACTCAAGGGCAAGCGCCTGCGCGGGCGCCTGGAAGGTCGTGTGCTCAAGCCGTATGACGACGCCAGCACCCTCAACAGCCAAGGCTCCACCGCCAAGCCGATCGCCTGGCTGACCGACCCGATGGACCTGCAATTTCTGCAGATCCAGGGCTCGGGGCGTATTCAACTGGCCGGTGGGCGCCAACTGCGTGTGGGTTACGGCGACCAGAACGGCTACCCGTACCGCCCCATAGGCCGTTGGCTGGTGGAACAAGGCGAACTGAAAAAAGAAGACGTGACCATGGCCGCCATCAGCGCCTGGGCCAAGGCCCACCCGCAGCGCATTCCAGAACTGTTGGCGAGCAACCCCAGCTACGTATTCTTCAGCGCCCGCCCCGACAGTAACGAAGGCCCGCGCGGTTCGCTGAACGTGCCATTGACCGCCGGCTACAGCGTGGCGGTGGATCGCAAGGTGATTCCGCTGGGCAGCCTGTTGTGGTTGTCGACCACCAAGCCGGACGGCACGCCACTGGCACGCCCGGTCGCCGCGCAGGACACCGGCGGCGCAATCACCGGCGAAGTGCGCGCAGATCTGTTCTGGGGCACAGGCAATGCCGCAGGCGAGTTGGCGGGAAATATGAAACAGCAAGGGCAGATCTGGATGCTGTGGCCCAAAGGCGCGGCGTTGCCCCAGGTGCCGGATGCGCCTGCCGGCACCTGAAAAAGGCTGATAATCAATGTGAGAGGGGCGTGCCCTGAACCCAGTCAGCTATCGCAAATCCCCTGTGGGAGCGGGCTTGCCCGCGAAGGCAGCGTGTCAGTCACTGCATCTGTTACGGCACGACCGCTTTCGCAGGCAAGCCAGCTCCCACATTTAATTGATCAACAGCAGGGCTTGCTCCCTCCCGCATAGCGACGGCGTCATCCCTCAGATCGAGACGAAGAAGAAACTCGCAATCAACGCCATACCCACGGCCCACACCAGCGAACGCAAGATCGCCCAGTCCGCCAGGTAGCAAATGATGTACAGCAGGCGGCTGGTGATAAACAGCACTGCCAGCACGTTGATCGTCACCAGTTCGGCGTTGCCGGCCAGGTGCGCAATGATGACGGCGGCGGCAAACGCCGGGGTCACTTCGAAACTGTTGAGTTGCGCGCTATGAGCACGCTTGGCGACGCCTTCCAGGCTCTCGAGGAAGGCACGCGGGTCGTGGTTATCCCGTGGCCCGAACTTGCCTGTACTGAACTTGGCCACACCGGTGCAGATGTACGGCAAAAAGATTGCGATCAACACACACCATAAAGCGACTGTCATCACCGATTCCTTTTAGTTTTATCCGACGGTTAGAGTTTCATCACCAACATGCCAATCAACACCAACCCACAGGCTATGAGCCGTGGACGGCCAAAAGGTTCTTTCAAGTAACGCATACCGAACAGCACCACCAGAATCACACTGACTTCGCGCAGCGCGGCGGCTTCGGCAATCGAGCCCAACTGCATGGCCCAAAGTACCAAAGCGTAGCTCAACAACACGCATAACCCCACGCTCAACCCCAACCGCCACTGGGTGCGCCAGAACAGGCTGAAGGCTGCACGCTTGCGCACCAGCGCCAGCAGCGGAAACGGCCAGGCGCTGATCAGCGTCAACCACACCAGGTAATCCAGCGGGTGCGACCAGCGCCGCAACGCCTGCCCGTCCAAAAAGGTGTAACAGCCAATGCACAGGCCGATCAGCAACACCACGGGTAGCATCGACCAGGGCAACCGGTCACCGCCGCCGCCCTGCCACAACAGGCACACCATACCGAACGGGATCAGCAGAATCCCCAGGATTTGCTGGTTACTCAGCACTTCGCCGGCAAACACCAGGGTCAGCACCAGCACCACCAGCGGCGACAAACCGCGCATCAACGGATATACCAGGCCCAGGTCACCCACCCGATAGGCCTGAATCAACAAATAGCGATAGAGCAATTCAAACAGCGCCGAGGCAACGAGCCACGGCCAGAGTTCCAGCGGCGGCAAAGACACGAACCCCACCGCCAATACCACGAACAGCAGCGCCACACTGTCCATGCAAGCGATGACTAAAAGGCGCTCGCCACTGAACTTGATCAAGGTGTTCCACGTCGCATGCAACAGCGCCGCTACCAGCACCAGGGCTGTCGCTACCACCAGAACCTCCTTAATTGATACGTCATGTAACAGCACCTGTTTATACTAAACCCCGATTCGACGCACCCCGTGCGCCTATATTTCCCTGCTCCAAGGACCCCGGATGCTTGAACTTGTCGCCGCTTTCATCTGCCTCACCACCCTGCTCACTTATGTGAACTTCCGTTTTATCGGCCTGCCGCCCACCATCGGCGTGATGGTCACCGCACTGCTGTTCTCGCTGATCCTGCAAGGCCTGAGCGTGCTCGGCTACCCAGGCTTAGAGGAACGCGTCCAACAGCTGATCGGCCAGATCGACTTCGGCGATTTGCTGATGAACTGGATGCTGTCGTTCCTGCTGTTCGCCGGCGCCTTGCACGTCAACTTGAACGACTTGCGCAGCTACCGCTGGCCCATCGGCCTGCTGGCAACCTTTGGCGTGTTGATCGCCACCGTGGTGATCGGCAGCCTGGCGTACTACATCTTCGCCCTGTTTGGCTGGCACGTGAGCTTCCTTTACTGCTTGCTGTTCGGCGCGCTGATTTCCCCCACCGACCCCATTGCGGTGCTCGGCGTGCTGCGGACCGCCAATGCCTCCAAACCGCTGAAAACCACCATCGTCGGCGAGTCGCTGTTCAATGACGGCACCGCCGTGGTGGTGTTTACCGTGCTGCTGGGCATCGCGCAGTTGGGTGAAACACCCACCGTGGGCGCCACGGCCATGCTGTTTGCCCACGAAGCCATTGGCGGCGTGCTGTTTGGCGGGCTGATCGGCTACCTCGTGTACCTGATGATCAAGAGCATCGAACAGCACCAGATCGAAGTCATGCTGACCCTCGCCCTGGTGATCGGCGGCTCGGCCATGGCTTCGGAGCTGCATGTGTCCGCACCGATTGCGATGGTGGTCGCGGGGCTGATCATCGGTAACCTGGGACGCAAGCTGGCGATGAACGACATGACGCGTCGCTACCTGGATGGTTTCTGGGAATTGCTCGATGACATGCTCAACGCGCTGCTGTTTGCACTGATCGGCATGGAGCTGCTGCTATTGCCATTCAATTGGCTGCACGTGTTCGCGGCCAGCCTGCTGGCGGTAGCGATCCTGCTCTCGCGCCTGCTGACCGTGGCCCCGGCGATCCTGTTGCTGCGCCGTTGGCGCTCGGTACCACGCGGCACTATCCGCATCCTCACCTGGGGCGGCCTGCGCGGCGGCGTCTCGGTGGCATTGGCCCTGGCCCTGCCCCTGGGCCCTGAACGTGACTTGTTGCTGAGCATCACCTATATCGTGGTGCTGTCTTCGATCCTGTTGCAGGGGTTGACGATCGGTCGCGTTGTCAGCCGCGTTACTGGGCCGCAGTAACCGCGCCGCGCAACACTTCAAGTAGGTGCCGCATCGCCAGTGGACGGCGCGGTGTCGAGCCGTACATGACTACCAGCTCGCGCGCATAGCACTGCGGGTTGCCGGCCGGTAACACACTGATGCCGTTGGAGGGCATGCCCGCCCACTGCGGCACCAGCGAAACCCCCATCCCTTGGGCGACCAGCATCAGGATAGTTTCCAGCGCATCCAGCTCACATAGCACCTCTGGGTCGAAGGACTGTTCATCCAGAAAGCGCTGGGCAATCTGACCGCCCCAGGAGCGTGCGTCATAGCGGATGAATGGGCGTTCACGTAACAAGGCAGCCAGCGCCTGCGCACCCCACTGGGCGGGCGCAACCAGAATCAAGGGTTCGGCACGCAGCAAGGCCATCGACAAGGCTTTGGGCGGTTGAAACGGCGGCCGTACCAGTATCGCCGCATCCAACTCCTGGTTGAGTAACTTCTCATAAAGGCTTCTGGAGTCGCCGGGTGTGATCTTCAGCCTCAGCTTGGGTGCTGACATTGTCAGACGCTCGATCACCCCCGGCAAGACGCCGGTCAGCGCCGTGGAAATGGCCCCGATTTTAATTTCCCCCGATAACTCGTCCTGGCTCAGATGCTCCTGCAGCTGGCGCGCCTGTTCAATAACTGCCTGGATTCTGGGCAAGAGCAGCAAGCATTGATCCGAAGGCCAAGCGGCATGTGCCGTGCGCGTGAGCAGCGTGCAACCCAGCGTGCGCTCAAGCGCCTTGACCCGCAGGCTGATCGCCGCGGCACTACGATTTTCACGGCGCGCAGCGGCGGCTATCGACCCGGTTTCAATGACAGCGACCAGGCTCCTCAGGAATCGAACATCCATAAGTTTTCCTTTCGCTCAGACCAAGGCAAACCCGTTTTACCCTGGCGGCATCGCCTGTTTAACCTGACAGTTCCCCATCTGGAGAACCAGCCATGAACAGACCCTTTCACGCTGCATACCATGTTTATGACTTAGACGAGGCGCGCATTTTTTATCGAGATGTTTTGGGTTGCACCGAGGGCCGGTGCAGCGAGACCTGGATCGACTTCGACTTTTTCGGCAATCAACTTTCACTGCACCTCGGTACGCCCTTCCCAACCACACGCACCGGCCTGGTCGGTGAGCACCAGGTACTGATGCCGCACCTGGGGGTGGTGCTGCCACTTGATGAGTGGCTGACGCTTGCCGAGCGCCTCACCCGCCTGGGCACGCGCTTCGAGATTCCACCCGTGACCCGCTTTGCTGGCGAACCGGGCGAGCAGCGCACGATGTTTTTTCTCGACCCCAGCGGCAACCCCATCGAAGTGAAAGGGTTCAAGCACTTCGAAGGGTTGTTCGCCCCGTAAATCCCTGACACTCACAACAATAAGGGACACCCCCATGACCACTAGAAAACCCACCAGTCTTATCACTCGCATCATGATCGGCCTGGCTGCCGGGATAATCGTCGGCCTCCTGCTCAATCAATTCCCCGAGCAAAAAACCTGGTTCATCGACAATCTGCTGCAACCGGCTGGCGACCTGTTTATCAAGCTGATGAAGATGATCGTCGTTCCCCTGGTATTTGCCTGCATGACCGTCGGCATCGCCGGCATGGGCAACCCGTCTGCCCTGGGTCGCGTCGGCCTGAAGACCTTCGTGTACTTCTTCACCATCACCAGCATTGCCATCGTCTTCGGGCTGTTGGTTGGCAATGTGGTGCAGCCCGGCTCGGGCGCCGAATTCGGCAGCACGCTGCAGGCACCGGCGACGGGACTGGCCTCCAGTGGCACCCCACAGAACCTGGGCCAGGTACTGCTGGCGATCGTGCCGGATAACATCGTCCTGGCCATGTCACAGGGCAAACTGCTGTCGGTGCTGTTCTTCGCGATCCTGTTCGGTTGTGCCTTATCGTTGTTGCCCGAGGAGCGCAAAGCGCCCTTGATCAATGTGATGCAAGGCGTCTCCGACACCATGTTCAAAGTCACCCACTTGGTCATGCATTACTCGCCGATAGGTATTTTCGGCCTGATCGCGGTCACCGTCGCCAGCTTTGGCCTCAGTGCGTTGTTGCCGCTGGCCAAACTGATCGGCACGACCTATGTCGCGGTGCTCTTATTTGCCCTGTGTGTATTGGGTGCAGTGGCACGCTTGGCCGGCGTCGGCTTTTTTCACCTGGTGCGGGAAATACGCAGTGAACTGCTGCTGGCCTTCAGCAGTGCCGCCTCGGCGACGGTCATGCCTCAACTGATCGAGAAGATGGAGCGCTATGGCGCGCCACGGCCCATTACCAGCATGGTGATCCCACTGGGGTACTCGTTCAATCTGGATGGTGCATCGCTGTTTGCCGCACTCGGCACGCTGTTCATCGCCCAAGCGTATGGCATCGACTTGAGCCTGGCGGATCAAGGCATGCTGGTCTTGATCATGGTGCTGACATCAAAGGGCGCGGCGGGCGTGCCAGGCTTCATGTTTATCATCCTGACCGCGACGTTGACCGCGGCCGGGCTTCCCGTGGAGGGTGTGGCAATCATCGCGGGCATCTATCGGCTGATGGATATGCCCGTCACAGCCCTGAATGTACTGGGCAACGCATTGGCCCCGCTGGTAATTGCTCGCTGGGAAGGTCAGCTCAAGGCACCCGACAGCACGCTGGCCTGCGAACCTCCCAGCGTGCCCTTCAAGGCCTGACGCGTCAGCCAGGGTACTGTCAGACTTTGCCCTTATCCTGACGGGGCTTCGCCTGTGTGTGAGATTGAGCAACAGCAGGCATGGACGCCTCGCTGCGAACCTGCGCATGGCTGATCAACGCAAAGATGAAGCTACCCCCGATGATGTTGCCGGCCAGGGTCGGCCCGGCGAAGACCAGCCAGAAATCCTTCCACGGCAACTCGCCGGCAAACACCAGGTAGGACACTTCCGCTGAACCGACGACGATATGGGTGAAGTCGCCCAGTGCCATGAAGTAGGTGATCAGGATGATAATCCACAGCTTGGCACTCTCCATCGACGGAATCATCCAGACCATGGTGGCGATCATCCAACCGGAGACGATGCCCTTGGCGAACATCTGCGCGGGGTCGTTCTCCATGACCTTGCGCCCGATCTCGAGGAAGGCCAGGTCGGTCTTGGTATCGAAGATCGGTAGGTGCAGCATCACGTAGGCCACCAGCAAGGTGCCGCACAGGTTGCCCACCAGCACCACCGTCCACAGCCGTAACAAGCGCCCGGCGTTGGCCAGAGTCGGTTTGCTCATCACCGGCAGCACGGCGGTCAGGGTGTTTTCGGTAAACAACTGCTGACGAGCAAGAATCACCGCGAGAAAGCCTGCGCAATAGCCAAAGCTGGCAATGACCTTGAATTCATCACCGTCCGGCAGGCGTGAATTGAGCAGGCCCATGCCCATTAGCGACAAGCCCATGGTCAGGCCAGCGGCCAGCGCCGACCACCACAACGCTGCCACACTGCGCTCTAGCTCCTGATCGCCCTGGGTGCGGATAATTTCGTGTAATACAGCCGCGCGAGGCGGCTGGTTCTCGTCAACGTTTTGCTGCTCTTCCTGCGACAGGTTGGGGGTCTTGCCGTCTGCTTGAGTGGCCATGATGTACCTGAGTCCAAGGGGTGCCTGTAGCTACGACACGCCGCGACGATGGCTGTTCAGTGGCACCGCAACTAAACCGGAATACGCCAGGCCTTGGCCTGCTCCACGGTGGTAGAGCTGAAGGGTTTACTCCAGGGTTTATTGCGCGCTCGGTAATGTTTGACGATGCCATCAAGCACACGGTTGAACTCCGCTGGCGTCGTCGCCTCGCCCAAATCCCGCACCGCACGTTGCAATAACTCAACGTTGGCAGCCGGTTGGCCAGGACGGTATAGCGAGGGGTAAATGACTTCGCGGATAAAATTCTCTGCCTTCACGCCGATATCGCGTTTTTGCATTTCCGCGACGGCGCTGGTCAACACTTTGGACAGGCCTGAGCCATTGCTCGACGCCTGCTTGGTGCCCACCTGCAGCAGTTGCTGGAAATTACGCTGGCCTGGCGCATTCAGGCGCTTGCCCAGCCACTCGATATCCTCGGGTCTACGGGCGAGCGCATCCAGATTGCGCAGCGCCGAGGCTAATTTCGGCGTGATCACCAGCGACGTGCTGGTTTGATTCGCCTCGGCAATCGCAGTGTCCAACGCCTGTAACGCTTGCTGCGCGTCTTTGCGAAAGCGCAACGCCTCGGCGCCGGCCGCATCGTTTTGCAGGTCAACTTGCACGCTGGCGAGCATTTGATCATCCATCGCCATCACGGCATCGTTCAGCGAGGGGAACTCATGACGCTCACGCTCCAGCTCACGCTGTTGCAGATGCCCTGACACCGTCTGGCGAGCCTGGGCCTGCAAATGCTGTTTCTGCTCGGGGGTCATGGTGAAGTTGACGGTACCACCGAGCAGGCCGCGAAAGTCGCCTTTGTCCGAGTTCAGCGGCAACGTGACCGTTTGTTCCGAGAACGCCTGGAGCCGGTCATTCTGGTAGCTTTCAGCGGCGGTGTGTGGCGTGCCGGTGAACGTGTCGGCCAGAAAGCTGAAAAAACCACCGCTCTTGGGCGGCGCTGATGCCTTGTCAGACTCGAACTTGACGATCAGCGCTTCGTCCTTGCCCAGGGGGCTTTCCGGGAACGAGCGCTCGATGACACCTGGCGCAGGGGTATTGAGCAGCAACCCGCCGTCCTGAAACGCCGTGACCTGCGACGCCGCCTGGAACCCGTGACCCTGCTCGGCGGGGCTCTTGAACAGCCCAGGCAGGGCGCCCGAAATAAGCGCGGCGCGGCCGATATCCATATCCGGTGTCAGGTTGGCATTGAACACCACCAACTGCGGGCGGCCATCGAACATGCCCGTGCCGGTGATGTTCAGTTGCTTGATCGCCGGAATATGCCGGCTCAACACTTCAAAGTCGCGAAAAGTCGCCCCACCACCAGCGCTGAGCCGTTCGGCAATTGCTGTAACTTCCGGGGGGCGGTTGGCTGGGGGCATACCGGCGATATGGGCGAGAATCGATTGACGCGATTCGTTGCGGATCAAGTCCTCCAGCGGCTGCCCCTCGGTTTGCAGGCGCGGCAGCAACGTCAGCAGCAGTTGAGAGATATTTCCAACCGGCCCGGGCAGACTTCTGACGAGCTTGCCGAGCTCGGAACTGGCTTCCTGCAACCAAGCCGTGACAGGGTCTTTGCTGTTGAGCAAGCGGGGCAGGTCTAGGTTATTCGACAGTTGCGTAAAGGCCTTGGCATCCATGCCGCTGGCGAGCAGTGCTGCGCAAATCGCACCGGCAGATGAGCCGGAAACCACTTTTACGCCTTTGAGTTTGTCGGCCTCTTCAAGCGCTTGCACCATGCCTGGAAAGGCGATGCCCTTGGCGCCACCACCACTGAGCACCAGGTGAGCGGGCGGCGGCGGTGACACCACCACCTCCACACGCCCATCGCTGTGACGATAAATACTCAGGTTGCGCTCGCCCACACCTTTGACCAAGGGCACCTTGGCGCCCTGGTCGCTGATTTGCGGCGATGGGGGGTGATTCTCTACAACAGAACTGGAGACTTTCATACACAAGGCTCTCTCTACAGGATGTAGGCCTGAGTGATGAGAGAGCCTCAGATAGATCCACGCGGAATGATTTGGTAAAGCAAATCAGGCCGCGGGGTTGTTACTCGGGAAGACTGTCGTCCTTGAACTGGTCCTTCACGTACTTGATTTCGGTACGGCCGTGGGGCGCCGGCAAACCGTCTTCGCCCAGGTTGACGAAGACCATTTTTTCCACGGTCAGGATGCTTTTGCGCGTGATCTTGTTGCGCACTTCACAGGTCAGGGTGATGGAGGTGCGGCCGAACTCGGTGGCAGTGATGCCCAGTTCGATGATGTCGCCCTGGCGTGAAGCGCTGACAAAGTTGATTTCCGAGATGTACTTGGTGACCACGCGCTGGTTGCCGAGCTGGACAATCGCGTAGATGGCCGCTTCTTCGTCGATCCAGCGCAGCAAGCTACCGCCGAACAGAGTGCCGTTGGGGTTGAGGTCTTCGGGTTTTACCCATTTGCGGGTGTGGAAGTTCATGGTCACTCCAAAGCGTCTTGCGAAATGATGGGCAACATCATGGCAGAGCCCAGGCCCAAGCTCTATGAGCCATTGCCTATCAACCCCATGCGCGATCTTCATTGCCACCGACAGAAAGGCTTGGGAAGTGCCACATACACGGCTATAATCGCCTCCGTTTCAAAACGGTCATCTTCGATTGATACCGTTCTCCCGCCACCTGTCCGAGGGGCGCTGCAGCAGGTTAAACCTGTCAGGCTCGGATGGGGCGTTGTCCGGCCTGGTTGCCTTGGCCTGATACTAAACGCACAACGGCGCCCATTCGCACACTACGAATGGAGGCTCTCTATGAGCGCTGTAATGACGCCTGCTGATTTCAATGACTACAAAGTCGCCGATATGTCCCTCGCTGCCTGGGGCCGTCGCGAAACCTTTATCGCCGAATCCGAAATGCCGGCCCTGATGGGCCTGCGTCGCAAGTACGCCGCTGAGCAGCCGCTCAAGGGCGCCAAGATTCTCGGCTGCATCCACATGACCATCCAGACTGCCGTGCTGATCGAAACCCTGGTTGCCCTGGGTGCCGAAGTGCGTTGGTCGTCGTGCAACATCTTCTCGACTCAGGACCAGGCCGCTGCCGCTATCGCTGCTGCCGGTATCCCGGTATTCGCCTGGAAAGGCGAGACTGAAGAAGAGTACGAGTGGTGCCTGGAGCAAACCATCCTCAAAGATGGCGCGCCTTGGGATGCCAACATGATCCTGGACGACGGCGGCGACCTCACCGAGTTGCTGCACAAGAAATACCCGCAGATCCTCGACCGTGTCCACGGCGTGACCGAAGAGACCACCACCGGCGTACACCGCCTGCTGGACATGCTGGCCAAGGGCGAGCTGAAAATCCCGGCCATCAACGTCAACGACTCGGTGACCAAGAGCAAGAACGACAACAAGTACGGCTGCCGTCACAGCCTGAACGATGCGATCAAGCGCGGCACCGACCACCTGCTGTCGGGCAAGCAAGCCCTGGTGATCGGCTACGGTGACGTGGGCAAGGGTTCGTCCCAGTCCCTGCGTCAGGAAGGCATGATCGTCAAGGTCTCCGAAGTTGACCCGATCTGCGCCATGCAAGCCTGCATGGACGGTTTCGAAGTGGTTTCGCCGTTCATCAACGGCCAGAACGACGGCACCTCCGCCTGCATCGACGCAGCCCTGCTGGGCAAGATCGACCTGATCGTCACCACCACCGGTAACGTGAATGTGTGCGATGCGAACATGCTCAAGGCCCTGAAGAAGCGCGCCGTTGTCTGCAACATCGGTCACTTCGACAATGAAATCGACACCGCTTTCATGCGTAAGAACTGGGCATGGGAAGAAGTGAAGCCGCAGGTACACAAGGTTCACCGTACCGGCGCTGGTGATTTCGACCCACAGAACGACGACTACCTGATCCTGCTGGCCGAAGGCCGCCTGGTGAACCTGGGCAACGCCACTGGTCACCCAAGCCGCATCATGGATGGCTCGTTCGCCAACCAGGTGCTGGCGCAGATCTTCCTGTTCGAACAGAAGTACGCCGACCTGTCGCCCGCCCAGAAAGCCGAGCGCCTGACCGTGGAAGTACTGCCCAAGAAACTCGACGAAGAAGTGGCCCTGGAAATGGTCCGCGGCTTCGGCGGCGTCGTGACTCAACTGACCAAGACCCAGGCCGACTACATCGGCGTGACGGTTGAAGGTCCGTTCAAGCCGCACGCTTACCGCTACTGATCGGCCTTGCTGGCGCCGGCTCTTCTGTGGGAGCCGGGCTTGCCCGCGATGCAGACGCCTCGGTGTTCCAGTAACACCGAGCTGATGCTATCGCAGGCAAGCCAGCTCCCACAGAAAGCCAGGCACCCGCATCGATTGCGTATGCCTTCCAGGCTTTCGAGTTTCCAAGGGTATTACCATGTCCCAAGACCGTCGCTACAGCTTCGAGTTCTTCCCGACCAAGACCGATGCTGGACATGAAAAACTGATGGCCACTGCCAAGCAGTTGGCCAGCTTCAACCCTGACTTCTTCTCCTGCACCTACGGCGCTGGCGGTTCGACCCGTGATCGCACGATCAACACCGTGTTGCAGCTGGAAAGTGAAGTCAAAGTTCCCGCCGCTCCGCATCTGTCCTGCGTGGGCGACAGCAAGGCCGACCTGCGTAGCCTGCTGACCCAATACAAAGCCGCCGGCATCAAGCGCATCGTTGCCCTGCGTGGCGACCTGCCATCGGGTATGGGCATGGCCAGCGGTGAGCTGCGCTACGCCAACGACCTGGTGAGCTTCATCCGCGAAGAAAGTGGCGATCACTTCCATGTCGAAGTAGCCGCTTACCCGGAGATGCACCCCCAGGCGCGCAATTTCGAAGACGATTTGCAGAATTTCGTGCGCAAGGCCAATGCCGGTGCCGACAGCGCAATCACCCAGTATTTCTTCAACGCCGACAGCTACTTCTACTTTGTCGAGCGAGTACGGGCGATGGGCGTGAACATCCCAATCGTGCCGGGCATCATGCCGATCACCAATTACAGCAAGTTGGCGCGCTTCTCCGACGCCTGCGGCGCCGAGATCCCACGCTGGGTGCGCAAGCAACTGGAAGCCTATGGCGATGACGTCAAAAGCATCCAGGCGTTCGGCGAGCAGGTTATCACCGAGATGTGTGAGCAATTGTTGCAAGGTGGTGCGCCAGGGTTGCATTTCTATACCCTGAACCAGGCTGAACCCAGCCTTGCCATCTGGAACAACCTCAAGCTGCCACGTTAACGCTTGACCGGTTGTACCAAGGCCCTCGTTCTGACGAGGGCCTTTGTCGTTTTACGTTACCCACGGAACCCCGCAGTCCATGAATACAGTGCCCCCGACGTCCCGCCCGCAACTGGTTTACCTGGTCTTCGGCGCCGACACCTACCATCAGGAAGCGGTATTCAGCATCGCCAGCGCACTGGCGTTCCTGCAGGACACACCGGATGCGAACATCGACATCCAGGTATTCAGCGACAACCCCGAGCCCTATCGCTTGCTGCCGGTGCGCGTGCGCCCACTGGACGAAGCCACCCGCAAACGCTGGAGCGAGCCCCACGGTTATCACTTTCGCACCAAGCACGTGGTGCTGCGCCAAGTCCTGCAAGAATCCCCCGTGGCGCTGCTGATCGACACTGACACCTTCTTCCATCATTCGCCCAAGGCCCTGTTCGAACGCGTAGAGCCCGGCACCCTGCTGTGCAACGCCTTTTACACCAAGTACGGCGACAACCACGAAAGCATCCTCTACACCGCCCTGCGTCAGCGCCTGCTGGACATGGGCGTGGCCGACGATGACATGATGACCCTCAACTCCGGCGTCATGGGCCTGACCCAACAGGATGCGCACATCCTCGACCGCTCCATCGAGTTGATGGATGAACTGTTCCCCCATGCCCAAGGCGCCTACACCCTGGAAGAGTTCTGCCTGTCGATCGCCGCCTACCGTACCGTAAAGGTGCGCGAGTGCCCGGACCTGATCCACCATTACTGGAGCCGCAAACAGCTGTTCCGGGCCAAGGTCAAGGCGTGGATCGCCAAGCACGCGAGCGCCCCCACCAGTGCGCAGGCCCTGGCCGATACGCGTCAGGTCTCCTCGCACCTGCCGCGCCCGCCGCGTTTGCAACGCTTGATGTACAAGCTGATCACCCTGCTGCTGCCCAAGCACCAGCAACAATTCATCCGCGAAATCCTTTACGGCTGCTACGAACACGAAAACGAGTTCGACCAGGCCTGCGGTCCGGTCTGGTGGGACAAGGCCCGACAAAACCAGGAAGAACGCCAGAAGCGCCCGCTTGATGCACACCAGTTGGAACACTGGTTTGCCAACCCCCTGGTGCGCCTGATTCTGGGCGAGCGCCGCGCCGCGATCCACGAACACCTGCTGAACGCTCCCGCGAAGTAAGACCGCCCGCCAATGCGCGTGCCAGAGCTTCTCTTTCTTCGGGGAGCGTCGTAACCTCAGGCTATGCCCGTCCTCTTCAAGCTGTTGACCGCTGTGTTTTTTTCTTGCCTGAGCCTAGCCGCTCATGGCGAGAAACTGCGCATTGTCACCGAACCCTGGGCGCCCTATGTCTACGAAGACAACGGCACCATGGCCGGCCTGGATTATGAAACCACAGTGATCGTGTTCCAGCGCCTGGGGGTGGAGGTGCAATGGCAGTTCCTGCCCTGGAAGCGCTGCCTGGCGATGCTCGACCAGGGCCACGCCGACGGCGCGCTGGATATCTTTCACAGCCAGGAGCGCGACGCGTTGCTGCTCTATCCCAGCGAGCCGTTGTCGGAAGTCGAATTCGTTTTGTTCTATGCCAACGAACGCCCTCACCCCGCCGCCACGCTCGACGACCTGCGCGGCCTGACGGTTGGCGTTTCACCTGGTTACCTTTATGGCGACGCGTTCAGTGAGGCCAACACCTTCCAGCGCGAACCCGCCCCCAGCCATGAAGCCAACTTTGGCAAACTCATGCTGGGGCGCGTCGATATGGTGGTGACTGACCGGCGCGTGGGGCACCACGTGCTCAAGGCCCTGGGCCTGGAAGGTAAAGTCAGCCAGGCATCGGTGGTGGTCAGCCGCCAGCAGCAATTTCTTGCGGTACGCCGTGGCGCAGGCATGGACCTGCTGGTGCAACGCTTTGCCGCCGAGCTCAAGCGCTTCAAGCAAGAGCCCGCCTATGCCACATTGAGCGCCAAATATGGGCGGATGCACGAGCAAACAGCCCCCATACCAGCCCCCGAACACGCCGTTGAGCAGCAGGAAAGCAGCGCGCGGTGATTGCTCTGTTATACTGCGGCCTTTCCGCCAGGCTTACGCCCGGCCGCTCGGGTCTTGAAAACGGCACCCAACCCAGCTACTGCGCAGCTTTGCAGCCCGCGCGAGCCGATGGAGTGCCCGCCAGACACAGCAGGACCGGACGGGGTTGCGCTCCCCTAAGCGCCATTCACGCCCGGCAAGATTATCCCTTTGGGCCAAGCCCTAACTAAAACAGGATTACTCATGTCCTTTGCTTCCCTCGGTCTCTCCGAGGCTTTAGTCCGCGCCATCGAGGCAGCGGGCTATACCGAGCCTACTCCGGTGCAACAGCGGGCCATTCCCGCCGTGTTGCAAGGTCGCGACCTGATGGTTGCGGCTCAGACAGGTACTGGTAAAACCGGCGGTTTCGCCCTCCCGATCCTGGAGCGGTTGTTTCCCAATGGTCACCCGGACAAATCCCAACGTCACGGCCCGCGCCAACCGCGCGTACTGGTCCTGACCCCAACCCGCGAACTCGCAGCCCAAGTGCACGACAGCTTCAAGCTGTATGCCCGCGACTTGAAGTTCGTCAGCGCCTGCATCTTCGGCGGCGTCGGCATGAACCCACAGGTTCAGGCCATGTCCCGTGGTGTCGACGTGCTCGTAGCCTGCCCGGGTCGCTTGCTCGACCTGTGCGGCCAAGGCAGCGTCGATTTGTCCCACGTGGAAATCCTCGTGCTGGACGAAGCCGACCGCATGCTCGACATGGGCTTTGTCCATGACGTGAAAAAAGTCCTCGCCCGCCTACCGGCCAAACGGCAGAACCTGCTGTTCTCGGCAACGTTCTCCCAGGACATCACCGCCCTGGCCGGCAAGCTGCTGCATAACCCGGAACGCATCGAAGTCACGCCGCCGAACACCACGGTCGAGCGTATCGAGCAACGCGTGTTCCGCCTGGCCGCCAGCCACAAGCGCTCGCTGCTGGCGCACCTGATCACCCACGGCGCGTGGGAACAGGTGCTGGTGTTCACCCGTACCAAGCACGGCGCCAACCGCCTGGCCGAGTACCTGGACAAGCACGGCCTCACCGCCGTCGCCATCCACGGCAACAAGAGCCAGAACGCACGCACCAAAGCCCTGGCCGACTTCAAGGCCGGCAGCGTGCGTATCCTGGTGGCCACCGATATCGCCGCACGCGGCCTGGATATCGACCAGTTGCCACACGTGGTCAACTTCGAGCTGCCAAACGTCGATGAAGACTATGTGCACCGTATCGGCCGTACCGGCCGTGCCGGTCGTTCGGGCGAGGCCATTTCGTTGGTCGCGCCGGATGAAGAAAAGCTGCTGAAAAGCATCGAACGCATGACCAAGCAGAAAATCGCCGATGGCGACCTGATGGGCTTTGATGCCAGCGCCGTGGAGGCCGAGAAGCCAGAAGCGCGCGAGCGTCCAGACGTGCGCAACCCGCGCAACCCACGTGGTCCGAAGGGCGATGGCCCGAACGGCGGCGGTGGTGGCGGTGGTCGTCGCGACAAAGGCAAGGACAAGGGCAAGGAAAAAACCGCGAGCAGCAGCCGTGGCGAACGCCCGGCCCGTGAGCAGAAGCCCCGTGAAGGCACCCCGGCCCGCGAACAGCGCCAGCCGAGCCAGCCACCACGCGCCGCGGCCGACCGCGCCCCGGACGAGTTCCTTGACGACGATATCGATAACTTCGGTAACCGCGTCGACTACGTGCCCCAGGCCAAACCGGCCCAGGGCCGTGGCCGTCGTCCAGGGGCTCCTGCCCAGGGCGCAGGCGCTCCACGTAGCGGCCAGCCACAGGGCGGTCGCCAGAACGCCCCGCGCAACAGCAGCGGCGGCACCACTGGCACCCCGCCTGCCAAGCGCAGCGGCCCGCGTAATGGCGCACCGCGTGACGGCCAGGCCCGTCGCGAAGATTCACGCAGCAACAACCGCCGCCCTGCCCGTGACGATCAGCCTCGCTCGTCCGAGCCTGCAGTACAAAACCCACGGGGTGGCCCGGCGCCGAAGATCATCCACAAGGAGTCGAAAGCGGATCGCTTCCCGACACCTGAGCAGTTGGATCAACTGCCAGGCCGCCCTCGTGGTGAGAAACCAGCGCTGCTGACTCGCAACCGCGAAGCATAAAAAAAACCCGTATCGTGAGATACGGGTTTTTTTTGCCTGTAGGAGCTAGCTCGCGAAGGTCGTCAACGATAACGCGGGCATCCTGGTTTAACGCGGTGTCCTTGCGGCCTTCGCGAGCAAGCTCGCTCCTACATACGAAGCATTACTTCGCTTTCACACCTTCAAACGTGATGTACAACTGCACGTTGTCAGACTGTGGACCTACGTCCATGCCGTCCTTGTTGAATTCCTTGCGGCTGATGTTGGTGGTGCCTTCGAAGCCGGCACGGTAGCCGCCCCATGGATCCTTGCCTTCGCCCAGGAACGTGGCTTTGACCAGGATCGGCTTGGTCACGCCGTGGAAGGTCAGGTCCCCGGTCACATCAGCAGTCAGCTTGCCATCAGCATTTTTGCCAGTTGGCTTGACGCCGGTGGAAACGAACTTGGCATCAGGGAATTTGCCCGACTCCAGGAAGTCCTTGCTGTTAACGTGCTTGTCGCGCTCGGCGTGGTTGGAGAACACGCTGGCAGTACGCACGTTGACTTCAATCTTGGCGTCTTCGGGCTTGGCGGCGTCAAAGCTGAACTTTCCATCCAGGTCCTTGAAGGTACCGGTGATGTAGCTGTAGCCCAGGTGGCTGATTTTGAAATCGACGAAGGCGTGCTGGCCTTCCTTGTCGATCACGTAGTCAGCGGCCATCGCCGAACCTGCGGACAGCAGGGCAGAACCGATTGCCAGCGCAGCGAGTGTTTTTTTCAACATGCTTTCTATTCCTTGTGAGTCGAGGTTGAACATCAGGCTTTGCGTCCCAGCATTCGCGCAAGGGTCGCATCACGATCGATAAAATGGTGTTTCAGGGCCGCCACGCCGTGCAAGCCGGCGAAGACCACCAACACCCAGGCCAGGTACAGGTGCACCCAACCCGCGGTATCTGCCTGGTCCGGTAGACCGGAAACCACGGCAGGAATTTCAAACAGGCCAAACACCGGGATACCGACACCGTCTGCGGTGGAAATCAGGTAACCGGCAATCATCACGGCAAACAGCCCGACATAAAGGAACGCGTGCCCAAACGCGGCGCCGATCCGCGTCATGCGGCTATAGCTGGCCAGTGGTGGCGGCGGCGGGCTGACCAGGCGCCAGACGATCCGCACCAGCATGATGGCGAACAGCGTGATGCCAATGCTCTTGTGCAAGTCGGGCGCATCTTTGCGCCAGGCGCTGTAGTAATCGAGACCGACCATCCACAAGCCCAGGGCAAATAAACCGAACACCACCAGGGCTACGCCCCAGTGCAGAACCATGCTGACCCAACCATAGCGGGCCGGCGAATTACGTAGCTGCATGTACTTAATCCCGTAAGAACTGTGCCCAAGACTAGCGCTTTACCTATCGAATTAAAGCGGAAAATTTTGCTTTGAAATATCGAGAAATACGATAAAGAGGCTAGGCATCATAAATTAACAAGGGATTAAGACTATCCCTGGGAAACGTGACAGACCGTCCTGCATTTACTCCGAATTTCCCCACAATGGCTTGTGACCCGAGCCACCATTGCATAGGCTTGCGCGATTGTTTCGCCTGTGCCCGCCGCAGGACCGCTTCGAGGAGATCACCGATGGGCTTGAACAACCAGTGGATGCAACGCGACCTCGCGGTGCTGTGGCATCCCTGCACCCAGATGAAAGACCACCAGCAACTGCCGCTGGTGCCCATCAAGCGCGGTGAAGGCGTATGGCTGGAAGACTTCGAAGGCAAGCGCTACCTCGATGCCGTCAGTTCCTGGTGGGTCAACGTATTCGGCCACGCCAACCCACGGATCAACCAGCGTATCAAGGATCAGGTCGATCAGCTGGAGCACGTGATCCTCGCCGGTTTCAGCCATCAACCGGTGATCGAGCTGTCCGAACGCCTGGTCGCGATGACGCCCGAAGGGCTGACCCGCTGCTTCTACGCCGATAACGGTTCGTCCTGCATCGAAGTGGCGCTGAAGATGAGCTTCCACTACTGGCTCAACCGCGGCCAGCCGAACAAAAAGCGCTTCGTCACCCTCACCAACAGCTACCACGGCGAAACCATCGCCGCGATGTCGGTGGGCGACGTGCCGTTGTTTACCGAGACCTACAAGGCGCTGCTGCTCGACACTATCAAGGTGCCGAGCCCGGACTGCTACCTGCGCCCCGAAGGCATGAGCTGGGAAGAACACTCGCGCACCATGTTCCTGGCGATGGAACAGACCCTGGCCGACCATCACGACACCGTTGCCGCCGTCATTGTCGAACCGCTGATCCAGGGCGCCGGTGGCATGCGCATGTACCACCCGGTGTACCTCAAGCTGCTGCGCGAAGCCTGCGACCGCTACGGCGTGCACCTGATCCACGACGAAATCGCCGTGGGCTTCGGCCGCACCGGCAGTATGTTTGCCTGTGAACAAGCCGGCATCCGCCCGGACTTCCTGTGCTTGTCCAAGGCCCTTACCGGCGGTTACCTGCCGCTGGCCGCGGTGGTTACCACGGAAGACGTCTACAGCGCGTTCTACGATGACTACCCCACACTGCGCGCCTTCCTGCACTCCCACAGCTACACCGGCAACCCGCTGGCCTGTGCGGCGGCGTTGGCAACGCTGGATATCTTTGAAGAAGACAACATCATCGAGAACAACAAGGCCCTGGCCCAGCGTATGGCCACCGCCACCGCGCACCTGGTGGACCATCCTCACGTGTCGGAAGTGCGCCAGACCGGCATGGTGCTGGCCATCGAGATGGTGCAGGACAAAGCCACCAAGGCCGCCTACCCGTGGCAGGAGCGCCGTGGCCTGAAGGTCTTCGAGCACGCGCTGGAGCGCGGTGCGCTGCTGCGGCCGTTGGGCAGCGTGGTGTATTTCCTGCCGCCTTATGTAATTACCCCCGAGCAGATCGACTTTCTGGCCGAGGTGGCCAGCGAGGGGATCGATATCGCCACCAACAGCAAGGTCAGTGTGGCGGTGCCGAAAGATTTCCATCCAGGCTTCCGTGATCCGGGTTGATTGCCTAAATCCTTGTAGGAGCGAGCTTGCTCGCGAAGGCATTCCAGGCGCGCCGCTGCGCCTACATAAACTTCTTCAGAGAACAGAAATGAGACTGTCCCGCTTTTTCACCGACACCCCGCTGAGCCTCGGCGATCACGAACTGCCCGAAGCCCAGGCGCATTACATCAGCCGTGTGTTGCGCATGGGTGAAGGCGATGCCGTGCAACTGTTCGACGGCTCTGGCCAGGAGTTTAGTGGCACCTTGCTGGAAGTCGGTAAAAAACGCGTCACCGTGCAACTCACCGATAGCTTTGCCGGCCAAGCCGAATCGCCCCTGCATATTCACCTCGGCCAGGGCCTGTCCCGGGGCGAGCGCATGGACTGGGCGATCCAGAAGGCCACTGAATTGGGCGTCAACGCGATCACACCGATCTTCAGCGACCGCTGCGAGGTACGCCTCAAGGACGAACGCGCCGACAAGCGCTTGCTGCACTGGCGCCAGGTGGCAATCAGCGCGTGCGAGCAATGTGGGCGCTCAACGGTGCCGGTGATTCACCCTCCGCTCTTGCTGGCAGACTGGCTCAAGCAAACCGAGGCGGACTTGAAGCTGGTGCTGCACCCGGTGGCAGAGCCGATGATCAGCCACGCCAAGCCATCGAGCCTGGCGTTCTTGATCGGTCCCGAAGGGGGGCTCACCGATAATGAAGTCGCGACCGCCCAAGACGCCGGCTACCACGCCGCTCGCCTCGGCCCGCGGGTGTTGCGTACCGAGACCGCCCCCGTCGTCGCACTCTCCGTCGCCCAACAACTCTGGGGCGACTTCTAACCTCCCCCTGTAAACCCAATCAACTGTGGGAGCTGGCTTGCCTGCGATAGCGGTGTTTCAGGCAGTTAATTTACAACTGACAGACCGCTATCGCAGGCAAGCCAGCTCCTACAGTTTTATCGGGTTACCCAAGGCTTACTCCACTGGGTCACTCACCGGCTTGGCGATGATCGCTTTCAACTCGCTGGTCATCGGGAACTCCAGGTTCAAGCCCTTGGGCGGAATCGGCTGCTCGAACCAGCGCTGGTAAATCCCGTTGATCTCTCCCGAGCGGTACAGCTCGCCCAGGGTTTCGTTGACCACCGCGAGAAACTGCGGGTCATCCTTGCGCACCATGCAGCTGTAGATCTCCCGCGACTGCTCCTCGCCGACCACCACCCAGTGATGCGGGTCCTTGGCCTTGGCACGCTCGCCGTAGAGCAACGCGTCGTCCATATAGAACGCTACGGCCCGGCCAGTCTCGAGCATCTTGAACGCTTCGCCATGGTCCTTGGCGCTGATCACGAACATATTGGCTTTGTGTTCAGCGTTATAACTTTTGAGGAAGCGCTCATTGGTGGTGCCGGCAGTGGTCACCACATTTTTGCCCGCTAGGTCGGCAAAGCCTTTGATCCCGCTGTCCTTGGCCGTCAGCAACTGGCCTTTTACGTAGATAAACCCGTAGGAGAACGCCACTTGCTTCTGCCGTTCAGCCGTCACGCCGGTTGAGCCGCATTCCAGATCGACAGTGCCGTTCTGCACCAGCGGGATGCGGGTTTGGGACGTCACCAGGTTGTATTTCACCTTGAGGTCGCCCACTGAGGTTTTCTGCTGGATACGCTCGACAATCTTGTTTGCCAGGTCCACCGAGTAGCCCATCGGTTTACCACTGCTATCCCCCACGTAGGAAAACGGCACCGACGCATCGCGGTAGCCCAGGGTGATGGACTTGGCGCTGGCGATCTTGCTCAAAGTGCCCGCCAGCGGCGCTTCGGTTGCATGCGCCTGCGCGCCCCACAAAAGGCCCAGGGTGCAGCCGGTCAACAGGATCTTTTTCATTGTTATTCTCCGTTGGTCTTTGAGGTTATTTACGTACTGCAATCACGCTGATTTCCACCAGCACACTCGGCCGCGCCAGCTCTGCTTGCAAGGTAGTGCGCGTGGGCGCCATGCCTGGCGAGAGCCATGCGGACCAGACATCATTCATCGGTGCAAAACCGGCACCGATGTCCTTCAGGTAAATCGTGGCGTTGAGTAAGTGATCCTTATCGCTGCCCGCCTCGGCCAACAGCGCGTCGATCCTGGCCAGCACTTGCCGGGTCTGAGTAGCCACATCCAGGCCGTCGCCCGGTACCTGGCCCGAAAGGAACACCAGGTCCTTGAACGTCACGGCGCCGCTGAGTCGTTCGTTGCTATTGATTCGGGTAATGGTCATGGCTGCATCCTCAAGCGGCGCGGGGCGTCAGGCCCTGCATATCAATGGAAGGGGGGCGCTGGTCGATCAGCTCGGCCAGCAGTTGGCCGCTGCCGCAGGCCAGGGTGAAGCCCAGTGCGCCATGCCCCAGGTTCAGCCACAGGTTGCGGTAGGCGCTGGCACCGATCAATGGCACGCCCGTCGGTGTTGCCGGGCGCATACCGGCCCATTCGACCGCCTGGGTGTAGTCACCGGCCAAAGGAAACGTTTCCAGCGCCTGACGCTTTATCAACGCCAGGCGCTTGGGCTCAAGACGCGCATCAAAGCCGACAATATCCACCATGGCCGCGATCCGCAGTTGCTCACCTATGCGTGCATAGACGATCTTGCGGTCGTAGTCGGTGATGCTTACGTTCGGTGCTTTGTGCTGCTCGCCGATCGGCACGCTCAGGCTGTAGCCCTTGAGCGGATACAGCGCCAGCGACAAGCGCGGCAATGGCAGCTCGGCACTGCGATGCCCGGCAGCCAATACCAGTTGATCGACCGGCATCACTTCATGGCCCAACTCGATGGCCTGCACCGCACCGTCGGCGTGACGAACCCCGGTAACCTTGCGCCCCAGCAAAAATGTGCAACGCCCGGACGCTTCCAACCTGGCGGCCAGGCGTTGGCAAAAGGCATGACAGTCCGCAACTTCTTCACTGGGCGTATAGATGCCTCCGACAAAATCCCGCGCCGCCAAGGAAGGTTCCAGGCGCTGGCAGTCGGCCATCGACAGTACCTGCTGCTGCAGGATGTCTGTGACGTTGGCGCGCGCACGCTCAAAGGTCCCGGCATTACGGAAGGTCACCAGCTTGCCGTTGCACCGCCAGTCGAAGCCGTCCAGCCGATCGTCGACACGCCATTGCTGCAAGGTGCCTTGGCTCAGGCTCGCCAGCCGCAGCAAGTGGGCAGCGTTGCGCTTGTTCACCGAGCCCCGGCATGCGCCGACGAATGCAGCCATCCAGCGCCATTGCCGGGGGTCGAGGCGAGGGCGCAGTTTGAGCGGAGAGTCCCCACGCAACAGCCACCCCATCGCCTGCAGCGGCACGCCCGCGTCGGCCAGCGGTGCAACATAGCGATAGGACAGCTGCCCACCGTTGGCGAAACTGGTTTCGCTCCCCAGGGTGTCACGGGCGTCTATCACCGTGACCTCGTGGCCTGCCCGCACCAGTGCGTAAGCACTGGCCAGGCCGATGACCCCACCACCGATGATGCAAACCTGCCTCGCCATCCCAGCCCCCGACCGTTGATTAACTGAAGGCCAAGCGTAGGCGCAGGTGACAGGCCACCGACAATGAATAAAGATGGGTCACCTATAAACAAAGGTTATGGACCTGCCATGCGCTTGCGTCATATCGAAATCTTCCAGGCCATTCGCCAGACTGGCTCGATCAGTGCCGCCGCGCAGTTGCTGCACGTCTCACAACCGGCGGTGACCAAAGTGTTGCAGCACGCCGAATTGCAGCTGGGCTTTGCGCTGTTTCTGCGTGTACGCGGCAAATTGCAACCCACGCCGGAAGCCCTGGCGCTGGAACGCGAAGTCGAGAAAGTCACCGAGAGCTTGCAAGGTGTACGGCGCCTGGCCAAGAGCCTGCGCCGCGCCCCAGGGCAAAGCGTACGCATTGGTGCGATACCCGCGCTGGCCCTGTCGCTGCTGCCTCCAGCGATTCTGGAATGGAAGCGCGAATACCCCGACATGGCTTGCGAGCTGTCCAGCGACCATAGCCGTGAGCTGGTCCAGAAGCTGTTAATGCGCGAAATCGACCTGGCGCTGACCCTCAATTTTTCCGGACATCCGGGGTTGACCACACAGGTGCTGGCCAATGGCGTGCTGGTTGCATTGGCGTCCAAGGGCTATTGGTCGGCGGCTGAAATCAACCGGCCATTGCCACTGAGCGAACTGGCGGGCGCGCCATTGATCGGGCTCTCCAGTGCCGATCCGCTGGCGACCAAGCTGGACAGCTACCTGGAGAACGTTGATCCACCGCCACGGGTGACCATCTCGGTGCAAACCTATTCCCTGGCCCGGGCGATGGTGGAGTCCGGCGCCGGCTTGACGGTGATCGACCCCTTTACCGCCCTCGGCGCATCGACGGCCACCACCTGTATCCGCACCCTCACGCCCCCCCTGCCGATCACCCTCTACGCCCTGACCCGCGGCGATGAGCCACCGCCGCATATGCTGGCCAAGCTGCTGCAGATTTTCGGCAATCGTGCCCGTGAGTTGCTCGAGCGCCTTTAAAGAGCAGCCACCAGCATTCACAGCACGTAATGCATGATCGCCACAAAATGCAGGAGGCTGCCGCCAATCACAAACAAATGCCAGATGCCATGGGAATGACGCAGGCGATCTTCCAGGGCAAAAAAGATGATGCCCACGGTGTACAACACCCCACCCGCGGCCAACCAGATAAACCCTGCCGTGCCCAGCGCCGCGATCAGCGGCTTGACCGCCACCAGCACGATCCAGCCCATTACCGCGTAGATCACGATGGACAGAATCCGAGCCTCCGAGCGCGGCTTGATCTCTTGCAGGATGCCAATCACCGCCAGCCCCCACACGATCCCGAACAGCGTCCAGCCCCACAGCCCGCGCAGGCTTACCAGGCAGAACGGTGTGTAGCTGCCGGCGATCAACAGGTAGATCGAGAAGTGATCGACCTTCTGCATGATCTCTTTTCGCCGCCCCCGCACGCTGTGGTACACCGTCGACGCGCTGTACAGCACCATCAGGGTAAAACCATAAATCGCCACGCTGACGATTTTCCAGGGGCTGCCGTCCAGGCTCGCCACCACCAACATCCACACGGCGCCAATACACGCCGCGACTGCACCGAGCAAATGGCTCCAGGCGTTGAACCGTTCCCCGTGATACATCTATCGTTGACCTCCCCTCACCGTTGACGACTGTCGGCAAGCCTCCAGCCTTGCGTATCAGAGTGCAAGCGGCGTGTGACGTTCCAGCGACGAGGGCCGCGTTTGCAGGCACAATCGAGCGCAATCGAACAAGAGCCCAAGGCCATGCTGATCGACGAAGAATTCACCCTCAAGAAGCTGGAGATCTTCCTGGCGTTCATGCGCACCGGCAACCTGGCCCGCGCGGCCGCCGAGTTGCAAACCAGCAATGTCAGCGTGCACCGCGCCATTCACTCCCTGGAAAGTGCCCTGCGCTGCCCGCTGTTCAAACACGAGGGGCGCAACCTCACCCCGCTGGAAAGCGCCTACGTGCTCGAAGAGCGTGCGCAGAAACTGGTGGCTGATGTGGTCGACAGCGTGCGCCTGACCCGCGAAGCCGCCGGGTTCTCGGCCGAACGCTTCAAGCTCGGCTCGCTGTATTCGCTGACGGTCAAGACCGTGCCGCAGTTGATCATGGGTCTGAAAATCAGGCGCAGCGAACTCAATATCGACCTGATCCTGGGCTCCAACTTCGACCTGCTCTACAAGCTCAAGAACATGGAGGTGGACGCGATCCTCATCTCTCTCGACGAACACGCCCACGACCCCGACTGCGAGCAAATCGCGCTGTTCAGCGATGACATCTTCCTCGCCACCCCGGCCGATTCGCCCCTGGACCGAGATCAGGAAATCGACCTGGCCGACGTGCGCGATGCCACCTTCATCACCCTCACGCAGGGCTTCGCCACGCATCAGGACGGCAACCGGGTGTTCCATCAGGCCGGGTTCGAGCCGAAGGTTGCGATGCAGGTGAACGATATCTTCACCTTGCTGAGCATGGTCAGCTCGGGGGTGGGTTATGCACTGCTGCCGGGGCGAATTGCAGCGGTGTATGAGAACCGCGTGAAGCTGATACCGCTGCAACCCAGGTATCGGTTGCAGCAGCAGATCGGTGTGGTGTTTTTGAAAGCCAAGGAGCGCGACCCGAACCTGCTGGCGTTGTTGGCAGAGTGTCGGATGTATGCCAATCGCCAGGTTTGAGGCCGCCATCGCAGGCAAGCCAGCTCCCACAGGTGATCTCGGTCCCCTGTGGGAGCTGGCTTGCCTGCGATGAGGCCCGACCTGTCAGCCCACCAACCCACGCATCAGCAAAAACAACAACGACGGCCCCAACAAACACCCCAGCGCCGTATAGAACGCCGCCGTCAAACACCCATAAGGCACCAGCTTCGGATCAGTCGCCGCCAGGCCGCCCGCCACACCGCTGGAGGTGCCCATCAAGCCACCGAAGATCACCGCACTGCGTGGGTTGTTCAGCCCGATCAGCGGCGCTACGAACGGCGTCATCACCATCACCAGAATGGCCTTGATCAACCCCGCGGCAATGGACAGCGCCATCACCTCGGAGCTGGCCCCAATCGCCGCACCGGTCACCGGGCCGACGATATAGGTCACGGCCCCGGCACCGATGGTGGTGAGGCTCACCGCATCGGTGTACCCGAACGCCATCGCCACCCCGACCCCTGCAACGAACGACGAGCCCACGCCGACAAACAGCGCCAGTACACCCACGTAGCCGGCGCGTTTGAGCTCATCGACACTCACACCAAACGCCGTGGCGACAATGGCAAAGTCCCGCAACATCGCACCACCGAGCAGGCCGATGCCTGACAACAATGGAATATCCACCACGCCCTTGGAACCACCGGTAAACGCACCGCCCACATACGACAGCGCCAACCCCAGCAGAATGGCAATAGCCGAACCATGCAGGCGGCCCTTGGTGAAGGTATCGGAGATCCAATAAGACACCCACATGGTCAGGCCGATCACGGCAAAACCACTGATCAAGCCGTAGCCGGTGATCACTTTCATCATCGATTCGTACATGGCGATCACCCGGCTTCTTTGGTGGGAACAGGAGCAACCGGCTCGCGGTTACCGATACGCACCAGCACGGGCACCAGGGCAAAGCCGAGCACCACGGCGAGGGTCCCGGCCAGAATCGCCATAGGCCCACCGCTGATGGCGCCATACACGTTTTGCTGGGCAGCCATCGCCACCACAATCGGGATATACACCGCCGCCCAGAAACTCACGCCTTGCTCTGACTTGCCGGTAAACAGGCCGCGTTTGCTCAGGTAGCTGCCCAGGCCGATCAACAGCAGCATGGCAATACCCACCCCGCCGACGTTGGCCGGGATACCCAACAGCTTGCCCAGCAGTTCACCCACCAACAGCCCTGCCAACGTGCAGAACGCCAAAAAAGCCACACCGTAGATAATCATGGTTGTTGTCCTCAAAGTGCTCGTTCGAAATTGTTGTTTTTGTGCTTCGAAAGCCTCGGGTACTGCGTTATCGGTGGCGGCGCTCCTCCTCTTGCAGCAGGGCCTGCAAGGTGTCCAGGCGGGCGCCTTCGCAGGCGATCACCGTGCCTTGTTCAAAAACACGGCGTGACAGACCGGTGAGCACCGCGCCCGGAGGCAGTTCGATTTGCAGTCGCACACCGCGCTCGTAGGCGCTCTGCACCGTGCCGCGCCAATCGACAACGCGGCACATATTGAAGGCCAGGTCGTCACGCAGTTGTTCGGGGTTGTGGATAGGTCGCGCGCGGGTGCTGCTCAGGTAAGTGATGCGCGGCGCCTTGAGTGGGACGAAGGCTTGGAACAGCGCCTGGGCGGGTTGCTCCAGCAACGGGCAGTGAGACGGCACGCTGACCGCCAAGCGCTTGGCGACACCGTTGCCTTTGATGCGCTCGGCAACCCGCTTCATCCCCTCGTTGCTGCCGGCGATGACGGTCTGGTTATCGGCATTGATATTGGCCAGGTACACCGGCGTTTGCGCGTTGTGGATATCCGCCAGCAGCGCTTCGACACTGGAGAGATCAGGGCCGATCAGCGCCGTCATGCCATAGCCCTGTGGATAAGCCTGCTGCATCAACTCGCCACGCAGGCTGACCAGTTTTATCGCATCAGCAAAACCCAGGGAGCCGGCGATCACCGCAGCCGGGTAGGCGCCGATGGACAGGCCCGCCACGTAATCCGGCGTGCACGCCAATTGCCGGGCATGGGCCACGCCGGCGATCAACAGGCACAGTTGCACAGCCCGCGTCGATTCCAGCGCCTGCGCCGAGTCGAGCAGACGAACGTCTTCACCCAGGGCATCACTGGCCTCTTGCAGAATGTCGGCCGGCAGCCCCTGGAGCATGCCGCTGCGTTGGGCGCCCTGCCCCGGAAACACCAGAAGGCTGCTCATGCCACGGTCTGCCAAGGGTCGAGCACAAGGTGCGCACCGCTGACGGTCTTGAGCAGTACACGGCGTGAGGGCCCGGCCCATTCGCGCAAGGCGACGGCGCCGAACGGGGTTTGCAGTTGCAGGTCGACGGCGCAGGGCGCGGTGTCCAGGATCGCCAACAACGCTTGCGCCTCGCTACGACCTAAAGGATTGGGCGTGCACAGAATCAAATCCAGGTCACTGTTGGCATGCAGCGCTTCAATGCCACTGGCCAATTCAAACCCGGCACTGCCGCTGACGCCCCAGTCTTGCTGCGCCAGCACCGGCCGCAGTTGATCGAGGGCCCGCAGCGCCGGTAAATCCCGTGGTGAGAGCACCTCGCGCAAGGCTTGCGGTACCACCCGCCGATGCACCGCCGCCACGGGCATCCGGGCGGCAAAACGCTGCTCACGCAAACGCCCACGCACACCGACCGCCACATGGTCCGGCTCGGCGATGGCACGCCGCACCACCACCGGATGCCCGGCACGGATCGCCTCCCGCACCCAGACCGGGGCATCGGCAGGCAGATGCGCCAGGGTCATGCCCCAGAGCAAGTCGTGGGCGTTCACCATTGCTCCCGCAACAGCTGGCGCACATGGCTGGAGGCGGCTCGGTTGGTGGCGCCGAGGCGTGAACTCAAGTCGGTACTGCCGATATCCTTGACCGCCTGCACCAGGCAATCGCTGACCCGCGCCACGTCATCCGCCGTGGGTTGTTCAATCCGGGTGACTGACAACGTCTCCCACAGCAATCCCAGGCTGGCATAGCTGTCGATGTCATAGGCCATCGGCGGCACGCTGGCGGCCAGGGTTTCCAATTCTTCGACGCTGCGCAAGGTCACCCGGGCGGCCGAGGCTTTGCCCATGGCATGCACCATCACGCCGGGGTCGCGCAGGGCAATCAGGCGATTGGCCTGGTAGCCGTGGGCGAGGAACGCCCCCGACATGGCCTTGCCCACCAGCAGGGCGATCACCGGGTGGCCGGCAAGCCGAGCGCGTGCGTAGCTGTCAGCCGCGGCGGCCAGGGCCTGATGAATGCCCAGGGCTTCTTCGCGGCGGCCATAGGCTTGGCTGGGTACGTCGACGATAGCGATGATAGGACGCTTGTCACCCCGGGCGATGGCTTCGTCCACCACCTTGGCCAAGCCCCAGCCTTCCAGCAGGCCGACTTCGCCATTGCGGGCGCGGGGGAAGCGGTTGTGCGGGTCGGGAACCACGGCGATATAGCGCACCGCCTGTTCACCCAATACTCCATCCGCCACTTTCAATGAGCCCGGCAAACCTTCCACCGGCGTTGCGTTGGCGCTCAACGCGTTGAACCACTGCAAGCCTCTCATGAGCGTTCTCCCTCATACAGCGCGCGAACAGTGGCCGGCTCGATTTGCGCGCTCGCGTCCAGTTCGGCCAGGCGTGCCAGGTAAAAATCAGCGCGCCGGCTACGCGGTTGTGCGGGTACACCTTGCTGCAACAGTGTGCTGACGGTCTGCTGGATCTGCGCCACATCGTCCGCCACATAACGGTCGGCCAAGCCGCTGTTGAAGCGTTGCTCGCCACCGGTAAGGCTCCAGATAAAGGGGCGGTCACGGGAGTCGTATTCCTCCAGGCCAGCCTCCTGCTCAATCACCTGCGGGCCATTCAAGCCCAGGCGTGCTTCGCGAGTGACCACCAGGTAGCTGCACAAGCCAGCCGCAATGGACATGCCCCCAAAGCAACCGACACTGCCGGCCACCACGCCGATCACTGGCTGATACTGGCGCAGGTCGACAATCGCCGCGTGAATGTCGGCAATGGCGGCCAGGCCCAGGTTGGCTTCCTGCAAGCGCACCCCACCGGTTTCCAACAGCAACACGGCGCAGGTGGGGATGCCGTTGCGGTTGTCTTCGGCGGCCAGCTCCAAGGCGCCCGCGATTTTCGCACCGCCAACTTCACCCAGGCTGCCGCCCTGGAAATTACCTTCGATCGCGGCAATCACCACAGGCTTGGCGCCGATGCTGCCCTTGGCGATCACCACACCGTCATCGGCCTGGGGCACCACGCCTTGGCGGCTGAGCCACGGCGACATGACCCGCTGGAACGGGTCGATCAACTCGCGGAAGGTGCCTGCATCCAACAGCGCCTTGGCGCGCTGGCGGGCACCGAGTTCCACAAAGCTGTGTTTAGCGAGTAGGTCAGTCATGGCCGATCTCCTCGAAACCTTGCTCCAGGCGCAAGCGCACCACACCGGGTGTGGCACCGAAGTCGTGGATATCAATGTTCAGGGCCGGTGGCGTCTGCTCCTGGAAGATGCGTTCGAACAGGTGCTGCCAGCGTTGCTGCGCGCCATTGACCGAGGTTTGCACCTGGATGGTCAAGGTGCCGGGCGTGCCCGGCTCCAGCAGCACTTCCAGGTCGCCCGAGCCGACGCAACCCACCAGCGCACGGCCTTTGGGGGGCTGCCCGGCGGGGAATTCAAAGGACAAGGTTTCCATCACAACGCTCCGTCGAGGCGGTCGATAAACAGGCAGGCGGCCAACAGGTCGGCGGCGCCACCGGGGGAGGCATTCAAGGCCAGCAGTTGCAGGTCCAGCTCATGCAGTTGGCGGCGTCCGGCCAGGGTTGCGCTGCCACCGGCGTCGAGCACGGCCTGGGCGCCCTGTTGCATGGTGGCCAGGCCTTCGGTACCGGCGCGGTAGAGCACGCAGGTGTCTGCCAGGTCCGTCATGATCGCCAGCAAAGCATCCAGGCGGGCGTTCTGCTCACCGGCGTTTTCGCGGCGGCTCTTGTGCAGTTGCGGCAGGCCGCGTTGAATCACCGAAGGGAAGCCGAGCTGGGCTTCTTCACGGGCACCGCGTGCGCCGTAGCGCTGCGCAACCTGGGCCCCATGGCTCATGGGCTGCGGGGCGAAGCGGTCGTTGAGCAGGGCCAGCTTGGCGGCGGTCAGGGTTATGGCACGGGGCTCCAAGGCCGCCGCAGCGGCGAGCAACCCCAGCGCCCAGATCGCACCGCGATGGGTGTTCACGCCCTGGGTAGTGGCGAGCATGGCCTGCTCGCCTTCCCGGCCAATACGCCCGAGCGCCTCGCGCAGGGGCAGGCCGACTTCGCCGATGTCGAGCGCGGCCTCGGCCATTTCCTTGAACATCGGCCACAGCGACAGCGCCGAGGCGTGCATCAGCCCCAGGTGCAAATCGCTGTGGGCGCCGTTGCCGCGCCGGTCTACCAGAGCGGGTTTGGGCGACAAATCCGCTTCGTCGATCAGCGCATCCACGGCCATATCCGCCAGGCGATCGGTCAGGCTCAGTTCATGCTGTTTGAGCGCGCGCATTTACCAGCTCCTGAATTTGGCGGGCGGGTTGTAGAGGCCACCAGACCAGTCCACCAGGTCGGCCACGCTCTTGGCGGCCAACAACTCGCGGGTGGCGTCGGTGCGGCGAATACCCAAGTCTTCGGGCAAGGCAATCAAGCCTTCGCGGCGCATACGCGCAGTGTCCTTGGGGTTGTGGCGCATACCGATGGCGGTCACCCCGGCGACGGCGGCGATCATTGCCTGGCGTTCTTCCAGGGAGCGCGCCTTGTACAGGTAGGCGATGCCTTCTTCGGTGAGCAAGTGGGTGACGTCGTCGCCGTAGATCATGATGGGCGCCAGGGGCATGCCGCTTTTGCGGGCCACTTCCACTGCGTCCAAGGTGTCGACAAAGGTCGGTTTGCCGCCTTCCTGGAAGGTCTCGACCATTTGCACCACGAGTTTTTTGCCGCGTTCAAGCAAGGCTTCGGGGGCATCGTCGTGGCGCATATCCAGCCAGGCCGGTGTGCCATGACGGCGGCCGCGTGGGTCGTGGCCCATGTTCGGCGCGCCACCGAAACCGGCGAGGCGGCCACGGGTCACGGTGCTGGAATGCCCGTCGCCATCCACTTGCAGGGTGGCGCCGATAAACAGGTCCACGGCGTATTGGCCGGCGAGTTGGCAGAACATGCGGTTGGAGCGCATGGAGCCATCGCGGCCGGTGAAGAACACATCCGGGCGTGCGGCAATGTAGTTTTCCATGCCCAGTTCGGTGCCGAAGCAATGCACACTCTCCACCCAACCGCTTTCAATCGCCGGGATCAATGTGGGGTGCGGGTTGAGGGTCCAGTTGCGGCAGATCTTGCCTTTCAGACCCAGGGATTCGCCGTAGGTGGGCAGGATCAATTCGATGGCAGCAGTGTTGAAGCCGATGCCATGGTTGAGCGACTGCACATTGTGTTTTTCGTAGATGCCACGGATCGCCATCATCGCCATCAACACATGCACCGGCTTGATATGGCGCGGGTCGCGGGTGAACAGCGGCTCGATGTAGAACGGCTTGTCGGCCACCACCACGAAATCCACCCAACTGGCGGGAATGTCGACGCGAGGCAAGTCGGTAACGTCGTCCACCAACTGGTTGACCTGCACGATGACGATGCCATCGCTGAAGGCAGCGGGTTCGATCAGCGCCGGGGTGTCTTCGGTGCTGGCGCCGGTGTAGATATTGCCGGCGCGGTCAGCCATGAAGCCGGCAGAAAGCACCACGTTGGGGATCAGGTCCACCACCAGCCGGGCGTAAAGTTCGATGTAGGTGTGGATCGCGCCGATTTCCAGCAGGCCGTCTTCCAGCAACTGGCTGATGCGCAGGGATTGGGTGCCGGCGAAGGAGAAATCGAGCTTGCGAGCGATGCCCTTTTCAAACAGGTCCAAGTGCTCGGAACGCCCGACGCTGGGCATGATCATGTGCAAATCGTGGAGCTTGGCCGGGTCGGCCTTGGCCAGGGAGCGCGAAAGGAAGTCGGCCTGCTTCTGGTTGTTGCCCTCCAGCACCACGCGGTCGCCGGGAAGGATCAAGGCTTCAAGGGCCTCGACGATCTTGTCACTGGGCAACACCGCCCCGTCTGCATACTGTTTGACCAGCCCGAGCCGCCGCTGCTTCTCGTCGCGCCGCCGCGTCCAGCGCGAGTCGGGGGTGATGGTTGTTGTCATGGTCGCTCCACGGGGGGTTGCTGTCGTGGGGCTAACCTTAGGAGTGAAGCGCAAAGGCATCAATCAAGCTGGAGGACGAACCGTTACGCCTGGAGTAACGAAGATCAAACTGTGGGAGCTGGCTTGCCTGCGATAGCTGTAGGTCAGCTACTGAGATGTTGACTGACAGGCCGCTATCGCAGGCAAGCCAGCTCCCACATGGGTCGGTGGTGTTGGTTAGATAGCGGTCCCTGATTGGGGCCGTTTCAAGAAGCTGGGGACGGGCTGACTTGCTCCAATGCGCTCTCGATCAGCAACTGCCCCAACTCGGCCATTTGCTGGATCCCCAGCATGATGGCGCGCTGGGAAGTGTCCAGGTCGAAGGCCAGGTTGCAGGTGAGCGCATTGAGCGAGGACAGGGTTTCGCTGGCATTGACCAGCAGGGTTTCGTTGTCTTGGTGGGGGTTTACGGTGAAAAGGGGTGGATTGGGCGTAGGTTTGACCATGACTTACAGCTCCGATATGTGATGGAGCTACCCTCTTCCGCTTGCACGCGACTCAAGGTGGCAGCTGTACGCAGGTGTGCAAGACCGGGCATATCGGACCCCGGCAGACTCCGAAGAATCTCCCACGCACAGCCGCCATAACGAGTACAGCAGGCATAAAAAACGCCCGTTGAATGGCTATGGGCGTTGGTGCGCCGACATGTAACCGGACCTGCACGTCCGTGTCAGCGTTTTTTGCGATGACGGGACGAAGACTAGGCGTGCGGACCTCTCACCACTAGTTCATGCACGGCCCAAAATCTTGCAGGAAAAATCCGAAGCCTTTTATGTCGAAGGGCATGCAGGAAGTTTCATACAGCGTTTTGGGGTTGTTGCTTGGAACTGGTCCTTCTAGCCTTCGCGGTTGAATGCCCATAGTCGAAGGACGCACCAACATGCCGATGCACAACCCACCTCACCCAGGTGAAATTTTACTTGAGGACGTTATCCCAGCCTTGGGTATCACCATTACCGAGATGGCGCGACGCCTTGGTTTCGCCCGTCAGACTTTTTCAAGGATCCTGCATGGCCACGCCCCGGTCAGCCCGGACCTTGCCGTTCGGTTGGAACGGGCTGGCGTGAGTAAAGCCCAGTTATGGTTGTCGATGCAAAGTGCCTACGACTTATGGCAGGCCGAGCACCGGGAGCAGCCAGTGATTGAACGGTTTGCGCGGATTGATTGAGACCTGGAGATGAGCGCAGCTCAGTGTGGGAGCTGGCTTGCCTGCGATGGCGGTGGGTCAGTGCTTGATGCAGTGACAGAAACACCGCTATCGCAGGCAAGCCAGCTCCCACAGTAGATCTTCATAGGGCTCAGGATCAGGCCAGGCCGGACTCTACCAGCAGCGCTTCAAGCCCCATCAAGTCCGGCACCTTCGCCACCTGCTCGCCCACTTGCACCGCCGCCAGTTCCAGCGGGCACAGGGGCACGTCCACGTAGCTCAATTCGCTATCGAGCTTGTACGAGCGGGGAATGCCCTGGATCACCAGAGCAATGAACTTCAAGGTCGGCCGCCCGCCCAGTGCATTCAACACCACGATGCGCGAGCGTTCGCCCGTCATGCTGGCTTCGCCGCAGGCCGCTTCAAAGCTGATCAGCGGAATCTGTCGATCGCGCCACGTGACCTGCCGCAGATACCACGGCGGCGCATCGCTGGCCGGTTCGCCGCGCTGGAAGTCGATCAGCTCGGCGACGGCGACGTTGGGCAGCACCAGGTGGCGGTCGGCCAGGGGCAGCAGCAGGCCGGTGAGTTGGCTGGTGCGGTGCTCAAGCATGGGACTTGCTCCAGTAGGCGATGCTCTCCAGCAGCACCGACTCTTGGTACGGCTTGCCGAGGTAGTCGTTGACGCCAATGGCCATGGCGCGGTCGCGGTGTTTCTGGCCGGTGCGTGAGGTGATCATGATGATCGGCAAGCGCATCAGGCGTGGGTCGTTGCGTATTTGAATGGCCACTTCGAAGCCGTCCATGCGCGGCATTTCGATGTCGAGCAGCATCAGGTCCGGGGTGTGTTCTTCCAGGATGGCGAGGGCGTCGATACCGTCCTTGGCGGTGAGCACGTTCATGCCGTTGCGCTCCAGCAGGCGGCTGGTGACTTTGCGCACGGTGACCGAGTCGTCCACCACCAGCACCAGCAGCGGGCGTTTTTTCAGTGGGTCGTTGAGGACCAGCGGCGCATCCACTGCCTGGGCCGGCAAGGCAGGTTGCCGAGCGCGGATGTGCGCCAGCAGGTCGATGATCAGCACCACATGGCCGTCGCCCAGGATGGTCGCGCCGGTCACGCCCTGCACCCCGGAGAATTGCGGCCCCAAGCCCTTGACCACGATCTCGCGGGTACCGGCCATGGCATCCACGTGCACCGCCACGCGGCGTTCATTGCAATGCACCAGCAGCACCGGCACAGGCTGGTACTGGCCCAGCAGTTTCGGGCGGCTGGCGGTGTGCAGCAGGTCGCCGAGGTAGAACAACTCGTAGCGCTGGCCGCCATATTCATAGTGCGCCGGGTCTTGCTGGTAGTGCCCCGCCAACTCGTGGGGCAGCACGCGCACCAGGCCTTCGATGGTGTTGAGGGGAATCGCGTATTGGTCGTCCGCGCAGTGCACCATCAGCGCACGATTGACCGACACGGTAAACGGCAGGCGAATGCGAAAATGCACGCCCATGCCCGGCGTCGAGTCGATCACCATGGAGCCGCCGAGCTGGCGCACTTCTTCATGCACCACGTCCATGCCCACGCCGCGCCCGGAAATCTGGGTGATTTTTTCGGCGGTGGAAAAGCCCGGCTGCAGGATGAACTGCAACACGTCACGGTCGCTGATCTCTTGATGGGGCGCGAGCAGGCCGCGCTTGATCGCCTTGCGTCGCACCGCTTCAAGGGGCACGCCGGCGCCGTCGTCGCGCATGTCGAAGACGATGTCGCCGCCTTCGTGGGTCAGATCCAGGGTGATGCGGCCCTTCTCCGGTTTGCCCGCCGCCAGCCGCACTTCGCGCGACTCCAGGCCGTGGTCGACGGCGTTGCGCAGCATATGCTCCAAGGGTGCCGCCATGCGCTCCAGCACATTGCGGTCCATCTCGCCTTCGGCATTGCCGACGATAAACTCCACGTCCTTGCCCAACTCGCCCGCCACTTGCCGCACGATGCGCTTGAGGCGTGGCAACATGCGCTCGAAAGGCACCATGCGCGTGCGCATCAGGCCTTCCTGCAACTCGGTGTTGATACGCGCCTGTTGCTGCAGCAGGTTGTGGGCATCCTGGTTGCGGCGCTCAAGGGTGTCCTTGAGGTCGAGCAGGTCGGAGGCAGATTCGGACAGCGCACGGGCCAGCTGTTGCAGCTGCGAATGGCGGTCCATTTCCAGCGGATCGAATTCTTCGTAGCCCAGGCGTTCGGCCTCGGCTTGCTGGCGGCTCAGGAGGCGGCCCTGGGTTTCGCTGTCGAGCCGGCGCAGCTGGTCGCGCATGCGCTCGATGGTGGTTTCCATCTCACTCAAGGCAATGCGCGCATCCTTGACTTGCTGCTCGATCCGCCCACGGAAGATCGAGGTTTCGCCGGCGAGGTTGACCAGGTCATCGAGCAAGTCGGCAGAGATTTTCACCATGTCGGCAGCCGGATCGGCGACCGCTTCGGCCTTGCCAGCCGGCAGCGCCACCGGTGTGACCGGCTCATCACTGGGGTGCACCAGGCTCTTGATGCGCTCGATGAGTTTATCCACCGAACCCACCGGCAGACCCTCGGCCACGGCGTCGATCATCTGCGCCAGGCGGTCATGGCAGCCTTGCAGCAGTGCGAACAACTCAGGGGTCGGCGCGAGCAAACCGGCGGACAGCCCTTCGTAAAGAAATTCCAGCTCATGGGCCAGATCGCCGATTGGCCCGATCTCGACCATACGCGCACCGCCCTTGAGGGTGTGCAGGTCCCGCAGCAGGGTTTCCACTTCTTGGCGATTGCCCGGCTCGCCCTGCCAGCGCACTAACGCGCTGCCTGAGCTGTCGAGGATATCGGTGGCTTCTTCGAGGAAGATATCCAGCAATTCCGGGTCGGCACCCGAGGCGGCTGCCACCGCAGCCGGCGCTGCCGGGCTGCTGGCCTGGCGCAACTCCCGCAACCTTTCGACCAGCTCGACGCCGTCACTCAAGGGTTGCTGCTGTTGCAGTTCGTCCAACTGTTGGGCCAAGCGTTCGTGGCTGGCCATCAGTGCCTGGGACAGCTCCACGCAATAACTGTAGCGGCGATCCACCAGCCCCTCATAAACGCATTCGAGCTCATGGGCCAAGTCGCCCACCGGGTCGATTTCGGCCATGCGTGCGCCGCCCTTGAGGGTGTGCAGGTCCCGCTGCAACGAGGACAAGGGCGCGGCGTTTTCGGGTTCCAGCAACCAGCGCTTGAGCGACTGCCCGGCGCTGTCGAGGATGTCTACGGCCTCTTCAAGAAAGATCTCGACAATCTCGTCGTCCATCGCGGTGGCGTGATCCAACTGCGCAGTAGCCGCGCCCAACTCGGAGATACTCAGGGCGCGGCTGCCGTCGCTTTTGATCAGGCCCGTGGCGGACGGGTCCAAGGCTTCGTCCAGCAACTCGCGCAACGCCTGCAGCCGTGCGGGCGCGGGGCTGACTTCCTGGCCGGCGGCCAACTGGTCGAGCATGTTGATCAGCGCGTCGTGGGCCTGTTCGGCCTCGTGGAAGAACCGGGCGCTGACCGCCAGGCTGCTTTCTTCTACCGCGCCATACAGGTCGAGCAAGGCCTCGCACAACGCGTCGATAGGGTGCAGGTCGGCAAGGTGAGCGCCCTCGCCCAACGTAGTCAGCTCGTCCAGCAATGCCGTGAGCTCCTGACGGTCGCCGGGGTGCTGCTGCCAGCGGCGCAGCAGGCTTTCGGCGTCGAGCAGGATGTCCATGCCCTGGGCCAGGAAGTTGGTGATCAAGTGCAGGTCACGCTTGACGCGCAGGCCGGTCGTGGGCGCGTCGAGCAAGGCGGCAAGTTGATGCTCCAGCAGGTGTTGGGTGCGGCTGATCACGCTGGCCGCACCGTGGATCGGTGCCAGGGGATTGTTGTCCAGGTCACGCACCCCGCGCTGGAACAGCCCCTGTGCCTCAAGCAACAACGCCACTTCGTCCTTGTCCAGCGGCAGGCGGTGGGCCTTGTACTCACGGGTGAGGTGATCCAGCGGGCGCGCCAGTTCGGCGATGGGCAACACGCCAGCCATGTAGGCGCTGCCCTTGAGGGTGTGCAAGGCGCGTTGCAGTTCATCGCTGACCTGCAGCGGCACCTGCTCGGCGGCCTGTTGCAGGAAGTGGCCGAGGCTGTCCAGATGGCCCTGGGCTTCGTTGCGGAAGATCTCCAGCAGCATTGGGTCATGGGGCTCGGTGGTCGACGTTGCAGCGCCACTGGCCAGGGCATGGGCACGGGCGGCCAAGGCGTCGGCTTCATCGCGCTGGCGTTGATCGTCGCTGGCAAAATCGGCGATCAGCTCCGGCAGCAGGGCCACGGTCTCATCCAACACCTGCTGCACCTCAGGGCCAAGGACTAAGCTGCGTTCCAGCACGCGATTGAGCAGGTTCTCCACGGCCCAGGCCAGCTCGGCCAGCACCAGGGCGCGCACCATGCGGCCGCTACCCTTGAGGGTATGGAAGGCGCGGCGCATTTCGCCCTGGGCGGCTTTGTCCGCGCTGTCGGGCAGGTAGCGATGCAACACGTCGAGGACTTCATCGGTTTCTTCAAGGAAGACTTCGCGCAATTCATCGTCAATCGGTTCCTCGCCGGCCGGCGGCGGCAACAGGCTGCCTGGACGCTGCAAGGCCGGAGGGTTGAGACGTGATGCAGGGCTGGCCAAGGCATCGAATTGGGATTGGTTTGATACGGCCTCGGAGGACAGTGCCCCCTCGGGCGCGACCAGGGCCTGACGCCAGGGTTTTTCCACCGGCAGGTAGCCCAATGCATTCAAGCCCTGGGTGGCCAACTCCAGCACTTTTTCCCCTGCCGCGTCAGGGTCTTGAAGCATGCGTTCGAGGTAGTACTCCAGGCTACTGACCACCTCGGCAAAATGCGCCAGTTGTGTCGCCGAAGGGGCGGCTTCATTGACCATCAACTGCTCATCGACGTAGTCGGTGCAACCGCGCATCAGGCTCGCCGCACGCGGCAAGGGAATCATCGCCAGGGCACCACGTACCTGGCTCAGCAGCTCGGGCAAGGACTCCAGGCGCTGACGATCCCAATCAGCCTCAATGCAGTCGATCACCAGCTCCTTGGCTTGGCGCAGGCACTGGCACGACTCACGAATCACCAACTGATGGATCTGAGTCAGGTCGGTGGTGGGCAAGCGGCTGTCTTCACGGCTTTGCGGTTCGACGGTGCCGATCATCCCGGCCAACGTCGCTTCGACATACAACAACGCGCCGGCCACATCCATCAACACCGCGTCATTGGGTTCGCGCTGCCCCTGGACCAGGCTCAACACCACAGCGAGTTGGTCGATGATCACTTTGCGCGGCTGGCCGAAACCCAGTACCGCAAGGGTATCGGCGATCTGCCGCAGCGGCGCCAGCAAGGGGTCGAGGTCCTGGGTGTGCTGGCGATCACTGCGCACGAACAGATCCAGGCGCTCCTTGACCCGCACCAGCTCCTCACACAACGCGCCGAGCACCGAGCCCATGGCATTGCGATCCGGCCCGGCCAGCCGTGCACGTTCAGCGTCGACCACGGCGCTGTCGGGCAAGGCTTCGTCCAAGCCGTAGCGTTCCTTCAGGCTTTGCATGCGCGGCGTCGGCCGGGTGACTTTGGCGACGTAGAACAACAGGCTCTTGAGCAACTCGTCCGGCGCCGGCTGGTTGATACCATTGATGCCTTGAACCAGCAAGCGCTTGAGTTGCTTGTCGCTGGCCTTGAGCAGGCTGCGCAGCGCCGGGCTGTTGGCGACCACGCCGGTGAGCATGCCTTCGACCAGCGCCGAGGTGACCTGCCACAACGGCAGCAGCGGCGCACCCTGGCACAGCGCTTCAAGGCGTGCGAACACCCGCGCCATGTCTTCCAGGTTGCTGGGGCCGTGGTCTTCACGCAGCAACCCGGCGAGGGCTTGTTGCAGCAGGTGGCGCCATTGGCGCAACTGCTCATGCAGATCCGGCGTGGCCCGTTGGGCCAGGGCTTGCTCAGGCAACGGCTCGATCGACAGCAGTTGCGGGCTGAACAGGCTGGTTTCCGATAGCAGGCTTTCACCACGGGCGCTGCGCAGGTCGTTGAGCAGCGGCAGCACCACCAGTGGCAGGTCGCGGCGGGCACTGTGCACGCGGTCGAGGTACAGCGGCAATTGGCCGAGGGCTTGTTGCAGCAGGCGGATACTTTCATCGCGCTGGCCGACGTGCCCGGCCTGGAGCGCAAGGGCCAGTTCTTCGATCTCTTCGGCCAGCAGCGCCGCGCCGTAGAACTCGACCATTTGCAGCGCGCCATGCACCTGGTGGATACCGGCCAGGCATTGGTTGAGGGCGTCGTCGTCAAGGGTTTCAACGTACGCGTCCAGCGCCGACCGGGCCTGTTTCAGGGTTTCGGCAATATCGCCCTTGACCCATTCGAGGGCCACGTAGTCGTGCCGATCAACCATAACTGCTCCGCTTAGAATTCATGAGTTGCTGGTATCTCACAAACAATGGAGATTCGATGTGGGAGCTGGCTTGCCTGCGATAGCGGTGGGTCAGCACTATATCTGTATCTGACAGACCGCTATCGCAGGCAAGCCAGCTCCCACAGTTGGACTGTGGTGTTCTTCAGGTCGTATTTCAATCATCGACCTGCTTGGGCGGCGGCAAGGTGAAACCCGATACTGACCTGCGCAACTGGCTGGCCATCTTCGCCAGGTTACCAATGCTTTCGGCGGTGGCGGTGGAACCCGACGACGTCTGGGTGGTGATCTGCTGGATCACGTTCATGGTCAGGGAAATCTGCCCCGCCGATGAGGTCTGTTGCTGCGCCGCGTTGGAAATACTCTGGATCAGCGCCGCCAGGGTTTTGGACACGCCTTCGATCTCTTCCAGCGCCACCCCGGCGTCCTGGGCCAGGCGCGCGCCGCGCACCACTTCCGTGGTGGTCTGTTCCATGGAGATCACCGCTTCGTTGGTGTCGGCCTGGATGGTGCGCACCAGGGTTTCGATCTGCCGGGTGGCCGCCGAGGAGCGTTCGGCCAACCGTTGCACTTCATCGGCCACCACCGCAAAACCGCGCCCGGCGTCACCGGCCATGCTGGCCTGGATCGCGGCATTGAGGGCGAGGATATTGGTCTGGTCGGCGATATCGTCGATCAGGCTGATGATGTCGCCAATTTCCTGGGACGACTCGCCCAAACGCTTGATGCGCTTGGCGGTGTCCTGGATCTGCTCGCGAATGTTGTCCATGCCGTGGATGGTGTTGTGCACCACCTCGTTGCCTTTGTTGGCGATCTCTACCGAACGTTCAGCTACCGCCGAGGATTCGGCCGCGTTGGCCGATACCTGGTCAATGGACTGCGCCATCTGGTTGATCGCCGTGGACGCTTCGGCAATCTGCTGGGCCTGATGCTCCGATGCCTGGGCCAGGTGCATGGCGGTGGCCTGGGTGTCCTGCACCGCACCGGCGACCTGCCCGGCAGTGAGGTTGATGGTGGCGACCAGGTCGCGCAGTTGGTCCACGGAATAGTTGATGGAGTCTGCGATGGTGCCAGTGAAGTCTTCGGTGACCGAGGCGGTGACGGTAAGGTCGCCGTCGGCCAGGTCTTCGATTTCATCCAGCAGGCGCATGATCGCGTTCTGGTTGCGCTCGTTCTTCTGCGCGGTTTCATGCAGTTGGCGGTTGGTCTCGCGCACCATGACCAGGCCGATCAGGATGATCGAGGCCAGCGCCAGCAAGCCCAGCACGTAACCACCGATGGTGTCGAAGCTGCGCCCGCTGGCGAGGTTTTCAAAACCCGTGGCCAGGTGCGAGGCTTCATCGAGCAAGGTTTGCGACAGGTTAAAAATATTGCTCGCCGAGGCGCGCACCTGGAACAACTGTGGCGAGGTCTCGAGAATTTCATCCACTGAGCCGGAGACAAATTCGAACAGCTCGGCGATGTCCGCCAGCCGCGCACGGGCGTCCGGGTCTTCGACCTGGGTGATACGCAGGCCCGGGTTGCCGTTAAGCATGCCATTGAGCACCACGCCAAAACGGTTGGCATCGCGGCCAAAGGCATCGGCGGCCTGCACGGCGGTTTCATCCCCCGCCAGCACCGTGTTGACCGCCCCCAGGATACGTTCGGCCAGCAGCGACTGGCGTTGGGCCAAGGCAACTTGGCTGGCCGGGGCGCCGCGTTGCAGCAGGATATCCACGACCTTTTCCGACTCGATCTGCAGTTGCGGCACGGTTTCGGCCAGGGTCGCCGCCACCTGGTGCAACGACAATACGGTCTGCTCGCTGGCCAGGATGGCGTCGGTGTTTTTGAGCAGCGCCTCCCAGTCGGTCTGCACCGCCCGCATTTCGGCGCGCACCGCACTGGGCGCCGCCGGCAAGCCAGTTTGCGGGTCACCTTTTTTCAGGTAACCCCAGCGCTGGGCAAAATCGTTGCGCGCATCGCCCAGCAGCTTGAACGCCGCCGCTTTCCCGGCAGCGGCCTCGGTGGCGTTCTTGGCAATGCGCTGGGACAGCACGCGCAGCTCACCGGCGTGGCCGATGTACTGTTTATCGTAGGTGGACTGGGTGTTGAGGTACGCGAAGTTGGCGAACAGCAACATGATGAACACGATCAAGGCGATAAACAGCACGATGATCTGCGAACGGCTGCGCGAAGCGGCCTGGGGT
This sequence comes from Pseudomonas sp. KT_2_4, assembly GCF_041410225.1. NCBI lineage: Bacteria > Pseudomonadati > Pseudomonadota > Gammaproteobacteria > Pseudomonadales > Pseudomonadaceae > Pseudomonas > Pseudomonas sp. KT_2_4. The sequence goes on from NZ_CP166962.1 coordinate 3,417,087, forward strand.
TTGGGCGCGGTAGCGGTACTCATGCGGCAACATCCATGAAGCCAGGGGCCTGGGCCAGGGCGAAGGGGCTGAAGACTTGCCATTGCGGCTCGCCGTCGAACTGGCCCTGGATAAACGGGGCGCTCGAGGCGGTGCTCGCCACCCAGGCGTCCAATGGGAAATGCTGCATGCCTACCACCTCGTCTACCAGCAGCCCGACAAACAGGTCGTTGAACTCCACCACCAGCACCCGCCGTTGCTTGCGCGCCCTGGACAACTCAAGGCCCAGGAAACCGCCCAGGTCCATCACCGGCAGCAAGCGCCCGCGCAGGTTGGCCACGCCCTTGACCCAGGGTTTGACCCCCGGCATCAAGGTGCAGCGCGGCTCATGCAACACCTCGGCGACTTCGCCCATGGGCGCCACGTAGGCGTTTGGCCCTACGCGGAAGGCGATGCCGCTCCAGCGTTGCAGGCGCGTTTCCTGGGACGGCAGGTCCGCGGCCAGCAAGCGGCAGCGGCGGTCGATGTCCAGCAACAGCTCAAAGGCGGTTTGCGACTCGGTCATGATCGCAAGCCTTAGCCGGCCAGCACCTTGTTCAGGGTGGCAATCAGGGTCTCTTCATCCACAGGCTTGGTCAGGTAATCCTTGGCGCCCTGGCGTGCGCCCCAGATCTTGTCGGTTTCCTGGTCCTTGGTGGTGATGATGATAATCGGGATACCGTTGGTTTCTGGCTCCTTGGACAACTGGCGCGTGGCCTGGAAGCCGTTGAGGCCGGGCATCACGATATCCATCAGCACCGCGTCGGGCTTTTCCTGACGGGCCAGGGCCACGCCGTCCGCGCCGTTTTCGGCCTTGAGCACCTGGTGGCCATGCTTTTCCAGCATGCCGGTGAGTTTGTACATTTCAGTCGGCGAATCGTCGACGATCAGAACACGTGCCATGGTTTTCCCCGCTACATTGGTCGGCGCCGGCCCTCGTGAGGCGGCGTCAGTGTGCTTGTTCTACTGCGGCGAACCCAGGCACATAGGCCTTGATCGCCCCCCAGCAGTTCTTCCTTGCTGAAAGGCTTGGTCAAAAATTGATCGACACCCACGATGCGCCCCTTGGCCTTGTCGAACAGGCCGTCCTTGGAGGACAGCATGATCACCGGGATCGACTTGAACGCCGGGTTGTTCTTCACCAGGGCGCAGGTCTGGTAGCCATCCAGGCGCGGCATCATGATGTCGACAAAGATAATGTGCGGGTGATGATCGACAATACGAGCCAGGGCGTCGAAACCGTCGATCGCCGTGATGACCTCGCACCCCATGTTCTTCAACAGCGTCTCGGCGGTGCGGCGGATCGTTTTCGAATCGTCGATCACCATCACCTTCAAGGCGTTGGAATGCTGTTCCATATCTGCTCTACCATCGCCACAGCGAATCGGTTTTCGGTGTGTACTGCCTGATGTTGCACAGGATGAACGCCGCAAGCCTTGGAATTCAAGGGCTGCTGCGCCGTGCCAGCCTTTTTAGCACAGTCTCCAAGCGCAATCTATCGAGGCACCCACCCAGTGGTTTTTCCTTGACCCACAACAGCCGCAGCGCCACTCTGACGCCACTTTTATGCGCCCCAATTTGCTAGAGGAAATCCCCCATGAGCGTTCGCGTCGGCATTGTCATGGACCCTATCGCCAGCATTTCCTATAAAAAGGACAGTTCGCTGGCTATGCTCCTGGCCGCCCAGGCCCGCGGCTGGACCTTGTTCTATATGGAGCAGCGCGACCTTTACCAGGGTGAAGGCGAGGCCCGCGCACGCATGCGCCCGCTGCAGGTGTTCGCCAACCCCGAGAAGTGGTTCGAGCTTTCTGACGAAATCGACAGCCCCCTTAGCGACCTCGACGTGATCCTGATGCGTAAGGATCCGCCGTTCGACATGGAATTTGTGTACTCCACCTACCTGCTGGAGCAAGCCGAACGGGCCGGCGTGTTGATCGTCAACAAGCCGCAAAGCCTGCGTGACTGCAATGAAAAGCTGTTCGCCACCCTGTTCCCGCAGTGCACACCACCGACCGTGGTCAGCCGCCGCGCCGATGTACTGCGTGAATTCGCCGCCAAGCATGGCGACGTGATCCTCAAGCCGCTGGACGGCATGGGCGGCACCTCGATCTTCCGTCACCGCGCCGGCGACCCGAACCTGTCGGTGATCCTCGAAACCCTGACCGCCCTGGGCACCCAGCAGATCATGGGCCAGGCCTACCTGCCGGCGATCAAGGACGGTGACAAGCGCATCCTGATGATCGACGGCGAGCCGGTGGATTACTGCCTGGCGCGCATCCCGGCAGCCGGCGAGACCCGTGGCAACCTGGCCGCCGGTGGTCGCGGTGAAGCGCGGCCGTTGTCGGACAAGGACCGCTGGATCGCCGCTCAAGTCGGTCCGACCCTGCGGGAAAAAGGCCTGCTGTTTGTCGGACTGGACGTAATTGGTGAGAACCTCACTGAAATCAACGTCACCAGCCCGACCTGTATTCGCGAGATCGACAATGCATTTGGTACGAACATCGGCGAAATGCTGATGGCCGCCATTGAGCGCAAGCTAAAAGCCAAGTGACATAGAACAGCCGGACACATACCAACATTGCGTTATCATGCGCCACCTGTGAAACGCGCGATGTTGGTTTTCTTGTCATGACACTCCCGTCCGATCTGCCCCCCGAATTCACCCATAGCGGCGTGCGCCCGGCTGATCGTCTCGGTTTTACCCTGTTTCTCGCTGCGCTGATTCACCTCGCCCTGCTCCTGGGCGTGGGGTTCACCCTGGTGGAACCCAAGCAGATCACCAAGACCCTGGAAATCACACTTGCTACGTTCAAGAGCGAAAAGAAGCCCGAAAAGGCTGACTTTCTCGCCCAGGAAAACCAGCAAGGCAGCGGCACCCTCGACAAGAGAGCCGTGCCCAAGACCACCGAAGTGGCGCCCTTCCACGACAACCAGGTCAAGAAGGTCACCCCACCGCCGGCGCCAAAGCCCGAGGTCAAGCAGGCCACGCCCAAGGCTGCGGTAGCCACCGTCGCGCCCAAGCCGCAAAAAGCCCCGACCCAGCGCGAAAAGGCCAAGACCGAACCCAAGCCCGAGCCAGTGAAACCTGCGCCGACGTTCGACAGTTCGACGCTGTCCGACGAAATTTCCAGCCTCGAAGCCGAACTGGCCCATGAACAACAGCTGTATGCCAAGCGCCCGCGCATCTACCGCCTGAACGCGGCCTCGACCATGCGCGACAAAGGCGCCTGGTATAAGGACGAGTGGCGCAAGAAGGTCGAACGCATCGGCAACCTCAACTACCCGGACGAGGCACGGCGCCAGCAGATTTATGGCAACTTGCGCTTGCTGGTGTCGATCAACCGTGACGGCTCGCTGTATGAAGTGCAGGTGCTGGAGTCCTCCGGCCAGCCGCTGCTGGACCAGGCCGCGCAACGCATCGTGCGCCTGGCCGCGCCCTTTGCGCCGTTCAGCGGCGACTTGAACGACGTGGACCGCCTGGAAATCATCCGCACCTGGCGGTTCGCCAAGGGCGACCGGTTGTCCAGCAACTGATCGCACAGATCGTTCCCACGCTCCGCGTGGGAATGCCGCCATGGACGCTCTGCGTCTGCTCTTGGGACGCGGAGCGCCCCGGGATGCGTTCCCACGCGGAGCGTGGGAACGATCAGCGACCAGGCTCGCGCCCGCACTTGTCAGTTCGTCCCTCCAACGCCACACTAGCGGACATGAAAAACGTCAGCCCGACTTACCTCAAGCACCAATTCCTGATCGCCATGCCCCATATGGCCGACCCGAACTTTGCGCAGACCTTGACCTACATCGTCGAGCACACGGCCAATGGTGCCATGGGGTTGGTGGTCAACCGCCCGCAGGAGCTGAACCTGGCCGATATCCTTGAGCAACTGCGCCCGGAAATCGACCCGCCAGCGCGCTGCCAGGGCGTACCGATCTACTTCGGCGGGCCGGTGCAGACCGATCGCGGTTTTGTACTGCACCCCACCGGGCCGACGTTCCAGGCCACGGTAGACCTTGATGGGGTGTCACTGTCCACATCCCAGGATGTGCTGTTCGCCATCGCCGACGGCATCGGCCCCGAGCAGAGTGTGATCACCCTGGGCTACGCCGGTTGGGAAGCCGGGCAACTGGAGGCCGAACTGGCCAGCAATGCCTGGCTGACCTGCCCGTTCGACGCTGATATTTTGTTCAACACCGCCAGCGAATTGCGCCTGGAAGCGGCAGCAGCCAAGCTGCGGGTCAACCTCAGCCTGCTGACCAGCCAGGCGGGGCACGCCTGATGGCTTTGCGTCTGATCCTCGGTTTTGACTACGGCACCAAACAGATCGGCGTAGCGGTTGGCCAGGTCATCACCGGCCAGGCCCGCGAGCTGTGCACCCTCAAGGCCCAGAATGGCGTGCCGGACTGGAACCAGGTCGAAGCCCTGATTAAAGAGTGGAAGCCTGACGCGGTGGTGGTCGGCCTGCCCCTGAACATGGATGGCACCCCCAGTGACATGTGCCTGCGCGCCGAGAAGTTCGCGCGCCGCCTCAATGGCCGCTACAACCTGCCGTTCTATACCCACGACGAACGCCTCACCACCTTCGAAGCCAAGGGAGAGCGCCGCGACCGTGGCGGGCAAAAGGGCAGTTACCGCGACAACCCGGTAGACGCTATCGCCGCGGCCTTGCTGTTGCAGGGCTGGCTGGATGAAAACACCGCTTTATTTGAATCCTGACCCGCCGCGATCCTGTAGGAGCGGGCTTGCCCGCGAAGAACGTTAACGATACCGCGAGAAGGCTGGATGAACGCGGTGCCCATGAGTTTTTCGCGAGCAAGCTCGCTCCTACACACTTGATAAGGAGCCACTATGAGCTTGCCGAACCCTGCCGAACTGATCAGCCAGATGGCGATACGCCTCAAGGCGCACCTGGAACACCGTGCCATCAGCGAACCGCGTTTTATCGGCATACGCACCGGTGGCGTGTGGGTAGCCCAGGCATTGCTGGAAGCACTGGGCAGCGATTCGCCTCTGGGCACCCTGGACGTGTCCTTCTACCGCGACGACTTCAGCCAGAACGGCCTGCATCCACAAGTGCGCCCATCGGCCCTGCCCTTCGAGATCGAAGGCCAGCACCTGGTATTGATCGACGACGTGCTGATGAGCGGCCGCACCATCCGCGCCGCCATGAACGAATTGTTCGACTATGGCCGCCCTGCCAGCGTGACCCTGGTGTGCCTGCTGGACCTGGATGCTGGCGAACTGCCGATCAGCCCGGACGTCGTGGGTGCAACCCTGTCGCTTGCACCCCAGCAGCGGGTAAAATTGTCCGGTCCTACGCCGCTCGAACTCGAACTGCAAGACCTTGCCCTTTAAACCGCCTTGTAAAGAGTCCCCGCGATGACGCCTCTAGATGCCAAGCGCCCGCTGCAGCTCAATGCTCAGGGCCAGTTGCAACACTTCTTGTCCCTCGACGGTTTGCCCCGCGAACTGCTCACCGAAATCCTCGACACCGCCGACTCGTTCCTGGAAGTCGGTGGCCGGGCAGTGAAGAAAGTCCCGCTGTTGCGCGGCAAAACCATCTGCAACGTGTTCTTCGAAAACTCCACCCGCACCCGCACCACCTTTGAACTGGCGGCCCAGCGGCTGTCGGCCGATGTGATCACGCTGAACGTGTCCACCTCGTCGGCGAGCAAGGGCGAAACCCTGCTCGATACCCTGCGCAACCTGGAAGCCATGGCCGCCGACATGTTCGTGGTACGCCACGGCGACTCCGGCGCTGCGCATTTCATCGCCGAGCATGTGTGCCCGAACGTGGCGATCATCAATGGCGGCGACGGCCGTCACGCGCACCCGACCCAGGGCATGCTCGACATGCTCACCATTCGTCGGCACAAGGGCAGCTTTGAAAACCTCTCGGTAGCCATCGTCGGCGACATCCTGCATTCGCGGGTGGCACGTTCGAACATGCTGGCTCTCAAGGCCCTGGGTTGCCCGGATATCCGCGTGATCGCGCCCAAGACCCTATTGCCCATCGGCATCGAACAGTATGGCGTGAAGGTCTACACCGACATGGCCGAAGGCCTCAAGGATGTGGACGTGGTGATCATGCTGCGCCTGCAACGCGAGCGCATGGCCGGGGGCTTGTTGCCCAGCGAAGGTGAGTTCTACCGCCTGTTCGGCCTGACCACCGCACGCCTGGCCAAGGCCAAGCCGGATGCCATCGTGATGCACCCGGGGCCAATCAACCGCGGCGTGGAAATTGAGTCGGCGGTGGCCGACGGCCCACAATCAGTGATTCTCAACCAAGTGACCTACGGCATCGCCGTGCGCATGGCCGTGCTGTCCATGGCCATGAGCGGGCAAACCGCGCAACGTCAATTCGAGCAGGAGCAGGCCCAGTGAAGCTCAGCATTCTCGGCGCCCGAGTCATCGACCCGGCCAGCGGCCTGGACCAAGTTACCGATCTACACCTGGACGCCGGCAAGATCGTCGCCATCGGCGCCGCCCCCGCCGGCTTCAACGCCGGCCAGAGCATTGACGCCAAGGGCCTGGTGGCCGCACCTGGGCTGGTGGACTTGAATGTCGCCCTGCGTGAACCGGGCTACAGTCGCAAAGGCAACATCGCCAGCGAAACCCAGGCCGCGGCAGCCGGTGGCGTGACCAGCCTGTGTTGCCCGCCCAATACCAAGCCGGTACTGGACACTTCTGCTGTGACCGAGCTGATCCTCGACCGCGCCCGCGAAGCCGGCAATTGCAAAGTGTTTCCCATTGGCGCCTTGAGCAAGGGCCTGGATGGCGAACAACTCGCCGAATTGATCGCCCTGCGTGACGCCGGTTGCGTGGCCTTCGGCAATGGCCTGGAAAGCTTTCGCAGCACGCGCACCTTGTGCCGCGCCCTGGAATACGCGGCCACGTTCGACTTGACGGTGATCTTCCATTCCCAAGACCGCGACCTGGCCGAAGGCGGCCTGGCCCATGAAGGCGCAGTGGCGAGCTTCCTCGGCCTGCCGGGCATTCCGGAAACCGCAGAAACCGTGGCCCTCGCCCGTGACCTGTTGCTGGTGGAACAAAGCGGCGTGCGTGCGCATTTCAGCCAGTTGACCAGCGCCCGGGGCGTGGCTCTGATCGCCCAGGCCCAGGCCCGTGGCTTGCGGGTAACTGCGGATGTCGCCCTGTACCAGCTGATCCTGACGGATGAGGCGCTGATCGACTTCTCCAGCCTTTACCACGTACAGCCCCCGCTGCGCACCAAGGCAGACCGTGACGGTTTGCGTGCGGCGGTGAAGTCGGGTGTGGTGTCGGCGATTTCCAGCCATCACCAACCTCACGAGCGAGACGCCAAGCTGGCACCGTTTGGCGCGACCGAGCCGGGCATCAGCAGCGTGGAGTTGTTGCTGCCATTGGCGATGACGCTGGTGGAAGACGGCTTGCTGGACTTGCCGACACTACTGTCGCGCCTGAGCGCCGGCCCGGCCGAGGCCCTGCGCTTGCCAGCGGGCCAGTTGGCGGTGGGTTCACCGGCGGACCTGGTGCTGTTCGACCTGGCAAGCTCGACGGTGGCTGGTGAGCGTTGGTTGTCCAAGGGCGAAAACTGCCCGTTCATCGGCCACAGCCTGCCGGCGACGGTGCGGTACACCTTGATGGATGGGCGGATCAGCTACCAGGCTTGACGCGCAAGCTCGTTCCCACGCTCTGCGTGGGAACGATCAGTGCTCAGCAGCCGCTGTTGCGCTCGGCATTGCGGATCGAGATCTGCGTGTTCAGCGTCCAGAAGTCATACAGCACCCCGATCAGGAACAAACCGCCGGTCAGCAGGTAGATCAGGCCGGTGATCCATTTGCCCTGATACATACGGTGCACACCAAACACCCCCAGGAACGCCAACAGAATCCAGGCCACGTTGTATTCAATGGGCCCAGCGGTAAAACGCAGGTCGGCTTCACGGTCCATGGCCGGGATCAGGAACAAGTCGATCAGCCAGCCAATACCCAGCAAGCCGAAGGTGAAAAACCAGATCGTACCGGTCACCGGCTTGCCGTAATAGAAGCGATGAGCCCCGGTAAAACCGAAAATCCACAGTAGGTAACCAATCGCCTTACTGTGGGTGTCGTGCTGCTGACCAACCTGTTGATAGGTGTTCATGAAGGACCTCTTTTGCGTCGATAGATAAATTTTTTCATTTTCTTTGTGACTTTTTTACGGGCGCCCGACGTACGGTAAATGGTATCTTCCTGCCCTCAAAGCCTTGTACCGCCTGCCTTGTGTAGGACAATTGCGGCGAATCGTCGCGTTTTTCCTGAATTTGACCCCAAGGTTCAGTCGACAAACGGCCTGAGAACAGCACAAAAAGCTGTTATAAAGTTGCGCGCAAACCCATAAGAGCCACGCCTAATGCGACCATTTTTCAAGACATGGCTAACCATTTGCCTATTAATGCCACTGGCCGCCCACGCCACCAATCGTGAGCAACGACTTCCGAACGTTAACGGTTTCACCCCTAAAGTCCATAGCACGCCCAGCACTGCCAAAGCGGCAAAGCCGACCGTCAGCCGCCCGACTCAACTGAGCAAGGCCCACGGCAAAGTGCTTTCCACCCAGCTGGCCGTGAACACCAAGCAAAGCAGCAACGTCTTGAGCCGTGCCGTCAACGTGCTCGGTACACCTTATCGTTGGGGCGGCAGCAGCCCAAGTAAAGGGTTCGACTGCAGCGGGCTGGTGAAATATGCATTTAACGATGTAAAAGCGGTGGACCTGCCACGCACCTCCAACGCCATGGCGGCCGGCCATGGGTTGAAGGTTGACCGCAAAGACCTGAAGCCGGGCGATCTGTTGTTCTTCAAGTTGAAGAGCCGCCAGGTGAACCACGTTGCCATCTACCTGGGCAATGACCGCTTTATTCACGCACCGCGCCGTGGCAAGTCGGTGAGCATCGACACGCTGAAAAAGCCGTTCTGGGACAAGAACTACGTGATTGCCAAGCGGGTACTGCCTAAAGAGCAGAACAGCAACCTGCGGATCGTGCAGCGCTAAGCCAGGCACCACTGAAGCTCCCCCTTTGAAATGCAATCAAATGTGGGAGCTGGCTTGCCTGCGATGACGGTGTGTCAGTTGGCAGAGAGAGTGCCTGACAGTCCGCTATCGCAGGCAAGCCAGCTCCCACATTGTGTATCTGTGCGTTTTAGATATCTGCCGGCACCCTCGCCTTCTCCCGCGCCTCTTCCCGACTGACCAGGCCCGCGCCCACCAACGCCTTCAAACTCATATCCAGGGTCTTCATCCCCAACGCCCCACCGGTCTGAATTGCCGAAACCATCTGCGCCACCTTGTCCTCACGGATCAAGTTACGAATCGCCGGCGTACCCAGCATGATTTCATGGGCGGCCACACGCCCACCGCCCACCTTCTTCACCAACACCTGAGAGACCACCGCCTGCAACGACTCCGACAGCATCGAGCGGACCATGGCCTTTTCCCCGGCCGGGAAGACGTCCACCAGCCGGTCTATCGTCTTTGCCGCCGACGAGGTGTGCAGAGTGCCGAACACCAGGTGCCCGGTCTCTGCCGCCGTCAGCGCAAGGCGGATGGTTTCCAGATCGCGCAATTCACCCACCAGGATCACATCCGGGTCTTCTCGCAGGGCTGAACGCAGGGCCACCGAGAAACTGTGGGTGTCACGATGCACCTGGCGCTGGTTGACCAGCGCCAGTTTCGGCCTGTGGATAAACTCGATGGGGTCTTCCAGCGTGAGGATATGCTGGCGTCGATGCCGGTTGAGGTCGTCGATCATCGCCGCCAGGGTCGTGGACTTGCCAGAACCGGTGGGCCCGGTCACCAGCACCAGGCCGCGAGGAAGGCGGGCGATACGCTGGAACACCTCGCCCAATCCCAGCGCCTCCAGGCTCTGGACCTCAGTCGCAATAGCCCGGAACACTGCACCCACGCCGCGATCCTGGCGGAACACGTTCGCCCGGAACCGGGCGACGCCTGGCAATTCGAAGGCAAAATCCGTTTCAAGAGATGTTTCGAAATCCTTTTGTTGATGTTTATTCAGCAACGGGCTCAATAAGTCGACCACTTGGGTAGCGTCCAGCGCTGGCCCATCCAGCGGCCAAACCTCGCCATCAATGCGCAGCATCGGTGCCAGGCCGGCTGACAGATGCAGGTCTGAGGCGCCTCGGCTTACGCTGGCCGTCAGCAATTGCGTGATATCCATAGGGCTTTCCATTTCCAGTAGAATGCCGCGGACTCCATATCCACGGGCGCATCTTGAATGTCGACGATAGCAGACAACATCGGCCTGGTTAGCCAGCGCATCCGCGCCGCAGCCGACGCCGTGCAACGTGACGCAAGCAGCATCCACCTGCTGGCCGTGAGCAAGACCAAACCCGCGCAGGCAGTGCGCGAAGCCTATGCCGCCGGGCTGCGCGACTTTGGCGAAAACTACCTGCAGGAAGCCCTGGGCAAACAGGCGGATTTAACCGACCTGCCCTTGAGTTGGCACTTCATCGGCCCCATTCAATCGAACAAGACTCGCGCTATCGCCGAGCACTTCGCTTGGGTGCATTCCGTGGACCGCCTGAAAATCGCACAACGCCTGTCCGAACAACGCCCGGCCGACCTGCCGCCGCTCAATATCTGCATTCAGGTCAATGTCAGTGGCGAAGCCAGCAAGTCCGGCTGCACACCCGCCGACCTGCCGGCCCTGGCCACGGCGATCAGCGCCCTGCCGCGCTTGAAGCTGCGGGGCTTGATGGCGATTCCCGAGCCGACTGAAGATCGGGCAGAGCAGGATGCGGCGTTTGCCACGGTGCGCGACCTGCAAGCCAGCTTGAACCTGGCGCTGGACACACTTTCCATGGGCATGAGCCACGACCTTGAGTCGGCCATTGCCCAAGGCGCCACCTGGGTGCGGATCGGTACCGCGCTGTTTGGCGCCCGCGACTACGGCCAGCCGTGAAATGGCTGACATCCCTCGAAAATAAGGACCTGTCATGAGCAACACGCGTATTGCCTTTATCGGCGCCGGTAACATGGCGGCCAGCCTGATCGGTGGCCTGCGGGCCAAGGGCCTGGACGCCGAGCAGATCCGCGCCAGCGACCCGGGCGCCGAGACCCGCGAGCGCGTCAGCGCCGAACACGGCATCCAGACCTTCGCTGATAATGCCGAGGCCATCCACGGCGTCGATGTGATCGTGCTGGCGGTCAAGCCCCAGGCCATGAAGGCTGTGTGCGAGAGCCTGCGCCCGAGTCTGCAACCTCACCAACTGGTGGTGTCGATTGCCGCTGGCATCACCTGCGCCAGCATGACCAACTGGCTCGGCGCCCAGCCCATCGTGCGCTGCATGCCCAACACCCCGGCGCTGCTGCGCCAGGGCGTCAGCGGTTTGTATGCCACCGGCGAAGTCACCGCGCAGCAACGTGACCAGGCCCAGGAACTGCTGTCTGCGGTGGGCATCGCCGTGTGGCTGGAGCAGGAACAGCAACTGGATGCGGTTACCGCCGTTTCCGGTAGTGGCCCGGCCTACTTCTTCCTGCTGATCGAGGCCATGACCGCCGCCGGTGTCAAGCTGGGCCTGCCCCACGACGTGGCCGAGCAACTGGCGGAGCAAACCGCCCTGGGCGCCGCGAAAATGGCGGTCGGCAGCGAGGTGGATGCCGCCGAACTGCGCCGTCGCGTCACCTCGCCAGGTGGCACCACACAAGCGGCTATCGAGTCGTTCCAGGCCGGGGGCTTTGAAGCCCTGGTGGAAACAGCACTGGGTGCCGCCGCACATCGTTCAGCCGAGATGGCTGAGCAACTGGGCAAATAGTCGTCCCTTACCAAGGTAATCAAACATGCTCGGAATCAATGACGCTGCCATTTTCATCATCCAGACCCTGGGCAGCTTGTACCTGCTGATCGTGCTGATGCGCTTTATCCTGCAACTGGTGCGGGCAAACTTCTACAACCCGCTGTGCCAGTTCGTGGTGAAGGCCACCCAACCACTGCTCAAGCCGCTGCGCCGAGTGATCCCGAGCCTGTTCGGCCTGGACATGTCGTCGCTGGTGCTGGCGTTGTTGCTGCAGATTTTGCTGTTCGTGGTGATCCTGATGCTCAATGGCTACCAGGCCTTCACCGTCCTGCTGCTGCCATGGGGCCTGATCGGGATTTTCTCGCTGTTCCTGAAGATCATTTTCTGGTCGATGATCATCAGCGTGATCCTCTCCTGGGTCGCACCGGGCAGCCGTAGCCCAGGTGCCGAATTGGTGGCTCAGATCACCGAGCCCGTGCTGGCACCCTTCCGTCGCCTGATTCCGAACCTGGGTGGCCTGGATATCTCGCCGATCTTCGCGTTTATCGTGATTCAGTTGCTGCAAAGCTGGGTGATTCCGCGCCTGGCCTACTTTGCTTACATGCCAAAAGAGTTGTTTGGCCTGATCTGAATGCCGTAGCCCCTATGGGAGCTGGCTTGCCTGCGATAGCATGGCTTGTGCTGATCGTTCCCACGCTCTGCGTGGGAATGCAGCCGTGACGCTCCGCGTCACCAGGGCAGGACGCAGAGCGTCCCAAGAGGCATTCCCACGCGGAGCGTGGGAACGATCACGCTAACCCCCGACCATTGCTTGCCGCTAGGGTCCCCGCTCTTTAGACTTACGCCTCATTTAAACGAGAGCAGGGTCGATGCCAGCTGCCTTCCCCCCCGATTCTGTTGGACTGGTCGTGCCACAAGTGGCGCATTTCAGCGAACCCCTGGCCCTGGCCTGCGGCCGTTCGTTGCCAGCCTACGACCTGATCTACGAAACCTATGGCCAACTGAACGCCACGGCGAGCAACGCCGTGCTGATCTGCCATGCCTTATCCGGCCATCATCACGCCGCCGGCTTCCATAGCGTTGACGACCGCAAGCCCGGCTGGTGGGACAGTTGCATCGGCCCCGGCAAGCCCATCGACACCAATAAGTTCTTTGTGGTCAGCCTGAACAACCTCGGCGGCTGCAACGGCTCCACCGGCCCCAGCAGCCTCAACCCGGAAACCGGCAAACCGTTCGGCGCCGACTTCCCAGTGCTGACGGTAGAGGACTGGGTGCACAGCCAGGCACGCCTCGCCGACCTGCTGGGCATCAGCCAGTGGGCCGCCGTGATTGGTGGCAGCCTGGGCGGCATGCAGGCCCTGCAATGGACCATCACTTACCCAGACCGCGTGCGTCATTGCCTGGCCATCGCCTCGGCGCCCAAGTTGTCGGCGCAGAACATCGCCTTCAACGAAGTGGCGCGCCAGGCGATCCTCACCGACCCCGAGTTCCACGGCGGTTCGTTCCAGGAAGCGGGCGTGATCCCCAAGCGCGGCTTGATGCTGGCGCGGATGGTCGGCCACATTACCTACCTGTCCGACGATTCCATGGGCGAGAAATTCGGCCGAGGCCTCAAGAGCGAGAAGCTCAACTACGACTTCCACAGCGTCGAGTTCCAGGTGGAAAGCTACCTGCGTTATCAGGGCGAGGAATTCTCGGGGCGCTTTGACGCCAACACCTACCTACTGATGACCAAGGCTCTGGACTACTTCGACCCGGCCGCCAACCACGATGACGACCTGGCAAAAACCTTCGAGCACGCCACGGCCCAGTTCTGCGTGATGTCGTTCACCACCGACTGGCGCTTTTCGCCGGCACGCTCCCGTGAGCTGGTGGATGCCCTGATGGCCGCCAAGAAAGACGTCTGCTACCTGGAGATCGATGCACCGCAAGGCCACGACGCCTTCCTGATTCCGATCCCGCGTTACCTGCAGGCCTTTAGCAACTACATGAACCGAATCGCACTGTGAGAACGCCATGAGAGCCGACCTGGAAATCATCCAAGACTGGATCCCCGCCGGCAGCCGCGTGCTCGACCTGGGCTGCGGCGATGGCGAATTGCTGAGCTGGCTGCGTGACCACAAGCAAGTCACCGGCTACGGCCTGGAAAACGACCCGGATAACATCGCCCAGTGCGTGGCCAAGGGCATCAACGTGATCGAGCAGGACCTGGACAAGGGCCTGGGCAACTTTGCCAGCAACAGCTTCGATATCGTGGTGATGACCCAAGCCCTGCAAGCCGTGCACTACCCGGACCGCATCCTTGACGAAATGCTGCGCGTGGGCCGCCAATGCATCATCACCTTTCCCAACTTTGGCCACTGGCGCTGCCGCTGGTACCTGGCCACCAAGGGGCGCATGCCGGTCTCCGACTTCCTGCCGTACACTTGGTACAACACGCCGAACATCCACTTCTGCACCTTCGAAGACTTCGAAGCCCTGTGTGGCGAGCGTGAAGCCAAGGTGATCAACCGCCTTGCCGTCGATCAACAGCACCGCCACGGCTGGGCGAGTAAGCTATGGCCCAACCTGTTGGGCGAAATTGGTATCTACCGGGTCAGCAGCCCTGGCCTGACCGACCACAAAGTTGCCGTCTAATCATCTTCAAGAGGGACGTTCATGAGTCGTTTGGCTATTTTTCTATTGACCGCATGCCTGGGCGCCAGCGCCATGGCCGCCGACGCTATCGACGCTAATCGCAAAAAAGACTTCGGCGATATCACCGTTCATTACAACACCTTCACTTCAAGCTTCCTGCCCGCTGAGACCGCCCAAAAAGTCGGTGTGGTGCGCAGCAAGGAGAAGGGGTTGATCAACGTGACCGTGATCAAGGGCGTAAGCCCGGTGGCCGCGCAAGTCACTGGCACGGTCAAGGATTTGGGCGGCAAGAGCGAGATCCTGACGTTCAAGCAGATCGAAGAGAAAAGCGGCATCAGCTACCTCGCGCCCTACTCGGTGACCCAGCGGGAATACAAGACGTTTACCATCAACGTTGAAACCGGCGGCAAGGCCCACGGTTTCCAATTCAACCAAGAACTGTTCCCGGCCGAATGATGAACCTTACCCAACTCGTACTCGCCAGCCACAACGCCGGCAAACTCAAAGAACTGCAAGCCATGCTCGGTGAGTCTGTGCACCTGCGTTCGATTGGCGAGTTCAGCCAGGTCGAACCGGAAGAGACCGGCCTGTCGTTCGTCGAGAATGCCATCCTCAAGGCCCGCAATGCCGCGCGTATCTCTGGCCTGCCGGCCCTAGCGGATGATTCGGGCCTGGCCGTGGACTTCCTCGGCGGCGCCCCTGGTATCTACTCCGCCCGTTACGCCGACGGCAAGGGCGACGCAGCCAACAACGCCAAGCTGCTCGACGCCCTCAAGGACGTGCCGGAGGCCGAGCGTGGTGCGCAGTTCGTCTGCGTGCTGGCCCTGGTGCGGCATGCCGATGACCCGTTGCCGATTCTGTGCGAAGGCCTGTGGCACGGGCGCATCCTGCAAGCCGCCAGCGGTGAGCATGGGTTTGGCTATGACCCGCTGTTCTGGGTGCCGGAGCGCAATGTCTCCAGCGCCGAACTGAGCCCGGCCGACAAGAACCAGATCAGCCACCGCGCCCGCGCCATGGCGTTGCTGCGCCAGCGCCTGGGCTTGAAATGACCCAGAACACCTCTGCGCAGCCGCTGATCCACGGTGGCGCGCAAACACCACGGGCGGCCCTGCCCCATCTGCCGCCCCTGGCGCTGTACATCCATATCCCGTGGTGCGTGCGCAAATGCCCGTATTGCGACTTCAACTCCCACACCGCCAGCAAAGTGCTGCCGGAAGAAGAGTATGTGGACGCCCTGCTGGCGGACCTGGACCAAGACCTGCACGCCGTGTATGGCCGTAAACTGAGTTCGATCTTCTTTGGCGGCGGCACGCCCAGCCTGTTCAGCGCTGCTGCACTGGGCCGCCTGCTCAAGGGCGTTCAAACGCGTATCCCGTTTGCCGACGATATCGAGATCACCCTGGAAGCCAACCCCGGGACGTTCGAACAAGAGAAGTTCGTGGCGTACCGCAAACTGGGGATCAATCGCCTGTCCATCGGCATTCAGAGCTTCCAGCAAGAGAAGCTCGAAGCCCTGGGCCGCATCCACAATGGCGATGAAGCCGTGCGCGCAGCCGGCATGGCGCGCCAGGCCGGGTTCGATAACTTCAACCTGGACTTGATGCACGGCTTGCCCAACCAGTCCCTGGAGGACGCCTTGGGCGACCTGCGCCAGGCCATTGCACTCAAGCCCACGCACCTGTCCTGGTACCAACTGACACTGGAACCCAATACCGTGTTCTGGAACCAGCCACCCGCGCTGCCGGAAGACGACACGCTGTGGGATATCCAGGAAGCCGGCCAGGCACTGCTCGCCGAACACGGTTACGCACAATATGAAGTCTCGGCCTACGCCCAACCGGGGCGGCCGGCGCGGCATAACCTCAATTACTGGAGCTTTGGCGACTTTATCGGCATAGGCGCCGGCGCCCACGGCAAGCTCAGCCACCCGGACGGGCGCATCATCCGCACCTGGAAAACTCGTGCACCGAAGGACTACCTCAACCCGGCCAAAAGCTTCCAGGCCGGCGCGAAAGAACTGACCAACGATGAACTGCCGTTCGAGTTCCTGATGAACGCGCTGCGCCTCACCGAAGGGGTTGATGCCAAGCTCTACGCCGAGCGCACCGGCCTTGACCTGGCGAGCCTCGACGAAGGCCGCCGCGACGCAGAACAAAGTGGATTAATGCAGGTCGAACCGTCACGCCTGGCGGCCACCGACCGCGGGCAACTCTTTCTCAATGACCTGTTGCAGAAGTTTTTGAGCTGATAGCTCTTAAGGAAATCGAATGGATCTGGTACTCGACCTGCTCGCCACCGTATCCCGCTGGAGCCGTAGCAACCTGTCGGAAATCTCGTTGGCCCTTGTGGGCTGTTTGCTGGTGCTGTTCGGCGCCGACATCAAGGGCTGGGTCGAAGCGCGCCTGGGCAGCATCGCCGGTGCCTTGCGCGTACCCTTGATGGCCCTGCTGTGCCTGATCGGCAGTGGTGCGGCGTTGATCTACGCTACGCCGTGGATTGTGCGGGGATTGAGCCAGTTCAATAACTACAGCCTGGCGCCGGTGTTGATCGTGGTGCTGGTGTTGATTGGCGTGGTAGCAGACCGCCGCTGACCCAGCAGGCACTACAAAACACATGTGGGAGCTGGCTTGCCTGCGATACAGACACTTCGGTGTATCAGTGATACCGAGGTGATGTTATCGCAGGCAAGCCAGCTCCCACATTTGATTGCGTTTCAAGCGGATGACTGTTTAAGCCAGCTTCTCGAACTTCAAATCCCACACCCCATGCCCCAACCGCTCGCCACGGCGTTCGAACTTGGTGATCGGCCGCTCGGCCGGGCGTGGCACGCATTTGCCGTCTTCGGCCAGGTTGCGGTAGCCGGGGGCGACGTTCATCACTTCCAGCATGTATTCCGCGTACGGTTCCCAGTCGGTGGCCATGTGCAGGATGCCGCCCACTTTCAGCTTGCTGCGCACCAGTTCCGCGAAGGACGCCTGGACGATGCGGCGCTTGTGGTGACGGGCCTTGTGCCAAGGGTCGGGGAAGAACAGCATCAGGCGGTCGAGGCTGTTGTCGGCGATGCAGCGGTTGAGCACTTCAATCGCATCGCAGTCGTAGACCCGCAGGTTTTTCAGGCCTTGGGTCAGCACACCGTTGAGCAGTGCGCCGACGCCTGGGCGGTGCACTTCCACACCGATGAAATCCTGCTCCGGCGCGGCTGCGGCCATTTCCAGCAGGGAATGGCCCATGCCGAAACCGATTTCCAGGGAGCGCGGGGCCGAACGGCCGAACACTTGGTCATAGTCCACCGGCGCATCGGCCAGGGGCAGTACGAACAGCGGCGTGCCCTGTTCCAGGCCCTTTTGCTGGCCTTCGGTCATGCGGCCGGCGCGCATCACAAAACTCTTGATGCGGCGGTGCTTGGACTCGTCGCCCTCTTCCACGGTGTTCGGCGTTTCGTTTGATTCAGTCATCAATAGCTCTTACTTGATCAGACCATCCAGCGGCGAAGAGGCGCTGGCATAGAGTTTTTTCGGCATGCGCCCGGCGAGGTAGGCCAGGCGGCCCGCGACGATGGCGTGGTTCATGGCTTGGGCCATCATGATTGGTTGCTGGGCATGGGCAATGGCCGAGTTCATCAGCACCGCGTCGCAGCCCAGTTCCATGGCGATGGTCGCGTCGGAGGCAGTGCCCACACCCGCATCCACCAATACCGGGATCTTGGCTTCTTCGAGGATGATCTGCAGGTTATACGGATTGCAGATGCCCAGGCCGGAACCGATCAGACCAGCCAGCGGCATCACCGCGATGCAGCCGATTTCTGCCAACTGACGGGCGATGATCGGGTCATCGCTGGTGTAGACCATCACGTCGAAGCCTTCCTTGACCAAGGTCTCGGCGGCCTTGAGGGTTTCGATCACATTGGGGAACAGGGTTTTCTGGTCGGCCAGCACTTCCAGCTTCACCAGGTTGTGGCCGTCGAGCAGCTCACGGGCCAGGCGGCAGGTGCGCACGGCTTCGATGGCGTCGTAGCAGCCAGCAGTGTTTGGCAAAAAGGTGTAGCGCTCCGGCGACAGCACTTCGAGCAAGTTCGGCTCGCCCTCGATCTGGCCGAGGTTGGTGCGGCGTACGGCGAAGGTGACGATCTCGGCACCCGAGGCTTCGATGGCCAGGCGGGTTTCTTCCATGTCGCGGTACTTGCCGGTGCCGACCAGCAGACGGGACTGGTAGGTACGACCGGCCAGGACGAAAGGCTTGTCGCTACGAACGATGCTCATGGGAAATCCTCTGGTTGGATGAGGTTCTGCAGAATGCGTTGCGGCCGTGGCGGGCTAGCCGCCGCCGATGGCGTGGACCACTTCGATCTGGTCACCTTCGGTGAGCACAGTCTCGGCGTGCTGGCTACGCGGGACGATATCCAGGTTGAGCTCCACTGCGACGCGACGCCCGGTCAGGTCCAGACGGGTCAGCAGGGCCGCAACGGTTTCGCCGTCGGGCAGTTCAAAGGGTTCGCCGTTCAACTGAATGCGCATGCCACGGGCCGCCATCGTTTTTAGGGGCCCGCATTCTAGCGCGATTGGAACCTGAAGGTCAGCTCCAAGCGTCAAGCGGTCAAAGCTGCAAACGCCACGCCGCCAGGCCCAGGAAGAACCAGCCGAGCAGGAACGCCAGCCCGCCAAACGGCGTGATGATCCCCAGTTTACTGATGCCGGTCATCGTCAGCACATACAGGCTGCCCGAGAACAGCAGGATACCGACGGTAAACGAAATACCCGCCCAGGTGACCAACCGGCCCGGAATATGCGCCGCCAGCAAGGCCACGCCGAACAGTGCCAGGGCATGCACCAACTGGTAGGTCACGCCGGTATGGAAGATCGCCAGGTAGTCGGCGCTCAGGCGGTTTTTCAGGCCGTGGGCGGCGAAAGCGCCCAGCGCAACGCCGGTAAAGCCGAAAAAGGCAGCCAGCATCAGAAAGCTACGCAGCATGGGGAACTCCAGTCAGACTCATCGGGCAGGGTCTGTATAATGGCCCGCTCAACGGGTTCGGCCAAGCCATCTCTATGCTGCGTGTCCTCTTCAAACGCTTTCTCAACGTCGTGAAATGGTTTGCCATCGGCAGTGTGTTGCTGGTGCTGCTGTTTCGTGTGGTGCCGCCACCGTTCACTGCGCTGATGGTGGAGCGCAAGGTCGAGTCCTGGGTTGACGGTGAGCCTATCGACCTGCAACGCAGCTGGGTGCCGTGGGATGAAATCTCCGACGACCTTAAAGTGGCGGTGATGGCCGGTGAAGACCAGCGCTTCCCGCAACATTGGGGTTTTGATTTCGGCGCGATCCAGGCGGCGATTCTGCACAACGAACGCGGCGGCTCGATTCGCGGTGCCAGCACCTTGAGCCAACAGGTGTCGAAAAACCTGTTCCTGTGGGCCGGGCGCAGCTATTTGCGCAAAGGCCTGGAGGCGTGGTTTACCGGTTTGATCGAAGTGTTATGGCCCAAGCAGCGGATTCTTGAGGTGTACCTCAACAGTGTGGAATGGGATGAAGGTGTGTTTGGCGCAGAAGCGGCGGCGCGGCACCATTTTGGCGTGAGTGCCAAGGGGCTTTCGCGGCAGCAGGCCAGTTACCTGGCGGCGGTGTTGCCCAATCCACGGGTGTGGAGTGCCAGTCATCCGACCGCCTATGTGGCACGGCGAGCGGCGTGGATTCGCCAGCAGATGAGCCAGTTGGGCGGGGAGGGTTACCTGGTGGAGCTGAACAACTCTCGAAAGGCACCCTGGTCCGACTGACACAATACGAGACCTGTGGGAGCTGGCTTGCCTGCGATAGCGGTGGGTCAGTAACCCATGCTTCATCTGACACGGCCTCATCGCAGGCAAGCCAGCTCCCACATTAAACCGAGTTGTACTTGAGACTTTTCGAACACATACAAAAATGCCCCGATCTTTCGACAGGGGCATTTTTTGTTCGCTGCGTTTTAAGCGGCGATCGACAACTTCAGCTTGTTCATCGCGCTTTTCTCAAGCTGACGAATCCGCTCTGCCGACACGTTGTACTTTTGCGCCAGGTCGTGCAGCGTGGCTTTTTCTTCTGCCAGCCAACGCTGGTAGAGAATGTCACGGCTGCGGTCGTCCAGCACTTCCAGCGCTTCGTGCAGGTTGTGGTTGGAGTTGTCGCTCCAGTCGGCGTCCTCCAGTTGACGCGCCGGATCGTACCGGTGGTCTTCCAGATAGTTGGCCGGCGATTGGAAGGCGCTGTCGTCATCCGCTTCGGCGGCTGGGTCGAAGGCCATGTCATGGCCGGTCAGGCGGCTTTCCATCTCGCGCACTTCACGGGGCTCCACACCGAGGCTTTCGGCCACGCGGTGGACTTCTTCGTTGTTCAGCCACGCCAGGCGTTTTTTTCTGGCTGCGCAGGTTGAAGAACAGCTTGCGCTGGGCCTTGGTGGTGGCCACTTTCACGATGCGCCAGTTGCGCAGGATGAACTCGTGGATTTCCGCCTTGATCCAGTGCACGGCAAACGACACCAGGCGCACGCCCATTTCAGGGTTGAAACGCTTCACAGCCTTCATCAGGCCTACGTTGCCTTCCTGAATCAGGTCGGCCTGGGCCAGACCGTAGCCGCTATAGCTACGGGCGATATGTACGACAAAACGCAGGTGGGCGAGCACCATCTGCCGAGCCGCCCCCAAATCCTGCTCATAGTAGAGACTCTCGGCCAGTTCACGCTCCTGCTCGGGCGTCAGCAATGGAATGCTGTTGACCGTGTGCACATAGGCTTCCAGGTTCGCACCCGGGACCAAGGCATAAGCAGGTTGCAAAGAAGTGGTCATACGAAAAAACCTCCGACTCACATAACTCGTGCAGTTCAGCACTGCGAAAATTGACCTGGGAACCGTAGGACAAGTTCCCTAAACCGCTGATACGGTCAATACAAACGAAACCACATTAATCTGGCATTAACTACTTCGGCGCCAGTTCACGTAAATGCCGTGCCACCGCAATCCACGCACCGATATACCCCAACAACACCGCGCCAAGCAAGAGACTCAGACCATCGGCTACCGGCACACCGGCCAACGCGAAATCACTGCCGTAGAGCCCCGCCAGGCCGACAACCGCGTCGTTCAACCAATCCAGGCCAAACGCCAGTACGCCCCAGGACAAGATCCCCGCACCCAGGCCATACAGCGCGCCCATGTACAGGAAAGGCCGACGCACATAGCTGTCTGTGCCGCCCACCAGTTTAATCACTTCTATCTCGGTGCGACGGTTTTCAATATGAAGACGAATGGTATTACCTATCACCAAAAGTAATGCAGACACTAATAACACCGTCAGGCCGAACACAAAGCGGTCGCCCAGCTTGAGGATCGCGGCCAGGCGCTCTACCCAGACTAGATCAAGTTGGGCCTGTTGCACCTTCGGCATCCCTGCGAGTTTTTGTCGCAGGGCTTCCAGCGCCGGCTTGTCGACCTCGTTCGGCGTTACCAGCACCACGCCCGGCAGCGGGTTCTGCGGCAGCTCCTTGAGCGCCTCGCCCAGGCCCGATTGCTGCTGGAACTCTTCAAGGGCCTGGTCGCGGCTGATGTACTCGGCCTCGGCTACCCCCGGGATGTTCTTGATATCGTCACGCAGCGCTTCGCCTTCCTTGCTGCTGGTGTCCAGGTTCAGGTACAGCGAAATCTGCGCCGCCCGCTGCCAGGAACCGCCCAGGCGCTCCACGTTATTAAGCAACAGCGACAAGCCCATCGGCAGGCTCAAGGCCACGGCCATGACCAGGCAAGTGAAAAAGCTGCCGATCGGCTGCTTGCCCAGGCGCCGCAGGCTGTCCAGCAGGCTGGCGCGGTGGCTTTCGATCCAGGCGTGCACCAGCGTGCCGAAGTCCGGGCCGTCGTCTTCGTCGTGTTTTTTCTTTTTCGGTTGCGGGTCGGCCGGCTTCGGAGCCACCCGTTCGGATACTTTAGGGCTGCGTGTAGCACTCATACGCCAGCCTCCCCGTCGCCGATCAGGCGGCCGCGTTGCAGGGTCAGCATGCGATGGCGCATACGGGCAATCAGGGCCAGGTCGTGGCTGGCGATCAAGACGCTGGTGCCCAGGCGGTTGATGTCTTCGAACACCCCCATGATCTCGGCCGCCAGGCGCGGGTCGAGGTTACCGGTGGGTTCGTCCGCCAGCAGCAAAGCCGGGCGATGGACGATGGCGCGGGCGATACCGACACGCTGTTGCTGGCCAGTGGACAGGTCGCCGGGAAAGAGGTCGGTCTTGTCCGACAACGCCACGCGCTCCAGGGCCGAGTCCACGCGCTTGACGATCTCGGCCTTGGACAACCCGAGGATCTGCAACGGCAGGGCCACGTTGTTGAACACCGTACGGTCGAACAGCAACTGGTGGTTCTGGAACACCACGCCGATCTGGCGGCGCAGGAATGGAATTTGCGCATTGCTGATAGTGGCCAGGTCCTGGCCCGCCAGCAGCAACTTGCCGGTCGTCGGGCGTTCCATGGCCAGCAGCAGGCGCAACAGCGTACTTTTGCCCGCGCCCGAATGGCCGGTGACAAACAAGAATTCGCCGCGACGCACTCGAAAGCTCAGCTCATGCAAGCCCACATGCCCGTTGGCATAGCGTTTACCGACCTGTTCGAATCGAATCATGAACGCTCCCGCTCGGCAAACAGTGCCTGTACAAAGGGTTCGGCTTCAAAGGTGCGCAGGTCGTCGATGCCTTCACCGACGCCGATATAGCGAATCGGCAACCCGAACTGTTTGGCCAGGGCGAAAATCACACCGCCCTTGGCCGTGCCGTCGAGCTTAGTCAATGCCAGGCCGGTCAGCTGCACCGTCTGGTTGAATTGCTTGGCCTGGCTGACGGCGTTCTGGCCGGTACCGGCGTCGAGCACCAGCAGGACTTCATGGGGTGCATCGGCGTCGAGCTTGCCGATCACGCGGCGCACTTTCTTCAGCTCTTCCATCAAATTGTCTTTGGTGTGCAGGCGGCCGGCTGTATCAGCGATCAGCACATCGATGTTGCGCGCCTTGGCGGCTTGCACAGCATCGAAGATCACCGAAGCAGAGTCGGCACCGGTGTGCTGGGCGATCACCGGGATCTTGTTGCGCTCACCCCACACCTGCAACTGCTCGACGGCCGCGGCACGGAAGGTGTCACCGGCGGCGAGCATGACTTTCTTGCCTTCACCCTGCAGCTTCTTGGCCAGCTTGCCGATGGTGGTGGTCTTGCCAGCGCCGTTTACGCCTACCACGAGGATGACGAAAGGCTTTTTCGGCGTGATCACCAGCGGCGCCTCAACCGGCTTGAGCATGGCGGCCAGCTCAGCCTGCAGGGATTTGTACAGCGCATCGGCGTCGGTCAACTGCTTGCGCGCGACCTTCTGCGTCAGGCTCTGGATGATCACGGCGGTGGCTTCGACGCCCACGTCGGCGGTTAGCAGGCGGGTCTCGATGTCTTCCAGCAACTCGTCATCAATGACTTTCTTGCCCAGGAACAGGCTGGCCATGCCTTCGCCAATACTGGCGCTGGTCTTGCTCAGGCCCTGCTTGAGGCGGGCAAAGAATCCGGTTTTGCTGGTTTCGGTTACGGCAGCGGCGGGTTCTGGCTCGATAACGGCAGGTGCAGCGACAACCGGTGCAGGCACTTCGACGACGGGCGGTACTTCAGCCACAACCTCTACCGGCGCCGGCTCAGCCACTGCCGGAATCGGCGGCACGACGTGCTCGGCCTGAACATCCTCCACCAACGCCACGGGCTCTTCGGCCACGGGCAGCTCCAACCAGGGCTTGTGCTCGGGCTCAGGCTCAGGTTCCGGCGCGGCCTCGGCGACCGGCTGCAACACCGGCTCAGCCATCGGCAACACCACCGGAACTGGCGTCTCGGCAACCGGTTCGGCTTCTATTACGGGTTCAGGGGTCGGTTCAGCGTGAACCTGTGGCTGTTCGACGACGGTTTCCTGCGGCTTTTTGCGCAGCCATCCGAACAGGCCTTTCTTCTCGCCAGCCGCAGCTGGGGTCTTCTTGTCGTCGTTGGAACCAAACATGGAGACGGCTATCTCAAGGTAGCGACGCGCCACAGGGCGCGCCGGTAAATAAAATTCGATGCGTAACAGACTGTTTTTTAGCCAGCTCGTTCATGCGCAACATTTTGTAAGGCCTAAATAGGGCCTTCACAAGACAGCCGCAGTGGCCGTCCTTAAGTCGGACCAGTATCCTAGCACCTCCTCGCCCGCCGACGCTAAGACCAAGCGGGCAGCCCAACAGGTTTAAAAACGAATGAATGCTCTAGCCCGCCGCGCCGCAGGCCTGCTGTTCAGCACAGTTTGTCTGCCTCTCTCAGCTTTGGCTGCCGATCCACAACCCACCCATGAATTCACCCTCGATAACGGCCTTAAAGTGGTCGTGCGCGAAGATCATCGCGCGCCGGTGGTGGTTTCCCAGGTCTGGTACAAGGTTGGCTCAAGCTACGAAACCCCGGGCCAGACCGGTTTGTCCCACGCCCTGGAACACATGATGTTCAAGGGCAGCGCCAAGGTCGGCCCCGGCGAAGCCTCGCTGATCCTGCGCGACCTGGGCGCCGAAGAAAATGCGTTCACCAGCGACGACTACACCGCGTATTACCAGGTATTGGCCCGTGACCGCCTGGGCGTAGCCTTTGAGCTGGAAGCCGACCGCATGGCCAGCCTGCGCCTGCCGGCCGACGAGTTCAGCCGTGAAATCGAGGTAATCAAAGAAGAACGCCGCCTGCGCACCGACGATAACCCCATGTCCAAGGCGTTCGAGCGCTTCAAGGCCATGGCGTTCCCGGCCAGTGGCTACCACACGCCGACCATTGGCTGGATGGCCGACCTGGACCGCATGAAGGTCGAGGAACTGCGCCACTGGTACCAATCCTGGTACGTGCCGAACAACGCCACCCTGGTGGTGGTCGGCGACGTGACCCCGGACGAGGTGAAAAACCTCGCCCAACGTTACTTCGGCCCGATCCCCAAGCGTGACGTGCCGCCGGCAAAAATCCCGATGGAACTGGCCGAGCCCGGCGAGCGCCTGCTGACCCTGCACGTGCAGACCCAACTTCCGAGTGTGATCCTGGGCTTCAACGTGCCCGGCCTGGCCACCGCTGAAGACAAACGTTCGGTGCAGGCCCTGCGCCTGATCTCGGCCCTGCTGGACGGCGGCTACAGTGCACGGATCTCCGAGCAACTGGAACGCGGTGAGGAACTGGTGTCCGCGGCTTCCACCAACTACGACGCCTACACCCGTGGCGACAGCCTGTTTACCCTCTCGGCCACGCCGAACCAGCAGAAGAAGAAAACCGTGGCCCAGGCCGAAGCCGGCCTGTGGCGCCTGCTCGATGAGTTGAAGGCCAAGCCGCCGACCGCCGAAGAACTGGAGCGCATCCGTGCCCAGGTGATTGCCGGCCTGGTGTACCAGCGTGATTCCATCACCAGCCAGGCCACGGCCATCGGCTCCCTGGAAACGGTCGGCCTGTCCTGGAAACTCATGGACACCGAGCTTGCCGACCTGCAAAGCGTGACCCCGGAAGACATCCAGAAGGCCGCACGCACTTATTTCACCCGCGAACGTCTGAGCGTCGCCCATGTTTTGCCTGAGGAGACCGCTCATGAGTGATCGCAAAAACAGCCGCCTGATCCTGCCCGGCCTGATCGCCGTCACCCTGATGGCGGCCAGCGCCGTTTACTTCTTGCGCCCCAGCGAGTCGGTCGCCAGCCAGGCCCTGGACAAGGCTCAAACGGCCAGCACCCTGCAATCCCTGGCGGAACTGGATGGCAAGGCACCGACCAACCGCAAGCTCGACGTACAAACCTGGACCACCACCGAAGGCGCCAAGGTGCTGTTCGTCGAAGCCCATGAACTGCCGATGTTCGACATGCGCCTGCTGTTCGCCGCCGGCAGCAGCCAGGATGGCGACGTGCCAGGCCTGGCACTGATGACCAACGCCATGCTCAACGAAGGCGTGCCGGGCAAGGATGTCAGCCAGATCGCCAGCGGGTTCGAAGGCCTGGGGGCCGACTTTGGCAACGGCGCCTACCGCGACATGGCGCTGGTGACCCTGCGCAGCCTGAGCGACAGCGCCAAGCGCGACGCCGCCCTGTCACTGTTCAACCAGGTGATCGGCCAGCCGACATTCCCGGCAGACTCGCTGGCACGCATCAAGAACCAGATCCTGGCCGGTTTCGAGTACCAGAAGCAGAACCCCGGCAAACTGGCGAGCATCGAGCTGTTCAAGCGCCTGTACGGCGACCACCCTTACGCCCACCCGAGCGAAGGCACCCCCGAGAGCGTGCCGAAGATTACCCTGGCGCAGTTGCAGGCGTTCCACGCCAAGGCATATGCGGCGGGTAACGCGGTGATTGCGGTGGTGGGCGACCTGACCCGCGCCGAAGCCGAAGCCATGACGGCCAAGGTGTCCGCCTCGCTGCCCAAGGGGCCGGCCATGGCCAAGATCGCCCAGCCGACCGAGCCAAAAGCCGGCCTGAGCCGTATCGAGTTCCCGTCCAAGCAAACCCACCTGCTGTTTGCGCAGTTGGGCATCGACCGTGCCGACCCGGATTACGCAGCCTTGTCCCTGGGTAACCAGATCCTCGGCGGCGGTGGCTTCGGCACTCGCTTGATGAGCGAAGTGCGTGAAAAGCGCGGCCTGACCTACGGCGTGTATTCCGGTTTCTCACCGATGCAGGTGCGCGGCCCGTTCATGATCAACCTGCAGACCCGCGCCGAAATGAGCGGTGGCACCTTGCGCCTGGTGGAGGACGTATTGGCTGACTACCTCAAGACCGGCCCGACGCAAAAGGAACTGGATGACGCCAAGCGCGAGCTGGCCGGCAGCTTCCCGCTGTCCACCGCCAGCAACGCCGATATCGTCGGGCAGTTGGGCGCCATGGGTTTCTACAACCTGCCGCTGAGCTATCTGGAAGATTTCATGAAACAATCCCAGGCCCTGACCGTCGATCAGGTCAAGGCTGCAATGAACAAACACTTGAGCGCCGACAAGATGGTCATCGTGACCGCCGGCCCGACGATTGCGCAAAAGCCACTACCGCCCCCCACTGATAGACCTGCCGAGCAGCCGCTCGGGGTTCCGGAGCATTAATGGCCAGTTCATCTCGCCCGAAAAAACCTGTCCACAACGTGCATAACGGTGTGGGCCAACTGCGCATCATTGGCGGTGAATGGGGCAGCCGCAAGCTGAGCTTCCCCGACGTTGTGGGCCTGCGCCCGACGCCTGATCGCGTGCGTGAAACCCTGTTCAACTGGCTCGCGCCGTACATAGGCGGGGCCAAAGTGCTGGACCCGTTCGCCGGCAGCGGCGCGCTGTTCCTGGAGGCGCTGTCCCGTGGCGCGGCCCAGGGCCAGGCGCTGGACGCCAGCAATGTGGCGGTGTCCAGCCTCAAGGAGCACCTGGGCACGCTGCGTTGCACCACCGGCCAGGTGCAGACGGCCGACGCGCTGCGCTACCTGGAAACCCAGGCGGCGACTGAATACGATGTAGTGTTCCTCGACCCACCGTTCAACCAGAACCTGCTACCGGCCGTCTGCACTCTGCTGGAAGAACGCCAGTGGCTGGCACCGGATGCCTGGATCTACACTGAGAGCGAGACCGCGCCCTCCACGCTCGGCCTGCCAAGTGGCTGGCGCCTGCACCGGGAGCAGAAGTCCGGGCGGGTGTATTACGCGTTGTGGCATCGTTTGGTCGAAAACGCCGCTTAACCTGTGGCTGGGGAGCTTGCCACGGCGAGCTCACTGGCTACCGAGAGTTTCATGACCCCCTCTTCCGATTTATTCAAACCCGCCTTCGGCCTCGGCAACCCCCACTTGCAGACACTGTGGGGGCCGCTGTGGCGGCCGACCACCCACATCGAGCGTCAGCGTGAGCGCCTGTGGCTGGAGGATGGCGACTTCCTCGATCTCGACTGGCATGGCCCCCATGACGTGCAAGCGCCCTTGGTGCTGGTGCTGCATGGGCTGACCGGTTCGTCCAATTCACCCTATGTGGCCGGCCTGCAAAAAGTCCTCGCGACCCAAGGCTGGGCCAGTGCCGCGTTGAACTGGCGCGGCTGCTCGGGCGAGCCCAACCTGCTGGCTCGTAGTTATCACTCCGGCGCCAGCGAAGACCTGGCGGCGGCGATTGCTCATCTGCGCGCCAAGCGGCCGTTGGCGCCCTTGTATGCGGTGGGTTATTCCCTGGGTGGCAATGTGTTGCTCAAGCATCTGGGGGAAACCGGCAAGGCCTCGGGTCTGCAGGGCGCGGCGGCGGTATCGGTGCCGTTTCGCCTGGATCAATGCGCCGATCGCATCGGCCTGGGGTTCTCGCGGGTGTATCAGAAGCACTTCATGCGCGAGATGCTGGCGTACATCCGCGTCAAGCAACGCCAGTTCCTGCAGGACGGTCGTGAGGATGGGCTCAAAACCCTGGAGGCCCTTGGTTCCCTGGAAAAGATGCGCACATTCTGGGACTTCGACGGGCGGGTAACCGCGCCGCTGCATGGTTTCTTGAGTGCCGAGGATTACTATCGCCGCGCCTCCAGTCGCTATTACCTGGGCGGTATCCGCACGCCGACGCTGATTATCCAGGCGGCTGATGATCCGTTTGTGTTTGCGCACAGCTTGCCTGACTCCAGTGAGCTGTCGGCCTGCACCGAGTTCGAGTTGCTGGCCAAGGGCGGGCATGTGGGGTTTGTGGAGGGTTCGCTGAAGCGTCCTGGTTACTATTTGGAGCGCCGGATCCCGCAATGGCTCCAGACCCAATACGGTCAATAGTGTGGGAGCTGGCTTGCCTGCGATAGCGGTGGGCCAGCCAACGTTGAGGTGGCTGACACTCTGCTATCGCAGGCAAGCCAGCTCCCACACTTTGATGAAGTGCTCACACCTATCGTTTAATCGCCCTGCGCAATTTCCCGGGCTGGATCGGTAATCCACTCACTCCACGACCCCGCATACAACTTGCCCAACGGGTACCCCGCCAGGCTCAACGCAAACAGGTTATGGCACGCCGTCACCCCAGACCCGCAATACGCCACCAGCTCCTGAGCCGGGCGCCCTTGCAACTGCGCGGCAAAGCGTTGCTTGAGCTGATCAGCCGGCAAGAAACGACCATCACTGCCCAGGTTTTCACTGAACGCCGCACATTGCGCACCAGGGATATGCCCGGCAATCGGATCGATGGGCTCCACTTCGCCACGAAAGCGCGGCTGGGCGCGGGCGTCGATCAAGGTCAGGCCAGGTTGGCCCAGGCGTTTTTGCAGGTGTTCGGCATCCAGCAACAGACGATTATCCGGCGTACCGTCGAAGGTACCTGGCGCAACCACAGGCGCGTCCAGGCTCAAGGGGAAACCGGCGGCATGCCAGGCCTTGAGGCCACCATCCAGAATAAACACGCCATCACGCTTGCCCAGCCAGGCCAGCAGCCACCAGGCACGGGCGGCGTAGGCACCGGGGCCGTCGTCATACAGCACGACATCGGTGTCGGCACTGATGCCCCAGGCCCGCAGTTGCCTGGCGAACGTGTCCGCCGCCGGCAAAGGATGACGACCGGTCACGCCCTTGGTCACCGGGCCGCTCAGGTGGCGCTCAAGGTCGGCGTATTGCGCGCCCTCGATATGCCCTTCGGCGTAACTGCACAAGCCGTAGTCCGGGTCTTCCAGGGCAAAGCGGCAATCCAGGATCACCCACCCGCTCGACTGTTGGCGCTCGGCCAATTGCGGGGGGCTGATCAGTTGGGCAAGCGGCATGACTGACTCCTGTGCATACAAAGGGGAAAGGTCTTACTTCACTTCTTCCAGTGCCTGATTCAACGGCACGTAAAACTCTTTGAACAAGGCGTCCACCGCCTCTTTGGCCTGTGGCGTGACAAACCCCGCCTCCAGCACCAGCACCTGATAGACCCCACGCTTGATCGCCTCGGCGCTCAGGTGGGTGGATTTTTCATTGGTGGTACACAAAAAGCGCACCCACGAGGTGAGGATGATCCACGCATTCAGGGTCAGGGCTTCTGTTTGCACCGGGTCCATATTGAGAATGCCGGCATCGACAAAGCCCTGGTAGATCGCGCCGCCCTGGATCAGGCAACGCTGGGAAAAAACGCCGGTAGCCGGTCGCCAGTTCCGGGTCGCTCTCCAGCAGGTGTTCGAGGTCGCGATGCAGGAAGCGATAACGCCACATGCCGGCCAATACGGCTTGCAGGTAAAAGCGTTTATCCTCCACCACCATCGTGCGTCCCTGGGGTGGGCGCAGGAAACTGTCTACCAACGCTTCATATTCGCGGAACAGCACGGCGATGATCGCCTGCTTGTTAGGGAAGTGGTAGTACAGGTTGCCCGGGGAAATTTCCATGTGGGCGGCAATGTGGTTGGTACTGACACTGCGCTCGCCCTGCTGGTTAAAAAGCTCCAGGCTGGTTTGCACAATGCGCTCGCTGGTCTTTACTCGTGGTGCCATAGGGGATCAGCTTCTATACACGGGATGGGGCATCTTACGGCCTAACCCGGCCAGGATAAATCTGGATGTTACTGCAATGTTATTTGACAATTTAGAGCAATGACTCTAAAAATCCAGGCAGACCAATAACAATCGGTGCCGCGCCATGTCTGCCAACGTTGCCTACCTGCAAGATTCCCAGGCGCTGGATCAACTCCAGGACCTGTTCGACGCCCAACGCCGCGCCTATGCCGCCAACCCGATGCCGCCGGCCGGGCAGCGCCAGCAATGGCTCAAGGCTCTGCGGGATCTGTTGAGCGACGAACGCCAGGCGCTGATCAATGCGATCAGCCAGGATTTCAGCCATCGCAGCGCCGACGAAACCCTTTTTGCCGAATTGATGCCTAGCCTGCATGGCATTCACTACGCGAGCAAACACCTCAAGGGCTGGATGAAACCTTCCCGCCGCGCTGTAGGCATTGCCTTCCAGCCCGCCTCAGCCAAAGTCATTTACCAGCCACTGGGCGTCGTCGGCGTCATCGTGCCGTGGAACTACCCGCTATACCTGGCCATCGGCCCACTGGTTGGGGCATTGGCTGCCGGTAACCGAGTGATGCTCAAGCTCAGCGAGTCCACGCCGGCCACCGGTGAGCTGCTCAAGGCGTTGCTGGCCAAGATCTTCCCCGAGGACCTGGTGTGCGTCGTGCTGGGCGAAGCTGACGTGGGCATGGCGTTTTCCAAGTTGCGCTTCGATCACCTGCTGTTCACCGGCGCTACCAGCATAGGCAAGCACGTGATGCGTGCGGCGGCCGAAAACCTCACGCCGGTGACTCTGGAGCTAGGCGGCAAATCGCCAGCCATTGTCTCGGCCGATGTGCCACTCAAGGACGCCGCCGAACGCATCGCCTTCGGCAAAACCTTGAACGCCGGGCAAACCTGCGTGGCGCCAGATTATGTGCTAGTACCCGAAGATCGCGTGGAAGGCTTTGTCGAGGCCTATTCCAAAGCCGTGCGCGGGTTTTATCCGACGCTGGTCGACAACCCGGACTACACCGCCATCATCAACGAGCGCCAACTGGCCCGGCTCAATGCCTACGCCAAGGACGCCACCGACAAAGGCGCCACTTTGATCCCACTGTACGAGCAGGGCCAGGCGCGGCGAATGGTCCACAGCCTGCTGTTGAATGTCAGCGACGACATGACCGTGATGCAGGACGAAATCTTCGGCCCGCTCCTGCCCATCGTGCCGTATCGCGGCCTTGACCAAGCCTTTGCCTACATCAACCAGCGACCTCGCCCACTGGCCTTGTATTACTTCGGCTACAACAAAGGCGAACAAGCGCGGGTGCTCCACGAAACCCACTCCGGTGGCGTGTGCCTGAACGATACCTTGCTGCACGTCGCTCAGGACGATATGCCGTTCGGTGGCATCGGCCCGTCAGGCATGGGCCATTACCACGGTCACGAAGGTTTCCTGACGTTCAGCAAGGCCAAGGGTGTGCTGGTCAAACAGCGCCTGAACGCAGCGAAGTTGATCTACCCGCCTTATGGCAAGTCGATCCAGAAGCTGATCCAGAAGCTGTTTATCCGCTGATAACCGCCACCTTCGGGACTATAAAAACAATGAACCCCAGCCTGACTGATTCACCCGCGCTGTCACGGCGCGGCGTCTTGAAAATCGGCCTGTGTGCCAGCGCCTTCCTCGCCACCGCCGGGTTGGGCGCCAGCCTCAGCGGTTGCTCCAGCAGTACGCCGGCCAGCGGCTTTGCGATGTTGCGCACCAGCGACTTGCCATTCTTGCGGGCGGTAATCCCGGTGCTGCTGGAAGGCGCGGCCAGTGCTGAACAAGTGCTTGCCGGTATTGAGGGCACCCTGAAAAAGCTCGATTACAGCCTGCAGCACTTGTCCCCCGAGATGTTCAAGCTCACCCAGCAATTATTCGACGTACTGGGCATGGGCATTACCCGCGGCCCGCTGACCGGTATCTGGGGCAGTTGGGAAAACGCCAGCAGCGAACAGATCCGCAATTTTCTGCACCGCTGGGAAAACAGTTACCTGAACCTTTTGCGCATGGGCCAGGGCTCGTTGCTCAAGCTAGTGATCATGGCCTGGTACTTCCGGCCCGAGTCCTGGGCCCATTGCGGCTACCCCGGCCCGCCCAAGATCTAGCCTGGGCCATCCCCCAAGATTGCATCTTCCTACAAGAATAAGAGAGCACACCTATGCCCGTACCCGATCTGTTCCGCGACGGCCTGGCCCGTGGCTGGAAAACCCACAATGGCGCCGCCCTGGATAACGACCTGACCCTGGAAGCGGATGTCGCCATCATCGGCAGCGGCGCCGGGGGCGGTACCACGGCTGAAATCCTCAGCGCCGCCGGCTACAAAGTGTTGCTGATCGAAGAAGGCCCGCTCAAGACCAGTAGTGATTTCAAACTGCTGGAAGACGAAGCCTACGCCAGCCTTTACCAGGAAGGCATCGGGCGGATGAGTAAGGACGGCGCTATCACCATCCTGCAGGGCCGGGCTGTGGGCGGTACCACCTTGATCAACTGGACCTCCAGCTTTCGCACCCCTGACGCTACCCTCGCGCATTGGGCCAGCGAATATGCGGTCAAAGGCCACAGCAGCGCCGAAATGGCGCCCTGGTTCGAAAAAATGGAGCAGCGCCTGGGCATCGCGCCGTGGGCGCTGCCGCCGAATGCCAACAACGATGTGATCCGCAAAGGCTGCGAAAAGCTCGGCTACAGCTGGCATGTGATCCCGCGCAATGTGCGCGGTTGCTTCAACCTGGGGTATTGCGGCATGGGCTGCCCGGTCAACGCCAAGCAGTCAATGCTGGTGACCACCATCCCGTCCACTCTGGAAAAAGGTGGCGAACTGCTTTACCTGGC
The DNA here is from genome assembly GCF_041410225.1 of Pseudomonas sp. KT_2_4. Taxonomy (NCBI): domain Bacteria; kingdom Pseudomonadati; phylum Pseudomonadota; class Gammaproteobacteria; order Pseudomonadales; family Pseudomonadaceae; genus Pseudomonas; species Pseudomonas sp. KT_2_4. The sequence goes on from NZ_CP166962.1 coordinate 3,450,828, forward strand.
CCGCGCCGAACGGCTGAAATACAGCGGCGACACCATCAGCAGCCTCGAATGCGTGGCCATGGACGAACGCTGCGTAGCGCCCACCGGGCGCAAGATCAGCGTGAAAGCCAAGCACTATGTGCTGGCGGGCGGCGGCATCAACAGCCCGGCCCTGATGATGCGCTCCGACGCGCCCGACCCACACTCGCGGCTGGGCAAGCGCACCTTCCTGCACCTGGTCAACTTCTCCGCCGGGCTGTTCGACGAGGTGATCAACCCCTTCTACGGTGCGCCGCAATCCATCTACTCCGACCACTTCCAATGGCAGGACGGCACTACCGGCAAAATGTCCTACAAACTGGAAGCACCGCCCCTGCATCCAGGCCTGGCGAGCACCCTGTTTGGTGGCTATGGCAACCAGAACGCCCTGGACATGAACCAATTACCCCACACACACGCCATGCTCGCCCTGCTGCGCGACGGCTTTCACCCCGACAGCCCAGGCGGCACGGTGGAGTTACGCGGTGACGGCACCCCAGTGCTCGACTATCAGGTCTCGCCCTACGCCTGGGACGGCCTGCGCCGGGCCTTCCACAGCATGGCCGAGATTCAGTTCGCGGCGGGGGCCAAATCGGTCAAGCCCCTGCATCACGACGCGCGCTTTGTGAACAACTTGGCCGAAGCCCGCAGCGTGATCGACGGTCTGAACCTGGAACTGCATCGCACCACCCTGGGCAGCGCTCACGTGATGGGCGGTTGCGCCATGGGTGAAGACCCAAAAAATGCCGTTGCCGACAGCCTGGGTCGCCATCATCAGTTGCGCAACCTGTCGATCCACGATGGCTCGCTGTTCCCCACCAGCATTGGCGCCAACCCGCAATTGTCGGTGTACGGACTGACCGCGCAACTGGCGAGCGCATTGGCCGAACGTCTGAAAACGGCATGAAAAGACAGGGTATTCACGGTATCTATCTACATAAGTCGACTTGGCCCACCGGTAATGCTGCGATACCATCCGGTTCCCCAACGGACTCCGCCAGGACGACGCGATGAACCGAGTGTTGTACCCAGGTACCTTCGACCCGATTACCAAAGGCCATGGCGATCTGGTCGAACGCGCCTCTCGCCTGTTCGACCATGTGATCATCGCGGTCGCGGCCAGCCCCAAGAAAAACCCGCTGTTTCCCCTGGAACAACGTGTGGAGCTGGCGCAAGAGGTCACCAAGCACCTGCCGAATGTGGAAGTAGTGGGCTTTTCGACATTGCTGGCGCATTTCGCCAAGGAGCAGAACGCCAATGTGTTCCTGCGTGGCCTGCGTGCGGTGTCGGACTTCGAATACGAATTCCAGCTGGCCAACATGAACCGCCAATTGGCGCCGGACGTGGAAAGCCTGTTCCTGACGCCGTCGGAGCGTTATTCGTTCATTTCCTCGACGTTGGTTCGTGAAATCGCCGCTTTGGGCGGAGATATCACCAAGTTCGTGCATCCAGCGGTGGCCGATGCGCTGACGCTGCGCTTCAAGAAGTAAGGCTGCTCGGTCGGTGCCTGCTCGCACTGCGGGCGTCAATGCGGCACAATTGCGCGCATTAGTTTTCAGATGCCTTGGCAGAGTGCCCTGGCAGGAGTTTCCATGTCCCTGATCATCACCGACGATTGCATCAACTGCGACGTCTGCGAACCCGAGTGCCCGAACGCCGCCATTTCCCAGGGCGAAGAGATCTACGTGATCGACCCTAACCTGTGCACCCAGTGCGTCGGTCACTACGACGAACCGCAGTGCCAGCAGGTATGCCCGGTGGATTGCATTCCGCTGGACGAGGCACACCCTGAGACGGAAGAGCAGTTGATGGAGAAGTACCGCAAGATTACCGGTAAGGCCTAAACCTCTTCATTGCCCCTAAGGGCCTCATCGCAGGCAAGCCAGCTCCCACACTTGGATATATGAATACATTCAAATGTGGGAGCTGGCTTGCCTGCGATAGCAATATCAGCCTTCACCCAGCAATCAGCTCTGACACCTGGGGCAAAACACACTCGCCCGCTGCCCCAGCACCACATTGCGCAGCTCAGTGCCGCAGACCTTGCATGCCTCGCCGCCCCGGCCATACACGAACAGTTCCTGCTGGAAATACCCCGGCTGCCCATCGCCGCCGATAAAGTCCCGCAACGTGGTGCCGCCCCGCTCGATGGCAGCAGCCAGCACCCGCTTGATTTCAATCGCCAGCTTCAGATAACGCCCGCGTGAAATACCCCCGGCGGCGCGGCGTGGGTCAATCCCAGCTGCAAACAGCGCCTCGGTCGCATAGATATTGCCCACGCCCACCACCACCGCGTTGTCCATGATGAACGGCTTCACCGCCATGGACTTACCGCGAGACAGCTGGAACAAGCGCTCGCCATCAAACAGGTCGGTCAACGGCTCCGGCCCCAGCCGCATCAGCAGCTCATGGTTGTGCGGGTCGAGGCTCCAGAGCATCGCACCGAAGCGCCGCGGGTCGGTGTAGCGCAGGGCCATGCCCGATTCCAGCTCGATATCCACGTGCTCATGCTTGGCCGCGGGCATGCCGACTTCCACCAGGCGCAAGTTGCCCGACATGCCCAGGTGGCTGATCAAGGTGCCCACTTCGGCATTGATCAACAGGTATTTGGCCCGGCGCTCCACCAGCACGATGCGCTGCCCTGACAGGCGCACATCCAGATCTTCCGGAATCGGCCAGCGCAGGCGCCGCTCACGCACCACCACGCGGCTGACGCGCTGGCCTTCCAGGTGCGGGGCAATGCCGCGTCGGGTGGTTTCGACTTCTGGTAACTCGGGCATATGTACCTCTTGAATGACGGGTCAGTGCGCGCCCAGTTCGCGGATCGACAACTTCAGGCTCTCGAAGTCGTAGTCCGACAGGCCCACGTAATCCAGCACCAGATGGCCGATGGCGTTCCACTCATGATCCACTGGCTGATTGCCCAGTACGCGATAGGACGAACAGATATGCTCGGCCATCTTCAAAATGGCCAGCAGGTTCTTGAGCTGTGGGTTGCGCGACGTCTCATCGCTGAAAATCGCCAGGGCGTTATGGTGATTGGCGATGGCGTCGGTGACATGCTCCGGCAGGCGCCAGGACTTGGCGGTGTAGTAGCCGACTACCGCATGGTTGGTGTGGAACGCTTTGTTTTCGGTGTCGACCACGCGGCAATCCGGGGCGGCATTGGCGTAGGCCTCTTCCAGCACCGCCATGTAATTGGGAAAGCGCTTGAGCATCAGCGGCACGCCACAATCATGGAACAGGCCCAAGGCATAGGCTTCGTCCACGGCCTGGGAACCGGTGCGCTTGGCCAGGGTGAGGCAGGTCATGGCCACATCCTGGGCGGTGTCCCAGAAGCGGTTGAGGGTGACGATGGTGTCGTCGCACATCTCACCCTTGATCGACTGCGCGTTGATCAAATTGATGATCGAACGGCTGCCCAGCAGGTTCACCGCACGCTGGATCGAAGCGATTTTGTTGCTCAGGCCGTAATACGGCGAATTGACGATCTTGAGCAGCGCGCCGGACAAGCCCGGGTCCTGGGAGATCAGCCGCGCAATCACTTCCAGGTCCGGATCGGGCATGTACTGCTCCATCTGCAAATCCACCATGATTTGCGGTTGAGGCGGCACGCTGATGCCTTGCAGGGCCTGTTGGATCTGCTCGGGGGAAAGCTCTTGGGACATAAGTACACACTCTGGGCTAGGCGCGAATTCTACCCCTTATGCCGATGTGGCCGACACCCAAAAACCCAAGTGAAACCCGATCGAATGTGGGAGCTGGCTTGCCTGCGATAGCATCACCACCGTACGTCTGATACACCGCGCCGCCCGCATCGCAGGCAAGCCAGCTCCCACATGAAAGAGTGCGCAAAGGGTATACTCCCGCTCTTTTTTCCGGAGCGACGTCATGTCCCTGCCAAGCCTGCGTCTCAAAGCCAACGCCGATCGTCGTTTGCGCAACGGCCACCTGTGGGTCTACAGCAACGAAATCGACGTGGCCGCCACCCCACTCCACGGCTTCCAGGCAGGCGACCAGGCTATCCTGGAAGCGGCCGGCGGCAAGACCCTGGGCATCGTGGCCATGAGCCCGAACAACCTGATCTGCGCCCGCCTGCTGTCGCGCGACATCAAGTTGCCGCTGGACAAGTCGCTGCTGGTGCACCGCCTCAACGTCGCGCTGTCCCTGCGTGACCGCCTGTTCGACAAGCCGTTCTACCGCCTGGTCTACGGTGATTCCGACCTGCTGCCGGGCCTGGTGGTCGACCGTTTCGGCGACATCCTGGTGGTACAGATCGCCTCGGCGACCATGGAAGCGCATAAAGAAGATGTGATCGCCGCGCTGACCCAAGTGCTCAAGCCCAGCGGCATCCTGTTCAAGAACGACTCCGCCGCGCGCGACGCCGAAGGCCTCAACCGCTACGTCGAAACCGTGTTCGGCCTGGTGCCGGAGTGGGTGGCGCTGGAAGAGAACGGCGTCAAGTTCGAAGCCCCGGTGATCCAGGGCCAGAAAACCGGCTGGTTCTACGACCACCGCATGAACCGCGCCCGCCTGGCCCCGTATGCCAAGGGCAAGCGTGTACTGGACCTGTACAGCTACATCGGCGGCTGGGGCGTGCAAGCTGCAGCCTTTGGCGCCAGTGAAGTGTTCTGCGTCGACGCTTCGGCCTTCGCCCTCGACGGCGTAGAGCGCAACGCCGCGCTGAACGGCTTTGCCGAGAAGATGACCTGCATCGAAGGCGACGTCTTTGAGGCGTTGAAAGAACTGAAAGCCAGCGAAGAGCGCTTCGACGTGATCGTCGCCGACCCACCGGCCTTCATCAAGCGCAAAAAAGACATGAAAAACGGCGAAGGCGCCTACCGCCGCCTCAACGAGCAAGCCATGCGCCTGCTCAGCAAAGACGGCATCCTCGTCAGCGCCTCGTGCTCCATGCACCTGCCGGAAGACGACCTGCAAAACATCCTGCTCACCAGCGCCCGCCATCTGGACCGCAACATCCAGATGCTCGAACGCGGCGGCCAAGGCCCGGACCACCCGGTGCACCCGGCGATTGTCGAGACGCGCTACATCAAGAGCATTACCTGCCGGTTGCTACCCAATAGCTGATGCTTTTCCCCTGTAGGGACTTGCGGGTTCCTACAGGTTTTTAGGAAATGTCGTACTGCCCCAGGCTTTGACTTTCCGTAGCGCAGACTCGATCCTCGCCCCTCTCATGGAACCGAGGCTCGCGTATGTCGAAGGCAATTACACAGGCTGAAAAACCGCTCTTGGTTTTCTGGCTGATGACCATGACTTTGCTGGGCGTCTTCCCCCTTGACGTCGTACTGCCCTCCTTTCCCGCCCTGGCTGAACACTTCCATACCTCGACCACCCATATCGCTCGATCCGTCAGCCTGTTCGCCATTGGATTTTCCTGCTCAATGCTGCTGATCGGCCCGCTGTCCGACAGAATCGGTCGCAAGAAGCTACTCCTGGCCAGTATGGTAGTAGCCATCCTGGGTGCAGTCGGGTGTCTGGCCGCCAGAAACACGCCCCAATTCCTGTTCTTTCGAGTCATTCAGGCCATAGGCTGCGGTGGTTTCATACTGTCCCAAGCGCTGGTGCAGGACCTTTTTTTCGGCAGGGAACAGGAGCGGTTGCGCATAGCAATGGCCACGGCCGGAGGCATTTTCATCTCGATTTCCCCAGTGCTGGGCGCATGGCTGCAATTGCACTGGGGATGGAAAGCCAGCTTCTACGCGTTTATCGCCCTCTGTGCTGCAACGTGGATTATGGCTCACCGATTACTGCATGGCGGCTTCCCTCCAACCGCGCCAAGCGAGCGGGGTATTTTCAGGGCCTACGCCAAGGTTTTCGCCAACAGACATTTCGCCAGCTACGCCACGATCTCCTCGATCACCTTCGCCTGTCATTTCTCATTCATCGTTGTGTCACCGCTCATTTTCATGGACCAGTTAAAGCTGTCACCCCATGAGTACTCATTGACCTTGCTTCTCTACGGCGCCGCCTACGTAGTGGGAGGCCTCTGTGCCGGCGTCCTGCACAAACGGCTGGCGGCGGCTACCCAGATGGCAGTCGGGCTGGTTCTGATCGCTATCTCTGGCGTGGTCATGCTGCTGTTGGCCTACCTGTTCGGCTTATCAACCCCGACAGTGTTGGTGCCCATGCTGCTCTGCACGGCGGGCACCACCATCACCCGGCCCATTTCCAACTCCAAGGCCATGAGCCTGTTTCCAGACAATGCGGGAGCCGCAGCTTCCGCCGTTGCGGCAGTGCTGTTCATTGCTGGCGGCTGTATCAGTGCGTTTATCAGCACCTTTACCCACCAGTTGAGTACTGCGCTTGGCTTGTGTTTTCTGATCCTGAGCCTTGCCGCCCTTGCGTTGAACTCATGGGCACGGCGGCGCCCGCACGTCCTGTAGCGGCTAACTTCAAGGTTGCGCCCATTCCCTCCAGCCGCCAGCGGTGTAGAATCGGCCCTATTCATCGCCAGTCATCCCCCGGCGGGTTTATGAGCTCGAGGCCCAAGCACGCGGCGATCCCGCGACGCGAGTGGCAACTTCCGGACACACGGCCATTTTCTGAGTGTTCCAGTCGTCAATTAGAAGCTCACTCCCCTTTAGTACTTGATTAGCCGCCCGGAGTGCTCCAATGCCTGATTACCGCTCGAAAACATCCACCCACGGCCGCAACATGGCCGGCGCGCGCGCACTGTGGCGTGCCACGGGGATGAAAGATGACGACTTCAAGAAGCCGATCATCGCGATTGCCAACTCGTTCACCCAGTTCGTGCCGGGCCATGTCCATCTCAAGGACCTGGGCCAACTGGTCGCCCGCGAGATCGAACGCGCCGGTGGCGTGGCTAAAGAATTCAACACCATCGCCGTGGACGACGGCATCGCCATGGGCCATGACGGCATGCTGTATTCCCTGCCGAGCCGCGAGATCATCGCTGACTCCGTGGAGTACATGGTCAACGCCCACTGCGCCGACGCCATTGTGTGCATCTCCAACTGCGACAAGATCACCCCCGGCATGTTGATGGCTGCCTTGCGCCTGAACATCCCGGTGATCTTCGTCTCCGGCGGGCCGATGGAAGCCGGCAAGACCAAACTCGCCTCCCACGGCCTCGACCTCGTCGACGCCATGGTAATCGCCGCCGATTCCAGCGCTTCTGACGAGAAGGTCGCCGAATACGAGCGCAGCGCCTGCCCGACCTGCGGTTCGTGCTCCGGCATGTTCACCGCCAACTCGATGAACTGCCTGGTGGAAGCCCTGGGCCTCGCCTTGCCGGGCAACGGTTCCACATTGGCCACTCACAGCGACCGCGAGCAGTTGTTCCTGCAGGCCGGCCGTACCATCGTCGAGCTGTGCAAGCGCTACTACGGCGAGAACGATGAGTCGGTGTTGCCGCGCAATATCGCCAACTTCAAGGCGTTCGAAAACGCCATGACCCTGGACATCGCCATGGGCGGTTCCACCAACACCATTCTGCATTTGCTGGCTGCCGCCCAGGAAGCCGAGATCGACTTTGACCTGCGCGACATCGACCGCCTGTCCCGTCACGTGCCACAGCTGTGCAAGGTCGCGCCGAACATCCAGAAGTACCACATGGAAGACGTGCACCGCGCCGGCGGGATCTTCTCGATCCTCGGCTCCCTGGCCCGTGGCGGCCTGCTGCACACCGACCTGCCAACCGTGCACAGCAAGTCCATCGCCGAAGGCATCGCCAAGTGGGACATCACCCAGACCGACGACGAAGCCGTGCACACCTTCTTCAAGGCCGGCCCGGCCGGTATCCCGACGCAGACGGCGTTCAGTCAGTCGACCCGTTGGGACACCCTGGATGACGACCGTGAAAACGGCTGCATCCGCAGTGTCGAGCACGCCTACTCGCAAGAAGGCGGCCTGGCCGTGCTGTACGGCAACATCGCCCTCGACGGCTGTGTGGTCAAAACGGCAGGCGTGGATGAGTCCATCCACGTCTTCGAAGGCCGCGCCAAGATCTACGAAAGCCAGGACAGCTCGGTACGCGGCATCCTCGCGGACGAAGTCAAGGAAGGCGATATCGTGATCATCCGCTACGAAGGCCCTAAAGGCGGCCCGGGTATGCAGGAGATGCTTTACCCCACGTCCTACCTGAAATCCAAAGGCCTGGGCAAAGCCTGCGCCCTGCTGACCGACGGCCGTTTCTCCGGCGGCACGTCGGGCCTGTCCATCGGCCACGCTTCGCCGGAAGCTGCTGCCGGTGGCGCGATTGGCCTGGTGCAGGATGGCGACAAGGTGCTGATCGACATTCCGAACCGCTCGATCAACCTGTTGATCAGCGATGAAGAACTGGCGGCACGCCGGGTTGAGCAGGACAAGAAAGGCTGGAAGCCAGTGGAGAAGCGCCCGCGTAAAGTCACCACCGCATTGAAGGCCTACGCGTTGTTGGCCACCAGTGCCGACAAGGGTGCGGTGCGCAACAAAGCCATGCTCGACGGCCTGTAAGCCCCGCGCATAAAAAAGCCCCGCCAGGTGCGGGGCTTTTTTTGTCTGCAGAAATTCCCCAAGACATTGGAGATCAAATGTGGGAGCTGGCTTGCCTGCGATTGCATCACCTCGGAGTACATGAAGTACCGAGGTGTCTGCATCGCAGGCAAGCCAGCTCCCACAGTGACTGCACTTCGACTTAAGGCTCTTTACTGAATCTCCTCCGGTTTCACGATCACCCAGTTCTTGTCCGCCGTCACCGGCAGCCCTTCCTTGGCTTGCGCCGCCGCGTGCTTGGCGATCATGCCGTTGAGTTGGGTCATGTACTTGTCTTTGCGGTTGATCCACAGGTGGATGCCGCCCTTGGCCAGGTCCACATCGTGGAACAGCATGTAGCCATCGCTGGTCGGTGTGTCACCGCCGACAATCACTGGTTTTTTCCATTCGTCGATGTAGGTGAGGATCGCCGCGTGCTTGCCGGCCATCCAGGTCGCCGGGGTCCACAGGTAGGGGGTCAGTTCCAGGCCGAGGTTGCTATTCTCGTCATACTTGCCGGCAGTGATCTGTTTGCGTGCGGTGGTCAGCTCGCCGGTCTTGCGGTCCTTGAGCATCGTGGTCACGCCGATGACGTTCTCGGGTTTGACGTTGTAGCCGTACTTCGGATCAGCCGCGACCATGCGCACCAGCTCCTCGGACGCGGCGGTCATCACATAGACCTCGATGCCGTTTTCCATCAACTTGTTGTACAGCTCGGCCTGGCCGGTGAAGACTTTTGGCGGCTGTACCTCGGATTTTTTCACCACGTCGCCTTCGAAATAGCTGACCGGCACGGGCTTGCCGGAGGCCATCAGCTCGTCGACCTGCACTTTGAGTTCCTTGAGGGTGAAGCCGGAAAAAATCTGCGCAACCCAGGGGTAGCAGACCATGTCGTCGACTTCGCACAGGCGATAGTAGTAGCTGAACAGACTTTCCTTATGGTCGGCGGTGTCTTTGAAGGGGATAAGCTTGAGCGAAGGGTCCATGGTTTCGCGGGTGATCAGGCCCTTGTTTTCCATGAACGGCAGCAGCGACTCTTCAAGGTCATAGCGGTAGCTGGTGTTGTCCATGTCGAACACCGCGTAGTTACCCTTGTTGGCATTGGCGGCGATCATTTCGTTGAGTTGTTTGGCGGCAGGTGCCGGCCAGTGTTTCAACTCGGTGGCGGCAAACGCCTGGCTGGCGAGCCCGAGGCAAAAGGCGGCGGATACCAATAGTTTCGGCGCGAGCTTCATAGGCGTTGTCTCCCTCAAGTGAAAGACATCGACGCTAACAAATCCGTATGACAGTTATCGCCCGAGCGCGACCGCTGACGTCGCGATTGCGCCAAGGGCATACGCCTGGGCGTCAAACGCTTATTCCAAAAACGACAGTCGCCATTCCATATTGGTATTAAATCAATATATTTCAAGCTGTTAGGCTTCCCGGTTCGCAATCGCAGGCTCACGCGATTGGCTGCCTTCTCAACGGAGCTTCAATGAATCTGCCCCTGATTCTCAATTTATTGGTGTTCGTGGCCCTGTTGCTGGGCCTGGCACAAACTCGCCGTACTAACTGGAGCCTGGCCAAGAAGGTGCTGTTCGCCCTGGTGCTGGGCGTGCTGTTCGGCGCGGCGTTGCACACGATCTATGGCGACGGCAACCCGGTGCTCAAAGCCTCCATCGGCTGGTTTGACCTGGTCGGCAACGGCTATGTGCAGCTGCTGCAAATGATCGTGATCCCGCTGGTGTTCGCCTCGATCCTCAGTGCCGTGGCGCGCCTGCACAACGCCTCGTCCCTGGGCAAGATCAGCTTCCTGACCATCGGCACGCTGCTGTTCACCACGGCCATCGCGGCGCTGATCGGCATCGGCCTGACCAACCTGTTCGGCCTCACCGCCGAAGGCCTGGTGGCCGGCACCCAGGAAATGGCGCGCCTGCAAGTGATCCAGAGTGATTACGCTGGCAAGGTTGCCGACCTGAATATCCCGCAGTTGCTGCTGTCGTTCGTGCCGGCCAACCCGTTCGCCGACCTGGCCCGGGCCAAGCCGACGTCGATCATCAGCGTGGTGATTTTCGCCGCGTTCCTTGGAGTTGCCGCGCTGCAACTGCTCAAGGACGACGTGGAAAAAGGCCAGAAAGTCCTTAACGCCATCGACACCCTGCAAGCCTGGGTGATGCGCCTGGTGCGCCTGGTGATGAAGCTGACCCCCTACGGCGTGCTGGCGCTGATGACCAAAGTGGTCGCTGGTTCCAACCTGCAAGACATCATCAAGCTGGGCAGTTTCGTGGTGGTGTCGTACCTGGCCCTGGGCCTGATGTTCGTGGTGCATGGCCTGCTGCTGTCCCTGGCCGGGATCAACCCGCTACGCTTCTTCCGCAAGGTGTGGCCGGTACTGACCTTTGCCTTTACCAGCCGCTCCAGCGCTGCAAGCATCCCGCTGAGCATTGAAGCGCAGACCCGTCGCCTGGGCATTCCGCAATCCATCGCCGGTTTCGCCGCCTCGTTTGGCGCGACCATCGGCCAGAACGGCTGCGCCGGTCTTTACCCTGCCATGTTGGCGGTGATGGTCGCGCCGACCGTGGGCATCAACCCGCTGGACCCGCTGTGGATCGCAACCCTGGTGGCGATTGTGACCTTGAGTTCGGCGGGCGTTGCCGGCGTAGGCGGCGGTGCGACCTTTGCCGCGCTGATCGTGCTGCCCGCCATGGGCTTGCCGGTGTCACTGGTGGCGCTGTTGATTTCCGTGGAACCGCTGATCGACATGGGCCGCACGGCGTTGAACGTCAATGGTTCGATGACGGCGGGGGCGATTACCAGCCAGATCATGGGGCAGACGGATAAAGCGCTGCTGGATGCCGATGAGCATGCCGAGTTAGCGCAGGTCTGATAGACCGCTATCGCAGGCAAGCCAGCTCCCACATTTGAATGTATTCACACATCAAACTGTGGGCGCTGGCTTGCCTGCGATATTTTTAGGCTTTTTCCCACACTTCGAAGTTGTAGGCCGGCTTATCACCTTCGGCCGGATTCTCGACATTCGACACCAGCTTCCACTGGTTCATATCAAACTCTGGAAACCACGCATCCCCTTCCGGGCTCAGCGCCACGCGGGTCAGGTACAAGCGATCGGCCTGTTCCAGCCCCTGTGCATACAACTGCGCGCCGCCGATCAGCATCAGCTCGTCCACGCCTTGCGCCTTGGCCCATTCCTCAGCCCGCTCTACCGCCGCGTCCAGTGACGGAAACACTTGCGCACCTTCCAACACAAGATCGGTCTGACGGCTGACCACCAGGTTCAAGCGCCCCGGCAGCGGTCGGCCCAGGGAGTCCCAGGTCTTGCGCCCCATGATGATCGGCTTGCCGAGCGTGGTGGCCTTGAAATATTTGAAATCCCCCGGCAAATGCCAGGGCATGCTGTTGTCGACGCCGATCACACGGTTTTCACCGAGGGCTGCGATCAGGCTTAAAGGGAGTGTTTTTTTCATGGCGACGAGAATACCAGAGCGGCGAGCCAGCGGTTATGCTCCAACCTCATCAACTCGACAGGACGGCGCGTGACTGCACTGAACCCGCTGCACAGACTTTGGCTGACAGAAACCGTGCGCCTGCGCGAAGAACACGCCGGCCCCCTGGAAGACCTGGAAGCCAACCGCCTGGCCCGCACCGCCGGGGGCGACCTACCCTCGCGCATCCAGCAGCGTGCGCTGCACCTGGCCGAGCGCGATGGTCTGGCCGCCGCGCTCAGCCGCTGGCTGCAAGGCGCACGCCTGGCCCTGGTGTTACTGGCGGTGGTCGCCGTCATCAGTGGCGCCGGTTTGGCGTTCGCCGCGCTGGGCAATGGCCTGGCCCCGGTGAATGTGTTTTGGGCCTTGGGCAGCCTGCTCGGCCTGAACCTGATCTTGCTGATCAGTTGGGCCCTGGGCCTGCTGTTTGCCGGTGAACACAGCGCCAGCCTTGGCCGGCTGTGGTTGTGGCTCAGCGAGAAACTGGCGCGTGACGCCAAGGCCGCGCAACTGGCCCCAGCATTGTTGCTGTTGCTGCAACGGCAAAAACTCAATCGCTGGGCGGTGGGTGTGCTGGTCAACAGCTTGTGGTTGCTGGCCTTGCTCAGCGCCCTGGTGATCCTGCTGACCCTGCTTGCCACCCGCCGCTACGGGTTTGTGTGGGAAACCACCATTCTCGGCGCCGATACCTTTGTCGCCGTGACCCAGGCCCTTGGCACACTCCCGGCGCTGCTCGGTTTCAATGTGCCCACCGTGGAGATGATCCGCGCCAGCGGCGACTCCGCGCTGAATATCGAAAGCGCCCGCCAGGCCTGGGCGGCCTGGCTGGTGGGCGTGTTGCTGGTCTACGGCCTGCTGCCGCGGTTGATCCTTGCCTTGCTGTGCCTGTGGCGATGGAAACGCGGGCGCGCAGCGTTGCGCCTGGACCTCAACCTGCCCGGCTACGCCCAACTGCGCGAACGCCTGATGCCCAGCAGCGAGCGCCTGGGGGTCAACGATGTGGCGCCCGAACACCTGCACCTGATCAGCGGCGGCGCAAGTGAGCTGCAGAGTGATGGCGCCTTGCTGGTCGCCATCGAACTCGACGACCAACACCCTTGGCCCCCCAAACTGCCTACCAACGTCAAGAACGCCGGCATCCTCGACAGCCGCGAATCACGCCACAAACTGCTGGAGCAACTCAGCCGTTTCCCACCCGCGCGCCTGGCCATCGCCTGTGACCCGCGCCGCTCGCCCGACCGTGGCAGCCTGGCGCTGATCGCCGAGCTGGCACGCAGCGCCACCGACACCCGCGTATGGCTGCTGCAGGCACCACCGGGCCAGGCGCTGGACGCCGAGCGCCTGGGCGACTGGCATGCCGCGTTGCGACAGCTTGAAGTGTCTTTTGCCGATTGTGCGCCGCTGAGCTGGCTGGAGACCGGTCATGACTAAACCGCTGAAACTCGCCGTGGTCGGCCATACCAACGTGGGCAAAACCTCACTGTTGCGCACCCTCACCCGCGATGTCGGCTTTGGCGAAGTGTCCCACCGCCCCAGTACCACGCGACATGTGGAAGGTGCGCGCCTATCGGTAGATGGCGAAGCCTTGCTGGAGCTGTACGACACCCCCGGCCTGGAAGACGCCATCGCCCTGCTCGATTACCTGGAGCGCCTCGACCGCCCCGGCGAACGCCTGGATGGCCCTGCGCGGCTGGCGCGTTTCCTGGAAGGCAGCGAGGCGCGCCAGCGTTTCGAACAGGAAGCCAAGGTGTTGCGCCAGTTGCTGGCCTCCGATGCCGGCTTGTACGTGATCGACGCTCGCGAGCCGGTGCTGGCCAAGTACCGTGACGAGCTGCAAGTGCTGGCCAGTTGTGGCAAACCGTTGTTGCCGGTGCTCAACTTTGTCAGCAGCAGCGACCACCGCGAACCGGACTGGCGCGAAGCCCTGGCCCGCCTCGGCCTGCATGCGCTGGTGCGTTTCGACAGCGTGGCACCGCCCGAAGACGGCGAACGCCGGCTGTATGAAAGCCTGGCCCTGCTGCTGGAAAACTCACGGCCGCAGTTGGAACGCCTGATCCTCGATCAAGAAGCCCAGCGCCAGGCTCGCCAGCAAAGCGCCGCCCGCTTGATCGCCGAACTGTTGATCGACTGCGCGGCCTGCCGTCGCAGTGTCCTCACCGAAGATGAACAGCAAGCCATCGGCGATCTGCGCAAAGCGGTGCGCCAACGGGAACAAAAGTGTGTTGATGCCCTGCTCAAGCTGTACGGCTTTCGCCCACAGGACGCGGCGGCCAGCGACCTGCCGCTACTGGATGGGCGCTGGGGCGACGACCTGTTCAACCCCGAAACCCTCAAGCAACTGGGCGTGCGGGTGGGTGGCGGGATCGCCGCCGGCGCAGCCGCCGGTGCGGGCGTGGACCTCCTGGTCGGCGGCCTGACGCTGGGCGCTGCTGCCCTGGCGGGCGCGATTGCCGGCGGTGCGCTGCAAACCGCGCGCAGCTACGGCAGCCGCCTGATGGGCAAGATCAAGGGCCAACGCGAACTCACCGTCGATGACAGCGTGCTGCGCCTGCTCGCCCTGCGCCAGCGCCAGTTGCTCAAGGCCCTGAACCTGCGCGGCCATGCGGCAATGCACAGCATCAAGGTCGACACACCCCAGGACAAAACCTGGCGCGAGGGCAAACTGCCCGACGCCTTGAACAAGGCCCGCGCCTATCCGCAATGGTCGTCCCTCAATCCCCACGCCAAACTAAGCCAGGCCGAGCGTCAAGAACAGGTCGAAGCCCTTGCCATGCGCCTCGACGAGACCTAAGCAGTCATCAGCACCTGCCGGGCCTTGGCCTTAAGCACCTCAAGGTCCAGCACCGGCACCTGCATTTGCTTGGCCTGCTCGTCCCAGTGGCGCATACGCAAGCTCACGGCATACAACGGGTCTTGCTCAAAGGTCCGAGCCTCTTCTGCGCTCATGACGCCGCCTTGGTAAGCCAGAGTGCGACGGCTGGCTTCGCTCAAGCGGGCGAAATAGTCCGGTTGGCTGAAGGTCAGGTAACGCTTGGCCTGGACGTGGTATTCCACCAGCCTGGCCAGGCGTTCGCTGAAGCCTGCCCGGCGCAGGTAATCGGCGCCCAGCCGCTCGTGGCTGACCACGCCATAACCGCCCATGTTCGCGCCGCCCTGGCCGCAGAGATGGCCGATGTCGTGGAAAAACGCCGCCAGCACCACCTCGTCGTCAAAACCTTCGGCCATGGCCAATTGCGCGGCCTGGGACATGTGCTCGATTTGCGACACCGGCTCGCCGATGTAGTCAGCCGTGCCATGTTGCTCGTACAAGCCAAACACCTGGGCAATCGCCTGTTCCGGGCTCATCGCGTCGCGCCCCACAGTGTGCTGATATTACGCTCGGCCATCGCCGGCCCCACGCTCATCCCTACGCCGGTGTGCATCAAGGCAGCGCTGACGCCAGGTGCCGCCTGCACAAACGAAAACGGCCCAGGCCCGCGGGAACCGTAGACGCCCTGCCAGCGCTCCACCACTTGGACCTTGCAACCCAGGGTCTGTTGCGCCAGTTCGATCAGCCAGTCATCCACCTGCTCGGCGTTGAAGGGCGACGGATCGCTGTCGTAATGGTGGGAGTCACCGATGATCAACTCGCCATGGGGCGTAGGGCTGATCAACAGGTGAATGCCGTGCTCGTGCAGGTACGGCGTTTCGCGCAAGATCTGCGCCTGCACGGCGGCCGCTTCCGGCAGGTCGGCAAAGGCGCCGTAGTGCACGCAGCTCAAGCCGGTGAGCAAGGCATGTTGCAGGTTCAGGTTGAGCACTGGCCGGGCGCGCAGCATTTGCAGGCGACAGGTTTGCGGGTTGAGCGCGGCGATGGCGTCGGCCAGCAGGGTTTGATAGTCGTGGCCGGAGCAAACAATGATCTGCTCGCCGCGAAAGCGGCCTGCCGTGCTGTGCAACTGGCCCGGTTCAACCTCGCGCACCAGGGTAGAGAAGTGAAACTCCACGTTAAGCGCCTGGCTCAGGTAATGGATCAGCGCCGGGATGGCCTCGCGGGAATACAGTTGCTGGTCGTCCTTGCCATGCAGTGCGGCGCGGTGATGGCGGAACTGGCCGGCGTACAGGTCGTTCATGACAGCGCCCTGCAGCAGCTCGACGTTGTAGCCGTGCTCCCGCGCGCGCCCGGCGCAGAAGGCTTCGAGCAGATGCTCTTCGGCTTCGGTGCGGGCGAACAGGTACGAGCCATTGCGTTTGAGCGCCAGGCCCGCCGCTTGCGCCCACTGGCCCCATATTTCGCGGCTTTCCCGCGCCAGGTCGAGCATTGGCCCTGGTGGTTGACCGGTGACCAGCGCCTGGCCGAAGTTGCGCACTGAGGCGCCCAATGGCGTGGCGCTTCGCTCGAACACCTTGACCTTGAGGCCGCGCCTGGCGGCGGCATAGGCGTGGGAGAGACCGAGGATGCCGGCGCCGACGACTAACAGATCACTACTCATACTGTCCTCTGGTTCCCGCGCTCCGCGTGGGAATTCATCCGGTGACGCTCCGCGTCACGACCTTTAAAAGCGGACGCGGAGCGTCCAGAGCGGCGTTACCACGCGGAGCGTGGGAACGATCGGTTACTGTTTTTCCGACTTGCCGTCATAACGCTTACGCCATTCGGCCAAGATGCTGTCACGGTTCTTGGAAGCCCAGACAAAGTCGTTCTTGATCAACCGTTGCTCATAGTCGGCCGGCAATTCGGTCTGTGGCTTGGCGATTCCCGGTTGGGCGAGCACGGCGAAGTTGTCCTTGTACAGATCCATCGCCGCGGTGCTGGCGGAGAAGTCAGCGAGTTTTTTCGCCGCCTCGGCATGGGCCGTGCCTTTGATCACGGCGGTGGCTTCGATGTCCCAGCCCAGGCCTTCCTTGGGCAGGATGATGTCCAGCGGCGCGCCCTGGCGCTTGAGCTGAACCGCCGGGTATTCGAAGGAAATACCAATCGGAAACTCACCGGACGCCGCCAACTTGCACGGCTTGGAGCCGGAGTGAACGTACTGGCCGATGTTCTGGTGCAAGTCGTCCATGTACTGCCAGCCTTGCTTCTCGCCGAAGGTCTGGAGCCAGGCGCTGACATCCAGGAAGCCGGTGCCTGAAGACGCCGGGTTAGGCATCACGATCTTGCCCTTGTATTCAGGCTTGGTCAGGTCCTGCCAGCTCACCGGTTTGGTGAGGCCCTGCTTCTCGGCTTCGACGGTGTTGAAGCAGAGGGTGGCGGCCCACACGTCCATGCCGACCCAGGCCGGAGGGTTGGCGGCGTCGCGGTAGTTTTTGCCGATCTTGTCCAAGTCCTTGGGCGCGTAGTTGTCGAGCATGCCTTGCTGATCGAGGATCGCCAGGCTGGAGGCGGCCAGGCCCCACACCACGTCAGCCTGGGGGCGGTCTTTCTCGGCCAGCAGTTTGGCGGTGATGATGCCGGTGGAGTCGCGCACCCACTTGATCTCGACGTCGGGGTTGGCCTGTTCGAAAGCTTTTTTGTAGGTCTTCAATTGCTCGGCTTCAAGGGCCGTGTACACCGTCAACTCGGTCTTGGCCAAAGCATTCAGGCTGAATGCCGTGAGGACTGCAGCGACCAGCGCCAGGGGCTTGAACATGGAGCACCTCCTTCAGGGATGTTTATTGGCCAGGTGCGCGCTGGCGCCAGGCTTGGGAGCGGCGCAGCGCGCCACGTGAAGCCCACGCCAGCAGCAGCGAGACGCTGGCCGAGGTGAACAGGATCAGGGTCGACATGGCCGCCGCGCCGCCCACATTGCCGGCGTCGTCCATGTTCAGCACCGCGACCGCGGCGAGGATGGTGTCGGGGCTGTAGAGGAAAATCGCGGCGGACACGGTGGTCATCGCCGAGACAAACAGGTAGCGCAGGATGTCCAGCAGCGCCGGCAGACAGATCGGCACCGTGACGCGCAGATAATGGCGGTACAACGGTGCCTTGAGGGACAACGCGGCGGCTTCGAACTCGGCGTCCAACTGGCGCAAGGCGGTGGTTGCAGTCATCTGCGCGGTGGTCAGGTAGTGCGCAATGGTGCACACCACCAGCAACGCCATGCTGCCGTACAACACATGCAGCGGGTTGCCGTTGAGGTTGAAGAAGAACACGTAGCCCAGCCCCAGGACCAGGCCCGGCACGGCCATCGGCACGAAGCTGAGCATGCGCAGCGCCAGGTTGAGGTTCTTCTGGCCCTTGGTCTTTTCCATCAGGTAGGCGCCGGTGAAAATCAGCACGCTGCCGATCAACGCGGTGCACAGCGCCATGGTCAGGCTGTTGCGATAGGCCAACCAGCCGCCGCCGGCGGTGTCTTCGAACTGGTAGTGGTTGAGCGACAGCGACAGGTTGTACGGCCAGAATTTCACCAGCGAGGAGTACACCGCCATGCCGAACACCAGCAGCAACGCCGCGCAGATCAGCAGCACGATGGCCAGGTAGCAGCCGTCGCGCAGCCGCGATGGCGCTGGCTGGAACACCTGGGCGCGGCCGCTCATCGCGTCGCCATGCCGACGGCGCAACCACGCATCCACGCCAAAGCTGAACAGCGCCGGCAGCAGCAACACCATGCCGATCAACGCGCCGCGACCGAACTGTTGCTGGCCCACCACGGCCTTGTAGGCCTCCAGCGCCAGCACCTGGTAATCGCCGCCCACCACCACCGGTACCCCGAAGTCGGTGATGGTCAGGGTGAACACCAGGCAAAACGCGGCGAACACCGCCTGGCGCGTGGCCGGCCAGGTAATGCTGCGAAACGCCCGGGCCGGGCTGGCGCCCATGCTCGAAGCGGCGTCGAACAAACGCGCATCCGCCAGGGACAACGCCGACAGCAAAATCATCAAGGCATGGGGAAAGGTGTAGATCACCTCACCGAGCACAATGCCCCAGAACCCATAGATATTCTCCGAGAACAAGCCGCGCAGGAGGCCCTGGTTGCCGAACAAATAGACCAGGGCAATGCCCGGCAACATCGACGGCGCCATCAACGGCAGCAAGGACAGGCCGCGCCAGATGGACTTGCCGGGGATCAGCGTGCGTTGCAGGGCATAGGCAAACAAGTAGGCCAGCGGCACGACGATGGCCGCCACGCTGAGGGAAACTTTCAGGCTATTACCCAGCAACCAGTGGAAGTTGGCGCTACTCAGTAGTTCGCGTGCTGCCACCAGCCCACCGCCCTGCCCGGCTTCGCTGCTGAAGCCGCGCCAGAAGATCGCCAACAGCGGCAACAGCACCGCCACCACCAACAGGCCCAGCCAGAGCCATTTGCCGCCGACCACAAAGAGGCGGTCGCCCCACTCGGCGCGGGACACCTGGCGCGGTACCGGCAATGTCATCACCGCCCCCATCTCAGGCAAACACCTGCAGGCTGCGCGGCGGCAACGCCACCCAGATATCCTGTGCACCCAGGCGCGGCATGGCTTCCGGCGCCAGTTCAGCCAGCAACGGATGGCCTGGCAACTGCTCCAGCTCAAAGCTCATGCGGCAGCGGTTGCCGAGGAAGGTGATCTCGCGAACCTTGGCCGGGAACAGGTTTTCTTCATGCACCGGCGGGTTGACGCAGATCGCTTCCGGGCGGCAGAACAAGCGGCCCGATTGGGCGACACCCGCGTCCTCAGCCAGGCGCATGTTCAACCCACCCACCTGGGCATGGCTGGCGCTGTTACGGCTGAACGGCAACCAGTTGCCCTGGCCGACAAACTCCGCCACGAACGGCGTGGCCGGGCGGTCGTAGATTTCCTGGGGCGTGGCGTACTGCTCGACCTTACCGTTGTTCATCACGGCAATGCGGTCGGCCATCAACATGGCTTCGTCCTGGTTGTGGGTCACCATCAAGGTGGTGATGCCCAGGCGCCGCTGCAGTTGGCGCAGTTCGGTGCACAGGTGCTCGCGCACGCGGGCATCGAGGGCCGACATCGGCTCATCCAACAGCAATAACGACGGCGCCGGCGCCAGTGCGCGGGCCAGGGCGACGCGCTGTTGCTGGCCGCCGGAGAGTTGGCCGGGGTACTTCTTTTCGCTGCCCACCAGGCCCACCAGCTCAAGCATCTGCGCGACCCGCTTGCGCACTTCATCGCGGCCGCTGCCCGTAAGGCCGTAGCCGATGTTCGCTTCAACGCTGAGGTTGGGAAACAACGCATAGGACTGGAACAGGATGCCGTAGTCCCGCGCCTGGGGTGGCAGCAGGGACACGTCCCGCTCGCCCAGGTAAAGCTCACCGCTGTCCTGGCGCTCCAGGCCGGCGATGCAGCGCAGCAGCGTGGTCTTGCCACAGCCGGACGGGCCCAGCAGGCACACCAGCTCGCCGGCGGCGACGTCCAGGGAGACGTTGTCCAGCGCGGTGAAGGCGCCAAAGCGTTTCTGGATTGCGCGCACTTTCATCGGTGCGCCGGGTTGGGTCAGGGCTGTGTGCATGGTGGCACCTCATCGAACGGATGAAGGCCATGCTAGAGAGGGAATGCGTAGCGGGTGTGGCAGGAAGGCAAAAGGAGGTGATAGTGGTATTGGTGGATTTGTGTAGGACTCATGATCGTTCCCACGCTCTGCGTGGGAATGTCTCTAGTGACGCTCCGCGTCACGGACGCGGAGTGTCCTGGGCGGCGTTCCCACGCGGAGCGTGGGAACGATCAGAGGGGTGACATTTCCTGGGCCAGGCCAAGGAAAGCCGCCGGCAGGCGCGCACCTTTGCGCTCCTTGAGGCAATACAGATACTCCGGAATCTGCGGTGCATCCTCGATGGTCAGCACGCGCAACTGCGGGTCATGGGGCACTTCCTGGCGGGCGATGATGCTAATGCCGATGTTGCGCAGCACCGCCTCGCGAATCGACTCACGGCTGCCAATCTCCAGCAACGGCCCGTACCCCACGCCGGCGTTCTTCAACATCTCTTCCGTCAGCCGGCGGGTGGTGGAGCCCGCTTCACGCATCAGCAAGGTGTGCCCGATAAGCGCGCTCAACGGTACGTGATCGAGCTTGGCCAACGGGTGATTGCGGTGCACCGCCAGCACCAGCGGGTCCGTGCCCAGCACGCGGCGGATCAGACGGGCATCTTCCAGCAATTGCGATGAGGCCGCGACATCGACGCGGTAATCGTCCAACGCCTCAAGCACCTGTTGGGAATTGCCGATTTCCACCGAGACTTCCACCTGGGGCAGTCGCTCACGAAAAGCTTTGACCAGATCGAGGATGTAATACGGCGCCGTTGCTGCAATTCTCAGCGCACCCTGGACCTGGCCGTTGTTGCGCAGGAAAAACTCGATATCCGCTTCCTGCTGCAACAGCGCCTTGACCATCGGCAACAGCCGCGCGCCTTCGTCGCTGACGGTGAGGCGGCGGCCGCCACGGTAGAACAACTCGACGCCGTAGTGGCCTTCGAGGTTGCGAATCTGGGTGGTCACCGTGGGCTGGCTCAAGCCGAGTTTCTTCGCCGCCTGGGTAATGCTGCCCAGGCGGGCGACCATGAAAAACGCCTTTAACTCAGCACTCAGCACACCACCCTCTCATCCGCTATTTGCGCACCAGGCGCAGGCCATTGAACACCACCAGCAGGCTCACGCCCATGTCGGCGAAGACCGCCATCCACATGGTCGCCATGCCCATGAACGTGACGGCCAGGAAGATCGCCTTGATCACCAGCGCCAGGGCGATGTTCTGCTTGAGGATACTCGACGTTTGCCGCGACAACCGAATGAAAGCCGGAATCTTGCGCAAATCATCGTCCATCAGCGCCACGTCGGCGGTCTCGATAGCGGTGTCGGTGCCCGCCGCGGCCATGGCGAAGCCGATCTCGGCACGGGCCAGGGCCGGGGCGTCGTTGATACCGTCACCGACCATGCCCACCCGACGGCCCTGGCTGTAGAGGGTTTCGATGGCTTGCAGTTTGTCGGTGGGCAACAGGTCGCCCTGGGCCTGGTCGATACCCACCTGGGCCGCAATGGCCTTGGCAGTGTGGGTGTTGTCGCCGGTGAGCATCAGGGTCTTGATGCCCAGGTCGTGCAACTGCTGAATAGCTTCGCGGCTGCTCTCCTTGACCGTGTCGGCCACGGCAAACAGCGCCAGCGGGCCAGACTTGTCCAACAGCAACACCACGGACTTGCCTTGTTTTTCCAGGGCGAAGAGTTTTTCTTCCAACGCCTCTGAGCACAAGCCCAGGTCTTCCACCAGGCGGTGGTTACCCAGGTGATAGGTCTGGCCGTTGATATCACCCCGCACACCGCGCCCGGCCAGGGCCTCGAAGTTATCCACAGCGTGAGTCGACAGGTTTTTATCCACAGCTGCGTTGGCAATCGCCAGGGACACCGGGTGATCGGAGCGCGATGCCAAGCTGGCCGCCAGGGCCGGCGCGCTGTCTTCGATGTTCGGGAACAGCGGCAGGTAGTCGGTTTGCACCGGTTTGCCGTGGGTGATGGTGCCGGTCTTGTCGAGGGCCAGGTAGTCGAGCTTGTAGCCGCCCTCCAGGTACACGCCGCCCTTGATCAGGATGCCTTTGCGCGCCGCTGCCGCCAGGCCGCTGACAATGGTCACCGGGGTGGAGATCACCAAGGCACAAGGGCAGGCCACCACCAGCAGCACGAGGGCGCGGTAGATCCAGTCAAACCACACGCCCGCCATGAACAGCGGCGGAATCACCGCCACACCGAGGGCAAACAGGAAGACAGCCGGGGTGTAGACCTTGGAGAAACTGTCAACAAAGCGCTGGGTTGGCGCCCGTGCCCCTTGCGCCTGTTCCACGGCGTGAATGATCCGCGCCAGCGTGGAGTTGTTGGCCGCGGCGGTGACCTTGTACTCCAGGGCGCCGGCCTGGTTGATGGTGCCGGCAAACACTTTATCGCCCACGGTTTTTTCTATCGGCAGGCTTTCCCCGGTGATCGGTGCCTGGTCGATGGTGGACTGGCCGGCCGTGACTTCCCCGTCGAGCCCGATGCGCTCGCCAGGCTTTACCCGCACAATCGCCCCAAGATCAATGCTTTTGACCTCCTGTTCCAGCCAGGAACCGTCAGCCTGGCGCACCGTGGCCTGTTCCGGAGTCATCTGCATCAGGCCGCTGATGGCGTTGCGCGCACGGTCCAGGGACTTGGCCTCGATCAACTCGGCCACGGTGAACAGGAACATCACCATCGCCGCTTCGGGCCACTGGCCAATCAGGATCGCGCCCGTCACCGCGATGCTCATCAAGGCATTGATATTGAGGTTGAAGTTCTTCAGGGCAATCCAGCCCTTCTTGTAGGTGGTAAGGCCGCCGCTGAGAATCGACACCAACGCCACCAGCGCGATTACCCAGGTGGGCGCCACACCGGTGAAGTGCAGCACCTCGGCCCCCAGGGCACCCACGCCCGACACCGCCAGCGGCCACCAATGTTTCTTGGCGGGCGGCGCGGCAGCGGGGCTGCCTTCTTCGATAGGGTCGGCCTGCATGCCGATGGACTTGATTGCCTCAATGATCGGCGCGGTGTTCGGCAGGTCATGGGTGACGCCGAGGATGCGGTTGATCAGGTTGAATTCCAGTTGCTGCACGCCAGCGAGCTTGCCCAGCTTGTTCTGGATCAGCGTCTGCTCGGTAGGGCAGTCCATGGCCTCGATACGGAAGGTGCTCAGGCGCGAGCCGGCGGTGGGTGCCTCGCTCAGGGTCACGATGGCAGGCCCGGCAGCGCCGGAGCAGCAGGAGCCGGAATGGCCGTGGTTATCCACAGGCGTGAGTTTGGCGGGCCCATGGTCATGTTTGTGATCATGGCCGTGGTCATGATCGTGATCGTGATCGTGATCATGCTTGTGGTCGTGCTTGTGCGGGGTATGAATGGAGTGGCTCATCAGGTCGCGTCCGTAAAGGTGCCTGTTGCCAAGTAAAGACCCTGTAGCCACTATAGGGTCAAGCGCCCATTTGGAGATTGCTGCGATGAAGATCGGCGAACTGGCCAAACTCACCGATTGCCCGGTGGAAACCATCCGTTATTACGAGAAGGAAAACCTGCTGCCGCCCCCGGCACGCACCGACGGCAACTACCGCGTGTACACCCAGGCGCACACCGAGCGGCTGACCTTTATTCGCAACTGCCGCAGCCTGGACATGACCCTCGAAGAAATCCGCAGCCTGCTGGGTCTGCGCGACAGCCCCCAGGACCAATGCGAAAGCGTGAATGCCTTGATCGACGAGCATATCCACCATGTGAAAGCGCGGATCGACGGGTTGTTGGCCTTGCAGGAACAACTGCTGGACCTGCGCCAACGTTGCGGCGGTGGGAACCAGTGCGGGATCTTGCAGCAGTTGGAAGTCAGCGGCGGGATTGCGGCCAGCGAGGCCGAGCCTTCGCATGTGGGCAGAAGCCACGGCCATTAACTCAAGCGAACACCAAACCTATGTGGGAGCTGGCTTGCCTGCGATAGCGGCGGGCCCGCGACATTGATGTCGCCTGACACTCCACTATCGCAGGCAAGCCAGCTCCCACAGTTTCTGACCGCAACAGGCTCTAGATAGCCACGTCGGCCTTGATGCTTGGGTCGGCGTCGTAGCCCACAATCTCAAAATCTTCGAACTTGTAGTCGTAGATCGACGCAGGCTTGCGCTTGATCACCAGTTCCGGCAGTTTTTTCGGCGTACGCGCCAACTGGGTCTGGATCTGTTCCATGTGGTTGCTGTAGGCGTGGGTGTCGCCCGTGGTGACGATGATCTCGTGGGGGATCAGGTCGCACTGCTGGGCCAGCATGTGGGTCAGCAACGCCAGCGCGGCAGTGTTGTACGGCAGCCCCAGGAATACGTCGGAGCTGCGGATATACAGCTGCATCGACAGATGGCCGTCATGCACGAACGCCTGGTACAGCAAATGGCACGGCGGCAGGGCTTGCTTGCCGTTACGCGCGTTTTCCTGCGGGCTCTGGGTTTCGTCCGGCAGGTATTCGACGTTCCAGCCGTGGAACAGGATGCGGCGGCTGTTGGGGTTGGTCTTGAGCGTGTGCACCATGTAGTCGATCTGGTTGATCGTGCCGCCGTCCTTGGTCGGCCAGGCGGTCCACTGCTCGCCGTAGACCGGGCCCAGGTCGCCGTCTTCGGTGGCCCACTCATCCCAGATCTTCACGCCATTTTCGTTGAGCCACTTGATGTTGGTGTTGCCGCTCAACATCCAGATCAGTTCGTTGGCGATGCTTTTGAAGTGCAGCTTCTTGGTGGTCAGCAGCGGGAAGCCGTCGGCCAGGTTATGCCGATACTGACGCGCAAACACAGCCTTGGTGCCGGTGCCCGTGCGGTCGCCCTTGGTCAGGCCATTGGTCACGACGTCCTGCAGCAGTTCGAGATATTGCTTCATGTTTTTACCCGTATCGTTGAAGCCAAGACCTCCTGGTCCTGGCATTCGAATTTAAAGCGCGGCGTTCTTCAGCGGCTGCGGGCGATTGTACGCCCACCACAGCATGCCCAGGCCCGCCAGGATCATTGGCAAGCTAAGCACCTGACCCATGGTCAGCCAGCCCCATGCCAGGTAGCCCAACTGCGCATCCGGTACCCGTACGAATTCGACGATAAAGCGGAAAATCCCGTAGAACAGCGCGAACATGCCCGACACGGCCATGGTTGGGCGTGGCTTGCGCGAGAAGATATAGAGAATAAGGAACAGCGCCACACCTTCCAATGCGAACTGGTACAGCTGCGACGGGTGGCGCGGCAGTTGCGCCGGGTCGCTGAACGGCGGGAACACCATCGCCCACGGCACGTCGGTCGGCTTGCCCCACAGCTCGGCGTTGATAAAGTTACCAATGCGCCCAGCACCCAGGCCGATCGGCACGAAGGGGGCGACGAAGTCCATCAGCTGGAAGAACGACTTGCCATTGCGCCGGCCAAACCACCAGGCGGCGATCATCACGCCGATAAACCCGCCGTGGAACGCCATGCCGCCCTTCCACACTTCGAAGATCAGGGTCGGGTTGGCGAGATACGCAGACAGGTCGTAGAACAGCACATACCCCAGGCGCCCGCCGACGATCACCCCCATCGACATCCAGAACACCATGTCGGAGAGCTTCTCCTTGGTCCAGGTCGGGTCGAAACGGTTCAGGCGCCGGGAAGCCAACAGCCAGGCGCCGCCGATGCCGATCAGGTACATCAACCCGTACCAATGGATTTTCAGCGGACCGATGGCCAGGGCCACCGGGTCGATCTGCGGGTAAGGCAGCATTGCGACTCCTCGTTAAAACATTTAGTCATGACGCACCGGACCATGCCGATGTGCGATTAAGCCTGCGTTACAGCGGCGAGATCAAATTAAGAAGTTCACATACACGCCAAATAGCCCGGCATGTTAACGGATCAGAGGTGCACGGCCCAACTTCGAGACGATGGAACACCGGCGCGTCTGTGGGTAGAGTGGCAAAAACACAAAAGGGGTCACCCAATGTGCCTGATTGTTTTCGCCTGGCGACCGGGCCATGCCCAACCGCTGATCGTCGCGGCCAACCGCGATGAGTTCTACGCCCGCCCCAGCCTGCCGCTGGCCCAGTGGGCGGATGTGCCCCAGGTTTATGCCGGTCGCGATCAGGAGGCCGGGGGCACCTGGCTGGGGGTGAACGCGGATGGGCGCTTTGCCGCCTTGACCAACATCCGCGACCCGCACCAGCCACCGGCACGCAAGTCTCGCGGCGAACTGGTTGCGCGGTTTCTCAGCGGTTCGCTGCCGATCGACGATTATTTGGCCGATGTGAACGGCCGCTCGATTGAATATGCCGGGTTCAACCTGCTGGTGGGCACGCAGGATGAGCTGTGGCACTACAACGCCAATGACACCGAGCCGACGTTGCTGAAGGCTGGGGTGTATGGATTATCCAATGCCGGGCTGGATACGCCATGGCCGAAGCTGGTGAAGGCCAAAGCAGCGTTCAGCGCCGTGCTGGAGAACCCCGAGCCTGAGGCACTGCTGGGGATTCTCAGCGACCCGCAGACCGCGCCGTTTGCTGAGCTGCCGGACACCGGCGTAGGCCTGGCGACCGAAAGCCTGCTGTCGAGCGTGTTTATCGCCAGCCCCAGTTATGGGACACGGGCGAGCACAGCGCTGATCGTGAATGCCGATGGGACGCGGCGGATGCTGGAGCGCAGCTTTGGCCCGCACGGGGGGCGGCTGGGTGAGGTGGACCTGATGTTTTAGCGCTGCTTGGACCACCGCTATCGCAGGCAAGCCAGCTCCCACAGGGGAATGCATTCCACAGGTGGGAGCTGGCTTGCCTGCGATGAAGGCGCCTCGGTCTTTGATCGTTCCCACGCTCTGCGTGGGAACGCCTCTTGTGACGCTCTGCGTCACGCTCTAAAAGCCGACGCGGAGCGTCCAGGGCTGCCTTCCCACGCAGAGCGCGGGAACGATCTGCTAGAAGCTCGCTCCTACAGGGTTTTGGCCGAGGCCGGGTTGATCATCCGGGTCAACCCCAGGTTTTTCAGCGCCAATTGCAGCGAGCTGTGGATAACTTGCGGGTTGTCGATGGTCATCAACTCGGCGAGCAAATCCTTGGCCCTGCTCAATTCCACCTGGCGCAGCATCCACTTCACTTTCGGCAAGTTGGTGGCGTTCATCGACAGGCTGTCAAAGCCCATCGCCATCAACAGCACCGCCGCCGCCGGGTCGCCGGCCATTTCGCCGCAGATACTCACCGGCTTGCCTTCGGCATGGGCGTCGCGCACCACGTGTTGCAGCGCTTGCAGCACCGCCGGGTGCAGGTAGTCGTAGAGGTCGGCCACCCGTGGGTTGTTACGGTCCACGGCCAGCAGGTACTGGGTCAGGTCGTTGGAGCCTACCGACAGGAAGTCCACCTGCCGCGCCAGTTCCTTGGCCTGGTACACCGCCGCCGGTATTTCGATCATCACGCCAATCGGCGGCATCGGCACATCGGCGCCTTCATCGCGCACTTCGCCCCACGCGCGGTGGATCAGGTGCAGGGCTTCTTCCAGCTCATGGGTGCCGGAGATCATCGGCAGCAGGATGCGCAGGTTGTTCAAGCCCTCGCTGGCCTTGAGCATGGCGCGGGTCTGGACGAGGAAGATTTCGGGATGGTCGAGGGTAACGCGAATACCGCGCCAGCCAAGGAAGGGGTTGTCTTCCTTGATGGGGAAATAGGACAGTGACTTGTCGCCGCCAATATCCAGGCTGCGCATCGTCACCGGTAACGGGTGGAAGGCTTGCAGTTGCTCGCGATAAATCGCCAGCTGCTCCTTCTCGCTCGGGAAACGCTGGTTGATCATGAACGGCACTTCGGTGCGGTACAGCCCCACCCCTTCGGCGCCGCGCTGTTGCGCACGGGCTACATCCGCCAGCAGGCCAGTGTTGACCAGCAGCGGTACCCGGTGGCCATCGGGGGTCACACACGGCAGCTCGCGCAGCGAATCCAGGCCCTGGGCCAGTTGCTTCTCTTCTTCCACCACCTCGGCGTATTGCTTGCGCAGCACGTCGCTGGGGTTGGTGAACACCTCGCCGCGATGCCCATCGACGATCATGTCGATGCCATCGACCTTGGAGTACGGCAGGTCCACCAGGCCCATCACCGTCGGGATACCCATGGCCCGGGCCAGGATCGCCACGTGGGAGTTACCCGAACCCAATACCGAAACCAAGCCCACCAGCTTGCCTTCAGGCACTTCGCCAAGCTGGGTGGCGGTCAACTCTTCACTGACCAGGATGGTGTTATCGGGGAAGACCATGTTGGTGCTGCGGTCTTCCTGCAGGTACGCCAACAGACGTCGCCCCAGGTCGCGCACATCCGATGCGCGCTCGCGCAGGTAGGCGTCGTCCATCATTTCGAAACGGTTGACGTGATCGGTGACCACCTGGCGTAACGCGCCCTGGGCCCACTGGCCGGTCTTGATCACAGTCTTGACTTCGTTACCCAGGGACGCGTCGTCGAGCATCATCTGGTACACGTCAAACAGCGCACGCTCTTCGGGGCGCAGCTGGGTGGCCAGCTTGGTCGACAGGTTGCGCATGTCGGCGCGCACGCCTTCGAGGGCGGTCTTGAACAGTTTGATTTCGGCGTCGATGTCACTGACGGTCTTGTCCGGCACCACATCGAGGTCGGCTGGCGGCAGCATGACCACCGCGGTACCCACCGCAGCGCCTGGCGAACCCGGTACGCCGACGAACTTGGCTTCCTGGATACCCTTGCCCTGGCGCCCCAGGCCGCGAATCGAGCCGGTCGCTTCGGCGTGGGCGATAACCCCGGCCAGTTGCGCGCTCATGGTCACCAGGAAGGCTTCTTCGCCTTCGTCGAACTGGCGACGCTCTTTTTGCTGGATAACCAACACGCCGACAACGCGGCGGTGGTGAATGATCGGCGCACCAAGGAACGAGGCGTAGCGCTCTTCGCCGGTTTCGGCAAAGTAGCGATAACGCGGGTGATCGGCCGCGTTCTCGAGGTTCAGGGGTTCTTCACGCGTCCCCACCAGGCCCACCAGACCTTCATTGGGCGCCATGCTGACCTTGCCGATGGAGCGCTTGTTCAAGCCCTCCGTGGCCATCAGCACAAAACGGTTGGTCTCGGGGTCCAGCAGGTAAACCGAGCAGACCTGGCTGCCCATGGCTTCCTTGACGCGCAACACAATAATCCCCAACGCCGCCTTGAGATCCTTGGCGGAGTTAACTTCCTGGACGATCTTGCGCAGCGTATTGAGCATGGCTCGGGGTCGAACTCCGTCGTCAGTCGCGCGCTAAAAGGCGCGGGGCAAGCTCTTTGAGAGCGCGACGATAAACCTCGCGCTTGAATGTCACCACCTGGCCCAACGGATACCAATAGCTGACCCAGCGCCAGCCATCGAACTCCGGTTTACCGGTCAAATCCATCCGCACCCGCTGCTCGTTGGAGATCAGGCGCAAAAGAAACCATTTCTGCTTCTGGCCGATGCACAGCGGTTGGCTGTGGGTACGCACCAGGCGTTGCGGCAAACGATAGCGCAACCAGCCACGGGTACAGGCCAGAATTTGTACATCTTCGCGCTCAAGGCCGACTTCTTCGTTCAACTCACGGTACAAGGCGTCTTCAGGGGTTTCGTCGGGGTTGATTCCACCTTGAGGAAACTGCCAGGCATCTTGGTTGATTCGGCGAGCCCATAGCACCTGTCCGGCATCATTCGTCAGAATAATGCCGACATTAGGACGGAAACCATCGGGGTCGATCACGGCAACAACCTCGCAAACGCATGTCGCCGCATTGTTCCACAAAGGTTGTTCCAGCGGCAACGAGGCTTCTTACCTTATGTGCACTCTTGTGAAAAGACCGTATTCTGGACGCCTTTTTACAGACTTTTCAGCGAGTAACTGCAATGCGCCTGGCTTTATTCGACTTGGACAATACCCTTCTGGGCGGTGACAGCGATCACGCCTGGGGCGATTACCTGTGTGAACGCGGAATTCTCGACGCGGTAGCCTACAAGGCCCGCAACGACGAGTTCTACCAGGACTACCTGGCCGGCCGGCTGGATAACGCCGCCTACTTGAACTTCTGCCTGGAAATCCTCGGCCGCACCGAGATGGCCCAGCTGGACGCGTGGCACAACGACTACATGCGCGACTGCATCGAGCCCATCATGCTCCCGAAGGCCGTTGAACTGCTGGCCAGGCACCGCGCCGCCGGTGACAAGCTGGTGATCATCACCGCCACCAACCGCTTCGTCACCGCGCCGATTGCCGAACGCCTGGGCGTCGAGACCCTGATCGCCACCGAGTGCGAAATGGTGGATGGCCGCTATACCGGGCGCAGCACTGATGTGCCGTGCTTTCGTGAAGGCAAGGTGACGCGTTTGAACCGCTGGTTGGAAGAAACCGGGCATAGCCTGGAAGACAGCTACTTCTACAGCGATTCGATGAATGATTTGCCGTTGCTGGAGCAGGTGACGCACCCGGTGGCAGTGGATCCGGATCAGAATTTGCGCGCCGAGGCTGAAAAGCGTGGTTGGCCGGTGATTACACTGCGCAGCTGATGACGCTATCGCAGGCAAGCCAGCTCCCACATTTGGAATGCATTCCCCTGTGGGAGCTGGCTTGCCTGCGATGAACGCGACGCGGTCTAACGCTTTAAACCGGCTTGGCGCCCATCAGCCCTGCAATCGCCACAAACCCCACCAGGCTGACCACCGCCAGCACCAGGGTGAAATTCAGGCTCCCGCCCTCGCCCTTGCGCAGCCGATTGAGCCGCGCCACCAGCCAGAACCAGGCCAGCGCCGCCACGGTGTAGAGGATGCTGGAGCCCAAGATCCAGGTTTGCCCCAATGGCCAGCCGAGCAGGTGCACCAGCCACCAGCCGGTGAAGGGCATGCTCACCAGGCAAATCCCCATCAGCAGCCATACAAATGCCCAGGGGCGCTGCACGGTCGCGGCCGGGCCGGCGCTGCGTTTACGCCACGCCAATACCGCCAGGCCCAGGCCGCTGAGCAGCAGCAATACGGTGGCGGTGATGTGGATCACCTTGAGGGTGGTCAGCGTTTCCATGGTCTCTATTCCTTATAGGCCGCTCAGTCAGCGTAGTCGCTCAACCGAGGAACAGCTGGTAAGCCGGGTTTTCGCTTTCATCCCAGTACGGGTAACCGATTTGCGCCAACGCGGCAGGCACCAAGTGGCGCTCGTCCGCCGGTACTTGCAAGCCCGCCACCACTCGGCCGTCAGCCGCGCCGTGGTTGCGGTAGTGGAACATCGAGATGTTCCAGCGCCCGCCGAGCTTGTGGAGAAAGTTGAACAACGCCCCCGGCCGCTCCGGGAATTCGAAGCGAAACACCAACTCGTCGCTGACTTTGGCCGCATGCCCGCCGACCATATGGCGAATGTGCAACTTGGCCAGTTCGTTCTCGGTAAGGTCCAGCACCGGGAAACCCTGGCTGGTCAAACTGGCCACCAACGCGCTGCGCGGGTCGTTCTCCGGGTGGGTCTGCACGCCGACGAAAATGTGCGCTTCGCTGCCGGAGTGGTAGCGGTAATTGAATTCGGTGATCTGGCGTTTGCCCACCGCTTCGCAGAAGGCCTTGAAGCTGCCCGGCCGCTCGGGGATGGTCACCGCGATAATGGCTTCACGGCCTTCACCCAGTTCGGCGCGCTCGGCCACATGGCGCAAACGGTCGAAGTTGACGTTGGCGCCCGAGTCAATGGCGACAAAGGTCTGGCCGCTGACACCGCGGGTCTCGACGTACTTTTTGATCCCGGCCACGCCCAGTGCACCCGCCGGCTCGGTGATGGAGCGGGTGTCATCGTAGATGTCCTTGATCGCCGCACAGATTTCATCGGTGCTGACGGTGATCACTTCATCCACGTAGTCTTTGCAAATGTCGAAGGTGTGCTGGCCGATCTGCGCCACCGCCACGCCGTCGGCGAAGATGCCCACGGTCGGCAATACCACGCGCTCGCCCGCCGCCATGGCGGCTTGCAGGCAGTTGGAGTCGTCCGGTTCCACGCCGATGATCTTGATCTCCGGGCGCAGGTATTTCACATACGCCGCAATCCCGGCGATCAGACCGCCGCCGCCCACCGGTACGAAAATCGCGTCCAGCGGCCCTGGGTGCTGGCGCAGGATTTCCATCGCCACGGTGCCCTGCCCGGCAATGGTGTGCGGATCATCGTAGGGGTGGATGTACACGTAGCCTTTTTCGTCGACCAGCTTGAGCGAGTAGGCCAGGGCTTCCGGAAAGGAATCACCGTGCAGCACCACTTTGCCGCCCCGGGAGCGCACGCCTTCGACCTTGATCTCCGGGGTGGTCTTGGGCATCACGATGGTGGCTTTCACCCCCAGCACCTTGGCCGCCAGGGCCAGGCCCTGGGCATGGTTGCCGGCCGACGCGGTGACGACGCCGCGTGCACGTTCTTCGGCACTGAGCTGGGTCAGCTTGTTGTAGGCGCCGCGAATCTTGAACGAGAACACCGGCTGCAAGTCTTCGCGCTTGAGCCAAATCTTGTTACCCAGCCGCTCGGAGAGCTGGCGGGCAGTCTGCAAGGGGGTTTCCACGGCGATGTCGTAAACACGCGAGGTGAGGATTTTTTTGACGTAGTGTTCAAGCATCGGCAGGCATCTACTTCACGGGTTGGGCAGGGCCAAGGAGTCTAACCCAGCGTTTGGCCGGGCGACCACACGAATCCCGAGGTTTTGTTGGGTTATACTCGCCGCCCTCGTTAATTCCCCGCCCGTTCCGGAGCCCGCATGACCCAGGATCAACTCAAACAGGCAGTGGCCCAGGCCGCTGTCGATTTAATCCTTCCTAAACTCGACGACAAGAGCATCGTCGGTGTCGGCACCGGTTCCACCGCCAACTGCTTTATCGACGCACTGGCCCAGCACAAGGGCGCGTTCGACGGCGCCGTGGCCAGTTCCGAAGCCACCGCCGCCCGCCTCAAGGGCCATGGCATTCCGGTGTACGAGCTCAACACCGTGAGCGACCTGGAGTTCTACGTCGACGGCGCCGATGAAAGCGACGAGCACCTGAACCTGATCAAAGGCGGCGGCGCGGCCCTGACCCGCGAGAAGATTGTCGCGGCCGTGGCCAAGACCTTCATTTGCATCGCCGACGCGAGCAAGCTGGTGCCGGTGCTGGGCACGTTCCCACTGCCGGTGGAAGTCATCCCCATGGCCCGCAGCCACGTGGCCCGCGAGCTGGTGAAACTGGGCGGCGACCCGGTGTACCGCGAAGGTGTGTTGACCGACAACGGCAACATCATCCTCGACGTGTTCAATATGCAGATCACCAACCCGGTGGAGCTTGAGACGCAGATCAACGCCATTGTGGGCGTGGTCACCAACGGCCTGTTCGCGGCGCGCCCGGCGGATGTATTGCTGCTGGGTACCCCGGAAGGCGTGAAAACCCTCAAGGCCTGACCCTGTGGGAGCCGGGCTTGCCCGCGATGCAGACGACTCGGCGTATCAATGGATACCGAGGCGATGCCATCGCAGGCAAGCCAGCTCCCACATGTGTTAGCGCTCGACTCTAGAGCGATGTAACAAAAACGCTACTTTTCGCAGCACTCCTCGCCAAAACCGTGCGCTCTGTCACGGCACCCCCTGCCCCGCCTGGTATCCAATCCGTTACAAATTACAGCCACGCGACCCACGCGTTTAACAATGCGCCAATTCGCAGCCGCCCATGGAATGAGGCGCGCATTGTGCAAAGGGTCTGGGCTTGCACATTCCCATCACCTCAAGGAAGACCTTGTGATAAAGCCTCTAGCCTTCGCCATCAGCGTTGCCGGTGCCCTGCTGTCCACGCCTACCCAGGCCTACGATTACGGCCAGCACGCCAACACCACCCTGGAAAAACTGATCAACGACTACCCTGGCCGATATCGCGGCACGGCAAATTTTGCCGGGGCAGCCGACTGGATGCAGAGCCAGATGGGCACGGCCTATAGCATCAGCCGTCAGGACTTCACCTGGAACAACGGCAGCCGGGCTTCGCAAAACGTGGTGGCCTCTGCCGCTGGTACCAAGGCCCAGTACGTGGTGATTGGCGCGCATTTCGACACTTACTTCGGCCGCCCGACCCTGCAAGGCCTGGATGACAACGGTTCCGGCGCCAGCGTGCTGACCGAGGTGGCGAAGAACCTCAGCGGCCTGTCACTGGAAAATGGCCTGCAGGTAGTGGGCTTCGGCGCCGAAGAAGAAGGCCTGCGCGGCTCCCGTGCCTTTGTCGACTCACTCAACACCAGCCAGCGCGCCAACATGCTCGCGATGATCAACCTCGACAGCCTGATCACCGGCGACATGATGTACGCCCACGCCGGCCAGAACAGCACCGCCAACCCGGCCTTGGCCTCCTTGCGCGAGCACACCTTCCAGATCGCCAGGGAATTGAACATCCCCTTATTCAGCAACCCCGGCCTGGACCCGCAG
The DNA here is from genome assembly GCF_041410225.1 of Pseudomonas sp. KT_2_4. Lineage (NCBI taxonomy): Bacteria > Pseudomonadati > Pseudomonadota > Gammaproteobacteria > Pseudomonadales > Pseudomonadaceae > Pseudomonas > Pseudomonas sp. KT_2_4. The sequence goes on from NZ_CP166962.1 coordinate 3,485,640, forward strand.
TACCCGAAGGGCACCGGCTGCTGCAGCGATGGTGAAGCGTTTGAACCGCTGAATATCCCGATCCTTTATATAGAGGCCACCAACTGGGAACTGGGCGACCTGGACGGCTACACCCAGACCGACAACCCGAAAATCCCCGGCGGCTCGACCTGGCACGACCCGAACGAAGACAACAAAGCCGTGCTGACCGATGCATTCGGCCAGGCGCGCATCGACCAGCGCCTGCGCGACTATTCACGCCTGCTCAGCCGCCTGGTGCTGGAACTGACCAACGCCGACCTGATGGCCTCGACCGCTTCTGGCGGTGCCGTTGCGCGCAATATGCAAGACAACCTGCAGCGCCAGCATCAGGCCCTGGTGCGCCTGCATGATCGCCGTTGGCTGACCCTGCAAGCGGGCAGCCGCGGGGTCGGCAGCTTCGATGGCGAGATCGGCGTGGATGGCGAATACAACCCGGACAGCGGCTTCGACACGGCCCCCAACCCCGAAGCCCGGCGCGTGGGCCTGCATGCCCTCGGCGACTACCAACTGACTTCAAGCCTGAATATCGGCGCCAGCCTCAGCTACCTCAATGGGCGCGACAAACTGGAGCATCGCGGCAAGCTCGACAGCGACACCTGGCAGGCAGCCGTCTATGCACTGCTCAACGATGGCGGGCCACGCTGGCTGGCCGGTGACCTGAGCGTGGGCCACACGCGCTTCGACTCCAAGCGCAACCTGGTCATCCAGGCCAATGGCGGGCCGATCCTGCTCAACCAGCAACTGACGGGCGATACCGATGCCCTGGCGTTGGGCGCACGGGTGCTGGGTGGCTATGACTTTGACTTTGGCGCGATCAAGAGCGGGCCGTTCGCCGGCCTGGACTACAGCCATTACCGCATCGACAAGTTCCACGAAAAGCAGAACCTGCGCACGGCCCTAGAGTACGAAGAGCAGTCTTTCGACTCCCTGGAAGCCAGCCTCGGCTGGCGCGTGCGCGGCGCTGTTGCCCTGCCCTATGGCCTGAACCTGAAGCCCTACGGCGACATCGCCTGGGTCAAGGAATTGGCCGACGGCCGCCTGGACGACCTGCAACTCACCGCACGCGCCGATGGCCAGGCCCGCACCGCCAGGCTGGGCTCAGTGGATAAGAGCTTCGCTCGCGCACAACTGGGCAGCCAACTGGCGATCACCCCACAGTTGGGCGTGTTTGCCGAGGTCAATGGCCGCCTCGGGCATGCTGAAGGCAGCCAGACCGGTTATTCGCTGGGTGTGCAATGGATGTTCTGATCAGGGTTTCTTGAACACGTAAAACAGGTTGGGCTCGCTGACCATGTACAGCGTGCCGTCGTCATCCATGGCGATCCCTTCGGCCTGGGGCACGCGCTTGCTCAGGCCATGGCGCCCTTTAAGCAACGACAGACTGCTTAGAGGGCGACCATCAATATCCAGCTCCAAGACCAGGAACGACTCATCCGACAGCGCCAACAGATGGCCACTGCGCTCGTCGTATTGCAGGCTCGACAGGTCGCGCACAAACAGGCCGGCATCGCGCTTGGGGTTGTTGATCACATGTACCGAATAGGTTTTTTCCGGCTTGAAATGGGGAAACCCGTGCACCTCGTAGATCAGCATGGGGTCGCGTTCCTTGGCCACGAACAAGCGCTTGCCCACCGAGTCGTAGGCCAACCCTTCAAAGCCCTTGTTGCCGCCGACGTGCACGCCCAGGGTCATTTGCTCCGCATCGGCGGCGTCGAGGAACTTGGTGTCATCGTCCACATGCACTTTGATCAAGCGCTGCTGGCGCTCATCGCTGATGACGTAGATGTTGTCGCTGATAAATTCCACCGCTTCGGCATCGCCAAAGCCCACCAGCGGAATGCGCCGCAGGATCTTGCCCGCCAGCGACAACTCGACCAGTTCGGCGTTTTTATTGGTGACAGTAAACAGGCTTTTGCGCACGGGGTCGTAGGTCAGGGCCGAGACATCGTCGTCGAGCCCTTCGATCACCTGGCCTTCGAGGGTGACGCGATAATCCGCCAGGCCAATGGCGCGCTCATCCGCAGGCTGGTACCACACCTGCCAGTTGAACCAGGCGCGTTCGAACAGACGGAACTGCTGTGCCACCAGCCCGGCAGCGACTAGGGCGAGCAACAGCAGGATAAAAACAGCAGGTTTAGGGCGGGCAAGTCGACGCATCGGGGCGGGCTCAGAGAAAAAACTGGCGAATAGATATCAAGGTCACCTGAATTTAAACTTAAACGCACCGGACTGCCTGGCGAATGCCGTTTATAAAGAAAACTCTGACGTAATTCGTCAGTTATTTCTGCTTTTCAAAGCGATAGAACAGGTTTGGCTCACTGACCATGTACAGGTTGCCGCTCTCGTCCATGGTCACGCCTTCGGCACGGGGGATCGTATCTTTCAGGCCATTGAAGCCGCCAAGCAAGGTCATGAAGCTGACTTGCTCGCCCGTTTCATCCAGTTCCAGCAGCAGGTGGGAATCGGCGGACAGCACCAGCAAATGCCCGGTACGTGGGTCGATGGACAGGGCCGACAGGTTGCGCACATCCAGTTCGGTGCTGGCCAGTTTTTGCTTGTCGCCGGTCAGCGTATTGCCATCGCTTTTCCAGGTGAACAGGGCCGGGGGACGTTCTTCGCCCAGCACCAACTGCTGGTTGCGCTTGTCCCAGGTGACGGCTTCAAAGGCTTTGTTCTGATCTTTGGACGGGCCCAGGTCATAACTGGGGAAATCGGCCTTGTTCAGCGCCGTAGTGCCGGCGTCGACCTTGACCACGGTCAGGCTGTGATCGCGTTCATCGACCACCGCCATCAAGCCGTTTTCCATCACTGCCACGCCTTCCGGATTGTTCCAACCGTTGAGCGGCATTTTGCGCAACACATCGCCTTGCAGGCTCAGTTCGACCAGGAAGGGATTCTTGCCCATCACTGAAAACAGGGTTTTGGTCTGCGGGTTATAGGACAGGTCTGATGCCTCGTCCTTCTCCATACCGGGCAGCAACTTGGCGTCGATCACCGCGTGATAGTCCGGCAGCCACACACTTTCCCGGCGTTCGGCCGAACTCTCGAAACGCTCCAGCACCCACAGCAGGCCGCGATCATCCCAGTGCATGGCCCAGGCGATGCCATACAAAATGGCACCAGCCAAAAATACCCAGGAATACCAGCGCATGGACAAGCGAGAGCGAAGCGAGGTTTTCGAAGTGGGCAGAGGCACGACCATTGAGCGCTTTTCCGGAAAGTCAGCTGTAGGGGATAGCACAGGATTCAAGGACCCGCGCGCAAGAGCAGGGAATTATCCGGATAGTGTGTGAAAAAAATGCAAAACGCTGGATCCTGCAGATGTACACAAACAACTGTGGGAGCGGGCTTGCCCGCGATTAAGGGCGTTCAGTCAACTATTCAGTGACTGTCACACCGCCATCGCGGGCAAGCCCGCTCCCACAGTTTGATCGCAGTTTGGCAGTGATTTAGCGCACAACGCTTTCGAAGCGATTGACACCCGCCAGCTCCAACACCACTTCATCCCCCACATTCAACGGGCCAACGCCCGCCGGGGTGCCGGTCAGGATCACGTCGCCCGCTTGGAGGGAGAAGCAACCCGCCATGTACTGAATCATCGGCACAATCGGGTTAAGCATCTGCGCGCTGTTGCCGTCCTGGCGCAATTCGCCGTTGATGCTCAGGCGAATGCCGATATCGGTCACGTCCGCAAAGGTACTGCTGACCACGAAGGGGGCAATCACCGCCGCGCCATCGAAAGACTTGGCGATTTCCCACGGCAAGCCCTTGGCTTTGAGCTCGGCCTGTTTGTCGCGCAGGGTCAGGTCCAGGGCCGGAGCGAAGCCGGAGATGGCGTCCAGCACTTCTTCCCGGCTCGGCTTGGCGGACAAAGGCTTGCCGATCAATACGGCGATTTCCGCTTCGTAGTGCACCGAACCACGCTCGGTCGGAATGGCAAAGCCACCTTCCAACGGCACCACGCAGCTGCCCGGCTTGATGAACAGCAGCGGCTCGGTGGGTACCGGGTTGTCCAGTTCCTTGGCGTGTTCGGCGTAGTTACGCCCGATGCACACCACTTTACCCACCGGGAAGTGGATGTTGGTGCCGTCGACATACTTGTGCTGGTAGCTCATGGAACGACTCCTTCAGGTGCGGTTAAACAGCGAAGATCTTGCCGGGGTTCATGATCCCGTTAGGGTCGAACACGGCTTTGACGGCCTTCATGTATTCGATTTCAACCGGTGAACGGCTGTAGGTCAGGTAATCGCGCTTGGTCATGCCCACGCCGTGTTCGGCGGAGATCGAGCCGTTGTACTTGGCGACGGTCTCGAATACCCACTTGTTAACGGTGGCGCACTTGGCGAAAAACTCATCCTTGCTCAGGTTTTCCGGCTTGAGGATGTTCAGGTGCAGGTTGCCGTCACCGATATGGCCGAACCAGACGATTTCGAAGTCCGGGTAGTGTTCACCGACGATCGCGTCAATTTCGCTCAGGAACGCTGGCACTTTCGACACGGTCACCGAGATGTCGTTCTTGTACGGCGTCCAGTGGGAAATGGTTTCGGAGATGTACTCGCGCAGTTTCCACAGGTTGTGCAGCTGGGTTTCGCTCTGGCTCATCACGCCATCCAGCACCCAGCCCTGCTCCACGCAATGTTCGAACGTTTCCAGGGCGTGGTTGGCGACTTCTTCGGTGGTGGCTTCGAATTCCAGCAGGGCGTAGAACGGGCACTCGGTTTCGAACGGCGCCGGCACGTCGCCACGACCAAGGACTTTGGCCAGGGCTTTGTCCGAGAAGAATTCGAAGGCGGTCAGGTCCAGTTTGCTCTGGAAGGCGTGCAGCACCGGCATGATCGAGTCGAAATCAGTCGTGCCGAGCACCATTGCCGTGAGGTTCTTTGGCGCACGGTCCAGGCGCATGGTGGCTTCGACCACAAAGCCCAGGGTGCCCTCGGCGCCGATAAACAGCTGGCGCATGTCGTAGCCGGTGGCGTTTTTGATCAGGTCGCGGTTCAGTTCCAGCACATCGCCTTTGCCGGTGACGACCTTCATGCCGGCCACCCAGTTGCGGGTCATACCGTAGCGAATTACTTTGATCCCGCCGGCATTGGTGCCGATATTGCCGCCAATCTGGCTGGAACCGGACGAGGCGAAGTCCACCGGATAATACAGGCCGTTTTCTTCAGCGACGTTCTGCAGTTGCTTGGTCACCACACCCGGCTGGCACACGGCGGTGCGGTCGGTGAGGTTCACGTCGAGGATCTGGTTCATATAGTCGAACGACACCACCACTTCGCCATTGGCGGCAACGGCAGCAGCCGACAGACCGGTGCGCCCGCCCGAGGGCACCAGCGCCACCTTGTGCTCATTGGCCCACCGCACGATGGCCTGTACCTGCTCGGTGGTCTTGGGGAACACGATGGCGCTAGGTGCGGGAGCGAAGTGCTTGGTCCAATCCTTGCCGTAAGCCTCCAGGGAGTCGGCGTCGGTCAGCACTTTGCCGGGCTCAACCAGGGTCTTTAGCTCATCAATCAGGGCAGGATGGGTCATCGACAGAACTCTCGAACAATTCATGGTCATCCTGAGAACGCTTCACGTCGCAGGAATAGGTGTTTAGCGGGGTGCGTATGCTAGCATACCGCCCCCGCAGGACAGACCCAAAGGGCGTTTCTGCGGTGACGGCTTTCCTGCCGTCCGGGTCAGCTTGCGCTGCTCGACTCCCTGCCAATTTTCTCCGGGATACAGGTTTACGCAGATGAGCAAGACTTCTCTCGATAAGAGCAAGATCAAGTTCCTTCTTCTGGAAGGCGTCCACCCATCGGCTGTCGACGTTCTGAAAGCCGCCGGGTACACCAGCATTGAGTACATCACCAGTTCTCTGCCGGAAGCCCAGCTCAAGGAAAAGATCGCCGACGCGCACTTTATCGGCATTCGCTCCCGCACTCAGCTGACCGAAGAGATCTTCGACCACGCCAAGAAACTCGTGGCTGTCGGCTGTTTCTGCATCGGCACCAACCAGGTCGACCTCAATGCAGCGCGCGAGCGCGGCATCGCGGTGTTCAACGCACCGTACTCCAACACCCGTTCCGTGGCGGAGCTGGTGCTGGCCGAGGCCATCCTGCTGCTGCGCGGTATCCCTGAGAAGAACGCTTCCTGCCACCGTGGCGGCTGGATCAAGAGCGCGGCCAACTCCTTCGAAATCCGCGGCAAGAAGCTGGGCATCGTCGGCTACGGCTCGATCGGCACGCAACTGTCGGTGTTGGCTGAAGGCCTGGGCATGCAGGTGTTCTTCTACGACACCCTGACCAAGCTGCCATTGGGCAACGCCACCCAAGTGGCCAGCCTGACCGAGCTGCTGGGCATGTCCGACATCGTCACCCTGCACGTTCCGGAAACGGCCGAGACTCAGTGGATGATCGGTGAGAAGGAAATCCGCGCGATCAAGAAAGGCGGGATCCTGATCAACGCCGCTCGCGGCACCGTGGTCGAGCTGGATGCCCTGGCCGACGCGATCAAGGACAAGCACCTGATCGGCGCTGCCATCGACGTGTTCCCGGTGGAGCCGCGCTCCAACGATGACATCTTCGAAAGCCCGCTGCGTGGCCTGGACAACGTGATCCTGACCCCGCACATCGGCGGCTCCACCGCTGAAGCCCAAGCCAACATCGGCCTGGAAGTCTCGGAAAAACTGGTCAAGTACAGCGACAACGGTACCTCGGTATCGTCGGTCAACTTCCCGGAAGTGGCCCTGCCGGCTCACCCGGGCAAGCACCGTCTGCTGCACATCCACCAGAACATCCCTGGCGTGATGATGGAGATCAACAAGGTCTTCGCCGAAAACGGCATCAACATCTCCGGTCAGTTCCTGCAGACCAACGAGAAGGTCGGCTACGTGGTGATCGACGTCGACGCCGAGTACTCGGACCTGGCGCAAGAGAAGCTGCAGCACATCAACGGCACTATTCGTAGCCGCGTGTTGTTCTAAGGCTTCAAGCGCTGGATAAAAAATGGGAGACCCGCAGGGGTCTCCCATTTTTTTGCCCGAATAACGCTTATTTGACGTTAACGGTGATCACTTTCGAGGCGACTGTGGGTTCGAACTGGCGATGCACGTTGTCGCCGGCCACCAGTTGCAGGGTGTGCTTGCCTGGCGTCAGGGTCAGCTCGGTTTCGGTCTGCGCCTTGCCGAAGTGAATCGAGGTAGGCGTGGCCGGGATCGCCTCATTGGCGTTGAGCGACTCCACCTTCTGGTCTACCAACAGATGGTGGTGCCCGGCGTTAGGCACTTGTTTGTCGATCGGTTCCAGGTCCAGCTTCTTGACGCCGAATTTGACGGTGAAGGTTTTATCAACGGTGGCGCCATCTTTCGGCGAGACGATGAACACTTCGGCACCTTCAGGCGCAGGTGTACGAGGAAGGTCTGCGGCACTGGCCAACATCGAGGTACCCAGCAAAAGGCTGGCAATCGTTGCACGGGACAAAAGGGCTTTCATTCGCTTCTCCAGTTTTTCGGTGAAATCTGTAGGGTTATGACAACTTCGCGATAAATTGCGGTCCAAGGCACCCGACACCATAACAAAACGTTGCTGAACGGCGCCTCGCCTGTACGAATTCTTTAGGAGTGACCATGCGCTTTTCGCCTGGCCTGTTGCTGTTGCTTCCTCTTCTGAACCCCTTGGCTCATGCCGAACTGATTGACGACGTCAACGATCGCGGTGAACTGCGCATCGCCCTGGAAGCCAACACCCCGCCGTACAATTTCAAAGAGGGCGACAAACTCGCCGGCTTTGAAGTGGAGCTGGGTGAACTGCTGGCCAAGGAGATGGAGGTGCGCTCCTCGTTTATTACCACCGATAACGCGGACCTGCTGTCCGGTGTGGAAACCGGCAAGTACGACGTGGCCATTAACCATATGGCTATGACTGCCGAGCTTGAGGATCGTTTCGATTTCAGTGAGCCTTACCACCAGAAGCCGGCATTGGCGATCCCGTTCCAGAAGGGCAACCCGGCGTTCAAGACCAGTTTGAACGGGGCGTTGAAGCGGGTTAAGGACGATGGCCGGTTGAAGGCGCTGGCGCAGAAATGGCTCAAGGTGCAATAAATGTGGGAGCTGGCTTGCCTGCGATAGCGGTCTGTCAGTTACACATAAGGTGCTGATACACCGCTATCGCAGGCAAGCCAGCTCCCACACTTGATCTGTTTAAACTTCTTAAAGCTGCGTGAGGGCAATCGCCGCCTGTGGCAACTCCAACTCACTGAACACCTGCACACCATGGCGCTTGAGCAGCGCCGCCGTGACGCCTTCGCCACTGACCTTCACCCCGCTGAAGGTGCCGTCATAGGTCAACAGATTGCCGCAGGATGGGCTGTTGGCCTTGAGAATGGCGATGCGGATGTGATGGCGTTGCACCAGCGCCAAGGCTTGGCGGGCACCGTCGAGAAAGGCGCTGGTGAAGTCTTCGCCCTCGGCCGTCAGCACCTGGGCGCGGCCTTCCCACACGTCGATCCCCTGCCCGCCTGGGATTTCGGCCGGCGGGCGCGGTGTGGGCAAGCCCCCCGCCACTTCCGGGCAGATGGCAACCACGCGGCCTTCAGCTTGCCACGCTGCCAGTGGGTCGAATGGGCCGCTGGCCCCGCCGTCATAGCGCACCTTGTGCCCGAGCAGGCAGCGGCTGACCAGAATCTTTTCCATGTTTAAAACGGCTCGTTGCCCCGCCGGCGAAACCAGCCCGTCAAGGACAGGCGTTCGCGCGTAGCGGGCAGGACTTCGTGAGGCACCTCGCCCGACAGGAATACCACCAGGCAACCCCCGGTGGGCACCACGTCGTATTCGACACCGCCCTTGAGGTACATGCGCAGTTGGCCGCCATGCTCGGGCAGCCAGGCGTCATTCAAGTAGATCACCGCCGAGACCATGCGCCGGTCATCGTCGCGAAAACGGTCTACATGCTTGAGGTAAAACGCGCCCGGCGGGTACATCGCGAAGTGGCTTTCGAAATCTTCCAGGCCCAGGAACAGGCTGCGATTCATCGCCAGGCGCAGGCCGTCCATCACGCCCATGTAGGTGTCGCAGATAGGCGCGTCCCCCTCCTCCAACCACTGGATATGGTCACCGCGAATGCCTTCGCGAATCTCCTGGGCCGGCCCACGCCCTACCGCTGCGGGCGCCAGCTCACCCTGCGCCGCACGTTTACGGCACTCAGCCGCCAGCTCCAGGGTCAGAGCCTGGGGCAGGAAGCCATTTTGCTGCGACCAGCCTTTTTCGGCCAAGTCGTCGACGATGCGTTGCAGCAGCGGGTGATCGAGGGGTATTTGCATGGCGCGCATAGTATCCATACGCCTGAAAATCCGACAGCGCCGTTGAGCGTCTGAATGCACTTTAGTCAGGTGACCGATAGGACTTCTCGACAAATCCTACGCCCGACACGGACAATAGTGGCCGACTGACAGGAGTCCTTATGCGTCGTTTGTTTTTTTCTGTGTTGATGTTCTGCGTTTTGCCCGCCTGGGCAGACGGCCATGACCAGTTGTACAAGGTCGCCGGCTGGGCCGAACAACGTGCGCACTTCAATGACGCCCTCAGTGCCGCCCAGCAGCGCTACCGCAATAGCCTGCCGCCGGTGGTGTACCAGGCGCTGGTGGACAACAGCAATAAACGCTTTGCCGCCCAGGCCATGGACCAGCGTGCCGAGGCGCAACTGCGCAAGCACTTGCCCGACCCGAAACCTGCCCTGGCGTTTTTCCAGTCGCCCCTGGGCCGCAAAATCGTCGCCGCTGAGTTGCTGGCCACGCGCCGCGATCAACTGGCGAAAAACGCACAGGGCCTGCCCAAACTCGAAGCCGATGCCACCCGCAGCCTGATCATCGGCCACCTGGCCCAGGCCCTGCCCGCCCGCGAGGCCGGTGCCGAGGTCAGCCTGGCGATTGCAGGCGTGGCGGCCGACAGCTTGAGCCAGATGATCCCCGGCCTGCTCGGCGGTGGCCAGGCGCAAGGAATGTTGAATGGCCAGCGCGAGCGGTTGATGCAGCAGATCGACAAGGATTTGAACAATACCTTGCTGTATGTCTATCGGGATTTGTCCGACCCTGAGCTGGAAGAGTTCGCCACCTTTGCCGAGTCGCCGGAGGGCAAGGCGTATTACCAGGCTGCCCTGGCGGCCATTCGCGCAGGGCTGGCTGTCGGCCAAAGCACCTCAAGCCTGACGCAGTAAACCCTGTGGGAGCTGGCCTGCGATTGCGATCTGTCAGTGACACCGCTATCGCAGGCAAGCCAGCTCCCACATTTGAACCGCGTTATTTCAGGTGATCCGTGAGGAAGTTAAAATATGCTTCGCGAATCTGCGGAATTTCATTGGCCAAGTGATGCCGACCCCGCTTGAGCATCAACACCTCAGGCCGGTCGAACTTACCTCGCAACACCTGCAAATTGTGCTGCCAGTCCACCGTCATATCTTCCTCACCCTGCACGATCACCGGGCGCCGGGGGCTGCGTGGTGCGGCTTCGATGCGTTTGATCCAGCGCGCCAGCGACCCCACCCAGGCGGTAGGCAGCTGGCGAGGCTGTAGCGGGTCGGCTTCCAGGAACGGCTTGAACGCAGGGTCGTTGGAGTTATCGCTGAAACGCCGGGCGATGCCTTTGACGAACGGGCGCAGCAGGTAATAGCTGACCTGGGACCAACCCCAGGCACGCGGCCGCACCAAAGGCGACAGCAGGAAAGTCTTGCCCTGGGCCGGACTCTGGGCGCCGTGGTGGAGCAGATGGTCCACCACGATGGCGCCGCCGGTGCTTTGCCCGAACAGGTGCCAGGGTTGCGGCAATTGCAGCGCCTTGGCCTCGACGAACAAGGCCTGCACCACGCTCTGGTACACCGCAAAGTCATCGATGCTGGCGCGCACGCCGCTGGACAAGCCATGGCCCGGCAGGTCGCAGGCGATCACCACGAAGCCCTGGTCCAACGCCCAATCCACCACATGGCGATACAGCCCCATGTGATCGTAGAAACCGTGGAACAGGAACATGGTCGCGACCGGCGCTGGCGGCCACCAGACCTGGGCCACCACCTCGAACCCATCCACCTGCAAGCGCCCCAGGCGGCTCACCGCCGGCACCTGGCGTGCGGCCAGGTCGAGCCCGTAGAAACGCTGGTAAACCCTCGCCTCGGCTGACAGCGGCTGCGCATCCACCAGGGGGCGCAAGCTTTCGCGCAGATGATCAGGGTCAAAGGTGACGGGCATAAAGGCTTCCAGACTTGCGGTGAAGATGAATATCGAGCTGCGATATTCATCTGTCAGGACAAGCATGGCAAGCTACGCGACCTGTGAGGATACATCCAATGCGACCGCCCTACCGTAACGCCCTGTTCGCCAGCCTGATCCTGGTTATCTGCGCCGGGGTGCTGTGGGCGGCCTATGACTGGTTCCAAGGCCGCTACCTGCGTGCCTTCAGCGAACACACCGCGGTATTTTCCGGCGATGCGCTGCAACTGCCCGCCGCCCTCAGTGGCCCGGGCCCGATTCGCCTGGTGCACTTCTGGGACCCGGCCTGCCCGTGCAATGTCGGTAACCAGCAGCACCTGGGCGAGTTGATCGAGCAGTACGCGCCCCAAGGGGTGGAGTTCTATGCCCTGCAAAAACCCGGCAGCCACGGCCAGTTGCCCGAGAACCTGCGCCACATGAAAGTCCTCGATGCCCTCCCCGGCGCGGACCAGATCCCCGCCAGCCCGGCCGTGGGCATTTGGGATCGCACCGGCAAGCTGGCGTATTTCGGCCCCTACAGCGAAGGCCTGACGTGCAACGCCAGCAACAGTTTTATCGAGCCGATCCTCAAGGCGCTTGGAACCGGACGCGAAGTGAATGCCACTCACACCCTCGCGGTAGGCTGCTATTGTTCGTGGCCTAAGGATCTGTAGCCCGTCCACTTTGGTAAGGAATGTTCATGAAGCGCGTCCTGCAGGTTTTTGCGGTGCTGATTGTGCTGGTCGCCCTGGGCGCCGGTTGGTACGTCTACAGCAAACAACCCACGCGCCAGGGCACGGTGACGCTGGCGCACCTGCAAGGTTCGGTCACGGTGCGCTACGACGACCGTGGCGTACCGCACATCCGCGCCGAGAATGAGGCCGATCTGTACCGCGCCTTGGGCTATGTGCATGCCCAGGACCGGTTGTTCCAGATGGAGATCATGCGGCGCCTGGCCCGTGGCGAACTGGCCGAGGTACTGGGGCCCAAGCTGCTGGAGACCGACAAACTGTTTCGCAGCCTGCGCATTCGCGAGCGTGCCTTGAGCTATGTGGAGCACATGGACCCTGACTCGGCCTCGTCCAAGGCCCTGCAAGCCTACCTGGACGGGATCAACCAGTATCAGGACAGCCACGCCAGCCCCATGGAGTTCGATGTGCTGGGCATCGCCAAGCGCCCGTTTACCGCCGAAGACAGCATCAGCGTCGCCGGGTACATGGCCTACAGCTTTGCCGCAGCCTTTCGCACCGAGCCGGTACTGACCTATGTGCGCGACCGACTGGGCAGCGCCTACTTGAACGTCTTCGATCTCGACTGGCAACCCAAGGGCGCTCTCAACCTGGCCGCCAGCGATTGGCAGACCCTTGGCGCCATCGCCGCCCTGAGCGAACAGGCCCTGGCCGACAACGGCCTGCCGCAGTTCGAAGGCAGCAATGCCTGGGCCGTCAGCGGCAGCCATACCCAAAGCGGCAAACCGTTGCTGGCGGGTGACCCTCATATCCGTTTCTCGGTGCCTTCGGTCTGGTACGAGGCGCAGCTGTCGGCGCCAGGCTTCGAGTTGTACGGCTACCACAACGCGCTGGTACCGGTGGCGTTTCTGGGGCACAACCTGGACTTCGGCTGGAGCCTGACCATGTTCCAGAACGACGACCTCGACCTGGTCGCCGAGAAGGTCAACCCGGACAACCCCAACCAGGTCTGGTATCACGGCCAATGGCTGGACATGAGCAGCAGCGAGCAGCAGATCCAGGTCAAGGGCCAGGCGCCGGTGACCCTCACCCTGCGCCGCTCGCCCCACGGCCCGATCATCAACGACGTGCTCGGTGAGAACGCCGGCAGCACACCGATTGCCATGTGGTGGGCGTTCCTCGACAGTGAAAACCCGATCCTGGATGGTTTCTACCAGCTCAACCGTGCCGACACCCTGGCCAAGGCACGTGCCGCAGCCGCCAAGGTCTCGGCACCGGGCCTGAACATCGTGTGGGCCAATGCCAAGGGCGATATCGGTTGGTGGGCAGCGGCGCAGTTGCCGATCCGCCCGGCCGGCGTTAACCCTGCGTTCATCCTCGACGGCAGTACTACCCAGGCCGACAAGCTGGGTTTCTACCCCTTCAGTGCCAACCCCCAGGAAGAAAATCCGTCGCGCGGCTATGTGGTGTCCGCCAATGCCCAGCCGGCATCGCCCACCGGCATGCCGATTCCCGGCTATTACAACCTGGCTGACCGCGGCCAGCAGTTGAACGCGCAGTTGAGCGACACAAGCGTGAAGTGGGATGTGACCAACAGCCAGGCCCTGCAACTGGGCACCACCACCGCCTACGGCCCACGCCTGCTGGCGCCGCTGTTGCCGGTGCTGCGCGAGGTGGTCAAGGACCCGGCGCAACTCAAACTGGTGGAACAGCTTGCCAACTGGAAGGGTGACTACCCGCTGGACTCCACCAGTGCCACGCTGTTCAACCAGTTGCTGTTCAACCTTAGCGACGCGACCTTTCACCCCAAACTCGGCGATGCCTTGTTCAAGACCCTGCTCGGCACCCGCGTGATCGACGCCGCCTTGCCACGCCTGGCCGCATCGGCAGACTCACCCTGGTGGAACGGCAATCGGGCCGACACCGTCAAGCTCGCCTGGGACAACAGCCTGACCCACCTCAAGGCGACGTTCGGCGATGACCCGGCGCAGTGGCAGTGGGGCAAGGCGCACACCCTGACCCACGGTCACCCGCTGGGCCTGCAAAAACCGCTGGATAAAATCTTCAACGTCGGCCCGTTCCCGGCACCGGGCAGCCATGAGGTTCCGAACAACCAGACCTCTCCGATTGGCCCAGCACCGTGGCCGGTAACCTACGGCCCGTCGACACGACGCCTGATCGACTTCGCCGACCCGGCCCACGCCCTCACCATCAACCCGGTGGGGCAAAGCGGTGTGCCTTTTGATACGCACTATGGCGACCAGGCGCAGAGCTATATCGAGGGCAGGTATGAGCAGGCGCATTTCAGTGAGGAGGAAGTGACGGCCAATACCCGCGGCACCTTGAAACTGCTGCCCGCCCGATGATCGTTCCCACGCTCCGCGTGGGAATGCAGCCATGGACGCTCCGCGTCCGCCCTTAGAATCGGGACGCAGAGCGTCCCAAGAGGCGTTACCAGGCAGAGCGTGGGAACGATCACGCACGCTCAAACCGGCGCTGCAAAGTTAAGCCTGAACTGTTGCGGCGTGACGCCCAGCCGGCGGTTGAACACACTGCGCATGTGCTGGGCGTCGCGAAAGCCGCATTGATAGGCCACGGTCTTAAGCGGTGCGTGGCTGCTTTCAAGCATCACCCGCGCTGCATCCACGCGCGCCCTCTCGACAAATTCCGCTGGCGTAATCCGCGCTTCACGGGCAAACACCCGGGAGAAATTGCGCGCACTCATATTGGCCGCCTTGGCCAGGTCGGCAATGGTCAAGTCTCCCGTCAGGTTGGCCAGCACGTACAGCTGCACCAGCGCCACCGCCGAGGTGGTTTCGGCATGGGGCGTGAGGAACGGGCTGAACTGCGATTGCCCGCCCGAGCGCTGGGTGAACACCACCAGGCGCTTGGCCACGCTCAGGGCCACTTCCGGGCCGTGATCCTGGGCCAGCAAGTACAACGACAGGTCGATACCTGCCGTGACCCCGGCGGAGGTGTAGAGCTTGCCGTCCTGCACATAGAGACGGTCGGCTTCGACCTGGGCCGAGGGGCACAGGCGCGCCAGGCTGGCGGCATCGTTCCAATGGGTCGTGACGGTCTTGCCGTCCAGCAAGCCTGCACGGGCCAGCATGAAGGCGCCATTGCAGATCGAACCAAAACGCTGCGCCTTCGCGGCGGCCGCGCGCAGCCAAGCGTCAAACTCGAAGCCGAAATCCTCGAAGGGTAACTGCGGGCCACCGGCGACCAGCAACAGGTCATAGGGTTGCCGGGCTTCGCTGTAGTGCTTGTGCGCCTGCAGTGACAAACCGTTGGAGGCCGCCATGGCGCCGTGGCCAAAGCCGAGTACTTCCAGCCGATAGTGATCCTCGGGCGCCAGGAAGCGGTTGGCCTCGCAGAACACATCCATCGGCCCGGTCACGTCCAGCGACTGGACACCGGGGAAGATCAGGATGGCGACGGTTTTGCCCATGGTCACAAACACCTTTTTCCAACTGGATAAACGCGACCCCCTTGTGGGAGCTGGCTTGCCTGCGATGCAGACGACTCGGTACCTCAGGTACACCGAGGTGATGCTATCGCAGGCAAGCCAGCTCCCACAGGGGATCGCCTACATGCTTGGCACGATGTGGCGGCACATTGGCCGGGATCGCCTCCCTGTGGCGATAGCCGCTTCAGGGTCATGGGACCAGACTGGAATCTTTCCAGAGGAGATCCACCATGAGCACCACCATAGCCGGTATCCAGATCCCTGACAGCACCTTGGCCAGGGCCACCACCGAATACATCCGCGACGTCGAATCGGACCTGCTCTACCACCATTCGCGCCGCGTCTTCCTGTTCGGCGCCTTGAGCGGTGAGCGCAAGCAATTGGCCTACGACCCGGAGTTGCTCTACGTCGGCGCGATGTTCCATGACCTGGGGCTGGTGGAAGGCCACCGCAGTGACGACGAGCGTTTTGAAGTGGACGGCGCCAACGCCGCCGCCGCATTTCTCAAGCCCTATGGGTTGAGCGATGACGATATCGAACAAGTGTGGTTGTCCATCGCACTGCACACCACGCCGGGCGTGCCGAAACACTTGCGTCCCACCGTAGCGCTGGTGACCGCTGGTGTGGAGATGGATGTGCTGGGCATGGACTACGCCGCGTTCAGCAGCGCGCAGCGCGAAGCGGTGGTGCACGCGCATCCACGGGGTGAAGGGTTCAAGGAGTGCATCATCTGCGCGTTCGCCGACGGCTTGCGCCATCGCCCGCAGACCACGTTTGGCAATGTTAAGACCGACGTGCTGGTGGACCAGGAGCCGGGGTTCACGCCGATGAATTTTGTGCAGGTGATCCGCACGTCGCCGTGGGCTGACTGAAACCCGATGTTATAAGCCCCGCAAAACTACTGTGGGAGCTGGCTTGCCTGCGATGACGGTGAGTCAGCACCTTATAAGTGACTGATACACCGCCATCGCAGGCAAGCCAGCTCCCACATTTTCACCCTGCTCCGGCAGTCAGACCGGCGCTGGCGCCCGGCGCTTGTCCGGCTGCTGCCAGCCATCCGCTGCGGCTTCTTCAATCGCTTGCTGAATAGCCTTCTTGCGATGCTCTTCGGCCCGACGGCTGAAGAACCACACCAGGAAGGTCACCAGCGACACCGCCAACAGAATCAGGCTCGCCACGGCGTTGATCTCGGGTTTAACCCCCAGACGCACCGCCGAGAACACTTCCATCGGCAAGGTGGTGGAACCAGGGCCCGACACGAAGCTGGCCAGTACCAGGTCGTCCAGCGATAGCGCGAACGACATCATGCCGCCCGCTGCCAGCGATGGCGCGATCATCGGGATGGTGATCAGGAAGAACACCTTCCACGGCCGTGCGCCCAAGTCCATCGCCGCCTCTTCGATCGACAGGTCCAGCTCACGCAAGCGCGCCGACACCACCACCGCCACATACGCCGCACAGAAGGTGGTGTGGGCGATCCAGATGGTGACGATGCCACGTTCCTGGGGCCAGCCGATCATCTGCGCCATGGCCACGAATAGCAGCAACAGCGACAGACCGGTGATCACTTCGGGCATCACCAACGGTGCCGTCACCAGGCCACCGAACAGCGTGCGGCCCTTGAACTGGCTGATGCGCGTCAGCACGAAGGCCGCCAAGGTACCCAACGCCACCGCCGCCACCGCCGTGTAGCAGGCGATTTCCAGGGAGCGGGCCACCGAGCCCATCAACTGGGTGTTGTCCAACAGGCCCACGTACCACTTGATCGACCAACCGCCCCACACTGTCACCAGCTTGGATTCGTTGAACGAGTAGATCACCAGGATCAACATTGGCAGGTAGATAAACAACAAGCCTGCGACCAGCATGAAGCTGGAGAAACGAAAGCGCTTCATATCTTGCCCTCCAGCTCTTTGGCTTGGCTGCGGTTGAACAGGATGATCGGCACGATCAGGATCGCCAGCATCACCACCGCCAGGGCAGACGCCACCGGCCAGTCACGGTTGTTGAAGAACTCTTGCCACAACACCTTACCGATCATCAGGGTTTCCGGGCCGCCGAGCAGTTCAGGAATCACGAACTCGCCCACCACCGGGATAAACACCAGCATGCAACCGGCGATGATGCCGTTCTTGGACAGCGGCACGGTGATTTTCCAGAAGCTGTTGAAGGTGCTCGAACCGAGGTCCGAAGCGGCTTCCAGCAGGCTCTGGTCGTGCTTCACCAGGTTGGCGTACAGGGGCAGGATCATGAACGGCAGGTACGAATAGACCACGCCGATGTACACCGCGATGTTGGTGTTGAGGATCTGCAGCGGCTCGTTGATCAAGCCCATGGACATCAGGAAGCCATTGAGCAGGCCGTTGTTGCTGAGGATGCCCATCCACGCATACACCCGGATCAGGATCGCGGTCCAGGTGGGCATCATGATCAGCAGCACCAGCACGGTCTGCATCTCTTTGCGCGCGGTGGCAATGGCGTAGGCCATCGGGTAGCCGATCAGCAGGCACAGCAGCGTGCTGAAAAACGCCATCTTCAGCGAGCCCAGGTAGGCGGCGATGTACAACTCGTCGCCCGCCAGCAAGCTGTAGTTGGCCAGGTTCAGCACCACCTCCAGCTTTTGCTCAACGTAGGTATAGATCTCGGTATAGGGCGGGATCGCCACATCGGCTTCGGCAAAGCTGATTTTCAGCACGATGAAAAACGGCAGTGCGAAAAACAGGAACAGCCAGAGGAAAGGAATTCCGATGACCACCTGCTTGCCATTGGGCACGATGCGATCCAAGCGCCGCTTGAATTTCTTCATGTTCATGAGCGAAGTACCACGCCGCTGTCGTCTTCCCACCACACGTACACCTGGTCACCCCAGGTTGGGCGCTGGCCACGGCGTTCGGCGTTGGCGACGAAAGACTGCACCAGCTTGCCGCTCGGCAGCTCCACGTAGAACACCGAGTGGCCGCCCAGGTAGGCGATGTCGTGCACCTTGCCGCTGGACCAGTTGTGCTCGCAGGTTGGCATTTCAGTGGTCACCAGCAGCTTTTCCGGGCGAATCGCGTAGGTCACCGACTTGTCTTCCACCGAGGTGGCGATGCCGTAGCCCACGTAGATGTCGCGGTCCAGGTCCGGGCACTTGAGCACCGCGTGGCCTTCAGCGTCGTCCACCACTTGGGTGTCGAAAATGTTGACGTTGCCAATGAACTCGCACACCAGGCGGCTGGTGGGCGTTTCGTAGATATCGATGGGGCTGCCGATCTGGGCGATCCAGCCCAGGTGCATGATCGCGATGCGTTCGGCCATGGTCATGGCTTCTTCCTGGTCGTGGGTCACCATCACGCAGGTCACGCCGACGCGCTCGATGATTTCCACCAACTCCAGTTGCATCTGCGAGCGCAGCTTCTTGTCCAGGGCGCCCATCGGCTCATCGAGCAGCAGCAGTTTCGGGCGCTTGGCCAGGGAGCGGGCCAAGGCCACACGCTGGCGCTGGCCGCCGGACAATTGGTGCGGCTTGCGCTTGGCGTACTGGCTCATCTGCACCAGCTTGAGCATCTCGGCCACGCGTGCGTCGACTTCAGCCTTGGGGATCTTGTCCTGTTGCAGGCCGAAGGCGATGTTCTGCGCCACGGTCATGTGCGGGAACAAGGCGTAGGACTGGAACATCATGTTGATCGGCCGCTCGTAGGGCGGCATGTCGGTGATGTCCACACCGTCGAGGTAGATGCGACCTTCGGTTGGGCGCTCGAAACCTGCAAGCATGCGCAGCAAGGTGGATTTGCCCGAACCCGAACCGCCGAGCAAGGCGAAGATCTCGCCTTTCTTGATTTCCAGGGACACATCGTCCACGGCAATCGTCTCGTCGAACTTCTTCGTGACCCGGTCGATTTTGACCAACACCTTTTTCGGTGTCTGGTCGCCCTCGAGGGCTTTCTTATAGGCGCCGGAGGCAACTGCCATTTACGAAACTCCCAAAAAAAACTGTGCAGCCGGCCCAATGCGGGCCAGCCTTGGATAGTTTTAGCCTTACTTGCCCGTCTTGACCTTGGTCCAGCTACGGGTCATTAAACGCTGCACTTTCGGGGGTAGCTCAAAGTTGACGAATGTCCGCTCGAGAACCGCCTGCGGTGGGTAAACCGCTGCGTCGGTGCGTATCGATTGCTCCATCAGTTTGTCCGCCCCTGGGTTAGGGTTGGCGTAACCGACTTGATCGCTGACCTGAGCGATCACCTCAGGCTGCAGCAAATAGTTGATGAAGGCATGGGCTTCCTTGACGTTGCTGGCATCCTTGGGAATCGCCAGCACGTCGAACCACAGGTTGCCGCCTTCTTTGGGAATCGTGTAGGCGATGTTCACGCCTTTGCCCGCCTCCGCCGCACGGGCCTTGGCCTGGAACACATCGCCGGAGAAACCGGCCGCCACGCAGATGTTGCCGTTGGCCAGGTCCGAGATGTATTTGGAGGAATGGAAGTAGGTCACGTAGGGCCGCACCTTCAGCAGTTTTTCCTCGGCTTTCTTGTAGTCGGCCGGGTTGGTGCTGTTGGGGTCCAGGCCCATGTAGTTGAGTACTGCGGGCAGCATTTCATCGGCCGAGTCCATGAACGACACGCCGCAAGTGGCCAACTTCTTCATGTTTTCCGGTTCGAACAACACGGCCCAGGAGTCGATCTTGTCGACCCCCAGCACTTCCTTGACCTTGTCGACGTTGTAGCCAATGCCATTGGTGCCCCACAGGTACGGCACCGCGTACTGATTGCCCGGGTCGTTCTTTTCCAGGCGCTTGAGCAGCACCGGGTCGAGGTTGGCGTAGTTTGTCAGCAGTGACTTGTCGAGCTTCTGGAATGCCCCGGCCTTGATCTGCTTGCCAAGGAAATGGTTGGACGGCACCACCACGTCGTAGCCGGTGCGCCCGGCGAGCAACTTGCCTTCCAGGGTTTCGTTGGAGTCAAACACGTCATACACAGGCTTGATACCACTGGCCTTTTCGAAGTTGGCCAGGGTGTCGGGGCCGATGTAGTCCGACCAGTTATAAATATGCACCGTCGGTGCGGCCTGTACGCTGGCAGCCAGCGTGATACCTGCACCCACCAGCATGGCTTTGCGAAATAAAGAAATTGGCAAGTGGAGGTCCTCTTGAATAGTTGGGGCCTTGAAGTTGTTGCCCGGCAACAAAACCGGCGCGCAACTTACCGTCGATAAACCGATCCGGCAAAACTTTCTTTGATCTAATTTGTGGGAGGGGGCTTGCCCCCGATGGCGATGTACCATCCGAGAGAATCGCCGACTGACACTCCGTCATCGGGGGCAAGCCCCCTCCCACAGGTTTTAAGGCTTACTTGCCCGATTTGATCTTGGTCCAGCTACGGGTCATTTCACGCTGAGTTGCCGCTGGCATGTCGGCAATGGCGTAGAGCTTGGATTGCACTTCGGCCGACGGATAAATACCCGGGTCGCTGGTGATGTCTTTATCGACCAGGGCAGTGGCTTTCTCGTTACCGTTCGGGAAACGCACACTGTTGGTGATCGCGGCCATGACGTCTGGCTTGAGCAGGTAGTTCATGAATGCGTAGGCAGCCTCGACGTTTTCGGCATCCTTGGGAATGGCGACCATGTCGAAGAAGCTGCCAGCACCTTCCTTGGGAATGTCATAGGCGATCTTGACCTTGCCACCGGCTTCAGCCGCACGGGTTTTGGCCTGTTCGATGTCACCCGAGTAGCCCACAGCCACGCAGATGTTGCCGTTGGCCAGGTCGGAGATGTACTTGGATGAATGGAAGTAGCCGATCGAAGGACGGATTTTCATGAACAGGTCTTCGGCCTGTTTCAGATCAGCCTTCTTCGTCGTGTCGGTCGGCAGGCCCAGGTAATGCAGCGCTACCGGCAGCATTTCGGTTGGCGAATCGAGGAAGCTCACGCCGCAGCTTTTCAGCTTGGCGATGTTTTCCGGCTTCATCAGTACGTCCCACGAGTCGATCTTGTCCACGCCCAGTGCGGCCTTGACCTTCTCCGGGTTGTAGCCGATGCCCATCGAGCCCCACATGTACGGGAAGGCGTGCTTGTTGTCCGGGTCGCTGACCGATACAGCCTTGAGCAGGGATTTGTTCAGGTTGCCGTAGTTGGACAGCTTGGACTTGTCCAGCTCCTGGTAGACACCGGCCTTGATCTGCTTGGCGAGGAAGCTGTTCGACGGCACGACGATGTCGTAGCCGGACTTGCCTGCCAGCAACTTGGCTTCCAGGGTTTCGTTGCTGTCAAAAACGTCGTACACCACTTTGATGCCCGACTCTTTTTCAAAGTTGGCGATGGTGTCCGGTGCAATGTAGTCGGACCAGTTGTAAACGTGCAGCACTTTATTGTCTGCCTGGGCCGCGCCCGCCATTGCGCCCATCAGGGACAAGGCGAGGAGAGTCTTGCCAGCGTTCTTCAAACCTAATGCCTTCATTTGGTGATGCTCCAATTTTTTCTTTTTTGGGCCACAAGCGTTGTATGTTTTACGGCCCAACCGAAGGGCAACAAAACAGGGCGACAGTCTGGCAAGTTCAGGGGCCGGCTTTCAACCAAAGCCCCTGCATTTTTAACTGCCCAGTGCACCGCGCACTGAGCCTAGCACTTAGCCCTGCAAGGCAGCCAAAGTCAGGTCCAGGCAATGGCGGGCCTTGGTGACCAGCTCGTCGATTTCAGCCTTGCTGATGACCAGTGGCGGCGAAATGATCATGGTGTCGCCCACGGCGCGCATGATCAGGCCATTTTCAAAGCAGAAGGTTCGGCAGATCATGCCGGCGCCTTTGCCTTCGTGACGCTTGCGCGTCGCCTTGTCCTGCACCAGCTCGATCGCACCGAGCATACCGACGCCGCGTACTTCACCCACCAGCGGATGATCGCCCAGTTCCCTCAGACGTTTCTGCAAATACGGTGCCGTTTCGTCGTGCACACGGTTAACGATTTTTTCATCGCGCAGGATGCGGATGTTTTCCAGCGCCACGGCCGCGGCCACCGGGTGGCCGGAGTAGGTAAAGCCGTGGTTGAAATCGCCCCCTTCGTTGAGCACCGCCACCACTTCGTCACGCACGATCAGGCCGCCCATGGGCACGTAGCCCGAGGTCAGGCCCTTGGCGATGGTCATCATGTGCGGCTTGAGGTCGTAGAAATCGCTACCGAACCACTCACCGGTACGGCCGAAGCCGCAGATTACTTCGTCGGCGACAAACAGGATGTCGTACTTGGCGAGGATTTCCTTGATGCGCGGCCAGTACGTGGCAGGCGGCACGATCACGCCACCGGCGCCCTGGATCGGCTCGGCAATAAAGGCGCCGACGTTGTCCACGCCCAGCTCCAGGATTTTCTCTTCCAACTGGTTTGCGGCCCACACACCGAATTCTTCGGGGCTCATGTCGCCGCCTTCGCCAAACCAGTACGGCTGCGCGATGTGGGTAATGCCCGGGATCGGCAAGTCGCCCTGCTCGTGCATATAGGTCATGCCGCCCAGGCTGGCGCCGGCCACGGT
This sequence comes from Pseudomonas sp. KT_2_4, assembly GCF_041410225.1. Classification (NCBI taxonomy): domain Bacteria; kingdom Pseudomonadati; phylum Pseudomonadota; class Gammaproteobacteria; order Pseudomonadales; family Pseudomonadaceae; genus Pseudomonas; species Pseudomonas sp. KT_2_4. The sequence continues at coordinate 3,508,531 of NZ_CP166962.1, forward strand.
AGAGCCGTGGTAGCCATTCTTGCGGGCAATGATGGTTTTCTTGTTGGGCTGGCCCTTGATCGCCCAGTAGTGGCGGACCATGCGCAACATGGTGTCGTTGCCTTCGGAGCCGGAGCCGGTGAAGAACACGTGATTCATGCCTGCCGGCGCGACATCGGAAATGACCTTGGCCAACTCCAATACCGGCGGGTGTGCGGTCTGGAAGAACAGGTTGTAGTACGGCAGTTCTTTCATCTGCTTGGCGGCGGCATCGGCCAGTTCATCGCGACCGTAACCGATCGCCACGCACCACAGGCCGGCCATGCCGTCGAGGATCTTGTTGCCTTCGCTGTCCCACAGGTAAACGCCGTGGGCTTTGGTGATGATCCTTGGGCCTTTCTCTTTCAATTGCTTGAAGTCGCTGAACGGCGCCAGGTGGTGATCATTGCTCAAGGCTTGCCATTCACGGGTTTGCGGGTTGTTGCTGGACATACCAATCTCCTAGACTTTTCAGTGAAGGCGCGCCATTTAAAAGGCGCGCCCGGCGCATCAGACGGCGAAGAGCAGGAATTCCCGCTCCCACGAACTGATCACGCGCTTGAAGTTTTCATGCTCGGCCCGCTTGACCGCGACGTAGCCCGTGATGAATTTTTGCCCCAGGTATTTCTCGATGGTCTTGCTGTTTTCCATGCGTTCCAGAGCGTCTTCGATGGTCAACGGCAGGCGCAGGTTGCGCCGCTCATAACCACGGCCCACCACCGGCGCGCTCGGGTTATGGCCTTCGACCATGCCGATGTAGCCGCACAACAGGCTGGCGGCAATCGCCAGGTACGGGTTGGCGTCGGCGCCCGGCAGGCGGTTTTCCACGCGGCGGTTCTGCGGGCCGGCATCCGGTACGCGCAGGCCGACGGTGCGGTTTTCTTCGCCCCATTCCACGTTCACCGGCGCCGAGGTATCGGGCAGGAAGCGGCGGAACGAGTTCACGTTGGGGGCGAATAAAGGCAGCAATTCAGGGATGAACTTCTGCAGGCCGCCGATGTGGTTGAGGAACAGCTGGCTCATGGTCCCGTCTTCATTGGAGAAGACGTTCTTGCCGGTGGCAATGTCGATGATGCTCTGGTGCAGGTGCATCGCGCTGCCGGGCTCGCCGGTCATGGGCTTGGCCATGAAGGTGGCGGCCACGTCGTGCTTGAGCGCGGCTTCACGCATGGTGCGCTTGAACACCAGGATCTGGTCGGCCAGGGACAGGGCATCGCCGTGACGGAAGTTGATTTCCATCTGCGCGGTGCCGTCCTCGTGGATCAGGGTGTCGAGGTCCAGCTCCTGCAGTTCGCACCAGTCGTAGACGTCTTCGAACAGCGGGTCGAATTCGTTGGCTGCTTCTATAGAAAAGGACTGGCGACCGGTTTCCGGGCGGCCGGAGCGGCCAATCGGCGGTTGCAGCGGGAAGTCCGGGTCTTCGCAGCGCTTGGTCAGGTAGAACTCCATCTCCGGCGCCACGATGGGCTGCCAGCCGCGGTCGGAGTAGAGCTTGAGGACTTTCTTGAGCACGTTGCGCGGCGACAGCTCGATCGGGTTGCCTTGCTTGTCGTAGGTGTCGTGGATCACCTGGGCGGTCGGTTCGATGGCCCAGGGCACCAGGAATACCGCGTTCTGGTCGGGGCGGCAGATCATGTCGATGTCGGCCGGGTCGAGCAATTCGTAATAGATGTCGTCTTCGACATAATCGCCGGTCACGGTCTGCAACAGAACGCTCTCGGGCAGGCGCATGCCTTTTTCGGCAATGAACTTGTTGGTCGGCGAGATCTTGCCCCGGGTAATGCCGGTGAGGTCGCCAATCATGCATTCGACTTCTGTGATCTTGTGGTCTTTCAACCAATCGGTGAGCTGGTCGAGGTTGTTACTCATAAATGCCTCTGGGCTGGGTTTCCTGGCATCCATTAAAGGCCAGGCGTTGGTTGACGCAGCATCCGCGTCGTTTTTTCATTCAGGGTAGGAGCTTACCTGCCATTTGCCCGCAGGTTGCATTCCTCAGGCCAAAGTTGTGCGCAATTATGATCGGCACGGCGGATGAGGGTCGCTCAGTGGCGTCGGAGATGGCAAAAAGGAGATCGGCCGGGCCGTCAAGAATATTGGCCGGTGCCTGGGCATTCACACGGGGCGAACGAGCTGCGGACAAAGCCTGGCTGGAGCAGGCGCAGACGCCGATTGGCGGCAGGTGAAACATGAAGCACCCCGGTATTATTGCTGTTATGGGTTTGAATCGAGCTTAGCCTTGTTCATTTTTTTACACAACACCCCCGTAAAAAATCCTACACGGCCCGCTCAAGCCTGCAGGTCCCAAGCCCCTAAAACCCAAAAAACCGCCCCAAAACCCCGCAAAAAAGGCTCCATGGCGCTTTTTTAGGGCAAAAAATGCCTCGCTTGACTTCGGCAGGCCGTTCGGGTTGACTGAAACCAGAAAAGATCAATGATTGATATTTTTAACAACAAAGGTGTTGCATCATGTCGGTACCCCCGCGTGCCGTTCAGCTTAACGAAGCGAACGCGTTCCTTAAGGATCATCCTGAGGTTCTGTACGTAGACCTTCTAATTGCGGATATGAATGGTGTGGTGCGCGGTAAGCGCATCGAACGCACCAGCCTCCACAAGGTTTACGAGAAGGGCATTAACCTGCCTGCCTCTTTATTTGCCCTGGATATCAACGGCTCTACGGTGGAAAGCACCGGCCTGGGCCTGGACATCGGTGATGCTGACCGAATCTGTTATCCAATCCCCGACACCCTGTGCAATGAACCCTGGCAAAAGCGCCCTACCGCGCAACTGCTGATGACCATGCACGAACTTGAAGGTGAACCTTTCTTCGCCGATCCGCGCGAAGTGCTCCGCCAAGTTGTTACCAAGTTTGACGACCTCGGTCTGACCATCTGCGCCGCCTTCGAGCTTGAGTTCTACCTGATCGACCAGGAGAACGTGAACGGCCGGCCACAACCGCCCCGCTCACCGATCTCCGGCAAACGCCCGCACTCGACACAGGTCTACCTGATCGACGACCTCGACGAATACGTCGACTGCCTCCAGGACATTCTGGAAGGTGCCAAGGAGCAAGGCATCCCGGCGGACGCCATCGTCAAGGAAAGTGCCCCGGCGCAGTTCGAAGTGAACCTGCACCACGTTGCCGACCCGATCAAGGCCTGTGATTACGCGGTACTGCTCAAGCGCCTGATCAAGAACATCGCCTACGACCATGAGATGGACACCACCTTCATGGCCAAGCCTTACCCAGGCCAGGCAGGCAACGGTTTGCACGTGCACATCTCCATTCTGGACAAGGACGGCAAGAACATCTTTGCCAGCGAGGATCCCGAGCAGAACGCCGCATTGCGTCACGCGATCGGCGGTGTGCTGGAGACCCTGCCCGCCCAGATGGCGTTCCTGTGCCCCAACGTCAACTCCTACCGTCGTTTCGGCGCACAGTTCTACGTGCCGAACTCGCCGTGCTGGGGCCTGGATAACCGCACCGTGGCGATTCGCGTACCCACTGGCTCGTCCGATGCCGTGCGTATCGAACACCGTGTGGCTGGCGCCGATGCCAACCCTTACCTGCTGATGGCCTCGGTATTGGCGGGCGTGCACCACGGCCTGACCAACAAGATCGAGCCGAACGCTCCGGTGGAAGGCAACAGCTACGAGCAGAACGAGCAGAGCCTGCCGAATAACCTGCGCGATGCCCTGCGTGAGTTGGACGACAGCGAGGTAATGGCCAAGTACATCGATCCTAAATACATCGATATCTTCGTCGCCTGCAAGGAAAGTGAGCTGGAGGAGTTTGAACACTCCATCTCCGACCTTGAGTACAACTGGTACCTGCATACCGTGTAAGCGGTTGCTGCAATAAAAGAACGCCGCTGATTTTGGTCAGTGGCGTTTTTTTATGGGTTTATTTTGGAAACCGGGTTCGCCTCATCGCAGGCAAGCCAGCTCCCACATTTGATCGCGTTCCAACCTTCAAATGCGTTCCATTGTGGGAGCTGGCTTGTCGGGTCGCCGCATCGCTGCGATAGCGGCCTGGCAGACAACACACCTTCCTGCTCATACAATGCCCGCTGCCTTGTAGGAGACATCCATGACCACCCGCCCCGCCGCCCCTCGCAAACCCCGCGCCCGCAGCCAGGCCCGGATCGATGCGATCCTCGACGCCGCCCGCACCTTGCTGGCCGCCGGAGGTGTGGCCAGTTTGTCGATCTACAGCGTGGCCGAACGAGCACAGATACCACCGTCATCGGTGTACCACTTTTTCGCCAGTGTGCCGGCGTTGCTGGAGGCGTTGACCGCTGACGTTCACGCAGCCTTTCGCGCCGCCATCCAGGCGCCCATCGAGCATGAATCGCTCAAGCATTGGCGCGACCTGTCCTACATCGTTGAACAACGCATGCTCAGCATCTACAGCAACGATGCCGCGGCGCGCCAGTTGATCCTCGCTCAGCACGGGTTGGCCGAAGTGACCCAGGCCGACCGCCAGCATGATCTGGAATTGGGCGACTTGATGCTGGCGGTGTTCAATCGCCACTTTGAAGTGCCAACGCTACCGAGCGATGTGGACGTGTTTGCCCTGGCATTGGAGTTGAGCGACCGCGTGTACGCGCGTTCGGTGCATCAGCATGGGCTGATTACGCCGCGCATGGCGGAGGAAGGGATGCGGGTGTTTGACGCGTATGTGGGGCTTTATTTGCCGGCCTATCTGCCCAAGCGCTGATCGTTCCCACGCTCTGCGTGGGAATATATCCCGTGGCGCTCTGCGTCACCTTTTGGCACAGCGGGACGCGGAGCGCCCCAGGCGGCATTCCCACGCAGAGCGTGGGAACGATCAGTGGCGTTATCACAACTTGGCAATCGACACCTCAGTGGATTTCACAAAGGCAATCACTTCACTGCCGATCACCAGCTCCAACTCCTTGACCGAACGGGTGGTGATCACCGAGGTGACAATGCCGGACGCGGTCTGCACGTCAATTTCCGACAGCACGTCACCAACCACGATTTCCTTGATGGTGCCTTTGAACTGGTTACGCACGTTGATGGCTTTAATAGTCATGGTGTTTTTCCTGTGTGAGTTATTGAGCCCAACGCAATTGCGTCGGCAGCGGTGAAACAGGTTCGGGTTCCGGTGGGGAACCGGGTAGCGACAGCACGCGGTTGAGCACTTCGGCTTCCAGCGCGGCCAGGCGGTGTGAGCCACGGGCCCGTGGGCGTGGCAGGTCGATGTTCAGGTCGAGGCCGATTTCGCCGTTTTCAATCAGAATCACGCGGTCGGCAATCGCCACGGCTTCGCTGACGTCGTGGGTCACCAGCAACACCGTGAAACCGTGCTTGCGCCACAGGTTTTCGATCAGTTGCTGCATCTCGATGCGGGTCAGGGCATCCAGTGCGCCCAGCGGCTCATCGAGCAGCAACAGGCGCGGCTGATGGATCAACGCCCGGGCGAGTGCCACGCGCTGTTTCTGGCCACCGGACAACGCCGCCGGCCATTCATTGGCGCGCTCGGCCAGGCCAACCGCTTCCAGCGCATCCAGCGCTTTGGGCCGCCAGTCGCCCTTGAGGCCCAGGCCGACGTTATCGATGATCTTTTTCCAGGGCAGCAAACGCGCTTCCTGGAACATCAACCGTGTATCTTCAATCGCTTCGTGCAGTGGCGCGGAGCCGGCCAGCAGCTCGCCGCCACTGGCTTTGTCCAGCCCCGCCAACAGGCGCAGCAAGGTACTTTTGCCGCAACCGCTGCGGCCGACCACAGCCACGAACTGCCCCGCGGGAATATGCAGGTCGATCTCTTTGAGCACTTCGCGGGTACCAAAGGCCTTGCGCAATTTGCGCACCGCCAGTGGGATACCCTTCAACAGACGCGGAGGTTGTTGGGCCGTCATGCTGCACCTCCTTTGACTTGATACGCCGGGTGCCAGCGCAGCCACACACGTTCCAGCCCACGGGCTGCCAGGTCGGCCAGCTTGCCGAGGATGGCGTACATGACGATGGCCAGCACCACCACGTCGGTTTGCAGGAATTCACGGGCATTCATCGCCAGATAACCGATGCCGGAACTTGCCGAGATAGTTTCCGCCACGATCAGCGTCAGCCACATGAAGCCCAGGGCGAAGCGCACCCCCACCAGGATCGACGGCAGCGCGCCCGGCAGAATCACTTGCCAGAACAGGCTGAAACCGGACAAGCCATAGCTGCGCGACATCTCCACCAATGCCGGGTCGACATTGCGAATGCCGTGGTAAGTGTTCAGGTAGATCGGGAACAAGGTCCCCAGGGCCACCAGGAAAATTTTCGCGGTCTCATCAATGCCGAACCACAGGATCACCAGCGGAATCAGCGCCAGGTGCGGCACGTTGCGGATCATCTGCACGGAGCTGTCGAGCAAGCGCTCGCCCCACTTCGACAAGCCGGTGATAAAGCCCAGGGCCAGACCGATGCTGCCTCCGATCACAAAGCCCAGGCCGGCGCGCCAGCCGCTGATGGCCAGGTGCGTCCAGATTTCGCCGCTGACCACCAGGTTCACCCCGGCTTCGATCACTGCACTCGGCGCTGGCAGAATGCGCGTCGACAACCAACCCGCCGACACCGACAACTGCCACACCGCCAGCAATAAGATCGGCAGCACCCAGGGCGCCACGCGATGGCTGATTTTTTCTAAGTCCATAACGGCGCCTCAGCTCTGTGACGCAGCTTTGGGAAGGATGTCGTTGGCAACCATCTCGCCAAACGGGCTGACGTAGCCGGCGCTTTTGGGCAGCTCGGGACGTTCGATATCCAGGTGCGGGAACAACAGCTCGGCGACCCGATACGACTCTTCCAGGTGTGGATAACCGGAGAAGATAAAGGTATCGATACCCAGGTCCGCGTACTCCTTGACCCGCGCCGCAACCGTTGGGCCATCGCCCACCAGCGCCGTTCCTGCGCCGCCACGTACCAGGCCGACGCCGGCCCACAGGTTGGGGCTGACTTCCAGGTTGTCACGGCTACCGCCGTGCAAGGCTGCCATGCGTTGCTGGCCCACCGAATCGAAGCGCGCCAGGGACGCCTGGGCGCGGGCGATGGTCTCGTCGTCCAGGTGGGAGATCAGTTTGTCGGCGGCTTTCCAGGCTTCGTCGTTGGTTTCGCGCACGATCACATGCAAACGAATGCCAAAGCGCACCGTGCGTCCCAGTTTTGCAGCCTTGGCGCGTACCTGCGCGATCTTTTCCGCAACGGCTGCCGGCGGCTCGCCCCAGGTCAGCACCATCTCCACCTGTTCGGCCGCCAAGTCCTGGGCGGCTTCGGAGGAACCCCCGAAATACAGCGGCGGGCGTGGCTGCTGGATCGGTGGGTAGAGCAATTTGGCGCCTTTGACGCTGATGTGCTCGCCGTCGTAGTCCACGGTCTCGCCTTCCAGCACACGGCGCCAGATGCGGGTGAATTCCACCGACGCCTGGTAGCGTTCTTCATGGCTCAAGAACAATCCGTCGCCAGCCAGTTCTTCCGGATCGCCACCGGTGACCAGGTTGAACAGCGCACGGCCACCAGACAGGCGATCCAGGGTCGCGGCCTGACGCGCGGCCACGGTCGGGGAGATGATCCCAGGGCGCAGGGCAACCAGGAATTTCAAGCGCTGGGTCACGGGGATCAGCGAGGCGGCCACCAACCACGAGTCTTCGCAAGAGCGGCCCGTAGGGATCAACACCCCGCCGAAACCCAGGCGGTCGGCAGCCTGGGCCACTTGTTGCAGGTAACCGTGGTCGACAGCGCGGGCGCCTTCGGCGGTGCCAAGGTAATGACCGTCGCCGTGGGTGGGCAGGAACCAGAAAATATTGAGGCTCATGGAGTTGTCTCCTGAATGAAGTCGGATTACGGCGCTTTGGCAACCGCGGCGGGTGGCGTCCAGATCACGTCCTTGATGCTCAAGGGCTTGGGGATCAATTTGAGTTGGTAGAAGGTGTCTGCGATTTTCTGCTGGGCGGCGACCACTTCCGGGGTCAGGAACAGCGCGCCGTAGCCCTGGCGTTTCACCGATGTGAGGGTGATATCTGCCGGCAGGCCGAGCAGTGGGGCGACCTGCTCAGTCACTTCCTGCGGGTTGGCCTTGGACCATTCGCCTACCGCACGCACCTCTTCCACCAACGCCTTGATCACTTGCGGGTGCTGTTCGGCGTAGGATTTGGTGGCCAGGTAAAACTGATGGTTGTCGGCAATTGCGGTGCCGTCTCGCAGGGTGCGCGCTTGCAGTTGCTTCTCGGCGGCGGCCTGGTACGGGTCCCAGATTACCCAGGCGTCCACGCTGCCACGCTCGAATGCGGCACGGGCATCGGCGGGGGGCAGGAACACGGTCTTTACGTCGGTGTAGTTGAGGCCGGCATCTTCCAGGGCACGCACCAGCAGGTAGTGCACGTTGGAGCCTTTGTTGAGCACGACCTTTTTACCCTTGAGCTCGGCCACCGATTTGATCGGCGAGTCCTTGGGCACCAGAATCGCTTCGCTGGTAGGCGCGGGTGGTTCGTAGGCGACGTAGAGCAGATCGGCGCCAGCCGCCTGGGCAAACACCGGTGGGGTTTCGCCGGTAACGCCGAAGTCGATGGAGCCGACGTTCAGGCCCTCGAGCAATTGCGGGCCACCGGGAAACTCGGTCCACTGCACCTGCACGCCTTGGTCGGCCAGGCGTCTTTCCAGGGTGCCCTTGGCCTTGAGCAGCACCAGGGTGCCGTACTTCTGATAACCGATCCGCAAGGTCTCGGCGGCTTGGGCTTGAACGATGGCGCCGAAGGACACAGCCGCAGCAAAGAGTGCGACCAGACCACGACGCAAGATGACAGTGCGCATGGCGCTCTCTCCAACTGTGCGATTAGGGTTTTGGCTGCACCTGCTTGGCCGTTGTCGGCTGAGTAAGGTGAGGGTTTCCAGCTTTTCGGGGTGAGGCTCAGATGCTCCAGCGAGCACTCAACAAACGTTCATTCAATACGTCAGGGTCCAAAGGTTTTGGCCGTCGCGCCATGGCGCTGTAGAGCTGCTCCAGGGCTTCGTGCAGACGCTGTTCAAGTACCGGCACCAGTTGCGCCTGAACACTGCCTTCGCCATAGGCGATCTGGCTGTCTTCGGCAAAAATACCGTGGAGCAATTCCTGGGCCTTGAGGGCCGACAGCACCGGCTTCAGGGCGTAGTCCACCGCCAGCATGTGGGCGATGCTGCCGCCGGTCGCCATCGGCAGCACCACCTTATGGGCCAGCGCACGCTCGGGCAGCAGGTCCAGTACGGTTTTCAACGCCCCGGAAAACGACGCCTTGTACACCGGCGTGGCGATCACCAGCCCGTCAGCATTGGCGACTTGTTGCAGCAGGTCGATGACCTTGGGGCTGTCGAAGCGTGCGTGCAGCAAGTCTTCAGCCGGGAAGTCCCGTACCTGGTAACTCACCACTTCCACGCCCTGCTGTTGCAGCCACTGACGGGTTTTATCCAGCAAGACCCCAGAGCGGGAACGCTGGCTGGGACTGCCTCCAAGTGTTACGACCAGCATGCAGGAGATTCCTTGAGCAAGTGTCGGCGGTTCGCTGTGCGGCGATGGCGCCAAGATGGGATAGACCTTATCAGCAGATTTATATATCTATAAATCTTATTTATTCATTTGTTTATTCCATAAATACATAAGCGTTTAACCAATCGCCAGGCGAAAAAAAAGGCCGTCGAAACGGCCTGAAAACCCCTGCTGTGTGAGACGGTTTGCAACTTGAAGTCTGTGCTGTTCATGAGGCCGCCATCGCGGGCAAGCCCGGCTCCCACAGGGGAATGCGGTCAACTGTGGGAGCCGGGTTTGCCCGCGATGGCGATATCAGCCTTAACGATTGGGTTGTGGGGTAAGACGCAGGTACGGCTTCACCACGCGATAGCCCTTGGGAAAGCGTTTCTTGATCTCTTCCTCGTCCTTGAGTGACGGCACGATCACCACTTCATCCCCATCCTGCCAGTTGGCCGGCGTCGCCACCTTGTGGTTGTCGGTCAGTTGCAGCGAGTCGATCACCCGCAGGATTTCATGGAAGTTACGCCCGGTACTGGCCGGGTAGGTGATGGTCAGGCGGATCTTCTTGTTCGGGTCGATCACGAATAAGGAGCGCACGGTGAGGGTATCGCTGGCATTCGGGTGGATCAGGTCGTAGAGGTCCGAGACCTTGCGGTCGGCGTCGGCCAGGATCGGGAAGTTGACCACGGTGTTCTGGGTCTCGTTGATGTCTTCGATCCACTTGTGGTGCGAGTCCACTGGGTCTACCGACAGGGCGATGGCCTTGACCCCACGCTTGGCGAATTCGTCCTTGAGCTTGGCGGTGAAACCCAGTTCGGTAGTGCACACCGGCGTGAAGTCCGCCGGGTGGGAAAACAACACTCCCCAGCTGTCGCCCAGCCATTCGTGGAAGCGAATCTTGCCGGCGCTGGAATCCTGTTCGAAGTCGGGGGCGATGTCGCCCAGTCTTAGGCTCATGGTGTGGCTCCTGATGAGTGCTTATGGAGCCCACTGTGCATGGATTTTTTGTGATTTAAAAAGAATAAATATCGATTTATCTAGACGATAAAAGAATATTAAAAATCAGTTCATTGGACTTGGGAACGGCCTGAGGCCAACATCGCCTCCAAGGTTCGAGAAGGCCTTGAGACGCTGCAAAAAAGAGGGATTCAGGAAGGGCTTGCGGGGGTTGAGCCCGACTTGAACAGCAAGACACCTTGCCCGGCATTGCGCCGGGCAAGGTTTTACAGTCTTACAACAGCGGGATCGAGTAGCTGACGATCAAGCGGTTTTCGTCCTGGTTACGCGCGTTGGCGATGTCGCTGCGCCACATAGCGTTTTTCCACGCCACGCCGACGTTTTTCAGCGGACCTTCCGGTACGACGTAGGCAACAGTGATGTCACGTTCCCACTCGGACTGGCCGGTGAATTCGGTACGGTTGCTGGCGACGGTGTCGATATGATCACCTTTCAGGTAAACCACACCGGCGGTCAGGCCAGGCACGCCGACTTTGGCGAAGTCGTAGGAGTAGCGAGCTTGCCAGGTGCGCTCGCCGGCACGGGCGAACTTCTGGATCTGCATGTCGGTGGTGATGTAAGCCGACGAGCCGTCACCCTGGTTCAGCCAAGGGAAGTCGCTGCTGCCGTTGCTGACCTGGTAACCGCCACCGAAGGTGTGGCCGGCAACCGAGTACAGGAACAGGCCGCTGTACAGGTTGTTGTCGACTTTGCCACGGCCGGAGTTCACGCCGCTGTAGTTGCCCGTCGAGAAGTAAGCGGACTGGTTGCCGTTGTTACCATCGTCGGAGCTGTTGAAGTAGCGCAGGTCAGACTTCAGCACGCCAGGACCAATGGCCCAGTTGTGGGTCAGGCCCAGGAAGTGTTGCTTGTAGAAATCTTCCAGGTTGCCGTAGTAGTACTGGGCGGTCAGATCCTTGGTGATCTTGTAGTCGCCACCGGCGTAGTAGAACTTGTTGCTCGAACGCCAGTTCACACCACGGCTGTTGGCGCCGGAGATGGACAGGCTTTCGTTGTTGCTGGAGTTACGGCCCTTGGCTTTTTCGATCTGGCCGGCGACCAGGGTCAGGTCCTTGATGTCGCTGGAGGTGATCTGGCCACCCTGGAAGGTCTGCGGCAGCATACGACCATCGTTGGTGACGATGACCGGCAGCTTGGGCTGCAAGGTACCCAGCTTCAGTTCGGTCTGGGAGATCTTGGCCTTGGCGGTCAGGCCCAGGCTCGAGTAGTTATCAACGGCTTCGCCATTGGACTTGCTCGGGAAGATAGTGCCGCCGTAAGAGCTGGCAGTCGCACCGTTGGTGCCGCCGCCGGAATCCAGGCGAACACCCAACAGGCCGATAGCGTCGAGACCGAAGCCAACAGTGCCTTGGGTGTAACCGGAGATGAAACGCAGATCGAAGCCTTGGCCCCATTCTTCGTTCTTGCTCGGGTTGGCCGTGCCTTCGCGGTTATCGGTGTTGATGTAGAAGTTACGCAGGCCCAGTGTGGCCTTGCTGTCTTCGATGAAACCGGCAGCGCCTGCTTGCTGGGCGATTGCGCCCAACGTTACAGCCACAGCCAAGGTGGACTTCTTCATGTACCGCTCCTCTCATTTCTAATTTTTGTATTTCTTTGGTCTCGGGTCTGACGCCCTCGATCCACAGATGCGCGATTAGCGCCAGATAGTGACCACCAAGTCAATCGTAACCTTGTGTGTCTACTACCTTCGTCTAATCGCAGTTGATTTGGTCCCTGCAGGGTAATGAGTTTTTCATACACCCAAAAAGAATTATTTCATTCTTTTTCATACGATCCAGGAATAAGACTTTCCGTGAAGCTGGTCGGTCAGGATAGACGCGCCGCTCCATAAGCTAATTCCTAAAGGGTATTTACTGGTGCTTTTTTAGATCGATTAGTGTTGCCGTACGGTTGCATACGTCACTCACGATCAAAAAGGCGACGCCATCATGGCCAAACGCACATCCTCCCGTCAATTTGTTACAGTTTTTGTATCGCTATTACTTTCTTTGGGTGTCAACGCCGCCGACCTGACGGTGGGCTACCAGACCGGCATCGATCCCAGCAAGGTTCCCCAGGCCGACGGTCTGTACGAAAAAGCCATCGGCGAAAAAATCGCCTGGCGCCGCTTCAACAGCGGGCCAGAGGTAGTCACGGCCATCGCTTCGGGTGATGTACAAATCGGCAACCTCGGCTCCAGCCCGCTCGCGGCGGCGGCCTCGCGCAACCTGCCGATTGTGGCGTTTATCGTATCGGCACAGATCAACGCTTCTGAAGTCCTGGTGGTGCGCAACGGCAGTGGCATCGACAACCCCCAGGACTTGATTGGTAAAACCATCGCCACGCCCTTCGTCTCCACCTCCCATTACAGCCTGCTCGGCGCGCTGAAACACTGGGGGCTGGACACCAAACAAGTCAAAGTGGTGAACCTGCAACCGGCCGAAATCGCCGCCGCCTGGAAGCGTGGCGATATTGATGGGGCTTTTGTGTGGTCACCGGCCCTGGGCGAAATCCGCAAGACCGGAAAAACCCTGACAGACGCGGCGCAGGTGGGCCAATGGGGCGCACCGACGTTTGAGGTGTGGGTGGCGCGCAAGGATTTTGCGCAAAAACATCCTGACGTAGTGGCCAAGTTCGCCAAAGTTACCCTGGATGCCTTTGCCGGCTATGCCGCCCACAAAGACAGCTGGACGGTGGATTCCGAGCCAGTGCAGAAAATCGCCAAATTGACAGGTTCAAATGCCGACGACATTCCGGAACTGTTGGCCGGTACGACGTTTCCGGATGCGCAGGCACAGCAAACCGCTGCGCTGCTCAAGGGCGGCACGGCGAAGGCGATTGAGGAAACGGCGAAGTTCCTGAAGGAACAGGGGAAGGTAGAGACGGTGCTGCCGGATTATTCGGCCTATGTGACCGACAAATTCATCCCACAATAAATACAGTCTTTGGTGGGAGCTGGCTTGCCCGCGATACCAGCAACTCGGTCCTGCAGTTAAACCGAGGCGCCGCTATCGCAGGCAAGCCAGCTCCCACACAGAGCAGTATTCTTTTACAGGGCCTTCTCGAAAATCTTCGAGTTGCGCTGATAGTTGTACAGCGACGCCCGCGCCGACGGCAGGCGGTCCACGCTGCTCGGCACAAAACCGCGTTCGCGGAACCAGTGGGCCGTACGGGTGGTGAGTACAAAGAGGGTTTTCAAGCCCTGGGCGCGTGCCCGGGTCTGGATGCGTTCGAGCAACACATCGCCTCGCGCGCCGTGGCGGTACTCCGGGTTCACTGCCAGGCACGCCAACTCCCCCGCATCCGAATCCGCGATCTGATACAGCGCCGCGCAGGCGATGATCATGCCTTCGCGCTCGACCACGCTGAACTGTTCGATCTCACGCTCCAGCACTTCCCGCGAACGGCGCACCAGAATGCCCTGCTCTTCCAGCGGGCTGATCAGGTCCAGCAAGCCGCCGACGTCTTCAATCGCCGCTTCGCGCACCAGTTCGAATTGTTCCTGGGCCACCAGCGTACCGCCACCATCGCGGGTGAACAGTTCGGTAAGCAAGGCGCCATCTTCGGCGTAGCTGACGATATGGCTGCGCCCTACTCCACCCCGGCAGGCTTCGGCAGCGGCATCGAGCAGTTCGGCTTGATAGTTGCTGCCCAGGCGTTGCAGGTGCGCGGGTACTTGTTGTGGGCGCAATTCACGCACCAGGCGGCCGTTCTCATCGATCAGACCGGGATCGGCGCCGAACAGCAGCAATTTGTCGGCGCCCAGGTCGATGGCGGCGCGGGTGGCGACGTCTTCGCAGGCCAGGTTGAAGATCTCGCCGGTGGGCGAATACCCCAACGGCGACAGCAGCACGATAGAGCGCTCATCCAACAGGCGGTTGATGCCCTTGCGGTCGACCCGGCGCACTTCGCCGGTGTGGTGGTAGTCCACGCCTTCAAGCACGCCGATTGGCCGTGCGGTGACCAGGTTGCCGCTGGCCACGCGCAGGCGCGAGCCCTGCATCGGCGAGGACGCCATGTCCATCGACAAGCGCGCCTCGATGGCAATACGCAGATGACCCACCGCGTCGATCGCACACTCCAGCGTCGCAGCATCGGTGATGCGCAAGCCTTCGTGGTAAGCCGGGGTAAGGCCGCGTGCTTGAAGGCGGGTTTCGATTTGCGGGCGCGAGCCATGCACCAGCACCAGGCGCACACCCAGGCTGTGAAGCAGCACCAGGTCGTGGACGATATTGCCGAAGTTGGGGTGGTCCACACCATCGCCGGGCAGCATGACTACAAAGGTGCAGTCGCGGTGGGCGTTGATGTAGGGCGAAGCGTGACGAAGCCAATTGACGTATTCGGGCATAACACCTGGGCCTGTAATAAAAAGCAGCCAAATAAAGGATCAATCGTGAAAGCGCACAGCGGCTGATGGTTATCGTCGGAACAGGCTTGGCGACACGCTCACTCTCCTTATGTACGAATGGGCAAGGGCAAATTTATGCAGGTTTCAGGCAGTAGTGTTCGATCAGTTCCCGCAATAGACGCACTGTAGGCGTCAAGCGTGACATTTCAAGGTATTCTCCCGGCTGGTGAGCGCAGGCAATGTCGCCAGGCCCGAGCACCAGGGTTTCGCAACCAAGGCGCTGAAGATAAGGCGCTTCGGTGCCGAACGCTACTGCTTCGGCACGATGACCGGTCAAACGTTCCGCCACCCGCACCAGCTCGGCGTCTTCGGGCTGCTCAAAGGGGGGGACTTCGGGGAACAACGGCGCGTAGTCGATCTTGACCTTATGCCGCTCGGCCACGGGTTCGAGCTTCTGGCGAATCGCGGCGCGCAGCACCTCGGGGTCCATGCCCGGCAGGGGGCGCAGGTCGAACTCCAGGGAGCACTGGCCGCAGATGCGATTGGGGTTGTCGCCGCCGTGAATGCAGCCGAAGTTCATCGTCGGCTGCGGCACGCTGAATTGCGCGTTGCGGTACTCGCGCTGCCAGGCCAGGCGCAGGCCGCGCAGTTCGCCGATGGCGTCATGCATGGCTTCCAGGGCGCTGTGGCCCAGGCTGGGGTCCGACGAGTGGCCGCTGCGCCCGAGGATGTCGATGCGCTCCATCATCACGCCTTTGTGCAAGCGGATAGGCTTGAGCCCGGTCGGCTCGCCGATCACAGCTGCACGACCTAATGGGCGCCCCGCCTCGGCCAGCGCACGGGCACCGGACATAGAGCTTTCCTCATCACAGGTGGCAAGGATCAACAGCGGTTGCTTGAAGGGTTGGTCCAGCAGCGGCAACACCGCGTCGATAACCAGTGCGAAGAACCCCTTCATGTCACAACTGCCCAGCCCTACCCAGCGACCATCGACTTCCGTCAGCTTGAGCGGGTCGGTCTTCCACAGCGCCGCGTCATACGGCACGGTATCGCTATGCCCCGCCAACACCAAGCCACCGGGGCCGCTGCCGAAACTGGCCAACAGGTTGAACTTGCCGGGGCTGACTGGTTGGATATCGATGGCAAAGCCCAGGTCGCCCAGCCAAGCGGCGAGCAGGTCGATCACCGGGCGATTGCTCTGGTCGAGAGACGCCTGGGTGCAGCTCACCGACGGCGCGGCGATCAAGGCGGCGAACTGCTCTTTCATGGACGGTAACGGCATGCGCGGTCTCCCAACTTCCCGGATGAACCTCACTATAGAGGCATCTGCGCAACACAATAAACCGTTGCGGCACGTTGCCGGGCTCAGTCCTGTACACTGCACGACCTTGGCAGCCACACTTTTCCCCGGCTGCGCTCCCGATCCTGGATTTTCCGGCCATGCAGAAAGAAACCGAAATCAAGCTACGCGTCAGCCGCGAAACACTCGCCGCGCTGCGTGAGCACCCGTTACTGAAAAAACGCAACAAAAGTGGCTGGGAACGCCGTGAGTTGATGAACCAGTACTTCGACACCCCCGAGCGTGACCTGGCCCAGGCCAAGGTTGCCCTGCGCCTGCGCAAGGACGGTGACGACATCATCCAGACCCTCAAGACCCGCGGCCAAAGCGTCGCCGGCCTGTCGGAACGCAACGAATACAACTGGGACCTGCCCAAAGCCAAGCTCGACGTGAAGAAACTCGATGGCGAGTGCTGGCCCGAGCAACTGGCCGAGCTGGACAAAAAGACCCTCAAGCCGATCTTCACCACCGACTTCGTGCGTGAACGCGCCGAGATCGCCTGGGGCCGTGGCAAGGCCAAGGTGGTGATCGAAGCCGCCCTGGACCTGGGCCATGTGGTGGTCGGCAAGCAGAAAGAAGAAATCTGCGAGCTGGAACTGGAACTGCGCGAAGGCGAACCGTCGGCCCTGCTGGAACTGGCCGCCGAGCTGGCCGCAACCCTGGCCCTGATGCCGTGCGACATCAGCAAGGCCGAACGCGGCTATCGCCTGTATGACGCCAGCAGCTACTCCCTGAGCCTGCCGGCGCCACAGATCCACGCCGAAATGCCATTGGACGACGCCTTCGCCGCGATCCTGTGGCACCTGCTGGGCAGCAGCCAGCGCCTGGCTGAGCAATACCGCTTCAATGGCCACTGGCGCCTGCTGCAGGACTGGGTCGAGAACCTCGGCGAGTTGCGCGCCCTGATCGGCAGCCTCGGTCAGGCCGCGCCGCGCCAATCCACCAGCGAACTGCGCAGCGCCCTGGATGCGTTGCTGGAAGACTGGCGCCCGCTGGTCCAGGCCGGTGACGACGATGAAGACATTCGCAAAGCCGCGCCCGAGCAGTTCATCGAAGAGCTGCAAGACGTGCGCTGGGGCCTGTTCTCACTCAACCTCTCGCGCTGGCTGCTGGCCCGCACCTGGACGGCCGAGCGTAATGTGCGTGGCAACCGCCAGGGCGCTGCGCAAATCACCAACTGGCTGCCACGCCTGCTGGCCGACGACGCCGTCGCCCTGCAACTGCAGCGCTACCAGCAACAGCCGGAAGATCTGGCCGAGCAACTGCCGCGTATCGAACGCATCCAGGCCTGGCTGCACCATGCGCGCCATGTGGTGGACATTCCTGAGCTGGACCGATTGTACGGCGAACTGAACAAGCTGGCGCACCTGGCCAACCAGCCGATTACCGATGAATCCCTGGATGCGCGTATGCATCAGGCGATTGCGGTGTATCAGAATCGTGCCTGGAAGACCCTTCTGCGCCTGTAATCGCTATCGCGGGCAAGCCCGCTCCCACATTTGCTGTGGGAGATTCTATGGTTGAGGGGCAACCCTCAACCAACTTTTGGCTGATATTCGCTTTGCCCTTTCAGCAGAGCGAACACCACCCTAGCAAGCTTGCGGGCCAGTATTACCAGCGCCTGTGTGGTGCTATAGCCTCGCGCCCTCTGTGCTTGATAAAACGCTTTCCATGTCTCTGTTCGGCTAGCCGCCATCGCTGCGTTATGCAGCAGGCGCCGAGCTTCTGAGTCGCCGCGCTTACTTAAACTACGACGACCATCCTTCTGTCCTGACTTGTTGACGCGCAAATCCATACCAAGAAAGGCGATAAACGCGTCCGAATTCCTGAACTCTCCCCGTTGGAAGGTGGCAATCAAACGCGCGCCAGTCAAAAAACCGATACCTTCGACTTTCAAGCAACGCTTCAACTGACCCAGTAAACCTGCTTCTTTCAGGCAGTCACTGATCATTTTTTCGATTAACCCTTCCAGTCTCTGCATCGACTTCACCTGCTCGGCAAACGAGGCCTTAAGAAGCGGCTCGTTCGCCCAGCTTTGCGTCAGGCTGACGCGCGCCTGAACCAAGGCTGCGCGCCGACGAAACAGGCTTAGAAGATGGCGATACAGCGGTGATGGAGGTGTCCAGGGACGCAGTTCGTCTGCCTCCTTTCTCAAATAGCGGACGAGCAGCTTGGCATCCAAAGCATCGGTCTTGGCCCGGATCTTCACGCTTTCGCGGTAATGCTTGAGCTCATAACCTCCAACCATGTAAACCACGCAACCAGCTTCATGAGCTAGATCAGCAAACTCCAAGTGGTAGATATTGGTGGCTTCAATTGCGATGGCCACTTTGCAGGACAAGGCCTTCAGCCATTTTTTGATAGCGGCTTTGGTGTTTGGGATTGTTTCTAACAGATCGACTTCAGCGTGATAAATCACCAGTTCATTCTTAGCGACATCGACGCCTACGATTGGCTTTGAGACAGAAACTGGCATTGCCATGGGGCTTCCTCCGGGCTAAGGTTTTGAGCACTTGAAGGGCTCACCCAGAGGCGCAGGCTTGTTCCTATCGTCGGTCATAGCCAGATGCATTCTTTATCGGCGCTTGGGTGAAAGGAGGAGGGGCGAAATCTCCCACGGTCTGTACTGCGTCAACAGTCAGAATCGGGCTTTGTCCCTTCTCCTCCCTTCAAGTCCTAGCATACAAGCGGGCTTGCCCGCGATGAGGCCCTCCCTGTCAGCGCAAGACTGGCAGGCTGGTGGTGGACTTGATCTCCGACAGCGCCACAATCGAGTTGACCTCCTGGATCCCCGGCACCATCGACAACTTCTCGAAGAAAAACCGCTCGTACGCCTCGATATCCGAGGTGACGATACGCAGCAGAAAATCCACCGCCCCCATCAGCACGTAGCACTCCAACACTTCCGGAAAACCGCGAATCGCCTCGGTGAACTCAGTGAAATTGGAGCGACCGTGGGCGTTGAGTTTGACCTCGGCGAAAATCTGCGTGTTGAGCCCGATTTTCTTGCGGTCCAGCAGGGTGACCTGGCCGCGGATCACGCCCTCCTCCTTGAGCCGCTGAATACGCCGCCAGCATGGCGACTGCGACAGGCCGACCTGCTCGGCAATCTGTGCACTGGAGAGCGAGGCATCCTCTTGCAGCAAGGCCAGGATGCGGCGGTCGTAGGCGTCCAACTCACTGTGCATAAACGTACCCATGAATAGGCTTATCTTGAATTGTTCTGGTCGATTTATCGCCAAACAGGCTTATTCTAGATAAGAAATCTCCCGAGGCGAATGTAAAAATTTCTCCAGTCTAAACTGGAGAGTCAGCATGCATGCCGTCGAAACCGCCTACCCCGCCACCCGCGTCGATGCGTGGGCCGCCAATAGCAGCCACTGCCAGGCGCACTATCGCATCGTCGCCGAGGCTGAACCGGACGTGCTGTGCCGGGTGCTGAACTACTTCGCGCTGCAATTGCTCACGCCCACCCAGGTCAGCATGAACCGGGAAGCCGACCTGCTGAGCATCGATATCGTGATGACCGGCCTGAGCTGGCACCGCGCCCAGGTGATCGGTGAAAAGATTCGAAACCTGATCAGCGTCTGCACCCTGGAGCTGTGGTCGGCTGATTCCGAGCGGCCTCAAGCGCTGGCGGCGATGGCGCAGTAAAAACCGGCAACACACGCGCCAGCAGGACCTTCAGCGGCTGGCTAGCCTGGGATTACCCCCACGCCCCAGGAAAACCTGCATGCCCGTCGCCGCTCACGATCACCTCTTGGAACTGCAGCAATTGTTGCCGGCGCTGGTCGAGCAAGGGTTGATCACGGCGCAGGCGGCGCAAAAGGTAGCGCCAGCGTCCGGCAGCCAGCATCCCTTGGAATGCATCGCAGCCCAGGGCCCTTGTCTGGAGACCTTGATTCAATGGCTGGCCCGGCAGGTCGGCCAACCTTACCTGCGCATCGACCCATTGAAGATTGATGTGGCGGCCGTGGTGCCCTTGATGTCCCACGCCTTTGCTCAGCGCCACGGCATTCTTGCAGTCGCGGTGGATGCCCACAGCGTGACGGTCGCCAGTGCCCAACCCCATATCACCACTTGGGAAGCCGGGCTGTCCCAGGTACTCAAACGCACGATCAAGCGCGTGGTTGCCAACCCTCAGGATATTCAGCGCTGTATCAACGAGTTTTACCGCTTGGCCAAGTCCGTCAGCGGTGCGGATCAAAAAATGACGGCGCCTGGCAATGTCGACTTGCTCAGCCTCGGCGCCAGCGACAAGGAGCCGGACGCCAACGACGCGCATATCGTCAACATCGTCGACTGGCTGCTGCAATACGCCTTTGGCCAACGAGCCAGCGACATCCATATCGAGCCCTGCCGCGACCAGGGTCGGGTGCGCTTTCGCATTGATGGGCTGCTGCATGACGTCTATCAATTTCCCCCGCAGGTCACCATGGCCGTGGTCAGCCGCCTGAAAAGCCTGGGGCGAATGAACGTGGCCGAAAAACGCAAGCCCCAGGATGGCCGCGTCAAGACCAGGAACCCTGCGGGTGTCGAAGTGGAATTGCGGCTTTCCACCCTCCCCACGGCATTCGGCGAAAAACTGGTGATGCGAATTTTCGACCCACAGGTGCTCAAGGATTTCGACCAGTTGGGTTTGTCCAGCGCCGACCAGCAACGCTGGCACGCCATGACGCGACGCACCCACGGCATCATCCTCGTCACAGGCCCGACCGGCTCAGGCAAGACCAGCACCCTCTACACCACCCTCAGGCAACTGGCGACCCGCGAGGTCAACCTGTGCACGGTGGAAGACCCGATTGAAATGGTCGAGCCGGCCTTCAACCAGATGCAGGTCCAGCACAACATCGACCTCACCTTCGCCAGCGGCATCCGCGCCCTGCTGCGCCAAGACCCGGACATCATCATGATCGGCGAAATCCGCGACCAGGAAACCGCAGAGATGGCTATCCAGGCCGCGCTGACCGGGCACCTGGTGCTCTCGACCCTGCACACCAACGATGCACCCAGTGCCATCAGCCGTCTGCAGGAACTGGGCATTGCTCACTATTTGATCAAAGCCACGCTCATAGGTGTGATGGCGCAGCGCCTGGTGCGGCTTCTGTGCAGCCACTGCAAGCACCCCGCGGGCCTGGAGGACGATGGCGGCTACGAAGCTGTCGGCTGTGCACACTGCCGTGACAGCGGTTATCGAGGCCGGGCCGGACTGTATGAAATCATGCTCATGGGCCCGGCACTCCAGGCGCTGGTCACTCCAGGCGCGGACGTACAAGCCCTGCGCCGTGGGGCACTGGCGCAGGGCATGAGCAGCCTGCGCATGGCCGGCATCGAGAAAGTGAAGGCCGGGCTGACCACGATGACGGAGGTGTTGCGGGTCACGCCAGGGGATTCAGAAACAAATCCTTTGTTTGTTGGGCCATGAAACCGTCCTTATCCGTGACCAGACCGTTACAATCGGCCTAATGTCATTCACTGACACCTTCAGATAGGGAATCGCTATGCAGATCGGAACCGTACTGCTTCTTTTCGTGGGCTTGGCCATCGCCATCCTGTTCATGGGGTTCAAAGTGGTGCCCCAGGGCTACCAATGGACCGTCGAGCGTTTCGGCCGCTACACCAACACCCTCAAGCCCGGCCTGAATATCATCATCCCGGTCATGGACCGCATCGGTCGCAAGATCAACGTGATGGAAAGCGTGCTGGATATCCCGCCTCAAGAAGTCATCACCGCCGACAATGCCACCGTGCAGATCGATGCCGTGTGCTTCTTCCAGGTGGTCAACACCGCCCAGGCCGCCTATGAGGTCAACAACCTCGAACATGCTATCCGCAACCTGCTGCAGACCAATATCCGTACCGTACTCGGCTCCATGGAACTGGACGCCATGCTGAGCCAGCGTGACGGCATCAACGAAAAACTCCTGCGCACCGTGGATGAAGCCACTGCGCCATGGGGCATCAAGATCACCCGTATCGAGATCAAGGATATCAGCCCGCCTGCCGACCTGATGGCCGCCATGTCCGGCCAAATGAAAGCCGAACGGATCAAGCGTGCACAGATCCTCGAAGCCGAAGGCCTGCGGGCGTCGGCGATCCTGACAGCGGAAGGCAAAAAGCAGGCGCAAATCCTTGAAGCCGAAGGCAGCCGCCAGGCAGCGTTCCTGGAATCCGAGGCCCGCGAGCGCCAGGCCGAAGCCGAAGCGCGGGCGACACAAGTGGTGTCCGAAGCCATTGCGTCGGGCAACGTGCAAGCGGTGAACTACTTCGTCGCGCAAAAATACATCGACGCCCTGGGCAAACTCGCCTCGGCCAACAACAGCAAGGTCATCCTGATGCCGCTGGAAGCCAGCCAGGTGATTGGCGCCGTGGGCGGTATCGGCGAAATCGTCAAGGCAACCTTCGGCAACCAGAAAGGCTGAGGCCAACACCATGTGGGACTTTTTGCTGCATTTGTCGTTTTGGGACTGGTTAGCCCTGGGCACCGTGCTGTTGATTCTCGAGGTGTTCGGTGCCGGAGGCTACCTGCTCTGGATGGGCATCGCCGCCGCAGCCGTGGGCGTGATCAAGTTCCTGTTCCCGCCGCTGGGGCTGGAATGGCAACTGCTGCTGTTTGCGGTGTTGTCGATACTGACCGCCGTGTACTGGTGGAAACGCCAACGCAGCAGTGCCAAGGCCAGCGATCAACCGGGGTTGAACGAGCGCGGTTCAGAGTTGGTCGGGCGCACTTTCGTGGTGCATCAAGCCATTGTGGATGGCCGCGGCAAGGTCAAAGTCGGCGATGGCGTGTGGATGGTCACCGGTGCAGACGCCCCCGTGGGCGCTCAAGTCCGCGTGGTTGGGCAGGATGGGGTGATTTTAAAGGTTGAAACTGTTTAGTCAGTGATGGAACTGGATCGGGTTAACTACAATCAAAACGTACAGATAACCCACCGGAGTCACCCATCATGCGTCTCAAATATGCTGTCGCAACCCTCGCTGTGCTTTCCCTACCTGTCGGCTCAGCCATGGCCGATAGCTTCTGGCGTAATGTCATCTCGTCGGGCGCCACCACTGGCTCGACTTACCTGACGTTCAAGGACCACAAGCTGGTGGTCGCCGCCCAGGACGACGCAGGCAGCTTCGTCGCCAGCGACGGCGGCATTCGCGGCCCGTACCTGGAAGCGGCCATGCAGAAGGTCCGCGCCGACAACCCTGGCCTCCAAGCCACCGACATGGAACTGGCTAACGCCATCCTGGCGAAGAATGCTGTAACCGAGTAACAACTGCCCTCATAAAAAATGCCGCTTTTTCAAGCGGCATTTTTTTGCCTGCTGCATGACGAATCGTTCATGGATGACAGGCTATATTCAGTCTCAGCGTGCAACCATGCCCTACTGACACGTCTATTTTTCATTGCCTACCTGAAACGGATGCCTTCTTCGTCATGAGCCAACAGCCCTTCCTGCCGTTTTCCAAACCGACCATTGATGAAGCCACCATCGCGGCGGTCGGCGATGTTCTGCGTTCCGGCTGGATCACCAGCGGGCCAAAGGTGCAGGCGTTCGAAGCACAGTTGTCAGACTATTTTGGCGGACGTCCGGTGCGCACCTTCAACTCGGGCACCTGCACCATGGAGATCGCCTTGCGCATCGCCGGGATCGGGCCTGGGGATGAAGTCATCACCACACCAATCTCCTGGGTTGCCACGGCCAACGTGATTCTCGAAGTGGGTGCCACTCCCGTCTTCGCCGACATCGACCCGGTGACGCGCAATATCGACCTGGCCCAGGTGGAAGCCGCCATTACTCCGCGCACCAAGGCGATCATCCCGGTCTACCTGGCCGGCTTGCCCCTGGATATGCCGATGCTCTACGCGCTGGCCAACAAGTACAACCTGCGCATTGTCGAAGATGCTGCCCAGGCCCTGGGGTCCAGCTGGGATGGAGAACGCATCGGCGCAACTGGCGACTTCGTGTCCTTCAGCTTCCAGGCGAACAAGAACATCACGTCGTCCGAAGGCGGCTGCCTGGTGTTGAACAATGCCGAGGAGGCCCGTCTGGCAGAGAAGTACCGCCTGCAAGGCGTCACCCGCAGCGGCTTCGATGGCCTGGATGTGGATGTGCTGGGTGGCAAGTTCAACATGACCGACATTGCCGCCGCCATCGGCCTGGGGCAATTTGCGCACATCGAGAAGATCACCGCCCATCGTCAGAATCTGGCACGGCACTACTTCAAATGCTTCGGCAGCAATTTCGAAGCCCAATACGGCGCGCAACTGCCGCCGGCCGACTTCGAAAACAGCAACTGGCACCTGTTCCAACTGGTATTGCCGGAGCGCCAGGATGGCCTGCCAGCCCGTGCGACGTTCATGGAGCAGATGCAGGCCCACGGCGTGGGTATCGGCTATCACTACCCGCCGATCCACCTGCTGAGCCTCTATCGGGCACAGGGTTTCAAGGAAGGCATGTTCCCGGTGGCCGAACGTGTTGGGCGTTTGATCGTGTCGTTGCCGATGTTCACGGCGATGACGGAGGCGGATGTGGAGCGGGCTGTAGCGGCGGTTAAAGCCGTACTGAAAAAAGACTGATCACAACAAATCAGCTGTGGGAGCTGGCTTGCCTGCGATGCTGGCACCTCGGTGTATCGGTGATACCCAGGTGATCCAATCGCAGGCGAGCCAGCTCCCACATTGAGGTGTGCTGTTGCAGCTGTTGCGTTTATTCGCCGATGACGGCTTTGTAGCCGGCGGCATCCAGCAGTTTGTCCAGCTCGGCCTTGTCGCTTGGCTTGAGCTTGAAGATCCAGGCGCCGTACGGGTCAGAGTTCAACAGCTCAGGACTGCCACCCAATTCTTCGTTGACGGCAAGTACTTCGCCCGCAATCGGCGAGTAAATATCCGAAGCGGCCTTGACCGACTCCACCACGCCCGCCTGGTCTTGAGCGGCAAACACCTTGCCCACTTCGGTCAGTTCAACAAACACCACATCACCCAAAGCTTCCTGTGCATGGTCGGAGATCCCGACGGTCACGGTGCCGTCAGCTTCCAGACGGGCCCATTCGTGACTTTCGGCAAAACGCAGGTCGGCAGGGATATTGCTCATAGTCTGTGTCCTCAAGATGAAATGTCAGCGGCCATTGGCCTGCCGGAATTGGTTAGATCAGGGTTTTGCCATGACGCACGAAGGTCGGCTTGACCACTCGAACCGGATACCACTTGCCGCGGATTTCCACTTCGGCCCGGTCGGCAGTCGCCGTCGGCACACGCGCCAGCGCAATGGATTTGCTTAGCGTAGGCGAGAAACTACCACTGGTGATCTCTCCTTCGCCAACATTGGCGATACGAACCACTTGGTGAGCACGCAGCACACCACGCTCTTCAAGGACGAGCCCGACCAGTTTGAACTGCACGCCGGCTGCTTTTTCTGCTTCCAGCGCAGCGCGGCCAATGAAGTTACGCTCGACAGGTTCCCAGGCGATGCTCCAGGCCATGTTGGCCGCCAGCGGCGAGACGGCCTGGTGAATATCCTGGCCATACAGGTTCATGCCGGCCTCCAGGCGCAAGGTATCGCGCGCACCGAGGCCGATGGGGGAAATGCCAGCGCCCACCAGGTCGTTGAAAAAGCCCGGTGCCTGATCGGCCGGCAGCACGATTTCGAGGCCGTCTTCGCCGGTATAGCCGGTGCGGGCGATATACCAGTCGCCATCGGCCCGGCCTTCGAACGGTTTGAGCTGATGGATCAGGATGCCACGGGACTGGGTCACCAGTTCGGCGATTTTCTGCCGGGCGTGGGGGCCTTGGATGGCGAGCATGGCCAACTCGGAGCGCTCATGCAGTTGCACTGAGTAGCTGCCCAGTTGCGCCTGCATCCAGGCCATGTCCTGATCGCGCGTGGCGGCGTTGACCACCAGGCGGTAACCGGTTTCGGTGCGGTAGACGATCATGTCGTCCACCACCCCGCCCTGCTCGTTGAGCATGGCGCTGTATAACGCACGGCCACAGCCGTGCAGTCGGTCGACATCATTGGCCAGCAGGTACTGGAGCCATTCCTTGGCCTGGGGGCCGGTGACATCGATCACGGTCATATGAGATACATCGAAGACCCCGCAGTCGCGTCGCACCTGGTGGTGTTCTTCAACTTGCGAGCCGTAATGCAAAGGCATATCCCAACCGCCAAAATCGACCATTTTCGCGCCGAGGGCGAGATGCAGGTCATACAGAGGCGTACGCTGTCCCATGGGTTTCTCCTTCCGGGCTTGGCGAAGGCGCGCAGAGCTGCCACGTGCGCCGAACACCTTGTACTACAAGGCCCGCAGCCACATACAGCAGGTCGATCCGAAAGACGGAGCGCACCGAATGCCGCGCATTGTAGCCTCAAGCCGTAGGACTGGCACCTAACCGATTTGCCGAGCCGAGCGACGAATCAGCCCGATGACCGGCAACAAGCCGACCAGCACAAGGGTCAGCGCCGGCAAAGACGCCCGTGCCCATTCGCCTTCACTGGTCATTTCAAAGATGCGGACCGCCAGGGTGTCCCAGCCAAACGGGCGCATCAGCAAGGTGGCCGGCATTTCCTTGAGCACATCCACGAACACCAGCAGCGCTGCGCTCAACGCGCCCGGCAGCAATAACGGCAGATACACTTTGCAAAACAGTCGTGGGCCGCTCACCCCAAGGCTGCGTGCCGCTTCGGGCAAAGACGGTCGGATTCGCGCCAGGCTGTTTTCCAGCGGCCCGTAAGCCACCGCCAGGAACCGCACCAGGTACGCCAGCACCAGTGCCGACAGGCTGCCCAGCAGCAAAGGCTTGCCCGCCCCGCCCAGCCAGCCGGAGAGCGGCACCACCAGCTCGCGGTCCAGATAGCTGAACGCCAGCATGATCGACACCGCCAGCACCGAGCCTGGCAAGGCATAGCCGACATTGGCCAGGCTGATACCAGAGCGAATCGCCCGGGTGGGCGCCAGACGGTTGGCAAAGGCCAGTATCAGCGCGACGCTAACGGTGATCAGGGCTGCGATACCGCCCAGGTAGAGGGTATGCACGATCAGCCCGGTGTAACGTTCATCTAGGTCGAAGCGGCCACGCTGCCAGAACCACGCCACCAGTTGCAGCATCGGAATCACGAACGCACAGGCGAAGACCAGGCCGCACCACGCACTGGCCGCCACGGCTTTGAACCCGCGCAAGTGGTACAACGCCTTGCCCCGCGGGCGCTCATTGCTCGGTCGACTGGCCCCGCGCGCACGTCGCTCGCCATACAGCACCAACATCACTACCAGCAGCAGCAGACTCGCCAGTTGCGCGGCACTGGACAGGCTGAAAAAGCCGTACCAGGTTTTATAGATAGCGGTGGTGAAGGTGTCGAAATTGAACACCGAGACCGCGCCAAAATCCGCGAGTGTCTCCATCAACGCCAAGGCCACACCAGCACCAATCGCTGGCCGCGCCATTGGCAATGCCACACGCCAGAACGCTTGCCATGGCGATTGCCCCAGCACCCGCGCCGCTTCCATCAAGCCTTTGCCCTGGGCCAGGAACGCGCTGCGCGCCAGCAGGTAGACATAGGGGTAGAACACCAGCACCAACACAATGACCACGCCGCTGGTAGAGCGTACCCGCGGCAAACGCAGCCCGGTGCCGAACCACTCGCGCAGCAGGGTTTGCACCGGACCGGCGAAATCCAGCAGGCCCACGAACACAAAGGCCAGCACATAGGCAGGGATTGCAAAGGGCAACATCAGTGCCCAATCGAGCCAGCGCCGCCCGGGGAACTCGCACAGGCTGGTCAGCCAGGCCAGGCTGACGCCCAGCAGCGTCACGCCCAGGCCGACACCGAGCACCAGGGTCAAGGTGTTGCCCAGCAAGCGGGGCATCTGAGTGTCCCAGAGGTGCGACCAGATCTGCGGGTCGATGCTTTGCCAGGACAGCAGCAGCACGCTCAGCGGCAACAGCACCAGGGCGGCGACGCTGAAAACCGGCAGGTACCAGCGACGTTGGGCGGGGTGGGCCAAGGAAAAGCTCTCAGAAAAATAAAGATGTTGAAGCGGCCACTAACCAATGTGGGAGCTGGCTTGCCTGCGATACAAGCACCCCGGTGTATCAGTGATACCGACGTGATGCAATCGCGGGCAAGCCAGCTCCCACAGTCGAGCGGCGCAGCTTCAGTTCCAGCCAGCGCGATCCATCAGGCGAATCGCTTCGGCCTGGCGCTTGCCTGCCACTTCCACTGGCAAGGTATCGGCCACGAACTTGCCCCAGGTCGCCACTTCCGCCGATGGCGGTACCGCCGGGTTGGCCGGGAACTCCTGGTTGACGTCGGCGAAGATCTTCTGCGCCTCAGGCGTGGTCATCCACTCCACCAGCGCCTTGGCCGCTTCCGGGTGTGGTGCGTGCTGGGTCAGGCCGATGCCGGAGAGGTTCACATGCACGCCGCGGTCGCCCTGGTTCGGCCAGAACAACTTCACTGCCAGGTCTGGCTTCTGCTTGTGCAGGCGACCGTAGTAATAGGTGTTGACGATACCCACGTCGCACTGCCCGGCGTTGATCGCCTCCAGCACGGCGATGTCATCGGAGAACACGTCGGTGGAGAGGTTATTCACCCAACCCTTGATGATTTCTTCGGTCTTGGCCGCGCCATGGGTCTCGATCAACGTGGCGGTCAGCGACTGGTTGTAGACTTTTTTCGCCGTGCGCAGGCACAGCCGGCCTTCCCACTGCTTGTCGGCCAGGGCTTCGTAGGTGGTCAGGTCGCCCGGTTTTACCCGGTCGGTGGAATAGGCGATCGTTCGCGCCCGCAGGCTCAAACCGGTCCAGGCGTGGGCCGATGAGCGATATTGCAGAGGAATGTTCTTGTCAATCACAGGAGAGGTGAACGGTTGCAGGATGCCCATCTGCTCTGCCTGCCAGAGGTTGCCGGCGTCAACGGTGAGCAGCAGGTCGGCGGTGGCGTTCTCGCCCTCGGCCTTGATGCGCTGCATCAACGGGGCTTCCTTGTCGGTGATGAACTTGACCTGTACGCCGGTCTTTTTGGTGTAGGCGTCGAACACAGGCTTGATCAGTTCGTCGATACGCGAGGAGTAGACCACGACTTCGTCGGCCGCCTGCACGGTGGTGCTGCCGATCAGGGTGAGTGCCAGGGCAGTCAGGAGGCGCTTGGGTGCCAACATGGGTGCGGTCTCTCATTTGCAAATGGAGGGCAAATGATAAGGACTCACATTTGGTAACGCTTGGTGGAGGCGTTACCAGATGTTGCACAGCCAGAATATGCGCCGGAGCTGACGGCCTCATCGCGGGCAAGCCCGGCTCCCACAGAGGGTTGTATTGTCAGTTCAGGGTTTGGCGAGTTCGGGGAGATCGCCAGTCAATCCGAGTGCCTGGCGCACAAACACGGCTTTGGCTTCGGGCATCTGGTCGACGATTTTCAAACCCGCGTTGCGCAACCAGCGCAGCGGCAGTTGATCGGCCTGGAACAAGCGCTCAAAGCCTTCCATCGCCGCCATCAGCGCCAGGTTATGGGGCATGCGGCGCCGCTCGTAACGGCTCAGCACTTTCACATCGGCCAGGCGCTCGCCGCGCTCGGTCGCCGCCAACAGCACTTCGGCCAGCACGGCTGCATCGAGGAAACCCAGGTTGACGCCCTGCCCCGCCAACGGGTGGATGACGTGAGCGGCGTCGCCGATCAATGCCAGGCCTTCGGCCACATAGCGTTTGGCATGGCGCTGGCGCAACGGTACGCACACACGCGGGTCAGCACTGAGCACGGTGCCCAGGCGCCCCTCGAAAGCACGCTCCAGCTCACGGCAGAAGCCTTCGTCATCCAGCGCCATCAAACGCTCGGATTCGGCGGGCGTGGTCGACCAGACTATCGAACACCAGTCTTCCTGCCCATCGCGCACCAGCGGCAGGAACGCCAGCGGACCGGTGTCGGTGAAGCGTTGCCACGCGGTACGCTGGTGCGGCTGACTGCTGCGCACGCTGGTGACGATGGCGTTATGCAGGTAATCCCATTCACGGGTAGGTGTACCGGTCAGGCGGCGTACGGCGGAGTTGGCACCGTCGGCAGCCACCACCAGCGGCGCGCGCAGCTTGCGGCCGTCGGCCAGGGTCAGCAACCAGTCATCGCCGGAGCGGCGCATCTGTTCCAGGCGCGCACTGGCCAGCAGGCCGAGGTCGCAGTCATGCAGGCGATCGAGCAAGGCATCCTGCACCACGCGGTTCTCGACGATATGCCCAAGCACCTCGGCATGCACACTGGCCGCCGAGAAGTGGATCTGCCCGGTGCCGCTGCCGTCCCATACCTGCATTTCGCCATAGGGGCTGGCACGCCGCTCTACGATACCGTCCCACACGCCCAGGCGCTCAAGAATGCGCTGGCTGGCCGCCGACAACGCGCTCACCCGCGGTTCAAACGCCGCAGCCGGGTCAAATGGCTTGACGCTCAACGGGCTGCCGTCGAGCAGCAGTACTTGCAAGCCACTGCCCTGCAACGCCAGCGCCAGGGCGCTTCCGACCATTCCGGCCCCGACAATCAGCACATCTGCGCGCATGTCCATATTCAAGCCTGTCTCGCTGGCGGCTTGCGCCGCACATAAAGGGTTTTGTCGACCCGCGCCACCAGAGTGCCGGAGCCGTCATGAATCTCGACTTTGAGGTGGGGCAGATATTTCTCGCCACCTTCAGTCTGGCGCCGGATCTGATCGAGCAAAGCGTCGTCGATGGAGAATTCGGCATACACCGGGCCTTTGCCCGGCGAGATGAAGTCGATACTCGCAGCCTTGTCCCACACGATGTAGTCGCGGCCCAGGTTCTCGATCAACAGCAACATGTAGAACGGATCGACCATCGAATACAGGCTGCCGCCAAATTGCGTACCGACGTAATTGCGGTTGTACCAACCCAGGCCCATGCGCACCTTGGCATGTCGGAAATCGGCACTCAATGCCTGCACCCGCACCCCGGCGCCGAGGTACGGCGGGTACAGGGTGAGGAACCAGCGCAACAGCCGCGCCTTGCCCACGCGTTGGGTTAGCCACTTACGCATCGGAACGCGTACCCAGGCCCATGGCCTGACGGGCGAACCAGCGTTTGGCCGGTGGTAACAGGTCGAGGCCAAGCAAGCCCATATTGCGGCCCAGCGCCATCAACGGTTGGGCACTGCCAAACAGGCGCGTGACCTGGTCGGAGAAGCCTACGGTGAGTTGCTGGTCCAGGCGCTGGCGCTCGCGATAGCCTTGCAAGGTCGCCAGGTCACCCGGCACAGCAGGCCCGGCCAATAGGGCTTCGGCCAAGGCATTGGCATCGCGCAGGGACAGGTTGAACCCCTGCCCGGCAATCGGGTGCAGGCTGTGGGCGGCATTGCCGAGGACCACCAGGTGCGAACGCACTTGCTCTTCGGCTTCCACCAGGGTCAACGGGTACAGGTGGCGGGCGCCCACTTGCTTGAGGGTGCCCAGGCGATACCCGAACACACCCTGAAGTTCGCTCAGGAAGCTACGCTCGTCGAGGCTGGCCAAGCGCTGGGCGTCCATGCCGATGCGGGTCCAGACCAGCGCGCAACGGTTGTCCGGCAGCGGCAGCAAGGCCATGGGGCCTTCATCGGTAAAGCGCTCGAACGCCTCGCCATTGTGCGCTTCGCTCGGCGTGATGTTGGCGATCAGCGCGCTCTGGTTGTAGGGCCGGGTTTTCACGCCGATGCCCAGCTGCTCACGCAAGCCGGAACGGCCGCCATCGGCCAGTACCGCAAGGTCGCATTCCAGCACGGTTTCATCGTTGAGGGTCAGGCGATAGCCATCGGGCAGAGGCTCCATGCGCGTGACTTCTGCCGGGCAACGCCAGCTCACCACGTCCTTGTCCAAGCCTTGCCACAGGCATTGGCCGAGCCAGGCGTTTTCCACCACATAACCCAGGGCTGGCACGCCCTCCTCCATCGCGGACAAACGCGCGGTGGAGAAGCGCCCACGGTCCGATACATGGATCTGCTTGATCGGCTCCGCCCGTCGGGAAATGGCCTGCCACAGGCCCAGACGCTGGTAAATCTGGCGCGCGCCAAACGACAGCGCGGAAGATCGCGCATCGTAGCTCGGCTGGTAGCTGTCGCCCGGTGCAAAGGGTTCGATCAGTACGATCTTCCAACCCCGAGCCTTGGCCCCGGCCTGCAATGCCAGGGCCAGGCTGGCCCCCACCAGGCCGCCGCCGACAATCGCCAGGTTGACCCGGCTCATCGGGCAGCCGCCATCAACGCTTCGATCTCGGCAACGGTCTTGGGCACACCGCCGGTCAGGATTTCACAGCCTTGCTTGGTCACTACCACGTCGTCCTCGATGCGCACGCCAATGCCACGCCATTTCTTTGCCACAGTCTGGTTGTCCGGGGAAATATAGATACCCGGCTCCACGGTCAAGGCCATGCCCACTTCCAGCACGCGCCATTCACCGCCCACTTTGTACTCGCCCACATCATGCACATCCATGCCCAGCCAGTGGCCGGCACGGTGCATGTAGAAGGCGCGGTAGGCTTCGCTGGCGATCAGTTCGTCAACGTCACCTTGCAACAACCCCAGCTTCACCAGGCCGGCGGTGATGACCTGCACGGTCGCCTCGTGGGCCTGGTTCCAATGTTTGTTCGGCGCGATCTGCTTGAAGGCGGCTTCCTGGGAGGCCAGCACAATCTCGTAGATCGCCTTTTGCTCGGGCGAAAACTTGCCGTTGACCGGCCAGGTACGGGTGATATCGCTGGCGTAGCAATCGATCTCACACCCGGCGTCGATCAGCACCAGGTCGCCGTCCTTGAGCACCGCGTCATTCTGCTGGTAATGCAGGATGCAGCTGTTGCGCCCAGCAGCGACGATGGAGCCATAGGCCGGCATCTTCGCGCCGCCTTTGCGAAACTCGTAATCCAGCTCGGCTTCCAGGCTGAACTCATGCAGGCCGGCACGACTGGCCTGCATCGCCCGCACATGGGCCGCACAGGAGATTCGCGCCGCCTCGCGCATCACCTTCACTTCTGCCGCCGATTTATACAGGCGCATATCGTGGAGCAAATGATCCAGGGCAACGAATTCGTTCGGCGGCTGGGCGCCCAGGTGTGCTTTGGAACGGATCACGTTGATCCACTCCATCACGTGCCGGTCGAACTCGGCATTGCTGCCCATGGCCGAGTACACGCGGTCGCGACCTTCGATCAGGCCGGGCAGGATGTCGTCGATATCGGTAATGGGGAAGGCGTCATCCGCGCCAAAGTCGCGAATCGCGCCCTCGGTGCCCGCACGCAGGCCGTCCCACAATTCGCGCTCGGCATTGCGCTCGCGGCAGAACAGCACGTACTCGCCGTGCTGGCGACCGGGCATCAGCACGATCACCGCTTCGGGCTCGGGGAAACCGCTCAGGTACTGGAAATCGCTGTCCTGGCGGTAAACATGCTCGACATCGCGGTTGCGGATGGCCACGGCGGCGGCCGGCAGGATCGCGATGCTGTTGGGTTCCATCTGCGCCATGAGCGCCTTGCGGCGCCGGGTGTATTCCGCTTTGGGGATATGGATCATGGGCAGATGGGTGTCCTTTCTCAGTGCAACGACGGCTTGGGAGCAGCGGGCTCAGCGGACTTGCGGGTCTCGGTGAACAGCAGCAGCGGCGCGACGCGCAGGTACTCCATGACTTCCATGTAGTCGCCTTCGCCGTCTTCGGATTCTTCCAGGGCATCTTGCACCTGGGAGATGGCCGCCAGGTCCTGCAGCACTTCCTTGGCGTCGGTGCTCAGCTCCAGGCCGCCGGCATTCACGCCGAAACCGTGGAGGAAACCCTGGCACCATTGGCCCAGCGCGGCAGCGCGATCGGCCAGCGGGGCGTCGTCGGTGGGCAGCAGCAGGACCACGGTGACGTCATCACCGGTCAGTTCGCCCTTGACCATTTCTTGCAGGCCGATCAATGCGTTGCGCACATTGTCGGTGGGTTCGGTTTCCAGCAGCTCGGCCACATCGGCCAGCCAGTTGTCGGCATCAAAGCCGACACCGGTGCAACTGCGGCCCAACAGCACGCCGTGCAGTTCAGCAGGCGAGCATGGATGGCCGCTGGCGCTCAGCAGTTTGGAAAAAGCATCGTACGGGGAGTTCTGAATGGGCATGGTGAGCTAGGCGCCAGACGGCGCAATGTCTAGAATGGAGCGCTGTATCCTAGCACCGGCAGACGCACCAAGACTATCGAGGGCGTCAGATCGTTTATCCTGCAGTTGCCATTCATCAGACAAATCCAGTGGAACCCAATGGAAGACACCGACCTGCAAGCGCTGATGGCCAGACTCGAACTGCTAATTGATCGGGTCGAGCAACTTAAGAGTCAAAACGGACTCCTATTAGCTCAGGAAAAGACCTGGCGCGAGGAACGCGCTCACCTCATTGAAAAAAACGAAATCGCCCGGCGTAAGGTCGAATCGATGATTTCGCGCCTGAAGGCCCTGGAGCAAGACTCATGAGTTCAAGCAATAGCGTTACCGTGCAGATCCTCGACAAAGAATATTCGATCATCTGCCCCCAGGAAGAACGCAGCAACCTGGTGAGCGCTGCCCGCTACCTGGACGGCAAGATGCGCGAAATCCGCAGCAGCGGCAAAGTGATCGGCGCCGACCGCATCGCCGTGATGGCCGCGCTGAATATCACCCATGACCTGCTGCATAAGCAGGAGCGCCCTGACGTACAGGCCAGCGGCTCGACGCGCGAGCAGGTGCGTGACCTGCTCGATCGCGTGGATCTGGTGCTTTCCACCGATTCAGACACACCCAAGGGCTGATTGCCGAGCAGGTTTAAGGTATACTCGCCCCACTCCCTGGCGTGTTTGCCAGTCGGCGATGTCCCTGAGCCGATTCGCACTACCCTGGAAGTTGCACGTTGGGCTGGTGTGCATGTCCGCTAGACGGAAAGCCTTAAAGCCTACTGCTTCTTCCACCTTGAACTTTCGGGTTCAAGGGCTAAGTCGACAGCGGCTCTGTCGGGGAGCCTGAATTCCCAAACTCAATGCCAGTCCCCGGACTGGCATTGTTTTATGAGCCGAAAAATCATGACCGAACCTGCGCCGCTTTCCCGTCCGCAACTTCGACGCATGTTGCGCAAGGCCCGCCGCGCGCTCACGCCAAGCGAGCAGCGCCAGGCCGCTCAGGGTCTGTACCGGCAACTGGCACAGCACCCGCTGTTTCGCCGGGCCAAACATATCTCTTTATATCTGCCCACGGACGGTGAAATCGATCCGCGCCTGCTGCTGCGTGCGGCCCAGCGTCGCGGCAAAGCCACTTACCTGCCGGTGCTCAGCGCCTGGCCGCGCACCAAGATGGTGTTCCAGCGCGTACGCCCTGGGGATAGGTTGTTGCCCAACCGCTTTCGCATCCTTGAGCCACGGGTCAATGCCCATCACCAGCGCCAAGTCTGGGCGCTGGACCTGGTATTGTTGCCGTTGGTGGGGTTCGATGATTTGGGTGGGCGCCTGGGCATGGGCGGCGGGTTCTACGATCGCAGCCTGGCCTATCTTGCCCGCCGCCAGAGCTGGCGCAAGCCAACGCTGCTGGGGCTGGCCCATGAATGCCAGAAAGTCGAACGCCTGGCGCAGGCAAGCTGGGATGTGCCGTTGGCGGGGACGGTGACTGATAAGCAGTGGTATGTCGCACAAACGCCGCTGGAAACAGCGGCGCCTTGGTGAATGCTTGAGTTAACGCTTGAACGGTTGTGGCTGCTGCTGAGCCAGTTCAACCGGTGCATCGGTCTTGTTCGACCACAGGCTCTGGGCATAACCGGTGGTCACGACGCCCAGACCAAACAAAATAACCAAAATCCATAGTAAATCCGGCTTACGTTGCATCGATTGCCCCCCTTTCAGGCACCTCGTACACGATGACAACAACGTTCCAAAGTAGTCCGTTGCAGCTGCGTCAAGCTTAAAAGCGCGCATTCTGCGGTAACGTGAACCAACACGCAAACCTTGACGCCAACCGACTGTCGGTTTGTCATGCAATTGCCCGACAACTTACCCAATGCCCTTTTCAGGAGCCCAACCATGGCCTACTGGCTGATGAAATCCGAGCCCGACGAACTCTCCATCAACGGCCTGGAAAAGCTCGGCGAAGCGCGCTGGGACGGGGTACGCAACTATCAGGCGCGCAACTTTTTGCGCGCCATGGCCGTGGGCGACGAGTTTTTTTTCTATCACTCCAGTTGCCCGGAGCCAGGGATTGCCGGCATCGGCAAAATCATCCGGGCCGCCTATCCGGACCCCACTGCGCTGGAACCAGAAAGCCACTATTTCGACGCCAAGGCCACCCCGGAGAAAAACCCGTGGAGCGCGATCGATGTCGCACATGTGCAAACCTTCTCCAAGGTGCTGGGGCTCGGCTATCTAAAACAGCAAACTGCACTGGCTGAAATGCCGCTGGTGCAAAAGGGCAGTCGGCTTTCGGTCATGGCGGTCACACCGGAGCAGTGGGCAGCGGTCCTCCAGTTGCTTTAATTGAAACTGGCTTCTTGCGGTGCCTGTCAGGGCCTCTTCGCGGGCAAGCCCGCTCCCACACTGGAAATGCGAACCCCTCTGGGAGCGGGCTTGCCCGCGATAGTCGCGCAGCGACTTACTGGATGATCAGGTTGTTGAACAGCAGGTCTTCTACCACTGGCTTGCCGGTTTCATCATTCATCACCTGCTGCGTTTGCTTCAACGCTTCCTGACGCAGCTTTTCCTTGCCTTCCACACTGCTCATGGTCTCGTTGGTCTGCTGGGTAAACAGCGCCACCAGTTGGTTGCGAATCAACGGGTCGTTGGCCTTGACCAACTTCGCCGCCTCATCACCGGTCACGCGCAGTGCAATGTCGGCCTTGTAGACCTTGAGCTTGGCGGTGCCATCCAGGCCGTAATTGCCCACGAACGGCGGGCTCAGGCTGATATAGCTGACCTTCGGCGCCTCGCCCTCTTTGGCCTCTTCGGCCTGGGCTGCCATCGGCAAGGTCAGGGCCAGCATCAACAGGATCCACGCTTTCACAGTTCATTCCTCGAATTCGGTTGCCGGGTAGCATAACGCTAGCAAGGCTGAGCACAAGCTTATGGGGGCTTATCAGGCGCGGGCATGCTCGTTGACCCACGGGCGTACCCTCCTACACTTATCGGCCACGACGCCAAAAGGAATAGTCCGATGAAAGCTGTGCTGTGCAAAGCCTTCGGCCCCGCCGAAACCCTGGTGCTGGAAGAGATCGCCGGCCCCGCGATCAAGAAGAACGAAATCCTGTTGGACGTGCACGCGGCCGGGGTGAATTTCCCGGACACGCTGATCATCGAAGGCAAATACCAGTTCAAGCCGCCCTTTCCGTTCTCACCCGGTGGTGAAGCGGCAGGCGTGGTCAGTGAAGTGGGTGAGAAAGTCAGCCATCTGAAAGTCGGTGACCGTGTGATGGCGCTGACCGGCTGGGGCAGCTTTGCCGAGCAGGTCGCGGTGCCCGGCTATAACGTGCTGCCGATCCCGCCGAGCATGGATTTCAACACCGCCGCCGCCTTCAGCATGACCTACGGCACCTCCATGCATGCGCTGAAACAACGCGCCAACCTGCAACCTGGCGAGACCCTGCTGGTGCTTGGCGCGTCCGGCGGCGTGGGCCTGGCCGCCGTGGAGATCGGCAAGGCCATGGGCGCCCGGGTGATTGCCGCCGCCAGCAGCGCCGACAAGCTCGCAGTGGCCAAGGCGGCCGGCGCCGATGAGCTGATCAACTACAGCGAAGCCAGCCTCAAGGATGAGGTCAAGCGCCTGACCGATGGCAATGGCGCTGACGTGATTTACGACCCGGTGGGGGGTGACCTGTTTGACCAGGCCATTCGTTCGATCGCCTGGAATGGGCGCCTGTTGGTGGTGGGTTTCGCCAGCGGGCGTATTCCTGAACTGCCGGTGAACCTGGCGTTGCTCAAGGGCGCAGCGGTGGTCGGGGTGTTCTGGGGTTCGTTTGCCCAGCGCCAACCGCAGGACAATGCAGCGAATTTCCAGCAGCTGTTCACCTGGTATGGCGAGGGCAAGCTCAAGCCGTTGGTGTCGCAGGTGTATCCGCTGGAACAGGCCGCCCAGGCGATCAATGATCTGGGACAGCGCAAGGCGGTGGGTAAAATAGTTGTCCAAACCCGATAACACACCTGAAATGCAATCCATGTGGGAGCTGGCTTGCCTGCGATAGCGGTGGGTCAGCTGCTACAGATGAAGCTGAAAGACCGTCATCGCAGGCAAGCCAGCTCCCACAGTAGTTACTTCGCGGTCTTAGGACCTAACCACGACCATCACTTATCTATAGGCGACATGTTCGTAAAAGAACATGCAATTGCTCTCGTTTCCTGTGTTTGCGGATAAGAGGCGATGCTATTTTCGGTAACGAAACTGTAACATTCGCATCCGCAGTCAAAACAAGAAATTTGGAGCTCTTGAATGTTTGCTTTCTTTCGTCCTGCCGCACACCAGGCGCCCCTGCCTGAAGAAAAAATAGACAGTACCTACCGACGGCTGCGCTGGCAGATCTTCGCGGGTATTTTCTTTGGTTACGCCGGCTACTACCTGCTGCGTAAAAACTTCTCCCTGGCCATGCCCTACCTGATCGACGAGGGTTACACCCGTGGTGAACTGGGCCTGGCAATGTCGGCGATCGCGATTGCCTACGGTTTGTCCAAGTTCCTGATGGGCCTGGTGTCCGACCGCTCCAACCCACGTTACTTCCTGCCCTTCGGCCTGCTGGTTTCGGCGGGGGTGATGTTCATTTTCGGTTTCGCGCCTTGGGCAACGTCCAGCGTGACCATGATGTTCATTTTGCTGTTCATCAACGGCTGGGCCCAGGGCATGGGCTGGCCGCCAAGTGGGCGGACCATGGTGCACTGGTGGTCGCAGAAAGAACGCGGCGGCGTGGTGTCCGTGTGGAACGTGGCGCATAACGTCGGCGGTGGCTTGATCGGCCCGCTGTTCCTGCTGGGCATGGCGTGGTTCAACGACTGGCATGCGGCGTTCTACGTGCCGGCCACCGTGGCCCTGGCGGTGGCGGCGTTTGCCTTCATCACCATGCGCGACACCCCGCAATCGGTGGGCCTGCCGCCTATCGAGCAGTACAAGAACGACTATCCGGAAGGTTACGACGCCAGCCACGAAGACGAATTCAGCGCCAAGGAAATCTTCGTCAAGTACGTGCTGCGCAACAAAATGCTCTGGTACATCGCCTTCGCCAACGTGTTCGTCTATCTGTTGCGTTACGGCGTACTGGACTGGGCGCCGACCTACTTGAAAGAAGCCAAGCACTTCACGGTCGATAAGTCGTCCTGGGCGTACTTCTTCTACGAGTGGGCAGGTATCCCGGGTACGCTGCTATGCGGCTGGATGTCGGACAAGATCTTCCGTGGCAACCGCGGCCTGACCGGCATCGTGTTCATGGCCCTGGTGACAGTGGCAACCCTGGTTTACTGGCTCAACCCGCCGGGCAACCCGATGATCGACATGATTGCGCTGTTCTCCATCGGCTTCCTGATCTACGGCCCGGTGATGCTGATCGGCCTGCAGGCACTGGAACTGGCTCCGAAGAAGGCCGCCGGTACCGCAGCAGGCTTCACCGGCTTGTTCGGTTACCTGGGCGGTTCGGTAGCGGCAAGTGCCGCCATGGGCTATACGGTTGACCATTTCGGCTGGGACGGCGGCTTTGTACTGCTGATCAGCGCCTGCGTACTGGCGATCGCGTTCCTGATCCCTACGCTGTGGCACACCAACAGTGTCAGCTCGGCGCGTTAACCGCCCAGGCAATCCTTGGCACAACGCTTGAGCCGCGCCTCCAGGTTTTTATCTGGCATGGCGTGGCTACGCAGGGCGTTCACGGTCTGCTCGACATAATCGCGAGTCGTACCGTAACGCCCGCAAGCGCTTTGCAGTACATGATTAAGCACGATATCGGGCAAGTTGCCGGCATAGCTGGGCAAATGCCGCTCCAACACAAACCCCAACGCCTGCACGGTGGTGCCATCTTCCAATCGGCAACTGAGCCAGTGCGGCCGGTACGAGGGGTAAGGCATCTCACGCTGCCACAGGGCGTAAAGCGAGGCCTCCAACTGGTCCTCCGGCAAGCGGTAGGCAAACCCGCTGCAGGAACCACCGCGATCCAACCCAAACACCAGCCCCGGCAGCTCCGGCGTACCGCGATGCTCGTGTGACCACAAATACAAGCCACGGTGATAACCGTGAACCCGTGCACGCACCCGCTCGGTCGACGAGCATTCAGGGCGCCAGATCAGCGAACCATACGCAAACAGCCACACCGGCCCACCCTTGTGCCGAGCCATGGTGGCTTGCATCGAGCTCATCAATTGTTCGTGAGTGAGTTGCGGCCCCAGATCGAGCCGCGGAGGGTAAGCCAATTGCAGAAGATCGGTTTCAATGGCGGTCATGGCGAAAAGCGGTGCGCCTCCTGTGTGTTACCAGTTGTAAGCGACTTTACCGTAATAGAACGCGCCGCTGTAACCGTACGGCGAAAAAGTGCTGTAGGCGAGGTTGCCGCCGCTGCTGGCGAAGGCGTTAACCTTCTCCGGGTACTTATCGGTGACGTTGTCGCCACCCAGGGTGAAGGTCCAGTTCTTCAACTTGTAATCCGCTGACAGGTCCAGCACCCAGGCGGCCTTGAAGGTCTGATCGTTGACCTTGTCCGTCTGATAACTGGTGAACTCACCATAGCGCACCAGGTTAGTGTGCAGCGCCCAATTACCGAAGGTGAAGTCATTGCCCAGGCTCAGCTTGTGCTGGGGCGTGGTATCGCCCAGCAAACCGATACGCTCGCGGCGGTCCACCCGCACCAGGTTGGCCCCCAGGCTGTCGAGAATCGCGGGGTTGGCTTTCACGTCGGTGACTTTGGTGTGGTTGTAGTTGTAGCCCACGGTACTGTTCCAGCGAATGCCGTTATCGAGCTGGTAGCGATAGTTGGCTACCAGATCGACGCCATCGGTGCTGGTGTCCGTGGCGTTGGTAAAGTAACGGGCCGTGGTGTAGTTGATATTGCCGACGCCATTGGCTTGCAGGTAGGCCACCGTGGCCGGGTTGAGATTGAGGTTGGACGACAGGCTGATGCGGTCGCGGATGTCGATGCGGTACACATCGAGCGTGACGGTCAGGTCATCGGCCGGCTCGAGCACCAGGCCGAGGCTGTAGTTGCGCGACTTTTCGGCCTTGAGGTCTTCGGCACCCAGCAGGCGCGCGACCTGACTGTTGGCCGGGAAAGTGCCGGCTTCCTGGATGGTGCTACCGATCAACTGCGATGAGGTGTAGGCAAAATTCTGCTGGGCCAGGGACGGCGCACGGAAACCGTTGGAGATGCTGCCGCGCAAGGCCACCTGGGGGGTGAAGTCATAGCGGGCCGACAGCGAGCCGCTGACGTTGGAACCAAAGTCACTGTAATCCTCATGGCGCACGGCAGCCGAGGCGCTGAGCTTTTCGGTGAAGTTGGTTTCCAGGTCCAGGTACTGCGCCCAGTTATGCCGCGTGCTGGTACCGGCATCGGCATCGCGGAAACCACCCAGGCCGGAGCTGCCGGTCTGGTAATAGGACGCGGGCTCGCCCGCCTCGATTTCATAGCCCTGATGCAGGTACTCACCGCCGAACGCCACAGAGACCGGATACGGCAGAAAGCCCACATCGAATTCACGGGACAGGTCCAGGCTGACTTGCTTCTGATCGTTGCTCAGTGTGCCGTTATTGAATTTACGCGGCGTCGCCAGGCCCAGTGAGGTGTTGATGGTTTCAGTCCCCAGTTCGTACTGGTTCTTGCCGTAGTTGGCCGACAAGTCGTAATGCCAGTCGTAGGCCAGCAGGCCGCGCAAGCCCACCACCAGCGAGGTGTCTTCCAGG
This sequence comes from Pseudomonas sp. KT_2_4, assembly GCF_041410225.1. Taxonomy (NCBI): domain Bacteria; kingdom Pseudomonadati; phylum Pseudomonadota; class Gammaproteobacteria; order Pseudomonadales; family Pseudomonadaceae; genus Pseudomonas; species Pseudomonas sp. KT_2_4. The sequence continues at coordinate 3,550,583 of NZ_CP166962.1, forward strand.
TTGCCTTTGATCAGTGGCAGGTAGCCGTTGGGGTTGAGCGCCTTGATGTTGTTGGACGCGTTGCTTGCCCGGTAGAAGGCTGCCGTTTCACCGCGCCGCTTGCTGTAGCCACCGAAGGTGTAGAACTCGGCGGCGTCGTTGAAGGCATACTCCGAGTTGAACTGGAATTTGCCTTCATTGGTGGCCGGCTCACCTTGGCGGAACACACGCTGGCCGTAAGTAGTAGAGCCGATGCTGCCGGGGCGGTAGTCGTTGCCGGCGCGGTTGGTGTAATCGTTGTCGGCGCCTTCGGCAGACAGGTTGATAAAGCCATTGTCGCCCAATGCCAGGCCCGTATTACCGCTGACATTACGCTGGATGCCGTCACCCTTTTTGTACTCGCCAAACTTGCTGGAAACCGAGCCGCCATGGTCGGCGTGCTTGAGGATCACGTTGATCACCCCGGCGATCGCATCGGAGCCGTAACGGGCAGAAGCGCCGTCGCGCAGCACCTCGATATGGTCCACCGCCGACAGCGGGATGGCATTCAAGTCTGCCGGAGCCGAACCGCGCCCAACCGCACCGCCCAGATTGACGAAGGCACTGGTATGGCGACGCTTGCCGTTGACCAGTACCAATACCTGGTCCGGCGACAAGCCGCGCAACTGCGCCGGACGCACGAGTTCGGCGCCGTCCACCAGGCTTGGTCGGGGGAAGTTGATCGACGGAATCAGGCGCGCTAATACGGCACCCAGCTCATCGGAGCCGGTGCTGCGCAGGGTTTCACCGGAGATTACGTCGATTGGCGACAGCGATGCACTGGCGGTGCGCTCTTGGGCGCGGGTGCCGGTGACGATCACGGTGTCGAGTTTAGGTGCATCAACCGCAGAAGTTTCGTCTGCCAGAACTGGATTGAATTCCACAACGGTCAGCAAATTTGCCGACAAAATCGCCGTGTATAGCGCGTGTTTCCTGTAGCTGCCCATACCGCTCCCCTTTGAATCAAAAATAGAACTGCAATGCGCGAAGTTCGTACGATCGATCCGGCTGGCGGGCGGTGGCGGTCAGTATCTGGTTATGGTCGATGAAGTCGGTAGTCCGTTGCGATATAGCTTAAAGATATTCATCAACCAGAATAAATACCTTAAAAGAATAAGAAAAAGCATAAGCACACTCGCCCATTCGTCAGGATCCACGCGGCTAATCCCGGTACTTTCAGCCCCGGTTCAGCCTGGGCGGGTGCCAAGCCGTCAAACTGACGCGCCTATAACGACCCACTTAGCCGCTCATCAAACCGACTACCGAGGTCGCCCATGAAAAAATTCCGATTGCCTGGCCTGCTATTGCTTGCCCAGGCCACCACAGCACTGGCTAGCGAAACGCCAACGGTCACTGACGACAAAGGCTTCTGGTACGCCCAGACCAGCATCTACACCCGGCACTTTGCACCCGACCCGCAACACAACAACAAGCAGGACTTGATCGGCCTGGAGCGCAATGAGGCGTCGGGCCTGGTGTATGGCGGGGTGACCTTTCGCAACTCGTTCCGCCAACGCTCGTACTACGCCTATGCGGGCAAGCGCTATGACATGGCCGACTATCCGGTGTATGCGAAGTTGACCGGCGGGCTGATCCAGGGCTATCGCGGCGAGTATCGCGACAAGATCCCATTGAATCGTTTTGGCGTAGCGCCAGTGATCATTCCATCGGTGGGAACGCATTACGGGCCGGTGGCGGCTGAGCTGGTATTGCTCGGGTTCAACGCGGCAATGGTGACGACTGGAGTGCGCTTCTGACACAGCACGGTCGCGGGTGGGAGCTGGCTTGCCTGCTCCCACATTATTCAGCGCAAGGTGTTAGGGCCTTGGGGCGTAGGCAAACACGTCAGCGCGCATCCGGTGAGCATCCATACCGGCGTCGACCAATGCATCCAAGGTGCCATAAATCATCGCCGGTGAGCCGCTGGCGTAGACATGTACCGTGTTGAGGTCGGCAATGTCTTCGCACACCACTTCATGCAGCAAACCGCAGCGCCCTTCCCAGCCACACAGGTCGCTGACCACTTTGTGCAGGAACAGATTGGGCAATTGCAGCCACTGATTCCAGTGCTCGATCTGGTAGAAATCTTCCGGGCGCCGTACGCCCCAATACAGGTGCACCGGGTGCTTGAAGCCCGAAGCGCGGCAGTGCTCGATCAGGCTGTGCATCTGCGCCATACCGGTACCGGCGGCCATCAGCACCAGCGGCCCGTCCGGCAACTCGGCCAGGTGGGTGTCACCGAACGGCAGTTCCACACGAGCCATCTGGTTGCGCTGCAATTGTTCGATCAGGTTGCGCGCACTGTCTTCGCGCACCAGCACATGCAGCTCCAACTCACGCCCGGCATGGGGCGCAGAAGCCAGAGAAAACGCCGATTTTTCGCCGTTCTCCCGTTCGAGCATCAAGTATTGCCCGGCGTGGTAACGCACCGCCTTACCGGCCGGGGCGCGCAGGCGCACACGCCAGACATCGCCGCCGACTTCCACGCACTCGATCAATTGGCATGACAATTTGCGCAACGGCAACTCTCCTGGCGCCAGTACGCCATCCCACAACACAATGCAGTCTTCCAGGGGCTCGGCGATGCAGGTGTAGAACTCACCATGATCGCGCACTTCCCCGGCTTGGCGTACCCGGCCCTCCACCAGCAACGCCGCGCAGACATGGCACACGCCATTGCGACAGGCCTGAGGGCACTCATAGCCCAGGCGACGGGCGCCCTCGAGGATTCGCTCGCCAGGGGCCAGTTCCAGCACAGCACCGGAAGGTTGCAGGGTTACACGCATCAATCTATTCCCAATTCTTTCCAGATCGCATCGACCCGCGCCGTGACGGCTTCATCCTTGACGATCACCCGGCCCCACTCACGCGTGGTTTCGCCCGGCCATTTGTGCGTGGCATCCAGGCCCATCTTTGAGCCAAGGCCCGATACCGGCGACGCGAAGTCGAGGTAGTCGATAGGCGTGTTGTCGATCATCACCGTGTCGCGCTTGGGATCCATGCGCGTGGTGATGGCCCAGATCACGTCGTTCCAGTCCCGGGCATTGATGTCGTCGTCGGTGACGATAACGAACTTGGTGTACATGAACTGTCGCAAAAACGACCACACACCGAGCATTACCCGCTTGGCATGCCCCGGATACGACTTCTTCATGGTGACGATGGCCATGCGATACGAACAGCCCTCGGGCGGCAGGTAGAAGTCGGTGATCTCAGGGAATTGCTTTTGCAGGATCGGCACGAACACTTCGTTCAGCGCCACACCGAGGATGGCCGGCTCATCGGGCGGACGGCCTGTGTAGGTACTGTGGTAGATCGGCTTGACCCGATGGGTGATGCGCTCGACGGTGAACACCGGGAAGCTGTCGACTTCGTTGTAGTAACCGGTGTGGTCGCCGTACGGGCCTTCATCGGCCATTTCACCTGGGTGAATCACGCCTTCAAGGATGATTTCGGCGGTAGCCGGCACTTGCAGGTCGTTACCGCGGCACTTCACCAGCTCCGTGCGATTACCGCGCAACAAGCCGGCGAAGGCGTACTCGGAGAGGCTGTCAGGTACGGGAGTGACGGCACCGAGAATGGTCGCCGGGTCGGCACCCAGGGCCACGGACACCGGGAACGGCTTGCCGGGATGCTTCTCGCACCACTCACGGAAGTCGAGGGCGCCGCCACGGTGGCTGAGCCAGCGCATGATCACTTTGTTACGGCCAATGACTTGCTGACGGTAGATACCGAGGTTCTGGCGATCCTTGTTCGGGCCCTTGGTGACAGTCAGGCCCCAGGTGATCAACGGGCCGACGTCGCCGGGCCAGCAGGTTTGCACCGGGAGCATGGCCAGGTCGACATCATCGCCTTCAATGACCACTTCCTGGCACACCGCGTCCTTGACCACCTTGGGGGCCATGGCGATGATCTTGCGGAAGATCGGCAGTTTGGACCAGGCGTCCTTCAAGCCCTTGGGCGGCTCGGGCTCCTTGAGAAAGGCCAGCAGCTTGCCGATCTCGCGCAGTTCGCTGACAGACTCGGCGCCCATGCCAAAGGCCACGCGCTCGGGAGTGCCGAACAGGTTGCCCAGCACCGGGATATCAAAGCCGGTCGGGTTTTCGAACAACAGCGCCGGGCCCTTGTTGCGCAAGGTGCGGTCGCAAATCTCAGTCATTTCCAGCACCGGAGAAATCGGCATCTGGATACGTTTCAACTCTCCGCGCTGCTCAAGTTGCTGCACGAAATCCCGAAGATCCTTGAATTTCATTAACCATGCCACCCGTAAAATAGGCGTACATCCTACCTGCTCTGAGGGCGGCTGGCAGCTTAATTGGCCGTCAATCCACGTGATTGCAACGAACTGAACAACGGTTCCAGGAAGGCTTCGATGTGTCGCGCGCCGACGTCCGAAAGATGGTTATCGTCGGTATACAACGCGCGGCCATTGAGTTCGACCCGGCACAACCCATCGGCGCCGCACAGTAATGGCGCGGGGTCCAGCACCGCGACACCGCTGTCGGCAGCCGCCAATTCATCAAACAATTGCGTGATAAAGGCCTGGCGCTTCACATGCTCGGCCACGGCGAGCCCTTCACCGTCCACGGGCCGGTTCATCATGGCCAGGCGGCTGAGACGGTAAGGCACGATGATTTCCTGCAGCGGCACTTCCTTGACCAACCAGACCTTGTGGCCGGCAGCGCGCAAGTCCCGAATGCGCTCGCGCAGGCCCTGGGCAAAGCGTTGTTCGGCGACGGCACGCACATACTGGCCGGTGCCAGGATCTTTGAGTGCATGCTCCTTGTCACCGGACATTTGCCCATACACATACAGGCTCCAGCGGGCGGCCAACACCACATCGCTGAACGTCTGCTCGGCCATGGCCTTCTCGACGCGCCGGTTGAAATGCGCGCAGCGGGCAATATTTTCCAGGCCATCGAGGGGAATACAGCCGGCAAAACTGGCTTCGACCAGGCTGATATCGTGACGATCAGCGCCCTCTTTGAGTGCCGGTATCAGCGCGGTAGCGTGACTGTCACCCCATACCAACGCCGAAACCGATTGGTCTTTCGGGCCGAAATGGCAGAACAAGCGTTCATCGGGCGTATCTTTGTCGGCCATGCACGCCAGCAGGTCAGGGCTCCACTTCTTGGCCTGGGCAAAACGCAACGCCTGTTCGGACAAGCGCGAAGGCACGCCGTCAGCTTCGCGTATCGCAAGGCCAGTGAAGCCCAGCCCCAGAATGCCGACCATGGCTGACGCCAGAATCGCCTTACGCGAAGCCAGCAAACGTTTTTCCCGGAACGGCGTTTCCACGAAGCGCCAGGACAGATAGCCCAGCACCAGCGAAAGCAGCATCAGCCCCCCCAGTTCCAGCGCGCTCAAGCCATCCACCGCGGCGTAGTTGGCGTACACGAATACCGGCCAGTGCCAGAGGTACCAGGAATAAGAGATCAGCCCGATACCCACCATGATCCGCGTGCCCAACAGGCGAGCGACCCAAGTCTGTTGCTGGCCGTTGGCCCAGATCAACCCGACCACACCCAGCACAGGCAACAACGCAGTCGCGCCTGGGAACGGCGTTTTCGCGTCGTAGCCCAGCACAGCGATGAGGATCAATGCCAGGGAAGCCAGGCTGATCCCTTGCGCCAAGGCCCGCGACGCGCGCCACTCACGCTTGGGCTGCACCGCCAGCATCGCACCGGCCAGTAGCTCCCAGGCCCGCAGATGCAACAGGAAGAAAGCTTTCTGTGGCTCATGCTGAACCGCCCAGACGCTCATGCCAAACGACGCCAGCAGCACCGCGAACAATGCCAGGCGCCAGTGCTTCAAACGGCTGGAAAGCAAGGTCAACAGCAATGGGAAGAAAATATAGAACTGCTCTTCTACCGCCAATGACCAGGTATGCAACAGGGGTTTGATGTCTGATGAAGCATCGAAATAGCCGTGCTGGCGCGAGAACAACAGGTTCGAGGTAAAGGTCACCTGATAATGCGCAGACCGCCCCAACTCTTCATAGTCCTTGGGCGCCAACAGAAACCAACCCACTGCCAGTGTCGCCGCGATCATCACAAACAGGGCCGGCAAGATACGCCGGGCACGGCGAGCCCAGAAGTCGATGAAGCTGAAGCGTCCGGCTTGACGCTCACGCCAGATAATTGACGTAATCAGGAAGCCCGAGATGACGAAAAAGACGTCAACGCCAACAAAACCGCCAGTAATGCCAGGGACACCAAAGTGGAACAACACGACTGCAAGGACAGCGATGGCACGCAGGCCATCGATGTCTCTGCGGTAAGCAAGGGTGGTCATAAGAATGTGGTCAGTCTGCGACGAAAGGGATGAGCGAAGTCACGCGTCAATTTTTGTTACTTAACGGATACTTATGCCACAAAAATCGCAGAATCTCGACGCAAAAAAAATGGCCCCCCATTAAGGGCGCCATTTTTTTGGACCTGAAACGCTGTATTACTTGCGTTTCATCGACAGGAAGAACTCGTCGTTGGTCTTGGTGGTTTTCAGCTTGTCGATCAGAAACTCGATGGCAGCGACTTCGTCCATCGGGTGCAGCAGCTTGCGCAGGATCCACATACGCTGCAGTTCGTCGTCTGCGGTCAGCAGCTCTTCGCGGCGGGTGCCGGAGCGGTTGATGTTGATCGCAGGGAACACACGCTTTTCAGCGATGCGACGGTCCAAAGGCAGTTCCATGTTGCCGGTACCCTTGAACTCTTCGTAGATCACTTCGTCCATCTTCGAGCCGGTTTCAACCAGCGCGGTGGCGATAATGGTCAGCGAGCCGCCTTCTTCGATGTTGCGCGCAGCGCCGAAGAAACGCTTTGGTTTTTCCAGGGCGTGGGCATCGACACCACCGGTCAGCACCTTGCCGGAGCTCGGGATCACGGTGTTGTAGGCGCGGGCCAGACGGGTGATGGAGTCGAGCAGGATCACCACGTCTTTCTTGTGCTCGACCAGGCGCTTGGCCTTTTCGATCACCATTTCGGCAACCTGCACGTGGCGGGTTGGCGGCTCATCGAACGTCGAGGCAACCACTTCGCCGCGCACGGTGCGCTGCATCTCGGTCACTTCTTCCGGACGCTCATCGATCAACAGTACGATCAGGTGAACTTCAGGGTTGTTACGTGCGATGTTCGCTGCAATGTTCTGCAGCATGATCGTTTTACCGGCTTTCGGCGGTGCGACGATCAGGCCACGCTGGCCTTTGCCGATTGGAGCGCAGAGGTCAATCACACGACCGGTCAAGTCTTCGGTGGAGCCGTTACCGGCTTCCATCTTCATGCGCACGGTCGGGAACAGCGGCGTCAGGTTCTCGAAGAGAATCTTGTTTTTCGCGTTCTCGGGGCGATCGAAGTTGATCGTGTCGACCTTGAGCAGGGCGAAGTAACGCTCGCCTTCCTTCGGAGGACGGATCTTGCCAACGATGGTGTCACCGGTGCGCAAGTTGAAGCGACGGATCTGGCTCGGCGAGACGTAGATATCATCTGGGCCGGCGAGATAGGACGCATCTGCAGAGCGGAGGAAGCCGAAGCCGTCCTGGAGAATCTCCAGCACGCCATCACCGGAGATTTCCTCGCCGCTTTTCGCGTGCTTCTTGAGCAGGGAGAAAATCACGTCCTGCTTGCGCGAACGGGCCATATTTTCTATGCCCATTTCTTCGGCCAGTTGGAGCAGGTCGGTAATCGGCTTTTGCTTGAGTTCAGTCAGATTCATATAGGAATGACGTAATCATTTATGGAGGGGGGAAATTAAGCTTTTGGCTTAATGAGGCCGCGCCGCAGAGAAGGCGACAGGATCGCGTACTAATCGAAAAGGAATGCGTCGGCGACGGCTTGCAGGGGGCAGTGGAGAAACCACTGCGGGGCCGAATGTACCACCTGGATTTCGGAGCGTCTAGCCCTGTTTTACGAAAAAGCCCCGCAATTTGCGGGGCTTTTTTGACGACGCTTAGAGGCTCGCGTCGAGGAAAGCTTGCAACTGGGACTTCGACAGAGCACCCACTTTAGTCGCTTCGACATTGCCGTTCTTGAACAGCATCAGGGTCGGGATACCACGCACGCCATGCTTGGCCGGGGTGTCCTGGTTCTCGTCGATATTCAGCTTGGCAATGGTCAGCTTGCCTGCGTAGGTGGTTGCAATGTCGTCCAGGACCGGAGCGATCATTTTGCAAGGGCCGCACCATTCAGCCCAGTAGTCAACCAGCACCGGGCCGTCAGCCTTGAGGACTTCGGCTTCAAAGGTCGCGTCGGTGACGTGCTTGATAAGATCGCTGCTCATGGATGTCTCCGGATTGTAAGCAAAAAAAACGTTGCCCATCATAGCCGCCCTTCCCCTGTTCAGGAAGCCGCGTCTGATTGAGTCTTGCTATGAGGTTGAATGAGCGTGGGTATGACTCTGTCACGGCGTGGCGGGCGTCATGAACGCAATGCCCGTGCGCAACGCTGCATTACGTATATGTTCCTGCATGGTTTTCTGCGCCGCCGTACTGTTGCGGCGGGCCAGGGCGCGCAGGATTCTGCGATGTTCCTGCCAGGTTTCCATGGCCCGTTCCGGCCGGATGAACGGTAGCTTCTGACTTTCCAGAAACACCTCGGCGCTGGCGCTGAGGATGCTCACCATGGCCTGGTTACCGCTGGCCAGCAGAATACGCTGATGAAATTCGAAGTCCAGGCGGGCGGCCGCTTCGAAGTCGCCCGCCTTGAGCACTTTGCGCATGGCTTGGACGTTGTCTTGCAGGCTGTCCAGTGCATCGAGGGTCAGTGTCACTGCTGCCAACCCCGCCGCAAACCCCTCCAAGGCGTAGCGCAGCTGGAAGATATCCGGCGGCGTGGCCTGCGCCGCGAAGGGCCAGGCGAACCCCGGTGCCTCTTGCACGTCCTGCACGAACACGCCCTTGCCCGGCTGCACGTTGACCACGCCCAAAGCGCTGAGGGACGACAGCGCCTCACGCAACGACGCCCGGCTCACCCCCAATTGCAGGGCCAGGTCGCGCTGGGATGGCAGCGCGTCGCCCGGCCCAAAGCCTTGCTCCTTGATCAGTTTGCGGATGGCCTGCAAGGCCGCTTCCGGTACGGCTTGGGCAATGGAATTCATAAAAAGCTCAGGGTTCCCGATAGCGTGTGTGACCCGTTGTAAAACTATTCATAGCTGGCTGCAAGCCACGCCCCAAAGGCGCTCGCGGCTTTTTGCAAACGCTCGAAAAGGGTGCGGGAAACCTGACCACTGTTCAGACCAGTAAGACCACTGCACATCAACAAACATCAGCCTTGCAGACGATCCGAACGGTGCTGGCATGGGCTGTGCACTGGGCAAACTCAGAAAATTCCTTCGCCTTTTTCGGAGAGTTGCCATGACCAAGCGCTACAGCGCCCTGCTCACTGCCCTGTTTGCCAGCCTGATGCTGAGCCAGGCACCCGCCCAGGCGAGTGGTCTGGATGACATCGTCGCCCGTGGCACCCTGAAGGTTGCCGTCCCCCAGGACTTCCCGCCGTTTGGTTCGGTCGGCCCTGACATGCAACCCCGGGGCCTGGACATCGACACCGCCAAGCTGCTGGCCGACCAACTCAAGGTCAAGCTGGAACTGACGCCGGTCAACAGCACCAACCGCATACCGTTCCTCACCACTGGCAAAGTCGACCTGGTTATTTCCAGCCTGGGCAAGAACCCCGAGCGCGCAAAGGTCATCGACTTCTCCAACGCCTACGCGCCGTTCTACCTTGCCGTGTTTGGGCCGCCTGATGCCGCCATCGCCAGCCTCGACGACCTCAAGGGCAAGACCATCAGCGTGACCCGTGGCGCCATCGAAGACATCGAGCTGACCGCGGTAGCGCCCAAGGAAGCCACGATCAAGCGTTTTGAAGACAACAACTCCACCATCGCCGCCTACCTGGCCGGCCAGGTCGACCTGATCGCCAGTGGCAACGTGGTCATGGTGGCCATCAGCGAACGCAACCCCAAGCGCGTACCGGCACTGAAGGTGAAACTCAAGGATTCGCCGGTGTACGTAGGCGTGAACAAGAACGAGCCGGCGCTGCTGGAAAAGGTCAACCAGATCCTGGTGGCAGCCAAGGCTGACGGCAGCCTTGGGAAAAACGCGATGCAGTGGCTCAAAGAACCGCTGCCTGCCGACCTCTGACGCGGAGCTCAAAGATGGCCTATCAATTCGACTTTGTGCCGGTGCTGGCCAATACCGACCTGCTCCTGCGTGGCGCGCTGTTCACCCTTGAGCTGACGGCCATTGGCGCCATCCTCGGCGTGGCCCTGGGCACTGTCGGCGCCGTGGTACGGGCGTGGAAGATCCAACCGTTTGCGTGGGTCTTTGGTGTGTATGTCGAGTTGATCCGCAACACGCCGTTCCTGGTGCAACTGTTCTTCATCTTCTTCGGCCTGCCATCCCTCGGGTTGAAAATTACCGAGTGGCAAGCCGCCGTGCTGGCGATGGTGATCAACCTGGGGGCCTACTCCACCGAGATCATCCGTGCCGGCATCCAGGCCATCCCACGGGGGCAACTGGAGGCGGCCGCGGCACTGGCAATGACGCGCTTTGAAGCGTTTCGCCATGTGGTGCTGCTGCCGGCCCTGGGCAAGGTGTGGCCCGCCCTGAGCAGCCAGATCATCATCGTGATGCTCGGTTCGGCGGTGTGTTCGCAGATTGCGACTGAAGAATTGAGCTTTGCCGCCAACTTTATCCAGTCGCGTAATTTCCGTGCCTTTGAAACCTATGCCCTGACCACCCTGGTGTACCTGTGCATGGCGCTGATGATTCGCCAATTGCTCAACTGGATCGGCCGACGGTTTGTCATGAGGAACAGCCGATGAGTGATTTTTCGTTCTGGGACATTGTGCGCAACCTGCTGACCGGCCTGCAATGGACGCTGTTGCTGTCATTGGTGGCGTTTGTGGGCGGCGGCCTGATCGGCTTATTGGTGATGACCCTGCGCATCAGCCGCAAAGCGTTCCCACGCAATATGGCCCGCACCTATATCGAACTGTTCCAGGGCACGCCACTGCTGATGCAGCTGTTCCTGGTGTTTTTCGGCGTTGCCCTGCTTGGCGTGGACATATCGCCCTGGCTGGCAGCGGCAATTGCCTTGACCCTGTTTACCAGTGCCTACCTGGCTGAAATATGGCGCGGTTGCGTCGATTCCATTGCCCACGGCCAATGGGAAGCCTCGGCCAGCCTGGCCCTCAACCCGCTTGAACAACTGCGCTATGTGATCCTGCCCCAGGCGCTGCGCATTGCTGTCGCGCCGACGGTGGGCTTTTCGGTGCAGGTGGTCAAAGGCACCGCCGTGACCTCGATCATCGGCTTCACCGAACTGACCAAGACGGGCGGCATGCTCGCCAACGCCACCTTTGAACCCTTCATGGTCTACGGCCTGGTGGCCCTCGGTTACTTTTTGCTCTGTTACCCCTTGTCCCTCAGTGCGCGCTACCTGGAAAGGAGACTGCATGCCTCTGCTTAGAATTTCTGCCTTGCATAAGTATTACGGCGATCACCACGTACTCAAGGGCATCGACTTGACGGTGGACGAAGGCCAGGTGGTCGCGATCATCGGCCGCAGCGGCTCGGGCAAGTCCACCTTGCTGCGCACCCTCAATGGCCTGGAGTCGATCAACGACGGTGTAATCGAAGTCGATGGCGAATACCTCGACGCGGCCCGCGCCGACCTGCGCAGCCTGCGGCAGAAGGTCGGCATGGTGTCCCAGCAATTCAATCTGTTCCCGCACCTGACCGTGGGCGAGAACGTGATGCTGGCGCCGCAAGTGGTGCAGAAAGTGCCCAAGGCCAAGGCCGCCCAACTGGCCAGGCAGATGCTGGACCGGGTCGGGCTGGGCGAAAAATTCGACGCCTTTCCCGATCGCCTGTCCGGCGGCCAGCAACAGCGCGTCGCCATTGCCCGCGCCCTGGCCATGTCGCCCAAGGTGCTGCTGTGCGACGAGATCACTTCAGCCCTGGACCCCGAACTGGTCAATGAAGTGCTGAGCGTGGTGCGCCAACTGGCTCAGGACGGCATGACCCTGATCATGGTGACTCACGAAATGCGTTTTGCCCGTGAGGTCGGCGACAAGCTCGTGTTCATGCACCAGGGCAAGGTACATGAAACCGGTGACCCGAAGGTATTGTTCGCCAACCCGAAAACGGCCGAGCTGGCTAACTTCATTGGCTCGGTGGAACAGCCGGGCTAACCAGTTCGAAACGGCCCTGCCCTTCAAGGTGGGCCTGCGTGCGTACCATCAACGCGTCGAAGGGCAGTTCGGTGTCGATATCGACCTGGGCGGTGAGCCTGCGCCCTGTCACCGGCACACCTGAGACTCGCGCAATCAAGGCCTGGCCGGGTAACAACTGGCCGCTGGCCGACTCATCAGGTGCTTGAGCAGACGACCAGCCGACTGCTCGCCCGTCGACCTGGGCATGCTTGAGACGCAAGCGCAAACGCCCCTCACGACCAAACCGAAACCCTTGCCCATCGGCAGGCGCTGCGACAAAACGCAGGGCCATTGCCGCCGGCTCCGCGCAGAGCACGGTCATGCTGAACGTGCGGGTAGCCAGCACCACAGCGGCATTTTCAACCACTGCATCCCGGTATATCGGCCCATAGTCGATGCGCGACAGGCTCAGCGATAGCCGACAGTTTTCAGCTTGCGCATCAAGTGCTGCCAGCAACATGCATAACAGGGCCAAGGGCAGGCTTGCACGCTTAACCACCCTGGCACACCGCCGATACCGCTTCATAGAATTTGTCATTGTCAGGCTTGGCCTCGGGGTCGATGTGCAACAGGCAAGTGGAAGAGTCCGGCAATGAAACTTTCAGGCTTTGCGACTCGGAGACGTCGTTGAGGAAAATCATGCCCTCGCCCACCACACTGGTGATGAAGCGATTGCCCTTGCCCAAGACCGAGGCGCCCTGAGGCAATGGTCGGCCGTGCTGATCGTTGGCGGTTACCAGCATCCGGCGTACTTTCACCACGTCAAAATCCACGTTATTGAACGAGCCTCGGCCTGCCGCAAGGACCTGGGTGCCGTTTTTCAGGTCCACCCGTTTGGGCAAGGAAGGGGTCTGCACCTGGACGCGGCTGTTGGTGTAGGCCGGCAAGCCGGCGATTACCGCCTGGCCGCTGAAGTCGGTCCATACCGGGCCTTGTGGCGTCTCGACTTTCGCCGAGCCGATATCGCCGACCGAGACGATGCCGAACGTGTCCTGCACGCTGTAGGGCGAAAAGGTCAGCCCGCCTTCGTGAGCCACCGCACCACCCTGCCATTGGCCGGTGTAGCTGGTGCCCAGCGGGTCACGACTAACGCCCAGGCCCACTCGCGTATAGCGTGGCAACAAGTCCACTTGCCCACGCAACGATTGCTCCCTGGCCCGCATGTCACGCTCAACTCCCACTTCGTAGTTCACATACTCGTTGACCCGCTCGCTCAGTGCAGTGCCAGCGGTAAATTGCTCCCCACGGCGGCTGGTGTAGCTGCTCACACGGCGATCGCCGCCCAGCGGCACGCTGACCTGCAACCGCAGGGACACATCGTTATCCACGGCACGATCACGCCGGCTGCCTGTATAGGTGGCGTCACGGCCAGCCCGTGAACCCCCTACCTGTGAATCAGCGATCAGCGCCACATCGGCATGGCCAAACGACTTGTTCCATGAGGCAAACACATGCTCGCTGGTTTGCCCGCCAAATTGAGCGCTGCGGGTGTAATTCAAAGAAAATACGCCCAGCGTGGGGTCGGCCCAGCTCACGCCCGCGGTGTACTGGTTTTTAAAGTGGGAATCGAGATCATCGGCCCTGAGCGACTGGCCCACTTCAGTGACTTCACGGTAACCACGCGTCTGGGTAGTGGCGCTGAGGTTGACGTCGATATTGGCCCCGACCGGGCTGCTCAGTGACAGGCTGCTGCGTGAGCCGGACACGGCTTTCTGGCTGTCCCGGGACAGGTTATGGCGTGCGTTGACAGAAACCCGCTGGAAAAACACGCTGCTCAGGGAGCCCCCTGCCGCCCAATAGTCATCGGTACTCAACAAGCCAAAACCCGCAGACGAGTGGCTCCCCAGCCCCCAGGTACCACTGCCCATGGCGATCACCGGTGAAGGCCCTTCCTCACCCGCCGTTCTGCGCAACTCGCCCACCGACAAATAGTATCCAGGCGCCGCCGGGGTAGCCCCCGCGAACGATGCCGCCGGCACCACGAAACTGCGCTTGGCACCCCGCACGTCAATTACACTGACCTCAAGGTCGCTGGTGGTGTTAAGCAGGGGCAAGCCCGTCAGCCGGAACGGTCCTTCAGGCACCAACGTACTGTGGACCAACACACCGGACTGGCGTATTTCGACCCGCGATTGGCTTTGGGCCAAACCCTCGACCACTGCGTTATTGTCGCCTGCGGGTGTTCTGGCCTGCCCATCGGGGGAGAACTGCACGCCCGACAGTTGGATCCCGCCAAACAACGGGTTATTGCTGGAGATCTGGCCTGCCTGGAACGTCGACTGCAACCCGGCGATATCCCGCTGGGCATAAGCGTGCAAGTGTTCGGTACGGGTCTGGCCGTTGTCAGACACATAGAACTGACGGCTGCGGACAATCCAGTCGTCGAGGTTGAAGCCCGCCTCTGTATAAGCCGACACGAACCGGCTGGGCCCACTGCGCAAATGGCTGTCGTAACCCAGCACGTCATAGTTGAACAACGCTGCCGCGCCACCGTGGGAAAAATTCCCGCTTTCCCACTGGGATTCGCGCAAGGCCTGTGTCGGCACCACCAGTACCACTTCGTCGTTACCGGGGCGCAGCCGCACCATCGTCGCCGGGAATGCGCCGAGAAAGTCATGGCAGGCCCGGTCGGGCCTGGCGCCGGGCTGCAGGATTGTGCCGGGTTTAACCAGCCCGGCCTTCTCAAGTAAACCTGGGGTGAAACACAACTCACCCTGCGAACCAAACCGGGCATCCACCCGCCCAAGCGGGTTGCCATTGACCCGCAACCCCACCACCTGGACACCTTCGCGAAAGCGCGCCGCACTGCGAAAGTAATCGGCAACCTTGGGGTCTATGCCGTGGGTTGTGAGGGCCGCCAGGTCAAACCCTTCCCCGAGTTCCAGCGCGGTCGCCATACCAGGCAGACTCCAGAGCGCCGCAAAGCCGATGGATAACGTGGATCGACCGGGCCAGGCAGTACCGGCAATGTCGCGCCTCGAAGGAAGCCTCATGAACCGATCAACCTTCATCGGTGATGACCGGCGCTCGGTAGCTGTCTACCGAAAACCCGTAGACCGTGGCGGGCTGGATCTCTACTTGAGCCACATTGCCCAGAGTACCTTCGCCCTTCGCCACCAATGCCTCACCCGGCAAGATGTAAGTGCGCGGCAATGTCGCCAGTGTGCCTTGTGGCAGCAGCTGCACATCTGGCGCCAGGCGCACCACATAGGCGCTGTCGTTGTGGACGCTGAGCCGGTCCCCGACGCGCTTCCAGGTCAACAATTCCCACGGCGTATGGTGTCGCGGCAGGCCTTGGGGGTGCAGAATAAGCGGCAAATTCTGCCGCAGGGTGATGCCAATGGTCGCACCACCCGCAGCCCGCGCCTGGGGGATGCCCTCAAACGACACGCGCTTGAGCCGCTGGGTCTTGAGCGGCTGTTTCAGGGTGCTGATAAAACGCACCAGCTGGGTGTCGCCTGCCTCCACACGGGTAACTGGCGGTGTGACAATCAGTAGCGGCTCCAGGTCTTCAGGCACATTCTCAACTACGGAATGCAGCAGCGCGGGCCCCGCATCGGTGTTCTTGATACTCAGGGTGGCTTCGCCGTCCTCTTCATAAAGCACCACCACTGTTGTTTCCGGCAACATACCGTCGGCGGTGGCAACAGCACTAAAAAAAAGATGCCACAGCCATACACAACTTATTAAAAAACCACGCACTCAGTATTCCCCTCAACTCATGCCATTGACGATTGGCAATCGCGCAGCCATAGAAAAACAGCCAATAAGAAAGGGTTAGTTTCTTGATCGGCTGCTTTCAGTTATTTAGATGTAACTCAATACAAGCGTGGCGCGCCCATCAATGGAAATGTCGCGGCTTAAATCCAGATCCCGAGCCTTGTTGATTACCGCTTTCACCGCGAGCGTACCGGTCAATTGGCTGATAGCGGCAGGGGTAATCGTCGTGCCATTACGCCAAGAGTACTGGCTCGGCGACTGGGCCACTTTGCCATCGCTGTTGTACCAGGCCCCCAGGCCGCTGCGCATGATCGGAAACAGCGTTGTGCCGGAGGACCTGAGGTCCTTGAGAGTCACCGAATAGCCACCGGTACGCCGGGCGCCTACCATACCCAAACCATAGTTCTGTACTTCGGTGAAGCCCGCGCCGAGGATGCCCGTCACCTTGCTGCCCGCTTGCAGGTCGGTAAACGTGAGCCCGAACCTGGCAGGCGTGGTGCCGCAATTGATCACCAGCGAAGTGGTCCTCTCTTCGCGCGGGTTAAACGCTGTTTGGGACAATTCGCCCGAGCGAATCGTGCCGTAGTCGATGATGCCACTGCCCGCCAGGCTGAGGTTGCAGGCAGCAGGTGTAATGGTGCCCCTGACGACCAACTGCGCACTGGTGGTTGCCTGGGCATTGAGGGTTGCAGCCAGGCACACCATACCGACGGTTAATCCAATAATTTTTTTCATGCTCGTCCTGTCATTAGGAATTAACAGGCGTTCTTTATTTTGGTTTTAGCGACTCCGTCGCTCAACGCTTTATCTTCCGTAACACAAAACTATAAATAAATAACACCCAGGCAGAATTGCCGAATGACAGTCTGGCGCCTTGGTGCCTGGCAAAAAAATCAGACAACACGGTATTTGCTGTGGGCCCTATTAAATTAGGCAACGGCTTTAATCGATCAGCAAAGTAGTCCTCTGACTGAAATCGCATGATCTACAGCCCCGATCACTGTAAGCAATGTCATACACAACTTACGACGACATACAGTTAAAACGCCTCACGGTATCGGATTACCTATTCGTTTAAAGCTTGCGAAGCTGCCCTACACTTCCCAGAGATTTCCCTACAGACAGCATCGGTCCAATTACCGAAGCACAACGCGTTGGCGTCAGCGGTCGATCGTGGCACGATGGCAAGGTTATCGACCGAGATCCTCAAACCATGCCGCAATCCCAAGCCAAGAATCTGTCCTTGATCGCCGCCATCGACCTGGGCTCCAACAGCTTTCATATGGTCGTGGCCAAGGCCCAGAACGGTGAGATCCGCATCCTTGAGCGGCTCGGCGAAAAAGTGCAACTGGCCGCCGGGATCGACGACGAGCGCAAGCTCAATGAAGAATCCATGCAGCGCGGCCTCGATTGCCTCAAGCGTTTTGCGCAACTGATCAACGGCATGCCCCCTGGCGCAGTGCGTATCGTTGGCACCAATGCCTTGCGCGAGGCCCGCAACCGCAACGAGTTCATCCATCGCGCCGAGGAAATCCTCGGGCATCCGGTGGAGGTCATCTCGGGCCGTGAAGAGGCTCGCCTGATCTACCTCGGCGTGTCACACACACTGGCCGATACGCCCGGCAAACGCCTGGTGGCAGACATTGGCGGCGGTAGCACCGAGTTCATCATCGGCCAGCGTTTCGAACCGCTGCTGCGTGAAAGCCTGCAGATGGGATGCGTGAGTTTCACCCAGCGTTATTTCAAGGATGGCAAGATCACTCCGGCGCGCTATGCCCAGGCCTACACCGCAGCGCGTCTGGAAATCATGAGCATCGAACACGCCTTGCACCGACTGACCTGGGATGAAGCCATCGGCTCGTCCGGCACCATCCGTGCCATCGGCCTGGCCTTGAAAGCCGGTGGCCATGGCACCGGCGAGGTGAACGCCGAGGGCTTGGCGTGGCTCAAGCGCAAGTTGTTCAAGCTGGGGGATGCAGAGAAAATCGACTTCGATGGCATCAAGCCCGACCGCCGTGCGATTTTCCCTGCGGGCCTGGCAATTCTCGAAGCCATCTTCGACGCCCTCGAACTGCAACGCATGGACCACTGTGACGGCGCCCTGCGCGAAGGCGTGCTCTACGACCTGCTGGGCCGGCACCACCACGAAGACGTGCGCGAGCGCACCCTCAGCTCGCTGATGGAGCGTTATCACGTTGACCTGGAACAAGCCGCACGCGTGGAGCGCAAAGCCCTGCACGCGTTCGACCAGGTGGCCGAGGACTGGGACCTGGAAGACGGCGTCTGGCGCGAGTTACTCGGCTGGGCAGCCAAGGTGCATGAAGTCGGCCTGGACATCGCCCACTACCATTATCACAAGCACGGCGCCTACCTGATCGAACACTCGGACCTGGCCGGTTTCTCCCGGGAAGACCAACAGATGCTCGCGCTGCTGGTACGCGGCCATCGCCGTAATATTCCCAAGGACAAGTTTGCCGAATTCGGTAAAGACGGCATCAAGCTGATCCGCCTGTGCGCGCTGCTGCGCTTTGCGATCCTGTTCCACCACATCCGCGGCACCCAGGAAATGCCCCAGGTCAAACTGCACGCCGATGGCGATAGCCTGGAAGTGATGTTCCCCAAAGGCTGGCTGGATGAAAATCAGCTGACCCAGGCGGACTTCGCCCAGGAAGCGGAATGGCTGACACGGGTGGGGTTCAGCCTGAACCTGCGCTAAAGCCCACTGCAAAACAAATGTGGGAGCGGGCTTGCCCGCGAATGCAGTGGATCAGTCACCAGATGCATTGACTGACACACCGCATTCGCGAGCAAGCCCGCTCCCACATGGAGTTGCGTATGCCTGGGCTAGTTCACCGTCAGAATCGGGCTACCCAACTTCTCCAATAATGTCGCCTGCGCGCTGCGCGGGTTCTGGTTGCCGGTCGGGGTGTTACGCACGTAGCGACCATCCGACTGCAGGCTCCAGCTGTGGGTGTTGTCGGTGAGGTAGCTTTCCAGCTCCTTCTTGACCCGCATGATCAGCTTCTTGCCTTCCACCGGGAAGCAGGTCTCAACGCGCTTGTCGAGGTTGCGCTCCATCCAGTCGGCACTGGAGAGGAACATCTGTTCTTCGCCGCCGTTAAGGAAGTAGAACACGCGGGTGTGCTCCAGGAAGCGGCCGATGATCGAGCGCACATGGATGTTATGCGACACGCCCACAATGCCGGGGCGCAGGCAGCACATGCCACGTACCACCAGGTCGATGCGCACACCGGACTGGCTGGCCTTGTACAGAGCACGGATGATCTTCGGATCGGTCAGCGAGTTGAACTTGGCGATGATGTGCGCCGGCTTGCCATCGAGGGCAAACTGGGTCTCGCGGGCAATCATGTCGAGCATGCCCTTCTTGAGCGTGAACGGCGCGTGCAACAGCTTCTTCATGCGTAGGGTCTTGCCCATGCCGATCAACTGGCTGAACAACTTGCCGACGTCTTCGCACAGCGCGTCGTCGGACGTCAGCAAGCTGTAGTCGGTGTAGAGCTTGGCGTTGCCGGCGTGATAGTTACCGGTACCCAAGTGGGCGTAGCGCACGATCTCACCGGCTTCACGGCGCAGGATCAGCATCATCTTGGCGTGGGTCTTGAAGCCGACCACGCCGTAGATCACCACCGCACCGGCCGCTTGCAGACGGCTGGCCAGTTGCAGGTTGGACTCTTCGTCGAAACGCGCACGCAACTCGATCACCGCAGTGACTTCTTTGCCATTACGCGCCGCATCCACCAGCGCATCGACGATTTCCGAGTTCGCGCCGCTGCGGTACAGGGTCTGGCGCACGGCCAGGACGTGCGGGTCCTTGGCAGCCTGGCGCAGCAGGTCGACCACCGGGGTGAACGACTCGAAAGGGTGCAGCAGCAGGATGTCCTGCTTGCTCACCACGCTGAAGATGTTCTCGCTGTTTTGCAAAAGTTTCGGGATCTGCGGCGTGAACGGCTTGTATTGCAGCTCCGGGTGGCTGTCCAGGCCGGTAATGCTGAACAGGCGCGTGAGGTTCACAGGGCCGTTGACCTGGTACAGCTCCGATTCTGCCAAGTTGAACTGTTTGAGCAGGTAGTCCGACAGATGTTTCGGGCAGGTGTCCGCCACTTCCAGGCGCACCGCATCGCCATAGCGCCGTGAGAACAGTTCGCCGCGCAGGGCACGTGCCAGGTCTTCAACGTCTTCGGAGTCCAGCGCCAGGTCGGCGTTACGGGTCAGGCGGAACTGGTAGCAGCCCTTGACCTTCATGCCCTGGAACAGGTCGTCGGCGTGCGCGTGAATCATCGATGACAGGAATACATAGTTGTCGCCAGCGCCCCCTACCTCTTCCGGTACCTTGATGATCCGAGGCAACAGACGCGGCGCCGGGATGATCGCCAGGCCCGAATCGCGGCCGAAAGCGTCGATACCTTCGAGTTCGACGATGAAGTTGAGGCTCTTGTTCACCAGCAAGGGGAACGGGTGCGTCGGGTCGAGGCCGATAGGCGTGATGATCGGCGAAATCTCGTCCCGGAAGTAACGGCGCACCCAGGTCTTGATCTTGGCGGTCCAGTGACGACGACGAATGAAGCGGACTTGGTGCTTTTCCAGCTCCGGCAGCAGGATGTCGTTGAGGATCGCATACTGGCGGTCTACATGGCCGTGCACCAGCTCACTGATACGCGCCAGGGCCTGGTGCGGTTGCAGGCCATCGGCACCGGCTTGTTCACGGGCAAAGGTGATCTGCTTCTTGAGGCCGGCAACACGGATCTCGAAGAACTCGTCCAGGTTACTGGAGAAGATCAGCAGGAATTTCAGCCGCTCCAGCAAGGGGTAGGACTCATCCAGCGCCTGCTCAAGCACGCGGATGTTGAATTGCAGTTGTGACAACTCGCGGTGGATGTACAGGCTGCTGTCATCCAGGTTGGTGACCACGGCCACCGGCGCCGGCGCAGGCGCTTCGGCCACCACCGCAGGCGGTGCGGGCTCCAGCTCCGGCGGGGTCTGGGCGACTTGTTCAACCACCGGGTGAGCGTCTTTTACGGCAACTTCTGAGAGTCCTTCGGTATTCATCGAGTGTTCCTGTGAGGGCTATTGTTGCTCTCTAAGCAATTGGGCGGCGCGGGCGGCGAAGTAGGTCAGAATGCCATCAGCGCCGGCACGTTTAAAGGCAGTCAGGGATTCGAGGATCACCCCTTCACTCAACCAACCATTCTGGATGGCCGCCATGTGCATGGCGTATTCACCGCTGACCTGATAGACAAAGGTCGGCACTTTGAATTCCTCTTTGACCCGGTAAAGAATGTCAAGGTAGGGCATCCCCGGCTTGACCATCACCATATCGGCGCCTTCGGCCAGGTCGGCAGCCACCTCGTGCAGGGCTTCCTGGCTGTTGGCCGGGTCCATCTGATACGAGGCCTTGTTGGCCTTGCCCAGGTTCAGCGCCGAGCCTACCGCATCGCGGAATGGGCCGTAGTAGGCGCTGGCGTATTTGGCCGAGTAGGCCATGATCCGCACATTGACGTGACCGGCCAGCTCAAGGGCTTCGCGAATCGCCTGGATGCGCCCGTCCATCATGTCCGACGGTGCAACCACCTGGGCGCCCACAGCCGCGTGTGATAACGCCTGCTTGACCAGTGCATCGACGGTGATGTCGTTCTGCACATAACCGTCTTCGTCAAGAATGCCATCCTGGCCGTGGGTGGTGAACGGGTCCAGGGCCACGTCAGTGATCACCCCAAGCTCCGGGAAGCGCTCGCGCAAGGCACGGGTGGCGCGCTGGGCAATCCCGTCGGGGTTCCAGGCTTCAGCGGCGTCCAGGGACTTGAGTTCCGCCGGGGTCACCGGAAACAGCGCCAGCGCCGGAATGCCCAACTCGACCCAATTCGCCGCTTCTTCAAGCAACAAATCAATGGTCAGACGCTCCACACCCGGCATCGACGCCACCGCTTCCCGGCGATTTTCGCCGTCGAGCACGAAAACCGGCAGGATCAGATCATTCGTGGTCAGTACATTTTCACGTACCAGGCGACGAGAAAAATCATCACGACGATTGCGACGCAGACGGGTGGCAGGGAACAGGCGATTGGCAGGGGTAAAGCTCACGACAGACTCCTGAGCCCGTGTTTACGGGCGAGCGTTGCAGTTATAAGCGGCCATTATGACGAATGAATGACAGTTGTGCTTATCGACGCGACCTGTAGTCCCATTCGTCATTTGCATAGGAATTGTTCACTTCGTGACACATCTCGATACTTTCATGAATCTTCGTGAAGGCGTAGGCTGCGCGTTCATTTCGCCAGCACCCTAGACCATGCTTCAACAATTTCTGCATGACTTCGGCTACTTTGCCCTCTTTCTCGGCACGTTCTTCGAAGGCGAGACCATCCTTGTACTCGCAGGCTTCCTGGCGTTCCGTGGCTACATGGATATCAACCTGGTGGTGGTCGTTGCCTTTTTTGGCAGCTACGCCGGCGACCAGCTCTGGTACTACATGGGGCGCAAGCACGGCCGCAAGTTGCTGGCGCGCAAGCCGCGCTGGCAATTGATGGGCGACAAGGCGCTGGAACATATCCGCAAGCATCCGGATATCTGGGTATTGAGTTTCCGCTTCGTCTACGGCTTGCGCACGGTGATGCCCGTGGCGATTGGCCTGTCCGGCTATCCACCGTTGCGCTACCTGGTCCTCAACGGTATTGGCGCGGCGATCTGGGCCGCGGCACTGGGGGCGGCGGCCTACCACTTTGGCGCGGTGCTGGAAGGGATGCTCGGCAGCGTCAAGAAATACGAGCTGTGGGTACTGGGCGCCTTGCTGGTGCTGGGCTTTGGCCTGTGGCTGCGCCGTCGCTTCAAGAATGCCCGCATCGCCCGCCAAGCCTGTGCCGAGGCCAAGGCTCGGCTGGCTAACGAGCCAGCCCCAATCGAAACGCCTAAGACACCCACCGAGTAAGCCGGCTTCTGCAACAGTAGAGGCCGATGAGGCTGAGCAGGCTGTAGCTCGCCAGGCCCAGCCAGCCCAGGTTGCTGGCGGGCCACAACCCTGCCAGCGGCGCCAGCCATACCAAGGGAACATTCAGCACCAGGCGCGCCAGCTCGGCCTTCAGTGCCCATGGGCGATTCTCCAGCGCAACCCCCAGGGTAAACAATCCCAGTGCCATTGCGCCCCAACCGAGGACCAGCGCCGAGGTGGGCGAGCCCTCACCCACATTCATCAGATAGCTGCCAAACCCCACATAAGCCGCAAACTGCAAGGCGATGTAGACCTGTTGGCGCATGTCCAGTGGCACCTCGAATTTGCGGAACTGGCTCAGGTCCGGCTTGGCCATCGGGTACTTGGCCTTGACGTCCGCCGGCCGCCAACCGGTGCGCATGAACCAGATGCGCAGCTTGTCCCACCAACGCTCAGTACGCCTGGCGTCGCTCCAGAGCTGCGCATAAAACTGCAGGTTGGCCCACAGCGGATTCCAACTGGCCAGGGGTGTGGTTACGCCGAAAATCACCGGTTCGTTATCGTCTTCCTCTTGGAAGGTGCCGAACAGCCGGTCCCAAATAATGAACACCCCGCCGTAGTTGCGATCCATGTAGAGAGCGTTCTGTGCATGGTGGGCCCGATGATTGGACGGTGTGACGAAAAACCATTCGACCCAGCCGAGCTTGGGAACATGGCGTGTATGGACCCAGAATTGATACAGCAGGTTGAGCGACGCTACGCTGATAAACACCACCAGCGGCACACCAACCACCGCCAGGGGCAAGTAGAAGATCCAACTCAGCAGGAAACCGGTGCTGGTCTGGCGCAAGGCAGTGCTGAGGTTGTAGTCCTCGCTCTGGTGATGCACCGAATGCGCGGCCCACAGGATGTTGCGTTCATGCCCCATGCGGTGCAGCCAGTAGTAGCAGAAATCATAAAACACAAAAGCGAATACCCAGGTCCAGACGCTCTGGGTCGGCAACTCGAACAACGCCAGGTGCTTGAGGGCGAAGGCGTAGGTCAGCAGGCCCACACCCTTGGTGAGCAAGCCGGTGGTGGTGGACAGCACACCGGTGCTGAGGCTGTTGATGGCATCCGCCACTCGGTAGTTGCGCGCGCCGCGCCAACGGTCGGCCAGCAACTCCACCACAATCAGGGCGATAAAAAACGGTACTGCGTAAGGCACGAAGTCCATGGGCTAGTCCGGTCTATTTTTGTTACATCAAGATTAGGTGCAGCGACGTGAGATCCCATTGGCAACAGGTTACAAATTAGTAGACATTTAACGCCATGAATCAGGAGAAATGCCCATGAGCAAAAAGATTGCAGTGATCCTTTCCGGCTGTGGCGTGTACGACGGCGCAGAGATCCATGAAAGCGTGATCACCCTGCTGCGCCTGGACCAGCGCGGCGCTCAAGTGGAATGCTTTGCACCCGACGTTGCGCAGTTGCACGTGATCAACCACCTCACGGGCGAAGAAATGCCCGAGTCGCGCAACGTGCTGGTGGAATCCGCGCGTATCGCCCGCGGCGCCGTGAAGGATATAGGCCAAGCCAACGCCGCAGACTTTGACGCGCTGATCGTGCCGGGCGGGTTTGGTGCGGCCAAGAACCTGTCGAACTTTGCCGTGGAAGGCGCCGGTTGCAGCATCAACCCTCAGGTGCTGGCACTGGCTGAAGCCTTTGCCGAAGCGGGCAAGCCGGTGGGGTTGATCTGCATTTCGCCGGCCCTGGCCGCCAAGATCTACGGCCCTGGCGTGACCTGCACCATCGGCAACGATGCCAGCACCGCCGCAGCCCTGGACAAGATGGGCGCCACCCACCTCGAATGCACCGTGGAGGACATCGTCGAAGACCAGGCGCGCAAGCTGGTGAGTACGCCGGCCTACATGCTGGGCAAGAACATCAGCGAGGTGGCGTCAGGCATCAACAAGCTGGTGGATCGGGTGTTGGAGTTGACTCACGAGAACGACTGACGCTCTCTTTCTGTAGGAGCGAGCTTGCTCGCTCCTACAGTGGTTTCATCAAGCGGGTAAGGATTCGGTCCAGCGCATTGGCAAACGCCTGCTTGTCCTTTTCGCTGTGGGGCGGTGGGCCGCCGCCCATCTGGCCTTGCTCGCGCAGGTCGGTAAACAGGTTACGCACCGCCAACCGCTCGCTCATGTTCGCTGGGCTGAATTCCTTGCCACGCGGGTCAAGGGCCGTCACGCCCTTCTTCACCAGGCGGTCGGCCAAGGGCACGTCGCTGCAAATCACCAGTTCGCCGGGCACGGCGTGCTCCACCAGGTAATCATCGGCGGCATCCGGCCCGCTGGGCACCACGATCAGCTTCACACAGGCAAAGCTCGGTTTGATCTGGCTTTGACCTGCCACCAGCACCACCTCAAACTGGCGCTTGAGGGCGAACTTCACCACTTGGTCCTTGGCCGCCCGAGGGCAGGCATCGGCGTCGATCCACACGCGCATGCTACGCCGCCACCCGGCGCTTTTCGGTCAGGCGGCTACGGCCATACAACACCACAATCGCCAGGATCGCCACGGCCTGTGCCCCCAACGAGTACGCATCGGCGTGGATGCCCAGCCAGTCGAAGTCAAAGAACGCCACCGGCCGCGTGCCGAAGATGCCTGCTTCCTGCAAGGCTTTCACACCGTGCCCGGCAAACACCACCGACAGCGCACACAGCAGCGCGGCGTTGATACCGAAGAACAGCGCCAGCGGCAACTTCGCCGAACCGCGCAGGATCACCCAGGCCAGGCCCACCAGCAGCACCAACGCCGTGGCACCACCGGCCAGCACCGCGTTGTGCCCGGCAGGGCCGGCTTGCAGCCACAGGGTTTCGTAGAACAGGATGACTTCGAACAGTTCGCGGTACACCGAGAAGAACGCCAGCACGGCAAAACCGAAACGCCCACCGCCGCCCACCAGGCTGCTCTTGATGTAGTCCTGCCAGGCCGCCGCGTGCCGCCGGTCGTGCATCCACACGCCGAGCCACAGCACCATCACACTGGCAAACAACGCCGTGCAGCCTTCAAGCAACTCACGCTGGGCACCGCTGACGTCAATGACATAGGCCGCCAAAGCCCAGGTACCCAAGCCTGCCAACAGCGCCAGGCCCCAGCCGACGTTGACGCTGCGCACCGCCGATTGCTGGCCGGTGTTACGCAGAAAGGCGAGGATCGCTGCCAGCACCAGAATCGCTTCCAGGCCTTCGCGCAGCAGGATCAGCAAGCCGGAGATATAGCTCAACGACCAGCTCAGGCCATCGCCGCCCAGCAAACCGGCCGATTCAGTGAGTTTGCCTTTGGCCAAGTCCAAGCGCTGCTGCACCTGCTCGATAGGCAAGCCGTCCTGCAACGATTGCCGATAGGCCATCAGGGCCTTCTCGGTGTCTTTGCGCACATTGGCATCGACGTTATCCAGGGAGCTTTCCACCAGTTCGAAGCCTTCCAGATAGGCCGCGACGGATAGATCGTAAGCCTGCTCATGGTCGCCGTTGCGGAAGGCCGCGAGGCTCTTGTCCAGGGTGGCGGCGGTGTAGTCGAGCAACTGCGCAGGGCCACGCTGAACCTGCGGCGGTTGGGCACGTTGAGCGCGGAATGTCGCGGCAGCGCCAGGGCCGTCAGCGGCGAGCACTTCATTGGGGTTCTGGCGGGCCAGGTCGGCAAGGTTGAATGTCTGCTCGCCTTTGGCGGCGGCCGGGTCGGCCGTGAAGCCGGCGATATAGGTTGCCAGGTCCCAGCGCTGGCGGTCGTCCAATTGGTCAGCGAACGACGGCATGTCGGTGCCCTCCACGCCCAGGCCGAGGGTGTTGTAGATCGCGTAGAGGCTCAGGCGATCCAGGCGCGTGGCATCGCGCAGGTTAGCGGGTGGTGGCGTCATGCCCATGCCTGCGGGGCCATCGCCGGCACCTGCTGTGCCGTGGCACACCGAACAATGCTGGGCGTAGAGCGGCGCGCCGCGCGTCGGGTCCGGCGTGATGGCCGGGGCCTGGCTGACTTCATACGCCACGGCCAGCTTGGCACCCAATTGACGGGCCTGGCGGGCAACGCTTGCGCCATCCTGGTGGGCAGTGACCGCGGCCAGCAGTTCATCAACGCCCTTTATCAGCTCGGCGCGCTCGGGTTTGTCTGGCAAATCCGCCACCAGCCCCTGCAACACCCCGAGAAATTCCACTTGTTCACGGTATTCCGAGTCATCCACCACCTTGCCCGCCTCCACCGTGGGTGGGTAGTCGGCGCCAATGTAGTCCAGCAAATGCAGGGCTTGCGGCGCGCCCTCGGCGGTCGCGGCCAACAGATTGAAGCTGCACGACAGCAACGCCGGCAACAGCAGCCAGGCGAGAAAGCGGAAAGGGGCGGTCATGAATGAATCTCAAGTGGAAATACGAAGTAACACTATTGTTGAGCTTTAATGGATTCGACTCAAGGTGTTATTTCATATCACCCTAAAACCAATGTGGGAGCGGGCTTGCTCGCGAACGCGGTGCTTCAGTCACTATTTTCTTTGACTGATACCGTATTCGCGAGCAAGCCCGCTCCCACATTTTTGAGCCAGTCGCTTGGTCAGGCCGTGGCGCGATGCAGGCTCGCCAGGAAACCGGCAGCGCCGACAAACAAGCCAGCAAAGGTGCGGTTTACGCGTTTCTGTTGTTTGGGCGTACGCAACAGGCGCAAGACTTTCGACGCCAACCCTGTATAGCCCGCCATCACGATCATATCGACGCTGATCATAGTGGCACCGAGGATCAGGTACTGGATCAACAACGGCGCCTGCGGGTTCACGAACTGCGGCAGCACCGCCAGCATAAACACCAGCGCCTTGGGATTGCTGGCGTTAACCAGGAAGCCGCGGAACATCATCGCCATCGGTTTGCCGATCGGGCGCACGGCGGCGTCATCGGTCATGTCCATGGGCAGGGCACGCCATTGTTTGATGGCCAGATACACGAGGTAGGCCACGCCAAACCATTTGATCGCATAGAACGCAGTAGACGAGGCCGCCAGAATGGCACCCAAACCACCGGCGACCACCGCAATCTGCATCGCCAGGCCCAGTTGCAGACCGATGGCGTTCCAGTAGCCACGCGCAAAACCGTATTGCAGGCCGCTGGACATCGAGGCGATGGCACCGGCGCCAGGAGAAAGGGAGATGATCCAACTGGCCAGGAAAAAGGCCAGCCATGTATCGAGAGCCATTGCACACCTCGTAAGGGAGTTAGCGGTTGTGCCTTAAGCTAACTCCAGCGACTAAAGGCTGGCTATAGATTTCTGTAGGAGCGAGCTTGCTCGCGCCTACAGGATATTAGTGCCAGAGCCGGGCCAACGGCGTACCGAACGCTGGAAGAACAGACTATTGGGCACCTGCACCATCGCGCTGTTGGTCCCGGCTTCCTCGACTTCGATCAGCGTGGTGTAGAGCAAGTTGATCGCCACGACCCGGCCCTTCACGCCCGGTTTGTCGACGGTGTCCACCAACTCGACGATATCACCGAGGCGAAACGGCCCGACCGTGAAGATCAGGATCGCGCACAGCAGGTTCGACAGCACCGACCACATGGCGAAGAACGCCACGGCCGCCACCGCGACAAACCCCGACAGGGCCGTCCACAACACCGTGGCAGACACACCCAGGCGGCCCAGCACAAAGATCAGCGCACTGCCCATGATCAGCCAGCGCAAGCCGCCCCGCAGGGGCATCAGCAATTGCGGCGGGAACGGGTAGCGCTCACCCAGGCGCGTAAGGCCTTTTGCGACGAAGCGCTGAGCCAGGTAGCCAGCCAGCAGGATCAGCAGGATTTGCACGCCGATCCAGATGGGTTCGATCCATTGCACCGGTACCGGTAATTGCAACGCCTCCATCAGGACAGCGCCTCCAGCTCCGCTTGCAGGGTTTCGAGCAATTCGAGGGCCTCCATCCAGGTTTCCTCCAACTGCCCCTCGCGCACCTTGAGCTTGGCCTGTTCGGCCAGCAGGTCACGCAGCTCGTCCTTGCGCGCCGCCTCGTACACGGCGCTGTCGCCCAGGCTGGCTTCGATCTTGGCCAGGCGCTCATGCACCTTGCCCAGTTCGGCTTCCAGCTTGTCGGCCTCACGCTTGTGCGGCGCCAACTGCTGGCGCAGCGCGGCGGCGGCCTGGCGCTGGGCTTTCTTGTCGGTCTTGTCCGGGTTGACCGGCGTGTTGCTGGCCGGCGCATTGCGCAGGCGGTACTCCGTCAGCCAGCGCGCGTAGTCGTCCAGGTCGCCATCGAACTCTTCGACCTTACCGTCGGCCACCAGCAGGAAGTTGTCGGTGGTGCTCTTGAGCAGGTGACGGTCGTGAGACACCACCAATACCGCACCGCTGAACTCCTGCAGGGCCATGGTCAGCGCCAGGCGCATTTCCAGGTCCAAGTGGTTGGTCGGCTCGTCGAGCAGCAACAGGTTCGGGCGATCCCACGCGATCAGGGCCAGGGCCAGTCGGGCTTTTTCGCCACCGGAAAAATTCAGCACAGGTTCGTCAATGCGCGCGCCACGGAAGTCGAAACCGCCAAGGAAGTCGCGCAGGGTCTGCTCGCGCTCGGTCGGCGCCAGGCGTTGCAGGTGCAACAACGGGCTTGCCTTGGCGTCCAGCGAGTCCAGTTGATGCTGGGCGAAGTAACCCACCACCGTGTTCTCGCCACGAGTGAGGCGACCGGCCAGCGGCTCAAGCTCACCCGAAAGGTTCTTGATCAGTGTCGACTTGCCTGCGCCGTTCGGGCCGAGCAAACCGATGCGTGCGCCCGGCGTGAGCTGCAGCTTGACCTTCTCAAGGATGGTTTTGTCGCCATAGCCAAGGCGAGCGTCCGAGAGGTCCAACAGCGGGCTGGAGATCTTCACCGACTCACGGAAGACAAAGTCGAACGGCGAATCGACGTGGGCCGCCGACAGCTCTTCCATGCGTTCCAGGGCCTTGATCCGGCTCTGGGCCTGGCGGGCCTTGGTAGCCTGGGCCTTGAACCTTGCGATGTAGCTTTCCATGTGCGCACGTTGCGCCTGTTGCTTTTCAAAGGCCTGTTGCTGCTGGGCCAGGCGTTCGGCGCGGGCGCGTTCGAACGCGGTATAGCCGCCACGGTAAAGGGTGATTTTCTTCTGTTCGACATGGGCGATGTTATCGACCACGGCGTCGAGGAAATCCCGGTCGTGGGAGATCAGCAGCAAGGTGCCCTGGTAACTCTTGAGGAAATCTTCCAGCCACAGGATCGCATCGAGGTCCAAGTGGTTGGTCGGTTCGTCGAGCAGCAGCAGGTCAGAGGGGCACATCAGCGCTTGAGCCAGGTTCAGGCGCATGCGCCAGCCACCGGAGAAGTCGGCGACCGGGCGGTCCATCTGTTCGTTGGTAAACCCAAGGCCAGCGAGCATCTTGCGAGCGCGAGCGTCGGCCGTGTAGCCGTCGGCGCTGTCCAGCTCCGAGTGCAGGCGCGCCTGGGCGGCACCGTCCTGGGCTTTTTCGGCCTCAGCCAGGTCGTGTTGCACCTGGCGCAGGCGCAGGTCGCCATCGAGCACGTAGTCGATGGCGATACGGTCCAGGGTGTCGATCTCCTGGCGCATATGGGCAATGCGCCAGTCGGCAGGCAGCAGGCAGTCCCCGGAATCCGGGGTCAGCTCCCCCAGCAACAGGGCGAACAACGTGGATTTGCCGGCGCCGTTGGCACCGATCAGGCCGGCTTTGTGACCGGCGTGCAGGGTCAGCTCGGCGTCTTCAAGAAGACGTTGCGGGCCACGCTGTAATGTTAGGCTTTGAAGTCGGATCATAATGGCGGCGGAGTCTACCAGCTTCGTTGGCCGCTGGCTTGGGTGTGAATATGTGCGCTGACCTGTGGAGCTTTGCCCTTTCGACCTATGCCCGCCCAGGCGTGGAGGCCGCGTGCCTGCGCTTGCAGGAGCAAGGGGCAGACGTGTGCCTGTTGTTGTGTGGTGCTTGGCTGGAGCAACGAGGTGTGGCGTACAAGCCCGAACGCGTTCAGGCACTGCAACAGATGGCTCATCCGTGGCGGGTGCAGGTAGTCGAACCGCTACGACAAGTGCGCGTGCAATGGCGAGCCTTGGCCCAGCAGGATGCGCAATTGGCATCGCTGCGCGAGCAGATCAAGACACTGGAGCTGGAGGCCGAAAGAACGTTGCTGGCGCGCTTGGAAGCGCTGGCGCAGACATGGCCGATCAATGAGGTGGTGGATCAGCAAGACTGGCTTGAAGGCCTGGCGACCGAAGCCGCCAACCTTGACCACGACGTGCTGCTGCAATTGCGCGTCATGGCCACCAACACTTAGGAAGCGCTGGTTGGGGTGGTGCTTGGCGCTACCGGTGCAGGGGTGCTGCTGGCCGATGCAGTTGGAGCGGTGGCTGCTGCCGGGGTGGCAGTGGGTGCTGCTGGAGCGGCTGGCTTTGCGGGCGCTGGCTTGGCGGCTGGCTTCACGGCTGGTTTAGCAGCCGCAGGTTTAGCGGCTGGCTTGGCAGCCGGTTTGACAGCAGCGGTTTTAGCGGCTGGTTTGGCAGCAGCGGTTTTAGCGACTGGCTTGGCAGCTGGTTTGGCAGCAGCAGGTTTAGCGGCTGGCTTCGCGGCTGGTTTGGCAGCAGCAGGTTTAGCGGCTGGCTTCGCGGCTGGTTTGGCAGCAGCGGTTTTAGCGACTGGCTTGGGAGCTGGTTTGGCAGCAGCGGTTTTAGCGACTGGCTTGGCAGCTGGTTTGGCGGCAGCAGCTTTAGCAGCTGGCTTCGCGGCTGGTTTGGCAGCAGCAGTTTTAGCAGCTGGCTTCGCGGCTGGTTTGGCGGCAGCAGTTTTAGCAGCTGGCTTCGCCGCTGGTTTGGCAGCAGCAGTTTTAGCAGCTGGCTTCGCGGCTGGTTTGGCAGCAGCCGTTCTAGCAGTTGGCTTCGCGGCTGGTTTGGCAGCAGCGGTTTTAGCGACTGGCTTGGCAGCTGGTTTGGCGACAGCAGTTTTAGCAGCTGGCTTCGCGGCTGGTTTGGCAGCAGCGGTTTTAGCGGCTGGCTTGGCAGCTGGTTTGGCAGCAGCAGTTTTAGCAGTTGGCTTGGCGGCTACTTTTGCAGGCGTACGAGCACCCAGTGCTTTAGCTACGGCTTCCTTCACACGGCCAACACCTTGGGCCAGTTTCAGGCTTTCTTGAGCGTCTTTTTTGAGTTGGGAAATGTAGCTGCGGGTTTCGGCTTGGCGATCCTTGAGAGCATCCAGCAGCTCTTCAAGTTCTTTGACCGCGCCTTTGGCTTTGGCTTGTGCCTTGGACTTGCCGGCAGTGGCGGCGTCTTGCAGTTTGGTGCGGGATTTGTGCAGCTTTTCTTGCGCTTTACCGCGTTGCTTTTCCAGTTTGGCGAGCAGCTTTTCTGCATCAGCCAAGGCTTGGGAGCACGCGCTTTCCAGATGTTCGAGCAGGCTGCCCGAAAGTTGTTGGAGCAAGTGCAACGGGGTATTTACAGGCTTCTGTTTGGCCGACATGGTTTACCTCCTGGCTGACGTGGGTGCGGCTCATACTAGCCCTCTGCTCTTACCGCCGCTAGGGCATGTTGACAGTATCCTTTGCGTTGCGTTGCAGCGTGCGAAAATTCTTATCGATATAACGGAAAACCGCGCCACTTTTTACGCACTCGCACTGGCATAATCCGTCGCACTTTCGCCGGGAGAATGCCCATGTCGCGTTACCTTTTTCTAGTGTTCGGCTTGGCGATCTGCGTGGCCGATGCAAGCGAGCAACCCTCGTCAAACACCACCGCCGCAACCCCGCACGATCTTGCCTATAGCCTGGGCGCAAGCCTTGGCGAACGGTTGCGCCAGGAAGTCCCCGACCTGCAGATACAGGCCCTGCTCGACGGACTCAAGCAAGCCTACCAAGGCAAGCCACTGGCGCTGGATAACGCGCGCATCGAACAGATCCTCGCGCAGCACGAAACGCAGAACGCCGCCGACGCCCAACGACCTCAAAGCGAAAAAGCACTCGCTGCCGAGCAGCAATTTCTCTCAAGGGAAAAAGCCGCAGCCGGCGTTCGTCAGTTGGCCGATGGGATCCTGCTCACCGAGCTGACACCCGGCACTGGCAACAAGCCGTTGGCCAGCGATGAAGTGCAGGTTAAATACGTGGGCCGACTGCCTGATGGAACTGTCTTCGACAAAAGTACGCAACCGCAATGGTTTCGCCTCAACAGCGTGATCAGCGGTTGGAGCAGTGCATTACAACAGATGCCGGTGGGTGCGAAATGGCGTCTGGTGATTCCTTCAGCCCAGGCCTATGGCGCAGACGGCGCAGGTGAGTTGATCCCCCCCCTATACGCCGCTGGTGTTCGAGATCGAACTAATCGGCACTCGCCACTGACCCATAAAAAAACGGTGCGACATGCGCACCGTTTTTCTTACCTCGCCACCAGCTTCAAGCCTGGGTGGCGGGTTCTTCCTTATGAGCGTTGTGCAGCACTTCGATCAAGCAATCTTCCAGCTCGAAACGCTCATGCAACAGCGCCCCCAACTCTTTGAATTTTTCCGCGACACATTTCCCGGCATCACACAGGTCGGTGAACGCCAGCAGCTTTTCAGTGATCACATCGATGCGCGGATAAAGCGTCTCAGCCAACTCCAGGCCACGCTGATCATCGAAGGCTTCGGCCTCCTTGGTCAGTTGCTCGTAGACGCCGAAATGGCCGGCAGACACGTAGTCCACCAACACCTCACAGAACTCCTGCAACGGCTTGCGATTCTCGCCCAACGCTTCGGGCTTGGCGCCGAGAGCATCAAAGGCCCGAACCAGTTCGTGACGTGCCTTCAACCAGCTGTCGATCAGCTTGTGCACCCCACCCCAGCGTTCCTGAGCATTCTGACAACTTTCCAACATGATGATCTCTCTTCCCTATTGGGGCGCCGCAGCTCTGTACCTGCGCAACACTTCAAGGATGAAGCAGCAGACGGACAAGGCCGCGTCTGACAAGCGGTTTGGATAACGCGTGCGGGCCAGATTATGCCCGCATGACTATGGCTTCAAGGTACGCAGGAGAGAATGTTCATACAAGTGTTTAATCCGCTCCTACAATCTGAGTCTCGTTTTCAAGGTGTTGCGAGGCGCAAATGCCTGCCGAACAACAGCCGTGACACCTGCATGAACCCCAGGATCAGCATCGCCACAAAAAACAGCAGGCTCCACTCAGGCAGGCTCAAGTCAAACAGCGTCCAGTTGATTTCAACGCAATCGACCGTGCCATTGAACACCGAGCGCGTTGCCTGCCAGACAGACAGGTTTTCAAGCATGTCCTGCAGGCTGGGCCAGCAATCCCCCACCTGGCTTGCCGGCCTGTTCTGCAACAGGACTTGCCGGCCTGCGGTGATGGCGCCCAGCAACGCACAGCCCATGCTCGCCAACCCATAAAGACAAAGGCCGGAACGCCCAGGTTTGTGAAGCGCGGCAATCAGGTTGATCAAGGCAAAAGACGCGAGGAACAGGCGTTGTACCTGGCATAGAAAACAAGGTCGTAGCAGCGCACCGTATTGAAGGTAGTAAGACGCGCCCAACGTCAGCGCACCCGCCATGAACGCCAGGAAAAACAAAGAGCGTAAAGGGGCCAGAGACATTGTTTATCCGCACTGCAAGAGATAGGTCGCTACGGTAGAGGAAAGGCCCGACCCCTTTCAATACGCCCTAGAGCGGACTTTTCCTCGAAAACATAAGGACATCCCGCCACGGGCCCGAGGAAAATCAGCCAAGACAAGTAGGAATTAGTAACAAAGCCAGTTAAGCCGAGGGGTTGCAGGGTTTGAAGGGTTGGGTGTCAGATCGGTCCTAGCCAACCCATCCACCCTTTCCTACTTCAAACTCGCGCAGGCACTGGCAGCGGCGAGGACAGCAGACGATTGTCGAGCAACCCCAAGCCCTCCTGAAACAGCTGGTTGCTGCGCTCGGTATCGCCCAATTGGGCCAGCAGGCGAGCCAATTCGGCGCAGGCTTCGGGATTGCGCTGTACTTGCAGGCTGCTTTCCAGATAATCCCGCGCCTTGCCCCACAGACTGTTTTGCAGGCACAGACGACCCAGCGTCAGCAGCAGGCTGGCATCGCCTGGATGGTCCTTGAGCCAGCCTTCGGCAAACTTCAGTTGCCGCGCAGGATCACTGCCGCGCAGCAGGCCATACAACCGGATCAGGTGACTGTCATAACCGCGTTTAAGGGCGCCACGCAGCACTTCTTCGGCCTTGGCATCTGCGCCCAATCGACGCAGTTGGTCGGCATACGCCAATACCAGTTGTGGCTGTTGGCGCTGGGCTGCGGTCAGTTGCTCCCATGCGCGCTCCAGAGACTGCAACCCTGCTTCGCCTTGCTCTTCACGCTGGGCCGCCAGGCTCAGACTCTCGCCCCAGGCGCGACGCTCCAGCTCGGCCAGCTCATTGGCGGGCAAGACTTTGTCCTTGCGCAGCTCAGGCAGCAGGCGAATCACAGACGACCAATCGCCACGCTGCTGATGCAGACGTTGCAACTGTCGCAGTACTTGCGCGTTATGCGGATGACGCTCATGCATCGCCTGAAGAGTGACCAGTGCGCCTTCCGTATCGCCACGGTCCATCTGCAACTGCGCATGGCTCAGTGCAATGGCCAGTTCGGCCTGGGGCTGGCGTTCCAACGCACGCTCCAGCAAGCCGTCGGATTCCTCATAACGGCCCTGTTCATTGGCCGCACGGGCGGCACCGATGTAATACAGCAGGGGTTGGCGCTCTGCTTCGGCGGCGCGGTGCAGGTGGCGTTCGGCGCTGGCCCAGCGGCCCTCGGCGAGGTCCATCTGGCCTTGCTCGATAGCGATCTGCACACGACGGCTGCGGTTGCGTCGTGACCAGGGGTTGACCACGCCACCGGATGTGCTGACCAGGCTCCATAACACGCGGATCAGGTAAATCGCCAGGCCAATGGCGAACACCGCCACCAATGTCGCCCACAGGCTTGATTCGTAATGCAGCAGGTGAGGATAAGTAATCAACACGTAGCCGGTGTGTTTCGAAATGCCCACACCCAGGGCCAGCGCGAGCGCAATCGCGAGCACCAGGATCACATAGAAACGCTTCATCAGCTCTACTCCTGGGTCGCCGGTTTGCCAGCCGAAGCCTTGGCTTCGTCGGCAGACTGATGACGGCGTTCAAGGTACGCCTGCACAGCAGCCAGGCTCGCAGCCAGGTCAGGCGTGACCACCGACACCGCCTTGGGCTCAAGCTCGGCAATACGCGCCAGCATCGCCTTGCTCTGCGGGTTGTCCTGGTTGAAGTTGTCCTGCAATACGCTGCGCGCTTCTCCCAACGAGCGGCTGTACACCGCCGCCTCGCCGTTAAGCGCAGCCCATTGGGCTTGCTCCAGCGCCAGGCTCAAGGCCAGCCGCACTTGGTTCAGGCCTTGGCCTGCCAACAAGGGACGGATGTTGTCATCCGGGTTGAAGTCGATGCGGAAATAACGGGAGATCTGCTCCCACCACTGGCTCAACTGGTTCTGCGTATCGCTGGTGGGACGCCCCTGGGAAGCAGGCTCCGTGAGCTGATACTCCGGGGCAATCGCCGCCAGTTGCACCACCTGGTCACGCAAGGCAGCCAATTGCAGGTACAGGCCGGTACGGTCCGGTTGCTCGGTGCTGCGCAGCGCGGCCAGGCTCTTGGCCAATTGCTCCCGTGCAGCGAAAGCCCCTGGGTCGCTTTGCTCGCGAAGAATTTCGTCGGCCCCCTGCACCAGCGACTGGGCGCTGTTGATGTCTTGCAAGGCGGACAAACGCAAGCTGGCCAGACGGATCAGATGCTCGGCCTCTGCCAGGCGCCAGTCCTTGCGGCTGGCACCCAACACGGTTTCCAGACGCTGGTTGAGACGCTGCTGATCACCCTGCAACTGAGTGACCAGGCGGCGACGCTCTTCCAGCTCATCCGCACCCGGCAACTGCGCCAGGCGGGCGGCCAGCTGTTGCTGGCCTTGCTTGAGGCTCTGGGACTGGTCATCCAGGGTCTGCACCTGGCCCAGTTGGTGCTGGCTGCTGGCTTGCAGGGCACGGACCTGCCAGATCCCCCAGCCGCCGGCGGCTACGCCCGCAGCGCCCAACAGCAAGGCGACGACTGCCAGGCCATTGCCACGGCGTGGCGCGCTGACCGGTGTCTCGACCGGCGCATCAAGCGCGGGCTGAGCTTCATCTTTAGGCAAGGCTGTTTCGCTCACGTATCCGTCCTTTGCGTATCAGAGAGTGGGAACGGGATAGCTCCCTAACGCCACTAACAAAGCCGCGGCACTCGCGCCGCGACAATCCACAACTTTTTCTGCACCCGCGGCCCGCGCCATTTCATATACACGCGGGCTGGGCACGAACAACGGCAGCTGTGCCACCTCTGGCCAATCGGGGCCGGCTAACGCGTGCAGGTGTAAAAAACCCTGCCCACTGCTGACCACCAGGCCGTTCAAGCGTTCCAACTGGATGCGTTGCATCAACGCGCCCTTCTCATACACCGGAAGAAAACGCCGATACAATTCCAGGTAATCGACACTAGCACCTTGCTCGCGTAAACGCTCTGCCAGCAACTCACGCCCGCCCTCGCCGCGCAGGATCAACACCCGGGCACCCGGCGCTGCAATAGCCTCGCGCAAGGCGGGCAGTTCAAGCAAGGCCTCGCTGTCATCGCCCGTGGCGGGAAAGTGAACGTTGAGGCCATGATCGGCCAATATCTGGGCCGTGGCCGCGCCGACACTGAACCAGGGCATTGGCGGCACACTGCCCCCCAACCGCAGCAACGCCAGGCGCGCAGCCGGCTTGCTCACCACGATGACGGCGCGATAGCGCGGCAGCGCGCCGAACACCGCGTGTTGCTCTGCGGTCACCGGCAAGGCTTCAGTCTCCAGCAAAGGCAGGCAGTTGCTGTGAATACCGCTCTGGGCTAATAACGCCGCCAGGGCCGTCGACTCCTCGGCAGGCCGCGTCAGCAGCACTCGCCAGTCGGTCACTGCGGGCCGGCCTCGCCATAGACTTTTTGCAAAATGGTACCCGCGCCTTTTTCCAGCAACGCTTCGGCGACCTGAATCCCCAAGGCCGTGGCATCACGTTGCGGCCCACGTACCTCGGCGGTCAGCAGGTTACCGCCGTCCGGATCACCAACCAGGCCACGCAGCCACAGGTTCTCACCCTCGAGTACGGCATAGCAGGCGATGGGCACCTGGCAGCCACCGTTGAGGTGTTTGTTCAAGGCACGCTCGGCGGTGACGCGCACTTCGGTGTCTGCGTGATCGAGAGGTTTTAGCAGCGCATGAATTTCGCTGTCGGCGGTGCGGCATTCGATTCCGACTGCGCCCTGCCCGCCAGCGGGCAGGCTGTCTTCGACGCTGATGGCCGAGGTGATGCGGTCTTCAAAGCCCAGGCGGATCAAGCCGGCAGCGGCGAGGATGATCGCGTCGTATTCGCCGGCGTCGAGCTTGGCCAGGCGCGTGTTGACGTTGCCACGCAAAAAGCGGATCTGCAGGTCGGGACGCCGCGTCAGCAACTGGGCCTGGCGACGCAGGCTGGAGGTGCCAACGATACTGCCCAGCGGCAATTCGTCCAGGGACGCGAAGGTGTTGGAAACGAAGGCGTCGCGCGGGTCTTCGCGCTCGCAGATACAAAAAAGGCCCAGGCCTTCAGGGAAGTCCATGGGCACGTCTTTCATCGAATGCACGGCGATGTCGGCTTCGTTGTCCAGCAGCGCAGTTTCCAACTCCTTGACGAACAGGCCCTTGCCGCCGATTTTCGACAATGGCGAGTCCAGCAGCTTGTCGCCGCGACTGACCATGGGCACCAGGGAGACCTTGAGGCCGGGATGGGCCTGTTCAAGGCGTGCTTTGACGTATTCGGCCTGCCACAAGGCCAAGGCGCTTTTACGGGTGGCGATGCGGATTTCGCGAGAGGACATGGATCAATCCGTACTGAATAGATACGGCGGATAATAACAGCTCAGGCAAATACGCTTTGATTTGAATCAGCAAGTGCGGGGCCTCCCTGGCCACGTCGCACCGGGATAAGGAATGCAGACCGCGCCGCAACCCTTGGGCTAAAGCTGCTGCATCATCTTGCGCACGCCAGCGACATGGCGTCGGCTGACGATCAACGCATCGCCATTGAGCCCCTTCAGGAATAGCTGAAAGTGCCCCAGGGGCGTGCGCTGCAGGCGCTCGATGCGTTCACGGGCGACCAGCGCGTTGCGATGAATGCGCACGAAACGCTCGCCAAACTCGTCTTCAAGCGCCTTGAGCGGTTCATCAAGCAACACTTCACCGGTCTCGTGGCGCAAGGTCACGTATTTGTGATCGGCAATAAAGTAAACCACCTGGCCGAGTGGGATCAGCTCGATGCCCTTGCGGGTACGTGCGCTGATATGGCTGCGTGGCCCGTTACCACTTTGCGCAGCCGGTTGCGTCAAGGCAGCCAGTTGGGCGCGGCTGGGACGCTCGGCTTTTTTCAAGGCTTTGAGCAAGGCTTCGGCAGTGGCCGGCTTGACGAGAAAACTGACACCGCTGTCTTCCAGCGCTTGTGCAGAAAACTCATCCTGCGCCGCACACAACACCACGGCGGGCGGCGATTCGCGTTCGCTCAAGCGGGCGGCGACCTGCAGGCCATCAAAGCCCGGCATGCGGATATCGAGCAGCACTACATCCGGCTTGTGGCTGTCGATCAGCGTCAACGCCTCTTCGCCGCTGGTGGCGCTCGGTTCAAGGACTGTATAACCCTCGAGTTCACTGACCAGACGGCTCAGTCGCTCGCGGGCTTGGGGTTCGTCATCAACGATCAGGACATTCATATTGCGCTGGATTCCTGCGTGAGTCTCGCACAAGGATAGCGTAGACAGGTGCGGTGACTGACGTCACAGCGATCCACGCTAAGACTAGCGCGAGCGGCAAAAAGTGCCCTGAGAATGGCACCCAAATTTACCCGGACCTGTTCAATAGCGCCCAAGACCCGCTGCCTTCGGGCATCGTCGTAGGGTTCACTGATAAACAATCCGAATACCCCCCTGTTTAATGGATAGTCTGGTTATGACCGCATCACCCGACTTTGGTGCATTCACACACTATCAGTCCAACTGTAGACGCTCACTGAGGCGACATTGCTCAATCGTCAAATATCGTTTCAATAAGTACCTGCCCCCAGTCTCGTCCCGGATGCGGTCGGCGGCAAGGCACTTAGCCATCTCTTACACAAATAAAATTGCCGATCACCCGCAGCACCGCCTCCACGGGCAACCCTGTTATGATCGCCGGCACACCTTCATGCCTCTTTTAAGCAGATCACGAGCGAATCCATGAGCACCGACAAGACCAACCAGTCCTGGGGCGGCCGCTTCAGTGAACCCGTCGACGCCTTCGTCGCGCGCTTCACCGCCTCCGTCACCTTCGATCAACGCCTGTACCGCCACGACATCATGGGCTCCATCGCCCACGCCACGATGCTGGCCAAGGTCGGCGTGCTGACCGACGCCGAGCGTGACAGCATCATCGACGGCCTGACCACCATCCGCGGTGAGATCGAGGCAGGGACGTTCGACTGGCGCGTCGACCTGGAAGACGTGCACATGAACATCGAGGCACGCCTGACCGATCGCATCGGCGTGACCGGCAAAAAATTGCACACTGGCCGTAGCCGTAACGATCAGGTCGCCACCGATATCCGCCTGTGGCTGCGCGATGAGATCGACCTGATCCTGGGCGAAATCACCCGCCTGCAAAAAGGTTTGCTGGAGCAGGCCGAGCGTGAATCGGACACCATCATGCCCGGCTTCACTCACCTGCAGACCGCACAGCCTGTGACCTTCGGCCACCACCTGCTGGCCTGGTTCGAAATGCTCAGCCGCGACTACGAGCGCCTGGTCGATTGCCGCAAGCGTGCCAACCGCATGCCGCTGGGCAGCGCTGCACTGGCCGGCACCACTTACCCGATTGACCGTGAGTACACCGCACAGCTGCTGGGCTTTGACGCCGTGGGCGGCAACTCCCTGGACGGCGTGTCGGACCGGGACTTCGCCATCGAATTCTGCGCCGCCGCCAGCATCGCGATGATGCATCTGTCGCGCTTCTCCGAAGAGCTGGTGCTATGGACCAGCGCGCAATTCCAGTTCATAGACCTGCCGGACCGCTTCTGCACCGGCAGCTCGATCATGCCGCAAAAGAAAAATCCCGACGTGCCAGAGTTGGTGCGTGGCAAGAGCGGCCGTGTATTTGGTGCACTGATGGGCCTGCTGACCCTGATGAAAGGCCAACCATTGGCCTACAACAAGGACAACCAGGAAGACAAGGAACCGCTCTTCGACGCCGCCGATACCCTGCGCGACTCGTTGCGTGCCTTTGCCGACATGATTCCGGCGATCAAGCCCAAGCATACGATCATGCGTGAAGCGGCCCTGCGCGGGTTCTCTACCGCGACCGACCTGGCGGACTACCTGGTGCGCCGGGGCCTGCCGTTCCGTGACTGCCACGAAATTGTCGGCCACGCCGTGAAGTACGGTGTGGACACCGGCAAGGACTTGGCGGAAATGAGCCTGGAAGAACTGCGCCAGTTCAGCGACCAGATCGAGCAGGATGTGTTTGCCGTGCTGACCCTGGAAGGCTCGGTGAATGCCCGTAATCATGTGGGCGGCACTGCGCCGGCACAGGTCAAGGCGGCGGTCGTGCGCGGCCAGCAATTGCTCGCCAGCCGCTAAAATTGTGGGAGGGGGCTTGCTCCCGAAGACGGTGTATCAGACAAGAAAATCTTAGCTGACCCACCGCCTTCGGGAGCAAGCCCCCTCCCACATTGGTTATTTCTTGGCCGCAATCATCGCCATGAATGCCGGCATCGCCGCCTGCCTGTCCGCCTCTACCTTCTGCGCATTGGGCATCCCATTCAGGCGCGCCAACAAGGCTTTCGCCTTCGGCAACGGCTCCAGCAGATCCAGCCCAAACAGCTTCTCGCCCACACCGCAGGCCAGGTTCAGGCTGTACATGAAATACAGGTCCGCAAGGGTGAAGCTCTCCCCCGCCACATAAGGCGCGAACTTCCCGTGCCGGCCTAAGGTACCTACTCCAAGCAGCAGCTCGGCCCTGGACTTCTCCTTGATCGCCTCCGGCACCGCCATGCCGAAAAAAGCCTCGGCGAAACACGCCCGCGCAGGCAGTTCGATGTACAGCTCGATCTCACGGCACAGCGCCAGCACCTGAGCCCGCGCAAACGGGTCGGCGGGCAACAGCGCCGGACCTTCCTGGGTCTGTTCGAGGTATTCGAGAATGACGCTGGTTTCGTTGATGAACCCCTGCTTCACACCCAGCACCGGCACTTTGCCGCGGGGGCTTACCGCCAAGGCTTCGGGAGTTTGCCCAGCATAAAAAGGCACCTCTTCGAAGGGCAGTCCTTTCTCCAATAGCGCCAGCTTGACCATGTTGTAGTAGTTGCTGACCGAAAATCCGTAAAGCTTGAGCATCGCAAAGCCTCCAGGCCGGGTGTGGGGTTGGCTGCAAGAGTTATAGATCCTCGAGGGCACCCTGACCAGCAGCATCACCCACCTGAATGGGGGTAGACTGACGCCCTTTCCTTGAGGAGCCTGCCATGAGCGAGCCGACCGATATCGACAACGACGAAGAAGAATTCACCGAGACCACGCTGATCGAAGCCATCGAGAACCAGATCGAGAGCGATAACCCGCCAGCGGCCAAGGCTACGTTCAACAAACTGACCCTGGTGGGTTACGAGCGCGAAGATATCCTGAATCTGATGGCTCACGTGCTGGCGTTCGAGATCGACGCCATGCTCGAAGATGACCGCGCCTTCAATACCGAGTGGTATGAAACGGCACTGCGGGCACTGCCCGAGCTGCCGCCGGAAAAGGAATAACCCCGGCACGCAGCAACACGCTGGACAGTTCGGCAAAGTGCGTTCACCTTATGGCCTGCTAGCCTCTAATAAATTTTAGAAAGTCTGGAGTCCTTATGTCGTATACCCCTGAGTTGGTTGCCGAACTGGAAATCCTTGTACTCTTCCCCTTGGACAGCACCAAGGAAGGCTTGAAAGTCCATCAGACTGCCGCCCCTACTGCCATCGCCGCTGCCAAGCGCCTCCATGCCAAAGGGCTGATTGACCAACCGGACGGGGGCTACCTGACGAGCCTTGGCCGGGACGCTGCCGAGCAAGCCCAAACCCTGCTGACCATCCTGACCACTGCCAACACCAAAGAAGCCGCCTGATACTTGATACCGCCCATGGAGTCCGCCGCCTGCGGATTCCGCGGGTGTTGCTGCGCGGCATACGAAATTCTGACGCCAAAAAGCCACTTCCCTCTAAAACTCCTACGCTACTGTCTGTAAACTCCTGCATGGCCGCCCGCGTCGGGCTGCGAGCCACCGAGTTCGACATGACCCGCACCCATGAAATCCGCCCCGATCTGGACGAAGGCATCGACCGTAAGGTGCTGACCCAACTGCGCGCGCGTTTCATGACCCTCAATCAAGGCCGCATGGCCCGGGCCGTCGAGGGGCTGACGCCACGCCAGCAAAGCGTGCTGGCTTTGTTGCCGCTGTTTTTCCACGTCAATCATCCGCTGTTGCCGGGCTATGTCTCCAGTAACACACCGGCTGGCCTGTCGAATTTCGAACCGGACGCCCAGGCCTTGGCCGATGCCCAACGCCTGACCCGCTCGTTCTCCTATAAACCGCGCCATGGCAACCCGCCTACGCCGATCCACGGTTTGTTCCTGATGGGCAGCCTTGGCACGCTGGCGCAGGCCGATCAAAGCGATATGGACGTGTGGGTATGCCACGCTCCCGACCTGAGCGAGACCGAGCTGGCCGAGCTGCGCAAAAAGTGCCAACTGCTGGAAACCTGGGCCTTGAGCATGGGCGCCGAGGCGCATTTCTTCCTGATCGACCCGACGCGCTTTGTGTTGGGTGATCGCGATACGCCACTGAGTTCCGACGACTGCGGCACCACCCAGCACTACCTGCTGCTGGATGAGTTCTATCGCACCGCGATCTGGCTGGCCGGGCGCACCCCCATCTGGTGGCTGGTACCGGTCTACGAAGAAAA
This sequence comes from Pseudomonas sp. KT_2_4, assembly GCF_041410225.1. Lineage (NCBI taxonomy): Bacteria > Pseudomonadati > Pseudomonadota > Gammaproteobacteria > Pseudomonadales > Pseudomonadaceae > Pseudomonas > Pseudomonas sp. KT_2_4. The sequence continues at coordinate 3,594,515 of NZ_CP166962.1, forward strand.
CCGCTACGCCGAATTTACTCACGCCCTGGTGTCCAAGCGCTTCATCCGCGCCGATGAAACCCTCGACCTCGGCCATCTGGCTCATATTCCTCCGGGGGAGTTTATTGGCGCCGGGCTGTGGCAACTGTTCAAGGGCATCGAGTCGCCCTATAAATCGGTGCTCAAGCTGCTGCTGACCGAGGTCTACGCCAGCGAACACCCGAAGGTGCAATGCCTGAGCCTGCGCTTCAAACAGGCGGTGTTCAGCCATCAGGTAGACCTGGATGAGCTGGACCCGTACATCATGGTCTACCGCCGCATCGAGGAATACCTCAAGGCCCGCAACGAGCTGGAGCGCCTGGAACTGGTGCGCCGCAGCCTGTACCTGAAGGTCAACCGCAAGCTCAGCGCCGGCCAGCGCACCGCCGGTTGGCAACGGCAGCTGCTGGAACGCCTGGCGCATGAGTGGGGCTGGGACACGCGCCAACTGGCCCTGCTGGACAGCCGCAGCCAATGGAAAGTGCGCCAGGTAGCCTCCGAGCGCCGTGCTCTGGTCAATGAGTTGAACTACAGCTACCGCTTCCTCACCCAGTTCACCCGCAGCGAACACACCGCCAGCGCGGTCAATAAACGCGAACTCAATGTACTGGGCCGCCGCTTGTATGCGGCGTTCGAGCGCAAGGCCGGCAAGGTCGAGTTCATCAACCCCGGCATCGCCCCGGACCTGGCCGAAGACACTTTGACCCTGGTGCAGTCGCCCAACCGCAAGGAGCCGGGCCAGCACCATTGGGGCCTGTATAACGGCAACCTTACCGCTCTGGAGTGGGAACACTTCGCCCCGATCAAACGCAGCCGCGACCTGCTGGAAATGCTCACCTGGTGCCATCGCAACGGCGTGATCGACAGCAGCACCCGCCTGGCGCTGCACCCCGGCACCAGCGACATGACCGAGTTCGAGCTGTTCAACCTATTGGGCAGCCTGCAACAGACCATCGCCCTGCCCCTGTCCAGTGTCGATGAGAGCCGCTTGCTGCGCCCGGCAGTGCCGGAAGAGGTGCTGCTGTTGATCAACGTTGGGGTTGACCCGCTCAAACATCATCGCGACCTGAATATCCTGATGACCACAGAGCGCACCGACTCCCTGAGCTATGCCGGCGTGCGCGACAATCTGGTGCTGACCCTGGACCAGGTCACGCTCAACAGCTGGAACGAAGTGATGGTCAGCCGCTATGACGGCCCCCACGCCCTGCTCGACTGCCTGCGCGACTACCTCAACCAACTGCCCTCGAACCATCTGCCACGCCTGCGAGTGCGTTGTTTTTGTCACAACCGGGCACAGTTCATTGCCCAGCGGGTGGAAGAGGTATTCGACACCGCGCAGCATCTGCTGCTCGGCCAGGGCAATCATCGCTACCTGCTCCAGGTGCAGCAGCATTATCACGTCATGGAACTGGTACCGGGCCAGGCCACCCATGTGTCACTGCCGACCCAGGACGCGCTGATCGCCTACCTCAGCGAGGAGCTGGTCAGCTATAGCCCGTGGCACCTGGACGCCATGGCCTTGGAAGACCACGACCTGGCGCTGCTGCTGCCCATGGGCCAAGCCGAGTGTGTGCAGGTGTTCTACCGCGTTAATGAAGGCTTCGCCGACGTCTACGTGCTCGACGAATTCAACGCGCTCTGGCAACAGCGCTTGCCATTTCATGATGAGCAAAGCCTGTTGGCGCCGTTGCAGCGCTTTTTGCAATCGATCCTGTATCGCCGCGAAGCACTATCGTCCCTGGACACCCAGCAACCCGCGGGCGAGATACAGATCCTGTATTACCAACTGTTGCCATCGGGCAGCGGCCGTGCGCGGGGCGTTGAGCCAAGGCCGGCCCCGCAAGACCCGGCCAACAAGGCGTTTTATGACGTGCAGGCCATTATCGGCAAAGGCACGCCAGGCCACGTAGGGATCACCCTGTACTGCAATCAGCGGGAGTTTTCCGAACTGGAATTTGGCGACCAGCTGTTTACGGTGGTCGCCCGGGAGATCGTCGGGCAACGTCGGGAAACCGAGCGTTACCGCTGCTATATCACTGATCTGGATCTGTCGGGGCTGCTCGGTGATGTGCAAAGCCCAAGCAATCTGTACCTGCGCTATAAAGCCGAACTGGAACAGTCACTCAATGCGGCCTTGAATCAGGTTTAGAGCGGGAAGGCGCCGCCATCTTTGGGCTGGCCTTCGACGCTGAGCAATTCCAGCTTCAAGGTCTTGCCGCCTGGCGCCGGCCAGTCGATGTGCTGGCCCACTTGCAGGCCGAGCAATGCGCTGCCCACGGGTGCCATGATCGAAATCTTGCCTTCGTCGGCGTTCGCGTGCTTGGGGTAGACCAGCGTCAGGTGATAGTCCTTGCCGCTGCTTTGCTCACGGCAATGCACGCTGGAGTTCATGGTCACGACACCCGCAGGCACTTCATCGTGACCAACCACGTCTTCGGCGCGGTCGAGTTCGGCTTGCAACGCTCGGGCGCCGGGAAACTCGTCGCCCAAGCGGTCGATCAGTTGCTCCAGACGCTGCACGTCAAGACGGGTAAGAATGATGGACGGTGCGGTGGTCATGATTCAGGCAGACTCCTTTTTTCTGCACAAAAAAGCAAAACCCCGCCAGGAAAAGGCGGGGTTCTCACGGACCTCGATGAATGGAGGTGTATCCGGACACTACCACAGCGACACAAATAAACAAGACGCCGTCAGGCGCTCGCCTTGCGCTGTTCAGCCTCGGCGCAGATCACCCGGCGCCGCGCATCGTCGGCAGAGCGCCATTCCCGGATGTCTTCCACGTGGCGGAAGCAGCCCAGGCAGACTTTCTGCTCGTCCAGGCGACACAAACTGATACAAGGTGACGGCACTGCCGGGCTGACATTGCTAAACAGCGGCTTGGGCGGGCGTACGGTTGCAGGCTCACTCACCATCAGACCTCGTCGAAATCCAGCTCGACGCCGGTGTATTCCTGGACCAGTCGGGTGAGCATCTCACCCAGCAACTCTTCACTCTTGTCGCACTGCCATTTGCCGCTTTCTTCATCGTAGTCGAAGTGAACGCCACCGGAGCGCGCCGCCAGCCACAGCTGACGCAGAGGCTCCTGGCGACTGAAGATCAATTGCGGGCCAGTCTCGAACTTGACGGTCAGCACACCGGCCGAGTTTTCCAGATCCACATCCAGGTCGCTGTCGTCGAAAATATCTTCCAGCTTCTCCTGGGTGGCATCCACCAGGTCGTGAAAACGGGCTTCGGTCAAACTCATTGTGGCAACCTCAAAAGTGTCTGGTTTTGCTCAAGCGCCGCACGATACGGGCGAGCCTCGCCGATTGCAAAGGATACTGATTTCATCACGGATGACGGTACGAAATATCCCCAGGCATCGTAGCCTGCTTCCCTACTGTCTCGGCAAACCCCCGCCGGACGGGTGTTGCGGCGCATAGGCAAGCTGGCGGGTGGTCGGTATACTCGGGCGCAATTAATGCATATTCAAGGATTTCGCCATGAAGCGCCTGATCTCTTCCCTTGCTGCGCTCGTCGCGGTCGCTTGCCTCGTTAGTGCCTGTGGCCAGAAAGGCCCGTTGTACCTGCCGGATGACAGCAAAGATCCAAACGAACAGGCGCAATCGTCGCAAAAGCCGTCAAAAGCCCATAAGCACGACACCTACTAAGTTAAGGGAAACTTATGGACGCTTTTAACTACCGGGACGGCGAGCTGTTCGCGGAAGGCGTGGCCTTGTCCGCGATTGCCCAGCGCTTCGGCACCCCGACCTATGTGTACTCGCGTGCGCATATCGAAGCCCAATACCGCTCGTTCACCGACGCCCTCGACGGCGTGCCGCACCTGGTGTGCTACGCAGTCAAGGCCAACTCCAACCTGGGTGTACTCAATGTCCTGGCGCGTCTTGGCGCTGGTTTTGACATCGTGTCCCGTGGCGAGCTGGAACGCGTACTGGCCGCCGGTGGCCAGGCGGACAAAATCGTCTTCTCCGGCGTCGGCAAGAGCCGCGAAGACATGCGCCACGCCCTGGAAGTCGGCGTGCATTGCTTCAACGTCGAATCCACCGACGAACTGGAGCGCCTGCAAGTCGTTGCCGCCGAAATGGGCGTTCGCGCGCCGATCTCCCTGCGCGTCAACCCGGATGTCGACGCCGGCACCCACCCGTACATCTCCACCGGTCTCAAAGAGAACAAGTTCGGCATTGCCATCGCCGACGCCGAGGACGTGTACATCCGCGCAGCCCAACTGCCGAACCTGGAAGTGCTGGGCGTCGACTGCCATATCGGCTCGCAACTGACCACCCTGCCACCGTTCCTGGATGCCCTCGACCGCCTGCTGGCCTTGATCGACCGCCTCGGCGAGTGCGGCATCTACCTGCACCACATCGACCTCGGTGGTGGCGTGGGCGTGCGTTATCGCGATGAAGAGCCGCCACTGATTGCCGACTATATCCAGGCCGTGCGCGAACGCATCGAAGGCCGCGACCTGACGCTGATGTTCGAGCCGGGCCGCTACATCGTCGCCAACGCTGGCGTGTTGCTGACCCAGGTCGAGTACCTCAAGCATACCGAACACAAGGATTTCGCCATCGTCGATGCGGCGATGAACGACCTGATCCGCCCGGCGCTGTACCAGGCCTGGATGGATGTCACCGCCGTGACGCCGCGCACAAGCGAAGCCCGCGCCTATGACATCGTCGGGCCCATCTGCGAGACCGGCGACTTCCTCGCCAAGGATCGTGAGTTGGCGCTTGAGGAAGGTGATCTGCTGGCCGTGCATTCGGCCGGTGCCTACGGGTTTGTCATGAGTTCCAACTACAACACCCGCGGGCGTACCGCCGAGGTGCTGGTGGACGGTGATCAAGCATTTGAAGTGCGTCGCCGCGAGACGGTAGCCGAGTTGTATGCTGGCGAAAGCCTGCTGCCGGAGTAAGCCATGCTGCTGCGTTTTACCAAGATGCACGGGCTGGGTAATGATTTCATGGTCCTCGACCTGGTCAGCCAGCACGCGCACATCCTGCCCAAGCACGCCAAACAGTGGGGTGATCGCCACACCGGGATCGGTTTCGACCAGTTGCTGCTGGTCGAGGCGCCGAGCAACCCGGAGGTGGATTTCCGCTACCGGATCTTCAACTCCGACGGTTCCGAAGTGGAACAGTGCGGCAACGGCGCGCGCTGCTTTGCGCGCTTTGTGCTCGACAAGCGTCTGACTGCCAAACGCCAGATTCGCGTCGAAACCAAAGGCGGCGTGATCGAACTGGACATCCGCAACGATGGCCAGATCAGCGTCAACATGGGCGCCCCACGCCTGGTGCCGGCGGATATTCCGTTCCAGGCCAGCGAGCAGGCCACCAGTTATGCACTGGATGTAGACGGCAAGACCGTCGACATCGCCGCCGTGTCCATGGGCAACCCTCATGCAGTGCTGCGGGTCACCGACATCAATAACGCCCCCGTGCACGAACTGGGGCCGAAGATCGAACATCACCCGCGCTTTCCGGCAAGGGCCAATGTGGGCTTCCTGCAGGTGATCGACCGCAACCGTGCGCAATTGCGCGTATGGGAACGCGGCGTCGGCGAAACCCAGGCTTGCGGCACCGGTGCTTGCGCCGCTGCCGTGGCTGCGATCAGCCAGGGGTGGATGGATTCGCCGCTGTTGATCGACCTGCCCGGCGGACGTTTGTCCATCGAATGGGCAGGCCCTGGCCACCCGGTGATGATGACCGGGCCGGCCTCGCGCGTATACGAAGGACAGGTCCGTCTATGAGTGAGCCAAGCTAATGACCGATAAGCCTCAAGTACCCGCACACGCTACCCCGAGTGAAAGCCTGGAGGCCGCTGCTGTCGCGGCGTACCTTGAGGCTAACCCGGACTTCTTCGTCGAGCACGAAGAACTGCTGCCGGCCCTGCGCATCCCTCACCAGCGCGGCGATACCGTATCGCTGGTGGAGCGGCAGATGAAGATCCTGCGCGAGCGTAATATTGAAATGCGCCACCGGCTCTCGCATCTGATGGACGTGGCCCGCGACAACGACCGCTTGTTCGACAAGACCCGCCGCCTGATTCTGACCCTGATGGATGCCACCAGCCTGGAAGAAACGGTGATCGCCGTGGAAGACAGCCTGCGTGAGGATTTCCAGGTTCCCTTCGTCAGCCTGATCCTGTTCAGCGACAACCCGATGCCGGTGGGCCGCTGGGTCACAGGTGGCGAAGCGCAGACGGCCATCGGCGGCCTGCTGTCCGAAGGCAAGACCGTCAGCGGCACCTTGCGCGAGCATGAGCTGGACTTCCTGTTTGGCGCCGAACAGCGCAAGCAGATCGGCTCTACGGCCGTCATCGCCCTCAGCCATCAAGGCTTGCACGGGGTACTGGCCATCGCCAGCCGCGACCCGGCGCACTACAAAAGCTCGGTGGGCACGTTGTTCCTGACCTATATCGCCGAAGTGCTGGGCCGCGTCCTGCCACGCCACACCACCACCCTGCGCGCGGTGCGCTGATCATGGAGCGGCAACTGGACGCTTACTGCGCTCACCTGCGCAATGAGCGCCAGGTGTCGTCCCACACGCTGGAAGCTTATCGGCGGGACTTGAACAAGGTCCTGGCCTATTGCGAAAAGCAGCACGTCAGCAGCTGGAAGGCCCTGGATATCCAGGCCCTGCGCAGCCTGATCGCCCGGTTGCACCAACAGGGCCAATCCTCCCGCAGCCTGTCTCGCCTGCTGTCGGCGGTGCGCGGCCTCTATCACTACCTCAATCGCGAAGGGCTGTGCGACCACGACCCGGCCAATGGCCTGTCACCGCCCAAAGGCGAACGGCGCCTGCCCAAGACCCTGGACACAGACCGAGCCCTGCAATTGCTCGACGGTGCCGTCGAGGATGACTTCCTGGCCCATCGCGACCAGGCAATCCTCGAGCTGTTCTATTCCTCGGGCCTGCGCCTGTCGGAGCTGACGGGCCTGAACCTCGACCAGTTGGACCTCGCCGATGGCCTGGTGCAAGTGCTCGGCAAAGGCAGCAAGACGCGCGTACTGCCCGTGGGCAGGAAAGCCCGCGAAGCCTTGCAGCTATGGCTGCCGCTACGCCTTCTGACCAACCCGGCAGACGATGCCGTGTTTGTCAGCCAGCAAGGCCGGCGCCTGGGGCCGCGGGCGATTCAACTGCGGGTCAAGGCTGCCGGCGAGCGCGAGCTGGGGCAGAATCTGCACCCGCACATGTTGCGTCATTCCTTTGCCAGCCACCTGCTCGAATCCTCCCAGGACCTGCGCGCCGTGCAGGAGCTGCTCGGGCACTCGGATATCAAGACCACGCAAATCTACACCCACCTCGACTTCCAGCACCTGGCAACGGTGTACGACAGCGCCCATCCACGGGCCAAACGCATCAAGGGCGGCGACTCATGAGTATCAAGCTGATCACCTTCGACCTGGACGACACCCTCTGGGACAACGTACCTGTCATCATCAGCGCCGAAGCGTCGATGCGTGAATGGCTGGCGACCCACGCGTCCAAGGTCGGCGACCTGCCCCTTGAGCATTTTGCCAGCCTGCGCCAGCAGGTGCTGCAGCGTCATCCCGAACTCAAACACCGTATCAGCCTGCTGCGCCACCGCGTGTTGATGCATGCGTTCGAGGAGGCCGGTTATCCCCAACCTGAGGCCACAGAGATGGCGGATGTCTGCTTCGAAGCGTTCATCCACGCACGCCACCAACTCACCGTGTTTCCGGAAGCCGAGCCGATGCTCAAGGCGCTGCGCCAGCACTTCCTGCTCGGCGTGATCACCAATGGCAATGCCGATGTGCAGCGTGTGGGCCTGGCGGACTACTTTCACTTTGCCCTGCGCGCTGAAGATATCGGCATCGCCAAGCCGGACGCACGGCTGTTTCATGAAGCACTGCAACGTGGCGGTGTGGACGCCAGCGCGGCAGTGCATGTGGGCGATCATCCTGGGGATGACATCGCCGGCGCGCAGCAGGCGGGACTGCGGGCAGTGTGGTTCAACCCCACGGGCAAGGCCTGGGAGGGTGACAAGCGCCCGGATGCGCAGATTCGCAGCCTGACGGAGTTGCCGCCACTGCTGAGTCGCTGGAGCTAACACTGGCCCCAATGTGGGAGCTGGCTTGCCTGCTCCCACAGGGTATTGCAGCAAACCGGTAAATTGCTCCAGGCATGAAAAAGCCCGCAGCGACGGCGGGCTTTTTCTTACAAGCAGAAGGCAGACCTCAGATAGGTCGGCTTCCGTACTTGTTATCCGGCTTCTTCGGTGGATCAGCCACCACGTTGGCCTCGACTTCCTGCACTTTGCCGCCTTTAGCGAGGAATTCTTCCATCGCACGGGCCAGGGCATCGCGCTCTTTGTTCTTGGCTTCAACGCTCGGCAACTCGTCTACCGACACAGCCGCCTTGGCTTTGCCTTTGGCTTTGGGAGCCGCGTCATCGCCAACACTGTCATCGACGTCCTCAGCAACGTCTTCGGCCGCAACTTCAAGACCGTCTTCGGTGTCGTCTTCATCACCTACTTCGAGGTCGTCTTGTTCCAGATCATCGTCGCTCATGTTCTACCTCATGACTTGCGAAAAGCAGATTAGTTATAGCCCAGCTTCACCCTCTGTCGAGGTTGCCGGAAAAAAATCAACATCCACTGAATCACCAGTGGCTTATGCCCCTTCACCGTGCAAGGTGGCGAGGACTTTACGAGCACCGCCATGATCACGGTGCTCGCCCAGATAAACACCTTGCCAGGTCCCTATCGCCAAGCGGCCGGCCTTGACCGGCAAACTCAGCTGGCAGCCCAGCAGACTGGCCTTGAAGTGCGCCGGCAGATCATCCGGACCTTCGTCGTTATGTTCAAACCCTGCGCGACCTTGTGGCACCAGCAGGTTGAAAAAACGCTCGAAGTCACGGCGAACCGCCGGGTCGGCATTCTCGTTGACGGTCAACGAGGCCGAGGTGTGCTGCAGCCACAAATGCAACAGGCCCACACGGCACGCCTTCAATTCAGGCAAGCCGGCAAGCAACTCGTCCGTTACCAAGTGAAAGCCCCGGGGCTTGGCCCGCAGGGTAATCAGGGTCTGTTGCCACATACAGTTCTCCGCCCATCGGCGCGCATTCTAGCGCGCTCTGGGAAAAAACAAAGTGCCGAATACGCCTTCATGCCTGTAAGACATTTGCACCCTTAAAAGTGCTGTGTGGATCCCATCACAAAGTCGATAAAAAACCCATGCGCCTTTAGCCACAGACAAACGCCAGGCAAAAAAATGCCCGGCAAGCCGGGCATGTTTTTTTCGCCTGGTTACAAGTTGTAGCCGCGCTCGTTATGTTGCGCCAGGTCGAGGCCAACCGCCTCTTCTTCCTCGGTGACACGCAGGCCCATGACCATGTCGAGCACCTTGAGGATGACGTAGGTCACGATCGCCGTGTAGATCACGGTAAAGCCCACGCCTTTGCACTGGATCCAGACTTGGGCTGCGATGTCCGTCACGGTGCCGAAGCCGCCCAGCGCCGGGGCAGCGAACACACCGGTAAGGATCGCACCGACAATGCCGCCGATACCGTGCACGCCGAAAGCGTCCAGGGAGTCGTCATAACCCAGCTTGCGCTTGAGGCTGGTCGCGCAGAAGAAGCACACCACACCGGCGACCAGGCCAATCACCAGGGCGCCCATCGGGCCCACGGTGCCCGCCGCTGGCGTCACGGCGACGAGGCCGGCGACCACGCCCGAGGCGATACCCAGTGCGCTGGGCTTGCCGTGGGTGATCCACTCGGCAAACATCCAGCCCAGGGCCGCAGCTGCTGTAGCGATTTGAGTTACCAGCATCGCCATGCCCGCGGTGCCGTTGGCCGCCGCGGCGGAACCGGCGTTGAAGCCAAACCAGCCAATCCACAGCATGGCCGCGCCCACCAGGGTATAGCCCAGGTTATGCGGGGCCATCGGCGTGGTCGGGAAGCCTTTGCGCTTGCCGAGCACGATGCACGCCACCAGGCCAGCCACACCCGCGTTGATGTGCACAACGGTGCCGCCAGCGAAGTCCAGCACGCCCCAGTCCCACATCAGGCCGCCGTTGCCGCTCCAGACCATGTGCGCAATCGGCGCGTAGACCAGGGTGAACCAGATAGCCATGAAGATCAGCATCGCGGAGAACTTCATACGCTCAGCGAAAGCACCGACGATCAGCGCCGGGGTAATGATGGCAAAGGTCATCTGGAAGGTAATGAACACGGCCTCCGGAAACAGCGCCGCCGGCCCGGTGATGCTGGCCGGGGTAACACCCGCCAGGAACGCCTTGCCCATGCCGCCGAAGAAGGAATTGAAGTTGACCACGCCTTGTTCCATACCGGTGGTATCGAACGCGATGCTGTAGCCGTAGACGACCCAGAGGATGCTGATCAGGCCAGTGATGGCGAAGCACTGCATCATCACCGACAGAATATTCTTGGAGCGGACCATGCCGCCGTAGAACAGCGCCAGGCCAGGGATGGTCATGAACAGCACCAGCGCGGTGGCAGTGAGCATCCAGGCGGTGTCGCCGGAATTGAGGACTGGAGCAGCCACTTCATCTGCCGCCATGGCCAGGCTTGGCATTACGATGGACAGCAGGGCTCCGAGCCCTGCGAATTTACGCAGAGTCATATTGTTTTCTCCTGGGGCGTTGGGGTTTGGCGGCTTAGATTGCGTCGGTATCGGTTTCGCCGGTACGGATGCGAATAGCCTGTTCCAGATTGACCACGAAGATCTTGCCGTCACCGATCTTGCCGGTGTTGGCCGCCTTGGTTATCGCCTCGATAACCCGATCAAGATCCTTGTCGTCAATGGCGACATCGATCTTCACCTTCGGCAGGAAATCGACCACGTATTCCGCGCCGCGATACAGCTCGGTATGACCCTTCTGCCGACCGAAGCCCTTGACCTCAGTAACGGTAATGCCCTGCACGCCGATCTCGGACAGTGACTCGCGAACATCGTCCAACTTGAACGGCTTGATGATGGCAGTGACTAGCTTCATGAAAACTCTCTCCCGAATTTGGTGGACTTGCCCCAGGAAAACAAACCCGTCTCAAGTCTAAGCGCAGTGCCTGGCTTTGTAACGCATCGTCGCCTCGGCATTTGCCGTCGCGACGCCAGCGAACCACTGGTGACGAGCCCTGTACCCCGGATCCGTCGGCGCACTGCATTCGTCACAGCGACTGCATCAGTGCATGGGTCATGATCGTCTAAGCAGAAACCTTGCCAGCTCCGTAAAAACCACTGAAATCAATCCATTGCCCGCTTGTGCCCACCTACGGGGCGCCTGCGCGACAGCATTGCGCATCAAAACAGTGCGCGGCCGCCCGCCCCAATGCGCGAAAACCGTGCGCAACAGAGCGTGAAAATGACTATAGACGCTGCGTGATACACTGCCGGCCAACTGTTTTCCGGAATATGTCCAATGCTCGCGCCCAAAGACTTCCTCGACGCCCTGAGCGGCCACGCCTCTCGCCTGTTCAGCGGCGACACCCCACTGCCCCGCAATGAAATCGAAAGCCAGTTCAAGGCTTTGCTACAGAGTGGTTTCAGCAAGCTCGACCTGGTCAGCCGAGAAGAGTTTGACAGCCAGATGGTGGTGCTGGCTCGTACACGTGCGCGGCTGGAGAGCCTGGAGGCGAAGGTGGCTGAACTTGAAGCCCGGTTGACGCCACCTTCTGCTGAGTGAACGCGATTGTTGTGGGAGCTGGCTTGCCTGCTCCCACACTTGTTTTGCGTTGCCGCCCGGATACGTTCTGTAAAACCTCCCCCGCCCCGCTCCATCCCACCTCGTCTACCCTTGAAAAAACCGCAGGAAGCGGCCCTCCCATTCAAGGAACGAGCATGTCCCTCGCCATTGTCCACAGCCGCGCACAGGTCGGTGTGGAAGCCCCAGCCGTCACTGTCGAAGTGCATATGGCCAATGGCCTGCCGTCTCTCACCTTGGTGGGTTTGCCCGAAACCGCAGTGAAGGAAAGCAAGGACCGCGTGCGCAGTGCCATCCTCAACTCGGCGCTGCAATATCCGGCCCGGCGCATCACGCTCAACCTCGCGCCCGCCGACCTGCCCAAGGACGGCGGGCGTTTTGATCTGGCGATTGCCCTCGGCATCCTGGCGGCCAGTGTGCAAGTGCCGGCCTTGATGCTCGATGACGTGGAGTGCCTTGGGGAATTGGCGCTGTCCGGCGAGGTGCGCGCGGTGAAGGGGGTATTGCCGGCCGCGCTGGCGGCGCGCAAGGCCGGGCGCACCGTGATAGTGCCGCGCGCCAACGCCGAAGAGGCGTGCCTGGCATCGGGGTTGAAGGTGATTGCGGTGGACCACCTGCTGCAAGTGGTGGCGCACCTGAATGGGCACGTGCCGATTGAGCCCTACAGGTCCGACGGCTTGCTGTACGTGAACAAGCCTTACCCAGACCTGCGTGAAGTGCAGGGCCAACTCGCGGCCAAGCGAGCATTGCTGATCGCGGCGGCGGGCGCGCATAACCTGCTTTTCAGCGGGCCACCGGGCACCGGCAAGACGTTATTGGCCAGCCGGCTACCGGGCTTGCTGCCGCCGTTGAGCGAGCAGGAAGCACTGGAAGTGGCCGCGATCCAATCCGTGGTCAGCCTGGCACCGCTGAGCCATTGGCCAAACCGCCCGTTTCGCCAGCCGCACCACTCGGCATCCGGGCCGGCGCTGGTGGGGGGCGGCTCGAAGCCACAACCGGGGGAAATCACCCTGGCCCATCACGGGGTGTTATTCCTGGATGAGCTGCCAGAGTTCGATCGCAAGGTACTGGAGGTCCTGCGCGAACCATTGGAGTCGGGGCATATCGTGATCTCCCGAGCCCGAGACCGGGTGAGCTTCCCGGCTCGCTTTCAACTGGTCGCGGCGATGAATCCCTGCCCCTGCGGCTACATGGGCGAACCCAGCGGGCGTTGCCGGTGTACGCCGGAGCAGATCCAGCGTTATCGCAACAAGCTATCCGGCCCTTTGCTGGACCGGATTGATTTGCACCTGACCGTCGCGCGGGAGGCCACTGCGCTGAGCCCCACTCAACCGGCGGGCGATACAACGGCCGATGCCTCGGTGCGGGTAGCCGAAGCACGCGAGCGTCAACAGCAACGCCAGGGGTGTGCCAATGCTTTTCTCGACCTGCCGGGGCTGCGCCAGCACTGCAAGCTGCCAAAGGTCGACGAGGGTTGGCTAGAGACCGCCTGCGAGCGACTGACACTGTCACTGCGGGCGGCCCATCGGCTGCTGAAGGTGGCGCGCACCCTGGCGGACCTGGACCAGATGGACGCCATCACCCGTGATCATCTGAAGGAGGCCTTGCAATACCGCCCAGCATCTCTCAGTTGAGCCTCCCACAATTTGATTGGCGGTGCCTCAACGAAACCGATCCACCTCATGACGCAAGCCTGCCGCCAAGGTCTCCAGCTCCTTGGCGGTAACCGCCAGGTTGGACACCACTTCACGCTGCTCGCTGTTGGCCAGCGCAATGCTCTGCAGGTTGCTGCTGAGCAAGGTCGCGGTGCTGCTCTGTTCCTGGGTGGCGGTGGTGATCGCCGCGAACTGCTGGCCGGCCGAGCGGCTTTGCTCGTCGATACGCGCCAGGGCCGAGGCCACGTCAGCGTTGCGCGACAAGCCTTCCTGCATCAGCGCATTGCCGTGTTCCATGGTGCTGATGGCGTTGCCGGTTTCCTGCTGGATGCTCTGGATCATGCCGGAGATTTCATCGGTGGCCTGGCGGGTGCGCGAAGCCAAATTGCGCACTTCGTCGGCGACCACGGCAAAACCACGGCCTTGCTCACCGGCGCGGGCGGCTTCGATGGCGGCGTTGAGCGCCAGCAGGTTGGTCTGTTCGGCGATGGCGGTAATCACGCCGACGATCCCGCCGATTTCCTGGGAACGCTGGCCCAGGGTGTTGATCACTGCAGCGGTGCTGTTCAGCGCAGTGGCGATATGTTCCAGGGACGATGACGCTTCTTGCATCGAGGTGCGGCCGATACGGGTTTGCTGGGCATTCTCTTGGGCCAGGCGCTCGGTGTTGCCCATGTTGTCGGCAATGTTCAGCGAGGTAGCACTGAACTCTTCCACCGCACCGGCCATGCTGGTGATCTCGCCGGACTGCTGCTCCATGCCTTCGTAGGCACCACCGGATAGGCCCGACAACGCCTGTGCGCGGCTGTTGACCTGTTCGGCCGCGGTACGGATATGCGACACCATGGTCGACAGCGCTTCACCCATCTGGTTGAAACTGCGCGCCAACTGGCCGATTTCGTCATGGCTGGAAACGTTGAGGCGCGCACTCAAATCGCCCGCGCCCAGCGCCTGGGCCTGGCGCACCAGCTCGCTCAATGGCGCCAGCTTGCTGCGCAACAGCCACACCGTGGCGCCCACTGCCAGCAACATCGCCAACACACTGCCGATCACCAGGCGGATGCCGACTTCCCAGGTCACTGCGCGAATCTCAGCCTTGGGCATGCTCGCTACCACCGCCCAAGGGCCGCCTTCGAACGGCACCGATACGCTATAGAAATCTTCGTTCTTGTCGCTCCAGAAACGGCCTGCGCCCGGCTTTTTCGCCAGGTCGAGCATCACGGCAATCGCCTGATCCGGCGCTTGCACGCCAGCCGGCGGCACCAGCCAGTGCTTTTGCTCATCGAGCAGCGCGAGGGAGCCGGTCTGACCGATACGGAAGCGCTTGAGGTTTTCAAACTGGGCGTTCTGAGCATCGGTGTAATCGAAACCGATGAACAGCACGGCGATGACCTGGCCACTGCTGTCACGCACGGGGCTGTATTGGGTCATGTAGGAGCGGTCGAACAACACGGCACGGCCGATGTAGGTCTGGCCGCCCACAACGCGCTGGTAGGCCGCGCCCTGACGGTCGAGCACGGTGCCAATGGCGCGATTGCCATCCTGCTTGGTCAGGGAGGTGCTGACGCGGATAAAGTCGTCGCCGCTGCGCACGAATACCGTGGCCACGCCGCCGGACATCTGCTTGAACTCATCCACCTCTTCGAAGTTGTTATTCAATACCTCGTTGCCCAGGTAGAGGCTTGGCGTCTGCACGCCGGCCACGGCCACGGGCTGGTCCGCACGTACACTCAAGCCGGCGCCGAAGCGCTTTTCAAACAGCCCGCTCAAACGCTGGGTGCTTTCGCGCAAGGTGCTGTGGAAGGTGTTGAGTTGGTCGGCGAGCAGACGCGCCTCGCTGGCCAGGTGTTCCTCGCGGGTGGCGAGGTTGGCGGAGTCGAGGGTACGCAAGGCAAAGACCGTACTGCCGCTGATGACGACAGCGAGAATCACGGCGAGTGCAAGGCCTAACTGGGAGGCAATCCGGGCACGAGGTTGAGACATGACAGCTCCTGGCCGAGGCCAGGATCATCCTGATCTCATAGCGCTGCTCGGCAAATTATCTAGTGGGAAACGTTGATGCACGATGGTTCCAACCTCCTTCTTCGGCGGCATTTGGCAATACTTGAGCGAATCACAGGGGTATCCCGCAAACGATTGCACACCCGGTCCGGCCCTACTCAATCGAGGCGTTCAACCTGGGGCAATTCCATCGCCTTGACTTCGCCCTGAAGAAATTCCGCCAGCCGTCGCAAACGCTCCCCGCCCGGGCGAGTTTTCGGCCACACCAGGTAGTAGCTTTCCCCACTGGCGACCGCCGTGGGCCACGGCAGGCTCAAGCGTCCCTGCGCCACGTCTTCGGCCACCATCAGCAAGTCACCCATGGAGACGCCATAGCCCCGCGCCGCAGCGATCATGCCCAGCTCGAGCGTGTCGAACACCTGCCCACCCTTGAGTGAAACGTGAGATGACAACCCCATGCGCTGCAGCCAGTAACGCCAGTCGCGGCGGTCCGGGGTCGGGTGCAGCAGTTCGGCGGTTGCCAGCCGCGTCACGTCCCAGGGACCGTCGTCCAACAGATTCGGCGCTCCCACCGGGATCAGCATTTCCGCAAACAGATAACTGGCCTCCCAGTCCGCCGGAAAGTGCCCGTTGCTGAGCAACACTGCACAGTCGAACGGCTCTTGGTTAAAGTCCACTTCATCGATGCTCATCCACGCACTGGTGAGCTGTACCTCATTGCCTGGCTGCAATGCGCGGAAGCGACTCAACCGCGCCAGCAGCCAGCGCATGGTCAAGGTGGACGGCGCCTTCATACGCAGGATGTCATCTTCGGCATTCAAGGTATGGCAAGCACGCTCCAGGGCAGCGAAGCCTTCCCGTACGCCAGGCAGCAACAACCGCGCCGCTTCCGTGAGCTGCAATGTGCGACCGCTGCGCTGGAACAATCGGCAGGCGAAATAATCTTCGAGCGTACGGATATGCCGGCTGATCGCACTTTGGGTAATCGACAACTCCTCAGCCGCGCGGGTAAAGGAGTGGTGCCGGGAGGCGGCTTCAAATGCCCGCAAGGCATAAAGAGGAGGAAGACGACGGGACATTCTGAAAGCTCCGACTGCGCAATCTGGAAACCCTACCAGAATCGCTCAAGCATGAGTTTTAATCATGCCAACGATCGCTTTTATCCTTTTGTGCAATGCGCTGAATGCGCCGAGAATCAACCCTTCCCCACCTTCCTGACTATTCGAGTGTGATGATCATGCAACATCCGGCACGTACCGAACTCTGGGCCATTCTGCGGCTGTCGGGGCCGTTGATTGCCTCACAGTTGGCGCACATGCTGATGGTGCTGACCGACACCCTGATGATGGCGCGCCTGAGCCCCGAGGCCTTGGCAGGCGGCGGCCTGGGCGCGGCGAGCTATTCGTTCGTGGCGATCTTCTGCATCGGCGTGATCGCAGCCGTGGGCACCCTGGTCGCCATTCGCCATGGCGCGGGCGATATCGACGGCGCCACCCGCCTGACCCAGGCCGGGCTGTGGCTGGCGTGGTTGATGGCGCTGGCGGCGGCGTTGCTGTTATGGAACTTGAAGCCGGTACTGCTGATGTTCGGCCAGACCGAAACCAACGTGCAAGCAGCCGGGCAATTTCTGACGATCCTGCCCTTTGCCCTGCCCGGCTACCTGAGCTTCATGGCCCTGCGCGGCTTTACCAGCGCCATCGGCAAGGCCACTCCGGTGATGGTGATCAGCCTGTGCGGCACCGTGGTCAACTACCTGCTCAACCATGCCTTGATCGAAGGCATGTTCGGCCTGCCGAAACTGGGCCTGATGGGCATCGGCCTGGTGACTGCCATCGTCGCCAATGGCATGGCGCTGGCATTGATGTGGTACATCCGCAGCAACCGGGCCTACGCCGCTTACCCGCTGGGCACCGGCCTGCTGCGCCTGAATACCCATTACCTGCGCGAGCTGTGGCGCCTGGGCCTGCCGATTGGCGGCACCTATGCGGTAGAGGTCGGGTTGTTTGCCTTTGCGGCGTTGTGCATGGGCACCATGGGCAGCACGCAGTTGGCGGCGCACCAGATCGCCCTGCAGATTGTCTCGGTGGCCTTCATGGTGCCGGCGGGGATGTCCTACGCGGTGACCATGCGCATCGGCCAGCATTACGGCGCCGGGCAGTTGCTGATGGCACGCCTGGCCGGGCGAGTCGGCATAGGATTCGGGGCCATGGTGATGTTGGGATTCGCAGCAGTGCTGTGGCTGTTTTCCGACCCACTGATCGGGCTGTTCCTCGACCATGACGACCCGGCGTTCCATGACGTCATCGTCCTGGCGGTGAGCCTGCTGGCCGTCGCCGCCTGGTTCGAATTGTTCGACGGTGTGCAGACCATCGCCATGGGTTGTATCCGGGGTTTGAAGGACGCCAAGACCACCTTCCTGGTGGGGCTGGGTTGCTATTGGCTGATTGGCGCACCGTCGGCCTGGTTGATGGCGTTCACCCTGGGCTGGGGGCCCACCGGCGTCTGGTGGGGCCTGGCACTGGGCCTGGCGTGTGCGGCGGTGAGCCTGACCTGGGCGTTTGAGGCGAAGATGAAGCGGATGATTCGGCAGGAGCCAGATGCTCCTGTTGGTTTCCAAGCGGCACTGCCTGACTAGCGAGTGCACGCGGTCCATGTGGGAGCTGGCTTGCCTGCTCCCACATTTGAACCACTTTGAAGGCTTAGCCCAACAGCGCCTGCTGGCTTTGACCAAACAGCAGATATTCCACCAGCTCCGGCAACGGCAACGGCTTGCTGATCAGGTAACCCTGGACCTGATCGCACCCAAACAAGCGCAAAAGTTCAAGTTGCTCAGGGGTTTCCACGCCTTCGGCGACCACTTCCAGATTGAGGTTGTGGGCCAGGTTGATCATGGCGTGCACCAGCTTGCGGTTTTCTTCGCGCTCTTCCATGCCGCCGACAAAGCTCTTGTCGATCTTCAACAAGGCAATCGGCAGGCTGTTGAGGTGCACAAACGACGAAAAACCGGTGCCGAAGTCATCCAGGGAAAACCGCACACCCAGCCGGCCAAGGGCGTCCATGGTCTGCTTGACCAGGTCGCTGCGGCGCATCACGGCGGTTTCGGTCAATTCGAACTCCAGCCATTGCGCTTCCACGCCGCGCTCGGCAATCAGGCGGCTGAGGGTAGACAGCAACTGACTGTCCTGGAACTGGCGAAACGACAGGTTGACCGCCATGTGCAGCGGCGGCAGGCCGCGTTCACGCAGGTCTTGCATGTCGCGCAGGGCTCGGGAGATGACCCAGTAGCCCAATGGCACGATCAAGCCACTCTGTTCGGCCAGCGGCACGAACTCGCTGGGCGGCAACAAGCCGCGCTCGCCGTGACGCCAGCGCACCAGGGCTTCGAGGCCAACGATATGACCGTCGTCCAGGTCCAGGCGCGGCTGGTAATGCAGCTCCAACTCATCGCGACGCAAAGCCCGGCGCAGTTCACTTTCCAGGTCGGCCAGGCTGCGGGCGTTGCGGTTGATGCGCTCATTGAAGATATGGAAGGTGCAGCCCTGGGTACTTTTGGCCTGCTGCATGGCGATATGGGCGTGCCACATCAACGGGTCGGCGCCAGCGCGGGCTCGAGCATGGGCCATACCCAGGCTGCAACCAATCAACAGGCTTTCACCATCCACCCAGTAGGGCTCGGCCATCACTTCGGTGATGCGCTCGGCCATCCACTCGGCGCGCTGAGGCGCCCGGCGGGTATCGATCAACAAGGCAAACTCATCGCTGCCCAGGCGCGCCAGTTGGTCCCCGGCTTCGAGCTGGCTCTTGAGCCGCGACACCACTTGCAGGATCAACCGGTCGCCCGCCTGATGGCCGAGGGCATCGTTGGCATGACGAAAATTGTCTAGGTCCAGATGACCGAGGGCCAGGCCACGGCCGTCATTGTCGGCCAAGCGTGCAGCGAGCAAGGTCTGGAAGCCCTGACGGTTGGCAATACCGGTGAGCGGGTCCTGCTCGGCCAGGCGCTGCAAGGTATTCTCCAGCACGCCGCGCTCGCGCACATGGCGCAGGCAGCGGCGCAATGTGTCGGCGTCCAATGCCTCCAGCACCAACCAATCGCTGACACCCAGCGGCGACACCAGTGGCTCCTGCTCCAGCAGCAATACACACGGCAGGCTGCACCGGCCAGGGCCTGGCTGCAGGCTGGGCGTGGTCAATAACACAGCACCCTGGTCGTCATCGAACAGGCGGCTTACCGAGTCCCAGTTGGGCGCACTGATCAGCACAGCCCCTTCGCCCATCGGCGCCAGGCACTCGCGCAACAACGCTGCCCACTCAGGCTCATCGGCCAGCAGCAGCAAACGCAAGGGTTCGACAGGCGTAGACACGCTAACTCCCTAGACTCTGCAAAATTTCATTAGCGGTGCCATTATGACGTGCGGCCTGACAATGACAAAGGATGACAAATGATAGGTGTTATCAAATACGCAGACTGTAAATAATCGTCTCGGATATTCCTCCACATCCTGCGGCAAAGTAGCAAAACCGGCAAATTTAGATCGAGTGGTACGTCACACCGTCGTTCTATGGCAGCAGAATCTTTCCAGCCTGTTAAAATGCCCGCCCTTTTGAACAACGACCCCTAAAATTCCGTATGTCCCGACTCAATCCCCGGCAGCAAGAAGCCGTGAACTACGTCGACGGCCCTCTATTGGTGCTCGCCGGTGCAGGCTCCGGCAAGACCAGCGTGATCACGCGCAAGATCGCGCACTTGATCCAGAACTGCGGCATCCGCGCCCAGTACATCGTCGCCATGACCTTCACCAACAAGGCGGCACGGGAAATGAAAGAGCGGGTCGGCACCCTGCTCAAAGGCGGCGAAGGCCGCGGCCTCACCGTGTGCACCTTCCACAACCTGGGCCTGAACATCATCCGCAAGGAGCATGTGCGACTGGGCTACAAGCCCGGCTTCTCGATCTTCGACGAGACCGACGTCAAGGCCCTGATGACCGACATCATGCAGAAGGAATACGCGGGCGACGACGGCGTAGACGAAATCAAGAACATGATCGGCTCGTGGAAAAACGACCTGATCCTGCCCGCCGAAGCCCTGGAGGCCGCACGCAACCCCAAGGAGCAGACCGCCGCCATCGTCTACACCCACTATCAGCGTACGCTCAAGGCGTTCAACGCGGTGGACTTCGACGACCTGATCCTGCTGCCGGTCAAGCTGTTCCAAGAGCACAAGGACATCCTGGAGAAGTGGCAAAACAAGGTGCGCTACCTGCTGGTGGACGAATATCAGGACACCAACGCCAGCCAATACCTGCTGGTGAAGTTGCTGATCGGTACGCGCAACCAGTTCACCGTAGTGGGCGACGACGACCAGTCGATCTACGCTTGGCGCGGCGCCCGCCCGGAAAACCTGATGCTGCTCAAGGAAGACTACCCCTCCTTGAAAGTGGTGATGCTGGAGCAGAACTACCGCTCCACCAGCCG
Organism: Pseudomonas sp. KT_2_4; assembly: GCF_041410225.1. NCBI lineage: Bacteria > Pseudomonadati > Pseudomonadota > Gammaproteobacteria > Pseudomonadales > Pseudomonadaceae > Pseudomonas > Pseudomonas sp. KT_2_4. The sequence goes on from NZ_CP166962.1 coordinate 3,615,350, forward strand.
CATCCTGCGCTGCGCCAACGTGCTGATCTCCAACAACCCCCACGAGTTTGAAAAACAACTGTGGAGCGAGATGGGCCATGGCGACGAGATCCGTGTGATCCGCTGCCGCAACGAAGACGCCGAAGCCGAGCGCGTGGCCGTGGAAATCCTCAGCCTGCACTTGCGCACCGACCGGCCCTACAGCGACTTTGCGATCCTGTATCGCGGCAACTACCAGGCCAAGCTGATCGAGCTGAAATTGCAGCATCACCAGGTGCCGTATCGCCTGTCGGGCGGCAACAGCTTTTTCGGACGCCAGGAAGTCAAAGACCTGATGGCCTACTTCCGGCTGATCGTGAACCCGGACGACGACAACGCCTTCCTGCGCGTGATCAACGTGCCACGCCGGGAAATCGGCTCCACCACCCTGGAAAAGCTCGGTAACTACGCCACCGAACGCAAGATTTCCATGTATGCCGCCACCGACGAAATAGGCCTGGGCGAACACCTGGATACGCGCTTCACCGATCGCCTGTCGCGCTTCAAGCGTTTCATGGACAAGGTGCGCGAGCAGTGCGCCGGCGAAGACCCGATCAGCGCCTTGCGCAGCATGGTCATGGACATCGACTATGAAAACTGGCTGCGCACCAACAGTTCCAGCGACAAGGCCGCGGATTACCGCATGGGCAACGTCTGGTTCCTGATTGAAGCGCTGAAGAACACCCTGGAAAAAGACGAAGACGGCGAGATGACCGTCGAGGACGCCATCGGCAAGCTGGTGTTGCGCGACATGCTCGAGCGCCAGCAAGAAGAGGAAGACGGCGCCGAAGGCGTGCAGATGATGACCTTGCATGCCTCCAAGGGGCTGGAATTTCCCTACGTGTTCATCATGGGCATGGAAGAGGAAATCCTCCCGCACCGCTCCAGCATCGAAGCCGACACCATCGAGGAAGAACGCCGCCTGGCCTACGTGGGCATTACCCGCGCACGTCAGACCCTGGCCTTCACCTTTGCCGCCAAGCGCAAGCAATACGGTGAAATCATCGATTGTGCCCCCAGCCGGTTCCTGGATGAACTGCCGCCGGACGATCTGGCCTGGGAAGGCAATGACGACACGCCCACCGAGGTGAAGGCCGTTCGCGGCAACACCGCCTTGGCGGACATACGCGCGATGTTAAAGCGCTAGAATCGACTACTTTTTAATCTACTTTCGGCGCACAACGCGCCATTAGAGGAAGCTTTCCGTGGAAGCACTGCACAAGAAAATTCGCGAAGAAGGCATCGTGCTTTCCGATCAGGTCCTCAAGGTTGACGCCTTTCTGAACCACCAGATCGACCCGGCACTGATGAAACTGATCGGCGACGAGTTCGCCGCACTGTTCAAGGATTCGGGCATCACCAAGATCGTCACCATCGAAGCGTCGGGCATTGCCCCGGCGATCATGACCGGGCTGAACCTGGGTGTGCCGGTGATCTTCGCCCGCAAGCAGCAGTCGTTGACCCTCACGGAAAACCTGCTGTCGGCCACGGTGTATTCCTTCACCAAGAAAACCGAAAGCACCGTGGCGATCTCCCCGCGCCACCTGACCAGCAGCGACCGCGTGCTGGTGATCGATGACTTTTTGGCCAACGGCAAGGCGTCCCAGGCGCTGATCTCGATCATCAAGCAGGCCGGCGCGACCGTCGCCGGTTTGGGCATCGTGATCGAGAAGTCGTTCCAGGGTGGGCGTGCAGAACTGGATGCACAGGGTTATCGGGTTGAGTCGCTGGCGCGGGTGAAGTCGCTGGCCGGTGGTGTCGTGACCTTTATCGAGTAATCACTGTGTGGGAGCTGGCTTGCCTGCGATAGCGGTGTGTCAGTCGACAGAGATGTCGACTGACAGGCCCTCATCGCAGGCAAGCCAGCTCCCACATTAGCTTTTGCGTTGCGCTGTCAGTGGGCGGTGGCCTGCAGTCCGGCCAGCAGCAAGCGTTGATACAGGTCTTCCTTGATGCCCTCCGGCTTATCCAAGCGCATCCGCTGCAAATGCTCGGGAAACGCCTCCGGCTCCGGCGCGTCGAGTGCCGCCTTGCCCAACTCCAGAATTTCCGTGAGCTTGAATTTGCTCTTGAGCCAGTTCAGCGCTCGTAACAAATCCCGCTCTTCATTCGTGAAGTCGCTGCCCAGGGGGTATTCCGGGAACAGGCGACGATGCCTGGCCTGAATCGCCTGAAGCCGCTCTGGCGTGTTGTCGGCAAAACGCGGATCCAACTGGAAATCCTTGGGCAGTTTGCCGGCCTTTTGCGCCTGCTCAATCAAGTCGTGCTGGAACCTTGAGTCAGTGATGTTCAGCAACGCTTCGATCACCTTGGCATCCGTCTGACCGCGCAAGTCGGCAATACCGTATTCGGTAATGACGATATCCCGCAGGTGCCGGGGAATGGTGCAGTGGCCGTACTCCCAGACAATATTGGAACTGACCTCACCCGCCGACTCACGCCAGCTGCGCAAAATCAGGATTGAGCGTGCACCTTCCAGCGCATGCCCCTGGGCCACGAAATTGTATTGCCCGCCCACACCACTGAGCACGCGACCGTCTTCCAACTGATCAGCCACGCCAGCACCGAGCAAGGTGACCATGATGGCGCTGTTGATAAACCGAGCATCCAGGCGCTGCAGGCGCTTGAGTTCTTCCTGCCCGTACAGCTCGTTGATGTAGCTGATGCGGGTCATGTTGAATGCCTGGCGCTTGGCATGGGTCATTTCCTGCAGGCGCTGGTAAAAACTGCGCGGTCCCAGGAAGAAACCGCCATGAATCGACACGCCATCAGGTTGCGCCGCGTCGTCCAGGGTGCCCGCGTTGGCCTGCATCTGGGTCGCCACATCCGGGTAGACCTTGCGCCGCACGATCCCGGCATCGGCCAATACCAGCAGGCCGTTGACGAACATCTCGCTGCAACCGTAAAGGCCACGGGCAAACGGCTCAACGCCGCCTTCGCGGCTGATCAACGGTGCCCACTGGTACACATCCAAGTCGGTGAGCAACAGGCGATAGGCTTCGTTGTCGGCCTGGCGCGCCAGCAGGGCAGCCGTCAGGGCATCGCCCATGGAGCCGATGCCAATCTGCAACGTACCGCCATCACGCACCAGGGTGCTGGCATGCAGGCCGATAAAATGATCCTGAAAGCCCACCGGCATATTCGGGGTGGAGAACAACGTGGTGCTGTCTTTTTCATCCAGCAGGTAGTCGAACTCATCCATGCCCAACTCGGCATCGCCAGGCATGTAGGGCAAATCGCTATGGACCTGGCCGACGACCAGGATGGTCTCCCCGGCCGCGCGGCGCTTGGCGATCATGGGCAGCAGGTCGAGAGTGATATCCGGGTTGCAGCTCAGGCTCAGGCGGTCGGGATGCTCGCTGCTACTGGCAACCAATTGCGCCACCAGGTTCAGGCCGGCGGCATTGATGTCGCGGGCCGCATGGCTGTAGTTGCTGCTGACGTAATCCTGCTGCGCCGCGGCGCTGTGGAGCAGGCTACCGGGCTGCATGAAGAATTGCTGCACACGGATATTCTTCGGCAGGCTGCCCCTGTGCAGGTCCGCGAGGAAATCCAGTTCGGGGTAGTCGCCAAACACCCGTTCGATGAAGGGTTCGAGAAAGCGCTTTTGAAGACCATCACCCTGCGTAGGCCGACCCAGGCTCAGCGCGGTATAAAGCGTCAGCGCCCGTTCGGGCAACTTTGCGATACGCCGGTACAGGGCGTTGACGAACAGGTTGGGCTTGCCCAGCCCCAGCGGCATGCCCATGTGGATATGCGCCGGCAGGCGCTCCAGTACGTCGTCAACTGCTTGCTCGATTGAACACAACTGCACCATCCGACTGCTCCCGAACATTCCATGAATTAGGGGTTGGACCGAGCTTGCCGGGTCTTTGCTGCAATGAACAGCCTGAATACCAAATCGCGGGCACAAAAAAGCCGCTCGTAAGCGGCATTTTTGACGAAGATCGACCGATTACAGCCCGGACATCTTCTTGATCGCACCCTTGAGGTCGTCGTCCGAGCAATCAGCGCAGGTGCCTTTGGGCGGCATGGCGTTGATACCGGTGATGGCCTTTGCCAGGATGCCATCGAGGCCACCTTGATGGTCGGCGCGCTCTTTCCATGCGGCGGTGTCGCCAATTTTTGGCGCACCCAAAAGGCCGCTGCCGTGGCACGCGTTACAGTGCTTGGCGATGATATCATCGGGGGTTTTCGCGCCGCCGCCGCCGGCTGCCACGGCAACTTCCATGCCCTTGCATTCCTGGCCCTGGACGCAAACCTGGCCCACAGGCTCCAGGCGCTTGGCAATGTCATCATTGGTCGCAGCTTGAGCGCTGACAGCCCATAGGGCCAGTACGGTTGCTGGTGCAGCCAGCATTTTCATAATTAGGTTCACGCGTTCACCCTCAATGGTGGCTATTCACGCCTGCGGCCACGGTTTCGCAGGCGGCGAAAGTATAACGGTTAGCCCGCCTGGCCGAAACAACCCTATTAAATAAAGGGAGATTCGGCCTCACGGTGTACAGCTGCGGGAACCTCTGCAACGCTGGCAGGGCGCCTCTATTCTTAAAAGTTCGCGGGTGTGGCTGCGCTGATTAGTCGCGCCGGCACGTCGAACGGATTGCGAAAACGATGAGGCCTGGTGCTTTCAAAGTAGTAGCTATCGCCCGCTTCGAGCACAAAAGTTTCAAGGCCGACCACCAATTCCAGGCGCCCTTCCACCAGAATTCCGGTTTCTTCGCCTTCATGAGTGAGCATTTCTTCGCCCGTGTCGGCACCCGGAGGGTAGATTTCATTGAGAAATGCGATGGCCCGGCTTGGGCGCGCCCGGCCCACCAGTTTCATGGTGACGGCACCGTCAGAGATGTCGATCAGCTCATTGGCTTTATAGACGATCTGCGTCGGTATTTCCTGGAGGACTTCTTCGGAAAAGAACTCGACCATGGACATGGGGATACCGCCCAGCACCTTGCGCAGGGAGCTGATCGAGGGGCTGACGCTGTTTTTCTCGATCATCGAAATGGTGCTGTTGGTGACGCCCGCACGCTTGGCGAGCTCACGCTGGGAAAGACCTTTGAGTTTACGGATGGATTGCAGTCGTTCGCCGACGTCCAATGCAGGAGCCTCCTAGGATTCAGGCTTTGTTGTAATTGAGCGTTATCATGGCGACAGCGTTCAGTATTTACAACACTTGGGCCTAAATCCCGGCGTGCTCGGTTCGTTGCCGGCGGCTAAGCGCCGCTATAGAGCCTTGGCACTCGGCGCAGATTGCAGAAAATCTGATAAGGGATGGTCTCGGCGGCCACGGCCACATCGCTGGCGAGGATGTGCTTGCCCCACAGCTCTACGGTGGAACCAAGGCCCGCCTGGGGCAAGTCGGTGAGGTCGACACACAGCATGTCCATGGACACGCGCCCCAGCAGCCGGCTGCGCTGGCCAGCGACCAGCACCGGTGTGCCGGTAGGCGCATGGCGCGGGTAACCGTCGGCATAGCCCATGGCAACCACGCCGATGCGCATCGGCTTGGGCGTGACGAACCTGGCGCCATAGCCCACCGGCTCACCGGCTGGCAACTCGCGCACGCAGATGACTTTGGATTCCAGGGTCATCACCGGCTGCAAGCGCGCGGCGAGGGCCTGGTCTTCGCCAAAGGGCGTTGCGCCGTAAAGCATGATACCGGGGCGCACCCAGTCGCTGGACACGCTCGGCCAGCCCAATACAGACGGTGAGTTGCGCAGGCTGACCTCAGCCGCCAGCCCCTGACGCGCCGCCTCAAACACCGTTACTTGTTCGTTGCTGCTGACGCAATCGAGCTCATCGGCGCGGGCAAAATGACTCATCAGCACGATTTTCGCCACTTTGCCACTCGCCAGCAGGCGCTGATACGCTTCCTGGTAATCCTTGGGGTGCAGGCCCACACGGTGCATGCCCGAGTCCAGCTTCAGCCACACTGTCAGCGGCTTGCTCAAACGAGCTTGCTCGATGGCTTCCAACTGCCACAACGAATGCACCACGCACCACAAATCCTGCTCGATGATCAGCGGCAGCTCGTCGGCCTCGAAAAAACCTTCCAGCAGCAACACCGGCGCACGAATGCCGGCGGCGCGCAGTTCCAGCGCTTCCTCGATGCACGCCACGGCAAACCCGTCGGCTTGCGCCTCCAGTGCCTGGGCCACGGGCACCGCGCCATGACCGTAGGCATCCGCCTTGATCACGGCAAGGGCCTTGGCCCCGGTGACTTCTCGGGCCAATTGGTAGTTATGGCGCAGGGCTTGGAGATCGATCAGGGCACGGGCTGGACGCATGTCGGCAGGCTTCTAGGCAGCAAAGTCAATAAAAAAACCGGTGCAGACCAACGACGTCGGCACCGGGAGAGGGATCTTTGTTAAGGCAGCGCGGCCACGACAGACAGCTCTACCAGTATCTCGGGTTCGCACAGCTTAGCTTGCACAGTGGCGCGGGCCGGGGCGACGCCTTTGGGCAGCCACTTGTCCCACACCGCGTTCATGCCGGCGAAGTCGGCGTCGATGTCTTTCAGGTAGATCGTCACCGACAGCAACCTGGACTTGTCAGTACCGGCCAAGTCCAGCAAGCGCTCGATATTGACCAGGGTTTCACGGGTTTGCTGTTCAATCCCGGCGCTCATGTCGTCGCCTACCTGCCCTGCCAGGTACACGGTACCGCTGTGGACAACGATCTGGCTCATGCGCTCATTGGTGAGCTGGCGCTGGATTGACATGTTGTGCGGACTCCTGGTGGTTGCCATAACGGGAAATATCGAGGCCTGCGGCGCTGATCTGCGGCGTTTTCTTCGCCATCAGGTCGGCCAGCAAGCGACCCGAACCACAGGCCATGGTCCAACCGAGGGTACCGTGGCCTGTATTCAGGAACAGGTTCTTGAACGGCGTGGCACCCACAATCGGCGTGCCGTCTGGGGTGGTCGGGCGCAGGCCGGTCCAGAAACTGGCTTGGGCCAGATCGCCGCCCTGAGGATAAAGGTCGTTGACGATCATCTCCAGGGTTTCACGTCGCCGCGGGTTCAGCGACAGGTCAAAACCGGCTATTTCAGCCATGCCACCGACGCGAATACGGTTGTCGAAACGGGTGATCGCGACTTTGTAGGTTTCATCGAGAATGGTCGAGGTCGGCGCCATTGCCGGGTTAGTGATCGGCACGGTCAGCGAGTAGCCCTTGAGCGGGTACACCGGCGCCTTGATGCCCAATGGCTTGAGTAACTTGGGCGAGTAACTGCCGAGGGCCAGTACATAGCGGTCGGCGGTTTCCAGCTTGCCGTCGATCAGCACACCGTTGATGCGGTCGCCTGCGTAGTCCAGGCGCTGGATGTCTTGTTCGAAGCGGAATTCCACGCCCAATTGTTTGCACATGTCGACCAGGCGCGTGGTGAATATCTGGCAATCGCCCGTCTGGTCGTTGGGCAGGCGCAAGGCACCCGCGAGGATATCGGTGACGCTGCCCAGAGCCGGTTCAACCCGGGCAATGCCGGCGCGGTCGAGCAATTCGAACGGCACACCGGACTCTTTCAGCACGGCGATGTCCTTGGCGGCGCCATCGAGCTGGGCCTGGGTGCGGAACAGTTGGGTAGTCCCGAGGCTGCGCCCTTCGTAGGCAATGCCGGTCTCGGCGCGCAATTCGTCGAGGCAGTCGCGGCTGTACTCGGACAGGCGCACCATGCGTTCCTTGTTCACCGCGTAGCGGCTGGCCGTGCAGTTGCGCAGCATCTGCGCCATCCACAGGTATTGGTCGATATCAGCAGTGGCCTTGATTGCCAACGGCGCGTGGCGTTGCAACAGCCACTTGATCGCCTTGAGTGGCACACCCGGCGCGGCCCAGGGCGAAGCATACCCAGGGGAGACCTGGCCGGCGTTGGCGAAACTGGTTTCCATGGCAGCGGCAGGCTGACGATCAACCACCACGACATCAAAGCCGGCCCGCGCCAAATAATAGGCACTGGTCACCCCAATGACGCCGCTACCCAAGACCAGAACGCGCATTTTTATATCCTCATCGCGGGCTTGGCCGCTGACGTGTGTTATTCGAGCAATGATGAGCGCAGTGTAAAAAACAATCGACAGTGCATTTCACTATATAAATGCCTATATTTGGCGACAATTCTTGGCAAAAACCCTTTTGACAGAGGCGTATCCCCTATGCGTACCAACACCCAGACCAAACGGGAGCTGGACAAGATCGACCGCAATATCCTGCGCATCCTGCAAACCGACGGGCGCATCTCGTTCACGGAGCTGGGGGAAAAGGTCGGGCTGTCCACCACGCCCTGCACCGAGCGCGTGCGGCGCCTGGAGCGCGAAGGGATCATCATGGGCTACAACGCACGGCTCAATCCCCAGCATTTGAAGGGAAGTTTGCTGGTATTTGTCGAGATCAGCCTGGATTACAAGTCGGGTGACACCTTTGAAGAATTTCGCCGAGCCGTGCTGAAACTGCCTCACGTGCTGGAGTGCCATCTAGTGTCGGGTGATTTCGACTACCTGGTGAAAGCGCGAATCTCGGAGATGGCTTCGTACCGCAAATTGCTGGGCGATATCCTGCTCAAACTCCCCCATGTGCGCGAATCCAAGAGCTATATCGTGATGGAAGAGGTGAAAGAAAGCCTGAACCTGCCGATCCCTGACTGACCCACTGACACAACACGGTCAAATGTGGGAGCTGGCTTGCCTGCTCCCTTGGTTTTAACCGAATACATCCGCTAGACCAACACCTGCCGGGTACTCGCCATGTACTCATGAATCTGCTTCTCCACCCGCGGATGAATCAGCTCCACTGGCCGGCGGCCATTAGGGCACGGCAAGGTCTTGGTGGTGCCGAACAGGCGACAGATCAGCGGCCGCTCGTCATACACCGTGCAACCCTTGGGCCCCAGGTGCACGCAGTTCAGCTCGTCCATCGCCGCCTCTTGCTCGGCAGCGGTCTTGCGCGGCAGGCGCGACATTTCCTCGGGCGAGGTGGTCACCGGCCCACAGCAGTCGTGGCAACCGGGGACGCACTCGAACGAAGGGATCTGGCGACGCAGCGCGCTGATTTTCTGACTGTTGCAACTCATCGAAACCCATACCGAACGGCGAATAGACGTGGATTCTGACGCAAAACGCCCCGCGCAGACAGCGTCGTGCGACCACTGTATCCTGCGTCAAATTTTCCAGACAGGGAGGTTCCCCATGACCGCCAGCGCCCGGCACACCGCTTCCTACTACGCCGCCAGCAGCGTGCCGCAACCGGATTACCCGACGCTGACCGGTGAGGTAAACGCCGATGTCTGTGTGATCGGCGGGGGGTTCTCCGGGCTCAACACCGCCTTGGAATTGGCCGAGCGCGGCTTTCGCGTGGTGTTGCTGGAGGCGCGCAAAATCGGTTGGGGCGCCAGCGGGCGCAATGGCGGCCAGTTGATTCGCGGTGTCGGCCACGGGCTGGATCAGTTCACCCAGGTGATCGGCAGCGACGGCGTGCGCCAAATGAAGCTGATGGGCCTGGAAGCCGTGGAGATCGTGCGCGAGCGTGTGGAGCGCTTCCAGATCCCCTGTGACCTGACTTGGGGCTACTGCGACCTGGCCAATAAACCCCGCGACCTGCAGGGCCTGGCCGAGGATGCCGAAGAGCTGCGCAGCCTGGGTTACCGCCACGAAGTGCGCCTGTTGCAAGCCAGCGAGATGGGCACCGTAATCGGCTCTGAGCGCTATGTAGGCGGCATGATCGATATGGGTTCCGGCCATCTGCACCCGCTGAACCTGGCACTGGGTGAGGCTGCCGTTGCCCAGCAGTTGGGCGTGGCGCTGTACGAGCAATCCCAAGTGACCCGTATCGACTATGGCCATGAGGTCAAGGTGCACACCGCCCAAGGCACTGTGCGCGCCAAGACCCTGGTACTGGCCTGCAACGCCTACCTGAACGGGCTCAACCCGCAACTGAGCGGCAAGGTGTTGCCCGCCGGCAGCTACATCATTGCCACCGAGCCCTTGAGCGAGGCGCAAGCCACCAGCCTGTTACCGCAGAACATGGCCGTGTGTGACCAGCGCGTGACGGTGGATTACTTCCGCCTGTCCGCCGACCGTCGCCTGTTGTTCGGCGGCGCCTGCCACTACTCCGGTCGAGACCCCAAGGACATCGGCGCCTACATGCGGCCGAAGATGCTGCAGGTATTCCCCCAATTGGCAGACGTGAAAATCGACTACCAATGGGGCGGCATGATCGGCATCGGCGCCAACCGCCTGCCGCAGATTGGCCGCCTGGCCGATCAACCCAACGTGTATTACGCCCAGGCCTATGCCGGCCATGGCCTCAACGCCACGCACCTGGCGGGCAAGCTGCTGGCCGAGGCCATCAGCGGCCAGCAACAGGGGCGCTTCGATCTGTTCGCTCAGGTGCCACACATCACCTTCCCCGGCGGCAAACACCTGCGTTCGCCGTTGCTGGCACTGGGGATGCTCTGGCACCGCCTCAAAGAACTGCTCTGATCAATCGCGCCAGAAGGGTTTCAAACCCTCACGGCGCGCCTGCTCGGCGGTCAGCCCGATGTCGCGTAACTGCTCGCGGCTCAGGTCCAGCAGGGCCTTGCGCGTATGGCGACGGCGCCAGAACAGATGCCAGCGGCCAGGCGCCGGGGCAGTGAGCGCCTGCTCCTGCCCCGCTTCCAGTTCCTGACTGCGTAACGCCAGCCGTACATCGCTCATGCCGCTCATTTGACTGCCCCTCATTGGCCTGTTGCCTTGAGTGACCAGCATGCGCGGGCGGCCAGAACCATTACAGATTCAGCCAACTTTTATTAGATCCACACAGATACTCCCTATGCGTGGCTGAATCCTGTATTTTCCCTTTATCTGTACTGGTCCCTCGGGAGCGACCACCATGACTCTTTACGTCAACCTCGCCGAATTGCTCGGCACCCGCATTGAGCAGGGCTTCTATCGTCCGGGCGATCGACTGCCCTCGGTGCGGGCCTTGAGTGTGGAACATGGGGTGAGCCTGAGCACCGTGCAGCAGGCGTATCGGTTGCTCGAAGACAACGGCCTGGCGATGCCCAAGCCCAAGTCGGGCTATTTTGTTCCGGTGGGCCGTGAACTGCCGGCACTGCCCGAGATTGGCCGCCCGGCCCAACGCCCAGTGGAAATCTCCCAGTGGGACCTGGTGCTGGAACTGATTCGTGCGGTGCCGCGCAAAGACGTCATACAGATGGGTCGGGGCATGCCGGATGTATTGTCGCCCACCTTGAAGCCGCTGCTGCGTAGCCTCGCCCGTGTCAGCCGGCGCCAAGACCTGCCGGGGCTGTATTACGACAATATCCTCGGCTGTATGGAACTGCGTGAGCAAATCGCCCGGCTGTCATTGGACTCCGGTTGCCAACTGAGCGCCGAAGACATCGTGATCACCACCGGTTGCCACGAAGCCCTCTCCGCGAGCATTCACGCCATTTGTGAGCCTGGCGATATCGTCGCGGTGGATTCGCCCAGCTTCCACGGTGCCATGCAGACCCTCAAGGGCCTGGGCATGAAAGCCCTGGAAATCCCCACCGACCCGCTCACCGGCATCAGCCTGGAGGCCTTGGAACTGGCGCTGGAACAGTGGCCGATCAAAGTCATCCAGCTCACCCCAAACTGCAACAACCCCTTGGGCTACATCATGCCGGAAGCGCGCAAACGCGCCTTGCTGACCCTGGCCCAGCGCTTTGACGTGGCGATTATCGAAGACGATGTGTATGGCGAACTGGCCTACAGCTACCCACGCCCGCGCACCATCAAATCCTTCGATGAAGACGGGCGTGTGCTGCTGTGCAGCTCGTTCTCCAAAACCCTGGCGCCCGGTCTGCGCATTGGCTGGGTCGCACCGGGACGCTATCTGGAACGGGTGCTGCACATGAAATACATCAGCACCGGTTCTACGGCTACACAGCCGCAGATTGCCATTGCAGAATTCCTCAAAGGCGGTCATTTCGAGCCGCATTTACGCAGGATGCGTACCCAATACCAACGTAATCGCGACTTGATGCTGGATTGGGTCAGCCGTTATTTTCCCGCTGGTACGCGTGCCAGCCGGCCCCAGGGCAGCTTTATGTTATGGATCGAGCTGCCGGAGGGCTTCGACACCTTGAAGCTCAACCGCGTGCTGGTGGAACAAGGCGTACAGGTGGCGGTAGGCAGTATCTTCTCCGCTTCCGGCAAGTACCGTAACTGCTTGCGCATGAACTACGCTGCCAAGCCAACAGCGCAGATTGAAGAGGCCGTGCGCAAGGTAGGTGCTGCCGCTGGCAAGATGCTGGAAGAGACGGCGGACTGACCTTTCCCGAGCAATTGCCGTCATATGCCACAACCGCCCTGACCTGGAAGCAGTTTCCTTGATGATTCGACGGCTTTTACCGTTTTGCCTGCTGGCCGCTCTGGCCCTGGGCGGCTGCGCCACGGTCGACACCCCGCGCATCCCCAGCGATGCCCTGCCGGCGAAGGACTCCTCGTTCGGTCGCTCGATCCAGGCCCAGGCCGCCCCCTACCAAGGGCGCTCGGGCTTTCGTTTGCTGCCCAACAGCAGTGAAGCCTTCATGGCCCGCGCCGAGTTGATCCGCAACGCCCAGACCAGCCTCGACTTGCAGTACTACATCGTGCACGACGGCATCAGCACACGCATGCTTGTGGACGAACTGCTCAAGGCCGCCGACCGCGGGGTGCGCGTACGCATTCTGCTGGACGACACCACCAGCGATGGCCTCGACCAGATCATCGCCACCCTCGCCGCCCATCCCAAGGTGCAGATACGCCTGTTCAACCCGCTGCACCTGGGGCGCAGCACCGGCGTTACACGCGCCATGGGCCGTGTATTCAACCTGTCACTGCAACACCGGCGCATGCATAACAAGCTGTGGCTGGCCGATAACAGCGTGGCCATCGTTGGCGGGCGCAACCTGGGCGACGAGTATTTCGACGCCGAACCCAACCTGAATTTCACCGACATCGACATGCTCAGCGTCGGGCCGGTAGCCGAGCAATTGGGTCACAGCTTCGACCAGTACTGGAACAGCGCCCTGAGCAAGCCTATCGATGACTTCGTCTCGAACAAACCCTCCAAGGTCGACCTCGCCGTCGCCCGCGGGCGCCTTGAAGCCTCCCTGGCTCAGTCCCGTCAGCAGAACCATGCGCTGTATAACCGCCTGCGCACGTACCAGACCCAGCCCCGCATGGACATCTGGCGCCGCGAGTTGATCTGGGCCTGGAACCAGGCGCTGTGGGACGCACCGAGCAAGGTACTGGCCAAGGCCGACCCCGACCCGCGACTGTTGCTGACCACCCAGCTGGCGCCAGAGCTGGCGGGGGTCAGCCATGAGCTGATCATGATTTCGGCTTACTTCGTACCGGGCCAACCTGGGCTGGTCTACCTCACAGGGCGTGCCGATGCGGGTGTTTCGGTGCGCCTGCTGACCAATGCCCTCGAAGCCACCGACGTACCGGCCGTGCACGGCGGTTATGCGCCGTATCGCAAGGCGCTGCTGGAGCACGGAGTAAAGCTCTATGAGTTGCGCCGGCAACCGGGCGACCCCAGCGCAAGCAGCGGCCCGCACCTGTTTCGGCATGGCAGCTGGCGCGGCTCGGACTCCAGCCTGCACAGCAAGGCGATGATTTTCGATCGAGAAAAGTCGTTTATCGGCTCATTCAATTTCGACCCGCGCTCAGTGCTGTGGAACACCGAAGTCGGCGTACTGGTGGACAGCCCCGAACTGGCCGAACACGTGCGCAACCTGGCGCTGGAAGGTATGGCGCCAGCGTTGAGCTATGAGGCCAAACTGCAGGACGGCCAAGTGGTGTGGGTGACAGAAGACAACGGCCAGATGCACACTCTGACGCGCGAACCGGGCAGTTGGTGGCGGCGGTTCAACGCCTGGTTCGCCACCAGTGTTGGCCTGGAACGCATGCTCTAAAACCCCTGCGGATCACCTGTGGGAGCCGGGCTTGCCCGCGATAGCGGTGTGCCAGACAACAAATCAGCTGGCTGACAAACCGTCATCGCAGGCAAGCCAGCTCCCACATTGGCCGCGTTTAAAGGTCAGGCCGGCTGCGTAGCGCCGAAAGCCCCCTGGCGCAGCAACAGCACCACCAACCCCAGCGCCCCGGCAGCCATCAACAGCGGCAGCGCATGCCCGTTGATCCACTGGCTGCCCGCTCCTGCCACCAGCGGCCCGATCAGGCAGCCAATGCCCCACAGCTGCGCCACGTGAGCGTTGGCACGCACCAACGCATCGTCGCGGTAGCGCTCGCCAATCAAAATCAGCGACAAGGTGAACAACCCGCCGGCACTGGCGCCGAACAGCACCCACACCGGCCAGATCAGCAAGGTGTGCATCAATAACGGCACCGCCAGGCTCGACGCCAGCAACAGCAGTGCACAGGCCAGAAACAGAGTGCGTCGCGGCAGGTAGTCGGCCAGCGCGCCAATGGGCAATTGCAGCAACGCATCGCCCACCACCACCGTGCTGACCATCGCCAAGGCGATCTCAGCGGTAAAACCCTGTTGCAGGCAGTACACCGGCAACAACGTCAGAACCATCGCTTCGAAGGCAGCAAACAACGCCACGGCCCAGGCAATCGCCGGCAGGCCTAGGCAAAAGCGCCACAGGTCGCCAAAGGTCACGCTGAACGAATCCGCCGTCGGCGCGCCGGTACGTCCCAGCAACAGCAGCGGCGCCAGCACCAAAAGGCCCGCGCCGACCCAGAAGCCGTAGTCATGGTCGGTGCCAATCAGGCCCAACAGCAACGGCCCCGACAGTTGGCTCAAGGCATAACTGCAGCCGTAGAGCGCCACCAGGCGGCCACGCCACTGCTCGACCACCAATTGGTTGATCCAGCTTTCACCCAGGATAAATACGATGGTCAGGATCACCCCGATCATCAGCCTGAGCACCAGCCACACCGGGTAGCTGGGCAGGATCGCCAGCAAGCCGATGGACACCGCACCGGCCCACAGGCACAGGCGCATCAGGTTGGCAGTGCCGAGCCAGGACGCCATGCGGCTGGAGACCTTGGCGCCCAGCAGGACGCCGAATGCCGGCATCGCCGCCATCACGCCAATGGCGAAACTGCCATAACCCCAACCTTCAAGACGCAGGGATACCAACGGCATGCTGACACCCAGGGCCAGGCCAACGCTGAGTACCGAGGCCAGCACGGCGAAATATGTCGCCCAACGCATTGCCACGCTCCTGTGGATAATTCTGCTTCGCAAAACGAAATGTAGGAGCGAGCTTATGTGGGAGCTGGCTTGCCTGCGATACAGACGCCTCGGTGTGTCAGCCACACCTCAGTGATGCTATCGCAGGCAAGCCAGTTCCCACACAGGCTCGCTCCTACAGGGGATCAGCAGTGTTGCTTAGAGCTTGATCCAGGTCGCCTTCAGCTCGGTGTACTTGTCGAATGCATGCAGCGACTTGTCGCGGCCATTACCCGACTGCTTGAAACCACCGAACGGTGCGGTCATGTCGCCGCCGTCGTACTGGTTAACCCACACGCTGCCGGCGCGCAGAGCCTTGGCCGTCAGGTGTGCCTTGGAGATATCCGCCGTCCACACCGCCGCAGCCAGGCCGTATTGGGTGTCGTTGGCGATGGCGATGGCTTCTTCGGCGCTGTCGAAAGTGATCACCGACAGGACCGGGCCAAAGATCTCTTCCTGGGCGATCTTCATGGCATTGGTCACGCCGTCGAAAATCGTCGGCTCGACGTAGGTGCCGCCGGACTCTTCCAGGGTGCGCTTGCCACCCGCGACCAGCTTGGCGCCGTCGGCGTGGCCGGCTTCAATGTACGAAAGCACGGTGTTCATCTGCTGCGTATCCACCAACGCACCCACAGTGGTGGCTGGGTCCAGTGGATTGCCGGGTTTCCAGCCCTTGAGGGCCTCGATCACCAGCGGCAGGAAGGTGTCTTTGATCGAACGCTCGACCAGCAGGCGCGAGCCGGCAGTGCAGACTTCGCCCTGGTTGAAGGCAATGGCGCTGGCGGCGGATTCGGCCGCCGCTTGCAGGTTCGGCGCGTCGGCAAACACGATGTTCGGGCTCTTGCCACCGGCTTCCAGCCATACACGCTTCATGTTCGACTCGCCGGAGCGGATCAACAGTTGCTTGGCGATCTTGGTGGAGCCCGTGAACACCAGGGTATCGACGTCCATGTGCACCGCCAGGGCGTTACCCACGGTGTGGCCATAGCCAGGCAGCACGTTGAACACGCCTTTTGGAATACCAGCCTCAACGGCCAACGCGGCGATGCGGATGGCGGTGAGCGGGGATTTTTCGGACGGCTTCAGGATGACAGAGTTGCCGGTGGACAGCGCCGGGCCGAGTTTCCAGCACGCCATCATCAACGGGAAGTTCCACGGCACGATGGCGCCAACAACACCGACGGGCTCGCGGGTCACCAGGCCCAGTTGATCGTGGGGCGTGGCGGCGACTTCGTCGTAGATCTTGTCGATCGCCTCGCCGCTCCAGCTCAGGGCTTGCGCCGCGCCGGGGACGTCGATGTTCAGGGAATCGCTGATGGGCTTGCCCATATCCAGGGTTTCAAGCAGCGCCAGCTCTTCGGCGTTGGCCTTGAGCAGCGCGGCGAAACGGATCATGACGGACTTGCGCTTGGCCGGTGCCAGGCGCGACCACACGCCGGAATTGAAAGTGGCACGCGCATTTTCCACGGCGCGCTGGGCATCGCTGGCATCACAGCTGGCGACAGTGGCCAGCAAGCGCCCATCCACCGGGCTGATGCATTCGAAGGTGTCACCGGAAACGGCGGCGGTGTATTCGCCATTGATATAGGCGCGGCCTTCGATCTTCAGAGCCTTGGCGCGTTGTTCCCAGTCGGCACGGGTCAGGGTGGTCATACGAGTGTCCTCCTCTTATTGAATACAAGGGCCTGGGAGGTTTATCCCGGCGCCATCACGAATGCTTGCCCGACCAGCCTGCTGTTCGGCTCAAGGCAGCTGCCACCCTAAACCAGCGGCTGGGGATGTTTCAATATATTTGACATAACGGCGGCAAACGCCCTTGCGATGTTCATTTTAATAAACATAGACTTTGGACTCTCCAACCGCAGGCCAGACGGGAAATGCACATGAGCATCCAGGACATCGTCGATTTCAGCCAAGCCAACACCGCCCCCGAACGCTACCGCCCTGCCGCCGAGAAAATCCTCAAGGGCGATCCCGAGCAGACACTCTACAACCACTACAACAGCCCATGCGGCCAGATGAACGCCGGCGTCTGGGAAGGTGAAGTGGGCCAGTGGAAGGTCAACTACACCGAGCATGAGTACTGCGAGATCGTGCAAGGCGTGTCGGTGTTGCGTGATGCCGAGGGGAATGCCAAGACCCTGCGGGCAGGCGATCGCTTTGTGATCCCTGCCGGTTTCAGCGGTACCTGGGAAGTGCTGGAAGCGTGCCGCAAGATCTACGTGGTGTTTGAAGAGAAAGCCTGATCATTGGTTGATCGACAACGGGACGCTAAGCGTCCGAGACGGCATTCCCACGCAGAGCGTGGGAACGATCAGCAGAGCGTGGGAACGATCAGGCAAAAAAAAGCCCGCATCGTGAGATACGGGCTTTTTTTCACAAGGAGGAAAATCAATTACTTGATTTTGCCTTCTTTGTAGATCACGTGCTTGCGAACGCGCGGGTCGAACATTTTCTTTTCGAGCTTGTCCGGGGTAGTACGCTTGTTCTTGTCGGTAGTGTAGAAGTGACCAGTACCGGCGCTAGAGATCATTCGAATCAATTCACGCATGATAGAGCTCCTTAGATCTTGCCAGCGGCGCGGATTTCGGCCAGCACGACAGTGATGCCACGCTTGTCGATAATACGCATGCCTTTAGCAGATACGCGCAGACGCACGAAACGTTTCTCTTCTTCAACCCAGAAGCGGTGATGCTGCAGGTTCGGCAGGAAACGACGACGGGTTTTGTTATTTGCGTGGGAAATGTTATTCCCAGTCACCGGACCCTTACCGGTAACTTGACAGACTCTCGACATGCCTCAGCCCTCTAAAACCACATGCCCAACCCGGCATGGGTTGGCCGCTTAATCTCTCAGTCATTTGGCGCCAGGCGCCGCGTTTCTTTAGGGTCTTACCGGCTACACCTACAGTGAAGGAACCGGGCCCCTAGAAAAGAGCGCTGCTTTATACCAGAAAGACCCCAGTGCAACAACAACCTGTGTACTTTTAGCAGCGTAAATCTTGGCCACAAGTGCCTGAACCGCTGCCAGGAGGGGCCGCTGTAACAGCCGACCGCTCGTCGCACAGAATGATTTACAACGCCTGCGGTCACAGGGAAGTGCACGGCGAAACACGCTGAGGCGCCATCAAAACAGCATTTTGGCCAAAAGCACAGGCAAAAATGGGCTAGTCATTTATCAATCAGACCTCTACGGTAGGCTTTTTCCAGACTGCACTCGCAGATGGGCCTTCGATCTGCACAGGAAACCGAATATGCGCCTCGCTGCCCTACCGCTATTGCTTGCCCCTCTCTTTATTGCGCCGATGGCCGTTGCGGCCACCAACTTGAGCGTATGCACCGAGGCCAGCCCCGAAGGCTTCGATGTGGTGCAGTACAACTCACTGACCACCACCAACGCCTCGGCCGACGTGCTGATGAACCGTTTAGTGGAATTCGACGCGGCCAGTGGCAAGTTGGTACCGAGCCTTGCAGACAGCTGGGAAGTGTCGCCCGATGGGCTGACGTACACCTTCAAACTGCACCCCGATGTGAAATTCCATCGCACCAGTTATTTCAGCCCAAGCCGCACCTTGACCGCCGAAGACGTGCGCTTCAGCTTCGAGCGCATGCTCGACCCGGCCAACCCGTGGCACAAGATCGCCCAGAGCGGCTTTCCTCACGCCCAATCCCTGCAATTGCCCACACTGGTCAAGAAAATCGACGCCCTTGACCCACTGACCGTGCGCTTCACCCTCGACCATGCCGACTCCACCTTCTTACCAGCACTGAGCATGGGCTTTGCCTCGATCTATCCGGCTGAATATGCCGATAAATTGCTCAAGGCCGGCACACCCGAGAAGCTCAACAGCCAGCCAATCGGCACCGGCCCGTTTGTGTTCGTGCGTTTCCAGAAAGATGCCGTGGTGCGTTACAAGGCCAACCCGGACTACTTCGCCGGCAAACCGGCGGTGGATAACCTGATTTTCGCCATCACCCCGGACGCCAACGTACGCCTGCAGAAGCTGCACCGCGATGAATGCCAGATCGCCCTGTCACCCAAGCCCCTGGATGTGGGCGAGGCCGAAAAAGACTCGGCGCTGAAGGTGGAAAAAACCGCCGCCTTCATGACCGCGTTCGTCGCCATCAACAGCCAGCACCCACCGCTGGACAAGCCCGAAGTGCGCCAGGCGATCAACCTGGCCTTTGATAAGGGCAGCTACCTCAAGGCCGTGTTCGAAGGCACCGCCGAAGCAGCCAACGGTGTCTACCCGCCGAACACCTGGAGCTATGCCAAGGAGTTGCCAGGCTACCCGCAGGACCTCGCCAAAGCCAAGGCGCTGCTGGGCCGCGCCGGGCTCAAGGACGGCTTCAAGACCACAATATGGACCCGCCCTACGGGCAGCCTGCTGAACCCCAACCCAAACCTCGGCGCCCAACTGTTGCAGGCCGACCTGGCCAAGGTTGGCATCCAGGCCGAGATTCGCGTGATCGAATGGGGCGAGTTGATCCGCCGCGCCAAGGCCGGCGAGCACGACTTGCTGTTCATGGGCTGGGCCGGCGACAACGGCGACCCGGATAACTTCCTGACGCCGCAGTTCTCATGCGCAGCGGTGAAGTCCGGCACCAACTTTGCCCGCTATTGCGACCCCACCCTGGATAAGTTGATCAGCGCGGGCAAAACCACCAGTGAGCAAGGTGTGCGCAGCAAGCTGTATCAGCAGGCCCAGGCGCAGATCCAGCAACAGGCGCTGTGGCTGCCACTGGCGCATCCGACGGCGTTTGCCTTGACCCGCAAGAACATCCAGGGGTACCAGGTAAGCCCGTTCGGGCGCCAGGACTATTCGAAAGTCAGCCTCAAGCCCTAAGGCACACTCCCACCTGTAGGAGCGAACTTGCTCGCTCCTACAGAGGCAGGGCCGTTACAGCCAACCGTATTCAGCCATCGACAGCGGGTCGCCATCGCCCACGATGATATGGTCCAGCACCCGCACATCCACCACGTCCAGCGCCTTCTGCAGCAGCTTGGTCAATTTTCGATCAGCCGCGCTGGGCTCCGCGCTCCCCGACGGGTGGTTGTGGCACAGGATCAACGCCGCCGCGTTGTACGCCAAGGCGCGCTTGACCACTTGTCGCGGATAGACAATCGCAGCGTCGATGGTGCCCTGGGAAATGACCTCGAACCCCAGCACCCGATGCTTTGAGTCCAGAAACAGGCAGCCGAATATCTCATGGGGCTCATGGCGCAGCAGCGCCTTGAGGTACTCGCGCACGGCCAACGGGCTCTCCAGCACCGAGTCAGCCCGCAAGCGCTCAGCCAAGTGGCGCCGGGACATTTCCAGCACCGCCTGCAGTTGGGCGAACTTCGCCGGGCCCAGCCCCAGATGCTGGCTGAACAACGTCTGGCTGGCCTCCAGTAACGGGCGCAGGCCACCGAATTGCGCCAACAGATGGCGCGCCAGATCCACCGCACTTCGGCCGGCAACCCCCGTACGCAGGAAAATCGCCAACAGCTCGGCATCGGACAGGCTCGCTGCGCCGCCTTCCAATAATTTCTCCCGCGGACGCTCCGCCACGGGCCAATCACGAATACTCATCCCACCTCCCTGTATCTGCTCCGCTGTTGCCCGGCGGGCGCTGTGTTATCGTAGGACCCTCTTTTTTGCCGGCGATTTCACCTGGGGAGGGGTCATCGCAGGCGTCACTGAACTGGCATCACTGAACTGGAAAGGCAAACCAATGCAGCGTCTGTATCGGAAACGCATCGTTCTCGGCGTCGGCGGCGGCATTGCCGCCTACAAGAGCGCAGAGTTGGTTCGCAGGCTCCTGGACCAGGGCGCCGAAGTGCGCGTGGTCATGACCCGTGGTGGCAGTGAGTTCATCACCCCGCTGACCATGCAAGCCCTGTCCGGTCACCCGGTTCACCTCGACCTGCTGGACCCGGCAGCAGAAGCCGCCATGGGCCATATCGAACTGGCCAAATGGGCCGACCTGGTGCTGATCGCCCCGGCCACTGCCGACCTGATCGCCCGCCTGGCCCAGGGCATTGCCGATGACCTGCTCACCACCCTGGTATTGGCCACCGACGCCACCGTCGCTATCGCTCCGGCCATGAACCAGGCCATGTGGCGCGACCCGGCCACCCAAGCCAATACCCAACTCCTGCAAACCCGCGGCCTCAAGGTGTTCGGCCCGGCGTCCGGCAGCCAGGCCTGCGGCGACGTCGGCCTGGGCCGCATGCTCGAAGCCACGGACCTCGCACAATGCGCCGCCGAGTGCTTCCAGCACCTGGCCCTGACCGGCAAGCACGTGCTGATCACCGCTGGCCCAACCCAGGAAAACATCGACCCGGTCCGCTACATCACCAACCATAGCTCAGGAAAAATGGGCTTCGCGTTGGCAGAAGCCGCGGTCGAGGCAGGCGCACGGGTCACACTGATCACAGGTCCCGTGCATCTGCCGACCCCTGATCGCGTCACGCGGATCGACGTAGTCAGCGCCCGGGACATGTTGGCGGCCTGCGAAGCCGCCATTCCCTGCGACCTGTTTATCGCCTCGGCAGCGGTTGCGGATTACCGCCCGGAGGTCGTGGCCCCGCAGAAGCTCAAGAAAGACCCTACGAGCGGCGACGGCCTGCTCCTGCAAATGGTGCGTAACCCGGACATCCTGGCCACCATCGCAACCCGTCCAGACCGTCCGTTCAGCGTCGGTTTCGCTGCCGAGACCGAGCACCTGCTGGACTACGCCGCACGCAAACTGAAAGACAAAAACCTCGACCTGATCGTTGCCAATGATGTCGCCAACCCGAGCATCGGCTTCAACAGCGAGGAAAATGCGTGCAGCGTGATCGACCGCGAACTGCACGCCACCCTTTTCGCCCAGACCAGCAAGGGCAAGATTGCCCGCCAACTGATCTCTTTTATCGCCCAACGGCTGAACCAGGTTTAATGTCCATGCACGCTTTGCAAGCCAAGATTCTCGACCCACGCCTCGGCAACGAATTCCCTCTGCCGGCGTACGCCACGCCGGGTTCCGCCGGCCTGGACCTGCGCGCCATGCTCAAAGAGGACACCGTCCTTGAGCCGGGCCAAACCATCCTGATTCCCACTGGCCTGTCGATCTATGTCGGCGATCCTGGCTTGGCGGCGCTGATCCTGCCGCGCTCCGGCCTGGGTCACAAACATGGCATCGTGCTCGGCAACTTGGTCGGCCTGATCGACTCCGACTACCAGGGCGAGTTGATGGTGTCGTGCTGGAACCGTGGCCAGACTGCTTTCAACATCGCCGTCGGCGAGCGCATCGCCCAACTGGTATTGGTGCCGGTGGTGCAGGCGCATTTTGAATTGGTGCAGGAATTCGACGAAACCCAACGCGGCGCAGGCGGTTTTGGGCACTCCGGCAGTCACTGACTAAGCTGAACGTGGCCGGATGCAATCGTCCGGCCACGCGCCACCGCCCGGCTTTTCAGGATGAAGAATGCGCGGAAATAATCATCGAGATTTCTCTAATGAAATCAAAGGACTACGTAAAAATAATGCTAGCGCCGAAGCGCCGATGGCATTTTTACACCACGAACTCTCTGCCGAAAACGCCGTCATACCCTTCAGTTTGAGCCTGCCGGCCAGCCACATCAGGCCCGCCTTGCCCCCTTTCAGATGGAGTTTCCCCCGCGATGAGTACCGCAGCCCGCGTAGCCCCGACCTTTCCCGACAGCATTTTTCGCGCCTATGACATCCGTGGTGTGGTCCCCAAGACCCTGACCGCCGAAACCGCCTACTGGATCGGCCGCGCCATCGGCTCCCAGAGTCTGGCCCAAGGCGAACCCAACGTTTCGGTAGGCCGTGACGGCCGCTTGTCTGGCCCGGAGCTGGTCGAGCAACTGATCCAGGGCCTGGCTGACAGCGGCTGCCACGTCAGCGACGTCGGTCTGGTGCCAACCCCCGCGCTGTACTACGCCGCCAACGTACTGGCGGGCAAATCCGGGGTCATGCTTACCGGCAGCCACAACCCGTCGGACTACAACGGCTTCAAGATCGTCATCGCTGGCGACACCCTGGCCAATGAGCAGATCCAGGCCCTGCACACCCGCCTGAAGACCAACGACCTGACCCGCGGCACAGGGACCATCACCAAGGTTGACATCCTGCAACGCTACTCCGATGAAATCACCCGTGACGTCAAGCTCGCCCGCCGCTTGAAAGTCGTGGTGGACTGCGGCAACGGCGCAGCGGGTGTGATTGCCCCGCAATTGCTCGAAGCCCTGAACTGCGAAGTGATCCCACTGTTCTGCGAAGTGGACGGCAACTTCCCCAACCATCACCCAGACCCGGGCAAACCGGAAAACCTGGTGGACCTGATTGCCAAGGTCAAGGAAACAGGCGCCGACGTCGGCCTGGCCTTCGATGGCGACGGCGACCGTGTGGGCGTGGTGACCGAAACCGGCGAGATCGTGTTCCCGGACCGCCTGTTGATGCTGTTTGCTCGAGACGTGGTTGCGCGCAATGCCAACGCCGAGATCATCTTCGATGTGAAATGCACGCGTCGCCTGACGCCATTGATCAAGGAATACGGTGGTCGCCCGCTAATGTGGAAGACCGGTCACTCGTTGATCAAAAAGAAAATGAAGGAAACCGGCGCGCTGTTGGCCGGTGAAATGAGCGGTCACGTGTTCTTCAAAGAACGTTGGTTCGGGTTTGACGATGGTATCTACAGTGCCGCTCGCCTGCTGGAGATCCTCAGCAAGGAGAAATCCACGGCCGAAGAGCTGTTTCAGACCTTCCCGAATGATATTTCTACGCCAGAGATCAATATCCATGTGACCGAGGAGAGCAAATTCAGCATCATTGACGCATTGCACGATGCGCAATGGGGTGAAGGCGCCAACCTGACCACCATTGATGGTGTGCGAGTCGATTACGCCAAAGGCTGGGGCCTGGTTCGCGCGTCCAACACCACACCGGTGCTGGTCCTGCGTTTCGAGGCGGATACCGAGGCTGAGTTGCAGCGCATCAAGGACGTGTTCCACGCCCAGTTGAAACGTGTTGCCCCTGATCTCCAATTACCGTTCTGATTTTTTGCCCGGAGCCCTGAATGACCCTCGAACGCGAAGCCGCTGCCAACACCGCCAAGGTCCTGTCCGAAGCGTTGCCTTATATTCGACGCTACGTCGGCAAGACGCTGGTGATCAAGTACGGCGGCAATGCCATGGAAAGCGATGAGCTGAAAACCGGCTTTGCGCGCGACATCGTGCTGATGAAGGCCGTAGGGATCAACCCCGTGGTCGTCCACGGCGGCGGCCCGCAAATCGGCGACCTGCTCAAGCGGTTGTCCATCGAGAGTCACTTCATCGATGGCATGCGCGTCACTGACGCGCAAACCATGGACGTGGTGGAAATGGTCCTCGGCGGCCAGGTCAACAAAGACATCGTCAACCTGATCAACCGCCACGGCGGCAGCGCCATCGGCCTGACCGGCAAGGATGCGGAACTGATCCGCGCCAAGAAACTGACCGTGACCCGCAAGACGCCGGAGATGACCCAGCCGGAAATCATCGACATCGGCCAGGTGGGCGAAGTCATCGGCATCAACACCGATTTGCTCAACCTGCTGGTCAAGGGCGACTTCATCCCGGTAATTGCGCCGATCGGCGTGGGTGCTAATGGCGAGTCCTATAACATCAACGCCGATCTGGTAGCCGGTAAGGTGGCGGAAGCACTGAAGGCTGAAAAGCTGATGCTGCTGACCAACATCGCCGGCTTGATGGACAAGGAAGGCAAGGTACTGACCGGCTTGACTACCCAGCAGGTAGACGACCTGATCGCCGACGGCACCATCTACGGCGGCATGTTGCCGAAGATCCGTTGCGCACTGGAAGCGGTGCAGGGCGGCGTCGGCAGCTCGCTGATCCTGGATGGCCGCGTGCCAAATGCAATCCTGCTGGAAATCTTCACCGATACTGGTGTGGGCACGCTGATCAGTAACCGCAAGCGTCCTTAACCGCTGCAAAGCAAAAAGCCCCGCTCAATCGAATTGAGCGGGGCTTTTTGTTTGTACACAGTTCAAATGTGGGCGCTGGCTTGCCTGCGATGACGGCAGTACATTCTAAAATGCACCGCCTGACACACCGCTATCGCGGGCAAGCCCGCTCCCACAGGATTCAGTGTCAGACGCCGAACTGCTCGCGGTAGGCACGCACCGCCGGCAAATGCTGCTTGAGCTGCGGGTCATCTTCCAGGAACTGCAACACCTGGTTCAACGACACGATGCTCACCACCGGAATGCCGAAGTCACGCTCCACTTCCTGGATCGCCGACAACTCACCGTTGCCGCGTTCCTGACGGTTCAAGGCGATCAGTACACCGGCAGCCTTGGCGCCGTCCTGGGAAGCGATGATCTGCATCACTTCACGGATAGCAGTACCCGCGGTGATCACGTCATCGATGATCAGCACCTCGCCGGTCAATGGCGCGCCGACCAGGCTGCCACCTTCACCATGGGCCTTGGCTTCCTTACGGTTGAAACACCACGGCAAGTCCTGCCCGTGATGCTCCGCCAGCGCTACCGCCGTCGCCGCTGCCAGGGGAATACCCTTGTAGGCCGGGCCAAAGAGTACGTCGAAGGAAATACCGCTCTCAACGATGGCTGCCGCATAGAAACGGCCCAGCTGAGCCAGGGCCGAACCTGAGTTGAACAGGCCCGCATTGAAGAAGTACGGGCTGGTGCGCCCGGACTTGAGGGTGAACTCACCGAAGCGTAAAACGCCGCGATCGATGGCAAAACGAATGAAATCGCGCTGATACGCCTGCATGAAAAAAGCCTCAGATACCACGGATTTAGCTAATTGGGTGGACGGCGTGTATCATACACGCACGCGATTTTTGGGGCCATTTATGCGGATCATCAGTGTGAACGTTAATGGTATTCAGGCTGCAGTCGAGCGTGGTTTGCTCAGTTGGCTGCAAGCACAGAATGCCGACGTCATCTGCCTGCAGGACACCCGTGCCTCCGCCTTTGAACTGGACGACCCAGCCTTCCAACTGGATGGCTACTTCCTTTATGCCTGCGATGCCGAAGTGCCCACCCAAGGTGGCGTGGCTTTGTACTCGCGGTTGCAACCCAAGGCGGTCATCAGCGGCCTCGGCTTCGAGACAGCCGACCGCTACGGGCGTTACCTGCAAGCCGATTTCGACAAGGTCAGCATCGCGACCTTGCTGCTTCCTTCCGGGCAGAACGGCGATGAAGACTTGAACCAGAAATTCAAGCTAATGGACGATTTCGCCCGTTACTTGGATAAACAGCGACGTAAACGTCGCGAGTACATTTATTGTGGCTCGCTGTACGTGGCGCAACAGAAGCTGGATATCAAGAACTGGCGCGACAGCCAGCAATCCCCAGGCTTCCTGGCGCCGGAACGCGCCTGGATGGACGAGATTGTCGGCAACATGGGTTATGTCGATGCCCTGCGCGAAGTCAGCCGCGAAGGCGACCAGTACAGCTGGTGGCCAGATAACGAACAGGCTGAGATGCTCAACCTGGGCTGGCGTTTCGACTACCAGCTGCTGACCCCAGGCCTGCGCCGGTTCGTACGCAGTGCACGCCTGCCGCGCCAGCCGCGCTTCTCGCAGCACGCGCCGCTGATCGTGGACTACGACTGGACATTGACCATCTGAGGTCGTTTTCCAGGCACAAAAAAACCGACACTGATGTCGGTTTTTTTGTGGCCGTTCGGTTACTTGACCAGGCGCCAGGTCCACGGATAGCGATAGGCAATGCCTTTGTTGGCCTTGATACCGGCGATGATCGTCAGTATCAACGCCCCGATCACCAGCACGGTCATCAGCAAGAAGCCAACAACCACGAAGCCCAACAAGAGGCACACCAGCCAGGCGATCGCCACGGTGATCTGGAAATTCAGCGCCTCCTTGCCCTGGTCATCGATGAGCGGGTCCATGTCCTTCTTGAATTGCCACAGGATCAACGGCCCCAGCAAGCTGCCGAAGGGGAATACCAACCCCAGGAATGCCGCAAAATGACACAACATTGCCCACTGGCGTACTTCCTTGGACGGGGCCGGGACCGGCAACTGGCTGTCATTCATGGCGCTTCTCCTTGGGGCCGGCTCAGTCAGCCAGCGCGGCGTTCTGCAATTCAAAGATTTCGGTCATGCCTTTCTGGGCCAAGGCCAGCATGGCGTTCAGCTCAGCCGGCTGGAATGGCGCGCCTTCGGCAGTGCCCTGCACTTCGATGAAACCACCGGTGCTGGTCATGACCACGTTGAGGTCGGTCTCGGCGGCCGAGTCTTCCAGGTAGTCCAGGTCCAACACAGGCTCGCCCTGGTACATGCCAACCGACACAGCGGCGATCATCTGCTTGAGCGGGTCACCCGCTTTCAGGCCGCCACGCTTCTTGATCACTTTCAGTGCGTCGACCAGGGCCACCATGGCGCCGGTGATGGACGCCGTGCGGGTGCCGCCATCTGCCTGGATCACGTCGCAGTCGACGTAGAGGGTCACGTCACCCAGCTTGGACATATCCAGGGCAGCACGCAGGGAACGGCCGATCAAGCGCTGGATTTCCAGGGTACGCCCGCCTTGCTTGCCACGGCTGGCTTCACGCTGGTTACGCTCGCCAGTGGCGCGCGGCAGCATGCCGTATTCAGCGGTCAACCAACCCTGGCCCTGGCCCTTGAGGAAGCGCGGCACGCCGTTTTCGACGCTGACAGTGCAGATGACCTTGGTATCGCCAAACTCGACCAGTACGGATCCCTCGGCGTGTTTGGTGTAGTTGCGGGTGATGCGGATCGAGCGGAGCTGATCGGCAGCGCGACCACTTGGACGTTTCATAGGGGATACCTGTACTGAGGACGAAAAACTGCCGAGCATTATAGAGCCGCAAGCCGGTTCGGGGCACTTCTAAAAAATCCGGTTACCAATGCCCGGGTTTGGGCGCCTACCTCCCACTGCGCTACAATCCTGCGCCTCCAGACTGTAGGAGCGAGCTTGCTCGCGAAAAACGCCAACAATTACGGGGCTTCCTGATTCAGCGCGGCGCCTTGCGTTCTTCGCGAGCAAGCTCGCTCCTACAGGTCGGCCTGGCCAATTTCTATTTATCCAACGCGAGGTACCTCCATGGTGCACAGCATGACCGCCTTCGCCCGTGTCGAAAAAGCCGGGACCCAAGGCACCCTCAGCTGGGAACTGCGCTCGGTCAACAGCCGTTACCTGGAGCCGCACCTGCGCCTGCCAGAGTCGTTCCGCGACCTCGAAGGCGCCGTGCGTGAAGCGCTGCGCCAGGGCATTTCCCGTGGCAAGCTGGAATGCACCCTGCGCTTTACCGAAGAAACCACCGGCAAGCCGCTGCAGGTCGACCGCGACCGCGCCGCCCAACTGGTGGCCGCTGCCGAAACCATCGCCGGCCTGATCAAGCAGCCGGCCGCATTGAACCCTCTGGAAGTATTGGCCTGGCCCGGCGTGCTGGTGGCCGACGCGGCTGACCCACAGGCCCTGAATGCCGAAGCCCTCGCCCTGTTCAACCAGGGCCTGAAGGAACTCAAGGCCGGCCGTGAGCGCGAAGGCACCGAACTGGCGCGCCTGATCAGCGAGCGGCTGACATCGATCGAAGCCGACGTAGTGACCCTGCGTGAACTGGTACCGCAGATGCTCGCCACCCAGCGCCAGAAGGTCCTAGACCGCTTCACCGACATGAAGGCCGACCTCGACCCGACGCGCCTGGAACAGGAAATGGTCCTGCTCGCACAGAAGAGCGACGTGGCCGAAGAACTCGACCGCCTGAGTACCCATATCCTTGAAGTGCGCCGCGTACTCAAGTCGGGCGGTGCCGCCGGTCGGCGCCTGGACTTCCTGATGCAGGAACTCAACCGCGAAGCCAATACACTGGGCTCCAAGGCGTTCGACCCGCGCAGCACCACGGCGGCGGTCAACCTCAAAGTGTTGATCGAGCAAATGCGCGAACAAGTACAGAATATTGAGTAAGGCACCCTCCATGACCCACAGCACCGGCACCCTTTACATCATTTCCGCCCCTTCGGGCGCGGGCAAGAGCAGCCTGGTCAAGGCCTTGACCGACGCCGACGAGCAGATCCGCATTTCGGTCTCCCACACCACCCGCGCCATGCGCCCGGGCGAGGTAGACGGCGTGCACTATCACTTCGTCGAGCGTACCGAGTTCGTCAAGATGATCGAACACGGTGACTTCCTCGAGCGCGCCGAAGTGTTCGGCAATCTCTATGGCACCTCGCAAAGCCACCTGCAGCAGACCCTGGACGAAGGCCACGACCTGATCCTGGAAATCGACTGGCAGGGCGCCGAACAAGTGCGCCAACTGATGCCCAAGGCTCGCTCCATCTTCATCCTGCCGCCCTCGCTCCAAGCCCTGCACCAGCGCCTGACCAACCGCGGCCAGGACAGCGACGAGATCATCGAGGGGCGCATGCGTGAGGCCGTCAGCGAAATGAGCCACTACGTCGACTACGACTACCTGATCATCAATGATGACTTTGCCCACGCACTGGACGATTTGAAGGCGATTTTCCGCGCCAACCAACTGCAGCAAAAGCGCCAACAGCAACGTTTCGGCAAATTACTCGCCGAATTGCTCGGCTGATTGGCTCTTCCCAAAACAGCTGCAAGGGCCTTACATTGGCACTTGTAGCGGTTTTGCGAAGGCCTGCCAAAAATCAGCGCTTCCCTAAACGCTGGTGATTTTTTAAACTGCTCAGTCCGCTCGCCCAACCGGGCAGCGCGCATCTTGCATTCGCTCCGAGGAATACCATGGCCCGCGTAACCGTTGAAGACTGCCTAGAACACGTGGATAACCGCTTTGAGCTGGTCATGCTCTCTACCAAGCGTGCCCGTCAACTGGCCACTGGCGGCAAAGAGCCCCTGGTCCAGTGGGAAAACGACAAGCCTACCGTTGTAGCCCTGCGTGAAATCGCTGAAGGCCTGATGAGCTACGAGTTCATCGCCAACGCCGAAATCGTTGAAGACGAACCGCTGTTTGCAGCGTTCGAAGGCGAGTCCAACGAGGACGTCTAAGCCTATGCCTGGTCGACGTAGCACGGCGCGGGGTCACAGCCATCGGCAGGAGTTCACACTTTGCCGAGCATAGACGCCCTCGCCGATCGCTTATCGGCCTACCTCGGCGCCGACCAGGTCAACCTGGTTCGCCGAGCGTATTTCTATGCCGAACAAGCCCACGACGGCCAGCGCCGCCGCAGTGGCGAGGCGTATGTCACCCATCCTCTTGCGGTGGCCAATATTCTTGCCGACATGCACATGGACCATCAGAGCCTGATGGCCGCGATGCTGCATGACGTGATCGAAGACACCGGCATTGCCAAGGAAGCGCTCAGTGCGCAATTTGGCGAAACCGTGGCCGAACTGGTCGATGGGGTCAGCAAGCTGACCCAGATGAACTTCGAGACCAAGGCCGAAGCCCAGGCGGAAAACTTCCAGAAGATGGCCATGGCCATGGCCCGAGACATTCGGGTGATCCTGGTCAAGCTGGCCGACCGGCTGCACAACATGCGCACGCTGGAAGTGCTGTCCGGCGAAAAGCGCCGACGCATCGCCAAGGAAACCCTGGAAATCTATGCGCCCATCGCCAACCGGCTGGGCATGCACGCCATTCGTATCGAATTCGAAGACCTCGGCTTTAAAGCCATGCACCCCATGCGTTCGGCGCGCATCTACCAGGCGGTCAAGCGCGCACGGGGCAATCGCAAGGAAATCGTCAACAAGATCGAAGAGTCCCTGAGCCATTGCCTGGCGATCGACGAGATCGAGGGCGAGGTCAGCGGTCGGCAAAAGCACATTTACGGCATCTACAAGAAGATGCGCGGCAAGCGCCGGGCCTTCAACGAGATCATGGACGTGTACGCGTTCCGGATCATCGTCGACAAGGTCGATACCTGCTACCGCGTGCTGGGCGCTGTACATAATTTGTACAAGCCGCTGCCGGGCCGGTTCAAGGATTACATCGCAATTCCCAAGGCCAACGGCTACCAGTCGCTGCATACCACCCTGTTTGGCATGCACGGCGTGCCGATCGAGATCCAGATCCGCACCCGCGAAATGGAAGAGATGGCCAACAACGGCATCGCCGCCCACTGGCTGTACAAGTCCAGCGGCGACGAGCAGCCCAAAGGCACCCATGCCCGTGCGCGCCAATGGGTCAAGGGCGTGCTGGAAATGCAGCAACGTGCCGGCAACTCCCTGGAATTTATCGAAAGCGTGAAGATCGACCTGTTCCCGGACGAGGTCTACGTGTTCACGCCCAAAGGCCGGATCATGGAGCTGCCCAAAGGCTCCACGGCGGTCGACTTTGCCTACGCAGTGCACACCGATGTCGGCAACAGCTGCATCGCCTGTCGCATCAACCGGCGCCTGGCCCCGCTGTCCGAACCACTGCAAAGCGGTTCCACGGTGGAGATCGTCAGCGCACCGGGCGCTCGCCCCAACCCGGCCTGGCTCAACTTTGTGGTCACCGGCAAGGCGCGTACGCATATTCGCCACGCGCTGAAATTGCAGCGCCGCTCCGAATCCATCAGCCTGGGCGAACGCCTGCTGAACAAAGTGCTCAACGGCTTCGACAGCGCCCTGGACAAGATCCCGCAAGAGCGCGTGCAAGCGATGCTCCATGAGTACCGCCAGGAAACCATCGAAGACCTGTTGGAAGATATCGGCCTGGGCAACCGCATGGCTTACGTGGTTGCGCGCCGCCTGCTGGGCGAAGGCGAACAGTTGCCGAGCCCTGAAGGCCCGCTGGCAATTCGCGGCACCGAGGGCCTGGTGCTCAGCTACGCCAAATGTTGCACGCCGATCCCGGGCGACCCGATTGTCGGCCACTTGTCCGCGGGCAAAGGCATGGTGGTGCACCTGGACAACTGCCGCAACATCACCGAAATCCGCCACAACCCGGAAAAATGCATCCAGCTCTCGTGGGCCAAGGATGTCACCGGCGAATTCAACGTCGAGCTGCGGGTTGAGCTGGAACACCAGCGCGGCCTCATCGCCCTGCTGGCCAGCAGCGTCAACGCCGCCGACGGCAATATCGAGAAAATCAGCATGGACGAACGCGATGGTCGCATCAGCGTGGTCCAACTGGTGGTCAGCGTGCACGACCGTGTGCACCTGGCCCGCGTGATCAAAAAGTTGCGCGCCTTGACCGGTGTGATCCGCATCACCCGCATGCGTGCATAACCGATCCATTACAAGGAGTCATTCATGACCAAGACAGTTATCACCAGCGATAAAGCTCCAGCCGCCATCGGCACTTATTCCCAGGCGATCAAGGCGGGCAACACCGTCTACATGTCCGGCCAGATCCCGCTGGACCCAAAGACCATGGAACTGGTTGAAGGCTTCGAAGCCCAGACCGTACAGGTCTTTGAAAACCTCAAGTCCGTGGCTGAAGCTGCCGGTGGTTCGTTCAAGGACATCGTCAAGCTGAACATCTTCCTCACCGACCTCAGCCACTTCGCCAAGGTCAACGAGATCATGGGCAAGTACTTCGAACAACCTTACCCAGCCCGCGCCGCCATCGGCGTGGCCGCCCTGCCAAAGGGTGCACAGGTTGAGATGGACGCCATTCTGGTCATCGAGTAAAACACCCGGCGCAGCCCCAAAAGGCTGCGCCGACTTCGTTTCAGAAGGATTTCGTAATGCGCAAAGCGCTTGTAGCCTCTTCGTTGCTCGCCCTGTTGCTCGGTGGCTGTGCCAGTAACCCCGCCGACCTGGATGTAAGCGGTACCTGGATCAACCAGGCCGCCATCGACGCGGCAGCCAAGGGCGGCCCTTTGCGTGAAGCCCTGCAGTCTTATGGCCCCAACCTTGAGTGGGAGGTCAACACCAAGGCCTTGCAGGCCCGCTACTACAACGGTTTTGAAGTGGCGGAAGGCAAGTTGTCGGGTGAAGAGCCCGGCGCATGGAACGTGGATTTCTATGGCAGCTCTGCCACCGAACTCAAGCGCAAAGGCAAGCAACTGCTGCAAGTGGCCAACGACAACGAGCCCGAGCAGCTGTTTGCCCGCGCCAAAGACCCGGCCCCAGAAGGCGCGCCACTGGGCGCCAACTTCGAACGCGCGCTGTACGCGGCCTATATGGGCGGCGACTGGAAGATCAGCGACGGCACCGGCAGCGGCGCCACGGTGCAGTTCCAGGCAGACGGCAAGGTCGCCGGCCTACCGGGGGTTGATCGTTATTCACTCTGTCTGGCAGGCGATTGCGCCTCCATGAGCGGCGGCTATGACAGCATCTGGCTGCAACTGAACGGCCAGGGCAACCCTTGGATCTTCGCGCGCAAGGGTGAGCAACTGGAGATCTTCCAGGCGATCAATACCGCACAGGCCGATGAAGTGCCTTCGTTTACGCCAGGCCCTCGCCAATGGTTGCTTGAAAAGTAATAAAAGCCTCACCCAAATCCAAATGTGGGAGCTGGCTTGCCTGCGATGACGGTATTACATCCAACAAAGATGTGATTGATATACCGCTATCGCAGGCAAGCCAGCTCCCACATTTTTTGCGCGCTTCAGCCTTTCAGAATCGCCGCATAGCCTTCCCGGTAAGTCGGGTATGTCGGCATCCAGCCAAGCGCCTTGATACGCGCATTACTGCATTGTTTGCTGCCAGCACGGCGCACACTTGCATCTTCAGCCCACTCGGTCACGCCCAGGTACTCGCGCAACCAGGCCACCACCTCGGCCAGTGGTGCCGGCGCATCGTCAACGCCGATGTAGACCTTGTCCAGCGAACCGCCCTTTTCCACATGCCGCAGCAAAAAGGCGAGCAGGCCCGCGGCGTCATCGGCGTGGATACGGTTGCCATACAACGGCGGGTCAATCGCTACGCGATAGCCTTGGCGAACCTGAGTGAGCAGCCATTCACGACCCGGGCCGTAAATCCCGGTCAGTCGCACGATGGTCGCTGGAATACCGCTGTTGAGCGCCACCTGTTCAGCCTCCAGCATCACCTGCCCGGAATAGCCCTTCGCTTGCGTCTCGGACGTTTCGTCGACCCACTCGCCGTTTTGCTGCCCATACACACTGCTGCTGGAGACAAACAGCAAATGCTTGGGCGTCTGGCCGTAGTCTTCCAGCCACTCCAGCACATGCAGCAACCCTTGCACGTAGGCGGCGCGATAGCCGGCTTCGTCGTGGTCAGTGGCAGCGGCGCAGTACACCAGGTAATCCACCCCGCCGATGGGCCAGGTGTCAGGGCAGTCCTTTTTGAACAGGTCGCCGGCGATGCCGATCACCCCGTCGGGCAGGCGCGAAATATCGCGGCGCAGGCCATGAACCTCCCATTCCGAGGCCAGCAATTGGCTAGCCAGCCGACTACCCACATCACCGCAACCGGCAATCACAACAGAAGGCACAGACATCACAAAACTCCATTCTCAAAGGCGCAGATTAGCCGCGCGAGTGGATCAACGGCCAGTAAAAAGCGAAATAAAGTAACAGTGCCACTTTAGTTAACAAGAATTACTTGCAATAATAACCGCCCATTTGTCCTCGACCCGAAATGGTCTGGAAGGACGATCACCCATTTTTTCTCTCAGGTCCGGCCAGCATGACACGTCATACAAACCCCGCTTCGCCAACCAAGCTTCACAGCCCCTCCCGCGCCTGGCGTGCGATTGCTGCGATGCTGTTCAGCGTATTGCTGGCACCGACCGCCGCATTCGCTGACGCCACTGCCCCCGCCGCTCCGGCAGCTGCCGAGCAAAATGCCGCTACTGCGGCAACGCCTGCCGTCGCGCCAGTGGCCACCGACCCGGCCCAGGCCGCCGGCGCCGCCGCACCTGCCGACGAAACCGGCGTGGTGCTTGAGGAAGACAACACCCTGGGCATGGCCCACGACTTGTCGCCATGGGGCATGTACCAGAATGCTGACGTGGTGGTGAAAGCCGTCATGATCGGCCTGGCCATCGCCTCGATCATCACCTGGACCATCTGGATTGCCAAAGGCTTCGAGCTGTTGGGCGCCAAGCGTCGTCTGCGTGCTGAAATCGTCCACCTGAAAAAAGCCACCACCCTCAAGGAAGCGAGCGAAACCGCGACCAAGAAGGGCACCCTGGCCAACCTGCTGGTGCACGACGCGCTGGAAGAAATGCGCCTGTCGGCCAACACTCGCGAAAAAGAAGGCATCAAGGAACGCGTCAGCTTCCGCCTGGAGCGCCTGGTTGCCGCCTGTGGCCGCAACATGAGCAGCGGCACCGGCGTACTCGCCACCATCGGTTCCACCGCGCCCTTCGTCGGCCTGTTCGGTACCGTGTGGGGCATCATGAACAGCTTCATCGGCATCGCCAAAACCCAGACCACCAACCTCGCCGTCGTTGCCCCCGGCATCGCCGAAGCCCTGCTGGCGACCGCCCTGGGCCTGGTTGCCGCGATTCCTGCGGTGGTGATCTACAACGTCTTCGCCCGTTCGATTGCCGGCTACAAGGCTCAGGTATCGGATGCATCGGCTGAAGTCCTGTTGCTGGTCAGCCGTGACCTCGATCACCTGCCTACCGAGCGCAGCTCGCAACCGCACATGGTGAAAGTGGGGTAATCGGCCATGGGCCTGCATTTGAATCAAGGCGACGACGAACTCGTCGAGAACCACGAAATCAACGTCACGCCGTTTATCGACGTGATGCTGGTGCTGCTGATCATCTTCATGGTGGCGGCACCGCTGGCGACCGTGGACATCAAAGTGGACCTGCCCGCGTCCAGCGCCAAGCCGGCGCCGCGGCCAGAGAAACCGATATTCCTCAGCGTCAAGGCGGACCAACGCCTGTTCCTGGGCGAAGAAGAGGTCAAGGCTGAAACCCTGGGGCCGGTGCTGGATGCCAAGACCCAAGGCAAGAAAGACACGACGATCTTCTTCCAGGCCGACAAAGGCGTGGACTATGGCGACCTGATGAGCGTGATGGATGCCCTGCGGGCAGCCGGCTACCTCAAGGTAGGCCTGGTCGGACTTGAGACGGCAGCCAAGAAATGATCACGACGCGCCACAAACTGACGCGTTATGGCACCAGCCTCGCCGTCGTGCTGGGCGTGCATGCCGTCGCGATCATCATCGCGCTCCAATGGTCCGCGCCGCAGGCGATCCAGCTGCCACCCGCCGCCATGGTCATCGACCTGGCGCCGCTGCCAGCGCCACCGCCGCCTCCAGCACCGCCCAAGGTCGTTGCGCCGCCGCCACCACCGGTCGAAGAGCTGCCCCTGCCGAAGCTGGCCGAGGCGCCCAAGCCAACGATCCAGGTGCCCAAGCCGGTCAAGCCCAAGCCTAAGCCACAACCGCCAAAGCCGGTGGAGAAGAAGCCCGAGCCGCCCAAGGAGAAACCTTCCGAGGAGCCACCGAGCGAAACGCCGCCGAGCAACGCACCTGCGCAGAAGTCCGCCCAGCCTACACCGGGCCCGTCGGCACAGCAGCTGGCCGCCCAGGCATCCTGGCAAAGCACGTTGCTGGCGCACCTGCAGAAGTACAAGAAGTACCCGCCCGGCGCCCAACGCAGTGGCAAGGAAGGTATGAACCGCTTGCGCTTCGTGGTCGATGGCGAAGGCAATGTGCTGTCCTACGAACTGGAAGGCCGCTCCGGCAACGCCGACCTGGACCGTGCAACGCTTGAGATGATCCGCAAGGCTCAGCCGCTACCCAAGCCACCGGCAGACCTGTTGAAAAACGGCAGCGTCGAACTGGTCGCGCCGTTCGTCTACAACATCGACAAGCGTCGCCGCTGACAGAGCACTGTGGGAGGGACTGGTGCCCTCCCACATTCGCTTTATTACCTCAGCAAAATTCCGACACTCCCCACTCAATCCCCAGCAAAGTTCTGATAACGTGCGTCTATCGATTGCAGCCGGTATGCTTGGCCCGCAACCTCATGGACGCCCGCTATGACTCTCACAGAATTACGCTACATCGTGACCCTCGCCCAAGAACAGCACTTCGGCCATGCAGCCGAGCGTTGCCACGTCAGCCAGCCGACGCTGTCGGTGGGTGTGAAAAAGCTTGAAGACGAACTCGGTGTGCTGATTTTCGAGCGCAGCAAGAGCGCCGTTCGCCTCACCCCGGTGGGCGAAGGCATCGTTGCCCAGGCGCAGAAGGTCCTGGAACAGGCGCAAAGCATTCGCGAATTGGCCCAGGCCGGCAAGAACCAGCTGACCGCGCCGCTCAAGGTCGGCGCGATCTATACGGTCGGCCCCTACCTGTTCCCGCACCTGATCCCGCAACTGCATCGCGTCGCGCCGCAGATGCCGCTGTATATCGAAGAAAACTTCACCCACGTGCTGCGCGACAAACTGCGCAACGGCGAGCTGGACGCGATCATCATCGCCCTGCCCTTCAACGAAGCGGACGTGCTGACCCTGCCGCTCTACGACGAGCCGTTCTATGTGCTGATGCCAGCCTCTCACCCGTGGACCAAGAAGGACACCATCGACGCCGGCCTGCTCAACGACAAGAGCCTGCTGCTGCTCGGTGAAGGCCACTGCTTCCGCGACCAGGTGCTGGAAGCCTGCCCGACCCTGACCAAGGGCAACGACGGCGCCAAGCACACCACGGTGGAATCCAGCTCCCTGGAAACCATTCGCCATATGGTCGCTTCCGGCCTGGGCATTTCGATCCTGCCGCTGTCTGCGGTAGACAGCCATCACTACGCCCAGGGCGTGATCGAAGTTCGCC
Organism: Pseudomonas sp. KT_2_4; assembly: GCF_041410225.1. Taxonomy (NCBI): domain Bacteria; kingdom Pseudomonadati; phylum Pseudomonadota; class Gammaproteobacteria; order Pseudomonadales; family Pseudomonadaceae; genus Pseudomonas; species Pseudomonas sp. KT_2_4. Next base: position 3,653,238 of record NZ_CP166962.1, read on the forward strand.
CACTCACGCCGCCGGTGCCGTTCCGTACCGTGGCGATTGCCTGGCGCGCCAGCTTTCCGCGCCCCAAAGCGATTGAGATCCTCGCGGACTCGATCCGTCTGTGTTCGGTGGCCAAGCCGCCCGTTGCGAGCTAAGCCACGGTATGACTGAGCTGTCGCAGGTGTCGGTGACGGCACTCAAGGGTGTCGGTGAGGCCATGGCCGAGAAGCTGGCCAAGGTCGGCCTGGAGAACCTTCAGGACGTGCTGTTCCACCTGCCCCTGCGCTACCAGGACCGCACCCGCGTGGTGCCCATCGGCCATTTGCGCCCTGGGCAAGACGCGGTGATCGAAGGCACCGTCAGTGGCGCCGACGTGGTGATGGGCAAGCGCCGCAGCCTGGTGGTGCGCCTGCAGGACGGCACTGGCGGCTTGAGCTTGCGCTTCTACCACTTCAGCAACGCGCAGAAGGAAGGGCTCAAGCGTGGCACCCGCGTGCGCTGCTATGGCGAGGCACGCCCAGGCGCATCGGGCCTGGAAATCTACCACCCGGAATACCGCGCCATTACCGGCGATGAGCCGCCACCGGTGGACACCACGCTCACGCCGATCTACCCGCTGACCGAGGGCCTGACCCAGCAACGCCTGCGCCAGTTGTGCATGCAGACCCTGACCATGCTCGGCCCGCAAAGCCTGCCCGATTGGCTGCCCCTGGAGCTGGCCCGCGACTATCAGCTGGCGCCCCTGGCCGATGCGATCCGGTATTTGCATCACCCGCCCGCCGATGCCGATGTGGACGAACTCGCCCTCGGTCATCACTGGGCCCAGCATCGCCTGGCCTTTGAAGAACTGCTCACGCACCAGCTGTCCCAGCAACGCCTGCGCGAAAGCATGCGTTCCCTGCGCGCCCCGGCGATGCCCAAGGCCACGCGGCTGCCTGCGCAATACCTGGCCAACCTCGGCTTTGCGCCGACCGGCGCGCAACAGCGCGTGGGCAATGAAATCGCCTACGACCTCAGCCAGCAAGAACCGATGCTGCGGTTGATCCAGGGTGACGTAGGCGCCGGCAAGACCGTGGTCGCTGCCCTCGCCGCCCTGCAAGCCCTGGAAGCTGGCTATCAAGTGGCGCTGATGGCACCGACGGAAATCCTCGCCGAACAACACTTCATCACCTTCAAGCGCTGGCTCGAACCGCTGGGCCTGGAGGTGGCGTGGCTGGCTGGCAAGCTCAAAGGCAAGAACCGCGTGGCCGCCCTGGAGCAGATCGCCGCCGGCGCACCGATGGTGGTGGGCACCCATGCGCTGTTCCAGGACGAAGTGCAGTTCAAGAACCTTGCGCTAGTGATCATCGACGAACAGCACCGATTTGGCGTGCAACAGCGCCTGGCCCTGCGCCAGAAAGGCGTGGGCGGGCGCATGAACCCGCACCAGTTGATCATGACCGCCACGCCGATCCCACGCACCCTGGCCATGAGCGCCTACGCCGACCTCGACACCTCGATCCTCGACGAACTGCCGCCGGGGCGTACGCCGGTCAACACCGTGCTGGTCACCGACACCCGACGTGTCGAAGTGATCGAGCGCGTGCGCGGTGCCTGCGCCGAAGGCCGCCAGGCGTACTGGGTGTGTACCCTGATCGAAGAGTCCGAAGAACTGACCTGTCAGGCCGCCGAAACCACTTATGAAGACCTCACCAGTGCCTTGGGTGAGCTCAAGGTGGGGTTGATCCATGGCCGTATGAAACCGGCGGAAAAAGCCGCAGTGATGGCCGAGTTCAAGGCCGGCAACCTGCAATTGCTGGTGGCTACCACCGTGATTGAAGTGGGCGTGGACGTCCCCAACGCCAGCCTGATGATCATCGAAAACCCCGAACGCCTGGGCCTGGCGCAGCTGCACCAGCTACGCGGGCGGGTTGGCCGGGGCAGTGCCGCCAGCCACTGCGTGCTGCTCTATCACCCGCCACTGTCGCAGATCGGTCGCCAGCGACTGGGCATCATGCGCGAAACCAACGACGGTTTTGTTATCGCCGAAAAAGACCTCGAACTGCGCGGCCCCGGTGAAATGCTCGGCACGCGCCAGACCGGCCTGCTGCAATTCAAGGTCGCCGACCTGATGCGCGATGCCGACCTGCTGCCCGCCGTGCGCGATGCTGCGCAAGCATTGCTCGAACGTTGGCCCGATCACGTCAGCCCCTTGCTCAACCGCTGGCTGCGGCACGGCCAGCAATACGGCCAAGTGTGACGCCTGACGCACTTATCCGACCAACACCCGTATCAAGCTGGTTATACTCCAATGAATGTAAGAAATTGGATCAGGCCATGTCAGAAGTTGCCCTCGCCACAGCCCCACTGACCGCCCCGCCGGTCATTCGGGCGCTGCTCGCAAAGCTCGCCATCCCCTACACGGAAGTCATCGAACAGCCTGGCCTGAACCCTGCACAAAAGGTCCAGGCGGTGTTGCTTGAAGATGCGGTTGGCGCGCTCATGGTGCTGTTCCCCCAAAGCCAGTTGCTGGACCTCAACCGCCTCGCCGAACTCACCGGTCGCCGCCTCACGGCCGTCGCCCCCGAGCGTGTCGAGCGCATGCTGGGCAAGCATGACCTGAGCCTGCTGCCGGGTTTGCCGCCCCTGACCAGTTCGCCGTGCCTGTACGAAGGCCGCTTGCTCAATGAGCCGAGCCTGCTGGTGCATTCGGGCGAAGCCGGGCTGTTGCTGGAAATCCCCAGCGACGCCTTCAAGAGCCTGCTCACCAAGGCCAGCGCCGCGCAGTTCGGGGAACCCTTGAGCAACATCCGCCCGAATCTCGACCGCCCCAATGATGACCGTGAGGAAATCACCCAGGCGATGCAAGCCTTCACCGCGCGTCGTATTCAGCAGCGCCTGGAAGCGACCATCGAGATTCCACCGCTGGCCGACACCGCGCAGAAGATCATCAAGCTGCGCGTCGATCCCAATGCCACCATCGACGACATCACCGGCGTGGTGGAAACCGACCCGGCCCTCGCCGCCCAGGTCGTAAGCTGGGCCGCGTCGCCCTACTACGCTTCGCCGGGCAAGATCCGCTCAGTCGAAGACGCCATCGTGCGCGTGCTGGGCTTTGATCTTGTGATCAACCTGGCGCTGGGCCTGGCCCTGGGCAAAACCCTGAGCCTGCCCAAGGACCGCCCGCACCTGTCCACGCCGTACTGGCACCAGTCGATCTACACCGCCGCCGTGATTGAAGGCCTGACCCGTGCCATGCCCCGCGCCCAGCGCCCGGAAGCCGGCCTGACCTACCTGGCAGGTTTGCTGCACAACTTCGGCTATCTGCTGCTGGCCCACGTGTTTCCGCCCCACTTCTCGCTGATCTGCCGGCACCTGGAGGTCAACCCGCACCTGTGCCACAGCTACGTCGAGCAACACTTGCTGGGCATCAGCCGCGAACAGATCGGCGCCTGGCTGATGCGCTATTGGGACATGCCGGACGAATTGTGCACCGCCCTGCGCTTCCAGCACGACCCGACGTACGACGGGCAATACGCCGAGTATCCGAACCTGGTGTGCCTGGCGGTGCGCCTGTTGCGCAGCCGGGGGATTGGCTCCGGGCCGGATGAATCCATTCCGGACGCATTGCTTGAGCGCCTGGGCTTGAGCCGCGAGAAGGCGGAGGATGTGGTCGGTAAAGTGCTGGATGCCGAAGTGCTGTTGCGCGAATTGGCTTCGCAGTTCAGCCAGGGGTAAATCTGGCGCTTGTTACACCGCTATCGCAGGCAAGCCAGCTCCCACAGTGACCGCGTTCCAACGTTGAAATAGGGTCAACTGTGGGAGCTGGCTTGCCTGCGATGAATTCAACTCGGTCTACCTGACCGCCTACTTCTTTTTCTTCGGCTTCAAATACTTGGTCAGCCCCTGGAACCAGATCACCAGTGCCGGGTTGCCCTTGATCTGGATCGACTTGTCCTGAATCCCCGTCATGAACGCCAGTTGCTTGTTCTTCGCCTGCATCGTGGCGAAGCCGTAGGCGGCATCCTTGAAGGCAATGGCGAAGGCCGGCGCCGGGTGGACACCTGAGCGGCTGGTGATGCGCTGGTCTTTGACGATGAAGTGACGGGCAACCTTGCCGTCGAGGGTCTGCAGCTGGAAGGCCAGGTCTTTGTCACCCAGTTGCTGCTGGAAGGCGGGGTTGGTGCGGCTGGCTTTGCCCATCATCAGGCCCAGCACCCACAGGAGAAGACGAAATTTCATGCACACGGCCTCGGTGTATTTATTGGAGTGGCCGCAGCAGTGTAACGATTTGCAAAAAGAACGCCACCGATCTCGCGCTTTAGGCGCAGATCGGTTGGCGTTTAACGCTTATAGCAACAAGTACTTAAACGTTAGGACATGGCACTGGCGCCCAATCGGCCAGGTTTGGATTGCGGCAGGTTGCTTCGATCTGGGTCTTGCCCGCACTGGCGACCTGCTTGCTTTCAGCTTGCTTGGCCTGCACGGTCTGGATGCTACGTTCGGTGGTTACCGCTTCTTTCGGCACTGTCGGCAGCACCGGCTTCTTGGCTGGCTTGACGGCTTTCTTGCCCTTGGCCGGAGCGACCACTGGCGTGGTATCGGCGGTGGCCACGGTCACCACATCGCTGCGCTGTACGCCGACCTGTTGCAGGTCTTTCTCGTACGCCTGGGTGTAGTTGTTCAGGTCTTCGCTGGCCTTGCCGTTGACCGTCACGATCAGGTCATTGGATTCCTTCAGACCTGCGACGATTTCCGCCAGGCGCTTGCGGCCTTCGGTGTCGTTGACGGTCTTGGCCTTGCGATCAGCCACCAGCTTGGTGAATGCGCTCTGGTAGCACTGCTGCGAGGCCTTGGCATAGGCGGTGCTGCGGTCGATGTCCGAGGCGCTTTTGTTGAAGTCGGTGGAGTAGGACGCGATGCGCTGGTTGTCATCGGTGATCTGTTTCTGGCGCTCGGTGTAGTAACCCGCCGCACCGCCAGCCAGGGCGCCGCCTGCGGCACCGATCGCGGCATTGCGGCCACGGCTGTCCTTGTCGCCGGTCAGCGCGCCCAGCAGGGCACCGCCGGCCGCGCCGATCGCGGCACCGGTGACGACCGACTTGGTCATGTCCGAATCGGTGGCGCGCAGGTGCTGCACCGGCTCGTAGCAGTTGGGGTAGTACTCGACCTTGGTGCTCGACGCCACCTTGGACGCAGGCGACGTAGCGCAACCAGTCAACACGGTACTGAAACCAGCTGCGATCAGCAGCAGGTGACGCTTGGAAACCGCCTTACGGGAAAAAAGCATAGATGTGATCTCTGTTAAGTTTGACTTGCCCAGCACGGCCCACCGCCGCCTGAGTCCCTTCCAAGCTCGCTAGACAGCCAACGATCAAGACCGCTGACCGCTCGCTGCGAGCAATTCCTTCAAGATCGTTGCCGGGTCGGCCCGCTGTTGCTTGCGGTAGTTGCCGACATGGCGAACGAACAGTGTCGCGCGCGTCACCAGGCTCTTGCCGAGCACTGGCTTGCGATCCAACTCTTCCTTGATCCGTTGAAACTGCGCCTGGATCACCGCATCGGTGTAGCGCGTGCCGGTGGCCAGGTTGTCGATGTAAATCGCCACCGCGCCGTCCAACGCGCTGCGTCCATTGGTAATGGCCATGTCAAACAGCTGCGCGCTGGCCTCGTCCTTGCTGTCCACCGCCTGCTGGCGACTCTTCTGCAGGTTGGCCAGGCGGATGTTGTAGTTGCTGATGGTCTCGGCCACCAACGCCGCCGACTGGATCAAATTGCCCGCGGCTTCTTCGCGTTGCTGGGCGATCAGCGACACGTTGCGCTTGAGCTCTTCGTTGACCAGGCCCAGCTCGGCTTGAAGCTTGGGATCGACACTGGCGGCGATGATGCTGTCCAGGCGCTTGGTCGGGTCCTGGGCGTCGTCGATGGCATCGGTCAGCGCGGCCAGGCGGCCTTCCTTCTGCCATTGGGCAAACAATTCCTTGTAGCGCGAGCGCGGCGCCGACAACGCGCCAATCGCCACGCGAAAGCCGGTGGTCTCGTTGCTTTGCTCGGTGCCATCAGCGGCAAACAACGGGTATTCGCGGCGCATGCCGGTGAACAACGTGCCCTCGCCTTCCAGGTAGTTGCCGCCCTTGACCACAAAGCCGCCGTAGGTGCCCTGGCGGCGGCCAGCGTGTACCAGCTGGAAGGATTCCTGGACCATTTCCGCGGCGTTGCCGATCACGTCGAACATGCCAATGGGGTTGGGCAACTTGGTACCGATGGGCATCAACCGCGCCGCCTGGCCGGTGCCGCCGGCCACTTGGTTGAACACCGCGTAATCGGCCAGCGGACCATCGCTTTCACTGCCCTCGGCGCGCCGTGGATACAGACGGCCTTCGAGGTCCTGGCGGCTCACCGCCTGGCCGCCGCGTGCGGCGTACTCCCACTCCACTTCGGTGGGCAGGCGCACAAAACCCAGGCCGCCGTCTTCGGCCGACGCACCGCGCCCGCTTACCGGCAGCAGTTCGCGGTGGTATTTCATCAGCCAGGCGCTGTACACCGCCGAGAAACGCTCGGCTTCAAAGCGCGACAGTTTCACCTTGGGCAAACGCCCGGCCATGCCGCTGGGCGCCTCACATGCGGGAGCCGGTTCTCCGCTGGCCAGGGATTGCGCCTGGGCCATCACCTGGGCGTACTGGCGAGCAGTCACTTCGTATTTGCCGATAAAGTACAGCATGGGCTTGAGCGGGGTCTTGGCGTCGGTCTTCGGCATCTGCGGCGCGATGACCTTGCTCCAGTCCTTGGGCAAGTCCTTGAGGGTGAACTGGCCGTTGATGAAGTCGCGCCGGTAGCCGGAAATAAACGACTGCTGATAACCCGCCTCGCCTTCGGCAAAGGGGTAGCCCAGGTTGATTTCACGGTCATCCAGGGTGCCCTGGGCCAGAATGTAGGCGTAGCGGAATACCATGTTACCTTCGCAGGGCAGCGGCAGGCTCACGTCGTCCGGCAACGGCTTGGGGTTGTCGAGCTTGTCACTTGCCTCATCGGCCCAGGCCAGCGAGGCCAGGCTCAGCGCCACGCAGGCGCCCAGTAATTTATACATCTCTGATTCCTTCAGAAGCCTGGATACGTGCCACCCGCCAACCACCACAGGCGGCCGCCACGGCACTGACACCGAGCACCGCCACCAGGGCCAGGCCATAATGGCGCGCCAACAGGTGGCTGGCGTACTCGCCCGGCACCTGCACAAAAAGCTTGTTCAACGCCGCCTCAGCCAGGCCATACAGCCCAACGCTGAGCACAGCGGCAAAACCCGCGCTGTATAGCGCTTGCAGCAGCACAAACAGCAACAAGGCGGCGGTGGAAAACCCCAACAGGCGCAACACCGAGAGTTCACGGTGCTTACGCGCTACCGCCGCCAGGGTGCCCGCGAAAATCGCCGCAAACGCCCCGGCCAACGCCAACCCGGCGATGATCCAGAACACAATCGACAGGTTGCGGCTCAACGATTGCACTTGAGCGATGGTGTGCGCCTGGGTTGAAACCAACAGGTTCTGCCCGGCGAAATACACCCGCAACGGTTCCACATCACTGAGGCTGCGCGCGTACAGGCGAAACGCCGGGTAGATACGCTGTTCGCTCACGCTCGCCGCTTCACCGGCCCAACCCAACGCCGGCACCGCACGGCCATCGCGATAATCTTCCGCTGCCTCCAACAACGCCAGATCGGCAAACAGGCCCTCGCGAACGAAGGCCTCCAGCGGCAACACCGCCAGCACCTGCAACCGCGTGCGCTGGGCCTCGACGCGCCCCGCCACTTGCCGCGCAAAGCTGGTTTCCAGCCAGTCACCGGGCCTTGCCGCGAGCTTTTCGGCGGCGGTATGGCTGAGCACGATCTGGTCCAGGCCGTGGGGCATCGGCAAGCCTGCCAACAACGGGTCGCCTGCGGCAGTCGGCAGCATTTCCAGGGTCAGGGTGCCCACCTGCGCCGTGGCGGCAATTTGCCGTGTGCGCGGCACAGCAAACGCCACCTCGCTGCGCTCACCCAGTTGCGCGATAAACGCCGCGCTGAATCGACCACCGCCCAATGGGATGATTTCACGGCTGGCGGGGTCGGTCTCCAAGCGTTCGGTCAAACTGCTAACCAGTCCAAATTTCAGCCCGAATAACACCAGCAATGGCGCGATAACCGCCACCAATGCCAACACAGAACAGGCCGACAACCACCCATCGTTGCGGTAGTCCTGCCACGCAAGCGAAGCAACCAGGCCGATGCGCATTAGCACGCCTCCCCGAGGGTTGCGGTGACGCCGCCGTCTGGATCGCGCTGGCAACTGATACGCCGCACCTGCAAGCCACTGGCGCGGGCCAGCGGTTCATCATGGGTGGCGATCACACAGGCCGTACGGTGTTCGCGGGCCTGGGCCAGCAGCGCCTGCATCACGCGTTCGGCGTTGAGCGGGTCCAGGGACGCCGTCGGCTCATCAGCCAGCACCAGTTGCGGCCCATGGGCCAGGGCCCGTGCACAGCTGACCCGCTGGCGTTGGCCCACCGACAACGCCGCCGGGCGCTTGGCCAACTGATCGCTGATCTGCAACTGCTCAGCCAGGCGCGCCACGCGGCCGTCATCCTGCAAGCCCAGCAGTTGGCGCGACAGCGCGATATTGCCGCGCACGTCCAGAAACCCCAGCAACCCCCCGGTCTGCGGCACATAGCCCAAGTGCTGGCTGCGTAACGCGGCCAGCGCCGATTGCCGGTCGGCACGCCACAGCGCGCCGACGTCGTGTTGGTTGAATGCAAACTGCCCCACCTGATCCGGCGCCAACACCAGCGCCAGCAGGTCGAGCAAGGTGCTCTTGCCGCAACCACTGGGGCCGACAATTGCCAGTTGTTCACCCGCGCCCAGCTGCAACGCAGGGATCACCAGGCTGTAGCGCTGGCTACCGACGCCCCGGCTCTTGTGCACCGCGCTCAGGTTCAACATTACGGCAGCGTCGACAGCGGCACGCGATACAACGCATCGCCCGGTTCGGCATCGCCGAAACGGACCCAGTTGGCCACGTCGTTATGGAAGGTTTCATACAGACGGATTTTCGAATCCAGCTCGTCGATAAAGTCTTCCTGCTCGGCCACGCTCAATGACAACCACAGGTCCTGGGTCATGTTCAGCGACTTGCTGCGGTACGGCAGGCCCTCCAGGTATTCACCGAGCAGGCCGCCGTCAGCCAGGTTGCCGCCCTTGCGCAGGGCCTGCGGGTCGCGGCTCATATAGGCCGAGGCGCTGGCGATTTCCTGGAAGAAATCCTTGGGCGAGCTTTGGGTCTTGCGCGCCGCATCCACGATCAACTTCAACGATTGTTGCAGATCGTTGAGTTGCAGCTTGGTCAACATCACGCACACCTGGAACGCTGGCAGCGCCGGGTTGGTCAGGTCACGATCAGCGGTCCAGGCGCTGACCAATTGCGGTGCCTGGCTCGCGGTCTTGCGCCCGAGAAAGTCCATGTGCATGGCATAGCCGACGGCGGCGGACTTGTCCGCCAGGCTCGGCGCGGCACTGAGCAACGGCACGGGCTGCGGCGTGTTGCTGCGCACCTGATGCACCAGGTTGGCGAACACCGTGCCGATCTCATCGACGCGCTCACCCAGCTTGCGCACATCGCCCCCTGGCACCGGCGTGTACAGGTCGCCGATCTGCGGGTTGGCGTCGGCGGTGAGGACGCGATACTGGCTCTCGGCGCCGGCATGGGTTTTCTTGCCGGCATCGGTGCGCAGGTGCAGCGCGTAGATCTTGATCTGCTTGCCCAGCGCCGCCTGGCGCACTTCCGCTTCGTTCATCTGGGTGGCGGCGAACGGGTCGTTCTTGCGCAGCGCGCCGGCATCGGAGACCAGCAGGATGATGCGCCCGCCGTAGCCGGACCAATCCATGCCGTCCACTGCCTGCATCACCCCGGCAAACGCATCTTCGTTGAACGAGTGGCTGGACACCGTCGACGCTTTGACCTGGCGCGCCATATCCAGAAAGCGCTGCGGGTCGCGGCCTTGGTCGAGGCTGATCAGGGTCTTGGCGACATACTCAAGGCCCGGCGTTTTCTGGATGCTGCTGCGAAAGCCGACCATGCCGAAGCTGACGCTGTCCAACTCGCCACGCTCAGCAATGCGGGTTTGCAGCTCATGCACCACGTCGCGAATCTGGTCGATGTAGGGCTGCATCGACACGGTGGTGTCCACCACCAGCACCACCGCCGTGCGGAACGCGTCGGCATTGGCGCTGAGCGTCGGGCTGGCGGGTCTGGCAGCGGCGCGGCTGCCTGGGTCGATGGAGGCCACGTTGAGCAACTGCACCGGCTGGCCGTTGTCGTCGAAGCTCTCCTTGGAATCGAAGATCGGCAACAGGTAGAACTGGTTCTGCGGCACCGCGCTGGCGGTGGGTTCCAGGGCCAGGACTTGCTGGTTGTCTTCACGGTTGTTCTGCGCCTTGGCCAAGGCGCTTTTCGCTGCGGCAGGGTCGGCCAGCAGTTTTTCCACCTCACCGGGCTGGCGCAGGAACATCACGGGAGCCCGGCCGGAGCGCTCGGTGAACTTGAGCACCAGGCTTTGTTTCCAGTCGCTGACCTGGGAGGCTGGCAGCCAACCGTCGCTGCGACCATCAGTGGCCGCGCCGACGCGTACCCACTGGCTGCCATCGACCTCTTTGCGCTGGTACACGTAGAGCACGGAAAACGCCGGCAGCGCTTTACCCGGCGTACTCCCGGCGTCCGCTGAAAGCTGGGCGCCGGGTTTGCTGAGTACACGCTGGAACAAGGTTTTCTTGCCTGCCATCAGCAACGGGCGCTGACCGCCATCCACTTCAGCGACAGCCACGGGCGGCGTCACCTTGGGCACCACGGCGGCTGGCGGCTTGGCCGGTTCATCGCCGCCGCTCAACCACCAGTAGCTGGCGCCACCAATGGCCAACGCGACGGCGACTGCCACGGCGGCCAAAGCCAATACCGGCCCACGGCGCTGCTCGGACGGGGCATTGTGCTGCGTCGGCGTCACCACCGGTTGACGCACTATTGGCTGCGGCTGCGGTTTATCCGTCGGAATGTCGATGGTGACAGGGGTCATACCCGCCAGATCAAAGCTCAATGGAATCGGCAGCGGCCGCACCAGCGTGGCATCCGATTCATCAGCCGGCAGTTGATCCAGCGCCAACAACAACGCTGCCGCATCCGGATAACGTTCCGCCGGGTCCTTGGCCAACAACTTGCGCAGCACGCCCTGATAGCGCCCATGGTGCACAGGCAATTCCGGCAAGGGTTCGGTCAGGTGCGCCAGCGCCGTGGAAAGCGCATCGGTGCCGTTATAAGGCAGCTTGCCGACGAGGATTTCATACAGCACCACGCCCAGCGCGTAGAGGTCGGCGCGGCCATCGATCTCCTGGCCCCGCGCCTGCTCCGGGCTCATGTAGCTCGGCGTGCCCACGGCAAACCCGGCCTGGGTGAACTGGGTGCGATCGTCCAGCGACTTGGCAATCCCGAAGTCCGACAACACTGCCGTGCCATCGGCGCGAAACAGAATGTTCGCCGGCTTGACGTCGCGGTGCACCAGCCCTTGGGCATGGGCATAGCCCAGGGCCGAGGCAATCTGGCGGATCAGCGTCACGCCCTGCTCCGGGGTCAGCCCAGCAGCGATGCGCTCCTTGAGCGTGCCGTTGGGCAGGTATTCCATGGCCATGTAATACAGCTCACCGACGTTGCCGATGTCATGGATGGTCACCGTGTGCGGGTGCGACAAGCGCGCCAGGGTCTTGCCCTCGCGCAGGAAGCGTTCGCAGAAACTCGGGTCGGCCGCCAGCGCCGCCGCCATCACCTTCAACGCCACCTTGCGCTCCAACGAGCGCTGGGTCGCCAGGTACACGCTGGCCATGGCGCCTTCGCCAATCTCGCCTTCGATGTCATAACCTGGGATGACGATGTTCATGACGAGACCTTCACGACGAGGGTGGTGATGTTGTCCGGTGCGCCGCGATTTAGGCCCAAGTGCACCAGGCTGCGCACGATTTCATCCGGTGCGTCATGGCTGAGCACCTCGCGGATTTCGTGGTCTTCGACGGTTTTGTTGAGGCCATCGCTGCACAGCAAATAGCTGTCGCCGGGAGCGATCAACAGGTCCACCGAGGCGACGTCCAACTGGGCCTCAACGCCAATGGCGCGGGTGACGATATTGGAGCGCGGGTGGGTGCGGGCGTCGGCTTCGCTGAGCAGGCCGCTGTCTTGCAGGTCTTGCACGTAGCTGTGGTCGCGGGAAATGCTTTCCAGCACGCCGTCGCGCAAGCGGTACAGGCGGCTGTCGCCGGCCCACAGGCACACCCCGCGCAAGCCGCGCGCGGCAAACACCACCACGGTGCTGCCCATCATGGTCACGCCACGGTTGGCGGTTTCTTCGCGCACGGCCGCGTTGATGCGCAGCAGGTCATTGCGCAGCGCCGCCGAGTATTCATCCAGAGAGCGGCCCAGCGGCACATGGCGCAGGCTGTCGACGATCAAGCTGCTGACATAGTCGCCCGCCGCGTGCCCGCCCATGCCATCGGCCACCACCCACAGGCGGTTTTCCGGCAGATCCAGAAAGGCATCTTCGTTGACTTGGCGAACCATGCCCACATGGCTTTTGCTCGCGGATTCGTACGTCACGCCCATCTACACCACACCTTCTTGTCCGAGCAAAAACTGCGCAAAATCGCTGGCGGCAGGCAGGCCCTGGCACCGTAATAAACCGGGGGAGATACGCTGCGAGCCTCGCCCCCACCACAGGCTTGCGCCCTCGCACGCCTGTTCGGCCAGTGCGGTCATACGCTGGTGCGGCACGGTGGCTGCCACCCTTTGCAGGCCGGCGAAACGGCTGTCCACCGCCCGCGGCTCGCTGGCCGGCACACCCAACTCGTCGAGCCCGGCGTTGAAGCTTTCGAAGGTCGCGCCGCTGTCGAGGGTGCTGAGCAACAAGGTTTCAGCCTGCTCGAACCAGGCGTCCGAACCGCCCACCAGCGACGCCGGGTTGGTGTCGTGATCCAGCAAGGTCACCACCGCCAGCGGAAAGTAACGCCCGACCCGGTCAATGCTCGGCATCACCACGCCCGCCGCCGCGTCCGGCCCGCACACGCCCGGCGCCAGCACAAAGCGCCACAACGGGCTGACCAGGTACGCATTCAGCCAGTCAGCGCCGAGGCTGTTCTGGCTGGCGAGCAAACCCGCCGCCAGCCAGCTGTCCCACGGGCCGATAAAGCTCTGCGGCAAGGCGCGGCTGACGAAGTCCCCGCGGCTGGCCAACTTGCCGTAGAAACCCAGGGCCGTCATAGCCGCTCCGGCAGGCTGAAGCCACTGAGCACGCGGCTCTTGAACGGGTTGAAGGCACTGTTGGCGCGCAACTCGTAGGCGATGCTCGCGCCATCGACTCGCAGGCGCAGGTTGAAACGATCCGGCGAGTTGCCTGCGGTGAGGTCTGATTGCTCCAGCAGACGGAACCAGGCCCACGGGCCGTCCAGAGTGATGCCGGAGCGACCACTGGCCGACGGGGGCATGATGGAAATACGCACCACGCCAATGCTGCCCGGGTTCGGCCATTGCATCGCCACCGGCCGGCTCGGGCCGTGGTCGTAGCTCAATTGCTGGCCGTCCAGGTCAAGCAGAAACTGAGTGATGGTAGGGTCCATCGACACCGGCTTGAGTTCGAAACGCACGATGGGTTGGGTGCCACCGGAGCGGAAGAACGCGTCCCGAATCGACGCCGCACGCTGGAAGGTTTGCAGCACGCCAGGAGCAATCCCCAGCTTCTGCGCCGCCCCAGGTTGCCAGCGCCAGGTCTGTGCCGATGTGTCCACATAGGGCTGCAGGTATTTGCGGAAGTAGTTGTCCATCACCCCGCCCACGCCGAAGAACTGGCCGAAGTCATCCAGGGTGGCGTCCCGCGCACTGCCCGGCGACATCGGGTAACGCCCGGCCAACGACTGGCGATACACGTTGACCACCTCACTGACCCAGGCCGCGTTCAGCTGGTTACGCACCCCGCCCATCATGCTGTTGGTGGTGGAATTGACCACCGACTTGACCATGCCCTGCACCAGCGGCGGCTGACGCTCGGCGTTCAGGCTGACCCGCGTGGCCGCAGCCGCCGCCTGGTTCTTGGCCTCACCGAGCAAGGCATCGCCGCTGGCACCGACCATGGCACTGACCTGCACATACAGTGCATTCATGTCCGACAGCAGGCCGTCGATGGCCGCCGGTTCACCTTCGTTTTTGCTGACGATGCTGTTGAGTTCGGCAAAGTGCGCGGTCACGGGATCATCCGCCGGTGCCGGTGCATTCGCCGTCGGTTGCGCCTCGCCCAGCAAACTGCCGAGGCGCTCCTTGAGCTTGTCCACGCCGCCTTCCACCGGCACGCCTTTGGCGGCCAGTTGGCGTTCTTCGGCTTGCAGGTCGGTTTCCCTGGCAACCGCCACCAGCAGCTTTTTCAGCGGCGAGGTGGGACCGGAAATCACCCGCAGCACATCGGCGGCCTGTGCCACGCTGGTGATCGGCACAAAGTCGATGTCGGCGAGCAACGCGTCCCACTGGCGCTGGTAATCCTGGAAGTACAAACGGCGCACGTCGGCGGCCAGGCTCACCACGTTCTGCTGGTCGGCCTGTTCATGGCCCAGCACCCATTGCTCTTCGGCCAGGGTGCCGGTCTGGTTCAAGCTGCTGAGCAAGAACGCCTGGCGATAGCCTTTGGCGGTAAAGAAACCACTCAACGGCTCACCCAACGGCTTGCCGCTCTTGCGGCTGAACACTAGCGCGGCATCGCGACCGGCGGCTTCGTTGAGGCGAAAGTCCGGGATACCTTCGGGCAGTTTCTGGCGCTTGACGCGGTCGTACACGCGCTGGGCTACCGGCAATTGCTGCAACTGCCGACGCAAATCGTCGATCAGCCGTGGGTCCAGGCGTGCGCTCGGCGGGTGGCGTTCGAACAGCGCCTGCAAGTGCCCGGCCAGGGCCTGACGCTGGTCGGCCGGCAGGTCGCGGGGCAGGTTGCGGTCCCAGTCCAGGGCGATCCAGGCCTTGATGAAGTCCGGGTCGTAATGCTCGGTGTCGGCGAGCATCAGGTAAGCCTTGAGGCCCTCGTAGAGAAAGTCCGAGTTACCGCCGCCGTGCAGTTGCTCTTCGATACGCGTCACCAGGCGTGGCGCGAACACGGCGATCAACAGTTTGCGGTACACGCTGGCGGACTCGGCTTCGAGCATATCGCCCTGGTACAGCCCCAGCCCTTCGGACCAGCTCGGCGAATCCCCCGCCAGGTTCTTCACCGCATTGAGCAACGGCAGCACGGCGAGCACTTCCCGCTGTGCCGGGCTCAGGTTCTGTACGGTCTGGCCCAGGGGCGCGACCTTCTGATCGACCTGGGCGATATATGCCTGGTTGGCGCGATAGCTCACCCACCACAGGCCGCTGACCACCACCACCAGCGCGACGGTGGCCGCCAGTACGCCACGGGCGATCCACTTGCGGCGCCGCTCGACTTTCGGGTTCACCCCCACCAGGCCGCGCTCGGCAAAGGCCACGGCGGTGAAAAGTTTTTCGATGAAGTAACTGCGCCCGGTGCCGCTCTGGCGCGCCAGGTGCTGGCGGTCCAGGTTCATGCTCTGGGCCATGGCACCGATCAGGCGGTCAATCGGGCTGCCTTCCTGGGTGCCGCTGGTGAAGTACACGCCACGCAGCAACACGCGCTCTTCAAAGGCGTTGGGTTTGAACACGCCTTCGAGGAAGTTTTGCAGGCAATCTTTCAACGCGCCGAACTGCTGCGGGAAGCCGTAGATCAGGTCGCGTCGTGCCGGGTCGCGTTCCTGTTGCAAGCGCTCGACCAGGCGTTCGTTGAGGCGCTGCTCCAGGCCGGCGAATTCGCTTTGCAGGTGCGCCAGCGGGCTGTCGCTGTTTTTGCCGTCGTCCAGGGCAAAGGTCATGCCCCACACCTGGGCGCGCTCTTCCTTGCTCAGGTTGTCGAAGAACTCCATGAAGCCCGGCACCAGGTCGAGCTTGGTGAGCATCAGGTAGATGGGGAAACGCACGCCCAGTTGCGTATACAGCTCCTGGATGCGCAGGCGAATCGCGGCAGCATGGGCTGCGCGCTCGGCGTCGGTGCCCAGCAGCAGATCCGAGAGGCTGATGGCGATAAAGGCACCGTCGATAGGCCGGCGCGCACGCTGCTTTTTCAGCAAGTCGAGAAAGCCCAGCCAGGCGGCTTTGTCCACCGTGGAGTTGCTGTCCTGGGTGGTATAGCGGCCAGCGGTGTCGAGCAATACGGCCTGGTCGGTAAACCACCAGTCGCAGTTGCGCGTCCCCCCCCACGCCCCGCACCGCACCGGCGCCCAATTGCGCCGCCAGTGGGAAATGCAGCCCGGAATTGACCAGCGCGGTCGTCTTGCCCGAGCCCGGCGGGCCGATGATCACATACCACGGCAACTCGTAGAGGTTGCGGCGCTCATCGCCGCCCAGCTTGGCCTTTTTCAGCAGTGCCAGGGCTTCGTCCATGCGCTGGCGCAGCGTGGACAGCTCTTCGGCGGTCGCAACGCTGTTGGGGTCGACCGGGGTTTCTGCGGCCAGGCTGCGCATCACTTCGGCGGCCTGGCGACGGGCCTGGATAATGCGGAACACGCGGTAGGCCACCCACAGCGCAAACACCAGCACGATCAGCGCCCAACGGCGCCCTTCGGGCACCAGCACGTCCAGCAGCGGGCCAACAAACCAGATGATCAGGCTCAGGGCAATCAGGCCCAGCACGGGGATCACCCAGCGAATCATGAAACTGAAAAACGCCTTCACTCGACGCCCTCCGCCAATACGGTGATTTCAACCCGACGATTGCGGGCACGGCCTTCGGCAGTACTGTTGGTGGCCAACGGCTCGGTGTCGCTGCGGCCTTCGGCGCTGAAGCGTTCGGCCTGGCCGGTCTTGGCCGCGAGAATCGCCAGCACCGACTTGGCCCGGGCTTCGGACAACGCCCAGTTGGACGGGAAACGCAACGTGGCAATCGGGCGGTTGTCGCTGTGCCCGGTGACACGCACCTGGCCCTTGACCTTGCGAATGGCGTCAGCGATGCGCAGCATCAGCGGCTGGTAGTCATCGACGATGCTGGAGCTGGCCGAGGCGAACAGCTCATCGCCACGAATGGTCACGACAGAGCGGTCGACCTTGTCTTCCACCGCCACGCGGCCGGCCTTGATGTCGTCGGCCAGGAACCCGGCCAGGCGCGGGCGCTCAATCACTTTGGGCTGCGCCACCGGACGGTCGATGGCCTGCACCGGGATCTCGCCCAGGGCATGAATATTCTTGAACACCGGCTCGGCGTCCGAGGCCAGCTTCAGGCGCAGGCCGAACAGCAACGCCAACAGCAGCGCCAAGCCAATCGCCACGGCAATCCATGGCGGCATGAATTGCGCCAGGCGATCACGGGCCACGGTTACACCGCGCCAGTGCGGCGACAGCTCACGCTCGTGCTCGCCACGGGCGCTGCGTATCGCTGCGGCGGTGCGTTCACGCAAGGCTTCCAACTGGCTGCGCCCGTCGGTCATCACGCGGTAACGCCCTTCAAAACCCAGGCACATGCACAGGTACAACAGCTCCAGCAGGTACAGGCGTTCCCGTGGGCTTTGCAGACAGTGGTCAAGCAACTGGAAAACCTTTTCGCCACCCCAGGCTTCGTTGTGCACGGTGATCAGCAGGCTCTGCTTACCCCAGTCACTGGTGCTGCCCCACGGCGTGCTCAGCACCGCTTCATCCAAGGCAGTGCACAGCGCGTAACGGGCCAACAGCACTTCATTGCGTGCCACACCGGCGGCTTCGGCGCGTTCTTCGAACTGGCGCAGGTACGCCAGCAACTGCGCACGCAGGCTGGCCGGCGCGGGATGGGCGATGGTGTTGCGCAACCGCGTCAACAACGCCAGCAACGGGCCGGCGGCACTTTCCAGCGGGTTGAGGCCCTGGCTCTTGCCGGTGAGGATCGGCGCAGCCGGCATCGACAGCGGCGCAGGTTCGGCACGCGAGGGTGCAGGCTCTCGGCCACCCGGGCGCGGCATGAACTGGGTGCGGTCATCATCATTGGGATGCATCGCCAATTATCCTCGGATCGCCCAGAAGGCCAGGTTCAAGCCCGGGAACTGCCCGGCGATATGGAAGGCGAAACCGCCGGAATTATTCAGCTGCTGCCAGTGCTCGCTGCCACGGTCCAGCTCGTAGTAGGTGCTGCCAGCGTGGTAAGGCAACTGGCGTGGCGCCACCGGCAACGGCAGCAGGCCGATGCCCGGAAGTTGCAGGTTGACCATGTCGCGGATGTGCTCCACCGAGCCGACCTTGCTCTGCTGGCCGAAACGCGCACGCAGGGTTTCGCCGGGCACATCGGCGCGTACCACGAGGATGAAACTGGCGTTGTCGAGCAGGGTCTTGTCGGCCAACATCGCCACATGGATGCCGTAGGCTTTCTCCACAATGGGGATCGGCGTGGCCTTGCTGTCGATGAGCATCGACAGCGCTTCACGCAGGGCCGCCATCACCGGCATGAAGCTCAGGGCCAGGTCGTCGTGCTGGTACTGCGGGTATTCGTGTGGACGGCGGCTGGAGGTTGAGAAGGTGGAAAACTCACCGGCCAGGCTGACCAGTTCGCTGAAGAAGCGCTCCGGGTGCAACGGGCTCAACTGGCTGAAGTGCTGGATCAGCGGCTGGGCGCGGTTGACCAGTTGCAACAGCATGAAGTCGGCGATCTCAGAGGCCCCCCCGGCACCCGAGGCCACCACGCGGCCGGCCAGGGCTTCGCCACGCTGGTGCAACAGGCCCAGCAGTTCGCTGCGAAAGGCCGTCAGCGGCTTGCTTGCGGCCACGTCCAGCACGGGCGGGATGTAAGTGTCATCGAGCACCAACGCACGGTCGGCACGCTTTTCCTTGATGCGTACCAGGCCGATGGCGGCGTAGTCGCTGATGCCGTCCTGCGCCGTCAGCAGGCGCAATGCCCGCGACCCCACCGCAACCGGTGCACGGTTTTCGAACGGGGCGTTGTCGTCGCGCACTTCACGCACCTGGCTCACGTAGCGCGCCGCTTCCAGGGCTTCACCCTCGTCCACCGTGTCACGGGCGCCGGCGCGCTTGAGCGGCAGGGCCAGGTACACCAGGCCGTCGCGCAGGTTGTCGTCGATGTTCAACGGGCTCGGCGCCAGGTCGTCCTGGGGAATATTGAACGGCGTGCCATCGGGCAGCAGGCCGCGGGCCGACACAATCGCCAGCTTGCCCTGGGCCAGCAGGCCCTGGTCGATCAGCAGTTCGGAGAACCCCCAGGCACCCGCTGACAACGGACGGCTGCGGGCATCGATCAGGTTTTCCAGGTAACGGTCATGCTGCTGGAAGTGCTGCGTTCCGATGAACATGCCTTCCGACCAGACCACGCGATTGTTCCAGGACATGGGGGCTCCGATTGCTTGTTATTGGGCTGGGCTGGATGGGGAAGCCACGACGTCGGCGCGCACGGCATGCACGTCGAGGCTGATCTGGTATTCGCTGTATTGGCGCGGCGGCACGTTGATGACCGTGCGCCATTGCGCACGGTCCAACTCGCGGTAGCCCACCAGCAAGCCGATCTGGCGCGTGGACGGGTCGAGATCGCGCTGCAGGCTCAGTTGTTGGCCGGGCTGCACCATCACTTCGTCCTGGTCCAGCAGGTCGAGGCCGAGGGTCGATTGCGCACGGTCCGCCAGGGCGAAGTAATCGGAGCGTGAAAAGGTCGCGGCGTTTTTCAATTCGAAAATGCGCACCCGCACCGGCGCGGCCTGGCCGTTGGCACCGGGGTTAAGCCCGGCAATCGCATGAAAATGCAGCTCAACGGCGGCCGTGTCAGCTTCGGCCTCGGCAGCCGCCTGGGGTTTGGCAGTGTCGTTGGCACACGCCGTCAGCAGCAGCGCGGTGGCGGCTGCGAGTAAAAACCTGGGAATCATCCTGCGTCCTCAATGACGTATTTAGCTATCCGTTTTATCCATTGGTGCGAGGCGTTTTCAGCGTCGCTGTCGTGCACTGTGTTCTTCGTAGGCCCGGCTGAATTCGCGACCGAACAGGTCCTGGAAATCGTCCTGGGCCTCGCGGGAAATGTTGCTGTAGAGCTCGGTGAACTGCTGCCAGTACTGGGCCTGGCGCGAACCGTTGAACAGACTCGAGAGGCCGCCGGGTTTGCCCATGCGCTCCTCCAATTGCGCCGGTTCAAAGCGCGTGAGCAGGTGTTTGATCGCCGCTTCCACGCCAGCCATCACGGCCAACTGGTGGGCGCGCAGGTCGTCGAAACTGTCACGTACGGCGAGGTCCGGCGCCATAAACGCCTGGTTGCCATGACGCAGCAACAGCAGTAACGCTTCATCGGCATTCGGGGCGAATTTCAACGGGTTGTTTTCGGCGGGGCGGATCATCGTCTGCTGCATGCGAAACTCGCCCTTGAGGCTGGCACGGGCGCGCAGTACGTCGATCAGGCCCTCGACCATCAGCCGGTAGCTGCGGCCGATGCTTTCCATCTGCGCGCAAGCGTCGGCTTTGTCCAGGCGCAACTGGTCCAGGCCCGCACCGCGCAGAAAGGCTTGCAGGAGGTCCGGTTGTGGCTCGGCATTGGCCACGGGGAGCGCAACAGGCTCGACCACAGGTGGCGGCGGGATGATCGGGTCTGGGGCGGGCGCAGCATTGACCACGGGCGCGGGCGCGTCGCCGAACAGGTCCCAGTCTTCGGGAATCACCGAGCCTTGCACCAATGGCTTTTCGGGCGCCGGTACGGTCACTGGGGCCGGGGGGCGAAAATCGTGTTGCTCGGACGGCACATGGTCCGCCACGGTGGGCGGCGGCACGGCGGTGGGGCTGAGGAAGTCGAACAGGTCTGGCAAAGTTTCCATGGCCGAGGCGCCCTGGAACTGCGGCGCGATCATCGGCGTGGGCGCAGGTTGGCTCGCCACGGCGCCCATCAGCGCTTCAAAGCTATTGGGTGAGTCACCGGCAAATGGCTGGCTGTCGATGGCCTGCACGTTGAAGTCGATACGCGCCTGGATTTCGTAATCGCCGATGCGGATCAATTCACCGTCTTGCAACGGCTCGCTGTTACCCCGACGCATACGAATACCCGCCTTGACCAACTCCACACCATTGGTGCTGTTATCGGTCAAATAATAACGGCCATCTTTGTATTGAATAACGCAATGTTGCGAAGAGACGAGACGCTCAGGGTCGGGCAATACCCAGTCATTGTCAGAACTGCGGCCAATAGCCATCACGCCCTGATCCATGGACTTTTCGGGGCATTGCCCAGGTGTGATCTTGTGATAACTAGTGATAGTCAAACACAGCGACATCTTGCCTCCTTGCTGATACATCGCGCGCAGTCTACCCAGGAGGCAGCACCGCCCTGGAGAGTCCCGTCCTGTCGTACAAACGACCGCCAAAATCTGCTTTTACCAGCATGATCGCTGATCTTAACTGGCCTCCATGACAAAAATCCGCTCTGGGCGCGCCTTTCGACTCGCCAGTCGCGCAGGTTGTTAAACACCGCACATCTGTCACAGAGGGCGAATAGCTTACCTTGACAAGCCATAAGTACTACACCAAAAATGCACAACTTCTTGAACATCAGTGATGGCACAGTAGTGGCGCGCTGAGTGTATGACCAAGAAAACATGCAAAGTTCATTACGCAACTAATGCATGCGTTGCCCGCCATCCAGCGGGCCGATAAGGAGATCGAATTCAGTGGATGTGCCGTTGCTGCTCACCGCCGTTTCCGCGACGTCGCCCTGTGGCGAGGACATGGAATATGACGCGCAATTTCTGCAATTGGAACGTGATGCCAAGGGCCAACCCGAACGCAGCATGGGCGACTCGATCCTGCCCGCTGAGCCGCCCGAGTGGCGCAGCATCCAGCAGCAAAGCCTCGACCTGTTGCAGCGCAGCAAAGACCTGCGCATCACCCACTTTCTGCTGCAAAGCACCCTCGCCCTCCAGGGTGTGGCCGGGCTGGCCGAAGTCCTCACGCTGATCGACGCCTTGCTGCGCCAATACTGGGCCGAGCTGCACCCGCGCCTGGATGCCGACGATGACAACGACCCCACCGTGCGCATCAACGCCCTTACCGGCCTGACCTGCGAGACCAATATCCGTCTGCTGCGCGAAAGCATCCTGACGCGCTCGCGCACCTTCGGGCCCGTGAGCCTGCGCGCAGCGCTCAACGCCAGCGGCCTGCAGAGTTTTGCCGATGAGCAGTTGGGCAACCAGCAACTCAACGCCGCGTTCCTGGACAGCGACCCCGAACAACTGCAAGCCACCCGTGACGCCTTGAGCGCGGCGCGTGCGGCGTGCGAGGCCATTGAGCAACAGGTCAATGACCAAGTCGGTTCCGCCCAGGGCGTGGACCTCAGCGCCTTGAAGCAGCCGCTCAAACAGGCCCTGCAACTACTCAACCAAGCGGTGCCAGGCACCGACAGCAGCAGCGATCCCGAGGCCGTCAGTGAAGACAATGCCCCCTCGGTCGATAACGCCGCCGCGCCCGCAGCTCCTCGCCCTTCTGGCGACATCGCCACCCGCGACGATGTGCTGCGCAGCCTCGACAAAATCCTCGCGTACTACACCCGCCACGAGCCTTCGAGCCCGCTGCCGGTGCTGTTGAACCGAGCCAAGAATCTGGTACATGCCGACTTTGCGGCCATCGTGCGCAATCTGATTCCCGATGGCATGTCCCAATTTGAAAACCTGCGCGGCCCCGAAAGCGAGTAAGCCGCCGGACCGTGCAGTAACAACACCGTCGCTCAAGCGACCAGGAGCAGCAACGTGGCGAAGCAAAGTTCTCAGAAATTCATCGCGCGCAACCGTGCGCCTCGAGTGCAGATCGAGTACGACGTCGAGCTTTACGGCGCCGAGAAAAAGGTCCAGCTGCCCTTCGTGATGGGCGTGATGGCCGACCTCGCCGGCAAGCCTGCCGAGCCGCTGGCACCCGTGGCCGACCGCAAGTTCCTTGAGGTGGACGTCGACAACTTCGACTCACGCCTCAAGGCCATGCAGCCACGCGTCGCGTTCCACGTACCCAATGAGCTGACAGGCGAAGGCAACCTGAGCCTGGACATCACCTTCGAAAGCATGGACGACTTCAGCCCGGCCGCCGTGGCCCGCAAGGTCGACTCCCTGAATCAGCTGCTCGAAGCCCGCACCCAATTGGCCAACCTGCTGACCTACATGGACGGCAAGACTGGCGCTGAAGAAATCATCATGAAGGCGATCAAGGACCCGGCATTGCTTCAGGCACTTGCCAGCGCGCCCAAGCCTGCAGGGGAGCAGTAATCATGACGGACAATACCGCCCGCGAAGGCAGCCAGATCCTGGGTACCACCGAAGAAGCCAGCGAGTTCGCGAACCTGCTGCTGCAAGAATTCAAGCCCAAGACCGAGCGTGCCCGCGAAGCCGTTGAAACCGCGGTGCGCACCCTGGCTGAACAGGCCCTGGCGCAAACCGACCTGGTGTCCAACGACGCGATCAAGTCGATCGAATCGATCATCGCCGCCATCGACGCCAAGCTCACCGCCCAGGTCAACCAGATCATCCACCACCAGGATTTCCAACAACTGGAAAGCGCCTGGCGTGGCCTGCATTACCTGGTCAATAACACCGAGAGCGATGAGCAACTGAAGATTCGCGTGCTCAACATCTCCAAGCCAGACCTGCACAAGACCCTGAAGAAATTCAAGGGCACCGCGTGGGACCAGAGCCCGATCTTCAAGAAGATGTACGAAGAAGAATACGGCCAGTTCGGTGGCGAACCTTACGGCTGCCTGGTGGGTGACTACTACTTCGACCAGTCGCCGCCCGACGTGGAACTGCTGGGCGAGCTGTCAAAAGTCTGCGCCGCCATGCACTCGCCTTTCATCGCTGCGGCCTCGCCGACCGTGATGGGCATGGGTTCGTGGCAGGAACTGTCGAACCCACGCGACCTGACCAAGATCTTCACCACCCCGGAATACGCCGGCTGGCGCTCGCTGCGTGAATCGGAAGATTCGCGCTACATCGGCCTGACCATGCCGCGCTTCCTGGCACGCCTGCCGTACGGCGCCAAGACCGACCCGGTAGAAGCCTTCGCCTTCGAAGAAAACACCGACGGCGCCGACAGCTCCAAGTACACCTGGGCCAACGCCGCCTACGCCATGGCAGTGAACATCAACCGTTCGTTCAAGCACTACGGCTGGTGCTCGCGCATCCGCGGTATCGAGTCTGGTGGTGAAGTGGAAAACCTGCCGGCCCACACGTTCCCTACCGATGACGGTGGCGTGGACATGAAGTGCCCGACCGAAATCGCCATCAGTGACCGCCGTGAAGCGGAACTGGCGAAGAACGGTTTCATGCCGCTGCTGCACAAGAAAAACACCGACTTCGCCGCGTTCATTGGCGCCCAGTCGCTGCAAAAGCCTGCCGAATACGACGACCCGGACGCCACCGCCAACGCCAACCTGGCCGCACGCCTGCCGTACCTGTTCGCCACCTGCCGTTTCGCCCACTACTTGAAATGCATCGTGCGCGACAAGGTCGGCTCCTTCAAAGAGAAGGACGAAATGCAGCGCTGGTTGCAGGACTGGATCCTCAACTACGTCGACGGCGACCCGGCGCACTCCACCGAAACCACCAAGGCCCAGCACCCGTTGGCGGCGGCCGAAGTGATCGTGGAAGAAGTCGAAGGCAACCCGGGGTATTACAACTCCAAGTTCTACCTGCGCCCGCACTATCAGCTTGAAGGGCTGACGGTGTCGTTGCGCCTGGTATCGAAACTGCCTTCGGCAAAAAGCGCATAAGTAACGATTGAGCTAGCTCGTTCCCACGCTCCGCGTGGGAATGCCGCCCGGGACGCTCTGCGTCCCGGTGACGCGTAGCGTCACAGGATGCGTTACCACGCAGAGCGTGGGAACGATCACCCAATCAAGTGGCATGGGCCACACAGGGAGAAAACATGGCTGTTGATATTTTCATCAAGATCGGCGACATCAAGGGCGAGTCCATGGACAAGGCCCACAAGGACGAAATCGATGTGTTGAACTGGAGCTGGGGCATGTCCCAGTCCGGCAACATGCACGTCGGCGGTGGCGGTGGCGCGGGCAAGGTGAATATCCAGGACCTGTCGCTGACCAAGTACGTCGACAAGGCTTCGCCCAACCTGATGATGCACTGCGCCAGCGGCAAGCACATCGACAAGGTCAAGCTGACCGTGCGCAAGGCCGGTGGCGAGAGCCAGGTCGAGTACATGGTGATCAACCTGGAAGAAGTGCTGGTCACCTCCTTGAGCACCGGCGGTTCGGGCAGCGATGATCGCCTGACCGAAAACGTCACCCTGAACTTCGCCCAAGTGATGGTCGACTACCAGCCGCAGAAAGCCGACGGCACCAAAGACGGCGGCGCCATCAAGTTTGGCTGGAACATCCGCTCCAACACCAAACGCTGATAGCCCTTGTGGCCGTGGCCCGGTGCCACGGCCATTGTGTCCCTCTCGCAACCCGTCCGTGGAGCTGCTTTGGTGGTAACTGAAATCGCTTCCCGCGACCGTCTGCAACCGTCCCTGCTGGACCGGTTGACCGACGACGACCCGACCAACCCCAAGGAAAGCGCCGACAAACGCGTGCTGTCCCTGACCCAATTGAAGGCCTCGGTGCTGCGTGACCTGGCGTGGTTGCTTAACACCACCTCGTTACTCGATACCGATGCCACGCTGCACACCCCGGCCGGCACTTCGGTGGTCAATTACGGCCTGCCAGCACTGGCGGGCAACAGCGCGTCGAGCGTCGATATCAAAGCCCTAGAAGCCTTGATTTACCAGGCCATCGCCACTTTCGAGCCGCGTATTTTGCGCCACACATTGCGGGTCAAGGCGCGCATGGGCCATGGCGAGATGAATCACAACGCCCTGAGTTTCGAGATTGAAGGCGACCTGTGGGCACAGCCGGTGCCGTTGCGTTTGCTGTTGCAGACCGACGTGGACCTGGAGTCCGGCCATGTGCGCGTGCTCAATGCCGACCAGCGGAGACGCCCATGAACCCGCGCCTGCTGGAGCTGTACAACCAGGAACTGCACCACGTGCGCGAAAGCGCCGCCGAGTTCGCCAAGGAATACCCGAAGATCGCCAGTCGGCTGACCCTGTCCGGCATGGACTGCGCCGACCCGTACGTCGAACGTTTGCTTGAAGGCTTCGCCTATCTCACCGCCCGCGTGCAGCTCAAGCTCGACGCCGAGTACCCGACCTTCACCCACAACTTGCTGGAAATCGCCTACCCGCACTACCTGGCACCGACGCCGTCGATGACCGTAGTGCAATTGCAGACCGACCCCGATGAAGGCTCCCTGGCCGGCGGTTTCCCGCTGCCCCGGGACACGGTGCTGCGTGCCGCCCTGGGCCGTGAAACCCAGACCTGCTGCGAGTACCGCACCGCGCACCCGGTGACGCTGTGGCCGTTGCAGGTCAGCAACGCCGAATATTTCGGCAACCCCGCCGCCGTGCTCGGACGCCTGGCCGCCAGCGAACCGAAAGCCAAGGCGGGCCTGCGCCTGACCCTGCGCACCGGTGCCGAGCTGCCGTTCAACAGCCTCGACCTGGATACCTTGCCGCTGTACCTGAGCGGCGCTGATGAACAACCGTTTCGCCTCTACGAACAACTGCTGGGCAATGCCTGCGCGGTGTTTGCGCGCCAGCCCGGTGGCGATTGGGTCGAGCGCCTGCCCCAGGGCGCGTTGCGCTCGCGGGGGTTCGATGATGCCGATGCGGCCATGCCGGTGGTGGCGCGGGCGTTCCAGGGCTATCGCCTGTTGCAGGAGTACTTCGCCCTGCCCCATCGCTTCCTGTTCGTTGAGTTCGCCGAGTTGAGACGCGCGGTCAAGCGGTGTGACGGCCAGGAGCTGGAACTGATCGTGTTGTTCGACCGCCACGAACCGAGCCTGGAAGGCAGTGTCGGCGCGGCGCAGTTCTTGCCGTTCTGCACGCCCGCCATCAACCTGTTCCCCAAGCGCGTGGACCGCATCCACTTGTCCGACCGGGTCAATGAACACCATGTGATCGCCGACCGTACCCGGCCGATGGATTTCGAGATTCACTCCTTGAGTGGCATTACCGGCCATGGCACCGGACCGGAGCAGCCGTTCTTGCCGTTCTATGCGGTGCGCGATCCGTCGCGCTATGGCCGCGACCAGGCCTATTACAGCGTGCGCCGCGAGCCACGGGTGCTGTCCAGCGACCAACGCCGCAATGGCCCACGCTCCACTTATGTGGGCGGTGAAACCTTCGTCAGCCTGGTGGACAGCCGCCAGGCGCCGTATCGCCATGACCTGCGCCAACTGGGCGTGACGGCGCTGTGCACCAACCGGGACCTGCCGCTGTTCATGAGCGTGGGCAACGGCAAGACCGACTTCACCCTGGCCGACAGCGCGCCGGTACTGGCCGTGCGATGCGTCGCCGGGCCAAGCCGCCCGCGTGCCAGCCACGCACATGACGCCAAGGCCTGGCGCCTGATCAGCCAGTTGTCGCTCAACTACCTCTCCTTGAGCGAACAGGGCCAGGGCGCCGGCGCCTTGCGCGAATTGCTGCGCCTGTACGGCGACAGCAATGACGCCGCCCTGCAATTGCAGATCGAAGGCCTGCGCGAAGTCAGCAGCAAGGCGGTGACCCGACGCTTGCCGATGCCTGGCCCGATTGTGTTTGGCCGCGGCCTGGAAATCACCCTGGAGTTCGATGAAAACGCGTTTCGCGGCACCGGCGTGTTCCTGCTCGGTGCAGTGCTGGAGCGCTTCCTGGCACGCTACGTGTCGATCAACAGCTTTACCGAGACGGTGATCCGTACCACCGAACGCGGCGAGATCATGCGATGGAAAGCCAAGCCCGGACGGCGTCCGACCCTGTGAGAACCCTGGACGCGATGCACCAGGAGCCCTGGGAATATGACTTCTTCCAGGCATTGCGGCGCATCGAGTGCGAAACGCCCGAGCTGCCACGCCTGGGCCATTCCCTGCGCCTGGCCGATGATCCGCTGCGCCTGGGGCAGCAGGCCGATTGCACCTTCGCACCCGCCACCCTCGCCTCGGTCGCCCCCGGTGGCGACGGCAAGCCGGCGCGGTTGGAGCAGTTCTTCTTCGGCCTCGGCGGCCCCAACGGGCCGCTGCCGCTGCACATCACCGAGTACGTGCGCGAGCGCCAACGCAACAACGCCGACAGCACCAGCAAGCAGTTCCTGGATGTATTCCACCATCGCCTGCTGACCCTGTTCTATCGGGCCTGGGCCGAGGCGCGGCCAACGGTCAGCCATGACCGCCCGGACGATGACTACTGGTCCGCCCGCCTCGCCGCCCTGAGTGGCCGCGGGATGCCGAGCCTGCTCAATCAAGGGCTGATCCCCGATACCGCGAAGCTGCATTACAGCGGCCATCTGTCGGCGCAAACCCGCTACCCGGATGGCTTGAAAGCGATCCTGGGCGAGTACTTCGGCCTGCCGGTAGAGATCGAGGAATACGTCGGCCAATGGCTTGAACTGCCCGAACGCAGCCGCGTGGGGGTCAGCGCCAACCAGTTGGGCGTGGACTTCTGCCTGGGCAGCCACGTATGGGACCGCCAGCACAAATTCCGCATCCGCCTGGGCCCGCTCACGCTGGATAACTACATGGGCATGCTGCCCGGCCAACAGCCGTTCAACGAGCTGGTGGCGTGGGTGGCCGAGTACCTGGGCCATGAATTGGACTGGGACTTGAACCTGGTTTTGCAACAACCCGAAGTACCGGCGCTGCAACTCAACGGCCAGTTCCGCCTGGGCTTCAACACCTGGCTCGGCCAACCTGCGCATGACGCCAACGACCTAATCCTGGCCCGGCATTACGCCGACCACGCCACCACCTCAAGGAATCCAGAGCATGGGTGAAATCAGTCGCGCCGCACTGTTCGGCAAACTCAACAGCGTGGCCTACAAAGCCATCGAAGCCGCCACCGTGTTCTGCAAATTACGGGGCAATCCGTATGTGGAACTGGCCCACTGGTTTCACCAGTTGTTGCAACTGCAGGACTCCGACCTGCACCGCATCATCCGCCAGTTCAACGTGGAGCCGGCGCGCCTGGCCCGCGACCTCACCGAAGCCCTGGACCGACTGCCGCGCGGCTCCACGTCGATCACCGACCTGTCCTCCCATGTGGAAGAGGCCGTAGAACGCGGCTGGGTGTATGGCAGCCTGATGTTTGGCGAAAGCCAGGTACGCACCGGTTATCTGGTGCTGGGCATCTTGAAGACACCGAGCCTGCGCCATGCGCTGCTGGGCCTGTCCGGCGAGTTCGACAAGATCAAGGCCGAGGCCTTGAGCGAGCGCTTTGACGAATACGTCGGTGACTCGCCGGAAAATGCCTTGAGCGCCAGCGACGGTTTCAATGCCGGTGTGCCAGGCGAGGCCAGCGGTGCCATGGCGCCCAGCGCGATGGGCAAGCAGGAAGCGCTCAAGCGTTTCACTGTTGACCTGACCGAACAGGCCCGCAGCGGCAAGCTCGACCCCATCGTGGGCCGTGACGAAGAGATTCGCCAACTGGTGGATATCCTCATGCGTCGGCGCCAGAACAACCCGATCCTCACTGGTGAGGCCGGGGTGGGCAAGACCGCCGTGGTCGAAGGTTTCGCCCTGCGTATCGTCGCCGGTGACGTGCCGCCTGCGCTCAAGGACGTGGAGCTGCGCAGCCTCGACGTGGGCCTGTTGCAAGCCGGCGCCAGCATGAAAGGCGAGTTCGAACAGCGCCTGCGCCAGGTCATCGAAGACGTGCAGGCCTCGCCCAAGCCGATCATCCTGTTTATCGACGAAGCCCATACCCTGGTGGGTGCCGGTGGCGCTGCCGGCACCGGTGACGCAGCCAACCTGCTCAAGCCTGCCCTGGCCCGTGGCACCTTGCGTACCGTGGCTGCCACCACCTGGGCCGAGTACAAAAAGCACATCGAGAAAGACCCGGCCCTGACCCGCCGCTTCCAAGTGGTGCAGGTTGCCGAACCGTCGGAAGACAAGGCCCTGCTGATGATGCGCGGCGTGGCTTCCACCATGGAAAAACACCATCAGGTGCAGATCCTCGACGAAGCTCTGGAAGCCTCAGTGAAGCTCTCCCACCGCTACATTCCGGCGCGCCAGTTGCCGGACAAATCCGTAAGCCTGCTGGACACCGCCTGCGCCCGCGTCGCCATCAGCCTGCACGCGGTACCCGCGGAAGTGGACGACAGCCGTCGCCGTATCGAGGCCCTGGAAACCGAGTTGCAAATCATCGCCCGTGAGCATGCGATCGGCATTGCCATTGGTGCGCGTCAAACCAATAGCGAAGCGCTGCTGACCGCCGAGCGTGAGCGTCTGGCCACGCTGGAAAGCCGCTGGGCTGAAGAGAAAGCCTTGGTGGATGAACTGCTCGCCACCCGCGCAACCTTGCGCGAGAAAGCCGGTGTGGTGGACAGCGGCAACGATGAGTTGCGTGCGCAATTGGTCGACCTGCAACAGCGCCTCACCGCCCTGCAAGGCGAAACCCCGTTGATCCTGCCGACCGTGGATTATCAGGCCGTGGCCTCGGTGGTCGCCGACTGGACCGGCATCCCGGTGGGCCGCATGGCGCGCAATGAGCTGGAAACTGTGCTCAACCTCGACCAGCACCTGAAGAAACGCATCATCGGCCAGGACCATGCCCTGCAGATGATCGCCAAGCGCATCCAGACCTCCCGCGCCGGCCTCGACAACCCGAGCAAGCCGATTGGCGTGTTCATGCTGGCCGGCACCTCGGGTGTGGGCAAGACCGAAACCGCCCTGGCCCTGGCCGAAGCCATGTATGGCGGTGAGCAGAACGTCATCACCATCAACATGAGCGAGTTCCAGGAAGCCCACACCGTGTCCACCCTCAAGGGCGCGCCACCGGGCTATATCGGCTACGGCGAAGGCGGTGTGCTGACCGAAGCGGTACGGCGCAAACCCTACAGCGTGGTGCTGCTCGATGAGGTGGAGAAAGCTCACCCGGACGTGCACGAGATTTTCTTCCAGGTGTTCGACAAGGGCGTGATGGAAGACGGCGAAGGCCGGGTGATCGACTTCAAAAACACCCTGATCCTGCTGACCACCAACGCCGGTACCGAGCTGATCTCCCACGTCTGCAAGGACCCGGCGAACATCCCCGAGCCCGAGGAAATCGCCAAGGCCCTGCGCCAGCCTCTGCTGGAGATTTTCCCACCGGCCTTGCTCGGTCGCCTGGTGACCATCCCGTACTACCCGCTGAGCGATGAGATGCTCAAAGCGATCACGCGCCTGCAACTGAACCGCATCAAGAAGCGTGTGGAGAACACCCACAAAGTCGCGTTCGAGTATGACGACGCAGTGGTCGACCTGATCGTCTCGCGCTGCACCGAGACCGAAAGCGGCGGGCGCATGATCGACACCATCCTGACCAACAGCCTGCTGCCGGACATGAGCCGGGAATTTCTGACGCGCATGTTGGAAGGCAAGGCACTGGCGGGGGTGCGGATCAGTAGTCGGGATAATGAACTGCACTACGACTTCAGCGACACCGAATAACTATTGTTGGAATACGGTCAGTGTGGGAGCTGGCTTGCCTGCGATAGCGGTCTGACATTCAGCATTGATGTTGACTGATCCACCGCTATCGCAGGCAAGCCAGCTCCCACAGTTGATCCGGTTCCGTCAGTGATGACGGTATTTACGGGACTACCGATGCTATTCAACCAAGCCTCACGCCTGGCCAAGATCAACAGCCCCCTCGGGCCGGATGTGCTGCTGCTCAACGAAATGGGCGGCGGTGAAGAGTTGGGCCGGCTGTTCAACTATGAGCTGCAACTGACGTCCCTGGACGCCAACATCGACCTGAACCAATTGCTGGGTAAACCGATGAGCGTCGGCCTGCAACTGGCGGACGGCGGCGAGCGGCATTTCCACGGGATCGTTGCGCGGTGCAGCCAGAACATCGACAAAGGCCAGTTCGCCAGTTACCAAGTCACCCTGCGCCCTTGGCTGTGGTTGCTCAGCCGCACCTCCGACTGCCGGATTTTCCAGAACCTGAGCATCCCGCAGATCATCAAGCAGGTGTTCCGTGACCTGGGTTTTTCCGACTTTGAAGACACCCTCAGCCGGCCGTATCGCGAGTGGGAGTACTGCGTGCAGTACCGCGAGACCAGCTTCGATTTCGTCAGCCGACTGATGGAACAGGAAGGCATCTACTACTTCTTCCGCCATGAACAGGACCGCCATGTGCTGGTGCTGGCCGACGCCTATGGCGCCCACACCAGCGTGCCCGGCTACGCGTCGATCCCCTACTACCCCAAGGACGAGCAGCAGCGCGAGCGCGACCATATGCACAATTGGCACCTGGCGCAGGAGGTGCAGCCGGGCTCGCTGGAGCTGAACGACTACGACTTCCAGCGCCCCAGCGCGAGCATCGACGTGCGCTCGGCCATGCCGCGCCCGCACACCGCCGGCGACTACCCGCTGTACGACTACCCCGGTACCTACGTGCAAAGCGCCGACGGCGAACACTATGCGCGCACCCGCATCGAGGCCCTGCAAACCCTGCATGAACAGATTGAGTTCAGCGGCAATGCGCGCGGGCTGGGCTCGGGCCATCTGTTCAGCCTCACCGGTTTCAGTCGCCAGGACCAGAACCGCGAGTACCTGATCGTCGGTTGCCGCTACTTCATCGTGCAAGAAAGCCTGGAAAGCGGTGGCGGTTCAGGCTCGGCGCAGTTTGAAAGCAGCCTGACCTGCATCGACGCCCAACAGAGTTTCCGCCCGCTGGCCAATACTCACCGCCCCATCGTCAAAGGCCCGCAGACCGCCTTGGTGGTAGGCCCCAAGGGCGAGGAAATCTGGACCGACCAGTACGGCCGCGTGAAGGTGCATTTCTACTGGGACCGCCATGACCAATCCAACGAGAACAGCTCGTGCTGGATTCGTGTGTCGCAATCCTGGGCCGGCAAGAACTGGGGCTCGATGCAGATTCCGCGCATCGGCCAAGAGGTGATCGTCAGCTTCCTCGAAGGCGACCCCGACCGACCGATCATCACCGGGCGGGTGTACAACGCTGAGCAGACGGTGCCCTACGACTTGCCGGAGAACGCCACCCAGAGCGGCATGAAAAGTCGCTCCAGCAAAGGCGGCACGCCGGCCAACTTCAATGAAATCCGCATGGAGGACAAGAAGGGCTTGGAGCAGTTGTATATCCATGCCGAGCGTAACCAGGACATCGTGGTGGAGGTGGATGAAAGCCACTCGGTGGGGCATGACCGCAACAAGAATATTGGGCATAACGAGACGGTGACCATTGGCAGTAACCGCCTGCGGGTTGTGCGCAATAACGACACGGTGATCGTGGGCGGTGCCAAGTCCGACAGCGCCGCCACGAGTTACACCATCGAGGCCGGCGAGAGTCTTCGCCTGGTGTGCGGCGACAGCGTGATTGAGCTCAAGGCTGGCGGCGACATCAACCTGACCTGTGGCTCGTTCAACCTGTTTTCCACCGGCAGCAGCAAGATCCAGACGAAGGGCAAGCTGGACATCAACCTGGGCAGCGACAAAGGCACTTCGCCGGGTGCCCAGGGCGTGCAAAGCACGATCAAGTCCGCCGTCGAGTCAAAATTCCCCGGTAAGCCCGGTGCTGGTCAATAACGAGATTTTGTCACCATGAACTACCTGATCAACGAAGCCCAATTCATCCTTCCCGACGCCGAGGTACAGGACACCTCCATCAATATCCTCAAGTTCGCCAAGCTGGGCACCACCCTGGTGGTGAGCCGCAGCCCGTTGGCGGACGGCGAAAGCCTGCAAAGCAATTTTGAAGGCCAGCTGAAAAAACTCGAGCAGCAGGTCAAAGATCTGCGCTATAGCCCTGCACAAGCGGTCAAGGTCGGCCCAGCGCAGGACATCGATGCGTTTGAAGTGCAGAACCACTTCAACAAAGGCAGCGACAACATTTACCAGTATCAGCTGGCGATGCAGATACCTGGCACCCGCAATCTGATTGCCCTGAGCTACGTCAAGACCCAGCCCCTGGGCCCTGCCGAAGCGGCACACTGGGCAACGCTGAAAAACACACTCCACTTCCTCGCCACGCCCTGAGTCGAGTCTGAGCAATGAGTGAGGATCTTTGGGCGGCCCGCGAAGGCGACGCACTGCTGCACACCTCGGTGATGGCCGATATTCTCGGCGGCGTGCTGGAAGTGGCCGCCTATGCGGCGCTCACCACCGTGGGCTGCCTGGCCGTTGCCGGGGCGGTGTTCCTCGCGACGGGTGCAACCATCGCCACCGGCGGTGTAGCCCTGGTGTTGGTGGTGGGCGCGGTCGTCGGTATTACCGCTGGCCTCACGGGGGCGGACTTGAAGATATCCAGTTGGTGCGAGTCCGCCGCCAACTGGGTGTTCCCGCCGGTGATCGATGCCTTCATCACCAGCGGTTCGCACAACGTGTTCATCAATGGCAAAAAGGCCGCCCGCGCCGCAGGCAAGATGACGGCTGTACCGGTCGCGCCCAGCGAGCCGGCAGCGCCGAGCTTCCTGGATATGGCCGGGGAGTTTTTCTCGCAGATGTGGCGCCCGACCGTCGCCTCGCCCGCCCCCGGCACCGAGCCGTGCCCGCTGGACACCGTGGCGTGCAACAAGCATCCGCCCATGCCCCTGCAGTTTATTGCCGAAGGTTCCAGCTCGGTGTTCATCAACGGGCAGCCTGCGGCACGCAGCGGTGATCGCAGTACCTGTGACGCCAAGATTGGGACGGCTGAGGGCCTGATTTCGCCGGATGTGCGCATTGGTGGTGAGACCATTGTGGTGCAGGAGATTCGTAGCGGGAAAACGCCGGGGGTGGGGCTGGCGATTACTGCCTTGTTGATGCTACGCGGCAATGTGAAGTGCTTTTGGAGCAAACTGCCCTGCCTGTTCGGCAGTGTGGTGGTAGGGGCTGGAGTCTCCTATGGCACCAGCAAAATAACCTCTGCGCTCAAGAGCGCCATGAACGGCTCCCCCAACCCCGTGCACAGTGCGACCGGCGCTAAGATTCTAGGTGATGAGGATGAACTGGATTTCGTGCTTCCTGGGCTGTTTCCCATCGATTGGCAGCGTTTCTACAGCAGCCTCGACGCACGGACCGACGGTCTCTTTGGGGCGGGCTGGAGCGTTGCCTATGAGGTATCGGTCGAGATCGATAAAGACGAAAACTTGTTTTATATCGATGAACAGGGAAGGCGCTTGGAGATCGGTTACATCCCTGCGTCCGGCGGAGCATTCGACCCAGTCGAAGGTCTTGCGGTCAGGCGCAGTGGTGACGCAGCGGTCTTGATCGAGAGTACCGACGGCCTGTATCGGCTGTTCGAACTCGACCCGCAGAACCACTCTCGAATGCGCCTGCAACTGCTAGGTGATCGCAATGAAGGGCGGATCTTCCTTGATTACGATGCCCAAGGACGGCTGTGCCGCCTGCGCGACACCCATGACTTGATGCACGTCGACCTAAGCTACACCGCAGAGCATCCTGGGCGTGTAAGCCATATCGAACGCCGTTACCTGCGCCAAGACCATTTCGATGGGCGCTGCGACGTGCTCGTCAGCTATCGCTATGACAGCAACGGCGATCTTGCCGAAGTCTTGGACGCCCAGGGCACGACCCTTCGCAGCTTTGCCTACGACAGCGGCAGGCGCATGACCGTGCACCGATTGCCGAGTGGCATGCGCTGCTTCTACCAATGGGCTCAAGTACCTGGACCAGACGGCTCGGAATGGCGCGTCAGTCGGCACTGGACAGATGCGGGTGATGAATACACCTTCGACTACGACTTGGATGCGGGCATTACGCGCGTCACCGACGGGTTGAGGCGCGTCAGCACTCGGCATTGGAATCCGCAGTTCCAGATCACTCGCTACATCGATAACCTCGGCCATACGTGGCAGTTTGAATGGAGCGAAGATCGCCAACTGCTCGGTGCGATTGACCCGCAAAACGGCCAGTGGCGTTTCAACTATGACGCGTGCGGCAACCTGAGCGCCGTCATCGATCCACTGTCCAGAACCAGCAGCACGCAGTGGCTGGCGCATTGGGCATTGCCCGAGGTGGAAACCGATACTGCGGGCCACAGCTGGCATTATCGCTACGACCAGCGTGGTAACTGCATCGAGGAAATCAACCCCCTGGGCAACCGTACGCGCTATGTCTATGACGGTTTCGGCCAGCCGGTACGCATCATCGATGCGACCGAAAAAACCAGAACATTGCATTGGAACGAATGGAGCCAACTGGTCGAAGAAGTGGACTGCTCGGGTTATCCCACTCGCTATCAGTACGACGCCTTCGGCAATTTGGTGGTGCAGACCAATGCCGAGGGTGAATCGGTGCGCTATCGGTACGGTCCTCAGGGGCTACTACTGGAATGCCAGCTTCCAGATGGCCGCGTCGAACTGTTCCAGCGCAGCGCAAATGGTTATCTGACTGCCCACGTTGACCCTGCCGGCAGCACCACACGCTATGACTATGACGTTCGTGGCTTGGTCAAACAACGCCGGGATGCGCATAACCGTTCGGTGATGTTCGATCATGATGCCTACGGACGACTCCGCAAGCTGACCAACGAGAATGGCGAGAGCTATCGCTTTGAGTGGGACGCAGCCGACCGCATGGTGCAGCAGCAGGATCTGGATCAAAGCCGACGCTGCTACACCTACGATTCACTGGACGATATTGTTGCCGTGGACTATCTACCGGGAACAGAGGGCGAGCCGGTAGCGCCGTTGTCGCACCAGTTTCAGCGCGATCCTGTTGGCCGCCTGGTCAGTAAAACCACCGCGGACGGCACCACGGTCTATGAACACGACCTGAACGACCAGTTGGTCGGTGTCACCTTCACCGCCCTTGATGGCCGCCAGCAGCTACTCGGTTTCAGCTATGACGCGCTGGGGCAACTGCTTGAGGAGCAAAGCTCGGCAGGGTCTGTGCAGCATCGTTACGACGAGCTGGGAAACCTGGTTCAAACCGGCTTGCCCGACGGTCGATGGTTGAACAGGCTGTACTACGGTAGCGGCCACCCGCATCAGTTGAACATCGATGGAAAAGTCATCAGCGACTTTGAGCGTGATCGCTTGCATCGCGAAGTACAGCGTACCCAGGGCCAACTCAAAACGAGTACCGCATACGACCGAAGTGGCAGGGTTCGCTCACGACAGCGTCGCAGCATTGACCAGCCTTGGCAGTTGCCTCCCCTGGTCGAGACGGACTATAGCTTCGACCCCAGTGACAACCTGATCGGGCGACGTCGTATAAACCACCAACATGATCATCAAGAACATCTGGGTTACGACAGCACCGACCGAATCCTTTTAAGCCACCAAGTTGGCCGGACCGAAACATACGCCTATGACGCTGCGGCCAATCTGCTGGACCGCCCAAATCAAGGTGGTCTCATACGACATAATCGCCTGCTCGTCTATCAAGACATACGGTATGCCTATGATGCTTTAGGAAGAATGATCGAAAAACGCAGCTCTGCTCGTGGCTTGCAGCGCTTTGCCTACGATGCGGAAAGCCGGCTGGTTGAAGTGCGAAATGAGAGCGGCCACGTGGTCAGGATGACCTATGACCCCCTAGGGCGGCGGATCGAAAAAACCGAGCATGATTACAATGGCCGCCCGTTGGGCCAGACGAGTTTCACCTGGGATGGTTTACGTCTGTTGCAGGAGTTCAAACACAGCCAGACCAGTCTGTATCTATACGAAGGTGAAAGCTACGTGCCCCTGGCCAGGATTGACGGCATCGGCCCACTGCAAAAAACCCGCTACTACCACAATGATCTTAACGGACTGCCGGAGCGACTGACCGAGGCCGATGGGCAAATTACCTGGCGTGCGACTTATCAGGTGTGGGGCAATACCTTGGAAGAGGTGCGGGAGCCACATTACATTGAAGAGCAAAATCTACGATTCCAAGGGCAGTATCTGGATCGGGAGACGGGGCTGCATTTTAATACATTCCGGTTTTATGATCCCGACGTGGGGCGTTTTACAACGCCGGACCCTGTCGGGCTAGCAGGAGGTTTTAACCTTTATCAGTATTCTCCTAACCCCTCGGGATGGATCGATCCGTTGGGATGGGCACCGTGCGGCTCAACCACTGCTAAGCTTCAAGCGCATGCCAATGCAGCGAAGAAGGCTGTCTACAGTAACCCCCAAAGGTCATTGACCCCGAGGCAAAGAGCAGCGGTGAAACGAGCCTATGATAGAGGCGATCTCGGACAAGCACGTTCTCGCTATCGCAGGTATGTAGGGCAGAGAATTGATGCAAACTTCAAAACCAGAGTAAAAAATGATCCATCATTGGGACACCTGGAGGTATCGAAATCAGGGCAGCGTCTTCCCGATGTGTATGAAACTAAAACTAAAACCTGGTGGGACCTCACGACTAAGGCTGATTGGAAAAGAGGCACGCATCAGCGGCGTTATGGGGACTGGGGCAATGGTTATGAAGGAATATTATGGTGAATGACAAAATGCCATCATTCGTACTGTCAGGCATACAGCAAGACGGGCTTGTGTTACCTAAAAAAACGCGTTTTGAAAAAGAACGTGTTATCGATTGTAAATTAAAAGATGCGAAGCTCTCCGATCCGATTTTCGATCAGTGTATATTGGAAAGCTGCAGCTTTGAGAAAAGTGATTTTTCCGGTTCAAGATTTTTCAATAAGACCTTATTAGCCCATTGCCACTTCAAGACGGTTGACTTTCAGGCTTCAGGCTTCAGCAACAGCAAATTCGAGAACTGCACTTTCATAAAGTGCAACTTTCGAGAAGCGTCTTTGAAAGATTGCGAATTCAGCAACTGCATATTTACCCAGTGCAAGATCATTGACAACTCGTTCAATGCCAGCAAAATAAAAAACCTCAAGTTTTCGGGAAAATTACAAGAGGTAAGTTTCATATCCGAACCGCCCAACACCCCCCTTCTTGTTGATTTTGAATTGTGCAAACTGGATTGGGTAACGTTTACAGACTGTGATCTTGAGCAGATCATTCCCCCTGCAGATCCCCAGCACATTTTTTTCAAAGACGTGTCTGTTCGCGCCCGCAAAGCGCTCGCATTGATTATCTCTGAGCCAGAAAACCCGATCAATAAGTTATTGAAACGCCGTCTGCAAAAGCTCACAACGCAACGAGGCGCACTCTTCAATATCAAGAATCTTGAAGAGTACGAAGGGCCGGAATTCACCAAACAATTTATCGAGTTTCTTCAGGGCACTTAAAAACAGAGGGGCAATCCTGAATTAAAAGTTCTGATGATCGGAGCCAAAATTAATGACAGGACGCTAAAAATGGGCAGATCACTCAGATCAAAGTCGACACAAAAGTCAGATAAACCTGTCACCTTCATTGGTGCTCTTGCCCATAAAAAGAGACAACGTTATTTAAGCCAATAACGCTCGTCGCATTGCCTGCCCACTTGTTAAATAAACACTATATCTCCCTTACACGCCTGGTGTTTTCTGCGATCTCTGATTCTGAACAATCTTCAATAAATTGATCATTTCATTTATGTGTTCCTGACGTTTTTCAATATTGTCCATACGAGACTCTTCAGTCGGCGCCACTGATGATTCGGCCGCTTCGTACGGTTCGTAAAGAAGTTTGAAACGTTTAGCGAGCTCCGGCATTTGCTCTTCGATTGCATCCATCGACGCCTCAAGGTTCTTCAGGCGCCCATCTGTGTCCTTAGGCGCTTGATCGCTCGGCTGCACCGCATTCGCTTCTGCTCCTAAGTTGAGAAAAATAAACAGGTTGGCCGTTGCCTCATTTTTTATTTCAGCACCGGTGAGGCGAGCCTCCATTTTTTGCTCTTTCGTCGCGGCAGGGTCTACGGTTCCAATCGTGCCATCTGCATTCTGTACTGGCGCTCCTGGCATCTGACTTTGCGCTGTAAATTTATTCTGGAAGTAGTTAGACGTGAATTGCTGGCCGACAGTGAAGGGGCTGCTGATTATGTTGTTTGCACTGGCCGTTATAAAAGCATTACGCACACTGGCCGCTACTGATGGAGGGGCCGGCGGCAAGTTCTGTGGCTGACTCACAATGTTTTGCGCGGTGCTCACTACACCACTCGGAGTGTTCGGCACAGCCGTTGGTTTTGTTGGAGTAGGTGTGATTGGCTTAGGCTTCACAGTTGGCTTAGGCGTTACCGTTGGCTTAGGCTTCACAGTTGGCTTAGGTGTGGACACGGCAGGGGAAGATCCACCATTAGTTCCGCCAGTTCTAGGTTTGCCTGGAGTGTGAGGTTTGCCTGGAGCGCCAGGTTTGAATTTAAGATCTTCGGGGGCAGGAAGGTCTAATTGATCGGGTCCCAAATTATTAGCAATCGCAGCACCCATTTGCCTTTTTTTAGCAGCGATCTCCTCCGGGGTCGCTGCTATGCATTTAAATACCTGCTCGTCCGCGCCACTCGAAACGCCCTCAACGTTAGCGGTGGCTGCTCCGGCAGCACCCGACGCCGACGGAGCCTTCGCTTCTACTTTTTTCTCGTGGGGTAATTGGACAGGTGGAACAAAAGGCAGATCAAGAACTTTCATATATACACCTCTAAATGAGTTTAGAGAGCGCTCCCTGCAGTCTCGCGCTATATGTGTCCTGTCGTTTGGATGTAGTTCCACACTGAGTCAATATAGAAACTCTATAACATCGATTCGATCAATGGCTACTGTACTCACTTATATCTACGCAAGAGGCAACGTCTGTTGTGGTGGCAAAAATGCTTCTCTCGCACAATAAAAATGGACACCCGACCCAGTCGGCGTGCCCATTTTCTTTACCGCCCCGCCTCCCTTCGAGACGGTACCGCTTAACTTACGGGTTGACGCTGTCTTTGAGCGACTTGCCCGGCTTGAACGCTACCGTGTTGCTCGCCTTGATTTTCACTGGCTCACCGGTTTGCGGGTTTTTGCCGGTGCGGGCGCCGCGGTGGCGTTGCAGGAAAGTGCCGAAGCCGACCAGGGTGACGCTGTCCTTGCGGTGCAGGGCGCCGGTGATTTCTTCGAGGACGGCATTGAGGACGCGGTTGGCCTGTTCTTTGGTGAGATCGGCTTTTTCAGCGATGGCGGCTGCGAGATCTGGTTTACGCATATGTGAAGCCTCTTTGACGGTTTTTTGTTGTTATGTCCGTGCTGCTCTCTGGTGGAGCAGCGCCAAGGCGCCGCAGGCTCTACTCTGCGGCAGACGGGAGTGAGGATGGCACGCCCTCGGGCGCCGCGCCAGTCTCGCGGCGGCCTTTCTCGGGGTATGAACGTGATGTTTGCGACAGAACGGGTGGTATTTACGCCAGTAACGGCGGAAGTTCTTTGTTCAGCGCCAGTTTTTCCATGACAGCGCTGCCGGTCAGTGCATAACCCAGCAGACGGCCGCTGGCATCGCGGCACAGGGCCTTGATGTCGGCACCCTGCCCTTTGACGCTCCAGACGCCTTCGGTGCCTCGTGGCGCAGGTGATACCACCAGCGGGCAGACCGGGGTTTTCACGGTGATGGGCATCGGCCCATAGCTCACCGCCGTGGCATTGCCAGCCAAGGTTTGTGCCAGGGCGCGAGCGCAGCTCATCAGCGGCATCACGTACAACAGGTTCAGGCCATCGACCTCGGCGCAGTCGCCCAAGGCGTAGATATTAGCGTGGGAGGTCTTGAGGTGACGGTCCACCATGATTCCGCGGTTGATTTGCAGGCCAGCGGCTGCGGCCAGGTCTACGCGTGGGCGCAGGCCGATGGCGGACACCACCAGGTCACAGTGGATCACTTCGCCGTCCGAGAGGTGCGCTTCAAGGCCATCAGCGGCGCGTTGCAGGCGATTGAGCACCGGGCCCAGGTGAAAGCGCGCGCCGATGCCTTCGAGCCCGGCTTGCACCGCGGCGGCCGCCGCCGGGTGCAGCAGGGTCGGCATGACTTGCTCACAGGGCGCGACCAGGTCGATTTCATAGCCGCCCAGGATCAGGTCGTTGGCAAATTCGCAGCCGATCAGGCCGGCGCCGAGCAGCAGCACGCGCCGTTTGCCAGCAGCAGCGGCACGAAAGCGTGCGTAGTCTTCCAGGTCGTTGATCGGGAAAATCAAATCAGCCGCATCGCCTTCGACCGGTACGCGCACGGTTTCTGCGCCCCAGGCCAGGACCAGGTCGCGATAGGTCACCGCTTCCTCGCCGATCCACAGACGCTTGTGGCCTGGGTCGATGCCGCTGATACGCGTATGGGTGCTCACCTGGGCCTTGAGCTGCTCGGCCATGGCGCCGGGTTCGGCCATGCTCAGGCCATCGGCTTCCTTGTTCTTGCCAAAGCCGGTGGAGAGCATGGGCTTGGAGTAGGAGCGTCCGTCATCGGCAGTGATCAGCAGCAATGGGGTCTCGCTGTCGAGCTTGCGAAACTCCCGGGCGACGTTGTAACCGGCCAATCCTGTGCCGATGATCACGACAGGTGCGTTCATTCCTTTCTCCTTGTAGTACGTTTCTTAAATTCGGGATTACGCGATTTCGATCATTTCGAAGTCCGACTTACCCACGCCGCAGTCCGGGCACAGCCAGTCTTCCGGGACGTCCTGCCACAGAGTGCCTGGTGCAATACCGTCATCCGGCCAGCCGTCCGCTTCGTTGTAAATAAGGCCACAGACGATACATTGCCACTTCTTCATTACGTGCTTCCTCAGGTTCAGGCGTGTTGGCCGGCGGTCGATGGATCCAGCGTTGC
Organism: Pseudomonas sp. KT_2_4; assembly: GCF_041410225.1. Lineage (NCBI taxonomy): Bacteria > Pseudomonadati > Pseudomonadota > Gammaproteobacteria > Pseudomonadales > Pseudomonadaceae > Pseudomonas > Pseudomonas sp. KT_2_4. The sequence goes on from NZ_CP166962.1 coordinate 3,695,946, forward strand.
CGCGCGGCTCAGGGCGTTTTGTACTGATCGGGGCCGGCAGATGCAAGCACGTTCGACGCAAACGGCCGGTTTGGCGCGGCAAAAGTTCAGGGTGCCATGGTAAGCTCGCCGCCTCTTTTGCTGCCAATACTGACTCACCGTGCCGCACTCAATCGCCCTTCCCGATGCTTGCCAATGGCTGACCCAGAGCCTTCTGAGCCCCTTGCCCACGCCCTTGACCCTCAACTGGCTATTTGACGAAGGCTCGCTGACGCGACGGCTGACGTGGCTGTCCAACGAGGCTTTCAGCGTGACGCCGCTGTTCGAAGGCTGGCAACCGTTGCGCGATGATGAATGCGCCGCCCTGGACCTGCCGCCGGCCAGTATCGGCTGGGTACGCGAGGTGTATTTGCGCGGGCACGGCCTGCCTTGGGTGTTCGCCCGCAGCGTGGCGGCCCGCAGTGCTTTGCAGGGCGATGGCCTGCACATGGACGAGCTGGGCAGCCGTTCGCTGGGCGAGTTGCTGTTCTGCGACCGCGCCTTCACCCGCCAGGCCATTGAAGTGTGTCACTACCCTCGTGCCTGGCTGCCGACAGCGGACCAGGCCGATAATCTGTGGGCACGCCGCTCGCGCTTCGACCGCGGAGCGCTGAGCGTGCTGGTGGCGGAAGTCTTTTTGCCAGGTTTCTGGCGCGCGTTGCACGATCATCCGGAGAACTGCTGATGTACCAACGTCTGCTCAAGTCCTTGAACCGCCTGAACCCCAGGGCCTGGGATTTCATTCAGTTGACGCGCATGGACAAGCCCATCGGCATCTACCTGCTGCTGTGGCCGACGCTGTGGGCCCTGTGGATCGCCGGCAAGGGTTCGCCGTCGCTGATCAATATCGTGATTTTCGTGCTGGGCGTGGTGCTCACCCGGGCCGGCGGCTGCGTGATCAACGACTGGGCCGACCGCAAGGTCGATGGCCATGTGAAACGCACCGAGCAACGCCCGCTGGTGAGCGGCAAGATCAGTTCGAAAGAAGCGCTGGTGTTTTTTGCCGTGCTGATGGGCATCAGTTTCCTGCTGGTGCTGCTGACCAACGCCAGCACCATCCTGCTCTCCCTGGGCGGCCTGGCTCTGGCGGCGAGCTACCCGTTCATGAAGCGCTACACCTATTACCCCCAAGTGGTGCTGGGCGCAGCGTTTTCCTGGGGCATGCCGATGGCGTTTACCGCCGAGACCGGCCATTTGCCTGCCACCGCGTGGCTGCTGTACATCGCCAACCTGTTGTGGACGGTGGGCTACGACACCTATTACGCCATGACCGACCGCGATGACGACTTGAAGATCGGGGTGAAATCCACCGCCATTCTGTTCGGTGACGCTGACCGCGTGATCATCCTCACCCTGCAAGGCCTGGCGCTGGCATGCCTGTTGCTGGCCGGCGCGCGGTTCGAGTTGGGCGGGTGGTTCCACCTGGGGTTGCTGGCGGCAGCGGGCTGTTTTGTCTGGGAGTTCTGGTACACACGGGACAGGGACCGCATGAAGTGCTTCAAGGCGTTCTTGCATAATCACTGGGCGGGGTTGGCGATTTTTGTCGGGATCGTGGTGGATTACGCGGTTCGCTGAGGATTCTGTGGTGGCTGTTGGGACGCCATCGCAGGCAAGCCAGCTCCCACATTTTGACTGTATTCGCAGATCAAAAAATGGGGAGGGGCTTGCCTCCGATGGATTCAGCAGCGCCGCAGACTTAAGGCTTGATGATGTGCCAAACGCTACCCTTGCCATCACCGGTCTTGTCACCGGCTTTCTTGTCGTCCTTGTAGGTGTAGACAGGCTTGCCTTTGTAGGCCCACTGGCTGGTCTGGTCGTCGCGGGTGATCACCGTCCAATCGCCGGTCTTGGTGTCAGTGGACTCTGCCTTCAGCGGTGGCCAGTTGGTCGCGCACTGGTCCTTGCACACTGATTTGCCATCAGCGTCCTTGTCGAAGGTATAGAGCGTCATCCCCTTGTGATCCACTAACATCCCGTCTTGGGTCATCGCCGGCTCTGCCGCAAACGCCAGGCCTGGCAGCGTCAACACCGCAGATACCAGCAGGGCTTTCCAGGAAACAGTGCTGTAAGTCATCGGAACCTTCCTTTGTGGTTGTCAGGATTCGGACCCAAAGGGTAGTCCAGAGTGCCGTTAATTGCCCAAGCGACTAAATTACTGTCACACGACTGCAATAATTCCGTTATCTAATGCGGCGCAAGACAGTTAAATGACAAGAGGATTGAGCATGGTTGGCAGGAGCATTCTGATCGTTGACGACGAAGCGCCCATTCGCGAAATGATCGCCGTCGCGTTGGAAATGGCCGGCTATGACTGCCTGGAGGCGGAGAACTCCCAGCAGGCCCACGCCATTATCGTCGACCGCAAGCCGGACCTGATCCTGCTCGACTGGATGCTGCCCGGCACCTCAGGCATCGAGTTGGCCCGCCGTCTCAAGCGTGACGAGCTGACCGGGGATATCCCGATCATCATGCTCACCGCCAAGGGCGAAGAGGACAACAAGATCCAGGGCCTGGAAGTCGGCGCCGATGACTACATCACCAAGCCGTTCTCTCCACGGGAACTGGTGGCGCGCCTCAAAGCCGTGCTGCGCCGCGCCGGCCCGACCGATGGCGAAGCGCCTATCGAAGTCGACGGCTTGATCCTGGACCCGATCAGCCACCGCGTGACCATCGACGGCAAGCCTGCCGAGATGGGACCGACCGAATACCGCCTGCTGCAGTTCTTCATGACCCACCAGGAGCGTGCCTACACCCGTGGCCAACTGCTCGACCAGGTATGGGGCGGCAACGTCTATGTGGAAGAGCGCACTGTGGATGTGCATATCCGCCGCCTGCGCAAAGCCTTGGGCGATGCGTACGAGAATCTGGTACAAACCGTGCGCGGCACCGGCTATCGGTTTTCTACCAAAGGCTGAGCCAGTCCCTTCCTCCCTAAACAGCTGACAAGGACGCATGTTTAAGTGAACCAGAACTGGCACGGCACCCTGATCCGCCACATGCTTCTGTTGATCACTGCCTGCCTGCTGGTCGGGCTGATCAGTGGCTATTACGGCTGGAGCCTGGCCGCCGGCATCGCGTTGTACCTGGGCTGGACCCTCAAACAATTGCTGCGCCTGCATGAATGGCTGCGCCAGCACAAACCCGACGAAGCACCGCCCGATGGCTACGGCCTGTGGGGCGAGGTGTTCGACAGCATCTACCACCTGCAACGCCGCGACCAACGGGTACGCGGGCGCCTGCAAGCGGTGATCGACCGGGTGCAGGAGTCCACCGCCGCACTCAAGGACGCGGTGATCATGCTCGACAGCGACGGCAACCTCGAATGGTGGAACCGCGCCGCCGAGACCCTGCTGGGCCTCAAGACCCCTCAGGACAGCGGCCAGCCGGTAACCAACCTGGTACGCCACCCGCGCTTCAAGGAGTACTTCGAGCAGGACAACTACGAAGAAGCCCTGGAAATCCCCTCGCCCACCAACGACCGCGTGCGCATCCAGCTGTACCTGACCCGCTACGGCAACAACGAACACTTGATGCTGGTACGTGACGTGACCCGTATCCACCAGCTGGAACAGATGCGCAAGGACTTCGTCGCCAACGTCTCCCACGAGTTGCGCACGCCCTTGACGGTGATCTGCGGCTACCTGGAGACGTTGCTGGACAATGTCGATGAGATCAACCCGCGCTGGAGCCGCGCCCTGCAGCAGATGCAGCAACAAGGCTCACGCATGCAAACCCTGCTCAACGACCTGCTGTTGCTGGCCAAGCTTGAAGCCACGGACTACCCCTCGGATAACCACCCCGTGGCGGTGCAGAGCCTGTTGCAGACGATCAAGAACGATGCCCAGGCGCTCTCAGGCGAACGCGGGCAGCAGATCACGCTGGAGGCCGACCCAACCGTATTGCTCAAGGGCAGTGAAGGCGAACTACGCAGCGCCTTCTCCAACCTGGTGTTCAACGCGGTGAAGTACACCCAGGACAAGGGCAATATCCGCATTCGCTGGTGGGCCGACGAGCATGGCGCACACCTGAGTGTGCAGGACTCGGGTATCGGTATCGACGCCAAGCACCTGCCGCGCCTGACCGAGCGCTTCTACCGTGTCGATTCCAGCCGTAACTCCAATACCGGCGGCACCGGGCTGGGCCTGGCCATCGTCAAGCATGTGCTGCTGCGCCATCGGGCCCGCCTGGAAATCAGCAGCGTGCTGGGGCATGGCAGTACCTTTACCTGCCATTTTCCGCCGGCGCAGGTAAACCGTTCGCGAGCGGTCGAGGCCGATGATTAAGTGGAAGTGAGCACGGCCCACTGTGGGAGCTGGCTTGCCTGCGATGGCGGCGGGTCAGCCAAATTATCGGTAGCAGGCAGACCGCCATCGCAGGCAAGCCAGCTCCCACACGGGTTCTGCGACACGACTTTGCAGCCCCGCCCGGCAGCGGGCACTAGGCAAGCGCCCCGTCAGCCGCTACATTGGCCGACTTGCGCCTGCCTTTCAGGCCTACCTGTCACCCTTATTGAACACACGGAACCTGCAAAACCCCATCATGGACCCTTCCCCTGGCATTACCCTCGCGACACTCTTCGCCGATTTCGGCATGATTCTTTTTGCACTGATCCTGGTACTGCTCAACGGTTTCTTCGTTGCGGCGGAATTTGCCATGGTCAAACTGCGCGCCACCCGCGTCGAGGCCATCGCCCATAAGAACGGCTGGCGCGGGCAGATCCTGCGTACCGTGCACAGCCAGCTCGACGCCTACCTGTCGGCTTGCCAGTTGGGTATCACCCTGGCGTCCCTGGGCCTGGGCTGGGTCGGTGAACCGGCCTTTGCGCACATCCTCGAGCCGATGCTGGGCGCGGTCGGCGTGCAGTCGCCTGAAGTGATCAAGGGCGTGTCGTTCTTTGCCGCCTTCTTCGTGATTTCCTACCTGCACATCGTGGTCGGTGAGTTGGCCCCAAAATCCTGGGCGATTCGCAAACCCGAGCTGCTGTCGCTATGGACGGCCGTGCCGCTGTACCTGTTCTACTGGGCGATGTACCCGGCTATCTACCTGCTCAACGCCAGTGCCAACGCGATCCTGCGTATCGCGGGCCAAGGCGAGCCTGGCCCCCACCATGAGCACCATTACAGCCGCGAAGAACTCAAGCTGATCCTGCACTCCAGCCGCGGCCAGGACCCCAGCGACCAAGGCATGCGCGTACTGGCCTCCGCCGTGGAAATGGGCGAGCTGGAAGTAGTGGACTGGGCCAACTCCCGGGAAGACCTGGTGACCCTGGACTTCAACGCCCCGCTCAAGGAAATCCTCGCGCTGTTCCGTCGCCATAAATTCAGCCGCTACCCAGTGTATGACGCGGTGCGCAACGAGTTCGTCGGCTTGCTGCACATCAAGGATTTGCTGCTGGAACTGGCGGCCCTGGACCATATCCCCGAATCGTTCAACCTGGCCGAATTGACCCGCCCATTGGAACGCGTATCGCGACATATGCCGTTGTCGCAACTGCTGGAGCAGTTCCGCAAAGGCGGCGCGCACTTCGCCCTGGTGGAAGAGGCCGACGGCAAGATTATCGGTTACCTGACCATGGAAGACGTGCTGGAAGTGCTGGTGGGCGATATCCAGGACGAACACCGCAAGGCCGAGCGCGGCATCCTCGCCTACCAGCCCGGCAAACTGCTGGTGCGTGGGGACACGCCGTTGTTCAAGGTGGAACGCCTGCTGGGCGTCGACCTGGACCACATCGAAGCCGAAACCCTGGCCGGCCTGATCTACGACACGCTCAAGCGCGTGCCGGAAGAAGAAGAAGTGCTGGAAGTTGAAGGCTTGCGGATCATCATCAAGAAAATGAAAGGACCGAAGATCGTGTTGGCCAAGGTGCTGCTGCTGGACTAACTGCAGGCGCAGTGCTGCGTGTGGGAGCGGGCTTGCCCGCGATAGCGGTGGGTCAGCCAGCGCATCGTTGACTGAGAGATTGCTATCGCGGGCAAGCCCGCTCCCACATGGACTAAGCGTCGCCTTGAAGGGTCACGCACCCGGCACGAAATGCTTCTGCGCCGTGCCACGGGCGATCAGGCGGGAAATGTAGTCCAGCTTCTGCGCATCCTGGTCGATAAAGCGGAAGGTCAGCTGCAACCAGTCGCTGTCGGGCTTGGGCTCGTAGGCGACGATGGCGTGCAGGTAGCCGTTGAGCCGTGCGACTTCGGCGTTGTCGCCCTGCTCAAGGTCGAGCACGGCGCTTTCCAGCACCTGAGGCAAGACCTCGCCACGCTTTACCACCAGCAACGCTTCCTTGATGCTCAGGGCCTTGATCACGCATTGCTGGGTGCCGCTTGCGAGGCGCAACTGGCCCTGACCGCGACTGCCAGCCGGCGCCGCTGCGGCGGGGGCCTTGACTGGCGGTGTATTGAGCAAACCTTTGCTGGGCGCCGCCACCGGGGCCGGCTTGACGGCTTCGGGTTTGCCGCCGGTCAGGGCGCTCAGGGAGTCGTTGCCGAAGGCTGAGTTCATCTTGGTCGGCGCGCTGGCAATCAGCGCATCGAGGCGACCGATCTTGTGCAGGGCTTGCTTGACCTTGTTCAGCAACTGCTCGTTGGTGAACGGCTTGCTCACGTAGCCGGAAACGCCGGCCTGGATGGCCTGCACCACGTTTTCCTTGTCGCCACGGCTGGTCACCATCACGAACGGCATGGCCTTCAGGTGCGCTTGCTCGCGGCACCAGGTCAACAGCTCAATACCGGACATTTCCGGCATTTCCCAGTCACACAGCACCAGGTCGAAGGTTTCGCGCATCAGGATGGATTGCGCCTTTTTGCCGTTCACCGCATCTTCGATCTTGATTCCGGGGAAGTAATTGCGCAGGCACTTCTTCACCAGGTCGCGAATAAACGAGGCGTCATCCACCACCAACACACTGACTTTACTCATCGACCCTTCATCCTATAAAAACGTCTGCAAAACGCCTGACTGATGGCATTTTGCCAAAACTCGCGGGTCACAGAAGGACTTTATGGCGCCTGCTGTGCAAAAAATTCAGATGCCACAAACGAAAACGCCCGGCCAGAGGCCGGGCGTTAATTTCTCGGGCAACCTTACTTATCGTCAGATTCGCCCGAAACATTAGGGATTAGATCAGCAGTCCCTTCAACTTCGGCTTTCATGCGCTTGAGGCCCATGTGCCGCACATCGGTGCCGCGCACCAGATAAATCACCAATTCCGAGATATTGCGCGCGTGGTCGCCGATACGCTCCAGGGAACGCAGCACCCAGATAATGTTCAAGACCCGCGAGATCGAGCGCGGGTCTTCCATCATGTAAGTGGCCAACTCGCGCAGCGCGGTCTTGTATTCGCGGTCGATGATCTTGTCGTACTGGGCCACCGACAACGCCAGTTCGGCGTCAAAGCGGGCGAAGGCGTCGAGGGCATCGCGCACCATGTTGCGCACCTGATCGCCGATATGGCGCACCTCCACGTAGCCACGGGGGGCTTCACCCTCTTCGCACAGCTGGATGGCGCGGCGGGCAATCTTGGTGGCTTCATCACCGATGCGTTCCAGGTCGATCACCGACTTGGAAATGCTGATGATCAAACGCAGGTCCGAGGCCGCTGGCTGGCGGCGGGCAAGAATGCGCAGGCACTCCTCGTCGATATTGCGTTCCATCTGGTTGATCTGCTCGTCAATCTCACGCACCTGCTGGGCCAGGCCCGAGTCGGCCTCGATCAGCGCGGTGACCGCATCATTGACTTGCTTCTCCACCAGCCCGCCCATCGCCAGGAGGTGGCTGCGCACTTCCTCAAGCTCGGCATTGAACTGCGCGGAGATGTGGTGGGTAAGGCCTTCTTTGCTAATCATGTTGGCGTCCTTGGAGCGTCCGGTAAGGTGCGGAAAACCGCAGCGTCAGTGCAATCAGAACCACAGCTTCCTAGCCGTAGCGACCGGTGATGTAGTCTTCGGTCTGCTTCTTCGCCGGATTGGTGAACAGGGTGTCGGTGTCGCCGAACTCCACCAGCTTGCCCATGTACATAAACGCGGTGTAGTCGGAAACCCGCGCCGCCTGTTGCATGTTGTGGGTCACGATGACGATGGTGAACTTGGACTTGAGCTCGTAGATCAGCTCTTCGACTTTCAGGGTGGAGATCGGGTCGAGGGCCGAGCACGGTTCGTCGAGCAGCAGCACTTCCGGCTCTACGGCGATGGTACGGGCGATCACCAGACGCTGCTGCTGGCCGCCGGACAAGCCGAGTGCCGATTCGTGCAGGCGGTCCTTGACCTCGTCCCACAATGCCGCGCCCTTGAGCGCCCACTCAACGGCTTCATCGAGGATGCGTTTCTTGTTGATACCCTGGATACGCAGGCCGTAGACCACGTTTTCGTAGATGGTCTTGGGGAACGGGTTGGGCTTCTGGAACACCATGCCCACGCGGCGACGCAGCTCGGCCACGTCCTCGCCCTTGCGGTAGATATTGGTGCCGTAGAGGTTGATTGCACCTTCTACACGGCAACCGTCCACCAGGTCATTCATGCGGTTGAAGGTACGCAACAACGTCGACTTGCCGCAGCCCGACGGGCCGATGAAGGCGGTCACACGCTGTTTGGGGATGTTCATGCTGACGTCGAACAGCGCCTGCTTGTCACCGTAGTACAGACTCAGGCCCGGTACTTCGATGGCCACGGTTTCCTGGGCCAGGCTCAGGCTCTGCTTGTCGCGACCCAGGGCAGACATGTTGATGCCGTGGGATTGGGTTTCGTGTTGCATGGGATGCTCCCTGTGCTACCAATTCATTTCGTTGAACCGCCGGGGCGGCTTACTCAAATTCTGTGTCTGTGGGAGCTGGCTTGCCTGCGATGGCATCACTGCGGTCTTACTGATACACCGCGTCGTCTGCATCGCAGGCAAGCCAGCTCCCACAGTGGATCGCATTAGCTGTCCAGCGCTTTGTATTTTTCGCGCAGGTGGTTACGAATCCACACTGCCGACAGGTTGAGCGTGGCGATCACCAGTACCAGCAGCAAGGCGGTGGCGTACACCAGAGGCCGTGCCGCTTCGACGTTGGGGCTCTGGAAGCCGACGTCATAAATATGGAAGCCCAGGTGCATGATCTTCTGGTCCAGGTGCAGGTACGGATAGTTGCCGTCCAGCGGCAGCGACGGCGCCAGTTTCACCACACCCACCAGCATCAGCGGCGCCACTTCACCGGCGGCGCGGGCCACGGCGAGGATCATGCCGGTCATCATCGCCGGGCTGGCCATTGGCAGCACGATCTTCCACAACGTTTCCGCCTTGGTCGCGCCGAGCGCCAGGGAGCCTTCACGCACGGTTCGAGGGATCCGCGCCAGGCCCTCTTCGGTGGCCACGATCACCACCGGCACCGCCAGCAGCGCCAGGGTCAGCGAAGCCCAGAGCAGCCCCGGCGTACCGAAGGTCGGCGCAGGCAGCGCTTCAGCGAAGAACAGACGATCGACCGAGCCCCCCAATACATACACGAAGAAGCCAAGGCCGAACACGCCGTAGACGATCGCCGGTACACCGGCCAGGTTGTTCACGGCGATGCGGATGATGCGGGTCAAAGTGTTCTGCTTGGCATACTCACGCAGGTACACCGCGGCCAGTACGCCAAACGGGGTCACGATCATTGCCATGATCAGGGTCATCATCACGGTGCCGAAGATGGCCGGGAAGATCCCGCCTTCGGTGTTGGCTTCCCGTGGGTCATCGCTGAGGAATTCCCAGACCTTGCTGAAGTAGAAACCGATCTTGGTCATCGTGCCCATGGCGTTCGGCTGGTAGGCGTGCACCACTTTGCCGATGCCGATTTCCACTTCCTTGCCGTTGCCGTCACGCGCCGTCAGGGCGTCGCGGTTGAATTGGGCATGCAGGTCGGCCAGGCGCGCTTCGATGTCCTGGTAGCGCGCATTCAGCTCGGCGCGGTCGGCGTCCATGTCGGCCTGGGCGGCAGCGTCGAGCTTGCCTTCCAGTTCCAGTTTGCGACCGTGCAGGCGGATGCGCTCCAGCCCTGCGTTGATCGCGCCAATATCGGTTTTTTCCAGGCTCTTGAGCTGAGCGGCCAGCTTGTTCACGCGGTCCACGCGAGCTTGCAGCTCCGGCCACGCGGCCTCGCCTTCGGCAATCACCTTGCCGTCCTGCTTGACGTTGACCAGGGTGCCGTAGAAGTTGCCCCACTCACGACGCTCGATGGCCATCAGGTTCGCAGGCTTGCTCTGGTCCTTCAGCCACTCGCCGACAATCCAGGTGAAGTCGTTGCCGTTCAAATCGCGGTTGCCGACCTTGATCAGCTCACGGGTCATGAATTCCGGGCCTTGGTCCGGCACTGGCAGGCCCGCGCTTTTCAGACGCTCACGCGGCACTTCTTCTTTCTGGACCACTTCGCCGATGACGATGTGGTTGGCCTGGCCTGGCACGTTGTAGTTGGCCTGGATCAGGTCGGCCGGCCAGAAATGGCCCAGGCCCCGCACCGCAATCACAGCCAGCAAACCAATGGTCATGATGACCGCGATGGACACCGCGCCACCGCTGATCCAGACGCCGGGGGCGCCGCTCTTGAACCATCCATTCAGGGAGTTCTGTTTCACAGACTTCTACCTTTCTTAAAGCGACGAGTATTTCTTGCGCAGACGCTGACGAATCAGCTCGGCGAGGGTGTTCATGATGAAGGTGAACAACAGCAGCACCAGCGCCGAGAGGAACAGCACGCGGTAATGACTGCCGCCCACTTCCGACTCGGGCATCTCCACCGCAACGTTGGCCGCCAGGGTGCGCAGGCCCTCGAACAGGTTCATCTCCATCACCGGGGTGTTACCGGTGGCCATCAGTACGATCATGGTCTCGCCCACGGCGCGGCCCATGCCGATCATCAGCGCCGAGAAGATGCCCGGGCTGGCGGTGAGGATGACCACGCGGGTCATGGTCTGCCACGGCGTGGCGCCCAGTGCCAGGGACCCCAGGGTCAGGCCGCGTGGCACGCTGAACACGGCGTCTTCGGCGATGGAGTAGATGTTCGGGATCACGGCAAAACCCATGGCCAGGCCGACCACCAACGCGTTGCGCTGGTCGTAGGTAATGCCCAGATCGTGGGAGATCCACATGCGCATGTCACCGCCGAAAAACCAGGTTTCCAGGTACGGGCTCATGTACAGCGAGAGCCAACCCACGAACAGGATCACCGGAATCAGGATCGCGCTTTCCCAGCCATCGGGAACGCGCAGGCGGATCGACTCAGGCAAGCGGCTGAAGACAAAGCCGGCGACCAGGATGCCAATCGGCAACAGCATCAACAGGCTGAAAATGCCCGGCAGATGCCCTTCCACATACGGCGCCAGGAACAGGCCGGCGAAGAATCCGAGGATCACCGTCGGCATGGCTTCCATCAGTTCGATCACCGGCTTGACCTTGCGGCGCAGGCTCGGCGCCATGAAGTAAGCGGTGTAGATCGCTGCAGCAACCGCCAGTGGCGCCGCCAGCAACATGGCGTAGAACGCGGCCTTCAAGGTGCCGAAGGTCAGCGGGGCCAGGCTCATCTTGGGTTCAAAATCGGTGTTGGCGGCCGTGGATTGCCAGACGTATTTAGGCTCGTCGTAGTTCTCGTACCAGACCTTGCTCCACAACGCGCTCCACGACACTTCCGGGTGCGGGTTGTCGAGCAACAACGGTTGCAGCTTGCCACCCGCCTCGACGATCACACGGTTGGCCCGTGGCGACATGCCGAACAGACCCTGACCGTCGACCACCGGGTCGACCAGCAAGGTGCGGTGAGCGGTGCTGTGGAACACGCCGAACTGGCCAGCGGCATCCAGGGCGGTGAAGCCTTTGCGGCGCTCTTCAGCGCTGATTTCGACGATGGGTGCAGTGCCCATCTGGAAGGTGCGGATCTGCTTCAGGCGTTGCTCGCCATCCGGGTCACGGGCCATGAACCACTGGGCCAGGCCGCCTTTGGAGTTACCCAGGATCAGCGAGATGCCGCCGACCAACTGGGTGCTGGCGGTGATTTCCGTGTCGGCGTCTTCCAGCAGCTTGTAGCGCCCGTTGAGGCTCTTGTCGCGCAGGCTGAACACGTCGGCCAGGGCACGGCCGTTGATCACGTACAGCCACTGCTGGCGTGGGTCGATGAAGATCGCCTTCACCGGCTCTGTCATCTGCGGCAGCTCGACACGCTTCTGCTCGCTGGTGACCTCACCGGTCATCATGTTTTCTTCACGGCTCAGGGTCAGCACGTTCAAGTGCGAACCGGCGGAACCTGCCACCACCAGGGAGGTATCGGTGGCGTTGAGCGCGACGTGCTCCAGCGGGCGACCGGCGTCATCCAGCACGATCGGCGTTTCGCCGTAGGGGTACTCGATCGCTGGGGTGATGGTTTTCTTGCCGTCCGGGTACGACACCTTATAGGTGTGGCGGAACACCAAAGACTGGCCATTGGACAAGCCGAGAATCACCAGCGGGCTGCCCGGCTGATCTTCACCAATGGAAGCAACACTGGTACCGGCCGGAATCGGCAGGTCGACACGCTTGAGCTCGGCACCGGTGTCCACGGCAAAGAACAGCGCCTGGCCCTTGTCGGAAACCCGCATGGCGACCTGGTTCTGTTCTTCGAGGGAGATCATCAACGGCTTGCCGGCGTCCTGCATCCAAGCGGGCGTCAACGCGTCTTCCTTGGTCAACGAGGCGCCCTGGAACAATGGCGCAACCACATAGGCGAGGAAGAAGAAGATCAGGGTAATGGCGGCCAGCACGGCGAGGCCGCCGACCAGCACATACCAACGGGTGAAGCGATCCTTGAGCGCGCGGATTCGGCGCTTGCGTTGCAGCTCAGGCGTATTGAAATCAATGCGCTTGGGAGGGGAAGTCGTCGTCATGGTGGAATTGGCCAGATCATTCATGCGCACACCCTAGCGATCCTGTATGACAGAAAGATGACAGTGCAGTGACGCAACAAATCCGCCGCGAAGCAGGGCTGGCAGCGGATAAAAATTAGGGATGCAGACTGCTTATGTGGGAGCAGGCTTGCCCGCGATGGCATCAACACGGTTTCAACGCTAAACCGCGTCGCCAGCATCGCGGGCAAGCCCGCTCCCACAGAAAAGCATGCGTCTACATCAGGTATCGCAGGCTTAGTTGCCTTCTTTCAGACCCAGGTCAGCCAGGGCCTTGGCGGCGACTTTGGCTGGCAGCGGGATGTAGCCGTCTTTGACCACCACTTCCTGGCCCTGCTTGGACAGCACCAGTTTCACGAACTCAGCTTCCAGCGGCGCCAGTGGCTTGTTCGGGGCTTTGTTGACATACACGTAGAGGAAACGCGACAGCGGATACTTGCCGTTCAGGGCGTTTTCTTCAGAGTCTTCGATGTAGTCAGTGCTGCCTTTCTTGGCCAGTGGCACGGTCTTCACGCTGGCGGTCTTGTAGCCGATACCCGAGTAACCGATGCCGTTCAGCGAGGAGCTGATCGACTGCACGACCGAAGCCGAGCCCGGTTGTTCGTTCACGTTTGGCTTGTAGTCGCCTTTGCACAGGGCTTCTTCCTTGAAGTAGCCGTAGGTGCCGGATACCGAGTTACGCCCGAACAGTTGCACTGGCTTGTTGGCCAGGTCGCCGGTCACGCCCAGGTCACCCCAGGTTTTCACATCGGCTTTGGCGCCGCACAGACGCGTCGAGGAGAAGATCGCATCGACCTGTTCCATGGTCAGGTGCTGGATCGGGTTGTCCTTGTGCACAAATACCGCCAGAGCATCCACCGCAACCGGGATTGCCGTTGGCTTGTAGCCGTACTTCTGCTCGAAGGCCGCCAGTTCGGTGTCCTTCATCTTGCGGCTCATCGGGCCCAGGTTGGAGGTGCCTTCAGTCAACGCAGGTGGCGCAGTAGCGGAGCCGGCAGCTTGAATCTGGATGTTGACGTTCGGGTATTCCTTTTTGTAACCCTCGGCCCACAGGGTCATCAGGTTAGCCAGGGTATCGGAACCGACGCTGGACAGGTTGCCCGACACACCAGTGGTCTTGACGTAAGCCGGGATTGCCGGATCAACACCAGCGGCCACCGCGTTGGCGGTCGCAACGCCAGCAGCGACAAAAGTCATTGCCGCCATCAAACGTTTCAGTTTCATGCCTTGCTCCTAGCAGATAGGGATAATTGGATCGGGGCCAAGTATCGGCAGGCCGTGTGAACACTCTATGTCTGAAATATGACAATTAGATGAAAGGCCACTATCTGAATGTGCAGACTTCAGCGACCGCGTTTCCACAGATACCCGCCCACCAGCATCCCCATCACACACAGGACGGCCACATAGTAAGCCGGGCCCATCGGGCTCTCCTTCATCAGCAGCGACACCGCCAAGGGCGTCAACCCGCCGAACACGGCATAAGCAACGTTGTAGGAGAACGACAGACCGCTGAAGCGCACCACCGGCGGGAAGGCTTTGACCATCACGTAGGGCACCACGCCGATGGTGCCGACAAACAAGCCGGTCAGGGCATACAACGGGAACAGCCAGTCCGGGTGGGCCATCAGGCTGTGATACAGCGTCCAGGAGGTCGCCAGCAGCAGTGCGCAACCGGTGACCAGCACGCGACCGGCACCAAAACGGTCGGCCAGCGCACCTGCGGCGATGCAACCCAGGCTCAGGGTCACGATCGCCAGACTATTGGCTTGCAGCGCAACCGTAGGGCTGAAGTGGTAGATGGTTTGCAGCACGGTCGGGGTCATCAGGATGACTACCACCACGCCGGCCGACAATAGCCAGGTCAACAGCATCGACAGCACAATGGCGCCACGGTGATCGCGCAACACTGCGCGCAAGGGCAGTTCAGCGGCCAGGCTCTTGCGTTGCTGCATCTCGGCGAAGATCGGGGTTTCATGCAGCCAACGACGCAGATACACCGACAGCAGGCCGAATACGCCGCCGAGTAGGAAAGGAATCCGCCAGGCGTAATCAGAGACCTGTTCCGGTGTATAGGCGCTATTGATGGCGGTAGCCACCAACGAGCCCAGCAGAATACCGGCGGTGAGGCCGCTGGTCAGGGTGCCGCAGGCGTAGCCGATGTGGCGCGGCGGCACGTGCTCGGAGACGAACACCCAGGCGCCCGGTACTTCGCCGCCAATCGCAGCGCCCTGGATGATGCGCATCAGCAGTAACAGGACCGGCGCCCACAGGCCGATCTGCGCGTAGGTCGGAAGCAAGCCCATGATCAGGGTGGGCACGGCCATCATGAAGATGCTCAAGGTGAACATTTTCTTGCGGCCCAGCAGGTCACCAAAGTGCGCCATGATGATGCCGCCCAAGGGGCGGGCCAGGTAGCCGGCGGCGAAGATGCCGAAGGTCTGCATCATGCGCAGCCATTCGGGCATGTCGACGGGGAAGAACAGTTTCCCGACCACGGTGGCGAAAAACACAAAGATGATGAAGTCGTAGAACTCCAGCGCCCCGCCCAAGGCAGACAGCGACAGGGTTTTGTAGTCGTTGCGGGTCAGCGGGCGCGAGGGTTGCGCACTGCTTGCAGGCACGGAGGACATGGCAAGGCTTCTCTTATAGTAATCATCGTAAAGGACTGCACGCCCGTGACTTGCGGCGGGTTTGGCAAGATAGCAAATCGCCTGAAAAAGCACAGCGCCAGGAGCACAGTTGCGCGCAAAAGCCCCAATACAGCGTCTATTTACCGACCAAATGAGCGTCGGAAGGTCGTCGTGGCGCCAGGGTCTCGATATACTCGCCGGTGCAAGCGCCAGACCCGCTGTCTTGAGGGGCTGCTGTGCCAAAACGCTGTTGGGTACCATCCAGCCGATTTGGCAGAGTTTCCCTTTAGTTCGCCTTACGAGAAACGCATCGAGCGGTGTATGTTGGTGCTGAAACGTTTTTCTGAGAAGACGGCTATCCACTTGAAATACCCATGAAGCGTCACGGGTCAGAGGCACCCTCGGCATGATCGAACTCGAACAAGAAGATCCTATCCCGCAAGGCGATCTCGCCCTGCAAATCACCGCGCTTCCGCGTGAAACCAACGGTTTTGGCGATATCTTCGGCGGCTGGCTGGTCGCGCAGATGGACCTGGCCGGCACGGCAATGGCCAGCAAGGTCGCCGGTGGGCGCGTGGCCACCGTGGCCATTGATCGCATGGCGTTCCTGGTGCCGGTAGCCGTGGGCGCGCAGCTTTCCTTCTATACCCAGGCCCTGGAAATCGGCCGCAGCTCGATCCAGATGATGGTCGAAGTGTGGAGCGACGATCCGTTGTCCAGCGAATGGCGCAAGGTGACCGAAGCCGTATTTGTGTTCGTCGCCATCGATGGCAGCGGCCGCACGCGCTCGGTACCGTCACGGGCGCGTTAAACCTCGCCGGGTTTTAACGGTCAATTGCCCCATTGCCTGCCACTAAGAGAGCTTTGTCATGCCTACGCCCCACGTTGAGACGGTAAAAATCGACGAGCTGGACTGCTGGCGCATCCGCCACAACGGCGCCGAGTTGATGGTGGCCCAACAGGGTGCGCATATCTTCAGTTACCAGCGCGAGGGCGAACAGCCGCTGATCTGGCCGAACCCTGAGGCCGTGTTCAAGCAGGGCAAAGGCATTCGTACTGGCGTACCGGTGTGCTGGCCGTGGTTCGGGGTGTTCGACCGCAACCCGCAAAGCGTCAAAGCCATGCGTCAGAGTAATCAGCCTGCCGGCGCCCACGGTTTTGTGCGCACCGCCCGCTGGGAATTGGCCACCACCGAACTCGACGGCCAGACGCTGCGAGTGGACCTGGTTTTGCCGGTGCCGGCTGGCGGCTTTCCAGGCTGGCCCCATCAGGTAGACCTGACGCTGAGCCTGCTGTTGGATGACCAACTGCACATCCGCCTGACCAGCCACAACCGCGGCGCCGACATCGTGACCCTCAGCCAGGCATTGCACACCTACTTCGCCGTGAGCGATGTGCGCAAGGTTCAGGTCGAGGGCCTGGATGGCGTGGCTTACATCGATACCGCCGACGGGTGGGCCGAGAAACAACAAGCCGGGCTGCTGCACTTCAGCGCCGAAACAGACCGCATTTACCTGGATACGCCGGCACAGCTGAATATCGTCGATAGCGATTGGCAGCGCCGTATCCAGCTCACCAGCGAAGGCTCGAAATCCACCGTGGTCTGGAACCCCTGGACCGAACGCGCCAAGGCTTTCGACGATATGGCCGATGACGGCTGGCAGGGGATGTTGTGCATCGAGACGGCCAACGTGCTGGACGATGTGGTGAACCTGGCACCCGGGGAAAGCCACACCTTGGGCGTGAGCATCACGGCCCTGGCCTTGTAAACCCAACCCAATGTGGGAGCTGGCTTGCCTGCGATGCAGACAACTCGATGTGTCAGGAACACCGAGGCGCTGTTATCGCAGGCAAGCCAGCTCCCACAGGGGTTATGCTTTGGGCTTTAGAGATCAGACTCCTGCACCACCCGAACCTTCCCGGCCTCCAGCGCATACGCGGCATCCGCCAAGTCGTTATTGACCTTCTCCACCTTCAACGTGCCCGTGACCCACAGCGGCGTGTAGATATCATCCAGCTTCAACCCCTTGGGATAGCGCACCAGCACCAGTTGATTAGGCGGCGGTGGTGGCACGTGTATGCAGGCGCCCGGGTAAGGCACCAGGAAGAACAATGTGCTGCGGCCCTTGGCGTCCGTTTCAAGCGGCACCGGATAGCCGCCAATGCGGATATTTTTGCCGTTCATGGCTGCGACGGTCTTGGTGGAATACATCACCGCAGGCAGGCCCTTGCTCTGCTTCAAGCCACCCTTTTCGGTGAACGTGCCTTGAGCTTCGGGAGAGTTATGGTCGATCTCGGGCATGGCTTCGAGAGCTTTCTGATCCGACAGCGGCATCAGGTCGAGCCAGTCGGTTTCCGGCAGTTCGCCAGCGTGCGCCAGGCCAGAGCCCAGCAGAAGAAGCGTTAACAGAAGACGGCGCATGGAGAGGCTCGGCAAATACAAGTGCCGAGCATTCTAGCCCTCTGCGCCTGCGCAGCGCAGAGGACTTTGTCGGCTGATTACTTCTTTTTGATCAGGCCGTAGATCACCAGCAACACGATGGCACCCACCAGCGCGCCGATGAAACCTGCGCCCTGGCCTGCCTGGTAGATCCCCAGGGCCTGACCGCCGTAGGTCGCGGCCAGGGAACCGGCGATACCCAGCAGGATGGTCATGATCCAGCCCATGCTGTCGTCGCCAGGCTTGAGGAAGCGCGCCAGAAGGCCGACGATCAAGCCGATAAAGATGGTTCCGATGATACCCATGGCATTTCCCTCTGATTGGTATAAGTCATGCCAAAGCCTAGTCAGGCTTTGGCATCCTGCAATCAGAGAGACGCAGAACCCCAATGGTTCCCGCCGTGGCCAGGCTTATTGTTCGGCGATCAGCGCTTCAACCTTGAGAATCTGCGCTTGCAACGTCGCACGATCCTTGCAGCGCAGGTTGGCGTGGCCGACCTTGCGCCCGGCCTTGAAGGCTTTGCCGTAGTGATGCACGTGGCAATCGTCGATCGCCATCACACGCTCCACCGGCGGTACAGAGCCGATGAAGTTGAGCATGGCGCTCTCGCCGACCTTGGCCGTGGAGCCCAACGGCAAGCCCGCCACCGCCCGCAGGTGGTTTTCGAACTGGCTGCACTCGGCGCCTTCAGTGGTCCAGTGTCCGGAGTTGTGAACGCGCGGGGCGATTTCATTGGCCTTGAGGCCACCGTCGACTTCAAAGAACTCGAACGCCATCACGCCGACATAATCCAGCTGCTTGAGCACACGGCTGGAATAGTCTTCGGCCAGGGCCTGGAGCGGGTGGTCAGTGCTGGCTACCGACACTTTCAGGATGCCGTTGACGTGAGTGTTGTGCACCAACGGGTAAAAGCGGGTTTCGCCATCACGGGCGCGTACGGCAATCAGCGAGACTTCGCCAGTGAACGGCACGAAGCCTTCCAGCAGGCAGGCAACGCTGCCCAGCTCGGCAAAAGTGCCGACCACATCGGCCGCGGTACGCAGGACTTTCTGACCCTTGCCGTCGTAACCCAGGGTGCGGGTTTTCAACACCGCCGGCAGGCCGATGCTGGCGACCGCGGCGTCCAGGTCTGCCTGGGACTGGATGTCGGCGAAGGCCGGCGTCGGAATGCCCAGGTCCTTGAACATGCTCTTTTCGAACCAGCGGTCGCGAGCGATGCGCAAGGCTTCGGCGCTCGGGTACACCGGCACGAACTGCGACAGGAAGGCCACGGTTTCGGCCGGGACGCTTTCGAATTCGAAGGTCACCAGGTCGACTTCATCGGCCAGTTGGCGCAGGTGGTCCGGGTCGCTGTAGTCAGCGCGCAGGTGTTCACCCAGGGCCGCAGCGCAGGCGTCCGGCGCCGGGTCCAGGAAAGCGAAGTTCATCCCCAGCGGCGTACCCGCCAAAGCCAGCATGCGGCCCAGTTGGCCGCCACCGATTACACCGATTTTCATCAATAACAACCTCAGGCGATGCGTGGGTCTGGATTGTCCAGCACGCTGTCTGTCTGCTCAGCACGGAATTTTTTCAGCACCGCATGAAACTGCGGGTGCTTGGCGCCCAGGATGCTGGCGGACAGCAAGGCTGCGTTGATCGCGCCGGCCTTGCCGATCGCCAGGGTTGCCACCGGAATGCCAGCCGGCATCTGCACGATGGACAACAGCGAATCCACGCCCGAGAGCATCGACGACTGCACCGGCACGCCAAGCACGGGCAGGTGAGTCTTGGCCGCGCACATGCCAGGCAAGTGCGCCGCGCCGCCGGCACCGGCGATGATCACCTCGATGCCACGGGATTCTGCTTCATCGGCATACTGGAACAGCAAATCCGGGGTGCGGTGGGCGGAGACCACCTTCACTTCGTACGGAATGCCGAGTTTTTCCAGCATATCGGCGGTGTGGCTAAGGGTGGACCAATCGGACTTGGAGCCCATGATCACGCCAACCAATGCACTCATCGTCGTGCCTCTTCTCTCTGGGCGCCCGCAGGCGCGTCAAAAAACAACAAGCCACGCGGGAGACCGGCGTGGCTTGGTGTACGAATTAAGGCCGGTTGGACCGGCCGAAGGCCGCGCAGTATACCGTAATAATCCAGATAAACAGCCCCTGGGATGACCATCTGTCTAGCGGCGCAAAGTGGCGGTTTTATTGACTTAAGAGTCAGCGAAAACACCACGAAATCCTGTGGGAGCTGGCTTGCCTGCGATAGCAGTGGATCAGCGCAAAATAGGTTGGCTGACACACCGCTATCGCAGGCAAGCCAGCTCCCACATGTGTTCTGCGCTGGGCTCAAGCGCTTTGCGCCGCCCCACCTTCAAGCTTCCTCCACAACAACCGCACATTCGCCTTGCGCACCAACGCGCAGCGATACAGACGAATCTCCAGCGGCACGTGCCATTGCGGCCCGCCACACACCACCAGTTCGCCGCGCGCCAACTCTGCACGTACGCTCAACTGCGGTACCCAGGCGATTCCCAAGCCTTCGAGCGCCATGCTCTTGAGGCTGTCGGCCATGGCGGTTTCATAGATGGTGGTAAAGCGCAGAGCCCTCTGGCGCAGCAGCAAATTCACCGAGCGGCCAAGGAACGCGCCGGCGCTGTAGGCCAGCAGCGGCACGCTGCCCTCGCCCTCCAGGTCGAACAGCGGCTTGCCCTCGGCATCGGCGGCGCACACCGGGAGCATTTCGGTGTTGCCCAGGTGCAGCGACGGGAAAATCTCGGCGTCCATTTGCATCGCCGCGTCCGGGTCGTAGAACGCCAGCATCAGGTCGCAACCGCCTTCGCGCAGGGCGTGCACGGCGTCGCCGACGTTGGTGGCCACCAGCCGCGTGGCGATATTCAAGCCCTCGTTGCGCAACTGCGCGATCCAGCGCGGGAAGAACCCCAAGGCCAGGGAGTGGGCGGCCGCCACTTGCATGACTTCGCCCTGCCCGCCTTCCAGGTGATGCAAATGGCGCAGTACTTCACCGAGCTGTTCGACCACGGTGCGCGCCGTCACCAGAAACAACTGCCCGGCCGCTGTCAGTTCCACCGGCGTGCGTGAACGGTTGACCAACGTCAGCCCCAACGCGGCTTCCAGGCTGCGGATACGCCGACTGAACGCCGGCTGGGTGACAAAGCGCCGCTCAGCCGCCTGGGAAAAACTACGCGTCGCCGCCAGGGCGCTGAAGTCTTCCAACCACTTGCTCTCAAGGTTCATCACTGCCTCCCACGGAATGCACCATTTTGGCACACACGCCCGCCAAGATAACCGGGTCACATCCACATTATGCCGTTTGTGCATAGGCCAGTGTTTAACAGCATTGGCCCAAAAAGTTCTACAAGCCTAGCATTCGCAGCGTTCCGGCCAGTTCCGGGTCCATATTGAGATGATTTCCGTCATGTCCTCTGCTGCATCATTCCGTACCGAAAAAGACCTGCTTGGCGTACTCGAAGTACCGGCTCAAGCGTATTACGGCATCCAGACCCTGCGAGCGGTGAATAACTTCCGTCTCTCGGGCGTTCCGATTTCGCATTACCCGAAATTGGTGGTCGGTCTGGCAATGGTCAAGCAAGCGGCCGCTGACGCCAACCGCGAGTTGGGCCAGCTCAGCGAAGCCAAGCACGCTGCCATCAGCGAAGCCTGTGCGCGTCTGATCCGCGGCGATTTCCACGAAGAGTTCGTGGTGGACATGATTCAAGGCGGCGCCGGCACTTCAACCAACATGAATGCCAACGAAGTCATCGCCAACATCGCGCTGGAGGCCATGGGTCACCAGAAAGGCGAATACCAGTACCTGCACCCCAACAACGACGTGAACATGGCGCAGTCGACCAACGACGCCTACCCGACCGCGATCCGCCTGGGTCTGCTGTTGGGCCATGACGCGCTGCTGGCCAGCCTCGACAGCCTGATCCAGGCGTTCGCCGCCAAAGGCGCCGAGTTCAGCCATGTGCTGAAAATGGGCCGCACCCAGTTGCAAGACGCCGTGCCGATGACCCTCGGCCAGGAATTCCGCGCCTTCGCCACTACTTTGGGTGAAGACCTGGCCCGCCTGAAAACCCTGGCACCGGAGCTGCTGACCGAAGTGAACCTGGGCGGCACCGCCATCGGTACCGGCATAAACGCCGACCCACGCTACCAGGCCCTGGCCGTACAACGCCTGGCCACCATCAGCGGCCAGCCGCTGGTACCGGCGGCCGACTTGATCGAAGCCACCTCCGACATGGGCGCCTTTGTACTGTTCTCCGGCATGCTCAAGCGTACTGCCGTGAAGCTGTCGAAGATCTGCAACGACCTGCGCCTGCTGTCCAGCGGCCCACGCACCGGCATCAACGAGATCAACCTGCCGGCTCGCCAGCCAGGCAGCTCGATCATGCCCGGCAAGGTCAACCCGGTAATCCCGGAAGCGGTCAACCAGGTAGCGTTCCAGGTCATCGGTAACGACCTGGCCCTGACCATGGCAGCCGAAGGCGGCCAACTGCAGTTGAACGTGATGGAGCCGCTGATCGCCTTCAAGATCTTCGACTCGATCCGCCTGCTGCAACGCGCCATGGACATGCTGCGCGAGCACTGCATCGTCGGCATCACCGCCAACGAAGCGCGCTGCCGCGAACTGGTGGAACACTCCATCGGCCTGGTCACCGCGCTGAACCCGTACATCGGCTATGAAAACGCCACCCGCATTGCGCGTATCGCTCTGGAAAGCGGGCGCGGCGTGCTGGAACTGGTGCGTGAAGAAGGCTTGCTCGACGACGCCATGCTCGACGACATCCTGCGCCCGGAAAACATGATTGCCCCACGTTTGGTCCCGCTGAAGGCCTAAGCGTTTGTTGCACCGCTCACCAGGTTGAGGGACTAGACACCTCTCACCTTTTGAGGGCCTGAAGGCTCGTTCTTCAGGCCCTTTTTTTGCCTTGAGGTTGCTCCATGACGCCCATAAAAAATCTAATATCGCACCGCAAACCTTCCTCGCCTTGCGCGACCGCGCTGAAACCTTTAATCGCCCCGTGCAGACGGATCACGCTCGCCTAGGTATAGTGCCGCCCCTCTTCGCGTCTGCGGCTGTCGGTAACGAGGCCCGGGAACCACGCGAAAGCGCATGAATAACAACACCCGCAAAAGGATGGGGATCGAGCGTCGTGCACTGCCTGGTGCCGAGCGATGCGTCGGACCGTCCTGCGTTTGCCATTAGAAAAATCAGCGAGGAACACTCCATGCTCGAAGTCATCAACGACTTCCTCTCAGGGAAAGTACTGATCGTGCTCATAGTCGGGCTCGGCGGTTATTTCACGATCCGCTCGCGTTTCGTGCAGTTGCGTCACTTTTTCCACATGTTCTCGGTGTTTAAAGACAGCCTCAAGAGCAGCGCCGGCCAACTCAGCTCGTTCCAGGCGCTGATGCTCAGCCTGGCCGGCCGAGTGGGTGCCGGTAACATCGCCGGTGTCGGCATTGCCGTGACGTTGGGTGGCCCGGGTGCCGTGTTCTGGATGTGGGTCACCGCGCTGGTGGGCATGTCTTCGAGCTTTATCGAGTGCTCCCTCGGCCAGTTGTACAAGCGCACCGACGCTGAAGGCACCTACCGTGGCGGCCCGGCGTATTACATCCAGCACGGCCTGCAGAAACGCTGGCTGGGGATGGTCATGGCGTTCCTGCTGCTGGTGACCTTCGGCTTTGCCTTCAATGGCCTGCAAGCCCACGCTGTAACACACTCGTTGAATAACGCGTTTGGCCTCGACACCACCTACACCGGCCTGGCGCTGGCGGTGTTGCTGGGCCTGGTGTTCATTGGCGGGATCAAGCGTATTGCCTCGATTGCCGACCTGCTGGTACCGGTCAAGACTCTGGTGTACATCGCCGTGACCCTGTACGTGATCGTGCTGCAATTCGACCACGTACCGGCCATGCTCGCGACCATCGTCAAGAGCGCGTTCGGCCTCGACCAAGCCTTCGGTGGCCTGGTGGGCAGCGCGATCATCATGGGTGTAAAACGCGGCGTGTTCGCCAACGAAGCAGGCTTGGGCAGTGCGCCTAACGTGGCGGCAGTGGCGTCGGTAGAACACCCTATCGCCCAAGGCGTGGTGCAAGCGTTCAGCGTGTTCCTCGACACCTTCGTGATCTGCACCTGTACTGCGTTGCTGATCCTGCTGTCGGGTTTCTACACCCCAGGCTTTGAAGGCGACGGCATTGCCCTGACCCAGAACTCCCTGGCGGCGGTGGTGGGTGACTGGGGCCGCATGTTCATCTCGGTGGCCCTGGCGTTGTTCGTGTTCACCTCGATCATGTACAACTACTACCTGGGCGAGAGCAACCTGCGCTTTCTGGTCGGCAATAACCGCAAGGTGCTGATGGGCTATCGCGCCTTGGTGCTGGTGCTGATTTTCTGGGGCTCGATCGAGAACCTGAGCACCGTGTTCGCCTTCGCCGACATCACCATGACCATGCTCGCGTTCGTCAACCTGTTTGCCCTGGCGTTCCTGTTCAAGATTGCCATGCGCATCCTCAATGACTACGACAACCAGCGCGCAGCGGGCATCAAGACCCCGGTGTTCGACTCCAGCCAGTTCCCCGACCTGGACCTGGACCGCAAGGCATGGCCAGCCAACCCGGTGCAAACCGAGGCGGCTCCGGCAGCTGAACTGAGCGCTCAAGCGCAACGTTAATCACGGTTAGATGACACGCCGCCCGGCCTTGGGCATGCTCTGGGCCCGGCGGCGTTTTTCGTTCAGGAGATTTTCGATGCAATCAGCTAACAACGTCATGGTGCTCTACACCGGCGGCACCATCGGCATGCAGGCCAGCGCCAATGGCCTGGCGCCCGCGTCTGGTTTTGAAGTGCGTATGCGAGAACAGTTTGCCGACGCAGACCTGCCCGCGTGGCGCTTCCGGGAAATGTCACCACTGATCGACAGCGCCAACATGAACCCCGCCTACTGGCAACGCCTGCGCAGCGCCGTGGTCGAGGCGGTAGACGCCGGCTGCGATGCCGTACTGATCCTGCACGGCACCGACACCCTGGCCTACAGCGCAGCGGCCATGAGCTTCCAGCTGCTGGGCCTCCCGGCGCCGGTGGTGTTCACCGGTTCGATGCTGCCGGCCGGTGTGCCCGACAGCGATGCCTGGGAAAACGTCAGCGGTGCGTTGACGGCCTTGGGCGAAGGCCTGAAGCCGGGTGTGCACCTGTACTTCCACGGCGCGCTGATGGCGCCGACTCGCTGCGCGAAGATTCGCAGTTTTGGGCGCAACCCGTTTGCCGCACTGCAGCGCAACGGCGGTGTCGCCCTGGCAGACAGGCTTCCCGCCGCGCTGGCCTACCGCAACGACAAGGCCCCGGCCAACGTTGGCGTCCTGCCGCTCGTTCCGGGCATTGCTGCCGCGCAACTGGATGCATTGATCGACAGCGGCATCCAGGCATTGGTACTCGAATGCTTCGGCAGCGGCACCGGGCCAAGTGAAAATCCGGCCTTCCTCGCCAGCCTGCAACGTGCGCAGGATCAAGAGGTGGTAGTGGTTGCAATCACCCAATGCCATGAAGGCGGCGTGGAACTGGATGTCTACGAAGCCGGCAGCCGCCTGCGCAGCGTGGGTGTACTGTCCGGCGGCGGCATGACCCGAGAAGCAGCCTTCGGCAAGCTCAACGCCTTGATCGGCGCGGGGCTGGACAGCGAAGAAATCCGCCGCCTGGTGGAATTGGACCTGTGCGGCGAGCTGAGCTGACCGGCATGTAACTTGCTCCACTTCCAGCCATCCCCTGGCTGGAAGTTCCCATGCTGCATTCCCACCTCACCACCCTCAATGCCGTGTCCCTGGTGCTGCGTACCTTCGAGGCCGAAGGCTTGCCCCACGAAGCATTGCTGGCGGGCAGCGGCATCTGTGCGGCGGATTTGAGCCGCGCCGACACGCGTATCGCCACACATCAGGAGATGCAAGTGTGCGCCAATGCCGTGGCCCATCAGCGTGATATCGGCTTGATCGTTGGGCGGCGTATGCATGTTTCCTCGTACGGCCTACTGGGCTATGCCCTGCTCACCAGTGCCACTTTCGGTGACGCTTTGCGCCTGGCCCTGCGGTATCCGGCGCTGTTGGGAACACTCTTTGAACTGAGCCTGGACGAAGACGGCGAACGCATCTGGTTCACGGCCGGCGACTACCGCGAAAACCCGGCACTGACTGCCTTCAATGTCGAGCTGTGCCTGGGATCACTGAAGGTCATTTGCGACGACCTGCTCGGCCATCCCCTGCCGTTGTTGGGCGCTCGGTTCGAGCACGAGGCGCCGGATTATCAGGCCCGCTACGCCGAGAGCTTCGACTGCCCGCTCCAGTTTCAGGCGATAGCCAACGCGTTCGCCTTTGATAAACGCTGGCTCGCCCAACCTTTGCCCCTGGCCGACGCGGTCACCCACCAGGCCATGGTCGAACGTTGTCGCAAACAGAACACCGAATTCACCGGGCGCGAGGCCTGGCTGGGGCGAATCCGCCAGTTGCTGGCTGCACAATTGCACGCCGCACCTGGGCTCGATGGCCTGGCCCAGCAGATGAACTGTTCGGCGCGCACCCTGCGCCGGCACCTGCACAACCTGGGTTGCAGCTATCAGGAACTGCTCGATGAGCTGCGCTTCGAACGCGCCAAACAGTTGTTGGCTAACGACCTGTGGCCAATCCACCGGATTGCCGAGACGCTGGGGTTCAGCGAAACGGCGAGCTTCAGGCATGCGTTCGTGCGCTGGAGCGGCGTCACGCCGAGCCAATTTCGAGCATGACGCGCCAATAAGGGGCGAATTGCGGACACACACTTTGGCCATATTTATCTCCTTTTGGCCGCTCCTGTCGTTCTCATAAAGCGCGTGCGCCGCAAGACTGCACTCACGAATACAGCCTGCGGAGAACAACAAATGCTGACGATCTACTCGGACGATCACCACCTGCACCATGGCCGCTGTGAACTGATGGACGGGCAACTGATGCCCTGCTTCGAAATGCCCTCGCGTGCCGATCACGTGCTGCAACGGGTCAAGGACCGTGAACTGGGCCCCGTGCAGGCCCCTCAGGACTTCGGCCTGGCGCCGCTGCAACGTATTCACAGCCGCGACTATCTCGACTTCTTCAAAGGCGCCTGGCAACGCTGGACCGAGTATGGCCAGGACGGCGACCTGTTGCCCTACACCTGGCCCGCTCGTACGTTGCGCCGTGTGCTTCCCACCAGCCTGCACGGCCAATTGGGCTATTACAGTTTCGATGGTGGCGCGCCGATCACCGCCGGCACCTGGCAAGCGGCCTACAGCGCGGCGCAAGTGGCCCTTACCGCGCAGGCCGCCATCGCCCAAGGCGCCCACAGTGCCTTCGCCCTTTGCCGCCCGCCGGGGCATCACGCCGCCAGCGATTTGATGGGCGGTTATTGCTACCTCAACAACGCGGCCATCGCGGCCCAGGCATTCCTTGATCAAGGCTGCAAAAAGGTCGCGATCCTCGACGTGGACTACCACCACGGTAACGGCACGCAGTCGATTTTTTACGCGCGCAGCGACGTGCTGTTCACTTCGATCCACGGCCATCCGGAGGCAGAATTTCCGTTCTTCCTTGGCTACGCCGATGAGCATGGCGAGGGCGCCGGCGTTGGTTTCAACTTCAACTATCCGTTGCCGGCCGGGTCCGGCTGGCAGGCCTGGAGCGCGGCGCTGGAACAGGCCTGCGCCGAGATCGAGCGCTACGCCGCCGATATCATCGTGGTGTCCCTGGGCGTGGACACGTTCAAGGACGACCCTATCTCGCAGTTCAAGCTCGACAGCCCGGACTACCTGGCCATGGGCGCGCGCATTGCCCGCCTGGGCAAGCCCACGCTGTTCGTGATGGAAGGCGGCTACGCGGTGGAGGAAATCGGCATCAACGCCGTCAACGTGCTGGAAGGTTTCGAGGAAGCAGCCCAATGAACATACTCAAGTCGCTCGCCCTGTGCGCCGTGGTTGTCAGCGGCGCAGCCCAGGCCGAAGAAAAAACCCTGAAGGTCTACAACTGGTTCGACTACATCACGCCCAAGGCGCTGGAAGACTTCAAGGCCCAGCACCCGTCGATCAAGCTGGTGTACGACATCTTCGACACCAACGAAGCCCTGGAAGCCAAACTGCTCACCGGCAACTCCGGCTATGACGTGGTGGTACCCTCCAACGTGTTCCTGGCCAAACAGATCGAAGCCGGCGTGTTCCAGCCCCTGGACCGCAGCCAACTGCCCAACTGGAACCACCTCGATCCCAAGCTGATGAAGCTGATCGAGGCCAACGACCCCGGCAATCAATACGCCGTGCCCTACATGTACGGCACCATCCTGATCGGCTTCAACCCAGCCAAGGTCAAGGCGGCCCTGGGCGACAACGCCCCCGTGGACAGCTGGGACCTGATCTTCAAGGAAGAGAACATCAGCAAGCTCAAGCAATGCGGCGTCGCGCTGCTGGACTCGCCCTCGGAGATCCTGCCCCTGGCGTTGCAGCACCTGGGCCTGGACCCCAACAGCAGCAACCCCAAGGACTACGACAAGGCCGAAGCGCTGTTGATGAAGATCCGCCCGTACATCACCTACTTTCACTCTTCCAAATACATGGCGGACATCGCCAATGGCGATATCTGCGTGGCGGTGGGCTACTCCGGCAGTTTTTCCCAGGCCGCCAACCGCGCCAAGGAAGCCAAGAATGGCGTGACCGTGGACATGCGCTTGCCCAAGGAAGGCGCGCCGATCTGGTTCGACATGCTCGCCATTCCCAAGGGCGCTAAAAATCCGGGCGACGCCTACACCTTCATCAACTATTTGTTGCAACCCGACGTCATCGCACCGGTCAGCGATTTTGTCGGTTATCCCAACCCGAACAAGGACGCTACCGAGCGGGTCGACCCGGCCATACGCAACAACCCCAACCTGTACCCGACCGACACGGCCATGACCACGCTCTACACCCTCAAACCCCTGGACAGCAAAGCCGAACGCGCCAGGACAAGGGCCTGGACCAAGATTAAGTCCGGGAGGTGAAGCGCTGTACTGGCGTACGTGCATTTAACAGCAGGCCTATGTAAGCACCGCCTACCTGTCTGGCCGAGCCCTAGCATGGAAATTCCGAACCTATACCTCGGGCTATCTCCATCAACCGGTCAGACAGGGAAGCCACTCTATGACCTCACCCGCTGCAAATAACCACACGAACGCCAAACGGCTGGATGAGCGCTCAGCGCTGTTCACCCAACTCTATGTCGGCCCTTCATTCAGGGAGACCGCATCGGCTCTGTTGCGCCAGTCACTTCGGGAACAGTACCCGACGCTGGATATCAACCCGGACATCGCCATGGTCGGCACGCCGACCTGGCGACTGATTGACGACGAGATTGTCGCGGGGCCCACGGAATATCAGGCACTCAGCGACATCCTCGCTCAACAGGCAGTTCTGTCAGTGCCGACCCTGTACATCGAGGGCGAACACTTTCTCACCCAGCAACCGATCGTCGAGCCGACGGTTCACTTGCCCGTGCGTATCTGTGAAATCGCCAAAACCCTCAACCTGCTGGCTCCTGTCATGCTGCGGGCCTTCCAGCAACAGTTGGTCGCCTACTGGAATCAAACCAACGGCAGCGGCCCGCATTGGCACGAGTTGTCGAGCATGTTGCGGGCAGTCTGGAATGTCGAGACCGCAGACGACTGGAGCGCCACCGAGTGCGCCATGGCGCGCACCCTGTTCACCCACCCCGATAAAGCCGACAGGAAGGGCAAAGACCCTTACAACCTCAAGGCCTGCCTGATCGATATCGACCGCGTCGACGCTGACCACGTGACGCACCAGAATGAAGTGGTGATCGCGGTACTGCTCGGCGAACATGAAGGGCAGCGTTCGATCCTCATGTATTCACTGCTCAAGGGCTATGAAAAATTTCCTTCGCTGGAGCACCTGGGCAATTCATTGTCGTTGCACCTGCCAGCCTCTGCTTCGAACCAGGAAATTCATTGGCGGCTGTTCGAGCCTGATGGCGACTTTTTTGATCATCAGGCCTGCGCAATGGTGTCCGTGCTGGTCGAGGCCGTGGGTGCAATCGACTTCTCGGACCTGCGCCAGACCCATAACGCCGATGTCGTCCTCGGCACGCCGCCAGCCATCGCCCCGCTTGCCCCTGAAAAGGGCCCAGGGCTTGCCTGGTATCAGAACCAGTTGCCCGACTGGCTGACGAAGGCGTCCGTCGCCGACCAGAACTTCTTTGCCCGGCACTTGAAGGACCTCGCCGCCCTGCACAACCAGAACGCCGGCCGCTCTTACCTCGACGACGTTCCCTCCATCGAGGCTTACGCGTTGAAGGTGATCAAGGCGCAAATGATCAAGGATCATCCTGCCAGCGCCAACGTTCCCTTGGATAAAATCCGCCTGACGGTGAAAAGCCCGGTCATCTGGGGCACCTTCGTGGTGCCGGGTCAGTTCGAAACCACCTCTTTGAGCGTGGTAGAACTGGCCTTGCAAAACCTGATTGCGCTGCCGACCGGCAATCGATCTGTCGAGATCGATAAGGGGTTCAGCCTGCCTGGATGGATGACCTCAGGCTATTTTGTAGACTTGGTCACCGATGCCGATATCGGCAGTGCCTATCCCGCGTTGATCAAACAAAAACTGCTGGACGACCCGCAGGAGTCATTACGCCGTAAAACCCTCTATAGCCAGCACCTGCGTATCCAACTGCCTATGCAGGCCTTGCAAGCCAAGATTCGCCAGCAAGAAGGCATTGACGAGCGAGGCTACCGCTATGTGGCGGCGGTGTTACAAGACGAGGCCACTGACCGCCAGGTTGACGGGCAAACCATTGTGCTCAGGCCATTGGCGTTTCGGCCCCTGCGGCGCGCGGAAGCGACATTGGACACCGTTGCCAACATGTACGTGATCGGCCCCGAGGACATGACGGCCGGCCCATGCCTGTTGTATCGACCGATGTTCACACCGCCCCTGATGCAGTTCCCGACTCCGGCCAATCTGATCTATGGGATTTCGCAATCGAGCACCCTGCGCGAGTCGGTACTGGCCTGGCTACCGGATGCGGTGCGTAACGACTACGCCAATTACGTATTCCCCGGCGCACTACCTACGCCTTGGCAGGTGGCCGATTACCTGATCGAGCCTGACAAACTATGGACCATGAGCGGCCCCATGGCGCTGGGTGAACAAGTGCTTAACGGCGACCGATTTTCCACTCTGTTCAAAGCCAACGCCAATGCCTTGATCGAACTGTCGGATCGGCAATCGGTTTCCAATGCCGAAAACCGTTGGGCCACGTTCAAGCAAGCCGGCTGGCTGATATTCAACGCCGTGCTGCCCTTTCTCGGTCGTACCGTGGGCACGGCGGTGTGGATCTGGCAGGTGGTCGATCAACTGCAAAACTTTATCGAGGCCCAGGAGCACGGTGAGCAGCAAGCCGAGTGGTCGGCGCTCACCGATGTCCTGCTCAACCTTGGCATGGCCATCACCCTGCATGTCGCCAGCCGCAGCCACCGTCCAGGCTACCCACGCAAGGCCCAGCCAACCCTGCCGCAGCCGACAAGCGCCACGGACGTCACCGTCAAACAACAGCCGTCCCTGACCCAGGCGTTGGCGTCCAAACATTCACCTCACTTGCACATCAGTGGCGCAATCAAGCGCGCCCCTGGCGAACTTGCCACCCTGCTCGACAGCTTCAAAATCAATAAGCCCGACGGCCTGGGCCCCGCTGAAAGCGCGGCAGGCCAGCACCAGCACCTATTCCGGCATGCACAGCGCTACTACGCCCCCGTGGGGGAGCGCTGGTTTGAGGTGAACACCGATGACGATGAAACAGTGGTCATCATCGACCCCAAGCAACCGGAGCGCACAGGCCCGACGTTGATTCACAACGCCCAGGGCCAATGGTTCATCGACACGCGTCTGCGTCTGCGCGGCGGCGGCCCGAAAAAACAACAGCAAAGGTCCAAATCCGAAGCGGACGTCAAGGCAGTGGAAGCCCAGCGGCGATTGTCAGAATTTGAGCGAGACAAGAGCGCCACGCAATTGGAGATACAGGCGGCCCGCGCTGAGATGGAGGACCCCCAGGCCAGCACTTCGGCCGATGCCCGCCGTGAGATCTACCTGCAAAAGCTCGAGGCCCAGCGAAATAACTACGAAACGGCGCTGCAACAACTCAAGATCTTGAATGTGTTTGCCCCGACTGCGAATTATCAAGAGCAAGTCGTGCGCTACGTCGGCGCCCAGTTGGACCTGACGGAAACCGATATACGCGAAGCTCAAGTCACGTTCACACCGAAGCTTAAAACCGTGCTGGACCAGATTGAGCGCCAGGCCAGCCATCCCGAGGAGCGCCATATCGAGGACGCCCAAACCTTGACCGAGATGAGCCAGGACATGATCGCACGCCTGAACTACACAGAGTCGCGGTTCGCTCAGCTTAGAACGATGGGGCGATCCGGCTTCAAGGCTATCTGCCAACACCGCAAAAGCTTGCCGATTTACACGGCCCGCGACCTCAGGTTCCTGCAAGTGACCCTGGCGCGCAATCTGTGCGTGGACGAAAACAGCATGACCACGGCTCCGGATGCCTGGAACGCCATCGACCGTATTGTCGACAGCGCCAATCTGTCGATTCAGACCTTGCGTGAAACCCTGTTCGAACGCAGCGAGTCGCGTCTGGACGAACGCATCGAAACCGTGGGCAGCCTGGTCGAACAGTTCAATGTCCTTGATGAACGCCTGCAGGACTTTCCAGCGGAATTTACCAACGTTGCACTGACCACCCCCCTTACGCGCCTGCGTGAAAAAATCCGCAGCTTCTACAACGAAACCGTTGGCCACCTGGAGCTGCTGCACAGTGACCGGGACGCCATCAGAAACCGGCCAACTCCGCCGCCGACCCCGCCTAAAGCCAGGAAAAAAGTCATTTATACGCGTTACAACGGTGTGCTGGTCGGTGACCCACGCCTGTCAGCAACAGGCGAGGAAACCGGTCTGGTAGATATCAGATCTCCACTGACTCAGGACATCATGGCGACCTTCCACGAAAAGCCCGCAGGCGTCTGGGTACAGCGCGTAACGCCCGCCGAAACACAACCCAGTGTTGTCGTGGACGTTGCCACCCGCATCAAACAGGCACAGGACCTGTTGGACGCACTGGAGACTTTCAAGCAGCGGACCGCCGAACAAGCGGCCAAGCCGGAGCGCACGGCCATCGGCATAGAAACGTTGTTTCACCAGCACGCATTGGCGCTGGAACAGGCGTCTTCGAATATTAAAGAGGCCCTCACCCAAGGCAACGCAACCGAGAGCCACAAGGACTCGGCTGCGCTTGTGGACAGAAAGCTCAACGAGGCGGCCCAAGCCCTCTACAAGGAGGCTTCACGCTACAAGTCGTTGTTGTTCAAAAAGCATCCACCCACCGTGCATGCTCTGGAATGGCTGCTGAGAAACCAAGAGGTCGTCATCAAGAAAACCGTCACGCGGCGACGGCTCAAAGGCCCGGAGAAGGACTATCTGGACGAGTACACCATCCACAACCGCGAAGACCATAGCGTGCTGTGGTATGCCCACTTTCATTACTCAACCGACTGGGTGCCCGCCAAGGCATTCCTGCGCGCGCGCCTGAAAACCCCGCAGGAGCACGCCCGTGGCGCGGAGTCCGACACCCTCAACGGCCTTGGCGAGAAGCAGAAAACCGCGGTGTATCTCAGTGACATCAATCTAGACCAGGCCCGGCGGTTGTTTTTCACGGTGAAATGACTCCCCCTGAGGCGGGGGCGTTCGCGCCCTCGACTCATGACCGCAGCCAGCCGCAGCGCGACGTATCTACCACCCCTGCGGTAACGTCGCTCGCTACCTTGCGCGTTCCTTAAAGCCCGTACGGGCCATTGAATGCAAAGGAGCTGCGCATGCCCAATGACACTGTCAACAATCACCGTCCACCTACTACCTATGAACTGCTGACCCAGTTAACCAGTGGCCCCACTATCCGCGAAGTGGCCGCAACGGCATTGCGCTCAGCTATCAAGGCGCTATATCCCACGCTGGATATCGAACCCGACCTGGCCATGGTCGTCAGCCCTCAATGGGTGGTGGTCGGCAACGACGTCGTGCGTGCGCCGGCCACTGTCGAATCGCTCACCTCAGTGCTGGCCCGCCAGGCACTGTCCAGCGAGAGAGTGACCTATATCGACGGCCAACATTTCCTCACCTTGCAGCCGTACGCTCTGATTCCTGTGCATCTGGCAGTGAAAATCGATGCCATCGCACGCCTGATCAACGAGCTATCCGACCTGCTGTTCACTGCATTCCAGGAACAGCAACTGGACTTCTGGAACGCGTCCAATGGCACCACCGGTCCGCGCTGGCAATCCTTATCCAGCACACTGAGGAAAGTGTGGAACATCACCGAAGAGCAAGGCCTGAGTGAGCACGAAAGCGCGATGGCACGTGCATTTTTCCAGGAACCCGACCTGGCCAGACGCTCGCTGAAAGACCCTTACAAGACCCACGCGTACCTGGTCGACGTGGACATTCTTGAAGCCGGCCGGTCCACCCATGCCAGCTTCCTGGATATCACCGTATTGGTGGGCGAGCACGCCAATCGCCCGATGATCCTGACGCACTCGTTGGTGAGCGGGTATGAAACGTTCGAGTCACTGGCACAATTGGGTGCCGCGCTGCCTGCGCGAATGAGTGCGCCCGCCAGCGACGCCACCTTGCAATGGCGCTTGTATGAACCCGACGGCAACTTCTTCGATACGCTGGCCTGCAATCTGATCTCGTTGCAAATCTACGCCATAGGCAGTTATGGCGAATCCGGCCTGGGTAACCTGGCCGAAGCAAAGGTGCCCGCGACCACGGTTGCCCGCATCGTGCCCAGTATCGAAGAAATGAGCGATCAACAGCTGTCGAATATCCGCGATATTCACCGACAACTTCCAGACTGGCTGGCTTCGGCAACGGACTCCGATATCGCCGCCTACGGCCGCTATATGATCAACCTGGCCCAACTGCACAGCCATTATCACGGCGAAACGTTTCAGGACGGCATTCCAGCCATTCGTGACTACGCCCGGACACAGCTGCAAAACCTTATCCGCTCCCCCCAAGCGGGGGCGCGCCTGAACTTGGATAACATCGAAATCGTTATCGAGAGCCCAGTGCTGTGGGGCACGTTTATCGTCCCCGGAGCCGTGGACACCACACGACGCAGCCTGATCGACCTGGCCTTGGAAAACCTCACCGGCCTGCCCACCGGCAACGTGACAGTGCACTACAACGGCAGGGGCGGTGACGTGCCCGCATGGCTGACCTACAGCTACCTGAAAGACGTGATCGAGGACATCGACATCGGTCAGCGCTACCCCGCGCTGGTCAAACAGCAACTGCTCGATGACCCCACCCAGTCGAGTCACCGCCAACAGCTCTACATCCGCCACCTGCAGATTCAACTGCCGTTGCTGGCCCTGCAGATGAAAATCCGCAGCCAGGGCGGCTTCGATGAGCTGGGTTATCGCTACGTCGCCGCCGTCATGCATCCCGATGAACATGCGCGCCGTGTCGACGGGCACCCCATTGTCATCCGCCGCCTGGCCTTCGTGCCCAGTCTGCGCCCCGGGCCTGAGCAAGACGTGGTCACCAATATGTTCGTGATTGGCCCGAAGCATTCCGGCAACGGTCCCTGCGTACTCTATCGGCCATTGCTGGAGCCGGCCCTGATGCAATTTGCGTCGCGGCAAAACCTGCTCTATGCCATCAAACATGAGCGCTCCTTGCGCGAGTCGGTGTTGGCCTGGCTACCTGAACCGCAAAGATTCAACTACGCCCAATACGTTTTCCCCGACACCCTTCCTTCGCCCTGGACCGTGGTGCGCGCACTGGTCGAACCGCTCACCGTGCTGTACATGAGTGGCCCGGTGACGTTGAGCGATGAAGAAATGGGCAATGACATTTTTGCCACGCTGTTCAAGGCCAACGCCAATGCCATGGTCGAGTTGGCGACACGCCAGTCGGTGTCCAACGTACAGAAACGCTGGGCGACCTTTCGACAGGCCGGCTGGCAAATTTTCAACGCCGCCCTGCCCTTCCTGGGCCGCACCCTTGGCATCGCCGCTTGGGTCTGGCAAATCATGGACGACCTGCAGGCCGCTGAGGAGGCCGTGAACAAGAGTGACCAGCCCGCCTCCTGGACAGCGTTGGTGGATGTCTTCCTCAACCTCGGCATGGCCCTAACGCTGCACATCGCCCTGCGCCACCCTCGAGCGTCCAAGCGATCCGCTTCCCCCAGGGTCGGCACTGAACCCACGAAAACGACGATTGAAACGGTAGGCAGGCCGTCCGTTACCGAGAAGACATTTACTTCAGTCCAACAGACCACTATTTCCGACAGCCAACTTTCAGCCAAGCATCAAGGCCCCGTGCACACTCGCGGAGCCCTCAGTCACAGCCGCCTCGGACTGGCCAAGACGCTCGACAGCTTCAAGGTCGCCAAGCCCGAAAAACTCGGTGAACAAAATAAAAACCCCGGTCACCATCTCAATCTCTATCCGCTTGCAGATAAGTGGTACGCACCGGTCAGCGAGCGTTGGTTCGAGGTCACGGTGGATGACAACGACAGCGTCGTCATCATCGACCCGAAGGAACCTTCGCGTACCGGCCCACCGCTGATCGGCAACCTCGCGGGGCAATGGTTTGTCGATGTCCGTTTGCGGCTACGCGGCGGCGGTCTTCGAAACCGGCGGCGTGCGGTCAAGATCGATCAGCCGGCGCGCATTGCGGCACTTATGACTCAACTCAACGCCTTCGACGCGGTCGCCGCCCGCCAACAGCTGGACGTGCTTGAGGCAAAGCCTGCGCTGGACGCTGCCCCTGGCCCGTCCACGGACCTGCGACGTACAACGTTCATCGGTAAAGTCGACAGCCGGCTGGCGGCGTATGACGAAGCGATCAGCCAACTGAAGTCCTTGAGCATCATCGACACGGTGCCCACCTACCAGAGCACTATGAGCGGTTACCTGAAACAGCAATTGCAACTGACTCAGATCGCT
The DNA here is from genome assembly GCF_041410225.1 of Pseudomonas sp. KT_2_4. Lineage (NCBI taxonomy): Bacteria > Pseudomonadati > Pseudomonadota > Gammaproteobacteria > Pseudomonadales > Pseudomonadaceae > Pseudomonas > Pseudomonas sp. KT_2_4. Next base: position 3,732,971 of record NZ_CP166962.1, read on the forward strand.
TTGGAGCAACAAGTGATGAGTTATAGGGAGGCCCTGAAGTCGTCGTCCCCAATCCTCGACGCCGAGGTGGACATCGACTATAAAAACCAGGCTCGCAGCGCCCAAGACCTGTCCACCCTGAACCAGGCAATCATCAAGCGCCTGCAGTTCATCAACGACCGTTTCAACGATCTCAGAGCATTGGGAGATGAGGGTGCAGCCGTCATTCGTAAAACCATCGGGGAGTTGCCACAGCTGACCCTCACTGAACTCAAATCCCTGGAGATCATCCTGGGCCGCTACTTGTGTATCGATGAAGAGCAACGCCAGATCCCCGCCACGCTGCGCGAGCGGATGGGCCAGATCGTCGATAGCGCCGAACTGAACGTCGAGAGTTTCAATGAGATTGTGGAACGCGGTAATGGCGCATCGCTGGATGAGCGCATCGATGTACTCAACAGCCTGGTAGAGCAATTTTCCAGTGCCGACCAGCGCCTGCTCGATCTTCACGCCGATTACCCACAACACTTGCACAAAAGCCGCCTGGAAAGTTTCCGCCAACAGATTGGCGAGTTCAGCCAAAGGGCCGTGCACGACCTGGCGCAATTGCTGCGAACGAAGAAAGCCCTGGAGCCCAAGCCCGGCAGCTCGAAGACCGAGCCCCGCCCGCGGCGCAAAGTAATCAAAACACGCCATCACGGCTTGGTAATGGGTGAACCGCGTGAAACCGACAGTTCCCTGGTAGACGTCAGGGCCGGCATGACCGGCAAGGTGATCGCCACATTCCATGAAAAGTCGCCAGGGGTGTGGGTCACACGGCACAAAACTGCGCTGCACCCACCCGTGCCTGTTTCGGTGGACCTGGACACCAGCATCAACGCTGGGCAAACGCTATTGGAGGGCGAACACGCCGAAATTCGCAAATACAAGGGTTTCTCAACAAAGCCCTGGCATGCTCCGCAAGACATTCAAGATATGTTCGATGACTATGCGAAGACGCTGGAAGACGCGTCAAAGAACATCGAAGAAGCGCTGACCCAGCGCAATCTCACAGAAAGCGAACATACCTCCGCTGCTGTGACCAATCGTCATCTCAAAGACGCGGCACAACGTTTCTATCGGCAGGGCAAAGAAACCTACATCGACATGATCAAGCGCCAGCCCCCAACCGCGGAACGGGTGAACTGGCTGCACAGCCAGGGGCTGATCACCATCGTCAAGGTCATCACTCGGCGTGCCCTCAAGGGGCCCAGAAAGGACTTTCTGGACGAGTACGAGATTCGCGATAACGAGAATGGCACGGCGCTGTGGTACGCGCACTTTCACTATGAAACCAAGAACGCTGCATTGGAGAATTTCACCAAGGATCATCTCAAGACCCGCGAACAACATCGGCTCGGCGGCGCCCACCAACGTACCGGGCCCAGTGACTGGGACATCATAGAAATCCACCGCCGCAGTATCGGTGAGCAACTGGCCAAGTCGCTGTTCTTCAAGAACTGATCGGCTACGCCTTCCACGCTTGACGCAAACGCGCCAGCGCCTGCGCAATGGCCGCCTCCGGCACGGCGGCAAACCCCATCACCAGGCCAGCATGCTGGTCCGGTGGCGGGCGTGTGCCAGCCAGCCAATAGCTGCTCAAACCATTGATCTCGACATCCACTGCACGGGCCTGAGCGAGCAACGCCTGCTCCCGGGCCAGGCTGTCCACCCGCACCGTGATGTGCAAACCCGCCGCGGCATTTGGCAACGCGCCGACCCCGGGCAACCCGGTGGGCCATCCGGCCAACAACGCATTGCGCCGGCTGAGCGCGGCGCGACGCATCCGACGAATGTGGCGCTGGAAGTGCCCCGCCGCCATGAACTCGGCCATCACCGCCTGGGTGCTGACTTCGGAGTGACGCACGTCCACGGCGCGGCGCCGGGTGAAGGCTTGCACCAGGCCCGGTGGCAACACCAGATAACCCAGGCGCAACGCCGGGAACGCCACCTTGCCGAAGGTGCCCACATACAGCACGCGGCCACTGCGATCCAGCGCGGCCAACGGTGACAGCGGCGCGCCGCTGTAGCGGTACTCGCCGTCGTAATCGTCTTCCACGATCCAACCGCCTGAACGTTCGGCCCAGGCCAGCAATTCCAGGCGCCGAGCCAGGCTCATCACCACGCCCAGCGGGTACTGATGGGAAGGCGTGACATACGCCACGCGGCAATCATTGAGGGTACTGAGCACCTGGCAATCCATGCCCTCGCCGTCGACCGGCACGCCATGCAGTCGCCCGCCGGCCAAAGCGAATGCATGGCCGGCCGCGCGATAGCCAGGGTTTTCCACCGCCACGCCATCCCCAGGCTCCACCAGCAACTGTGCACAAAGGCTAATGGCCTGCTGTGCGCCGCTGGTGATCACAATTTGTTCAGCCGTGCATTGCATGCCGCGCGAGCTGCGCAGGTACGCGGCGATCAAACCGCGCAGACGACCGTCACCGGCCGGGTCGCCATAGCACAGCTGTTCCAGGTCGGGTTTGCGCCAGAACGCCCCATTCAGCTTGGCCCATACCTCAAACGGGAACAGATCGAAGGCGGGTACGCCCACGCGAAATGCCCGGGGCGGTCCCAACGGCGGCTGAGGCAGATGATGGTCTTTTACCCGTGCCAAACCGGCGCTGTGGATAACTTCGTCATCTAAATCCTCGGGCAAATTCGCCCATTTTGTGGATAAGCCTGGGGATAAGCCTGTTGACAACCCTGTGGATACTTTTGTGGATAGTTTTTCGGCCATCGGCAATTGGGCAACATAGGTGCCATCACCGACCCGGCTTTCGATAAACCCCTCCGCGTACAGCTGATCGTAGGCGCGCACCACGCTGTTGCGGGAAATCGACAAGGCCGCCGCCAGATCACGGGTAGCGGGCAGCCGCGTGCCACTGACCAATCGCCCATCCAATACCCGCTGGCGCAGGGCCTCATACAGCTGGCGCGTGAGGCCCTGGCGGCGGTCCAGCTCGATACCGGCGGGGTTGAAGGACAACGGTGGCGAAACAGGCGGCATATTGGACCTATAAAAATAGCGCTAGATGGCTCTTACAACGAACCAATAGCCTGCCTAGGATGCAGGCATTCGCCAAGGAAAATCTCCATGTACACACCCCGCGCCTTTGCTCTCGATGACTTGCCCGAAATCCAGCAACTGATCCAGCACACCCGTCTGGCGCAGTTGGTAACCGTGGGTGAAAACGGCCTGCAAGCCAGCCACTTGCCCTTGCTGCTCAACCCCGATGAAGGGCCCAATGGCACGCTGTACGGTCACTTGGCCAAAGCCAACCCGCAATGGCGCGAGCTGCAAAATGGCGGTGAAGCGCTGGTGATCTTCGCCGGTGCCGACGCCTATATCAGCCCGGCGTTTTACCCCGCCAAGGCCGAGCACGGCAAAGTGGTCCCGACCTGGAACTACATCGCCGTGCACGCCTATGGCACGCCTGCGGTATTCAGCGACGCCGAGCGCTTGCTCAAGGTGGTCACCGCCCTCACCGACCGCCATGAAAGCGGCCGCGCCCAACCCTGGCGTGTCAGCGACGCACCGGCGGACTACATTGACGGCATGCTCAAGGCCATCGTCGGCTTTGCCCTGCCGATCGAGCGCCTGGTGGGCAAACGCAAGCTCAGCCAGAACCGCAGCGCCGCCGACATGGCCGGTGTGCGTGACGGCCTGGCCGCCAGTGCCGATGTACGTGACCAGACCCTCGCCCGCTTTATTCCCCAAGGAGTTTCAGAATGAGCTTGATCGACATTCGCCAGGTTACAGCCGCCGACCAAGCCGCCTGGCTGCCGCTGTGGCAGGCCTACTTGGCGTTCTACAACACCGAACTGCCGGACGCCGTCAGCCAAAGCACCTGGCAACGCCTGATCGACCCCCGCGAGCCGACCCATTCGGCACTGGCCTGGCAGGACGGCAAGGCGGTGGGCATGGTCAACTTCATCTACCATCGCTCCAACTGGAGCATCGAGAACTCCTGCTACCTGCAGGATTTGCTGGTGGACCCGACCCAACGTGGCACGGGCGTAGGTCGCAAGCTGATCGAATTCGTCTACGCCACCGCCAAGGCCGATGGCTGCTGCAAAGTGCACTGGTTGACCCACGAGACCAACGCCACCGCGATCCAACTCTACGAGCGCATCGCCGAACGCCCAGGCTTCATCCAATTTCGCAAAGGTCTTTAAGGAGCACAGCATGATCACTTCCCTCGCTGATTGGAAAGGCGTCCCGGCGCCGACTGCGCAACTGCTTGAAGGGCGTTTTATCCACTTGGAAAAGCTCGACCCGGCGCGCCATGCCGATCAACTGTGGCAAGCCCTTGAAGGCCCAGGGGCCGACCCGAAGCTGTGGGATTACTTGCCCTACGGCCCGTTCACCGAGCGCAGTGCCTTCGACGCCTGGTTGAACAACCACGCCGCCCACAGCGACCCGTACTTTTTCAGCGTGATCGACCGCGCAACGGGCCAGGTTCAGGGCATCCTCAGCCTGATGTCCATCGTCCCGGCGCAAGGCCGTATCGAAATCGGCCACGTCACCTTCGGCGCACCGATGCAGCGCTCGCCGAAAAGCACCGAAGCGGTGTACCTGCTGGCCAAATATGCGTTCGAGCAGGGCTACCGTCGGCTGGAGTGGAAGTGCAACAACGGCAACGCGCGGTCCAAGTACGCAGCCGAGCGCTTGGGGTTCAGTTTTGAAGGGGTGTTCCGCCAGCACATGGTGGTCAAAGGGCAGAACCGCGATACGGCGTGGTATTCGATCCTGGATTCGGAATGGCCGAAGGTCGGTGCCGGGTTTGAGACGTGGTTGTCGGAGGCGAACCAGAGTGGGTCGGGCCAGTTGAAGACACTCACAGAGTGTCGGGGTTAATACTCACATGTGTGGGAGCTGGCTTGCCTGCGATACAGACACCTCGGTGTATCAGGCAAAACCAGTTGATGCCATCGCAGGCAAGCCAGCTCCCACAGGTTTGACTAGCGGTGAATCAGTCGGTCAGGCGCTGCGCCAGCACCGCAATATGCTCCGGTCCGATGCCGCAGCATCCACCCAGATGGCTAGCGCCGCGCGCTTGCCAATCGGCCGCCCATTGCAAGTAGCCGGGTGGGTCGAGGTCATCGCGCAACGGGTCCAGGCCATCGTTGGCCGTGGCTTCCTTGGGTTGCGGCGGGAAAGCGTTGGCGTAGGCGCCGATCTGAATCGCTACACCCAAACGGTCGAAGGTCTGGCGGGCAGCGTCAATCGCCGCGCCGATCACTTCCGGCTGGCTGCAGTTGAACAGCAATACCTGCACCCCCAGTTGCGCCGCCGCCTCGGCTGCGTCCGCCACCGGTTCGCCGGAGCGCAGGCGCGGCACCTCGTCGGTGTCTTCGTCTTTCAAGGTAAACGACAGCCAGAACGGCTTGCCATCCTTAGGCAGCCCGGCATGGATCGCCCGTGCTTCAGCGATTGAGCTCTGGGTTTCCGCCAGCCACAGATCGACATGCGGGGCCAGGCCGTTCACCAAGGGGGTGAGCAACTCACTGACGCGCTCGGCCTGGAACAGATCTGGGCGATAAGAGCCAAATAGCGGCGGCAGTGAGCCGGCTACCTGCACGGCTTTACCGGAGGCCTGCACCGCCCGTCGCGCCAACTCACCGGCCAGGGCGGCGAGCGCCTGCCCTTCTTGGGCGAACCGCGCTTCGCCGATATGGAACGGCACCACCGCGTAACTGTTGCTGGTGATCACATTGGCGCCGCTGTCGATGTAGGCCGCGTGCACCGCCTCCACCGCTTGCGGCGCTTCGCTCAAGGCCAGTGCCGACCATTCCGGCTGACGGAACGGCGCCCCACGGCGTTGCAGTTCACGGCCCATGCCACCATCGAGAATTACTGTGCTTACTGCGCCCATATGCTTTTTACTCATATGCTTATGAAAATAACTCACTATGAGAGTCGTTCTTATAACTATTTAATGCGTACCGTTCGGTTAATAACAACCTCTTTTTTATTCAGGTGTTCGATTTTGAAATTCAGACCGCTGTTGGCCCTGGGCCTGACGATGTTGGCTGCTTCAACCCAAGCCTTTGGCGGTGCCACGTTGGATCGTGTCGAGCAGAAAAAAGAACTGGTCGGCGTGCTGATGGAAAGCTATCCGCCGTTTTCATTTCTCAATGACCAGAACCAGCTCGACGGTTTCGACGTGGACGTGGCCAAGGCCGTGGCGCAAAAACTGGGCGTGAAGTTGCGCCTGGAAACTCCGTCCTGGGACGTGATCGCCGCCGGCCGGTGGAGCGGGCGCTACGACATCTGCATCTGTTCCATGACCCCAAGCAAGGCACGCGCCGAGGTGTTCGACTTCCCGGTGGAGTACTACGCCTCGCCCGCCGTGATTGTGGTCAATGCCAAGGACGACCGCATCCACGACGCCCGGGACCTGAGCGGCAAGAAGGTCGGCCTCACCAGCGCCTCTAGCTACGAAAGCTACCTGAACAAGAACCTGGTGATCGAAGGCGCCGAAGACACGCAGTTGCAGTACCCGTTCGAGGAGGTGCAGATCGCCCCGTACGACACCGACAACGTGGCGTTCCAGGATCTGGGCCTGGGCGCTGGCGTGCGCCTGGATGCGATCCTCACCAACCTGGTCACCGCGCAGCCGCGCCTGACCCAGGACAAGCGTTTCAAGCTCGCCGGTGCGCCGCTGTACTCGGAGCCCAACTCGGTGGCCATCGAGAAAGGCGACCCGCAGTGGGACAGCAAAGTGCGTGAGGTCTTCGCCCAGCTCAAGCAGGACGGAACCTTGAGCGCGCTGTCGCAAAAATGGATCGGCGCCGATATCAGCCGATGAGTTTTCGCCTACGGCTTTACCTGACCTGGGCGGCACTGTTCGCGCTGTTTGCGAGTTTCTTCCTGAGCTTTGACCTGAAGTTCTCGATCATCCTCGACAAGCTGCCCAACCTGGTCGGCCTGCACCTTGCGCCCAACGGCTTCCTGCAAGGCGCGGCGCTGACGCTGTTCTTGTGCCTGTGCGCCATTGTCGCGTCGTCGGTGCTGGGCTTTATCACCGCGTTGGGGCGCCTGTCCAAAAGTGCCGTGGCGTTCGGCATCGCCAGTTTCTACGCCTCGTTCTTTCGCGGCACGCCGCTGCTGATCCAGATCCTGTTGATCTACCTGGGCCTGCCGCAATTGGGGCTGGTGCCAGGCGCCATCGTCGCCGGGATCATCGCGTTGTCACTGAATTACGGCGCCTACCTGAGCGAGATTTTCCGCGCCGGCATCCTCGGCGTGCCCCACGGCCAACGCGAGGCCGCGCTGGCCCTGGGCATGCGCGACAGGGCGATCTTCTGGCACGTGACCCTGCCCCAGGCCATGCGCACCATCATCCCGCCGGCCACCAACCAGTTCATCTCGATGCTCAAGGACTCCTCCCTGATCTCGGTGATGGGCGTGTGGGAAGTGATGTTTCTGGCGCAGTCCTATGGCCGCTCAAGCTACCGCTATATCGAGATGCTCACGACCGCGGCGATCATTTATTGGGTGATGTCCCTGGGGCTGGAATTGATCCAGGCGCGGATGGAGCGGCATTTCGGCAAGGGCTACGTGCGGCGCGGTTGACGGTCAGGGCCTGTTGCGCCGCACCTTGACCACGCCCATCTGCAAACCGAAGGGCCGAAACACGGCATTCAGCGATTTCAGGGTTGGGTTGCCATCGCCATGTTCGATATGCACCAGGGTACGCACCGAAATTTTGCACATTCTGGCGAACTGGCTTTGGTGCAGGCCGGTCACTTCGATGCGCAGGCGGCGTACGGCGGAGCCCAGCTCGAGCGAGCCACCGGCCAAGCCTTGTTCGACGCTGTCGATCAACAACGCACGAGCATCCATGCTAATCGTCATCTCAACCCCCACTGCCTGAGACGCAGGTCCAGTTTCCCTAATGGGATGCTTGGGTGATTCAAGGTCACAGCGGGCACGCCACTGGCCACCAGAAGATCCGGTAATGCACGCAGGTGCTCGGCTGTTTGTCGCAGGCGTTCAAAGCTTTGCTCGGGGTCGACGAGGTCGGCCAGAGCCTCGCATACCGCTCGCCAATTGATATCCCCGGCGAGTTCCAAGGGTTTGGGCCATTTGGTGGTTCGAGTGACGGCTTCAGCGTCCATTACCATGGGTGCCAAATCATAAATGGGGGCCAGGCGCAGCGCCTTGGGCTCGCGGATGATCGATGTATTGCGGCCGTGGTTATCCGAATTACCCAGCACTTTATTCAGCAAATCCCGGCGCAGGTACTCTGCGACCAGATCTGCGACGTGGTCCTCTTGTCCCACTGCTCGCCATTGATCGACCAACAGCCTCACCACCTCCAGATGATCCATGTAGCTGCCAGGGGTGGTCACACCGGCCAAGGAATAGATCGACTCGACGGCCAGCCGTTCAACACCGCCCTCACCCAGCCTGCGATCAAAACGATGCATCCACAGGCTGGGTTTTGTCGCCTCTTCCAGCGCCAGCCCTTGGGTGGCGACCGTTTCGATGCCAAGAGACTCAAGCGCCCGGTAATAGTGGTACTCACTTCGCAGGATATCTTGATCAGTCTGCGTAGCCTGGTTGCGCGCGAACTTGATGAACCAGTGCTGAGCGACGTCAGCGTCATTCAGGATCGCGTCTGGATACAGCAAGCCATCTACGCCTTGGGTCATCAACAATTTCGGTGCCTCGCCCCCTGCTCCGGTAGCACCGCCGATGGCAGCACCTTGTTCATAGGCATATTCCAGGAAACGGCTATCGCGACTGACGACCTCATGTCGTGCAAACCCCATCGGGGTTTCACCGCCCAGGGCTTGGATGGACTCCTTGATCCGCATGTTGCCAATCGGCGCCGACGTACTGCGCCCCAGCAAGAACAAGTCGTCATCGATGGCCTGGGGTTTCTCACGACCAAGACGCTGCATCAAAAAGCGCTTGGCCGCGCCGGCTGGCGCGATATCGTGCAAAAAAGCGGGGGCTGACTTGAGCACCGTAACGTCCCAATCCAGCGGGAACCGGGCACTGGCCGCGTAGCAAAAAGGCTGCTGGATCTCTTCGAGGTGATCGGCCAGATAATCCTGGCGGTAATGAAACCTGCAGGGCCCGACAAAACCCCGTTGCGGTTCAGGAAATTCAAGCCGCATAGCATCATGCCAGTGCCCGGCGGTGAAAATTTGCAGCGTCAAAGAGTAAGCGGTGTCTTTCTGCAATTTAGTGCACCTGCTAAGCAGTGATGAGAGCAACACATGCAATATAGTGCATTTCTCACTCATAGAGTGTCTTTATATATGCATTAAAATGCAGATATGGAGGGGAAAGACCTGGAGATATGCAATTTAATGCATACGACTTGACCGTCATCACTGCGACACATTTCTGCAACGACCTTGCGCTATACCAGTCGACTCGCTTGCCATAACAAGGTCGCCCAGCATGCCCCCGTGTCCACAACGCCTCGCGCTCGCCATCACCCTGTTGGCCAGCGGCGGTTTCATTGAAGCAGCCGCAGCCAAGACCCTGCAGATCGACACGCCTACGACACAGGGGCAAACCCTGGGTGGCAGTGATACGTTGACCACGTCGGCGCCTGGCAGCATTACAACCTCCGGGGTGGCGGTGACGCTCAAGGACGGCACCCGCGGTGCGGGGGTGGTGGTGACTAACGCGGGCAAGCTGGTCTCCAGTGGCGGTCGGGGTATCGACAGTTCGGGGAGCGTCAGCGGGGAGCGCAGGTACAGCATTTACAACCTTGCCGGTGGGGTGATTCAAGGTGCCAATGATGCGTTGCGCATCAACAGTAACGTTGTCAGCGGCAGCGTGCTGATCGACAACAGCGGCACCCTTCGCTCGGCCACCGGCCAAGGGCTGGACCTGGATGCGCTGCGCAGCGGCAACGTCACCACCACGATCATCAACCGTGCCGGTGGCTTGATTCGCGGGGAGGCCAGCGACGGCATGAAGACTGGCGCCAACGCCTCTATCACTAACTACGGTGAGATCTCCACCGGCAACACCTTCTCCCGCGATGACAAGTTCGATGGCGTGGACATCGACTCCGCCAGCGGCGTGACGGTGACCAACTATGGCCTGATTTCCGGTGGCCGCCATGGCATCACCACGGACGAGGGCGCCACGCTGACCAACTACGGCACGGTGATCGGCCGCAACGGCTCGGGCTTTGGTTCCGATGGCGACGGCACTGTGATCAACCACGGCACCATCACCGGCGCGTTCTCCGGGCTGCAACCGGATGGCGACGGTGACGGCGTGGACATCGACAAGATCGCCCATATCGAAAACTACGGCGTCATCCAGGGTGTCGGCGCCGGGGGTGTCGACAAGAACGGCTTTGCCAACGGCAGCGAAGGGATCGCCCTGGGCGGTGGCTCTCTCTACAACGCCAAAGGCGCGTTGGTCAGTGGTGCCAACAATGCCATCCTGGTGGACGACGGCAGCGACGGGCCGGGGCTCGCGGCTACCATCCTGGAGAACCACGGCACGATTCAGGGCCTGGATGGCTTTGGCGTGAAGTTCGTCGGCAACTATGCCGACACGGTTATCAATAGCGGCACCATCAGCGGCAGTAATGGCCTGGCCCTGGATTTGGGCGGCGGCGATGACCAGCTGATCTTGCGCAACGGCAGCCGCTTTATCGGCACGGTGGACGGCGGCAGCGGTTACGACCGACTGACCCTGGACGACGTCGCAGGGGGCAGTTTTGGCGACAGCCGCAACCTTGAATGGCTGGAGGTCAAGCAAGGTACCTGGACGTTGACCGGCCAGGGTGATTTCAGCGACGGCGGCAAGATTTCCAGCGGTGCCAAGCTGGTCAACCAAGGCGGGATTACCGGTAACGTGACGGTCGACACAGGCGGTGTGTATGCCGGCGGCGGCTCGGTGGGCAGCCTGGTGGTGAACGGCACCCTGCAGACCAACACCGCGTTGGGCACCGCCACCATCAACCGCGACTTGCGCATGGGCAGCAGCTCGACCCTGGCCTATGGCGTCAACGCCGACGGCAGCAGCGCGCCGATCAAGGTCGGCGGCACCGCTTACCTCAATGGCGCGACCCTGGCGGTCAACCCCGGCGAAGGCACCTACCCCTGGCAAAGCCATTACAGCGTGCTGCAAGCCGGCAGCATCAATGGCACGTTTGGCAAGGTCACCAGCGACTACGCCTTCCTGACCCCAACCCTGGATTACAGCGCCACTCAGGTCGGCCTTACATACACCCGTAACGACATCGCCTTCAACCAATTCGCCAGCACCGGCAATGGCGCCAGCGCCGCCAACAGCCTGGCAGGCCTGGGCACGAACAACCCGCTGTACAACGCCCTGCTCAATACCACCAGCGCCACAGCCGGGGCAGCCATCGAGCAACTGGCGGGCAGTAGCACCGCCAACCTCACCAGCGCCACCCTCAATGCCAGTGCGCAAGTGGGCCACAGCATGCTCGCCGCCATGCACCAGGTGGGTGGCGGTGCGGGACTGCTGGTGGGGCTCAATGACCAAGATACGCCGGTACTGGCCGCCACCGGCGTGCCCGCCGAGGTGCGCAACCTCAATGACCCGAACGCGCGCGGCCGCCTGTGGCTGCAAGGCATCGGCAGCTACGGCAAGCTCGATGGCGAGCACGGCAGTAACGGCTTGACCCAACGCACCAAAGGTACAGTGCTCGGCGCCGATTGGGCGCTGGATAGTGACTGGCGCCTGGGTGTGCTGGGCGGTTACTCCAAGACCGACCTGGACACCACCGGTGTGGACGGCAGCGTCGACAGCTGGCACGCCGGCGTCTATGCCCTGCGCCAGAGCGGCCCACTGGCCTTGCGCCTGGGTGCGGCCTACAGCGGGCATCAGGGCGACAGTAAACGCACGGTGGCCTTCAACGGTTTTAACGACCGCCCCAAGGGCGACTATGACGCCAACAGCCAGCAGGCTTTCGCTGAACTGGGCTACGCCATGGGTAGTGGCCGCTTGAGCGCAGAACCGTTCGCCAACCTCGGCTACCAGCGCTACCAACGCGACGGCTATAACGAAAAAGGCGGCGCCGCTGCGTTGCATGTCGAGGGCCAGACCCAGGACAACTTCAGCAGCACCTTCGGCCTTCGCCTGGCGCACCTGAGCCAGCTGGACAACGGCGTCAGCCTCACACCTCGTGCCAGCGTTGGCTGGAAGCACACCTATGGCGATGTCGACAGCACCACACGCCAGGCTTTCCTGGCCGGTGGCACCGTCTTCAATGTGCAAGGCAGTGCGCTGGATCGGGACAGCCTGTTGCTCGAAGCGGGCCTGGACGTAGGCTTATCCGTCCGTCATCGCCTGGGCCTGGGCTATACCGGCGAAGTGGGCAGCAACAGCCGCAACCATGCGCTGACCGGCCAATGGCAGATGAGTTTTTAATCGCACCGTACTAGAGACAACTCCCGCAAAACGGTGGTCGATAGCCTGACAGTTATCGCCCCGCACCTCGCCTAAATTCCCGGCCTCATTCATCAGAGGTTGGGAATTCATGCCCTTTACACTTCAAAGAACCGCAATCGTCATCGGCCTGGCAGTGGCCGCGAGTTTTCAGCCCGCCCACGCGCGAGGCGATATCGAATACAAGCCCTATGAGAACCATCCCTACGACGCCACCGACTATAGCGGGGCGTTTATACCCAAGTTCGAAGCGCCGCCCATTCCACCGCCCTTCGACGGATTCCTCACCCAGCAGGCCACTTCGCACAACGGCCTGCAGGTCGCCAAGGTGCTGGAGCCGGCAGTGATTCAACTGGTGGCCTCCGGCGAGTTGGACTCGGAAGACCTCAAGGAGCTGCAAAAATCACTTGAGCAATTGAGCAAGCAACCCGGAGGGATCGGCGCAGCCCTTGAGCAACTGGCCGCCAGCCAAAACGCCAACCTGGCCACCGCAACCCAGGCCACCACCCAGCACCTGAGCCGCCAATTGCTCGCCACCCTGCGCACACTGCCTACTGACGACGACGGCCACTTCTGGGTGCAAGGCCTGGGCAACGGCGGCAGCCTAGACGCACAACACGGCAGCGCCGGCTTGAAGCACGATACCCAAGGCCTGTTGCTGGGCGCCGACTGGGCGCTCGACCATGCCTGGCGGGTGGGTGTCATGGGCGCCAAGACCTCCAGCCACTTCGATGCCCCGCGTTATGCCGCCAACCTGGACAGCTGGCACTTGGGCGGCTACGCCGTGCGCCAGGACGGCCCCTTCGCCCTGCGCCTGGGGGCGATCTACAGCAACCATGCCGGGCAGAACAAACGCAGCGTCAGCCTGCTCAATTACCACGACTCGCTCAAAAGCAAATACAACGCCAGCAGCCAGACACTGTTCTCCGAACTCGGCTATCAATTGGGCAGCGGTGATTCCACTGTCGAACCCTTCGTCGGCCTCGGCTACCAACGCTATCAGCGCGACCGTTTCAAAGAGAGCGGCGGCGTAACCGCATTGAACGTCGGCCCACAAACCCAGCGAAACTTGAACAGCACCTTTGGCCTGCGCCTGGCAACGCTGTATCGCTTCGACAACAACATGAGCCTCACGCCTCACCTAAGTACGAGCTGGAAGCACCTGTATGGCGACGTCAATAGCCAGGTCCGCCAAACCTCGCGCTATGCGCCAGGCCTGATCGACGGTTACACCATCACTGGCACCGCCCTGGACCGCGATAGCTTTGACTTGCAAGCAGGCCTGGACCTTGCCTTGTCCACCCAACACAGCGTCGGCCTGACCTATACCAGCCAAGCCGGCAACCATGGCCACGAACAAGGCCTGATGGGCCAGTGGAAAATGAGCTTCTAAGCCCGGGAACGCCTGAATTTCAGGCGAAAAAAAAGGGGAGCACCTGCCCCCCCGAGGATTAAACGTCAGTCTCGAAGGCTGTGATCAGCCTTCGATCTCAATCAGGATTTCGCCAGGATTCACCCGGTCGCCCTTGGCCACATGTACAGCGCTCACCTTGCCGGCAATCGCTGCCTGCACTTCGGTTTCCATCTTCATGGCTTCGGTAATCAGCACGGCCTGGCCGGCCTTGACCACGTCGCCGACCTTGACCAGCACATCGACGATATTGCCCGGCATCGCCGTGCTGACATGGCCCGGTTCGGTGGCATGCTTGCGCTTGCTGCCGCCGCTGCTGACAAACTCGTTGAGCGGTTCGAACACCACTTCTTCCGGCATGCCGTCGATGGACAGGTAGAAGTGACGCTTGCCTTCGGCCTTCACGCCGACACCGGTGATATCCACGCGGTAGCTTTCGCCGTGCACGTCGATAACGAATTCGGTCGGTACGCCTTCGCCGCCAGCACGGGCCACGCCGCCCGCTTCAGGGATCGGCAACAGCACTTCAGGAGCCAAGGTGCCGGCGTCGCGCTCTTCGAGGAACTTGCGCCCGATGTCCGGGAACATGGCGTAGGTCAGCACGTCTTCTTCGGACTTGGCCAATGCGCCGATTTCACCGCGCAGCTTGGTCATTTCCGGCTTGAGCAAATCCGCCGGGCGCACGTCGATCACGTCTTCGCTGCCGATGGCCTGGCGACGCAGTTTTTCGTTCACCGTGCCCGGCGCCTTGCCGTAACCGCCTTGCAGATAGAGCTTCACTTCGTTGGTGATGGTCTTGTAGCGCTCACCGGCCAGCACGTTGAAGAACGCCTGGGTACCGACGATCTGCGAGGTCGGCGTTACCAGCGGCGGGAAGCCAAGGTCTTCACGCACTCGTGGAATCTCGGCCAACACTTCACTCATGCGGTTAAGAGCGCCCTGCTCTTTGAGCTGGTTGGCCAGGTTGGAGATCATCCCGCCCGGCACCTGGTTGACTTGCACACGGGTGTCGACGGCGGTGAATTCGCTCTCGAACTGGTGGTACTTCTTGCGCACGGCGTAGAAGTACAGGCCGATCTCTTGCAGCAGTTCCAGGTCGAGGCCGGTGTCGAACTCGCTGCCTTTAAGGGCCGCTACCATCGACTCGGTGCCCGGATGGCTGGTGCCCCAGGCAAAGCTGGAGATGGCCGTGTCGATATGGTCGGCACCGTTTTCGATGGCCTTGAGTTGGCACATCGCGGCCAGACCGGCGGTGTCGTGGGAGTGGATGAAGATCGGCAGATTCTGCTCGGCTTTGAGTGCCTTGACCAGTTCGCCAGTGGCGTAGGGCGTGAGCAGGCCGGCCATGTCCTTGATCGCGATGGAGTCGCAGCCCATGGCTTCCAATTGCTTGGCCTGGGCCACGAACGCTTCCACGGTGTGCACTGGGCTGGTGGTGTAGGCGATGGTGCCTTGTGCATGTTTGCCAGCGGCCTTGACCGCTTCAATGGCCACGCGCAGGTTACGCACATCGTTCATCGCATCGAAAATGCGGAACACGTCGATACCGTTGACCGCCGCCTTGGCCACGAAGGCCTTGACCACGTCGTCGCTGTAATGGCGGTAGCCCAGCAGGTTCTGGCCGCGCAGCAGCATTTGCAGGCGCGTGTTGGGCAGTGCGGCGCGCAGTTGGCGCAGGCGCTCCCACGGGTCTTCCTTGAGGAAGCGCACACAGGCGTCGAAGGTTGCGCCGCCCCAGACTTCCAGGGACCAGTAGCCGACTTTGTCGAGCTTGTCGCAGATCGGCAGCATGTCGTCGGTGCGCATGCGGGTGGCCAGCAACGATTGGTGGGCGTCGCGCAGGATGGTGTCGGTTACGAAGATCTTCTTGCTCATTGTTATATTCCTCACAGGCCTGCGTGGGCGGCGATGGCGGCGGCGATGGCCAGGGCCAGCTCTTCGGGTTTGCGCTTGATCGAGTAGTTGGTCAGCTCAGGGTGGCTTTCCACAAAGCTTGTATTGAACTGGCCGCTACGGAATTCCGGGTTGCGCAAGATTTCCTGGTAGTAGGCGGCGGTCGTCTTCACGCCTTGCAGGCGCATGTCGTCCAGGGCACGCAGGCCGCGGTCCATGGCTTCTTCCCAGGTCAACGCCCACACCACCAGTTTCAGGCACATGGAGTCGTAGAACGGCGGGATGGTGTAACCGGTGTAGATCGCCGTGTCAGTCCGCACGCCGGGACCGCCGGGGGCGTAGTAACGGGTGATCTTGCCGAAGCTTGGGAGGAAGTTGTTCTTCGGGTCTTCGGCGTTGATACGAAACTGCAACGCGAAACCCCGGTGCTGGATGTCTTCCTGCTTGACCGACAACGGCAGGCCGGAGGCGATGCGGATTTGCTCGCGAACGATATCGATGCCGGTGATTTCTTCGGTGATGGTGTGTTCCACCTGCACCCGCGTGTTCATCTCCATGAAGTACACCTCGCCCTCGGCGAGCAGGAACTCCACGGTACCGGCGTTCTCGTAGCCCACAGCCTTGGCCGCGCGCACCGACAGGTCGCCGATGTAGGCGCGCTGTTCGGGGGTCAGCTGTGGGCTGGGGGCAATTTCGATCAGCTTCTGGTTGCGACGCTGGATCGAGCAATCACGCTCGAACAGGTGCACCACGTTGCCAAAGCTGTCACCGAGGATCTGCGCCTCGATGTGCTTGGGATTGACGATGCATTTTTCCAGGAACACTTCCGCCGAACCGAAGGCCTTGGTGGCTTCGGAAATCACGCGGGGGAAGGCTTGCTCGAGTTCTTCGCGACTGTTGCAACGACGAATGCCCCGGCCGCCACCACCGGAGGTGGCCTTGAGCATCACCGGGTAACCGATACGGTCGCCTTCGGTGAGGGCTTCATGGATGTCGGCAACGTTGCCTTCGGTGCCCGGCGTGACTGGCACACCGGCCTTGATCATGCTGCGGCGCGCTTCGGTCTTGTCGCCCATGCGGCGAATCACTTCTGCCGACGGGCCGATGAACTTGATGCCGCGCTCGGCACAGATATCTGCCAATTCGGCGTTTTCCGACAGGAAGCCGTAGCCGGGGTGTAGCGCATCGCAGCCGGTTTCCACCGCAAGGTTCACCAGCTTGCGCGGGTTCAGGTAACCGGCCAGTGGCTCGGCACCGATGCTGTGGGCTTCGTCGGCACGCTTGACGTGCAACGCGTGGCGGTCGGCGTCCGAATAAACCGCGACCGAGCGAATGCCCATCTCGGCGCAGGCACGCACGATTCGTACGGCAATTTCACCACGGTTGGCGATCAGGATCTTTTTTATCACTTGGAAATTCCCTTGAGCCGATTGCTGCGTTCTTCGACCCGCTTGAGGCGGGTCGGCGCGTGACCAAATGTTTCATGACAGTCGCGAGACACACACTATGCGCACAGGAGAATTAACAAAAATCAATAATTATTGGGTTGTGTATAAGTAAAGACTTATAGTTGGCCGGACGACCGGAGAGCTAAGGGCTTATAAAATGCGTAAGTCATTGATGCGTATGACATTGCGTCAACTGCAGATCTTCAATGAAGTGTGTGATTTGCGTTCCTACAGCCGTGCCGCCGAGGAAATGTCACTCACCCAACCGGCGGTCAGCCTGCAAATTCGCCAGCTGGAAGAACTGGTCGGCCAGCCGCTGTTCGACTATGTCGGCAAAAAACTCTACATGACCGAGGCCGCCGAAGCCTTGCAACGGGCCAGCCGCGATATTTTCGGGCGCTTGGAAAACCTCGATATGCAGCTGTCGGACATGCAGGGTTCACTGCAAGGCCAACTGAAACTGGCGGTGGAGTCCAGCGCCAAGTATTTCGTGCCGCACCTGTTCGCCGCCTTCAAGCGCCAGCATCCGGAAGTGCAATTGCAGCTCACGGTGGTCAACCGTGCCCAAGTAATCCGCCGGCTCTCGGACAACCGTGATGACCTGGTGATCATGTCCATGGTGCCCCAGGACATGGGCCTGGAGTTCCTGCCGTTTCTCAACAACCCGATTGTGGCCGTGGCATTGCCGGATCATCCCTTGAGCCTGCAAGGGCCGCTGCGCCTGCAAGACCTGGAGCCTTATACCCTGCTCATCCGCGAACCGGGCTCTGGCACGCGGCTGGCCTGCGAAGAATACTTCAAGGAAAAACGCGTGCACTTCACCCAAACGGTAGAAGTGGCCTCGGCGGAGGCGCAGCGTGAGTGTGTGGCGGCAGGGTTGGGCGTGGCCCTGCTGACGCGCCACGCCTTGAACCTGGAGCTGGCCACCGGCGGGCTCAAGGAGCTGCCGGTGGAAGAACTGCCGCTGTACCGCAGTTGGTGCCTGGTGCAGGCCAAGGCTAAACGCCTGTCACCGGTGGCCCATGCGTTCCTGGGCTTTATTCGCAGCGAACGGGTGCAGATCAGCGCGTTGGCTGAGCGTTTCGCTGGGCAGCCACGGGTGCCTGCCAATGCAGTTCCGGGTAGTCACTGATGCTCTGGAGCAACTGGCGCTCCTCGCAACGATCTTCGATGGCGCGACGGAACGCCATGCGGCGCTGGTCTTCCTGCTGACGACGGGTCTTGACGGTGCTGTTGCTGTCTTCGTAGGGCCGGGTCATTTGGAGTCTCCCAATGCGAGTACGGGGAGTACAGGATGGGCGCGAGGGATGACGGTTTGGCGGCGCGGGGGTTACAGGATGATGAATCTTGCGAAGCTGGCGCAAATCCATGTGGGAGCTGGCTTGCCTGCGATGGCGGTGTATCAGGCAATGAAGAGGGTAACTGGCAGACCGCTATCGCAGGCAAGCCAGCTCCCACAGACCCTCAGTCGTCGAGGGCTTTGACGGATTTTGGCGAGAGGCGAAGGCTGCGCAAACTGCGCTTCACGCTCTTGAGGTGGTTGACCAGGCTCGGGCCACGGGCCATGGCCACGCCCATTGCCAACACGTCGATGACCACCAGGTGGGCAATGCGCGAGGTCAGCGGCGTGTAGATTTCGGTGTCTTCATGCACGTCGATCGCCAGGTTCACCGTGGAGAGCTCCGCCAATGGCGTCTGGCTTGGGCACAGGGTGATCAGCGAAGCGCCGCTTTCACGCACCAGGTTGGCGGTGATCAGCAGGTCCTTGGAGCGACCTGACTGGGAGATACAGATGGCCACGTCAGTGGGCTTTAAGGTCACCGCCGACATCGCCTGCATGTGCGGGTCGCTGTAGGCCGCGGCGGTCAGCAGCAGGCGGAAGAACTTGTGCTGGGCATCGGCCGCCACCGCGCCGGACGCACCGAAGCCGTAGAACTCGACGCGCTGGGCCTGGGACATCGCGGTCACGGCCTTTTGCAGCTCCACCGGGTCGAGCTTCTCGCGCACTTCCATCAAGGTGTGCAAGGTGGTGTCAAAGATTTTCAGGCTGTAGTCGGCGACGGAGTCGTCTTCATGGATTGCAAACTGGCCGAAGCTCGCACCAGCAGCCAGGCTTTGCGCCAGCTTGAGTTTCAGATCCTGAAACCCGGAGCACCCAATGGCGCGACAGAAGCGCACGATGGTCGGCTCACTGATGCCCACGCTGTGGGCCAGGTCGGCCATGGAACTGTGCATCACGGCCGCAGGGTCAAGCAGCACATGATCGGCAACCTTGAGTTCCGATTTGCGTAACAGGTGGCGCGACTGGGCGATATGTTGCAACAGGTTCAAAGGGCAGGACTCTTGTTATTGGCAGGCGCCAGGGATGTAGCAAGCTTGTAGTTATACTACAAGAATTGTCGTTTTGCCCGTGTGATGCATCACTAAATCGCCCTACTCCCCCCTGATTCAGCGGGCAGGCGCTATGTAGCCATAAAGGCGGCCTACGCTGCGCTAAGAAAAATCTGCATTTTTACGTAACAAATCTGCCAGCCCCTCGGCCCGCATGGGCGGGCTGATCAGGTAACCCTGTACCTCGTCACACTGCTCGCCGCGCAGGAAATCCAGCTGCTGCTGATCCTCCACGCCTTCGGCCACTACCTTGAGCGCCAACCCGTGAGCCATGGCGATGATCGCACGGGTGATCGCCGCATCTTCGCGTCCCTGACCAAGCCCGCGAATAAAGGCCTGGTCGATCTTTACGTAGTCCACCGGGATACGTTTGAGGTAGCTGAGGGATGAGTAACCGGTGCCAAAGTCGTCGATGGCCAGCTTCACCCCCAGGTCACGCAGTTGCTGGAAGGTGGCGATGATGTGTTCAACGCTGTCGAGCAACTGGCTTTCGGTCAGTTCCAGCTCCAGGTATTGCGGGTCCAGTGCGGTTTCTTCCAGCACTTGGCGTACCAGGCTGACCAGCTTGCCCTGGCGCAACTGATGCACCGACAAGTTGACCGACACGCGAATCGGCGCCAGCCCCTGACGCTGCCATTCGCAGGCCTGCCAGCAGGCCTGGCGCAGCACAAATTCACCCAACGGCACGATCAAGCCGGTTTCTTCCGCCAAACCGATAAAGTCGCTCGGCGGCACCATGCCCCACTGCGGATGCTCCCAGCGGACCAACGCCTCGGCAGCCTTCAGCTTGCCCGTGGCCAGGCACAGCTTGGGTTGGTAAAACACCGTGAGCTGACGCTCGTCGATGGCTTTGCGCAGGTGGTTTTCCAGCTGCAAACGCTCCAGGGTGCTGGCTTGCAGGCTGTCGGTGAAGAACTGGAAATTATTCCCGCCCAAATGCTTGGCGTGCTGCATCGCCATATTCGCCTGGCTGACCAGTGCAGAAATTTCCCGTGCGTTATCCGGCAACAGGCTGACGCCCATCGAGGCGCTGACCACCAGTTCATGCCCCTCCACATTCACCGGCACGCGCAATTTCGCCAGCAGCCGGGTCGCCACCCGCGCCAGGCTCGATAGGTTGCCATAGGCGTCAAACAACACGGCGAATTCATCACCGGACAGGCGCGCAATGGTGTCGGCCTCCGGCAGCGCGTTGATCAAGCGCCGCGCCATTTTCTGCAGCAGTTGGTCGGCCACTTCATGGCCCAGGCTGTCATTGAGCAATTTGAAGCGGTCGAGGTTGATATGCAGCAGCGCAAGGCTGCGACCGCCTTGGCGCACGCGCTGGTGAGCCTCGCGCAGCCGTTCGCGAAACAGCGAACGGTTGGCCAGGCCCGTCAACTCGTCGTAGTGGGTGAGGTAGCGCATGCGCTCCTCCGACTCGCGCCGGGCGGACAGATCGGCGAAGAAGCCTACGATATGACTGACGTTTCCCCGCACATCGCGCACCACGTTCAGTTGTAGCCACTGCGGGTACAGTTCGCCGTTCTTGCGCGTCTCCACCAATTCGCCCTGCCAGGTGCCATGGCTGAGCAATGCCTGGCGGATCAGCGGGAAGTGGCGCCGCGCATCGCGACTGCAGGGCAGTTCCACGACGTTGCGGCCAAGCATGTCGTCGATGTCAAAGCCGGTGACGCGGCTGAACGCCTGGTTCACGGCGATCAGCGCGTAGTTCGGGTCGAGGATCACAATGCCTTCGCTGGCCGCCTCGAACACCGTCGAAGCCAGGCGTTGCTGCTCTTCTACGGCCTTGCTGGCACTGATATCGCGACGCGTGCCCAGCATACGGATGACGCGGCCACTGGGCGTGCGCTCCACGGCGCGCCCGCGGTCTTCGATCCACACCCAATGCCCATCGCCATGACGTATCCGGTATTCCACCTGATAGTCCTCGCTGCGACCCTTGAGGTGCTCTACCAGCGCGTGCTTGAGCAGTGGCAGATCGTCGGGGTGCAAGCGCGGTTTGAGGTGGCTGAGCATCGCCGTGACGTATTCGGGCTCCAGGCCAAACAACTCCTTGAGTTGCGTGTGGTGGACCTCGTCGGTTTGCAGGTTCCAGTCCCACAGGCCCAGTTCACTGGCTTGCAGGGCCATGGCCAGGCGCGCTTCGCTTTTACTCAAGGCGAGGCTGGCAGCATCCAATTGCTGGCTGCGTTGCGCCACACGGTCTTGCAAGCCGACTTGGGCTTCACGCAAGTTCTGCTCCACCTCGCGGCGCTGCTCGACTTCGCGCACCAGGTCTTGGTTCAACTGCTCACTGCGTTGCTGCGCCTGCTGTAAATGCTCGATCAGGGCCTGGTTCTGGAAACGGCGCAACAACCCGCGCTGGATCAGGCGGTTGACCTGCCACGCCACCAGGCTCAGGGACGCCAGCAGGATCAGCCCGAGCACGCCCCAGCCTTGTTGCTGCGGTGTGCCATTCCAGAACAGGTAGACGATGGCCGGCACCAGGCACGGCAAGGCAAACGACAGGTAGGCCCAAAAGCTCACGGCATAGGCAACGCTGGCCGACAAGGTGGCGGCGCCGATCAGGCCAAACACCCAGGCTTGATGCATGAAACTGTCCGTGGGCACCAGGGCAATGGCCGCAGCCGAGAGGGTCAGGCCACTGACCGCCGAGCCGAGCATGAACATACGGCGCCACACGGGCTGGGCCTGCCGGCTGGGCATGGCCGCGTCAAAGGCCGCTACTTGAATCACGCGCATCGCCACCAGGGCCAGCAGCCAGAGCAGCCAGACGCTGTCCAGCAGGTATTGATTGGGGTTCCACAGCAACCAGGCGCAGACCAGCCCGTTGACCAGCATCAGCAGCGTCGGCAGCAACGAGCCCTGATAGAGCAGGCGCGTGCGCTCAACCGCGATTTGGGTTGCATAGTGTTTACGGATGACCTGTGCTGGGGCCGGCGAGGGGCCAAACAGGTCGGTGCTAAGGGTCATAGGCGGTGTTCTTATAATGGTGAGCCCGAAACGTCGACGGAGCATACACAAGCAAGCGCCTGGGCCAAACTGCTACAAGTCATAAAAAACCTGCTGCGATTGGCCGCAAACCTTTGGTCCAGACCGCTTGAGCAAGACACGGCACGGGTTGCGGCCGATGACCAACCGGTCATCACCCCCGTCAGAATGTTCGCCGCGTCGCTAGCCTGCAGGTGTTTTGCATCGACCATCCGGCATTGGGATTTGCCCAGGCCCCCCAAGGCCCATAGAATGCGTCGATGCGCGATGATCTCTCTCTTTTGCTGAACTCCCTCAACGATGCCCAACGCCAGGCCGTAGCGGCCCCCGTTGGCCGTCAGTTGGTCCTGGCCGGTGCTGGCTCCGGTAAAACCCGAGTGCTGGTGCACCGTATCGCCTGGTTGATCCAGGTCGAAAACGCGTCCCCGCATTCCATCCTGTCGGTGACCTTCACCAACAAGGCCGCTGCCGAGATGCGTCATCGCATCGAGCAGTTGATGGGCATCAGCCCGGCCGGCATGTGGGTAGGCACTTTCCACGGCCTGGCGCACCGCCTGTTGCGGGCGCATTGGCAGGAAGCGGGGCTGAGCCAGACCTTCCAGATTCTCGACAGCGACGACCAGCAACGCCTGGTCAAGCGCGTGATCCGCGAACTGGGCCTGGACGAACAACGCTGGCCGGCGCGTCAGGCGCAGTGGTTTATCAACGGCCAGAAAGACGAGGGCCTGCGCCCGCAACATAACCAGGCCAGCGGCGACCTGTTCCTGGCCACCATGCGCAGCATTTATGAGGCCTATGAAGCGGCCTGCGTGCGCGCCGGCGTCATCGACTTCTCCGAACTGCTGCTGCGTGCCCTCGACCTGTGGCGCGACAACCCCGGTTTGCTGGCCCATTACCAGAAACGCTTCCGCCATATCCTGGTGGACGAGTTCCAGGACACCAACGCCGTGCAGTACGCCTGGTTGCGCCTGCTGGCCAAGGGCGGCGACAGCCTGATGGTGGTGGGCGATGACGACCAGTCGATCTACGGCTGGCGCGGCGCGAAAATCGAGAACATCTACCAGTATTCCGAAGACTTCCCGGACGCGGTGACCATCCGCCTGGAGCAGAATTACCGCTCCACCGCCGGGATCCTCAAGGCGGCCAACGCCTTGATCGCCAACAACACCGGGCGCCTGGGCAAAGAGTTGTGGACCGACGGCGGGGAAGGCGAAGCGATCAACCTGTACGCGGCGTTCAATGAGCACGATGAAGCGCGCTATGTGGTGGAAACCATCGAAAGCGCACTGAAAACCGGCCTGGCCCGTAGCGATATCGCGATTCTGTACCGTTCCAACGCCCAATCGCGGGTGCTGGAAGAAGCGTTGCTGCGCGAGCGCATCCCCTACCGCATCTATGGCGGCCAGCGCTTCTTCGAACGTGCCGAAATCAAGAACGCCATGGCCTACCTGCGTTTGCTTGAGGGCCGTGGTAACGATGCGGCGCTGGAGCGGGTGATCAATATCCCGGCGCGTGGCATTGGCGAGAAAACCGTTGAAGCGATCCGCGACCATGCGCGCCATGCCGATGTGTCGATGTGGGAAGCCATGCGCTTGCTGATCGCCAACAAAGGCCTGACTGGCCGTGCTGCCGGGGCGTTGGGGGTGTTTGTCGAGCTGATCGAGAACCTGGCCGCCAAGTGCGCAGAGATGCCACTGCACCTGATGACTCAGACCGTGATCGAGCAGTCCGGGCTGATCGCCTATCACGAAGCGGAAAAAGGCGAGAAAGGCCAGGCCCGGGTAGAAAACCTTGAGGAACTGGTCAGCGCCGCCCGCGCGTTCGAAAACACCGAGGACGACGAAGAGCTGACGCCGCTCGCCGCCTTCCTGGGCCACGCCTCGCTGGAAGCCGGCGATACCCAGGCCGACGAGCATGAAGACAGCATCCAGCTGATGACCTTGCACAGCGCCAAAGGCCTGGAATTCCCTTACGTGTTCCTGGTGGGCATGGAGGAAGGCCTGTTCCCTCACAAGATGAGCCTGGAAGAACCCGGCCGCCTTGAAGAAGAACGCCGCCTGGCCTACGTGGGCATTACCCGGGCGATGCAGAACCTGGTGATGACCTACGCCGAGACCCGACGCCTGTACGGTAGCGAAACCTACAATAAGGTGTCGCGCTTCGTACGTGAGGTGCCCAAGGGGCTGATCCAGGAAGTGCGCTTGTCCAACAGCGTCAGCCGCCCGTTCGGCGGTGGCCAGCAACAGAACTCCAGCAGCATGTTTGCCGGTTCCGAAATACCGGAAACCCCGTTCAGCCTGGGCCAGCAGGTCAAGCATGCGATCTTCGGCGAAGGCGTGATCCTCAACTTCGAAGGCGCCGGCGCCCAGGCCCGGGTGCAGGTGAACTTCGCCGAGGGCAGCAAGTGGCTGATGATGGGTTACGCCAAGCTCGAAGCGGTCTGAGCTGGCCACAATAAGCCCACCATCATGAAACACTGCGTAACATGAAGATTATTGGCCCACCCTTGTTTTAGAGGCGTGCGGGCCAATATCTGTAATTAGTCCTACAGACCCTTCGGATTTGATCTTACGCAAAAGCCCGAAACATTATGCCGCTAGCCACTGCCACGACACCTGTGCAACATGGCGCGCGTGCAATCCACAAATGGGAATTCCCTATATGAAACGTTTTCTTAGCATCGCCATGGCGTTGTGCATCGGCCTGACGATGAGCCTCGACGCCAACGCCAAACGCTTCGGTGGCGGCAAAAGCTCGGGCGCGGCACCGACTCACCAGACCAGCCAAATGGCTCCATCCGCCGGTGCGGGCGGTGCTGCGGCTACTGCAGGCGCAGCCGGTGCCGCTGGCGCTGCTGCCAAGGCCGGCGGTGCTTCGCGCTGGCTGGGCCCACTGGCCGGCATCGCCGCCGGTGGCCTGCTCGCGTCCATGTTCATGGGCGACGGCTTCCAGGGCATGCAGATCTTCGACATCCTGATCATGGGCGTCATCGCCTTTTTGGTCTTCCGCTTTATCGCCGCCCGTCGCCGCAAGCAGCAGGAGCACCTGGCTCCAGCCGGCGCGCCGATGCAGCGTGAAGCGTTCGAACAGAAGCCTGCCATGGGTTCGATCTTCGGTGGTTCGGCAGCCCCTGCCGCCCGTCCGGTGATCAACGCACCGGCCTGGTTCAACGAAGAGCGTTTCGTCGAAGCGGCCCGCAGCCACTTCCAGTCCCTGCAGCAGCACTGGGATGCCAACGAAATGGACAAGATCTCCGAGTTCGTGACCCCGCAACTGCTGGAGTTCCTCAAGCGCGAACGTGCCGAGATCGGTGACGCCTTCCAGTCGACCTACATCGACGACCTGCGCGTACAGCTCGATGGCGTGGACGATCGTGCCGACAAGACCATCGCCACCCTGACCTTCAGCGGTGTGTCGAAGTCCTCGCGTTTCGACCAGGGCGAAGTGTTCAGCGAAAGCTGGAACATGGAACGCGCCCAGGGCGACGACCAGCCATGGCTGGTCGCCGGTATCCGCCAGAACGGCTAATACCTGCGCGTTTGAGCAAGCGGTAACAAAAACCCCGGACATGTCCGGGGTTTTCTATTTCACGGTTGCACTTATAGCGAGCTACTGTATAAAACGCCCCTATAAACCGCGCCATCTAGCAAGAGGATCCCGGCCGTGGAAGAAATCATCGAACAACTGCGTGAAGCCAACGAACCGGTCCCGGTTCCTTTGGAGCTACCTGACGAAGACCTGCTGGTGGAAATCGAGGAACAACTGTTCATCGACATCCCCTTTGTCTTCCGTGAATTCTTGCTGACCGTCAGCGACGTAGTCTATGGCAGCCTGGAGCCAGTGACCGTCACCGACCCGCAGTCCCACACTTACCTGCCGGACGTCGCGGCCAACGCCTGGGATGCCGGTGTTGATCGCAGCCTGATCCCTATCTGCCAGGACGGCGACGACTACTACTGCGTCGAAGAAGACGGCACCGTGGTGTTGTGGTCCGCCGAAGAAGAATTGGTCACCGAAGAAACCTGGGAATCGGTGTGGCACTGGGCACGGGACGTCTGGCTGGAAAGCTGATACTTGATAGCTTTTGTGGCGAGGGAGCTTGCTCCCGCTGGGCTGCAAAGCAGCCCCCGCCAACGCCAGTCAGTGTTCCGTATCCTTGTGGTTGTCCAGCGTCTCCAGCAACGCAACCTGCATCCGCGTATGCACACGGATAAACCAGCGCCAGAGCACTGCAGCCACCGCCGCCGTGACCACGGCAATCAACACCAGCAACTTGTTGGTCGGCAGAATACTGGCCGACAAGGCTGCCAATAGCAGGAAGATCACCAGCAGCGACAAGAGGGGGATCAGCTCCGCAATCACCCTTCGCACACGCTGGGTATGACGCCCGGCCATCTCTGGCTTCACGCTCATCTCCGCCAGCAGCATCGACAGCGCCTTGAGCTTGCGATACGCCGCAATCAGAAACGGCAACGACACTAGCAGCGCCCCGCCCCAGATCAACGCCTTCTGCCAGCTTTGATCGCTGACCCAGCCTTCCAGATACCCACCGATGCGCCCTGCGAAAAAGCTGCCGGCAAAGAAGATTGCGATCACCAATGCCAGGTTTACCCCGACTTGCAGGATGATCTTGCGGATCATCGCGGCCAACATCGCCCCCTCGCCCTGGGGCTGAATGCTGCGCAACCATTCTCCATACATGCCGAACACTCGGCTCATTCGCGTGGGCATCAGTGCGGCGATCTTCAATGATAGCGGGTCGGCCCCGCGAATCAGGTAGGGCGTCAGCAGTGTGGTGATCGCCGAAACGGCCACCGCCACGGGATACAGAAAGTCGCTGGTGACCTGCAGGGTCATCCCCAGCGCCGCGATGATGAAAGAAAACTCGCCAATTTGTGACAGCCCCATACCAACCCGCAGCGAGGTGCGACCATCGTTGCCGGCGATAAACGCGCCCAGCCCGCACGACAGCATCTTGCCCAGCACCACGGCCACGGTGATCACCGCAATGGGCCAGGCGTATTGCAGCAGAATCTGCGGGTCGATCATCAAGCCAATCGCCACGAAGAAAATTGCGCTGAACATGTCGCGAACGGGCTCGATCAGACCCTCGATCTTAATCAACTGGCGGGATTCAGCCATGATTGCGCCGATCAAAAAGGCTCCGAGCACCATGCTGTATTCCAACTTCACCACCAACAGGCAGAAACCGAAGCACAGCCCCAATACAGTGATCAGCAGCATCTCGTTGCTTTCAAACTTGGCCACATAAGCCAGCAGGCGCGGCACCAGCAAAATACCAATCACCAGGGCGACAACCATGAACAGCGAGAGCTTGCCGACCGTGGAGAACACCTCGCCGGAGCTGACCGTGCCACTCACCGCAATGCTCGACAGCAACGCAATGATGCCGATACCCAGGATGTCCTCCACAATCAGCACACCGAAAATCAGCTGGGCGAACCGCTGGTCTTTCATCTTCAGGTCGTTGAGGGCCTTGACGATAATGGTGGTCGAGGAGATTGCCAGGATCGCGCCGAGGAACAGCGAGTCCATAGTGCTCCAGTCGAACCAGCGGCCGATCTCGTAGCCGATCCAGATCATCAACACGATTTCCAGGAACGCCGCGATAAACGCCGTCGCTCCTACCTTGAATAGCTTGCGCAGGCTGAATTCCAGGCCCAGGCAGAACATCAGGAAGATGACCCCCAGCTCCGCCAGGGTCTTGATCGTGTCTTCATCGTGGATCAGGCCAAACGGCGGGGTGTGGGGGCCGATAATGAAGCCGGCAACGATGTAGCCCAGCACCACCGGCTGCTTGAAGCGGTGAAACAGGATAGTGACCACCCCTGCCACCAGCATGATCACGGCCAAGTCCTGGATAAAGCTGATGGCGTGCATGACGAGGGGCTCCTTGAGGGTGCCGGCGCTTTTCCCACTTCCGGCCGCGCCTTTGAAGGGTCGGAAAAGTCTGCCTTGATCGTAAGAAAAGCCCTGAGAAGGGCTTTTGAAGGGTAACACCGCGACTTCTGCTGGAAAGCCGGTGCAATATATGGAAACAGATCGCTGCGCGCGTGACGGCAAGCCGCCTGACGGCGTCCCGTTAGGGATGGCGCCGCAAAGATTTTGAGTACCCGCAGAGGTGCCTCCCCCCAACCAATGCCTACAACCCGTGAGTGTGCTATGGAACCCGGAAACGCCCAGCTGTCGATGACGGTACTGATGACCCCTGACATGGCCAACTTCTCTGGCAATGTGCACGGCGGCACGCTGCTCAAGTACCTCGACGAAGTGGCCTACGCCTGCGCCAGCCGTTATGCCGGTCGTTATGTGGTCACGCTGTCGGTGGACCAGGTGATTTTTCGCGAGCCGATTCATGTCGGTGAGCTGGTGACCTTCCTCGCGTCAGTCAACTACACCGGCAATACGTCGATGGAAGTGGGCATCAAGGTGGTGACCGAGAACATCCGCGAACGCTCGGTGCGCCATACCAACAGCTGCTTCTTCACCATGGTGGCCGTGGACGACCAGCGCAAACCTGCCGCCGTACCGCCCTTGCAGCCGCAGAACAGCGAGGACAAGCGCCGCTTTGTGCAGGCTCAGCAACGTCGGCAGATTCGCCAGGAACTGGAAAAGCGCTACCGGGAAATCAAAGCCGACGCGCCGTAAACTCCAAGCGGCGAATCAACTCAAAAAAATGTGGGAGCGGGCTTGCCCGCGATAGCAGTGGTTCAGTCGACATCGCTTTGACTGAGATACCGCCATCGCGGGCAAGCCCGCTCCCACATTGGGTTTTGTGTGCTTACAGGCTGATCGGTGTGGCTTCGAAGCGCACACGAGGGTGGGCAATACGGTCCTGGGCCCGCACCAGTTCCAGTTCATAACTGGCGCAGGCCTGGGTTTCCAGCAGCACTTCATGCACGGCCGCAGCGGTGAACTCAAAAGCGGCCACCAGGCTATCCCCCAACAGTACCCGCGCCAGGAACAGCCCGGACGTCAGGTCGCCCACGCCCACTGGCTGACGCGGAAACGCCAGCAGGGGCCGACGCAAGTGCCAACTGCCGTCGGCCGTCACCAACAGCATTTCAAACCCTTCTGGCAGTTTGCCTGGGTAATCCAGGTGCTTGACCAACACAGCCTTGGGCCCGCGCGCCAGCAAGGCCTTGGCCATCGCCAGGCAATCGAACAGCGATTGCGGCTTGCGCCCGGCAAAACTGTCCAGCTCCAGTTGGTTGGGGCACAGGAAGTCCGCCATGGCGGCAGCCTCATCCAAGAGGAAATCGCTGACCTCCTGCGGCACGATGCAACCCTTTTCCGGGTGGCCCATCACCGGGTCGCACAGGTACAGCGCCTTGGGGTTGATCGCCTTGATGCGCGCCACACCGCTGAGGATGGCACGGCCCTGGTCTGCACTGCCCAGGTATCCGGACAGCACCGCATCACAGTTGCCCAGCTCGCCAATCGTGGCAATGCCCTCTACCAGCGCAGGAATTTGCTGCGGCGCCAACACTTCGCCCGCCCACTGTCCATACTGTGTGTGGTTGGAGAACTGCACCGTGTTGAGCGGCCAGACATTCACCCCGACCCGCTGCATGGGGAACACGGCGGCGCTGTTTCCGGCGTGGCCGAAGACCACATGAGACTGGATCGCAAGCAGGTGAGGTGTACGTTTCATGCGGGAGATTTCCGTAAAACCGTTGAATTTCTGGCCGAGCAGTATGCGACTAAACGCAGCCTGTACGACAGACCGGCGACACAGTTAAGCTGCGCTCACTTTGTTGGAGTTCATGGAATGCTGACCCTGGGAAACATCTTCGTCTTGATGCTGCTGGCCACCGGCGCCGCCTGGGTTTGGCACAACCACGGCTTGCGTGAACGGGCGTTGGCGCGGGTCAAGCAGCATTGCGCCAAGCTCGATATCGAGCTGCTCGACGGTGCCGTGGCGCTCAAACGCATCGGTTTCGTCAAGGATGCCAATGGCCGCCGACGCCTGGCGCGCATCTATAATTTCGAGTTTACGGTGACCGGCGAAACCCGGCACGCCGGGGTCATCACCCAATTCGGCGCCCACAGCGCGCAGATCGAACTGGCGCCCTACCCGTTCGAAACCAAGGAGCCGCTGCCCAGCGCCGAGATCATCGAATTGAGCCAGTGGCGCCAGGACCACGCCAGCAAGAAACATCAGTAACGGCAGGCTGCCAGGGCGCTTTGCAATGCGGCCACGTCCTGTGGTGCGCTGAAGATCAACTCAACACGTGAATCGCGCCGCCAAGCGCTGGGTTGCCAGTGCAGTGGGCTGTTATCCACAGCGTTGGCGGACACCCAGCCGTCAATGCTGTGGATAACCAATTTGGCCCGGCACCAGCCCAAACTCGATAGCCACTGATGCAGACGGCTAACATCGAATCGCTGGCTTGGGTGCCAGCGCCAGCCGATACTCCAGCCGCCATCCTGGCTCTGGCTCAAACAGATCGGCAGCCCAGGGTCGCTCCAGATCGCCGGCATTTGCCCCACTGCTTCAGGCACCGCAAAGTTATCCACAGCGCTTTGGGCCTGTGCTTTCAAACCGGGCAACCGGTCGAGTGGCAATTGCGCCTGGCGTGTCCAATGGCGCGGGCAATCGGGTAATTGCGCTTCGATCGCCTGACGTTGCGTGGCAGTCAGCGTCTCGTCCTTGTTCAGCACCAGCAGGCCGGCACTGGTCAACGCCTCCTGCTGTGCCTGGGGCAACGGCCTGCCCGCCGCCAACGCCTGGGCATCGAGTACCAGCACACAAGGCTGCACGGCCAGCACGTTTTGCCATGGCGCCTGCCGCAGTTGCTTGAGCAATTGCGCCGGATGGCCCAGGCCTGAGGGTTCAATAAACAGCCGGTCCGGCTTAGCCTTACGCAACAAGCGGCCCAGCCCTACCTGGAACGGTGCGCCGTTCACACAACACAAACAGCCGCCTGCCACCTCGCCCAGGGCGATACCGTCATCGTCTTGGGTGAGTAAGGCTGCATCCAGGCCGATCTGACCGAACTCGTTGATCAGCACCGCCCAGCGCTCGTTGGCCGGGCGCTGGGCAAGCAGGTGCTTGATCAGGCTGGTCTTGCCGGCGCCCAAGGGCCCGGCAATCACATGGGTAGGAATGTTCTGCAGCATATGAGGCATGGTTCAGGCCGTTTAGAGCGTTTGATCCTACGCGGTTATGCCAGCCAATCCAGCGTCAGGATCAACCGTCGCTCATCGGCCTTGAGCGCCGGCGAACGATGGATCAGGCCGTGCCCTTCATTGCCGTGCCATTTGGTGCCTTTGAGCAGCGCCACTTCACCGCAGTGGATCTGCTCGATGCGCTCAGTGGGCTCGGCATCCGCCTGGCCCAATGTGCGCCGGTCCATGACGCCTTCACGCAACCATTGGCTACCGATACCGGCGTAGGTGGTGATCAGCCGAACCGGCACGTGATCGACGTGAAAGCGCGGGCACATGGCCTTGTCCAACAGCCGTAAACGCACGCCGATGCGCTTGGCGCCCAGCAGGCAAGCGAATGCACTGACCAGCCACGACACATCGGCGATAAACCCATCGTAGCCTTCAAGATCGCGACAACTGGACGCCAAACCTTGCAAGTTCGGCACGCAGTCTTCGCTAACCAACTCGACCACCAAGGACTCGGCCAATGGTTCATTGAGCGCCACCAGCAAAGCGCCAAACTCAGCGATATGCAGGGGCAGTTGGCGCTGCCAGATGGCCAGGTTGACGCCGTCATTGAGGATATCGGACAGCGCCAGCGGCGTTTCCCCATGTGTCTGGCGGATGACGGGGCGCAGGGGAATGACCGGGGCCAGCATCAGGCGACCTGCTCATACCAAGGGCCAAACGGGTCGGGTAGCTGGCGCCAACCTTCGACACCCAGGGCCATTTCTTCATCGTTGAGCAAGCAGGCGTCCAACTCGGTACGCATCTGGACAAAATCGATGTTTTGCCCGATAAACACCAGTTCCTGACGGCAGTCACCCGTGCTCAACTGCCAGTTAGTCATGATCGCCGCCACGCTTTCTTCGTCCTGAGGCCACTGGCTTTTCGGCACAAACCGCCACCAACGCCCGGCAAACCCATGACGCATCAGCCCGCCCGCCTGGGACCAACTGCCCGCATCCTGATGTTTGCTCGCCAACCAGAAGAAACCCTTGGAGCGCAACAGCTTGCCGTTGACCCAGGGGCGGTCGATAAAGTCGAAAAACCGCTGTGGATGGAAAGGCCGGCGCGCACGGTAAGCCGTGGACGCTATGCCGTATTCTTCGGTTTCCGGCACATGCTCACCGCGCAATTCCTGCAACCAGCCCGGGGCCTGGGCGGCGCGTTCGAAGTCGAAACGGCCAGTGTTGAGGATCTTGTTCAGCGGCACTTCGCCCATGACCATCGGGATGATTTCCGCCTGGGCGTTGAGGCGCTCGAGGATGGCCATCAGTTCTTCGCGCTCGCGGCTGCTGATCAGGTCGATCTTGCTGATCAGGATGACGTCGGCGAATTCGATCTGTTCGATCAACAGGTCGGTGATGGAACGTTCATCCTCCTCACCGAGGGTTTCGCCCCGTGAAGCCAGGCTTTCTGCAGCCTGGTAGTCGAGCAGGAAATTCATACCGTCGACCACCGTGACCATGGTGTCCAGGCGTGCAATGTCGGCCAGGCTTTGCTCGTTTTCATCGCGAAACGTGAAGGTTTCGGCCACGGGCAAAGGTTCGGAAATACCGGTGGATTCGATCAGCAGGTAATCGAAACGACCTTCTTTGGCGAGTTTTCCAACCTCTTCAAGCAAGTCTTCACGCAAGGTGCAGCAAATGCAGCCATTGCTCATCTCCACCAGTTTTTCTTCCGAACGATTGAGCGTGACGTCGCGCTGTACCTCGCTGCCGTCGATGTTGATCTCACTCATGTCGTTGACGATCACCGCCACCCGCAGGTTGTCGCGGTTGCGTAGGACATAATTGAGCAACGTGCTTTTACCGGCGCCGAGAAAGCCGGACAACACGGTCACAGGGAGACGATTGGGCATCAGGTATTCCTCATCAAGGTTGGCCGGTCAAACTGCCCGTTTATGGCGTTCGCGCAGCTCTTCACGTTCTTTGGCTTCGATACACAAGGTGGCGGTGGGGCGCAGCAGCAGGCGTTGCAGGCCGATGGGTTCGCCGGTTTCACGGCACCAGCCGTATTCGCCACGGGCCAGCAATTCCAGGGCATCGTCGATCTTGTCCAACAGCTTCTTTTCGCGCTCGAGCAGGCGCAATTGCCATTGGCGTTGCTCTTCGGCACTGCCGATATCCGCCAGGTCGCTGTTGGTTTCCTGCTCGCGCAGTGCCTGGAACTCAGCATCGATACGGGCTTGCAGGTCATCACGCTGAGCCAGCAACAATTCGCGGAAGAAGCGCTGCTGGGCCTCATTCATGTAGTCGGCCGCTGGTTGGGCCAAAAGATCGTGTTCGGTCATGGGAAGGGGTTCGCGGGTCGGGCTGTACTTTTATGTTATAGTATAACAATACAAATAAGCCAATCCCTCTTGCTCGCCGCGACGAAGGGCGTAATGCTGGGTCACCTTCTTACGCTGAGAAACCCGATGAGATACCTGCTGTGCGCCCTGCTATTGGCAGCCGCCGGGCCTGCCTGCGCCCAGGCACCCAGCCTGTTGGCCAAGTGCACACGCAGCGCAAACCTGCTGGCGTGTGTAGACCCGTTGGGCAATGCCTATAGCGTGGCAACCGTCGGCAGTACCACCTACTTGCGCGGTTTCGAAGTGATCGGCAAACGCTATTGGGCGCAGACCAACAGCCGTTATGGGCAACTGACGTTTTTTACCGGGTTGGCATCGGATGGCGAGGCGTGGGTCGGCTACACGCGGCGCGTAGGCTGGACTACCATCAATCGGTTTTCCAGCTCTGGGGGCGCCAGCGCCAAGTTCACCTGCAGCCGAATGACCGGCTGTTAGGCCTGGCTGTTTTTCTGCGCCTGCACCCAGGCCATGTAGCTGTTCATGGGTGGGTTCTTCTGGAAGTAACGCTTGAGTCCTTCGAAAAGGCCATCCGCCACCGCCTGTTGATGGCGCGCCGTCACCAGCCGCTGGGCATCCCGAGGGTTGGAAATGAATCCCGTCTCCACCAGAATCGAAGGGACATCCGGTGACTTGAGCACGGCGAACCCAGCCTGCTCCACCCGTTTCTGATGCAGGCTGGTGATGTTTTGCAGGCTGCCCAATACCGAGCTGCCCAACTGCAGGCTGGAGGCGATGGTCGCGTTCATCGACATGTCGAGAATCACTCCGGCCAGCATCGGGTCCTTGTCCTTCAGATTGAGCAAGGTGGTGGCGCCCAGCAAGTCGGCGCCATTTTCGCGCTGGGCCATGAAACGCGCTGTGGCCGAGGTGGCGCCGCCTTCAGACAACGCATACACCGAGGCGCCCGACGCGGTCAGCCGTGGCGCGGCGTCGGCATGTACCGAAATAAACATATCGGCGTTGTGCTGACGGGCAATGTCCACGCGCTTGCGCAGCGGCACGAAGAAGTCGTCGTTGCGCACCAGTTTCACGTCAAAACCCTTTTCGCGTTTCAAGCGTTTAGCCAGTAACTGGGCGATGGACAGCACCACATCTTTTTCGCGCTGGCCCTTGGAGCCGATGGCGCCGGGGTCTTTGCCGCCATGGCCGGGGTCGACCACCACGATGATGTCGCGCTTGGGATGCGCCTTGTCTACCGGCGCCACCAAGGGTGCTGGCTCAGCGGCGAGTTGACGGGGCGCACGGGTCGCGTTGGTCAAGTCCAGCACCAGGCGATGGCCTTGTCCCTCCTGCGGCGGCAACACGAAACTGTTGAGCTGCATGGGCTCGACCAGGTCCAGCACGATGCGCGTGTCGCTCTGGCCGAAATGCCCGGAACGGATCGAGGTAATCCCACTGTTCTTCAACGCCAATTGGGAAAAGTCGCCGCTGAGCCCGGCGCCACTCAAGTCGATGATCAATCGGTCAGGTGAGGTTAGGGAAAAGGTCTTGTATTGCACCGGGCCGCTGAGGTCGAACACCAGGCGCAGCTTGTCGTCTGAGCGCCACAGGCGTGCATTGCGAATCTGCGTGGCGTGAGCCCCCAAAGGCAAGGCAAACAAGGGGCTGACCAGCAGCAGGTTGAGGAGCTGACGTCGGTGCATGGCATATACCGCAGATAAAGGAGCATCCCTACTCGACGTGACTGAACAAAGGCAGGTGCAGAAAATTCATCGTGACTCGTATTGTTATACTATAACATGTCGAATTATTTCCAACGATGGACTTGCTTATGAATGCGCTGACTCTGCCGGATATCGCCGCGCAGGCTTCACGCCAAGCCTTGCCACTCGACTGGGTGGGGATGCGCGGCATCGCCTTGCCAATCCTGATTGACGGTCAACACCTGACCGCCACCGCTGATGCGGGCGTAAGCCTGGACGACGGCACGGCCCGTGGCATTCATATGTCACGCCTGTACCTGGCTCTGGAAATGCTCGATCAACAGCCGCTGACATCTGCACTGCTGCGTAATGTACTGCAGCGTTTTCTCGACACACATGAAGGTTTATCTAAGAACGCTTACCTACGCATCCACACCCAGCTGCTGCTTAAACGCCCTGCCCTGGTCAGCCCATTAGCCGGCTGGAAAACCTACCCCGTGAGCATCGAAGCGCGCCTGGAAAACCAGATGTTCCACGTGGAACTAAAAATTGACGTTACTTATTCGTCAACCTGCCCTTGCTCCGCCGCCCTCGCCAGGCAGCTGATTCAGCAGCAATTTGTGGATGATTTCGCCAATACGCCGTTACAGCATGAAGCGGTGCTGGCCTGGCTCGGCAGTGCCAACGGCATCGTCGCCACACCCCATAGCCAACGCAGCAGCGCGCAGTTGCACGTTCAGTTGCAAGGTACTGACCTGCCGATAGTCGGCTTGATCAACGCTGCCGAAGCCGCGCTCGGCACCGCCGTACAAACCGCGGTGAAACGCGCAGACGAACAAGCCTTCGCCCTGGCCAACGGGCAGAACCTGATGTTCTGCGAAGACGCCGCTCGCCGCCTGAACCTCGCCTTGAAACGCTCGGATGCCATCAAAGCCTTCCACCTCCAAGTGATCCACGCCGAAAGCCTGCACGCGCACGATGCCGTGGCTGAAAGCCGCTGGACGAGAGACTTTGCATGATCACCTGTAACTCTTTGCGCTGGGGTGCCCCCGGGCAACCGCTCACCCCGGCACTGGATTTGACCCTGGAAAAAGGCAGCCTCACCGGCATCATCGGCGCCAATGGCACAGGCAAAAGCAGCCTGCTCAAGGTCATTGCCGGCCTGCAAAAACCGCTGGCGGGAAAGGTCATTGTGGATGTTCCACGCCGTGGCGGCCTGGCCTTCTTGCCCCAGCAGCAACACTTGGACCGCCAGTTCCCCATCAGCCTGCAAGAGCTGGTCGCTGCCGGTTTCTGGGGCATCCAACACACCCCGCAACAACGCAGCCAACGCCTGCAAGCGGTACTTGAAGACTGGTGCCTGACTGGCTTGGAACACCGACCGTTGATGGCATTGTCCGGAGGCGAATTGCAGCGCGCCCTGCTGGCACGCATGAGCCTGGCCGACGCACCCGTCCTGCTGCTCGACGAACCTCACGCAGCCCTCGATGAGGACGGTCAGGCGCTGTGCTGGAAACACATCCACGCTTGGCACAACGAAGGCCGCACCCTGGTGATCGTCTGCCATGACCTGGCCTCCGTGCGTCACCACACCCAGCACGTACTGCAGATCAAAAACACCGGCTGCGTATTCGGCCCCAGCAAAGAGCTGATCCGCCCGCAACCGCAGATGCAGGTGGCCTGAATGCACTTCACTGCCCACTTATGGATGCCGTTTCATGAGTTCGTCTTTATGCGCCGCGCACTCCTCGGCGGTTTGGTACTGGCTTGCAGCACCGCGCCGCTAGGAGTGTTTCTGATCCTGCGGCGCATGAGCCTGATCGGTGATGCGGTGGCCCACGGCATCCTGCCCGGCGCCGCCCTGGGTTTCTGGTTCGCCGGGCTGAGCCTGCCCGCGCTGACCCTCGGTGGCCTGGGTGCAGGCCTGAGCATGGCCGGCCTGGCCGCGTGGATCACCCGCCGCACCGGGCTGCGCGAAGACGCCAGCCTCGCCGCCATCTACCCCATCTCTTTGGCCGCGGGGGTGCTGATCCTGGGCCTTGCCGGCAAGCGTCTGGACCTGCTGCACCTGCTGTTCGGCTCCGCCCTGGCCGTGGATCAAACCACCCTGACCGGCATGCTCTGGGTCTCGGGTTTCAGCCTGATCGCCATGGCGCTGATCTACAAACCGCTGCTGCTGGACACCCTCGACCCGCTGTTCCTGCAAACCGTCAGCCGCCTCGGCCCCCTCGCCCATGGCGTGTTCCTGACCCTGGTGGTGCTGAACCTGGTGATTGGTTTCCAGGCCATCGGTGCGCTGATGGTGGTCGGCTTGATGATGTTGCCGGCCATCGCCTCACGCTTCTGGAGCCGACGCCTGCCGGTGCTGATTGCGGTATCGGCGCTGCTGGGCTGCCTGTCGGTGTGGTTGGGTCTGCTGCTGTCGTTCTACTACTCACTGCCCAGCGGCCCGGCCATCGTGCTGGTGGCGGGCGCTGGGTATTTGTTGTCCGTGGTGTTCGGTCCGGTGCACGGTTTGTTGCGCCGCCCGCCTTTGCTCACATCCCAATGAGGTGTTCCGATGCGCGCTCTACTCGTGCTGTTCAGTCTGCTGCTGCCGCTTTCGATGGCCCACGCCGCCGACAAACTCCAAGTAGTCACCAGCTTCAGTATTCTCAATGACATCACCCACCAGATCGGTGGCGAGCATATCCAGATCAGCAACATGGTCGGCCCGGACGCCGACGCCCATACCTATGAACCCACGCCGGATGACGCCAAGGCATTGCTCAAGGCCAAGGTCATCATCAAGAACGGCCTGGGTTTCGAGCCGTGGCTGGACCGCCTGGTTACCAGCACCGAAACCAAGGCAACGGTGGTCACCGCCAGCAAAGGCGTGATTTCCCACACCATGGACGAGGATGGCGAAACCATTCCCGACCCGCACGCCTGGCACAACCTGGCCAACGCCGAGATCTATGTGAGCAACATCACCAAGGCCCTGGTGGCCGCCGACCCCGCCAACAAGACCGCCTACCTGCGCAACAGCCAGGCCTACCTCAAACAAATCCATAGCCTGCTGGAAGAGGCCAAGGCCAAGTTCGGCGCCCTGCCACCGGGTAACCGCCGCATCGTCACTTCCCATGACGCCTTCGGCTACCTGGGCCAGGCCTATGGCATCCAGTTCCTCGCGCCCCAGGGCTTGTCCACTGAACGTGACCCTTCGGCCGCTGAAGTTGCCGCACTGATCACCCAGATTCGCAAGGACAAGGTCAAAGCCGTGTTCATGGAAAACATCAAAGACTCGCGCCTGCTCAAGCAGATCGCTGACGAAAGCGGCGCACAGATCGGCGGCACGCTGTACTCCGACGCCCTCGCCGCAGAAGGCCCGGCCAGCACCTTTATCGGGCTGTTCGAATACAACCTCAACACCCTGTGCGCCGCACTGAGCCAGCCATGATCCGCAAAAATCCTTCCGGCGACCTGCCGGTGATTGCCGAATCGGCCTACGTCGACAAGACCGCGATCATCTGCGGCAAAGTCATCATCGGCGAGAACGTGTTCGTCGGCCCTTACGCCGTGATCCGCGCCGACGAAGTGGATGCCAGCGGCGCCATGGACCCGATCACCATCGGCGCCAACTCCAACATCCAGGACGGCGTGGTCATCCACTCCAAATCCGGCGCAGCGGTGACCATCGGTGAATTCACCTCCATCGCCCACCGTTCCATCGTCCACGGCCCCTGCACGGTGGGCGACCGCGTGTTTATTGGCTTCAACAGTGTGCTGTTCAATTGCGCCGTGGGCGATGGGTGCGTGGTGCGCCACAACTCGGTGGTCGACGGCCGCGACCTGCCCGCCGCTTTCTACGTGCCCTCCACCACGCGTATCGGCCCCAACACCGACTTGTCGCAATTCCCGCCGGTGAGTGTCAGCGCTTCGGAGTTTTCCGAAGACGTGGCACGCACCAACGTCGACCTGGTGCGCGGCTACAAAGCCCTGCAAAACGAGTTCTGAACCATGAGCCGCCTGCTGATCCGCAACGCCCGCCTGGTCAACGAGGGCCAGGTATTCGACGCCGACGTACTGATCGCCGATGGTCGTATCGAGAAGATTGCCGCCAGCATTCAAGGCGATAACGAACCGGTGGAAATCGATGCCAACGGCCAGTGGCTGCTGCCAGGAATGATCGACGACCAGGTGCACTTTCGCGAACCCGGTGCGCCGGAAAAAGGCAGCTTCTACAGCGAATCCCGCGCGGCGGTGGCCGGCGGTATCACCAGCTTCATGGACATGCCCAACACCCAACCGGCCACCCTGAACCTGGAAGCCCTTGCCGATAAAAAGCGTCGTGCCGCACTGCATTCAGTGGCCAACTACGGCTTTCATTTCGGCGTGAGCAACGACAACCTCGACATCGTCGCCACCCTAGACCCCCGTCAAGTGGCGGGGGTCAAGGTGTTCATGGGCGCCTCCACCGGCAACATGCTGGTGGACGACCCACGCATCCTGGAGCGCCTGTTTGCCGAGGTGCCAACCATTCTGCTCGCTCATTGCGAGCACACGCCCAGCATCCTGGCCAACGAGCAGCGCCTGCGCGAACGCTTCGGCGAGCATATTCCCGCCGTCGCCCACCCGCTGATCCGCGATGCCGAGGCCTGTTATCGCTCGTCATCGTTTGCCGTTGAATTGGCCAAACGCCATGGCACGCGTCTGCATGTGTTGCATCTGACCACCGCTCGCGAACTGGCGTTGTTCGAAGACAAGCCCCTGGCCGACAAGCACATCACCGCCGAAGTCTGCCTGCACCACCTGCTGTTCGATGATCGCGATTACCACCGCCTCGGCCACCAGATCAAATGCAACCCGGCGATCAAGACCCGCGCCGACCGCGACGCGCTGCGCCTGGCATTATTGAGTGATCGTCTGGATGTGATTGGCACCGACCATGCGCCGCATACCTGGGCGCAAAAACAGTTGGGCTATCGGCAAGCGCCCTCGGGCATGCCCCTGGTGCAGCATGCCCTGCCGGCGTTACTGGAGTTGGTGGCCGACGGGCATTTACCCCTGACCACTCTGGTAGCCAAGACCAGCCACCGCGTGGCCGACCTGTTTGCCATTGCTGATCGCGGCTACGTGCGCGAGGGCTACTGGGCCGACCTGGTACTGATCAAACCGGAACCTGCCGGCAAGCCGGTCAACAGCCAGCCTATTCTCGCCCGCTGCGGCTGGACACCCTTTGCAGAACGCAGCTTTCGCCACAGCGTGAGTACCACACTGGTCAGCGGCCACCTGGCCTGGCACAACGGCCAGGTGGTCAACAGTTGCCAGGGCTTGCCCCTGCAGTTCGGGCGTTAGGCGCGGGGTTTGACCGAACCGCAATCGTTGCCCAGCCACTGAGCGTGGCTGTCCAGGCTACCCTTCTGCTGGATCCCGGTGGCATTGAAGGTACCGTTGACGCTGGTGGTGAATTCTTTCTGGCTCTGAAACGTTGCCACCCCAGTGCCCTGGGCTTTCGGGCAACTGAAGCGGAACTTCCACTGGTTGCCGCTCTTGTCGGTGACTTCCTGTTTGCAGCCCGATTGAGGGTCGGTCAAGGGGATCGAATCGGAGGCCACCTGAGCCGGGGTCAGGCACACCTGTACGCCTTTACCGGCCATGTTGATGCCTTGCTTTTCGAGCATGGCGCGCTGTTCAGGGGTCATCTGTTGCTTGAGTTGACCGAGGATCAGCGACAAGTCCGGCAGGTCCTGGTTATCGACTTTCATATTGCTGGTGGTCAATTCCCACAACCCCGGCGCCAGCATCTGCGCCTGCGCCGCCACAGGCAGCGACAAACCAACAACCATGGCCAAACCAAGCAGACGAGCATTCATCGGGTAACTCCTGGGTAATTGTGGGCGTTAGACGTCGCAAAGCAGCCAGTGTTGCATGGCAAATAAAATAGCGACATTCACAGCCGTTCATGGTCTGTTACGCACTGGACTGCCTGGAGTTACGTCGTTCATGGATTTCTTTGGCCCGCACCTGCTCGCCTACGTCATTGCCACGCTGCACTTTCTCGGAACGCTCGCCGCGATCCACGCAGTACTGACCGTGCGCACCGCACAAGGCTCGATTGCCTGGGCGTTGTCACTGATGTTCATGCCCTACCTGACGCTGATCCCCTACCTGATTTTCGGCCGCAGCACCTTCGACGCGTACATCCAGGCCCGTCGCCAGGCCAACCAGGAAATGCACACGGCCATCACCGAACTGAACTGGCGCCCGTGGGTGGAGGAAGCGCTTGCGGCGCGCAACTCCAGCGCCTACGCCTCCTTGCGCGCCATGCCCAAGCTGGGCCGCATGCCCTGCCTGGCCAACAACGAAGTGCGCCTGTTGATCAATGGCGATGCCACGTTCGGCGCGATCTTCGAGGCTATCCGTAACGCAAAGACCGCCGTGCTGTTCCAGTTTTTCATCATTCACGATGACGAACTGGGCCGTCAATTGCAGGCCCTGTTGAGGGAAAAAGCCGCTCAGGGCGTGGCCATTTATGTGCTGTACGACCGCATCGGCAGTCACGCCCTGCCCCATCGTTATGTGCAAGCGCTGCGTGACGCTGGCGTGCAGGTCAAGGCATTCGCCACCCGCAGTGGCTGGCTCAATCGCTTCCAGGTCAACTTCC
The DNA here is from genome assembly GCF_041410225.1 of Pseudomonas sp. KT_2_4. Classification (NCBI taxonomy): domain Bacteria; kingdom Pseudomonadati; phylum Pseudomonadota; class Gammaproteobacteria; order Pseudomonadales; family Pseudomonadaceae; genus Pseudomonas; species Pseudomonas sp. KT_2_4. The sequence goes on from NZ_CP166962.1 coordinate 3,775,351, forward strand.
GTAACCATCGCAAGATCGTCGTGGTGGACGGCATCACCGGTTTTGTCGGCGGGCATAACGTAGGCGATGAATACCTGGGTAAAAAACCGCCGCTGGCGCCATGGCGCGATACCCATGTGCAGGTCGCAGGCCCAGTGGTGGCATGCCTGCAGGAGTCGTTTGCCGAGGACTGGTTCTGGGCCGCACGGGAACTGCCGCCGCTGATCCTGCCGGACGCCTACCCGGAAGACGGCGTGCTCTGCCAGTTGCTTGCCAGTGGGCCAGCTGATCCTTATGAAACCTGCTCGCTGTTTTTCGTCGAGGCCATCCATGCCGCGACCGAGCGGGTGTGGATCACCAGCCCCTATTTCATCCCCGACGAGGCGGTGTTTGCCGCCCTGCGCCTGGCGGTATTGCGCGGAGTCGATGTGCGCCTGCTGCTGCCGTCACGGCCCGACCACCGCATCGTGTATGCCGCATCCAGCCTGTACGCCAACGAAGCGGTGCGAGCGGGCGTGCGGGTGTTTCGCTACACGCCGGGCTTTTTGCATCAAAAGGTGGTGTTGGTGGACAGCGAAATCAGCGCAATTGGCAGTGCCAACATGGACAACCGTTCGTTCCGGCTGAATTTTGAAGTGATGCTGCTGACGGTGGATGAAGCCTTCGCCAGCCAGGTTGAGCAGATGCTGCTGGACGACTTTGCCCTGGCCCATGAAGTCAGCCAGGAAGAAAGCCGCGAGACCCGTCGCCTGCAACAACTGGGGATGCGCATTGCGCGCCTGATCTCACCCATCCTCTAACCACCAACACAAAATCAATGTGGGAGCTGGCTTGCCTGCGATAGCGGTGTTGTTTCAGTCGACTCATCCGGTCCGGATACAACGCTATCGCAGGCAAGCCAGCTCCCACAGTTTTGAGCTTCAGTGCCTGGTGGTCAGCGGTAGAGGTCTTCCCGCGTCCACGGCAGTTCATGCCCGCCATCGGCATGGGGTTTCACTGCCAGTATCTGGTGCAGGTTGATCCAGCCACGGGCAAATGCATAAGCGCAACCGGCCAAGTACAGCCGCCAGATGCGTAGCGCCTGTTCCGGTACCATCTTCGCCGCTGCTTCCAGGTTGTCTTCCAGGCGTTCGCTCCAATGATCCAATGTGCGGGCGTAATGCATACGCAGGCTTTCGACATCGACCACTTCCAGCCCTGCTTCGCTAATCTCGGCGGTCATCATGGCCAGGTGCGGCAGTTCACCATTAGGGAACACGTAGCGCTCGATAAACTCACCGGCTCCACGGCCTACGGGGCGGCCGTCGGTGTGCTTGGCGGTGATGCCATGGTTCATCACCAGGCCGCCTTCACGCACCGCGCCGAACAGGGTCCGGCAGTATTGCGCCAGGTTGGCGTGGCCGACGTGTTCGAACATGCCCACGCTTACGACTTTGTCGAAACGGCCGTCCTGGGGCAGGTCGCGGTAGTCGAGTAATTGCAGGTCGACCTGGTCTTCCAGGCCTTCGGCTTTCACCCGCTCCTTGGCCAGCGCCAGTTGTTCCTTGCTCAAGGTGATACCGAACACCTTGACCCCGAACTCCCGCGCGGCATAGCGCGCCAGCCCGCCCCAGCCGCAGCCCACATCGAGCAGATACTCACCCGGCTGCAGCCGTAACTTGCGGCACAGGTGGCGAAATTTGTCTTGTTGGGCCTGATCGATCGACTCGCTGCCGGTTTCGAAATAACCGCAGGAGTAGGCCATGTCCTGGTCCAGCCATAGCTGGTAGAACTCATTGGACAGGTCGTAATGGTAGGAAATGGCCGCGGCGTCAGTGGCCTTATCGTGAATCGAGCGCACCGGACGACTCTCCTCGTCGTCATCGACCAAAGCGTGACTCAACTCGTCACATACCCTGATCACTTCGGTGATGGAGCCTTCCAGCTCCAGCTTACCCTCGACGAAGGCTTCGCCCAGTGAGTCGAGCGTTGGATGGGTCAGCCTGGATACAACCGTGGGGTCCTTGACCACGATGGTGACGCTGGGCTCAGGGCCCAAGTTGAATTCATGGCCGTCCCAGAGTCGAAGACGCAGCGGTAGCTGAAGATTCTGTAAGGCCGGTGGAAGTTGCGCGAGCATGAGTAGTCCCCCCTTGTTTCAGACGTCTGCTGTGAGGGTAGACCATGCCAAACAAAGTAGGAAGCTATCGAATGAATAGCTCCCCTTCTATGGCGCTCGGCGCTCGAGCAAACCTTCCTGGACCCACTGTTTCAGCCAAGTGGCCGCTTGCAGCGACGCCCCCTCTGAATAAGTGACCGCCAGCTCAATACACAGTTCTGAAAAATTCCAGCCCATGGTCACCATGCCCGACAGCGCACAGGCTTCAGCGGCTTCCAGGCTGCGGTAGTGGCAGCGGTTTTGGTTGCGCCACACTAGGCAGATTTGCGCCGGTTCCAGCGCCTGGCTGCCGGGGAAATCCGACTCATCCTTGCTGGCTCGCCAGATCGCCACCGTGTTGAAACGGCAAAGCAACTGCTGTACCGAAGGCGCCAGCGCAACCTGCAAGGTGGGCCAGTCTTCAGGCGCCAGGTGCGCCATGTCATTCAAGGTCAGCGGCCCCCCTTCGGCGGCGTCAAACGCCAAGGTGAACGCCCACTCCAGGCGTGCCAACTCAGCCAAAGGCGCACTTTGCGCAGCCATGAAATGCTCAACGATAAACATCGCAAAGCGCTCGCCCAACCAGCGCACGCTGTAATGGGCCGAGGGATAACGGCGGATGTAGGCCTCGGTCAGTGAGCAAAACTGCTCATCTCCCAGCCAATACCAGATGGCACCGAAATCATGGCGCAGTACCTCTTGCAGACGCGACAGGTAAGCGTTGTGGTAAATCGCCAGGCCGGTGTCCACATCCAATGTCGGCCCTCCCAGCAAGGTGGCGGCAAAGCCACTGTTGGCCGGGGGCGCTTCGGATAATAGATGCTGTTCAAACGCCAACTGCCAGTCGATCAGGCGCATAACGCTCTCCGGGCCAAGGCGCTGGCACCCAACTCACGGGCTTTGTTCAACTCGGTGAGTAATTCTTCGAAGGGTGGAAAATGGTCATCGCGTTCCAGTAACGTCGACACGGGGCCCAGATGTTCGAGAGTCTGCTGATACAGCGCCCACACCGGGTCGCACACTGGATGGTCGTGGGTATCGACCACATAGTCGCCATAGTCCATATGCCCTGCCAAATGCAGCTGGCGAATGCTTTCGGGTGGCAGGTTGCGAATGAAGGTCCAGGCATCAAAACCATGGTTACGTGCGCTGACGTAGACGTTGTTGACGTCCAGCAGCAATTGGCAGCCGCTCAGGTGGGCCAAGGCGTTGAGGAACTCCCACTCGGTGAATTCATCCGCCTTGGAACGGACGTAGCTTGAGACATTTTCCAGCACCAGCGGCCGTTGCAAGACGTCCTGCACCTGACGCACGCGGCCGGCCACGTGGTAGAGGCTTTCTTCGGTGTAAGGCAGGGGCAGCAAGTCATGTAACTGGTGCGCGCTGCCACGGCTCCAGCACAGGTGATCGGAAATCCACGCCGGCTGAATGCGCTCTGCGAGCTGTTTGATGTGATTCAGGTAATCCATATCGAGGGCATGTGGCCCGCCGATGGACAACGACACACCGTGCATCACCAAGGGGTAACGTTCGGCTATCGCGTCCAGGTAGTACAAGGCCTTGCCGCCCTGCACCAGATAATTCTCGGAGATCACTTCGAACCAATCCACGGCCGGCGACTGTTCAAGGATCTGGTGGTAGTACTCACTGCGTAAACCCAGGCCGTAACCCAGACTTGGAAGGGACGCGGACATGACTCACTCCAGGGCAAAGTGTCCGCAGCGGTAGCAGGCAGCCGCCGCGGTTGCACTTGTTTGCCGGTTACTCGCCGACTGTACCGCCAGCGGCGTCGCAGGCCGATTTGGTCATGGCCTTGAAGCCCATCCCTTTACACTCGCCCTGGCCCTTGCACGCGTGGTCCTTGGTTTTGCAGTCGTTCATGCCTTTGCAGGAGGTCACGCCGTAGCAGTGAACGGTGGCGTCTGCCGCTTGTACCTGGGTGGCCACACCCGCGAACAGAGAAGCAGCGGCCATTGCGAGGGCGGCACCAGCAGCAGCGGATTTAATGCTCATTGTTGTATTCCTCATGATCAGTAGTGGAGCCGGTCCGAACGGATTGTTCAGTCTCGACACAGCACTAGAGTGAGGCCTCCTGTCGGCGTTACAGCCGTGAGCAAATATTTCTGAAATTATTCGTCGAGTTTCAACAGCGGCTCCTGGAAGCGCAGTAAACGCCCGGCGTTCCCCAATACCAGCAAGGTGCTGAGGTTATGCAGCACCGCCGCGATCATCGCGCCCGCCGCCCCCAGCCAGCCAAATGCGGCGAACACCACAATGGCCAGTGTCCAGCCCAAGCCAATGATCACGTTGACCTGCAACGTCTGCCGGCACTGGCGACTCAAGCGCACACAGGTGCCCAGGCGGCGCAAGTCGCTGCCGATCAACACCACGTCCGCCGAGGCCAGGGCGATGTCCGCACCGCCCGCGCCCATGGCCACACCGACCACGCCGGCCTTGAGCGCCAGGGAGTCGTTGATGCCGTCGCCCACCACCATTGGCCTGAAGCCACTGCTGATTTCGCCCAACACGCGGTTGAGCTTGTCTTCCGGCAGCGCTTGGGCTTCGACATCACTGATGCCCACGTCCAGCGCCAGACTGTCGGCCACGCTTTTGCGGTCGCCGGTCAGCAGCAGTTGGCGGCCCAGGCCCAAGTCACGCAGCTCTTGCAGGGCCTGGCGCGCTTCGGGTTTGACGCTGTCGGCCAACAGCAGCCAGGCGAGGAACTCGCCGTTCAACGCCAGCCCGGCAATCGGGCCATCATGGGTGGGCACGACGGTGGTGACGATGCCCAACTGTTCAAACAACTCCGGCCGTCCCAGCGCCGCTTCGCCCTGCTCGGTCTGGGCGACCACGCCCAGGCCCTGACGCTCGCGAATGTCGCTAAGCACCCGCATCTGCTCCTGGGTCGCCAACCCCGCCAACGCTCGGCTGACCGGATGACTGCTTGCCGAACCGAGGCTGGCCGCCAGGTTCAGCAGCTTTTGGCGATCCGGCGCGCTTGTCTCGATGGACTGCAAGCGCAGGGTGCCAAAGGTCAGGGTTCCGGTCTTGTCGACCACCAGCGATGTCAGGTCGGCCAGTTCTTCGAGGAACGCCGAGCTGCGAATCAGGATGCCATGGCGCGCCGCCACGGCAATCCCGGCAATCGCCGTGGCCGGTGCCGACAACACCAAAGCACAGGGACACGCTGCCACGAGCACCGCGAGCATCGCCTGGGCGTCATTGGTGACAAACCAGGTGACGGCTGCCAGCAGCAACACCAGCACCATGTAGCTGCCGGCGTAACGCTCCAGCAGCCGGGTGATCGGCGGCTTGGACCGCTCGGCGTTCTGCATCAGCGCAATGACTTTGCCCAACGTCGATTCGTTACCGGTACGCGTGACCTCAAGGCGCAGCAGACCATCGAGGTTGATCGCCCCACCAAACACCTGCACGCCCACGCTGGCTTCCAACGGCACTGACTCGCCGGTGATCGGCGCCGTGTCCAGGCTCGCCTGGCCGGACAACACCACGCCATCGGCCGGCACGCGGTCGCCGGCTCGCACTTCGACGATATCGCCGGTGTTCAAGGTGCCGTTATCCACTTCGGTGATGGTCCCGTCCGCCTGCACCAGGCGTGCGTGGCTGCGGGTGAGTTTGCCCAGGGCATGGATCGCTTCCTGGGAGCCAATCACGCTGCGCTCTTCCAGCACATGGCCAAAGATCATGATGATCGGCAACAACGCGGCGGTGAGCAGATCGCCCGTGGCCCAGGCGCCGAGCATGGCCAGGGCGATCAATTGGTCGGTGATGCCGTGCAGGCTCGGAAAGCGCAGGCTGAACCAGGCTGAACGCATCACCGGCACCGCCACCAACAGCGAAGCCACCCCCAGCAGCAGCTGGCTGACGCCGCTCTGGTCGGGCGCGAGCCAGCGCCACACCAGGCCTAGCACGAGCAAGCCCAGGGCGAGCATCGCCAAGGTCAATTGCCGGGCAGCGCTGCGCTGTTCGGCAGAGGTCAGCATGGGTGCGCTCATTGTTCGGCTCCCTGGATGATCAAGCGGGAGTCGTCTTTGGGATCGACGGTGGTCACTGAACCGGCCTGGCCGAGAATCTTCGGCAAGCGTTCACGGTACAGGCGCAACAGCAAACCGGGATCTTTGACCTGGGCCAGGCTGGCAACGGTAGCGGTCTGCGCCTGGGCATTGGCCAAGCGTTCACTGGCCTGGGCATGGGCGACTTGCACTTGGCGGTCAGCCTCCTGGTTGGCGGTCTGGGTGAGTTTTTCCGCTTCAGTGCGGGCGTTGGCCACGGCTTTATCAGCCTGCTGGCTAGCGGTCAGTACCGCGTTGAATGCATTCACCGCGGGCCCAGGCAGGCTCGATTGCACATCGACGCGGGTGGCTTCGATACCCAGCCCCAAGCCGCTGGCCGCCAACTCCGCCAGGCGTTTATTAATGCCTTGCACCAGGTCGCCGCGCAGCCGCTCACGGCGTTCGGCGGCGCCATTGTCGCTGCCGATCAGTTCCGGGCGGGCTACCAGGATGGTGTCCAGATCCCGCGCTGCGGTGAGGGCCACGGCGCTGCGCGTCACCAGTCTGTCCAGGGCAGGCAGCACGTGGTCGCCCTGCAACACAAAGGCGTAGGGCTCGGTCACCTTGTAGAACACCCGCACGTCCAGTTGAACCACCCCGGCATCACCGGTCAGCAGGTAGCCGGAACCGGCCAGGGCATCGCTTAACGGCGTGGCGAAACTGGCCACGCGATCCGCCTGCAACGCCGCGTCGGAACGCAGCAGGTTTTCCACCCGGCGTTCGATCACCCGGTCGGCCGCTGGCAGCAGGATGGCTTGCTCAAAAGGTTGCGGCCAGGCCAGCAACAACCCGGCGTTCTGAATGCGATCAAGGGCGCCGAAGTGCAAGACCACGGCGCGATTCTGCGGGTCGATCTGGCGCACATTGGAAAAGGCCCAGGCCAACGCCGCCAATACGGTGACCGCGTACAGTGCCAGGAACGTCAGGCGCCCGGCCTGGATCCACGGGCTGTCCGGGCTTTCAGGCTCGCTCATGGCTGCAGGTCCTTCGGCCCATCCACCAGGGCGCGGAACGGCGCAGCGTCGGTGCGCAGGATGATCTTGGTCCCCGGCGTGACCACCGTGCCCAAGGTATCCAGCGAACGCAGCAGGTTGTACAGCTGCGGATTGCCAGCGTAGGCGCGGCCATAAATCTGCGCGGCTTCAACCCGCGACTGCGCTTCGATATCGGCGGCTTTCACGGTGGCATCGGCCTGCATGATGCGCGCATCTCGCTCGGCAGCGGAGCGGATCTGCGCCGCTTCGCGCTTACCCACGGCGGTGCGTTCGGTGGCGATGGTTTCACGCTCGGCGCGCATGCGGTCAACCGTGGCGGTGAGGGTCACCGATGGCAACGTCAAACGCTCGATACCGACCTGCGCCACGCGCACACCATAGGTGGTGAGCAATTGTTGATCAATCTGCTGGCGCAACTGCGCTTCAAAATCGGCGATGCGCACTTGGCTGGCGTCGGTGTTGATCAAGCTGGACAGGTCAAAACTGGCCGCCGTGGTTTCTAGCGCCGAGCCGACAAAGGTACGAATCTGCCGCGCCGCCTCATCCGGCTGGTTCTGCACCGCACGCATAAAGCGCTGCACGTTGTCGGCATCGCCCTGCACCTGCCACGCCACATAGGCCTGCACAATAATCCGCAAGCCATCGCGGGTGCCCACATCCTGCAGGCCGCTGGAGGTGGTGCGCAGACGCAGATCCACCGGGATCGCCGCTTCGAACGGTGCCGGCCAGCGCCAGCCCAGGCCCGGCTCCAGCAGCACGCGCGCAGGGTTGCCGAAGCGGGTAATCACCGTGGCCTCACCGGAACGCACTTGCACCAGGCTTGCCGCTGCCACGGCAAACAGCACCAGCAACACCGCCCACGCCATGCGCCGCCAGGGAAAAGGCCCGGCCGCCTGCTCATCGCCGTGATGGTGATGGTGGTGGCCGTGATGGTGGTGATGGCCGTGATCATGATCGTGGGAATGAGCGCTCAACAGACAGACTCCTTATTGAACGGCTTTGCGCGGCGCCGACGGGTCGGCGGGCAAGGTAAAAGAACGCAGATCGATCGTCGGCGCGCTGTCGGCACCCAAACGATGATCCAGAATAAGCAGCTTGGCCTGGGCCAGTCCCTGGCTCAGTTGGCCCAGGTACTGTTCCAGCACGAAGGCTTGGCCCGCAGCGGCGTAGGCTTTTTGTTCGGCGGCAAAGCGCAGGTTCGCGGCTTGGGCGCCGGCATTCACTTCGCGGGCACTGGCCTGGGCCTGATCGCGGGCGGTACTGGCTTGAAGCAGCGCCTGGTTGGTCTGTTCGCTGGCTGCACCGCGTTCACGGGCGATCAGCGCCTGGGCGCCGATCTGCGCGGCCTGCACACCGTGATAAGCATTGGCGGCACCGGCCGGCGGGTGGATCGCCTCGACCACCGTGGCGAGGATTTCCACTCCGCTGTCGAGGGTTTGCAGGTCGGCTTGCACGCTGCGACCAATCTCGTCCGCGAGGCTGGTGCGCTCTTCCCCGAGCAATTCATCCAGGGTGCGCGAGGCAAAATCGTGCACCAGGATGCGGCTGGCGGTGCTGCGGATCAGGGTCGGGATATCCGCGCTGTTGTAGGTGGCGGCAAGCGCGGCCTGATCGGTGAGGCCGATGCGGTAGACAAAGCGCACGTCCATGTTGACGATCTGGAAGCCCTGCTTGTCGCCGCTGCTGCTGGCAATAACCTGGGATTTGTCATTCACATGGCTGGCGTCCCACAGGCGGTTGGCGATCAACGGCGCCGGGCCTTCGGCGGCGGCCAGCTGCGGTGTGGCGGCGTCACTGACGCTGGTCGCCAGCTCATGCACCACGCCGTTTTCCACGTTCAGCACGCGGCCCAACGGCCACGGCAAACCGGCATGCAGGCCGGGGCCGAACACCTCGACCGGTTTACCAAAACGCTCGTAAATCCCACGGCCTTGCAGGGGCACTTCATGCAGACCGGTCAGCGCCCAACCTACCGCCAGCACCACCAGCAACACCGGGAAAAACGCCCGGCGCATGTAGGTAAAGGCCCAGATCTGGCGCAAGTCGATGCCAAAGCGGTTGTGCAACTCATGCTGCAACGCCAGCAAGGGCTGAGGCGGCCAACGCAGCAGGCCGGCGATGAAACTCTGCGCCATCAAGCGCGGCTCAAGGCGCGGCTGACGCGGGCTGAACAGCGACAGCACGCCCCTGAGCAGGAACTCCAACGCTACCAACGCTGGCAACAGCCCGATGAGAGTGGCCAGGCGCAACGGCCAGACCGACTCTGCACTGGCAAACAGCAGGCAGATCGCGCTGAGCACCAGGCAGATAATTGCCATCCGGCTCAACTGCGCCAACTGTGAGGCTTCCGGCCATTGGGCAGCGGTTTCCTGGGCCAGGCGGCGTTCGAATACCAGCAGGCCAAACGCCAGGGCCAATGCGAGCGCTGCGCCAATACTTGCCGACTGCCCGATGGCGGCAGCGGGCAAGCCCAGGTTCCAGAACTGCAGGATGCTGACCAGCGCCAACAGCGACCAGCCGCCCAACCACAGCACCGGCGCGCCAATCTGCGCCAACAAGCCGTTGCCGAACCGGTTGATCAGGCCCTTATGCCAGGGTGTGGTCTCGATGGATTGTTCGACCGCTTCACCGCTCGGCGCTTCCAGCACCTGGGCACGCCAATCGGCCACCCACCAGGCCGACTGCAAACCGGCCACCAGCAGCAGCAAGGCCGACGCGCAGTTGATCAATACCACCGGCCAGATCGACAGCGGGGCAAACAACGCTACGAACAGCGCCAATATCCAACCACTGAGGGCCAGGGTTGTCAGGCCGATACCGGCTTGGCGCAATCGACGGGCGTGGAACAGCCCCTGCTGAAAACGCGCGAGGCCTTCAACCGAAGCCCCGTCAGCCTCTAGATCCACTTGCATCTGCTCAACGCCCACTTGTACACAATTCGTTACGATATAACACGAAGCGTGAAATTTTTGTTCGCTTTTGAATTCACCCTGAATCCCTTGTGGGAGGGGGCTTGCCCCCGATAGCAGTGTGTCAACCGACTGATTAGTTACTGGTACACCGCAATCGGGGGCAAGCCCCCTCCCACATTTGTTCTGATGGTGTTCTTCTGATTGTGACTAACCCCCTATAAACACGAGCCATCACTGGTGTCGGCTGCGATTAGTCGGCACACTCCAAAACAGTTTTTCGCGGGTTCACGGACAAGGAAGCGCCACCCCCATGATTTCCATCTACCAACTCAAACCGCGTTTTCAAAACCTGCTGCGGCCTCTCGTGCAGCGCCTTTATGACAACGGCACCACCGCCAACCAGATCACCGTGCTGGCCGGGGTTGTTTCCCTGCTGGTGGGGCTGTTGATCGCGGGCTTTGCCCAACACCTCTGGCTGTTTGCACTGATCCCGCTGTGGATGATTGTGCGCATGGCGCTCAATGCCATCGATGGCATGCTGGCCCGGGAATTCGGCCAACAGTCGCGCCTCGGTGCTTACCTCAATGAATTGTGCGACGTGATCGCCGATAGCGCGCTGATCCTGCCCTTTGCATTGATCCCCGATGTGAGCCTGGCGCCGGTGCTGCTGGTGACGCTGCTGGCGGTATTCAGCGAATACGCCGGGGTGCTGGGGCCGATGGTGGGCGCGTCGCGCCGTTATGACGGGCCCATGGGCAAGAGTGATCGGGCGTTCGTACTCGGGGTGCTGGCCACGGGCGTGGCGCTGGGCTGGCTCGGCGCCGGTTGGGTGGAGGCGGTGATGTGGCTGGTCGCCGCCCTGCTCGCCTATACCTTGGTCAACCGGGTGCGTCAGGGCCTCAAAGAACAACATTCTCTCCCTTCTGCATAAGGATTTTGCGATGCGCGAACAGCAAGAGCACACCTTCAGTACCCATGATGGCGTCGAGCTTTTCTACCGGCACTGGCCGGCCACGGCAGGCGCCGGGCCGCGCAAGGCGATCCTGTTGTTCCATCGCGGCCATGAGCATTCGGGGCGTATTGCCCACCTGGTGGATGAACTGGGCCTGCCTGAATTCGACTTCTTCGCCTGGGACGCCCGTGGCCACGGCCAATCCCCAGGCGAGCGCGGCGACAGCCCCAGCTTTGCCACCAGCGCCCGCGACGTGCAGACGTTCTGTGATCACATCAATGCCACCTACAGCATCGAAGAGGAAGACATCGCCGTCATCGCCCAAAGCGTCGGCGCGGTGATTGCGGCCACTTGGGTTCATGATTACGCGCCAAAAATCCGCGCCCTGGTGCTCGCCTCGCCAGCCTTCAAGGTCAAGCTGTATGTGCCCCTCGCCCGCCCGGGCCTGGCACTGATGCGCAAGTTTCGCGGCAACTTTTTCGTCAACAGCTACGTCAAGGCCAAGTTCCTCAGCCATGATCCGGAACGGGTGGCGTCCTACGACAGCGACCCCTTGATCACCAAGGCCATCTCGGTGAATGTGCTGCTGGGCCTGTACGAAGCCGCCGACCGGGTTGTAGCCGATGCCCAGGCGATCCAGGTGCCCACCCAACTGCTTATTTCGGGCTCCGACTTTGTGGTGCACCGTAAACCCCAGCAGCAGTTCTTCGACCGCCTCGGCAGCCTTAAAAAAGAGCTGCATATCCTCCCCGGCTTTTTTCACGACACCCTCGGCGAACGTGATCGCATCGTGGCTGTGACCAGCGCCAAGCGCTTTATCTTGCAGAACTTCGCCCACCCGCTGGACCGCGCTTCTTTACTGGATGCAGACAAACTTGGCGCCACGTGCGCCGAATCCGAATCCCTCGCCGCGCCGCTGCCACGCAACTCCCTGCGCGACCTGTACTGGCGCATGACCCGCGCCAGCATGGGCCTGGGCAAGAACCTTTCGGACGGCGTGAAGCTGGGCTTCGACACCGGCTTCGATTCCGGCAGCACCCTGGACTACGTGTATCGCAATAAGCCTGCCGGCAAGGGCGGGCTGGGGCGGATGATCGATACCAACTACCTCAATTCCATTGGCTGGCGCGGTATTCGCCAACGCAAGCTGAACGTCGAAGAGCTGCTGCGCCTGGCCATGGCCAAGCTGCGTGATGACCAACGCGAAGTGCGCATTGTCGACATCGCCGCCGGCCACGGCCGCTACATCCTGGAAGCCTTGCAAGGCGTATCACCGCTGCCGGAATCGATCCTGCTGCGCGACTACAGCGACATCAACGTGCGCGACGGTGGCGCGCTGATTCGCGAGAAGGGCCTGGGGGACATCGCCCAGTTCGTCAAAGGCGATGCGTTCGACCGCGCTGACCTGGCTGCCCTGGCCCCTAAGCCGACGCTGGCCGTGGTATCCGGCCTGTACGAATTGTTCGCCGATAACGCCATGGTCGGCGGCTCGCTGGCGGGCTTGGCCGAAGCCGTGGAGCCAGGTGGTTACCTGGTCTACACCGGGCAGCCGTGGCACCCGCAGTTGGAGCTGATTGCCCGTGCGCTCACCAGCCACCGTCAGGGCCAGGCCTGGGTGATGCGCCGGCGCAGCCAGGCGGAAATGGACCAACTCGTCGAAGCGGCGGGCTTTCGCAAGATCACCCAGCGCGTGGATGAGTGGGGCATTTTCACCGTGTCCCTGGCACAGAAGATCTGAACATGCGCGAGCCCGGTTTATTGAAACCTGCGGTGCTCTGGCTGCTGCTGTTGGCGCCGCTGTTTTTCAGCACCTATGGCTTTGCCACCTGGGTCACCAGCCAGCGCAGCGACGTCGGCACCCTGGTGTTCGGCTGGGAAACACACATGCCGTTCTGGGCCTGGACCATCGTGCCCTACTGGTCCATCGACCTGCTCTACGGCTTCTCCCTGCTGCTGCCCAATACACGGCATGAGTTGAAACAACATGCACTGCGCCTGCTGAGTGCGCAGGTGATTGCCGTGAGTTGCTTCCTGATCTGGCCATTGCGCTTCACCTTCGAGCGACCGGAACTGGACGGTGTGTTCGGCTGGCTGTTCGCCGTGCTGGCCGGTTTCGACAAACCGTTCAACCAGGCGCCTTCACTGCATATCGCGCTGCTGGTGATCCTGTGGGTCATGTATCAGCGGCACACCCAGGGGATTTGGCGCTGGGTGGTGCATGGCTGGTTTGCGCTGATCGGCATCTCGGTGCTGACTACTTATCAACATCACTTTATCGACTTACCCACAGGCGCCCTCGCGGGGTGGTTGTGCGTGTGGTTATGGCCGGTGGAACACCCGAGCCCATTGTTGAGTGCCCGGTTAACGCGCGATACCCAACGCTGGCGCCTGGCTGTTCGCTATGGGCTGGGTGCGATAGTACTGCTGACGCTGGGTTTGTTACTTCGCGGCGGCTGGCTGTGGTTGCTGTGGCCAGCGGTTTCCCTCGGCTTGATCAGCGCCAACTACCTGGTGATCGGCGCGCCGGGCTTTCAAAAACGTACAAATGGCCGCCTGACGCCTGCCGCTCGCTGGCTGTATGCGCCTTACTTGGCAGGGGCGTGGACCAATTCGCGGCTGTGGACACGCAAACATCCACAGCCGGATCTGATTGTGGATAACGTCTGGCTGGGGCGTGTTCCTACAACCTCTGAGCAAGGCCCGTTCAAAGCCATTGTCGATCTGTGTGCCGAACTGCCGATTAATCCACAGGGCCGTGCTTATGCCTGCGTGCCGGTACTGGACCTGATCACCCCGACAGCCGACGAATGCCTGAAGGCCGCGCACGCCATTGAACGTCTGCGAATGAGTGGCCCCTTGCTGGTGTGCTGCGCCCTCGGTTATTCCCGTAGCGCGACTGCCGTCGCCGCCTGGCTGCTGACCACCGGGCGCGCCGCAACGGTTGACCAAGCACTGGCTATTATTCGTACAGCACGGGCCACTGTGGTCCTGCACCCCGCACACCGTAAAGCGTTGGAGGGTTTGCATTATGCCCGCTGATATGGAACTCCAGGTAGTCGCCAGCCTGCTACGTCGTGGCCGTTCCCTGGATCAGTTATCCACAGGCCTGACGTTGCTCGGCGTACTGTTCGGCCTTGCCCAACTGTTGTTGGCCAGTATTTCGACGACCTGCCTGCTGCTGGCCCTGTGGATGATCGTGCTGGGCCTGCTGCAAAAATACTGGGCGCTACGGGTGGCCTTTGACGCCGATCTGTTCGCCTTGCTGGCCCGCGACGTTACCCGCACGCCAGACCTTGACCAAGCCTTGCAAACCCTTGGCCTGCAATTGCCCAAGCGAGCCGGTCGGCCATGGAGCGAACGCCGGCGCGGCGCTCTCAAACTGTTGCGTAAACAAGCCTGGCTACTGGGCGCGCAAGCGCTGCTGACCCTGGGCGTCATCCTTGCCAGCCCTTGGCTGCCTTTTGCCGGATAAGGAATCCTCATGTTCGAACCCGTGGTCGCCACGCTGATTACCTCCATGGCCCGCACCGTCACCGGCGCTCGCAGCCTGTGGCTGGGGTGCGCGCCAGTGCCGGTGCAGCGCATCTATTTCGCCAACCACAGCAGCCACGGTGACTTCGTGCTGGTGTGGGCGTCACTGCCGCAGAACCTGCGCAAGTTCACACGCCCGGTGGCCGGCAGCGATTACTGGAACAAGAGCGCGTTGCGCCGCTACATCATCAACCGCGTATTCAATGGCGTGCTGATCGACCGCGAGCGCAAAGAGCCTGTGGATAACCCACTGATGCCCATGCTCGCGGCCCTGGAAGGCGGCGATTCGTTGATCATCTTTCCCGAAGGCACGCGCAATCTCGAGGATGGCTTGCTGCCGTTCAAAAGCGGCTTGTATCACTTGGCAAAGAGTTACCCACAGGCCGAGTTGGTCCCCGTGTGGATAGCCAACCTGAACCGGGTCATGCCCAAGGGTCGCGTATTGCCATTGCCGTTGTTATGCACCACCAGCTTCGGTGCCCCCCTGCAATTGGAAGAAGGCGAAGACAAAGCCGCCTTCCTCGCCCGCACTCGCGACGCCCTGCTCGCCCTTGCCCCGGAGCATTCCTGAGATGGATAGCCAAACCCTGATGTTATTTGGCGGCATCGGCGCGATCCTGGTCATCGCCTCGCTGATCGGCCTGATCCTCAAGCTGCGCACCCGTGGCAGCCCCAACGCAGTTATCGACAACCTCAACGCCCGCATCAACGCCTGGTGGGTGATGGTGGTGGTCATCGGCATCGCCTTCTGGCTCGGCACCGGCGCGGTGATCCTGCTGTTCTACGCGGTGTCGTTCTACGCCCTGCGCGAATTTCTCACCCTCACCCCGACCCGGCGCAGCGACTACCCGGCCCTGGTGGCCGCGTTTTACCTGGCCCTGCCGCTGCAATACCTGCTGATCTACGCCGACTGGTATGGGCTGTTCTCGATCTTCATCCCGGTGTACGTGTTCCTGCTCCTGCCGATCCTCGCCTCCCTGGGCGGTGACAGTACGCACTTTCTGGAACGGGCATCGAAGGTGCAATGGGGGTTGATGATCGCCGTGTTCTGCGTGTCTTTCGTCCCGGCGCTGCTGACATTGGACATACCGGGTTACGAAGGCCGTAACCTGCTGCTGATCGCCTATCTGGTGATCGTGGTGCAACTGTCGGACGTGCTGCAGTACGTGTGCGGCAAGCTGTTCGGCAAACACAAGATCGCGCCCAACCTGTCGCCGTCGAAAACCGTGGAAGGTTTTGTCGGCGGGATCCTGTTGTCGTCGCTGATCGGCGCAGCGCTGTGGTGGACCACACCGTTCAATCCCTGGCAATCATTCCTGATCGCGCTGCTGATCAACCTGCTGGGGTTTGCGGGAGGGATTGTGATGTCGGCGATCAAGCGTGACCGCGGGGTGAAAGACTGGGGCCACATGATCGAAGGGCACGGCGGGATGCTGGATCGGCTGGATTCGGTGTGCTTTGCGGCGCCGATCTTCTTTCATCTCGTGCGCTACTGGTGGACCTAACCCACCCCTTTCTCAAACCCGATGGAGATCAAATGTGGGAGCTGGCTTGCCTGCGAAGGCGGTGGTGCAGTAACAGATGCAGCGACTGACACGCAGCCCTCGCAGGCAAGCCAGCTCCCACAGGGGATATGCGCCTACCTGTAGGTATTATGGTGCTTTCAATACCTCTAGCCAGTGATCTCGATATAGCTAGACTCTCCGCCTCCGGTCGCACCCGATAGCCAGCCCCAAACGAAACTCAGGGTAGTGCGCCCGGCGTGATCAACACCTACCGTGCCTCGTGACCACCCTGCGAGTAGCTCCCCGTCCAGGGTGACGCACTGATAAAGCAGCTCGATAGTATCTGGGCCGGTCACCCGCCCGACCTGCGTTCCCAGGCGAATTCGGCCACCGTGGTAAGTGCTCGAAATCACCCCGCCTTCGACTTCGTAATGAAACACGGTGCCGGTACCGGACAACCCTTGGGCGTTGTTGGCGACCACGAACCGGCGATTGTGCAAACGTGCGTGGACGGTAGCAGGAGGGTTTTGCATCAATACGCATCCTTGAATTGAGCGAATTCAAAACACAAAAAAGGGGCTGTTGAAAACAGCCCCTTTTGGGTACGCCAGTAAGGCTTACTCCACCGTCACCGACTTCGCCAAGTTGCGCGGCTGGTCAACGTCGGTGCCCTTGAGCACGGCGACATAGTAAGACAGCAATTGCAGCGGGATGGTGTAGAGGATCGGCGACAGAGTGTCGTGGATGTGCGGCATGTTGATGACGTGGGTGCCTTCACCGTTGGTCATTCCGGCCTTCTCGTCAGCGAAGACGATCAGTTGGCCGCCACGGGCGCGTACTTCCTGCAGGTTGGACTTGAGCTTCTCCAGCAGTTCGTTGTTCGGCGCCACGGTGACCACTGGCATGTCGTCATCCACCAGGGCCAACGGGCCGTGCTTCAGCTCGCCGGCCGGGTAGGCTTCGGCGTGGATGTACGAGATTTCCTTGAGTTTCAGCGAGCCTTCCATCGCAACCGGGTACTGCGCACCACGGCCGAGGAACAGGGTGTGGTTCTTGTCGGCGAACAGCTCGGCGACTTTTTCCACGGTGCCGTCCATGGCCAAGGCTTCGCCCAGGCGGGTCGGCAGGCGGCGCAGTTCTTCCACCAGAGTGGCTTCGACACCGTCGGCGAGGGTGCCGCGTACTTGGCCCAGTGACAGGGTCAGCAGCAACAGGCCCACCAGTTGGGTGGTGAAAGCCTTGGTGGAGGCGACACCGATTTCACGACCGGCCTGTGTCAGCAGGGTCAGGTCGGATTCACGCACCAGGGAGCTGATGCTGACGTTGCAGATCGCCAGGCTGCCGAGGAAGCCCAGTTCCTTGGCGTTGCGCAGGGCGGCCAGGGTGTCGGCGGTTTCGCCGGACTGGGAAATGGTCACGAACAGGGTGTCGGGCTGCACCACCACCTTGCGATAGCGGAACTCGCTGGCGACTTCGACCTGGCATGGGATGCCGGCCAGTTCTTCCAACCAGTAACGCGCCACCATACCGGCGTGGTAGCTGGTGCCGCAGGCGACGATCTGCACATTGCGCACTTTGGCGAACAGTTCAGCGGCTTGCGGGCCGAAAGCATTCACCAACACTTGGTTCTGGCTCAGGCGACCTTCCAGGGTGCGCTGTACCACGGACGGCTGCTCGTGGATTTCCTTGAGCATGAAGTGGCGGAACTCGCCCTTGTCGGCGGCTTCGGCACCGTCGCGGTATTGCACGGCTTCACGTTCCACGGACTGACCGTTCACGTCCCAGATCTGCACGCTTTCACGGCGGATGTCGGCAATGTCGCCTTCTTCCAGGTACATGAAGCGGTCGGTCACTTGGCGCAGGGCCAGTTGGTCGGACGCAAGGAAGTTCTCACCCAGGCCCAGGCCAATTACCAATGGGCTACCGCTGCGGGCGGCCACGACGCGGTCAGGCTGGCTCGCGCTGATCACGGCCAGGCCGTAGGCGCCGTGCAGCTCTTTGACCGTGGCCTTGAGGGCGGTGGTCAGGTCGCTGTGGTCCTTGAGCTTGTGGTTGAGCAGGTGGGCGATCACTTCGGTGTCAGTGTCCGAGGTGAAGACGTAGCCCAGGCCCTTGAGTTGTTCACGCAGCACTTCATGGTTTTCGATGATGCCGTTGTGCACCACCGCTAGGTCGCCCGAGAAGTGCGGGTGAGCGTTACGCTCGCACGGAGCGCCGTGGGTGGCCCAACGGGTGTGGGCGATCCCTAAGCGACCTACCAGTGGCTCACCGGCCAGGGCCTGGTCCAACTCGCTGACCTTGCCCGGGCGGCGCATGCGCTCCAGCTTGCCGGCGTTAGTGAAGACGGCCACACCGGCGCTATCGTAGCCGCGGTATTCGAGGCGCTTGAGGCCTTCGATCAGGATGGCAGTAACGTTACGTTCGGCGACTGCGCCAACAATTCCACACATGGTGCTTCTCCTAGATGATTGCCGCGCATATCAGCGTAATGCCGCGGGCTTGGATCTGGTCGCGGGCCTCGAGCGGCAGGCGATCATCGGTAATAAGGGTATGGACGCTGCTCCAGGGCAGTTCCAGGTTGGGAATCTTGCGGCCGATCTTGTCGGATTCGACCATCACCACCACTTCACGGGCGACCTCGGCCATGACGCGGCTCAAGCCCAGCAGTTCGTTGAAGGTGGTGGTGCCGC
Organism: Pseudomonas sp. KT_2_4; assembly: GCF_041410225.1. Classification (NCBI taxonomy): domain Bacteria; kingdom Pseudomonadati; phylum Pseudomonadota; class Gammaproteobacteria; order Pseudomonadales; family Pseudomonadaceae; genus Pseudomonas; species Pseudomonas sp. KT_2_4. The sequence goes on from NZ_CP166962.1 coordinate 3,794,125, forward strand.
GCTGTAAATCGATGCCATCGGCACCGATGAACAGCTGGTCAAAGTCGTAAGAACGCAGGACCTGCTCGGCGACCTGGCCTTGGAACGAATCCGAATGCGGGTCCCAGGTGCCCCCGGTCATCAACAGCACCGGTTCGTGTTCCAGTTCGCTCAAGGCGCGGGCCACGTTCAGGGAGTTGGTCATCACCACCAGGCCCGGCTGATGCCCCAGTTCGGGGATCATCGCGGCGGTGGTGCTGCCGCTGTCGATGATGATGCGCGCATGTTCACGCAAACGCTTCACGGCCGCACGGGCGATGGCGCGCTTGTAGACCGAGATGGGCTGGGCAGCGTCACCCACCAGCTCTTGGGGCATAGTGATTGCACCGCCGTAGCGACGCAGGAGCAAGCCGTTACTTTCGAGGGCAGCAAGGTCCTTGCGGATGGTCACTTCCGAAGTTTCGAAATGTTTGGCCAATTCGTCCACGCTGACTTCGCCCTGTTCGTTGAGCAAGGTCAGGATATTGTGGCGTCGTTGGGGGGTGTTTCGTTTCGACATGGTAGTGATAAGTTTCGTTTCGAAAGATAACGAAGGCAATCAAAACCTATTGGTGAAAGATCGTCAAGAGGCGGAAGGCATTTTTGTAGAGCTTTCGGACATGCCACTAAACAACTGTGGGAGCTGGCTTGCCTGCGATAGCGGCGTGTCAGGCGACATCATGATGAATGTCAGACCGCTATTGCAGGCAAGCCAGCTCCCACAGGAGTGAATCTCAACGTATGGAGTTGTGGATAACTCAGCTCTTCTTGATTTTGACCGGGCGTTTCCAGCCGTCGATGTTGCGTTGGCGAGCCCGGGCAACAGCCAGTTGGGACTTATCCACATCCTGGTTGATGGTTGAGCCCGCTGCGGTGTTGGAACCATCGCCGATGGTCACCGGAGCAACCAGCGAGTTATTGGAGCCGATGAACACGTCTTCACCAATGGTGGTCTGGTACTTGTTGGCACCGTCATAGTTGCAGGTGATGGTGCCGGCGCCGATGTTGGTGCGGGCGCCGATGACGGCATCGCCCAGGTAAGTCAGGTGGCCGACTTTGGCGCCTTCGCCGAGGTGAGCGTTTTTCAGTTCGACAAAGTTCCCCACATGGGCCTTGGCCCCCAGCTCGCTACCCGGACGCAAGCGCGCAAACGGCCCGGCATCGCTGCCCTCGCCCATCACCGCACCGTCGATATGGCTGTTGGCCTTGACCACCACGCCTTTGCGCAAGGTGCTGTCCTTGATCACGCAGTTCGGGCCGATCACCACACCGTCTTCAATGATCACGCGGCCTTCGAGGATCACATTGATATCGATCAGGATGTCGCGGCCCACCGTGACTTCGCCACGTACATCGAAACGCGCCGGGTCTCGCAGGGTCACACCCTGGGCCATCAGGCGCAGGCCTTCGCGCAGTTGATAGTGACGTTCCAGCTCTGCCAGTTGTTTGCGGTCGTTGGCGCCCTGCACTTCCATCGGATGGTGGGGCTGCTCGGTGGCGACCAGCAGGCCATCGCTGACGGCCATCTCGATGACGTCGGTGAGGTAATACTCGCCCTGGGCGTTGTTGTTGGACAGGCGGCTCATCCAATCGGCGAGCTTGTTGGCAGGCACCGCGAGAATGCCGGTGTTGCCTTCAGTAATCGCGCGCTGGGCTTCGCTGGCATCTTTGTGTTCAACGATGGCAGCCACCTTGCCGTCGGCGTTGCGCACAATGCGGCCGTAGCCCGTAGGGTCGTCCAGCTCCACGGTCAGCAGGCCCATCTGGCCAGGCACCACGTGCTTGAGCAGGCGTTGTAAGGTTTCCACTTCAATCAGCGGTACATCGCCGTAGAGGATCAATACCGTGTCCGCGGTGATGAAAGGCACAGCCTGCGCGGTCGCGTGGCCGGTGCCCAGTTGCTTGTCTTGCAATACGAAATTCAGGTCGTCCGCGGCCAGACGCTCACGGACCACATCGGCACCGTGGCCAATCACCACATGAATACGTTGTGGGTCCAGTTGCCGGGCGCTGTGGATAACATGACCCAGCATGGAATTGCCCGCGACCGGGTGCAGCACCTTGGGCAGGGCCGAACGCATACGAGTGCCCTGGCCTGCGGCGAGAATGACGATTTCAAGAGACATGAATGGCTACCAATCCTGGGCGGTCCGGGTTCAGACCAAAGAAGTGTTTTGCAAAAAAGAAAAAGGGTAGCCGAGGCTACCCTTTTTAATCAATCACGCATCAAGCAAAACGGCGTGGCCGCTTACTTCTTGCGGATCTGCTGGAGAGTACGCAGCTGGGCTGCGGCCTCGGCCAGACGGACTGCAGCAGCGCTGTAGTCGAAGTCTGCGCCTTTTTCGTTCAGCGCCTTCTCGGCAGCCTTGACGGCTTCCTGAGCGGAGGCTTCATCCAGGTCGCCAGCACGTTGCACGGTGTCGGCAAGTACCTTGACCATGTTCGGCTGAACCTCGAGGAAACCACCGGAGATGTAAAACACCTCACGTTCCCCGCCTTGCTTGGTCAGAGTGATCGGACCTGGCTTCAAGCTTGTGATCAGCGGGGCGTGACCCATGGCGATACCAAGATCACCCAAGTCGCCGTGCGCTGTTACAAACTCGACCAGACCGGAGAAAATTTCCCCTTCCGCGCTGACGATATCGCAATGGACTGTCATAGCCATCTGATTGCCTCAACCTGATGAGCGCCCGTTTCCGGGCGCCAGGATTACAGTTTCTTGGCTTTCTCGATCGCTTCTTCGATGCCGCCGACCATGTAGAACGCTTGTTCTGGCAGGTGGTCGTAGTCACCGTTGAGGATGCCTTTGAAGCCAGCAATGGTGTCTTTCAGGGAAACGTATTTACCCGAAGCACCGGTGAAGACTTCAGCCACGAAGAACGGCTGCGACAAGAAGCGCTGGATCTTACGAGCACGGTTTACCAACTGCTTGTCGGCTTCCGACAGCTCGTCCATACCCAGGATCGCAATGATGTCCTTCAGTTCTTTGTAACGCTGCAGCACGTACTGAACGCCGCGAGCGGTGTCGTAGTGCTCCTGGCCGATCACGTTCGGGTCCAGCTGGCGCGAAGTCGAGTCGAGTGGATCGACCGCTGGGTAGATACCCAGGGAAGCGATGTCACGGGACAGAACGACGGTGGCGTCCAAGTGGGCGAAGGTGGTAGCTGGCGACGGGTCGGTCAAGTCATCCGCAGGTACGTATACCGCTTGGATCGAAGTGATCGAACCTTCCTTGGTCGAAGTGATACGTTCTTGCAGAACGCCCATCTCTTCAGCCAGGGTCGGCTGGTAACCTACTGCAGAAGGCATACGGCCCAGCAGTGCGGATACTTCAGTACCGGCCAGGGTGTAACGGTAGATGTTGTCGACGAACAGCAGAACGTCGTTACCTTCGTCACGGAATTTCTCGGCCATGGTCAGGCCAGTCAGGGCTACGCGCAGACGGTTTCCCGGCGGCTCGTTCATCTGACCGTAAACCAGTGCCACTTTGTCCAGAACGTTGGAGTCCTTCATCTCGTGGTAGAAGTCGTTACCCTCACGAGTACGCTCACCCACACCTGCGAACACGGAATAACCGCTGTGCTCGATGGCGATGTTACGGATCAGTTCCATCATGTTTACGGTCTTGCCTACACCGGCACCACCGAACAGACCGACTTTACCGCCTTTGGCGAACGGGCAAACCAGGTCGATAACCTTGATGCCGGTTTCCAGCAGGTCGTTGCCGCCCGCTTGTTCTGCGAACGAAGGTGCTGCGCGGTGAATGCCCCAGCGCTCTTCGGTGGCAATCGGGCCAGCTTCGTCGATCGGGTTGCCCAGTACGTCCATGATCCGGCCCAGGGTCACTTTACCGACCGGTACGGAGATGGCAGCGCCAGTGTCGACAACGTCCAGACCGCGCTTCAAGCCTTCGGTGGAACCCATCGCAATGGTACGAACTACGCCGTCGCCCAGCTGCTGCTGAACTTCCAGGGTAGTTTCCGCGCCTTGTACTTTCAGCGCGTTGTAGATGCTCGGTACGCTGTCGCGTGGAAATTCCACGTCGATAACGGCGCCGATGATTTGAACGATACGTCCGCTACTCATAGCTGGATCCTCTGAATATTTGAACCGTTAAACCGCGGCAGCGCCGCCGACGATTTCCGAGATCTCTTGGGTGATCGCAGCCTGACGCGCCTTGTTGTAGATCAGCTGCAAATCGCTGATCAGATCACCGGCGTTATCGGTAGCGTTTTTCATCGCGATCATCCGCGCCGCTTGTTCAGCTGCGTTGTTCTCGACCACCGCCTGGTACACCTGCGACTCCACGTAGCGCACCATCAAGCCGTCAAGCAGCTCTTTGGCGTCTGGTTCGTAGAGGTAGTCCCAGTGGTGCTTGAGTTCCTGATCCGGGGTTGCCACCAGTGGAATCAATTGCTCCACGGTTGGCTGCTGGGTCATGGTGTTGATGAACTTGTTGGATACCACGGACAGGCGGTCAATCCGGCCTTCCAGGTACGCATCCAGCATCACCTTCACACTGCCGATCAAATCATTGATCGACGGCTCTTCACCCAGGTGGCTGATAGCTGCAACGACGTTACCGCCGAAGTTGCGGAAAAAGGCCGCACCCTTGCTACCAACAACACACAGATCGATCTCGACGCCGTTTTCGCGGTTTACCGCCATGTCCTTGACCAGGGCCTTGAACAGGTTGGTATTCAGACCACCGCACAAACCACGGTCACTGCTCACTACCACATAACCCACACGCTTGACGGCGCGCTCGATCATGAACGGGTGGCGGTATTCCGGGTTGGCGTTGGCCAGATGCCCAATTACCTGGCGGATACGCTCCGCATAAGGACGGCTAGCAGCCATGCGCATTTGTGCCTTGCGCATTTTGCTGACCGCCACTTTTTCCATGGCGCTGGTAATTTTTTGCGTGCTTTTGATGCTCGCAATCTTACTGCGAATCTCTTTTGCGCCTGCCATGTAACACCTATCAGGTTAGCAAGCGGAAGCCTTGCGGCTCCCGCTGCGGCTTACCAGGTTTGGGTGGCCTTGAACTTCTCGATACCGGCTTTCATGCCAGCGTCGATATCGTCATTGAAGTCACCCTTCACGTTGATCTTCGCCATCAATTCGGCGTGATCGCGGTTGAAGTAAGCAATCAGCGCTTGTTCAAAGCTGCCGACCTTGGCGATTTCAACGTCGGTCAGGAACCCACGCTCAGCGGCATACAGCGACAACGCCATGTCAGCGATCGACATTGGGGCGTATTGCTTCTGCTTCATCAGCTCGGTAACGCGCTGACCATGCTCAAGTTGCTTACGGGTCGCTTCGTCCAGGTCAGAAGCGAACTGGGCGAATGCCGCCAGTTCACGGTACTGAGCCAGAGCGGTACGGATACCACCGGAGAGCTTCTTGATGATCTTGGTCTGAGCGGCACCACCCACACGGGATACCGAAACACCGGCGTTCACTGCAGGGCGGATGCCCGAGTTGAACATGGCCGATTCCAGGAAGATCTGACCGTCGGTGATGGAAATCACGTTGGTCGGAACGAACGCGGAAACGTCGCCAGCCTGGGTTTCGATGATCGGCAGTGCGGTCAGGGAACCGGTTTTGCCGGTCACTGCGCCGTTGGTGAACTTCTCTACGTATTCTTCCGAAACGCGGGATGCGCGCTCCAGCAGACGGGAGTGGAGATAGAACACGTCGCCTGGGTAGGCTTCACGGCCTGGTGGACGGCGCAGCAGCAGGGAAATCTGGCGGTAAGCCACTGCTTGCTTGGACAGATCGTCATAAACGATCAGCGCGTCTTCACCGCGGTCGCGGAAGAATTCACCCATGGTGCAACCGGAGTACGGTGCCAGGAATTGCAGCGCAGGAGATTCCGAAGCACTGGCAGCCACAATGATCGTGTTGGCCAGGGCGCCGTTTTCTTCCAGCTTGCGAACTACGTTGGCGATGGTCGATTGCTTCTGACCGATGGCTACGTAGACGCAGAAAATGCCGCTGTCTTTCTGGTTGATGATCGCGTCGATCGCCAGAGCGGTTTTACCGATCTGACGGTCACCGATGATCAGCTCACGCTGGCCACGGCCGACCGGGATCATGGCATCGACAGCCTTGTAGCCAGTCTGTACAGGCTGGTCTACCGACTTACGCCAGATCACGCCTGGAGCAACTTTCTCGACCGCATCGGTCTCGGTGTTGCCCAGTGGACCTTTACCGTCAACAGGGTTACCCAGTGCGTCGACAACGCGACCCAGCAGTTCCTTACCAACCGGAACTTCCAGGATGCGGCCTGTGCACTTGGCGCTCATGCCTTCAGCCAGACTGGTGTATGCGCCCAATACAACGGCACCTACGGAGTCTTGCTCCAGGTTGAGGGCCATACCGTAGACGCCGCCCGGAAACTCGATCATCTCGCCGTACATGACGTCGGCCAGACCGTGAATCCGCACGATGCCGTCAGATACGCTGACGACAGTGCCTTCGTTACGGGCTTGGGAGGTCACATCGAGCTTGTCGATGCGGCCCTTGATAATTTCACTTATTTCGGAAGGATTGAGTTGCTGCATTGCTCTGCTGCCCCTTCAAACTCAAGATTTCAATGCTTCGGCAAGTTTCGCGATTTTGCCGCGAATCGAGCCATCGATAACCAGGTCGCCGGCACGGATAACAACACCACCAATAAGCGATGCGTCCTCCGAAGCTTGCAGGCGCACTTCCCGATTGAGTCGTGCACTGAGAACCTTGGCGAGTTTGTCTTGCTGTTCTTGGTTCAATGCGAAAGCACTGGTCACTTCAACGTCTACCGATTTCTCTGCTTCGGCCTTGTACAGGTCGAACAGAGCGGCGATCTCCGGCAATAGCGGGAGACGGTCGTTTTCGGCAATGACGTGGATGAAGTTCTGCACCTTCACATCAAACTTGTCGCCGCACACTTCAATAAAAGTGGCGGCCTTGTCTGCGCTCGTCAGGCGCGGGGCCTTGAGCACGCGCTGCATGGTGTCGTCTTGCGACACTGCTGCAGCCAGGCCGAGCATGGCTGACCAAGAGGCCAGTTGCTGGTGGGCCTGGGCGTGCTCGAAGGCTGCCTTAGCGTAAGGTCGGGCCAACGTGGTCAGTTCTGCCATGATCGCCCTCGCTTAAATTTCAGCAGCCAGTTTGTTAACCAGCTCCGCGTGCGCGTTTTGATCGATTGTGGCACCGAGGATCTTCTCAGCACCGCCAACGGCCAGAGCACCCAGTTGGGCACGCAGCGCGTCTTTGACACCGTTCAGTTCCTGTTCGATCTCGGCATGAGCCGAAGCCTTCACACGGTCAGCTTCGACGCGGGCTTTTTCAACAGCCTCTTCGACGATCTGGTTACCGCGTTTCTTGGCTTGCTCAATGATCTCGGCTGCCTGTGCTTTAGCTTCGCGCAGTTGCTGACCCACTTTCTCGTGGGCCAACTCCAGGTCGCGAGCTGCACGGCTGGCAGCGTCCAAACCATCCGCGATCTTCTTCTGACGTTCGTGCAAAGCCGCGATGACCGGAGGCCACACGAACTTCATGCAAAACACTACAAAAATGAAGAACGCAACGGATTGGCCAATCAGGGTTGCATTAATGTTCACGCCAACACCTCGCTCATTCGTTGTCCATCACCCCAATCACTCGAAAATTCGAGTGATTAGCCAGCGAGTTGACCAACGAAGGGGTTCGCGAAGGTGAAGAACAGTGCGATACCAACGCCGATCATGGTCACGGCGTCGAGCAGGCCGGCGACGATGAACATTTTAACTTGCAGCATTGGGACCATTTCTGGCTGACGCGCTGCGCCTTCCAGGAATTTGCCGCCCAGCAGGCCGAAACCAATGGCAGTACCCAGGGCGCCCAGGCCGATCAACAGTGCAACAGCGATAGCGGTTAGACCAACTACAGTTTCCATCTTTCCTCCCGACTTTTACGTCGTATGGTTTAGGTTTTTTAGATTTTAAAGCGGTAAAACAAATCGTTTCATAGCCCTGTTGGGCCACCTTCCCGTTTGACCGGGAAGGACATCAGACTAGTCGAGACTGGTCTTAATGGTTCTCTTCGTGCGCCATCGACAGGTAGACGATGGTCAGCATCATGAAGATGAAGGCCTGCAGGGTAATGATCAGGATGTGGAACACAGCCCACGCCCACTGCAGAACTACGCCCAGGCCGCTAAGCCAGAGCAGGCCGCTGCCGAACATCACAGCGATCAGAATGAACACCAACTCGCCGGCATACATGTTGCCGAACAGTCGCAGAGCCAGGGAAATCGGCTTGGCGACCAGGGTGACGAATTCCAGCAGGAAGTTCACCGGGATCAGCAGGGCTTGAACGAAGATGTTCTTGCTGCCGAACGGGTGCAGGGTCAATTCGCCGATGAAGCCGCCGATGCCCTTGACCTTGATGCTGTAGAAAATGATCAGCGCGAATACCGACAGAGCCATGCCCAGTGTGGCGTTCGGGTCAGTGGTGGATACGGCGCGGAATGGAATGTGCGGGTCGCCGGAGATCGCCATGGCCAACTGAGGAATCCAGTCCACCGGGATCAGGTCGACGGCGTTCATCAGGAACACCCAGACGAAGATGGTCAGTGCCAGCGGTGCAATCACCGGGCTACGGCCATGGAAGCTGTCTTTCACGCTGCCATCGACGAATTCGACCAATACTTCAACGAAGTTCTGCAAAGCACCTGGCTGACCGGAAGTCGCCTTCTTTGCCGCCATGCGGAAAATCAGGACGAAGATCAGACCCAATGCGACCGACCAACCCAGAGTATCCAGGTGGAAAGCCCAGAAACCCATTTCTTTGGCTTCTGCTGCGGTGTGGGCAAAGCCCCAGCCGCCATTAGGAAGCTGACCGAAGGTCAGGTTCTGCAAGTGGTGCTGGATATAGCCCGAAGCGGTTGTTTCTGCCATGGTTGCCTCAAACGCCCTAAGGTTTCGAAAGTCTTGTTTTCATTAGCAGGGGAGCGAACCAGCTGACCAGTTGGGTCAACACGAAGACGCCGAATACAGCCAGCGGCGCCAATGGCTTCACACCTGCAAAGGTCAGTGCAAACAGCACTGCCGTCAAAATCAGTTTCCCTGCTTCGCCGGCATAAAAAGACCGGACGATAGCCTGGGCTGCTCGGGCGCCGGAAAACCGAAAGGCCCTGTGAGCAAAATACATATTGGGCAGCGAGGCTATCAGGCCTCCGCAGAGTCCTGAATACCCGGCTACGACTCCATGCCAATACCAGAGCGCCAATGCGGCGATCAGCAAAATGACAAATTGAGCCAGTAGAACCGGAAAAACAGCCAAGCGATGGAACGGCAACGTGTTTGGCGTGCGGGTTTCCATCACTCTTGCTCCTCAATGGTCGGCTGCCGGAAATCAATAACTTGGCATAATTTGTGCCGACAAAATGCGCGCAGAGTATAGGGGCGGTTCAGCCCCTATTCAACTGTCGGGTAGTGATTTCCGATCACGCGCTACATAAGCAAATGTTTCAGCGGATGTGGGCAAGGACGCCCTGAAGCTCATCGAGTGAGTTATATCCGATGACCAACTGCCCTTTGCCCTTCTTGCCGTGGCGAATTTGCACCGCAGAGCCTAGCCGCTCGGCCAGGCGCTGCTCAAGGCGCGCGATATCCGGATCAGGTTTGGCGGTTTCGACCGGTGCAGGTTTACCGCTGAGCCACTGGCGAACGAGGGCCTCGGTCTGACGAACGGTGAGCCCTCGTGCGACAACGTGTCGCGCCCCTTCAACCTGTTGATTTTCCGGCAAACCGAGCAACGCACGGGCATGGCCCATTTCCAGGTCGCCGTGGGACAACATGGTCTTGATCACTTCCGGCAGCGCGATCAAACGCAACAAGTTGGACACGGTGACGCGGGACTTGCCCACTGCCTCGGCCACTTGTTGCTGGGTGAGCTGGAATTCCTGCTGCAAACGCTGCAACGCAATCGCTTCTTCGATCGGGTTGAGGTCTTCACGCTGAATATTCTCGATCAGTGCCATGGCGATCGCGGTTTCATCCGGCACGTCGCGCACCATCGCCGGGATAGTCTCCTTGCCGGCCTGCTGGCTGGCACGCCAGCGGCGCTCCCCGGCGATAATCTCAAAGCGGCCACCGCCAATGGGGCGCACCACGATGGGCTGCATCACGCCCTGAGCCTTGATCGAGTTGGACAGTTCTTCCAGGGCCTGGGGGTCCATGTCCCGACGTGGCTGGTATTTGCCGCGCTGGATCAGGTCCAGCGGCAAGTGCTGCAGCTCGCGTTCGTCGGCCTGCACCGCTTGTTCTTCAAGCGATGTGACGGTCGGACCACTCAACAGTGCATCCAGTCCACGTCCGAGACCTCGTTTCTTGACGGCCATGGGGATTCCTTAAGTTGGCTGGGCTGCAGCGGTGCGTGAATTACGGCGTTGGCGGCGAACCATCTCGCCAGCCAATGCCAGGTAGGCGATGGCGCCACGCGAGGATTTGTCGTACGCCAGCGCCGGCATGCCATAGCTTGGCGCTTCGGCCAGACGGATGTTGCGTGGAATCACGGTGTCGTACAGCTGGTCACCGAAGTGTTCCTTGAGCTGCGCCGACACATCGTTCATCAGGCTCAGGCGCGGGTCGAACATGGTCCGCAACAAGCCTTCGATCTGCAGTTTCGGGTTGAGCAACTCGGCAATGCGCTTGATGTTATCCACAAGGTCGCTCAGGCCTTCCAACGCGTAGTACTCGCACTGCATGGGGATAATTACCCCATCGGCGGCCACCAGCGCGTTAAGCGTGAGCATCGACAGCGACGGTGGGCAGTCGATCAAGATGTAATCGTAGTTGTCGCGAATGGGCGCCAGGGCGCTGCGCAGACGGCTTTCTTTCATCTGCATTTCCAGCAACACCACTTCCGCCGCGGTCAGATCGCGGTTGGCCGGCAGCAGTTGGTAACCGCCGTGCTCGGAATAATGCATGGCCTGGGCCAGGTCGCATTCGCCAATCAGCAAATCGTAGACCGAGTTTTCCAGGCCGTGTTTATCCACACCGCTACCCATGGTGGCGTTGCCCTGTGGATCGAGATCGATCAACAGCACCCGACGCTTGGTCGCGACCAGGGATGCTGCGAGGTTGATACAGGTGGTGGTTTTACCCACGCCACCTTTCTGGTTCGCTATCGCGAATACCTTAGCCATTCTTGCTTGTGTTCCCAATCATGCCGTGCGGCGCAGTATCAGCAGATGGCGTTGGCCTTGGCAACCAGGTACGGCCAAGGCGTGTTCGCTATCGAGGTGGAAGTCTGCCGGCAATGCTAACAGCTCGTCGCTTGGATGGACGCCCTTCATTGCCAGCCAGCGCGTGTCGCGATCGCCAAGGTGGCGGGTCCAGTTGCTGAAGTTCTCCATGCTGCTGAACGCCCGGGAAACAATTCCGTTGAAGGGCTGTTCAGGCGTGAAGGCTTCGACGCGGCTGTGGATAACTTGCAGGTTGTCCAGCTTGAGTTCGAGTTTGACCTGGGTCAGGAAGCGGGTTTTCTTGCCGTTGCTGTCCAGGCAGGTCACTTGCGACTCGGGAAACAGAATCGCCAGCGGAATACCGGGCATTCCGCCGCCGCTGCCGACATCCAGCCAGCGACCATTTTCGATGAATGGCATAACACTAAGACTATCGAGCAGATGGCGCGAGACCATTTCGTCCGGATCACGCACTGCGGTCAGGTTGTAAGCCTTGTTCCATTTGATCAACAGGGCGAGGTAGCCCAGCAGTAGCTCATGCTGGGCTTCGGTCAGCGCAACGCCCAACTGGCGCGCTCCTGTGGATAACTCTTCGGCGTGTTGCGAGGTGACCAACGAACTCAAGCGCTTTGCTCCAACTGACGGCCCGCGCCGCGTTTTTTCAAATGAATCATCAACAGCGAGATGGCTGCCGGGGTGACGCCAGGAATACGTGAAGCCTGCCCGAGGGTTTCCGGACGAGTTATCCCCAACTTGCTTTGGATTTCTTTCGACAACCCGGAAATCCCGGTGTAGTCGATATCCACAGGCAGCTTGGTGTCTTCACTGGCGCGCAGGCGAGCAATTTCGTCCTGCTGGCGATCAATGTAACCGGCGTACTTGGTCTTGATCTCCACCTGTTCGGCAACTTGTGGGTCTTCAGCGCCCTGGCCTGTCACTTCGACCAGACCAGCGTAGTCGATTTCCGGACGGGAAAGCAGGTTGAGCAAGTTGTACTCATGGGTCAACGGCGTGCCGAATTTTTCTGCGATGGCGTCGCCCTGCTCCGTGCCCGGGCGAACCCAGGTACTTTTCAGACGCTGTTCTTCGAGCGCAATGCTTTCGCGTTTCTTGCAGAAGGCCGTCCAGCGGGCGTCATCGACCAGGCCCAGCTCGCGACCTTTTTCGGTCAAGCGCAGGTCGGCGTTGTCTTCGCGCAGGATCAGACGGTATTCCGCCCGAGATGTGAACATCCGGTACGGTTCCTGGGTACCCAGAGTAATCAGGTCGTCGACCAATACGCCGATGTAGGCTTCATCGCGACGCGGGCACCAGCTGTCTTTGCCCTGTGCACGCAATGCTGCGTTGGTCCCGGCCAGCAAACCTTGGGCCCCGGCTTCTTCATAACCGGTGGTGCCGTTGATTTGGCCGGCGAAGAACAGGCCACCGATCACTTTGGTTTCCAGGCTGTATTTCAGGTCGCGCGGGTCGAAGTAGTCGTACTCGATGGCGTAGCCCGGACGCACGATGTGCGCGTTTTCCATACCGCGAATCGACTGCACGATCTGGATTTGCACATCGAACGGCAGCGAAGTGGAAATTCCGTTGGGGTACAGCTCGTGGGTGGTCAGGCCTTCGGGTTCGATAAAGACCTGGTGGCTTTCCTTGTCGGCAAAGCGGTGGATCTTGTCTTCGATCGACGGGCAATACCGCGGGCCAATGCCTTCGATCACCCCGGAATACATCGGCGAACGATCAAGGTTCGCGGCAATGATTTCGTGGGTACGGGCGTTGGTGTGGGTAATCCAGCAGCTGACCTGTTTCGGGTGCTGTTCTTTGGAACCCATGAACGACATGACCGGGATCGGCGTGTCGCCGGCTTGCTCGGTCATCATCGAGAAATCCACAGAACGCCCATCAATGCGTGGCGGGGTCCCGGTTTTCAAGCGGCCGACGCGCAGCGGTAGTTCACGCAGACGTTTTGCCAGAGCAATCGACGGCGGGTCACCGGCACGGCCACCGGAATAATTTTGCATACCGATGTGGATAAGTCCGCCCAGGAACGTGCCCGTGGTCAGTACGACCGAATCTGCATGAAAACGCAGACCCATTTGCGTAACAACACCACGTACCTGGTCCTGCTCGACGATCAAGTCATCGGCGGCCTGCTGAAATATCCACAGGTTCGGCTGGTTTTCCAGGGTTTCGCGTACCGCTGCCTTGTACAGGATGCGGTCGGCCTGAGCCCGGGTAGCACGTACGGCCGGGCCTTTACGGCTGTTGAGCACGCGAAATTGAATACCACCCTTGTCGGTGGCCATCGCCATTACCCCGCCAAGGGCATCGATTTCCTTGACCAGATGGCTTTTGCCAATCCCGCCAATTGCGGGGTTGCAACTCATGGCACCGAGGGTTTCCACGTTATGCGTCAGCAACAGGGTTTTTACACCCATGCGTGCTGACGCCAGTGCTGCCTCGGTACCGGCATGACCGCCGCCGATGACGATCACTTCAAAACGGGAAGGGAAATCCACCACGCACCTCGTGCCTGCTTATTGTAGGTAATCAGGAATTGTTTGTTGAAAGGGTTTTAGAGCTTTGCGGGCAAGTATAGGGACTTAGGGCTTCCTAAAGAACCCTTTGCACAAAATTTAACCAGCTGTGGATGAATCACAGACAATAGAAATTAAAAGAGAGAAATTTATTAAATCTTTGTTTTTATGTTTATTTATACTGAGCAACATTTCTGTGGATAGATCTCTACAGGCCTTTGTTTACAATGTGTACAGCGATTCAAAACGTTGTGGTCATCTGCCAATGAGGCCCTTGGATAAGTGCTTTAAGCCTGTGGATTAAACGACCGGTTATCCACAGATGGGTTTTTACGCAGGTTTCACGCCCTGTTATCAACTGGGCACAGGAGCGGTTATTCACAGGGCTTAATCCACAGAAACGGCCGATTTCGTCCACGGCAAAGCTGGGAATTAATCCCGGGTGGGACAAAAACAGATCTATTGTGGGAAAACACTGGGCCAGTTAATAATAGCGATTATCATTAACCTGCCTTGTCGCGCCTATGCCTCCCTCCTCACATACCGCAGCGGTCCGCCACATCTATGAACAGCACCATTCGTGGTTGCGCGGATGGCTCAAGGGAAAATTGCATAACGCCAGCGATGCAGCCGATGTGGCCCACGACACGTTCGTGCGCATGCTCGGTGGACGACATGCGGCGCAGATCCTCGAACCACGGGACTATCTGGCCACCATCGCCAGGGGCCTGGTGATTGATCGGTATCGCCGGCATGCCATCGAGCAGGCCTACAGGCAGACCCTGGCAGAGCGTCCTGAAGCCACGGCTATCAGTGAGGAAGACAAGGCAATCATCATCGAAACCCTGGTGGCTGTGGATAAAGCGCTGTCTGGGCTGGGTGAGCGTGCACGGCGAATTTTCATGCTGGCACAGATTGAAGGGCTGACTTATCAACAGATCGCCGATCTACTGCAGGTATCGCTGACCACGGTGAAGAAACACATGATCCGTGCCCTCACCGAGTGCTCCCTGATCATGGCCAGCCGGTAATGGTCAGCCCTGACCGCAAGGCGTTCGAGGTCGCTGCCAGTTGGTATGTGCAATTCCAGTCGCAATCACCGACGCCCGCACAACATCAAGCCTGGCAGCAGTGGCTTAATCATGACCCGTCCCACCAGGCGGCTTGGGACCAGATGGAGCAGTTGCAACGCAGCCTCGGTGGCCTGCCCCCTGATCTCACACGCCGCGCGTTATCCACCACGCAACAGCGGCGCCAGGTACTCAAGTGGATGCTGGTGCTTGGCGGCAGTGGCTACCTGGGCTGGAACGTCCAGCAACATACGTCGTTGGGTAACGCATGGGCTGATTACCGCACGTCGGTGGGCCAGAGGCGGCGCATCGAGTTGGCGGATGGCACGCAGATCAATCTCAATACTCATACCGCTATCGATGTGGCCTTTGACGGGTACCAACGTTTGATCCGTCTGCGCGAGGGTGAAGTACTTATCCACACCGGCACGCGGGGTGGGCACTTACCGTTTTATGTAGAAACTCGCCAAGGCCGGGTCAAGGCGCTGGGCACTCGGTTTACTGTGCGCCAACTGCCGGATGCCACGCGGGTGGGCGTCTTGGAAGAACGGGTTGAGATATCCCCCGGCGACCAACCCGAACTTCGCCGCACTATGGGCGCGGGTGAGAGCGCAGAGTTTGATCGGCACAATGTGCGCCCTGCCCAGCGATATGGCGGTGTACAGGCCGCCTGGGTCGATGGCCAACTGATCGTGCTCGATGCTCGGCTAGGAGAAGTTATCGATGAGTTGGCGCGCTATCGGCCGGGCGTATTGCACTGCGACCCAGCCTCTGCGGGCCTACGCGTTTCCGGGACATTCCGTCTGGACTCAACCGATGCCGTCCTCGCTAACCTGCAAGCGAGCCTGCCGATTCAAGTGAAATACTTTACGCGCTATTGGGTGTCGGTCACCCGGATCGGCTAATCGAAAAATAATCCACAGAGGGGTTATCTTTTTTTGACCTGGTGCGGCCCTACAGGTAATCACGACGCTACCTTCAGGGCTTACTCACCTATGCGCCTTCCCACCCCGCTCCGCAAACGACTTTCCTGCCATGGCATGACGTACGGTCTGCAGTTCATCACCGCTACGACCGGTGTGTTGTTATCCACCACCGTCATGGCCGCCAGCGCAACGCAACACTTTGCCATTGCCGCAGGCCCGCTGGACAACGCCTTGAGCCAGTTTGCCGCCAAGGCCAATGTGATTCTGTCCTTCTCGCCACAGCAAACGGCGCGTTTGAATACGCCAGGGCTGCAAGGTGACTATTCGGTGGACCAGGGCTTTGCGCTACTGTTGCAGAACTCGGACCTGCAGGCGGTCGCACAGGCTCCCGGCAGCTATGTATTACAGGCGGCACCTGCTGGCCAATTGACCTTGGCCCCTACCACCGTCAACGCTTATCAACAGGGCGGCTTCAATCAAAAGATCGCCGGGGATGTAGGCTACAAGGCTCAGAGCAGCCGGATCGGCACGAAGACCAGCACACCGCTGTCCGAGACCCCGCGTTCGGTGTCCGTTGTCACTGGCCAGCGTATCAAGGACCAGAAGTCCCAGACCCTGACAGAAGTGCTGGGCTACGTACCGGGAATCTTCGCCCCACCGTTCGCGGCGGGCGACGGCTTGGCAGGCGATCTGTTTTTCATACGCGGTTTCAACGCCACGGATTACGGCTACGGCCTGCTGCGAGATGGTCTGCGAGTTCAAGGCAATCGATACGACACCACCAGCGAACCCTACGGCCTGGAACGGGTCGAGATTTTCCGCGGTCCTTCTTCCCTGCTCTACGGTGAAAACGCACCCGGTGGCTTGGTTAATCTGGTGAGTAAACACCCGACTGCAACCCCGCAAGGCGAGGTGCAGGTGAGTTATGGTTCGAATAATCGACGCCAGTTGGGTGTGGATATCTCGGGCCCGCTCAACGACAGTGACACTATCCTGGGTCGGGTGGTGATGCTGGGGCGTAAATCCGACACGCAGACCGATCACGTTCCGGACGATCGTCTGTATATCGCGCCATCCTTGACCCTGAACTTCGACGACTACAACACCCTGACGCTGCTGGCCAACTATCAGAAAGACCATACCAACCTGGAACTCGGCCTACCCGCCGCCGGTACCCTGCTTACAAATCCCAACGGCAAGCTGTCCAAACACACCTTGCTGGGCAACCCGGACTGGAACACCTTTGAACGCGAAGCGTGGAGCACCGGCTATGAGTTCAGCCACAGCTTCAATGATGACTGGCAGTTCCGTCAGAACTCGCGCTATATGCAGTCACGTATCAACCGGCACGAAACCTGGCCTGGCTCATTGAATAACGGTGGCTTCGGCACCCGGCTGAACATGAACGCCTACGACCGCTACAACAAGTCGATGGTCTATTCCCTGGATAACCAGCTCGAAGGCAAGTTCCAGTTGGGCAGTGTGGAAAACACAGTGCTATTGGGCGCCAGCTATGACCGAACCTCGTTCAATCAAGACTGGGATGCGGGTTTCGCCGGCACCATCGATGTGTATAACCCGGTGTACCTGCGCGACCCGCTCACTCCCCTGGCAGTGCAAAACACTTTGCTTGAACAGCAGATGAAAGGGGTTTATGCACAGATCCAAAGCAAATACGACCATTGGCTCTTTCTGCTCGGCGGCCGCCAGGACTGGGTCGACAGCGATTACCGAGACAAGGTCAAGCCATCGAGCAATATCAACTCACAGGATCGTAAATTCACTTACCAGGGCGGGGTGATGTACCAGTTCGACAACGGCCTTACGCCGTATGTCAGCTATTCCACCGCGTTTGTCCCCGTGCAGCAGATCTCCAACGCCGGCTCGCCGTTGAAACCGATCACCAGCAGCCAATACGAAGTGGGCGTTAAGTACGAACCGATCGGCTGGGATACGGCGATGACCGTGTCGGTGTATGACCTGCGCAAGCAGGACGATACCTACCTTGATGCCACCACCAACAGCTATCGCCAAGTCGGTGAAAGTCGCGCCAAGGGCGTGGAAGTCGAGGTCAACAGTAACATCAGCTCCAACTTCAACGTGACGGCAGCCTATACCTACACCGACGCCCGGATAACCAAGGATTCGGCCACTTCGCTGGTAGAAGGCCGTCAGATGACGGGCGTGCCGCGTAACCAGGCTTCGGTGTGGGGCAAATATCGCTTTCTCGACGGCCAACTCAAGGGTTTCTCCGTGGGCGGCGGGGTGCGCTATTTCGACAGTACCTTTTCCTACACCCCGCCTACGCTCTACGGGAAGCTGGACGCAGGTAGCGTCACCTTGGTGGATGCGGCACTGGGTTATCAGATCAACCCACACTGGTCGGTGGACCTGAACGCCAAGAACCTGTTCGACAAGGAATATGTATCCGGTTGCAACGATGCGGGGCGTTGCTATTGGGGCGACAGCCGTACCTTGCTCGGTACGGTGTCTTACAACTGGTAGACGGTGTGGATAACTCGGTTACTTGCCAATGCAAAAGCTTGAGAAAATCCGCCCCAGCAAATCATCCGAACTGAAAGCGCCGGTGATTTCACCCAACAGCTGCTGCGCCTGACGCAGATCTTCAGCCAGCAGCTCCCCAGCCCCCGCCAAGGTCAACTGAGCGCGCCCGTGCTCCAGGGCCGCGCTGGCATGACGCAGCGCTTCCAGGTGCCTGCGCCGCGCACTGAAGCTGCTTTCCGAGGTCTGTTCGTAGCCCATGCAGGCTTTAAGGTGTTCTCGCAGCAATTCCAGACCCTCACCGGCCGATTTCGCGCTCAAGCTGATCGTGACGTGGCCATCTTCACTGGTTTCCAGGGCGATGGCTTCACCCGTAAGGTCGGCCTTGTTACGGATCAAGGTGACTTTGGCCGGGTCTGGCCGTTGTTCAAGGAATTCGGGCCACAAGGCAAAAGGATCCACAGCTTCCGGTGCAGTGGCATCCACCACCAGCAACACACGATCGGCTTCGCTGATCGCCTTGAGCGCACGTTCCACGCCGATCTTTTCCACCTGGTCGTCGGTGTCGCGCAGACCAGCGGTGTCCACCACGTGCAGCGGCATACCGTCGATGTGGATATGTTCACGCAAGATATCCCGGGTAGTGCCGGCGATCTCGGTGACGATGGCCGCCTCGCGCCCTGCAAGAGCATTGAGCAGGCTGGATTTGCCGGCATTGGGCCGGCCGGCAATCACTACTGTCATACCATCGCGCAGTAAGGCGCCCTGCCCGGCTTCACGCAGCACTGTGGATAACTCATCGCGGACTTTGTCCAGCATCGCCAATACATGGCCATCCGCCAGAAAGTCGATTTCTTCTTCCGGAAAATCAATCGCGGCTTCGACGTAGATGCGCAGACTGATCAACTGCTCGGTCAAATTATGCACACGCAGGGAAAAAGCCCCCTGCAATGAGCGCAACGCGTTACGTGCAGCCTGTGCAGAACTGGCTTCGATCAAATCAGCGATAGCTTCGGCCTGGGCCAGGTCGAGCTTATCGTTCAAGAATGCGCGTTCGCTGAATTCCCCGGGTCTGGCCAGGCGGCAACCCAATTGCAAGCAGCGCTGCAGCAGCATGTCCAACACCACAGGACCACCGTGCCCTTGTAGTTCAAGGACATCTTCACCGGTGAACGAGTTTGGCCCTGGAAAATAGATGGCCAGCCCCTCGTCCAATACGCTGTGGTCGGCATCCAGGAACTGGCCGTAATGGGCATAACGGGGTTTCAGCTCCCGGCCGCTGATAGCCTTGGCTGCCACGCCCGCCAATGGCCCGGAAATTCGAACGATGCCGACACCGCCCCGACCTTGAGCGGTAGCGACAGCAGCGATGGTTTCACGAGGAGCGCTCATCAGCAGGTTCCAGAACAAAAGTGACGGAAAGCAAAACGCCCCACTAGGGGGCGTCTTGAGTGGTTATCCACAGAGTAAATTACGCCTCGGCTTTTTTGGTAGCCGCTTCGATTTTACGTGTGATGTACCACTGTTGAGAGATCGACAACACGTTGTTGACCACCCAGTACAGTACCAAGCCAGCAGGGAACCACAGGAAGAAGAAGGTGAAGATGATTGGCATCATTTTCATTACCTTGGCCTGCATCGGATCCGGCGGGGTTGGGTTCAGACGCTGCTGGATAAACATGGTCGCGCCCATGATGATCGGCAGGATAAAGAACGGGTCTTTGATCGACAGGTCAGTTATCCACAGCATGAACGGCGCCTGGCGCATTTCAACGCTTTCCAGCAATACCCAGTAAAGCGACAGGAACACCGGCATCTGTACCAGAATCGGCAAGCATCCACCCAGCGGGTTGATCTTCTCTTTCTTGTACAGCTCCATCATGGCCTGCGACATTTTCTGCCGGTCATCACCATGTTGTTCTTTCAGCGCGGCCAGTTTCGGGGCCACGGCGCGCATACGCGCCATCGACTTGTAGCTGGCTGCCGACAGAGGGAAGAAAAGCCCTTTGATCAGCATGGTCAGGAAGATGATCGACCAGCCCCAGTTACCGACGATGCTGTGGATATGCTGCAACAGCCAGAAGATCGGCTGGGCAATGAACCACAGGAAGCCGTAGTCCACAGTCAATTCCAGGCCTGGGGACAACTCTTTCAGTACCGCCTGGCTTTTAGGGCCGGCGTACAGGGTAGCGCTGGTTTCAGCCTTGGCACCTGGAGCGACGGTCAACGCCGGGCCAGTGAAACCAATGATGTAGTTGCCCTGGCTGTCCTTGCGGGTCTGAACCAGGTTCGCGTCACCCTTGTTAGGAATCCAGGCGGTCACGAAATAGTGCTGCAGCCACGCTACCCAGCCACCTTGGACGGTTTCTTTCAGCGAGCCCTTGTCGATATCTTTCATCGACACTTTTTTGTACGGCTCGTTACTTGTCCACAGGGCGGCGCCCAGGTAAGTGGCGGTACCGGTGGCGGTGCTGGAAGACGGATCGGAGCTGGCGTCACGCTTGAGCTGGGCAAACAGGTTGCCGCTCCAGGCTTTGTCGCTGGTGTTGTCGATCAGGTAAGTGACCTTCAAATCGTACAAACCGCGGGTAAAGCTGAAACGCTTGATGTAGTTGACACCGTCGAGGCTGAATTTCAGGTCGACGTTCAACTGGTTCTGGCCGTCTGCCAGTTGATAAGTCTTCTGCTCGGTCGAATAAACCGGACGACCGGTAGCACGTGCATCCGGACCATTGGTGCCGGTCAGGCCGCTTTGCGCCAGATAGGTACGTTCACCGCCGTTATCGAACAGTTGGAACGGCACATCCGGATGGTCTTGGCGACGTGGATAAAGCGGCAGCTTCAGCTGTGCGATATCACCACCTTGTGGGTCGATAGCCAGGTCGAGCACATCCGTTTTTACGTGGATGAGGTCTTTGTTGGTGACCACTGGCGTTTCTAACGGGGCACTTGTCTCGCCATTCGCGCTGGGAACATCGGCACTCGCGGACGCATTGTTACCCAGCGGGGTGTCCGGAATAGCCGGCGCAGCCTGATTGGTAGCAACATTCTGAGTCGGCAGGGCAGCCTGACCGTAGTCCTGGTTCCATTTAAGGACCATGACATAGGACACGATTGCCAGGGCGACGATCAGGATTGTGCGTTTAATATCCATGATTACTCGGCCATCGAAGAAGAACGGGAGGTAGGGATAGGTGGAACCGGGTCATAACCACCGGGATTCCACGGATGACAGCGACCTAAACGACGAAAGGTCAGCCAGCCACCGCGCAGAAGACCATGATTTTCTATGGCCTCTAACGCGTAGCAGGAACAACTGGGGTAGAAACGACAGTGGCTGGCCATCAGAGGACTAATGGCATAGCGATAAAACTGGATCGGAACGATTGCCAGTTTACGCATCAAGGCTGTCTACCCCTACAGTTTCGGTGCTGACTGCTGGTGCTGGCTTGTGGGTACGCGCCAAACGTTTCCAGAGCTTGCCGAAATGCTGAATCAATTCGGGGTTTTCTACATCACCCAAGCCTTTGCGCGCGACGATAACAATATCCCAACCAACCAGAGTGTCCTGGTGGAGGCGAAACGATTCGCGCATCAGACGCTTGAGGCGATTGCGCTCAACGGAGAGCTTTACGCTCTTCTTGCCGATCACCAACCCGAGACGGGGATGATCAAGATCGTTGTTACGCGCAAGGAGCAGGAGATTTTTCCCCGGAACCTTGCCGGTGGGGGAGTCAAAGACTGCCTTGAAATGCCGGGGGGTTAGCAGACGCTTTTCCCGACTGAAGTCCTGACTCACCACCAGTACCGGATTATCAAACTGCCAGACGCGCACGACCTTTGGCGCGGCGACGCGACAGGACAGCACGGCCGTTCTTGGTAGCCATGCGAGCACGGAAGCCGTGAGTACGGGCGCGTTTGATGGTGCTTGGTTGGAAAGTACGTTTCATGGCGTTGTTACCTGGTTCGTCCACAACGGGCCGGAATGGCCCCCGTTTTAAGAGACCGGCGATTCTAGAGAAAGCAAGCCTCTAGGTCAATTTCCAACCAGCTTTTCCTTTAATTAGATGTCGACGGGGTCCTGGCGCCCTTCTCCCCGTCTGACTTCCATCTGCCATGCGATAGATATAAAAATAAAGAAGGAAGTTATTTAAAGCTTTTCTGTAAAGCTTATAAAAGCTAGGGACGCGATCATCTGTGGATAACTGCCTTGAGCCCTTGTTCCACGTGTTGTACAGAGAATGACAACACGGGGGAGAAGCGGTGCTCTGCCTGTGCTGCGCTATCGGATAAGCTGTGTGTGGAACAGCTACTTATCCACAGGCCGGTTACCCACAGACTTTCGACCCCACTTGTACAACGAGCTTAGGTGGGTTTATCCACAGAGCTTATGCACAGACCACTGGTCGCATTTTTTGCGGTTAACGCATTGATTTTGGGTGGCCTGTGAACAACCTACATGTGGATAAGTGGACGGCTGGCCGCTACAATGGCGGCTGTTTTTGCCTCACCGGCTTTCAACTTAGGGGATATCCGTGTCAGTGGAACTTTGGCAGCAGTGCGTGGAGCTTTTGCGCGATGAGCTGCCTGCCCAGCAATTCAACACCTGGATCCGTCCGCTACAGGTCGAAGCCGAAGGCGACGAGTTGCGTGTCTATGCGCCCAATCGTTTTGTCCTCGACTGGGTCAACGAGAAGTACCTGGGCCGCGTTCTCGAATTGCTCGACGAACATGGCAACGGCCTGGCGCCTGCTCTCTCCTTGTTAATAGGCAGCAAGCGCAGCTCAGCTCCTCGCGCCGCGCCGAATGCGCCATTGGCCGCCGCCGCGTCGCAAGCCCAAGCTGCAGTGGCGCCTGTCGCCGCAGCACCTGCACCGACAGCTGCGCCGTCCAAGCCGTCGTCGCGCAAAAATAATGCGCCAGAGAATGAAGAGCCGTCCCGCGACAGCTTCGACCCGATGGCCGGTGCCAGCTCTCAACAGGCGCCCGTGCGCTCCGAGCAACGTACTGTGCAGGTAGAAGGCGCGCTCAAGCACACCAGTTACCTGAACCGCACGTTTACCTTCGAGAACTTTGTCGAAGGCAAGTCCAACCAGCTGGCCCGAGCGGCCGCCTGGCAGGTCGCCGATAACCCCAAGCATGGTTACAACCCGCTCTTCCTTTATGGCGGCGTGGGCTTGGGTAAGACGCACTTGATGCACGCCGTCGGTAACCACCTATTAAAGAAGAACCCGAATGCCAAGGTGGTTTACCTGCATTCGGAGCGCTTCGTGGCCGACATGGTCAAGGCCTTGCAGCTCAACGCCATCAACGAGTTCAAACGTTTCTACCGCTCCGTTGATGCCTTGTTGATCGATGACATTCAGTTCTTTGCCCGCAAGGAACGTTCCCAAGAGGAGTTCTTCCACACCTTCAACGCCCTGCTCGAAGGTGGCCAGCAGGTCATCTTGACCAGTGACCGTTACCCGAAGGAAATCGAAGGCCTGGAAGAACGTCTGAAGTCTCGTTTCGGCTGGGGCCTGACGGTTGCCGTGGAGCCACCGGAGCTGGAAACCCGCGTTGCGATCCTGATGAAGAAGGCCGACCAGGCTAAAGTCGATCTGCCTCACGATGCTGCGTTCTTCATCGCCCAACGCATCCGTTCCAACGTGCGTGAGCTGGAAGGCGCGCTCAAGCGGGTCATCGCCCACTCGCACTTCATGGGTCGCGATATCACCATCGAGCTGATTCGCGAGTCCTTGAAAGACTTGTTGGCCTTGCAGGACAAGCTGGTGAGTGTGGATAACATCCAGCGTACCGTGGCCGAGTACTACAAGATCAAGATTTCCGACCTGCTGTCCAAGCGCCGTTCGCGCTCGGTGGCACGTCCACGCCAGGTTGCCATGGCCCTCTCCAAGGAGTTGACCAACCACAGCCTGCCGGAAATCGGTGATGTGTTTGGCGGACGCGACCACACCACGGTCTTGCACGCATGCCGCAAGATCAATGAACTTAAGGAATCCGACGCGGATATTCGCGAGGACTACAAGAACCTGCTGCGTACACTGACTACGTGATGACACCAGCGCAGCTTATTAAGGCAAGGGACTAGACCATGCATTTCACCATTCAACGCGAAGCCCTGTTGAAACCCCTGCAACTGGTCGCAGGCGTCGTCGAGCGCCGACAGACCTTGCCGGTGCTTTCCAACGTATTACTGGTGGTCGAGGGGCAACAGTTGTCCTTGACCGGTACCGACCTGGAAGTCGAACTGGTGGGTCGTGTCCAGCTCGAAGAGCCTGCCGAACCCGGCGAGATCACCGTGCCGGCGCGCAAGCTGATGGATATCTGCAAAAGCCTGCCTAACGATGCGCTGATCGACATCAAGGTGGATGAGCAGAAGTTGGTGGTCAAGGCAGGCCGTAGCCGTTTCACCCTGTCGACCTTGCCGGCCAATGACTTTCCAACCGTAGAAGAAGGCCCTGGCTCGCTGACGTGCAGCCTGGAGCAAAGCAAGCTGCGTCGTTTGATCGAGCGCACCAGCTTCGCAATGGCCCAGCAGGACGTGCGTTACTACCTCAACGGTATGCTGCTGGAAGTCTCGGAAGGCATCATCCGTGCTGTAGCCACCGACGGTCACCGCCTGGCGATGTGCTCGATGCGTGCCGATATCGGTCAGCCGGATCGTCACCAGGTAATCGTTCCACGCAAAGGTATCCTTGAACTGGCGCGCTTGCTCAGCGAGCCGGACGGCAACGTCAGCATCGTGTTGGGCCAGCACCACATTCGCGCGACCACCGGTGAGTTCACCTTCACCTCCAAGTTGGTAGACGGTAAGTTCCCGGACTACGAGCGTGTGTTGCCTAAAGGTGGCGACAAGCTGGTGGTCGGTGATCGTCAGGCTCTGCGTGAAGCCTTTAGCCGTACTGCGATTCTGTCCAACGAAAAGTACCGTGGTATTCGCCTGCAGCTGGCCAACGGTCAACTGAAAATCCAGGCCAACAACCCGGAACAGGAAGAGGCGGAAGAAGAAGTGGGTGTCGACTACAACGGCGCATCGCTGGAAATCGGCTTTAACGTGAGCTACCTGTTGGACGTGCTGGGTGTTATGACTACCGAACAGGTTCGTCTGATCCTGTCGGACTCCAACAGCAGCGCCCTGGTACAAGAATCCGACAACGACGACTCGGCTTACGTTGTCATGCCGATGCGCCTGTAATCATGCTCAGCAGAAGCTAGATGTCCCTCAGTCGCGTCTCGGTCACCGCGGTGCGCAATCTGCACCCGGTGACCTTCTCCCCTTCCCCCCGCATCAATATCCTCCATGGCGCCAATGGCAGTGGCAAAACCAGTGTGCTGGAAGCCATCCATCTGCTGGGGCTTGCGCGTTCCTTCCGCAGTGCCCGTTTGTTACCCGTGATTCAGTACGAACAATTGGCCTGTACCGTATTTGGCCAAGTGGAACTGGCTGAGGGCGGTCATAGCAGCCTGGGGATATCGCGTGATCGTGGTGGGGAATTTCAGATCCGAATCGACGGGCAAAATGCGCGCAGCGCAGCGCAACTGGCAGAGATCCTGCCGTTGCAACTGATCAACCCCGACAGCTTTCGATTGCTGGAAGGTGCCCCGAAAATCCGTCGGCAATTCCTCGACTGGGGCGTGTTCCACGTGGAACCCCGCTTCATGGCCACTTGGCAGCGCCTGCAGAAGGCCCTGCGGCAGCGGAACTCATGGCTGCGGCATGGTACACTTGACGCCGCTTCGCAAGCAGCCTGGGACCGTGAACTGTGCCTGGCCAGCGACGAAATAGATGAATACCGCCGCGCCTATATCAAAGCCTTGAAACCAGTCTTTGAGCAGACCTTGAGCGAGTTGTTGGACCTCGAGGGCCTGACGCTGAGTTATTACCGGGGTTGGGACAAAGAACGTGAGCTGAGTGCAGTGCTCGCAACGTCCTTGCAACGGGATCAGCAAATCGGACACACCCAGGCTGGCCCCCAGCGCGCTGATTTGCGCCTTAGATTAGGTGCACACAATGCTGCGGATATATTGTCTCGCGGCCAGCAGAAGCTAGTGGTCTGTGCGTTGCGTATCGCGCAGGGCCATTTGGTTAGCCAGGCTCGACGCGGTCAGTGCATTTATTTGGTGGATGACTTGCCGTCAGAGCTCGACGAGCAGCACCGCCGCTCGCTATGCCGCTTGTTGGAAGACTTACGCTGCCAGGTGTTTATCACCTGTGTAGACCACGAATTATTGAGGGAAGGCTGGCAGACGGAAACGCCAGTCGCTTTGTTCCACGTGGAACAAGGCCGTATCACCCAGACCCACGACCATCGGGAGTGAAGGCATGAGCGAAGAAAACACGTACGACTCGACCAGCATTAAAGTGCTGAAAGGTTTGGATGCCGTACGCAAACGTCCCGGTATGTACATTGGCGACACCGATGATGGTAGCGGTCTGCACCACATGGTGTTCGAGGTGGTCGATAACTCCATCGACGAAGCTCTGGCCGGTCACTGCGACGACATCAGCATTATCATCCACCCGGATGAATCCATCACCGTGCGTGACAACGGTCGTGGCATCCCGGTAGACGTGCACAAAGAAGAAGGCGTTTCGGCGGCAGAGGTCATCATGACCGTGCTCCACGCTGGCGGTAAGTTCGACGACAACTCCTATAAAGTATCCGGTGGTTTACACGGTGTAGGTGTGTCGGTAGTGAACGCCCTGTCCGAAGAACTGATCCTCACTGTCCGCCGTAGCGGCAAGATTTGGGAGCAGACCTACGTCCACGGCGTACCACAGGAGCCGATGAAAATCGTCGGTGACAGTGAAACCACCGGTACCCAGATCCACTTCAAGCCATCGGAAGAAACCTTCAAAAACATCCACTTCAGCTGGGACATCCTGGCCAAGCGGATTCGCGAACTGTCTTTCCTTAACTCCGGTGTCGGCATCGTCCTCAAGGATGAGCGCAGCGGCAAGGAAGAGCTGTTCAAGTATGAAGGTGGCCTGCGAGCGTTCGTTGAATACCTGAACACCAACAAGACCGCGGTCAACCAGGTGTTCCACTTCAACATCCAGCGTGAAGATGGCATCGGCGTGGAAATCGCCCTGCAGTGGAACGACAGCTTCAACGAGAACCTGTTGTGCTTCACCAACAACATTCCACAACGCGATGGCGGTACTCACCTGGTGGGTTTCCGTTCTGCGCTGACGCGTAACCTGAACACCTACATCGAAGCGGAAGGCTTGGCGAAGAAACATAAAGTCGCCACCACCGGTGACGATGCCCGTGAAGGCCTGACGGCGATCATCTCGGTCAAGGTACCGGATCCGAAGTTCAGCTCCCAGACCAAAGACAAGCTGGTGTCTTCCGAAGTGAAGACTGCGGTTGAACAGGAAATGGGTAAGTACTTCTCCGACTTCCTGTTGGAAAACCCGAACGAAGCCAAGCTGGTTGTCGGCAAGATGATCGATGCTGCACGCGCCCGTGAAGCCGCACGGAAGGCCCGTGAAATGACCCGCCGCAAAGGCGCGCTGGATATCGCCGGCCTGCCAGGCAAACTGGCTGACTGCCAGGAGAAGGACCCTGCCCTCTCCGAACTGTACCTGGTGGAAGGTGACTCTGCTGGCGGTTCCGCCAAGCAGGGTCGTAACCGTCGCACCCAGGCCATCCTGCCGTTGAAGGGTAAGATCCTCAACGTTGAGAAGGCCCGCTTCGACAAGATGATTTCCTCCCAGGAAGTCGGCACCTTGATCACGGCGTTGGGCTGCGGTATTGGCCGCGATGAGTACAACATCGACAAGCTGCGTTACCACAACATCATCATCATGACCGATGCTGACGTCGACGGTTCGCACATCCGCACCCTGCTGCTGACCTTCTTCTTCCGTCAGTTGCCGGAGCTGATCGAGCGTGGCTACATCTACATCGCCCAGCCGCCGTTGTACAAAGTGAAAAAGGGCAAGCAAGAGCAATACATCAAAGACGACGACGCCATGGAAGAGTACATGACGCAGTCGGCCCTGGAAGATGCCAGCCTGCACTTGAATGACGAAGCGCCGGGTATCTCCGGTGAGTCGCTGGAGCGACTGGTCAACGACTTCCGCATGGTCATGAAGACACTCAAGCGTTTGTCGCGCCTGTACCCTCAGGAGCTGACCGAGCACTTCATCTACCTGCCGGCCGTGAGCCTGGAGCAGTTGGGCGATCACGCCGCCATGCAGGATTGGCTGGCCCAATACGAAGTGCGCCTGCGTACTGTGGAGAAGTCTGGCCTGGTGTACAAAGCCAGCCTGCGTGAGGACCGTGAACGTAACGTATGGCTGCCAGAGGTCGAACTGATCTCCCACGGCCTGTCCAATTACGTCACCTTCAACCGCGACTTCTTCGGTAGCAACGACTACAAGACCGTGGTTACCCTCGGCGCGCAATTGAGCACCCTGCTGGACGACGGTGCTTACATTCAGCGTGGCGAGCGCAAGAAGCAGGTCAAGGAGTTCAAGGAAGCCTTGGACTGGTTGATGGCGGAAAGCACCAAGCGTCATACCATCCAGCGCTATAAAGGTCTGGGCGAGATGAACCCGGATCAGCTGTGGGAAACCACCATGGACCCTGCTCAACGTCGCATGCTGCGCGTGACCATCGAAGACGCCATTGGCGCCGACCAGATCTTCAACACCCTGATGGGTGATGCGGTCGAGCCTCGTCGTGACTTCATCGAGAGCAATGCTTTGGCGGTGTCTAACCTGGACTTCTGATCAGGAACATCTGCTAAAAACAAAAGGCCAACGCTCAGCGTTGGCCTTTTTTGTTGGTTCGTAGTCGCGCATTTTTTAAATGCTCCACGTGGAACATCAGGCTATTTAACTTTCCACAGCGGGTGTCACACTCTCCAACCGATACCCGTACCCATAGATCGTCAACAGCTGCCAACCGCGATCCGCGGTCAGCCCTAGCTTGTTGCGCAGGCGGTAGATATGCGTGTCCAACGGCCGCGACGACACCATTTCTTCGTGGCTCCAGAACCGCTCATAGAGATACTCGCGAGACAACGGCCGGGCCAGGTTGGCAAATAGACAACTTGCCAAACGGTATTCCCGTTCTGTCAGGTTAATGGGCTTGCCCGCTCGGGTGACGGTCAGTTCGGCATCGTCGAACGTCAGATCGTTAAAGCTCTGCACTTCCTGGGTAGCCGACTTTTGCAAACCGTGGCGCCGCAGCACGGCGCTGACTCGGGCTTTGAGTTCGTTGGGCCGAAACGGCTTGCTGACATAGTCGTCCGCCCCGCTGTTCAACGCCGTCACGATATCGCTTTCGGCATCGCGACTGGTGAGCATGATAACGGCGGGAGGCGACTCCATGTGCTCGCGGGTCCAGCGCAATAACGCGATCCCGGAGATATCCGGCAGTTGCCAGTCGAGGATCAGCAGGTCAAAGGTTTCCCGACGTAGCTGGCGTAGCAGGTCTTCGCCACGTTCAAAAAAATGCAGGGACCAGGGCTGTTCAGCCGGACCGGGAATCTGTCGCAGTGTCTGTTCCACCCGTCGCAACTCTGCGGGTTCGTCATCCAGTATTGCGACACGCATGGGCGGGGTCCTTCCTACAAAAATACGAGAGCTTGAATGGGGGCACATGCTGTACAAATGCCGGCCTATGAATCTGAATAATTATGGACGGATTCTACAGTGCCTGGATCTCTCGATACGCTGAAAGCGCCGTAAACTCAATCCACTACGATCCTCAAAGAAGATACCGGCTCCTGTCGTTCCGGAAAAGGGTCGGTGTGATCGCCTCGCCGGGGCGTTATGCCCGCTCCAATGTGCGGTATCGTTCATTGCGCGGTCGTGGGAAGTCCTCCAATGAGACCGAAATAAGCTTCACTGGTTTCAGAACACCGCATGCACTTCATCGCAACCCCATGGAGAGGGATCCTGGGCTTATGACATCTTTACTTAACGACCATCAATGCCTTGGCCCCCTCATGGCGCTAGCCCTGTGAAGCTCTGGCGCAAAACCGAGAAACGCCAACCTACCCAGGCCCAGCTTTTGTTCCATGGGTTGGTTCGTGAATGGCTGCTGATCGGTTTGGTACTCCTGCCCTTTACGGCCTACTTATCCTTGAGCGCTGGCTTAGCGCTCAATAATCCGCTCTATGACAGCCTGCGCCGCCTCACGCCCTTGCCGGTAGATCCACGCATCGTCCTGGTGACCATCGACGCACCCAGCCTGGAAGCACTTGGCCCATGGCCTTGGCCGCGCAGCGTACATGCCGAGCTGATTGAACGCGTGAACGCCGCACAGCCGGCGGGCATTTTGTTGGATGTGATCTTCAGTGAGACCGACCACAGTCATGACGAGCAGCGCCTGGCCGATGCCGTATGCAAAGCCGGCAATGTATTGCTGCCCATCGCCGGAGACAGCAGCGTCAGCCCCAAGGCTCCCATAGCGCCGTTGTCGCCACTGCTCAAGTGCGCCAAGGGTGTTGGTCACATCAACGTCGAAGCGGACAACGACGGTGTGGTGCGCAGCGTGTATCTACGTGAAGGCCCGCCGGGGAGCACGCTTCCTCAGTTGGCGTGGCTGGCGTTCGCCATGAGCGAGCATGCCGAGACGATGCCGGGCCTGCCACAAGAGCCTACTGGAGGGCACTGGCATCAGGAACATGAGATTCGTGTGCCGTTCACTTCGGAACCAGACCATTTTCCCAGTCTGTCCTACGTCAGCGTACTACGCGGCGAGGTAGCTCCCGAGTCGCTGCGGGGTCGCCTGGTTCTGATCGGCGCCTCAGCCTATGGCATGGCCGATCGTTTCGTGACGCCGCTCTCTTCCACCGTGGGCACCACTGCGGGGGTTGAGATCCAGGCTGAAGTACTGAATGGTTTATTGCAGGGTCGCAGCATCGTCGATCTGCCCGGCTGGTTCGCGGCGTTGCTGGCAACGTCCCTGGTGGCCCTGCTGCTGGGCCTTCTGCTTGTGCGCCCCCGTTACGCCCTGTGGATGACCTTGGCGTGCATGGCCGTGGCTTTGCTGGGCTCATGGGGCTTATTGCGCCTGGGCCACTGGTGGAGCCCCGCAGCATGCCTGATCGGTTTGTTGCTGAGTTACCTGATCTGGAATTGGCGACGTCTGAGCGTAATTCTCGCCTACTTTGGCTGGGAACTGGCACGTCTGGATAACGAACCCAAGGTGCTTCCGGAACGTCGTCGCGCGCCCGCCAGTAAGGGCGATGTGCTGCAAGGGCGGATCTTTGCCCTTGAACAAGCCGTCAGTCGTACACGCGATACGCGGCGCTTTATGGCTGACGGGCTGGAGTGCCTGCCGGTAGCAACGCTGATCACCGACCCTCAGGGCAGCATCCTGTTGGCCAACCGCGTGGCCCGTGAAGTATTCGGCAATGACCTGGTCGGCGAAAACCTCGTCGAACAGCTCGCCGATCTAGGCTATCCCCCGCTGCACAATGGTGTACGCCCTGCCCTATCGGCACTGGAACTGGTCGAGTTTCGCGATATCCACCAACGCAGTTTGCGCATGGAGCTAGCCCCTTTGCTGCCTGCCGAAGGGGATTTTGCCCTCGGCTGGTTGTTGAGCCTCACGGACCTGAGCAAGGAGCGTGAAGCCCAGCAGCACCGCGAGACGATGCTGCGTTTCCTTTCCCACGACCTGCGTGCACCGCACTCAGCGATCCTTGCCCTGTTGGACGTGCACAACGGGGAGTCCCCGGTGTTTACCCAGATCGAACAGCAGGTGCGGCGGGCCTTGAGCCTGACTGAATCCTTTGTGCAATTGGCCAAGGCTGAAGCGGACGGTTACCAGTTCCAGCCCACCCTGTTTGCCATGCTGGTGATGGACGCCTTTGATCAAGTGGCGGTGATTGCGCAGTTGAAGGGCATCCATTTGGTTCACGACCTGGATGAGGCGGACGAGGCCATGGTCTACGCTGACCAATCGCTGCTCACTCGGGCGTTGTTCAATGTGCTGGAGAACGCGATCAAATACTCCCCATCCGGTACCACCGTCAGGTTGAGGCATGGCAGTGCGCAAGGTTGGTTGGAATGCAGGATAAGCGACCAGGGACCGGGGATTGCGCCTGAGGATCTGCCGGAGTTGTTTAACCAATACCGACGTTTCGATTCGGCTCAAGGCAGTGAGGGGCTTGGACTGGGGCTGACCATGGTTAAAGCAGTGTTGGAGCGGCACGGTGGGCGCATCGTGTGTGAAAGTGAGCTGGGCAAGGGCTCGACGTTTATCCTGCTGCTGCCGTTATTGGAGGACTGAAAAAGCGGCTTTTCTGCTGTGCATAAAAAACCGGTCACAAGGACCGGTTTTTTTATGAAGAAAAAACTTATGCACGTTTTTCTGAATTTTATGAGCTTCAGAAATATGTAGGTAAATCAGCTTGTTATGAAGCAAAAAAGCCAATTCGCCAACAAAGCGTACACAGGTTATCCACAGATGCTCAAACGGCCGGCGTCTCCACCACCACAGGTTCCGGAGGCAGGGAGCCCATGGCCCGTTGCTGCGCCTCATTCCACGCCGCAGCGCGGTCGTTCAGGGCGGCGATGGCACGTGGTCCTTCGCCTTCTGCGTACATCGGTTCGCCGATCACTACGGTGATAGTGCCTGGGCGTTTAGCCCAGCCAGTCTTGGGCCAGAACTTGCCGGCGTTATGCGCAATTGGCAGCACAGGCAGGTTGGCGTTGACCGCCAGGGCGGTACCACCCCGTGAGAACTTACCCACGGTGCCGTAGGGCACCCGCGTGCCCTCGGGAAAGATCAGCACCCAGACGCCGTCCTTGAGCAACTCATCGCCCTTCTTCGCGACATGCTTGAGCGCAGCCTTGGGGTTGTCCCGGTCGATGGCGATCGGACGCAACATGGCCATGGCCCAGCCGAAGAATGGCACATACAGAAGCTCGCGCTTGAGCACCTGGCTCAACGGCGAGAAATACGCCGAGAGGAAGAACGTCTCCCAGGTGCTCTGATGGTTCGAGAGAATCACGCACGGTTGATCAGGAACGTTTTCAGCGCCCTTGACCTCGAAACGAATATTCAGGAACACCTTGCTCAGCCACAACGCGCAGCGGCACCAGTAGACGTTGATAAAGCGATAGCGCGCCTTGAAGGGAAGGAACGGTGCAATAAAAAAGCTCAGGGTGCACCAGAGAAACGAACTGGTGCCCAGCAGCAGGTAAAAGAAAAAGGTTCTGATGGCCTGCAAGATCGACATGGCGGCATTTACCGTTGCGGGACACGGCCCGCCTGCTAAAAGCGCACTCCCGAACAGTCCTTGGTCAGGAAGTCGAGGGCGGCTAGTTGTTGATAAGTTCTGCGGCAACGGCCGCCAGATCGTCAAAAATCAAGGTGCCTACCGGCAGGTTTTTAGCCTGGGTCTTTTCGCCTTTTCCGGTTTTAACCAAAACTGGCTGAGAGTCGACGGCTTTGGCCGCCTCCAGGTCACCGAGGCTGTCCCCGACGAACCATATCCCAGCCAAGGGCACCTTGTAATGTTCTGCAATAATTTTCAACATGCCAGGCTTGGGCTTGCGGCAATCGCAGCCTTCGTCCGGCCCGTGGGGGCAGTAGACCACCAGCCCCACCTCGCCGCCCTGCTCGGCCACTAACGCGCGCAAACGCGCGTGCATGGCCTCCAGGGTCGCGATGTCGTAGTAACCGCGGGCGATGCCGGACTGGTTGGTGGCGATGGCCACCGTCCAGCCGGCTTTGCTCAACTGCGCGATGGCCTCGATCGAACCGGGCAGCGGGATCCACTCCTCCACCGACTTGATGTAAGCGTCGGAGTCGTAGTTGATCACCCCGTCCCGATCGAGAATCAGCAGTTTCAACATGATCAGCCCAGTACGGAGATGTCGGCGATATTGATGAACAAGCCACGCAGGCGCGCCAGCATGGCGTAGCGGTTTTTGCGCACGCCAGCATCATCGGCATTGATCATCACCGCTTCGAAGAACGCATCCACCGGCTCACGCAAGGACGCCAGGCGCGCCAACGCTTCAGCGTAGTTACGCTCAGCGATCAGCGGCTTCACGGCGTTCTCGGCCTTGGCGATGGCTGAGTTCAGCGAGAACTCCTTGGCATCGGCAAACAGGCCCGGGTCGACTTCGGCAGTGCCGAGGTTGTCGGCCTTGCTCAACAGGTTCGACACGCGCTTGTTCACGGCGGCCAGGGCATCGGCTTCCGGCAGCTTGCGGAACGCTTGCACGGCTTGTACACGCTGGTCGAAGTCCAGTGCCGAGCCCGGTTGCAGGGCACGTACCGACAGGTAGACGGAAACGTCCACGCCTTCGTCTTCATAACGCGCACGCAGGCGATCGAACACAAACTCCAGCACTTGCTCGGCCAGGCCGGCTTGCTTGACCTTGGTGCCGAACTGGCCGACGGCAAATACCACGGCCTGGGTCAGGTCGAGGTCCAGCTTTTTGTCGATCAGGATACGCAGCACGCCCAAGGCCGCACGGCGCAGGGCATACGGGTCTTTGCTGCCGGTGGGCAGCATGCCGATACCGAAGATACCCACGAGGGTGTCCAGCTTGTCGGCAATGGCCACGGCCGCACCGGTCAGGGTGCTCGGCAGTTCTGCACCGGCACCGCGCGGCATGTACTGCTCGTTCAGGGCGAGGGCGACATCATCCGGCTCGCCGTCGTTGAGGGCGTAGTAGTAACCAGCCACGCCTTGCATCTCTGGGAACTCGCCGACCATCTCGGTGGCCAGGTCGCACTTGGACAGCAAGCCAGCACGCGCTGCCCAGGCTGCGTCGCCGCCGATACGTGGGGCAATGTAGGCCGCCAGCTTGGAAACACGCACGGCCTTGTCGTAGACGCTGCCGAGTTTTTCCTGGAACACCACGTTTTGCAGGCGCAGGTTGAAGTCTTCCAGCTTCTGCTTCTTGTCTTGCTTGAAGAAGAACTCGGCGTCGGTCAGGCGCGGGCGCACGACTTTTTCGTTACCGGCGATGATCTGCTGTGGGTCTTTGCTTTCGATGTTGGCCACGGTGATAAAACGCGGCAACAACTTACCGTCCACGTCCAGCAGGCAGAAGTACTTCTGGTTGTCCTGCATGGTGGTGATCAAGGCTTCTTGCGGCACGTCGAGGAAACGCTCTTCGAACGAGCACACCAGCGGCACCGGCCATTCCACCAGGGCGGTCACTTCGTCGAGCAGGCTTGGCGGCACGATGGCGGTGCCTTCTTGCAGACGGGCCAGCTCTTCGGTGCGCTTGCTGATCAGCTCGCGACGCTCATTGGCGTCGGCCAGCACGTAAGCAGCGCGCAGGTCGTTGAGGTAGTTGGCCGGCGAAGTGATGCGCACGCTTTCTGGATGATGGAAGCGGTGACCACGGGAGTCACGACCGGCCTTCTGGGCGAGGATGGTGCAATCGATGACCTGGTCGCCGAGCAGCATCACCAGCCATTGGGTTGGGCGCACGAACTCTTCCTTGCGCGCACCCCAGCGCATGCGCTTGGGGATAGGCAGGTCGTTCAGGGAATCTTCAACGATGGTCGGCAACAGGCTGGCGGTTGGCTTGCCGGTGATGACCTGGCTGAAACGCAGTTTCGGGCCGCTCTGGTCGATCTCGCTCAGCTCCACGCCACACTTCTTGGCAAAGCCAAGGGCCGCCTGGGTCGGGTTGCCTTCGGCGTCGAAAGCCGCCTGGCGCGGTGGGCCGTCCAGGTTGATGCTGCGATCCGGCTGCTGGGTTTCCAGCGCGGTCAGCAGCACAGCCAGGCGGCGCGGCGCGGCGTAGACCTTCTTGGCTTGAAACTTCAGGCCAGCGGTCTGCAGGCCTTTTTCGATACCGGCCAGGAATGCATCGGCCAGGGTATTGAGGGCCTTGGGTGGCAGCTCTTCGGTGCCCAGTTCAACCAGGAAATCTTGAGCACTCATTGTGCAGCCTCCAGCTTAGCCAACACTTCATCACGCAAATCCGGGGT
Organism: Pseudomonas sp. KT_2_4; assembly: GCF_041410225.1. Lineage (NCBI taxonomy): Bacteria > Pseudomonadati > Pseudomonadota > Gammaproteobacteria > Pseudomonadales > Pseudomonadaceae > Pseudomonas > Pseudomonas sp. KT_2_4. The sequence continues at coordinate 3,830,326 of NZ_CP166962.1, forward strand.
TGCCATCGGGAAGCCCAGCTTGGCGCGAGCCAGCAGGTAGGCTTGGGCGACGGAACGCGCCAGGGTGCGCACACGCAGGATGTATTGCTGGCGCGCAGTAACCGAAATGGCACGGCGGGCGTCCAGCAGGTTGAAGGTATGGGAGGCCTTCAACACCATTTCATAGCTTGGCAACGGCAGCGGCTGGTCGAGTTCGATCAGACGCTTGGCTTCGCTTTCATAGAAGTCGAACAGTTCGAACAGTTTGTCGACGTTGGCGTGTTCGAAGTTGTAGGTGGACTGCTCCACCTCGTTCTGGTGGAACACATCGCCGTAAGTCACCTTGCCGAACGGGCCGTCAGCCCATACCAGGTCGTAGACCGAGTCCACGCCTTGCAGGTACATGGCCAGGCGCTCAAGGCCATAGGTGATTTCGCCGGTGACCGGGTAGCACTCGATGCCGCCGGCTTGCTGGAAGTAAGTGAACTGCGTCACTTCCATGCCATTGAGCCAGACTTCCCAGCCCAGGCCCCAGGCGCCCAGGGTTGGCGACTCCCAGTTGTCTTCGACGAAACGAATGTCGTGCACCAGTGGGTCCAGGCCGACATGTTTCAGCGAGCCCAGGTACAGCTCCTGGAAGTTGTCCGGGTTGGGCTTCAATACCACCTGGAACTGGTAGTAGTGCTGCAGACGGTTCGGGTTTTCGCCGTAGCGGCCGTCAGTCGGGCGGCGACTGGGCTGCACATAAGCGGCGTTCCAGGTTTCCGGGCCGATGGCCCGCAGGAATGTAGCGGTGTGGAAAGTGCCGGCGCCTACTTCCATATCGTAGGGCTGAAGTACCACACAACCTTGCTCGGCCCAGTATTGCTGGAGGGCGAGGATCAAGTCTTGGAAGGTACGCACGGCTGGCGTAGGCTGGCTCACGAAATTCACCTGTTACTTGGGCTGCGATTTAAAGAGCGGGAGTATACCCGATTCGGCCCCGCCACCACTCCCTGGAGCCTTATGCCACGCTGCTTTTGGTGTTCTGAAGATCCGCTGTACATGGCTTATCACGATCAAGAGTGGGGAACGCCGCTGCGCGATGCGCAGGGTTTGTTCGAGTTGCTTTTGCTCGAAGGGTTCCAGGCAGGCCTGTCCTGGATCACCGTTTTACGCAAACGCGAGCATTATCGAAAGGTGTTGTTCGGCTTTGACGCGCAGCGTCTGGCGCAATTGAGCGATGACGAAATCGAGGTGCTGATGCAGGACCCGGGTATCGTGCGCAATCGCTTGAAGCTCAACGCTACCCGGCGCAACGCCGCGGCCTGGCTGGCGCTGGAAGATCCCGTGGGGTTGCTGTGGTCGTTTGTCGGCGGCAAACCCAAGGTCAATCACTTCAAGGATCGCAGCGACGTCCCGGCGATCACGCCCGAAGCCCAAGCCATGAGCAAAGCCTTGAAAAAGGCCGGCTTCACCTTCGTCGGACCGACCATCTGCTACGCCTTCATGCAGGCCTCGGGCATGGTCATGGACCACACCCAGGACTGCGACCGTTACGCGGACTTGGTCAACGCCGGTTAGAATGCCGGCTTTGCGCACCACACACGATCAGGAGTGACCTGTGGAAAAGTTTAAAGGCGCCTTGCTGGTAGGCGCTCTTCGGTTGTTTGCCCTGCTGCCCTGGCGCGCCGTACAAGCCGTCGGCACGGGGATCGGCTGGATCATGTGGAAAACCCCCAACCGTTCCCGCGATACCGTGCGGATCAACCTCTCCAAATGCTTCCCGGACATGGACCCTGCAGAACGCGAGCGCCTGGTGGGCCGCAGCCTGATGGACATCGGCAAGTCCCTCACCGAAAGCGCCTGCGCGTGGATCTGGCCGGCGCAGCGCTCCATCGACCTGGTCCGCGAAGTCGAGGGCTTGGAAGTGCTGCACGAGGCCCTGGCTTCTGGCAAAGGCGTGGTGGGCATCACCAGCCACCTGGGCAACTGGGAAGTGTTGAACCACTTCTATTGCAGCCAGTGCAAACCGATCATTTTCTATCGCCCGCCCAAGCTCAAGGCGGTGGACGAACTGCTGCGCAAACAACGCGTGCAGCTGGGCAACCGCGTGGCGGCCTCCACCAAGGAAGGCATTCTCAGTGTGATCAAGGAAGTGCGCAAAGGCGGCCAGGTGGGCATTCCTGCCGACCCGGAGCCGGCTGAGTCCGCCGGGATCTTCGTACCGTTTTTTGCCACCCAGGCGCTTACCAGCAAGTTCGTGCCGAACATGCTCGCGGGCCACAAGGCGGTGGGTGTGTTCCTGCATGCCCTGCGGCTGCCGGACGGCTCGGGCTACAAGGTGATCCTGGAAGCGGCGCCGGAGGACATGTACAGCACCGACACCGCGACGTCCTGTGCGGCGATGAGCAAGGTAGTTGAGCGCTATGTAGGTGCTTACCCAAGCCAGTACATGTGGAGCATGAAACGCTTCAAGAAACGCCCGCCGGGTGAGGCGCGGTGGTACTGACTCACCGCTGACCTCCAGCCCAATGGAGATCAAATGTGGGAGCTGGCTTGCCTGCGATAGCATCACCTCGGAGTGCCTGATATACCGAGGTGATGCTATCGCAGGCAAGCCAGCTCCCACAGGTGATCACGTCAGGTTTGGCGATCAAGTTTCTTCAGGAACACCGTCATTTCTTTTTCGGCCTGTTTGTCGCCATGGGCCTGGGCGGCTTCGATGCCCTTCTCCCATGCCAGGTGTGCTGCCGCGCGATCTTCCAATCCCAGCCGCGCCTTGCCCAACAACTTCCACGCCGCTGAATACTTCGGATCGAACTCGACGCATCGCTGCAAATGCTCGGCCGCCGTTGCGTTGTCCTTCAGGTCCAGATAACCCTTGCCCAGGCCAAAGCGCAGCAGCGAATTATCCACACCCTTGGCGAGCATTTTTTCCAGGGATTCGAGCATGACTGTGCGTCCTTTAGCTATATAGCGGTTTCGATATCGTCATCGCGGGCAAGCCCGCTCCCACACTTGGAACGCGATCACATGTGGGAGCGGGCTTGCCGCGATGGCGGCGGCAGGCTCACTCAAATTTTTAATCAGAAAAAGCTCAACCCCACGTGGAACAGCTTCTCCACATCGCGGATATGTTTCTTGTCCACAAGGAACAAAATCACGTGGTCTCCGGTGGCGATCACCGTGTCGTCGTGGGCAATGATCACTTCTTCATCGCGAATGATCGCGCCAATGGTGGTACCGGGCGGCAGGCCGATATCGCGGATCGCCTTGCCAATCACTTTGCTGGACTTGGAGTCACCGTGGGCAATCGCCTCGATGGCTTCCGCTGCGCCACGGCGCAACGAGTGCACGCTGACAATGTCGCCACGCCGTACGTGGGCGAGCAAGGTGCCAATCGTCGCCAACTGCGGGCTGATGGCAATGTCGATATCGCCGCCCTGGATCAGGTCCACATAGGCCGGGTTGTTGATGATGGTCATCACCTTCTTCGCCCCCAGCCGCTTGGCCAGCAAGGACGACATGATATTGGCTTCGTCATCGTTGGTCAGGGCCAGGAAGATATCGGCGTCGGCGATGTTTTCTTCCATCAGCAGGTCACGGTCCGAGGCGCTGCCTTGCAGTACAACAGTGCTGTCGAGGGTGTCGGACAAATGCCGGCACCGCGTCGGGCTCATCTCGATGATCTTCACCTGGTAGCGGCTTTCGATGGCTTCTGCCAAACGCTCGCCAATCTGCCCACCGCCGGCGATGACGATGCGTTTGTAGCTTTCGTCGAGCCTGCGCATTTCGCTCATGACCGCACGAATGTTCGCCTTGGCGGCGATGAAAAATACTTCGTCGTCAGCCTCGATCACCGTATCGCCCTGGGGCAGGATCGGCCGGTCACGGCGGAAAATCGCGGCGACGCGGGTTTCCACATTCGGCATGTGCTCACGCAGCTGGCGCAATTGCTGGCCAACCAGCGGCCCGCCGTAATAGGCCTTCACGGCTACCAGTTGCGCTTTGCCTTCAGCGAAGTCGATAACCTGTAGCGCACCTGGAATTTCGATCAGGCGCTTGATGTAGTGGGTCACCACCTGTTCCGGGCTGATCAGGACGTCTACCGGGATGGCGTCGTTGTCGAACAGCCCGGCGCGGGTCAGGTAAGCCGCTTCGCGCACCCGAGCGATCTTGGTCGGGGTGTGGAACAGGGTGTGGGCGACCTGGCAGGCGACCATGTTGGTCTCGTCGCTGTTGGTCACAGCCACCAGCATGTCGGCATCGTCGGCACCGGCCTGGCGCAGCACCGTCGGAAACGACGCGCGGCCTTGCACCGTACGAATGTCCAGGCGGTCGCCCAGGTTGCGCAAGCGCTCGGCATCGGTGTCGACCACGGTGATGTCGTTGGCTTCACCGGCCAAATGTTCGGCCAGCGTGCCACCCACCTGCCCTGCTCCAAGGATGATGATTTTCATCCGGTCACTCCCTTAAAACCATTCAGCCGCGCGCGGCGGCAATCTTGATCAGTTTGGCGTAGTAGAAGCCATCGTGCCCGCCTTCCTGCGCGAGCAGTTGGCGGCCGTGGGGCTGCTTGATGCCGGCGCTGGTGGCGAGGTCCAGTTCGCGCGCGCCGCTGGTGCGGGCGAGGAAGGCTTGGATGACCTCGGTATTTTCGGTGGGCAGCGTGGAGCAGGTGGCGTAAAGCAGGATGCCGCCCACTTCCAGGGTTGGCCACAGCGCGTCGAGCAGTTCGCCTTGCAACAACGCCAGGGCGGCGATGTCGTCGGGCTGGCGGGTCAGCTTGATGTCCGGATGACGGCGGATCACGCCGGTGGCGGAGCAAGGAGCGTCCAGCAGGATGCGCTGGAATGGCTTGCCGTCCCACCACGTCGCGGTGTCGCGGCCGTCGGCGGCGATCAGGTCGGCGCTGAGGCCCAGGCGTGCAAGGTTTTCCCGCACGCGCACCAGGCGCTTGGCCTCAAGGTCCACAGCCACCACACCGGCCAGGTCTTTTTCAACCTCAAGGATGTGACACGTCTTACCGCCTGGCGCGCAGCAGGCGTCGAGTACGCGCTGGCCGGGGGCCAAATCGAGCAGATCGGCAGCCAATTGCGCGGCCTCGTCCTGCACGCTGATCCAGCCTTGGGCAAAGCCCGGCAGGCTGCGCACATCGGCGGCGGTTTCCAGCACGATACCGTCCGTGCTGTACACGCACGGGGTGGCGTTGATGGCCGCGTCGGCGAGTAATTGCAGGTATGCATCCCGGCTGTGGTGGCGACGGTTGACCCGCAGGATCATCGGCGGGTGCGCGTTGTTGGCCGCGCAGATAGCCTCCCATTGCTCGGGCCAAAAGGCCTTCAGGGATTTTTGCAGCCAGCGCGGGTGGGCGGTGCGCACCACCGGATCATGTTCCAGCTCGGCCAACAGCGTTTCGCTTTCACGCTGGGCGCGGCGCAGCACGGCATTGAGCAGGGCCTTGGCCCAGGGTTTTTTCAGCTTGTCGGCGCAGCCGACGGTTTCACCAATGGCGGCGTGGGCGGGCACGCGGGTGTAGAGCAACTGGTAGAGACCCACCAGCAACAGCGCCTCGACATCCGCGTCCGCCGTTTTGAACGGTTTTTGCAGCAGCTTGGCGGCCAACGCAGACAACCGTGGCTGCCAACGGGCGGTGCCAAAGGCCAGGTCCTGCGTAAACCCCCGATCGCGGTCTTCAACCTTATCCAACTGCGTGGGCAATGAACTGTTCAGCGAAGCCTTGCCGTTGAGCACGGCGGCGAGAGCCTTGGCGGCGGCCAGACGTGGGTTCATTGAGTGACCACTCCAAGCGTGGTGCCCAGGGCGAATTTCTCACGACGACTGTTGAACAAATCACTGAAGTTCAGCGCCTTGCCGCCGGGCAATTGCAGACGCGTCAGGCACAGCGCCTGTTCACCGCAAGCCACCAACAGGCCGTCTTTGCTGGCGCCGATGATCTCGCCGGGAGCGCCTGCGCCATCGGCCAGGGTCGCGGCCAACACTTTTAAGGCTTCGCGGTTCAGGGTGCTGTGGCAGATCGGCCATGGGTTGAAGGCACGTACCAGGCGCTCCAGTTCCACGGCTGGGCGGCTCCAGTCGATGCGCGCTTCGTCCTTGTTCAGCTTGTGGGCGTAGGTGGCCAGGCTGTCGTCTTGGATTTCACTTTGCAGGGTGCCGGCAGCCAGGCCAGCGATGGCCTGGATCACGGCGGGCGGCCCCAGCTCAGCCAGGCGGTCGTGCAGGCTGCCGCCGGTGTCTTGGGCGGAGATCCGGGTGGTGACTTTGAGCAGCATCGGCCCGGTATCCAGGCCGGCCTCCATGCGCATCACGGTCACGCCGCTTTCGCTGTCGCCTGCTTCAACGGCGCGCTGAATCGGCGCCGCACCGCGCCAGCGGGGCAGCAGTGAAGCATGACTGTTGATGCAACCCAGGCGCGGTATATCCAGCACAGCCTGAGGCAGGATCAAACCGTAAGCCACCACCACCAGCAGGTCCGGCTTCAGCGCGGCCAGTTCGGCCTGGGCGTCGGCGTTACGCAGGGTCGGCGGTTGCAGCACCGGAATGTTGTGCTCCAGTGCTAATTGCTTGACTGGGCTCGGCATCAGTTTTTGCCCGCGACCGGCCGGGCGATCCGGCTGGGTGTACACCGCGACGATGTCATAAGGGCTGGCAAGCAGCGCCTTGAGGTGTTCGGCGGCAAATTCAGGAGTGCCGGCAAAAACAATGCGCAATGGCTCGGTCATGGGAGTTCTCGGTAAAAACAGTCACAAAAGAAAAAGGCTTGCCGCAGCAAGCCTTTGGAAGAAGGGCATCAAGCTTGCTGGCGATGCTTTTTTTCCAGCTTTTTCTTGATCCTGTCCCGCTTGAGCGTGGACAGGTAATCGACAAACAGTTTGCCGTTGAGGTGGTCGCATTCATGCTGGATGCACACCGCCAACAGACCTTCGGCAATCAGCTCAAACGGCTTGCCGTCACGGTCCAGCGCCTTGATCTTCACGCGCAGCGGGCGTTCAACGTTCTCGTAGAACTCCGGCACCGACAGGCAGCCTTCCTGGTATTCGCCCATCTCTTCGGTCAGCGGTTCGAACTCAGGGTTGATGTACACCCGAGGTTCGCTGCGATCTTCCGACAGGTCCATGACCACGACACGCAGGTGCACGTTGACCTGGGTAGCGGCGAGGCCGATGCCCGGGGCTTCATACATTGTTTCAAACATGTCATCGACCAACTGACGAACCTTGTCGTCCACTACGGCCACCGGCTTGGCGATCGTGCGCAGGCGCGAGTCGGGAAATTCGAGGATGTTCAAAATAGCCATAAGCGTAATTGCTGCACATGTGAGGAAGAGACAAATCGGCGGTGGGATGGACCCATACGGCCGGTGTGAAACGCTCGGAAGCCGCGAAGGCTATGGCATTTCACGCGAACGCACATAATAAAGGAGATTCACCCCATGAGGAAATCGCTACTCGTCTTGCTGCTGTGGGCCCCGTTCGCCACGGCATTGATTGTGCAACCCACTGAGCGTCTGGATCAGGCCGCGCAACAGGCCATTCAGCATTTTTTACTGCACAACCGTATTTTTGACTCCCCCCACGACCTGGACAACGCGCCTTATATTATTGCGGCTCAAGGCGGGCGCGTGCTGGGTGCCAACGACGAGCGTGTGCATGCGCGCGGGCATCTGGACCCGGCCCAGCCCAGCTACGGGATCTTTCGGCGGGGCAAGGCCTACACCGACCCCGTTACCCAGGAATTACTCGGCATCAATGCCGACGACATCGGCACTGCGCGCTTTGTGCTTGCCGACAGCCTCACCACCTTGGCAGTGCAACGGGTGACCCAGGAAATTCGCCCGGGTGACCGTTTGTTGCGCGCCGAGCCTCCCGTTGCTTTGGCCAGCCTGGAACCCTGCAAACCCGCACCCTTGATTACAGGGCACATCATCGACATCCCCAAGGGCGTCACGCAGATTGGCGTGCTCGATGCTGTGACCCTGAACAAGGGCCGCCGCGATGGCCTGATGGAAGGCCAACTGCTGACGGTGATCAAGGCTGGCGCCACCGTGCGAGACGCACTCACCGGTACGCCCACGCCGCTCCCGGATGAGCGAGCGGGCACCCTGCTGGTGTTTCGCACCTACGAAAAGCTCAGCTATGCCCTGGTGCTCAGTGCTTCAAGGTCGTTGGCCGTGCAAGACCGTTTCGAGACGGCTCAACAAGCGCAATAAATAGCCTGCTAAATAAGTTACCAACAGAGTTATCCACAGCTTGTTCCGGTCAAGGATGATCATATGAATCCGATAAACAGTAGCGATATTTCCCCGGCAGAGCTGGAAGCCCGGCTACGCTTGCACAGGCTGCCAGAACTGGGGCCCAAGCGTTTTCACGTGTTGATCGAAGCCTTTGGTTGCGCTTCCAAGGCCCTGAGTGCTCCCGCCAGCGCCTGGCGTTCCCTCGGTTTGCCCGCCGTCAGTGCCGAGGCCCGACGTAGCCCCAAAGTCCGTGACGGTGCCAGTGAGACGTTGGCCTGGCTGGCGCGCCCGGCCCAGCATTTGCTGATGTGGGACCAACCAGAGTACCCGGCGTTGCTCGCGCAGATCGACGATGCGCCGCCGTTGTTATTCGTGGCGGGCGACCCCGGTATTCTGGAAAAACCACAGTTGGCCATGGTCGGAAGCCGGCGTGCCTCTCGCCCAGGCATGGACACGGCAGCGGCCTTTTCCCGCAGCCTGGCGAGCGCCGGTTTTGTCATCACCAGTGGGCTGGCGGTGGGCATTGACGGCGCGGCGCACCAGGCGGCATTGGACGTGGGCGGCCATACCATCGGCGTACTTGGCACTGGCCTGGAAAATTTTTATCCACAGCGCCATCGCAAGCTTGCTGCGGCGATGATCGCCCAAGGCAGCGCCGTGGTTTCCGAGTTTCCACTGGATACCGCGCCCCAGGCCGGTAATTTCCCACGGCGCAACCGGATTATAAGCGGGTTGTCGTTAGGCGTGCTGGTGGTGGAGGCCAGTATGTCCAGCGGCTCGCTGATCACCGCACGCCTGGCGGCGGAGCAAGGGCGTGAGGTGTACGCGATTCCGGGTTCCATCCACCACCCCGCCGCCAAGGGCTGTCATCAACTGATCCGTGATGGCGCGGTGCTGGTGGAAACCATCGAGCACATTCTTGAAGGCCTGCGCGGTTGGCAGCGGTTGCCCCCTGCTGCGCCGGTGCCCGTGACCCATCCGCTGGTGGCGCTGCTGCACGCGGCACCGCATAGCAGCGAAGCCTTGGCGATTGCCAGCGGCCGGCCGTTGTCCCAAGTGCTGGCCACCCTGACGGAGCTGGAGTTGGAGGGCCAGGTGATTTGCGAAAGCGGGCGCTGGCTGGCGCGGTGTCGGCTTTTGTAGTGGACGTTTTTGGCGCTAGGTTTTGTAACGAAGATCGGTAAACTGCCCAGAGCTTTAGTCCGGAGAGTAAACAATGGTCAACAGGTGGCGTGTGCTGGAAGCCGCACGGGAAATTCGCGCAGGCGCGGTGATCGCCTATCCGACCGAAGCGGTCTGGGGCCTGGGCTGCGACCCGTGGAACGAAGAAGCAGTGGATCGGCTGCTGGCGATCAAGAACCGCTCGGTCGACAAAGGCCTGATCCTGGTGGCGGACAATATTCGTCAGTTCGACTTTCTGTTTGAAGATTTCCCGGACACATGGATCGAACGCATGGCCAGCACCTGGCCAGGGCCGAATACCTGGCTGGTGCCCCATCAAGACTTGCTGCCCGAATGGGTCACGGGTGTGCACGACACCGTAGCGCTGCGGGTCAGTGATCATCCGTTGGTGAGAGATTTGTGCGCCGAGGTCGGCCCGTTGATTTCCACCTCGGCCAACCCACAGGGCCGCCCGGCAGCCCGCACGCGGATTCGCGTGGAGCAGTATTTTCGCGGGCAAGTGGACCTGGTGTTGGGCGGCGCCTTGGGTGGGCGCAAGAACCCGAGCCTGATTCGGGACCTGGTGACGGGTGATGTGGTGCGCCCCTCGTAGGTGCAGCTCGTTCCCACGCTCTGCGTGGGAACGCCGCATTGGACGCTCTGCGTCCGCTTGTGACGCAGAGCGTCACGGTATGCATTCCCACGCAGAGCGTGGGTACGATCTTAAGGCAGCAGGATGGTCGATCCAGTCGTGCGCCGCCCCGACAACTCCGTCTGCGCTTTGGCCGCCTCTGCCAGCGAGTAGCGCTGGTTGATATCAATGCGCACCTTGCCACTTTTGATCATCGAAAACAGATCGTCCGCCATCGCCTGCAAGTTCGCCGGGTTGTTCGCGTAGGTCGCCAAAGTAGGCCGGGTCACGTACAGCGATCCTTTCGCCGACAGAATCCCCAGGTTCACCCCATCCACTGCACCCGACGCATTGCCGAAGCTCACCAACAAGCCCCGCGGTGACACGCTGTCGAGCGAGGTCAGCCAGGTGTCTTTGCCGACGCCGTCATATACCACCGGGCACTTCTTGCCGTCAGTCAATTCCAGTACGCGTTGTGCGACATCCTCCTTGCTGTAGTCGATGGTTTCCCAGGCGCCCAGCGATTTGGCCAAAGCGGCTTTTTCCGGGGAGCTGACCGTACCGATCAACTTCACGCCCAGGGCCTTGGCCCATTGGCAGGCCAGGGAACCCACGCCACCGGCGGCGGCGTGGAACAAAATGGTTTCACCGCCTTTGAGCTCATAGGTCTGGCGCAATAGGTATTGCACGGTCAGGCCTTTGAGCATGGCACCGGCGGCCTGTTCAAAGCTGATCTCATCCGGTAGGTGCACCAGGTTGGCGGCAGGCAACACATGCAGCTCGCTGTAGGCACCCAGCGGACCGCTGCCGTAGGCCACGCGGTCGCCAACTTTGAATTGGCTGACTTCACTGCCCACCGCGTCCACCACGCCAGCGCCTTCCGCACCCAGGCCCGATGGCAGGGCGGGCGGCGCGTAGAGACCACTGCGGAAATAGGTGTCGATGAAGTTCAGGCCGATAGCTTCGTTGCGCACCCGAACCTGCTGTGGGCCAGGCTCCGCTGGCGTGTAGTCCACATATTCAAGTACTTCGGGGCCGCCATGGGCGCTGAACTGGATACGTTTGGCCATCTGCACTTCTCCTTGGGTTCGAATCTGCGTAGCCCCCTATCGGACTCCTAAGCTTGATCCTCGTCAACTGCTGTGCACCTAAGTGCAGTGGCATGTAGGCGCAGTGGTATCCTGTGCGCCCATTTGCCGCCGACGCCCCATGGGCCTCGCGTAGCTTTGCCCGATTCAAGGTGATGCCATGACTACCCGCACCGAGGCCGTTAAAGCCTACCTGCTTGACCTGCAAGACCGCATTTGCAGCGCCCTGGAAACCTTCGAGACGGACACTCGCTTTATCGAAGACGCCTGGACCCGGCCAGCCGGCGGTGGCGGTCGTACCCGTGTGATGGAAAACGGTTCGGTGATCGAAAAAGGCGGTGTCAACTTTTCCCACGTGTTCGGCAGCGGTCTGCCACCGTCTGCCAGTGCCCATCGCCCTGAACTGGCGGGCCGTGGGTTTGAGGCCCTGGGTGTGTCACTGGTGATCCATCCGCATAACCCTCATGTACCGACTTCCCACGCCAATGTGCGGTTTTTCATCGCTGAAAAAGAAGGCGAAGAACCGGTGTGGTGGTTCGGTGGTGGCTTCGATCTCACCCCGTATTACGGCAATGAAGAAGACTGCATTCACTGGCACCGCGTGGCCGAGCAGGCCTGTGCACCGTTTGGCCCGGACGTGTACTCCCGCTACAAGGCCTGGTGTGACACCTACTTCCACATCAAGCACCGCAACGAGCCCCGTGGCATCGGTGGGCTGTTCTTCGATGACTTGAACGAGTGGGGCTTTGACACCTGCTTCGCCTTCATCCGCGCCATCGGCGATGCCTACATCGATGCCTATCTGCCGATTGTGCAGCGTCGCAAGGCCATGGCGTACACCGAGCAACAACGCCAGTTCCAGGAGTTCCGCCGGGGCCGCTACGTTGAGTTCAACCTGGTCTATGACCGGGGCACCCTGTTCGGCCTGCAATCGGGCGGGCGTACGGAGTCGATCCTGATGTCGCTGCCACCTCAGGTACGCTGGAGCTACGACTGGAAGGCCGAAGCCGGCAGCGAAGAGGCGCGCCTCACCGACTACTTCCTGCAAGACCGTGACTGGCTCGGCGTTGCCGCGCCCAAGGCGGCGGTGTGATGGACCGTTATGTGGTGTTCGGCAACCCCATCGGCCATAGCAAGTCGCCGCTGATTCATCGTCTGTTCGCCGCCCAGACCGGCGAGCAACTGGACTACAGCACGATGCTCGCGCCGTTGGAGGACTTCACCGCCTGTGCCCGTGAGTTTTTCCAACAGGGCCGTGGCGCCAACGTGACCGTGCCGTTCAAGGAAGAGGCCTATCGCTTGGCCAATACCCTGACCGAACGTGCCCAGCGCGCCGGCGCCGTGAACACCTTGAGCAAACTGGCTGACGGCACGTTGTTGGGCGACAACACCGACGGCGCGGGCCTGGTGCGCGACTTGACGGTCAATGCCGGGCTGAGCCTGCAAGGCAAACGCATTCTGTTGTTGGGCGCCGGTGGCGCGGTACGCGGTGCGCTGGAGCCGTTGCTGGCGCAGCAACCCTCGTCGTTGATCATCGCCAACCGCACCGTGGAAAAGGCCGAGCGGCTGGCTGAGCTGTTCGATGACCTGGGCCCGGTGTCTGCCAGTGGTTTCGACTGGTTGCGTGAGCCGGTGGACGTGATCATCAATGCCACGTCGGCCAGCCTGTCAGGCGATGTACCGCCGATTGCCGGCAGTCTGATCGAGCCGGGCAAGACCTTCTGCTACGACATGATGTACGCCAAGGAACCCACCGCATTCTGCCGCTGGGCGAGCGAGCAAGGCGCGGCGGTGGCGATGGATGGCCTGGGCATGCTGGTGGAGCAAGCGGCGGAAGCCTTCTTGCTGTGGCGCGGCGTGCGTCCGGATTCGGGCCCCGTACTGGCCGAACTGCGCCGGCAATTGGCCTGATTCCACACGCTGATGTGGCACACTTAATGTGGGAGCTGGCTTGCCTGCGATAGCAATAGGTCAGTTACCCATGTGCTGGCTGATCCACCGCTATCGCAGGCAAGCCAGCTCCCACAGTTGATCGGGTTTAATCTTCGAAATGGAGGGGGCAGTTATCCGGCCCCTCCAGCTTCATCAATTCCTCGACCACCTGCGGCCTGGCCCCACGCAACGTCAAGCTACGGCCCAACCCCGCCAACCGCCGCGCCTCCTGGTGCAGCATCTCCACCCCGGAATAGTCGATAAAGTTGATCTGCTGCGCCTCGATCACCACCCGCTCACCCTGCAGACGTTGCAGGCGCACTTGCAGGTAATGGCTGGCGCCAAAAAAGATCGAGCCGCCCACCCGCAACACATCCGCTTCACCGTCGCGCCAGTGTTGCACCCGTGGCTGCGAGGTGCGTTTGAGGTAGAAAAACAGCGACGCCAGCACCCCGGCATAGATCGCCGTTTGCAGCTCCAGCAACAAGGTGGCGACACAGGTCAGGCTCATCACCACAAATTCGGCGCGGCTGACCCGGAACAGCGCACGAATGCCGCGGTGGTCCACCAGGCCCCAGCAGATCAGCAGGATGCTCGCCGCCATGCTCGGGATCGGAATATGCGCAATCAACGCTGCGCCAAATAACGCGAATAACGCCACCCACAGGGCCGAAAAAACCCCCGCCAATGGCGAACAGGCACCCGCCTCATAACTGAGGCCCGAGCGGGTGAACGATCCGGCTGACAGGTATCCGGAAAAAAATCCGCCCACGATGTTGGATAAACCCTGGGCGCGTACTTCCTGGTTGGCGTCGAGCAGTTGTTGCGAGCGGGCGGACAGCGAACGGGCAATCGACAGGCTGGTCACCAACCCCAGCATTCCCACCGCCACGGCACTGGGCAGCAGGCGTAGTACCAGATCCAGATCCATCGGCAACGGGCTGAACGGCGGCAGTTTGCCAATAAACGAACTGACCCGTGCCACATGCCCGAACATCGCCGGCAACAGCCATGCCGCCAGGCTGCCCAACACCAAGGCGATCAACAATGTCGGCCAACGTGGCACCAGGTACTTGAGCAGCATACCTGCCAGCAATGTACCCAGCCCCAGGGCCAGGGACGCGTGGTCCCACTCGCCACGATGGTCGATCAGCGCCAGCAGGCCATTGATAGCCGTGGCCTGGCTCGGTAAATCCAAGCCGAGCAGGTTGGGCAATTGCCCCAAGGCGATCACTACGGCGGCACCCAGGGTGAAACCCAGCACCACCGAATGGGAGACAAAGTTCACCAACGCGCCGAAGCGCAGCAGGCCGAGCAACCATTGGAATACCCCGGCGAGGAAGGTCAGCAACAGGATGAGGGTGATGTAGTCCTGGGAGCCTGGCACGGCCAGTGGGCTGATGCTGGCGTAAAGCACGATGGAGATGGCGGCCGTGGGCCCGCAGATCAGGTGCCAGGACGAGCCCCACAGGCAGGCGATCAATACTGGGATGATGGCTGCGTAGAGCCCATATTCGGGTGGGAGACCGGCGATCAGTGCGTAGGCAATCGACTGCGGCAGCGCAAGCACAGCGCCGCTGAGGCCGACGATCGCGTCCCGGCCGACGCTGGCGCGGGTTTGGCGCGGCAGCCAGCGCAGGAAAGGCAAGAGTGTATGGCGGTTGGGCCGGGGCATCGCAGGCTCGGATAAAGGGTTTTGGCAAGAGTATCAATATGCATGGGTACCTGTGGGAGCTGGCTTGCCTGCGATGCTGGCGCCTCGGTGTGAGAGGCATACCGGGGTGATGCTATCGCAGGCAAGCCAGCTCCCACGGGGTCGCCGGCAAGCGTCAGAGTTGATCGTTCCCACGCTCTGCGTGGGAATGCTGCTCGGGACGCTCTGCGTCCGATTTTAACGTCAGAGTTTGGCTTTTACCGCCGGCAACGCCTCCTGGCCGTCCAGGGTTTTCACCCCCTCCAGCCACTGGTCCAGGACCGCCGGGTTGGCCTTGATCCACGTCTTCGCCGCCTGCGCATTGCTGACCTTGTTGTTCGCCACGTCAGCCATGATGCTGTTCTCCATGGCCTGGGTAAAACTCAGGTTGGTCAGCAGTTTGCCGACATTGGGGCACGCTTGTGCGTAACCCTTGCGAGTCAAGGTATAGACGCTGCCGGTGGCACCAAAGTACTGCTCGCCGCCCTTGAGGTAGCGCATTTTCAGTTGCACGTTCATCGGGTGCGGGGTCCAGCCGAGAAAGGTGATGAAACGCTGTTTCTTCACCGCTCGCGAGACCTCTGCGAGCATCGCCTGTTCGCTGGACTCGATCAGCTTCCACTGCCCCAGGTCGAAATCATTTTTCTTGATGATCTCCTGCAACGAGATATTGGCTGGTGCGCCGGAGCCGATGCCGTAGATCTTCTTGTCGAACTTGTCGGCAAATGTGTTCAGGTCGGCAAAGTCATGCACCCCGGCGTCCCACACATAGTCCGGCACGGCGAGGGTGAACTCGGTGCCCTCCAGGTTCTTCGCCAGTTGCACCACATCGCCGTTGGCCACGAACTTGTCGTAGAAGCCCTGCTGCGCCGGCATCCAGTTGCCGAGGAAGACATCCACCTGGCCGTCCTTGAGCCCGCCGAAGGTAATCGGCACCGCCAGGGTGTCGACCTTGGGTTGATAGCCCATGCCCGTCAGCAGGAAACTGGTGATAGCGTTGGTGGCGGCAATATCGCTCCAGCCTGGATCGGCCATCTTTACCGTTTCGCAGCGAGTGTCTGCGTACACCTGGGCGCTGCTGAGCACCACCAAACTCAGTACCACGGTCAACTTTTGCATGGCCTTCCCTCTGTCTACTTATTGGTTTTGGCAGGGTTGTGGAAAACGTGCTTTGCGCTCCAGGTCATCAAGGTCGATATGGTTGCGCATGTACTGCTGACTGGCGTCTACCAGTGGCTGGTGATCCCAGCTCTTGAGCTTGCCTTGGGTCAGCGCTTCAAACACCAGGCGGCGACGGCGTTGGCTGGCGAGCACCTGTTGATGGATCGCCGGGATGTCCCATTTAGCCCGCGCTTCACGCAAGAACGCCTCGAACAATGGCCGATGTTCAGCTGACTGGCTGAGGTTTTCCTGCTCGCTCGGGTCGTTATGCACATCGAACAATAGGCAAGGATCGTCCTCGCTGTAGATGAATTTGTAGGCGCCCCGGCGAATCATCATCAATGGGCTGACGGTGCCTTCGGCCATGTATTCGCCAAACACTTCGTCATGCCCGCCCTGCCCCTGCAAGTGCGCGACCAGCGAGCGGCCGTCCAGCGGCAAGTGCGGATCCAGTTCGCCGCCGGCCAATTCCACCAGGGTCGGCAACAAGTCGGCGGTCGACACGGCCTGGGCGACGCGGCCAGCGGCGAACTGCCCCGGCGCACTGATCAGCAGCGGCACGCGGGCGGCCATTTCAAACCAGTGCATTTTGTACCAGAGGCCGCGCTCACCAAGCATGTCGCCGTGGTCGCCAGAGAAAATGATCAGGGTGTCGTCGGCCAGGCCGGTGTCTTCCAGGGTCTGCAGCAGCTTGCCGACGTTGCTGTCGATGTAGCTGCAGGCACCGAAGTAGGCGCGGCGGGCGTCGCGAATTTTATCCACAGGCAACGGTTTGTCCCACAAGTCATAAACCTTGAGCAGCCGCTGGGAATGCGGGTCGAGGTCGGCCTGGGGCGGCATCGCGGGCATTGGGATCTCGGTGTCGGCGTAGAGGTCCCAGAACGGCTTGGGAATGGTGTAAGGGTCGTGGGGATGAGTCATCGACACGGTCAGGCAGAACGGCTGGTCGCCCGGCTCGCGGATGTGGTCGAACAGATATTGCTGGGCCTTGAACACCACCTCTTCGTCGAAATCCAGCTGGTTGGTGCGTACACACGGACCGGCTTGCAGCACCGAGGACATGTTGTGATACCAGGTAGGGCGTACGTCTGGCTCATCCCAGTTCACCGCCCAGCCGTAGTCGGCGGGATAGATGTCGCTGGTCAGGCGTTCCTCATAGCCGTGCAACTGGTCGGGGCCGCAGAAGTGCATCTTGCCCGACAGTGCGGTGCGGTAGCCCAGGCGGCGCAAGTAGTGGGCATAGGTCGGCACGTCGGCGGGGAAATCGGCGGCGTTGTCGTAGGCGCCGATCTTGCTCGGCAACTGGCCGCTGACCAAGGTGAAGCGCGATGGTGCGCACAACGGGCTGTTGCAATAGGCGGCTTCGAACACCACGCCTTGTGCCGCCAGGCGGCTGAGGTTGGGCAGCTTGATCGGGGAAGGCCCGTAGAACGGCAGCATCGGCGCGGCCATCTGATCGGCCATGATGAAAAGAATGTTCTTGCGCTTCATGGTTTCTCGGCATTCCATAGGCAGTGTTTATGCCAATGAGCATGCGGTCCTTAAATTATGGGGTAAAGCCCATGCGCAGCAATGACTAGGATAAGTTGAGCTTATGTATGAAGCGCTGGGTGACCTCTCTCTCGATTTGCTGCGCGCCTTTGAGGCGGCGGCGCGTCATCGCAGTTTCACCGCGGCTGCGATGGAGCTGGGTACCACCCAACCGGCGGTCAGCCAGCAAATCAAACGCCTTGAAGAGCAACTGGCGATCCGCCTGTTTGATCGCATTTACCGCGGCATCGAACTGACCGACGCCGGTGCCCTGCTGTTCGAGCATGTGCAAGGCGGCCTGCAGAACATCAATCAGGGCCTCGGCGCCATCACTCAACAAAGCCAGCATGAAGTGCTGCAAGTCGCCACCGACTTTGCCTTCGCCGCCTATTGGCTGATGCCACGCCTGCATCGCTTTCACCAGGCCAACCCGCAGGTGGATGTCAGCCTGGTCACCAGTGAGCGCAACCACGCCACGCTGCGCAGCGATATTGATGTGGCGGTGCTGTTTGGCGATGGCCGTTTCAAGCAGGGCGAAAGCCTGTGGTTGTTCAATGAGGAAGTGTTCCCGGTGTGCAGCCCGCAGTGGCTCAAGGAGCAGGTCGCGCCCCTGACGGTGCAGACCTTGCAAGACTGCCCGTTGCTGCACCTGCGCCAGGAAAACAACAGCCAGTGGTTCGACTGGAATGGCGTGTTCCGTGAATTGGGTATCACGGCTGCGCCGACCCCTGGGCAATTGCGCTTTGACAACTACACCTTGCTGATCCAGGCCGCGATTGCCGGCCAGGGCGTCGCCATCGGCTGGCGCCACCTGGTGGATAACCTGCTGGAGCAGAATTGGCTGTGCCGGCCGATCAGCTCCACGGTGATCTCGCGCTTGGGCTATTACGTGGTGCAGCCCCAGCGCAAACGCCGTGGGCAGTTGGTGGACCGATTTGTCGAGTGGCTGGTGGCGGAACAGGCCAGCAGTGCGCAGTCGTTGACCGGGCTGGCCCTGCCGTCGATTGCGGTCTAGGATCGGCGCACAGTGGAACCGGAGTCTGCCATGCAACGTATCAAGGGCTACCACGCCCATATCTACTTCGATGCCAGCACGATCGAGCAGGCGCGCACGCTCTGTGAAGACGCCGCCAAGTTGTTCCCGCTGCGCATGGGCCGCGTGCACGAGCGGCCCGTGGGCCCGCACCCGGATTGGAGTTGCCAGTTGGCGTTCGAGCCGGAATATATCGGCGTGGTGTTGCCGTGGCTGGCGCTGCATCGCAATGGTCTGGTGGTGTTCCTGCACCCTGAAACCGGTGACGAGCTCAAGGACCACACCGATTACGCCATCTGGATGGGTGCGATGCGCGAACTGGACCTGTCTATTTTTTAGCCTTCCTACCCGATAATCCCGCGTCTTTCCCTAAGTAAAAACAGGATGAGTTGTAGGATTAATCTTGTCTTGTCTCATTATATGGGATTGATATTTATATATTGAGATATTCCGCGCCCTAGGTTTATATTCGCCCATCTGCTTTTTTCAGCACCCACTCATTTCAGGTGAAGCGATGCAGGCGCAATTGATCGCGCTCGATTGGGGGACCAGCTCCCTTCGTGCTTACAAACTCGGCCCCGCGGGGGTTGTGCTGGAACAGCGCTCGCAAGCCTGGGGCATCATGCATTTGCCCACAGAGCCCCGGGAAATAGCCGGTGTGCTGTGCACTGACGGCTTTGAACTGGCGTTCGATAGCGCCTGTGGCGATTGGCTTGATGCCCAGCCCGAGCTGCCGGTGATCGCTTGCGGCATGGTCGGCAGCGCACAGGGTTGGAGCGAGGCGGCCTATCGCAGCACGCCCGTGGATGTCGCCAGTCTCGGCCAGGCATTGCATGGCATACGCAGCCTGCGTGGGGTGCAGGTGCATATCGTGCCGGGGGTGATCGAGCAAGTGGGTCTGCCCAATGTCATGCGTGGCGAAGAAACCCAAGTGCTCGGCGTACTGCAAGGGCTAGGGCCCCAGGTGTTGATCGGCCTGCCCGGCAGCCATTCCAAGTGGGTCGAGGTGGTGGAAGGCCGCATTACCCATTTCGATACCTTCATGACTGGCGAAGTGTTTGCGGTGTTGAGCAAGCACAGCATCCTGGGGCGTACCCAACAAGCAAGCGAGCAGTTCCAGGCCGAGGCGTTTGATCGAGGCGTGCGCGTGGCGCTGTCCAACGATGGTCAGCGTGGCGTACTTTCGACCCTGTTCAGTGCCCGTACCCTTGGGCTGACCGCGCAGCTGGCGCCCGACCAGCAACCCGATTACCTGTCTGGCCTGCTCATCGGCCATGAGCTCGCCGGCTTGCCAGATTCGGCCAAACATCAGCCGATCATCCTGGTCGGCGCTGCTGCACTTTGCGCCCGCTATCAACGCGCCCTCGCCCTTTGCGGATTTGCCCACGTCAGCCTGGCGCAAGAAGCCACCGAGCGTGGCCTGTGGCAACTGGCGCAAGCCGCCGGGCTCATTCGACCTGTACTGGAGGCCTGACATGCTCAAGCAAGCACTCGCACAAAACGGTTTGATCGCCATCCTGCGCGGCCTACGCCCCGACGAAGCCCAGGCGGTCGGCCAAGTGCTGTACGACGCGGGGTTTCGCGTGATCGAAGTGCCGCTCAACTCGCCAGACCCTTACACCAGCATCCGCATCCTGCGCGACAGCTTGCCCGCCGATTGCCTGATCGGTGCCGGCACGGTGTTGACGCCTGAGCAGGTCGAACAGGTCAAGGCCGCCGGAGGCCAGGTGATCGTCATGCCCCACAGCGATGCCAAGGTGCTGCGTGCCGCTAAAGCGGCGGGCCTGTACTTGTCGCCTGGGGTAGCCACGCCTACGGAGGCCTTTGCCGCACTGGCCGAAGGCGCCGATGTGTTGAAGCTGTTCCCGGCCGAGCAGATGGGCCCTTCAGTGATCAAGGCATGGCTGGCGGTATTGCCGGCGGGCACATTGCTGCTGCCGGTGGGCGGCATCACCCCGGACAACATGCAGGTGTTTACCGACGCCGGCGCCAAGGGCTTCGGATTGGGTTCCGGGCTGTTCAAGCCGGGCATGACAGTGGATCAGGTTGCGAGCCGTGCCCAGGCTTATGTCGCCGCCTGGAAAGCCCTCGGCTGAGAGCATATTCCGCGCCCACAGGCGCTGCATCTATAAGAGAGACAAGAGATGAAAATTACCAAACTGACGACCTTTATCGTTCCGCCGCGCTGGTGCTTCCTCAAGGTCGAAACCGACCAGGGTGTGACCGGCTGGGGCGAGCCGGTGGTCGAGGGCCGCGCTCACACGGTGGCCGCCGCTGTGGAAGAACTGTCCGACTACCTGATCGGCAAAGACCCACGCAATATCGAAGATATCTGGACCGTGCTCTATCGCGGCGGCTTCTACCGAGGCGGCGCGGTGCACATGAGCGCCCTCGCCGGTATCGACCAAGCGTTGTGGGACATCAAGGGCAAAGCCCTCGGTGTGTCGGTCAGCGATCTGCTGGGCGGCCAGGTGCGTGACAAGATTCGCGTGTACTCATGGATCGGCGGTGACCGCCCCGCCGACACCGCCCGTGCTGCCAAAGAGGCCGTAGCGCGTGGCTTCACGGCGGTAAAAATGAACGGCACCGAAGAATTGCAGTTCGTCGACAGCTTCGAAAAAGTCGACCTGGCCCTGGCCAACGTCGCTGCCGTGCGCGATGCGGTCGGCCCTAACGTGGGTATCGGCGTCGACTTCCATGGCCGCGTGCACAAGCCGATGGCCAAGGTGCTGATGAAAGAGCTCGACCCATACAAACTGATGTTCATTGAAGAGCCCGTGCTGAGCGAAAACTACGAAGCGCTGAAAGAACTGGCGCCGCTGACCAGTACGCCGATCGCCCTGGGCGAGCGCCTGTTCTCGCGCTGGGATTTCAAGCGGGTGCTCAGCGAAGGCTACGTCGACATCATTCAGCCGGACGCCTCCCACGCCGGTGGGATTACCGAAACCCGCAAGATCGCCAACATGGCCGAAGCCTACGACGTGGCCCTGGCCCTGCACTGCCCGCTGGGCCCGATTGCCTTGGCGGCATGCCTGCAATTGGATGCGGTTTGCTACAACGCGTTTATCCAGGAGCAGAGCCTGGGTATTCACTACAACGAAAGCAACGATCTGCTCGACTATGTGCGTGATCCAGGCGTATTCGACTATGACCAGGGCTTTGTGAAGATCCCCAACGGCCCGGGGTTGGGCATTGAGATCAACGAGGAGTATGTGGTTGAGCGCGCGGCCATCGGCCATCGCTGGCGCAATCCGATCTGGCGCCATGCCGATGGCAGCTTTGCCGAGTGGTGATTTCCACTTGATTGAAACGCGCTAAAAATGTGGGAGCTGGCTTGCCTGCGATGGCGGTGGGCCAGTCACTGCAGTGGTGCCAGTCATGCCGCCATCGCAGGCAAGCCAGCTCCCACATTGAGCGCGTTCCTTCCTCAACAAATATAAAAAGAGGCACCCCCCATGCACCCTGAATCCCTCACCGGGCAGGCTTCTTTAGTCACGCCCAGCAGAAAGCGCTTTTTCATCATGGTGCTGCTGTTCATCACCGTGGTCATCAACTATCTCGACCGTAGCAACCTGTCGATTGCCGCGCCCGCGCTGACCAGCGAGCTGGGGATCGACCCGGTGCAAGTCGGGCTGATTTTCTCTGCCTTCGGCTGGACGTACGCGGCCATGCAAATCCCGGGTGGCTGGCTGGTAGATCGAGTGCCGCCGCGCATTCTCTACACGGCCGCCCTGCTGCTGTGGTCGATTGCCACCGTGATGCTCGGTTTCGCCGCCAGCTTTATCGCGCTGTTTGTGCTGCGCATGGCCGTGGGCGCGTTGGAGGCACCGGCCTATCCCATCAACAGCCGTGTGGTCACCACCTGGTTTCCCGAGCGTGAGCGCGCCACGGCTATCGGCGTCTATACCTCCGGGCAATTCGTCGGCCTGGCGTTCCTCACCCCGGTGTTGGCGTGGCTGCAGCACCAGTACGGCTGGCACATGGTGTTTGTGGTAACCGGTGGCATCGGCATCCTGTGGGGGGCGATCTGGTATGCGGTGTATCGCGAGCCCAAGGATTTCAAAGGCGTCAACGAAGCCGAAGTCCAACTGATCCGCGACGGTGGCGGGCTGGTGGACATACAGGCTAAAACCGTCAAGGCACCCTTCAGTTGGACCGACCTCGGCATCGTGCTGAGCAAGCGCAAGCTGTGGGGCATCTACCTGGGCCAGTTTTGCCTGAACTCCACGCTGTGGTTCTTCCTGACCTGGTTCCCGACGTACCTGGTGAAATATCGCGGCATGGACTTTATCCAGTCTGGCTTGCTGGCCTCCTTGCCGTTCCTGGCCGCGTTTGTGGGCGTGCTGTGTTCGGGGGTGTTTTCCGATTGGCTGATTCGGCGTGGGGCGTCAGTGGGCTTTGCGCGCAAGTTACCGATCATCAGCGGGCTGCTGATTTCCACGGCGATCATCGGGGCCAACTACGTGGAATCGACGGGGTGGGTCATCGCGTTTCTGGCGGTGGCGTTTTTCGGCAATGGCCTGGCGTCGATCACCTGGTCGTTGGTGTCGACCTTGGCGCCTGCCCGTCTGCTGGGGCTGACCGGCGGGGTGTTCAACTTCATTGGCAACCTGGCGGCGATTGCCACACCTATCGTGATTGGCTTTCTGGCCAGTGGCTCATCGTTTGCGCCGGCCATCACCTATATCGCGGTCTTGGCGTTGCTCGGTGCGCTTTCCTACATATTGCTGGTCGGCAAAGTCGAGCGGATCGAGCTGTAAAAAGGGCGACCTTCGGGTCGCCTTTTTTTGTTCTACGGCACCGACATCTCGTTGCGAAATATATTGTGCGGGTCCCAGCGCTGCTTGGTACGGCGCAAGCGGCTTTCGATCATCAGATCGGGAAAGAAGATTTTGTACCACTGGGGGTTTTTGCCGTTGGCCGGGTTACCTCCTTTGTAAGTCATGTCGAGGTCGGGATAATTGATGTAGCAGCCTTCGAACGCATCGTTGAGCGGCACGCCTTGAGCGTCGGCAAACGCGTTGAAGTACAGCCCCCGGATCCAGTCAGCATGGACTTGGTCCGCAGCGGCGCTGTCGCCGTGCCAGTAACATTGGGGTTGCCACTTGAGGAAGGACGAACGCTGGGCGGCCGACGACTCCTTGCGTACGGGCGCACTGGCGGCGTTGATCTGGCCGCCGAAGGACTGGATCTGGATCAGGCTTTGTGTCAGGTGGTTGTCTGGGTCTGGCCAGGTCAAGGCCCGCCAGATGGCCTCTAATACGTGAGGGCTGAATCCACCTTTCTGATAGGCCGATTTGTAGCGCCCACGCTGATTGTCTCCCGAACCATTCAATGTTTGCTGGCACGCCAGCCAATCCAGGCGCCGCGCCGCAGCCTGGGCGGATGACACTGAGTCGATGGGGCGCCCGCCGGCTGTGCCAGGCGGCAAATGGACCACATGAAACGGCACCAGCGACTCGGTGGCAGGTAAGCCGATGGCCGTGAGCATCTTGTCGACAAAATCATCGAAGGGCGCAAGGTCGTTCAGCTCACCCTCCTTGTCCACATAATGGATGCCCAGGGTGATATTGCCTGTGTGCTCGTGGCGCATTTCCAGTTTGGTCGCCAGGCCCCAGGTGTCCGGGTTGTTCTGATGGCTGGCAAACCATAGCTGGTAAGCCGCCAGCAGATTGTTCAGTGCATCCTGGGTCAGTACTGACCAATCCCATTCCAACACCAGCCACAGTACTTCTTTGGGGGCCGGTGGCAGGTCTTCGAAGTAATAGCTGGTGATAATGCCGAATTGCCCACCCCCCGCACCGCAGCACGCGGCGAACAGGTCCAATTCGTCCTGTTGCGTGCTGTCCCGGCTGACATGGCGCGGTTCGAGCCCTTTGCCTTGGCTGTCAGGCACCAGGATATCGACCCCGCTGAGCCAGTCACACACCAGTCCATACTTGCGCGACAGCAGCCCGTAGCCGCCACCACAAATGTGCCCGCCCAGGCCCACTGAGTAACATGACCCGCCGGGCAGGGTCTTGTTGGCTTGCTTGTACAACGTGCTATAGCTGTCCCAGGCCTGGCTGCCGGCCTCGAGGCGAAAGCGGTAGCGAAAGGGCTGCGTGGGATTCAGCTCGGAACCGATCTGGCCGCTGGCATCGTAGACCACTCGGTTCAGCGCGCTGATATCCAGGATCGATAGCACCTCATGCGGGCTGTCGGGCATCTTGTTGGCGACAAACCCTTCGTAGCAATGACCGCCGCTGCGTACGGTGATGCGCCCATTGGGCAGGGTCAATGCCTGGGCGGCGGCGTCCATGATGTCTTGCGGGCTGCGGCACAGGTAAATCAGATTGGCGCCCTTGTTCGACGACTGGCCCTGCACGTTTCCCAAGGGCCAGCGCAGGTTGAAGCCTTTTTGTAGGGCTGAGTGACGACGGTCTGAAACCGTGACGAGATCAAATGCCATGATGTACTCCTTAAAGAGACAAGAATGACTTCTGATGCGGCTAACTTAACGACCGAGGGGCAAGGACTGCAGGGCTTGCGAAGGTGGTTAGACGGCAAAGGGCACGAAGTGCGATAAAAAAGGAGGTGGGCGACATGCCCACCTCCTTTGAAGCCTAGCGTATGAGCTGCGGTTGTTGCGCCGTGCAGTTTACTTGCGTGCGTTGCGAACACCTTCCGACAGCGCCGCGCACAGGGTCAATACGCCATCAATGGCTTGCTGGTCGTTCTTGGCCGTGGCGATGTGATCGATCAGCGCCGAACCCACTACCACCCCGTCTGCCAGGCGTGCGATGGCCGCTGCCTGGTCCGGTGTGCGGATACCAAAGCCGATGCTGATCGGCAGGTCGGTATGACGGCGCAGGCGGGTCACGGCTTCTTCGACGTGTTCCAGAGTGGCGGCGCCCGCCCCGGTAACACCGGCGACCGACACGTAATACACAAACCCGGAGCTGCCATTGA
Source organism: Pseudomonas sp. KT_2_4 (assembly GCF_041410225.1). NCBI lineage: Bacteria > Pseudomonadati > Pseudomonadota > Gammaproteobacteria > Pseudomonadales > Pseudomonadaceae > Pseudomonas > Pseudomonas sp. KT_2_4. The sequence continues at coordinate 3,855,721 of NZ_CP166962.1, forward strand.
GCACAGTAGGCAGGCGCACATCATCGGTGGTCGGCGTGGTCAGGCGGATAAAGTCGATGCCTGCGGCCTGGGCCGGGTCGCACAGCTCGCCGTTGTGCTCGGGGGGCATGTCCACCACGATCAGGCCGTCGACGCCAGCTGCCTTGGCATCGGCAATGAACTGCGACACGCCATATTTATGGATCGGGTTGAAATAGCCCATCAACACCAGCGGCGTGTCGTTGTTGTCCTGGCGGAACTCGCGAACCATCTGCAGGGTTTTCAACAGGTTCTGTTTGGCGGCCAGCGCGCGGATATTGGCCAGTTGAATGGCCGGGCCGTCGGCCATCGGGTCGGTGAAGGGCATGCCCAGTTCGATCACGTCGGCGCCAGCGGCCGGCAAGCCCTTGAGGATCGCCAGCGAGGTGTCATAGCCGGGGTCGCCAGCGGTGACGAAGGTCACCAGGGCGGCGCGGTTTTGTTCTTTAAGTTGCGCAAAGCGCGTTTGCAGGCGGCTCATCAGTGTTTCTCCTGCTTGGACTGTTCCATATGGTGCATCACGGTCTGCATGTCTTTGTCGCCACGGCCCGAGAGATTGACCACCATCAGATGATCCTTGGGCAAGTTTGGCGCGCGCTTGAATACTTCAGCCAGGGCGTGGGCGCTTTCCAGGGCAGGAATGATCCCTTCCAGGCGGCAGCATTTGTGGAAGGCTTCCAGGGCTTCGTCGTCCGTTACCGAGGTGTATTGGACGCGGCCAATGTCATGCAACCAGGCGTGTTCCGGGCCGATGCCGGGGTAGTCCAGGCCTGCGGAAATCGAGTGGGCGTCGATGATCTGGCCGTCGTCGTCCTGCAGCAGGAAGGTGCGATTGCCGTGCAGCACGCCCGGGACGCCGCCGTTGAGGCTGGCGGCGTGCTTGCCGGTTTCGATGCCATGGCCTGCGGCTTCAACGCCGATGATCTCGACGCTGGTGTCATCCAGGAACGGGTGGAACAGGCCCATGGCGTTGGAACCGCCGCCGATGCACGCCACCAGGCTGTCCGGCAGGCGGCCTTCCTGGGCTTGCAGCTGGGTGCGGGTTTCCTTGCCGATCACGGCCTGGAAGTCGCGCACCATCGCCGGGTATGGGTGTGGGCCGGCCACGGTGCCGATCAGGTAGAAGGTGCTGTCGACGTTGGTGACCCAGTCGCGCAGGGCTTCGTTCATGGCGTCTTTGAGGGTGCCGGTGCCGGCGACCACGGGGATGACCTCGGCGCCCAGCAGCTTCATGCGAAACACGTTGGCCTGCTGGCGCTCGATGTCGGTGGTGCCCATGTAGATCACGCATTGCAGGCCAAAGCGCGCCGCCACAGTTGCGGTGGCCACGCCGTGCATGCCGGCGCCGGTCTCGGCGATGATGCGTTTCTTGCCCATGCGCCGGGCCAGCAGGATCTGGCCGATGCAGTTGTTGATCTTGTGCGCGCCGGTGTGGTTGAGCTCTTCGCGCTTGAGGTAGATCTTGGCGCCGCCGCAGAACTCGGTGAGGCGTTCGGCAAAGTACAGCGGGCTTGGGCGTCCGACATAATCGCGCTGAAAGTAGGCCAATTCTTCGTTAAACGCCGGATCTACCTTCGCCGCTTCGTATTCACGGGCCAAGTCGAGAATCAACGGCATCAGGGTTTCAGCGACGTAGCGGCCGCCGAACGCACCGAACAGGCCGTTGGCGTCGGGGCCGTTGCGTAGATCGGTCTGGGACTGAGTCATGGGACGCTCCAGGAAAAATGTGTTTAAAGGCAATGACGGTCACTCTACTCGTGACGCCTTGGCCTGAAAACCGATAAGATCGCCGTAACCTGTCAGGAAAACTCACAGATGAGCCGCAACCTCCCTCCCCTCAATGCCCTGCGCGCTTTTGAAGCCACTGCTCGCCTTAACAGCGTCAGCCAGGCTGCACAGCTATTGCACGTGACCCACGGTGCGGTCAGCCGGCAGTTGAAAGTACTGGAGGAGCATTTGGGCGTGAGCCTGTTCGTCAAGGATGGACGCGGCCTTAAACTCACAGATGCTGGCGTCAGGCTACGAGATGCCAGCAGCGAGGCTTTTGAGCGGTTGCGCGACGTGTGCGCCGAACTCACCCAACGCGGCGCTGATGCGCCCTTCGTTCTTGGCTGTTCAGGCAGCTTGCTGGCGCGTTGGTTTATCCCTCGGCTGGGGCGGTTGAATGCCGACTTGCCGGATTTACGCCTGCACCTGTCGGCGGGCGAAGGCGATCTGGACCCGCGCCGTCCGGGGCTGGATGCCCTGCTGGTATTCGCTGAGCCGCCTTGGCCGGCGGACATGCAAGTGTATGAATTGGCCAGCGAGCGTATCGGCCCGGTCTTGAGCCCCCGCTTCGCCGGTTTTGAACACCTGCGTCAGGCCCCAGCGTCGGAACTGCTGGAGCAACCCTTGCTTCACACCACGTCAAGGCCGCAAGCCTGGCCCAGTTGGGCACGGCAACACGGCATCGAACCCGGTGCGCTGAAGCTCGGCCAGGGGTTTGAGCATTTGTATTATTTACTGGAAGCGGCGGTTGCCGGCTTGGGAGTGGCAATTGCGCCAGAACCGCTGGTGGCAGAGGACCTGCGAGCGGGTCGCCTGGTGGCGCCGTGGGGGTTCAGTGAAACCCCGGCGCACCTGGCGTTGTGGCTACCCAAGCGCGCCGCAGACGGGCGCGCCGGGCAGTTGGCGCAATGGCTCAAGGCTGAGCTGTTGCGTCAACCGGTGTAACCGGTCAATCAGTCACCGCGCTTGCACAGCAGGTAAGCCGCCAGCAGGCCCAGCGCGCCCACGGCGACGCCAGCGGTCGTCCATGGGTGCTCTTGTGCGTAGTCACGGGTGGCAGCGCTGGTTTCGCGGATTTTGACTTTGCTTTCTTCGTAGGCGTCGCTGATCAGATGGCGAGAGTGCTTGAGCGCGTTCTCGGCATTGCTCTTCAAGGCCTTCAGCGTTTTGCGCGACTCATCGGACGCGTCGTCCTTGAGGCTCTCCAGAGATTTGAGCAGGCTCGAAATCTCGGCTTCCATGCTTTCCAGCGACGCTTTGCGTAAAGAAGTGTTGGCCATGTGGACATCTCCTGAAGTGATTGAGTGGCGTGTGTAGATACCGACTGCGCCGGTTTCAGAAAGTGCAGTAATTCTGAACTTTCGCCTCCCAACGGTCGCCTGAAGCAGTACGCACATTCGCTGCTAGTCTTGATTGACGACCTAAAGGAGAAACGCCATGAGTGATCATCACACGTACAAGAAAGTCGAACTGGTAGGCTCTTCCACCACCAGCATCGAAGACGCGATCAACAATGCCCTGGCCGAAGCCAACAAGAGCATCAAGCATCTGGAATGGTTTGAGGTGACCGAAACCCGTGGTCACATCAAGGATGGCAAGGCTGCACACTTCCAGGTCACGCTCAAAGTGGGATTCCGCATTGCCAGTAGTTGATCGGCAGAGTTGAACTTTGCCCGCTGGCCGATTGCCATAACCTGCGCTACAAACAACGGGTGCCGACGCGATGAGCGTCGGCACGCTCTTTTTGATCAGCGCAAGGAAAGTAACGGATGAAGAAGTTTCTGTTAGCGGTAGGGTTGTTGAGCATTGCGGGTACCGCTATGGCGGCGGGCAAGCCTTGTGAAGAGCTGAAAAGCGAAATCGCAGCGAAAATCGACGCCAAGGGTGCTTCGGGGTATTCGCTGGAAGTGGTGGACAAAGGTGCTACGCCAAGTGACCACACAGTAGTGGGCACCTGCGAAGGTGGCACCAAGGAAATTGCCTACAAGCGCGGTTAATCTCGTGTTGTGGACATAAAAACCGACGCAAGTGCGTCGGTTTTTTTCGCTTGGATTTCAGCCCTTCATCACTTGTGCGAGCAGCTCGTAGGAATGAATCCGGTCGGCGTGCTCATACAGGTCACTGGTAAAAATCAGCTCATCAGCGCCGGTCTGCTCGATCAACACCTCCAGCTTGCCGCGAATCTTCGCCGGGCTGCCCACCATGGCCAGGCCGAGGAAGCTGCCCACCGCGTCTTTTTCGTGAGGCAACCACAGGCCGTCCATGGTTTTTACTGGGGGGCGCTGCACCAGGCTCTGGCCGCGCATCAACGCGAGAATACGCTGGTACACCGAGGTGGCCAGGTAATCGGCCTGCTCATCGGTGTCCGCGGCCACCAGCGGAATGCCGAGCATCACGTAGGGCTTGTCCAGCACCGCCGAAGGCTTGAAGTGATTGCGGTACACGCGAATTGCTTCGTGCATCAGGCGCGGCGCGAAATGGGAGGCGAAGGCGTAAGGCAAGCCACGCTCACCGGCCAATTGAGCGCTGAACAGGCTTGAACCCAGCAGCCACACTGGCACATTGGTGCCGGTCCCCGGTACCGCGATAACCCGTTGGTCGGGCGTACGCGGGCCCAAGTAGGCCATCAGCTCGGCCACATCTTCGGGGAAGTCATCGGCACTGCCGGAGCGTTCACGGCGTAGGGCGCGGGCGGTCATCTGGTCGGAACCGGGGGCGCGCCCCAGGCCCAGGTCGATACGGCCAGGGTAGAGGCTTTCCAGGGTGCCGAACTGCTCGGCGATCACCAGTGGCGCGTGGTTAGGCAGCATCACCCCGCCGGAACCCACGCGAATGGTCGAGGTGCCGCCTGCCAGGTAACCGAGCAGTACCGAGGTAGCCGAACTGGCGATACCGTCCATATTGTGGTGCTCGGCTACCCAGAAACGGTGGTAACCGAACTTCTCCACATGCTGGGCCAGGTCCAGGGAATTACGCAGGGACTGCGCCGGGTTGCCGTCGGCGCGCACGGGCACGAGGTCAAGGGTCGAGAATTTTACGTCGGACAGCGATTTCATAAGCCTGCTTCTCCAATTGGGCGCACAGGCTTTTTTAAACGAGCCAAAACCTGCCGCTGCATGTGCATACCCTATGCAATGAGGGCATATACCCGAGATTCAATAGTAACCGCCAAATTTCCTACTTAATCACTAGGTTTTTCTTACAAGTGAACTTTGCCGCGGCGTCTATCCTCAGAACCCTTACCGACGCAAAACCACCGTTCGAGGAGAAAGCTATGAGTATCGTTAAAAAGGCATCCGCGCATTGGGAAGGTGACCTGAAGACTGGCCTGGGCTCCATTTCCACCGAAACCGGCGTGCTGCGCGAAGCGCCCTACGGCTTCAAGGCCCGCTTCGAGGGCGGCAAGGGTACCAACCCTGAAGAATTGATCGGCGCGGCTCACGCCGGCTGTTTCTCCATGGCGTTTTCCATGATTCTTGGCGACGCCGGGCTCAAGGCTGACAGTATCGACACCCAGGCCGAAGTGACCCTGGACCAGGTCGAGGGCGGCTTTGCGATTACAGCAGTGCATCTGATCCTGAAGGCCAAAATTCCAGGCGCGAGCCAGGCGCAGTTCGATGAACTGAGCAAAAAGGCCAAGGAAGGGTGCCCGGTGTCCAAGGTGCTGAATGCAACCATCACCTTGGATGCCACGCTGGTCAACTGACACAGCAGTCATCTTATGTGGGAGCGGGCTTGCTCGCGAATGCGGTGGATCAGCCGATATCTTCGGTGCCTGATACTGCGTATTCGCGAGCAAGCCCGCTCTCACATTTTTGGTGCTGCGTTAAATTAGAACTCGTGTTTGCAAAATGTGGTCGAATAGCCCATGCAGCCTAGGCGCACACTCGTGCGCAGCGCATTCAGGGAGCTCCACACATGAAACGTTTTGCCTTGGCAATCATCTGCGGTGTATTGGCCACTTCGGCCGTGGCCGCGCCAAAAGATTGTGAAGAGCTCAGGAAAGAAATCGAAGTGAAGATCCAGGCCAAGGCGATTCCGTCCTACACCCTGGAAATCATCACCGCCGAAGAAGCCAAGAACCATGACGAAGCCATGATTGTTGGTTCTTGCGAAAACGGCACCAAGCGCATCATCTACCAAAAGAACAACGACTGATTCAGATGCAGTTCACGCTGCGCTCTTCGGCCAATAACTGGCGGGTTGAGTCGTACAGCCGGATGTTGGGCGTGAACGCCAGTGATCGCCCTTCCAGCACATAGTGCTGGCCGGCCTGAAAGTGGTCGTACTGCAGCGTCATGAAGCAGGTGCGATACATCATCTGGCTGAGGCCACCCAGGCCGCCGCCGGCGGGCACTTCAAAGTCAAAGCGCACCATCAGCTCGTGAGGGCCGGGAGGCATTTGAAAAAAGCGCCCGTCGTCGAGGTTTTTCCCGTCCAGGCGCTGAGCCATCACCAACTTGGAACCCGGTGTCGGCGTGGTGAAATCCACCCAGGCCTGCTGCGGGTCCACAGGGGGGATGGGGGTATAGGCGCAAGCGCTGAGGAACACAGCGGCGAGGGGAAGCACAAGCTGGCGCATGGCAGGTACTCAACACGAAGAGAGGCTTGAGTATAAACACGCCATGCCGTGGAAAAATCCCCTGCAAGCGCGATAGTCTGGCGAACCCATCATCCAGGAGCAGTCAGGGCATGATCAGGCGTTTTCTTCCAGGGCTGATGGTTGTGCTGCTCAGCGGCTGCTCCAGTGTCAGTTATTACAGCCAGTTGGCGAGTGGCCAGTGGCAGCTGTTGCGGGCCCGGGAGCCGGTTGCCGAGGTCATCGCCGACCCTGCTCGCCCGCCAGTGCTGCGCGAGCATCTGGCTCAATCGCAGAGAGCCCGAACCTTTGCCAGTGAACAACTGCATCTGCCTGACAACCAAAGTTATCGGCTGTATGCCGATATCGGCCGGCCCTATGTGGTCTGGAATGTCTTTGCCACGCAGGAATTTTCTCTGTCACCACAGAACCATTGCTTTCCCATCGCCGGTTGCGTCGCCTATCGCGGCTACTACAACCAAGGCGCTGCGCGGGGCGAGGCGGCGCTGTTGCGGCAGCAGGGCATGGATGTGTCGATTGGTGGCGTGGAGGCCTATTCCACCCTGGGCTGGTTCAACGACCCGATCATGAGTTCGATGATGAGCTGGGGCGATGAGCGCCTCGCCACGCTGATCTTCCATGAGCTGGCCCACCAGCGCTTCTACGTGAAAGACGACACCGAGTTCAACGAGTCCTATGCCAGTTTTGTCGAGCAGGAAGGCACCCGACAATGGCGTGCGGCGCGGGGCCTGGCGCCTGTCGGCGATGCGGCGTTGAAGCAACGCGATCAATTTATCCGGCTGATTCTCGATACCCGCAAACGTCTGGAGGCGTTGTACGCGCAGCCGTTGGCGGCGGACGCGATGCGCCGGGCCAAAGCGGCGCAATTCGAGCAGTTGCGCAGCGAATACCGGCACCTGCGCGATAGCCAATGGGGTGGTGACAAGCGTTATGACGCCTGGATCAACCAGCCGATGAATAACGCGCGGCTTTTGCCGTTTGGGTTGTATGACCAATGGGTGCCGGCGTTTGCGGCGTTGTTTGCGCGGGAAGGCGGGGATTGGGTGAGGTTTTATGCGGCGGTGGAGAAGTTGGGTGAGCTGCCGGTGGAGCAGCGTAAGGCGGCGTTGAGGCAGTTGGAGAGGGTTGGCCGTTAGGGCCTTATCGCAGGCAAGCCAGCTCCCACAATTGACCGATTTTCAACATGAGAATGCGGTCAACTGTGGGAGCTGGCTTGCCTGCGAAAGCGGTCTCAAGGACGCTGCAAAAACGCCTGATGCATCTGGTCCAACGTCTCGAAATGCCAGGTCGGCGCCTCGGCATTCAGCTCTTCAAAACTACCAAACCCATACCCCACGGCGACCGAATCCAGACCATTACTGCGTGCCCCGATCAGGTCATGCTTGCGATCACCGATCATCAAGGTGGTGGCCGGGTCCAGTCGTTCCTCACGCATCAAATGCGCGATCAATTCCACCTTGTTGGTACGCGTGCCGTCCAACTCGCTGCCGTAGATCACCTTGAAGTGCTTGGCAAAGTCGAAATGCCGCGCAATCTCGCGGGCAAATTCCCACGGTTTGGAGGTGGCGATGTACAGCTGGCGCCCTTGGCTGTTCAACTCTTCCAACAACGGCATGACCCCGTCGAACACGCGGTTTTCATACAGTCCGGTAACCTTGAAGCGCTCGCGGTAGAAATTCACCGCCTCCCATGCCTTGGCCTCGTCGAAGGCGTAAAACTGCATGAACGCCTGCAACAAGGGCGGGCCGATGAAGTGTTCGAGCTTGGTCAGGTCGGGCTCATCAATGCCCAGCTTGGCCAGGGCGTACTGGATCGAACGCGTGATGCCCTCGCGCGGGTCGGTGAGGGTGCCGTCCAGGTCGAACAGGACGGTGGGGTGATGCAGGGTCATTGATCGAATCCTTCGGCCAGGTGCAGGTCTTTGAGCTTCACGTAGTTCGCCGCGCTGTAGGTGAAAAAGGCGCGCTCTTTGTCAGTCAATGCGCGAACCTGCTTAACCGGGCTGCCCACATACAAAAAACCGCTGTCGAGTTTCTTGCCTGGCGGCACCAGGCTGCCGGCCCCGATGATCACGTCGTCTTCAACCACGGCGCCATCCATCACGATACTGCCCATGCCGATCAGGACGCGGCTACCCACGGTGCAGCCATGCAGCATGACCTTATGGGCGATGGTCACATCGTCGCCGATCAGCAACGGGTAACCCTGCGGATTGAACGGCCCGGCATGGGTGATGTGCAGCACGCAGCCGTCTTGCACGCTGGTGCGCGCACCGATGCGGATGCGGTGCATGTCGCCGCGAATCACGGTCAGCGGCCAAACCGAGCTGTCAGTGCCGATTTCGACATCGCCGATCACCACCGCCGAAATATCGACAAACGCCCCGGCGCCGAGGGTCGGCGTGTGGTTCTGATAGGTGCGAAGGGTCACGATAGCCTCTCTCTGTTGTGCTGATAGCTGCGGTGGGTGTTGATTGTAATTAAGATGGCCCCATCTTTGTTCTACATGTTTCTTCAGCCAAGGTGCCCACCGTGAGCGCGAACAACCCGCTTTTGCAGTCCTACGACCTGCCGCCGTTCTCGGCGATCCGTGCCGAGCACGTCCAGCCGGCCATCGAACAGATCCTCGCCGACAACCGCGTGGCAATCGCAGAGATCCTGCAAAGCCAGGGTAAAAATCCGACGTGGGCCGGCCTGGTCCTGGCCATGGATGAACTCAATGATCGCCTCGGCGCGGCCTGGAGCCCGGTCAGCCATCTCAATGCCGTGTGCAACAGCGCCGAACTGCGCGAAGCCTACGAGGCGTGCCTGCCGGCCTTGAGCGCTTACTCCACCGAAATGGGCCAGAACCGTGAGCTGTTCCAGGCCTTCGAAGCCCTGGCCAACAGCCCGGAAGCTGCCGGTTTCGATGTGGCACAAAAAACCATTCTGGAGCACTCCCTGCGTGACTTCCGCCTGTCGGGTATCGACTTGCCGCCGGAGCAGCAAAAACGCTACGCCGAGGTACAGAGCAAGCTATCCGAGCTGGGCAGCAAATTCTCCAACCAGTTGCTGGACGCCACCCAGGCCTGGACCAAACACGTCACCGATGAAGCCACCCTCGCCGGCCTGACCGATTCGGCCAAGGCGCAAATGGCCGCCGCCGCTCAGGCCAAGGGCCTCGACGGCTGGCTGATCACCTTGGAATTCCCCAGCTACTACGCCGTCATGACCTACGCCCAGGACCGTGCCCTGCGTGAAGAGGTGTACGCCGCCTACTGCACCCGTGCCTCGGACCAAGGCCCGAATGCCGGTCAGAACGATAACGGCCCGGTGATGGAACAGATCCTCGACCTGCGTCAGGAACTGGCCCAATTGCTGGGTTATGCGTCGTTCTCCGAGCTGAGCCTGGCCACCAAGATGGCCGAGTCCAGCGACCAGGTGCTCAGCTTCCTGCGTGACCTGGCCAAGCGCAGCAAGCCGTTTGCCGCCCAGGACCTGCAGCAACTCAAGGCCTATGCCGCCGAGCAAGGCTGCGCCGATCTGCAAAGCTGGGACAGCGGTTTCTACGGCGAAAAACTGCGTGAGCAGCGCTACAGCGTGTCCCAGGAAGCGCTACGCGCCTACTTCCCCATCGACAAAGTGCTGGGCGGCCTGTTTGCCATTGTGCAGCGCCTGTACGGCATCGAGATCGCCGAGCTTAAAGGCTTCGACACCTGGCACCCGGATGTGCGCTTGTTCGAGATCAAGGAGAACGGCGAGCACGTCGGACGTTTCTTCTTCGACCTGTACGCCCGCGCCAACAAGCGTGGCGGTGCCTGGATGGATGGCGCCCGTGACCGCCGCCGTACCGTTGATGGCGTGTTGCAAAGCCCCGTCGCCAACCTGGTGTGCAACTTCACTCCGGCCGACAGCGGCAAGCCTGCCTTGCTGACCCACGATGAAGTCACCACCCTGTTCCACGAATTCGGCCATGGCCTGCATCACCTGCTCACCCGCGTGGAACATGCCGGCGTATCCGGTATCAACGGTGTGGCGTGGGACGCGGTGGAACTGCCGAGCCAATTCATGGAGAACTGGTGCTGGGAGCCTGAAGGCCTGGCGCTGATCTCCGGCCACTACGAAACCGGCGAGCCCCTGCCCCAGGACTTGCTGGAGAAAATGCTCGCGGCGAAAAATTTCCAGTCCGGCCTGATGATGGTGCGTCAGCTGGAGTTCTCACTGTTCGACTTTGAACTGCACGCCACCCATGGCGATGGTCGCAGTGTGGCCCAGGTGCTTGAAGGCGTGCGCGATGAAGTCTCGGTCATGCGCCCACCGGCCTACAACCGCTTCCCCAACAGCTTCGCTCACATCTTCGCCGGCGGTTATGCGGCGGGCTACTACAGCTACAAGTGGGCCGAAGTGCTGTCGGCGGATGCGTTCTCCAAGTTTGAGGAAGACGGCGTGCTCAACGCCCAGACCGGGCGTGCCTTCCGTGAAGCCATCCTGGCGCGTGGCGGTTCCCAGGCACCGATGGTGCTGTTCGTCGACTTCCGCGGACGCGCGCCGTCGATTGACGCACTCTTGCGCCACAGCGGCCTGAGTGAGGACGCAGCAGCATGAGTGAAGGGCCTGTGATCACCAAAAAGCAATTTATCGCCGGGGCGGTCTGCCCGGCGTGCAGCGAGCCGGACAAGTTGAAGATGTGGACCGAAAACAGCGTGCCGCACCGCGAATGCGTGGCCTGCGGGTATACCGATACGCTGAATGATCAAGGCCTGTCGGTGCCCAAGGAATTGGGCACTAGGGTCAATACCACCGCGTTGAAAGCGCCGGCGGATCCTAAAGTGCAGGCAGTGCAGTTCTTCCCGAACCCGAAGCTGAAAAAAGACTAAAACCGCACTCACTGTAGGAGCGAGCAAGCTCGCTCCTACAATTTTTTCTCTTGCTGGCCCGTTGTGGTGATCCAGTCTTTCATTGAGCACAACGCAAAGGCGCTGGTGCTGCAATCCCCATTCGCCAAAGCTGTACGCAACTTGTCGACATCAGCTTTTATCATGTAGCGAACGCCGTCCTTGAAACCATTGCTGCTGCCAAAGCCGCCCAAGGTCATTTCGTTCAGCGCGTCCTCCTTGCTCCACCCTTGAACCACCACCCGATACATCGCTGCCATCAGGCCGGTGCGGTCGGCGCCGTGCTTGCAATGCATCAACACCGGGCCATCGACCTCTGCTGCCTGAATCGCCCTGATCGCCGCCAGCACGTCGGCATCGTCGACGTGGTTGGTGCGATAACTCAACTGCACCTGTTTGATATCAGATGACTGGAGCCACTGCGCATCAGGTTCCGGCAGGAAGTTGATGACCGTAGCGATCTTGAGCGTGTGCAACAGCGGCAGCGCACGCTCGTCCGGCAATGCACTGCGATAGAGCGTGGGTGTCATTTGATGCAGGTTGTATTGGTTACCCACCGGCTGGGCCCATTCCGGCGAACGGATCGACGCAGCCTCATCGGCTTGTACGGTGTTGAGCAGGCTCATGAGCGCCAGGCCGAGAGCGAGCAGTATGCGTGTGTTGAACATGAACGTTGTGACCGAGCGAGGAAGTGGTTGATGGGCCACAGACTCACTCACGGCGGGTCAATAAGGCGTGAGGTTCGCGTCAAAGAATCGTGATACTTGCTATCTGATCCGGTGTTTTTGTCGCCGAATTGACGCCTCTGAATTCTTAGCCTGCTATCATTTGTAACTAATGTTTGCCATTGTGCTGTATCTGCTTGGATCCAATTAGCCGCAAAGCCTTCACGCTGCTCCCAGAAGCGGCGGATAAACCCGTGACCACATGATGAGGTGTACCTATGTCTGATCAAGATCAAGACAACCCCCGGCGTGACTTTTTACGCAAATCCTTGACCTTGATCCCGGTGGTCACGGTTGCCAGCACTGGCCTTGGCGGTTCGATGTTGATGGCCACTGCGGAACCGGCCCAGGCCGAGCCGGCCAAACCTGCGGCGAGCGATAAAGCCTATGAGCCGAGCTATTTCACGGCCGAGGAATGGGCGTTTATCAACGCCGCCGTCGAGCGCTTGATTCCCGCTGACGCCCAGGGACCCGGTGCCTTGGAGGCTGGCGCGCCGGAATACATCGACCGCCAGATGAACACCCCTTACGCCAGTGGCGCCCTGTGGTTCATGCAAGGCCCGTTCAACGCCGATGCGGCGCCGGAGATGGGCTGGCAGAGCAAATTGGTGCCCAAGGAGATCTATCGCCTGGGTATTGCTGCGACGGATGCCTGGTCGAAAGCGTTCAACGGTAAAGCTTTTGCTGCGCAAGACAGCGCTACCCGAGACGATATGCTCAGGCGTCTGGAGGCTGGCGGTAGCGAAGTGGCGGCGCACTTCGACGCGGTGCCGCCCAAGATGTTCTTCAACCTTTTGCTGCAAAACACCAAGGAAGGCTTCTTCTGCGACCCTATCCACGGCGGTAATAAAGGCATGGTCGGCTGGACCATGATCGGCTTCCCCGGCGCCCGCGCCGACTTCATGGACTGGGTGGAACGCAACGAGCAATACCCCTTCCCGGCTGTTTCCATTCGCGGTGAGAGGGCATAAACGTGGCGACCATCATGAAGAAAGTGGATGCAGTGATTGTGGGCTTCGGCTGGACGGGCGCGATCATGGCCAAGGAGCTGACGGAAGCGGGCCTCAACGTGGTAGCGCTGGAGCGCGGCCCGATGCAGGACACTTACCCAGACGGCAACTATCCCCAGGTCATCGACGAACTGACCTACAGCGTGCGTAAGAAGCTGTTCCAGGACATCTCCAAAGAAACGGTGACCATTCGCCACAGCGTGAATGACGTTGCCCTGCCCAATCGCCAGTTGGGCGCATTCCTGCCGGGTAACGGTGTTGGTGGTGCGGGGCTGCACTGGTCGGGCGTGCATTTTCGCGTCGACCCGATTGAGCTGCGCATGCGCAGCCATTACGAAGAGCGCTACGGGAAGAACTTCATTCCCAAGGACATGACCATCCAGGACTTCGGCGTCAGCTATGAAGAGCTGGAGCCGTTTTTCGATTATGCGGAAAAAGTCTTTGGCACCTCCGGGCAAGCCTGGACGGTCAAGGGCCAACTGGTCGGCGAGGGCCGTGGCGGCAACCCCTACGCGCCGGATCGCTCCAACCCGTTCCCGCTTGCGGCGCAGAAAAATACCGTCTCCGCCCAGCTGTTTCAGAAAGCGGCGACCGACGTAGGTTACAAACCTTACAACCTGCCTTCGGCCAACACGTCGGGGCCGTACACCAACCCCTACGGTGCGCAGATGGGCCCGTGCAACTTCTGCGGTTTTTGCAGTGGCTACGTGTGCTACATGTATTCCAAAGCCTCGCCGAACGTGAACATCCTGCCGGCCTTGCGCCAGGTGCCCAACTTCGAGCTGCGGCCCAATTCCCACGTGCTCAAGGTCAACCTCGACAGCACCAAGAAGAAAGCCACCGGCGTGACCTACATCGACGCCCAGGGCCGCGAATGTGAACAACCGGCCGACCTGGTGATTCTTGGCGCATTCCAGTTCCATAACGTGCGCCTGATGCTGCTGTCGGGCATCGGCAAGCCCTACGACCCGATTACCAACGAGGGTGTGGTAGGCCGCAACTTCGCCTACCAGAACATGGGCACCATCAAGGCGTTCTTCGACAAGGACACCCACACCAACAACTTTATCGGCGCGGGCGGCAATGGCGTGGCCATCGACGACTTCAACGCCGACAACTTTGACCATGGCCCCCATGGCTTTGTGGGGGGGTCGCCGATGTGGGTCAACCAGGCGGGCAGCCGGCCGATTGCCGGTACGTCCAACCCGCCGGGCACCCCGGCGTGGGGCAGTGCCTGGAAGCGCGCCACCGCCGATTACTACACCCATCAAGTCTCAATGGATTCCCACGGTGCCCATCAGTCCTACCGCAGCAACTACCTGGATCTGGACCCGGTTTACCGCGATGCCTACGGCCTGCCGCTGCTGCGCATGACCTTCGACTGGCAAGAAAACGACATCAAGATGAACCGCTTCATGATGGAAAAAATGGGCAAAGTGGCCCAGGCCATGAACCCCAAGGCCATCGCCGTGCTGGGTAAAAAGGTCGGTGAGCATTTCAATACCGCCTCCTACCAGACCACCCACCTCAACGGTGGCGCGATCATGGGTACCGACCCGAAAACCAGTGCGTTGAACCGCTACTTGCAGAGCTGGGATGTGCACAACGTCTTCGTCCCTGGTGCTTCCGCTTTCCCACAAGGCTTGGGCTACAACCCTACCGGCCTGGTGGCAGCGTTGACCTATTGGTCGGCTCGCGCGATTCGCGAGCAGTACCTCAAAAACCCCGGCCCACTGGTTCAGGCATAAGGAGCGATGACCATGAAAGCATTCGTTATTGCCTCCCTGGCGCTGTTCAGCAGCTGCTCGATCAGCGCTGCCGAAACCGATCTGATCAAACAGGGTGAATACCTGGCGCGGGCCGGCGACTGTGTTGCCTGCCATACCGCCAAGGGTGGCAAGCCCTTCGCTGGCGGCCTGCCGATGGAAACACCGATTGGCGTGATCTATTCCACCAACATTACCCCGGACAAGACCGGCCTGGGCGACTACAGCTTCGAGGATTTCGACAAGGCCGTGCGCCATGGCGTCGCCAAGAACGGTAGTACGCTTTACCCGGCGATGCCCTACCCGTCTTACGCGCGCGTCAGCGACAGCGATATGCAAGCGTTGTATGCGTACTTCATGAAGGGGGTCGAACCGGTCGCCCAGGAAAACAAGGACAGCGATATCCCCTGGCCCCTGAGCATGCGTTGGCCGTTGGCGGCCTGGCGCTGGATGTTTGCCCCGGCGGTCGAGGCGCATCAGCCGCAAGCCGCTGCCGACCCGGTGATCGATCGCGGTGCCTACCTGGTGGAAGGTCTCGGACATTGCGGCGCCTGCCATACGCCGCGTGCCCTGACCATGCAGGAAAAAGCCCTGAGTGCCACGGACGGCAGCGCCTTCCTGTCTGGTAGTGCGCCGTTGGAAGGCTGGATTGCCAAAAGCCTGCGCGGCGACCACAAGGACGGTCTCGGCAGCTGGAGCGAGGAGCAGTTGGTGCAGTTCCTCAAGACCGGTCGCAGCGACCGCAGTGCGGTGTTCGGCGGCATGAGTGATGTGGTCGTGCACAGCATGCAGTACATGTCCCAAGAGGACCTGACCGCTATCGCCCGTTACCTCAAGAGCCTGCCGGCTGTCGATCCCAAGGATCAGCCGCACCAGTACGACAAGCAGGTAGCGCAAGCGCTGTGGAAGGGGGATGACAGCAAACCGGGTGCGTCGGTGTACATCGACAACTGCGCGGCCTGCCACCGTACCGACGGCCATGGCTATACGCGGGTATTCCCGGCGCTGGCGGGCAACCCGGTGTTGCAGACGGCAGATGCCACGTCGTTGATCAACATTGTGTTGAACGGCGGCACCTTGCCGGCCACCCATGCGGCGCCGTCAACCTTCACCATGCCGGCGTTTGCCTGGCGTCTGTCGGACCAGGAAGTGGCGGATGTGGTCAGTTTTATCCGTGGCAGTTGGGGCAACCAGGGCGCACCGGTCAAGGCGAGCGATGTGGCGGATCTGCGCAAAAACGATCTGCACACCACCTCGGGCGATGACCTGGGGCAGGTGACGCAAAAGCACTGATAAGTTCGCTGGCCGCCCAACGGCACTGGTCAGAAGCTTCGCGCCTCGATACTGTATATAAAAACAGTATCGAGGCGTTTTCATGTCTACTGCGCTGCCGCCCCGTGGCCGGGGTACGGCCACCAACCTGCACAATCGCTTTGCACCCACCGTCAGCGTGGCCGAGGACGACGGTTGGTACCAGGAAGTGCCGCCGACCCAAGGCACCGAAGTGCGTATCGAAACGGCCAAGACCATCATCACCCGCAACACCTCCCCGGACTTGCCGTTTGATCGGTCCATCAATCCGTATCGCGGTTGTGAACATGGTTGCATCTACTGCTATGCACGGCCCAGCCATGCCTATTGGGACATGTCGCCCGGGCTGGACTTTGAAACCAGATTGATTGCCAAGAGCAACGCGGCCGATGTGCTGGAACAGCAGTTGTCGAAGCCGGGCTACGTGTGTGCGCCGATCAACCTGGGCTCCAATACCGATCCGTACCAGCCAATTGAGCGCGAATACCGGATCACCCGGCAAACCCTTCAAGTCCTGCTGCGCTACCGCCACCCAGTGACGATCATCACCAAGGGCTCGCTGATCCTGCGCGACCTCGACCTGCTGACCGAGTTGGCCCGCCAGCGCCTGGTGGCGGTGATGATCAGCCTCACCAGCCTGGACGATGAGCTCAAGCGCATCCTGGAACCGCGCACCGCAGCGCCCAAGGCACGGCTGCGGGCGATTCGGGTAATGCGCGACGCGGGTATCCCGGTGGGCGTGCTGTGCTCGCCAATGATCCCGATGATCAACGACAGCGAGCTGGAGAGCCTGCTTACCGAAGCTCACGCGGCCGGCGCACAAAGCGCGGCGTATATGATGCTGCGCCTGCCGTTGGAGGTGGCGCCGTTATTCGAGGAGTGGTTGGCGGCCCATTACCCCCAGCGTGCGGCCCATGTGATGAGCCTGGTGCGCCAGGTGCGCGGGGGTGAGGTGTATGACAGCCGGTTTGGCGCGCGCATGCGTGGTGAGGGGCCGTTTGCCGATTTGCTGGCGCAGCGTTTCAGCAAGGCGATCAAGCGCCTGGGGCTGAATCGGCGGGAAGGGTTCAACCTCGATTGCACGGTGTTTTGCCCACCGGGCAGGCAGATGGCTTTGTTGTAGACTGATGGAGAGACGTGCACCTTTGCTGTAAGAATAGTCGCGTTTTGACATCACTGAAACCCGCGTTCTAGAGCGGTTCATTCAGTTTGAGTTAAGTTTCGACGGTTACCTTGTTCAGCGAGTGACTGATGAGTCGGCGGCCTAGCCGGTGCTTGTTTTACAACTATTTCACCGCCATGGCGTCGAACTGACCTGAACCCTCCCCTGCATTGATCAAGAGGATGAATCATGAGTGACAAGGATAAACAGCCGTTGGCTGCGTCGGCTTCAGCCCCTCAGGTGGCGGAATCCGCCGATGCAGCGCTGCAGCATATCGTTGACGGCTTTTTGCATTTCCATCACGACGTCTTCCCCCAGCAGGAAGAACTCTTCAAGAAACTCGCCACCGCCCAGAGCCCACGGGCGATGTTCATCACCTGCGCCGACTCGCGCATCGTGCCCGAGCTGATCACCCAAAGCTCCCCAGGCGACCTGTTCGTGACCCGTAACGTCGGTAACGTGGTGCCGCCTTACGGCCAGATGAACGGTGGTGTTTCCACGGCCATCGAGTACGCGGTGCTCGCCCTTGGCGTACAGCACATCATCGTGTGCGGGCATTCGGACTGCGGCGCCATGCGTGCGGTGCTCAACCCCGACAGCCTGGAGAAGATGCCAACGGTCAAGGCCTGGTTGCGTCACGCCGAGGTCGCCAAGACAATGGTCCATGACAACTGCGACTGCGCCAACGAAGGCGAGAGCATGGCGGTGCTGACCGAAGAAAACGTTATCGCCCAACTGCAACATTTGCGCACCCACCCTTCCGTGGCTTCGCGCATGGCCAATGGTCATTTGTTTATCCATGGTTGGATCTACAACATCGAGACCAGCGAAATCCGGGCCTACGATGCGGACAAAGCGGCGTTCCGACCGCTGAACGGCACCGAGCCGATCCCTTCAGCGACGCCTAAAGCGCGCTTCTAAAACACTTCCCTGCCGGGTAATGCGGTGGCTGCCATGGATGCAGCCAGGCTTTACCGCGCCCGGCGAATGCCTCGGGAGAGTCATCATGCGTGCTGCTCAATTGAAAGCTGTATTGCCACGGGAGCTGCTCGCCTCGGTGGTTGTTTTTCTGGTCGCCTTGCCACTGTGCATGGGCATCGCGATTGCGTCCGGCATGCCGCCGGCCAAAGGCCTGATCACTGGCATCATCGGCGGCTTGGTGGTGGGCTGGTTGGCCGGCTCGCCGCTGCAAGTCAGCGGCCCGGCGGCGGGTCTGGCGGTACTGGTGTTCGAACTGGTGCGCCAGCACGGCATGCTGATGCTGGGGCCGATCCTGTTGCTGGCCGGCTTCCTGCAATTGGTGGCCGGGCGTTTGCGCCTGGGCTGCTGGTTTCGCGTCACCGCGCCGGCGGTGGTCTACGGCATGTTGGCCGGCATTGGCGTGTTGATCGTGCTGTCGCAGATCCATGTGATGCTCGACGGCGCGCCCAAGCCGTCAGGGCTGGATAACCTGGCTGGCTTCCCGGCAGCGCTGGCTGAAGCGATTCCTACCTTCGGCGGCGGTCTCGGCTGGCAGGCTGGCGTACTCGGCCTGTCGACGATGTTGGTGATGTACCTGTGGGACAAATTCCGCCCGCAACAACTGCGGTTTGTGCCTGGCGCGTTGCTTGGCGTGGGCCTGGCGACCGTCGCCAGCCTGGTGCTGGCGTTGCAGGTCAAGCGCGTGGAAGTCCCGGAAAACCTGGCGGACGCTATCGACTGGCTGCGCCCCAGCGACCTGCTGAACCTGGCAGATCCACAGCTTTTGATCGCGGCATTCGCCGTGGCGTTTATTGCCAGTGCCGAAACCCTGCTGTCTGCCGCAGCGGTGGACCGTATGCACAGTGGTCAACGTTCCGATTTCGACAAGGAATTGTCGGCCCAAGGCGTGGGCAACATGCTCTGCGGCCTGGTGGGTGCATTGCCAATGACCGGTGTGATCGTACGCAGCTCGGCTAACGTCCAGGCTGGTGCTACCACGCGTCTGTCGGCGATGTTCCATGGCCTGTGGTTGCTGGGTTTCGTGCTTTTGCTGTCGAGCGTGCTGCAGAGCATTCCGGTCGCGAGCCTGGCGGGTGTGCTGGTATACACCGGGATCAAGCTGGTAGACGTCAAGGCGTTCAAGGCGCTGGGGCGCTATGGGCGGATGCCGATGTTCACCTATGCGGCCACCGCCCTGGCAATCATCTTTACCGATTTGCTGACCGGCGTGCTGGTGGGTTTCGGGCTCACATTGCTCAAGTTGGCCTTCAAGGCCTCGCGCCTGAAAGTCAGCCTGATCGACCTGCCCCAGGAAGGTGAGATGGAGCTGCGTTTGACGGGGGCGGCGACCTTTCTGAAGGTGCCGGCGTTGACTCAGGTGTTGTCGGCGGTGCCTGCGGGGACCACCCTGCATGTGCCGTTGAGCAACTTGAGTTACATCGACCACTCTTGCCTGGAGTTGCTGGAAGAATGGGGCCGGGCCAATGCGGCCAAGGGCTCGACGTTGGTGATCGAGGCGCGTGGGTTGAAGCGTCGGCTGGAAGGTCGGGTGCGAACGACAGTGGGGATCGGCTCAGCGCCTGCCTGACCCCTCAAAAAACTGTGGGAGCCGGGCTTGCCCGGCTCCCACATTGGATCCCTATCGGATCTGAAGTCTACGCAGGCTGATCCAGCGACAGCTCAACCCCAAGCTGGCGCGACAGGCATGGCCAGCGCTTCCAGGACGCTTCGGTCTGCGGGCTCTTGAGCTGTTCGCGATAGGCCTCGACCGACTCCAGCGCAAAGCTTTCCTCGTTAAGCATCTCATCCACCGCCAGGTGCACGGCTTCATCCAATTGATTGGCGAAGTCTTCACCGATCAGTTGATGGGCGATCACGTTGGCCACGGTGGTATCCGCTGGAATCAACGGCTGGCCAAAATGCTTGATATACAGATCGTTTACTTCTTCGACCAGGCGATGCGCCAGGTAGGCCTCATCCAGCAGGCCATCAAGGCCGTCGTGGCCGGCCAGAATCGCTGGCGGCTGCAGGAAGAAATGTTCAGCGATTTTCAGTACCGGTTTGATCTGGCTTTCAATCCCGGCCTCACGGGCCACGTCATTGGCGGCGTCGAGCAAATCAGGAACCAGGTCGATGTAAGCGGTCACAAAACGGGTCATGACCATGTTGCGATCACCGTCAGCCAGGGCGATGGACGAATGCAGGTGCGGCACTTGTTTTTTCAGCTGGCTGACGAGCTGGCCGGTGCTGGCTTCGTGTTGATGGGCACGGGAAATCTGCTCGCGCAATGCGGCGGTGTTCATGAGGGCTCCAGTGAAGCAGGCGTAGGAAAAGGGAGAAGATAAGGTAGTTCGTTTATACGAGCGCCTAAGACGCATTTGTCATAATTATTTCATGGTTATAGGCAGGGGTTATATCGAAATGCCATCGTTCGTCGGATAAACGATTCCGCTGCCTATTTTACGGGCTCCGTCTGTCTGTTTCTATTCATTTGCCCCCACACATTGCGGGGTTGCTACGGCTGTCTATACTCGATTTTGTACGCAATTAGCTGATGACGCCCAACTGCATGACGCAGGCAAGGCTTGGCGGTTGTAAGCAGTATGGAAGCCGCTCCCTTCGCCGCAGGTGCAAACCGGCGGGATAACAAGAAACATAAAGGGGAACCCGCAATGACGCGACATCCACACGTTTGGATGGGCCTCCTGTTGTGGTCGGTATTCGGCCAGGCGCACGCCGCCTGGACTACGAATATGGCGCCAGGGGCTACTGAAGTCAGCCACGCTGTGTTTGACCTGCACATGACCATTTTCTGGATCTGTGTGGTGATCGGCATCGTCGTGTTTGGCGCGATGTTCTGGTCGATGATCCTGCACCGTCGGTCCACGGGCCAGGTAGCGGCCAAGTTTCACGAAAGCACCACCGTGGAAATCCTCTGGACCGTGGTGCCCTTGCTGATCCTGGTGGCCATGGCTATTCCGGCCACCAAGACCCTGATCAACATCTACGACAGCAGTGAGTCGGATATCGATATCCAGGTCACCGGCTATCAGTGGAAGTGGCACTACAAATACCTGGGTCAGGATGTGGAGTTCTTCAGCAACCTGGCCACCCCCCGCCGAGCAGATCCATAACCAGGCCACCAAGGGTGAGCACTACCTGTTGGAAGTCGACCAGCCGCTGGTATTGCCGGTCGGCGCCAAGGTGCGCTTTCTGGTGACCGCTGCCGATGTGATCCATTCCTGGTGGGTGCCGGCCTTTGCGGTCAAGCGCGACGCCATCCCCGGCTTCGTCAACGAGGCCTGGACCCGCGTCGAGAAGCCCGGCATCTACCGTGGCCAGTGCGCCGAACTGTGTGGCAAGGACCATGGCTTCATGCCCATCGTGGTGGAGGTCAAGTCCAAGGCCGACTACGACACCTGGCTGGGGGAGCGCAAGGAGGAGGCCGCCAAGCTCAAGGAGTTGACCTCCAAAGAATGGACACTGGACGAACTGGTGGCACGTGGCGACAAGGTCTATCACACCACTTGCGTGGCCTGTCACCAGGCCGAGGGCCAAGGCTTGCCACCGATGTTCCCAGCGCTCAAGGGCTCGAAAATCGCCACCGGGCCGGCCAAAGACCATCTGAGCATCGTGTATCACGGCAAGCCCGGCACCGCGATGGCAGCCTTCGGCAAGCAGCTCTCTGAAGTGGATATCGCCGCTGTGGTGACCTATGAGCGTAACGCCTGGGGCAATAACAAAGGCGACATGGTCACGCCCAAAGACGTGCTGGCTCTGAAACAGGCCCAAAGCAAATGACGACTTTCATTGCCAATGCCCTGAATCGCCCCGCTCACTCGCTTGCAGGAGAACGGCCATGAGCACTGTGATCGACCACGGTCATGCCGACCACGCCCACGGCCCCGCCAAAGGCCTGATGCGCTGGGTGCTGACCACCAACCACAAAGACATCGGCACGATGTACCTGTGGTTCGCCTTCACCATGTTCCTGCTCGGCGGCTCGTTCGCCATGGTGATCCGCGCCGAGTTGTTCCAGCCGGGCCTGCAGATCGTGCAGCCGGCGTTCTTCAACCAGATGACCACCATGCACGGGTTGATCATGGTATTCGGCGCGGTGATGCCGGCGTTTGTCGGCCTGGCCAACTGGATGATCCCGTTGATGATCGGCGCGCCGGACATGGCCCTGCCGCGCATGAACAATTTCAGCTTCTGGCTGTTGCCGGCGGCGTTCCTGTTGCTGGTGTCCACCTTGTTCACGCCCGGCGGCGGGCCGAATTTCGGCTGGACGTTCTACGCCCCGCTCTCCACCACCTATGCGCCGGAAAGCGTGACGTTCTTTATCTTTGCCATCCACCTGATGGGCATCAGTTCGATCATGGGCGCGATCAACGTGGTCGCCACCATCCTCAACCTGCGTGCGCCGGGCATGACCCTGATGAAAATGCCGCTGTTCGTGTGGACCTGGCTGATCACCGCATTCCTGCTGATCGCGGTGATGCCGGTACTGGCGGGCTGCGTGACCATGATGCTGATGGACATTCACTTTGGCACCAGCTTCTTCAGTGCGGCCGGTGGTGGTGATCCGGTGCTGTTCCAGCACGTGTTCTGGTTCTTCGGGCATCCCGAGGTGTACATCATGATCCTGCCGGCCTTTGGCGCCGTCAGCTCGATCATCCCTACCTTCTCGCGCAAGCCGCTGTTCGGTTACACCTCGATGGTCTACGCCACCGCGAGCATCGCGTTCCTGTCGTTCATCGTGTGGGCGCACCACATGTTCGTGGTGGGCATTCCGCTGGTGGGTGAGCTGTTCTTCATGTACGCCACCCTGCTGATTGCCGTGCCCACGGGCGTGAAGGTGTTCAACTGGGTCAGCACCATGTGGCAAGGCTCACTGACGTTCGAGACGCCGATGTTGTTTGCGGTGGCCTTTGTGATCCTGTTCACCATCGGCGGCTTCTCCGGGCTGATGCTGGCGATTGCCCCGGCGGACTTCCAGTACCACGACACCTACTTTGTGGTGGCGCATTTCCATTACGTACTGGTGCCCGGCGCGATCTTCGGGATCTTCGCTTCTGCCTACTACTGGCTGCCGAAATGGACCGGCCATATGTACGACGAAACCTTGGGCAAGCTGCACTTCTGGTTGTCTTTCGTGGGCATGAACATGGCGTTCTTCCCCATGCACTTTGTGGGGCTGGCCGGTATGCCGCGCCGAGTGCCGGACTACAACCTGCAGTTCGCTGACTTCAATATGGTCTCGTCCATTGGTGCCTTCATGTTCGGCGCCACGCAGATCTTCTTCCTGTTCATTGTCATCAAGTGCATCCGTGGCGGCCCGCCTGCGCCGGCCAAGCCGTGGGATGGCGCCGAGGGCCTGGAATGGAGCGTGCCCTCACCCGCGCCGTATCACACCTTCACCACGCCGCCGGAGGTCAAATGAAGCCCTCCCTATACTCCCCCTGTGGGAGCGGGCTTGCCCGCGATGGCGGTAGGTCAGGCGCTGAATCTACCAGCCCTCAGGCCTTCATCGCAGGCAAGCCAGCTCCCACAGAAAGTCCAAAGCCAGGTGGGCGCCATGGCTGACTCCGTCCCGCTCAAGCGCCTGGTCACCCGCCTGCTGATCCTGGTGCTGGCGATGTTCGCCTTTGGCTTCGCCCTGGTGCCGATCTACGACGTGATGTGCAAGGCGTTCGGCATCAACGGCAAGACCGCCGGGCAGTACGAGGGTGAGCAAATGGTTGACCCCTCGCGCCAGGTGCGGGTGCAGTTTCTGTCCACCAACGCCATCGACATGGTCTGGGAATTCCACTCCAAGGCCGATGAGATTGTGGTCAACCCCGGTGCAGTCAACGAGATGCTGTTCGTGGCCTACAACCCCACCGATAAGCCGATGACAGCCCAGGCGATACCCAGCATTTCCCCGGCCGAAGCGGCGATGTACTTCCACAAGACCGAATGCTTCTGCTTCACCCAGCAAGTGTTGCAGCCCGGTGAGCGCATTGAGATGCCCGTACGTTTCATCGTCGACCGCGCGATGCCCAAGGATGTGAAGCATCTGACCCTGGCGTACACGCTGTTCGATATCACTGCGCGCCAGCCGCCCGTGGCCGTCAGGACCGGGGGCTAGCTACTGTTTGCCCCCTCAATCAGGAGAGCGAATACATGTCGACTCATGATACGTACTACGTACCAGCGCAAAGCAAATGGCCAATAATTGCCACGATTGGCCTGCTGGTCACCGTGTATGGCCTGGCCGTGTGGTTCAACGACTTGAAGGCCGCGCGGCCCGAATCCCACGGGCCGTGGATCTTTTTCGTCGGCGGTTTGTTGCTGGCCTATATGCTGTTTGGCTGGTTTGGCGCGGTGATCAAGGAAAGTCGCGCCGGGCTGTACAGCGCGCAGATGGACCGCTCGTTCCGCTGGGGCATGACCTGGTTCATCTTTTCGGAGGTGATGTTCTTCATTGCCTTTTTTGGTGCGCTGTTCTACGTGCGCGTCTGGGCTGGGCCTTGGTTGGCGGGCGAGGGGCCCAAGGGCATTGCCCACATGCTGTGGCCGAACTTTGAGTTTGCCTGGCCCCTGCTGAACAACCCCGACCCTAAGCTCTACCCTGCGCCCAAAGGCACCATCAGCCCCTGGGGCCTGCCATTGGTGAACACCATCTTGCTGGTGAGTTCCAGCGTGACCATCACCATTGCCCACCATGCCCTGCGCAAAGGCCATCGTGGTGCGCTGAAAGTCTGGCTGGCGATCACCGTGCTGCTGGGCTTGGCGTTTCTCGGGTTCCAGGCCGAGGAATACATCCACGCCTACAAAGAGTTGGGCCTCACCCTGGGTTCAGGCGTGTACGGCGCGACGTTCTTCATGCTCACGGGCTTTCACGGCGCCCACGTGACCATCGGCACCATCATTCTGTTTGTGATGCTGATGCGCATCCTGCGCGGGCATTTCAATGCCGAGCACCAGTTCGGTTTCGAGGCGGCCAGTTGGTATTGGCATTTTGTGGACGTGGTGTGGATCGGGCTGTTTTTCTTTGTCTATGTGCTGTGACGCCGCTTACCACGGCGCATGAGAGACCAATTGGCCGCTGAAAAAGCCCCAGGCGATCAAGCCCACGGTGATCACGGCCAGCGTGACACGCACGGTCAAGGCAGTGACGAGGCGGTTGGAGTTGCCCTCGTCCTTGACCAGGAAGAACAAGCCACTGAACAGGCTCACGACGGTCGCGATCAGCATCAGGGCAATGGCGGCTTTGAGCATGGTCTGGCTCCGGGCTAATTGGGGAGGGGCGATGAGATCGAGTATAGCCAGTGCCATGCAACGCTTTCGCCCGGGCATCGCGCCGACGCTGGTGGTACTGGTGTTGCTGCCGTTGATGGTGGGCCTGGGGTTTTGGCAATTGTCCCGCGGGCACGAAAAGCAACTGTTGGTAGACCGTTATGCCGAGCGCCGCGCCGCCGAGCCGGTCAGCAGTGCTCAGCTCAATGACATGGCTGATCCAGCCTTCCGTCGCGTTCACCTTCGCGGGCAACTGGATGGTGCACACAGCGTATTGCTGGATAACCGCATGCGTGACGGCAAGGCCGGTGTCGAGTTGCTGCAACCCTTTCATGACCAGGCCAGCGGCCTGTGGCTGTTGCTCAATCGCGGCTGGCTGCCCTGGCCGGACCGGCGTATCGCGCCCGCCTTTACAACCCCTGAACAGACGCTGAACCTCGACGCCTGGGTGTACGTCGCCCCCGGCGAGACCTTCCAACTGCATGCCGACCCGGCCAGCACGCAATGGCCGCGCCTGCTGACCGCGCTGCACCCTGCCGCCCTGTGGGGCGAACTGGGGCGCAGTGGCTTTGCCTATGAGCTGCGTGCCGAAGCGGGCCCCGGTACCTACGAAACCAGCTGGCCTGTGGTCGCCATGGGCCCGGAAAAACACCTGGCCTACGCTGTGCAATGGTTCGCCATGGCCATGGCGTTGCTGGCGCTTTACCTCTACCTCGGATGGCATAACAAAAAGGAGAAGCCCCATGGGAGCGGTCATGAATCCACCCAGCACGTCTGACACGCCTGATCGGCGCAAGGGGCGCTGGCAGCTGATTTTGATCCTGATGATGGTGATCGGCCCGATGGTGCTGGCCACCTTCATGTACAAATTGCAGTTCTGGGTGCCGGACAGCCGCAGCTATCACGGCGAACTGATTGGCAACGGCCAGACCCGCGCCGACATCGGCGTGCAGGCCGATGAACAGCGCTGGCAACTGCTGGTCACCGCCCCCACCGCCTGTGCTGCCAATTGCCAGCAACTGGTCTACCTGGCGCGCCAGCTGCAGATCAGCCTTGGCCGTGATGCATCCCGTGCCAGCCATGCCCTGGCGGGTGCGCAACCGTTGAGCGGCGAATACGAGGCCAAGCTCAAAGCCGAATATCCACAGCTGCAGCGCTACCCGCTGGATGTGTCGACCTTTACCAGGAACGCTGCCGCGCCTGGCGATGCGCAATTGTGGATCGTCGACCCCCACGGCAATCTGGTGCTGCGCTACGACGCCAAGGTCAAGGGCAAGGACTTGCTCAACGATCTGCGCTTGCTGCTGAAACTGTCGAACATCGGATAAGGGCACCCTCATGGCCAAGCCTGGATTTCGCCTCGCGCTGTTTGCCACGCTTCTGGCGTTGTTTGTCGTGCTGCTCGGCGCCTATACCCGCCTGACTCACGCCGGTCTCGGCTGCCCGGACTGGCCCGGCTGCTATGGCTTTATCAGCGTGCCGCAAAGCGAAGCCCAACTGGCTCATGCCGAGTTGCACTTTCCCGACACGCCGGTGGAGGCCGACAAAGGCTGGGCCGAGATGACCCATCGCTACTTCGCGGGCAGCCTGGGCCTGTTGATCGCGCTGCTGGCGGCGCGTTCGTGGCGTCATCGACGCGATCCGGGCCAGCCGGTGAAGCTGCCGCTGTTCCTGCTGACGGTGGTGTTCGCCCAAGCGGCGTTTGGCATGTGGACCGTGACCTTGAAGCTCTGGCCGCAAGTGGTCACAGGGCATCTTTTGGGCGGCTTTGCGACCTTGAGCCTGCTGTTTCTGCTGACCCTGCGGCTGTCCGGCGTACTACCGGCGCTGGTCGTGCCCAAGCGCCTACAATATTGGGCGACGGCGGGCCTGGTGCTGGTGATCGGGCAGATCGCCCTGGGCGGCTGGGTCAGTTCCAACTACGCCGCGGTGGCCTGTGTCGATTTGCCCACCTGCCACGGCCAATGGTGGCCGGCAGCGGACTTCGCCAATGGTTTTCACCTGACCCAGCACATCGGCCCCAATTACCTGGGGGGCCAGCTCGACAGCGAAGCGCGCACCGCCATCCACCTGACGCATCGCATCGGCGCCGTGCTGGTCACGCTGGTGCTGCTCGGTTTGGCCTGGCAACTGCGGGCAGTGGGGATGACGCGCCTGGCCGGCTTGTTGTTGATCGCCCTGGCCGCGCAGATCTGCCTGGGGGTGAGCAATGTGGCGTTCGGCCTGCCGCTGCCGATGGCGGTCGCGCACAACGCTGGCGGGGCAACGTTGTTGATGACGCTGGTGCTGGTCAATTATCACGCGCGCACCAGCCTGGTTCGGGTGCGACACCCGCGCCTGTTTGGCTGGCGTTTTATCCCGCGCAAGCAGGTGTCAGGTCTGATCACCCTTAAAGGAGAACTGCCATGGCGACCGTGATCGGCGCACGTCGCGACCGGGCGATCTGGCGTGACTATTTGGAGCTGACCAAGCCCAAAGTGGTGGTGCTGATGCTGATCACTTCGCTGGTGGGCATGTTCCTTGCCACCCGCGCCGGTGTGCCCTGGACAGTGCTGGTGTTCGGCAACCTCGGCATTGCCCTGTGTGCCGGCGGCGCGGCGGCGGTCAATCATGTAGTGGATCGACGGATTGATGCCGTGATGGCGCGCACTCACAAGCGGCCGATGGCTGAGGGGCGTGTCTCGCCGATGGCGGCGTTAGCGTTTGCGTTGTTCCTGGCTATTGCAGGATTGGCCCTGCTGCTGGTGTTCACCAACCCGCTGGCGGCCTGGCTGACCTTGGCTTCGCTGCTGGGTTATGCGGTGATCTACACCGGCTTTCTCAAGCGAGCGACGCCGCAGAATATTGTCATCGGCGGTCTGGCCGGTGCGGCGCCGCCGCTGCTGGGTTGGGTGGCTGTCACTGGGCATGTGAGTGCCGAACCCTTGCTGCTGGTGCTGATCATCTTCGCCTGGACTCCGCCACACTTCTGGGCCCTGGCTATTCACCGCAAAGAGGAATACGCCAAGGCCGACATCCCGATGCTGCCGGTCACCCATGGCGAGCACTACACCAAGGTGCATATCCTGCTGTACACCTTCGCCCTGCTGGCGGTGAGCCTGATGCCCTACGTTATCCACATGAGCGGGCTGCTCTACTTGGGCTTTGCGCTGGTATTGGGGGCGCGCTTTCTGCAATGGGCCTGGGTGTTGTACCGTGGCAGCCAGCCGCACGCGGCGATCAACACGTTCAAGTACTCTATCTGGTACTTGCTGCTGCTGTTTATCGCCCTGCTCGTAGACCACTACTTATTGTTGAACCTATGACTCGAACTCAAAAAACCGTCTTCATCCTCGTGGCCCTGGTGGCGTTGATCATGGGCCTGACCGTCAACAAAGTGCTGTCGGGCAAAGGCCAGGGCGACCCCACTGCGCTGATCGACGCCGGCATCATTCTGCTGCCGCAAAGCCGCCAGTTGCCAGCGGTGACCATGACTGACCAGGAAGGTCAGCCGGTGGTGGTCAATGAGTTGAAGGGCAAGTGGAGCCTGCTGTTTTTCGGTTACACCTTCTGCCCGGATATCTGCCCGACCACCCTCGCCCAGCTTCGCCAGATCAAGAGCGAACTGCCCAAAGAGGCTGTGGATAAGTTGCAGGTGATCCTGGTGAGCGTCGATCCGAACCGCGATACCCCGGCGCAGCTCAAGCAGTACCTGGGTTACTTCGACCCACAGTTCCAAGGCCTGACTGGCGCGAATGTGGAGGATGTACAGAAGGTTTCGAATGCGGTGAGCATTCCCTTCATTCCGGCGGATACCAGCAAGCCGAACTACACCGTCGACCACAGCGGTAACCTGGCACTGATCGGCCCGGATGGTACTCAGCGTGGGTTTATTCGTGCGCCATTGAACAACCAGAAGCTGGCGGCGCAGTTGCCGGGGTTGCTACAGCGCAAGTGAGCACCTGATGATCGTTCCAACGCTCTGCGTGGGAATGCAGTTAGGGACGCTCTGCGTCCCCAAGCGTGACGCAGAGCGTCACAAGAGGCGTTCCCACGCGGAGCGTGGGAACGATCAGATCAGGAGAGATCAGAACGCTGGCTTGATCGCGCCTTTGTACTTCTCTTCGATGAATGTCTTCACTTCAGGCGTGTGCAAGGCTGCAACCAGCTTCTTCACCGCGTCTGCATCCTTGTTGTCTTCGCGGGTCACCAGGATGTTCACGTAAGGCGAATCGTTGCCTTCGATCACCAGGGCATCCTTGGATGGGTCCAGCTTGGCTTCCAGGGCGTAGTTGGTGTTGATCAGCGCCAGATCGACCTGGGTCAGCACGCGCGGCAAGGTAGCGGCTTCCAGTTCACGGAATTTCAGGTTTTTATCGTTGCCGGTGATGTCCTTGATGGTCGACAGGATGTTGGTCGGGTCCTTCAGGGTGATCAGGCCGTTCTTGGCCAGCAGCAACAGCGCACGGCCGCCGTTGGTGGCGTCGTTCGGGATCACCACGTTGGCGCCGTCAGGCAGGTCGGCCAGTTTTTTGTACTTGCTGGAGTAAGCGCCCAGAGGTTCCAGGTGCACAGCGCCGACGCTCACCAGGTGAGTGCCTTTGGCTTTGTTGAATTCATCCAGGTACGGCTGGTGCTGGAAGAAGTTGGCATCCAGGCGCTTTTCAGCCACCTGTACGTTCGGCTGCACGTAGTCGGTGAAGACTTTGACCTTCAGGTCCACGCCTTCTTTGGCCAGGGCAGGCTTCACGAATTCGAGGATTTCGGCGTGAGGCACCGGCGAAGCAGCGACCGTAATGGTCTCGGCGTGGGCGGAAAACGCAGCCACAGCGGCGAAAGCAACCAGTAGTTTTTTCATCCAGCAAGCTCCTTGTTCGGGCATCTGTCGGCTACGTGCCGGCAATGGCCGTTATTTACGAGAAAAGTGCACCACCAGCCGGTCGCCGACGGTTTGCAGAATTTGCACCAGAATCAACAGCATCACCACAGTGACCACCATCACATCGGTCTGGAAGCGCTGGTAGCCAAAACGGATTGCCAGGTCGCCCAGGCCGCCAGCACCGACCACACCAGCCATCGCGGTGTAGGAAACCAGTGTAATAGCCGTCACCGTAATCGCCGCGAAGATGCCAGGGCGGGCCTCGGGCAATAGGGCATTGGTGATGATCTGGCGGGTGGTGGCGCCCATGGCCTGGGTGGCTTCGATGATGCCACGGTCCACTTCGCGCAGTGCGGTTTCCACCAGGCGCGCAAAGAATGGCGTAGCGCCGACGACCAACGGTGGGATCGCACCGGCAACACCCAGCGACGTGCCGGTGATCAGTACCGTGAACGGAATCATCACGATCAACAGAATGATGAACGGCAGCGAGCGCAAGATATTCACGATCAGCGACAACAGCGCGTACAGGCCTTTTTGTTCGAACAGCTGGCGCGGGCTGGTCAGGAACAACAGCACGCCCAGAGGCAGGCCCAGCAGCACGGTGAAGAACAGCGAGCCGAACAGCATGGTCATAGTGTCGCCGGTGGCGAGCCAGATTTCAGACCAGTCGATATTGGCGAAGAAACTCAGGAACACGTCCATCAGCGCAGCACCTCCATGTGAACGTCTGCGGCGGTGAAGCGTGCAAACGCAGCTTCCATGTCACCGCCGGTGACGGCGAGGGTCAGTTGCCCGTAAGGGATGTCTTTGATGCGGTCGATACGACCGGCAAGAATGCTGTAGTCCACACCGGTTTCCCGTGCGACGGTACCCAGCAGTGGCGCGTAGGTCGCGTCCCCTTGGAACGTCAGGCGCACGATACGGCCTGGCACATGGGCAAAGTCGTCGCGCTGCTCGCCTTCGTCCACCTGTTCGGCTTCTTGTACGAAGCGTTTGGTGGTCGGGTGCTTGGGGTGCAGGAACACGTCGGCCACCGAGCCTTGCTCGACGATCACCCCGGCGTCCATGACGGCGACCTGGTCGCATACGCGGCGGATCACGTCCATTTCATGGGTGATCAACACGATGGTCAGGTTCAACTCGCGGTTGATCTCGGCCAGCAGTTGCAGGACCGACGCCGTGGTTTGCGGGTCGAGGGCGCTGGTGGCTTCGTCACAAAGCAGGATTTTTGGCTTGGTCGCCAGGGCTCGGGCGATGCCGACGCGCTGTTTCTGGCCGCCGGACAACTGCGCCGGGTACTTCTTGGCGTGGTCCGACAAGCCGACGCGGGCGAGCAGCTCAGCCACACGTTGGTCGATTTCCTTGCGCGACAGTTCACCGGCGAGCGTCAGCGGCAGCGCGACGTTGTCGGCCACGGTCTTGGACGCCAGCAAGTTGAAGTGCTGGAAGATCATCCCGACCTGCTGACGGAAGCGGCGCAGGCCGTTGGCATCCAGGGCGGTGACTTCTTCACCGTCGACCGTGATCTGCCCGCCGCTGGGTTCTTCCAGGCGGTTGATCAGGCGCAGCAGTGTGCTTTTACCCGCACCCGAGTGGCCAATCAGGCCGAACACCTGGCCGTTGGCGACGCGCAGGCTGGTGGGGTGCAGGGCGGGGATATCCTTACCGGCGACGCGGTAGGTTTTATGGACGTTTTGAAACTCGATCACGTAGCGAACCTTGTGGGGCGCATTGAAAAGGGATCAGCGGTTAGCCGGGCGCGCATTTTAGCCTGTCCGTATAGCGTTTCTTAGCATTTATTTCGTATTCATCCAGTCATTTGGCAATAACGCGATCAAAGGTCATAAAAAAGGAACGGTGCAAAAACGCGTCAGTCACTACTTAAGCAACTCGATTTCCCAGGTGCCGTGCCTGGGGTTTTGCTCAAACGAGCCGGGGACCGCTCTGGCCACTTTGAATAAGGAGTTTTGACTGATGAGTACCAAGAAGCCAGCCACCCCGCCGAAGAGTGAACTCGCGGGCACTGATACCCTGGACCGTGGCAACACCAACGCCAAGCTGCAGGCGTTGGAAGAATTCCGTTCCGATGCAACCGGCCAGGCCCTGCGCACCAACCAGGGCGTGAAAATTTCCGATAACCAGAACAGCCTGAAAGTCGGCGCTCGCGGCCCGTCGCTGCTGGAAGACTTCATCATGCGTGAAAAGATCACGCACTTCGACCATGAACGCATCCCTGAGCGCATCGTGCATGCCCGTGGTACGGGGGCCCATGGCTATTTCCAGAGTTACGGCGACCATTCGGCGCTGACCAAGGCAGGTTTCCTGCGCACGTCTGAGCATAAAACCCCGGTGTTCGCGCGTTTTTCCACGGTGCAGGGCCCGCGTGGCTCCGGCGACACCGTGCGTGACGTTCGCGGTTTTGCCGTGAAGTTCTTCACCGACGAAGGCAACTTCGACCTGGTGGGCAACAACATGCCGGTGTTCTTCATCCAGGATGCGATCAAATTTCCTGACTTCGTCCACGCGGTGAAACCCGAGCCTCATAACGAGATTCCTACCGGCGGTTCGGCCCACGATACGTTCTGGGACTTTGTTTCGCTGCAACCGGAATCCGCGCACATGGTGATCTGGGCCATGTCCGACCGCGCCATTCCAAAAAGCCTGCGCGCCATGCAGGGCTTTGGGGTACACACCTTCCGTTTGATCAATACCGAAGGTAAGTCCAGCTTCGTGAAGTTCCACTGGCGTCCAAAAGTCGGCACCTGCTCGCTGGTATGGGATGAGGCGCAAAAGCTGGCCGGTAAAGATACGGACTACCACCGTCGTGACCTGTGGGAAGCGATTGAAAGCGGCGATTACCCCGAGTGGGAGCTGGGCGTACAGATCGTGGCCGAAGAAGACGAGCACAAGTTTGATTTCGACTTGCTCGACCCGACCAAGATCATTCCAGAAGAACTGGTACCGATCACGCCGCTGGGCAAAATGGTGCTCAACCGTAACCCGGACAACTTCTTCGCTGAAGTCGAGCAGGTTGCGTTTTGCCCGGGCCACATCGTGCCGGGCATCGACTTCACCAACGACCCATTGCTGCAGGGCCGTCTGTTTTCCTACACCGATACCCAGATCAGCCGACTGGGCGGGCCGAACTTTCATGAGATTCCAATCAACCGGCCTGTCGTGCCTTTCCATAACGGCCAGCGCGACGCTCAGCATCGCACCGTGATTGATAAGGGTCGTGCGTCCTACGAGCCAAACTCTATTGATGGTGGTTGGCCGAAAGAAACCCCTGCTGGTCCTACCGATGGTGGCTTTGAGTCCTACTACGAGCGCGTCGATGCCAACAAAGTACGTGAGCGCAGCGAATCCTTCGGTGACCATTTCTCCCAGGCGACGCTGTTCTACAACAGCATGAGCCACCACGAGAAAGAGCACATTATCGCGGCCTACAGTTTTGAGCTGGGCAAGGTGGAGCGCGAGTTCATCCGTGCGCGCCAGGTCAACGAGATCCTGGCCAATATCGACCTGGAGCTGGCCAAGCGCGTTGCGCAGAACCTCGGCTTGCCGGCGCCGACCAAGGGCACCGTGCCTGCCCGTGAAACGTCGTTGAAAGAATCGCCAGCCTTGAGCCAGGTGAATTTGCTATCGGGTGATATCAAAACGCGCAAAGTGGCGATTCTGGCAGCCAACGGCGTTGATGGTGCGGCCATTGACGCGTTAAAAGCCGCGCTTGAAGCTGAAGGCGCCCATGCCAAGTTGCTGGGGCCTACTTCGGCGCCGGTAACCACCGCGCAGGGCAAGACGCTGTCGGTCGACGCCTCCATGGAAGGCATGCCGTCCATTGCCTTCGACGCAGTGTTTATCCCGGGTGGCAAAGAGTCCGTGAAGGCGCTGAGCGGTGATGGCGTGGCGTTGCATTACGTACTGGAAGCCTACAAACACCTGAAGGCGATTGCGGTAGCCAGCGATGTGAAGCCGTTGCTGGACCTGCTGAAACTGGAGGAGGATGCGGGGTTGATCGTGGGCGCGGATGCCAAGGCGTTCAAAGCGTTTTTTGCGGCGATTGCCCAGCATCGGGTGTGGGAGCGTGAGCCGAAATCCAAGGCGATTCCGGCTTAACTTATCGGTTGTTTGTTAGGTCGTCATCGCAGGCAAGCCAGCTCCCACACTGTTCAAATGTGGGAGCTGGCTTGCCTGCGATGCTTTTAGTCCGCCTTGCGCGGAATCAGCACAACCTGCGCCGGAATATGTTTCAGGATTTGCCGGTGAATCTTCAGGTCATACCCCGAATCAATCCGCTTGACCCGCTTGGTCAGTAACGTGGCCAGCCACGGGTAATCCTGGGTGCGTGGCACCTGGATGCTGACGTCGCACTGGTAATTCACCACATCGGTGGCGATGGCGTCCAACTGATGGCGCATGTCTTCAACATCCGCAAGGTTCAGCGCCACGGTGGTGCTCGGCGCTGCCGGGTCGATGACCTTGGCGGCAGGCTTGGCCTCAGCGGCTTTCAACGCAGCTTCTGCCTGGTCCAATTCGGCTTTGCGCGCATGGCTGATGGCGCTGTTGACGCCACCGGTCAGCGCAGGGGCCTTGGGCATCAAGGCGCGGGCGCGGCTCAGGGCCGTGGCGGCAGCGTTGACGTCGCCTTTTTGCAACACGATCTGGCTGCGTTGCAGGTAGGCTTCGGCCAATTGACGCTGGTAGGCCTCAAGTGCCGGGTCATTGGGCGATTGGGCCTGCAATGCAGCCAGCTGGTCTTCGGCGGTGGCCAATTCGCTGCTGGCCAGGTTTTGTTCCAGCTGCGCGATGGCCGCAGCCCGCGGATCCGGAGCCTGGGGGGCAGCGGGCGGCGTACTTTGGCAGGCGCCCAGCAGCAGTGAAAATGCGGCAAGGAGCAGATAACGGGAGGTGAACGGCTTCATTCCTGCGACTCTCTATTTGCGCAAAAAGCGAGCAAGTCTACACCCCTCGACGGGGCAGGACAAAACTCAGCAGAAACAGGGCGGCCGCCGTAACCACAATCGACGGCCCGGCCGGTGTGTCCTTGAACCAGGACAGCGCCAGGCCACCACACACTGCAAGCATCCCCAGGAGGCTGGCGCCAATCGCCATCTGCTCCGGAGAGCGAGCGTGGCGCTGGGCGGCGGCGGCTGGAATGATCAGCAGCGACGTGATCAACAATACGCCGACAATCTTCATCGCGACAGCAATCACCACGGCGATGAGCAACATCAAGGCCATACGCAGGCCTGCGACGGGCAAGCCTTCTACCTTGGCCAGTTCTTCATGCACGGTGATCGCCAGCAACGGGCGCCACAGGGCCACCAGCAACGCCAGCACCGCAGCGCTGCCGCCGAGGATCCAGGCCAGGTCGGTCGGGCTGATCGCCAGCAGGTCGCCGAACAGGTAGGCCATCAGGTCGATGCGCACTTCATGCATGAAGCTCAGCACCACCAGGCCCAGAGACAAGGTACTGGGCGCAAGGATGCCCAGCAGTGTGTCGGAAGCCAGTGGCTGGCGTTGCTGCAGGGTCACCAGCAGCACGGCTAGCAGCAGGCAGCCGACGGTCACGGCGATGGCCGGGCTTACATCCAGCAGAAAGCCCATGGCCACGCCCAGCAAGGCAGCATGGGACAAGGTGTCGCCGAAATAGGCCATGCGTCGCCACACCACGAACGAGCCCAATGGGCCCGCCACCAGTGCCAAAGCCAAGCCTGCCAGCAGGGCGTAGAGCAGAAAATCAGCCATGCTTGCAGCTATCTCCATGAACGTGGGGGGTATCGACGACGGCGCCATGCAGGTCATGGGCGTGGTCATGGTGGTGATGGTAGATCGCCAGGCTCTGGGCGTTCTTGCCGAACAGCTCCACGAACGCCGGGTCGCCACTGACCTGTTCCGGGTGGCCGGAGCAGCACACGTGGCGGTTGAGGCAGACCACTTGGTCGGTGGTGCTCATGACCAGGTGCAAGTCGTGGGAGACCATCAGTACGCCGCAACCATGGCGGTCGCGCAGGCGGGTGATCAGGCTGTACAGCTCGGCCTGGCCGGCGACATCGACACCTTGCACGGGTTCATCGAGTACCAGCAGCTCGGGCTCGCGCAGCAGGGCGCGGGCCAGCAGCACGCGCTGCATTTCGCCACCGGAGATGCTTTGCACCGGGTTGTCGATGACGTGTTCGGCGCCGACTTCCTTAAGCGCAGCCTGGGCGCGGGCGCGGTCTACGCCAGGCACCAGGCGCAGGAAGCGCAATACGGAGAGCGGCAATGTCGGGTCCACGTGCAGCTTTTGCGGCATATAGCCCACGCGCAGCTTGGGCTTGCGCCAAACCGTGCCGCTGTGGGGCTTGAGCAGCCCGAGCACGGCGCGCACCAAGGTGGTTTTGCCGGCGCCGTTGGGGCCGATCAGGGTGACGATTTGCCCCGGTTCCACGCTCAGTGCGATGTTCTCCAGCACGTTTTGCCCGGCGAACGTGACCCCGACCTGCTCCAGGCGGATTAACGCATTGCTCATCAAACCCCCTGGCAGCCGGCGCACAGGCCGACCACTTCGACCGTTTGCCCTTCGACCTTGAAGCCGACGTCGGCAGAGCTTTTGATAATGGCGTCGCTGATGCTTTTTTGTTCAAGCTCAATGGCGGCGTGGCACTCGCGGCAGATCAAGAACTGGCCCTGATGCGCGTGCTCCGGGTGGTTGCAACCGACAAAGGCGTTAAGCGAGGCGATACGGTGCACCAGGCCGTTTTCCAGCAGGAAATCCAATGCACGGTAAACGGTGGGCGGCGCGGCGCGGCGGCCGTCCTGCTCGCTGAGGACGCCCAGAATGTCGTACGCGCCCAAAGGCTTGTGGCTCTGCCACACCAGCTCCAGCACCCGGCGACGCAAGGCAGTCAGGCGCAAGCCTTTCTTTGCGCACAGGGTGTCGGCCTCTGACAATGCGGTGTGCACGCAGTGAGAGTGGTCGTGGGGACGGCTGGCAAGCGGTGTTTTAGGCATGAGCGGCGACAGATATTTGATAGAGACGTTATTATGTTACCCGTTCCTACGCCATCGAGTGGTCATCGTGTCCCGACTTTTTCCCGTTTTTGTCGTATTTGTCACCAGTTTGTTCGTTGCGGGTGCCGCTCAGGCCGAGGTCAAGGTACTGACGAGCATCAAGCCGTTGCAACTGATTGCCGCTGCCGTGCAGGACGGCGTGGCTGTTCCAGAGGTATTGCTGCCGCCGGGGGCGTCGCCGCACAACTTCGCTTTACGCCCATCCGACGTACGGCGTGTGCAGTCGGTGGACCTGCTGTACTGGATCGGGCCGGACATGGAAACGTTTTTGCCGCGTGTGCTCAAAGGCCGTACGGCGCCAACGGTGGCCGTGCAGGACCTGCCAGGCATGAAACTGCGCATCTTCGGCGAAGATAGCCATTCACATGCCGATGAAGCCGACGAACATGACCATGATCACCGCCCAGGCAGTGTGGATGCGCACCTGTGGCTGTCCACGGTCAATGCACGTGTGATCGCCGCTCGGATGGCGGCCGATCTGAGCGCTGCCGACCCAGCCAATGCCGAGCGTTATCAGAGCAATGCGAAGGCCTTCGAAGAACGCCTGAACGCGCTGGATGCGCGCCTGAAGCAGCGTTTGGCGGGCGTTGATGGCAAACCATACTTCGTGTTCCACGAAGCCTTTGATTACTTCGAAGAGGCGTACGGTTTGAAGCATGCTGGCGTGTTCAGCGTGGCCGCCGAAGTGCAGCCGGGCGCGCAGCACGTAGCGGCGATGCGCGCGCGTTTGCAGGAAGTGGGCAAGACTTGCGTGTTTAGCGAGCCGCCGTTGCGACCTCGCTTGGCCGAAACCCTGGTGGCCGGGTTGCCGGTGAAGTTGGCGGAATTGGATGCGTTGGGTGGCTATACGCCGGCTACCGCGCAGGGTTATGAGCAGGTGCTGGAAAAACTCGGCAATGATCTGGCCGGTTGCCTGGAGTCGCTCTAACAGGTAACACAAAACTCCTGTGGGAGCGGGCTTGCCCGCGATAGCGTTGGCTCAGTTGATACCGCTATCGCAGGCAAGCCAGCTCCCACATTGACCGAGTCGGTCTTTTAAAGCGCGAACGGTAGGTGGAGCGTGACCTGCTGACGCTGCGCCAGGCGATGCTCGAACTCAGCCGGGTCGTGAATCAACACATCCTGCCCGGCAAATGACTCGGCCGCGATCAGCCGGGACAGCCAGAACCGTACGCACGCCACGCGCAGCATGGTCGGCCATAGCTCGGCTTCCTTCGCGGTAAACGCTCGTAGCCCCGCGTAAGCGCCCAGCAGCGCCCGGGCACGGTGACCGTCAATCACGCCATCGGCATCCGAGCACCAGTCATTCAAGGCGATTGCCACGTCGTAGAGCATCGGCCCCGAACAGGCGTTGTAGAAGTCGATCAGGCCCGTCAGGTGCGTGCCTTCAAACATCGCGTTATCGCGAAACAGATCGGCGTGCACATTCGCTCGTGGCAGGCCGAGGATGTCAGCCTTGTGAGCGTCGATCTCGGCTAGCGCATCGCGCAACAGGCGTTGCTGGGCCTCGTTGAGGTGCGAAATAAGCTGCGCGCCCTCGCTGAGCATCCACGCCAGGCCGCGGTCGGTCTTGCGTTCAAGTACCTTTTCGCCCTGGGTGGCCAAGTGCAGGTGGCCGAGCAGTTCGCCAACCTGGGCGCAATGCTGCGCATTGGCCTCCTTGATGTGCTTGCCCGCCAGGCGCGGTTGCAGCAAGGCCGGTTTGCCCTTGAGTTCGCGCAAAGCGATACCGTCGGTGGTACGCAGGGCGTACGGCACAGGCAGATCGGCGTCGTGGAGCACGTCAAGCAGTTCGATGAAGAACGGCATTTCTGCCACCGGGCCACGCTCAACCAGGGTCAGGACGAATTCACCCTGTTCCAGGCTGATAAAGAAATTGGTGTTTTCGCTGCCGGCGGCAATCCCCTGGAAATCAAGCAGGCGGCCGAGCCCGTAAGGGGCGAGAAAGGTTTCCAGCTCGGGCCGAGCCAGGGGGGTGAACACAGACATGGTTAAAACTGCCGTTACGGGCGCTGCGGTGGGCAGCGCCGGTTAAAATTAAGAAATCATTTCCATTCGAAGATCTTCCATGACGGGATCAGCATATCCGGCTGGTCAGAGCGGATGAAGTTCGCGTCGGTGCCGTCCGCACGTACCAGAAAGTACGGTGGTGCGCCCTTCGGGGTGACTTTGATTGCGTACAGAAAGCCGTTTTGGCGGTATTCCTGGATGGTTTTGTCGCCTTCCGTGCGAATGGTAACTTCCGGATCACCTCCAGGGGCACTGTCTGCCGCCGTGGCAGCCATCGGAGCGAGTGCAATCAAACCGGTCAACAGCAGGCGATTGAATGTACGCATGATAACCTTGTCCCTTTGTTTTCATTGGTCCGGCTATTCTAGCGCCTGACCCGCCGAAAAGGTTGATCCTGCTCATGAGCCAAGCGCCCCTCGTCCTGGTGGACGGTTCTTCTTATCTGTACCGCGCCTTCCACGCGCTGCCACCGCTGACCACCTCCAAAGGCCTGCCCACCGGTGCGGTCAAGGGCGTGTTGAACATGCTCAAAAGCCTGCGCAAGCAGTACCCGGACAGCCCATTTGCCGTGGTTTTCGACGCCAAGGGTGGGACGTTTCGCGATGAGATGTACGCCGAATACAAAGCCAACCGCCCGAGCATGCCCGATGACATGCGCCTGCAGATCGAGCCGCTGCATCAAAGCGTGATCGCTCTTGGCTTCCCGTTGCTGTGCGTCGAGGGCGTTGAGGCCGATGACGTGATCGGCACTCTGGCCCGCAGCAGCGCGGCCGCCAGCCGCCCGGTAGTGATCTCGACCGGTGACAAAGACATGGCGCAGTTGGTGGACGGCCACATTACCTTGGTCAACACCATGACCGGTAGCTCGATGGACATCGAGGGCGTTAAGGAGAAATTCGGTGTCGCTCCGGAGCAGATC
This sequence comes from Pseudomonas sp. KT_2_4, assembly GCF_041410225.1. Lineage (NCBI taxonomy): Bacteria > Pseudomonadati > Pseudomonadota > Gammaproteobacteria > Pseudomonadales > Pseudomonadaceae > Pseudomonas > Pseudomonas sp. KT_2_4. The sequence goes on from NZ_CP166962.1 coordinate 3,896,037, forward strand.
ATCGACTATCTGGCGTTGATGGGGGATTCGTCCGACAACATTCCCGGCGTTCCGGGCATTGGCCCCAAGACCGCCTCTGGCTTGCTGGTAGGGGTCAATGGCGGCCTCAAAGAGCTTTATGAGCAGCTGGATATTGTGCCGACCCTGCCCATCCGTGGGGCCAAGACCCTGCCGGCCAAGCTGGAAGAGCATAAGGAGATGGCATTCCTGTCTTATCAGTTGGCGACGATCAAGATCGATGTGCCGCTGGATATCGGGTTGGATGATTTGCACCTGATCGAACCGGATCGCGAAAAGCTGCTGGAGCTGTACACGCTGCTTGAGTTCAAAAGCTGGTACGACGAGATCCAGCGCGATGCCAAGCGTGTCGAGCTCAAATCGGCGAGCGAAGTTGCGCCTGCCGCCGAAATGCCGGTCGAGGCTGTTATATCGGTACCGGTAGAGGCCGTTTACACCACCATTCTGGACCAGGCCACCTTCGACGTGTGGCTGAAAAAACTCCACGATGCGCCGTTGTTTGCTTTCGACACCGAAACTACCGGCATCGACGCCCAGCAGGCGCAATTGGTCGGGGTCTCGTTTGCTGTGCAGCCCCATGAAGCCGCCTACATCCCGCTGACCCATTCCTATATCGGCGCGCCGGATCAGTTGGACCGCGACACCGTGCTGCTGGCCCTGAAACCGCTGCTGGAAGACCCGACCAAACTCAAGGTGGGCCAGCACGCCAAGTTCGATATGAACATCCTGGCCAACTGCGCCATTGGCGGCGACCCTGCCCAGGGCATTACCGTGCGCGGCATCGCCTTCGACACCATGCTCGAATCCTACGTGCTCAATTCCACCGCGACGCGGCACGATATGGACAGTCTGGCGAAGAAGTACCTGGACCACGACACGGTCAGCTTCCAAGACATCGCCGGCAAAGGTGCAAAGCAACTCACGTTCGACCAGATCGCCCTTGAGCAAGCCGGCCCCTACGCGGCCGAAGATGCCGACGTGACCTTGCGCCTGCATCAGCACTTGTACGCGCAACTGGCCGCGATCCCGACCCTGGCCAGTGTGCTGACGGACATCGAGATGCCGCTGGTGCCGGTGCTGGCACGCATCGAGCGCCAGGGCGCACTGGTAGACAAGGACCTGCTCGGCATCCAGAGCATCGAGCTGGGTAACAAGATGGTCGAGCTGGAGCGCCAGGCGTACGAGATCGCCGGTGAAGAATTCAACCTGGGTTCGCCCAAGCAGCTCGGGGCGATCCTGTACGAGAAGCTCGGCATGCCGGTGCTGAAGAAAACCGGCAAGGGCCAGGCATCCACGGCTGAGGAAGTACTGGCCAAACTGGCCGAGGATGATTTCCCGCTGCCCAAGGTACTGATGCAGTACCGCAGCATGAGCAAGCTCAAAAGTACCTATACCGACCGCCTGCCGGAACAGATCAACCCGCGTACCGGGCGTATTCATACGTCCTACCATCAGGCCGTCGCGGCGACCGGGCGCTTGTCCTCCAGCGATCCGAACCTGCAGAACATCCCGGTGCGCACCGCCGAGGGGCGGCGCATTCGCCAGGCGTTTGTCGCGCCCAAGGGTTACAAGCTACTAGCGGCGGACTATTCGCAGATCGAGCTGCGGATCATGGCGCATTTGTCCAAGGACGAAGGCTTGATGAACGCCTTCCGCAATGACCTGGACGTGCACACGGCCACGGCGGCCGAAGTGTTCAAGGTCGAGTTGAATGAGGTCACGTCCAACCAGCGCCGCAGCGCCAAGGCGATCAACTTCGGCCTGATTTACGGCATGGGCGCCCAGAAGCTGGGTAAGGACATCGGCGTCGATACCAAGACCGCCAAGGCTTACATCGATGTGTACTTCGCCCGCTACCCAGGGGTGCGCGAATACATGGAGCGCACCCGCGCCCAGGCGGCGGATCAGGGGTATGTCGAAACGTTCTTCGGACGACGGCTGTACTTGCCGGATATCAACTCCAACAAGCCCCAGGAGCGCGCGGCGGCCGAGCGCACGGCGATCAACGCGCCGATGCAGGGCACGGCGGCGGACATCATCAAGAAAGCCATGGTGCAGGTGGATAACTGGCTGACCGAGTCGGGCCTGGATGCCAAGGTTATCCTTCAAGTGCACGACGAATTGGTGCTGGAGGTGCGTGAAGACTTGGTCGCGCAGGTCAGCGAGAAGATTCGCGAGCATATGAGCGCGGCGGCGCAGTTGGACGTGCCTTTGGTGGTGGACGTAGGCGTAGGCGATAACTGGGACGAGGCGCACTGATTCTGCGGCTTTGCCATCATCGCCAGTGGTGGCGAAGCGGTTTAGAGCGCAAACGGGGGTCAGTTATTTCCAATAGTTTTTTGAGCCTGTCGGAACTTAACCTGTGAACTGCCACTCAGAGTTACTGAATGGGTGGTGAAGCCCTTCAATGCTCCTATGTTGTGTTAAGTGTTGGCAGATAATTCCGGACCCCGCCCTAGCGGTCCGGAACTTGAACCCCGAACTTCCCCTCCCCAAAAGAAGTCCGGGGTTTTTTTTGCCCGCAGAAAAGTTATTCGGCGATTTCTGCGCCCTTGTCCGCCAATTCCATCCAGCCGGCCAGTACGGTGTAGGCTTCTTCCAGGCCCATGCGCTTGGGGGCGGAGAACAGTTGAATCGTGATGGTATCGCCCCAGCCCTTACGGATTTCGGACTGCACTTTGAGCAGGGTGTTCTTGGCTGCGCCGTAGGTGAGCTTGTCGGCCTTGGTCAGCAAAATGTGCATCGGCATGCCGCTGGCGACAGCCCAGTCGAGCATCAGCAAGTCGAAGTCGGTCATTGGATGACGGATATCCATCATCAGAATCAAACCCTTCAAACTCTCGCGACCACCCAGGTAAGCCTCAAGGTGACGCTGCCAGTGCAGCTTCAGCGGGATAGGTACTTTTGCATAACCGTAGCCCGGCAGGTCGACCAGACGCCGATCATCGTCTAGCTTGAAGAAATTGAGTAGTTGCGTGCGGCCCGGGGTTTTCGAGGTGCGCGCCAGGCTGGCGTGAGTCAGGGTGTTCAGTGCGCTGGATTTACCGGCGTTGGAACGGCCGGCAAAGGCGACTTCAAAGCCCTCGTCATCGGGGCATTGGTCCACTTTGGCGGCGCTGAGCATGAAGGTGGACTGTTGGCACAGGCCGAGGATGGGGTTCTTGAGTTGCATGAGATTTCCGATGTGGGCGGTGCCGAGAAAGGGTGCGGCAAGCGGTGTCGTTTCCGTTTCAGTAGCGCCAGTATATAATGCCGCAGATTTTGTGTGTGCTTTGTCCCAGCGAAGGATGAGGTTCACGGGAGCGAAAGACCTTTATTGCGCATTAGAACGCAAAACGCTCTCAAACCCTGAATAGGTCGATGTATGGACCGACGGTTGCTCGCTTCTGCTGCCCTGATTCCGCTTTACGGCGCTCAGGCTACACAGGATCAACCGAGTTTGCATGGTCAGGCTGACGCAGTGCGTGACCCAGGGTTTCAAGGCAATGCCGCCGCGTGGTTTGTGCATGGACTGCAGTACTGAGGATTACCAGGCCGTCATTGATTTGATGGTGAGTAAACCCGGTAGATAACTCTTAAACCCTTAGCCGTAGTTGGATTAGCTGATGAACAAACTGATCGTGAGTCTGCTGTTGACCTTGGGCATCACAGGCGCTGCCGTCGCTGCAGAGGGCCCCGTCAAAGGTGATGCCACTGCCGGTCAAGCGAAGGCCGCCGTGTGTGGTGCCTGCCACGGGCCGGATGGTAACAGCCCGGCGCCGAACTTCCCCAAACTGGCCGGCCAGGGTGAACGTTACCTGAGCAAGCAGATGCACGACATCAAGGACGGCAAGCGCACGGTGCTGGAAATGACCGGCCTGCTGACCAATCTCAACGATCAGGACCTGGCGGACCTCGCGGCGTATTTTGCCAGCCAGAAGGGCAGCGTGGGAGCTGCCGACCCTAAACTGGTCGCCCGCGGAGAGCAGTTGTTCCGTGGCGGTAACCTGGAAAAAGGCTTGCCTGCCTGCACCGGTTGCCACTCGCCCAATGGCGCAGGCAACGCTGCCGCAGGCTTCCCGCACCTGAGCGGCCAGCACGCCACCTACATCGCCAAGCAGTTGACCGACTTTCGCAAAGAAGAAGCCGGCCGGGCCAACGATGGGGACGCCATGACCATGCGCACCATCGCTCGCAAGCTGAGCGACGAAGACATCGCAGCCCTCTCCAGTTATATCCAGGGCCTGCACTGACGGGGCTGGGCGTTAACGCTCGATTAATCCCGCGATGCAAGCATAAAAAGGGTGGCTCAGGCCGCCCTTTTTTGTGGCCGCTGCCGTTACACTAACGAACTCATGTCCGCGTAGACCTGTCACAACAAAGGTCGCGTGAGGCGACTTTATTTGTCCAGGAGTAAAGCATGCGTAATCTGATCCTCAGCGCCGCTCTCGTCACTGCCAGCCTCTTCGGCATGACCGCACAAGCTGCCGATGTGCCGCTTGAAGCCGGTAAAACCTATGTTGAGCTGTCTAATCCGGTTCCGGTTGCGGTACCCGGCAAGATCGAGGTGGTGGAGCTGTTCTGGTACGGTTGCCCGCATTGCTACGCGTTCGAGCCGACTATCAACCCATGGGCTGAAAAGCTGCCCAAGGACGTTAACTTCCGTCGCATTCCCGCCATGTTCGGTGGCCCATGGGACGCCCACGGCCAACTGTTCCTGACCCTGGAAGCCATGGGTGTTGAGCACAAGGTCCACAACGCCGTCTTCGAAGCAATTCAGAAACAGGGCAAGCGCCTGACCAAACCGGACGAAATGGCTGACTTCGTTGCTACTCAAGGTGTCGACAAGGACAAGTTCCTGGCGACCTTCAACTCTTTCGCTATCCAGGGCCAGATCAAACAGGCCAAGGAGCTCGCGCAGAAGTACGGCGTGCAAGGCGTTCCAACGCTGATCGTCAACGGCAAATACCGTTTCGACCTGGGCAGCACCGGTGGTCCTGAAGCGACCCTCAACGTTGCTGACCAGCTGATTGCCAAAGAACGCGCTGCCAAGTAAGGGGCTCGCCATGCGCCGCTGGGGTACCGAGCGTGTCGTTGGCCTGCATGAACCGCAGGTCAACGAGCATCACCTGGAGTCCACAGGCCTGCCGGCAGATAGCCGCTTGCGCCTGCTCAGTTTCAATATCCAGGTGGGCAACAGTACCGAGAAGTATCGGCATTACCTCACGCGTGGCTGGCAGCACCTGCTGCCCCACAAGGGGCGTACCGGTAACCTGCAGAAAATCGGCGACCTGCTCAGCGACTTCGACTTGGTCGCCCTGCAGGAAGCCGACGGCGGCAGCCTGCGCTCCGGCTATATCAACCAGGTGGAACACCTGGCTCAGCTGGGCGCCTTCCCGTACTGGTATCAGCAACTCAACCGCAACCTGGGGCGCCTGGCGCAGCACAGCAATGGCGTACTCAGCCGCCTCAAACCCACGGCTATTGAAGATCACCCCTTGCCAGGCCCCAAAGGGCGCGGGGCGATCCTTGTGCGTTTTGGCGAAGGCCCGGAAGCCTTGGTGGTGGTGATGATGCACCTGGCCCTCGGGGGGCGTACGCGCAACCTGCAACTGGCCTACGTGCGTGAATTGATTGGTAACTACAAGCACCAGGTGCTCATGGGTGACATGAACACCCATGCCAACGACCTGCTGCAGAATTCTCCGCTGCGCGACCTTGGGTTATTGGCGCCGCAAGTCGAAGCCACGTTTCCCAGCTGGCGCCCGCAGCGCTGTCTTGACCATATCCTGCTCAGCCCAAGCCTCACACTGGAAAGTGTGCAGGTGCTGGCGCAGCCCATTTCCGATCACCTGCCGGTCGCGGTAGAGATTCGTCTGCCGGGTTCGCTCACGGCTGATGCATTACCCGCGTTGAGCCCAGGCCCTCGCGGACCCCTTGCATGAGCGACGACGCCCAGCGCTGGAAAGAGAAATACCTCCAGAGCATCGAGCAACAAGACAAACTCGAACGCCGCTGGGCTGCCCGCCTCGATTTGCTGCGCCGCGGGCTGGTGCGCAGCACGCTGGCCGCCGAAGGCACCGACCGAGCTGTCGACCAATGCATGAAGGAAATGCGCGATGTCGTGCGCACGGACGACATGGATGCTGCCCTCGCCGCTTTACTGCCACGCCTGGAAAAGGCCGTGCTGGATTCGGAGCAGCGTCGCGAAACCCGCGTCGACCAGATCAGCGCCGCGCTCACCGCCTTGGTCACCCAGTTGCAAAAGCTGCCGCTGCACCGCGAGGTGGCTCGTCCGCTGAAAACCTTCGCCAAGCAACTCGATGGTCGCGTGGCGCAAGCGCGGGAGATACCGCTGCTGCTCAGTGAGCTGAGCAGCCTGCAGGGGCAGGCGCTGAATAATCTGGAGCCTGAAGGCGAACCCGCACGCCCAGGCCCGGGTCTGTTGCAACGCCTGTTCGGTAGTAAAGAGGCCGCCGGTGAAGCGCTCCCGGTTGACGCGGAGCCACTGCCGGCAGCGCAATTGGCACCGCCAAAGCCTGCAGCGCCCACACCCGCGCCCGAACCGGAAGAACCTGCGCAATCGGAAGAATTGACCCAAGCCTTGCGTGCCTTTGCACCGCTGTCACCTACGCCCGTGGCCTTGAAGCCTGCGCCTGTTGCAGCGGCCGGAGGGCAAGAGGTCGCCAGCGACACGCCGTTATTCGACGCTCCAGAGCTGCCGTCGATTGCGGCGCCTGCGCAATTATCTGAACCCGACGTGCAGGCGCCTCCGGTTGCGGAGCCTGCTCAAGAAAGCGCACTCGCCGCCTTTATCGAACCGCCGCCGGTTCCAGTCGAAACGCCGGATGAAACCACCATCGGCAGCCTGTCGCTGCCCCCTGTGCTGGAAGGTCCCGAGCCCGACGAACTGCAACCGGACGGCACCTACGCCCTGCCTGATTCGCCTGAACCGTCCTATAGTTCGGTGGCCAAGCACATTGAAGGCACTTTGCTCGGCCTGCTGGAAGACCTTTCCCTGCCTGAACGTCACCAGCCCCAGGCCGAGGCGATGCGTGAACGTCTCGCCCATGGTTTGAATTGGTACGAACTGCTCCCGATCCTGGATGACCTGGCCGTGCTGATGCTGGCGGTCACCGACAGTGGCCAGCATGAGTTCGAGGCTTATCTCAAGCAGCTCAACGAGCGTCTCGAGGCATTCCAGGGTCATCTGCAGGTCGCCAGCGAGGGCCACGCCGACAGCAGCCTGGCCGCGCGGGAGTTGGACACGCAGATTCGCGAGCAGGTCGACGGCCTGCAAAGCAGCGTGCAGGACGCTGCCGACCTGGACAGCCTCAAGCAGGTGCTCGAAAGCCATCTTGAAGGCTTGCTCGGCACCATGGATGAACACCAGCAACAGCGTGACCTGCGCGAACAGGAAGTGGCCGCACGCCTCAAAGGTCTGGCTGAACGCGTGGCCCATATGGAGCAGGAGGCCCAGGGCTACCGCGAGCACCTGGAGGTACAACGCCAGAAGGCCTTGCTCGATCCGCTCACCGGGTTGCCCAACCGTGCGGCGTGGAGCGAACGCCTCGATTACGAAGTCAACGCCTGGCATCAGCGCGGTAACAGCCTGTCGCTGGCCATGCTCGACCTGGACCACTTCAAACGCATCAACGACGGCTACGGTCACCTGGCAGGGGACAAAGTCTTGAAGATCATCGCCAATGTGCTGAGCAAGCGCCTGCGGCCGACGGACTTCATCGCGCGTTTCGGGGGTGAAGAGTTTGTGCTGCTAATGCCCGACTCGGCCTTGGCGGATGCCTTGGCCGTAGGTGAAGTATTGCGTGAGGCTATTGCAGCGTGCCCGTTCCACTTCAAGGGTGAGCCGGTAACGATCACGGTGTCCATGGGCGTGGCGCAGTTTCAACCCGGCGAGCGCAGTGACCTGGCGCTCAAGCGTGCCGATGAAGCGCTCTACAGGGCAAAAGCTGCGGGACGTAATCAGGTGCAGGCGGCATAAAAGATGTTCCATTTTGTAATTTGACCGCTTGGCCGTGAGCCGTACGTTACACTGTTGCATTATCGTCTTTCAGTGTAATGCCTCTCGCCATGAAATCCTTGTATATCGCTTTAGCGTTTCTTCTGCTCGCCGGCTGCGCCAGTGGCCCGCGCCTGAACACCAGCCATCCTTCGGTTAACCACGACAACCGCGTGCAGTTCGTTGTGGTGCATTACACCTCGACCAACCTTGAACGTTCCCTGGCGCTGTTGACCCATGGCCAGGTCAGCAGTCATTACCTGATCGGCGACGACGCCTCCGGCACCATCTACAAGCTGGTGGATGAAAGCCAGCGCGCCTGGCACGCGGGGGAAAGCGAGTGGATGGGGCGCACCTGGCTCAATTCCAGCTCCATCGGCATCGAGATCGTCAACCCAGGGTTCAGTGATACTCCCACGGGGCGTGTGTGGTACCCGTATTCCGAAGCGCAGGTGCAGTCGCTGATCGTGCTGCTCAAGGACATCAGCAAGCGCAATGGCATCGACCCCAAGAACATCATCGGGCACAGCGACATCGCCCCACTGCGCAAGCTGGACCCAGGCCCGTTGTTCCCTTGGAAACGCTTGGCGGCAGAAGGTCTGGCCGTGTGGCCGGATGCCCAGGCAGTGGCCCGGTTCCAGGTGCAGTACGCCGCGCAGTTACCAAGCATTACCTGGTTCCAGGAAGAGCTGGCGCGCCTGGGCTACCAGACGCCGCAGACTGGCGAGTTGGATGTGGCCACGCGGCACGTCATCGCCGCGTTCCAGATGCGCTTCCGGCCATCGCTGTTTGATGGCACTCCGGATGCTGAAAGTGCCGCAATCCTGCGGGCCTTGAATCACCGCTGATGGTGTACAGGTAGGAGCGAGCAAGCTCTCTCCTACAGGGGTAATGCCATATAGAACTGCGTACCCTGCCCCGGCCGCGAGTACACACCCATGCGGCCGCCGTGCAATTGCACGATTTCCTTGCACAGTGCCAAGCCCAGGCCCGCACCGCCCTTCTTGCGGCCCACCTGTACAAAGGGTTCGAAGATCCGCCCTTGCTGGCCGTAGGCAATGCCTTCGCCGTTATCCTCGACGCTGATAATCACCCGCTCACCATGCCGTCGTGCCTGCAGACGAATCTGCCCGCCTTCGGCGGTGTGGCGCAGGGCATTGCCCAGCAGGTTGTCGAGCACCCGCTCCAGTTGCACTTGGTCGGCATACAGCCGTGGCAATTCAGGTTGAGCTTCTACCAGCAACTCAATGTGCTGGGCGTTCGCAGGCTCAGCAAATCGGGCCCGTGCGTGCTCCAGCAAGTCGGTGACATCGCACGTCCCCAGGGTGAGTTTTTGCAGGCCGTTCTGGTAACGCGAGAAGTTGAGCAGGTCATTGATCAACTGCATCAGGCGCTGCATCTCTTCATTGACCGTATCCAGCAGGTCCGCCTCGCGGGAGTCCGCAGGGAATTTGGCCCGCTCACGGAACAAGCCGAAGGCCATGTGCATGCCGGTAACCGGCGTGCGCAGCTCATGGGAGGCGCGCAACACGAACTCGCTGCGCACCCGTTCGAAGGCGCGCTGTTCCGTCACGTCATGCAGCACCATCACGGCCCCGAGAATGTGCCCCTGTGTATGGCTAACCGGGGTCAGGCTGTAGGTCAGCAGGCGTAACTCACCCTCGACTTCCACCTCCAGATCATCCGGGGCCCGCTCCAGGTTGCCGCCGCGTAGCACCAGTTGCAGCTGTTCATCCATTTCCGCGCGGCCCATGGCTTCGCCAAGCCCTTGACCCAGCCGCTCCTCATCCCAGCCCAATTGGCGCTGCGCCACAGGGTTGAGGTGCTCCAGGCAGCCTTGGCGATCAATCATCAACAGGCCGTCATCGATACTGTCGAGCACCGCTTGCAGGCGCTGCTGGCCGGCCAGCAGCTCATCGATGTTAGTGGCCTGATGTTGGCGCAACGCTTCGGCCATGATGCCGAAACGGCGGGTCAGCAGGTTCATTTCCGCTGCGGAGGAGATCGGCAGCGTGACTTCAAAGTCGCCCTGCCCGATCTTGTCGGCGGCCTTGGCCAGGGCCTCGATGGGACCACCGAAACGCCGGGCGATGCCATGGGCCGTGACGAAACCGATGATCAGCACCGCGAGCCCCACCAGCCCGAGCAGGCCCGCTATCAACAAGGCGCGCTCACGGGATTTATGCTCACTGGTACTGATATTTTCCAGCGCCCGCTTGTGTTCGGCAATCAAGCCGTTGCGCAGTATGTTGAAGGTTTCGGTGAGCTTTTCCTTGCTGCCCGCAGGCGGTGATGCCTGTTGGGATTGGTCAAACGCATTGAGCAGATTCTGGTAATCCGAGCGTGCCTGGCTGAAACCATGGTTTTTGCCGTCGGCCTGTTCATGGGCGATGCCCTGGTCCAACAGATCGAAATAATGCTGCTTTGAGGCTTGCAGGGCGTCTGGGTCGGGACGCTTCTCCAGCATCATGATCAACTGGTCGCCCAGGCTCTGACGCAACTTGAGCCCCAGGTCCAGGGTGATGAAATTACTGCGGATCAACGATTCCTGGGTCTTGGCCATTTGCATGACGCTGACCAAGCCCAGGATCAACCCCAGCAAAGCCACGGTAATCAACGCTGAGATGCTCAGGAATAACCGGGTGCGCAGTTTCATCGCGAGCTTCATAAAGTCCTGTTCAAAGGTTGTACTGCTTGCGTTTGCGGTACAGCGTCGACGCATCGATGCCGAGTGTGCGGGCCGCTTGGTCCAGCGTGTCGCTGGTCGCAAGTACGGCGCCGATATGAGCTTTTTCCAGCTCGTCCAGGCTCAAAGCCGCTCCGATACGCGGTGCATTGTTGGCCGGTTGCTCGGCCATCCCCAGGTGGCTGATCTCCACCTTTTCCTGAGGGCAGATGATGCTGGCGCGTTCCACCACGTTACGCAGTTCGCGGATGTTGCCGGGCCAGCGATAGTTGAGTAGCGCTTCGCGGGCATTATCACTGAAGCCGCGTGCCGGGCGTGCGTATTCCTTGACGAAGCGGGCAAGGAAGCGGTCAGCCAGGGTCAGGATGTCTTCACTGCGTTCGCGCAGCGGCGGCAAGTGCAAGGTGATGACATTCAGGCGGTAGAGCAAGTCTTCACGGAACCGGCCATCGCGCACCATGTCTTCCAGGTTCAGGTTGGTGGCTGCGAGGATGCGCACGTCGGCGCGGCGAGTGACCGGGTCGCCCACGCGCTCATACTCTTTGTCCTGGATAAACCGCAGCAACTTGGGTTGCAACGTGAGGGGGAAATCGCCGATCTCGTCGAGAAACAGCGTGCCGCCGTCCGCCTGATTCACTCGGCCCAAGGTGCTTTCACTGGCGCCGGTGAACGCGCCGCGGCTGTGGCCGAACAGTTCGCTTTCCATTAGTTCGGCGGTCAGTGAGGGGCAGTTGATGGTCACGCAGGACTTCTTCGAGCGTTTGCTCCAGCCGTGTATCGCCCGGGCCAACTCACCTTTACCGGTGCCGGACTCGCCGAGGATCAAGATGTTGGCGTCCGTTCCGGCCACCTGCCGCGCGGTTTCCAACACCACCATCATGGCCGGACTATGGGAGTCGAGGCCGTCTTTGGGCTGGCGCACTTCGCCTTCCAGTGCTTCCAACCGCGCTGAGAGCTGACGCACTTCCAGTTGCTTGGCGGTAGCCAGGCGCAGTTGGTCTGGGCTGCAAGGTTTGACCAGGTAGTCGGCGGCGCCAGCCTGGATGGCGTCCACGGCGGTATCCACAGCCGAATGGGCGGTCACAATCACCACGCGCATCCACGGAGCCTGCACGCGCATCTGGGCCAGCACGTCCAGGCCATTGTCCTCGCCCAGCCGCAGGTCGAGGAAGCACAGGTCGAACACCTGACGCTGCATCAGGGCATCGGCCTGCGCGGCGCTGTTCGCGGTGGCGACGGTGTAGCCCTCATCTTCCAGGCAATAGCGGAAGGTGCGCAGGATCGCGGATTCGTCATCCACTAAAAGAATGCGGCCTTGAAGTTCCTTGGCTGAATCCATCTGTCCCGCACTCCTTAACTATAAATGTGATGGTGTTTAGTCCCGGAATAATCGGGCAAGTTGCATGGTTTATTCTGATTCATAAAAGGCTTCTTCGTGCAGCTATCTGCGCGCCTTCCTACAGACGTGGTTTGCGGACATTTTAAGGCCTTATTGCTCTTCGACCCTTCGATGTGCGCGCCAAGTGTCTGGTTCCGTCTACTGGGCATCGTGCATTTCGCACGGCCTATACCGAGGCATCGTGCAGGATGCTAGGCGATGATTCTATCGATCAAGTATAACTTATTGATTTTATTAGGTTTTATTTTGCAATAAAGCTGGCATGCACTCTGCAATATCTCCCCCAAGAGCGTCATGAACGAATAATCAGAATGCGGGAGTAATGCTGTATGACTCGCCAAAGCCTCAGCCAATTGCGTGTATCGCCGCTGCGCTTGCAGCAGGGCCTGTTCGCCAGCCTGGCGTTGATGGTCACGTTGATTGCCGGCCAGCAGTTGCAGCATTGGCAGGAGCGTGCGCAGCCAGCCCCGCAATTTGAACGTCCCGTCATGACCCAGACCCATTTCCGTTCCATTGGCAGCGCCAGCGCCGATGTGACTGCCCCGCAATTGAGCCTGGTAGATCAGGGTTCCACTCTGGACGAACTGCCGGCCCATGACCGTTGGGTGTTCTAGGCAAAAAACGTCGCTCATGTTGAGCGACTGCACGGCATCACCGCTGTTACCCCTATAGAAGCATAAGGAGAATCACCATGTTGAGTTGGGCAATCACATTTCTGATCATCGCCATTGTGGCCGCAGTCCTGGGCTTCGGTGGTATCGCGGGCACCGCCACCGGCATCGCCAAGATCCTGTTTGTGGTCTTCCTGGTGATGTTTATCGCTTCGTTCTTCTTTGGTCGCAAAGGCCGAGGTTGAATATGGTCAGCCTGCCTTTTAAAGCCCTTGCTGCTGCCCTGCTGTTGGGCGGCAGTGGCCTTGCCTTGGCCGCCAATGACGGTCAATCCCGGGCTAACGAATTGCTCAGCGCGGATCCGCAGTACCGTGAAACCTGGCAAGACGTGGTGAAGAAAGAGGAACGCCTGCCCGAATGGGTGATGAACCTGTCGGGCACGGCCGAGCAAATGAATGCCGTTGAGGAAGATGGCGACAAGTATTTGGTCGGGCCGCTCTGCGAAACCGCAGACACCTGCCTGAACAAGCGCCTGATCGTCGCCTTCAGCCTCGACAAGGAAGATGCCTACGCCATGTTGGTGGAAGTCCCGGCTGGTTTGCCAGCGGACAAGTCGCCGACACGGCACGCCGATTACCGTTTTCTCGGTAAGCCGGACGAGGGTATGCAAAAGCTGCTGATGGAGCAGCTCAAGAAAGACCCGAATTGGTACTAGGTTCCGTCTGACGGAGCTGGCGTCCATAGAAGGAAGCCCTTGTGCTTCTTTCTGTTTGCATCGCTCCTTGAGTGATGCATGACCAGGGGGCCGGGTTGCTCTGATCGATCAGGATCGGCGTGACCTACGGGTACAGGGAGTACCTGCGCAAGGGCCGGGTCAGGCGAAAAGCTGCGACGCAAGTTCACAAGACCTCAAGCTTGCTGAACTTGCGGCGGGCTTACGACTCTCATCCCCGCGTTTCATGCCGCTCATAGCCGCCGTTTTGCTTTTTGCCTCTGGCCAACCATTACCGGGTATGTCGGTGTGACCATCTATCGAGAATTTTTCATCGGCGCTATAGGATCTTTCTGGCGCTAGGTGATGGATTTCTCAGACATTTCTGCCAATCAATCCGAGTCGTCCAGTATCTCTGCGCGAGCCTGATTTAGCCGCTCAACGGCATATTCACCCGCCGGAATGGCAGATACGAACTGACCGTTTGGACAAATTATTTCAAAAAAAGCCATGCCGATTCGGCATGGGGTAGGCGTTTACGGCATTAGACGTCGCTCCCTTGCATGGGAATAGTTGCGCCTTTTTTCGCCTGCCAGTAAGCCATTTCGGCCACGCTGCGGTGACCTTTCATGGAGGCAGATGCACACACTTTTTCGCTTTCGAGCGTTGCAGCTGGCGCATTTGCCGTAAGTCCACTTGAAGCAAGGGTAATGACATGAAGAAGGCAAAGCTAAGCCTCGCCTGGCAGATCCTCATCGGTTTGGTACTGGGCATTGCAATCGGTGCAGTACTCAACCATTTCAGTGCTGAAAAGGCCTGGTGGATCAGCAATGTGTTGCAGCCGGCGGGCGATATCTTTATCCGCCTGATCAAGATGATCGTGATCCCGATTGTGATTTCTTCGCTGATCGTCGGTATCGCCGGTGTAGGCGACGCGAAAAAGCTCGGTCGTATCGGCGTCAAAACCATCCTCTACTTCGAAATCGTCACCACCATCGCCATCGTGGTGGGCCTCTTGCTCGCCAACCTGTTCCACCCAGGCGCTGGCATCGACATGAGTACCCTGGGTACCGTGGATATCTCCAAGTACCAGGCGACTGCCGCCGAAGTGCAGCATGAACATGCGTTCATCGAAACCATCCTTAACCTGATCCCCTCGAACATCTTCGCCGCTGTTGCCCGTGGCGAGATGCTGCCGATCATCTTCTTCTCGGTGCTGTTCGGCCTGGGGCTGTCGAGCCTCAAGCCTGAGCTGCGCGAGCCGCTGGTGACCATGTTCCAGGGCGTGTCCGAGAGCATGTTCAAAGTCACCCACATGATCATGAAGTACGCCCCTATCGGTGTATTCGCGCTGATCGCGGTGACGGTCGCCAACTTCGGCTTCGCCTCGCTGCTGCCGCTGGCCAAGCTGGTGATCCTGGTTTACGTCGCGATCCTGTTCTTCGCCTTCGCGGTCCTGGGTTTGATCGCCCGCCTGTTCGGCTTCTCGATCCTCAAGCTGATCCGCATCTTCAAAGATGAGTTGGTATTGGCTTACTCCACCGCCAGCTCCGAAACCGTGCTGCCGCGTGTGATCGAAAAGATGGAAGCCTACGGCGCGCCGAAAGCGATCTGCAGCTTCGTGGTGCCGACCGGTTATTCGTTCAACCTCGACGGTTCGACCCTGTACCAGAGCATCGCAGCAATCTTCATTGCCCAGCTGTATGGCATCGACCTGTCGATCGGCCAGCAATTGATGTTGGTACTGACCCTGATGGTGACCTCCAAAGGCATCGCCGGCGTGCCGGGCGTGTCCTTCGTGGTGTTGCTGGCGACGCTGGGCAGCGTGGGCATCCCACTGGAAGGCTTGGCGTTTATCGCCGGTGTCGACCGTGTGATGGACATGGCGCGTACCGCCCTGAATGTGATCGGCAACGCCTTGGCCGTACTGGTTATCTCCCGTTGGGAAGGCATGTACGACGACGCCAAGGGCGAGCGCTATTGGAATTCCTTGCCGCACTGGCGCAGCAAGGAAGCCCTGCCTACGGCACAAGCCACCCGTAGCTGATTGCAGATTGATCGAAAACAAACCCCGGAGAATTCCGGGGTTTGTCGTTTCTGCCAGCCCCGTTATCATTCGCCCCATCTTTCGGGGGATTTATCTGATGCTCAATGGCCTGTGGCTTGGCTTCTTTGTCGTGGCAATGGTGTCAGCGCTGGCGCAATGGCTGGTGGGCGGTAACGCCGGGATCTTCGCGGCGATGGTCGAAAGCATTTTCGCCATGGCCAAATTATCGGTGGAAGTCATGGTGCTGCTGTTCGGTACCCTGACGTTATGGCTGGGCTTTCTGCGGATCGCCGAAAAAGCCGGGATCGTCGATTGGCTGGCCAAGGCCCTCGGCCCGCTGTTTCGCCGCCTGATGCCCGAAGTGCCCGCCGGGCACCCCGCGATCGGTTTGATCACCCTCAACTTTGCCGCCAACGGCCTGGGCCTGGACAACGCCGCCACGCCCATCGGCCTGAAAGCCATGAAGGCGCTGCAAGAGCTCAACCCCATCCCCAATACGGCGACCAACGCTCAGATCCTGTTCCTGGTGCTCAACGCGTCCTCGCTGACGCTGTTGCCGGTGACCATCTTCATGTACCGCGCCCAGCAAGGCGCTGCGGACCCGACGCTGGTGTTCCTGCCGATCCTGCTGGCCACCAGCGCCTCGACGCTGGTGGGCCTGCTGTCGGTGGCGGTGATGCAGCGCCTGCGTTTGTGGGACCCGGTGGTGCTGGCCTATCTGATCCCCGGCGCGCTGGTACTGGGCGGCTTCATGGCGCTGCTGGCGACCCTGTCTGCCACAGCGCTGGCCGGTTTGTCGTCGATCCTGGGCAACCTCACGCTGTTTGGCTTGATCATGCTGTTCCTGGTGATCGGCGCGTTGCGCAAGGTCAAGGTGTACGAGGCCTTTGTCGAAGGCGCCAAGGAAGGCTTCGACGTGGCCAAGAACCTGTTGCCCTATCTGGTGGCGATGCTGTGTGCGGTTGGCGTGTTGCGTGCCTCGGGCGCCTTGGAGTTCGGCCTGGAAGGGATTCGCCATGTGGTGGCCTGGACGGGCCTGGATACGCGCTTTGTCGACGCGCTGCCGACCGCGATGGTCAAGCCGTTCTCCGGCAGCGCGGCGCGGGCGATGCTGATCGAGACCATGCAGACCCAGGGTGTGGACAGCTTCCCGGCCTTGGTGGCGGCGACGATTCAGGGCAGTACGGAAACCACTTTCTATGTGTTGGCGGTGTACTTTGGTTCGGTGGGGATCCAGCGGGCTCGGCATGCGGTGGGGTGTGCGTTGTTCGCGGAGTTTGCTGGTGTAGTCGCGGCTATTTCGGTGTGCTACTGGTTTTTTGGTTAAGGCTACAATCGCTATCGCAGGCAAGCCAGCTCCCACATTTGACTGTGTTCACAAATCAAACTGTGGGAGCTGGCTTGCCTGCGATGAGGTCCTCAAGGTTTCAGTGCTGTATTGCCCTGACTCACCACCCAATCCACCACCTGCTTATTCAACTGATCCCCAGCCTGGCCAAAAGCAGCCACCACCGCTGGCACCTGGGTGTCACTCACCGGCTGCCTCACTTCAAACCGACGGCTGGCGATAATCCTTTGATCACGCCCACGCACCAATCGCGCGTCGAGGCGAATCACCACCTCCACCGTCTTGCCCCGATACTCGCTCTGAAACGCCTGCAACTGCCCGCCCAGTTCATAGTCGGCTTGCAGGTTGGTCTCGTCAGTGCTCAAGAATGTCACGCGCCCGTCGCGCTGGAAGCCATCCAGCAGGCGATTACGCAGCAGCACCGGCGCCGGGTCACTCCAGCGCGAGTTCGCGTAGTTGCTGATCAAGTTGCCATCTGGCACCACGGCGATGCGCGGGCTGTCGAGAAACTCGCTGGTCTGCGGCTTGGTCACGCGCAGCGACCAACTCACCGGCGTGCCTTGGCTGGCCGGCTGGGTGGACGCCAGGCGGTACACGTCCGAAGGGTCCGGCTTGGGTAGGATCGAGCACGCGCTGACCAGTGCCAGGGCCATGGGGACGATCATGTGATACGCACGCTTCATGGCGTGAACTCCTTGTTCTTGTCGCTGCCCAGCAGGTAACCGCTGGGGTTGGCTTCCAGACGGCGGGAGATGGCGCGCAGCGAGCCGAGGGTTTCACGCAACTCGCGCACGGCTGGCGCCAGTTCGTTGAGGCCCTGCATGCCGCTGTTCACCGAGTCCTGGTTATTGGTCAGCAAGGTATTGATGGTGGCGGTGCTTTGCTCCAGGGATTTCATCGCCTGCTCGGCGCTGCCGAAGGCTTGCTTACCTTGTTCACTGAGCAAACCATTGGCGCTGCGCATCAGCACGGTGGTTTGCTCCAGCGCCGCGCCCGCCTTTTTGCTCACTTGCATCAATTGCTGCATCACCACCTTGATGTCGCCGCGTTGCTCGGCAATGGCGCCGGTGGTTTGTTGCAGGTTGTCCAGGGTGTTGCTCAGGCGTTCGACGTTTTCCCGCGAGAACAGGTGGTTGGCGTTGTGCAGCAGCAGGTTGACGCTGGTCATCAGGTCGTTGCTGTTATTGAGCAGGCGTGCGATAGGCGATGGCGACGCGATGATTTCCGGCAGGTTGCCGTCCTTGCCCTTGAGCTCCGGGCTCTGCGGGGTGCCGCCACTGAGCTGGATGATCGAGGTGCCGGTGATACCGGTCAGGGCCAGTTTGGCCTGGGTGTCTTCCTTGATTGGCGTTTGCCCGGCCAGGCGGATGCGCGCCAGGACGCGGCGCGGGTCTTTGGGGTCCAGGCGCAGGCTGATCACGTCGCCCACCTTGATGCCGCTGTACTGCACCGCACTGCCCTGGGACAGGCCGCTGACCGCTTCGTTGAAGATCACTTCGTAATCCTGGAAGGCGGTATCGACGCTGGACTTGGCCAGCCACAGGCCAAACAGCATCGCGCCGACCACCACAATTACGCTGAACAGTCCGATCATCACATGATGGGCTCGGGTTTCCATGTCATACCTCGTTGAGCGATTGAGCGGCATCCAATGCCGCGCGGCCCCGGGGGCCGTGGAAATATTCGTGAATCCAGGCGTCGTCCGTTTCCGAAACGACATCGATGGCGTCGGCCACCAGCACTTTCTTCTGCGCCAGCACCGCCACACGGTCGGTGATGGTGTACAGCGTGTCGAGGTCGTGGGTGACCAGGAACACACTCAAGCCCAGCGCATCGCGCAGGGTGAGGATCAGTTGGTCGAACTGCGCCGCGCCAATCGGGTCGAGACCGGCGGTGGGTTCGTCCAGGAACAGGATGTCCGGGTCCAAGGCCAGTGCGCGGGCCAGAGCTGCGCGCTTGATCATGCCGCCGGATAACGAGGCCGGGTATTTGTCGGCCGCCGACAGCGGCAACCCCGCCAGGGCCAGCTTGACCGCCGCCAGGTGCTCGGCATCGGCGCGGCTGAGGCCGGCGTGCTCGATCAATGGCAGAGCCACGTTCTCGGTCACCGTCAGCGAGGAAAACAGCGCGCCCTTCTGGAACAGTACGCCAAAGCGGCGTTCTACCAGTGAGCGTTCATGTTCAGGCAGGCTCGGCAGGTTTTTGCCGAACACCCGCACTTCGCCTTCGCTGGGGCGCCGCAGGCCAACGATGCTGCGCAACAACACGGATTTACCGCTGCCAGAGCCCCCCACCACCGCCAGGATCTCGCCCTTGTACAAATCCAGGTCGAGGTTCTCATGCACGCTTTGGCTGCCGAAACGGTTGCACAGGCCACGTACTTCAATCACCGCCTCAGTGGGCGCACGGTGTAGACGACTCACCAGCCCATCTCCATGAAGAACATCGCCGCGACCGCATCCAGCACGATCACCACAAAGATCGATTGCACCACGCTGGACGTGGTGTGCGCGCCGACCGACTCGGCACTGCCGCTGACTTTAAAACCTTCCAGGCAGCCGATGGCCGCGATCAAAAACGCAAAGATCGGCGCCTTCACCATGCCCACCAGAAAGTGCTGCACGCCAATGTCCGATTGCAGCAGCGAAAGAAACATCGCTGGCGAAATATCCAGGGCCACCGCACACACCACGCCGCCGCCGACGATCCCCGAGAGCATCGCCAGGAAGGTCAGCATCGGCAACGCCACCAGCAGCGCCAACACGCGGGGCAATACCAACAGCTCCATAGGGTCCAGGCCCAATGTGCGGATGGCGTCGATTTCTTCGTTGGCTTTCATGGAGCCGATTTGCGCGGTGAACGCACTGGCGGTACGGCCGGCGATGAGGATTGCGGTAAGCAACACGCCGAATTCGCGCAGGAAGGAGAAGGCCACCAGGTCCACGGTAAAGATCGTCGCGCCGAAGCTCTTGAGCACGGTGGCGCCGAGGAAGGCCACGACGGCGCCGACCAGAAAGGTCAACAGCGCAACGATAGGCGCCGCATCCAGGCCGGTCTGTTCGATGTGGGCGACCATGGGCGTCAGGCGCCAGCGTTTGGGCCGCCAAATGCCGCGGGCGAAGGTTTCGAGGATCAGGCCGATAAAGCCCAACAGCTTCATTGCGTCTTGCCAGACCGTGTCTACTGCACGGCCGATGCGAGCCAACACTTGAATGCCGGCGGCCTCTTCCGGCTCTTTGATCGGTACGCAAAAGTCATTCAGGGAGCGGTAGACGGTCTTGAGCAGTGCACGGTCGGCGGCTGCCAGGGTGCAATCGGTCTGTTCGGCAGAGTGTTCGATGCGTGCAGGGCCCAGCAGCTCTACCAGCAGCGAGGCGCCGGCGGTATCCAGCGCGCCGAGGCCGTTGAGGTCAATGCGGGCGCCGGCGTCGTATTGGCCGTCGAGTGCGGCCGACAGCTTCTTCAGGTCGGCGTAGTGGGCCAGCGTCCAGTCGCCGGTAATCCGTAGCGAAGGCGGGGTGCTGGACGTATCTAGATGGGCCGCGCCGGCCGTCGTGCGAGTGGTCATAAGCTCCGAGCTTGTTTGGCTATCCACAATTGCTACGTAATAGCACGATCCGGCTTACTTTGGGTTGTCCGCTTGTGCTGTGTCTATCACCTTGAAGCGCAGAACGCCGATGACTTGCCCGTCTTCGGTGAGCACCTGCACCTGCCAGCGCCCTACGGCGTCACCGGGGAAGTTCTGCTTGTGGGTCCAGGCGCGATAGCCTTCCTTGCGCCCACCATGGATGTCCAGGGCAATGCGGTCGACTTCCTGGCCGTTGAATTTCCACACATGGTAAATCCGCTCATCCAGCCCGCGTGGTGCGTTGATGGCGGTGTACGCATACAGCCCACCGCTGCGCAATTGGGCGGCGGTGACTTGCTTGAGGTCGTCGCCCGGCGTGCGGTCTTGCAGTTGGGTGCTGATGGCGACTTCGGTCATCCATAGGGTGGCGGGCGGTACCCAGCTGCGCAGGAACCAGCCGGCGCAGCCGATGGCGGCCGTTACCCCCAGCAGCATCGCCCAGCCCTTGAGGCTACGCAGCGGCAGGCTGACGGCCAGGCTCGGGATCGACAGGACCATGGCCACGCCCAACGCCAGTTTGTAACTCTGGGCGGTGGTCAGGTGCATGATGATCGGCAGCGCGGTCAGCAACGCGGCGAATAGGGTCAGGGTGTGCAGGGCCAGGAATAGCGAGCGTTTGGGCGCCAGCCATTTGTAATACAGCGGGTCGATGATCGACACCAGCGCCGCTGCGCCGAGCAGGCCAGTGAACAACGATTGGCCGCTGTTCCAGGCGGTGGTGACGAAAAAGAAGGGCAGGACGAAAAACAGACTTTCCTGGTGGATCATCTGGGTGGCGTAGCGCAGCAGCGGTTCAGGGATCTCGCGATTGAAGACTTTGGTGAACAGTTGCGTAAAGCTGTTCTCCAGCATCAGCCACAACCAGCTCACCAGCATGATCACCGCGATCCAGCTGGCCATGCCCTGCTGGCGGTCTACCAGGATGAAGCTGCCCACCCCCGAGATGAAACCGCCGAGTGCAATCACCCCTGGGTAGCGCTTGATCAGTTCTATAACGCGCTGGATGAGGGGCGGCAAGTTCGGCATGGGCGGTTCACTGGTTGTGGGAAAAATCTCAGACAGAATAACGCCTTGGCCCGATATTCTGTGCCTCATTACTCAACAGGTTTGCGATAAAGCCTCAGGCCGATCAAACCAAGGATGATCAGGCCCAGTACGCCCGCACCGATCCAGGTCAAGGCGTCATAACTCAACAGCGGTTTTTCGATGCGCCAGTAGCCCGGCTGCTGGAACGCTTCGCGCATGGCCTGGTTGGTTTGCGCCAGGCTCACGGCCTTGATGCGTTTGACCGGGTCGCTGAAACGTCCATTGGAGTAGTCGCCGGCCGCACTCCAGTAATAGTCGGCCAGTGCGCTGTTGCCCTGCACTGCCCAGGCTTGGCGGGCAATGGCGGCTTGTTGCAGGCGTGTGAATACTGTTGGGTCGAGGCCATCCTTGAGCAGTTGGGCCTTGAGGTCTTGCAAGACCTGCTCGGCTTCAGGGAGGTTTTCTCGCTCAAGGTCGGCATTCAGGCTGAGGAACCCAACGCCGCCGAGCACTTCGCGTTCTACCCACGGGCCGTAGGACAAACCGTGCTTGAGGCGCAGTTGCCGGTACAGCGCCCAGTCGAGGTAGTCCTTGAGCAGGTTGTAGGTTTCATCATGCTGGTCGTCCAGCACAGGCTCTGGGAACAGCCAGTGCAGCTTGGCGCCATCGCCCACCCAGCCGCGGATCAGGTCGCGGTGGCTGGCGGCGGTATGCTGGATTTCCGGGAGGGGGCGATGTTCGCTCGGCTCCACTGGGTCGAGTTGACCATAGGTGCGTTCCAGGTAGGCGGGCAGCAGTTTGTCGAGATCGCCGACGACGATCAGGGTCATGTTGTTCGGCGCGTACCATGCTTTGCGCAGCTTCTCCAACTGGTCGCGGGTGAGGTGGCTGACCTCGGCGCGTTCGGCGCACTTGAGGCCCAACTCCACGGCCAATTGGTTACTGGCGCTGTGACCGAGGTCTTGGCGATCCAGCAGGCGTTGCAAGTGTGAATAATGGCCGCCGTCTTCTCGCTCCATCACCTGTTTGGCGGCGTTGATATGAGCGTCGGTCAGTTGCGTGCGCGTGAGGATTGCCAGCAGCAGGTCCAGTACTTTGCGTTGGTTCTGCGCGGGCGCCTCGATCACGAAAGTAGTGTCGGCGTTGCTGGTGTAGGCGTTCCACTCGCCGCCCAGGGCTTGCATGCGGTCTTCGAGGTCGCCTTCGCCGCCGCCATCGATGCCGCTGAACAGCAAGTGCTCGAACAAGTGCGGCAGTTCTTTTTCTTCGCAACCGAAGTCGTCCAGGCCCACCCCAACCACCAGGCGAATAGCCACGTGCCCACGCTCGGTGCCCGGTTTGAGCAGCAGTTGCAGGCCGTTGGGCAAGGTGTAGCCCTCGACTTGCAGGCGGTCAAAGGCAAAGGTGTGTACCGAGCCCAAGAGCAGGCAGGCGAGTAACAGGCGACGCATAACAAGCTTCCTGGCGAATGAGGTCCATTGTTAACTGACTTCGCTCGCGGGCGTACGTTCAGGGCGAATGGGTGATGTCGGCAATACTTTCGGCAGAGAGCGCGCCGGTGTCGGACGTTTCCAACACTACATAAGCACTGCTGCAAAACAACGAGTTCAAGCGTTTCATGTCGGCAATCAGTTCCAGATGCAGGGAGCTGGTTTCCAGGCTCTGCACGATCTTGCGCTGCAAGCGGCTGACATGGGCGTGGGCCAGGCGGCGTTCCTGGGCACGGAAGCGGCGCTTTTCTCGCAGTAATTGACGGGCGCTTTCCGGGTCGCCGCTGAGAAACACCGACAGGCCCAGGCGCAGGTTGGCGATCAACTGGCTGTGCAGGCCACTGAGTTCCTCCAGGCCCACTTCGGAAAATTGCCGGCGTTGCGAGGTCTTCTGTTGCTGGACCTTGCGCAGCATGCGTTCGATCAGGTCACCGGCCAATTTCAAGTTGATCGACAGCTCGATGATCTCGGCCCAGCGGCGGTTGTCCTGTTCACTCAGGTCTTCACGGGGCATTTGCGCCAGGTAGAGTTTGATCGCGCTGTAGAGCGCTTCGACGTCATCGCTCAGGCTGCGCATTTCTTGGGTAACGGCGGTTTGGTTGCCGCGCAGCACTTCCTGCATCGAAGTGAGCATATTGTCGATCAAGTCACCCAGGCGCAGGGTTTCGCGGGCGGCGTTCGCCAGGGCCAGGCTTGGGGTATTCAATGAGGCCAGGTCCAGATGGCGTGGCTTGGCCTTGCCATTGGTTTCGGGGCGTTCCGGCAGCAGCCATTCGCACAGGCGTGCCATGGGCCCGATGGTGGGCAACAGGATCAGGCAACGGCTGACGTTGTAGAGCAGGTGGAAGGTGATGACCATGCCCTGAACGCTGTAGTCCAGGCTGTCCATCCAGCCCACGAGCGGGTCAAGCACCGGAATGATCAGCAACAGACCGATCAATTTGTACAACAGGCTGCCCAGGGCCACTTGGCGACCGGCAGTGTTTTGCATGCTGGTACTGAGAAACGCCAGCACCCCGCTGCCGATGTTGGCGCCGATTACCAGGCCGATGGCCACGTGCAAGCCGATCACGCCGGCACCGGCCAGGGTGGCCGTGAGCAGCACCGCAGCGAGGCTGGAGTAGGAAATCATGGCGAACAGCGCGCCCACCAGGGCGTCCAGCAAGATATCGCCGGTCAGCGAAGCGAAGATGACTTTCACGCCCTGGGCATGGGTAATGGGCCCGGCGGCTTCGACGATCAATTGCAGCGCGAGGATGATCAGGCCCAGGCCGATCCCCACCCGGCCTAACTGTCCTGCCCGCGTCTGCTTGCGCGACAGGAAGAAAATCACCCCGAGGAAGATCAGCAGCGGCGACAGCCAGGACAAATCGAACGTCAGCACCCGCGCCATCAAGGCCGTACCGACGTCGGCGCCAAGCATGGTGGCCAAGGCCGGCGTGAGGCTCATCAGCCCTTGGCCGACGAACGAAGTCACCAGCATCGCGGTGGCGTTACTGCTTTGCACCATGGCCGTCACCAGGATACCAGCGACAAATGCCAGCCAGCGCTTGGACATGTTCTGCCCGATGACTTGGCGCAAATTGGAACCGTAGACCCGCAGGATGCCGGTTCGGACGATATGCGTGCCCCAGATAAGCAGGGTCACGGCGGAAAGCAGATTGAGCAAGGTCAGCATGCTCGGCCCCCCGTGTGGGTGCGCTCCAGCAGGAGCGAAGGAAAGTTACCGCGTGCCGCTCTACGTCTTGTACCTAAGCTGTAGTTGGCGAATGGGCTCTGCGCCAGCATCGCATAGCTAAACTTGGGATTGAAACAAAACTGTCATGAAGATCGTTCCCCACGCTCGGCGTGGGAACGCATCCTGTGACGCTCTGCGTCACTTTGCGGACGCGGAGCGTCCGAGAGGGCATTCCCACGCGGAGCGTGGGAACGATCACTCGCGGGTCAAATTTACTGACCCGGAATGTCCTTGCGCAGTTTCACTGGGTCCTGCTGTTTCTTCTTTTTCGCGATGGCGGTACGCATCTTGATGTTCACCGCTTCCACCGCCAGCGAGAACGCCATGGCGAAGTAGACGTAGCCTTTTGGCACGTGTACGTCGAAGGATTCAGCGATCAGTACGGTACCCACGACCAGCAGGAACGACAGCGCCAGCATTTTCAGCGACGGGTGCTTGTCGATGAACTCGCTGATGGTGCCGGCAGCCAGCATCATCACCAATACCGCAACGACGATGGCGGCAACCATCACCGGCACGTGGGAAACCATGCCGACGGCGGTAATCACCGAGTCCAGGGAGAACACGATGTCGATGATGGCGATCTGGATAATGGTGTAGATGAACTTGCCACCGGCGCCTTTGGGCTCGTCGTGGGTTTCATCTTCACCTTCCAGCGCGTGGTACATCTCCTGGGAGCTTTTCCACAGCAGGAACAGGCCACCGAAGAACAGGATCAGGTCACGACCGGAGATGCCTTGGCCAAACACGACGAACAGGTCGGCGGTCAGTTGCATGACCCAGGTGATCGACAGCAGCAACAGGATGCGCGTGACCATGGCCAGTGCCAGGCCGAAGATCCGGGTGCGCGCCTGCATATGCTTGGGCATGCGGCTGACCAGGATCGAAATCATGATGATGTTATCGATGCCCAGGACGATCTCGAGAGCCGTCAGGGTGAAGAAGGCAATCCAGATTTCCGGATTGGTCAGCCATTCCATGTGTATTCCTTTGAGCAAGTGTTAACCGCGCAAGCTGTAGCGCCGCGCGGTGAGTGAGTCGGTACGATTATAGAGTGCTGAACAGCGGAAAAATCCCCATCAGCAGTGCGGCGAACATTATGCACAGGCACACCAGCACTGCCCACTTGAGCGTGAAGCGCTGGTGATCGCCGAATTCGATACCCGCCAGGGCAACCAGCAAGTACGTCGAGGGTACCAGTGGGCTGAGCAAATGCACGGGCTGCCCGACGATCGACGCCCGCGCCATTTCCACCGCGGTGATGCCGTAATGGCTGGCAGCTTCGGCCAGTACCGGCAGTACGCCGTAGTAGAACGCATCGTTGGACATGAAGAAGGTGAACGGCATGCTCACCAGCGCGGTGATCACCGCCAGGTAAGGGCCCATGGCTTCGGGGATGACTGCCAACAGGCTCTTGGACATGGCGTCGACCATGCCGGTGCCCGACAGGATGCCTGTGAAAATACCGGCGGCGAAGATCAAGCCCACCACCGCCAATACGCTACCGGCGTGAGCCGCGACGCGGTCTTTCTGCTGCTGCAGGCACGGGTAGTTGACGATCATGGCGATACTGAACGCCACCATGAACAGCACCGGCAGCGGCAACAGGCCGGCAATCAGGGTGCACATCAACGCCAGGGTCAGGGCGCCGTTGAACCAGATCAATTTCGGCCGGCGGGCGTCGGGGAATTGCGACACGCTGATTTCGCTGTGGTCGATCTCGTCGCCCTGCAGGTGCAATTCACCCAGGCGCGCACGTTCGCGCTTGCCGTACATGTAGGCAATCACCAGGATCGCCACAACACCGGCGGCCATGGCCGGGATCATCGGTACGAAGATGTCCGACGGGTCTACATGCAGCGCACTGGCGGCGCGCGCCGTCGGGCCGCCCCAGGGGGTCATGTTCATCACGCCACCGGCGAGAATGATCAGGCCGGCCATGATCCTTGGGCTCATGCCGATGCGCTGGTACAGCGGCAGCATGGCCGCGACGCAGATCATGTAGGTGGTGGCACCGTCACCGTCCAGGGACACCACCAGGGCCAGCACGGCGGTGCCGACCGACACCTTGAGCGGGTCGCCCTTGACCATCTTGAGGATCTTGCGCACGGCCGGGTCGAACAGGCCGGAGTCGATCATCAAGGCAAAATAAAGGATGGCGAACATCAGCATCACGCCGGTCGGCGCAAGCTTGGTGATGCCTTCGAGCATCATCGGGCCGATCTTCGGTGCGAAACCGCCGAACAGCGCGAACAGGATCGGCACGATGATCAAGGCGATCAGCGCGGACAGGCGCTTGGTCATGATCAGGAACATGAACGTGATGACCATGGCAAAGCCAAGGAAAGTCAGCATAGGAATACTCCAGGCGTAGCGCGGCTAGGGAATGGCGGACCGAGTGGCGGTCAGCGCAGAACGAAAGGCACGAGGCGTACGGGTGGAGTCGGAGCGAACAGGCGGGTACGAGCGGACATCGGGAATCACCATTGTTGTTGTTAACAGCCGGTCTGTTGCCGGCAGTGAGGGCGATCCTAGACGGGGAAGCTTTCAGCCAGCTTTCGCTGAGAAAACAGCTGACACGCGGCCTTGGGGTTTATGCAGATAAAAACTGTGGGAGCTGGCTTGCCTGCGATGGCGGTGTATCAGCCAACATCTCTTATGGCTGTGACACCGCCATCGCAGGCAAGCCAGCTCCCACATTTGGATAGTGGTCGCTGCCAGACTATCAGGGTAGCTCCAGGCCGCCGGCGGCTTTGTGCAAGGCCCGCAAATGCTCACCCACCTGCTTGAGGTTGGCTTCACACGCGGCGATCTCGGCGGCGCGGGAAGGATCGAGCAGCGCCCTCACCTCCTTATCCAGCTCGCCGGTCAACGACTGCAACTGTTTCTGGCGTTCGGCGCTTTCTGATTCAAGGCGCTTGGCTTCCGAAGGTTGCGGCAGGCCATAACCCCCACTGTCCAGCAACTCGGCCGGGCGACTCAGGAAGCCGCTGTTGGCGAGAATTTGCTGCAGCGTGTTGTTGGCTTTCTCCATGCCGCCGTATTTCAGCTCGCGGGCATTGAGGTAGCGTTGTTTGACCTCATCCTGGGCGAGCATCAGTTGTTTGCGATAGCTGGCCTGCTCCAGCAGCAACAGCGCGGCGCTGGTGCGCAGGTCGGCCTGGCTGAACCATTGGCGACGCGCTTGCGCATCCAGGGACAACCAGTCTTCGACCTGGGTCTGCTTGATCGGCAGTTGCTTGCGCAGCACATCAAACATGGCCTGGTAACGCTCGCGGAACGAGTCGAAGTGATACCCCAGCCGCAGTGCCTCGCGCTTGTCATTCAATACGCTGGTATCGGCCAGGCCGCGGGCGCTGAGCACTTCCAGCAAACCGTTGGGGGTGATGTTGTCCAGGCCGGTCAATTGCGGGTTGGCGCTGCCGCTGCGCAACAGTTTCAGGCTTTCGACCGCACAATTGTTGGAGATAAAGAAGTAGTTGCCGTCATAGCTCCAGTGCATCTGCGCCGCATGTTCGACGGTGTCGTTGATTTCCTGACGGCTGAGCTTCAGCGGCACCGACGCCAGGCCACGCAGTTCGGTCTTGGTGTATTCATCAATGACCTGGGCCAACGGCAGTACGAACAGCCGCGACGGGTATTTACCCACCAGGCCATCCCAGCTCGACAGCTGGACATCCCCGACGAAGGCGCGGTAAGACAAGACCAGGTGCCGGTCCAGATCCAGCCGGCAATCCGGGCCACGCGGGCGGCCTGGAGCGCAAATCACCAGGCGCAACATGCTATGACCCCAACGGCTCACTAGGTTCTGGTTGGCTTCGGCCAGCAGATAGTCGATTTCATACACGCGCTCCGGATCGATCTGGCCCAGGGGCGTCTTGGCGAAATCGTTGCCCGCGTTCAGGAAGGCATAGGTACTGGCGCAGGTGTCCTGTTCAGGCGGGGCCCAGCCGAAGTGATCCTTGTAATAACGGAACAGCGCGGGGCGGCGACAGGCGTAGCTGGGGTCCAGGAGGAAATACTCCATGTTGACCGCCACGAACTCCAGCGGGCTGGTGGTTTCGTAGATGTCCGGGCTGCGCACCACCTGATGGTTGTGCTGCTCACGCTCTCCGCGCCGACCCACATACTGTGGCCAGCCGGCAAGATCCAACAGGCGTGGGTCGTCACTGAGGGTAAAGCGGCGGTCGTTCTGGCCACGGCACTGGTCGGGCAAGCCGATCAAGCCGGTAATGTTGTTCTGACGGCTGCAGCGCTGGATCAGCGTGCGCTCGTCCTGGGACCACAGGCGCGCACGGTCATAGATGTGGGTCAGTTCATGCAGCACCGTGGCGAGCATTTCCCGGCGCACAGTACCGTGGGGGCGATTGGTTTTCTGGGTGGCGGCGCTGCCGTCAGTCAGGCTGGCGAGCAGGTTCTGGTTGAGGTCCAACTCGGACACCAGGGACGCCTGGCCGTAGGCGTTGTCAGGCATCTTGTCGGTCCAGCCGACATCAATACGTCGGTCCAATTGCTCGACAAAGCGCGGCGGCAAGGAGCGCAGCGCTTCATCCAGCAATGCCTGGCTGGCCTGCTGTTCGGCCGGGCTCAAGCCTTCGGTCTTGAGCCGCAGTTGCAGGCCGGCCTGGGCCGTACTCGCGCACAGCAGCACGGCCCCGGCCAGGAGCCAGGTTTTGAGGCGCCTCACAGAGCGAGGATAGCTTCTGCGAGGGTCTGGTCGCTGGCATCACGGGCTTCTGGCACGCGGGTGCGAAGGGTATCGAACGCTGCTTCCAGCTGGGCGCCACGGATCTCGCCATTGGTGGCGACGAAACTGGCGGCGTCATCGTGGGCTTCGCGCACGATCTTGGAGTCGCGGATGGAGGTGGTGGTGTCCGAGGTGAAATCAATGGTGCGCGCCGAGGCACGCACGACGATGTTGCTGGTGGCCTTCAAGGTTTGCGCCTGGGCGACATCGGCCAAAAACAGCAGGCCGAGGGCGGCGACGATCAGCGGGCTACGCATGGGGTGACTCCAATGACAAAGATAGAAATACAACGATGATTATTGGACGAGAATTGCTTGCGCCAGTTCAAGGTCGCTTGCATGAAGTTTTGGCTGGGTGCGGCGCAGATAGTCCAGCGCGGACTCCAGGCGTGCGCCCCGCCATTGGCCGTCAGTGGCAATGAAAGCGGCAGCATCATCCCGAGCGGCCAGGACCAACTTATTGTCGAACGGCGCAGAGGTCACTTTGCTGGTGGCATACACGCTGACAACCGTGCTCTGGGTGGACACATCCAACGCTGAAGCCATGGGTGACCAGCAGGCGCAAAACAGTACAGGAACACTCAATAAACGGTATGAAAAAGCCATGGGACTCGACAACTGAAAGCGAGCGCCAAGGCTAGCGCAACGGCCGGGCGAGAGCCAGCGCCGAGCCATCCGGGAGCGGCAGGCGCTCCCGTCTGGTTGCCGTGGGTCAGATAGCCAGGATGGCCTGTGCCAGCTGCGTATCGGTAGCGGTATTCAATTGCGGCGCTTGTTGGCGGATCTGGGCCAGGGCGCTTTCCAGTTTCACGCCACGGATGGCGCCTTGGCTGGCGACAAAGCTGGCGGCGTCGTCACGGGCCGCTTGTACGACCTTGTTGTCGCGCAGGGATGAGGTGGCATCAGACGTGGCATCGGAGGTTGCCTTCAGAGCGCCGACGATCGAGTCAGTCGTCATGATCAGGCTGCTCGCGTTGGCATTGGCAGCCAGAGTCAGCACAGCGGCAGTGCACAGCAGGCGAAGACGGGACATGGGGTAACTCCTGTAGACGAATAATAAGGTGGCGCGAAACGGCCACAATGAAACGGACTGGGACTGTCGAGCATCAGACGCACGCTCTACAGGGTTCGCCACGTGGTGAACCGATATTAGGCGTGTGCAGGACTATTCGGAAGCCTGTAATTAAACTGTACCTGTCATATTTTATAAATTTAAAACTGTATCTGTGTGCTTGAATCGAGCCAATCCAATGGGCTATCGCAGATACAACAAAGCCCGCCTCCGGTTACCCGGGGCGGGCTTTGCTTTGACAAATCAGGGTGCTGGCAGTGGACCCGTCAGGTCAGGGCCAGCGGGCGCCACTTAGCGCCAGAACGGCTTGCTCAGCTCTTCGTAGCGTTGAGCTTCGCTGATACCGGCGTCAGCCAGCAGGCGCGAATCCAGGCGAGCCAACTGGTGGCGGCTGGAGATGCGGCGCTGCCACAACATCAGGTTGGCGAGAACGCGCAAAGGCAGGGAAGCCTGGGTGTTTACAGCTTTTTCTTCAAAGAACAGTTCGGAACTGAGTGTACGTTCCATGATGACATCCTTCCGCTTGTGGCGGGATTAGGTAGTGGTTTAACTGATGCCAATGATCCTCCTCCGAGGCAAGACTCTCTAGATACAGTTCACCTGTATTGTGAGAGGCCAGTTAACTGTTTAGCGAGGCTGTACGGTACGAAATTGGGGCAACTGTACCTGTGCGCACTTAAAAGGTGCGAAATAGGCATTTTTGAGTTGGTGTGTGGGATATTTCGGTAGGAAATGACCAGTACAGCAGTACAGTTTTTTCCATAAGTGCGGGTGGGTTCACCGAGCTGATGAAACTGTATTTGCATCAGCCCGGATCTGTATTCATCAAGCCTTGAGCATGTGCCCGGTTTCTTCCAGATTAATGTGCCAACTCAGTGCTTCGCGCAAGATGTGCGGCGTATGCCCACCGATGGCGCAGGCGGCATCGAAGTAAGTGTTGAGGGCATCGCGGTAGGCTGGGTGCACGCAGTTATCGATGATCACCCGAGCGCGCTCCCGTGGCGCCAGGCCCCGCAGGTCGGCAAGGCCTACTTCGGTGACGAGAATGTCCACGTCATGCTCGGTGTGGTCCACATGGCTGACCATCGGTACCACGCTGGAAATTGCGCCGCCCTTGGCAATGGACTTGGTGACGAAGATCGCCAGGTGCGCATTGCGGGCGAAATCCCCGGAGCCGCCGATGCCGTTCATCATCCGCGTGCCGCAGACGTGGGTGGAGTTGACGTTGCCGTAGATATCGAACTCCAGCGCGGTATTGATACCGATGATGCCCAGGCGCCGTACCACTTCAGGGTGGTTGGAAATTTCCTGCGGGCGCAGCACCAATTTGTCCTTGTAGTGCTCCAGGTTGCCGAACACATCGGCATTGCGTCGCTCCGACAAGGTAATCGAACTGCCGGAGGCAAAGCTCAGCTTGCCGGCGTCGATCAGGTCGAAGGTCGAATCCTGCAACACTTCCGAGTACATGGTCAGGTCTTCGAACGGCGACTCGATCAATCCGCACATCACCGCGTTGGCAATATTACCGATGCCGGCTTGCAGCGGGCCGAGCTTGTTGGTCATGCGCCCGGCATCGACTTCTTGCTTGAGGAAGTTGATCAGGTGATTGGCGATGCCTTGGGTGTCGCTGTCAGGCGGCGTTACCGTGGAGGCGGAGTCCGCCTGGTTGGTGATGACGATGGCGACGATTTTCTCGGGCGGGATCGGAATCGCGGTGCTGCCGATACGGTCGTCGACTTTCACCAGCGGGATCGGCGTGCGCGTCGGCCGGTAGGTCGGGATGTAGATGTCGTGCAGCCCTTCCAGGTTCGGGTTGTGCGCCAGGTTGATCTCGACGATCACCTGTTTGGCAAAGATCGCGAAGCTGGCCGAGTTGCCTACGGAAGTAGTGGGCACGATATGGCCCTGCTCAGTGATCGCGACGGCTTCGATCACGGCGATGTCGGGCAATTTGAGCTGATTGTTGCGCAGTTGCTCGACGGTTTCCGACAGGTGCTGGTCGATAAACATCACCTCGCCGGCATTGATCGCCTTGCGCAGAGTGCTGTCGACTTGAAAGGGCATGCGTCGTGACAGTACGCCGGCTTCGGTCAACTGCTTGTCCAGGTCATTGCCCAGGCTGGCGCCGGTCATCAGCGTGATTTTGAGTGGCGAAGTCTTGGCGCGTTCGGCCAGGGCGTGGGGGACGGCCTTGGCTTCACCGGCACGGGTGAAGCCGCTCATGCCGACGGTCATGCCGTCCTCGATCAGTGCAGCGGCGTCTGCCGCGCTCATGACCTTGTTCAACAACGAAGGCAAGCGGATACGATCACGGTACATGAATTGTTATCTCTGGCTACGGAAAGCAAGGTGGGCAGTGTAGTGATTTCAAAAAGTTTCGGCCCGCTACCATGGTCGAATGCCAGGTCGCGATTTAGAGCCTTTGGTCGGGTTTCATGTGTGTGCAAAGCGGGACGCAGAGCATCCCTGGATGCGTTCCCACGCGGAGCGGGGGAACCATAAAAAAACCCCAGCCTACGTGAGGCCAGGGTTTCAGGTATTGCGCTGGCGCAGTGTTATTCGACGGCCTTGACCATGTCTTCGATGACCTTCTTGGCATCACCGAACACCATCATGGTCTTGTCCAGGTAGAACAACTCGTTATCCAGGCCGGCGTAGCCGCTGGCCATCGAGCGCTTGTTGACGATGATGGTCTTGGCCTTGAACGCCTCGAGAATCGGCATGCCGGCGATGGGTGAGTTCGGGTCGTTCTTGGCGGCCGGGTTGACCACGTCGTTGGCGCCCAATACCAGCACCACGTCGGCCTGGCCGAACTCGGAGTTGATGTCTTCCATCTCGAACACCTGGTCGTAAGGCACTTCGGCCTCGGCCAGCAATACGTTCATGTGCCCCGGCATACGGCCCGCCACCGGGTGGATCGCGTACTTTACGGTGACGCCGTGGTGGGTCAGCTTCTCGGTCAGCTCCTTGAGCGCGTGTTGTGCCCGCGCGACCGCAAGGCCGTAGCCTGGGACGATAATCACGGTGTCGGCGTTGGTCAGCAGGAAGGTGGCGTCATCAGCGGAGCCGGACTTCACCGGACGTGCTTCTTTGGAGCCCGCCGCAGCGCCAGCATCCGGCGCGTTGCCGAAACCGCCCAACAGCACATTAAAGAAGGAGCGGTTCATCGCCTTGCACATGATGTACGACAGGATCGCGCCGCTGGAGCCCACCAGGGAACCGGCGATGATCAGCATCGAGTTGTTCAGCGAGAAACCGATGCCCGCCGCTGCCCAGCCGGAATAGCTATTGAGCATCGACACCACCACGGGCATGTCGGCGCCGCCAATCGGGATGATGATCAGCACACCCAGCACGAAGGCCAGGGCCAGCATCAGTGCAAATGCGCTGAGATTGCCGGTGAACATGAACGCCAGGCCCAGGCCCAGGGTTGCCAGGCCGAGTACCAAGTTCAGTTTGTGTTGGCCGCCGAACTGTACCGGTGCGCCCTGGAACAGGCGGAACTTGTACTTGCCCGACAGCTTGCCGAATGCGATCACCGAGCCGGAGAAGGTGATTGCACCGATAGCGGCACCGAGGAACAGTTCCAGGCGGTTACCGGCCGGTATCGAATCGCCCAAGTGCTTGACGATGCCCAGGGACTGCGGCTCGACCACGGCGGCAATGGCGATGAACACCGCGGCCAGGCCGATCATGCTGTGCATGAACGCGACCAGCTCGGGCATCTTGGTCATTTCAACACGCTTGGCCATGATCGAGCCGGCGGTACCGCCAACCAATAGGCCAACGATGACGTAGCCGATACCGGCAGTCGCCAGTTCAGCCCCCAGCTTATAGATGAGGCCGACGGTAGTGAGTACCGCCAGCGCCATGCCGAGCATGCCGAACAGGTTGCCGCGCCGCGAAGTGGTCGGGTGCGAGAGGCCTTTAAGGGCCTGGATGAAACAGATCGACGCGATCAGGTAGAGCGTCGTCACGAGATTCATGCTCATTACTTGGGCGCCTCTTCTTTTACTTTCGGGGCTTTCTTCTTGAACATCTCAAGCATTCTGCGGGTGACCAGGAAGCCACCGAAGACATTTACCGCCGCCAGGGCCACGGCCAGTGTGCCCATAGTCTTGCCCAACGGGGTGACGGTCAGCGCGGCAGCCAGCATGGCGCCGACGATGACAATCGCGGAAATGGCGTTGGTCACGGCCATCAGCGGCGTGTGCAATGCAGGTGTTACGTTCCAGACCACGTGATAACCGACATAAATCGCCAGCACAAAGATGATCAGGTTGTAGATACCGGGGGAGATAAGCTCTTCCATCGTCTGAATCCCTGCTTAGGCGTTTTTGCGGATGACTTGGCCGTCGCGGCACATCAGGCACGCGGCGACGATGTCGTCTTCGAGGTTGATTTCAAACTGCCCTTCCTTGGTGAAGACCAGCTTCAGGAAGTCCAGCAGGTTGCGCGCATACAAGGCCGACGCATCGGCGGCGACAGCGCCCGCCAGGTTGGTCGGGCCGCAGATGATCACGCCGTTTTCCACCACGACCTGGTCGGCCACCGTCAGCGGGCAGTTGCCACCTTGGGCTGCAGCGAGGTCGATGACCACCGAGCCGGGTTTCATCTGCGCCACGGTATCGGCGCTGAGCAGGGTCGGCGCCTTGCGGCCCGGGATGAGGGCGGTGGTGATGACGATATCGGCCTGTTTGGCGCGTTCGTGCACGGCCAGGGCCTGGCGTTGCATCCAACTGCTGGGCATCGGGCGCGCGTAGCCACCGACACCGACGGCGCATTCACGCTCTTCATCGGTTTCGTACGGTACGTCGACAAACTTGGCACCCAGGGATTCGATCTGCTCCTTAACCGCCGGGCGTACGTCGGACGCTTCGATCACCGCGCCCAGGCGCTTGGCCGTGGCGATGGCTTGCAGGCCCGCCACACCGGCGCCGAGGATCAGTACGCGCGCGGCTTTTACAGTGCCGGCAGCAGTCATCAGCATCGGCATGAAACGCGGGTAGTGATGAGCGGCGAGCAACACGGCCTTGTAACCGGCGATGTTGGCTTGCGAAGACAGCACATCAAGGCTTTGAGCGCGTGAAGTGCGCGGCGCGGCTTCCAGGGCGAAGGCGGTGATGCCGCGCTCGGCGAGCTTGGCGATGGTTTCGTTGCTGAACGGGTTGAGCATGCCCACCAACACGGTGCCACTTTTGATCAGCGCAAGTTCGCTGTCGCTTGGGGCAACCACTTTGAGAATCAGCTCGGCGCCAAACGCGTCGTTGGCACTGCCAATGGTGGCGCCTGCCGTTTCATAGGCACTGTCGACGATGCTGGCATTGATGCCTGCGCCGCTTTGTACAGTGACCTTATGGCCCTGGCCGATCAGCTTCTTGATGGTTTCCGGGGTGGCAGCCACCCGCGTTTCACCGGTCTGGGTTTCGAGAGGAACACCAATGTGCACGTCAAATCTCCTGCATGATCTTTTTGCTTTTGATCTTTTTGTAAAAAGGCCAGTGCACCGCGAGTGGCGCAACTGGGGCGGCCGATCAGCACGATCCCGCTGAAATGACAGCGGGGCGCGGCATTTTGCAGGCGAACTTTACGGCCATCAAGGGATTATGACGGGTGACGAAAAATTAACTACAAGTCACCCTGTGACTGATTGTCGCAACAAGCTGAAATAACCTCTTTAAATACAGGTCATTAAAGGCGTTCAGGCGTTTTCGCTCCATTTTTCCATTGCCAGTGTGAATAGTCGTGCATTGGCCGGTAAGAGTCGCTACGAGCCATGAGATACATGGCTTTTAGCCTTATTTTTGGCTGACAAGTACAGTCTGTTTAAATGCGACATATACGTATATCTGTAGGATCTTAATTTATTTGACTACAAAGTCAGCAATTTCGCTTTGTCCTTTATTTACATGGGTTGTAGCGTCTTGACTGGTCGAGCAGCCAGTCCCTAAATGCATGCAGTGAGGCGGATTCGACCTTTTTGTCAGGAATCATCAGGTAATAAGCCTTTTCGCTGGTCAGTGCTTCGGTGCTCGCGATTACCAGTTGTTGCTCCTTCAGCTCCCGCTGTATGAGGAAGGGAGGAATCAGTGCGATGCCCATGTCATGCATGGCCGCTTGAGACAGCATCGAGAATAGCTCGTATCGAGGGCCTGTCATGTCGCGAGGGATGCTCAGGTGTTGGGCGTTGAACCATTGGCGCCAGGCGTAGGGGCGTGTGGTCTGCTGCAACAGGGGCAGCTCGGCGATCTGTTGAGGGGTGAAGTGCGTGCGGTCGCCGAGTAAGCGCGAGCTGCATACCGGTACCGGGTTTTCGCCCATTAACCGGTGGGATTGCGTACCCGACCAATCGGCATCTCCGAAGTAGATCGCCGCATCGAACTCAGTATCGGCGAACAGGAAGGGGCGTGTGCGGTTCGTCAGGTTCACCGTGACTTCCGGGTGCTGATGTTGAAAGTCTTTCAGGCGTGGGATCAGCCACTGCGTGCCGAAGGTAGGTACCACCGCCAGTTCGATCACATTGGCGCCCTGCTGGCCCATCACCGACAAGGTGTCGCGCTCTACGGCGTCCAGTTGCGTTGCAACCCTGCGGCTATAAGACAGCCCCGCCTCCGTCAGCTTCACCCCACGGCGTGAGCGGCGAAACAGCTCGACACTCAAAAACTCCTCCAGGCTGGCGATCTGTCGGCAAATCGCGCCTTGGGTGATGGAAAGCTCCAAGGCTGCCTTGGTGAAGCTCTCGTGCCGGGCTGCTGCCTCAAAGCTGATGAGCGCGGTGGTACTGGGGATTTTCCTGCGCATGTACGTTGCCCTCACAGATAAAGCGCATTTCTGGGCTTTTTTAGTGTTACGAAGTGAGAAACTAGCACAAGCCTATGCAAAAACCTCGTTTGCCCTCTGCGCTGACCGCGCCTAGTCTGGTTCCACGACTTCTGATTTTTTCCGCGAGGACTTATTCATGGCTGGCAAGGCAAGCTTCAACTGGATCGATCCACTGCTGCTGGATCAACAGCTCACCGAAGAAGAGCGCATGGTGCGTGACAGCGCCGAGCAATTTGCTCAGGACAAGCTGGCTCCCCGCGTGCTCGAAGCCTTTCGCCACGAAAAGACAGACCCTGCTATTTTCCGCGAGATGGGCGAGACCGGTTTGCTGGGGGCGATGATCCCTGAGCAGTACGGTGGCAGTGGCTTGAACTATGTCAGCTACGGTTTGATTGCTCGGGAGGTGGAGCGTGTCGACTCCGGCTATCGCTCGATGATGAGTGTGCAGTCTTCCCTCGTCATGGTGCCGATCAATGAGTTCGGTACCGAGGCGCAAAAACAGAAGTACTTGCCCAAACTGGCCTCTGGTGAATGGATCGGTTGCTTCGGGCTGACCGAGCCCAACCATGGTTCCGACCCAGGTGCGATGATTACTCGTGCACGCAAAGTGGATGGCGGCTACAGCCTGACCGGCGCAAAGATGTGGATCACCAACAGTCCGATTGCGGATGTGTTTGTGGTGTGGGGCAAAGATGATGCCGGGGACATCCGTGGCTTTGTCCTGGAAAAAGGCTGGAAAGGTCTGAGCGCTCCGGCTATCCACGGCAAGGTGGGGCTGCGGGCCTCCATCACCGGTGAAATCGTGATGGATAACGTATTTGTGCCCGAAGAAAATATCTTCCCGGATGTACGGGGTTTGAAAGGGCCGTTTACCTGCCTTAATTCGG
The DNA here is from genome assembly GCF_041410225.1 of Pseudomonas sp. KT_2_4. Taxonomy (NCBI): domain Bacteria; kingdom Pseudomonadati; phylum Pseudomonadota; class Gammaproteobacteria; order Pseudomonadales; family Pseudomonadaceae; genus Pseudomonas; species Pseudomonas sp. KT_2_4. The sequence goes on from NZ_CP166962.1 coordinate 3,934,266, forward strand.
CACGGTACGGGATTTCCTGGGGGGCGCTGGGGGCTGCTGAGTTCTGCTGGCATACCGCACGCCAGTACACACTTGATCGCCAGCAGTTTGGTCGCCCACTGGCTGCCACTCAGTTGATCCAGAAGAAGCTGGCAGACATGCAGACCGAGATTACCTTGGCCCTGCAAGGTTGCCTGCGCCTGGGTCGGATGAAGGATGAGGGGACGGCGGCGGTTGAGATCACTTCGATCATGAAGCGTAACTCGTGTGGCAAGTCATTGGATATCGCGCGCATGGCCCGGGACATGCTGGGCGGCAACGGTATCTCCGACGAATTCGGAGTGGCGCGCCACTTGGTCAACCTGGAAGTGGTCAACACCTATGAAGGGACCCATGACGTGCACGCCTTGATCCTGGGGCGCGCGCAAACCGGTCTTCAAGCGTTCTATTAATAGGAGCATGGGCATGGGCGCGCTTTCGCATCTGCGAGTGCTGGATTTGTCGCGAGTACTCGCGGGCCCCTGGTCCGGGCAGATTCTTGCAGACCTTGGGGCTGAGGTGATCAAGGTCGAAAGGCCGAGCAGCGGCGATGACACGCGCGCTTGGGGGCCGCCCTTCCTTAAGGATGCGGATGGCGAAAATACCAGTGAGGCGGCGTATTACCTGTCGGCCAACCGTAATAAAGAGTCGGTGACCATCGACTTTACGCGGCCGGAAGGCCAGAAGCTGGTGCGTGATCTGGCTGCCAAGTCGGACATCCTGATCGAAAACTTCAAGGTGGGCGGCCTTGCGGCGTATGGGCTGGACTATGAATCCCTCAAAGAGGTCAACCCGGAGCTGATTTACTGTTCCATCACGGGGTTTGGTCAGACGGGCCCCTATGCGATGCGTGCCGGCTACGATTTCATGATCCAGGGTCTGGGCGGGCTCATGAGCCTGACCGGGCGGCCTGAAGGGGATGAAGGTGCCGGGCCGGTAAAGGTTGGCGTAGCCTTGACCGACATCTTGACCGGACTTTATTCGACCGTCGCGATCCTGGCTGCGCTAGCTCATCGCGACCACGATGGTGGTGGGCAACATATCGACATGGCGTTGCTGGATGTGCAGGTGGCATGCCTGGCGAATCAGGCGATGAATTACCTGACAACCGGGGCGCCGCCCAAGCGCCTGGGGAATGCTCACCCTAATATCGTGCCTTATCAGGATTTTCCTACGGCCGATGGAGATTTCATCCTCACCGTAGGCAATGACGGGCAGTTCCGTAAATTCGCTGAAGTCGCTGGGCAACCGCAATGGGCGGATGACGTGCGTTTCGCCACCAATCGCGCACGGGTAGCTAATCGTGCGGAGCTGATTCCTTTGATTCGCCAGGCGACGGTCTTCAAGACGACCGCTGAGTGGGTGTCGCAGCTGGAGCAAGTGGGCGTGCCGTGTGGGCCCATCAATGATCTGGCGCAGGTGTTCTCCGATCCTCAGGTCCAGGCGCGGGGTTTGGCGATTGAGTTGCCTCACGCATTGGCGGGGACGGTGCCCCAGGTTGCGAGCCCGATACGCTTATCCAAGACGCCTGTGGAGTACCGGAGTGCGCCTCCTCTATTGGGGGAGCATACGCTTGAGGTGCTGCAGGGGGTTTTGGGGTTGGGAGCTGCTCATGTGGCCGCACTGAAGGAGGCGGGCGTTATTTGAACTTCCCTTCTATATAGACGCGCAGTGGATGCCGGCTGTTTTTTAACCGAAGCTAACTTATTGATAGAAAAGCAAAATTAAGAGTTGACGGCGAATTATATCTGTCTATAATTCGCCCCACTTCCGGCGCAGTCGAAACGGAAAACTCCTTGGTAAACAATGAGTTACGCAGTTCTCGGCAGCAAGTTGCTTCAGTTCATCGAAGCCAAAAGGAAGTTGAAAAAGAGGTGTTGACAGCAGCGTGTAACGCTGTAGAATTCGCCTCCCGCTTACGAGAGATCGCAAGCGCAAGTGGTTGAAGTTGTTGAAGAAATCTTCGAAAACTTCTGAAAATAACCACTTGACAGCAAATGAGGCTGCTGTAGAATGCGCGCCTCGGTTGAGACGAAAGATCTTAACCAACCGCTCTTTAACAACTGAATCAAGCAATTCGTGTGGGTGCTTGTGGAGTCAGACTGATAGTCAACAAGATTATCAGCATCACAAGTTACTCCGCGAGAAATCAAAGATGTAACCAACGATTGCTGAGCCAAGTTTAGGGTTTCTTAAAAACCCAAAGATGTTTGAACTGAAGAGTTTGATCATGGCTCAGATTGAACGCTGGCGGCAGGCCTAACACATGCAAGTCGAGCGGTAGAGAGAAGCTTGCTTCTCTTGAGAGCGGCGGACGGGTGAGTAATGCCTAGGAATCTGCCTGGTAGTGGGGGATAACGTTCGGAAACGGACGCTAATACCGCATACGTCCTACGGGAGAAAGCAGGGGACCTTCGGGCCTTGCGCTATCAGATGAGCCTAGGTCGGATTAGCTAGTTGGTGAGGTAATGGCTCACCAAGGCGACGATCCGTAACTGGTCTGAGAGGATGATCAGTCACACTGGAACTGAGACACGGTCCAGACTCCTACGGGAGGCAGCAGTGGGGAATATTGGACAATGGGCGAAAGCCTGATCCAGCCATGCCGCGTGTGTGAAGAAGGTCTTCGGATTGTAAAGCACTTTAAGTTGGGAGGAAGGGTTGTAGATTAATACTCTGCAATTTTGACGTTACCGACAGAATAAGCACCGGCTAACTCTGTGCCAGCAGCCGCGGTAATACAGAGGGTGCAAGCGTTAATCGGAATTACTGGGCGTAAAGCGCGCGTAGGTGGTTTGTTAAGTTGGATGTGAAATCCCCGGGCTCAACCTGGGAACTGCATTCAAAACTGACTGACTAGAGTATGGTAGAGGGTGGTGGAATTTCCTGTGTAGCGGTGAAATGCGTAGATATAGGAAGGAACACCAGTGGCGAAGGCGACCACCTGGACTAATACTGACACTGAGGTGCGAAAGCGTGGGGAGCAAACAGGATTAGATACCCTGGTAGTCCACGCCGTAAACGATGTCAACTAGCCGTTGGAAGCCTTGAGCTTTTAGTGGCGCAGCTAACGCATTAAGTTGACCGCCTGGGGAGTACGGCCGCAAGGTTAAAACTCAAATGAATTGACGGGGGCCCGCACAAGCGGTGGAGCATGTGGTTTAATTCGAAGCAACGCGAAGAACCTTACCAGGCCTTGACATCCAATGAACTTTCTAGAGATAGATTGGTGCCTTCGGGAACATTGAGACAGGTGCTGCATGGCTGTCGTCAGCTCGTGTCGTGAGATGTTGGGTTAAGTCCCGTAACGAGCGCAACCCTTGTCCTTAGTTACCAGCACGTTATGGTGGGCACTCTAAGGAGACTGCCGGTGACAAACCGGAGGAAGGTGGGGATGACGTCAAGTCATCATGGCCCTTACGGCCTGGGCTACACACGTGCTACAATGGTCGGTACAGAGGGTTGCCAAGCCGCGAGGTGGAGCTAATCCCATAAAACCGATCGTAGTCCGGATCGCAGTCTGCAACTCGACTGCGTGAAGTCGGAATCGCTAGTAATCGCGAATCAGAATGTCGCGGTGAATACGTTCCCGGGCCTTGTACACACCGCCCGTCACACCATGGGAGTGGGTTGCACCAGAAGTAGCTAGTCTAACCTTCGGGAGGACGGTTACCACGGTGTGATTCATGACTGGGGTGAAGTCGTAACAAGGTAGCCGTAGGGGAACCTGCGGCTGGATCACCTCCTTAATCGACGACATCAGCTGCTCCATAAGTTCCCACACGAATTGCTTGATTCATTGAAGAAGACGAAAAGAAGCAGCCCGAAATTGGGTCTGTAGCTCAGTTGGTTAGAGCGCACCCCTGATAAGGGTGAGGTCGGCAGTTCGAATCTGCCCAGACCCACCAATTTTGTGTGGGAAACGCCTGTAGAAATACGGGGCCATAGCTCAGCTGGGAGAGCGCCTGCCTTGCACGCAGGAGGTCAACGGTTCGATCCCGTTTGGCTCCACCACTACTGCTTCTGTTTGTATAAAGCTTAGAAATGAGCATTCCATCGTTGTGATGGTGAATGTTGATTTCTAGTCTTTGACTAGTTCGTTCTTTAAAAATTTGGGTATGTGATAGAAAGATAGACTGAACGTTACTTTCACTGGTAACGGATCAGGCTAAGGTAAAATTTGTGAGTTCTCTTAATTGAGAAATTCGAATTTTCGGCGAATGTCGTCTTCACAGTATAACCAGATTGCTTGGGGTTATATGGTCAAGTGAAGAAGCGCATACGGTGGATGCCTTGGCAGTCAGAGGCGATGAAAGACGTGGTAGCCTGCGAAAAGCTTCGGGGAGTCGGCAAACAGACTTTGATCCGGAGATGTCTGAATGGGGGAACCCAGCCATCATAAGATGGTTATCTTGTACTGAATACATAGGTGCAAGAAGCGAACCAGGGGAACTGAAACATCTAAGTACCCTGAGGAAAAGAAATCAACCGAGATTCCCTTAGTAGTGGCGAGCGAACGGGGACTAGCCCTTAAGTGGCTTTGAGATTAGCGGAACGCTCTGGAAAGTGCGGCCATAGTGGGTGATAGCCCTGTACGCGAAAATCTCTTAGTCATGAAATCGAGTAGGACGGAGCACGAGAAACTTTGTCTGAATATGGGGGGACCATCCTCCAAGGCTAAATACTACTGACTGACCGATAGTGAACTAGTACCGTGAGGGAAAGGCGAAAAGAACCCCGGAGAGGGGAGTGAAATAGATCCTGAAACCGTATGCGTACAAGCAGTGGGAGCCCACTTTGTTGGGTGACTGCGTACCTTTTGTATAATGGGTCAGCGACTTATTTTCAGTGGCGAGCTTAACCGAATAGGGGAGGCGTAGCGAAAGCGAGTCTTAATAGGGCGTCTAGTCGCTGGGAATAGACCCGAAACCGGGCGATCTATCCATGGGCAGGTTGAAGGTTGGGTAACACTAACTGGAGGACCGAACCGACTACCGTTGAAAAGTTAGCGGATGACCTGTGGATCGGAGTGAAAGGCTAATCAAGCTCGGAGATAGCTGGTTCTCCTCGAAAGCTATTTAGGTAGCGCCTCATGTATCACTGTAGGGGGTAGAGCACTGTTTCGGCTAGGGGGTCATCCCGACTTACCAAACCGATGCAAACTCCGAATACCTACAAGTGCCGAGCATGGGAGACACACGGCGGGTGCTAACGTCCGTCGTGAAAAGGGAAACAACCCAGACCGTCAGCTAAGGTCCCAAAGTTATGGTTAAGTGGGAAACGATGTGGGAAGGCTTAGACAGCTAGGAGGTTGGCTTAGAAGCAGCCACCCTTTAAAGAAAGCGTAATAGCTCACTAGTCGAGTCGGCCTGCGCGGAAGATGTAACGGGGCTCAAACCATACACCGAAGCTACGGGTATCACGTAAGTGATGCGGTAGAGGAGCGTTCTGTAAGCCTGTGAAGGTGAGTTGAGAAGCTTGCTGGAGGTATCAGAAGTGCGAATGCTGACATGAGTAACGATAATGGGTGTGAAAAACACCCACGCCGAAAGACCAAGGTTTCCTGCGCAACGTTAATCGACGCAGGGTTAGTCGGTCCCTAAGGCGAGGCTGAAAAGCGTAGTCGATGGAAAACAGGTTAATATTCCTGTACTTCTGGTTATTGCGATGGAGGGACGGAGAAGGCTAGGCCAGCTTGGCGTTGGTTGTCCAAGTTTAAGGTGGTAGGCTGGAATCTTAGGTAAATCCGGGATTCTAAGGCCGAGAGCTGATGACGAGTTACCTTTCAGGTAACGAAGTGGTTGATGCCATGCTTCCAAGAAAAGCTTCTAAGCTTCAGGTAACCAGGAACCGTACCCCAAACCGACACAGGTGGTTGGGTAGAGAATACCAAGGCGCTTGAGAGAACTCGGGTGAAGGAACTAGGCAAAATGGCACCGTAACTTCGGGAGAAGGTGCGCCGGTGAGGGTGAAGGACTTGCTCCGTAAGCTCATGCCGGTCGAAGATACCAGGCCGCTGCGACTGTTTATTAAAAACACAGCACTCTGCAAACACGAAAGTGGACGTATAGGGTGTGACGCCTGCCCGGTGCCGGAAGGTTAATTGATGGGGTTAGCTAACGCGAAGCTCTTGATCGAAGCCCCGGTAAACGGCGGCCGTAACTATAACGGTCCTAAGGTAGCGAAATTCCTTGTCGGGTAAGTTCCGACCTGCACGAATGGCGTAACGATGGCGGCGCTGTCTCCACCCGAGACTCAGTGAAATTGAAATCGCTGTGAAGATGCAGTGTATCCGCGGCTAGACGGAAAGACCCCGTGAACCTTTACTATAGCTTTGCACTGGACTTTGAATTTGCTTGTGTAGGATAGGTGGGAGGCTTTGAAGCGTGGACGCCAGTCTGCGTGGAGCCATCCTTGAAATACCACCCTGGCAACTTTGAGGTTCTAACTCAGGTCCGTTATCCGGATCGAGGACAGTGTATGGTGGGTAGTTTGACTGGGGCGGTCTCCTCCTAAAGAGTAACGGAGGAGTACGAAGGTGCGCTCAGACCGGTCGGAAATCGGTCGTAGAGTATAAAGGCAAAAGCGCGCTTGACTGCGAGACAGACACGTCGAGCAGGTACGAAAGTAGGTCTTAGTGATCCGGTGGTTCTGTATGGAAGGGCCATCGCTCAACGGATAAAAGGTACTCCGGGGATAACAGGCTGATACCGCCCAAGAGTTCATATCGACGGCGGTGTTTGGCACCTCGATGTCGGCTCATCACATCCTGGGGCTGAAGCCGGTCCCAAGGGTATGGCTGTTCGCCATTTAAAGTGGTACGCGAGCTGGGTTTAGAACGTCGTGAGACAGTTCGGTCCCTATCTGCCGTGGACGTTTGAGATTTGAGAGGGGCTGCTCCTAGTACGAGAGGACCGGAGTGGACGAACCTCTGGTGTTCCGGTTGTCACGCCAGTGGCATTGCCGGGTAGCTATGTTCGGAATAGATAACCGCTGAAAGCATCTAAGCGGGAAACTAGCCTCAAGATGAGATCTCACTGGAACCTTGAGTTCCCTGAAGGGCCGTCGAAGACTACGACGTTGATAGGTTGGGTGTGTAAGCGCTGTGAGGCGTTGAGCTAACCAATACTAATTGCCCGTGAGGCTTGACCATATAACACCCAAGCAATTTGCGAACTCGAGAGAGACCAGATTGCGGTGTGTGAAGACGCAATGAACCGAAAGTTCGACGCTCACAAAACACCACGATCTATCACATACCCAATTTGCTGAAGCGAGGCCAGCTGGCCACGACTCAGTACCCGAATTTCTTGACGACCATAGAGCATTGGAACCACCTGATCCCATCCCGAACTCAGCAGTGAAACGATGCATCGCCGATGGTAGTGTGGGGTTTCCCCATGTGAGAGTAGGTCATCGTCAAGATTAAATTCCGAAACCCCTGTTTGCTAACGCAAACAGGGGTTTTGTTTATGTAGAAGCTCATGAATTTCACCGGCACGTTGCCAACACAACGGTCTGGTACACAGAATTTCTTGACGACCATAGAGCATTGGAACCACCTGATCCCATCCCGAACTCAGCAGTGAAACGATGCATCGCCGATGGTAGTGTGGGGTTTCCCCATGTGAGAGTAGGTCATCGTCAAGATTGAATTCCAAAACCCCTGTCTGCTAACGCAGACAGGGGTTTTGTCGTTTAGGGTAGCCATCACAGCGAATCTGCCTTATCCATACCGCCTGTCGGTTTCCTACGCTAAAAGAAGATGCTTCTCACAAATTTCTAAGATTTGTCGAAGTTTGGCCGAAAGCCTGACGAGCCATGCGTGCACCGAAATAGAGCGACCGCAGAGTCCGCCTATCCCGTTACATGGAATGTTCCACTCGGCACGCTCACCCCCCTTTGGCAAAAGAAGTCGATGAAATGAATCTCAAGTTCAGTCATAAAATTCTGTTGGCCGCGTCAGGCGTCGTGGTTTTAGCCTTCGCGCTATTTACGCTCTACAACGACTACCTGCAGCGCAGTACCATCAGGCAAAACCTGACATCGTCCATCCAGCAATCCGGCGAGCTGACCGCCAGCAGTGTGCAGAACTGGCTCAGTGGTCGCATCCTGGTCCTCGAGAATCTGGCGCAGAACGTTGCCCACCAAGGCAGTGCGGCCGACCTTCCTGGTTTGGTCGATCAGCCAGCATTCACCACCAATTTCCAGTTCACCTATGTAGGTCAAACCAACGGGGTATTCACCCAGCGCCCTGACGCGAAGATGCCTGACGACTATGACCCTCGTCAGCGCCCTTGGTACAAGCAAGCAGTAGTCGCGGACAAAACCATGCTTACTCCGCCTTATATGGCGGCTGTGGGCGGTCAGATCGTGACAATTGCCATGCCGGTGAAAAAGAACGGCGAGTTATTGGGTGTTGTCGGTGGTGACCTGAGCCTGCAGACACTGGTGAAGATCATCAACTCAGTAGACTTCGGTGGTATCGGCCATGCGTTCCTGGTCAGCGGTGATGGCCAGGTCATCGTCAGTCCAGACCAGGACCAGGTGATGAAGAACCTCAAGGACATCTACCCTGGCACCCATGTGCGCATTGAGAAGCTCAATCAGGACGTTGTCCTCAACGGTCAGGATCGCATCCTTTCCTTCACGCCTATCAGCGGCTTGCCTGGCGCTGACTGGTACATCGGCCTTTCGATCGACAAAGAAAAAGCCTATGCCCCGCTGGGCAAGTTCCGTACTTCGGCCTTGATTGCGATGTTGATTGCCGTTGTCGCCATTGCGGTGCTCCTGAGCCTGTTGATTCAAGTACTGTTGCGCCCGCTGACCACCATGGGCGTGGCCATGCAGGACATTGCCCAAGGCGAAGGTGATTTGACCCGACGTCTGGACGTGACCAGCAAAGACGAGTTCGGCGAGGTCGGCAGCGCATTCAATCAGTTCGTCGAGCGAATCCACGCGTCGATTTCCGAAGTGTCTTCGGCAACGCGCCAGGTGCACGATTTGTCCCAGCGTGTGATGGCTTCATCTAATGCGTCGATCATCGGTTCTGACGAACAGAGCGCGCGTACCAACAGCGTGGCCGCAGCCATCAACGAACTAGGGGCTGCCACCCAGGAAATCGCGCGCAACGCCGCGGATGCGTCCCAGCACGCCAGTGGTGCCAGCGAACAAGCTGACGATGGTCGTAAAGTGGTGGAGCAAACCATCCAGGCGATGTCTGAGTTGTCGCAGAAGATCAGCCTGTCCTGCACTCAGATTGAAACCCTTAATGCCAGTACCGACAACATCGGGCACATCCTGGATGTGATCAAAGGTATTTCCCAACAAACCAACTTGCTCGCCCTCAACGCGGCGATCGAAGCGGCCCGTGCTGGTGAAGCCGGGCGTGGTTTTGCCGTGGTGGCGGATGAAGTGCGTAATTTGGCGCACCGTACCCAGGAGTCGGCAGAGGAAATTCACAAGATGATCACTTCGCTGCAAGTGGGCTCGCGTGAAGCTGTGACCACCATGAACGCCAGCCAGGCTTCCAGCGAAGAAAGTGTCGAAGTCGCCAACCAGGCAGGTGAGCGTCTGGTCAGCGTGACGCAACGTATCGTTGAGATCGACGGCATGAACCAATCCGTCGCGGCCGCCACCGAAGAGCAGACCGCAGTGGTTGAAACCCTCAACGTCGATATCAACCAGATCAACTTGCTAAACCAGCAGGGTGTGGCCAACCTCAACGAGACGCTCAAGGACTGCGATGCGCTGTCCCAGCAGGCCAGCCGACTGAAGCAATTGGTCGATAGCTTCAAGATCTGATCCTGACCGCATCGGAGCGAGGCCTCTCGCTCCGATCGCTTGGCCTCACGTCCAGGGTGCTATTCAGAGGAAGTTGATAGCGCTCAGGTAGTCGCAGCCTTTGCGTAACAGCGCCTGGCTCTTGGGTGGATAGCACATCCCCATTTTTTCCAAGCCCCACCGGGCATTGTCGTAACGGATCATCGATGTATCACCGATGTCTTCGCCCAGTCCGTCCAGGTAAAAGCCCAGCACCCCGAACAGTGCGTTATCGCGACTTACGTTGCGCAACGCCCGTTGCCAGTGTTCAACGCTGACTCGGTCAAAAACGTGCCCAGCCTCGCTGAAGGCGTCGAGGTACTGGTCCCAACTCAAGGGCAGCGGGTTGTGCAGGTTGAACACATGTCGCCCAGGGTCAAAGTGAGCGCTGTGGAAGGCGATGAAACGCGCCAGGAAGTCCACCGGCATCAGGTCGAAATTGGCGTCCAGTCGGGGGACCATCCCTAATTGCAGAGACCCCTTGAGCATCAACATCAAGCGGTTTTTCTGTGGCTGGCAAACGCCGTTCTGGCTGTTGAAGCTGATATTTCCCGGCCGATGAATATTGACCCAGGCCCCTTGCTCAACTGCCCGTCCTAATAGCCGCTCGGCTACCCACTTGGAGAGGTTGTAGCCATTTTTCACATAGAGCGGCAGTGCGCGTCGGGCAGGCGCTTCAAGCACGTACCCGTCGACGTCTACGCTGCTGCAGGCTGACAGCGTCGAGATGAAATTGAGGACCTTCTTGCAATGGGTCTCGCAAAGACGCAGGCATTCCAGCACCGGCTCGACGTTGTCCTTTGCGAGTGAGGCGTAATCCATCACATGATTGACCTGCGCGGCGTTATGCACCAACACGCCGTAATGACGGGCGAGGTGCTCGTACACGTCGTCGGCCAAGCCCAGGCGAGGTTTACGAATATCGGCGGCGTATACCTGTACTCGGCTCAGGTCCAGATGTTCCAAGCGGTATTCACGCAATGCCTGGGCGAACCTTGCCGCTGCCGAATGGCCGGGCGACTCGCGCACCAGGCACGCCACGTCCTGCGCCCCGCCAGCCAGCAGTGCCTGGACGATATGCACCCCGACAAAGCTGTTTGCGCCAGTAACGATGGCTTTGCGCGAATCTCCCGCAAGGGTCTCGGGCAGCACCTCGACCTCCAGTGCTCGCGTCGCATCTTGTTCCATCTGGTCGGATGGTGTATCCGGCAGCGCACTGCCATCCATGAGTGCGGCCAATGTGCGGATGGTCGGCGTCTCAAAAAAGGGGCTCAGGCAGAAGCTGCGGCCAAACTGCTCGCGCAGGCGTAGCAACAGAGTCGACAACAGGATGGAGTGGCCACCGAGGTTGAAAAAACTCTCATCAATCGAGAGTTCGCCTGCGGGTAATCCCAGCAGCTCACCCCACACGTCAGCCAGTTGTGCCTGCAAAGGGTCTTGTATGCGACAGCGATCCCTCCCGATGGGTATGGGTATTGGCATGGCCAACAAGGCCTTGCGATCGATCTTGCCGTTATTCGAACGGGGCATGCATGCCAGTTCGCTCCAAGCGCTGGGCTGCATATGCACGGGCAACCACTGCCGAGCATGTTCCTTCAGGCTTGCCAGCGTAGCGCCAGATTCCGGCTGGGCGGCAAAGCCGATGACTCTGTGTGCCGTATCGATCACCACTGCCACTTGGCGAAACAAGCGACTATCGCGCAAGCACTGTTCAATATCCTGAGGCTGAACTCGAAACCCGCGGATCTTGACTTGCTCATCCCTGCGGCCGCCCAGTTCGATGCCCTCTTGCGTCCATTTTGCCAAGTCGCCGCTGCGATAAGCCTGTAGCACTTGGCCATTTGGCAGTGTCAGCGCCACGAACGGATTGTCGGGCCGCGATGGTGTATTTGAATAACCCAGGCTTACTCCGGGACCGACAATGTACAAGTCGCCCATTACCTGTTCATCCACGGGCTGCAGGTTCTCGTCGAGAATCAGCACCTGGCTGTTAGCGATGGGGAGGCCGATATTGCGATGGCTGTCACCTCGTTGGAATACCCGATGGGTCGCCAACACAGTGGCCTCGGTCGGCCCATAGAGGTTATGCAGCTGGCATTGACCGGCCAGTTGTTCAATCACGCAGGGCTCGCAGAAATCACCTCCGGTCAGTAAATGAGTCATGCCCAATGGCTGATCCAGCGGCAGGATGCTGAGCAGTGCCGGTGGCACAAACCCATGAGTGACGCGTTGCTTGCGAATCAGCTCTACCAGTTGCTGAGGGTCGTGACGTTGGTCTGGGCTGGGGACAATCAACGCGGCGCCAACGATCAATGCAGGGAAAATATCGATCAGTGAAGAATCGAAGCCCAGTGGCGAAAACTGCAGGACGCGACTGTGTTGATCCAACGCCACGCAACTGACGAGCCAGGCCGTGAAATGCGCCAGGTTGTATTGGCTCAGCAGTACCCCCTTGGGCTGGCCCGTCGTACCCGAGGTGAACAGTGCCACGCACGGCTCGTCGGCACGGGGATGACGGTGCATCAGCGGTTGCGTCATGTCGGCGCTGTGCGCGGCAACCTGGCTCACATCAAGTGAAACGAAACGCTCTCGCAATGGGTGCTGGCCATTCTCCAGCAGCACACAGGCCTTGAGGCTGGTCAGCATGCAGTGCTGGCGTTGCTCCGGGTGGTCAGGCACCAGCGGCAAATACACGGCGCCACAGCCAAGCACCGCGAGAATGCTGGCGTACAACTCGGCGGATTTCTCCAGGCATACGCCGACCACTTGTGGAGCCTCGGCATCCTCCAGCAAGGGAAGCAGGCGTTGTTGAATAGCCATGGCTTGTTGCTGGAGCTGCCGATAAGTCAGCGCATGACCGGCGATGCTCAGCACTGTTCGATGTGCGAAGTTATTGAGGCTGGCCTGCAGCCGTTCGATCATGGGCGTTCGGGCCGCTTGCAACAAGGCAGGGTCCGCCGTGTGGTTGAACCGGTGCATGAAAGCCAAGGCATCCAACTCCTGCAGGCCCTGTTCAGGCCAGGCGTTAGCAGCGGCCGTTGCCGAGAAGTAGGCGGGGTCTCTTGAAAAACCGCAGACCAACAAAGCAGCCCACTCCACCACTGCATTCGTTGCCTGCTGACGCAACCGCTGCCCATTGCCGCTGGGTTCCTGGGCAACGTCGTGCACCGTCAGCAGGCGCCGCTCCCGGTCATAGCAGCGCAACTGCAATGAGGGCAGCCCGTGTTCGCAGAGCGGGCCGATACCCACGCGCAAGCTTAACCATGGCGCACTGGCGGGCGAGGGCGGCAGCGGCTGACTCCCGTCTTCAATAACCAGATCCACAGACCCCGCTCCTGCCACATGCCCATATTGCTCCAGCTCCTGCTTGAGCGCCGCCAGAGCGTTAGTGGTACCACGCCACTCGATCTGCAAGCGCCTCATGCCAACCTCGTCGATACGGGCAGATAGTCGCGCAGGGCTCGTGCCACGCTGGGGGTTTGCAATACGCCGCTGTGGTGCAGAAAGCCCATGATATTGGCCACCAGCGGATGTTGGTGGGTGATGGGAAAATCCAGCGCCCGGATTTCGTCGCGCAGTGCCACGCGAGTGTCGGCACTGATCGTCAAGTGTTCGATCAGTTGCAGATCGAAGTCTTTTTGTAGCTCGTTGGTCAGGTAGTGCGTCAGGAATACGGGCAGGGCTTGAGCAATGTGGTCGCGATCTTGCGGGCTTGCCGACTGCCAGTAGAGGCGCACCAACTGTGTCCAGAACCGCGCATGCCGCCCTTCATCAAACAGATGATCGGCCATCAGGCCGCGGACAGAGGATTTGACGCTGGCGTCTTTGGAAAACGCTGCGACGTCATGGGTGACGGTGTTCTCGGCGATGGCGACGCCGATCAGCTCAACGGCATCGTGCAAATATGTCGGTACCTGCGCCTGGGCTGCCGGAAGCGCGCGGCTCAGTTCAATTTGCCCGGGTAGATCGAGCGGTTGAATCCCGGTCATTGCCACGGCTTGCTGAAGGAAATCCAGGGCTACCAGCGCGTGGTAATCCTCGTCGACAACGACCGTCATCGCGTCGTAACGGCAGGCGAGCGGGAAGGGCAGGGAGAAGCGATTTTTAGCAATGCTGCGCGCGGTTTTGTCGACGATCTCGGTTTCGAAAATCACCACGTCATTGATGAATTTGTAGAAGCTTTGCACCAGCACGAAGTCGCGCCATTGCGGGCAGTGCTTGAGAAAGGTTGCACTCAGCACCAGAGGCTGACGGCACAGGGGGAAGATGAGTTTGTCGTCGTCTTCCAACATCCGCCGGGGGCGTGTGCGGATGGTTGCGCGACGTTCCCAGTCATCGGCAAAGGATTGGTAGCTGACGGCGTTCACGGACGTACCTCTTGCATCGAGGCCAGCACGTCGTCCCAGAGGGTAATACGACTTTCCACGGCGCCCAGGGCGGCGCTATCGGCTTGTTGCTGACGACTGGGGTCGGCGTCGATCAGGTGCGTTAGCAACTGTTGCGCCGCAGGGCCGTGGTCATCGCCGTCCAATTCGATATGGCGGTTGAGGTAGTAACATAACGTAGGGGCCTGCCGACCTATAAACGCATGGCTATGCAAAAGCCCCTTGAACATTGACGGAATCACACTCTCGCGGCCATGCAGGAACGCCGCCGCCACACAGTGGGTTGGGGCGCTCAAGGCGATTTGTAAGGTGCTGTCGACGAAGCGGGCCACGCCCAGGGGAGCATCGCTCATTTGCAAGGCTGCGCTTACCTCCACTCCCTGGCTTTGCAGGTCGATGAAGCGAGTGATTGCGACGGTGCTGGCGCCCACTTCCGTCATCGCGTCAAGGTACAGCTCGAAGTGGCTGCAATAGCCCCGTGTCGGGTGTTCGTCAGACTCTTCAGCCAGCACGATTTCATTGATCAGGCGGGCAGCGCGGGGGGCAGCGCAGGGGAGCCAGGGTAACTGCGTGCACGTGAGGTCCTGTTGCAGGCGTTTGGTCAGGCTCATGAAGTCCCAGACAGCAAATACATGGTGTTCCATAAAGTGTTGTAACTTGCCAACGGTGGTTATTTCTATAAATAACGGGTGGTCGAACAGTTTTTGTTTTTTTTGCTCAAGTAAATAGTGATGCATGGTTGACGCCTATAGTTGTTGCGAGTGCTTTAAAAGCAGTGTTGGACTGTTATAGTTGTGGGTGCAAGAGTAACTTGATCGCGTTCACGCGCACGGCGCTACCATTTAAATAGGCGGCCGCAGCGGTATGGGAAGGCGTGGCTTGCTGAGCGAAGATAATAAGCTGATTGAATGTTTGAACCGGTATGCAAATGTATTAAAGGACTTTGCCGATGTTTATATGTGCGGTAAATTGCCCGGCTATAGGTGGGATTTTTCCGTGCACTAAGTCGGCGTTAATCGTTCTTTAGTTATTTTTTAAATATTTCTGATGGAGCAACAACCCTGATAGGGAAGCTGCTCCATCACCTGAGGATTAAGGGCAAAAGCAAAAAAACTTACTGCACGGCTTTTTTGTCGACGCTCTCAAGGCTGCTGAGGTAGGTGGCGATCACCTCCATGCCTCGCATCAAGTGGTTACGCAACGTCAGGATGCTCTCCTCGACCTTCTTCTGCGCCACCAGGCTCAGCAGTTCGCGGTGATCTTCCTGGGAGGTCTCGCCCAGCCCCATCGCCTCAAGGTTGAAGCGCAGGAAGCGCTCCTCCTCATTCAACCCGTGCTCGACCAGGGTGAGCAGTCGCTGGTTGGGCGCCTTGCCATATAGCACCATGTGAAACAGGCGATTGAGGCGACCAATCTCGGTGTAGTCTTTTTCGCTTTCCAGCGAATTGATACAAGCCTCGGCTTGAGCAAGGTCCGCGTCGGTGAGCAGCGGAATCGACAGGCGCAAGGCTTCGGACTCCAGCAACATGCGCAAGGCATAGGTCTCTGCCGAATTGTCCTCGATCAAGGGGGCAACGACGGCACCCTTGTGAGTCACCACATGCAGCAAGGATTGCGCCTCCAGCTGGCGCAAAGCTTCACGCACGGGCATGCGGCTGACGCCGAACAGGCTGGCCAGTTCTTGCTGGCGCATGGCGGTGCCACAGGGCAATCGCCCATCGAGGATGGCATTACGCAAGGTTTCTTCAATAACGGAGCGCGCAAGATGGGCGGGAATAGGCCCGCTGATTTTGATGCTGCTTAATGGGTTCGGCTTCTGCGTCACGGTTGCGCTATCCTCCTTTCTTGAATAATAGGTTGGCTAATTGGATCCAAAGAACACTAAAGATGGGCCAGGCGCTTGTCAAACAGCCAGAGTTTCCGTTTGTAAGGGCTTACACAGCATACTTTGTGTCTCTCACAGGAGGCGGTTATAAAATCACCGCCTACTGTGATGATTGCACTGTGCCATTGTTTTTTGTAGGGCCAGGCTTCACCATTCCTTGAAATTCCGTCTCTTTCATGGACTGAACACTTTGGCGGTAAGTTTTATTCCCTATCGACTGCTGTGCTGGCTTTTATCAGCAATTTTACTGGCTGGCCTGATGCTCGGCGGGCTGCGTGCCGATTGGGATTTCTCGCAGATCAGCCGCAAGGCCACCGCCGTCTACGGCCCGTTGGGGCAAGGCCAGCAACGTATCGACGCCTGGCAGCGGCTATTGGCGAGCGAAAAACAGGTCAGCGAGCAGGACCAGCTCAAGGTCGTCAATTTGTTCTTCAACAAGCAAATGACCTACGTGGAAGACATCGATCTCTGGCACGTTGTCGATTATTGGGAGACACCCGTCGAAGCACTCTGGAAAGGCGCCGGTGACTGCGAAGACTACGCCATCGCAAAGTATTTCAGTTTGCGTCACCTGGGGGTGTCCAGCGACAAATTGCGCATTACCTACGTCAAGGCCTTGCGGCAGAATCGGGCGCACATGGTCCTGACCTATTATTCGACCCCAGACGCTGTCCCACTGGTGCTCGACAGCCTGATGGATGAGATCCTGCCGGCCACCCGTCGCACCGATCTGGTCCCGGTGTACTCATTCAACGCCGAGGGGCTGTACTTGCCCGGTGCCAAGGGCAACAAGAAAGTCGGTGATACCAAACGCTTGTCGCGCTGGCAGGATGTGTTGAGAAAAATGCGTGCGGAAGGCTTCCCAGCCGAGCCTGCCAACTAGGAGTAACTGATCGGATGTCTCTGTTCAAACAGCTATTGATTGCAATCTGTCTGTTCCTGGTGGTCGCCTTCAGCGGCAGCTTCATGGTCAGCCTGGAAAGCTCGCGCACCCAATACGTCAACCAACTGCGCTCCCACGCCCAGGATGCCGCAACGGCGTTGGCGCTGTCGCTGACCCCGAATATCGATGACCCAGCCATGGTGGAGCTGTTGGTCAGCTCGATCTTCGACAGCGGTTACTATGCCAGCATCCGCGTCGTGGACCTGGCCACCGACAAAACCATCGTCGAGCGCAGCGGTATTCCTGACAACAACGGCGTGCCCAACTGGTTCGTCAAGCTGATCGGCCTGGAGCCGGCCGGTGGTGATGCGCTGGTCAGCCGTGGCTGGGAACAGGCCGCGCGGGTCGAAGTGGTCAGCCATCCGATGTTCGCCCTGGCCAAGCTCTGGCAAAGCGCCCTGGGTAGCCTGGGCTGGTTGCTGCTGTGCGGCGCGGTCAGCGTGGTGCTCGGTGGGCTGTTGCTGCGCCGGCAATTGAAGCCGTTGGACTATATGGTCAAACAGTCCCACGCCATTGCCCGCCGCGAGTTCCTCAGCCTGCCTGACTTGCCCCGCACGCCAGAGCTGCGGCGCGTGGTACAGGCCATGAACCAGATGGTGGAAAAGCTCAAGGCGCTGTTCCAGGAACAGGCCGAGCGTAGCGAAAAACTGCGCACCGAATCCTATCAGGACAACCTCACCGGCCTCGCCAACCGCCGTTATTTCGAGATGCAGCTCAACGCCCGCGTCAGTAACCCGGAAGAGACCAACTCCGGCTACCTGCTGTTGCTGCGGGTCAAGGACCTGGCCGGCCTCAACCAGCGCCTGGGCGGCCAGCGTACTGACCAGTTGCTGCAGGCGGTTGGCCAACAACTGCTGCGCCAGTGCGCGCCGTATCCGGAAACCCATAACCTCGTCACCCGTATTCGTGGCGGTGAGTTCGCCGTGCTGGCGCCGGGGTTGATGCGTGAAGAAGCGGTGCAACTGGCGCAAAACCTCGAGAGCACCTTGCTCAGCCTGCAAGCGACCGGCGCCAGCGACGTTACACCGGTCGCCTATATCGGCCTGGCGCCGTTCAGCCATGGCGACGCACCCCAAGCCCTGTTGACCCTGGCCGACCAGGCCCTGGCCCAGGCCCAAGCGCAGGGCGACACCAGTTGGGTGTGCCTGGACCGCAGCGCCGCCGCCAGCGTCGGTGACGATCACCATGCCTGGCACACCTTGTTGGACCAGGCCCTGACCCAGCAGCGCTTCCAGCTGTATTTCCAGCCGGTGGTGGCCAGCCAGGACCCGCAGTTGGTCTTGCACTACAAAGTGCTGTCGCGCTTGCAAGACGAAGACGGCCACACCATACCGGCCGGGCGCTTCCTGCCGTGGCTTGAGCGCTTCGGTTGGTCGGCCCGCCTGGACCGCCTGATGCTGGAGCAGGTGCTCAAGCAGATGAGCAGCCACACCGAGAACCTGGCGCTGAACCTCTCAGCCGCGACCTTGCAGGACACCCAGGCTCTGAACCGTATTTATGACCTGCTACGTCAGCACAGCAACCTGGGCCCGCGCCTTACCCTGGAGATCGGTGAAGAGCAACTGCCTGAGCAGCCCGTGCTGGAACAGATGACCCAGCGCCTGCGCGAGCTGGGTTTCTCCCTCAGCCTGCAACGTTTCGGTGGGCGGTTCAGCATGATCGGTAACCTGGCGCGCCTGGGCCTGGCGTACCTGAAGATCGACGGCAGCTACATTCGCGCCATCGACCAGGAAAGTGACAAGCGCCTGTTTATCGAGGCCATCCAGCGAGCGGCCCATAGCATCGACCTGCCACTGATTGCCGAGCGTGTAGAGACCGAGGGCGAACTGAAGGTGATTCGTGAGATGGGGATTTTCGGCGTGCAGGGCCAACTGTTTGGCGAGCCCGCGCCCTGGAAATAATTACCTGTAGGAGCGAGCTTGCTCGCGAAGATCGCCAACGATAATGCGCAAAGCCTGACACCCCGTGGCGATTTCAGTTTTTTCGCGAGCAAGCTCGCTCCTACAGGGGGAGGAGCGGTTGGATTAAATCAATCCTTTCTCGTCATCATCGATCAACTGGCTCAACCCACCCAACGCTTCCCGCGCCTGGTTACGGTCCATCAACTTGGCCTGGGCTGCCGGCGGCAGGTCGGTCACGCTGATCACCCCTTTGCGGGTCAGCACCTGGATCAAGTCATCCAGCACCCGGATCATCTCCAAGTCGCTCTGTTTGAGCTGGGCCAGGCTGGTTTCCACCACTTCGTTGGCGTACCAGGCCTGGATCTCATGGTGATCGGCCGGCAGGGTTTCAGTGGATTCGGTAAAGGCGATAGCCTCTACGCGAACCAGTGCGCCCTGTGCATCACGTTGCACGTAAAACATAACAACCCCTCGAAAATGCGCCACAGGCGTTCAACAGCATAGGTCAACGCTGCGTGTATGGGCGTGAGTATGCGATGCACCGTCCGCCAGGGCCAGCGACCCGCAGGCCAAAAAAACGGCCGCCTGAAAGGGCGGCCGATTAATCGTGTCTTAAGTGTGGTCGATCTTGATGGTCGGGTCGGCACCACTGATCAGCGAGTTGATGCTGGTGTGGGACCAGTCGTTGCCTTCCAGTTTGATCGTCACATCGGCATTGGCCAGGCCACCGGCGGCGTTGAGCTTGCCTTCACTGCTCACTTGCAGGGTCGACACGCCGTCTACCGTGGTGATCTTGAGGTAGTTGTCGATGGTGCTGTCGGTTTCACCTTTCAACAAATCACGCAGATCAATGCGGTCGCCTTCCGAGGCCTTGAAGTCCTTGATCACATCGTTGCCGATGTCGCCAGACTTCCACACAAAGGTGTCGGCACCCGAGCCACCGATCAGGATGTCGTTGCCCTGGCCGCCGATCAGCGTGTCGTTGCCGGTGCCACCCAGCAGGATGTCATTGCCTTTGCCGCCATCGAGTGTGTCGTTGCCGCCTTGGCCGAACAAGATGTCGTCGCCAGCGCCGCCCAACAGCGTGTCGTTGGCATCCTTGGCGCCGGAGACGTCGAAGTCCACATAGTGTTCGGTGACGTACTGGTGAACGTTAGAGGCGGTCACCGCAGAGACAGCCACGCCGGTTTTCTGCGCGACAAAGGCCTGCAGTGCGTTGTAACCCTCGCCATTGATCCCGCTGAAACTCACCAGGTCGCCGAACAGGATGTCGTTGCCGTCGCCACCGCTGACGGTGTCCGCGCCCGGCAACGTCGCCTCGGTGTGGCCGAGGATAGCGTTGGCGAGGTCCTTCGGATCGATGTTGGCCTGTGGCTTGCCATCGCTGTCGTACGGTGCCAGCTGATTCAAGCTGACCCCACTATTGAGGCCGATGGCTTCTACGCCACCTGTGGACAGACCTTTAAGCAGTGCGAACGCGCTGTTGGAGTTGAGGGTGGTGGAGTAGTCGGTATCGTATCCGAGGCCGCCTTGCACCGATATTTCATAGGTGCCATCCCCTTGGGCGTGGATGATTCCCTTGTTGTATCCCCAGCCGTAAGACCAGAGGGTCACCTTGCCGGCAGAGTTGATATCAAGGTAGTTATTCGAATCGATGTTGATCCGGGTGGCGGTACCTATGGTGTAGTTGTTCATGGTGACGACATCATCGAGCCTGACGTTGCCGTACAAGTACGGGTTGGTCTGCTCGGACGCTTGGTAAAACGTCGGCTGACCATCGGTGATGAAGTACGTTGTATTAATAGCGCCAGTGTTGCCAGTCGCCTGGGCACTTTTGAAGAAGTTGGACGCGGCCTTGAACACGTCTTCGTAGTTGGTCCCGCCGGTAGACACCATGGAGTCCAGGACTTTCTGCAGCGAGTCCAATGCACCTGGGTCTTTCAGGTTGACTGTCACCGTGCGATTGACCTGGTCGCTGAAATCCGCCAGGAAGATATTCACAGTGCCGGAGGTGCTGGCGCCGATACTGTTTTTCAGCGAGTTGAACGTGGTAGTCAGCGAGGTTTTTGCCGCTGCTATCGAGTCCGCACCCATACTGCCCGATGTATCGATCATGAACGCGATGTTGTAGTTCTTGCCCTGCACCACGTTCAGGCCGGCGATGTCGGCCACGACGATGTCGTTGCCATCGCTGCCATTGATGGTGTCGCTGCCCGAGGTGCCGGTGACCGAATTGTAGGTCGCCGGATGCACCGTGACTGGTAATTGCGCGGTGGTGGTCGCTGAACCGCCGATGCTCTCGGTGGAAGTCGAGGTGACTGTCAGGTTGAACTGGCCGCTGTAGTAGGTCGGCGGCTTGATGCTCAGCGTGTTCAGGTCCCAGCCGGTGACATTCACTTCGCCCACGGTTTTACCCGCAGTAAAGGTGTGCCCCGATGCGTCGGTAAGCACCGAGCCTGCCGGAATGCCGCTGATCTTTACGCTCAGGGTTTCGGAGCCGTCGGTATCGGTCAGCGCGGTGGTGACCTTGGACAGTTTGACCGTGCCGTTTTCCTGGCCTTCGTTGAGCTTGTAGCCCACGTAGTAGCCGTCACCGTTGCTGCCATGCAGGTCGGATACGGTGACGCCGGCGTTGGTCAGGTCGGTAAGGCCGGTGTACAACGGCACGGTGCTGGTGCTCAGGTTCTGCACCGCCCCGCCGTTGATCGACAGGTTAACGTCGAAGCTGCCTGGGCCCGCCTGGTTGGCCTGGTAGATCTCAAGGCTGTAGTAACCGGTGGTGGTTGGCGTGAACGAGCCGCTGAACTTGCCGCTGTTGGTGCCCCACAAACCGCTGGCAACGTCTTTACCGCCAACGTTGACGACCACGCTGTCATCGGCGATACCGCTGAAGGTGTAGCTCTTGCCCGCTTCCATGTAGATCAGGCCGGAGATCTTGGAACCAGAACCGGCGGTGACGTTGTCGACGGACTCGACGTTGGTCACCACGGAGGTGTTGTTGGGGGTGCCCGCGTTGTCGATGGCTTTTTTCAGTACGTCTGGCGCAGCGCCATTGCCGTTGTTTCCAAGGCCGGCGATGTTGTTCCAGCCCTGTTTGACCAGCCCGGTCGAGGCAACGTTGTTGTCCGCCACGCTGAGGGTCGGTGCGTCGGCCACTGGGGTGATATCCACTTTCACCGTGGCGCTGGTGCCCAGGTCCTTGCCATCGGTTGGCTGGAACTTGAACTGCGCGTAATCCGCTTGCTTGTTGCCTACACCGGTGCCGCCGTAACCATCGGCGCCGGATTCGTTGGCGTTAGGCATGAAGCGCAACTGGCCGCCGTCGATCTGGGCCTTGGTGAAGGTCTGGCCGCTGCTCACGTTGGTCCAGGTGGTGCCGTCCGCCGCCAGGTATTGCAGCTTGCCGGCTACCGGCAGCTCGGTGATTTTCACCCCGAGGCTGGCTTGTGGCGAGTCCACATCGCTCACGCCGAAGTTGGCCCAGGTCAGGGCCAGCGCGGTGTCTTCCGTACCGGTCACGGCACCGCCAGTGGCCACTGGTGCATCGTTGACCGCTACCACGTTGACGGTGGTGGTAGCCACGTTGGAGTAGTTGCCGCCATCGGTCACCGTCACGGTGATGGTGCGGGGCGTGGTGCTCGGGTCGTGGCTGTTGTTGGTGAACGTGATGTTCTGGATACGCTGCATGTAGTCAGCCAGCGTCGCACTGCCGGACAACGTCAGGGTAATAGTGCCCGTCTGGTTGTTGGTGCTGACGCTGATGCCATTCACGCTATTGCCCAGGTTCAGGGCATCACCAGCCTGCGCGTTGGTCAGCGTGACCGTCGCGCCCGTCAGCAGTGTGCTGTCTGGGTCAGTGATCTTGATGTCCGTGTCGGCGATCGACACGCCCGGCCCGGCGGTACCCTCGGTAAACGTCGTCTTGTAATCAGCACCCGTGGCGCCGCTGGAGTTGTTGGCATCCAGGTCGAGCACCGGCGGCGCATCGTTGTCGAGGATATTGGTGGTGACGGTGCCTTTGTCGATCACCAGGTTCTCGAAGTTGCCCCCGGTGACCTTGTCGATGGTGATGACGATCTGTTCCGTAGGCTCGGTAATCTTGTCGTCGAGCGTGCGGATATCAAACGGCACACTGCTGGAGCCTGCCGGGATCTTCACGGTATACACGCCAGTGAAGTCCGAACCGTCAGTGGCGGTGCCGCTGTATTTGAGCGTCACGGTCACATCCGTTTGCGGCGGGTTGGTCAAGGTCAGGGTGTAGTGGGCGGTGCCACCTTCAGTGACCGAACCGTCGCCCGTAATGCTGATTTTGGTATCAGTCACTACATCCGTGACCTTGGTGACTGCGGGGCTGCCATCAACAATCAGATGCTCGTACTTGTCGCCACCGCTGACCACGCCGGTGATCTTGGCGCTGACATCATTGGCGCCGACATAGGCATCGTTCGGTGCGGTAGCCGTCGTGAAGCTGGTGGACTTGCCGCTGCCAATGGTGATGGACGAGCCGTTATCCAGCCTTACCACCAGGTCGGAGCCCACGTTGTTCACGGCCGCGCCGTTTTTGTCGACCAGGGACGCGGTGTAGACGATCTGCCCGCCCTCGCTGACCGAGCCAGTGGCCTTGAGCACCACTGTCACGTCATCGATGGTGTCGTTGACGGTGGTCGTGGCGCCCGCAGGTGTGATGGTCACACCCTCGAAATTGCCGCCGGTGGTGCCGGTGATCTTGACGGTCTGGGTGCTCTTGTCGATGAACACGTCATCGGTAGGCGCCGGGACGGTCACCGTGCCCACGGTCTCACCTTGCTTGATGGTGATGCTCGAACCGTTGTCGAGCTGCACCACCATGTCACTGCCGGCCTTGTTGCTCAAGGTGGCGGTGTAGGTGATCTGGCCGCCTTCGTTGACCGCGGTTGGGGCGGTCAGGGTGACGGTGGTCAGGTCGGTGGTGCCCGGTGTGTCGGTGACGGTGGTGTTCACCGCCGTCGTGCCCGGCACCAGGTTCTCGAAGTGCTCGCCGCCAGTCACGCCTTTGATGGCGGTGGTGACGGTTTGGTCGCCTTTGTAGACGTCGTTTGGCGCTACGGTGGTGATGGAACCGCTCGACTGATTCACACCGATGGTGATGGTCTTGCCATTGTCCAAGGTGACGGTCAGCGGATTGGTGATGTTTGTCACCGCTGCGCCGTTTTTATCCACAAGGCTGGCGGTGTAGACGATGTTGCCGCCTTCGCCGACGGTGGTGGTGGCGGTCAGGACCACATCGACTTTGTCGATGGTGTCGTTGATCGTGGTGGTGGCGCCATTGCCGGCAACTTCGAGTTTTTCGAAGTTGCCGCCGGTGGTCTCGGCGATCTTGACGGTTTGGGTGCTCTTATCGATAAACACGTCATCGGTAGGCGCAGGGACAGTGACGGTGCCAACAGTTTCGCCGGCCTTAATGGTGATGCTTGAGCCGTTGTCGAGTTTCAGCGTGACGTCGGTGCCGGCCTTGTTGCTCAAGGTCGCGGTGTACGTGATCTGGCCGCCTTCGTTAACGGTACTTGGCGCAGTCAGCGTCACGGTGGTGGTGTTATCGGTACCCGGTGTGTCCGTAACGGTGGTGTTCACCGCGGTAGTGCCAGGGACCAGATTCTCGAAATGCTCGCCGCCGGTCACGCCTTTGATGGCGGTGGTGACGGTTTGGTCGCCTTTGTAGACGTCGTTTGGCGCTACGGCGGTGATGGAACCGCT
Source organism: Pseudomonas sp. KT_2_4 (assembly GCF_041410225.1). Lineage (NCBI taxonomy): Bacteria > Pseudomonadati > Pseudomonadota > Gammaproteobacteria > Pseudomonadales > Pseudomonadaceae > Pseudomonas > Pseudomonas sp. KT_2_4. The sequence continues at coordinate 3,958,953 of NZ_CP166962.1, forward strand.
CGACTGATTCACACCGATGGTGATGGTTTTGCCATTGTCCAAGGTGACGGTTAGCGGATTGGTGATGTTGGTCACCGCTGCGCCGTTTTTATCCACAAGGCTGGCGGTGTAGACGATGTTGCCGCCTTCGCCGACGGTGTTGGTGGCGGTCAGGACAACATCAACTTTGTCGATGGTGTCGTTGATCGTAGTGGTCGCGCCGCTGCCTGCGACTTCCAGTTTTTCGAAGTTGCCGCCAGTGGTTTCGGTGATCTTGACGGTCTGAGTGCTCTTATCGATAAACACATCATCGGTAGGGGCGGGCACGGTCACAGTACCGACGGCCTCGCCAGCTTTGATGGTGATCGACGAGCCGTTATCCAACTTCAAGGTGACGTCGGTGCCGGCCTTGTTGCTCAAAGTTGCGGTGTAGGTGATCTGACCACCTTCGTTAACGGCACTTGGCGCAGTCAGCGTCACGGTGGTGGTGTTATCGGTGCCCGGTGTGTCCGTAACGGTGGTGTTCACCGCGGTAGTGCCAGGGACCAGATTCTCGAAATGCTCGCCGCCGGTCACGCCTTTGATGGCGGTGGTGACGGTTTGGTCGCCTTTGTAGACGTCGTTTGGCGCTACGGTGGTGATGGAACCGCTCGACTGATTCACACCGATGGTGATGGTTTTGCCATTGTCCAAGGTGACGGTTAGCGGATTGGTGATGTTGGTCACCGCTGCGCCGTTTTTATCCACAAGGCTGGCGGTGTAGACGATGTTGCCGCCTTCGCCGACGGTGTTGGTGGCGGTCAGAACCACATCAACCTTGTCGATGGTGTCGTTGATCGTGGTGGTTGCGCCGTTGCCTGCAACTTCTAATTTTTCGAAGTTGCCGCCGGAAGCGTCAGTGATCTTGACGGTCTGAGTGCTCTTATCGATGAACACGTCATCGGTAGGCGCAGGCACGGTCACAGTGCCAACAGTGTCGCCAGCCTTGATGGTGATCGACGAACCGTTATCCAACTTCAGCGTTACATCAGTGCCCGCTTTGTTGGAGAGCGTGGCGGTGTACGTAATCTGTCCACCTTCGTTAACAGCGTTAGGCGCTGTCAGCGTCACAGTGGTGGTGTTGTCGGTACCTGGTGTGTCCGTGACGGTGGTATTCACCGCCGTAGTACCCGGCACTAGATTTTCAAAGTGCTCGCCACCGGTTACGCCTTTGATAGCGGTGGTGACAGTTTGGTCGCCCTTGTACACGTCATCTGGAGCAAGAACCGAAACGCTACCGCTCGATTGATTTACACCGATGGTGATGGTTTTGCCGTTATCCAGGGTCACGGTCAACGGGTTGGTGATGTTAGTCACCGGCGCACCGTTTTTATCCACAAGGCTGGCGGTGTAAACGATGTTGCCGCCTTCGCCGACGGTGGTAGTGGCGGTCAGGACCACATCAACTTTGTCGATAGTGTCGTTGATCGTGGTCGTTGCGCCATTGCCGGCAACTTCGAGTTTTTCGAAGTTGCCGCCGGAAGCGTCGGTGATCTTGACGGTCTGAGTGCTCTTGTCGATGAACACGTCATCAGTAGGGGCGGGCACGGTCACAGTACCGACGGTCTCGCCAGCTTTGATAGTGATCGAAGAACCGTTGTCCAACTTCAACGTAACGTCAGTGCCCGCTTTGTTGGAAAGTGTGGCGGTGTACGTAATTTGACCACCTTCGTTCACTGCGCTAGGCGCGGTTAGCGTGACCGTCGTGGTGTTATCAGTGCCGGGGGTATCTGTGACGGTGGTGTTTACCGCCGCAGTGCCCGGTACCAGGTTTTCAAAATGCTCGCCGCCCGTCACACCCTTGATCGCGGTGGTGACAGTCTGATCGCCTTTGTACACATCATCAGGAGCAATAACCGAAACGCTACCGCTCGACTGATTCACACCAATGGTGATGGTTTTGCCGTTATCCAAGGTGACGGTCAGCGGGTTGGTGATGTTAGTCACCGGCGCACCGTTTTTATCCACAAGGCTAGCGGTGTAGACGATGTTGCCGCCTTCACCAACGGTGGTGGTGGCGGTCAGAACCACATCGACCTTGTCGATGGTGTCGTTGATCGTGGTGGTCGCACCGTTGCCCGCAACTTCGAGTTTTTCGAAATTGCCGCCAGTGGTTTCGGTGATCTTGACGGTCTGAGTGCTCTTATCGATAAACACGTCATCGGTAGGGGCAGGCACGGTTACGGTGCCAACCGTGTCGCCAGCCTTGATGGTGATGCTTGAACCGTTGTCGAGTTTCAGCGTTACGTCGGTACCGGCTTTGTTGCTCAAGGTCGCGGTGTAGGTGATCTGGCCGCCTTCGTTAACGGCACTTGGCGCAGTCAGCGTAACCGTGGTTGTGTTATCGGTGCCTGGGGTATCCGTAACGGTGGTGTTCACCGCCGTAGTACCCGGCACCAGATTTTCAAAGTGCTCGCCGCCGGTTACGCCTTTGATAGCAGTAGTGACGGTCTGATCGCCCTTGTAAACATCATCAGGAGCAAGAACCGAAACGCTACCGCTCGATTGGTTTACGCCAATGGTGATGGTCTGGCCGTTATCCAAAGTCACGGTCAACGGGTTGGTGATGTTGGTCACCGGTGCGCCGTTCTTATCCACAAGGCTGGCGGTGTAAACGATGTTGCCGCCTTCGCCAACGTTGGTGGTCGCGGTCAGGACTACATCGACCTTGTCGATGGTGTCGTTGATCGTGGTGGTCGCGCCATTACCTGCGACTTCCAGTTTTTCGAAGTTGCCACCAGTGGTCTCGGTGATCTGAACGGTCTGCGTGCTCTTATCGATAAACACGTCATCAGTAGGGGCGGGCACGGTCACAGTACCGACGGTCTCGCCAGCTTTGATGGTGATCGACGAGCCGTTATCCAACTTCAAGGTGACGTCGGTGCCGGCCTTGTTGCTCAAAGTTGCGGTGTAGGTGATCTGACCACCTTCGTTAACGGCACTTGGCGCAGTCAGCGTAACCGTGGTGGTGTTATCGGTGCCCGGTGTGTCCGTAACGGTGGTGTTCACCGCGGTAGTACCCGGCACCAGATTTTCAAAGTGGTCGCCGCCGGTCACACCCTTGATGGCGGTGGTGACGGTCTGGTCGCCTTTGTACACATCATCCGGCGCGATGGTAGTGATGGTGCCGCTCGACTGATTCACGCCAATGGTGATGGTTTTGCCGTTGTCCAAGGTGACGGTCAACGGATTGGTAATGTTGGTCACCGGCGCGCCGTTCTTATCCACAAGGCTGGCGGTGTAAACGATGTTGCCGCCTTCGCCAACGGTGTTGGTGGCGGTCAGAACCACATCAACCTTGTCGATGGTGTCGTTGATCGTGGTGGTTGCGCCGTTGCCTGCAACTTCTAATTTTTCGAAGTTGCCGCCGGAAGCGTCAGTGATCTTGACGGTCTGAGTGCTCTTATCGATGAACACGTCATCGGTAGGCGCAGGCACGGTCACAGTGCCAACAGTGTCGCCAGCCTTGATGGTGATCGACGAACCGTTATCCAACTTCAGCGTTACATCAGTGCCAGCTTTGTTGGAGAGCGTGGCGGTGTACGTAATCTGTCCACCTTCGTTAACAGCGTTAGGCGCTGTCAGCGTCACAGTCGTGGTGTTGTCGGTACCTGGTGTGTCCGTAACGGTGGTGTTCACCGCGGTAGTGCCAGGGACCAGGTTTTCAAAGTGGTCGCCGCCGGTCACACCCTTGATGGCGGTGGTGACGGTCTGGTCGCCTTTGTACACATCATCCGGCGCGATGGTAGTGATGGTGCCGCTCGACTGATTCACGCCAATGGTGATGGTTTTGCCGTTGTCCAAGGTGACGGTCAACGGATTGGTGATGTTGGTCACCGGCGCGCCGTTCTTATCCACAAGGCTGGCGGTGTAAACGATGTTGCCGCCTTCGCCAACGGTGTTGGTGGCGGTCAGAACCACATCAACCTTGTCGATGGTGTCGTTGATCGTGGTGGTTGCGCCGTTGCCTGCAACTTCTAATTTTTCGAAGTTGCCGCCGGAAGCGTCAGTGATCTTGACGGTCTGAGTGCTCTTATCGATGAACACGTCATCGGTAGGCGCAGGCACGGTCACAGTGCCAACAGTGTCGCCAGCCTTGATGGTGATCGACGAACCGTTATCCAACTTCAGCGTTACATCAGTGCCAGCTTTGTTGGAGAGCGTGGCGGTGTACGTAATCTGTCCACCTTCGTTAACAGCGTTAGGCGCTGTCAGCGTCACAGTCGTGGTGTTGTCGGTACCTGGTGTGTCCGTAACGGTGGTGTTCACCGCGGTAGTGCCAGGGACCAGGTTTTCGAAGTGCTCGCCGCCAGTGACGCCTTTGATGGCGGTGGTGACAGTCTGGTCGCCTTTGTACACATCGTCTGGCGCGATAGTGGTGATAGAACCACTCGACTGATTCACACCGATGGTGATGGTCTTGCCGTTATCGAGGGTGACGGTCAGCGGATTGGTGATGTTGGTCACCGGTGCGCCGTTCTTATCCACAAGGCTGGCGGTGTAGACGATATTGCCGCCTTCGCCGACGGTGGTAGTGGCGGTCAGGACCACATCGACTTTGTCGATGGTGTCGTTGATCGTGGTGGTGGCGCCGTTGCCTGCAACTTCCAGTTTTTCGAAGTTACCGCCAGTGGTCTCGGTGATCTGAACGGTCTGGCTGCTCTTATCGATAAACACGTCATCGGTCGGGGCGGGCACGGTCACAGTGCCAACAGTGTCGCCAGCCTTGATGGTGATCGAAGAACCGTTGTCGAGTTTCAGCGTTACGTCAGTGCCCGCTTTGTTGGAAAGCGTGGCGGTGTACGTGATCTGCCCACCTTCGTTTGCCTCGGCCGGAGCGGTCAGCGTCACAGTAGTGGTGTTGTCGGTACCCGGTGTGTCCGTAACGATGGTGTTCACCGCGGTAGTGCCCGGCACCAGGTTCTCGAAATGCTCGCCGCCGGTTACGCCTTTGATGGCGGTGGTGACAGTTTGGTCGCCCTTGTACACGTCATCAGGAGCAAGAACCGAAACGCTACCGCTAGTCTGGTTTACGCCAATGGTGATGGTCTGGCCGTTATCCAAGGTGACGGTCAACGGGTTGGTGATGTTAGTCACCGGCGCACCGTTTTTATCCACAAGGCTAGCGGTGTAGACGATGTTGCCGCCTTCACCAACGGTGGTGGTGGCCGTCAGGACCACATCGACCTTGTCGATGGTGTCGTTGATCGTGGTGGTTGCGCCGTTGCCTGCTACTTCGAGTTTTTCGAAGTTGCCGCCGGAAGCGTCGGTGATCTTGACGGTCTGAGTGCTCTTATCGATGAACACGTCATCGCTAGGAGCGGGCACGGTCACAGTGCCAACCGTGTCGCCAGCCTTGATGGTAATCGACGAGCCGTTGTCCAACTTCAGCGTGACGTCAGTGCCCGCTTTATTGGAAAGCGTGGCGGTGTACGTAATCTGTCCACCCTCATTCGCTTCGGCCGGAGCGGTCAAGGTCACGGTAGTGGTGTTGTCGGTACCGGGTGTATCGGTAACGGTCGTGTTAACCGGGGTAGTACCTGGAACCAGATTTTCAAAATGCTCGCCGCCGGTCACGCCTTTGATGGCGGTAGTGACGGTCTGGTCGCCTTTGTACACATCGTCTGGCGCTACGGTGGTAATGGAACCGCTCGATTGGTTTACGCCGATGGTGATGGTCTTGCCGTTATCGAGGGTGACGGTCAGCGGATTGGTGATGTTAGTCACTGGTACGCCGTTCTTATCCACAAGGCTGGCGGTGTAAACGATATTGCCGCCTTCGCCAACGGTGGTAGTGGCGGTCAGGACCACATCAACTTTGTCGATCGTGTCGTTGATCGTGGTGGTCGCACCGTTGCCCGCAACTTCGAGTTTTTCGAAATTGCCGCCAGTGGTTTCGGTGATCTTGACGGTCTGAGTGCTCTTATCGATAAACACGTCATCGGTAGGGGCAGGCACGGTTACGGTGCCAACAGTGTCGCCAGCCTTGATCGTGATCGACGAGCCGTTATCCAGCTTCAAGGTGACGTCAGTACCGGCCTTGTTGCTCAAGGTCGCGGTGTACGTAATCTGACCACCTTCGCTCGCCTCGGTTGGAGCCGTCAGCGTCACGGTAGTGGTGTTATCGGTACCCGGTGTATCAGTTACAGTTGTGGTGACGTTATCGGTACCTGGGACCAGATTTTCAAAGTGTTCGCCGCCGGTTACGCCTTTGATAGCAGTAGTGACGGTCTGGTCGCCCTTATACACATCATCAGGAGCCAGAACCGAAACGCTACCGCTAGCCTGGTTTACGCCAATGGTGATGGTCTGGCCGTTATCCAAAGTCACGATCAGCGGATTGGTGATGTTAGTCACCGGCGCGCCGTTTTTATCCACAAGGCTGGCGGTGTAGACGATGTTGCCGCCTTCGCCAACGGTGGTGGTCGCGGTCAGGACTACATCGACCTTGTCGATGGTGTCGTTGATCGTGGTGGTTGCGCCATTACCTGCGACTTCCAGTTTTTCGAAGTTGCCACCAGTGGTCTCGGTGATCTGAACGGTCTGCGTGCTCTTGTCGATGAACACGTCATCAGTAGGGGCGGGCACGGTCACAGTACCGACGGTCTCGCCAGCTTTGATAGTGATCGACGAGCCGTTATCCAGCTTCAAGGTGACGTCAGTACCGGCCTTGTTGCTCAAGGTCGCGGTGTAGGTGATCTGGCCACCTTCGTTAACGGCACTTGGCGCTGTCAGCGTAACGGTGGTGGTGTTATCGGTACCCGGTGTGTCCGTAACGGTGGTGTTCACCGCGGTAGTACCAGGCACCAGGTTCTCGAAATGCTCGCCGCCGGTCACGCCTTTGATGGCGGTAGTGACAGTTTGATCGCCCTTGTAAACATCATCCGGCGCGATGGTGGTGATAGAGCCACTCGACTGATTCACACCGATGGTGATGGTCTTGCCGTTGTCCAAAGTCACGGTCAACGGATTGGTGATGTTGGTCACCGGCGCGCCGTTCTTATCCACAAGGCTGGCGGTGTAAACGATGTTGCCGCCTTCGCCAACGGTGTTGGTGGCGGTCAGAACCACATCGACTTTGTCGATGGTGTCGTTGATGGTGGTGGTTGCGCCGCTGCCTGCAACTTCCAATTTTTCGAAGTTGCCGCCAGCGGTTTCGGTGATCTGGACGGTCTGGGTGCTCTTATCGATGAACACATCATCGGTAGGTGCAGGCACAGTTACGGTGCCGACGGTTTCGCCGGCTTTGATGGTGATCGACGAGCCGTTATCCAGCTTCAGCGTTACATCAGTGCCCGCTTTGTTGGAAAGCGTGGCGGTGTGCGTGATCTGCCCACCTTCGTTTGCCTCGGCCGGAGCGGTCAGCGTCACCGTAGTGGTGTTGTCAGTGCCTGGTGTATCCGTAACGGTGGTATTAACCGGGGTAGTACCTGGAACCAGATTTTCAAAGTGCTCGCCGCCGGTCACGCCTTTGATGGCGGTAGTGACGGTCTGGTCGCCTTTGTACACATCATCAGGAGCAAGAACCGAAACGCTACCGCTAGTCTGGTTTACGCCGATGGTAATGGTCTGGCCATTATCCAAGGTGACGGTCAACGGATTGGTGATGTTAGTCACCGCTGCGCCGTTCTTGTCCACAAGGCTGGCGGTGTAGACGATGTTGCCGCCTTCGCCAACGGTGGTGGTCGCGGTCAGGACTACATCGACCTTGTCGATGGTGTCGTTGATCGTGGTGGTTGCGCCATTACCTGCGACTTCCAGTTTTTCGAAGTTGCCACCAGTGGTCTCGGTGATCTGAACGGTCTGCGTGCTCTTGTCGATGAACACGTCATCAGTAGGGGCGGGCAGGGTCACAGTACCGACGGTCTCGCCAGCTTTGATGGTGATCGAAGAGCCGTTATCCAGCTTCAAGGTGACGTCAGTACCGGCCTTGTTGCTCAAGGTCGCGGTGTAGGTGATCTGGCCACCTTCGTTAACGGCACTTGGCGCAGTCAGCGTAACCGTGGTGGTGTTATCGGTGCCTGGGGTATCCGTAACGGTGGTGTTCACCGCCGTAGTACCCGGCACCAGATTTTCAAAGTGCTCGCCGCCGGTCACGCCTTTGATGGCGGTAGTGACGGTCTGGTCGCCTTTGTAGACATCGTCTGGCGCGATGGTGGTGATAGAACCGCTCGACTGGTTTACGCCAATAGTGATGGTCTGGCCGTTATCCAAGGTGACGGTCAACGGGTTGGTGATGTTGGTCACCGGTGCGCCGTTCTTATCCACAAGGCTGGCGGTGTAGACGATGTTGCCGCCTTCGCCAACGGTGGTGGTCGCGGTCAGGACTACATCGACCTTGTCGATGGTGTCGTTGATCGTCGTGGTTGCACCATTACCTGCAACTTCGAGTTTTTCGAAGTTGCCGCCGATGGTTTCGGTGATCTGGACGGTCTGGGTGCTCTTGTCGATGAACACGTCATCGGTAGGCGCAGGCACGGTTACGGTGCCAACAGTTTCTCCAGCCTTGATGGTGATCGAAGAGCCGTTATCCAGCTTCAAGGTGACGTCGGTACCGGCCTTATTGCTCAAGGTCGCGGTGTAGGTGATCTGCCCACCTTCGTTTGCCTCGGCCGGAGCGGTCAGCGTCACCGTAGTGGTGTTGTCAGTGCCTGGTGTATCCGTAACGGTGGTATTAACCGGGGTAGTACCAGGAACCAAGTTCTCGAAATGCTCGCCGCCGGTCACACCCTTGATAGCAGCAGTGACGGTCTGATCGCCTTTATAAATATCGTCTGGCGCCACGGTAGTAACGGTGCCGCTGGATTGGTTAACACCGATGGTAATGGTCTGACCGTTATCCAAAGTCACGGTCAACGGGTTGGTGATGTTAGTCACCGGCGCGCCGTTCTTATCCACAAGGCTAGCGGTGTAGACGATATTGCCGCCTTCACCAACGGTAGGAGTTGCCGTCAGCACCACATCAACTTTGTCGAGGGTGTCGTTGATCGTGGTGGTTGCGCCATTGCCTGCAACTTCCAATTTCTCGAAGTTGCCGCCAGAGGTCTCAGTGATCTGGACGGTCTGCGTGCTTTTGTCGATGAACACATCATCGCTAGGCGCAGGGACAGTTACGGTGCCAACGGTCTCGCCAGCCTTGATGGTGATCGACGAACCGTTATCCAACTTCAGCGTGACATCTGTGCCAGCTTTGTTGGAAAGCGTGGCGGTATACGTAACCTGCCCACCTTCGTTCGCCTCGGTTGGCGCTGTCAGCGTCACAGTGGTGGTGTCGATCGAATCGGTAATGGTGGTAATCGCTGGCGTGGTGCTCGGCACCAGGCTCTCGAAATTGCCGCCAGTCGTACTCGTAATCGTCGTACTGACGGTGCTGCCGTTGACGTAGACGTCATTAGCCGGCGTATCAACGACAACGCTGCCTGTCGACTCACCGGCCTTGATGGTGATCACCGAGCCATTGCTCAAAGTGACGTTCACTGGCGTTTGCGCCGGGTTGGTCAGCGTGGCGGTATAGGTGATCTGGCCGCCTTCAGTCACGGTCGAACCTGCGGTCAGGGTGACCGTGGTGGCATCGATCGAATCGGTAATGGTGGTGACCGCAGGCGTGGTATTCGGTACCAGATTCTCGAAGTTACCGCCCGTTGCGCCCGTGATCGTGGTGCTGATCGTCGAACCGTTGTTGTAGACATCGTTAGCCGGCGTATCAACGACAACAGTGCCTGTCGACTCACCAGCCTTGATGGTGATCACCGAGCCATTGCTCAAGGTGACGTTCACCGGGGTCTGCGCTGGATTGGTCAGGGTGGCGGTGTAGGTGATCTGGCCGCCTTCGGTCACGGTCGAACCAGCGGTCAGGGTGACGGTGGTGGTGTCGATGGTGTCGGTGATCTGCGTCACGGCCGGGTTAGGGTCGATGGTCAATACCAGGTTGCCGCCGCCGGTGGTACCGGTAACGCCGACGCTTATCTGGCCCGGGTCGATGTACGGGCTGTCATTGGGGGCCAAGGGCACATTGACGGTGCCGGTCAACTGGCCCGACGGGATGGTAATCACCGCGCCATTGGTCAAGGTGACGGTCAGGTCACTGGTGGATGGCCGGGTCACGGTAGCGGTGTAGGTCAGCACGCCGCCCGCTTCGGTGATGGTCGGCGTCGCGCTCAGGGTCAGGGTCGAAGGCTGCAGCACTTGGTTACCCGAGTCTGCCGAGCCTGGTGCTCCGTTCAGGGCGTTGAGTGCCGAAGTGCCTTGGCCGATGGGTGCGGTGGGGAAGCCGATGGTCGGGTCTACACGGCCGGCGGTCGCGTCCAGCACCACGAAGCTGTGGCCGCCCCCGGCAGCACCATTACCGGCAGCGTTTGCGCCGGCGGCAGTGGCTTCCAGGTCGGTGGTCGGGTCGGCGCCGGCGGCGATGGCTTGTTGCAGCTCGGCCACCGAGGGTGCGGCTTGCTCGCTGGCCGCTGCCAGGTCGGCGGTGGAGTCCGGCATATCGGCGCTCCACTGGGTGTCCCGGCCCAGGTCCAGGATGCGACCGTCGGCCAGTTCCAGGCTCACGGCGCCCGACAGACCGGTGTCGATCTGGTCGCCGGCAAACAGACGATCACCTTCTACAAGGACGCGACGGGCACCTTCCGGAGAAATTACGAAAACTTGACCAACAATGCTTTTGACGGTGGCAACAACACTGCTCATTAAAATTTTCTCCGGCGATCCGTTTCGACAAATCCATTTCGCAGCGCGCTATTAGCGCTGCCAATCTGGGGGCGTAGTCTATAAATGCATTGACGTCAAATATTTGGCTGGATTTTTTAGCTATCTAGTTTGTGCCAAACTATTGACCTTATGGGCGTCATCCTAAACAATCGCCCTAGTAATGTCACATTGATATTTATGCGGCGAACCGTCCTACATGTGTGAAGCAGTTCCGCTTTTCGAACTTTCCGACGTACGGTCATTACGGTAGCCATTATCCGACGCAGCGGTGCTAATCGCTGTGATTTAAGACAAGAAGTCTTGGGGAAATTTTAAATGCGTCTGCACCTGTTCAAGGCAATACCGTTCGCTCTCGCCGCCAGTTTCGTACAAGCCCAGACACTGCCCCAAGCCATGCAACAGGCATTGGATGTACACCCGGAAATCCAGGCGGGTGTTAACAGCCGCATCGCCGCCGATTACCAATTGCGCGCCGCACAAGGTGGCTACCTGCCGCGTGTCGATCTGAACGCCGGATACGGCCGCCAAGGAACCGACAACGCCACCACCCGCGCCAACAACCCTGGCGGCAATCACTGGGACACGCTCAATCGCGGCGAATCCAGCCTGCGCCTGCAGCAAATGATTTTTGACGGTTTTGCTACCTCCAGCGAAGTCGGGCGTCAACAAGCCAACGTTAATTCCCGCGCTTACTCCTTGCTGGGGACTTCCGAGCGCACTGCGCTGACCGTTGCCCAGGTTTACCTGGAAGTATTGACCCGCCGTGAGTTCGTACGCCTGGCCGAAGACAACCTGCGCAACCACGAGCGCATCTACGACCAGATCAAGTTGCGCACCGAGCGCGGCGTCGGCAACGGTGCCGACCAGGACCAGGCTGAAGCCCGCCTGGCCCAGGCCCGTAACAACTTGATCACCGAGCAGACCAACCTGGCCGATGCGCAGGTCAACTACCTCAGCGCCGTCGGCCAGATGCCCGACGAACTCGAGCGTCCGGCCCCGTTCATGGCCATGCTGCCGGCAGACCTGAATGAAGCCCGTCGCCAGATGCTCGACAACAGCCCGGTACTGCGTTCGGCCGAGTCGGATATCTCTGCCGCCGAGAAGCAGTACGACGCCGCCAAATCCACCTTCTACCCACGCTTTGACGCTGAGCTGGGCACCAACGCCGACAACAACGTCTCCGGTGACCCCAACCACAGCAATGGCTGGGAAGCCATGGTGCGCATGCGCTTCAACCTGTTCGCCGGTGGCAGCAACAAGGCCGACCTGCAATCGAAGTCCTACCAGGCCAACCAGGCGTTGGACATTCGCAACAACGCCTTGCGCCAACTCAATGAAGAGCTAGGCTTGGCTTGGAACGCCCTGAACAACGCCAACGCGCAATTGCCGGTTGCCCAGCAGTACGTGGATCACAGCACTCGCGTACGTACGTCCTACCAGCAACAGTTCAGCCTTGGTCAACGTACCCTGTTGGATTTGCTCGACAGCGAAAATGAATTGTTCACCGCTTCCCGCCGCCTGGAAGAAATCAAGAACATTCAGTTATTTACTCAGTACCGAATCAAGGCGACCATGGGCGAATTGCTCAAGAGCCAGGGAGTGGTTGCACCAATGGCCTCCGTCGTGCAGAACGACGTGAAACCTAAAGTCCAACTGCCTGGGATGAATTGAGCCACCCCAATAGCCCCATCTGTTAGTCGAGAGTGCCCGCGTGGAACCTGAAGTCAGTCGAGTTCATCTCAGTCATGATCCACGCGCACTGCACGACGACCCGTTACTCGACGGGTTGTTGGCGCTCTGCGCCCTGCATCAAAAACCGGCCAGTGCGGCCATGCTCACCACCGGCCTGCCGCTGCCTTCGCAACGGTTGAGTGCCGAGTTGCTATCGCGTGCCGCTGCGCGGGCCGGGTTGCAAGGCCGGCTGCTGCAACGCAAGCTGGAACAGATCCCGACCATTGCACTGCCGGCGCTGCTGTTGCTCAAGGACGGTCGCAGTACCGTGCTGGTGGGCTGGGAGGGCGAAGATCAAGCGCGGATCCTGCTCAGCGAAAGCGACGGCGGTGAAGTGCTGATCAAGCGCGAAGCACTGGCCGACGACTACATCGGCAAAGTCTTCTTTGCACAGCCGCAGCACAAGTTCGACGTCAACCACGGCAGCCTGATTCCGCGGGCACGCTCGTGGTTCCGTGACACCCTCATGCGTTCACGCTGGCTCTACACCGACGCCATCGCCGCCAGCTTCCTGATCAACATCATCGCCATGGCCGCGCCGCTGTTCGTGATGAACGTGTACGACCGCGTCGTGCCGAACCAGGCCACCGCCACCCTGTGGGTGCTGGCCGTGGGTATCTGTGGTGCCTACCTGTTCGACCTGATCCTCAAGAGCCTGCGCAGCCTGTGCCTGGACCTGGCCGGTAAAAAAACCGACCTGATCATCTCGGCCACGCTGTTCGAGCGCATCGTCGGCATGTCCATGAAATACCGCCCGGCGCGGGTCGGCAGCTTCGCGCAGAACATCCACGAGTTTCAAAGCCTGCGCGACTTCCTCGCGTCGCTGACCCTCACCAGCCTGATCGACCTGCCGTTTACGCTGCTGATCTTCCTGGTCATCGCCATTCTCGGCGGGCACCTGGTGTGGATTCCAGTGTTGGCGTTCCCGCTCGCCCTGGGCATCGGCTACGCCTTGCAGAAGCCCCTGGTCGCGACCATGGAACGCACGATGGCGCTGGCCGCCGAGCGCCAGTCGAGCCTGATCGAAACCCTCGCCGGGCTCGATGCGGTCAAGGTCAACAATGCCGAAAGCGAGCGCCAGTATGGCTGGGAGCAGACCATCGGCACCCTTAGCCGGCTTGAGCTGCGGGTGAAGTTGCTGTCGGGCCTGTCGATGAACATGACCCTGCTGATCCAGCAACTGGCCGGCGTGATCATGATCGTGTTCGGCGTGTACCAGATCATCGACGGCAACCTCAGCATGGGCGGCCTGATTGCCTGCTACATGCTCAGTGGCCGCGCCTTGAGCCCGTTGGCCTCGCTGTCGGGCCTGCTGACGCGCTACCAGCAAGCCAAGGTCACCATGACCTCGGTGGACCAGATGATGGAGCTGCCCCAGGAGCGCAACTTCGAAGAGCGCCCCATGAGCCGTCGCACCCTGCAAGGCGCCATCGAGTGCCGGGGCCTGAACTTCACTTACCCGAACCAGCAGAACCTGGCGCTGAAGAACATCAACCTGGTGATCAAGCCAGGGGAGAAAATCGGCATCATCGGCCGCAGCGGCTCGGGCAAAAGCTCCCTGGCCAAGTTGATCGTCGGCCTTTACCAACCCGACTCCGGCTCCTTGCTGGTGGACGGCGTGGACGTGCGCCAGATCGACGTGAGCGAGCTGCGCCACAACATCGGCTATGTCGCCCAAGATATTCAATTGCTGGCCGGCACCCTGCGCGACAACCTGGTCAGCGGTGCGCGCTACGTCGAGGATGAAATGGTTTTGCAAGCTGCCGAACTGGCCGGCGTGCACGAATTTGCCCGTCTGCATCCCCAAGGCTACGAACTGCAAGTCGGCGAGCGTGGGCAGAACCTGTCCGGCGGCCAGCGCCAGAACGTTGCCCTGGCCCGTGCGCTGCTGCTCAACCCGCCCATGCTGTTGCTGGACGAACCCACCAGCGCCATGGACAACACCGGTGAAGAACGCTTGAAGCAACGCCTGCAAGCCGTGGTGCAAAACAAGACCGTGGTGCTGGTTACGCACCGAGCCTCACTGCTCTCTCTGGTCGACCGCCTGCTGGTGGTCGACCGTGGGCAGATTCTCGCGGACGGCCCGAAAGCCGTGGTCATGGAAGCGTTGAAGAAGGGGCAGATCAGTGTTGCTTAACTCCATCAAGAGTGCGGTCGGCCGCTACTTCAAAGGCTCCGATTCGCTGCAGGGCCAGCCGCTGCCCGAGGTCAACAAGGCGCTGATCGAAGATGCGCCACGGGTCATCCGCCTGACCATCTGGGCGATAATCGCGTTCTTTGTATTCCTGGTGGTGTGGGCCGGTTTCTCCCAGATAGACGAAGTGACCCGTGGCGACGGCAAGGCGATTCCGTCGTCCAAGTTGCAGAAAATCCAGAACCTGGAAGGCGGTATCGTCGCCGAGTTGTACGTCAAGGAAGGCCAGATCGTAGAGGCCGGCGCGCCGTTGATTCGTCTCGACGACACGCGGTTTGTCTCCAACGCCGGGGAAACCGAAGCCCTGCGCCTGGCCATGCAACTGCGCGTCGAGCGTTTGAGCGCGCAGGTGGATGACCGCCCGCTGAACATCCCTGACGAGGTGTTAAAGGCCGCGCCGAGCCAGGCCGCCAACGAGCGCTCCTTGTATGAAAGCCGCCGTCAACAGTTGAAGGATGAAGTGGGCGGTTTGCAGGAACAACTGGTACAGCGCCAACAGGAACTGCGCGAGTTCACTTCCAAGCAGGGCCAATACCGCAGCCAGTTGTCCCTGCAACGCCAGGAAATCAACATGTCCGAGCCGCTGGTGGCCCAGGGCGCGGTGTCGCCGGTAGAAGTGCTGCGCCTCAAGCGCGCCGAAATGGAAACCCGCGGACAGTTGGACGCTACCACTCTAGCGATCCCGCGTGCTGAATCGGCGATCAAGGAAGTGCAACGCAAGATCGATGAAACCCGCGGCAAATTCCGCAGCGAAGCCCTGACCCAACTCAACGAAGCCCGTACTGAACTGAACAAGGCCGAGTCCACCGGCCGCGCGCTGGAAGACCGGGTCAGTCGCACCCTGGTCACCTCGCCCGTGCGCGGGATCGTCAAGCAGTTGCTGGTCAACACCGTTGGCGGTGTGATCCAGCCGGGCAGCGACATGGTCGAAATCGTGCCGCTGGACGACACCCTGCTGGTAGAAGCCAAGATCCGCCCGCAAGACATCGCCTTCCTGCACCCAGGGCAGGAAGCGGTGGTCAAGTTCACCGCTTACGACTACACGGTCTACGGTGGCCTGAAGGCCAAGCTCGAACGCATCGGCGCCGACACCATCACTGATGAAGACAAGAAGACCACCTACTACATGATCACTCTGCGCACCGACCGCAGCCACTTGGGTACCGATGAGAAGCCGCTGCTGATCATCCCCGGCATGGTTGCTTCGGTGGATATCATCACCGGCAAGAAAAGCATCCTCAGCTATCTGCTAAAACCGATCATCAAGGCGCGGGCCGAGGCGTTGCACGAGCGTTGATCTTCAGCGCCTGTACCGACCTCATCGCAGGCAAGCCAGCTCCCACATTTGAATGGGTTCACAAATCAAAATGTGGGAGGGGGCTTGCCCCCGATGAGGCCGTCAGCATCACTCTACAACTCAAACCAAACGCCATATCCATATGCGTTAACGGTATTTAAGCTTCCATCCTTATGCCTATAAATTCACTCCCCTGTCCGCCGGGAATGAATCAAATGTCTGCCACCACCGCCCTCCAAAGCTTCGACATCCACCCGTTCCCCGGCAGCGTCGGCGCCGAGATCATCGGCCTGGACTTATCCCGTCCAGTCAACGAGCAGGACTTCGCCCGCATCCACCGCGCACACTTGGACCATCACGTCATCGTGTTCCGCGACCAACGCATCACCCCCGAACAACAGATCGCCTTCAGCCGCCGTTTCGGCGTGTTGCAGATCCATGTGCTCAAACAGTTCCTGTTGGCCAACCACCCCGAGATCCTGATCGTCTCCAATATCATCGAGAATGGCCAATCCATCGGCCTGGGGGATGCGGGCAAATTCTGGCATTCGGACCTGTCATACAAAGAACTGCCCAGCCTGGGTTCGATGCTGCATGCCCAGGAACTGCCATCTGAAGGCGGCGACACCCTGTTCGCCGATATGCACAAAGCCTGGGAGCACTTGCCAGGTCACCTGCGCAACGCGGTCGAAGGCCGCAGCGCCGCGCATTCCTACACCGCGCGCTACAGCGAGACCAAATTCGAAGGCAACTGGCGCCCAACCCTTACCCCCGAACAGCTCGCCCAGGTTGCCGAAGTGGTGCACCCCGTTGTGCGCACCCACCCGGAAAACGGCCGTAAGGCGCTGTTCGTCAGCGAGGGCTTCACCACCCGTATCGTCGGCCTGCCCGATGACGAAAGCCGTGACCTGCTGGCCCAGCTCTACGCCCATAGCGTGCTGCCGGAAAACATCTACCGCCATCAGTGGCAGCCCCACGACCTGGTGTTCTGGGATAACCGCTCGCTGATCCACCTGGCCGCTGGTTGCCCAAGCCACCTGCGGCGCAAATTGTTCCGTACCACCATTCAGGGGGATGCGCCTTTCTAACCCGATAAAGCCTGCTAGGATTGCGCCCAGTTCACTCCCAACGAACCACGAGTGCTTGGCATGCAACTACCGGACATGAACCTGTTGGTCGCCCTCGACGCGTTGCTCGACGAGGGCAGTGTGGTGGGCGCCGCGCGGCGGATGAACCTCAGCCCGGCCGCCATGAGCCGCACCCTCACGCGTATCCGTGAAGCGGTCGGTGACCCGATCCTGGTGCGTGCCGGCCGTGGCCTGGTGCCGACGCCCAAGGCGCTCGAGCTGCAAGGCCAGGTGCGCAATGTGGTGGAGCAGGCTGCGTTGTTGTTCCGTTCGGCGGACCAAGTCGATTTGAGCACCTTGCGCCGTCGTTTCAGCGTGCGCGCCAATGACTTTTTCATCGGCGTGTATGGCGGGCGACTGTTCGACACCATGGAGCGTGTGGCGCCGCTGTGTGAGCTGCGCTTTGTGCCCGAAGGCGACACTGACGATGAAGCCCTGCGCGAAGGGCGGTTGGACTTGCGGGTGAGCAACACCATGCCGGCCAGCCCGGAAGTGAAGGTGCAGAACCTGTTCTCCACCACCTTTGTCGGTCTGGCGCGGCAAGACCACCCGTTGTTCGACGAAGAAATCACGGCGGCACGCTTTGCCAGCTACTCCCACATCAGCATCTCCCGGCGCGGCATCGCCCGTGGGCCCATCGATACTGCGTTGAATGCTCAGGGCCTGGAGCGCCGGGTGGCCATGATCGCCCCAGGCTTTCACGGTGCGATGTTCATGCTGCCCGATTCCGACCTGCTGTTGCCGGTACCCAAGGAAGCCCTCCTGAGCGCCAAGCGTCTGAACCTGCCACTGCGCGCATTTGCCTTGCCGATTCCACTGCAAACCCTGGTTCTGGCCCAATCCTGGCACCCACGCTTCGACAAAGACCCGGCCCATAAGTGGCTGCGCGAAACCATGCGCGAGAGCTGTCATGCCACCTGGCTAGAAGCCCAGCCGGTATAAAGCGAACGCAATCAATGTGGGAGCTGGCTTGCCTGCGATAGCGGCGCGTCAGACAACACATTTTCATCTGTCAGGCCGCAATCGCAGGCAAGCCAGCTCCCACAGGGTTCAGTGTTGATGTTCAAAGTTGCGTCTGACGCACTTATAACCTGCTAACAAGTAACTTTTTGTCATGAGAGTGCCTGATTAAACTGCTCGGGTATTTCTTATTCCGAGTTACCTGTTCATGACGTCCCTCGCTGCCCCCGTCCTCCAGGCCGCAGCCAAACCTACGGCTCTGAGCCCACCCGTATTCGGCCCGCGCATCATCATCGGCTTGCTCGGCGTATTGCTGGCGGTACTGGTCTCCGGTCTCAACGAAATGGTCACCAAGGTCGCCCTCGCCGATATCCGTGGTGCGCTATACATCGGCTTTGATGAAGGCACCTGGCTGGTCGCCGCCTACACCGCCACTTCCGTGGCAGCCATGGCGTTTGCGCCGTGGTGTTCGGTGACGTTTTCCCTGCGCCGTTTCACGCTGTGCGCCATCGGCTTGTTCACCGTGCTGGGCATCCTCTGCCCGTTCGCACCCAACTACGAAAGCCTGCTGCTGCTGCGTACCGTGCAAGGTCTGGCCGGTGGCGCGCTGCCGCCGATGCTGATGACCGTGGCACTGCGTTTCCTGCCGGCCAACGTCAAGCTGTATGGCTTGGCCGGTTACGCACTGACCGCCACCTTCGGCCCCAGCCTGGGCACGCCGCTGGCGGCGTTGTGGACCGAATACGTCGGCTGGCAGTGGGCGTTCTGGCAGATCGTCGCGCCGTGCCTGCTGGCCATGGCGGCCGTGGCCTACGGTTTGCCACAAGACCCACTGCGCCTGGAGCGCTTCAAGCAGTTCAACTGGCGTGGTTTGCTGTTGGGCTTCCCGGCGATTTGCATGCTGGTGATCGGCCTGTTGCAAGGCAATCGCCTGGACTGGTTCGAGTCGGGCCTGATTACCTTCCTGCTGTGTGGCGGCACAGTGTTGCTGGCGCTGTTCATGCTCAACGAATGGTCACAGCCACTGCCCTTCTTCAACTTGCAGATGCTCGGCCTGCGCAACCTGGCGTTTGCCTTGATCGTGCTGGCCGGCGTGCTGATGGTGCTGACCTCGGTGATCATCATCCCGTCCAGTTTCCTCGCTCAGGTTCAGGGCTACCGGCCGCTGCAGACCGCACCGGTGATGCTGCTGATGGCGTTGCCGCAGTTGATCGCGCTGCCGCTGGTGGCGGCGCTGTGCAACCTGCGCTGGGTCGATTGCCGCTGGGTGCTGGGCATTGGCCTGAGTATGTTGGTGCTGTGCTGCCTCGGCAGTTCCCACCTGACCTCGGCGTGGATTCGTGACGACTTTTATGGCTGGTACCTGCTGCAGATTTTCGGTCAGCCCATGGCCGTGCTGCCGCTGCTGATGCTGTCCACCGGCAGTATCCAACCCATCGAAGGGCCGTTTGCCTCGGCCTGGTTCAACACCGTCAAGGGCCTGGCCGCTGTGATCGCCACTGCGGTGCTGGATACATTGACCACCCAGCGCGGGCATTTCCATTCAACCATGTTAGTAGACCGCCTGGGCAATTCGCCCCTTGCCGACGCTGACGCGCCGGGCCTCGCCCACCGCTTGCACGAGCAGACCGTGGTGCTGACCTCTTCGGATCTTTACGTCGTCATGGCCGGTGTCGCGGTGGCGTTGATCCTGCTGATTTTCTGGATGCCCACGCGGATCTTTCCGCCTCGCGCTCCGGCCTGACCACAAGGACTTTCCATGAAACGCAAAGATAAAATTGCCGTCTCCGTTATCGCCGTATTTGCCGTCGGTGTGCTGGTTTACCTGGTTGCGCCGGGCGTACTGGGCAGCAAGCACCAGACCACCAACGACGCCTTCGTCGCGGCGGATTTCACCCTGGTCGCTCCCCGCGTTGCCGGCTTTATCAAGGAAGTGCTGGTGGAAGACAACCAGCGTGTCAAAGCCGGGCAACTGTTGGCGTTGATCGACGACCGCGATTTTCGCGCCGCCGCCCAGGCCGCCGATGCCGACACCCTGGTCGCCCAGGCCCAGCTGAAAAACGCCAGCGCGACCCTGGAGCGCCAAAGCTCGGTGATCGCCCAGGCCCAGGCCACCGTGGCAGCAGATCGCGCCGAAGTGGCCTTTGCCGAACACGAACTGAACCGCTACAACCACCTTGCCGGCGTCGGTGCGGGCACCGTGCAGAACGCCCAGCAAGCCAAGACGCGCATCGACCAGGCTACTGCGCGCCTGGCTAAATCCACCGCCGTGCTGGCCGCCGAACGCAAGCAGGTGGAAATCCTCACCGCCCAGCGTGACGCCGCCGAAGGTGGACTCAAACGCGCCCAGGCCGCGCTGGAAATGGCCAGTTATCAGCTGTCTTACACGCGCATTGTCGCACCGGTGGATGGCATGGTCGGTGAGCGTGCGGTGCGGGTCGGCGCCTACGTGACACCGGGCAGCAAGATCCTTGCGGTCGTGCCGCTTTCTGAAGCCTATGTGGTGGCCAATTTCCAAGAGACCCAACTGTCGCATATGCACGCGGGGCAAGCGGTGCAAGTCAGCGTCGACAGCCTTGACGGCGAACTGCTCAAAGGCCATCTGGAAAGCCTTGCGCCAGCCACGGGAGTGACCTTCGCCTCGGTCAAACCCGACAACGCCACCGGCAACTTCACCAAGGTGGTGCAGCGTATTCCGGTGAAGATCGTGCTTGAGCCGAACCAGCCATTGACTGAGCGCCTGCGCGTGGGCATGTCGGTAGAAGCCAGCGTCGATACCCGGCCCGTCGAGCAGCAGCGTGAGGTGGCCCAGCAATGAAACACGTTGCCTGGCTCACCTTGAGCCTGATCACCCTGAGTGCCTGCACGGTCGGTCCCGACTTCCAGCGGCCCGAGAGCCCGCAGATCAATCAATGGAGCGAACCTCAGGGCCGACAAGCTGCCAGCCGTGCCGTCAGCGATCCCTTGCAGGAGCGCTGGTGGGACGTGTTCCACGACGCGCAGCTCTCAGCCCTGACACGCCGCGCCCTCAGCGATAACCTCGACCTGAAGTTGGCCAGCAGCCGCCTGCAACAGAGCCGCGCGGTACGTCAGGTAACCACCGCCGAGCGCTACCCGAATGTCGATGCGGGCGGCGGCTACCAGCGCAAACGTAACAGTGGCAAAGGCTTGAACGACCCCTCCGGCGAGAATGGCCGCGCAGCCTTCAACCAATGGGACATGGGCTTCTCGGCCTCTTGGGAGCTGGATTTCTGGGGCCGGGTCAAGCGTGAAACCGAAGCAGCCGACGCCACGCTGGAAGTTGCCGAAAACGACCGTCGCGCCGTGTTGTTATCGGTGCTGGCCGAGACTGCCCAGGACTATATCCAACTGCGCGGCGTCCAAAACACCCGTGCCGTCACCGAGCAAAACCTTGATGTTGCGCGCCACAGCCTCAAGCTCTCGCAATTGCGGTTGGCCGACGGCGTGGCCACCGACCTGGATGTGGCCGAAGCCGCCGCCCAGGTCGCGGCTATCGAAGCGCGCCTGCCGGATTTACAACAGCGCCAGGACCAATTGATCAACGCCCTTAGCCTGCTGATGGGCGAGCCGCCTCAGGCCTTGCACGCGCAGTTGTCCAAAGACGCTCCCGTGCCGCAAACCCAACGCCAGGTCGCGATCGGCCTGCCATCGGAACTCGCCGAGCGTCGCCCCGACATCCGCCAAGCCGAAGCCCGCCTGCACGCTGCCACTGCCAGCATCGGCGTGGCCAAGGGCGACTTCTACCCGCGCATCACCCTGTCTGGCAGCCTCGGCTCCCAAGCCATGCAGCTCTCGGATTTCGGCTCCTGGGGTTCCCGTGCCTTTGCCTTCGGCCCGCAGTTGAGCCTGCCGCTGTTCAACGGCGGGCGCCTGCAAGGCATGGTGGATTTACGCGAAGCCCAGCAACAGGAAGCGGCCCTGGCCTACCAGCAAACCGTGCTGCGTGCCTGGCATGAAATCGACGACCAACTGACCCGCTACAACGCCAGCCAACTGCGCCGCGACAGCCTCGCGGAAGCCGTGCGCCAGAACCAAATTGCGCTGACCACCGCCCAACACCAGTACGTCGAAGGCGTGGCGGATTTCGTCAACGTACTCACCGTGCAGAGTGCGTTGTTGGCGACTCAGGAACAGTGGGTGGAGAGCTCCACCGGCGTGTCATTGGCCATGGTCGGGCTGTACAAAGCGTTGGGAGGAGGGTGGGAGTCGGTGTATCCGTTGCAGGCCGCTGGGCGCTGAGTGAGAAAGAGTTTTTGTCAGTCGTCAAATAAGATGTAATGATAATTGCTCTCAATAACACTTCTGAGCTTTTCATGGGCATCGCGACTGACGGCCAGCAACAGCTTCACATCCTGTACCGCGACCATCACGGCTGGCTGCAAGGCTGGTTGCGCAAGCGCCTGGGCGACCGTGAGCAGGCCGCCGATGTGGCGCAGGACACCTTCCTGCGCCTGCTGGTGGCCGGGCGTTTCCCGGGTGACAAGGAAAGCCGCAGCTATTTGGCGCAGATCGCCCGTAACCTGGTGATCGACCTATGGCGCCGCCTGCGCATCGAACGTGCGTACCTGGAAAGCATCGCGCACCTGCCCGAGCCCGAGTCGCCTTCCCTGGAAACCCGCGCGCTGATCCTCGAAACCCTGATGCAGATCGACGCCATGCTCGACCGCATGCCCGACAATGTACGCCGTGCGTTTTTACTTTCGCAGTTCGAAGGCTTGAGCTATGCGCAAATCGCCGAACGCCTGGGCGTCACCGTCAGCTCGGTGCAGAAGTACATGACCCGCGCCATCGTCGCCTGCTACCAGGTGGTGTACGAAGAATGAAGCACGACGCGCCCATCGCCCCCGCGATTGTCGAGCAAGCCAGCGAGTGGTTGATGCTGCAATGGGGCGGCGAGCTCAAGGGCGAGCAGCGCCAGGCGTTTGCCCGCTGGCAGGCCGCTGACCCGGAACACCGCCGCGCCTGGCAGCGCTTGCAGCAGCTGCAACACACCCTGGGCGGTGTACCTGCCGACAGCGCTCGCGCGGTATTGCGCGACACCCCGGATACCCAACGTCGGGCCGCGCTCAAACTGCTCGGCCTGCTGTTGGTGGCCGGTGGCAGCGGCTACCTGGTGCAACGCAGCGAACCCTGGCGAGCGGCCTTTGCAGAGCTGCGTACCGCCACGGGCGAAATTCGCCATATGACCTTGAGCGACGGCACGCAACTGGACCTCAACAGTGACAGCGCCGTAGACCTGCGTTTCAGCGCTACCGAACGACGTATTCGGCTGATCCGAGGCGAGGTCTTGCTGACCAGCGGCCACGATGCCTCGCGCCCGCTGATCGTCGAAACGCCTGCCGGTGATGTACAGGCGTTGGGCACGCGCTTTGCGGTACGTGAATTGCCCGACGGCAGCCGTGTGGATTTGTATGAAGGTTGCCTGCGGGTCACGCCGTTGCAGGGTGCGCCGGTGCATATGCAGGCAGGGGACAGCCTGTGGTTCAACGCGCGTCAAAGCACCGCGTTGCCGGCAGTGAGCGCCAATGCCAGCAGTTGGACCGAGCATCGTCTGGTTGCCGAACGTCAGCCGTTGGGTGAGTTCGTGGCGCAACTGAGTCGCTACCGCCCGGGCCTGTTGCGCTGTGATCAGGCGGTGTCGAACCTGCTGTTGACCGGCGTGTTCCCGCTGAACGACACCGACGCGATCCTGGCCGCCTTGGAGCGTTCGTTGCCCGTGCACGTGCAGGCGGTGACCCGTTATTGGGTAACGATCAAGGCGCGGATCTGAAAATACTTTGTACAGGGCTTGTCGGTTTTTGCGGCCCGTTCGGGATACCTCTTGAAAGCCAATCAAGAAGCGTTCTCACGGGGAGTCCTGCCATGTCGCACCACCCAATCCAACCTTTGGCCCGCGCGCTGCGTCGTGGCCTGTTTGCCGGCCTGCTGGCAACGGCTCCTGTACTGCCGAGCATGGTTCAAGCCGAAGAAAGCACCGAAGCGCTGCGCAGCTATGACATCCCTGCGGGCAGCCTCGACCAGGCGTTGAACCGTTTCGCCAGTGCCTCAGGCATCCTGCTGTCGGTTGACGCTTCGCTCACCGACGGCAAGCGCAGCGCCGGCTTGAAAGGGCGTTATGGCGTAGGGTCGGGGTTGCAGCGCTTGCTGGCGGGCAGCGGTTTGGCGGCTGTGCAGTCCCAGGGCGGTTGGTCGTTGCAGGCCCTTTCCGGCGACGGAGCCTTGCAGTTGGGCGCGACCCAGATCAGCGGCCGGCAGGCGCAGGAAAGCGCCTGGGGTCCCGTGGACGGTATTGTCGCCAAGCGCAGCGCCTCGGGCAGCAAGACTGACTCGGCGCTGGTGGAAATCCCCCAGACCATCAACGTGATCACCGCCGCCGAGATCAAGGCACGCGGCGCCCAGAGTGTCACCCAGGCGTTGCTCTACACCCCAGGCATGAGCGCCGGCGGTTTTGCCGACCGGGTCAAATTGTTCGATGAGCCGACGTCACGCGGCTTCTCGCCTACGCCGTTGTATCTTGACGGCTTGCACTTGCCCTACGGCGGCGGCAGCACAGGCGGTGCGTTGCAGATCGAGCCGTATTCCCTGGAACGCATCGAAGTGCTCAAAGGCCCGGCGTCAGTGCTTTACGGCCAGAACCAGCCGGGCGGCATCGTCAATATGGTCAGCAAGCGCCCCAGCGAAACGCCGAGACACCAAGTGGTACTGGAAGCCGGCACCTACGAACACAAAAGCGCGGCCATCGACCTGAGCGGCCCGTTGGACGAGGAGGGGCAGTTTCTCTACCGCCTGACCGGCCTGGCGAATGACGCGCAAGACGAAATCAACTACGTCGAAAACAAGCGCCAGTTCATCGCCCCCAGCCTCACCTGGCGCCCCAACGACGATACCAGCCTGACCCTGTTCGCCCAGTACCAGAAAGATAAAGGCGTGCCCGAAGCCCAAGGCCTGCCGGCGTCCGGCACGCTGTGGGACAACCCCAACGGCAAGATCAAGCGCGATGTGTTTATCGGCGAGCCGGGCGTCAACCAGTACAACCGCGAGCAATACGTGCTGGGTTACGAAGTTTCCCATCGCCTCAACGACATCTGGACCCTTAAGCAAAACGCCCGTTACGCCGAGGTCGACGACCGCTACACCGCGCCCTTGCACGGCTACCGTTTCGTCGCCAACCCAAACACCGGCGTGCAAGACCAGCGTTACCTGCAACGCTTCGGCGTGGACTGGTCGCAGACCAACAAAGTGTTCGGCGTGGACAGCATCGCCCAGGCCGAATTTGACACGGGGGCGCTGTCCCACACCTTCATCGTTGGCCTGGACTACTACCATTCCAACTCGCAGTTCCATGGCCTGTACGACCGCAACCCGCCGATCATTGACCTGTTCAAACCGGTGTACGGCCAGCCCTTGAACTTCGGCCAACCGTACCGCTGGGATCGCACCATCACCCAGACCGGCCTGTATCTGCAGGACCAGATCAAATTGGATAAATGGGTACTGGTACTCGGTGGCCGCTATGACTGGGCGAATGTGGTGAACAAGGAGCCGATACAGGACACCCGCTTTGCCAGCAAAGACCAGGCGTTCACCGGCCGTGCGGGCCTGGTGTACCTGTTCGATAACGGCTTGTCGCCCTTCGTCAGCTATTCGGAATCCTTCCTGCCGCTGGCCGGCACTGATGCGAACCGAAAACCCTTCGAACCCTCCACCGGCAAACAGTACGAAGTCGGCGTGAAGTTCCAGCCACCGGGCCAGAAGAGCTTCATCCAGGCTTCTGTGTACCAACTGGACCAGGAAAACGTGCTGACCACCAACCCGGTGGATACCACCTTCAGCACCCAAAGCGGCGCCCTGCGCTCGCGAGGTGTTGAACTGGAAGCCAAGGCCGTCTTGAGCGATGCCTGGGACGTGGTCGCCTCGGCTGCGCGCAATGACGTCAAATACACCAAGGACAACGATGGCCGCCAAGGTCGCCACCCGGCCGGCATCTCCCCACTCACCGCCTCGATGTGGGTCAACTACACCGTGCTCGGCGACACGCCCTTGGCAGGGTTGGGCGCGGGCTTGGGCGTGCGTTATGCCCGTCAAAGCCTGGGCGACGACTACGAAGGCGCTTTTAATGTGCCGTCCTACAGCGTCTACGATGCAAGCCTGAGCTACGACCTGGGCGCCTCGCCGCTCAAGCTCAAGGGCGTGAAACTGGCGATGAACGTGCAGAACCTCAGCAACAAGACCTACGTCTCGCAGTGCACCAGTGATTTGGATTGCTACTACGGGGAAGGACGCACGGTGGTGTCGAGCCTGACGTACGATTGGTAACTTAGCGTTTAGGTGATATTTGCTGCGGCGCGCACCCTTCAAGGGTGCGCTCTGTTGCCGCCCTACACCAGGTCCGCTGCAAATCGTGTACACACATTGGAAA
The DNA here is from genome assembly GCF_041410225.1 of Pseudomonas sp. KT_2_4. Lineage (NCBI taxonomy): Bacteria > Pseudomonadati > Pseudomonadota > Gammaproteobacteria > Pseudomonadales > Pseudomonadaceae > Pseudomonas > Pseudomonas sp. KT_2_4. Next base: position 3,985,430 of record NZ_CP166962.1, read on the forward strand.
GCATGCGTACCTCGGCACCGCTACAGCCTGCCGCTTCGAAAAAGCCGGAGGCTTCTCGCACGACGGCATACATATCCGTGACGATGGACCTTGCTTCATCCGCCCCCAACCCAAAGCGTTCAGGCGTACTCAGCAAATTACTGACAGACGATACCCGGCCTTCATTGCCGATGATGAGCGCCTGCAAGCCTAGTTGGGTAGGGTGGGGCAACACGTCAAATACTGGCGCAAGGGAATAGCCCGAGGCGCTGGTCAGCAGCAGCCCGGTTTGTTTCAGGTGGTCGTCGCTATTGCCGATGAGCACGTTGAAGGCCATGCGCTTGTAAAGCTCGCGCATGTCAAAGGTGGCATCGTCGCAGACCTTCTTCAACACGTCGGCGATCCTGGAATAGGAAACGGCACCGTCAGCTGCATCAACCCGCATTCTTGGCTTCTGCGTGCTTACCAAAGAGTTGCAGCTGACATAGTGCTCGCGACCAGCGCCTTCATGTCGATCAAAACGCTCGACCATCAAGACCGGTTTGCCGGCGACCTCTACCAACTTGTGCCCGGCTGCGGGTAGACCTGCTGCATCCGCCATTTGAAGGCTGGCGAATTCCGCCCGTGGCTGGTCGAACACATCGTCGCTACGGCCGAGTTTAGCAATCCATTCCTTACCTTCATGAGTCACGGTGACCTTCGGCCTGGCGCCGCCCATGGAACTCCCAAACTCGAATAACCGTGCGATTTCCACGGGCAGGTCGACGTCACCTTTCTCGACTCGATCAAGGCCCACCATGATTTTCTCAAGGTCTTCGAATTGCGGGGGGTGGTGCAGGGTTGGCAGCTGGCTTCTTGACGCACTGAACAGCAGGCAACCCACTCCTGCTCCCCGCGATGCAAGCAGCCATTCAACTTCGTTTTGTGGATGCTGTTTGTGGGTCGCCAGCAGAACACGCCGGCCCCAATTGTCGGGCGTTGCGTCGTCGAGCACACCAAACATGCGCGTCGAGGAATACTGGTTAGGGGTCAGTGGCAAACTCAGCGGGTCAATCGCAAATGCGTCGGGCCGCGCGAGCCAACTGTTGGCGTAGCGAAAAACGAAGCCATTCCCATGCATGGCCACTTCGCCAACAGGGACCGGGTCACCGACTAAGTGAGCTGAAAAAACAAAGGCATTACCAATCGGCTTCCAGGACATCGTGTTCTCCTTCAGTGCGAATGCGCTCAGGCTCACGGGCAAGGCTCATGGTAATCCCAACCTGGTCAAGTTCTGGTGACGCAATGCTCGCCATACCTTCTTCCAGGTCCATCGCGCTAAGCACATTCATCAGCACGCCGAGGGATACGCCGGCCTCGCCCTGCCTCAGCCGCTGATACGTCTGCCGCGTAATGCCCGCGCGGCTGCATATGGTGGAAATTTTCAACCGGCGACGAATGCGGGCTATTTCGATACCGTTCCCGATACCTCTCATCAGCTCAGCGCTTCTCTCAGAGATGTACCCTTTGTGCGGGTAGGGTTTCGCTGTTTCTTGCATGATATATCACCCTTTAAAGCAACAAAGGTAACTTATATCATCCAAGCCTCTAAGGCCACCTGCAAAAAACCGGCTCGAGGCCGGCTTTTTGCAGGGTTGGAAGAATCAAAGGTTTTGCAAAAACACCACATACCCCCGAAACCACTCATCGGCCCCCAGATACCCCGGCTCTTGCCACTCCCCGCCCTGAATCAAGCCAATCTTGAACGGCACGCCCAGCCGATTCATCCGCGGCAAATACGCGGCATAGTCAGGGATGCTGTGACGCCCTTGATACGTCTGCACCACCACTTCATCCACCACGCCCTTGAGTTGGGCGATAGCGGCCGGGTCGGCGTTGCTGCTCCAGTCCATCAGGCCGGTGATGCTCAACCGCAGGTCGGCAGGCAGACGCTGGCGCAGGTCGCGCAGAAAATCGGCGTATTCGTGCAGATATTGGGTGCGGGCGTCGAAGTCGATCTGGATGCCGATCACCGGGTTGCCGGCGTCACGCCAGCGTTGCACCTGGCCCAGCACCTGGGTGTAGACCCGTTCCGGCCAGCGCAAGGTGTGGGCGCGGTACACCACCCAGACGTGGCCTTGAGTAATACGCGGCACGCTCATGCCCTGGGCGATCAATTGCACGCCGCGCTGGGGCGCGCGACGAGTGGAGTTGATCTGGCCTTGCAGGATGTACAAGGTTTTTGCCTGCTTGATCACCGGCTGAGGCTCGACGCCACTCCACAGCCAGAAGGCGTCATAGGCGCGGGCGTCCACGGCACCAAAAGCCGGGCTTGCCAGCAACAGCAAGCCCAGCCACAGCGGCTTCACCAGTAGTACTGCAGCGATTTGCCCCACTGGGTATCGGCAAAACCGCTCTTGAGTTGGCGGAACCAGGCTTTGCGCACCGCCGGCGCCACGTCTTCGCCGCCGCAGCTGTTGTAGCCGGCCGGCGCGTAGCAGTTGATGGCGCGGAACAGCGCATAAGCCTTGTCGGTTTTCGGCGCCTTGGCGTTGGCGATCACCTGTTTGTAGCCGTCCAGGCGCGAGAAGGTTTCACCCTTGAAGTCCGAGGCGGTACTGCCCAGGCTGCCGGCGGCGCGGGGTTGTTCCAACGGCATGCCGTCCAGGCCGTTGCGCAGGATGAACTCACCGAAGCAGTTCAACGCATGCGGGTTTTTGGCCTCGTTCTGCAAGGTCGCCGCGATTTGCGCGATGCTTGGGCAGGCGTAGCCGGATTCGGCCTTGTCGCCGTTCCATTGGAACAGCTTCAAGGTCTGGCCGCTGGTATAGGTGTAGCCCAGGCTGGTGCCGAGTTTGTCGTCAGAGAGCGAGGCCTGCTTGAGGTCATCGGCGAAGGTGGCGTACTGGCCGCGCAGCAGGTCTTTGTAGAGGAGCACGAATTGCGCGCTCTGACGCTCGGTCGGGTCGCTTGCGTTGGCGATCTGCTGGCGCAGCAGGTCGGGGCCTGCGACGTTACGCAGCAGGATGTAGCGCACTTGCTTGGCGCTGATCGGTGAGTCGGCGGCGAACACCTTGGCCAATTGGCCGCTGCGCTCGTAGTTCATGGCCAATGCCAGCTCGAGCTGGTCACGTTGCAGCGGTTGCTTGGCCAGCGGCAGCAGTTGCAGCCACAGGGCTTCGGCGGCCTTCCAGTCCTGCTTGGCTTCCAGAGCCAGGGCGCGCAGGGTCTGTTGGCTGAAGGCGAAGTAATCCAGGCTCGACGGCACATCCGCCGGCAGGTGCTTCAAGGCCGCGTCGGGTTGGTGTTCGACGTACAGGGCATAGCTGGCTTGCAGGAAGTCAAAAAGCGCCGGCTCACTGGCGAAGGTGCTCTTTTGCTTATCCAGGTCTTCACGGCTCAACAGCGGCGGGGTGTGGGCGCGCATCGCCATCAGGTCGCTGACCACTTGCAGCATCGGGCTGTTCGCCGCTTTATTGCCGACCATCAGCAACTTGAGGTCGGCCTCTTCCACCAGTTCGTCCACGCTCACATTGCGCTGGGCCTCAGTGGCCTCGGTGAACTGCCAAGTGAAGTCTTCGGCAAGCCTGGCGTCGTCGTTCGCCAGCCAGTGCACACGGCGCAACAGGCCACGGGCCGACGCAACGTAATCGCCCTGTGGATAATGTTTCAGGTAACTGAGAAAACCTTCTTCGGCATCGCTCAAGGCCGACTTATCCACATGCTCGCGTTGCGGCATGCCGTATTCGTCGAAGGCTTCGGCCTGGGCCTGATTCAGTGAAGTACGCGCAGTCATGTACAGCGCCGTTTCCTTCAGCCACGGCACATCGCTGGTGGCGGCGGCGGCGAACCCGCGCTCGGCGTAATCGAAACGCCCGCTGTAGAAGTCGCCGGCGGCCTGCAAATAGGTGCGAAACAACTGGGCGTTGGCCGAGGGGGTCAACTGCGCGTCCACGACCTGGCGGCTCCAGTCACAGGTGGTCAGCAGCTGCAGGCGTGCTTTTACCAACACATCGCGCTCGGCGGGCGGCATCTGGGCCTTGATCGCCTGGCTGATAAACGCCGTGGCGCTGTCATCGTCATTGCTGCGGCAACGGCTGCCTTCGCCATTCAGGAAGGCCTGGCCTGCGGTCTTGTACTCCTCGCGCTTGATGCCCAGGGGCTGGAGCAGCGTGTCGAGTTCGGCTGTGCGTGAATCGTCAGCCTTGTTGTCAGGCTCCTCATTCGTGGCCGGAACCGGCACCAGGCGGTACACCGGAAACGGCACCGGGCCAAAGCCTTGCGCCAAATCGTCTTCGCCTAAGGCATTGGGGGCCAGGGGCGCGGCTTTTTTGTCGGCCAGCAACAGGCGCAGGTTCACCCGGCTGTCGTTGCCAGGGCTGAGAAACGGCTGGTTGCTGCACGGCTCGTAGCTGTCACGCGATACCCGCCAATCGGGGTAACACGAGTCGTCAGAGCTGGCCTGGGCCGGTAGGGAAAAACCGGCCAACAGGGCCAGGGCCAGAGGTGACAGCAAACCGATGCGCATAACGTTTCCTTGATCCTGAGTCCTTGGAGAAGGGGCAATAATAGCCTGATCCGACGAGTGCTTCGGTGAAGGCCTACACAAATTGCTGATTTGTCCGATTCCAGCGGCGAGGCCAGGGCTTTTGGCCTAGAGTGGCGGTGTTTGCGCATAGGCAAGCAGGGTCATGCCGGGAGAATTTGAGGTGCGTCGGTCTGTGGTAGAGCAAAACGAAACAGTTGGGGCATTGCCTGCCTTGCATCGCTCGACCTGGGAAGGTGCCGGCTGGCTCAGCCGTCTGTGGTGGGTGCCGATCCTGGCGCTGGCCTTGGCCCTGCGGTTTTACCACCTCACCTCGGCGGCGATCTGGGGCGACGAAGGCTCAAGCCTGTTACTGAGCGAATACGCCCTGGCCGACCTGTGGTTTCACGCGGCCCATGATGTGCACCCGCCGCTGTATTTCTTGCTGCTGCGCGGTTGGATCGAAGTATTCGGCGATAGCATCGGCTCAATTCGCAGCCTGAGTGCAATCCCCGGCGTGGCCGTCGTGGGCCTGGGCATCTGGCTGACACGGCAACTGTCCACCCGCCGCGCGGCCGTGCTGGCGGGGATCCTGTTGGCGCTGCTGCCGACCGCAGTGCGCTACAGCCAGGAAGTGCGCATGTATTCGCTGCTGGGCGTGTGGCTACTGGGCGCCACGCTGGCCCTGGTGTACTGGGTGAAGCAGCCCGAGCGCGTGCGTTATTTGGCTGTGTATGTGCTGTTAATGAGCGCCGGGTTCTATACCCACTACTTCACCGCGCTGTGCGTGCTGGTGCATTGGGCGTACCTGGGGTTGCAGGCGCCAGCTCAACGCCTGATCACGCGACCTGCCTGGTGGGTCGCCAACGTAGCGATAGTGTTGTTGTATCTGCCCTGGCTGCCCCACCTGCTGGATTTGGTACAGCACGTCGAACAGCTCAAAGTCGGCGGCGACATTGGTTGGGAAGAGCCGGTCAATCTACTGTCGCTGCCGTCGATCATCTGGCAGTTCCTGTTGCAGGATGACGGTCTCGGCCTGTGGCCGCCGCTGTTCTGGCTGTTCCCCCTGCTGCTCGCCGGGGTGGTTGTATCGACGGCCTGGCGCAACCACGCGGCGCGCCTGCCGGCACTGTTTTGCCTGCTGCCGCTGCTGCTGGTCTATGGCGTGTCCTTTATCTCGCCCGTGTTTATCGAGCGCTACCTCACGGTGTATGCGTTAGGCCTGCCGATAGTCCTGGCGCTTGCCATCGACCGTTTGCCGCCCCGTTTGTCCTGGCTGGGCGTGGCGTTGTTCGCACTGTTTGTTGGCGTAGAACTGTTGGGGCTAAAGAACAACTTCGAAGTGGATGAGCACGACCAGTTCAACGTGCCGGTGGAGTTCGTCAATCGCGACTACCAGGAAGGCGACCGCATCGTCCTCAGTGACATGATGTGGTACCTCAGCTACGTGTATTACGACCAGACCGACGCGCAACTGCAGCTCTTCACACCGCCCAAACCCGACGGCACTGCCACTCGCCCGAACGCCTATGGTTTCGGCACACTGGTGGACCAGGACGGTGGCCGCATCTATCTGGACCGCCTCTCAGCACTGCCTGCTCAAACGCGACGGGTATGGTTGATCAGCAGCAACGAAGCCCCGGATGAATTCGCGCCGCTGCCCAACGGCTGGCGCGAACTCAGTCGCCAGGACGGCGGTGGCGCCAGGACGCGGTTGTTCGTGCTATGCAATGCACCGGCGCCGCAACCTGAAGGCTGCCGCTAGACTCACTTGAACCTACTTATGAGGAGCCTTTCATGGAATCGCCACTGCACAGCTTGCCGGCTTTGTTCAAACAGCTTGGCCTGCCGGACGACCCGGTCAGTATTGAGCAATTTGTCGCCTCTCATTCGCCGCTCAAGCCGGAGTTGAAACTGGCGGATGCGTTTTTTTGGAGCGACGCCCAGAAGACATTTTTGCGTGAAGAGATTCTGGAGGATGCGGATTGGGCGGTGGTGGTGGATGAGTTGAATTTGATGTTGCGGGGTGGGCGAGGGGTGTAAAAAAATATCCCAAGAAATGCGAGTATGTAAAAAAAAATGGTGAGCGGTAAAAAAAACTGGGCTTTAATCGCTTAAGTGAATTTTTTCTGGAAAAGCTCGCCCTGCCAACAGTCGGATACGCTCATCTGTGTGAGGCGCTCGATCTAAAGGTTATCGCACCCTCCCTCCCGAAATGATGGACCGCGCCATCCAGTGGGCTTACCTGCACGAAACCCGCGATTCATTTGCCATCGAAAAAGAACAACCCAGCGAAGAAAAATCCCGTCGCTTCGTTCAACTCCTGCGCCAGGCCCACGAAGGCCGTTTGCTCACCGAAGACTACTTGGTCGAGCTGCAAAACAGCACAGTCTCCAACCCCTTCGACAAAGCCGTCGCGTTTCGCCACGAACAGAACCATCTGCACAACGGGCTGCGCGGCGCAGCCGGTGTGAGCTACGTACCGCCAGCCCCCGCGCTTTGCCAGGAATTGATGGAAGAGCTGATGGCCTTCGCCAACCAGCCCGTTCGAGACGTCGATCCTTTGGTTGCGGCCGCGGTCACCGCTTTCGGTTTCGTCTTCCTGCACCCGTTCATGGACGGTAATGGGCGCCTGTCTCGCTTCCTGATTCACCAGACGCTTTGCCACTACGGCGCACTGGAAAATGGTTTGCTGCTACCGGTTTCTGTCGCCATGAAGCATGAAGAACAAGCCTACCTGCAAGCGCTGCAAACCTTTTCCCAGCCAACCCGTGAGTTCTGGAACGTCACCTGGCTGGATGCGGACCACATGGCGTTCGACTTCATCGGCCACCCCTCGATCTATCGCTACTGGGATGCGACCCGCTGCGTCGAATTCACCCTGCAAATGGCCCGCCGAGCCCTGGAAGTGGAACTGCGCGAAGAAACCGAATTCCTCGACCGCTACGACCGCGCGATCAAGGCCGTGAATCAACGCTACGACGTGCGTGGCAGTGATTTGTCGAAGCTGGTGATGATGTGCCTGGATAACGGTGGGAAGCTTTCCAAGCATCGGCGTAAGCAGTTTCAATACAGCGTGGCGGATGAGGTGTTTGGGTTTATTGAGGAGGAGAGCCTGAGGTTGATGGGCGAGTAAGAGGTGATCCCGACACTTCGTGAAAGATGGGAAACGTCTTATTTCTCTAGGTGAAACGGACTATCAGATGCTGCAGACGTTTTTTCTTATCAAAGGGATATCGCCTATTGATGAGTGGGTGCGACTAATCCCGCGTGGAAGACTACGTCGTCTGGGCGGGCAGGCTGAGCAGCAAGCATGAAGCCGACGCTGACCTAATGTGGGAGCGGGCTTGCCCGCGAAGGCGGCGTGTCAGTCACTGAATATTCAACTGAACCACCGCTTTCGCAGGCAAGCCAGCTCCCACATTTTGTTTGTCGCATGGCGAACGCGCATCCCACCACTCATCTGCGAAATTGTTTCAAAACTTGACGGCAAACCCTTTCTCCACCATATTGATAGTTAGCAAACTAACTGTATGCGAACTATCCAGTGCCTCAATCCCTCGAACAACTCCAGATGAGCCTCAGCAGCAGCATGGTGGTGGGCGCCCGTAATTGGCGCAAAATCTGCCAGACCACGCTGGTGAGCTATGGCATCTCCGAAGCCTGCGCCGTGCCGTTGTTGATGATCGGCCGCTTGGGCGACGGGGTACACCAGGTCAAAGTAGCCCAGGCTTCCGGTATGGAAAGCCCATCACTGGTGCGCCTGCTCGACCGGCTGTGCGGTGACGGTTACGTCTGCCGCACCGAAGACATCCACGACCGTCGCGCCAAGGCCCTGAGCCTTACCGAGCGTGGCCGTGAGTTGGTGCAGGCGGTGGAAGCGCAACTGGTGCGCCTGCGCAAAGACGTGTTGGCAGATATCGCCCCTGACGATCTGCAAGCCGCACTGCGCGTACTGCGCGCCTTCGAAGCGGCTGAGGCTGTGTCGTCTTGAACGGATTTTTTACCGGCTTCCCGCCTGCCCGCGATTGGTTCTACGGGGTGCGTACCTTCGCCGCGTCGATGATCGCGCTGTACATCGCCATGCTCATGCAAATGCCGCGTCCGTACTGGGCGATGGCCACGGTGTATATCGTCTCCAGCCCGTTTGTCGGCCCAACCAGTTCCAAAGCCCTGTACCGCGCCATCGGCACCTTGATGGGTGCGGCGGCGGCGGTGCTGTTTGTGCCGATGTTCGTGCAGTCACCCTACATTCTGGTGGTGGTAATTGCGCTGTGGACGGGCACCTTGCTGTTCTTGTCCATGCACCTGCGCACCGCGAATAACTATGCCCTGATGCTGGCCGGCTACACCTTGCCGCTGATTGCCCTGCCGGTGGTGGATAACCCTTTGGCGGTCTGGGATGTGGCGGAGGCGCGTACCGAAGAAATCTTCCTCGGCATTGCGGTCGCGGCGGTGGTGGGCGCGATGTTCTGGCCCCGGCGCCTGATGCCGGTGTTCGATGGCTCGGTGGCCAAGTGGTTCAGCGACGCCCAGGTCTACAGCCAGCGCTTTCTCAGCCGCAAGGTCGACCCCGAAGAAGTCAGCAACCTGCGCGGCGGCATGGTCGCCACTTTCAATACCCTCGAATTGATGATCGGCCAACTGCCCCACGAAGGCGCGCGCCCGCAGACAGTACGCAACACCAAGGAACTGCGCGGGCGCATGATTCACCTGCTGCCAGTGATCGACGCTCTGGATGATGCGGTGTACGCCATCGAGCACCGTGCGCCGGAGTTTCTCGACCAGCTCACGCCGTTATTGGAAGCGGCCAACGCCTGGCTGCAAAGCACTACCGAACAAGCGCCCCTGGAACGCTGGCGCGTATTGCGTGACAAGATCGACGCCGCCCAACCCCAAGGCGAAGCGCTGGATGACCGTCACACCTTGCTGTTCTCCAACGCCCTGTACCGCCTGGGCGAATGGGTCGATTTGTGGCAAGACTGCCGCAGCCTGCAAGCCGCCATCCAATGTGAAAGTCAGGACACCTGGCGCGCCGTTTACCGGCACTGGCGCCTGGGCCGGCTCACGCCGTTCCTCGACCGTGGGCTGATGTTCTACTCGGCGTTTTCCACCGTCACCGCAATCATCGTCGCCTCGGTATTGTGGATTCTGTTGGGCTGGACCGACGGCGGCAGCGCCGTGATCCTTGCCGCTGTGGCGTGCAGCTTTTTCGCCTCGATGGACGACCCTGCACCGCAGATCTATCGGTTCTTTTTCTGGACCGCCATGTCGGTGCTGTTCGCCAGCCTGTATCTGTTTCTGGTGCTGCCCAACCTGCATGATTTCCCCATGCTGGTGCTGGCCTTCGCCGTGCCGTTTATTTGCATCGGTACCCTCACGGTGCAGCCACGGTTTTACCTGGGCATGTTGCTGACGCTGGTGAACACCTCATCGTTCATCAGCATCCAGGGCGCTTATGACGCGGACTTTCTCAACTTCGCCAACGTCAACCTGGCCGGGCCCGTGGGTCTGCTGTTCGCGTTCGTTTGGACCTTGATCGCCCGACCCTTCGGCGCCGAACTGGCGGCCAAGCGCCTCACCCGTTTCAGCTGGCGCGACATCGTCAGCCTCACCGAGCCCGCCACCCTGGCCGAGCACCGGCACATGGCCGTACAAATGCTCGACCGCCTGATGCAACACCTGCCGCGCCTGGCGCTCACCGGCCAGGACACTGGCATCGCCCTGCGCGACTTGCGCGTGGCTTTGAACCTGCTCGATCTGCTGGCCTACTCGCCGCGCATCCTCGGTGTGCCACGGGTGTTGCTCAACCAGGTGGTGGAAGGCGTGGGCGGTTACTTCAAGGCCTGCCTGAAGGCGGGTGAACGCTTGCCCGCGCCCAGCGGTCTGCTGATGACCCTGGACCGCACGCGTCGCGCCCTCAACGGCCAGGGCCTGCAAGACGAAGACGACACCCGCCTGCACCTGCTGCACGCCTTGGCCGGCCTGCGCCTGGCGCTGTTGCCCGGGGTGGAGTTCATTGGCGGTACAGAGATGCAAGCGCCGTTACCTGATGGAGCGCCTTTATGATCGGTGACCTGGATATCAGCGGGGTATTCCTGCCCACGCTGCTGGTGCTGATGGGCATTACTTATGTGTTGTTTCTGGTGGTGCACGGGCTGTTGACGCGCATGCACTTCTATCGCCTGGTCTGGCACCGGGCATTGTTCAATGTGGGGCTCTACGCGCTGTTGCTGGGCGCGGTGGACTCACTCAGTCGATATTTGATGACATGAAAAAACCTTTTTTGACTATCGGCCGTGTCGTCCTGACGTTGTTGATCGTGAGTTTCGCGGTCGTCGTTGTGTGGCGCATGGTCATGTACTACATGTTTGCGCCCTGGACCCGTGACGGCCACATCCGTGCCGACATCGTGCAGATCGCCCCGGACGTGTCCGGGCTGATCCAGCGCGTGGACGTGCGCGACAACCAGTTGGTGACCAAGGGCCAGGTGCTCTTCGCCGTCGACCAGGACCGCTTCAAGCTGGCCCTGCGCCAAGCCCAGGCCGCCGTGGCCGACCGCCAGGAAACCCTGGCCCAGGCCCAGCGCGAGTACAAGCGTAACCGGGGCCTTGGCAACCTGGTGCCCAGCGAGCAACTGGAAGAGAGCCAGTCCCGCGTCGCCCGTGCCCAATCGGCCCTGGCCGAAGCCCAGGTGACAGTCGACTCCGCCCAACTCAACCTCGACCGCTCGGTGATTCGCAGCCCCGTGGACGGCTACGTCAACGACCGCGCACCGCGTACCCAGGAGTTCGTCACCGCCGGGCGCCCGGTGCTATCGGTGGTGGACAGCAATTCCTTCCACATCGACGGCTATTTCGAAGAGACCAAGCTCGACGGCATTCACGTAGGCATGGGTGTGGATATCCGTGTGATCGGCGACAACGCGCGCCTGCATGGCCACGTGCAGAGTATCGTCGCCGGTATCGAAGACCGCGACCGCAGCAGCGGCTCCAATCTGTTGCCCAACGTTAACCCGGCGTTCAGTTGGGTGCGCCTGGCCCAGCGGATCCCCGTGCGCATTGCCTTCGATGACGTGCCGGCGGACTTTCGCATGATCGCCGGGCGCACGGCGACGGTGTCGATCATTGACGACAAAGTTAAAGACGGGGGCAAACCATGAAGCGGCTTCTGGCAACCGCTTCCCTGGGGTTGTTGCTGTCGGCCTGCCAAGTAGTAGGCCCGGATTACAAACTGCCGGAGCAGGCTGCGGTCAACCGTGGCGACCTCCAAGGGCCGATCATGGGCGAAGGCAAAAATGTAGTCTCGGCGCCAGTGCCAGCGGATTGGTGGAAGCTGTACAAAGACCCGCGCCTGGACGAACTGGTGCGCCAGGCCATGGCCTCCAACACCGACCTGCGCGTGGCCGCCGCCAATCTGCAGCGCTCGCGTTACCAGGTGCAGCAGGCCGAATCCGCTGGCGGCTGGAGTGCCGGCGTCAAGGCCGAGGCCCAGCGTTTGCAGGAGTCTGGAGAGGCCTTCTTGCTGCCGGACAAAGTCCCGGTGGGCAATATCGGTAGCGTCGGGATTACCACGTCCTATCAATTCGACCTGTTCGGCACCTTGCAGCGTGGCATCGAAAGCGCCCAGGCCAGCGCCGACGCCACCCAGGCTGCGGCGGATATCGCCCGCATCACCCTGGTGGCCGATGTGGTGCGCTCCTATACCCAGGTGTGCGCGGCCAACGAAGAGCTGGCGATTGCCAACGAGTCCCTCGACCTGCAAGCCCAGAGCACCAAACTGACCCAGCGCCTGCGGGATGCCGGGCGAGGCGACGAAACCCAGGTGACTCGCTCGCAAACCCAATACAAATCCCTGCGCGCCGACATACCGCGCTATGAAGCCTCGCGTCAGGCCGCGCTGTTTCGGCTGTCGATGTTGCTGGCCAAACCGGTCGACCAACTGCCAGCCGGCACGGGCACCTGCGCTGAGCTGCCGCATATTGCTCAATTGCTGCCGGTAGGCGATGGCGCCACGCTGCTCAAGCGCCGCCCTGATGTGCGCCAGGCCGAACGCCAGCTGGCCGCCGCCACCGCACGCATCGGTGTGGCGACCGGCGCGTTGTACCCGGACATCAGCATCGGCGCCACGGTCGGCACCGTCGGCTTGCTGGAAAACCTTGGCACGCCTGCCACTAATCGCTGGGGCTTTGGCCCAATGATCAGCTGGACTGTACCGACCAACGGCGCCCGCGCCCGCGTGCATGAAGCCGAAGCCGCGACCCAGGGAGCCCTGGCCCACTTCGACGGCGTGGTGCTCAACGCCATCCGCGAAACCCAGACCGGCCTGGCCCAATACACCGCCGTGTTGCAACGCCGCGACGCCCTGGCCGGCGCCGAACAGTCGGCCCGAGAAGCGGCGGGCCAGACCCACCGCTTCTTCCAGGCCGGCCGCGAATCCTTCCTGGCCGACCTCCAAGCCACGCGCACCTACACCGATATGCGTGCGCAATTGGCGGCGGCCAACACCCAGGTTGCCATGAGCCAGATCGACCTGTTCCTGGCCCTGGGCGGCGGTTGGGAAAGCGGACGAACGCAAGGGCAAAAACCCGGCAAACCGTGAGGTGATTGCTATGCTTTCTTGGGTGAGGCCCGCTGGCGCCTCACCCGACAAAGCTCGCGTTTGCTCATGGGGATTCCAAGAATGAAAAACCCTTATGCTCCCGCTTTCTGGTGCGTGCTCTTCGCACTGGTTTTGTTATCGGCCGCGTATTTTTACGGCGTCATGCTCGCCCATCAACTCGACAAGGCGATGGTGTTCCTCGACAGCGCCTGCCTGGTGATCGGCACCTTGTCCATTGGCGTGGTGGCCTGGGCGTCGTATCAAAACCAGCGGGTGAAGAAAAAACTCCTCGAGCAGGGCAAGACCCGCGTGGCGATCTGGGACACCAAGGTCGCCCTGCGCCGCGTCGAAACCGTGTTCGACCGCTATTTCTGGGGCAGCTACTGGCAGCCGGGGCGCACGTTCCAGGAAGTCATGGGCGACCTCACCGGCACGCCGCTGGAAAAAAGCCTCGAAGTCCTGAAAAAACAATGCGTGCTGCTGGACCGACAGGTTGCCGACGGTAGGCATTGGCTGGATAACGCGCGGGAATTGTCCGACGTGGCCACGCAAATGGCCCGCGAGCGCTACCAGCTGGATTTTTGCGACCCCAAGGCCGACACCCCCCGGCAACGCCGTGATACACCGCGAGTTCGAGGTGTTGGTGTACACCTGGACCGCGCGCTTGAAGAGTTTTGATCACCAACTGGATGAAGTCGAACAAGAGTACTCCTGAACTCCTGCTGAACTGATCCCTCTGAAAGGCTGGGCCGTTTACGCCCGCCAGTGCTAATCTTCCCCCGTTTTCGGCGGGCTTGAGCCAATCCCCTCAGGGGTTCAAGGAAGACAGCCCACTTCTCACAGGATTTGATCAGGTCACTTCATGAATAAGCCAGCCGTTGTTTTCTTGGGTTTTGTTGTCGCCGTCGGCGCCGTCAGTGCGGGCGGTGCCTGGTACACCGGTAAACAACTGGAGCCGGTCCTGCAAACCGCTATCCAGAGCGCCAATAAAGAACTGCAGACCTCCATGGCCGGCGTCGATGGCAGCGTGACCCTGGAGCTGGTGTCCCTGGACCGTGGCGTGTTCAGCAGCACCGCGCACTATCGCCTCAAGGGCCAAGGCAGTGTGTTCGGCGAAGACAACCCGAACCCCGAATTGCTGTTCGTCGACCATATCGAACACGGCCCGCTGCCGTTCTCGCGCCTGGTGACCCTCAAGTGGTTGCCGGTCATGGCCACCAGTCACTACGAACTGGAAAAGAACCCCACCACCGAAAAATGGTTCGCCGCCAGCAAAGACGTGTCGCCGCTCAAAGGCGTGGCGAATATCGGCTACAGCCGTTCGGTCAGCGGCAACATCGAATTGCTGCCGCTGGAATTCAAGGATGACACCTCCTCGGTGAGCTTCTCCGGCGCCAACCTGGAATTCGACAGCAGCGCCGAAGGCCAGAAGGTCAAGGCTGATGGCTTCATGAACAGCCTCAAGGTCGCGGCGATCGATGCCAATGGCGCACCGTTCGAAGCGGAACTGGCTGGCCTGACCGTCGCCAGCAACCTGGAAAAGTCCACCTTTGGCTTCTACACCGGCCAGAACACTGTGGAGCTGACCGACACCAAGGTCACCTTCGGCCCGCAGAAAGCCGTGCTGACCCTCAAGGGCTTCGAGCAGAAAGATTCCACCCAAGCCAAGGACAACAACCTGGCCGGTCGCGTCGACTACAAAATCGACGAGATCGGTTACCAGGGCAAGCCGGTCGGCTCGGCGGCCATGGCTGTGAGCATGAAGAACGTCGACATCCCGGCGATGCTGGTGCTGACCAAGCTCTACCAGGACAAAATGCAACCGGTGCAAGCCGCTGCCGCTGCCGGCCAACCGGTACCGGAACTGCAATTGACCGAAGCCGAGCAGGCCCTGGCCGAAGCCAACGTCAACCAGGTATTGGCTGCCAAGCCGCAACTGGCGGTGGAAAACCTGTCGCTGAAAACCACCCACGGCGAAAGCAAGTTCAACCTGGTGGTCGACCTGGCCAAGCCAGCGTCCATGGAGCTGCCGCCGGTTGAGCTGGGCAAGCAGATGATTGCGCTGCTCGATGCCAACCTGACCCTGTCCAAGCCGATGATCAGCGACGTGGCCGCCCTGCAAGCCCAGGTCGGCGGCGTGACTGACCCCAAAGCCATCGAGCAGCAATCGCAGATGGCGGCCGAGATGGTCAGCGGCATGGCCGTCGGCACCCAAATGGCAACCCTGGTGGGCACCGATGTGGTTTCCAAGCTGCACTACGCCAATAACGAAGTGACTTTCAACGGCCAGAAAATGACCGTTGAGCAGTTCCTCAGCTTTGTGATGTCCAAGGCCGGTGCGGTCAGCGGCGCCCAGTAAGCGCTGAAAATGCAGTAAAAAATGTGGGAGCTGGCTTGTATGGGAGCTGGCTTGCCTGCGATAGCATCGCCCCGGTCTGGCTGAACGACCGCGGTGCCTGCATCGCGGGCAAGCCCGGCTCCCACACAAACCCGGCTCCCACATTCGTTTTGTGTGAGGGCAAAAAATCGCGCTCGCACAATTCTGAACAATTGTTCTGAATTGCACTTCCCCCTACTTCGCTAAGAGATAGTTCCTACAGGAAAGCTAGGTCGGGTCCCGAGACGCCGACACCCTGATGCGTTTCGCTCAGGATCACCTATCGTTAAGGCTTTCCGTGTGTAAGGAAGCTCACGATATGCTGCGAAACCATCCCTACAGTGCCTCAGGCCGGTTGCGTCTGCTTATCGGGGCCGCCCTGTGCAGCCAGTTGCTGGTTCCAGGCCTTGCGTTTGCCGACCCAGCCTACGACGCCCTTATCATCCAGGCCCGCAACGGCCACTTCACGCCGGCGCTGACCCAACTGCGCCAACTCTCCGCCGAACGCCAGACCCCAGGCCAGGTCAGCGACCACCTGGTGATCGCCGGCTGGGCCGGGCAAGACGCAGAAGTGCTTAAGGTGTACGAGGCGCAAGGCAAGCATCGCAACCTCACCACCCAGGCACTCGCCACGGTGGCGCGCACTTATCGCAATCAAAAGCAGTGGGCTCAGGCCGAAGCGGTCTATCGCCAGGCGTTGCTGCGTGAACCCCATAACGTCGACCTGCAACTGGGCCAGGCCCTCACCCAGGCCGATGGCGGCAAAGCCAACGAGGCGGTGCAACGCCTGCGCACGCTGGTGGCGGCCCAACCCAATGACCCCAACCGCCGCATGGCCCTGGGGTATGCGCTGACACGTGCCGGTTTGAACTACGACGCGCTATTCGAATTCGACCAAGCCTTTATCCGCGCCGGTGACAAGCCCGAAGTGGCCCGTGAATACATCGTTGCCCTGCAAAAGGCTCGGCTGCCGGAGCCAGCACTGCGCCTCTCGGCCAAGCGCCCGGGGTTGGTGGACGCCGTCACCCAGCGCCGCCTCGAAGGCGACCTTGCCGCCGAGCGTGTGCGCATGGCCGAGTTCGCCACGCGTACAGAAAAAGAACGCTACGTCATCGCAGACCGTGCCCTGCAGGACTACGACAAACTGATCAGCCGCTGGGCTCCCGACGCCACAGCCAAGGACGATGTCATCCGCTGGCGCATCGACCGCCTGGGTGCGCTCAAGGCGCGAGCGCGGCATGCCGAGGTGATCCGCGATTACCAAACCCTCACTAGCGAAGGCGTGCAACTGCCCACCTACGCCTTGCGTTGGGTCGCCGGCTCTTACCTGGAACAGCGCCAGCCGGAAAAGGCCGAGCCGTTGTACCGCCAGGTACTCACCGCCCCTGACACAGACGCCAGCTATCGGGTCGATGACAGCACGGCGCTGTTCTACGCCTTGTTGGAAAGCGACAAGGTCGAAGAGGCCCGCCAGGTCGCCAACAACCTGGCCAAGGAGCAAAACCCCCGCGTTGAGCTCAAGGGCTTGCCCATTGGTAACCCCAATGACAACTGGATGGACGCCCAACAATTATCCGCCCAGGCCGGTACCTATGGCGGTGACCTGCCCGGTAGCGAGGCCAGCCTGGAAGCGCTGGTGGCCAAGGCACCGGGCAACGTGGGTCTGCGCCTGGCCCAGGCCGACATGTACCGCGCCCGCGACTGGCCGCGCCGCGCCGAAGGCACGCTCAAGGAAACCGAAACCCAGGCCCCCCGCGACATCGGCCTGGAAGTCTCCCAAGCCTATACCGCCATGGACTTGCAAGAATGGCGGCAGATGGACGCGCTCACCGACGACGTGCTCGCCCGCAACCCGGACAACCGTCAGGTGCAGCGCCTGAGCCGCCTGCGCGATGTGCACGACATGGCCGAGCTGCGTGTCGAAGCCTACACCGGCAAAAGCTACGGTGGCGGCAATAACAACGACGCCGGTGCCGTCTCCGGCAGCCGAGACTGGGGCATTGAAAGCGTGATCTACACGCCGCCCATCGACGAAGACTGGCGCCTGTTCGCTGGTGCCGGCTATGCCACCGCCGACTTCCAGGAAGGCACTGGCCAACATCGCTGGCAGCGCGTGGGCGTGGAGCGTCGCACCCGTGACATGACCATCGAAGCCGAAGTGTCCAACCATTCCTATGGCGACGGTTCCAAGCAAGGCGCCAGCGTGTCGATTGCCCGCGACATCAACGACCACTGGCAATACGGCGGCAGCCTCGGCTATTTGCTCAGCACCACGCCGTTGCGGGCCCTGAATGACGGCGTCACAGCCAACGGCGGCAGCGGTTTTATCCGCTGGCGCGCCAACGAAAGCCGCGAGTGGAAACTGACCCTCAGCCCGTCCCATTTCAGCGACGGCAACGATCGCTTCGAAGCCTTGCTCACCGGCCGCGAAGGCCTATACAGCTCGCCCCATGTGCAAGTGGACCTGGGCCTGGAAGTGGGCGCCAGCCGCAACAGCAAGGAAGACACCGTGTACTTCAACCCGAAGTCGGACTTCACGGTGTTGCCCATGATCAACGTCAATCACGTGCTCTATCACCGCTACGAAACCCAGTGGAGTCAGCAGTTCCAAATCGGCGCGGGTACCTACAGCCAGCGTGACTACTCCACCGGCGGTATCGGCCTGATTGGCTACGGCCAACGCTATCGCTGGAACGACGTACTGGAAATGGGCGCCAACCTCAGCCTGATCAGCCGACCTTATGACGGTGATCGCGAACGCGATCTGCGCCTGCTCGTCGACCTCACTTACCGTTTCTAAAAGAGCCTGACCATGACCGTCCTCAGCCGTTGCTTGTTGGTCCTGGGTGTAATGCTGGCCGCCGCCTGCGCCCAACAACCCGCGCCCTACACTCCACCCGCCGAACGGCCGATAGCGCCCAACGAAGCGCCGTGGCCGAAGAACCACTTCCTGGGCATTGCCTATCACGACGTAGAGGATCGCGACCCCGATCAAGCCGTGGTGGCGGTGCGCACCGAGCGTTTGATCGAGCAGCTGGCGTGGCTGCGGGAGAATGGCTACCAGGCGGTCAGCGTCGATCAGATCCTGGCGGCCCGGCGCGGCGGCCCGGCATTGCCACCCAAGGCGGTGATGCTCAGCTTCGATGACGGTTATTCCAGCTTCTACACCCGCGTGATGCCGATTCTGCGTGCTTATCACTGGCCGGCTCTGTTGGCCCCGGTGGGCTCCTGGATCGACACGCCGTTGAACCAACCGGTGGATTTTGCCGGTACACCACGGCCACGCGGGGAATTCCTGACGTGGCAGCAGATTCGTGAAGTGTCCCAGTCTGGCCTGGTGGAAATCGCCGCCCACACCGACGCCAATCACAAGGGCATTCTGGCCAACCCCCAGGGCAACCTGGAACCGGCCGCCACCACGCGAAGTTTTGACCCCAAAACCAACGGCTATGAAAGCGAAGCGCAGTTCCAGGCGCGTATGCGGGCTGACGTTGCCGCGATTTCGAACAAAATCCGAACCGTCACCGGCAAGGCGCCGCGTGTATGGGTGTGGCCGTATGGGGCGGCCGATGGCACCTCGCTGGCGGTGGTCGGCGAGCACGGCTATGAGATGGCGCTGACCCTGGAAGACGGGCTCGACGACCTCGGCAACCTGATGAACAGCCCGCGCTTTCTGGTGGCCTCCGACCCGGACGGTGAACACTTTGCCAACAGCATGGTGGCCGTGCAGACCAAAGCGCCGATGCGCGTGCTGCACGTAGACCTGGACAACGTGTACGACCCCGACCCGGCCCAACAGGCGCGCAACCTCGACGTGCTGGTTCAGCGCGTGGTGGACATGGGCGCCGGCACCGTCTTCCTGCAAGCCTTTGCCGACCCCAAGGGCGACGGCCTGGTGCATTCGCTGTACTTCCCCAACCGCCATCTGCCGATGCGTGCCGACCTGTTCAACCGGGTTGCCTGGCAATTGCACACCCGCGCCCATGCCAGTGTGTACGCCTGGATGCCGGTGCTGAGTTTTGCCCTCGACCCCAAGCTGCCGCGTGTCACCCGCTGGGACCCGAAAACCGGCCAGGTCGGCCCCGACCCGGATCAATACAAACGCCTGTCGCCATTTGATCCCAAGGTGCGGCAGGTCATCGGTGAGATCTACCAAGACCTGGCGCGTGTAGGGCCGATTGACGGCATCCTCTACCACGATGATGCGGTGTTCAACGACTTCGAAGACGCCAGCCCCGCAGCGCTCAAGGCCTACGCGGCCCAAGGTTTGCCGGACAGCATCGCGGCCCTGCGTGCCGACCCTGCCGTGATGCAGCGCTGGACCCGTTTCAAAAGCCGTTACCTGATCGACTTCACCCATGAGCTGACCGCCAAGGTCCGCGCCATCCGTGGCCCGCAGGTGCTGACGGCGCGCAATATCTTCGCCGAGCCCATGCTCAACCCTGGCAGCGAAACCTGGTTCGCGCAGAACCTCGATGACTTCCTCCAGGCCTACGACTGGACCGCGCCGATGGCCATGCCGTTGATGGAAGGCCAGGAAGTGAAAACCTCCAACGCCTGGCTGGAAAAACTCATCGCCACGGTCAAGACGCGTCCCGGCGCGATGCAAAAAACCATCTTCGAATTGCAAGCCAAAGACTGGCGCACCCAAGCCGCACCGGATATCAGCGCTGAGCAATTGGCAGAGTGGATGGGTGTACTCAAACGCCAGGGCGTCACCAGTTTCGGCTACTACCCGGACAACTTCCTGGAAAACTCCCCGGACTTGAAGACCATCCGTCCGGCCCTCTCCAACCAATGGAACCCTTGATCATGGTTGACAGAATCCTGGCTCTATTCGTGTTGGCACTGGTACTGGGCTTGCCCCTGGGCCTGATATTCCTGGTGACCGGGCAGTTCCTGATGGACTTCGTGTTCTTCTACCCGCTGTTCATGTCGGCGCTGTGGATCGCCGGTGGCCTGTATTTCTGGCTGCACTGGGAACGCCACTGGCCGTGGGAAGAAGACACGCCGGCGCCGACCCTGGCCGGCGAGCCGCTGATCTCGATCATCATCCCTTGCTACAACGAGGGCGATAACGTCGCCGACACCATTGATGCGGCCCTCGGCCAGGTGTACCCGAACATCGAAGTGATCGCGGTCAACGATGGCTCCAGCGACAACACCGCCGCAGTACTCGATGCCCTTGCGTTGCAACACCCGCGCCTGCGCGTGCTGCACCTAGCGCAGAACCAGGGCAAAGCCGTGGCCCTGCGCATGGGCGCCGTGGCCGCCCGCAGCGAATACCTGGTGTGCATCGACGGCGATGCCTTGCTCGACAAAAACGCGGCCGCCTACATGGTCGCGCCGATGCTCGACAACCCGCGCCTGGGCGCCGTCACCGGCAACCCGCGCATTCGTACCCGCTCGACCCTGATCGGCCGAGTGCAGGTGGGCGAGTTCTCCTCGATCATCGGTTTGATCAAGCGTACCCAGCGGGTATTCGGCCGGATCTTCACGGTCTCTGGTGTGGTGGTGGCGTTCCGCAAGAAAGCCCTGGACCGCATCGACTACTGGAGCACCGACATGATCACCGAGGACATCGATGTCAGTTGGAAGCTGCAACTCGATCACTGGGCGATCTTCTACGAGCCGCGCGCGCTGTGCTGGATCCTCATGCCCGAAACCGTCGGCGGCCTGTGGAAACAACGCCTGCGCTGGGCCCAGGGCGGCGCCGAAGTGCTGTTCAAGAACATCCGTGGCATCTGGCAATGGCGCCACCGCTACCTGTGGCCGCTGCTGTTCGAGTACTGCCTGTCCACCGGTTGGGCCTTCACCTTCCTGCTGTCGGTGATCTTCTGGGCCGTGGGTAAATTCGTCACGCTACCGGCGGCGATCACCGTGAGCTCTTTGGTGCCGCCCGCGTTCACCGGCCTGGTGCTGGCGATGGTGTGCCTGCTGCAGTTTGCGGTGAGCATCCTGATCGACCGGCGCTACGAAAAAGACCTGTGGAAAACCCTGTTCTGGACCGTGTGGTACCCGATGGTGTTCTGGCTGGTCAGCCTGCTCACCACGCTGGTCAGCTTTCCCAAGGTGTTGTTCAACCAGCATCAGAAACGCGCACGCTGGGTCAGCCCGGACCGCGGTATCAAACCTGCACAAGAGGAGGCGTGATCATGAAACTGGTCAGAACTCGCCAAAACACACTGATGTGGATCGTCGATGTGCTGCTGACCCTGCTGGCCTGGGGTGGGTTGATCTGGTTGCTGGCGCGAGGCATCAGCGCCATGCTTGAAACCCACGGTGGCCCACGCATCGAGGCGCCGATCTTTGCGGCGCTCAACACTTTGCAGGTCTACCTGTGGATCGCGCTGTTCAATGCGGTGATCCTGATCAGCTGGGCACGTTATCAGCAGCATCGCGGGCGCAAATTCGCCCAGCGCCGCGCCGAAGCCAACGCCCTGAGCGACAAGCACCTGAGTGAAAGTTTCAACCTGGGCGAGGGCGACCTGGAACAACTGCGCCGCCCCGGCGTGCTGGTGATTCACAACGATGAAGAAGGCGGCGTCGAAGAAGTGAAATCCCATGTCTCCCGCGACGTCGAACGCCCCGGCCTGACCCTGGTACCCGACAAAGACAAGGGCATTGGCTAGACCTAAGCGAACGCAATGCCCAAAGCAATGAAGACCCAATGTGGGAGCTGGCTCGCCTGCGAAAGCGATAGTGCAGTAACAGTTGCAGTGACTGACACACCGCCTTCGCGGGCAAGCCCGCTCCCACAGGTAGTATTTCCACCCATGGGTTGCAGTGGTTCACTCCTCTTGTTGGAATTCCGATAAATGGGATCCAATTCACAAAACCCCCGCGAACTTTTCCCCCTTCTCCGGTACTAACCTAACTCGACGAACACCTGATGGCTAAATAATGGCAGTCGGAAAGTCATTCGTCGAATCGCCATCAAAACAGTTGCCGCTTGTCGGAATAATCACCGTAGGTGCCCGACTTAAACTCTTTTGATGAAAAATTATTATTAATAATCAACAGGTTAGAAAACTAATCAGTCGAGCGGCCCCACTTCGCCCGTTTCTAGGCGAGCTGGAAGTTCGATGTTAGTTTCGCGGCCCTTGATTTTCGATGGATCGAACATGTCTTCGTTATTGCCATGGACCCGGTTATTGCTCTGCACCTTCCTGCTCAGTTGCATGGGCCTGAACAGTGCATCCGCCGCCCCCACGCCTGGCGATCAGGACTTGATCCGCGACCGGCAGAACCGCCTGCTCGAAGAGCAGCAGCGGCGCCTCCAGGAGCTTCAGGACCTGCCCGGCAAAGCGGACAAGCCCCAAGCCCCGGCAACCCCGGCTGACACCCGTTGCTTCCCGATCAAAACCATCGAACTCAAAGGCGCCGACAGCCTGCCGGCGCCCGACCGCGAGCGCTTGCTCAAGCCCTACATCGGCCAGTGCCTGGGCGTGTCCCAGCTGAACGACCTGCTCAAAACCATCACCGACTACTATCTCGGCAAAGGCCGCGTCACCAGCCGTGCCTACCTGCCGCAGCAAGACCTCTCCACCGGCCATCTGCAAGTGCTGGTGGTGGAAGGCAAGCTCGAAGCCCTGCGCAGCGCCGAAGGCAGCACGGTGACCGACCGCGAACTGGCCATGGCCTTTCCCGGCAAAGTCGGCGAAGCACTTAACCTGCGTGAAATCGAGCAACTGGTGGACCAGCTCAACCGCCTGCCGTCCAAACAGGCGCAGATGGAACTCACCCCCGGCAAGCAAATCGGCGGCAGCGACGTGGTGGTCAAGAACACCGCGCAAAAGCCCTGGCGCGCCAGCCTGTCGCGCAACAACGACGGGCAGAAAAGCACTGGCGAACAGCAATGGGGCGCTGGCCTTGAGTGGGACAGCCCACTCGGCCTGGGTGACCAACTGATGCTGCGCGGCGGCCACGACGCCATCAGCGACCACCAGAAAACCTCGAAAAACACCATGCTCTACTACAACGTGCCCTGGGGCTGGTGGAACTTCAGCTACACCTACAGCGAAAGCGACTACCGCACCTACGGCGTCACCGACGGCTTCAAATACAAGCAGGACGGCGACAACCAGAACCACCAACTGCGCGCCGAGCGTGTGATCCACCGCGATGACGTCAGCAAGACCTCGGTCAACGTCGGCCTGGCGCACCTGCGCACCAACAACTACATCCTCGACGTGCGCACCGCGCCCAGCAGCAACCGCCTCAGCGAACTGCAACTGGGCGTCAACCACGGGCGGCGCATCGGCAGTGCCTTCGTCAACCTGGACCTGGGCATGCAAAGCGGCATCGGCCTGCTCGACGCCCAGGCCCAAGACGAGCGTGACCTAGCAGGCCGTCGCCAACCGAACTCGCGCTACCGCAAATACACCGCCACGGTCAGCTACCTGCAACCCTTCAGCCTGTGGGGCGAGTCGTTCAGCTTCAGCAGCCTGGCCACCGGGCAGCGCAGCGAAGACCCGCTGTTTTCGCCGCAACGCATGAGCCTCGGCGGCTCGGCCTCGGTGCGCGGTTTCAAGGACCAATTGCTGACCGGCGACAGCGGCGGCTACTGGCGCAACGAAGTGCGCTGGGCACGCCCGGTGACCCTCGACTGGATGCGCCCGGCCTTCTTCGAATACGGCGCCAGCGTTGGTTACGACCAGGGCGTGATCCGCAACGACCGCTACAACGACAACGTTCATGGCCGGGTGTCCAGCAACTCCCTGGAGCTGTTCGCCCGTGGCAAACACGTCAGCACCAGCGTGACCTTTGCCCATTCGTTAGAAAGACCTGGTGTGGTGACCGAGCGCGAAGCGCCGATCTATTTCCGCATGGATTTCTTCCTGTAATTCAACGCCCCGCTGCATGAGAGCCTGACAATGGATGTTCGCCAATTCGCCTTCCTGGCCCGCCAACCTTCTGCCGCCCTGAAGCGCCGGGACGCGTTCTTCGGCCTGCCCAAGCGCGGGCTGGCGTTGATCCTTGCCAACGCACTGTTCTGGCAGCCGCTGCTGGCCCAGGCCGAAGGCATAGTGGTCAGTGCGCCGGGCACCACCGTGGGCGCGGCGGGCAATGGCGTGCCGGTGGTCAACATCGCCACCCCCAATGGCGCGGGCCTTTCCCATAACCAGTTCAAGGACTACAACGTCGGCCCCAACGGCGTGATCCTCAACAACGGCAACAGCGCCATGGTCAACACCCAACTGGGCGGGATCATTGTCGGTAACCCCAACCTCAAGGGCGGCGCGGCGAACGTCATCCTCAACGAAGTCAACGGCGGCAGCCCCAGCCAGTTGCGCGGCTACACCGAAGTGGCGGGGCAGTCGGCCAAGGTCATTGTCGCCAACCCGTACGGCGTGACGTGCAGCGGTTGCGGCTTTATCAACACCCCCAACGTCACCCTCACCACCGGCAAACCGGTGCTCGACGCCAGCGGCCAATTGCAGCGCTATGAAGTGGATGGCGGCGCCGTGACCATCGACGGCGAAGGCTTGAACGCCAGCAACGTCGAACGTTTCGACATCATCACCCGCTCGGCCAAGATCAACGCACAAATCAACGCCCGCGAACTCAACGTGATCGCCGGGCGCAACGACGTCGATGCGCAAAGCCTGAAAACCACCGCCCGTGCCGATGACGGCAGCGCCAAACCCGAGTTGGCAATCGACTCCTCGGCCCTGGGCGGCATGTATGCCGGCGCGATCAAACTGGTGGGCACCGAGGCCGGTGTGGGCGTGAAGCTCGACGGCACCCTGGCGGCCAGTGGTGGCGATATTCAGCTCGACGCCAACGGGCGCCTGAGCATGGCGCAAACGGTGACCACCGGTAACGTCAAAGTCACCGCGCAAAACGTCGACCTCACCGACAAGGTCTACGCCAACGGCAACGTGCAGGTCACCAGCGCCCAGGCGCTGGTCAACCGCAAGAGCATCGCCGCCGGCCAGCGCATCGAGATCAACGCGGCCAGCGTGAACAACCCCGGCATCATCGAAGCCGGCGTCGCCGCCGATAACAGCCGCAACACCACCGGCGATCTGGTGGTGAACGCGCAAACCGTCACCACCAGCGGCAACCTGCTGGCCAGCCGTGCACTGGCGATCACCGCCGCGCAGGCGCTGACCAACCAGGGCGCGATCATCCAGGCCAAGGCCGTCGAGGTCAGCAGCGCCAAACTCACTAACCAGGGTGCCACTGCGCGCCTGTTCGGTGAGCAGAGCCTGGCGATCAACTCGCCGGCCATCGTCAACCTCGGCGGCCTGATCCGCTTCGGCGAAGGCCAGGCCGCCACGCTCAACAGCGCATCGCTGGACAACCGCCAGGGCCGTATAGAAATGGCCGGCGGCAGCCTGGCGCTCACCAGTGCCGAATTGAACAACAGCGGCGGGCAAGTTATCGCCAACGACCTGACCGTCAACGCCGGCAGCCTGAACAACCAGAACGGCGTACTGGTGGCCAGGACCGCGACCGTCACTGCCAGCAACCTCGACAACAGCCTCAAGGGCCTGATCCAGGCCGACGGCGGCGCGCTCAACCTCGCCGTTTCCAACACCTTCAACAACAATCAGGGTTTCGCCCAGGCCAGCACCGATCTGAACGTTACGGCCGGCACCCTCAGCAGCAACGCAGGCGGCGTACTGAGCGCCGACACCGGCAAGCTCACCCTCACCGCCGCACAACAGCTCAACAACGCCCAGGGCCGCTTGCAGGCCGGGCAGGGCGATATCGAACTGCACGCCGCCAACCTGGATAACCAGGGCGGCACGATCGTCGGCAAGCAACTGCTGCTCGACGTGGCCGGCGGCGACATCGACAACCGCGCCGGGCGCGTGTTGGGCGACCACCTCGACGTGCGTGCCTCGGGCCTCGACAACCGCAACGCCGGCCTGCTGGCCGGTGGCGCCCAGGGCGTAAGCCTGCTGCTCAAAGGCCCGGGCCAGTTGCTCAACGCCCAGGGCCGCATCCAGAGCGAGGGCCTGCTGCAACTGCAAGGCGAGCGCTTGGACAACAGCGCCGGCATCCTGCTGGGCCAGACCGTCGACGTCACCGCGCAGACCTTCACCAACAGCAAAAAAGGCGCGCTGATCAGCGATGGCGGCGACGTGGTGCTCAAGGTCAGCGACCTGCTCACCAACGTCGGCGGCCAGATCGACGCGGGCGAGCGCAGCGTGCTGGTCAAGCAACTCACCACCCTCAATAACGACGGCGGCACCCTGCGCGGCAAGCGCCTGGACATCGCCGCTCAGCACCTGAACAACGACAACGGCCAACTGTTGGCCGGCGCCGAAGGCCTGAGCTACAGCGGCCAGGATGTGAGCAACCGCAAGGGCCTGATCCTCAGCGGCGGCGCGCTCACCGAACTGAACACCACCCGCCTGGATAACCAGGGCGGTACCGTGCAGGGCGACAGCCTGACCGTCACCGCCAACAGCGTCGACAACGCCAGCGGCGGCCTGATGGCAAGCCTGGTCGGCAACCTGCAACTGACCGTAGAAGCCCTGGCCAACCGTGGCGGCAAACTGTTCGGCAAAGAACAAGTGACCGTCAGCGGCGCCACCCTCGACAACAGCGCGGGCGGCCAGGTCAGCGGCAATCAGATCAACCTGACCTCACGCGACACCCTCAGCAACCAGGGCGGCCTGATCGAAGCCAACCAGGGCCTGACCCTCACCGGCGGCAACCTGGACAACAGCGCCAGCGGGCAACTGCGGGCCCTGGGCGGCGCCAGCAGCAAACTCAACCTCAGCGGTGCGTTGAACAACCAGAACGGCACCCTCGAATTCGGCAGCCAGGCCTTCAGCCTTGACGCCGCCAGCCTCAACAACCAGAACGGCATGCTGCAACACGCCGGCACCGGCCTGTTCCACCTCAACACCGCCAGCCTCGCAGGCAGCCAAGGCAATATCCAGGGCATGGGCAGCGCCGACTGGGCATTCGGTAAAGTCGACGGCCTGGGCCGCGTGCAACTCAACGACGTGCTCACCTACAAGAGCGACCAAGGGCTGGCCCTCAAGGCCGGCGACCGCATGGCCAGCGCCAAGGGCTTGATCCTCAACGTGGCCAGCCTGGACAACGGCGGCGAACTGCTCAGCGACGGCGACATCAGCATCACCACCGGCGATATGAGCAATAGCGGCCGCGTCTCGGCCCTGCAAACACTCACCGTCGCCGCCAACAACCTCAGCCAGAACGGCGGCCGCCTGGCAGCCACCAATGCGCGCCTGACCCTGGGCGGCACCCTGGACAACCTCGGTTTCCTCACCGCCCGCCAGCAACTGGACATCGCCGCCGCGCAAATCAACAACCGTGGCACCCTCGGTGCCCAGGGTGCAGTGAACCTCACCGCAGTCAACAGCATCACCAATGCCGCCAACACGCTGCTGTTCAGCGGCGGCGACATGACCTTGCGCAGCAATGGCTTCAGCAACAGCTATGGCGATGTCTACAGCAAAGGCAACCTGAGCTTCGCCGCTCGCGATGGCGGGCGTGCCGTGCTGTTCAGCAACCGCTCCGGTACCGTTGAAAGCGAAGGCTCGATCGGCATCAATGCGGGCTTTATCGAAAACGCCAAAGATGAATTCGAACTCGGGCAAACGCTGACCACCGGCAGTTTGAGTTGGATCTGTGGCCAGCACTGCGGCGAGAGCGACAACTGGGAACGTGGCGAGATCACCATCTACGAGACGTACCTTGAGGCGGCGACCAAGGACTCGGTAGCGGCGCGCCTGGTGGCGGGCAAAAACATGCTGCTGCAAGGCGACACGGTGCAGAACCGCTACAGCCTGATGGCCGCCAATGGCGACCTGAGCATCACCGCCGGTGACCTGCTCAACCAGGGCGCCGCCACGCGCACGGGCCAGCGCAAGCTTGTCATCGGCACGCCAGGTCACGTCTCCGACGATTTGTTTGAACGCATGCAATACGTCGACGTGCCCGCGTTCAATGCGGCCACGGCGGCTGGGAATTTCGACAAGGCGCGCTTCGAAGAACTCAAAAGCCGCTCACCCAATAGCCTGCCGTTCGCCTACGCAAGTGACGTCACCACCTGGACCAACAACAGCGGCCCCGGCTACGACGCCACCCTGCAAGCGGGCGGCACGGTCAACCTCAACGTCGCCCGCACCCTGCAAAACGGTACGCTGCACAACAACACCCTGGCGCAGTTGACCGGCACCCTCGGCGACGACCAGACCGGCATCCCCGTCGGCGGCATCAATATCAACCTGAGCAAACACGTCAACGACCCGAGCGCCCAGGCGCCGGGCAGCGTATTGCCCGTCGTGGGCGTGGCCCCCGGTGGCGGCTTCGTACCGGTGGACTACACCGGCACCGCCTTCGCCCCGGTCGACCCCACCACCTCGCCCACCTTCCAACTGCCCAAGGGCGAGTACGGCCTGTTCGTCAAAAACGCCGACCCTACCAGCCACTACCTGATCGAGACCAACCCCGAGTTCACCTCGGTGTCGGGCTTCTTCAGCTCCGACTACATGCTCGGCAAACTCGGCTTCACCGCCGACAACGCCTGGCGCCGCCTCGGTGACGGCCAGTACGAAACCCGCCTGATCCGCGACGCCGTCCTCGCGCAAGCCGGCCAACGCTTCCTCGCCGGCGGCCTGTACAGCGACGCCGACCAGTTCCGCTACCTGATGGACAACGGCCTCGCCAGCAAAGACGCCCTGCGCCTGAGCCTGGGCGTGGCCCTCACCGACCAGCAAGTCGGCGCACTGACCCACGACATCGTGTGGATGGAAAACCGCGTCATCGACGGCCAGACCGTCCTCGTACCGGTGCTGTACCTGGCCCAGGCCGACTCGCGCAACGTGCGCGGCAACAGCCTCATCCAGGGCCGCGACCTCAACCTGGTCACCGGCGGCGACCTGATCAACGTCGGCACCTTGCGCGCCAGCAACAACCTCTCCGCCATCAGCAGCGGCAGCATCTACACCGGCGGCCTGGTCGAAGCCGGCAACAACCTCAACCTGCTCGCCCAGGACAGCATCCGCAACGCCATGGCCGGCGAAATCCGCGGCAAACAAGTCAGCCTCACGGCCCTCAAAGGCGACATCACCAACGAAACCACCGCCATCCAGGTACGTGACGGCGCCGGCATGCGCACCCTCACCGACACCAGCGCCGGCACCATCGTCGCCCGCGAAAACCTCGCCATCGACGCCGGCCGCGACCTCACCAACCGAGGCGCACTGGTAGCGGGCAACGACGCTAACTTAACCGCCGGCCGCGACCTCAACCTCATCGCCGCCAGCGACACCAGCGTCAAACACGAGACCCGCAACGGCGGCGAGAAATCCAGCATCACCACCGACGTCAAAAACCTCGCCGCCAGCGTCACGGCGGGCGGCAACCTCAACATGCAGGCCGGGCAAGACGTCAACATCATCGGCAGCACCGCCACCGCCGGCAAAGACCTCAACATCGCCGCCGGCCGCGACCTCAACGTCGCCTCGGTCAGCGACATGCACAACGTTGAGGGCAAGGAAAAGGACGGCAAAAAACGCATCAAGACCTCGGACGACCAGACCACTCAAGTGGCGAGCGTGCTGACGGCGGGTGGGGATTTTGTCAGCCAGGCGGGGCGTGACACCACGATCGTGGCGAGCAGGATCAGTGCGGGGAATGAGGCTTATCTGTATAGCGGGGATAAGTTGAGTTTGTTGGCTGCGCAGAACAGCACCTACAGCCTTTACGACATGAAGGAGAAGGGGGGCTGGGGCGCGAAGAAGACCAAGCGTGATGAGGTGACCCACGTTACAAATGTGGGGACTGAGATCAAGACTGGTGGTGATCTGTCGCTGGTCAGTGGCGGTGATCAGCTGTATCAGCGGGCCAAGCTTGAGAGCGGTAAGGACCTGGCCATCACCAGTGGCGGCGCGGTGACCTTCGAGGCGGTCAAAGACCTGCACCAGGAGAGCCACGAGAAGAGCAAGAGTGACCTGGCGTGGACCAGCGCGAAGGGCAAGGGGAATACCGACGAGACGTTGCGCCAAAGTGAGTTGAAGGCACAGGGTGAGTTGGCGATCAAGGCGGTTAACGGGCTGAAGATCGACATTAAACAGATTGATCAGAACACGGTTAGCCAGACGATTGATGTGATGGTCAAAGCAGACCCACAGTTGGCTTGGTTGAAAGAAGCCGAGAAGCGTGGGGATGTGGATTGGCGGCATGTGAAGGAGTTGCACGACTCCTTTAAATACAGCCACTCCAGCCTCGGCCAAGGCGCAATGCTGGCAATTATCATCGTTGTCACCGTGTTGACGGCGGGAGCGGCCAGTGCGCTAGCTGCTTCGGCAGGTAGCGCTGTAGGGGCCGGCTCCACTATGGCTGCCGCGACAGCCGCTACCGCTGCGACGTCGACCACCGCAGCAGTCGCAGGAACTGCAGCAGGGTTGGGCAACGTCATCGCGACTGCCTCGTTGACCTCGCTTGCCAGTACCGGCGTCGTCAGCACCATAAACAATAAAGGCAACTTGGGGGCCGCATTCAAGGAAACCTTCAGCAGCGACAGCTTGAAGCAGTCACTGATCGCGGGCGCTTCTGCGGGCTTTGTGAATTACGCCAGTGGCAATTGGTTTGGCGCGCAGAGCGACCCTGTAACTAACAAGGTAAGTGGACCAAGCGTCGTACCCCATTGGAATGACCCCGCAGCGATTGGCCGTTTTGGAACGATCCAATTGGCTGGCGGTGCCGTGCGCGGAACGCTCTCTGAAGCTCTTGGACAAGGCAGCTTCAAGGATGCAATGAAGGGCAGCCTTTTCGATGTAATGCAGGCGACCGCGTTCACCGGCGTTGGTGATTTTGGTAATGCCTTCAAACTTCAAGACAGCGACCTGAGCAAAACTGCACTGCATGCTGTTGTAGGTGGTTTGCTTTCAGAAGCAATGGGCGGCGACTTTAAAACGGGAGCGATGGCTGCGGGTGCTAACGAAGCCCTTATTGTGGCGTTGGATAAGTCGCCTTTGCTCAGTGGCAATGATCCAGCGGAACACGATCGTCTGGTCAATGCGGCTTCGAAACTGGTGGGATTGCTCGCTGCCGCGAGTGTTGATGGCGATGTCGCCATGGGCTCGGAAATCGCTGGGAATGCACAGTCATACAACCGCAAGTTGCACGTTCAAGAAGAGAAACGACTGGCCCAAGAGGCCAAGAGTTTAGATGCCACCAAAGGTCAAAGCCGATCTGGTTTTGAGTGGGATGCGCTCCTAACGTTTGTTGCCGGAGGCGAGGTCGATCAGAAAACCAACAATGAGCTTCAAGGGATTCTGGCCGGTTACGGTCCTTCTAACCCTGAAGGGCAAGCATTAGGTGACGACCTGACTGTTGCGCGGGGAGTTATCACCAAGCTGCAAAACGAGAAAGTCCTGCTGACCTGGGGAGATGGCAGCCCCATTGTTGCCAACGGGGATCAGGTCGTTGCGTTCAAGTCCACAGAAAAGCAGTACAAGGATTCGCTGCTGTTCAATCCTTCAAGTAACACAACCTACAACAACGAACCTGGTGGCATGGGTGTTGTGCCTGATGCGTGGTCCGAGCAATACGGAGAGCGTACGGCTATCACGAAACTCCCTGAGATCGCCGCGCTCAGTTCTGACGCCGCCTCCCAAGCAGAGCAAATAGACCGGCTACGTGTTTTGGCAAGTGGTGGCATTAATTCAGATATTGATCTCAAGCTGCTTGCTGAGCTTATGCCCATAGGTGGAGTAGGCAAGGGAGCATTGTTAAGCGCAATCAAAGAGTTGGCCGCGCGCGACGCATTAGCGGTTAAAGGTACGGAGGCTATCGCTGGCAAGGCTGCAGAAACTGTTGCCGGAAAGGGCATTGAGTCAGCCGCTGGTAAAGGCTTGGATGCGGCGGCGGGTAAGGGGACTGAACAGTTTGCCAACCAAGCACAGGCCAAATTAGCAGGCTATAGCCCATGCTGTTTTGCAGCCGGGACTATGGTCGCCACCCCTGATGGTGAACGAGCCATTGACGCGCTCAGGGTGGGCGACGTCGTCTGGACTAAACCTGAAGAAGGCGGTGAGCCGTTCGCGTCGAAGGTCTCAGCAACCCACATTCGCACGGATCAACCGATCTATCAGCTGACGCTTGTGAAGAACGGCAGTGCCGGTCAAGGTATCACTGAGACTCTGCAAGTGACGCCGGGTCATCCGTTCTACGTGCCTAAGCGCAAAGGCTTTGTGCCACTTATAGAGCTCAAGCCGGGTGATCAACTGCAGTCGTTGGGGGATGGGGCGACTCAAGAGGCTTCGATCTCCGTTGTATCAATAAAGCTGCTGCAGTCGCAGGGTAAAACGTACAACCTGACGGTGGATATTGGACATACGTTCTATGTTGGCAAGCTAAGTACCTGGGTACATAACATTGGGCCTTGTTATACCTGTAATGCGGGAAGCTGTTCGATTCATGAGGTGCCTTCTGCCGGATCGCCTGTAAGCGAAAGCCACACTGACCGGACGTTTCAAGAGCTTGTGCCTGACGGCAAAGTGCCTAGCGTTCGTAACGGCGCTTTCACACGTTGGTTTGACGACCTGTCGCCAGCAGAGCTAGACGTGCTTTGGGAAAACAGGGCTACCCGAGAGGCAATTGAGGCGAGAATTCGTCAGCCAGGAGGTTTGCATGAGTGGTGTATGGTTTGTCGCGCTCCTGAATTCAAACAATGGGGGGTGCCGATGAGTGAAATTCAGCGTTTCAGAACAAAAACATCCGAATTGACATGGGTCAACCCTATTGATGGGGTACCAGGCGGTCACGGTGGGAATGCTTCAGGTGCTTTCCATAATGAGCTAAAAGCTGTTATTGATAACAGTAAGTCCCTAAACGAATTTAATAAGGGCGTAACGGCATTGCGCGATCGATGGAAAATCGATCCTTCTCTTTTGCCGGAGTTACCAAGAGGAAGAAATTAATGCCTACCCTTTTAAATGACTGGTGCGCTTTTTGTGAGGGAAGAACTTATTTTGATAAGTCGCATTTTTTAGCTCTGTTCAAAGTACATTCTTCTCTAACTGAAATTACTGAAGCGTTAAGCTATTTTCCTCAAGCTGACAGTTTGGTATCGCGCGTGAATGAGGTGATCCAAGCTGGTACGCTTGAAGATAAGTTATATCTATGCCCGACGATTGAATCTAGCGACTTTGAATTGATGCAAAAGGCAAAACTCTGGTTGCAAGCTCAGGCAAGTTTCTGTAAGTCTCTTGGAGACGACGAGTTATACGGGATATGCCAACGTGCAAAACTGTTGTATGGAAGTAAAGATCAATTTAACGATTATGATAAATTAGACGTTCCCAGCAACTGGATACTTGAACTGGTGGGGGATCAGGTCAGGGATTGCAGGTTGCTAAAAACAGAGCAAGAGTACGCACTGTTTGAGGCCCTTTACGGAGTTGCCGCTGATTATTATTTGGCTTGGTATATGGGGCAGCCTTTAATAAATCTGGATTTTGACTTTCGTTCATATTTCGAATTTTGGCGCTTAGGCGGTATTGGGTATCTCAGTGAAGATAAGTTCTTTGTTTGTCGAAAATAAAAGAGTGGGGGAAATGTATTTAGATCTGTTATGGCAGTACAAGACCTATTAGATAATATCTATCCCCCCTAAAAAAGGGGAGATTCGAGGGCGGAAAGTGATTACAGAAAGAACTGATCGTTACAGTGATGAACTTTTAGGGTTTGTAATCACCTGTCTGTTCTGCGAGGCTATTGATAGATTGGAG
This sequence comes from Pseudomonas sp. KT_2_4, assembly GCF_041410225.1. Classification (NCBI taxonomy): domain Bacteria; kingdom Pseudomonadati; phylum Pseudomonadota; class Gammaproteobacteria; order Pseudomonadales; family Pseudomonadaceae; genus Pseudomonas; species Pseudomonas sp. KT_2_4. The sequence continues at coordinate 4,019,619 of NZ_CP166962.1, forward strand.
TTACAATCGTGGTGCGCAGGATTTTTAGGGGAGGAGGGAGCTCCAGATTTTTTATATGATTTGATTGAATTTGATGAGCCTATTTTCAAGATCTACAAAGTAATTGGCTATGTTCCAAATTGGAGTCGCTCTAAAAACGAGGAATATGCTTTATATGGAATAGCACTGCTCCGTGGCACGGTACCCTACGATATGCCGCTTTCGGCTACCGAAATGTTGGACGAGCTAGCCCGGTTGCCAGCGATACAGCATATGTTTCGTAAAGTATTTCCAAGTGTTGTATTTTAAAAGGTAGGATAGATTTTTTTGGGGTAGAGATGAGGGTGTGTTAGCAATAATGTGGAAATGAAAAAAGGGGACTAAAAAATGGGACAAATTTATTTAAATTAAAGTTGAAAAGCCTATTAAATAAATCTGTCCCATTTTGTTGGAACATTACCGCCGAATAAAGCTGGCTTAACTAAGCCAATGTCTGAGGTGAAGGTGGATCCGGTGGATTGGGGGGATAAATGATTAATATTAATTTTGAGACGGGCGAGATATTAACTCTACCTTTAAATGGTTTTGTTGGTGCAAGTTTGAAAGGGTTGCAGTTGCATCGCGCTATATTTGATGAGCTTAATATTGGAAGTGCCGACTTTTCTGGTTCGAATCTGAGAAGTGCCTCATTTGTTAACGCGTTTATAGATCGAGCTATATTTGATCGAGCAGCTCTGATGAATTCAAATTTTATGAATTCAGTTATGAGTAATACTTCTTTCGCAGGCGCAATGGCAGCATTTGCTGATTTTGCCGGTGCAAATCTTTCATGTGCAAGTTTTGATGGTGCTGATATTGGTGGTGCTAGCTTTATTAGATCAAATTTATGTGGCGCTGATCTTTGTGCAAATAGAATCGAAGAGGCGTTTTTTTTGGGCGCTACGTATAATGACGCTACTGTCTGGCCAAGTGGGTTTCGACCAGAAAGTTATGGTGCGATTAAAGTGCTTAAACGAGAGTAGAAAAGGGGGGCGTTATTTATGTTAGAGTTGAAAAGCATATTAAATAAATCTGTCCCCTTTTTCTATCGTGGTTGTATTTGATGTCGATGCTAAACTCCATAGTGAAATTATGGCTAACGCAGTTCCTCAACGTCCGATTCCAGGAGTCAACCGAGACCCGTCAGCGCCTAAAATTGTAGATCCGACCAACCTGGGACAGCCCTGGAACTTCCTAAGGTGTGGGAATCGTTGCTTGAAAAGCACTCAAGCAACGCCCGCATTTACGCTCATGAAGAATTTTTAAAGGAGTTCGGGAATTGAATTTAAATAAAGAAGTGCTTGATGGTTTATGGTCTGGTGAGAAAAGTATCTGTTTTTTTGTAAGTGGTGCTAAGTGTTATTGGGTTTTGGATTATAAGTATAACTTTTCATTGGATGCGGAAAAAGACTATCGCGCATATTTGGATAAAGGGCATATAACCCAGGCGCAGTATGAAGAAGCGTGTAGGGTGTTCCGTGGTGGAATTTTAAAGCTAACAGCCGATAATTTTTCGCAGTATCTAAATAGTGTTAGTGAAGGTGTGTTGACGGGTGAAGACCTTTCAAAAATTTTTGAGCTGGATGACGACTGTAGTTTACCCCGGTTGTTGAAAGAGGTTGAGGGCTACTTTTTGTCAGGCGCGAGTTTGAGTGCGGATATATTCGGTCTTGTTGGCCGTGTAGCGTCTAGGTTGCCCGTATTCTATATTAATTTTGATAGAAGAATATATATGCATATGGATCAAGACCGATTCCACGAGGAACTCTCATATTCTGATTGGACATCCAAGTGTTCAGATTTTAGTTTTTTAATACCAGATGCTGAGAGATATTGGATGAAGAGCGGTGATCTCTGGAAGTTTCGCTATGTTTAGTCGTGGTGTTGAGGCGATTTATTCGTGAATCTGACACAAAAATGGCCTTTCGTCGTGCTATAACTAAGGTGGGCGTCAAGATTTGATGGGCGAAGTTGCGTTTATTTAGGGGGGTAAGCCTTTTGGGTTTAGTTTTCAAGTTCGCCTAACTTTCAAGAGTGTTATGTATGAAAAAAATTTTCGTAGTTTTTTGCACTTTATTTCTGCTGGTTGGCTGCGTAACACAAGACCTGAGCATTGAAAACCGCCATAAAATCACGACTGTCACTATTTTGCCTGCCTCGTTTTCGGAGCAGCAGTTCAAGTACACCAGCATGGATCAAGCCTGGGGGGCCGGCTTAGGTGCCGGTGCCGGGGTGGCTGTGGGAATGGCATCGGATTCGTCCAAAGTCGCTACCAGTGCTATGGCTGGCGTGGGTGTGGCAGCGGGCGCGAAAGTGGCTGATGGTGGAGCTTCAAGTCCACGGCAGGCAATTTTGTTGAACTTGCAGCGTAACGAAATAGATCCAAGGCAGTTGTTCAAACAACTGTTGGAGGCACGGATCAGTGCTGAGCATTTATTCAAAGTTGAACCGGAGGGCGGCCGGGCCGATGCGCATATAGAATTTGTCGTGTCCGAATGGGGCTTTGCCTTGAAAAACTACAGTGCAGAGCTTTATCCCACAGTGGGCATTGTAGCGACCATGAAGCTCGGCGACGCAGTAGTTTGGAGGAATTTCGAAACTGTAACAGCGTTCAGTGAGGGAAATGTCCAGGCGTATACACCTCAGGAGTACGCAACAAACCCTGAAGCTCTCCGTAGCGCTTTGCAGAATGCTTTCGAGTTAGTGATAGCTAAACTAATGGCTGACTTAAACCAATAGGCGCTATAAGGGATAGAGAGAAAATGGCACAGATTTATTTAAATTTTAGCTGGGAAAGTGTATCAGATAAACCTGTCCTATTTTGTTGTGCTTAATTGCATAGGGCGCGGCGAGTTATGACGGATAAACAAGTATGTGAGCTGACGATTGATGATCTTGGTAGTTATAGCGTTTGGTTCTTTCCGATGGACGACACCGTGGAGGACGAATTAACTATACGCCCCCTCGCCGAACAGGAAACGTGCTCAGACTTTCAGATTATCGTTCGAGCTGATTTTTTTGGTGAAAATGGCTCTGTGTATTGCGGTTATTTGTATTGGGACTCCAATCTTGCAGTTGAATACTTGAGGCCTGTTGTATTGTCTGGAACGGGAGAGGCCGTAAGTTTTTGGAACGGTATAGTAACTCCCGCGTGGGAAAGTTCGGAGTTCGCCGATTTGATTAGATCCGAGTTGCCTATTTCTTATACCTCAGAACCGATTTTTGGTCTTCCTTCCATTTGCGGAAAACTGGAGGGACTTTATTATCTTTCTGATGATCAAGTTTGCTGCGTGAAATGACGAAAAAAGTGGACCGGTTTTTTGGTTGGATTGCTCACGCACAAAGCGGGCGACACAAAGGCCGCCCGATTTTCACTCAAGGAAAAGGGGACAGATTTATTTAAGTTAGAGTTGAAAGGTATATTAAATAAATCTGTCCCCTTTCGTTCAGTCCCCTTTTGTTCACAGCAAAATTGGACACATAGGTGGTGAAGCTATGGGGGGCGGAAAGTGATTATAGAAAAAACTGAGCGTTACAGTGATGAGCTTTTAGGGTTTGTAATTACCTGTCTGTTCTGCGAGGCTATTGATAGATCAGAGTTACAATCGTGGTGCGCAGGATTTTTAGGGGCGGAGGGAGCTCCAGATTTTTTATATGATTTGATTGAGTTTGATGAGCCTATTTTCAAGATCTACAAAGTAATTGGCTATGTTCCAAATTGGAGTCACTCTAAAAACGAGGAATATGCCTTATATGGAATAGCACTGCTCCGTGGCACGGTACCCTACGATATGCCGCTTTCGGCTGCCGAAATGTTGGACGAACTAGCCCGGTTGCCAGCGATACAGCATATGTTTCGTAAAGTATTTCCAAGTGTTGTATTTTAAAAGGTAGGATAGATTTTTTTGGGTTAGAGATGAGGGTGTGTTAGCAATAATGTGGAAATGAAAAAAGGAGACTGAAAAAAAGGGGAAGAATTTATTTAAGTTAGAGTTGAAAAATACCTATTAAATAAATCTGTCCCCTTTTGTTCGTGCCGCCTGCTCTGCTTGTAAATTATGGAGCACTGTACGATAAGTAGCGCCCAGCAATTGAGTCGGAGAAAAAGCGTGAAAATTAATAAATGGCTTTTAGTAGTATTATTGTCGGCCTTGGCTGGCTGCGCACCTTCCCATTCCAATTGGGAAAATGGAATGAATCTATGGGTAGGTACTCATTTCGATTCCCACCTTTACAAAGACTGCACTCGAGGATGTGGCGACTCATATTGGTCGCCTGTAAATAAAAATAAGACCTTTGATAAGGTTGTTGATGAAAACGGAGGCAGGCGGTATTACATAACTTGGATTAGAGATTGCCGATATTCGGTTTTTGTCGCTGCGGATCGGCTAATAAAGTCATGGAGATACGAAACTTCTAACGTAAAAGGATGTTATGTCTTTTAACTGCTGTTTTAAGGGTAAAGAAAAGAGAGAAAAGGGGGCGGATTTATTTAAATTAGAGTTTAAAGGTGCATTAAATAAATCAGTCCCCTTTTGTTGAGACGAACGAATTAGTATGGTTTCCAATTTCGGTGAGCTGCAGAAAACCGTGAGTTTGATAGGCGCTAAGTTGGGAGCGCCTAAGTCTATGCTGTTGGTTAGAGAGAGCTCCCCCGAAGATGGTACTCCTCACGTGGAGTTTAAAAGTGAGGGTTTTGAATATGTCTCCTCAGAAAGAGGTTATGAGATTTTCAGAAAGCACACGCATTCGCTGGATGAACTTCTCTTTTGGATAATCAGTCGTGTAGCTTTCAATATGGCGGTAGATTACGAGCTCTCCCATCGTGCTGCCGGAAAAGACTCCAGAATAATGATTTTTGAAAAGTACCTCTCGGAACTTAGTAGGATTAATAAGGAATGGGGAAAAAAAGCGTCTGATGAAATCGAGGCGGTACTGCTCGCCGCTCCATTTTCAGATAGTTGAAGTCGATGGGAATGATCAGGAAAGGTTAAGGGTTTGAGAAAAGGTGAGAAAAGGAGACAGATTTATTTAAATTAGAGTTGAAAAGCATATTAAATAAATCTGTCCCCTTTTGTTCGAAATATTTCTGTAAGGGTGGCACGGTAATGACTAAATATAAGCTTGAGTTTCGGCATAGACCTAGTGTTTCAGAGTCTATCGAAGAGAGGCATAAAGATTTTTTGAGAGCTATAGGCGATTTGGGCGTTCCGTGGAGTTTGAACGATGCCTTTGAAGTTCCCCCTATTGGAAGCGAGTTGGTGACCTCGGTGTCATTGGATAAGCTACTTCCAGTCGGCGTTAAAGGTCGAATTTCATATGCTCTGCGAGATCAGAAGTATCTCCAAGATGATGCGCAGTTTGATGATACGCTATTTATTGAATTTACAGACTCCAAAGTCGACTATTCGTATTTGTTGAAGGTTGTTTTTCCTGTTTATATAAAGGCGTTTGGCTCCTATCGCTCAGCTTTACATGATTGGAGTGTTACGAGGAGCGATTGGCCTTTAGTGTTGGAAGCTTGTGATGCTACAAAAAAAGACGTTAACGGTAGGGATGGCGTTTTTCGTATAAATGCAGCGAATTATTTCGATAAGGAGTTGTGTTTTCGCGCCTTTGAAAAAGGGCCTCGTGAACTTGTTGATTTGTTGAATGGTTATGTAGAAGAAGTGTGTGAGTTTGAAGAGGGGGTTTTGATTGTAATTAGTTATACTCCGCTTTCTGCCGACGAACTACTCAGTGCGGGTGATCGAATAAAGAGCTTAGTGGTTTGATTTTTTGTCTAGTCAAATTGGTTGGTGTATTGCAGTTTTGATTGCAAACGAAAAGGGGGCAGATTTATTTAAATTAGAGTTTAAAGGCGCACTAAATAAATCTGTCCCCTTTTTCACCTTTTTCATTTACGCAATACCTACTGGGGTAGGAGTTTGGATACAGTCCTGGTTGAAAAATCGTAAAGAGCGTGAGTCTAACGATAAAGACAGGGGCCAAGGGAATTGAGCACAAAGCGGGCGACACAAAGGCCGCCCGGTTTTCACTCAGGACGGATCGGCATTAAGCCTGCGACTGATGACATCCAGCAAATCACACCCATCGCGCAGCGGAATGGCCAGCAAGTGGGCGAAGTCTGAAAGCACTACGGCATCGCTGCTGAGTTGTTCGCGGAAGGCCAGGTTTTCCAGCAGTTGGGTGACGGCCCGAATGCGGTGCACGGCGGCGTCGTGAAGGACGTCGAGAGGTGCCTGGGTGTCGATGATCAGGGCTGGGACGGTGCAGTCGTGGCCGGTTAGGGGCATGTATCTATTCATACTTAACACTCTGTTTTTGGTGGTTGAAGCCACCACTCAATCGTCGCCAAACGAATGGGTGGCAGCTGTACGCAGGTTGGCGAACCGGCAACAGAGTAAACCGGCAGACCCGAAGGTCTCCCGCGCACAGCCGCCATAACGAGCACAGCTTTGCGGGTGCAAAAACACCTGCATGAAGCGGATTGCTTTTGCACTCTGTTGTCAGGTCGCCAAACCTGATCGCCGTATGGGCGACGGCCGGACTATAAGCCCCTCACCCAAAACCGCGCAAGGCATCACAGCAATGGCACAATGCTTCGGGCCATGCCATAAAAATGAGATCCCGCCATCATCGGCACTCTCAAAACCGCTCCACCGTTACCCACAAGGAAGAAATACATGATCAAGTTGTTCTGCAAAGCCGCTGTCGTTCTGTCCCTTGCCACGCTGTTTGGCTGTTCCTCGACGCCGTCGGTGGAGAAGATGCAGGCTGACGTGGCGAACTATTCGCTGCCCAAGGCTGCCGTGGCCGATAAAGGTTTGGTGTACGTCGTGCGCCCTAGCAATGTCGGGATGATGGTGCGGTTCAATGTGTTCCTGGATGACAAGGAAGCCGACTCGGAGATGGGTTACAACCGTGGTAACCAGTACATCTATTTTTTCGTGACGCCGGGCAAACACGTGATCAGCTCCAAGGCTGAAAACTGGGCGGACATGCCGATTGATGTCAAAGCGGGTGAGGTGGTTTACCTCAAGCAGGAAGTCGAAATGGGCTTCGCCGTGGCGCGTAACAGCCTCAAAGCGCTGAGCGAAGTCGAAGGCCGTTACCTGGTCAAGGATGCGTCCTTGGGCACCATTGCCAAAGAAAGCAAATGAGTTGAGCCAGTGTGTCGGCAGGGTCCAGGCTCTGCCGACTTCTCGTATTCACTGCAAACATTAAAGGACTGATGTGAAAAACCTCCTTTTCATTCTCCTCACCACCCTCATCCTCGGCGGCTGCGTCAGCCACCCCCTCACTCCCGAAAACCGCGCGCAGATCAAGACCGTCAAAGTCCTGCCCGTGAAGTGGGAAAAGAACATGGTGTACTTCGGCCGCGAACAGGCCTGGGGCGCGGCCCTGGGTGCCGGGGTTGGCGCGGGTGTTGGCATGACCAGCGGGGCGTCCAAGCTGGGTACTGCGGCGTTGAGTGGCGCCGGGTTTGCCGGCGGCATGAAGCTTGGGCAGTTGGCCGAGATGCCGACGCCGGTGGCTATTCTGACGGTGATGGAGGCGGAAAAACTCGATGTAGGCGTGTTGCTCAAACAGGGCTTTGTCGATGAGTTGGGTAAGACGTCGACGCTCAAGGTGGTCGGCGATGATGAGCCCGCCGATGCGCAGATTCAGCTGACTGTGTCCGAGTGGGGCTTTCGCCTGACCCAGGGTTTCAGCAGTGTGATTTATCCGACCCTTAACGTGTTAGCGCAGATGGATCGGGGCGATGAGATGATCTGGCGCACCTTTGAAGCGGTCACGCCGTTTAATGGTCAGAACGTTTATGGCTATACACCGTTAACCTACCGCACGGACCCGGAAGCTTTGCGCCGGGCGTTGACCGGGATTACGCAGATTTCTGCGCAGTACCTGGTGAAGGAGCTCAAGTAGGGCTGTGCGAAGGCTGGCTGCTGTTGGTGGGCGGGCTTGGACTAATACCAGTCAGGGTTAAGCGCAGTTCCCCTGTGGGAGCGGGCTTGCCCGCGAAGGCGGTGTGTCAGTCGCTGCATCTGTTGCTGCACTACCGCTTTCGCAGGCAAGCCAGCTCCCACATTGGATCTTCGTTGCTTTGGGCATTGCGTTCGTTTAATTGATCGGCATTGGGCTTGCCCGCGAAGGCGGTGTGTCAGTCGCTGCATCTGTTGCTGCACTATCGCTTTCGCAGGCAAGCCAGCTCCCACATTGGATCTTCGTTGCTTTGGGCATTGCGTTCGTTTAATTGATCGGCATTGGGCTTGCCCGCGAAGGCGGTGTGTCAGTCACCGCAACTACTACTGCACTAACGCTATCGCAGGCAAGCCAGCTCCCACATTGGATCTTCGTTGCTTTGGGCATTGCGTTCGTTTAATTGATCGGCATTGGGCTTGCCCGCGAAGGCGGTGTGTCAGTCGCTGCATCTGTTGCTGCACTATCGCTTTCGCAGGCAAGCCAGCTCCCACATTGGATCTTCGTTGCTTTGGGCATTGCGTTCGTTTAATTGATCGGCATTGGGCTTGCCCGCGAAGGCGGTGGGTCAGTCGCTGCATCTGTTGCTGCACTGCCGCTTTCGCAGGCAAGCCAGCTCCCACATTTGATCTTCGTTGCTTTGAGTATTGCGGTCGGCAGTAGGGTAAGCCACCCACCTATGGCCGAAACAACTTGAGAACCGCTCTCAACCCCGTAAAATGCCGCAGCCGTTGCATCACCGTCTTTCAGGGAAGAATTCAGGCCAGTGCGTTTTCAGGCTGCCTTTCTCCTTGGAAAACCCAGCAACGCTGATTTCCTCACCCAAGGAGCACCCTGTGAAGACACTGTCCAAAATCCTGCTGTCGGGCCTCACCGCCGCGGCGCTGTTGACCGTGGCCGGTTGTGCCACCGAGAGCAACCGCGCGATGCCGGTGGAGCAAGTCGCCAGCGCCCACGTTGCCTATTCCGGCGTGCGTGTGCCGATTGCCGTGGGTAAGTTCGATAACCGCTCCAGCTACATGCGCGGCATCTTCTCCGATGGCGTTGACCGTCTCGGCGGCCAGGCCAAGACCATCCTCATCACCCACTTGCAGCAGACCAACCGCTTCAGCGTGCTGGACCGCGACAACATGGGCGAAATCTCCCAGGAAGCCAAAATCAAAGGCACCGTGCAGAAGCTCAAGGGCGCTGACTATGTGGTAACTGGCGATGTGACCGAATTCGGCCGCAAAGAAACCGGCGACCGCCAGTTTTTCGGCATTCTCGGCCGTGGCAAGACCCAAGTGGCCTACGCCAAAGTCGCGTTGAATATCGTCAACATCAATACCTCCGAAGTGGTGTATTCCACCCAGGGCGCTGGTGAGTACGCGCTGTCCAACCGTGAAGTGATCGGCTTCGGCGGCACCGCCAGCTATGACTCCACCCTCAATGGCAAGGTGCTGGACCTGGCCATGCGCGAAGCGATCAACCGCCTGGTCGACGGCATCAACGCCGGCGCCTGGAACCCGCGTAACTGATCAGCCACACCACAAGGAGCAGTACACGGATGAGCAAGGCAGTGAAGTTAGCGCTGACGCTGGCAGCAGTCGCAACGGTAACCGGGTGCCAGACGGCGCCCCAGCCCCTGTATCAATGGGAGAGCTACCAGCCGCAGGTTTACGAGTACTTCAAAGGCGAGCCCAAGGAAGCTCAGGTGGAAGCACTGGAGCGCGATCTGCAGAAGATCAACGCCAGTGGCCGCAAGGCGCCGCCGGGTTACCACGCGCACCTGGGCATGCTGTACATGAACATGGGCAAGGATGACCAGATGGTGCAGGAGTTTCGCACCGAGAAGGCGCTGTTCCCCGAGTCTGCTGCGTACATGGACTTTCTGTTGAAAAACGCCAAAGCCGGAGTCGCCACCAAATGAGCCTGTTAAAACTCACCGGCGCCTTACTGGCCCTGGCGTTGCTCGGCGGTTGTGCCGCGCCCAAGACGGTTGATTATTCGGCGTACAAACAGGCGCGGCCCAAGTCGATCCTGGTACTGCCGCCGATCAATGAATCGCCGGAAGTGCAGGCGTCCTACAGCCTGGTGTCGCAAGTCACCTACCCGCTGGCCGAAGCCGGCTACTACGTGTTGCCGATTGCCCTGGTGGACGAAACCTTCCGTCAGAACGGCCTGACCACCGCCAACGATATCCAGGCCGTACAACCGGCCAAGCTGCATGACATCTTTGGTGCGGACGCGGCGCTGTACATCACCATCAGCGAGTACGGCACTCAGTACATGCTGATCTCCAGCGACACCTCGGTGACGGCCTCGGCCAAACTGGTGGACCTGCGCACCGGCACCACCCTGTGGACCGGTTCGGCGCGGGCGTCGAGCGAGGAGGGCAACAACAACGGCGGCGGCCTGGTGGGCATGCTGATCACGGCGGCGGTCAAGCAAGTGATCAACAGCTCTACCGATGCGGCGCACCCGATTGCCGGTATCACCAGTGCGCGGTTGCTGTCGGCAGGGCAGCGCACCGGCATCTTGTATGGCCCGCGTAACCCGAAATACGGCACGGACTAAGAGAACACCGCCATTCAACTGTGGGAGCTGGCTTGCCTGCGATAGCGGTGGGCCAGTGCTGGAAAGGCTGCCTGACACACCGCTATCGCAGGCAAGCCAGCTCCCACATTGATCGGGGTGAATTTCAAGGGTTTAACCCGAACCCAACCTATGTCGCGTCTGACCTTGTGAACGGCTCATTCATTCACGAGGTTCAGCCCCATGTCCCGCCCTCTGCTTTACCTGCGTCCCGCTGCCCAAGGCTTCACCGTCACCCTGCTGGTAGCGCTGGCCGGGTGTGGGCTGTCTTCCTCTCCCGAGGTGGCCAAACCCGCACAACCCGTCGCCGAGCTGTACAGCCCGCCGGTTGAGGGCGCGATGGCCAAACGCATGGCCATGCCGGCACCGATGATGGTGCGTGAAATGGCGATGATGAATGACCGCAGCGAACCCCGCGAGCAATACGCCAACCTGCCCGACAACCCCGTGCACCGCGTCGCCGAAACTCCGGTCTCCACCTTCAGCGTGGATGTCGACACGGGCAGCTACGCCAACGTACGGCGCTTCCTCAACCAAGGCCGTCTACCGCCCGAAGGCGCGGTGCGATTGGAGGAAATGGTCAACTACTTTCCCTACAATTACGCGCTGCCCACCGATGGTTCGCCCTTTGGCGTCACCACCGAAGTCGCCACCACGCCATGGAACCCGCGCACAAAACTGCTGCGCATCGGCATCAAGGCCTCCGATAAACCCGTGGCCGAACTGGCGCCCGCCAACCTGGTGTTCCTGGTGGACGTGTCCGGCTCCATGGACCGTCGCGAAGGCTTGCCGCTGGTCAAAAGCACGCTGAAATTACTGGTGGATCAACTGCGTGATCAGGACCGCGTGTCACTGGTGGTCTACGCCGGTGAATCCCGCGTGGTGCTCAAGCCCACCTCGGGCAGTGAAAAAGCCAAGATCCGCAACGCCATCGACCAACTCACCGCCGGCGGTTCCACGGCGGGCGCGTCCGGCATCGAACTGGCCTACCAGATGGCCCGCGAAGGCTTTATCGCTAACGGCATCAACCGCATCCTGCTGGCCACCGACGGTGACTTCAACGTGGGCATCAGCGATTTTGACAGCCTCAAGCAAATGGCCGTGGCCCAGCGCAAAAGCGGCGTATCGCTGACCACCCTCGGCTTTGGCGTGGACAACTACAACGAACACCTGATGGAACAACTGGCCGACGCGGGCGACGGCAACTACGCCTACATCGACAACCTGCGCGAAGCGCGCAAAGTGCTGGTGGAGCAACTCAGTTCTACCCTGGCCGTGGTGGCGCGGGATGTGAAACTGCAGGTGGAATTCAACCCGGCCCAGGTCAGCGAATACCGCCTGCTGGGTTATGAAAACCGCGCCCTGAAACGTGAGGATTTCAACAACGACAAGGTCGATGCCGGCGAGATTGGCGCAGGGCACACGGTGACCGCGCTGTATGAAATCGTGCCCAAGGGCGAGAAGGGCTGGTTGGAACCTCTGCGTTACGCCGACGCGCCTGCGACCGAAGGCAAGTCCGATGAGCTGGCGATGCTGCGGGTGCGCTACAAACCAGCTGCGGGCGGTAACAGCCAGTTGATCGAACGCCCCATCGCCAACCAGGCTGCCCCGGCCAGCGACGACCTGCGTTTCTCGTCTGCCGTGGCCGCCTTCGCCCAACAGCTCAAGGGCGATGGCCGCTACACTGGCACCATGAGCTTGCAAGACACCGCCAAACTGGCGCGCTCGGCCCGCGGCGATGACCCGTTCGGGCTGCGCAACGAATTCGTGCAACTGGTGGAGCTGGCCCAAAGCCTCAAACCCGAATCTCGAACACAACAATGAACCAATGTGGGAGCTGGCTTGCCTGCGATGCAGACAACTCGGTTCACCAGGCACACTGAGTGGATGCCATCGCAGCGTTGCGACGATTCGACAAGCCAGCTCCCACACTAACCCTGCTTCGGCTGACCAAAAGGAGTTCGCCCACTACATGGCCGTTCCAGACGACTCACCCAGCGACGAATCGCTGCTGGCCCGCTACCGAACCGGTGACGCTGCCGCCTTCGAAGCTTTGTACAGCCGCCACCGCCAGGGCCTGTACCGTTTCCTCGTGTCCCTGTGCAACAAAGCCGAACTGGCCGAAGAAATCTACCAGGACACCTGGCTCAGCCTCATCCGCAGCACCACCCAGCCACAAGGCCGGGCGAGTTTTCGCACCTGGTTGTTCCAGATCGCCCGCAACCGCCTGATCGACCATTGGCGCAAGCACGGCATCCACAACCCCCTGCATGACAGCTACGATGAACAGCTGCACGCCCAGGCCGACGACAGCGACGGCCCCGAGCAGCAACTGACCCTCAGCCGCGACCAGGCGCGCCTCGACGCGGCCCTGCAAGCGTTGCCCGAAGACCAGCGCGAAGTGTTTCTGCTGCGCCTGCACGGCGAGCTCGAAGTACCGCAAATCGCCACCCTCACCGGCGCCCCGCTGGAAACCGTAAAAAGCCGCCTGCGCTACGCCCTGCAAAAATTGCGGCGCCTGCTGGCCGAGGAGGTACCTGTATGACTGACTCCCGACACACCCCGGACGACGCGCTGCTCCAGCACTACCGTCAACACAGCACGGGCGAACCGCCCGCGTCCCTCGACGCCTTCATCCTCAACGCCGCCCGCCGCGAAGCCCCGCAGCCGCAACCCAGCCTGTGGCAACGCTGGCTGCAAGCCTGCCAACGCCCGCGCTGGCAAATGGCATTCGCCACCGTCGCCGGGTTGGCACTGATGATCGGCGTGGTCATGCGCTCCCCCGTGCCGCAACCTGAAATCTCCACCGCGACATTCTCCGCGCCGCGCCACGAAGAAGCGGCTCACCCGGCGCCGCAAGCGTTTTCCGCACCCGCGCCAATGGCCCGCATGGCCGTAGCGCCTAGGGTTGAAAGCGCTCCTGCTCAAGCCGAAAGCGCATTGGCGGATCAGCCAGCGGCAAAACTCAGCAAACGGACACTGCCTACGTTGGAAGAAGGCCTGCAGGAGATTGTGAACCTGCGTCGAGCGGGGGAAACCAAGGCGGCGGACGAGAAACTGCTGGCGCTGTACCAACGCTTCCCGCAGGAGGACTTGCCGGCACGGCTAGAGGCGTTGCAACAGCATTGAACCTGCCGCCACGAACCAGCCCCAGGCCTGTCGGCCTGGGGCTTTTTATTACAATCCGCCGTAGGCCCGGGACCACGCCACCGTGTCCGTGAGGGTCTGCTCCAGCACGCGAAAACTCAGCCCCAGTTCCTCTTCACTTTTGCGGTGGTCAAAGCGGGTACGGTGCTCCTCGCGTATCAACAGCCGCAACGTCGCCATGCTCAGCAAAATGGGCTTTCCGGTCACGTAGGCATAGGCCTCTTGCACCGCTGCCAACAGGTACAGCGCGGGCAGCGGCAGCTGGCGGGAGGGCACCTTGACCCCGGCAATACGCCCCAGCACAGGCATCAGCTGGCGCATGGTCAAGTTGCGACCGGCCGCGAGATAACGCTCGCCCCGTCGCCCGCTTTGGGCGGCAGCAATGTGCGCCCAGGCCACATCGCGGGCATCGACCAGAGAAAAGGTGCCAGGAATCAGCCCCGGCAACTTGCCGTTGATCACGTCCCTCACCAACTGCCCCGAAGACGTCGGCCCACGGTCACCCGGCCCCCACATCCAACCGGGCAAGACCATGCAGGCGTGCATCTGCGGATGGCTTTCAAGAAACCTCAACACCTCCCGCTCAGCCAGGATCTTGCTGCGGTAGTAGTCGTCCGCATCGGCTTCGGCCCGCAGGCACGTCTCGTCGATCGGCGTACCGGGGGCACCGTCGAGCACGGCAATCGACGAGGTATGCACAAACCGTCGCACACCGGCGTCATAGGCCTGTTGCAGCAGCGCTCGCGTACCGACGACATTGATCTTTTCCAGCTCCTCCCAATGGCTGCCGCCCTTGTAGTTATCCCGAAAGAACGCCGCGCAGTGAAACACCGTATCGCAGCCTTGCAACGCCGCCGCGAAGGCATCCACATCTGCCATGTCTCCCACCACCTGCTCCACGCCCGGCACATCGCCGAACTGCTGCGCGCCCTTGGCCGCCGAGCGCACCAGCGCCTTCACCGCATAACCCCGTGCGACCAGCTCCCGTACCAGGTTATTGCCCAGCAAGCCGGTGGCACCGGTCACAAAGGTGCTGTGCAAGCGATTGGGGTTCGTGTTCATACAGGCCATTCCATTTGTTGAGAAGGCCAGTAGATATACCCGCGAGCCCGCGCCGTAAAAACAGCGCCTGCGGCATAATGGCTTTGCACATCTGCACACCAGGGAAGCGCGGAGATATGGCATTGCATGCAAATTGGGACGATCTTCGACTGCTGCTGGCAGTCTCACGGCGCGGCAGCTTTTTACAGGCAGGCCAGTTACTCGACATCGCGGCCTCTACCGTCTCCCGCCGCCTCACCCAACTGGAAACCGCCCTGGGCGAACCACTGGTGGAACGCGGCGTGGAAGGCTGCCGGCTCACCTCCCGAGGCCAAGCGCTGGTGGACGTCGCCCTGGCAGCCGAATCCGGCCTGCGACGCCAGGCCGCCGTCGACGGCACGCCAGCAGCCCTCAGCGGCACCGTGCTGGTGAGCGCCGGCGAAGGCTTTTCTGCCAGCGTGCTCGAAGCCGCCAGCCGCTTCACCGCGCAGCACCCAGGCTGCTCCGTAGAACTACAGGTCACCACCGACTTCCACAAAATCGTACGAGGTGTGGCCGACATTGCCATACGCACTGCACACCTGGGCGAACCTTCTCTGATCTACCGAGGGCTCGGCAAACTCGCGTACGGCGTGTTCGCCACCGCCGACTACCTGCAACGGTTTCCTGCGCTAACACCAGCCACTGCCGCCAGCATCGCCTTGCTGCCACCGCTGGACCTGCTACCGCAAATGCGCGCCGCGAAAGCTGCGGGGCTGGACCATGCGCCGATCAGGGTGAGTTCGTTTGCGGTGCAGCTTGAATCGGTGAGGCGAGGGATGGGGGTGGCGGTGTTACCGCGTATTTTGGCTACGGGGTTGAGTGAGGTTTTTCAGGAGATAGAACTGCCGGCGATGGAGGTTTATTTGGTGACGCGGCCGCAGGCGTTGAAGCAGGGGCATATTCAGAGGTTTTTTGGGGTGTTGGAGGGGGTGTTGCGCGGTGGAATTTCAAGCCTGGAAAAGCAGCATTCCGGGAATTCATCAAGGCCTTCGTAATATTCAACCCATCGGGATGTAGGCGCTTAGCCACTCGTAGCAACATCGAGTTGCGCGTGCAAGTGGCTCACAAAAAAGCCCTGGGTCTTAAGGCCTCGGGTGTTTCATTCATATCTGGCTCCACACTTCTGCGGCGATGGTGCTGGCGTCCTTTGACATTTCCAACACACCAATGCGTTCTTGCCATTCCTCGAATTTGACAGGTAGAAAGGACGCATTTGTAATGCGCAGCGCAGCTTCGGTGATATACCTCTAAGGCATTAACTGCATCTCCGACAAACCGTATTCCCCCAACGAATACAGCAACGTCCCATACCCCAGCTGGACGTAGCCAACCCTGTCAGCACCATAATCCCCGCCACCACCTTCCACTTGGACGTTATTTGCCATGGCCTGCACATTCGGTGCGCTGAGGCCCTTTCGCACGGCGTAGTGGTTGTAGAGCAGTTCCCATATCGGACGGGTTTCGCCGCGATGATCGGCCGAGATGACGGTCTGTTTGAAGCTGCTGTTGGGGATGGGGGTAAACGGCACCTCCTGGCCAAGGTTGTACTTGGCCACATACTCGGCGCCCTGCAGCACGCGGTTGTTCTGGTAGCCGAACAGGTCGTTGCCCTGGCTCCAGGCCATTTGGCAGAAACTGCCGAGCAGGGCTATGTCGAGCATGGCGTGTGACTGATCACGTCCGCTTTCCTGGACTTGACCAAGGCCATCGCCGTAGAGCTTCCACACCGCGTGGGCGAGGGCGCCGTTACCGGTGCCGTGCTTGAAGTAGTCGACGGCCTCGTTGTAGAGATCGCGGCGGTCGGTCAGTACGCCGATGGCCAGCATCGAGTTCATGTTGGCTAGGTCCCAGTTGGCCCCATGATGATCAGGCCGGGCGCCGTCGTGGTTCACCAGGAAGTCATGATTGATGGGGTAGAACACAGTGAGCATCATGCCTTGAAAACGCTGGAAATCTTCCGCCCGCCACTTTGGGTAGCTGCGCAGCAGTTCGGCCGCGTTGGCCAGTTGGTAGCCGTACAAGCCTGCCACCAAAGCTCTGCCGGGCTTGTCTTTGATCGCGGTGAGGGTCGAGGCCCACTGGTTCAAAATACTCACGGCCTTGTCGGCATACGCCGGGTTGTTGGAGATCTGCCAGCGCAGGGCCAGTGCATACGCGGCGGCTGCGTCGTTGAACAGAACACTGTCGTTATTCGGGCCGCCTGAAGTGGGGTACACCACCGGCATCGGGTTGGGCTGCCAGGCTAATGAGGCATGGGGGTTGGCGATCAGCTTCTGCCAGCCGGCCAGCCACGGCTGGTTATAGTTGGCCAGCTTCTCGCGTATCCGCGTGAAGTCCTCCCGGGTCTGGAGCAGGCCAGGATGCACGAACGCTTCGGTATGCAGGGTGGGGGAGGCTTGACTGCCGATACTCATCAATAGCGCATAGAGCAGCACGGCTCTTTTGGACAGGTACTTCAAACGGATCATCGTGTGTACGCCCTGATGGGGAGAACCTTGCGCGGTCTGAAAAGCCATTCGCACAGGACTGGAATCTGCCCCAGGGATAGTTCAGATGAAGCCTGCATACCCGGGGCTTGTTGTCAGAACGTGTAGTTGATTGCAAACAGGCCCAAGCCTGCGGTTTCGCGCCTTACCAGCGGGCTGTCGCTGGCCTGGTCAGCGTATTGAGTCAGCGTCAGGCTGGCCAGCGTTGACCAGTGCGCGTCGAAGGTGTGCTGCCAGTTCAAGGCAGCGGAGTAGGCATAGATCCCGGCGTCGGCGGTGTACTTGCTGTAGATCGAGCGTTGGCTCTGAGCCTGGGTGACGCCGAAGAACGTCTGGTTGTAGCGGCTATCGCCGGCATGGGCGTCGATGGCCAGGCTCAGGGTGTCGCGGTCTGTGTGCAACAAGATGCCTTCCAGGCCAAAGCGGTAACGGTTGCCTCGGTGCTCGCCGGCCATGCGCAGTTCGGCTTCGCCGTTGACCGACAGCCAGTCAAGCAGTTGTTGGCTGAGGGTAAAGTCGGCGACGGTTGCGCCGTTGATATCGCCCATACCTCTGAGCTCGTCGCCGCCCGGGCTGGTGATGCTGTCCTTCTCTTTGCGGCCCAGGTCGTAATTGATCGCTGCGCTGGCGCTAAAACCACTGTCGGATTGAAATTGCAGGCCCACGCCGCGAGTGGTGTCGGCGAACAACGCTCCGTGCTGGATGCTGAGCATCGGCAGTACGAGCGGACGGTAGCGGTCAGTACCCATGTAGCGAGGCGTGACACCCATGCCAAGGCCCAGGGTAACGGTGGTTTCTTCGGCTGTCGGGCTGGCGTCGGTCGCCTGAGCCTGGGGCGCGAGCGCGCAGCACAGCAGCGTGACGGCGCCCAACAGAACGTTGTGGGTAGGGGAGGTGGTGAAGTTCATGGTCAAGCCCTATGTGCAAAAGAAGACAGCAGTGCGCCCGCCGACGCGCGACACAACGCCTCCCTCTGATCGAGCTGTTCAGGCCCGTTGATAGGCTTGGACAGCGATGCAGTGGTCGGCATAGGATCGGCTCGCGAAAGCGGGCGTAGGGCAATACTGGCAGCGCACTTTCAATAAACCGTTCGTAAATTATCAAGGTTTCATCAAGAGGCTTCTTTGTGTCAGGAAAACGTATCCTCATCGTCGAAGACGACGCCGACAGCGCCAACATTCTCGAAGCCTACTTGCTCCGGGATGGCTATGAGGTGGCCCTGGCCGAAGACGGCCAGCGCGGTCTGGACCTGTACAAAAGCTGGCAGCCCGACCTGATCCTGCTCGACGTGATGCTTCCGCGCTTGAGCGGCACCGAGGTGTTATCCGCCGTGCGCCGTAGCAGTGACACGCCGGTCATCATGGTCACGGCCATGGGCGACGAACCGGAAAAGCTCGGTGCCTTGCGTTATGGCGCGGACGACTATGTGGTCAAGCCTTACAGCCCGCGCGAAGTGGTGGCGCGGGTGCACGCGGTGTTGCGGCGCACCACCGGCAACCAACCGGTCGAACACCTGCTGCGCCATGAAAACCTGCGGGTGGATCTTGTTGCGTTTACCGCGGCCATTGAGCAGGGCGAAGCACCACCGCAATGGCTGGACCTGACCCCAACGGAATTCAAGCTGCTGGTGACGTTGCTCAAGACGCCGTCCAAGGCCTTCACCCGTGATGAGTTGCTGGAAATCTGCCTGCCGGAAAGCGAAGCCCTGGCCCGCGTCGTCGACACCCACGTGCACAACCTGCGCCGCAAGCTGGAAAACCACGGTATCACCGGCGTTCTGGTCACGGTGCGCTCCATTGGCTATCGATTCAGGTAACGCACATGCTTGAGCAACCGCGGGTCAACGACAAACCCATGTGGCGCTGGATCGGCCTGCGCATGAGCTTGCTGGCGATCGGCGCGGTGGTGGTGATCTCGGTGTGCATGTGGATCAACGTCACACTGTCGGACTGGTATTTTGTGCAGCATCTGCCGCCGGGGCCGCGTGAGGAACTGCTGGCGTTGCGCGCCGAGCCAGAGCTCAATGAGGCACGCTTGCGTCAAGTGGTTGCCCAGTACTATCCGCTGGACTATTTCCAGCCGGCTATCGCCAATCGCGACTGGCTGATACTGATCGGCCTGGTGCTGGCCGCGATCCCTATCATCATTGGCTTCGGCCTGTGGTTTTCGCGGCCCTTGTCCAGCCAGTTCTCGGCAATTGCCCAGGGCGCCCGGCGAGTCGCCGGGGGTGATTTCCTGACGCGCCTGCCGGTGCACCGCGACGCGCCCGACGAGCTGCAACGGCTGGTCAGCGACTTCAACAGCATGACCACGCAACTGGAGCGCTATGAGCGCGATGTGCGTGAATCCAGCGCGGTCATTGCCCACGAACTGCGCACACCCTTGAACGCCGCCATGGGGCGCGTGCAGGGTATGCTCGATGAGGTATTCCCCAGCGATGCCATGCAGTTGGGCATGGTCAAGCGTCAGCTCGATCAACTCAGAAAACTGGTGGATGATTTGCACCTGTTGTCGATGGCTCGTGCTGGCCGGCTGGTGCTGGAGCGCAGCGAGTTTTCTCTGGCAGCTCTGGTGGCGGAGCGGTTGGCGTGGTTCCAGCCGCAGTTGGATGAGGCTTGCGTGCTGACGCAGGTCAGTATTGCTGATGGGCTTCGTATGCACGCCGATCGTGATCGCCTGGGCCAGGTGATCAACATTCTGGTCGATAACTTGCTGCGTTATGCGGCCGGGGGAGGCGAGTTGAATGTAACGGCGCGCCGGGTTCACGGTTCGGTGGTGATTGAAGTCGGTGACCGAGGGCCAGGTATCGAAGCCCAGCATCTGGACAGCGTGTTCGACCGCTTCTGGCGTGCAGAGCGCTCCAGGGCACGTTACTCGGGGGGGAGCGGGCTAGGCTTGTCCATCGCCCGTGCGATCTGCCAGGCCCATGGCGGTACCATTACTGCCCGCAATCTGGTCGAAGGCGGTACGCTGATCAGGGCGGAGGTTCCTGTGTAGGCGTTTCTTCTTTGCTTGAGACCGGCGCTCAAGGCGGTGAAATCGTAATGATCGTAGAGCTGGAAAACTGCTTGGGAAAAAGGGGGGAGAAAAGGGGATTTATTTTCACCTCTACTATCCCGACGCGACTCAACACTCTCTCACCACCCACCAAACCAAAAACAAAAAAGCCCCAGATCTCCCGACCTGAGGCTTTTTCATTTCATATCTGGTGCACCCGGCGGGATTCGAACCCACGACCCCTGCCTTCGGAGGGCAGTACTCTATCCAGCTGAGCTACGGATGCTTGTGCGGGCGACATCATACCCATGTCGACCTGATGCGTCCATTCCAGCGTTTTCCCCGCCCCCTGTCGTCCATTTCCGACAAAAAATGGCTAATCGCCACCCTCATTCACAACTCCCCGCGCCGCACGTCCCTTTGTTTGCTTTGCTCTTGTGGCTTTACACCGCTTCCACGCCGCAATTCCTCAGGTGAACGCATGCATTCCAAAGGAACCGTGATGCTCGATCTCCCGCTCAGACAAACCCTGCTGGCTCGCTCCGATTTGTTTCGAGGTATGCCGGAGCATCTCTTGCGCTACGTCGCCACCCATATGGTGGAGCGCACGCTGGATGATCGTGAGCTGTTGTATTTCAAGGATGACACCCTCGAATTCATTGCGCTGGTGGTGGAGGGCCGGATTTATTCGGTGGTGCATGGGCCGGATGGGCGCGAGCAGATTATCGGCAGTACCGGGGCCGGGCAGGTGGTGGGGGAGACCGCGTTGATCAAGGATCATGGGCGCGAGTCTTCCACCTTTGCCAGCGGGCCCACGCGGTTGTTGCAGTTGGGTAGCCGGCATTTCGGCGTGCTGTTTGAGGAACCGGCGTTCCTGCGGCGTTTGTTGATGCTGATGATGCTGCGGTTGCTGCACGCCATCGAGTTGTTGGAGTTGGTGTGCCTGCATCGGCTGGAGTCGCGGTTGGCGCGGTTTTTGTTGGCCAACCTGGGCGAGATCGACCTGGCGTTGGCTTTGCCCAGTGTGTCGTTGCCCGCGAGCCAGGGGGTGTTGGCGTCGATGCTGAATACCAGCCGCCCCAAGTTGAATGTGCAGCTGCAAGTGTGGCGGCGCAGTGGGGTGATCAGCGGCGGTCTGGAGCGCATGGTGATCAATGATGTCGAGCAGTTGCGGCGCAAGGCTTTTGCGCTGAATTAGTTGTGGCGGTGTTCCCCAGGTAACAGCGTACCCCCGTCGAGCCCTCGCAGACTGGCCTTTCATCAAGGATGCACAGGAGTGCTGGCGATGGGGATGACTGTTCAGTTCAAGGATCAATGGGCCGCCGATGACCGTTTGTTCGAAGCGAGTTGGCGCGCTGTGCACGGCGAGCTCAGACGCCGGGCGTTGCGGCGGGCCAAGGGCAATCTGGATCAGGGCCAGGAGTGGTTGTCGGCCACGGCGATCAAGGCCCTGTTGTTTTTTCGGCGCTCGCCGGAGCGCATTCGTGACCCTGAGGGGTTTCTGTTTCTGGTGCTCGATCATGTGTTTCTTGACAGCGTGCGGCGCAGCAAGCGCGAGGGGCGGCTGTTCGATGATTCGGTGGACCTTGAACACGATCACCTGGCCGCGCTCGCCGCGCCCTGCGCTTCGGTGCTGGAGCGGGTGGAATGTTATGAGCGCCTGGAGCAGATCGAGGCGCACGTCGCACGGTTACCGCTGTTGCAGCAGCGCTTGTTCGAGATGCGTTTTGTCGATGACCTGCCTTACCCGCAAATTGCCGCCGAGCTGCATGTGAAGCTGCCGCTGGTGCGCAAGCGTGTGCAACTGCTGCGCGATGCGTTGCGCTGAAGGTGATTCACACATGTTGGCGTGGGGCGTTCTAGTGGTATGAGCGCAGCACGCCGCCGCTATCCACACCCAAACCTGGGTGAATGCCATCAAGGAGAGATGTATGACAGAGGTCAACAGCCAGATCACCGACGCGGTCACTCAAACCAACGTCAAGGTGGTGGCAGAGGCGCCGGCCCAGGCCATCGCGTCGCTGTACCAGGTGGCCAGCAGCGCGGCGGGCCTGTCGTTGCAGAACGCGGTCAACAGCCAGCAGGCGATGAACCAGATTTCCAACGCAGTGATCTCCAAGGCCGTGGCGCTGATCATGCAGATTGGCGAGAAGGGCTGAGCCCTCGGGAGATCGATTATGTCGTGGTTCAGCAGAAAGAAACCCGCCGCCTCCCCAGCAACGCCCGCCGCCGATTCACCTGCGACGGCGCCCGCCGCACCGGCCTCGCGCTCGATCATGGCGCGCATGAACGAGCATTTGCTCAATCAGGTGAGCGCGCCGTCATCCGACAGCACGGCGGCGCTCAATAGCCAGATTGTGCAGGCGGTGCAGTTCACCAATTCGCAGAACTTTGCCTATGCGCCGGCGCAGATCGCGGTGCCGGCCGACATGATGATCAGCCAGGCAGCCGGGCTGGTGGCGCAAGCGGCGGCGGGGTACTTCGACGGGGTCAGCAAGATCGCCCTGGCGGCCCAGGCCGTGCTGCTTCAGCAAATGACCGAGAACATCGTCAAGGACAACCTGCCGGCCGCAGCCGAAGACGCCTTGGGCGCCCTGGCCACCGACCTGCTGGTGGGCGCCGCTGCCGCCGTGGCTGCCGCTGCCGGTGCGATGGAAGCCGAAGCCGCCAGCGTGGCCATCGACAAGATCGACCAGAGCATCGCCAAGTACGCCGACACCCTGGCCAACCGGGCCGCGCCAGCGGCCTGAACCGAGCACAGCGCTCCAGCGTTCTGCTGGGGCGGTGCAACAGCAACTTGAAAGCAACTTTTCTTGAGTGAGGAGCGACATCATGCAGCCTGGAGATATTATTTTTTCTGTCAAACAAGATGACGACAGCGCAACGCGGGCGTTTATCAAAGCCGGTCAATTGGTCAAGGCCAAGGTGTTCTCGCAGGACACGACGTACCTGAATGTGGTTCACCCGGCGATTGCGGTGAGCGACACCCTGGTGATCGAAAGTGTCGGCAGTGGCCTGGCCCTGACCGACCTGAGCCTGGAAAAACCGCCACGCTCGGCGATGGTGTTTTCCTGCGTGGATACCGAACTGAGCGAGGCAGCGACGGTGGCTGCCAAGCAGTTCTACTTCGACAAGATCGGCGGTGATATCCGGGGCCGCTACAGCGTGTGGAACGCGATGATTTCAGCCTTTCGGCGCTGGACTTCCGATACCAGCCTGGTGACGCGGATCAACGAGTCCATCGACATCGGCAGCGGGTCCTTTTGTTCGCAGTTCGCGGCCAACTGCTATGAGGTCGGCAACCTCTACAACGAGGCCAATCTGCTGCCGCCTCCGCCGGCCATTTTTCCCAACCAGCCCAGCGCCATAACGCCTGCGGAGTTGGCGACCTTCTGTGATTCGTCGCCGCATTTTTACTTTGCCGGTTTCTGGCAGGACAACGTTGAGGTGCGGCTTTAGCGGGCGTGTCGCCGCCAAGGCAGCCCCTAAGGAGCTCGATATGCAACCCTCGGTCCTGTCCACCGACGACCGCCAGCGGCTCGAAGCGATGCTGCGCAACCCGCAGGTATTCGCCGGCACGCCCCAGGCCATCGTCGACGAAACCCTCAAGCGTGCCACCCAGGTGCTTGAGCAATCGAAGGCCAACGAACAAGCGCTCAAGACGGCTGCCCAGCAGCGTGAAGCGGCGCTACGCCAAATGCTGAACGGCGCGGCCTCGGACCAGGACGCGCAACGCAAGGAAGTGCAGGCACTGATCCAAGGGTTGATCGCCCAGATTGAAGCGGCGCTGGGCCCCGCAGCGAAACCCTAAACCAGGTTTCACAGCGCCTGTTTCGCAACGTTCATTGATGAACACGGAATGCACCGTGTACTAAATAAGGAAATTGATCATGCCATTAGTCAACGAGCAAATTACCGACGCGGTCACCCAGACCAACGTCAAAGTGGTGGCCGAATCGCCAGCGATGGCGATGAGCACTATTTATCAATCCATGGCGCAGGCCACGGCGATTCTGTTCCAGAACGCGGTGTCGGCCCAGCAGCAGCAAAACACCCTGGCCCAGGCGGCCACCAACCAGGGCGTGATGCAGATCTACAGCGTCGATACCACCGCAGGTGCGGCGGCCACCGAGAAAGTCGCCCAGGGCGGCGTGTCGGATAACCTCACCAGCCTGTTGACCGTGCTCAAGTCGTTCCAGCCTTAAGCACTGAGCAATAACGGATGTTGTTCTTTCTCAACCCAGGAGTTTCAACCATGAGTACAGTCAGCCCGCAAATCACCGATGCCGTCACCCAGACCAACGTCAAGGTGGTTGCCGAATCACCCGCGATGGCCATGAGCACTATTTACCAATCCATGGGCCAGGCCACGGCGATTCTGTTCCAGAACTCGGTCTCGGCCCAACAGCAACAAAACACCCTGGCTCAGGCGGCTACCAACCAGGGCGTGATGCAGATCTACAGTGTCGACACCACCGCTGGCGCCGCCGCCACCGAAAAAGTCGCCCAGGGCGGCGTGGCCGACAACTTGACCAGCCTGCTGGCCGTGCTCAAGTCGTTCCAACCTTAAGCTGCAAGGCCCCCAACAGCCCCGGCGCCCACAAGGCTCCGGGGCTGTTGTCGTGTGGGCACTTGATCCGAAAGATGAGCCGGATGCGCCATATTCGTTCTTTTTTTCGAACATCCTATTGCCCTGTACCCCCATTGATCCTAGGATTCGTTTGAGATTTCAAACGCTCTGTCTCCCGTGCGCTCTTTCATTTTTTCTGCGCGCTGGGGCTGATTTCCCTGACGGCAGCCCACAAGGCGCCTTTCAACAACTCTAATTCGCTCCGCGTGCGCGCGGTGCTGTTAAGGAAAGCCGACATGCAGCTTAAAGACACCCAGTTGTTCCGCCAGCAAGCCTTTATCGATGGCGCTTGGGTCGATGCGGACAATGGTCAAACCATCAAGGTCAACAACCCGGCCACGGGCGAGATTCTCGGCACCGTGCCGAAGATGGGCGCCGCGGAAACCCGCCGCGCCATCGAAGCCGCCGACAAGGCCCTGCCAGCCTGGCGTGCACTCACCGCCAAGGAGCGCGCCAACAAGCTGCGCCGCTGGTTCGAACTGCTGATCGAAAACCAGGACGACCTCGGCCGCCTGATGACCCTCGAACAAGGCAAGCCGCTGGCCGAAGCCAAGGGCGAAATCGTCTACGCCGCCTCGTTTATCGAGTGGTTCGCTGAAGAAGCCAAGCGCATCTATGGCGACGTGATCCCCGGCCACCAGCTCGACAAGCGCCTGATCGTGATCAAGCAGCCCATCGGCGTGACCGCAGCCATCACCCCGTGGAACTTCCCTGCGGCGATGATCACCCGCAAAGCCGGCCCGGCCCTGGCCGCCGGTTGCACCATGGTGATCAAGCCGGCCTCGCAAACCCCGTTCTCGGCCCTGGCCCTGGTTGAGCTGGCGCACCGCGCCGGTATCCCCAAAGGCGTGCTCAGTGTGGTCACCGGCAGTGCTGGCGACATCGGCGGCGAGCTGACCAGCAACCCCATCGTGCGTAAATTGTCCTTCACCGGCTCGACCGAAATCGGTCGCCAGCTGATGGCCGAATGCGCCAAGGACATCAAGAAAGTCTCCCTGGAGCTGGGCGGTAACGCACCGTTCATCGTGTTCGACGACGCCGACCTGGATAAGGCCGTCGAAGGCGCGATCATCTCCAAGTACCGCAACAACGGCCAGACCTGCGTTTGCGCCAACCGCCTGTACATCCAGGATTCGGTGTACGACGCCTTCGCTGAAAAGCTCAAGGTGGCGGTGACCAAACTGAAGATCGGTAACGGCCTGGAAGACGGCACCACCACCGGCCCGCTGATCGACGAAAAAGCCGTGGCCAAGGTGCAGGAACATATCGCTGATGCCCTGAGCAAAGGCGCCAAGCTGTTGGCCGGTGGCAAGGTGATGGAAGGCAACTTCTTCGAACCGACCATCCTGGTCGACGTGCCGAAAAACGCCGCCGTGGCCAAGGAAGAAACCTTCGGCCCGCTGGCGCCACTGTTCCGCTTCAAAGACGAAGCCGAAGTGATCGCCATGTCCAACGACACCGAGTTCGGCCTGGCCTCCTACTTCTACGCCCGCGACCTGGGCCGGGTGTTCCGTGTGGCCGAGGCCCTGGAATACGGTATGGTCGGCGTCAACACCGGGTTGATCTCCAACGAAGTGGCGCCGTTCGGCGGCATCAAGGCCTCGGGCCTGGGCCGTGAAGGCTCCAAGTACGGGATCGAGGACTACCTGGAAATCAAATACCTCTGCCTGGGCATCTAAGGCACGGGATTGCAGCAAACGCAGAGGGCACGAGAGCGCTGCCCCTTTGCGTGTTTCACATGGTTATTCGCAGTGGCCGGGAAAGCTGTGGCAGTCGATCATCGCATGCTGCCGTAGTTGCCTCCCCGCCACCTATCCTTGAGCCACGCCGCCCGATGAGCGGCGAATGAGGACTTTATGAGCAAGACCAACGCTTCCCTGATGAAACGCCGCGAAGCCGCTGTACCGCGCGGTGTTGGCCAGATTCACCCGATCTTCGCTGACTCCGCGAAGAACGCCACCGTGACCGACGTTGAAGGTCGCGAGTTCATCGACTTCGCCGGCGGTATCGCCGTGCTGAACACCGGCCACGTGCACCCGAAAATCATCGCGGCCGTGACCGAGCAGCTCAACAAGCTGACCCACACCTGCTTCCAGGTATTGGCCTACGAGCCCTACGTAGAAGTGTGCGAAAAAGTCGCCGCCAAGGTGCCAGGTGATTTCGCCAAGAAAACCCTGCTGGTCACCACCGGTTCCGAAGCGGTGGAGAACGCCGTGAAAATCGCCCGCGCCGCCACCGGCCGTGCCGGTGTGATCGCCTTCACCGGCGCTTACCACGGCCGCACCATGATGACCCTGGGCCTTACCGGTAAGGTCGTGCCTTACTCGGCCGGCATGGGCCTGATGCCGGGCGGCGTGTTCCGTGCGCTGTACCCCAACGAACTGCACGGTGTGAGCGTCGACGACTCCATCGCCAGCATCGAGCGCATCTTCAAGAACGATGCCGAGCCGCGTGATATCGCTGCAATCATCATCGAGCCGGTACAGGGCGAAGGCGGTTTCTACGTCGCGCCAAAAGCCTTCATGAAGCGCCTGCGCGAACTGTGCGACAAGCACGGCATCCTGCTGATCGCCGACGAAGTGCAAACCGGTGCCGGGCGTACCGGCACCTTCTTCGCCATGGAACAGATGGGCGTTGCCGCCGACCTGACCACCTTCGCCAAATCCATCGCGGGCGGCTTCCCGCTGGCTGGTGTGTGCGGCAAGGCTGAGTACATGGACGCCATCGCCCCAGGCGGCTTGGGCGGCACCTATGCCGGTAGCCCGATTGCCTGCGCCGCGGCCCTGGCCGTGATGGAAGTGTTCGAAGAAGAGCACCTGCTGGACCGCTGCAAGGCCGTGGGCGAGCGCCTGGTGACTGGCCTCAAGGCCATTCAGGCCAAGTACCCGGTGATCGGCGAAGTGCGTGCCTTGGGCGCGATGATCGCGGTCGAGCTGTTCGAAGACGGCGACACCCACAAGCCAAACGCTGCCGCCGTTGCCTCCGTGGTGGCCAAGGCACGTGACAAGGGCCTGATCCTGCTGTCCTGCGGTACCTACGGCAACGTATTGCGCGTACTGGTGCCCCTGACCTCGCCGGACGAGCAGTTGGACAAGGGCTTGGCGATCATCGAAGAGTGCTTCTCCGAACTCTGACACGCCCGTTCCTACGAAAAACAAAAAAACCGCTTCGGCGGTTTTTTTGTGCCTGCTTCATTGTACGCACGCGCCTGCATTGTCTAAGGTGCAAGCATTGCCGATGGAGCGTGCTGGATGACTGCTGTTGATTTACCCGCTGTACCCCGAGTGCTAATCGCCGAAGCAGACCCTTGGTCGCGGGACCTGCTCAAGCAAGTGCTGTTGAATGTGCGCTGTGACGCACGGCTGGATGTGTGCGCCGATGGGCAACACGCCGCCACGCTGTTGGGCGAAAAAACCTATGACCTGATCTTGGCCGATTGGGAGCTGCCGGGCGTGGATGGCCTGAGCCTGCTGCGCAGCGTGCGCCAGAAACGCCGTTCGCTGCCGTTTATCTTGCTGAGCAGTCGCAACGACAGTGCCAGCGTGCGCGAAGCCTTGCCCCTGGCGCCCACCGCCTACCTCACCCGCCCGCTGAACATGGAAAGCCTGACCCAGCGCCTGCAAGACCTGCTGCTCAACGAAGGCGAAAGCGTGTACTGCGAAATCCCACCGCTGGCGCCGGGCATGACCTTGCCAGCCTTCCTTGAGCGGCGCCGCGAGGTCTGCGATGGCGCGCCGCTGCGCGTGGATGTGAAAGCTGCCGTGCAACGCAGCCTCGGCCCCGAAGGCCTGGACCTCAAGCAGTTGGAAGGCCAGGTGCACAGCGACCCGCAAATCACCGCCGTACTCATCGCCGCCGCCAACAGCGCCGGCTACCACGGCACGCCGGTGCAGACCCTGTCAGAGGCCCTGCATAAGTTGGTGCCCGGCCAGAGCATGAATCTCATCCTGGGCCTGGCGCTCAAGCACAACGTGGTGTTGGGCGACCCTGGGCTGGTGGCCTACGCCGAGCGGCACTGGCAACTGTCCCAGGACAGCGCCGACTACGCCCGGCGCCTGGCGCGCATGCTGGAGCTCGATCACGAGCGTTGCTACAGCGCCTGCATCCTGCATCGCTTGGGCGACTTGGCTTTGTTGCGCTGCCTGGAAGACTGGCGCCAGGGCGGTGGCGCCCTGGATGACCAAACCATCGGCGAATCCCTTGAGGCCTTTGGCGCCGCCTACGGTTCGGCATTGCGCACGCGTTGGCGCTTGCCGCTGGAGTTGCGGCAGTTGATCGCGGGGATCTATTCACTTGAAGGCGGGGTGTATTCGCGCGAAGCCCTGGTGGTGAACCTGGCGGTGCAAATGGCGCGGCTGACCGAGCACGAAGGGCTGGAAGAACTGGCGGGCAGCAAGACCGCGCGGCTGCTCAAGGTCGGCTTGCCGGAACTGACCCGAGTGCGCAAAACCTGAAACACGCACCGAACAATTGTGGGAGCTGGCTTGCCTGCGATAGCGGTGGGTCAGTCAAGACGCCATCGCAGGCAAGCCAGCTCCCACAGTGGGTCGGTGTTAACCGGCGATAACGCGGTTCTTGCCCTGGCGTTTTGCTTCGTACATCGCCGCATCCGCTCGCGCAAACAGGCTGTCGAGGGTGGAGTCATCTTCGCGCAGGCCGGCCAGGCCTTGGCTGACGGTCACATTGAATTCATGCCCTTCGTAGCTGAACACCAATGCCTGGATTTCCTTGCCCAACCGCTCGGCAACCTGCAGGGCCATCTCCGGTGGGCAACCCGGCAGCACAGCAGCAAATTCTTCGCCGCCAACGCGTCCGAACAGGTCGCCACGGCGCAATACCCCGCGACCGCTCTCGGCGATGCGCCGCAGCACCTGGTCGCCCTCCAGGTGGCCATAGGTGTCGTTGATGTCTTTGAAATCATCGATGTCCAGCAACAGGAACGCCAGCGGCGTGCCCTGCGCGCAGGCATTGTCGAACGCCTGGTTGGCGAGTTCGAAGAAGTGTCGGCGGTTGCTGCTTTGGGTCAGTACGTCGGTGGTGGCGAGGCGATGCAGTTCCAGCTCAAGTTGCTTCTTTTCGGTGATGTCTTCGGCGATGCCCACCACGATCATCGCTTCACCGGGCACCACCTGCTGGTTGATGTAGCACTTGTCGCTCAACCAGCGGATCTGCCCGTCAGCGGTGATGATGCGGTACTCGCGGTCCTCCACGGCGCCCTGTTCCAGCACACGGGCCAGGCTGTGTTCGGCGTAGTCGAGGTCTTCGGGGTGAACGCTGTTGCGCCATTCACGGTGGTCGGCCAGCAGCAGGCCGGCAGAGCGGCCAAACAGGCGCTCGTAGGCCGGGCTCACATACAGCACGCGGCGTGTTTCCCAATCGATGGCCCACAGCACGGCGTTCACGCTGACCAGCAGGGAACTGAGCAGTTGCTCACGCTCACTCAGCCGCTCGACTTCACCTTGAGCATGCATAAGCGCCAACAGGGTCGCCGCCGCGGCCGGGCGCGGCGGCTCTGCGGTGGGCACATCGGGCAGGCTGGGCTTTTCGTGAACCATCGGTACAACTCTCTCTGGGCGCGCCGCAGGTGCAAAAGCGGTCACTACAAGGGGTCACCATGATGGCGAAGTGTTCTTTGAGAGAGGGGAATTGCGGTGAAGTTCCGTGAACGGCGTGGATTGACGGTGCCCGGAAAATGACGCCAAAAAGCCAGTGCGTGGGAGGGCGAACCCTCCCACGGCGCCCTCACGCTGCTGTAGGACGCAACGAGTAAGTCTTCAGCTGGTGGGCAAAATCGCGCAGGGATTGGATGCCACTGGCCTCGGCTTCATGCACCCATTCCTTGATCGCGGCCAGCATGTCGTGGCCGTTGGAACTGGTCTTGAGCCAGATCTGCTGCAGCGCCAGGCGCTTTTCGTAGATCACGGTCAGGGCATGGCTGTGTTCCAGCATGCTTTGGATGCGCAGGTGATGGCGGTCTTCCAGCAAGCTGGTTTCCCGCGACAGCAGGCGCTTGGCGCGGTGGAACTGGTGGCGTACCGAATGATCGACCTTCTCCAGCTCCTGCTTGACCAGCGGGCCAATCACCAACTTGCGGTATTGGGCCATGATCTGGAAGCGGTTGTTGAGGATCGCCATGGCGGTGTCCATGTCCAGGCTGCCCTTGCCTTCGACGCGGTGGGCGATGGGCGCTACACGCTGCACCTTGGCCAGGCGCAGGAAGCTGAACACCTTAATCCAGGCCCAGCCCAGGTCGAACTCCCACTTCTTCACCGACAGCTTGGCCGAATTGGGGTAGGTGTGGTGATTGTTGTGCAGCTCTTCGCCGCCGACGATGATGCCCCACGGCACCAGGTTGGTGGCGGCGTCACGGCATTCGAAGTTGCGATAGCCCACGGCATGCCCCAGGCCGTTGATGACGCCGGCGGCCCAGAACGGGATCCACATCATCTGGATCGCCCAGATAGTGATACCGATGGTGCCGAACAGCAGCAGGTCGATCACGCCCATGAGCGCCACGCCCAACAGCGGGTAGCGCGTGTAGAGATTGCGTTCGATCCAGTCGTCCGGGCAGTTTTTGCCGTAGATACGCAGGGTCTCGGGGTTTTCCGCCTCGGCGCGGTACAGCTCGGCACCTTTGCGCAGCACGGTGGACAAGCCCTTGATCACCGGGCTGTGCGGGTCATCGACGGTTTCGCATTTGGCGTGGTGCTTGCGGTGGATGGCGGTCCACTCGCGAGTGTTCTGCGCCGTGGTCAGCCACAGCCAGAAGCGGAAGAAGTGTTTAAGGCCGGCATTGAGCTCGAGCGAGCGATGGGCCGAATAACGGTGCAGATAGACAGTGACCCCAATAATGGTCACGTGGGTCATCAACAGCGTGACTGCCACCAGTTGCCAGGCGGACAGATCAAGAAAACCGTTGTACCACATAGGCTGTATGGCCCTCAGATAAAGAAAAAAACAGCACCCGCATTATCACTTCCTTTGCAGATAAAACCAGTCACCGTTTCAGATAAGACTTACAAAGTGTTTCCTCCTCTATAATCCTGATCCTTTGTAGGGCGATTCTGGTTATTTAGTAAGGATTACTAAGCATATGCTGTTTTCATACCGAGGTGCCCTACGTGCGGGGTTGGTGTACCTGCTGGTTTCCATCCTTTGGCTCCAGCTCAGCCATTACCTATTAATCAACTTTATCGATGAACCCTTGGAGCAGGGACGCTGGCTGCAAGCGCGCGGTTATGTGTGGGTCAGCCTCAGCGCCTTGCTCATTTACTGGATAGGCTGGCGTTTTGCCCGTGCCCATGCGTTGCAACAACCCCTGAAAGAGAACCGCGAGCGCCTGCGTCAGGCCGCTGCGGTGTTCGATTGCACCCGCGAAGGGGTGCTGGTCACCGATACCCAGGGGCTGATCGTGCACGTCAACCGCGCGTTTATGGAGATCACCGGCTACCAGCGCGACGACGTGATGGGCCAACGGCCAAGCCTGTTCAAGTCCGGGCGCCACTCGGCGCATTTCTACCAGCAAATGTTCCATGCCCTGCAAAGCACCGGCGAGTGGAGCGGCGAAATCTGGAATCGACGTAAAAGCGGCGAGGTGTACCCCCAGTGGCAAACCATCCGCGTGATTCACGATGACCAGGGCCAGGTCAGCCACTACGTGGCGGTGTTTTCGGACATCAGCGCCATGAAGAACTCCGAGCACGAATTGGCGCACCTGGCACACCATGACCCGCTCACCGACCTGCCCAATCGCCTGCTGTTCACCGATCGCGCCGAGCAGGCCCTGGCCTCCGCGCAGGTGCATAAACGTGGCTGCGCTCTGCTGTTGATGGACTTGGATCACTTCAAGATCATCAACGACAGCCTCGGCCATAACGTTGGCGATCAGTTGCTCAAGTTGGTGGCCGAACGCCTCAGCGGCCTGTTTGGGCCGGGGGTTACCCTGGCGCGCCTGGGAGGCGACGAGTTTGCCGTGCTGGCCGAAAGCTGCCCGCAGGTGGTGCAAGCGGCGGCCTTGGCGCAGCGCATGCTCAACGCCATGAAGGATCCGTTCATTTTTGACGGCAACCAGCTGTTTATCAGCGCCAGTATCGGCATCAGCCTGTTCCCCAGTGACGCCCTGAGCGCCGAGCAATTGCTGCGCAACGCCGATTCCGCGTTGTTCAAGGCCAAGAGCGCCGGGCGCGAAGGCTACGCGTTGTATACCGAAGAGCTGACCGCCCACGCCCAACACCGGGTGGAAATCGCCGGCGAGCTGCGTCGCGCCCTCGACCAACATGAGCTGCGCGTGTATTACCAGCCGGTGCACGACCTGCACGACAGCCGTTTGGTCGGCGTTGAAGCATTGGTGCGCTGGCAGCACCCGGAACGCGGCCTGGTACCGCCGGGCGAGTTCATTCCTATCGCCGAGCGCACCGGGCTGATTGCCGACATCGATGCGTGGGTGATGGACCAGGCGTGCCGCCAGATGTGCCAATGGCTGGCCGACGGCGCGCCGCTGAGCTTTATCGCAATCAATGTCTCCAGCCGCCTGTTTGCCCGGCGCGAGCTGTATGAGCAAGTGGCCCAAGTGCTGCACACCACTGGGCTGGATCCGGCCTTCCTGGAGCTGGAAGTCACCGAGAGCGCCGTGATGGACGACCCGGAAGTCGCGTTGGAGCAACTGCACCGCCTGCGCGAACTGGGCCTGCGCCTGGCGATCGACGACTTTGGCACCGGCTATTCCTCGTTGCTGCGCCTCAAGCGTCTGCCGGTGCAGAAGCTCAAGATCGACCAGGGCTTTGTGGCGGGCTTGCCGTGGGACGAAGACGACGCGGCGATTGTGCGCGTGGTGATCGCCCTGGCCAAAAGCATGGGCATGCAGGTGCACGCCGAAGGAATTGAGCAGGTGGAACAGGCGCGGTTCCTACTGGATCAGGAATGCGACATGGGCCAGGGGTATTGGTTTGGACGGCCCATGCCGGCTGATGAAATCGACTGGACCCGAGCACCTCTGATCCGCCAGGACTGACGCGGTCAATGTGGGAGTCGGGCTTGCCCGCGAAGGCGGTGTGTCAGTCGCTGCATGTGTTACTGCACCACCGCTTTCGCAGGCAAGCCAGCTCCCACAGGGTTCTGCGGCGCCTGTACATGAGCTTTTTTTCTGTGGAAACCCTTGCAACCCCATGCCTTATCAGAAAATTCTTTCTGGTTATATAAACATTCTTAAATAGTATTTTTAAGAATATCCGCGCTTATCTACTATCGCCCTCACGCCGCAAGCAGTGCCGCCACTGCCAGGCACTACTCATTTTCAGGAGCGAGACCATGAGCGCATCTCTACGTAGCGTTGACGGCCAGGACGAAGCAGCCATTTTGCGTGAAATCCAGAGCGCCCTGCGCGACCTGCGGTTTGGCGCGGTGGAAATCACCGTACACAACGCCCAAGTGGTACAGATCGAACGCAAGGAAAAATTCCGTCTGCAGAACCCCGGTAACAAACCGAGCTGAGCAAGAACGGCGATAGACCCGCAATTACAAGAAAAGCCAACACTCAAGAATTTCAGGAGCTTCTATGTCGTCGATTCGCCGTTATGCCTTGGCCGCATTGGCCAGTGCCGTGTTTGCCGGTTCCGCCGTTGCCAAGGACTACGAGTTGCTCAACGTCTCGTACGACCCCACCCGTGAGCTGTACCAGGATTACAACGCTGAGTTCACCAGCTTCTGGAAACAGTCCCACCCCGGCGACAACGTCAAGATCCAGCAGTCCCACGGTGGCTCGGGCAAGCAAGCACGCGCGGTGATTGACGGCCTGCGCGCCGACGTAGTGACCCTGGCCCTGGCCGGTGACATTGATGAAGTCGCCAAGCTGGGCAAGACCCTGCCGGAGAACTGGCAGACCCGCCTGCCGGACGCCAGCACCCCATACACCTCCACCATCGTGTTCCTGGTGCGCAAGGGCAACCCCAAAGGCATCAAGGACTGGGGCGACCTGATCAAGAAAGACGTGTCGGTGATCACGCCCAACCCGAAAACCTCCGGCGGTGCACGCTGGAACTTCCTCGCCGCCTGGGCCTACGGCCTCAAGGCCGGCGGCAGCGAAGCCAAGGCCCAGGAATACGTCAAAGAGCTGTTCAAGCACGTGCCGATACTGGACACCGGCGCGCGCGGTTCTACCATTACCTTCGTCAACAACGGCCAGGGTGACGTGCTGCTGGCGTGGGAAAACGAGGCGTTCCTGGCCTTGAAGGAAGACGGCGGCGCCGACAAGTTCGACATCGTCGTGCCTTCCCTGTCGATCCTGGCGGAACCGCCTGTGGCCGTTGTGGACAAGAACGCCGAGAAAAAGGGCAACACCGAGATCGCCACCGCGTACCTCAACCACCTGTACAGCCCGGCGGGCCAGGAGATTGCGGCGAAGAACTTCTACCGTCCACGGGATGAAAAAGTCGCCGCCAAATACGCCCAGCAGTTCCCGAAACTGGACCTGGTGACTATCGACAAAGACTTCGGCGGCTGGAAAACTGCCCAACCGAAATTCTTCAATGACGGTGGCGTGTTCGACCAGATCTACACGGCGCAATAAGCCAAAGTACCTGTAGGGGCCTGACTTTCTGTAGGGACTGGGCTGGTGTGGGAGCTGGCTTGCCTGCGATAGCATCACCATGGTGTGGCTGATACACCGAGGTGCCTGCATCGCGGGCAAGCCCGGCTCCCACAGAAAAGCCAGCTGCCACAGAACGCACGCTCCTACAGTGGTTTCTACCCTTTAACCAAGGACTCTTATGTCGCGTCGTATCTCCCCCGTCATACCCGGCTTCGGGCTGACGCTGGGCTACACCGTGGTGTATCTCAGCCTGATCGTACTCATCCCCCTGGCGGCGATGTTTGTACACGCCGCTCAACTCACCTGGGATCAGTTCTGGAACATCATCTCCGCGCCTCGCGTGCTGGCGGCCTTGAAGCTGAGCTTCAGTACCGCGCTGTACGCCGCACTCATCAACGGTGTGATTGGCACTTTGTTGGCCTGGGTGCTGGTGCGCTACACCTTCCCCGGACGCAAGGTCATCGACGCGATGATCGACCTGCCGTTCGCCCTGCCCACCGCCGTCGCCGGTATCGCGCTGACGGCGCTGTACGCGCCCAACGGCCTGGTCGGCCAGTTTGCCGCCGACCTGGGTTTCAAGATCGCCTACACCCCGCTGGGTATCACCCTGGCGCTGACCTTCGTCACGTTGCCCTTCGTGGTGCGCACGGTGCAGCCGGTGCTGGCCGATATCCCCCGGGAAATCGAAGAGGCCGCCGCCTGCCTCGGTGCCAAGCCGTTGCAAGTGTTCCGCTACATCCTCGTGCCGGCACTGCTGCCCGCCTGGCTGACCGGCTTCGCCCTGGCGTTTGCCCGAGGCGTGGGTGAGTACGGGTCGGTGATCTTCATCGCTGGCAACATGCCGATGAAAACCGAAATCCTGCCATTGCTGATCATGGTCAAGCTCGACCAATACGACTACCGCGGCGCCACCTCCATTGGTGTGCTGATGCTGGTGGTGTCCTTTGTCTTGCTGCTGCTGATCAACCTGTTGCAGCGGCGCATCGAACGTCCATAAGGAGGCGCGGAACATGTCCCAATCGTCTATTTCCGCCGCGTCCTCGGCCAACGCCGCCCGGCGTGGCAGTGCGACCTCGCGACGTATCCTGATCGGCCTTGGCTGGCTGGTATTCGTCCTGTTTCTGCTGCTGCCATTGCTGGTGGTGGTGTCCCAGGGCTTGAAGAACGGCCTCGGCACGTTCTTCACGGCAATCCTTGAGCCAGACGCGCTGTCGGCGTTGAAACTCACGGTGATCGCCGTGCTGATTTCGGTGCCGCTCAACCTGGTGTTCGGCGTCAGCGCCGCCTGGTGCGTGAGCAAGTACTCGTTCCGTGGCAAGAGCATCCTGGTCACGCTGATCGACCTGCCGTTCTCGGTCTCGCCGGTGATCGCCGGCCTGGTGTACGTGTTGATGTTCGGCGCCCAGGGCTTCTTCGGGCCGTGGCTGCAAGAGCATGACATCCAGATCGTGTTCGCCCTGCCGGGCATCGTGCTGGCGACCATCTTCGTCACCGTGCCGTTCGTGGCCCGTGAGTTGATCCCGCTGATGCAGGAGCAGGGCACCCAGGAAGAAGAAGCCGCGCGCCTGCTGGGCGCCAATGGCTGGCAGATGTTCTGGCATGTCACCGTGCCGAACATCAAGTGGGGCCTGATCTACGGCGTGGTGCTGTGTACGGCGCGGGCCATGGGTGAGTTCGGCGCGGTGTCGGTGGTGTCCGGCCACATTCGCGGCGTCACCAACACGCTGCCGCTGCATGTCGAGATTCTCTACAACGAATACAACCACGTTGCCGCGTTT
The DNA here is from genome assembly GCF_041410225.1 of Pseudomonas sp. KT_2_4. Lineage (NCBI taxonomy): Bacteria > Pseudomonadati > Pseudomonadota > Gammaproteobacteria > Pseudomonadales > Pseudomonadaceae > Pseudomonas > Pseudomonas sp. KT_2_4. Next base: position 4,056,900 of record NZ_CP166962.1, read on the forward strand.
GCGGTGGCCAGCCTGTTGCTGATCCTGGCGCTCTTCATCCTGCTGCTCAAGCAGTGGAGCGAGAACCGAATCAACCGCCTGCGCAACAGCGCGGGTGAGGAATAAGTCATGTCGATCGAAGTCCGTAATGTCAGCAAGAACTTCAACGCCTTCAAGGCCCTGGACAGCATCAACCTGGATATCCAGAGTGGCGAGCTGGTGGCGTTGCTGGGCCCGTCCGGCTGTGGCAAGACTACGTTGCTGCGCATCATTGCCGGCCTGGAAACTCCGGATGCCGGCAGCATTGTGTTCCATGGCGAAGACGTTTCCGGCCACGATGTGCGTGATCGCAACGTGGGCTTCGTATTCCAGCACTACGCGTTGTTTCGCCACATGACCGTGTTCGACAACGTCGCTTTCGGCCTGCGCATGAAACCGAAAAACCAACGCCCCACCGAAAGCCAGATCGCGAGCAAGGTTCACGAGCTGCTGAACATGGTGCAGCTCGATTGGTTGTCCGACCGCTACCCGGAACAACTTTCCGGTGGCCAGCGCCAGCGTATCGCCCTGGCCCGCGCCTTGGCGGTGGAGCCCAAGGTTCTGCTGCTCGACGAGCCGTTCGGCGCCCTTGATGCCAAGGTGCGTAAAGAACTGCGCCGCTGGCTGGCGCGCCTGCACGAGGACATCAACCTGACCTCGGTCTTCGTGACCCACGACCAGGAAGAGGCCATGGAAGTCGCCGACCGTATCGTGGTGATGAACAAGGGGGTGATCGAGCAGATCGGTTCACCGGGCGACGTCTACGAAAACCCGGCAAGCGACTTTGTCTATCACTTCCTGGGGGACTCCAACCGCCTGCATTTGGGCGAAGACAAGCACCTGCTGTTCCGCCCCCACGAAGTGTCGTTGTCACGCCATGAACTGGAAGATCACCATGCGGCGCAAGTGCGGGATATTCGGCCGTTGGGCGCGACTACTCGCGTGACCTTGAAGGTCGAAGGCCAAAGCGAGTTGATCGAGGCCGAAGTGGTGAAAGACCATGACAGCCTCACCGGGTTGGCGCGGGGCGAGACACTGTTCTTCAAACCCAAGGTCTGGCAAAAAGCCTAATACACTGCAAAACCCTTGTGGGAGCCGGGCTTGCCCGCGATGGCGGTGTGTCAGTCGACAGTTATGCCAACTGATCCACCGCCATCGCGGGCAAGCCCGGCTCCCACATTGGATGTTCAGTACTTGTTAGACCGTGGCGTTTTTCCCGCGTACTCCCACCGGCCCAGAGCGCTCTTCAATCTGGCGCTTGAGGTCCTGCCGCAACCCCAGCAAAAACGCCAACTCCGCCACCACAAACAACGGCCCCACGATCAGCCCCGACACATCATCCACAAACGCAGGCTTCCTGCCTTCGTAGTAATGCCCGACGAACTGAATCACCCAGCCCACCACAAACATGCCCACGCCGCTGCTCAGCCACACCGCCGTGCTTTGCGCCGCCAGCACATGCCCGGCCCACACCGACAAGCCCATCAGCACCGTCATCAACACGCCCAAGGCCAGTTCCAGGCGCAGATAAAACCACGCCGAAAACAACGCCAGCAGTACCGCAGGTGATAGCCACAGCCCGCCCACCGACCATTCGGGGCGCGACAGCAGCACGGCCACCGCCACCACAATCAACGGAATACCGATGAAGTGGCTGGCGATGTTGCGTGGGTCGCGGTGGTACGCGGCGTATTGACTGAGATGGTCGACGAGGCTTTTCATTGTTGTTCCTCCTGTAGGATGTTTGATCATGCCCTGTCAGTCGGTGCCTAACTGTCAATTGGGCGACAATCTTCGGAGTTCGCATGGACACAGGGACATGGCACGCGCAATTGGCTCGCGGTCATTGGTTCAGCCATTTGCCGCCTGACTTGCAGCGTAGCCTGCTGGGGGCGGCGCGGTTGCGTGTGCTGACGGCGGGGCAGTACCTGTTCAAGCGCGGTGACCCGCCGTGCGGCGTGTATGCGGTGCTGGAAGGCACGGTGCGCATCAGTGCGGTCAGTGCCCAAGGCAAGGAAGCGGTGTTGAGCCTGGTGGAAACGCCCTACTGGTTCGGCGAGATTTGCCTGTTCGACAACCTGCCGCGCACCCACGATGCCTTGGCCACGGGTGCTTGCAGACTGCTGCAGGTGCCGCAGGCGGCGATGCTCGGCATTCTCGAACAGCATCCGCTGTTCTGGCGGGAGATGGCACTGTTGATGAGCCATAAACTGAGGCTGTCGTTGATCAATATCGAACAGATGAGCCTGATGCCCGCTTCAAAGCGCCTGGCCCATCGGCTGCTGATGATCGCCCAAGGCTATGGCGAAGTTGAGCAGGCGCGCCGCGTGCTGCAACTGCCCCAGGAGGATCTGGCGGCGATGCTGGGCCTGTCGCGCCAGACCATCAACAGTCTGCTCAAAGCGCTGGAGCAACAGGGCATTATCGGCTTGAGTTACGGCGCCATCGAGATACGCGACCTCAATGGGCTGCGGCTGGCCGCGGGCCTATGAACCGCGATAGGTGGAGAAGCCGTAAGGGCTGAGCAGCAGCGGAATGTGGTAATGCTGGTCGGCCTGCTTGACCTGGAAAATCACCGGCACCTCGGGGAAGAACGTCTCGCGGTTCGCCTTCTTGTAGTAATCGCCGGTCTTGAACACCACGCGGTACTCGCCCGGCTGCATGCTGCGGTTGGCCGGGAACAGCTCGGCGATGCGGCCTTGCTGGTTGGTCACACCTTCAGACAGCGACTGCCATTTATCGCCCACGTGCTGTTCCAGGGTCACGTTGACACCGGCGCTTGGCAGGCCGTTTTCCAGGTTGAGTACGTGCACGCTCAGGGGGTTGCCGTCGGCCAGGGCCAGGTTGCACAGGCCACTCAGGCTCAGTGCGGCAAGGGTCATGCTCAAGGTTTTCATCGCGAAGTCCTTTTGAAGGAAGTGGAATCAAGGGGTGATTTTCAAGCCCAGTTGCTCGGCGGCCTGCACGGCGCAGGCTTCATCCTGCGCGGCGCCACCGGCACCGGCGATGCCGAGGGCACCGACCAGTTCTGCGTCGGCAAACAGCGGCACGCCACCGCCGAGCAACAGCAACTCGGGCAAGCTGTTGAGGTTGGCGGCCTCGGGGTTATTACGCGCCCGTTCGGCAAACAGCCGGGTCGGGGTTTTTGTCGACAGCGCCGTGTACGCCTTGCGTTGGCTGGCGAGGCTGTTGTGCGGGCCGACACCGTCAGCGCGCAGGCCCAGCAACAGGTTGCCACCGCGGTCGAGGACGGTCAGCGCCGCGGTGCAGTGGGCCAGGCTGGCGTCGGCCAGTTGGCGGGCAGTGTGCAAATCCAGCTCGGCGTGGCGGGGCAGTTGTGGCGTCGCCTGGGCGACGGTGACCACGGCGAGGCTCAGTAACAAGGCAGTGCGGTACATAGTGAGGGCTCCAGAAAGCAGGCCAACACGGTAACCAGCGGACGCGGACAAAAGCCGCACAATTGGATGACAGGTTTGTAATCAAACTCAGGAGTTTGTGGTGGTTGTACCGGCCTCATCGCAGCGATGCGGCGACCCGACAAGCCAGCTCCCACAGGAGAATGGGTCACATCATGTGGGAGCTGGCTTGCCTGCGATGAGGCCCTTACAGCAAACACCGTACAACTACTGCAACCCCTCGCGAAACTGCCCCGGCGTCATCCCCGTCCAGCGCTTGAACGCACGATTGAAACTGCTGGTATCGGCAAACCCCAGCAAATGGCTGATCTCGGCCAGTGAGCACTGCGGGTCACGCAGGTGCAATAACGCCAGGTTTTGCCGGCACTCATTGAGCAAGGCGTCGAATCGACAGCCTTCATCGGCCAGATGCCGCTGCAAGCTGCGCAGGCTCAAGTGCAGCGCTTGGGCAATACGTTCGGCGCTTGGCTCGCCGTCTGGCAATTGCGCCTCGATGGCGGCGCGCACCTTGCGTTCCCAGGTCAACGGTTGCAGTTGGGCGAGGGTGCGTTTGAGCACGGTTTCGTTGTGCTCGGCCAGCTCCGGGTTGGCGTCGTCCAGGTGGCTGTCGAAGTCGCTGGCGGCGAATTCCAGGCGGTCTTCGTCGGCGGCAAACCATACCGGCGCGCGAAATACCCTGTGCCACGGCTCGGGGTCGGCGGGTTCCGGGCGCCGCAGGTAAACGGCCAACGGCGCATAGTCGCGACCCAGGCGGTTGCGACAGGTGCGTACGTAGATCGCCGCAAAGGCATCAATCGCTTCCGGCGCGGGCGCGGGGCTGCCTGGAGGTTGGAGCAGGCGAAAACGGTAGATGTCGCCGTGGCGGCTCAGCTCCAGGTCCAGGGCATCACTGACCACCTGGTGATAGCGCACGATGCGCTCGAACACCTCGCGCAAGCTGCCGCTGGCCACCAATGCGTAACCTAGCGCATGAAAGGTGGTGGGGCTGACAAACCGCGACACCCGCAGCCCAATCGCCGGGTCGCCACTGGTCTGTACCGCCAGCGCCCATAGGCGCGTGGTGGCCGACAACCGATAGCGGGCGTTGGGGTCGTCCATCTGCTGCGGGTCCAGCCCGGCTTCGGCGCACAGGGCGGCGCTGTCGAGGCCCAGGGCGTCGAGCTGCTTGCGCAGGGCACGGGTCCAGCTGGCGAGGGAAGTGGGTTCGGTCATGGCAATTGGCGCTTGTGGTCAACAGATTGGCGTGCGCGGCTAGCGTCCTGCGCTAGGGTTAGGTGCAGGATTCAGGCATCACTTCACAAGAGAATGGAAGCATGGACGGTACTTCTGCAAGCCCCCAGCCGTTGAACGCGCAACAGCGTTCGGCGCATATCCGCGAGGTCGTGATGGCCGAAGGCGTGCGCTTGCGCCAGCGGCACCCCTGGTTGTTGCATCAGGACGCGCTGGGCGCGGGCATCCTGGCCTTTGCCCTGCTGGGCATGCTCGGCTCGGCAGCGCTTTATATCAGCGGTCATATGGCCTGGTGGGTGTGTCTGCTGCTCAATGCCTTCTTCGCCTCGCTCACCCATGAGTTGGAACACGACCTGATCCACAGCATGTACTTTCGCAAGCAACGCGTGCCCCACAACCTGATGATGGGCCTGGTATGGCTCGCACGGCCAAGCACCATCAACCCATGGATACGCCGGCACTTGCACCTCAACCATCACAAGGTCTCGGGCACCGAGGCCGACATGGAAGAGCGCGCGATCACCAATGGCGAACCCTGGGGCATCGCGCGGTTGCTGATGGTGGGGGACAACATGATGTCGGCCTTGATCCGTCTGTTGCGCGCCAAGACTTGGCCGCACAGGTTCAGTATCCTCAAGCGCGTGCTGCTGGTGTACGCACCGCTGGCCTTGCTGCATTGGGGCGCGTGGTACGTCTTCCTGGGCTTTCATGCCGCCAATGGCATTGCCAGTTTGATGGGCGCGCCCATTCAGTGGTCAGCCGGTACCTTGCAGGTGATGCAGGTGATCGATATCGCTGCGGTGGTGATCATCGGCCCGAACGTGTTGCGCACCTTCTGCCTGCACTTTGTCAGCTCCAACATGCATTACTACGGCGATGTGGAACTGGGCAATGTGATTCAGCAAACCCAAGTGCTGAACCCTTGGTGGCTGTGGCCGTTGCAGGCGTTCTGCTTCAACTTCGGCAGCACCCACGGCATCCATCACTTTGTGGTGAAAGAACCGTTCTACATCCGCCAGATGACCGCCAAGGTGGCGCACAAGGTCATGGCCGAGATGGGGGTGCGCTTCAATGATTTGGGCACGTTTGCGCGAGCCAATCGCCTGGAGCCCCAGGAACACCCGCGCACTGAGCTTTCTTTCAGCAAGCAATGAACGCCAATGGCAGGTCACGGATCTGTTCGCGCACTGGCGGTTTGTAATGGTCGTCGCTGGTTAATTCGTGCAACAGCTCTTCGCGTAGCTGGTGGAATTCAAAACTGCTGCGCTGGCGCGGATGAGGCAGGGCGATCTCGACGACCTGCTTGATTCGCCCGCGGCTCCATCACCACCACGCGATCGGCGAGGAAAATCGCCTCTTCCACATCGTGGGTCACCAGTACCGTGGTGATCCTGGCGCGGGCACGAATCGCCAGCAGTTCATCCTGCATCTGCTGGCGGGTCAGCGCGTCGAGGGCGCCGAAGGGTTCGTCCAGCAACAGGATGCGCGGGCTGGCCACCAGGCCGCGGGCAATCGCCACCCGTTGCGCCATGCCGCCGGAAAGTTGGTGGGGGTAGGCGCGGGTGAAGTCGGTGAGGCCCACCAGCTCGATAAAGTCACTGATGCGCCGGTTGCGCTCGGCCTCGCTCAGGGGCTCGTTGACCAGCCCCAGGCCGATGTTTTGCGCCACGGTCAGCCACGGGAACAGGCGGTGCTCCTGGAACACGATGCCGCGCTCGCCACCGATACCGCTGACGGCTTTGCCATCGACCTGGATCTCGCCGCGAAACTGCGTATCCAAGCCCACCAGCAAGCGCAGCAGTGTGGATTTCCCGCATCCACTGGAGCCGACAATCGCAACAAATTCCCCTTCGGCCACCTCCAGGTTGAATTCACGGATGGCTTCCAGTTCGAAGCCATCGACGTCGAAGGACTTACCCACGTGGTTGAAGCTGACAATCGGTGCGTTCATGCGTGTCTCCAGCGGGTGGCACGGGTTTCGATGCGTTGGCCGATCAGGTTGAGAACGGCGCCGGTGAGGCCGACCAGCAGCATGCCGCTCATGATCAAATCCATGCGCAGCAACTGTTGGGCGCCGATCATCAGGCTGCCGATGCCGCCATCTGAGGGCATGAAATATTCGGCGCCGAGGGTGCCCATCCAGGCGTAGATCAGGCTCAGGCGCAGGCCGGCGAAAATCCCCGACGCGGCGCCCGGCAGTACCAGGCGGCGCAAGCGTTGCCAGAGGTTCAGGCGCAGCACCTGCGCGGCTTCGCGCAGCTGGGGCGACAAGTTGAGCACGCTGCGCTGGGTGGCAATAAACAACGGGAAGAAGGCGGCGAGGGCGATAAACACCCACTTGGCCAGTTCACCCAGGCCGAACCAGGCGGTGAGCAGCGGCACCCAGGCGAAAATCGCGATCTGGCGCAGGGCGGACAAAGTGGGGCCAAGTAGCCGCTCACTGCGCCGCGACAGCCCCAGCCACAGGCCCATGGCAAAGCCCAGGCTACCGCCCAGCAGCAACCCGGCCAGGGCCCGGCCAAGGCTTTTGCCCAGCGCCGTAGTCAGGCTGCCATCCAGCACGCCCGCCACGCTGGTTTGCAGCACCGCCCAGGGGCTGATCAGAATGTTTGGATCGACCCAATCCTGCTGAGTCGCTACTTGCCATAACGCCAATAGCAGCAGCGGCAACAGCCAGGGTTGCAAGCGCTGCCAGCCTTCGTAGCGTGGCCCGCGTCGAATCTGCGCAGTGGCCGGATGGGGCCAGTGCACCCACTTGCGATCCAGCCAGCCGATGCCGCGGTCCATCACCACACCCAGCACGCCAATGACCACGATGCACACGAAGACGATATCGAGCATGAACAACTGGCGCGCCCACACCATCAGGTAGCCGATGCCTTCGCTGGAGGCCAGCAGCTCCACGGCCAGCAGGGAGGTCCAGCCGGCGGCCAGGGCCAGGCGTACGCCGGCCATGAACGCAGGCAGTGCGGCGGGCAGGACCAGGCGGCGGATCAGCAAGTGGCCAGGCAGGCGCAGTACACGGGCGGCTTCGCGCAGGTTGGGCTGGGCGTCGCGCACGCCCACCAGGGTATGCAGGGTCACGGGCACCACGATGGCCTTGACCAGCACCACCAGCTTGAGGGTTTCGCCAATGCCGAAAAACACCATGAACAGCGGGATCCAGGCGAGGGTCGGCACTTGCGCCAGCGCGCTGAACGTCGGGAACACCAAGCGCTCGGCGCGCGCACTGAAACCCAGGGACGCGCCCAGTATCGCGCCGGCACTGACACCGGCCAGCAGGCCCCAGAACAAGCGCTGCAAGCTGATCGCCAGATGGCTCCATAACTCGCCAGCGGCCAACTCCACCGCGCTGTTCCACACCAGGGCGGGGGTGGGCAGAATCTGCTCGCTCATCCAATGATTGCGGCTGGCCAGCCACCATAAGGCAAACAGCGTGAGCGGCAGCAGCCACGGCAATAAACGCTGGCCCAGCTGCGCCCAGCGCGGCGCGATGCCTTTAGACGGGGCCGCCAGCGGCAGGCTCAGAAGTGAAATCCGGGCCATGGAAGACCTCCGAATGCGTTATGTGATTTCGATCTTACAAAAGCGTGATCAAGATGATTGTGAGATAAGAAAAGTCATTTAAAGCCTCACACCGCCACGCATCCAATGCATTCGAAGAATATTTTCGATGCTGTTTATGCATATGCCTCTGGAGGCTACGGGTTAGCTTGCATATTTCTAAATGCTATTAAATTGTGAATTTATAGTATTTAAAGTTTTGTTCAGTCTATGCCTACTTTTTGCTCCCCAGGCGACCGTCGCCCACCAGGAGCTGCGCTTATGAAACTGCCCTTTAAACGTCTGATCAGCCTGTTCGCCGGCACCGCCCTGGCCGGGTTGGTGCATGCCGCCGACCTCAAGGAAATCCGCATCGCAGTGCCCGACCTCAGTGCCGGCAGCCAGCATAGCGGCGGTGGCATCACCGACGTGTTGCGTGAACAGCAGATCTTTGAAAAAGCCTTTGCCGACCAAGGCATCAAGATCCAGTGGAATTACTTCAAGGGCGCCGGTCCGGTGATCAATGAAGCGTTCGCCAACGGCCAGGTGGACCTGGCCTATCTGGGCGACCTGGCAGCGATCATCGGCCGCTCCAATGGCCTGGATACGCGGCTGCTCAGCGCCTCTGCACGGGGAGTGAAACACTACCTCGGCGTGGTGCCGGGCTCCGGCATCAAGACCTTGCAAGACCTCAAGGGCAAGCGCGTGGCGGTGTTCCGAGGCACGGCCAGCCAGTTGTCGTTCGACAGCGCATTGGCCAGCCAGGGCTTGAGCGAGAAGGACCTTAAGGTGATCAACCTGGACTTCAACGCGGCCGCTGCTGCCCTGGCCGCCAAGCAGATTGACGCCACCTGGGGCGGGTCCACCCTGACGGCGTTGCAGGCCAAAGGTTTGGCAGAAATACCGCTGACCACCAAGGACCTGGGCGATGCCGGCAGCATCCAGGCCGTGCTGGTGGGCAGCTCCAAATTCGTCGATGAACACCCAGACGCCGTGGCCACGTTGCTCAAGGCCCAGCAGCAAGCGGTGCAGTGGTTGACCGATGACAACAACAAACAGGCGTACATCGCACTGGTGTCAGGGCTGGCCAGTTACCCGCCGGTGATCCTCACCAATGATTTGAAAGACCAGAAACTCAGCGAAGTTTTCCCCTCCACGCTGGACCCGGTGTTCCTTGGCAAATTGCAGGAAGCGGTGGACTTGGCGTCCAGGGAGAAGTTGATTCGCAAGTCGTTTCAGGTGAGTGATTGGGTGGCGCCTGGGCTGGTGGCGGCAGGGCTCTGAGCTTGTCGGTGCCTGGGCTATCGCTATCGCAGGCAAGCCAGCTCCCACACTTGAATGTGTTCAACGCTCAAATGTGGGAGCGGGCTTGCCTGCGATGGGGCCCTTCAAACCGCCACACTGACCTGCTGGCTATCCACCTCCACCAAGGTCTCGATCATCGCCTTCGCCGCCGGCGACAACCGCGACCCCGTGCGGCTGACGATCCCGCAGCGTGCGCTCAGGGTGTCCATGTGCTGCGGCAAGTTGCGCCAGTGCAGCAGCACCAGCGCCCCCTTGGCGATGTCCTCGGCAAAGGCTTCTTCAGTGCCGACGCCGATGGCATTGGTTTGCAGCACGATGCTCACCAGTGCCGGGAAGTGCTCGGTCTGAATACTGGGTGAAAAATCCATACGCCCACTCAGGTTCGCCAGCAGTTTGCGAATGCCTTGGGAGATCAGCGGCGCCGCCAGCGGGTAGTCGAACATATCGTTGGTGGACAGGCTGTCCTTGGCCAGCAAAGGGTGGCCGGGTCGGCAGAAAAACACCCCGCGTTTGGGGGTGAGTGCGCGGGTCTGGAAATTCGGGTCGGCCTCGAACTGACGGATGTCAGCGATAAAAAATTCGATCTCTTCACGGCTCAGGCGGCGGCTGAGGGTTTCCCAGTTATCCACCTGAAACGTGGTGCGGATTTTCGGGTGGGCGTTGATAAACCGCGCCACCGCATCCGGCACCAGTTTCACCGCGGGCGCCGGGCCGCAGCCGAAGCGCAGGTCGCCGGCGTCGAGCTTGGTCATGCGCGTTACTTCACTGCTCAGCAGCGCTGCGCCATGCACCAGGCTCAGGGCGTGCTGCAACACCACCTGGCCTTCCGGCGTGGGGCGCAAGTCCTTGTGGCCACGGTCTACCAACACGCAACCAAACTCCTGTTCCAGCCCCTGGATGCTGCGGCTGAACGCTGGTTGGGTGATGCCCATGGCGTCCGCGGCACGCACGAAACTGCGGTGTTCGTTGAGGGCGATGAAGTAGCGCAGTTGGCGAAGATCCATATGCTTTCCCGGCATTTTAAAAATAGGTCGAAGGCATTTGCGACCGAGCAAGCTGAGGTTTTAAATGCAAGCTCTTATTCCGTCAACGAAGCATTCATTCATTTGCTAGACCTAAATTGCATATGGATAGAGCGTTGCTGGAAGCGTCCCCCCACCGTTTCGCAGGCACATGAGGGTCATCATAATGAGCAACGCCGCATTAGCCGTTCAATCCGTCGCCCAACCACTCGATATTCACCCGGTAGCCGGGCGGATCGGCGCCGAAATCCGTGGCATCAAATTGTCCGGTGAGCTGGATGCCGCCACCGTCGAGGCCATCCAGCAGGCGCTGGTGCAGTACAAGGTGATTTTCTTTCGCGAGCAGACCCACCTCGATGACCAGAGCCAGGAAGCCTTTGCTCACCTGCTCGGCGAGCCGATTGCCCACCCGACGGTGCCGGTGCGGGACGGCACGCGGTTCTTGATGGAGTTGGATGGCACCCGTGGCCAGCGCGCCAATTCCTGGCACACCGACGTGACCTTTGTGGATGCCTACCCTAAGGCCTCGATCCTGCGTTCGGTGCTGGCGCCTGCTTCCGGCGGCGATACCGTATGGGCCAACACAGCCGCTGCCTACAACGACCTCAGCGTGGAGCTGCGCGCATTGGCTGACCACCTCTGGGCGGTGCACAGCAACGAATACGACTACGCCGCACGCAAGCCGGATGTGGCGGTGGAGAAGCTGGAGGAATACCGCAAGGTCTTCACCTCCACAGTGTATGAAACCGAACACCCGGTGGTGCGCGTGCACCCGGTCAGCGGTGAGAAAACCCTGCTGTTGGGGCACTTCGTCAAACGCCTGAAAGGCTACTCCCAGGCAGAGTCGGCGCAGCTGTTCAACCTGCTGCAAGGCCACGTCACCCGCCTGGAAAACACCGTGCGCTGGCGCTGGAACACCGGTGACGTGGCGATCTGGGATAACCGCGCCACCCAGCATTACGCGGTGGACGACTACGGCACCCAGGAGCGCATCGTGCGCCGGGTTACGCTCAAGGGGGATGTGCCGGTGGGGGTGCAGGGGCAATCAAGCAAAACCACTAAAGGTCTTTAATCTGAGTGAAGATTAAAAAATGTGGGAGCGGGCTTGCCCGCGAATGCGCAGTGTCAGTCGACGTATTCATCAACTGACCCACTGCATTCGCGAGCAAGCCCGCTCCCACATTTGGATTCGTGGTGTTTACCAGACTCCGATCTTCACCACTTTCTCTGCCTCTGGCTCACCATAACGAAACCATTGCCCGCGCACCTCAACCTCCGTGTGGCTGATGGTGGTGCGCCGCTTCAACCCGCGCAGCCAGTCGAACAGATAACCCAGGTGCGTCTCGCGTACCTCGGCATAGGCGGGATCGCTGCCCAGGTCGTGCAGTTCTTGCGGGTCGTTTTCCAGGTCGAACAGTTGCGGGCGAAAGCCGTCGTAGGCCAGGTACTTCCAGCGCTCGCTGCGCACCATGGTCATGCGGCAACGGTCGATGGGTTGCTCCAGGCGCTCACGAGCCGGGGCCTGGAAGGCGTAGTCGTATTCGGCAATGGCATAGCGGCGCCAGTTGGGTTGTGCGCCCTGCAGCAATGGAATCAATGAGCGGCCTTCCAGGCGATGGTCGGCGGCGGGCAAGCCCAAGGCGTCGAGGAAGGTGGGCAGGGCGTCGATGGTTTCCACCAGGCGCTCGTCTACAGTGCCGCGGCTGACATCGGCGCTGGCACGCGGGTCGCGCACGATCAACGGAATGCCCACCGCAGGCTCCAGCAAAAACTCTTTTTCGCCAAGGAAGTGATCGCCGAGGAAGTCGCCGTGGTCGCTGGTGAACACGATCAGCGTGTCATCCCAACGGCCAGTGCTTTGCAGAAAATCAAACAGCCGCCCGAGTTGATCGTCGATCTGTTTGATCAGGCCCATGTAGGTCGGAATCACCGTGAGGCGCACCTCGTCACGGGAAAAATTCTGGCTCTCCTGGTGTTGGCGAAATGCCTGGTACACCGGGTGATCGCTGGTGTGCTCAGGTTGAATCGGCGCCTGCACATGCTCGGTACCGTACAGCGCGTGATACGGCGCCGGCGCGATGTAGGGCCAGTGCGGCTTGATATACGACAGGTGCAGGCACCAAGGTTGTTCGGCCTGCTCGCGGATAAAGTCGATGGCGCGGTCGGTGGTGTAGACGGTTTCCGAATGCTCCTCGGCCACCCTTGCAGGCTTGCCGGCGTTGCGCATATGCCAGCCGCTGAGCACTTCGCCGTTCTCACCTTCGGCGGCGTTGGCCCATTCGTGCCAAGGGTTGCTGCCGTGGTAGCCGTGATCACGCAAGTATTGGGTGTAGGGCGCGGACTCGCGCTTATCCTCGAACAGCGGGCTGTCGGGGTAGATGCCGTCGTGACGCAGATACGCATCGAAACCGACCTCATTGAGTGGCTCGGCCTGGGCACTGTCGGGGTCTATCTGCAGGCGCTGCAAGGCCTCAAGGTTCGGCGTGGCGTGGGTCTTGCCCACCAGTGCGGTGCGGATGCCGTGGGGGCGCAGGTAGTCGCCGATTGTCAGTTCCTCGAGCGGCAGCGGCACTGCATTCCACGCCACCTGATGGCTGCTGACATAGCGCCCGGTGTAGGCCGACATGCGCGACGGGCCGCAGATGGTGCCTTGTGTATAGGCCCGACTGAAACGCACGCCGGCGGCGGCCAGGCGGTCGATATTCGGGGTGTGCAAATGGGCATGGCCGTAGCAGGACAGGTAGTCGCGGCGCAGTTGGTCGCACATGATGTAGAGCACGTTGCGCACGGGTTTTGGTTCAGACATAGGAATTTACCGAACGGAGGACAGGTGGGTTTTTTCGCCGTTCGAGGGGCGCTCTGGCAAGTGCATTTGGGGACTGGGTTCTATGCATTGAGTGCATGGGTGTGGCTGCTGGCGTCATCGCAGGCAAGCCAGCTCCCACAGTTGAAATGCATTCCCCTGTGGGAGCTGGCTTGCCTGCGATGACGGCCTGACAGCAGACCCATATCTACCTGGCACCCCGCGATCAAATGGTGGGAGCAGGCTTACCAGGCGAAGGACCTGATGTGAGCGGCCAGTCCTGCCAGCGCTTTATCATCTGCCCTGGCCGCGTCATGGGAGGAGACATAGCCTTCATAACGCTCAAAATATTTGTCCTGGGTCGAACTGATTTTTTTGAAGGCGCTATCTTCCCCGGTCCCGTGCATCGGGAATAATTTGGCGTGCAGATGATCGACGCCATAACCCTCCAGAATCATGCCCGTTCTAGCCACACCTTTTAGTGCTTTGTCCAAAAGCTTCGCCGTCTTTTTGGCTGCGATGACCAAGTCACACAGCACGGCGTCCGGTTCGGCAAACGCATAGCTGCCGTGATGGGTTTTGGGGATAACGACACTGAACCCCGGGGTGTTGGGAAATATGGAGAGAAAGGCCATGTGGGTCTGGTCTTCCCATAGGAGGTGGCTGGGTGCAGTACGGCGGGCAATACTGCAAAAAATACAGTCCATCAAATGCGCTTCCTCGTGCGAGTCAAAAGGTAGACCCTCTTGTATGTGATCTTTGTTATCTAACGATGACTTCACTGACGTTGCGGGCCGCTGTTCACTGCTTAGTCAGACCGCAATATTTTCCAACGCATAAGCATCCTCGTCCCTCTCATCAATCTCCTTGATCTGCTCAATCATCGCCTGCGCCAGCGGCGACAACCGATACCCTGCGCGGCTGACGATCCCGTAGCGGGTGTAGCGCTCCTCCAGGTTTTCGTCCAACCCCTCAATCTGCAAACACACCAGTTCGCCCCGCGCCATGTGCAGCACGTCGCTGTTGGCGCTGACGATGCCGATGGCGTCCGAGCGCAATACCACGCCCATGAGGCTGTAGCCGTTTTCGCATTCCACATTGGGCTGGTAATCCGGCCGGCCGCTGAGGTCGACGATGACTTTGCGCAGGTTCGGCGGGCGGATGGTCACTGCCAGCGGGTAGCTCATCAGCTCGGCGGCGCTGACGCTGTTGCGTGCGGCCAGGGGATGCCCGGCGCGGCAGCAGAAGTGCCAACGGCGCGGGCGCAGGCGGTGGGTGTGGTAGTCGGGGTTGGCTTCGAAGTGGCGGGTGTCGGCGACGAAGAATTCGAACTCTTCGCTGAGCAGGCGCTTGCCCAGGCTTTGCCAGTCGTCCACCTGGAACTGCACGCGGGCCTTGGGGTAGCGCCCGATAAAACTGCCGATGGCACGTGGGACTAACCCAGCTGCCGGCGCGGGGCCGCAACCGAAACGCAGTTCACCGGCTTCCAGTCCGTTGAACTGGCTGATTTCGTTGGCCAGTTGTTGTGCGCCGCTAACCAGGCGCCGTGCATGTTCGAGCATTACCTGGCCTTGCTTGGTGGGCGCCAGGTCTTTGCGGCCACGGTCCACCAGTTGGCAGCCGGCACTGTGTTCCAAGGCCTGGATGCTGCGGCTGAACGCCGACTGCGACAGGTTCACCGCTGCTGCTGCCGCGACGAAACTGCGTTGTTCGGCGAGGGCGATGAAGTGGCGAAGCTGGCGCAGGTCGATATGCATTTTTCACATCAAAAATATCCGGGAAATGCATTGGCTATGCATTAGGTCGACTCCTTATAAAGGCTATCTCTTATGCAGTAAATGTTCGTAAAAACATAAATAAATAACCTTTAGGAATATAAGGCGACGAGTATTCCGGGGTTTTGGAGCCGCTTATGAGTCTGTTCAAGTCCTTGCCCCTGGCTGTTCTAGTGGCCGGTAGCAGCAGTTGGTCGCCGGCCCAGGCCGCTGAAACACCCACGCCTGCCGGCAAGGGCGAAAGCGCCAGTGGCCAACTGGAAACTGTCACGGTCACTGCCCGGCGGCGTACCGAAAGTGCCCAGGCCGTGCCGACGCCCATGAGCGTGCTCGGCGGCCAGGCCCTGGAAACCCAGCGGGTGTACCGCATCCAGGATTTGCAGCAACTGGTGCCCAGCGTCAACGTCGCCTATATGCATGCGCGCCAGTCCAGCGTGTCGATCCGCGGCCTGGGCAACAACCCGGCCAGCGATGGCCTGGAAGGCAGCGTGGGGCTGTATATCGACAACGTCTACCTCGGGCGCCCGGGTATGGCGGTGTTCGACCTGATGGACATTGAGCAGCTTGAGGTTTTGCGCGGCCCCCAGGGCACGTTGTTCGGCAAGAACACCACGGCTGGCGTGATCAATATCAGTACGCGCGCGCCGAGTTTTACTCCCGAGCGCAGCATCGAAACCTCCTTGGGCGAGGACGGTTATTTCCAGACCAAGGGCACGATTTCCGGCCCGCTCACCGAGGACTTGGCAGGGCGTTTCTCGGCCTATCGCACGCGCAGCGACGGCGATATCGAGAATGAACATGACGGCCATGATCTGAACGGCGGCTCCCGCCAGGGCTTTCGCGGGCAACTGCTGTACAAACCCAGCGAGGCCTTCAACCTGCGCTGGATCGGCGACTACAACGAAGAAGACTCCAGCGCCGGCACCCGCGTGCTGTACAGCACCGGCCCGACCATCAATGGCACCAACCTGTATCAATCCCGGGCCAACGCGGCGGGCGCAACTTTGGTGGACGGCACCCATCGCAAGGTCAACCTCGACAACGACCAGCACGTCACGGTGTTCCAGGGCGGTACGTCGCTGGAAGCCAATTGGACGCTGCCCAGCGACTTCACCCTGACCTCGGTGAGTGCTTACCGCTGGTGGAATTTCACCCCGCGCAACGATGACGGCCTCAACGTACCGGCGTCGTATAACGCCGGGGTTTCGGTGGAAGATAAGCAGTGGTCCCAGGAATTTCGCCTGGCGTCGCCCAGCGGTGGTTTCTTCGATTACGTGCTGGGCGCCTACTACTTCGGCTCCGACCTGGATAACAAATCCTTTGCATACTACGGGCCCAAGGCCGATATCTGGAACGGCACACCTGCCGGTGCGTTGAGCAACGTGAGCAGTGTGGGCAACGGGCATATCCGCACCGACAGCTTCGCGCTGTTCGCCCAAGGCACCTGGCACCTGACCGAACGCCTGGATTTCACCGCCGGCCTGCGTGGCACCTACGAAGAGAAAAGCGCCTGGGTCACGCGCAATGCGCCCGTCGGTGGCGCGGCGGTCAGCGGGGCTGCTGCCACGGCGCGGCGCGGGCGTACCGGGGCCTATGACTCGGGCGACCTGTCGCAATACAGCGCCACGCCGTCGGGGCTGCTCAACCTCAGTTATCACTTCAATGAAAACCTGCTGGGCTACGCGACGCTGTCCCACGGCGAGAAGTCCGGCGGTGTGAACCTGGCGGTGGGGTCTGCGCCGACGGCCGGAGCCGACTCGTTGCTGATCGGCACCGAGCGCGCCAACAACGCCGAGCTAGGCTTCAAGAGCACGCTGTGGGACCGCCGCCTGCAGCTCAATGCCAACCTGTTCTGGACCCAGGTCAACGGCTACCAGACTAACGCCTACGACCAGGACAACCGCGTGCAGTACCTGACCAACGCCGGCTCGGTACGCTCGCGGGGCGTGGAAGTCGAAAGCACCCTGGTGCCGATCAAGGGCCTGACCCTGAACATCAACGGCTCCTTCAATGACGTGACGTACCTGTCTTACAAGGACGCGCCGTGCCCGCCGGAAACCAGCCTGCGTCCCGGTGCGCCGGCATCCTGCGACCTGAGCGGCCATCAGGTAGTGGGCGCCTCCAAGTGGATCGCCAACGCCAACGGCGAGTACAAGTGGAACCTGGCGAACGGCTTCGAACCCTATGTCACCGCCAGTTACGCGTTCCGTTCCAAGGCGGTGGGCACGGTGGAAGATTCCGACTACGGGCAGATCCCGGCGTATGCGGTGGTCAACCTGTCTACCGGTTTGCGCGGCGACTATGACCAAGGGCAGTGGGATGTGTCGCTGTGGCTGAAAAACGCCTTCGACAAAACCTACTACACCACCCTGTGGACCGGTGGTAACGGCGGTTACGAGGGCCTGTTGGGCACGCCGCGCACCCTAGGCGTGACTGGGCGCTACGACTTCTAGGTCGGTGCGATAGGTGGCCGGGCTGAACACCCGCGTCACCAGCAGCATCGCCACCACCGTCACCGTCAGCACCACCCAGGCACTGACAAAGTTGCCGGTAAGCTCGCGCAGCCAGCCGGTCAGCCACGGCGAAATCGCATTGATCAAAAAGCCCACGCCTTGCACGAACGCCGCCAGTTGCCCGGCTTGGCGTGGGTCGCGATGGTGGTCGAGGGTCAGCAGCAAGCTCAGGGCAAAGCACGCCCCTAACCCGAAGCCGCACAAGGCCACCCACAGGTGGGGATATTCCTGCGGCGCAATGATCAGGCCCAGGTAGCCGATGGTTTGCGCCAGCAGGCTGATGCTGAGCAATGGGCGGCGGTCGATACCGCGTTGCGCCAGCACTGGCATCAACAGAGCGGCCGTCACCTGAAAAATCGTCATGAACGCCAGCAATGACCCGCTGGGCAGCACGCCCCAACCCAGTTGCTGATAGTAGGCGGGCAGCCACGCGACCATGCTCATGTAGCCGCAGTTGACCAGGCCGAAATACAGCGCCAGCAGCCAGGCGCGGCGGTTACGCAACCCTTTGAACGCAGGCGCCTGCTGTGGGTTTCGCGCCGCGCCCAGCGGCAGCCAGGCCCACAGCAACAACGCCCCCAGCGCCGGCAAGAGCCACACACCCAGGCCTGCTTGCCATTGCTGGAAATGCGTGGCCACCACCGGACTGAGCAGCGCCG
Source organism: Pseudomonas sp. KT_2_4 (assembly GCF_041410225.1). NCBI lineage: Bacteria > Pseudomonadati > Pseudomonadota > Gammaproteobacteria > Pseudomonadales > Pseudomonadaceae > Pseudomonas > Pseudomonas sp. KT_2_4. The sequence continues at coordinate 4,075,184 of NZ_CP166962.1, forward strand.
CCAGGCCGCCACCGGCCATCAGCGAGGCCGAATACACGCCCATCGCCACCGGCACGCGGTGACGGAATTCGCGCTTGATCATCGCCGGCACCAGCGCCTGGATCAGCGCCACGCCCGCACCGCCGAGCAGCGCGGTAACCAGCAGTGCCGAAGCCTGGCCCATCAGCCAGCGCGCCAGGCACGCCAGCAAAATCATCAACAAGCCCAGGGCGATGCCGCGACGCTCGCCCAAGCGCGCCTCCACGCGCACGCCCACCAGTGCCACCAACCCCATGCAGATCACCGGCAGGCTGGTGAGCAGGGCGCTGCTCTGAAAGCTCAGGCCGGTGGCCTGGCGAATCTCGCCGAGCAGCGGGCTGATGGAACTGAGGATGGGGCGCAGGTTCAGGCCGAGCACCACCAGCAGGCCCCAGCCGGCGAGGGATTTATTCAGGGTCATGCAGGGTTTTCCACTGGTGATACAGCGCAGTCATTGCGGCATCGGGCAGGTGCTGAATGGGCAGGCGTTGCGCGTCGATGGGCAAGCCAACCTGCTGGCTGATGGCTGCCGTCGACAGGCCGAATGGCTCGGCTGTTTCGTTGCTGGCGGCAAACACTACGCGTTCTACACCGCACAGGTACAGGGCGCTCAAGCACATTGGGCAAGGCTGTCCGCTGGCATAGATCACGCACCCCACCAGGCGCGCACCCAGTTGTCGGCTCGCTGCGCGGATCGCCAGCAGCTCAGCGTGGGCGGTGGGGTCCTGGGTCAGGTGGATCTCATTCACGGCTTCCACCAGCACCTCATTGTTGCGCGTCAGCACCGCGCCGAAGGGGCGGCCGCCTTGGGTGACGTTGGCACGGGCCAAGGCAATAGCGCGTTGCAGGTGTGCTTGATCGTTGGTCATACATGGCCCCCGGATGCGATGAAAGGTGTGAAGTATGGGCAGCCAGCAAGGTATTCTGAAATTAAATATAAACATGCCAATCAGTGGCAAACACAATGGTGATGACGTTGTTCGATCCCGTGTTGTTGCGCAGCTTTGTCGCCGTGGTGGACTGCGGCAATTTCACCCGCGCCGCCGAGCGACTGCACTTGACCCAGTCCACCGTCAGCCAACAAATCCGCCGCCTGGAAGACGCAGTGGCGTGTCAGTTACTCGACCGCGACCAGCGCCGGGTAGTGGCCACCGCCGAGGGTGAGCGCCTGCTCGCGTATGCGCGCCGCATCCTCGCGCTGCACGAAGAAGCCGCCGATGTGCTGATCAACCAGCAAAGCGACGGCGTGTTGCGCCTCGGCGTGCCGGAGGACTTTGCCGCCGAGCGCCTGATGCCGCTGCTTTCGGCATTTGTCGTGGCTTATCCACGGGTGCGACTGGAAGTCACCAGCGGGCTGGGCCCTGAATTGCAGCGCCAGTACCGGGGCGGTGAGTTCGATGTGTTGCTGGTCAAGCAGATGGGCGACAGCGACGACTGTGTGGCGTCGTGGCCGGAGCCCTTGTACTGGGTCGACAGCCTGAGCACTCCGGCCCTGGGCCGCGACCCGCTGCCGCTGGTGGCTTTCCCCGTAGGCGGCCTGTATCGCAACGACATGCTGCACCATCTGGAACGGGCCGGCTGGCGTTGGCGCATCGGCTATTCCAGCGCCAGCCTGGCCAGCGTTTGTTCGGCGGTGGCGGCAGGCTTGGGCATCAGTTTATTGCCCGAACGGGTATTGCAACCGGGCCATCGCATACTCGGCCCAGAGAGTGGCTTGCCGCCTGTTCATGGCGTGCGATTGGCCCTGTATGGCCGCAGTGGTCTGGGCGCAGCGGGCCAGAGTTTGCTGGGTGAATTGCTGGCCTTGTGCAGTGGAAACCCGCACTGAGCCCATACCTTTGCCGAATATTTTGTATGCCTTTAAGGCATTGAAAGACAACGGCTTGAAGCCAGGCCACGGGCCACGTGGCTTTGGCGTGATCGGCTGTTTTGTTTATGTGTTTTTGTTCTATGTATAACTTTAAAGGTTACTTTAAGAGATAAGTGTCTGGCCCCGATGATTCAGCCCACGACGGGCCTTCGCTGGCCCGTCGGTTTTTCAAAACCGTAGGGAGTGAATCAATGGGCAATGTCCAGACCGCCGCCAGTGCACCCGAGGCGCAGTGGCGCCCGGCACCGAGTGGTGAGTTGGTCGACCTTGGCCGGCCGCATCACGCGCCGTTGGGGCAATTGCGCCTGCAGAAGACCCCGAAGCGTTTTTCCAGCCGCCGCGAGGGGGTTTTGCTCGGGTTGCTGGTGTTGGCGCTGCACGGTGCAGTGATCTATTGGGTGAGCCAGAAACCCACGCCGGTGCTGCCGATTGTGCCGCCGGAAATTCCACCGATGACCATCGAATTTTCCCAGCCGGCGCCGCCGGTGGTTGAACCGCCACCGCCTGTACCGCCACCACCGCCTCCGCCTGTGGTCGAACCACCGCCGCCGGTGGTGGATGAGTTGGCGGCCAAGCCGGCGCCGCCCAAACCCATTGCGAAACCCAAACCCAAGCCCGTGCCTAAACCTGAGCCTAAGCCGGCCCCCAAGGCCGTCGAGCAGCCACCTGCACCACCGACGCCAGCGCCACCTGCACCGCCCGCACCCGCGGCGCCAGCGCCGGTGACGCCTGCTTCGGCCAACGCCGCGTACCTGAAGAACCCGGCGCCGGAATACCCGTCACTGGCTCAGCGTCGCGGTTGGGAAGGTACGGTGTTGCTGCGGGTGCAGGTGCTGGCCAGTGGTAAACCGGGTGAGATCCAGGTGCAAAAAAGCAGTGGTCGCCAGCAGTTGGATGACGCGGCATTGGCGGCGGTGAAGCGCTGGAGTTTCGTGCCTGCCAAGCAGGGCGATGTGGCCCAGAACGGCTGGGTGAGCGTGCCCATCGATTTCAAGATTCATTAATTATTCAGCGGCGCAGAGGGAAAACATCATGGCATTGGCATCTCCACTTGAATCCATCGAAAGCGCGGTGATCTGGCTGCTGGTGGCCTTTTCGGTCGCCACCTGGGGCCTGGCCTTGCTCAAGGGCGTGCAGTTCGGTCGCCTCAAGGCCCAGGATCGCAAGTTTCACAAACAGTTCTGGGCGGCATCGAGCCTCGACTCGGCCGCCGAACTCGCCGAAACCCAGCCTGGCGCCGCCGCCCGTGTAGCCCAGGCCGGCTATGCCGCGATCCAGGTGGGCGATACCCCCCACGCTGCGGATTTGAGCCAGGCGATCAATCACCAGGACCGCCTCGAACGCGCCCTGCGCCAGCAAATCGTGCGTGAGCGTCGCTCCCTGGAAACCGGCCTGGCTGTGGTCGCCAGTATCGGCAGCACCTCGCCGTTTATCGGCCTGTTTGGCACCGTGTGGGGGATCATGGAAGCGCTGAAGGGGATCAGTGCTGCCGGGTCCGCCAGCCTGGAAACCGTGGCGGGACCCATCGGCGCGGCACTGGTGGCGACCGGCGTGGGGATCGCCGTCGCGGTGCCTGCGGTGCTGGTTTACAACTACTTCCTGCGTCGCCTGAAGCTGACGGCGGCAGACCTGGATGACTTTGCCCACGACTTCTACAGCCTGGCGCAGAAAAACGCGTTCCGCGTGCTGCTGCACCCGACGTTGGCCAAGGCCAGCACCGGCAGCCCGCAGAAAGTGAAGGAGGCATCCTGAATGGCCTTCTCCACGCAAGACAGCGATGAGGTGCTGAGCGAGATCAATGTCACGCCGCTGGTGGATGTGATGCTGGTGCTGCTGGTGGTGTTTATCGTCACCGCGCCGCTATTGACCAACTCCATCCCGATCAACCTGCCCAAAACCCAGGCCGTAGCGCCGGTTGAGCAGAAAGACCCGTTGGTGGTGAGCATCGACGGCGCGGGCAAACTGTTTATCAACAAGGACGCAATCCAGCCGGACCTGTTGGAATTCAACCTGCAGGCGGCCAAGGCCAAGGACCCCGACGTGCGGGTGCAACTGCAGGCCGACGATGGAGTGAACTACGGCGAAGTGGCGCGAGCCATGGCGTCGATCGAGCGCGCAGGCATTACCAAATTGTCGGTGATTACTGCACGTTAGTTTCAAAGAGCCGCGACACGTTTTTGGGCCGTTTCCTTGGCAGGGTGCGGCCCTTTTTTTATTGGAAGGGTATAGCGTTAGTAAAGGAAAAGAATTCACACGTTTTTGAATGTTTCTGAGCGTGCAATTCATGACCGTATGATTATTCTGGCTGGCGCATGGAAAGTTTCGATAAATGGAGAATTTATAGAATGGTACGTTTTCCGATTCGTTTGGTAGATACATTCGTCAGCCCGCAACAACCGGTTTCTCAGCCCGATGAAAAAAAACCTGTCGCTTTTTCTGGGCCGTCCGATAGGCCTGGCCCACGGCATCCGTTAGGGCAAAGTTTATCTTTGAATCGCGCCGGTTATCAGCACATTAACGCACCCAATGCCGGGCCCAAGGTATTGAAGCCAAATCCTGTAATAGATGCTTATATCAGTACGCATGCGTCTGATTTTATGTCTCCTGAAAAAGAGATTGCCACTATTTTGTCCGCGAAGATAAAACAACAGTGGGGCATTGAAGTTGATCCTGATAAAACGTATCTGGTGACGTTCAAGGATAATGGCGATGACGAAAAGGATGTTGTGGAAAAAATAACGCTGACCCAGGCGGCTTTGAAAAACAGGCAAGATGTTACGATTGAAGATAATGAGGGCTGGTTTCGAAAAATCGCCAAGTATTTTTCGCCGGCAGTGTATGTTTACAACAAAATTGACGGCTGGGTGCAGGAAGCAGGCAGTCGCCAAGCTATTTACCGGGAACCGAGTTCTCCGGGCTCTGCGCTCTACAGTGCGGCCACTGAGGTGCCCATTCCGGTTGAAGATTTCAAAGCCTTGGTCTGGGATACAGACCGCACCCAACTTTACAAGAATACGCTTGATGGATTCTGGGACAAACACAGCGCCTCGTATGCATCGTTGAGTAAAATATCCTTTGTTAAAGCGATCAATCTACAGCGTCTGGAAGGAACACTTGGACCGGTTGAGGCGGCACTCGCTCAGCGTGCGTTGGGGGCGGTTGCGCAAAAGGATTGGTCCGAGCTGACGGTTCAGGATTTTACCAAGCCTGCCGTCAAGGATCCGAATCTGGAGATCGGCTTGCTGAGCATCAACGGCTTGCAGTCGACCGACTTGATGTGTGTGACCGATCGGAAAACCCAGCTGACGTTGCTATACATCCCTGGCAATTCCTCACCTATTCATCGGTTCGATAATCCGCAGCAAATGAAAACATGGCTGGCGGGGCAGGCGTCAGACCCCGTTAAGCGCGAATCGCTGCTGACGCACTTTTCTCTCAAGGATCAAGCTGACAAGTCGTTTTCAGACGGTGTACGTCAGTCTCTGGAAGGGATGGGAAATTGGTCGGACGCGCAGGCGTCGGGTAATGCTTTCCTTAAAGGGCTCAACGGCTGGGTGCCGGACCGGTTTATCACAGTGGATCAGCTGCAGGGCGACCCTTTCGAAGCAGTCAAGGTTCGACAAAAGGCCCGATCTTATTCGGACGCGGATAATGCGATCGTCAGTGATGGGGACTACACCAAGAACAAAGTGCTGCAAGGGGTGGAAGAGGCCACCAAAGTCGCCATGTTCATGACGCCCCTGGCCCTGGTCATGCCGGAAGTCGCAATAGGCCTGGATGTTTTCTTCCTGGCAGCCGGGGGCGCCGAGGCCGGTATTGGTATTGATGATGCCATCAAAGGAAAATCGACCGGTGCGGACCGAATTGTTTTTGGGGTATTGAACGCTGCTCCGCCGTTAGCCACTCATGCGGGGGCGCCGCTGGCGAAAGTGATAACAGAAAGGTTTGCCAGCGGGGGCGTCGCAGCCGGAGCGGATGCTGCAGCCCAGGCCTCTACTCAAGTGACTGAACAAGGGCGCCCATTCTTCAATCCGCCACGGCGAATCAATGGGCAGATTGGTTATCCGATGAGCCCTGTTTCGCCCCCGAAACTCCATGAGGCGTTCACAGTCCCCATGGACGATGTCCATCAAATGGTCTCGAAAGACTACATGATTTTCGTCGATCGATACGGCACTAAAGTGACGTATGACGTAGAGGCCCGCCTATGGCGTGGGGTCAGCGAAAACGGTCGAGTGAATGACGTGTTTTATTGGCGTAAAGGCCAAGAAAACTGGATGAGTGGTACAAAAGCTGAAGCGATCGAAGGGAATAAAAATGCACCGGCCTCAATGATAAATAAGACATTGAAGTTACCGAGACTGCCATCGTTACCCTCCGGCGCCACTGAGGTGCCCAAGGTTATCCACTATTTTTGGGCTGGCAATGAGATGCCAGAGAACTTGCTCAACAATATTGTTGAGAACTCCAGGAAAAGTCCGGGCTATAAGTCGATCGTTCATGTAGATGCCAATAATGCGAGTGTTTTTCAAAAGATAAAGTCTGCATTGGATCACAAAGTAGGCGGTCTGGAAGTGCATGATTTGCAGGCAGATGAGGCTTTCAGGGAGCTGAAGGCTGGCAAGTATGGGGAAATGTATCAGTACTTTCGTGCCGGCCAAGGGCAAAATCTAGCGGCCTCATCGGATGTGATGCGCGTTGCATTGCTTAAGAAGTACGGTGGAATATATCTGGATGCGGACGATACACTGACTTTCAATGTGGGAAACGTTACGTTGAAAGCCACACCGAACGATATCCTGATGAATTCGCCAGTGACTTATGAACCAGCAGACTTCAGTGGTTTCAATACCAGTAATTTCGCCAGTCATGCCGATAATCCTTTGCTGGATGAGATCCTGGAAGAGGCCTATGAGCGCTATAAGGCCAATGAGGAGTGGTTGAAAAGTAATCGTGCTTTCCTGAGTGACAGTTCGACAGCCGCCGAACAGCACGCTTATAAAGAATACGAGAAGAAAATTTTTGAAATCACCGGGCCGAAAATGTTTGGGGATGTATTGGCAAAAAAGGAGTATGGGTTTTTCGCGGTAGTTGAAGAGGTGACAGAACTGTTGAACGCTTGTCTTTTACTTCCCAAGGACTATGGTGCCAACTATATGAGCGCGCGAGATTATTACATGCCGATGAATCATAAGTTCGGGGTCTCCATTGGCTCAGAGCAGTCTATGCATCATTCCCGCTGATTGGTAAAACAAACCTGGTGTCGATTGCAGTCGCTGAGGAGCGGGTTTATCCGCCTCAGCGACTGGCTTCAGTGACGGCGATCGCCTCGGATGAGGATAACGTGACCTGATGTCGAAAATGCAATTTGGTTATTAATAAATTCCTTTTTATTCCTTATTTGATTGTTGGGTCGCCCCTATACTGGTCAGCAACGTTAAACGCTGCAGGAGGGCACACCCATGCACAGCGAGTCGATTCGTTATCTGATCGTGCCGGGCTGGCAAGGATCGCCAGAAGATCATTGGCAAACCCATTGGCAGAACAGCCTGCCCAACAGCGCCCGCGTGGAACAGGCCGATTGGCTGACACCGCGTCGCGAGGATTGGGTCGCCGCACTGGCCGAGGCCATCGCTGCCGACAGCACGCCGGTCATCCTGATCGCTCATAGCTTGGGTTGCATCACCGTGGCCCACTGGGCCGCCACTGCCCCCGTGCACTTCTTGCGGCAGGTACGCGGCGCGTTGCTGGTGGCACCGGCGGATGTCGAGCGCCCTGCGTGTGCCCCTGCACTGCGCAATTTCGCACCTATTCCAACTGACCTGCTGCCATTTCCCAGCCAGGTGGTCAGCTCCGACAACGACAGTGCCGTGAGCGCCCCCAGGGCTCTGGAACTGGCGCGTCAGTGGGGCGCCGAAGCCGGCATCTTGGCGGGCGCCGGGCATATCAATGTGAAGTCCGGCCACCGCCGCTGGGAGCAAGGGTTTGCTTACCTCTACCGCCTGCAACATCGCCTCGAGCACCATGCTCGGCGCAGCGCCTAATATTTTTTCAACGCCCCGTCCCTGTGTGGATTGGGGCGGGAGCCTGCCATGAGTCTGCATGAAACCTTCGGCCAGCCGCTGCTGACCTTTCCAGATGCTGAAAAAAGCCCGTTGAGCATCCGCGCCAAGGCGCTGGTGTTCGTCGACCCACGCTCACGCCAACTGCGTGAAGAGTTGGAAAGCCTTGCGCCGCGCGCCTTACCCGTATTGATTCGAGGAGAAACCGGCAGCGGTAAAGAGTTGCTGGCGCGGCACATCCACCGTGGCAGTGACCGTACAGGCCTGTTTGTCTCGGTCAACTGTGGTGCCATCAGCCCCACCTATGCGGATGCCGAGTTGTTTGGCTATGCCGCCGGCAGTCACAGTGGCGCGGCGAGCAGCCGCGCGGGCTGGTTTGGCTCGGCCAATGGCGGCACCTTGTACCTGGATGAAATTGGTGATTTGCCGCTGCCGATCCAGGTGAAATTGCTCGCGGCCCTGGAAAACCACGAAGTCACCCGCGTCGGTGCCCACCAGCCCAGCCCGGTGGATGTGCGCCTGGTGGCCGCGACCAGCATCGACCTGGCCCAGGCCGTGGCCGTGGGCAAGTTTCATGAGCGTCTGTTCCATTATTTGAGTGAGGGCCGGTTGGACCTGCCGGCGTTGCGCGAGCGGGTGGGGGATATCTTGTCTCTGGCCGAATATTTCCTCGGCATCTACAGCCAGCGCCTGGACCTTCCGGTGCCACTGATCAGCGACGCCGCCCAGCAGGTGCTGGAACACCACACGTGGCCGGGCAATACGCGAGAATTGGAAAACGTCATTCACTTTGCCTTGCTGGTGAGCAGCGGCGATGAAATCTTGCCCGAGCATTTGAACCTACCGACGGCAGGCTCACCGCTGGAGCAAGTACGACGAATTTTGGCCAGCGCCAGCCCGGCCGAGACGGAATCGGTGCGTAAATTCCTGTATGAACAAAATGGAATATCAACGTGAATAAAAGATATTGTTCGGGAATAAAAAATCTAGGTATTGTCCCTTCCACGCCGCGATAGCACTTCGCTGGCACCTCACATAAAAACGGTCGTTAGAAGGACATTGCATGAAAAAGGTTCTGTTGTTTACCGCTCTGGCGGCTGCCCTGACTGCTGGCTTTGCCCAGGCCAACGAGAAACTGGTGGTGGCCGCTACGCCGATCCCGCACGCCGAAATCCTCGAGCTGATCAAGCCGACCCTGGCCAAGGAAGGTGTGGACCTGCAGATCAAAGTCTTTACCGACTACGTACAGCCGAACGTGCAGGTCGCTGAGAAACGCCTGGACGCCAACTATTTCCAGACCCTGCCGTACCTGGAAAACTTCAACAAGGGCAAGGGCGCCAACCTGATTACCGTGGTGGGCGTGCACGTTGAACCCTTCGGCGGCTACTCGAAAAAGATCAAGAAAATCGAAGATCTGAAAGACGGGGCCACCGTGGCTATCCCGAACGAAGGCTCCAACAGCGGCCGCGCTTTGTTGTTGCTGCAAAAGGCTGGTGTGATCACCCTCAAAGACCCGACAAACGCCCTGGCCACGCCGAAAGACATCGCCAGCAACCCGAAGAACCTGAAGTTCAAAGAGCTGGAATCGGCCCTGCTGCCACGGGTGCTGGACCAGGTTGACCTCGACCTGATCAACACCAACTACGCCCTGGAAGCTGGCCTGAACCCGGCCAAGGACGCGCTGATCATCGAAGACGCCAAGTCGCCGTACGTGAATTTCCTGGTGGCGCGCCCGGACAACAAGGACAGCGATGCTATCCAGAAGTTGGCCAAGGCCCTGACCAGCCCGGAAGTCAAAACTTTCATCGAGAAGAAGTACAACGGCGCGGTGGTGCCAGCGTTCTGATGTAAGCCAAAACCCCCTTCAAGGTTTCAACGCCGACGGCTCCTACAGCGTCGGCGTTTTTTTATCTGAAATACAGTCAAAACTGTGGGAGCTGGCTTGCTCGTTCCCACGCTCCGCGTGGGAACGTCTCCTGTGACGCTCTGCGTCACGACTTTAGAGCGGACGCAGAGCGTCCTGGGCTGCATTCCCACGCAGAGCGTGGGAACGATCGACAGCTCCCACAGAGGTTAGGTTTTTGGGTGATATCAATATGCTATTTCGGTATTTAAACTTTGATTTTTATACCTTTAAAGTTCGCGCTAGCTGACGTTATCCACGTCGGCACGGACTGCGCTCGCGGCATTACCCATGCGGCGATATGGACTGCACATGACCTTCGATTTCGCTTTTATCCTCAGCACGCTGCCGGCGTTTCTCAAGGCCGTGGGTGTGACGCTGCAAGTCGGCCTGATCGCCATTGCCACGTCCTTGCTGGTGGCGCTGATCAACGCTGCGCTGCTGGTGTTTCGTACGCCTTACCTGTCGCGCCTGGTGGCGCTCTATGTGGAGCTGGCGCGTAACACGCCGCTGTTGATCCAACTGTTCTTCGTCTACTTCGCGCTGCCGGCCCTGGGTTTCAATATTTCCGGGTTCTGGGCGGCGATCATCACCATGACCTTTCTGGGCGGCGCCTACCTCACCGAGGTGCTGCGCGCCGGCGTGGAAGCGGTGCCGCAAGCGCAAATCGAGTCGGGCAAGTCCATTGGCCTGTCCGACTGGCAACTGTTGCGCCATGTGATCCTGCCCCAGGCCGGCATCCTCAGCCTGCCGGCGCTGTTCGCCAACTTCATTTTTCTACTCAAGGAAACCACCGTGGTGTCGGCGGTGGCGGTGCCGGAGATTCTCTATACCACCAAGAGCTATATCGCCCTCTACTATAAAACCTACGAAATGCTCGCCGTGCTGACGCTGATTTGCGTGCTGTTGTTCTTGCCGTTGTCGCTGTTGCTCAGCCGCCTGGAAAGGAGGCTCCAGCATGGCCAGTTCGGGTCTTGAGTTGCTCTGGGTGTCGTTGCCGCAACTGGGCAAGGGCGCTGCGCAAACCCTGTCGATTTCGTTTTTGAGCATCGCCTTCAGTACGGTTGGCGGCGTGCTCTACGGCGTGCTGCGCACTTTGAATAACAAGGCGATCAACGGCGTGTTGCGGGTCTACCTGGAACTGTTCCGCGCCATTCCGGTGCTGGTGTGGTTGTACCTGCTGTTTTTTGGCGTGCCGATCTTCTTCGGCCTGAGCATCCCGAGTTTCTGGTGCGCGGTGCTGGTGCTGTCGTTGTGGGGCGCCAGCGAGGTGGGCGAAGTGGTGCGTGGCGCGCTGCATTCGCTGCCCCGTGGCCAACGCGAAGCAGGCTTGTCGATTGGCCTGTCCGACCCGCAGTTGTACGGCTACGTACTGCTGCCCCAGGCCCTCAGGCGCATGACGCCGCCGACCATCAACGTGTACACGCGCATCATCAAGACCAGCTCCCTGGCGGTGCTGATCGGCGTGGTGGATGTGATCAAGGTCGGCCAGCAAATCATAGAGCGCACCTACGAGTCGGTATTGATCTACGGTGCGCTGTTCCTGTTTTTCTTCTTTATCTGCTACCCGTTGTCGGCCGCCTCCAAGCTGCTGGAACGGCGCTGGGCCCAAGCATGAGCGCATTGATCGAGTTCCAGGGTTTCAACAAATTCTTCGGCGAGGCGCAGGTGCTCAAGGGCATCGACCTGAGCGTGCAGCGCGGCGAAGTGGTGGTGATCTTAGGCCCCAGCGGCTGTGGCAAAAGCACCTTGTTGCGCTGCCTCAATGGGCTGGAAATCGCGCACAGCGGCAGCCTGCGCTTTGCCGGCAAAGAGCTGCTGGATAAAACCACCGACTGGCGCCAGGTACGCCAGGACATTGGCATGGTGTTCCAGAGCTACCACCTGTTCCCGCACATGAGCGTGCTCGACAACATCCTCCTCGGCCCGCTGAAAGTGCAAAAGCGCGACCCGCGTGAAGCCCGTGAGCAGGCGGAAAAATTGCTGGAGCGCGTGGGCCTTGCCGACAAGCGCGACGCCTTCCCACGCCAGCTTTCCGGTGGCCAGCAACAACGCATCGCCATCGTCCGCTCGTTGTGCATGAACCCTCAGGTCATGCTGTTTGACGAAGTCACCGCGGCCCTCGACCCGGAGATGGTCAAGGAAGTGCTGGAAGTGATCCAGGACTTGGCCCGCGATGGCATGACCCTGCTGATCGTCACCCACGAAATGGCCTTCGCCCGCGCCGTCGCCGACCGCGTGGTGTTCATGGAGGCCGGTCGCATCCTCGAACACAACACCCCCGAGGCATTCTTTACGAACCCGCAGACCGCACGCGCGCAGCAGTTCCTGGAGAAGTTCTCCTTTGTTTCAACACTGCCCAAAAAGATCAAGGAACTGGAGCTGATATGAAAAAGTTACTGCTGCCACTGTTTGCCGTCGCCTTGCTGGCCGGCTGCGATAAAAAGGCCGAAGAGCCGGTAAAACCTGCGGCTGTGAGCTACATCGACAAAATCAAAGCGCGGGACAAGCTGATTGTCGGCGTGTTTACCGATAAACCGCCATTCGGCTTTGTGGACGAAGCGGGTCGTTATGTCGGCTTCGATACCGACATCGGCCGGCAATTCGCCAAGGACCTGCTGGGCGATGAAAACAAGGTGGAGTTTGTCGCCGTGGAACCGGCCAGCCGCATTCCCTTCCTGCAAAGCGACAAGGTCGACCTGATTCTCGCCAACATGACCGTGACGCCTGAACGCAAGGACGCGGTGGACTTCACCAACCCCAATCTGAAAGTGGCGGTGCAGGCTCTGGTGCCGAATGACAGCGCCGTCAAAAGCCTGGATGACCTGGCAACCCGCACGACCATCGTCACCACCGGCACCACGGCGGATATCTGGCTGACCAAGAACCATCCGGACTGGAAGCTGCTCAAGTTCGAGAAGAACTCCGAGTCGCTGCAGGCGCTGTCGGCTGGCCGTGGGGATGCCTATGCGCAAGACAACCTGGTGCTGTTCAGTTGGGCCAAGCAGAACCCTGGCTACCGCGTGCTGGAAGAGAAGCTCGGTGATGAAGCACCCATTGCCCCGGCGGTGAAGAAGGGCAATATCGAGCTGCGTGACTGGGTGAACGCTGAGCTGGCGAAGTTGGGGGAGGAGAAATTCCTGCTCAAGCTTTATGACCAATATGTGCGTAAAGAGCTGAGCGATGACACCAAGCCTGAGAGTGTGATTGTTGAAGGCGGTAAGTGGCAGGGCTGAGATAGCTATCGCAGGCAAGCCAGCTCCCACCTTTGAATGTATTCACACATCAAAATGTGGGAGGGGGCTTGCCCCCGGTGAGGCCAGTGCAGTCACCGCCTACTCCGGCCAATGCCAGGCCGGCCCATCCAGCATCCCTTGCCCCACAATTCGCGTTTCCCCCAACACCTTCTCCAACACAATCGAGTTACACCCCTCATCCTGCTGCAACGCCGCAATCAAGCGGCTGGCATGGCTCACCACCCATACCTGGCACTGCTTCGACGCCTGGATAATCAAGCGGGCCAGTGCCGGCAACAGGTCCGGATGCAAGCTGGTCTCCGGCTCGTTCAGCACCATCATGGTCGGTGGCCGAGGGGTCAGCAGCGCGGCGATCAGCAGCAGGTAGCGCAGGGTGCCGTCCGACAGCTCCGCCGCCGACAACGGTCGCAGCAAGCCTTCCTGATAGAACTCGATGGCAAAGCGTCCGCCCTGCAACGGTTCAATGTGCAGACGCGCGCCCGGAAATGCATCGCTCACGGCGCGTTGCAGCGCCTCGGGATCGCCAATCTCGCGGATGGTCTGCAACGCGGCCGCCAGATCGCGGCCGTCGTGGTGCAACACCGGCGTGCGCGTGCCCAACTGTGGCTGGCGCACTGGCGCGTCCACGTCGCTGCGAAAGTGATCGTAAAAGCGCCAGCCACGAATGCTTTCACGCAACAGCAGCACTTCCGGCGAGCCACGCAGGCTGCCGACCTGATCGAACAGGCTGTGGTAGTTCGGTGTGTGATGCGCCAGCACGTCCCACGCACGGCCTTCGCGGGCACGCACCATCGGCCCTGAGCGCTGCACCAGCAGGCTGGCCGGACGGTAGACGTGGCCGGCCCAGATGCACTCCTTTTTTACTTCGGGGTCCAGTTTGAAGGCCGAGAGGGTTTTTTCGGGTAAGCCCAAAGAGATCGCGTAGCTGAAATCCTCTGCGGCAAACCCCAGGCGCAGGCGTTTGACGCCCTGGCGCACAGTAGATTCGACCGGTACTTCGCGATTGCGCATGCGCCGGCTGATGGTTTCCGGCCCGGCCCAGAAGGTCGAATCCAGCCCGCCTTCGCGGGCCAGCGCATTGATCACCCCGCCCTGGGCGGTTTCGGCCAATAGGCGCAGGGCGCGATACAGGTTGGATTTGCCGCTGCCATTGGGCCCGGTCACCAGGTTCAGCCGGTCCAGGGGCACCACCAATTTGTTGATCGAGCGGTAATTGGCCACCGCGAGGGTTTTAAGCATGTGTAATTAGTCAGCATGGGAACCATTGGAGTATGGGATCCTCCATGCAGATAAGGAACCCTGATCTAAGCTCACAGTCGCATACACACTTGAACGTCGGCATCACGCAAAAGGAGCCTGCATGGGCGGTCGCACCTCGACATTTATTTTCAGCCTTGGCCTCCTGGCGCTGCTCAGCGGCTGTGGCCAGGACAAAGCCGAGCCCAAGCAGCATTCGCGGGTATTCGTGCAAACCGTGCAGTCAGCGGATTTTGCCGCGGCGGTCACGCTGACCGGCGATATCCAGGCGCGCGTGCAAACCGATCTGTCCTTTCGCGTGGGTGGCAAGATCATCCAGCGCATGGTCGACGTAGGCGACCGCGTCACGGCCAGGCAAGTCTTGGCCAAGCTCGACCCCAAGGACCTGCAAACCAACGTCGATTCGGCCCAGGCCCAGGTTGTGGCCGAGCAGGCGCGGGTCAAGCAGACCGCCGCCGCCTTCGTGCGCCAGGAAAAACTCTTGCCCAAAGGCTATACCAGCCGCAGCGAATACGACGCCGCCCAGGCCGCGCTGCGCAGCAGTCAAAGTGCCCTGGCCGCTGCCCAGGCGCAGTTGGCCAATGCACGCGAACAGTTGGGCTACACCGCGTTGATCGCCGATGCCCCTGGGATCATCACGGCGCGCCAGGCCGAAGTCGGCCAAGTGGTACAAGCCACCGTGCCGATCTTCAGCCTCGCCCGCGATGGCGAGCGTGACGCCGTGTTCAACGTGTATGAGTCCCTGCTGGTGGAGCCGCCCCCCGACGCGCCGATTACGGTGAGCCTGCTGGACAACCCGAGCATCAAGGCCGTGGGCAAAGTCCGCGAAGTCACGCCCGCCGTGGCCGCCAATACCGGCACCGTCCAAGTGAAGATCGCCCTGCAAAGCCTGCCCAAGGGTATGGAGCTGGGGTCGGTGGTGAGTGCCACCGCCAATGGCCCGGCCAAGGCGAGCATCGAGCTGCCTTGGTCGGCCCTGACCAAAGACCTCAGCGAGCCGGCCGTGTGGCTGGTGGACGGTGAAGGCAAGGTGCAGTTGCACAAGGTCACCGTGGCGCGCTACCTCACCGGCAAAGTGATCATCGGCGAGGGTCTCAAAGGCGGTGAAAAAGTCGTGATAGCCGGTGGGCAATTGCTGCACCCCGGCATGGTCGTCGAGATCGCCCAACCCGGAGCGCAGCCATGAAGCAATTGACGCTGATTGTCGCCGCCAGCCTGTTGCTGATGGCCTGCTCCAAGGAAGAGGCGCCGCCCGAACCCTTACGCCCGGTGCTGTCCATGGAAGTGAGGGCCGAAGACCAGGAAAACCTGGGTCGTTTCGCCGGCACCATCCAGGCCCGCTATGAAAGCAACCTGGGTTTCCGTGTGCCCGGCCGCATCGCCCGTCGCGCCGTGGATGTCGGCGCCGAGGTGGAGAAGGGCGCCTTGCTCGCCGTGCTTGACCCCACCGACCAGCAGAACCAATTACGCGCTGCCCAGGGCGACCTGGCGCGCGTACAGGCGCAGTTCATCAACGCCCAGGCCAACGCTCGGCGGCAACAGGAACTGTTCAACCGTGGCGTCGGCGCCCAGGCTCAGCTGGATGTGGCCCAGACCGACCTGAAAACCACCCAGGCGACCCTTGACCAGGCCCGTGCCTCGGTCAACCAGGCCAAGGACCAACTCAACTACGCCGAACTGCGCACCGACCATGCCGGCATCGTCACTGCCTGGAACGCTGAGGCCGGCCAAGTGGTCAGCGCCGGCCAGCAGGTGGTGACCCTGGCCCGTCCGGACATCAAGGAAGCGGTGATCGACCTGCCCGCCGGCCTGGCTGAACGCTTGCCTGCCGATGTGGTGTTCCTGGTCGCCGGGCAACTGGACCCCAGCGTGCACACCACCGCCGTGGTGCGTGAGATCGAGCCTCAGGCCCAAAGCGCCACGCGCACCCGTCGCGCACGCCTGAGCCTGGCCGAAACCCCGCCCGCGTTCCGCCTGGGCACGGCAATCAGCGTGACGTTGAGCACCGCCATCGCCCCGCGTATCGAACTGCCCCTGAGCGCCTTGCAGGAAGTGGACGGCAAGACCCGTATCTGGCTGCTCGACACCCAGAGCCAGACCGTGCAACCCCGCGAGGTCACGGTTATCAGCCGTGATGCCCGCAGCGCCTTGCTCAATGGCAGCGTCAAACCCGGCGAGCGCATTGTCACCGCCGGCGTGAACAGCCTGAAACCTGGGCAAAAAGTCAAAATCGACGAGGACAGCCCGCGATGAAAGGGAGCTTCAACTTATCCGACTGGGCCCTCAAGCATCAGTCCTTCGTCTGGTACCTGATGTTCGTCGCGCTGCTGATGGGCGTGTTCTCGTACATGAACCTGGGCCGTGAAGAAGACCCGTCGTTCACCATCAAGACCATGGTGATCCAGACCCGCTGGCCGGGCGCGACCCAGGAAGAAACCCTCAAGCAGGTCACCGACCGTATTGAGAAAAAACTCGAGGAACTCGACTCTCTCGACTATGTGAAAAGCTACACCCGGCCCGGCGAGTCCACGGTGTTCGTGTTCCTCAAGGACACCACCAGTGCCAAGGCCATCCCGGAGATCTGGTACCAGGTCCGCAAAAAGATCGATGACATTCGTGGGACCTTCCCCCAGGGCTTGCAGGGGCCATCGTTCAACGATGAGTTCGGTGACGTGTTCGGCTCGGTGTATGCCTTTACCGGCGATGGCCTGTCGATGCGCCAGTTGCGTGACTACGTGGAACAGGTGCGCGCCGAAATCCGCTCGGTGCCAGGGCTGGGCAAGGTCGAGATGATCGGCCAGCAGGACGAAGTGATTTACCTGAATTTCTCCACGCGCAAACTCGCGGCCCTGGGGATTGATCAGCGCCAGGTCGTGCAAAGCCTGCAATCGCAAAACGCCGTGACCCCCGCCGGGGTGATCGAGGCCGGGCCGGAACGCATCTCCGTGCGCACCTCCGGGCAGTTCGCCTCGGAGAAAGACCTGGCCAACGTCAACCTGCGCCTCAATGACCGTTTCTACCGGCTGGCGGATATTGCCGACATCAGCCGTGGTTATGTGGACCCGGCGCGGCCGATGTTTCGCTTCAACGGCAAACCGGCGATTGGCTTGGCCATCGCCATGCAGAAGGGCGGCAATATCCAGTCGTTCGGTAAGGCCCTGCACGGGCGCATGGACGAGCTGACCGCCGACCTGCCGGTGGGCGTCGGCGTGCACAAGGTGTCCGACCAGGCCGAAGTGGTGGAAGAGGCGGTCGGCGGGTTTACCAGCGCGTTGTTTGAGGCGGTGATCATCGTGCTGGTGGTGAGCTTTATCAGCCTCGGCATGCGCGCCGGGTTGGTGGTGGCGTGCTCGATTCCGTTGGTGCTGGCGCTGGTATTCGTGTTCATGGAATACAGCGGCATCACCATGCAGCGCGTGTCGCTGGGCGCGTTGATCATCGCCCTCGGCCTGCTGGTGGATGACGCGATGATCACGGTGGAGATGATGATCACGCGCCTGGAAAAAGGCGAAACCAAGGAACAGGCGGCGACTTACGCCTATACCTCCACGGCGTTCCCGATGCTCACCGGCACGCTGGTGACCGTGGCCGGTTTCGTACCGATTGGCCTCAACGCCAGTTCGGCAGGCGAGTACACCTTTACCCTGTTCGCGGTGATTGCCGTGGCGATGCTGGTGTCGTGGGTGGTGGCGGTGCTGTTTGCGCCGGTGATCGGCGTGCATATCCTCAGCGCCAATGTGAAACCGCACAACGCCGAGCCAGGGCGCATTGGCCGTGCCTTCAATGGCGGCATGCTGTGGGCCATGCGCAACCGCTGGTGGGCGATTGGCATCACCGTGGCGCTGTTCGTGGCCTCGGTATTTTCCATGCAATTTGTGCAGAACCAGTTCTTCCCGTCGTCGGACCGTCCGGAAATTCTCGTCGACCTGAACCTGCCGCAAAACGCCTCGATCAACGAGACGCGCAAGGCGGTAGACCGCCTCGAAGCGATCATCAAGGACGACCCGGATATCGCCCGTTGGAGCACCTACATCGGCCAGGGCGCGATTCGTTTCTACCTGCCGCTGGACCAGCAACTGGAGAACCCGTACTACGCGCAGCTGGTGATTGTGAGCAAGGGCCTGGAAGAGCGTGGCGCCCTGATCGCTCGATTGCAGAAACGCTTGCGCGATGATTTTGTCGGTATCGGCAGCTACGTGCAGCCGCTGGAAATGGGCCCGCCGGTCGGGCGGCCGATCCAGTACCGCGTCTCTGGTAAAGACACCGATCAGGTGCGCAAGCACGCCATTGAACTGGCGACCTTGCTGGATCAGAACACGCACCTGGGTGAGATCATCTACGACTGGAACGAGCCGGGCAAAGTGCTGCGCGTCGACATCGCCCAGGACAAGGCGCGGCAACTGGGGCTTTCGTCGGAAGACGTGGCGCAGTTGATGAACAGCGTGGTCAGCGGCGCGGCGGTGACCCAGGTGCACGACGATATCTACCTGATCAACGTGGTCGGCCGCGCCGAGGATGCCGAGCGCGGTACGCCGGAAACCTTGCAGAATCTGCAGATTGTTACGCCCAATGGCACCTCGATTCCATTGCTGGCCTTTGCCACGGTGCGTTACGAACTGGAGCAGCCGCTGGTGTGGCGTCGTGACCGCAAGCCGACGATTACCATCAAGGCCGCGGTGCGCGATGAGATGCAGCCGACCGACCTGGTCAAGCAGTTGGCGCCGACCATCGAGAAATTCAGCGAAGGCTTGCCGGTGGGCTACAAAGTCGCCACCGGCGGTACCGTGGAAGAAAGTGGCAAGGCCCAGGGCCCGATTGCCAGCGTGGTGCCGTTGATGTTGTTCCTGATGGCCACGTTCCTGATGATTCAGTTGCACAGCGTGCAGAAGATGTTCCTGGTGGCCAGCGTTGCGCCACTGGGGCTGATCGGCGTGGTGCTGGCGTTGATCCCCACGGGCACGCCCATGGGCTTTGTGGCGATCCTGGGGATCCTGGCGCTGATCGGCATCATCATCCGCAACTCGGTGATTCTGGTCACACAGATCCACGAGTACGAAGAGGCCGGCTACACGCCGTGGGACGCGGTGGTGGAAGCGACCGAACACCGGCGTCGGCCGATTCTGCTGACGGCCGCCGCCGCGAGCCTGGGCATGATCCCGATTGCGCGGGAAGTGTTCTGGGGGCCGATGGCCTACGCGATGATTGGCGGGATCATCATTGCGACATTGCTGACGTTGCTGTTTCTGCCGGCGCTGTATGTGGCCTGGTACAAGATCCGCGAGCCGAAACACGAACATCAGCCACAACAGGATTAACACTGAGAGAGGGGGCTGCCGGTTAAGCGCAAACCCCCTGTGGGAGCGGGCTTGCCCGCGAAGGCGGTGTATCAGTCGCTGCATCTGTGACTCAACTGTCGCTTTCGCAGGCAAGCCAGCTCCCACATTTGGATCTTCATTCTGGTTGAGACTGTGTGAAGTTTCTGAAAAATCCCCATGTCGTCCTGGCTCGCTACTGCATGTTGTACCCTCTGGTCCTCATTCCAAACCCAGGTCGATCCTCATGCAGTGCCTGCGTTTCACCTTGCTGTTTTGCGCGTTGCTCCTTGCACCGTCTGCCTTCGCCGCCACCGTACTGGAAAATGCCTTGTGGCGCGTCGAACTCGACCCCGCCACCCTGGCGCTGCGCGTGACACCCGCAGGCCAGGCTTCGGTGCAGGCGTCCAGCGGTGTGGCCTCGCATGCCGTCAGCCAATTGCAGAACACGCCTGATCAAGCCACTTGGCAATGGGACAACGGCGCCTATCGCCTGACCGCCCGCCTGCAACAGCGCGACCTGGCCTTGACCATCAACGCCCGCGAGCCCGGTGAGCTGGCCCTGCTGCGTCAGCCTGCCGAGGCCATGGGGCGAGGGTTGATCTGGCCCTTGGCCGAGGGGCATTACGTGCCTGCCGGCAATGCCATCTGGAAGACGTTTCTGCTGGAGCGGGGCGAGTTCAATACCACCCAGGACCTGAGCCTGCCGCTGTGGGGCGTGGATCATGGTGGCTTCACCTTGAGCTGGCTGTTGACTAACCCCTACAACAACCGCCTGCAATGGCAAGCCGACGGCAACGGCCTGGCGCTCTCCGCGGCCCATGAATTCACCTCGCTGGCGCCTGATGCGCCGATGACGCTGCGGCTGTACCTGGGCGATGCCGACCCATTGGCTGGTGCCAAGCGCTACCGCCAGTGGCTGGTGGAGCAGGGCCGCTATGAGCCGTTGGCGGACAAACTGCGGCAAACACCCGAAGCCCAGAAACTGCTGGGCGCCAGCCATGTGTACCTCTGGGACAACGGCCTGCTGGCTTTGGGCGATGTGCGTGATTGGCCAAGACTGATCCAACGGCTGCGCAGCCATGAACTCAAGAGCCTGATGGACAAAGAGAGCGCACAGCTGCTGGCGCAGTCCGCTGCACTGAATCGCTATGAACAAACCGTGCTCCTGCGCGGCCTCAACGCGGCGATCAACACCAAGGCCCGGCAGGCCTGGCAAGTGCAAGAGCCAGATATGACCCGCCTTGCCGCCCGTTATGGTGAGCTGCGCAGTGAACTGGCCGTGGACTTTGCGGGAGCCTTGAGTGACAGCCCGCAGACCTGGGGCAGTAGCACCATTCAAACCCTGCGCGACGCCGGGCTGCAGCGTCTGCTGCTGACCTTGGGCGAAGGTTGGGAGGGTGGCCTCTGGCATCCCGAAGCGATTCGCGCGGGGGTGGAAGCCGGTTTTCTGATGGCGCCTTACGACTCCTACGAAACGGCCCTGTCCTCCACCGAAAACCCCGATTGGACCACTGCCCACCTGGGCGCCAAGGCCTACCGCGACTGCGCGATCGTGTTGAAAGACGGCAAGCTGAAAACCGGTTTCCAGAAATCCGGCCACTACACGGATCCACGTTGTGTGCGGCCGCTGCTGGAGGCACGGGTGAAGGCAGTACACGCCAAGGCTGGCTTCAATGCCTGGTTTCTCGATGCCTACGCCACCAGCATGTTGTTCGACAGCTATCGCAGCAACGCCAGCATGACTCAGGCACAAAACGCCGAAGGCAATATCGATGCTTCCCGCTGGATCAACACCGTGCCGAAGCTGGTCACAGGCTCCGAAGACGGCAACGCGATCACTGCCCAAGGCATCCTGTTTGCCCACGGCATGCAGACCCCGGTGATCGGCTGGGGTGACCGCGAGATGACCCAGGACCCGCAGTCGCCGTACTTCGTAGGCAACTGGTACCCCACGGAGCAACCGGCGGTGTTCTTCAAATCGGTGCCGTTGAAGGAGCCGTTTCGCACGCTGTATTTCGAACCGACGATGCACGTGCCGTTGTATCAGGCGGTGTTCCATGGCTCGGTGATCACCACCCATCATTGGCTGTTCGACAGCCTCAAACTGAGCAATGTGCAGGGCGACAATGAGCTGACCCAACTGCTCTACAACGTGCCGCCGCTGTACCACCTCAGTGCGGCGACGCTCAAGGCGCGGCTGCCGATTATTCAGCGCCAGGACCGTTTTTTCCGGCCGTTGCACCAGCGCCTGGCAACCCAGGAAATGACGGATTTCCGCTGGCTTACGGTGGACAAGCAGCTGCAGCAAACCACCTTCGCAGACGGGACGCGGTTGGTGGCGAATTTCTCGGCGGTGGATAAACAGGGGTATGCCGGGC
This sequence comes from Pseudomonas sp. KT_2_4, assembly GCF_041410225.1. Classification (NCBI taxonomy): domain Bacteria; kingdom Pseudomonadati; phylum Pseudomonadota; class Gammaproteobacteria; order Pseudomonadales; family Pseudomonadaceae; genus Pseudomonas; species Pseudomonas sp. KT_2_4. The sequence goes on from NZ_CP166962.1 coordinate 4,097,244, forward strand.
GCAGTGTGACGGTGCTTGTGGAGGGGGAGGAGCCGGTGGTGTATCAGGTGAAATAACGCTGCCCGTTACGGCGCCATCGCGGGCAAGCCCGGCTCCCACAGGGTAATGCATTCCAAAGGTGGGAGCCGGTGGTGTATCAGGTGAAATAACGCTGCCCGTTACGGCGCCATCGCGGGCAAGCCCGGCTCCCACAGGGTAATGCATTCCAAAGGTGGGAGCCGGTGGTGTATCAGGTGAAATAACGCTGCCCGTTACGGCGTCATCGCGGGCAAGCCCGGCTCCCACAAGGGAATGCATTCCAAAGGTGGGAGCTGGCTTGCCTGCGATGAGGCAGGTACAGGCGATGCAGCACTAAATCTTACGCCACACACTCGCCAACCAAGGCTGCTGTTCCCGCGGCAACCCGGCCGGCCGGTAGTAGTGCTCCAACTCTTCAAACCCGGCTGCGGTCAGCAAGGCCCGCCAGGCCTGCAGATCGTGATAAGAGCCATACCGCGGCCCATTCCAGCCCTCCTGGTTCTCGCCCCGAGGGTTCGAGCTGAACAGCACGCCCCCAGGCTTCAACGCGCCGTGCAGCTCTTTGAGCACTCGGGGCAACTCCTGCTTGGGAATATGAAACAGCACCGCATTGGCAAACACGCCATCGAAGCGGTCGGCGGGCAGGTCCAGTTTGAGAAAGTCCTGCTGCAGCACCTCACAGCCGCTGTCTTCGCGGGCCATCTGCGCAAAACGTTCGGAGCCATCCAGGCCCACGGCGATATGCCCCATGCGCGTAAACGTCTGCAAATCCCGCCCTGGCCCACAGCCGAAATCCAGCACAGTGAACGGCGGAGTGCCCTGGATATGCCGCAGCAGCGCGTCGATGTTCTGGCTCACATCGTGATCGCGGGTGCCTTCACGGAAGTCTTCGGCCACCTTGTTGTAATGGCCCAGGGTGGTGGAGGTGATCTGGTTGAGGTCGTCGGGAGCAAGTTTCATGGCATGGCGCACGGCTGCGGCTGAGGTGGTTGGACTATACCCCGGCCCACTCTTGAGTTGAAAACCGTGTATCCGCTGTAGGGCACTTCATGGCGCTCGCAGTGGGCGCATCCGACAGACCGTCACGGGAAATTGTGGGTAAGATTCGGCCTTCATTTGCAGAGGGTTATACATCCATGGAAGAGGAAAAACGTCCCACCGTTGGCAACGACATCGCGCCGAACAAGGTCGACCAATACGCCACGAGATTGAGCAATGGGCTGTTCTGGCTCAATGAGCGTGCCTGGCCGCTGACGGTGGGGATTCTCTCGGTGGCAGGCCTATACCTGTACCAGTACATCCAGATGGAAAAGGTGCCGCTGAGTATCTTGTCGGCGTCGGCGTTCACCGCATTGCCAGCGATGTTCGCCATGTTGGTATTTGTGATCGGCATGATGGGTGCATCGATCCTGGTGCCCACGTTCATCTTGTTCACACGCCTGAACGGCACAGGTGTGCGTCTGAGTGATCAGCTCAATCTCAGCCCGCAGTCGCCGCAAGAGACGGCCCAGCACAGGAGGTTACTGGGACATTGGGCGGCCAGCCTGTTGGTGATGTTTGTGTTCTGGATGTCCGCCGTATACCTGTCCGTGAACGCCGAAAGTGGGTTTTTGCTGACGTTCAGTTGGATCGTAGCGATCATGGCGGCGGTAGTGGCCTATGTCGGCATCATCATTCGTGCGCGCCCCGCCCATGTTGCTCTGCGTGAGTTGTCCGGCGAGTTCTGGCTGGCCAGTGCTGGCGCCGGGGCCATTCAAATGGTGGTCATTCTGATGGTGACGGTGCCGGTCTCCCGCGCTTTCAGCGAGTACTCCGACAGCGCCGTGTTCTTTGCGCCGTTCATGGCCGCCGAAATGGCCGTGTTGTTCCTGATCCAGGGAAGTGCCGCCTGCCTGGTGGTGCGTATGCGCGTCCAGAAAAACCCGGTGGCGTTCGCCTCATTGGTGGCCTTTGCGCTCATCGTTTTACTCGGGCTGATCCCGGCGAGTGGGGCCAAGTTGGGCGGCCTGCCGCTGCAAGGATCCGCCTCGGGAGGGCGCGTTTGTACCTTGATGACCTGGACGGCGCAGGCCCAGGTTCCCGGCGCGCTGGTAGACGCCGACAACCCCAAGCGCAGCGTAAAACTGCGAGTGATGGCCGACTCGGATGGCAGCTATATCGTGCGGCCCTGGCAGGCCAAGGAAAAAACCATCACCTTCGTGCCCCGTGCCAGTGTTGCCCAACTGGATGAGTGCCCGTGACGTCAGCGCTTGTTCAACACCCGCGCCAACCTATCCCCACTCAGTTGGATCACCGCCACCAGCACCACAAGCAACACAATCACGGTGAGCATGATCTGCGTATCGAAGCGCTGGTAGCCATAGCGGTAGGCAATATCGCCCAGGCCACCGGCGCCGATTGCTCCGGCCATGGCCGATGAATTGATCATGGTCACCAGGGTGATCGTGAAGCCGCCGACGATGCCGGGCAACGCCTCTGGCAACAGCACATGCCAGATGATGTGCCAACGGCGGCAACCCATGGCCTGCGCGGCTTCGATCAGGCCATGGTCGACCTCGCGCAGGCTCACTTCAGCGATGCGTGCAAAGAACGGCGTGGCGGCGATGGTCAGCGGTACCACTGCCGCCCAGACGCCATAGGTGGTGCCGACGATCAGGCGGGTGAACGGGATGAGCGCCACCATCAGGATCAGAAACGGAATGGAGCGGAACAGATTCACGAACGCTCCCAGCACGCGGTTTAGCGCCGGTGCCTGGTAGATGCCGCCCTTGTCACTGGTGACCAGGAATACCGCCAGCGGAATGCCCACCAGCAGCGCGATCAGCGATGACACCCCCACCATCAACAAGGTGTCGATGGCGCCCTGCACTAAACGATCAAACCACATAGCCCAGCACCTCCACCTGTTGTGCCCAGTTGGCCGCGCGTTTGCGCAGTTCTTCGGCGTTGTGCGGCGATCCATTCACCGCCAGCAGCAGTTGCCCCAAGGCATGCCCCTGGATGCGTTCCACGCCCCCTTGTAGTAAACGCACACGGCCGCCGAGGGCACTGAACAGCGCCGCGAGGTCTGGCTCCAGGGTGTCGCTGCCGGTGAACTGCAGGCGCAGCACCAGTGCGGCGTCGGCCGAGGCTGGCGTGGGTTGCAGGCGGCGTTGCAACTCTGGCGGCAAGCCGTGTTGCAGCGGTGCGAGCAGGGTCTTGCTGACCTCATGTTGCGGATCGCCAAACACCTGCCACACCGGGCCTTGCTCGACGATACGCCCGTGCTCCAGCACCACTACGCGGTCGCAGATGTCGCGGATCACCGCCATCTCATGGGTGATCAGCACGATGGTCAGGCCCAGGCGCTGGTTGATCTCGCGCAGCAGGCCGAGGATCGACTGGGTGGTTTCCGGGTCGAGGGCCGAGGTGGCTTCGTCGCACAGCAGAATCTGGGGGTCGTGCACCAGCGCGCGGGCGATGCCGACGCGCTGCTTCTGCCCGCCGGACAGCTGCGCCGGGTACGCCTTGTGTTTGTCTTGCAGGCCTACCAGCTCCAGCAGTTCATGCACCTTTCGCGCGCGTTGTGCCTGGGGCACACCGGCGACCTTGAGCGGCAACTCGACGTTCTGCCACACGGTCTTGGCCGACATCAGGTTGAAGTGCTGGAAGATCATGCCGATGCGTCGCCGCAGCGCCACCAGATGGTCTTCATCGAAGCTGCCGATGTCCACCTGGTCGATCAGCACCCGTCCGCTGCTGGGTTGTTCCAGGCGATTGATGGTGCGGATCAGCGATGACTTGCCGGCGCCGCTGCGGCCGATGATGCCGAACACTTCGCCCCGCCGGATCGCCAGGTCAATGCCTTGCAGCGCATGCACCGTGCCGTCATAGGTTTTGCCCAGGTTGATGAACCGCACATGGGCGCGGTTCAAGTCCGGGTGCAGTTCAGTCTGTTCCGCGTGGCTGGGCGCAGGGGCCAGATCGTGCAATCGGGCGTTGGCGGCACTCATGGTTTAGCTTCCCAGCCAACCTGATAGAGCTTGCCGAGGGACTTGTCCAAGGCCGCACGCACCACCGGCGAGTGCTGGTAGATATCGACGAACTTGATCACCCGTGGGTCGGTTTTGCTCTTGGGCTGGATGACGAACTGAATCACGTATTCCGGATGATCGAGGCCGTCGAACAGCAGTGCCGACTCGGCATCGAAGGTCTTGGACAGGCGGATGTACGCCGGGTAGCCCTGCACCAGATCGGCGTCGTCATAGGCGCGCACCAGTTGCACCGCTTCCACTTGCAGGATCTTGATGTTTTTCGGGTTGGCGATGATGTCTTCTTCTGTGGCCTTGTAGCCCACGCCCGGTTTGAGGGTGATCAGCCCGGCCTTGGCCAGCAGTTGCAGGCCGCGACCGCTGTTGATCGGGTCGTTGGCAATCGCCACGCTGGCGCCTGCGGGCAGCTCGTTGAAGCTTTTGTATTTTTTCGAATACAGCCCGACGTTGTTGATGATGCCCGGCGCGTACGGCACCAGGTCAAACCCGGCGGCGGCCTTGGCGTTTTCCAGGAAGGGGATGTGCTGAAAGTAGTTCACGTCGATATCGCCGGCGGCGAGGCTGACGTTGGGCGCGATCCAGTCGGTGAACTCCACCAGTTCGACCTTCAGGCCCTGCTTGCCGGCCTCTTCTACGGCGGCTTCCAGCGGAATGGCGAAGGCGGCGGTGGTGCCGATTTTCAGCGGGGCGTCGGCGGCGAATACCGCCGAGCTGAATAAGCCGAAGGCCAGGGCCAGTGCTTTGACTGGGTTGTTTAAGAATGTCTTTTTCATAGTGGTTTTCCAGTCATAAGGTCTTAGGTAGCGAGATCGTTCCCACGCTCCGCGTGGTAATGCAGCCAGGGACGCTCCGCGTCCCAAAAGCGAACGCAGAGCGTCCAAGAGGCATTCCCACGCGGAGCGTGGGAACGATCAAACAACGTGGCGGTAGGTAGAGCCGGTGTGTTGTTTGGGTAAGCGAGCCGTGTCGTGGAAGACTTTTTCCCGCAGCGTTCCCTGCGCATATTCCGTCTTGTACGAGCCCCGTCGTTGTAACTCCGGTATCACCAGCTCAATGAAATCCACATAGCTCTCCGGCGTCACAATGCGCGTCAGGTTGAAACCATCCAGCCCGGTTTCGCTGATCCAGGATTCCAGCTCATCGGCCACCTGTTCAGGCGAGCCCACCAGGGTGATATAGCGCCCGCCCAAGGCGTGCTGGTCGAGCAATTTGCGCCGGGTCCAGTCGTTGTTCTGCAGGTTCTGGGTGGCCGACTGGATCGCGTTGCTCTTGACGTACTGGATCGGTTCGTCCAACGCGTACTGGGCAAAATCAATCCCGGTCGAGGCCGAGAAGTGCGCCACGCCGGCTTCCGCGCTGGCGTAGCTGAGGTACTCGGCGTGCTTGTTCCAGGCCAACGCTTCAGTGGCGCCCACAATGACGTTCAGGCCCATGAATACCTTGATGTCGTCCGGGTTGCGCCCAGCCTCCACTGCGCTGGCGCGCACCTTGTCCACCTGGCGCTTGGTCGCGGCCTTGTTCTGCCCGCTGATAAACACGCACTCGGCATGCCGCCCGGCGAACAGCAAGCCGCGCTCGGAACTGCCGGCCTGGAACAGCACCGGCGTGCGCTGCGGCGAGGGCTCGCACAGGTGGTAACCCTCCACCTGATAGAACTCGCCGTGGTGCTCTACCTTGTGCACCTTGCCCGGTTGCGCATACACCCGCGCTTGGCGATCGTTGTGCACCGCGTCGTCTTCCCAGCTGCCTTCCCAGAGCTTGTACAACACCTGCAGGTATTCATCGGCCTGGTCGTAGCGCCGGTCATGCTCGACCTGTTCGGTAAGGCCCATGGCCTTGGCGGCGCTGTCGAGGTAGCCGGTGACAATGTTCCAACCCACCCGGCCACGGCTCAGGTGATCCAGCGTCGACATGCGCCGGGCGAACAGGTACGGCGGCTCATAGGTGAGGTTGGCGGTAAGGCCGAAGCCAAGGTGCTGGGTAACGGCGGCCATGGCCGACACCAGCAGCAACGGGTCGTTGACCGGTAACTGGATCGACTCCTGGAGCGGCACGTCGATGGAGTCCTGATACACGTCATACACGCCGACGATATCAGCGATGAACAAACCGTCGAACAACCCGCGCTCCAGGATCTTCGCCAGTTCAGTCCAGTATTCGAGGGTCTTGTACTCGGTCGAGTTGTCCCGTGGATGAGTCCACAAACCGTGATTGATGTGCCCGATGCAGTTCATGTTGAAAGCATTGAGCAGGATCTTTTTTTTGCTCATCAGATGGTCCCCCGCAGCGGCGGGTTTTCATCGTTGAGGTAGTAGTTGCCAACCGCATGGTATTTCCAGCGCACCGGGTCGTGCAGGGTGTGCACCCGGGCGTTGCGCCAGTGGCGGTCCAGGCCGTGTTCGGCCAGGGTCGCCTGGCTGCCGGCCAGTTCGAACAGGGTGCTGCCGGCCGCCAGTGAGATCTCGGTGCTCAGGGCGCGCACTTCGGCGACGGCGATGGAGGCTGCGGCGACGGTCTGGGCATTGCTGTCGGCCTGGGCGCGGTCGAGGAATTCACCCGAGCGTTCCAGCAAGGCTTCGGCGGCGTGCAGGCGGCTGCTCAGGTGGCCGAAGCTCTTGAGTGTCAGCGGGTCTTCGGTGGCCTTGTCGTTGCCGGCGTCGATCCACGGGCGGGTCTTGGTGCGCACAAAATGCAAGGCATCCTCAAAGGCTGCGCGGGCGATGCCGGTGTCGATGGCTGCGTGAAGGATCTGCGCCAGCGGGCCGACAGTGGTCGGGCGTTCGAAGGCGCTCTGGAACGGCACCACGTCTTGCGCCGCGACCCACACGTTGTCGAACACTACCGAGCCGCTGCCGGTGGTGCGCTGGCCGAAGCCGCTCCAGTCATCGATCACCGTCAGCCCCTCGCTGTCACGCGGTACGAAGGCCAGGTGCTGGACGCCGTTTTCATCCACCACCGAGGTGGGGATGCGCTGGGCGTAGATCGCGCCGGTGGCGTAGAACTTGCGCCCGTTGATGCGAAAACCATCGCCGTCGCGGGTGAGGCTGGTAATGCGGTCGTGTGCGGTCTTGGTGCCCAGCTCCGCCAAGGCGTTGCCAAAGCGTTGGCCAGCCAATACCTCGGCGTACAGGCGTTGCTGCTGTTCGGGGCTGCCGTTCACCCGCAGTACTTCGAGGGCATAGAAATGGTTTTGCGGAATCTGGCCCAACGAGCCATCGGCCTGGGCGATCAGTGCGATGACCTTGGCCAGGGTGACGTTGGACACGCCCGCGCCACCGTAGGCCTTGGGCACGCTGATGCCCCACAGGCCAGAGCGGGAAAACCCGTCCAGCTCGGGCAGCGGCAGGCGGCGTTCGCGGTCGCGTTGGGCGCTGTCGCGGCGCAAGTCTTCAGCAAGATCGCTGGCGACAATAAGCGCTTGTTCGTCGCTGGTGATGACCGCGACGGGGTGAGAAAGGGTCATGAGTTTCTCCAGAAGCTCGTGGAAAAAGTGTTCTGGTTGGTTAAATCCACGAATGACGAGCCGGCAAGGTGCCGTTGAGCCGATAGGCGCCGATGGCGTGGTACTTCCAGCGCACCGGGTCGTGCAGGGTGTGAACCCGGGCATTGCGCCAGTGACGGTCAAGGTTGAATTCGGCCAGGGTGGCGCGGCTGCCCGCCAGCTCAAAGAGCTTCTCAGTGACTTGTAACGCCACTTCGGTGGTCAGCACCTTGGCTTCGGCCACGGCAATCGAGGCGTGGGCGGCGGATTGCGCGGTGATCGGCGCGGCGCTGACCTGGTCAAGCACCTGGCCTGCCTTGCGCAGCAGGGCTTCGGCGGCGTGCAGTTCGATCTTCAGCTTGCCGATATCGGCGATCACATACAGGTCGTCGCTGGCTCGCTCGACCTTGGCGTCGATCCACGGGCGCGAACGCTCACGCACGAAGGCGATGGCATCGTCGAGGGCGCCCCGGGCGATGCCGGCGTCGATGGCGGCCTGGATCAGTTGCGACACGGCCCCTTGGATATTCGGGCTTTCGCCCAGGCGCCAGTTGTCGATGACCAGGTCCGGGTCCACCGCTACGCGATCAAGCAGCACGGTGCCGCTGGCGGTGGTACGTTGGCCAAAGCCGGACCAGTCATCAACGATGCGCAGCCCTTCGCTGCCGCGACGTACAAAAGCCATGACCTGCTTGCCGTCATCGTTCAGGGCCTTGATTGCCACCCAGTGAGCGAACAGGGCGCCTGTGGAGTAGAACTTCTGGCCGCTGAGCACGTAACCGTCGCCTTCGGCCGTGAGGCGCGCCTTGAGCTCCAGAGTATTTTTGGTGCCGCGTTCCGGGCCGCCGTTGCCGATGCGCCAGCCGTCGAGCACGCTCTGGAACAGCTGCTTTTTCTGACGCTCGGTGGCGGTGCCCTGCAATACGTGCAAGATGCCGAAATGGTTCTGCGGGATCTGCCCGAGTGCCGGGTCGGCCGCGCTGATGATCGCGAAGACTTCGGCCAGGGTCACAAACGACACCTGGGGGCCGCCGTATTCGCGGGGAATGGAAATACTGCCCAAGCCGCTGCGGGTGAACTGTTCGAGCTGCGCCCAGGGCAGTTTGCGTTGCTGGTCGCGCTGGGCGGCCTGCGCACGCGCAGCCTGGGCCAGCTCGTGGGCGGCGCTCAGCGCCTGGGCGTCGTTGCGCAGCACCGTGGCGGGCAACAGCAGGGGAGCTACGTCCACATCACTCTGGGGGGATGTTAGAGCCAAGTTAGACATCAGCGCCGCTCCTTGGCTGCACGCAATGCCCTGGCGTTGCGCACCGGGGTAATTCTGACCATACCGACCTCGCATTCAATGAAATAAACAGAAAAATCAGGAATGTCCGGTGGTCCGGTGCATATACCCTAAGCGTGTTAATTATTTAAATAAACTAACTTTTAGGAATATGCATAGAAGGGCTGTCACCCCGGTTCACAGGGTGAACCGAAGCGACGCGGTTGATAGCCTGGCGCGGGCGAGGCTGGGCGGGGCGGTGTGCAGGCGGCGATGCGCAGCGTGCGGGCGGGCGCCCAGCGGGAGTTGTTACCCACGCGATCGAGAATGCAGTAGGTGACCTCCAACCGGCAGTCGTCGCCGGCTTCGACAATCACGTGGGGCGGCACCCACACCTGCACCGCCAGGCCGACGCTTTGAGCCTGAATGCGGGGCAGGTCCAGGCGTACATCGCCCCAGCGCAAGGTGATGGCATCGCCCGTGCTCATGTTCAGGTAAGGCTCGATGGTCAGCGGAATACCGCGCCTTACCTGGCTGCTGTTGACGCCATGGCGGCGGATCGTCTCGGGCAGGTTCACGGGCGCCAGGTTCTGGTTTTCATCGCCGCCTTCAGGGTTCAGGCGCGGCGAAGGCTGACCGCCGGGGTAGTTGGTCTTGACCCGCACCAGGGTCACCGCCGAGCGCATCGGGCCATGGCCGATCTGCAAGACCTGGTAGTGGACGCGTGCCGGTCCGTCCTGCACAAAACTCTGCGGTACGCACAGGTGGGTGCACGTGCCGATCTTGCACGCCGTCACCTTGCGCGAGGCGGCGAAGCAGTTGTTCCAGAACAGTTCGATCAGGTCGCCTTCTTCCATGCTCGGGTAGGGTGAAATGTCGACCTGCAAGTGGGCGGAGGCCAGGGCGCTGATGCCGTTTCCAATAGCCTGGGGCAGCCTTGGGGCACGGAGCGTGGCCGAGGTTTGAGCGTGTGTCATAAGTAATCTCCTTGGTGCAGCCAGCAGCAATCGTTCCGAAACCTCGACGAACAGGCGCAAGGGGGGTCGAAAGGCACGATTCAGTCAGTAGCCGGGATAGGATCCAATCCTCAAGGCGCTAGATAAGAGGGTTGGCCAAGGAGCGTCAATGGAGGCAAAGGGCTAAACGGTGGGTTTGGCGAGATTCAGACGGGTCTGACGGGGAGGGGGATTTCAAGAGGCAGGCGGCGGGGTCTTTTACGGGGTGAAATGGCGACTCCCTGTAGGGCCTCGCTTATGTGGGAGCTGGCGTGCCTGCGATAGGATCACCCCGGTTGGACTGCTACACCGAGGCGCTTGCATCGCAGGCAAGCCAGCTCCCACACAGAACATCAGTGGGCGAGGAATTTGCTCAGGAACTGCTTGGTACGTTCTTCCCTGGGGTTGGCAAACAGCGCCTTGGCTTCGCCCTGTTCGACGATCACGCCCTTGTCGAAAAAGATCACCCGGTTGGCCACATCACGGGCAAAGCTCATCTCGTGCGTGACGATGACCATGGTGCGGTTTTCTTCGGCCAGGCTGCGAATGGTCGCCAATACTTCACCCACCAGTTCCGGGTCGAGGGCCGAGGTGGGTTCGTCGAACAGGATCACCTCCGGCTCCATGGCCAATGCGCGGGCAATCGCCACACGCTGTTGCTGGCCGCCGGACAGCCGCCTTGGGTAGGACGCTTCCTTGCCCGCCAGGCCGACCCTGGCCAACAGCTTGCGCCCCAGTTCGGCCGCCGCTTCCCGTGGCATCTTCTTGACCACGATGGGGCCTTCGATGACGTTTTCCAGCGCGGTGCGGTGGGGGAACAGGTTGAAGTTCTGGAACACAAAGCCCACATGCTGGCGCAGGCGTCGCACCAGGCCCTGTTGCTGGTTGAGCGGCCTGCTGCTGTCGATCTGGATGTCACCCACCTTGATACGGCCGCTGGTGGGTTCTTCGAGGAAGTTCAGGCAGCGCAGGAAGGTGGTCTTGCCGGAACCACTGGGGCCGATGATGGCGACCACTTCGCCTTCCTTGACCTCCAGGTCGATGCCGTTGAGCACCACCTGACCATTGAATTGTTTGGTCAGTTTTTCAACCACGATCATGCTTCAAGACTCCAGGTCATGCCGGTTGACCCGGTCTTCCAGACGATTTTGCAGATGCGCCAGGATGCTCGCCAGGATCCAGTAGATCAGGGCCGCGGACAGATACATGGTGAAAATTTCGAAGGTACGCGCCGACACCAGTTGGGCCTGGCGGAACAGCTCGGGCACCTGGATGGTGGCGGCCAGCGCCGTGTCCTTGACCAGTGAAATAAAGCTGTTGCCCAAAGGCGGCAACGCCGTGCGCATCGCCTGGGGCAGGATGGCCCGGCGCAACGTCTGCGCACGGGTCATGCCGATACTGGCAGCAGCTTCCCACTGGCCACGCTCGATGGAGGCGATGGCGGCCCGCAGGATTTCACACGCATAGGCAGCCATGTTCAGCGAAAAGCCGATCATGGCAGCAGGGATAGGGTCCAGCTCGATGCCCACTTGCGGCAAGCCGTAGTAGATCAGGAACAGCTGCACCAGCAACGGCGTGCCACGAAAGAACGACACGTAGACCCGGGCCGTCCAACTCAGCAACTTGAAGCGCGAGAGGCGCATCAAGGCCAGGCCGAAGCCCAGCAACAGGCCGAAAAACATCCCGCCGAGGCTGAGGATTACCGTGTAGTACGCGCCCTTGAGCAGAAAGGGCGCGGAGTCCAGCGCGAGTTGGAAACCTGCTTCCATTATTGAGTGACGTCAGCGTTGAAGTACTTCTCGGACAGCGTCTTCAAGGTGCCGTCGGCGCGCAGTTTGTCCAGAGCCTTGTTGACTGCGTCGAGCAATTCAGGCTCGCCTTTGCGCAGGGCGATACCGGATTCCTGACGGGAGAAGGCGTCGCCGGCAGCGGCGGTGTCGGGGGCCTTCTTGGCGTATTCCAGCGCGGCCAGGCGGTCGATCAGGATGGCGTCGATGCGGCCGATGCGCAGATCCTGGAACTTGGTCGGGTCGTCGTTGTAGGTCTTGATAATAGCTTTAGGCTGGTTGTCCTTGAGCCATTGTTCGTAGTTGGTGCCCAGGCCCACACCCACTTTCTTGCCGGCCAGGTCGTCGGCTTTCTTGATCGAGTCGACGTTCTTTTTCAGCACCAGCGCCTGGATGCCGGACACGGTGTAAGGCTTGGAGAAATCGTATTTTTTCTTACGCTCTTCGGAAATGGTCACCTGGTTGACCACGGCGTCCAGGCGCTTGGATTCCAGCGCGGCAAGGATGCCGTCCCATGGCGTGGCTTGCAGCTTGACCTTGACGCCCAGCTCCTTGGCCAGTGCCTCGGACAATTCCACTTCGAAACCGCTGAGCTTGCCGCTTTCATCGACAAAGCTGAACGGTGGGTAGGTGCCTTCCAGGCCGATCTTGATCTCGCCGGCCTTTTTGATGGTGTTCAACTGCTCGCCGGCAACCGCCTGGCCCAGCCAGCCAGCGCCAAGCGCCAGGCCCAAAGTGCCAACCAACAGCGTGCGACGAAATGCGGAAATAGTCATGGAGAGCCCCTGTGTTTTTATGGTGAGCGAAGCAGGTGACGCGGTAGTCGTATCCTGCCCTAAAGTGCGAAGCGCGTCTTCGCCTTCGGCGCGATGATAAAGCGGGTTTTTAAGTCTTGAAAATAATAAAAATACAATTTCATATTCTTTTTGGAAATATGTGCGGCTTGTGTGGGAGCTGGCTTGCCTGCGATTGCAGTGTGTCAGTGCCAAGTTTCTGGCTGACCCAGCGCAATCGCAGGCAAGCCAGCTCCCGCATCGACCGTATTCAATCAGTTGAAAACTGAGTCATAAGCAAACAATGCCGGCGCGCCACCGGTATGCAGGAAAATGATCGGCCCCTCTTCAAAGCGCTGGCGCCCGATGCCGTCCAGCAAACCGGCCATGGCCTTGCCGGTATACACCGGGTCCAGCAACAGACCTTCCTGGCTGGCCAAAAGTTTGATCGCCGAGAGGGTGCCAGCGTTTGGCTCGCCATAACGCGGCCCGAAATACTCGTCCCACAGGGTGACCTTGAAGGCTTGCGGAATAGCCACGCCGAGCAACTCGGCAGTGCGCTCGGCCAAGCCCTGCACCTTGGGCAATTGCGCTTGCTCGGTACGCGACACCGTGATGCCGATCACCGGCAATTGCGGCAGTGCTTCGCTCAAGGCCAGGGCCAGGCCGCTGTGGGTGCCGGCACTGCCAGAGGCAAGCACCACGGCGGCAAATTCAATGCCGCTGTCTTCAATCTGCGCGGCCAACTCCAGCCCGGCGCGCACGTAGCCCAGCGCGCCGAGTGCATTGGAACCGCCTATAGGCACCAGGTACGGCTTCTTGCCGTTACTGCGCAGGCGGTCGGCGAGGGCGTTGAGTTGGTCGTCGGCGTTGTCGAGGTTTTCCACCAGCTCCACTTTGGCGTCGAACAACTCCAGCAGCAGGCGATTGCCGTTGCCCAGGTAGTTGGGGTCGTCGGTGCCGGTAGGATTCTCCAGCAGGGCAACACAGCCCAGGCCGAGCTTGGCAGCCAGCGCGGCGGTCTGGCGCACATGGTTGGACTGGATCGCGCCGGCGGTGACCAGGGTATCGGCGCCCTGAGCGATGGCGTCGGCGGCCAGGTATTCGAGTTTGCGCAGCTTGTTGCCGCCCATGGCCAGCGGCGTGGTGTCATCGCGTTTGACGTAGATGTCCCTGCCCAGCCAAGCCGACAGCCGCTCGAGTTTTTCCAGGGCCGTGGCACTGCCCAGTAGTTCCAGACGGTTAAAACGGTCGAGCTGTTGTTTGATCATGGGTACGCACGGTGGCTGAGTGATGGGGGGACTATAGGCAGGCACTTTTCATCGGGCAACCGTCAATCGCTTATGACGAAAGGTTCTTATGCTCACACCATTGGTTCTTAAGAGCTGCCTGGGTGCATACCGTAAAGTGATGGCCATTTCGTCAGGAGTGAATACCGTGAGTGAGCGTTCCAGTCATTGGCAATTGCAGACCATCGTCAGCCAGCTGCGCGGCGCCCGCGACCAGTGGCGAACGCGCAATGGGCGCTTGAGTGGCGAGCATGGTGGCCGCGAGTTGCCGTCCCGCGAGGCGGTGGCACAGATTCTTGAGGCCTTGTGCGGCGCCCTGTTTCCGATGCGCCTGGGCCCGGCGGACCTGCGCGAAGAAAGCGAAGACTTCTACGTGGGCCACACCCTCGACGTCGCGCTCAACGCCTTGCTCGCCCAGGCGCGCCTGGAGTTACGCTATGCCGCGCGCCAGAGCGGTGAGGACGACAGCGAAGTCAACGCCCACGCCATTCGCCTGATCCAGGATTTCGCCCTGGCCTTGCCATCCTTGCGCAGCCTGCTGGACACCGACGTACTGGCCGCCTACCACGGCGACCCGGCCGCACGCAGTGTGGATGAGGTGCTGTTGTGCTACCCGGGCATCCTGGCGGTGATCCACCATCGCCTGGCCCATCACCTGTACCGTGCCGGCCTGCCGCTGTTGGCACGGATCAGTGCAGAAATCGCCCACTCGGCCACCGGCATTGATATCCACCCCGGCGCACAGATCGGCCCGAGTTTTTTTATCGATCACGGCACAGGCGTGGTGATTGGCGAGACGGCGATCATCGGCGAGCGCGTGCGCATCTACCAGGCCGTGACACTGGGCGCCAAACGCTTTCCGGCGGATGAAGATGGGCAATTGCAGAAAGGCCACCCGCGTCACCCTATTGTTGAAGATGATGTGGTGATTTACGCCGGGGCGACGATCCTGGGGCGGATCACCATTGGCCAGGGTTCGACCATCGGCGGCAATGTGTGGCTGACCCGCAGCGTGCCGGCCGGGGCGAATATCACCCAGGCGAACTTGCAGCATGATGATGGGGCGCAGAAGTAATACCTGAGCCAAACGCCGGTCAGTGTGGGAGCTGGCTTGCCTGCGATAGCGGTGTATCAGTCAACAGATGGGTGGCTGACCCAGCGCTATCGCAGGCAAGCCAGCTCCCACATTTCGAATGTATTTCAACGTGGGGTCGCTGAACGATTTGCCTTCTTCATCCGTCATACCAATCCCTGAGCTAGTGTAGGAAACACCTACCACTCAGCCTTGCGATTAGTCCCAGACCGCCTATTCATGTTTAACTTGAACGTTCGTTCAAGTTAAACCGGTGGTTCGCTGCCCGCTCACAACAGGAGGCTTACCTTTGCTGAGTCCGTTTTTTACAGCCATATCCCGCAACCTTGAGGTGCATCGTTCATGAGTGCATCGTCCACCCCTTCCAGCGGCATGGTGCGCATGAATGCGCCCGTTTTCTATTTTGCCGCCACCGTCATCCTGCTGTTTGGCATCACGGTCATCGCTATCCCGCAACAAGCCGGTGCCTGGCTGCTGGCGGCGCAAAACTGGGCGGCCAACACAGTCGGCTGGTACTACATGCTGGCGATGACCCTGTATCTGGTCTTCGTGGTGGTCACCGCGCTATCGGGCTACGGCAAGATAAAACTCGGTGCCGACCACGACGAGCCCGAATTCAGTTACCTGTCCTGGGCCGGCATGTTGTTCGCCGCCGGGATCAGCATCACGCTGTTTTTCTTCTGTGTCTCGGAGCCGCTGACGCACCTGGTGCAGCCGCCCCAGGGCGAAGCAATGAACGCCGATGCGGCGCGCCAGGCCATGCAGGTGTTGTTCCTGCACTGGGGCCTGCATGGCTGGGGCGTGTTCGCGTTTGTCGGCATGGCCCTGGCCTATTTCGCCTACCGGCATAACCTGCCGCTGGCATTGCGCTCGGCGCTGTACCCGCTGATCGGCAAGCGCATCAATGGCCCTATCGGTTATGCGGTGGATGGCTTTGGCATCATTGCCACGGTGTTCGGCCTGGGCGCCGACATGGGCTTTGGCGTACTGCACCTCAACTCTGGCCTGGACTACCTGTTTGGCATTGCCCATACCCAGTGGATCCAGGTGGGCCTGATCACCCTGATGATGGGCGCGGCGATCATCGTGGCCGTGGCCGGCGTCGACAAAGGCGTGCGGGTGATGTCCGACATCAACATGCTGCTGGCCTGTGCGCTGCTGCTGTTCGTGTTGTTCGCCGGGCCTACCCAGCACCTGCTCAACACCTTGATCCAGAACATCGGTGACTATTTGGGCGCGTTGCCCACCAAAAGTTTTGATGTGTACGCCTACAACGAGCCGAGCGACTGGCTGGGCGGTTGGACGGTGTTCTACTGGGCCTGGTGGATCGCATGGTCGCCGTTCGTGGGCCTGTTTATCGCGCGCATTTCCCGTGGCCGTACCATCCGCGAATTCGTGTTTGGCGTGCTGCTGATTCCGCTGGGCTTCACCCTGGCGTGGATGTCGATTTTCGGTAACAGCGCCATCGACCAGGTGCTCAACCATGGCATGGCTGCACTGGGCCAGTCGGCTATCGATGACCCATCGATGAGCCTCTACCTGCTGCTGGAAACCTACCCGTGGAGCAAGACCGTGATCGCGGTCACGGTGTTCATCAGCTTTGTATTCTTCGTGACCTCGGCTGACTCCGGCACTGTGGTGCTCTCCACCCTCTCGTCCAAAGGCGGCAACGCGGATGAAGACGGGCCGAAGTGGCTGCGTGTGTTCTGGGGCGCGATGACCGCCCTGGTCACCAGTGCGTTGCTGTTCGCTGGCAGTATCGACTCGCTCAAGTCTGCGGTGGTACTGACCTCGCTGCCGTTCTCGCTGATCCTGCTGCTGATGATGTGGGGGCTGCACAAGGCGTTCTACCTGGAGTCGCAAAAGCAGATCGCGCAGTTGCATTCCCTGGCGCCGATATCGGCTTCACGCAAAGGTCGAGGCGGCTGGCGCCAGCGCTTGAGCCAGGCCGTGCATTTTCCGTCGCGTGACGAGGTGTACCGTTTCCTCGACACCACGGTGCGCCCCGCGATTGAAGAAGTGACCGCCGTGTTTGTCGAGAAGGGCCTTACGGTGGTGACCCAGCCCGACCCGTCCAACGACAGTGTCAGCCTCGAAATCGGCCATGGCGAAGAACGTCCGTTCATCTACCAGGTGCAGATGCGTGGCTACTTCACGCCGTCGTTCGCCTTGGGCGGCATCGGCAAGAAAGAGATCAACAACCGCCGCTACTATCGGGCCGAAGTGCACTTGAGTGAGGGCAGCCAGGACTATGACCTGGTGGGCTACACCAAGGAGCAGATCATCAATGACATCCTCGACCAGTACGAGCGCCATCTGCAGTTCTTGCACATGGTGCGCTGATAGCGTTCCTCTCAAGTAGGTCTTTGCTGTAAAAGGAAGAGGCAGACTTAAGCGATTCAGCTGCTTAAAAGGCCCGGGAATATGCTTATTCCAGGGCCTTATTTGCCCTAGATCAAGAGAGGATTCGATGACGTACATTGCTGCCGAAAACCGCTATGAATCTATTCCCTATCGCCGCGTAGGCCGCAGTGGATTGGTGCTACCAGCCCTGTCCCTGGGGTTGTGGCACAACTTTGGCGACAGCACCCCGATCGACACCCAGCGCGCGTTGCTGCGCACGGCGTTCGACCTGGGCATCAACCACTTCGACCTGGCTAACAACTACGGCCCGCCCTATGGCAGCGCCGAGATCAACTTCGGCCGTTTGCTGCGCGAAGACTTCAAGCATTACCGCGACGAATTAATCATTTCCAGCAAAGCCGGTTGGGACATGTGGCCCGGTCCTTACGGCCAGGGTGGTGGTTCGCGCAAATACGTGTTGGCCAGCCTGGACCAGAGCCTGCAACGCCTGGGCGTCGATTATGTGGATATCTTCTATTCGCACCGTTTCGACCCCGATACGCCGCTGGAAGAGACCGCCAGCGCCCTGGCCACCGCCGTGCAGCAAGGCAAGGCGTTGTACATCGGTATCTCGTCTTACTCCGGGGTAAAAACCCGCGAAATGGCGGCGCTGCTCAAAGAGTGGAAAGTGCCGCTGTTGATCCACCAGCCGGCCTATAACCTGCTCAACCGTTGGGTGGAAAAAGACCTGCTGGAGACCACTGAAGAACTCGGCGCCGGGGTGATCGCCTTCACGCCGCTGGCCCAGGGTTTGTTGACCGATAAATACCTCAATGGCGTACCGGCCGATGCCCGGGTGAACCGTCCGGGTGGTGGCTCGTTGCAGGCCCAGCACCTGTCCGAAGCCAACATCGCCCATGTACGCGGCCTGAATGAAATCGCCAAGCGCCGTGGCCAGAGCCTGGCCCAGTTGGCGTTGGCGTGGACATTACGTGATCCACGGGTAACCAGTGCGCTGATCGGCGCAAGCCGGCCGGAACAGATTATCGAGAACGTCGGGGCGTTGAAGAACTTGAGCTTCAGTGCGCAAGAACTGGCGGAGATTGATCGGTTTGCGCAGGAAGGTGGGATCAACCTGTGGGAAAAACCGTCCACTGCTGAATAACCTTACACCACTGGTTGATCGTTCCCACGCTCTGCGTGGGAATGCAGCCCCGGACGCTCGGCGTCCGCTTTAAAGTCGTGACGCAGAGCGTCACAGGAGGCGTTCCCACGCAGAGCGTGGGAACGATCTGTCGCCAAGCGTTAGAACGGCACATCCCCAAGAATCGTCGCCCGGTGCATCACCCGCCGCTGCGGCCGGTAGTCATCCACGGCGTAATGCTGGGTGACGCGGTTATCCCAGAACGCAACGTCATTTTCCTGCCAGCGCCAGCGGATGGTGAATTCCGGGCGGGTGGCGTGGGCGAACAGCAGCTTGAGAATGGCCTTGCTTTCGGCCGGTTCCAGTTCATTGATTCGGGTGGTGAATCCGTCGCTGACGAACAGCGATTTACGTCCACTCACCGGATGTGTGCGCACGACTGGGTGCGATAGCGGCGGGTTTTTCTTGCGGGTTGCTTCCCAGCGCGCAAGGTCTTCGGCGGTGTTGCCAAAGCGCTCCAGCGGGAACGACTTGGTGAAATCGTGTGTGGCGGTGAGGCCATCGAGCATGCGCTTTAACGGCTCGGACAGTGCCTCATACGCCGCAATGCCACTGGCCCACAATGTATCGCCGCCAAACGCCGGCAGCAGCTTGGCACTGAGCACCGCGCCCAGGGCCGGCGTGGGCAGGAAGGTCACGTCGGTGTGCCAAACGGCGTTGTCACGCACGTCGGTGACCGCGGTGTCGAGGATCAGCACTTGCGGCTGTTCCGGCACGTTGGGATAGATCGGGTGGATGTGCAGGTCGCCAAAATTGGCCGCGAAGCGTGCCTGTTGCTGCGGGGTGATCGGCTGGTCACGGAAGAACAGCACCGAATAGTCGAGCAACGCCTGTTCAATGGCGTCGCGCTGTTCAGGGTTCAGCGGCTGAGTGATGTCGACGCCACTGATCTGGGCGCCCAGGGCGGTGCTTAATGGGGTAATGGTCAGGCTGCTCATTGTGGATTCTTCACTCAGTGTGCCTGGCCATGCCAGGGCACTAATTTACGCTGCAGGGCGCGCAGGCCCATTTCCATGGCGAAGGCGATCAGGGCGATGACCAGGATGCCCAGAACCACCACATCGGTGACCAGAAACTGCGCCGCCGACTGCACCATGAAGCCCAGGCCGCTGGTGGCGGCAATCAGCTCGGCGGCGACCAGGGTCGACCAGCCCACACCCAGGCCGATACGCACACCGGTGAGGATGTCGGGCAGGGCGCTGGGCAGGATCACATGGCGAATCAGTTGTGCGCGGGTTGCGCCCAGCGACTGCGCGGCCCTCAGCTTGGCAGGGTCGACGGTGCGCACCCCGGTTGCGGTCGCGATGGCAATCGGGGCGAAAATCGCCAGGTAAATCAGCAGCACCTTGGACAGCTCGCCAATGCCGCACCAGATTACGATCAGCGGCAGGTAGGCCAGCGGCGGAATTGGCCGGTAGAACTCGATCAACGGATCGAAAATGCCTCGGGCAATGCGGTTGGCTCCGATGGCAATCCCCACCGGCACGGCGGTCAGCACCGCAAAGCCCAGGCCCAGGCCGATGCGGCTCAAGCTCGCGCCCAGGTGCTGCCACAAGGTGGAATCCATGTAGCCGGTGGTCGCCAGCAGCCAGCCTTTTTGCAACACTGCCGATGGTGGCGGCAGGAACAGAGGTTCGATCAAACCGGTGGCGGTGACGGCCCACCAGAGGGCGAGCAAGGCCACCAGGGTCAGCACGCTGATCCAACGCGTGCTCAGTCTGCGGCGTACCGGAATAACGACAGGTGCCACCGCCTTGCTGGCCGTGGCGGGAAGTTCGTAGCTGCTCATGCGTACACCTGCCGTTGGGAGAACACTTTGCCCAGCACATGTTCACGGGTTTCGATAAAGCGCGGGTCGGACTTGATTGCGCGGGCTGATTCACCGGCGGCGTAACGTTGGCCGAAATCCAGCTGCAGGCGTTCGACGATCTGGCCGGGGTTGGGCGCCAGCAGGATCAGGTCCGTGGCCAGAAACACCGCCTCTTCAATGTCATGGGTAATCAGGAATACCGGCTTGGCCGTGCGCCGCCACACTTGCAGCAGCAACTCCTGCATTTGTTCGCGGGTAAAGGCATCCAGCGCGCCGAAGGGTTCGTCCATCAGCAATACGCGAGGGTCGGCCGCCAAGGCGCGGGCCAGGCCGACGCGCTGTTTCTGGCCGCCCGAGAGCTGCCAGATGCGCCGGCTGTCGAAACCGGCCAGGTCCACCAGCGCGAGCATTTCGCGGGCGCGCACTTCGCGCTGAGCCTTGGGCACGCCGGCCAGTTCCAGGCCAAAGGCGACGTTGGCCAGCACGTCCTGCCAGGGCAGCAGGGCGTCGTCCTGGAAGACCACGCCGCGCTCGGCGCTGGGACCCTTGACCGGCACGCCATCGAGGGTGATACGCCCGGCAGACGGTTCGACAAAGCCGGCAATCAGGTTCAACAACGACGTCTTGCCACTGCCGGACGGGCCCAGGGCAACCAGCAGTTGCTGGGGCCCAAGCTCCAGTGAAATATCGGACAGTACCGGTTCCGGGGCGGCTGGGTACTGTGCGCTGATGCGCTCCAGTTGTAGCAAGGCCATCGCAGTGAACTCCTGGGTCAGTTGGTAATGAACTTGGCGCTGACGTAAGGGGCGTAGTCGGGCAGCACGGCCTCGACCTTGCCTTGTTCCTTGAGGAACGCAGCGGTGTCGGTGACGGCCTTGGTGGTTGGCGCTCCCAACAGGGTTACCTGGTCGGCGGCCAACGGGTAGACGTTGCCTTGCAGCAGCAACGGGATATCGCTGGCCTTGGCGCCGGAGAGTTTCACCAGTTTGTCGACGTTGCCGGTATCGGCAAGCCAGGCTTGTGGGTCTTTGCGGTAGGCGGCGTAGGCATCCAGAGTGACCTTGGCAAAGGCGGTGACGATCTCTGGGTGCTTCTCGGCAAAATCCTTGCGCACGATCCAGGCATCGAACGTCGGCGCGCCGAACTTGGCCAGTTCGCCGGAGGTGATCAGCACCTTGCCGGTTTCTTTGGCCACGCCCAGGGCCGGGTCCCACACGTAGGTGGCGTCGATATCACCGCGCTTCCAGGCGGCGATGATGGCGGGCGGGGCCAGGTTGAGGATGGTGACTTTGGCCGGGTCGATGTTCCAGTGCTTCAGGGCAGCGAGCAGGCTGTAGTGGCCGGTGGAAACGAAGGGCACAGCGATTTTTTTGCCGACCAGGTCCTGCGGGCTGTTGATCCCCGAGCCGTTACGCGCCACCAAGGCTTCGGCGCCGCCGATCTGGGTGGCGACGAGGAAGGTTTGCACCGGGACTTTGCGGGTTATTGCGGCGGTCAGCGGGCTGGAACCGAGGTAGCCGATTTGCACGTCGCCCGAAGCGATGGCGGCGATGATGTCGGCGCCATTGTCGAATTTGCGCCAGTCGATCTTGGCGTTGGTGGCTTTTTCATAGGCGCCGTCGGCTTGGGCGACTTTGGCCGGGTCCACGGTGGTCTGGTACGCAATGGTCACATCCGCCGCCTGGGCAAACAGGCTGGCACCGGCCAGGGACAATGCGGCCAACAGGCGCAGAGGGGTCAACAGTTTCAAGGGGAAGCTCCTCAATCAGGCGGCCGAGGGTCGGCGTGAGAGGAGACTAAATGATCTAAGAATTCGAAAATAAATAACTTTTTCGAATTAGCTTATGAGGGGAAATGGCGAAGCCTGTTTTCAGGCTGGCAAAAATAATGTGGGCGCTGGCTTGCCTGCGATAGCGGTGTATCTGTCAACAGGTGGGTTGCTGACCCACCGATATCCCAGGCAAGCCAGCTCCCACACAAGCCAGCTCCCACAGGGGAGCGAGCCTGAGGTTAGTTGCTGATGGCCAGGATGCTTGCCTGGTACGAGCCGACAAACACATCGAAATCGCCCACTTCGTTCTGTTCCAGCTCCGCCTGCTGCGCCAGCGAGGCACGGGCCAGTTCTTCAAAGTGCGCTTGTTCCTCAGGCGCCAAAGGCTCCTTGCGGAAGTACTCGGCATGCACTTCGCTTTGATGCAGAGAGAACTGCGCAAAGCTTTCCTTGCGCTCAGCCATGGCTGCCAACACCTGAGCCGACGGTGTCAGGGACGGGTCCTTGACCTTGGCCAACTGGGCGTCCAGTGCCTCGCTGTGTTCGGTGATGCCGTGGCTCTGATCGAGCAGGGCGGCCAGCGGGCTAATCTTCTCCAGCAACTCGGCCGCCCACTCCTTCATGTCCACCGGCTGGCCGTCACGCTGCAATTGCAGGCCAGGACGGCGACCTTCCTTGACCACGCTGAGGAAGTTGGAGGTGGCGTTGCCGCACTCGTTGTTGGCGAACAGTGGGCTGTCGTTCAGTGCGCAGTACAGCAGGAATGCGTCGAGGAACCGTGATTCCGGCAGATCGATACCCATCGGCAAGAACGGGTTGATGTCCAGGCAGCGTACTTCGATGTACTGGATGCCGCGGGCCATCAACGCCTGGATCGGCCGCTCCCCGGTGTAGGTCACGCGCTTGGGACGGATGTTGGAGTAGTACTCGTTTTCGATCTGCAGGATGTTGGTATTGAGCTGCACCCACTCGCCATCCTTGTGCGTGCCGACTTCAACGTACGGCGCGTAGGGTGTTGCCACCGCTTCGCGCAGGCTGTCGGTGTAGCTGGCCAAGTCGTTGTAGCACGGCGTCAGGCCGGCCTGGGCGTTGCTCTGGTAACCCAGGTCGCTCATGCGCAGGCTGGTGGCGTAGGGCAGGTACAGGGTGTCGGCATCCAGGACTTCAAGCTGATGCGAGCGCCCCCGCAGGAAGCCGGCGTCCAGGGCTGGCGAGGCGCCGAACAGGTACATCAACAGCCAGCTGTAGCGACGGAAATTACGGATCAGCGCGATGTAGGCCGTGGACTGATAGTCACGGTCGGTGCCGACAAATCCTTCTGTTTCCTTGAGCAATGGCCACAACTGTTCCGGCAGGGAAAAGTTGTAGTGGATGCCCGCGATGCACTGCATGGTCTTGCCGTAACGCAGGGCCAGGCCCTTGCGGTACACATACTTGAGCTGGCCGATATTGGAGGTGCCGTAGTAGGCAATCGGAATATCTTCCTCGGCCGGCAACGGGCACGGCATCGAGGGGCTCCACAGGTATTCGCTGCCCAGCTTGGTGTAGGCAAAGCGATGGATCTTGTCCAGGCTGCTCAGGGTATCGGCCGGGTTCGGCAGGGCTGGGGTGATGAACTCCAGCAGCGATTCCGAGTAGTCGGTGGTGATCTGTTCGTTGGTCAACGCGGCGCCCAGGGCTTCGGGGTGTGGCGTTTGCGCCAGGCGACCCTCACTGGTGACGCGCAGGCATTCGCGCTCGATGCCGTGCAAGCATTGCTCTAGCAGGGAGAGGTGTTCGCGCTTGCCGAGCAGGGCCAGGCGGCGGTTGAGAAGTTCGCTCAAGTTGGATTCCTTCACGCGTCAGTCGCCCCAATATGGGGGTGGGCAGGACGGTCTACAAGGGTGAAGTGGAAACTGGCGTGATCGCCTGGTTTTGAGTCGATTTGACCCGCTCTGAATTTGCCGACTTCACTCCATGAATTGGGCTACAGCGCAGCGAGAAAATTCCGACGCTGTTATCGCAGCGCCGAAATTAACTCAAATCGGGGGTGGGGAGCTATAGGACAGCGAACGTGCCCTGTGCTTTTGCGACAAGTCTTTCGCCTTGGTACACGTCGGCCTCGACCACCAGGGTGCGGCGACCGGTGTGGATCACCCGGCTGGTGCACAGCACATCACCGTCTTCCACGGCGCGAATATAGTTGATCTTGCATTCGATGGTGGCGCTCTGCTGGTCGAAACCGTGGGCGCTGGAACACGCCAGGCCCATGGTTATATCCACCAGGCTGAAAATCGCCCCGCCATGGAGCTTGCCCGCGCGGTTGCGCAGGTGCGGCTCCAGGGTCAGGGCCACCTCGGCAACGCCCTCTTCCAGGCGTTGCAGGCGGCAGCCGATCAGTTCGCTGAATGCGCTCTGGGTCAAACCGGCCGGAATCTCCATCAACGCTTCTTCAGCTGTTTAGCGTTGGCAAACAGCGACGCCATGGCGTTGTTGCTGGGCGCGGCAGTCGCGGTTTCCTTGCGCGGCGCGTTGTTCTGCGACTGGCGCGGCGCCGAACCGGGGCGAGCACCACGTGCGCCGTCGATTTTCTCCCCGGGGGTGTCGCTCATGCGCATCGACAGGCCGACGCGTTTGCGCGGGATGTCGACTTCCATGACCTTGACCTTGACCACGTCACCAGCTTTGACTGCCTCACGTGGGTCCTTGATGAACTTCTCCGAAAGCGCGGAGATGTGCACCAAGCCGTCCTGATGCACGCCGATGTCCACGAATGCGCCGAAGTTGGTCACGTTAGTCACCACGCCTTCGAGGATCATGCCCGGTTGCAGGTCCTTGAGGTCTTCGACGCCGTCCTGGAACTCGGCGGTCTTGAACTCCGGGCGCGGGTCGCGACCCGGTTTCTCCAGTTCTTGCAGGATATCGGTGATAGTCGGCACACCGAAGGTCTCGTCGGTGTACTTCTTGGGGTCCAGGCGCTTGAGGAACGCGGCATCACCGATCAACGAACGGATATCGCGGTCGGTCTCGGCGGCAATGCGTTGCACCAATGGGTAAGCTTCCGGGTGAACCGCAGAGGCGTCCAGCGGGTTGTCACCGTTCATTACGCGTAAGAAACCAGCAGCCTGTTCAAAAGTTTTTTCACCCAGGCGTGCGACTTTTTTCAGTGCAGCACGGGTTTTGAACGCGCCATTTTCGTCGCGATGGCTGACGATGTTCTGCGCCAGGGTGGCGTTGAGGCCGGAGATTCGCGCCAGCAGGGCCACGGACGCGGTGTTCACATCCACGCCCACGGCGTTTACGCAGTCTTCCACCACCGCATCCAGGCCGCGTGCCAGTTTCAGCTGCGACACGTCGTGCTGGTACTGGCCGACGCCGATGGATTTAGGGTCGATCTTCACCAGTTCGGCCAGCGGGTCTTGCAGGCGACGGGCGATGGACACCGCGCCACGGATCGACACATCGAGGTCCGGGAATTCCTTGGAGGCCAGCTCCGACGCCGAGTACACCGAAGCGCCTGCTTCGGAGACCATGACCTTGGTCATCTTCATGGCTGGGTATTTTTTGATCAGCTCGGCGGCCAGCTTGTCGGTTTCGCGGCTGGCGGTGCCGTTGCCGATGGCGATCAGGTCCACCGCATGCTTGGCGCACAGGGCGGCCAGGATCGCGAGGGTCTGGTCCCACTTGTTGTGCGGTACGTGTGGGTACACGGTGGCGTGGTCCAGCAGCTTGCCGGTGGCGTCGACCACCGCGACCTTGCAACCAGTGCGCAGGCCCGGGTCGAGGCCCAGGGTGGCACGCGGGCCGGCCGGTGCGGCCAACAGCAGATCGTGCAGGTTGTGGGCGAACACGTTGATCGCCTCGGTTTCGGCGCCGTCGCGCAGCTCGCCCAGCAGGTCGGTTTCCAGATGGGTGTAAAGCTTGACCTTCCAGGTCCAGCGCACCACTTCGCCGAGCCACTTGTCCGCCGGGCGGTTCTGGTTCTGGATGCCGAATTGTTGACCAATCATGCCTTCGCACGGGTGCATGGTGCCCGGCAACTCGTCACCGACTTTCAACGCGGAGCTGAGAATGCCTTCGTTGCGGCCGCGGAAAATCGCCAGGGCGCGGTGGGACGGCATGCTTTTGAGCGGCTCGTCGTGTTCGAAATAGTCGCGGAACTTGGCGCCTTCTTCCTCTTTGCCGGCGATAACGCGGGCGCTGAGGATGGCTTCTTGCTTGAGGTAGGTACGCAGTTTTTCCAGGAGGCTGGCGTTTTCGGCAAAGCGCTCCATCAGGATGTACTTGGCGCCCTCGAGGGCGGCCTTGACGTCGGCGACGCCTTTTTCCGCGTCGATGAAGCGCGCGGCTTCGGTTTCCGGGGTCAGCGATGGGTCGTTGAACAGGCCGTCGGCCAAATCACCCAGGCCGGCTTCCAGGGCGATCTGGCCCTTTGTACGACGTTTCTGTTTGTATGGCAGGTAAAGGTCTTCGAGGCGGGTCTTGGTATCCGCGAGTTTGATGTCGCGTTCCAGTTGAGGAGTCAACTTGCCCTGTTCCTCGATGCTGGCGAGGATGCTGATACGCCGTTCGTCGAGTTCTCGCAGGTAGCGCAGGCGCTCTTCCAGGTGACGCAGTTGGGTGTCGTCGAGGCTGCCGGTTACTTCTTTTCGGTAACGGGCGATGAAGGGCACGGTGGAGCCTTCATCCAGTAGAGCGACGGCCGCTTCGACCTGTTGTGGGCGTACACCGAGTTCCTCGGCGATGCGGCTGTTGATGCTGTCCATAAAACCACCTGAAATTCTTAAAATCAGCGCGCCGGCCCGTAAAAACAAGGCTCGGCGAGGCTGGTTGAGCGGCCCGACTGGCGCCGCTGCCTGGGTCAAGAGGCTGGCTATTGACCCTCGAAATCGAAAAAGTCACGACAAGCGGGTAAAAAAAGCCCGGCAGCAAACGGTAACGATCTGACGTTGCCCTGCACGGAGGCGCCGCATTATAACCAGCGTTCCGCCCTTGGGGGCTACTGCGCCGCAGCTTGTAGGGCGCGGGTTCGCTGGCAGTAGATGAAAAATCTGCTAACAATGCACACGGTGCGTATAACGGCAGCTACGCCATAATGCGCGCCGAGATAAGAGGAGCATCCAATGAGCAGCACCGCACAAACTGCTGAAGGCGAAAAAATTCTCATCGTTGATGACGATCCGGGGCTGAGCAGCCTGCTGGAGCGTTTTTTCAACTCCAAGGGCTATCGTGCCCGGGCGGTGCCGAACACCGAGCAGATGGATCGTCTGTTAGGGCGTGAAGTCTTCAACCTGGTCGTACTCGACCTGATGCTGCCCGGCGAAGACGGCCTTACTGCCTGTAAACGCCTGCGCGGTGCTAACAACCAGATCCCGATCATCATGCTCACCGCCAAGGGCGATGAACTGAGCCGTATCAAGGGCCTGGAACTGGGGGCTGATGACTACCTGGCCAAGCCTTTCAACCCCGATGAGCTGATGGCGCGGGTCAAGGCCGTATTGCGTCGCCAGGCACCGGCGGTACCGGGCGCACCGGGCAGCGAAGACGAAAGCGTCACCTTTGGCGACTACGAACTGTCGCTGGCCACCCGTGAGCTCAAGCGCGGTGAAGAAGTGCACATGCTCACCACGGGTGAATTCGCAGTGCTCAAGGCCTTGGTCATGAACGCTCGCCAGCCGCTGACCCGTGACAAACTGATGAACCTGGCCCGTGGCCGGGAATGGGACGCACTGGAGCGCTCCATCGACGTGCAGATTTCCCGACTGCGCCGGATGATCGAGCCAGACCCGTCCAAGCCGCGGTATATCCAGACGGTGTGGGGTGTGGGTTATGTGTTTGTGCCGGATGGCACCGCAACCAAGTGACCGATGATTTGCAGGGGCGGGTATCCTGGCGTTTGACCCCATGAGGGTCGACGGGATGCCCGGCGTCTGCAATTCTGCGAGCACCGCTCGTTCCTGCAAGGTGTGCAGCTTTCATCTATGAAAACCCCGCTGTGGTTCCCGCAAAGTTTCTTCTCCCGCACCCTCTGGCTGGTGCTTATTGTCGTTCTGTTTTCCAAGGCACTCACGTTGGTTTATCTGCTGATGAACGAAGACGTGCTGGTGGATCGGCAGTACAGCCATGGCGTCGCCCTGACATTGCGTGGTTATTGGGCGGTAGACCCTGAGAACCGCGAAAAGGTAGCCAAGGCATCGACCCTCACTCGAGTTGACGGCGCCGGTGTGCCTGAAGGCGAGCAACATTGGCCCTACAGCGAGATTTACCAGCGCCAGATGCAGGCCGAATTGGGCGCCGATACCGAGGTGCGGCTTCGTATGCATGTTTCGCCTGCGTTGTGGGTGCGAGCGCCAAGCCTGGGGGATGCGTGGATCAAGGTTCCGCTTTATCCGCACCCGCTGCGTGGGCAAAAAATCTGGAACGTGTTGGGTTGGTTCCTGGCCATTGGCTTGCTCTCAACGGCGTCGGCGTGGATCTTCGTCCGCCAGCTCAACCAACCCCTCAAGCGCCTGGTGTTTGCCGCTCGCCAACTGGGCCAGGGGCGTAGTGTGCGCTTGCCGGTCAGCGACACGCCCAGTGAGATGACCGAGGTGTACGGCGCCTTCAACCAGATGGCAGAAGATGTCGAACAGGCCGGGCGCGAACGCGAGTTGATGCTGGCGGGGGTGTCCCATGACTTGCGCACGCCGCTGACGCGATTGCGTTTGTCCCTGGAATTGATGGGTGACCATACCGACCTCACCGATGACATGGTGCGCGACATCGAAGACATGGACGCCATCCTGGACCAGTTCCTGGCGTTCATCCGCGACGGGCGGGATGAGGTGGTCGAGGAGGTCGACCTCACGGAGCTCGTGCGTGAGGTGGTTGCGCCCTATAACCAGAACGGTGAGCAGGTGCGCACGCGCCTGGAGCCGATCCAGCCGTTCGCATTACGCCGGGTGTCGATGAAGCGCCTGCTGAACAACTTGATTGGCAACGCCTTGCACCATGCTGGTTCCGATGTGGAAGTGGCGGCGTACGTTTCTGGCGACAGTGCCGCACCTTACGTGGTGCTGAGCGTGATGGACCGTGGCACAGGAATCGACCCGGCGGAACTGGAAGGTATCTTCAACCCCTTCACCCGTGGCGACCGAGCCCGAGGAGGCAAGGGCACCGGGTTGGGGTTGGCGATTGTGCGGCGGATTGCGTCGATGCATGGCGGCAATGTTGAGTTGCGCAACCGGGAAGGCGGCGGGTTGGAGGCGCGGGTGCGGCTGCCGTTGGGGTTGATGCTGCCTAGAGACGCCGTCTAACAAGCAATATGAATGCAAATGTGGGAGCTGGCTTGCCTGCGATGAGGGCGGCACATTCAACATTATTGTTGACTGAGCTATCGCTATCGCAGGCAAGCCAGCTCCCACAGGTGGTTGGCGGCGTGTGACCAATGAGGGCTGTCAGCCCTTTCCCTTGGTCCGAGTCATATTCGGCCCGCCATTCTTTTCCAGATGCTGAATGATGATCCCTGCCACATCCTTACCGGTGGTGGTCTCGATTCCTTCCAGGCCCGGCGATGAGTTTACTTCCATCACCAAGGGGCCATGGTTGGAGCGCAGGATGTCCACACCCGCCACGCTCAGCCCCATCACCTTGGCTGCCCGTAGCGCGGTCATGCGTTCTTCCGGGGTGATCTTGATCAGGCTGGCGCTGCCACCACGGTGAAGGTTGGAGCGGAACTCACCGGGCTTGGCCTGGCGCTTCATCGCCGCAATCACCTTGTCGCCTACCACGAAGCAGCGAATGTCCGCGCCGCCAGCTTCCTTGATGTATTCCTGCACCATGATGTTCTGCTTGAGGCCCATGAACGCCTCAATCACCGACTCCGCTGCCGTTGCTGTTTCACACAGCACCACGCCGATGCCCTGGGTGCCTTCCAGCACCTTGATCACCAGCGGTGCGCCATTGACCATCTCGATCAGGTCGGGAATGTCATCCGGGGAGTGGGCAAAACCGGTGACCGGCAGGCCGATGCCCCGGCGCGACAGCAGTTGCAGGGAGCGCAGCTTGTCCCGCGAGCGTGCAATGGCCACGGATTCATTCAGCGGAAACACCCCCATCATTTCAAACTGGCGCAATACCGCGCAGCCATAGAACGTCACAGAAGCGCCGATACGCGGGATCACCGCATCAAAGCCTTCCAGGGGCTTGCCCCGGTAGTGGATCTGCGGCTTGTGGCTGGCAATGTTCATGTAGGCACGCAACGTGTCGATCACCACCATTTCATGGCCACGTTCAGTGCCGGCCTCGACCAGGCGGCGGGTAGAATACAGACGCGGGTTTCGCGACAGCACAGCAATCTTCATGCAGCACCTGGGGCAGAAATAGTGGAGACCGGGAACACCGGCTTGTCTTGAACGTACTTGAGGCCCGGATTGACCACCAGCTGGCCGTCAATCAGCGCCTTGGAGCCCAGCAGCAGGCGGTAACGCATGGCTTTGCGACAGGCGAGGGTGAACTCCACCCGCCATACCCGATCACCCAGGGCCAGGGTGGTGCTGATCACGTAGCGCACCTGCGCATGGCCGTTGGAGCTCTTGATGGTTTTCATCGTCACCAGGGGCGCTTCACAGCGCCGGTGACGCAGTTGCACCACGCTGCCCAGGTGCGCGGTAAAACGCACCCACTTTTCACCGTCGCGCTCAAAGGGCTCGATATCGGTGGCGTGCAGGCTTGAGGTACTGGCACCGGTGTCGATCTTCGCGCGCAGGCCTGCGACTCCCAAGTCGGGAAGTGCCACCCACTCACGCAGACCCACAACGGTCAAATGGTCAAATGTCTTCAATATGGTTAACCGGTCAATTCGCCCAGGCTTGAGGAGATACCTCAGCCAACGCTTTGAATGCAGGCTTGGCGAACCAGAAGCCCTGCATCAGAAATATTCCGCAGTCGGACAGGAAGTCGCGCTCGCCGGCACTTTCGATGCCTTCGGCGATGACAGTAACCCCCAACTGCTCACAGATTGTGACAATCCCTCGGACGATGACCTGGCGGACACGATCCTGGTCGACATCGCGAATCAGCGCCATGTCGAGCTTGATCAAGTCAGGTTGGAAATCGGCCAGCAGGTTCAGCCCCGAATAGCCCGCGCCGAAATCGTCGATGGCGGTCTTGAAGCCGAATTCGCGGTATTCACGCAGAATATTCGTCAAATGGCGATAGTTATCTACGTGCTCGCTTTCCAGAGTCTCGAAAATCAGCCGGTCCAGCGGGAAATTGTGCGCTCGGGCGGCCTCCAGAGTGCTGCGGATACACAGTTCCGGGCGATATACCGCATTGGGCATGAAGTTGATGGAAAGGTGAGTCTGCATGCCCAGGGCCGCGGCACCGGCGATGGCCTTGGTCCGGCAACGCTGGTCGAAGCGGTAGCGATTGGTTTCGTTGACCTGAGCCAGCACCGACAGCGCGCCTTCTCCCAGGGGGCCGCGCACCAAGGCTTCGTTGGCGAAGATCGAATGGTCACGCAGGTCTACGATAGGCTGGTAGGCGAACGCAAAATCGAACCCCAGAGGCTCGCTTTGCTGGCAACCCACGCACCGCTGGTTGGGCGAGGTGAGGGAAAGGGGAAAGTCGGTCACGGCGTATCCTCGCGAAAACAGGGTGCTACCTGGCGTATCTTAGGTGAGCCTTGGGGTTTATGCGTCGAAGGGTTTCAACGGTAAAGTTGCGACATTTTTCAGAGCGAGGAATTCAAGTGGCTCAAAAGCAGGAAGAGGAAGAGAAGGTCCGGCTGGACAAGTGGTTGTGGGCAGCGCGGTTCTATAAGACCCGCGCTCTGGCCAAGGCCGCTATCGAGAGCGGCAAGGTGCATCATCGCGGCGAGCGCTGCAAACCGGGCAAGGAGCCGCGCGTCGGCGACGAGTTTCAGATTCGTACAGGGTTTGATGAAAAAACCATCGTGGTGCAGGCACTTTCCATCGTACGCCGCGGCGCGCCTGAAGCGCAGGCACTGTATGCCGAGACCGAAGCCAGCATCGCCAAGCGCGAAAATGCTGCAGCCATGCGCAAAGCAGGTGCTTCAGGCCTGACCACTGACGGCAAGCCGAGCAAGAAGCAGCGCCGCGATCTATTCAAATTTCGCGGCAGCGGCAATGACGATTGATTGCACGAGTCGCCCATGCACACTCGATCAAATGTGGGAGCGGGCTTGCCCGCGAATACGGTGGGTCAGGCACAGATGCATTGATTGACACCCCGCATTCGCGAGCAAGCCCGCTCCCACTTTTAGCCCTGGGGGGTTACGGAGTTGTGCGCATGACACTCAACCGCCCAATAACGGGCAACTTGCTCAGTAGCCCGAAAAGCGGCGCCGTCATCCGCAACAAAGCGCCCGACACCTTCGCCGCGAACGGCGTGTAATACCCCCAGCCCAACGCCAACAGCGCCAGCAGTACGCCACCGATGTAGTCGTCCTGTCCCCAGTGCGCGCCCGCGACCAGCCGCGGCATCATGAACAGCAGCGCCAGGCCCCAGATCACCAGCACCTGGCCGATGCGCCGGGCGAACACGTTCATGAACATCGCCCAGATCAATAGCACCGAAGCATGGTCGCCGGGGAAGCTCTGGCTCGAGCGGTCCTTCAATTCCCAGGTTTTCTCCAGCCCTGGGAAAAAGTCGCTCATTTGAATCGCGCCGCTGATGACCATCGACGGGCTACTGTGCTGCCAGCCCATGTGCGCCGCGAGTTTGGAGAACAGCATGCGGACAAACAGCAACAGCAGCAGAATGCCGAGGAAGCCAAAAAACGCCTGGCGCACCTGCACGGCCTTGAACACCCAGTCGCCGCGAATCAGCAGTGCCAGCAAAATCACGCCGACCACTGCATCAAACGGCCGCAGGCTGGCCACGGCCCATATATGCAACCAGGTCGAGTTCGTGGCCAATGGGCCATTGAGCAGATGAAACAGCCACTCGTCGAAAATCACACAGAGCATCTGGCCCGTGGGCCACAGCCAAAAACACAGCAGCCCGATAGCGAGTAGATTGCAAAGAGCCCATCGCCGGAGGTTCCAGTTGGCTTGGAACAAACCCGGATTGTTCATAAACTGTCCCTCATCGCTCTATTCAGCTCCTTGAATTCAGGAGAAGTCGCACCAAGATGGTGCTAAAGCGTTTAATTTTATAAACCTTGTAATCATTTTGTCATCACTTCAGATACCCAGACCTATGATTGATCTACCGGATACCGACTTCACCCAACGCTTCATCTTCGATGAGAGCGATGCCCGCGGCGAGATGGTTTCGTTGGAGCTCAGCTATGCCGAAGTCCTTGCCAAACACGCCTATCCGGAGCCGGTCGCGCAATTGCTCGGCGAGTTGATGGCCGCTGCGGCGCTGCTGGTGGGCACCATGAAGTTCGACGGTTTGCTGATCTTGCAGGCTCGTTCCGAAGGGCCAGTGCCCATGTTGATGATCGAGTGCTCGAGCGAGCGCGAGATCCGTGGTCTGGCCCGTTACGAGCCTGACCAGATTGCCGCAGATGCCACCTTGGCCGACCTGATGCCCAATGGCGTCCTGGCACTGACTGTCGACCCGACCGAGGGCCAGCGGTACCAGGGTATTGTCGACCTCGACGGTCAGACCCTGTCGGAATGCTTCACCAACTACTTCGTTATGTCCCAGCAAGTGGGCACCAAGTTCTGGCTTAACGCCGACGGCAAGCGCGCCCGTGGTTTGCTGGTGCAACAACTGCCGGCCGATCGCATCAAGGATGAGGATGATCGTGCCGAAAGCTGGCGGCATATCATCGCCTTGGCCGACACCTTGAAGGCCGAAGAACTGCTGGGCCTGGACAACGAAACCATCCTGCACCGCCTCTACCACGAAGAGGCCGTGCGCCTGTTCGACGCACAGGGCCTGCATTTTCGCTGCAGTTGCTCGCGCGAGCGTTCCGGTAACGCGCTGGTCAGCCTGGGCCTGGAAGATGCGCAAAACCTGGTGGTGGAACATGGCGGCCATATCGAGATCGACTGCCAGTTCTGCAACCAGCGCTACCTGTTCGATGCGGCTGATGTAGCGCAATTGTTCGCTGGAGCAGGCATCGACACCCCTTCCGACACCCGCCACTAAAACGTTTAAGCACAGGTAAATCACCTGACAAACGCCGGATTAGAGGTGTTCTGACGGGAGGGCCCTACTCTTTTTGGGCTTTTCTGGCATAATCCGGCCCACTTTTTTCGCGGTAGTAGTGCGCAACTTTCTACTACAAAACGTTTGGAGCACTCGGCCATAGGCCGACGGGGAACCTCATGACGCAAGCCAATAACGCCGTATACACCGATCTGAGTGTTGACGATCTGGTCAAAGAAGCCCTGCAGCGCGGTGAAGGCGTGCTTGCCGATACTGGCGCGCTGGTCGTAGAAACCGGTCACCGCACCGGTCGTTCGCCGGTTGACCGTTTCATCGTTGAAGAGCCTTCCACCCAGGACGCCATCGCCTGGGGCCCGATCAACCGCAAGTTCCCGGCCGACAAGTTCGATGCCCTGTGGGCTCGCGTCGAGGCGTTCAATAACGCGCAAGAGCATTTCGTTTCCCATGTTCACGTAGGGGCTGCAGAAGACCACTACCTGGCCGTGAAAATGACCACCCAGACTGCCTGGCAGAACCTGTTCGGTCGTTGCCTGTTCATCAACCCGGCCCAGTACAACCCGGCCGGTCGTGAAGAGTGGCAAGTGCTCAACGTGGCCAACTTCGAGTGCGTGCCAGAGCGTGACGGCACTAACTCCGACGGTTGCGTGATCCTCAACTTCGCCCAGAAAAAAGTACTGATTGCCGGCATGCGTTACGCCGGTGAAATGAAAAAAGCCATGTTCTCGGTGCAGAACTTCCTGCTGCCGGCTGCCGACGTGCTGCCGATGCACTGCGCCGCCAACATCGGCGAAGCAGGCGATGTGACCCTGTTCTTCGGCCTGTCCGGCACTGGCAAGACCACTCTGTCCGCCGACGAAAGCCGTTACCTGATCGGTGACGACGAGCACGGCTGGGGCGAAGGCGTGGTGTTCAACATCGAAGGCGGTTGCTATGCCAAGTGCATCGACTTGTCCGAGAAGAACGAGCCGGTTATCTGGAAAGCCATCAAGCATGGCGCGGTGCTGGAAAACGTCGTGATCGACGAGGCCAAGCACGCCGACTACGCCGATGTCAGCCTGACCCAGAACAGCCGTGCCGCCTACCCGCTGGAGCACGTTGCCAAGCGTTCCGAGAAGAACCTGGGCGGCGAGCCAAACGCGGTGATCTTCCTGACTTGCGACCTGACTGGCGTACTGCCGCCTGTGTCGATCCTCAGCGAAGAACAGGCGGCCTACCACTTCCTGTCCGGCTACACCGCTTTGGTGGGTTCGACCGAAATGGGTTCGGGCAGCGGCATCAAGTCGACCTTCTCCACCTGCTTCGGCGCGCCGTTCTTCCCACGTCCGGCTGGCGAATACGCAGAGCTTCTGATCAAGCGCATCCGTGGTTTCGGCTCCAAGGTCTACCTGGTCAACACCGGCTGGACCGGCGGCGGCTACGGCGTTGGTAAACGCTTCAACATCCCGACCACTCGCGGCGTGATTGCAGCGATCCAGAGCGGTGCGTTGATCGGTGCGCAAACCGAACACCTGGACACCATCAACCTCGACGTGCCATTGGCCGTACCGGGCGTTGAAACCGGCCTGTTGAACCCACGCAACACCTGGGCTGACAAGGCTGCCTACGACGAAGCAGCGAAGGCGCTGGCTGGCCTGTTCATCGAGAATTTCAAGAAGTTTGAAGTCAGCGATGCGATCAAGGCGGCGGGTCCTAAGTTGTAAGATTCGCTGGTTGTAAAAAAGCCGCCTCTTAAGTAGGCGGCTTTTTTGTGCGCGACGTTAGCCGGCGATATGCAGTACCACTGCACCGACCAGCACCAGGACGACACCTGCCACCTGCACCGCTGACAACCGCTCCTTGAAAAATACAAACCCCAGGATCGCCGCGATCCCTCCAGAGAGCGTACTGATCACCGTCACCACCGACACCGAGCCGGCCATTGCGCCCCACGAAAACGCCGAGAAACCGCCGAGGTTCATCAAGCTCGCCCCGGTCAACGTCGCGCAGTTTTTCAGCGGCGGGATCTTCAGGCCATCCCTGATTTTCAGCACCATCACCACCAGCACGCACAGGCCTACCAGGTAACCCAGCCACAACATGGTGATTGGCCCCAGCGCTGGCAGTGTGTAGCGGCCTTGCAGCCAGAAACTGGTGCCGTACAAGGTTGCGGCGAACATGGCGTAGGCAATGGACAGGCGCGGGTTGTTGTGAGGCGTACCGTTGTCCTTGTGAACGCTGGACAGCACAACGCCGATCACGCACAGGGCGATGCAGCCCAGTTGTATCAGGCTGATGTGTTCACCGCTGGCCCAGGACAGCAAGGTGGTCACGACCCCATAGGACGTCACCAATGGCGCGACGATGGCCGCTTTGCCCAAGGCAAAGGCTTTGGACAGCGCAAGGGCGCCGGACACCGTCAGCAGAGCGGCGGCGACGCCTAGGAGCCAAACGCTTAACGGCGCATCAAGGGATTTGAAAAGGAAGGCCGGGAAAATGACCAGCAGGAGGGTCATGATCAAAAAACCGAGGGCTTGGCCGAAATACACCGCGCGTTTTACGCCAACGGCTCGGGCGTTGAGGCCCACCAGAAAGTCCGTGCCACCCCAGAGCAGAGCGGCCAGCAGGCCCATTGTCACGTCCATGTAAGGTCCTTGTTATTTATACGGCTCGTCAGATGAGCGCAGATCCACTGTGGGAGCGGGCTTGCCCTAATACTGTAGGAGCGAGCTTGCTCGCGAAAAACGTCAACGATAACGCGTGCTTGCTGAATGAACGCGGCGCCTGTGAGTTTTTCGCGAGCAAGCTCGCTCCTACAAAAAAACCTTCATTGGAATCAGCTCAGGTTTTCCAGCATCTGCGTGTCCCAGCGGTGGGTCTTGATCGCCAGGTAGAGCATGCCGATGGTCAGCGGGATCTTGTCACCACGGCCCTTGGCGCGACGCTTCAGGAACACGTCGAACACCGGCGGCTGGAAGTAACGATAAGCGTCGTAGTCGCCCAGGTCGACCCCGAAATCCTGTTCAAGCGCCTCCATGAATTGCTTGGCCTCAGCGCCATCGCACCCGAGGTCGAAGTTCAGTGAGGTGTGCAGGCCGATGGTCTTGTGTTTTGGCAAGCCGATTTCTTCATGCAGCAATTGCAGGAGCTGCTGCATGACTGGATCTTCGGGGAAGTTGGGGGCCAGGTTCATAGTGGGGGTGCGTAGGAGTGGGTGAGGGGGCCTTTTACGTTGCAGGCGGTATTTGTTTCGCGTGACGAAGAGAGCCAAGCCTATCAAGAACAAGGCCAGGGGAAGAAGTTGAATGTTCAGGACAATGGCAATGTAGGGTAGCCAGAACAACAGAAGCAGTCCCGTTACGATGAAGGTAACGGCGAAACGCGTTCTTAACGTGCAGTCAGTGATTTTGTAATACAGCAGCAGATGGAGAGCGAATAATAGCGCTGTTTGTAGGTAAAGCCATTGACTAAAGTTCATCTGGAGTACACATGCATTGAGACGCTTGAGCGCTGCGGGCCTATGCCACCGCTGACCTGAGCATCCAGGCCAATGACGATGTCTGCGCTGTGAAAGTTGCGGATCCTGCGAGAAATCAAATCGCTGATAGCGTTCTCGACTATCGATTCTGCTTTGCTGGATATGATCCCGACAGGGGCTGCAACTGCGCCAGAAATGATTTCTTTTATGAGGTTGTTCCGATTGTTCAAGCTATCTGCCTGCTTCCTGGTCAGTGGCTTTGAGACGGCCACTGTCATGACGCAGGGTAGATCTCGGGCGAGCATCTTTTCGTACAACTTCTGAAGCCGCAAGCGGACCTCTATCGCTGAAGCTTTTACTTCCAGCAAGCAAAGTGTGGCTAGCTCTTGTTGATTGTTTGGCATCACGGTGAGTCGAATTACCGTGAAAGTGATGCCATAGTGGCCGATATATTGAGTCCTTTCGATGTTCACGGTTTTTTCCGAGACAGTTGATAGGAGGTTATGTTCAGTCGGCTACGCGTAACTCGTATAGAGGGTTGAGCGGGTATTTGAAGCAGTTTGGGAAACGGATGGCGTGACGTTTGGCGGTGTCTTACAAAAGCCTCCGGCATTTATGGCTTGCAACGATGTAATAGGTAAAGCTGATCAGTTGTAGGAGCGAGCTTGCTCGCGAAAAACTCAGGGGCGCCGCGTTTTTTCTGATTTACCGCGTCATCGTTGGCGATTTTCGCGAGCAAGCTCGCTCCTACACAGGTGTTGCTTAGACTTGCGCTTGTTCAGGTTGCAGCTGAACGTGTTGCGCGGCTTCCAACAAATCACAGCCGTCCTGAACGAGCAGGTACAGCGCATTAATGATGTGGGAAATGTCTTTGAGGTCGGCGTGGTCGAAGGTCAGGCAGGAGAAGGTTTCCAATAAGTCGCTGGCAGCGCGGATACGCTGGTGGGCGGCCGATTGGATATCTTCAGCTTTGGCTGCGGTGTCTATGACAAGAGGGTGGGTATCGGTGAAGTTGGTGCGTAACTGACGATAGCGGTCCCTCGTTTCAGGTATTTGCATTTGAACGTACTCGGTTTGCTGTTAGGTAACCGACATCACCGTGGCCAAACGGTGGGTGGCGGACTGTGCGCGGGTTGGCCAGCCGGAAACAGCAATCCGACACGTCCGAAGACGTCCCACACACAGCCGCCATAGCAGTGCGTTACGAGACGATAGACGCTCGCAAGGCAAGTAATGGCACTTATGTGTGCTGTTTTCAGGTGACCAAACCCGGTCGCTGAATTGGCAGCGACGAGCCGAACCTTAAAAGTGAGTTTGTTCTCGAGCAATAAACAGATAGTTTAGTCGTTCGAAGTTCGATCAAGCACTCAGAGGCCTACCGATACACCGCTCAAAAATCGCTTCCAATCCCCGATAGTCACACGCCACCGCATCAATATTTGCCGGTATCCACGCCGCGTGTTTCACCAACCACCAATTCACCGAAAACCCCGCGTTTACGATGATCTGCTCAAACAGGATCCGCTGCGCCCGTCCATTTCCCTCGCGGAAGGGATGAATGACGTTCAGGTCGCCATAAGCTTCAGCGATTTGACGCACAAGGTCAGCCTGAGTCGCACCGACATACCAATTGGCGTCTTGCATATGCCGGACGATTTTTGCCGCTTCTGGTGGAATACGCTCCGGGGTGCAAAACAGCGTGTCGCCTTTCTGGATGTTGACGCTGCGCAGTTCGCCGGCCCAGTCATAAATGTCACCGAACAGGACGCGGTGAATGTGTTGCAGGCGATCAAGGTCGTAGGGTGGCGGAAAGAGTGGAAGGTTGCCTACGGCGATTTCGGATAATTCCCGCTCGGCCTGGTGCAGGCGTGCTTCATCGAGCAAATCGAGGCGGTTGCGCAGAGTGCTGCTACCGGGGTAGCAGTATGGGTCCTGGCCCACCCCGTATTTGTCGAGCATCAGCTAGAGGTGTTGCGGTACTTGGCAAGGACGGCTTCGCGTGTCGGCAGGGGTTTGTCGACGTCGGTCGGTTGGGTATCGAACCCTTCCAGGCGCAGACTGGCCAAGTAATTGGAACGCCGGATCTTGTGATAGTGATCCTGTTTTTGCTCAAACGTCAGTTCGCTCATCGCTGCGTCCTCTTGGAAAGCAAGGCTTGATTGTAGCGCAATGCGTAGCTCGGTAGGCGGGATAAAACGCCCGTCACAACTTGTATAAAAAATCTGCCAGCGAGCTCATTTCAGCGTATGTTTCACCGCAAAATCTTGCAGGGCGATTCCGCCCACTACTTAAAGGGAGTTAAGCATGGGTTTGCTTCGTGTCGCCTCGGCGATGTCTTTGTGTGCGGTGGCGTTTTCTGCCCAGGCCGAGCAGTTGCCGATTGAAGTGCTCAGCGCGGTGGTCAAGGACCAGAAAATCGCCGATGCCGAAGTGCTGCTGCAACGTAATGGCGCGCAGAACGTGGTGGGCCGTACCAACGCGCAAGGCCAGGTAACGCTGACCAGTGAAGCGGCTGACGATGCCAGCAACCTGCTGATCATCAAGAAGCCTGGCTATTCCAACCTGGTGGTGAAGTGCCCGTGCAAAGGCATGACCTATGCCATCAGCCCGGTGATGGAAAATCTCGACGGCCTGCGTGTGGTGTTGACCTGGGGCAAGGCTCCGCGCGACCTCGACTCCCATATGATTTTCCCCGGCAATAACATCTTCTTCAACAATAAAAAGGGCACCGACGCCGAACTGGACGTGGATGACACCGATAGCTATGGCCCGGAGACCATCACCCTGCAGAAAAAGCATTACGGCGAAAGCTACGTCTATGCCGTGCACGACTATTCCAACAGCGGCTCTCCCACTTCCAGCGAATTGTCCAACAGTGAGGCCAAGGTGTTCGTGTACATGGGGCAATCCCTGGTACGCACTTACTATGTGCCGCAGAACCGCACGGGCAACCTGTGGACCGTGTTCCGCATGACCGGCAGTGGCGACTTCCAGGACATCAACACCTTCACCGGCGTGAGAGTTGGCGCCGAAGATGTACTCAACGAGGTCAAGCCTTTGCTGGACGACAGCGTGGCCGTCACCGCCGTGACAGTGAGCTCGTCGGTACAGGCCGATGCGAAGAAGCTGAACCTCAAGGGCGAAGCGGCCTACCAGGCCGGTAACCTGGACCAGGCCATCGACTTCTTCCGTCAAGCCATCGAGCTGGATAACAGCTTCGGCAAGGCTTACGGCAACCTTGGCCTGGCGTATCAGAAAGCCGGCAATACTGCGGAGTCGATCTGGGCCAACCGCAAGGCTATCGCCCTGGCGACCGGTACCAATGCCGCGACCGTGCGTGCCGGTGCCTACTACAACATTGCACGCATCTACGAAGCGGCCGGCCAGTTCCCGGATGCGTTGCGTCATTACCAGTTGGCCAAGGAGCAAAAGGCCAACCCGGTGTATGACACGGCGATCGAGCGAGTGCAGAACCGCTGATTCAGCTGTAGCTCGGTTGTGAAATGTGGGGGAGGGCTTGCCAGCTCCCACATTTTTAATCTGCTGCTTCCTGTTACGTTCTCAGAAAAGTCCCACTTCGGCCCTGAGCCCTCCCTCCCTCTGTGTATCATCCTGTCTCTTTTTTCCTTGCGACCTTTCTCGATTCGCTGGGATTCCCGGGCTATGTTTTTGAGCCAACTCAGCGGTCAATGGAGTGACAGCCTTATGCACGACACCCTCCAGCAGGTCTTTGGTTACCCACACTTTCGCTTGGGCCAGGAAGAGACGGTCAGCGCCGTGCTGGCTGGGCGATCTGCCGCCGCCATTTTCCCTACGGGCTCGGGCAAATCCTTGTGTTACCAGTTGTCGGCCGTGTTGCTGCCGCACCTGACGTTGGTGGTGTCGCCTTTGCTGGCGTTGATGCAGGACCAATTGGGTTTCCTGCAGCGCCATGGCATTTCGGCGGGCAGTATCGACTCGGCCCAGAGCCGTGATGAGGCCAATGATGTAATGGCCCGTGCGCGGTCGGGCGAGCTCAAGATTCTGATGATTTCCGTGGAGCGTTTGAAGAACGAGCGTTTCCGTAATTTCCTGAACAGCGTGCAGATCTCGTTGCTGGTGGTAGACGAGGCGCACTGTATCTCCGAATGGGGCCACAACTTCCGTCCGGATTATTTGAAGCTGCCGGACTACCAGCGCCAGTTCAACATCCCTCAGGCGCTGTTGCTGACGGCAACGGCCACGCCCAAGGTGATCGCTGACATGCAGGCCAAGTTCGCCATTGCTGCCGAAGATGTAGTGACCACGGGCTTCTATCGGCCCAACCTCAACCTGCTGGTGGAACCCGTCAGCGGCCATGACAAACGCCGCAGGCTGGTGGAGTGGATGAAAGCGCGGGCCAACCAGCCGAGTATCGTCTACGTCACCTTGCAGAAAACCGCCGAGCAGATTGCCGAGCATCTGAACCGCCACGGTATTCAGGCCGAGGCTTATCACGCGGGGCTGCCCCATGAAAAACGCGAAGGTATCCAGCAGCGTTTCATGGGCGGGCGTTCCAATTGCATTGTCGCAACTATCGCGTTTGGCATGGGCATCGACAAGAGTGACATCCGCAATGTCGTGCACTTCGACCTGCCCAAGTCCATCGAGAACTACAGCCAGGAAATCGGCCGCGCAGGGCGTGACGGGCAGCCGTCGGATTGCCTGGTGTTGGCCAACCGCGACAGCCTCAATGTGCTGGAAAACTTCGTGTACGGTGATACGCCGGAGCAGGACGGCATTTTTCGCGTATTGGAGGAGTTGCAGTCCGCGCGTAGTGAAGGGCAGTGGGAGTTCCTGCTCAGGTCGCTGTCGGACCACAGCAATATTCGCGAGCTGCCGCTCAAGACGCTCTTGGTGCAGTTGGAGCTCAAGGGCGTGATCGCGCCGCGCTATGCGTTTTATGCGGAATACCGTTTCAAATACCTGATCGAACCCGAAGCCTTGCTGGCGCGTTTTTCCGGCGAGCGGCAGCAGTTTGTCGCGGCGATCATCCAGGTGTGCAAGCGCGCTAAAACCTGGGCGACGGTCGATTTCGATGCGCTTTATCAACAGCACAATGCCGAGCGTAGCCGGGTGGTGAAGGCACTGGATTATTTTCAGGAGCAGGGCCTGATCGAGCTCGAAAGCAAGCAGATGACTGAGGTCTACAGTTTGCTCGACACCCATTTCGACCCGCACGCGTTAAGCGCCGAGTTATACACAGGCTTCAAGCAGCATGAGGTGACGGAGGTCGCGCGGATTCACGCCATGCTCGACCTGTTCGCCACCGACCACTGCCTGGGGCAGCGTCTGGCGCACTACTTTGGTGATGATAATGCACCCCAGCGTTGCGGGCATTGTTCGGTATGCCACGGCCAGGTCGCCCATCTGCCGGCGCCGCCGAGCCTGCCGCCGCTTGTGGATAAAAACTTCATGGGGCTGTGCGGTGATTTTATCCACAGGCATCATGAGCACACGGGGCACTTGCCGAATGCGGAGCGTTTGACGCGTTTCCTTGGCGGTATCAGCGTACCGTTGTTTACCAAGTTGAAGGCGCGGGGCATTCCCGGTTTTGCGGCGCTGGAAGACTACCCC
Organism: Pseudomonas sp. KT_2_4; assembly: GCF_041410225.1. Classification (NCBI taxonomy): domain Bacteria; kingdom Pseudomonadati; phylum Pseudomonadota; class Gammaproteobacteria; order Pseudomonadales; family Pseudomonadaceae; genus Pseudomonas; species Pseudomonas sp. KT_2_4. The sequence continues at coordinate 4,140,254 of NZ_CP166962.1, forward strand.
TACGCCGAGGTGCGCGACTGGGCCCATGCTCAATTGGATCAACTTTGATGAGACTTGCCGATGCCTGACTCAACGCCTGTGCGCGACGACTACCGCCACTTCCAACCGATCACCACGCGTTGGCACGACAACGATGCCTACGGCCATGTGAATAACGTCACCTACTACAGCTTCTTCGACACAGCCGTTAATACCTACCTGATCGAACAGGGCGGGCTGGATATTCATGACGGTGAGGTGGTGGGGTTTGTGGTGAGTTCGGCCTGCGATTACTTCGCCTCGATTGCTTTTCCCGAGCGCATTGAAATCGGCCTGCGGGTAGGCAAGCTGGGCAATAGTTCGGTGCAGTATGAGCTGGCAGTATTCAAGGCGGGCGAGCAGGAGGCGTGTGCGGCGGGGCGCTTTGTCCATGTGTTTGTGGACCGAGCCTCGAACCAGCCAGTGCCGATTCCGGGAATGTTGCGCGAAGCGATGCAGCGGCTGCTGGTTTGACGCACCTATAAGCAAAGCATCCCAAATGTAGGAGCCGGGCTTGCCCGCGATGGCGCAGTATCAGGCAGTACGTCTAAAACCTGATTCACTGCTATCGCGGGCAAGCCCGGCTCCCACATCGGATGTGTTCGTCAGAGCGCGGGTTTATCAGTCGCGATAACGGTGCTTGTTCTTGCGATGCCCATAGGCATGGCCGCGACCTGGGTGGCCATCGCGGTAGTAGCGACGATCGTCACGGTCGCGATCGCGGTAATGGCGGCTGTCGCGATCACTTTCGTTACCCATGTAGTTGCCTAGCGCGCCGCCCGCGCCACCGCCGGCTGCGGAGCCGATCAGTGCGCCGGTGCTGCCGCCAACGCTGCGCCCTACGACGTTACCGCCGGCTGCGCCCAGTGCGCCACCAATGGCGGCTTCGCCACGGCTACGTTTGTCGGCGCCGACTGCACTACCGCCTGCGCCGCCGAGGGCCGCGCCGATGGTCGAACCGGTGTTGCCGCCCAGCTGCTGGCCGACAACGGAACCTAGAACCCCACCCAATGCGCCGCCTACACCGGCTTCGGTGGTGCCGCCTGCCATGGCTGCGCCACTGACCAGGCCAAGGGACAACAAGAGAATCGAGGAGAACTTCATTCAGGGAAACCTCAAGGGATGACGGCGCGATCCTGAGGTTGTATCGAGGCGCTGACAATCGAAATCCGACCGGCGGCAGAGGTTGTATACAATTTGCTAAGTTACTGTTTTGTATGGGGAACTTAAGTCGTTTTTACGGGTCTTTAGCTACTTCGGAACGGCCGCTTTTATGCAAAAGCGGCCTTTTTTGTGCCTGTCGAATGTGTGGTGCTTGTGCTGGCCTCTTCGCGGGCAAGCCCGCTTCCACATCAGATCGGTCCACACAGTCTCAATGGTGAACCCATCCCAGTGTGGGAGCGGGCTTGCCCGCGAAAGCGTTAGTTCAAGCAACACATATCTCGGATCGAGTCAGGCCGAGCGCGCCATGATCAACCCACTGTCACTCGCCGCTTCCAAGCGAATCGCAACAAACTTGGACGTTGGCGTATGGCTACCGTCGCCAGTGCTTTCCAACGGCACCAACGGGTTCACTTCGGGGTAGTAAGCCGCCGCCTGCCCCGCCGGAATATCAAATGCCAGCAGCGTAAAACCCTTCACGCGGCGCTCACGACCGTCTTCCCACAGCGACACGATGTCTGCCTTCTGCCCCGGCTTGAAGCCCAGGCGGATGATGTCGGCTTCGTTGACGAACAGCACGTCACGTTGGCCTTTGACTCCGCGATAACGGTCGTCCAGGCCATAGATGGTGGTGTTGTACTGATCATGGGAGCGCATCGACTGCATGATCAGGTCCGGCACTCGGCCCGTGGCGTGGGTGCGCTCATGGATCAGGTCTTTGGGCAAGATGTTGGGGCGGAAGTTGGCGCGACCTGAGGGGGTGTTCCAGCGGCGTGCGCCGGCGGAGTTGCCCAGATAGAAGCCGCCTGGATGTTTGATCTTTTCGTTGAAGTCCTTGAAGCCTGGGATGGTGTCGGCGATCAGGTCGCGGATGCGCCCGTAGTCGGCCACCAGCCAGTTCCAATCCACGGGCTTGCTGCCCAGGGTAGCGGCAGCAATGCCCGCCAGGATCGCCGGCTCGGACTTCATCAGTTTCGACAGCGGTTGCAGTTGGCCGTTGGAGCCGTGGACCATGCTGAACGAGTCTTCCACCGTCACCGCTTGCGGGCCGTCGGCCTGGATGTCTATGTCGGTGCGGCCCAGGCACGGCAGGATCAACGCATCTTTACCGTGCATCAGGTGGCTGCGGTTGAGCTTGGTGCTGATCTGCACGGTCAGGTCGCAATTTCGCAGCGCTTCAAAGGTACGCGTGCTGTCTGGCGTGGCTTGGGCAAAGTTGCCGCCCAGGCCGATAAAGACTTTGGAGCGGCCTTCAAGCATGGCGTGAATCGCTTCCACCACGTTATGGCCATTGTCGCGAGGCACCTGGAACTGGAAACGACGCTCCAGCGCGTCCAGAAACGCCACCGGTGGGCGTTCGTTGATGCCCATGGTGCGGTCGCCCTGTACGTTACTGTGGCCACGCACCGGGCACAGCCCGGCACCTGGGCGGCCGATATTGCCGCGCAGCAGCATCAGGTTGGCGATTTCCTGGATGGTCGGCACCGAGTGGCGGTGCTGGGTAATCCCCATCGCCCAGCACATGATTACATTCTTGCCTTTGGCGTACATGCGTGCCGCTTGCTCGATCTCCACCAGGGTCAGGCCGGACTGCTCGACGATCTCCTCCCACGAGGTGTCGTCGATCTGACCCAGGTATTCCAGGACGTTGGCAGTGTGCTCATTGAGGAAGTCGTGGTCGAACACCGCTTCCTTGCCTTCGGCCAGGGCTTGGCGTTCCCACAGCAGCAAGAACTTGGCCATGCCACGCAAGATAGCCATATCGCCACCCAGCGCCGGGCGGAAGTAGGCGGTGTTGGTCGGCTTGTCGCCGTTGGTGAGCATTTCCAGCGGATGTTGCGGGTGCTGGAAGCGCTCCAGGCCGCGCTCTTTCAGCGGGTTGATACACACCACCTGAGCGCCGCGTTTCACCGCTTCGCGCAGCGGCTCAAGCATGCGTGGGTGGTTGGTGCCGGGGTTCTGGCCCCAGACGAAAATGGCATCGGCATGTTCGAAGTCATCAAAGGTTACGGTACCTTTGCCCACGCCGACACTCTGCGCCAGGGCTACGCCGCTGGCTTCGTGGCACATGTTCGAGCAGTCCGGGAAGTTGTTGGTGCCAAAGGCGCGTACGAACAACTGGTACAGGTAGGCGGCTTCGTTGCTGGCGCGGCCCGAGGTGTAGAACTCGGCCATGTTCGGGCTGGGCAGCGCGTTGAGGTGCTTGCCGATCAGGTCGAACGCGGCATCCCAACTGATGGGCAGGTAGCGATCGGTCTCGGCGTCATAGCGCATTGGCTCCGTCAGGCGGCCCTGGTACTCCAGCCAATAGTCGCTTTGCTCCAGCAACGCTGTGACGCTGTGCTTGGCGAAGAAGGCCGCATCGACGCGGCGCTTGGTGGCTTCCCAGTTGACCGCCTTGGCGCCGTTTTCGCAGAACTTGACCATGCCGCTTTCCGGCGAGTCGCCCCAGGCGCAGCCCGGGCAGTCGAAGCCGCCGTTCTGATTGGTCTTGAGCATCATGCGCAGGTTTTTCAGGGCGTTGTCACTGGTCAGCCAGGCTTGCGCCACACTGATCAGAGCGCCCCAGCCACCGGCTGGGCCTTTATAGGGCTTGTAGCGTGGGGTTGGGGTCTGGTCGGCTTGGTGGTGAAGGCTCATGGCTGGTGCTCCATCGCAGGGCTATAGACCCGTGGCGCGCTTTTTTGCGGCAGGTGGATGAGGTTGAGGTTGTGCCGGCGCGCCCATTGCAAGGCCAGGCCGGTAGGCGACGACAGGCTGACCAGGGTCTGGATGCCCGCGCGCAAGACTTTCTGAATCAATTCGAGGCTGCAGCGGCTGGTAACAATCGCGAGGCCGCCGTCGGTCGGAATCTTTTGGCGGATCAACGCACCAATCAACTTATCCAGGGCGTTATGCCGGCCGATGTCTTCGCGACCCATCAGCAATTCACCCTGGCTGTTCATAAATACCGCCGCATGCACGGCGCCGCTGTGCTGGCCCAAGGGTTGGAATGCGCTGATACGCTGGCGCAGGCCATCGAGCCACTGCGCGGGCGGCAAGGGTGCGCCGGGCAGTACCTGAAGGTCGGGCAATGCTTGTTCTACCGCTTCAACGCCACATAGACCGCAGCCGCTGGTGCCTGCCAATTGGCGGCGTTGCTGCTTGAGGTTCCAGAACGCACGGCTGGAAACCTGTACCTGAGCGTACTGGGCTGCGCCTGAACCGCTGATTTTCAGGTCATAAATGTCGTTAACGTCGGTGATAATGCCGCTGCCGAGGCTGAAACCTACAATGAAGTCTTCCAGGTCCGTAGGCGTCACCAGCATCACCGCCTGGCTGATATCGTTGTAGGCAATCGCCAACGCCACTTCTTCGGCCAGCGCAGTGCTGGCGACTTCCGTGTGTTCAAGATTGCAATAGTGATAGCTCTGGCTAGCGACGGGCGCGGTCGATTCGAGAGCGGGCGCCGCGCAGTGAGGGCGCTTGGCGTTCATGGGGCAGTACCACCGGCGGATTGATCAGTGTTTAGACTAGGCGCGACAAAGGGTCACGTCTAATCGCCAGTATTGATCTATTGATAGAGGGCGTCGATCAAGGTTCACCGGCGTTTGCGTCGGGCTTATTCCAGGCAGGGGTGAGTTGGATACTTTTGAGTCTTTAGCCAGTCTGGAACCCAAGTCGGCAGGACTGGTCTAGTCTTGGGCATCTGGAAATTAAATCCCAAGGAGAGCGCACCATGAGTATTTTTAGCTTTATCAAAGAAGCCGGCGAAAAGATTGTCGACCTGTTGACGCCGGGTAATGCGAACGCGAGTGAGCAGTTGAAGGAGCATGTGAGCAAGGTGGGCCTGGGTAATCCAAACGTGCAGACCACGGTGGATGGCGACAAGGTCACGGTGACCGGTGAAGTGGCCACGCAGGAAGAGAAAGAGAAGATCCTGTTGGCGCTGGGTAACATTGCCGGCGTGGCAAGTGTGGATGACCAGATCACTGTTACTGGCCCTGCGGTTACCGCTGCTCGCTTCGTCGTAGTGAAAAAGGGCGATACCCTCAGCGCGATTTCCCTGGCGGTGTACGGTAATGCCAACCAGTACAACAAGATTTTCGAGGCTAACAAGCCGCTGCTGTCGCACCCGGACAAGATCTACCCGGGCCAGACACTGCGCATCCCTGAGTAATACGCAGGGCAAAATGTGGGAAGGGGCGTGCTCCCTCCCACACTTGATCAAAGTCCGGCAATGAGATCTCGATAATCCCCCACTGCTAAAAATTCTGCGGTGTCCTTTGGTCCTTTCTTGCTATCAGGCTCTTTCACTGCCAGCAAATGACCGACCCCGAAATCCCGGGCGCTGCGCAAGATCGGCAAAGTGTCATCTATAAACAGGCTACGGGCCGGGTCAAAGTGGATATCCGCTTGCAAGGCTTGCCAGAATTGCGGGTTTTCCTTGGGAAAACCGTAGTCGTGAGAGCTGATCAAACGCTCGAAATACGGCGCCAGTTCAATGCGTTCCAACTTCAATGACAGCGAATCACGATGAGCGTTGGTGATCATGATCACGCGCTTGCCGGCCTGTTTGATCGCCGCCAGGAACGTATCGGCATCCGGACGCAGGGCGATCAGGTGGGCGGTTTCCAGCTTGAGTTCGCGCACCGGGATCTTGAGCTCGGCGCTCCAGAAATCCAGGCAATACCATTGCAACTGTCCGGCGTTACGCTCAAACAGCGGTTGCAGCTCCATCTCCGCCATGGCCTGGCTCACACCGTGCAGTTCGGCGTAGCGCTGGGGCAGGTGCTCCATCCAGAAGTGGTTGTCGTAATGCAGGTCGAGTAGGGTGCCGTCCATGTCCAGCAGGACGGTATCGATGGCGTGCCAGGGCAAAGAGGGCATGGTGGGGTCTCACGTAAGTAAAGATATCCGACACAGACAATCGGAAAAGCCACGGTATAGTAACCCGATCACGCCAAGGAGCCGTTTATGCGCCAGAAACCCACTGTCCTCGCCCGCGAAATAGTCGCCAGTAGCCGTTTGTTCCGCGTGGAGGAAGTGCAATTGCGCTTTTCCAATGGCGTTGAGCGCACCTACGAGCGTCTTGTCGGGCGTGGCACGGGCTATGGCGCCGTGATGATTGTGGCGATGATCGATGAAGATCATGCAGTGCTGGTGGAAGAATACTGCGGCGGCACTGACGAATATGAATTGTCGTTGCCCAAAGGCCTGATCGAGCCCGGCGAAGACGTGCTTGCAGCGGCAGACCGCGAACTCAAGGAAGAGGCCGGCTACGGTGCACGGCAGTTGGAGCACATCACCGAGCTGTCATTGTCGCCCGGCTATATGAGCCAGAAGATCCAGGTGGTGTTGGCTACCGATCTCTACGAAGAGCGTCTTGAAGGTGATGAGCCCGAACCAATGCGGGTAGACCGGGTCAACCTGCGTGAGCTGTCGGCGCTGGCGCAAAACGAGCAGTTCAGCGAAGGTCGTGCCCTGGCTGCGCTGTATCTGGTAAGAGACCTGTTGACCCAGCGTGGAGCGTTCACCGCATGAGCGAACTGTTTTTAGGCCACCCGTTTATCGCTCCGGTCATTGAACTGGCTCGGCAGGCGGGTGAAGCCATCCTGCCGTACTGGCGTGCCGAGGTAGCCGTGACGTCCAAGGCGGATGATTCTCCCGTGACGGCTGCTGACCTGGCTGCCCACCATCTGATTCTCGCTGGCCTCACCGCGCTGGACCCAAGCATTCCAGTGCTGTCTGAAGAGGACGCCGATATCGATCAGAGCGTGCGTGCCGGCTGGCAGCGTTGGTGGTTGGTGGACCCTCTGGATGGCACCAAGGAATTCATTTCTGGCAGTGAAGAGTTCACCGTCAATATTGCATTGATCGAACAGGGCCGCGTGGTGTTCGGCGTGGTGTCGATACCGACCACTGGCCGTTGCTACTTCGGCGGCGCGGGCCTGGGGGCTTGGCGTTCGGACGTCAATGCCGCGCCCAAGCAGATTCAAGTGCGCCAGGCCAGGGCTGCGGGCGAAGCCTTTACCGTGGTGGCCAGCCGTCGTCATACCAGCCCTGAGCAGGAGCGTCTGTTAGATGGTTTGAGCGAGGGCTTGGGCGAGTTGAAACTGGCGAATATCGGCAGCTCGTTGAAGTTTTGTTTGCTGGCTGAGGGCAGTGCCGATTGTTATCCGCGCCTGGCGCCGACGTCGCAGTGGGATACCGCAGCGGCCCAGGGTGTATTGGAAGGGGCGGGGGGCGAAGTGCTGGAGTTGGATGGCAAGCCGTTCAGCTACCCGGCGCGGGAGTCGCTGCTGAACCCGTTCTTTCTGGCATTGCCAGCCAAGGCCGCCTGGCGTGATCGGCTGCTGACCCTGGCCAGATCTTAAGATCACTGCAGAGCAACATGTGGGAGCGGGCTTGCCCGCGATGGCGGAGTGTCAGTCGTACAGGTATTGACTGATCCACCGCTATCGCAGGCAAGCCAGCTCCCACATTTGTTTTATGTAATGGCTGCTAGCGGTGCAGGACGTACTGGCCGGTAAAGACGACGGCACGCGCTGCACTGCCTTCATTCACAATCCACGTCTGCAGCGCCAACCGCGCCCGCCCATAGCGCTGATAGGTCGCCATAAAGCGCTTCCAAGTCTTTTCATCCGGCGCCGCGCAAACGGCTGTCGCGTTCTGGGTCACCGGCAGCGGGTAGCTGATCTGCCCTTCCTGAATCACGATGTGCCCGTCTTCAATCCCGGCTTCACGCAGCTTCAGGTGCAGCCAACCCCAACCCGCCAGCACGGCGCCGCAGTAGAGGCTGCCGCCAAACATGGTGCTCTTGTGGTTGATATTGGCTTGCAGGGGCAGGTGCAGTTGCAGCTGGTCCTGTTGCCAGTCGAGCACCCTGAGGCCCATTTCCCGGGTGAGTGGGATGTCATGGTGAAGGATGGATTCCAGGTAACGGCTATCGCGGCTCATGGCGGCCTCTTCGTAGGTGGACGATGTCATTCGTCATCGGCGCTCTGGCTGGCACTGTCGGCGAAGTTCAGGCCGTGTTTGCGCAGTTTGTCGTGCAAGGTTTTGCGCGGCACGCCCAGGGCTTCGGCGAGGCTGCGCACGGAGCTGTGGGGGCGGGTCAGTTCGGCGGCGATCAGGCTTTTTTCGAACTGTTCGACTTGCTCGCTCAGGCCTCCGGGCGTGGAGGTCAGCACGCCGGCGGCGGGATGGTCCTGGGCGTTATCCAGGGCCAACTCCAGGCCGAGTGCGAAACGCTCCGCGGCGTTTTGCAGTTCCCGCACATTGCCCGGCCAGCTGTGGCGCAGCAACAGCGCGCGCTGGCCCGGTTGCAGTTCGTGTAAGGGCAGGCCGTGGCGGCTGCTGGCCTCGTCGGCGAAGTGCTGGAACAGCATCAGCGCATCTTCACCCCGTTCCCGTAGCGGGGGAATGCGCAGCGGCGCCACATTGAGGCGGTAATACAAGTCGGCACGGAAACGGCCCTGATCGGCGGCTTGGCGCAGGTCTTCCTTGGTGGCGGCGATAATGCGGATATCCAGCGGGATCAGCTGATTGCCACCCAGGCGCTCCACGACGCGCTCCTGTAAAAGGCGCAGCAACTTGACCTGTACATCCAGGCTCATGCTTTCGATTTCATCGAGGAACAGCGTGCCGCCATTAGCGAACTCGAACTTGCCGATGCGGCGCTTTTGCGCGCCGGTAAACGCGCCCGGTTCATGGCCGAATAGTTCGCTTTCCACGACCGATTCCGCCAGTGCTCCGGCGTTGATCGCCACAAACGGGCCGCTGCGTCGGCTTGAGAGGTCGTGCAGGGCGCGGGCGACGACCTCCTTGCCTGCCCCGGTTTCGCCGAGGATCAGCACATCGGCCTTGGTCGCGGCCAGTGCACCGATTTGCTCGCGCAGGCGCAACATCTGTGGCGAGTGCCCTACCAGGCGCGTACTGAGTTGCTGGCGGTCGCTGAGAGCCAGGCGCAGGCTGCGGTTGTCCAGTACCAGCCGGCGCAGGGCCAGGGCGCGGCGCACGCTGTCGAGCAGCGCGTCGCTGGCGAAGGGTTTTTCCAGGAAGTCATAGGCGCCGGCACGCATGGCTTGCACCGCCAGCGGTACGTCGCCGTGGCCGGTGATCAGCAGCACCGGCAGGTCGGGGTCCTGGCCGTGCAGTTCGGCCAACAATTCCAGGCCGTCCATGCCGGGCATGCGGATGTCGCTGACCACCACGCCCGGCCAGTCTCGGGACAGACGTGCGGTGAGCCCGTTGGCTTCTCCCAGGGGCAGGACGTTCAGGCCGGCCAAGTCTAAGGTCTGGCACAGGGCCTGACGCAGGTGTGGATCGTCGTCGATCAATACCACCTGAATCGAGTTGTCGATACTCATACACTGCGGTCCTCGGACGGTTGCAGACTGACGCCCGGCGAGCCGGCACGTAATTTCAAGGTTAACAGCGCGCCGCCTTCCTTGTGGTTGGCGAACAACAGTTCGCCGCCAAAGGCGCGCATCAGCGTGTCGCAGATCGCCAGGCCCAGGCCCAGGCCCTGGGTGCGCGTCTTGGTGGTGTAGAACGGCTCGCTGGCGCGGCCCAGGGCTTCCATGCAAAAGCCCGGGCCGTTGTCGCGAATATACAAGTTGACGCCATGGGGCGTGGTTTCGGCACTCAGCCAGAGTTTGCGTGGCGGGCCTTTTTCGGTGAGGGCGTCCAAGGCATTGGCCAGCAGGTTACCCAGCACCTGGCGCAGGCGGGTTTCACCAGCCTGCACCCACAGGGTTGCCTCTGGCAGGTCGCGGATCAACTCCACCTCCATCGAACGCCGACGCTTGGCCAGCAATGCCAGGGCGTCGTCCAGCGCCGGTTGCAAAGCCACGCTCTCCGGCGCATGCCGGTCGCGACGGGCGAATGCACGCAGGTGGGCGATAATCGAAGCCATGCGCCCGGTCAATTCGCTGATCAGCTTGAGGTTGCCACGGGCATCGTTGGTGCGCTCATGGTCGAGCAGGATCTCGGCGTTTTCGGCATAGCTGCGAATCGCCGCCAGTGGCTGATTCAGTTCATGGCTGATACTCGCCGACATGGTGCCCAGCGCCGACAGTTTACCGGCCTGGACCAAGTCGTCCTGAGCGCGCACCAGTTCTTGCTGGGCATGCTCGCGCTCCAGCACTTCCTGTTTAAGGCGCCGGTTAAGGCCCTCCAGGTCACTGGTACGCTCGGCCACGCGCATTTCCAACTCGCGGCGGGCCTTGGCTTCGAAGGCGATGCGTTCCAGGTAGTGCCGGCGGCGCTGCATCAGCAACCCCAGCAACAGCATCAGCACCAACAACGTGGCGCCGCCCACGGCAACGACCGTGCGCACCGGGCGGTTGATCAGCGAGCGCGGCGCGAGGATTTCCACGTTCCAGCCGGTCTCTGCGATGGCTGTGGATTGGCGCAGCCAAGCGCTGCTGCTGAGGCTCAGTGGCTGCGGGTCGCGGGTGGGGTAGGGCTGGATAGCAATGATGGCCTGGCGTTCTTCGGCGGTCAGTGGCCGCGTGGCGCGGAATCGCCATTGCGGGCGCGAAGTGAGGATCACCACGCCGTTGTGGTCGGTGACCAACAGTTGTTCGGGGGTATTGCCCCACAGGCTTTCGGTATGGTCCAGGTCGACCTTCACCACCAGCACCCCGATGATAGTATCGCCGTCACGTACCGCTGCTGCGAAGAAGTAGCCGCGCTTGGCCGAGGTGGTGCCCAGGCCGAAGAACCGGCCGAGGCGCCCGGCCATGGCTTCGCTGAAATACGGACGGAAGGAAAAGTTGCGCCCGACAAAGCTGTCTTGTTTGTCCCAGTTGGACGCGGCGAGGGTCTTGCCGGTGGTGTCCATCAGATACATCACCTCTACCCCGGCCTGGGCGGCGACATCCTTGAGCAACTGGTTGGCGCTGACCAGGTGGGTGCTGACATGGGGAGCGTCCAATGCAGTACGCAGGGCCGGTAAGTCACCGAGGATCTGCGGCAGTATTTCGTAGCGGTGCAGGGTGCCCAGCAAGTTGGCGACGTAGAGGTCGAGGGTCTGGCGATTTTGCCCGGCCAGTTCGCTGCGGTAATAGCGCTCGGCCAAATGCTCCAGCGGCCACAACAGCGGTGCCAGGCACAGAGCCAGCAGGGCTAGGCTGCGCCAGCGGGGTCTTCGCGCAAGGGGTGGGGTCATGGAAGTCGCGCCTGTGAGTACAGGCGCATTATGCCTAGTGCTGCTGTGCAAGACACTCGTGCAATGCGTCTTGCCATTGTGGCTGGCTGACGTGCCATTGCTGTTGCAGGCGCGTGCAGTCCAGGCGCGAGTTCAGCGGGCGCTTGGCGGGGGTCGGGTAGGCGCTGGAAGGAATCGGTTCCAGCTCGGCGCAGGCCTTGCCTTCGGCGCGCAGTTGCTCGCCAATCGCCGCGGCAAAACCGAACCACGAGGTTTCACCCTGGGCAGTGAGGTGGTAAACACCCCAATCCCCTGCCTTACCGGCCTGCCACTGCTCGATCAGCACGCGGGTGCTGTTGGCGATAGTCCCGGCCCAGGTCGGCGCACCGATCTGGTCGGCAACGATGCGCATCTGCGCTTTTTCCTGCAGCAGGCGTTGCATGGTCAGCAGGAAATTCTTGCCATGGCCCGAATAGACCCAGCTGGTACGCAAGATCAGGTACTGGCCGCCAACAGCCGCAATCGCCTGCTCACCCGCCAGCTTGCTCTGGCCGTAGACACCCAATGGGTTCGGCGTGTCGCTTTCGGTGTACGGGGCAGGTTTGGTGCCGTCGAACACGTAGTCGGTCGAGTAGTGAATCAGCGGGATGCCCAGGGCCTTGGCTTCTTCGGCGAGGATGCGGGGGGCGATGGCATTGATGGCGAACGCAGCGTCCGGCTCGCTCTCGGCCAGATCGACGGCGGTGTGGGCCGCCGCGTTGATGATCAGGCCGGGGCGATGGGCGCGCACTTGTTGGCGGATAAGGTCTGCGTTTGCCAGATCAAGCTGGTCGCGGCCCAGGACGATGAGTTCGCCCAGGTCCTGGAGCCGCTGTTGCAGCTCCTGGGAGACTTGGCCGTGTTGGCCGGTGATGAGGATTTTTAGGGAGGCTGTCACGGGAACAGGTCCGCGTCTTTCAGGTTTTTACCGTTTTGATCCTTGGCAGACAAGGTGGGTGGGCCCGCCAACTGCCAATCAATGCTCAGTTCAGGATCGTCCCAGCGAATGCACCGCTCCGCAGACGGTGTGTAGTAATCCGTGGTCTTGTAGAGGAATTCTGCGTATTCGCTGAGTACTACAAAACCGTGGGCGAAGCCCGGTGGAATCCACAGCTGGCGGTTATTTTCGGCCGATAGGCGCACGCTGGCCCATTTGCCGAAATGTGGTGAGCTGCGGCGGATATCCACCGCAACGTCCAGTACCTCTCCGGCGGTCACACGCACCAATTTTCCTTGGGCGTGTTCTACCTGATAGTGAAGGCCTCTCAGCACGCCCTTTTGCGAGCGCGAGTGGTTGTCCTGCACAAACTGCAGTTCCAGACCGCTGGCCTGAGCAAAATCCCGGGCGTTGAAACTTTCATAGAAAAAGCCACGTTCATCGCCAAAAACCTTGGGCTCGATGATCAATACACCGGGCAGTTCAGTGGCGTTCACATTCATTTAGGATTCCCAGCGAGAGAGTACAAGTACTGACCATAGCCGGTCTTGCCAAAGTACTTGGCACGTTCCAGCAGATAGTCACGATCGATCCAGCCGTTTTCGTAGGCGATTTCTTCCAGGCAGGCCACTTTCAAGCCCTGGCGGTGCTCGATGGTCTGAACGTAGGTCGAGGCTTCCAACAGGCTGTCATGGGTGCCGGTGTCGAGCCAGGCGAAACCACGACCGAAGCGTTCAACGTGCAGATCGCCACGCTGGAGGTAGGCATTGTTGACGTCGGTGATCTCCAACTCGCCGCGTGGCGACGGCTTGACCGCCTTGGCGATCTTGATCACGTCGTTGTCGTAGAAGTACAGGCCGGTCACGGCGTAGTGGGACTTAGGCTTAGCCGGTTTTTCTTCGATGGACAGGGCGCGGCCTTCACTATCGAAGTCAATTACACCGAAACGCTCAGGGTCTTTGACCCAGTAACCGAACACGGTAGCGCCTGAGGGGCGTTCCGCCGCAGTGCGCAGCTGCTCGCCGAAATGCTGGCCGTGGAAGATATTGTCCCCCAGGATCAAGCACACAGGGTCATCGCCAATGAACTCTTCGCCGATGATAAACGCCTGGGCCAAGCCATCCGGCGAAGGCTGCTCCGCGTAGGTGAAGCGCACGCCGAATTGGCTGCCATCGCCAAGCAGGTTCTGGTATTGGGGCAAGTCCACTGGTGTGGAGATCACCAGGATGTCCTTAATCCCCGCCAGCATCAGTACCGAGATCGGGTAGTAGATCATCGGCTTGTCATATACCGGCAACAACTGTTTGGACACGCCCAGGGTAATGGGATGCAAACGGGTGCCGGAACCGCCGGCCAATACAATTCCCTTCATCATGCGATCAAATCCTTCACGTCAGTATTGCCCAGTCGTTCACCTTGATAACTGCCGTCCTGGACCCTGCGGCACCATTCCAGGTTATCGAGGTACCACTGCACGGTTTTGCGCAGGCCGGTCTCGAAGGTTTCTTCCGGGACCCAGCCCAGTTCGCGTTCGATCTTGCTGGCGTCGATGGCGTAGCGTTGGTCGTGGCCTGGGCGATCCTTGACGAAGGTGATCAGGTCAGTGAATTTCTCCACGCCGGCTGGGCGTTGCGGCGCCAGTTCTTCCAGCAGGGCGCAGATGCCGCGTACCACGTCGATGTTCTTCTGTTCGTTGTGGCCGCCAATATTGTAGGTTTCGCCCACAACCCCAGTGGTGACCACTGTGAGCAGCGCACGGGCGTGATCCTCGACGAACAGCCAGTCACGCACCTGCAGACCATCGCCATACACCGGCAGTGGCTTGCCCGCCAGGGCATTGAGAATCACCAGCGGGATCAATTTTTCGGGGAAGTGGAACGGCCCGTAATTGTTCGAGCAGTTGGTCAACAGCACCGGCAGGCCATAGGTGCGCTGCCAGGCGCGTACCAGGTGGTCGGACGCCGCCTTGCTCGCGGAATAAGGCGAGCTGGGGGCGTAAGGCGTGGTTTCGGTGAAGAGGTCGTCCACGCCATGCAGGTCGCCATACACCTCATCAGTGGAGATGTGGTGGAAACGGAACGCGCTTTTTGCCGGCTCTGCCAGCTTCTGCCAATAGGCGCGCGTGGCTTCCAGCAGGCTGTAGGTGCCCACGATATTGGTCTGGATAAAATCCGACGGACCGTCAATGGAGCGGTCCACATGGGACTCGGCCGCCAAGTGCATGATCGCATCGGGTTCGAAGCGTGCGAGCACGGCGCTGACGGTGGCCTGGTCGATGATATCGGCCTGGACAAACTCATAGCGGCTGTTGGACGCGATGCTGGTCAGCGACTCGAGGTTGCCGGCGTAAGTCAGCTTGTCCAGGTTGAGCACTTCATGCTCAGTGTGTTGAATCAAGTGCCGGATCAGGGCCGAGCCAATAAATCCGGCACCGCCGGTGATGAGAATGCGCATGTCGAGGGCCTTTTCCTTAGACGGACACTGGGCGAAAGTAGCATAGCTTGAGTTGTGAATCGGGCTGGCGCAAGCACCGTGAGCAGAAGGGGTTGATTAACGCCACAGAACAATGGCGATATAGACGCCTGAAAAAACAAAGGTCGTCACAATGTCGTTAGCCACGTTGACCCACCGTGCCAGCTTGCCTTGCCCACAAGTAACCCCCGAACAGGCAGCACACCTGCTCGAGCGACATTATGGAATGACGGGCAAATTACGCTCATTGGGCAGTCAACAAGATCTCAACTATAGAGTTGACAGCACTCGGGGCCGCTTTGTTCTGAAGATCTGCCGAGGTGACTACGCCGCGGTTGAACTCCAGGCCCAGCATGCGGCCCTCAACAGCCTGGGCACGCATCCCGGCCTGCGCGTGCCCAAGGTCATCCCGACCGTGGAGGGCGAGGATCTACTGACGGTCAACGTCGATGACCAAACCCTGCACCTGCGACTATTGGGCTACATCGACGGCCAGCCCCTGACGCATTTACCCCACCTGAGCCGCACCGTGATCGAAGGCTTTGGTGAGCTGTGCGGGCAGATGAGCCTCGCGCTGGCAGATTTCGAGCACCCTGGCCTTGCGCGCACCCTGCAATGGGACCCGCGCCACGCGCAGGCATTGATCGCCCACCTGCTGGCAACCTTGCCCGACCTGCCGCAGCGTGCTGCTTTGGAGCAGGTGGCCAGGCAGGTCGAGGCGCATGTCCAGCCGTTGGCGGCACACCTGCCGTGGCAAGCGGTGCACATGGATATCACCGATGACAATGTGGTGTGGCAGCGTGATGCCCAGCGGCACTGGCGTATACAAGGCGTGATCGATTTTGGCGATCTGGTGCGTACCTGGCGAGTTGCCGACCTGTCGGTGACCTGCGCGGCGCTGTTGCACCATGCCGACGGTGATCCGTTTGCCCTCTTGCCGGCGATCCAGGCCTGCCACGCTGTCACGCCGTTGCAGCGCGAAGAGTTGGAGGTGTTGTGGCCGTTGATCGTCGCCCGCGCGGCAGTGTTGGTGCTCAGCAGTGAGCAGCAGCAATGCCTGGACCCGGATAACGTTTATCTAAAGAAAAACGCCGAACACGAGTGGGAAATCTTCCATATCGCCACGTCGGTGCCCTTTGAACTCATGCAAGCAGCGATTCTGTGCAGCGTCGGTGAAACATTACCGCCCGTCGCCAACCAAGACTTCGCGCCTTTATTGCCAGGCTTGGTGGGGCGCGAGTTCGCGCTGATCGACCTGGGCGTACTCAGCCCGCATTTCGAGGCTGGCAATTGGGAAACTCCCGGCATCGATCGGCGCTTGCTGGATCAAGCGGCGACGGTGCATGGGCTGGCGGCCAGTCGTTATGGGCAATACCGCTTGTCGCGCACCCGCCCCGACAGTGCGCTAGAGCCCGAGACATTACCCCTGCATGTCGAACTGCACCTGCCTCACGGCACGGTTCTGGAAGCACCCTTTGCGGGAACGCTGCGCGAAGGTGCCGACGGCTTGCTGTGCTTGCACGACAGTGAGCTGAGCCTGCGCCTGTGGGGCGTGCGCACGTCACTCAAGCCCGGCGCAACGCTGGTCAAAGGGCAGGTGCTGGGCGAGGTGCAGGCGCCGTTGACTGTGCAGTTATGCCGCGCCGACCTTGAGCCGCCGCTGTTCTGCACACCTTCCCGGGCGTTGGCGTGGCAGGCGTTGTGCCCGTCGCCCTCGGCGCTGTTGGGCCTGGCCTGTGATGCTGAGCCCGAACTGGACCCGCAGGCCCTGCTGGCCCGGCGGGATGCCAGCTTTGCCCGCTCCCAGAAGCACTACTACGCCGACCCACCGCGTATCGAGCGCGGCTGGCGTAACCACCTGATCGATATGCAGGGCCGATCCTACCTCGACATGCTCAACAACGTGGCCGTGCTGGGCCATGGCCACCCGCGCATGGCTGAGGTGGCGGCTCGGCAATGGTCGTTGCTCAACACCAACTCGCGCTTTCACTATGCGGCAATTGCCGAGTTCTCCGAGCGCCTGCTGGCGTTGGCGCCACAGGGCATGGACCGGGTGTTCCTGGTCAACAGCGGCACGGAGGCCAATGACCTGGCGATTCGTTTGGCCTGGGCCTACAGCGGCGGGCGCGACATGCTCAGCGTGCTGGAGGCCTACCACGGCTGGTCGGTGGCGGCGGATGCCGTGTCCACCTCGATTGCCGATAACCCCCAGGCCTTGAGCAGCCGCCCGGATTGGGTACACCCGGTGACCGCGCCCAATACTTACCGCGGTGAATTCCGCGGGCCGGACAGCGCGCCGGACTATGTACGAAGTGTTGAGCATAACCTGGCGAAAATCGCCGCGAGCCAGCGTCAATTGGCCGGGTTTATCTGTGAACCGGTGTACGGCAACGCCGGTGGCATCTCCCTGCCAGCGGGTTACCTGCAACAGGTGTATGGCTTGGTGCGTGCCCAGGGGGGCGTGTGCATCGCCGATGAAGTGCAGGTGGGTTACGGCCGCATGGGGCATTTCTTCTGGGGGTTTGAACAGCAGGGTGTGGTGCCTGACATCATTACCATGGCCAAGGGCATGGGCAACGGCCAGCCGTTGGGCGCAGTGATTACCCGCCGAGAGATTGCCGAGGCGCTGGAGGCCGAGGGTTACTTCTTCTCGTCATCGGGAGGCAGCCCGGTCAGTTGCCGGATCGGCATGGCAGTGCTGGACGTGATGGAAGAGGAAAAGCTGTGGGAAAACGCCCAAGTGGTAGGCGGGCATTTCAAGGCACGACTGGAGGAATTGATTGATCGCCATCCACTCGTCGGTGCCGTGCACGGTTCGGGCTTCTATCTGGGCCTTGAACTGGTGCGTGATCGCCACACCCTGGAACCTGCGACGGCAGAAACCGCCTTGTTGTGTGATCGCCTGCGGGAGCTGGGGATTTTCATGCAACCTACCGGTGATTATCTGAATATCCTCAAAATCAAGCCGCCGATGGTGACGTCCAGGCGCAGCGTGGACTTCTTTGTGGACATGCTGTCCAAAGTGCTGGATGAACAACTGTGATTTATCGATTGTTATCGGCTATTTTTTGCAGACCCGAGCACCTATCATGTTTTTAGTCTGTTAAAGCCGATTTTTATCCATTATAAAGTTGCCCTTCACCCCATTCGGAGCCCTGATCGCCATGACCACCTTGCACAGCACACCTCGCGCCGATGGCTTTCATATGCCTGCCGAATGGGCGCCCCAGACCCAGACCTGGATGATCTGGCCCGAGCGCCCAGACAACTGGCGCCTGGGCGGTAAGCCTGCGCAGGCGGCCCATGTGGCGGTGGCCAAGGCTATCGCACGTTTTGAGCCGGTGACCGTCGCGGTCTCCGCCAGCCAGTACGAAAACGCCCGTGCCCGCCTGGACGTACCCAATATCCGCCTGGTGGAAATGTCCAATGACGACGCGTGGGTTCGCGACACCGGCCCGACTTTCGTGATCAACGGCAGTGGTGAAGTACGGGGTGTGAACTGGGACTTCAACGCCTGGGGTGGTTTTGACGGCGGCCTGTATTCCCCGTGGAACCGCGATTCCCAAGTGGGAGGCAAGATCCTCGAGATGGAGCGCGCACCGCGTTACCGCACTGAAGGCTTCGTGCTTGAAGGCGGTTCGATTCATGTCGACGGCGAAGGCACCCTGATCACCACCGAAGAATGCCTGTTGAACCGCAACCGCAACCCACACCTTGATCGTGCGGCTATTGAGGCGGTGCTCAGCGATAACCTGGCTGTGGATAAGATCATCTGGTTGCCGGATGGCCTGTTCAACGACGAAACCGACGGCCATGTGGATAACTTCTGCTGCTACGTGCGCCCGGGCGAAGTGTTGCTGGCCTGGACCGATGACCCGCAAGACCCGAACTACCCACGCTGCCACGCAGCCATGGACGTGCTGCAAAGCAGCACCGATGCCCAGGGCCGCTCGTTCATCGTGCATAAAATGCCGATCCCGGGTCCGCTGTATGCCACTGAGGAGGAATGCGCCGGGGTAGACCTGGTTGAGGGCAGCCAGGAGCGTAATCCGACCGTGCGGTTGGCCGGTTCCTATGTCAACTTCCTGATCGTCAACGGCGGCATCATCGCGCCGAGCTTCGATGACCCGTTGGACGACCAGGCCAAGCAGATCCTGCAGAACCTTTTCCCACAGCATGAAGTGGTGATGGTGCCGGGCCGCGAACTGTTACTGGGTGGGGGCAATATCCATTGCCTGACCCAGCAGCAGCCAGCTCCGCAGCGAAAGTGAGTGCAGTTGTAACAGCGCCTTGATGGCGTACGAGCACCGCGCGTTTGCAGTGTTCCCCGCAAGCCCGCGACCCAGCCCGGTCGCGGGCTTTTTCATGCCTGTATGCCAATGAACAGGGCACATTGGCATAGCTCTTGTATCGCTTTGGTTACAGTGGCCCAAGGGGGATGACCGCGTAGTTCTGTCACAAACCTTGAGTAAGTTAGCCGCTCACGCAGCAGGAGAGAGCGCTGAAATGAATGCCGATGTCCACCTGATGAACACGCGTACGTTCCACCCTTTGCGGGTCGACGGTGACGCCATCCATGCGTTGGCCCTTTGGTTGAAGGCGAACGGCTCGCGACAGGCCAGGCAAGCGTCTGACTTGCGCAGTGTGATGAGTGAGCGCTACCCGTTGGGGTTGTTCACGGAGGATGAAGTGCAGGCGTTGTGCGAGGTAATGAGCAACTAAAGAACACCTGAAACCAACTGTGGGAGCTGGCTTGCCTGCGATGGCGGTGGTTCAGTTAAACATTCAGTGACTGGCACACCGCTTTCGCGGGCAAGCCCGCTCCCACAGGGATCTGCGCCAGGCGCTGATGTTGTGGGCACTACCTAACCAGTGTGGGAGCTGGCTTGCCTGCGATGGCGGTGGTTCAGTTAAACATTCAGTGACTGGCACACCGCTTTCGCGGGCAAGCCCGCTCCCACAGGGATCTGCGCCAGGCGCTGATGTTGTGGGCAATGCCTAACCAGTGTGGGGGCTGGCTTTGTTTCACATGAGGCGTGTCAGAAGCTGTAGGTACCGGTGACCACCAGGCTTCGCGGCTCCCCCGGTTGAATCTGCGCCGCACTGGTCGCCGAGGCGTAGTAGTTTTTGTCGGCAATATTGTTCAGCGCCGCCCTCACGTCCCACTCTTTCTGACGGAACCCGGCCAGCGCGTCCCAGCGGCCATAACCCGGCAACACCACGGTGTTGAGGTTGTCGGCATATCGATCACCCACCAGGGTCAAACCGGTTTCCGCGTACCAGCCCATCTGCGGTTTCCAGGTGATGAACAGGCTGGCGTTGCGCTTGGCCACGTCGCTGATTCGTTTGCCTTCAAAGCCATTGTTGTCCTTCTCGACCTTGGCGTCCTGCAGGCCCACGCCGCCGCGCACATACCAGTTGTCGACGATCTTGCCGGTGGCGGTCAGCTCCACGCCGCGTGAGCGTTGCTCGCCGGTGAGCAGCGTAATGGTGCGGTCCAGCGGGTCGCTGGTGCGGCGGTTGTAGAGTTCCAGTTCGTACACGGCCAGGGTGGTGCTCAGGCGTTCGTCGAACCAGTCGCTCTTCACGCCGATTTCCTTTTGCTTGGTCAGCTCCGGGCTCAGGTCGTTGGCGTTGCCGGTGGCGTTCGGCGTGATGCCGATCAGGCCGCCGCCGGCTGGTGTGAAGGTCTTGCTCCACGAAGCATAGAACGAGTGGTGTTCCAGGGGCGTCCACACCAGGCCGACCCGCGGGCTGGTGCTGTGGCTTTTCACGTTCTGTTGGATGTCGAGCAGCTTGTTGGTGGTGTCCACTTCGAAACGGTCGTAACGCAGCCCGCCCAGCAGTTGCCACTGGTCGCTCAGGCGCAGTTGGTCCTGCACATACAGGGCGCGGCTTTCGACTTCGGTGTGGTTGTTACTCGACAGTCGCATGCTCCCGGTGTGGCTCAGGCGGCGATTGGGTTGGTTGAGGTCCAGGCTCGGCACTGTTCTGCCATCCCGAGCGGAGTACAGCTTCGGATCGCGGCGCTGGCTGCCCAGCTCAATACCGGTGAGCAGGCGGTGTTCCAGGCCAAAGGTGTCGAAACCGCCTTCCAGTTCCAGGTTGTTGAACACGTTGCGGGTGGTCAGGTCCTGCTGCCAGTGTTGGCGGGTGACGCTGTTGGTTTTCGGGTCATAGCCGGTCTGGTAGGTATTGTCGAAATCACTGTCGAGCTTGAACACGCCGAGGGTGTGGCGCAGTTGCCAGTCGGCGTTGAGCTCGTAGGCGAGTTTGGAACGCAGGGACTGGGATTTATCGTCGATGTAATCGCCGTGATCAAAGTAAGTGGTGCTGCGGCTCACATCCGCCGGGCGCCCGTTGACGCCCGGAATGCCACGGTCTGGGGTGCGGTTGTAACGGCTGTATTCGTATTGCACCAGCCAGTTCAGCTCTGGAGTGAGCTGCCAGCTTATTGACGGCGCGAACAACTGGCGGTTGCCGCTGACGCCATCGCGAAAGCTGTTGTTATCCTGGTTGCCCATGTTCAGGCGCAGGCTGATGTTGTCGGTGGGGTCGGTGCTCAGGTCGGCATACAGGCTGCGCAAATCGTTGCTGCCGCCTTGGGCTTCGATGCTGGATTTTTGCCCTGGGGTTGGCATTTTGCTCACCCGGTTGACGATGCCGCCCTGGCCGCCTCGCCCGTAAAGCACCGCAGCCGGCCCCTTGAGTACTTCGATACGCTCGATGTTATGCAGGTCGCGCACGTACTGGCTGTCGTCGCGAATGCCATCCAGATAGAAGTCATTGCTGGCGTCGAAACCACGTATGCGCAGGCTGTCGAAGCGTGTATCGGCGCCGCTGCTGACGTTGGGGATACCGCTCAACGCCTGGCCCAGCTCGTTGGTGCCATAGGAGCGCAGGCTTTCGGTTTTGACTGAGTCGATCGCCTGGGGCACATAGCGAACAGCCGTCGCGGTGCGTGTGGCGGTGCTGGTCTCCTTGACCCGTGGGTCGTCTTCGTCTGCTTCCACACTGATCGAGGTTTCAGGCAAGACCGTGGCCGCACCGGCAAAACCGGCAGACAGCAGAACAGAGAGCCCAAGGGAGAGGGGCGTCAGGCGAGGGGCAGGCATGGGAGCGTATCCAAATGACGTGGCAGGAAAATTGTGCGCGAATGGTAATGCTTTGCATTTGCGCGTGTTATCTATTCCCTAACGTCCGCTCTGTCGGATTTGTTACTTAATGTGTTTCGAGGGGGATTCAAGGCGCTTTTCAGGCTTTCATCCCTGCGCCTCCGCTCGCCGCTTAGACGAATATCGCCTAAATACAGACGATTCACGAAATTGACACATAGTTCAACGCCCGCATAGGATTGCGCCCAACGCCTGTGGCTAACCACCATGACTAATCCCAATAAAAAAGGCCTGCGGCAGTTCAGTCGTCCGCGGGCCTTCTTTTTGCCGGCAAAGTCGACACCAGAAAAAGCAATAGGAGCCTGGTGTCACAGCGCGTACTCAACCCGTAATAAGGAATATAAGAAAATGTTGAAGCAACGGATGAGTCTGATCGCTCTGGGGATTTTGAGCGCATCGACAGCAATGGCAAACGACCAGGAGCAATCCAAGGGTTTCGTTGAAGACAGCCACCTGAACATCGCAGCACGTAACGCCTACATCAGCCGTGACTACAAAAACGGCAAGCAGGACAAAGCTGAATGGGGCCAAGGCTTCATCGGCAAGTTCGAGTCCGGCTTCACCCAAGGCACCGTGGGTGTGGGTGTGGATGTGATTGGCCAATACGCTATCCGCCTGGACGGTGGTAAAGGTCGCGCTGGCGCCGGCGGTATCGACTTCTTCAAGCAGGGCAACGGCACTCTTGATGACAACGGCAAGCCAAACCCAGGCTCGGCACCGCACGACCTGGCCAAAGGCGGCGCTGCCGTTAAGTTCCGCGTTTCCAACACTGTACTCAAGTACGGTGATCAGTTCCCGGCTGTGCCTGTGCTGCAGTACGACAACTCTCGCCTGTTGTCGGAAACCTACACCGGTACTTCGATCGTCTCTAAAGAAATCGCCGGTCTGCAATTGGACGCGGGTCATTTCACTAAAGAAGCGCGCAAGAGCATGGAAGGCACCGACAGCGGCCGCCTGAAAAGCATCGACTATATCGGTGGTAGCTACAAATTCACCGAGAGCCTGTCGGCTGCCCTTTACGCCTCCGACATGCAGGACGTGTTGAAGAAGCAATACGTCAACGTCAACTACGTGCTGGCCTTGCCGCAGCAGCAGTCGCTGACGTTTGACTTCAATGGCTACAAGACCAAGCTGGATCGCAGCTTCGCCTTGGAAAACCAAAAAGACGCTGACGCGCGCGACAACAAAATCTGGAGCCTGGGCGCCACGTGGGCCGTTGGCCCGCACAGCTTCACCATCGCTCACCAGCGCAGCACCGGTGACACTGGCTACCTGTACGGCGGCTACCGCAACGCCGGCGGTATCGGCGACGGCGGC
Organism: Pseudomonas sp. KT_2_4; assembly: GCF_041410225.1. NCBI lineage: Bacteria > Pseudomonadati > Pseudomonadota > Gammaproteobacteria > Pseudomonadales > Pseudomonadaceae > Pseudomonas > Pseudomonas sp. KT_2_4. The sequence goes on from NZ_CP166962.1 coordinate 4,163,508, forward strand.
AATACCATCTTGCTGGCCAACTCCTACTGGTCCGACTTCAACGGCAAGGACGAGCGCTCCTGGCAAGCAGGTTACGGCATCGACTTCGCCACCTTCGGCGTACCGGGCCTGACCTACAACATTGCCTACGTGCGCGGTACCAACATCGACGACGGTACCAACCGTGGCGATGGTACCGAGCGTGAAATCTGGAACCAGTTCAAGTACGTGGTACAGAGCGGCCCAGCCAAAGACCTGAGCCTGCGTGCTCGTGCCTCGTGGTTGCGCGTTTCCAACAACGCCAGCGAGTACAACGTAGGCGGTAACGAAATCCGTCTGTTCGCCGACTACCCGATCAACGTTTTCTAATTGATCGAATGTCGTGCCTGATGCCAGGCCATAAAAAACCCCGACTGGTTCGGGGTTTTTTTATGCCTGGAGGCTGCTACCTAGGCCTTGGCTGGCGCGAGTTTCTTGCAGTTTTCCTTGCGTGTCGGGTACTGCTCGCACTTGCGCAACACCGTTTGCACCTGCTGCGCATTCTGCAGTTGCTGGTTGGCCAGCAGCTTTTCGGTAATAAACAGTTCCTCCGAGCCCAGGTTGCGTTCTGCCTTGTCGATCATCGCCAGTGCCGATTGCCCGTCACCGCGTTTGAGGTGGTAGCTGATCATCAAGTCATAGGTGGAAGGCCCGGCCAGGGACCAGTCCTTGATCGCCTGCAACTCTTTCACCGCTTCGCTGTTTTTGCCTTGGGCCAGGCGCACAGTATAGGCAGTGCGCCGAATGCTCGGCTGGTCTTTTACCGGCGAAGCCAGGGCCTTGCGGATGAAAGCGTCAGCGTCTGGCACCTTGTTTTTCTCCAGGGCATCAATCGCGAAGTATGCGTCTTTATAGCCCTGCAAAGCCTTCGCGACCTGGGGCGTGCTCTTCATTTTCGCCCAGCTTTGCGGGTTGACCCGGGCGCGGCGTTCCTGGCGATATTCGCGTTGCAAGTACTGGCGCAGCTCGGTGTCGCGGTCCATGGCCGACATATGTGAGCGGTTGAAATATTGGCTGGTCGCGGTGAGGCCGGTGGTCAAGCCATCCTTGACCAGCACGTCCAGCTCTTTGGTGAACTGGTTGAGATTGAACTGCTGCAGCGAATCCTGCATGGCATTCTTGCGCGCGGTGAGGAACCCCGTGAGCAAGGGTTTCTGCTTGCCTTGGAAGTCGTTGAGGCGTTCCAGGCTATGGGTGGCGGCTCGCGGCGCGTAACCGGCGCGGATCATCAAGTCGGTGCCCAGCAAGTCGGCTTGGTCTTCCTGGCTGCGGCCCCAGGCGGTGCTCCATACCTGATCGGAAAAGGTATTGGCCAGGGCGGTGTACAGCACGGTATTACCGATGGTCTTCTGGGTGCCGGCCGGGTCTTTACTGAACAGTTTCATCGTACCGGAGCTGCGGTCCACGCCCGTATCGGCAGCCATGGTGGCCAAGGCGACCGTGGAGGCGACGGTGGTGAACATGTCTTTCTGCTGCTGGAAAGCGGCCATGCGGTCATGGTGATGCAGCAATACGTGGCTCATTTCATGGCCCAGCATCGCGGCGATTTCATCTTCACTGGCGACGTTGTCCAGCATGCCCAGCGGCACGAACAGATTGCCGTAAGGGTCTGCCGACGGCCCGAAGCCATAGCTGTCGGTGATCTTCACCTGCAGCGGCGGCAACTCCCCCGGCCAGCCTTTGGACAAGCGCGTGACAATGCCCTGCAGGTAGGCTTGCAGCATGGGGATATCCACCAGGTTCTGCTGGCGCGCTTCAGCGGCCGGCACCGCACGCCCGTCGTAGCTCAGGCGCTGTTTGCTCTGGCGTTGTGGGTCGAGCTTGTAATACTGGCGTACGTCGCTGTTGTCCACGTAATGGCCCTGAACCCGGGACTGGGTCGAGGGCCCCACCAGGTTCAGAAATGCCTGGTCTGCGCCTTTCAAGGTGGCGCAACCACTGAGCACCGAACTGGCCAACAGGCTGGCTGCTACTAGATATCCCTTCACCGCAACGCTCCTTTTATTGATTGCAGCCGGCACCAAAACCGATGGTGGAGTTGTTGCGGCTGTCCTTGGCCTGGCTTTTGGTCAGGCCCTGGCAGGGCAGGTCCACGACGTTCAGCGGTGGCTCGATGCGCAGGTCCATGGTGTCCAGCCACACCTTCTGGCCTGCCAGTTCTACCTGCACCAGGTCCAGCGCCTGGTTGTACTGCAACACCGGCAGGGGCTGGGTGGGCGCGTCCTTTTTCGCCAGCTCACGTTGTTGCTTGCCTTGCTCGTCCAGTACGGTCACCGGGTCGGCGAGGAACGCCTTGATACTGTGGGTTTCTGCCCAGGCGCCCTGGGTGAAGAGGGCGGCGAGCAAGACGATGAGGCTTCTGTTCATCCTTGGTTTCCTTGAGTCAGATAGCAGAGCGGTGCACTCGGCGATCGCGGTCGAAGAAGGCTTCGATCCGCTCGCTGAACAGCACCAACGACAGCAACACAATGCCCAGCACGTTGACCGGGGTGATGTCATTGAGGCTCAGCAACACACTGACCCCCGCCAACATCGACATCACCAACAGCCACGACGGGCACGGCGAGGTAAAAAACCAGATTTCCTGGCGACGCCACCGGCTCCAGGGGCGATGGCCCGCCAGGCGACGTGCGTGCAGCGCCTTGAGCACGGCGATCAACGCCAGCAGCCCGAGCTCCAGCAGGTCCAGCCAATTGAACGGCAGGTGGGGGAAATTGGCCGGTTCATGGTCGTAGTCCATGCCCGTATTGATCAGGTTGTCCAGCGCCATGGCGTGCAGGTAAACGCCGGGGAGTTGGCCGTGCACCGGCGACTCCACCAAGTCCCCTGTCGAGGCGATATTGGCGCCCACCAACACCAGGCGGTCGCGCAGCAATTCGGCGACCAGTGCCTGGTCGTCGGGGTCGCTGACTTCCAGATCACTGGCCGACAACGTCAGCGTGTACGGGCAGCGCGCCTGGGCCGAGTCATCGAGTTTCCAGAACACCGCCTGGAAGAACTGCGCCACCCCATCCAGCAAAAAATGCCGTGCCGGCGCGCAGTGGCGGATATCGGCAATACGCGCCTGCTCGGGTGCCAGCTTCAGCCCCCATTGCACCGCGATGGGCTGGCGCTGAGCAGCGGTTTGCGCATCCACCGGCGGCGGCTTGCAGTGCTGCGTGGCGCAGAACACCCGGTACAGCGACATGGCAGGGGTTTCCAACAACCCTGCCTGTGTCTTCATCGCCAGTGGATATTTGTCATCCACGCCTTCCCACACCACCAGGGCCGGCTGGCTCACCTGCATAAACGGCGCCAGCGTATTCGCCTGGCCCGCCTCTGCGCGCATCAACCCCGTATTGGCCAGCCACAGCGGGATGCCTTGGCGCTGATAACGCTCAAACACATTCGCCAGCAACTGACTGCCCCGCGCAGGGTCACCGAACGAGTGGTCGTGGCTATAAAGCAAATCCACAAACACCGCCTGGGGCTTGTACGCCAGCAAGCGCTTGAACAACTTGCTCTGCTCGCCATAAGGCATGGGCCACGAACTGTTATTGCGCATCAGGTAGGCATCATCAATCAACACCACCGCCACCCGCTGCTGCCCAAGGCTCGGGTAGTGACTGGCAAACATGCGATTGAGCCACTGCGCCGACGCCTTGTCGCTGGAACTGGCCAGGCCGAAAGGATCAAGAATCGCCAGCAACACGATGATGACCGCCAGCCAATAGCGGCGGTATTTGAATAGCGGGGGTTTGGACAACATCCATGTCTCGATAAAAACGCAAGCAAGGCGGGGTTTTTAACGGAGTGGGGAGGGGGTGTCAATTGGAAAAGTGGCTAAGTGCCATATCGCGATGGGCGCATGGATCGTCATTCGTAAAAAAGCCCGGGCGTGTCCAGGCCGGGGTTTTATTCCGTGGGCTTCGGGCGGCCAGCCTAGGCACCACATCACTTCGCTATTGCTCAACGTTCCTGGGCTATTCAATCATCACCTCCCTCATCTCCTGGAAATAGGAGTGCGAAAAGGCAGTCTTTGTATTTGCCACCCTGGTAGTCGGTTGATTTGTCGATCTCACCGCGATGAGGCTTGCGCTGCAGGATGGCAAGGTGTGGACAGGATGTGGACATGCGGAAACAACAAAGCCTCCACATTTCTGTGGAGGCTTTGTTTTGTATGGTGCCGGCACCAGGAGTCGAACCCGGGACCTACTGATTACAAGTCAGTTGCTCTACCAACTGAGCTATACCGGCGTGTTAGGGCGACGATTATAGCGATTGGAAAGGTTCTGTAAACCCCTGAATTCTGACTATTTTTGCAAAGTCGGAGGTTTCTCGCGATTAGGGCGTTTTCCCCGTGTCTTCACAGGTTGAAGAGCGCGTGCAAAGTACGGGTCCAACTCCATGCAGTAGACGAGATCGATAGGGTTCAAGCATCCCTTGGACAGACCCCCTCGTAACCTGATGCACAACGGGCTTTACCCCTTGCCAAACGCGCCAAACAGCCCGCACAAAGAGCCCGTTATGCGCCTGGCGCCAGATGCTTATGCACAATCGGTTGGTAACGGTTGTCCCGAAACAGCCATTTTGCGCAGCAGTTCTCAACACGCTGCAACTACCTGTTTTGTGTGCATTTTATTTTGTGAACAAAAAATAACCAGGCCGGCTTTGGGTGTGAAGTGCCTATATCTAGGGCCTCTGCAAACTATTCATCAACAGAGTTATCCACAAGGCGCTTGTAGGTTTTTTTGCCCTTTATTCGCGCTCGGCCAGCACCATCAGGTTGCGAGGGGTCAACGATGGTTCGCAGAAGCTGCCGACCTCGACGTTGTAGCCCTGTTCCACCATGAACAGTGCTCGGTCCAATACCAACCACAGTTCCAATGGGCGTCGAAACAAGCCTCTCACTAACTCAAGGTTGCGCACTTCGGCCAGGCGCTGCCAGCCGTGGGCTTCCAGGGCCTGCCAGTCCTGAACACCTGTGGATAAGCCCTTGAGGCTCGCCAGTTCCTGGCAGTAGTCGGCAAAGGATTTATCCAGCCAACTGGCGGGCAGGGAAGGTGTTGGCAGGTAGTCGTCGCAGCCGCGCACTTGCCGCTGTAGTTGGTCAAAGCCCAGGCGCCTGGCCATGGAGGTGTCTCGTTGTTGGCGTACACGGTTGCCGGCGGTGACGGTTTCGCTCAGGGGCAGGCCCAGGTCATCAATCGACAGTTGCAGCAGTGAGGCGCGCCCGGCGGCGGAGACGGCCTGATAACGGTCGGCGGTGATGCGGTTGTAGCAGCAGGGCGCCAGGGCCAGTTGTTTGCAGCCGGCGGCGCTGGCCAGTTGCAGCAGGCGCACATGCAGGTCGCCGCAGGCATGCAGGGCGACCGGTGTGTGTTCGGGCTGGATCGCGACATCCGCCATGACGTCTTGGAGGTGATGGGTTGCGTGGAGGTCGTGGCGATCACTCAAGGCTTGGCCGGAGGCGATGAGGGCGGGGTCGTACTCCAGGCAGGTCAGTTGTTGACCGGGTTGCAGCAGGCGACGGCCGAGGTGGCCTTTGCCGGCGCACCAGTCCAGCCAGTGGGCAGGCGTTTGGGCAAAAGTCAGCGCGGCGCCGAAGGCTTCGATCTGTTGCCATTTGCGCCCTGGCACGTCGACATTCAGGCGATGGCGAGCGGGCTCAAGGGTGTGCGTGGGTAACTTATCCACAGCGCCGAGGCGCAGCGCGTGAGCGGCCAGCTGTGGAAACGGTGCGGGCGCGGGCAGGTTGTGGGGTTGGTTATGACTGGCTTCAGCTTCGGCCAGCGAGCGCTGACGCAACCACCGGGATAATTCCGGATGCTCGGTTTCCCAGGGCAACTGCAACTGGGTAAAGGGCCGTGGTCGCCACAGCCCTTGGTGCTCGATCAGGAATGCATCCAGTGCCTGGAAGCGTGCCTCAACGTCCTTGGCACGCATCGACGCGCAGCCATTTTTCCAGCAGTTTGAAGCCGCGCACCAGCACGTAGGCCATCAGCAGGTAGAACAACCCCGCAGCGAAGAAAATCTCCACCGGCAGGTAAGTGCGCGCAATGATGGTGCGCGCCATGCCGGTCAGTTCCAGCAGGGTCACGGTGCTGGCCAGGGCGCTGGCCTTGAGCATCAGGATCACTTCATTGCTGTAGGCCGGCAGGCCGATGCGCGAGGCGCGAGGCAGAATGATGTAGAACAGCGTCTTGGGCTTGGACATGCCCAGGGCCCGTGCCGCTTCGATTTCTCCCGGCGGGATGGCCTGGATCGCACCGCGCAGGATCTCGGCGATATAGGCGGCGGTGTGCAGGGTCATAGTGGCGGTGGCGCACCAGAACGGGTCGCGCAGGTACGGCCACATGAAGCTGTTGCGCACGGCGTCGAACTGCGCCAGGCCGTAATACACCAGGAACAACTGCACCAGCAGCGGCGTGCCACGGAAGAAGAAAATGTAGCCGTAGGGCAGGGCGCTCACGTACCAGCGGCGCGAAGAGCGGGCGATGCCCAGAGGGATCGCCAGCAGCAGACCGGCGATCACGGCGATTGCCACCAGCTCCAGGGTCAAGGTTGCGCCCTGGGCCAACTTCGGCAGCCACTTGATGATCACGGCCCAGTTCAGGCCCAGGTCAAAGTGCGATAGCCAGTTGTAGTCGCCGCTCATTGGGTGCTCCTTGCAAAGCCGCGGGCGGCGCGTTTTTCCAGGAAGTGCATGCTGGTCATCGCCAGTACGGTCAGGCCCAGGTACATGAATGCGGCGACCATGAAGAAGGTGAAGGGTTGCTTGGTCACGGTCACGCCGATTTGCGCGTGGCGCATGATTTCTTCCAGGCCGATTACCGACACCAGCGCGGTGTCTTTCATCAGGATCATGAACAGGTTACCCAGGCCCGGCAGGGCGATACGCCACATTTGCGGCATGATCAGCCGGGTGAAAATCCGAAACTTCGACAGCCCCAACGCCACACCGGCTTCGCGGTGGCCCTTGGGAATGGCGAGGATCGCGCCGCGGAACACTTCCGTTGCGTAGGCGCCGAAGCACAGGCCCAGGGCGATGACGCCAGCGGCGAAGGCGCTCAGGGACAAGTCTGGGTTTCCGAAGAACTCACCCAGGGCACGCATCAGATTGACGGTGCCGAAGTAAATCAGCAGCACCCACAGTAATTCGGGAATACCGCGAACGATGGTCGAATACGCACCGCCCAGCCATTGCAGCGGCTTGTACGGCGAAGTCTTGGCCAAGGCGCCGGCAAGGCCGAGCACCAGCCCCAGGCACAGGGCCGTGAGCGCCAGTTTGACGGTCATCAGCGCGCCGGCGGCGAGCGCCGGGCCGAATCCGTAGAGATCGAAATTCATGGTGTTTTCATATCGCGGCAGGCATTGCTAAAAGCCAGCGCGCTCGCAGGAGCGCGCCGGGCAGGCCGTTCAGATCATTCGATGCTGAACGGGAAGTACTTGTCGTTGATCTTTTTGTAGGTGCCGTCTGCCTTGATCTCTGCCAGGGCTTTGTTCAGGCGCTCGCGCAGCGGGTCGCCCTTGCGTACGGCGATACCGATCTTGTCGCTTTCTACCACCGGGTCGCCTTTGAATTCATAGGCCGAACCGTCTTTGCTCTTGAGCCATTCGTACTGCACGTACTTGTCAGCCAGGATGCCGTCGAGGCGACCGGAGGTCAGGTCGAGGTAGGCGTTTTCCTGTGTGTCGTAGAGCTTGGCTTCGGTGTCCGGCAGCTTGTCTTCCAGGTAGGTACCGGCCAGCGTTGCGCGCTGTGCACCGATCACCTTGCCTTTGAGGTAAGTGGCGTCGGTCTTGAAATCCGCAGTGGCTTTGGGCGCAATGAACTGCAGCTTGTTGGAATAGTACGGGTCGGTGAAGTCAACCGCCTGCTTACGCTCGTCGGTGATCGACAGCGAGGACACCAGGAAGTCGAACTTCTTGGCGTTCAGGGCAGGGATGATGCCGTCCCAGTCGGACACATACACTTCGCACTTCTCGACTTTCATCTTGGCGCACAGGGCGTCGCCGATGTCCTTGTCGAAGCCGACAACGTTACCGCTGGCGTCTTTATTGTTGAACGGCGGGTAGGCCGCTTCGATCCCCATTTTCAAGGTTTCTGCCATGGCCGTGGCGCTGAACGCCATCGAGACGGCCGCGGCCAGAAGGAATTTCTTATAGGTCTGCATGCATGTTGCTCCGTTAGCGGTTGCTGGACATGAATTGTTTGCAGCGCGCCGAAAGCGGGTTTTCAAACACCTGCTGTGGCGATCCTTGCTCTTCGACCAGGCCCTGGTGCAAAAACACCACTTCGCTGGATACCTGACGGGCGAAACCCATTTCGTGGGTGACCAGCAGCATGGTGCGGCCTTCTTCGGCCAGTGCGCGGATCACATTAAGTACTTCCTGAACCATTTCCGGGTCAAGCGCCGACGTCGGCTCATCGAACAGGATGACTTTAGGTTGCATCGCCAGGGTGCGGGCAATCGCCGCCCGCTGTTGCTGGCCGCCGGAGAGTTGCGCAGGGTAAGCGTGGCGCTTGTCGGCAATACCGACCTTGGCCAGCAGTGCCTCGGCCACTTCTATGGCTTCTGCCTTGCTTTGGCCGAGCACGCGACGAGGGGCCTCGATGATGTTGTCGAGGATGCTCATGTGCGGCCACAGGTTAAAGTTTTGAAACACAAACCCGATTTCGCTGCGCAGGCGGTTGATCTGCTTGCCGTCGGCGGCCATCAGTTCGCCGTTTTTCGCGGCCTTGAGCTTGAGTTCTTCGCCGGCCACCAGGATCTGGCCCTGGTGCGGGTTTTCCAGCAGGTTGATGCAGCGCAGGAAGGTGGACTTGCCGGAACCGGAGGAACCCAGGATCGAGATCACATCGCCGTCGCGAGCGGTCAGCGAGATACCCTTGAGTACCTCAAGCTCACCATAGCGTTTGTGCAAGTTGCGGATTTCAAGCGCGGGCGTGGCCTCGGCCATGTGCGGTCCTCATTGTGTTCGTTGCGATCTTCGCTGTTGGGCCGCCTTCCTGGCGAGGCGCCAAGCTAGCATAGCGTTTGGATGACAGCCAACAGCGCTGCGGACGGTTAACCGATGGTCTGCGGCAGGGTGTCGCATCGGCGCAGTAGCGTGTCGCGCCATCAACAACCTACAGACGTTTGAACCGGAAAGATCCACAGACTTCGCGTAAAAAAGGGCGCGATGGTGCCAGCTTTGGCCGGGTGTTGGAAGGGTTAACCGGGCAAACGGTCCATATCAGCCCGTTTATGGGGCGTCACGTACTTTTTGTGTGTGTTTTTGGTGCGTCGGATTGACTGGAAGGTGAGTCGCACGGTAACGCTATAGCGGAATGCCATGATTCTCAATGACTTGCGAGTGCTGACGAATTGTCCTACAGCCCGCGTCAACTGCGGCTCTGTTACATTTTGGCGCAAATCTTGCGTAAAAAATAAAGAACGCCCTGTTGGATTCTTTTCACGAGAAAGGCTGCAGGCCGGGCGAACCGTTTTCGCAATTCCTCGCAAAGGTGTGTCAATGAGTAGTACGCAAAGCTCCAATGACCTCGAACAGGGGCTCAAACCGCGGCACGTCACCATGCTGTCGATTGCCGGCGTCATCGGCGCCGGTTTGTTTGTCGGCTCCGGCCATGCGATCGCTGCTGCCGGCCCGGCTGTACTGTTGGCCTATGCAGCCGCCGGTACACTGGTGGTCTTGGTAATGCGCATGCTGGCCGAGATGGCCGTTGCGTCACCCGATACCGGTTCGTTCTCTACCTATGCCGACCGGGCAATCGGCCACTGGGCCGGTTTCACCATTGGCTGGCTCTACTGGTGGTTCTGGGTGCTGGTGATTCCGTTGGAGGCCAACGCAGCGGCGACCATCCTGCACGCCTGGTTCCCCGACGTGGCGATTTGGGCGTTTACCCTAATCATTACGTTGTTGCTGACTGCAACCAACCTGTTCAGTGTGAAGAACTACGGTGAGTTCGAGTTCTGGTTTGCGCTGATCAAGGTCGTGGCGATCGTCGGCTTTGTGATCCTCGGCCTGGCCGCGATCTTCGGCTTCTTGCCCACCAGCCAGGTCAGCGGTGTTTCGCACTTGTTCGATACCCAAGGGTTCATGCCCAACGGCATGGGCGCGGTGTTGGCGGCGATCCTGACCACCATGTTCTCGTTCATGGGCACTGAGATTGTCACCATTGCTGCCGCCGAATCGAAGAACCCTGGCCAGCAAATCACCAAGGCCACCAATTCGGTGATCTGGCGGATTGGTTTGTTCTACCTGTTGTCGATCTTCATCGTGGTCTCCCTGGTGCCTTGGAACGATCCGACCTTGGCTGCCGTAGGTTCCTACCAGACTGTGCTGGAACGCATGGGCATTCCGAACGCCAAGCTGATTGTCGACCTGGTTGTGCTGGTTGCCGTGACCAGCTGCCTCAACTCGGCGCTGTACACCGCGTCGCGCATGCTGTTCTCCCTGGGCCGTCGCGGTGACGCACCGGCCGTGGCCAAGCGTACCAACAAGAGCGGCACGCCTTACTGGGCAGTGTTGCTGTCTACCGGCGCTGCGTTCCTGGCGGTATTTGCCAACTACGTCGCCCCGGCGGCCGTGTTCGAATTCCTGCTGGCCAGCTCCGGCGCCATTGCGTTGCTGGTGTACCTGGTGATTGCCGTGTCGCAACTGCGCATGCGTCAGAAGCGTGCGGCGGCGGGCGAGAAGATCGTGTTCAAGATGTGGTTGTTTCCTGGCCTGACGTACGCGGTGATGGTGTTTATCGTCGGTACGTTGACCATCATGCTGTTCCAGGAAGCGCACCGGGTCGAGATCATCGCCACCGGGATTCTGAGCTTGCTGGTGGTGTTGGCGGGGTTGGTGGTGGCGAGCCGTCGCAAGGCTCAAAGAGTGGGGGCTGCGGCGCTTAACTGATACGCCGCTATTGAAACTGTGGGAGCGGGCTTGCTCGCGAATGCGCTAGACCAGTCAATAATTGAGTGACTGTCAGAATGCATTCGCGAGCAAGCCCGCTCCCACATTTTTATTTTGCGTCAGTCGGGGGCGTTGGCCAGCGCCTGGGACGCCGCCACGTAGTCGGCCTGGAACTGCGGCGACTCAATCCACGCCAATGCGGCGGCTTCATCATCGCTGTCCGTCGCCCACTGCCGATACTCGATCAGCGCCGCCAGGATAAAGTCGGTCGCTTCCTCTTCGCCTTCCTGCTCCAGCACCAACGCCAGCAACGGGTGCGCCAGGAACACCGCACACAGCGCCTGCTGGCTGATCTCGCCGGCGGTACGCATTTCGACGAACAGTTCAGTCAAATCCACCGACTCAAGGTCGATGCGGCTGTCGTCGCCAGCAAAAGCATCCGGCTTGTGCGCCACGGCGCGCTGGGTGCGGTTTTGCTTGGCCTTGGCTTTTGCCCGGTGGGCGCGTTTTTGCTGCTTGTTTGGCGAGGCCATGGGCTTAACGTCCTTGGGGTCTGGGTTTAGAGGGTGTATTGAAGCGCAGGTTGGGGTAAATCCCAAGGGTTTCTCGGGCGGCAATGATTGCTGTAGTGCTCGACCTTATCTGCGCGGGTACTTAGGCTGACAGTCTATGGATCCACCAGAGCCCGCCCATGACCCGTGACACCCTGGAACACCATCAGGTCCCGATCTACTTCGTTGCCGTCTTTGCGGCCGTCACGTTTGGCCTGCTCTGGCCCTTGTCGGCGCAGGGCCTCAGCCTTTGGGTGACCCCTGCCATCGCCGTGCTGATGTATGCGATGTTTTTGCAGATACCCTTTCTTGAGCTGCGCCAAGGCTTGGGCAACAAGCGCTTCATGGGGGCCTTGCTGCTGGCCAATTTCATCCTGGTGCCTTTACTGGTGTGGGGGTTGACCCGCGGCCTGGTGGAGCGCCCGGCGTTGCTGGTGGGCGCTCTGCTGGTGTTGCTGACGCCCTGTATCGACTACGTGGTGGTGTTTACCCATATCGGCAAGGGCGACTCGCGGTCGATGCTGGCGGCAACCCCGCTGCTGCTGTTGCTGCAACTGCTGCTGTTGCCGGTATACCTGGGGCTGATGTTAGGCGAGCAATCGGCCGTGGTGGTGGCGGCGGGGCCGTTTGTCGAGGCGTTCTTGGGGCTGATTGTGGTGCCGATGCTTCTGGCGGTTTTGACCAGCACTCTTGCGCGGCGGTCGAGCATAATCAGTCATTGGAACAGTGCCTGGGCGTGGTTGCCGGTGCCGGCGATGGCGTTGGTGCTGTTTGTCGTGCTCGCTTCGCACATCACGGCGGTAATGCAGGATATCAATGTGTTGCTGCCAGTTATTCCGGTCTACGTGGCCTTTGTGTTGCTGGCGCCGTTGATGGGTATTGGGGCTGCGCGCCTGTTCGCACTGCCAGCTTTGACGGCGCGGGCGGTAACGTTCAGTGCGTCGACCCGTAATTCGCTGGTGGTTTTACCGTTGGCGCTGGCCCTGCCGGAGGATGTGCGCGGCTTGGCCGCAGCGGTGGTGGTCCTGCAGACCCTGATCGAGTTGGTTGCCGAGTTGGCCTACGTTCGCCTGATCCCGGCAGTGGTGTGGCCCTCCAGTCGGTAACCGCGTGAATGTTCAGGTCTGTTCAGGCGCCGTTCAGGGGCGCGTTCGGCACCATACGCCAGCGCTTCCCACCTGACAGGTCACCCGATGGATCACCGCAACCGTTTTCGCCTGGAGTCACTGGGTATTTTCCTGGTCGCTCTCTTGTTGTTCACAGTAGGCATCTGGGATCAGCAGCCCCAGGGTTTTGACGGGCGGTGGGCGCTGTTCCTGCAGGAGATGTATCGCCATGGCGCGAGTCTTTTCCCCACCACCTACGGCCAGCCCTATGCGGATTACCCAGGCACCGCGACCTTCTTCAGTTATCTATTCGCCCGCTTGTTCGACGCGCCGAACCACTTGGCGAATGTGCTGCCAACGGCGCTCGCCTCGGCGGGTGTGATCGCGCTGATGTATCGTCTGCTGGCACCCTACAGCCGTGCCTGGTCGCTGCTGACGATGCTGCTCACGCTGCTCACCGCCCAGTTGCTCGAAAAGTCGCGCTCGGTGTGCCTGGACCAGATGGTCGCATTGTTATGCGTGGGCAGTTTCTATCTGCTGCACACCGGCGAACGCCTCGGGTCACGGCTGAGGCAACTGGCGGTGTTCCCGTTGTTCATCCTGGGTTTCGCCATACGTGGGCCGCTGGGGTTGATTGAAGTCTGCGGGGTGGTGTGTGTGTATTGGGCGTTGGGCAAACCGGGGGTGCGTGTCCGGCAGATCCTGATCCACGGCGTTGTCGGCCTGGTGTTGCTCGCCGCGTGCTGGTGGTTACTGATGAAGCTTGCGCGGTTCAGTGGTGGCAATGCGTTTGCCGATGAAGTCTTCAAGATGCAAGTCGGTGGGCGTCTGGATGAGTCGGGTGAGCCGTTTTACTTTTACTTCCAACTGAGCTTGTACCGCTACTTCCCGGTGGTGCCGCTGGCGTTTGCGACCCTGTTTGCGTTGCGCCATCGCTGGCCCGAGCGTTGGGGCAATGAGCACCTGCAATTGCTGGTGCGGTTCGGGGGCTGCGGCTTGATGATTCTGCTCGGCCTGTCGGTACCGCACTTCAAGCGCGCTTATTACATTCTGCCGATGGTGCCGATGCTTGCGGCTGTCGCTGCCTATGGGCTGCTGCATGCGCAAGGCTGGCTGGTGGGCGTGCGTCGTGGCTACGAATGGCTGGTCGCGGCGCTGCCGGCGTTGTGCGTGGTTGTGTTGTTTGTGTGTCGACACGCCTGGCACAAGCAGGGCTACTGGCCGGAGATTTCCTTGCCGTTGATGATCGGCGTGCTGGTGGTGCTGCAAGCCGCAGCGTTGATTGCCTGGCAGCGAGCATGGCGGTTGGTGTGGCTCAGTCTGATCGCCCTGGCGGCGCAATGGCTGTTGCTGGTGACGGTGATAGAGCCGGCCAAGGACCTGCAATTCGATACTCGGCGGTTTGTCAGCCAGGTGGAGGCGTTGCGCCAGGCGCAGCCGGGCCCTTTGGTATTTGTCGACCTGGCACGGGATACCTGGGCGGTGCGCTACATGATGAACCTGAATCACGATGAACAGCCGCTGTTTGTCGGGCGACACGAGCTTGAGAAATTGGCGGCGCTGCCCCGGCCCTCGTGGGTGATCGTGTCGCGCAAGGAGACCGCGCTGTTGAAGGGGTCGCCGGTGGAGCACTTGGCGCCGAGCTATCAAGGGCGCTTGAATGACAACCCGCTGATGGTGTTTTTGCTCAAGTAAGGAGGCCCTTGAGCCAAGGGCCTGCCGAGCAGATGATTATTTACAACGGAAGCTTTCAGGCATCGTGACCGTGTAATTGCGCTGCACGCGGTCCTGGAAATTCAGATTCTGCAAACCCTGCTGTACCAGGAAGGCTTCTACCTTGGCGGCTTGGCAATCGTCGTTATAGGACGACGCCCGTAGCAGGTAGACCGCGCGCCTGCTCACTTCATCACGAGCGGTGACCCGGAAGGTGGTGAGCGTGGTGTAGCCGGTGCGCTCCGAGGTCCCTACCGGGCCGTAGGAGGTGTTCGGGGTGCTGGTGCAGGTCAGTTGGTCGGTCTTTTTCTTGTTCTTCTTGCATTGGGTGGTGGTGCTGTTTGCCACTTGCCCGTATTCGGTGGCGGTGTAGCGATACGTCACCTGCTTGCTGTCGACATCCAGGGTAACGGTCATTTTGATCGGCGCGTGGTTCTTGGGCAGCGTGGTGTCGGTGAAGACATTGCGAAAGCCCTGATCCTGCATGGCGCGGACCATGTCACGCAAGTAGTAGCGGGCGTTGAGCGAGTTTTCGTCACTGCCGCCAGTGGAGGTCACCAGCACGGTTGCCTGTCGGTCAAAGTGGTAGTCCGGGTCAGGCGTTGCGTTGATTGCTACGTCCAAGTGCGTGGCACACCCACTGAGCAGGGCGGTCAGTATGAATAAGGTGCAAAGCAAGAAGCGGGTCATGAAAAAACCTTACAACTGAGATTTGGGTAAAGGCTGAACGATTGAGTCCAGCCAAAAATAACCCTCAATCGTCTTCCTGCGACATCGTGTCCGTAAATGCGTGAGTCGTATTAAATCGCAGGCAATAAAAAACCCCAAGGAACACATTGTTCCTTGGGGTTTCTCGGTATTTTGGTGCCCAGAGACGGAATCGAACCGCCGACACGGGGATTTTCAATCCCCTGCTCTACCGACTGAGCTATCTGGGCAACGGGGCGCATTAAACGGGTTTTTCAGGGGGTCGTCAAGCAAGTTTTCAAAAAATATTTAATTATTACCGTCGCTTACGTGCCGACCCCGGTTTTTGATCAATTATTGAGCAGGTGGGACGTAGCCTTCGGCCTGGGCGTATTCCTCGCCGGAAAAGAACTTGTCCATTTCGCCCTGCAGGTATTTGCGGTCTTCGGCGTTCATCATGTTCAGGCGTTTTTCGTTAATCAGCAGGGTCTGGTGTTTTTGCCAGTCGGCCCACGCCTGGGCGGAAACGTTATCGTAGATGTCCTGGCCTTTGGCACCCGGAAAAGGGGCACGTTCCAGGGCTGGCAGTTCTTCTTTGTACTTACGGCACATAACGGTGCGGGTCATGACGAAACTCCTGCGTTCAATACGTCGGCCGCGCGCTTCAGCAGTTTTTTCACCGGGGCGGCAAGGCCCAGGCGCGGCGGGGTGGCGAGGTTATACCAGAGCCAGTCGGCCTCGGCCACGTGATGGGCGGTTTCCTCGACCTGGACCAGCCAGGGTTCGATGGCCAACTGGAAGTGGCTGAAGGTGTGGATCAGCCCCGGCAGTTCCTGATGCTTGCCCAGCGCGAGTGCATGCTGGTTGGCCAGGTGGTCAAGGTCGCCCAGGTCATCCAGCTCCGGCAAGCTCCACAAGCCGCCCCACAAGCCCGTAGACGGGCGACGGTAAAGCAGGATCGCGCCCTCGGTGTTCGCCAGCATGGGCATCAGCGTGCGCTTTTGCGGGATGGTCTTGCGCGGCTTGGGGGGCGGGTAACGTGTCTCCAGGCCGAGCATGTGGGCTTCGCAGCCTTTTTCCAGCGGGCACAGCAAGCAACTGGGTTTGCTGCGGGTGCAGAGCGTGGCGCCCATGTCCATCATTGCCTGGGTGTAGGCGTTGACGCGGGTATGGGGCGTAAAGCGCTCTGCAGTGGCCCACAGCTGCTTGGCCACCTTGGGCTCGCCCGGGTAACCCTCTTGCGCGGTAAAGCGCGCCAGCACGCGTTTGACGTTGCCGTCGAGGATCGGCGCGCGCAGGCCCATGCTCAGGCTGGCTATCGCACCAGCGGTGGACAGGCCGATGCCCGGCAGCTCGGTGAGCTTTTCGACGTCGCGGGGGAATTCGCCGCCGTATTCGGCCACCACGATCTTCGCGGTCTTTTGCAGGTTGCGTGCCCGGGTGTAGTAGCCCAGGCCCGTCCACAGGTGCAGCACTTCGTCTTCCGGCGCGGCGGCCAGGGCTTCGACCGTGGGCAGGGACGCCATGAACCGGTCGAAATAATTGAGCACGGTGCTCACTTGGGTCTGTTGCAGCATGATCTCCGACACCCACACCCGATACGGCGTGATGCCCTGTTGCCAGGGCAGGTCGTGGCGGCCGTGGCGGTCGTACCAGTCCAGCACCGCCTGTGAAAACTGCTCGTTTTTCATCGGTTGAACAGGCCTTTCAATGCGTCTTTGAGCTTGGGATTAACCTTGTCGAGTTTCTCTTCCAGCTTCTCGTTCAGGCGATTGCCGGCCGCCTTGAGGGCGACCTGGCCGAGGCCGTCCTTGTCCAGGCGGCAGGCCTTGGCGCCCAGCTCCAGCGGGCCACGGCAACGCAGCGGTACCTCAATGCCCTGGAAGTTGGCGCCGACCTGGCAAGCCGGGTCCGGCACGTCGCGCTTGTCGCCTTCAACGATGATGCCGACGCGGTAGTCCATACCCAGCACACGTAAATCCACATCACCGTTGCCGTTGAGCGTCAGGCCAGGAATGCGCACTTTCAGGTCGGGGTTGCTGGCCACGCCGTTACGGAACGTGAGGTTGCCGCGCAGTTCCTGGAAGGGCGTGTCCTTGCCGCCTGGCGTGGTGCTCAGGGTCTTGCGGTTGAGCAGGGCGATGCCGGTACACAGTTGCTGCTCAATGTTGGCATTGAGCAGCACACCGTTGTTGATCACGAGGCTGGCGGTGCCGTTGAGGCTGTCGATCAGGGCCTTCTGGCTGTTGCCGCGGCCGCTGAGGTTGCTGTCGAGGGTGAGCTGGCCTTTGACCGGCGGAGTTTTCCCTTGGGCCTGCAGGATGCGTTCAACAGGTACCTGCTTGATGTGGCTTTGCAGGGCCAGCACTGGCGTGTCCTGGCGCACGTCGAGTGTGCCGTTGGCCTGGAACGTGCCGTTGTAGAGGCCGCCGCTAAGGGTGTCGAGCTTGAGTTGCCCGTCAATGCCGGAGGCTTTAAGCACCGCATTTTGAATGGGCAATTGGCTAAGGGTCAGCTCGCCAAAGGCCAGGTCTGCATTTACGTCCAGGCTGCGCAGGCGGGTCAGCGGCAGCAGTTTGTCATTGCTCCAGGCACCTTTGGTCGGCGCCTCGGGCAATGGTGTGTTGCCGCCTGCCGCCATGGCGCCGGCCTCGCTGCTCTGTACTTCGGCCTGGCGTGCAGCGGTTGCACCTTTAGCGGCTTCGGATTTGGTCGGCAGGTAATTGTCGGCATTGAAGGTATCGCCCTTGAGCTGCACACGCAGGGACTGCTTGGCGAAATCATCCACGGCGACGCGGCCGGTGAAGGTGCTGCCATCGAGCTTCAGGTTCAGGTCTTCCAGGGCGACGCTGGTGGGCGTGCCCTTGAGGCGGCTCACCAGCTCGACCTTGCTCAGGCTACCTGGGGCCATGGCTGGCAGTGGGTGGCCGATGCTCTCAAGAAACTTGGCCAGGTCAAACTGGGCAACCGACAGGGCGCCGCTGATTTGCGGGGTTTTGTCCAGGTCATTGGCCTTCAGTTCGCCCAGGGCCCGCAACTGGTTGGCCGACAGCTTCAGGTTGGTCCATTCGGCAACGTTGGCCGCCAGATCCACCAGCAATTGGCCCTGGGTAGAGAAGCTCACGGTCTTGCCTTGCAGCGGCTCGCCGGTGGCTTCACCACTAAAGCGCATGTCTTCGAACTGGTAGCGCTTGAGGGCACGCTGGATGCGCAAGTTGCCGTTCAGCTCGGTCTTGACGCGCATCAGTGGCTGGTTGCTGCCCAGGAATGCGGTGAGTTTGAGCGGAATGCTGGCGCCTTCGTGGATGGCCCCGGCGCTCAACTGGATGCTCTCGGCACTCAATTGCTTGCCGGTTTGTTCATCGGTGTATTCAACACGAGCGTTGTTGATGGTCAGGCTGTCGATGTCCAGGCGGATCGGCTGCGGCGGCTTTTCCGGCTTGGTTTCAGCCACGGGTTCGACTGGCGCGGGAGCGGGGGTGCCTGTGGTTTCGTCGGGCAGGTTCTTGCCGATGTCTTCCCAGTTGCCGTGGCCCTGTTTGTCGCGGTTCAGGCGCAGGTTCAAGCCCTCGACACGCACATCGCTCATCTGCACTTCGCGGCGCAGCAGTGGCAGTACGCGTACCGACAGGCCGAGCATCTGCAAGTCGGCGAAAGGTTGGGTGGGTGCGGTCAGGGTCGCGACGCTGGCCTCGTGCAGTTCCAGGCCCAGCCAGGGGAAAAGGCTCCAGCCGATATCGCCATTGAGCGTCAGCTCGATGTGGGCCTTGTCGCGGGCTATCTGGCGAATTTCTTCTTTGTAGTCGTTGGGATCGAAAAGGTGGGTCAGGGCAAAGCCGAGCGCCACAATGATCAGCAACAGCCCCAGAAGTACCAGACCCAGGATTTTGCCGAACGCTTTCATGGGCGAGTCCTTGTATGTCGAATTCAAAATTTAGCCGCAGAGTATAACGCCCGAAGGCCGGCGTCAGTTCACGGATCGTTACATTGTATCCACCAGCGTGGAAATGGGATTTTGACGTCAGAAAAATACAGATAATCCAAAAAAGGTAGTGGCAGTTTGATTTTTCTGTCATCCACTGGTGCTAATCTCTGCACGTTCGTCCGCCTTCTGCGACTTAAGGTCGCGCCTAAAAGGGAGCTTCACTCAACAAAACGGCCACGCTTTGCGTGCAAGGCCGAGGGAGAGAGCGCCTGACGGACGCATACCAATAACTGGGGGAAACACCAATGAGCACTAGCACTGTGGCCGGCACTGCCGCCGCACAGCCTGCGTTCCTGTCCAAGGAGCGCATCATCGCCAAGCCGGGCTTCAACCGCTGGCTGGTTCCACCGGCCGCCCTGGCCATCCACCTGTGCATCGGCATGGCCTATGGCTTCTCGGTGTTCTGGCTGCCGTTGTCCAAGGCGCTGGGTATCACCGCACCGGTCGCCTGCGCGCCAGATATGAGCTTCATTGCTCAAGTCTTCTCGTCCCAATGCGACTGGCCCATCTCCATGCTGGGCTGGATCTACACCCTGTTCTTCATCTTCCTGGGCTGCTCGGCAGCGATCTGGGGCGGCTGGCTGGAACATGCCGGGCCACGCAAGGCCGGCGTTGTCTCGGCGTTGTGCTGGTGCGGTGGCCTGCTGATCTCGGCGCTGGGTATCTATACCCACCAGATCTGGCTGATGTGGATCGGCTCCGGTGTCATTGGCGGTATCGGCTTGGGCCTGGGCTATATCTCGCCCGTTTCGACCTTGATCAAGTGGTTCCCGGACAAGCGCGGCATGGCGACCGGCATGGCGATCATGGGCTTCGGCGGCGGCGCGATGGTGGGTGCGCCCCTGGCTGCGGCACTGATGGGCCATTTCTCTTCGCCCACCAGCGTGGGCGTATGGCAGAGCTTTGTGGTCATGGCGGCGATTTACTTCGTGTTCATGATCGGTGGCGCCCTGCTGTATCGCGTACCGCCGACCGGCTGGAAGCCTGAGGGCTGGACCGCGCCGGCGAAAAAAGCCAGCAATGCGATGATCACTCACCGTCACGTGCATGTGAATGTGGCGTGGAAAACCCCGCAGTTCCGCCTGGTATGGCTGGTGCTGTGCCTGAACGTGTCTGCCGGTATCGGCATCTTGGGCATGGCCTCGCCGCTGCTGCAGGAAGTGTTCGGCGGCAAGTTGTTGGGTGTTGATGTGCCATTCGGCCAATTGGATGCGGGCCAGTTGGCCTCCATTGCAGCCATTGCCGCTGGTTTTACCGGCCTGTTGAGCCTGTTCAACATCGGTGGCCGGTTCTTCTGGGCCTCGTTCTCTGACTACCTGGGGCGTAAAAATACCTACTTCGTGTTCTTCGCCCTGGGCTTTGCCCTGTACGCGCTGATCCCGAACCTGGGGCATCTGGGCAACGTGGCGCTGTTTGTGGCGGCGTTCTGCATCATCCTGTCGATGTACGGCGGTGGTTTTGCCACGGTTCCGGCCTACCTGGCCGACCTGTTCGGCACCCAGATGGTTGGCGCGATCCACGGTCGCCTGTTGACCGCCTGGGCCGCTGCGGGCGTGTTGGGCCCGGTGCTGGTGAACTACCTGCGTGAATACCAGTTGAGCATCGGCGTTGAACGCGCCGCGGCCTACGACATCACCTTGTACATCCTCGCCGGCTTGCTGGTGCTGGGCTTCATCTGCAACCTGCTGGTGCGCCCGGTGGCCGATAAGTACTTCATGACTGATGCAGAACTTGCCGCCGAACAGGCGCTGGGCCATGACAAAGGTGCCGATGCCACCACCGTGCTGGAGTGGAAGGCCTCCGCCGCCAGCAAGCCGCTGGCGATTGCCGCGTGGCTGGTAGTGGGTATTCCGCTGGCGTGGGGTGTGTGGGTGACCCTGCAGAAGACGGCGGTACTGTTCCACTGACACCGCAATAAGGGGGGCCCGGCTCCTGTGGGGCCGGGCTAATGTGGGAGCTGGCTTGCCTGCGATACAGGCACCTCGGTGTACCAGTTGCCTCGCAGTGATGCTATCGCAGGCAAGCCAGCTCCCACAAAAGCCAGCTCCAACATAAGCCCATGCTCACATGTATGCACATGTCTATCCCCGACATTCCTCGCTCCAACTCGTCAGTCTTATCCCCTTCGTTGTTTCTGTTTAGCGCCTGCGCCCCTATAATGGCTGCCTTTTTCGCCCAATGATTTTGCGGAGCTGGTGATGGCCGAACGTAAGGCATCTGTCGAGCGCGACACTCTGGAAACCCAGATCAAAGCCTCGATCAACCTGGATGGCACCGGAAAGGCCCGATTCGATATCGGTGTACCTTTTCTTGAGCACATGCTGGACCAGATCGCCCGTCACGGGCTGATCGACCTGGATATCGTCGGCAAAGGCGACCTGCATATCGACGACCACCACATGGTGGAAGACGTGGGCATCACCCTCGGCCAGGCGTTTGCCAAGGCCATCGGCGACAAAAAAGGCATCCGTCGCTACGGCCATGCCTATGTCCCGTTGGATGAAGCGCTGTCCCGGGTGGTCATCGACTTCTCCGGCCGCCCGGGTTTGCAGATGCACGTGCCTTACACCCGCGCGAACGTGGGCCGTGGCTTTGACGTCGACCTGTTCCAGGAATTCTTCCAGGGCTTTGTCAACCACGCACTGGTCAGCCTGCACATCGACAACCTGCGCGGCACCAACACCCACCACCAGATCGAAACCGTGTTCAAGGCTTTCGGTCGCGCGTTGCGCATGGCTGTGGAAGTCGATGAGCGCATGGGCGGGCAAATGCCGTCGACCAAGGGCGTTCTGTAATGCAGACGGTCGCGGTTATCGATTACGGCATGGGTAACCTGCACTCGGTGGCCAAGGCCCTTGAGCATGTAGGTGCCGGCAAGGTGCTGATCACCAGCGATGCCAACGTGATTCGCGAAGCCGACCGCGTGGTGTTCCCCGGCGTTGGCGCGATTCGCGATTGCATGGCCGAGATCCGCCGCCTGGGCTTTGACAGCCTGGTGCGCGAAGTCAGCCAGGACCGCCCCTTCCTCGGTATCTGCGTGGGCATGCAGGCTTTGCTCGACAGCAGTGAAGAGAACGGCGGTGTCGACTGCATCGGGGTGTTTCCGGGCC
This sequence comes from Pseudomonas sp. KT_2_4, assembly GCF_041410225.1. Lineage (NCBI taxonomy): Bacteria > Pseudomonadati > Pseudomonadota > Gammaproteobacteria > Pseudomonadales > Pseudomonadaceae > Pseudomonas > Pseudomonas sp. KT_2_4. Next base: position 4,185,568 of record NZ_CP166962.1, read on the forward strand.
AGGTGAAGTTCTTCGGCAAAGACCTGCATGAAGAGGGCGAGCACCTCAAAGTCCCGCACATGGGCTGGAACGAAGTGCGCCGCACCGTCGACCACCCGCTGTGGCACGACATCCCGGACATGGCGCGTTTCTACTTCGTGCACAGCTACTATATCGCCGCCGGTAACCCGCGCCAGGTGGTGGGTGGCGGGCATTACGGCGTCGACTTTGCCGCCGCGCTGGCCGATGGTTCGCGCTTTGCCGTGCAGTTCCACCCGGAGAAGAGCCATACCCATGGCCTGCAATTGCTGCAGAACTTCGCCGCGTGGGATGGTCGCTGGTAATGGCCAAGAAACCGAAGCCGCCGATCTTGAACCTCACGCCCGAGCAGGAGCGTGCGGCCACCGACAAGATCAAACGTTTCATGGAAGACCGCTTCGAGCTCAAGCTGGGTTCGTTCGAGGTCGCCGAGATTCTTGAGCTGTTCACCACCGAAGTGGCGCCGCATTATTACAACAGGGCGGTTTTCGACACGCAGACGCTCCTAAAAGAAAGGTTCGAAAGCATCGAAAGCGACTTGTGGTCGCTTGAGAAACCCTGATTTCCCAAGCATTGCTGAATATCGAATAAGGTTTGCCAGATGCTGATTATCCCCGCTATCGATCTCAAGGACGGCGCTTGTGTCCGCCTGCGCCAAGGCCGCATGGAAGATTCCACGGTGTTCTCCGATGACCCGGTGAGCATGGCTGCCAAATGGGTAGAAGGGGGCTGCCGTCGTCTGCATCTGGTGGACTTGAACGGCGCCTTCGAAGGCCAGCCGGTCAATGGCGAGGTGGTCACCGCCATCGCCAAGCGCTACCCGAACCTGCCGATCCAGATCGGCGGTGGTATCCGCTCCCTGGAAACCATCGAGCACTACGTCAAGGCGGGCGTGAGCTACGTGATCATCGGCACCAAGGCCGTGAAAGACCCGGCCTTCGTCGCCGAAGCCTGCCGCGCGTTCCCCGGCAAGGTTATCGTCGGCCTGGATGCTAAAGACGGCTTTGTTGCCACCGATGGCTGGGCTGAAATCAGCACCGTGCAGGTGATCGACCTGGCCAAACAGTTCGAAGCCGACGGCGTGTCCGCCATCGTTTATACCGACATCGCCAAAGACGGCATGATGCAGGGCTGCAACGTTCCGTTCACCGCAGCCCTGGCAGCGGCCACCAAGATTCCGGTGATCGCCTCGGGCGGCATTCACAACCTGGGTGACATCAAGTCGCTGCTGGACGCCAAGGCTCCCGGCATTATCGGCGCCATCACCGGCCGTGCGATCTATGAAGGTACCCTGGACGTCGCCGAAGCTCAGGCTTACTGCGACGCCTACAACGGCTGAGGACTGACCATGGCGCTGGCCAAACGCATCATCCCTTGCCTGGACGTCGACAACGGTCGTGTGGTCAAGGGCGTCAAGTTCGAGAACATCCGTGATGCCGGCGACCCGGTAGAAATCGCCCGTCGCTACGATGAGCAAGGTGCCGACGAGATCACCTTCCTCGACATCACCGCCAGCGTCGATGGCCGCGACACCACGCTGCATACCGTCGAGCGCATGGCCAGCCAGGTATTTATCCCGCTGACCGTGGGCGGTGGCGTGCGCACCGTGCAAGACATCCGCAACCTGCTCAATGCCGGTGCGGACAAGGTCTCGATCAACACCGCCGCCGTGTTCAACCCCGAGTTTGTCGGCGAAGCCGCGCAACACTTCGGCTCGCAATGCATCGTGGTGGCTATCGACGCCAAGAAGGTCTCCGGCCCGGGCGAAACCCCGCGCTGGGAGATCTTCACCCACGGCGGGCGCAAGCCTACCGGGCTGGACGCGGTGGAGTGGGCGATGAAGATGGAAGGCCTGGGCGCCGGTGAAATCCTGCTGACCAGCATGGACCAGGACGGCATGAAAAACGGTTTCGACCTGGGCGTCACCCGCGCCATCAGTGATGCCCTGGGCATCCCGGTGATCGCGTCGGGCGGCGTCGGCAACCTGCAACACTTGGCCGATGGCGTGCTCGAAGGCCATGCCAGCGCGGTGCTGGCGGCGAGTATTTTTCACTTTGGTGAATACACCGTGCCCGAGGCCAAGGCCTATATGGCGGCGCGCGGTATCGTCGTGCGCTAAACGCTGCTGGACACCATGGCAGGCTCGCGGCACTCTCTGCGCTTGCCATGGATTCCGGTAGCCTTCATGTTCAAACACCTGCTGCTCGCCCTCGCCAGTTCCTCCATGTTCATGGCGGCTACGGCACACGCCGAACAACCGTCTGACGCCTCCCTGGTGTTGCTGACGGAAAATTTCCCGCCCTACAACATGGCGAAAAACGGCAAGAACTTCGCCAAGGACGAGAACATCGAAGGCATCGCCGTAGACATCATGCGCGAAACTTTCCAGCGTGCCGGCATTTCCTACAACCTGACCCTGCGCTTCCCGTGGGAACGAATCTACAAGCTCGCCCTGGAAAAACCCGGTTACGGTGTGTTTGTGATGGCGCGTCTGCCAGACCGTGAAGCCTTGTTCAAATGGGTCGGCCCCATCGGCCCGGATGATTGGGTAATGCTGGCCAAGGCCGACAGCAAGATTCAGCTAGAAAGCCTGGAGCAAGCGCGCCGCTACAAGATTGGCGCCTACAAAGGCGACGCCATTGCCGAAAGCCTCGACAAGCAGGGGCTCAAGCCGATGGTCGCCCTGCGTGACCAGGACAATGCGCAAAAGCTCATGGAAGGCCAGATCGACCTGTGGGCCACCGGCGATCCTGCCGGGCGTTACCTGGCGCGGCAGGTGGGGGTAAACGGGCTCAAGACGGTGTTGCGGTTCAACAGTGCGCAGCTTTACCTGGCGTTGAACAAGGACGTGCCGGATGAGGTGGTGGCCAGGCTCCAGGCCGCATTGGATGAGTTACGCAACAGCGGCCGTATAGACGAAATCATGGCGCGTTACCTCTGAAGTCGGCAGGATGAACATGATCAACAATGTGGGAGCGGGGTTGCCCGCGATAACATTGGATCAGCCAATACCTGTGTGACCGACACTCCGCCATCGCGGGCAAGCCCGCTCCCACAGTAGATCTTTGCGATCTTCCTTAACGGTAAATACCGTCCTTGCCATGCCCGGCCATCGCCCGATTACTGCGCACGCTGATCATCAACTTGATATCGATCCACTCCACGCCCTGGGCCTTGAGCTTGGGCAATTCGCGCTCCAGCACCGCCAGCGTCTGTGGGTAAGGATGCCCGATCATGACTGCCGAACCCTGCTTATGTGCCAGTTTGATCGCGGTCTGCAGTTGCGTGGTAATCGCTGCCTCGGTGCGTTCGTCATCGAGAAATACATCCCGCGACACATGGGCCAAACCGATCTTCTGTGCCTCGGCGGCGGCGACGGTTTGCGCACTGGTGCGGCTGTCGACGAAGAACTTGTGACGCCGTTGCAACTCACTCATCAGCCAGGCCATCGCTACCGGTTGTGCAGTCATGCGGCTGCCCATGTGGTTGTTGATACCGGCGGTGTAGGGCACGGCTTCAAATGCCGCGTCCAGGCGCTTGCCCAGTTCTTCGATGGACAGCTCCGGGTGCCAGGCGAATGGGCCGGTGGCCGGGTCCATAGGCATGTGCAGGATCACGATCTTGCCAGCCTTGTGGGCCTCACGGGCGAATTCGGCGGCGTGGGGCGTGTCCGGCATGATGGCGGCGGTCACCGGGCCGGGTAGCGCAAGCACGCGACGATCCCGAGGCAGGTTTTGCCCCAGATCGTCGATGATAAGCGTCAGGTAGGCTTTGTGCGGTTCGCCGGCAGGGGCCGCTTGAGCGACCCCTGCCAGGCTGCACAGCACAGCGAAGATCAGGGCAAAGCGCATGATCAACGGCTGCGGGTGATGCTCAAGCCCTTGAGCAGGCTGAGTGCCTGGGCCAGTTGGTAGTCATCGTCCTGGGGCATCGGCTTGGCCTTGGCGCGGCTGCCGGTTGGCTGGTCGGCGCCGCCGTTGCCATTGCCCAGGTGACCTTGCAGATCGGCCTCTTTGTAGTATTCGCCATCGATCTCGTTGGTGATCTTGGCGCGGCGTACTTCGATGTCCGGCACGATGCCCTGGGCCTGGATCGAGCGGCCGTTAGGCGTGTAGTACAGCGCCGTGGTGATCTTCAGTGCGCGTTCGTTGTTCAGCGGCAACACAGTCTGCACTGAGCCTTTGCCGAAGCTGGTGGTGCCCATCAGCACGCCGCGCTTGAGGTCTTGCAGGGCGCCGGCGACGATTTCCGAGGCCGAGGCGCTGCCGCCGTTGATCAGCACCGCCAACGGCACGTTTTCGCTCAAGTCGTTGCCGGTGGCCGAGAAGCGCAGTTCGGAGTTGGCAATCCGGCCTTTGGTATAAACGATCAGGCCCTTGGTGACAAAGTGGTCGACCACTTCAACCGCCGACTGCAACACGCCGCCTGGGTTGTTACGCAGGTCAAGCACGATGCCGTTGAGCTTCTTGCCGTTGTCTTTGCGCAGCTTGGCCAGGGCCTTGGCCACTTCGTCGCCGGTCTTGACCTGGAACTGGGTGATACGGATGTAACCGTAGCCCGACTCCAGCAACTGGCTCTTCACGCTCTTGACCGTGATGGTCGCACGGGCCAGGGTCACGTCAAACGGGTTGCCGCCGTCGCGTACCAGGGTGAGGGTGATCTTCTGGCCGAGCTTGCCGCGCATCTTGTCGACGGCTTCGGTCATGGTCTGGCCACGGGTCGGCTGGCCATTGATCTTCACGATCAGGTCGCCGGCCTGGATGCCGGCCTTGGACGCTGGGGTGTCGTCGATGGGCGAGACCACTTTGATCTGGCCGTCTTCGGAGCCCACTTCGATGCCCAGGCCGCCGAACTCACCACTGGTGCTTTCCTGCAGCTCGGCGAAATCTTCCGGGCCCAGGTAGGCGGAGTGCGGGTCGAGGTTGCTGAGCATGCCCTTGATGGCATTTTCCAGCAGGGCCTTGTCGTCTACGGGTTCGACATACGCTGCCTTGATCCGGTCCATGACCTCGGCAAAGGTGCGCAGCTCGTCCAGCGGCAATGGCGCCTTGGTCGTCGCAGCCATGGCAGGTGCAGCCGGTGCGGCCTGGTCGGCAAAAGCCAGAGGCGCGCCGATCACCAGAGCGATCGTCAGGGCCAGCGAAGTGAGGCGGGACAAATGCAGCATGTCGAACGAACTCCTAATGTAGATGCGACCCTATCCTTGGGACCGGCACCATTGTGCAGGGTCGCTCGGGCGGCCCTGCTGACGAATAGCAAAGTACAGCGCCGGGGTGTCCTGACCACCACTGTTACCGACAGTGGAGATGGATTCACCGGCTTTTACAACATCACCTGCCGACTTGAGTAGTGTCTGATTGTGGCCGTAAAGGCTCAAATAGCCATTACCGTGGTCAAGAATCACCAGCAAGCCGGCGCCCCGCAACCAATCGGCGAACACCACGCGCCCACCATGCACGGCGTGGACCTGGCTGCCGGCAGAGGCGCTGATCATCACGCCATCCCACTTGGCACGGGTGTCATCGCCACGGGTTTCCCCAAAGCGTGCCAGTAATCGACCATCAACCGGCCATGGAAGTTTGCCCCGAGCTGAAGCAAAAGGGCCACCGAAGGACTCGCCACTGCTGGAAACCAGCGGGCCAGGGGCTGCACGCGCCGGTTTGCGCGGGGCCGGAGCGTCGCTGGTGGCAGCCAGTTCGGCCTCACGCTGACGCTTTTTTTCGGCTTCCTGCTGGGCGATCAGCGCTTTTTGCCGCGCTTCTTCGGCCTCGCGTGCCTGGCGGGCCAGGGTTTCTTCGATAGTCTTGAGGACTTTGGCCAGGTCGGCCTGGTCCTGCTCGCGGGCCTGGAGCTTGGCGTCGCGGGCTTTTACGTCGCTGTTGAGCTTGGCCAGGGCCTGCTGGCGTTCCTTGCGCACCTTGTCCAACTGATCACGCTGGGTGTCGAGGGCGGTTTTCTGGTCGAGCAGTTGCGATTGCTGGTCGGCAATCTCCTGCTCGACATTGGCCAATTGGCGCAGGGTTTCGTTAAACCCCTTCAATTGCGCCAGGCGTGCCTGGCTCAGGTAGTCGTAATAGGTGAGGGTACGGGCGAATTTTTCCGGGTTCTGCTGGTTGAGCAGCAGCTTGAGGTACTCCTGGCGTCCGCTCTGGTACGCGGCACGGGCCTGGATCGCGATCAGGCGTTGCTGTTCAACGCGTGCGCTCTGGAGTTTTTTTTTCTCAGCGTCGAGTCGCTCCAGTTCCGACTCGCTCTTCTTTAGTTCTTTTTGCAGCTCCTGGACCTGCTTCTCCAGCTTGCCCATCTCGGTTTCCGTGCCGCGCAGGTCTTTCTGCACCCCGGATTTTTCTTCCTGGAGCTTGCCGAGCAGTTTTTTCAGCTCGGTAATGTCCTGACGCGTAGCGTCCAACTGTTGTTGGGTTTGTGCGCGCTCATCGGCAAATGCCGGTTGGAGCAGGCAGACAAGAGCAAGGGTGATCAAGGCGCGAAGCATAGAGGCGGGCGACACCAGGGGAAAAGGACGGCCTAGTATGCCCGCCAAGCGCTGCAAAAAAAACGCCCAATTGGGGCGGTAGGGCAAGATAGCCGCCGAGTGGCGATGGTATGGCAAAAAGACATCTATCAAACACCACAAAACCAATGTGGGAGCGGGCTTGCCCGCGATTGCGGTGGGTCAGCGACATAGATGTCGACTGATTAGCCGCTATCGCGGGCAAGCCCGCTCCCACACTGTTTTGTGGCGTACTTTGGATCAGACCAGGATCGAGGTCCCGGTCATCTCCTTCGGTTGCTCCAGCCCCATCAGTTTCAGCATGGTCGGCGCCACATCCGCCAGCACGCCACCTTCCCGCACTTTCAGGTCACGTTTGCCGACATAGATGAACGGTACCGGCTCGGTGGTGTGGGCTGTGTGAGCCTGACCAGTGGATTCGTCGGACATCTGTTCGCAGTTGCCGTGGTCGGCGGTGATCAGTGCTTCGCCGCCGACTTTTTCCAGCGCGTCGACGATGCGGCCAACACATTTATCCAGGCATTCCACGGCCTTGACCGCCGCTTCCAGGTTGCCGCTGTGGCCAACCATGTCGCCGTTGGCGTAGTTGACGACGATCACGTCATAACGCTGGTGATCAATGGCGTCGACGATCTTGTCGGTCACTTCCGGTGCGCTCATTTCCGGCTGCAAGTCGTAGGTAGCGACTTTTGGCGACGGGATCAGGATGCGCTCTTCGCCGGGGAACGGCTCTTCGCGGCCACCGGAGAAGAAGAACGTCACGTGGGCGTATTTCTCGGTTTCGGCGATGCGCAGCTGGGTCTTGCCGTTTTTAGCCAGGTAGTCGCCCAGCACGTTCTCCAGGCTGCCCGGGGCGAATGCCGACGGGGCCGGGATGTTGGCGGCGTATTGGGTAAGCATGACGAACTCGACCTTTGGCTGGCGTGCGCGCTCGAAGTCCTTGAAGCCTTCATCGACGAACACATGGCTCAGTTCACGGGCGCGGTCGGCGCGGAAGTTCATGAACACCATGGCGTCGCCGTCTTCGACCTTCACCGGCTCGCCGATGGTGGTGGCCTTGACGAACTCATCGCTCTCGCCACGGGCGTAGGCTGCTTCCAGGCCTTCCTGGGCGGTGGCCGCGTTGAATTCGGCCTGGCCTTCGACGATCAGGTTGTAGGCCTGGGCGACACGGTCCCAGCGGTTATCGCGGTCCATGGCGAAGTAACGGCCCACCAGGCTGGCGATGCGGCCCTTGCCCAGGGCGGCGAAGGTGGCGTCGAGCAGCTCGATCGACGATTGCGCACTTTTGGGCGGTGTGTCGCGGCCGTCGAGGAAGGCGTGCAGGTAGATCTTGTCGGCACCGCGCTTGAACGCCAGTTCGGCCATGGCGACCAAGTGATCCTGATGGCTATGTACGCCGCCGTCCGACAACAGGCCCATGAAGTGCACGGCTTTACCGGCGGCGACGGCTTTATCGACCGCCGCGCAGATGGTCGGGTTCTCGAAAAACTCACCCTCGCGGATCGCTTTGGTCACACGCGTGAAGTCTTGATATACCACTCGTCCGGCGCCGAGGTTCATGTGGCCGACTTCCGAGTTACCCATCTGGCCCTCCGGCAGGCCCACGTCCATGCCGGAACCTGAGATCAAACCGTTGGGAACCGTTGCAGTCAGGCGGTCCAGCACGGGCTTGTTGGCCGAGTACACGGCGTTGTCGTGGTGGCTTTCACTGTGTCCGAAGCCATCGAGAATTATCAGGACCAAAGGTTTAGGCGTGGTAGTCATAGATCCTCTCGCGGCGGTAATAAAGGAAGACAATGGAAAAGGGAGTGGCAGTTTAAAGCGAAGTTCCGAGCGCGTCACCGCTTTACGGGGGTTGGCCCTCCTTGGCGGCTGTGTATACTTACCGCCATTTTAACGCCCTGGAACCTCCTTGATGGTTGATCACCTGATTGCATTTGCCACTGCCCACTACCTGCTCGTGGGTGCCTTCGTCATCCTGCTGGCGCTGCTGATCGCGCATGAACTGAGCCGCGGTGGTCGCAGCCTGAGCACGTCGGAGCTGACCGCCCTGGTCAACAAGGATGAGGCCGTTGTCGTCGATATTCGCCCGGCCAAGGATTATGCCGCCGGCCATATCGTTGGTGCCCTGAACATTCCTCAGGACAAGCTGATCGCGCGCTTGGCCGAGCTGGAAAAATACAAGGCCAAGACCATTATCCTGGTCGACGCCCAAGGCCAGCACTCGGGCACCCACGCCCGCGAGATGCTCAAGACCGGCTTCACCGCCGCCAAGCTGTCGGGTGGTATCAGCAGCTGGCGTGGCGATAACTTGCCGTTGGTGAAGTGATATGAGCCAGGTTGTCGTATATTCCAGCGATTATTGCCCGTTTTGCATTCGAGCCAAGCAGCTGCTGCAGAGCAAGAAGGTCGCCTTCGAAGAGATCAAGGTTGATGGCAAGCCTCAGGTGCGCGCCGAAATGGCCCAGAAGGCTGGCCGCACGTCGGTCCCGCAGATCTGGATCGGCACCCGGCATATCGGTGGTTGCGATGACCTGTTCGCTCTGGAGCGCGCCGGTAAACTTGATGCGCTGCTGTCCGTCTGACTGCCAACCCCTTAAGAACCCCAAGATAAAGAAGGATCTGCGATGACTGATCAACAGAATACCGAAGCAGCAGAAGCTCAAGGCCCACAGTTTTCGCTGCAGCGCATCTACGTGCGCGACCTGTCGTTCGAAGCGCCGAAAAGCCCGGCGATCTTCCGTCAGGAATGGACCCCAAGCGTTGCGCTGGACCTGAACACCCGTCAGAAAGCCCTGGAAGGCGACTTCCACGAAGTCGTGCTGACCCTGTCGGTCACCGTCAAGAATGGTGAAGAGGTCGCTTTCATCGCTGAAGTGCAACAGGCCGGTATCTTCCTGATCCAGGGTCTGGACGAAGCGTCCATGAGCCACACCCTGGGCGCGTTCTGCCCGAACATCCTGTTCCCGTATGCCCGTGAGACCCTGGACAGCCTGGTCACCCGTGGTTCGTTCCCGGCCCTGATGCTAGCCCCGGTGAACTTCGATGCCCTGTACGCCCAAGAGCTGCAGCGCATGCAACAGGAAGGCGCTCCGACCGTTCAATGATTTTTTGAGCGGCGCCGATCAAAAATGTGGGAGCGGGCTTGGGTGGGAGCTGGCTTGCCTGCGATAGCATCACTGCGGTGTGACTGACACACCGAGGTGCCTGCATCGCGGGCAAGCCCGGCTCCCACCCAAGCCCCCTCCCACATTTGTTTTGCGTTTTATTTAAAGCCCAGTTGTCGCCAGCCTTCGTAAACAGCGACGGCCACGGTGTTCGACAGGTTCAGGCTGCGGCAGCCTTCACGCATCGGCAAGCGCAGGCGATGGCCATCGGGCAATGCGTCGAGCACCTCGGCCGGCAGGCCCCGGCTTTCCGGGCCGAACAGGAAGGCATCGCCCTCGGCAAAGCTGGCATCGTGAAACGGCCGCGAGCCCTTGGTGGTGAACGCGAACAGCCGAGGGTGGCCCAGGCTCTCCAGGCAACTGGCCAGGTCGGCATGGCGCTTGAGGGTGGCGTACTCGTGGTAGTCCAGCCCGGCGCGGCGCAGGCGCTTGTCGTCCATGTCAAAGCCCAGCGGCTCGATCAAATGCAGGTGGCAGCCACTGTTGGCGCACAGCCTGATAACGTTGCCGGTATTCGGCGGAATTTCTGGTTGAAAAAGGATGACGTGAAACATGCACGGCTCCGAAGGCAAAGATGCGCTGCATTCTACCCCCGAAGACGACCCGAGACCGAAGCTATTGCCGAGGGTGTTGGGCTCATTGGCGATTGTCGGCTTGATGATTGGCTTGATGATCGGTCGCTTGACCACCCCCGAGCCGCTTGAGCTGCAACAGGTAGAACCTGCGGCGGATGGTTTGGTGGTGTGGTTCAACGACGAACCCAAGCTGCACGGCGAGCATATCGACGGCACCGTGGCGTTGCTGTTTGACGCCCAGGGCAAGGCTGCCAGCGGGCAGCTCAAGGTCAATGACAAGGACGTGAATTGGCGCATACGCAAGACCGATGCTGGCCTGCTGCTGAACCTGGTGGCGGCTCGGCCGTTGCGTGGGGAGTGGAGCGGTGCAGAGGTCGATGGCCGCTGGCGGCTGGAGATCCATCTCCAAGAGCAATAAAAGAGGGAGTTCCCGGCCTGCCTGTACCAGGGCTCCCAAAACGGGGTGAAGCCTAAGGCTTCGGTGTTAAAGAGGGGATTCTCGGCCTGCCTGTACCAAGGTCCCCGAAACTGGGTAGTACTGGGGTTATTGCAGGGGGCGTGCCAAAACTTGCAATTGCTGCTGGAAAAAAATGCCAAAAAGCGCAAAGCCCCGGAATACGGGGCTTTGTTTGTTTCTACTGCCAAGAAATTTGTAGCAAAAGCGATATGCGAGTTTTCTGGTCTGTGCTCAATGCCGGTTCATCGTGCATTGAAGCGGTGCACAGTCTGCAGGCATTGCACAAAACCAATGTGGGAGCTGGCTTGCCTGCGATGACGGCGTGTCAGCCCTATACTGGGTGACTGACACACCGTCATCGCTGGCAAGCCCGGCTCCCACACGGGGCCTTCAGCGGTCTTGGGGTTCAGGCTTCATCACCCTCGTCATCATCCCCACCATCCACCTTCATCCCCAATTCCTTGATCTTGCGCGTCAGGGTATTGCGCCCCCAACCCAGCAGCACGGCGGCATCACGGCGGCGGCCGGCGGTGTGTTTGAGCGCGGTCTCGATCATGATCCGCTCGAACGCTGGCACGGCGCTGTCCAGCAGGTTCGACTGGCCGCGTGCCAAGGCCTGGTCGGCCCATTGGCGCAGCGCCTGTTCCCAGTTGGTCACGGGAGCCGAGTCCTGCGGCAGGCTCAGCAGCTCCGGCGGCAGGTCGCTGATGTGCACTTCGCGCCCGGAGGCCATTACGGTGATCCAGCGGCAGGTGTTCTCCAGCTGGCGCACGTTGCCGGGCCACGGCAGATTCTTGAGGTATTCCTCGGTCTCGCTTTTGAGCAGCTTGGGCTCCACCGCCAGCTCCAGGGCGGCGCGGCTGAGGAAATGGCGGGCGAGGGTAGGGATATCTTCGCGGCGGTCCGACATGCGCGGAATGTGGATGCGGATCACGTTGAGGCGGTGGAACAAGTCCTCACGGAATTTACCCGCATGCACCAGTGTTTCCAGGTTCTGGTGGGTGGCCGCGATGATGCGCACATCCACCTTCACCGGCGTATGCCCGCCCACACGATAGAACTCGCCGTCAGCCAGCACGCGCAGCAAGCGAGTCTGGGTGTCGGCCGGCATGTCGCCGATTTCATCAAGGAACAGTGTGCCGCCGTCCGCCTGTTCAAAGCGTCCGCGACGCAGGTTGGCTGCCCCGGTGAACGCGCCTTTTTCATGGCCGAACAACTCGGACTCCATCAAATCCTTGGGAATCGCCGCCATATTCAGTGCGATAAACGGCGAGGCCGCCCGAGGGCTGTGGCGGTGCAGGGCGTGGGCCACCAGTTCTTTACCGGTCCCCGATTCGCCGTTGATCAACACGGTGATGTTGGAATGGCTCAAGCGCCCGATGGCGCGAAACACTTCCTGCATCGCCGGCGCTTCCCCGATGATTTCCGGAGTACGGGTCAGGGTCGGCGGCGCTTCCTGGTTCTGTTGTTCCTGGGCGTGCTGGTTGGCGCGCTTGACCAGCGCCACCGCCTCATCCACATCGAATGGCTTGGGCAGGTATTCAAAGGCGCCGCCCTGATAGGACGCGACAGCGCTGTCCAGGTCCGAGTGGGCGGTCATGATGATCACCGGCAAGCGCGGGTGCTGCTCGCGAATGCGCGCCAGCAAGTCCAGGCCACTGGCCCCAGGCATGCGGATATCGGAAATGATCACGTCCGGTTGCTGACGTGCCAGGCGGCTCATCACCCCATCGGCGCTGTCGAAGCTCTGGGTGGTCATGCCTTCTTGTTGCAAGGCTTTTTCGAGGACCCAGCGGATAGAACGGTCGTCGTCGACGATCCAGACAGTTTCACTACGGCTCATGTCGTGGGGGCTCCTTGTTCCAATGGCAGGAAGATCGAGAACGTGGTGTGGCCGGGGTGGCTCTCACATTCGATCAGGCCCTGGTGCTGGCTGATGATGTTCTGGGTAATGGCCAGGCCCAGCCCGGTACCGTCCGGGCGGCCGCTGACCATGGGAAAAAAGATGGTTTCCTGCAGCTCCGCAGGAATGCCGGGGCCGTTGTCGATGATCTCGACCTTGGTCACCAGGCGATGGCGCACATGGCCGATGGTGAACTGGCGCAGGGCGCGGGTGCGCAAACTGATGCGGCCCAGGCGCAGCTCGTTCTGGCTGCTGATGGCCTGCATGGCGTTGCGCACGATGTTGAGCACCGCCTGGATCATCTGCTCGCGGTCGATCAACACGTCGGGAATGCTTGGGTCGTAGTCGCGCACCAAGGTGATGCAACCTTGGCTTTCGGCCTCGACCAATTGGCAGACGCGCTCCAGCACCTCATGCACGTTGGTCATCGCCAGGGACGGCAGCTTGTTGGAGCCGAGCATACGGTCTACCAGGTTACGCAGACGGTCGGCTTCTTCGATGATGACGTTGGTGTAGTCCTTGAGGTGCTCGTCCGGCAGCTCGCGGGACAACAACTGTGCCGCGCCGCGAATGCCGCCCAACGGGTTCTTGATCTCATGGGCGAGGCCGCGCACCAGCATCTTGCTGGTTTCTTGCTTGGACAGCTGTGCTTCCTCCTTGGTGATACGCAGCAGGCGGTCGCGGGGGTGGACTTCGAGCAGCAACAGGGTCGCGCCATTGCTCAGGATTGGGGTTACGGCGTAGTCGACGGTCAACGTTTGCCCGGTCAGCGCGGTGAGCATCGCTTCGCGCTTGGTGAACGGGTGTGCCTGCTCCACGGCCTGGCGCAACGAGCTCAAGGCTTCGGCCGACTCGGTGAACAATTCGCTGATGAACTGCCCATGGCTGCGCTGGCCGCTGATCGCCAGGAGCATCTCCGCCGCCGGGTTCATGTACTCAAGGCGCAGGTCGGCATTGAGCAGGATGGTCGCGGTGGTCAGGTTGTCGAGTAACAAACGGTGCAGTGCATCGCTGATGGTCATCGGGACCTCTTTTGGAGCAAGGCGCGGGCTTGAGGCACACGCTGATACAAGGAAAATGCAAAAACCAAACCAAGGCTCCGAAAAGAAGCGCTAATGCCCTGAAATAAGGGGTTCAGGCGCGAAACTGTGGCGTTCTGCCAGCCTCAACGGGAAGTTTCGAACCAAAATGGGCTGGGCAATTGAGAAGGGTGCAGGCTATCGCACCAATATAGTGCGGTTTTGTGAAGGTTGTTCAGCCACTGAAGATTGAAGGCAAATCGCAGTCAGTGTGGGAGCTGGCTTGCCTGCGATAGCTGTGGTGCATTCAACACCGTTATCGCAGGCAAGCCAGCTCCCACATTTTTAATTGGATTTGCAGTCCTTTTAACCTTTATAGATGCAAAGCTCGGCGGTGGCGCGGATCATCGCCAGCTGGCGCAGCGGATCATTCAGCGGTTCGTGCACGGCCTCGGCCAGCCATTGGGGGCATTTGGGGTCTGTGCGCAGGGGCGTGAAGTCAGCCAACTGCTGCAGCAGCCTTTTTTGCAGCGCGTCCAATTGCGGGCGAATCTGCTGGACCAGGTCCGGGCGCGGGTCGTCGGGCGCTTTACCCTGGAACTGCCAGTCGGACAGGTGGGTATATTGCACCAGTTTGTTGGCTTCGATCTGGGCGGCGAAGAACTGCTCGGCAGCGGCCGGGTCCAGCTTGTAGCTCGGCGCCTGGGCAGTGACGCTGGCGATCACCTCTTGTTCGCGCTTCTTGTCCTCCACGGGCTTGTGGCTGTCCCACTTGCTCAGTGCTACCTGGTCGGCAATCTCCAGGCGTTCGGCGATGCTGTTGAGCAGGGGTTCGAGCGTAGGCGGCGCTGCGCTCGCACTGGCACTGATGAGCAGCAGGGCAAATACAAGTCGATATCTCAAAGGTGATCTCCTGTGGGAGCGGGCTTGCCCGCGATGGCGGTGTGTCAGTGATACAGCAGGTGGCCGGCAGTGCGCTATCGCAGGCAAGCCAGCTCCTACACTTTGATTGGGTTTGAAGAGTTGGGCTAGCGTAACGCCCAGGCAAAAAAAAGACCTCCCGAAGGAGGTCTTTTTCATCACGCTGCCTCAAGCAGCGCTACCGGATCAGCAGCTGTAGTACAGCTCGTATTCCAGTGGGTGTACGAAGGTGCGTACTTTGATTTCTTCTTCGCTTTTCAGGGCGATGTAAGCGTCGATGAAGTCGTCGCTGAAAACGCCGCCTTTGGTCAGGAACGCACGGCCCTTGTCCAGCTCTTCCAGGGCTTCTTTCAGGCTGCCGCACACTTGTGGGATCTCTTTGGCCTCTTCAGGCGGCAGGTCGTACAAGTTTTTGTCGGCGGCGTCGCCAGGGTGGATCTTGTTCTGGATACCGTCCAGGCCGGCCATCATCAGGGCGGCGAAGGCCAGGTAAGGGTTGGCAGCCGGGTCTGGGAAGCGCGCTTCGATACGACGGCCTTTAGGGCTGTTGACGTAAGGAATACGGATCGAGGCGGAGCGGTTGCGTGCCGAGTAGGCCAGCATCACCGGCGCTTCAAAACCTGGGACCAGACGCTTGTAGGAGTTGGTCGACGGGTTGGTGAAGCCGTTCAGGGCCTTGCCGTGCTTGATGATGCCGCCGATGAAGTACAGGGCGGTATCGGACAGGCCGGCATAGCCTTCGCCAGCGAAGGTGTTCTTGCCGTCTTTGGAAATCGATACGTGAACGTGCATGCCTGAGCCGTTATCGCCGTACAGCGGCTTAGGCATGAAGGTAGCGGTGCGGCCATAGGCATCGGCAACGTTGTGCACGCAGTATTTCAGAGTTTGAACTTCGTCAGCCTTCTTCACCAGCGTGTTGAATTTCACGCCGATTTCGTTCTGGCCGGCAGTCGCCACTTCGTGGTGGTGAACTTCAACGGTCTGGCCCATTTCTTCCAGTGCGTTGCACATGGAGGTACGGATTTCATGGTCGAAGTCGAACGGTGGTACTGGGAAGTAGCCGCCTTTCACGCCTGGACGGTGGCCTTTGTTGCCGCCTTCCACGTCCTGGTCGGACATCCACGAACCTTGCTCGGAGAAAATCTTGAACATGGAGCCGGAGATGTCGGATTTGAACTTGACCGAGTCGAAGATGAAGAACTCTGGCTCAGGGCCGAAGAATGCGGTGTCGCCGATACCGGTGGACTTCAGGTATTCCTCGGCACGGTGGGCGATGGCGCGTGGGTCGCGGTCATAGCCTTGCATGGTCGAAGGCTCGATGATGTCGCACACCAGGATCAGGGTTGGCTCTTCGGTGAACGGGTCGAGTACGGCGGTGCTGTCGTCTGGCAGCAGGATCATGTCGGAGGCTTCGATGCCTTTCCAGCCGGCGATGGAGGAACCGTCGAACATCTTGCCGACTTCGAAGAAGTCATCTTCCAGCGCATCGCGAGCCGGCATGGTCACGTGGTGCTGAGTGCCTTTTGTGTCCGTGAAGCGCAGATCAATCCATTTAACGTCATGATCTTTGATGAGTTGAACCGACTTCGACATGGTGTCCTCCGGGTGGCTTCGGGCTTGGGTAGTGGAGTTAGCCCTTAGAATTTGGGTGATGCCGGCGCGGATACTCCGCCAAGGCAACCTGCCTCACAAGAGAGCAAATTGCATGCCAGTGCGCCAACATGGCCGTTTTGCCTCAAAATAGCCCCTATAACGGTGCAATCGGCAAAAACGGCATAAATCGCGCACTGCAATGTAGCGTTTATTTGTGTAAATGACCCGTTTTGGTGCATTGCGTAGGCAATGCATATTAACTGGTTAAACCTTGAGCGATTTCCGCTATAATCCGCGCCCCCCTTTTTCAGCAGGCCCGGCGCGCGCTGTTTCCATGAAATTAATCGTTAAAGTCTTCCCCGAGATCACCATCAAAAGCCGACCGGTACGGACGCGTTTCATCCGTCAGTTGGCCAAGAACATCCGTGCCGTGCTCCGTGACCTGGACCCGGCTGTGGTGGTGAACGGCGTGTGGGACAACCTCGAGCTGGAAACCCGCATTACCGACGCCAAAGCCTTGAAGGACATGACCGAGCGCCTGAGCTGCATGCCGGGCATCGCGCATTTCCTGCAGGTGGATGAGTACCCGCTGGGCGACTTCGACGACATCACCGAAAAGTGCAAGCAGCACTACGGCAATGCGCTTGAAGGCAAGATTTTTTCGGTGCGTTGCAAGCGTGCCGGCAAGCACCCGTTCAGCTCCATGGATGTCGAGAAATACGTCGGCAGCAAGCTGCGTCGCGAGTGCGGTGCCGCTGGAATTTCCCTCAAAGCGCCGCAAATTGAAGTGCGCATGGAAATTCGCGACCAACGGTTGTTCGTGATCCACAGCCAGCACAACAGCATCGGCGGCTACCCGCTGGGTGCCCTGGAACAGACCCTGGTATTGATGTCCGGCGGTTTCGATTCCACGGTGGCGGCCTACCAGATCATGCGTCGCGGCCTGATGAGCCATTTCTGCTTCTTCAACCTGGGCGGGCGTGCACACGAATTGGGCGTGATGGAAGTCGCGCACTTTATCTGGAAGAAATACGGCAGCTCCCAGCGCGTGCTATTTGTAAGCGTACCGTTCGAGGAAGTGCTGGGCGAAATTCTCGGCAAAGTCGATAACAGTCATATGGGCGTAGTATTGAAGCGTATGATGTTGCGCGCTGCGTCCCGAATCGCCGATCAATTGCAGATCGACGCCCTGGTGACCGGCGAAGCGATTTCCCAGGTTTCCAGCCAGACGCTGCCGAACCTGTCGATCATTGATTGCGTGACCGAGAAGCTGGTGCTGCGCCCGCTGATCGCCAGCCACAAGCAGGACATCATCGACCTGGCCGAGCAAATCGGCACCGCCGACTTTGCCAAGCATATGCCTGAATACTGCGGGGTCATTTCGGTGAACCCCAAGACCCACGCCAAGCGTCACCGCGTGGAGCATGAAGAAAAAGAATTCGACATGGCGATTCTGGAGCGTGCGCTCGAGAACGCCAAGCTGGTGCCAATCGATCGAGTGATCGACGAATTGGGCCAGGATGTGCAGATCGAAGAAGTCAGCGAAGCCCTGGCCGGCCAGATCATCATCGACATCCGTCACCCGGATGCCGCCGACGACGAGCCGCTGGAGATTCCTGGCATCGACGTACAAACGCTGCCGTTCTATGCATTGAACGCGCGTTTCAAGGAACTGGATGACAGCCGTCAGTACCTGCTGTATTGCGACAAAGGCGTGATGAGTCGCCTGCATGCCCACCATTTGCTCAGTGAGGGGCATGCCAATGTGCGCGTTTATCGACCGAGCTAAGAGCCCGGGGCTGTTTGCCTGTGGCCTGCGTCACCGGCCCCCCGACTCTGCCGTCAAGCTGTAACGGCAAGGCCTGACTCTACTGTTAATCGCTGCCACGACCTGTCAGCACACCGAATCCTCTGATCGAGATACACAAGTGATCGAAAATCTACGTAACATCGCCATCATTGCTCACGTTGACCATGGTAAAACCACCCTGGTAGACAAACTCCTGCGTCAATCCGGCACCCTGGAGCGCAACGAGCTCAACGACGAGCGCGTGATGGACTCCAACGACCAGGAAAAAGAGCGCGGTATTACCATCCTGGCTAAAAACACCGCTATCAACTGGAACGGCTACCACATCAACATCGTGGATACCCCGGGCCACGCCGACTTCGGCGGCGAAGTAGAACGCGTAATGTCGATGGTTGACTCCGTTCTGCTGCTGGTTGACGCTCAAGACGGCCCTATGCCGCAAACCCGTTTCGTGACCAAGAAGGCTTTCGAAGCCGGCCTGCGTCCGATCGTGTGCATCAACAAGGTTGACCGTCCAGGCGCGCGTCCGGACTGGGTTCTGGACCAGATCTTCGACCTGTTCGACAACCTGGGTGCTACCGAAGAACAGCTGGACTTCCAAGTCATCTACGCCTCGGCCCTGAACGGTATTGCTGGTCTTGACCACACCGACATGGCTGAAGACATGACCCCGCTGTACCAGTCGATCGTCGACAACGTACCAGCACCGAAAGTCGACCGTGAAGGCCCGTTCCAGATGCAAATCTCGGCACTGGACTACAACAGCTTCCTGGGTGTTATCGGCGTTGGCCGTATCGCTCGTGGTAGCGTCAAGCCGAACACCCCGGTTGTTGCTATCGGCGCTGACGGCAAGAAGCGTAACGGTCGTATCCTGAAGCTGATGGGTCACCACGGCCTGCACCGCATCGACGTTGAAGAAGCTTTCGCTGGCGACATCGTATGCGTGAGCGGTATGGACTCGCTGTTCATCTCCGACACCCTGTGCCAGCCGGACAACGTCGAGGCGATGAAGCCTCTGACCGTTGACGA
Organism: Pseudomonas sp. KT_2_4; assembly: GCF_041410225.1. Taxonomy (NCBI): domain Bacteria; kingdom Pseudomonadati; phylum Pseudomonadota; class Gammaproteobacteria; order Pseudomonadales; family Pseudomonadaceae; genus Pseudomonas; species Pseudomonas sp. KT_2_4. The sequence continues at coordinate 4,204,574 of NZ_CP166962.1, forward strand.
GCCAACCGTTTCCATGACCTTCCAGGTAAACGACTCGCCTTTCTGCGGTAAAGAAGGCAAGTTCGTGACCTCCCGTAACATCAAGGAGCGTCTGGACAAAGAGCTGCTGTACAACGTTGCTCTGCGCGTTGAAGAAGGCGACTCGGCTGACAAGTTCAAGGTCTCCGGCCGTGGTGAGCTGCACCTCTCGGTACTGATCGAAACCATGCGTCGCGAAGGCTTCGAAATGGGTGTTGGTCGTCCGGAAGTGATCATCCGTCAGGTTGACGGCGTGAAGCAGGAACCGTTCGAAAACGTCACCATCGACACCCCTGAAGAATCCCAGGGCAAGGTCATGGAAGAGATGGGCCTGCGTAAGGGCGACCTGACCAACATGGTGCCGGATGGCAAAGGCCGTGTGCGTCTGGAATACAACATCCCTGCTCGTGGTCTGATCGGTTTCCGTAACCAGTTCCTGACCCTGACCAACGGTGCTGGCATCCTGACCTCGATCTTCGATCGCTACGACACCATGAAGTCCGGCGACATGTCCGGCCGTCAGAACGGTGTTCTGGTATCGGTAGAAACCGGCAAGGCGCTGACCTACTCCCTGGAAACCCTCCAGGCGCGTGGCAAGCTGTTCGTTGAACACGGTCAAGAGATCTACAACGGCCAGATCGTTGGTCTGAACAGCCGTGACAACGACATGGGTGTCAACCCAACCAAAGGCAAGAAGCTCGACAACATGCGTGCTTCGGGCAAAGACGAAACCATCGCTCTGGTTCCACCTGTTCGCTTCACCCTGGAACAGGCCCTGGAATTCATCCAGGACGACGAGCTGTGCGAAGTCACGCCTAAGTCGATCCGCCTGCGTAAGAAGATCCTGGACGAAGGCGAGCGTACCCGCGCTGCCAAGAAAGCCAAGAACTGAGTTAACTCAAGCTGAATGAAAAACGCCCCCGGTCGAAAGGCCGGGGGCGTTTTTTTATGCCTGCAGGTTTTGTGGTGACTGTGCCGTTGTGATCGTTCCCACGCTTCGCGTGGGAACGCCGCGTGGGACGCTCCGCGTCCTGCTTTCAAGAGCGGACGCAGAGCGTCCACAGCTGCATTCCCACGCAGAGCGTGGGAACGATCAAAAACTTAGAACTTGTCGAGGGTCTTGAAGTTAGTCTCGCGCACCACTTCCTTGGGCTTATACGCGCAATACCCCGGCCGCGGCCCGATTTTCGGGTGGTTGCGGCACGTATCCGGGCGCTTGTCATAAATAGTGCAAAAGCGCGTCTTACGATCCAGGTACAGGCAGTCGTTGTTGCTCATGCGCTGCAGGGTAAAAATTTCGGACTTGTTGTTGTACCGCTCGACGATGCCTTCTTTCTGCAAACGCTTGGCGATGTTCTTCGGCGGATCGCCGCGCTCGAACTCATCGACGATGCCAATGCGGATCAGGTCCTTGATCTTCACCTCAACCGGTAGGGTGCAGCAGCTGGACACGCAGCCGCCGCACATGTGGGCGGAATATTTCTGCCAGGTCTCTAAACGGTCGAGTTCCGCGGCGGCGATCAGTTGAGGCTTCATCAGGGTTCCAGGGTGGGGCGGTATACGGGCGCGGGATCATACCGGGATTGGTGGTTTTTTGAACAATATTTTGCAGGTTTCAGCTCAAAGGTTTGGCCACTGCCTGATCGGGCACGACCCCTGCATCAAATTCAGTCCATGGCGAATGAGTTAAAAAACTGCCGAACCAGCACGTCTACCGTCTGTCAGACCGACTAGGCTCTAGCAACTCCTTCAATCTCGCCCGAGGTCGCACCGATGTCTCAGGAACCGCTTGCACGAGAAGCAGAGGTAGCCGCATTCCGCGATGCTGTCTTGACCAAACTCACCTACGCGGTGGGCAAGGACCCGGATCACGCCTTCGATCATGACTGGTTCGAAGCCATTGCCCTGGCCGCCCGCGACCAGATGGTCGACCACTGGATGGACCACACGCGGCGTATTTATCGCAAAGGCCAGAAGCGTGTTTATTACCTGTCCCTGGAATTTCTCATCGGCCGCTTGCTCTACGACAGCCTGAGCAACCTGGGTGTGCTGGAGATCGCTCGCGAAGCGCTGTCGGAGCTGGGCGTGGATCTGGAGCGCATCCGCCTGCTGGAGCCCGACGCGGCGCTCGGCAACGGTGGTCTGGGCCGTCTGGCGGCGTGCTTTATGGAAAGCATGTCGACGCTGGGCATTGCGGGCCACGGTTACGGCATTCGTTATGAACACGGCTTGTTCCGCCAGGCCATTGTCGACGGTTGGCAGCAGGAGCAGACCGAACGCTGGCTGGATTTCGGCAACCCTTGGGAATTCGAGCGCGCCGAGGTGATTTACCCGATCGGGTTTGGCGGGAGCGTTGAAACCATTGCGGACGCCTCCGGCAAGATGATCCAGGTGTGGTCGCCCAACGAAACCGTACGTGCCGTGGCCTATGACACGCCGGTCGTCGGCTGGCGCGGGGCCAGCGTCAACACCCTGCGCCTCTGGCGTGCACGGGCCGTAGAAGACCTGCACCTGGAGCGCTTTAATGCCGGTGACCATTTGGGCGCCGTCGCCGAAGTGGCCCGCGCCGAAAGCATCTCCCGAGTGCTTTACCCGGCCGACAGCACCGAAGCAGGGCAGGAACTGCGCCTGCGCCAGGAATATTTCTTCGTCTCCGCGTCCCTGCAGGACTTGTTGCGCCGCCACAAGAACATGCACGGTTCGGTACTGAGCCTGGGCGAGCACGCCGCCATCCAACTCAACGACACCCACCCGTCCATCGCCGTGGCCGAGTTGATGCGCCAGCTGGTCGATTTGCATGACATTCCCTGGGAAGCCGCGTGGGATGTCACCGTCGAGACCCTTTCGTATACCAACCACACCCTGCTGCCCGAAGCGCTGGAAACCTGGCCGGTAGGTTTGATGGAACGCATGCTGCCCCGGCATATGCAGATCATCTACCTGATCAACGCCCAGCATATCGACTCGCTGCGTGCCAAAGGCATCCACGACTTCGATGTTTTGCGCGCTGTGTCGCTGATCGAAGAAGACAACGGCCGCCGCGTGCGCATGGGCAACCTGGCGTTCCTGGGCTCCCATAGCGTCAACGGCGTGTCCGGTTTGCATACCCAACTGATGCGCAGCACGGTGTTCTCCGAGCTGCACAAGCTCTACCCCGAGCGCATTAACAACAAAACCAACGGCATTACCTTCCGTCGTTGGCTGTATCAGGCCAACCCCAAGTTGACCGATATGCTGGTGGAAGCCCTGGGCCCGGATATTCTCGACCAGCCCGAGCAGCGTCTTATCGAGTTGGAACCCTTTGCCGAGAAACCGGCCTTCCGCAAAGCGTTCGCTGAGCAGCGCCTGCACAGCAAGCGCGCCCTGGCGCAGATCATCCATGAGCGCCTGGGCATTGCGATCAACCCGGCGGCGATGTTCGACGTGCAGGTCAAGCGCATCCACGAATACAAGCGCCAACTGCTCAACCTGCTGCACACCGTGGCGCTGTACCAGGCGATCCGTGCCGAGCCGGGCATCGACTGGGTGCCTCGGGTCAAGATCTTTGCCGGCAAGGCGGCAGCCAGCTACCACCAGGCCAAGCTGATCATCAAGCTGACCAACGACATCGCCCGCACCGTCAACAACGACCCGACCGTGCGCGGTTTGCTCAAGGTGGTGTTCCTGCCCAACTACAACGTCAGCCTGGCGGAAAGCATCATTCCGGCAGCGGATTTGTCGGAGCAGATTTCCACCGCCGGTTTCGAAGCGTCCGGCACCAGCAACATGAAGTTCGGCCTCAACGGCGCGCTGACCATCGGCACCATGGACGGCGCCAACGTGGAGATGCACGAGCGTGTCGGCGCCGAGCACATGTTTATCTTTGGCCTCAGTGCCCAGCAGGTGGAGGCCCGCAAACACGCCGGCGAGTTCAACGCCGGGCCGGATATCGCAGCCTCCCATCGTTTGAATGATGTGCTGCAAGCGATCCGTGGCGGGGTGTTTTCGCCGGACGACCCGGGCCGCTATGTGGGCCTGATCGATGGGCTGATCGACTACGACCGGTTCCTGGTGTGTGCCGACTTTGACGCCTACTGGGACGCCCAGGCGCGGGTCGAGGCGCATTGGCACGACTCCAAGGCCTGGTGGCGCTCGGCCGTGCTCAACACAGCGCGCATGGGCTGGTTCAGCTCGGACCGCACCATCCGCGAATATGCCACCGAGATCTGGAAAGCCCTCGACTGACGGCCGCGGTTAAAAATGTGGGAGGGGGCTTGCCCCCGATAGCGGTTGATCAGTCACTCATGCATTGACTGAATGACCGCAATCGGGGGCAAGCCCCCTCCCACATCAAGCCTGGTCGTGAACTCTATTGGCGTTAAATCCTCTGATTAGAGGAAATCAGCCTCGACTCGCGCTAAACTGCGCGGGTTTTCAGCCCCCCATTCTCCGGAGCCGTCCATGTCCCGCGTTACCTTGAGTCGCTATTTGATCGAGCAGACCCGCAGCAACAACACGCCTGCCGATCTGCGCTTCCTTATCGAAGTGGTGGCGCGTGCTTGCAAGGAAATCAGCCACGCCGTTTCCAAAGGCGCACTGGGCGGTGTCCTGGGCAGCATGGGCACTGAAAACGTGCAGGGCGAAGTGCAGAAGAAACTGGACGTTCTGTCCAACGAAATCCTGCTCGAAGCCAACGAATGGGGTGGCCACCTGGCCGGCATGGCGTCCGAAGAAATGGACAATGCCTACCAGATCCCAGGCAAATACCCGAAGGGCGCATACCTGCTGGTATTCGACCCACTGGACGGTTCGTCCAACATCGACATTAACGCACCGGTCGGCACCATCTTCTCGGTGCTGCGTTGCCCCAACGAATACCTGAGCCAGAACGAAGCCCTGAACGAAAAGGCCTTCCTGCAACCAGGCACCGAGCAGGTTGCTGCCGGCTACGCGATCTACGGCCCACAGACCATGCTGGTGCTGACCCTGGGCGACGGCGTCAAAGGCTTCACCCTGGACCGTGAAATGGGCAGCTTCGTACTCACCCACGAAGACATTTCGATTCCTGCTTCTACCCAGGAATTTGCCATCAACATGTCCAACCAGCGCCACTGGGAAGAACCGGTGAAGCGCTACGTCAACGAGCTGATGGAAGGCGAAGAAGGCCCGTTAAAGAAGAACTTCAACATGCGCTGGGTAGCCGCGATGGTTGCCGACGTGCACCGCATCCTGACCCGTGGTGGCCTGTTCATGTACCCACGCGACAGCCGCGAGCCGTCCAAGCCAGGCAAGCTGCGCCTGATGTACGAAGCCAACCCGATGTCGTTTTTGGTTGAACAGGCAGGCGGTGCGTCTACCGACGGCCACCAGCGCATCCTCGACATCCAGCCTGAAGGCCTGCACCAGCGTGTGGCGGTGTTCCTGGGTTCGAAGGAAGAAGTTGAGCGCGTGACGGCTTATCACAAGAAGTAAGAGCTTGCGGTAACAAAAAAGCCCCGAAATGCGCTCAGCGCTTCGGGGCTTTTGTTTTTATTGAATAAGGTTTTTCAGCAGCAACGCCTGCAGGTTTTTCCGAGTGTCGGCGATGATGTGGACGTAAATGATCGGGTCTCGAATTTCGTAGATGATCCGATTCATGCCACAGACAGCCTGTCGATATTGGCTGAGATTCAACTTCTCGATCTCTTGCGGTATCGAGCCAGCATAGGGTTGAGACTCAAGCAGTCGCATGGCCTGTTTCATCGCGTCGTAGGACTGCTGCCAGGTCGATGTCGAGAACTGCCGGATGAGGTATGACTTGATATCTTTAAGGTCGCGTTTTGCCGAGTGAAGAATCACAACCTTGAATGTCATTGAGCGTCGTCCTTGTCCAGCTCGGCGAACACGTCCTCCATGTCTTGAAACTGCCCCAATTCAATCTGCCGGTTGCCCAGGGCCAATAGCTTTAACAAGGCCATGGTTTCTGCCTGCTCCTCAAAACTCTTCACATCCATCACCACCAGCTTCGCTTCGCCATTTTGGGTGATGACCAGGGGTTCGCGGCTTTCCGTGAGTGTTTTGACGATCTCGGCGGTATGACTTTTCAAGTAGCTGATCGGCTTTATCTGCGAAGAAAATTTCATGGGATGACCCCTGCTCAAGGTGTGACTGATTTTAGTCTTAATTTGGTCTTTGCTAGACAGCAACTGATGAAAGGCGGTGATTTTTCACTCGAAAACACGGTTCAAGGGGCCAGTTCACATAAAAAATAAATAGCACCCCCCATCGGGAACCAGACACCCCTTTTCCCTTCTAAGCTTCTGGCAGATACCCCAGCTGCTTTGTCTCTCCAGGAGCTTTTCCATGTCTATACGCCGTCTCGCCCTGCTGGCTTTTTGCATGCTCTTAGCCGCTTGCAGCAAGGTCACCCAAGAAAACTACCAAAAGCTCTCAGCCGGCATGGCCAAGGCCGAGGTGGAGTCGTTGCTGGGCAAGCCAACCGATTGTTCCGGCGCACTGGGCATGTCCAGCTGCACCTGGGGCGATAAAAACAGCTTTATCAGCGTGCAGTACGCCGGTGACAAAGTTCTGATGTTTTCCGGGCAAGGCCTGAAGTAAACCGGGGCGCGAGCCTGCGGGAGAAGAAGAATGATGCGTTTTGTTTTGTTCCTTTGTGCCAGCCTGTTTTTGGCGGGCTGCGCCAGCCATTCTGGCGATGATCTGCAACCCAAGACTGCGAGCAACGTCAACCTCAAGCGTTACCAGGGCACCTGGTATGAGTTGGCCCGGTTGCCGATGTACTTTCAGCGCAACTGTGCGCAATCCGAAGCCCGCTATACCTTGCTGCCTGATGGTGACATGTCGGTGTTCAACCGCTGCCTGACGCCTGAGTGGAAGTGGCAAGAGGCCAAAGGCACGGCTACGCCGCAGGTACCAGGCAAGACCGACAAGCTGTGGGTGGAATTCAATAACTGGTTTACATCACTGTTGCCGGGCGTTGCCAAGGGCGACTACTGGGTGCTGTATGTCAGCGATGACTACAAGACCGCCATCGTCGGCAGCCCGAGCCGGCGCTATATGTGGATCCTGTCGCGCACGCCGACGGTGAGTGCCGATACCCGCGAAGACCTGCTGAGCAGGGCGCGACAGCAAGGGTATGACACCACGCGGCTGATCTGGCGTACGTCGGACAAGCAGATGGCAAAGTCCTCTCAGTAATCCTGAGTACCCTCAACCCAATGTGGGAGCTGGCTTGCCTGCGATACAGGCACCTCGGTGCATCAGTTGCACCGGGTTGATGCTATCGCAGGCAAGCCAGCTCCCACAGTTGTCATGGGTTGGCCGTTAGTTCAGCAAGTCCTTCAGGACCTGGGTGAATGCCCGGCTGCTGTCTTCTTCGCCAGCATGATGCCCATCTCGCACCACCCACTTGCCATTGACCAGTACATCGCGCACTTGCCGATCACCACCGGCAAATAGCCAGCGGTTGAGAATCCCATCCTCACTGGCCGTCGCCAGGTACGGGTCGCTACCGTCCAGCACTATCCAGTCCGCGCGCTTGCCCACTTGCAGTCGACCAATCGGCTGGCCCAGCGCTTGTGCGCCACCGTCCAGCGCAGCATCGAACAGCGTGCGACCCACCATCGGTTGGTCACTGCGATACAACCGATTACGCCGTTGATCGCGCAGGCGCTGGCCGTATTCCAGCCAACGCAGTTCTTCCACCACGCTCAGTGACACATGGCTGTCGGAACCAATGCCCATGCGGCCGCCCTGGGCGAGGAAGTCCACCGCAGGAAAAATCCCATCGCCCAGGTTGGCCTCCGTGGTCAGGCACAAACCTGCAATCGCTCGGCTGTTGGCCATGCGTGTCACTTCGTCGGCATCGGCATGGGTGGCGTGCACCAGGCACCAGCGCTCATCCACCTCGACATTGTCATACAGCCATTGCAACGGGCGCTTGCCGCTCCAGGCCAAGCAGTCGTCGACTTCTTTTTGCTGTTCGGCGATGTGGATATGCACCGGGCAGCTCTTGTCACTGGCGGCCAGCACGGTATGGATTTGTTCGGGGGTGACGGCGCGCAGGGAGTGGAAGCACAGACCCAGTTGCTGCGCCGGTTGTGCCGCCAGAATGGGCTGCAGGCGCGCTTGCAAGTCCAGGTAGTGTTCCGTGCTGTTGATAAACCGTCGCTGGCCTTCATTCGGCGCTTGGCCACCAAAGCCCGCGTGGGTGTAGAGCACTGGCAGCAAGGTCAGGCCGATCCCGCTGCTGGCGGCCGCCTGGCTGATCTGGCGGGACAGTTCCGTACAGTCGGCATAGGGCTGGCCGCTGAGATCGTGGTGCACGTAATGGAACTCGGCCACCGAGGTGTAGCCGGCCTTGAGCATTTCGATATACAGCTGGCGGGCGATGATCTGTAACTGCTCGGGGTTGATCTTGCCGACCATGCGGTACATCAAGTCGCGCCAGGTCCAGAAGCTGTCATTGGGGTTGCCGGCCACTTCGGCCAAGCCCGCCATGGCGCGCTGGAAGGCATGGGAATGCAGGTTCGGCATGCCCGCCAACACCGGGCCCCTGAGCCGCTCCGCACCTTCTGCACTGGCATTGGGCTCAACCTTTGTCAGCAGGCCATCGGCGCTGACTTCAAGACGTACATCATTGGCCCATCCATTAGGCAGCAGTGCGCGTTCGGCAAAGAAAGCGGACATGATCAAGGCACCCCGGTCGTGTGTTTATTTGTATATACATATACAGACGTTTGCCTGCTCGGTAAACTCCGGCAATCTATGCATCTTTTTCCCCTGCAAGGATTCCCTGTGCCGACTCCGCCCGCCAAGTCTTCGCTGGCTGCCCACATGGACGAAAGTCCGGCGCCCTTGTATGCCCGCGTCAAACAGATGATCAGCCAGCAGATCCTCAACGGCAACTGGCCGCCCCATTACCGCGTGCCGTCGGAAAGCGAGCTGGTCAGCCAGTTGGGCTTCAGCCGCATGACCATCAACCGCGCCCTGCGCGAGCTGACCGCCGAAGGCCTGCTAGTGCGTATGCAGGGTGTGGGTACGTTTGTTGCCGAGCCGAAAAGCCAGTCAGCCCTGTTTGAAGTGCATAACATCGCCGATGAAATCGCCTCCCGCGGGCATCGGCACACTTGCCAGGTGATCACCCTGGGCGAAGAGGCCGCCGGCTCCGAACGCGCCGTTGCCTTGGAAATGCGCGAAGGCGGGCGGGTGTTCCACTCGTTGATCGTGCATTACGAGAACGACATTCCTGTGCAAATAGAAGACCGTTTCGTCAACGCCCTGGTCGCGCCGGAATACTTGCAGCAGGACTTCACCCAGCAAACCCCGTATGCCTATTTGAACCAGGTCGCGCCGTTGACTGAGGGCGAGCATGTGGTTGAGGCGATCCTCGCCGATGCCGCCGAGTGCAAATTGTTGCAGATCGAGCCGAGCGAGCCGTGCCTGTTGATTCGCCGACGCACCTGGTCGGGTCGCCAGCCGGTGACTGCGGCGCGATTGATCCACCCCGGTTCCCGTCACAGCCTCGAAGGACGCTTCAGTAAATGAGTGAGATCAACGTCTGGCGCGCCGCCGACTACGTGCGCATGCCGTGGAAGAACGGCGGCGGCAGTACCGAAGAAATCAGTCGCGACGCCGGCACCGGCCTGGAGGGTTTTGGCTGGCGTTTGTCGATTGCCGATATCGCCGAATCGGGTGGGTTTTCCACCTTCGCTGGCTACCAGCGCGTGATTACGGTGATCAAAGGCGCCGGCATGGTGTTGACCGTAGACGGTGAGGAGCAACGCGGGTTGTTACCGTTGCAGCCGTTCGCGTTCAACGGCGAAAGCCAGGTGTCATGCCGTTTGATCACGGGGCCGATTCGCGACTTCAACCTGATCTACTCGCCACAGCGTTACCACGCACGCTTGCAGTGGGTGGATGGCGTGCAGCAGTTTTTCAGCACCGCGCAGACGGTGCTGGTGTTCAGCGTGGCGGATGAGGTGAAGGTGCTGGGCGAGAAGCTCGGCCACCATGATTGCCTGCAAGTGGACGATAACACGGGCCTGCTGGATATCTCTGTCACTGGCCGCTGCTGCATCATCGAACTGACCGCACGCGATTAAAAACTGTGGGAGCTGGCTTGCCTGCGATAGCGGTATATCAGTAGCTGATGCGCTGACTGACACACCGCTATCGCAGACAAGCCAGCTCCCACCTTTGTTTTTGCATTGTTCACAAAATCTGTTTCCACTCCGCGCACCAATTTGTTACCGAATGCCCCAGCGTGACGCAAAGCTTCGCTGCCGTGACAAATTCCCCGCGCTGCAACAAACCTCCGTAAGAAATTTCATCAAGCTTTGAAGCCTTGATTTACAAGGCTCGCACGCCCCGTGCAAAAAAAACCCAACCACTCCTGGCTAAAGTTGGCCGCTCGATTGCATATGCTTGTACATACAAGTAAAGATGTGTGCGTAAGACTTTGCACCATCCCTGTTCGCGCATCGATCGCCGAGGAGTCCTAGCTGTGACCAAGCCTACAAAATACCGTGACGTCGAAATCCGCGCCGCCCGCGGTAACAAGCTCACCGCCAAAAGCTGGCTGACCGAAGCGCCGCTGCGCATGCTGATGAATAACCTCGACCCACAAGTGGCCGAGAACCCCAAAGAACTGGTGGTGTACGGCGGTATCGGCCGTGCGGCGCGCAACTGGGAGTGCTACGACCAGATCGTCGAGAGCCTTACTAATCTGAACGACGACGAAACCCTGCTGGTGCAATCCGGTAAGCCGGTCGGCGTGTTCAAGACCCACAGCAACGCCCCGCGCGTGCTGATTGCCAACTCCAATCTGGTACCGCACTGGGCCAGTTGGGAGCATTTCAACGAACTGGATGCCAAGGGCCTGGCCATGTACGGCCAGATGACTGCCGGCAGCTGGATCTACATCGGCAGCCAAGGCATTGTCCAAGGCACCTACGAAACCTTCGTCGAAGCCGGCCGCCAGCATTACAACAGTGACCTGACCGGTCGTTGGGTGCTCACCGCCGGCCTCGGCGGCATGGGCGGCGCGCAGCCATTGGCCGCGACCCTGGCCGGCGCCTGCTCGCTGAACATCGAGTGCCAGCAAGTCAGCATCGACTTCCGCCTGAACAGCCGCTACGTCGACGAGCAGGCCACCGACCTCGACGACGCCCTGGCGCGCATCGCCAAATACACCAAGGAAGGCAAGGCCATCTCCATCGCGCTGCTGGGCAACGCCGCAGAGATCCTGCCAGAACTGGTCAAGCGTGGCGTGCGCCCGGACATGGTCACCGACCAGACCAGCGCCCACGACCCACTCAATGGTTACCTGCCGGCCGGCTGGACCTGGGACGAATACCGCGCTCGCGCCCAGACCGAGCCGGCCGTCGTGATCAAGGCCGCCAAGCAGTCGATGGCCGTCCACGTCAAAGCCATGCTCGAATTCCAGAAGCAAGGCATCCCGACCTTCGACTACGGCAACAACATCCGCCAGATGGCCCAGGAAGAGGGCGTGGAAAACGCGTTCGACTTCCCAGGCTTCGTACCGGCCTACATCCGCCCACTGTTCTGCCGTGGCATCGGCCCGTTCCGTTGGGCGGCGCTGTCCGGTGACCCGCAAGACATCTACAAGACCGACGCCAAAGTCAAAGAACTGATCCCGGACGATGCCCACCTGCACAACTGGCTGGACATGGCCCGCGAGCGCATCAGCTTCCAAGGTCTGCCGGCACGTATCTGCTGGGTCGGCCTGGGCCAGCGTGCCAAGTTGGGCCTGGCGTTCAACGAAATGGTGCGCAGCGGCGAGCTGTCCGCGCCGATCGTGATCGGCCGTGACCACCTGGACTCCGGCTCGGTCGCTAGCCCGAACCGCGAAACCGAAGCCATGCAGGACGGCTCCGATGCTGTGTCCGACTGGCCGCTGCTCAACGCCTTGCTTAATACCGCGAGCGGCGCGACCTGGGTGTCGCTGCACCACGGTGGTGGCGTGGGCATGGGCTTCTCCCAGCACTCGGGGATGGTGATTGTCTGCGACGGTACTGACGAAGCGGCCGAGCGGATTGCCCGCGTGCTGCACAACGACCCGGCGACCGGGGTGATGCGTCATGCGGATGCGGGTTACCAGATCGCTATCGACTGCGCCAAGGAACAAGGCCTGAACCTGCCGATGATCAAGTAACGGGTGGCGCAGTACCTGTGGGAGCTGGCTTGCCTGCGATGCAGACGACGCGGTCTGACAGTAAGACCGCGGTGATGCTATCGCAGGCAAGCCAGCGCCCACAGAAGAGCAAGCTGCATACAAAACAATCCATCAGAGGTTGAACAACATGGCTGCAAACGACACCACCCCGTTGATCGAGAAACGTTCGATCGACTACATCCCGGAAGCGGAAAGACATGGTCGTCTATTCAGTCAATTCACCCTGTGGATGGGTGCCAACCTGCAGATCACTGCGATTGTCACCGGGGCGTTGGCCGTGGTGCTGGGCGGTGATGTGTTCTGGTCGTTGATCGGCTTGCTGATCGGTCAACTGATCGGCGGTGGCGTCATGGCGCTGCATGCGGCGCAAGGGCCCAAGCTTGGCCTGCCGCAGATGATTTCCAGCCGGGTGCAGTTCGGCGTGTACGGCGCGGCCATTCCGATCGTGTTGGTGTGCTTGATGTACCTGGGCTTCACCGCCACCGGCACCGTGCTGTCGGGCCAGGCGCTGGGCCAGTTGTTCGGGGTCAGCGGCAGCGTCGGCATCCTGATCTTCGCCAGTGTCATCGTGCTGGTCACGGTGCTGGGTTACCGGGTGATCCACTTCATCGGCCGGGTCGCCAGCCTGATTGGCGTGGTTGCCTTTGTGTACCTGTTCAGCCGCTTGATGAGCCAGACCGACGTTGGCGCGCTCCTGCAGATCCGCCACTTCAGCTGGAGCAGTTTCCTGCTGGCCGTGTCGCTGGCGGCCTCCTGGCAGATTGCGTTCGGCCCTTACGTGGCGGATTACTCGCGTTACCTGCCGAGCCACACGTCATCGGTGAAAACCTTTCTCGCTGCTGGCGCAGGTTCGGTCATCGGTGCCCAAGTGGCGATGGTCCTCGGCGTGTTTGCCGCGGCCATGTCCAACGGGCAGTTTGCCGGCCACGAGGTGGCGTACATCGTTGGCTTGAGCGGCACGGGGGCTACCGCTGCGTTGCTGTACTTCAGCATCGCGTTCGGCAAGGTCACCATCTCGACGCTCAACTCCTACGGCAGCTTCATGTGCATCGCCACTATCATCAGCGGCTTTCGTGGGCGTCTGGAGGTCACGCGTCTGCAGCGTCTGGTGTTTGTGCTGATGATCGTCGGCACGGCCACGCTGATCGCGTTGCTCGGCCAGCATTCGTTCCTCGGTGCATTCAAGTCGTTCATCCTGTTCCTGCTGGCGTTCTTTACGCCCTGGAGCGCGATCAACCTGGTGGATTACTACTGCATCACCCGCGAGCGTTATGACGTGCCGGCGCTGGCCGACCCGAACGGTCGCTACGGCCGCTGGAACCTGCTGGGCATCAGCGTCTACGTATTCGGCGTGCTGGTGCAGTTGCCGTTCATCTCTACCAAGTTCTACACCGGCCCCCTGGTGGCCGCGCTGGGGGATGTGGATATCTCCTGGATCATCGGCCTGGTACTGCCGGCGGCCCTGTATTACGTGTGTGCAAAAAAATGGCACGGCACGGTACCCGATCACCTGATCCTGCCAAAAGAGCAGGGCGCTTCACCCACAACAAACGGGCTGGCTGCACAAGCCTGATGGGACGTGGACAGGGCAGGACGCCTACTGACTGCCGTAATCCATTTCATGATTGGGAGCGTCACAACAATGACTATGAATAAGACCTTGCTGGCTACTTTGTTCGCAGCTGGCGTGCTGGCAAGTGCCGGCGCCCAGGCGGCTGGTTGGTGCGAGTCGGGTAAACCGGTGAAATTCGCCGGCCTGAATTGGGAAAGCGGCATGTTGCTCACCGACATCCTGCAAACCGTGCTGGAAAAAGGCTACGACTGCAAAACCGACAGTTTGCCGGGCAATTCCATCACCATGGAAAACGCCCTGGGCAGTAACGACATCCAAGTGTTCGCCGAGGAGTGGGTAGGTCGCAGCGAGGTCTGGAACAAAGCCGAGAAGGCCGGCAAAGTCGTGGGCGTCGGTGCTCCGGTGGTCGGCGCGGTCGAAGGCTGGTACGTGCCGCGCTATGTGATCGAAGGCGACGCCAAGCGCAAGCTGGAAGCCAAGGCGCCGGACCTGAAAAACATCGCCGACCTGGCCAAGTACGCCTCGGTGTTCAAGGACCAGGAAGAGCCGTCCAAGGGCCGCTTCTACAACTGCCCGGCCGGCTGGACTTGCGAGCTGGACAACAGCGAAATGCTCAAGAGCTACGGCCTGGAAAGCACCTACACCAACTTCCGCCCGGGCACCGGCCCGGCGCTGGATGCAGCGGTGCTGTCGAGCTACAAGCGTGGCGAGCCGATACTGTTCTACTACTGGTCACCGACACCGCTGATGGGCCAGGTCGATCTGGTCAAGCTGGAAGAAAAGCCCGGCGTGGACAAAACCGTGAGCATCAAGGTCGGCCTCTCCAAGACTTTCCACGAGCAAGCCCCGGAACTGGTGGCCGTGCTGGAAAAGGTCAACCTGCCCATCGACCTGCTGAACCAGAACCTGGGCCGCATGGCCAAGGAGCGGATCGAGTCGCCGAAACTGGCGAAAATATTCCTCAAGGAACATCCTGAAGTCTGGCACGCCTGGGTGAGCGACGACGCAGCCAAGAAAATCGACGCGGCCTTGTAGGTCAAGTGTGCACGGCTACCCTCAAGGGTGGCCGGGCGGCTGGCCACAACCCACTGGATCGAGAGCACGATATGTTTCCTGAGAGCATTACCTTTTCCATCGCCGACTGGGTCAACGGTTGGGTGGACGCACTGGTCACCCACTACGGCGATGTGTTCCGGCACATCTCCGATACGCTGCTGTGGGCCATCGTCAACCTGGAAGGCCTGCTGCGCGCAGCGCCCTGGTGGCTGATGCTGGCCATCGTCGGCGGTATTGCCTGGCATGCCACCCGTAAGGTGGTGACCACGGCGGTGATTGTCGGTCTGCT
Source organism: Pseudomonas sp. KT_2_4 (assembly GCF_041410225.1). NCBI lineage: Bacteria > Pseudomonadati > Pseudomonadota > Gammaproteobacteria > Pseudomonadales > Pseudomonadaceae > Pseudomonas > Pseudomonas sp. KT_2_4. Next base: position 4,219,685 of record NZ_CP166962.1, read on the forward strand.
GTTCCTGGTGGGCGCGGTTGGCCTGTGGGACAAGCTGATGCAAACCCTGGCATTGATGATGGTGGCCACGGTGATTTCGGTGTTGATCGGCATCCCCCTGGGCATCCTCTCGGCGCGCAGTAATCGCCTGCGTTCAGTGTTGATGCCGCTGCTGGACATCATGCAAACCATGCCCAGCTTCGTGTACCTCATCCCGGTGCTGATGCTGTTCGGTCTGGGCAAGGTCCCGGCGATTTTCGCCACGGTGATCTACGCCGCGCCGCCACTGATTCGCCTGACCGACTTGGGCATTCGCCAAGTCGATGGCGAAGTCATGGAAGCCATCAACGCCTTCGGCGCCAACCGCTGGCAGCAACTGTTCGGCGTGCAATTGCCGCTGGCGTTGCCGAGCATCATGGCCGGGATTAACCAGACCACCATGATGGCGCTGTCGATGGTGGTGATCGCCTCGATGATCGGCGCCCGTGGCTTGGGTGAAGACGTGCTCGTCGGCATCCAGACCCTCAACGTCGGCCGCGGCCTTGAAGCCGGGCTGGCGATCGTGATTCTCGCAGTGGTCATCGACCGCATTACCCAGGCTTATGGCCGCCCACGGCATGAGGCGAGCAAATGACGACTGTCAGCAAAATCGAAGTCAAAAACGTCTTCAAGATTTTCGGCGCACGCGCCAAGGATGCGCTGGCCATGGTCGGCCAGGGCAAGACCAAGGACCAGGTACTGGCCGAGACCGGTTGCGTGGTCGGCGTCAATGACCTGTCCCTGAGCATCGGCACCGGTGAGATCTTTGTGATCATGGGCTTGTCGGGTTCGGGCAAATCCACCCTGGTGCGCCACTTCAACCGCCTGATCGACCCCACCAGCGGCGCGATCCTGGTGGACGGCGAAGACATCCTGCAACTGGACATGGAAGCCCTGCGCCAATTCCGTCGGCACAAGATCAGCATGGTGTTCCAGAGCTTCGGCCTGCTGCCGCACAAGAGCGTGCTCGACAACGTTGCCTACGGCCTGAAAGTGCGTGGCGAAACCAAGCAAGTCTGCGCCGAACGTGCGTTGCACTGGATCGAAACAGTGGGCCTCAAAGGCTATGAAAACAAATATCCCCACCAGCTTTCTGGCGGTATGCGCCAGCGCGTGGGCCTGGCCCGCGCCTTGGCGGCCGACACCGATATCATCCTGATGGACGAAGCCTTCAGCGCCCTCGACCCGCTGATCCGCGCCGAGATGCAAGACCAATTGCTCGAGCTGCAAAAGACCCTGCACAAGACCATCGTGTTCATCACCCACGACCTCGACGAGGCCGTGCGCATCGGCAATCGCATTGCGATCCTCAAGGACGGCAAGCTGATACAGGTCGGCACGCCGCGGGAGATCCTGCATTCGCCGGCGGATGAATATGTGGACCGCTTTGTTCAGCGGCGGGCGGCGGTGGTCTGACGAACGCCATCGCAGGCAAGCCAGCTCCCACATTTGATTGGGTTCACACAGTTCAAATGTGGGAGCCGGGCTTGCCCGCGATGACGCCGGCAATGCTGTAGAAATTATGAAGAGGTCAACGATGTCCCAGGCAACAACAATCATCATCGCCGACACCCCACTGCGCTGGCAGGACGTGGTCGCCGTCGCCCGCCACGGCGCCATGCTCGAACTGTCGGGCCACGCCTGGGCGCGCATCGACAATGCCCAGGCCATCGTGCAGCGCATCGTCACCAGCGGCGAGCGTGCCTATGGTGTCAACACCGGCCTGGGCGCGCTGTGCAACGTCTCGCTCAAGACCGAGCAACTGAGCCAACTGTCGCGCAATACGCTGTTGAGCCATGCCTGTGGTGTCGGCCCGGTGCTCAGCGATGAGCAAACCCGCGCGATCATCTGCGCGGCGATCATCAACTACAGCCATGGCAAGTCCGGCCTGCATCCGCAGGTGGTGCACGCGCTGCTGGCGTTGCTCAACCACGGCATCACCCCGCAAGTGCCGTCCCAAGGCTCGGTGGGGTACCTGACCCACATGGCCCATATCGGCGTGGCCCTGCTGGGCGTCGGCAATGTGAGTTATCGCGGCCAGATCGTCACGGCGCAACACGCGTTGCAGGCTGAAGGCTTGCAGCCGGTGGTGCTCGGCGCCAAGGACGGCCTGTGCCTGGTCAATGGCACGCCGTGCATGACCGGCCTGAGCTGCCTGGCCCTGGCCGATGCACATCACTTGCTGCAATGGGCCGACGTGATCGGTGCCATGAGCTTCGAAGCCCAGCGCGGCCAGATCGACGCCTTTGACGAAGAAATCATTGCTCTCAAGCCGCATCCTGGCATGCAGCAAGTGGGTATCAACCTGCGTGCCTTGCTCGACGGCAGTGAGGTGATTGCCAGCAGTAAAGGTATTCGCACCCAGGATGCCTTGAGCATTCGCTCGATCCCGCAGATTCACGGCGCGGCCCGCGATCAGGTGGAACACGCCACGCGCCAGATCGAGACCGAACTCAACAGCGCCACCGACAACCCGCTGGTGCTGGGCACGCCAGACAGCTACCGCGTGGTGTCCCAGGCCAACCCCCACGGGCAGTCCGTCGCGATGGCGGCCGACATGCTCGCCATCGCCATGGCCGAGATCGGTTCGGTGGCCGAGCGTCGCCTGGACCGCCTGGTCAACCCGCATGTCAGCGGCCTGCCAGCCTTCCTGGTGAGCAACCCGGGGGTCAACTCCGGGATGATGATCGTGCAGTACGTCGCCGCGTCCTTGTGCGGGCAGAACCGCCAGTTGGCGCAACCCGCGGTGCTCGACAATTTCGTCACCTCGGGCCTGCAGGAAGACCACTTGAGCATGGGCACCAACGCCGCGCTCAAGCTGCACCAGGTGCTGGTCAACGTCACCCAGATTCTTGCCATCGAGTACCTGCTGGCGGCCCAGGCTTTCGAGTTTCTCAAGGACCAGCGCTTCGGTGCCGGTACCGACCGCGCCTGGCGATTGCTGCGCGAAGTGGTCCCTGCTTATGAACAGGACCGCTGGCTGGCGCCGGATATTGCCGCCGCTGCCCAGCTGCTTAAAGACACCGCATTACCGAATTTGCACTGAACACCTAAGAACAATTCACAAGGAGAATGAATGTGACTGCGCTAAACCTGATTCCAGGCCAACTGAGCCTCGCCCAACTGCGTGCCATCTACCAGCAGCCAGTAACCCTCAGCCTGGATGACAGCGCCTCGGCCCAGATCGAAGCCAGCGTTGCCTGCGTGGAGCAGATTCTCGCCGAGAACCGCACCGCCTATGGCATCAACACCGGTTTTGGCCTGTTGGCCTCGACGCGCATCGCCAGCGAAGACCTGGAAAACCTCCAGCGTTCCCTGGTGCTGTCCCACGCCGCCGGCGTCGGTGAGCCGATCAGCGATGCGCTGGTGCGACTGGTCATGGTGCTCAAGGTCAACAGCCTGAGCCGTGGCTTCTCCGGGATTCGTCGCCAGGTGATCGACGCGTTGATCGCGCTGATCAACGCCGAGGTGTACCCGCACATTCCGCTCAAGGGGTCAGTGGGTGCTTCCGGTGACCTGGCGCCGTTGGCGCACATGTCCCTGGTACTGCTTGGCGAAGGCAAGGCACGCCACAAGGGCCAATGGCTGGAAGCCACCGAGGCGCTGAAAATCGCCGGCCTCACGCCGCTGACCCTGGCCGCCAAAGAAGGCCTGGCCCTGCTCAACGGCACCCAGGTGTCCACGGCCTATGCCCTGCGTGGCCTGTTCGAAGGCGAAGACCTGTTCGCCGGCGCCCTCGCTTGCGGCGGCCTCACTGTGGAGGCGGTACTGGGTTCGCGTTCGCCGTTCGATGCGCGTATTCATGCAGCGCGTGGCCAGCGTGGTCAGATCGACTCGGCAGCGGCCTATCGCGACCTGCTCGGTGAGAGCAGCCAGGTGTCCCAATCGCACCAGAACTGCGACAAGGTGCAAGACCCGTATTCCCTGCGTTGCCAGCCGCAGGTCATGGGTGCGTGCCTGACTCAATTGCGCCAGGCCGCCGAGGTGCTGGTGGTAGAAGCCAACGCAGTGTCGGATAACCCGCTGGTCTTTGCCGCCGAGGGTGACGTGATTTCCGGTGGCAACTTCCACGCCGAACCCGTGGCCATGGCCGCCGACAACATGGCGCTGGCCATTGCCGAAATCGGCTCCCTGAGCGAGCGCCGGATTTCGTTGATGATGGACAAGCACATGTCGCAACTGCCGCCGTTTCTGGTGGGCAATGGCGGGGTGAACTCCGGCTTCATGATCGCCCAGGTGACCGCCGCCGCGCTCGCCAGCGAGAACAAGGCGCTGGCCCATCCCCATAGCGTCGACAGCTTGCCGACTTCGGCCAACCAGGAAGACCACGTGTCCATGGCCCCGGCTGCGGGCAAGCGTTTGTGGGAAATGGCCGAGAACACCCGGGGCATCCTCGCGGTGGAATGGCTCGCGGCGTGCCAGGGCCTGGACCTGCGCGACGGCCTGAAGACCTCGCCCAAGTTGGAAAAAGCCCGTGGCATCCTGCGCGACAAGGTGGCGTTCTATGACAAGGACCGCTTCTTCGCCCCGGACATCAACGCCGCCAGCGAACTGCTCGCCAGCCGCTGCCTGAATGAGCTGGTGCCGGCCAGGTTGCTGCCAAGCCTCTGACCGCGACTCGGTCTGTGCCTGATCATTCCCACGCTCCGCGTGGGAATGCATCCTGTGACGCTCTGCGTCACCGCTCTTAAAGCGGACGCGGAGCGTCCAGGTCGGAGTTCCCACGCCGAGCGTGGGAACGATCTTCTCCTCATAAGAATAATTAGGGACGAGAAATGCACCAGCCAGAAAAAGGTTTGAAACGCGGGCTCAACGCCCGACATATTCGCTTCATGGCCCTGGGGTCCGCGATCGGCACCGGGCTGTTTTATGGCTCCGCCTCCGCCATCCAAATGGCTGGCCCTGCCGTGCTGCTGGCCTACCTGATCGGCGGCGCTGCTGTATTCATGGTGATGCGCGCCCTCGGTGAGATGGCCGTGCACAACCCAGTGTCTGGCTCCTTCGGCCACTATGCCAGCACCTACCTGGGGCCCATGGCCGGGTTTATCCTCGGCTGGACCTACGCCTTTGAAATGATCATCGTCTGCCTCGCCGACGTCACCGCGTTCGGCATCTACATGGGCTTCTGGTTTCCCGAAGTGGCCCGTTGGGTCTGGGTGCTGGGCATCGTATTCCTGATCGGCGGCCTGAACCTGTGCAATGTCAAAGTCTTTGGCGAGATGGAGTTCTGGCTGTCGTTGCTCAAGGTCGGTGCCATTGTGGCGATGATCCTCGGCGGCTTTGGCATCATGTTGTTCGGCATTCACTCGGCGGGCGAAACCCAGGCCAGCGGACTGAGTAACCTGTGGGCCCATGGCGGCTTCATGCCCAACGGCATCGGTGGGCTGATCGCCTCGTTTGCCGTGGTCATGTTTGCCTTTGGTGGCATCGAAATCATCGGCATCACCGCCGGTGAAGCCAAGGACCCGCAGCGGGTGATCCCCAAGGCGATCAACGCGGTGCCGCTGCGTATCCTGTTGTTTTACGTGCTGACCCTGTTCGTGTTGATGGCCATCTACCCGTGGCCGCAGATCGGCAGCCAGGGCAGCCCGTTCGTGCAGATCTTCAGCAACCTGGGGATTGGCTCGGCGGCGACTATCCTCAACATTGTGGTGATCTCGGCGGCGGTGTCGGCCATTAACAGCGACATTTTCGGCGCCGGCCGCATGATGTACGGCCTGGCTCAACAAGGGCAGGCGCCCAAGGGCTTCGCGCAATTGTCCAAACAAGGCGTGCCATGGATGACCGTGGTGGTCATGGGCGCCGCTTTGCTCGGCGGTGTGGTGCTCAACTACCTGATCCCGGAAAACGTGTTCCTGCTGATTGCTTCGATTGCCACCTTCGCCACGGTGTGGGTATGGCTGATGATCCTGTTTACCCAGGTCGCCATGCGCCGCTCGATGACCAAGGCGCAGGTCGCCGAACTGAAATTCCCGGTGCCGTTCTGGCCCTATGCGCCGGCAGCGGCCATTGTGTTCATGCTGTTTGTGTTTGGTGTACTCGGTTACTTCCCGGATACCCAGGCGGCGTTGATGGTGGGCGCCGTGTGGATCGTGCTGCTGATCATCGCCTACTGGCTGTGGGTCAAGCCTGCCGCCGGGCAAACGGCCAAGGTCGATTACGACCCGGTTTTGTCTCATCGATAACTTAGGGAGGCGTTGATGAAAACGCTTTGGCAACACTGCCACGTCGCAACCATGGCCAACGGCAAATACTCGATCATCGAGGATGCCGCCATGGTGACTGCCGGCTCGCTCATCGAGTGGGTCGGCCCCCGCAGCCAGGCGCCAACCGCGGATTACGCCCAGGTGCATGACCTGCAAGGCGCGTGGGTCACCCCAGGGCTGATCGACTGTCACACCCATACGGTGTTTGGTGGCAATCGCAGTGGCGAATTCGAGCAGCGCCTCGAAGGTGTCAGCTACGCCGAGATCGCGGCCAAGGGCGGCGGCATTGCCAGCACGGTGCGCGCAACCCGTGCGGCGAGCGAAGATGAGCTGTTCTCGAGCGCTGAAAAGCGCCTGCGCAGTTTGCTGCGTGACGGCGTGACCACGGTGGAGATCAAGTCCGGCTACGGCCTGGACCTGGCCAACGAACGCAAGATGCTGCGTGTGGCCCGACGCCTGGGTGAAGCACTGCCGGTCAGCGTGCGCGCCACCTGCCTGGCCGCCCACGCGTTACCGCCGGAGTACAAGGACCGCGCCGACGATTACATCGAGCACATCTGCAGCCAGATGCTGCCGGCCCTGGCCGCTGAGGGGTTGGTGGATGCGGTCGATGCCTTCTGTGAATACCTGGCGTTTTCCCCCGAGCAGGTTGAGCGGGTATTCAAGGTCGCCCAGCAACTTGGCCTGCCGGTGAAGCTGCACGCCGAGCAACTCTCTTCGTTGCATGGATCAAGCCTGGCGGCGCGCTACCACGCGTTGTCGGCCGACCACCTGGAATTCATGACTGAAGAGGACGCCATCGCCATGGCTGCGGCCGGTACCGTCGCCGTGCTATTGCCGGGCGCGTTCTACTTTCTGCGTGAAACCCAGCTGCCGCCGATGGAGGCCCTGCGCAAGCACGGCGTGAAGATCGCCATCGCCAGCGACCTCAACCCCGGTACTTCACCGGCGCTGTCGGTGCGGCTGATGCTGAACATGGCCTGCACCCTGTTCCGCATGACCCCGGAAGAAGCCCTGGCTGGCGCCACGCAACACGCAGCCACCGCGTTGGGCCTGGGTGATACCCATGGTTCCCTGGAAGTGGGCAAGGTCGCGGATTTTGTCGCCTGGCAGATCGATCGCCCAGCCGACCTGGCCTACTGGCTGGGTGGCGAGCTGGATAAACGCGTTGTGCGCCACGGCGCCGACGTCACTGTTTGAGAGGATGCAGTTGTGGATAAGGTTCTGACATTCAAGCAAGGCCGCGTACCGCTGCTGATCAGCATGCCCCACGCCGGCCTGCGGCTCACCCCTGCGGTGGAGGCCGGGTTGATCCCCGAGGCGCAAAGCCTGCCGGATACCGACTGGCATATCCCGCTGTTGTATGACTTTGCCGAAGAACTGGGCGCCAGCACCCTGGCTGCGGAGTACTCGCGGTTTGTCATCGACCTCAACCGGCCCTCCGACAACACGCCGCTGTATGCCGGCGCTACGACGGGCCTGTACCCCGAGACGCTGTTCGATGGCGTGCCGTTGTTCCGGGAAGGGCAAACGCCCTCCGAGGAGGAGCGGGCCAGTTACCTGCAAAAAATCTGGGGGCCGTACCACCGTCAACTGCAAGAAGAACTGGCACGCCTCAAGGCCGAGTTCGGTTATGCGTTGCTGTTCGATGCGCACTCGATCCGCTCGTTGATCCCGCACCTGTTCGACGGCAAATTGCCGGACTTCAATTTGGGTACCTTCAACGGCGCTGCGTGCGACCCGCAGCTAGCCAGCCAGCTGGAAGCCATCTGCGCTCAGCATCCGCAATATACCCATGTGCTGAACGGGCGCTTCAAGGGCGGCCATATCACCCGTCATTATGGCAACCCCGCGCAGGATATCCACGCGGTGCAGCTGGAGTTGTGCCAGAGCACCTATATGGAGGAGTTCGAACCGTTCCGTTATCGCCCGGATTTGGCCGAGCCGACTCGGGTGGTGTTGAGGCAGTTGCTTGAAGGGCTGTTGGCTTGGGGACAGAAGCACTACCGGTAATTGTTGGTGCTGCTGCAATAGCTTTCGCGAGCAAGCCCGCTCCCACACTTGACCGCGCTCCATCATGGAATGCGCTCGAAATGTGGGAGGCTGGCTTGCCTGCGATAACGGTGGTTCAGCAACACTTTTATCAACTGACACACCGCCATCGCAGCATCGGTATCTACACAACTTCGGTACGACGCTGATCCTGTGGCGAGGGAGCTTGCTCCCGTGACGACCGGACAGCCGGCGCATATCCACCTGACACCCCGCGATCAAACTGTGGGAGCGGGCTGCTCGCGAAGGCGGCCTGACAGTCAACACAGTTGGATTGTATATATCCATTGCTGCGGTAACGGCCACTTAGGGTTTCGCCTGACGGCGGGTCACTTTGGAAAAGAGCCGGAATGCCGGCCCAGCCCAAAGTAACTCGCAGGGGGGCACGCGAACAGGTGCCGGAGGTGGGTCGGCTGTATGACTATCTGCTCGGTTATCTGAGGTGCGAACTGCTGACACAGGTCTAAGTGCTCAAGGACATGCTCATTGCACAATTCGGGTTTATGATGCCAGACGGCAAAATAATAGACGTCCCCCCAGGGATGAACCCGACACCCTACGGAGCACGCAATGCAGACTTGGTACCCGCAGATCAAACCCTACGCCCGGCACGATCTGGCTGTCGATGACACCCACACCCTGTATGTCGATGAAAGTGGCTCCCCCGAAGGCTTGCCTGTCGTGTTCATCCATGGAGGTCCCGGCTCCGGTTGCGACGCCCAGAGCCGCTGCTATTTCGACCCGAACCTCTACCATATTGTCACCTTCGACCAGCGTGGCTGCGGCCGCTCTACGCCAAGGGCCAGCCTTGAGAACAACACCACCTGGGATCTGGTCGCCGACCTTGAACGCATCCGCGAGCACCTGGGCATCGACAAGTGGGTGCTGTTCGGCGGCTCCTGGGGCTCAACCCTGGCCCTGGCCTACGCGCAAACCCATCCCGAGCGTGTGCTCGGCCTGATCGTGCGCGGCATCTTCCTTGCCCGCCCCCAGGATATTCGCTGGTTCTACCAGGAGGGCGCGAGCCGCCTGTTCCCCGATTACTGGCAGGACTACGTGGCACCGATCCCGGTGGAAGAGCGCCACGACATGATCGCCGCTTACCACAAGCGACTGACCGGCAACGACCAGATCGCCCAGATGCATGCGGCCAAAGCCTGGTCGGGCTGGGAAGGCCGTATGTTGGGCCTGTGCCCGAGCCCGCAGCATGTGGAACGGTTTTCCGAGCCGCAGCGCGCCTTGTCCATCGCACGTATCGAATGTCATTACTTCACCAACAACTCCTTCCTGGAACCCAACCAGCTGATTCGCGATATGCACAAGATCGCCCATCTGCCTGGCGTCATCATCCATGGCCGCTACGATATGATCTGCACGCTGGATAACGCTTGGGAGCTGCATCAGGCCTGGCCCAACAGCGAGTTGCAGGTGATCCGCGAAGCCGGGCATGCGGCGTCCGAACCGGGCATTACCGACGCGTTGGTGCGTGCGACCGGCGAAATGGCCCGGCGCCTGCTCGACCTGCCGCCTGAAGAAGCATGAAGGGCCTGTTGCAGCGGGTGCGTGGCGCCCGGGTTGAGGTCGCAGGGGAGGTGGTAGGCTCGATTGACCAGGGTTTGCTGGTGCTGGTGGCCGTCGAGCCTTCAGATACGCCCGAAAGCGCCGACAAACTGCTGCACAAGCTGCTTAACTATCGGGTGTTCAGTGACGAGGAGGGCAAGATGAACCTGTCCCTCAAGGACATCGGCGGCGGTTTGCTGCTGGTGTCGCAGTTCACCCTGGCGGCGGATACCAAAAGCGGGCTACGGCCCAGCTTCTCCACAGCGGCTCCTCCGACCCTGGGAGCGGCGCTTTTTGAGCACTTGTTGTTACAAGCGCAACAATTGCATGGCAAGGTGGCTTCGGGGCGTTTTGGCGCGGATATGCAGGTGCACTTGGTCAATGATGGCCCTGTGACCTTCCTCTTACAGACATGAATGTATGAAAAACGACGTTAATGCCTAAAAACGCAGGGTTTCGCTACAAATACTTCACTGTCCCTGATGCGTTGTCTCGCGGGCTACTAGATAATCGCGCGCTACGGGGACCAGCGTTGTTTGGTCCATTTTTGACTTAGGTAGAGCCTTGTCCGACAACCGCATGGGGAATCATTTTGCCCCAGAGGAGTCGGAACATTGCTCGCCAACCTGGCATATAGATAGCTGGCCGTTGGTTTTTTGATCTGTTTTCGGCGAGGGTTGCTCGTGATTGTTAGTCCCTGTAATGCACCAAAATTGTCTGCCAAACGGTTACGAAACGCACTGGTGACGGGCTCTGCCCTGTTTTGCCTGTTCGGCGCGGGTCAACTGTGGGCGTTCAGTCTGGATGATGTGTCGGCCAAGGCAAAAGAGCTGGCTGGGCAGAAGTACGAAGCTCCGCGCAGCAATCTGCCGAACGAATTCCGCGAAATGAAATTTGCGGATTACCAGAAAATTCGTTTCCGCAATGAAAAAGCCGAGTGGGCCGATCAGAACACCCCGTTCAAGCTGTCCTTCTATCACCAGGGGATGCATTTCGATACCCCGGTGAAAATCAACGAAGTCACCGCCGATAGCGTGCACGAAATCAAGTACGACCCGACGCGTTTCGATTTCGGCGACGTGAAATTTGATCCTAAAGCCACCGAACAGCTGGGTTACGCCGGTTTCCGTGTGCTTTTCCCGATCAACAAGGCCGACAAGCAAGACGAAATCATGACCATGCTCGGCGCCAGCTATTTCCGCGTCGTAGGCAAGGACCAAGTGTATGGCCTGTCTGCCCGTGGCATGGCAATCGACACCGCGTTGCCGTCTGGCGAAGAATTCCCGCGTTTCACCGAGTTCTGGATCGAGCGTCCAAAGCCGGGTGACAAGCATTTGGTGATTTTCGCGCTACTGGATTCGCCACGCGCCACTGGCGCTTATCGTCTGATCCTGCGCCCTGGCACCGACACCGTGGTGGACGTCAAATCCCAGATGTACCTGCGTGACAAGGTCAGCAAGCTGGGCGTTGCGCCGTTGACCTCGATGTTCCTGTTCGGCGCCAACCAGCCGTCCAAGGTCCTCAACTACCGTCGCGAGCTCCACGATTCCAGCGGCCTGTCGATTCACGCCGGCAATGGCGAGTGGATCTGGCGTCCGCTGAACAACCCTAAACACCTGTCGGTCAGCAACTTCAGCGTCGAGAACCCGCGTGGGTTCGGCCTGCTGCAGCGTGGCCGCAACTTCAGCCACTACGAAGACCTGGACGACAACTACGACAAGCGCCCAAGCGCCTGGATCGAGCCTGAAGGTGACTGGGGCAAAGGCTCCGTCGACCTGGTCGAGATTCCGACCGCCGATGAGACCAACGACAACATCGTGGCCTTCTGGAGCCCGGCCGAGCTGCCGGAAGTCGGCAAGCCGCTGGACGTGGCTTACCGTCTGCACTGGACATTGGACGACGCGGCCTTCCATTCGCCGGACAGTGCCTGGGTCAAGCAGACCCTGCGTTCTACCGGTGACGTGAAGCAATCGAACCTGATCCGTCAGCCCGATGGCAGCGTGGCCTACCTGGTAGATTTCGAGGGCCCGTCCCTGAAGAAACTGCTGCCGGACGCTCCGGTACGTAGCCAGGTTAGCGTGGGTGATAACGCTGAACTGGTTGAAAACAGCGTGCGCTACAACGAACACACCAAAGGCTGGCGCCTGACCCTGCGTATGAAGATCAAGGACGCAAGCAAACCGACCGAAATGCGTGCGGCATTGGTGCAGGATATCGTGCAGCCTGAGCCTGAGTCGGTTTCCAACCATGTGCTCAAGGCCGACAAAGTCTTGGCCAAGCAGCATGAGAAGCAGGCCAAGAAAGACGCCAAGGACAAGGAAGCCAAACAGCCTGAGGCTGCCCCAGCCACACCGGAGCCGATCAAGACCGAGCAAGTCCTGACCGAAACCTGGAGCTATCAGTTGCCTGCCGATGAGTAATTCTCAAGTCAAGCCAGAGACTCTGTCCGAGTACCTGGCGCATCTACCCATGACGGCTGAGCAGCGCGCCGAGCTGGCGGGCTGCAAGTCCTTCAGCGAGTTGCACGAACGTCTGTCGTCCAAGACCTTCGACGCACCGACCGACGCTGCCCAAGCGTCGGTCGGCCGCCGCTTGACCCTCAACAGCGCCGAAGAGCTGCAAGACGCCGAGATGCTGGCGCTCGATGCCAGCGGTCGTGTGTGTCTCAAGGCCACGCCGCCGATTCGTCGGACCAAAGTGGTGCCCGAGCCTTGGCGCACCAACATCCTGGTGCGCGGTTGGCGCCGGATGACCGGCCGCACCAACCCGCCCAAGCCACCGAAAGATGAGCGGGTATTGCCGGCTGCGCGCTGGCGTACCGTGGGCTCGATCCGTCGTTACATCCTGCTGGTGCTGATGCTGGGCCAGACCATCGTGGCCGGCTGGTACATGAAAGGCATCATGCCGTACCAGGGCTGGTCGCTGGTCGACTTCGACGAAATTCGCAACCAGACCCTGCTGCAAACCGCTACCCAGGTACTGCCTTACGCGCTGCAAACCAGCATCCTGATCATGTTCGGGATTCTGTTCTGCTGGGTGTCGGCCGGTTTCTGGACTGCGCTCATGGGCTTCCTGGAGCTGCTGACCGGTCACGATAAATACCGTATTTCCGGTAAAAGTGCCGGTGACGAGCCGATTCCGAAAGATGCGCGCACCGCCCTGGTGATGCCGATCTGTAACGAAGACGTGCCGCGTGTATTCGCCGGCTTGCGTGCAACGTTCGAATCGGTGGCCGCGACCGGTGACCTGGATCGCTTCGATTTCTTCGTGCTCAGCGACAGTAACGACGCCGACATCTGCATCGCCGAACAGCAAGCCTGGCTCGACGTATGCCGCGAAGCCGGTGGCTTCGGCAAGATCTTCTACCGCCGTCGTCGCCGCCGCGTTAAGCGCAAGAGCGGCAACCTCGACGACTTCTGCCGTCGTTGGGGTGGTGACTACAAGTACATGGTCGTTCTCGACGCTGACTCCGTGATGAGCGGCGAGTGCCTGACCAGCCTGGTGCGCCTGATGGAAGCCACGCCGGATGCCGGGATTATCCAGACCGCGCCGCGTGCGTCGGGCATGGACACCCTGTATGCGCGCATGCAGCAGTTCGCCACTCGCGTGTACGGCCCGCTGTTTACCGCCGGCCTGCACTTCTGGCAGTTGGGTGAATCCCACTACTGGGGCCACAACGCCATTATCCGTATGAAGCCGTTTATCGAGCACTGCGCCCTGGCGCCGCTGCCCGGTAAAGGCGCGTTTGCCGGTGCGATCCTCTCCCACGACTTCGTTGAAGCCGCGCTGATGCGCCGTGCCGGCTGGGGCGTGTGGATTGCCTACGACCTGCCGGGCAGCTACGAAGAACTGCCGCCGAACCTGCTGGACGAACTCAAGCGTGACCGTCGCTGGTGCCACGGTAACCTGATGAACTTCCGCCTGTTCCTGGTTAAAGGCATGCACCCGGTGCACCGTGCGGTGTTCCTGACCGGCGTGATGTCTTATCTGTCGGCGCCGTTGTGGTTCTTCTTCCTGGTGCTGTCCACGGCCTTGCTGGCGGTGAACACGCTGATGGAGCCGCAGTACTTCATGGCCCCGCGCCAGTTGTACCCGCTATGGCCACAATGGCACCCGGACAAGGCGGTGGCGCTGTTCTCCACCACCATCGTGCTGCTGTTCCTGCCTAAACTGCTCAGCATCATCTTGATCTGGGCCAAGGGCGCCAAAGAGTTCGGTGGCAAGTTCAAGGTAACCCTGTCGATGCTGCTGGAGATGTTGTTCTCCATGCTGCTGGCGCCGGTGCGGATGATTTTCCACACCCGTTTCGTCCTCGCCGCGTTCCTCGGTTGGGCCGCTACCTGGAACTCGCCGCAACGTGACGACGACTCCACGCCCTGGAGCGAAGCGGTCAAGCGCCACGGTCCGCAAACCGTGCTGGGCTTCCTGTGGGCGCTGCTGGTGGTGTGGCTGAACCCGAGCTTCCTGTGGTGGCTGGTGCCGATTGTCGGCTCGCTGATGCTGTCGATCCCGGTGTCGGTGATTTCCAGCCGGGTCAAGTTGGGCCTCAAGTCCCGCGACGAGAGCCTGTTCCTGATCCCTGAGGAATACAACCCGCCGCAGGCCCTGCTGTCGACCGAGAAGTACACCCACGAAAACCGTTGGCACGCCCTCAACGACGGCTTTGTGCGTTCGGTGGTAGACCCGCAGCAGAACGCTCTGGCCTGCGCCTTGGCGACCTCGCGGCACCGTGAGGCCGAGCCCATCGAGTACCTGCGCATGGAGCGTGTTCGCCACGCGTTGAAAGTCGGCCCGGCTGGCCTCAACAACAGCGAACGCTTGGCCTTGCTCAGCGATCCGGTGGCCTTGGCTCGTCTGCATGAGCAGGTGTGGAGCGAAGGTCACGCCGAGTGGCTAGGCGCTTGGCGTGCCTCGATCAAGGCCGATCCGCACGCGCCATTGCTGCCCCTGCAACCACAGTCGCCCCAGGCCCAGCCGGCCTGATTCAGGCACCCCCGAAGGCTCACTTCGGGGGTGTTTCAAACGTTGGTCCTACAGCGTTTTTAGCCTCTTCCTTTTATCGCTAACTCCTTGTTATTTCGAAACAAAAGACCTTTGTTCGAAGCGTATTGCCGTGCCTGCGGCTGGGTTAGGATCGCCCCCCAAATTGGACTCGCTACGGGGGCATTCATGATCAAAAGGTATTGTTTGGCATTGCTGATGGGCTTTTTCCTGGGGGGACAGGCAGGCCTGCTTTACGCCGGCGCGCTGGACAATGCTGTGCACCGCGGCGTGCTTAAGGTCGGCACCACCCCCAATAACGTGCCCTTCGAAATGCTCGATAAGCAGGGGCGCATCGTCGGCTTTGAAATTGACTTGCTCCACGCCATGAGCCGCGCGCTGGGCGTAGAGCTTGAATTGGTAGCGGTGCCCTACACGGAGTTGTTGTCGGGGCTGATGGCGAACAACTTTGATCTGATTGGCAGCGGCATGACGGTCACTCAGGAGCGCAACCTCAAGCTCAACTTCAGTGACTCGTTTATCGTGGTGGGCCAGACTGTGCTACTGCATCCGCGCCTGGGCGGGAAAGTGTCCAGTATTGAAGAGCTGGACGATCCCAGTTACCGCGTCGTTGCAACCCAAGGCACCACCGGCGAAGCCGCGGCACAGCGCTTTCTCCTATCAGCGCGGCTCAACAGTGTGGCCAACCCGGAAGAAGGCGTGCGGCAGGTCGTTGAAGGCAAGGCCGATGCTTTTATCCATGATGCGCCCTACAACCTGATCGCGATGAGTCGGCCGCAGAACAGTGCATTGTTGGTACTGGAGCAACCCTTCACCTTTGAGCCTTTGGCGTTTGGCCTGAAAAAAGGCGATTACGACAGCCTCAATTGGATCAACCATTTTCTCAACCAGATCGCCCAGGACGGCACCTACGATCGCCTGCATGACAAGTGGTTCAGGGACACGGCCTGGATAGCCGAGATCGACTGATCGTCATAACTGCTTACACATCAATCCCTAATCGAGAGGTCGCGCGCAAGCGTCTGCCTCTGTGCCTGGCCGGCTCGCTGTCAGTGTTTTGCGACACACGCCGATAACATTTACCGGTGAAACCTTTGTGGCGGACAACGAGTGGGTTAGGATCGCACCCCGAAATGGCGCAGCCCTTCTGTGCGCCCACCTTATAAGAATCGTTCAGGGGTCTTGATGATGAAAAAGTATCTTTCGATGCTGATGCTCGGTGTCACCGCGCTGGTCGCCGCCACTGCGGCCCAGGCCGGCGCCATTGATGAGGCGGTCAAGCGCGGCACGTTGAAAGTCGGTATGGACCCCACCTACATGCCGTTCGAAATGACCGACAAGCGCGGCGAAATCATCGGTTTCGAAGTGGACATCCTCAAGGCTATGGCCAAGTCCATGGGCGTCAAGCTGGAGCTGGTGTCCACCGGGTACGACGGCATCATCCCGGCCTTCCTGACCGGCAAGTTCGACATGATTGGCAGCGGCATGACCCTGACCCAGGAACGCAACCTGCGCCTGAACTTCAGCGAACCCTTCATCGTGGTCGGCCAGACGCTGCTGATCCGCAAGGAGCTGGAAGGCACCATCAAGTCCTACAAAGACCTGAACGACGAGAAATACCGCCTGACCTCCAAGCTCGGCACCACCGGTGAGATGGTTGCCAAGAAGCTGATCTCCAAGGCCAAGTACCACGGCTACGACAACGAGCAGGAAGGCGTGCTCGACGTGGTCAACGGCAAGGCTGATGCGTTCGTCTACGACGCACCGTACAACGTGGTGGCCGAAAAGAAGGTCGGGAACGGCAAGCTGGTGTTCCTGGAAGAACCCTTCACCTTTGAACCTCTGGCGTTCGGTTTGAAGAAAGGCGATTACGACAGCATCAACTTCATCAACAACTTCCTGCACCAGATCCGTAACGACGGCACCTACGATCGCATCCATGACAAGTGGTTCAAGAGCTCCGAGTGGCTCAAGGACATGGAATAAGGCCTGACACCGAGTTGCCTGCATCGCAGGCAAGCCAGCTCCCACATTTGACTGTATTCACACATCAACCTGTGGGAGCGGGCTTGCCCGCGATGGCGGCCTATCAGGCGACACCTATGCGGAAAGTGAAATGAAACAGAAAAAAGCCCAATGGCCCTGGCACCTGCTGACGGTGGTGGTGCTGGTCGGCCTGGCGGGTGCCTTGTACTACGCCACGTCGTTGATGTCCTACGAGTGGCGCTGGAACCGCGTCCCCCAATACTTCGCCTATCAAGCCGAAACCTCCCAGCGCGCCGCGGATATTTCCACCGTGGTCGAGTTGGTGCGCAAAGGCGATATGGCCGAAGTCACCCTGCGCAACGACGCCGGAGTGGAACAAAAGCTCACAGTCGCCGATAACAGCCTGCAAGTGGCGCGCGGCGATGATGTGGCTGAAGGCGATGTGGTCGGCGTGACTCGGCAATGGGCACTGGGGCCGTTGATGTGGGGCTTGTGGACCACGCTGTGGCTGTCGGTAGTGTCCGGCATTCTGGGCTTGGCGATTGGCTTGGCGACCGGGCTGTGCCGGCTGTCGAAAAACCCCACCTTGCGCGACCTGTCGACAATCTACGTCGAGCTGGTGCGGGGCACGCCGCTACTGGTGCAGATCTTCATTTTCTATTTCTTTATCGGCACGGTGCTCAACCTGTCCCGGGAGTTTGCCGGGATTGCCGCGCTGTCGTTGTTCACGGGTGCCTACGTGGCAGAGATCGTGCGCGCCGGCGTGCAGTCCATCACCCGTGGCCAGGACGAAGCGGCGCGCTCCCTGGGCTTGAGTGCCAGCCAGTCGATGCGCCACGTGGTGCTGCCGCAGGCCTTCAAGCGCGTGCTGCCGCCCCTGGCCGGGCAATTTATCAGCCTGGTCAAGGACACGTCCCTGGTGTCGGTGATCGCGATTACCGAGTTGCTCAAGAGCGGCCGCGAAGTGATCACCACCTCGTTCTCGCCGTTTGAAATCCTGTTTTGTGTGGCGGGCTTGTACCTGCTGATCAACCTGCCGCTGTCGAAGATGGCCAGCCGGCTTGAGCGGAGGCTTGCCCAAAGTGATTGAAGTACGCGATCTGGTAAAAGTCTTCGATACCCGTGGGCAGGTGGTGCGCGCGGTGGATCATGTCACCACCCAAGTGGCCAAGGGCGAGGTGCTGGTGGTGATCGGTCCCTCGGGTTCCGGCAAGTCCACCTTTCTGCGCTGCCTTAACGGCTTGGAAGAATTCGACTCGGGTTCGGTGAGCATCGACGGCCTGCAACTGGCCGACCCGAAGACCGACGTGAATGCCTACCGCCGTGAAGTCGGCATGGTGTTCCAGCACTTCAACCTGTTCCCTCACATGACCGTGCTGGAAAACCTGTGCCTGGCGCAAAAGGTCGTGCGCAAGCGCGGCAAGCAAGAGCGGGAGGCCAAGGCCCTGGCGCTGCTGGAAAAGGTCGGTATAGCGCAGAAAGCCCGCGAGTTTCCATCGCGCCTGTCTGGCGGCCAGCAGCAGCGGGTTGCCATTGCTCGGGCCCTGGCCATGGATCCCAAGGTGATGCTGTTTGACGAGCCCACCTCGGCCCTCGACCCGGAAATGGTCGGTGAAGTGCTGGACGTGATGAAGACCCTGGCCCTGGAAGGCATGACCATGGTGTGCGTCACCCACGAGATGGGCTTTGCCCGGGAAGTGGCAGACCGGGTGTTGTTTTTCGATCACGGCAAATTGCTGGAAGACGCCGCGCCGGCGGAATTCTTCAATGCGCCAAAAGACCCGCGTGCCCAGGCCTTCCTGCGCCAAGTCCTGTAGAAATATTTGCCTCTGTGGCGAGCGAGCTTGCTCGCGCTGGAGTGCGTAGCGCTCCCAAGATTTTGGGGCCGCTGCGCAGCCCAGCGGGAGCAAGCTCCCTCGCCACAGGTCAAAGCTTGAATTTGTCGACCAGCGTCTGCAAGTCCAGGCTCAACCTCGCCAACTGAACACTCGCCGCCGCCGTTTCCTCGCTGGCGGCGGCGGTTTGTTCCGACACGTCCCGTACCTTCAGCACACTGCGGTTGATCTCCTCGGCTACAGCGCTTTGCTGTTCCGCTGCGGCGGCGATCTGCGGGTTCATTTCCTGGATGATCGACACCGTGCGGGCAATGGCGATCAGGGCGTCGCCGGCGTCGCGGGTCAGGGTGACGCTGTTATCGGTCAGGTTACGGCTGCTGTCCATGATATCCGCCACCTGCTGGGTGCCGTTATGCAGGCCGAGGATCAGCCCTTCGATCTCCTCGGCCGATTCCTGAGTGCGTTGGGCCAGGCTGCGCACTTCGTCGGCGACCACCGCAAAGCCTTGGCCGGCAGCGCCCGCACGCGCCGCTTCAATGGCTGCGTTCAGGGCCAGCAGGTTGGTCTGCTGAGAAACAGACTTGATCACATCCAGCACACTGGCGATCTTCTGGCTCTCCTGTTGCAGCGCGAGCATCGCACGGCCCGACAGCGCCATTTCACTGGCCAGGTTGCCAATCTGCTCCATAGCCTGGGTGACCACCTGCTCACCGGCGCCGGCCTGATGGTCGGCTTCTTGGGCCGCCAGCGAGGCGCGTTCGGCGTGGCGCGCCACTTCCTGGGCAGTGGCGAGCATTTCATTCATTGCCGTCGCCACCTGGTCGGTTTCATCTTTCTGCTCGTTGAGCCCGCTGCGGGTCTGCTCGGTGACGGTGGATAACTGCGTGGCCGCTCCGGCGATCTGCCGGGCGCTGTCACCGATACTGCTGATCAGGCTACGCAGGCTGCGGGTCATTTGCCCGATGCTTTGCTGCAACTGGCCGAGTTCATCGCGACGGTCGACCGCCATGTCGTGGCTAAGGTCGCCCTCGGCAATGCGGCGTGCGGCGCCAAGGATCTCCCGCAGTGGTACCGCAATCTGCCGGGCGATCCACCAGGCGGCCAGCGCGCCCAGGGCCAGGGCGGCCACTGTCACGCTCATCAGCAATGTGCGGGTGTGGTCTGCCTCGCTGTTGCGCTTGGTGTTCTGGCTTTGGCTCAACTGGTTACTGTTGTCGCGCAGGTCATCGAGTTGCTGTTCGAAGCGGTTTTGCACGGTCTCCACGTTGAGCTGGGCTTCCTTGAGCTCGATCAACTGCTCGCGATAGTTAGCCAGGTCGGTCTTGAGCAGTGCTGAGTCCACGGGCAGCGCTGTGACTGCCAGTTGCGCGGTCTCCAGGGCGTCAAGGGCCTTGCCGATGGCCTCTGTATACATTGCCAGCGATTGCGCGGCCCAGGCGGGGCTCTGGGCGCGATCTTCGGCCAGCTCCATGGCCTGCCGCAGTTGCTCAATGGCATCAAGGGCCTTTTCGTCGTTCTGATCAGGCAGGTCACTGGCAAATTGGGCGAGGGTATCGCTGGCTTGCAGGGCGACTTTTTTCAGCACCGGGCGGATGCGCTCACGCTGTTCGACCAAGGGCGGAAGTTGCGTCAGGGCCGCCTTGAAGTGGCTTGCAAGGCTCTTGGCTTCTTCAAGTCGCTGCAGGTCAGCCGAGTCTTTCAGGCGGTTTGATAGGTCGGCCAAGTGCTGGTCCATCCGTTCAATCTTCGCGGCCATTTTGCTCAGGCTATCGCTGTCTGTCAGGGTGCGGTACACGATGCGGTCGGCGCGCATGGCCTCGGCGTCAACGGCCAATTGACCCAGGGTCGTCAGGCTATTGGATCGGTAAAGCACGGCGTTCAAGGCTTGCCAGCCCGTAGCGGCGATCAGGAAACTGAGGATCAGCACTTGGCCAAAACCCAGGGCGAGCTTGAGGCGGACGCTGGCATTGACCAGCACGCGGGTTAGCCGAGAAAACATGGTGAACCTCCGAATCAGAGAAAGCATTTCGCAACACATGAAACGCTAATTCGATTCGGGGCCGTGGAGGGCTGATAACTGCGTAGGAAATTTCACAAGTTACGGCGGCTTTGGTAAGCCGCCGTGTAGGGTAATTCAGACCCGGAAGCGCCCAACCAGGGTCTGCAGGTAGATCCCCAGGCGCGCCAGTTCGGCACTGGAGGACGCAGTTTCTTCGCTGGCCGACGAGGTTTGTTCGGAGATGTCGCGCACATTCAACACGCTGCGGTTGATCTCTTCAGCCACGGCGCTTTGTTGCTCGGCGGCGGTGGCGATCTGCGAGTTCATGGCCTGAATGGTCGAGACGGTGCGGGTGATATTGCCCAGCGCGTGGCCGGCGCGGCGCGTCAGCTCAACACTGCTCTCGGTCAGCCCGCGGCTGTTGTCCATGATGGTTGCCACCTGCTGGGTACCACTTTGCAGGCCGACGATCAGCTCTTCGATCTCTTCAGTGGACTTCTGCGTGCGCTGGGCCAGGCTGCGCACCTCGTCGGCCACCACGGCAAAGCCACGGCCGGCCTCACCGGCACGCGCGGCCTCAATGGCGGCGTTAAGGGCCAGCAGGTTGGTTTGCTGGGCCACGGATTTGATCACGTCGAGCACACTGCCGATCTTGTCGCTTTCGCGCTTGAGTTCACCCATGGCCACTGTGGAATTACCCACCTCGGTAGCCAGGCGCTCGATCTGGGCGATGGCTTCACCCACCACCTGGTCGCCTTCACGGGCTTGCTGGTCGGCAGCCACGGCGGCTTCCGAGGCCTCTTCGGCATTGCGCGCCACTTCCTGCACGGTGGCCGCCATCTCGTTCATGGCGGTGGCCACCTGGTCGGTCTCGACCTTCTGGCTGTTGACCCCGGCGCTGGTTTGTTCGGTCACGGCCGACAACTGCTCGGCGGCGCTGGCGATCTGGGTGACACCGTCGCTGATCCCGCCGATCAACTCGCGCAGGCCTACGGTCATGCTTTGCATGGCACGCTGCAATTGACCCAGTTCGTCCTGGCGGCCCGATTCCAGGTTGTGGCTCAGATCGCCGGAGGCCACACGCTCGGCGACTTTGAGGGTCTGGTTCAGGGGGATGACGATCTGGCGGGTGATGGCCCAGGCTGCGAAGATGCCGACGATCAGCGCCAGCACGGTGGCAAGTAGCAACAGGTATTTGGCCTGCGCGGCATCTGCGTCACGCACGGCGGTCTGGGAGACGGTGAGTTTTTCGCTGTGGCCCAGCAGGATGTCGCCTTGGGCGATCATGGTTTTCAGCGCAGCCGCGCTGGCGACCTGGGAATCGCGATACTGGCTGACGGCGGCGCGGTAGGCTTGCAGTGAAGCCCCGGCTTCTTGCAGGTTGGCCTGGTATTGGGCCGGCAGCTGGCCTTGCAGTTCGGTGATTTTCTTCAGGGCGTTGTCGATAGCATCCAGGGCCGGTTGCTCGGCTTCGACCTTGCCGCTGTAGGTGTAGCCGCGTACTTGGAAGCGCGATTGCTGGATCAGCTTGCTCTGCTCCACCACGCTGTTGAACTGGGTGACGCTGTCACCTTGCAGCAGGGCTTTTTCGATTTCATTGATCTTGGCGACAGCATTGTCGGCAGTGTCGCCGAGCTTGCTGCGAGCACCCTCACGCTTGAGGCCCGCCTGGACCATGGCCGCGAAGGCCTTTTTGTATTGGTTCAAGGCTTCCTGCTGTTGCTCGACCAGGGCTTTGTCGTCAGGTTGCTCGATCAGCTCGGCGGCGGTCTTCAGGCCGCTGTCGAGGTGGGCGAGCAGGCCGTCGACCTTGTCCGTGCCTTGCTCGCCACGGCGCATATCGAAGTCCAGACGTGCCAGGCGCAGGTCTTTGGTCAGGCCATTGAGGCTGGAAATGAAGCCCAGCTTGTCGCCGCGACTGATCACATCCCCCAGGCCGGTCCAGCCGGTAAAGGTGATCAACAGCGTCAGGACCAATACCAGGCCAAAGCCGACGCTCAGCTTGCGGTTGACGCTTACATTCCCCAACTTCTCGGCTAACCAACGATACATGCTGCGAACTCCCCTGGAACAAGGCTTGGACTTATTCAAAGGCTATCGGCACGGGCGCGAGATTCTGTAGCTATGCACATGATCGTTCCCACGCTCTGCTGATCGTTCTCACGCTCTGCTGATCGTTCCCACGCTCTGCGTGGGAATGAATGGCGTGACGCTCTGCGTCACAAGGGCGGACGCAGAGCGTCCTGAGCGGCATTCCCACGCAGAGCGTGGGAACGATCAGTCGGGGGGTTAGAACAGGCGGGCGAGCAGGGCCGTTACGGCGGTTTCGACGCGCAAAATACGTGCACCCAGTTGCACCGGCTGCAAACCGGCCTTGGCCAGCAAGTCCACTTCATAGGGAATCCAGCCGCCTTCCGGGCCGATCGCCAGGGTCACCGGTTCCTCGAGGGCTCGGGGGCAGGCTGGGTAATCGCCCGGATGGCCGATCAGGCCCAGGGTGCCAGCCGCCATGGCCGGCAGCCGATCTTCCACAAACGGCTTGAAGCGTTTCTCGATAATGATCTCGGGCAGCACCGTGTCCCGCGCTTGTTCCAGGCCGAGGATCAATTGCTCGCGCACCGCTTCAGGCTCCAGGAACGGGGTTTGCCAGAAGCTTTTTTCCACGCGGTAGCTGTTGACCAGCACCACCTTGGGCACGCCCATGGCCGCCACGGTTTGCAACACCCGGCGCAGCATCTTCGGGCGGGGCAGGGCCAGCAGCAAGGTCAGGGGTAATTTGCTCGGTGGCGGTTGGTCGAAGCTCACTTGCAGTTCGGCTTCAGCGGCTTCCAGGCGCAGCAGTTGGGCATTGCCCATCAGCCCGCCAATCCGGCCCACGCGCAGGGAGTCACCGACGGCGGCGCGGTGAACCTCCTGCATATGCACCAGGCGCCGATCGCGCAGCACTACGCGGTCGGCCGCGATAAAGTCGGCCTCTTCGAGCAGCAGCAGGTTCACGGCTGGGTCGCAGGCGGCTGGTCGTCGTCGACAGGCGCGTCATCCGGGTGTTCGCCACGCTTGCTGATCAAGCCGCTGAACAGGATGCCCACTTCGAACAGCATCCACATCGGCACGGCCAACAAGGTCTGGGAGAAGATGTCCGGTGGCGTGAGGATCATGCCGACCACGAAGCAGCCGATGATCACATACGGGCGGATCTTCTTCAGGTACTTGACGTCGACCACGCCGATCCACACCAGCAACACTACCGCTACCGGAATTTCAAACGCCACGCCAAAGGCGAAGAACAGCGTCATCACGAAATCGAGGTAGCTGGTGATATCGGTCATCATTTCCACACCGGCTGGAGTCGCGGCGGCGAAGAACTTGAAGATCAGTGGGAACACCAGGAAATAGGCGAAGGCCATGCCGGTGTAGAACAGCAGGATGCTCGACACCAGCAACGGCACGGCGATGCGCTTCTCATGCTTGTACAGGCCTGGCGCGATAAACCCCCAGATCTGATGCAGGATCACCGGGATCGCCAGGAACAGCGAGACCATCATGGTCAGCTTCAAGGGCGTCAGGAACGGCGACGACACATCGGTGGCGATCATCGTCGCGCCGGCCGGCAGGTACTGGCGCAGGGGCGTCGAGACGAAGGTGTAGATCTGCTGGGTAAAGGCGAACAGCCCGGCAAAGATGATGAAGATCGCCGCCACGCAACGCAGCAGGCGGGTACGCAGCTCGGTGAGGTGCGAGACCAGCGGCATATGCTGGTCGTTTTCCGGTTTATCAGCGCTCATGGGGCTCGCGGCGGCAATGTAGGGTCATGGGGTGCGGGCGACGCAACGGGCGTCGGCGCGGGCGTCGTAGGAGCGGGCGCTGCCGGTGCGGCGTCGGCCACAGGGGCTGGCGCGATGCTGTGCTCGGCCACCGGCGTTACCGGCTTGGCCGGCTCTTGCACCGGGGAAAGAATCTTGCGGGCTTCCTGCTCCAACGAGAGGATGTGCTCGTTGTGCAATTGCCGACGGATTTCGTCGGCACCGATTTCCCGTTCAACTTCCTGTTTGATCGCGTTGAAACTGCGCTTGAGGCGCCCGATCCACAAGCCGGCGGTGCGTGCGGCACCGGGCAGGCGTTCCGGCCCCAGTACCAGCAGGGCCACCAGGCCGACGAGCAGCAGTTCAGAGAAGCTGATACCAAACATTAGTCAGTGCTCACGAGTCTTTGCGGGTCGGCTCTTGGACCTTTTCAGCCTGCACGTCGAAGGTACGGCGCTCGGTGATCGGCTGGGTGGCCTGCGGGTGAACAGGCTGGGCCGGTGGCACCGGGTTGGCGCTTGGCTCGGCTGGCTTTTCATCATCGTTCATGGCTTTGCGAAAGCCCTTGATCGACTCGCCCACATCGGTGCCCAGGTTCTTGAGCTTCTTGGTGCCGAACACCAATACCACCACCACCAGAATGACGATCCAGTGTTTCCAGTCAAAAATGCCCATGCTTCAAATCCTCAAGTCTTACGTTATTCAGGCGGACGGGCGCGAGGCCTTCTCGGCGTGCCCGGACAAGCCGAAGCGACGGTCCAGTTCATCCAGCACGGCCTGTGGGTGCTGCCCCAGTTGGGCGAGCATCACCAGGCTATGGAACCACAAGTCTGCGGTCTCATAGATTACATCGCTGTAATCACCGCTGATTTGCGCGTCCTTGGCCGCAATGATGGTCTCGACGGATTCTTCGCCGAGTTTTTCCAGAATCTTGTTCAGACCCTTGTGGTACAGGCTGGCGACGTAGGAGCTGTCGGCATCCGCGCCTTTGCGGTCTTCCAGCACCTGGGCCACACGGTTCAGGGTATCGCTCATGTTCAGTGTCCTGCTGGGTAGATGGCGTGCGGGTCTTTGAGCACCGGCTCCACAACCTTCCATTCGCCATTCTCGAACACGCGATAGAAGCAACTGTGGCGGCCAGTGTGGCAGGCAATGCCGCCGATCTGCTCGACCTTGAGGATCACCACGTCGGCATCGCAGTCCAGGCGCAGCTCGTGCAGGGTCTGCACGTGCCCGGATTCTTCGCCCTTGCGCCACAGTTTGCCACGCGAACGTGACCAGTAGATGGCGCGCTGCTCGGCGGCGGTGAGGCTCAGGGCCTCGCGGTTCATCCAGGCCATCATCAGCACGCGCCCGGTCTTGTAGTCCTGGGCAATGGCCGGCACCAGGCCGTCACTGTCCCACTTGATCTCATCCAGCCAGTCTTTCATGTTCGGCTCCGGCAATTTGCGACAGTGTATAACCGGATGGGCTATCGACGCACGATCAGATAAACACCCACTGCGACCATGATGCCGGCTGGCCAGTGGCCCAGTTGGTTCAATGGCCCACCAATCGCCAGCATCACACCGCCCACCAGGTGCGCGGCGCCGAGCAGGCGCAGGAACCAGTCGTCCTTGCGCTTGCGCCACGGTGGCTCAGGGTCCTTGGCATGGGGCTGGGACATGCGCTCCAGCAGGTCGCGGGTCATGTTGGCCAGGTGCGGCAGCTGTTCGAACTGGCTGTGCAGGTTGCCCAGCATGGTTTTGGGGCTCATGCGCTCGCGCATCCAGCGTTCCAGGAAGGGTTGCGCGGTGTTCCACAAGTCGAGGTCCGGGTACAGCTGGCGGCCCAGGCCTTCGATGTTCAGCAGGGTCTTCTGCAACAACACCAACTGCGGCTGTACTTCCATATTGAAACGCCGCGCGGTCTGGAACAGACGCATCAGTACCTGACCGAAGGAAATATCTTTTAACGGTTTTTCAAAGATCGGCTCGCAGACGGTACGGATCGCCGCTTCGAATTCGTTGAGCTTGGTTTCCGCCGGCACCCAACCCGAATCAATGTGCAGCTGCGCCACACGACGGTAGTCGCGCTTGAAGAAGGCAAACAGGTTGCGCGCCAGGTAATCCTGGTCTTCCGGGGTGAGGCTGCCGACGATGCCGCAGTCGATGGCGATGTACTGCGGGCTCCACGGGTTGACGGTGCTGACGAAGATGTTGCCCGGGTGCATGTCGGCGTGGAAGAAGCTGTCGCGGAACACTTGGGTGAAGAAGATTTCCACACCGCGCTCGGCCAGCATCTTCATGTCGGTGCGTTGGTCGGCCAGGGTCGCAAGGTCGGTGACCTGCACGCCGTAGATGCGCTCCATCACCAGCACTTTGGGCCGGCACCAGTCCCAATACACCTGCGGCACGTACAACAGTTGCGAGCCTTCGAAGTTGCGTCGCAATTGGCTGGCGTTGGCCGCTTCGCGCAGCAGGTCGAGTTCGTCGTAGATGGTTTTTTCGTAGTCGGCGACCACGTCCACCGGGTGCAGCAGGCGCGCATCGGCAGAGAAGCGTTCGGCCGCGCGGGCCAGGATGAACAGCCATGCCAGGTCCTGGCCGATGATCGGCTTGAGGCCTGGGCGAATGACTTTCACCACCACTTCTTCGCCGGTCTTGAGCTGCGCGGCGTGCACTTGTGCCACCGACGCCGAGGCCAGGGGCTCGACGTCGAAGCGGCTGAACACCTCGCTGATCTTCTGGCCCAGCTGTTCTTCGATCAGCGCCATCGATTGCTGCGAATCGAACGGCGGCACGCGGTCTTGCAGCAGCATCAGCTCGTCGGCGATGTCTTCGGGCAACAGGTCGCGGCGGGTGGAGAGGATCTGCCCGAACTTGATGAAGATCGGCCCCAAATCCTGCAACGCCAGGCGCAGGCTGGCGCCACGGCTCAACGGTGACGGTTTGCGCGGCAACCAGCGCCACGGCAGCACATAACGCACCGCTAGCAGGAACCATGGCAAAGGCAGGGCAAACAGCAGGTCATCGAGACGGTAGCGGATTACGACGCGCTGGATACGAAACAAACGGCGGACGGCGAGCAGCTTCATGCGTTATCGCTTGGATCAAGGGAACGGCTCAAGCGCTCGAAGCGGGCCTCGAGGCGTTCCAGGTCGATTTTGGCCTTGTCGAGCTCGCGAAAGCGCGCTTGCGCTTCCCGTTGCCCGACCAGGGTGCGCGATTCTTCGCTCAGGTATTCGGCAAGGTTCTGGTTGAGGCTGGCGAACCCTTGCTGGTACCAGCGCGAGCGGCTGCGCAGGTGCCCGCTGATCAACTGGGTGGCGACGGGGCCAATCCAGCGCGACAGTTCGTATTCCCAGTCCAGCTCCAGGTCTTGCAGCACGGCGGCCAGGTCCATCAGCACCGCACTGTCGCCTTCCAGTTCCACCTCGGGGCTGTGGAGGATGGCGGTCTTGTTGCGGCTCAGTGCCAGGTGCAACAGGCTTGAGGCTGGCGCACGCAGAGTGCAATCGGCCTCAGCGGCCCATTGAGTGGCGAGCAGCAGGCCTTCATCGCTGGGCAGGATAAACAGCTGCAAGGCGGGGCTTCGGCAGTCGACGGCAATGACTTTGCCGGTCAGGTGCGCGAGCCGCGCCAGGGCGGTGCTGTCCAGGCGCAGTACACGGTTGAGGCCGTGCTCGACGCTGGCGAGAAGACCTTGCAGCAGCATCAGGGCTTGATGCCGCGGTGCAGGGCGACGATGCCGGACGTCATGTTGTGGTAGGTCACGCGGTCGAAACCGGCCTCCACCATCATCGACTTCAGGGTTTCCTGGTCCGGGTGCATGCGGATCGACTCGGCCAGGTAGCGGTAGCTCTCGGCGTCGTTGGTGATCAGCTTGCCCATCAGTGGCATGAAGGCGAACGAATAGGTGTCGTAGACCTTGGACATCAGCGCGTTGGTCGGCTTGGAGAATTCCAGCACCAGCAGGCGGCCACCCGGCTTGAGTACGCGCAGCATCGAGCGGATCGCGTCTTCCTTGTGAGTCACGTTACGCAGGCCGAACGCGATGGTCACGCAGTCGAAATGGTTGTCGGGGAAGGGCAGCTTCTCGGCATCGGCCTGAACGAACTCGATATTGCCGGCCACGCCTTTGTCGAGCAGGCGGTCGCGGCCAACCTTGAGCATCGAGCCGTTGATATCGGCCAATACTACCTGGCCGGTGGGGCCAACCAGCTTGGAGAACTTGGCCGCCAAATCGCCCGTGCCACCGGCGATGTCCAGCACCCGGTTGCCGGTGCGTACGCCCGACAACTCGATGGTGAAGCGCTTCCACAGGCGGTGCATGCCGCCGGAGAGCACATCGTTCATCAGGTCGTACTTGGCCGCCACGGAGTGGAACACCTCAGCGACTTTTTCCGCTTTCTGGCTTTCCGGGACGTTCTTGAAGCCGAAGTGAGTGGTGGGTTCGGCATCGCTGCCTTTGCGCTGATCAGTCATATCGCTGTCACCAAAAGAGAATGCGGGACATGATAATCCCCAAGGCCTACTTTGTCTTGGCAAGGCTGCAGGTAAGATAGGCGCTCATCGAGACCTTTTGCCGCATGGCGGGTGTTCTGAGTCGTTATATAGAGGAGTCATTGCAATGGCCCGTATTACCGTTGAGCGTGAACATACCCTGGGAAAAGAACAGGCGCGGGCCAAGGCTGAGCAATTGGCGCGCAAACTCGAGGATAAATATGGGGTGGAGTCTTCATGGGCTGGCGACACCCTGAAGCTCAAGCGCTCCGGGGTTAAAGGCACGGTTGCGGTGGCCGACAACTCACTGCGCATCGATGTCGAACTCGGCCTGTTGATGTCGGCCATGAGTGGCACGATAAAGTCCGAAATCGAAAAAGCCTTGGATAAAGCGTTGGCCTGACCTGGCTGCTCTTAGGGTGCCGATTCTAATTTTAAACCCTACTTTGTGCCCAAGCCCTCAACTCCTGCGGGCCGTCCTCCCCCCTTTTTGTGTGAGGTGCACCATGGCCAAAGTTATTTTGAAGAAAAAAATCGACGTTCAAACCACTCCCCTGAGTGAGGTTAAAAGCTATGCCCGCAAGATCTGGCTGGCGGGTCTTGGTGCCTATGCGAAGGTCGGCAGTGAGGGCAGCGAGTACTTCAAAGAGCTGGTTAAGAGCGGCCAACATGTTGAAAGTAAAGGTAAAAAAGTTGTAGTTGAACAACTTGATGCCGCCAACAGTCAGATTGACCAGGTAAAGAGTAATGTCTCCGGCGTCAGGAGCCTGGTTGAAGTTCAGCTGGATAAAGTTGAAAAAGCTTTTGACACGCGTGTTGCAAGTGCCTTGAATCGAATCGGCATTGCGTCTAAACATGACGTGGAGACACTCTCTGCTAAGCTCGAAGAGCTGACGGCATTGCTCGAACGTGTCGCGCGTAAACACTAAGGAGACATCGGGATGGCTGTTAAAAAGACTACTCAGAAAGAAGGCAGCTCGTGGGTCGGGGAAGTTGAAAAATATTCCCGCAAAATCTGGCTTGCTGGTTTAGGCGTGTACTCGAAGGTTAGCAGTGACGGCGGTAAATACTTCGAGACTCTGGTCAAGGACGGCGAGAAGGCCGAGAAGTTGACCAAGAGTACAGTGGGGAAAAAAGTTGATGCGGCCAAGGCAACGGCCGGTTCCGCCAAGTCGAGTATTTCTGACACGTGGGGCAAGTTGGAAGAAACCTTCGACAAGCGCCTCAACAGTGCTATTTCGCGACTGGGCGTGCCTAGCAAGGCTGAGTTGAAGACGTTGCACAGCAAGGTCGATACCTTGACCAGGCAAATCGAAAAACTCACTGGCGCCAAAGCGGCTCCAGCCAAGACTGCCGCAGCAAAACCTGCGGCAAAACCAGCGGCCAAAACTGCAGCTGCAAAACCAGCAGCCAAAGCCGCTGCCAAGCCTCTGGTTAAAGCTGCCGCTAAACCGGCTGCAAAATCTGCGGCCAAGGCGCCAGCCAAAGCCGCGACGAAACCTGCGGCCAAGCCAGCGGCCAAAACAGCTGCTGCCAAACCGGCCAGCAAACCTGCCGCCAAGCCAGCGGCTGCTAAAGCAGCAGCGAAACCTGCGGCTAAACCGGCTGCTGCCAAATCCGCTGCCAAGCCAGCTTCCGCCAAACCCGCTGCCAAGCCAGCTGCGGCAAAATCCGCCGCGAAACCAGCAGCAGCCAAACCGGCGGTAAAACCTGCGGTGGCCAAAAAACCTGCCGCGGCGAAAAAGCCAGCAGCGCCAAAGCCTGCCGTGGCGGCCAAGCCGGCTCCGACTGCTTCTGCAGCCAATTCGGTGTCCGCGCCGTCGCCCACCGCTGCTACCCCGACTGCAACGCCGGTAACCCCGACGCCATCCAGTCAGTCCTGATTTTTGCGGGACCAGAAAATGCCCGGCCTATAAAGGTCGGGCATTTTTTATGGGCCACAGCAATCAGGCGTCGCGGGCGCTACACCAAGCCCATCAGTTATAAGTGATAGAAACGGTGACGGCACTGGCCAGCGTGCCGTGGGAAATCGCCGCGCCGGTTTTGTGGTAAGCCGCTTTGAGCGCTAGTACCGCCTTGCTGCTGCTCGTTGCAACCGTACGGCTACGCTGGGCCTCCGTACCGTTGGCGGGGATGATGCCTGCGCTGGCCAGCCAAAGAGCGGTGCCGCCCGAAGTTCCCGTATTGGCAAAGAGCTCTGCGTTGCCGGCGGAGGGTGTGCCAGCGAATTGAAAGATCACGTTCTTGACGTCAGAGTCGCAGTCAGCGGCAAGCTCGAAATCGTGTTCTCCAGCGGAGTCGGCACTATCGAAGTCCGACACTTTGACGGGCGGTAGAGTGATGGTGCGGTTTACATCGCCGGCGATCAGGTTGCACGTGCCCGCGTTGACCACGCCTTGGAAGGTCAGGGTGCCGGTGGTAGCAGCGAAGGCGACAGGAGCGCCCAGGCTGGCCGTGAACGCCAATAGCAGGGGCAGTATTGAGAGACGCATCGTTAATCCTCAGGGTTTCAGTTGTAGGTGATGTTGACGGTAGCGGTACTGATCAGCGTGCCTTGGCCGACCGTGCCGCTTTTGTGGTACGCAGCGCCGAGTGGCAGTACCGCGCGATTGCCGCTCACAACCAGCGTGCGTTCGTTGTCGCTGCCATTGGCAGGGATCGTTTGATTCGTTCCGTTGATACGGGAATACAGCCACAGCGCCACGCCTCCAGCGGTGCCTGTATTGGCGAAGAGCAGGTCATTTTCAGGCGAGGGCGGGCCGGAAAAACGAAAGGTGACGTTGGCGGCATCGCTGCAATTGGCCGTCAGCTCAAAGTTGTGTGCGCCAGCGTAGGGGCTGCTGTTGAAAGCACTGACCTGCACCGGGTCGAGGGCGATGGAGCGGTTGACGTCGCCTGCTTCAAGGTTGCAGGTAGCAACAGGGCTTACGAACCTGACCGAGTTGTTGAGGTTGAGCTCAAAGCGGCCCAGGCGCTGGCCTATACGGGTCATCATTGTGTATTTGTAGATGCTTCCCGCCGGCACTACCCCTCCGGTCACCGGGCCGGTTTTGTAGAAGATCGCCTCGGCATTGGTGAAGATGGGATGGCGTCCAGTGGGCAGCTGATTGGTAATATTTTCAAGCGCGTAGAAGTTGGTCACTCCTCGGGCATCGGTAATTTTTATGCGGATGCCGATGCCAGGAGCCTCAGTGGAATAGATCAGGCTTGGCAATAGTTGCGGGTACCTGCGGGAGGTGACCTGTCTGAGGGTCAAGCTGTGGCAATTGAAGAAACGGCCGGGAACCACTCCACTGAATGGCTGCTGGGTGATGATGCTGCCATCGGGCAGGTTGGCCGGTACCGTAATAGTGGCCGGAAGGGAAAGGCCGTGCTCGGAGTCCATATAGCTATCGCACTCCGCCTGGGCCGCGATGGGCAGGCCAAGCACCAGCAGGGTCAAGAGGCGCGAGATCGACGGCTTCATTGTGAACTCCGTATTGTCATGGGGCTTTTGGCGGTAGGCGCTTGCGGCGCATGCTGGCAGGCACCTGCGTTCAGGTGGCGCAAGCGGTTGGTGTTCTCGGCAGTGAAACCTGTGCTCACGTCATAGCGCAGCGTGCACAGGGTCGTGGCGTCCGGGCCCCACTTGACCGTCAACTGCCCCTGCCCGCGTGACACACGCGCAAAGGCTTTGCCACCCTGGCCAACGATCCCGACGCTGGCGCCGCTTTCATCGAACACATCCGCGCCGAACGGCAATGGCGTGCCATCCTCCCGCAGCGCCGTGATCAACATGGCCTGCCCGCTGACGGTCTCGAATTGCAACTGCACCACCGAGCCGGCTCGTGGCGCGACGTTCTGAGCGGCGGTCTTGAGCTCGACATCCGAGGACAGATCCTTGGGGTCCAACTCGACCACGTTCTGGCGGTAAGGCGTGAGATTCGGCACCACGGCGAAGCCGCTTTTGCCGATCTGCGCGCTGTGGTTGCCATTGATCCGTGCGCCGAGGGCGTCGGGAGCCTGGACGATGCCGATGGTGTCGCCCAACTCTGGGCCGAAGGTCACACCGCCACGGTGGGCGACGATGCCACCGGTCATGCCCAGGGAGGTCGATTGGTACGCGTTGCTTTGGCCGTAGCTTGCCGACAGCACGCCTTGAGAGGTCTGGTATTTCATGTCGGCGCTAGTGGCATAGCCGCTGCCTTGAGCACGGCTGCTGCTCAGGCCGTAGCTCAATTCATTGCGCCCGCCAAGCGTACCGCCCAGGCTCAGGCGCTCGCCGCTGCTTTGATCGCCACGGTAGACGGTGGTGGTCAGTGTGGGCGAGCGTGCGCCGCTGCCCAGTGGCAGGCTGACGGTGAAGTCCAATTGCTTGTCGACGCGTTCGCTCAGCAAGTCCCGGGTGCGCTGCGCGCTGACGGTGTAATGCAAACCCTTCCACGTACTGCTGTAGCCGGCGGTAAACGTCAGGTTGCCATTGTTGCGGTTCCAATAGTTTTGCGAGGAGCCGGTCAGGTACACCGAGCCGTCGCCGACGCTTTGGTTGAGGCTGATGTCCATTCGGTCACGCAGGCGCGAAACGGTGTCGAGCTTGAGCCCGTCCAGCGCAAGGTCGCGGATGTGTGCTGCGTCGCTCACGCTCAAGAAGCCTTCGGTGGAGTAGCGGTAGGCGCCCAGCGCGAAGTGGGTGCCCGTATTCGCGAAGTTCTTGCTGTAGCGCAGCTGTACGCTTTGACCCGCGCGTGAACCATGCCCTGGCAGATGCGCGTTCGACTGGGTCAAGTCCAGAGAAAGTGCGCCCAACGGTGTGTTGAACGCGGCCCCCAGCAACTGTGAACGGTAATCCTCACCCATCACGGCACCGGTATAACCGGTCAGCAGATTACTCAGGCCATGCTGGTAAGTCGCTTGCATCAGCCTGGGCGGGTGGTGCAGGCCGACTTCATCGAGCAGGCCGGCACTCAGCGAATAGCGGCTGTAGCCGGGGCGCAGCAGGTTGGCGTTGGCGGCAAACGGTACGATGAACTCACGGGTACGACCGTCGGCTTCGGTGACGGTGACATTCAGGTCGCCGCCGTAACCGGTGGGGAACAGGTCCTTGAGCACGAACGGGCCGGGCGCGACGGAGACTTCATCCAGCAACACACCGCGTTGGCGCACAGTGACCCGTGCGTTGGTCTCGGCAACCCCGCGCACTACCGGGGCAAAGCCGGTCAGTGAATCGGGCAGCATCCGGTCATCGGAAGACAGGCTGGCGCCGCGCAGACGCACGCTGTCGAACAGTTCGCCGGGGGTATAGATTTCGCCAAGCACCAGTTGGGACTTCAAGGCACTCAAATCCCGCTGCACATAGGTGGCGCTGCTTTGGTACCCCGAGACGGTATGGGTGCGGCTGTAGCTGCCGTTGTGGCGCCAGTGCCAGTCCCCCAGGTTGAGGCCGGTGTTCAGGCCGAGGTAGCTGGAGCCCTGGGTGCGCCCGCCGGCCCGCGTGGTGAAGGTATTGGTGTTGTAACGCACGAACGCGGCATCCACGCCGCCATCCCAGTGTTGCGGGTCGACGTAACCGCGTGGCTGGCGCGCCAGGTATATCTGCGGAACTTGCAGGTCGAGGCGACTTTCACCCGAATCGAACTGGCTGCTGGCGCCGGGCAGGTAGCTGGCGATGTCGGCACAGCTGGAAAGGGCTGCTGCCTCGACGCTATCGACGATAACGCCAAACCTGAGCAGCGCCTGGGGCTCCAGGCACAGCTGGGCGGTGTCATGGCCCGCGATCTTGGAAAAGGACAGGGTTTCACGCCCGATCCACTGGCCGTTAAGGTGCACATCGGCGCGATAGCTGCCAGGCAGGACGACGTTGCCTTGGTTGAACTTGGCGATATCGACCTGCAAGCCCGCCTTGCCACCCGGAAAGAAAGCCGGATTGAATTCGACCTGTTCGGCACTCTGGGCGCTGACGGCTTGAGCGCCGCTGATCAACAGCAGGCTATGCAGGGTCCGCTTGAAGCGATGACGTGCTTTTACGCCGGTTGGCGTGTTGAAACTCATGTTCAGCATTCTCGAAAAACAGGTGTCGGTCGACTGTCGGCATAGGGCGTCCCTACCCGCGTCAGTGGGCATCGACATGAAAAAGTAGGGGCGTGGTAGCGCCAGTCAGGGCGCCCTACGCTGGAAGGTCTGTTCTGGGGGCTGTCATGGCGGGGCCTTGGCGCTATGGACGGCCTTCACGCCATAGTCATCGAGTGTCTGGAACTCTACGGTCGCCTCGGTATTGGCCGATGCTTTGAGCGTGGGCAGCTCAAAGCGCAGGCGGCCGCCGGGCAGTACCATGTTTTCACTGCCCGACGACGCGGTTTTACGCGCATGTCGTTGCCCGGACTCCAGCACCTCGACGCCTTCAAAGGTCACGTGATAGGGCGTCGGGTTGAAGACTTCCAGGCCCTGGCCCTGTGCGCTTGAGATGCGTCGCCATTGCAGTTTTCCGGGTGCCGTTTCGACTCCGTAGAGCAGGTTATGCGGACGGAAGAACAGTTTGATCCGCGAGCGAAACGCCAGCTGCAGTTGGTTGCCCTGTTGCGCATTTGGAGATTGCGCAGGCACTTCCAGCAAGTTGAACCAGAACAGGCTTTCCTGTGCGGTCGGCAAGGATTCGCCGGTATAGGCCACGCGCACCACCTGTTGCTTGCCCGGTTCCATACGGAAGATGGGCGGGGTCACCACAAAAGGAATGCCGCCCACCTGTGGCGTCGACTGCTCATCGCCATTATCCAGCCAGGTCTGGACCAATACCGGTGCCTGGTTCTTGCTCTCCAGCCTGACGGTGACCTCTTTGTCGTTCTGCGGATAAACCACGCGCGTGCTGTTGATGATCACGCTCGCCTGCAGCGCCGTTGCGCCCACCAGCGTGCAGGTCAGCAAGGTGGTCTGCGCAAAAATCGAAAATACATTCATGGTGGTTTATCCCGTGCAGCCAGGCAGCGCTGCCGAATGCCGTACGCGGGCACCGAAATCGCTGACGCTGGTGAACTCAACCTTGGCCGGGGTACGCGGACATTCGCGCAACAGCGGCAACGCAAAGCGTTTTACATCGCCGGCCGGCAGCAGCAGGCTGTCGTTGGCGCTCTGGTTCGGCGCTTTGGCAAAACGCTGGCCGGCGCTGAGCAGTTCGATAGAGGCAAGCGAGACGTGATAGGGCGTCGGGTTAGTGGCTTGCAGGGCGTAGCCGTGATCGTGGGCGATCAGTTTCCATTGCAGTTTCGAGGCTGCGTTTGCCACCGCATAAGGCAACGCTTGCGGGCGCAGGAATACGCGCAAGCGAGTGCGAAATGCCAATTCGATCTGGTTATTCTCGTCACCCTTTGCGGCACTCGGCGGCACTTCCAGTACGTTGAGCCAAAACAGGCTTTCACGATCGGCAGGCAAAGGCTCGCCCGAGTAGCGCAGGCGCAACGCCTGTTGCTGGTGCGGCTCAATGCGGAAGATTGGGGGGGACGTACTCAGCGGCGCTTTTGCAGTGGCGGCTGTTGAGTATCGGTCGCCGTCGTCCAGCCAGGTTTGCACCAATGCCGGGCGATTGCCCTTGTTTTCCAGGCGTACGATCACTTCCTGCCGTTCGGCAGGGTAGATCACCCGTGTGCCGTGGATGATGACGCCTGCCTCGGCGGCAAGTATGAACAGCAGCATTGCACCAGACACACCGGCGACAAATGTAAGACGGGCCTTCGTTTTCATCGTCTGGTCTCTTTACCCAGGGAGGAGCCCGCCTTCGCAGGCTCGCTCGCGCTTTACTCGGCGTACTCGATCATGAACCCGACCCGGGTGTTGACCTTGCCTTCGGTGGCCGGGCCGCTGGCGTACAGTTGTGCAGCCAATGGGATGGTTGCCTGGTTATCGGCGATCACCACGCCTTCGGATTTTTCGGTGTACACGTTGATCGGCGTGCCGCTGCGGCTGGTGACCTCCACCTGGACGTTTTTGGCGTTGGTGGTATCCGATGGATCGTCGTAACCATCAATGTTCAAGCGCCCAGTGGCCACGTCGATGGCCGGGCTGGTCGGATCGAAGGCAACCATGGCGGTGCGTCCGTTGGTGCAACTGCCCTCACCCGGTGCGCCGATGCGAATGGTGAAGCCGGTCAGGTTGGCACGGCTGCCTGCCGTGGCCAGGCGTGCAGCAGAGACGCCACCCAGGTTCACGTCCTTGACCACAGCCCCCGTGCCCGGAGCCGCGCCTTCGACGGTGCAGGTCACGTCGGTCACCAGTCCACTGAAGTTGATCACGCCGTCCGCGGCGTACACCGATGACGTCATCGTGGCGCTCAAGGCCAGGGCGGTTGCAACGGCAGGTAAAACGTTGGCTTTCATTCTGTTTTCGATCTCGAGTTATTGAAGTTATCCGCCGCAGGTTTAAGCGCAGTGCCTGAGGTTCTTGTCGAATTTTTTTCATGGGGCGGGCTGGCATAATTTGTATCTAAAAGTGAATGCGCTCTATAGCGAAGTCTCGAGTTTTGGTTCGTGATTGTTCGAAAGCGTTTTGTTTTGTTTAGTTTTTTTCGTATGGATTTTTGGTTGGGTAAAGTTTCCTCAGTTGTTTCTGTAGGAAGTTGCCGTAAGTAAATGTAGTACTGTTGTGTCCGCTTATTGAACCCTGCATAAGGCTGGTCTATAGCGTGCAGTACTGCATTGATTTATGCGGGGCTCGTTATGACAACTTCACCATTGGCCATCTGTACCGTCATGCTGCTGGATGACCACGAGATGGTTCGCCAAGGTATCGCACTGGGATTGAATGCCGAGGCCGACATTCAGGTGACCGGCTCCTACGGTACGGGCCGGCAACTGCTGGAGGCGCTGGCCCGTCAGCGGGTCGATGTGGTCGTCATGGACTTCGTGCTGGCGCCGTCAGACATCGACGGCCTCAGTCTGCTCCAGACGCTGGGCAGGCGTTTCAGCCAGTGCCGGGCATTGATCGTTTCCTCGGATTATTCGCCTGCGACAGTCTCGCTGGCGCTCAAGGCTGGATGTTGGGGCATTCTGGGTAAGACTCAGAATCTGACCGAGCTGATCACGGCTATCCGAACTGTCGCTCAAGGGCGGCTTTATATACAACCTTGTATGTTGGCGACATTACAGGGCAAACACTCTGCGTTTGATCTCGTCACCGTGAAGTCGACGGTCAATGTTTCAGCGACGCTGTCATTGACTTCCGGGCTCACACCCAAAGAGCGCGAAGTGTTGCGCTGTTTTCTCGATGGCATGTCAGTCAGTTCGATTGCGGCAAAGTTCTCCCGCAGTGCAAGTACTATCAGTACGCAGAAACAATCGGCTTATCGGAAGTTGGGCGTGCGCAATGACAGTGAACTTTTCAAATTCATTCAGCAATTCGGCGGGCCTGAGTAAGCACCGGTCAAAGCGGATCATCCAGGTAGCGCAAGGCCCAGCGTTCGGTGGCCTGGCGTGCAGGTGACAGCAGGTGCGGCGCTACCAGCATCATGACCTGGTACACCACCACTCGTACCTCGCCTTCACGGTCCA
The DNA here is from genome assembly GCF_041410225.1 of Pseudomonas sp. KT_2_4. Lineage (NCBI taxonomy): Bacteria > Pseudomonadati > Pseudomonadota > Gammaproteobacteria > Pseudomonadales > Pseudomonadaceae > Pseudomonas > Pseudomonas sp. KT_2_4. The sequence goes on from NZ_CP166962.1 coordinate 4,258,141, forward strand.
GTACGCGTTGGTAATCGAGGGAGAACAGCAGAGTCATGGTGATCTGTTCCACCAACTGCCCCAGTGCCTGGGTGTCACTGACCAGTTGCCCCGCAGCCTTCAACCGCGCCAACAAGGAGGCCAGGGTGCGTTTGAGCGCGGTAAGCAGATTGCGGATCCCCTTGGCCAGCTTCGGCAGGCGCCCGGCCAGGTTCGACAGGTCCTGGAAGAGGAAGCGATAGTGGGCCATGCGCTCGACAATCAGGTGCAAAAACAGCCAGTAGTCCTCAGCCTCCAGTTGCGCATCGGCAGGCGGGTCGAGCAGCGGCGCCAGCTCGCATTGAAAGCGCTCGAACAGCCCCAGTACCAACGGCTCCTTGCCATGGAAGTGGTAGTAGAGGTTACCGGGGCTGATCCCCATTTCATTGGCCACCTCCATGGTCGACACGTTCGGTTCGCCCTTGTGGTTGAACAACTGCAAGGCACATTCAAGGATACGGTCGCGGGTCTTCATCCAGTCTTCTTAATGTGATGTTTGAGCTCATCGCACGCGCACGTAAGTGCCCGGCGCCGCTTCCATCGGTGGGTAATTCTGGTTGCCCAGAGCGGTGAGGGTTTCGCGTTGTACACCGGAGCGTTTTTGCACCCACTCCAGCCACTGCGGCCACCAACTGCCTTCGACGTGCTGGGCGTCGTAATACCAGGCGCGCGGGTCGCTGCTCAGCTTGAGGTTCTCGACGTAGTTGGCCTTGGGGTTACCCGGTGGGTTGAGGATGCTCTGGATATGCCCGCTGTTGGACAGCACGAAGCGCCGCTCGCCACCCAGCAGTTGCGTGGAGCGGTACACCGCGTCCCACGGCGTGATGTGATCGTTGATGCCGGCCACGCTGAAGCTGTCCACCGCGACCTTGCGCAAGTCGATGGGTGTGCCGCATACCTCCAGCCCACCGGGATGGCTCAGGGGGTTGTGCTTGAAGAAATCCAGCAGGTCGCCGTGCAAGGCGGCGGGCAGGCGCGTGTTGTCGTTGTTCCAGTACAGGATGTCGAACGCCGGCGGTTCCTTGCCCAGCAGGTAATTGTTGATCCAGTAATTCCAGATCAAGTCGTTGGGGCGCATCCAGGCAAACACCTTGGCCATGTCGCGGCCATCCAGCACGCCTTGCTGGTAGGAGCGGCGCTTGGCGGCCTCCAGGGTTTGTTCATCGGCGAATAGGGTTGCGGGGCTATCGATCTGGCTGTCGAGCAGGCTTACCAGGTAACTGGCGCTGGAGATGCGCCGCAACTGGCGCTTGGCTTGCAGGTGGCCTTGCAGCGCGGCGATGGTCAGGCCCCCGGCGCAGGCGCCCATCAGGTTGACCTCGCGGGCGCCAGTGATGGCCCGGCACACGTTGAGCGCTTCTTCCAGCGCCGCCACGTAGGTGGACAGGCCCCATTCGCGATGCCGCACGTCCGGGTTACGCCAGCTGACCATAAAGGTCTGCAGGCCGTTTTTGAGCGCGTATTGCACAAAGCTGTTGGCCGGGCTCAGGTCGAAAATGTAGTACTTGTTGATTTGCGGCGGCACCACCAGCAGTGGCTTGGCGTACTGTTTTTCGCTCATGGGCTTGTATTGGATCAGCTCCAGCAGCTCATTGCGAAACACCACCGAACCGGGCGTGGTCGCCACGGTCTTGCCCACTTCGAAAGCGTGCTTGCTGACCTGGCGCGGCAAACCGTTGTTGTGCAGCAGGTCTTCGAACAAATTACTCACGCCACGCACTACGCTGTTGCCGCCGGAGTTGAGCAACTCCTTGATCGCCAGCGGGTTGAGCAGGGTGTTGGAAGGGGACACGGCATCGTTGAGCAGGGCGAAGGCGAACTGCGCGCGGGCGCGATCATCGTCGCTGAGGGTGCTGTCATCAATCCACTGCCGTGTCTGTTTTTGCCAGCTCAGATAGGCTTGCAAGCTGCGGCGGTACAGCGGGTTGAGCTTCCAGGTGGGGTCGCTGAAGCGATGGTCCCTGGGGTTGGGTTCGTGCACGGCCTCACCGAGCAGCACGCGGCCCAGCTGGCCGCCCAGGGCCAGGGCGTGGCGAGCGGTGTGCACCGGGTTGCGCAGGCCGTGCGCGGCGACGGTACGCAGGGTCGACAGCAAGTCCCGGCCGCGCAGGCCGGTGATCGCATTTTGCGCGTTGATGAACGCAGCGGGGGTGGGCGCCGGGTTCGTCACGGGTCTTTCTCGCATGAGCCAACACTCCTTCGTCAAGTCATCAAGCAGGCACGCCAATCCAGAACCATAGTCGGTTCCTGGCAAGTTGCGCGGTGGTGTGGTCCTTCACACCGCCGGTCGCGGATGTATCACGGCGCGCAGGCGCTCCTCCTCCAGAAACTTCATGATGATCGGCGCCACGGCTTCGGCCCGGGTGATCAGGAACAGGTGGCCGTCGTCGATGATGTGCAACTGCGCATTGGGGATGCGCCAGGCGAGCATGCGCATGTTGACCAGCGGGATCAGCGGGTCATCGTCCCCGGCCAGCACCAGGGTGGGCTGGCGGATCTTGTGCAGCCAGTGAATGCTGGTCCAGCCCAGCCCGGCAAACAGTTGCCAGTAGTAACCCAGCTTGCCGGCCGAGCGCACTTTGCTGGCGTGCTCGGCGGCCAGTTTGGAATCACGGCGGAACGAGCCGCCATAAATCATCGGTGCAATGCGCACCACGTGGGACGGCTGGATATAACGCCTGGGGCTTGCCATCAGCCACAAGACCTTCGGTTTGCCCGGCACCATGAAAGCCCCGGCTGCGGTGGCCGCCAGGATCAATTTCTTGCAGCGCTCTGGGTAGTCATACGCAAATTGCTGGGCCAGCGCTCCGCCCCAGGACACACCCACGGCGTTCACTTGGCCGTAGTCGAGGTAATCGAGCATGCGGGCGGTGAGCTTGGCCAGGCCGGGAAAGCGGTAGGGCCGGTTCGGCGTCGAGGAACCGCCCACGCCGGGCACGTCGAAGGCGATCACTTCCAGGTCCGGGTCCAGAGCCTGGACGAACGGAAACACCAGCTCAAGGTTGGCGCCGATGCCGTTGAAGATCAGCAGCGGGGTCAAGTGCGGCTTGCCCGGGCGTACCGCCGTGCGGATGGTCTGGCCATCCAGGTCGATGGTACGGAAGATGAACGGTTGCGCCATGCTCAAGCCCTGTGAAGTGGTGCTATTGGTCTGTAGGAACTCGGTCAGTGTGGGAGCTGGCTTGCCTGCGATGGCATTCTTTCAGGCCGCGATTAGTGAGCAGGCCCATTGCTATCGCAGGCAAGCCAGCTCCCACATCTGATCTCATTTCAATCACAAGAATGCCTAGCGTTCATGTACATAGGTACCCGGCGCCGCTTCAGCGGCTGCATAGGTTTTATTGCCTAATGTCGTCGGGGCTTTTTTCAATTTTCCCGCCCGCTCCGCCTGCCACACCTGCCAATGCAGCCACCACGAATCGGTGTGCTTGGTCGCATCTTCTTGCCACTCCAGCGCACTGCCGGCCAGACCCTCGCTGGTCTGGTAGCGCGCTTTGGGGTTGCCCGGCGGGTTGAGGATGCTCTGGATATGCCCGCTGCTGGACAGTACAAACTCGACCTTGCCGCCGAACAACTGCGCTGACTTGTAGCAGGACTGCCACGGCGTGATGTGGTCGTTGGTGCCGGCCAGGGAATAGATATCGGCAGTGACCTGCTTGAGGTCGATGGGCGTGCCGCACACTTCCAGGGCGTTGGCCCGTACCAGTGGGTTGTTTTTGAACAGTTCGATCAGGTCGCCATGGAACGCGGCCGGCAAGCGTGTGGTGTCGTTGTTCCAGAACAGGATGTCGAACACTGGCGGCTCGTTGCCCAGCAGGTAGTTGTTGACCCAATAGTTCCAGATCAAGTCGTTGGGGCGCATCCAGGCAAAGACCTTGGCCATGTCGCGACCTTCCAGCACGCCGGCCTGATAGGAGTGGCGCTTGGCCGCTTCCAGAGTCTGCTCGTCGACAAACAGCGCCACCTGGGTGTCCAGGGTGGTATCCAGCACGCTCACCAGCAGAGTCAGGGCGTTGACCTTCTTCTGCCCCAGCGCCGCGTAGTGGCCCAGCAGCGCCGTGCAGGTGATGCCGCCTGAGCAGGCACCGAGCATATTCACGTCTTTGCTGCCGGTAATCGCCGTGACCACATCGACCGCTTCCTTCAGCGCCTCGATATAGGTGGATAGCCCCCATTCGCGCTGGGCCTTGGTGGGGTTGCGCCAACTGACGATAAAGGTCTGCTGGCCATTACGCAGGCAGAAGCGCGCCAGGCTTTTATCCGGGCACAGGTCGAAGACGTAGAATTTGTTGATCTGCGGCGGCACCACCAGCAGCGGGCGCTCATGCACCTGCTCGGTAATGGGCTTGTACTGGATCAGCTCCAGCACGTCGTTGCGAAACACCACCGCGCCTTCGCTGGTGCCCAGGGTCTTGCCGACTTCAAAGGCGCCCATGTTGACCTGGCTGGGCATGCCGCCGTTGTGCACCATGTCCTTGGCCAGGTGAGACAAACCGTCGAGCAGGCTTTTACCGCCGGTTTCAAAGAAGCGTTTGACCGCCGCCGGGTTGGCCGCGCTGTTGGTGGGGGCCATGGCTTCGGTCATCAGGTTGATCACGAAGTGGCCCCGGCTGATGTCTTGTGCCGACAGGTTGCTGTCGTCGATCCAGTCGTGAAGTTCCTTGCGCCATGCCAGGTAAGTCTGCAAATAACGTTTGTAGAGCGGGTTCTGGTTCCAGGCTGGGTCGTTGAAGCGACGGTCGTCGCCCTCGGGCACCAGTGCGGATTTGCCGAACATCACATTCTTCAATTCAACGCCAAAGTGGGCGACGTGCTTGACGCTGTGCAACGGTTGCTTGATGGCTTGGGTCAGCACCATCTTGGCCGAGGCCAATAAATCCTTTTTGCGTAACGCGATGATCGGGTTCAACCCCAGGGTGTTTTCCGAGGCCTGGCGTTTCAAGTCATCGTTATTCTTGTTACTCATCTACGACGCTCCATTGTCCGAAAGACGAGTACCGGCGATTGCTGCGCACCCAATTTCGATACACGACACCAGCCTGGTACTGCGACTCGGGTGACCGTTGATACCGCATCGTCAAATGCAGGGAACTTGCCAGCTCCATTGGTTACCCGAGTTTATTTTTTTTCGCAAGCGGGCCAATCGTTGGCCACGCGACAGGGCATTCAAGCAGATGAAATTAGAAAATGCGCTCTAAACAGCAAGACCGTTGAGCTAGAGCATCAGCCGCACGACCGACTCACTCGGATCGCGGGTTTTACCAGCGGCTTTGAGCTCGGCCAGGTAGTCGGCCCACAAAGCGTCCTGACGTACGGCCAACTGATAGAGGTAGTCCCAGGTGAACAGTCCGCTGTCATGACCGTCGTCGAAGGTCAATTTCAGTGCGTACTGGCCGGCCGGTTCCAGCTTGATCAACCGGACGTTGAGCTTGCCGAATTGCAGGATGGGTTTGCCGTGGCCCTGGACCTCGGCGGAAGGGGAGTGCACCCGCAGGAATTCGGCGGGTAGTTGGTAAACCTCGTCGGGCCCGTAGGTAAGGCCGAGGGTGTTGGAGGTTTTATGCAGGTTTACTGCGGTAGGAAATTTCGACATTGGAGATAACCCTGAAGGAACCGGCCCAAAATGTGGGAGGGACCAATGTGGGAGCCGGGCTTGCCCGCGATGCCGGCACCTCGGTGTTTCAGGAACACTGAGGTGATGCTATCGCAGGCAAGCCAGCGCCCACACAAGCCACTCCCACATTGAGTGAGGCTTACAGGATATAACGAGACAGATCTTCGTTCTGCGCCAATTCGCCCAGGTGGCTGTTCACATAATCGGCATCGATCTTGATCGCTTCGCCATTCTGCGCACCGGCCATGTCGCCGGCGCTGAAGGATACTTCCTCAAGCAGGCGCTCAAGCAAGGTATGCAGGCGACGGGCACCGATGTTCTCGGTCTTTTCATTGACCTGCCAGGCGATCTCCGCCAGGCGCTTGATACCGTCTGCCTGGAATTCGATACCCAGCCCTTCGGTTTTCAGCAGCTCGCGGTACTGCTCGGTGAGCGAGGCATGCGGTTCGCTGAGGATGCGCTCGAAGTCGCCCGGCGTCAGTGCCTTGAGCTCCACCCGAATCGGCAGGCGGCCTTGCAGCTCGGGCACCAGGTCGCTGGGCTTGCTCAGGTGGAAGGCACCGGAGGCGATAAACAGGATGTGGTCAGTCTTGACCATGCCCAGCTTGGTGTTGACCGTGCAGCCTTCGATCAGCGGCAGCAAATCGCGCTGCACGCCTTCGCGGGAGACATCCACGCCGCCGGAGTTACCACGCTTGGCCACCTTGTCGATCTCATCGATAAACACAATGCCATGTTGCTCGACCGCTTCCAGGGCCTTGGCCTTGAGTTCTTCCTCATTGACCAGGCGCCCGGCTTCTTCGTCGCGCACCAGCTTGAGCGCTTCTTTCACCTTGAGCTTGCGGCTTTTCTTCTTGCCCTTGCCCATGTTGGCGAACAGGTTCTGCAACTGGCTGGTCATTTCTTCCATGCCAGGCGGGGCAGAGATATCCACGCCGGACACTTCGGCCACTTCGATCTCGATTTCCTTGTCATCCAACTGGCCTTCACGCAGGCGCTTGCGGAACAGCTGGCGGGTGTTGGAATCCGACGAAGGTGCGGCGTCTTCGTTGAAACCCATGCGTGCCGGTGGCAGCAGGGCGTCGAGGATGCGCTCTTCAGCGGCGTCTTCGGCGCGATGGCTGACCTTGGTCACTTCCTGTTCGCGCAGCATCTTCAGGGCGGCGTCAGCCAGATCACGAATGATTGACTCGACATCGCGGCCCACATAGCCGACTTCGGTGAATTTGGTCGCTTCGACCTTGATGAACGGGGCATTGGCCAGTTTGGCCAGCCGCCGAGCGATCTCGGTTTTGCCGACGCCGGTAGGGCCGATCATCAGGATGTTCTTGGGCGTTACTTCAACGCGCAGTTCTTCTGGCAGTTGCATCCGGCGCCAGCGGTTACGCAGCGCAATGGCAACGGCGCGCTTGGCATCGTCCTGGCCGATGATATGGCGGTTGAGTTCATGGACGATTTCGCGGGGAGTCATGGACATAGTGTTTGGCGGCCTCAAGCCTGAATAAGCCTAGGGCTTATTCGGCGAGGTCCTGCTCCTCAATGGTCTGATTGTGGTTGGTGAACACGCAGATATCGCCAGCGATACCCAGGGCGGTCTCGACGATTTCACGGGCCGACAGGTCGGTTTTCTTCAGCAGCGCGCTGGCCGCAGCCTGGGCGTAGCCGCCACCTGAACCCATGGCGATCAAGCCATGCTCGGGTTCAACCACGTCGCCGTTGCCGGTGATGATCAGGGAAGCGTCTTTGTTCGCAACCGCCAGCATAGCCTCCAGGCGGCTGAGGGAGCGGTCGGTGCGCCATTCTTTGGCAAGCTCTACAGCGGCGCGCACCAGGTGGCCCTGGTGTTTCTCAAGCTGGCCTTCGAAGCGTTCGAACAGGGTAAAGGCATCGGCGGTTGCGCCTGCGAAGCCGGCAAGCACCTGGCCGTGGTACAGGCGGCGCACTTTCTTGGCGTTGCCTTTCATCACGGTGTTGCCCAGGGAAACCTGGCCGTCGCCGCCCATGACAACTTTGCCGTGGCGACGTACTGAAACGATGGTGGTCAAGGGGAGAGTCTCCACGCAGCGGGGCGAAAATGCCCTGATGGAAACTCATATGGGGGTGGCGAGGGGGATTTCAACCGTAGGGAGGGAGTGCGGACGAGTGGTGATCGTTCCCACGCTCCGCGTGGTAATGCCGCCTTGGGCGCTCTGCGCCTGCTCTGTGACGCAAAGCGTCAAGGGGCACGTTCCCACGCGGAGCGTGGGAACGATCAGTGGGTATGCGTCAGCGGCTCTGGCGTTGTTGTAACAACAGGTTGCTAAACCCGGCGCCGGCCAATTGCTTTTGCGCCACGGTCAGCTGTTCACGGTTGCTGAACGGCCCCACCAATACGCGATACCAAGTCGCATCCTTCACCGTGCCGGACTCAACCGATACCGATTGGCCCAACAGAATGATCTGTGCGCGTACACGGTCCGCATCCGCCTGTTTCGGGAACGAGCCCGCTTGCAGGAAGAACTTGGTCACCGGCGCCGCCTTGGTTGCAGCCACTGGCGGTGCTGGCGGCGGCGTGATACCGGCCAGCGCGGCCTGGGCGCGCGCCGTGTCGATTTTCGCCGCTTCCGCTGGGGTTACCGGCGTGGTCGGCACTTGTGGCGTCGGCAGGGTTTTTTCCGGCACGGCGTCAGGCGGCACGATCACTTCCGATTCCGGCAGCAGCGTGTAGAAGTCGTACTTGGGCTTTACCGGTGCGGTCGGGCTCGGCGCGGTCTTGTTGGCTTCGGCGATTTTCGTGGCCTTTTGCTGCTCCTGTTTGACGCGCTTGACGTCATCGCCCTGGCCGGGCTCCAGCTTCATCAGAAACACGATAAATGCGCCGACCGTCAGGCCGATGGCCATCCACAACCAACCCGGAATCGGTTGCTTCGCCGGGGCCTGGTAGCGGCTGGCGCCGCGCTTGGGTGCAGGTTTTTTCTTGGCAGCCAACTTACATACGCTCCAGAGTTTCCAGGCCCAAGAGTTCCAGGCCTTGCTTGAGGGTGCGTCCAGCCAATGCGGCAAGGCGCAGGCGACTTTGTTTCTGGGCTTCGTCGTCGGCGGTCAGGATCGGGCAGTTCTCGTAGAAGCTGGAGAACAGGCCGGCCACTTCGTACAAATAGGTGCACAGGATGTGCGGCGTGCCTTTTTCGCCAACGCTGTTGAGCACTTCGCCAAATTGCGCGAGCTTGGCCGCCAGTTCCTGTTCGTGGGCGGCGTCCAGCGCGATCTGGCCCTCGACTTCGCTGAAGTCCTTGCCCAGCTTGCGAAATACCCCGGCCACGCGGGTGTAGGCGTACAGCAGGTACGGCGCGGTGTTGCCTTCGAAGTTGAGCATCAGGTCGAAGTTGAAGCTGTAGTCGCTGGTGCGGTGCTTGGACAGGTCGGCGTATTTCACCGCGCCAATGCCCACCACGCGGGCAATATTACGCAGGTCGGCCTCGGCCAGCTCCGGGTTCTTTTCCTTCACCAGGTTGTAGGCACGTTCCTGGGCTTCGGTCAGCAGGTCGATCAGCTTCACGGTGCCGCCGTCGCGGGTCTTGAAGGGGCGGCCATCGGCGCCGTTCATGGTGCCAAAGCCCATGTGCTCCATGTGCATCGGGTGGGTGACGAAACCGGCGCGACGGGCCACTTCGAACACCTGCTGGAAGTGCAGGGCCTGGCGCTGGTCGACGAAGTACAGCGCACGGTCAGCCTTGAGCACGCCACTGCGGTAACGCACGGCGGCCAGGTCAGTGGTGGCGTAGAGGTAGCCGCCATCGGCCTTGACGATGATCACCGGCAGCGGCTCGCCGTCGGCGGTCTTGAATTCTTCGAGGAACACGCACTGGGCGCCGTTGCTTTCGACCAGCAGGCCTTTGGCCTTGAGGTCGTTGACCACGTTGATCAGGTCGTCGTTATAGGCGCTTTCGCCCATCACGTCGGCCATGGTCAGTTTCACGTTGAGCAGCTCGTAGATTTCCTGGCAATGGGACAGGGAAATTTCACGGAAGCGGTTCCACAGCGCCAGGCACTCTTCGTCGCCGGCTTGCAGCTTGACCACCAGGCCCCGTGCGCGGTCGGCGAACTCTTCAGACTCGTCAAACCGCTTTTTGGCGGCGCGGTAGAAGTTTTCCAGGTCGGCCAGCTCGTTGCTGGTGATCGGGTTTTCCTGCAGGTAGGCCATCAGCATGCCGAACTGGGTACCCCAGTCGCCCACGTGATTCTGGCGGATCACGGTGTCGCCGAGGAATTCCAGCACCCGTGCCACGCCGTCGCCAATGATGGTGGAGCGCAGGTGGCCCACGTGCATTTCCTTGGCCAGGTTCGGCGCCGACAGGTCGATGACCACGCGCTGGCTGTCGCCGGCCTTGCGCGCACCGATGCGCGCATCGGCCAGGGCAGCATCCAGGCGTGACGCCAGGGCCTGGGTGTTCTGAAAGAAGTTGATAAAGCCAGGGCCGGCGATTTCGGCCTTGGTGACACTGGCGTCAGCCGGCAGGGCTGCGATGATTTTTTCTGCCAGGTCACGCGGCTTCATGCCGGCCGGCTTGGACAGCATCATCGCGATGTTGCTGGCGAAGTCGCCATGGGTCTTGTCGCGGGTGTTCTCCACCTGGATCGCCGGCGACAGGCCTTCAGGCAACACACCTTCGTGGACGAGTTGGGTGAGGGCTTGTTGGATCAGCTGGCGAATGGTGTCTTTCATGGTGTTCTCTTTCGACCGCAAGCGGCGGCGCGCGATGCGCAGGTGGAAAAACTGGGCATTATCCGTGGCGAGGGCGGGCTTGCCAACCGTTCAGACTATATGGCGGACCTGCGGGCCTCTTCGCGGGCAAGCCCGCTCCCACATTTAAGGGTATTCACATTTCATAATGTGCGAGCTGGCTTGCCTGCGATGACGTAATTACCCTCAATACAAATCTACCGGGTCTACATCCAACGACCATCGCACCTGCCGACCGCTGGGCAGTTGCTCCAGCTCAAGCATCCAGCGACTTAATAGCCGATGCAGCGGCGCGCGGGAGGTTGCCTGCAAGAGTAGCTGAGCGCGATAACGCCCGGCGCGCCGCTCCATGGGCGCTGGCACCGGGCCGAGTAGTTCGATGCCACTGAGGGCCAGTTCGCCCAATAAACGTTCGGCGGCGCTGCAGGCCTCATCAAGAAAGCCTTCCGCCTGCCCGGGTTTGTGGGCTTCGGCACGCAGCAGCGCCAGGTGCGCAAAGGGCGGCAGGCCGGCGGCGCGGCGTTCGCTCAAGGCCTGCTCGGCGAAGGCAAAGTAGCCTTGTTCCGTCAGTTGAATCAGCAGCGGGTGGTCGGCCAGGTGCGTCTGGATAATCACCCTGCCTGGCTCTTCGGCCCGCCCGGCGCGCCCTGCCACCTGCACGATCAACTGCGCCATGCGTTCGCTGGCGCGAAAATCCCCGGAGAACAGCCCGCCATCGGCATCCAGGATCGACACCAGGGTCACCCGTGGGAAGTGATGCCCTTTGGCAAGCATCTGCGTGCCCACCAGAATGCACGGTTGGCCCTTGTGGATGGTGGTGAACAGTTGGTTCATAGCGTCTTTGCGCGACGTGCTGTCGCGGTCGACACGCAGCACCGGGTAATCCGGGAACAGAATGCCCAGGCGTTCTTCGGCGCGCTCGGTGCCGGCGCCCACGGGCCGCAGGTCCACCTTGCCGCACTGCGGGCAATGGCGCGGTACCCGTTCCACATGGCCGCAGTGATGGCAGCGTAACTCGCCGTGGCGCTGGTGCACGGTCATGCGCGCATCGCAGCGCTCGCACCCGGACATCCAGCCGCAGTCATGGCACAGCAGCGTCGGGGCAAAGCCGCGGCGGTTGAGAAATACCAATACTTGCTGGCCGGCGGCCAGGGTCTGGCCAATGGCCTGTTGCATCGGGCCGGAAATCCCGCTGTCCAGCGGGCGGCTTTTCACGTCCAGGCGCAGGAAACGCGGTTGTTTGGCGCCGCCGGCGCGCTCGTTCAGGCGCAGCAGCCCGTAACGGCCGGTGTAGGCGTTGTGCAGGCTTTCCAGGGACGGCGTGGCCGAGCCCAGCACAATCGGGATGTCTTCCTGGCGGGCGCGCACCAGCGCGAGGTCGCGGGCGTGGTAGCGCAAACCTTCCTGCTGTTTATAGGAGCCATCGTGCTCCTCGTCGACGATGATCAGCCCGGGGTTTTTCATCGGCGTGAACAGTGCTGAGCGCGTGCCGATAATAATGTCGGCCTCGCCGTCCCGCGCCGCTAGCCACGACTCCAGGCGTTCACGGTCATTGACCGCTGAGTGCACCAGGGCGATCCGGGCATTGAAGCGTTGCTCGAAACGCGCCACGGTCTGCGGGCCCAGATTGATCTCGGGGATCAGCACCAGTGCCTGCTTGCCCGCCTGCAGGGTTTCGCGGATCAGTTGCAAATAGACTTCGGTCTTGCCGCTGCCGGTGACGCCGGCTAGCAGGAACGCGTGGAAACTGTCGAAACCGGCGCGAATCGCCTCATACGCGGCGCGTTGCTCGGGGTTCAGCGGCAACTCCGGCTGGGCCAGCCAGTGTTCGTGGCGCGGGTCCGGGGCGTGCTTGCGGATTTCCACCTGCACCAGGCCCTTGGCCAGCAGCAGGTCGAGGCTGTCTTTGCTCAGCATCAGCTTGCTTAATAGCTGATGGGCCACGCCGTGTGGATGCTGCGCCAAGGTGGCCAGGGCCTCACGCTGGCGCGGGGCGCGGGCGATGCGCGGGTCTTCGAGGCGTGCGCCGGGCGCCATCGACCAGAAACGCTCCTGACGCGCTTCGGCCAGTTCGCCCTGGCGCAGCAGCACCGGCAGCGCCCAGCTCAAGGTATCGCCCAGGCTGTGTTGGTAATACTGCGCGGTCCACAGGCACAGCTTGAACAGCGCGGGCGGCAGCGGCGGTGTGGCGTCGAGCAGGGCAATAGCCGGCTTGAGCTTTTCGGCAGGCACTTCGCTGTGGTCGGTAACTTCCACCAGAATGCCGATCATTTCCCTGCGCCCGAACGGCACGCGCACGCGCATGCCTGGCTGCAACTGCGCACGCGACACGCCGGGCGGGGCCCGGTAATCGAACAGGCGGCGCAGGGGCGAGGGCAGGGCTAGGCGCAAAATGGCGTCGGGCACGCGAGGAGTCTCATCTATTAAGGCAGCGGTGGCGCAGGGGCGGGAGCCTAGCAGACCGGGGTTGTCACGTCTCCAGTACTGGAACCGGATCTTGTGGGAGCTGGCTTGCCTGCGAAAGCGCTAGTGCAGTGACTGACACACCGCCTTCGCGGGCAAGCCCGGCTCCCACATTGACGGCGGTGTGTCAGGAATATCTGATGAAAGGGAGCTTTCGGCCATTACCGCCGCTTGCGCGATTAAAAAGGTCTGGTAGAATCCGCGGCCTAATTACGTGCGGTATTCGACAATAGTGTCGAGTGGCGGCACGCTAGCCTGAGGAAGTGCCATGAAAGCCGATATCCATCCAGCGTACGAAACCATCCAAGTCACCTGCAGCTGCGGCAACAAGTTCGAAACTCGTTCGAACCTGTGCAAGCCACTGGGTACTGACGTATGCAACGAGTGCCACCCGTTCTACACCGGTAAGCAGAAAACTCTGGACACCGGCGGCCGCGTACAGCGCTTCGCAGATCGCTTTGGTGCTTTCGGCAAGAAGCCTGCTACTCCAGCAGAGTAAGGTTCAAGAGCCTTATGGGCTTTTACCCGCTGTTGAAAAAGGCGTCCCTTGTGGGCGCCTTTTTTGTGCCTGGAATTTGGCTGGTGACCGCTCAGGCCGATGCATTCTGCCCCGCCCCGGCAGCTATCGCCCGCGTTGAGGTGCAGCGTGTGGTGGATGGCGACACAGTACGCCTCAAGGATGGTCGCAGCGTACGTATGATCGGCCTCAATGCGCCGGAAACCGGCAAGAAGGGCCGTCCAGACGAGCCATTTGCCGTCGCCGCACGCCAGCGCCTGCAGGCGTTGGTCAAGGCCAGTGATGGGCGTGTCGGCCTGGTGCCGGGGCGCGAAGGCAAAGATCATTACGGGCGCACCCTGGCTTACCTCTACGGCGCCAATGGCGAGAACCTGGAGGCGCAACTGCTGGCCGAGGGCCTGGGGTACCAGGTGGGCGTGGCGCCGAACGTGGACCTGGTGGCCTGCCAGCAGGCGGCCGAAAACAGCGCCCGCCAGTCACGGCTCGGCCTGTGGCGCCAATCGCCGGTGCAAAACGTGGCCAATCTCAAGCGCTCCGGGTTTGCCCTGGTGGCTGGTCGGGTCAGCAAGATCGAGCGCAATCGCGGCGGAATCTGGATTGAACTGCAGGGTTCACTGGTATTACGCATTGCGCCCGAGCTGATCAGCCAGTTCGATACGGCCATGCTCAATGGTCTGCAAGGCCGCACCCTTGAGGCGCGTGGCTGGGTGCAGGATCGTTCCCGCCGTGGCGGCCTGAAAAAAGGCCAAGCACGCTGGCTGTTGCCAATAACCGACTCTCGCATGCTGAAATCGACGCTTTGAATAAAAAATTGTAGACATTTTTTATTTCGATTGTGAACAGTTGAGCCCTTGTATCCCGTGGCTCTTGGCCAAAAGTCGTAGCCCAGGGCCCTTGACACCTGTGACTGCCCAGTCTTGTAGGGACTTTACGACACGCGTATCCTCGGCGGTCCGTCGACCAACAGTAAAAGCGGAATGCCGATATGTCTGATTTGAAAACTGCCGCTCTCGAATACCATGCCAATCCTCGTCCAGGAAAGCTGAGTGTAGAGCTCACCAAAGCCACTGCCACTGCCCGCGACCTGTCGCTGGCCTACAGCCCTGGTGTTGCCGAACCCGTACGTGAAATCGCCCGTGACCCAGAGCTGGCGTACAAGTACACCGGCAAAGGCAACCTGGTTGCAGTGATTTCCGATGGCACCGCGATTCTGGGCCTGGGTAACCTCGGCCCATTGGCTTCCAAGCCAGTCATGGAAGGCAAGGGCGTGCTGTTCAAGCGCTTTGCCGGCATCGACGTTTTCGACATCGAAGTCGATTCCGAAAGCCCGCAGGCGTTCATCGACACCGTCAAGCGCATTTCCATCACATTCGGTGGCATCAACCTGGAAGACATCAAGGCACCTGAGTGCTTCGAGATCGAAAAGGCCCTGATCGAGCAGTGCGACATTCCGGTATTCCACGATGACCAGCACGGCACCGCGATCGTTACCGCAGCCGGCATGATCAACGCCCTGGAAATCGCTGGCAAAACCCTGGGCGAGGCGAAAATCGTCTGCCTGGGCGCCGGTGCCGCGGCCATTTCCTGCATGAAGCTGATCATCAGCATGGGCGCCAAGCTGGAAAACATCTATATGGTCGACAGCAAGGGCGTGATCCAGTCCGAGCGTACCGACCTGAACCAGTACAAGGCGATGTTTGCCCATCCGTCCTCCAAGCGCACCCTGGCTGACGCCCTCGACGGTGCCGACGTGTTCGTTGGCCTGTCCGGCCCGAACTTGCTGAGCGCTGAAGGCCTGAAATCCATGGCGCCGAACCCTATCGTGTTCGCCTGCTCCAACCCGGATCCGGAAATTTCTCCTGAGCTGGCCCACGCCACTCGCAGCGACGTGATCATGGCCACCGGCCGTTCGGACTACCCGAACCAGGTCAACAACGTATTGGGCTTCCCGTTCATCTTCCGTGGTGCCCTGGACGTTCGCGCCAAGCGTATCAACGAAGAAATGAAAGTGGCCGCTGCCAACGCCCTGCGTGAACTGGCCAAGCTGCCGGTACCTCAGGACGTGTGCGACGCCTACGGTGGCGCCAAGCTGGAATTCGGTCGTGAGTACATCATTCCAAAACCAATGGATAAGCGCCTGATCACCCTGATCTCCGATGCCGTGGCCAAGGCCGCGATCGAGACTGGTGTGGCTACCCTGCCGTATCCAAAGAACTACCCGCTGCAGAGCGTGGATGATGTGTTCAACGGCTAAGCCGTTATAGCGCACCAACAAAAAGCCCCGGCTGAGTGATCAGTCGGGGCTTTTTTGTGGGTAGCGATTCACGAGAGGCTTTGGCTGATCATTCCCACGCTCTGCGTGGGAATGCCCACCTGGACGCTCCGCGTCTGCTTTTGAGGTCGTGACGCAGAGCGTCACAGGATGCATTCCCACGCGGAGCGTGGGAACGATCGGCCGATCAGCGTGATCAGGTCAGAACAAATCGATCGGCGCGCCTTCATCCGCCGGCAGTGGGCTGCCCGGCACTGCGCCGTTGCCCAGTTCGTTGACCGACGGCGGTGTGTCTTCGCTCTTGAACAGCTCGAAGTACGCATTCGGCGTGCTCGGTGAAGCTGCGCGGCCACTGATCGGGTCGATGCGCAGGCTGAGGATGCCTTCCGGCTCTGGCTGGGTATGCAGCGGCTTGTCCTTGAGCGCTGCGCCCATGTAGCTCATCCAGATCGGCAGGGCGACGGTGCCACCAAACTCGCGGCGGCCCAGGCTTTCAGGCTGGTCATAGCCGGTCCACACGGTGGTCACGTAGTCGCCGTTGTAGCCGGAGAACCAGGCGTCCTTGGATTCGTTGGTGGTACCGGTCTTGCCAGCGATATCCGCGCGGCCCAGGGCCAGTGCGCGGCGGCCGGTGCCCTTCTTGATCACGTCTTGCAGGATGCTGTTGAGGATGTAGGTAGTACGGCCATCCACGATGCGCTCGGCAACCGCTGGCGCTTGCGGTTCGGCCGGTGCGCTGGCGTTTGCGGCCGACGGCGTGCCTGGCGTCGGCTCGATGGTGATACCGCCGTTGCTCGGTGCCGCAAGGCCGTCGGTTGCCGCCACGCCATTGACCACATCACCCGGTACCCGTGGCGGATTGGCAGTAAACAGGGTGTCGCCATTGCGGCTTTCGATCTTGTCGATCAGGTAAGGCGCGATCTTGTAGCCGCCGTTGGCAAAGGTGCTCCAGCCGGTGGCGATTTCCATCGGCGTGAGGGTTGCGGTACCCAGGGCCAGGGACAGGTTCGGCGGCAGGTCCGACTTGGCGAAGCCAAAGCGCGTCATGTAGTCGATGGTCTTGCCTACGCCCATCGCCTGCAACAGGCGAATCGACACCAGGTTGCGCGACTTGTACAGCGCCTCGCGGATACGGATCGGGCCGAGGAACGTGTTGGTGTCATTTTTCGGGCGCCAGACCTTGTCCAGGTATTCGTCGACAAACACGATTGGCGCGTCGTTGACCAGGCTGGCGGCGGTGTAGCCGTTGTCCAGTGCCGCACTGTAGACGAACGGCTTGAAGCTGGAGCCTGGCTGGCGCTTGGCCTGGGTAGCGCGGTTGTAGTTGCTCTGCTCAAAGGCAAAACCGCCGACCAGCGCACGGATCGCACCGTTCTGCGGGTCCAGGGACACCAGGGCACCCTGGGCGAGCGGCACCTGGCTGAATTTGAGGCTGTCATCCTTCTGGCGTTGCACGCGGATCAGATCACCCGCCTGGGCCACGTCGGAGGGCTGCTTGGGCATCGCGCCCATGCTGTTGGTGTTCAGGAACGGGCGCGCCCACTTCATGCTGTCCCAGGCTACATGGGCTTCGCCAGAACGGGTCAGCACTTGGATGCCGTCTTTCGATACCTGGGTAACGATGGCCGGGTCCAGGCCGCTGATCGAACGCTGTTTGCTCAATTCGGTGGTCCAGGCACTCAGGGTCTTGCCCGGCAGGCGCGACTCGGGACCGCGGTAGCCGTGACGCTGGTCATAAGTAATCAGGCCTTCATGTACCGAATGGTTGGCGATTTCCTGCAAGTTGCTCGGCACCGTCGTGGTGACGCGGAAACCTTCGGTGTAGGCCTCGCTGCCATAACGGCCAACCATCTCGGCGCGGGCCATTTCAGCGATATAGGGTGCATTCACTTCGGGCGTCGGCACGTGATAGCTGGCATTCAGCGGCTCGGCCACGGCGCTTTCATAAGCGGCCTGGTCGATCTTGCCCAGCTTGTACATGCGGCCCAGGATCCAGTCGCGGCGTTCTTTGCTGCGCGCCGGGTTGGCCAGCGGGTTGAAGCGCGAAGGTGCCTTGGGCAGGCCGGCAATCATGGCCATCTGCGCCAGGCTGGCGTCACGAATCGACTTGCCGTAATAGACCTGGGACGCGGCCTCGATGCCGTAGGCGCGGTTGCCCAAGTAGATTTTGTTGACGTACAGCTCGAGGATTTCATCCTTGGTCAGCTGGCGTTCGATCTGCAGCGCCAACAGGATTTCGGTGGCCTTGCGGGAAAAGCTGCGCTCGCTGGTGAGGAAGAAGTTCTTCGCCACCTGCATGGTGATGGTGCTGCCGCCGGATTGAATGTGTCCGCTTTTTACCAGTTGTGTGGCTGCACGCACCAGGCTGCTGGGGTCTACGCCGTAGTGGTTGGCGAAATTATCGTCTTCGGCGGACAGCAATGCGCTGATGAAATTGGGTGGAATATCGGCGAAACGGATCGGTGTGCGGCGCATTTCGCCGAACTCCGCGATCAACTTGTCATCGCTGCTGTAGACCCGCAAAGGAATCTGCAACTGGATACTTCTGAGGGCCTCTACGGAGGGCAAACCCGGACTAAGGTAGAGGTAGGCCCCGCTGAACACGAGCAGCAGCCCGCAGACGATGGCGACAATGGAGTACCCGAAAAACTTCAGCAGACGAATCAAGGCTTTTGGATTTCCAGAGAAAAGAAAGAGTTACGCGTCGGGGCATGCATGGCAAACGATGGATCGACCCGGGCAGCAGATAAAAAGCGGGAAAAAACGCTGGGCATTAAAGCATTTTTCGGCTTGGGGCGTCATTCGCGAGCCTTGAACAAGCCGACCGAATGCAAGGTGCCTGGCAGCAATCAGGCGAGATGACAGCCGGTATGACAGGGAAAGTTTTGGGGAGTTTTATGGGAAAGGGATTTTTCAGGCGAAAAGTCGACACGGTGTTGGGGGTCGATATCAATGACAGTGGCATCAAGCTGATCGAACTGGGCCGTTCATCCGGCGGTTTCAGCGTCCAGGGCTACGCCACGCAAGTGCTGGCGCCCCACGCGGTGGTCGACGGCACCCTGCTGGACCTTGAGGGTGTGGGCCGGGGGCTGCAACAGGCGCTGTCGCGCCTGGGTACCTCGGCCCGGTACGCCGCCGTGGCGGTTGCGGGCCCGTCGGTAATTACCCGGCTGATTGACATGGACGCAGGCCTCAGCGACGAGGAAATGGCCTGGAAGATCCAGATGGAAGCCGACCAGTTCATCCCTTATCCATTGGATGAAGTGGCCATCGACTTTCAGGTTCAAGGGCCATCGGCTCAAGGGCCACAGTGGGTGGAGGTGATGCTGGCGGCGTGCCTGCGCGAGCAGGTCGAAGCGCGCGAGGCGGTTTTGGCCCTGGCGGGGCTGGTGCCGCGGGTGGTTGATGTAGAAGGGCTTGCATTGCAGCGCGCTTGCCTTCAGGATTTTGCCAGCTTCACGCCGGGTCACAGAGTCGATGGTGCACAATGGGCCTTGGATGCCCAAGGGATGGGAGTGGCTTGCGGGCTGGCCCTGAGGAGTTTCGCTGGATGACACGAATCAATCTTTTGCCTTGGCGCCAGGCCCTGGCGGAGCGCAGGCGCAAATACCTGTTGATGCTATTGCTGGCGTTTGCCTGCATGGCGCTCGCGGCATTGTGGTTGGCTGATCAAGTGATCGACCAGGCGATAGACCGGCAGGTAAGCCGCAACAGCCGCCTGGAAGAGCACATCGCCACCCAGGACTCGCGCATCAAGACGATCGACGATCTTCAGGAGCGAAGCCAGCAACTGGCCGAACGCATGAAGGTGGTTCAGGACCTGCACGATGCCCGCTCTTCCGGGGCTCGATTGTTCGAGCAATTGGCGCGTGCGGTGCCTGAAGGTGTCCATCTGCATGAGGTGGTCGCAAACGGCGACACCATCAGCATTCGCGGCACGGCTGAAAGCAACCAGGATATCGCCCGTTTGATGCAGCAGCTCAAGCCAACCCAGGGTTCCAGTTCGACCCGTCTGCAGCGCGTGCAGGCCGAAGGTGCGCGCGGCGAAAGTGAATTTCAGCTGATGGTGCGCCAGGGAGAATCCAGCGAGGCGCAACCATGAGCCTGCCCAGGCTCGATTTTTCCACGCTCTCTTACAACGCTGCTAAATGGTCCCTGCCGGGCAAGGTGCTGCTTGGCTGTGCGCTGGCCGGCCTGGTGCTGGTGATAGGCGAGGTTTCGCATGGGGGGCCGCAGCGGGAGCGATTGGACGGGCTTGAGGCGCGGGAGCAGGCGCTGCAGCAGCAACTCACAGAAAAGTCCGACCTGGCCGCGAGCCTTGAGCTGCGCACCCGGCAAGTCCGGAGCATGGAAGACAACCTTGCCAGCCTTCTAGGGCAATTGCCCGGCGAGTCCGAGCTGCCTGCCGTGCTGGAAGACATCGCCCGGCTGGCGGCTGCCCATGGGGTGTGGGTCGAAGGCATCACCGTGCTGGATGAAGCGCCTCGGCAGCTTTATATCGAACAACCCATGCAGATAAGCGCGTCCGGGGTTTACCACGACCTGGCGACGTTTGTCAGTGCCTTGGGTGGGTTGCCGCGGGTCGTTACCGTGCAGGATGTTGCGCTCGGGCATCAGGGTGCCTTGTTGCGTCTGAACATGCTCGCCAAGACCTATCGCAGCACCCTGCAAAACGGCAAGGCCCGCCAGGTGCTCGACCCAGGGCCGCAATTTGTCTACGAGCCCTCGTCCTTGCGCGACCCGTTCACGCCGCCCGCTTTGCAGGCACCCCACGTTCCAGGCCGGCCGGCCCTTGCCCCGGATTTCACCCGGCCACGGGGACTGTTGGAGGGTATGCGTCTCGACCAGTTCGAAATGGTCGGCACGTTGTCCCGTGGTGCGCAGGCCTTTGCCTTGTTGCGGGCTGGGGCCAGGGTGTATCGGCTGGCGGTGGGTGATTACCTGGGGCCGGACCATGGCCAGGTCACGGCCATTCAAGACGCTGCTGTCGAGCTGGTGGAGCTGTTTCCCGATGGACAGGGTGCCTGGCTGGAACGCCCGCGAACCCTTGTGCTGAACGTCAACTCATAACGGAATCAAACAATGAAAAGGACCTTCTCGTCCTTCGGTGTGGCGCTATGGATAGCGTTCACGGCACCGATGGCTGCTGCTGTGCCCAATCGCCTCGACCTTATCCAACTGCCGCCGCCCGACAGCGCCCCGCCGGTCAGCTATACAGGCGCCAAACTGACCCTGAATTTCCAAGACATCGACTTGCGTGCGGTATTGCAGCAAATCGCCGATGTCGCCGGGCTCAACCTGGTGACCAGCGATGAGGTGCAGGGCTCGATCACCCTGCGGCTCAAGGATGTGCCCTGGGACCAGGCTCTGGACCTGGTACTGCAAACCAAGGGCTTGGACAAGCGAGTCAAGGCGGGCGTGCTGCTGGTGGCGCCCGCCGATGAATTGGCTGCCCGAGAGCTGTTGATGCTGGAGTCGCGCAAGCAGATGGCCGAGCTGGCGCCCTTGCGTCGGGAGCTGCTGCAGGTCAATTACGCCAAGGCCGCCGACCTGGCCAAGCTGTTTCAGTCGGTGACCGGCTTTGAGGGCGCCACCGATGAGCGCGGTTCGGTGGCGGTGGATGACCGCACCAACAACATCATCGCCTACCAGACTGGCGAGCGGCTCGAAGAGCTGCGGCGCATCGTGGCGCAGCTGGATATCCCGGTACGCCAGGTCATGATCGAGGCGCGGATTGTGGAGGCCAATGTCGACTACGACAAAAGCCTGGGTGTGCGCTGGGGTGGGCGGCTCACCCGCGGCAACGGCGGCGTTGGCGGTATTGCCAAGCCGCCGGCGGAGGGTGCCGAGCCGCCGCAAAACCCACCCAGTTCACCCTTTGTCGACTTGGGGTCGCTGGCCGGAACCTCGGGCCTGGGGATCGCCTATATCACCGACAACCTGTTGCTGGACCTTGAGCTGACCGCCATGGAAAAAACCGGCAACGGTGAGATCGTCTCGCAGCCCAAGGTCGTCACCTCCGACAAAGAGACTGCACGCATCCTCAAGGGCACCGAGATTCCTTACCAGGAATCCACCTCCCAGGGCGCCACCTCGGTGTCGTTCAAAGAGGCTTCGCTGTCGCTTGAAGTCACGCCGCAAATCACCCCCGACGACCATGTGATCATGGCGGTCAAGGTCACCAAGGATGAGCCTGACTACCTGAATCGCCTCAATGACGTGCCGCCGATCAAGAAAAACGAGGTCAACGCCAAGGTTCTGGTCAGGGATGGCGAGACCATCGTCATTGGCGGGGTTTTCTCCAACACCCAGAGCAAAGTGGTAGATAAAGTGCCATTTTTGGGCGATGTGCCGTATCTTGGCCGCCTTTTCCGGCGCGATGTGCTGGCGGAGAAAAAATCCGAGCTGCTGGTATTCCTGACTCCGCGTATCATGAATAACCAGGCGATTGCTGTGAGTCGTTGATTCTGTGCGAAATTTGATTCTTGTAGGGCCGATGGGGGCTGGAAAAAGCACCATCGGCCGTTTGCTGGCCAAAGAGCTGCGCCTGCCGTTCAAAGATTCCGACAAGGAAATTGAATTGCGCACGGGTGCCAATATCCCATGGATCTTCGATAAAGAAGGCGAGCTGGGCTTTCGTGACCGCGAGCAGGCGATGATTGCCGAGCTGTGCGGCTGCGATGGCGTGGTATTGGCGACCGGTGGTGGCGCTGTCATGCGCGATGAAAACCGTCGGGCGCTGCATGCCGGTGGTCGAGTGGTGTATTTGCACGCGTCGGTCGAGCAGCAGGTGGGCCGTACCGCCCGTGATCGCAATCGCCCGTTGTTGCGCACTGCCGACCCGGCCAAAACCCTGCGTGACCTGCTGGCGCTGCGCGATCCGCTGTACCGGGAAATCGCCGATCTGGTGGTGGAAACCGATGAGCGGCCACCTCGGATGGTCGTGCTCGACATCCTCGAGCGCTTGCAACAGTTGCCACCCCGTTAAAGCCTGGCCCGAAATGCGCTATTCTCGGCGGCGCGCCATCACCCTGTAAGGTATGGCGTAGAGCCACTAGGCGGTGTCGAGATATCGACAGTGCCGGTCGTCAATACATCTTCAACGCGGGGACACATGCAGACACTTAAGGTCGATCTAGGCGAGCGCAGCTACCCGATCCACATTGGCGCAGGTCTGTTGGACCAGCCCGAACTGCTTGCGCCGCATATTGCCGGCCGACAGGTGGCGATCATCTCCAACGAAACGGTCGCGCCGCTGTATCTTGAGCGTCTGAGCCGCAGCCTGGCGGCGTACTCGGTGATCTCCGTGGTGTTGCCTGACGGCGAAGCCCACAAAAACTGGGAAACCCTGCAACTGATCTTTAATGGCCTGCTGACTGCGCGCCATGACCGTCGAACCACTGTGGTCGCCCTGGGCGGCGGTGTGATTGGCGACATGGCCGGGTTTGCCGCGGCCTGCTACCAGCGCGGCGTGGATTTCATCCAGGTGCCGACCACCTTGCTGTCCCAGGTCGATTCGTCGGTGGGCGGCAAGACCGGTATCAACCACCCGTTGGGCAAGAACATGGTCGGCGCGTTCTACCAGCCTCAGGCTGTGCTGATCGACACCGCTACCCTCAACACCTTGCCGCCGCGCGAGCTGTCGGCGGGGCTGGCGGAAGTCATCAAGTACGGCCTGATTTGCGATGAGCCGTTCCTGACCTGGCTGGAAGAACACATGGACGCCTTGCGCGGCCTCGACCAGGTGGCGCTTACCGAGGCGATTTCCCGCTCATGCGCGGCCAAGGCGCTGGTAGTCAATGCCGACGAGCGCGAGTCCGGTGTGCGGGCCACACTGAACCTGGGCCACACCTTCGGCCATGCGATCGAAACGCACATGGGCTATGGTGTGTGGTTGCATGGGGAAGCCGTAGCGGCTGGCACGGTGATGGCATTGGACATGTCGCAGCGCCTGGGCTGGATCAGCGCCCAAGAGCGTGATCGCGGTATCCGCCTGTTCCAGCGCGCCGGTTTGCCGGTTATTCCGCCCACGGATATGACCGAGGCGGATTTCCTTGAACATATGGCGATAGACAAGAAAGTGATCGACGGTCGACTTCGACTGGTACTGCTGCGCCACATCGGCGAAGCCGTGGTGACCGACGATTATCCAAAAGAGATTCTACAGGCCACGCTGGGAGCGGATTACCGCGCCCTGGCCCAGCTCAAAGGTTAATAAGACCCGATGACTAGTTTGCATGCCGACGAGGCGTTCCTCGGCCATTACCACTTGAGCCACGACCCCTTTGCTCCACGGGTGCCGGGTTTCAAATTCTTCCCCGCCCAGCGCAAGCCGGTACTGGGGCAGTTGCATCACCTCGCGCGCTACAGCCAGTTGCTGCTGGTGGTCACCGGCCCTCTGGGCAGCGGCAAGACCTTGCTGCGCCAGGCGCTGGTGGCCAGCACCAATAAGCAATCGGTGCAGAGCGTGGTGGTATCGGCCCGCGGTGCCGGTGATGCGGCCGGCGTATTGCGCCAGGTAGCGCAGGCGTTGGACGTCTCCAATGCCGAGCCGAACGCGATTCTCAAGCAAGTGGTGCAGTTGGGCCTGACCGGCCAGGAAGTCTACCTGCTGGTAGATGACGCCGAGCAGCTCGACGAATCCGCCCTCGAAGCGCTGCTGGCGCTCGCGGCGGGCACGCCGGAAGGTCGCCCGCATGTGTTCCTGTTCGGTGAGTCGTCGCTGATCGCCGATCTGGAGCAGATCAGTGGTGAGCAGGAGCTGTTCCACGTCATCGAGTTGCAGCCGTACGAAGAGGAAGAAACCCGCGAATACCTGGCACAACGCCTTGAAGGCGCCGGGGCGGGTATCGAACTTTTCACCGCTGCGCAGATCTCTGATATTCACGAAAGCTCCGATGGCTGGCCTGGAAACATCAACCAGGTTGCCCGCGATGCGATGATCGAAGCCATGATTGCCAGCCGCTCTGCGGTCAAGCGTCCAAAGATGGGGTTCACTATGCCTAAGAAGCACGTATTGGCTATTTCCGCCGTTGTCGTGGTCGCTGTAGCCGCCGCCTGGTTGATCCCGGGTCGCAACAAGGCACCGACAACCACCGGCGCGCCAACTGAGCAGGCGCAGTTGCCATTGGGCAAGCCCACGCCAAACGTCGAATTTGCCAACTCCGGCCAACCGACCAACCTGCCGATGGTCGGCCAACCGGTGATGCGCGGCCCGCTGGCAGAAGAAGCCGGTGGCATCTCCGAAGGCGACGACGGAGTGCCGGTGGAAGGCTCCAGCGCCACGCCGCCGACTGTGACCACCACCGCGCCACCTGCGGGCGTACCGGCTGGCACGCCAGCCACTCCGGTAGCGCCAGTCACACCGGTAGCGCCAGCGGCCAAGCCAACGCCTGCGCCGACCGTTGCCACCGCCAAGCCGGCACCGGTAGCAAAACCAGCGCCGGCTCCAGCGCCAGCCGCCAAGCCTGCTGAAAAACCAGCCGCCACCGTGGCCAAGGCCGGTGCCGCCGGCAGCAGCTGGTACAGCAGCCAGCCTACCGGCAATTTCGTGGTGCAGATCCTCGGCACCAGCTCCGAAGCTAACGCCCAGGCGTTCGTCAAAGAGCAGGGCGGCCAGTACCGTTATTTCAAGAAAGTGCTCAACGGCAAGCCTCTCTACGTGATCACCTACGGCAGCTTCCCAAGCCGCGCCGCAGCCGATTCTGCTATCAAAGCCTTGCCAGCGAAGGTTCAGGCTGGTAAACCTTGGCCTCGCACTGTTGCCAGCGTTCAACAAGAACTGGCAGCAACTCGCTGAAGATCCGGCGGCCTTACCCAGGCCGCCCTCCCGGCACCTCAAAAAAATCCGCAAGTGCGTGCAGTCTCCCGAGACCGCGCGCTTTGTGGTGTCTGCGTCACAGTGGCTTTTGAGTCGTAGCGGTCAGAATTAAAAAAGTTTTGACTAGCACAGCATATCGCTTTAAACCTTTCATAAATGCGACATAGATTTGCGACATTTCGTCGCTAAATTTGTGAGCGTCTGTGTCGGTGTGTACAATGACCTCCCTTTTGCCCCCGCTAAGCCGGCGTACGTTCGGCGTGGAAGGTAACCGGTTGAATTGAAAAGAAATTTGCCTCGATATAAGAGGCAGCCTGGTGAGAAAGTGTCTATGAAAGCAGGTCTGTACCAACCCGATGAATTCAAGGATAACTGCGGTTTCGGCCTGATAGCCCACATGCAGGGCGAACCCAGTCATACCCTTTTGCAAACGGCCATCGAGGCCCTGACCTGCATGACCCACCGCGGTGGGATCAACGCCGACGGCAAGACCGGTGACGGCTGTGGCTTGCTGATTCAAAAGCCCGACCAGTTCCTGCGTGCTGTCGCCAAAGAGCAATTTGCGGTCGAACTGCCCAAGCAGTACGCCGTGGGCATGGTGTTTTTCAACCAGGACCCGGTAAAAGCCGAGGCCGCTCGCGAGAACATGAACCGCGAGATCGTTGCCGCCGGCCTGCAGATCGTCGGCTGGCGCAAAGTGCCCATCGACACCAGCGTACTCGGCCGTCTGGCCCTGGAGCGCCTGCCGCAGATCGAACAAGTGTTCATCGCCGGCGATGGCCTGAGCGACCAGGACATGGCGATCAAGCTGTTCACCTCCCGTCGTCGTTCGTCGGTGCTCAACGCCGCCGACACCGACCATTACATCTGCAGCTTTTCCCACAAGACCATCATTTATAAAGGCCTGATGATGCCGGCGGACCTCACCGCCTTCTATCCAGACCTGAGCGATGAGCGCCTGCAAACCGCAATCTGCGTGTTCCACCAGCGCTTCTCCACCAACACCTTGCCGAAATGGCCGCTGGCTCAGCCATTCCGCTTCCTCGCCCACAACGGCGAGATCAACACCATCACCGGCAACCGCAACTGGGCTCAGGCCCGGCGCACCAAGTTCGCCAACGATTTGATGGACCTCGAAGAGCTCGGCCCGCTGGTCAACCGCGTGGGTTCGGACTCCTCCAGCATGGACAACATGCTTGAGCTGATGGTCACCGGTGGCATCGACCTGTTCCGTGGCGTGCGCATGATCATTCCGCCAGCGTGGCAGAACGTCGAGACCATGGACCCGGACCTGCGTGCGTTCTACGAGTACAACTCGATGCACATGGAACCGTGGGACGGCCCGGCCGGCGTGGTCATGACCGACGGCCGCTACGCGGTGTGCCTGCTCGACCGTAACGGCCTGCGCCCGGCGCGTTGGGTCACCACCACCAATGGCTTTATCACCCTCGCCTCGGAAATCGGCGTGTGGGACTACAAGCCTGAAGACGTGATTGCCAAAGGCCGTGTCGGCCCTGGCCAGATCCTGGCTGTGGACACCGAAACCGGACAGATCCTCGACACCGACGCCATCGACAACCGTTTGAAGTCGCGTCACCCGTACAAGCAATGGCTGCGCAAGAACGCCCTGCGCATCCAGGCGACCATGGAAGACAACGACCACGGTTCGGCTTTCTACGACATCGACCAGCTCAAGCAGTACATGAAGATGTATCAGGTCACGTTCGAAGAGCGCGACCAGGTGCTGCGCCCACTCGGTGAGCAAGGCTACGAAGCCGTAGGCTCCATGGGTGACGACACGCCAATGGCCGTGCTGTCCCAGCGCGTGCGCACGCCGTACGACTATTTCCGCCAGCAGTTCGCCCAGGTGACCAACCCACCGATCGACCCGCTGCGCGAAGCCATCGTGATGTCCCTGGAAGTGTGCCTCGGTGCCGAGCGCAACATCTTCCAGGAATCGCCTGAGCATGCGTCCCGCGTGATCCTCAGCTCGCCGGTCATTTCTCCGGCCAAATGGCGCTCGCTGATGACCCTGGAGCGTCCAGGCTTCGACCGCCAGATCATCGACCTGAACTACGACGAGAGCCTGGGCCTTGAAGCGGCTGTACGTAACGTTGCTGACCAGGCTGAAGAAGCCGTGCGCGCCGGCCGTACCCAGATCGTACTGACCGACCGCCACATCGCGCCGGGCAAGTTGCCGATCCACGCGTCCCTGGCGACCGGCGCGGTGCACCATCGCCTGACCGAAAAAGGCCTGCGCTGCGACTCCAATATCCTCGTGGAAACCGCCACCGCCCGCGACCCGCACCACTTTGCGGTGCTGATCGGTTTCGGCGCCTCGGCGGTGTACCCGTTCCTCGCGTACGAAGTGCTGGGTGACCTGATCCGTACCGGTGAAGTGCTGGGCGACCTCTATGAGGTGTTCAAGAACTACCGCAAGGGCATCACCAAAGGCCTGCTGAAGATCCTGTCGAAGATGGGTATCTCTACGGTCACCTCGTACCGTGGCGCTCAGTTGTTCGAAGCCATCGGTCTGTCCGAAGAAGTCTGCGAGCTGAGTTTCCGTGGCGTACCGAGCCGCATCAAAGGTGCGCGTTTCGTCGACATCGAAGCGGAGCAAAAAGCCCTGGCCTTGGAGGCCTGGAGCGCGCGCAAGCCGATCCAGCAAGGTGGCCTGCTCAAGTTCGTGCACGGTGGCGAATACCATGCCTACAACCCCGACGTGGTCAACACTCTGCAAGCCGCTGTACAGCAGGGTGACTACGCCAAGTTCAAGGAATACACGAGCCTGGTGGATAACCGCCCGGTGTCGATGATCCGCGACTTGTTCAAGGTGAAGACCCTGGACACGCCGATGGACATCAGCCAAGTCGAGCCGCTGGAATCGATCCTCAAGCGTTTCGACTCCGCCGGTATTTCCCTGGGTGCCTTGTCGCCGGAAGCTCACGAAGCCCTGGCCGAAGCCATGAACCGCCTGGGTGCGCGTTCCAACTCCGGCGAAGGTGGTGAAGACCCGGCGCGCTACGGCACGCTCAAAAGCTCGAAAATCAAGCAGGTGGCCACCGGCCGCTTTGGTGTGACCCCCGAGTACCTGGTCAACGCCGAAGTGCTGCAGATCAAGGTGGCCCAAGGCGCCAAGCCGGGTGAGGGTGGGCAACTGCCAGGCGGCAAAGTCAACGGCCTGATCGCCAAGCTGCGTTACGCCGTACCGGGTGTGACGTTGATCTCGCCACCGCCGCACCATGACATCTACTCGATTGAAGACTTGTCGCAGCTGATCTTCGACCTCAAACAAGTCAACCCTCAGGCCCTGGTCTCGGTGAAACTGGTGGCAGAAGCCGGCGTCGGCACCATTGCCGCTGGCGTGGCCAAGGCCTATGCCGACCTGATCACCATCTCCGGCTACGATGGCGGCACCGGCGCTTCGCCGCTGACCTCGATCAAGTACGCCGGTGCGCCGTGGGAACTCGGCCTGGCCGAAACCCACCAGACCCTTCGCGGCAACGATCTGCGCGGCAAGGTGCGGGTGCAGACCGACGGCGGCCTGAAAACCGGCCTCGACGTGATCAAGGCCGCGATCCTCGGCGCCGAAAGCTTCGGCTTCGGCACCGCGCCAATGATCGCCCTGGGCTGCAAATACCTGCGCATCTGCCACCTGAACAACTGCGCTACCGGCGTAGCGACTCAGAACGAAAAACTGCGCAAGGATCACTACATCGGCACCGTCGACATGGTGGTGAATTTCTTCACCTACGTCGCCGAAGAAACCCGTGAGTGGCTGGCCAAGCTGGGCGTACGTTCGCTGGAAGAGCTGATCGGTCGCACCGACCTGTTGGATATCCTCGAAGGCCAGACCGCCAAGCAACAACATCTGGACCTCACCCCGCTGTTGGGCAGCGATCACATCCCGGCAGACAAGCCACAGTTCTGCCAGGTGGACCGCAACCCACCGTTCGACAAAGGCCTGTTGGCCGAGAAAATGGTCGAAATGGCCGGCTCCTCGATCAACGACGCCAGCGGTGGCGAATTCGCCCTGGATATCTGCAACTGCGACCGTTCCATCGGCGCACGCATCTCCGGCGAAATCGCACGCAAGCACGGCAACCAGGGCATGGCGAAAGCGCCGATCACCTTCCGCTTCAAGGGCACTGCGGGCCAAAGCTTCGGCGTGTGGAACGCCGGCGGCCTGCACATGTACCTGGAAGGCGACGCCAACGACTACGTGGGCAAGGGCATGACCGGCGGCAAGCTGGTCATCGTCCCGCCGGCTGGCAGCGTGTACAAGACCCAGGACAGCGCCATCATTGGCAACACCTGCTTGTACGGCGCCACCGGTGGCAAGCTGTTTGCCGCAGGTACCGCCGGTGAGCGTTTCGCCGTGCGTAACTCCGGTGCCCACACCGTGGTGGAAGGTACTGGCGATCACTGCTGCGAGTACATGACCGGAGGCTTTGTCGCGGTACTGGGCAAGACCGGTTACAACTTCGGTTCGGGCATGACCGGCGGTTTCGCCTACGTGCTCGACCAGGACAACACCTTCGTCGACAAGGTCAACCACGAGTTGGTCGAGATCCAGCGCATCAGCGGCGAAGCCATGGAATCCTACCGGAACCACTTGCAGCACGTGCTGGACGAGTACGTCGAGGAAACCGGCAGCGAATGGGGTCGTAACCTCGCCGAAAACCTCGATGATTACCTGCGTCGTTTCTGGCTGGTCAAGCCCAAGGCTGCCAACCTGAAATCGTTGCTTTCCAGCATCCGTGCCAACCCGCAGTGATATGCGCCTGAACAGTTTGATGAGGTTTTAACATGGCTGAACGTCTGAATAACGACTTCCAGTTCATCGATGTCGGGCGCAAAGATCCGAAGAAGAAACTGTTGCGTCAACGCAAGAAAGAGTTCGTGGAAATCTACGAACCCTTCAAACCCCAGCACTCGGCCGACCAGGCCCATCGCTGCCTGGGTTGCGGTAACCCGTATTGCGAATGGAAGTGCCCGGTGCACAACTTCATTCCCAACTGGCTCAAGCTGGTGGCCGAGGGCAACATCCTCGCCGCCGCCGAGCTGTCTCACCAGACCAATACCCTGCCGGAAGTCTGCGGCCGGGTGTGTCCGCAAGACCGGCTGTGTGAAGGGGCCTGCACCCTCAACGACGGCTTCGGCGCGGTGACCATCGGTTCGGTGGAGAAGTACATCACCGACACCGCGTTCGCCATGGGCTGGCGCCCGGACATGTCCAAGGTCAAGCCGACCGGCAAGCGCGTCGCGATCATCGGCGCAGGCCCTGCTGGCCTGGGGTGTGCCGACGTGCTGGTGCGTGGCGGCGTGACCCCGGTGGTGTTCGACAAGAATCCGGAAATCGGTGGCTTGCTGACCTTCGGCATTCCCGAGTTCAAGCTGGAAAAAACCGTACTGAGCCACCGTCGTGAAGTGTTCACCGGCATGGGTATCGAGTTCCGTCTCAATACCGAAATCGGCAAAGACATCACCATGGAGCAACTGCTCGCCGAATACGATGCGGTGTTCATGGGCATGGGCACCTACACCTACATGAAGGGCGGCTTTGCCGGTGAGGACTTGCCAGGCGTGTATGACGCGCTCGACTTCCTGATCGCCAACGTCAACCGCAACCTGGGCTTTGAAAAGTCGCCGGAAGATTTCGTCGATATGAAGGGCAAGAAGGTCGTGGTGCTGGGCGGTGGCGACACCGCGATGGACTGCAACCGCACCTCGATCCGCCAGGGCGCCAAGTCGGTGACCTGCGCGTATCGCCGTGACGAAGCCAACATGCCCGGCTCGCGCAAAGAGGTGAAGAACGCCAAGGAAGAAGGCGTGAAATTCCTCTACAACCGCCAGCCGATCGCCATCGTCGGTGAAGACCGCGTCGAAGGTGTGAAGGTGGTCGAGACCCGTCTCGGCGAGCCGGATGCCCGTGGCCGTCGCAGCCCCGAGCCGATCCCGGGTTCCGAAGAAATCATCCCGGCTGACGCCGTGGTCATCGCCTTCGGTTTCCGCCCAAGCCCGGCACCGTGGTTCGAGCAGTTCGAGATCCAGACCGACAGCCAGGGCCGCGTCGTCGCCCCGGAGCAAGGCCAGTACAAGCACCAGACCAGCAACCCGAAGATCTTCGCCGGTGGCGATATGGTGCGCGGGTCGGACCTGGTGGTCACCGCGATCTTCGAAGGCCGTAACGCCGCCGAAGGCATCCTGGACTACCTCCAAGTCTGATGATCATTCCCACGCTCCGCGTGGGAATGCCGCCAGGGACGCTCCGCGTCCCGAACAGCATGACGCGGAGCGTCACAGGAGGCGTTACCACGCGGAGCGTGGGAACGATCCTGCGGCGGCATTGCCGCGACAAATTGACCCGATAGACAAAAGGCACGGTGCATTCCGTGCCTTTTGCGTCGCGCTCTGAGAAAATGCCCGCACTTTTTTTGCGGATGCCGACATGACTGCCCTCAAGAACGACCGTTTCCTTCGTGCCCTGCTCAAGCAACCCGTAGACGTCACCCCGGTGTGGATGATGCGTCAAGCCGGTCGCTACCTGCCGGAATACCGCGCCAGTCGCGCCAATGCGGGCGATTTCATGAGCCTGTGCATGAATCCTGCGTTCGCCTGCGAAGTCACGATGCAGCCGCTGGACCGCTACCCACAACTGGACGCGGCCATCCTCTTCTCCGATATCCTCACCATCCCCGACGCCATGGGCCAAGGCCTGTACTTCGAAACCGGCGAAGGCCCGCGCTTCAAGAAAGTCGTCAGCACCCTGGCCGATATCGAAGCCCTGCCGATCCCTGATCCACACAAAGACCTGGGCTACGTGATGGACGCCGTGAGCACCATCCGCCGCGAGCTTAACGGCCGTGTGCCGCTGATCGGCTTTTCTGGCAGCCCATGGACCCTGGCCACCTACATGGTCGAAGGCGGCTCGTCGAAAGACTTCCGCAAGACCAAGGCCATGCTCTACGACAACCCGCAAGCCATGCACCTGTTGCTGGACAAGCTGGCGCAGTCGGTCACCTCCTACCTCAACGGCCAGATCATGGCGGGCGCCCAAGCGGTACAGATTTTCGACACCTGGGGCGGCAACCTGTCGGCGGCGGCGTACCAGGAGTTCTCCCTGGCCTACATGCGCAAGATCGTCAGCGGCCTGATCCGCGAACACGAAGGCCGTAAAGTGCCGGTGATCATGTTCACCAAGGGCGGCGGCCTGTGGCTGGAAAGCATCGCCGACGCGGGCGCCGATGCACTGGGCCTGGACTGGACCTGTGACCTCGGCGAAGCGCGCCGTCGCGTCGGCAACCAGGTGGCCCTGCAAGGCAACATGGACCCGACCGTGCTGTACGCCAAGCCAGAAGCGATCCGTACCGAAGTAGGTCGCATCCTGGCCAGCTACGGCAAAGGCACCGGCCATGTGTTCAACCTCGGCCATGGCATCACCCCGGAAGTGAACCCGGAGCATGCGGGTGCGTTCTTGCGCGCAGTGCACGAACTGTCGGCGCAGTATCACGAATGACGAAAAAGCCCGGCTTGAAGCCGGGCTTTTTCATGGGTAAACACAAAACAAATGTGGGAGCGGGCTTGCTCGCGAATGCGCAGTGTCAGTCGACAAATTCGTCACTAGACCACCGCATTCGCGAGCAAGCCCGCTCCCACATAAAGCCAATCGCGTCAGGTCTGCATATTTCCCAGTGGCGGCAACTTCGCCAGCTTCAACGCCACCAGCAACGCGCCAATCAGCAGCGCGACGATAAACCCGCCAATCCCATTCCACCCGGCAAAGTGCCAGAAAAACCCTCCCGCCGTCCCGGCAATACTCGATCCCACGTAATAGCAGAACAGATACAGCGACGACGCCTGCCCCTTGGCTTTCACCGCACGGCGCCCGATCCAGCTGCTGGCGACCGAGTGGGCGCCGAAAAAGCCGAAGGTGAAGATCAGCATGCCCGGCACCACCAACCACAGCGGGGTGAACAGTGTCAGCGCCATGCCGGCGAGCATCAGCACGATGGTGCCCCACAGCACTCGGCGGCGGCCGAGGCGGTCGGCCAGGGAGCCGATCTTGGCCGAGCTGTAGATGCCCGACAGGTACACCACTGACAACAGGCCAACCACCGCCTGGCTCAGCTCATAGGGTGAGGCCAGCAGGCGATAGCCGATGTAGTTGAACATCGTCACGAAGGCGCCCATCAGCAGGAAGGCTTCAAGGAACAGCCACGGCAGGCCGGCGTCCTTGAAGTGCATGACGAAGCCGTCCACCAGGTTGCGCGGCTTGAGGCTGCTGGCGCGGAAGTTGCGCGACTCGGGGAGGATCCTCCAGAACACTGTGGCGGCGATCAATGCCAGGGCACCGATGATCAGCATTGCGGTGTGCCAGCTGACGAAGTCGATCAACACGCCGATGATCAGGCGCCCGCTCATGCCGCCAATCGCGTTGCCACCGATGTACAAACCCATGGCCAGGCCAATGTGTTGTGGGTGGATCTCTTCGCTCAGGTAGGTCATGGCCACGGCGGCCAGGCCGCTCAAGGACAGGCCCACCAGTGCGCGCATCAACAGGATGCCCTCCCAGCTCGGCATCAGGCCGCTGGCGATGGTGGCCAGCGCCGCACAGAACAACGCGGCAACCATCACCGGCTTGCGCCCCAGCCTGTCGGATATCGGCCCGGTGATCAGCAGGCCGCAGGCGAGCATCGCGGTGGCGACGGATAGAATCAGGCTGCTCTGCGCGGCATTGATGGAAAACTCGTGGGACAGCGCCGGCATCATCGGCTGCACGCAATACAACAGCGCAAAGGTGGCGAACCCGCCGGAGAACAGCGCCAGCACGGTGCGCATGAACATCGGCGTGCCTTTTTCGATGTACGCGTCGTTGAGCTGCGCCACTACGTCATCAAGGGCTGAGGGCGAGGTGTGTTGGGCAAGTGGGGCAACAGCAGGATTCACGGGGGACCTCGGGGAGGAAAGTCTGCCAGGACTGACAATGCAAAAAAGAATATAGCTGGCTAATGATTCTTTCCAATATATTGTTCGACCTGTTTGATAGCTTTTACGACCTAATGAGGCTTGCATGGAATTTCGCCATTTGCGCTACTTCATCGCCGTTGCCGAAGAACTGCACTTCGGCCGCGCCGCGCAGGTGCTGGGCATCTCGCAGCCGCCCCTGAGCCAGCAGATCCAGGCGCTGGAACACGAGCTGGGCGCACGCTTGTTCGAGCGTACCAATCGTCGGGTCGAGCTGAGCGAGGCCGGGCGCTTGTTCTTGCAAGAGGCACGGCTGGTGCTGGCCCAGGTCGACAAGGCGGCAGATGTGGCGCGGCGTGCGCAGTTGGGGGAACTGGGTGAATTGAAGATCGGTTTCACCTCGTCTGCGCCGTTCAACGCCAGCATTCCCCAGGCGATCTTTGCCTTCCGCCAGGCATTCCCGGCGGTGCATCTGAACCTGCAAGAAATGAGCAGCACCCAAGTGGCCGAGTCGCTGGTGGACGAGTCGATTCAGGTTGGGTTGATGCGGCCTTTGCCCTTGCCCGACTCACTGAACGTGATCGAGTTGATGCGCGAGCCATTAGTCGCGGTACTGAGCGCCGGCCACCCATTGGCCCACGGCAGCGAGCGCGGCTTGCATCTGGAGCAATTGGCCGAGGAGCCTTTTGTGTTCTTCCCGCGCAGTTACGGCAGCGGCTTGTACGCGCAGTTGCTCAACCTGGCCCGCGACGCCGGGTTCAGCCCGCACTTTGCCCAGGAAGCAGGGGAAGCAATGACCATCATCGGCCTGGTGGCAGCGGGGTTGGGGGTGTCGGTGTTGCCGGCGTCTTACCAGCGCATCCGCATTGACGGCGTGGTCTATCGCACCTTGCTCGACCCGCAGGCGGTGACGGCGGTGTGGCTGGTGCAGCGTAAGGGCGCGCAAACGCCGATGGCGAAAGGGTTTGTGGAGTTGTTGACGCGTAAGGCCGCTCAATAACCTGTGGCGAGGGAGCTTGCTCCCACTGGGTCGCGTAGCGGCCCTAAAAAATGGGCCTGCTGCGCAGTCCAGCGGGAGCAAGCTCCCTCGCCACAAGGGGGTCAGTTTTGGGGCGAAGTATTTGCTTCATTCACGCTGTAAGTACGCAACCCCGCCAGAATATCCCGATCCAGCATGCTCACCCAACGGTTGTAGTTGCGATGGATCTTACCGTCCTTGTAGCCCAGGTCGCGGCTGTCGCGGTAGGTGATGGCGTAGCTGTTGCGGGTGTAGCGGATGTCGATGGCGGCGTAGAACTGGCCGCGCACGGTGATCTCGGCCTGCACCAGTTGTGGGCTCAGGCGTTGTACCGTCCACTCGCGTTTTTGCAGGGCGGCGACGATCACTTGCTTCATTTTTTCTTCGCTGACCTGGCTTGTGGCCGGTAACTCATGCTGGGTGTTGAGCACGGGTTTGCTGGTGCAGCCAGCCGTGGTCAGCAGGGCCAGGGTGATCAGGGCAGCGCGTAGCAGGGAAGACATTCCGTTTTCTCCAATCGATTAAAAAGTCAGGCCCAGCGGCGGAAGATCAACGAGGTGTTGACCCCGCCGAAGGCAAAGTTGTTGTTCATCACGTAGTCGTTGTGCATCTGGCGAAAGCCACCTTGCAGGTAGTCCAGCTCGCCGCATTGCGGGTCGACCGCGTCCAGGTTGAAGGTGTGCACGTACTGGTCGCGGTTCATCATCTCGATGCTGAACCACGATTCCAACGCCCCGCACGCGCCCAAGGTGTGCCCCAGGAAACTTTTCTGCGAACTGATCGGCATACGGCTGCCAAACAGGCTGCTGGTGGCCAGGGTTTCAGCGATGTCGCCCTGGTCGGTAGCCGTGCCGTGGCCGTTCACGTAGCCGATGGCGGACGGTTCAAGACCTGCGTCTTCCAGGGCCAGCTCCATGGCGCGGCGCATGGTTTTCTGTTCCGGGCGGGTGGTGTGCTGGCCGTCGGCGTTGCTGCCGAAGCCGACCAGCTCCGCATGAATATGCGCGCCTCGCGCGAGTGCGTGTTCCAACTCTTCGAGCACCAACATGCCGCCACCTTCACCGATCACTAGGCCGTCGCGGCCGCTGTCGTAGGGACGAGGGCTGGTTTGCGGCGCATCGTTTTTCAGGCTGGTGGCGTACAGCGCATCGAACACCATGGCTTCGGTGGGGCACAGTTCTTCTGCGCCGCCCGCAAGCATCAACGGCAGGCGCCCGAACTTGATTGCCTCATAGGCGTAGCCGATGCCCTGGCTGCCGCTGGTGCAGGCGCTGGAGGTAGGAATCAGCCGGCCCGTGAGGCCAAAGAAGATGCTGATATTTGCCGCCGTGGTGTGCGGCATCATGCGCACATAGGAGTTGGCATTGAGCCCCTCGGCCACCGAGTTGAGCAGCATATTGCCGAACGCCTTGATCTCATCGGTGCTGCCGGTGGACGAGCCACAGGCCACGCCCATGCGCCCGTCCTTGATCGACTCGTCACCCAGCAAGCCGGCGTCCCGCAACGCCTGCTCCGCCGCCCACACCGCCAGGCGCGAGACGCGGCCCATGCTGCGCAGTTGTTTGCGCGTCCAGTGAGCGGGCACGACGAAATCGTCGATAGGGCCGGCCAGGCGGGTGTTCAGTTCGGTGAAACGGTCCCACTCATCCATGCGCCGAATGCCGCTGCGGTTGGCGCGAAAGTTCGCGGCGATGGTGTCCCAGTCGCTGCCCAGGGAGGTCACGCCGGCCATGCCGGTGACGACAACGCGCTTCATCAGCACAGGCCCCCGTTCACGGCCAGCACCTGGCGCGTGATGTAGCCGGCTTCGGCCGACATCAGGAAGTTCACGGCGCCAGCGACTTCTTCCGGCGTGCCCATGCGTTGGGCCGGGATCATTTTCATCAGTTCTTCTACCGGCACGTTTTCATCCAGCATCGCGGTGTCGATCAGGCCCGGCGCCACGCAGTTGACGGTGATCTTGCGCTTGCCCAATTCAATGGCCAGCGCCTTGGCCGCACCGATCAAGCCGGCTTTGGAGGCGCTGTAGTTGACCTGGCCGCGGTTGCCGATCAGCCCGGACACCGAGGTGATACACACGATACGCCCGGCGGCGCGGCGCCGAATCATCGGCATCATCACCGGGTGCAGCACGTTGTAGAAACCATCCAGGTTGGTGCGCATCACCACATCCCAATCGTCTTCCGACAGCGCAGGAAAGGCGCCGTCGCGGGTCAGGCCGGCATTGAGCACCACGCCGTAATAGGCGCCATGCTGCTCCACATCGGCCTCAAGGATCTCTTTGCACGCAGCGCGATCCGCCACGTCGAACTGCAGCACGCGTGCCTCGCGCCCCAGGGCTTGGACCTCGAGCTGTACCGCGTCGGCTTCGGCACGGCCGCTGCGGCAATGCAGCACGATGTCATGGCCGGCCTGGGCCAGGCGCAGGGCAATGGCGCGGCCGATACCACGGCTGGAGCCGGTGACCAGTACGGATTCAGTCATGGCGTTTCGTCCTTCGATTCATCTAAATAGTTGGCCGCCTGGGGCGGTCGAAATACGTTCAAGCGCGCGCTGGCCTGGATACCGTCGCCGGTGAGGTGGCATTCGAACACGCCCATGCCGTTGTCGTCTTCCAGGGAGCGCAGGCCGTGGATATTCAGCTCGAGGCCGGCCGGAAAGTGCTCCACGTTGCACTCGAACTTACGTGTGCCCAACAGGAAACCGAGTTCCACGGCCTTGCCTTGCTGGCGTGCATGGCAACCGGCATAGGCGGCGACGCTTTGCGCCATCAGCTCGATGCCGACCCAGGCGGGCAGGCTACCGTCAGCACGGTTGAACAGGCCGCCGGGCTTGACGGTGACGCGGGTGTGGATCTGCTCTTCATCGAACGACAGCACCTGGTCGATCAGGATCATGTCGCCCGCATGGGGCAGCAGTTCGGCAAGTGGCCAATCGATCATGGGGCCTCTGCGATTATCAGGCTGACATTGTTACCGCCGAAGGCAAACGAGTTGCTCATCAGGCAGGGTTTTTTCAAGCTGTCGCCGCTGCGCGCCCATTGCAACGCGGGCAGCGCCGGGTCGGGGTGGCCGTCCCATACGTGGGGTGGCAGCAGGCGATGGGTCAGGCTCAGCCAGCAGAACGCGGCTTCCAGTGCCCCGGCAGCGCCGAGGGTGTGGCCGGTCATGGGCTTGGTCGATGAGCAGGCGACGCCGCCTGGAAACAGGCTGGCGACCGCCAGGCTTTCCATGGCGTCGTTGTGTTGGGTTGCGGTGCCGTGCAGGTTCAGGTAGCCGATCTGCTCGGGCGAAAGCTTTGCACTGGCCAGGGCCTTGCGCATGGCCAGCAACGCGCCCTTGCCGCTGGGCTCGGGCGCAGAGATATGGTGCGCGTCGCAACTGGCGCCGCTGCCCAGCAAGGCGATGGGGGCCGGCTCGCGGCTCATCAGGAACAGCACCGCCGCTTCACCGATATTGATGCCGTTGCGGTTCACCGAGAACGGATTACAGCGCTCCGCAGACACGGCT
This sequence comes from Pseudomonas sp. KT_2_4, assembly GCF_041410225.1. NCBI lineage: Bacteria > Pseudomonadati > Pseudomonadota > Gammaproteobacteria > Pseudomonadales > Pseudomonadaceae > Pseudomonas > Pseudomonas sp. KT_2_4. The sequence goes on from NZ_CP166962.1 coordinate 4,297,062, forward strand.
TCCAGCGCGGTAAACCCGTTCAGTGTCAGCTTGCACAGGCTGTCCACGCCGCCGCAGATCACCGCATCGCACACCCCCAGGTCCAACAGGCGCTGGGCGCTCATCAATGCTCGGGCGCTGGAGGTGCAGGCGGTGGAAATCACATAGGCCGGGCCGCTCACGTTCAACCAGTCAGCGAGGAAGTTGGCCGGGGCGCTGAGTTCCTGTTGCTGGTAATCGTAGTCGGCGGGGAACTGCGTGTTTTGCAGGTAATGGGCAATGCCACGGCTGGCTTCGTCAATGCCCGAGGTGCTGGTGCCGAGCACAACCCCGACCCGGCCAGGGCCGTAGGTTTGGATGGCCTGACGAATCTGATCTTCAATTTGCAGCGCCGCTTCCAACAGCAACTGGTTATTGCGACTGCTTTGCTTGGCCAGTTCCGGGGGCAGGCTCGCCAGTTCGCCGTGTACGGCGGCCACCGGCACTACGCGTTCCGGCACCCAGCCGCTTTCGGCACGCATGCCCGAACAGTCGCCGGCAAACAGCTTGCGGCTGACTTGCGCCTGGCCACGGCCAAGGGCGCAGATCACGCCAAGGGCATTGAGGTAGGCGGTCATCGGCTCATACCCAGCGGGGTGATGCGGTAACTCAATGGCGGGTCGGCCATGTTCACGCTGAACACCTCCGAAGACTGGTAGACGATCTGCCAGTGGCCCGGCAGCGTGCGCGTCAGGTCCATGGCCTGGGCCGTGGGATACAACGCTGGTACGTCACCGGGCGCGGTCAGGGCAAACAGCAGCGCGGCAAATAGCGTGCGCGCCTGGGGGTTGGGCGGCAGCAAGCCGTCTGCCTGCCACTGCCCATCAAGCAGTTTTTGCCGGGCCAGGGGAATGCCCAGCGGGTCCATCATCGACCAGCGAATCGCGCGGCCTTCGCGCTGGATCACCAGCAGCCAGTCCTGGCTCTGGCTGTCCGCCAGGCGCTGCACATGCAATTGCATCGGCAAGGCCAGGGCCGGCATTTTTTCCGGCAGCGGCGCCTGGCTGGCACAGGCACCGAGCAGCAACAGGCAACTTATCAACAGCAGGCGCATCATGGGACCGCATTCTCCACAGGTTTACGGGCCACGCAGTTGACCAGGGTTTCCTCGCGCTGGCCCACAGGCGGTGCCTTGCGCAGGCCCCAGCGTTCCAGCAGGCCGAAGTCACTGGAACGGCTCCACCACAAGTAAGGGTACGAAATGTTCTGAGCATCGAATTCAAAGCCCTGCTCGCGCAGCATCTCCAAGTACTCGTCGGCGCTCTTTTGCACATGCATCGGGTGGCGGAACAGCCAGCGAATCACCCAGGTGTCGATGTAAGCTTCGGTTGATTCGGCAAACAGCAGATAGCCGCCCGGCTTGAGCACCCGATAGAACTCCTTGAGTGCGCGATGTTGTTCCACCAGATGATGGAAGGTCTGGTGGCAGAACAGGATATCGACGCTGGCATCCGCTAGGTTGAGGGTCGCGCAGTCGCTGCCGATCAACTCCACGTCCAGGCCCAGCCGCGCGGCTTCTTCGCGGCTCAGTGCCAGGCTGTGAGGGTCCGCATCCAGGCCGATCAGGCGCGAAGGCGCAAATACCTGATGCAGCAACTGGAAGGATTTGCCTTGGCCGCAACCGGCATCCAGCAACACCGGCGCCACCGGCAGCGGCTCGCTGAACAGGCTGCGCAGGTCATTGATCGCCACGCGCAACACGTGATGCTGCCAGGTATGGCTGCGCAGGAACCAGAAACCGAACTTGGTTTCTTCGACGTAGTTTTGACTCAGGTAGTTTTTTTCGACGCCCGGGCTGCTCATACCGCTTCACTCGCACAAATATCCGACAACATCCGCAAGCGCCGTTTCGGCTCGCTGACAAACGGGTTGCGTTCATCCCAGGCGTAACCGGCCAGGATAGAGCTGATCATGCGGCGAATCTCCGGTGAACTGCCAGGATGGAAAATCACGTCCTGGAACGTGCCCGCATACCAGCCTTCGACGTAGCAACGGAAGGTATCGACACCGCGCTTGAGCGGTTCGGCGAACTCGGTTTGCCAGTCCACTGTTTCGCCGCTCAATTGGCGGTGCAGCACCCCTGCGGCCATGCTCGCCGAACGCATGGCAATGGTCACGCCGGAAGAGAACACCGGGTCGAGGAACTCCGCCGCATTGCCCAGCAGCGCAAAGCCTGGGCCGTGCAGGGTTTTGACGTTGGCCGAGTAGCCGCCGATGGTGCGCGCCGGGGTGTCCCAGACGGCATTTTGCAGCACGCCGGACAGGCTTGGGGTTTGCTCGATAAAGCCGCGCAGGCAGGCGTCGAGGTCGCTGTCGGCACCCTCGAAATGCTCCTTGGCCGCAACCACGCCCACCGAACAACGGCCATTACTGAACGGGATGGTCCAGAACCAGATATCGCGCTGGGTCGGGTGAGTGGTCACCAGGATTTTGCTGCGGTCAAAGCCTGGGTGTTCGATACGGTCTTCGACGTGAGTGAACACGGCCTGGCGCAGCGGGAAATTCGACGGTGCTTCCAGGTCCAGCAGGCGTGGCAACACACGGCCATAGCCACTGGCATCGAGCACGAACCTGGCCTTGAGGTGGTACTCGCTGCCATTCTGGCGGCGCACATGCAAATACCGGCTCTCGGCAGAAAAATCCACGCCGACAATGGTTTGGCCATAGCGGATTTCCACGCCTTGCAGTGCCGCCTGGTCGGCCAGCAATTTGTCGAACTCGCCGCGCTGCACCTGGAAGGTGGTGGGCTTGCCGTTGCTGAAGGTGTCGCTGAAATCAAAGGCACTGTAGCGCTCGCCCCAGGCGAAGGCCGCGCCGGTTTTTACCTGGAAGCCTGCAGCTTGCACAGCGTCGAGCATGCCGGCTTCTTCGATAAAGTCGATGCAGTGCGACAGCAGGCTTTCGCCAATCGAGAAACGCGGGAAATGCTCGCGCTCGATGATCAATACATCATGCCCTTTGCGCTTTAACAGCGCGGCCGCGATGGCACCGGAAGGCCCGGCACCGATCACCACCACCTGGCGACGTTCCATTTCAACTGTGGGCACGAGGGCTCCTTGCCGCATAGGCGCTAATCACATTCATAAGGCGTGTTTCTGCCGGCCGGCCCAGGGCGCCAGCATAAAGCTGAACGCCAGGCCCAGGCTGACCGACAAGCCGAAATTACTCACGGCCGGTGTACTGGAGACCGCCAGCAGGCCGAACGACAACCAAGTCGTCAGCGCTGCCAGCAGTGTTCCCAACAGGCTGACGGCAGGGCCGCCGATCTGCTCGCGCATCAAAATCGCATAGTCGACGCTGATGGCCGTGACCAGCAGCAGGCCAAACAGGCTGAACAAAGTCAGCGGCTGGCCCAGCCAACCGAGGCTGGCCAGGCTGCACAACGCGGCCAGCAGCGGCAGGGCGACGATACGCAAGGCGCCGCCAACGCCGAAGGGCGCAATCAGCAATAGCACGATCAGCACGCAAGACAGCAACTTCAATTCGGCAGCGCTGATCTGCGTGTCGGCAAATACGCGGTTCAAGTCGCCCAGGCGGTCGACCAGTTGCACACCGGGCAAGTCCAGCGCCTGCACCCGCAGCAGCGCCGGGTTGTTCAAGCCTTGCAGGCTGACCATGGCCGCCACGCCACCGTCCACCGGGCCCAGCCACAGCGTGCGCCACGGCTCGGCCAGCGGGCCTTGCAGTGCGGCGTCGATGTCTGCGGTAGGCAGCGCCTGCAATTGCGCCACTTCGGCTTGCAGGGCACTGAGGGGCAGGCCGAGGTCCAGTAGCGGTTGCCAGTGTAGCGCCAGGTTGTTCAGCGCCTCGCGCAACTGTTGTTGTTCTGCGGGGAGGTTGACCAGTTGATTGAGCGCCAGGTAGCCCTGAAGCTTGTCCATCTGCACCAACTGGTCCAAACGTTTGCCCAGGGCGGCCTGGCGTTCCAGCAACTGCTGCTGATTGTCCGCCCGCACCAGGAAAAACTGGCTGGTGGGCTGGAACCCGGTGATGCGCGCCACGGCCTGGGCTTCCTGCAGCAACTGCGGCGGCGCACCGATCCATTGGCGGATATCGTTTTTAGTGTTCAGTTGCCAGAGGCCCGCCGCGCAGAACAGCAGCACCCCCACCAGCAGTACCGAACTGGGCACGCGTTTGAGCAAGGCCGTGCGCAGCTGCCATAGGCTTTGGGCGACACGCAGCGGCCATTGCGCCGGGCGCAGTTCCACGCCCTTGAGCAGCGCGGGCAACAGGCACACGGCACACAAATAGGCACCGACCAAACCGGCAGCCGAAAACACCGCAATCTGGGTCAGCGCCGGGAACGGCGTCCAGGCCAGCGCCAGGTAGCCGATAGCGCTGGTGGCCAGGCTCAGGCTCAGCCCTGGCAGGGTCAGGCGCAACGCCGGCCAACTGCGCCACGGCTGCAGGCTCCAGCTTTTGGACAGGTAGTGCAGTGGGTAATCCACCGCCACGCCGATCAGGCTGGAACCCAGCACCAGGGTCATCACATGCATATGCCCAAACAGCGCCACACATGCCACCGCGCCAAACAGCATGCCCACCAGTACCGGCACGAACGCCAGCAGCACCCGCCAGCGTCGGAACGCCAGCAGCAGCAATAACAGGATGCCCAGGGTGGCGCCGCCGCCGACCCAGGTCATTTCCCGCGTGGCCTGCTGCTGCCCGTTGGCCGCATAGAGTAAACCGCTGGCGGCGAGCAGTTGCGCGCCGTGTGCGCCGGCTTGCTCGCGGCTGGCCTTCAGCAAGTCCGCCACTTGCAGCGGCAGCTTCATATCGAAGGCGTTGCCGGTAGTGCGCGCTCGCAGTAGCACCCAACTCTTGCCGTCGGCATCGGCGATCAAGGCGCCGCTGCCGATGTCCATTTGCACCGCACCGTGTTGCGGCTGGCTGTTCTGGATGCGCCCGGTCAGGCCGAGCCAATCGTCCTGGCTTGGTACCAGGCTGAAACCGGTGAAGGGGTCGAACAGCGATTGCACGCGTTGCTGGATGAACGCCTCAGGCTGCTGGATCAGTTGTTCGCGGTCCTTGGACGAGAGCATCGACAAACGCCCACGCAGCAGTTGTTCGCGCAACGCTGGCAAGTCGGCTTGCAGGTTCCACTGCACCTTTTCAAACAGGCCGCTGGCCTGCCAACGCTCACCCAGTTGCTGCGCCACGGCCACCGCTTGCTGGCGGTCGGCATGCCCCACCAGTACCAGCATTTCGCGGTTGAGCGGCTCTTGCATGCGCTGTTCGGCTTGCAGTTCCAAGGCGTCCGGCGTGCTGCCGGGCACCAGTTCCATCAGGTTGGCCGACAACGGCGCGCCATCACGCCACTGCCAGCCTGCCAGGGCCAGCACGGCCACCAGCAAGGTCAGGAACAGGCGCGGCAGCAGGCGCTCACTGGGCAAAGTCGTGTTGCTCCGCATTGCTCAACGGCTGGTCGGCGGTATTGTCCTGCATGCGCAACAGCGTGCTGTCGCCTTGGGTTTCCAGCAGTTCAATGGTGCGCACCAGTGCGCCGCCGTCGATATTGATCTGGGTGAAGACTTGCTTGAGCAGCAGTGAGCGTGGGGTCAGCGTGAGCTTCCATTGTTGGGCCTCGCCTTGCAGTTGCAGGTCGAAGTCGCGCTGCAGGCCACTGCTGTCGCCCTGCAGTACTGCCAGGAACAAACGATTCTGTTCGGCGCCGGCACTCTTGTTTGGCAGTAGTTGCCAGCCATTGGCATCGCGGCGGGCAATGCCCTGGGCTGTAATGCGGTAGTCCTGTTGCAGCGGGCTTTTCAACAGCCACAGCAGGCCTTGATCCTTGGCGAGCACGAAGGTGCCTTTGCTCACCAGTGGCTGGGGCAGGGCACGCAGGTGTTTTTCCTGGATGAAGTTGCCGTGGATCACGGAGGGTTTGGCAAGCTGATCGCTCAACTGCTGGAGGTCGAAGGCGTGGGCGCTGAAGCTCAGCAACAACGCGATCAATGTGGGCGCGGGCTTGCCGGCGAAGAACCTGAGGGCGCTGCGCAGCGTCAGGCGACCTGCGTTATCGTTAACGTCCATCGCGGGCAAGCCCGCTCCCACAGGGGATCTCATTTCAAGGCTCTCTCTACGGCATCGGTGAAGACTTTGGGCGAGGCCAGTTGCATCTCGCGGCTGGCGATTTCCACCGCTACTTGCACGGTGCTGGCGCGGGTCAAGCGTTCGCCGCTGGCCAGGTCGGTAATCAGGTAGTTCACCTTCAAACGGTTCTCCCATTCCACCAGGCTGGCGCGCACATTGATGGTCTGGCCGAAGGTCGCGCCGCGTACATAGCGTAGCTGCATGTCGATCACTGGCCAGGCGTAGCCGGCTTCGAGCATCGCCGTGTAGTTATGGCCGATCTTGTCCAGCAACGCACAGCGCGCCACTTCCAGGTACTTCACGTAGTGCCCGTGCCACACCACGTTCATGGTGTCGATGTCGAAAAACGGCACGAGGATTTCAGTGTCGCTGTGCAACACGCCGGGGCTACGCATGCAGCCTCCAGTGTTGCGCGGCGATGCGTTGCAGGCACAGGCGCAGTTCGCCTTCCAAGGCGCGGTCTTCGATGACCGGCGCAAAGTCCTGGGCCAGTTCCGCGTGCATCGCGGCCAGTGCCGGTGGCAGTGGGCGGGCATCCTCGGCCTGGGCGCGCAGCCACACGCCCTGGTTGGCGGCGAGCAGGGTCGCGGCGGCCACCTGTTCGGTCAACTCCAGCACGCGGATCGCATCGCGGGCAGCGATGGTGCCCATGCTCACCTTGTCCTGGTTGTGGCACTCGGTAGAGCGTGAGAACACGCTGGCCGGCATGGTGTTTTTCAGCGCTTCGGCGGTCCAGGCGCTGGTGCCGATCTGCACGGCCTTGAAGCCATGGTTGATCATCGCGCGATCAGCCGGGGCGCCCGACAGGTTGCTCGGCAGGCCATGGTTGTAGCGCACGTCCACCAACAGTGCGAGCTGGCGGTCGAGCAGGTCGGCAACGTTGGCGACCAGGGTCTTGAGGCTGTCCATGGCGAAGGCGATATGCCCGCCGTAGAAGTGCCCGCCATGCAGTACGCGTTCTTCTTCAGCGTCGATGATCGGGTTGTCGTTGGCGCTGTTGAGCTCGATTTCGATGAACGAGCGCAGCCAGCTCAAGCTATCGGCCAGCACGCCGAGTACGTGGGGTGCGCAGCGCAGCGAATAGCGATCCTGCAAGCGATGCAGCGGTGCGGTCGGTGCATCGATCGCCAGGTCGTGGCGCAGCCACGCAGCCACTTGCATCTGCCCTGGGTGCGGCTTGGCGGCGAAGAGGCGCTCGTCGAAGTGTTCCGGGTTGCCTTGCAGCGCCACCACATTGAGCGCGGTGATGCGCGTCGCCAGGTGCAGCAGGTAGTCGGCGCGGGCGAAGGCCAGGCAGGCCAGGCCGGTCATCACCGCGGTGCCGTTCATCAGTGCCAGGGCTTCCTTGGGGCGCAGGACCAACGGCTCCCAGCCCAGCTCGCGGTGCACGTCGGCCGCCGGACGGCGTTCACCACGGAATAGCACCTCGCGCTCGCCGGACAAGGTCGCGGCCACGTAGGACAGCGGCGTCAGATCACCACTGGCACCCACCGAGCCTTCTTCCGGGATCAGTGGCAGCACATCGTGTTCGAGGAAGGCGTGCAAGCGCTCCAGCAGCTCCACGCGTACGCCCGATACGCCATGGCACAGCGACTGCAAACGCGCCGCCAGCACGGCACGGGTGGCTTGGGCGTCGAGCAACGTGCCCAGGCCGCAACCGTGAAAGGTGTACAGATGACGCGGCAAGGCTTCGACGTGCTCCAGCGGCACCGCCACTACGCAGGAGTCGCCGTAGCCGGTGGTCACGCCGTAGATCACGCCTTCCTTGTCCAGCAGCGAGTCGAGGAACTGCGCGCCCTTGGCGATGCGTTGGCGGTACGCGGCATCGTCCTGCAGGCGAGTGGGTACCTGGCGGTTGGCCAGGGCCAGCACGTCTTCGATGCGCAGGGGACGTTCACCAAAGGTGATGGGCTCAAGAGGCGTCGTCATCGGTCTTCCAGAAAGGGTAAAAGTTGAACCATTGTTGGGGCGCTTGCAGGCAGAACTGGCCCAAGCGTGCGGCGTAGCGGGCGGTCCACAGGGCGATGACCTGCTCGCGGGTACTGCGCTTCCACTCGATCAAATCGGCAAAGGGCTCGATAGTCAGGCGATAGCGGCCCTGGTGCTTAAGACACATCAGCAGATTGACCGGGCACTTGAGCAAGCCCGCCAGCAGCCATGGGCCTTGGGGAAATGCCGCCGTATGGCCGAGGAAGTCCACGCGCACCGTACGCCCGCCGTGCAGCGGGATGCGGTCGCCGGCAATCGCCAGCCACTCGCCATCGTCCAGGCGCTGGCTGAGCAGCAGCATGGTGGCCGGGTCCAGTTCGCTCACCTGAATCAGGCGCAAATGGGTCGCGCCGGCCTCGCCCAGCAGGCGGTTGAAACGCTCGGCGTGCTTGGTGTGCACCAGCACGTTCATGGTGACCTGCTCACCAATCTCCGCGAGGGCGCGGCACACTTCCAGGTTACCCAGGTGCGCACCCACCAGCATCTGCCCGCGCTCGCCACGCAGTTGGCTGCGCAACTGCGCCGGATCGTTGATCTCGATTTGCTCCAGGCGCAGCTTGCCGTTCCACACGTCCAGCTTGTCCAGCAGCGAATCGGCGAAGGCCATGAACTGGGCAAAGACGGTGCGGTGGCTCGGCAGCAAGTCATCGCGCCCGCTCCATTGCGCCAGCCGCTGCTGGTATTGCCACGCGCTGTGGCGTGCGGTGCGGCCGAACAGGAAGAAGTAAAAGACGATGCTGTAGAGCAACGGGCTCAATAGGCGACGGCCGAGGACTTTGACCGCGACCGCGGTGAATTTCATCAGCCAGAAGCTGCCGCGTTCCTCGCGGTCGGCCCAATGTTTGGTGCTGTCGTTCATGCTTGCCACCGTCGCCACAGGATCATCGGCGCGCGCACGAGCATGCCGAAGAACAACCGCGTGTGCATGGCGCTGATGCGCAGGTTGTCACGCAACAAGCGAAAGTGCGACAGGCCGTCGGCGGGGTAGTGCACCTGGGTGGGCAGCCAACGCATAGGCTGGTTGCGCCAGGCCAGGCGTACCAGGATGTCCGAGTCGAAATCCATGTGCGTGCCGATGTAGGCCGAGTCCATCAGCGCCAGGGTCGGCGCCAGCGGGTACACGCGAAAGCCGCACATCGAGTCGCGAATCTCAAGCGACAGGGTATTGATCCACACCCACACGTGGGTCAGGTAACGTGCGTACAGGCGACCCTTGGGCACGCTGTCGTCGTATTCGGGGTAGCCGCAGATAACGGCGTCGGGATGCTGGCGTGAGGTGTGGATAAAGGTCTCGACTTCGCGCAGGTCGTGCTGACCATCGGCGTCCACTTGCAGGGCGTGGGTGTAGCCCAGGCGCGCTGCCTCGCGAAAGCCGGCCATCACGGCGGCGCCCTTGCCCTGGTTGCTGGGCAGGGTCAGCAGGGTGACGTTGTCCAGCGTCGCCAGGTGCGCCAGCACTGCTGCGCAGGCGGCGCTGCTGCCATCGTCCACCAAGAGGCAGGGCAGGCCGCTCTTCAGCACACTGTGGACCACGGCCGGCACGGCGGCTTCGTGGTTGTACACCGGGATTAAAGCGCAGGGGTTATGCATGATGGGGGGCAACCGATACACCGCGCCGCCTGCATCGCAGGCAAGCCAGCTCCCACATTGGATTTGCTGTGCACACAAGATTGTTGGCCGACACTGATCCAGTGTGGGAGCGGGTTTGCCCGCGATTGAGCACGAAGTGCTCACCCGGCTTATGCATGCGCGGCCTCCAGCACGATCCGCCCGCTTGAGCACGCCGCAACCCCATTGCGATAGGCGAAGTACAGTTTGCTACGCTCCCGATCAAAGCGCAGGTGCAGTTCGATGTGATCGCCCGGGCGCACCAGTTGCTGGAACTTGAGCACTTCCATGCCGGCGAACCGGGTTGGCAGGTCGAGCAATTGCTGGCCCAGGTTGAACGCCCATTCCACCTGCACCACCCCCGGCAATACCGGCGTGACCGGGAAGTGCCCGCTGAAATAGGCCAGGTCCGGTGGGATGCTCAGTTGCAAGGTCCATTCACCTTCGGTTTCGACTTGCGCCAACACCTCTGGGCCCTTGGGGCGAGGCGCCAGCAACAAGGCTTCGACATCGGCCTGAGGTAGCTTGCCCTGGCTGTTCAGCGGCAGTTGGCGCAGCAAGCGCCAGCGGCGCGGCAAGGCCAGGGCCTCGCAATGTTGGCTCAAGTGCTGGCGCAAGGTTTGGGTGAGCGTGCGGCGGCCCTGGTTGCGCAGGGCATGCAAGCCATCGCTGCTGAGCACCACCAGCGCGCCGAGGGAGGCGCGGTTTTCCTGCACCACGCCCAAGCGGGTTTCGGCGACCCACGGGTGGGTCATCAACGCCTGTTCGAGCATCGGCAGGGAGATGCGTTTCTCTTCCAGCTTGACGATACGGTCCAGGCGGCCCAGCAACTCAAAACGGCCATCGGCATGGATGCGTGCAGCGTCGGCAGTCTGTTCGATGTGCCCTTCGGGCAGGTATTTTGATGCGATACGCAGAGCGCCGTCGGCATCCTGGCTCAGTTGTACATCGGCAAACGGCTGCCAGGGTTGCGCACCCTGGCGCCAGGCGATGCCGCCGGTTTCCGAGCTGCCGAGGATTTCCGTCGGCCATTGCTGTAAACGGTCGTAGAGGCTGCCGGCAGCTTCAATCGGCAATGCACCGCCGGAGGAAAACACTCGCGCAACCTGGCTCAGTGCCGGCCAGTCGAGGTTGTCGCCCATGCGCTTGAGCAACGCCGGGCTGGCCACCCAGGCAAATTGCCGGTGCTCACGGCTGGCGCGCTGCATGTCTTCGGGGAACGCCAGTTGCTTGCGCACAAAGGTGCGGCCAGCACACAGCGGCCACAGCACGCGAAACAGCAAGCCGTAGATATGCTGGGTGGCGACACTGCCGATGATGCAGGCGTCCTTGAGGTCTTTGCCCCACAGGGCCTCCAGCGCCTCTACTTCATTGGCCAACTGGCGCAGGGACTTGTCGATGCGCTTGGGCTCGCCGCTGGAGCCGGAGGTGCACAGGCTCAGTTGGCAAGTGTCCAGGTCGAGGGCGGCGGCGCTCAAGGGCACTTGATACAGCGCGTCCAGGTCGCTGGCTTCGACCAGCCAGGCATCCACGGCGTCGGTCCAGCGTTGGCGCGTCTGGGGTTGCAGGTCGGCGGGCAGCAGCACGCTCGCGCCTGCGCGCCAGGCGCCCAGCAGCGCAATCGCCAGCAGCCCGGCGTCTTCCAGGTGCACGGCCAGGCGCCGGATACCCCGGGCTTGCAGGCCCGCCGCCAGGCTCAGCGACTGCTCCCACAGTTGCGCGTGGTTCATGAGGGGCTCGGTGGTCACCCCGCGATCTTGCAGTGGCTCAAGCAGCAAATGCTCAAGTTTCAACCCTTTCATACGCGGCCTCGAACCCTTTGTCGTACCAGCCATTCCACGGCAAACAACAGCCCCATCAGCCCGTAGGCGATCAGGCCGTTGTACAACGTCCACCAGCTCAGCGGCGCCCACAGGGTGAGCGCGGCGGCGAGCAGGCCATTACAGAGAAAAAACACACTCCACACCAGGGTGACCCGGCGGGTATACACCACCGCGTGGGGCGGCAGGTGCGGGTCGGTCATGCGTGCCAGGCGCTCGACCATCGGCGGGCCGTATTTCAGGCTCAGGCCGAACAGCGCCAGCATGAATCCGCTGACCAGGCTCGGGTACCAGCGCAGCCACTGCGGGTTATCGAACCATGCCAGTGCCAGGCAAAACACGATCACCACCACCGCCATCCAACGGCTGCCCGGGCGCCGCGCAGCGGTGAGCGCGCGCAACAGCCACAGGCTGCCCAGCAGCAAGCCGAACTGCCAGGGTGCAAAATGCTCGGTGCCGTAATACACGGCGAAGGGGTACAGCAGCCCCGCCAATAACAGGCCAAGGCCGATCAGCCGGCTCATGCGGCGGGCTGGACCAGACGGTACACCGCCTCTACCACGTCGTTCACCGTGCGTACCGCCTTGAACTCTTCGGCGGCGATTTTCTTGCCGGTCTGGCGCTTGATGTGGTCGATCAGGTCCACGGCGTCGATGCTGTCGATTTCCAGGTCCTGGTACAGGTTGGCGTCGAGGGTGACGCGTTCCGGGGGCAGTTCAAACAGTTCCACCAAGGCGTCGCGCAGGGTGTTGAAGATATCGTCACGAGTTTGCATGGTACGGTCTCAAGCTGCCTGTCGGGCCGTGACGAATGCCGCAAGGCTGGCCACGTTGGTGAAGTGATTGCGGGTGTCCTTGGCGTCGGCATCGATTTTGATGCCGTATTTTTTCTGAATCGCCAGGCCCAATTCCAGCGCATCGACCGAATCCAGGCCCAGGCCTTCGCCAAACAGGGTCTGGTCGCTGCCAATGTCGTCGACGCTGATGTCTTCCAGGCCCAGGGCCTCGATGATCAGCGTCTTTATGTCGTGCTCAAGGCGGTGTTGGTCGCTCATCTTCGGCGAGCTCCTTAATGAAATAGTGATGCAGGTGATCGTTGAGCTTGCGTGAAGCCTGGGGCGCGGCGCCGAGCGCGGCGAACGCTTGTGGTTCTATATCGGCCCCCACGCGCAAACTGAAGTGAAATCGACGGTGGGGAATGCGATACCAGGGTTCGGCCTTGGTCAGCGTGGTGGGGCTGACCTTGATCACCACTGGCGTGATGATTGTCGCACCACGCAGCGCAATGGCCGCGCCGCCGCGATGAAAGGCCGGCGCCGCGCCCGGCGTGGTGCGGGTGCCTTCGGGAAAGATGATCAGCGTCTGGCCGGCGCGCAGGGCGTCGGCTGCGGCATCGAGCATGTCGGCACTGCCGTCATTGCTGATATAGCCGGCATCGCGCACCGGGCTGCGGGTGAACGGGTTCTGGAACAGGCTCTGCTTGACCACGCAGTTGGTCTGGCGCATCAGGCCGATCAGGAACACCACGTCGATCAGCGACGGGTGGTTGGCGACGATCATCTGGCCAGGGCGGCCAAGCTTTTCGGCACCCTCGACGCTGTACGTGAGAATGCCCAGGCCCTTCATCAGGCGAATGAAAAACCAGAACAGGCAACTGATGGTGTGGCGTGCGCGCCGTTGGTGCTGGCTGGCGTCGCCCGGCAGGCAACTGAGCAACGGAAATACCAGCAAACGCAGGCACAGCCCGCCGATGCCAAACAGGCAAAAGCTGAGGGCCGTGGCGAACAGGCGCCAATAATAGGCCTGCCGTGGCTTGTGGGTCAGGGCTTGCGTTGCCAGTTCCATACTCGGTTCTTCCAGGCATGTTGGCAGGCGCCCTGTTCGGTCAGCAGGGTGCGCAGCAGGTTCAGGGCGTGGGGCCACTGGGTTTGAGTGAGTTGGACAGTGCCGGTGGTGAGTTCCAGTTGCCACTCGTCGCCCGGCGTGAGCAACAGGCCGAGGGCGTAGGGGAAGGGCACATCCCTAATCCAGCTGGCGTAGGCGTGGGGCGGTTGTTCTTCGGTGATCACCAGCAATACGGCGGCGGCGCCTTCGTTGAGCAACGCGGCGGCTTCGAGCAGGCCGTGTTCGAGGCCATCGCCGGCGGCGGCGAGGGCGGTCATCTCGCTGGTTTCATTGCGCAGGATCGACCACAGGCCAATCACCGCGTTATGCACCGACAGGCTGAACTGAGTAGGCGACAGCGGCTGCTCGTTGGCCAGGTCACTGAGGATGTCCAGGGTGCGCGGGGTTTCGCCGTGGCGGGAAATAAACACCAGCGGCAGGTCTTCAAGGCCCTCGGCCAGCGGCCAGCCGACGCTGAACGCCATGCGCGCCAGCCGGCTCAGACGGCGGCGCTGCATGGCTGGCAAAAATGACACATCGGGGGACGCTTCGCTGACAGGCGGCAACACCGGGTCCCGGCACCAGGCGTACCAGTCGTCCGCACTCGCAAGGCCAGGAGCCCAGGCGCGCCATTGGGCGATGTTGAAGTTGATCACTGAGAAGTTATCCCGCCCCTGCGGGCTTCCATGTGCGGCCAATGGCCCCGGATTCCGGGACAGGGAGCAATGGCCGTATGGCGCGCATTATCCCGGTGCCGTGGAGTTCTAGCAAATAGTGGTGAAAGTTTGTTCACTATTGATCACAAATAAGTTGGAAGAATTTGCAGATTATCGGCGATCAAAGGCCGGACTCGATCGTTACGCGGTTTCCATTCATTTGTGAGCCAGACAGCGCGCAAGGATGAACGAGGTAGCTAACCGGCGCTTTTGCGCTCTACACTCGGGGGATTCATTGATACACGGAGGTTTTTCCATGCGGCGCGTGGTGTTCAATCAAAAAGGCGGTGTGGGCAAGTCCAGCATCGCCTGCAACCTGGCGGCGGTCAGCGCCAGTGAAGGTTATCGAACCCTGTTGGTGGACCTCGATGCACAGGCCAACTCAACCCAGTACCTCACCGGGCTGACGGGTGACGACATCCCCATGGGGATCGCGGATTTTTTCAAGCAGACGCTGTCTTCCGGGCCGTTTTCGAAGAAGAACAAGGTAGACATCTACGAAACGCCGTTCGACAACCTGCACGTGATCACCGCCACCGCCGAGCTGGCAGACCTGCAGCCCAAGCTCGAAGCCAAGCACAAAATCAACAAGCTGCGAAAGCTGCTGGATGAGCTGAGCGAGGATTACGACCGCATTTACCTGGATACGCCTCCGGCCTTGAACTTCTATGCGGTTTCGGCGCTGATTGCCGCTGATCGGGTGCTGATCCCCTTCGACTGCGACAGCTTCTCGCGCCAGGCTTTGTATGGCCTGCTAGCAGAGATCGAAGAATTGAAGGACGACCATAACGAAGGCCTGGAAGTGGAAGGCATCGTGGTCAACCAATTCCAGGCACGGGCGAGCCTGCCGCAACAGATTCTCGATGAGTTGATTGCCGAAGGGCTGCCGGTACTGCCGGTGTACCTGGCCAGCTCCGTGCGTATGCGCGAGTCGCACCAGGAGAGCAAGCCGCTGATTCATCTGGACCCACGGCATAAGCTGACGCAGCAGTTTGTGGAGTTGCATAACTTACTTGAGAACGCCTGACCCCACAGGCAACACCGAACACTGTGGGAGCCGGGCTTGCCCGAGATGAGGGCGGCACATTGAGTCAATGTGTCGCCTGGAACACCGTTATCGCAGGCAAGCCAGCTCCCACAGTTTGGATTGCATGTCGGCAGGTGAGTTGGATTTGTCCCACAAGGTATGTAGGAAGGGGCTGGCAATTGGGCTTGTGCCTTGTAACCTTGCCTACAGCTACGCCAGAATCCGCCGGCTTGTGCGTCTGGATGGGCGTCTCTAAGGTTTGCCGGTCGCTGAATGTTCAGTGATCGGGTTTAGTAGCCCGACCGACCAAAGCATGTGCACCTGCTCCAAAAGCATGGCGTTTATCGCCTATCTGATGGTGGCTGTGCGCAGGGCACCTTCGGGTGCGCCGGTCTTTGCTTTGTTCCCCGGTCTACTAACCTGCGTACAGCTGCCACCCTTCGTTTAGTAGCGAAACGGTAGTGGCCCTATCAGGGAACAAATGCATGTCTATCCGTCTTTTCAATGTTTCACCCAACCTCCCCACCGAACCCTCGTACTCAACAGCTACGAAACCTTCTCCTCAGTGCGCACCTTGCTGCTCAACCTGTCCAACGACCTCACCGGCGAACACCGCGACGTAGCGCTGGCCATCCACCAGTTAAGCGAACTGGGCGTCATGCTGGTCAGCCAGATGATGGACCACGAAGCCCCGCTGACCTAACGCATGAAATGCATCTAATGTGGGAGCTGGCTTGCCTGCGATGGCATCACCTCGGTGTACCAGGCAGACCGAGTCGCCTGCATCGCAGGCAAGCCAGCTCCCACATTGACCGAGTTGATGGAGGGGGATGTTTACACCCCCTGGCTACGCAACCAACTCATCAACTGCGGCAACGGAAACGCCCCACTCTGGCGCGCCACTTCGCGGCCGTTCTTGAACAGGATCAAGCTGGGAATCGAGCGAATCCCCAGCTGAGCCGACAGCTGCTGGTTAGCCTCACTGTCCAGCTTCGCCAGCCGGCACTTGCCTTCCAACTGCCCGGCGGCCTGTTCGAATATCGGAGCAAACGACTTGCACGGCCCGCACCAGTCGGCCCACACATCGACCAGCAGCGGCAGGTCGCCCTTGATCTGGTTGGCATAGTCACCCTGTTTCAAATCAAAGGGTTTGTTCAGCAACACCGACTGCTTGCAGCGCCCGCACTTGGGCGCATCACCCAGGCGTTCGCCGGGGATGCGGTTGAGGCCGTTGCAATGAGGGCAGGGGATTACAAGAGATTCGGACATCGGGGGCTCCTTGGGGGCGGCTATTGGCTTCAATCTGGTGTCGGCGACGCGGTTTATCAACACGCGAAAAAAGGACAAAGCATGAACCACGCTCTAAAACTGGCCATTGAACATTGGCCTTACGTTGCAACGCTGCTGCGCAAACCCCAAACCGAGGATGATTATGGCGTCCTGGTCGAGGCGATTGATGAGCTGCTCGATATCACAGGAGAAGATGAAGACCATCCAATGAGTGGGCTACTTGACATCATTTCTGACTGGGTGGAGGCCTATGATCTGGAGCATCAGCGTATGCCTCAGATCTGATGAGCCTACTCACCGCAGAATAATCCGACCGTCTTTAGGACTTACGACGAACAACTAATCTCCAAATGCTTGCCCCAATCCGGCGGTCGTTGCGCGTACTGCTCCATCCCCGCTTGTTCCTCAAACGGTCTGGTCAGCACGTCATGCAGCCGCCGCACTTCGCTGTAGTCGCCTGATTCGGCGGCGGCGATGGCGTTTTGGGCCAGGTAGTTGCGCAGGATATATAGCGGGTTGACCGCGTGCATGCGCTCACGGCGCTGTTCCTGGGTGTAATCCCCGTCCCGCGCCACGCGGGGCTTGTACTGCTCGGCCCAGGCGTCGAACCCGGCCAGGTCGACAAAGTCATCACGTAGCCGCGCCACGGCCAGAGCAGCGGGTTCATCGCCCAGATGGCGCAAGAACAGCGTGTAGTCCACGCCGCTGTTCTGCATCAGCTTGAGCAAGCGCTCCACCAACTGCTGGTCGGCGTCTTCGGCGGTGGTCAGGCCCAGGCGGCGGCGCATCAAGTCCAGGTAGTGCGCTTGGTACAGCGGCAGGTACAGGCCGAGGGCTTCTTTGAGTGCGTCAACGCTGATAAACGGCGTGAGCGCCTGGGCCAAGGCGCTGAGGTTCCACTGCCCGATCGGCACCTGGTTGCTGAAGGAGTAGCGGCCTTCATGATCGGAATGGTTGCAGATGAAGTGCGCGTCAAAATCATCGAGAAACGCGAAGGGCCCGAAGTCGAAGGTAATGCCCAGGATCGACATGTTGTCGGTGTTCATCACGCCGTGGCAAAAACCATAAGCCTGCCACTTGGCGATCATTTCGGCGTTGCGCTCGACGATCTCGCGGAACATCGCCAGGTAAGGCTCGGGTTGCTCGCGGCATTCGGGGTAGTGCAGGTTCAGCACGTGCTCGGCCAGTTCGGCCTGTTGCTCAGGCTTCTTGGTGTAATAGAAATATTCGAAGTGCCCGAAGCGAATATGGCTGTGGGCCAGGCGTAAAACCATCGCCCCGCGTTCCTGTTTCTCCCGCCATACCGGCGTGCTGGAACCGATCACGCACAGGGCGCGGCTGGTGGGGATGCCTAGCGCATGCAGGGCCTCGGAGGCGAGGAATTCACGAATCGAAGAGCGCAACACCGCCCGCCCGTCGCCCATGCGCGAGTAAGGCGTCATCCCGGCGCCCTTGAGGTGTAAATCCCAATGCTCGCCGGCCTCGTTATAGACCTCGCCCAGCAATAACCCGCGGCCATCGCCCAACTGCGGGGTGTAGCCGCCGAATTGATGCCCGGAATACACCATCGCCCGTGGCTCGGCTTCGGCCCACAGTTTGTGGCCGCCAAACAGTTCGGCAAACACGGAGGTTTCGGCCACGGCCGGGTCGAGGTCGAGCAGCGCCATGGCGGCCTTGCTCGCTACCACCAGGCGCGGTTCGTCCAGGGGTTCGGGCAGAACGTGGGTTGAGAACGCATCGCCCAGGCGTGCGAAGCGATTGTCGAAGGTCAGTTCGTCGAGGGCTTTCACCGGCCATCTCCAGCAGAATGTCCGAGCATTCTGCTGGGGATAGGGCATTTAGTCGAGTTTGCTGGGTGGCGGCTCCGGCGCATCCACCACTTTGCCCGCAGGTGGCTCTGGGGCGTCGGGCTGGTCGACGGGCTGCACGATGGTCTTGCGCTCATCCTCGGCCGGCACCAGTTTGTATTCCTGGCCGTGGAGGTTTTTCAGGTAGATCTCCATCTGCCGGAACGAGATGTTGATGTGCTGTTTCTTGAACTCACGGTTGATAAAGCGGTTGACCTCGTCGAGCACCGGGTTGCGGTCGCCCAGGTCGCGCACGTGCATGCGCAGCTCGTGGTCCAGTGTGCTTTCGCCGAAGTTGAGGAAGTACACATGGGGTTCCGGTTCTTTCAGGACCCGAGGGTTTTCCCGAGCGGCTTTCAGTAACAGTTCCTTCACCAGGTCGAGGTCGGAGCCGTAGTCCACGCCGAGTTTGAGGGTCACCCGAGTGATGGTGTCGGTCAGCGACCAGTTGATCAACTGCCCGGTAATGAAGGTCTTGTTGGGGACAATGATGTCTTTATTGTCGAAGTCGGTAATGGTGGTGGCACGAATACGGATCTTGCTCACCGTACCCGACAGGTTGCCGATGGTAATGGTGTCGCCGATGCGCACCGGGCGTTCGAACAAAATCATGATGCCGGAGATGAAGTTGGCGAAGATCTCCTGCATGCCGAAACCCAGGCCCACCGACAGCGCGGCCACCAGCCATTGCAGCTTGTCCCAACTCACACCGAGGGTGGAAAGGGTGGTGACAAAACCCACGCCGGCAATGATGTAGGACAGTAAGGTGGTGGTGGCGTAGGCACTGCCTTGGGCCAGGTCGAGCTTGGACAGCACCAGCACTTCCAGCAGGCCGGGCAGGTTGCGCGCCAGGGCGAAGGTGATACCGATGATAATCGACGCCCCCAGCAGGTCGCCGATGCTGATGGGCACCATGCTGATATTCGCACCGGTACCGCTGGTGTATTCGTACAGCGTGACGTTGTCCAGGTAGGAAAATACCGAGATCAGGTCCGACCACACCCAATACAACGCCGCGATAAAGCCGCCGAGCAGGGCCAGGCGGATCAGGCGCATGGACTGTTCGTTGACCTGCTCGATGTCCAGGGTCGGCTCTTCGATCACCGCTTCGCCGTCACCGGCCTCCTTGGCTGCCTGGCGTTTGGCCAGGGCGCGGGCGTAGGCCAGGCGCCGTGCGGCAACACCCAGGCCGCGCACGAAGGTGGCTTCGATCACCAGCCAGAACATCAGCAGGTACAGGGTGTTGATCAGCCGGTCACTGAGTTTCAGCGCGGTGTAGTAATAGCCAAAGCACACGGCAATAAACAGCGCGATGGGCAGGGCGGTGAACACCACGCCGATTGCTTTGCGAAACAACGAGGCCTTTTCATGGGTTGGGCTGTTCAGCAGCAGGCGGCCCAGCAGCCAGGCCATCAGCCCGTAGCAGGTCAGCACCACGGCGATACCCAACACGTCGTCAGCCAGCGCGGCCGGTTGATGTTCGGCAATTGCGACCACGGCCACCAACGCCAGTACCACCAGCCCGAGCTTGCGTATCCAGCCTTGCAGGAATTCGACCTGCGGCCTCTCCCAGCGAAAGTGCAGCTCCGCCACGCCGCCCGGCGCGAGGATGCGGTAGGCGGTGTAGAACACCAGCCAGGCTTGGGCGATCTGCAGCAAGGCCGCGCCCAGGTTGGCGTTTTGCCCGCGGGCGTCGATCTGCAACGCGTAGCCGCACAGCGCCAGGCCCAGGGCCACGGGCATCGCCAGCAGGATGTTGATCAGGATGGCCTGCGGCGTATGCCACTGGCTGTCGCGCTTGAAGTGGCCGATGTCTTGGTGAACCTTTTTCAGGCGCACATACAGCGCATTGCGCCGCCACAGCAGCGCGCCGATCAGCAACAGCAACGGCAGGAACAGCAGCGGGCGTTGGGTCAGGCCGTCATACAGCTCACTGACGCTGGACGCCCAGGGCAGGGTGGTGACCTGTTTGCTCAGATGCGCCGGTACGGTTTCCAGCCATTCAGTGTCCAGCGGCTTGTTGCTGGGGATCCAGAACATTTGCTCATCGAGCGTGGCGCGCAGGGTGCTGGCGGTGCTGAGCAGTTGTTTCTGGTTCAGTTGCAGGGTGATGGATTCGTTGAGCAGTGCGCTCAGTTCGCGGCTCAGGCGTTCCAGCAGGTCGCTGCGGGTGATCGCCACTTCCAGCAGGGTGCGGCGCAGTTGCGGGGTGACTTCATCTGGCGGCTGGTTGGCCAGCAGGTTGTCCACATAGGCGCTGGGGGAGGTGATCAGCTCTCGCTGTTGGTTGACCTCGAACTGGTACAGGCGAATGTTGGCGATGTCGTCGGCCAGGTCTTTGTCCACGGTCAGACGCGGCAGGGCCTGCTTTTGTTTATAGAGAATCTTGGACAGCAGCAGGCTGCCCTTGAGCACGTTGATCTGCTCGTCCAGGGCCGAATCGCTTTGGGTCACGGTGTCCAGTTGCTGCTTGGTCTGCAGGTTTTTCTGGGTCAGGTCGTTGAGGCGGTCGGTGCTTTTGAGCAGGTAGTCGGACAGCTTCAGGTTGTCTGCGCTTTCCTTGGCCAGGATGCTGCTGCCCCCGGCTTTCTGCGCTTCGATGGACTGTTGGGTCACCGTCTGCTGGGACTGGGCCAGGCGTTTCTGGTTGATCAGGGTTTGCAGGTCCTGGATTTCCTGCTCCAGGCGTGCGGTTTTTTCCTGGATCAGGTCATGCTGGCTGTTGCCCAAATCTTGCAGCTGGCTGTTGCCGGCCAATTCCTGGCGGCGCAGGGGAATCAAGGCATTCAGGGCCGCCAGTTCGGCGTTGAGCTGGTTGCGCTGGTCGCTGCTGAGGGGCTTGCCGTTGTCTTTGCCAAGCTTGAGCGTCGCGTTGATTTGCTGGATGCGCGTCTGGCTGCTGCTGATTTCGGTCTGAGCGCGCTCGGGGCGGGTCTGGGCGGCGATGGTCAGGCTGTTGGCGTCGGCCAGTTCTTTTTGCAGGTCGCCTTGCTGGGTGCTGCGTTGCACCAATAACTGCTCAAGCTGCGGCACCGGCAGGCTGGCGTAGCGTTGGGCCACCGGAATGATTTTGGTGGCCTTGAGGCGCGCCAGCTCACGCTGGTTCTCATTGGTCTGGCGCGGGGCCTCTTCCAGCTGGCGCTTGAGGTCGGCCAGGCGCTGCTCGTAGTCCTGCTGATTGCCCAAGTAGGTCAGGGTCTGTTGCAGGGTCGCCTGCAGCGCCTTCATGTCGGCGTCAGGCAGCTTGCGGTCGGGCAGTTTATCCAGGCTTTGCTGGACGGCTTCGGCGCTGGGCGGGTCGGCGGCATATACGCTGCCAACACAAAGGGTCAGGCCCAGCAGGGCAGTGGCGAGAAAAGTACGCAGGGTTGGCATAGAGACCGGTCTTGCAAAGTGAAGAATCGGGGCGTCGTTGTCCCGCAGTTTAGAGGAAGAGTCCGGGGCCCGGGCGACTTCCTTCGGGGAATCTGACGCCGACTTTGCCAATCTTGTTCCCGTCCATGACGGCGACGGTCCAGATGGTGTTGTTCCACTCCACCTGGTCGCCGACTACCGGTGCACCGCCCACCTTCTGGGTAATGAAGCGGCTCAATGGCATGTCCGGGTCGATACCTTCAAGCTTGAGCCCGTACAAGGCGGAAACCGCGCCCAGCTGGGCGTCGCCTTCGAGGACGAAGTCGCCGAAGAAGCGCAAATCGAGGCCCCGTTGCGGTGCCTGGCTGAACAGTTTGCCCAGAGCCGGCAGGTTGTGTTCGTGGCCGATCACACAGAGCAAATCGTCGACTTCCAGCACCGTACTACCCGACGGATGGAGCAGTTGTTGGCCACGAAACAGCGCGGCGATGCGCGTGCCTTCGGGCATTTTCAGCTCGCGCAGGGCCGCGCCGATGCACCATTTTTCAGCGCCTAGGCGGTAGACGAACAACTCCCACTCGCTGGTAACGTGCACTTCCAAGGCCGCGCGGGAGATCGGCGCCGGGTCTGGCGGTACGGTGACTTTAAGCAACTTGGCCACCCACGGCAGGCTGGTGCCCTGCACCAACAGCGAGACCAGCACGATAAAGAACGCCAGGTTGAAGTACAGCTGTGCATGGGGCAAACCGGCCATCAGCGGGAACACCGCGAGGATGATCGGTACCGCGCCGCGCAGGCCGACCCAGGCGATAAAGGCCTTTTCGCGCCCGTGGAACGCTTTGAATGGCAGCAAGCCAACCATCACCGACAGCGGCCGGGCAAACAGGATCATCCACAGCGCCAGGCCCAGGGCGGGCAGGGCGATGGGCAGCAAATCGTGAGGCGTGACCAGCAGGCCCAGCACCAAGAACATCCCGATCTGCGCCAGCCAAGCCATGCCGTCGAGCATGTGCAAAATGCCATGGCGGCTGCGCACCGGGCGGTTGCCGATCACCAGCCCGCATAGGTACACGGCGAGGAAGCCGCTGCCGTGCAGGGCGTTGGTCAGGGCAAACACGAACAGGCCGCCGGCGATCACCAGGATCGGGTACAGGCCGTTGGCCAGGTTGATACGGTTGACCAGCTGCAACATCAGCCAGCCGCCACCCAGGCCTACCAGGCCACCGATGCCGAATTCGCGGATCAGGTGCGTGAGCAGGCTCCAGTGCAGGCCGGTCTGGCCGCTGGCGAGCATGTCGATCAGGGTGACGGTGAGGAACACCGCCATCGGATCGTTACTGCCCGATTCGATTTCCAGGCTGGCGCTGACCCGCTCGTTGAGGCCCTTGCCGCCCAGCAGTGAGAACACCGCCGCGGCGTCCGTGGAGCCGACAATGGCGCCAATCAGCAGGCCCTGGATGATATTGAGGTCGAATAGCCAGGCCGCGGCCATGCCGGTGAGGCCGGTGGTAATCAACACCCCCACCGTGGCCAGGGACAAGGCCGGCCACAGCGCCACGCGGAAACTCGCCACCCGGGTGCGCAAACCGCCGTCGAGCAGGATCACGGCGAGGGCGAGGTTGCCCACCAGGTAGGCGGTCGGGTAGTTATCGAAAATGATGCCACCGCCATCGACCCCGGCGGTCATGCCCACGGCCAGGATAATCACCAGGATGGGGATCCCCAGGCGTGACGAAAGCGAACTCACCAGAATGCTCGCAGTCACCAGCAACGCGCCGATCAAGAACAGGCTGTTGATGGTCGTCGCATTCAAAGGCAGTACTCCAAGGCAGGGGAAGACAGGACGCAAACTGACCATGCAGTCTGCGTGCCAGGGATTCTAACCTGTTGAATTGCTGCGCTGTCAAAAAGCTTTTGTGGCTGCGCATCGATCAAATGTGGGAGCTGGCTTGCCTGCGATTGCGGTGTGCCAGGCGCCAGGGGCGTTAGCTGATAGATTGCTATCGCAGGCAAGCCAGCTCCCACAGGGTATGCGGTGTGAGCAAAGGCTTATTTCAGAGGCGGAACCTTCCGACCATCCCGTTCAGGTCCACCGCCAACCGCGACAATTCGCCGCTCGCCGCACTGGTCTGGCTGGCGCCGGTGGCCGATTGCACCGACAGGTCACGGATATTCACCAGGTTGCGGTCCACTTCCCGCGCCACCTGGGCCTGTTCTTCCGCCGCGCTGGCGATCACCAGGTTGCGCTCGTTGATCTCCACAATCGCCGTGTTGATGGTGTCCAGCGACAGGCCCGCGCCTCGGGCAATGTTGAGTGTCGATTCGGCCCGCTCAGTGCTGTTGCGCATCGAATCCACCGCGTGCTCAGTGCCTGTCTGGATGCTGCCGATCATGCGCTCGATTTCGCTGGTGGACTGCTGGGTGCGATGGGCCAGCGCCCGCACTTCATCAGCCACCACGGCGAAACCACGCCCGGCTTCCCCGGCTCGCGCTGCTTCGATCGCGGCGTTCAGGGCCAGCAGGTTGGTCTGGTCGGCCAGGCCACGGATCACGTCCAGCACTTTGCCGATATCCCGCGATTCATTGGCCAGGTCGCCAATCAGGGAGGCGGTGGCCTGCACATCGGTACTCATGCGTTCGATGGCGCTAACGGTTTCCTGCACCAGGTCGCGGCCGTCGCCGGCAGAGGTGGTGGCGTTGCGCGAGGCTTCGGAGGTGCTCACCGCGTTGCGTGCGACTTCTTCCACCGCGCTGGTCATCTCGTTGACGGCAGTGGCGGCCTGTTCGATTTCGTTATTCTGCTGGGTCAGGCCACGGGCGCTTTCGTCGGTGACCGCATTCAGCTCTTCAGCGGCAGACGCCAGCTGGGTAGCGGAGCCGGCGATACGTTGCAGGGTGTCGCGCAGTTTGTGTTGCATCTTGGCCATGGCCGCGAGCAGGCGTCCGGCTTCGTCGTTGCCGTCCACGGTGATCGGGCGCGTCAGGTTGCCTTCGGCCACTTCTTCGGCGGCTTCTAGCGCCTGTGCGATGGGCAGGGTGATGCTGCGTGTCAGCAGCCAGGCGAACAGCAAGGTCAGCGCCGTGGCAACCAACAGCAGGCCTACTACCAGGTCAAAGGCCATGTCGTATTGGTCTTTGGCGCGCTGGTTGGTGGCGTTGGCGTCGTCGTTATTGATATCCAGCAAGCGGGTCAAGACCGCATTGACCTGCTCGGAGTTGTCCAGCAACTCGGTGTTGAGCAGGCTGCGCAGCTCGTTGACCTGATTGGCGCGAGACAGGCTCTTCATGCGCTCTTCAATCTGGCGGTACTGACCCAGCAAGCGCACGTACTCGTTGTAAGCGTTGCGCTCTTCGGTGCTGGTGATCAGTTTTTCGTAGATGTCCTGGGCTGTGCGAATCTGCTGATTGCGCAGTTCGAAGGCTTCCAGGGTCTTTTGCTGTACATCTGGCTCGCGGTTGGTCAGTAAGCGGTACGACAGCACGCGCAGGCGCAGGGTCAGTTGGGTGAATTCATCCAGGGCGCGAATGCTGGGCACGCTGGCCGAGGTGATGTCTTCGGTGGCTGCACGAATTTTGCTCATCTGGTTCAGGGCGAACACACCGAGCAACAACATCAAGGCGCCAATAAACGCGAAGCCAAGGAAGGCCCTCGGGGCGATATTCATATTACGAAGAGACATGCTGGAGTCCTGGGGGAGGCGCTATCCATGCGGCCATGAGACGAGGTGTGCCCGCCTTATCGGCCCTGCGACTAAAGTCTTAAGGGGGCGCGCGCTTTTGTCGCATCGGACCAGGGGTTGGGTGAGTTCAGGAACCAGATCGGGTAAATGCAGTCACTAAGGCTCGAAAGTGCGGCCCGGCCTTGCAACATCGGGCTGCGCGGCCGGGGATAACCCTGGCATCCAAGGTGAATTTTCTTTATCGTCACCGCCCTTTTTAAACGCCCGAGAAATCAAAATGTTAGAAGCATCCCTCAGCCAATTGGAACAACTGGTCAGCGACCTCGTACAGCAGAATCAAGAACTGCTGGGCAGCAACGAATCCCTCAAGGCCGAGCTGGCCCGCGCCAAGGACGAAAACGACAGCCTGCAACTGAACCTGATGGAACAGGAAGAAAAGCACGGCGCCACCGCCGCCCGCATCCAGGCGCTGGTTGAGCGTGTAAGTGCAGGGCCTGTCAGCGCATGAGTGAGGGCATAAAGGTCGTTTCGATTCTCGGAGAGGATTACTCGATCAAGGCACCGGC
The DNA here is from genome assembly GCF_041410225.1 of Pseudomonas sp. KT_2_4. Lineage (NCBI taxonomy): Bacteria > Pseudomonadati > Pseudomonadota > Gammaproteobacteria > Pseudomonadales > Pseudomonadaceae > Pseudomonas > Pseudomonas sp. KT_2_4. The sequence continues at coordinate 4,322,953 of NZ_CP166962.1, forward strand.
CGGCGAAGATCAGACCCTGATGCATGCCGTGACCATGCTCAAGGCCTCCCTGGCGGTTACCAAGAAAAAGTACCCGACCCTGATCGGTGACAAGCTATTGGTACTGGCCGCGCTGAACCTGTGCGCCGAGCAGATTGAAATGCAACAGGCGCACCAGCAGGAACTCGACCGTTACCAAGAGCAAGTCAGCGCCACGGTCGATGTGATCTCTAAGGTGATCGGTCAGCCCTGAGGGCTAGAACCATTCCTCTTGCATGCCCAGGCACGTATCGTCGCGTGCCTCCAGAATCGCCAGTTCATGATGGCAGCTCGGTACTTCCCAGGTCAGGAAGTACCGGGCGGCCTGGAGCTTGCCCTTATAAAAGGCCGCGTCAGCCGCTTCCCCCTTGGCCAGCCCTTCTTCGGCGCGGATCGCCTGTTCCAGCCAGCGCCAGCCAATCACCGTGTGCCCGAACACTTTCAAGTACAGCGCCGAGTTCGCCAGGCTGCTGTTGACCTTGCCTTGGGCGAGATCGGTCAGCAGGCCAATCGTGACGCTTTGCAGCCGGTTTACCAGTTGCTCCAGAGGCTCTCGCAGTGCCGTGAGTGAAGGGTGCTTTTGCGCCCGGGCTCCGGTTTCGGCGATCAGGCGAATCAACTGCTTTAAACCGGCGCCGCCGTTCTGCGCCAATTTGCGCCCGAGCAGGTCCAGGGACTGGATGCCGTGGGTGCCTTCATGGATGGGGTTCAGGCGGTTGTCGCGGTAGTACTGCTCCACCGGGTATTCGCGGGTGTAGCCGTGGCCGCCGAGAATCTGGATCGCCAGCTCGTTGGCCTTGAGGCAGAACTCCGACGGCCAGGATTTGACGATGGGCGTGAGCAGGTCGAGCAGTTCGTGGGCTTGCTTGCGCTCGGTGTCGGTTTGCAGGGTGGTGGTGTCGTCGAATAGCCGCGCCGCGTAGAGGCCGAGGTCAAAGGCGCCTTCCACATAGGCTTTCTGGGTCAGTAGCATGCGCTTGATGTCGGCGTGCTGGATGATCGCCACCGGTGCGGTGCTCGGGTCTTTACTATCAGGCAGGCGCCCCTGGGGCCGTTCGCGGGCGTAGTCCAGGGAGTAGAGGTAGCCGGCGTAACCGAGCATCACCGCGCCCATGCCCACGCCGATGCGTGCCTCGTTCATCATCTGGAACATGCAGCTCAGCCCCTGGTGCGGCTTGCCCACCAGATAGCCGACACAGTTGCCGTTATCGCCAAAGTTAAGCGCCGTGGACGTGGTGCCGCGCCAGCCCATCTTGTGGAACAGCCCTGCCAGCAGCACATCGTTGCGAGCGCCCAGGCTGCCGTCCTCGTTGACCAGGAACTTGGGCACGATAAACAGCGAAATGCCCTTCACGCCTGCGGGAGCGTCCGGCAATTTTGCCAGCACCATATGCACGATGTTTTCCGACAGCGAATGGTCGCCACCGGAGATAAAGATCTTGTTGCCCTTGAGCCGATAACTGCCGTCAGCCGCGGGTTCTGCACGGGTACGAATGTCCGACAGGGAAGAACCGGCATGGGGCTCGGTCAGGGCCATGGTGCCGAAGAAGCGCCCGTCGATCATTGGCTGCAGGAAGCGTTGTTTCTGCTCCTCGGTGCCGAAGCTTTCGATCAGGTTGGCGGCGCCCATGGTCAGGAACGGGTAGGACGTCGAGGCGGCGTTGGCCGATTGGAAGTGCGCGAAACAGGCCTGGGACAACAGGGTCGGCAGTTGCATGCCACCTGCTTCAAAGCTACGTGCTGCGTTGAGGAAGCCGGCTTCAAGGAAGGCGTCCACGGCGGGTTTGACCTCGGGGATCAGGATCGCCTGGCCGTTTTCATAGCGCGGTTCGTTTTCGTCGTTCTTGCGGTTGTGAGGGGCGAAGTACTTTTCTGCGATGTTGCGCGCCGTGCTGATCGCGGCATCGAAGGTTTCACGGTTGTGTTCGGCAAACCGCTCGCGCTGGGTCAGGCCCTCGGCATCGAGGACTTCGTACAGCTCGAAAGCCAGATTGCGGGAACTGAGCAGCGTCTCGGACATGGCGGCGTACCTTTGAAGGAATTGGCCTGAGTCTAATTCCGCGAATGGAGGGTGGGTAGCAAGATTGATCTAAGTGATAGAGGGGCAGAACGCTGGCGAGGCATCGAGATCGTTCCCACGCTCTGCGTGGGAACGCCTCTTTTGACGCTCCGCGTCACGCTTCTGGACGCAGAGCGTCCTTAAGCTGCATTCCCACGCGGAGCGTGGGAACGATCAGCCGCGATCAGCCGCGTTGTGTCAGTTAGCCGATGGTCATCAGGCTGGCGTTACCACCCGCCGCGGCGGTGTTTACGCTCAACGCACGCTCGATCACCAGACGCTCCAGCGCAATCGCCGTTTCGCCTTGCGACAGGCCATGCACCCCGACAATCGCCCCACTGCGCTGCGCCACTTGCTGGCACACCGCACGCAGTTGGTCGGAATCACCGTGATGCAGCACGGCGTCAAACACTACGTCGTCCTTGGTCCAGTCAGCCACGCGCTTGATCTTCGCCTGAATCTCTTTAGGCAGACGTGGGAACAAGGCCTTGGTCAGCTCGGTTTCCGGCCATACCGCCGAACCACCGACGGCCAATACCGCCGCCAGTTGGGTCAGCAGGTCGCCTTCCACTTCGGCCAGGCACAGTACGTGCTCGCGCGGCAGGATGGCGTAGCTGTTGCGCTCGCCGGTCGGGCCGGCCAGTTGGCGGGTGATACCGCTTTGCGACTGGGCGGCGAATTGCGTGCACAGGGCGCTTAGTTCACTGAACTTATTGCCGTCGGCCCAGGTTTTCAGGGCGGTCAGCGATTGGCTCATGGCATCACGCAGGCGCACATCCGGCGCGGCCAACTTGTCGCCGCGTACGAAGGATTGCTCGATCGCATCGGTAGGACGAGTCGACAGCAAACGGTACAGGTACAGCGGGCCACCGGCTTTCGGGCCTGTGCCGGACAGGCCTTCACCGCCGAACGGCTGCACGCCGACCACGGCGCCAACAATGTTGCGGTTGACGTAGACGTTACCGGCATTGACGTTGTCGATCACCTTGGCGATGGTCTCGTCAATGCGCGTGTGCACGCCCAGGGTCAGGCCGTAGCCGGAAGCGTTGATCTGGCCGATGAGCTGGTCGATCTCTTTGCGCTTGTAGCGCACTACGTGCAGCACCGGGCCGAAGATCTCGCGTTGCAGTTCGTCGAAGCTTTCCAGCTCGATCAGGGTCGGCATCACGAAGGTGCCGCGCTTGATCTCTTCACCGTCGGCAATCGCCACCTGGTAAACGTTGCGGCCTTTGTCGCGCATGGCCTGGATGTGTTTCTCGATACCGGCCTTGGCTTCGGCGTCGATCACCGGGCCGATGTCGACCGACAGGCGTTCCGGGTTACCCAGGCGGCATTCAGCCATGGCGCCCTTGAGCATTTCGACCACACGGTCTGCCGAATCTTCCTGCAGGCACAGTACGCGCAGGGCCGAACAACGTTGACCGGCGCTGTCGAAGGCCGACGATACGACGTCGATCACCACTTGTTCGGTCAGCGCCGAGGAATCGACGATCATCGCGTTCTGGCCACCGGTTTCGGCGATCAGCGGAATCGGGCGACCCTGGGCATCCAGGCGACCGGCGACATTGCGTTGCAGCAGGCGCGCCACTTCGGTGGAGCCGGTGAACATCACGCCTTTGACGCGATCATCACCCACCAGACGGGCACCGACGCTTTCGCCCTGGCCTGGCAGCAATTGCAGCACGCCTTCCGGAATACCGGCTTCAAGCAGAATACGTACGGCCTGGGCAGCCACCAGCGGCGTCTGCTCGGCAGGCTTGGCCAGCACCGGGTTACCAGCAGCCAGCGCTGCAGCTACCTGGCCGCTGAAGATGGCGAGCGGGAAGTTCCACGGGCTGATGCACACCACCGGGCCCAATGGGCGGTGGGCGTCATTGGTAAAGTCGTTGCGCGCCTGCACCGCGTAGTAACGCAGGAAGTCCACGGCTTCACGCACTTCGGCGATGGCGTTGGCGAAGGTCTTGCCGGCTTCACGGGCCAGCAAGCCCATCAGCGGCTGGATCTCGCCTTCCATCAGGTCGGCGGCGCGTTCCAGGATGGCAGCGCGTTCGGCGGGCGGGGTGGCCTGCCAGATCGGCGCGGCGCTGATGGCGCACTGGATGGCGTTGTCGACGTCTTCGACGGTGGCTTCCTGTACCTGGCCGACCACATCACGCAGGTCGGACGGGTTCAGCACCGGTTGTGCCGCTTCATTGCTGGCGGCGCAACCGAGCATCGGTGCGGCTTTCCAGTTGTTGTGAGCAGTGGCGAGCAGGGCGCAGGACAACGAGGCCAGGCGATGTTCGTTGGCCAGGTCGATACCGGCCGAGTTGGCGCGGTCGCTGCCGTACAGGTCGCGCGGCAAAGGGATGCGCGGGTGCGGCAGGCCGAAACCGCCTTCCTGGGTTGCCATTTGCTCGATGCTGGCCACCGGGTCGGCTACCAGTTCCTGGATCGAGATGGACTGGTCAGCGATGCGGTTGACGAACGAGGTGTTGGCGCCGTTTTCCAGCAGGCGGCGTACCAGGTAGGCCAGCAGCGTTTCGTGGGTACCGACCGGCGCGTACACACGGCACGGACGGTTCAACTTACCTTCGGAAACCTTGCCTACAACCTGTTCGTACAGCGGTTCACCCATGCCGTGCAGGCACTGGAACTCGTACTGGCCGGGGTAATAGTTCTGACCGGCGATGTGGTAGATAGCCGACAGGGTGTGGGCGTTGTGCGTGGCGAACTGCGGGTAGATGACTTCCGGCACCGACAGCAGTTTGCGCGCGCAGGCAATGTAGGAAACGTCGGTGTACACCTTACGGGTGTACACCGGGTAGCCTTCCAGGCCTTCGACCTGGGCGCGCTTGATTTCGCTGTCCCAGTACGCGCCTTTTACCAGGCGGATCATCAGGCGATGGCGGCTGCGGCGGGCCAGGTCGATGACGTAGTCGATCACATACGGGCAACGCTTCTGGTACGCCTGGATCACAAAGCCGATGCCGTTCCAGCCAGTCAATTGCGGCTCGAAGCACAGGCGTTCGAGCAGGTCCAGGGACAGCTCCAGGCGGTCGGCTTCTTCGGCGTCGATGTTCAGGCCGATGTCGTACTGCTTGGCCAGCAAGGTCAGCGACAGCAGGCGCGGGTACAACTCGTCCATCACACGCTCGTACTGCGCACGGCTGTAGCGCGGGTGCAGGGCGGAGAGCTTGATGGAGATGCCCGGGCCTTCATAGATCCCACGGCCATGGGAGGCTTTGCCGATGGAATGAATGGCTTGTTCGTACGAGGCCAGGTACTTCTGGGCGTCGTGTTCGGTGAGGGCGGCTTCACCGAGCATGTCGTAGGAATAGCGGAAGCCCTTGGCTTCGAACTTGCTCGCATTGGCCAGGGCTTCGGCGATGGTTTCGCCGGTAACGAACTGCTCGCCCATCAGGCGCATGGCCATGTCGACGCCCTTGCGGATCATCGGCTCGCCGCTCTTGCCGATGATGCGGCTCAGGGACGAGGTCAGGCCCGCTTCGTTGTGGGTCGACACCAGCTTGCCAGTCAGCAGCAGGCCCCAAGTGGCGGCGTTGACGAACAGCGATGGGCTGTTGCCCAGGTGTGGCTGCCAGTTGCCGGTGCTGATCTTGTCGCGGATCAGCGCATCGCGGGTGCCTTTGTCCGGGATACGCAGCAGCGCTTCGGCCAGGCACATCAGCGCCACACCTTCCTGGGACGACAGGGAGAATTCTTGCAGCAGGCCCTGAACAATACCGGCACGGCCGCCGGCACTCTTCTGATTGCGCAGTTTTTCGGCAATGCTCGCGGCCAGCTTGTTGGTGGCTTCGGCCATCGGCGCCGGCAGGCGCGCCTGTTCGATGAGCATCGGCACCACTTCCGGCTCGGGGCGACGGTAAGCGGCGGTGATTGCGGCACGCAATACCGATTGCGGCAGGATGCTCTCGGCGAACTCAAGGAAGCACTGGTGGGCGTGGTCGGCCTGGACCTCGCCGGCATCATCGGCCTCCTTGCTGCTCAAGCCATTGAGCTCGGACAGGGTTGCACCACCCTCGAGTTTCTCCAGGTAATTGAAAATCGCCTGCTTGATCAGCCAGTGCGGCGTACGATCAATGGAGGTCGCGGCGGCCTTCAGGCGTTCGCGGGTCGGGTCGTCGAGTTTGACCCCAAGGGTGGTCGTTGCCATTTTTTTATCCTCATGGGTGCCACTACCGAGTGGCATCTGCTGGCGGCAAGATTAGCTTTGCCCATCCCGAGGTGCAACCGGGTGCAACCCTTTTGTTGGTTAAATGTTCGACGCTTGATCGGAAAAAAATAAACAGGCGACCGAATCCGCTCCGCGCTGGTGCATTTGCTTCTGAGATCGGCTGTTCTTGCTCCGAAAAGGAGCAAAAAAAGCGCGTTTGTCCTAAAACATACTTGGGTGCAACTTAATCGGCAGAAACTGGTTGCACCTTATTTGCTTTGTTGAATAGCATTCGCGCACCAAGGTGCAACCAACCCTCAGGGTGGGTTCATCGGCTGGCGGCTTTCCTGGGGAAACGCCAGTCATAAATGCGCGGCATGCAGGTTCGTCTATCCGGTTATCCACGGGTGGCCGTCCCCATGACCGTCGCTACATAAAAACAAAGCCAGGGCGTCACTCCTATGAGCGTTAGCAATCCAACCCTGATCACGTTCGTGATCTACATCGCAGCAATGGTGCTGATCGGCCTGATGGCCTATCGCTCCACCAACAACCTTTCCGATTACATCCTGGGCGGTCGCAGCCTCGGTAGCGTGGTGACAGCCTTGTCCGCCGGTGCTTCCGACATGAGTGGCTGGCTGTTGATGGGCTTGCCGGGCGCGATCTACATGTCCGGTCTGTCGGAAAGCTGGATTGCCATCGGCCTGATCGTCGGTGCTTACCTCAACTGGTTGTTCGTGGCCGGCCGCCTGCGGGTGCAGACCGAACACAACGGCGACGCCCTGACCCTGCCGGATTACTTCTCCAGCCGCTTCGAAGATAAGAGCGGCCTGCTGCGGATCATCTCCGCCGTGGTGATCCTGGTGTTCTTCACCATCTACTGCGCCTCCGGCATCGTCGCCGGCGCCCGCCTGTTCGAAAGCACCTTCGGCATGTCCTACGAGACCGCGCTGTGGGCCGGTGCTGCAGCGACCATTGCCTACACCTTCATCGGTGGTTTCCTGGCAGTCAGTTGGACCGACACCGTACAAGCCACGCTGATGATCTTCGCGCTGATCCTTACGCCGATCATCGTGCTGCTGGCCACCGGCGGCGTAGACACCACCTTCCTGGCCATTGAAGCCAAGGACCCGACCAGCTTCGACATGCTGAAAAACACCACCTTCATCGGCGTTATTTCGCTGATGGGCTGGGGCCTGGGCTACTTCGGCCAACCGCACATCCTTGCGCGTTTCATGGCGGCGGACTCGGTTAAGTCGATCGCCAAGGCGCGTCGTATTTCCATGACCTGGATGATCCTGTGCCTGGGCGGCACCGTGGCAGTGGGCTTCTTCGGTATCGCTTACTTCTCGGCGCACCCGGAAGTAGCAGGCCCGGTGACTGAAAACCCAGAGCGTGTGTTTATCGAACTGGCCAAAATCCTGTTCAACCCATGGGTTGCCGGTGTGTTGCTGTCGGCCATTCTGGCGGCTGTGATGAGCACCCTGAGCTGCCAATTGCTGGTGTGCTCCAGCGCCCTGACCGAAGACTTCTACAAGGCGTTCCTGCGCAAGGGCGCGTCCCAGCGTGAACTGGTATGGGTCGGTCGCCTGATGGTGCTGGTCGTGGCCTTGATCGCCATCGCCATGGCAGCCAACCCGGAAAACCGCGTACTGGGCCTGGTCAGCTACGCCTGGGCCGGTTTCGGTGCAGCCTTCGGCCCTGTGGTACTGATCTCGGTAATCTGGAAAAACATGACCCGCAACGGCGCGCTGGCCGGCATCCTGGTCGGCGCAATCACCGTGATCGTGTGGAAGCACTTCGAATTGCTGGGCCTGTACGAAATCATCCCAGGCTTCATCTTCGCCAGCCTGGCGATCTACTTCGTGAGCAAGATGGGCGCACCGACGGTGGGTATGGTCGAGCGTTTTGACGCGGCGGAAAAAGATTACAACTTGAACAAGTAATTCGCTGGGCGTTTAACGCCTGCTGAGCGAACAAGAAAGGCCCACGTCCGAAGGACGCTGGGCCTTTTTTTGCTGGGCTGATTGGTGCAATAGCCGCCGATGCCCGTGGATTCCAGCGGTGCTCACGTAGGACCTTACTTATTTGCCGAGGCAGCGCTCGGCCAGGCGAACGGCTGGTGCAGAATCGGTCGCCCACCCTTCGCAGAGAAACACCGGATGTTCGCTCCTGCCAACCAACCTGCATTTACCCTGGCCCTGGATGGGGCGCCCAGTGACTTCAAGGTGTTCGCGTTCGACGGCACCGAGGCCATCAGCCAGCCTTACCGGTTTGAACTTGAGCTGGTCTGCGAGCAGCCGGATATCGATCTGGAGGGCTTGCTGCATCGCCAGGTGTACTTGGGCTTCGATGATCAGGGGCATGGCGTTCATGGCCTGGTGTATCGGGTAGCCCAGGGCGACTCGGGCCGGCGCTTGACGCGTTACCAACTCAGTCTTGCGCCGCATCTGGCGTACCTGGCGCACAGCAGCCATCAGCGTATTTTTCAGCATAAGACGGTGCCGCAGATTGTTGCTCAGGTGCTGGCCGGGCAGGGGATTCACAGTGATCGCTTTGAGTTCCGGTTGAGCGGTGATTACCCGGAGCGTGAATATTGCGTGCAGTTCGGCGAGAGCGACCTGGCGTTCATTCAGCGCCTGTGTGCCGAGCTGGGGATTCACTATCACTTCCAGCATTCCCCCGAAGGGCATCTGCTGGTGTTTGGCGATGACCAGACGGTGTTTGCCCAGATGGATCAGCCCACGCCTTACCGGCCAGGTTCGGGAATGGTGGCCGATACCCCTGGGATCAAGCGCTTCACCTTGCAATTGGCGACCCGGACCACGGCGTTGAACCTGCGCGATTACGACTTTCGCAAACCCCATGTCGAGCTGGAAAGCGCAGCCGTCGATGAGTCTTTGCCCAAGCTTGAAGCGCAGCACTACCCCGGCAATTTTTCCGACCGAGCCCATGGCCGATACCTCGCCCAGCGTGGCTTGGAACGGCACCGCAGCGACTACCGCAGTGCCCATGGCCAGGGCGATGAGCCGGCATTGGCCAGTGGCCGGTTTTTGCAGTTGCGCGAGCACCCCCGCGAGGACTGGAATGATTTGTGGCTGGTGACGCAGGTGCGCCATGAAGGCAAACAACCCCAGGTGCTGGAGGAGGCGGTTACCGAGGAAGAGGGTGGGGAGCTGCGCCAGGGGTATCGCAACACATTTGTCGCCGCGCCATGGGATGCGGTGTTTCGTCCGCCTTTGCCGGAGCCGCCGCGCCCGACGGTATCGGGGTATCAAAGCGCGGTGGTTACCGGCCCGGTTGACAGTGAGGTCCACTGTGACGAGTACGGCCGGGTCAAGGTGCAACTGGCCTGGGATCGTGTCGGTGAGCACAACGACCGTTCCAGTTGCTGGCTGCGGGTAGCCAGCGGCTGGGCCCATGACCGTTATGGCGTGGTGCTGATCCCCCGGGTCGGTATGGAGGTGCTGGTGGGGTTCGTCAATGGCGACATGGACATGCCGCTGGTGGTGGGGTGCCTGCCCAACGCCGCCACGCCAGTGCCCCTCGACCTGCCCGCAGACAAGACCCGCAGTCTCTGGCGTAGCCAGAGCAGCCCTGGCGGTGGTGGCTACAACGAACTGCGTATCGAGGACCGCAAGGGCGCTGAGGAAATCTACCTGCGCGCCCAGCGGGACTGGACCCAGCATGTGTTGCACGACCAGCAGGTACAGGTCGATAACCAGCGTCGCGTGCAGGTGGGCGGCGAGTCGCGCCATGAGCTGCGGGGCGAAGAGCAGCGCATCACCCACGGCAACCGTTTGACGCAGCTCAAGCAGGATGACCATCTGGTGGTTGGCGGTTCGCAGCACATGCGTGCCGGGCAGACCATTGCGTTGGGGGCCGGACAAAACATCATTATTGATGCGGGTGCCAGCGTGACGATCCAGGCGGGTGGGCAGTCGATCACGTTGTCAGCGGGCGGGATATTCAGCAGTGTGCCGATCCAGCTCGGCAGCGCGCCTGCTCCGACACCTGCACCGTTGATGCCTGGATTGAACGAGACTTTATTGACCGTGGTTCCCGCGCCGTTAAGCCGTGCACAAGTGTTCAGCCTCAAACGCAGCGCGCCGTTCTGCGAAGAATGCGAGCGCTGCAAGAACGGCCAGTGTGACATCGGCGCCCATGCACGGAGTGCGTCCTGATGCCCGCGCCCTTGACGCCCAATGCCTGGCTGGCGCACTACCCGTTGCAGCCAGATGAACAGCTGTACGCCGTGCTGGGCAATGCCAGCGACGCCAAGCCGCTCGCCACCTGGCAAGGCACGGCTGCGGGGAAGATGCCGCGACCGATCTGGGTGGGCACGGCCTACGCTGACTGGGAGGAGGTCATGCCCTACGTTGGCGTCGTTGAGCCGAGCAGTGCTTTTCTCGATTGGATAGCCACCACCCAAGCGGCGGATTGGGGCTGGCTGGCGGTCTCATCCAGCCCGCTGGAGGTGGTGATCGCGCATTTGAAGGGGTTGACCCAGGTGTACTTGCCGGAAAGCCAGCCGGTGTTTTTGCGCTTCTGGGACGGCGCGCACCTTTTGCCGATGTTGCAGTCATTAGGCGACGAGGCGGCGCGCGTGTTGCCGGTGTTCCAGCGCTACCTGGTCAACGGCCAACCGCTGTCGGTGGCGCCCAAATCAGTCACTGCGGCCCCAACCAGTCCGTGGTGGCAGGTACCGGCATCGTTGCTGATGCATATGGCCCAGCAGTCACCGCAGGTGCTGGTCGACAACCTGTTGCAATGGCTCCAGGAACAGCGCCCTGACCTCTACACCGCGTTTACGCCAGCGACCTTGCAGCACAAGGTCGCCTACTTCGTACGCAGGCCGCAAGTCAGCCATGGCGCATTGGCTGATTACCTTGCCTCGCAACTCAGTTGAGCCCCTGGCAATAGCGTGACATCCGTGCCGCCTGCCGTGCGGCCCTGCACCTTTGCGTCGGTAGGAGGTAAACTTCGCCCCCTGCGCAGGAGCAACCATGAATTATCGTCACGCCTTTCACGCCGGCAACCACGCCGATGTCTTCAAACACCTGACCTTGACCCGCCTCATCGCCCTGATGTCGCGCAAGGAACAGCCGTTCGCCTACCTCGACACTCACGCAGGCATTGGCTTGTACGACTTGCAGGGCGACCAGGCCAACCGCACCGGTGAGTACCTGGAAGGCATCGCCCGCCTGTGGGGCGCAAGCGACCTGCCTCCGCTCACCGCCGACTACATGCGCGTGCTGCACGAGATGAACCCGGATGGCCAGTTGCGCTACTACCCGGGCTCGCCGGAACTGGCGCGCCGCCTCACGCGGCCCCAGGACCGTGTGCTGCTCAATGAGAAGCACCCGGAAGATGGCGTGCTGCTCAAGGACAACATGAAGGGTGATCGCCGCGTCAAAGTGCATCTGGGCGAGGGCTGGCATGTGCCACGGGCCTTGCTGCCGGTGCCGGAAAAGCGCGGGCTGATGCTGATCGACCCGCCGTTTGAAAAACTCGACGAAATGCAGCGTTGCGCGGCGTCCCTCAAGGAAGCCGTCAGCCGTATGCGCCAGACGGTCGCGGCGATCTGGTACCCGGTGAAAGACCAGCGCATGTTGCGCCGTTTCTACCAGGACCTGGCCGGTACCGGTGCGCCGAAGCTGCTGCGTGTGGAGTTGCTGGTGCATCCGCTGGACACGCCCAACACCCTCACCGGCTCGGGCCTGGCGATTGCCAACCCGCCGTGGGGCCTGGAAGAGGAATTGCGTGAGTTGCTGCCATGGTTGTCCAAGCAACTGGGCCAGACCCAGGGTGGCTGGCAGATGGATTGGCTCATCGCCGAATAACCGATCTCAATCCAAACGCAGGACCCAATGTGGGAGCGGGCTTGCTCGCGAAAGCGGAGTGTCAGTCACTGAATTTGCTGACTGATATACCGCTTTCGCGAGCAAGCCCGCTTGTATGCTAGGACTTGAAGGGAGGAGAAGGGACAAAGCCCGATTCTGACTGTTGACGCAGTACAGACCGTGGGAGATTTCGCCCCTCCTCCTTTCACCCAAGCGCCGATAAAGAATGCATCTGGCTATGACCGACGATAGGAACAAGCCTGCGCCTCTGGGTGAGCCCTTCAAGTGCTCAAAACCTTAGCCCGGAGGAAGCCCCATGGCAATGCCAGTTTCTGTCTCAAAGCCAATCGTAGGCGTCGATGTCGCTAAGAATGAACTGGTGATTTATCACGCTGAAGTCGATCTGTTAGAAACAATCCCAAACACCAAAGCCGCTATCAAAAAATGGCTGAAGGCCTTGTCCTGCAAAGTGGCCATCGCAATTGAAGCCACCAATATCTACCACTTGGAGTTTGCTGATCTAGCTCATGAAGCTGGTTGCGTGGTTTACATGGTTGGAGGTTATGAGCTCAAGCATTACCGCGAAAGCGTGAAGATCCGGGCCAAGACCGATGCTTTGGATGCCAAGCTGCTCGTCCGCTATTTGAGAAAGGAGGCAGACGAACTGCGTCCCTGGACACCTCCATCACCGCTGTATCGCCATCTTCTAAGCCTGTTTCGTCGGCGCGCAGCCTTGGTTCAGGCGCGCGTCAGCCTGACGCAAAGCTGGGCGAACGAGCCGCTTCTTAAGGCCTCGTTTGCCGAGCAGGTGAAGTCGATGCAGAGACTGGAAGGGTTAATCGAAAAAATGATCAGTGACTGCCTGAAAGAAGCAGGTTTACTGGGTCAGTTGAAGCGTTGCTTGAAAGTCGAAGGTATCGGTTTTTTGACTGGCGCGCGTTTGATTGCCACCTTCCAACGGGGAGAGTTCAGGAATTCGGACGCGTTTATCGCCTTTCTTGGTATGGATTTGCGCGTCAACAAGTCAGGACAGAAGGATGGTCGTCGTAGTTTAAGTAAGCGCGGCGACTCAGAAGCTCGGCGCCTGCTGCATAACGCAGCGATGGCGGCTAGCCGAACAGAGACATGGAAAGCGTTTTATCAAGCACAGAGGGCGCGAGGCTATAGCACCACACAGGCGCTGGTAATACTGGCCCGCAAGCTTGCTAGGGTGGTGTTCGCTCTGCTGAAAGGGCAAAGCGAATATCAGCCAAAAGTTGGTTGAGGGTTGCCCCTCAACCATAGAATCTCCCACATTTTGGTTTGTGTAGCTTCCTAGATCGGGCAGGTCACGCCAGTGCCGCCGATCCCACAGTAACCCTGGGGATTCTTCGCCAGGTACTGCTGGTGATACGCCTCGGCGAAGTACACCGTCGGGGCCTCTTCGATTTCCGTGGTGATTTCACCCAGGCCGGCCTTGCTCAGCTCTTGCTGATAAGCCTCGGCACTGGCTTTGGCCGCCGCCAATTGCTCCGGCGTGGTGGCGTAGATCACCGAGCGGTACTGGCTGCCGATGTCGTTGCCCTGGCGCATGCCCTGGGTCGGGTTGTGCAGTTCCCAGAACATCTTCAGCAGGTCTTCGTATTTCACCTTGGCCTGGTCATACACCACCAGCACCACTTCGCTGTGGCCGGTCAGGCCCGAGCAGACTTCTTCGTAAGTCGGGTTAGGCGTGAAGCCGCCGGCGTAGCCGACCACGGTGCTGACCACGCCGTCGCGCTGCCAGAACTTGCGTTCTGCGCCCCAGAAGCAGCCCAGGCCGAAGATCGCAAAGCCGACGTCATCCAGGAACGGGCCCAGCAGTGGGTTGCCGTTGACGAAGTGCGTTTCCGGTAACTTCATCGGGGTTTCACGACCAGGCAACGCTTGTTCTTGAGTAGGCAGCACGTTTTTGTTCACCAGAATTTCCGAGCGCAAGACCATGATCAGTCCTCTCGTCAGGTTGAGTAACAGTAAATTGTCAGACAGCCAGTGTGCCCGAGTGTTACAGCGCTGTCAGGCGATTGGCCCGCGCGGGTAGCGTTTAAGCCTCTGCATCAGCTCGGCACCCGGGATCGGGCGGTCGAACAGGTAGCCCTGGCCCACGTCGCAACGGTGCCGGCGCAGGAACGCCAACTGCTCAGCGGTTTCGATGCCTTCGGCCACGACCTTGAGTTTGAGGTTGTGGGCCATGGCGATCACCGCCGAGGTGATTTCCATGTCGTCCTGGTTGTCCGGGATTTCATGGATAAAGCTGCGATCAATCTTAATGATGTCGATGGGGAATTTTTTCAAGTAGCTCAGCGACGAGTAACCGGTACCGAAGTCGTCCATCGCCAGGGTCAGGCCAAAGCTCTTGAGCTGGTCCAGTTGCAGGCGCGTATCTTCGGTGGCTTCCAGCAGCAAGCCTTCGGTCAGTTCCAGTTCCAGCAGGTTGGCCGGCAGCTGTTCCTCCTTGAGGATGGTGGCAATCGAGGCCACCAGGTCCGGGTCGGAGAATTGCTTGGGCGACAGGTTGATGGCCACCTGCAAGTTGCCCAGGCCTGCGGCCGTCAATTGGCGGCTCATGCGGCAGGCCTGGCGCGCGATCCATTTACCGATGGGGATGATCAGCCCGGTTTCTTCAGCCACGCTGATGAACTGGTCGGGGCGGATCATGCCTTTTTCCGGGTGGTTCCAGCGCAACAGTGCTTCCATGCCCAGCAGGCGACCGCTGCGCAGGCATAGCTTGGGCTGGTAGAACACGTCCAGCTCGTTCTGGGTCAGGGCACGGCGCAGATTGTTTTCCACGAACAGCTTGTAGCTGGCCTCGGCATTCAGGGCTTCGGTGAACACCTGCACCTGGTGTTTACCGTTGGCCTTGGCCTTGTGCAGGGCCAGGCCGGCGTTGCGCATCAAGGTCTGTGGGTCGCGACCATGCAGCGGCGCACAGGCCAGGCCCACGGAGCCGGTGACGCTGATCAATTGGTTGTCGACGAACATCGGCTTGTCGAGGGTGGTCAGCAACTGGCTGGCCACCTGCTGGCCGGTCTCAAGGTCGGCGTCGTCCAACAGCACCGCGAATTCGTTGCTGGCAAAACGCGCCAGGCTGCCGCCGCTGCTCAAGCTGTTGCGCAGGCGGCGCGCCAGGCTGATCAGCAACTTGTCGCCGGTCTGGTGGCCGAGGCTGTCGTTGATGCGCTTGAAGTTGTCGATGTCCACCAACAGCAGGCTGATCGGGCTGTCGCTGTCGCGGGCAAAGCGCTCGTCGAGGTTGCGAATGAACGCGGGGCGATTGCCCAGGTTGGTCAGGTTGTCGGTGTAGGCCAGGCGTTCGATGCGCTGCTGCGCCAGCTTGGTCTGGGTGATGTCTTCGTAGATGCCGATGTAGTGGGTCAACTCGCGGTTGTCGCCATACACTTTGGAAATCGACAGCTGGCCCCAGTAGGGTTCCAGGTTCTTGCGGCGGCTCTTGAACTCGCCTTGCCAGCTGTTGCTTTTGGCCAGGGCCGAGGGCGCGTCGAACAGCAATTCGCTGAGGTTCTCCAGGGCTGGCAGTTGGGCCAGGCGATGGCCGTGGACTTCTTCGGCGCTGTACTGGGTGATCGCGGTGAAGCTGGGGTTGACGTACTCCACCACGCCGTCGCAATTGACCAGCAGGAACGCGTTGGCGCTTTGCTCTACCGCGCGCTGGAACAGGTGCAAGGCGCTGGTGGCAGTGCGGCGGTTGTGGTTGTTGATGACCTGGGCGAACTGGTCTGCCAACTCGCCGGCGAACGCGATTTCATCGGACTGCCAGGCGCGCGGGCTGCCACCTTGTTCCAGGCACAGCACGCCGACCACCTGGCCGTCGACACGGATGCTGGCGTCGAGCATCGCGTGGATGTCCTTGGCGCGCAGGCTTTCAGCCATTTCCCGGGTGCGTGGGTCGCGCATGGCGTGGGTGGCGTCGATGGCGCGGCTGGAGTGCAGGGCTTCCAGGTAATCCGGGAAGCCGCTGGCATCGATGGCTTCAGGCAGGTGGTGTTGTTGATCGGCGCGGTGATAGGCGGAGATCGGTACCAAGTGATGGCCTTCGAGGTTCCAGATGCTGGCGCAGTCGATCTGGTAAATGTCGCAGGCGCTGCGCGTGATCAGTTCAGCGGCTTCTTGCAGGGAGTTTGGCGTGGTGTAGCGTTGGCGCGCCAGCAGCAGGATCAGTTCCTGCTGGGCGCGCACTCGCTCCAGATGCTGCAACTGTTCCTGCTGTGCTCGCTGATTGAGCTCCAGGGCAATTTGCAGGCGGCTGTTCTGGTTTTCCAGGTCGACCGTCGGGGCGGGTGCGCTGTTCTCGCTGAACAGCCCCTCGACCACCATCAGGTAGCCGCGCACCAGGTGGCGGTTGTGTTGTTTGTAGGCCTCGCCCATTTCCAGCACGCTCAGCGGGCCGTCATGGGTGTGCAGGGTATAGCGCACCAGATAATGGGGGCTGTGGGCCAGTTGTTGCTGGATCGCATCGTGCAACTGGTAGCGCGCCTGGGGTTCCATCAGGCTGGCGTAGGGCGTGCCGATCAAGGCGCAGAGTTCAACCGCCGGCAGGCCGAACTGGCGTTCGCAATTGGGATCGAGGTAGAGCAGGGCCCAGCTTGCCTCATTAAGCCGCTCGAAACGCAGCATACCGAGGCGCGAAGGCACCGGTAATTGCGTCACTACCTCGGCCGCCATACGGGCGACATCGGGTTGGCTTTTCATGGGGAAACTCGCTTGGGAAAATGCGCACTGCGCTGGGCTCACGCCCTCTTGACTGTCGACTGCGGCAAGGTTGCATCATGCAGGACGCAGTGACAAGAGAGGATGAAGGCTAAGTGCTATAAGCCTGTTATCGGCCGCGCGAGGGATTTCTGTAATTGGGGTGATCGGTGGTGCGTTGACGCAGGTAGGGTGCTTGCGTGTGGCGAGCAAGCTTGCTTGCGCTGGGCTGCGCAGCGGCCCCAAAATCTTGGGAGCGCTTCGCACTCCAGCGGGAGCAAGCTCCCTCGCCACAGCAAGCTCGCTCCTACAAAATACAGGCAAAAAAAGCCCCGCCAAGTGGCGGGGTTGAGGTACGAGCGTGGCGCTCGGAAATCGGTGTGGCAAGGACCTTCCCGGTAACAGGAAGGCCCTGCGACTTACAGCAGGATGGTGCGGATGTCGTTCAGCAACTGGCTCAGGCGCTGGGTGAAGCGCGCAGCCGCGGCGCCGTTGATCACGCGGTGATCGTAGGACAGCGACAGTGGCAGCATCAGCTTGGGTTGGAACGCTTTACCGTCCCACACAGGCTGGATGGTGGCCTTGGACACACCCAGGATCGCCACTTCCGGCGCGTTGACGATTGGCGTGAAGCCAGTACCGCCAATGTGGCCGAGGCTGGAGATGGTGAAGCAGGCGCCCTGCATGTCGTCCGGGGTGAGCTTCTTGTCGCGGGCCTTGGCAGCCAGTGCAGCCGCTTCGCCAGCGAGCTGCAGCAGGCTCTTCTGGTCGACGTTCTTGATGACCGGTACCAGCAGGCCATCCGGGGTGTCGACCGCAAAGCCGATGTGCACGTACTTCTTGCGAATGATCGCCTTGCCGCTTGGCGCCAGCGAGCTGTTGAAGTCCGGCAGTTCCTTGAGCAGGTGTGCACAGGCCTTGAGCAGCAGTGGCAGTACGGTCAGCTTCACGCCGGCCTTCTCGGCCACGGCTTTCTGCGCAACGCGGAACGCTTCCAGGTCGGTGATATCGGCCTGGTCGAATTGGGTCACGTGCGGGATGTTCAACCAGCTGGCATGCAGGCCTGCCGCGCCGATTTGCATCAGGCGGGTCATCGGCACTTCTTCGGTTTCGCCGAAGCGGCTGAAGTCCACGGTACGGATCGGCGGAATGCCCGAACCACCGGTAGCGCCGCCGGCAGCCGGAGCTTCCTTGGCTTTTTGCATCATGGTTTTGACGTAAACCTGCACGTCTTCCTTCAGCACACGGCCGTGCGGGCCGCTGGCTGCAACAGCGCTCAGCTCGACGCCGAATTCACGGGCCAACTGACGCACGGCTGGGCCGGCGTGAACCTTGGCACCGCTTGGCGCAGGTGCAGCCGCCGCAGGGGCGGGCGCAGCTTCGGCTTTTGCGGCCGGCGCAGGGGCAGCAGCGGCAGGTGCCGCTTCAGCCTTGGCCGCCGGAGCAGCAGCCGGTGCTGGTGCGGCGGCTGGCGCAGCACCTTGTACTTTGAGCTTGAGGATGAAGTCACCGGTGCCGACTTCGTCTTCCAGCTTGACCGCGATGCTTTCCACTACGCCGGCAGCCGGCGACGGGATCTCCATGGAGGCCTTGTCGGACTCCAGGGTGATCAGCGACTGGTCGGCTTCGACGGTGTCGCCGACCTTGACCAGCAGCTCGATGATCTTGGCCTTGCCCGACGAGCCGATGTCCGGGACGTGAATGTCCTGGACGGTCGCGGCGGCAGGTGCGGCGGCCGGGGCTGGAGCAGCCTCGGCAGCGGCAGGCTTTTCAGCAGCAGGTGCAGGTGCAGCGGCGGCCGGAGCCGCGGCCGCAGGGGCTGCATCAGCAGCGCCTTCGATTTCCAGTTCCAGCAGTTCGTCGCCTTCTTTCAGGCGGTCGCCCAGCTTCACTTTCAGGCTCTTGACCACGCCGGCCTTGGGAGCAGGGATTTCCATGCTCGCTTTGTCCGACTCCAGGGTCAGGATGCTCTGGTCGGCTTCGACGGTGTCGCCGACCTTCACAAACAGCTCGATTACTTCACCTTCACCGCTGCCGATGTCAGGTACGCGAATGAGTTCGCTCACAAAAAATCTCCTCAGCAGTCCAGTGGGTTGCGTTTTTCCGGGTTGATCCCGAACTTGACGATAGCGTCAGCCACCACCTTAGGTTCGATCTCACCACGGTCAGCCAAGGCTTCCAGGGCTGCCAACACCACGAAGTGACGGTCGACTTCGAAGAAGTGACGCAGCTTCTTGCGGCTGTCACTGCGGCCGAAACCATCGGTGCCCAGGACTTTGAATTCCTTGGACGGGACCCACTGGCGAATTTGTTCAGCAAACAGCTTCATGTAGTCGGTAGAGGCAATGACTGGACCCTTACGGCCGGCCAGGCACTCTTCGACGTAACTCTTGGCTGGCTTCTGGCCAGGGTGCAGACGGTTGCTGCGCTCCACGGCCAGGCCGTCGCGGCGCAGCTCGTTGAAGCTGGTGACGCTCCATACGTCGGCACCGACGTTGAACTCGTCGCGCAGGATCTTCGCCGCTTCACGCACTTCACGCAGGATGGTGCCGGAGCCCATCAGCTGTACGTGGTGTGCTGCTTCCTTGGTGTCTTCTTCGAGCAGGTACATGCCCTTGATGATGCCTTCTTCCACACCGGCCGGCATGGCTGGCTGCTGGTAGGACTCGTTCATCACGGTGATGTAGTAGAAAACGTCCTGCTGCTCTTCGGTCATCTTCTTCATGCCGTCCTGGATGATCACCGCCAGCTCATAGCCGTAGGTTGGATCAAAGGTGCGGCAGTTCGGGATGGTGGCAGCCAGGATGTGGCTGTGACCGTCTTCGTGTTGCAGGCCTTCGCCGTTCAGCGTGGTGCGGCCGGCGGTACCGCCGATCAGGAAGCCACGGGTACGGCTGTCGCCTGCTGCCCAGGCCAGGTCGCCGATACGCTGGAAGCCGAACATCGAGTAGAAGATGTAGAACGGCAGCATTGGCTGGTTGTGGCTGGAGTACGAAGTACCGGCAGCGATGAAGGAGCTCATGGCGCCCGCTTCGTTGATGCCTTCTTCGAGGATCTGGCCCTTCTTGTCTTCCTTGTAGAACATCACCTGGTCTTTATCGACTGGCTCGTAGAGCTGGCCGACGGAGGAGTAGATGCCCAACTGACGGAACATGCCTTCCATACCGAAGGTACGGGCTTCGTCCGGGATGATCGGGACGATGCGCGGGCCGATGTCCTTGTCCTTGACCAATTGCGCGAGGATACGCACGAAGGCCATGGTGGTGGAGATTTCACGGTCGCCCGAGCCGTCAAGGATAGCCTTGAGGGTGCTCAGGTCTGGCGTCGGCACGCTGAAGCTGTTGGCGCGGCGCTGTGGCACGAAACCGCCCAGTGCAGTGCGGCGCTCGCTCAGGTAGCGGGCTTCGGCGCTGTTTGGCTCTGGCTTGAAGAACGGCAGGTTCTCCAGCTCTTCGTCCTTGACCGGGATGTCGAAGCGGTCGCGGAACAACTTCAGGCTGTCGACATCGACTTTCTTGGTGTTGTGCGCGGTGTTCTTCGCTTCGCCGGCACCGGTGCCATAACCCTTGATGGTCTTGGCGAGGATGACGGTGGGTTGTTCTTTGTGGTTGACCGCTTCGTGGTACGCCGCGTAGACCTTGTACGGGTCGTGGCCGCCACGGTTGAGCTTCCAGATTTCGTCGTCGGACAGGTCGGCAACCATCGCCTTGAGTTCAGGCGTGTTGAAGAAGTGCTCACGGACGAACGCGCCGTCTTTGGCTTTGTAGTTCTGGTACTCGCCGTCGATGACTTCGTCCATGCGACGCTGCAGGATACCGTCGACGTCCTTGGCCAGCAGTGGGTCCCAGAAGCGGCCCCAGATGACTTTGGTCACGTTCCACTGAGCACCGCGGAACACGCCTTCGAGTTCCTGGATGATCTTGCCATTGCCGCGAACCGGGCCGTCGAGGCGCTGCAGGTTGCAGTTGATGACGAAGATCAGGTTGTCGAGCTTCTCGCGGCCGGCCAGGGAAATGGCACCCAGGGATTCCGGCTCGTCGCACTCGCCGTCGCCGAGGAAGCACCAGACTTTCTGCTTGCCTTCGGGGATGAAACCACGGGCTTCCAGGTACTTCATGAAGCGTGCCTGGTAGATCGCCTGGATTGGGCCCAGACCCATGGAAACGGTCGGGAACTGCCAGAAATCAGGCATCAGCCAAGGGTGCGGGTAGGACGACAGGCCCTGACCGTCGACTTCCTGGCGGAAGTTGTTCATTTGTTCTTCGCTGATGCGACCTTCCATGAACGCACGGGCGTAGACGCCTGGCGAGGTGTGGCCCTGGAAGTAGATCAGGTCGCCGCCGTGTTCGTCGGTCGGGGCCTGGAAGAAGTAGTTGAAGCCGATGTCATACAGGGTTGCGCTGGAAGCGAAGCTGGAGATGTGACCGCCCAGGTCCGAATCTTTCAAGTTCGTGCGCATTACCATCGCCATGGCGTTCCAACGTACCAGCGAGCGAATGCGGCGTTCCATGAACAGGTCGCCAGGCATGCGTGCTTCGTGGGTAACGGGGATGGTGTTGCGGTATGGCGTAGTGATGGCGTAAGGCAGTTGCGAGCCGCTGCGGGTCGCGAGTTCGCCCATACGGGTCATCAGGTAGTGAGCACGGTCTTCGCCTTCTTTGTCGAGAACCGATTCCAGGGCGTCCAGCCATTCCTGGGTTTCGACGGGATCGAGGTCTTGCATGGCTTGCTCCAGGGCGGAAAGGCTACCAGAATCGGTTGCCTGAAGTTTGCGACTGGCCTTGTGGGCAGACGACATAAATTCTTGGATGGCCGAAGGTTGCTTCGGCGTCCTGTAGTTTTACTACAAATCGTCGGCCATTTCAGCCTTTCGAATGTATATACGAGTAGTAAAACTACACAAGACTGAGCGTATGGCTCGGTCTTGCTGGTGAGCATAATCGTTATTGTTGGTCTATTGCGAACAAGAAAAGGTGAAACTTTGATGTTGCCTGCCAAGATTAATTTAATTTCAGCTATTTCTAACCTTTGTTCGACAGTCCTTCACCGAGCATGGCTCTTGCCTTCACAACTACACGCCATTTACACGCCGATCAAGGATAGACCATGAGCCTTCCAACGCTGGCCGAACTGCCGGCCATTCTGTTGCCTTACGCCGGCCGGGCCGAGCAGTCATTTCGTGACGCAGTGGCCGCGCTGGACGACGATCATGGCCTTTCTGCGTGGACGCCGCAACGGTGGGCCGACTTCGCTCGCGTGTGCGCCGCCAGTGATTTCGTCATTGAACAGAGTGTTCGTGACCCTTTGATGTTGCTTGAACTGGCGGCCTGGGGCGAGCTGGACCGCGGCTTTGCGCCCGGCGAGCTGTGCAGCCAGATAGCCGGTGCCGTGCAACAGGCCGAAACAGAAGATGAACTGGGCCGTGCGCTACGCCGCCAACGCACGCGCCAGCAGGTGCGCATCATCTGGCGCGACCTCACACGCCAGGCTGACCTGGTGCAAACCTGTCGCGATCTGTCCGACATGGCCGACGCCTGCATCGACCAGGCCTATCAATGGCTGTACCAGCGCCACTGCGCCCAGTTCGGCACGCCGACCGGCGCACGCAGTGGCGAGGCGCAGCACATGGTCATCCTCGGCATGGGCAAGCTCGGTGCGGTGGAGCTGAACCTGTCGTCGGATATCGACCTGATCTTCGCCTACCCCGAAGGCGGCGAGACGGTGGGCGTGAAGCGCGCCCTGGATAATCAGGAGTTCTTTATTCGCCTGGGTCAAAAACTGATCAAGGCCCTGGACCCGATGACCGTCGACGGTTTTGTCTTCCGCGTCGACATGCGCCTGCGTCCCTACGGTTCGGCCGGCGCCCTGGTGCTCAGCTTCAACGCGCTGGAGCAGTACTACCAGGACCAGGGCCGGGACTGGGAGCGCTACGCCATGATCAAGGCGCGGGTGGTGGCCGGCGACCAGGCGGCTGGCGCGCAACTGCTCGACATGCTGCGCCCGTTTGTCTATCGCCGTTATCTGGACTTCTCGGCCATCGAAGCGCTGCGCACCATGAAGCAACTGATCCAGCAGGAAGTGCGGCGCAAGGGCATGGCCGACAATATCAAGCTGGGCGCGGGCGGCATTCGTGAGGTGGAATTTATCGCCCAGGCATTCCAGCTGATCCATGGCGGCCGCGACCTCAGCCTGCAGCAACGCCCGCTGTTGAACGTGCTGGGCACGCTGGAAGGCCAGGGTTATTTGCCCGCGGCGGTGATCAGCGAGCTGCGCAGCGGTTACGAGTTCCTGCGCTACACCGAACATGCGATCCAGGCGATTGCCGACCGCCAGACGCAAATGCTGCCGGACAGCCCCGAAGACCAGGCACGCATTGCCTTTATGCTGGGCTTTAGTGACTGGGCCGCGTTCCATGAGCGCCTGATGTACTGGCGTGGCCGTGTGGACTGGCACTTTCGCCAAGTGATTGCCGACCCTGATGAAGAAGAGGGCGAAGAAAGCGAATTGGTGGTCGGCGGTGAATGGTTGCCACTGTGGGAGGAATCCCAGGATGACGATGCCGCGTGCCGCCAACTGAGTGAAGGCGGTTTCACCGATGCTCCCAAGGCCCTCAAGGCCTTGGCCAGCCTGCGCGCCAGCCCGCAGTTGCGCGCCATGCAGCGCCTGGGGCGTGAGCGCCTGGATGCGTTCATCCCACGCCTGCTGGCCCAGGCCGTTGAACATGCCAACCCAGACCTGGTGCTGGAGCGCGTGTTGCCGCTGGTGGAAGCCGTGGCCCGGCGTTCGGCCTACCTGGTGTTGCTGACCGAGAACCCCGACGCCCTGCGTCGCCTGCTGACATTGTGCGCAGCCAGCCCGTGGATCGCCGAACAGATCACCCGTTTCCCGCTGTTGCTCGATGAATTGCTCAACGAAGGCCGCTTGTTCAAGCCGCCGCTGGCGCCGGAACTGGCCGCTGAGTTGCGCGAGCGCCTCACGCGCATTCCCGAAGATGACCTTGAGCAGCAGATGGAAGCCTTGCGCCATTTCAAACTGGCGCACCGCCTGCGGGTGGCCGCTTCCGAAATCGCTGGCAGCCTGCCGTTGATGAAGGTCAGCGACTACCTCACCTGGCTGGCCGAAGCCATTCTTGAACAAGTGCTGGCCCTGGCCTGGCGCCAGACCGTCGCCCGCCACGGCTCGCCGCAGCGCCTGGACGGCACCCTGTGCGATCCTGGGTTCATCATTGTCGGTTATGGGAAAGTCGGCGGCATCGAACTGGGGCATGGTTCGGACCTGGACCTGGTGTTTATCCATGACGGCGACCCCCAGGCCGAGACGGACGGTGCCAAGCCGATCGATGGCGCACAATTCTTTACACGCCTGGGCCAGCGCATCATTCACCTGCTGACCACCCAGACCAACTCTGGCCAGCTGTATGAAGTGGACATGCGCCTGCGACCTTCCGGCGCATCCGGCTTGTTGGTGAGTTCCCTGGGGGCGTTTGATCGCTATCAACAAAATGAAGCCTGGACCTGGGAACATCAGGCCCTGATCCGTGCGCGGGTACTGGTGGGCAGCCAGGATGTGGGCCGGGCGTTCGAGCAGGTACGGGCTAACGTGTTGGGGCGTGAGCGGGACTTGGAGAAGCTGCGCCAGGAGGTCAGCGAGATGCGTGCCAAGATGCGTGACAACCTGGGCACCAAGGCCACGACTGCCGGCAGGGGCGCCAATGCCTTCGAGGCCACGGCGCTGTTCGACCTCAAGCAGGACGCCGGAGGTATCGTCGATATTGAATTTATGGTGCAATACGCGGCTTTGGCGTGGTCTGCGCAACATCCATCGTTGCTGCGCTACACCGACAATATCCGCATTTTGGAGGGCCTGGAGCAGGTCGGGCTGATGCCCGCCGCCGATGCCCATTTGCTGCGTGAAGTGTACAAGGCTTATCGCTCAGCCGCGCACCGCCAGGCTTTGCAGAACGAGGCCGGTACGGTAGCCGGGGACCAGTTCGCCGACGAGCGGCGACAGGTGATGCGAATCTGGCAGGCGCTGGGCTTAAATTGAAACTCGACTGATTGGCGACGCCAATTTTTATATGGGATGCGGATTAATGTGGGAGCCGGGCTTGCCCGCGATGCAGGCGCCTCGGTTCATCAGGGATACCGAGGTGATGCGATCGCAGGCAAGCCAGCTCCCACATAAAGATGCTCCCTGGCGCACCGCGATCTACAGTTATTATCGAGGCGGGGAGGCATAGGCCTCCCCGCATCGTTTGTGGAAACTACATGAATATTCTGATCGTTGGGCCCAGTTGGGTCGGTGACATGGTGATGGCACAGACACTGTTTCAGTGCCTGCGCCTGCGCTATCCAGACTGCCAGATCGACGTGCTCGCCCCTGAGTGGAGCCGGCCGATCCTCGAGCGCATGCCAGAGGTGCGTAAGGCCTTGAGCTTCCCGCTCGGCCACGGCGCCCTTGAGTTGGCGACCCGCCGACGTATCGGCAAGTCCATGGCGGGCCAGTACGACCAGGCGATCCTGCTGCCTAACTCGCTGAAGTCGGCGCTGGTGCCGTACTTTGCCGGTATCCCCAAGCGCACCGGCTGGCGCGGCGAGTTTCGCTATGTGCTGCTCAACGACGTGCGCACCCTGGATAAAGCCCGTTACCCGTTGATGATCGAACGCTTTATGGCTTTGGCCTACGAGCCGGGCACTGAACTGCCCAAGCCGTACCCGCGCCCCAGCTTGCAGATCGACCCGGTGACCCGCGACGCGGCGCTGGCCAAGTTCGGCCTGACCCTGGATCGGCCCGTATTGGCCTTGTGCCCGGGCGCCGAATTTGGCGAGTCCAAGCGTTGGCCGTCGGAGCATTACGCCAAAGTCGCCGAAACCAAGATCCGCGAAGGCTGGCAGGTGTGGTTGTTCGGCTCCAAGAACGATCATTCGGTGGGTGAAGACATTCGTCAGCGCTTGATCCCCGGCCTGCGTGAAGAGGCGGTGAACCTCAGTGGCGACACGTCCCTGGCCGAGGCCATCGACCTGTTGTCGTGCGCCGACTCGGTGGTGTCCAACGACTCCGGCCTGATGCATGTGGCGGCGGCGCTGAATCGTCCGCTGGTGGCCGTGTACGGCTCCACATCCCCAGGCTTCACTCCGCCGTTAGCCGACAAGGTCGAAGTGGTGCGCCTGGGCCTGGATTGCAGCCCGTGCTTTGACCGTACTTGCCGCTTCGGCCACTACAACTGCCTGCGCCAGTTGCTGCCCCAGCCGGTAACCGATGCCCTGCAGCGTTTGCAGGGCGACGTGGTCGAGGTTCATTGAGTTGCGGGTTCTGGTAATCAAGACCTCATCCCTGGGCGACGTGATCCATGCCTTGCCGGCCCTCACCGACGCAGCGCGGGCGATTCCCGGCATTCGGTTCGACTGGGTGGTGGAAGAAGGCTTTGCCGAAATCCCCACCTGGCACCCGGCGGTCGACAAGGTGATTCCGGTGGCGATTCGCCGCTGGCGCAAGAACCTCTGGCAAACCATCAAGAGCGGTGAATGGCGGCGCTTCAAGCAGGCGGTGCAGTCGACTAAATACGACCTGGTGATCGACGCCCAGGGCTTGCTCAAAAGCGCCTGGCTGACGCGCTATGTGCGGGCGCCCATCGCTGGCTTCGACAAAGACTCTGCGCGTGAACCCCTGGCTGCGCGCTTTTATTCCCGGCGCCTGGCCGTGGCCCGTGGGCAGCATGCGGTGGAGCGCTTGCGCCAGCTGTTTGCCGTGGCCCTGGGCTACGACCTGCCCCAACGCCTGGGCGACTACGGCCTGAGCGTTGAAAAGCTGCTCGGCCTGCCGCCGAAAAAACCGTTCGTATTGCTGTTGCATGGCACCACTTGGGACACCAAGCACTGGCCCGAAGCCTATTGGCGCGAGCTGGCCGAACGCATGGGCCGCCTGGGCGTGGACGTAAAGCTGCCGTGGGGCAACGCCGCCGAAAAGGCGCGGGCCGAACGCCTGGCCCTCGGCCTGCCCAACACCGAAGTGTTGCCCAAGCTCAACCTGGCGGGCGTTGCCCGTGTCTTGGCGAGCGCCCGTGCCTGCGTGGCCGTCGACACCGGCCTTGGCCACTTGGCGGCGGCATTGGACGTGCCGACCATTTCCCTGTTTGGCCCCACCAACCCAGGCCTTACCGGTGCCTACGGCAAAGGCCAGATTCACTTGGCCAGCGACTGGCCGTGCGCGCCTTGCCTGCAAAAACAGTGCACTTATCAACCCACTGCCGACGACCTGCGGCGGTTCGACATCGCCCGCGAGTCGCCCCTGTGCTTCACGCGCTTGAACCCTGAGCGTGTTGCAAGCCGGCTGAGCACGTTGTTACTGGCCGAGGAGCAGCACTGATGCAACTGGCTTTTGTTCTGTACAAGTACTTCCCTTTCGGTGGCCTGCAGCGCGACTTCATGCGCATCGCCCTGGAATGCCAGCAGCGCGGCCACAGCATTCGGGTGTACACCCTGATCTGGGAAGGTGATATCCCGCCAGGCTTTGAAGTGCTGGTGGCGCCGGTCAAGGCCTTGGTCAACCACCGTCGCAACGAAAAGCTCTACGCCTGGATCCAGGCCGACCTGGCCAAGCGCCCAGTGGACCGCGTGGTGGGCTTCAACAAGATGCCGGGGCTGGACCTGTACTTTGCCGCCGACGGTGTGTTCGAGGACAAGGCCCAGACCCTGCGCAACCCGATGTATCGCTGGTTCGGGCGCTACAAGCACTTTGCCGAATACGAGCGCGCCGTGTTCGATAAAAACGCCAAGACGCAGATCATGGTGTTGTCTGAGCACCAGCAGCAGCTGTTTACCCAGTATTACGGCACCCAGGCCGAGCGTTTTCACCTGTTGCCACCGGGTATTGCCCGCGACCGCCGCGCCCCGCCGAACGCCGCCGAAATCCGCGCCGAGTTCCGCGCTGAATTTGGCTTGGCCGAGGATGATCTGCTGTTGGTGCAGATCGGTTCGGGGTTCAAGACCAAGGGCGTCGACCGCAGCCTCAAGGCGCTGGCCGCTCTGCCTTCGCGGCTGAAGAAACGCACCCGGCTATTTGTAATCGGCCAGGACGACCCCAAAGTATTCCAATTGCAGAGCGCGGCGCTGGGCCTGGGCGACCAGGTGCAGTTCTTCAAGGGCCGCAATGATATTCCGCGTTTCCTGCTGGGGGCGGACCTGTTGATTCACCCTGCGTACAACGAGGCGGCCGGCATGGTGCTGGTCGAAGCGGTGGTCGCCGGCCTCCCTGTACTGGTGAGCCAGGTGTGCGGCTATGCGTTCTACATCGACAAGGCCCAGAGCGGCCGGGTGTTGGACGAGCCGTTCGAGCAAACCCAGCTCAACCAGTATTTGGTCGATATGCTCGACGACCCACAAGCGCGTGCGACCTGGAGTCGCAATGGTCTGGCCTTCGCCGAGACGGCCGACCTCTTTAGCATGCCGCAGTACGCTGCGGACCTGATTCTGGCGGAGCCAAACCGATGAAGTTGATTCTAGCCGAACCCTTCAAGACCCTCTGGGCCGGACGCGATGCGTTCGCCGAGGTCGAGAAGCTGGAAGGCCAGGTGTTCCGCGAGCTGGCCGCTCGCCGTACGTTGCGTACGGTGGTCGAGGGCCAGCCTTATTTTGTGAAGATCCACCGTGGGATCGGCTGGGGCGAAATCCTCAAGAACCTGGTCACCGCCAAATTACCGGTGTTGGGCGCGGGCCAGGAGTGGGTGGCGATCCAGCGCTTGCAGGCGCTTGGCGTACCGACCATGACCGCCGTGGCGTTCGGTGAAAAAGGCAGCAACCCGGCCGACCAGCATTCGTTCATCATCACCCAGGAACTGACCCCCATCATCAGCCTGGAAGACCTGACCCTGGACTGGGTCAAGCAACCGCCCGTGCCGGCCATCAAGCATGCCTTGACCCTTGAGCTGGCGCGTACCGTGGGCGCGATGCACCGCGGCGGCGTCAACCACCGTGACTGCTACCTGTGCCATTTCCTGCTGCACACCGACCGGCCTATCAGCGTCGACAACCTCAAGCTGTCGGTGATCGACCTGCACCGTGCCCAGGTACGTGCGACGATCCCCGTGCGTTGGCGCAACAAAGACCTGGCCGGCCTGTATTACTCCGCGTTGGAGATCGGCTTGACCCAGCGCGACAAGCTGCGTTTTCTCAAGGCCTACTTCCAGCAGCCGCTGCGCCAGATCCTGGCAGAGCAAACCGCGCTGTTGTCTGCGCTGGAACGCATGGCAGCAAAGCTGTATGCGCGTAAACAGCGATATGGGGATGCGATCTGATGGCGGGTTGGAATCTGGAACCTGCCTACGCCGCCCTGGCGGATGACTTTGGAAGCCTGGACGCGGTGTTCGCCCTGCAAGGCGAGCGGCTGACCCGCGACCCGTTGTCGGAAGTGATCCGGGTGGAGCGTGGCGGGGTCAATTATTACGTCAAGCGCTACGTAGGTGCCGGCAAGGGCCTGCGTCGTTACTTGGGCAGGCCGCGGGTGAAGTCCGAATGGCAGAACCTCAAGCGCTTCGCCAAGTGGGGCATCCCTACCGCCGACGTGGTGGCCTGGGGCCTGGACCGTAAGGGCCTGGCCTATAACCGTGGCGCCATGATCACCCGCGAACTGCCCAAGACCGAAGATCTGTCGGTGCTGGCCGAGCGTCACGATGAGCGCCTCAAAGACCCCCGGTGGGTCGATGGCATCAGCCGCCAGCTCGCCGAATACACGCGCACCATGCACGATCACCGCTTCACCCATAACGACTTGAAGTGGCGCAATCTGCTGGTGGACGACCAACGCACCCTGTACCTGATCGACTGCCCCAACGGTGATTTCTGGCGCGGTTTCTGGCTCAAGTACCGCATCACCAAAGACCTGGCCTGCCTGGACAAAGTCGCCAAGTATCACTTGTCGGCCACCCAGCGCCTGCGCTTCTACCTGCAATATCGTCAGCGCGCGCACCTGACCGCGTCGGACAAACAGCGAATTCGCCATGTGGTGAAGTTTTTCGAGGGACGCGAATGAGTGACTTCCTGGCGGCCGAAGACCGCGCTCTGCTTGAGCGCAACGGCCTGGCGACCTTCGACGCGCTGTGGGCCAAGCAACTGGATGCAGTGGACGAGCCGAACACCAGCGGCGACGGTTGGAGCAGTGTGTATCGCCTGGAGCTTGAGGGGCAGGGTTACTACCTCAAGCGCCAGAGCAACTACCTCACGCGCACCTTGCACCGCCCGTTCGGCGAGCCGAGTTTTGCCCGCGAGTTTCGCAACATCAGCCTGTATCGAAAGCTCGGTATACCGGCCCTGCAAGCGGCGTTCTTCGGTGAACGCAAGGTCAAGGGCGAGCGCCGGGCGATGCTGCTCACCCGTGCGCTGGATGGCTGGAATGACCTGGACTCGTTGCTGGAGCAGTGGTCGCAATTGAGCGCAGCCCAGCACAGTGCGATCCTGTTGGCGTGCGGCAAGCTGGCGCGTCATCTGCACAGCGTCGGGCAAGTGCATGGCTGTTTTTACCCCAAGCATATTTTCCTGCAGCCTGCCGGTGAGGGTTATGCCGCGCAGTTGATCGACCTGGAGAAAACCCGCCCGCTGCTGTTTGGCTGGCGTGACCGGGTCAAGGACCTGGAACCGCTGCTGCGCCGCGCGCCGCAATGGTCGGACGCGCAGGTGCGCCAATTGCTGGCGGCGTACCTTGAGCAGCCCGAGGACAGTGCCCTGGTGTCCACTTGGCACCAGCGCCTGACCGCGCGCCGCAGCCATAAGGAGAACCGCTGATGCGTTTATCCGAGCTGAAAACGGCTGGGCGTACCCCCGGCCTGCCACTGACCCTCGACCTGGCGGATGCCGCCGGCCCTGGGCAATTGCAATTGCTGAGCCTTTTACGGGTGTTGCCGGGGCAGCGCTATGTGGGCGCCGCCGTGTGGCGGGGTCGCCCGGTGTTGGCCAAGTTGTTGGTGGGCAACAAGGCGGCGCGGCATTTTCAGCGTGAGCTTACGGGGGTGCGCCTGTTGGCTGAGCAGGGCCTGACCACGCCGTTGCTGCTGGCCGATGGCTTGCAGGACGGCGAGGGCGGTTGGCTGCTGTTTGAATTTATCGAGGGGGCCCAAAGCCTGTCCGACGCTTGGCTCGCCGTCGAAAACCTGCCGCCGTTGGCGGACGAACAAACCGCTGTGCTCGCCGAAGCGCTGGGCGCGATTGCCCAGATGCATGCCAAGGGCCTGTGGCAAGAAGACCTGCACCTGGACAACCTGCTGCGCAAGGATGGCAAGCTGTATTTGATCGATGGCGCCGGTATTCGTGTCGAAGAGGCGGGCAAGCCGTTGTCGCGCAATCGAGTGCTGGAGAACCTCGGTGTGTTCTTCGCCCAACTGCCCAAGAACCTCGAGCCCTTTACCGAAGAGTTGCTGGTGTATTACTTGCTGGCCAACGGCGAACACGCCTTGCCAATGCAAGCCTTGGAAAAGCAGGTGCGTAAAGTCAGCGCCTGGCGTTTGAGAGACTACCTGGACAAGACCGGCCGCGAATGCACGCTGTTCAGCGTGGTGCGCGGCGCT
The DNA here is from genome assembly GCF_041410225.1 of Pseudomonas sp. KT_2_4. Classification (NCBI taxonomy): domain Bacteria; kingdom Pseudomonadati; phylum Pseudomonadota; class Gammaproteobacteria; order Pseudomonadales; family Pseudomonadaceae; genus Pseudomonas; species Pseudomonas sp. KT_2_4. The sequence continues at coordinate 4,354,308 of NZ_CP166962.1, forward strand.
TTTGGCTTGCGTGCGATCCGCCGCGAAGAAGAAGCCGCCATGGTGCCGGTGCTGGAGCAGGCCGATGCGTTGCTCGACCAGGGTCACCTGTACAAGACCGGTGGCGCGGCGAGCGTGGCCAAGGTCGACGTGGCTGGCCGGCCGCTGGTTATCAAACGCTACAACATCAAGGGCTTTGCCCATTGGCTCAAGCGCTTCTGGCGCCCGAGCCGCGCCTGGCACTCCTGGCGCGAAGGCAACCGCCTGGCCTTCCTGGGCTTCGCCACGCCCAAGCCGCTGGCGGTGCTGGAGAAACGGTTCCTGTGGTTGCGCAGCCGTGCCTACCTGGTCACCGAATACCTGCCTGGGCCAGACATCATCGAGCGCTTTGCGCCGTATGTTGAAAGCGGCGATGCGCCCGAGAGCGAATTGCAGGCGCTGGACCAGTTGTTTGCCGAGCTGATCCGCGAGCGCATCAGCCATGGGGATTTCAAGGGCCATAACCTGTTCTGGAGCGACGGGCGCTGGGCGATGATTGACCTGGATGCGATGTGCCAGCACGGTTCGCTGTCCAGCTTCGCCCCTGCGTATGCCAAAGACCGTGCGCGATTTATGCGTAACTGGCCGCAGGGCAGTGCGCTGTACCAGGTGATTGACCAGCGCTTGCCCAAAGAGGCGGGTGTCGGCAGTTAAATCTATCGCGGGCAAGCCCGCTCCCACACTTGATCTGTGAACGCGGTCAAAATGTGGGAGCGGGCTTGCCCGCGATGGCGCCCGTCCAGGCGCTGCATTCAGAACTGGTACTGCGCCCCAGCCCCCGCATACCAGGATCGTCCCGGCGCGGCTTCGTAATAGCGACCATTGCCGTCGCCCACAATTACCGACCCCACATACTGGCGATCCAGCAGGTTATCCAGGCGCAAGGTCTGGTGAAAGGTCCAGTGCTCTACCTTCTGCTCAAACCGTGCGCGCCAGTTGAAGACGCTGTAGGCCGGTGCGGCGTTTTGCTGGTTGGTGTCTTCTACGTAGACTTTGCTGCGGTACAGGCCCTCGATGGCGGTGCTGACCCAGTCCCGTGGTTTCCAGTTCAGTTCGGCGAACAGGGTGGTTTGTGGCACGCCGGGGAGGTAGTTGCCTTTGTCGATGGTTTTCCCATTATTGACGAAGTCGCTGTCGTATTGAGCTTGCAGGCGGGTGTAGGCGAGGCTGGTGCTCCAGTGGTCGTTGAGTTGGCTTTCCAGGCCTAGTTCGAAGCCGCGGCGCAGAGTGCGGCCGGCGTTTTGGTAGGTAGAGCGCCCGCCGTCTGATCGCGCTATCACTAACTCGTTGTCCGTGGTGATCTGGAATAGAGCAGCATTAATGCGGGTGTCCTGGCCGATGCGCGCCTTTACGCCAACCTCATACTGCTTGCTGACAGACGGCTTGAGGTTGAAGTTAAAACCGTTCGAAGTGTTTGAGTAAGCTGACTCAGCTTGAGTCGGCGTTTCAAAACCTTTGCCTGCGCTTACATAGGCGTGCAGGTCGGGAGTAAAGGCGTACATGGCGCTGATCGACGGGGTGTTCTTCTGGTGAGTCTTACTGCCGCTGTCGTCGCCATCGCTGATGAAGTGGTCGTCAACGTCCATCTTCATAGTGCTGTGACGCAAGCCGGCTTGCAGAGTCCAGTCGCCCAGCAACCAGTTGGCCTGTACGAAAGGGTCGAGGCTGGTGGCGGTGTCGATTTCATCACGACCCAGGACACCTTTGACGCCGTGTATGCCGTTGACGGTATTTGAGTAGCCCTGGCGATCATCCTGGCTGCGGTCGTAGTCGAGACCGGTGATCAAGGTCAGATCTCCAGGTGCGCTGGTAATGGGTTGCAGCCAATGGACGGAGCCACCGTAGAACGTTCGGTCGAAGTCCACTACGCCGCCGCGTTTGTCCGAGGCGCTGCCGCCTGGTATCGACAGGTACTGAATCACACTACGGCGCCCAGTGTAGGCATTGACCTGCAAGGTGGTGCCACCGAAATACCGCTCGTAATTCATCCCCAATTGCTGATGATCGATACTTTTGCGCGTGTTGTAGTTCAGCGCATTGGCGCTCACCGAACGCGGGTCGGCCTTGTACGCTGCCCAGGTTTGTCCCAGCGGATCCTGCGTACCGTTCTGCTCCAGGCTGCTGTAGATCAGCGCCAGCTTGCTGTCGTCATCGGGCTGGAAATTGAGCTTGGCGAAGGTCTGGTCGCGGCGCGCGCTGCTGTGATCGCGGTAGCCGTTGGTGTCCATGCGCGAGGCGTCGAGCACAAACCCGGCGCCATTCGCCGCGCCCTCGGCGCTCAGGTGGTTCTTGTTCAGCCCGTCGCTGCCCACCAGGGTTTCGGCGCCGATGCGCGGCGGGCCCTCGCCGTCGCGGGAGAACATCTGGATCACGCCCCCGGCGTTGCTGCCATACAGCGTCGCCGCCGGGCCGCGCAGCACTTCGATGCGCTCGGCGGTGTCGAGGTTGAAGGTGGCGGCTTGACCCTGACCGTCCGGGGTACTGGCGGGAATGCCGTCGGCGACCAGCTTGATGCCGCGCACGCCGAATGCCGAACGGGCGCCGAAGCCGCGGGAAGAAATTTGCAGGTCCTGCGCATAGTTCTGGCGGTTCTGCACCACCAGGCCGGGCACGCGGGACAGGGCTTCGGAGGCGTTGATGCCGAGTTGGCCGTCACTGATCTGTTCGCGGCTGATGCCGTCCACGGAGTAGGGCAAATCAAACGTTGGGCTGGCGCTGCGCGAACCGGTGACCACGCTGGGGTCAAGTATCAGTGGCGAGTCCTCGCCTTGCGCTGTGGTGCTCAAGGCCAGCAGGCCAGGCAGCAAGAGGGAAAAGCGAGCGTGCGTTTTTTTCATGAGGCAGCCAGAGTCTCGGGCACGCATAGTGAAGGCGCGCAAAAAGTGCGCAAGTGTAAACAGTCAGGTAAGTTTTACCATTTCGGATTTTTCCCACGCAATGTGGCGGTGCTTCTCGGATGAATGAGCCAATCTCTCGGTGCTAGCGTGGCTGACCGTTTGCGAGGCTCGGATATGAAAAGAAAAAGAATGGCTGCACTGGGTATAAGTGTCGTTGCGCTGTTATTAAGCGGTTGTGGAACCGTTAATAGCGTCATGCGCAAAGAGGGCGACACGGCGCGTGAGCTCAGGCTCGTAAAAACCTATTGCCAATCCATTCCCCGCGCTTACAGCGGCGTGGCGTTTGATTTCTGCATGCTGCACGCGGCCCCGGACCCCACCGGGTTCCTCATACCCTTCGTGCTCGTAGATATTGCGGTGTCCGCGGTTGCCGATACGGTGGTTTTGCCCTATACGATTTATCGACAATCGGCCGACGGTAATATCAGCATCTATTGGCGTCCAGGCCGTTCATAAGCCTATGGGTATAAAGCACCTGCCCAGCCCATTTACTGGGCGAAAGGAGTAGTCCGTGAGTCGTGGTTTCAAAGTACTGCTGGTTTCAACCTTGTTAATGGCCTCCGGTTGCGGAACGATCAATACCGTCTTGCGTCCGGATGCCGTGGCCAGCCAGAATCTCAAGGAGTCGCGCAGCCACTGCGAAAACGTGCCGCGTATCTACAGTGGGGTGATCTACGGCTTTTGTACCCTCAACGGCGAGCCCGCACCGGACAAAAGCCTGAAGGACCAAAGCCTGCTGGATCGCCAAGGCAATGCCTTCCCGATCATCGCGATTGAATTTGTCGCCTCTGGTGTCATGGACACCCTGATGCTGCCTTACACGATCTACCGCCAGAGCAAGGACGGCAGCATCGAGATCTTCCGCTAGCCCCTCTCGGCGCTTGCCGCTAACAGCTTCCCTCTGCTTTTAAGCTATAATCCCGCCCTTTAGCTGTTTCTCGCCCAGGCGAGAGGCACACTTTTTTCAGGCGCGATGCGCCTGCATGCAGACTAAAAGAGGCTAGACCCCAGTGGCATTGACGATTCTTGGCCTGTCCGGCGCCCTTAGCCATGATCCTTCCGCAGCCCTGTATATCGACGGCAAGCTGATTGCGGCCGCCGAAGAAGAGCGCTTCGTACGCGACAAACATGCAAAGAACCGCATGCCCTACGAGTCGGCGAAGTTCTGCCTGGAGCAGGCTGGCATCAAGCCTTCGGACGTTGACGTGGTGGCGATCCCGTTCGCCCCGATCAGCCTGTTCGGCGAGGCGCGCTGGCACTACGCCAAGCGTTACTGGTACGCCCCGGACCGCGCCCTCGACGCGATCCTGATGGGCAACCGTCGTTACAAACGCTATCGCAACAAGATCGTCTGGTGCCTGGAGCAACTGGGCTTCGATCCTAAGAAAATCAAGATCGAACCGGTTGAACACCACCTGGCTCACGCTTCCAGCGCCTACCACTGCTCGGGCTTCCAGGAAAAAACCGCGATCCTGGGCATCGATGGCAAGGGCGAGTACGCCACCACCTTCTTCGGCTACGGCGAAAACGGCAAGATCCACAAGATCAAGGAATTCTACGATCCGGACTCCCTCGGCGGCCTGTACGGCGCAATCACCGAGTTCCTCGGTTTCGAGATGCTCGACGGTGAGTTCAAGGTCATGGGCATGGCGCCGTACGGCGATGCCAGCAAGTACGATTTCTCGCGCCTGGCCTCCTTTGAAAACGGCGAGCTGGTGATCAACACCGACTACGCCAATGTCATCGGCCTGCGCCGCTACAAAGAGAAGGGCAAGGGTTTCTACTTCTCGCCGAAACTGATCGAGTGGCTGGGGCCGAAACGCGAAGGCGACATCGCCGACGAGCCGTACATCCACTACGCGGCCAGCATGCAGGCGCTGTTCGAGAAACTGGCCTTGCAGATGATCGACCACTACCTGGGCGACATCCTCAAGGACACCGGCAAGCTGGCCTTCGCCGGCGGCTGTGCGCTGAACGTCAAGCTGAACCAGAAGATCATTGCCCGTGACGACGTCAAAGAGCTGTTCGTACAGCCGGCTTCCGGCGATGCCGGCACCGCCGTCGGTGCGGCGGCCTACGTGTCCCATGCTCGTGGTGTACCGGTCGAGAAGATGGAACACGTCTACCTCGGCCCGTCCTACAGCAACGAAGACGTGATTGCCGCGTGCGCCAAGCACGAGAGCAAGCCGAACTGGCGCAAGATCGAGAACATGCCTAAGCGCATTGCCAAGATCATGGTCGACGGCAATCCGGTCGCCTGGTTCCAGGGCCGCATGGAGTTTGGCCCGCGTGCGTTGGGCGGTCGTTCGATCATCGGTTGCCCAAGTGCAACCGGCGTGGCGGATCGCATCAACCACCAGATCAAGTTCCGCGAGCGCTGGAGGCCTTTCTGCCCGTCGATGCTCGACACCGTGGCCCCACAGATGATCAAGGTCGATCACCCGGCGCCGTTCATGACCTTCACCTTTGAAGTCGCCGAAGAGTGGAAGACCCGTGTACCGGAAGTGGTGCACGAAGACGGTACTTCCCGTGCCCAGGTGCTCAAGCGCGAATACAACCCGCGCTACTACGACATGATGAAAGAGCTGGAAGTGCTGACCGGTAACGGCGTATCCCTGAACACCTCGCTCAACCGTCGTGGCGAAGCGATGATCTGCTCGCCGACCGACGCGCTGAACATGTTCTTCGGCTCGGACCTGCAGTACCTGATCATGGAAGACATCCTGGTGGTCAAGGACGGCGTGGACCCTTATGACGCCGTGGTTTAAATGCTGAACCGCTTCCAGGGCTGGCGTGAACGTGGCTGGGCGCCTGTCGAGGCCGAGGTTTACGCCCAGGCCTGGCAGCGTTACGGCGGCAGCGTGGCGACCCATCCCCAGGTGATCGAGCGGCTGGCCGGCCTGGCGCAGATACCCGTGCGCTACCTGGGCTGGGAGCAAGGGGGGGAGTTCAAGGGGGCGATCGCCACCTGGGGGCGCGACCTGGCGCTGTCCAAGGACGTGCTCAAGCGCAGCGGCAAGAAAGGCCTGTTTGACCTGGGCAACGCCGAGATCATCCTGCCGATTGCCGCCGATGCGCAGGTACCGTTACGGCACCGTGCGCGCTACCTCTCGGCGCTGAACGAGGGGCGCGTGAGCACCCTCAAGCCTCAGGCCGAGCAATTGGCCATGGCGCGCACGCCCGAAGACCTGTCGAAGAAGTTTCGCTATAACCAGCGGCGTGAACTGCGCCTGTTGGAAGAGGCGGGCGGCGTGGTACGGGCGGTCAGTGAGTTTTCCAGCGTAGAACTGGCGGCGATTTATTGCGACCTGTTCCAGCGTCGTTGGGGCTTCCCGGCGGCGGGCGCGGCGCGTCTGGCCGAGGTGCTGGAGTTGCTCAAGGAATTCCTGTTCGGCTCGGTGCTGTTTCTGAACGACGCGCCGATTGCAGTGCAATTGGTGTATCAGGTGCAGTCCAACGAGTGGTTCAGCGCCGAGTATGTCAACGGCGGCGTCGACCCTGAAACCCGTGCATTCAGCCCTGGCAGTGTGCTGAGTTTCCTCAATACCCAAAGTGCCTGGGAACAGGCGCGGGCGGCGAACAAGTCACTGCGCTTCTCCTTCGGGCGTTCCGACCGTGAATACAAGGAGCGCTGGTGCAACCCGGTGCCGGTGTTCAGCGTATGAGCCGCAAACAGCAACTGCTCAAGCGCCATCGGCGTAACAAACGTATTGCGCTGCTGATCGGCGTGTTGGTGTTGGCCGCGACCGGCGTACTGGTTGCCTGGTGGTTGCCGCTGATCCTTGCGGTGCTGTTGTGGGCCGCCCATGAGGCCTGGTTTGCCGATCACCTGTTTTACTCGCCCAAAGACAGCTATGAGTACGCGTTCCCGGCCGGCAGCGAACAACCCGGCTTGCGCCTGGAGGCGGGCCGACTGTTGCTGGATGCGCCGTTGGCGGCGGAGGAAACCCTGATCGTCGGCATTGAGTTGAAAAGTACCTGGCTGGGGCGTTTCTTCGACCCTGCGGTAGACCTGTCGGGCCTGGCAAGCCCGGACCGGCAAACCTTCGAACGCGGCGTCGCTGGGCGGCGTTATCTGAACCTGACCGGCGCCGCCGAAGACTTGGCGGCGGGCAAGCTCCACTTGCGCGGGCGTTTTTGCCGGATCAAGGGGCAGCCGACGCTGTGGCGCTTTCGCCAGCCCGACTATCGCCAGCAACGTGTGATGGTGATCGCGCCCCATGCCGACGATGCCGAGCTGGCTGCGTTCAGCCTTTACAGCCAGGCGACTGAAAGCTGGATCGTCACGCTGACCGCCGGTGAAATCGAAGCCGAGCATTATCAGCACATGGGCCTGCCCAAGGCTGAAGCTGCGCGCCTCAAGGGCCGTTTGCGCGCCTGGGACAGCGTCGCCGTGCCCCGCTGGGCGGGCGTGCCCGAGGCGCAGTGCGTGCAATTGGGCTACTTTTGCATGCAGTTGCAAGCCATGCAGGTCGCGCCGGATCAGCCTCAAGCCTCGCGCGAAGCCGATTTGGCCGATACGCGGCTGTTTCGCCAGTTCAATGGTTTTGCCCTGCCTGGCGATGCTGATGGCGCGCCGACTTGGCACAACCTGATCGCCGATCTGCGGGCGCTGCTGCTCAAGGCGCGGCCCCAGGTCATCGTGTTGCCCACGCCGTTGCTGGACCCCCACGCCGACCATATCTGCGCCCATGCGGCAGTGCTGGAAGCCTTGCAGGGCCTGGCGTGGCAGCCCGACACATTGCTCGGCTACGCCAATCACCTGCATGATAACGACCGTTGGCCCATGGGCGATTCCGGCGCTGGCGTAGCATTGCCGCCGCGTTTCGATGGCGCTGTGGAGCTGGTGCCGTGCAGTTTCGCCCTCGCCTTGAGCCAGCAGCAGGACAAGGCCATGGCCCTGGGCATGATGCACGACCTGCAGCCGCCAGCGCCGTTCAAGCGTCGAGTGCGTAGGTGGTTGCAGCAACTGCTGGCGGGCCGTAGTCCATCGCCCTATGGCGAGAACGAATTCTTTCGCAAGGCCGTGCGCCGCCACGAGCTGTTGTGGGTCCTGAAGCAGGACTGAGAGCCGATTGAAGGCGGGCCGTTATGCGCCTGCCGCCCTTTTTACCGGGCTGCGTGCCCGTAGCCAGATCGCTGCATGGAGAGTTATGAAGCCTCGTTTCAAGGTTTTGCAGTTACAGCCGGACTACAACGTCAAGACCCATGACTTCGCGGACTTGGGTGAGCAAATCGTCAAATCCCTGCCGGCTGAGCGTTTCGAGGTGACCTCCGGATTTCTCAGTGGGCGCCCGCTGCCCGGCCAGCCCCTGAGCGTGGCCGAGCACTCCCACTATTTCGAGCTGCCGGAGAAGTCTCTCAAGGGTATTCGCTTTGGCGCCATGTGGCAGATCTACAAATACTGCCGTGAGCAGAAGTTCGACGTGGTCATCTGTAACCGGTTCAAGTCGGTGAACATGATGCTGTCGCTCAACCGCTGGTTGAAGATCCCGCTGTGCATCGGCATCTCCCACGGCTTTGGCGAGTACGCCCGTGGTTACCGTCGACGTCAGACCCAGCGCTGGGTCAGCCCGGCGTGGCGCTTTGTCGGTGTGTCCGAAGCGGTCAAGGACTACCTGGTAGACCTCAACTGCGGCTTCACCCGTGAGAACACCACCTACGTCACCAACGCGATCGACATTCCCCAGGCAGAGGCTTTGCAGCTGTCCCGTGAAGACGCACGCAAGGCCTTGGGCCTGCCCATGGATGCACGGATGATTGGTGCCCTGGGCCGCCTCGTGCCGATCAAGGGTCATACCCATCTGCTGCAAGCCTTCGCCACGCTCAAGGACAAATACCCTGAGGCGCAGGTGGGCATCATTGGTTCCGGCCGTGCCGAAGCCGACCTGCGCGCCGACATCGAGCGCCTGGGCCTGACCGGCCGTGCGCACTTGCTGGGTTTTCGCGAAGACGGCATGAAGTACGTGCGTGGCTTCGATATCTGGACCATGCCGTCGCTGTTCGAAGGTCTGGGCCTGGCCTTGCTGGAAGGCATGAGCGGCCATCTGCCGGTGATTGCCTCCAACGGCCCGGCGATGCTGCCGCTGGTGCAGGGCGCGGGCGGCTTGTCCCACGACCCGGGCAATGTCGAACAACTGGCTGCGGCCCTGGATACTTACCTGGCCTTGAGCGATGAACAATTGCGCGCCAAGGGGGAGGAGGTGTTCCGCTATCTGGAGGCCAACCACACCCTCGACGAGTTCAAGCACAAGTACCTGACCCTGATTGAAACCGGTTTGCGTGAAGTAGGTAGAGCATGAATCAGCCACAACCCCTGGTCTCGGTGATCATCGCTTCCTACAACCATGGCCAGTACATCGAGCAAAGTATTCTCAGTGTGCTGGGGCAGACCTACCCCAATATCGAGCTGTTGGTGGTCGACGACGGCTCCAAGGATGACAGCGTCGAACGCATCCAGCGCTTGCAGGCCGAGCACGGCTTTGATTTCCAGGTGCAGCAGAATCAAGGGCTCAGCGCCACCTTGAACGGTGCGATTGCTCGCGCCAAGGGCAGCCTGATCGCACCGTTCGGCTCGGATGACATCATGTTGCCGGACCGTATTGCCACCCAGGTGGCGTATATGGACGGCAAGCCGAAGGTGGGCATGTGTGCTGGCAATATCGAGCTGATCGACGGGGATGGCAACCTGCACCCAGAGAAGAAACAGCGTCGCGACGTGCCGTTTCGCTGTCTGGATTTCGACGACCTGTTCCTGGACCGCAAACCGTTTCCACCGGCGCCGACCATGCTGATACGTCGCGAAGTGCTGGAGGAGGTCGGTGGTTTCGACCCACAGATTCCCCTGGAAGACTTGCTGATCCAACTGAAGATCACGGCGGCGGGCTATACCATCGACGCCCTTGACGTGGTGATGGCCAAGTATCGCCAGCACGCTAACAACACGTACAAGAACCACCGCTACATGATCCAGAACATCCTCAAGACCTACGCGAAGTTCAGCGAGCACCCGGCCTATGACGCGGTTCGCTACAACTTCCTGAACTCGATGTTCCTCAAGACCGCCGACCGCGACCGTCCGTTGGCGCGGGAGATTCTCAAGCAGATCCCTTTGAAGTTCTGGGGGCGCAAGACCTTGCGGGGGCTGGTGCGGTTGTATCTGGCGCCGCTCAAGAAGAGCTGAGCCGGCACCGCACCCTGTAGGAGCGAGCAAGCTCGCTCCTACAGGTGTTTACAGGCTTTGGACCTGCTCGCGGATTTTCGCAGTGGCGGTTGGGCTTGCCACCGAGGCGTAACCTTTGAGCAGTTGTTCGAAGTGCGTTTCGAACAGCCAGCTGCGGTCCTGCGGATAACGCTGCATGTGGCGCAGGTTACGTTGGCGCAAGGCGTGACGCAGTGAAGACGGGTAGATGCGCAGGTCAGCCACGTCGATCAGGGCAAACTCACCGTCGTCCATCAACAACACGTTACCCAGGTGCAGCGAGCGGAAGTACACGCCGCGCTCGTGCAGTTGCGCCATGAACCGGCCAAAGCGCTCCACCAGTGACTCACGCAGACTGCTGTCCAGGCTTTGCAGCGCTTGGCGCAACGTCAGGCCGGGCAGTGGTGTGTAGGTCACGGCGCTGCTGGCATCGCTGAGGCGATAGAGCCCAAGGATGTGCGGCGTGGGAATGCCCAGGGTGCGCAGTTGCTCGCTGTTGCTGGCAAAGCGCTCGGAGTACGGGTTGAAACTGCCGGAGGTGTACCAGCGGCGTGGGCGGAACAGTTTGAGGAAACTGCCGTCCTCCAGGCGCAGGACTTTGGGCCCCAGGCCATCGGCTTCAATCACGTGGGCGTTGCTGCACAGCTGTTCAAACGCCGCGGGCTTGAGGTTCTGCACCTTCATGCGCAGCAGGCTGCGGTGGCGTTGGGCGAGGCTCAGGCCAGTGATAATTGCCAGGGGAATCCACAGCAGGAACCAGTGTTCCTTGGGGCGCGACAATATGCCGCCGCCTTCGGTCAGGCCTGCTCCGATGCCATAGGCCAGCAGGGACGATGCCAGGATGAACAGCGGCTGGGCGCGCTCCTTCAAACCTTTGTATAGGCCCCAGCCGAGCATGAAGGCCCAGGGGATAAAACCAATGATGCCGACGTAATAGAGCACGCCGAGGGCAAAGCTGTGGGGCTCGCGCAGTTGATAACCGTCCGCCAAGGTCAGGAACAACTCGGAGTCGTAACTATGGCCGATCCACGGGTGCTCGGCGATAAGCTGCAAAGACATGCTCCACAATTCCAAGCGGAACGAGCTGCCACGCATAATGATTGATTCAGGATAGAACAGCATCAGCCCGACGATGCCCAAGGCGGTGCCGGCGAGCAGTAGCATTGAGCGTCGATTGCGGCTGACAAAACTCATCCAAAGTATGGCCAGCGTCAGCGCCACCAGCGGCGTGCGTGAGCCGGTCGCCAGCACCGCAGCGGTCATGATCGCCAGGGACGGTACGCTGAACCACAACACGTTGAGACGCTGGGTGGTCATGCAGACGTATAGCCAGTACACCGTGAAAAAGCCAAACAGGTGCGAGCTGAGCAGCGGGTTGTCGAGGGCGCCCAGACCACCGATCATGCGCATGCCAGGTTGATAGCCCTTGGCGAACGCCACCAGATTACCCAGGCTCACCACCAGCGCAATCACCGCAGCGCTGAAGAAGATCGGTTTGAACAATTCGTTGCGGTAATGCAGCAGCAGACCGCAGCCACCAAACAGCATGAAGGTATTCAGCGGTCGCTTGAACAGGTCGGTATCGGAACTGGGCGCGGGGCTCCAGAGCAGACTGGTCAACGCCCAGGCGGAGAACGCCAGGAACGCGATCGCCAGGGGTTCGCGCAGCAGGTCCTTGAACTCCCGAGGACGCATGCACAACAGAAACAAGGTCGGTACGCTGAACAGGATGTAGACAATTCGGTGCAGTACATTGCGATTGCCGACAAAGAACAGTGCACTCAGGAGCAGCAACAAGCCAACAGGCAAAATCCATAGGACCAGGAAGTCGAAAACGCGATTTGAGCCATAGGTAAGGCGCTTGGAGTGCATACAGTAAAGCCATTCCAGAAAGAGAAAGCCGACCATCTTAAGCTAGTGGCTAAGTAATGTCGCCGGTAGGATCCAACCGGGCCGCGGCTTACGCCGGGTGCAAGTACAACAGAGAAGCTGTGCTAAAGTCAGCCTCCTTTTTCAAAACGCCGCGTGATATGACCGACTCCAGTCCGAGCGCAAGCCCTTCGAGCTTGAAAATATACTTCCGCCTGCTCAGTTACGTTAAGCCCTATATGGGCTTGTTCGCGTTGAGTATCCTTGGATTTCTGATTTTCGCGTCGACCCAACCGATGCTGGGTTACATCCTCAAGTACTTTGTCGACGGTCTTTCCAATCCGGAAGCTGTGCTGTTCCCGACCGTGCCCTTTTTGCGCGACCTGCAATTGCTGCAGGCGGTGCCGCTGCTGATCATCCTGATCGCGGCCTGGCAGGGCCTGGGTTCATTCCTGGGCAACTACCTGTTGGCCAAGGTCTCCCTGGGTTTGGTCCACGACCTGCGGGTGCAACTGTTCAACAACCTGCTGACGCTGCCCAACCGTTACTTCGATAACCACAACTCCGGGCACCTTATTTCCCGCATTACCTTCAACGTGACCATGGTCACGGGTGCCGCGACCGATGCCATCAAGGTGGTGATTCGCGAAGGCATGACGGTGATCTTCCTGTTCGCTTCCTTGCTGTACATGAACTGGCGCCTCACCTTGGTAATGATCGCGATCCTGCCGTTGATTGCCGTGATGGTCAGTACCGCCAGCAAGAAATTTCGCAAGCAGAGCAAGAAGATCCAGGTGGCCATGGGCGACGTGACCCACGTGGCCTCGGAGACCATCCAGGGCTACCGCGTGGTGCGCAGCTTCGGCGGCGAAGTCTACGAACAGAAGCGCTTTTTCAAGGCCAGCCAGAGCAACACCAACAAGCAACTGCGCATGACCCGCACCGGGGCGATCTACACCCCGGCGCTGCAATTGGTGATCTACTCCGCCATGGCCGTGCTGATGTTCCTGGTGCTGTACCTGCGTGGCGACGCCTCGGCGGGTGACATGGTGGCCTACATCACCCTGGCGGGCTTGCTGCCCAAGCCGATCCGCCAACTTTCGGAAGTCAGCTCGACCATCCAGAAAGGCGTGGCGGGCGCCGAAAGCATCTTCGAACAACTGGACGAAGACGTTGAGGTCGACCACGGCACTCTCGAACGCGACAAGGTCAGCGGTCGCCTGGAAGTGCGTCACCTGAACTTCACCTACCCTGGCACCGATCGCCATGTGCTCAAGGACATCAGCTTCACCGCCGAGCCTGGGCAGATGATCGCCCTGGTGGGGCGTTCGGGCAGTGGCAAGTCGACCCTGGCCAGCCTGATCCCGCGCTTCTACCACCATGAAAGCGGTGAGATCCTGCTCGATGGCATCGAGATCGAAGACTACAAGCTGCTCAACCTGCGCAAGCATATTGCCCAGGTCACCCAGCATGTGACCCTGTTCAGCGACACCGTGACCAACAACATTGCCTATGGCGACCTGGCCGGTGCGCCTCGTGCCGACGTTGAAGCGGCGGCGGCGGATGCCAATGCCAAGGACTTCATCGATCAGTTGCCCAAGGGCTTCGATACTCAGGTGGGTGAGAACGGTGTGCTGTTGTCGGGCGGCCAGCGCCAGCGCCTGGCGATTGCGCGCGCCTTGCTCAAGAATGCGCCGCTGCTGATTCTCGACGAGGCCACCTCCGCTCTCGACACCGAGTCCGAGCGGCATATTCAGGCGGCACTCGATAAGGTCATGCAAGGCCGCACGACTCTGGTGATCGCACACCGGCTGTCCACCATCGAGAAGGCTGACCTGATTCTGGTGATGGACGACGGGCGGATTGTCGAGCGTGGTACCCACGGCGAGTTGTTGGCGCAGAACGGTTACTACGCCCGCCTGCATGCCATGGGCCTGGATGCACCGGTGCAGGCGGATATCACCTGATCCACCCGGCATCACGGGGTAAATGAAATGTAGGAGCGAGCTTGCTCGCTCCTACAGAGAGCAAATCCCCTCCCACATTTGCCCTGCGGCGGTCGCAAGCCATCGCAAACCCTGTGCTAATATCGCGCCCCTGTTCATTTTGTATGTGGGTTGCTCCATGAAGTTGTCCATGCCGCGATTCAATCAAGCCGCTGTCTTGGTGGTCGGCGATGTCATGCTCGACCGTTACTGGCATGGTGGTACCTCACGGATTTCCCCTGAGGCTCCGGTACCGGTCGTCAAGGTCGAGCAAATCGAAGACCGCCCAGGTGGCGCTGCCAACGTCGCGCTCAATATTGCCGCCCTCGGCGCCCCGGCCTCCCTGGTGGGGGTGACCGGCGACGACGAAGCGGCCGAAAGCCTGGCCAACAGCCTGCAGGGCGCCGGCGTGCGTGCGTTGTTTCAGCGCATCGCCCATCAGCCGACCATCGTCAAGCTGCGGGTCATGAGCCGTCATCAGCAGTTGCTGCGTATCGATTTTGAAGAACCCTTCGCCACCGACGCCCTGGCCCTTGGCGACCAGGTCGAGGCACTGCTCGAAGGTATCAAGGTGCTGGTGTTGTCCGACTACGGCAAAGGCGCCTTGCAGAATCACCAGGTGTTGATCCAGGCCGCCAAGGCCCGCAACATTCCGGTGCTGGCCGATCCCAAGGGCAAGGACTTTTCGGTTTACCGAGGCGCCAGCCTGCTCACGCCCAACCTCAGTGAGTTCGAAACCATCGTCGGCGGTTGCGCTGATGAGCACGAACTGGTGAGCAAGGGCGCGGCGCTGATGGCCGATCTCGACTTGGGCGCCTTGCTGGTGACCCGTGGCGAGCACGGCATGACCCTGCTGCGTCCGGGCCATCCGGCGATGCACCTGCCAGCGCGTGCCCGTGAAGTGTTCGACGTCACCGGCGCCGGTGATACCGTGATTTCTACCCTGGCAGCCTCCATTGCTGCCGGTGAAGAATTGCCCCACGCCGTGGCCCTGGCCAACCTGGCGGCGGGCATTGTGGTGGGCAAGCTGGGTACCGCCGCCATCAGCGCACCGGAGTTGCGCCGTGCGATTCAGCGCTCGGAAGGCTCGGAGCGCGGTGTGCTAGGCCTGGAGCAATTGCTGCTGGCGATTGACGATGCCCGGGCTCACAACGAAAGCATTGTGTTCACCAACGGTTGCTTTGACATCCTGCACGCCGGGCATGTGACGTACCTGGAGCAGGCGAGTGCCCAAGGCGACCGTTTGATCGTCGCGGTCAACGATGACGCGTCGGTCAGCCGCTTGAAAGGCCCTGGCCGCCCGATCAACAGTGTTGACCGGCGCATGGCGGTACTCGCGGGCCTGGGTGCGGTGGACTGGGTGATCAGCTTCTCTGAAGGCACGCCGGAAAATCTGTTGGCCCAGGTCAAGCCCGACGTGCTGGTCAAGGGCGGTGACTACAGCGTCGACCAAGTGGTCGGTGCGGACATCGTCAGTGCCTACGGTGGCACGGTCAAAGTGCTGGGGTTGGTTGAAAACAGCTCCACCACCGCGATTGTCGAGAAGATCCGCAACAACGAGTGATACCCCGTGGGGCGAGCCTGCTCGCCCCTAGCTTTTCTTCGGCACGATCTTGCGCAGCATCTGCCGCGCCTTGCCGGTCAAGCGCTTGAGCTTGGAGTCTTTTTCCGGCTCTGCCAGGCCCTGCTGCCTGAGCCAGTCCTTCCAGCGAATGCGCTCATCGCGCACCAGCCAGCCTTCTTGCTGGGCAAAACTTTCCGCCAGATACAGGCCGCGCGTGCTGGCCGGGTACAGCTGATCCTTCTTGACGGTATACAACTCTGCAAGCGGCTCGCCGTCTTTGAGCGGCATCAAGTACAGGTCCGGACGCTGACGATCCAGGCGTGCCACCAGTTGGTCGCCCTCCAAGCGCTCATCCACATGAAACAAACTGAGGGACTTGGCTTCCTTCGGCACTTCCAGGCGCAGGTCATAAATCAATTGCAGCGAGGCGGTCGGCAGGTGCACGTAGGCCCGTGGGCGCTCGATCAGTTGCATGGTGGCGCAGCGTACCGGGCGTGCGGCGCCGGACAAGGGGCTGAGCCGAAACGGTAGGGCTTCGCGGTAATGCAGGGCGGCGGAGTAGGGCGCCGGCAGCCAGGTGTCGTTGAAGCGCCCGCCGAGCCAGCCTTCGGGTGTTTCGAGCAGGCACTCTTCGGCAATTTCCTGGATGGCGGTGTGCAGCGGCAGGTTCAGTTCATGGGCCGGGACGTAGCCGGAGATCAGCTTGAGCACCACGTCGCCACGGTCCTGGCGGCGTTGGCGCACCAGCACCCAGTAGTCCTTGTTTTGCCAGTGCAGGGTCAGGCGTACCGAGACGCCGAGGTTCGCCAGTTCCAGGGCGAAGCGTTCGGCATCTGGTACCTCGACCGGCTTGCGCCGTTGCAGGGTCTGGGCGAAGTTGAGCGGCATGCCGACGCTCTGGTAGCTCAGGCCTTCGGGGGTGGCTTCGACGTGCAGCGGCAGTGTCTTGAAGTTGCTGGGGTTCTTTCTTATGAGCGTACGCGGCATGTCGGCTCCTTCTTGCGACGGGGTCGGCCGCGTGGGCGGCATCAGAGTTGACGAATGACCCGGGCAGCAGTTGCTACGTTATGGGCCAGGTGCAGCGGATTAATGGTCCCGACAATAGCACTGGCGACGCCCGTTTGCGCGAACAACAAGGTGAAACTGGCCTGAATTGGATCCATTCCCGGTTCCAGGCATACGTGGCCGCTGGCCAGCGCCTTTTTCACCAGGATGCCCTTGCCGTGGGCGGCCGCATAGTCGATCACGGCCTTCTCAGCCTGTTCGTTGAGGTTGTAGGTGACCATCGCGCAGTCGCCCTGTTCCAGCGCTTTCACGCCGCCCTCGACGGTTTTGCCGGAGAAGCCGAAACCGCGAATCTTGCCGTCTTTCTTCAACTGCGCCAGGGTCTGGTAAACCTCGCAATCGTTGAGGATATGCAAGTCGTTGCCGTCGGAGTGCACCAGCACCAGGTCGATAAAATCCGTTTCAAGTCGTTTCAGACTGCGTTCGATCGACATCCGCGTATGGGCCGCGCTGAAATCGTGATGGGACACGCCATTGGCAAACTCTTCGCCAACCTTGCTGACGATGACCCAGTCCTTGCGCTGGTCACGCAGCAGCGGCCCCAGGCGCTCTTCGCTCATGCCATAGGCCGGTGCGGTGTCGATCAGGTTGATGCCCAGTTCGCGGGCCTGGCGCAACAGCATGCGGGCCTCGTCGTCGCCAGGGATCTGAAAGCCGTTGGGGTATTTCACCCCTTGGTCGCGGCCCAACTTGACGGTGCCCAGGCCCAGGGGTGACACCATCAGGCCGGTGCTGCCCAGGGGGCGATGCAGGTCGTGCAGGGTTGGCAGGCTCATGGCAACAGGTGCTCCCAGACGGGTTGGCCGATTGCCGGTGCTGGCA
This sequence comes from Pseudomonas sp. KT_2_4, assembly GCF_041410225.1. Classification (NCBI taxonomy): domain Bacteria; kingdom Pseudomonadati; phylum Pseudomonadota; class Gammaproteobacteria; order Pseudomonadales; family Pseudomonadaceae; genus Pseudomonas; species Pseudomonas sp. KT_2_4. Next base: position 4,371,729 of record NZ_CP166962.1, read on the forward strand.
GCTCGGGCAGCGGGGTATTGGCGCCTGGGCGGATGCCGTCGCGCTCCAGAGCGTGGAGTACGCGGTCGGCGAAGTCCGGCGCCAGGGCCAGTTTGGTGGGCCAGCCGACCAGCAGGCGGCCGTCTTCGGCAAGGAACGCGTTATCGGGACGGCTCAGCCCCGATTGCAGCGGCTCGGCGCGATCCACCCGCAGGGTGGCCCACTGGGTCTGGCTCATGTCGATCCAGGGCAGCAGTTGAGCGAGCTCTTTCTGCGCGGTGGCGATCTGTTCTTGCTGCGTACGCGCCACACCGTCAGCCTCGGCGATATCACCGCCCATGTACCACACCCAGTTGCCATCCGCGGCCGGGTGGGTGGTCACGGTAATCCGTGGCTTGGTGCCGCCGCCCAGGCAGTGGGCGTACAGCGGCTTGAGGCCGGGGCCTTTGGCGATGATCATGTGCAGCGGGCGTTTTTGCATGGCCGGCTGGCTATGGCCCAGGGCGGCGAGCAAGTCTGCCGTGCCGCCGCCAGCGCTCAGGACTATGCGCTGGGCGCGGATCTCACGGCCATCGACCTTCAAGCCCACCAGGGTGTCACCCTCCAGCAACGGTTCGATGTGCACACCTGCGAGCAGGCTGTCACCAGCCAGTTGCGCCAAGCGATTGATCAGGCTGGGCACGTCCACCACCAGCTCGGCCAGGCGGTAGACCTTGCCTTTGAAGCGACGGTCCTGCAGCGCCAGGGGCAGTTCGTCGCCCTTGACCTGATCGACGCGGCCACGCACGGCCTTGCTGGCGAAAAAGCTGGTGAGGTTGCCGGCAATCGTCCCGGGCGACCACAAGTAATGTGCCTGGGACAGCACGCGCACACCGGACAGGTCCAGCTCGCCGTTGCCGGCCAGGGCTTCACGCCAGCGGCGCGGCATATCGGCAATGGCTTCGGAGGCGCCGGTGAGGGCGCCATGCAGGGCGTATTTCGCACCGCCGTGGATGATGCCCTGGGACTTCAGGCTTTGCCCGCCGCCCAGGGTGGCGCTTTCCACCAGTACCGTGGAAAACCCCTGGCCGCGCAGGCGCGCATTGAGCCAGAGGCCGGCAACCCCGGCGCCGACAATCAGAACGTCGGTGGAAATAACGGATGGCATCGGCGACCTCAGTGTTCAAGACAAGAGGCGCAGTATACAGGCTGTTGAGTGGCGGTCAGTGTCCGGCGGTTTTCGAGAACAGCTGAATCACCACCACGCCCAGCACAATCAGGCCCATCCCCAGCATCGCCGGCACATCCAACTTCTGCCCGTAGATGAACAGCGCCGCGATGCTGACCATGACGATGCCCATCCCTGCCCATACCGCGTACGCCACGCCGACCGGCACGGTGCGCACCACCAGAGTCAGCATCCAGAACGCCACGCCGTAACCGACGATCACCAGCAACAACGGAATAGGGGTGCTCCAGCCTTTGATGGCTTTCATGGAAACGGTGGCGATCACTTCCGAGCAGATGGCGATGGCCAAGTAGTAGTAGGCGGCATTCATGGGGCAATCCTCGAGGTGATGCGCATTTGATAAGGTCGGCATTCTAGAGGTTCGCCAGATGGGGTAAAGTCATTACCTATCTGGAATTGAGATGGGTTGAGCCATGAGCGTGCAATGGGATCTGGAGCAGATGCGCCTGTTTGTCAGCGTCGCCGAGCAGCGCTCGTTTTCTGCCGTGGCGCGGGGGCAGCGCAAGGCGCAATCGGCGGTCAGCAGTGGTATTGCCCTGCTGGAGGCTGACTTGGGCGTTGTCCTGTTCGAACGTAGCAGCGGCCGGCAACCGCGCCTGACCGAGGCCGGCAGTGTGTTGTTGGAGGAAGCGCGTGAGGTGCTGCGCCAGTGTGAGCGCCTCACGGGCCGGGCGTTGTCGTTGACCCGCGGCGAGGAAGCCTGCCTGCGCCTGGCTCAGGATGAGGCGATGTTGTTCCAGCCTGTGCTCGACAGCCTGGAGGCGCTGGCCGTGCACTACCCGCTGCTGGAGGTGCAGTTGTCCAGCGCGGCCCAGGGCGATGTGGCGCGCAAGCTGGTGGAGCGCAAGGCGGACCTGGGGCTGTTGTTCTATCACGACCAGATTCCCGAAGCCCTGGAGCGAAGGGTGGTGGGCAGCGTGGAAATGGTCACGGTGTGCGGAGTCAATCACCCGTTGGCCAAGGAGCAGTACGTGACGTGCCAACACCTGGCCCAGTTTCGGCAGTTGCTGATGTCGACCCAGACCAGCGTCTACCCCGGCAGCGAGGCGGCCAGCCCCCTGGTGTGGCGCGCCGACAGCTTCTACGTATTGGCCGAATGGCTGATGAGTGGCCTGGGCTGGGCCTGGCTGCCTCGGCATATCGTGCAATACCCGACCTACCAGCAACAGATGGTCGAATTGGCCAGCGAATGGACCCCGCCCGCCCTGGTGGTGGAACTGGTGTGGCGCCGCGACGAGCACCTTGGGCCCGCCGCGCGCTTCTTGGCCAAACGTTTTGCCGAGTGCTTGCAGGCGATCGACTGAAAAAGCCGATAAACTCCGCCGCCATGAATAGAACTCTCTACAGCTGTCTGTTTTACCTGGCGCTGCCGTTGGTGGCTTTACGCTTGTGGTTGCGTGCGCGCAAAGCGCCGGCTTATGCCAAGCGGGTGGGCGAGCGGTTTTCCTATGGCTTGCCGGTGATGCGGCCCGGCGGGATTTGGGTGCACGCGGTGTCGGTCGGCGAAAGCATTGCCGCCGCCCCGATGGTTCGCGGCTTGTTGGAGCGTTATCCACAGCTGCCGATTACCGTCACCTGCATGACGCCCACCGGTTCCGAGCGGATCCAGGCGTTGTTCGCCAACGAACCCCGCATCCAGCACTGCTATTTGCCGTACGACTTACCGTGCGCCGCCAAGCGTTTTCTCGACCGCGTGCAGCCTACGCTGGCGGTGATCATGGAAACCGAGCTGTGGCCCAACCATATCCACGCCTGTGCCCAGCGCGGTATCCCGGTGGCGCTGGCCAATGCGCGGTTGTCGGCGCGCTCGGCCAAGGGGTACGCGCGATTTGCCAAGCTGACGGCGCCGATGCTGGCAGAAATGAGCCTGTTCGCCGTACAGACCGAGACCGAGGCCGAACGCTTGCGCAGCCTGGGTGCACGTCCTGAAACCGTGGAAGTGACCGGCTCGATCAAGTTCGACCTGAGCATCGACCCGCAGTTGACGGCCCGCGCCGCTGCCCTGCGTGAACAATGGGGCGCCAGCGAGCGTCCGGTCTGGATCGCCGCCAGTACCCACGAAGGTGAAGATGACGTGGTGCTGGCCGCTCATCGCCAGTTGCTGGCGAACTATCCCAATGCACTGCTGATTCTGGTGCCCCGTCATCAGGAGCGCTTTGGCCCTACGTTTGAGCGCTGCGTGCAGCAAGGGTTTGCCACCGTGCGTCGCTCCAGCGGCGAGCCGGTTACCGAGCACACCTCGGTGCTGCTCGGCGACACCATGGGCGAATTGCTGTTTCTTTACGCCCTGGCCGACAGCGCATTCGTCGGCGGCAGCCTGGTGCCGACCGGCGGGCACAACCCGCTGGAACCGGCGGCGCTGGGTAAACCGGTGATCATGGGCCCGCATGTCTTCAATTTCCTCGACATCACCGCGATGATGCGCGACGCCGGGGCGTTGCGAGAGGTGGACGATGCCGATGGGCTGGCCGAAGCGGTGCGACAGTTGTTTGAGTTGCCCCAGGACGCACGCAAGATGGCGCAGGCGGGGCTCAAGGTGATGCAGGCCAATCGGGGCGCGCTCAAGCGTTTACTGGACGGTTTGGACAAACTGATCAAACACTGACAACACCAACCCAATGTGGGAGCTGGCTTGCCTGCGATAGCATCACCTCGGTGTACCTGATGTACCGAGGTGTCTGCATCGCAGGCAAGCCAGCTCCCACATTTTAATAGCCGGGGCGGGCCTTGAGCTGTTCGGCAGCGGCTTTGGCCAGGTCCGGCGGCAGGAAGTCTTTGTCCGGGTTGTAGTCAGCCTTGAGATAGCGCGCCAGATCTTGCAAATCCCCCGGGTTGAGCGTGCCGGCCGCCTGCTTCAAGCGCAGGTTGTCGAGGATGTAATCGTAGCGGCTGTTGTTGTAGTTGCGCACCGACGCGTACAGCTGGCGCTGTGAGTCCAGCACGTCGACGATGTTGCGCGTGCCCACCTGATAGCCGATTTCCGTGGCTTCCACTGCGCTCTGGTTGGAGATGATCGACTGGCGGCGCGCTTGCACCTGCTCCACATCGGTGTTGACTGCACGGTGCAGATTGCGGGTGTTTTCCACCACTTGGCGGCGCAGGCCTTCACGTTGTTGCTCGGTCTGGTCGAGGCGCGAATAGGATTCGCGCACTTGCGAGCTGGTAAGGCCGCCGCTATAGATCGGGATGTTCAAGCGCAGGCCGACGGTGCGTTGCGACACATCGCCACCGTACGGGATGGGCAACTGATTCGGGTTGCTGAAACCCAGGGCGTCGTTGTCGCCTTTTTCGTATTGCGCAACCGCATCGAGGGTCGGCAAGTGGCCGGCCTTGCGCTGCCGAAGGGTTTCTTCGGCGGCGGTTACCGCGTAATTGCTGGCGAGCAGGTTGAGATTCTGGCGCCCGGCGGTTTCGACCCAGGCCTTGGCGTCGTTCGGCGCCGGCGGCAGCACCGGCAGCGTATGAACGATGCCCTGGATCGAATTGTATTGGCGGTTGGTCAGGGTGATCAGCGCTTCGAAAGCGTCGTCCACCTGGCGCTGGGCCAGGATGCGGTTGGCCCGGGCAGTGTCGTAGCTGGCCTGGGATTGCAGCACATCGGTCTTGTCCGACAGGCCCACATCGAAGCGTTCGTTGGACTGGTCGAGCTGGCGCTTGAAGGCATTTTCTTCGGCTTTGGTCGACGCCAGGTTGTCCTGGGCGCGCAGCACGGCGAAGTAGCTCTCGGCACTTTGCAAAATCAGGTTCTGCTCGGAGGCCGACAGTTGCAGCGAGGCTTGCTCGTTGACCGCTTGGGCGGCTTGCAGCTGGAACCAGCGGTCGGCGCGAAACAGCGGCTGGCTCAGGGTGGCGCGCCAGGAGTGGGCGTCACGGTTGGCCGTGGCGGCCGGTTGATCGATCTGGGTGCGCACGTTATTGCTGTCGGCACCGGCCGACAGATTCGGCAGCAAACCTGCGCGGGCCTGGGGCACCACTTCTTTTTGCGCGCCGTACTGCGCACGGGCAGCGGCCAGGTCGGCGTTGTTGTGCGCCGCTTCCTGATAGACGCTGACCAGGTCGGTGTTGGCGGACAAGGGCGCTTCAGCTGCCCAGACCAGTCCGTTGGTCGCACAAGACACGGCAACAGCCAGTGAGAGTTTGCGCAGCATGAGGCGATCCCTAATTTTAATATTACGACTATAATTTAGCGCTCAAGGCTAAGGCTGGCCATTCCTGGCGTCAAGCCTTGAAGCAGTGCCCGAGTGTAGTGGTCGGACCTGCGCACAACAATCCCACGATCGCGCCATTCATCACGCTGAATGCACCGCTATTGGCAATTTGCCCACGCCATGGTCTAGACTGGCCGCGTTCTTGTCGGGGTGCCTTGTTGGAAGGCTGAGATCGGTAAATACCGGATCCCGTTGAACCTGATCAGGTTAGCGCCTGCGTAGGGAACAAGATTTCTCGTCACCCGGCGAGTCCTCTTGTGCTTCGTCCGGGATGTTGTTCGACAATCGAACAGCCCTCGTGCGCCAAGCACAGCACTGGTTACAGTGCGTCCGTCCGTCACAGGTTCGCTCCGACAAAAATCCACCGCCTGGATAAGTTGGAGAGCCCGTGATGAGTACAAAACTAAAAAATACCGTGCACCTGAGTGAATCGGCCAAGGTCGACTCCGGCTCCGTGCAGCCGTTTACCCGCTCGCAGAAAATCTACGTGCAGGGCTCCCGCCCGGATATTCGCGTGCCGATGCGCGAGATCAGCCTGGACGTCACGCCCACCGATTTCGGCGGCGAAATCAACGCGCCGGTTACCGTCTACGACACCTCAGGCCCCTACACCGACCCGAATGTGATTATCGACGTGCGCAAAGGCCTGGCCGACGTGCGCTCGCCGTGGATCGAAGTACGCGACGACACCGAGCGCCTGCCCGGTCTCACATCGCACTTCGGCCAGCAGCGCTTGAGCGACGCCGAACTGACTGCCCTGCGTTTTGCCCATGTAAAGAACCCGCGCCGCGCCAAGGCCGGTGCCAACGTCACGCAAATGCATTACGCGCGCAAAGGTATCATCACGGCCGAGATGGAATACGTCGCCATCCGCGAAAACATGAAGCTTGAAGAAGCCCGTGCCAGTGGCTTGCTGGATCAGCAGCATGCCGGCCACAGCTTCGGCGCCAGCGTGCCGAAAATCATCACGCCTGAATTCGTACGCGAAGAAATCGCCCGGGGCCGCGCGATCATCCCGGCCAACATCAACCACACCGAGCTGGAACCGATGATCATCGGCCGTAACTTCCTGGTGAAGATCAACGGCAACATTGGCAACAGCGCCCTGGGGTCGTCCATCGAAGAGGAAGTGGCGAAGCTCACCTGGGGCATTCGCTGGGGCTCGGACACGGTGATGGACCTGTCCACCGGTAAACACATCCACGAAACCCGCGAGTGGATCATCCGCAACTCGCCAGTGCCAATCGGTACCGTGCCGATCTACCAGGCCCTGGAAAAAGTCGGGGGCGCCGCCGAAGACCTGACCTGGGAGCTGTTCCGCGACACCTTGATCGAACAGGCCGAGCAGGGCGTCGACTACTTCACCATCCACGCTGGGGTATTGCTGCGGTATGTGCCGCTGACTGCCAAGCGCGTGACCGGCATCGTCTCCCGTGGTGGTTCGATCATGGCCAAGTGGTGCCTGGCCCACCACAAAGAGAACTTCACCTACACGCATTTCGACGAAATCTGCGAAATCATGAAGGCCTATGACGTCAGCTTCTCCCTTGGCGATGGCTTGCGCCCGGGTTCGATTGCCGATGCCAACGACGCCGCGCAATTCGGCGAACTGGAAACCCTGGGCGAACTGACCAAGACCGCCTGGAAGCACGACGTGCAAACCATGATCGAAGGCCCCGGCCATGTGCCGATGCAGTTGATCAAGGAGAACATGGACAAGCAACTGGAGTGCTGCGACGAGGCGCCGTTCTACACCCTAGGCCCGCTGACCACCGACATTGCGCCCGGCTATGATCACATCACTTCGGGTATCGGCGCGGCAATGATCGGCTGGTTCGGTTGTGCCATGCTCTGCTACGTCACGCCCAAGGAGCACCTGGGCTTGCCGAACAAGGATGACGTGAAGACCGGGATCATTACCTACAAGATCGCGGCCCACGCGGCCGACCTCGCCAAAGGCCACCCCGGCGCGCAGATTCGCGATAACGCCTTGAGCAAGGCGCGCTTCGAGTTCCGCTGGGAAGACCAGTTCAACCTCGGCCTGGACCCGGATACCGCACGTTCATATCACGATGAAACCTTGCCGAAGGATTCGGCCAAGGTCGCGCATTTCTGTTCGATGTGCGGGCCTAAGTTCTGTTCGATGAAAATCACCCAGGAAGTGCGTGAGTACGCGGCCAACCAGCGCATCGATGCGGTGGATGTGGATGTGGCCAAGGGCTTGGCCGAGCAGGCTGAGCGGTTCAAGCAGGAAGGTAGCCAGCTCTACAAGAAGGTCTGATCCATAGGCGGCGGTGCCTGCACCGCCGTCATCGCGGGCAAGCCCGGCTCCCACAGTTGGCCTAAGTGGACACAGATTTTGTGTTCACAGCCGGTCCCCTGTGGGAGTCGGGCTTGCCCGCGATAGCGATCCGACAAACACCCACTCTCCCCTGCAATAACAACCGATCAGCGGCGTGCCGGCATCAGCTCAGGCTTGATCACGCCGGTGAGGCGCGTATAGGGCAGGGTGATTTCGATCAGCCCCTGTGCGTAAGGGGCGATGGTGCTGACGTTGTACTTGAGCACCACGCCGCCGCTGGTCAGGGCCACGTTCGGGGTTTTCTGAAACGGCCAGCTCTTCACGAACTCCGGATCGCGGTCCATCTTGGTGCTGATCAACCAGCTGTTGTGGGCAACTTTAGCGGTATTCCAGAACGCCTGCTCCTGGCCGGGCAGCAGCATGTCGGCCAGGGTCAGTTCCTTATGCAGAATCCGTGAATAGTTGATAAACCCGCGGCCTGGCTCGCCGTGGGCGACGCCCGTGTCCAGGTAGCTGGACACTTCAACGATCACCAGTCCGTCATGCTGGTCACGTACCTTGGCTTGCAAGTACATGCCGTGGCGGTCAGGCGACTCACGCAGGAAGGTGTTCCGGTAGGCGTTCAGGCTCGCCGGTACGCTGGCGCCAGGCGTGGTGCGGGTCATTTGCAGCAAACGCTGTTCCACCAGGCTGTCGAGTTGTGGCTCGGTGGGGAAATGCACGGTGTCGATATTCACCAGCGGGCAGGCCGGGCTATCACAGCCGGGCTTGATCTGCTCCGATTTGTCGGTAGTAACGTCCAGCGGCTTGAGATAGGCAGGTTGGAACAGGCTCTGGCAAGCACCCAGGGTCAAGGCAATACAGGCCACGGAGGCGATTTTTAAAAGCGACATGTGTGTCCTTCGTAAATCGATGGAAAGCGAAAAGAGTAGCGCTTGGACTGCCAACGTGGCCGCCAGTTCGCCACTAAACTGATTGCAGTGAGTTTGACGCTCGCCGCCTCTCCCGGCAACCGCAAAGGGGCTGCATCAACGGGCGTCGGCGCGTAGGATGGCGCCCATTGCACGAGCTTAACGAGGGACACCATGACGGACATCGCGAAGTCGACGCCGAACAAAATCGAGATTGTTCAGCGTGACAATGCCTATAAAGGCTTCTACAAGCTCGATCGCCTGCAACTGCGCCACGAAAAATTCGACGGCGGCATGAGCCGGGTGATCAACCGCGAGGTGTTCGTGCGTCATGACGCCGTATGCGTGCTGCCCTACGACCCGCTGCGCGATGAGGTGGTGCTGATCGAACAGTTCCGCGTCGGCGCCATGGGCCGCGCCGATAACCCCTGGCTGGTGGAGATGGTCGCCGGCCTGATTGACAAGGATGAGCAACCCGAGGAGGTTGCACACCGCGAGGCCGAGGAGGAAGCTGGGCTGACATTCTCCGCGCTGTGGCCGATCACCAAGTATTTCCCATCGCCGGGCGGCAGTACCGAATTTGTCCACCTGTACCTGGGCCGTTGCGACAGCTCGGGCGCGGGTGGCGTCCATGGATTGGAAGAAGAAGCAGAAGATATCCGCGTCACCGCCTGGGCATTCGAAGATGCCTTGCAGGCGGTGCGCGACGGCAAGATTTCCAACGCAGCCAGCATTATCGCCCTGCAATGGCTTGCGCTTAATCGCGCGGAAGTGAGGGGGTTATGGCAGTAAAGGCACGGGAACGTTATCGAGTAGACCTGATCGGGCTGCAAGCGGCCTGCGAGGCCAACTATGCGCGGCTGATGCGCCTGCTCCCGGACATGCGCCACGCCCCCCAGGCGCGGCGCATTGCTGTCACCCATGGCGACCAGATGCTCGGCGTGCTGACCCTGGAAGTCATTCTCACCTGCCCGTACACCACCACCCTGCGGGTGCGCCAGGAACACAGCCTGCCGTGGTTGCCGGTGCCGCAACTGGAATTACAGGTCTACCACGACGCCCGTATGGCCGAAGTGATCAGCGCCGAGCACGCACGACGCTTTCGCAGCATCTATCCTTACCCGAATGTGTTCATGCACCAGCCCGATGAGAAAGCACAGCTCAATGTGTTCCTCGGTGAATGGCTCAGCCACTGCCTGGCCTTGGGCCATGAGTTTGAAGTGGTGCGGTAGAGGTGAACTGCGTCTGCTTCCTTGGGTTTCCTCTTTGTGTCCTGCCCCAGCATAATCGCGCCAAATGTCCATTCCTGTAGTTGCCAGGGAGAGCGCCTTGCCGAGCGTATCCGCCGTGAATCCTGATGCCGTGTTGCTGGTGCAGTTGTCCGACAGCCATCTGTTTGCCGACGCTGACGCCACGCTGCTGGGCATGAACACCCGTGAAAGCCTGCAGCGGGTGGTCGAGCTGGTGCGTGCGCAACAGCCGGCCATCGACCTGATACTGGCGACCGGCGACTTGTCCCAGGACGGCACGCTGGCGTCCTATCAACAGTTTCGCGATTTGACCGCTCCCCTTGGCGCCCCGGCGCGCTGGATTCCCGGCAACCACGACGAACCGCAGGTCATGGCCCAGGCTGCCATGCACAGTGATTTGCTCGAACCGGTGGTGGATATCGGCAACTGGCGTATCACCCTGCTGGATTCGGCGGTACCCGGGTCGGTGCCGGGTTACTTGCAAGACGAGCAACTGCAACGGCTGGCGCAGGCCTTGAGCGAAGCGCCGGATCGCCATCACCTGGTGTGTTTCCACCATCATCCGGTGCCCATCGGCTGTGCATGGATGGAGCCGATTGGCCTGCGCAACCCCGAGGCTCTGTTTGCCGTGCTTGAGCGCTTCCCGCAGACCAAGGCATTGCTTTGGGGCCATGTGCATCAGGAAATCGACGGCGAGCGCAACGGTGTGCGACTGCTGGCTTCGCCGTCCACCTGTATCCAGTTTGCGCCGGGAAGTGAGGATTTCCAGGTCAGCGAGCAAGCGCCGGGTTATCGCTGGTTGCGCTTGCATGGCGACGGACGGTTGGAAACGGGGGTGGAGCGGGTCAAAGGCTTCGCTTTTACGGTCGATTACGGCAGCAACGGCTATTAAGGCCTGCAAACACTGATCAAAAGGTGGGAGCTGGCTTGCCTGCCATGACGGTGTACCTGGCGCTGACTCGTTGACTCAATCGCCGCCATCGCAGGCAAGCCAGCTCCCACATTGGGTCCGCTTCTGCCTGCATTCCCTGTAAACTGCGCCTCTTTGGCCCCAGCACGGAGAGCCCGGCATGTCCGCTTCGATCCTGTATATCCACGGCTTCAACAGTGCGCCGGCTTCCAACAAGGCCAGCCAGTTGACCACCGTGATGGGCACCCTCGGCCTGTCCGACCAGTTACGCGTACCGGCGCTGCATCACCACCCTCGTCAGGCAATTCTTCAATTGGAGCAAGCGATTGCGCAACTGGGCCGGCCACTGCTGGTCGGCAGCTCGCTCGGCGGCTACTATGCAACCCATCTTGCCGAACGCCATGGTCTCAAGGCGTTGCTGGTCAACCCGGCGGTCAGTCCCCATCGGATGTTCGACGGTTACCTGGGCACCCAGAAGAACCTCTACACCGATGAGACCTGGGAGTTGACACAGGACCACGTCACGGCCTTGGCCGAGCTGGAAGTACCGGCGCCCCAGGATGCCGCGCGTTATCAGGTGTGGTTGCAGACCGGGGACGAAACCCTGGATTATCGCCTGGCCCAACAGTATTACCGGGCCTGCGCCTTGCGCATCCAGGCCGGTGGCGACCATGGTTACCAGGGGTTCGCCCAGCAATTGCCGGCACTGTTGTGCTTTGCCGGCATTGGCGCAGATCAGTTTCAATCCTTCGATTTTTCGTCACTGTAGAAAATCGCAGGTCACTTTTTAATCGAACGACTCACGACGAGACCCCATGGCCACTCCCAGCGCTAGCTCTTATAACGCCGACGCCATCGAAGTCCTCTCGGGCCTCGACCCGGTGCGCAAACGCCCCGGCATGTACACCGACACCAGTCGGCCGAACCACCTTGCCCAAGAAGTCATCGACAACAGCGTCGACGAAGCCTTGGCCGGGCACGCCAAGTCGGTGCAAGTCATCCTTCACGCCGACCATTCCCTGGAAGTGTCCGACGACGGTCGTGGCATGCCGGTGGACATTCACCCCGAAGAGGGTGTGCCGGGCGTCGAGCTGATCCTTACCAAGCTGCATGCCGGCGGCAAGTTCTCCAACAAGAACTACCAGTTCTCCGGCGGTTTGCACGGCGTGGGTATTTCCGTGGTCAACGCGCTGTCGACCCTGGTGCGGGTCAAGGTCAAGCGCGATGGCAACGAGTACCAGATGACTTTCGCCGATGGCTACAAAGCCACCGACCTGGAAGTGATCGGCACCGTGGGCAAGCGCAACACCGGCACCAGCGTGTACTTTGCGCCGGACCCCAAGTATTTCGATTCGCCCAAATTCTCCATCAGCCGCCTCAAGCACGTGCTCAAGGCCAAGGCTGTGTTGTGTCCGGGGCTGCTGGTCAGCTTTGAAGACAAAGGTACCGGCGAGAAGGTCGAATGGCACTACGAAGACGGCCTGCGCTCTTACCTGGAAGACTCGGTCAGCGACTTCGAGCGCCTGCCCAACGAGCCGTTCTGCGGCAGCCTGTCGGGTAATAAAGAAGCGGTGGACTGGGCGCTGCTGTGGTTGCCCGAAGGTGGCGACAGCGTGCAGGAAAGCTACGTCAACCTGATCCCCACGGCCCAGGGCGGCACCCACGTCAACGGTTTGCGCCAAGGCTTGCTGGATGCCATGCGTGAGTTCTGCGAATACCGCAGCCTGTTGCCGCGCGGCGTCAAACTGGCGCCGGAAGACGTGTGGGAGCGCATCGCGTTCGTGCTGTCGATGAAGATGCAGGAACCGCAATTCTCCGGGCAGACCAAGGAGCGCCTGTCGTCCCGCGAGGCAGCGGCGTTTGTCTCTGGCGTGGTCAAGGACGCCTTCAGCCTGTGGCTCAACGAGCATCCGGAACTGGGCCTGGCCCTGGCGGAGCTGGCGATCAACAACGCCGGCCGGCGCTTGAAGGCGAGCAAAAAGGTCGAGCGCAAGCGCATCACCCAGGGCCCGGCACTGCCGGGCAAACTGGCCGATTGCGCCGGGCAAGACCCGATGCGTTCCGAGCTGTTCCTGGTGGAAGGTGACTCCGCCGGCGGTTCCGCCAAGCAAGCGCGGGACAAGGAGTTCCAGGCGATCCTGCCGTTGCGCGGCAAGATCCTCAACACCTGGGAAGTCGATGGCAGCGAAGTGCTGGCCAGCCAGGAAGTGCATAACATCGCGGTCGCCATCGGCGTCGATCCGGGCGCGGCAGACATGAGCCAGTTGCGCTACGGCAAGATCTGTATCCTCGCCGACGCCGACTCTGACGGCCTGCACATTGCTACCTTGCTGTGCGCGTTGTTCGTCCAGCATTTCCGCCCGTTGGTGGATGCCGGTCACGTCTACGTCGCCATGCCGCCGCTGTACCGCATCGACCTGGGCAAGGAGATTTTCTACGCCCTGGACGAAGCCGAGCGCGATGGCATCCTTGACCGCCTGGTGGCCGAGAAGAAACGCGGCAAGCCACAGGTCACGCGATTCAAGGGCCTGGGTGAAATGAACCCGCCGCAACTGCGCGAAACCACCATGGACCCGAACACCCGGCGCCTGGTGCAGTTGACCCTGGAAGACTTCGCCGCCACCTCGGAAATGATGGACATGCTGCTGGCGAAGAAACGCGCCGGCGACCGCAAGACCTGGCTTGAATCCAAAGGCAACCTGGCCGAGGTACTGGGCTGATGCGCACAGGCTTCGCCCTGGCGATCCTGATGTTGAGCGGGATGGCGGTCACCCAGGTGGCCGCAGCCAGCGTGGCAGAGCTCAAGCTGGTCTCGGAACACCCGGTTGACGGCATGCGCGGCGGGAACCTGTCGGGCCTGGCGTTGTGTGGCAACGAGCTGTGGACGGTTTCGGACCGCGATGACGACCAGATCTACCGCCTGGATACCCGTGCGCCGACCTGGAGCGCGCAAGCGCTGACGATCGACGTGCCGCCCGTGCCCGAGTCCGGCCTGCCTTGGGGCTTGCGTTCGCGCACCAAGGCCGCTTCGTTCATACGCGGCGGTGACCTGGACTTTGAAGGCATCAGCTGTGATGCCGCAGGCAACCGCTACATTGTCAGCGAAGCCCATGCCGCGGTGTTGCAGGTACCCGCAACGGGCGCCCCGGAGTGGTTGAAAATCGCACCGGGCATGGTGCGTGAAGCCAGGGCCAGTGGCATGTTGCTGCACTTTAATGCCTTGTTCGAAGGCCTGGCGGTAAACCCTGAAGGCAATCAGATCTGGCTGGCTGCCGAGCGCGAACGCCGTGGCCTGGTCTCGATCAAGCGTGGGCAGAGCGTATGGGATTGCGATGGCCGTTGTGTATTGTTGAGCGAGGCCGGCCAGGAAGTGCAACCGGCGCAGTTCCCCAACGCCAAGGCCGTGTCCAAGGACTTTGCTGACCTGTCGCTGTTCAACGGCAAGCTGTTTACCCTGGAGCGCAATGCGTTTCAGATCTGCCGGCGCGACCCGCTCACGGCCAAGGTTGAGCTGTGCTGGTCGTTTGCCGACGAAGCCCTGACGCCGCAGCGACGTTACCCGCAGTCGTATGGCCTGGCTGAAGCCCTGTTGGTGGATGCCGACGGTGCCTGGGTCGGGATCGACAACAATTTCGGCCCGCGTGCCGATGGTGAAAAACGTCCGATGGTCTATCGTTTTGCCGCTCCGGATGGCGGCTGGAGTGCCCAGCCATGAGTCGAGATTTTTTTGAATTGAATCAGCGCAGCGGCAGTTCCGCTGCGCCTTACCCCATGATGAGGCCCGCATGAGTGACATCCTCGCAGACAGCTTAGATGGCGTAGAACGCCGGTCGCTGGCTGAATTCACCGAAAATGCCTACCTCAACTACTCCATGTACGTGATCATGGACCGTGCCTTGCCGCATATCGGCGACGGCCTGAAGCCCGTGCAACGGCGCATCATCTACGCCATGAGTGAGTTGGGCCTGGACGCCGATTCCAAGCACAAGAAATCGGCGCGTACCGTCGGTGACGTGCTGGGTAAATTCCACCCCCACGGTGATTCGGCGTGCTATGAAGCCATGGTGCTGATGGCCCAGCCGTTCAGCTACCGCTATACCCTGGTGGACGGGCAGGGTAACTGGGGTGCACCGGATGACCCCAAATCCTTCGCCGCCATGCGTTACACCGAGGCGCGGCTGTCGCGTTATTCCGAAGTGCTGCTCAGCGAGCTGGGCCAGGGCACTGCCGACTGGGGGCCGAACTTTGACGGCACCCTCGACGAACCCCTGGTGTTGCCGGCGCGTTTGCCGAATATCCTGCTCAACGGCACCACCGGTATTGCGGTCGGCATGGCCACCGATGTGCCGCCGCACAACCTGCGCGAAGTCGCCACTGCCTGCGTGCGCTTGCTGGATGAGCCCAAAGCTACGGTCGAGCAGCTCTGCGAGCATATCCAGGGCCCGGATTACCCGACCGAAGCAGAAATCATCACGCCGCGCGCGGACCTGCTGAAGATGTACGAAACGGGCAAGGGCTCGGTGCGTATGCGCGCGGTGTACCACATCGAGGACGGCGACATTATTGTGACCGCGCTGCCGCACCAGGTATCGGGTGCCAAGGTGCTGGAGCAGATCGCCGCGTTGATGCAGGCCAAGCCGTCGAAATTGCCGCAAGTGGCCGACCTGCGTGACGAGTCCGACCATGAGAACCCATGCCGCATCGTGATCATCCCGACCAACAGCCGGGTGGATCATGAAGTGCTGATGCAGCACTTGTTTGCCAGCACCGACCTGGAGTCCAGCTACCGGGTCAACGTCAACATCATCGGCCTGGACGGCAAGCCGCAGTTGAAGAACCTGCGCAACCTGCTGGTTGAGTGGCTAGAGTTCCGCGTACAAACCGTGCGCCGCCGCCTGCAATTCCGCCTCGACAAGGTTGAGCGCCGCTTGCACCTGTTGGACGGCTTGCTGATCGCCTACCTCAATTTGGATGAAGTGATCCATATCATCCGTACCGCCGAGCATCCGAAGGCCGAGCTGATCGCGCGTTTCGAGCTGAGCGAAATCCAGGCGGACTACATCCTCGACACCCGCTTGCGCCAGTTGGCTCGCCTGGAAGAAATGAAGCTGCGCGACGAGCAGGATGCCCTGCTCAAGGAACAAGCCAAGCTGCAAGCCCTGCTGGGCAGCGAAGCCAAGCTCAAGAAGCTGGTGCGCAGCGAACTGATCAAAGACGCCGAAACCTATGGCGATGACCGTCGCTCGCCTATCGTCGAGCGCGCTGAAGCCAAGGCGCTGACCGAAACCGAGCTGTTGCCCAACGAGAAAATTACCGTCGTTCTGTCGGAAAAGGGTTGGGTTCGCTCCGCCAAAGGGCATGATATTGACGCCACCGGCCTTTCGTACAAAGCCGGTGATGGCTTCAAGACCGCTGCCGCCGGGCGTTCCAATCAATTCGCGGTGTTTATCGACTCGACCGGGCGCAGTTATTCGGTGCCGGCCCACACCCTGCCGTCTGCACGGGGGCAGGGCGAGCCGTTGACCGGGCGCCTCACGCCGCCACCGGGGGCGAATTTCGAGTGCGTGCTGTTGCCGGACGATGATTCGCTGTATGTCATCGCCTCCGACGCCGGTTACGGTTTCGTGGTCAAGGGTGAAGACCTGCAGGCCAAGAACAAGGCGGGCAAGGCGCTGTTGAGCCTGCCGAACAATGCCAAGGTGATCCTGCCAAGGCCGGTGGAGGATCGGGAGAGTAACTGGCTGGCGTCGGTGACCACCGAAGGGCGCTTGCTGGTGTTCAAGATCAGCGACTTGCCGCAGCTGGGCAAGGGTAAAGGCAACAAGATCATCGGGATTCCCGGTGACCGGGTGGCCAGTCGCGAGGAGTATGTGACTGACATCGCCGTGGTCCCGGAAGGTTCTACCCTGGTGCTCCAGGCCGGCAAGCGCACGTTGTCATTGCGCCCTGACGACCTTGAACACTACAAGGGTGAGCGTGGCCGGCGAGGTAACAAACTGCCACGAGGCTTCCAGCGAGTGGATGCCTTGCTGGTCGAAACGCCGGTTTAAGCGGTACTAGAGGCCTCGATCTACGATTTAACGCGTAGATCGATGCTTTCGCGCTGGAGTCATGGCGCATATTCACGGATGATATGGCCTTTCCAGCGCCGGCGTGGCCGAGCGTGTTCAGGTTATTTTTAGTATTACATTGTGGTTCGCCTTGTGGCAGCCACTTGGATGGGATGATGACTGCTCCACGCCTTCCTCTATTTTTGATGCTCGCTGGCCTTTTGGGGTTGGCGGGTTGCAGCACACATCAACCGGTGTCGCTGTACCAGCTGGACAGCGGAAGTCCGGCTCAGCCAGCCCAAACCGCTGGCATGGCCGTATTGCTGGGGCCGGTAGTGGTTGCCGATTACCTGCAACGCGAAACCCTGCTTCAACGTCAGAACGACGGCAGCCTGCAAGGTTCCACAGATGGTCGTTGGGCCGGTAGCCTGTCGTCGGATATCAACCAGTTGATGTTGCGTCAGGTCGCCGGCCAGCTGGACAGCCAGCGTGTGGTCCTGGCACCGGGACCCTCCGGGTTCACCCCGGATGTACAGGTGTTGCTGACCATTACGCGGCTGGATTCCGGCAAGTCGCAACCGGCGATCCTGGATGCACAGTGGCGCCTGATCGACCGTCGCGGGCAGGTGCGGGACAACCGCATTGTGCATCTGCAGGAAGAGCACGCCGGCACCACTGCGTCCCAGGTCCAGGCCCAGGGTGTGCTGTTGCAGCACTTGGCACAGCAGTTGTCGGTGGCGCTCAAACCATTGGCCAACCAGCCGCCGATTGCCGAAGCGCAACCGCGTAAGCAGGCCCCCGCCCAGGCCAAGCCTGCGGCCCCGGAAAAACCGAAGATGCCGATGGCCACGCCGATTCGTACGGACTTGGAAGTGTTCAGATTCTGATCTGAATGGGGCACAAACAAAAGGCCCGCTGAATAAGCGGGCCTTTTTGTTGGGCTGCGATTTAAGCTGCACCACAACCCAAATGGGGGGGCGGGCTTGTGTGTGGGCGAGCTTGCTCGCGAATGAGGTGTGTCAGGGGCGCATCAGCTGAGTGACACGCCGCCTTTACGAGCAAGCCCGCTCCCACATAAGCCCAGCTCCACAGTAGGTATAACGCTATGCCTCAGGGTTTACGGGTCTCATGCATCCGCGCCAACTGACGCTCCAGCATCGACGGATACGGCTCCATCAACCGCTCCACACAACTGGCCCCTTCAGGGCTGGCAATCGGGCGGATACGTGCGCGTTGGCGGATCAGCGTGTCCTCACTGATCTTGCGCTCCACCAGCAGCAGGTTACGGCTGTGCTGGGACAAGGCCAGGGCATCCTGGGCGATTTCGGTCAGCAGCAGGTCGATCTGGCTGATGCCAAACAGGTCGTCACCCACGGTTAGACCCAGCTGCAGTTGCAGGGTAATGCCGCTGTCGGCTACTTCGATCTGCAGGGCATGGCCCAGGGCGCGCAACAGCTCGCCGCAGCAGATGGCATTGGTCAGGTAGTCCTCGCCGCTGTCTTCGCTGTGGAACAGCATCAGCGTGCTGCCATCGTTCAGGGTGTGCAGTTCGCTCTGGTAGAGCGAAGCGGCCTGGTCGAGGCAGTCACGGTAGCGTTCGAGCAGTTCGGTCAGGCGGGCGCGGGGCAGGCGGCGCAGTTGCTCCTGGGCACCCAGTTGCACGGCGAGTACAGCACTGTGCTGTGGCTCGGCGTTCTTGACCGCAACCGGTTTGGGCGCAGCGACTGGGGCGGCTGCCGAGGTGTCGCGCAGGTCGGCGAACGGGTCTTCGTCGTCCAGCTCGTCTTCCTCAGCCTTGATCACATGGCGCGGCGCAGGCTTGAGGCCGGCCACCGGGGCGCTTTCGTCGAAGCCTGGGTCGCGCAGGTCGCGCACTTCAAACTCAGGCTCGTCGTTGTAGTCCTCGGTGTCGTCGTACTCAGGCTCAGGTTCGACTTCAGGCGCTTTCGGCTCCGGGGCAAAGCTGGTGTGGAGCTGGCGCGCGAGGTCGCCGATTTCGTCCTGGCGATCGGTGGCCGGGGTGTGTTCGTCGATATCCCGCAGCCAGATGCGCAGTTGCATCAACGGCGTGGAGATATGCCGACCAAGGCGCAGGCTCAAGGCCAGGGCCAAGGCCAGCAGGATCGCGCTCAGGATGCCCATGCTTTGCAGGCTGATGGTCATCGGCTGCTGGAACTGTTGCATATCAAGGCTGATACGCAGTTGGCCGGCCTTCACGTCCTGGAACGTGATATTGCTCTGATACAGGCCTTCGGCCTCACCGAGCAGGCCGTTTTTCGGGCGCTGCCCGGCCTCGGCCATGATCCGGTTGTCCACGCTATAGATGGCGGCGTGGGCCACCAGCGGGTTCTTGGTCAGGTTGTTGAGCAATACGTTGAGGCTGAGGATGTCGTTGGACACCAGCAACTCAGTCGCCGAAGTGGCAGTCTGGGTTGTCAGGCTCGCGCCCAGGGCGTCAGCTTGCTCGTGCATGGCCTGCTTGAACTGCAAACCCATCACGCAGGCGTAGATCACCAGGGCCAGAGCGACCAGGATCACGTTATGGCTGGCGATGCGCAATGCAATCGGTACACGGCGATGGCGCAGTGCCCGGAAGATCAGCAGGAAGAAGTTATCGGTTTTTACTGGCGTGGGCCGGTTCACTTGCGCTCGGCTCTTGGTCCGTGAAGTTGACGCGCAGTATAGCGACAGGCCCCTGGCCGGCAAAGCGCTGCCTGTGCCCGATGGTCACTGAAAGTGGGTAGAATGCGGTTTTTTTCCAGCCTGGGGGTGCGCTTTGCGCGAAATTGTCCTGATCAACATCACGGGTGAAGACCGACCGGGTCTCACCGCAGCCATTACCGGCGTCCTGGCCCAGGGTGGTGTGAACATTCTCGACATCGGCCAGGCAGTGATCCACGACACCTTGTCGTTCGGCATCCTGGTGGAGATCCCCAGCACCGAGCAGGCCTCCTCGGTACTCAAGGACATCCTGTTTACGGCGTATAAGCTCGATCAACAGGTACGTTTCACCCCGGTGTCCGAAGCTGATTACCAGCACTGGGTCGAAGGCCAGGGTAAAAAGCGCCATATCGTCACCCTGTTGACCCGCAAGGTAACGGCTGAGCAGCTGCAGCGCGTCAGTTCGATCACCGCGCAATACGGATTGAATATCGACCATATTGACCGTCTGTCGGGTCGCATGCCATTGGACACCCCGGCTGACAAAGGCAAGGGCTGCATCGAGTTCTCCGTGCGCGGTGAACCGGCTGACGCGCAAGCGCTGCGCGCCGACTTCCTGAGCGTGGCCCAGGAACTGAATGTCGATATCGCCTTCCAGGAAGACTCCCTGTTCCGTCGCAACCGCCGCTTGGCGGTGTTCGACATGGACTCCACCTTGATCGAAGCCGAAGTCATCGATGAGCTGGCCAAGGCGGCCGGTGTGGGCGAGCAAGTTTCTGAGATTACCGAGCGCGCGATGGCCGGCGAGCTGGATTTTCGTGCCAGCTTCAAGGAGCGTCTGGCGCTGCTCAAGGGCCTGGATGTGGGCGTGTTGGACTCGATCGGCGCGTCGCTGCGCCTGACTGAAGGCGCCGAAACCCTGTTCGCCGAACTCAAGCGACTGGGCTACAAGACCGCCATCCTGTCGGGCGGCTTCACGTACTTCGCCAAGCAGTTGCAGGCCAAGCTGGGCATTGACTATGTATTCGCCAACGAGCTGGAAGTGGTGGATGGCAAAGTGACTGGCGTCGCGGTGGAGCCGATTGTTGACGCCCAGCGCAAGGCCGACCTGCTCAAGGAATTGGCCCATAAGGAAGGCTTGCGCCTGGAGCAGACCATTGCGGTCGGCGACGGCGCCAATGACTTGCCGATGCTGGCGATTGCCGGGTTGGGCGTGGCCTTTCGCGCCAAACCGTTGGTCAAGCAGTCAGCCAAGCAGGCGATTTCGACCTTGGGGTTGGATGGCGTGTTGTATCTGCTGGGCTTGCGTGACCGCGACGGTCAACTATAAGCCGATCTCACTGTCACTGATCGTTCCCACGCTCCGCGTGGGAACGCCTCCAGTGACGCTCTGCGTCACGCTTTGGGCGCAGAGCGCCTCGGGCTGCATTCCCACGCGGAGCGTGGGAACGATCAACTGCAATATCAGGCTTTCGGCAGTGCGATACCCTGGCCCATCTGCACCGGCGTACCCGCTGCCAGTTCTTCAGCCCACTTCACCTGGTCCGGCCCGAACAGCACGATGGCAGTGGAGCCCAGTTTGAAACGACCCAGTTCCGCACCCTTGTCCAGATGAATCGGCGCGCGGGCCGCTTCGTCGTAGCGGAAGGTTTTCAGCTCGCGTTTCGGCGGCGTTACCAAACCGGCCCACACGGTTTCAATCGACGCAACGATCATCGCGCCTACCAACACCACGGCCATCGGGCCGCGTTCGGTGTCGAACAAGCAGACAACGCGCTCGTTACGGGCGAACAGTTCCGGCACGTTTTCGGCGGTGGTCTGGTTGACCGAGAAAATCCGCCCTGGCACATACACCATCTCGAGCAGGGTACCGGCCAGTGGCATGTGCACCCGGTGGTAGTCCTTGGGCGACAGGTAAATTGTCGCGAACTCGCCGCCCATGAACGGCGCAGCCATTGCGGCATCGCCACCGAGCAGTTCCAGCACGCTGAAGCTGTGGCCCTTGGCCTGGAAGATACGGCCATGTTCGATCGGGCCTAGCTGGCTGACCGCGCCATCGGCAGGGCTCAACACTGCACCTGGGGTTGGATCCAACGGGCGGGCGCCGTCTTTCAACGCACGGGTGAAGAAGGCGTTGAAGTGCTCGTAGGCGGTCAGGTCTTCCACCAGGGCCTGGGACATGTCCACCTGGTAGCGCTTAGCGAACCAGGCAGTGAAGGCGTTCTTGAACCAGCGCACGCGACACTCGGCGATGCAACCAGCCAGGCGCGACAGCAAGTGGTGCGGCAGCAAGTACTGGCTGAGGATAAACAACTGCTTTTTCATAACTGTCCTTAAACCTTAAATCTCAACGGGGGTGTCGGGGTGATTGCCCCATTCGCCCCAGGAACCGGCATAACCTTTGACTCGCGGATAACCGAGCGCCTTGGCCACCAGGTAGGTGAAGCCAGAGCGGTGGTGAGTCTGGCAGTGGGTGATGATTTCTTTGTCTTTGGTCAGCCCGAGGTCTTCGAGGATTTGCGGCATGTCACGGCGGATACGCAGGTTGCGCGCCTTGTCCATGCCGGCAGTCCATTCGAAGTTCACCGCGCCGGGAATGTGGCCGCCCTTGGCTGCGAGCACTTTCTCGCCGGAATACTCCAGCGGGCCACGAGCGTCCCAGATCCCCAGGTCGGCCGCGCCGAGACGGCTTTGCAGGTATTCGCGGGTGGCTGTGGGGCCGTCGTGCAGCGTAAGGCTGACCGGGCCGCCGGCTGCTGCGGGCACATCGGTGGAAAGCGGGTGCCCTTCCTCCAGCCAAGCCAGCAGGCCGCCGTCGAGGTAGTGATATTTCTGGTGGCCGATCACGTCGAGCATCCAGATAAAACGCCCGGCCCAACCGCCGCCTTCGTCGTCGTAGACCACATAGGTGGCGTCCGGGGTGTGGCCCAGTTCGCCGAACAGTTTTTCCAGGTCGGCCTTGCTTGGTAGCAGGCCGGGTGCCGGTGGCTGTCCCAGTTGGGTGCGCTTGGGGTCAACGAAATGCGCGCCGGGGATATGCCCTTCGGCGTAGCGGGCGACACTGGTGAGGTCTACCAGTATCAAGTGCTTGGAATCGAGGCGACCCAACAGGTCGGCGGATTCGATCACCAGCGGCAAGCCAGAGAAGTCAGGCATGTGAGGTCTCCTGGGCACAAATGTTGGCGATAAAGGCCGGTGATTGTAGCGCAAGCATCAGGCGCTGCGGTTGGTAAAGCTGTGCAGGGCTTTCTCGATGCATTGGGCGGTTTTGCCGAACGCCTGCACGGTGGTTTCCGAGAACGGCCCGCCGCCCTGGTCCGCCACGATCAGCATGACCACACGGCCGTTGCAGCTCAGTGAGCGCAGCAGCAGATGCTCGCCAATAAACAGACGACGCAGGATCGGTGGCAGCAATGCGGAAAACTGCGCATGGTTGTCGGGGGTCAGGCGTACCTGGGCGGACTTTTCCAGCAGGCGTTGCAGCAGTGTGCTGTTCACCACATCCAGGCTCAGGTGAGCCGCGTCCTTGGGCAGGCCGTCGGCCTGGTGTACACGCAAGGTGCTCAAGGCGCGATCTGCCATAAATATCAGTACCCGCTGCATGCCACTGGCGACCAAGGCTTCCTTGGCGCAAGTGGTCAGGTGCATGGCGTTGGCAAAGCGGCTCGGCTCCACCAGCAACTCGGTGCAGCGCGTGCGCCACACGGCCAAGGCTTCGGCCGTGGGCGGTGGTGCAGGTAGCAAGCCGCGATGGACTTTCTGCACATGCCACGGCCAGATCAGCGACAGCGCCGGGTGCCAGAGGTCGGGCATCAAGGTGGTACGCGCGCTGGTCACCGCTTGCTGGTGGGCTTGCTGTTGCACATCGCTCAATGGCGTTTGCAGGTACAGCGCCGTCAGGTATTGCCAGCGCTCTGTGTGCGGGCAGGTCCAGGATTCCTGGGCCGACATCGCCAAGCCATTGGCCAGCAACACGGTATTGGCCGGCTGGTTCAGCCAGCGTCGCAGGTTGGGCTCGGCATCGAGCAATTGCTGGTGACGCAGGGCATCGTCTTGACGGGCAATGTGCAGCGCCTTGACCAGCAGGCGTTGCTCGGCCAACAGCAACTTGTAGCCCTGTGAAACCCAGATCGGCAGGTGCCAGGCTTCGGTCAGGCCCAGGCACAGGTCGAGCAAGCGCACGCCGAATAGCTGTTGCTCGACCTGGCGTGCCGATTGGCCTTTATGGATCACCCGCAACTCCCACTCTTCCAAAAGCTTGGGGTAGGCGACGGCCATCGGCCACAGTGGCGACAAAAACAGCAGGCTGCCCCAGTGGATGTCCTGCCACAACCGCGCCAGGCGACTGCCGAACAAACCGTTAGCTTGCTGGGATGCGTGCTGGCTGATCAGCAACAGCTGACGCAAGGCCACGGGGATTTCCTGGGCGGGTACCGAAGGCAGGCGCGCCAACAGCTCTTCGGCACGTTTGAGGCCAAGACGGTTAAGTGCGACTTCAAGGTTTTCCGCAGGTTCGGCCAGGCTGCCGTGGGCTTGGCTGTTGGCTTCGCGCATCACACTCAGCACCAGGGCCGGACTGTTTTGCATCAACTCAGCAATATCTCGCAATGAACTGCGGCTATCGCGAATAGCTTTGCACACGCGTTCGTGGCTGGCCTGGGGCACGGGCAGCAGCACGTCGTCCAGGCACTTGATCCAAGCGGCGAGGGTAGTGGGGCGGTTTGTTGGGGTTGTCGTTTCAATTGCCATGATTGGGGCGCGATCATCACTTGCGTTCAACACGCCCGGAACGGGCCGAATTGGCTTTTCGCCTTAACGGGCTATAGTCTGGCGCAGTTTTGCCGATAAGTAGAACAAGAGTTTTCTGCTGCACCCAATATGTCCATGAACCCGACGGCGCAAGTACCCCTCTCCTATGGCTAAAATTATCGGCATCATTGTCGTCATCGCAAGTGTGGTCGGAGGGTACGTCCTCTCCCACGGTAAAATCGCCGCACTGATCCAGCCTTTCGAAGTGCTGATTATCGGCGGTGCAGCGTTCGGCGCATTTTTGCAGGCCAACCCAGGCTATATGACCATGCACGTGGTCAAGAAGTCCCTGGGCATGTTCAGCTCGCGCTTCTCCCACACGTTTTATCTGGAAGTGCTGGGGCTGATCTACGAGATCCTCAACAAAAGCCGCCGCGAAGGCATGATGGCGATCGAAGGCGATATCGAAGACGCCGCGGCCAGCCCGATTTTTGCCAAGTACCCGGCCGTGCTCAAAGACGAGCGCATGACCGCGTATATCTGTGATTACCTGCGCATCATGTCCTCCGGCAACATGGCGCCCCACGAGCTAGAAGGCCTGTTCGACATGGAGTTGTTCAGCCTCAAGGAAGAGCTGGAGCATCCTTCCCACGCCGTGACCGGCATCGCCGACGGCATGCCCGGTTTCGGTATTGTCGCAGCGGTACTGGGTATCGTGGTGACCATGGCGTCCCTGGGCGAAGGCGATCAGGCGGCCATCGGCATGCACGTAGGTGCGGCGCTGGTGGGGACCTTCTTCGGTATTCTCGCCGCCTATGGTTTCTTCGGCCCGCTCGCCACCTCCCTGGCCCACGATGCCAAGGAAGAAATCAACCTCTACGAAGCGATCAAGGCGTGCCTGGTGGCATCGGCCTCGGGCATGCCGCCGTCGCTGGCTGTGGAGTTCGGGCGCAAGGTGCTGTACCCGAAACATCGCCCAAGCTTCTCCGAGCTGGAACAAGCGGTTCGCGGTCGCTAAGCCATGGAAAACAACCAGCCGATCATCATCAAGCGCGTCAAGCGCTTCGCTGCGGGCCACCATGGCGGCGCCTGGAAAATCGCCTTCGCCGACTTTGCCACGGCGATGATGGCGTTCTTCCTGGTGTTGTGGCTGATGTCCACCGCTACGCCAGAACAGAAAATCGCCATCGCCGGCTACTTCAAAGACCCGATTGGCTTTTCGGAAAGCGGTACGCCGTTTGTCATTGACCTGGGCGGCTCGCCGGAACTGGCGCCCGAGCGCACCATCAACCCGGAAGTGCAAACTGAATCGCCTCAGGAAAAAATCCCGATCGAGCGCGACACTGTCGAATCCATGGCCGAGCAGGTCGAACAGGAGCGACTGGAACTGTTGCTGCAGGAATTGCAGAACAAGGTTGAAGAAAACCCACAGTTGCTGAAGTTCAAGGACCAGATTTCCTTCGAGATCACCCCCGAGGGGCTGCGCATCCAGATTACCGATGCCGCCAACCGGCCGATGTTCGACTCGGGCAGTGCGCGCTTGAAGCCGTACTTTGAAGACATCCTGCTGGCCATGGCTGACACCATCAAGGCGGTGCCCAACAAGATCAGCATCAGCGGGCACACCGACGCCAAACCCTACGCGGGCCAGGGTGATTTCGGCAACTGGGAGCTCTCGGCCAACCGCGCCAATGCTGCCCGACGTGCGCTGGTGGCCGGCAGCTACCCGGACCCGCAAGTGGCGCGGGTGGTGGGCTTTGCCTCCTCGCAGCTGTTTGATCCCAAAGACCCGTACAACCCGGTCAACCGCCGTATCGACATCGTGGTGCTGACCAAAAAAGCCCAGCGTGCGATTGAGGGCGATCAACCACCGCTACCGGCACCGACCCAGGGCGACGGTGCGCCAGGCGAAGTGCCGGCCGACCCGAACGCGCTGCCTCCGGAGCAGGAACCGCTGCCAGCCCATGAGCTGCGCCAGAAGCTGAACCTGTTTGATGACGGGGGCGTCAAGGATCCTACGGCGCCTGCACCGGGGTCATAGTTGATCTAAGCGCTGGAAACGTAAACGCCCCGATCATTCGGGGCGTTTTCATGTGTGTTCAAAGTGGGAGGTACGCTTTGACACCACTGACTACGCCTCGCATGTCGTCGGCGCACAGGCGTGGGACGAAGTACTCTCGACCTTTGGAGCGAGTCTTTCTATGCAACTTGTCGAGGCGCTCAAAGCTGACGGTATAAATCATGTCGCACTTCACCCATAGCTCTTTATAGCCATCGGACTGAAGTGGATTGGTGCGTAGCAAATGGTGCCAGTCGTATTGGGTCGCTGGTGCAGTAGAGGAGATTGGCACCACGGTGCAGAGCTTGCGACTGTGGGTCGCGGTAGGAGATATCACTACGACTTTGCGGATCTTCAGCATTTCCGGGGCGACAAAGCCTCGGGTGAAGTCACACAGCAAAACGTCGCCTTGTTTGGGGTGATAGTAGAGAGCCAAATGTTAATTCCCCACAAAAAGCAAAGCCGCCCGAAGGCGGCTTCATTCGACACGCAGCGGAGCTTGCTTCGCCCCTTCTGCGCCGCTGGATCAACTCCGAAAAGGATCCAGACTCCTGCCAGCTTTCGCTGGTGACGGAGCAATTATGAGCATCAGGAAATCCGAATACAAGCTGGCATGTGCGTATCAGCCACCCAGTTGACTCGAATTCTTGATGCCTGCTCCTGTTAAATCAATGGGCTAGGGCTTTCAGCCCGCTGGTTTATGTGTATCAAGAAATTGACCGTCAATAGCTGCTCTCAGGCAAGCTCGCAATAATCGACCGATAGCTGTTCATCCGCTGCTGCTGCACGCGCCCATCTTCCAGTGCCTTGAGCAACGCACAACCCGGCTCGCGGTCGTGTTTGCAGTCGCGGAAGCGGCAGGTGCCGATCAGGTCGTTGAACTCGATGAAGCCCGCTTCCACATCGCTGCGGCTGACGTGGCCCAAGCCGAATTCACGGATACCCGGTGAGTCAATCAACTCGCCGCCGCCCGGGAAGTGGAACAACCGCGCGGTGGTGGTGGTGTGGGTGCCCTGGCCGGACAGTTCCGACAGCGGGCCCACGCGGGTTTCGACTTCCGGCAACAGGCTGTTGACCAGCGACGACTTGCCCACGCCTGACTGGCCGACGAACACGCTGATCCGCCCGTCCAACTGCTGTTGCAGCTGTTCCATGCCGTTGCCGTGGTGAGCCGACACTTCCAGCACCGGGTAGCCCAGGGTGCGATAGACCGCCAGCAGCGCATTGAGCGCCGGGGCGTTCTGCTCGTCGATCAGGTCGAATTTGTTCAGCAGCAGCAACGGACGGATACCAGCATGCTCAGCCGCGACCAGGTAGCGGTCGATCAGGTTGGCATGGGGCTCGGGCAGTGGCGCGAACACGATCACGATCATGTCGACGTTGGCCGCCACCGGCTTGAGCTGCCCACGGCTGTCGGGGCGGCGCAGCTCGGTACTGCGCGGCAACTGGGCGACGATGACGCCGATGCCCTGGTTGCCGGCACGCCACACCACCTTGTCGCCGGTGACCAGCGCGGGCAGGTTGGCGCGCAAGTGGCAACGGAACACCTGGCCCGCGAGTTCGCCTTCGAGCGCCTCGACTTCGACCTGCACACCAAAGTGCGCGATCACCAAGCCGGTTTGTTCGGGCCCCAGGTCGCCGCCCTCGAGCGCTTCCACGGCGGAGGATTCACGTTTGGCTGCGCGGGCGGCGCGTTCACCTTGAATCTTTTCGATGCGCCAGTTTTGGCGACGGTTGAGCTGGCGTTTGGCCATTGGTGTTCCGTGTCGATAATGCAAAAGTTGGGTAAAACGGTCGCGAGTCTAGCACGCCCCCGCCTGCTAAACTGCCCGGCTACGCCAAGGTGCCAAGAGAATCAAGCCATGCAAAACCCACAGAACCTGATTTGGATCGATCTGGAAATGACCGGTCTGAACCCCGACACCGACGTCATCATCGAGATGGCGACCATTGTCACCGACAGCAACCTCAACACCTTGGCCGAAGGCCCGGTGATCGCCATCCACCACAGCGACGCCGTACTCGCCACCATGGACGAGTGGAACACCCGCACCCACGGTAACTCCGGGCTGACCCAGCGCGTGCGCGACAGCCGCATCAGCATGGCCGAAGCCGAGGCCGAAACCATTGCCTTCCTGGAAAAATGGGTGCCCAAGGGCAAATCGCCGATCTGCGGCAACAGCATCTGCCAGGACCGTCGCTTCCTTTATACGCACATGAAGGGGCTGGAAAGTTACTTCCATTACCGCAACCTGGACGTGTCGACCTTGAAGGAACTGGCTGCGCGTTGGGCCCCGGAAGTCAAAGACAGCTTCCATAAAGGCAGCACGCACCTGGCGCTGGATGATATTCGCGAGTCGATTGCTGAGTTGCAGCATTACCGCAAGCATTTCATCAAGGCTTGATTCTACGGCGCCAGTGAATGCGCCATCGCAGGCAAGCCAGCTCCCACATTTGGCTGCATTCGTAAATTCAAAGTGTGGGAGCTGGCTTGCCTGCGATACAGGCGACGCGGTTTATCGCCAAGTGCCCCCTTTTGGTGCCCTCGGCAAATGATTAGACTGCCGGCCTCTCTGTCAGGATCGCCATCATGTTGCTGATGCTCTACCTCGTCGCCATCACCGCCGAAGCCATGACTGGCGCCCTGTCCGCGGGGCGGCGTGGCATGGACTGGTTTGGCGTGGTGCTGATCGCTTGCGTGACAGCCCTGGGCGGCGGTTCGGTGCGCGATGTGTTGCTCGGCCACTACCCGCTGACCTGGGTCAAACACCCGGAGTACCTGGTGCTGACCTCCGTTGCGGCATTGGTGACGATCTTTATCGCGCCCTTGATGCGCCACCTGCGCTCGCTGTTCCTGGCGCTGGATGCGGTGGGGTTGGTGGCCTTCACCCTGATCGGCTGCATGACCGCCCTGGAAATGGGCCACGGTATGTTGGTGGCGTCGGTCAGCGGGGTCATCACCGGGGTATTCGGCGGCATCCTGCGGGATATCTTCTGTAACGACATCCCGCTGATCTTCCGCCGCGAGCTGTATGCCAGCGTGTCGTTCCTGGCTGCCTGGTTCTACTTGCTGTGCCTGTACCTGGAGCTGCCCAGCGAGCAAGCGATTCTGCTGACGCTGTTCAGTGGCTTCCTGTTACGCCTGCTGGCGATCCGGTTTCACTGGGAAATGCCCAAGTTCGTCTACAACGACGATGTGCACTAGCGCGCAGCGTGTTGCTCCAGCGCCCATTCCACGTGTTCGCGTACCAACTCCGACGGGTAGTCCCGCCGCGCCTTCAAGGCTTCCAGCACTGGAATGCTGGAGGGCGCATTGCCCAGGCCCACCGCCAGATTGCGTAACCAGCGCTCGTAACCGGCGCGGCGCAGGGGCGAGCCCTCGGTGCTGCTGAGGAATTTATCCTCGTCCCACATAAACAATTCGGCCAGTTCTGCGTTATTCAGATTGTGCCGTGGCTTGAAATCGCTTTCGGCGGTGGGTCGGGCGAAACGATTCCACGGGCAAACGATCTGACAGTCATCGCAGCCAAATACCCGGTTGCCGATCAGTGGGCGCAGGTCTTCGGGGATGGCGCTCTTGAGTTCGATGGTCAGGTAGGAAATGCAGCGCCGGGCGTCCAGTACATAGGGGCCGACGAAGGCGTTAGTGGGGCAGATGTCCAGGCAGGCGGTGCAGCGGCCACAGTGTTCGGTGGTGTGGGGTGGGTCTACCGGCAAGGGCAAATCGACAAACAGCTCGCTCAGGAAGAAATAACTGCCGGCCTTGCGGTTGAGCACAAGGGTGTTTTTACCGATCCAGCCCAGGCCCGCTTGCTCGGCAATGGCTTTTTCCAGGACGGGCGCGCTGTCGACAAAGGCGCGAAAGCCGAACGGCCCGATCTGCGCCTGGATGCGGTCGGCCAGTTGCTGCACGCGCTTGCGGATCAGCTTGTGGTAGTCGCGGCCCAGGGCGTAGCGCGATATATAGGCTTTTTCCGGCTGGGCCAGTAGTTGCGCCATCTGGGTGTCGCCGGGCAGGTAGTCCATGCGCAGTGACACCACGCGCAAGGTGCCGGGCACCAGCTCGTCGGGGTGGGAGCGTTTGCTGCCGTGGGCGCCCATGTATTCCATCTCGCCGTGGTAACCCGCGTCGAGCCAGCGTTGCAGGTGCTGTTCATGCTCAGCCAGGTCGAGGCCGCTGATGCCGACTTGCTGAAAGCCCAGCTCGCGACCCCATTCTTTGATCGATTGGGCGAGGGCGGGCAGATCGGAGGTAATAGCAGGCATGAGACACGGGAAACCACAGGTTAGATGCGTATAATTCTGCCAGACATCGGAGCTTGAAGACGCATGCCTCAGACAAAACACCCAATTACCGACGTTCAGCTGTTGTTGCCCGGCCATTTGCCGCAACTGGCTGCGCGTTCCCCGGACGCCCATAAGGGCCAATTCGGCCACCTGCTGGTCATCGGTGGTGACCGTGGCGTTGGCGGCGCGGCGTTGCTGAGCAGCGAAAGTGCCTTGCGCAGCGGCGCCGGCATGGTCTCGCTGGCGACGCGACCGGAACACGTGCCGGCCTCTCTGGCTCGGCTGCCGGAGGTCATGGCCGTCGGCGTGAGCTCGGCCAACCAGTTGATGGGCCTGCTGGAAAAAATTTCGGTGATCGTCATTGGCCCAGGCCTCGGCGATGCCGCCTGGGGCAAGAGCCTGTTGTCGGTCGCGGCCAATGCCAGCCAGCCGCAGGTGTGGGATGCCGATGCGCTCAATCAACTGGCCACTGGCAGCGTCGAGCTGCCGGCCAACTGTGTAATTACCCCTCATCCGGGCGAAGCTGCGCGTTTGTTGGGGCTCTCGACAGCCCAGGTTCAGGCAGATCGCCTTAAGGTGGCGCGCGCGTTGAGCCAAAGATTCAATGCCGTGACTATCCTCAAGGGTGCAGGCAGTTTGATTGCCAGCCCGGATGGGCGTGTGTCGCGGTGTGATCAAGGCCACCCGGCGATGGCAACAGCTGGGCTCGGTGATGTTTTGGCCGGTCTGGTCGGGGCACTATTGGCTCAGGGTATGCCCGCGTACGAAGCGAGCTGCCTGGCCGTGTGGTTGCACGCGACCGCCGGAGACCGCCAGGGCAGTTTTGGTCGCGGCTTGGCCGCCAGCGACCTGATGCCCGCCATTCGTCAATTGCTGGAGGAGCAGTCGCCGTGCCTGAAGTAATTCTTTTCCTGGCAGATGAAGAGGCCATGGTCGCGTTGGGTCAGCGTATTTCGCAGGTCACGCAAGGGGCCGGGTTGATCTTTCTCGAGGGCGATCTGGGCGCAGGCAAAACCACATTGTCCCGGGGGATTATTCGCGGCCTTGGCCATACCGGCGCGGTAAAAAGCCCGACCTTCACGTTGGTCGAGCCTTACGAGATCGGCGACGTGCGTGCTTTCCACTTCGACCTCTATCGCCTGGTCGATCCGGAAGAGTTGGAGTTCATGGGCATCCGTGATTACTTCGACGATGATGCGCTGTGCCTGATCGAGTGGCCAAATAAAGGCACAGGCTTTTTGCCAAAGCCGGACCTGACCATTACCATTACGCCGCATGAGCACGGACGTCAGCTGAAGTTGTTGCCCCAGAGCCCACGCGCTGAGTCGTGGTGTGCTGCTCTGGCATTGGAATTCAAATAATTGGTGGGGTTAGGTATGCGCTTTCGCGCGTTGGTTGCTGTCGTGGGGGTGTTGCTTGCGGCAATGACTGTCAATGCTCTGGCTGCTTCACAGGTGAAAAGTGTTCGCCTGTGGCGAGCGCCGGATAACACGCGACTGGTGTTCGACCTGTCTGGCCCGGTCCAGCACAGCGTCTTTACCTTGACGGCGCCTGATCGCCTGGTGATCGATATCAACGGTGCCAGCCTGGCCGCGCCGCTGAAAGTCTCCACCGCCAACACGCCCATTACCGCCATGCGCTCGGCCCAGCGTACGCCGACCGACCTGCGTGTGGTCATCGACCTGAAAAAGGCCGTGACCCCCAAAAGCTTCTCCCTGGCCCCCAACGCCCAGTACGGCAACCGCCTGGTGGTCGACCTGTTCGACAACCCCGCCGACGCCGCACCGCCGCCTGCGCCAACGCCGAGCGTGGCGACGGTGCCTGCGGTGCCGGTCAACCCTTCGCAACCCCAGGTCAAGCTGCCACCACCGCCGCCTGCCCCGGCAGGCAAGCGCGACATTATCGTGGTGATCGACGCCGGCCATGGTGGCGAAGACCCTGGGGCTTCCGGCTCCCGCGGCCAGCATGAGAAAGACGTGGTGCTCGCCATCGCCCGTGAACTGCAGCGCCAGGTCAATGGCATGAAAGGCTACCGCGCCGAGCTTACCCGTACCGGTGACTACTTCATTCCGTTGCGTGGCCGTACCGAAATTGCCCGTAAGAAGGGCGCTGACCTGTTCGTTTCCATTCACGCCGACGCCGCGCCTTCAACCGCTGCCTTTGGCGCCTCGGTATTTGCCCTGTCGGATCGCGGCGCTACCTCCGAGACTGCGCGCTGGCTGGCCGACAGTGAAAACCGTTCCGACTTGATCGGCGGGGCCGGCAACGTCTCCCTTGATGACAAGGACAAGATGCTCGCAGGCGTACTGCTCGACCTGTCGATGACCGCCTCGCTGACCTCCAGCCTCAACGTGGGCCAGAAAGTCCTGAGCAATATCGGCCGCGTGACCTCGCTGCACAAGCAGCGCGTAGAACAAGCCGGGTTCATGGTGTTGAAATCGCCGGATATCCCGTCGATCCTGGTGGAAACCGGGTTTATCTCCAACGCCAACGAAGCGTCGAAACTGGCCAGCGCCAGCCACCAGCAAGCGCTGGCGCGCTCCATCAGCGCCGGTGTGCGCCAGTTCTTCCAGCAGAACCCGCCGCCGGGCACCTATATCGCCTGGCTGCGCGACTCCGGCAAAATCGCCCAGGGCCCGCGTGACCATCGTGTGCAGCCCGGTGATACCGTTGCCATGCTGGCCGTGCGTTTCCAGGTCACGCCTGCAGCCTTGCGCAGCGCCAATAACCTGAAAACCGATGAGTTGAAGATCGGCCAGGTGTTGACCATCCCCGGTACTTCATTGGCGGCGCAGTGATGAGCGAATCCACCTTGAACAGCGGCTCACGCATTGAATTGCTCAGCCCGCGCCTTGCCAACCAGATCGCCGCGGGTGAGGTGGTTGAGCGCCCGGCGTCGGTGATCAAGGAGTTGCTGGAAAACAGCATCGACTCGGGTGCCAAACGCATTGATGTCGATGTGGAGCAGGGCGGCGTCAAGCTGCTGCGGGTACGTGACGATGGCAGCGGCATCTCTTCGGATGACCTGCCCCTGGCCCTGGCCCGCCACGCCACCAGCAAGATCCGCGACTTGGAGGACCTGGAGCGGGTCATGAGCCTGGGCTTTCGTGGTGAGGCCCTCGCCTCCATCAGCTCCGTGGCCCGCCTGACCCTGACCTCCCGCACCCGCAGCGCCGAGCAAGCCTGGCAGGTGGAAACCGAAGGCCGCGACATGGCGCCTCGGGTCCAGCCGGCGGCGCACCCGGTGGGTACCTCAGTGGAAGTGCGCGACCTGTTTTTCAATACCCCGGCGCGGCGCAAATTCCTCAAAACCGAGAAAACCGAATTCGATCACCTGCAAGAAGTCATCAAGCGCCTGGCCCTGGCCCGTTTCGACGTGGCCTTTCACCTGCGCCACAATGGCAAGACCATCCTCAGCCTGCACGAAGCCAACGACGACGCCGCCCGTGCTCGGCGGGTGGCAGCGGTGTGTGGCGGCGGGTTCCTTGAACAGGCGCTGCCGATTGAGATCGAGCGCAATGGCTTGAGGTTGTGGGGCTGGGTCGGGTTGCCGACGTTCTCCCGCAGCCAGGCCGATTTGCAGTATTTCTTTGTGAACGGCCGGGCGGTCCGCGACAAACTGGTGGCCCATGCGGTGCGCCAGGCTTATCGCGATGTGCTGTTCAACGGGCGACACCCGACTTTTGTGCTGTTCTTTGAGGTTGACCCTTCGGTGGTCGACGTCAACGTGCACCCGACCAAACACGAGGTGCGCTTCCGTGACGGGCGCATGGTGCATGACTTCCTCTACGGCACGCTGCACCGCGCCTTGGGTGACGTGCGCCCGGATGATCAGTTGTCGGCGCCGATTGTCACGGCCGTGGTACGCCCGAGCGGTCCGGAAGCCGGCGAGTTCGGCCCCCAGGGTGAGATGAGCCTGGCGGCCAACCTGCTGCAATCGCCGCAGGCGCAGCCAGCCTACACGGCGCCGAATTCGGGTGCCGGTGCGGGTTATCAGTACCAATACACACCGCGCCCGCAATCGACGGCGCCGGTGGCCGAAGCCCAGGCGGCGTACCGTGAGTTTTTCGCGCCGTTGCCGGGTGCCGAGCCGGGTGCTGCTGTGGCGTTGCCTGAAGGCGGCGGTGATATTCCGCCGCTGGGCTATGCCCTGGCGCAGCTCAAAGGCATTTATATCCTCGCCGAAAACGCCCATGGCCTGGTGCTGGTGGACATGCACGCTGCCCATGAACGGATCATGTACGAGCGCCTGAAGATCGCCATGGCCAGCGAAGGCCTCAGCGGCCAGCCGCTGCTGGTGCCCGAATCCCTGGCGGTGAGCCAGCGTGAAGCCGACTGCGCAGAAGAACATCACAGTGTGTTCCAGAAGCTGGGCTTCGAACTGCAACGCCTGGGCCCGGAAACCCTGGCGATCCGCCAGATTCCCGCGCTGCTCAAGCAGGCCGAGGCCAACCGCCTGGTGGCCGACGTGCTGGCAGACCTGATGGAGTACGGCACCAGTGATCGTATCCAGGCGCATATCAACGAATTGCTCGGCACCATGGCCTGCCACGGCGCCATCCGCGCCAACCGCCGCCTGGCCCTGCCGGAAATGAACGGCCTGCTGCGCGACATGGAAAACACCGAGCGCAGCGGCCAATGCAACCATGGCCGACCGACCTGGACCCAGATGGGCCTGGATGATCTGGACAAACTATTTTTGCGCGGCCGCTGATGAGTGCCTTGCCTCCCGCCATTTTCCTGATGGGCCCCACGGCCGCCGGCAAGACCGACCTGGCCATCGAGCTGACCAAGGTGCTGCCCTGCGAATTGATCAGCGTCGACTCTGCCCTGGTTTACCGGGACATGGATATCGGTACGGCCAAGCCGTCGAAGGCGCTGTTGGCCCAGTATCCGCACAAGTTGATCGACATCATCGATCCGGCGCAGAGCTATTCGGCGGCGGATTTTCGCACCGACGCCCTGGCGGCCATGGCCGAGATTACCGCGCGCGGCAATATCCCGCTGCTGGTGGGCGGCACCATGCTCTACTACAAGGCGTTGCAGGAAGGCCTGGCCGATATGCCGCCTGCCGATGCCCAGGTGCGCGCCGAACTTGAAGAAGAGGCTGCGCGCCTTGGCTGGCAGGCCCTTCATGATCAGTTGGCGGCGGTAGATCCGGTGTCTGCGGCACGTATTCACCCCAATGACCCCCAGCGGCTCACACGCGCCCTGGAAGTCTGGCGCGTCAGTGGCCAGACCATGACTGAACATCGGCTGAAACAAAGTGCGCAAAGTACTGATGCAGGCGCATCTGGACAGTCACAATTGCCCTATACTGTGGCGAATCTGGCCATCGCTCCGGCAGATCGCCAGGTGCTGCATGAACGAATTGCACAAAGATTCACAATTATGTTGGAACAGGGGTTTGTGGACGAGGTCGTAGCACTGCGTTCAAGAGGTGACCTGCATGCAGGGCTGCCTTCGATACGTGCTGTAGGCTACCGCCAAGTCTGGGATCATCTGGATGGCAAGCTGACGTCAGCCGAAATGCAGGAGCGCGGCATCATCGCCACGCGCCAGTTGGCGAAGCGCCAGTTCACCTGGCTGCGCAGCTGGAGCGATTTGCACTGGTTGGACAGCCTGGACAGCGACAATCTGTCACGCGCCTTGAAATACTTGGGAACGGTCTCCATATTGAGCTGAGTCCTTGCAATTGCCGTCTATCCTTGGGGGTGTGACGGCCATAAGCTATCTATTTTCCGATTTTTTATTATTGATCCTTAAAGGAGTGCGGCACATGTCAAAAGGGCATTCGCTACAAGACCCTTACTTGAATACTTTACGTAAAGAGAAAGTTGGGGTTTCCATCTATCTGGTCAACGGCATCAAGCTGCAAGGTACGATCGAGTCGTTCGACCAATTCGTTATCCTGCTGAAAAACACCGTCAGCCAGATGGTTTACAAGCACGCTATCTCGACAGTCGTTCCAGTTCGTCCAATCCGTCTGCCTAGCGCAGCCGGTGATGAACAGGGTGACGCTGAGCCAGGTAACGCCTGATAGGAGTCTCCTTTGTTCTTTGAGCGCCACGGTGGTGGTGAGCGAGTAATCCTCGTTCACTTGGATGGACAGGACCCTGAGGCGCGCGAAGATCCGCAGGAGTTTCAGGAGTTGGCAAATTCGGCCGGCGCCGAGACCGTTGCGTTTTTTAACGTACCGCGTCATCGGCCAACCGCCAAATACCTGATTGGCAGCGGCAAGGTCGAGGAACTGCGCGACCTGGTTCATGCCGAAGAAGCCGATCTGGTGATCTTCAATCACACCCTCACGCCCAGTCAGGAACGTAACCTCGAACGTGTTTTCGAGTGTCGCGTGATCGACCGTACCGGCCTGATTCTCGACATTTTCGCCCAGCGCGCCCGTACCCATGAAGGCAAGCTCCAGGTCGAACTGGCCCAGCTTGATCACATGAGCACCCGCCTGGTTCGCGGCTGGACTCACCTTGAGCGTCAGGGTGGCGGTATCGGCATGCGTGGCCCGGGTGAAACCCAGTTGGAAACCGACCGGCGTCTGCTGCGGGTTCGCCTGCGCCAGATCAAGGGCCGCCTGGAAAAAGTGCGCAGCCAGCGCGAGCAGTCGCGACGTGGCCGTTCCCGTGCGGATATCCCTACGGTTTCGTTGGTGGGCTACACCAACGCCGGCAAATCCACGCTGTTCAATAACGTGACCAAGTCGGATGTGTACGCGGCCGACCAACTGTTCGCCACCCTCGATCCGACCCTGCGGCGTCTGGACATCGACGACCTGGGGCCGATTGTGCTGGCCGATACTGTGGGTTTCATTCGTCACCTGCCCCACAAGCTCGTCGAGGCATTTCGGTCTACGCTCGAAGAGTCGAGCAATTCCGACCTGCTGTTGCACGTGATCGATGCGGCCGAACCGGATCGTATGTTGCAGATTGAACAGGTCATGGTGGTGCTGGGCGAGATTGGTGCCCAGGACTTGCCGATCCTCGAGGTCTATAACAAACTCGATTTGCTTGAAGGCGTTGAGCCACAGATCCAGCGCGACGAGAACGGCAAGCCCCAGCGGGTCTGGTTGTCGGCGCGAGATGGCAGTGGCTTGGAGTTGCTGGAACAAGCCATTGCCGAATTGCTCGGCAGCGATTTGTTCGTCGGCACCTTGCGCTTGCCGCAGCGTTTTGCTCGACTGCGTGCACAGTTTTTCGAGTTGGGCGCGGTACAGAAAGAAGAACACGACGAAGAAGGTGTCAGCTTGCTGGCCGTTCGATTGCCACGCTCGGAACTCAATCGGCTTGTCAGCCGAGAGGGTGTTGTACCGGCAGAGTTTATCGAACAACACACTTTGCAATAAAAGCCTGAGAAAGCGGTTGTGCCGCAGTAGCAGGCATTCTGTAGCATTGGTCGGCGCGCCGTGGGTGCGTCTTTGCTTTATCAGATGGAGAGCGCTATGGCTTGGAATGAGCCGGGTGGCAACTCGAATAATCAGGATCCTTGGGGTGGTAAGCGCCGCAATAACGGCGACCGCAAGGGGCCACCGGATCTCGACGAGGCCTTCCGAAAGCTGCAGGAAAGCCTGAATGGGTTGTTCGGTGGTGGAAAAAAACGTGGTGGTGACGACGGCGGTCGCACAAGCAAGGGCGGTGGCTATGGCCTGCTGGGCCTGGGTCTTGTCGTGCTCGCGGCCGTATGGCTGTACAGCGCGGTCTACGTGGTGGACGAGCAGGAGCAAGCCGTGGTGCTGCGCTTCGGCAAGTACTACGAGACTGTCGGGCCAGGCCTGAACATCTATTTCCCGCCGATCGACAAGAAGTACATGGAGAACGTGACGCGTGAGCGTGCGTACACCAAGCAGGGCCAGATGCTGACCGAAGACGAGAACATCGTCGAAGTGCCGCTGACCGTGCAGTACAAGATCAGCAACCTGCAGGACTTCGTGCTGAACGTTGATCAGCCGGAAATCAGTCTGCAACACGCAACCGAAAGTGCCCTGCGCCACGTGGTGGGTTCCACCGCCATGGACCAGGTGCTGACCGAAGGTCGTGAATTGATGGCCAGCGAAATCAAGGAGCGCCTGCAACGGTTCCTCGATACCTATCGCACTGGTATTACCGTCACTCAGGTGAACGTACAGAGCGCAGCGGCACCGCGTGAAGTGCAGGAAGCCTTTGACGACGTGATCCGTGCCCGTGAAGACGAGCAGCGTTCGCGCAACCAGGCTGAAACCTATGCCAACGGCGTTGTGCCGGAAGCCCGTGGTCAGGCCCAGCGCATCCTTGAAGATGCCAACGGTTACCGCGATGAAGTGGTCTCCCGCGCCAAGGGTGAGGCAGATCGTTTCACCAAGCTGGTCGCCGAGTACCGCAAGGCTCCTGAAGTGACCCGCGAGCGTCTGTACCTGGACACCATGCAGGAAGTCTTCAGCAACACCAGCAAGGTTCTCGTGACCGGCAGCAAAGGTGGGCAGAACAACCTGCTGTACCTGCCGCTGGACAAGATGATCGAAGGTGGTCGTAGCGGCGCTAGTGCACCGTCCACCGGTTCGAATGCCGCTGCCAACGAAGCGAGTGCCCGTGCGGCCGCTGACTTGCTGCAACAGCAAACACGTACCAGGGAGAGCCGTTGATGAGCAATAAATCGCTGACCGCCCTGATTGTGGGCGTCGTCGTGGTCATCGCTGCCTGGAACTGCTTCTACATCGTCGCTCAGACCGAGCGTGCGGTGCTGCTGCAATTCGGTCGCGTGGTCCAGGCGGATGTCCAGCCGGGCCTGCATGTGAAAGTCCCCTACGTCAACCAGGTGCGCAAGTTCGACGCCCGCCTGATGACCCTGGATGCACCGACACAGCGCTTCCTGACCCTGGAAAAGAAAGCCGTGATGGTTGACGCCTACGCCAAGTGGCGCGTCAAGGATGCCGAGCGCTTCTACACCGCGACCTCCGGCCTCAAGCAGATTGCCGACGAGCGTTTGTCCCGTCGTCTGGAATCGGGGCTGCGTGACCAGTTTGGTAAGCGCACCCTGCACGAGGTGGTATCCGGTGAGCGTGATGCGCTGATGGCTGACATCACCCGTTCGCTGAACACCATGGCGGAAAAAGAGCTGGGTATTGAAGTGGTCGACGTTCGCGTCAAGGCCATTGACCTGCCCAAGGAAGTGAACCGCAGCGTGTTCGAGCGTATGAGCACCGAGCGTGAGCGTGAAGCGCGTGAGCACCGCGCCAAGGGTAACGAGTTGGCTGAAGGTATCCGTGCCGATGCCGACCGTCAGCGTCGTGTACTGCTGGCAGAAGCCTACCGTGAGTCTGAAGAGGCGCGTGGTGATGGCGATGCTCAAGCCGCGGCGATCTATGCCAAGGCCTACGGCCAGGACCAGGAGTTCTACGCGTTCTACCGTAGCCTGCGTGCCTACCGTGAAAGCTTCGCGAACAAAACCGACGTACTGGTGCTGGACCCAAGCAGCGACTTCTTCCGCTACCTGGAAAAGTCCAAGTAACCAGCCCGTGATTCTGTAAGGCGCACTCCGTCGGGCGGCTAAAATGCCTGGCGGGGTGATCCTTTCAGAAAACGGGTGTATGATGCGGCAGCCGGGAAATTCCCGGCTTTTTTGCGTCTGCATGTTTGATTCGGCAGGCGTGACAGGTTTTTCGAGGAAAGTGCCCGACGAGGCCGTTTGCAGGCCGTTCGTCACGTCGCTCTTGCGCGTGGTTTATGCAAGGGGCGGGTATTTTCTGCTTCACTCAAGGCTCGGCCGAGGGCTGGCCGCCCGGATCAAAGGGGAATGGCGTAATGGCAACGGTAGACCGCTGGCTGCTGCCAGATGGCATCGAAGAAGTACTGCCACCAGAAGCTGCGCGCATTGAAGTAGCGCGTCGCCAGGTGTTGGATCTGTTCCAGAGCTGGGGTTACGAGTTTGTCGTGACTCCCCATATCGAGTACCTGGAATCCCTGCTGACCGGCGCGGGCCAGGACCTGGATCTGCGCACCTTCAAGGTCATCGACCCGCAATCGGGCCGGCAAATGGGGTTCCGTGCCGACATCACGCCGCAAGTGGCGCGCATCGATGCGCACACCCTGCGTCGCGAAGGCCCGAGCCGCCTGTGCTACGCCGGCAGCGTACTGCATGCCCAGCCACGTGCGTTGTCGTCCTCCCGTAGCCCGATCCAGTTGGGCGCCGAGTTGTACGGCGATGCCAGCCCGAGCAGCGATGTTGAAGTGATCAGCCTGATGCTGGCCATGCTGCAACTGGCGGATGTGCCGGATGTGCACATGGACCTGGGCCACGTCGGTATCTACCGTGGCCTGGCGCGCGCTGCCGGGTTGTCCGGTGAAGTGGAGCAACAGTTGTTCGATGCCCTGCAGCGCAAGGCGATCGATGAAGTGATCGCCCTCACCGAGGGTGTGCCTGCTGAGCTGGCTGGCATGCTGCGCGCGCTGGTAGACCTGTGCGGCGGCCGTGAAGTGCTGGTGGCTGCGCGTGAGCGCCTGGCCAATGCGCCGGCACCGGTATTGGCGGCACTGGATGATGTGCTGGCGATTGCCGAGCGCTTGTCGGCACGGTTCCCGCAGCTGCCGCTGTATTTTGATCTGGGTGAATTGCGCGGCTACCACTACCACACCGGTGTGGTGTTCGCGGTGTTCGTTCCGGGTGTTGGCCAGGCCATCGCCCAAGGTGGTCGCTATGACGATATCGGCGCCGACTTCGGTCGTGCGCGTCCGGCCACTGGTTTTTCCACCGATCTGAAAACCCTGGTGACCCTGGGGCGTGCTGAGGTCGAGCTGCCGTCTGGTGGCATCTGGATGCCCGACAGTACGGACGCAGCGCTCTGGCAGCAGGTTTGCCAGTTACGCCGTGAGGGTCAGCGTGTAGTCCAGGCCTTGCCTGGGCAGCCATTGGCCGCCGCCCGTGAAGCGGACTGCGACCGGCAATTGATTCAGCAGAACGGGCTTTGGCAAGTATCGCCACTGGCTTCTTGAGTTTTCCTGCCGGCCATCGCCGGCACCAAGTTTGCGCGAATGAGGACAAGTGTTATGGGTAAGAATGTCGTAGTCCTGGGCACCCAATGGGGTGATGAGGGCAAAGGCAAGATCGTTGATCTGCTGACCGAACATGCTGCCGCCGTAGTGCGCTACCAAGGTGGCCACAACGCTGGCCACACCCTGGTCATCGATGGCGAAAAAACCGTCTTGCACCTGATCCCGTCGGGTGTCCTGCGCGAAGGCGTGCAGTGCCTGATCGGCAACGGCGTGGTGGTTGCACCTGACGCCCTGCTGCGCGAGATCACCAAGCTGGAAGAAAAAGGCGTACCGGTGCGCGAGCGCCTGCGTATCAGCCCGTCCTGCCCGCTGATCCTGTCCTTCCACGTTGCGCTGGACCAGGCCCGTGAAAAGGCGCGTGGCGAACTGAAGATCGGCACCACCGGTCGCGGCATCGGCCCGGCCTACGAAGACAAGGTTGCACGTCGTGGCCTGCGTGTGGGCGACCTGCTCAACATGCCGCGCTTTGAAGACAAGCTGCGTGAACTGGTGGATTACCACAACTTCATGCTGGTCGGTTACTACAAAGAGCCAGCCATCGAGTTTGAAAAGACCCTGGCCGAGTGCAAGGAATACGCTGAGCTGCTCAAGCCGCTGATGCTGGACGTGACGGCCGAGCTGCACGACCTGCGTCGCGCTGGCAAGGACATCATGTTCGAAGGTGCCCAGGGTTCGTTGCTGGACATCGACCACGGTACCTACCCGTACGTGACCAGCTCCAACACTACTGCTGGCGGCGTTGCCACCGGCTCGGGCGTTGGCCCGATGTTCCTGGACTACATCCTGGGCATCACCAAGGCTTACACCACCCGTGTAGGTTCCGGTCCGTTCCCGACTGAGCTGTTCGACGACGTTGGCGCACACCTGGCCAAGCAAGGTCACGAATTCGGCGCCACCACTGGCCGTGCTCGTCGTTGCGGCTGGTTCGACGCCGTTATCCTGCGTCGCGCTATCGATGTGAACAGCATCTCGGGCATCTGCCTGACCAAGCTGGATGTACTCGACGGCCTGGAAGCCATCAACATCTGCGTCGGCTACAAAGACGCCCAAGGCAACGATGTTGCCCCGACTGACGCTGACAGCTACGTGGGCCTGCAGCCTGTGTACGAAGAAGTGCCAGGCTGGACCGAATCGACCGTGGGCGCCAAGACCCTGGAAGAACTGCCAGCCAACGCCCGCGCCTACATCAAGCGTGTGGAAGAGCTGATCGGTGCACCGATCGACATTATTTCGACCGGCCCGGACCGCAACGAGACCATCGTTCTGCGTCACCCGTTCGCGTAATAAGCTGTTGATGTAAAAAGCAAAGGGCTCCTTCGGGAGCCCTTTGTCGTTTCTGCCTGGCAAACGGCACGACCCTTGCTGTGTTTCCCTCTTTCGAGGTGCTATCAAATTAGTGGCACCCGTGGTGGAGGGATTTCCAGTGTCTGCCGTTCTCTCGTTGTTACAAAGCCGTCTGTTGCGGCCGGTGTTCGTTACCCTTGGTATCGCTCTTTTGGTGCAAGTGCTGGTGGCCGTCGCGCTGACGCGGAGCACGGTGACGGCGCTGGAAGCCGATTTGGGCAATCGTCTGGGCATAGATAGCCAGAAGTTGTCTGGTGAACTGGCCCAGGCTGGCAAGGAAGTCACGTCCAGCCTGGACAGCCTCTCCGCCAGCACGCGCCAGCGCCTCACAGCCGGGCTTTCCACGCGCTTGCAGGAAGAGCAAAAGCAGTTGCGTGCGACGCTGGAAAAAGACCTGCAGGACTCCGCCAATGACATGGCGCAACTGCTGGCCTCGGTCGCGCCCCGTGCCATGTGGGACAGTGACGTGCCGACCCTTTCTGAGTTTGCCCGCCGGGCCCAGCGCAACCCCAATGTGCTGTTTGTGGTGTATGACGACGCCGCAGGCGAGCACCTGACCCGATACCTGAACCGCGAAAACCCTATCAACCAGGCCCTGCTGGCAAAGGGCGCAGGGGAGCGTGCCCTGGACAAGGTGCTGGACGCGGCCAAGACAGACCCCTCCGTGTATTACGTCGAAGCCTCCATCAGCCCCAACGGCGTGGAAATCGGCAAGGTGCGCATGGGCGTGTCGACCGCGACGGTTGAAGCCGACCTGCAAGCCTTGGATAAGCGCTTTGCCGCGCTGATCGCCAGCGGTGATCAGCTGGTGGGTGACAGCCTCAAGGGAGCCGCTGCTGACAGCGCCAACGCCATGGGCGCCCGGCTGCAATCGGCGCAAGCCACTGCCACGCAAATGACG
Source organism: Pseudomonas sp. KT_2_4 (assembly GCF_041410225.1). Taxonomy (NCBI): domain Bacteria; kingdom Pseudomonadati; phylum Pseudomonadota; class Gammaproteobacteria; order Pseudomonadales; family Pseudomonadaceae; genus Pseudomonas; species Pseudomonas sp. KT_2_4. Next base: position 4,415,601 of record NZ_CP166962.1, read on the forward strand.
GCCAACACGGCCGCCGCTGTGCAAGACGCGGCGGGCACCCTGCGCTGGCGTATCGGCATGGGTCTGGCGCTGGTGGGGCTTGGGGTCTTGCTGCTGATCGCTATTGTGCTGGGCCGGCGCGTGGTCAATCGTCTGAAGCTGCTGATTGCCGCGATGGATGACCTGGCGGCCGGCGAAGGCGACCTCACCAAGCGCGTGCAGATCAACAGCAAGGATGAAATCGGTGATATGGCCTCGGCGGTCAATCGCTTTGTGGATAAGTTGCAGCCCATCGTGCGGGAGGCAGGCGACGTGGCCCAGCGTACTGGCGTGGAAATCGGCGCCATGACGTTGCGCAATGCTGGCGCCGATGCGGCGGCGGGCTTGCAGCGTGATGAAGTGGCCGAGAGTTTGCGCGCTTTGTCGCAAATGGCCGATGAGGCCCAGGCCGAAAGCCACGCCATGCAGGCGGCCCTGCAGCAGGTGGTGGATATTCGCCAGGCCACGGATGAAAACTCACGGACCTCGGCCGAAGTTGGCAGCTTGATCGAGGCGTTGGCGGGGCAGGTGCAGGCCGGTTCCCAGGTGATCGAACGGCTGGCGCAGCAAAGCGAACAAATTGAAGTGGTGTTGACCGTGATTCACGGTATCGCCGAGCAAACCAACCTGCTCGCTCTCAACGCGGCCATCGAAGCGGCACGGGCTGGCGAGACTGGGCGCGGCTTTGCGGTGGTGGCCGATGAAGTGCGTGCGCTGGCCAGCAAGACTCAAAGCTCCACTGGCGATATCCAGGCGCATATTGTTGCGTTGCAGCAGGGCGCGCGTGAGGCCGTAGAAACCATCGGCAAGGCGGGGCGCCAGGCCAGTGAGGGCTTGCTGGTGCTGCGCGATAGCGTGCGCTTGCAGCAGACGGTGCAGGCTTCTGTGGAGCAGGTGCATGCGGCGATTGGCCTGGCGACGCGCGCGGCCGAGCATCAAGCCCAGGGCGCGCATGCGGTGCGTGGGCGCGTCGAGGTGATTCATGCCCAGGCCGAGCGTGCGGCGCAAGCGGTGGTGGAGACGACGGCCAGTGGCAAGGTGTTGGATGGGTTGGCGGCGCAGTTGAAGGCGAGTTTGGGGCAGTTCAGGGCGTGAGGTTGTCTGGACTGGCCTCATCGCAGGCAAGCCAGCTCCCACATTCAACTGCATTCCAAAGTTGGAACTCGGTCACTGTGGGGGCTGGCTTGCCTGCGATAGCTGTTTCAGCGACTCAGATACATCCGAGTCGTGAGCAGATACACCGGCAACCCCGACACCACTATCAACAACGCCGCATACGGCGCCGCCGCCGCAAATTCCACATTCGAGGTATGTGCCCAGACGGCCGTCGCCAAGGTATTCAACCCGGTCGGGCTGAGCAGCAACGTCGCCGTCAATTCCTTCATCGCATCCAGGAATACCAAGGCAAACGCCGCCCCCAGCGCCGGAAAGATGATTGGCAACGTCACCCGGCAAAACGCACTGAAGGACGATGCGCCTAACGTGCGCGCAGCCTCTTCCAGCTGTGGCGCCGCCTTGTTCAGTGCTGTACGAATCGGCGCCTGTGCCAACGGCAAAAACAGCAGCGCATAAGCAATCAGCAATAACGCAGAGGTCTGGTACAGCGCGGGGATGTAATGCAGGGCGAAATACACCAGGGTCAGCGCAATCACCAGGCCGGGCAGGGCATGCAGTAGATACGGCAAGCGTTCGGCCCAGATTGCCAACTGTCCTTTGTAGCGCACCACCAGCAGCCCAACCGGCACTGCCAGTACCAGGCACAGTGCGGCGCCGCCCAGGGAGAGCGCCAGGGATGACAGCAGCGCCTCGCTGATCTCGGCCATCGGAAACGCCGCTGACGAACCGACGGCCAACCAATAGCCGAGCATGCCCAGCGGGATGCCGCTGCCGATGATCGCCAATGCCAGGCAATACACCTGGCCCAATGGCGCCCACTTGCCGAGTCGAACCTGCTCGGCGTGCCGCGCCGCGCCCTGGCCAATGCGCACATGCCGGCCTTTGCCGCGTGCGCGCAGCTCCAGCCACAGCAGGGTCAGGCACATCACCAGCAGCACTGCCGAGAGCATTGCCGCATTGGCATTGCTGAATTCCAGTTCGAACTGCTGGTAGATCGCGGTGGTGAAGGTCTGCAACCCGATAATCGACAGCGCGCCGAATTCCACCAGCATGTGCAGTGCGATCAATAGTGAGCCGGCCAGCAGCGATGGCCACAGCAGCGGGAGTGTGATGCGAAAGAACACGCCCCAGCGGTTGAGCCCCAGCGTGCGGGCCGATTCTTCCAGGGAGGGGTCTAGATTGCGCAGTGTTGCCGCCACCGGCAAAAACACCAGCGGGTATTTGGACAGGCTCATCACCAGGATCGCGCCACCGAGCCCCTCGAACTGAGCGCTCAGCGACACCCAGGTAAAGCTGCTGACAAACGCCGGCACCGCAAACGGCAGGCACAGGATCACGCCCCAGATGCGCCGTCCTGGCAGGTTGCTGCGTTCCAGTAGCCAGGCCAGGGACAGGCCGATCACGCCGCAGGTCAGGGTCACGCCGACCATCAATGCCAGCGTGTTGCGCAGCAGCCCGAACACATAAGGTCGCCACAGTAGATGCACCGCCTCCGTCCAGCCCGCCTGCCAGGCTTTGAGCCCGACATAGGCGAGCGGCAACAGGCTCAGGCCAACCAGCAATAGCACAGGCAGCAGCAGCCAGATTGACGGGCGTTTGCGACGGGGGGTGAACCCCGTGACGGAAAGCGATGGGTTCATCAGTTCAGGCCAACGTCACGTTCCAGCTCCAGGGCTTCTTCGGCGTTACCCAGGTCTGCGGGGGTGACCTTTGGTGGCTGCAGCTCGCTAAATGGCTTGAGGCCGCGGTTCGATTCCATGCCCTTGCGCAGCGGGTACTCGGCCGACGTGTTGGTGATCACGCGCTGGCCCTCTTCGCTGGCCATGAATGCCAGCAATTGCTGAGCTTCTTTGGGATGCTTGCTGGATTTGAGTGCGGCAGCGGAGGACACGGTGATCAGGCCGCCAGCATCACCATCGGTGAAGTAATGCAGCTGGGAGTCCAGGTTGGTTTTTTCCTTTTTCAGGGCGAACCAGTAGTAGTTGTTTACCAGCACGGTAGCCACTTCGCCGTTTTCCACGGCCTTGAGGGCGACCATATTGTTGCTGTACACCTTGCCGAAGGCGCGCAGGCCGGTCAGCCATTCTTCCGCGGCTTCGCGACCGTGCAGCTTGATGATTGCCACGGCTTGTTCCTGGAACGCGCCGCTGGTGGGCACGAAACCGACCTTGCCTTGCCATTCGGGGCCGGCGAAATCCAGTACCGACTTGGGCAAGTCTTTTTCCGCAATCAATTTGGGGTTGAAGGCTACGACGCGGGTGCGTGCGGTCACGCCCATCCAGTCGCCGTTTTTACCCACGTAATCCTTGGGCAGTACATTGAGGGTGCTGGCATCGATTTTTGCCAACAGGCCTTGCTCGCCGAGTTTGTTCAGGGGCGGTGATTCTTCGGTGTAGATGACGTCGGCAGGGGAGCGCTCACCTTCTTCGACGACTTGGCTGGCCAACTGGTTGCTGCTGCCTTTGCGCACGTTGACGTGGATGCCGGTCTTGGCTTCGAAGGCCTTGGCGAGTTCATCGCCGACTTCTTTGTGTTGGCCGTTGTATAAGGTCAGGGAGACCTTGTCGGCAGAATGGGCGGCGGGCGAGAGCAGGGTCAGGCTGAGTAGGGTGAGGGTCAGGCCGCGCAGAAGGGATGTCTTGAGTCGGTTGTCACGGATCATCATCCGAAGTGTTCCTCGCTTATATGCAACAAATCATTGCAAGGATAAACGATAAATCTTCTCAAGTGCGGATGACGGGGAAATCACTGGGGAAGTTTTCAAACCCCGGAAACGAAAAAACCCGCTTTCGCGGGTTTGATCTGAATTTGGTGCCCAGGAGAAGACTCGAACTTCCACGACCTTGCGATCACCAGCACCTGAAGCTGGCGTGTCTACCAATTTCACCACCTGGGCATTATCTAACAACGTTGCCGCTGTTGATGGGGCGAACTATACGGCGGGGTTTTTAATCTGTAAACCCCTGATTCGAAAAATATAAATCAATTTTTCCGTTAAAAATCAAAGGCCTGAAACGAAAAAACCCGCTTTCGCGGGTTTGATCTGAATTTGGTGCCCAGGAGAAGACTCGAACTTCCACGACCTTGCGATCACCAGCACCTGAAGCTGGCGTGTCTACCAATTTCACCACCTGGGCAGCATCAACAACGTTGCCGTCGTCGATGGCGCGCACTATACGGAGCGATATTTGAGCTGTAAACCCCTGCCATGAAAAAAGCCTGGAAAATTTCACCAGCGGTCGTGCAAGGTGCGTGGCGGGGGTCGTAAAGGTCTTTTAAACGCTTGTTGATACCTGAAATTTCCCGTTTCAATACGCGTATGCCAAACTAACCCACATATAGACAAGGTGAAAACTCTCTAATGGCCGATTGGCAGTCCCTCGATCCCGAGGCCGCTCGTGAAGCGGAAAAATATGAAAACCCTATTCCTAGCCGCGAACTGATCCTGGCGCACCTCGCCGATCGTGGTTCGCCTGCTAGCCGCGAGCAGTTGGTCGAAGAATTCGGTCTGACCACCGAAGACCAGCTCGAAGCCCTGCGCCGCCGTTTGCGTGCGATGGAGCGCGATGCTCAATTGATCTACACCCGTCGTGGCACTTACGCGCCGGTAGACAAGCTCGACCTGATCCTGGGCCGCATTGCCGGCCACCGCGACGGCTTCGGCTTCCTGATACCGGACGATGGCAGCGACGACCTGTTCATGAGCCCGGCGCAAATGCGTCTGGTGTTCGATGGCGACCGTGCCCTGGCGCGGGTTTCTGGCCTCGACCGCCGTGGTCGTCGTGAAGGCGTGATCGTCGAAGTGGTGTCCCGTGCCCACGAATCTATCGTCGGCCGTTACTTTGAAGAAGGCGGCATCGGCTTCGTTGTGCCGGATAACCCCAAGGTCCAGCAGGAAGTGCTGATCACCCCGGGCCGCAATGGCGCCGCCAAGGTCGGCCAGTTCGTCGAGGTGAAAATCACCCACTGGCCTACTGCGCGCTTCCAGCCCCAGGGCGATATCGTGGAGGTGGTCGGCAACTATATGGCGCCGGGCATGGAAATCGACGTTGCCTTGCGCACCTACGATATTCCTCACGTCTGGCCTGATGCCGTGCTCAAGGAAGCCGCCAAGCTCAAGCCGGAAGTCGAAGAGAAAGACAAAGAAAAACGTATCGACCTGCGCCATCTGCCGTTCGTCACTATTGACGGCGAAGATGCCCGCGACTTCGACGATGCGGTCTACTGCGAAGCCAAGCCTGGCAAGCTGCGCCTGTTCTCCGGCGGTTGGAAGTTGTACGTCGCGATTGCCGACGTCTCCAGTTACGTGAGGATCGGTTCGGCCCTGGATAACGAGGCTCAGGTGCGCGGCAACTCCGTGTACTTCCCAGAGCGCGTGATTCCGATGCTGCCTGAGCAGCTGTCCAACGGCCTGTGCTCCCTGAATCCGAAAGTCGACCGTTTGGCCATGGTGTGCGAGATGACCATCTCCAAAACCGGCGAAATGACCGACTACCAGTTCTACGAAGCGGTGATCCACTCCCAGGCGCGTCTGACCTACAACAAGGTCAGCACCATCCTGGAAACGCCGAAGACCAGCGAAGCCAAGGCCCTGCGTACCGAGTACGCTGGCGTGGTGCCGCACCTCAAGCAGCTTTACTCGTTGTACAAGGTGTTGCTGGGTGCCCGTCATACCCGTGGCGCGATCGATTTCGAAACCCAGGAAACCCGGATTGTCTTCGGCTCCGAGCGCAAGATTGCGGCGATCACCCCGACCACCCGTAACGACGCGCACAAGCTGATCGAGGAGTGCATGCTGGCGGCCAACGTGGCCACTGCCGAGTTCCTCAAGAAGCACGAAATTCCTGCGTTGTACCGTGTGCACGACGGCCCGCCGCCGGAGCGCCTGGAAAAACTTCGCGCCTTCCTCGGCGAACTCGGCCTGTCCCTGCACAAAGGCAAGGATGGTCCTACGCCTAAGGATTACCAGGCCCTGCTGGCCAGCATCAAGGACCGTCCGGATTACCACGTGATCCAGACCGTGATGCTGCGATCCCTGAGCCAGGCGGTGTACAGCGCCGATAACCAGGGCCACTTCGGCCTGAATTACGAGGCGTACACCCACTTCACTTCGCCGATTCGCCGCTACCCGGACTTGCTCACGCACCGGGCGATCCGCAGCGTGATCCATTCCAAGCAGAACACCCCGCACGTCAAGCGCGCCGGTGCCATGACCATTCCGAAAGCACGGATCTATCCGTACGACGAAGCGGCCCTGGAACAGCTGGGTGAGCAGTGCTCCATGAGCGAGCGCCGCGCCGACGAAGCCACCCGCGACGTGGTGAACTGGCTCAAGTGCGAGTTCATGAAGGATCGCGTGGGCGAATCGTTCCCGGGTGTGATCACCGCCGTGACCGGCTTTGGCCTGTTCGTCGAGCTGACCGACATCTACGTCGAGGGCCTGGTGCACGTCACCGCCTTGCCGGGTGACTACTACCACTTCGATCCTGTGCACCACCGCCTGGCGGGCGAGCGCACCGGTCGCAGCTTCCGTCTGGGCGATACCGTTGAAGTGCAGGTCATGCGTGTCGACCTCGACGAGCGCAAGATCGACTTCGGCATGCCTGACAAGCCGGCAGAGCCTGCGGGTCGTAAAAAACGTGGTGAAACCACAGCGCCTGCGTCCAAAGGCAAAGCGACCACTGCAAAAACCACGGCCGAGCCTGCACCTGCCAAGGCCGGTCGTCGTTCTTCTGCCAAGGACAAGGCCCCTGAAGCCTACCGCCCAAGCGACGCTGCGGCGAAAAACGCCGAGCTGCGCAAGAGCCGCGAGTTGAAGCAGCAGTTGCTCAACGAAGCCAAAAGCGGTGGTAAAGCGGCGTCTGGGGGAAAGTCTCACGGGGCGGAAAAGCCGTCGAGCAAGCCAAGTAAACACCGTAAAGGCCCGCCAAAAGCGGGTTCGGCTCCCGCAAAAAGCGGCGGGTCGCGCAAACCTAAGGCCAAGTCATGAGTCTGGAAAAAATCTACGGCGTGCACGCCGTAGAAGCACTGCTGCGTCACCATCCCAAGCGCGTCAAGCAGGTGTGGTTGGCCGAAGGTCGCAGCGAGCCGCGCGTACAGGCGCTCGTCGAGTTGGCTACGCAGAATAAGGTTGCCATCGGCCAGGCCGAGCGTCGTGAAATGGACGTGTGGGTCGAAGGCGTTCACCAAGGTGTGGTGGCTGACGTCAGTCCGAGCCAGGTGTGGGGCGAGGCGATGCTCGACGAGCTGCTCGACCGTACCGAAGGTGCACCGTTGCTCTTGGTGCTGGACGGCGTGACCGACCCGCACAACCTCGGCGCCTGCCTGCGTTCGGCGGATGCTGCCGGTGCGCTGGCGGTGATCGTGCCCAAGGACAAGTCCGCGACCCTGACGCCGGTGGTGCGCAAGGTCGCCTGCGGTGCGGCGGAAGTGATTCCGCTGGTGGCCGTGACCAACCTTGCGCGTACCCTGGAGAAGCTCCAGCAGCGCGGCCTGTGGGTCGTGGGCACGGCGGGGGAGGCTGAGGTCAGCATTTATGACCAAGACCTTACCGGCCCTACCATCCTGATCATGGGCGCCGAAGGCAAAGGCATGCGCCGGTTGACCCGTGAGCATTGCGATTACCTGGTGCACCTGCCGATGGCTGGTAGCGTCAGCAGCCTCAATGTGTCGGTTGCGACGGGTGTTTGCCTGTTTGAAGCCCAGCGTCAGCGTGGTGCGAAAGCCAAGGCCAAGCCCAAGAAGTGATCAAAATGTGGGAGCGGGCTTGCCCGCGATGACGGAGTGTCAGTCAGCAGAGATGTTGCCGGTGCCATGGTCATCGCAGGCAAGCCCGCTCCCACATTGGTTCTGTGGTGTTTATTCAGGATTGTTCAAATAATCACCAATTGCCTTGCGCCGCTTCTCCCCCTTCTCTACAATTGCGCCCCTTGCCTTCCTGGCAGGCACCGATGTGCCTCCCCTGCGGCAAGATCCATAAGTGTCATTCACTCCTTGTCTGACCGTTTTTGAGCGGCAGGCTACAACCCGTAAGGAGCATTCATGCGTCATTACGAAATCATCTTTTTGGTCCACCCGGATCAAAGCGAGCAAGTCGGCGGCATGGTTGAGCGTTACACCAAGCTGATCGAAGAAGACGGCGGCAAAATCCACCGTCTGGAAGATTGGGGCCGTCGTCAACTGGCCTACGCAATCAACAATGTTCACAAGGCTCACTACGTGATGCTGAACGTTGAGTGCACTGGCAAGGCCCTGGCCGAGCTGGAAGACAACTTCCGCTACAACGATGCAGTGATCCGTAACCTGGTCATCCGTCGCGAAGAAGCCGTTACCGGCCAATCCGAGATGCTCAAGGCTGAAGAAAACCGCAGTGAGCGCCGTGAGCGTCGCGATCGTCCTGAGCACGAAGGCGCTGAAAGCGCTGAAGGCGAAGAGAACGACAGCGATAACGCTGACGAGTAATCCACGGACCTTATTAAGGAGCCTATCAAATGGCACGTTTCTTCCGTCGTCGTAAATTCTGCCGCTTCACCGCTGAAGACGTGAAAGAGATCGATTACAAAGATCTCAACACTCTGAAAGCCTACGTATCCGAGACCGGCAAAATCGTTCCAAGCCGTATCACCGGTACCAAAGCACGTTATCAGCGTCAGCTGGCCACCGCTATCAAGCGCGCCCGCTTCCTGGCCCTGCTGGCCTACACCGACAGCCACGGCCGCTGAGACCGGGCAGTCGACAAGTAGTAAGGGATTGAATGCATGCGCGCCTTAGCTGAGTTCATCATGCGCGGTCGCGTGCAGGCCACTCTGGTAGTGGCTGGATGTGCTGCATTGCCGTTGCTTTATTGGTTGGGTGCTGCCGCAGGTTGCCTTGTGCTGCTGCGGCGCGGTTTGAAGGACGCCCTTGGCGTTCTTGCCCTGGGTTTGTTGCCGGCCTTGATCTGGTGGCTGCAAATGGGTGATCCACGGGTACTTCTGGTACTGCTGGGGTCATCGAGCCTTGCGTTGGTTTTGCGCGCAAGTGAGTCCTGGGTCCGTACGCTGCTGGTCAGCGTGGCATTGGGGTTGGTGTACTCAGTGATGCTTGGCGCGGCTTTCCGCCCGCAAATCGAGGCGCTGGCGCAGGAGATCGTCAAGATCCTGCCGTTGGCCCTCGGGGATCTCTACCAGCATTTGTCGGTAGATGAGCGAGCGCGGTTTGCGTCACTGATTGCCCCGGTCCTGACTGGCCTGATTGCGGCTTTGTTGCAGGTCGTCAGCGTGCTGAGCCTGATTCTTGGGCGTTATTGGCAGGCGTTGTTGTACAACCCGGGTGGTTTTGGTCGCGAGTTTCGCAGTATCAGAATCCCAGCGGGGCCGGCGATGTTGCTGCTGGCGTGCATGGTTGTCGGGCCGAACTTCGGCCCACAGATGGCCTTGCTGGCGCCGATTTGCAGCGTACCGCTGGTGTTTGCCGGGCTGGCCCTGATTCATGGGCTGGTTGCGCGAAAGCGCCTGGCCAGGTTCTGGCTGGTGGGGTTGTACGTCACGCTGTTGCTGTTCATGCAGCTGATCTATCCGTTACTCGTGGTCTTGGCCATTGTTGACAGCCTGATTGATTTTCGCGGTCGTCTGGCGTCGAAAGACGCCGATAACGCGAACGGTGAAGGTTAAAAGTTAGAGGATTTTCACATGCAACTGATCCTTCTGGAAAAAGTCGCCAACCTGGGCAACCTGGGCGACAAAGTGAACGTTAAGGCCGGCTACGGTCGTAACTACCTGCTGCCATACGGCAAAGCCACCGCTGCAACCGCTGCCAACCTGGCTGCGTTTGAAGAGCGTCGTGCTGAGCTGGAAAAAGCCGCAGCAGACAAAAAAGCGTCGGCCGAAACTCGCGCTGCCCAACTGGCTGAGCTGGAAGTGACTATCACTGCCACCGCTGGTGACGAAGGCAAGCTGTTCGGTTCGATCGGCACCCACGACATCGCTGATGCACTGACCGCCTCCGGCGTTGAAGTGCAGAAGAGCGAAGTTCGTCTGCCGAACGGCACCATCCGCAACGTAGGCGAATTCGACGTAGCCGTGCACCTGCACGCCGAAGTTGAAGCCACCGTACGCGTTGTCGTGGTAGCAGCTTAAGTCGCACCTAACTGACTGGCACCTCGCGTGCCAGCCGGTTAACATCGGGCACGATCCTGTTTACAGGTCGTGCCTTTTGTTTTTCTACACACCCCAAATTCCAAGTGGCCATGAACGAAATCTCCGCTCCTGAGCAATACGATCTGCAAACCGCTGCCCTGAAGGTGCCGCCGCATTCCATCGAGGCCGAACAGGCCGTGCTCGGTGGCTTGATGCTGGACAACAACGCCTGGGAACGCGTGCTGGATCAAGTCTCGGACGGTGACTTCTATCGTCATGACCACCGCCTGATCTTCCGCGCCATCGCCAAGCTGGCCGACCAGAACTCACCGATCGACGTGGTCACCCTGGCCGAGCAGTTGGACAAGGAAGGCCAGACCTCCCAAGTGGGTGGCCTGGGCTACCTCGGTGAGCTGGCGAAAAACACGCCGTCCGTCGCCAACATCAAGGCCTATGCCCAGATCGTCCGCGAGCGCGCCACCCTGCGCCAGTTGATCGGCATCAGCACTGAAATCGCCGACAGCGCCTTCAACCCCGAAGGCCGCACTGCTGCCGAGATCCTTGACGAAGCCGAGCGGCAGATCTTCCAGATTGCAGAAGCACGGCCCAAGACCGGCGGCCCGGTCAGCGTCAACGACCTGTTGACCAAAGCCATCGACCGCATCGACACCCTGTTCAACACCGACGCGGCTATTACCGGTATTTCCACCGGCTACACCGACCTCGACGAAAAGACCAGCGGCCTGCAGCCGTCCGACTTGATCATCGTCGCCGGCCGTCCGTCGATGGGTAAGACCACCTTTGCGATGAACCTGGTGGAAAACGCCGTTCTGCGCAGCGACAAGGCGGTGCTGGTGTACTCCCTCGAGATGCCAGGTGAATCGCTGATCATGCGTATGCTCTCGTCTCTTGGCCGTATCGACCAGACCAAGGTGCGTTCCGGTCAACTTGAGGATGACGACTGGCCGCGCCTGACCTCGGCGGTCAACCTGCTCAACGACCGCAAGCTGTTTATCGATGACACCGCCGGTATCAGCCCGTCCGAAATGCGCGCGCGTACCCGGCGCCTGGTGCGTGAGCATGGCGACATCGCCCTGATCATGATCGACTACCTGCAGTTGATGCAGATCCCCGGTTCCAGTGGTGACAACCGTACCAACGAGATTTCTGAAATCTCTCGTTCCTTGAAGGCGCTGGCCAAGGAATTCAACTGCCCGGTGGTAGCGTTGTCCCAGCTCAACCGCTCCCTGGAGCAACGTCCCAACAAGCGTCCGGTGAACTCCGACTTGCGGGAATCCGGAGCGATCGAGCAGGACGCCGACGTGATCATGTTCGTGTACCGCGACGAGGTGTACCACCCCGAGACGGAACACAAGGGCATTGCCGAAATCATCATCGGCAAACAGCGGAACGGCCCGATCGGGTTTATCCGGTTGGCGTTCATCGGCAAGTACACGCGTTTCGAGAACCTGGCGCCGGGTAGCTACAACTTCGACGACGACGAGTAGTTTCAAGCACCTGTAAGGGCCTCATCGCAGGCAAGCCAGCTCCCACATGTGGAATGCGCTCTCCTGTGGGAGCTGGCTTGCCTGCGATGGGGTCACCACAATTCCGACTACTACCGTCGGAATTGGTCAAAATTTGTGCTATATTCCGCGCCCGCGATTTTTCATCTTCACACCGGTCACCGTCATGCAAACAGCCAAGCCGTTATTTGACTATCCCAAGTACTGGGCCGAATGTTTCGGTCCTGCGCCATTCCTGCCGATGAGCAGGGAGGAGATGGATCAGCTTGGCTGGGATTCGTGCGACATCATCATCGTCACCGGTGATGCCTATGTTGACCACCCATCGTTCGGCATGGCGATCATCGGCCGGCTGCTGGAGTCCCAGGGCTTTCGCGTCGGGATCATTGCGCAGCCGAACTGGCAGTCCAAAGACGACTTCATGAAGCTCGGCGAGCCGAACCTGTTCTTCGGCGTCGCGGCCGGCAACATGGACTCGATGATCAACCGCTACACCGCCGACAAGAAAATCCGCTCTGACGACGCCTACACCCCCGGCGGCATGGCTGGCAAACGCCCCGACCGTGCGAGCCTGGTGTACAGCCAGCGTTGCAAGGAAGCCTACAAGAACGTGCCGATCGTACTCGGCGGCATCGAAGCTTCCCTGCGCCGCATCGCCCACTACGACTACTGGCAAGACCGTGTGCGCAACTCGATCCTGATCGACGCCACCGCCGATATCCTGCTGTACGGCAACGCCGAGCGGGCCATCGTCGAAGTTGCCCAGCGCTTGTCGTGGGGCCACAAGATCGAAGACATCACCGATGTGCGCGGTACTGCGTTCATTCGCCGTGACACGCCGGCGGGCTGGTACGAAGTGGACTCCACGCGCATCGACCGTCCGGGCAAGATCGACAAGATCATCAACCCGTATGTGAATACCCAGGACACCCAGGCCTGCGCCATCGAGCAGGAAAAAGGTCCAGTCGACGATCCGGAAGAAGCCAAGGTTGTGCAGATCCTCGCCAGCCCGCGTATGACCCGTGACAAAACCGTGATCCGCCTGCCATCGGTGGAAAAGGTCCGCGGCGACGCGGTGCTCTATGCCCACGCCAACCGCGTGTTGCACCTGGAAACCAACCCAGGCAACGCCCGTGCCTTGGTGCAGAAGCACGGTGAAGTGGACGTGTGGTTCAACCCGCCGCCCATTCCCATGACTACCGAAGAAATGGACTACGTGTTTGGCATGCCTTATGCCCGCGTACCGCACCCGGCGTATGGCAAGGAGAAGATTCCGGCCTACGACATGATCCGTTTCTCGGTGAACATCATGCGTGGCTGCTTCGGCGGCTGCACCTTCTGCTCGATCACCGAGCACGAAGGCCGCATCATCCAGAACCGTTCCGAAGAGTCGATCATTCGCGAAATCGAAGAGATCCGCGACAAAGTGCCGGGCTTCACCGGCGTGATCTCCGACCTCGGCGGCCCGACGGCGAACATGTACCGCATCGCCTGCAAAAGCCCGGAAATCGAATCCGCGTGCCGCAAACCGTCGTGCGTGTTCCCTGGCATCTGCCCGAACCTGAACACCGACCACTCGTCGTTGATCCAGCTGTACCGCAGTGCCCGTGCGTTGCCGGGTGTGAAGAAGATCCTGATCGCTTCCGGCCTGCGCTACGACCTGGCCGTCGAGTCGCCGGAATACGTCAAAGAGCTGGTCACCCACCACGTCGGTGGCTACCTCAAGATCGCCCCGGAACATACCGAGGAAGGTCCGCTCAACCAGATGATGAAGCCGGGCATTGGCAGCTATGACAAGTTCAAGCGCATGTTCGAGAAGTACACCAAGGAAGCGGGCAAGGAGCAGTACCTGATCCCGTACTTCATCGCCGCCCACCCCGGCACCACCGATGAAGACATGATGAACCTGGCCCTGTGGCTCAAGGGCAATGGCTTCCGTGCCGACCAGGTGCAGGCGTTCTACCCGTCGCCGATGGCCACCGCCACCGCGATGTACCACTCGGGCAAAAACCCGCTGCGCAAGGTCACCTACAAGAGCGACGCGGTGACCATCGTCAAGAGCGAGGAGCAGCGCCGCCTGCACAAGGCGTTCCTGCGTTACCACGACCCGAAGGGCTGGCCAATGCTGCGTGAAGCATTGACCCGCATGGGCCGTGCCGACCTGATCGGGTCGGGCAAGGACCAACTGATCCCGCTGCACCAGCCGTCCACCGACAGCTACCAGAGCGCCCGGCGCAAGAACTCGACGCCGGCCGGCAGCCATAAGGTCGCCAAGGAAACCACCACCAAGATCCTCACCCAGCACACCGGCCTGCCACCCCGTGGCAGCGACGGCAGCAACCCGTGGGACAAGCGCGAGCAAGCCAAGGCTGCGGCCCAGGCGCGCAATAAGCAGGCGGCCAAAGAGCGCAGCGATGCGGCCAAGGGCAAGGGCGGCAAGCCTACGCGCAAGCCGGTTGTGCCGCGTTGATCGACGCCTGAAATGCAAAACGCCAGCCTCGTGCTGGCGTTTTGCTTTCTGGTCGGTGGTGAGTCTGTTTGGTAAGGTGGCGCCCATTAGATTGCTATCGCAGGCAAGCCAGCTCCCACACTTGGAATGCATTCCCCTGTGGGAGCTGGCTTGCCTGCGATGAGGCCGGTCTGGGCACTCTCAATTTCAAGGAAGAACACTATGGGCAACCCCTTGCTCAACATCGGCATGGACTCCAACCGCTCCCAATTCATGGCGCGCCAACGCATTGAGAGCCAGATCAACCTGCCGCGGCTGTTCGCCGTCATTGACGCCGACCCCAGCATCGTCGGCGCTGGCGTGGTGTACATCGACGCCGATTTCAACGTGATCACCCTGCGCGAATTCAAGCCCATCTGCAGCATCAAACCCAAGCGCGTCATTTTGCGCGAGGCGCAGAAGTACATCTCGCCGGCGCAGTTCGTCGAGCAGGTGAAGACCGACCCCCGTGAAGGGCGACTCCAGAAGGAGGCCTTTGATATGGGGCTTTCCTGTGGGGCGGCGGTGATCGGTTGGATCGTGGTGTTCAGTGGCAGCGTCGCCGTACCCTTCACCGCCGGCGCCAGTGCTTTTGTGGTGGGTATTGGTGTCACAGCGGCGCTGGCCAGCAGTGCTCAGTGCGGGTTTGGCGTGGCCCGTACCTATAACGAGATCCTTGACCCGCAAGCCAACGACCGCATGGACGACGCCCAGTGGTATGGCGCGGTGTCACCGATTCTCGATGCCGCGTCGTTGGTCGGGATCGGAACGGGAGCCTTCACCACATTAAGGCTACTCAAGGCCAAAAAAGCCGCTGCGTTGGGCAAGAGCTGGTATGAATTGCTCAAGGGCTTGAATCGCCAGGAGCGCAAGAAGTTGACCCAGGAATTGCTCAGCCTCAAAGACCCAAGCCTGACCCCCAAGCTGCTCAAGTTGCAGCAGCGCGCCGGCACATTGCCCAAGCGCTACAGCTCCACGGAAATTCGTCATGCCACGCTCACCCAGCTCAAGGACGCCTTGGGCGGCATGTTGGGTATCTGGGGCAGCTATCGAACCGGTCACGTCGGCTCGGCGTCGACGCTTGCCATTGGCCTGTATGAGGAACTGACGGAATGAAGGGGTTTCCCGATAGGCGCAGTTTCCTTGCGCGTTATTTTCCGGTGTTCATGGGCACCATCTTCATGGCGATTTTCTCTGGTTCGGTGGCTGTGTCCACGGCGGGCGTGACCTATTTGCGCGGTGTTGAGCCGGCGCTCAAGGCCAACTACTCCGGGGCTGCAATCCTGGTGCTGGTGGCAGTGTTGGTGTTTGGCAATGTGATGATTGCACGCGGGTATCCCTGGGCGACCCGGCTGGTGGCGGGCTACCTGGTGTGTTGCCTGCTGTTCGTGTTGCCGATGATTCAATACGGCCTCAATACCCTGGTGTACGGCTCGGCGGTGCTGTTTCCGCTGCTGGGCTTGCTGCTGCTCAACAGTAAGCGCCATCGTGAAATGCGCCAGCGGTTACTCGAAATACGTCACCTGCGTCGGGCGGAGATTGCGCAACGCAAGGCCCGTTGATTAGGTAGGTTTATTGGCGGTAGGTGGCCTGTTTGTTAGGGTGGCGCCCATCAGATTGCTATCGCAGGCAAGCCAGCTCCACAGGGGAATGCATTTCAAGTGTGGGAGCTGGCTTGCCTGCGATGAGGCCGGTCTGGGCACTTTCAATGTCAAGGAAGAACACTTATGGGCAACTCCTTGTTCAACATCGGCATGGATTCCAACCGCTCTCAATTTATGGCGCGCCAGCGCATCGAGAGCCTGATCAATCTGCCACGGCTGTTTGCGGCCATCGATGCTGACCCCGGCGTTGTCGGTGCTGGCGTGGTGTATATCGATGCCGATTTTAATATCGACACTCTGCGCGAATTCAAGCCCATCTGCAGCATCAAGCCAAAGCGTGTCATCCTGCGCGAGGCGCAGAAATACATCGCGCCGACACAATTCGCTGATCACGTAGTAAACAATCCACGGGAATCCAGGCTGATCGGCGAGGCCGTAAATACCGGAATCTCTTGCCTGGGTGCTGTCATCAGTTGGGCTGCGATTGCCAGCGGTACTATTCTGGTTCCTTTCAGTGCCGGCGCGAGCTCAGTCATTGTGGTGGTGGGGTACGCGGCCGCAGGCGCGAGTTCGCTCCAGTGCTTCAATGGCATTGCCCGAACGACCCTTGAGGTGGCCAAGCCTGAGGTAAACGATTGGCTCGACAGTGAAGGCTGGTACCAGAATGCATCCATTGTGCTGGACGCGGCATCGTTGGCCGGTGTGGGCGCTTCAGCCCTGACGACGGTCAAGCTGGTCAAGGTCGCTAAGGCATCGACGGGCAAGAGCCTGCGGGAAGTGCTACGCGGCTTGAACCGTCAGGAGAGGGCCAAGCTGACCAAGGAACTACTGAGCATCAATGATCCCAGCCTGACCTCGAAGATGCTCAAGCTCAGGCAGGCATCGGGTGAGCTCTCCAAGCGTTTCACCCCGACGCAACTCAAGCAAAGCACCAGTACTCAGATCAAAGATATCCTGGGAGCGACCGTCGGGTTCGGAGGCAGCGCCTACTCTGGGAACGTCAATACCATTGCGATAGGCTTGTACGAGGAAATAAACGAATGAGTGAGCTGATGACGCTGCGCGACTTCTTCAGGCGTCACTTCTTGACGTTTCTGGGCGGCGTATTTGCTGCGTACTTTTCGCTGGCACTTGCAGTGGCGCTGGCTTTCGTTACCTATTTTCGTGATGCGCCCCTTGCTCAAGTCGGGCTCAAGATCCTGGTCGCAGGTGCATTGCTTATCTTGTTGACGGTCCATAGCAACTTTATGATCCTGCGGGGCAAACCTTCATGGGCATGGGTGATGGTCGCCATCTACGCTGCCTGTCTGTTGTTTGTGCTCCCCATGATTCAGTACAACCCACACAGGGTTCTCTATAGCCTGTCGCTGATTTTCCCGCTGTTCGGCCTGCTGGTGCTCAACAGCAGCGGGCAGCGAGAGATGCGGGCAAAACTTGTGCAAATCCGTCAACTGCGCCAAGCCCTGAATACCAGGCGTATTACGCCTTAACTGGGTAGATTCACCACCTGCACTCAGCCCGGCGCTACAAATGTGTGCAGCGCCTGCACCATAGCCGCAACGTTGGCGCTGTTTTGGTGCTGTACTGCACCGGGCCTGACGTTTTAGTGCAATGACTGCTGCTGTGGCATAAGTCTTGCGCGCGTTGTGCTTATGCCCTGGCTCGCAGGAGGCCGCCGTGTCGATTCATGTCGCGTTGCACCACGTTACGCATTACCGCTACGACCGTGCAGTTGAACTCGGCCCGCAGATCGTGCGGCTACGCCCGGCGGCCCATAGCCGTACGCGGATACTGTCCTACGCGTTGAAGGTGTTGCCCGAGCAGCATTTCATCAACTGGCAGCAAGACCCCCAGGGCAATTACCTGGCGCGCCTGGTGTTCCCGGAAAAGACTGACGAGTTGCGCATTGAAGTCGACCTGGTCGCCGAGATGGCGGTGTTCAATCCGTTCGATTTTTTCCTGGAGCCCTACGCCGAAAATATCCCGTTCAGCTACGCCGCCGATGAGCAGCGCGAGCTGGCGCCGTATCTGGAAACCTTGCCGCTGACGCCAAGGTTGGCTGCGTACCTGGCCGGTATCGACCGCACGCCGCTGCCTGCTGTGGATTTCCTGGTCGGCCTCAACCAGCGCCTGGCCGCCGATATCGGTTACCTGATTCGCATGGAACCGGGCGTGCAAACTCCGGAATTTACCCTGGAAAACGCATCCGGCTCTTGCCGCGACTCGGCCTGGTTGTTGGTGCAATTGCTGCGCAACCTCGGATTGGCGGCGCGATTTGTCTCTGGTTATCTGATTCAACTGACCGCCGACGTCAAAGCCCTCGACGGCCCGTCCGGTACCGAGGTGGACTTCACCGACCTGCACGCCTGGTGCGAAGTGTATTTGCCCGGCGCTGGCTGGATTGGCCTGGATGCCACGTCCGGGTTGTTCGCCGGTGAAGGGCATATCCCGTTGGCCTGTAGCCCCGATCCATCGTCCGCCGCGCCCATCAGCGGGTTGGTGGAGCCGTGCGAATGCGAGTTCACCCATGAGATGTCGGTGGAGCGCATCTGGGAAGCGCCACGGGTGACCAAGCCCTACACCGAAGAACAATGGTTGGCGATCCAGACCCTGGGCCGGCAGATCGACGGCGACCTGCTCAAGGACGACGTACGCCTGACCATGGGCGGCGAGCCGACCTTCGTCTCTATCGACGACCCAGACGGCGCCGAATGGAACACCGCAGCCCTGGGCCCGGACAAGCGTCGCCTGTCCGCCGAGCTGTTCCAGCGCCTGCGCCAGCACTATGCGCCCAAGGGCCTGGTGCATTTCGGCCAAGGCAAGTGGTACCCCGGGGAGCAATTACCACGTTGGTCGCTCAACTGTTATTGGCGCCGCGATGGCGTGCCGATCTGGCACAACAGCGCGCTGATCGCCGATGAGCAAGAGGACTACGGCGCCGATGGGGTGATGGCCGGGCGTTTCCTGGCCAGCGTCGCCGAACGCCTAAAACTGCCGGCGCGCTTTGTGTTCCCGGCGTTCGAAGACAATTTCTACTACCTGTGGCGCGAAGGGGCGCTGCCCCAGAACGTCACTGCCCAAGACCCGCGCCTGAGCGACGACCTGGAGCGTGAGCGCCTGCGCAAAGTCTTCAGCCAGGGCCTGGATAAAGTCATCGGCCAAGTGCTGCCGCTGGCACGGACTGCGGCCAATGACCGCTGGCAGAGTGGTCGTTGGTACCTGCGCGACAACCATTGCCGCCTGGTGCCGGGGGATTCGCCGCTGGGCTATCGTCTGCCGCTCGCTTCGCAGCCCTGGGTGACTGCGGCGGAGTATCCGTTTGTGCATCCGACCGACCCTAACCAGGATCAGCCGGAGCTGCCGACCAGCGCCCAGTTGCAAAACCATGGCGAGCCCGCGCCGGGTGATGAGCGTGTGCCCAAGGTCGACGAGTCCGCCGACTGGCTGACCCGTACCGCGCTGTGCGCCGAAGCACGAGAAGGCCGCCTGTACCTGTTTATGCCGCCGCTGGAGCGCATCGAGGATTACCTGGAGCTGGTGACTGCCATTGAGGCCACCGCCGAAGAGCTGCATTGCCCGGTACTGCTGGAGGGCTACGAGCCGCCAGCGGATATGCGCCTGAGCAATTTCCGCGTCACGCCAGATCCCGGTGTCATTGAGGTCAACGTACAGCCATCCGCCACCTGGGACGAGTTGGTGGAACGCACCGAATTCCTCTACGAAGAGGCACGGCAAACCCGCCTGACCACCGAGAAGTTCATGATCGACGGGCGCCATACCGGCACCGGTGGCGGTAACCACTTCGTGCTCGGCGGCGCGACGCCCAAGGACTCGCCCTTCCTTCGCCGGCCGGACCTGCTACGCAGCCTGATCAGCTACTGGCATAACCACCCGTCGTTGTCCTATTTGTTCTCCGGCCTGTTTATCGGCCCCACCTCCCAGGCGCCCAGGGTAGACGAGGCGCGCAACGATGCGCTGTATGAACTGGAAATCGCCTTCGCGCAGATGCCTGCACCGGGCGAGGACTGCCCGCCGTGGTTAGTGGATCGCCTGTTGCGCAACCTGCTGATCGACGTGACGGGCAATACCCATCGCGCCGAATTCTGTATCGACAAACTCTACTCACCCGACGGCGCCACGGGCCGACTGGGCCTGCTGGAACTGCGCGCCTTTGAAATGCCGCCCCATGCGCGCATGAGCCTGACCCAGCAGTTGTTGCTGCGAGCGCTGGTCGCGCGGTTCTGGCGCGAGCCCTATGCGCCGCCGAAGCTGGCGCGCTGGGGCACTGAACTGCATGACCGTTTCCTGTTGCCGCACTTTATCGAGCAGGACTTTGCCGACGTGATCGTCGAGCTGAACGCGGCTGGTTACCCGCTACGAGCCGAATGGTTCGCGGCGCATCTGGAGTTTCGTTTCCCCAAGGTGGGCGACTACGCCGTCAGCGGTATCGAACTGGAACTGCGCCAGGCCTTGGAGCCTTGGCATGTGCTGGGCGAGGAGGGCGCGGTGGGGGGCACGGTGCGCTATGTGGATTCGTCCCTGGAGCGCCTGCAAGTGAAGTTGAGCGGGTTGCCGCCGCAACGTTACCTGCTGACCTGCAATGGCGTGCCGGTGCCGCTGCAACCGACCGGCCGCGTCGGTGAGTTCGTGGCGGGCGTGCGTTATCGCGCCTGGCAACCGGCCAACTGCCTGCAACCGACCATCCCCGTGCATGCGCCGCTGGTATTTGACCTGCTCGACACCTGGATGCAGCGTTCGTTGGGCGGCTGCCAATACCATGTGGCGCACCCGGGCGGGCGCAATTACGACAGCCTGCCGGTGAATGCCAATGAGGCGGAGAGCCGGCGCATGGCGCGGTTTTTCCGCTTGGGGCATAGCCCGGGCAAGCTTGTGGTGCCGACTGTAACGGTAAACGATGAGTTGCCAATGACCCTGGATTTGCGGCGTTTCACAAAAAATAAGGAATGAACATGATCCAAGTGTGGGAGCTGGCTTGCCTGCGATAGCGGTGGTTCAGTCGATAGTTCTGGTGACTGACACACCGCTATCGCAGGCAAGCCAGCTCCCACATTGGATCGTAGTGAATTTGAGTTAACCTGACTTCCCTTGCCTCTGCCGAGCGTTCCATGTCCGACTTGCTCGACCGTTACCCGCTCACCGCGGGCACCTATCACGAACTGCTGGACGCCAGCGGCGCGGTGCGTGCCCATTGGCGGCGCTTGTTCGATCACCTGCAACGCAGCACGCCCGCACAACTGGCCCAGCGCCAGGCATTGCTGACGCGCCAGATCCAGGAAAACGGCGTGACCTACAACGTCTACGCCGACCCCAAGGGGGCCGACCGCCCCTGGGAGCTGGACCTGTTGCCCCATGTGCTGGCGGCCGAGGAGTGGCAGCAACTGTCGGCCGGCATCGCCCAGCGTGCGCGCCTGCTCAATGCGGTACTGGCCGACCTGTATGGCCCGCAGCGCCTGATCAAGGAAGGCTTGCTGCCGGCCGAACTGGTGTTCGGGCATAACAATTTTCTGTGGCCGTGCCAGGGCATTCAGCCGCCTGACGGGGCGTTCCTGCATCTGTACGCGGTCGACCTGGCGCGCACGCCGGATGGCCGCTGGTGGGTCACCGCCGACCGCACCCAAGCCCCGTCGGGCGCCGGCTACGCCCTGGAAAACCGCACCATCGTGTCCCGCGCCTTCCCGGACCTGTACCGGGATATGCAGGTGCAGCACCTCACCGGTTTCTTTCGCACGCTGCAGGAAACCCTGGCGCGCCAGGCCCCTGGCGATGACCAGCCGCCACTGATCGTGCTGCTCACGCCGGGGCGTTTCAACGAAAGCTATTTCGAACACCTGTACCTGGCGCGTCAGCTCGGCTACCCCCTGGTAGAGGGCGGCGACCTCACCGTGCGTGACAGCACTGTGTTCCTGAAAACGCTCAGCGGCCTGCGCCGGGTGCACGCGATCATGCGTCGCCTCGACGATGATTTCTGCGACCCGCTGGAACTGCGCACTGACTCGGCGCTCGGCGTGCCGGGCCTGCTCGACGCCGTGCGTCAAGGCAACGTGCTGGTGGCCAATGCCTTGGGCAGTGGCGTGCTGGAGTCCCCGGGGCTGCTGGGCTTTTTGCCCAAGATCAACGAATTTTTGTTCGGTGAAACCTTGATCCTGCCGTCGATTGCCACCTGGTGGTGCGGCGAAGCGCCGGTGCTTGCCGAAGCCCTGGAAAAACTCCCGGAACTGCTGATCAAGCCGGCATTTCCCTCACAAAGTTTCGCCCCGGTGTTTGGTCGCGACCTTGACGACGAACAGCGCCAGGCCCTGGCCGAACGGATGCGTGCGCGCCCCTATGCCTATGTCGCCCAAGAGCTGGCGCAACTGTCTCAGGCGCCCGTATGGCACACCGTGGATGACCACTTGCAACACCGTGCCATCGGCATGCGTGTCTACGCCGTGGCCAGTGAAGACGGTTATCGGGTACTGCCTGGCGGCCTGACTCGCGTGGCGGCCGACGCCGATGCCGAGGTGGTGTCGATGCAGCGCGGCGGGGCGAGCAAGGACACCTGGGTGCTCGGTGAGCGCGCGCCGGGTGGCGAGCAATGGCGCGCCCAACGCACCATTGGCGCCTATGACCTGGTGCGCCGCGATCCCTATCTGCCCTCGCGCGTGGTGGAAAACCTGTTCTGGTTCGGTCGTTACTGCGAGCGCTGCGACGACAGTGCGCGCTGGCTGCGTATCGTACTGGCGCGGTATGTCGATGGCGACGATCCGCTGGCGTTGCAGGCCGCCGTCGAACTCGGCGAAAGCCTGCGCCTGTTGCCGGAGGAGGGCGAGCTGCCGGAGCGCCTGCTGGCCGCCTTGCTGGGTGATGACTGGCCTTCAAGCCTGCGCGCCAATTTGCAGCGCTTGCAGTGGGCGGCGTCCCAGGTGCGCGGCAAGTTGTCCAGGGAAAACTGGCAGGCCCTGGTGGAGCTGCAACGCGAAGCCATGGAACTGGAAAGCGACACTGCAGACTTTGGCGAACTGCTCGACTTTCTCAACCGCCTGGTGATGTCCCTGGCGGCACTGTCCGGTTTTGCCCTCGACGACATGACCCGCGATGAAGGCTGGCGCTTCTTGATGATGGGTCGACGCATCGAGCGTCTGCAATTTCTGAGCAGCAGCCTTGCGGCGTTCCTGCGTGGCGTGGCCGTGTTCGATCAGGCCGGGCTGGAATGGTTGCTGGAGCTGGGCAACAGCAGCATCACCTACCGCTCGCGCTACCTGGCGGTGCCGCAGTTGATCCCGGTGCTCGACTTGCTGCTGCTCGACGAGCAGAACCCCCATGCGGTGCTGTTCCAGCTCAAGTTGGTGAGCCGCACCCTGCGCCGTCTCAATGATGATTTTGGCGTGCCCCGTGAAACCGGGCTGGCGCCGTTGGTCGAGCGCCTGGCGCGTTTTGACCTGGGCTGCCTGGAGGACGGCCTGTTTGGCGAAACCAGCGTGCGTGCCGCGCTGGACGGCCTGGCCGACTTGCTGCAAGCGGTGGCCGATGAAAGCGGGCAGGTGTCGGATCGCCTGGCGCTGCGCCATTTTGCCCACGTGGATGATGTCAGCCAGCAAACGGTGTCGGTGTAATGAGCGCGCGCTATCAGATTTTCCACGATACCCATTACCACTATGACAGCCCGGTGTCCCTGGCCCAGCAACTGGCGCACCTGTGGCCAAGGCCGTGCGCCTGGCAGAAGTGCACCTGGCAGCAGTTGGATATTAGCCCGGAACCCACCTCGCGCCGCGACGAACTGGACGTATTCGGCAACCCGATCACTCGCCTGGCGTTCGAACGGCCCCATGATGAATTGCTAGTGAACGCCGGACTCACTGTAGAAGTGCTTTCGCGACCCGCTCTGGACTTCCAGCGGTCGCCGCCCTGGGACCACACCCGCGACAGCCTGACCTACAGCAGCCAGGCCTTGAGCGCCGAGCTGATCGAAGCCTGCCGCTATCGCTTCGAGTCGCCCTATGTCCATCTGAAGAAAACCTTCGTCGAGTTCTCCGAAAGCTGCTTCCCGCCCGGCGAGCCTTTACTGCTGGGCACGCAGGCATTGATGGAGAAGATCTTCAGCGAATTTACCTTCGATGCCGAAGCCACCCAGGTCGCCACGCCACTGGTTGAAGTGCTGGAGCGCCGTCGCGGCGTGTGCCAGGACTTCGCTCACCTGATGCTTGCCTGCCTGCGTTCCCGTGGCCTGGCGGCGCGCTATATCAGCGGCTACCTGCTCACCCAGCCACCGCCCGGCCAGCCACGGCTGATTGGCGCGGATGCTTCCCATGCGTGGGTTTCGGTGTTTTGCCCGGTATCAGGCTGGGTGGATTTTGACCCGACCAACAATGTGCAGCCGGCGCTGGAGCACATCACCCTGGCCTGGGGCCGGGACTTTTCTGATGTGTCGCCATTGCGGGGGGTGATTCTGGGGGGAGGCAGCCACGACCCGGAGGTGCGGGTGACGGTGATGCCGCTGGAATGAAAAACGATCATTCCCACGCTCTGCGTGGGAATGCCTGCTGTGACGCTCTGCGTCACCCTTGCGCTGGCTTCAAGCCTGGTGCGGGACGCGGAGCGTCCGGGGCTGCATTCCCACGCGGAGCGTGGGAACGATCATTCAGCTGGGTCTTTCGGGGTTTCGGTCTCGTCAGTTGCCGCTTCACCTTCGGCATCCGGGTTCAGCGCGCCGGCTTCTTCCTCTGCAGCGGCTTTCTTGCGTTGCAGCTTTTCCTCTTTCTTCTGTTCCTTGGCCAAGTCTCTCTGACGTTTGGCGAAGGAGTAATTAGGTTTGGCCATGGGCGATCCTCTAGGGTCGAAGGTGAGGGTGGGCGGCGCGCAGCTGCCTCGGGTCGTCATGGTAGCAGCTTCAGGGGGCCCTTTGCTTTCACTTACCGCAGGCGTAGGCAGCCAGAAGGCCGTTGAACAGGTGATTGAGGTGCATGGCATGAACTCCCGTGAGTGATGGGCCGATCATAATCAGGGTGCGGCAGTTTGGCTGGTTGATTGTGTTGATGAAGCTGATAGCCTAAAGTTGTATACAATCTGTTGATTCAGATCATAAGAACTCAAGCCTGATTGAGGCACCCTTACCGCAATCCGCGTTTTTAAAACCCTGCCTTGGAGATTCACATGTTTGCCAAACTCGTTGCTGTTTCCCTGCTGACTCTGGCGAGCGGCCAGTTGCTTGCTGCAGAGTGCAAGGTCACTGTCGACTCCACCGACCAAATGTCGTTCAACACCAAAGCGATTGAAATCGACAAGAGCTGCAAGCAGTTCACCGTTGAGCTGACTCACTCGGGTAACCTGCCCAAGAACGTGATGGGCCATAACTGGGTGCTGACTACCGAAGCCAATATGCAACCGGTGGCAACCGACGGCATGGCTGCGGGGATCGACAAGGATTACCTGAAAGCCGGTGATGAGCGCATCATCGCCCACACCAAGATCATCGGTGCCGGCGAGAAAGATTCGGTGACCTTCGACGTCTCCAAGCTGAAGGCCGATGAGAAATACAGCTTCTTCTGCTCGTTCCCAGGCCACATCTCGATGATGAAAGGTGCTGTGGTTCTGAAGTAAGACCGCGTTATCGTTCATCGCAGGCAAGCCAGCTCCCACATTCGACCGCATTCCCATGTTGGAATCCGGTCAAGTGTGGGAGCTGGCTTGCCTGCGATGGCGATGTGACAATCAATGCAAAACGATCAGGTTCACCTCAAGGCGCAAACGGCATCACCCGCTTGTGCTCAGTCTTGCGATAGGTCTCGCAGATAATCCTGAACGCCTCCTCACGCACCGGCTCACCCTGCAGGAACGCATCAATCTCGGCATAGGTCACGCCATGTGACGCCTCGTCCGGCTTGCCCGGCGACAGGTCTTCCAGGTCGGCGGTCGGTACCTTCTCCACCAGCGATTCCGGCGCGCCAAAGTGACGGGCAATGGCCCGCACCTGATGCTTCACCAGCCCGCTCAACGGTGCCAGATCGCACGCGCCATCACCGAACTTGGTGTAGAAGCCCATCACCGCTTCCGCCGCATGGTCGGTGCCGATCACCAGCCCACCGGCCGCGCCAGCGATGGTGTACTGCGCCACCATACGCATACGCGCCTTGGTGTTGCCCAGCACGAAGTCACGGGACGCCGCGGCCTTGCCTTCAAAGGCCGCCACTTCATTGGCCAGGGCTTTAACCGCCGGGCCGATGTTCACGGTGTGACGTTCATCCGGCTCGATAAAGTCCACCGAGGCCTGGGCGTCGTGCTCGTCGAACTGGGTTTCGTAGGGCAGGCGCACGGCGATAAAGCGGTACGCCTCATCGCCGGTGCTGGCGCGCAGTTCCTGCACCGCACGTTGGGCCAACAGGCCTGCGGTCAGGGAGTCGACACCACCACTGATGCCGAGCACCAGGGTCTTGAGCCCGGAATTGCGCAGGCAGTCCTGGATAAAGGCCACGCGCCGGGCAACCTCGGCTTCGAGTGCGGCCTGGTCCTTGAACGGGGCTTGCACCTTGAGCTGTTGTGCAATCTCACGCTGTACGGCTTGCATGATTCACTCCTTGCTGGATAGGGCAGGTACTTTGAAAACGTGACGCAAATAGGCGACAAAATTCGGGTCGGTGCAATGGGTCTTGCCCGCTTCATCGGAAATTTTTGCGACGGGCTGGCCATTGCAGGCGGTCATTTTAAGCACGATGCTCATCGGTTCCACCCCTGGAATATCACAGGTCAGGTTGGTGCCGATGCCAAAGCTCACATTAATGCGACCGCGCAACGCCCGGAATATTTCCAAGGCTTTGGGCAATGTCAGACTGTCGGAGAACACCAGGGTCTTGCTCATCGGTTCGATGCCCAGCTTGTGGTAGTGAGCGATGGCTTTTTCTGCCCACTGGATCGGATCACCGGAGTCATGGCGCAGGCCGTCGAACAGCTTGGCGAAGTACAAGTCGAAGTCGCCCAGAAACGCGTCGGTGGTGATGCAATCGGTGAGGGCGATACCCAACAGGCCACGGTACTCGCGCACCCAGCAATCAAGGGCGGCGATCTGGCTGTCGATCAGGCGTGGGCCGAGTTGCTGGTGGGCCATGATCCACTCGTGGGCCATGGTGCCCAGCGGCTTCATATCGAATTCGCGCGCCAGGTGCACGTTGCTGGTGCCGACAAAACGGCCAGGGAAATCGTGCTTGAGCACGCTGACCACTTCCTCTTGCACCCGGTAGGAAAAGCGCCGGCGCGTGCCGAAGTCCGCCACTTGCAGCTCCGACAGCTCATCGCTGCTGGCGTTGGCGGTCAACCAGTCGAACTTGCGATACAGCTGCTCGCGGGCCTGTTCAAGGATCACGGTCTGGTAGCGGTAGCGGTTACGCACCTCGCTGACGATGGCCAGCATTGGCACTTCAAACAGGATCACATGCAGCCACGGTCCGCGCAGGCGGATAAACAACTCGCCGTTCTCGATGCCGGTTTGCACATACCGCAGGTTGAAGCGAAACAGCCCGAGGAAACGCAGAAAATCCGGCTTCATAAAGCTGATGCGTTCCAGGAACCCCAGTTGATCGGGGCTCAGGCTCAGCTCGGCGAGGCGCTCGATCTGGTAACGAATCTCCGCCAGGTAAGGGCGCAGGTCTTCGCTGTTACGGCAACGAAACTCCCATTCAACTTCCACGTTCGGGTAGTTGTGCAGCACCGCCTGCATCATGGTCAGCTTGTAGAAGTCGGTGTCGAGCAGGTTCTGCACGATGCGATCGGCAAACACACTCTCGCTCATAACGGGAATCTCCAGACGGGTCGGCGATGGAGGCCGGCCTTTACGCACAATTGAGGAAGGGGGTTAGTGGCGCATAGACTTGTGGGGTTTTGCCAGTGATTTTTTCAGTAAGGCCACTGGCGCCATCGCAGGCAAGCCAGCTCCCACATTTGAAGTGCATTCCAAACGGTGGGAGCTGGCTTGCCTGCGATGGCGATTCTCCAGGCGCTAAAGCACCTGCTCCATCATCCACTTCACAAACTCGCGCACCTTGGGCACCTCTGCCGAATGCTCAGGATACGCCAGGTAGTAAGCATCCTGGCTCGGCATCGCATGTTGCCAGGGGATCACCAACTTGCCCTCGGCCAATTCCTCCTCCACCAGAAAGCGCGGCAATAACGCCACGCCGCATCCCACCTGCGCCGCACGGATACACATATAAAACGTGTCGAACCGCGGGCCATGGTAGCTGTGCTCGGTATGGAAGCCCTGGCTGGCGAACCAGTCATGCCAGCCCTGGGGCCGCGAGGCGTTTTGCAGTAGCACCAGGTCGCTCAGTTGCGTGGGGTCGGTGAAAGGCTGGGCGGGCAGGCTGTCGGGCGAACACACCGGTACCAGCTCTTCACTGAACAGTTTCAGGCTCTCGGTGCCGGGACGTGCGCCCTGGCCGAAATAGAACGCCATGTCGGCCTTGCCTTGCAGTAACTCGTCCGGGTCCTGTTCGTTGCACAGGTCCAGGTGGATCTGCGGGTGGCGCAAACGCCAGCCTTTGAGGCGCGGCACCAGCCAGCGTGCTCCGAAGGTGTAGGGCGTGGACACGCGCAGCACTTCGGTTTCGCCCCCGTAGGAGCGCAGGTAGTGGGTGGACATTTCCACCTGGGTGAGGATCTTGCGCACCTCCACCAGGTACAGGTCGCCCGCCGGGGTCATCTGCAAGCGGCGGCGCACGCGGCGAAACAGCAGGTGTTGCAACAGTTCTTCCAACTGCGCTACTTGTTTGCTCACCGCGCTTTGGGTGAGGTTCAGTTCCTCGGCGGCGCGGGTGAAGCTCAGGTGGCGGGTGGCCGCTTCGAAACACTGCAGGGCGGTGATCGAGGGCAAATGTCTTTTGTTCAGCACGGCATGCCTCTTTTTATTCTTTGCATGAATAAAGGGAATGATATCTCGCCTAATCGTCGTTTGTTGGCAAGTCTTGGGCCAGCTAAAAATAGGGCCAGGATCGCCGTGCGTATTGCGGCGCGAATTTTTGTCTGCAGATTGAAGGAGTGACCCATGGTTGCCGCATTGCTTGATCGTCTCGGGGTAAACCCGGCGCTGTACCAGGCTGGAAAACAACCCGTGCATTCACCGATTGATGGCAGCCGTATCGGCAGTGTGCACTGGGAAGGCGCCGCCGAGGTGGAGCAACAGGTCAGTCGCGCCGAGCATGCATTCGAGGCCTGGCGCAAGGTGCCGGCGCCGCGACGTGGCGAGCTGGTGCGCCAGTTCGGCGACGTATTGCGCGAGTACAAGGCCGACCTGGGCGAACTCGTTTCCTGGGAAGCGGGCAAGATTACCCAGGAAGGCTTGGGTGAAGTGCAGGAGATGATCGACATCTGCGACTTCGCCGTCGGCCTGTCGCGCCAGTTGTACGGCTTGACCATCGCCTCCGAGCGCCCAGGCCACCATATGCGTGAAACCTGGCACCCGCTGGGCGTGGTCGGCGTGATCAGCGCCTTCAACTTCCCGGTGGCTGTGTGGGCGTGGAACACTGCGCTGGCCTTGGTGTGCGGCAACGCGGTGATCTGGAAACCGTCGGAAAAGACCCCGCTCACTGCACTGGCCTGCCAGGCCTTGTTCGAGCGCGTACTGAAAAAATTCGACGGTGCCCCCGAGTACCTCAGCCAAGTGATCATCGGCGGCCGTGACGCCGGCGCTGCGCTGGTGGATGACCCGCGCGTCGCCCTGATCAGCGCCACCGGCAGCACGCGTATGGGCCGTGAAGTGGCACCCAAAGTCGCCGCACGTTTCGCCCGCAGCATCCTTGAACTGGGCGGCAACAACGCGATGATTCTCGGCCCAAGCGCCGACCTGGACATGGCCGTGCGCGCCATCCTCTTCAGCGCGGTGGGCACCGCCGGCCAACGCTGCACCACCCTGCGCCGGCTGATCGCCCATGAGTCGGTCAAGGAAGAAATCGTCACCCGCCTCAAGGCCGCCTATTCCAAAGTGCGCATCGGCCACCCACTGGAAGGCAACCTGATCGGCCCGCTGATCGACAAGCACAGTTTCGACAACATGCAGGACGCCCTTGAGCAAGCCTTGAGCGAAGGCGGCAAGGTGTTCGGCGGCAAGCGCCAACTGCAAGACACATTCCCCAACGCCTACTACGTATCGCCGGCCATCGTGGAAATGCCCGAGCAAAGCGACGTGGTGTGCAGCGAAACCTTCGCGCCGATTCTTTACGTGGTCGGCTACACCGACTTCGCCGAAGCCCTGCGCCTGAACAATGCCGTGCCACAAGGTTTGTCGTCCTGCATCTTCACTACCGACGTGCGTGAAGCCGAGCAGTTCATGTCGGCGGTGGGCAGTGACTGTGGCATTGCCAACGTCAACATCGGCCCGAGCGGCGCGGAGATCGGTGGCGCGTTCGGGGGTGAAAAAGAAACCGGCGGCGGGCGTGAATCGGGCTCGGATGCGTGGCGCGGGTATATGCGCCGGCAAACCAATACTGTGAACTACTCGCTGGAACTGCCGTTGGCACAAGGCATCACGTTCGACTGACCAGACTGATCGTTCCCACGCTCTGCGTGGGAACGCATTCTGTGACGCTCCGCGTCACGACAATGCGGACGCGGAGCGTCCAAGGCTACATTCCCACGCAGAGCGTGGGAACGAGCGGTGGTGAATTCATCCCGGAGTCTGGCAATGGCACTGCGCGAAACATGTTTATGGGAACACCTCACCCCAGGCCGTCCCGACCGAGCCGCGCTCAAGGGCGCGGTCAAGGTGGATGTGTGCGTGATCGGCGCCGGCATCACCGGTTTGTCGGCGGCCATTCATTTGCTGGAACAAGGTAAAAGCGTCGTCGTACTGGAGGCCCATCGCACCGGTCACGGCGGCTCGGGGCGCAACGTAGGGCTGGTCAACGCCGGCCTGTGGATTCCACCGGACGAGATCGAGGCCGGTTTCGGCACAGCGGTGGGCAGCCAGCTCAACCGCATGTTGGGTGCGGCGCCGTCCCTGGTGTTCAGCCTGATCGACAAGTACAACATCGACTGCCAATTGCGCCGTGAAGGCACCTTGCACATGGCGCACAACGCCCGTGGCGAGGCGGACTTGCGCAGCCGTGAGCAGCAGTGGAAGCGCCGTGGCGCACCGGTTGAGTTACTCACCGGCCAGGCCTGCGAGCACGCCACCGGTACCCGGAAAATCGCCGCCGCGTTGCTGGATCGGCGCGCCGGCACCTTGAACCCCATGGGCTACACCACTGGGTTGGCAAATGCCGCCGCAGCGTTGGGCGGGCAGTTGTTTGACCATTCTCCGGTCACCCAGCTTGAACGCCAAGGCGCCGATTGGTCGGTGCAGACCGCCGAGGGCGCGGTGCAGGCCGCGCAGGTGGTGATCGCCTCCAACGCCTACACCGAAGGCGAATGGACTGAACTGCGGCGTAACTTCTTCCCCGGCTATTACTACCAGGTGGCGTCGGCGCCGCTGACCGATGACGCGGCCAAACAGATCCTCCCCGGCGGCCAGGGTTCGTGGGACACGCGCCAGGTCCTGAGCAGTATTCGCCGCGATGCCGACGGGCGCCTGTTGCTGGGCAGCCTGGGTAACGGCAACCAGAAGCCGGCGTGGTTCCTCAAGGCATGGGCCGATCGGGTGCAGCAACACTACTTCCCGTACCTCAAACCGGTGCAATGGGAATTCACCTGGACCGGCTGCATCGCGTTCACCCCCGACCACTTGATGCGCCTGTTCGAACCGGCCCCCGGCCTGGTGGCGGTTACCGGTTATAACGGGCGCGGGGTGACCACCGGCAGCGTAGTGGGCAAGGCGTTTGCCGACTACCTGTGTCACCAGGACCCCCAAGCCTTACCGATCCCTTTTGCCCCTATGCAACCTCTGGCCGCTGTGGGCCTGCGCAGTTGCCTGTATGAAGCCGGCTTCTCGCTCTATCACGCCGGGCAATGCCTGAGGATCGTGATCTGATCAGCGAAATACTCCTCAGAAGCCTGCGTTTTCTTAGCAGGCTACCCATCTGTATTGGTGCAAGTCGTAGCAATCACGCACTGTAAATGTGCAGTTCCGTTACGCACATTGTTACAGCTGTAGGAACTGTCGTTTATGCCTGTGGTTGCAGGTGCGACCTACCAGGGTTGTACTTTTTTGCAGTGCTGGTTGCACCCGTAGACGCTAGACGGTTGCACGTCCTGGCAAAAGGCGTCGAAACGCCTGTAATAACAATGACACCGTGTCTTTTTGAAGAATAAAAAAGTAATGGCACGCGGCTTGCTCTGAGCTTTCAGTGAAAAGTTTGAATGCAAGTTGTCGTGCCAAAAATCAAAAATATCGGAGCACCACTCATGTCCCAGACGTTTTACAAGAAAGGTTTTCTGGCCCTCGCCGTTGCTGCGGCGCTGGGTGTTTCTACGTTTGTTCAAGCTGATGTGAAAATTGGTGTGGCGGGCCCGATGACGGGTGCCAACGCCGCTTTCGGTGAGCAGTACATGAAGGGTGCCCAGGCGGCAGCCGACGTTATCAACAAGGCCGGCGGCATCAACGGCGAGCAGATCAAGCTGGTGGCGGGCGATGACGCCTGCGAACCCAAGCAGGCCGTGGCCGTGGCCAACCGCCTGGCCGACCAGGACAAAGTGATCGGTGTGGTCGGGCACTTCTGCTCATCCAACACCATCCCGGCGTCTGAGGTTTACGACGAAGCGGGCATCATCGCCATCACCCCAGGCTCCACCAACCCACAAGTGACCGAACGCGGCCTGGGCGCCATGTTCCGTATGTGCGGGCGTGACGACCAGCAAGGCATCGTCGCCGGCGACTACATCGTCGACGTGCTCAAGGGCAAGAAAGTCGCGGTGATCAACGACAAGGACACCTACGGCAAAGGCCTGGCCGACGCCACCGCTGCGCAGTTGACCAAGCGCGGCGTCAAGCCGGTGCTGGAAGAGGGCCTGACCCGGGGCGAGAAAGACTTCAGCGCCCTGGTTACCAAGATCCGTTCCCTGGGCGCCGACGTCGTGTACTTCGGCGGCTTGCATCCGGAAGCCGGCCCACTGGTGCGCCAGATCCGCGAAGCGGGCCTCAAAGACGTCAAGTTCATGTCCGATGACGGCGTGGTCACCGACGAACTGGTAGCCACCGCCGGCGGCGCGCAGTACGTTGATGGTGTGTACATGACCTTCGGCGCCGACCCGCGCCTGCTGCCAGACAGCAAGACGGTCGTGGAAGAGTTCCGCAAGAACGGTACCGAGCCTGAAGGCTACACCCTGTACGCTTACGCCTCGATCCAGGCCCTGGCCGCCGGCTTCAACGGTGCCAAGTCCAACAAGGGCGAAGACGCTGCCAAGTGGCTCAAGGCCAACCCGGTTAAAACCGTCATGGGCGAAAAAGCCTGGGATGCCAAGGGCGACCTGAAAGTCTCTGACTACGTGGTTTACCAGTGGGACAAAGACGGCAAATACCATCAGTTGGAAAAGCAGAAGTAATAACGCGACGGCCTGAACACCTTGATCCCTGTGGGAGCCGGGCTTGCCCGCGATGACGGACTCAATGCCAACCCTGTGTTGAATGTGAAACCGCTATCGCAGGCAAGCCAGCTCCCACAGAGGGCCTGGTTGCCTGCTCTATTGCAACAAACCTGTCTTTTCCTCCAGAAGCGCCGCACACCCACCGGTGTGCAGGTGCTCACCGCGTGAGATTGCGTTATGGATGGTATTTTCCTGCAGCAACTGGTCAACGGCCTGACCCTCGGGTCGGTCTATGGCCTGATCGCCATCGGCTACACAATGGTCTATGGCATCATTGGCATGATCAACTTCGCCCACGGCGAGGTTTATATGATTTCCGCTTACCTCGCGGCGATCAGTCTGGCACTGCTGGCTTACTTCGGCATCGAATCCTTCCCGCTGCTCATTCTCGGTACTTTGATCTTCACCGTAGTCGTCACCGGCGTGTACGGTTGGGTGATTGAGCGTGTCGCCTACAAACCCCTGCGTAACT
Organism: Pseudomonas sp. KT_2_4; assembly: GCF_041410225.1. Taxonomy (NCBI): domain Bacteria; kingdom Pseudomonadati; phylum Pseudomonadota; class Gammaproteobacteria; order Pseudomonadales; family Pseudomonadaceae; genus Pseudomonas; species Pseudomonas sp. KT_2_4. Next base: position 4,449,443 of record NZ_CP166962.1, read on the forward strand.
CCACCCGCCTGGCACCGCTGATCAGCGCCATCGGTATCTCGCTGATCCTGCAGAACTACGCGCAGATCGCCCAGGGCGCCAAGCAACAAGGCATTCCCACCCTGCTGGCCGGCGCCTGGCGCGTCGATATCGGCACCGGGTTCGTGCAACTGACCTACACCAAAGTGTTCATCCTCGTGGCGGCGTTCGCCGGCATGGCCTTGCTCACCTACATCATCAAATACACCAAGCTCGGCCGCATGTGCCGCGCCACCCAGCAAGACCGTAAGATGGCCTCGATCCTGGGCATCAACACCGACCGCGTGATCTCCTACGTGTTCGTCATCGGCGCAGCCATGGCTGCCCTGGCCGGCGTGCTGATCACCCTCAACTACGGCACCTTCGACTTCTATGCCGGCTTCATCATCGGCATCAAGGCGTTTACCGCGGCGGTCCTCGGCGGCATCGGCTCCCTGCCTGGGGCGATGCTGGGCGGGATCATCCTCGGTATCTCCGAGTCGCTGTTCTCGGGGTTGATCAACTCTGACTACAAAGACGTGTTCAGTTTCTCCCTGCTGGTGGTGATTCTGATTTTCCGTCCCCAGGGCCTGCTTGGTCGCCCACTTGTGGCGAAGGTGTAAACATGTCTGCTGCCAAATCCATTGATATCAAGAAAAGTGTGGTCGATACGGTCCTCGCGGGGCTGATTTCGCTGATCGTATTCGGCCCGATTGTCGGCGTGGTGCTCGACGGCTACAGCTTCAACCTGGAACCTGCGCGGGTTGCCGTGCTGGTCGCTATCGTGATGGCCGGGCGCTTTGCCTTGAGCCTGTTCCTGCAAACTTCCAAGGGCGTGAAGATCCTGCAGGGGTTCGAGAGCAGCGGCTCCGGCGTGCACGTGCTGCCACCGGACTACAAGTCGCGGCTGCGCTGGATCATCCCGGCGTTGATCGTGATCGCCATCGTGTTCCCGATCTTTGCCAACAAGTACCTGCTCACCGTGGTGATCCTGGGGCTGATCTACGTATTGCTCGGCCTGGGGCTGAACATCGTGGTGGGCCTGGCGGGCCTGCTCGACCTGGGTTACGTGGCGTTCTATGCCATCGGTGCCTACGGCCTGGCGCTGGGTTATCAATACCTGGGCCTGGGCTTCTGGACGGTGCTGCCACTGGCGGCCATCGCGGCGGCGTTGGCGGGGTGCATACTCGGCTTCCCGGTGCTGCGAATGCACGGTGACTACCTGGCCATCGTGACCCTGGGTTTTGGTGAAATCATACGCCTGGTGCTCAACAACTGGCTGTCGTTCACCGGCGGCCCGAACGGGATGCCCGTGCCGTCACCGACCTTCCTGGGCCTGGAGTTCGGCAAGCGTGCGAAGGATGGCGGCATTCCGTTTCACGAGTTTTTCGGCATCGATTACAACCCCAACATCAAGTTCATGTTCATCTACATCGTGCTGTTTCTGGTGGTGCTGGCCGTGCTGTACATCAAGCATCGCCTGACGCGCATGCCGGTCGGTCGCGCCTGGGAAGCCCTGCGCGAAGATGAAATCGCCTGCCGTTCCATGGGCCTGAACCATGTGCTGGTCAAACTCTCGGCCTTCACCATCGGCGCGTCCACCGCCGGTTTGGCCGGGGTGTTCTTTGCCAGCTACCAGGGCTTCGTCAACCCATCGTCGTTTACCTTCTTCGAGTCGGCGTTGATCCTCGCCATCGTGGTGTTGGGCGGCATGGGCTCGACGGTCGGCGTGGTGATCGCAGCGTTCGTGTTGACCGTGGCGCCGGAACTGCTGCGTAGTTTTTCCGAGTACCGCGTGCTGCTGTTTGGGGTGTTGATGGTGGTGATGATGATCTGGCGACCGCGTGGCTTGATTCGGATTAGTCGTACCGGTGTGACGCCACGCAAGGGGGTAGCGCCATGAGCAAGGAAGTCGTGCTGTCTGTCGAACACCTGATGATGCACTTCGGGGGCATCAAGGCCCTCAGTGATGTGAGCCTACAGGTCAAACGCAACTCGATCTTCGCCCTGATCGGCCCCAACGGCGCCGGCAAGACCACGGTGTTCAACTGCCTCACCGGCTTTTACAAAGCCAGTGGCGGCAAGATCGAGCTCAACGTGCGGGGCAAGCAAACCAACGTCATTCAGTTGCTGGGTGAGCGCTTTGAGGCCACCGACTTTGTCTCGCCCAAAAGCTTCCTCAGCCGCGTGTACTACAAGATGTTCGGCGGCACCCATCTGGTGAACCGTGCCGGCCTGGCGCGCACTTTCCAGAACATTCGCCTGTTCAAGGAAATGTCGGTGCTGGAAAACCTGCTGGTGGCCCAGCACATGTGGGTCAACCGCAACATGCTTGCCGGCATCCTCAATACCAAAGGCTACCGCAAGGCCGAAAGCGATGCGCTGGACTGCGCATTCTACTGGCTGGAAGTGGTCGACCTGGTGGACTGCGCCAACCGTCTGGCCGGCGAGCTCTCCTACGGCCAGCAGCGCCGCCTGGAAATCGCCCGCGCCATGTGCACGCGGCCGCAGATCATCTGCCTGGACGAACCGGCAGCGGGCCTCAATCCACAGGAAACCGAAGCCCTCAGCGCGATGATTCGCCTGCTGCGCGACGAACACGACCTTACGGTGGTGCTGATCGAACACGACATGGGCATGGTGATGAGTATTTCCGACCACATTGTGGTGCTGGACCACGGCAACGTGATCGCCGAAGGCGGCCCGGATGCGATCCGCAACGACCCGAAAGTGATCGCCGCCTACCTGGGCGCGGATGAAGAGGAGTTGGTATGAGTGCACCTATCCTCGAAATGAAGGACCTGGACGTGTTCTACGGCCCGATCCAGGCCCTGAAAAAAGTCTCGCTGCACATCAACGAAGGCGAAACCGTCAGCCTGATCGGCTCCAATGGCGCGGGTAAGTCCACGTTACTGATGTCGATCTTCGGTCAGCCTCGGGCCGAGTCGGGGCAGATCCTCTACAACGGCGTCGACATTACCCACAAATCGTCCCACTACATCGCTTCCAACGGCATTGCGCAGTCGCCGGAAGGGCGGCGGGTGTTCCCCGACATGACCGTCGAGGAAAACCTGCTGATGGGCACTATCCCCATTGGCGACAAGTTCGCCAGCGAGGACATGCAACGCATGTTCGAGCTGTTCCCCAGGCTCAAGGAGCGGCGCAACCAGCGGGCGATGACCATGTCCGGTGGTGAGCAACAAATGCTCGCCATCGCCCGTGCGCTGATGAGCCGGCCCAAGCTGTTGCTGCTCGATGAGCCAAGCCTGGGGTTGGCGCCGATTGTGGTGAAGCAGATCTTTTCCACCCTGCGCGAGCTGGCGTCCACCGGTATGACCATCTTCCTGGTGGAGCAGAACGCCAACCATGCGCTGCGCCTGTCGGACCGAGCGTATGTGATGGTCAATGGTGAGATTCGCCTGACCGGCACCGGCAAGGAGTTGCTGGTGAACGAGGACGTGCGCAACGCCTACCTGGGCGGCCACTGACCTAAGATCCAGGCGCATCAACCCTGTGGGAACCGGGCCTTATGTGGGAGCCGGGCTTGCCCGCGACAGCATCACCTCGGTTTAGCTGACATACCGAGGTGGCCGCATCGCAGGCAAGTTAGCTCCCACCCAAAGCCGGTTCCCACATTTGTTTTTGCGATGTCCACAAGCGCTCAACCAAATTGTGGAAAACAAATCCAGCCCACCTCAAAAGCGCGACATATAGTCGCCGCAAATCCCTGTTTTGTCACAGTTTTGACTTGTCCCCATCCACTGTGGAACCGGCTGTGGGTAACGTGGGAGTAGCTGGCTGAAAGCCTTTAACCACGTGGCTTGTAGCGTGTTGGTTGTTTTTCGATCAGTGTGTTTTTCGCGACCGTCTCAAGGGTTTGTCAACCTGTTTAAAGACACAGGTATATGAACGAAATAAGTCGTTCCGGCCTGTGGATAAGTCTGTGATTAAACTCTGGAAAGACGCGCGCAGGGGCCGCAATGACTGGCCTGGAGCCATCGTTGTGTTTTTCAGCATTTGTCGCCGGCTACATAGGCGCTTGCCCAGGTCAAGCAAAAAACTTTATAAAACCGCCTGCAACCCTTGTACACAGTGGCTTTGAGCCGTTTGCACTTGCCCCCAAAGACTGTGGGCGCAGTTGTGGATAACCTGCGCGCATATGGCTGCAAGCTACGGTTTATAAGGCTTTGCGTCGCTTGATTAAAAAGTGATCAGTCAAGCATGCGCGTGTGTGCACAGCGGTTGCCGCAAACGCGGCGTAAGGGCATTCTGCTGGCTGTTTTTTTCCCGATGCCCGCAAGGAGAACACCATGTCCGACACGCTGTTTATCACTGGCGCTACTTCAGGTTTCGGCGAAGCCTGTGCCCGTCGTTTTGCCGAGGCCGGCTGGAAACTGGTGCTCACCGGTCGTCGTGCCGAGCGCTTGAATGCCTTGGTCCAAGAGCTTTCCAAGCAGACCGAAGTGCATGGCCTGGTGGTGGATGTGCGCGACCGCAAAGGCATGGAGGAGGCCATCGCCAACCTGCCGCCGTCGTTCGCCACGCTGCGCGGCCTGATCAACAACGCCGGCCTAGCCGTGGGCACCGACCCTGCGCCCAAGTGCGACCTCGACGATTGGGAAACCATGGTCGATACCAACATCAAGGGCCTGCTGACCACCACCAACCTGCTGTTGCCGCGCCTGATTGCCCATGGCCGCGGGGCCGGGATCATCAACCTGGGCTCCATCGCCGGTAACTACCCGTACCCGGGCAGCCATGTGTATGGCGGTTCCAAGGCGTTCGTGAAGCAGTTTTCGTTGAACCTGCGCTGCGACCTGCAAGGCACCGGCGTGCGCGTGACCAATATCGAGCCGGGCTTGTGTGAAAGCGAGTTCTCCCTGGTGCGCTTCGGCGGTGACCAGGCGCGTTATGACGCCACCTACGCAGGTGCCGAGCCGATCCAGCCGCAGGACATTGCCGATACGATTTTCTGGGTGATGAACACCCCGGCCCACGTGAACATCAACCGCCTGGAGCTGATGCCGGTGAGCCAGACCTGGGCTGGGTTTGCGATTGAGCGTGGGGCCAAAGGCTAAGACCGCGTCGCTGCCATCGCAGGCAAGCCAGCTCCCACATTTGACGGTATTCACACATCCAAATGTGGGAGGGGGCTTGCCTGCGATGGCGGCAAATCGGCCAAAATGCGGCATAAGGTACACTGCCCGCCTGAAAACCCCACCGCACCCAGCGGTTTAAAGGTTTTGACAGGAGGCAATGTGAGTAACCGAGGTGAGCAGGCACTGCTCAAACAATCGACTATCCTGATGTTCGCAGTCGCGATCGCCGGGATTGTCACGGGTGTGATATCCGGCGCCCAATCCATTCTGTTCGACGGCTTTTTCTCGCTGATCGCCACCGCCATCAAGGTGCTGATGCTGATCACGGCCAAGCTGATCGCCAAGAAAAGCAACGAGCGTTTCCAGTTCGGCTATTGGCACCTGGAGCCAATGGTGCTGTTGATCGAAGGCAGTTTCCTGCTGCTGATCGCCATCTACGCGTTCCTCAATGGCGTGTTTGGCATTATCAATGGCGGGCGCGAAATCGAGTTAGGGCTGGTGATCATTTATGCGGCGGTGTTTACCGTCGTGGAGTTCGCCTACTTCTTCTATGTGCGCTACCGCAATCGCACACTCAAATCGTCATTGATCCAGTTCGACAACATCAGTTGGCTGGTGGACGCGATGCTGTCGGTGGGCTTGCTGATCAGCTTCCTGGCCGCACTGTTGCTCAAGTCCCAGGGCTATGGCGAGTGGGCGGTCTACGTGGACCCGTTGATTCTGATCCTGCTGGCCCTGAGCATGCTGGCGCCAGCATTCAAGATCCTGCGCCCGGCGCTGCGCGAAGTGTTGGGCATCGCGCCGGATCACTTGGACGACAAGGTCCGCGAAGTGATGGACGCCGCGCAGGCCAAGCATGGTTTCGACGACTATGTGTCCTATGTGCAGAAGCACGGGCGTGCGCGGTTTATCGAAATTCATGTGGTGCTGCCAGCGAATTACCCGGTGGATAACGTCGCGACTCTCGATGGGCTGCGGGAAGAGATATCCACAGGGCTGGGGGCGGCGGATGCGGCGCGGTGGTTGACGATCAGTTTTACCGGGGATCGCAAGTGGATTGCCTAAAGTCTGTTAGAGCGAGGTGAGGCTATCGCAGGCAAGCCAGCTCCCACATTTAAATGTGCGAACACTATCAACTGTGGGAGCTGGCTTGCCTGCGATGGGGCCCAGCAGGTCAGCCCAGATGCTGGACCAAGCCCTGATAGCAAGTCGCCAAATGATAGGGCGTAGTCGAAGGCATATCCCGTCGGCTCACCTTACCCTCGGCATCCAGGCATTCATGCCAACCCTTGGCATGCAAAAAGCGCTGTTGCAACGCCTGCAACTGACGCTGCAGCACCGCTTCGCTACTTGGTCGCAATGTCAGCGCCCGCAGGTACTCCGCCTGTGCCCAGATCCGTTGGGTACCGTCGCGCACCGTGCCATCCAGCGCGAGCATGCCGCTGACCGCCCCGCTTAACTTATCCACACCCTTTTGCTCGGCATAGGCAAATGCCCGTGTCAGCGAGCCATGCAGTGCGGTGCCGCGTAGCACAGCTGAAGACTCGAGCAAAAAGAACCATTCGAACTGGTGCCCCGGCTCAAACCAGTTATCCACAGCGCCCACAGGTTTTTCCATCATCACGCCGTGCTCGCGGTCGATGAAACGTTGCTGCATGGCCGTCGCCAGTGCCAGCAGGGCCGCTTGTACCTGGGCGTCCTCACGCACCGCGAGGGTGGCCAGGAAACCTTCGGCCAGGTGCATCAACGGGTTTTGCAACGGGCCGGAGTCGAGCGAGGCCCAGTTGCGCTCCAGTACGGCCTCGTACAAGCCGTCACCGGTGGCAAAACGTTGGGCGACGACTTCCAGGGCAGCGTTGAGCACCGATTCCACCAACGGCTCACGCATCTTGGCCCAGTAATGGGCGCAGGCAAAAATAATGAAGGCGTGGGTGTAGAGGTCTTTGCGCTTGTCCAGCGGTTGGCCGGCAGGGTCGATGCTATAGAACCAGCCACCGTGTTCGGCATCATGGAAGTGCCGTTGCAGGGAGCGAAACAGCGCTGCCGCACGTTCTTCGGCGAAAGCCGCGCCGGGTTCGCCGATCAGGCTGGCGAACAGGTACAGCTGCCGGGCGCAGGCCATGGCGCGATAGCGCTGAGGGGGCAGTGGCTGGTGATCGGCATCCAGTGCCTCAAAGGGCAGTGCCAGGTCGGCATTCCAGCCCGGGCCTTGCCAGAGAGGCACGATCAGGTCATGGAAGTGCGTGAGCACAGGCGTCAGGGAAGAGGGGGAAGCGATGGGCATTGGCTGGCGTCGTCACGGCAGGGGTGTAGGCGCGCATGGTAGCAGGCTGATCGTTCCCACGCTCTGCGTGGGAATGCATTTTATGACGCTCTGCGTCATGCTTTGGGACGCAGAGCGTCTTCGGCTGCGTTCCCACGCGGAGCGTGGGAACGAGAGGCCCTCAGCAGTGCCGCAAATCAGCCCGCCAGCAACCACACCCCAGTCGCCGCCGAAGCCGCCCCGGCCACTCGCACCAAGGGTGCAGCAGCAGCTGGCAAAAAGCGCACGACTGCATAACCGGCTGCATGCAACGCCGCGGTCGCCCCCACAAACCCAGCGGCATACGCCCAAGGGCTGGTCATATCCGGCAGTTCCAGGCCATGGGCCACGCCATGAAACAGCGCAAACAACGCCGTGGCGCCCACGGCCACGAACAGCGGCGGCCGCACCGCCAATGCTACCGCCAGGCCCAAGGCCAGCACCGAAGCAGCAATCCCGCTTTCCAGCGCCGGCAGTTGCAGCCCTTCAAAACCCAGCACGCCGCCGATCAGCATGGTGCCGACAAAGGTGCATGGCAGCGCCCAGCGCGCGGCGCCTTTTTGTTGGGCCGCCCAGAGGCCTACCGCAAGCATGGCCAGCAAGTGATCGAGGCCGCCCAGGGGATGGCTGATACCGGCCATCAGGCCATTGTCGCCATGGCCCGGATGGGCGAAGGCCAGGGCAGGCGCGAGCAGCAGCGCGGCGGCGGCGAAAAGTCTGTTGAGTCTCATGGACAGGTTCCTTATGGGTTGATCAGGCGGCGGTCAGCAGGCCCTGGCGTTCGATGAAGGCGACGATGTCATCCAGGCCGACCCCGGTTTTCTGGTTGCTGAACACAAAGGGTTTGCCGTTGCGCATGCGTTGAGTGTCGCTGTTCATCAGGTCCAGCGACGCGCCGACCAGCGGGGCCAGGTCGATTTTGTTGATCACCAGCAGGTCGGATTTGCAAATGCCAGGCCCGCCCTTGCGCGGCAGCTTGTCGCCCGCAGACACATCGATCACATAGATGGTCAGGTCCGACAGTTCCGGGCTGAAGGTGGCCGACAGGTTGTCGCCGCCGGACTCCACCAGAATCAGGTCCAGGCCCGGAAAACGACGGTTGAGTTGGTCCACGGCCTCCAGGTTGATCGAGGCATCTTCGCGAATCGCCGTGTGTGGGCAGCCGCCGGTTTCCACGCCGATGATGCGCTCCGGCGCCAGGGCCTGGTTGCGCACCAGGAAGTCGGCATCTTCACGGGTATAGATGTCGTTGGTCACCACCGCCAGGTTGTAGCGATCGCGCAGCGCCAGGCACAGGGCCAGGGTCAGGGCGGTCTTGCCCGAGCCTACCGGGCCGCCGATACCGACGCGCAGGGGTTGTGTGTTCATGTGCTTCTCCAGAATCAGGAACGGAACAGGCGGCTGTACTGGCGCTCGTGGGCCATGCACGCCAGGGACAGGCCAAAAGCAGCGCTGCCCAAATGGTTAGGGTTAATGCGCTCGGCATCCTGCTGGGCTTGTTGCAGCAGCGGCAGCAGTTCACTGGTTAGACGCTGGGCGGCTTGCTGGCCCAGTGGAAGGGTTTTCATCAGCACGGCCAATTGGTTTTCCAGCCAGCTCCACAGCCAGGCGGCGAGGGCGTCGTCGGCGTTGATGTGCCAGGCGCGCGCGGCCAAGGCCCAGCCAAGGGCCAGGTGCGGTTCGTCGCGTTGAGCGAGAAAGTCACGGGCGCTGTCGTCCAGTTCCGGCAAGCCGTTGAGCAACTGTTGCAGGGAGTAGCCCATCTGGCGGCTTTCCTGATACAGCTCCCGGGTCTCACGGCTGGCGCGGTGCTCGTCGCACCACTGCGCCAGTTGCGCCCAGTCCTGCTCGATGGCTGCGCGGCAATGGGCGAGCAACAGCGGCGCTTCGAAACGCGCCAGGTTGAGCAGCAACTGGTCACTGATCCAGCGTCGGGCGCTCGCGGCATCCTGCACGCGGCCGTTGTCCACCGCCATTTCCAGGCCCTGGGAATAGCTGTAACCGCCAATCGGCAATTGCGGACTGGCCAGGCGTAGAAGCGCCCAGGCTGGGTTCATAGACGTACGCCGAACTGATGCAGCTTGGGGGCGTAGTTGAAGTCTTCATCCCCATGGCGCGAATGATGATGGCCGCCGCCATAGGCGCCGTGCTCGGGTTGAAACGGCGCTTCGATGGTCTGTGCATCGGCACCCAGCTGTTCAAGCATGGCCTTGAGCACGTAGTCATCGAGCAGGCGCAGCCAACCGTCACCGACTTGCAGGGCTACATGGCGGTTGCCTAGGTGATAGGCGGCGCGAGTCAACTCGAACGCGTTGCGGCAGGTGACATGCAGCAGTTGTTCAGGGCGGGCGCACACCCGTACGACGCGTCCGTCTTCTGCCTGTAGGAATTCACCATCGTGCAAGGGCGGCTGGCCCCGCTCCAAAAACAGGCCGACGTCTTCACCGTCGGCACTGAAACAGCGCAGGCGGCTTTTGCTGCGGGCTTCGTAATTGAGCAGCAACTCGGCGGCCCAGAGGGCTTGGGGGGCGATTCGGCGATGTATCACCAGCATCAGAGAGCTTCCAGCTGTGAGCGATGAAAGACCTAGAGCAAGGGGCTTGCCAATCACGGGATTGAGTCGGAATTCCCTGTAGTCAGGCAGGCATGCTGCTCAATAGGGCGTCAGATAATTCAGTGTGTGAATCAATTTGGTGCGTGGCGAGGTTTATAGCACCGGCGAAGGGCGTTTTGCGTTGATGGAGGCGCTTGTCTTGATGAAATTTCTTTCATCTTTTTCTCTGTAGGCAGTTTTTAGGATTTGTCCTACGAATCATGAGGATTTGGAGTTCATGAGATTACCTGAGGGTTCTTTAGGCTATGCGCCCTGTTTAATACCACCGCGACGTTCATCATGCTTCGATCAATTTTCTGTATATGCCTGGTCAGCCTGACCTTCTTTATTTCATCGGCATCGGCCAATTTTCAGCCCCGCGCCAGCTTCGGCTCGTCGCTGCAAAGCCTCAAGCCGGCTTCCATCGACGACGTGATCGACCGCGCCCATGAGTTGCTCGGTACGCCCTACAAGTGGGGCGGCACCTCGGCGGAGCAGGGCTTCGATTGCAGCAGCTTCCTGGTGTACCTGTTCAAGACCCAGGCCAATATCCAGATACCGCGCACCACCACGGCCATGCACCGTTCATCGGCGGCGACCATCAAGCGCAATGCGTTGAAGCCTGGGGATGCGGTGTTTTTCAAAGGCAACGGGCGCGGCCAGGTCAGCCATGTCGGGCTTTACATTGGCCACGGCAAATTCATTCATTCGCCGCGCACCGGCAAAACCATTCGTATCGATTCATTGAGCAATAGCTACTGGAACAAGCACTACACCAGCGCCAAACGGTTCCACACGGCGGGTTGATTGCTTTATTCGGTGCTGCCCAGCCCTTGCCAATGCTTGAGGCCGATAAAGATAAAGCGCAGTTGCTGGGTGATTTTCGCTTGGGGCGTAAGGTGGGCCGGCAGGGCGTGGGCCGGTGGGTCGATGATATCGGGCAGGGTGGCGAACACGCTCTTGACGATCAGGTCGGCCATCACATGCAAACCTTCGGCATCCAAGTGCTGGAGTTTGGGCATCAGCGTCAGGTCGGCGGCCAGGTCGCGGGTGATGTCTTCGCGCAGGGCGGCGATGGCTTGGCGCACGGCCAGGCAGCCGCCGTACTGTTCGCGAGCCAGGAACAGGAACTGAGAGCGGTTAGCCGAAACCACATCGAGAAAGATGCGCACCGAGGCATCAATGATGCCGCCCATCACGAATTCGTTGTGGCGCACCAGGCGGATCGTGGCGCGAAAGGTCTGGCCGACCTCGCTGACCAGTACCAGCCCCAACTGGTCCATATCGGCGAAATGGCGATAGAAACCGGTGGGCACGATACCCGCCGTCTTGGCCACTTCACGCAGGCTCAGGCTGCCAAACCCACGGCCGCACTCCATCAGATGGCGGGCTGCGTCCATCAGGGCGAGGCGGGTCTGTTGCTTCTGTTCGGCGCGGGGCAGCATGAGCGGATGAGCTTTGTCGGCAAGTACAGCGACGCACTCTAGCAAAAGCGCTTTGCCGGCGTCGAACTTGGCAGGGGCGGGGCGTGACGCGGTCTATATAAAAGCAAAAGCCCGATCGGCAGATCGGGCTTTTTTCTGGGCCACCACAGGCTTAGCTCTGTGCTTGATGCAGTTCTTGCAGACGGTCGGCACCGCCTTCAGCAACGCCTTCGGTGTAGGCACGTTTGTTGGCTTGTTCAGCACCGCCTTCGACCAAACCTTTCTCTTGCAGACGGTTGTAGCCATTTTCAGCTACGGCGCCTTTGGCGTAATCACGGTTTTCGTCTTCTTGCGAACCGCTGCGAGCCACGGTTTGGCTGGTTTGCACGGCTTGGGCTTTGTTCTGTGGGGTGGCCTGTTCGGCAGCTGGCAGGGCAAAGGCGCTGGAAGCCAGGACAGATAACAGAACGGTAGCGAGTAATTGGCGTTTCATGATGGTTGCTCCTAGGGAGGGCGATAAAGTGGGTACAGGGCTAATGTTACCCTTGATAAGTCGATATAAAAGTTCATAAACACAATGGTAATAATCAACAGAATTGATTGTTCTCGCCGGAGGCTCTAGATCGAGCCTCTCAAGCCCGCGGCTTTGCACCGATGTGGGTATTTTCGACACGAACCTGGGTAACAATGGTGCGTCGTCGATGGGGAAAATTGTCTGGTTGATCAGGAAAATCGCTTTTTTCGGCTAAATCCGCCGTTGCGTTAAACCCCCAGGCACTTTGCCAGTCGTAGTCCTATAAGCTGTTTAAAAGGCTGTTGCCCAGCCAGTCGTATTCAGGAGTCCTGTGCAATGACGCGCACTCGTAAAATTCTCGCTTGGAGCTGCGCCAGCTTCGTTCTGTTGATTGCCATCGTGGTACTGGTGTTGGTGTTCTTCGACTGGAACCGCATCAAGCCGCCCCTCAATGCCAAGGTCTCCGAAGAACTGCATCGTCCGTTCGCCATCAACGGCAACCTCGCAGTGGTGTGGCAGCGTGAGCCCGATGAAGGCGGCTGGCGCGCCTGGGTGCCGTGGCCCCATGTGATTGCCGAAGACCTGACCCTGGGTAACCCCGATTGGTCGAAACAACCGCAGATGGTCACGCTCAAGAAGGTTGAGCTGCGCATTTCGCCCCTGGCCTTGCTGGTGCAGCGTGTGGTGATCCCCCGCATCGACCTCACCGAACCCAGTGCCCAGTTGCAGCGCCTGGCGGATGGCCGCGCCAACTGGACGTTCAAGTTCGACCCCAAGGACCCCAACGCCGAACCGTCCAACTGGGTGGTGGATATTGGCGCCATCGGCTTCGACAAAGGCCATGTGACCCTTGACGATCAAAGCCTCAAGACCCAGCTGGATGTGATTATCGACCCGCTGGGCAAGCCGATCCCCTTCGGTGAAATCGTCGGCGACGCCGATGCCAAGAAGGCCCTGGAAAAAGGCTCGGCGCCCCAGGACTACGCGTTCGGCCTCAAGGTCAAAGGTCAATATCATGGTCAGAAGCTCGCGGGCACGGGCAAGATCGGTGGCTTGCTGGCCTTGCAGGACGCGGCCAAGCCGTTCCCGCTGCAAGCCCAGGTCAAGATCGCGGACACCAGCATCGCCCTGGCTGGCACCCTGACCGACCCGCTGAACCTCGGCGCCCTGGACTTGCGCCTGAAGCTTTCAGGCAGCAGTCTGGGCAACCTGTATCCGCTGACCGGCGTGACCCTGCCGGATTCGCCGGCCTATTCCACCGACGGCCACCTGATCGCCAAACTGCATGAGGCCAGCGGCGCCTCCTTTCGCTACGAGAACTTCAACGGCAAGATTGGCAACAGCGACATCCACGGCGACCTGGCCTATGTTGCCAGCCAGCCACGGCCCAAGCTCAGTGGCGCGCTGGTGTCCAACCAACTGCTGATGGATGACCTGGCGCCTTTGATTGGCGCGGACTCCAACGCCAAGCAAAAAGCCCGTGGCGGTGAAAGCAAGCAACCGGCGACCAAAGTGCTGCCGGTTGAGGAGTTCCGCACCGAGCGTTGGCGCGATATGGATGCCGATGTGGAGTTCACCGGCAAGCGTATCGTGCACAGTGCCGACTTGCCCTTTACCGACCTCTACACCCACCTGGTGCTCAACGACGGCCAACTGAGCCTTGAACCCCTGCGCTTTGGCGTGGCCGGTGGGAAGCTCGATGCGCAGATTCGCTTGAACGGCCGCACTACGCCGATGGAGGGCCGCGCCAAGCTGACGGCGCGCAACTTCAAGCTCAAGCAGTTGTTCCCGACTTTCGAACCGATGAAAACCAGCTTCGGTGAACTCAACGGCGATGCTGATATTACCGGGCGCGGTAACTCGGTGGCGGCACTGTTGGGCACATCCAACGGTGACCTGAAGATGCTCATCAACGATGGTGCCATCAGCCGAAGCCTGATGGAAATCGCCGGGCTCAACGTGGGCAACTACGTGGTCGGCCGCCTGTTCGGCGACGAAGAGGTAAAGATCAACTGCGCGGCGGCGGACTTCGGCATCAAGACGGGCCTGGCGACCACACGGTTGTTTGTGTTCGATACCGAGAACGCGATCATCTACATCGACGGCACCGCGAATATGGCCACCGAGCAACTGGACCTGACCATCACGCCGGAATCCAAGGGTGTTCGCCTGTTCTCCCTGCGTTCACCGCTTTACGTCAATGGACCTTTCATCAAGCCCAATGCTGGCGTGAAAGCCATTCCGTTGGCGCTACGTGGTGCAGGCATGGTCGCCCTGGGCGTGATCGCCGGGCCGGCCGCTGGCTTGCTCGCCTTGGTTGCCCCAAGCGGTGGCGAGCCCAATGAGTGCGCACCGTTGCTGCAACAGATGAAGGAAGGCAAGGCGCCCAAGACCGTGAAGTAATTGTGGGAGCGGGCTTGCCCGCGATAGCGGGGTATCAGTCAATGATTTATCAACTGATCCAACGCTATCGCGAGCAAGCCCGCTCCCACAGGGGGATGTTGCGGTGTTAGTTATTACAGATCCTGCAGAATATCCGCCATATCGTCCGCGTGTTCTTCTTCCTGAGCCAGGATGTCTTCGAAGATGCGGCGGGTAGTCGGGTCTTTGTCACCGATGTACTGGATGATCTCGCGGTAGCTGTCTACTGCGATCCGCTCGGCCACCAGGTCTTCGTAGACCATTTCCTTCAAGGTGTTACCCGCCACGTATTGCGCATGGGAGTTTTTCGACAGCAGGTCGGGGTTGAACTCCGGCTCGCCGCCCAGTTGCACGATACGCTCGGCCAGTTTGTCAGCGTGCTCGGCTTCCTGGGTCGCATGTTCCAGGAACTCATCGGCAGCCACGCTGGCCTTGAGGCCGTTGGCCATGAAGTAGTGACGCTTGTAGCGCAACACGCAGACCAGTTCAGTGGCCAGCGACTCGTTGAGCAGTCGGATGATTTCCTGACGGTCGGCGTCGTAGCCTTCGGTCACGGCACCGTTTTCGACGTTCTGGCGGGCGCGGCTGCGCAGGGTCGCAACGTCAGTCAGTTGTGCTTGAGTCATTTCAATCTCCTGGGGCTAATCCGGTTGTACGCCACGCTCTGCCGGCGTGATCGCTATTGGTTGTGAGTCCCGGGCCAGGCGAAAAGTTTTATCGGATTTAACAGGATGTGTCCTGAGGGCGTCTGACCGGTGTGGTCCAGCGCTCCGACAGGATCACTCCACCCAGGGTCAGCAAGCCACCCACCAGGTGATACCGCGCCAACTCTTCCTTCAGCACCACCGCCGCAATCAGCGCGGTAATCAGCGGCAGCAGGTTGAAGAACAACGTGGTACGGCTGGGCCCCAGGGTCTTGACCGAGTGCATCCACGCCAGCGGTGCCAGCATCGAAGCCAGCAGGCAGGCATATAGCACCAGCGGAATATTCGCCCAGCCCAAACCGGCCTTGGCCGAGAACAGATACAGCGGCAGCAGCACCATCACCGCGACCAGCACCTGCAAATACAGCAGCACCAACGGCGGCAGGCGCAGCTGCCATTTTTTCAGCAGGGTGCTGTAGACCGCATAAGCCAATGTTGCCACCAGCATCATGCCGTCGCCCAGGTTGACCCCATGTTGCAGCAACGCGCCCAGGCTGCCGGCCGACACCACCACGACCACGCCTGCGAACGACAGCACCGCGCCGGTCAGCGCACCGAAGGTCAGGCGTTGGCCAAGGCTGATGATCGCGGCGGTCAGCGCCATCAACGGCATCAGAGACAGGATGATGCCCATATTGGTGGCGCTGGTCAGCGTCGCGGCGTAATAGGCCAGGCTCTGATACACCGCCATGCCGAGCACGCCGAGGATAAAGATCTTGCCCAGGTTGGGACGGATCTGCGGCCAGTGGGCGACCACCGGTTTGAGCATGAACGGCGTGAACAGCAACGCAGCGAACAGCCAGCGGTAAAAGCCGATTTCAGCCGGGAAGATCGAGCCCACGGCCAATTTGTTGACCACGGTGTTGCCGGCCCAGATAAAGATAGCCAGCAGCGGATACGCGTATTGCATTGAAAAGAAACCCAGTGTGTTGACGAGGCAGGATTATCCTCTGTCTGGATCGAAGCCTATACTGCGATCCAGACAACTGAGCGTTGAATCCAGACAATATGTCCCGACACACCGTACGCCTGCCCGATTTCGCCCGCCTGCCAAGCCCGGTGTACTTTCGGTATTCCGATTTTGCCCCGGACACCGAATGCACCCCCCACCAGCACACATGGGGCTCGCTGGATTACTCGGCCAGCGGTGTGATGCGCATGGAAGTGGCGGGCAATCGCTTCATGTCGCCACCGCAATACGCCGTGTGGGTGCCGCCGCTTACCGAGCACAGCTCCTACAATGCCGAGGCGATTGTCTACCACTCCGTAGGGCTGGCGCCGCAGCTGTGCGAGCAGTTGCCGCAGCAGCCTTGCACCCTGGCGATCAGCGACATTCTCAAGGCGATCCTCAAGGATTTCGCCCTGCGCGATGTCAATGCACCGCGCACCGATGCCGATATCCGCCTGGCCCAGGTGCTGGTGGACCAGCTCAGGCAGGCGCCGGTCCACGACTGCTTCCTGCCCTACGCCCGCCACCCGGGATTGCTTGGGGTCTTGGAGGGCATGCAGGCAGAACCGGGAGACAACCGCCCTCTGGCGCAATGGGCCGAGCAGGTGCATGTGAGCGAGCGCACCCTGGCGCGCCAGTTTGTGCGCGAGCTGGGCATGAGCTTCGGCGAATGGCGCCAGCGCTTGCGCTACCTGGCGGCCATCGAAGCGCTGGACAGCGACCGCAGTGTGCAACACGTGGCGTTTGATCTGGGCTACAGCACCGCCTCAGCGTTTATCGCCATGTTCCAACGCCACGCCGGCTGCACGCCGGAGCAATATCGGCGGGCGAACATTCGTGGCCGGTGAAGTTGTAACAGGTTTTGACTACACTGCGCTGTAGGCCGTGCCCGTCGGCACGGTAACAGGGAGAAAACTCCATGAAGATGCTGCGTATTCCGTTGTTGATGATGGGCCTGCTGATGTGTGCCCAGGGTTTTGCCGCCACTGCCCAGCAAAACAAAATGACCACCTGCAATGCCGAGGCCACCACCAAGACGCTCAAGGGCGATGACCGTAAGGCCTTCATGAAGACCTGCCTGTCGGCACCTGCCGCCAACGACGCCAAGACCCTGACCCCGCAGCAGCAGAAGATGAAAGACTGCAATGCGTCGGCGAAAACCAAGGCGTTGACCGGTGATGCGCGCAAGACATTCATGAGCACCTGCCTCAAGGGCTGATCGCGAGTTCACGAATGCTGCAGAACCCCTGTGGGAGCTGGCTTGCCTGCCTCGGTATGACGGATACACCGAGGTGCCCGCATCGCAGGCAAGCCAGCTCCCACACTTGATCGTATTCACAACACCCGCTCTCGCTTGATTCTTCCAAGGCTGGCAGACTGCCCATCCTTCAACGCCGTTTGTTTTGAGGCTGTATGCCAACGTTTTCTCAGCGTCATGTGTTGTTGCTGTCCAGCTACATCATCATTTTCGGCGGGTTGCTGCTGGTACTGCCGCTGAAATTGCTGCCCAGCCTGCTGGCCGGCCTGTTGGTCTATGAACTGGTCAACATGCTCACCCCTCAACTGCAACGCCTGATCGAAGGCCGGCGCGCGCGCTGGCTGGCGGTGGCCTTGCTGGGCACCTTGATCGTCAGCGTGTTGGCCTTGATCTTCGCCGGCGCCATCAGCTTCTTGCTCCACGAAGCGGAAAACCCCGGGGCTTCCCTGGACAAATTCATGGGCGTGGTCGACCGCGCGCGCGGGCAATTGCCGCCGTCCATCGACGCCTATTTGCCCGCCAGCGCCGCGGAGTTTCGCGTGGCCATCGGTGATTGGCTAAGCAAGCACCTGAGCGAACTGCAACTGGTTGGCAAAGACGCCGCCCACATGTTCGTCACCTTGCTGATCGGCATGGTGCTGGGTGCGATCATCGCCTTGCAGCGCGTGCCCGACTTGACCAAGCGCAAACCCCTGGCCGCCGCGCTGTTCGACCGCCTGCACCTGTTGGTCCAGGCGTTTCGCAACATCGTCTTCGCCCAGATCAAGATCGCCGCGCTCAACACCGCCTTCACCGCGGTGTTCCTGGCAGTGGTGCTGCCGTTGTGTGGCATTCACCTGCCGTTGACCAAGACCCTGATCGTGCTGACCTTCCTGCTCGGTCTGCTGCCCGTGATCGGCAACCTGATCTCCAACACCCTGATCACCATCGTGGCGCTGTCGCTGTCGATCTGGGTGGCGGTGGCGGCGCTGGGGTATTTGATCGTGATCCACAAGGTCGAGTACTTCCTCAACGCGCGAATCGTCGGCGGGCAGATCAGTGCCAAGTCATGGGAATTGCTGTTGGCGATGCTGGTGTTTGAGGCAGCGTTCGGCCTGCCGGGGGTGGTGGCGGGGCCGATTTACTATGCCTATCTGAAAAGCGAGCTGAAGCTGGGTGGGATGGTTTAAGCCTTGTGTCGCCTGGGCTGACGCCATCGCGAGCAAGCCCGCTCCCACATTGAAATGCGATCACCTGTGGGAGCTGGCTTGCCTGCGATGACGGCCTGCCAGCCGAAGCCTATCTACCTGAAACCCCAACGATCCAACTATGTGGGCTTGCTCGCGAAGGGCGCGCCACGGTTTCAGCTAAAACTCAGCTGCCGTAACGCTTGCTCGCCTCAATCGCCAAACCACTGCCAATGCTGCCGAAGATATTACCTTCCACATGCCGCGCATTCGGCAGCATTGCCGAGATGCTGTGGCGCAGTGCCGGAATGCCGCTGGAACCACCGGTAAAGAACACCGTATCCACCTGGGCCACGCTCACCGAGGCGTCATTGAGCAACTGCGTGACACTGCCGCGCACGCGTTCGAGCAGGTTGTCGATGGACGATTCGAACAGCGCCCGGCTCAGGTCTACGCTCAGGCCCGCTTCGATGCGGTCCAGCGGCACGTGGCGGCGGTCTTGATGGGTGAGCTGGATCTTGGTTTCTTCCACTTCCATGGCAAGCCAGTGCCCAGCACGCTGTTCGATCAGCTTGAACAGGCGGTCGATGCCGCCGGTGTCTTCGATGTCGTAGCGCATGCTGCCCAGGGCCAGCTGGGATTTTTGCGAGTACACCGAGTTGATGGTGTGCCAGGTCGCCAGGTTCATGTGGTGGCTGGTGGGCATGTAGGCGCCGCTCTTCATGCGGCTGCCGTAGCCGAACAGCGGCATCATGCCAGCCAGCGAGAGTTGTTTGTCGAAGTCGGTGCCGCCGATGTGCACGCCGCCGGTGGCGAGGATGTCGCTCTGGCGGTTGTCGTTGTGACGACGATCCGGCGACAGGCGCACCAGGGAGAAGTCGGAGGTACCACCGCCGATATCGACGATCAACACCAGCTCTTCTTTCTCGATGGTGGACTCGTAGTCGAACGCCGCTGCAATCGGTTCGTACTGGAACGAGATGTCCTTGAAGCCGATCTTGCGCGCCACATCCACCAGGGTGTTTTCCGCTTCCTGGTCGGCCATCGGGTCGTCATCGACGAAGAATACCGGGCGGCCCAGTACCACTTCTTCGAATTCACGACCGGCGTTGGCTTCGGCGCGGCTCTTGAGCTGGCCGATAAACAGTGCCAGCAGGTCGGTGAAGGGCATGGCAGTGCCGAGCACGCTGGTGTCGTGTTTGATCAGCTTGGAACCCAGCAGGCTCTTGAGCGAGCGCATCAGGCGGCCTTCGTAGTTCTCCAGGTATTCGTGCAGCGCCAGGCGACCGTACACCGGGCGGCGCTCCTCGAAGTTGAAGAAGACCACTGACGGCAGGGTGATTTTTCCGTCCTCCAGCGCGATCAGCGTCTCCTCGCCGGGGCGGATCCAGCCGACGGTGGAGTTGGACGTGCCGAAGTCAATGCCGCAGGCACGGGCTGGAGATTCGTTTTTCATGTCTAACAGGTTCCGGTCAAAAAACGGCCGCGCAGTGTATGTCACTCGCGAGCGGATGCGTAGACCGGTGATCCGTAAATCAGTGCGTAATCGCGCTACATAGCTACGTCTTGAACCGGCGGGGGCTTGGTTAGGCTGCGGTTTTACTGCCCTCACGGACAAACTGCTATGCCTGATGCAACCTTCAATGCCGACCTGCGCGGCGTGCATTACGACTTTCTCAAACAACGCGTGCCGAACTGGTTCAAGGAAGGTACGCCGCAACGCCAGGAAGAACTGGGCAAGCACGAGATGGATATTCCTGCCTGGTACCTGGCCGCCACCCACACGGACAAAACCACCCTGGCGGCGCAGCATTCGCGCTTTCGTGAAACGCTTAATTCGATTGAGGCGCACCTGGGCCAGATTGAAGACGTCCTGACATTCGCCGAGCAACCGCTGAAAGATGCGATCAAAAAGGAGTTCAATCTGGAGCTGGATGTACGCAATGTGTTCTTCGTGCGCAAGTATGGCTCCAAAGGCGCTCGCGATGACTTCTACGGTGCCTTTGTTTTCGAACAACAAAATGACGCATCGCTGACCTACACATACCGCGGCATTTCATTGCTGGAAGCCGCCCTGGCCAATTTCGAGGCCGATGAAGAACAGCCCTGCGCGTGCACCGATTGCCAACTGATCACCACCTTCAACCCGCAAAACCCCAACATCATTGCGAGCTTCGCGGCGGTCAATGCCCAAGCTGTAGCAATCGCCCCCCACGCGTTCGCCAAGCTCTGCCGCACTCTGGACCTGGGTGCGCTGTACCAGGCGCATATCAAGGCGGTGGTTGAACCTGCAGACGCCGGCGAGCGCCAGGCACTGCAGCAGCTACTCGAGGAGCACCAGCGCCAGCAGCTTGCAGTGTGCATCGAGATTGCCAGGCTGCAGTTGAACGGAGCGCTGAGTGCCGATGCCTATCGAATGCTCAAGCAGGTGGTGACCGGTTCTGATATCCCCAGGCTTGGTGGGAAACCGGTGACTTATGCCGCACTTAAAGTATTCGATAGCGTGTTGGTAGGGCCGCTTTTGATCGGGCCCGATCGTCAAAATACGAGCCGCTCCGAGCCGCTGGTGGTGTACATCCCCGGTGACCCCCAGCAGCCCGTCAAGGAATATGCGTCAAGTAGCGAGTTCATGGCTGACTTGCGCACACGCCTGCACAGCGCATCGTATCGACGCTTTTTCAGCCGCTTTGTGCCGGTGCGCGACCAAGGCGGTTTTTTCGCCCGGTTCAATCGGTTGTACCAGCCTGCCAACAACGGAAATGGCGGGGCAGACTATCCGCTGCGCACACCGTTAGCGCGGTTGCCGATGCAAGACTGGGTCGTTGCCGGTGACCTGTGGCAGCGCAGTCGCCAAGCACATATCAGCAAGATTTTGAGTGATGCACGTGCCGTGGCCGTGCCCACTGAAGATGAAGACCGCAAGGCTCGGCTCGAACGTTTGGAGAGCTTTTTCGACGCGGCTGTCAGCGTGTTCAACCTGGCCGCTTTTGTAGTGCCGGGGCTGGGGCCGATCATGCTCGCGGTGGGTGCTTCGCAAATGTGCTACGAAGTGTTCGAGGGCATTGAGGCCTACGAACAGGGCGAGCCGCGCCAGATGTGGGCGCATTTCGCTTCCGTGGCGCTGAACGTTGCCTTCATCGCCGCCGGTTCCAAGGTGTTGCCTGCCGTCAAATGGCAGAGTGCGGTGGATCATCTCAAACCGGTGACGCTGCCAACAGGCAAGCAGGTGCTGTGGAACCCTGATCTTGCGCCCTATGCATCGCCCCTCAAACCTTTGCCCGAGGCCAAGCCCGATGCGTTGGGCCTGTACGAGCACGAAGGCCAACAGTTGGTGCCGTTCGACGACTCCCATTATCAGGTCAAGCAAGACCCACACACAGGTCAATACCGCATCCAGCATCCGAGCCGTCCCAATGCCTATGCGCCGGAACTGGAGCACAACCATAACGGGGTCTGGAGCCATGAACTGGAGCAACCGCTGACGTGGGACGAGCCCACGCTGCACAAGCGCCTGGGCCTCGTCGGACAGTCCGAACCGCTACGTATCAGCGGCGTAGAGACCGATGCATTGCGCCAGACCATGGTCGATCATGAGCCGCTGCCGCTCTTGCTGGACGACACCCTCAAGCGCCTCGAACTGCACCGGCAACTCAGCACCTTTGTCGAGCAAATCAAAAGCAGCGACCCGCTGGTGTACCAGAAAGCCGATCCTGTGCTGCAATTTGACATGCTCCAGCGCCGCGGTTTGCTGCCCGATAACGTACCGCTTAAAGTCATTGGCCCCACCGGCGATGTGCTGTGGGAAACCGCCGATGCGCCAACTTCAGTGCGCAAGCGTGTGATAGTGCTGACCGAAAGCACCGTGGCTCAGGGCCGCTTGCTCAGGGAGTTGCTGTACACCTTGCAGGGTGTCGACCCGCAGCTCAAGGAGTTCCCGGGTAGCCCCGATCAATCCCTGGACGTTCGCTGCGGCCAACTGCGCCAGTACCTCGGCGATGCCGTGCAGAGTCTCAAGGGGCCGTTGCTGGAAGAACGCTACCGAGCGCTGAACCCCGCGCCCGATGCGGATGTACAACGTGTGCTGGACGCATTCCCGTCCTTGCCGACCCTGGCGGCCGAGCGGCTGTTGCAAGGGGCTGCGGCAAACGAACTGGAGGCCTTGCGCAGCAGCGGTCGCTTGCCTGAGCGATTGGCCGAGCAAGCGAAATGGTGTGCCCAGCAAACCCGTGTGGCGCGTGCCTACGAGGGCCTGCACCTTGACACTCAGACCGGACTCGACAGCCATCGCTTGGCCGTGCGCACCCTGGAAACGTTGCCAGGATGGCACCGAGGTTCGCGGCTGGAGTTACGCCAGTATTCCCCTGAGGGCACGGTGCTCGATGCCATCGGCTCACCCGATTTCCCGCACAAGCGAACCTTGGTGCTGCTGGAGAGCGGCGAATTCCAGGCTTCCATGCCCGGCGATTTCTATAGTGCCATCTGGGAGCAACTGGCGCTCGACGAGCGTCAGCGCCTGGGCCTGGGCAGCGCCGCTGAGCTCAAGCAGGCGATTCAGCGCAGCCCTTTACCACGCACGGAGCTGCTTACGGTGCTGGAGGCCAACCCACTGCGCAAACCGGAGTATGACCCGATGGTTCGTCTGTTGGGTGGCGGGCCGGGGTTTCGTCTGTTCAGGAAAATTGGCAACGCGTTGCGCACGGACAGAGGGCGTGTACGGCAGTTGTTTCCCAGCTTCAACGAGGAGCAAATCACCGCGTTTATCCAATCCTTGGGTGATGACGTGACTGGGGGACTAGCGCGGCGGGAGGAAGAGTTTCGGGCACTGAAAAAAACCTTGAAGGTGTGGTGGCGCGCCCAAGGGCCGCAAGCCATGAATGCCTACAGCGTTCAGACAGAGCTGGTCAATCAAGTCGTGCGTTGCTGGCGGCGGGAAACCGGGGCGTCACTGAAGCTGCATTACGGCAGGGGGGAACGGTTTGATTTGCCGCCAGTGAGTGCAGATTTCAGTCATGTGCAACACCTTGAGCTGTCCGACATCAGTTGGTCGAGCAACGCGGGCAAGTTTCTCGACAACTTCAGGCATCTGGAGGGTTTGAAGATCTTCAATGGCGACGTTGCCGAATTTCCGCCTGTGATCGGGGAAATGAAAAATCTGACTTCGTTGAGCATCACCTTCAGCGGGCTTCGATTGACACCGCACAGTGCGCACTTGTTAAGCCGGCTCAGCGCGCTTGAAAACCTGGACCTGATGCATAACCCGTTAGGTACATTGCCCGACTTCAGTGGTATGCCAAACCTCACGGAGTTGAACTTGCGCGGTACGCAGATTGACCGGTGGCCTTCTGGATTAACCAGCCTGACCGGATTGAAGCGTGTCGACCTGTCGAATAACCGACTGCAGGAGGTCCCTGCGCAACACTTGACGCCGCCGGCGGATCAGCTCGAAGCGGTCGTGCGCACGAATAACGTCACCATCGTGCATGGCAACCCCTTTGCGGCCGACTATTGGCAGAAGTTCGACCAGTATTGGAAGAACCTGACGCAGAACCATCCGCGGCTCCTGCGAGGCGCCCTTGAGGACGCCTTCGACAGCGCGAATCCAAGGCTTCGGGTCATGCAGAAACTATACCCGAACAACAGCGTGCAGTTTTCCAGGGGGATGATTTGGGCGTTGGGCGAGGCCGCCGAGGCAGAGCTGGCGTCGCGTGAGCAGGCATTTGACACGCTGCTGCGTCAGTTGGAGGGCTGGCGGTTCTCCGGCGGCGGTGAGCGCCAGCGCTATGTGCGGGTTGGGCAACGTTCCACCGAGGTGGCGGCACTGAGTGATCGCGCAACGGCCCAGCAACGTATCTTGAGTTGCTGGCGCAGGGAAACCCCGCAGCAACTCACCCACGCGGGTGACCCCTTCGGTCTGGAGCTGGACCTCAGTGGCCTGAACCTGCCGAGCCTGCCTGATCTGGATGCGGATTTCAGCCATGTCGGTTCACTCAAATTGAGCAACATGAACCTCAATACGTCGCCTGAAGGTTTTCTCTCTGGCTTTCGAGGCGTGCGCTGGCTGGACCTGTCGAGTAACCGGTTGCGCGAATTGCCACCGGCGCTGGGGCAGATGCAGGGCTTGACCCGGCTGTCCCTGCAAAACAACCGGATACGCCTGACCCCCGATTCTGCAGCGATGCTGTCGTCACGCACCACGCTCAGGGCGTTGCTGCTCAATTCAAACCCACTGGGTATCACGCCGGATTTCAGTCAAATGTCGGATCTGCGTTCATTGGGCATGGGGGCAACCGGCATTGATAGCTGGCCGACGGGCTTGGGTGGCCAACCAAGCCTGGATGCGGTGTACCTCAGAGCTAACAATATTTCCACATTGCCCGATTCGCTGATAGCCCCGCCGGACGAGCAACTGGCACAGACCCTGCGCGTCACCCGTGTGACCGATCTGGATTTGAACCCGTTGTCGGTCGAGACGCGACAACGCATAGTCGCTTACGGCAACCGGCTAAGTGCGGGAGAACGAGCCACTAACAGGCTGGTCGCCAGCGTCATGCGGGTGGCTGATCGTCCTGTGGTGTTGGCTGCCACTGATGCTCCGTTCCGGCGCTGGTCCACCGGGTTCTCCACGCAACAGGTTGCGCAGCGCAGACTTCAATGGTCCGCCCTGCAGGCCCTGCCCGGTGCGCAAGGTTTCTTCGAAGTGCTGCGTGACCTGGAAGTCGCACCAGCAGGCCATGCAGACTTGCAGCGGCGCGTGTGGGACGTGATCGATAGCATCACGCAAAACAGCGCCGAGTCCGAGCAGTTGCGCAAGGAAATGTTTGAATGGGCGGGCCGGGCGGCCTGTTGTGATCGCGCGGCCCTGACCTTCAGCAACCTTGAGATCCTGCTGATGACCCACAACGCCAGGACCCTCGCACTGGACGCGTCCCAGGGAGCGGCGCTGCTGAAACTGTCCAGGGGGCTGTTGCGCCTGGAGGAGCTGGAGAAGATCGCACTGCAAGATATCGATCAGCGTAGAACTGCGATCCGCAAGCGCGACGACTTGACCTCCGCTCAGCGCGAGGTGGAGTTCAGCCGCTTGGAAGAGGTGGAGATTCGGCTGGCGTATCGTCATGGCCTGAAGGATCGCCTTGAGTTGCCGGGCCAGCCGCAACAGCCACGGTTCGCCCGTCTGGGTAATGTCTCCTTGGAGATGCTTAATGATGCCTATCAGCGAGTCATCAGCCTGGATAACTCCGCACAGGAGTTTCAGGCCGTGCTTTCAAGGGACTTCTGGAAAGATTATGTGGCGAACAAATACCGCGCACGGTTTGAAGTACAGAACGAGCCCCATCACCAAAAAATGGATACTTTGCGGCGTGATTTCGAGGCTGGGACGTTATCGCGCGCAGCCTACGATGCCAAGGCCGAGGAGTTGCAGGCACAGTTTGCGATTGAAGAAGCGCAGTTGATTGAAACCTTGACCCGCGATGAAGTGGCGCAGGCGTTGGTACCCACGGCAACGCTTGAGGCGCTGGTGGAAAGCACCTCCGTGAACCTGCAACTTTCCCAGGCGCAAGCCATTGAATTCAATGGCAAGCAATATTTTGTCGCGAGCATGCCCGACGCGGGCGATGGTGAGTACTACGTGCTGTGGGTACAGGCGGTGGACAATCCGTTGCTGTTGACCAGCAGCGGTGTGATTGCCAAGCCTGATATCACCGGGGTCTGGAAGCGCCGGGGCCTGAGGGGCGGGATGGTACCGCAAGGTTCGGACGATGAATTTGTGGAGGCCTCGGAGTCCATGCCGGTGCGGCCATACACGGCGGGCGAACTCAGCTATATGCGCCGTGAAATCCATTTCACGGCCAATCCCAATCCGGCCGGCAGCTACATCCGTGCCAACAACGGCAAGTATCCGCTGAGGGATTATCAGGGACGGCCTATTCGAATCAGGTCGCTGGAGAAGCAGGTGACCCAGGACTCGGGCGCCCACTACACCTCGGCGCAGATCAAGCCTTACATCCAGTTCGAGGGATATGAACAGGTCGGCGCGCGCTATGAAGCGCAACTGCAAATGCGCACGTTCACCGAACAAGACGTGAAAGTGCCGGGCGAGAAAGCGTTGATCGGCCAGTCGATGGTGGTGGCCAACCGCCGAATCGCCAAAGGCGAAATCGTCGGTGTGTACGGCGGTACCGTGCTGCCGTTCGGTATCTTCGGGCCTGGCGAACAGACCTATACCATGAAGGTGGGCAGCCAGAGGGTTGCCCACGGGAACACGCTGGTGGAAGAACCGATTCACTTGTCGGGTGACAACATCCTGTCGCGAATCAACACCCACTTTGAGTACGACGCCAACGGCACACCCCTGCGCCAGGCGTTGGGAGGCTACAACGTTGAGACCGTGGCTTTCGACGTCGAGGCCGACATGTGGCTGGGCGTGGGGCCTGACGCGCAGATCAAGCGCAAGCCATTTTTACTCAATGCCATTTTCGCTACCGAAGATATCGCCGCTGGCACCGAGTTGCGTTTGGACTACCAGTACACCGAAGACATGATAAGAGGCCGATTTGCCTGATTCTTGCGTTGCGGGTAACGCGTCTGTCGTCGTAAATAGACGCGTCCTATCTTGAAAGTCCATGTTTTGCCCCAATCTTGTGGGCATATCCAGGCGGTACACAGCCATTGCATTGATGCCGTGTATCGCCATTTAACTTATGACGCGCCCTGACATCAATTCCCAGGCTGCCAGCCATGGCGTGCCGTGTGGCGGGCTGCGCGATATCGATAACGGATGGTGATGCCCCCATGGATTTCAAAGACTATTACAAGATTCTCGGTGTCGAGCCAACGGCTGACGACAAGGAGATCAAGTCGGCTTACCGCAAGCTGGCGCGTAAATATCACCCGGACGTGAGCAAGGAAAAGGATGCCGAAGCCAAGTTCAAGGACGCGTCCGAAGCCTATGAGGCACTGAAAAGTGCTGACAAGCGCGCCGAGTACGACGAGCTGCGTAAATACGGCCAGCATGGCCAGCCGTTCCAGGGCCCTCCGGGCTGGCAGAGCCGTGGCGGCTTTGGCGGTGGCCAGGACGCGGGCGACTTCTCGGATTTCTTCAGTTCGATCTTCGGCTCGCGCGGTGACGCTTTCGGTGGCGGCCAGCGCCGTCCCGCCGGGCGCAAGGGCCAGGATGTGGAGATGCAGTTGACGGTGTCGCTGGAAGAAACCCTGTCGACCGAGTCCAAGCAGATCAGCTTCCAGGTGCCCCAGTACGATGCCTCCGGCCGGCACGTCAGCAATACCGTCAAGAGCCTGAACGTGAAGATCCCGGCCGGTGTGGCCGATGGCGAGCGCATTCGCCTCAAGGCCCAGGGTGCGCCTGGCATTGGTGGTGGGGCCAATGGCGACTTGTACCTGATCATCAAGTTTGCACCACACGCCAAGTTCGAGGTGGATGGTGAAAACCTGATCATCAACCTGCCGCTGGCGCCGTGGGAGTTGGCGCTGGGTACGGAAGTCGCGGTGCCCACGCTGACCGGCAAGATTAATCTCAAGGTGCCCGCCGGCAGCCAGAACGGCCAGCGCATGCGCGCCAAGGGCCATGGCTTGCTGAACAAGGCCGGGCAACGCGGTTATCTGTTCATCCAGCTCAAGGCTGTCATGCCCAAGGCGGCGGATGATGAGGTCAAGGCGTTGTGGGAGGCCCTGGCGCAAAAGGCTGCGTTCAATCCGCGCGAGCAGTTCTGAACAGATCATTGATTTAGTTAGCGCCAGCCGCAAAAACGGCGTGCCTAGGATGACAACCTCTTCCAAGAAAAGGTTGTCATCCCATGCCGGACTTTCAGGTCATCGACCCCGCCACCCCGCCTCCTGGTGAGCAGGGCCAGCATTACGAACTGATCAAGCAGGCGATCCCCACTTGCCTGGTCAACAGTTCGCCCTCCCGTCGCAAGGCCCTCAAGGACATGCCGCCGGCTATTCCCCGCTGGTATGACGCCGCTTCCCAGGCACGCAAAGATCAGCTCAAAGTGTTGCTGGACGCCCGTTGCGAGTCGCTCAACGAACTGGAGAAAACCTTCAGTCCCATACGCTCGGAGCAAGCGTTTGCCCAACCCTTGCTGGAAGCCGAGCTAAAGGCTATCGGCCACGAGCTGGACGTCAATCAAACCTGGTTGCGCCTGTATGTACCGGTCGAAGATGCCTTTGGCGTGAAGACCGGTGGCTTCAGGGTCAAAACGTTCTCCCTGCTGCACGCTGCCCTCGGCAACTTTGAGCAACGGGAGACTCGAGAGGGCTATTTCAACAGCGCCTCAGGTTTCATTACCCAACCGGACGTGCGCGATCATTTCGAGCGCCACACCACGACCCTGAAGATTCATGCGTTCACCCAGCTGTGCCGAGACCTGGACCTGGGCAAGCAGTACCAGGCTCACCTGCGGGCGCAATTGAAACCTGACGACGCCAAATCCCAAGCCGAACTGCGCGAACGTTATGTCCGGCATCAGAAAGCCGCCTTCAAGGCGGCGGCGTACCTGGCATTGCTCAAAGGCGACATTGGCGACAGCGACCACGCGCTGCTGATGCGCGTGGCGGCCGGGGAAAAACACATCCTCAGCGACGGCAAGCCCATCGGGTATCGCAGCCTGAGCCTGATGAACCTGCATGTGCACGATTGCCTGGTCATCGACACTTGCGCCAAGCCTGGCTACACCTGCTGGGTCATCGTCTATATTCCCGATGACCCCGACCATCCCATCAAGCGTTATGAAAGCTTCAATGACTTTCGCAATGATTTGACCGAGCGCCTGAGCGCGAAAACCACCCAGCAAGCTGACCGCTCCCAAGGCTGGAAGGCTACGCCGAACCAGCATTTTTTTGCCCGGTTCGTTGCCGACAAAGACCGCGCCTACTACTACAAACGACTGACCGAACTGGTGCTGGACGCACCTCCCCAGCCGTTTGGTGCACAGGCCTTGCGATCGGAGTGGGGGCGCTTGCTGACTTCTCCGTCCTTTGCCACGCCTTCGACACTGGGCGAACCCCAGCCCTACGTGCGCGTACATGCCGCTGCCCCTGAATTCAACATTCGCGCCCACACCCTGACGGACCTATGGCAAGTTGCAGACCTGTGGACCTATCGCCTGGGCAGCCTGCGTACGCGGCTGTTCGAGAACGCCCGGCATCGTGCGGTGAGCACCGCCGATGTCGATGAGGCCTCGCGTTCACTGCGCGCTGCGCATTACCTGAGTATCGGCCTGTTCGGCCTGAACCTGGTGGCCATGGCGGTGCCGCCGCTGGGTGTGGTGATGGCTGTGGCGATGGCCGGGCAACTACTTTACGAAGTCATCGACGGTGTTATCGAGCTGAGCGAAGGCGACCGCGAAGCGGGCTGGGCGCACATCACCGACGTGGTGGAAAACCTGGCGGCGCTGGCGGTACAGGCAGCCGTGGTGCACTTCACCGTGTCGCCGTTTATCGAGCAGCTCAAGGCCGTTACCCTGCCCAGTGGCAAGACTCGGCTCTGGAAACCCGACTTGTCGGCCTATGAGCACACCGCGTCCCTCCCTTCAGTGGCGGCGGATGAGCAAGGCCTGCACCGGCACAACGGCCAGACCGTGCTGCCGTTGGAGGGCAAACGCTATGCCGTGCAACAAGACCCGCTGACCGAGCAATTCCGCATCCTCCATCCCACACGTGCCGAGGCCTATCAACCGATATTGAAGAGCAACAGCGCTGGCCTCTGGAACCATGAAGTGGAACGCCCGCACACCTGGGAAGGCGCCACGTTGATGCGGCGATTGGGCCCGGTGACGGAGGGCTTCAGCGATGCCGAGTTGGAGCAGGCGCGCAGCGTGGCGGCTGTGAGTGAGGACGTGCTGCGCCGCGTGCATGTGGAAGGCGAGGCGGTACCGGCGATCCTGCTCGACACCCTGCGCCAGTTCAGGGCGTATCGCGATGCGGTGAACGTCGCCGAGGGCATTCGCCAGGGCTCGCTCAGCAGCGCACTGTGCAGCTATGCCGCATCCCTGGCGGTGGAGTTGCCGGGATGGCCAGCGAGCAAGGCGATCGAGGCATTTGCCGGCGCCGAGTTGAGCGGACCGTCGATCAAATACGGTAATCAGCAGGCCGCGGCGGCGGACACCGTGCAGGTCCACCGCGCCGATTTGATGAGCGGCCAGTTGCCCATACGCATTATCGAAGCGCTCAGCGAACCTCAGCGCGATGCTCTGGTGGGCAGTTACACCGCCCGCACACCCGAGGCGAGAACCGAGGCCCTGAGATTGAAACTCGAACAAAGGGCCATCGAGGTGCGCGAGCGATTGATGAAGAGTATCTACGTCGAGCAGCAGCCACCCTCCGACACCGCGATTATGCTGATCCAGCGCGACTTCAGTGGCGTGCCGACGATTTTGGCGCGCGAAGTGCTGGTGGACGCGACGCCGAGCGAGCGCGACACGATGAACCGCGCCAAGCGCATTCCCCTGCGGCTGGCTGAAAAGGCGCGCCGGGCGCAGCAGCAAATGCGCCTGACCCTCGCGTATGAAGGCTTGTACCTCGACGCGTTGGCCGGCCCAGACACCGAAACCCTGGCCCTCCACACACTGCCGGCACTGCCCGGCTGGTCGGACAATTTGCGCCTGGAAGTTCGCGAAGGCCGGTTTGAAGGCCCATTGCGCGCCAGCTTCGGCCCCCTGGAGGCGAGTAGTCGCAAGGTGTTGGCACGCATGGAGGATGGGCGTTACCAAGCCTTCGATGAGCGCGGCCAGCACCTGCATGGGCTCAATGGTTTCTATGGTGCTTTGCAGCATGCGTTGACCGATGCCCATCGCAACGCGATTGGCGTGCCCCACGTCGGCCAGGGTGAGCAATTGAAGGGGTTGATCAAGCAGCATGCAATAGGCCGAGTACCGTTGCGCAAAGCCTTGGGCATGTCGCCGGAAAAACTGCCTTTTTTTCGACCGCCCAGCGTGTTGCCGGGTGAGCGTCGCGGCTATCCATTGAGCGGGCGGGGTGGCACTGAGTGGGAAAAAATCACGCGCGAGCGGATCCGCAGCCTGTACCCGCAAATCACCCGGGACGAAATGCTCGCCCTGATCAACGAGCGCGGCGCGCTGGACCTGAGCTGGCTGCGTGCGTTGGAGCAAGAGTACAAGACCCTGCAGGCCACCTTGCACAACTGGTTGAGCACACCGCCCCAGGGCATGGAGGCGTTCGGTGACCAGCAACGCCAGGTGCTGAGGGCCAGGCGCAAGATTTATACGGCGCTGGATGACGCCTGGAGAAAGGTCGGCCCACGGCACTACGATCGAAATGGGCGCCTTTTGGGGCAGAAAATCGAATGGTTGGAAGACGACCTGGCGCAGCAGCTCAGAACCTTGCCCGCACTGACTGCAAACTTCGACCATGTCAGCTACTTGGGCATTGTGGGAACCGAAGGCACGCAGTTGACGGATGCGGATGTGCAGCCACTGCTCGCCAACTTTCGCGGTCTGCGTCGATTAGGGATCGAGGCTGCTCAACTGACAAGCGTGCCGTCAGCCATCGAACAGATGCCGCATTTGCAGCGGTTGCATTTGGGCGGCAACGATATTGTCCTGACGCCTGAAGACGTCCTGCGCTTGAAAGATCGGGTGCGTCTCAAGGAGTTGTTTTTGGACATGAACCCACTCGGCTTGCCACCCGATGTTGGGCGCATGCCGCGCTTACAGACCCTGCTGCTCAATGACACAAGCCTGGAGGAGTGGCCTGCCAGTGTGTTCCGTGTGCCCAGGCCGGAAAATTTCATTCTGGATATGCGGCAGAACCCAATAGCGCGGATTCCCGAGTTCGCGCCGGGCTCGGATAAGGCACTGATTGTGGCGAAAACCTTCCTCACCCGTGAAGAGCTGACGCCTGAGCTGCTTGCTCAATTCAAGCGGTACATCGAGGCCGCTGGCCGGGATCCGGATCGCCAATTGCCGAAAAGGGGCGCGCTCGACAGCGAGCAGTGGAAAACCGGTTATTCGGCGCAGGAATGGCCCTCCAGGCAAGTGTTATGGGACATGCTTGAAGGCTCGTTTGGCTCTGAGGGCTTTTTCAATCTTCTTCGTGCCGTCAGGCACTCCGGGGACTCGACAGGCAGGGGCGGCGTATGGTTGCCGGAATTGACCGCCAAAGTCTGGCGCATGCTTGAGGCGATGGGCGAAGACGCCGAATTACGCGAGCACTTGTTCCTGATGGCCCGGGACCCAGCGGCCTGCGTGGACGCCGGGGCGCAGTTGTTCAATTCGATGGGCGTTGCCGTGCTGCATTGGTCAGCCTACTTCAGCGAGGATGTCGACGCCGTGCGCAGGGCCGTGTTCAACCTGGCCAGGAGGAAATGGCGCCTTGATGAGTTGGGGCGTATTGCCCATGCTCGCGTCGCCGAGTTGCAGGAGCAGGGCGCCAGGTTTCCCGAGTATGATGCCCAGGGCCTGCGCATTGAGCATTACGATGGCGCCGGTAATGTGATCGCCGATATCGACGAAGTCGAAATCTATCTGGCGTATACGGTGCCGCTGGCCACCCGGCTGGACTTGCCCTGGCAATCCAGAAGCATGATGTTTCGCGAGGACTATGTCACGGCGCCGATGGTGGAGGCGGCATTCCAGCGCGTACAGCTGCAGGATCAGGGCGCGCAGTTGCGTGACAATCTGCTGGAGCAGCCGATGTGGACTGACTTCCTGCAGCGTGCGCATCAAACTGATTACGCGCTGATTGCCGAAAAATTCGACGCCCTGATCGACTATGAGGCCGCGCAGGCACAATGGGCCGCCGCTGCCCACCTCCCCGAGAGAGCGAGGCAGGCCCTGCGTCAAACCATCAGTCAGACGGCCCGGCGTCTGGGCCGATCGGCTTCGGAAAGTGAACCGGGGCAACTGATGCCCCAGCAAGACTACGATGACACCTTTGGCCGCATCAATGCCGAGCTGATCACCTTGAACCAGACACTGACCGATCAAGCGATCAGCGCCATTCTCTAGAACAGGAAGTACCGCTGGGCCATCGGCAACACCTCGGCCGGTTCGCACCACAGCAACTGACCGTCAGCCTTGACCTGATAGGTTTGCGGGTCAACCTCGATATCCGGCAGGTAATCGTTGTGGATCAGGTCGGTTTTCTGCACATCGCGGCAACCCTTGACCACCGCGATCTGCTTCTTCAGGCCCAGGGCCTCGGGCAGTCCGGCCGCCTGCGCGGCCTGGCTGATAAACGTCAGGCTGGTGGCGTGCAGGGAGCTGCCGAAGCTGGCGAACATGGGGCGGTAATGCACCGGCTGCGGCGTCGGGATCGAGGCGTTGGCGTCGCCCATCAGGCTCGAAGCAATGGCGCCGCCCTTGAGGATCAGCGTGGGCTTGATGCCGAAAAAAGCCGGGCGCCACAGCACAAGGTCGGCCCATTTGCCGACTTCGATGGAGCCGACGATATGGCTGATGCCGTGGGTGATCGCCGGGTTGATGGTGTATTTGGCGATGTAGCGCTTGGCGCGGAAATTGTCGTTGCCGGGGCCGTCGCCGGGCAGCGGGCCACGCTGTTTTTTCATCTTGTCGGCGGTCTGCCAGGTGCGTGTGATCACCTCGCCGACGCGGCCCATAGCCTGGCTGTCGGAACTGATCATCGAGAACGCGCCGAGGTCGTGCAGGATGTCTTCGGCGGCGATGGTTTCGCGGCGGATGCGGCTTTCGGCGAAGGCCACGTCTTCGGCAATGCTCGGGTCCAGATGGTGACACACCATCAACATGTCCAGGTGTTCGTCGATGGTATTACGCGTGAACGGCCGCGTCGGGTTGGTGGAGCTGGGCAGCACATTGGGGAAACCGCAGGCCTTGATGATGTCCGGTGCATGGCCGCCACCGGCACCTTCGGTGTGGTACGTGTGGATGGTGCGGCCCTTGAGCGCGGCGAGGGTAGTTTCGACAAAGCCCGACTCATTGAGGGTGTCACTGTGGATCGCCACCTGCACGTCGTAGGCATCGGCGACGCTCAGGCAGTTGTCGATGCTCGCCGGCGTGGTGCCCCAGTCTTCGTGCAGCTTCAAGCCGATCGCACCGGCCTTGACCTGCTCGATCAGCGGCTCGGGCAAACTGGCGTTGCCCTTGCCGGTAAAGCCAATGTTCATCGGGAACGAATCGCTGGCCTGCAGCATCCGCGCAAGGTGCCACGGGCCGGAGGTGCAGGTGGTGGCGTTGGTGCCGGTAGCCGGCCCCGTGCCGCCGCCGATCATGGTGGTGACGCCGCTGGTCAGGGCCTCTTCGATCTGCTGCGGGCAGATGAAGTGCACATGGGAGTCGATGCCGCCCGCCGTGAGGATCATGCCTTCCCCGGCGATCACTTCGGTGCTGGCGCCGATGGCCATGGTCACACCGGGCTGGATGTCCGGGTTGCCAGCCTTGCCAATAGCGTGGATGCGGCCGTTCTTGAGGCCCACGTCAGCCTTGACGATGCCCCAGTGGTCGATGATCAGCGCGTTGGTGATCAGCGTGTCGACCACTTCATGGGCGAGCAACTGGCTCTGGCCCTGGCCGTCACGGATCACCTTGCCGCCGCCGAATTTGACCTCTTCGCCGTAGACGGTGAAGTCCTGTTCCACTTCGACGAACAGTTCGGTGTCGGCCAGGCGCACCTTGTCACCGACGGTGGGGCCGTACATGTCGGCGTAGGCTTGGCGGGTGATTTTCATGTGTGTGCCCTGAAGAATAGGTGTTGAATGTGAAATCGCTATCGCAGGCAAGCCAGCTCCCACAGGGGATTGCATTTCAACTGTGGGAGCTGGCTTGCCTGCGATGAGGCCCTAAAGGTCGCCCATGACTCGCCCTGCAAACCCAAATACCCGCCGCCCACCACCCAAATCCACCAACTCCACCTCCCGACGCTGCCCCGGCTCAAACCGCACCGCCGTGCCCGCCGGAATATTCAGGCGCATGCCACGGCTGGCCGCTCGGTCGAATTCCAGCGCGTCATTGGTCTCGAAAAAGTGGTAATGCGAGCCCACCTGGATCGGCCGGTCGCCGCTGTTGGCCACGCCGAGGGTGAGGGTGCGGCGGCCGACATTCAGTTCGATCTCGCCAGGCTGGATCTGATATTCACCAGGAATCATGCAGGTTGCCCCAGGGTCTTGAAGTAGATGGCGGTCGGGCTGTAGCGCCCGTCCGGGCTTTGGCAATAGTCGGGCAGCTCACCGATTTTGGTGTAGCGCAGCGACTGGTAAAAGGCTTCGGCGCCGGAGCCGGCCTCGGTGTCCAGGTACAGCAGGCCACGCTTGTGCTGGCGCGCGGCGAGTTCCAGGGTATTCATCAATTGCTGGCCCAGGCCATGGCGACGGGCGCTGCTGTGCACCAGCAACTTTTGCACCTCGGCGCGGTTCAGACCGTTGGCTTTCTGGCACAACGCCAATTGCACGCTGGCGATCACCTGCTCGTCGCGCACCACCACCCACAGCAGCAGGCTGGTGTCCTCGACACCGGCTTGCACGCCGCTCAGGTAGTCCCGGGCCTGGGCCTCATCGAAGTCGGCCATGAAGCCCACCGACGCGCCGTGCTGCACCGCGTCCAGCAACAGCTCGATCAAGCCCCGGCGGTAGTGGGCAAAACTTTCCGCATTGACTCGACGCAGTTGTGCAGCGCTCATCGATGTCACTCCTTGGGCGGTTGTGCGCCCGGGTTCAAGGTCAGTTGCATAAAGGTCAGGTCCAGCCAGCGGCCGAACTTGATGCCCACTTGCGGCATTTGCCCGGTAGTCACGAAGCCCAGGCGCTCATGCAGGCGGATCGAGGCCAGGTTGCCGCTTTCGATGGCGGCGACCATGACGTGCTTGCCGCAGCTGCGGGCGCGCTCGATCAGGGCCTGCATCAGGTGTGGGCCGAGGCCTTTGCCACGCTGGTCATTGCGCACGTATACCGAGTGTTCGACGCTGTAGCGGAAGCCTTCGAAGGGGCGCCAGTCGCCGAATGAGGCGTAGCCGGTGACTTCGTCGTTGTCCACCGCCACCAGGATCGGGTATTGCTGCGCCTGGCGCGCACTGAACCAGGCCTGGCGGTTGGCCAGGTCCACCGGTTGCTCGTTCCAGATCGCCGTGGTGTTCAACACCGCGTCGTTGTAAATGGCGCGGATTGCCGGCAGGTCGTGTTCGGTTGCATCACGAATCATGGCTGCGCCTCAGGCAATGGGCTGGTGGACGGTGACCAGCTTGGTGCCGTCGGGGAACGTGGCTTCCACCTGGATATCCGGGATCATTTCCGGGATGCCTTCCATAACCTGTTCGCGGCTGAGCAGGGTGGTGCCGTAGTGCATCAGGTCGGCCACCGTGCGGCCATCGCGGGCGCCCTCCATCAGGGCGGCGGAGATATAGGCGATGGTCTCCGGGTAGTTGAGCTTCACTCCGCGTGCCAGGCGCCGTTCGGCGACCAGGCCTGCGGTGAAGATCAGCAGTTTGTCTTTTTCCCGAGGGGTCAGGTCCATGGTTCAGGGTCCTTCATAAAATTCATTCTTAAATACATAGAAGATCCCATGTGAAGCTGATTTATGTGGGAGCTGGCTCCACAGTTTGATCTTCATGTGCTCCAGATTCTTGGTGATATCGCTTCCCTGCCGAGTACGGCCGGTCGCAAAAGCCGCCATAAATCAATCAACCACCCCCGCGCCAGCAGCGCTTCACTGGCCAGGCACCGCGCCACCAGCAAGCCGGGCAGTTGGGTCAGGTCACCGCGCACCGCGTGGGGCAGTGAGCGGCATTGTTCCAATAATTCAGGTTCGATCTCACCGGTCACCAACAATGTGGCAAACACCGGCTGCCCATCCAGCCCGATAGGCGAATCCAGCAACCCATCGGCGCCCACAATGCGCTGGCGCTCATGCCAGAGCAACTGGCCGTCGCGGCGAATGTCCAGGTGCGATTGGAAATGGCCCAGGTCGAACCGTTCGCCACTGGCCGGGCGCCCCAGGGCGACCACATCCCAATAGAACAACCGTGCATCGCCTAACAGTTCGATTCGCGTGGTGAGTTCGGCCTGGGCCGCGCTGAACACGATGGTTTCCTGAGGCAGCCATTCCAAGGTCGCGCCGGCTTCCACAGTCAGTTCAAGTTGCTGATACGCCGGGCCGCTGGCGCGGTACCACTTGGCGGCGCCGGGGCTGGTCAGTTGTGCCCAGGCACCCGTGCCCACATGGGCGCTGATGTCCAGGCGATCGCCACCGGCAATCCCGCCGGGAGGGTGCACGATGATGTGCTGGCACACCTCAGGGCCTTCGGCGTACAGGTGTTTTTGCACGCGCAGCGGGCCAAGGTGGCGGCGCAATACCGGGCGTGTGGTGTCTTTGACACGCGCGTAGCCGAGTTCCAGCTCGGCGTGCCAGCTGGGCGTGAACAGGGCAGGGGTAATGGGCAGGTTCATGGCGTGTGCTTATCGTTAGGAGGCTACAGATTAGATGGTTACCAGCCCACGCACACCCTCGCTTTCCATATTTTCACCACGGCCCTGCTGCACGATTTCGCCACGGGACATCACCAGGTACTGGTCAGCCAGTTCAGCGGCAAAGTCATAGAACTGCTCCACCAACAGGATCGCCATGTCGCCGCGCTCCGCGAGCTTCTTGATCACCGCGCCGATTTCCTTGATGACCGACGGCTGGATGCCTTCGGTGGGCTCATCGAGAATCAACAGGCGCGGGCGGCTCGCCAGGGCGCGGCCAATCGCCAACTGTTGTTGTTGGCCCCCGGATAAATCGCCGCCGCGGCGGTGCTTCATTTGCAGCAATACCGGGAACAGTTCGTAGATGAAGGCCGGCACCTCTTTGGCTTCGGAACCGGGGAAACGCGATAGTCCCATCAGCAGGTTTTCTTCTACGGTCAGCCGCCCGAATATCTCCCGGCCCTGGGGCACGTAGGCGATGCCGGCATGTACGCGCTGGTGCGGCTTGAAGCCGGTGATGGCCTTGCCTTCCCAGTTCACCGCGCCTTCCTTGGCTGGCAGCAGACCCATCAGGCACTTGAGCAGGGTGGTCTTGCCCACGCCGTTACGCCCGAGCAGGCAGGTGACTTCGCCGACCTTCACGTCGAAGGACAGCCCGCGCAGAATGTGGCTACCGCCGTAATACTGGTGCAGCTTGTCGACTTGCAGCATTCTCAAAACCTCCTCAATCCCCCTGCGGGAACCGGATCAACTGTGGGAGCTGGCTTGCCTGCGATGCAGGCGACCCGGTGTGTCAGGTAAACCGCTATCGCAGGCAAGCCAGCTCCCACATACAGCCGTTCGTGTCAGCGTTAGCGGCCGAGGTAAACCTCGATCACCCGCTCATTTTCCTGCACCTGTTCCAGCGACCCTTCGGCCAGCACGCTGCCCTGGTGCAACACAGTCACATGGTCGGCAATCGAGCCGACAAACCCCATGTCGTGTTCCACCACCATCAACGAGTGCTTGCCGGCCAGGCGCTTGAACAGTTCGGCGGTGAACTCGGTCTCGGCGTCGGTCATGCCCGCCACTGGTTCATCGAGCAGCAACAGTTGCGGGTCTTGCATCAGCAACATGCCGATTTCCAGGAACTGCTTCTGGCCGTGGGACAGCAAACCGGCGGGGCGATGCACCGAGGCGGTGAGGCGGATGGTGTCGAGCACTTCCTCGATGCGGTCTTTTTGCTCGCCGTTGAGGCGCGCTCGCAGGCTGGCCCACACCGACTTGTCGGTCTTCTGCGCCAGCTCCAGGTTTTCGAACACGCTGAGGGCTTCGAACACCGTGGGCTTCTGGAATTTGCGCCCGATGCCGGCCTGGGCGATTTGCACTTCGCTCATGCGCGTCAGGTCCAGGGTTTCGCCAAACCAGGCCTTGCCGTGGCTGGGCCGGGTCTTGCCGGTGATCACGTCCATCAGCGTGGTCTTGCCCGCGCCGTTGGGGCCGATGATGCAGCGCAATTCGCCAACGCCGATGTACAGGTTCAGGTCGTTGAGGGCCTTGAAACCGTCAAAGCTGACGCTGATATCTTCCAGGGTCAGAATGGTACCGTGGCGGGTGTTGAGCCCTTTGCCCGCGACCTGGCCGATGCCAATCGCATCGCGGCCGCTGCCTGCGTCGAAAATAGGTTCAAGCATGACGTTCCTCATTTCTTCAGCAGGCCGATAACGCCCTTGGGCAGGTACAGGGTGACGATAATGAACAGCGCCCCCAGGAAGAACAGCCAGTACTCGGGGAAGGCCACGGTGAACCAGCTCTTCATGCCATTGACCACACCGGCGCCGAGCAGCGGCCCGATCAGCGTGCCACGCCCGCCCAGCGCTACCCACACGGCGGCTTCGATGGAGTTGGTCGGTGACATTTCGCTGGGGTTGATGATGCCCACTTGCGGCACATACAGCGCACCGGCAAGGCCGCACAACACTGCGCTCAACACCCACACGAACAGCTTGAAACCGCGTGGGTCGTAACCGCAGAACATCAGGCGGTTCTCGGCATCGCGCAGGGCGGTGAGCACACGCCCGAACTTGCTCTTCGCCAGGCGCCAGCCGATGTAGAGGCTCGCCACCAGCAACAGCACCGTGGCGATAAACAACACCGCCCGCGTGCCCGGTTCAGTGATGCCAAAACCTAAGATGCTGCGGAAGTTGGTAAAGCCGTTGTTGCCACCGAACCCGGTCTCGTTGCGAAAGAACAACAGCATCCCCGCGAACGTCAGGGCCTGGGTCATGATCGAGAAATACACGCCCTTGATCCGCGAGCGGAAGGCGAAGAAACCGAACACCAACGCCAGCACACCGGGGGCCAGTACCACCAGGCACAACGCCCAGAGGAAGTGGTCGGTGCCGGCCCAGTACCAGGGCAGTTCGGTCCAGGACAAAAAGGTCATGAACGCCGGCAACTCATCCCCGGACGCCTGGCGCATCAAGTACATGCCCATGGCGTAGCCGCCCAAGGCGAAGAACAAACCGTGGCCCAGGGACAACATCCCGGCGTAACCCCACACCAGGTCCAGCGCCAGGGCGACGATGGCGTAACAGAGAATCTTGCCCACCAGGGTCAAGGTGTAGGCCGACACATGCAGCGGGTTGTCGGCAGACAAGAGCGAGCACAGGGGCAACGCCAGCAGCAGGAGCAGGATGACTGCACCGACTGCAATCGTGACCTTGGGGCCGGCCTTTTGCGTGGCCGTAAGCATCAATGGCTGGTTCATCAGTCGATCACCCGTCCTTTCAGTGCGAAGAGTCCTTGCGGGCGTTTCTGGATAAACAGAATGATCAGCGCGAGGATCAGGATCTTGCCGAGCACGGCGCCGATCTGGGGTTCGAGGATCTTGTTGGCGATCCCCAGGCCAAAGGCGGCCATGACACTGCCGGCCAACTGGCCGACGCCGCCGAGCACCACCACCAGGAACGAGTCGATGATGTAGCTCTGGCCCAGGTCCGGGCCGACGTTGCCGATCTGGCTCAGCGCCACGCCGCCCAAACCTGCGATACCGGAGCCGAGGCCAAAGGCGAGCATGTCCACGCGCCCGGTGGGCACGCCGCAGCAGGCGGCCATGTTGCGGTTCTGGGTGACGGCGCGCACGTTCAGACCCAGGCGCGTCTTGTTCAGCAGCAGCCAGGTGAGCACCACCACGAACAGCGCAAAGGCGATGATCACGATGCGGTTGTACGGCAGCACCAGGTTGGGCAGTACCTGGATGCCGCCAGACAGCCAGGCCGGGTTCGACACTTCGACGTTCTGCGCGCCGAACACCAGGCGCACCAGCTGGATCAGCACCAGGCTGATGCCCCAGGTGGCGAGCAGGGTTTCCAGTGGGCGGCCATACAAGTGACGGATGACTGTGCGTTCCAGCGCCATGCCGATGGCCGCGGTGACAAAAAACGCCACCGGCAACGCGATCAACGGGTAGAACTCGATGGCCTGGGGCACATAGCGCTGCATCATCAACTGCACCACATAGGTGGAGTAGGCGCCGAGCATCAGCATCTCGCCGTGAGCCATGTTGATCACGCCGAGCAGGCCGAAGGTGATCGCCAGGCCCAGGGCCGCCAACAGCAGGATCGAGCCCAGGGACATGCCGCTGAACGCCTGGCCGAGGATTTCACCCATCATCAGTTTGCGTTTGACCTGGGCCAGGCTGGTTTCAGCGGCGGTGTGCACGGCGGCGTCGGCTTCCACGCCTGGCGCCAGCAGCGCTTCAAGGCGCGTGCGGGCCAGCGGGTCGCCGGTGCTGCCGAGCAAGCGCACGGCTGCCAGGCGCACCACCGGGTCGGGGTCGACCAATTGCAGGTTGGCCAGGGCCAGGCTCAGGGCGCTGTGCACCTGCTCATCCGTTTCGGCGGCGACCTGCTGGTCGAGGAATTTAAGTTGTGCAGGCACCGCGCTTTTTTGCAGGGTGCGCGCTGCGTCCAGGCGCACCTTGGGGTCGGCGGCGAGCAGTTGTTGGCTGGCTTGCACGTTATTGATCAAGCCGCGCAGGCGGTTGTTCAGGCGCACGGTCTTGGTTTCGCCGTTGAGCATGAGTTGACCTTGCTCAAGGGCGTCCACCAACTCGATACGCGTTGGGTCGGGGTGGGCGGCCCAGTCCTGCAGGAGTTTGGCTTGCTGCACCGGGTTGGCGGCAAGGAAGTCTTCGGCGTCGCTGGCGTGTGCGCCAAAGGGCAGCACCAGCAGCACGGCGAGGATGAGGCGGTGGAGGGCAGTGGGCATAGCAAAATGTCCTGATCATGCGGGGACAGTGTGGGAGCAGGCTGTGTGGGGGCTGGCTTGCCTGCGATGGCATCGCTGCGGTGTGTCAGGCACACCGAGTTGTTTGCATCGCAGGCAAGCCAGCGCCCACAGTGACCATGTCCTACATTCGAGCTGTGGGGGGCGTTAGTTGCTCTTCACGGCATAGTCCGGCTTTTTGTCATTGCCCGGGATGTAGGGGCTCCACGGCTGCGCACGAATCGGCGCTTCGGTCTGCCACACCACCGAGAACTGCCCGTCGGCCTGGATCTCACCGATCATCACCGGCTTGTGCAGGTGGTGGTTGGTCTTGTCCATGGTCAGGGTGAAGCCCGACGGCGCGGCGAAGGTCTGGCCGCCCAGGGCTTCACGCACTTTGTCGACGTCAGTGGACTTGGCTTTTTCCGCCGCCTGCGCCCACATATGGATGCCCACATAGGTGGCTTCCATCGGGTCGTTGGTCACGGCTTTGTCGGCGCCCGGCAGGTTGTGTTTCTTGGCGTAGGCTTTCCAGTCGGCCACGAACTTCTGGTTCACCGGGTTTTCCACCGACTGGAAGTAGTTCCAGGCCGCGAGGTTGCCCACCAACGGCTTGGTGTCGATGCCACGCAGTTCTTCTTCACCCACCGAGAACGCCACCACCGGTACCTCGGTGGCTTTCAAGCCTTGGTTGGCCAGTTCTTTGTAGAACGGCACGTTGGAGTCGCCATTGACGGTGGAGACCACAGCCGTCTTGCCACCGGCGGAGAACTTCTTGATGTTGGCGACGATGGTCTGGTAATCGGCGTGGCCGAACGGGGTGTAGACCTCTTCGATGTCTTTATCCGCCACGCCTTTGGAATGCAGGAACGAGCGCAGGATCTTGTTGGTGGTGCGCGGGTACACATAGTCGGTGCCGAGCAGGAAGAAACGCTTGGCGCTGCCGCCTTCTTCGCTCATCAGGTATTCCACCGCCGGGATCGCCTGCTGGTTCGGCGCCGCACCGGTATAGAACACGTTGGGCGACATCTCTTCACCTTCGTACTGCACCGGGTAGAACAGCAAACCGTTGAGTTCTTCAAACACCGGCAACACCGATTTACGCGACACTGAGGTCCAGCAGCCGAACACCACGGCGACCTTGTCCTGGGTCAGCAGTTGGCGGCCTTTCTCGGCGAACAGCGGCCAGTTGGACGCTGGGTCTACCACCACCGGTTCGAGCATCTTGCCGTTCACCCCGCCTTTGGCGTTGATCTCGTCGATGGTCATCAGCGCCATGTCTTTGAGCGAGGTTTCGGAGATCGCCATGGTCCCGGACAACGAGTGCAGGATGCCGACCTTGATGGTCTCGGCGGCCTGGACGGTCCAGGTCAAACCCATGGCGGCAATGGATGCCGACAAAGTGAAAGCCTTGATCAAGCTGCGACGCTTCATGGTGCGATCTCCGTGTACCGATAATTGTTGTGGGGCAGATACACAGGGCTTTGCAAGGGCTGTGCCTGCTACGCCAGACACGGGTTTACCGGCGGGTTCGGGAGGTAAAGCCGCTCCGTGGCGCACCAGGTTGGCGCCACGGAGGCCGTTGGGTGCACGGCAGGCTTCAAAAGAGGGCGTTGGGCGACAATGCTTCAGGCGTTTGCGCTAATGCGTGACAGCAGCAAGCGATCCAGCGCCCACACCAGGACCAACGAAGCCCCTACCAATGGGAAAATGATCGCCAGCCCGAGCATGATCGCCATCGCGGTTTTCCACTTGGGCAGGTCGTGGCGCAGCGGCGGTACACCCAGTCCACCCTGGGGCCGGCGCTTCCACCAGATCACCACGCCGCTGACCGCACTGAGCAGAATCATCAGGCAGATCACCAGCACGATCAGTTGGTTGACCCAGCCGAACATCTTGCCTTCGTGCAGCATCACGCCGGTCTCGGTGGCGCGTGCGACCAGGTTGTAATGATCCCAGCGTACATCGGCCAGGACCTTGCCGGTGTACTGGTCCACGTGCAGGGTGGCGTCGTTGCGCGGGTCGTCGGCGAACACCGCGACGGTGAATACACCGGAGGCGGTGGTGGGGAAGGTAATGCTGTAGCCGGGCTCGACCTTGCGTGTGTTGGCCAGGTCGACCACCTGTTGCAGGCGCACCGTGGGTGCGGCCGGGCCTGCGTGCATTGCGCCGTGATTCATATGCTCGGCGTGGTCGCCGGACATTGGCATCGGCGTGTTTTCCAGGGCCCAGGGCACGGTTTGCTGGGTGGCCGTGTTGAGCACACGGGCCTGCTGGTCGGACTGCGGCACGCTGTTCCACATCGCGGCTGGGAAGGTGTTCCACAGGTCGGCGTATTGCTTGCCCCAGAAGCCGGTCCAGGTCATGCCGCTGAGCAACATCACCAGCAGGAACGCTGCGCCCCAGAAGCCGGCGACAGCGTGCAGGTCACGCCAGAACAAGCGGCCACGGCTGCCGATGCGCGGCCATAACACGCCGGCCGAGGACTTGCCCCGCGGCCACCACAAGTACAGGCCGGACACCACCAGCATCACGCCCCAGCCAGCGGCCAATTCGATCAGGCGATCGCCCACGGTGCCGATCATCAGTTCGCCGTGCAGGGCGCGGACGATGGCTTGCAGGTTGTTGTTTGCGTCTTGCTCACCGAGGACGGTGCCGCGATAGGGGTCGATGAACACCGTCACCTCGTGGGCATCGTTGCGCATCACGAACTGCGCGCTGCGAGTGGCGCCGGCAGGGGGCAGGTATTTGCTGA
Source organism: Pseudomonas sp. KT_2_4 (assembly GCF_041410225.1). Taxonomy (NCBI): domain Bacteria; kingdom Pseudomonadati; phylum Pseudomonadota; class Gammaproteobacteria; order Pseudomonadales; family Pseudomonadaceae; genus Pseudomonas; species Pseudomonas sp. KT_2_4. Next base: position 4,494,281 of record NZ_CP166962.1, read on the forward strand.
TCGCGGCGTGGGGGTAGGCGGCCTGGGCGCGCTGCAGTTGCTCGTCGGCGCTCAGCGCATGTTCGGCGGCGGGCACGGTGAGCAGGTGGCCGTACATCAGCGGGTCGAGCTGGGGTTTGAACAGGTAGATGATGCCGGTGAGGGCCAGCAGCACCATGAAGGGGGCGACGAAGAGGCCGGCGTAGAAGTGCCAGCGCCAGGCCAGGTTGTAGAAGGAAATTTTTTGTGTGGTCATCGGCTGCTCCGCATAAGGCTTTTGATTTTTCTTGGTCTGTTACACCGTCATCGCAGGCAAGCCAGCTCCCACAGGGGACTGTATTGCACCTGTGGGAGCTGGCTTGCCTGCGATGCTTTTAGAAGCTCATGTCCACCTTGGTCCAGAGCGTACGCCCCGGCTCCTTGATGGCCTGCGGGTCGTTGGCTGGGTAACCGAAGCCTGCGTTACCGGCCAGGTTCAGATGCTCGGCGTAGGCCTTGCCAAACAAGTTGTCGACGCCGGTGCTGACCTTGAAGTGCTTGTTGATGCGGTAGGCCGCGTTCAGCGAGAACACGCCGAAGCCGCCACTCTTATCGTAGTCCTTGCCGACCACGTTGCCTTTGTTCGGGTCGATACGGTGTTGCGCCGCGACCACCCTCCACAACGCACCAGCGCTCCAATCGTCTTCGCTGTAGGTCAGGCCCAGGCGCGTGTCCAGCGGTGGCATTTGTGGCAGGGCCTTGCCGTCGCTGCTGTTCTTGCCCCAGGCATAGGCGAGGCTGGCGTCGGCTTTCCAGTGTTGGCTCAGCTTGTACGCTGCGCCCACTTCGCCGCCCATGATGCGTGCGTCCACATTGCGCGCCTGGGAGGTGGTGCCCATCATGCCGGGCCTGTAGTCGAACAGGATGAAGTCGCGCACCTGGCCGACATAGCCCGACACCCAGGCTTCCAGGTCGGCGCTCTTGTACTGGGCACCGAAGTCGAGCTGGGTGGTTTTCTCGGGCTTCACGCCGTCGAAGGCATTCACCGAACCGGCCGCGCCGGTGTTGGGGGAAAACAGCTCCCAGTAATCCGGGAAACGTTCCGCGTGGCCCAGGCCGGCATACAGCGTGGTGGGGCTGTCCGCCAGGTCGTGCTCATAACGCACAAAGCCCGAGGGCAATGTATCGGCGCGGGTGTCGCCGGCGGTCGGGTTCGGGCGCGACATCATTCCCGAGCCGGTGCGTTGACGGAAGTCCTTGGCCGAGGCGCGGTCCAAGCGCGCGCCGGTGATCAGGCGATCGTTGTCGGCGGCGTACCAGGTCAGTTCGCCGAACACACCGTAGTTGTGGAAATTGGCGTCCTTGTTGCGCGGCAAATCCTTATACGTGTCGATGCCCATGCTGCTGCGCGCACGGTGTTCATTGGTCTGCGCATCCAGGCCGCTGATCAATTGCACATCCGCCCAGCGCCAGGTGGCCTTGATGCGTGCGCCAAGGGTGCGGCGGTCGACGTTGGACGCCATGGGGCCCGCCATCATGCCGGTGCCCGAAGGGACACGCAGGCTGTAGTTGTCCATCACATGATCGGCGTAGTTGTAGTAGACCTGGGCCTCGACCTTATCCAGCACCTCACCGATATTGGACTTTTCGAAACGCAGCCCCAGGCTTTCGCGCAGAAACTGCGAGCCGTCCATGCCGCGCCCGGCGTAGCGCGCCTCGCCGTCGCCACGCCCGGCGGTGAGTTCCAGCAGGGTGTCGGCGTCGGGCGTGAAACCCACGGCCACGTCACCGTTCCACTTGTCATAGCGCGAGGCGACGGTGTCGTTGTTGCCGTCCTTGTAATCGTCGGCATGGGCCTGGTTGCCGATCACCCGCACGTAGCCCAATGGCCCGCCGGCAGCGGCATCGATGACCTTGTCGAAACGCCCGTTGGAGCCGGCCAATACGCTGGCGTTGACCCGTGTGCCCAGCTCGCCGAACTGCTCCGGCTCACGCTCGAACAGGATGGTGCCGGCAGACGCGCCCGGGCCCCAGAGCACGGTTTGCGGGCCTTTGATCACGGTGAGCTTGTCGTAGGTTTCCGGCGAAATATACGAAGTTGGCGCATCCATGCGGCCCGGGCAGGCGCCGAGCATCATGCCGCCGTTGGTGAGGATATTCAGGCGCGAGCCGAACATGCCGCGCAGCACCGGGTCGCCGTTGGTGCCGCCGTTGCGCACCAGGGCGAAGCCGGGGATGGTCTTGAGGTAGTCGCCGCCATCGCTGGCGGGCACCGGTTGGCGAGGGTCTTTGGGGTTGGTGACCACGGTCAGCGGTGAGCTGGGGGCGATCGCGGTGATGACGGTGGGGCTCAGCTCATGCTCGTCGGCGTGAGCGTGGGCAGCCAATAGTGCGCCGCATAAGGCGGTGAGTAGGGCAGTACTTCCCAAACGGGTGTCAGCAGAAAACCTGGACATGACAAATTCCATCAATCAATCGTAAACAACACGGCCAGCAGCCTGCGGCTGTCTGTCTAAAGTCGGCCGGGGTGAAGTAACGCTGTGAAGGGCTTACGAAACGATGGGCGGCGCACGGCTACGGGCGCCTGGGAAGATGCTCTGCCGGGCATGGCCCAGGCGCGTGGCGGGTGTGAGGGCGTTGGCGGGCGGCGGGGTGCCGAGGGCCACGAACGACACACTGCCGGGCAGGGCCGGGCAGCTGAATAGCAGGTCGCAATAGCCGCACTTGGCCCAGAGTGCGTGGTGTTCGGCTGGAGCTTGGGTGTGATGGGATTCACCGTGGTCGCTCGGCATATCCATGGGCATTTCCATGGACATACCGGCGTGATGATCCATCGGCATCGCCTGGGAAATCAGCGGACCGATAAAGATCATCAGCATGGCGAACAGGCTGATCCAACTGCCGCGCTTCACGCGGTAGTGGGGAGACAACCTGGCGCGAGGAGCGCCCATCGAGGTTGGCTTACTGAGCGTGCATATGCTCGTGGCCAGCCATCGGTGGCGCTTTGTGCACCGACACTTGCACCTCGACCTTGCCGGCTTTCTCGAAGGTGAGGGTCAGCGGGAATTGCTTGCCATCGGCGAGCAGGCTGCGGTCCTTGAGGCCCAGCAGCATGACGTGATAGGCCATTGGCGCGAAGGTCAGTTCACCCTTGGCTGGTACGGCCACGTTGGGCACCTGTTGCATCTTCATCAGGTCGCCTTGCATTACGTGCTCATGCAATTCGGCTTTCTCCGCCAAGGGCGTCTCGGCACTGAGCAGGCGATCTGCCGTCTCCCCAGTATTGTGAATCACAAAGTACGCCGCGACGGTGGGCGCATTCGGCGGCAATTCCTGGGACCAGGGATTGCTGACCTCCAAGTCGCCGGCCTTGTAGTCATCGGCATTGGCAGCACTGAACACCGGCAGCAGCAACGCGGCCAGAAGCAGGGAAGATTTAAGCATGGCAGTTCTCCAGAACGGTTCTAAACGCAGTTCACTTGCGAAGAAGATCAGACCGTTGGAGAGGCGCGGGGGTTAAGGCTTGGCCATTGCTGGCGCGGGGTGGGATTGCGCAATAATCGCGGCGGCAGGCTCTGCACCGCCTCGAAGCGCGTCACATACAACTGCGGCACATGCCCTGGCAACGCCACCAACGGCGCCGAACCCGAGCAACACCAGCAATGCTGCATAGCCGAGTGATCATCCGGCGGCGCCGGGATTTCCAGCTTGCCCAGGGCAATCGCCTTGAGGCTCGCGCCATTGGACGAACAGAACCCGCCCCACATCAGACGCTTGATCGGGTCATCCGTCTGCTGCATCGCACTGGCCAACGGCATGGCAAACGCATTGAACAGCACTGCAAGGCAGGCGATCCAGGCAATTGCAAAGCGTTGACGGGCCATGGCGGATAATCCGTAGGGTTAAACGATCAGGCGGGTATTTAGCCTGATCGGGGGGGATAAGTAAAAAGGGCGGGTGTGGTTTGGTGTCGCAGTGGTGGGTTTGAGGATAGACGAGAACGGCCGCTTGCCAATTTTGCAGAAGGGACGCAGCGTACCAGGCGGGCTGATCGTTCCCACGCTCTGCGTGGGAATGCCGCGTTGGACGCTCTGCGTCCGCTTTTAAAGCCGTGACGCGGAGCGTCACAGGATGCATTCCCACGCGGAGCGTGGGAACGATCAAGTCAGGTATAGGGCTTTTTCCAGCCAATGGTTGCGCAGTTGATTGAGCTAGCGCCTTGGCTGGCTGATCTACTACCGTCATTTGATAACGCAATTCCAAAGTGTGTGCGGGCTTGCTCGCAAAGCGGTGTGTCAGTCGCTGGATGTTTTGGCCGACACACTGCCTTCGCGAGCGAGCCCGCTCCCAAATTATGCAGCGGGTACGCCGTGGACCTGCATATCGACACCCAGGGCTTTTCTAATCACGGCAAAAATCGCCGCAAGGTTATCCATGCTGGGGTTGCCGCTGGCCGAAAGCATTCGGTGCAGGCTTTTGCTAGGTTTGGCGGTTTGTTTCGCAAGGCCTTCAAAGCCTACTGTGGCGTTGACTAAATCACGCAGGATCACGCGAGAGATTTCCGGCTCGCCATTGAGAAATAGCGTAGCGGCCTCGTCGAGAAGCGCTTGGGCGAATGCAGGGTCTCGCTGGGCACGTTCAGCGATGGTGTGTTTGTAGCTACGGGTAAGCGCCATGCTGGTCACCTCTTTTGTTTCAATTTCTTGTCACGCTGATACTCGTTAATCAGCGACTTTACGACCTTGATATCGCGCTTTTGACTGGACTTATCACCACCACCGAACAGGATGATTAATGATGTCCTTCTCGTATCAAATAGATTCGCAAGCCGGGTCCCCAGTCGATACGGTATTCGCCTAGCCCATCGAACCACTTGATGTTGCTGGTGTTGCCTGTTTCAAGCCGAACTAAAGCGGTTGAAACTCGAGTTGCCGCTGGGACACTCAAGGATGAAAACCACTCATCGAACGGACTGGAATCGTTGTCGCGTTGGTATTCTTCGATCTCAATCATTAGCCGTCCTGAAGGTAACAAATAGGTTACTAATCAAGCAAGCGAGCGATCCTGACTCATCGAGTGAAGTTTGCCAACGCGCTGAGTGTTTCTTCAGACGACAGGAATTCCCTATCTACTTGAGCCAACATCGGCCGCTTCAACACCAACACCGGCACCCCCCGCTCACGCGCCACTTCCAGCTTCGGCTCGGTGGCGGTGCTGCCGCTGTTCTTGCTGATCAGCACATCAATTCGCCGTTCTTCGAATAACGCCCGCTCGTCCTCGATGAGGAACGGCCCGCGTGCGCCGATCACTTCACAGCGCTTGTTGCCCGGATACACATCCAGCGCGCGCAAGGTCCAGAACTGCTCGGCGGGGATTTCGTCGAGGTGCTGCAAGGGTTCGCGACCCAAGGTGAACAGCGGGCGTTTGAAGGGTTTGAGCGCTTCGACCAGTTCGGCCCAGTCGGCGACCTCTCGCCAATCATCCCCCGGCTGCGGCTGCCACGCCGGGCGTCTTAATGCCCAGCAAGGTACGCCACATGCTCTTGCAGCCTCGGCCGCGTTGCGGCTGATCTGCGCCGCATACGGGTGCGTAGCATCAAGGATCAGGCTGATGCGTTCGGCACGTACAAACTGCGCCAGGCCTTCAGTACCGCCGTAGCCGCCGACCCGCACCTGGCAGGTGAGGTCGGTGGGTACGCGGCCCACGCCGGCCAGGCTGTAGACGTGTTCAGGCCCCAAGGTGCGGGCGATGGCCAGCGCTTCCGTGACGCCGCCCAGCAGCAGAATTCTTTTCATAGCGGCTTGATCACTTCCAGCAACGTGATCGGCAGCGCCTGGCGCCAGGTATCGAACTCGCCCAAGGGCTGCGCCTGGGCCACATGGATGCGGGTCAGTTCGCCGCCATGCTCGGCACGCCAGTTCATCAAGGTCATTTCGCTTTGCAGGGTCACGGCATTGGCAACCAGGCGGCCACCGGGGCGCAGGTGTTGCCAGCAGGTATCGAGCACGCCGTCGCGGGTGACGCCCCCGCCGATGAAGATGGCGTCTGGTGTTTCCAGGCCGCTTAACGCCTCCGGCGCCTTGCCGCGAATCAGTTGCAGACCGGGCACCCCGAGGGCGTCGCGGTTGTGTTCGATCAGGCCTTGGCGGCCGGTGTCGGCTTCAATCGCCAAGGCACGACAGCTGGGATGGGTGCGCATCCATTCAATACCGATGGAGCCACTGCCCGCGCCCACGTCCCATAACAGTTCGCCCGGCATGGGCGCGAGGCGGGCGAGGGTCATGGCGCGCACATCGCGCTTGGTCAGTTGGCCATCGTGTTTGAAGGCTGAGTCCGGCAAGCCGGCAAGACGCGACAGACGCGGTGCGTTCGCATCCGCCAGGCAGTCGATGGCGACCAGGTTCAAATCGGCAACCGTAATGTGCTCCCACGCTTGCGCGTGCCCGTCGATACGCCGTTCAGCCGGGCCGCCCAGGTGTTCAAACACACTGATGCGGCTGGGGCCAAAACCGCGCTCGGTTAACAACGCAGCAATCAAGGCGGGACTGCTGCCGTCATTGCTCAATACCAACAAGCGCACGCCACTGGCCAAATGCGCGTTGATTGCCGCCAATGGCCGCGCCACTACCGACAATGTCACCACCTCCTGCAACGGCCAGCCCAAGCGCGCCGCCGTCAGGGATACCGACGAGGGCGCTGGCAAAATCGTCAACTCCTCAGCCGCCACTTGCCGGGCCAGGCTGGCGCCGACGCCATAGAACATCGGGTCGCCACTGGCCAATACGCACACAAGCTCTCCACGCCGCGACAACACCGGCTCCAGGGAAAACGGGCTCGGCCACAGCTGGCGCTCGCCACCAATACACTGCGGCAGCAGGTCCAACTGGCGCTGAGCACCTATAATCCGCGTGGCGCGCAGCAAGGCATGCCGGGCATTCCTGCCCAGGCCTTTGAAGCCGTCTTCACCGATGCCTACAACCGTCAGCCAGGGCGACATATCAATTCCTTGAACGACATCCGACGGGCAGGCTTTTCATGCCGCCGGACAAAGCAGGCATAATACCGCGCCTTTACCCGTCAACCGGTAGCCCCGTGAACCCAACGCCCGCTGTGAATACCTTGCGCCCCTCGGCTTGTCCGGGGTTGCTGCGTATTGTGCAGGCGTTGGACGGCGGCATTTGCCGAGTCAAATTGGCGGGCGGCGCGATCACTGCCGCCCAGGCCCACGCCGTGGCGGACGCGGCCCAGGCGTATGCGGGCGGGGTGATCGAGGCGACCAACCGCGCCAACCTGCAGATCCGCGGCATCGGCGCCGAGCAGGAGGCGTTGATCGCCCGGCTGCTGGCGGCGGGCCTGGGCCCCAGCAACGCGGGCGGTGACGACGTGCGCAACCTGATGCTCAGCCCCAGCGCCGGCATCGACCCGCAGATGCTGTTCGACACCCGCCCGCTGGCCGCACAGATCCTCGCCACTCTGGAGAACCATCCGCGTTTCCATGAGTTGTCGGCCAAGTTCGCGGTGCAACTCGATGGTGGCGAGGACCTGGCGATGCTCGAACATCACCACGACCTGTGGTTATCGGCCTTCGTACGCCACGGCGAAACCCTGCTCGCGTTCGGCCTGGCCGGCTGTCCGGGCCTGGATGCGCCCCTGGCCGCCGTGCCATTGGGCCAAGGCCTTGAGTTGGTAGTGGCTGTGCTGGAAACCTTTCTGGACCTCGCCACCCCAGAGCAAACGCGTATGCGTCATTTGCCTGTGGATAACGTACTGAGCCATTTGCGCTTGCCGTTGCTGCCAATCGACGGCTTCGAGCGCCCGCCCAGCGACCCGTCGCTCCAGGTGGGCACTTATCCACAAGTGCAAAAGAATCAGTTCTACGTCGCCGCCCTCGCGCCCTTGGGCCGCCTGGACCCGACGATGCTCAAGGGCGCCGCACAACTGGCCAGCGACTATGGGGACGGCACCTTGCGCTTCACCCCCTGGCAAGGTGTGCTGGTGCCCAACGTCGAAAAGCCTCACGCCGTGACCGAGCGCCTGGCGCAACTGGGCTTTATCTGCTCGCTCGGCCACCCGCTGGCGCGCATGATTGCCTGCACCGGTTCCAGCGGCTGCGCAAAAGGCCTGGCCGACACCAAGGCTGACGCCGTGCAACTGGCCGCTCTGCAATCGGGCGTTGAGGTGCATCTGTCCGGCTGCCCGCGCTCCTGTGCTGCCGCGCACACCGCGCCAGTCACCTTGCTGGCGGTGAGCCCCGGCCACTACGACCTCTATTTTCGCGATGCAGCCCAGCCTGGTTTTGGCCGGCTGCACGCGCGCACTCTTTCCATTGAAGCGGCGGGCGCCCTGTTGTGCGCTCGTCCACGGAGCAACACCGATGATTGATTACATCCGCGACGGTCAGGAGATCTATCGCAACTCCTTCGCCATTATTCGCGCGGAAGCCAAGTTGGACCGCATCCCGGCTGATTTGGAAAAACTCGCGGTGCGGGTGATTCATGCGTGCGGCATGGTCGAAGCCATCGACGGCCTGCAATTCTCCGAAGGGGCCGGCAAGGCCGGGCGTGACGCGTTGGCCGCTGGCGCGCCGATTCTGTGCGATGCGCGGATGGTCTCCGAAGGCGTGACTCGCACACGCCTGCCGGCCAATAATCAGGTGATCTGCACCCTGCGTGACGACAGCGTGCCGGAGCTGGCGCGGGAGCTGGGCAACACCCGTTCCGCCGCCGCCCTTGAGCTGTGGCGCCCGCACCTGGAGGGCAGTGTGGTGGTGATCGGCAACGCGCCGACCGCGTTGTTCTACCTGCTGGAAATGCTCGACGCCGGCGCGCCGAAACCGGCGTTGATCCTCGGTTTCCCGGTGGGTTTTGTCGGCGCCGCCGAATCCAAGGCCATGCTCGCCGCTGACAGCCGTGGGGTGCCGTTCGTGATCATGCAAGGTCGCCTGGGCGGCAGCGCCATGGCTGCCGCCGCCGTCAATGCCCTGGCCACGGAGGTCGAATAATGCAGGTGCGCGGACGTTTGCTTGGCCTGGGCGTAGGCCCCGGCGACCCGGAACTGATCACCGTCAAGGCTCTGCGCTTGCTGCGCGAATCGCCGGTGGTGGCGTACTTCGTGGCCAAGGGCAAGAAGGGCAACGCCTTCGGCATCATCGAGGACCACCTGGTGCCGCAACAGACCCTGATGCCGCTGGTGTACCCGGTGACCACCGAAGCGCTGCCCGCGCCGCTGTCCTACGAGCAAGTGATCAGCGACTTCTACGACAACGCCAGCCTCGACGTGGCCGCGCACCTGGACGCGGGCCGCGACGTGGCGGTGATCTGCGAAGGTGACCCGTTTTTCTACGGCTCCTACATGTACCTGCATGACCGCCTGGCCGAGCGCTACGACGCCGAGGTGATTCCAGGCGTGTGCTCGATGCTCGGTGGTGCCTCGGTACTCGGCGCGCCGTTGGTGTATCGCAACCAGAGCTTGTCGGTGCTCTCGGGCGTGTTGCCCCACGAGGATCTCAAGCGCCGCTTGGCGGACGCCGATGCCGCAGTGATCATGAAGCTGGGGCGCAACTTTCCGAAAGTGCGCCAGGTGTTGGAAGAACTGGGTCTGGCCGAGCGGGCGTTGTACGTGGAACGCGCGACCATGGCCAACCAGAAGATCGTGCCGCTGGATCAGGTGGAGCCGATGTCGTCGCCGTATTTCTCACTGATCATCGTGCCCGGTGAACGGTGGCAAGGTTGATGACCCCGGCGATTGTGATTCTGGGCCAGGGCAGCCTGACGACTGCGCGCAAGCTTCAGCAGGTTTACCCCGGCGCGTTGATCCACGGTTTGGCCACACGGGTTGAAGGTGCAGACCGCACCTACAGCGAATTCGGCGCGACCTTGCGTCAGCTTTATCAGCAGGGCACGCCACTGATTGCCCTGTGCGCCGCGGGCATTGTGATCCGCACCCTGGCGCCGTTGCTGCTGGAAAAGGGCGAAGAGCCCGCCGTGCTGGCCGTGGCCGAAGACGGCAGCGCGGTGGTGCCGTTGCTCGGTGGCCTGGGTGGCGTGAACCTGATGGCGCGCGACATTGGCGCAGCACTCGGCGTGTCTGCCGCCATCACCACCAGCGGCGAGTTGCGTTTTGGCACCTGCCTGCTCAACCCGCCAGCGGGCTATCAACTGGCCGACATCGAGTTGGGCAAACGCTTTGTCTCCGACCTTCTGGCCGGCGAAAGCGTGCGCATCGAAGGCGCGGCGCCATGGCTGGAGGAGGCTAACCTGCCTCAGGATCAACAAGCGCGCCTGGCGATTCATGTGGGCAGTGCCGAGCGCACACCGGCAGCCAACGAGTTGCTGATTTACCCGCAGAATGTCTACGTCACCTGCCGGCCGGGTGCGCAGTTGGCCGAGCGTGTGCGCACGGCGTTGCAGGAGGCGGGCGTGGCCGTGCAATCCCTGGCCTGCCTGCTGGCCAGCGACCTGCAGATGGCTGACGCGTCCTTGCATGAGGCCGCGTCGGCCTTGGGTGTACCGTTGCGCTTTGCCGCGCTGACACCCGTTGCGGACATCAGTATTACCGTGGCCGAGCAGCCCTTGGACCTGTCACAGGTTGGGCGCCCGCGCGGGCGGCTGGCGGTGATTGGCCTGGGCCCCGGCGCCGCAGAACTGATGGTGCCGGCGGTGAAGGCGGAACTGGCGCGTTGCACCGATGTGCTGGGCTATGAAACCTACGTGCGCATGGCCGGGCCATTCCGTGACGATCAAGTGCAACACTGCACCGACAACCGCGAAGAAATGCAGCGCGCCCGCCACGCCTTCGAGCTAGCTGCGCAAGGCCGCTCGGTGGTGGTGGTGTCCTCTGGAGACCCGGGTGTATTCGCCATGGCCGCGGCGGTGATCGAGGCGCTGCACGAGTCCAGCGAGCCGGCCTGGCATCAGGTCGACCTGGAAATCCTGCCAGGGGTCTCCGCCTCGCTGGCCACCGCCGCCCAGGCAGGCGCGCCGCTTGGGCATGACTTCTGTGTGATGTCGCTGTCGGATAACCTCAAGCCTTGGTCTATCATCGAAAAACGCCTGGACCTGGCTTCCCAGGCCGACCTGGCCTTGGCGTTCTACAACCCGATCTCGCGGTCGCGGCCTTGGCAACTGGGGCGCGCCCTGGAAATCGTCGCGCTGCATCGCACGCCACAGACGCCAGTGGTGCTGGGCCGTGACATCGGCCGCCCAGGCCAGACACTGCGCGTCACCACCTTGGGCCAACTGACGCCCGAGCAGGTGGACATGCGCACCATGGTACTGATCGGTTCATCCACCACTTGTGTGTTCCCGCGTGCGGGTGGCGGCGAGTGGGTGTACACGCCACGTTGGTATGGCAACAAACCCAACTCCTGAAACAGCCCCGTTGGCTGCCGGAAAGCTCCGAATATCCCAGGGATTCCCCTGGCGTTGTTCGGAGCTTTTTCTTTTTTATGCGATGAAAACCGCACGCCTGCCCGCCGCGCCTTGTCATTGCTGGACGCTGGTTTTGGGCGGGGCAGGCCAAGGGATGTTTGTCGCATGGAAACCCCGCCGCTCCCTGGACTAGTGTGGAAGCAAGCCCCATGTGGGGTGCTTGTGGAGAACAGAAAATGGAGCGACGTCACAAAAGGATCAACAGCAAAAAAAGGCGCAAGTTGATTGCCGCCTACAAGTTACCGGGCGCACCTGCCAGGCAGGCCACGGCAGTGTTGGATAGCGAGGATGATTGCAATGCGGCCGTGGTCAACAACGGCGTGATTTCGTTTGCCGAAGGCTTGTCGGCGTTGAATCGGGAATACGTGCGCAAAAGCTATCTGCTGGCCAGCAGTTATGTGAGCGATGTGCTGAACGTCCAGCGAGGCAGCGAGGCGTGGTACGAGGAATTTATCAAGGTGATGGTCAGCCTGGGGTGGCTGCCGCTGCGCAGTCGCTTTGAGCGAGTCTCGCGTGCGGGCAAGGGCCTGACGGTGCAACTGGCGGCGCTGAATATCATCGCCTCGATGCTGACGTCGACGGCGCTGTCCGGGCCACTGCTCAGCGCATTGCCAAAGCTGGCTGCCGATGCGCTGGACGCACTGAAGCGCCAGCCAGCATCTTTCGAGCTGTTCAAGCGCAATTGCGCAGTGCGTGAGGGCGGCGATTTCGGCCTGGCCTCCTGCGTTGAAACAGACGGCGAGTTGATCATGGTGCTGGTGACCTACAGCACCCATGGTGTGGATAAACAGGTGGGCCTGCCCTTCCTGGAGTGGGACAGCTCCTCGTTCGAGGCCTTCAGCGGGCAGACTTGCCTGGTGCTCAATACCTCGATGGTCAACGAGAAAACCATCCAACTGATGCGCGAAAGCGCCGGTGACAAAGTGGAAATGGCTATCGCCAAATACCGGATCTAGGGCACCAGGTAGCCGCGTACCCCGGTAAAAATGATTTGCGCGGCCAGGGCGCAGACGAACAGGCCCATCAACCGGCTGACAATCTGCAAGCCCTGGTCGCCGAGAATGCGTTCGATACGGTTGGACAGGTACAGCACCACGCCCACCGTCAGGCTGGCCAGGGCAATACTGAGGATGGCGGTGAGCTTATCGTCCCAGTGCGGTTGGCTGACGCCCATCACCAGTAAGGCGCCAATGGTGCCGGGGCCGACGGTGAGCGGGATGGTCAGCGGCACGATGGTCACGTCCTGCTGCACGTTGTCGGTCTGCACCGCCGACTTGCCCTGAGCCATGCCTAATGCGGAGATAAACAACACGCTGCCGGCGCCGATACGGAACGCATCCACGGTAATGCCGAACACGCTGAAAATTACCCGACCGAACAGGTAGAGCAACACGCTCGATACCAGGGTGGCCAGTGCAACTTTCCACGCCAGGCGCCGACGCTCCTTGCTGGAGTAGCCACGGGTCAGGCTGATAAAGCAGGACAGCACAAAGAACGGGCTGTAGAGCACCAGCATCTTCAGGTAAACGCTGAACAACACATGGAGCATGGGGGCGGCTCGCGGGCGGGGAAAGTGTGGAGGAGTCTATCCGACACAGATCAAATGTGGGAGCTGGCTGATCGTTCCCGCGCTCTGCTGATCGTTCCCATGCTCTGCGTGGGAATGCATCCAGTGACGCTCTGCGTCGCGTTCAAGCAGGACGCGGAGCTTACCGGGCGGCGTTGCCACGCGGAGCGTGGGAACGATCATCAGGAAAGGGTGCTGTGCTCAGGGCGCTGTTGGCGCTGCGCCACCCAGTAGTCCACCAGCTCGCGCAGTTGCGACAGTTCCACCGGCTTGGCCATATGCCCGTCCATGCCCGCCTGGCGTGCGCGTTCTTTGTGTTCCGACAGGATATGCGCGGTAAGCGCCACCACCGGCGTGCGCACGCGTTGATGGCTGATTTCCCACGCCCGCAGTTGCTGCGTGGCGGAGAAACCATCGAGGATCGGCATCTCACAGTCCATCAATACCAGGTCATAACGCTGGGCTTTCATTGCCTGCAGCGCTTCTTCGCCGTTGCTGGCGGTGTCCGGGTTGAGGTTGAGCTTGCCGAGCATGCCGCGAATCACTTTGGTGGAGATGCTGTTGTCTTCGGCTACCAGGATGCGGAAATCGCTGGGCACGGTAATGGCTGCCGGTGCGCTGGGGGCCGGGCGTGCAACGAGGGCGCCTTTGCTGCGCTGGGTCAGCTCATCGGCCAGGGTGGTCTTGAGGGTATAACCCGCCACTGGCTTGGCGAGAATGCGCTTGATCCCACAGTTGCGCGCAATGATCTTGCTCGGCGCGTTACTGATGCCGGTGAGCATGATCAGCAGTATGTCGTGGTTCAGGCTCGGATCTTCCTTGATCTTCGCCGCCAGTTGCATGCCGGTCATGCCGGGCATGTTCTGGTCCAGCAGCACCACGTCGAAGTAATCACGCAGGTGCGCTTTGGTACGCAGCAGCGCCAGGGCCTCCTTGCCCGAAGGCGCGGCGCTGACGTTCAGGCCCCAGGCCGTGCACTGCTGAACCAGCACTTTGCGGCAGGTGTCGTTATCGTCCACCACCAGTACGCGGGCGTCCTTGAGCGGGCCGTCGAGGTCGCTGGTCGGATGCTCCAGGCGTTCCGGGTCCAGGGGCAGGGTCAGCCACAGGGTGCTGCCCTGGTGACTGCCGCTTTTGATGCCGAACTCGCCGTTCATCAACAGGATCAATTGGCGGGCAATGACCAGGCCCAGGTGGCCGCTCAAACGCGTCGCCGAGAGGAAGTTCTTGCTGTGCAGTTCGCTGTGCAGCAGGGCGTCGCGTTCGGCGGCTTCCATGGGCACGCCGCTGTCTTGCACGGCAATGCGCAGGCGTGGCTTGGGGCTGCGCTCATCCAGGGCGACGACGATCAGCACTTCGCCTTCATCGGTTTTGTGCAGGGCGTTTTCCAAAAGGCTCAGCAGCGCCTGGCGCAGCCGCGTCGGATCACCGCTGATCACCCGTGGCACCTGAGGCTGGATAAAGCTGATCAGCTCGACATTCTGCTGCTCGGCCTTGGCGCGGAAGATGCTCAGGCAGTCGTCGATCAATGCATTGAGGTCGAACTGCACATCATCCAGTTCGATCTGACCGGATTCGAGCTTGGAAATGTCGAGAATTTCGTTGATCAGGGTGAGCAACTCGTTACCGGCGCTGTGGATGGTCTGCACATAGTCGCGTTGCTTCACCGACAACGGCGTGCCCAGCAGTAACTCGGTCATGCCCAGCACACCGTTCATGGGCGTGCGGATTTCGTGGCTGATCTTCGCCAGGAACTCGGCCTTGGCGGCGATTTCGGCGTTGCTGGCCGCCAGGTCGCGGCTCAGGCTGAAGCGGGTTTCGACAATGGCGCGCTGGCGCTCGCCGAGGGCCAGGCTCATCAGCAGGCCGCTGAGGCAGATAAAGCTCAGCAGGGTGACGATCAGGCCTTGTGGCGCCACCAGGGTGAGGCCGAGCAGGGCGGGCAGGATGATCAGCGTGCCGATGTTGAACACCACCATGGCCGCCACGAACAAGCGCGCCGGGCGGTAGCCTTTTTGCCAATGATAGGCCGAGACGAACAGCATGCTCAGGCCCGCCAGCGCGACCAGGGCATAGGTGATGATGTTCAGCGGCAAGGTGTTGACGAACAACAACAGCAAGCCGCACAGGACGATCAGCAGGATGTCCGCCATCAACACTTTGTTCAGCGGATGCGGGCCCAGTGGCATGAAAAAGCGGTAGGCAAACATCAACCCGCAGGGTGCGGTCAGCAGTAGGGCCAGGTAGGCGCCAGGGGTCTGGATCGCGTGCCAGTTCGGCAGCCACGGCCCCACCAGGTTGAGCAGTAGCGCCAGGCTGAGCATCAACAGGAATTCGCACGCGGCCAGCCACAGGCTACTGCGCGAGCGGTGGTAGGCGAAGCGCGTGAGGTTGTGCAGGATCAGCATCGACAGCACGCCGAACAGCAGACCGTAGATCAATGTCTGGTTCTGGTTGGCAGCGGCCAGCACCGCCGGTTCCAGGGTGATGTAAGGGCGCAGTTCGTGTTCCGAGACCAGGCGCAAATACACCTCCAGGGGCCGCGGGCTCTGGGGCATCGGTAACATGAAGTCACTGCTGGGCAACGGGCGCTCAGCCTGGGGTTGGCGAGTGCCGGTGATTTGCTGCTCCACCAGGGTGTCGCCGTCCAGTACGTACAGGCTCAGGCTGGACAGGTCCGGGGCAAACACCCGCAGCACTTGTTCGTGCTTGCCGGGTTGCAGCCTGAAGCGCACCCACAACGCACCGTCCGGCTGCGCGGCAGTGATCCGGTCCAGTTCGATGGGGCTGAATTGATTGGTATAGCGGGCGGAACGGATGTCGCTCAGTTGCAGGTCGGCCTGTTCATCAAGCAATACCGCCCAGCCACTGCCTTGTGCGGCGGCCTGGGCCGGTAGCAAGCAGAGCAGGGTCAGTAGACTGATTGTGAAACCTATGGCGATCCTGAGCCAGCGCACGGCGAAATCCCTTCGGTAGGTGGATGCACGGGTTAACTATGCGCGGGGCGACAGGGTACGGCAAGGGCCAAAGGCCCTTACCTAACCGAACGGATAGCTACTGCAAGTGTAGCTGCTCAGTTGTTCTCACCACGTTCGCGGGCAATGGCACGGTAGCCAATGTCGGTGCGGTAGAAGCAGCCTTTCCAGTCGATTTTCGCCGCCAGTTTGTAGGCCTGTTGTTGCGCGGCATCGACACTGGCACCCATCGCGGTGGCGCACAATACGCGGCCACCGGCGGTTACAACTTTGCCGTCCTTGAGCGCGGTGCCCGCATGGAACACCTTGCCTTCCAGCGCAGCGGCGGCGTCGAGGCCTTCGATCACATCGCCCTTGGCGTAGTCGGCAGGGTAGCCACCGGCCGCCAGCACAATCCCAACACTAGGACGTGGGTCCCACTGCGCTTCGACCTTGTCCAGGGCCTGGGCGAGGGCGGCTTCCACCAGCAGCACCAGGCTCGATTGCAGGCGCAGCATCACCGGTTGGGTTTCCGGATCGCCGAAGCGGCAGTTGAACTCGATGACTTTGGGGTTACCTGCTTTGTCGATCATCAGGCCGGCATAGAGGAAACCGGTGTATACGTTGCCTTCATCCGCCATGCCGCGCACGGTTGGCCAGATCACCAGGTCCATGACGCGCTGGTGCACGTCGGCGGTTACGACGGGTGCCGGGGAGTAGGCACCCATGCCGCCGGTGTTCGGGCCGCTGTCGCCGTTGCCGACGCGTTTGTGGTCCTGGCTGGTGGCCATCGGCAATACGTTCTTGCCGTCGACCATCACGATAAAGCTGGCTTCTTCGCCATCGAGGAATTCCTCGATGACCACCCGCGAGCCGGCGTCACCAAAGGCATTGCCGGCGAGCATGTCGCGCACGGCGTCTTCGGCTTCCTGCAGGGTCATGGCGACGATCACGCCTTTACCGGCAGCCAGGCCATCGGCCTTGATCACGATCGGTGCACCTTTCTCACGCAGGTAAGCCAGGGCCGGCTCGATCTCGGTGAAGTTCTGGTAGTCGGCCGTGGGGATCTTGTGGCGAGCCAGGAAGTCCTTGGTGAAGGCTTTCGAGCCTTCCAGCTGGGCGGCGCCCGCGGTAGGCCCGAAGCAGTCCAGGCCACGGCTGCGAAACAGATCGACGACGCCTGCCACCAGTGGCACTTCCGGGCCGACGATGGTCAGGGAAACATTCTTCTCGGCAAAATCTGCCAGTTGCTCCAGGGCCAGCACGTCGATGGCGACGTTTTCGCACTTGGCTTCGATGGCGGTGCCGGCGTTGCCGGGGGCCACGAAGACTTTCTGCACGCGTGGGTCCTGGGCTACTTTCCAGGCCAGGGCGTGTTCACGGCCACCGCTGCCAATGATCAAAACATTCATTTCAAAAACCTCGTTAACTTGATCGTTCCCACGCTCTGCGTGGTAATGCTACTTGTGACGCTCTGCGTCACGCTTTGGAACGCAGAGCGTCCCGGACTGCATTCCCACGCAGAGCGTGGGAACGATCAATCAGTGGCGGAAGTGGCGCATGCCGGTGAAGACCATCGCAATGCCAGCTTCATCAGCGGCGGCGATGACTTCTGCATCACGCATCGAACCGCCCGGTTGGATCACGGCGGTCACGCCGGCTTTTGCAGCGTTGTCCAGGCCGTCACGGAACGGGAAGAACGCATCGGAAGCCATCACCGAACCCACCACCTGCAAACCGGCGTGCTCAGCCTTGATCGCGGCGATACGCGCCGAGTTCACGCGGCTCATCTGACCAGCGCCGACACCGATGGTCTGGCGGTTCTTGGCGTAGACGATGGCGTTGGACTTGACGTATTTGGCCACTTTCCAGGCGAAGATCAGGTCGTTGATCTCTTGCTCGGTCGGCGCGCGCTTGGTCACGACTTTCAGGTCCTGGCTGCCGATCATGCCGATGTCGCGGCTCTGTACCAGCAGGCCGCCATTGACGCGCTTGTAGTCCCAGGCCGCGGCGCGGTCTGCCGACCACTCGCCACAGGCCAGCAGGCGCACGTTGGCTTTGGCGGCGACGATGGCGCGGGCTTCTTCGCTGACGCTTGGGGCGATGATCACTTCGACGAACTGGCGCTCGACGATGGCCTTGGCGGTCTCGGCATCCAGTTCGCGGTTGAAGGCAATGATGCCGCCGAATGCGGATTCGGTGTCGGTGGCGTAGGCCAGTTCGTACGCCTGGCGGATACCGCCTTCAGCGTCCGGGCTGACGGCCACGCCGCACGGGTTGGCGTGCTTGACGATCACGCAGGCCGGTTTGACGAAGCTCTTCACGCATTCCAGCGCGGCGTCGGTATCGGCCACGTTGTTGTAGGAAAGTTCTTTGCCTTGCAGTTGGGTCGCGGTGGCAATGCCCACTTCGGCAGGCTTGGCTTCCACGTAGAACGCCGCGCTCTGGTGCGGGTTCTCGCCGTAGCGCATTTCCTGGGCCTTGATGAACTGGCTGTTGAAGGTGCGCGGGAACTGGCTGCGGCCTTCGGTGCTGAGGGTGTCAGCCGCCTGGTTCACGGTGCCCATGTAGTTGGCGATCATGCCGTCGTAGGCGGCGGTGTGTTCGAACGCCTTGAGCATCAGGTCGAAGCGCTGGGCGTAGGTCAGGCCACCGGCCTTGAGGTTTTCCAGGACGTTGGCGTAGTCACTGGCGTTGACCACGATGGCCACGTCTTTGTGGTTCTTGGCCGCCGAGCGCACCATGGTCGGGCCGCCGATATCGATGTTTTCGATGGCGGTCGGCAGGTCGCAGCCTGGCTTGTTGATGGTGGCTTCGAACGGGTAGAGGTTAACGGCCACCAGGTCGATCGGCTTGATGCCGTGCTCGGTCATGATGGCGTCGTCGATGCCGCGACGGCCAAGGATGCCGCCGTGGATTTTCGGGTGCAGGGTCTTGACGCGACCGTCCATCATTTCTGCGAAACCGGTGTAGTCCGCGACTTCCACTGCGGCCACGCCGTTGTCCTGCAGCAGTTTGAAGGTCCCGCCCGTGGAGAGGATTTCCACACCCAGGGCTTCCAGCTCCCGGGCAAATTCAAGGATCCCGGTCTTGTCGGAAACACTGATCAAGGCACGGCGGATCGGCAGGCGGGTGGTCTGGTCGGTCATCTCAATTTCCATCAAAAGCAAAGGAAGTCAGCAAAAAAGGCGACCGGTTTTACGCGGGCGCCTTTCTGGTTTGATTGAATGCTTACAGCAAATCGTACTGCTTGAGCTTTTTGCGCAAGGTGCCACGGTTGAGGCCCAGCAGCTCACTGGCTTTGGTCTGGTTGCCCTTGACGTAGTTCATCACGCTTTCGAGCAAGGGCGCCTCGACTTCGGAGAGCACCAGGTTGTACACATCCGTGACGGAAGCGCCCTCAAGGTGGGCGAAATAATTGTGCAGCGCCTTCTCGACACTCCCGCGAAGGGTCTGGCCTTCTTCGCTCGGCGTGTTGAGGTGCTGTTTCAAATTGACGTTGTCGCTCACGGGTGTTGTTCCACTCACTAAAGTCTCGGTCATCATCGTCATGCGGCCACCCCTTCTCCATCCCCTGTTCCCAGGCTCTTGTCGCGTCCGGCGAAGAACTCACGAACGGTGGCGACCTGTGCCTGCGTTTCATCCAAACGATTGAACTGAGCGCGGAATTCCTTGGCGCCCGGCAAGGTGGCGAGATACCAGCCGACATGCTTGCGAGCAATGCGTACTCCCATCACGTCCCCATAGAAGGCGTGCAGGGCGGCCAGATGCTCTAGCAGAATACGTTCCACCTCGACCAACTCTGGTGCCGGCAAGACTTCACCAGTACGCAGGAAATGCTCGATTTCACGAAAAATCCACGGCCGCCCCTGGGCGGCCCGGCCAATCAACAAACCATCGGCACCGGTCGCGTGCAGCACGCGCCGGGCTTTCTCGGCACTGTCGATGTCGCCATTGGCAAAGACGGGCATCGACACGGCCTGCTTGATCGCGGCAATGGTGTCGTACTCGGCTTCACCGGTGTAAAGGTCGGCGCGGGTGCGGCCATGCACCGCCAGCGCTGCAATACCAGCCTGTTCAGCGATCTTCGCCACCGTCAGGCCATTCTTGTTGTCCCGGTCCCAACCGGTACGAATCTTCAGGGTCACCGGTACATCTACTGCGCCGACAACGGCCTGCAGGATCTCGGCGACCAACTGCTCATCTTTCAACAGCGCGGAACCGGCGGCCTTGTTGCAGACCTTTTTGGCCGGGCAGCCCATGTTGATATCGATGATCTGTGCACCCAGCTCCACATTGGCCCGGGCTGCATCCGCCAGCATCTGCGCATCGCCACCGGCGATCTGCACCGAGCGTGGCTCGGGATCACCTTCGTGGATCATGCGCATCCGCGACTTGCGGGTGTTCCACAAACTCATGTCGCTGGTAACCATTTCAGAGACTACTAGACCCGCGCCCAAACGCTTGCACAGCTGACGAAAGGGCTGGTCGGTGACACCCGCCATCGGGGCGAGGATCAAGCCGTTCTGCAATGTGTATGGGCCGATGCGTACCGCCGACATAGGACTTCCCTGTTGTGGGGCCGGATCATTAGAGTTCGAAAAAGGGTTGGCATGATACCCGCTCTCGATGACGGGTTAAAGGCTGAATTGGATAAAATCTGAACAGTTATTTTTTTATCGCCATCGGTTTGGTTGACGATGGCCAAGTCAATAATCCGCCGTCAAACCTCGGTGGGCGCGCCGTTTCACTCGGGTGAATGGAAGCTCAGGCTGTAATTCACGGCTTTGTTGCCGGGGTCCAGGATGTCCAGGGAGATGTGGATTGGCGTCTGGGAGGGCATTTCGCTCACGCCGGCCAACTCGCCGCTCAGGTATTCGGCGGGCTTGAAGCGACGACTGGCAATCAGGCCGCCGTTCAAGTCCGCAAAGCGCAGCTCCAGCAGTGGGAAGGGCTGGGAGAAGGTCGCGCGGTTATAGAGGATGGCATCTACCACCAGTGCCCCGGCGAACTCGGGGTGGCTGCGCACCACCAGGTTGCTGCTCTTGATATGGGTAATGTCGACCCGCGATGGCACGGTGCACCCCAGTTTCGGGCATAGCGTCTGGAACCACGGGCGATAGGCGTCCTGGCGGGCCAGGTCGTCGAACTGGTAGGCGATGTACTGGCCGGCCAGGCCGGCGGCGGCGAGTACGACCAACAATATCCAGAGCAGACGGCGACCCCAGCCTGACGGACGCTTCTGCGCATACAGGTGCAGGGGGTCGTCTTCCAGGTCCTGGAGCAACTCATCGTGTACACCGGCCTCCGTTCGCGCGCGCTTGCGTCGCGCGAACGCGCGGTCTTCGGGTTCAGGCTCATCGTGCTCGTCGCGGGTGGGTGTCAGCGGCGGGTCGAGGTCGTCATCCACGGTAGTGGCGTGCAGAGCTGGTTCGTCATCGAGTTCGTCGACGTGGGCAGACATGGACGGTTCGGTGCGCTGTTTGGACGCAGGTGCCTTAACCGGCTCGGGCTCTTCTTCTGGTGCCTGTGCACGCTCTTCGGGTGGCTCACTGAACAGGCTGGCCGCCCATTTTTCTTCCTCGGCCTTGACCGTGTCGCGGCTGGCACTGAAGGACTCTTCCTTTTGCCGACGGTCGGCGCCTGGCTGGCGACGTTCTGCGCCCACTGCCTGGGTGTGCTGGATCTCGCGACGTTCCAGCCTGGCCAGTTCCTTGTCCAGGTTATCCAGGTCCAGCTCTTCGGCCGTCCACTGCTTCTGGCTGATGGCCCGCGGTGGCGGGGGAGGCATTTCGACAGTCGGTTCGGCGGCCGGCTCGGCGGTGGTCGGCACTTCAGGCTCCGGCGCAGACGCCTGGGCCCGTTGCTCCAGCAACTGGCGAGCGGCGTTGAATACTTGCAGGCACGAGCCGCAACGCACCACGCCGCGAGCCACGCTCAGCTGAGCGTGGTTGACGCGAAAACGCGATTGGCAATGTGGGCACTGGGTGACGAAACTGTCGGTCATGCGGCCATCCGATTCAGGCAAGCGCTCATTCTAGCGCCGACGACCGCTGATGCGTACCCAGCCATCACGGTTGGCGATCGGGTCCAGCTCGAAGTCCTTGGCGTAGGCCGCAGCCACGTCTTCACCTTGCTCGGCGAGGATGCCCGACAGCGCCAGGCGCCCGCCCGGCTTGACCAGGCTCGACAGTTGCGGCGCCAGCGACACCAGTGGCCCGGCGAGGATATTGGCCACCAGCACATCGGCCTGAACCTGGGGCAGGTCCTCAGGCAGGTAGAGTGGGAATTTGCCTTCGGCAATGTTGTTGCGCCCGGCGTTATCGCGGGAGGCTTCCAGGGCCTGCACGTCGATATCGGTGCCCACGGCCTCCTTGGCGCCCAGCAGCAGGGCGGCGATGGCCAGGATCCCCGAGCCGCAGCCGAAGTCCAGTACGTTGCTGTCGGTCAGGTCCTGGCCGTCCAGCCATTCCAGGCACAGGGCGGTGGTCGGGTGCGTGCCGGTACCGAACGCAAGGCCCGGGTCCAGCAGCAGGTTGACGGCGTTTGGCTCAGGAGCAGCGTGCCAGCTTGGCACGATCCACAAGCGCTGGCCGAAGCGCATGGGCTGGAAGTTATCCATCCAACTGCGTTCCCAGTCCTGGTCTTCGATGACTTCGCTGTGATGCTCGGGTAGCGGGCTGCCGGTGAGCAGTTCCATATGGGCCAGCACGGCAGCGGCGTCGGTGCCGTCTTCGAACAGGGCCAGCAAGTGGGTGTGGGACCACAGCGGCGTGGTATTGAGTTCCGGCTCGAAGATCGGCTGGTCTTCGGCGTCCATGAAGGTCACCGACACAGCACCCACTTCGAGGAACGCGTCTTCGTAGGTTTCGGCTTGTTCTGGGCTGATGGCGAGACGGACTTGCAGCCAAGGCATGGCGGGCACCTTTGAAAAAAATGAATGTGCGGCGGGCAGGCCGCGAAAGCGCGCAAGTTTACGCGAGAGCAAGCCAGAAGACGACTGCGCCGACGATCGTTCCCACGCCGAGCGTGGGAACGATCAGGGGTCGGTGGCCCATAAACAACAAAACCGCCCGAAGGCGGCTTTGTTGGGTGGAGCACTTACTGGTTGGCCAGCTTGTGTTCCAGGTAGTGAATGTTCACACCACCTTCGCAGAAGCCTTCATCGCGAACCAGATCCCGATGCAGCGGGATGTTGGTCTTGATGCCGTCGACCACGATTTCGTCCAGGGCGTTGCGCATACGGGCCATGGCCTCGTCGCGAGTGGCGCCCCAGGTGATCAGCTTACCGATCAGCGAGTCGTAGTTGGACGGAACCTTGTAGCCGCTGTACAGGTGCGAATCCACACGTACGCCGTTGCCGCCGGGCGCGTGGAAATGCTTGACCAGGCCAGGGCTTGGGATAAAGGTTTTCGGGTCTTCGGCGTTGATGCGGCACTCCAGAGAGTGGCCGTGCATCTTCACGTCGTCCTGGGTGAACGACAGCACGTTACCGGCGGCGATGCTCAGCATCTCCTTGACGATGTCGATACCGGTGACCATCTCCGATACCGGGTGCTCTACCTGCACACGAGTGTTCATCTCGATGAAGTAGAAACGGCCGTTCTCGTAGAGGAACTCGAAGGTGCCGGCGCCACGGTAGTTGATATCGATGCAAGCCTTGACGCAGCGTGCCAGGACTTCCTGACGCGCCTTTTCATCCAGGCCCGGAGCCGGAGCTTCTTCCAGGACTTTCTGGTGGCGACGTTGCAGCGAGCAATCGCGGTCGCCCAGGTGGATAGCGTGGCCCTGGCCATCGGACAGTACCTGGACTTCCACGTGACGTGGGTTGGTCAGGTACTTCTCCAGGTAGACCATCGGGTTGCCGAACCAGGCGCCCGCTTCGGAGCGGGTCTGCTTGGCGGCTTCGATCAGGTCTTCTTCCTTGTGCACCACGCGCATGCCGCGACCACCACCGCCACCGGCGGCCTTGATGATCACCGGGTAGCCGACTTCGCGACCAATGCGCAGAGCGGTTTCCTCGTCTTCAGGCAGTGGGCCGTCGGAGCCTGGAACGGTGGGCACGCCGGCCGCGATCATGGCGTCCTTGGCCGAGACCTTGTCGCCCATCAGGCGAATGGTTTCGGCTTTCGGGCCGATGAAGGCAAACCCAGATTTTTCCACCTGTTCGGCGAAATCGGCGTTTTCCGCGAGGAAGCCGTAGCCGGGGTGGATGCCATCGGCGCCGGTCACTTCTGCCGCAGCGATGATGTTCGAGACTTTCAGGTACGAGTTCGTGGCCAGTGGCGGGCCGATGCAGATGCTTTCGTCCGCCAGCTTCACGTGCATCAATTCGGTATCGGCCGTCGAGTAAACAGCGACGGTCTTGATGCCCTCCTCCTTACAGGCGCGCAGGATACGCAGCGCGATCTCGCCGCGGTTGGCGATCAGGACTTTTTGCAGTTTCTTCGCAGGTTTCAACATCGAAGGCGCTCCGCGGTTCAAACGATGGTGAACAGCGGCTGGTCGTACTCAACCGGCTGACCGTTTTCTACCAGGATGGATTCGATGACGCCGGCTTTTTCCGCGGTGATGTGGTTCATCATTTTCATCGCTTCAACGATGCAGATGGTGTCACCCACTTTCACGGTTTTGCCCACTTCAACGAAGGCTGGCGAGGTCGGTGCCGGGGTGCGGTAGAACGTACCGACCATTGGCGACTTGACCACGAAGCCGTTCAGCGCAGGCGCGGCTGGGGCGGCAGGTGCAGTGGCGGCGGCAGGCGCGGCAGCCGGAGCTGCAGCGGCTGGAGCCGGTGCTTGCATCTGTGGCGCGTAGAACTGTTGGGCCGGGGTCTTGCTGTGACGGCTGATCCGTACGGACTCTTCGCCTTCCTTGATTTCCAGCTCGTCGATACCGGATTCTTCCAGCAGTTCGATCAGTTTCTTAACTTTACGGATATCCATGAATCATCAACTCCCAAGGGTCGGTCAGGGGCGTTTAGCCTGTTCTTCAATGTGTTCCAGGGCGGCCTCCAGGGCCAGTCGGTAACCGCTGGCGCCAAGGCCGCAGATCACTCCTACCGCTACGTCGGAGAAGTAAGAGTGATGGCGGAAAGCTTCGCGTTTGTGCACGTTCGATAAATGCACTTCGATGAATGGGATGCTCACCGCCAGCAGCGCGTCACGTAATGCAACGCTTGTATGCGTAAAAGCGGCGGGATTGATCAGAATAAAGTCCACGCCTTCGCCACGCGCGGCGTGGATGCGATCAATCAATTCATACTCGGCATTGCTTTGCAGGTAGAGCAAATGGTGGCCGGCTTCACGTGCCCGTCGTTCCAGGTCGAGGTTGATCTGATCGAGGGTTACTGCCCCGTAGACGCCCGGTTCGCGGGTGCCAAGCAGGTTCAGGTTGGGTCCGTGAAGAACCAGTAAGGTCGCCATTGGCTGTTCCTTGTTATTGGTGTGGGTGCGTCAGAACCCGGCGACTATGCCGCAAAGCCTTTGTGACTGTCCAGTTCTATGCAGTAGCCGGCACGATTAGCGAGGATTGCGCAAAATTTGTGACCAAGACCCTGCATCTGGTCAGTGTGGGAGCTGATCGTGCCCACGCTCCGCGTGGGCACGCATCCAGTGATGCTCTGCGTCACGGCTTTAAAGCGGGATGCGGAGCGTCTGGGGCGACATTCCCACGCGGAGCGTGGGAACGATCAGCCAGCTCCCACATTAGATCGGGTCAGACGCGGAAGGCTTGCACGGCGGTAGTCAGTTGCCCGCCCAGTACCAGCAGGTGCTCGCCCTGGCTACGGCCCTGGCCAATACGCAGCAAATTATCCTCACCCAATTGATGAATCCGCTCACTGTTGTCGCGTATCTCGCTCACGGCGCCACTCTGCTGCGCGGTCACATCGGCAATGCGTACGGCGGTATCCGAGATGGTCTGGATCGCGCCGACGATTTCATCCAGCGCGCCATCCGCCGCCTGGGCCTGCTGGGCGGTGGCTTCGGCGTGTTCGACCTGGGCGCGCATGCCTTCTACCGACTGGTGCGCGGCAGTTTGCAGGCCGGCGATCAGGCCCTGGATTTCGGCAGTGGCACCGGCGGTACGCTGGGCCAGGGAACGCACTTCGTCGGCTACCACGGCGAAACCACGTCCGGCCTCACCGGCGCGGGCGGCTTCGATGGCGGCGTTGAGCGCAAGCAGGTTGGTCTGGTCGGCAATCGAGCGAATCACCGTGAGCACGCCGCCGATGGTGGCGGACTCTTCGGCAAGTTTCTCGATCATCTGCGCGTTTTGCTGCACTTCGCCCACCAGCGCATGCAGCCCGGTGAGGCTCAGGCCGATCACACGCTGGCCTTGCTCCACGGCCTGGCCCGCACTGCGGCTGGCGCCGGCCGCCTGGCTGGCATCCCCGGCAACTTGCTGGATGGTGGCTTCCAACTCACCCAGGGAATCACGGATTTGCGCGGTGTCGCCGGCCTGGCGTTCGGCGCCGTCGTGCAGGCCGCTGCTCAGTTCGGCCAGGGCGCGGCTGCTGCCCGCCACTTCTTCGGCATTGCCGCGGATGGTGCTTACCAAATCGACCAGGTAGGCGCGCAGGCGGTTGAGGGAGGCCTCGATATCGTGCAGTTCACGGTTGGTCTTGCCCAGGGCAATCGGTTGGCTGAAGTCGCCTTCGGCCCAGGTCGACAAGGCGGGTGCCAGGTTGGTCAGTACGCGCGCCAGGCGGCGTTGCAGGGTGTCGATCAGCAATGCGATCAGCAGGATCAGGCCAATCATCACGCCCTGCATCACGCGTACTTCGCCCTGGATCCTGGCATGTTGCGCGCGCACCACGGGTTCCAGGCCGGCGATGGCTTGTTGCACGTTAGTGATTTTAAGGTGGGTGCTGGCGGCGAGATCGGCGCGTTGCTGGATCTGTTCACGGGTGCGCTGCAGCTCGGCGGGGTAGCGGGTCAGCAGGCTGTTGAGTTCGCGCTTGAGGTCGACGCCGGTGTCCTGAGCTTCGGTTTTTTCGGTGTTTTCCAGCCCCATCAGCGCGGAAAAATCATCGGTGTTGGATTCAGCGCTGGCCTTTATTCCCAATAGGGGCAGTTGCGCGAGCAGGTCGGCCTGGGTTCGCAGGTTAGTCACCTCCCGCTCGACATCCGCAGCCAACTCGGCGCGCCCGCTGCTGACCAGCTTGTCGCGGGCCAGGGACAGTTTGCCCAAATGTTGCGAGGCGGCGAGCAGCGGCGACATATAGCGCGCAGCCTCCGCGGAATTGACGCCGCTGGCGTACTGGCTCAGTTGTTCCAGGTTTGCGCCCAGTTCACGTTCGGCTTGCAGCAACAGCGCTTGCGGGTCGCCAGCCAATTTACCGGCGGCCAACAGGTCAGTCTTGCTGAAGGTCTCCAACTCCACGAGGCTGGGCCGCAGGCTTTGCGCCAATTCGGGCGGCAGTTCGCCCAGTTGCAGCTGCAGGCTTTCCAGGCTCTGGGTGGCACTGCTCAGGCGCAGGGCATCGCCGCTGGCCAAGTAGTCCTCGATGTTTCGGGCGGCCTGGTTTTGAAAGATCTGGGACAACCCCAGGTAGCGCTCCATCAACAAGTACGGGCGCTCCAGCGCCCGTTGCGACCACCACAGCGTCGCGCCGAGGGCCAGGCACACGGCCACCAGCAGAAGGGTATTGAGATTGGTCAGCAGCTTCAGGCGCATGCGGGGTTTCAACCGACGGCAAGAGATAAGCGCCTGAATTTATTGCGTTTGTATTACAGCGTTATGACCGAATCGGTGGATTCTGGTGAAAAGATGGCACTTTGCTTTGATGTGCGAGCGGCTTGCACGCGGTTGCGTCCGGCGTCCTTGGCGCGGTAGAGCGCTTCGTCAGCCTGAGCGGCCATCATCAGGCTGTCGGAATCGTCGCACAGCTCCACCAGGCCGGCGCTGAAGGTGCACCACAAATCCTGCGGTTGGGCGGGGTAGTGGATTTCTGCAAAGCGCCGGCGAATGTCGTCTAGCACCTTGCAGGCCGATTCCAGGTCGGTGTCGGGCATCACGATGGCGAACTCTTCACCGCCGTAGCGGCCGATGTAATCGGTCTTGCGCAAACGCTGCTTGAGAAACAGTGCCAGGCTCTTGATCACCCGGTCGCCCATGGGGTGGCCGTGGCTGTCATTGACGCGCTTGAAGTGGTCGATATCGAGCATGGCAAAGCTAAGAGGCTTGTTCTCGCGGCGGGCGCGGAAGCTGCAATCTTCGAGCAGTTGCAGGATATGCGTGTGGTTGTACAGCCCGGTGAGGCTGTCGCGCACCATCCGCGCCTTCAAGTTGCGCGCACGCGACGCCCGGTTGCGCACAGTGGTGATCAGGTGACGCGGTTTGATCGGTTTGGTGAGGAAATCGTCACCGCCCTCGCTCATCGCATCCAGTTGCTTATCCAGGTCGTCCTCAGCCGACAGGTAGATGATCGGCACGCTGACGTAGCGGTCGTTGTGGCGAATCACCTTGGCCAGTTCAGTGCCGGTACAGGCAGGCATATACATGTCGAGGATGATCAGGTCGGGCTGGAAATCCGCCAGCTCGGCCATGGCCTGGATCGGTTCGATCAAGGTGCGGGTGATAATCCCGGCACTGTTGAGCAGGCGTTCGGTGTGCAGCGCCTGGGCCCGCGAGTCGTCGATGATCAGCACTTTGTACGGTTCGTACTGGGCCGCGCAGGTCAGCACTTCGATCTTTTCCAGCAGGCTTGAGGCTTCCAGGGTGCCGGTCAGGAACTCTTCGCCACCGGCGCGCACGGCGGCCAGGCGCGTCGGGGTGTCGGTTTCGTGCAGGCTGAAAAACAACAGTGGCAGCTTGTGCTCCAGGCCCTCTTGGGCTTCTGCGGCGAGCTTCAGGCCCAGGCCTGTGCCGCAGAAGTCCACGTCCATCACGATCGCCGACGGCAAACGCTCGGCCATGGCCGCGCGAAAGGCGGCGACGCTGTCCAGGGCGTGGGCGCTCATCCCAAAGAATTCGAGCTGCTTGGCCAGGCGCTCGGCGCGGTCATGGTCGGCGAGCATCACATAGATCGGCTTGCGCATCGGCGGCAGGAAGGTTTGCTCAAGCTGGTCGCCCTGGCGCAGGCCGGTGCGGGACAGGCGTTGCATCAAGCGGTTGAGCTCGGTGATCAGTTGGCTGCTCAGGCGGCCACGGTTCTCGTCCACGGCTTGCAGGGACTCACTGATATGCCGTGCCAGTTGCGTGTGTTCGGGCTGTTCGAAGCGTTCGGCGAAGCGCTGCAGGCGCAGGTTGGCTTCGCTGAGTTCGGAAAAGTCGGCGTTCGACCACTCGCTGCGTTGCAGGCGCTGCCAGATCTCAAGAATTTGACGTGCCTGATGAATTACCCGCTGGGCAAAGTGCTGCTTGAGACGCTCGCGGCTGGGGTCTTCTGACTCGGTCATATCCTGACTACTGTGAGGGTGCATGCTGAGGTCGACTGATGGCTCTATGCTAGCACCTCTTTTCTGATAGATGAGTGTCATACGTCAATTAAGTCTGCGTGCCGAAGATTCAGTTATTGACCGGCTGGTCGCCCAGCGTAAAAGGTGTGCATCCTTTATAGTCCAAGCGGCCCGGTGCGCCACTTTCGTGTAAAAGCCCCGCACCGATGGGCACGATGGGGTAGGGTTGTGGTCGGAATGTCTGAACGCACCCGGACAATTGACGTGCATGAACTCAAGTGATTGAAAGGATATCGCCATGCTGGACTGGAAAAACCGCGAAGGCAGTGCCAAAGGCCCCGCCCCTGAGCCCAAGTCGGCCAACCGCAGCTATTTTCGCAACCTGCTGATGAGCCGGGCGTTGCTCAGCATCATCGGCTTGTACCTGCTGGTCACCGGTGGCCTGGGTTGGTACTGGAGCCAGGAGCCGGCGCTGTTTCCGGTGCAGCAAAACGCCCAGCTTGCCGCCGAGAAGGAAGGCAAGCAGATGGTGGTGGGTTACACCACCGTTGAAACACTCAAGACCGTGGTCGGCACCTTGCTGAACAAGCCAGGCGGCTACATCTCCAACGACCGTTTCCCTCCGGGCTTGTGGATGGACAATATGCCGAGCTGGGAGTACGGCGTACTGGTGCAGGTGCGTGACCTTACCCGCGCCCTGCGTAAAGACTTCGCCCGCTCCCAGTCGCAGTCGGCTGAAGACGCTGACTTGGCCAAGGCCGAGCCGCGCTTCAACTTCGATAACAAGAGCTGGGTGCTGCCTTCCAGTGAGTCGGAATATCAGGAAGGCATCAATTCCCTGAGCCGCTACGAAGCGCGCCTGTCTGACCCGAACCAGCGCGGCGCGCTGTTTTATGCGCGTGCCGACAACCTCAACAACTGGCTGGGTGATGTGGCCACCCGTTTGGGTTCGTTGTCCCAGCGTCTGTCCGCCAGCGTAGGCCGGGTCAAGTTGAACACTGCGCTGAAAACCGAGGCGCTGGCGCCGGGTGAAGTGCCGCAGGTTGATGAAGAAGTGGTGGAAACCCCATGGATGCAAATCGACAACGTGTTCTACGAAGCGCGCGGCCAGGCGTGGGCCCTGTCCCATCTGTTGCGAGCCATCGAAGTCGACTTTGCCGACGTACTGGCCAAGAAAAACGCCACCGTCAGCGTGCGCCAGATCATTCGTGAGCTGGAGGCCTCGCAGGAACCGGTATGGAGTCCTATGATTCTTAACGGCAGTGGCTTCGGCGTACTGGCGAACCATTCGCTGGTGATGGCCAACTACATTTCCCGGGCAAACGCTGCAGTGATCGACTTGCGTCAGCTCCTCAACCAGGGTTGATGATGGACGCTACTCAAAAGGAGGCCGCACACCGAGCGGCTTCCGATGCTGAACTGATCTGCTGGGTCGACGAGCAGGACCACCTGCTCGGCCACCTGGTCAGGTCCGACCTGCGCCAGCGCGGCTTGATTGGCCGCTGCACGTTTATCTTCCTGTTCAATTCCAAAGGCGAGTTGTGTGTGCACCGGCGCACGCTCAGCAAGGCGTTGTATCCAGGGTATTGGGATACGGCGGCGGGTGGGATGGTGGCCGAAGGTGAGAGTTATGCCGTTTCGGCAGCCCGCGAGCTGGAAGAGGAATTGGGCGTCAGCGGTGTGCCCTTGACCGAACATGACCATTTCTATTTTGAGGATGGCGACAGTCGGCTTTGGTGCAAATCCTACTCTGCCGTCTGGGACGGCCCCCTGCGCCTGCAGCCCGAGGAGGTCATGGAAGCGCGGTTTTTAAGCATCGAAATCATCCAGCAAGAGGCCGAACAAAAGCCCTACTGCCCGGACGCCCAGGAAGGCTTGCGGCGCTATCTGGCCTCGCGTCGCTAAAGTTGCAAAAAATGGCGCCATTTGGCTCTTAGCAAGTCGGCTTTTTGCCGTTACACTGCGCGCCTTTTCACCCGAACCACATTAGCGGTTCGGTAGCGCTGCCCCTGCCTGAGTGGGGCTTCGCGGTCGGTCACCGCCTTGTGCGGCGCCGATCAGTCTTCATCCTCCCAAGAGGATTGCCGGTGGCCAAAAAAGCCGCATCCTTCGCCGCCCTTGGTGGCCTGGTATTTTCCACCGATGCAGGTCGACACTGCCCGGACTGTCGTCAGCCCGTGGATTCGTGCACCTGCAAACAGACCCTGATCCCTGAAGGCGACGGTATTGCCCGCGTGCGTCGCGAGAGCAAAGGCCGTGGCGGCAAGACGGTGACCACCATCACCGGCGTGCCCCTGGCTGAAGAGGCCCTGAAGGAATTGGCCACTTCGCTGAAAAAGCGCTGTGGCACCGGTGGCGCGTTGAAAGACGGGGTTATCGAGATCCAGGGCGATCACGTCGAGTTGCTGTTGGCCGAGCTGATCAAGCTCGGGTACAAGGCCAAGAAGTCCGGCGGCTGAAAGCCTCTTCCCAACCTGTGGCTAAACTCTGTCCTGCCAGTGGGGTCTACTTCCCTTGCAGGCAAATCGTCATTTTCATTCTTTAGACTGCGCCAGCCTCCGCGAGAGGTGGCGCCTTCGCCTTCATTTATAGGGGACTTCGATGTCCGTACGACGCACACGCAAAGACGATGGCAGCCAATGGACAGTTGCGGACAGCCGCAGTGTTTACGGGATTCGCCATTGGGGGGCCGGGTATTTCGCGATCAATGAAGCCGGTCGCGTAGAAGTTCGTCCGAACGGCCCGAACAGCACGCCCGTCGACCTGTACGAGCAAGTCGATGAGCTGCGCAAAAGCGGCCTGTCGTTGCCGCTGTTGGTACGCTTCCCCGATATCCTGCAAGACCGCGTGCGCCAATTGACCGGTGCCTTCGATGCCAACATCGAACGCCTGGAATACCAGAGCAAGTACACCGCGCTGTACCCGATCAAGGTGAACCAGCAAGAAGCGGTGATCGAGAACATCATTGCCACCCAGAACGTCTCCATCGGCCTGGAAGCCGGCTCCAAGCCTGAGCTGCTGGCCGTGCTGGCCCTGGCGCCGAAGGGCGGCACCATCGTCTGCAACGGTTATAAAGACCGTGAGTTCATCCGCCTGGCGCTGATGGGCCAGAAGCTCGGCCACAACGTGTTCATCGTGATCGAGAAAGAGTCCGAGGTGGGGCTGGTGATCGAAGAGGCGGCGAGCCTCAAGGTCAAGCCGCAGGTGGGCCTGCGTGTGCGCCTGTCGTCCCTGGCATCGAGCAAGTGGGCGGACACCGGTGGCGAGAAATCCAAATTCGGCTTATCCGCAGCGCAGCTGCTGTCAGTGGTCGAGCGCTTCCGCGCGGCCGGCCTGGACCAGGGCATCCGCCTGCTGCACTTCCACATGGGCTCGCAGATCGCCAACCTGGCCGACTACCAGCACGGGTTCAAGGAAGCCATTCGTTACTACGGCGAACTGCGCAACCTCGGCCTGCCGGTGGACCACATCGACGTCGGTGGTGGCCTGGGCGTGGACTACGACGGTACCCACTCGCGCAACGCCAGTTCGATCAACTACGACATGGACGACTACGCCGGCGTGGTAGTGGGCATGCTCAAGGAATTCTGCGACGCGCAGAGCCTGCCGCATCCGAACATCTTCTCCGAAAGCGGCCGTTCCCTGACCGCTCACCACGCCATGCTGGTGGTACAGGTCACTGACGTCGAGAAGCACAACGACGAAATCCCGACCATTGAAAACAAGGAAAGCCTGCCCGAAACCGTGCAATGGCTGGTGGACCTGCTGGGCCCGACCGACATCGAGATGGTCACCGAAACCTACTGGCGCGCCACCCACTACATGAGCGATGTGGCGGCCCAGTACGCCGACGGCAAGCTGACCCTGGCCGAAAAAGCCCTGGCCGAACAGTGCTACTTCGCGGTGTGCCGTCGCCTGCACAACTCGTTGAAAGCCCGCCAGCGCTCGCACCGCCAGGTGCTGGACGAACTCAATGACAAGCTGGCCGACAAGTACATCTGCAACTTCTCGGTATTCCAGAGCTTGCCGGATACCTGGGCCATCGGCCAGGTCCTGCCTATTCTGCCGCTGCACCGCCTCGACGAAGAGCCGCTGCGCCGCGCCGTGCTGCAAGACCTGACCTGCGACTCCGACGGCAAGATCAAGCAATACGTCGACGAGCAAAGCATCGAAACCAGCCTGCCGGTGCACGGCTTGAACGAAGGCGAGGACTACCTGCTGGGGATCTTCCTGGTCGGCGCCTATCAGGAAATCCTGGGCGACATGCACAACCTGTTCGGTGACACCGACTCGGTGAACATCTACCAGCGTGAAGACGGTTCGGTGTACAGCGCCGGGATCGAGACCCACGACACCATCGAAGACATGCTGCGCTATGTGCACTTGTCGCCGGAGGAGTTGATGACTCATTACCGGGACAAGTGCGCCAGTGCGAAGATCTCGGCCTCGGAGCGCACCCAGTTCCTGGATGCGTTGCGCCTGGGCCTGACCCGTTCTTCGTACCTGTCCTCGTAATAAAAATGTGGGAGCGGGCTTGCCCGCGATGGCGGAGTGTCAGGCAACCGTTAGGGGGCTGACCCACCGCCATCGCAGGCAAGCCAGCTCCCACATTTGGGTCTGCGTTCCTTCAGTTCCCGCCCAGCCACAGCCCTTGCCGATTCAAGTGCCAGGCAATTGCCCACAGCGTCAGGCTGCGCACCGCCATGAACAGCAGGAAGGTGATCCACAATCCGTGGTTACCCATGCCCTGCAACGCCCAGGCAATCGGCAGTACCAGCAGCACCGTCAGCAACATCCCATTGCGCATCTCCCGCGCGCGCGTTGCGCCGATAAACAAGCCATCGAGCAAATAACTCCACACCGCAATCAACGGCAATACCGCAAGGTAGGGCAGGTAGATATCGGCGGTTTCGCGTACGCTGGGGATATCGGTTTGCATGGCGATAAATAGATGGCCGCCGAAGGTGAACAGCAGGGCGAAGCCGATGCTGGCGATCAGTGACCAACCGCAGGCCACGACTAATGAGCGACGCAACGCCTGCCGGTCACGGGCGCCGATGGCGTGGCCGCAGAGGGCTTCGACCGCGTGGGCCAAGCCATCCAATGCGTGAGCCGTCAGTAACAGGCCGTTAAGCAGCAGCGCATTGGCTGCCACGGTGGCATCGCCCAACCGTGCGCCTTGCACGGTGATCATGAAAAACACCGACTGCAACGCCAGGCTGCGGATGAAGATGTCGCGGTTGACCGCCAGCAACGGGCGCCAGCTTTGCCACAGTTTCAACGCGGCCCAGGCGATATGCCCCGGATAGGCGCGCAGGGCTTTTTGCGTGAGCGCCAGGCCGAGCAGGGCGCCGGTCCACTCTGCGATCACCGAGGCTCGGGCGGAGCCGACCACGCCCCAGTCCAGCCCAAGTACAAACCACAGGTTAAGCGCAATGTTGACCAGGTTGGTGGTCAGCAGAATCGCCAACGGCGCCCGCGCATTCTGAGTGCCGAGGAACCAGCCGACCAGCGCATAGCTGGCGAGGGCGGCTGGCAGACCGAACAGACGGGTGTGGAAAAACTCGCGGGTCAGTTGGTTCAGTTCTGGCGAAGGCTGCATCCATTCCAGGGCCAGATGGCTCAAGGGAATGCCCGCGGTGCCCAGCAGCATCGCCAGGCCCAGCGCCAGCAACAAGCCTTGCAACAGGATCTGCCGCAACGCCGCGCCATCGTTGCGCCCGGCGGCTTGGGCGGCGAAGCCGGTGGAGCCCATGCGCAGGAAGCCCATGGCCCAGGCGAGGAATGTATACAGGCTGGCTCCGACAGCCACGGCGCCCAGTTGATGGGCGTGGGGCAGGTGGCCGATGACCATGCTGTCCACCAGGGCCACCAAGGGCACCGAGATATTCGACAGGATCATCGGCGCGGCCAGGGCCCAGACGCGGCGGTGGGTAGGGCGGTGGCGCCAGTCGGACAATAAGGTGGACATGCAGTCTCCTTCGGGGGAGCGGCATTGTACCCGGCCATCAGTTGTACAGCAGGCCCAATGTGGGAGCTGGCTTGCCTGCGATGACGGACTCTTTGCCAACTCATCCGGTGACTGACCCACCGCTATCGCAGGCAAGCCAGCTCCCACATTTTGATCTTGATCGCCAATGGTTGTGGGATTTGGCTTGGCTTCATGCCCCACCAAGAACCAACCGCCCCTCCGTCGGTCAATGTGACCGGTGCCGCAGCGGCTTGGTCGGCGCTGATATATAGTTCACCCCTCGGTTCCCTCTGACTATGAGTGCCCCATGCTTAACAAAGGACTGTTCCTGGCCTGCGCGCTGGCCCTGCTGAGCGCTTGCGATTCTTCCGATAAACCCGCTGCACCGCCTGCGCCCACTGTGGCGGCAGCGCCGAAGCCGGTGAAAGCTGCGGTGGACGTGGCAGCGTTGAAGCAACGCTATGCCGGGCGCGAGCTGAGCGTGGTGGACGTGTCCGAGGTGCAGTTGGACGGGGCCAGCACCTTGTCGGTGAGCTTTTCCATTCCTCTGGATCCGGATCAGAAGTTCGCCGACAAGCTGCACCTGGTAGACAGCAAGTCCGGCAAGGTCGATGGCGCCTGGGAACTGTCCGATAACCTGATGGAATTGCGCCTGCGCCACCTTGAGCCGCAGCGCAAGCTGGTGCTGACCGTGGACGCCGGGGTGAAGGCAGTCAACGGCAACACCCTCGCCGCCGAATACAACGCCCGCCTGGAAACCCGCGACCTGCAAGCCACCGTCGGCTTCGCCAGCCGCGGCACCCTGTTGCCGACGCGCCTGGCCGAGGGCCTGCCGGTGATCGCGTTGAACGTCGACAAGATCGACGTGGAATTCTTCCGGATCAAACCCGAATCCCTGCCGTCATTCCTGGCGCAGTGGGGGCGTAATACCAGCCTGCAAAGCTATGAGTCCCGTGAACTGCTGCCAATGGCCGAGCTGGTCTACGGCGGGCGTTTCGACCTGAACCCGGCGCGCAATACCCGCGAAACCCTGCTGCTGCCGATTGCCGGCCTCAAGCAGTTGCAGCAGCCGGGCGTGTACCTGGCGGTGATGCGTGCTTCGGGCACCTATAACTATTCGCAACCGGCCACCCTGTTCACCTTGAGTGATATCGGTCTGTCGGTGCACCGCTATGCCAATCGCCTGGATGTGTTTACCCAGGCGTTGGAAGGCGGTAAGGCGCTCAACGGCGTCGAACTGGAAATCCTCGATGCCGAAGGCCGTGTGCTCGGACAGGGCAAGACCGAAGACGGTGGCCACGCCGAGTTGCCACTGCCGAAAAAAGCCCAGGTGTTACTGGCCAAGCAGGGCGAGCAAACCAGCCTGCTGCGCCTGGACAGCGCCGCGCTGGACCTCGCCGAGTTCGATATCGGCGGGCAGCCCTCTCACCCGTTGCAGTTCTTTGTGTTCGGCCCGCGTGACCTGTATCGCCCTGGCGAAACCGTGCTGCTCAACGCGCTGTTGCGTGACAAGGATGGCAGGGCGGTAAAGCCGCAACCGGTCAGCGTCGAAGTACGGCGCCCGGATGAACAGGTGAGCCGCAAGTTCGTGTGGGAGGCCGACGCGTCCGGCCTGTATCAATACCCGTTGCAACTGGCCGGCGAGGCGCCGACCGGTCGCTGGCAGTTGGTATTCGACCTCGGTGACGGCAAGCCGCAACTGTATGAATTTCTCGTCGAAGACTTCCTGCCCGAACGCCTGGCGCTGGAACTCAAGGGCAGTGACACGGCGTTGAGCCCGGCGGATAACCCGGTCATCCAGGTCAACGGTCGTTACCTCTACGGCGCGCCCGCATCCGGTAACCGCGTCAGTGGCCAGGTGTACGTGCGCCCACTGCGTGAGGCGGTCAAATCCCTGCCGGGCTACCAGTTCGGTTCCGTCACGGAAGAAGAGCTGAGCCAGGATTTCGAGCTGGACGAAAGCGTACTCGACGCCAATGGCGAGCAAGCGCTGACCCTGGAAAGCAAGTGGGCCGAGGCCAAATCGCCGTTGCAACTGATCGTGCAAGCCAGCCTGCAAGAGTCCGGCGGTCGGCCGATCACCCGGCGCCTGGTGCAGCCGATCTGGCCGGCCGAGCAGTTGCCGGGCCTGCGTGGCCTGTTTGATGGCAAGGAAACCAACGGCGATGGCCCGGTGGAATTCGAAGTGCTGGTGGCCAACCAGGACGGTCAGAAACTGGCCGCACAAGACCTCAAGGTGCGCCTGGTGCGTGAGCGCCGCGACTACTACTGGAACTACTCGGAGAATGACGGCTGGAGCTACCACTTCAACGAGAAATTCCTCAATCTCGATGAGCAGAGCCTGAACATCAAGGCTGGCGACACCGCCAAGGTCAGCTTCCAGGTGGAGTGGGGCCCTTACCGCGTGGAGGTCGAAGACCCGCAGACCGGGCTGGTCAGCAGCCTGCGTTTCTGGGCCGGCTACCAGGCCCAGGACAACACCGAAGGCGGTGCCGTGCGCCCCGACCAGGTCAAGCTGGCGTTGGACAAACCCGCCTATGGTGATGGCGACACCGCCAACGTCACCGTCACGCCACCGGCTGCCGGTAAAGGCTACCTGTTGGTGGAGTCTGCCGAAGGTCCGCTGTGGTGGCAGGAAATCGACGTGCCGGCCGAAGGCAAAAGCTTTGCGGTGAAGCTCGACCCGAAATGGTCGCGCCACGATCTGTATGTAAGCGCCCTGGTGATTCGTCCGGGCGAGCGCAAAGCCAACATCACGCCTAAACGCGCCGTGGGCTTGCTGCACCTGCCGCTGGATCGTACCCAGCGCAAACTCGGCCTGACCCTCACCGCGCCAGAAAAAATGCGCCCCAAACAACCGCTGACGGTGAAGATCGCCGCCAAAAACGCCGATGGCAGCGTGCCCCAACAGGTGCACGTACTGCTGGCGGCGGTGGATGTGGGCATCCTCAATATCACCGAATACCCAACGCCCGATCCGTACGCCAGCCTGTTTGGCCGCAAAGCCTATGGCGTCGACCAATTCGACATCTATGGGCAACTGATCGAAGCCGGTCAAGGGCGCCTGGCCAGCCTGGCATTTGGTGGCGACGCGGCATTGGCCAAAGGCGGCAAGCGCCCGGACACCAGCGTGACCATCGTTGCCCTGCAAAGCGCCCCGGTGACTCTGAACGACAAAGGCGAGGGTGAAGTCAGCGTCAATATTCCCGACTTCAACGGCGAACTGCGCCTGATGGCCCAAGCCTGGAGCGATGATCGCTACGGTATGGCCGAAGGCAAGACCGTGATCGCCGCCCCGCTGATTGCCGAGTTGTCGGCGCCGCGCTTCCTGGCAGGAGGCGACCAGACCACCCTGGCCCTGGACCTCTCCAACCTGTCGGGCAAGGCCCAGAAACTCGATGTGCAATTGACCGCGCAAGGTCAGCTGCAGTTGGTCAACAGTGGCGCGCAATCGGTTGAGCTCAAGCAAGGTCAGCGCACCACCCTGCGTATTCCGGTACAAGCCTGGGGCGGGCTCGGCCAGGGCAAGGTCACGGTCACCGTCAACGGCCTGGACTTGCCGGGTGAAAACCTGCCGCCGTTCAGCCGCGAATGGACCTTGGGCGTACGCCCGGCGTACCCGGCCTTGCTCAAGCATTACCGCGCAGTGCTCAAGGATCAGCCGTGGAGCTTGCCGTCGGGCGCACTGGATCAATTCGATGCATCGGGACGTGAGGCGTTGTTGAGCCTGTCGAGCCGGCCGCCGTTGAACCTGGGCGCGCAGATCAGTGCACTCAAGGCGTACCCCTACGGTTGCCTGGAGCAAACCGCCAGTGGCTTGTACCCGTCGCTGTACGCCGACGACGCGCTGCTCAAGCGCCTGAGTATCAAGGGCGAGCCGGATGCCGAGCGCAAGCGCAAGATCGAGTTGGGCATTGAGCGCCTGCTGGGCATGCAGCGCTACAACGGCAGCTTTGGTTTGTGGGGCGCCGATGGCGAGGAAGAATATTGGCTGACCGCCTATGTCACCGACTTCCTGCTGCGCGCCCGCGACCAGGGTTTTGCCGTACCCCCTGAAGCCTTGAAGAAGGCCAGCGAGCGCCTGTTGCGGTATGTGCAGGAACGTAATCTGATCGAGGTGGATTACAGCGACAACGCCGAACACACCCGGTTTGCCGTGCAGGCGTATGCCGGCATGGTGTTGGCGCGCAGTCAGCAGGCGCCATTGGGCGCGTTGCGCAGCCTGTTCGAACGGCGCAGCGACGCACGCTCCGGCTTACCGCTGGTGCAGTTGGCAATTGCCCTGCAGAAAATGGGTGACCAGCCCCGTGCGGATCAGGCGTTGTTGGCCGGCTTGGCGGCGCAGCGCAATGCCAATGAGTGGCTGGCCGACTACGGTAGCCCGCTGCGCGACCAGGCGATGATCCTGGCGTTGCTGGAGGAGAACGACTTGGCCAAGGGCCAGCGCGAGGAGCGGTTGTTCACCTTGTCGGATCAGTTGGCCGCCAGCCCGTACCTGTCGACCCAGGAGCGTAATTCACTGTTCCTGGCCGGGCGCCTCGGGTTCGCCAAGCCCCAAGCGAACTGGCAAGTGTCGCTCACCGGCAGCGGCGGTGTGCGTGAGTTGAACAACCAGCAATCGACGTTGGAGTTGGACGGTAAGTTGTTGTCCAGCGACCTGGCCTTGAGCAATCAGGGTGAAGCGCCGGTGTACCAGCAATTGACGGTCTCGGGTTATCCACACGTGCCGCCAGCGGCCGGTGGCAACAACCTGAGTATCCGCCGCGAATACCTGGGCATGAACGGCCAGCCGTTGAACCTGCGTAACCTCAACAGCGGTGATCTGGTGCTGGTGCACTTGGCGGTCAGCGCCAAGCAACGGGTGCCGGATGCCCTGGTGGTCGACCTGTTGCCTGCCGGCCTGGAACTGGAAAACCAGAACCTGGCCCAAAGCGCGGCGAGCCTGGAGAACGCCAGCAGCCAGGTGAAGGAGTGGCGTGAGTCGATGCAGAATGCCTCGCTCAAGCATCAGGAGTTCAGGGACGATCGCTATGTGGCCGCGATGAATCTGGATGGCTATGGCACCACGCACTTGCTGTACCTGGCGCGCGCGGTGACACCGGGAACCTACCGCGTGCCGCCGCCGCAGGTAGAGTCGATGTATCGGCCGAACTGGCAGGCGGTGGGCGAGACGCCGGTGGATATGGTGATCAAGGGCCGCTGAAAGACAATGGTTGAATCCCTGTAGGAGCGAGCAAGCTCGCTCCTACAGGGGGAATCGAGCGTTTGCCTGTCAGTGCACAACCCAACTCAGCAACCACAGCCCCAGCATCAGCCAGATGATCCCCACGATAATCGAGGCCCGCATAAAGGCGCGTACCGCCGAGTAGAGGAACAACAACCCGACAATCAGGGTAATGATGCTGATGATCGAGGTGTCCATGCCCAAGGTGCGTGACAGGCCGTCGATAAAGTTGCCGCCGGCGTGGGTCAAGGCCCCGAACAAACCGCTGAGCCCGTCGACGATAAAACGGATGACGGAACCGAGCGCCTGGCCCAACCATTCGAAAAAGCTTTCTACCTGCATGTGCGTGTCCTGATGAGAAGGTGGGCGTAACTGTGCCTTTGGTTGTCGATAACGCAGGCGAGTTCCCTGCAAGCATAGAGGTTTGCCCGTTTGAGTTTTAGTTTAATCACGTCCGAATGTACGCGGCCCAATGTGGGAGTTGGCTTGCCGGCGATAGCGGTGGGGCAGTTGTGGATAAGTTGACTGATCCTGCGCTATCGCAGGCAAGCCAGCTCCCACAGTTATTGCGCTGGGCTTTGGGTTGTGTGGTGTTGGTGGTTGCCCTGCTATGGCTGGCCGATCGTATCTGGCCCTTACCCCTACCCCAGGACGACCTGGCCCGGGTAGTGCTGGCCGAAGATGGCACACCACTGTGGCGATTTGCCGATGCCAATGGCGTATGGCGCTACCCGGTACACACCAGCGAAGTATCGCCTTATTACCTCGACGCGTTGCTCACCTATGAAGACCGTTGGTTCTACCAGCACCCCGGCGTAAACCCGTTGGCGCTGGTGCGTGCGACCTGGCAAAACCTGAGCGGCGCGCGGGTGGTGTCCGGCGGCAGCACTTTGTCGATGCAGGTTGCGCGCCTGCTCGACCCACATTCACGCACCCTGCACGGCAAGTTACGCCAGCTGTGGCGTAC
Source organism: Pseudomonas sp. KT_2_4 (assembly GCF_041410225.1). Lineage (NCBI taxonomy): Bacteria > Pseudomonadati > Pseudomonadota > Gammaproteobacteria > Pseudomonadales > Pseudomonadaceae > Pseudomonas > Pseudomonas sp. KT_2_4. The sequence continues at coordinate 4,535,754 of NZ_CP166962.1, forward strand.
CGCGCAGCTGGAGTGGCACCTGTCCAAGGACGAAATCCTCAACCTGTACCTGAACCGCGCACCTTTCGGCGGCACGCTGCAGGGCGTGGCGGCGGCAAGCTGGGCGTACCTGGGCAAGTCACCGTCTCAGCTGACTCACGCCGAAGCCGCGTTGCTCGCGGTGTTGCCCCAGGCGCCAAGCCGTTTGCGCCCGGACCGTCATCCGCAGCGCGCCCAGGAGGCCCGCGACAAAGTGCTGCGCCGCCTGGCCGAGTTTCAGGTATGGCCGCAATCGGCGGTTGATGAAGCCCTGGAAGAACCCCTGCTGCTCGCCCCACGCCTGGAACCTAGCCTGGCGCCTCTGCTCGCACGCCGGCTGAACCGCCCCGACAGCCCGCCGCTGATTCGCACCACCCTGGATGCCACCCTGCAACGCCGTCTGGAAGACCTGTTGCTGGGCTGGCGCGCACGCCTGCCGGAACACACCTCGGCGGCCATCCTGGTGGTGGAAGAAGAAAGCATGGCGGTGCGCGCCTACCTGGGGTCGGTGGATATCAACGACACCAAGCGCTTTGGCCATGTGGACATGATCAGCGCACTGCGTTCGCCCGGTTCCACCTTGAAACCTTTTCTCTACGGGATGGCGTTGGACGACGGCCTGATTCACTCTGAATCCCTCTTGCAGGATGTGCCTCGACGCTATGGTGACTACCGCCCTGGCAACTTTTCCATGGGCTTTACCGGGGCAGTGCCGGCGAGCACGGCGTTGTCCAGCTCGTTGAACCTGCCGGCGGTGCAACTGCTGGAAGCCTACGGGCCCAAGCGCTTTGCCGCGCAGATGCGCATCGGTGGCATGCCGTTGGCGTTGCCGGCATTGGCCGAGCCGAACCTGGCGTTGATTCTCGGCGGTGCGGGCAGTCGCCTGGAGGACCTAGTGAGTGGCTACAGCGCCCTGGCCCGCGATGGCAAGAGCGCCACCCTGCGGTTGCAACCGGACGATGCGCTCAGGGAGCGGCCGTTGCTGTCGCCCGGCGCCGCGTGGATTGTGCGGCGCATCCTCAGCGGCCAGGCGCGGCCCGACCGCGACCCGCGTGCCGAGCTGGTCCAACGCCCGGTGCTGGCGTGGAAGACCGGTACCAGCTACGGCTTTCGCGATGCCTGGGCGATTGGCGTAGGCCCGCGTTACCTGATCGGCGTATGGATCGGCCGGCCCGATGGCACGCCGGTACCCGGGCAATTCGGCCTGGCGTCGGCAGCGCCGTTGATGCTGCAGGTGCACGACGTGCTGACCAACCGCGACAGCCAGCGCGGCATCAGTGCGCCGGTCAAACCGGTGCCTGCCAATATCGGCGTGGCGGCGATCTGTTGGCCGCTGGGCCAGCCCATGAGCCGCAGCGACCCCAACTGCCGCCGCCAGCGTTTTGCCTGGACCCTGGACAGCACCACGCCGCCGACCTTGCAGGCATTGGATCAACCCTTGAGTGTGGGCTTGATGGAAAGCATCTGGGTTAACACCAAAGGCTTGCGGGTCGATGCCCATTGTCCTGGCGCAACCTCCAAAAGCATTGCCCTATGGCCGGCACCGCTGGAGCCTTGGTTACCCAGGGTTGAACGCCGCGAAGCGCGCATCCCGGCGGCTGACCCGGACTGCCCGCCACCGGCGCTGGCCGCGTCATCGCCGTTGTCCATCGTAGGCGTACGCGAGGGCGATCAATTGCGTCTGCCCGCTGCCAGTCAGCAAGCCTTGCGCCTGAACATCTCCGCCCTGGGCGGCAGTGGCCGGCGTTGGTGGTTCCTCAATGGTGCGCCGTTGGGCGACAGCGCCAATCAGGACAGCATCAATGCCAGTTTTGAACGGCTGGGCCGTTATCAGCTCAGCGTATTGGATGAAGCCGGTCAAACCGCCAGGCTCGAATTCAGCGTTGTCGACTGATCGCTGATCGTTCCCACGCTCTGCGTGGGAACGCCGCCTGGGACGCTCCGCGTCCCGTCATGGGGTAAGCTATACCCATTCAGGAGCCCCCGCATGAACCTCGAACACCTCACCGAACGGCTGCACCGCATCCGCGATACCAATGACTGGAAACAGTTTCACAGCCCGAAAAACCTGGCCATGGCTGCCAGCGTGGAAATGGCCGAGCTGGTGGAAATCTTCCAATGGCTCACCGAAGACCAATCCCGCCAACTGCCCGCCGATAAACTCGCCCATGCGGGCCAGGAGGTCGGTGATATCGTCCTGTACCTGCTGCTGCTGTGCAGTGAACTGGGCCTGGATATGAACGAAGTGGTGCGCGCCAAACTGGCCGATAGCGAACGGCGGTTTGCCCATGAGTGATCGTCATTTCGACCAGTTGGCCACGCGCTTTGCCGAAAAAATCTACGGCGGCGCCAAGGGCGCGATTCGCCTTGCGGTGCTCCAGGCCGACCTGGTAGAAGCCTTGCCGCAACGCCCATTGCGCGTGCTGGATATCGGTGCAGGCCTGGGGCATATGTCGCTGTGGCTGGCCGAGCAGGGCCACGAGGTAACCCTGGCCGAACCCGCTGCGCCGATGCTTGAAGGGGCGCGTCAGCGCTTTGCTGACGCCGGCCAGACCGCGACCTTTATTCATGCACCGTGGCAGGACTTGCTCGGCCAACTCACCGAGCCTTACGATCTGGTGCTGTGCCATGCCGTGCTGGAGTGGTTGGCCGAGCCCCACGCCATCCTGCCGGTGCTGCACCAACTGACGCTGCCGGGGGGCTGGTTGTCCCTGGCCTTCTACAACCGTGATGCGTTGATCTACCGCAACCTGCTCAAAGGCCACTTCCGCAAAATGCGCAAGAACGACATGGCCGGCGAAAAGCAGAGCCTGACGCCGCAACAACCCCTGGACCCACGGGAGTTGGCGACGCAACTCGAAGGGCTGTGGCAGGTCGAAAGCCAAAGTGGCGTGCGGGTGTTCCACGACTATATGCCGGTGGAATTCCAGGCGCGCGCCAACCTGCAGGACTTGTTGGAGATGGAGCTCGCTCACCGTCGTCACCCAAGCTTTGCCGGGCTTGGGCGATATTTGCACTGGATCTGCCGCCCGGTTTAAGCGGCCCAGCGTGGGAGGTCGACATGCGTCGTCTCGGTTTAATCCTGTTGTCTTTAGGTCTTGGGGCTTGTTCGAGCCCCAACCCTTACGTCGCCAGTTCGGCACCGATGCCGCCGGCGCCCGCCCAGGCAGCCACTACCTTTGATGCCAGCGCTTACCCCGCGCCGGTACGCGACTATGGCGCCTACCGCAGTTGGGGCTGGCTCAACGGCCAGTTGCCGGCGGGTACGGCCTGGGCCGATTCGGCGCAGATTGCCGAGGCGGTCAGCAGCGCTCTCGACCAGCGTGGCTTGCGTCCCTTGCATGACAAGCGTGCGCCCGACCTGCTGGTGAGCGCTGATGTACGCCTGGAAAAACGCCTGCGCCAGGTCCAGGATGATTACGGGTATGGCTACGGTGGCTACAACCGTTATGGCAATGGTTATGGCATGTACAACAGCGTGCCTGTGGTGCGTACCTATGAAGTGACAGTGGCCGTGGCGCGTATCAGCCTGTTCGATGCGCGCACCCGCCAGCCGGTGTGGAGCACCAGCGCCGAAACCACCAGCCAGGGCAGCCTGAGCGAACGCGCCGATAGCTTGCGCAAGGCGATGCAGAAGGCAATGGCCGCCTATCCGCCCAGTTAGCAGCTATTCTCATTACAGGCCCACGTTGTTTTTTGGAGAACACCATGCTTCGTCGCATCGCTGCACTCGCTGTTGTCATGTTGCTGGGCGGTTGCCAGAGCAACCAGGTCAACCATGATTTCGACGCCAGCCGAGACTTCGGCGCCTATCGCAATTGGGCCTGGAAAGACCCGGCGTTGCAGTACCGTCCCGATGACCCGCGAATCAAGAGCGACCTCACCGAGCAACGCATCCGCCAGGCCGTGGGCGAACAGCTGGATCAGCGCGGTTTGCGTCCTGCGGCGGCGGGTACCAAGGCAGACCTGAATGTGCAGGCCTATTTGATTGTCGAAGACCGCCAGCAGCAAGTCACCACCAACTATGGCGGTGCCTGGGGCGGCCCGTGGAATGGTTATTGGGGCGCGCCGATGTACAACGAAACGCGCAATATCACCTACAAAGTGGCGACCATCCAGATCGACCTGCTCGACGGCAAGGACGGCAAACTGGTGTGGCGCGGCAGCGACGAACAAATGATGGCCAGCACGCCAAACCCCGAGGATCGCAACAAGGCCATCCGCAGCACTGTGACCAAGATCCTCTCCAACTACCCGCCGCGCTGATCACCCCCTCTCACCCCTGTGGGAGCTGGCTCGCGAAAGCGGTGTGTCAGTCACTGCTTCAGTTACTGCACTACCGCTTTCGCAGGCAAGCCAGCTCCCACATTTGATCTTCAGTGTTTTGAGCATAGCGTTCGCTTAGCTGAGTTGTATTAGGGGGCCGACATTCAGGGCATCTCCGCCAGTCGCCAATGTGGCGAGTTGCCAGCAACCTGTCGAAGCCTTGTCTACACTCCAGTGCAACGGAGAGTTAGCGCAGGAGTGCTTCGATGTCTCCCCGATTCGGTTCCAGACAGCGTGGTGCAATAGGCTTGATGGCGGCAGGCACCTTGGCCTTGGCTCTGGTGTTCACGTTGCTGGCGGTCGACAGCGGGCGCTTGTATCTGGAAAAGCGCAAGCTGCAATCCGTCGCCGACACCTCGGCGTTGGAAGCCGCTGGTCTGGGTGGCCAGTGCGGTACCAACACCACCGCGAACGCCTATGCCACGCAAAATGCGGCGCGCAACGGTTTTGTGGTCGGTAATGGCAGCACCCTGGCGGTGACATGCGGCACCCTGGCGACCAACGCCCTCAACACCCGTGTGTTCAGCGCCGATGCCACCAAGAGTGACGCAATCCGCGTGGTGGCCTCGCGCACCGTCCTGACCAGCATCGCCAATGGCCTGTGGAACCTGTTCAGCGGCGCGCCGATCAACCCGCAGATCAACTTGAGCGCCACCGCCGTCGCGGCGACACCGCCGCCCGTGGCGCAGTTGTCGATCCGCAGCAGCCTGGCCAGCGTCGATTCAGGCAAATCCCCGCTGCTCAACCTGGTGATCGGCAACCTGCTCGGCGGCAACCTTTCGCTCACGGCGGCGGGTTGGAACGGCTTGCTGCAGACCAACGTCAACCTGCTCAGTTACCTCGACCAACTAGCGATCAACCTGAACGTGAAGGCCGGTGACTACGATGCCTTGCTCAGTACCGCGGTCTCGGCGACTCAACTGATCGACGCTGCTGTGAAGGTCTTGCAGAAAAACGGCGCGGCGGCCACGGCGGTCATCAATGACGTGATTTCGATTCAAGCCATTGCACCTAACAGCAAGCTGTTAACGGTGGGAGACCTGGTCGACATCGCCACCGGCACGCCGACAGCGGCGCTGAACAGCAACGTGCAATTGTTTCAACTGCTGGAAGCGGTAGCGCAGTTGTCCAGTAGCAAGAATGCGGTGAGTGCGGCGGCGCAGGTCGCGATTCCGCTAGTGGGCAATGTGTCGATCCAGACCAAGGTCATCGAACCGCCGCAGCTGTCGGCCATTGGCAATCCAGCGTTGGCGAAGAAGGGCTTATTGAATACCCCACCGACCGATCAGATTTTTGTACGCACTGCGCAAGTGCGTACGTTGGTGACTGTACAGGCGCCGATCATCAAGGCGGTTTCTGGCGTGGCGTCCATATTGACAGGCCTGGGCACGCCGGTGTCCCAGGTGGTCAAGGGCTTGTTGAATCTCAACCTGCCGGCGGTGGTTGGCGGTGTGTTGTGCCTGGTGGCCTGCAATGTGGCTGACGTCGATGTCACAACATCGCTAGGCATTTACATCGAAGCCGGCAGTGCGCAAACCAATGTCACGGATTTCAATTGCGACTCGCCGGCCTCCAAATCCTTGACGGTGAAAACCACTACTTCCCTGGCTACCTTGGCCGTCGGTACGGTGGATCCGGTGGCGGCTTTTTCTTCCTCGGCAGCAGTCAATGTGCAGCCGGTCAGGCTGATTGATTTTGGCGAGCGCTACTGTGTGGTCCTGACGCTGCTGTGCAGCCCCAACCGTACACCCAATGTGGGTGGCGGTTTGCTGTTGAAAGCCAACTCCACCATTGCCGCGCAGACCAGCACGATGGTGTTTGCGCCGGTGGCCGAGATGAATGCGCCGCCCACCTACAAGTTCGCGCCGGGTACCGCCAATATCGTCGGCAGCCTGGCGGCGACCCTTAATGGCTTGCAGGTGACTTACGCACCGCCTAGCGGCACTGTCTCCAATGGTGCGTTGGCTGGGGTCGCCGGGTTGTTGGCGACTATCACTACGGCGGTGGTGGGGCTGATCCAGAATGTGTTGTCGCCGATTCTCGACCCCATCGTTAATACCTTGCTGAGTGCCTTGGGCATCAACCTGGGCAATGCCGAAGTCGGTGCCAACCTTACTTGCCATATGGGTCGGGCTTATCTGGTGATTTAGCTGACCTTTCGAGTTCCAAATGTGGGAGCTGGCTTGCCTGCGATGGCGGCCCGCCAGCCGACACTTCTCTAGCTGACACCCTAAGATCCAACTGTGGGAGCGGGCTTGCTCGCGAAGGCGGCCTGGCAGTCAACACAGTTGGACCGGGTACATATCCATTATTTAGGTAACGGCCACTTAGGGTTCCGCCCTGACGGCGGCTCACTTTGCAAAAGCGGCAAAGTAAGCAAAACGCTCTTGCCCCACCACTCGGCACCTCGCCCAGGCTCGGTGTGCCCGTAATCCGCCAGTGATTTGGGGGGCCGCCGCCACGCGCCATCCATGGCGCGGGGCGGCTAAACCGGCATCCCTGCCGGTTTGCCCCCCAAATCCCTGGCGAATTCCGGCCAGCGTGGTTTGACGGGGCGCTTAAGATCAAGATCAAAAGCAGATCAAGAGCAGATCAAGAGCAGCTCGCTTCGCATCGTGGTTAGCGTTGAATTAGTTCTGCGCGATGGGGAGTTCGATGCAGAATTTCGCGCCGGCCTCGCTGTTGGTAACGCTCAGGCGTCCGCCCATGTTTTCCACAATCCCATAGCTCACCGAGAGGCCCAGCCCGGTGCCCACGCCTATCGGTTTGGTGGTAAAGAACGGCTCGAAAATCCGCTCCAGCAAGCGCGGGTCTATCCCGCCGGCGTTGTCTTCGACCCAGATGCGTACATGGCGGCTGTCGTGCTCGCTGTGCAGGGCAATCCAGGGGCGCAGGGCAGGGTCTTTTTCTCGTTGGCTGAGCAATGCGTCACGGGCGTTGACCATCAGGTTGATCAGCACCTGCTCCAGCTGGTCGACATAGCCTTTGACCTGCACCGAGAAGTCCGCAGGGCTGATGCGCACGTCCACACCTTTGCCGCGCAGGCCTTCGCTGAGCAGGGACAGAGTGCCCTCCAGCGCCTGCGCCGGGTCGAACGGTTGCTGCTCAATTTCCGAGCGGCGGCCGAACACGCGCATATGGTCGACCACCCGTGCTGCACGTTGCACCTGGGCGTCGATGCGCTGGAGTTTTTCCGTGAGGTAGTCGATTTGCACATCGCCATTGCCCAAGCGCTTGAGCACGTTGACGACGGCCATGTGCATCACGTTCAGCGGTTGGTTGATCTCATGGGCCAGGCCGGTGGCCATTTCGCCGAGGGTGGCCATTTTCGCGCTTTGGGTCAGTTGCTGCTGGGAGCGGCGTACTTCGGTGTTGTCGCGCCCCACGGCCTGCACCTCGATCAGGGCGCCTTGTTCATCGAAGACGCCACGGTCCGACCACACCCACCAGGCATGTTCGCGCCCCGGCAGTTGCAGGCTGATTTCCGCCGTGCTCACCGGGAATTCCGGGGTCAGTTGCTGGATGCGCTGTACAAAGGCGGCGCGTTGTTCATCCGACAGCCACTGGCCCAGGTCGATGCCTGGCAATTGCTCGGGCCGACATTCCAGGTAATTGGCCAGCGGCGTGTTGCCGAAGGTGAGGATCAGGTCGGGGCGGTAGCGACAGATCATCGCTGGCGAGTCTTCTACCAGGATGCGGTAGCGTTCTTCACTTTGGCGCACCTGCTCGGCGGCCAGGGTCGCTTCGGTGACGTCCAGCCACAGGCCTACGGCTTCCACCGGCAGGCCGAGGTCGTCGCGCAAAAGCTTGGCTTCGTCGAGCAGCCAGTGGTAGTTGCCTTGTTTATCGCGCAGGCGGTAGCGGCTGCGCACGTTGCCTTCGCGCAGCAGTTGGCGGGTGCGTTCGAAGTAGCGTTCTCGGTCGTCGGGGTGAATCAGCGCCGCCAGGGTGTCGTGGTTGCAATCGGCCAAGGTCCAGCCCAGCAGCGGCAACAGGCTGGCGCTGAAAAACGCCGGGTGCAGCGCGCCGTTGACGTAGCGCTGCACATAGATGACGGCCGGTGAGCTGGCGATCAGGTTGTCCAGGCGCGCATGGGCGGCGGCGGCTTGCAGTTGCTGGTTCTGGATGTCGCTGATGTCGAGCATGAAGCCGATCCAGCGCCGTTCATTGCCGGCGCCCAGCACTTGGCCTTGTATGCGGTACCACAGGGGCGACTGCTCAGGCTCGGTGCGTTGCAGGCGCACGCTGGTCAGCAGTGGCTTGCCCAGGGCTTGCAGGTCTTTCAGGCGGCTGTCGAGGGCCTGGCGGTCGGCGGGGTGGATAAGTTCGAGCCAGGTGCCGAGAGGTTGGCGGGTGGGGCCTTCGTCCAGGCTCAGGTTGCGCAGCAATTGTGGCGCCAGCTGGATCTCCTGGGTGGCGGGCAACAGTTCCCACCAGCCAGTGCCGAGCAGGCCTTGCAGGGCTTCAACCCGTTCCAGTTGCTGGTGGTGACGCTGTTCGCGCAGGCGGCCCAGCAGCGGCGCGGCGAGTGCTGCGCACAGGTTCAGCCAGTCACGCTCGCCGGTGTGGTGTGCCTGGCCGTTATAAAAACCACACAGCAGCCACGCGGCGGCGCCATGGCTGTCGCGGTACGGCACCAGGAAGCCGTCGGCATTGCCAAATACACCGTGCAGGCGCGGGTTGTCGCTGCGCCCCTGGACAATGTCCAGGCTCAGTGGCGTGTTGCCGTTGATGCTGTCCAGGCTGGTGCCCAGGTGTTGCCCGGTTTGCCATAAGGCCGGGGCGTCGTGGGCGGCGTAGTGGCTGTAGATGCGCCAGCCCTGGTCATCTTCGTCGAGCAGTGCCATGGCGACGCAGGGGATGCGCCAGCGCTGGGCCACGCTGCGCAGGTGTTCGCTGAACACCTGGGGTAAGCGGTTGATGCTGCACACGCGCAGCTGTTCGCTCATCAGGGCGGCGAGTTGGTGGTTCTGTTCGCGTTGCTGCACCCGTACTCGGTCGGCCAGCAGGTCAGTGATGTCCAGCAGGTGCAGGGCCCAGCCGTCACCCTCCGGCTCGATCCAGCCGCGGGTATGCAGGACCTGGCCGGCAGCGCCCTGGAAGTCGAGGTCCAGGCCGTGTCGTTGCCACTCCTGCGGCGTGCCCTCGACACTCCGCGCGCTGTCGGCACACAGCAAGGTCTGCAAGGGCGGGTTGGGCGCGTTGGCAAGATGCTGGGCAAGTAAAGGCTTCAAGGTGCCCGAGATGTTCAGCACCCGACCCAGGTTGTCCAGTTGCACTTGCAGGCCCGGCGCGGGTGCTGCTGGCGCGTCCAAGGCCAGGGAGCTGGTGCGCCCGCGCAGGCGTGCGAACAATTTATCCCCCGTCGTCAAAACTGAAGGCTCGAGGTAGCAGTGAGGTTGGTGGGCAGGTTGGGTACGGTGCCCACCCCGGGCAATACCAGGGCCGGCAAGACCGCTTTGATATTGGCCGAGGGGTAGGTGATCTTCACTGTCAGCAAATTATTGGTGTAGGTGGCGGTGATATAGCCGGGCAAGAATTTCAGTGAGCCGGGGATCCAGTTCAATTGGGCCTGGGCGGCATCCTTGGCGCGTTGCACCACCAGGGCCGAATAGCCTGCGGTGCTGGGGTCCAGGGACACACTGCGGCGTACCCCTTCAGCCGCCGCCTGGTGAAATGACTGCATCAACAGCAATGGCAAGCTGTAGCTGAGCATGCCGTAGAACACCGCAAAAAAAATCACGAAGACCAAGGCAAACTCGATCGCCGCAGCACCTTTTTGCTTTCTCGGGAGGCTCGATTTCATGACTGCGTCTACCCTGAGGCGAGTACTTGATATCAGCATAGAATCATTCAGCCAAAAGGGATGTTTTTTACGTGATCCAGACGCTAGTGATTGTGCTGTGGTTGGGCGTATGTGCCGTGCAGGATATTCGCCAGCGCCAGATTGCCAATACGCTGACCCTGGGCGTTGGGCTGCTGGCGTTGATCTACCTGCTGTGGGCGGGGTCGACGTGGCTGGGCGCGCCTCGCAGCGAGGGGGGGCTGGCCTTGGCCTTGGCGTTGGTGCTGACTTTGCCGGGTTATGCGTTGGGCCGCTTTGGCGCGGGAGATGTGAAGTTGCTCGCCGCCCTGGGGCTGGCCTCCAATATCGAGTACCTGCTGGGGGCGTTGATCGGTGCGGGCATCGCCATGGTGGCCTGGACACTTATGCATCAAGGGCTTAGCTCAAACCGCGTTGAACGGGGAGGGCAAGCGTCAACAAAACAGCCTTTTGCGCCCTTCGTTTTGACAGGTTTTGCCGGCAGCTGGTTTTGGATCCATCAGTCGCGCGAGTTGATTAATGCTATGTACATAGTCGGAAAGTACGTCTACGTTTAATCAGGAGTTGTGTAGGAATTTTCGTCAGAAAGGATAGGTCATCATTTGGCTTGCCAGGCATGGAGTAGCGCGTGAACAAGCTTACGTCCGCAGTAAAAGTGCTCGTAGTCGACGATCAACCCTTAATCGTAGAGGAGCTCTGTGAATTTCTTGAAAGCAGCGGGTACCGTTGTGTCCCGTGCGAGTCCAGTGAGCAAGCTGTCCAGCGTTTCAAGGAAGACCTTCAGATCGGTTTAGTGCTGTGTGACCTGCATATGCCGGACATGGACGGCATCGAGCTGGTGCAGGCGCTGCAACGCATCGCCGGCAAACATCGCGCGTTCGAAGCGATCATGCTTACCGGGCGCGCCGACAAGCAGGATGTGATCAAGGCCCTGCGTGCGGGCATCGCTGATTACTATCAGAAGCCGATCAACCTCGATGAATTGCTCGAGGGCCTCAAGCGCCAGGAAGTGGCATTGGAGGAGCGGCAGAAAGACCTGCAGCTGGGCACGCTCAACCAGAAGCTGCAGTACCTGTCCGAATCCATCAACGACTTGTATATGGACTTGGACAAGGTGCGCCGAAACCCGACGCCCCAGGACCATGACGGGGACCCTTCGGCCGATGAAGCCGGGCCGTTGGAGATCCCGGCGATCTTCAATCAACTGTCACCGCGCCAGTTGGATGTGGCCCGCCTGGTGGGCAAGGGCCAGACCAACTACCAGATTGCCTGTGAGCTGGGGATTACCGAGAACACGGTCAAGCTGTATGTGTCCCAGGTATTACGCCTGACCCATATGCACAACCGCACGCAGTTGGCGCTGGCGTTGTCACCGAACAACTCGGCGATGCGCCAGCGAGTAACGGCGCACTAGCACCGCCCCCCTGTAGGAGCGAGCTTGCTCGCTCCTACAGGGGGGATTTTATTTGCTGCCCTGCGCAGTCCCGCCTACTTTCTGATCAAAAAACTCCGGGATTGGATGCTTGTTGCTGTCCAGCCAGCGCTTGAGCGCCTGTTCGCGTTCTGCCGGCGTGGTTTTTTGCGGGTTGGCCGAGGCTGCACGCCCGCTCAGTTGCAGCGCCATCCAGTTTTCCGTTTCTGCCTGCCGGGGTGAAGATGGCCCCGCTTCGATGGCCGCAGCAAGGAGGGGCAGCGCCAGGCAGGCAAGGCCGGCAAGGTGGTGGAATTTCATCATCGACTCCCTATTTCACAGAGGCCGGCAGCGTGTCGCTGACCGCCGCTACCTGATCTTTGACTGGACGCTGCGGTGCCGTGCCAGCTTCCTTGAGGTGTTGCGCCCGTGCCTGGGCCCGGGTCACCTGATCAGGGCTCAACCCGAGTTGGCCGACCACTTTCGCGGCCTGCTCCCAATTGTCCTGATAGATCAGCAAGGTCACCAGGTTCACTGCCGCCAGTTGATCGCTTTGCTTGAGCTCGATGGCGGTCATGAATTCAAAGCGTGCGTCGTCCAGGCGCCGTTGATCGAGGTACACCACGCCCAGGTCATTGCGGATTTTTTCGTCGGTGGGCGCCAGCCGTGCCGCACGTTGCAGGTGAGCCATGGCCTGGCCGTTGTCGCCCTTGGCCGATGCCAGTTGCCCCAGGCCGTGCTCACCGTCGGCGGCCAGGCAGGTGCCCAGCAGGCTGCGGTACAACGGCTCGGCGTCAGCACGGCCCAGCAAGCGATAGGCACGGGCCTGGCGTTGACGAACCTGGGGCAGGGTGCTGGGCAGGTTCTGCAGGTTGGCGAGGCTGGCGTGCAGCTTGCCTTCGTTGGCCATGTCATCGGCCAGGTTCAGCGACAGCTCCTGGTCGGCGCTGGGCTTGGGGCAACTGCCCGGCGCCAGCAACCCGGCCCACGGAACCTGGCCATTGCTGGCACAACCGCCCAGCATCAGCAGGCTCAAGGCGACGATCAGTGGTTTCATGGCAGGCTCCTCAAAAATTATTCAAGGCTCGGGAGATGGCGATCATGGCCGGCCCCCCCAGCACGATCAGCAAGGCGGGAAACAGGAACACCATCATCACCACGGACATCTTCGCGGACATCTTCGAAATGTATTCCTGCAGGCGGGTCAGGCGGCGGTCGTCGAGCAACTGCTTGAGGGCCAGCAGGGATTTCATCGCACCGCCGCCTTGGTGGATCAACTGCTGAAGGATGATGCAGGTGTCGGTGAACTCATCCACGGCCAGCAGGCGTGCTGTCTTGCCCAACTCTTCGGACAGCTCCAGACCCGAGTCGACCCTTGCCAGGACCAGCCGCAGTTCATGGGTCAGGTCTGGCAGCAAGCGCTGGGCTTCGGTGCTCAACACCCGCAGCGATTGCTCAACTGCCATGCCGGATTCGAACAGGATGCGCAGCAACGGAATGAAGGTGGAAATTTCCCGAGCGATGCGCTCCTGGCGGTATTTCGCGCTGAGGGCCAGGATGCGTTTGGGCAGCAGGTAACCGATGCCCAGGGCAATTGCCGGGGCAATCCAGGGCGAGCCAGCATGGGGGAACAGCAGTTGCTGGCCGAGCAGGGTCAAGCCCAGTAGCACGATGGGCACGCCGATCTGGAAAGCCGCAAACATGGAACGCTGGTTGGCTTTGCGCCAGCCGACGCGGTTGAGCAGGGTCTGGGTTTCGTTGTCCAGGCTGACCGAGCGCTGGGCCACGGCGCTGGCGCCCAACTGGCGCATCAGGCTGCCGAGTTTGTCCTCGCGGGTCAGTTGGCCTTGCAGGCGTTGGCTGACCAGGCGTTGACGGCGCTTCTGCTCCAGCAGGTTGCCGACGATCAAGGCGACGGCGGCGAGCGACAGCAGGATGCAGATCAGGATGGCCATCTCAAATACTCCGCAACATGCGCCACATGACGAAGGTGCCCGTGATGTCGAGCGCCACCGCGGCCAGCAGCAGGTAGCGCCCTGTACCGTCGTTCCACATGCTCATCAGGTAGCCTGGGTTGACCATCAAAAAGTAGCCGACCATGGCGATGGGCAAGCCTGCCAGCACATAGGCGGTCATGCGCGTTTCGCCGGTCATGGCCTTGAGTTGGCGCGCACCCTGTTCGCGCTCGCGGATCATCTTGATCAGGTTTTCCAGCAGCTCGCTGGCGTTGCCGCCGTAGCGGTGGTTGACCTTCAGGCCCAGGGCAAACAGGCGGAACTCATCGCGTTCGTAAAACTCGGCAAAGTCGCTGACCGACTCCGGCAGGCTCACGCCCATTTGCACGTTACGCTGGATGCGGCTCATCGCCTGTTTGAGCGGCGCTTCGGTGCTGTCGATTGCGCCCAGAACGGCGTCTGCCAGGGTGCGCCCAGACTTGAGGCTGCGCACGCTGTGGTCCAGCAGCTGCGGTAATTGTTCGACCATGCGCTGCACTCGCCGTTGGTAGCGCCAGGCGATATACACCCGCAACAGCAGCGGCGGCATGATCAGCATGGCCAACAGGCCTAGCCCGCCGGCCAGCAGATAGCCCAGCAACATGCCCGCGGTCCAGCCACTCAGCCACAACCCCAGGCCGTCGGTGGGCTTGCCCAGGCCGGCGCGCTGGAACATGCGCTCCAGCGCAACCCAGCTGCCGTTCGGCTCCTGGGCTACCGGCTGGCCATCGGAGAGCCGCTCCAGCACCCGATCGGTACCGGCCTGGCGCAGCCCTCGCTGGAACAGCCAGACGGACAGGCTGATCAGCAGGATGCAAATGAGCAGCAAGACAAGTCCGGTCATAAACCCTCTCTACAACGGCAATGCCGATTCACGCCGCAGCTTGTCGCCGGCCGGGTTGAGCGCTTCGCGCAGGAAGCCAAAACCGGTACGGCGGTCGAGGCGGAACAGGGTGTTGGTGACATACACGTCGTCGCGTACGCCCACCACTTCTACCACCTCGCTGACGCAACGGCGCCCATCGGGCAGGCGCGTCAGTTGGATCACCACATCCAGTGCGGCGCAGATCATCTGCCGCAGGGTTTTCTCCGCCACCACACGGCCGGTCAGACCCACCAGGGTTTCCAGGCGCAATAGCGCGTCCTGGGCATTGTTGGCGTGCACCGTGCTCATGGAACCGTCATGGCCGGTGTTCATGGCCGTCATTACGTCGAGCACTTCGACGCCACGGATCTCGCCAAGGATGATGCGGTCCGGGCGCATCCGCAGGGCGTTGCGAATCAGGTCGCTGGCCTTGACCTCGCCATGCCCCTCGGCATTGGGCGGGCGGGTTTCCAGGCGCACCACGTGGGGGTGGCCCAGTTGCAGCTCGGCCACGTCTTCGATGGTGACCAGGCGTTCGTGGGGGTTGATCAATTGGCTGAGGATATTGAGTAGCGTGGTCTTGCCGGTGCCTGTGCCGCCACTGATGAGGATATTGCAGCGCTTGCCCACCGCTTCCTGGAAGAACTCGAAAATAGGGTGGTCGATGGTCTGCATCGCCACCAGGTCGCTGCTCTTGAGCATGTCCTTGCGAAACTTGCGGATCGACAGGCAGGGACCGTCCAGGGCAATCGGCGGGATGATCGCATTGACCCGGCTGCCATCTGGCAAGCGCGCATCGACCATCGGTGACGACTCATCCAGGCGCCTTCCAAGGGGCGCGAGAATGCGCTGCATGACGCGTTCTACATGGTGCGCGTCGATAAAACGCAGATCGCTCTGATGGAGTACTCCGTCACGCTCGATAAACACCCGGTGCGGGCCGTTGACCAGAATCTCGGTGATCGACACATCGCGCAGCAGCACTTCCAGCGGGCCGAAGCCAGTCAGCTCGTCGACGATTTCCTCGGCCAGGCGCTCCATTTCATAGCGCGAGATCGCCAGGTGCATGCGCGTGATGTATTCGGCCACTTTGTCGATGACAAATTGCGCCAGGGATTGGCGCGAGCCTTCCAGCAGATTCTGGCCCGACTCTTCGATGGCATCGATGATGTAGCGATGCAGCACCAGTTTCAGGCCATCATGGTCGTTGTGCGCGGCGCTTCCACGGGCCGGGGCGCCGAAGAGTTTTTCGCCGTTCATCGACTCGCCCCCAGCAGGCGTTCGAACCAGCGTGTCGAGGGTTTATCCAAGCCTTCGGTACGTTTGGCCAGGCGCTCGCCCAGGTGACGCAGGGCTTGGGTCAAGGCTTCGCGGGGGGCCAGGGTGAACAGGCTTTGCCCCTGGTTTTTGGCGTTCAGGCGCACTTCTGGGCTCAGGGGCAGCACGGCGATGCACTCCAGGCCGAAGCTTTTTTCCAGGGCTTCGGTGTCGGGGGCACAGGCTTTGATGTAGCGATCGACGAGCAGCTTGGCATGGTCGAGCTTCATGCCTTTTTCGCGCCACAGGTTCAGCACCGCCAGGTTACGCCGACAGTCGAGCACGCCCTGGTCGGTGCACCACAGCAACTTGTCGCAGTGGCTGACAAAGGTACGCAGGGCTTCGCTGTCCGCTTGCCCGGTGAGGTTGACCACGATGTGCTGGAAGTGCTGGCGCAAGGCGCTGAGCAACATGTACAGCTCGGCGGCGCTGGTCATTTCCAAGGGTTCATCGCTGGCGGCGTAGGCAAGGATCCGCAGGCCGTCGTCGGTGCTGGTGAAGGCGCTGTTGATGAGCGTGGCGTCCAGGCGGCGCAGGTGGCGCAAGGCGTCGCCGAAATTGAAGGTGCTGTCCAGGCCCAGCAGCGCGAGGCTATCGCCCCTGGGCAGGCCGAGGTCGAGCATCAGCGTCTGCTGGCCGCTTTTTTGCACCACCATCGCCAAGTGGCTTGCCAGCAAGGCGCCATCGGTGTTGCCCTGGGCACCGTAGAGCACGGTGAGGCCACCGAGGTGGGCGTTCGGCGCGGTGGGCGGCAAGCGCTTGCTCAGGCGCCGCACCAGCCCGGCCACTTCGCTGGAGCGCGAGCCATAGGCGACAAAATCCCGCGCACCGGCACGCATGGCGTTGAGCACCAACTGGTTGTCCATGCCGTCGCCCAAGGCCACCACCGCCAACATCGGCTTGGCTTCCAGGGCGCCTTCGATCAAGGCGCTCTGAGCCACCAGGTGTTCACGGTCCAGGCCCACGAACACCAGGTTGGCGAAGGTCACGTCCACCAGTGCCAGCAATTCATCGAGGCTGCCGCCGCCTACGCTGATCACTTGGCCAAGGGGCGCCAGTGCACCTTGGAGCCATTCCAGGTCGGTGCTGTTGCGGGTGATTGCCAGGAAGGTCTGGCTCAGGCTATCGCTCATTGGGAAAGTCCGCTGCGACGGTCGAAGTTGCCGTTTTCCAGGAAGAACAGCCGGAACCAATTCGGGTCATAGGTGCGCAGTTTTTCGCCGGGCAGCGACGGCAACTGCGCATTGGCAGCCAGTGGCTGGACCAGATGCGGCGTGACAATCATCAGCAGTTCTTTTTCTTCGCTGTTGATATTGGAGTCGCGGAAAAACGCACCAAGGATCGGGATATCGCCCAGGCCCGGGAGCTTGGCGATGGTGGAGCGGTTGGTGCTGCTGATCAGGCCGCTGATCACAAAGCTTTCGCCATCGGCCAGTGACACACTGGTGTCGGTGCGTCGGACGGTCAGGGCAGGCACCTGGATGCCCTCAATCCGGATCGCGTTGTTGTAGTCCAGCTCGCTGACTTCCGGGGCGACCTTCAAGGCGATGCGGTTGTGGTCGATGACCGTGGGCGTGAGGGTCAGGCGAATGCCGAACTCCTTGTACTCGATGGTGATGGTATCGCTGCCGGCACTGGGCACCGGAATCGGCACTTCGCCGCCGGCCAGGAAGGTTGCGCTCTGGCCGCTCATGGCCACCAGGCTCGGGCGTGCGAGGGTGTAGGCGAAGCCACTGCTTTCCAGGGCGTTGATCAGCGCCTTGACCCGGCCACCGCCAAACCCGATGTTGAAGCTGTCAGCGCTCACCGGCAATTTGAAGATGCCCTCTGAAGGGGACAGCAAGCTTGGGCTGCCGAGGAAGAAATTGTTGCCCATGCCCAGGATCTTGGTGCTGGCTTCCTTGAGCTTGGTGCGGCTGACCTCGACGAAGCGAATATCGGTCTGCACCTGGCTGGGCAGCGTCGGGTCTTCGGAGGGCGACAGCGATTGGCTGGTCAGCGCCGAGGTGGCCTTGCCTTTAACGAACACCATGCTCTGACGCGGCGTGGTCGAGCAGCCGGTCCACACCATCAGGCTGGTGGCACCGCTGCCGACACCGGTGAGCAGAAAGTGGCGGTCGCCGTTGACCCGCACGTCGGCGATTTTCGGATCGCCGATAGCCAGGCGCGTAATCGCTACCGGCGATTGCAGCTCGGTCTGCAAGCCTTCGCCCACCTCGATCGCAGCGGGCAGTTGGCCCAGGGTGTTGCAGTTGCCCGATGCGCCCATCGCCATGCCCAGGGGCAGGCACGGCAGCATCAAGGCCAAGGCCAATTGAGCGTAGCGTTGGCTCATTCAAGGCATCCTTGTTCAATCAGGGGGTAGGTTGTGCCGCCGCCGCGCCGCGAATCACTTCGACGCCCCGACGCTGGCCGGTGTCGGCCACCGCGGGGGTGATTTTTTTTGGCGGGCCGCTGAGGGCCAATTGGGTGAATTGGTAGAGGTTGCGGTTGGCGCTTTGCACCTTGTCCGGGGTGTCGCTTTCGCCGGCCCAGTAGCGGCTGAGCAATTGTTCGTCGGCACTGCGCACGGCCAGGCGCAGCGTGCCGGCTTGGGAGGCGAGCATCAGTCGGCTCAGCAAGGGTTCGGGCACCGCCAGCACCACACTGCGCGCGGCAGTGCGGCGTTGGGCAGCCTGGGCGCGTTCTTCGGCGGTGGCGGGTGGCGGTACGGCCGGGGTGCCGTCGTTGGCCAAGCCCAACTGGTCGCCGACGCTGAGCAGGCGAATCGCTGGGATGACCACCTGCGCCGACTGCTCGGCATTGGCATTGTCCTGGCGCAAGAACAGCAAGACATCGACGTAATCGCCGGGGCTCAACTGGCCACCGGCACCGATGACCTCATCGACGGCGACGGCCAGTGCGCGTTCGTTTGTACGAATCATGCGGGCCAGGGGGCCGCCGGCGGTGAAGCTCTCATCATTGAGCCAGGTGCCGGCACCCAGGGCCCGCAAGGGCGTGCGGCCGATGGCCTGGTCAACGCTGGTCAGGCTGCCAGCCGGCACGGTGCGCAGTTTTTCCACGGCGACATCGGCAGCGGTGAGGGGCACAAAAGGCGCAACCGCGTGCACCAGCACCACGACCGGCTGGCGGGTCTGGTCTTCCACGATAGCAACGGTTTTTTCA
Organism: Pseudomonas sp. KT_2_4; assembly: GCF_041410225.1. Taxonomy (NCBI): domain Bacteria; kingdom Pseudomonadati; phylum Pseudomonadota; class Gammaproteobacteria; order Pseudomonadales; family Pseudomonadaceae; genus Pseudomonas; species Pseudomonas sp. KT_2_4. The sequence goes on from NZ_CP166962.1 coordinate 4,554,674, forward strand.
ACGGAAATGACAGGTGCTGGCGAGGGCGCTACGGCGGGTGCCGGCGGACGGCTCAGCACCAGGCCCCAATACCCTGCAACCAGGGCTCCGATAAGCAGCAAGCCAGCCAGGACCATGCTGATACGACTGTTCATGACGGCGCTCCCTATCCTGTTGCACTGCTTTTATTCCCGTTAATCCAAACGAGTTAAATTCGCAACTGGGCTGTGATGAACAACTAACGATTTGGCTATTTGAAGGTAGCCCAGCTAGGACAAATTGCCATTACTGAATGAAAAAATTATCTGCGCGGTTAAAGCGGGGGCTGTAAATAACGGATTTGTGGGGCTGGCGCGGCGACTAATACTTTATGATTAATTCGTTCTTACAGTTGTGAGTGTTAAATTTGTTGACAATGCTCTAGTGGCACACGGCAATCATTGTGCGGGCCAGCTGTATCGGCGCTTTGTGGCGCATGAAGGAGATCTCATATGATCCTTGACCTGTTCTTGAAATTTTACATTCACGCTCAGTTATTCCTGCGCCGTAGAGACGGGGCGTCGGCCATTGAATATGTGATTATTGTGGCGATAGTTGCGTTGGTTATCGTTGGTTTCGGTTCCGAGATTGGGGATAAGATAAAAGGTATCTTTCAAAAAATCTCCGATGAGCTGCCGGCTGCGACTTAGCTGTGATTGCTGTACGTATCTGTTCCGGTGATTCTTTTTATCAGGTACCGCCCATGACCCACCCTTCGTCATCCCGCCAACAAATCCTATTGGTGGATGACGAGGAGGATGCGCTGATCGAGTTGGCCGAATCCCTCGAAAACGAGGGATTCGTCTGTTTTACCGCGACTTCCGTCACCTTCGCCTTGCAAGAATTGACACTTCACCCCGATATCGCCCTGGTCATCACCGATCTGCGCATGCCCGAGGAAAGCGGTATCTCCTTGATCAAGCGCCTGCGCGAACACACCTCACGCTCGCATTTGCCTGTGATCGTGATGTCGGGTCATGCAGAAATGGATGATGTCAGCGATATGCTGCGCTTGCAGGTGCTGGATCTGTTTCGCAAGCCGATCTACCTGGCTCGCTTGCTCGATACCCTCAATAGCCTGTTTCCCCTCTCTACACCTGGTCGGTAACGGACCGGCACCGCTTATTAAATGTGGGAGCTGGCTTGCCTGCGATAGCGGTGGTTCAGTTAAAGATTCATTGACTGACACACTGCCTTCGCGAGCAAGCCCGCTCCCACGTTGATTACAGGTGCCCTCATCACAGTTGATAACTGAAACTCAGCGTATATCGCGGCCTGCGATTAAAGCTGTCCAGGGCGATATCCGACATTGGCTTGGCCGCCTCCAGCGCGATGTTGTAGTACTTCTTGTCGCCAAAACGTAAACCCACCGCCGCCGAGGACATGTCGTTGGCCTTGACCGGCAGGTCGTTGAACCAGGATTTGGCGCGGTCGACTACGACGTAGGGTTGCAGGATCTTCACCCAGTTGCCGGTGCGGTTGAAGCTGTAGTTGACCTCGTACGCCACCCCCCAGCCCTTGTCGCCCGAGCCTTGGTCGTCCGGGTAGCCACGGCCGAAATTCTGCCCGCCGAAGGTCGCGCGTTCGCTGTCGGGCAGGGTGTTGTCGCTCCAGTACAGCGCACCCGACAACACGCCTTGCCAGTTGTCGAAGAACTTGTCGCTTTGCACGCCGGAAAGGCGCAGGCGGAAGAAGTCGAGGTCGGGTTTGGCCACGCCCAGGTCACTGCGGGCCTTGGCGCCCAGACCGTCGATGCCCTGGTACAGACCACCACTGATGATGCGCAGGCGTTGCGCGTCGGCTTTGCGCCAATCGCCTTCGACGGCCAGGGCGCGCAGGTTGGATTCGATGTCGAAACGCAGCGGGTAGCCCACCAGTTTATAGCGCGTGGTCTGGTCGACCGCGTACAGGCGCGTGCCCAGGGTGAGCGACTCGGTGGGGGAGGCGATGAACGGATGGCTCAGGCCAATGGAGTAGCGGTCGATGGACTGGTGCGGCTTGAGTTCGAAACCGCCATCCAGTTGCACGCTGCTGTTGGGGTCGGCGCGATAGCGTTCGGCGGCGAGCGCCAGTTGGGTGCCCTCGGCGTTGATGAACTGGTTGTAGTCCACACGGTAGTAGTGTTCTTTGTCCTCGCCGGGTGGGAACAGGCCGCTGACGCTGAGCTGCTCGCCCATGGACGTCTGGGAATTGCTGGTGGCGCTCAGCAACGCTTGCGTGCCGCCACGGCTTTTTTGCACCAGGCTCATGCTGGTGGTGAAAGGTTTGCGGCTGGCCTGGATCTGCATGTGCGTGGCGCCATCAGTGGTGCCCGGTGGCGGTACTTGCGCCTGTACGCTGAGGCCGGGGATGCGGCTCATCAGCGTGGTGTAGCGCTCGAAAGTCTTGCGGGTCAGCGGGCGCTCAGCCAGGAGCTTCTGCGCGAGTTTATCGACGTAGGCCGACACCGAACCGATGTCGCCGGTTTGTTGATAGTCCTTGATGTAGCCCTCCACCAGTACCACGCGGACCAGGCCGTTTTCGAAATTCTGTTGCGGCAGGAACGCGTAGGACAGCAGGTAGCCATCCTCCTGGTAACGGCGGGTGATCCCACGGGTCGCTTCAATCAGTTGGGCGAGGTTGGTTTCTCGTCCAATCAACGGCGCATACACCTGTGCCGTCTCGGCGAGCGGGTAGACCGTTCCGCCTTCGATCTGCAACTTTCGAATAGTGACCTTGGTGTCCATCAACAGCGGCTGGCCGGCAGTCGGTGGCGCTTCAGGTACCTGGGTTTTCGACGAGGGTGGTCGGTAGGCGTCGGCGGGCAGGTTGGGCACCGGCAGGGTGCGGACAGTGTCGTTGCTGTTAAGAAAGCTGGGAAGGGTCTCGGCCTGGACGTAGGCACTGAGGGTGAGCAATAACAACGGCGTCAACACGCGCATAGGACACTCCATGGTCAACTGCAGCAGCGCTTCGGGCCCGCCGGGTTCTGGGACTCGGTTCGGGAGGGTGGCGATTGATAAAGCGTGTCGCCGCCCATAAAAAAGACGAGAGACTTATTAAAGGTCTCTCGTCTCAACCAAGCGTAGGCGCTGTAGGGGAGGCCGTCTAATCGGCCAGGTGCATTTCTATTTGCCGGTCAGGCCGTTCAACAAACCGCCCAGACCGCCAGTGGCCGTAGTGCCGCCTGTGGTTGTGGCCGTGCCGGTTGCTGTGGCGGTGGTGCCGATATTCAGGCCACCGAGCAAACCACCGCTGGTGCCGCCAGTGGTGCCGCCCGTCACCAGGCCACCCACCGAGGCGACGGTGCCGCCGACCGCTGTGACGGTGGTGCCTACCGCGTTGGTGATCGGGTTGGCGTTGGCCGCCGTCAGGTTGGTACCCAAGCTGCTGACTGCGCCGCCGACTTGAGTGACCAAACCATTCACCGGAGCACCCACACCGGTAGTCGTGCCGATGGTTTGCGTCAGGTTGGTGACGCCGCTGGTCACAGGATTGAGCGCTGCGCCGACATTGGCCGCCACGGTGGCGACCGGTGCGGTAGCTGCGGTGTTTGCTACACCTGTGCCACCCAGCACAGTGCCCAGCGACGCAACGGTGCCGCCGACTGCACCACCGGTCACACCCGCTGCACTGACGGTGCCGTTGGTGTTGCCCACGTTCAGGCCGGTACCTACGTTAGCCACCAGGCCACCCACCAGCTCTGGAAGGCCGGGAGCCGAGGTGCCACCGGTTGGGGCCACATAACCGCCCGATTTATCCAGTGTGCCACCGACGCCAGTGAGCACGGTGCCGACAATACCGGTGACCGGGTTGCCCGTGCCGCCAGTGCTGGCGACTTGAGTACCCAGGCCAGTGACAGCCGAACCGACTTTATCCAGTACGCCATTGAGTGGAGCGCCCAGGCCGGTTGCGTTGCCCAGGTTGCCGGTGGTGTTTTCCACCAGCGACACTACAGGCACCACTACTTTGCTGCCTAAGGTATTGGTCAATGAACCCAGTGGGCCCGTGGTGCTGGCCGTGCTGAGGGTATCGCCGAGCATGGTGACGGTGGTGCCGACTTTATCCACAACGCCACCTACCGCAGTGCCTACTCCGCCTGTCACACCGCCGACGACGGGTACTCCCCCGAGGGTGGTTGACAGTGATTGGCCGGTGGTCGAGAGGCCGCCGCCCAAATCGGCCACCCCATTACCTACGCCTGCTACCGTGGTGCCCAGGGAGTTGGTGTTGGTGCCCAGTGAGCCCAAGCCGGCGGTTACGCCAGTGCCGATGCTGTTAACAGCGGTGCCTGCCGAGGTGACCAGGCCGCCAGCGGTTGCGCCGACGATGGGTACGCCATTCAACGTCGAACCCAGGTTACCGACCGCTGTACCGACATTGCCGACTGTGGTGCCAAGGGTGCCGGCGATCTGGCCGGTGACCAGTGGGGTGGTTGTCGAACCAGTGCCGCCGCCAGTGCCGCCACCAGTACCACCGCCAGTGCCGCCGCCAGTGCCGCCACCAGTACCACCGCCAGTGCCGCCGCCAGTGCCGCCACCAGTACCACCGCCAGTGCCGCCGCCAGTGCCGCCACCAGTACCACCGCCAGTGCCGCCGCCAGTGCCGCCACCAGTACCACCGCCAGTGCCGCCACCAGTACCACCGCCGGTGCCGCCGTCACCACCGCCCGTGCCACCACCGGTTCCACCGCCAGTGCCGCCGTCACCGCCGCCCGTGCCACCACCGGTTCCACCGCCAGTGCCACCGCCAGTGCCGCCGTCACCGCCGCCTGTGCCACCACCGGTCCCACCGCCTGTACCGCCGTCACCGCCACCAGTACCTCCACCTGTGCCGCCTCCGGCGCCTGCACCCGCATCCGGCGATGACGCCGCCACGCTGGATTTATGCCCGCCACCACCGCTGCTGCAGCCGCCCAGGCTCATTGCCAGAACGAGGGCCAGCGCGGTACTTGCTTTCCAAAACACGACTTGAGTTTTCATGATTGAGTTCCTTGCACCTGGTACAACCTTGGTTGTTTCAAACCCTCGTTATTTCTTTGGATAACGATAGGTTTGTCCGTGTGGCTATCTCAGGCCAGGGCACTCTTTCACGCAATGCTCAACTTGGTATTAACGATTTATATACACCCGGGCTTAGTCGGCTTAGGAACTAATACCAAAGGTGTAATGGGAGGGTGTTTCGGATTGTTTAGATGATTAAAATCAAAGGCTTGTGAAAAAGCGGCGGACCTCTCAAGGTCCGCTATAACTTAGGGTGTATATATACAATTAATCAGGGGGTTTTCAGGAAATCGGCTGCCACTTGCCCCGCATGTGTTGAATATCCCCAGCGCCTTTGAGTTCCAACCCTCCGCTGGAACCGGCCGCGCTACTTATTAATATCACTTCACTGGGCAGGCGCACCGGCTTCATGAACTCGACGTCAATTTCAATATTGGCGGCCGGCAAGTGTTCTGCCAGCGCCGCGAGGGTGCGGGCCTTGTTCCACAACCCATGGGCGATGGCCTGGGGAAAACCGAACAGCTTGGCGGTAGGCGCACTAAGGTGGATGGGGTTGTAGTCGGCAGACACGCGTGCGTAGCGGCGGCCTATGTCAGTGGGCGCTTTCCAGCGCGTCAATTCGGTGAGCGTGCCTGGGGTTTGCAATCCGCTCTCCAGGGCTTCGCCTTCCAGCTTCACGCCCCGGCATAACATTTGGCTTTCGGCTTCCCACAAGAGCCCAAGGGCATCCTCTATAACGGTGACGATGTCAAAGGTGGCCCCCTTGGGATGGGGGCTGAGATTGCGTGCGTAGACACCGACACTCACGTCACCGACTCCACCCAAAGGCCGATGAATACGGATGCGATTGCGCAGGTGGATCAACCCCAGCAGTGGAAATGGAAAAGTCTTGTCCGTCAGCAATTGCAGTTGCAGGCCGAACGCGAGGATATGCGGATAAGTCGCGGGCAGCATCGGGCTGTCAGCAAAGCCGCATACCTTGCGATAAGCCGCAACCGCGCCGGGATTGACACTTATCCGGCAGCGCAACCCACGTTCGGGCAATGTGCTGCCGGTGATCTTGCGCTTGAGCGCCGCGCGCCAATACAGCGGCAGTAGAGACGGGGTGCTGTCCAACGTTTGCCATTGCATGCTTACGCTCCCAGAAGACTTTGCCCACACACTCGCAGCGTCTGGCCGCTGACCGCACCGGAGCCCGGCTGGCTCAGCCAGGCGACGGCTTCGGCCACATCCTGGGGCAAGCCACCTTGACCCAGGGAACTCATGCGGCGCCCGGCCTCACGCAGGGCGAAGGGGATATGCGCGGTCATCTGGGTTTCGATAAACCCAGGCGCAACGGCGTTGATGCTGATCCCACGTTCCTTCAACAGCGGCGCCCAGGCTTGAGCCAGGCCGATCAATCCGGCCTTGCTTGCGGCATAGTTGGTTTGCCCACGATTGCCGGCGATGCCACTGATGGAGGCCAGCAACACCACCCGAGCGTTGTTTTGCAGTGTGTCGTTGTCGAGCAGGGCCTTGGTCAGCACTTGCGCAGCCTTGAGGTTGACCGCCAGCACTGCGTCCCAGTATTCCGGGGTCATGTTGGCCAGGGTTTTGTCGCGGGTGATGCCGGCGTTGTGCACCAGGATGTCGAGCCCGTCTGGCAGGTGCTCGATCAGTTGGCGTGCGGCATCTTCAGCGCAGATATCCAGCACCACCGTGCGCGCATTCAGGCGTGCGGCCAGGGCTTCAAGGTCGGCCTTGGCCTGGGGCACATCGAGCACAATGACCTCGGCGCCGTCGCGGGCCAGGGTTTCGGCGATGGAGGCACCGATGCCTCGAGCGGCGCCGGTAACCAATGCCTTGCGCCCGGCCAGCGGGCGCGTCCAATCTTGCACCGGGGTATCGCAGGCCGCCAGGCGAATCACCTGGCCGGAGATATAAGCGCTTTTGGGCGAGAGGAAAAACCGCAGCGCGCCTTCCAACTGATCTTCGGCGCCGTCGCCCACGTACAGCAACTGCAGCACGCCACCGCTGCGCAGCTCCTTGGCCAGGGAGCGGCTGAAGCCTTCCAGGGCGTGCTGGGCGCTAGCGGCGAAGGGGTCGCTGAGGCTTTCCGGCGCTCGGCCAAGGATTACCAGGTGTGCACTGTGGTCGAGATTTTTCAGCAGCGGTTGGAAGAATTCGCGCAGTTGCTTGAGCTGCTCGGTGTGTTGCAAAGCACTGGCGTCGAACACCACCGCCTTGAGCTTGGGGCCGTGTCCTGGAATCCACGCGGGCGCTGTCGAGGCTTCGGCGCCGTAGCTGTAGACGGCGTCGGTGAGTCGGTTGGCAAATGCCAGCACCTGGGTTGCCAATGCGCCACCGCCCAGCAGCAGGGCGCCTTCGACCGGGCGCAGGCGTCCGGCTTGCCAGCGTTCCAGGCGTACCGGTGACGGCAGGCCAATGGCGGCGACCAGGCGATGGCCGAGGCTTGAGTTGGCGAAGTCGATATAACGGTCAGACATGGAACGCTCTCCGAAGGCTGGGGTTCAAAGGTTGACCACCCTGGGGTGGCAGTCGTTCGATTGAGCCTAGGCTAGGCTTGATGATTCCACCCACCACCACAAGGGAGCTTTCCATGACTCAATTGCGCCGTGTAGCGATCATTGGCGGTAACCGCATTCCTTTCGCCCGTTCCAATGGCCCCTATGCCACGGCGAGTAACCAGGCGATGCTGACTGCCGCGCTGGAGGGCCTGATCGAGCGCTACAACCTGCACGGCCTGCGCATGGGCGAGGTGGCCGCCGGCGCGGTGCTCAAGCATTCCCGTGATTTCAACCTGACGCGTGAATGCGTGCTCGGCTCGCGCCTGTCACCGCAAACCCCTGCGTACGACATTCAGCAAGCCTGTGGCACGGGGCTGGAGGCGGCGCTGCTGGTGGCCAATAAAATCGCCCTGGGCCAGATCGAATGCGGCATTGCCGGCGGGGTGGACACCACCTCGGATGCACCGATTGGTGTGAATGAAGGGCTGCGCAAGATCCTGCTGCAAGCCAACCGCAGCAAATCCCTGGGAGATAGATTAAAACTCCTGTTACAACTTCGTCCTCATCACCTCAAGCCGGAACTGCCGCGCAACGGCGAACCGCGCACCGGTTTGTCCATGGGTCAGCACTGCGAGCTGATGGCCCAGACCTGGCAGATCCCCCGCGCCGAGCAGGACCAGCTTGCGCTGGAGAGCCACCAGAAGATGGCGGCGGCCTACGCCGAGGGCTGGCACAACGATTTGCTCACGCCCTTTCTCGGCCTCACCCGCGACAACAACCTGCGCCCCGACCTGACCCTGGAAAAACTCGCCAGCCTCAAGCCGGCCTTCGAGCGCAGCGAAAAGGGCACGCTCACCGCCGGTAACTCCACGCCGCTGACCGATGGTGCCTCTCTGGTGCTGCTGGGCAGCGAGGCGTGGGCCAAGGAGCGCGGCCTGCCGATCCTGGCTTACCTGCGCGATGGCGAAGCAGCGGCGGTGGATTTCGTCCACGGCGCCGAGGGCCTGTTGATGGCGCCGGTGTATGCGGTGCCACGCTTGCTGGCGCGCAACGGCCTGACCTTGCAGGACTTTGATTACTACGAGATCCACGAAGCCTTCGCCGCCCAAGTGCTGTGCACGCTCAAGGCCTGGGAAGACGCCGACTATTGCAAGACCCGCCTGGGCCTGGACGCACCGCTGGGGTCGATCGACCGCAGCCGGCTCAACGTCAAGGGCAGTTCCCTGGCGGCGGGCCATCCGTTTGCCGCCACCGGTGGGCGGATCGTCGCCAACTTGGCTAAATTGTTGGATGCGGCGGGCAAGGGCCGTGGGCTGATTTCCATCTGTGCCGCCGGTGGCCAAGGCGTGACGGCGATTATCGAACGCTGATTGCCGACAAAATTGGCCCATTGAATGCATTCTCAAGGGGTCAGAGGTCAGTAGCCTCTCCCCCCGGCGAGCCGATTGCCGTATAACGAGTTCCACACGCGTGTTTGGTAATACAGGACCCACAATAAAAGCTGATGAAGACTCCTAAACGCATTGAACCCCTGATCGAAGACGGTCTGGTCGACGAAGTGCTGCGCCCTCTGATGAGTGGTAAAGAAGCAGCTGTTTATGTGGTGCGCTGCGGCAATGAATTGCGTTGCGCCAAGGTTTACAAGGAGGCGAATAAACGAAGTTTTCGTCAGGCATCCGAATACCAGGAAGGCCGTAAGGTCCGTAACAGCCGCCAGGCACGAGCCATGGCCAAGGGCTCCAAGTTCGGCAAGAAAGAAACCGAAGATGCCTGGCAGAACGCGGAAGTGGCGGCGCTGTTTCGCCTGGCCGGTGCGGGCGTTCGTGTGCCCCAGCCGTTCGACTTTCTCGAAGGCGTGCTGTTGATGGAACTGGTGGCCGACGAATACGGCGATGCGGCGCCGCGTCTGAATGACGTCGTGCTGGAGCCGGACCAGGCGCGCGAATACCACGCCTTCCTGATCTCCCAGATCGTGCTGATGCTGTGCACCGGCCTGGTGCACGGTGACCTGTCCGAGTTCAACGTACTGCTCACGCCTACGGGCCCGGTAATCATCGACCTGCCCCAGGCGGTGGATGCGGCGGGCAACAACCACGCCTTCAGCATGCTGGAGCGCGACGTCGGCAACATGGCTTCCTACTTCGGGCGTTTTGCCCCGGAGTTGAAGAAGACCAAGTACGCCAAGGAAATGTGGGCGCTGTACGAAGCCGGCACCTTGCACCCGGCCAGTGTATTGACCGGTGAGTTCGACGAACCGGAAGAACTGGCGGATGTGGGCGGTGTGATCCGTGAAATCGAAGCGGCACGGCTGGATGAAGAGCGTCGCCAGGCGATTCGCGCGGCGGATGATGCGCCACCAAGCAAAGTGCCGGACGAGCCACCGCCGCCGCCTTGGATGCAGTAACTCACAATGTGGGAGCTGGCTTGCCTGCGATGCAGGCACCTTGGTGTATCAGTGACACCGAGGTGATGCTATCGCAGGCAAGCCAGCTCCCACATTGATCGTTCCCACGCTCTGCGTGGGAATGCATCCCTGGACGCTCTGCGTCCCAAAGCGTGACGCGGAGCGTCGAAAGCGGCATTCCCACGCGGAGCGTGGGAACGATCATTGTGCTGTCTGTCAGGCGCAGCAGTTGCCCGCTGCCAACTCCTTGAGGATCGGGCAATCGGGCCGGTGATCGCCTTGGCAGTGCTCCATCAGGTCCTGCAAGGTATCGCGTAGTTGCCCCAGCTCACGAATCTTGTGGTTCAGCTCGTCGATGTGCTGGCGCGCCAGGGCTTTTACGTCGGCGCTGGCCCGCTGCCGGTCCTCCCACAGGGTCAGCAACTTGCCGACTTCTTCCAGTGAAAACCCCAGGTCCCGCGAGCGCTTGATGAACGTCAGGGTGTGCAGGTCGTCGTGGCCGTACACCCGGTAGCCGCTGTCGGTGCGGTGGGCGGTTTTCAGCAGGCCAATGGCTTCGTAGTAGCGAATCATCTTCGCGCTTAGCCCGCTGGTGCGGGCGGCTTGGCCGATGTTCATGGGCGTTGATCCTCCAAGTCCTTGGGTTTCCAGGTTTTCAACAGCAGGGCGTTACTCACCACGCTGACGCTGGACAAGGCCATGGCGGCGCCAGCCAGTACCGGGTTGAGCAGGCCGAAGGCGGCCAGGGGAATGCCGATCAAGTTATACACAAAGGCCCAGAACAGATTCTGTCGAATTTTCGCGTAGGTCTTGCGGCTGATCTCCAGGGCGGCCGGCACCAGGCGCGGGTCGCCACGCATCAAGGTGATACCGGCGGCGTGCATGGCCACGTCGGTGCCGCCGCCCATGGCGATGCCGATATCGGCAGCGGCCAGGGCTGGTGCATCGTTGATACCGTCGCCGACCATGGCCACCACGCCGGTTTTTTTCAGCTCGGCCACGGCAGCGGCTTTATAGGCGGGTAGTACTTCGGCATGCACATCGTCGATGCCCAAGGCCTCGGCCACCACCCGTGCACTGCCGTGGTTATCGCCGGTGATCAGGTGGCTGCTGATGTGCTGTGCCTTGAGTTGTTGCACGGCTTGCAACGCGCCGGGCTTGAGCGTGTCGCCAAAGGCAAACAGCCCCAGCACGCGCGGCTGCGCACCTTGCTCGATCAGCCAGGACAAGGTGCGGCCCTCGGCTTCCCACTCCTTGGCACGCGGGCCCAAGTCGCCTGCGTCCAGGCCGGTTTCTTCCAGCAAGCGGCGATTGCCCAGCGCCAGTGGCCGACCGTCGAGCGTACCGGCAATGCCGCGCCCGGTGAGGGATTGGCTGGCGCTCACATCGGCCACGTCCAAGCCTTTTTCGCGGCAAGCATCCAGCACGGCCTTGGCCAGTGGGTGCTCACTGCCGCGCTGCAAGGCGCCGGCCTGTTGCAACAATAGGGCTTCGTCACCATCCACGGCCGCCAAATGCGCAATGTTGGGCGCGCCTGAGGTGAGGGTGCCAGTTTTGTCGAACACCACGGCGCTCACGGCGTGGGCACGCTCCAGGGCTTCGGCGTCCTTGATCAAAATGCCATGGCGCGCGGCGACGCCGGTGCCGGCCATGATCGCGGTCGGCGTGGCCAGGCCCAAGGCACAAGGGCAGGCGATCACCAATACGGCGACCGCATTGATGATGGCGGTTTCCAGGGAGGCGCCGTACAGCCACCAGCCCACGACGGTAATCAGCGCCAATACCAGCACGGCCGGCACGAACACCTGGCTGACTTTATCCACCAGTTTCTGAATCGGTGCCTTGGCGGCCTGGGCGTCTTCGACCAGGCGGATGATGCGCGCCAGCACACTTTCTGCGCCCAGGGCCAGGGTGCGCACCAGCAAACGGCCTTCACCGTTGATGGCGCCACCGGTGACCGCATCGCCGGGTTGTTTGGGCACCGGCAGGCTTTCGCCACTGATCAGCGCTTCATCGGCATGGCTCAGGCCTTCCACCACTTCACCGTCCACCGGGAAGCGTTCGCCGGGTTTGACCAGCACCAGGTCACCGTGCTTCAACGCACTGATGGCGACGTCTTCTTCGCGGCCGTCCTGCACGCGGATCGCCCGTTCCGGCCGCAAGGCTTCAAGGGCGCGGATGGCGCTGGCGGTCTGGCGCTTGGCGCGGCTTTCCAGGTATTTGCCCAGCAGCACCAGAGCGATCACCACCGCCGAGGCTTCGAAATACAGGTGCGGCGTCACGCCTGGGGCGGCGGTGAGCCATTCGTAGATACTCAGGCCGTAGCCGGCACTGGTGCCGATCGCCACCAGCAGGTCCATATTGCCGGCGCCGGCGCGCACGGCTTTCCACGCGGCGACATAAAAGCGCGCGCCCAGGATGAATTGCACCGGTGTGGCCAGGGCAAACTGTATCCAGGCGGGGAGCATCCAGTGCAGGCCGAAGGGTTCTACCAGCATCGGCAGCACCAAGGGCAACGCCAGCAGAATGCCCGCCACCAGCGACCAGCGCTCGCGGCGCAGACGCCGGGCCTGATCGGCGTCGGTGGCGGTTTCGCTTTGGGGCAGGGTGGCGGTGTAGCCGGCTTTGTCGACAGCGGCGATCAGCACGCTGGGGTCCATCTGGCCCTGTACTTCGATGTGCGCGCGTTCATTGGCCAGGTTGACGCTGACACGTTGCACGCCCGGCACCTTGCCCAGCGCGCGTTCGACCCGCCCGGCACAGCTGGCACAGGTCATGCCGCCGATGGGCAGGTCAAAGGTGGTGGATCCATTCATGGGGCAGTCCTCCAGAAGAAGTTGCCACTAGGATCAACCTTAACCTGTGGGGAAGGTCAAGCCCCTTCAGTATTCCAATGCCGCGGCTTTGAGGTACATGCCGTCCGGGCCCTGGGCAATGCGTAATTTGCGTACGTCACCGGCTTTCAAGGTGATGTTCTGCGCGGGTGGCGCGAGCATGCCTGGCAGACAGCCGGGGGCCTGGCTCGGCAACACTTTCAGGCGCAACGACACATCGCCAGGGGGAAGGTTGAAGGCGGTGGCCTGTTCCTGGAACAGACGCCCGGCCAGTTGGTCCTGGATATACAGGCCGATCTCGCAGTGGGTCGGCACTTCCAGGCGTTCGCGGGAAATAATCAGCACCGCATAATCTTCAGCAGCGAGGGCCTGGGGCGCAGCGGCAGGCAAGCTCATCAGGCCGGCAAGGGCAAAAAACAACCAGCGCATGGCGAATGCTCCGTGGTTCACAGCTAGGGAGGTTGAAGCTTGGCCGACGTCGCCGCCGAATACCAGCCCGGCAGAAATACTGAGAACTTGACCTTGCCATCATGGCAAGCTCGACACTGGGCTCAACCTCATCAAAGGAGTCATGTCATGCAAATATTCAGCGTTGAAGGAATGACCTGCGGCCACTGCGTTAAAGCGGTGACCCAGGCGGTACAGAGCAAGGATCCGGCGGCGAGTGTAAAGGTGGATTTGGCAGCGAAAGAAGTGGGTGTGGAAAGCCGCTTATCTGCAGATGACGTGATCGGCCTGATAACCGAAGAAGGCTACAGCGCCAAGCTGGCGTGATTTTTCTGATCGTTAGCCACCTAACGTAATGTTCATGGCACCCAAGCGCGGCTAGACTGTTGAGCTGCCGACTCACTTGGGTGTCTGATGAACCTTCGCATAATCCTGATTCTGGGCGCCTTGAGCGCCTTCGCGCCGTTGGCGATCGACTTTTACCTGCCGGGCTTTCCGGCAATGGCCACGGCCTTCGCCACTGATGAAAAACATATCCAGCTGACCCTGGCCGTGTATTTCGCGGGCCTGGCTATTGGCCAATTGATCTACGGGCCGCTGGCCGACCGCTTTGGCCGGCGCGTGCCGCTGCTCAGCGGCGTCACCCTGTTTACCCTCGCGTCTTTCGCCTGTGCGTATGCGCCGTCCCTGGAGTGGCTGATCGGTGCACGCTTCGTGCAGGCCCTTGGCGGGTGTGCGGGCATGGTGATTTCCCGGGCGGTAGTCAGTGACAAATGCGATGCCGTGGGCTCGGCCAAGGTGTATTCGCAACTGATGCTGGTGACCGGCCTGGCCCCGATCCTGGCGCCATTGGCCGGTGGCCTGATGGTCGGCGTGTGGGGCTGGCAGTCGATTTTCCTGGCGTTGTCGTTGTTCAGCGTGATGGCGGCCATCGCCGTGGCGGTCGGGTTGCCGGAAACCTTCCCGGCCGATCAGCCGCGCCAGCCGTTGTCGGGCTCGTTGCGCCGCTACGGCTCGCTACTGTCAGACCGGGTGTACCTGGGCTATGCCTTGACCGGCGGCATCTCGATTGCCGGGATGTTTGCCTACATCGCCGGCTCCCCCTTCGTATTTATCAAGCTCTATGGCGTGCCGGCCGAGCATTACGGCTGGTTGTTCGGCTCCAACGCCGCGGGCTTTATCCTGGTGGCGCAACTGAACGCAAGATTGCTCGCCAAGCGCGGCCCCGCGTTTTTGCTGTCGCGCACCGTTTGGGTGTACGTGGCGGCGGCGTTGACGCTGTTGGGAATTGCCGCGTTGCGCACCGAGGCGCTATGGCCGTTGCTGGTGCCGCTGTTTATCTGCATCGCCAGCCTGGGCTGCATTTTGCCGAATACCTCGGCCTGTGCCATGAGCGGGCAGGGGGCTCGGGCCGGCAGCGCGTCGGCGTTGCTCGGTTGCATTCAGTTTGGTGTGGCGGCAGGCGCGGCGTCGTTGGTCGGTGTGTTGCACAACGGCACGGCGATGCCGATGGCCATGGTCATCTGCCTCTGCGGGGTGCTGGCGGTGACCATTGCCATGGCGACCCAGCGCCTGCAACGGGCAAGGGCCGTACAGGCGCAGGTCTGACGTTCGGTTCAGCCAGCGGAACGTTGCTGGTTGAGGGGGAAGCGGTGGGGAGCCTGGATCCGGGCCTGCAGCGTGTCGGCGAAGGCGCGGGCCTCGGCTTCACTGCGAAAGGTGATGGCCTCGCCGTCGAGACGAACTTGCCATTGGCTGCCGGGGGATTTTGCTAACGCTTTTATCAGGATTTTCATTGCTGACTTCCTCACGTAAAAGAATCGTGGCAAAGGCGGCCAATATAAACCTGAACGGGCTCATAAATATGACAAGGATCAACTCTCGGACTAATGGTGTCGTCCATTACCTACGTGGATAACGGACGACACTGACAGCCGTTTTTTCAGAACCCTTCCAGCACGATCTTGCCCTTGGCCTTGCCGCTTTCCAGCAGGGCGTGGGCGCGGCGCAGGTTCGCCGCATTGATCACGCCGAAGTGCTCGCCCACCGTGGTTTTCAGGGTGCCGGCGTCGATCAGTTCGGCCACGCGGTTGAGCAGGTTGTGCTGTTCGATCATGTCTGAGGTCTCGAACATCGAACGGGTGTACATGAACTCCCAGTGCAGCGACAGGCTCTTGCGCTTGAGCTTGCTCACATCCAGGGCCTTGGGATCGTCGATCAACGCCAGCTTGCCTTGGGGTTGCAGCGCTTCGACCAGTTGGTCCAAGTGATGCTCGGTCTGGGTCAGGCTGGCAACGTGGGTGACTTGCCCGTGCCCGGCCTGTTTCAACACTTCGCTCAGCGGCTGGCTGTGGTCGATCACTATGTGCGCTCCAAGAGCCTTGGCCCATGCCTGGGTTTCGGGGCGAGAGGCAGTGCCGATGACCTTCAGCGCCGTGAGCTGGTTGGCCAGTTGAGTCAGGATCGACCCCACGCCACCGGCAGCGCCGACGATCAGCAGGCTCTGGCCTTGATCGTCTTTGCCTTCAGCGACCTGCAAGCGTTCGAACAACAGCTCCCACGCAGTGATAGCGGTCAGCGGCAATGCGGCCGCTTCGGCAAACCCCAGGCTTCGGGGCATATGGCCGACGATGCGTTCATCCACGGTGTGCAGTTCGCTGTTGCCGCCTGGGCGTACCAGGGAACCGGCGTAGTACACCTTGTCGCCGACTTTGAATAACGTCACGTCACTGCCGACCGCCTTGACCACACCCGCCACGTCCCAACCCAGCACCTTGGCGGCGCCATTTTCCGGGGCGACGTTCTGGCGCACCTTGGTGTCCACCGGGTTGACCGAGATGGCTTTGACTTCCACCAACAGGTCACGGGGGCCGGCAACGGGGGCTGGTAATTCGATGTCTTGCAGGGATTCTGGATCGTTGATCGGCAGTGAGGCGTAGTAGGCAATGGCTTTCATGATGACTCCAAGTGAATACGGTCAAGGTAGGAGCGAGCTTGCTCGCGAAGATCGTCAACGATGACGTGGTGTTTCTGGTTTCGCGCCTCGTCGTTGGGTTTTCGCGAGCACGCTCGCTCCTACAAAAAAGGCGGGATCAGGCGAGAAATTTCAGGCGCTTGAGTTCGAAGTGTTCGATCACATCGGCGGCCTTGGCGCGAAAGCTCTGGATATGCGCGCTCTGGTCGTGGTCGGCCAGCGCAGCGTCGTCGCTCCAGCGCTCGAGCATGTAGAAGGTCTCGGGGTGTTGCAGGTCCTGGTGCAGGTCGTACTGCTCGCAACCGGCTTCCAGGCGGGTCGGTTCCAGCAGGCCGCGCAGCAGGGTTTCCAGGGTGGCGTGCTGGCCGGGTTTGGCGATCAGCGTGGCGATGACATTAAAAGCGGTGGACATAGTCGACTCCTGGCACGGGGTAACGGGATGGGCAGATGATTGGCTATTTCCCACGCCGATAAAAGCGGCTAAAACAGCAGGCTGTTTCAACCAAATATTGATAATGAGCGGGAATGCATGCTGCGTTTTGATGATTTGCAGTTGTTTGTGCGGGCAGCGGACTTGGGCAGCCTGTCGGCCGCAGCGCGGGTCATGGACCTGTCACCGGCGGTGGCCAGTGCTGCACTCAAGCGTATCGAACAGCAACTGGGCACGCGCTTGCTGGCGCGCTCTACCCGCAGCCTTCGGCTGACGGCCGAAGGTGAGGGCTTTCTGGAGTACGCACGGGCGTCACTGAGTGCGCTGGATGAAGGGCGGCGCCTATTGGCCAGTGGCCAGGATCACGTCAGTGGTGTGCTGCAATTGTCGGCACCCTCGGATTTTGGCCGCAACCAACTGTTGCCGTGGCTGGATGCGTTCCAGCAGGAGCATCCGCAACTGAACGTGCGCCTGTTGCTCGGTGATCGCATTGCTGACTTGTTCCGTCAGCCCGTGGACATTGCCCTGCGTTACGGCGAACCCGAAGACTCCAGCCTGATTGCGCTGCCCATCGCTGCGGACAATATTCGCGTACTCTGCGCTGCACCCAGTTACCTCGTCCGGCATGGCGAGCCGCGGCATCTGGAACAATTGGCCCAGCACAATTGCCTGCTGTACATGCTCGGCAGCCGCGTCCACGACCACTGGGGTTTTTACGATGGCAAGCGCCACGTAAGCCTGACGGTCAGCGGCGATCGCTTCAGCGATGACGCTGATGTGGTGCGCCGCTGGGCGGTGGCGGGCATGGGCATCGCCTACAAGTCTTGGCTGGATGTGAGCACCGATGTGCTGGCCGGGCGCTTGCGTTTGATCCTGCCGGAACTGCAGGGCGAGCGCACCCCGCTCAACCTGCTGTGCGCCCACCGTGCGCAATTGAGTAAACCCATCAATCTGCTGCGGGACATGCTCGTGTCCCGTTGTGCGACATTGACGGCGCAGCGACCGGGACGAATGGTTTCCCGTCAATAGCCTGCGCCACGCTCGGAAGTTTCACTCGTCTCCTGTCCTGATCTGCACTGTCAGACGCCGCGGAACCTACTGCCCGCGCACCTATACTTGGGCGTCAACCGCAGCAGAAAAAATGGTTTAACAGGGAGTGAATACATGGGAGCAGCACCTTGCATCAGCCAGATCGCCAGCTTGCTCGCCGAGCCTAAACGCACGGCCATGCTCTGGGCCTTGATGGACGGTTCGGCGAAATCTTCAGACGAGCTGGCAGCGCTGGCCGGTCTGTCGCCGGCGTCAGCCAATGCACACTTGGCGCGGCTGACCGGCAGCGGCCTGTTGCGGATCGAGGCACGGCGAGGCCAGCGCCTGTTTAGGCTAGCGGCCGCTGATGTCAGCACCGCCATTGATGCATTGGCCAGCACCACCATGGCCAGCGCGGCCCGCAGCACCCCGGATGTTTTGCCACCGGCGCTGCGAGCGCCGCCGTTGCTGCGCCGCGCCCGCTGGTGCCACGGCCACCTCGGCGGTGAACTGGCGGCGCAGCTGTATCAACGGATGCTTGAGGCCGGATGGATCGAGCGCCATGAGCAGCGTACCGAGGTGACGCCCAGCGGCGTGCAAGCGTTGGCGGAACTGGGCATTTTTACCCAGGCATTGGCATCGCCGCTGGCCTGCGACTGTTTCGACTGGAGCCAGCAACAACCCCATCTGGGCGGTGCGCTGGGGGCGGGCTTGATGCAGCTGTTTTTGCAGGCGAACTGGATCAGCGTGATCAACGAGTCACGGGCCCTGTCGGTCAATGACGGGGGGCTTGAGCACATAGCTCGCGTTGCCAAGCTGTAGGAGCGAGCTTGCTCGTGAAAAACTAGAGGGCGCCGCGTTTTATCCAGATGCCCCGCGTTATCGCTAACGTTCTTCGCGAGCAAGCTCGCTCCTACAGGTGCTGGCGTCGCTCTCAGCTGTCGTCAGGTCGCATTCAGCAATAGCCGGCGTAAACGATGCCGCACACTCGCCAAGGGGATTTTTTCATACGAGGGATGCGGCATGGGTAGGCAGGGTTATAGCGCGGCGGAACGCCTGGAACGGTTGCCCATCAGCGGTTACCACCGAGTCATTTTCATCATCATCGCCCTGGCGTTTTTCTTCGACTCCATGGACCTGGCGATGATGACCTTCCTGCTGGGCTCGATCAAAGCCGAGTTTGGCCTGAGCACGGCCCAGGCCGGGTTGCTGGCCAGTTCGAGTTTTTTCGGCATGGTGGTGGGCGCTTCGCTGTCCGGGATGCTTGCTGATCGCTTCGGGCGTAAGCCGGTGTTCCAGTGGAGCATCGTACTCTGGGGCCTGGCGAGCTACCTGTGTTCCATGGCGCAGACGGTGGAGACGCTGACGTTGTTCCGGATCCTGCTGGGCATTGGCATGGGCATGGAGTTTCCCATTGCCCAGTCGATGCTGTCGGAGCTGATCCCCGCCAAGCGACGCGGCCGTTACATCGCCTTGATGGATGGCTTCTGGCCGTTGGGTTTTGTGGCCGCGGGCGTGTTGTCTTACTTCTTGTTGCCGGTGATTGGCTGGCGCGACATCTTTCTGGTGTTGGCGATACCGGCGGTGTTTGTGCTGGCCATCCGTTTCTTTATTCCGGAGTCGCCGCGTTGGCTGGAACAGGCTGGGCGCCATGAGGCGGCGGACAAGGTCTTGCTTGGCATCGAGCAGAAGGTGCGCGATTCCCTGGGCCGCGCCGACTTGCCGGAGCCGATTGCCCTGCCACGGATCGAGAGTGCGCCGGGGACGTTTTTCTCCGCGTTCCAGCAGCTGTGGTCGGCGCAGTACCGCCAACGCACGATGATGATCTGGAGTGTGTGGTTCTTCGCCCTGCTTGGGTTCTACGGGCTGACGTCGTGGTTGAGTGCGTTGTTACAGCAATCGGGTTTTGCTGTGACTCAGTCGGTGTATTACACGGTGATCATTTCCCTGGGCGGAATCCCAGGCTTTTTGATGGCCGCGTGGTTGGTCGAGCGCTGGGGGCGCAAGCCCGTGTGCGTGGTGACCTTGCTGGGCGGCGGGGTGATGGCGTTTGTGTATGGGCAGAGCGCAGTGTTTGGCGGCAACGTAAGCCTGCTGATCACCTCGGGGTTGTTGATGCAGTTCTTCCTGTTTGGCATGTGGGCGGTGCTGTACACCTACACGCCGGAGTTGTATCCCACCTCGGCACGTGCGACCGGCTCGGGGTTTGCGTCGGCGATTGGGCGCGTGGGCTCGTTGCTGGGGCCGTTGGTAACCGGACTGGTATTCCCGATAACCGGGCAGGGCGGGGTATTTGCCTTGGGTGCGCTGTGCTTTGCGGTGGCGGCGCTGGTGGTGTGGTTGTTCGGGATGGAGACCAAGGGCAAGACCCTGGAAGAACTCACCCAGGCTTAAAGCTGATGGGGCCATGTGGGAGCCGGGCTTGCCCGCGATAGCGGTAGGTCAGGCAATAAGAGGCTGGCTGATACACCGCTATCGCAGGCAAGCCAGCTCCCACAGGTTGAGTCCAGGTCTATTCAGTTATGGCTTCACGAGCCGCGCATCCAGGCTGTTCTGTGCCAGGCGTTTGGCCTGGTCCTGGGTCATGCCCAGGCTGGTGTGCAGCGCATGGAAGTTCTCGGTGACGTAACCGCCGAAGTACGCCGGGTCATCCGAGTTCACTGTAACCTTCACGCCACGTTCGAGCATGTCGAGGATGTTGTGCTGGGCCATGTCGTCGAACACGCAGAGCTTGGTGTTGGACAGCGGGCACACGGTCAACGGGATCTGCTCGTCGATGATGCGCTGCATCAAGCGCTCGTCTTCGATGGCGCGCACGCCATGGTCGATGCGTTGGATTTTCAGCAGGTCGATGGCTTCCCAGATGTACTCGGGCGGGCCTTCTTCACCGGCGTGGGCCACGGTCAGGAAGCCTTCGTGACGGGCACGGTCGAACACGCGCTGGAACTTGCTCGGTGGGTGGCCCATTTCCGAGCTGTCCAGGCCCACGGCCACGAACGCGTCACGGAATGGCAGCGCCTGGTCGAGGGTTTTCTGCGCTTCGTCTTCGCTCAGGTGGCGCAGGAAGCTGAGGATCAAACCGCTGGTGATGCCCAGTTGCTGCTCGCCGTCTTTGAGTGCGGCGGCGATGCCGTTGAGCACCACTTCGAACGGCACGCCACGGTCGGTGTGGGTTTGCGGGTCGAAGAACGGTTCAGTGTGAATCACGTTCTGGGCCTTGCAGCGCAGCAGGTAGGCCCAGGTCAGGTCGTAGAAATCCTGGGACGTGCGCAGCACATCGGCGCCCTTGTAATACAGGTCGAGAAACTCTTGCAGGTTGTTGAAGGCGTAGGCCTTGCGCAGGGTTTCGACGTCGTTCCATGGCAGCGCAATCTTGTTGCGCTCGGCCAGGGCGAACAGCAGCTCAGGCTCCAGCGAGCCTTCCAGGTGCAGGTGCAATTCAGCCTTGGGCAGGGCGTTGAGCCAATCGTACATTTTTAAATTCTCATCAGGTGCAATGGCGGCATTCTACAGGCCATGGCTGAAATAATCGGCAAAACCTGACCAGCAGGAGAGTATTTCTGTCACTCACGCAAGGGCGGCCTGAACTAAGGTGTAACGAAACGTTAGTGGCTCGGCGCAGTCTGTACCCCATCAATGACTGATTCGCTGTATGAAAAGGCCCGGAATGCTCACATCCCTCAAGCAAGAAAAATTCATGCTGCTGGCGCTGATTGCCGCCATCGCCGCCTATCCGCTGGAACACTGGATGCTCCACAGCGGCCAACTGGTCGCGCTGCTGGCCGGCTTCGCGCTGATCGCGTTTATCGTGATGGCATCGATGCGCGTGGCTCATCACGCCGAGCAGTTGGCGGAAAAAGTCGGTGACCCCTACGGCACCATGATCCTGACCCTCGCCGCGGTATTGGTGGAGGTGGTGATCCTGGCGATCATGATGAGCAACGAGCCATCGCCGACGCTGGTGCGCGACACCATTTACTCAGCGGTGATGCTCGATATCAACGGCATCCTCGGCCTGGCCGCGCTGATGGGCGGCATCAAGCATGGCGAACAGTCCTACAACGATGACTCGGCGCGCACCTACAGTGTGATGATTCTTACTGCCATGGGTGTGTCGATGGTGGTGCCGGAATTTATCCCCGAAGCGGACTGGAAAATTTACTCGGCCTTCACCATTGGCGCGATGGTGGTGCTTTACACCTTGTTCCTGCGCATGCAGGTGGGGCCGCACAGTTATTTCTTCAGCTACAGCTATCCGGAAAAACGCCGTAAGAAACAGCCGGAAGACGAGCACGCGCCGTCTGTCAGCCTGACGTTTTCCATTGCGACCCTGGTGTTTGGGGTGATCGTGATTGGCGCGCTGGCCGAGGTGATGTCCAAGACCCTCGACCTGGGCCTGGAAGGGACCGGCGCACCGCCGGTGATTACCGCGATTGTGGTGGCGGCTATCTCGGCCGCGCCGGAGATCCTCACGGCACTGCGCGCCGCGTTGGCCAACCGCATGCAATCGGTGGTCAACATCGCGCTGGGGGCTTCGTTGTCTACGGTGATCCTGACGGTGCCGGTGATGGAAGCCATGGCGCTCTACACCGGGCAGCCGTTCCAGATGGCGATGACGCCGGTGCAAACGGTGATGGTGTTTATCACCCTGATCGTCAGCGCGATCAACCTCAACGATGGTGAAACCAATGCGATAGAAGGGATGACGCATTTTGTATTGTTTGCGACCTTTATCATGCTGTCGCTGTTGGGGCTATAACCCGATTTGAACGGCGCCGCAGACCCAATGTGGGAGCGGGCTTGCTCGCGAATGCGGTGGTTCAGTCACAGATGTACTGACTGACACCGCACTCGCGAGCAAGCCCGCTCCCACATTTTGATTGGTGCCTGGCTTAGGTGCCTGCGATCAACTGGCGCGCTGCCTGGCTGTGATCCGCGATCAAGCCTTTCAGATCCAGCCCTTCGACTTGGCCGTCGATCACCCGCCATTGACCTGCGATCATCACCCGGTCTGCCCGGTCCGCACCGCACAACAGCAGCGCGGAAATGGGGTCATGGCTGCCGGAGAAGCGCAGCTCATCGAGCTTGAACAGTGCCAGGTCCGCCTGTTTGCCTACTGCCAACTCGCCAATATCCGTGCGCCCCAGCAACTGCGCCGAGCCCTTGGTGGCCCAGCCCAATACACCTTCGGGGGTGATCTTTTCCGCGCCGTAGCGCAGGCGCTGGATGTACAGGGCCTGGCGTGCTTCAAGGATCATGTTCGAGGCGTCGTTGGAGGCGGAGCCGTCCACGCCCAGGCCGATGGGGGCGCCGGCGGCGAGCAGGTCCAGGGTCGGGCAAATGCCGGAGGCCAGGCGCATATTCGAGCTTGGGCAATGGCAGATGCCGGTGCCGGCTGCGCCCAGGCGCTCGATTTCGTCCGGGTTGAAGTGAATGCCGTGGGCCAGCCAGGTGCGCGGGCCAAGCCAGCCGACGCTGTCGAGGTAATCCACGGTACGCAGCCCGAAGCGTTGCAGGCAGAAATCTTCCTCATCAAGGGTTTCCGCCAAATGGGTGTGCAGGCGCACGTCCAACTGGTTGGCCAGCTCGGCGCTGGCTTGCATGATTTCGGGGGTGACGGAAAACGGCGAGCACGGCGCCAGGGCGATCTGGATCTGCGCACCGTCACCGCGCTGGTGATATTCGCGGATCAGGCGCTGGCTGTCTTCGAGAATCACTTGGCCTTGCTGCACCGTTTGCTGCGGCGGCAGGCCGCCATCGGCTTCGCCCAGGCTCATGGAACCGCGGGTGAGCATGGCGCGCATCCCCAGTTCACGCACGCTGTCTACCTGCACATCAATGGCGTTTTCCAAACCATCGGGGAACAGGTAGTGGTGGTCGGCCGCCGTGGTGCAGCCCGAGAGCAGCAATTCGGCCAGGGCAACTTTGCTGGCCAGGGCGAGTTTTTCCGGGGTGAGTCGCGCCCATACCGGGTACAGGGTTTTCAGCCAGGGAAACAGCGGCTGGTTGACCACCGGGCCCCAGGCACGGGTCAGGGTTTGATAGAAGTGGTGGTGGGTATTGATCAGCCCAGGCAGCACTACATGCTCGCGGGCATCGAACACCTGGGCGCAGGGTTGTGCAGGCGCTTGTCCTTGGGCCAGCACTTCGGTGATGACACCGTCTTGCAGCACCAGGCCGCCACGGGCATCGAGGCCATTGGCGGTGAAAATCGCGAGGGGGTTTTTTAACCAGATACGGGTCGCAGGCATTGGCCGGCTCCTCTGAATGATGGGTTCAGGTTTGCCAGCTCAGTGTTGCCCTGTCTGCTGATCCAGGGTCGCCGGGGAGGGCGAGGAGGGCAGTTTACGCGTGGATCGTTATCGACGGCAATTGGTCGATAACGACCCTTTGCCACTTACCAGGCGATGGTGTCGCCTTTGTAGTCGACGAAGTGATGGCCGCCTTTGCCGGTGTAGGCATTTACTTGGTCCACCAGGCCGCGCACGCTGGTCTCGACGTCGATGTGGGCGTTTTCGCCGCCCATGTCGGTCTTCACCCAGCCTGGATGCAGCGACAGCACCGTCGGTTTGGGCTCGCCCAGTTGCGTGATAAAGCTGTTGGTCATCGAATTGAGGGCGGCCTTGCTGGCTTTGTACAGCGCCAGGTCCGAGCCGTCGGGAATGGTCACGCTGCCCAGTACTGAACTCATGAAGGCCAGCACGCCGGTGTCTTTGCGGATCTGCCCGACAAAACGCTGGGCCAGGTTGATCGGCGCCACGGCGTTGGTGAAGAACAACTGGCCGACTTCCGCCAGGGTCACGTGGCCGGGCTCCTGATTGGCCGGGCCTTTGACGCCGGCGTTGACGAACAGCAGGTCAAAGGTGCGATCTTTCAGGCGTTGGGCCAGGGCGATCACGGCTTGCTGATCGTCCATGTCCAACTTCTCGATCTGCACCGGCCCCACGGCTTTCAACGCATCGGCCTTGTTCGGATCGCGCACGGTGGCGGTCACGTCCCAGCCGTCCTGGAGCAGTTGCTTGACCAGGCCAAGGCCCAGCCCGCGCGAGGCGCCGATGATCAGTGCGGTTTTTGGCGTAGACATGAAAGGCTTCCTTTGAAATCGCGGTTCAGGGAGTTCAGCGCATAACAGTAGCAGTTTCAGCGTTCGAGCAGGATGCGCCCACGGCTCAGGTCGGCGAGCTGGGTTTGCAGGGTGTCAATGTGCGCCTCCCCCAGGGCGAGTTGCAGTTCTACGCCGTTGGCGGTAAAGGTTTCTTCCACCACAAGCCCGCCGAGTTCAGCGACACGCAGCTTCACCAGGTTCAGTTCGGAGAAGCCACAGGCGCAACGCAGGGGGACGCGGCTGATCAGCTCGATGCGCTCGGCATTTTGCAGGCATTTATTGGCCCCGCCGCCATAGGCGCGGGCCAATCCACCCGTGCCCAGTTGAATGCCGCCGTACCAGCGGATCACCAAGACGGCCACCTGATCAAAGCCCTGGGCCTCGATGGCTGCAAGAATCGGGCGCCCGGCGGTGCCTCCGGGTTCGCCGTCATCGCTGCTGCGGTATTGATCGCCCAGCTTCCAGGCCCAGCAGTTGTGCGTGGCGTTGAGGTCGCTGTGTTGCTCGAAAAACGCCTGGGCGTCCTGCGGGCTGGTAATCGGCGCCGCCAAGGTGATAAAGCGACTTTTGCGTATTTCTTCACGAAACTCGCAAAAGCCGGTGAGCGTAAAAGACATAAATCGCTTCGTTTATAGGGCTGGCTTGATGCCGCAGCCTTTGAGAATGATATGGATCAGGTTGGTGCCAGCATCTTCCATGTCCTGCTTGGTCAGCTTGGTGCGACCGGTAACACGGCAGATCTGGGTGGCGAAGTCAGCGTAGTGCTGGGTGCTGCCCCACAGCAGGAAGATCAGGTGCACAGGGTCGACGGGGTCCATTTTGCCGGCGTCGATCCACGCCTGGAACACTGCGGCACGGCCACTGAACCAGGCCCGATAGTCCTGGCCGAAATATTCAGTGAGGCATTCGCCACCGCTGATGATCTCCATGGCGAAGATCCGCGAAGCCTGGGGTTGGCGGCGCGAGAATTCCATCTTGGTGCGGATGTAGCGAGCGAGCGCCACGGCCGGGTCGTCCTCGGCGGTCAGCGCGTTGAAGGTGCTGTCCCACAGTTCGAGGATATTGCTCAGCACCGCGACGTACAGGCCCAGCTTGTTGGTGAAGTAGTAGTGCAAATTGGCCTTGGGCAGCCCGGCACTGGCAGCGATGGTGTTCATGCTGGTGCCTTTGTAGCCATGACGCGCGAATTCATCTTCAGCAGCCTGGAGAATCGCTTGTTCGTTCTTTTGCCGAATGCGGCTGGCGGGTTTACCGGCGTGGTTGCTGTGGGCAGGAACTTCGAGGCTCATGGAGGTTTCCGTGCTGATCGATAGAGACGACGTGTGCACAGATAACCCACCCTCAAGCCTCAGACAAGTCCTGATGCAATAAAACCGTCAAAGCGGCTCCAGGCTGTCGCGTTCCGGGCTGTGGTTTGCGGCGGCGGTACTTGCCTTGGCCTCCGGCAGTAACAGGCACAGCAGGATGGCGGTGATACCGCCGCTGGTGATGGCGGAGTCGAACAGGTTCTGCACCAGTGTCGGCATCAGGTGCAGCAGGTTAGGTTGCGCGGCGATACCCAGGCCAACGCCGAATGAGGTGGCGATGATCAGCATGCTGCGTCGGTCCAGCGGTGCCTGGGCAAGGATGCGCACGCCGGCCGCCGCCACGCTGCCGAACATCACCAGGGTGGCGCCGCCCAGCACCGGCTTGGGGATTTGCTGCAGCACGGCGCCGATCAATGGAAACAGGCCCAGACAGAACAGCAACACGCCGATGTACAAACCGACGTAACGGCTGGCCACGCCGGTGAGCTGGATCACGCCATTGTTCTGCGCAAACGTGGTGTTGGGGAAGGCGCTGAAGGTGGCGGCGATCATGCAGCTCACCCCATCGCCGAGCACGCCGCCCTTGAGCCGGCTTATATAAGAAGGGCCGCTGATGGGCTGGCGGGCAATCATGCAATTGGCGGTGAGATCGCCGACGGTTTCGATGCTGCTGATCAGATAAATCAGCGCAATCGGCAGGAAGGCGCTCCAGTCGAAGTTGAAACCAAAGCGGAATGGTGTAGGCAGGCTGACCAATGGCAGGTCAGGCAACGCCTGGGGAGTCAGTTTGCCGCTGAACCACGCCGCGAGGCTGCCCAGGGCCAGGCCGATGATGATGGCCGACAAGCGTACCCAGGGCGTGTTCGAGCGGTTGAGCAGGATGATCGTCAATACAACGAACAGGCCCAGCGCCAAGTTGGCGGGAGCGCCGAAGTCCGGTGCATTGAAACCACCGCCGAGGTCGGTGATGCCTACTTTGATCAGGCTGATGCCGATCAGCGTAATTACGATGCCGGTCACCAGGGGAGTGATCACGCGGCGCAACTGGCTGATAAAGCGGCTCAATACAATCTGCACCGCCGCGCCGAAGAAGCACACGCCGAAAATCATCGCCAGAATGTCTTCCGGGCTGCCGCCGCGTTGTTTCACCAGAAAGCCTGCAGACAACACCGCGCCGAGAAACGCAAAGCTGGTGCCTTGCAGGCAGATCATGCCGGCACCGATACCAAACGGCCTGCGTGCCTGGATGAAGGTGCCTACGCCGGAAACCATCAACGCCATGCTGATCAGGTAGGGCAAGTGGGCGGTGAGGCCGAGGGTGGAGCCAATAATCAGAGGCGGCGTGATGATGCCGACGAACGCCGCCAATACATGTTGCAGGGCCGCGAGGAAAGCGGGCAGTGGTTTCGGCCGGTCGTTGAGGCCGTAGATCAGGTCGCTGGGGCTGGAGGATTCTGGGGGCATGGCGGGTCAACTCAAGGCGGACGGTTCAAGGTCCTTGAGCTCTTGCAAAAAGCTGTCCATATGCTCAGCTTTTTGTGCAAGGCCCGAGTTAGCGGGTGGCGGCCAAGCTTTCGAGGAAGCTTTCCAGCACCAAATGAGGGCGACGGCCCTTGCGCGTGACCGATGCCAGGCTCAAATCGTAAAAACGTGTCGCCGGTTTCAGCGCACGTAGTCGGCCTTGTTGCACCCATAGGCTGGCGTAGTGATCGGGCAAATAGCCGATATAACGCCCGGTGAGAATCAGGAACGCCATGCCTTCACGGTCTGACGCACTGGCGGTGCAGTTGAGCGCCTGGTAATGGGCCTGGATTTCCGCGGGTAAGCGGAAGGTGGGGGCGATGGCATCCTGGCTGTCGATGCGTTCGTCGTCGAGTTGCTTGTTGTCGGCGTAAAACAGCGGGTGGCCGACCGCGCAATAGAGCAAGGAGCGTTCGCTGTACAGCGGCTGGTATTCCAGGCCCGACAGTGCGCTGGCCTGGGGCACCACACCGACGTGCAGGCGACCGTCGAGTACGCCTTGCTCCACTTCATTGGGGGCGATCATGCGAATCTGGATCTGCACGTCCGGGCCGCGTTCCTTCAACTGCGCCAATGCGTGGGTGATGCGCATATGGGGCAGGGTCACCAGATTGTCGGTGAGGCCAATGATCAACTCTCCGCGCAAATGTTGGTGCAGGCCGTTGACCTCGGTGCGAAAACTTTCCAGGGCACTCAGCAGTTGCAGGGCAGACTGATAGACCTCGCGGCCTTCTTCTGTCAGAGAGAACCCGGCGCGGCCGCGTTGGCAGAGCCTCAGCCCGAGCCGTTGTTCAAGGTCGCTCATCTGCTGGCTGATGGCCGAGCGCCCGATGCCAAGGACGGTTTCCGCTGCCGAGAAGCCGCCGCACTCCACCACGCTGCGAAAGATGCGCAGCAAGCGAATATCGAAGTCACTGACTTGGGCCAAAGGGTCGGGACGACGGCTGCTCATAGTTTAGTGAAGGCCTGACTGAAGGTTAGAAGAGTTGGATTTCACCGACTTTATCCCCGTGGCAATTTAGCTGCAACAACGCTTTTTCAATCCCGACGCTGCCTTTTGCCCTGCGAGGTTTTGCTGATGAACATGCCCGAAAACGCCCCATCGTCACTGGCCAGCCAATTGAAGCTGGATGCGCACTGGATGCCTTACACCGCCAACCGCAACTTCCAGCGCGATCCACGCCTGATCGTGGCCGCCGAGGGTAGCTGGTTGACCGATGACAAGGGGCGCAAGGTCTATGATTCGTTGTCGGGCCTGTGGACCTGTGGCGCCGGGCATACGCGCAAGGAAATCCAGGAAGCGGTCGCCAAGCAATTGGGCACCTTGGACTACTCCCCAGGCTTCCAATACGGTCATCCGTTGTCCTTCCAGTTGGCGGAAAAGATCACCGACCTGACCCCAGGCAACCTGAATCATGTGTTCTTCACCGATTCGGGCTCTGAATGTGCCGATACGGCAGTGAAGATGGTGCGGGCCTACTGGCGCCTCAAAGGTCAGGCCACCAAGACCAAGATGATTGGTCGAGCCCGTGGTTACCACGGTGTGAACATTGCTGGTACCAGCCTGGGCGGTGTGAACGGTAACCGTAAGCTGTTTGGCCAGGCGATGATGGACGTCGACCATCTGCCTCACACCTTGCTGGCCAGCAACGCCTTCTCCCGGGGCATGCCGGAGCAGGGTGGTATTGCCTTGGCCGATGAGTTGCTCAAGCTGATCGAGCTGCATGATGCGTCGAACATCGCAGCCGTGTTTGTCGAGCCGATGGCCGGTTCCGCTGGCGTATTGGTGCCACCGCAGGGTTATCTCAAGCGCCTGCGCGAAATTTGCGACCAGCACAATATCCTGTTGGTGTTCGACGAAGTGATCACAGGCTTTGGCCGCACCGGCTCGATGTTCGGTGCCGACAGCTTTGGCGTGACACCGGACCTGATGTGCATCGCCAAGCAAGTCACCAACGGCGCGATCCCGATGGGCGCGGTGATTGCCAGTAGCGAGATCTACCAGACCTTCATGAATCAGGCGACGCCGGAATACGCCGTGGAATTCCCCCACGGTTACACCTACTCGGCGCACCCGGTGGCCTGCGCGGCGGGCTTGGCGGCATTGGACCTGCTGCAGAAAGAAAACCTGGTGCAGAGCGTAGCCGAAGTCGCACCGCACTTTGAGAATGCGCTGCACGGTTTGAAGGGCAGCAAGAACGTGATCGACATTCGCAACTACGGCCTGGCCGGTGCGATTCAGATTGCCCCGCGTGATGGAGATGCCATCGTGCGTCCATTCGAGGCCGGCATGGCATTGTGGAAGGCCGGTTTCTATGTGCGTTTTGGCGGCGACACCCTGCAGTTCGGGCCAACCTTCAACAGCAAGCCGCAGGACCTGGACCGTCTGTTTGACGCGGTCGGCGAAGTGCTGAACAAGATCGACTGATTTCTCCTTCTATATAGAACAATTTTTCAGGAGCCCTGCATGAGCCTTATCCAGCATTTGATCAACGGTGAGCTGGTCAACGACAGCGGTCGTAGTGCCGACGTCTATAACCCGTCTACCGGCCAGGTGATTCACCAGGTGCCGTTGGCCAGCCGTGAAACCATTCAACAGGCGATTGACTCAGCCAAGGCGGCGTTTCCGGCCTGGCGCAATACGCCGCCGGCCAAGCGTGCCCAGGTGATGTTCCGTTTCAAGCAACTGCTGGAGCAGAACGAAGCACGGATCTCGCAGTTGATCAGCGAAGAACATGGCAAAACCCTGGAAGACGCCGCGGGTGAACTCAAGCGTGGGATCGAGAACGTGGAGTACGCGTGCTCGGCGCCGGAGATTCTCAAGGGTGAATACAGCCGCAACGTAGGGCCGAACATTGATGCGTGGTCGGACTTCCAGCCATTGGGCGTGGTAGCGGGTATTACCCCGTTCAACTTCCCGGCGATGGTGCCGTTGTGGATGTACCCGCTGGCGATTGTCTGCGGTAACTGTTTCATCCTTAAACCTTCAGAGCGCGACCCGAGTTCGACGCTGTTGATCGCGCAGCTGTTGCAGGAAGCCGGGCTGCCCAAAGGCGTGCTCAGCGTGGTGCATGGCGACAAGGGCGCGGTGGACGCATTGATCGAAGCGCCTGAAGTCAAAGCCTTGAGCTTTGTAGGCTCGACGCCGATTGCCGAGTACATCTATTCCGAAGCGACCAAACGTGGCAAGCGTGTGCAGGCGCTGGGCGGGGCGAAAAACCACGCGGTGCTGATGCCGGATGCAGACCTGGATAACGCTGTGAGTGCCCTGATGGGCGCGGCGTATGGTTCCTGCGGTGAGCGTTGCATGGCGATCTCGGTGGCTGTGTGCGTGGGCGATCAGGTGGCGGATGCATTGATTGCCAAGCTGGTGCCACAGGTCAAGGCGTTGAAGATTGGTGCGGGCACTTCTTGCGGGCTGGATATGGGCCCGTTGGTGACGGGGCAGGCGCGAGATAAAGTCAGTGGCTATATAGAAGACGGTGTGTCGGCGGGGGCTGAGCTGGTCGTTGATGGCCGTGGCTTGAGTGTTGCCGGGCATGAGCAAGGTTTTTTCCTCGGTGGCAGCTTGTTTGACCGCGTCACCCCTGAGATGCGTATCTATAAAGAAGAGATCTTTGGCCCGGTGTTGTGCGTAGTGCGGGTGGATAGCCTGGAAGCGGCGATGCAACTCATCAACGATCACGAATACGGCAACGGTACTTGTATCTTCACCCGTGATGGTGAAGCGGCGCGTCTGTTCTGTGATGAGATTGAAGTCGGCATGGTGGGTGTTAACGTGCCGCTGCCGGTGCCGGTTGCGTATCACAGCTTTGGTGGCTGGAAGCGTTCGCTGTTTGGCGACTTGCATGCCTATGGGCCGGACGGGGTGCGTTTCTATACTCGTCGCAAGGCGATCACCCAGCGTTGGCCGCAACGGGCCAGCCATGAAGCGTCGCAATTCGCCTTTCCCAGCCTGTAAGGCTCGGTAGGTAAAAGGCCGGCCCCTTGGGGCCGGCCTTTGCGTTGTTGGAGCTTTTTTGACTTATATGACAGAAATGTGAAAAAGAAGGTTGACGGCAAATTCTGGAAGCCTATAATTCGCCCCACTTCCGGCGCAGTCGAAACGGAAAACTCCTTGGTAAACAATGAGTTACGCAGTTCTCGACAGCAAGTTGCTTCAGTTCATCGAAGCCAAAAGGAAGTTGAAAAAGAGGTGTTGACAGCAGCGTGTAACGCTGTAGAATTCGCCTCCCGCTTACGAGAGATCGCAAGCGCAAGTGGTTGAAGTTGTTGAAGAAATCTTCGAAAACTTCTGAAAATAACCACTTGACAGCAAATGAGGCTGCTGTAGAATGCGCGCCTCGGTTGAGACGAAAGATCTTAACCAACCGCTCTTTAACAACTGAATCAAGCAATTCGTGTGGGTGCTTGTGGAGTCAGACTGATAGTCAACAAGATTATCAGCATCACAAGTTACTCCGCGAGAAATCAAAGATGTAACCAACGATTGCTGAGCCAAGTTTAGGGTTTCTTAAAAACCCAAAGATGTTTGAACTGAAGAGTTTGATCATGGCTCAGATTGAACGCTGGCGGCAGGCCTAACACATGCAAGTCGAGCGGTAGAGAGAAGCTTGCTTCTCTTGAGAGCGGCGGACGGGTGAGTAATGCCTAGGAATCTGCCTGGTAGTGGGGGATAACGTTCGGAAACGGACGCTAATACCGCATACGTCCTACGGGAGAAAGCAGGGGACCTTCGGGCCTTGCGCTATCAGATGAGCCTAGGTCGGATTAGCTAGTTGGTGAGGTAATGGCTCACCAAGGCGACGATCCGTAACTGGTCTGAGAGGATGATCAGTCACACTGGAACTGAGACACGGTCCAGACTCCTACGGGAGGCAGCAGTGGGGAATATTGGACAATGGGCGAAAGCCTGATCCAGCCATGCCGCGTGTGTGAAGAAGGTCTTCGGATTGTAAAGCACTTTAAGTTGGGAGGAAGGGTTGTAGATTAATACTCTGCAATTTTGACGTTACCGACAGAATAAGCACCGGCTAACTCTGTGCCAGCAGCCGCGGTAATACAGAGGGTGCAAGCGTTAATCGGAATTACTGGGCGTAAAGCGCGCGTAGGTGGTTTGTTAAGTTGGATGTGAAATCCCCGGGCTCAACCTGGGAACTGCATTCAAAACTGACTGACTAGAGTATGGTAGAGGGTGGTGGAATTTCCTGTGTAGCGGTGAAATGCGTAGATATAGGAAGGAACACCAGTGGCGAAGGCGACCACCTGG
>NZ_CP166962.1:4590000-6103812 GCF_041410225.1 Pseudomonas sp. KT_2_4
TGTAAGCCTGTGAAGGTGAGTTGAGAAGCTTGCTGGAGGTATCAGAAGTGCGAATGCTGACATGAGTAACGATAATGGGTGTGAAAAACACCCACGCCGAAAGACCAAGGTTTCCTGCGCAACGTTAATCGACGCAGGGTTAGTCGGTCCCTAAGGCGAGGCTGAAAAGCGTAGTCGATGGAAAACAGGTTAATATTCCTGTACTTCTGGTTATTGCGATGGAGGGACGGAGAAGGCTAGGCCAGCTTGGCGTTGGTTGTCCAAGTTTAAGGTGGTAGGCTGGAATCTTAGGTAAATCCGGGATTCTAAGGCCGAGAGCTGATGACGAGTTACCTTTCAGGTAACGAAGTGGTTGATGCCATGCTTCCAAGAAAAGCTTCTAAGCTTCAGGTAACCAGGAACCGTACCCCAAACCGACACAGGTGGTTGGGTAGAGAATACCAAGGCGCTTGAGAGAACTCGGGTGAAGGAACTAGGCAAAATGGCACCGTAACTTCGGGAGAAGGTGCGCCGGTGAGGGTGAAGGACTTGCTCCGTAAGCTCATGCCGGTCGAAGATACCAGGCCGCTGCGACTGTTTATTAAAAACACAGCACTCTGCAAACACGAAAGTGGACGTATAGGGTGTGACGCCTGCCCGGTGCCGGAAGGTTAATTGATGGGGTTAGCTAACGCGAAGCTCTTGATCGAAGCCCCGGTAAACGGCGGCCGTAACTATAACGGTCCTAAGGTAGCGAAATTCCTTGTCGGGTAAGTTCCGACCTGCACGAATGGCGTAACGATGGCGGCGCTGTCTCCACCCGAGACTCAGTGAAATTGAAATCGCTGTGAAGATGCAGTGTATCCGCGGCTAGACGGAAAGACCCCGTGAACCTTTACTATAGCTTTGCACTGGACTTTGAATTTGCTTGTGTAGGATAGGTGGGAGGCTTTGAAGCGTGGACGCCAGTCTGCGTGGAGCCATCCTTGAAATACCACCCTGGCAACTTTGAGGTTCTAACTCAGGTCCGTTATCCGGATCGAGGACAGTGTATGGTGGGTAGTTTGACTGGGGCGGTCTCCTCCTAAAGAGTAACGGAGGAGTACGAAGGTGCGCTCAGACCGGTCGGAAATCGGTCGTAGAGTATAAAGGCAAAAGCGCGCTTGACTGCGAGACAGACACGTCGAGCAGGTACGAAAGTAGGTCTTAGTGATCCGGTGGTTCTGTATGGAAGGGCCATCGCTCAACGGATAAAAGGTACTCCGGGGATAACAGGCTGATACCGCCCAAGAGTTCATATCGACGGCGGTGTTTGGCACCTCGATGTCGGCTCATCACATCCTGGGGCTGAAGCCGGTCCCAAGGGTATGGCTGTTCGCCATTTAAAGTGGTACGCGAGCTGGGTTTAGAACGTCGTGAGACAGTTCGGTCCCTATCTGCCGTGGACGTTTGAGATTTGAGAGGGGCTGCTCCTAGTACGAGAGGACCGGAGTGGACGAACCTCTGGTGTTCCGGTTGTCACGCCAGTGGCATTGCCGGGTAGCTATGTTCGGAATAGATAACCGCTGAAAGCATCTAAGCGGGAAACTAGCCTCAAGATGAGATCTCACTGGAACCTTGAGTTCCCTGAAGGGCCGTCGAAGACTACGACGTTGATAGGTTGGGTGTGTAAGCGCTGTGAGGCGTTGAGCTAACCAATACTAATTGCCCGTGAGGCTTGACCATATAACACCCAAGCAATTTGCGAACTCGAGAGAGACCAGATTGCGGTGTGTGAAGACGCAATGAACCGAAAGTTCGACGCTCACAAAACACCACGATCTATCACATACCCAATTTGCTGAAGCGAGGCCAGCTGGCCACGACTCAGTACCCGAATTTCTTGACGACCATAGAGCATTGGAACCACCTGATCCCATCCCGAACTCAGCAGTGAAACGATGCATCGCCGATGGTAGTGTGGGGTTTCCCCATGTGAGAGTAGGTCATCGTCAAGATTAAATTCCGAAACCCCAATTGCGAAAGCAGTTGGGGTTTTGTTTTGGGCGCTCGAAAAGTGTCCGCCTTGTCCCCGCACGCCTGTCCGCCCCCACCTGCGACCTGACTGGCCCGACAAATTTGCACAGTTATTTCTGAGCGACACCACTAGAATAGCCACCTAACCATTATTAGAGTCAGAGCCCTATCTATGCCCGATCCGGTTGATGCCCGCGAGGTGTCGGATTTACCGCTGGACGACCTGGTGGCATGCCATGAGTGCGACTTGCTGATGCGCAAACCAACGCTCGCCCTCGGCGAAAAAGCCCAATGCCCACGTTGTGGTTACGAGCTATACGCTCATCGGCACAATGTGGTCGAGCGCAGCCTCGCCTTGGTACTGGCAGCCCTGCTGCTGTACATCCCCGCGAACTTTTTGCCCATCATGCAGCTCAATCTACTCGGGCAGTCCTCGGAGGACACCGTGTGGAGCGGCGTGGTCGGCCTGTTCGATACCGGTATGCAAGGCGTTGCCGCCGTAGTGTTCCTGTGCAGCATGGGCATCCCCTTGCTTAAGCTCCTGTGCCAATTGGCAGTGCTGCTCAGCATTCGCTGGAACATCGGTCGCAACTACGGGCTGCTGCTATACCGCATCTACCACCACATGAAGGATTGGGGGATGTTGGAGGTCTACTTGATGGGTGTGCTGGTGGCGATCGTAAAGCTCGCCGATATGGCCTCCATCACCATTGGCCTGGGTCTGGTCTGCTTCGTCAGTTTATTAATAGTCCAAGTTCTGCTTGAGGTGGTGATGTCACCTCATCAGATCTGGCAAGCGCTGTCAGGAGAGGATGACCATGCGGGCGATTGATGCAGGCATTCTGATTTGTACCGAATGCCATGAGTTGAACAAGCAGGAAGCGGATACCGATGAGCAACTCTGCACCCGTTGCGGCGCGTTGATCCATGCCCGTCGCCCTAATAGCCTTACACGCACCTGGGCACTGTTGATCACCGCCGCAATCCTGTATATCCCCGCTAACCTGTTACCCATCATGACGGTCAGCTCCCTCGGCCAAGGCGACCCCAGCACCATCATGTCGGGTGTCATCCAATTGGTGCAGCACGGGATGTTTCCTATCGCTGCCGTGGTGTTCATCGCCAGTATCCTGGTACCGACCTTCAAGTTGGTCGGCATTGGCTTGCTGCTGTTCTCGGTGCAGCGTCACCAGCCACTGTCCGCGCAACAACGCATTGTGATGTATCGCTTTATCGAATTCATTGGGCGTTGGTCCATGCTGGATATTTTCGTGATCGCCATCCTGGTGGCGGTCGTTAACTTTGGGCGACTCGCCAGTGTCGAGGCCAACCTCGGCGCTGCGGCGTTCGCCAGTGTGGTGATCTTGACGATGCTTGCCGCAGTAACTTTCGATCCCCGACTGATTTGGGATAACACGGAGTCGGACGACGACCATGAGTGATTTGCCTAAAGCTAAAACCCGCCCAGCCTCTAACTGGTCGGCCATTTGGGTGTTGCCCCTGATTGCCCTGATCATCGGTGGCTGGCTGGGGTGGCGTGCCTATTCCCAGCAAGGTATCGAGATTCAAGTTCGCTTTGAGAGCGGTGAAGGCATTCAGATCAACAAGACCGAAGTGGTCTACAAAGGCATGACCGTGGGCAAGGTCAAAACCCTGGCCCTGGATGACGAGGGCAGCAATCGCGGGGTGATCGCCACCATCGAGATGAACAAGGACGTTGAGCAGTACCTGAAGACCAACACCCGCTTCTGGTTGGTCAAGCCCAGCGTCAGCCTTGCCGGCATCACCGGCTTGGAAACCCTGGTTTCAGGTAACTACATCGCCGCCAGCCCCGGTGACGGCGAGCCCACGCGCAAGTTCAAGGCGCTCTCCGAAGAACCGCCGTTATCCGACGCCAAGCCCGGCTTGCACCTGACCCTCAAGGCCGATCGCCTGGGCTCGCTGAACCGTGGCAGCCCGGTGTTCTACAAGCAGATTCAGGTCGGCCAGGTTAAAAGCTACCTGCTGTCTGAAGACCAGAGCACCGTCGAGATCAAGGTCTATATCGAGCCGACCTACGCCAACCTGGTGCGCAAACACACGCGTTTCTGGAATGCCAGCGGCATCAGTATCGACGCCAACCTTTCCGGCTTGAAAGTGCGCAGCGAATCCCTCTCCAGCATTGTCGCCGGAGGTATCGCCTTCGCCACTCCTGAAAACCGCAAAGACAGCCCGCCCACCGACCCGAGCCTGCCTTTCCGCCTATACGAAGATTTCGATGCCGCCGCAGCGGGGATCAAGGTCAAGGTCAAGCTCACTGACTTTGAAGGCCTGCAGGCCGGGCGTACGC
This sequence comes from Pseudomonas sp. KT_2_4, assembly GCF_041410225.1. Taxonomy (NCBI): domain Bacteria; kingdom Pseudomonadati; phylum Pseudomonadota; class Gammaproteobacteria; order Pseudomonadales; family Pseudomonadaceae; genus Pseudomonas; species Pseudomonas sp. KT_2_4. Next base: position 4,594,325 of record NZ_CP166962.1, read on the forward strand.
CGGTCATGTACAAAGGCATCCAGGTCGGCAGCCTGAAAACCCTGAAGATCGATCCGGACCTGTCCAGCGCCAGCGCCGAGCTGACCCTCGATCCATTGGCTGAAGATTACCTGGTCGAAGACACGCAATTCTGGGTGGTCAAGCCGTCCATCTCCCTGGCAGGCATCACTGGCCTGGAGGCCTTGGTCAAGGGCAACTACATCGCGATTCGCCCAGGCGACAAAGGCACCCCGCCACAACGCGAATACGTAGCCCGCGCCAAGGCCCCGCCTTTGGACCTGCGTTCCCCGGGGCTGCACATGGTGCTGCTCACCGACAGCCTGGGCTCGTTGGATGTCGGCAGCCCGATTCTGTACAAACAGGTCAAAGTCGGTTCGGTGCAGAGCTACCAGTTTTCACGCAAGAAAAAACAGCTGGTGATCGGCGTTCATATCGAGAAGGAATACGAAAGCCTGGTCAACGGCTCGACGCGCTTCTGGAATGCCAGCGGCGTCACCCTTACGGGCGGCCTCACCGGCGGCATCCAGGTCAAAAGCGAGTCCCTGGCCAGCCTGATGGCGGGTGGTATCGCCTTCGAAACGCCGGAACCGAATGTGCCATTGAAACATCGCATCCCGCGCTTTCGCCTGTATGCCGACCGTGATGCCGCCAACCAGCACGGCACTCTGGTGACCATCAAAGTCGACCGCGCCGACGGCCTGAGCGCCGGCACACCGGTGCGCTTCAAGGGGTTGGATGTCGGCAAGATCGAAAGTGTCGACCTCAGTGCCGACATGCAGTCGGTGCTGCTCAAGGCGCGTATCACTCAGGTCGCGGACCGCATTGCGCGTACGGGCAGTCAGTTCTGGGTGGTCAAGCCGGAACTGGGCCTGATGAAGACGGCTAACCTGGAGACCCTGGTCACCGGCCAATACATCGAAGTGCAACCGGCCGCGAAAAATGCCGGCCCGCAAAAGAGTTTTGTCGCCCTGGCCCAGCCGCCCGAAGCGGTGCATCAGGAGGCTGGCCTGAGCCTCACACTCAGCGCCGCCCGCCGTGGTTCGCTGAAGGAAGGGGTACCGGTCACCTACCGTGAAGTGACGGTGGGTAAAGTCACCGGCTACGAGTTGGGCCAGACCGCTGACCGCGTGCTGGTGCACATCCTGATCGAACCCAAGTACGCGCCGCTGGTACGCAGTGGCAGCCGCTTCTGGAACACCAGCGGCTTTGGCCTCGACTTCGGCTTGTTCAAGGGCGCGACCGTGCGTACCGAGTCCCTGGAAACGCTGGTGGCCGGCGGGATCGCCTTTGCCACCCCGGATGGCGAGCGCATGGGTAACCCGGCACGGCCGCAGCAGACGTTCCCGTTGTTCGACAAGTTTGAGGATGAGTGGCTGACCTGGGCGCCTAAGATTCCACTCGGTAAATAAACCGAGGCGCGGCTATCGCGGGCAAGCCCGGCTCCCATAGTTGGAATGCATACTTGCTGAAAATGCATATCCCTGTGGGAGCCGGGCTTGCCCGCGATGAGGCCCACAAACACACCGCAAATCCCAAACCGAAAAAAAGGCCGCGATCCAAAGGATCGCGGCCTTTTTGCCTTTCAGTACAACCCGTCAGACCTCATCCAGCTCCGGCTCGTCCGCCTGTACATTCATCGTCGCCTTCACCACATCATGGCGACGGATGTACTTCCAGTCCGCCTCATCGATGTAGATCCCGTTCGGCCCGCTGCCGCCTTCCAGGTCAATCGCCACCTGGGCAGAGACCTGCGGCTTTACACTCGCCAGGATCGGCACGAAGCCCAGCTGCAAGCTGGTTTCCAGCAAGGCGGCCTGGTTCTTCTCATCGATGTCTGCCGCTTCATCGAGGTAGTACGGCAACCGTACGCGACCGGCCTGGTCGCGGTCCATCAAGTGCAGCAACAGGTACATGTTGGTCAGCGCCTTGATGGTCATGGTGGTGCCGTTGGACGCAGCGCCGTCGATGTCGGTATGGATCACCGGCTGGCCGTTGACCTTGGTGATCTCGAACGCCAATTCGAACAAGTCCTTGAGGCCCAACTGGTTATGGTTGGCGGCTACCAGGCGAGCCAGGTATTCCTTGGCTTCTTCGTTCTTGTTGTCCTGTTCGGCGCTCTGGCTGAGGTCGAACACCGAGAGGGTCTCGCCTTCTTCATACTGACCGGCACTGTGGATGATCTGGTCGATATGCTTGAGGGCTTCCTTGTTCGGCGCCAGCACGATGCGAAAGCTCTGCAGGTTGGACACCTGGCGCTTGTTGATCTCGCGGTTGAACAGCGCCAACTGGTGTTCAAGGCTGTCGTAGTCGCTGCGGATATTGCGCAGGGTACGGGCGATATCGGTGACCGCCGCACGACGTGCCTTACCAAGCGTCAACGCCTCATCGGTGCGGTGCGCATAAGCGTTGATCAGCAGCTGCAGGCGACGCTCCATGTCATCTTCGCTGTCGAACTTGGCCACGCCCTTGAGACGCACCTGGGCGTACAGCGCTTCGATCTGGCCATCGGCGCGCAGCAAGCCCTGCCAACTGTCCTGATAGTCATTGAGCAGCGGCAGCAGGTTGTCCATGGAGTCGTCGACCGGGTCCATGAATGGCGTGCCGAACGGCAGGTCCGCCGGCAAGAGCTGACGACGGCGCAAGGCGTCATCCAGCGTGCGTTGCTTGGCTTCCATATCGCCGATCTGGCGGCCGACCAATTGCAGCTTGGCCGACAGTTGCTGGACGCGCTCGGTAAAGGCATCGCTGGAACGTTTCAACTCGTCCTGGGCGGCTTCCATCTGCGCCAGGTTTTCCAGCTTCTCGCCTTCTTCGGCGCTCAGGGTCTGGGTGCGGCGGAAGTCTTCCAAAGCCTTCTGGGCGTCCAGCACCTGCTGGTACAGCGCTTCGGTCTGGGTCTTGCTTGCAGCGCGGTCGGACGCCACGGCCTGCTGGGTTTTCAGTTGCTTGAGTTCTTTTTCCAGACGTTCTTTCTGGTCACGCAACGCGGCGCGGTCCGCCAGGGCTTGCAGTGCCGGCGGCTCGATGTGGGAGATATCGATGGACAGCCCCGGCACTTCAAAACGCTCGCCCTTGAAGCCATCGAGGATCTGCTCCAGGGATTTGACCCACTGGCCGTCCTCGTCCAGCGTGATGCCATGTTCGCCCAGCGGCAGGCTGAACAACGAGCTGTTGAACAGGCGCATCAGGCGCTCGACATCCTGCTGCGAGAACTCTTCGCGCAGCTTGGCGTAGCTGTTGTTGTCCGCGTGATCGAGCTGCTGCTTGACCGACTTCAAGCGCTTTTCCAGGTCGCGCAGGCGCTCGTCCAGGTCCTCGGCGCTGAACTGTCGCGACTGCGCCAAGGCGCCCGCCAGTTCATCGTGGGCGTCTTTGGCGGCGAGCAGTTGTTGCTCCAGCATCTTGACGTCATCCACCAGGGCAAAGCGATGCTTGAGCACCGACAACTCGCCCAACCAACGCTGGATGCCGCTGATTTCGCGCTCCAGGCGCATCAGCTCCTGTGTGCCGCCGCGCTGGTCGTTTTGCAGCGCGTCCTGCTCGTTGCGGTAGTGTTCGGCCTGGATGGTCAGCTCTTCCTTGCGCGCACTGGCGTAGTCCGACCAAGTGCCCAGCAATGAATCCAGCAGTGGCGACAGGCGATGCAGTTTGCCGCGCAGGGCGTCGCGCTGTTTCACGCCATTGGCCAAGGCTTCAACCAAGGGGCCGGCTGCCACCAGCGAGTTGTAGTCCTGCTCCATGCGTCGCACATCGCGGAAGGCTTCTTCACAGGCTGCGATGTAATCGACACTGCCCGAACGCAGGCTGTGTTCGAAGGCATCAAGGAACAGTTGCTTGAGCTTGGCCGCGGTGATTTCGCGCATGTGTAGCAGGTTGATAAACAGCGCGCGGAACGTCTTCAGGCTCTGCTCGCTGGTGGAGCGCAGCGGAATCAGGGTCAGGTCCAGCGGGATCGACGTATGCCCGCCTACCAGCAAGCGCCGCAGCTCATCAGGCTTGAGTTCGTAGGCTTTGAGGCCCTCGCGCTCAAGGTTGGTGAACAGCTCTTTCTGGCGCAGGCAGGTGTCGTTTTTCTGGTAGTGGGCCAGGTCCAGCTTGCCGGCGTAGGCAAAGAACTGGTGACCAAAGCCGCCGCCCGGGCCGCGGCCGACCACGCCGATGACGTGGGGGCCGTGGGGCAGCGAGACTTCTACCAGGATGTAGCTGGTGTCGGTGGCAAAGTAGAAGCGCCGTGATTGTTCCAGGGTGTACTTGCCGAAGCTCATGTCCGACATACGTGCCAGGATCGGGAACTGCAAGGCGTTGATCGAGGCGGATTTACCCAGGTTGTTGGCGCCGTACACCGACAGCGGTTCTTCCAGCGGGAACAACCCCAGGCTGTAACCGGCGGTGTTCAATAGGGCGAAGCGGCGGATGCCGTAGCGTTCCTTACTCATGCGTCGGTCTCCTGTTCTTCGGCAATGGCACGGGCCAGGGCATCTTCTTCGCTTTCCTCAGTGAAGGCGCTCAAATCCAGCGGGTCATCGGTCTTCAGCAGTTTCTCATCGCTGTCTTCGTCGATAATCACCGGTGCTGGCAGTGGCAGTACGCTGTGCACGCTGGCGGCGAGGTCGCGGTCTTGCTGCACCGACAGGCATACATCCAGGAAGCGGTGCATCGGCGGCAGGAAGCGGTAGATACCGTTGTCTTCGCTGGCAAAACCCAGTTGGGTCATGCGGCGCATGATTTTTTCTTCGAGTTCTTCCTGGGTTTGCACCTCGGCCTGGATAAACAGGTCACGGTATTTCTCCAGCAACGAAGGCAATTCATCACGGCCCAGGCTGCCGCCGTCGAGCACGGCAACCGGGTCGCGGCCTTGGTCGGCCAGGTGTTCGACGATGATGAAAGTAAACAAGGCCAGGCGCTGGGCGGTTTTGTTCACCTGCGCGGCAGCCACGGCGGTGTCCGGGACGAAGTAGTAGAAACCGCGGGTATCGCATACCAGCTCAAAGCCCAGCGCCTTGAACAGCGTGCGGTACTGGTCCTGGAAGTTCGACAATTGCGCGTACAGCTCCGGGTCGCGGCGGCTGACGTGGTAACCCTTGAACAGCTCGCGAAAGATCGGCGCCAGTTGGGACAGTTCGGATAGATCAAGATGCATAAGGCGTGCTCGCAGAATTCTCGGTGGCATCGACGCCGGCCGGGAGCAGGGCGAAGGAGCGCAGGCTGACCTGGTGCTCGTGGGTGTGGTAATCGCGACGTTCCAGGCGCTCGCGCTTGAAGCGTTTTTCCCGGGACAGGCGCGAGAACCAGTACAGCAATTCATCGGTGGCGCCGTCCGGTTCCTGCTCCAGCAGCCAGGTCATCAGGTCCGGCATTGGCAACGCGTCTTCGCAGCGTTCAAGCATTTCCTTGACCGTACGCGGTGCGCGCGGGGCTTCGCCTTTGTGCGACTTGTGCGCCTTGGGGAAACGCGCCGGTTTCGGCTCGAAATTCGCCAAGGCGTACACATAGGCTTCGACCTGGCTGGCACTGCCCAGGAAGGTACTTTGCGGCCGCGTGAACATCGGCATCGCCGCTTGCGGCACCGCGTCCAGGCCTTTGCGGCGAATCGCCGACAGGGCCAGCGCCGCACCGCGAGTCACGGCGTTATGCCGGCGTGCTTCTTCACGCAGCGGCAGCAGCAACTCCCGTGCATGGCGCAAGGTCAGCTGGGCGCTGGTTTGCATTTCGAGAATGCGTGCGTGGGTGCGCAGCAGCATGTCGTCGTCCACCAGGTGGCCAAGACGCTGTTGCTCGGTGAGCATGCGCAGCAGCACGTTTTCCACCTTACGCACGCCTTGCTCGAAGGCGCCGTCGGCGTTCACCAACTGGATCATCGGCTCGACGTATTCGTCCCAGGTCGCCAGTACTTCGGCGTAGCGCTGGCGCAACGGAATCTGGCGGTCGCTGGTCTTGGCGCGGTCAGCCACGGCGGCGAGGGCCTGTTCGTCGTTGGCAAGTTTTTTCAGCACGTCGCGCACGCGCATATCCAGCAGGCGCAGTTGCCGAGCCAGGTCATGGCCGTCGCGGATGTCGAAGGCGTCCTGGATATAACCGGCCAGGCGCTCCAGGTGGCGCAGGTAGGCTTCGATTTCCAGGCACAGGCCAAGCCGGTGCTCCTTGCGAAGATAGGCGAGGAAGTCGTGGATCTGCGCGTTGAGCTCGAAACGGTTCGGGCTCTTGGCGACAGGTACCAGGATATCCAGGCGAATCCACACGTCCAGCAGGCTGGTGATGTCCTGGGGCGTGCTGTCCAGTTGTTGGGCGGCCAATTGCGCGCGCAGCTCGCCCAGGCTCAGGGTGCCTTGGTCGAAGTGTTCGCACAGAGGCTCAAGTAAGGCCCAGTGTTCGGCGAGGGCGCGCAGGACGCGCTTGGGTTCGATCATGGGAATGGCCGGCTGGTTGGCGATTAAAAGTCGCGATTGTACTGCATCAGGCGCGGGATTTATCCACAGCCGGTCAGTGCGCAGTGGGCGATTGTGGCCGAACAGCGGTAGAATCCCCGCTCTTTACTTATCCACAAGTGGCCGAGCTGTGCTTATCGAGTCCCGACGTCGCGCTTACTTGACCGCCATGCAGGTGGTCAACTGGCTGCCCCGCACCGAACTGCCGTTTGCCGCACCATCGCGGCCCGAGTTGTTGCAGGCGCTTGAGCCCTACGAGGCGTTCGAGTCGTCGGGAGAAGAGGCGGCCGCGCCCGTGGCGGTGGTCAAACCCACCCCAGAGACGCGCCCGGCGGTCGAGCGGGCCAAGATCGAAGTGCCGCGCCCTGCGCCGGCGACCAAGGCTGCCAAGGTGGTGGAGGAGGCTGCGCCGGTGGCCAAGGCGCCCGTGGTGCCGCCGCCACGCTTTGCCCTGCAATTGCTGCGGGCCGGGCGTTGCCTGTTGCTGGTGGAACTGCCGACCGGCGAGCGTTTCCAGTCCCGCGACCCGGCCTACCTGTTGCTCAAGGACATGCTGCGCGCCGCCGGCCTGCCTGACAGTCCTCAGATAGTCGGTGAGCCGGTGCGCTGGCCGCTGCTGGTGCGCGGCACCATGGACCAGGGCCCGGAGGCCGCACGAGATTTCGTCCAGGGGTTTGTCTCGGCACGCCTGGAAGACGAGCCCTGCGTGTGCCTGTGGCTGATTGGCCTGCCCGCCGTGCGGTTTGCCGGTGAAGCCAACGCTGAGGCCTGGTACCGCGAGCTGCAGGTTGAAGGCCTGGGGTCGGTGTGGGCCCTGCCGGGCCTGGAATTATTAATGGAAGAGCCACAGCGTAAGGCTGATGTCTGGCAAGCCATGCGCCGGCTGATGGCGCGCTGGAAAACAACTGATGAGTGAGGCTTTATCCTTTCGCCCGATGACCGAGGCTGACCTCGACGCCGTGCTGAAAATCGAATACGCGGCGTTCAGCCACCCCTGGACCCGCGGGATTTTTCTCGACGGGCTGGGCAAGTACCAGATCTGGCTGATGTTCGAAGGCGAGCAGCAAGTGGGGCATGGGGTAGTGCAGATCATCCTCGATGAAGCGCACCTGCTGAACATTACCGTGAAACCGGAAAACCAGGGCCGTGGTTTGGGCCTGGCGCTGCTGGAGCATTTGATGTCGCGTGCCTATGCCGCCAATGCGCGAGAATGCTTCCTCGAAGTGCGGGACAGCAATACCGGCGCGTTTCGCCTGTATGAGCGTTATGGCTTCAACGAGATCGGCCGTCGCCGGGATTACTACCCCGCTGTGGGTGGCCGCGAAGATGCAGTCGTGATGGCCTGCACCCTGGTTGATTAAATACACAGCCCCCTATGTGCAGAGCCTCTGTGGGAGCAGGGCTTGCCCGCGATGCAGGCACCTCGGTTTTCAAGTAACGCCGCAGTGATACCATCGCAGGCAAGCCAGCTCCCATAGGGTCAGCGCTTGCCGTTCAGTGGGTCCAGATCAGCCAGTTCCGCCTCATCCAGCCCACTCCCGCCGCCAATGTCATTTTCTCCCACGACGCTCAAGTCATAGTCGGCGGCATTGTCTTCGCCTTCCTCCTGCGCATCTCGTGCGCCGTCCTCACGGATCAGCGTCTGCGGGCTCATATCGTCATCGGTGGATTCATGATCATCCGTCGAAGCGCCGGTCAGCCCGGCTTCGCGCACCCGTTCGTCGGGCATCAGATGGTCGCGCTCACGGCGCGGCAACTCGTCGCCGATTTCCGCAGTCTGGTCCTGCTCGTCAAAATCCAGCTCGCGCATCTCACCCATGCGGTCTTCGTTGTCATCGATCGGTTCCGGCTGTGTTGCGCCGTAGGGACGTCGTGATTCAGTCATGGCCAATCCTCATACTGTGGGGCTTATAGTGTGTGGACAGGCATGGCAGCCAAAAAATTCAAGCTAATTAGCGCCTGGCGTGACCCGGACGAGGGCTTGTCAGTCACAAACCTGCGCATCATTCCTGAGGCTTCCCTGATGAACGAACTACAAGACCTGCTTGATAACAACGAACGCTGGGCGGACGCGATCAAACAGGAAGATCCCGAATTCTTCGCCAAGCTCGCCCGCCAGCAGACCCCGGAATACCTGTGGATCGGCTGCTCCGATGCCCGTGTACCGGCCAACGAGATCGTCGGCATGTTGCCCGGTGATCTGTTTGTGCATCGCAACGTCGCCAACGTGGTGCTGCACACTGACCTCAACTGCCTGTCGGTGATCCAGTACGCGGTGGACGTGCTCAAGGTCAAACACATCCTCGTCACCGGTCACTACGGCTGTGGCGGCGTGCGTGCGTCGATGCAGGACCGCCAGTTCGGCCTGATCGACGGCTGGCTGCGCACCATTCGCGACCTTTACTACGAAAACCGCGATGTGCTGGCCCAGTTGCCGACCGAAGAAGAGCGTGTGGACCGCATGTGCGAGCTCAACGTGATCCAGCAGGTGGCCAACGTCGGCCACACCAGCATTGTGCAAAATGCCTGGCATCGTGGGCAGAGCCTGTCGATCCATGGCTGCATCTATGGCATCAAGGACGGTCGCTGGAAGAGTTTGAACACCACCATCAGTGGCTTCGAGCAACTGCCGCCGCAATACCGCCTGCGTCCGTTGGGCGAAGCCTAGAGCCGTTTGTTTTCGTGCCACCAGGCCAGGCCTTGGGCGTTCAACGGCTCTTTGCTGCCGGTGATCCAACCCCGGCAGTTCAGCTCGCCGCAATGGCAAGCGAACTGCCGGTACAGCGCGTCTTCGGTTATGGCGTAATCCAGGGTCAGCAGGCTGCCTGCGGTAATGGTGTTCAGGGTCCATAGTTCCATGTACGTGGTGTCCAGGAGCACGTTGGGCTTGCAGGAGTGCCGTATCAGGCCGCAGAACCAGCTATCGTACAAGTGGATACGCGACGACAGTTGCAGCGTATGCGAGCGGCGCTCGCTGACTGCGTAGCCTGAAACCAGGGCGATGCGTACTCGACTGTCAAAGTCGATGCGCGCCTTGATTCCACCCCTCTTGCCATTAGGGTATCGCACGACCTTGAATTGTGCGGTCGAGGGGTAACCCTGTTCCACCTGCAGCGTCTCAAAGGGATAGAGGCCGTCATTCACAGCCGCTTTAGCCTTATCCATGGCTCGAGTTTTCATCACTCTCCTGAACGGGGCTGCATGGACCTGCGGACCTGGCGGCCAGTCTTGCAGCAAATGGGCGCGGCCCAAGATTCGCCGAAGTGGGATCCGATTTCTACTGTCAAAGTTGACAGTAGAAACGGTTTATTCACCTTAAAGCGCAGGGGCCGTGACGGTGGGGGCGGGGGCGGCATTTCTCAGCTGTTTCAACTGCGCCTTGATGGGCGCTGTGGCGCACTTGGCGTTGGCCTGCTCGGGTGTCAGGTGGCGCACCGAGGTGTAGAACAACTCACACGTCTGCTCCTTGCGCGTGACCTGCCACGTGTTCTGGCAGGCCTTGAGCAATACATTGGCATCGCTGGCGGGCTTCTGGCCCATGCCGGCTTGCCAGCAGGCGGCGCTCAAGTCCTGGCCCATCACTTTCAAGCCGGCGTCGTCGGCTTTTTGCTCGTCACCGTCATAGCTGTCGGGGCTGGCGGCATACCAAATGTAGCTGGGGTGGTTGGCGCCCAATACCGAGACGGTTTTGCCAGGCTCCGGGCTGATCTGCGCCAGGCTCAGCACGCCCACGGTTTGCCCGTATTGTTGCTGGATCCAGCTACGCACCGGCGCGCCGAAGGCCACCATCGGCAATGCGCCGCCAGGGCGCAGGCTCAGCTCCTTGACCATGCGGGTCTGGTAGTCGGTGAAATACCCGTAGACGGTTTCCAGGTCTTTGCCGGCATTGGACGGCGCAGCGATGGGCGCGATATCGATGATGGTCTGGTACGCCGGCGTTTCCGTGGCCGGTACGCCATTTTCGCTTAACAAGGTGGCCCAGCGGTCGGTGGTGGCCGATTCCAGGTAATCCTGAGCCTGGGTCAGCGAGTAATCCGGAGGGAAGTGCAACAGCTCAATGCTTTTGCGGTTTTCCAAGGCCATGCCTAACGGCAGGAACAGGTACCAGTTGTAGGCCCATTTGCCATCGCTGTTGAGCTGGCGCGCACCTTGGTAAGCCAGGTCGGCGGTATTGAGCAGCGTGGTCAGTGGCTGGCCGTAACCGTCTGGCACGCCGCTGAAGGTCGCCATGACCTGACCGTCGTGGGTCTTCACACTGACCTTGGCCCGGCTGTAACCATCACGTTGCAGGCTCTGGTTCAAATAGTGTTCGGCGGTCTGCTCCAGTGACCATGGCCGAAAGCAGATCACGTTGCAGTTATTGGGGTACGCGAACAACTGGGTGACGCGCTGCGTGCTGCCCAGTGGCACCTCGATGTCGGCCTGTACGACCGCACTCGCCAGTAGTGCGGCGAGGGTGAAGGACAGCCTGGTCGGTTTAAACATAGTCAATTCCTTGTCAGCGAAGCCCGTCTGCGCGGGATGGAAGCCCACCTGCACACAGTAGCGGCTGACCAGGAAAATCGCGTGTTAAATCGCCCGGCATGTCGTTATTGGATAAGCCCCTACAGGCTGAACTGCAGAGCATTGCTCAGATCGCCCATGGGCTTCTGGCCGCGCGCGATCATCGCGTCATCACGCTGCTTGAGGCCGTCCAGGGTCTCCAATTGGAACACCCGGGTGATCAAACGCAGGATCGATGCCGTGTCGTACACCGTATGGTCCACCGTGCCTTTGCGGGCAAACGGCGACACCACCAGCGCCGGCACCCGCGAGCCTGGGCCCCAGCGGTCACCCTGGGGCGGCGCCACGTGGTCCCACCAGCCGCCGTTTTCATCCACGGTCACCACCACCACCATGTTTTTCCACTGCGGGCTTTCTTGCAGCACCTTCAAGGCGCGGGCGATATGGCGGTCGCCCGAGGCCACGTCGGCATAACCGGCGTGCATGTTCAGGTTGCCCTGGGGTTTGTAGAAGCTCACGGCGGGCAGCTTGCCGGACTGGGCGTCGGCGAAGAACCGGTTGGTGCTCGACTCATCGCCCAAGCCACCGTCGCGCAAGCGCTTGGCACGTTCTGCGGGGTTTTGCGGCCCTTGCTGTTTGAAGTAATTGAACGGCTGGTGGTGGTACTGGAAATTCGGGATCTTGGGGATGCCGCCGGAGTCCTTGAACTGCTCCAGGGTGGCTTGCCACGCACCGGCGTACCAGGCCCAGTCGATGTTCTTCTTCGACAGCTTGTCGCCAATATGCTCGTGGGTTTGCGGCACCAGCACATTGGGCAGGTCGGGCTTGGAATAATCCGGGTTCTGCGGGTCGCGGATCCAGGTGGGCCAGTAGGGCGGGGCCAGGGTGTTTACCCCGTAACCATCGGGTGTCAGTGCGCTGGGGCCGAATTGCGGCGGGCCGGTCATGGCGCTGGCCGGTGACGTGTCCAAGGGTTTGAGGCGTGTGCCGCGAGGGTCATCGCTTTGCAGCGTGGCGATCTGCGCTTTGGCCACCGACTGCGCGGCATTGGGATAAAACGGCGCGGTGGCGCTGATCAGGTACTGGTGGTTAAGGAACGAACCACCAAACGCGCCCTGGAAGAAGTTATCGCACAGCACAAACTCCTTGGCCACGTCCCACAGGCGCAGGGCATAACGGCTCTGGGCGTAATGGCCCATCACCAGCCCACCGGAATCACCCCAGGCGACAAAACCATCATTCTTGCCGCCGTTGATCTGCATCTGGTTCTGGTAGAACACGTGCCACAGGTCGCGGGTCACCAGGCTCAATGGCAGGTCTTCGCCCTGCGGGCCTTTGAGGGCGAAGGGTGCGTTGGGCAGGTTTTGCTGAAATTGCACTTCACTGGGGTAAGTCACCCCGTCCACCGTTTGCGGGCCGACCTGCAACACACCGCCCCAGCTCGGTGGCAGGGCAGGCAATACGCTGCCATCGCGGTCGCGCTGCTGGAAGTCCTTGGCGGTTAACGCCGACAGCGGTTGCTCCACCCCGGGGAAATCTGCAAACAGGTTGTTGAAGCTGCGGTTCTCGGCGTAGATCACCACCACGGTCTTCACCTGCTCGCGCAATGCCTTATCCAACTCCTGAGGCGTGAGCGGCCGGGTCACGGGTGGGCTCGGTGCTTCGCTGGTATTGCCGCAGGCACTCAAAGTCGCACCCACGCCCAACACCGCCGCACCGCCGAGGAAGCGCCGGCGGCTGGTGTCTACCGTCGGTTGGATGGCGGAATCGGAGGAGGGAAGGTCTTCGTGCTCATCACTCATTGCGGGGGAGTCCTTGGCGAGATGTTGCAAGATATTTCGCAGGACGGTAGCAACGGAATGTGACGGAACAAAGACAGGTTTAAGAGCGCTACAAAACAAACTGTGGGAGCGGGCTTGCTCGCGAATGCGATGGATCAGTTAATGAATCCGCTACTGACACTCCGCATTCTCGAGCAAGCCCGCACCGACCCCTTTTAAGGCATCACAGGCGGCAAATACTTCAGCGTCGTTCCCAACGCCCACAGCAGAAACAACACCAGCGGCGTATGCACCAGCAACTGCACAAATGAAAACCCGATCAAATCCCGCGCCTTCAGGCCCAGCACACCCAGCAACGGCAACATATAAAACGGGTTGATCAAGTTCGGCAGCGCCTCGGCGGCGTTGTAGATCTGCACCGCCCAGCCCAGGTGGTATTGCAGGTCATTGGCCACTTGCATCACATACGGCGCTTCGATGATCCACTTGCCGCCACCCGAGGGGATGAAGAAGCCCAGCACTGCCGAGTACACACCCATCAGCAGGGCGTAGGTGTCGTGGGAGGCGATGGAGGTGAAGAACGTCGAGATATGGTGCGCCAGGGTCTGGCCGTCGCCTCCCTTCACCACCGTCATCAGTGCGGCGATCGAACCGTACAGCGGGAACTGGATCAGCACGCCGGTGGTGGTCGGCACCGCACGGGCCACGGCATCGAGGAAGCTGCGCGGGCGCCAGTGCAGCAGCGCGCCCACCATGATGAACAGGAAGTTATAGGTATTGAGCCCCGAGATGGCGCTGATTGCCGGCTTGGTCGAGAACTCATGGAACAGCCATCCGGCCGCCAGCAACGCCAGCAGAATCGTCAGCAACGGGCTGTGTTCCAGCCATTCACCGGGGCGCGTCGGCGCCTGCGGCTTGGGCAGGTTGAAGGCCGGGTCAATGCCGCAGGCCTTGGCATCCCGGGCGCTGTTGGGGCCAGGCGCGGTGGCGTAGGCGATGATCAGCGACACTACGATCAGCGCCAGCAACAGCACGCCGGATTGCCACAAAAAAATGGTCTCGGTGAACGGGATCATCCCAGTGATCGACAGGATCGACGGCGGCAAGCTGGCCGGGTTGGCCTGCAACTGCGCGGCCGACGACGACAGCCCCAGCGCCCATACGGCACCCAGACCCAGGTACGCCGCAGCGCCAGCGGCGCGGTAGTCCATGCGCAAGTCCGTGCGTCGGGCCAATGCCCTTACCAACAAACCGCCGAACACCAGGGACAGGCCCCAGTTAAGCAATGAAGCCACCATGGAAATCAACGCCACCCAGGCCACGGCCGAACGGCCATTCTTGGGAATACGTGCCAGGCGGTCGATCAATTTTATTGCGGGTGGTGAGCTGGCGACCACGTAACCGCCGATCACCACAAAGGCCATCTGCATGGTGAACGGGATCAGGCTCCAGAACCCATCGCCAAATGCCTTGGCCGCTTCGGCCGGTGCGGCGCCCATGCCCAGGGTCGCGACGGCGACGATAATCACGGCAAGGGCGGCAAACACCCAGGAGTCAGGAAACCAGCGCTCGGCGAAGTTGGAGCAACGCAGGGCAAATCGGGCATAGCGGCTGTCTTCGATAGCATCGGCCACGAGTCTTTCCTCTTGTAGTTATTATGGGGTTTGGCAGTTTTACGGCATGTTCCTCTACGGCCATTGATTTGGGAATGTAGTTATCTTCAACGATCAATGAGGAAAACAAATATATCCGCCGCGATTGCCATCGATGGGCTCAGCTCATAACCTGCACGCCATTTTGTTTGTCTGCCGAGCCTGCACATGACTGCCACCTTTTCCCCACGGGCGCAGCGTTTTTCCCGCTCCGACTACAAAACCCTGGGCCTGGCCGCCTTGGGTGGAGCCCTGGAAATCTACGACTTCATTATCTTCGTGTTCTTTGCGCTGACCCTCAGCCAACTGTTCTTCCCCCCAGAAATGCCCGAGTGGCTGCGCCTGCTGCAAAGCTTTGGCATCTTCGTCACCGGTTACCTCGCCCGTCCACTGGGCGGCATCCTGATGGCGCACTTTGCAGACCACCTGGGACGCAAGCGCGTCTTCAGCCTGAGCATTCTCATGATGGCCTTGCCCTGCCTGCTGATCGGCGTCATGCCGACCTATGCGCAAATCGGCTATTTCGCCCCGCTGATCCTGCTGGCGCTGCGCGTGCTGCAAGGCGCAGCGGTGGGCGGCGAAGTGCCCAGCGCCTGGACCTTCGTCGCCGAGCACGCGCCGCGTCACCATCGTGGCTATGCCTTGGGTTTTTTGCAGGCCGGCCTGACCTTCGGTTACCTGCTGGGGGCGCTGACCGCCACTTTGCTCGCGCAAGTCTTCACCCCCGCCGAGATCCTCGACTACGCCTGGCGCTTCCCCTTCCTGCTCGGCGGCGTATTCGGCGTGATCGGCGTATGGCTGCGCCGCTGGCTCAGCGAGACCCCGGTATTCCTAGAGATGCAGGCGCGTCGCCAGGCCGCTGCCGAAATGCCCTTGCGCACCGTGCTGCGCGACCATCGCGCCGTGCTGCTGCCGGCGATGATCCTCACCTGCGTGCTGACGTCTGCCGTGGTGGTGCTGGTGGTCATCACCCCGACCATGATGCAGAAAACCTTCGGCATGAGCCCCAGCCACACCTTCGCTCTGAGTGCCCTGGGCATCGTCTTCCTGAATATCGGCTGCGTCCTCGCTGGCCTGCTGGTGGACCGCATCGGCGCGTGGCGCGCGGTATTGGTCTACAGCCTGTTGCTGCCGGTGGGCATTGCGCTGCTGTACGCCAGCCTGATCGCCGGCGGCGTGTGGCTCGGCGCGGCGTATGCCGTGGCGGGCCTGAGTTGCGGCGTGGTGGGCGCGGTGCCGTCGGTGATGGTCGGGCTGTTTCCGGCGCAGGTGCGGGTGTCGGGCATTTCCTTCACCTACAACATTGCCTACGCACTCTGGGCAAGTACTACACCGTTGTTGTTGATCGCGCTGATGCCAACCAGCCCGTGGATCTGCGTGGGGTATTGCGTGGTGATGGGGGCGGTTGGGGTAGCGAGTGTGGCGCTGTTTGGCAAGCGCCACACCTTGGCCGCCTGAGGGTCAGGTCAGGAAGTGCCAGAGCAACAAGGTACCCACCAACCCAACCACCGAAACAATCGTCTGCAGCACCGACCACACCCAGATCGTCTGCTTCAACTGCAAGCCAAAGTACTCACGCACCATCCAGAACCCGGCGTCGTTGACGTGGCAGAAGAACACCGAGCCGGCGCCGATGGCCAGGGCGACCAATGAGCTTTGAGTCGCCGCCAACCCGGCCATCATCGGCGCGAGGATGCCGGCGGTCGTGGTGGTGGCCACGGTGGCCGAACCGGTGGCCTGGCGCAGGGCCACGGCAATCAGCCAGGCCAGCAGCAAGTAGGGCATGTGCGCGCCTTCGGCGACTTTGCTGATGGTCTGGCTGACGCCGGCGTCCAGCAGGGTTTGCTTGAGGCCGCCGCCGGCGCCGATGGTCAGCAGCAGTACGGCGATAGGCGCCAGGGCTTTGCGCAGGGTGTTGCCGACGTCGGCGCGTGGCATGCCCGCCGCCCAACCCAGGCAGACGACCGCGGCGATTACGGCCAGGCCGAGGGCGACCAGCGGTTCACCGAGGAATTTCAAGGTCAGGGCGAGGGTGCTTTCCGGCGCCAACGCGACTTTGGCCAAGGTGCTGCCGAGCATCAGGATCACCGGCAACAGAATGATCAGCAATGACACACCGAAGCTCGGCTGGCGCGGGGCCTTGGGCGGTGCGCTGAACAAGGCGCCGATATCCGCCGGTTCATCCACGTGCAGGCGCTTGGACAGCCAGTTGCCATACAGCGGCCCGGCCAGGATCACGGCCGGCACCGCCAGGCAAAAGCCCAGCAACATGGTCAGGCCCAGGTCGGCGTGCAATGCGCCCACGGCGATCAGCGGCCCCGGATGCGGCGGCATCAAGGCATGCAGGGTGGTCATGCCCGCCAGCGCAGGGATGGCGATTTTCAGCAATGGCTGGTTTGAACGCTTGGCCATCACAAAGATGATCGGCACCATCATCACCAGGCCCACTTCGAAGAACAGCGGCAGGCCGATCACCATGGCAACCAACGCCATCACCCAGGGCAATGACTTGCCTTTGCCCAGCCCGAGCAACGTGGTGGCAATACGGTCGGCCGCGCCGGATTCGGCCATCAGCGCGCCGAGCATCGCACCCAGGGCAATGATGATCCCGGCTTCGCCGAGAATCGCCCCGGCGCCTTTACTGAACGCCTTTGCCACTTCTTCCGGCGGCAGGCCGGCGCCGACCCCGGCGATAAAGGTGCCGATCAAAATCGACAGGAAGGGCGGCAGTTTGGTCGCGCTGATTAGCACAATGATGCTGGCGATCGCCAACAGCACGCAGAGCATGAGGCGGGTGTCGTGAACCATCCACGCGGCAGTCGATAACTCCAAGACGGGACTCCTTATCGAGCAGGTTGGCTAATGTGTTTCTTTTTGTTTCAGCCTGAAAAGCATACCTGATAGCGCTCCCCCAACGCGTGCATGAACGATTTTGGTGCGCCCGAAGCTAACGACGCTCTGGCGCTCAGATGACAATTTTGCAAACCATGCCAGTGGAACTGGCCTATAGCTCTATGATCCGCCCCATCCCAACCCACGAGGACATTTCATGAGCGCAGGACACAGCCACGCCCAAGTACGCGCCGGCCACGAACGCAAGTTATGGATCGCCCTGGGGCTGACCGGCAGTTTCATGCTGGCCGAAGTCATCGGCGCCTTTGTCACCGGCAGCCTGGCGCTGTTGTCCGATGCAGCGCACATGATGACCGACGCCCTGGCCCTGGCGATTTCCCTGGTGGCGATCCAGGTCGCCAAGCGCCCGGCAGACCGCAAGCGCACCTTCGGTTATGCGCGGTTCGAGATCCTGGCGGCCGCCTTCAATGCATTACTGCTGTTCGCCGTGGCGTTCTACATCTTGTACGAGGCTTACCAGCGGCTGCAGGTGCCCGCCGAAATCCAGTCCACCGGCATGCTGGTGATTGCGCTGCTGGGGCTGGTGGTCAACCTGATCTCCATGCGCCTGCTCAGCGCTGCCAGTGGCGAGAGCCTTAACGTCAAGGGCGCCTACCTGGAAGTCTGGAGCGACATGCTGGGCTCCGTCGGCGTGATCATTGCCGCGCTGGTGATCATGTTCACTGGCTGGGGTTGGGTTGACTCCGTGGTCGCGGCCGCCATCGGCTTTTGGGTATTGCCGCGCACCTGGACGTTGCTCAAGGCGAGCATGAACATCCTGCTGCAAGGTGTGCCGGAGGGTGTGGACATCGAGCAGGTGGAGCAGGCCATCCGCAGCGTGCCGGGGGTCAGGGACGTGCACGACCTGCATATCTGGGCCCTCACCAGTGGCAAGAACGTGCTGAGTACGCATCTGGTCGCGGATGCGTCCCAGGGCACTGAGCAACAGATCCTCAGCCGAGTGACGGAGTTACTGCACGAACAGTTCGATATTTCCCACGCCACGATCCAGGTCGAGGGCGAGGGTTTTCAACATGACGATCACGACGAAGTGCATGCCTGAGCCTGGCTAACGGATTTGTAATCTTTCGCCCACGGCCCTGATAAGTACCGAAAGCTACATTGCCCCCGCTGGGAAACCTCAGCGACTTCATGGACGTGGAACTCTCGTTATGGCAATTTTTGTTAGAACACTGTTGGGGGCGGCGGCATTGGTAGTGTGGATATCCGCAAACGCCGCCCAGACACAACCCCTCACCCTCGATGCTGCCTTGCAAACCGCCTTCGCCAACAACCCGGACCTGGCGGCCGCACAATGGGAAATCGACATCGCCGAAGGCGGCCGCCAACAGGCCGGCTTGATCCCCAATCCGGTGGCCTCCTGGGACGCCGAAGACACCCGCCGCAACAGCCGCACCACCAGCATCAAACTCAGCCAGACCCTGGAACTGGGCGGCAAGCGCGGTGCGCGTATCGAAGTGGCCACCCGCGCCCAGGATGCCGCCGCGCTGACCCTGGAGCAGCGCCGCAACTTGTTGCGCGCCGAGGTCATCGACAGCTACTACGGCGCCCTGCGCGCCCAGGAACGCCTCGACCTGGCGCAACGCTCCATGACGCTTGCCGAACGCGGCCTGGTGGTCGCCAACGGGCGCGTCACTGCTGGCAAGTCGTCACCCGTGGAAGCCACTCGCGCCCAGGTGCAGGTGTCGCAAATCCGTCTGGAATTGAACCGCGCACAGATCGGCCTCACTGACGCCTACCGTCGTCTGGCCACCAGCACCGGCAGCGCCGCCACCGACTTCCAGGTCGTCGCCACGCCAAGCACTTCCGTACCGGCGTTACCCGCCGCCGCGCCATTGTTGGCACGCCTTGAGCAGACCGCCGAATTGCGCCTGGCCGAACTCAACATTGTGCAGAACGAAGCCAGCGTGGGCCTGGAAAAAGCCCAGCGCATTCCGGACCTGGACGTGTCCATCGGCAGCCAATACGACGCCAGCGTGCGCGAACGGGTGAACCTGGTGGGCGTGTCGATGCCGATCCCGTTGTTCAACCGCAACCAGGGCAACATCCTCGCGGCCACCCGACGCGCCGACCAGGCCCGCGACCTGCGCAACGCCGCGGAGCTGCGCCTGCGCACCGAAACCCGCCAGGCCCTGGACCTGTGGCAGACCGCGAATACCGAAGTGCGCGCGTTCAACCAGCAGATCCTGCCCGCCGCACAAAGTGCGGTAGACAGCGCCACCCGTGGCTTCGAGATGGGCAAGTTCAACTTCCTCGACGTGCTCGACGCCCAGCGCACCTTGATCGCGGCCCGCACCCAATACCTTGCGGCCACCGCCCAGGCCACCGAGGCCTGGGTACGCATCGAACGCATTTACGGCGACCTCGCCCGCTTTTGATTTTTCCTGGAGTCTCCTGATGAACAAAAAACATGGCATGGCGCTCGCCGTCGCCCTGGGCCTGATGCTTTCCGGCTTCGCCCACGCCGAGGAAGAAGAAGGCAAGCTCGAACTCACCGAGCAGCAGATTCAAGCCGCCGGCATCCAGTTGGCCCAGGCGCAACCGCGTGCCATCAGCACCGTGCTGACGCTGCCGGGCGAGGTGCGTTTTGATGAAGACCGTACCTCCCACATCGTGCCCCGTGCGGCGGGCGTGGTGGAGGCGGTGAAGGTCAACCTGGGCCAGTCGGTGAAGAAGGGCGAACTGTTGGCGGTGATCGCCAGCCAGCAGATTTCCGACCAGCGCAGCGAATTGGCCGCCAGCGAGCGCCGGGTCGAACTGGCGCGCACTACCTTCAAGCGCGAGCGTCAGTTGTGGCAGGACAAAATCTCTGCCGAACAGGATTACCTGCTGGCGCGGCAAACTCTGCAAGAAGCCGAAATCGCCCTGAACAATGCGCGGCAAAAAATGACTGCGCTCAGCGGCACTGCCGTATTGGCCGGCGGCAATCGTTATGAACTGCGTGCGCCCTTCGCCGGTGTGGTGGTGGAAAAACACCTGGGGGTGGGCGAGGTGGTCAGTGAAACCAGCAATGCCTTCACCCTCTCGGACCTGTCCCAGGTGTGGGTCACCTTCGGCGTATTTCCCAAAGACTTGAACAAGGTTCGCGTGGGCAAACCGGTGAAAGTCAGCTCGACGGAAATGGGCACCGAAGTGCTGGGTACCGTGGCCTATGTGGGCAACTTGCTCGGTGAGCAGACGCGCACCGCTACCGTGCGGGTGACGGTCCCCAACCCTGACGACGCCTGGCGCCCGGGCTTGTTCGTGGCCGTGCAAGTGGCCACCGATACCTACCAGGCCAAGGTGACCGTGCCGCAAACCGCTATCCAGACCGTCGAGGACAAACCCTCGGTGTTTGTGCGCACGGCGGACGGCTTTATCACCCGCCATCTTGAACTGGGCGTCAGTGAAAACGGTTACGTCGAAGTGCGTAAAGGCCTGGAGGCCGGCGCGCAGGTGGCGACGGCTGGCAGCTTCATCCTCAAGTCCGAACTGGGCAAAGGCTCGGCCGAACACGCCCATTGATCCTGCGAGTGATTCCCCATGTTTGAGCGCCTTATCCAATTCGCCATCGAGCAGCGCATCATCGTGTTGCTGGCGGTGCTGTTGATGGCCGGTGTCGGCATCGCCAGCTATCAGAAACTGCCCATCGACGCGGTACCTGACATCACCAACGTACAGGTGCAGATCAACTCGGCGGCGGCCGGTTTTTCGCCGCTGGAAACCGAGCAGCGCGTCACCTTTCCCATCGAGACGGCCATGGCCGGCCTGCCGGGCCTGCAGCAGACGCGTTCGCTGTCGCGTTCCGGTTTGTCCCAGGTCACGGTGATTTTCAAGGACGGCACCGACCTGTTCTTTGCCCGCCAACTGGTCAACGAGCGTCTGCAAGTGGCGCGCGAGCAATTGCCCGACGGCATCGAAACCGCGATGGGGCCGATTTCCACTGGCCTGGGGGAAATTTTCCTGTGGACCGTCGAAGCCGAGGACGGTGTGCGCAAAGAGGACGGTACGCCTTACACCCCCACCGACCTGCGGGTGATCCAGGATTGGATCATCAAACCGCAGCTGCGCAACGTGCCAGGCGTGGCCGAGATCAATACCATCGGCGGCTTCGCCAAGGAATACCAGATTGCGCCAGACCCCAAGCGCCTGGCCGCCTACAACCTGACGCTCAACGATCTGGTCACGGCGCTGGAGCGCAACAATGCCAACGTCGGCGCCGGTTACATCGAGCGCAGCGGCGAACAGTTGTTGATCCGCGCGCCGGGCCAGGTGGCGTCTATCGACGACATCGCCAACATTGTCATCACCACCTCGGACGGCACGCCGATCCGCGTGCGCAATGTGGCCCAGGTCGACATTGGTCGTGAGCTGCGTACCGGCGCCGCCACCGAAAACGGCCGTGAGGTGGTGCTGGGCACGGTGTTCATGTTGATCGGCGAGAACAGCCGCAGCGTGTCCCAGGCGGTGGCGAAAAAGCTGGAGGAGATCAACCGCTCGCTGCCCGAAGGTGTGGTGGCCGTCACCGTCTACGACCGCACCAACCTGGTGGAAAAAGCCATCGCCACCGTGAAGAAAAACCTCTTCGAAGGTGCATTGCTGGTGGTGGCGGTGTTGTTCCTGTTCTTGGGTAATATCCGTGCAGCGCTGATCACGGCGATGGTGATTCCGCTGGCGATGCTGTTCACCTTCACCGGCATGTTCACCAACAAAGTCAGCGCCAACCTGATGAGCCTGGGCGCGCTGGACTTCGGCATTATCGTTGACGGTGCGGTGGTGATCGTCGAGAACGCCATCCGCCGTCTGGCTCATGCGCAACACCGTCATGGCCGGTTGCTGACCCGCAGTGAACGCCTGCACGAAGTGTTCGCCGCGGCCAAGGAGGCGCGACGCGCGCTGATCTTCGGGCAGTTGATCATCATGGTGGTGTACCTGCCGATCTTCGCCCTCACGGGCGTGGCCGGGAAGATGTTCCACCCGATGGCCTTCACGGTGGTGATTGCCTTGCTCGGCGCGATGATTTTGTCGGTGACCTTCGTACCGGCGGCGATTGCGTTGTTTGTCACCGGCAAGGTCAAGGAAGAAGAAAACATTGTGATGCGCAGTGCACGCCGGGTGTATGACCCGGTGCTCAACTGGGTGATGGTGCGTCGGCCCTTGGTGTTCGGCCTGGCCGCACTCACCATCGTCGTCTCGGGTCTGGTTGCCAGCCGCATGGGCAGTGAATTTATCCCCAGCCTCAGCGAAGGCGACTTTGCCCAGCAGGCGCTGCGTGTGCCCGGCACCAGCCTGACCCAATCGGTGCAGATGCAGCAACAACTGGAAAAAACCTTACTGGCCCAAGTGCCGGAAATCGAGCGGGTGTTTGCACGCACCGGTACGGCGGAAATCGCCTCCGACCCGATGCCGCCGAATATTTCCGACAGCTACGTGATGCTCAAACCCAAGGACCAATGGCCGAACCCGAAGAAGTCCCGCGAGGCAATTATCGCTGACATCCAACGGGCCAGCGCGATTGTGCCGGGCAGCGTGTATGAGCTGTCGCAGCCGATCCAGTTGCGTTTCAACGAGCTGATTTCCGGAGTGCGCAGCGATGTGGCGGTGAAGGTGTTTGGCGATGATATGGCGGTGCTCAACCAGACTGCCGGGGAAATCGCCGAGACCTTGCAGAAGCTCAACGGCGCCTCGGAAGTGAAGGTGGAACAGACCTCCGGCCTGCCGGTGCTGACCATCAATATCGACCGCGACAAAGCCGCTCGCTTTGGCCTGAATGTGGGTGATGTGCAGGACACCATCGCCGTCGCGGTCGGTGGGCGCCAGGCCGGTACGCTGTACGAGGGTGATCGGCGTTTTGACATGGTGGTGCGCTTGTCCGATACGTTGCGCACCGATATCGACGGCTTGTCACGCCTGTTGATCCCGGTGCCGGCGCTGGCGAGTAGTACCTCGGGGCAGTTGGGCTTTATCGCCTTGTCCCAGGTTGCCAGCCTCGACCTGGTGCTGGGCCCCAACCAGATCAGCCGCGAGAACGGCAAGCGCCTGGTGATCGTCAGCGCCAACGTGCGCGGGCGCGATATCGGCTCGTTTGTCGAGGAGGCCGAAGCCGCCATCACCACCCAGGTGAAAGTCCCCGCCGGTTACTGGACCACCTGGGGCGGCCAGTTCGAACAGTTGAAGGAGGCTTCTGAACGCTTGCGCATCGTGGTGCCGGTGGCCTTGCTGTTGGTGTTCGGGTTGCTGTTCATGATGTTCAACAACCTCAAGGACGGCCTGCTGGTGTTTACCGGCATCCCATTCGCGCTCACCGGCGGGATCATGGCGCTGTGGCTGCGCGATATTCCGTTGTCGATTTCAGCGGGGGTGGGCTTTATCGCCTTGTCGGGCGTTGCGGTGCTTAATGGCCTGGTGATGATCGCCTTCATCCGAAACCTGCGCGAGGAAGGTCGCTCATTATCGGTGGCGATCCACGAAGGCGCGTTGACCCGTCTGCGCCCGGTGCTGATGACCGCGCTGGTGGCGTCCCTGGGGTTTATCCCCATGGCGCTCGCCACCGGCACCGGTGCCGAAGTGCAGCGCCCATTGGCGACAGTGGTGATTGGCGGGATTATTTCTTCGACCTTGCTGACCTTGCTGGTGCTGCCGGCGTTGTACCAATGGGCTCATCGCCGCGATGAAGAGACCGCCTGACAACCGTGAAAACGCCGCAACCCCCCTGGGGGAGCGGGCTTGCTCGCGAATGCGCCGGGTCAGTCGATACCTTTACTGACGGATACACCGCCTTCGCGGGCAAGCCCGCTCCCACAGGGGGCCAACGGTGCTTCCAGAGCCTGGGGAAACACCAGGCTGAACCGCGTAAAACGCCCAGGCTGGCTGGTGACATGAGCATGCCCCTGATGCAAATGCATGATCGATTTCACGATGGCCAGCCCCAGCCCGGTGCCGCCCTCGGCACGGGTACGGCTGCTGTCGGCGCGGTAGAAACGTTCGAACAGGTGCGGCAGGTGGTGCGCTTCAATGCCTCGCCCCGGGTTGCCCACCGACAGCGATACGCTCTGCTCGTAGGTCTCCACCAACAGCAACACGGTAGAGGCCTCGGGTGTGTGGCGAATGGCATTGGAGAGCAAGTTGGAAATCGCCCGCTGGATCATCAGCCGATCGCCCGTCACCCAGGCATCGCCGCGCAGGCTCAGGGTGATGTGTTTGTCTTCGGCACTCAGGGCAAACAACTCCATCACCCGCTGGGCTTCCTGCGCCAGGGACACCTCGGTGAATGAGGCCCGGGCCGCCGGGTGGCTGACCTGCGCCAGAAACAGCATGTCGCTGACAATCCGCGCCAGGCGTTCGAGCTCTTCGGTGTTGGATTCCAGCACCGCCTTGTATTCCTGCGGCGGGCGCTGGCGCGACAGGGTCAACTGGGCCTTGCCCATCAGGTTGGTCAAGGGCGCGCGCAGTTCGTGGGCCAGGTCATCGGAGAATTGCGAGAGTTGCTGCACCCCGGCGTCCAGGCGGTCGAGCATCACGTTGATGCCGTGGGCCAGTTCACCCAGTTCGTGGGGCAGGTTGTCCACAGACAAGCGATGGGTGAGGTCTTGGGTGGTGACTTTCGCCGCCACCTGGCTGAACTGCTTCAACGGTGCCAGGCCCCGTTGCACCAGCCACCAGGCGCCCATGCCAATCAGTATCAGCAGTAGCGGCAACGCAATCAGCGTGGCGCGCAGGTAGGCACTGAGCAATGCCTGGTCGTCCATGCGGTCCAGGGACAGCAGCACCCGCACGCGTTCACCGTTGGCCAGGCGCATCAAGCTGGAGGCACTGAGTATCTGGTTGCCGTAGCTGTCGACCCAATTGAGGTAGCCCAGGGTTTCCCGTGGCTTGAAGTCGGTGAGCAGTGGCTCCTGGGGCTTGCTGCCGACGTTCAGCAGCACGCTGTTATCGGGCGCGGTGCCGACGATGGTCAGGTGGAAATTGTCGTGGCCGATCACCAGGTCCATCAGCGAGTGCGGCCGGCCGCGAATGGCGTGGGCGTCCAGGCCCAGGGCCAGGCTGTGCTGGATCTGTTCCATTTTGCTTTCCAGGTTCTTGCGCGCGAGTTTTTCCAGCTCATGGGTGAGGGCCAGGTAGGCCAGGGTCGCCAGCAGTAACACCAGGCCCGCGCCCATCAGGCTGACCGTCAAGCCCAGGCGCATCGACAGGCTGCCGGTCTTCATGGGCGCGCTTCCAGCACGTAGCCCACGCCGCGAATGGTGTGGATCAGCTTGACCTCGCTCTGGTCATCCACCTTGGCGCGCAGGCGGCTGATGGAGACTTCGACCACGTTGGTGTCGCAGTCGAAATTCATGTCCCAGACCAGGGAAATAATCTGTGTGCGGGTCAGCACTTCGCCGGCCTGGCGCATCAGCACTTGCAACAGGGCGAACTCCTTGGTGGTCAGGTCGATGCGCCGGGTGCCGCGATAAGCGCGGTGGCGGCGCGGGTCCAGTTCCAGGTCCGAGACGCGGAACACTTCCGGCTGTGGAATGTGCTCGCTGCGACGCATCAAGGTGCGCACGCGGGCCAGCAGTTCGGGAAACTCGAACGGCTTGACCAGGTAATCGTCGGCGCCCATGTCCAGGCCCTTGATCTTGTCAGCCAGCCGGCCACGGGCGGTGAGCATCATCACGCGCTGGGTGCCGTTGCGGCGCAATTCTTCCAGTACTTGCCAGCCATCCTTGCCCGGCAGGTTGACGTCCAGAATCACCAGTTCATAGGCGTGTTGCCCTGCCAGGTGCAGGCCGTCGACGCCATTGGCGGCGCAGTCGACCACGTAGCCACTTTCGTTCAGGCCCTGTTGCAGGTAGTCGGCGGTTTTCTGCTCGTCTTCAACCACAAGAATACGCATGGGGGTTACCTCTTGAATTAGGGGGAGAGAAGGCGCCCATGTCCCTATGGCGGCGGTTTCGGAAGTGGGAAAAGTCTGAAGGCTAAAGTAGCTTTAGGGTCAACTGCGACCGTCGGTCGCATGTGTCGCAGGCAAAAAAAACGCCCCAAGCGGGGCGTTAAAAATTCATCTCTTTCCAAAGGAGCTACACAAAAGCTTCAGAGATGAATGTGCTCGGGTGAATAAGTTGAAGCGAGTATAGAAAGTTCCACTTAACGAGAAGCTGAGGCCAATATTACAATTTTGATAACTGGCTATTTGTGAACAGATGTTAGTTAATCGCGAGCGAATGTAAGGGCTACAGCACGACCAATGGGTATTCGGCAATCAGACGAACTTCTTCCAGGTCTGACTCGAACGCACTGGAGCGCACGGTGGCCTGGCGCAAGCGCAGGGACAAATCTTTCAAACGCCCACTTTGCACCACGTACTTGGCCTCGATATCCCGTTCCCAACGGCGTTGATCGGTCAAGGGGTTACCCGCTGCATCACGGCGCATATACACGGCATTGGCGTTGCTGTAGTCGGCGCCGGTGCCTTTGCCGTAGCGGGTCATGAACGACAGGCCGGGAATGCCGAACGCCTGCATGTCCAGGTCGTAGCGCAGCATCCATGAGCGCTCCTTGGGCGCGTTGAAGTCGCTGTACTGGATGGAGTTGTTGAGGAAGATCGAGTCTGACTGGCGCAGGTAATCAAAATCATCGTCGCCGTTGTTGCGCTGGTGCGACACGGCCAGGCTGTGGGCACCGACCTTGACCCCGAGCCTGGCGCTCCAGATGTTGTTGTCGAACTCGCCGAGCCGTTTCTGGCCTTCGTCCACGGCCTTGTAGTAGTTGAAGTCGCCGAACAATGACACGTCGTCGGTCAATGCGTAATTGGCATTGCTGCCGAAGTAGTACTGATCCCAGGCGTCCTTCAAGCGGCTGCTGTACAGGCTAAAGCCCAGATGGCTGTTGAGCTGGTAGTCACCGCCGAAGTAGGCGATCCAGGGCGAGTCGACCTTGCCTGCATAGAAGGTGGCAAAGCCTTTGTTCATGCCGCTTTCACTGGGCTGGCTCATGCCGCTCAGGCGCCCGCCTTGCAGGCTCAAGCCTTCCAGGCTGGTGTTTTGCAGGGTGACGCCGCGAAAGCTCTCGGGCAACAGGCGAGAGTCGCCGTAGGCCACCACCGGGGTGAGTGGGAACACGTCGCCGGCCTTGATCACGGTGTCCAGCACGCGCAGTTTCGCCGCGCCGCCGATTTTGCTGTAGCTGTCTTCCGGCTGGTTGTCGCTGTTCACCGGCAGCACGCCGAACGAGCCTTTGCCGCCGCTGCGGCCGCTGCCCGAGTCAAGCGTCAGGCCGTACATGGCGAACGCGTCCAGGCCAAAACCCACGGTGCCCTGGGTAAAACCGGATTCGAATTTGCCGATAAAGCCCTGGGCCCAGGCTTCGGAGTAACCATTGCCAGTGGGGCTGGACTGGCCTTTGCGGTCATCGCGGTTGAAGTAGAAATTGCGTGCCAGCACGTTGATGCGGCTGCCCTCGATAAAACCTTCGGGCTTGTCCTCCACCGCCAAGGCGGCCATGGGCAGTGCAGCCATCAGTGAAAAGGGAAGGGTGTAATGACGAATGCTCATGATGCGCTCCTCGGTGATGGCAGTTATCGGCTTCTTATAGAGGCGGGCGTTTTTATTGATCTGGCCCTGGCTGATAGTTGCAAACGACGGATAACAGCTGCATGGCGCGAAGATTACAATTCTGGAAACTAACGGCCATCTAACAAATAAGTAATGTTCTGGTGAACCTGGCGTCAGGGTGGGTTGGTTAATCTCGACACTGAACTTTTCAGTCGAGGAAACCGCGATGAACTTTTATAAAGCAGGTTTGGCTGTATTAACGGCTGTGTTGTCATTCGGCGCACTGGCCGAAGGGGGTGGGGATCGCACCTTTGCCCTGATGATGGAGCGCAATGAGAAAGCCATGGCCGCCTACGCCATCAAAAAAGGCAAGCCGGTGCCCGAAGTCCAGGCGTACCGCTATGGCATGGACCTGGACATTGCCAAGGTCGTCAACGTGACGCCGCCGATCCGCTCGTGCAACGCCGTGCCGTCGCGCATGACCTACGAAGACTCCAGCGGCAAGCTCAATACCCTGGAGTATCAGGTCATGGGCGTGTGCCGTAACAATGGCGGTTGAAAATATAGTTCGGCCCAGGGCTCAAGCGCTCTTCAGAAAACCCCGGCAGCGCCGATGCAAGGGAGTACACCCACCTCACTTGCCTAACGGTGCCCCATGTTCAATACCCGCCTGAAGCAGGAGCTGACCGCTCTGCGCGAAGAATTGTCGAGCTTGCTTCAGGTGAAAGAGAGCCTGGAAAGCGAAATGCTCTGCCTGACGCTGGACCCTGAAGGCCGTGTGGAGTGGGCCAATGCCAACTTCCTGCAGGAGCTGGCTTACTCGCTGGGCGAGATTGTC
Source organism: Pseudomonas sp. KT_2_4 (assembly GCF_041410225.1). Lineage (NCBI taxonomy): Bacteria > Pseudomonadati > Pseudomonadota > Gammaproteobacteria > Pseudomonadales > Pseudomonadaceae > Pseudomonas > Pseudomonas sp. KT_2_4. The sequence goes on from NZ_CP166962.1 coordinate 4,622,951, forward strand.
GGGCGCGCGATCGAAGACCTGGTGCCGGCCCACGTGCGCCAGGACGAGTTCCAGCTGCGCTTCAAGCACGCGCTGGCCCGCGGCGAACACTTTGCCGGCGCCGTGCGCCTGATGCGCGGCAATGGCAAGGAAGCCTGGTTGCGCTCAATCGTGCAGCCGGTGCGCAGTTCTGAGGGGCGCATCAAGCAGTTTTCGATGTTCTCCAGCGACCTTACTCGCACCATCGAGAGTTCGCGTGAACATGAAAACCTGATCACCGCGCTGATGCGTTCTACCGCGTTGATCGAGTTCGATCTGGAGGGGCATGTACTCACCGCCAATGACCGCTTCCTCGGCGCCATGGGTTACAGTCTGGCGCAGATCGAAGGCAAACATCACCGTATGTTCTGTGAACCACAGGAATACAACAGTGCCGAATACCAACAGTTCTGGAAGCGCCTGAACGCCGGTGAGTTCGTCGCCGCGCGCTTCAAACGCGTGGACAGCCACGGCCGCCTGGTGTGGTTGGAGGCCACCTACAACCCGGTGCTGGACGCCAATGAGCGGTTGTACAAAGTGGTCAAGTTCGCCACGGTCATTACCGACCAGGTCAACCGCGAGCAGGCGGTGGCCGAGGCCGCCAATATTGCCTACAGCACCTCGTTGCAAACCGACGACAGCGCCCAGCGCGGTACCACTGTGGTCACCCAGGCCGTGGACGTGATGCGCGACCTGGCCCAGCACATGCAGCAGGCCGGCGAAGGTATCGAGGCGCTGAATGCCCAGTCCCAAGTGATCGGCAGCATCGTCAAGACCATCAGCGGCATTGCCGAGCAAACCAACCTTTTGGCGCTCAACGCCGCCATCGAAGCGGCGCGTGCCGGTGAACAGGGGCGGGGCTTTGCGGTGGTGGCCGATGAAGTGCGGCAATTGGCGTCACGCACCAGCAAAGCCACCGAGGAAATTGTCGGTGTGGTGCGCCAGAACCAGGACATGGCCCGCGACGCGGTGGCCTTGATGGCCGACGGTCGTGCGCAAGCCGAGCAGGGCCTGGCCCTGGCGGCGGAGGCGGGTACCGTGATCGTCGAGATTCAGGACGGTGCGCAAAAGGTGGTGAGTGCGGTCGGGCAGTTTGCCAATCAGCTGTCGAGCTGACCTGTCGGGCTTGTGCTTGAGGTATCGTAGGTCTTTTCTCGCTTACAGAGCTGATCGACCATGAGCCCTACGTTCCGTCGCCCCGTCCCATTGTCCAAGGCTTACCGTTTGCTCAACCACGGGCCGACCGTGTTGGTGAGTGCAGCCCACAACGGCCAGCGCAATATCATGGCCGCTGCCTGGGCCATGCCGTTGGATTTCGAACCACCGAAAGTCGCGGTGGTGCTCGACAAGGCCACCTGGACCCGCCAACTACTGGAAGGCGCCGGCACTTTTGTGCTGCAGGTGCCTTGTGTTGCGCAGGCTGATCTGGTGCAGACGGTGGGCAATACCCGCGGCGTTGAAACCGACAAATTCGCAGCCTATGGCCTGCACACTTTCAGCGGTGAGCACACCGAGGCGCCGATGCTGGAAGGCTGCGTGGCCTGGCTGGAATGCCGCCTGCTGCCCGAGCCGCATAATCAGCAGGCCTATGACCTGTTCCTGGGCGAAGTGGTCGCGGCCTATGCTGATGAGCGGGTATTCAGCGAGGGGCGCTGGCATTTTGAGGGGCATGATGAACTGCGCACGTTGCACCATGTGGCGGGCGGAAACTTCCTGGCCATTGGTCAACCGGTTGTCGGGCGCCAGCTCTGACAGAGGCGCAAAGCCACGAAGATCAACTGTGGGAGCTGGCTTGCCTGCGATGGCATCACCTCGGTGTACCTGATGTACCGAGGTGTCTGCATCGCAGGCAAGCCAGCTCCCACATGGGGTTTATGGTGTCTTCAGGTTCGTGGCATGCACTCGAGGGTGCGGTTTACTACGGTCTTGGCCATCTCCAGCAAGTGCCATACGGCATGGATTCGGGCGCGGTCGTGGGGTTGCAGGTGATCGCAACAGTCCCACACCGTGGCCGATGCGCTGTTGATCAGATGGGAAATATAGAGTTGAGCGTCTTCGAAGCTGAGTTCTTCATTGACGACTAGGCAATCCATGGGTGGATCGGGAAGTGCTTTGGTCATGGTGTAACTCCTGATTGAGGCAGAAGCCGGCCCAGTCGCGACTAAACGAAGGGTGGCGGCTGTACGCAGGTTAGTCGACCGGCTAATCAGGAAAATCCGGCGCACCCGAGGGTGCCCTGCGCACAGCCACCATAAAACCTCATGGAGGACCATGCGCCTGATTAGAGTCCGGGCGACTAAACCCGATCACTGAAAAGGCAGTGACGGGCCGAAGACTAGCCATCGATTCCAACAGGCACAAGGCGGCAGGGATTGTCTCGGAAACGTCCAGCAATTTAAAGGGACGCAGCTTGCTGGCCCTTTACAAACCATGACCAAATGCCAGCAACGCCACCTCATCCAACTGTGGGAGCTGGCTTGCCTGCGATGGCATCAATAAGGTGTGTCTGATACACCGCGGTGTCTGCATCGCAGGCAAGCCAGCTCCCACAGTCCAACCCAGTACTCAGCGTCCGAGCATTTTCACCCAACGCGATGGCGGCATGCCGTAGGTGCTGCGAAATTGGCGGGTCATGTGGCTTTGGTCGGTAAAGCCTGCGGTCATCGCCGCATCCACCAACGATTGGCCCTGGGCCAACAAGTGGCGCACCAGGTCCAGTCGGCGCATGGTCAGGTAGCGGTAGGGGCTGGTGCCGAATAACAAACGAAAATCCCGCGATAACGCCCACCGGTCGCGGCCGGCGTGGTCGGCAATTTCATCCAGGGTGATGCTGCGGCCCAGGGCGCTGTGGATGAATTCACGGGCGCGTTCGGCCGCGATGTAGTCGAAGGATTTACGGCGGATGATGGCCCCTGACGCAGCGCTCAGCGCGTGGGCCAGGTCGAACATTGCGTCTTGCTCTTGCATCGGGTCTATCGGGCAATCCAGGCTCTGCAGCAACACTTCGCTGGCGCGGTGCAGCCGTGGGTCGGTGGACAAGCCGCCGGGGATAAACGGCAACGGCTGGCCACCGAGGATCTGCTGGATCAGCGCCGGCTCCACATAAATCATCCGATACTTGAAGCCTTCGTCGCTGCCGGCGCGACCGTCATGGGTTTCATCGGGGTGGATCACCATGGTGGTGCCAGGCAGGCTGTGGGTCGTGCCGCCGCGATAATGAAAACTCTGTACGCCGAACAACGTGCGCCCGATGGCGTAGGTGTCATGGCGATGAGGGTCGAAGGCAAAGCCGGCAAAGTACGCCTCGATACGGTCAAGGCCACTGGCGTGGGGCGCGCGGTGCAGCCAGTCGAGGGAGTGGATGGGGTTGCCCATGGTGACTTGTCACAAAAGGAGGTGGAAACACGTTAACTGAGTCTGCACCGGTTGTCTGCTGGGGTCTTGTACGATTGTGCAGGTATTGGGCAATGCACATCGGGTAGCGAATCGCTGACCACCCATGGTAAGAAGCCTTACTTTCAACAGTGAGGCCGGGTCATGAGCAAGGTGCGGGTAGGGATTATTTTTGGGGGGCGTTCGGCTGAGCATGAGGTCTCGCTGCAATCGGCGCGCAACATTGTCGATGCCCTTGATCGCTCACGCTTCGAGCCGGTTTTGATCGGTATCGACAAGGCCGGTCACTGGCACCTCAATGACACCTCGAACTTCCTGCTCAACCAGGAAAACCCGGCGCTCATCGCCCTCAACCAGTCCAACCGTGAATTGGCCGTGGTGCCCGGCAAGGCCAGCCAGCAAGTGGTAGAGACCTCTGGCCAGGGCGTGCTGGAACACATCGACGTGATCTTCCCGATTGTCCACGGCACCCTCGGTGAAGACGGTTGCCTGCAAGGCTTGCTGCGCATGGCGGACTTGCCCTTCGTCGGTTCCGACGTGCTCGGCTCGGCGGTGTGCATGGACAAAGACATCAGCAAGCGCTTGCTGCGCGACGCGGGCATTGCGGTCACGCCGTTCATCACCCTTACGCGAGCTAATGCGGCGCGCACCTCTTTTGAAACGGCCGCTGGCAAGCTCGGTGTGCCGATGTTCGTCAAGCCCGCCAACCAGGGTTCGTCGGTGGGGGTAAGCAAAGTCGGCAGCGAAGCCGAGTACCGCGCTGCCGTTGAACTGGCGTTGGGGTTTGATGAGAAGGTGCTGGTGGAATCCGCCGTCCAGGGCCGTGAGATCGAATGCGCCGTGCTGGGCAATGACGAGCCCATCGCCAGCGGTTGTGGCGAGATCGTGGTGAGCAGTGGTTTCTATTCCTACGACAGCAAATACATCGATGGCCAGGCCGCCCAGGTGGTGGTGCCGGCGGCGATCAGTCATGACGCCAGCGAGCGGATCCGCAGCCTGGCCATTGAGGCGTTTGAAGTGTTGGGCTGCGCCGGGTTGGCGCGGGTGGATGTGTTCCTGACGCAGGACGGCGAAGTGCTGATCAACGAGATCAACTCACTGCCCGGTTTTACCCGCATCAGCATGTACCCCAAGCTGTGGCAGGCGGCAGGCATGAGCTACAGCGAGCTGGTGAGCCGGTTGATCGAGCTGGCGCTGGAGCGGCATGCGGGGCGCAAGGGCTTGAAGATCAACCGCCAGTGATTGGCCCGAAGCAGTAACGCGATCAGGCGTTACTGAGTACTTCGCGAAAAACGTCCGGCCTTATGGCCGCAATATGCAGTAGCGAACGTGCTGCTCCGGAAGGTGCGCGACGCCCTTGCTCCCATTCTTGAAGGGTTCTTACTGACACGCCCAGAAGCTCGGCAAATTTGGGTTGTGAGAGCCCTGTCTTGCTTCTTGCTTCGGCAGCCTGAGTGACCTCAACGTGCTGCACGGCACCGTAACGTCCCGCTTTGACATCCTGAATGGCTGTGAGTAGTTCTTCGCCTATATTGCGTTTGGCGTCACGTTCCTTCAGTTCTTTATCAGTGAGTGGCATGGTTCATTTCCTTTGCGATTTTGTACAGGATATGTGCCGGAATATTCTCCGTGGCGCTCTTGCCATAAATCAGTAGCGCGACGACTGCTCCGCACTCCAGTTGTGTGGTGTAGATGACCCGCACTGATCCACTTTTACCCCGGCCCTCCATGCTCCAGCGTATCTTTCGGCAACCTCCCGAGCGCGGAATGACATTTCCAGCATCAGGATGGCTGGCGAGAAACGCCATGAAGATACCTTTTTCATCTTCAGTCCAATAGTCAGGCCATTGCCTGCTGAAGAGAGGGGATTCTATGAGAGTGAACACGCGAAATTCTACGTCTTTGACGTAGCCTCTGGCAAGAAAGGGCGGGCCAGAAAATCGCAGGTGAGATGGGGCTGCTCAAGAAGGTTTTTATCGCAAAAGATGACATGGCACTTTGAGTTCTGGCGCTCCGCGTAGGATTTAAGGCGTAAGGGTGCAGGTCTTTTTTTATAAGCCTGTACGGATAGATCAACACCTTAATCACCCAACGCCTCACCTTCACGCCGAGGGTCCGCGCCACCACTGAGCGTCACCTTACCCTGGGCATCCCGTGTGCGCACGATGGCCTGCACGCCGCTGGTCATCTCGATCTCGCTCAGGGCGTGGCTCTTGTCCTTGAGCGCCTGTTTCAGCGCCGGACTGAACAGCCCAGCTTCCAACTCGGTAGCACCATTGCGACTGCCAAAGTTGGGCAGGCTGATGGCCGCCTGCGGGTCGAGCTTCCAGTCGAGCATGGCCACCAGGGATTTACTCACGTACTCGATGATCTGCGAGCCGCCGGGGGAGCCGACGGTAGCCAGCAGTTCGCCCGAGTTGCGGTCGAACACCAAGGTCGGCGCCATGGCCGAGCGTGGGCGTTTGCCCGGTTGTACGCGGTTGGCTACAGGCTGGCCGTTTTCTGCGGGGATGAACGAGAAGTCGGTCATCTGGTTGTTGAGCAAAAAGCCCTGGACCATCACATGAGAGCCGAATGCTGCTTCAACCGTGGTGGTCATCGACACGGCGCCGCCCTGGTCGTCCACTGCCACCACCTGTGAGGTGGAGATGCGCAGCGGCGAGCGGTCTGGCGCATACGCTACCTGAATACCGGCGGGTTGGCCGGGCTTGGCGATGCCCATGCTGCGTTCGCCGATCAGCGTGGCGCGCTGCGCCAGGTAACTCGGTGCGACGAGGCCGGCGACGGGTACGGGGGTGAAGTCTGCATCGGCCACGTACAGCGCGCGGTCAGCAAAGGCCAGGCGCCCGGCTTCGGCGAGCAGGTGCACGGCCTCGGGTGTCGGCTCAAGCCCGGCCGGCGAGGCACTCTTGACCGGTGTCATAGGGGCGATGGCCAGGCGCGGGGTGCGGGTTTCCAGCGCCTGCAGTGTCCCGAGGATCTGCGCCACGGCAATGCCGCCCGAGGACGGCGGTGGCATGCCGCAGACCTTCCATTGTTTGTAGTCGGTGCACAGCGGTGCGCGTTGCTTGGCGGTGTAGCTCTTGAGATCAGCCTGGGACAGGCTGCCGGCATTGCGATGGCCCTGCACCTTGCGTGCGATCTCATCGGCAATCGATCCTTGGTACAACGCATCCGGCCCTTCCTTGGCGATGCGCTTGAACACCGCGGCCAGAGCCGGGTTTTTCAACAGCGTGCCGGTGGCTTTTGGCGAGCCATCGGCATTCAGGAAGTACGCCGCCATGTCGGGCGATTGCGCGATAAAGCGGTCAGCCGCGATCAAACTGTGCAAGCGTGGGGAAATGGCGAAGCCTTGCTCCGACAGGCGAATCGCCGGTTCAAACAGCTTGGCCCATGGCAAGCGGCCGCTCTTTTGGTGCGCCATCTCCAGGGCGCGCAATACCCCTGGAGTGCCCACCGAGCGCCCGCCAATCTGCGCATCCGTGAACGCCATGGGCGTACCGTCGGCCTTCAGGAAAAGACGCTCCGTGGCCCCGGCCGGCGCAGTTTCGCGGCCGTCATAAGCCTGCACGTTGTGCCCATCCCACAGCATGATGAACGCACCGCCGCCGATGCCGGAAGACTGCGGTTCCACCAGGGTCAATACCGCTTGCATGGCAATCGCCGCATCAATGGCTGAACCGCCTTGACGCAGCATTTCACGCCCGGCTTCAGCGGCCAGCGGGTTGGCGGCGGCGGCCATATGGCGCTCGGCGTGGCGGGTGCTCAGGTCGGTGCGGTAGCCCGAGCCCAGCTCTGGCGCCGGAGGCTGTTCGTTGACGGGCGTGTGGCAGGCGGTGAGGGCCAGGGTTGCGGCGATGACTGTCAGGCTGCGGCGGGAAATCAAAAACACGCGCTGAACTCCGTTCATGTTGAGAAGGTGCTGTGGTCCTTGGGCTACTGCGTTGTTTACAGGTAAATCGTGCCTTGCATGTACAGCACGGCCTTGCCGGAAATAATCACCCGGTCACCCTGCAGTTCACAGCGCAGCTGGCCCTTACGCTGGCCGCCTTGCTCGGCGCTCAATTGCGATTTGCCCAGGCGCTCGGCCCAGAAAGGTGCCAGCGACGTGTGCGCCGAGCCGGTAACCGGGTCTTCATTAACGCCCACATTCGGGCCGAACCAGCGCGAGACAAAATCAAACCGAGTGCTTTTAGCGGTCACCGCAACCCCGCGTTTAGGCAGGCCTTTGAGCCGCGCAAAGTCCGGTGTGAGAGCCGCCACCTGTGCTTCATCTTCCACCAGCACGATGTAGTCGTCGGTGCCAAACACCTCGGCGTTTTCAAGCCCCAGGGCGCTCAACATGCCGTGGGGCGGCTCGCAGCGTTCGGGTTTTTTGGCCGGAAAATCCATCGCCAGCTCATCGCCGTTGCGCGTTACCCGCAACTCGCCGCTACGGGTGGCAAAGCGCAGAACCTGCGGGGCGTCCGCCAACTTGTGGATCAATACCCACGCGGCTGCCAACGTGGCATGGCCGCACAGGTCCACCTCAACTTCCGGCGTGAGCCAACGCAACTCATAGAACTCGCCACGGGGTACAAAGAACGCGGTTTCCGAAAGATTATTCTCGGCTGCAATCTGCTGCAGTTGCTCGTCGGCCAGCCACTCAGTGAGTGGGCACACCGCTGCCGGGTTGCCGCCGAAGGGATGGTGGCTGAAAGCGTCGACTTGGTAGATGTCCAGTTGCATCGGGGCACTCCGTGTTTAGGGGAGGCAGGACACTAACAGTGGGGTTGGGGGGCGTCAAAATACAGTTGGGGAGTTTTTTTGCGCGCATAAAAAAACGGCCTACCTTTCGGTAAGCCGTTTTTAGTACTTGGTGGCTACACAGGGACTTGAACCCCGGACCCCAGCATTATGAATGCTATGCTCTAACCAACTGAGCTATGTAGCCAAGTGGCGCGCATTATTCGCTTGGAACGGCAATGCGTCAAGCGTTTTTGTTGAAAATTTTTCTACGCTTTCAACTGTTTAAGCCAAAGCGCTGATTTTGGCGACGGGCGGTGGCGAATGCACCGTGCATGAGGGGAGCGCAAGCGCTAAGCGTCTTCGAGGGTCTACTCACGGGCCCAGTCCGACAGTGTTGGGCAGATATCCCTGTCGCCCAACGCTTGACTGGCTAGTTCAACTTACTGATGCAGTGGGGTGTGGGTGACGCGCTTGAGCTGTTCGCGTGCCCGTGACAGGCGCGAGCGCACGGTGCCGATAGGAATGTCCAGTACGTCGGCGGTGTCCTGGTAACTGCCGTCGGTTTCCAGGGAGGCATACAGTGTTCTGCGCATCTCTGTGGGCAAGTGATCAATTGCGCTCAGGGTATTTTCCAGGCGTCGGTTGACCTCGAATTCCCAATCCAGGCTGTGGTTTTCTTCATGGCCATGCCACAGCGACTCGTCGAATTCGCAATGAGAGGGCTTGGCATACAGGCGCCGGAAGTGATTGCGGATCAGGTTCTGCGCGATACCGCACATCCAGGTGCTGAGCGTCGCGGTACCACTGAAGCGCTCGCGATTGCGCCAGGCCTCCAAGTAAGTCAGTTGCAATAGATCATCCGCGTCTTCCGGGTTGAGGACCCGTTTGTGAATGAAGCGCCGCAGTTTTTTCTGTTGATCGTCTGTCAGATGGAGCATGAATTGAGGCGAATTGCCACCAAGGTGAACTAAGGCTTCAATAGGGATATTCATGATTTTTTCCTTAAGGTAGACGCAGTCGAAAACGTATCGACAGGAACCCGATTGCACTGCGTGTGCCAAAGAGAAAAAATCGTTTAATAGCTTGATATACATAGATAAATATTTTGAATGGAGGTGTTTTTACGCAGACTTTTGCACGGGGGAACAGGTGCCTGTGCAAGTCTTTTCAAACCCGGCTCAGCCTCAAATTTCTATGGAACCGTATGGGTGGGCCTCGCCACACAGGGAAAACACTCTTCCTGAACTGGCCTGTCCATGAAAGTCGAATCTCGCAACGATGTGCAAACGGTCCAAAGCTCGGATCAACCTGTTATCAACACTGGCTCCGTGCCTGCACCTGCGAAGGGTGTCGACGAACTGGCCCATCTGTTCAATCAGGAAGTGGAGCTCAATAAGCTCCCGCTGGCCCATCGGCAAATGGGCGTGCGCGTGCCTGCGGCTGAAAAGCTGGTGGAGCTTTATGACCAGTTGGGTCACCCGGCCCAGGCGAGCATGGCTTCGGTTTCACGCCGAATCAGGATGCAGTTGCTGCAAAGCGCCAGTCTCGAAAAATTGCTCGACCTCGCCGGAGGCGACCCGGCGCGTGCTTTCGTGGTGCTCAAGCATGTGGTGAGCGAGGCGGACGCTGAAGTCCGTAAATCCGAAGCGGCCCTTGCACACGCAGCCATCGCCAAGCTGGAGGCGCGTTTCAAGGGCGAAATCCAGGCCGGCCTGAACATCGCCTTAACACTGCAAGCCGCCAGCGTGGACCCCGAGGAGCGCCAGGCCCTACGTGCGCTCTACTACGCCAGCGTGGTCACGCGCCAATCCCTGGCAACAATGATGCAAGCCCTGCTGGGTGTATACGGCGGTGATGGGTTTCAAGAAGGGCTTAACGTGATGCGTAAAGCTCTGGCAGACGATATTGCCGCCTTGGTGTCCTCGGTGCCTACACCATTGCTGCGCTCCTTGCTGGTGGGGCTGCGAAGCTGCGGGCAGTTGAGCGCAGTGCTGGCCAGTTGCGTGACGTGCAAGCAGCGCCTGGAGATGGAGGATGAGGCCGTTACGCTGCTGCAGCGCCTGCTCGGATATGCCAGCAGCGGCATAGGCGCCGATGAAATTCTGCGGTTGGGGAATGAGATGGGGAGTGGTTCGCCTACCAGGCAATTGACAGCTCTCAACGCGCTTTACCCTCTGATCCGGCAGTTACCTTTGGCCTTGTGGCCTGACACCAGAGTCCGTGAGGAAACCTTGTTCAAGTTTGTAGCGGTGATGGACGAACTGAACCGGATCGATGGCGGAACCCAGCGTTCTCCTGAGCTGGCCGAGGCTATGACGTGACTCTGCTGTCGACCATCAATGGCTTACTGCTCAAAGTGGCACAGCGAGCTGAAGTGCTGGGCGCTGTGGTGGTCATGGCCATTATCTTTATCTTTATCGTTCCACTGCCGACCTGGCTGGTAGATATTCTGATTGCTCTCAATATCTGCATATCTTGCCTGTTGATCGTACTGGCGCTTTATCTACCGGGCCCTTTGGCGTTCTCGTCGTTCCCGTCGATCCTGTTGTTGACCACTATGTTTCGATTGGCGCTGTCGATCGCGACCACGCGCCTGATCTTGTTGGAACAGGACGCCGGTGACATCGTTGAGGCGTTCGGTAATTTTGTGGTGGGGGGAAACCTGGCGGTGGGGATGGTGATCTTCCTGATCCTGACCCTGGTCAACTTCCTGGTGATCACCAAGGGTTCGGAGCGGGTTGCCGAGGTCGCGGCGCGATTTAGCCTGGATGCAATGCCGGGTAAGCAGATGTCTATCGACAGCGATTTGCGTGCCGGGTTGATTGACGGTGTGCAGGCGCGCGACAAACGCGATCAGCTGTCGCGTGAAAGCCAGCTGTTTGGGGCCATGGATGGCGCCATGAAGTTCGTCAAAGGCGACGCCATCGCCGGTTTGATCATCGTCGTGGTCAACCTCTTGGGCGGCTTCTCCACGGGCATGTTCCAGCACGGGTTGAGCGCTGCCGATTCCATTTCGTTGTATTCGGTGCTGACGATTGGCGATGGCCTGATAGCACAGATTCCAGCGCTGCTGATCTCTCTGACTGCGGGCATGATCATCACCCGCGTGGCGCCGGATGGACGCAAAGGCGTCAGTAACATGGGCGTCGAAATTGCTCGGCAAATGACCAGCGAGCCCAAGAGCTGGGTGATTGCCTCGGTGGGAATGCTTGCGTTTGCCCTAGTGCCGGGCATGCCTACCCTGGTGTTTATTCTTATCGCGCTGATCACCGGCTGTGTGGGTTACTACCTGGTACGCCAGCGTCAACGACAGGCAGAGCCCGCCAACGAAGCCGCCGAGGTCGTTCGACCTGAAGAGAACGGTAAAGAGGACTTGCGCGGATTTGATCCGTCGCGCCCCTACCTGTTGCAGTTTTCCCCCGTGCTGCGCGGAACGCCTGAGGTGACGGACCTGATTCATGGGATTCGCCAGGCGCGAAACTCGCTGGTCGCCAATATCGGCCTGACATTGCCGCCGTTCGAAGTTGAACTCGATGATTCCCTGGCCGCCGATGAAATGCGCTTTTGCGTGCATGAGGTGCCCATGGTCAGGGCGTCAGTGGTCAACCATGTGGCTGTTGAGCGCAAGGCGCTGACGGTTGAGCCTGAGCACGCCATACCGGGGCTGGCTGAGCGGGATGAACAGGATTGGCTCTGGTTGCCTCCTGATGACCCGCTGCTGGAGGACCCAGAGCTGGAGCGCTTCACGGCTACGCACCTGATCCTGGAACGCATGAGGCAGGCAATGATGCTCAGCGGGCCGCAGTTCCTGGGGATTCAGGAGAGCAAGTCGATCTTGAGTTGGCTTGAGCATAACCAGCCGGAACTGGTGCAGGAACTGCAGCGCATCATGCCGCTCTCGCGTTTTTCGGCGGTGTTGCAACGCCTGGCCAGTGAAGGCGTACCGCTGCGAGCAGTGCGGCTGATTGTCGAGTCGCTGATCGAGTACGGGCAGCATGAGCGTGAGCCGGAAGCCCTGGCCGACTATGCGCGCATTGCCCTCAAGGCACAGATCTACCACCAGTACAGCGAGGCCGATGGCCTGCATGCCTGGCTGTTATCTCCGCAGAGCGAAAACATCCTGCGCGAGGCGCTGCGCCAGACCCAGACCGGCGTGTTTTTCGCGCTGGACGAGAACCACAGCGCGGCCTTTATCAGTTTGCTCAACCAAGCCTTTGTACTAAGGGCCAAGAGAAAAAGTGTGATGTTGGTGGCGCAAGACTTGCGCAGCCCATTGCGGACCTTGCTGCTGGAAGAGTTCAACCATGTACCGGTGCTGTCTTTCGCTGAGTTGGGAAGCACATCCAAGGTCAAGGTCCTGGGGCGCATAGACCTGGGCCAGGAAGCCTTGATGCGGGGGGCGGCGGCATGAGCCTGCGGCCATGGTTAATACGAAGGAGGGCTCGATAATGTATGAGCTAAGGGTGCTTGATGGCCAGCGCCAGGGCGCTGCGTTGCCGTTGTTTGGCGAACAATGGAGCATTGGCGCCCAGGCAGATGCTGACTTGGTGCTGAACGATCCAGGGGTTGCCGAGCAGCATGCGTTGCTGCGCTTTTTTGAGGCTAACTGGTCGGTGCAGGCCCAGGCGGAACTGTTGTACGGGGCTGCTGGGCAAGCCATGGCGCAGATCCCGAATCTGGCATTGAACGTGCCCTTTCTGGTGGGCAGCGTAAGGTTGTGCGTCACCCTGGCGGATCAACCGTGGCCCGAGCCTGTGGCGCCGGCGGCCGCAGCGGTGCCATCGCCGGATGAACCCGTGCAGGCACTGATGTTGTCCGCCATTGCGCCCTCGCAGCAAAAGCGCTTGATCAGCCTGGTGCTGGTGATGGCGATCATCATCGCCGTAGTGGGCATGGTCTCGACAGGGGAGCATGAGGCCCAGGCTTCGCTGATGCCTGCGGTGGCTGGAAAACAGGAACTGGCCTCACCGATTGATGTGCGCCAACAGTTGGTGAAGATGCTTGGCGAGCGTGAGTTGAACCCGCGCATCGGCTTGCAGGTGATCAACGGCCAAGTCGTGCTGAGCGGGGATGTTTCCCAGGAAGATGTGGAGTTGGTGTCGCGGATGCTCAGCCGTTTTGGTGAGCAATTCGACAGTGCGGTGCCGGTGATCAGTCGTGTCCGTGTGCGCGATGAGGCCTTGCCGTTCAGGATTGTGCAGATAGTGGGCGGACCGAACGGCCACGTGGTTCTGGAAGAGGGCAGCCGGCTTTTTCTGGGGGATCAGATAGACGGCCTGCGCCTGGTGCTGATCGACAACAGCAAGGTGGTTTTCGACGGTGCGCAGCGTTATGAGGTGCTTTGGTGAGTACGCAATTGCAAGCGCGTCTCGACGCCTGGCAACAGCGCCAGGCCCAGGCGCTGAGCAGCTTTGCGCCAGTGGCGATGCGTGGTCGCATCCAGCGCGTCAATGGCATGTTGCTGCAATGCCGATTGCCTCAGGCGCGCATCGGCGATTTGTGCCAAGTGGAAAAAGGGCCGGGCGATTTCATGCTCGCCGAAATCATCGGCTTTGATCAGCAGGATGCAGTACTCAGTGCCCTGGGTAATCTGGAAGGCGTACGAGTGGGCGCTGGCGTTGAGCGCCTGGGCGTTTCGCATCGTGTGCAGGTCAGCGAGGCGCTGTTGGGCCAAGTACTGGATGGTTTCGGGCGACCGATTACGGGGCAGGGCGCCAGTGCGTTTGTCGAAGCTGAACTGCCCGATACCAGTGCGGTGCTGTGTGAAGCGCCGTTACCCACCGAGCGCCCGCGGATCAACCGTGCCCTGGCCACTGGGGTGCGTTCCATTGATGGCTTGATGACGCTGGGTGAAGGCCAGCGCGTCGGTCTGTTCGCCGGGGCCGGTTGCGGCAAGACGACCTTGTTGGCCGAGATCGCCCGTAACGTCGAATGCGACGTCATCGTGTTCGGCCTGATCGGCGAGCGAGGCCGCGAGTTGCGTGAGTTTCTCGACCATGAGCTGGATGAGCAACTGCGCTCCAAAGCGGTACTGGTGTGTGCTACGTCTGATCGCTCCAGCATGGAGCGCGCTCGCGCTGCATTCACCGCCACGGCGTTGGCTGAAGGTTTCCGGCGCAAGGGGCAACGGGTGTTGTTGCTGATTGATTCCCTGACTCGTTTCGCCAGGGCCCAGCGCGAAATTGGCCTGGCTGCCGGTGAGCCCCTGGGACGCGGTGGTCTGCCGCCTTCGGTGTACAGCTTGCTGCCGCGTCTGGTGGAACGCGCCGGGTTGACCCGTGACGGTGTGATCACAGCGATCTACACGGTGCTGATCGAGCAGGACTCCATGAACGACCCAGTGGCCGACGAAGTGCGTTCGTTGCTTGACGGCCATATCGTGCTGTCGCGCAAATTGGCCGAGCGTGGGCACTATCCGGCGGTGGATGTGCTGGCGAGCCTTTCACGAATATTGAGCAACGTCGCAGAACCTGCGGATATCCAGGCGGGCACGGCGTTGCGGCGTTTGCTATCGGCGTACCAGCAGATTGAGTTGATGCTCAAGCTGGGCGAGTACCAGCCTGGCAGCGATGCCCTGACGGACCTGGCGGTGAACAGTCGCCAAGCGGTGGATGGTTTCCTGCGCCAGGATTTGCGTGAGCCGACACCGATGGCTGTCACGCTGGAGCAACTCAAGGAGCTGACCGCCCATGTCCCATTCTGACGTACTGCTCGGTGAGGTGGAGACGCTGCGGCGCCTGCGCAGGCACCGGGCCGATCGGGCCGAGCGTGCCCTGCGTGAGGCCAAGCGTGCGCAGCAGGCCCTGCTTGCGCACATCCAGCAGGCCCAGGAAGCACTTGAACAGACTCGGCAGGAGGAAGCCCGGCAAAGTGCGCAGTTGCTCAGTCAGCATCAGGGCCAGACCCTGACCTTGAAGGGGCTGAAATCCTGGCGCGCGCAGGAACACTCCTTATCCGCCAGCACCCAGCGAGAAGAGGGGCAGCTTGAGGCGTTGCGCAGCCAACGGCCAGTAAAAGAAAGCCACGTTGGCAAAGCCCAGAGGCAAGCCACCGAATGCTTGCGACAGGTTGAAAAGTTACAGGAGTTATCACTTTTACTGGCACGGGAGCCGGCATGACTAAGGTTGCTAATAAACCCCCTCAAAGACCGCCCCTGCGTGAGCCTCGGGAAGAACGTGAGCCGGGAACAGCGGGCGTGGTGCCCTGGGAACAAGGGCGACTGTTTGCGCGGCTGTTTGCTGATGAGCGTGAGGGCACAGGGACGGGAGCCTCCTTATCGGGAAAAAAATCAGCATCCGGTATCGCCATGATCGAGGCGCTCGCCGAACAGCTGGCGCCGCGTGTATTGGCCGGTTCGCAATGGCCGTTGCAGGCAGTGTTGTACTTGCCACGTCTGGGACGGATCAATGCCAGCGTGCGCCGAGAACAGAGCGCCTGGACCATTGAGCTGGAAGCTGAACAGGGCGCCACGGCACGCTGGCTCAGTGGCGTACGACAGCAGTGTGAGGAACGTTTTGCGCAAGCGCTGGGGCGGCCAGTCAGCGTACTTGTGCCAAGCGTCGGCAACCTATGATCGTACCGCTACTGACATTCCCGTCGATCAAGAGCGACTTGGTTGCCGCACGCAACCGACTGGGGCGCGGCCTGTACCTGCCGTTCCATGTCGCGGGTCAGGCCGGTGAGCTGCGGCTTGAGCCTGGACGTGCGCCAGTTGGCAGTGAAGCGGTGTGCTTTGACACGCAGTGCGGCGTGCTGGCGCTCGCTAAGGCAGGGCCGTTGCTCAGCCTGATGGGCGAGTGTCCGGTGACCCTCGCTGGGGCCGACAACGAACCAGACTCCTGGTTCTGGGCGTTGTTCCAGTATTACCTGAGCCCCGAAGTGCGGTCGTTGTTGGGTTATGTGAGATTGCTGCACACCGAGCGACCAAGGGGGTTTGGCTGCCGCCTCACCGTGACCCTGGGGGCATCCTGGGCTGAGGGTTATGCCTGGTTGAGCCCCGAAAGCTTTTTGGCCTTGCACGAGGCGAGTTCCTGGCGGGCCACGGCTGCGCCACTGCCGTTGTCGTTTCAATTGGCAATTGCCGTGACCCTTGGGCGGTTGCGGTTACCGATTGTACAGGCCAGTAGCCTGCGGACCGGCGATGTGCTGGTGCTTGAACAGACCTTCTTCCAGGCCCTGGGCAGCGGCTATGTGCAGGTTGGCAGAGAGCGCCTGCACGGGGGCATTGACGATGACAACGGGCGGTTACGTTTCATTCTTACTTCTATCGAGGACATGTCCGTGGACGAAGATTTAGCTGTACCTCATTACTCGGGGCATGAAAACGATGAACCTGTCATGGACGTATTCGGCCCCGAGCCGTTCGATGAGTTGAGCATGACGCTGAACGTACGCTGCGGAACACTGAACCTTACCCTGGGGGAGCTGCGTAACCTCGTGCCCGGCTCGGTATTGGGCATTGCCGGTTTCGCCCCGGGCACGGCGGGACTGTATTACGGTGATCGACCCATCGGCCAGGGACAGTTGGTGGAAGTTGACGGGCGTCTGGGGTTGCAGTTGTCCCGAGTGGTGTTCGGTCGATGATTCTTCAGGGGCTGGACCCGGTAGTTCTGGCGGTATTTCTGGGGGCGTTGTCGTTGATGCCCATGCTGTTGGTTGTCTGCACAGCCTTCTTGAAAATCGTGATTGTGCTGATGATTACCCGCAATGCCATCGGCGTACAACAGGTGCCTCCAAGCATGGCCATCAACGGAATCGCCCTGGCTGCCACCTTGTTCATCATGGCGCCGGTGGGTTACGAGATCGCCGAGAACCTCAAGGCTTCGCCTCTGGACATGACCAACGTGCAAACGTTTCTGAGTACCGGCAATGAGGCCATCAACCCCTTGCGTGCCTTCATGCTGCGTAATGTGGACCCGGATGTGCTGACCCATCTATTGGAAAATACCGCACGTCTGTGGCCAGCGAAAATGGCGCAGGAGGTGCAGCGTGAGGATCTTATCCTGCTGATTCCGGCCTTTGTGCTTTCGCAATTGCAGGCGGGGTTCGAGATCGGGTTCCTGATATATATCCCCTTCATCGTGATCGACCTTATTGTTTCCAACCTGCTGCTGGCGCTGGGTATGCAGATGGTCTCGCCGATGACCATTTCCCTGCCGCTCAAGCTGCTGCTGTTCGTGCTGGTGTCTGGCTGGTCGCGGTTGCTCGACAGCCTGTTCCTTTCTTATCTCTGAGTGGCGTATGGAACCTATCGTGCTGTTCAAGCAGGGCATGTTGCTGGTGGTTGTACTGTCGGCGCCGCCGCTGATCGTGGCGGTGGTGGTGGGGGTACTGACTTCCCTGGTACAAGCACTGATGCAGATCCAGGACCAGACATTACCCTTTGGTATCAAGCTGGTGGCGGTGGGTGTCACATTGATCCTGACGGGCCGCTGGATTGGCGTTGAGTTGATCCAGCTGATCAACCTGACGTTTGAAATGATCGGCCGTTCGGCCCTGAACTGAGGCGTTGCCTGTGCTGCTTTATCTTGACTACCTGCCCAGCCTGGTGATTGGCATGGCGCGTATTTACCCCTGTGGCATTTTGGTGGCGGCGTTTTGTTTTCAGCACGTGCGAGGCCTGCCTCGGCACACCATCGTGATGGTCCTGGCGCTGCTGCCCGCGCCGGGTATTCACGCAGCTTTGGCAGGGCAGGACCCTTCAGCAATCATGCTCGGTGCGCTGATGATCAAGGAAGTGGTCCTGGGGTTGCTGCTCGGGGTGTTGCTGGCGATGCCGTTCTGGATGTTCGAGTCGGTCGGGGCACTGCTGGACAACCAGCGTGGAGCCTTGGCAGGTGGCCAACTTAACCCGTCACTGGGGCCGGACGCGACACCGATCGGGCACATGTTCAAGCAACTGGCGATTTACCTGTTGATGGCCGTTCTGGGGTTGGGCACGCTGACCCAGGTGATCTGGGACAGTTATCTGATCTGGCCACCCACCGTGTGGTTTCCGTTTCCAGCGGCTGATGGCATGAGCGTATTTGTCGGGATGCTGAGTGACACGTTCATGCACATGATGCTTTACGCTGCGCCCTTTATTGCCGTGTTGTTGCTGTTGGAGTTTGGCATCGCGTTGCTGGGCGTCTACAGCCAGCAATTGCAAGTGAGTACCTTGGCGCCACCGGTCAAATGCCTGGCGGGAATCGGTATTTTGTTGCTGTACTTTGCATTGTTGCAGGATCTTATTGTCGGGCGTATGAGCCAGCTGGGTGACCTTAAGCACTATCTGGGGCTTTTGTTCTCGGTCTCGGCATCGTGAGTGATTCGGGGGAAAAAAAGCACCCGGCGTCCGCCAAGAAACTGCGTGACCAACGCAAGAAAGGTCAGGTCGCGCAAAGCCAGGATGTGAGCAAGCTGTTGGCACTGACGGCTATCAGTGAAGTCGCCTTGTTCACTGCCGAGACCAGTTTGCAGCGCTTTCAGCAACTGATGGTGTTCCCGATGTCGCGCTTGAGCCAGCCGTTTGTGCGAGTGCTGGAAGAAGTACTGGTGGAGGGCCTGGTCATGTTTTTCTCGTTCTCTCTGCTGATGGCCGGGCTTGCAATTGCTGCGAAGCTGATTGGCAGCTGGATGCAGTTCGGCTTGTTGTTCGCCCCGCAAACGCTCAAGCTGGATTTCAATCGCCTCAACCCTATCAGCCAGATCAAGCAGATGTTTTCTGCCCAGTCTTTGATGAATCTGTTGATGAGCATAGCCAAGGCGTTCCTCCTGGGCCTGATTGTGTACGTGGTGGTTTGGCCCTCTTTGGGGGCGTTGATCAATCTTGCCAACAGCGATCTGCAGAGTTACCTACTGGCGCTGATCGCGTTGTTCCGTCACTTGCTGCATGCCTGCCTGGGGCTGTTGCTGGTGTTGGCGTTGATCGATCTGACGTTGCAGAAGCACTTCTTCGCCAAGCGTATGCGCATGACACAGGTTGAGGTCGTCAAAGAATACAAAGACATGGAAGGCGACCCTCATGTGAAGGGGCAGCGCCGTCAGTTGGCGCAGCAATTGGCCCAGGAGGAACCGAAGGTCAAACTGCCCAAGCTGGAAGAGGCAGACATGCTGGTAGTCAACCCGACGCACTTTGCGGTCGCCCTGTATTACCGTCCTGGCAAGACGCCTCTGCCCCTGCTGATCAGTAAAGGCACGGACGACGAGGCGCGAAAACTGATCGCGCGCGCGAAGGCCGCCGAGGTGCCCGTGATTCAGTGTGTGTGGTTGGCGCGTACGATCTACACCAAAAAGTTGGGAGCCAGCATTCCTCGCGAAACCCTGCAGGCCGTGGCGTTGATCTATCGCACCTTGCGCGAGCTGGACGATGACGCCAAACGCGAGACGCTGGAGCTCCCGGAGCTTGACCAGCGCTGATCAGCGAGTGGATCGTGGGTCCAGGACACTGAGACCTGCCAGCGAGAGCATCCGGCTCAGCGTCCTGTCCAGATTGCCGGGCGGTGTTGGCAGCGCGTGCCAGATCACCATGGCGCCCTGGGCATCGAGGTAGACAAAGCACCCCTCGAAGACCAGGGCCTGCTCAAAGCGGCGCTGTAATATCCGTTGCAATTGCCCGGCTTGCAACGCTTCGCGAGCGACATGCAGAGCCAGCCCCGGGCGATTGCCCGCCTGCAACGTGCACACTTTGATACCGGGCGCGAGGGACTGGTGAGCGGCAGCGCCGCTCACCAGGTCGTTCAGCACTACCTGGGGTTGGTTGCCGGGCATTTGCGTCGTGCTCATCGCTCCAGCGATACCGTCTGGTAGTCCGCGCGCTCCCCGGATGGTCCAGTCTGGACGCGCATGTGCGATGGCCACCAGATCACCATCTTCTGCGCGGTCGACTGCGGGCGTGAGCAGGAGTCGCCTTTGCATGTTGGGGTACAAGCGCTGACGAGCAGCGCCGCACCGATCAGGGTGACGCACAACAATTGATGCTTCATGGTCGGGCCTTTTTGACAGGAGTAATCAAGGTAGGGCGCGGTACGCTGAGGTGTTCATCCTTCTTCACCGGGCGCATGGCGATAAAGACTTCGGCTTCTTCTCCCGGCTTCAACCAGGCGCGTGGCCACACGGTGACGGCCAAAGTCTGCGAGTTGCTGCATTCTTTTTCATCGATGCGCACATTGCGGTTGAACTGGTTGCGCATCACCACGACGGCGACGTTGTACTCGGGGCCTGCGTACCATTGGCTGCGCTCGGTGTTCAGCGCCAGCAAGTCGCGGGGGCTGCACAGCGTGTTCAATCCCAGGGGCATGGGCGCCAACTTGAAGGCCTTGGGCACTTCTCCCGTCACCAGATGCGCCAACGTGCTGATGATGTCGCTACGCTTGATCTCGGGCTGGTGAGGGGCGTTGCGCCTGGCCAGTGGTGCAAGGGCCGTCTGCAACTCGGCCTGGTCTGCCTGAGGCAAGTAGCGGGACGGATCGGCCTGGTCGCCGATGACGCGTGGGGTGATGATGAACAGGCGTTCACGCCGATTGTTCTGCCGTTCGCTTGAAGAGAACAACGCCTTGCCCAGCAGTGGGATATCGCCCAGCAGCGGCACCTTGTTGTGCTTGTCGGTGCTTTCCGTGACATGGAATCCGCCCACCACCATTGAGCGTTTTTCCGCCATGACCGCCTGGGTACTGACGTTACCGCGGCGCACATCCAAGTTATTGAGGTCACGATTGGGGTTGGACTCATCGAACGTACCGTCCTCGATATCCACCACCAAGTGAATCTGATGGCTGCCTCGGCTGGTGATGACGCGGGGCACGACCTGCACGCTGGTACCCACGGTGACCGGCAGGATGGTTGCGTTCTGACGACCGGGTGTCAGGTACTGAGTGCGGTTGAAGTCGATCACCGCCGGTTGGTTTTCCAGGGTGAGCACGGAGGGGTTGGACACCATGGTCGCCAGCCCCTTGGCTTCCAGGGCGCGTATGTCAGCATAGAAACGGTCGCGATTCTCGATCGACAACTGCTGCGATGTGCCGGGCGCCATATTTGCACCACCACGGAAACGGCTGTTCTGAAACCCCCAGTTCACGCCGAATTCACGCAATTGGGTGCGCTCGATATCCAGAATGATCGTATCGATTTCCACCAACTTGCGCGCCACATCGAGTTGAGCGATCAACTCGCGGTACATGGCCTGGCGCTCTGGCAGGTCATAAATGAGCACCGCGTTATTGCGCATATCGGCTTCGACGCGAATGCGACTGGTGGGTGCCGGCGCCCGCGGGGTGAGTGTGGCGCCAATATCCATTGGCATGGGAGTGCTGTTTGTAGCGAGCATCTGCCCCAGCAACGGGTTGCTCAAGCGGGGAACGTTGGGTACGAGAGGGGCGGGCTGTGAGGCGGGGCGCTGGGCTAACGCAGGGGGTGTCGCGTTGGAGCGTGGCTCCAGTAAGCCCCGCACAATGCTGGAAACACCGGCAATGGTGATCTTCTGGCCGCGATAATCCACGTGGCGATCCGCTGCATTGGCAAACTTCAGCGG
The DNA here is from genome assembly GCF_041410225.1 of Pseudomonas sp. KT_2_4. Lineage (NCBI taxonomy): Bacteria > Pseudomonadati > Pseudomonadota > Gammaproteobacteria > Pseudomonadales > Pseudomonadaceae > Pseudomonas > Pseudomonas sp. KT_2_4. The sequence continues at coordinate 4,644,597 of NZ_CP166962.1, forward strand.
GAAACTCAGCACGCTCTGTTTTTCGTCCACCGAGCGGCGTTGGCTGCTGAACTGTTTGACTTGCTCGATATAGCGCCGAGGCCCTGAGACCAACACGATGCCATCGTCGGGCAACTCACCCCAACCGAAGCGGCTGTCGAGCAGGCCGATATCAGTGAGGGCTTGCTTGAGGTCGGCAATGGTCTCGGAGGAGACCTCCAGGCGCGCTGACTCTTGCTGGTCCAGAGTACTGACGTAGAGCGTGTTGTTGTACAGGTACCATTGGAAGCGATGCTCTACCCCCAGGCGGTCGAGCAATGACTGCGGGGTGTTAGCGCGTATCTTGCCATTGACGATGCCTTCCAGCAGGCCCTCGATCTGCAGCTGTGTACCGAAGGTCTGGGCGAAATCTTCGAGTACCTCGCGCACCGGCTTATGCTCGGCTTCATAAGCGTAGGCGGTGTTTTTCCATTCCGAAGGGATGGCGGCCAGCGCGCTTTGTGCTGAAACCAGCAACCAGGAAAACAAAAACACATTCCGCCAGTGGGTTCTTTTGGCTGTAACGGCAGGCGAGCCAAGGTACGAGCGATTGCCCTTATGGGTCTTGTTAGACATAGACAGTTCTCTGATTAGTACGAACGTGAACTTAGCGGGGTGGGTTTGAGGTTTTGAACTGGGCGAGCAAGTCGTGCATTGATTGCGCGCCATGTGTCGCGTTGGTTGAGCAGGGCTTCAAGGCAGCCAAGCAGGCCGGCTTCTCCACGGTCGGCGCGCAGGCTGTTAATCACCCATAGCGCTCCCGTGTCGGCTTTTTGAGCCAATGCACCTTGAAAATGATTCAAGCTGGCCGCGCCCAGGCGCAGCCAGCCTTGCAAGGCTGAGTTATCGGGTAGAGAAGAGGTCAGTTGAGCCCCCAATAAAACGGTGTCTCCCTGACGTTGCAGGGTGACTTCGTCGTCGCCCTCAAATAGAGCGATTTTTTCCTTTCCGCTGCTCAACCAGTCACTCACGAGCGCCTTCATCTACTGGAAGCTTTCAATAGTTGTTTTAAGCATTTGGTTGACGGTTTTACCGTGCTCGTTATAAAGCGCAAAGGTGACCTCTCTACGCGTTACCAAGTTGTGAAAGAGTTCGCTGTCTTCGGCGGCCAGGCTTTCTTCGAAGCCGGCTTTGAACTCCTTGTATGTCGATGTTTTATTTCGGGCAATCGAATGAGTCAGTTCTTTGAAAAAATCCATGATTTTTCCTCGGTTTTCTATTGTCGATGGATGAATTTAAACAGTCAGCTCTGAGTGATTAACATAAAGAAAGTCTCTATGTTCGTAGGATTAAATCTCGATCAAGTACTCTTTATCCTGCTTGAAAAAAGTGTCGAGCATGGCGTTCCAGCTGATACGGAAGTCGCCCTCATCTGTTTTCAGTACGAGGGTCTGAAGATGAACTGTGTCGTCGGCGCTTAACTTCCAGGCGTTGCTCTTGTGGCGTGCAAGGCTCTGCCTTATTTCCTCAAGATCAAGGGGATGACAGAGCAGCGTCGCGCTGACTTCCTGAACTTGGCTCTCCAGCAAGTGCTTTAACAGTGCTGCGAGCCTTTGCGGGGCAGTCGTCTCGCCGAGCAAGCAGCGAATGGCCTGGTTGGTTATGGAGGTCGCATAGTGTTCAAGGTTGTCGCGCATCGTTTGACGGTCGCGTTCCCATTGCTTGAGTTGTGCATCTGCGCGTTGCCAGATTTCCAATGAGGCTTGTTCAAGCATGGCCTCGCATTTTTTCTCGGCCATACTTATCAATTCGTCGGCCTGTGCCTTGGCGTGGCTCAAGAGGTGGTTGGCGTGTTCCCAATGGGCAAGCTCTTCGCGCTTGATAAGGCTTCCTCGTGCGCCGGATGCGTCATTGCGTAACTCAATAGTATGTCGGCATAACATTACTGTTTTCCTCACCTGTGCGAGACAGGGGCGTGTTGCCGCTCGCCATGGTCGTGACGCGCCAGACGACGGCCTGCCAGAGAGTGTTCAATCGGCCGCTTGCATGTTCGAGTGGGGCGTTTGCTATTTCAGCCTCGCTCACACGTGTACGGGGAAAGCGCAATCGAAGACGCTGCCAGATAGCCGGTTCAACCCAGCTATGAAGCAGTCGCAGTGGATCGGAATGTGGGGGCAGCATGGAGGGGTGCAGTGCCATGGAGAGGCGCATGCACCACTGGTGATGACTTTCACTCAATGGTGATGACGCTTCGGGATTGAATATGTGCGTGACCAATGCCAGCCCCAGGTTCAGTTGATCCGTCGTGGCCAGGGCCAACCGAAGCACGGTAGCGTGAGGCGCAGCAGGCAAGCAGGCTTTAAAACCCGTCAGGTTGTCGGGCACTGACCGGCCGTTGTAAAAAAGCCTTTCAATCGCACGATACTCCTCACCTCGCCAGTCTTCGTGGGCCTGCTTCCAGGGAAAAGCCCACCACTGAGCCCAGGCCAGTTGTTCACGCATGAGGGGGTCGGGTCTAGGTGCCATGCGTTGACCCCGCTGAGTCGCCTTTAATGGCCGGCTCCTGGGAGTGACGCTTGCGCCGCGCTTGGAGGAAGATCATGGCGGCCACGGCCGAAACCAGAGCGAGCAGCACAATCATTATGCTGGTTCGCCAGAAGCCGAGATCGTCGCCAGGCACCAGGAAGGGGCCGAAATACACCAGGCGTTGCTGTTCCTGATAAGTGGAGGCAGGTACAAACACCACAGTGAGTTTTTGCGGGTTATCCACCGCTGTGGTCATCCCGGGAATACTGCTTGCCACCATTCTGCGGACCCGCGCACGGATGTTGTCGGGATCCAGGCGTGGATCATGCTTGATAAACACGGAGGCAGATGCAGGTTGGACCGGCTCTCCTGGCGCAATGCGCTCGGGCAACACTACATGCACGCGTGCGACAATAACGCCATCGATCTTGGACAAGGTGGTTTCAAGCTCTTGGGATAAGGCATAGATGTAGCGGGCACGCTCTTCCAGGGGGGTGGAAATGACCCCTTCCTTGCGAAATGTATCCCCCATGGTGGTCCGGGCAAGTCGAGGAAGGCCTGCCGCTTCCAAGGTACGTACGGCGCGCCCGATGTCGTTTGTATTGACCGTTACGACGACGCCATCTTTGGCCGGGGTCTTTTGCGCACGAATATGTTTATCAGCCAATTCGGCGACGACCTCATTGGCTTCTTGCTCGGACAATTGGCGATGAAGTTCCACTCGGTCACCGCATCCGCTCAGTATAAAAGCCATGATCAAAACTAAAACGACACGCAGAGAGTTATTCATGCTCAGGACTGCATGTTACTGATCTTGTCGATGCACTGTGTTGTCTTGGCCAGACATTTCACCATGAGTTGTGATGTGAGTTGTGCGCTATATAACTCTCGTGGGTAAGTACTGATGGCCTCAACATCTATACCTTTTTTAGTTGAGCGGATTATTTTTGCGAAGCCATCTCTTGAGTGACTGAGGTGCTTTGAGGCCTCTGTCAAAAGGAGCGAGACTTCAGGCTTGGCAGAAGTCGTGTTGGTGGGGCGTTCAAGCATCGATGTGAAAAAACTGGCATCCATACCGTCTGGCGACTGTTCCTTGGCTGCACGGGTATGTTCCGTACTGCTGCCTTTCTGTGAGAAAGGGTCGTTTGCTATTCGCATGGCGGTTTACTCGATCAAAGTGGGCGCAGCTTTACAGGCGTACACACTGGCCTGTCGGGAGGGGGGATGATTACCTTTCGGACTAGAGAGCCTGAAAGGTAATCGATCACCCGATAATTATTGACCGGACCCCGACCGGATCAACCCTTGAATGTTTTTCACTTCAGCGCTTCTCCAGCCGTTTTTTATGGCATCAGCCTTCATCTTTTCGAAGATGCCTTCGGCGCCATCTTCGCCACCTCCAGCAAATCCGTCTCCTGTGCCTCCGTTAAATTTAGTGAATGGGTTAGACGTGTTTGCCAACGCTTGTGAATAGATCGAACCTGAGGTAATAGTTGACATATAAGGGTCCTTTGTGAATTAAGAATTGTATTCGCTGCCCGTAACATCATCATAGATATGACGCTGTTGACATATTTTGCAGCTATAATTGTGTGGCCTATAAAACGGATGCGTTCCAAAAGTTTTGAGCGGAGGTGTAACGAAATATGATCCTCAATATTTGAGAAACTATCAGCTCTTCATGTGCTGGCTCGTATCATTGAGGTTTTGACTATAAGATTTTTGAACCGGGCGTGATCAAGCTTATGCCAATGATATGTTCAATTGTTTCATTCTGTAATACAGCGTGCGCTTCGCAACCCCCAGCTCAATGGCTACGGTATCCACACAGTGTTGGTGACGGTACATCGACTCTTCAATCAACGCTTTTTCAATTTGTTGAAGGCGTGCCTTCAGGTCCGTCTGAGGGGGCGGCTGACGGCAGGCGGGCGCTGAGAGCGGCGGGAGGCCCAGGACGAACCGTTTCGCCGCCGAGCGTAGCTCGCGAACATTACCCAGCCAGGGGTGGCAGAGCAGTTCATGCAACAGGCCGTCAGAAGGCGATGGAGGTGTGCAATTGAACTGGTCTGCTTCTTCCTGAATCATCTGCAGAAACAACGGGATGATGCGCTCGCGCCGATCGCGCAGGGCGGGCAGTTCGATGTTCACGACATTCAGCCGAAAGTAGAGATCACGCCTGAAGGCGCCCTGGTCGACCATGATTTGCAGGGATTGCTGGGCCGATGCAATGACGCGCATGTCCACGGAAATGAACCGAGTCGAACCCAGGCGCTCCACCCCGCGGCACTCCAGCACACGCAGTAGCTTGGCTTGCAGGCTCAAGGGCATGCTGTCGATCTCATCAAGGTACAGAGTACCCAAGTGGGCGGCTTCGACAAATCCAGCCCTTGATTGCACTGCCCCGGTGTAGGCGCCGCTGTTGACACCGAACAGCTGGCTTTCCGCCAGGCTTTCAGGGATGGCCGCACAGTTCACGGCGACAAAATTACCTCGTCGACCCGATAAGCGATGAATCCGTTGTGCAAGCGTATCTTTGCCGGTACCCGTTTCTCCCAACAGCAGGATGTCAACGTTAAGCGCGGCAGTGTTGTTAAGTGTGGTTTCAATTTCCTGACCATCGATGAGTGAAACGTCTGTTGTATTATCCTTCTGGACGTAGGCCGACATCGATGTGTACTCCCTGTTCGCTAGTACTTCACTGTAGAAGGGCGGTGTGCAAGCGCCAACTCAGTAGAACGCAGAATATAAAAGTTGTCACCCGGCGAAGAGGTAGTTATGTGCCGGAATAATGTAGGAAAATGACTGTAAGTTTAAGTTTTTAATGTGCTCGGCTTTAGTTTGGTTAAACCGTCGAAAAAGGTAAGTAGGAAGATTCTGAGATAGTTGAGTATTTGGATATGTGTTTTTATTTGTAAGCTTAAATACCGGCCACAAAAAAGCCGATGCAATGCATCGGCTTTTTGTTCGCAGTCAATACTGCGGTGGTGCTTACACGTTAAAGCGGAAGTGCATCACATCGCCATCTTTAACAATGTAGTCCTTGCCTTCCAGGCGCCATTTACCGGCTTCCTTGGCACCGGCTTCACCCTTGAACTGGATGAAGTCGTTGTAGGCGATCACTTCGGCGCGGATGAAGCCTTTCTCAAAGTCGGTGTGGATCACGCCAGCAGCCTGTGGCGCGGTAGCACCGACCTTGACGGTCCAGGCGCGGACTTCTTCGACACCGGCGGTGAAGTAGGTCTGCAGGTTGAGCATTTCGTAGCCTGCGCGGATCACGCGGTTCAGGCCAGGCTCTTCCAGGCCCAGGGCCTCGAGGAACATGTCCTTTTCTTCGCCGTCATCGAGCTCGGCGATTTCCGCTTCGATCTTGTTGCACACCGGAACAACGATGGCGCCTTCTTCGTCGGCAATAGCCTTGACCACGTCGAGCAGCGGGTTGTTCTCGAAGCCGTCTTCGGCAACGTTGGCAATGTACATCACAGGCTTGGTGGTCAACAGGTGGAAGCCCTTGATCACGGCCTTCTCATCGGCCCCCATGTTCTTCATCAGGCTGCGCGCAGGCTTGCCTTCGGTGAAGTGCGCGATCAGCTGCTCCAGCAGGCCCTTCTGGACCACTGCATCCTTGTCGCCGCCCTTGGCGTTACGCGCGACTTTCTGCAGTTGCTTTTCACAGCTGTCGAGGTCGGCGAAGATCAGTTCCAGGTCGATGATCTCGATGTCGCGCTTGGGGTCGACGCTGTTGGAGACGTGAATCACGTTCTCGTCTTCAAAGCAGCGGACCACGTGGGCGATAGCATCGGTTTCGCGGATGTTGGCCAGGAACTTGTTGCCCAGGCCTTCACCTTTCGAGGCGCCGGCGACGAGGCCCGCGATGTCGACGAACTCCATGGTGGTCGGCAGGATGCGCTTGGGATTGACGATGGCCGCCAGTGCGTCAAGACGCGGGTCCGGCATCGGCACGATGCCGCTGTTGGGTTCGATGGTGCAGAAGGGGAAGTTCTCCGCCGCAATACCGGACTTGGTCAGGGCGTTGAACAGGGTGGACTTGCCGACGTTGGGCAGGCCGACGATGCCGCAATTGAATCCCATGGTGTTTCCCCTCGGATAAGAGTCAGGCCTTCTGGCTGTGCAGGTTTTTCATCGCACGGTTCCATTCACCGGCGAAGATATCCGGCAGCACGCCGAGGGCAAAATCGATGCTGGCATCGAGTTTTTCCTGTTCGGCGCGTGGCGCACGACCCAGGACGAAATTTGAAACCATACTGGCAACGCCTGGGTGGCCAATGCCGAGCCGCAGACGGTAAAAATTATTCTGATTGCCCAACTGCGCGATGATGTCACGCAGGCCATTGTGCCCACCATGCCCGCCGCCGAGCTTGAGCTTGGCTACGCCGGGTGGCAAGTCCAGTTCGTCATGGGCCACCAGGATTTCTTCGGGTTTGATCCGGAAGAAGCCCGCAAGCGCCGCGACAGCCTGGCCGCTGCGGTTCATATAGGTGGTGGGAATCAGTAGACGAACATCCTGACCCTGGTGCGAGAAGCGCCCGGTCAGGCCAAAATATTTGCGATCGGCCACCAGGTTGACGCCTTGGGCGTGGGCGATGCGCTCAACAAAAAGGGCCCCCGCGTTATGCCGGGTCTGTTCGTATTCGGCGCCTGGATTTCCCAGGCCAACGATCAGTTTAATGGCAGTCACGACAGGAGCCCTTCCTTTGGAGTTGTGGATAACATCGCCGTACCCAGGTGCGGCGAAAGTGGACGACACTACATCATTTACTCAAGAGTAAACGCCGCGTTATCGCCCGCTTTCTCGCTACGTTTCGGTCCGCGATGTTTCCTCAAGCTCCGGCAATACAGAGTGAATTACTCTGCAGCGCCTTCTTCAGCTTCTTCTGGAGCAACGCGTGGAGCGTGAACGTTGGCAACAGCTTTGTCATCACCGTGAGCCAGTGCGACAAACTCAACGCCTTTAGGGGCCTTGAGGTCGGACAGGTGAACGATGGCGCCGATTTCCAGAGCCGACAGGTCGACTTCGATGAACTCAGGCAGGTCTTTCGGCAGGCAGGTCACTTCGATTTCGTTCAGGACGTGAGAGATCTCGCCGCCTTTCTTGACCGGAGCTTCTTCACCCACAAAGTGCACAGGCACGATGGCGGTCAGTTTCTGGCCAGCTACAACGCGAACGAAGTCAGCGTGCATGATGAACTGCTTGGAAGGGTGACGCTGCATCGCTTTAACGATGACGTTCTGCTTGGCGCCGTCGACGTTCAGCTCGATAACGTGGCTGTAGGCAGCTTCGTTTTCGAACAGCTTGGCGATTTCCTTGGCCAGGATGGTCACGGATTCAGCAGGCTTGTTACCACCGTAGACAACGGCTGGGATGTTGGCGGCGTGACGCAGGCGGCGGCTCGCACCTTTCCCCAGGTCAGTACGCGCTTGGGCGTTCAGAGTAAATTCGTTCATGTTGTATCTCCAAAATAGCCATCATCGAGGGGCGTTTGCGACCAGCGCCGAACTCGATATGGGCAAAAAAGCCCCGCCCCAGCGGAATGCTGGGGCGGGGCGCTTTTCGTCAGTGAGGTGATCCGTTGGTTTGACCCTTAACGGAACATCGCGCTGATCGATTCTTCATTGCTGATGCGGCGAACCGCTTCGGCAACGACCGGTGCAATATCCAGTTGGCGGATACGTGCACAGGCTTGAGCTGCGGCGGACAACGGGATGGTGTTAGTCACCACCAGTTCGTCCAGCACGGAGTTCTCGATGTTTTCGATCGCTCGGCCCGACAGCACAGGGTGTGTGCAGTAGGCGAAGACTTTTGCTGCACCGTGCTCTTTCAAGGCTTTCGCCGCGTGGCACAGCGTGCCGGCGGTGTCGACCATGTCATCAACCAGAATACAGGTGCGCCCTTCGACATCACCGATGATATGCATCACTTCAGAGTGATTGGCTTTCTCACGGCGTTTGTCGATGATCCCGAGGTCCACGCCCAGGGATTTGGCAACAGCCCGTGCACGCACGACGCCACCAATGTCCGGGGACACGATCATCAGGTTTTCAAAGCGCTGGTCTTCGATGTCATCCACCAGGACGGGGGAGCCGTAGATGTTATCTACCGGAATATCGAAGAACCCCTGGATTTGGTCAGCGTGCAGGTCAACCGTGAGCACACGGTCGATACCTACCACGGTCAGCATGTCAGCAACGACTTTCGCGCTGATAGCTACACGTGCGGAGCGCGGACGGCGATCCTGACGGGCATAACCAAAGTAAGGGATTACAGCTGTGATTCGAGTCGCTGAGGAGCGGCGGAAGGCATCAGCCATCACGACGAGTTCCATCAGGTTATCGTTGGTCGGAGCGCAGGTCGGCTGAATAATGAAGACGTCTTTACCGCGGACATTTTCATTGATCTCGGCTGTAATTTCGCCGTCGGAGAATTTACCGACAGAGATGTCACCGAGAGGGATATGCAGCTGACGTACGACACGTCGAGCCAGATCGGGGTTGGCATTCCCCGTAAAGACCATCATCTTGGACACGCGCAGTACCTAGAGGCTGAGGGTAACCTGGATGAGTATTAGAAAATGGCAGGGGCGGCTGGATTCGAACCAACGCATGGCAGGATCAAAACCTGCTGCCTTACCGCTTGGCGACGCCCCTGTATCTGTTGCAACGAGTGCCTAACACTCGGTTCCTTTTAGAGCAGACTTTGCAGCTTGCGATGCAACATCGAAACGTTGCTTCCTTTTGCTACAAACCCTGTAAGGGTCTCTGTAAGAAGGGCCGAGACTTTATCAGCTTCAGCTTTGCTTGGGAAGCCCCCAAACACACAACTTCCAGTGCCGGTTAATTTTGCTTCGGTAAATTTACCTAACAAATTCAAAGCGTTACGTACCTCTGGATAACGCCTTGCTACAACCGGTAAGCAGTCATTTCGACTGTTTCCCTTGGGAACGGGGCGCACTTTAATGGGAGAAGAGTTACGTGTCAACAACGGATCTGAAAAAATTTCTGCTGTACTTACAGATACTTGCGGCACCAGCACGACATACCAAGGTTCTTCGGGCTCTACAGGGGTGAGTTTCTCCCCAACGCCTTCAGCAAATGCGGCGTGCCCCCGCACGAAAACCGGGACGTCGGCGCCCAGCGTGAGGCCCAGCGCAGCAAGGCGATCGTGGTCCCAGCCCAGTTGCCATAAGTGATTGAGGCCCAACAAAGTGGTCGCGGCATTGGAGCTGCCGCCACCGATACCCCCGCCCATGGGCAGGATTTTGTCGATCCAGATATCAATGCCAAGTGGGCAGCCGGATTGTGCCTGAAGTTTTTTGGCTGCCCGCACAATCAGATTGCTGTCGTGGGGCACGCCGTCGAATTCGGTGTGCAGTTGGATTACGCCATCCTCACGCACGGCAAAGGTCAGCTCATCGCCGTAGTCGAGAAACTGAAACAGCGTCTGCAACTCGTGGTAGCCATCTTCACGACGGCCAAGGATGTGCAGCATCAGGTTGAGCTTGGCCGGGGAGGGCAGGGTCAATTTTTGTGCGGACACGTTATTGCCCCAGTTTGCGCGGTTGCCAGTCCTTGATCACCAGCGTGACATCAAGGTCGGTGCCATGCAGCTTGATACGTTCGGGAAGCCAATAGCCGCTTTGCTCCACGTAGCTCAAATATTCGACCTGCCAGCCATCCTGCTCCAGGGTGGCGAGGCGGCTGTCGCCATTGAGGCTCAGCCGGCTCTTGCTGTCAGGTGCCGGCAGGCCGCGGACCCACCAGACCAGATGAGAGACGGGCAGCTTCCAGCCAATCTGCTGCTCCAGCAGTTCTTCCGGAGAGGTTGCCTCGTAGCGGCCCTGATTGGCCACTTCCAGGCTTACTTGCCCTGGCCTGCCAGTCAGGCGGGCTGCGCCACGACCCAGGGGGCCCGAGAGGCGAATGTCGTAGTAGTCCTGGCGTTGCAGCCAGAACAGGGTGCCGCTGCCGGAGTCTTTCGGCGCACGCACCCCGACCTTGCCCTCGATCTGCCAGCCATCGATGCTGCTGAGCTGGTCCTTGTGTTGTTTCCATTGTGCCGGGTTGCCCTGGCCTTCAACGGATTCACGGCTGCCGATGCCCGCGCAACCGGCGAGCAGGGCGATGAAACTGAAAACGATAATGTGGCGCAAGAACATAAGCTTAAAGGGTCTCGGATCCGGTCAGGCGCTTGATGGTGCTGCGCAGGATAGGGCTGTCGGGTTGTTCCTTGAGGAACTTTTCCCAGATTTGTCGGGCTTCGCGCTGCTTGCCATTGGCCCAGAGCACTTCGCCCAGGTGTGCGGCAACTTCCTGGTCCGGGAAACGCTCCAGCGCCTGGCGCAGTAAGCGCTCGGCCTCGTCGAGGTTGCCCAGGCGGTAATTCACCCAGCCCAGGCTGTCGAGTACGGCCGGGTCTTCCGGGTTGAGCGCGTGGGCCTGTTCGATCAGCACCTTGGCTTCGGCGTAGCGCGTGGTGCGATCGGACAAGGTGTAGCCCAGGGCGTTAAGGGCCATGGCGTTGTCCGGGTCACGTTTGATGATCAGGCGCAGGTCTTTCTCCAACTGCGCCAGGTCATTGCGTTTTTCCGCCTGCATGGCGCGGGTGTACAGCAGGTTCAAATCGTCGGGGTATTGCAGCAACGCCTGTTGCAATAACTTCCAGGCGCGTTCGCCCTGCTTGTTGGCCGATAAGGTCTCGGCCTGGATCAGGTACAGCTGGATCGCATAGTCCGGCTCGGCATCGCGGGCCGCGGCCAGGCGTTTTTCCGCTTCGTCGGTGCGGCCGTTGCTCATCAGGATGTCGGCTTGGCGCAACTGCGCTGGCAGATAATCATTGCCGGGGCCGACTTGGGCGTATTCAAGCAGGGCCGCCTGCGGGTCGTTGCGCTCTTCAGCGATGCGGCCCAGGTTCAAGTGCGCCGAATCCACGTGGCTGTCACGTTCGATCAGCTCTTGCAGGTAGCCCTTGGCCTCGTCCCAGGCCTTGGCTTCCAGGCACACCAATGCCAGGGAATAACGCAGTTCGTCGTCGTCCGGGTATTGCTGGACCAGGTTGGCGAACTGCACTTTGGCGTCTTCCATCCGGTCCTGCTCAACCAGCATGCGTGCATAGGTCAGGAGCAGGCGCTTGTCGCCGGGGTATTTCTTGATGCTTTTTTCCAGCAGCGGAATCGCTTCCTTGCCGCGGTTAAGGCTTTGCAGCAGGCGTGCACGCAACAGGATCGGCGCGATTTCGCCTTCTTCCGGCGGGTTCTGTTCCAAGAGGTTGAGCGCGGCGTCGGCTTCATCGTCCTGTTGCAGCAGCAGGGCCTTGCCGAAAATCAACTGGCTGTTCTTCGGATGCTTTTGCAGCAGGCGATCGAAACTCTTCATCAGGCCGTTGCGCGTGTCCTGGTCGGTGTCGGCGGCCGATAGCGCAAGAAAGTCAAAATGTGTGTCGCCCTTGCCCTGCAGAACCTTCTCCATATAGACCATGGAGTCGTCATAGCGCCCGGCACGCGCCAGTTGCACCGCCGCGGCGCGTTGGGCTTCCAGATCATCCGGCGCGTTTTTGGCCCAGATCAGCGAGGTGTCCAGCGCTGCCTGGTCGGCGCCCAGGTATTCGGCGATGCGAAACGCTCGCTCGGAAATCCCCGGGTCCTGGGTGTTGATGGCCTGGGTCACGTAATTATCCAGCGCAATATCGAAGCGATTGCGCTGGCCGGCCAGTTCAGCGGTCAGCAGGCTGTAGATCGTTTCTTCACTGAACGAGGAATAAACCTTGGGTTTTTCAGGGGCGGGAGTGCTGTCTTCCACCGGCGACGTAGCGTCCGGCGACACGGGTGCCATGGCCTGGCAGCCGCTGAGGAAGACAAAAGCGAGGAGCAACGCGGAAGATCTATTCATATAGGAAGAGGACGACTAACCTGCGGTCGGATCATCATGACACAAGCCTTCGGCCAAACATAACCGGGGCACTCGGAATACGACTATTGCTGCCTTTTGCCTTTCCTTTGTAGGCGCGAGCTTGCTCGCTCCTACAAAAGTGCATTGATAGGCATAAGATATAGGGACAATAGACGACGGTGGTTGTTCTGGATCTTTCGAAGTAGGACAATTGTCGGCTTCCCGACATCATCAGCGATATTGAATGGCCTTCCTCGCACTCGGTATTAACCACAAGACTGCCTCCGTAGACGTGCGCGAGCGCGTGGCGTTTACGCCAGAGCAGTTGGTTGAGGCCCTGCAGCAGCTCTGCCGGCTTACCGACAGCCGCGAAGCTGCGATTCTTTCGACCTGCAATCGCAGCGAGCTCTATATAGAGCAGGAACATCTCTCGGCGGATGTGGTGCTGCGCTGGCTGGCCGATTATCACCATTTGAGCCTCGATGACCTGCGCGCCAGCGCTTATGTGCATGAAGAGGATGCGGCAGTTCGTCACATGATGCGCGTGGCGGCCGGTCTCGACTCGCTGGTGTTGGGTGAACCGCAGATTCTCGGCCAGATGAAGTCCGCCTACGCCGTGGCGCGTGAGGCCGGCACCGTCGGCCCATTGCTGGGCCGCCTGTTCCAGGCCACCTTCAATTCCGCCAAGCAAGTGCGTACCGATACGGCCATCGGCGAAAACCCGGTGTCCGTGGCCTTTGCCGCTGTGAGCCTGGCCAAGCAGATTTTCAGCGACTTGCAGCGCAGCCAGGCCCTGCTGATCGGCGCTGGTGAAACCATCACCTTGGTGGCCCGTCACCTGCACGATCTTGGCGTGAAGCGCATCGTGGTCGCCAACCGCACCCTGGAGCGCGCCAGCATTCTGGCCGAGCAGTTCGGTGCGCATGCGGTGCTGCTGTCGGACATTCCCGCTGAACTGGTACGCAGTGATATCGTCATCAGTTCCACCGCCAGCCAATTGCCGATTCTGGGCAAGGGCGCGGTCGAGAGCGCGTTGAAGCTGCGCAAGCACAAGCCGATCTTCATGGTGGATATCGCCGTTCCCCGGGATATCGAGCCCGAAGTCGGCGAGTTGGACGACGTTTACCTCTATAGCGTCGATGATCTGCATGAAGTGGTCGCTGAAAACCTCAAGAGCCGGCAGGGTGCCGCCCAGGCCGCCGAGGAAATGGTCAGCACCGGTGCCGAAGATTTCATGGTGCGCCTGCGTGAACTGGCGGCAGTGGATGTGCTCAAGGCGTATCGTCAGCAGGGTGAACGCCTGCGTGATGAAGAGTTGCTCAAGGCCCAGCGCATGCTGGCCAATGGCAGTGGCGCCGAAGAGGTGCTGATGCAATTGGCCCGTGGCCTGACCAACAAACTGCTTCACGCGCCTAGCGTCCAGTTGAAAAAGCTTACCGCCGAAGGCCGCCTCGATGCGCTGGCCATGGCCCAGGAACTCTTTGCCCTCGGTGAGGGCGCGTCAGACAGCTCTTCGGATAAAAAACCGCAATGAAAGCGTCACTGCTCAATAAACTGGACGTGCTCCAGGACCGTTTCGAAGAACTGACCGCCTTGCTCGGCGATGGCGAGGTCATTTCCGATCAGACCAAATTCCGTGCCTATTCCAAGGAATACGCCGAAGTTGAGCCCATTGTGGCCACCTATAAAAACCTGCTGAAAGTCCAGGCCGACCTCGAAGGTGCCCAGGCCCTGCTCAAGGACAGCGACCCGGACATGCGTGAAATGGCCGTGGAAGAAGTCCGCGAAGCCAAGGACAAACTCGCTGAGCTTGAGGGTGACTTGCAACGCATGTTGCTGCCCAAGGACCCTAACGACGGACGCAACGTGTTCCTCGAAATCCGCGCCGGCACCGGTGGCGACGAGGCGGCGATTTTCTCCGGCGACCTGTTCCGCATGTATTCGCGTTATGCCGAGCGTCGTGGCTGGCGGGTGGAGATCCTTTCCGAGAACGAGGGCGAGCACGGCGGCTATAAAGAAGTCATCGCCCGGGTTGAAGGCGACAACGTCTATGGCAAGCTGAAGTTCGAGTCCGGTGCGCACCGCGTACAGCGGGTGCCAGCGACCGAATCCCAGGGCCGTATCCACACCTCGGCGTGCACCGTCGCGGTGTTGCCTGAGCCGGACGAACAGGAAGCCATCGAGATCAACCCGGCGGACTTGCGCGTCGACACTTACCGCTCATCCGGCGCGGGTGGCCAGCACGTTAACAAGACCGACTCGGCGATCCGTATCACTCACTTGCCGTCGGGCATTGTGGTGGAGTGCCAGGAAGAACGTTCCCAGCACAAGAACCGTGCACGGGCCATGTCCTGGTTGTCGGCCAAGTTGAACGACCAGCAGACCAGCGCCGCGGCCAACGCAATTGCCAGCGAACGCAAGCTGCTGGTGGGCTCCGGCGACCGCTCCGAGCGTATCCGCACCTACAACTTTGCCCAAGGCCGGGTTACCGACCATCGGGTCAACCTCACCCTGTACTCCCTCGACGAAATTCTCGCCGGTGGCGTGGATGCGGTGATCGAGCCGTTGCTCGCCGAATACCAGGCCGACCAACTGGCGGCGATAGGTGACTGAATGACCATCATTGCCAGCCTGCTGCGCGCCGCTGACCTGCCCGACTCGCCAACGGCGCGCCTGGACGTGGAGTTGCTGCTGGCCGCTGCCCTGGGCAAATCGCGCAGCTACCTGCATACCTGGCCGGAAAAGATCGTCAGCAGCGAAGATGCCCTGACCTTTGCCGGCTACCTGCAGCGACGCCGCAGCGGCGAGCCGGTGGCCTATATCCTCGGCCAGCAAGGCTTCTGGAAACTCGACCTGGAAGTAGCACCGCACACTTTGATCCCCCGCCCGGAAACTGAGTTGCTGGTGGAAGCTGCCCTGGAATTGCTGCCCGCCACGCCCGCCCAGATCCTGGACCTGGGCACCGGCAGCGGTGCCATCGCCTTGGCCCTGGCCAGCGAACGTCCGGCCTGGCAGGTCACGGCGGTCGACCGCGTGCTGGAGGCCGTGGCCCTGGCCGAGCGCAATCGTCAACGTCTGCACCTCAATAACGCTACGGTGCTCAACAGCCATTGGTTCAGCGCCCTGCAAGGCCACCGCTTCGACCTGATCATCAGCAACCCGCCCTACATTGCCGACAATGACCCGCACCTGGCGGCCGGCGATGTGCGCTTCGAACCGGCCAGTGCGCTGGTGGCGGGGCACGATGGTCTGGACGACTTGCGCCTGATCACCCAAGAGTCTCCTGACCACCTGAACGACGGAGGCTGGCTGTTGCTCGAGCACGGTTACGACCAGGCCCAGGCCGTGCGCGATTTGTTGCTGAACCAGGGCTTTGACGGCGTACACAGCCGCATCGATCTCGGCGGTCACGAGCGCATCACCTTGGGGCGCCGCCCGTGCTGACCGACCAGGAGCTGTTGCGCTATAGCCGGCAGATTCTGTTGCAGCCTGTCGACATCGACGGCCAATTGCGCCTGAAGCAGAGTCGCGCGTTGATCGTCGGCCTGGGTGGCCTGGGCGCTCCGGTGGCGCTTTACCTGGCCGCTGCCGGGGTGGGCGAATTGCACCTGGCGGATTTCGATACAGTCGATTTGACCAACCTGCAACGCCAGATCATCCATGACACCGACAGCGTGGGGCAGACCAAGGTCGATTCGGCCATGGGGCGCCTGAG
Source organism: Pseudomonas sp. KT_2_4 (assembly GCF_041410225.1). Classification (NCBI taxonomy): domain Bacteria; kingdom Pseudomonadati; phylum Pseudomonadota; class Gammaproteobacteria; order Pseudomonadales; family Pseudomonadaceae; genus Pseudomonas; species Pseudomonas sp. KT_2_4. Next base: position 4,660,696 of record NZ_CP166962.1, read on the forward strand.
GGCGATCAACCCTGAAGTCACCCTGGTCGCCTATCGTGCTGCGCTGGATGCCGACTCGCTGGCCGCTGCGGTCAACGCAGTGGACCTGGTGCTCGATTGCAGCGACAACTTCTCTACCCGCGAGGCGGTCAACGCGGCCTGCGTCGCCGCCGGCAAACCCCTGGTCAGTGGCGCGGCCATTCGCCTTGAGGGGCAGTTGTCGGTATTCGACCCCCGTCGCGCCGACAGCCCCTGTTACCACTGTTTGTACGGGCACGGCAGCGACACTGAACTGACCTGCAGCGAAGCCGGCGTTGTCGGGCCGTTGGTGGGGGTGGTTGGCAGCCTGCAAGCGCTGGAAGCCTTGAAGCTGCTGGCCGGTTTTGGTGAGCCGTTGGTGGGGCGCCTGTTGTTGATCGATGCGCTGACCACGCGTTTTCGCGAGTTGCGCGTCAAGCGTGACCCAGGCTGCAGCGTCTGCGGGGCAAAGCATGGTTAAGGGCGCGCCTATTGGTGTGTTCGATTCCGGCATCGGCGGCCTCACGGTGCTGGAAGAAATCCAGCAGTTGTTGCCCCACGAGTCACTGTTGTACGTGGCTGACTGCGGGCACATTCCTTATGGCGAGAAAACGCCGGCGTTCATTCTTGAGCGTTCTCGCTCGGTCGCTGAGTTTTTCCGCGAGCGGGGCGCCAAGGCCTTTGTGATTGCCTGTAATACGGCGACTGTCGCCGCCGTGGCCGACTTACGCCAGGATTACCCTGACTGGCCATTGGTCGGTATGGAGCCTGCGGTGAAACCTGCGGCCGCAGCCACGCGCAGTGGCGTGGTGGGTGTGCTCGCCACCACCGGTACCCTGCAAAGCGCCAAGTTCGCCGCCTTGCTCGACCGCTTCGCCACCGATGTGCGAGTGATTACCCAGCCGTGCCCAGGCCTGGTGGAGCTGATTGAAGCCGGCGACCTCAACAGCCCGGCCTTGCGCGCCCTGCTGCAAGGCTATGTCGAGCCGCTGCTCAGCGCCGGTTGCGACACCATCATCCTGGGTTGCACTCATTACCCCTTCCTCAAGCCACTCCTGGCGCAGATGCTGCCCCCCAGCATCATCCTCATTGATACCGGCGCCGCTGTGGCGCGCCAGCTCAAGCGCTTGCTGGGTGAGCGCGACCTGCTGGCCGCTGGCGAACCTGAAGCTACACAGTTCTGGACCAGCGGCGATCTGTGTCACCTAAGAAATATCCTACCGACACTTTGGAAACATCCTGGAGTTGTGCGAAGCTTTGGCTCGTGAAAATTTCGTGAAATAACACTGAAAAAAGCTGAACTTCTGGCTATGCGTCGGCTTCTATAGCCCGTTAGCCTGTACATAACCCAATTATTCCGTTTGCAAAGGACGTTTCACATGAAGCGCTTGTTCTGTTTGGCTGCGATTGCGGCCGCTATGTTGGGACACTCTGTTTCAGCCCAGGCCGCCGGCCTGGAGTTCGGCTTGGGGAGCACCAGCGATTCGACGCTGACCTACCGCCTGGGCCTGACCTCCGATTGGGACAAAAGCTGGATGCAGAGCAATGTCGGCCGACTGACCGGCTACTGGAGCGGCGCCTATACCTATTGGGAAGGGGACGAGCGTGCAGGCGCCAGCAGCCTGTCGTTCTCGCCGGTATTTGTGTATGAGTTTGCCGGCGAGTCGGTCAAGCCCTACATCGAAGCCGGTATCGGCGTGGCGTTGTTCTCTCGCACTCGGCTGGAAGACAACAACATCGGCCAGTCCTTCCAGTTCGAAGACCGCCTGGGTTTCGGCCTGCGGTTCAACGGCGGGCATGAAGTGGGCATTCGTGCCACGCATTATTCCAATGCCGGCATCAGCAGCAATAACGATGGGGTAGAGAGCTACTCGCTGCACTACACCATGCCGCTCTAATCTCAAGAACACTTGGCCCCCCTGTGGGAGCGGGCTTGCTCGCGAAAGCGGTGTATCAGCTAGCACATACTTAGACTGACCCACCGCATTCGCGAGCAAGCCCGCTCCCACACAAGCCCGTGATCGTCACGAAGTTCGGGGTCAGCGATAGGCCGTGGTAATACCTTCGCGCTCTTCAAGGCATTCCGGCGCCCCCATCTCGAACTCCCGGCAAATCAACGGCCGAAGCTCATAGATCGTGCACATCATCGTGTCGCGGTCCAGCGCTGCGCACCAGCCGTCGTCCAGGCGCAGCATCACCTCACCTCCCCAATCGTCGGTATCGATAAAGCGTTGCGGCACGCCGGTGTCGGTGATCAGCATGACTTCCAGCTGGCAGCAACAGGCCGCGCACGTCGAGCAGGTGACGGGTTCGGTGATTTGAATGTGAGGGATGTTGGTCATAGGCGCGCAGTGTAAGGCAAGTGCGCTAGACGCGTATGAATGCTCGGACGGGCGTCAGTATTCCAGCCTCTGTGCAACCCCGTGCAACAGCGGAAAGAGCATGGCCCATAACAGCGCCAGGCCGATCAGTGTCGGGGTGGTGCCGTACGCAAAACTCACGCCTGCCAATTGGCTGCCGGCGTAATAAGACAACGGCCCGCCCACCGCGCCTAGCAGGCTGGCCAGCCACCAGGGCCGTGCGCTCCAGGCCAGGCAATGGCGCAAGGTGGTGGCCAGCAAGGCCCATAACAGTATCAGCCACAGCGGAATCAGTGGTCCCGGCGTATTGAACTCAAACACGCCGAGCCCGCGCAGTGCTGTATCGACCAGCGTTCCCAGCACCGTCACGGCCAGAATCACTTGCCCCACTCTTGCCCAAGCACTTATCCACAGCAAGTGTGCGCCCAGTGCCGCGACGCCGATCAGCAACCAACGGCTATCGCCGCCGAGTACGCAGGCAAACCAGCCGCACTGAAACAGCACGGCATTGGCCAGGGATTTAAGCACTGAAACGCCCGAGCAGCGGCGGATTGATGGCCGCCGGTTTGGCCAGCAGCAACTGCGCGGTGCCGATGGTGCGCTCCATAAAGCCGCCTTCGCAGTAGCACAGGTAAAACTCCCACAGGCGCAGGAAGTATTCGTCATAACCGAGTTCCGCAAGACGGCCATGGGCGCGGCGAAAGTTTTCATGCCACAGGCGCAGGGTGCGAGCGTAGTGCAGGCCGAAGTCTTCCATGTGCAGCAGGTTCATGTCGGTGTCGCGGCTGACGATCTGCAGCATGTTTTGCACACAGGGCAGCGCGCCGCCGGGGAAGATGTAGCGCTGGATAAAGTCGACGCTGCGCTTGGCCTGTTCAAAGCGCTGTTCACGTATGGTGATGGCTTGCAGCAGCATCAGGCCGTCGGGCTTGAGCAACTGGGCACATTGTTTGAAATAGGTGGGCAGGAAACGATGGCCCACCGCTTCAATCATTTCGATCGACACCAGCTTGTCGTACTCACCGGTGAGGTCGCGGTAATCGCTCAGCAGCACGGTCACTTGATCTTGCAGGCCCAGCGCCTCGATACGCTGGGCGGTGTAGGCGAACTGCTCCTTGGACAAGGTCGTGGTGGTGACCCGGCAACCATAATGCTGCGCCGCATACAACGCCATGCTGCCCCAGCCGGTACCGATTTCCAGCAGATGGTCGCTGGGCTTGAGCGCCAGTTTCTGGCAAATCCGCGCCAGCTTGTTCAGCTGTGCCTGCTCCAGGGTGTCATCAGGCGTCAGGAACTGCGCCGCCGAGTACATCATGGTGGGGTCGAGAAATTCTTCGAACAGGTCGTTGCCCAGGTCGTAATGGGCGGCGATGTTTTTTTGCGAGCCTTTGCGTGTGTTGCGGTTGAGCCAGTGCAGGCCCTGAGTGAACGGCCGGGCCAGGCGTGCCAGCCCGCCTTCCATGGCGTCGAGCACCTCCAGATTGCTGACCATCACCCGCACGACGGCGGTGAGGTCGGGGCTGGTCCAGTAACCATGGATAAACGCTTCGCCAGCGCCGATCGATCCATTGGCCGCTACCAGCCCCCATACCGCCGCGTCGAGAATCTGGATCTCGCCCAGCAGGTGCGCTTCCCGTGCGCCGAAGACTTGCCGCTCGCCATCCTCGATGATCACCAACTGGCCGTGGCGCAATTGGCTGAGCTGGCGCAACACGCCTTTGCGCAACAGCGCAGCGGTCATGCCGTTGACGTTCAGGCGGTTAGCCTTGACCGATAAGCTAGGGGATTTCATGGTGGCGATCCTTGGTATACCCGACTGCGGTGCGAGAGGCGCCATCGGCGGCCTGGTGGGAAAAAATCGGTGTGCGTTTGAGCAGCAGGCGCAAGGCTTGCCAGTAGATCGCAAGGCCGGTCTTGGCGGTCATCCAGGGGAAGCGCCACAGATAGCGATGCAGGCTGGCGCGGCTCAGTGCCTGTTTTTCCAGGCTCAAGGTGGCGTCGAAGACTTTTTGCGTGCCCTGCCAATCGGCCATATGCACGCCGAGCCTGGCTGCGGGCGGGCTGAAACTCATGCGGTATTCCAGCTCGCGAGGCAAAAACGGCGACACATGGAAGGCCTTGGCCACGGCGAAATGCTGGTGCTCATCGGCGCCCAGTGCCTGGGCAGGCAGCACGTAGTGATAGCGCTCGCGCCATGGGGTGTTGGTCACTTCACACAGGATCGCGGCCAGTCGCCCGTCAGCCTCGAAGCAGTAGAAGAAACTCACTGGGTTAAAAGCCAGGCCCCAACTGCGGGCCTGGGTCAGCAGGCAGATAGCGCCCTGGGGCGTATGCCCCAGGGCCTTGCCGACTTCGTCGCGCACAGCATCGCTCAAGCTCATGCCGTGGCGCGTGAATTCCCGCAGGTAATCCTGCTGGCGGAAACCGAAAGGCGCCAGGCGACTCGTGCCAGCCAGCGGCGAGAGCCCCAGTACTTCGTCCTCTTCGCTGAGGTCCAGGTACAGCAGGCCGATGCGGTAGCGAAAGGCGTGGGCCTTGGGCTTAAACCGCCGATGGGCGATCCAGCCGCTGTACAGGGCGCTGTTCACAGGGTTTCCCCAAACGCCTGGGCCACGCGCAGAGCGCTGACCACGCCGTCTTCGTGAAAGCCGCTGGCCCAGTAGGCCCCGCAGTAGAAGGTATTGCGCACGCCGTTCAATTCTTCCCAGCGTGCCTGTGCGGCGACTGCGGCCAGGCTGTATTGCGGATGGGCGTAGGTGTAGCGCGCCAGGATCTTCAGCGGGTTGATCATCGGCGTCTGGTTGAGGCTGACGCAAAAGGTAGTGGCGCTGTCGATGCCTTGCAAGATGTTCATGTCATAGGTGACGGCGGCCTGTTGTTGCACGTTGCCCGTCAGCCGATAGTTCCAGCTGGCCCAGGCCAGTTTGCGGTCGGGCAGCAGGCGTGTGTCGGTGTGCAGCACCACGTCGTTGTCGGCGTAGGGCAGGGCACCGAGGATCTGCTGTTCGGCCTGGCTGGGGTCATCGAGCAAGGCCAGGGCCTGATCGCTGTGGCAGGCGAACACCACGCGGTCGAAGGTTTCGCTGCCGGCCGGGCTGTGGATAACCACACCCTCGTCGCTGCGTTGCACCTTATGCACAGGGCAGTTGAGCCGTATCTGTTCGCGAAAGCTGCGGGTCAGCGGCTCGATATAACAGCTGGAGCCGCCTTCGATCACGCACCATTGCGGGCGGTTGCTCACCGAAAGCAAGCCGTGATTCTTGAAGAAGCGCACAAAAAACTGCAGCGGAAACTTGAGCATATCGGCCAAGGACATCGACCAGATGGCCGCGCCCATCGGCACGATGTAATGCCGGATAAACCTGGGGCCATAGCCGCCAGCGGTGAGGTAATCGCCCAGGGTCATGTCGGCGCTGATGCGCTGCTCTTGCAAGTCCAGGGGCGCCTGGCGATTGAAGCGCAGGATATCGCGCAACATGCCCCAGAACCCCGGCGACAGGATGTTGCGGCGCTGGGCAAACAGGCTGTTGAGGTTGTTGCCGTTGTACTCAAAGCCAGTGCTTTGGTCACACACCGAAAAGCTCATCTCGGTGGGTTTGAACCTGACCCCGATCTGCTCCAGCAGACGGATGAAGTTGGGGTAGGTCCAGTCGTTGAACACAATGAAGCCCGTGTCCACCGCATAGCTTTTGCCGTCGACCGTCACCTTGGCCGTGTGGGTATGCCCGCCAATGCAGTCACTGGCCTCGAACAGCGTAATGTCGTGGCGACGGCTGAGCAGGTAGGCGCTGGTCAGCCCGGCGATGCCGCTGCCGATAATGGCGATCTTCACAGGTCGTCCTTCTTCGGTGGCGGGCTGCGCAGCATGCGTTTGCCGATGATCAGTTGCGCGCGGTTGGGCAGCTTCGACAGCGGCCACAAGGTGGCAATGAACAGGGCCGGAAAGGCGATTTCCAGCGGGCGTTTTTCCAGCTTGGCGAAGATGTGTTTCGCGGCTTTGTCGGCCGGCCAGCTCAGGGGCATCGGGAAATCATTGCGCTCGGTCAGCGGCGTGTCGACGAAGCCTGGGCTGATCACCGTGACATCGATGTTTTCTGGCGACAGGCCGATACGCAGGGATTCGAACAAGTAACGCAGGCCGGCCTTGGACGCGCCGTAGGCTTCGGCGCGAGGCATGGGCAGGTAGGTCACGGCACTGGCCACGCCCACCAGATGCGGGGTACGCCCGGCGCGCAACAGCGGCAGCGCGGCCTCGATGCAATAACTGCTCGCCAGCAGGTTGGTACGCACCACGTGCTCGATGATCGAGGCGTCAAATTGCCGGGCGTCGACGTATTCACAAGTGCCGGCGTTGAGGATCACCGTGTCCAGCGAACCCCAGACCTCGCTGATACGCTCACCGATCTCGCGCACGGTCTGGCTGTTGGTCAGGTCGCCGGCCACCACCAGCACCTGGCCTGGATATCGAACGGCGAGGGCATCCAGCGGGCCTTGGGTGCGGGAACTCAGGGCCACGTGGGCGCCGCTGTCGAGCAACTCCACGGCCAGCGCCGCACCGATACCACTGCTGGCGCCGGTCAGCCAATAACGACGGGGCGGTGTAAGGCTCATCCCATTCTCCTTTTCAGCCAACGAATAACGCGACCCAGTAGGGGGACATGTTCATAGAGCAGGGCGCCGGCATCGAAGTAGTCGCGATGGCGGTAAACCTTGTCGTGCCACATCAAATGGGAACAGCCTGGCACCTCGATCACCTGGCCGCCGGCCAGTCGTGGGTGACGAAAACGCATAGTCCAGCGCAGGTAGCCCTCGCCTTCGGCCACGGTATCGAAGCCGTGGAAGTCAAAGTTCAGCTCGCTGACGTTGCTGTACAAGTCGGCAAAGTAACGCTGCAACGCTGGCAGGCCCTGAACTTCATGCAGGGGGTCGGCGAAGGCGACGTCCTCGCTGTACAGGCGGCCGAGCAGGTGCAGGTTGTGCTTGTCCAGCGTGGCGAAGGTGTGGGCGAACTGGCGCAGGAAGTCACTCATGTTCGGCCATCTCCTGACGCGAAGGCAGCCGGCGAAATGCGGCCAAGGCACGCTCGCGAGACTGTTTCAAATCGACGATGGCACGCGGATAATCCGCCACGCCGAACAGGCCGCCAGCCGCTTCGGGGTTGTGCACTTGTTTTTTATTCAGCGCGGCCAGTTCCGGGAGCCAGCGTTTGATGAACACGCCGTCGCCGTCGAATTTTTCCGATTGGCTCAGCGGGCTGAATATCCGGAAATACGGCGCCGAGTCGGTGCCGGTGGACGAACTCCACTGCCAGCCGCCGTTGTTGGCCGCCAGATCACCGTCGATCAGGTGGCGCATGAAGAAGCGCTCGCCTTCGCGCCAGTCGATCAGCAGGTTTTTGGTCAGGAACATCGCCACCACCATGCGCAGGCGATTGTGCATCCAGCCGGTTTCCAGCAATTGGCGCATGGCCGCGTCGATGATCGGCAAGCCGGTGCGCGCCTGTTGCCAGGCGGCCAGGTCTTCGGGCGCCTTGCGCCAGGCCAGCGCTTCGGTTTCCGGGCGAAACGCGCGGTGGCGGGAAACCCGTGGGTAGCCGACCAGGATGTGCTTGTAGAACTCGCGCCACAGCAGCTCGTTGATCCAGGTGATTGCGCCGATGTCGCCGCTTTCGAACTCGCCCTGGTTGGTTTGCAGCGCGGCGTGCAAGCACTGGCGCGGCGAAACCACACCGGCGGCCAGGTAGGCAGAAAGCTGACTGGTGCCGGGCTTGGCCGGGAAGTCGCGTTCGTCCTTGTAATAGCTGATCTGCTGATCGGCGAAGGCATCAAGGCGACGGCGCGCTTCGTCTTCGCCAGCGGGCCAGAGGGCACGCAAGGTTTCGCTGGGTGTCGGGAACCCTTCGACTGCCGTTGGCACAGGGTCGCTCTTCACGCCAGGCTCGGCCTGGGCCTTTGGCGTCGGCACCCTGCGGGGCAGGGCGCTGTGCAGGCGGCTGTAGCAGACCTTGCGGAACTGGCTGAACACCTGGAAGTAGGTGCCGGTCTTGGTCAGCACACTACCCGGCTGGAAAAACAGTTGGTCCAGGTAGCTGTGGAAGGTCACGCCGTCAGCTTCCAGGGCCTGGGCCACGGCGCTGTCGCGGCGGCTCTCGTGAATGCCGTATTCCTCGTTGACGTGTACCGACTCCACCGACAGCTCGCGGCACAGTTGGCTCAGTACCGTCGGCGCCTGGTCCCAGGTCGCGGCGTGGCGGATTAACAGGGGGATGTTGAGGTTGTCCAGTGCCTGGCTCAGGTGCTGCAAGTTGCGCAGCCAGAAATCGACTTTGCACGGCGCGTCATCATGCGCCTGCCATTGCTCGGGCGTGATCAGGTAAACAGCCGCGACGGGGCCGCGCTGGCTCGCGGCCGCCAGGGCAGTGTTGTCGTGCAGGCGCAAGTCGGTGCGCAACCAGATCAGATGCATTCAGACAATTCCACGCTGGATCAATAATTGATGGGCCGACAACAGGTCCTCGGCCACGGACAACTCAGGGATGTCCTGGGTTAATACGCCCAACTCGGCGTGGTGGATGCACACCGTTGGTCCGGCAATCACGGTTGGGCAACGGATGCCGCCCAGCAGTTTGCTGAGGGCCGGCACCTGCAACGCCTTGCTCGAATACAGCAGCACCGCACGCGGTTGCAGGTGTTCCACCGCCAGGGCGAGTTCGCCCATCGGCAGCGGCCAATCGAACACTTCCACCGGGCAATCGGCACTGCTGGCCAGCCAGGCGCTGAGCCACAGGTGGGGTTCCAGGGGCAGGTCGGAATGATTGACCAGCAACAGCGGCGCGCCGTGGAGTTGACGATTGTTGTGATAGATCCGTGCGCCAAACTTGCTGCGCAGCCAGGACAGGAAGAACACCCGCTCCATCTGCGCGCCGAACTGGCCCTGCCAGCGTTGTTCCAGCTCGTTGAGCAGCGGCAGCATCAGTTGCTCGCACAAGGTGCGTGGTGGGTACAGCGCCATGGCCTGGTTGAAGGCGTCATCGACCCGGCGCTCGGCCAGTTCACTGATGGCACTCACCAAATGCTGGCGCAGGCTCTGCCACTCGTTTTCCATCGGCTCCGGGCTACCTTGGGCGGAGTCGATCAGCCCTTTGACCTGGCTGACCGGCACGCCGCGATTGAGCCAGGTGAGGATGGCCTGGATGCGTTGCACGTGTTCGGCGCTGAACAACCGATGCCCTTTGGGCGTGCGCTGGGGCACGATGAGGCCGTAGCGGCGCTCCCACGCGCGCAGCGTCACCGCATTCACGCCGGTCTGGCGCGCCACCTCGCGGATCGGCAGCCAACCGTTTTCCAGGGCCAGGGCGATGTCTTCGCCGGGTTCGTCGAGCAGGGCAGGTTTCATGGGTTAGATCGCATTACGCAGGCTGAGGTTTTCCGGGTGCGGTTGCAGGTAGGCCTGCTGCGCGATGTAGCGGTCCGGATGTTGGCGAAAGTGGTGCTTGAGCAGGGTCAGCGGCACCACCAGTGGCACGATGCCGTGGCGGTATTGGCCGATGACGGTCTGCATTTCCTGTTTGTCATCGGCGCTGATGGCCTGCTTGAGGTAGCCACTGATGTGTTGCAGCACATTGGTATGGGTACCGCGAGTCGCGCATTTTTTCAGGCCCGCCATCAGTTCGCTGAAATAGCCGTCGGCCAAAGCTTGCAGGTCAATGCCCTTACCCATGCTGCCGAGCAAGTGGCCCAGGCTTTTGTAATGCGCCGGGCTGTGGGCCATCAGCAGGTACTTGTAGCGCGAGTGAAACGTCAGCAAGCGGTGACGGGTAAGGCCGTCGGCCAATAGTTGCTGCCAACTGGCGTACACGAATACGCGGGTGAGGAAGTTTTCCCGCAGCACCGGGTCGTTCAGGCGACCGTCTTCCTCCACCGGCAGGTTGGGGTGGCGGGCACAAAACGCCTGGGCGTAAATACCGCGCCCGCCACCGTCGACGGGCGTGCCGTTGTCGCGGTACACCTTGACCCGCTCCAGCCCGCAAGACGGTGACTTTTGCATGAAAATGTAGCCGCACAGGTCGGTATGTTCCCGGGCCATTTGCTGGCCGTAATCGTCCAGTGGCTGAGTGACATTGAGCGCAGGGTTTACGCTGCCCACAGCCTGCGGTTGGTTGGGATCGCCGACCAGGCGGATCGCTTGCCGAGGAATGCCCAGGCCGATGGCAACTTCAGGGCACAACGGGACAAAATCGAAGTAGTCACTCAGGGTCTGGCTGCATAGCAGGGACTGTTTATGACCGCCATTGAAGCGCACGTTCTCACCCAGAAGGCAGGCGCTGATGGCGATCTTCGGTTTCACATGGCTGGACATAAGCAAACCTCTGCAAGAATCCTGTACAAGCTAAAAATCTTGTACAACTAAATCTCATCATAGGCTCGATGTTGTACAAGTCAAATAATTTGTACAGGTTTGTGCCGCCGCTTTATTTCCAGCCGATTTTCCAGTCTTCAGCGTTTTTCAGGGTCTGCCAGGGCAGGCGTTCGGCGCGCCGAGTAAGGATGGCCTGCAGTTCGATGTCCAGCACCGTGCCCTCGTCGTCACGGAACAACTCGGTGACCAGGAAGTGTTTTTCCTTGTGGCGAGGATGAGCTGCCGTCCATTTTGACAGCAGCAGTTTGGCGGGGTTGATGCGGTTCATTGCAGGTGCTCGATCAAGCGTCGCGCCGCTTCCTGGCCACTCAACCAGGCACCTTCCACCCGACCGGACAGGCACCAGTCGCCGCAAACGAACAAGCCCAGGTCGGCGTCGGCCAGCACACCGAACTCATGGCTGCTGGAGGGGCGTGCGTAGAGCCAGCGATGCGCCAGGCTGAACGACGGCGCGGGCATGGCGCTGTGCAGCAATTCGGCAAAGGCGCCGTGCAGGTGTTCGATCACCGCTTCCTTGGGCAGGTCTAGGTGGGCCTTGCTCCAGGCGCTGGTGGCGTGCAGCACCCAGGTGTCGAGGGTGGTGTCGCGCCCAGGCTTGCTGCGGTTGCGCGCCAGCCAGTCGAGGGGGCTGTCTTGCACGAAGCAGCCCTCCATCGGCGTATCCAGGGGCTTGTCGAACGCCAGGGCGATGGCCCAGGTCGGGTCCATTTTCACCCCGGCGGCGGCGCTCGCCAGCTTGGGCGCGGCGGCCAGCAGGGCGGTGGCTTGGGGCGCCGGCGTGGCAATGATCACGTGACTGAAAGGGCCGTGATTGCCGCCGTCCGCGTCGAGCAGGTTCCAGTGCTGCGTGCCCTGGAAGACTTCGGTGATGCGGCAACCGAACTCCACCGGCAAGTCGTCGAGCAGGGCGCGGGTGATGGCGCTCATGCGCGGTGTGCCCACCCAGCGGATCTGCTCATCGGGGGAGGGCGTCAATTGCCCGGACTTGAAGTTATACAGCTGGGGCTTCCACTGCTCGGCCCAGCCGTTGCTTTGCCAGCGCTGCACTTCGTTGACGAAGCGCCGGTCGCGGGCGGTGAAATATTGCGCGCCCATGTCCAGCGCGCCGGCGTCGCTGCGCTTACTGGACATGCGGCCACCGCTGCCGCGGCTTTTATCGAAGAGTTGTACTGCGTGCCCGGCGTCTTGTAACGCTCGGGCGGCGGAGAGACCGGCGATGCCGGTACCAATGATCGCGATGGGAACAGTCATGGGAGGCCTCGTTTTACCGTTGGGTACAGACTACGCCGACACCAATAGCTGTACAATATTGTTTTTTGGTATAAGTTTTGGCGTGCCTGATTGTGTGGCGTGACCTATGGTTAAGCTAAGGCTTGAACCCCCGTCACGCTCAATTATCAAATTGATCCCTGCTTATAAAATAGACCAGTGAGCGGCGGCGAACGTTACATGAGGAGAGTCCCATGCATATTTTGCTGACCGGCGGTACCGGCTTGATCGGTCGCCAACTCTGCAAGCACTGGCTCGCGCAAGGCCATCGCCTGACGGTGTGGAGCCGGCAACCGGAAACGGTCGCCCAGGTGTGTGGTGCGCAGGTGCTCGGGGTGGCTCGTCTACAAGAGGTGATTGGCGCGGTGGACGCGGTGGTCAACCTGGCAGGCGCGCCTATCGCCGACCGGCCTTGGACCCACAAGCGCAAGGCATTGCTGTGGAACAGTCGCATTCACCTCACCGAAACCTTGCTGGCCTGGATGGAAAGCCTGGAGCAAAAACCGGCGGTGCTGATCTCCGGTTCTGCGGTGGGTTGGTACGGCGACGGCGGCGAGCGCGAACTGACCGAAGCCAGCGGCCCGGTGCTGGATGACTTCCCCAGCCAGTTGTGTATCGCCTGGGAGGAAACCGCCCAGCGTGCCGAAGCCTTGGGCATTCGCGTGGTGCTGGTGCGTACGGGGTTGGTGCTGTCTGCCGAGGGCGGCTTTTTGTCGCGCCTGCTGCTGCCGTTCAAACTGGCGCTGGGCGGGCCGATTGGCAATGGACGGCAGTGGATGCCCTGGGTGCATATCAAGGATCAAATCGCCCTGATTGATTTTCTTCTGCACAAGCAAGACGCCAACGGTCCTTATAATGCCTGCGCGCCACACCCGGTGCGCAACCGCGAATTTGCCAAGACCTTGGGCCAGGTGCTGCACCGCCCGGCGTTCATGCCGATGCCGGCATTTGCGTTGAAGGTTGGCCTGGGTGAGTTGTCCGGCTTGTTGCTGGGCGGGCAAAAGGCTTTGCCTGAACGGCTGCAGGCCGCAGGTTTCACTTTCCAGTTCACTGAGTTGCGTGCGGCTCTGGACGACTTGTCCAGCCGCCTCTAAAGATAGGATGTTGCATGACCGATCACGCGTTGTTACTGGTCAACCTGGGTTCGCCAAAGTCCACTTCAGTGGCCGATGTGCGCAGCTACCTCAATCAGTTCCTGATGGACCCTTATGTGATCGACTTGCCGTGGCCGGTGCGGCGCTTGCTGGTGTCGCTGATCCTGATCAAGCGCCCCGAGCAATCGGCCCATGCCTATGCGTCGATCTGGTGGGACGAGGGCTCGCCGCTGGTGGTGCTGAGCCGCCGCCTGCAACAGCAGATGACCGCGCAGTGGACCCAGGGCCCGGTGGAACTGGCGATGCGTTACGGCGAACCGTCCCTGGAAACGGTCCTGACGCGCCTGGCCGCCCAGGGTATTCAAAAAATCACACTGGCGCCGTTGTACCCTCAATTTGCCGACAGCACCGTCACCACGGTGATAGAGGAAGCCAAGCGAGTGGTGCGCGACAAGCAACTGAATGTGCAGTTTTCGATCCTGCAACCGTTCTACGATCAGCCTGAGTACCTCGATGCGCTGGCGGCGAGTGTGCGCGCTTATGTGGAGCAGGATTACGATCACTTGCTGCTCAGTTTCCATGGTTTGCCTGAGCGTCACCTGACCAAGCTCGACCCTACCGGCCAGCACTGCTTCAAGGACGCCGACTGCTGCAAGAACGCATCCCCTGAAGTGCTTGCCACCTGTTACCGCGCGCAGTGCTTCAGCGTGGCGCGGGATGTGGCCGAGCGGCTGGGTTTGCCTGAGGGCAAATGGTCGGTGGCGTTCCAGTCCCGCCTGGGCCGGGCCAAGTGGATCGAACCCTACACCGAGGCGCGCCTTGAGGCATTGGCCCAGCAAGGGGTGAAGAAGCTGCTGGTGATGTGCCCGGCGTTCGTCGCCGACTGTATTGAGACGTTGGAGGAAATTGGCGATCGCGGTCGCGAGCAATTTCGTGAAGCGGGGGGCGAGGAGTTGGTGTTGGTGCCTTGCCTGAATGACGAGCCGCAGTGGGCGGCGGCGCTTAATACCCTGTGCGAACGGGCGCCGGTTGCCTTGTAATCGAGCCCTGCGGTGATCCAATTGTGGGAGCTGGCTTGCCTGCGATGGCGGCCTAACCGCGACGCTTCCCTACTTGACCCCCCGCGGACCAATTGTGGGAGCGGGCTTGAACTGGTCAAGTAATCTTGGACACCGATTAAGGTTCACGCCACCAACCTTTCCTTCGCGACCGGCGACCGGTAGTCGTTGTAGCTGTGAGGCCTGCTGATGTTGTAGCGCGAGACATAGCGCTGCACGTCTGCCTGGGCCTCATGTTCCAGTTTGTAGCCCGTTTCAGGAACCCACTCTGATTTCAAACTACCAAAGAAACGCTCCATGGGGGCGTTGTCCCAGCACTCGCCTTTACGGCTCATACTTTGTCTAAATCCGTGTTTCACAAGCTCGTTTCGGAATTTATGACTGGTGTACTGACAACCTTGGTCTGAATGAAACAACACATCCTGGGGGCGGCCGCGTAGCTCAACCGCCATGCGTAGCGCTTCGCAGGTCAGATTGGCATCAGAAATCATCGAGAACGACCAACCCACGATCCTCCGAGCGTACAAATCCAGAACGGCGGCGAAGTACATCCATCGCTTGCCGACCTTGATGTAAGTTACGTCGCCACACCACACCTGGTTAACCGCCGTTACATCAAATTTTCGCTTGAGCACGTGCGGCGCAACCAATGCCTCAACGCCCGGCGACTTGTACTTATGGCGCCTGCGCTGACGACTAGCGATGCCAGCTTCGCGCATCAAACTGCGAGCCATATAACGTCCGATACGATGCCCTTTGGCTTTTAGCTCCTTGGACAAAGTACGTGCGCCGGCCGACTCTCTGGACGCCCTGTGGTGCTTGACCAGCGCGGCTTTGAGCTTGTCCCGTTCAGGATTTGCTCTGCCCTGGCGCCGGCGCCAGGCGTAGAAACTACTACGGTTGATCCCAAACGCCCGGCAACACCTTTTAACGCCGTATTGCTCGTCCAGCTCATCGATCAGCGTGAATGATCTTTGGCGTCCAAAAGCAGGAGAGCACTGGCCTTTTTTAGGATTTCAATGTCCAGGTCTTTCTCCCTGAGTAGGGCTTTGAGCCTCTGGATTTCTCGCTGATCAGCGGTAATTGCCTTGGCCCCTACCGGGGTCGAACCCAGGCGTTCTTTCTGCACTTGATCGACCCAGCGGCGTAGAGCAGTGGGGCCGATATCTAGGCTGGCACAGACCTCAGTAACCGGCTGGCCTTCATCCAGCACCATGCTGGCAGCCTTGAGCTTGAACTCACTCGAATAAGATTTACGCATATCCAAACACCTCAGATTTGGGCGCTATCATAACGCCCGATTGAAGTGTCCAAAATCATTAGGCCAGTTCAGCTTGCTCGCGAAGGCGGCATGGCAGTCAACACAGTTGGATTGTGTACATATCCATTCCTGCGGTAACGGCTGCTTAGGGTTCCGCTTTTACAGCGGGTCACTTTGGAAAAGAGCCGGAATGCCGGCCCAGCCCAAAGTAACCAAAGGGCTCTTGCCCCACCACTCGGCACCTCGCCTAGGCTCGGTGTGCCCGAACACAGGCTTGAATCCGTGGGCCGCCGCCACGCGCCATCCATGGCGCGGGGCGGCTAACCCGGCGTCCTGCCGGGTTACCCACGAATTCAAGCCTGCGTTCGGCCAGCGTGGTTTAACGGGGCGCCTGAGATCAAGATCACAAGCAGATCAAGTTCAAGAGCGGCTCGCTTCGCATCGTGATTACCTATGGTCATCGCAGGCAAGCCACACATTTTGACTGTATCTACAGATTAAGGGTCAGGCTAACCGTGAAGTTGCGCGGCTCGCCGGGGTTGACCCAATAGTTGCTGTAGGACCGCTCGTAGTACTTTTCATTGAACAGGTTGTTGAGGTTCAGCCCCACCGTCACGTTCTGCGTGGCCTTGTAATGGGCCAGCAAATCCACGGTGTGGTAGGCGGGCAGTTCGAAGCCTGTGCCGGCTTCGCCTGAGCGGTCACCTACATAGGTGAACGCTGCGCCCAGGTCTGAGCCACGCAATGCGCCGTCCTGGAATTCATACACACCCAACACACTGCCGCTGCGCTTGGCCACGCCGAGAATGCGGCTGCCCGTGGGGATGATTTTGTCGCCCTTGGTCACTTCAGCGTCGATGTAGGCCAAGGCGCCGATCACGCGGACTGCGTCGGTCACTTGCCCGGTTACTTGCAGGTCGAAGCCCTGGCTGCGGGCCTTGCCCATGGCGCGGTTGAGGTTGGTCGCCGGGTCCAGAGTCAGCACGTTTTCCTTTTCGATATGAAAGGCCGCCAGAGTGGCGCTGAGGCGGTCGTCAAACAGCTCGCTCTTGATGCCCACCTCATAACCCACGCCTTCTTCGGGCTTGAAGGACTTGCCACCGGCATCCAGACCGCCATTGGGCTTGAACGAGGTGGAGGCGTTGGCAAACACGCCGACTTCTGGCGTGAGCTGGTAGAGCAGGCCGGCGCGTTGAGTGAAGGCGTCGTGGGTTTGGCGGCTCTTGGCGTGGTTGCGGGTGAAGTCGTCGGTGCTTTGTTCGAAGTGTTCGAAGCGCGCACCGATCATGCCGCGCAGGCGGTCGGTGAAGATGATCTGGTCTTGCAGGTTCAGTGCGTGGCTTTTGGTTTGTTCGAAGAAGTCAGTGCCGGAGCGTATGCCGTTGGGTTTGGGCTGGCCGTACACCGGTTTGTAGATGTCGATGGGATAGTCGCCAGCGATCGTCGTCACACGCTCTTTCTTGCGGTAATCCTCGTATTCGGTGCCGATCAACAGTTCATGTTGCCAACTGCCGATATCGAACACCCCGCGCAGTTCCAGCTGGGTGATGCTGTCATGCCAACCGGTGGAGCGTTCACGGTAGCGGCGATTGACGCTGTGGCCGTCTGCGTTCAACGCTCGGCTTTCCGAAGCATCGCCCCACAGGCTGCCTTGCTTGTAATGGCTGGCCAGGCGCAGTTTCCAGGCGTCGTTGAGGTGGTGTTCCAACGCCGCCTGAATGCGGTTGTTGTGGTTGCGGATATTGCCGTCGTTGGGCTCGCCGAGGAAGGTGGAATGGGACATGCCGGTGTTGGCGACGATGCCCCGGTCGAAGGTGGAGCTGTGGCGCACGAATTCGCTTTCCACCAGCAGCGTGGTGTCCGGGTCCAGTTGCCAACTGAAGGAGGGTGCGACGAACACGCGCTTGGCGTCGACGTGATCGCGAAAGCTGTGGTTGTCTTCAACGGCCAGGTTCACTCGCGTCAGCACACGCCTCTCGCTGTCCAGCGGCGTATTCACATCCAGCGCGGTGCGGTAACGGTCCCAACTGCCGGCGCTGGTCTGCAGCGTGGTAAAGGCCTCGGGCTGGGGTTTCTTGGTGACGATATTCACCGTGCCGCCGGGATCGCCACGCCCATAAAGGCTGGCGGCGGGGCCTTTGAGCACTTCAATGCGCTCGATATTCGCCGCGTCCGGGGTGCTGGGGTAACCACGGTTGGCGCTGAAACCATCCTGGTAGAACTCGGATGTGGTGAAGCCGCGCACGCTGTATTCGTAGAGGGTCAGGCCGCCGAAGTTGTTTTGCTTGGACACACCGCCGGCGAATTCCAGGGCGCGTTCAACGCTGGTACTGCCCAGGTCTTTGAGTACCGTGGCCGGAATCACGCTGATCGACTGCGGGATGTCGCGCAAGGCCGTGTCGGTCTTGGTCGCACTGGCAGAGCGGGTGGCACGGTAGCCGTCGACCGGACCGGTGGCGGATTCATAGGCGTCGGAAGTGACGCTGATGGTGTCCAGTTCCAGGGTGTTTTCTTCGGCGTAGGCAGGGTCGAGCAGCAAACCCAGGGCCAGGCCGGCCAGGGGCACAAACTTTCGAGACGACATGATAGAGCGTTCCAATAGCGATATTGAAACAATATAACATGCCTAATGAGAATGAATCGCTAAGAAATATGGCCTTACAAGCGCCCGCGAACGGGCGCGTGGGTCGCGACGGTTATTGCTCTTCTTTGACTGGCGCGGTCGCCGGTGGTGGGCGCAGGCCGATTTCCGCCGACAGTTTGATCTCCTTGCCGTTGCGCATCACCAGGATCGCCACCTTGTCGGTCGGCTTGATCCGCGCCACCTGGTTCATGGACTTGCGGCCATCACCCGCCGGCGCGCCGTCGATGCTGAGGATCACATCGCCCAGTTGCAGGCCGGCTTTCTGCGCCGGGCCGTCGCGGAAGATCCCCGCTACCACGATGCCTGGACGCC
The DNA here is from genome assembly GCF_041410225.1 of Pseudomonas sp. KT_2_4. Taxonomy (NCBI): domain Bacteria; kingdom Pseudomonadati; phylum Pseudomonadota; class Gammaproteobacteria; order Pseudomonadales; family Pseudomonadaceae; genus Pseudomonas; species Pseudomonas sp. KT_2_4. The sequence goes on from NZ_CP166962.1 coordinate 4,679,109, forward strand.
CGGTCAGGCCAAATGACTCGGCCAGTTCCTTGGTCAAGGGCTGTACTTCAATGCCCAGCCAGCCGCGAATCACCTGGCCGTGCTCGATGATCGACTTCATCACTTCCATCGCCAGCTTTACCGGGATGGCAAAACCAATGCCCTGTGAACCGCCAGACTTGGAAAAAATCGCGGTGTTGATGCCAGTCAGGTTGCCATTGGCGTCCACCAGCGCACCGCCCGAGTTGCCGGGGTTGATCGCCGCGTCGGTCTGGATGAAATCTTCGTAGCTGTTAAGGCCCAACTGGTTACGCCCGGTGGCGCTGATGATGCCCATGGTCACCGTTTGCCCCACTCCGAACGGGTTGCCGATGGCCAGCGCCACATCGCCCACGCGCAAACCGTCGGAGCGGCCGAGGGTGATGGCCGGCAGGTTCTTCAGATCAATCTTGAGTACCGCCAGATCCGTTTCCGGGTCGCTGCCCACCACACGGGCCAGGGTTTCGCGGCCGTCACGCAGGGCCACCACGATCTGGTCGGCGCCCGTGGTCACGTGGTTGTTGGTGAGGATGTAGCCTTCGGGGCTCATGATTACGCCGGAGCCGAGGCTGGATTCCATGCGGCGCTGCTTGGGGCCGTTGTCACCGAAATAGCGGCGAAATTGCGGGTCTTCAAACAACGGATGCGCAGGTTTGTTGATGACCTTGGTGGTGTACAAGTTGACCACCGCCGGAGCGGCGATGACCACGGCATCGGCATAGGTCACTGGACCCTGCACCACTGTGTTGGTCTGCGGCGCCTGTTGCAGGTTCACATCCAGTGTGGGCAGGCCCACCCACTGGGGATAACGCTGGATAATCAGCATCGCGATCAGCACGCCAGCCAACAATGGCCATCCAAAAAAACGCAGTGCCTTGAGCATCAAGTAAGTCCTGACAGGTTGCAGGGGGCGGGAGAGCGCCCATAATGTCGCGCATTATACGAGGCTGTGACGCCTGCGAACGGGATATTTAGGAGTCTTTTATGGCCGTGCCCCTTACTACCCTCGTCGAGGAAGCCGACCGCTACCTCGGCAGCGCCAAAATTGCCGATTACTGCCCCAATGGCCTGCAGGTCGAGGGCCGGCCCCAAGTGATGCGCATCGTCAGCGGCGTGACCGCCAGCCAAGCCCTGCTGGACGCCGCTGTCGAAGCCAAGGCCGACCTGGTACTGGTGCACCACGGTTACTTCTGGAAGGGCGAAAACCCATGCATCACCGGCATGAAGCAGCGCCGCCTCAAAACCCTGCTCAAGCATGACATCAGCCTGCTGGCTTACCACTTGCCCCTGGACCTGCACGCCGATGTCGGTAACAACGTGCAACTGGCTCGCCACCTGGACATCACCGTCGAAGGCCCGCTGGACCCCGGCAACCCAAAAATCGTCGGCCTGGTCGGCTCCCTGGCCGAGCCCTTGTCACCCCGCGACTTCGCCCGCCGCGTGCAGGAAGTGATGGGCCGCGAACCGCTGCTGATCGAAGGCAGCGAGATGATTCGCCGCGTCGGCTGGTGTACCGGTGGCGGCCAGGGCTACATCGACCAGGCGATTGCCGCGGGTGTCGATTTGTACCTGAGCGGTGAAGCGTCCGAACAGACCTTCCACAGCGCCCGGGAAAACGACATCAGCTTCATCGCCGCCGGCCATCACGCCACCGAACGCTATGGCGTGCAGGCGCTAGGCGACTATCTGGCGCGGCGCTTTGCCCTGGAGCATCTGTTCATCGACTGCCCCAATCCGATCTAAAGCACAGCATGAACACCGTGGGCGCTGGCTTGCCTGCGATGGCATCACCTCGGTCAGCCTGAAGGAGCACGGCGCCTGTATCGCAGGCAAGCCAGCTCCCACATTGAGCGAGTTGGGCGCCAAACTCGGCGGCATATTCATATATCGTTTCGGTCTAGCTGGCTCCCTAAATAGAAGAAGTTGCTGTGCTAGCATGCCTCGCTCGAACACGGCCCGCTGGCCGTCCATAAGATCGTTTTTCCGTGAGTAACCATGGTCGACAAACTGACGCATCTGAAACAGCTGGAGGCGGAAAGCATCCACATCATCCGCGAGGTCGCCGCCGAGTTCGATAACCCGGTGATGCTCTACTCGATCGGTAAAGACTCCGCCGTGATGCTGCACCTGGCACGCAAGGCCTTCTTCCCGGGCAAACTGCCATTTCCGGTGATGCACGTCGACACTCGCTGGAAATTCCAGGAGATGTACAAGTTCCGCGACAAGATGGTCGAGGAATTGGGGCTGGACCTCATCACCCACATCAACCCCGATGGCGTGGCGCAGAACATCAACCCGTTCACCCACGGCAGTGCCAAGCACACCGATATCATGAAGACCGAGGGCCTCAAGCAGGCGCTGGACAAGCATGGTTTCGACGCAGCATTCGGCGGTGCCCGTCGCGATGAAGAGAAATCCCGTGCCAAAGAGCGCGTGTACTCGTTCCGCGACAGCAAGCACCGTTGGGACCCGAAGAACCAACGCCCGGAGCTGTGGAACGTCTACAACGGCAACGTCAACAAGGGCGAGTCGATCCGCGTGTTCCCGCTGTCCAACTGGACCGAGCTTGACATCTGGCAGTACATCTACCTGGAAGGCATTCCGATCGTGCCGCTGTACTTCGCCGCCGAGCGCGAGGTGATCGAGAAGAACGGCACGTTGATCATGATCGACGACGACCGCATCCTCGAGCACCTGTCCGACGAAGACAAAGCCCGTATCGTCAAAAAGAAAGTACGTTTCCGCACCCTTGGCTGCTACCCGTTGACGGGTGCGGTGGAGTCCGAAGCCGAGACGCTGACGGACATCATTCAGGAAATGCTCCTGACGCGAACTTCCGAGCGCCAGGGCCGTGTCATCGACCACGATGGTGCAGGCTCGATGGAAGATAAAAAACGTCAAGGCTATTTCTAAGGGGCTGTCATGTCGCATCAATCTGATTTGATCAGCGAGGACATCCTCGCCTACCTGGGCCAGCACGAGCGCAAAGAGATGTTGCGCTTCCTGACCTGCGGCAACGTCGATGACGGCAAGAGCACCCTGATCGGGCGCCTGCTGCACGACTCCAAGATGATCTACGAAGATCACCTGGAAGCCATTACCCGCGACTCGAAGAAGTCCGGCACCACCGGTGACGATATAGACCTGGCGTTGCTGGTCGATGGCCTGCAGGCCGAGCGTGAGCAGGGCATCACCATCGATGTTGCCTACCGCTATTTCTCCACCGCCAAGCGCAAATTCATCATCGCCGATACCCCCGGCCATGAGCAGTACACCCGCAACATGGCCACCGGTGCGTCTACCTGTGACCTGGCGATCATCCTGATCGACGCCCGCTACGGCGTGCAGACCCAGACCCGTCGTCACAGCTACATCGCCTCGTTGCTGGGCATCAAACACATCGTGGTGGCCATCAACAAGATGGACATCAACGGCTTTGACCAAAGCGTATTCGAGTCGATCAAGGCCGATTACCTGAAGTTCGCCGAAGGTATCGCATTCAAGCCGAGCACCCTGGCCTTCGTGCCGATGTCGGCGCTCAAGGGCGACAACGTGGTGAACAAGAGCGAGCGTTCGCCCTGGTACACCGGCCAGTCGCTGATGGAGATCTTGGAGACTGTCGAGATCGCCAACGACCGCAACTACACCGACCTGCGTTTCCCGGTGCAATACGTCAACCGCCCGAACCTGAACTTCCGTGGGTTTGCCGGCACCCTGGCGAGCGGCATCGTGCACAAGGGTGACGAAGTGGTGGTATTGCCGTCGGGCAAGAGCAGCCGCGTCAAATCCATCGTCACCTTTGAAGGTGAGCTGGAACACGCAGGCCCAGGCCAGGCCGTGACCTTGACCATGGAAGATGAGATCGACATCTCCCGTGGCGACCTGTTGGTGCATGCCGACAACGTGCCGCAAGTGACCGACGCCTTCGACGCCATGCTGGTGTGGATGGCTGAAGAACCGATGCTGCCGGGCAAGAAATACGACATCAAACGCGCCACCAGCTACGTGCCGGGTTCCATCACCAGCATCGTGCACCGCGTGGACGTAAACACCCTGGCCGAAGGCCCGGCGAGTTCGCTGCAGCTCAACGAAATTGGTCGGGTCAAGGTCAGCCTGGACGCCGCCATCGCCCTGGACGGTTACGACAGCAACCGCACCACCGGCGCGTTCATCGTGATCGATCGCTTGACCAACGGCACGGTCGCCGCGGGCATGATCATCGCGCCACCGGTGGGTCATGGCGGCGCTGCGCAGCACGGCAGCCTGGCGCATGTCGCCACCGAAGAGCGCGCCCTGCGTTTCGGCCAGCAGCCGGCCACGGTGTTGTTCAGCGGCTTGTCGGGCGCAGGCAAGAGCACTCTGGCCTATGCGGTCGAGCGCAAGCTGTTCGACATGGGCCGTGCGGTGTTCGTACTGGACGGCCAGAACCTGCGTCACGACCTGAACAAAGGGTTGCCGCAGGACCGTGCCGGGCGTACCGAGAACTGGCGTCGTGCCGCTCATGTGGCGCGTCAGTTCAATGAAGCCGGCCTGTTGACCCTGGCAGCCTTCGTTGCGCCGGATGCCGAAGGCCGTGAACAGGCCAAGGCGCTGATTGGTGCGGACCGACTGCTGACCGTCTACGTGCAGGCATCGCCGTTGGTGTGCGCCGAGCGTGACCCGCAAGGTTTGTACGCGGCCGGTGGGGATAACATCCCTGGCGAATCCTTCCCGTATGACGTGCCGCTGAATGCCGACCTTGTGATCGACACCCAGGCGTTGTCGCTGGAAGACAGCGTCAAGCAAGTGCTGGAACTGTTGCGTCAGCGCGGCGCGATCTAAGCTTTATTGCCGCACAAAAAAGCCCGCCACCGGTTACCCGGTGGCGGGCTTTTTACATATTCTCAAATGTGGACTCGGTCAATGTGGGAGCTGGCTTGCCTGCGATGACGGACTGTCAGTTTATTGATCCTTAGCTGATCCACCGCTATCGCAGGCAAGCCAGCCCCCACATTAAATTGCATCCACATGTTGATCAGCGGCTGGCCGGAAAGTCTTTGTGCAGCTGTTCCAACAATGCATCCTTGTCTTGCCACAACTGGTTGATCCAGCCCTGGAACGCCAGTCGATATTCCCCATCCTGCTCATAATTCTTGCCGATGAATTCGGCCGGTATCTGCACCTCTTCAAAGTGCACCACCACGTCCTTCACGTTACCGCACAGCAAATCCCAATAACCTGGGCGCCCGGCGGGGTAGTGGATGGTCACATTGATCAGTGACTTGAGCTGCTCGCCCATGGCATCCAACACAAACGCAATGCCACCCGCCTTGGGTTTAAGCAGGTAGCGAAACGGTGACTGCTGCTGCGCATGCTTGCCCGGCGTAAAGCGTGTGCCTTCGGCAAAGTTGAAAATCCCCACGGGATTGTCGCGAAACTTCGCACAGGTCTTGCGCGTGGTTTCCAGGTCTTTGCCTTTCTTCTCCGGGTGCTTCTCCAAATAAGCCTTGCTGTAGCGCTTCATGAAGGGGAAGCCCAGCGCCCACCACGCCAGACCAATCACCGGTACCCAGATCAGCTCTTGCTTGAGGAAGAACTTCAGGGGGCGAATGCGCCGATTGAGCACGTACTGCAACACCATGATGTCGACCCAGCTCTGATGGTTGCTGGTCACCAGGTACGAGTGCTGGTAGTCCAGGCCCTCAAGGCCAGTCAGGTGCCAGCGCGTACGGCGCACCAGGTTCATCCAACCCTTGTTGTTGGTGACCCAGGCTTCATGGGTGTGGTTCATCAGCCATTCGCTCAGGCGCTTGGCGAACGGCAGCGCCTTGAACAGCGCCACGATAAACAGGAACGAACACAGCAGGATCGTGTTCAGCGCCAGCAACAGCGAAGCGATCACCCCGCGCACGGCGGCAGGTAGAAAATCCAGCATTTAGATATCCATGGGTCGGTTGGCGGCTTGGATCGCCGTCAGGGCGATGGTGTACACGATGTCGTCCACCTGGGCGCCTCGTGGCAGGTCATTGACCGGTTTGCGCAGGCCCTGGAGCATCGGCCCCAGGCTCACGCAATCGGCGCTGCGTTGTACGGCTTTGTGGGTAGTGTTGCCGGTGTTCAGGTCCGGGAATACAAAGACGGTGGCCTTGCCTGCCACCTGGCTGTTGGGCGCCAGTTGTCGGGCGACGTTTTCGTTGGCGGCGGCGTCGTATTGCAACGGGCCGTCGATCAGCAGCGAGCTTTGTTGTTCGTGGGCGAGCAGGGTGGCTTCGCGGACTTTTTCCACCTCCTCGCCGCTGGCCGAGTCACCGCTGGAATAGCTGATCATCGCCACCCGTGGCGTGATGCCGAACGCGGCCGCCGAGTCGGCGCTTTGCAGGGCGATTTCCGCCAGTTCCGCAGCGCTTGGGTGCGGGTTCATCACGCAGTCGCCGTACACCAGTACCTGCTCGGGGAACAGCATAAAGAACACCGACGACACCAAGGTGCAGCCCGGCGCGGTCTTGATCAGTTGCAGGGCAGGGCGAATGGTATTGGCGGTGGAGTGAATAACGCCGGAGACCAGGCCATCCACTTCGTCGAGAGCGAGCATCATGGTGGCGATCACCACGGTGTCTTCCAGTTGTTGCTCGGCCATGGGCGCGTTGAGGCTTTTGCTCTTGCGCAAGGCGACCATCGGCTCCACGTAGCGTTGGCGAATCAGGTCGGGGTCGAGAATCTCCAGGCCTTCGGGCAGGTCGATACCCTGGGCGCGGGCGACTGCCTCCACATCCGCAGGCTTGGCCAGCAGCACGCAACGGGCAATGCCGCGGGCCTGGCAGATTGCGGCGGCCTGTACGGTCAGCGGCTCGCTGCCTTCGGGCAACACGATGCGTTTGTTGGCGGCCTGGGCGCGTTGGATCAACTGGTAACGGAACACCGCCGGCGACAGGCGCATCTCCCGCGGCGTGCCGCAACGCTGGTGCAGCCAGCGCGCATCGAGGTGGCTGGCGACGAAGTCGGTGATGATTTCCGCACGCTCGCGGTCATCGATAGGGATTTCCTTGTTGAGGCTATTGAGCTGGTTGGCGGTGTCATAGGAGCCGGTGCTCACCGACAACACCGGCAACCCGGCCTGGAAGGCGCCCCGGCACAGATCCATGATGCGTGGGTCGGGCAGGGTGTCGCTGGTCAGCAGCAGCCCGGCCAGCGGCACGCCATTGATGGCGGCCAGGCTGACGGCGAGGATGATGTCATCGCGATCTCCCGGGGTCACCACCAACACGCCGGGTTTGAGCAGCTCGACGGTGTTACGCATGGTGCGTGCGCAAATGATGATCTTGGTCATGCGCCGGCTTTCGTAGTCGCCGGCGTTGAGGATCTGCGCGCCCATCAGGTCGGCCACGTCGCGGGTGCGCGGGGCATTCAGCTCGGGTTGGTAGGGGATGCAGCCGAGCAGCCGGAAATCGCCGCTGCGCAACAGCGGCGAATGCTCTTTGAGGCGCGCCGAGAAGGCTTCCATGCTTTCGTCGGTGCGTACCTTGTTGAGGATTACGCCCAGCACTTTCGGGTCTTTGGGACCGCCAAACAGTTGGGCCTGCAATTCCACACGGCCGGAAAGCTCGGTGAGCACTTCATTTTCCGGCGCCGAGACCAGGATCACTTCGGCGTCCAGGCTCTTGGCCAGGTGCAGGTTGACCCGTGCCGCGTAGCTGGCGCTGCGGGTCGGCACCATGCCTTCGACGATCAGCACGTCTTTGCCTACGGCTGCCTGTTGGTAAAGGGTGATGATCTCTTCGAGCAGCTCATCGAGCTGGCCGTCGCCGAGCATGCGCTCCACGTGAGCCAGGCCCAGGGGCTGCGGCGGTTTCAGGCCGTGGGTGCGCGCCACCAGCTCGGTGGAGCGTTCCGGCCCGGTATCGCCAGGGTGTGGCTGGGCGATGGGTTTGAAAAAACCGACTTTCAGGCCGGCCCGTTCCAGGGTGCGCACCAGCCCAAGGCTGATGGAGGTCAGACCCACACCAAAATCGGTGGGCGCGATAAAAAAAGTCTGCATGCGAATTCTCTGGAGGTGCATGGCTTGGGTGGCGCTCTATGGGTGAGTGCCTACCGCGAATCAGGCGCCAAGGTTATCGTTATTCGTGCCCTTGCGCACACCAGCCGCACGCAAAGGCCTGGCCTATTTTTTCAAGGCGTTGCGCGGGGTCGAGCACCCAGGCGCGCGACTGCCAGGGCGGTTGGTGGCGCAGGTGCTGGGTGTGGCCGCAGGACAGCTCGGCCACCCAGTGGCCATCGTCGTCCTGATGAAAACCTGTGATCGTGACCGTTGATCGGCCCCGTCCGTCCGGGTTCCGTTCGCTTTCGGGCAAATCCTTGTTTAGACTTGTCCGTTCTTCATTCTTATGCAAAAGGTCTCGCCCCATGACGATCGCCGCTAACAAGGCTGTCTCCATCGACTATACCCTGACCAACGACGCTGGTGAGGTCATCGACAGCTCCGCCGGCGGCGCGCCGCTGGTTTACCTGCAAGGCGCAGGTAACATCATCCCGGGCCTGGAAAAGGCTCTGGAAGGCAAGAACGTCGGTGACGAACTGACCGTCGCCGTAGAACCTGAAGATGCCTACGGCGAATACTCCGCCGAACTGGTCAGCACCTTGAGCCGCAGCATGTTCGAAGGTGTTGATGAGCTGGAAGTGGGCATGCAGTTCCACGCTTCCGCGCCGGACGGCCAAATGCAGATCGTCACCATCCGCGACCTGGACGGCGACGACGTTACCGTTGACGGCAACCACCCTCTGGCTGGCCAGCGCCTGAACTTCCAAGTGAAGATCGTGGCCATCCGCGACGCTTCCCAGGAAGAAGTGGCTCACGGCCACGTCCACGGTGAAGGCGGTCATCACCATTGATTGCGGTTTGATCAATCGGTATCAAAAACGCCCCGACTGGTTCGGGGCGTTTTTTTTTGCCTTGAGAATATTCCCGATCAACTTTCTGTAGGCGCGAGCTTGCTCGCGAAAAACCTTAGAACCCCGCGGGGCGCCAGGCTTCCCGCGTCATCGTTAACGATCTTCGCGAGCAAGCTCGCTCCTACAGTTTTCAGGGGCAAACAAAAATGCCCCGGACCTTTCGGTACGGGGCATTTCTTAACTGTTACGCAACCTGGGCTACGTGGCAGTTGTTACCACTTAGGCTGCAGCAGGAACGCTCAGAGCCTTGATGTGGCCATTCAGGCGGCTCTTATGGCGAGCGGCCTTGTTCTTGTGGATGATGCCTTTATCGGCCATACGGTCGATAACAGGCACAGCCAGAACGTAAGCTGCTTGAGCTTTTTCAGCGTCTTTGGTGTCGATGGCTTTGACTACATTCTTGATGTAGGTGCGAACCATGGAACGCAGGCTGGCGTTGTGGCTGCGACGCTTCTCAGCCTGTTTTGCACGTTTTTTGGCGGAAGGTGTGTTGGCCACCGTCGAGCTCCTCGAAAGACTTTTTAGGAAATAGCAAACAAAATAGGCCGCGAATCATGCCGATGACTTGACGGGTTGTCAAGGGCGGCTGATGCGAACTGCTGAGTGGTCGATCTGAAGAGGCGGGTGATTTATTTCCGGCGCTTGACCTGTAAACTCGCGAGCTTTGGCTCTGTGCTGTTGCAGGCGCGCAGTATCGCATAAGTGGGCGCGTAGTTCGCCTGCTCTTTATCTATAGGCGCAAACTCTTTCAATGAATCTGCTCAAATCGTTGGCTGCCGTCAGCTCTATCACGATGATTTCCAGGGTGTTGGGGTTCGTGCGTGACACCCTGCTGGCCCGCATCTTTGGCGCCAGCATGGCCACGGATGCGTTCTTTATTGCCTTTAAACTGCCCAACCTGTTGCGGCGGATCTTTGCCGAAGGCGCGTTTTCCCAGGCGTTCGTGCCGATTCTGGCCGAGTACAAGACCCAGCATGGCGAGGAGGCGACCCGTACGTTTATCGCCTACGTCTCAGGTTTGCTGACGCTGGTGCTGATGCTGGTAACCATCGTCGGGATGCTCGCCGCGCCCTGGGTGATCTGGGCCACGGCGCCCGGTTTTGCCAATACGCCGGAAAAGTTCGCGCTGACCACTGATCTGCTGCGGGTGACCTTTCCTTATATATTGCTGATTTCCCTGTCTTCGCTCGCCGGGGCGATCCTCAATACCTGGAATCGTTTCTCGGTACCGGCCTTTGTGCCGACCTTGCTGAACGTCAGCATGATTATTTTTGCGTTGTTCCTTACGCCGTATTTCGATCCGCCCGTCATGGCCCTGGGCTGGGCGGTCCTGGCCGGCGGCCTGGCACAGTTGCTGTACCAGCTGCCGCACCTGAAAAAAATCGGCATGCTTGTACTGCCGCGCTTGAACCTCAAGGATTCCGGCGTCTGGCGCGTGATGCGCAACATGCTGCCGGCGATCCTCGGGGTGTCGGTCAGTCAGATTTCCCTGATCATCAACACCGCGTTCGCCTCGTTGCTGGTATCCGGCTCGGTGTCGTGGATGTACTACGCCGACCGCCTGATGGAATTGCCATCCGGTGTGCTGGGCGTGGCGTTGGGCACCATCCTGCTGCCGACCCTGGCGCGTACCTACGCCAGCAAGGATCGCCAGGAATACTCACGCATACTCGATTGGGGCCTGCGCCTATGCTTTCTGCTGGTGTTGCCGTGCGCCCTGGCCCTGGGCATCCTCGCCGAACCGTTGACGGTCTCGCTGTTTCAATACGGGCAGTTCGACGCCCATGACGCCTTGATGACCCAGCATGCGCTGGTCGCCTACTCTGTCGGCCTGCTCGGCATTATCGTGATCAAGGTGCTGGCGCCCGGCTTCTACGCTCAGCAAAACATCCGTACCCCGGTGAAAATCGCGATTTTCACCCTGGTGGTTACGCAACTGCTCAACCTGGTGTTTATCGGCCCGCTGGCCCACGCCGGCCTGGCTTTGGCGATCAGCGCGGGGGCATGTATAAACGCAGGCCTGCTGTTTTACCAATTGCGTAAACAGCAGATGTATCAACCACAGCCCGGCTGGGGCGTGTTTGCGCTCAAGCTGCTGGTGGCGGTCGCCGCGATGTCGGTTGTGCTCTTTGCCCTGATGCACCTCATGCCGGCCTGGGACCAAGGTAATATGCTGGAGCGCTTCATGCGCCTGGGTGTATTGGTGGTCGCGGGCGTGGCGGTGTACTTCGGGATGTTGCTGTTGCAGGGTTTCCGCCTGCGTGATTTCAATCGCAAGTCGTTGGGATAGAGACTTTGCCGCGATAAAACGGTTGTTTTATCGATTCGACCCATTTGGCCTGCGCAGTTGCCTGTCGTCCGGGGCTGGGTGTGGTTATAATCGACCACTTTATGAGCAAGAAGCGCGTTATGCAGCTGGTTCGAGGTCTCCACAACCTGCGCCCCGAGCATCGGGGCTGCGTCGCCACTATTGGCAACTTTGACGGTGTTCACCGTGGCCACCAGGCTATCCTGGCTCGGCTGCGCGAGCGTGCGGTCGAGTTGGGCGTGCCCAGCTGCGTGGTGATTTTTGAGCCACAACCGCGGGAGTTCTTTACCCCCGAAACCGCGCCGGCCCGCTTGGCGCGCTTGCGGGACAAGCTGCAACTGTTGGCGGAGGAGGGCGTGGACCGTGTCCTCTGCCTGGCATTCAACCAGCGTTTGCGCAGCCTCAGCGCCGCCGAGTTCGTCGACCGCATCCTGGTGGACGGCTTGGGTGTACAGCACCTGGAGGTCGGCGACGACTTCCATTTCGGTTGTGACCGGGTCGGGGATTTCGATTTCCTGCAACATGCCGGCGTCAATCAGGGTTTCACTGTCGAAGCCGCGCAAACCGTCGAACTGGACGGCCTGCGCGTGAGCAGCACCCAGGTGCGTAACGCCCTGGCCGCCGCCGACTTCGACCTGGCCGAGCGTTTGCTCGGTCGCCCGTTCCGCATTGCCGGACGGGTATTGCACGGCCAGAAGCTGGCGCGCCAATTGGGCACGCCAACCGCCAACGTGCAACTCAAGCGCCGTCGTGTGCCGCTGACCGGGGTTTACCTGGTAAGCGTCGACATCGACGGCCAATCGTGGCCAGGAGTCGCCAATATAGGCGTCAGGCCCACGGTTGCAGGTGATGGCAAGGCCCACCTGGAAGTTCACCTTTTGGATTTTGCCGGTGATTTATACGACCGGCGTTTGACGGTGGTTTTCCACCAGAAGCTGCGTGAAGAGCAGCGTTTCGCCTCCCTGGAGGCGTTGAAAACGGCGATCAATGCGGATGTCGCCGCCGCCCGTGCACTAGCCGCACCTAGCGCCCATCGCTAACCGAAGAGCCTTAAATGACCGACTATAAAGCCACGCTAAACCTTCCGGACACCGCCTTCCCAATGAAGGCCGGCCTGCCACAGCGCGAACCGCAGATCCTGCAGCGCTGGGACAGTATTGGCCTGTACGGAAAGTTGCGCGAAATTGGCAAGGATCGTCCGAAATTCGTCCTGCACGACGGCCCTCCTTATGCCAACGGCACGATTCATATCGGTCATGCGCTGAACAAGATTCTCAAGGACATGATCCTGCGCTCCAAAACCCTGTCGGGCTTTGACGCGCCGTACGTTCCGGGCTGGGACTGCCATGGCCTGCCGATCGAGCATAAAGTTGAAGTGACCTACGGCAAGAACCTGGGCGCGGACAAGACCCGCGAACTGTGCCGTGCCTACGCCACTGAGCAGATCGAAGGCCAGAAGTCCGAATTCATCCGCCTGGGCGTGCTGGGCGAGTGGGACAACCCCTACAAGACCATGAACTTCAAGAACGAGGCCGGTGAAATCCGCGCCTTGGCTGAAATCGTCAAGGGCGGTTTCGTGTTCAAGGGCCTCAAGCCCGTGAACTGGTGCTTCGACTGCGGTTCGGCCCTGGCCGAAGCGGAAGTGGAGTACGAAGACAAGAAGTCCTCGACCATCGACGTGGCCTTCCCGATCGCCGACGACGCCAAGCTGGCCGAGGCCTTTGGCCTGGCAAGCCTGAGCAAGCCAGCGGCCATCGTGATCTGGACCACTACCCCGTGGACCATCCCGGCCAACCAGGCGCTGAACGTGCACCCGGAATTCACCTACGCCCTGGTGGACGTCGGTGATCGCCTGCTGGTGCTGGCCGAAGAAATGGTCGAGTCGTGCCTGGCGCGTTACGAACTAAAAGGTTCGGTGATCGCCACCACCACTGGTTCTGCGCTGGAGCTGATCAACTTCCGTCACCCGTTCTATGACCGTCTGTCGCCGGTGTACCTGGCTGACTACGTCGAGTTGGGTTCGGGTACCGGCATTGTCCACTGCTCGCCTGCCTATGGGGTGGACGACTTCGTGATCTGCAAGAAGTACGGCATGGTCAACGATGACATCATCAACCCGGTGCAGAGCAATGGCGTCTACGTGCCTTCGCTCGAGTTCTTCGGTGGCCAGTTCATCTTCAAGGCTGACCAGCCGATCATCGAAAAGCTGCGTGAAGTCGGTGCGTTGATGCAAACCGCCACCATCCAGCACAGCTACATGCATTGCTGGCGTCACAAGACCCCGCTGATCTACCGCGCTACGGCGCAGTGGTTTATCGGCATGGACAAAGAGCCGACCAGCGGCGACACCCTGCGTGTACGCTCGCTCAAAGCCATCGAAGACACCAAGTTCGTCCCGGCCTGGGGCCAGGCGCGCCTGCACTCGATGATCGCCAACCGTCCTGACTGGTGCATCTCCCGCCAGCGTAACTGGGGCGTGCCGATCCCGTTTTTCCTGAACAAGGAAAGCGGTGAGCTGCACCCGCGCACCGTCGAGCTGATGGAAGTCGTGGCCCAGCGCGTTGAACAGGAAGGCATCGAAGCCTGGTTCAAGCTGGACGCCGCCGAGCTGTTGGGCGATGAAGCGCCGCTGTACGACAAGATCAGCGACACCCTCGACGTGTGGTTCGATTCGGGCACCACTCATTGGCACGTGCTGCGCGGTTCGCACCCTATGGGCCACGAGACCGGCCCGCGTGCCGACCTGTACCTGGAAGGTTCGGACCAGCACCGTGGCTGGTTCCACTCGTCGCTGCTGACCGGTTGCGCCATCGACAACCACGCGCCGTACCGCGAGCTGCTGACCCACGGCTTCACCGTCGACGAGACGGGCCGCAAGATGTCCAAATCGCTGAAGAACGTGATCGAACCGAAAAAGATCAACGATACGTTGGGCGCCGACATCATGCGTCTGTGGGTGGCTTCCACCGATTATTCGGGTGAAATCGCCGTGTCGGACCAGATCCTGGCCCGCAGCGCCGACGCCTACCGTCGTATCCGCAATACCGCGCGCTTCATGCTGTCGAACCTGACCGGTTTCAACCCGGCCACCGACCTGCTGCCGGCCGAAGACATGCTCGCGCTGGACCGTTGGGCCGTGGACCGTACCCTGTTGTTGCAGCGCGAGTTGCAGGAACACTACGGCGAATACCGCTTCTGGAACGTCTACTCCAAGATCCACAACTTCTGCGTGCAGGAGTTGGGCGGTTTCTACCTCGATATCATCAAGGACCGCCAGTACACCACCGGCGCCAACAGCAAGGCTCGCCGTTCGGCGCAGACCGCGCTGTACCACATCAGCGAAGCGCTGGTGCGCTGGATCGCGCCGATCCTGGCGTTCACCGCCGACGAGCTGTGGGAATACCTGCCGGGCGAGCGTAACGAGTCGGTCATGCTCAACACCTGGTACGAAGGCCTGACCGAACTGCCGGCCGACTTCGAACTGGGCCGCGAGTACTGGGAAGGCGTCATGGCTGTCAAGGTTGCGGTGAACAAGGAGCTGGAAGTTCAGCGTGCGGCCAAGGCCGTGGGCGGCAACCTGCAAGCCGAAGTCACCTTGTTTGCCGAGGACGGCCTGACTGCCGACCTGGCCAAGCTGAGCAACGAACTGCGCTTCGTACTGATCACCTCCACCGCGAGCCTGGCACCTTTCGCCCAGGCCCCGGCAGATGCCGTGGTCACCGAGGTGCCGGGCCTGAAGCTCAAGGTGGTGAAGTCGGCCTTCCCTAAATGCGCCCGTTGCTGGCACTGCCGTGAAGATGTCGGCGTGAACCCTGAGCACCCGGAAATCTGTGGTCGTTGTGTCGACAACATCAGCGGTGAAGGCGAGGTTCGTCACTATGCCTAATACAGCCAGTCGTTTCGGACGTCTGGGCTGGCTCGTACTGAGCCTGCTGGTGCTGGTCATTGACCAGGTCAGCAAGGCTCACTTCGAGGGCTCCCTGGAAATGTTCCAGCAAATCGTGGTGATCCCGGATTACTTCAGCTGGACCCTGGCCTATAACACGGGTGCCGCCTTCAGCTTCCTCGCTGATGGCGGTGGCTGGCAGCGCTGGCTGTTCGCGCTGATCGCCGTGGTGGTCAGTGCCGTGCTGGTGGTGTGGCTCAAGCGCCTGGGCCGCGACGACACCTGGCTGGCTATCGCGCTGGCCCTGGTGTTGGGCGGCGCGCTGGGTAACCTGTATGACCGCATCGCCCTGGGCCATGTGATCGACTTCATCCTGGTGCATTGGCAGAACCGCCACTACTTCCCGGCGTTCAACTTTGCCGACAGCGCCATCACCGTTGGTGCAATCATGCTGGCGCTGGATATGTTCAAGAGCAAGAAAACCGGAGAAACCGTCAATGACTGATCAGGTATTGGCTGAGCAACGCATCGGCCAGAACACGGAAGTCACTTTGCATTTCGCATTGCGCCTGGAAAATGGCGACACGGTCGACAGCACCTTCGACAAAGCCCCGGCGACCTTCAAGGTTGGCGACGGTAACCTGCTGCCTGGTTTTGAAGCGGCATTGTTCGGGTTCAAGGCGGGCGACAAGCGCAACCTGCAGATCCTGCCGGAAAACGCTTTCGGCCAACCCAACCCGCAAAACGTGCAGATCATCCCGCGTTCGCAGTTCGAAGGTATGGACCTGTCGGAAGGTTTGCTGGTGATCTTCAATGATGCGGCCAATACCGAATTGCCCGGTGTGGTTAAAGCCTTCGATGATGCGCAAGTGACCATCGATTTCAACCATCCGTTGGCCGGTAAAACCTTGACGTTTGATGTTGAAATCATCGACGTTAAAGCGCTCTAACTGACGAAACCGGTTCCTGTGGGGCTGGCTTGTGTGGGAGCTGGCTTGCCTGCGATAGCATCACCTAGGTGTATCTGATACATCGAGTCGTTTGCATCGCGGGCAAGCCCGCTCCCACAGATGCTTATTCTATAGAGCTGAGTTGATCCAATTTCTTGGCCTGCAAGGCACGAGGCACAGCATGCAAATCAAACTCGCCAACCCCCGTGGCTTCTGCGCTGGCGTGGACCGGGCGATCGAAATCGTCAACCGCGCCCTGGAGGTCTTCGGGCCGCCGATTTATGTGCGCCACGAAGTCGTGCATAACAAGTTCGTGGTCGAAGACCTGCGCGCACGCGGTGCGATCTTTGTCGAAGAACTCGATCAGGTACCCGACGACGTTATCGTCATCTTCAGTGCCCATGGCGTGTCCCAGGCCGTGCGTACCGAAGCGGCTGGCCGTGGCCTTAAAGTGTTCGATGCCACCTGCCCGCTGGTGACCAAGGTGCACATCGAGGTGGCCCGTTATAGCCGCGACGGTCGCGAATGCATCCTGATCGGCCATGCCGGTCACCCGGAGGTCGAAGGCACCATGGGCCAGTACGACGCCAGCAACGGCGGCGCCATCTACCTGGTGGAAGACGAAAAAGACGTTGCCAACTTGCAGGTACACAACCCTGATCGTCTGGCTTTCGTCACCCAGACCACCTTGTCCATGGACGATACCAGCCGCGTCATCGACGCCCTGCGCACGCGGTTTCCTGCTATTGGCGGCCCCCGCAAGGATGACATCTGCTACGCCACGCAAAACCGCCAGGATGCGGTCAAGCAACTGGCGGACGAATGCGATGTAGTGCTGGTGGTCGGCAGCCCTAACAGTTCCAACTCCAACCGCCTGCGCGAGCTGGCCGAGCGCATGGCCACACCGGCGTACCTGATCGACGGCGCCGAAGATATGCAGCGCAGCTGGTTCGACGGTGTCGAGCGTATCGGCATCACGGCGGGCGCCTCCGCTCCGGAAGTACTGGTGCGCGGTGTGATCCAACAGTTGCAAGCCTGGGGTGCCACCGGCGCCGATGAGCTGGCGGGCCGTGAAGAAAACATCACGTTCTCCATGCCCAAGGAACTGCGGGTCCGCTCGCTGCTCTGACGGCCAGGGTGCTGGAATAGCCTCGGCATAATGCCTGTTCGGTCTTGTCACTGCGCAGGCTGATGCGCCCGCTGGGGGCCAGCACGATCTGATACAGGCTCTGTGCCTGGTCCTTGTCACACACATGTACGGTGCCGGCACGAAATCCCCCGCCGGCAAACACCGGCTCCCCCAGGCCGCTGAAGCGCACCTGGCTCGTAACCGGGCCATTCCCGGCCACCGACACGCGCCCATTGCCCTCGCGCTCCAGCAATACTGGATTGTCGTCATCCAGGTGGCCGCGCCCACTCACATCCAGTATCACGCGCCATCCCAGGCTCCAGTCCTCGTCCTTTGCATGAATGACCACCGCCCGGTTGCGCGCGATGGCCTCGGTGCGTGCGTAGCGCAGCCCGGAGGCGAGTGCTTGGGCCGCGTTTTGTCGTTGTTGCGATTCAAGCAAGCCCTTGAAACCGGGTACGGCCAGTTGCGCGAGAAAACTGGTGACGATCAGCCCCAGCAGCATTTCAATCAGGGTGAATCCTTTTTGTTTCATGTGCGTTCCCTCCATGGGCACGAGTGGGTTTTCTAGGTATAGCGCTTGGTCCTTGGCGCTGGATGATGGCCTTTATGTCCAAAGTATTTCCCTTTGTTCCGGGAGCAGCGCCGCTCGAAAACCGACGCTAGTCTTGGGTCGCACAGCAGGCCTTGCCTGCTTTTTTCTCCGGCCTTCGACATGGATGACGACGGAAATGCCTGCCTGCCAGAACCGATTCCTGCGCGTTGCTCACTTGCGCCAATCCGGCATGACACTGGTCGAGGTGCTGGTCGCGCTGTTGATTTTGGCGATCGGCCTGATGGGCGCTGCGGTGCTGCAACTCAACGCGCTCAAGTACACCAACAGCGCCAGGATGACCAGCCAAGCCAGTTTTATTGCCTACGACATGCTCGACCGCATTCGCAGCAATGCTGGCGCCGATTACACATGGGGCCGGGCGGAGCTGGCGCCACCCAGCACTGCCACCGCCAGCGTACGTGACCTGGACCTGCACGATTTCGAAGCCAATATCATGGGTTTTGCCGGCGAGGATGCCAAAGGATCAGTGGTGGTGAACGGGCACGAGGTCACCATCAGCATCAGTTGGGCGGATGCTCGGGCAGCAAATCGCCCTGGGGCGCGGGAAACCTTCACCCTGACCAGTCGCATCAGCAATGAACAGGGAGTGTCGCAATGAAGCGTCTTGGGCGAGGTTTCAGCCTGGTGGAAGTGTTGCTGGCGCTCGCCATCGGGTTGGTCATGATACTGGGGGCAAGCCAGATACTGATCAGCTCGCGATTGACCCATGCCAGCCAGCAGGCCGCCATGGTGCTGCAGGATGATGCGCGCTTTGTGCTGAGCAAGATCACCCAGGATATTCGCCAGGCGGGCATGCTGGGGTGTTTGGCCGTGGCGGCTATCGACAATGCTCCGGTTGCCTTTGATCGGCCGATAAGCTGGGAAGCGGCAGGGAGTGCGAAGTCATTGACGCTGGTGACCGCGAATGTCGGCGATGGCGTCGGCAGGCCTGACTGGACAGTGTTGTCCGACTGCAAGGAGGCGGCCAGGGCTTATGCAGGCACGCCACCCGGCGCCGAGCCCGGCCAACTTCGCTTTGGCATACGCCAACTTACCTACACCTACGAATCGGGCCAGTTGAAGATCAGTACCCCGGCGGCGCCGGCCAGGGCGGTATTGATGGATAACGTAAGGGCATTCGACGTCAGCTTCGGCATGGCAGCCACCTCGGCATCAACAGTTGTGGAGCGCTATGACAGCCATCCCGCCGATGAGTCGCTGATACGTAGCGTGCGCATCCTCATGACCCTTCAAGACCCCGCTGGGCGGGTGAAGGACCAGACCTATAGTGTCGTGGCGGCACTGCGAAATCGGCTGGGGTAGGGGCAATGATCATGCATGGCGGCATTCATGTACGGCAGACCGGGATGGTGCTGCTGATCAGTCTGGTGTTCCTGTTGGTGCTGTCGCAAGTGGGACTGTCATCAATACAGGCTGCGGTCTCCCAGCAAAAAGTCGCGAGCAGCCTGTGGCATCGCAATCAATCGTTTCAATCTGCCGAAAGCGGCCTGAGATTGGGGGAGTCGACCGTGCAAAAGGTTGGCCAGGCGATGCCTGTCTGCCACTCGATCATCCGTTGTGCGCCGCCTGCTGAAGCGTCTTCCTTGACGGCGGCCGGGACGAACCCGGTCTCGGCGGTCACCTGGCTCGCCTTGAAGGATGGGTTTTATGGCATTCAATCTCTTGGGGAAGGTGCAGGGCTTGCTCATTTACCCCCCCAAACCTTAGGCACACTTTTTCGTGTCACCTCGGTCGGGCTTGCGGGGCAAACGCGCACGGTGCTGGAGACGGTCTATGCACGGGTGGAGGAGGGCGGCCGCGTCAAGTTTCGACGGGTCTTATGGCGGCAACTTCAATAAGGAGCAATCGGATGGGCAAGGAGAGCCAGGGTTTTACCCTGATTGAGTTACTGATCGTCGTGGCGATCATCGCGTTGCTGGCCGGGATTGCGTATCCCGGGTACCTCAGCCAGGTGAAGAAGGTGTATCGGGCGCAGATCGTCGCGTTGTTGAGCGAACAGGCCCAGCACCTGGAGCGTTCTTATACGAGGAATGGCACTTTTATTGATGCAGGCGACGTCAGCGCGGGCAATGATCATTATAGAATCAGTACCGTCCTCAACCCTCAGGATTTTGACCTGCTCGCCACTCCCGCTGCGGACTCGGTCATGGCGAACGACGCATGCGCAGCATTCAGCTTGACCAGCACCGGTATGCGCGGCAACCCGGGAGCAGGGCCTGAAATGTCGCCCAAGGTCTGCTGGGGGCAAGGATGAGCGTACTTGAAGCGTGGGCGCCGGGCGCGCCTTTCCCTGTTTATCGGCTGGATCAAATGATGGCTAAGCAACAGCAAGTGGTGATTGTCGGCGGCGGAGTAATCGGGCTGTTGACGGCGTACAACCTCGCCAGTGAGGGCCAGGCGGTCACGCTGCTGGAGCGCGGTGGGCTTGGGCAAGAGTCTTCCTGGGCGGGCGGTGGGATTGTCTCGCCCTTGTACCCGTGGCGCTATAGCCAGGCGGTCACTGCCTTGGCCCATTGGTCCCAGGATTTTTACCCGCAACTGGCGCAACGGCTGTTTGCAGCGACCGGCGTCGATCCAGAGGTACATACCACGGGGTTGTATTGGCTCGACCTGGATGACGAAGCGCAAGCACTGGCCTGGGCTGCCCGTGAAGGGAGACCGTTGAGCAAGGTGGACGTATCTGCGGCCCATGACGCGGTGCCGGTGTTGGGGGGCGGCTATTCTCAGGCGATCTACATGGCCGATGTGGCCAACGTACGCAACCCGCGCCTGGTCAAATCACTGAAGGCGGCCCTGCTGGCGTTGCCGAACGTGACGATTTGCGAGCAATGCGATGTGTCGGGTTTTGTGCTCGGCGACGGCAGGGTGGTGGGTGTGAATACCGCTACGGGCCAGGTTTTGGGGGATCAGGTGGTGCTCGCGGCCGGCGCCTGGAGCGGACAATTGTTGGGTACGCTGGGCTTGGGGCTACCCGTGGAGCCGGTCAAAGGCCAAATGATCCTGTACAAATGCGCGTCCGACTTTTTATCCAGCATGGTCCTGGCCAAGGGGCGTTATGCGATTCCCCGGCGGGATGGGCACATCCTGATCGGCAGCACGTTGGAGCATGAAGGATTCGACAAGACGCCAACCGACACCGCGCTGGAAAGCCTCAAGGCGTCTGCGCTGGAACTGATTCCCGCCTTGGCGGACGCCGAGGTGGTCGGGCATTGGGCCGGTTTACGGCCTGGCTCCCCCGAAGGTATACCGTTTATCGGTGAGGTCCCTGGCTTCAAGGGGTTGTGGCTCAATTGCGGGCATTACCGCAATGGTCTGGTACTCGCACCGGCATCTTGCCAGTTGTTCACCGACTTGCTGCTGGCGCGGGCTCCGATCATCGATCCAGCGCCTTACGCCCCCGCAGGTCGCCTCAACGCTGAATAGACTTTGGCCCTTGTTCCAGATGCGCCTGGGTGCAGTACCATTCCTGGCGTGAACTCAGTGCGCGGTCCTGCGGCAGGTGCACGCCACAGTGGGCGCAACGCACCATCAGGGCCGCATCCGGTTCGGCAGGCCGTTGCTGATGGGAGGCATTTTTTTTGAATTTGCGCCAGAACCATACCGCGGCAGCAATGACGGCAATCCAGAACAGTAGACGAAGCATGATGGGCAGTTTCTCGACAAGGAATGCGCCAGTTTAGCCAAGGTGGTCACGGGCGCACAGGGCAATAAATACTCGCTCATAAAAAAGGGAGCTCCTTCAGAGCTCCCTTTTGCGTTGCGTCGAACAATCAGTCGAACACACCGAAGGTCATGTAGCTGAACCACGAGCGGTCCTGGTTGTTGCCCAGGGCTTGCGGCTCTTCTTCTTCGATCACGTCACCGTTCTCGTCGTGCGGCTTGAGATCCGAAGGAATAGCGTCCTTGGCGTCCTGGTACATCTTGATCACGTCCTGGTTGGCGCGAGTTTCACCCGGCGGCAGTGGTGGACGGGACTCGATCAGGCCCAGGGTGTACTTGCTCAGCCACGAACGGTTGTCCGCTTCGGCAACCTGAGGCACGAACTGGCCGTCTTTCAGGCTAGGGTGGTCGGGGTAGTTGAGCTTCAGGGTTTCCAGGCTGGTCGTCGCCAGTGTGTCCAGGTGCAGACGCTGGTAAGCCTCGGTCATCACGGCCAGGCCGTCACCCACGGACGGGGTTTCCTGGAAGTTTTCCACCACGTAGCGGCCACGGTTGGCGGCGGCCACATAAGCCTGACGGGTCAGGTAGTAGTGGGCCACGTGGATCTCGTACGAAGCCAGCAGGTTGCGCAAGTAGATCATGCGCTGCTTGGCGTCCGGCGCGTAGCGGCTGTTGGGGTAGCGGCTGGTCAGCTGGGCGAACTCGTTATAGGAGTCGCGCGCAGCACCCGGGTCGCGCTTGGTCATGTCCAGCGGCAGGAAGCGCGCCAGCAGGCCAACATCCTGGTCGAACGAGGTCAGGCCCTTCATGTAGTAGGCGTAGTCCACGTTCGGGTGCTGCGGGTGCAGGCGGATGAAACGCTCGGCAGCGGACTTGGCAGCTTCCGGCTCGGCGTTCTTGTAGTTGGCGTAGATCAGCTCAAGCTGGGCCTGGTCGGCATAGCGGCCGAACGGGTAACGCGACTCCAATGCCTTCAGCTTCGCTGTGGCGCTGGTGAAGCTATTATTGTCCAAGTCTGTCTGAGCTTGCTGGTACAGCTCGACTTCGCTCAGGTTTTCGTCGACGACGTCCTTTGTTGACGAGCAAGCAGCAGTCATGGCGAGGATGGCGATCAGCAGCAGGTGTTTCACTTGCATGGCGGCTTGCGTCCCTATGACGGCCGCTGTCTTGGGCGGGGCCGTCCTGTTATGATGAGCGCCCCGTTGAAAGCCTCGGGGCAAAAGACGCCGTATTTAACCACAAGCGCGCAGCCGAAACCAAAGGCTACGCCACGCCTAGTCTGAGCATGTCCGATAAAATTGAACTTCGCGCAGAGGTGCCGTCCGAATTGGGCGGCCAACGCCTCGATCAAGTCGCCGCACAATTATTCGCTGAGCACTCGCGCTCGCGCCTTTCCGCCTGGATCAAAGACGGCCGCCTGACTGTGGATGGAGCGGTTATCCGCCCGCGAGACATAGTCCATGGCGGTGCGATTCTTGAGCTGACTGCCGAGCAGGAAGCCCAGGGAGAATGGGTTGCTCAGGACATCGAGCTGGATATCGTCTATGAAGACGACGACATCCTGGTCATCAACAAACCCGCAGGCCTGGTGGTTCACCCGGCCGCCGGGCACGCTGATGGCACCTTGCTCAATGCCCTGTTGCACCACGTGCCGGACATCATCAATGTGCCGCGCTGCGGCATTGTTCACCGTCTGGACAAGGACACCACCGGCCTTATGGTGGTGGCCAAGACCATTCAGGCGCAGACGCAACTGGTTACGCAATTGCAGAGCCGGAGCGTCAGCCGCATCTATGAGTGCATTGTGATCGGCGTCGTTGTGGCCGGTGGCAAAATCAACGCACCCATTGGTCGTCACGGCCAGCAGCGCCAGCGTATGGCGGTGATGGAAGGTGGCAAGCAGGCCGTCAGCCACTACCGTGTGCTGGAGCGTTTCCGTTCCCACACCCATGTGCGGGTCAAGCTGGAAACCGGGCGTACCCACCAGATTCGCGTGCACATGGCGCACATCAACTTCCCGTTGGTCGGCGACCCGGCCTACGGTGGCCGCTTCCGTATTCCGCCGGCGGCCAGCCAGACCATGGTTGAGTCGCTCAAGACGTTCCCGCGCCAGGCACTGCATGCACGCTTCCTGGAACTGGATCATCCGACGAGTGGTAAGCGCATGAGCTGGGAATCGCCACTACCGGACGATCTGGTCTGGCTGCTGTCGCTGCTCAAGCAGGATCGCGAGGCGTTTGTCGGATGAGTGACTGGCTGATACCTGACTGGCCCGCGCCGGCTCGGGTAAAAGCCTGCGTCACCACCCGTGCGGGCGGCGTCAGCCTGGCGCCGTTCGACAGCCTCAACCTGGGCGATCATGTCGAGGACAGCCTCGAGGCCGTCCTTGAGAATCGCCGTCGCCTGAGTGAGGCCTTCGATATCCAGCCTGCCTGGTTGCGTCAAGTCCATGGTACTCGCGTGGTTGAGGCCGATCCGGGCCGTACTGTCGAGGCTGACGGTAGTTGGACCAGCACCGCTGGCATCGCCTGCACATCCATGACCGCTGATTGCCTGCCTGCGCTGTTCTGTGATCGAGCGGGCACCCGGGTTGCCGCAGCCCATGCCGGTTGGCGTGGTTTGGCGGCCGGCGTGCTGGAGGCCGCTTTCGAAAGCCTGGATAGCGCACCCGAAGACGTTCTGGTCTGGCTCGGCCCTGCCATTGGCCCACAAGCCTTTGAGGTCGGCCCGGAAGTGCGTGAAGTGTTCATGCAGCAACTGCGTGCCACCGCTGAGGCCTTTGTTCCCAGCCACAACCCTGGCAAGTACCTGGCCGACATTTACCAGCTGGCGCGCCTGCGTCTGGCCGCGCGCGGTGTTAGCGCTGTGTATGGTGGCGGTTTGTGCACTGTGACCGACCCGCGTTTCTTTTCTTATCGCCGAAGCCCACGTACGGGCCGATTCGCCTCCCTTATCTGGCTTGAACGCTAGACTGTCCTGACCTGTATCAACCGTCTGCCGCTTGAAACGCCCAGAATCCACCCCATCTATAAGGGTATCTGGCAGGTTTCTTCATTCAGGATGTGTTTGTTCATAGCTCCGGCCTGCTCAAAAGGAAGGTGACTAATGCGTATTGATCGTTTAACCAGCAAATTACAGTTGGCGTTGTCCGACTCTCAATCTTTGGCAGTGGGCCTCGACCACCCGGCCATCGAACCTGCACACTTGATGCAGGCACTCCTGGAACAGCAGGGTGGCTCTATCAAACCCTTGCTGATGCAGGTGGGCTTTGACGTCAACAGCCTGCGCAAGGAGTTGAGCAAAGAGCTCGACCAACTGCCGAAAATCCAGAATCCCACCGGGGACGTGAATATGTCCCAGGATCTGGCGCGCCTGCTCAACCAGGCCGACCGCCTGGCCCAGCAGAAAGGTGACCAGTTCATCTCCAGTGAATTGGTGTTGCTCGCCGCCATGGACGACAACAGCAAGCTCGGCAAGTTGTTGCTGGGCCAGGGCGTGAGCAAAAAGGCCCTGGAAAACGCCATCAACAACCTGCGTGGCGGCGAAGCGGTGAACGACCCCAACCACGAGGAGTCGCGCCAGGCCCTGGACAAATACACCGTCGACCTGACCAAGCGTGCCGAAGAAGGCAAGCTGGACCCGGTGATTGGCCGTGACGACGAAATCCGTCGCACCATTCAGGTATTGCAACGTCGCACCAAGAACAACCCGGTGTTGATCGGTGAACCTGGCGTGGGTAAAACCGCGATTGCCGAGGGCCTGGCTCAGCGCATCATTAATGGTGAAGTGCCGGACGGCCTCAAAGGCAAGCGCCTGCTGTCTCTTGATATGGGCTCGCTGATTGCCGGAGCCAAGTTCCGGGGTGAGTTCGAAGAGCGCTTGAAATCCTTGCTTAACGAATTGTCGAAGCAGGAAGGGCAGATCATTCTGTTTATCGACGAATTGCACACCATGGTCGGCGCCGGTAAGGGCGAAGGCTCCATGGACGCCGGCAATATGCTCAAGCCCGCCTTGGCGCGGGGTGAGTTGCACTGCGTCGGTGCAACTACGCTTAACGAATACCGTCAGTACATCGAAAAGGACGCAGCCCTTGAGCGTCGCTTCCAGAAAGTTCTGGTGGAAGAACCCAGCGAAGAAGACACCATCGCGATCCTGCGGGGCCTGAAAGAGCGCTATGAGGTCCACCATAAGGTGGCTATTACCGACGGTGCGATCATTGCGGCGGCCAAGTTGAGCCACCGCTATATCACTGATCGTCAGTTGCCGGACAAGGCTATCGACCTGATCGACGAAGCGGCCAGCCGCATCCGTATGGAGATCGATTCCAAGCCGGAAGTGCTTGATCGCCTGGATCGGCGCCTGATTCAACTGAAAGTCGAATCCCAGGCGCTGAAGAAAGAAGAAGACGAAGCGGCCAAGAAGCGTCTGGAAAAACTCCAGGAAGAAATTGTTCGCCTGGAACGCGAGTATTCGGACCTCGAAGAAATCTGGACCTCGGAAAAAGCCGAAGTACAGGGTTCGGCGCAGATCCAGCAAAAGATCGAGCAGTCCCGTCAGGAACTGGAAGCGGCGCGCCGTAAAGGCGACCTGAACCGCATGGCCGAGTTGCAGTACGGGGTGATCCCGGACCTGGAGCGCAGCCTGCAGATGGTCGACCAGCACGGCAAGCCTGAGAACCAGTTGCTGCGCAGCAAGGTGACCGAGGAAGAAATTGCCGAAGTGGTCTCCAAGTGGACCGGTATTCCCGTGTCGAAGATGCTCGAAGGCGAGCGCGACAAGTTGCTGAAGATGGAAAGCCTGTTGCATCAGCGCGTCATCGGCCAGGAAGAGGCAGTGGTGGCGGTGTCCAACGCGGTACGGCGTTCCCGGGCAGGTTTGTCCGACCCGAACCGTCCAAGCGGCTCGTTCATGTTCCTCGGCCCAACCGGTGTGGGTAAGACCGAGTTGTGCAAGGCCCTGGCCGAGTTCCTCTTTGATACTGAAGAGGCCATGGTGCGGATCGATATGTCCGAATTCATGGAGAAACACTCGGTGGCTCGTCTGATCGGTGCGCCACCAGGCTATGTGGGTTACGAAGAGGGCGGTTATCTGACCGAAGCCGTACGGCGCAAGCCTTACTCGGTGATCCTGCTGGATGAGGTCGAGAAGGCGCACCCGGATGTGTTCAACATCTTGCTGCAGGTGCTGGAAGATGGTCGCTTGACGGACAGCCACGGGCGCACGGTGGACTTCCGCAATACGGTGATCGTGATGACCTCCAACCTGGGCTCGGCTCAGATCCAGGAATTGGTGGGTGATCGTGAAGCCCAGCGTGCGGCGGTGATGGATGCGTTGACCACGCACTTCCGTCCGGAATTCATCAACCGGGTCGACGAAGTGGTGATCTTCGAGCCTCTGGCGCGGGATCAGATCGCGGGCATTACCGAAATTCAGTTGGGCCGCCTGCGTAGCCGTCTGGCTGAGCGCGAGTTGGACCTGGAGTTGAGCAGCGAAGCGTTGGACAAGCTGATCGCGGTCGGTTACGACCCAGTGTATGGCGCACGGCCACTCAAACGTGCGATCCAGCGCTGGATCGAGAACCCACTGGCGCAGCTGATCCTGTCGGGCAGCTTTATGCCTGGCACCCGCGTCACGGCGACGGTGAAAGACGACGAAATCGTCTTCCATTAAGGCCTGCGCTTGGCGCAACCAGAGAAGGCCCCGCATTGCGGGGCCTTTTTTTTCGATAGGGCGTTGAACTGTAAGGCAAAGGCTTGTAAAGTGCGCCCCGCAGCAACGTCAGCCCACGGGTTTCTTCTCCCCAAGAAGAAATCAGAAAGAAGCGCAAATCATTGTCTTAAAAGCAATTTAAAGGGTTGACAGGGGTTTTTAAGATTGTAGAATAGCGCGCCTCAGAGACACTAACGTAGCGATACGGACAGGGTCGAAGAGGAAGCAACACAGCAGTAACTTTGAAATATGTAGTTCCGTGATAGCTCAGTCGGTAGAGCAAATGACTGTTAATCATTGGGTCCCAGGTTCGAGTCCTGGTCACGGAGCCAATTTCAAACCGGGGTATAGCGCAGTCCGGTAGCGCGCCTGCTTTGGGAGCAGGATGTCGGGAGTTCGAATCCCCCTACCCCGACCATATTTGGGTCGTTAGCTCAGTTGGTAGAGCAGTTGGCTTTTAACCAATTGGTCGTAGGTTCGAATCCCACACGACCCACCATTTTTGAGACCAGTTGACGCTGGAATCAAATCTTAGAATCAGAGGTTCTAGCTCTGATAGAGGCGGTTTTACGGTTTTGGAAAGTGTTACAGCACTTAGATATCGCCGTAGACATGCAGCCGTCTGAGGCGAACAGTAGTTTCGGTTCGTCATGATGTCAATGTGCATAGGCTTTGCGATGCGCATTCCGGGGTATAGCGCAGTCCGGTAGCGCGCCTGCTTTGGGAGCAGGATGTCGGGAGTTCGAATCCCCCTACCCCGACCATATTTAATGAAAAAGGCGTCTTTATGACGCCTTTTTTTGTGCCTTGAGCAAAGTCGTACCGTTCGTCTGGAAAAAATCCGGATTTCGACCTGGTTCTTTATTCCGGGCATGCGAAAGCCTCTGGCCAACCAGAATTCCCTATAGCCAGTGCGCTTTGATTATGAGCGTACTAGGGCGATGCTCTGGAAAATGATGAGCTTCGCATTGAATGCTCAGTTGAGGTGCGTTTCCTGAATGTGCCGACACCAAGCCCGCTCGCCATTAGCGTCAATAGTAGACTCTGCTCTACTTGATCTACTGGTGGGTCCATAGAGCATGTCATTGACTCGCGATGCAGTTGCGCAGATGCGAGCTCGAGAGCCTTCTGTAGCGCGCTTCGGCCAGTCGACTTGGTCCGCCGATCAATACTGACCTCTGTGCTGCTAGATTGTTGTGGAGCTGGCAGCTTCTTGGGCTCTGGTTGAGCGGTTTCCTGTGAATGCACACCTATTTTGGCGGGTAAGGGGGCAGAGGGTTTGCCACTTGGATCAACCCGTGTCACTCGGCTCAGAGCGCCCTGAGCCCGACTCCGCTCATGTAGAACAGCACGCATATGGTCGTAGTCCGCCTCTATGTAATTCATCGTTGTCGCTAGATTCGAATGATTCAGCAGGCTTTTCGTGAGATGAATGTTTCGCTCAGGCTGCTTCATCAAGTCTGTTGCTAATGTGTGCCTGAAGCGGTGAGGGGTCATGCGCACGCCGATCTTATCGGTGAGCTTGCCGTACATTGACTCCACCTGGTCGATGTTCATTTCCTTGCCATGGAAGTGACGAGAGAATCTGTTGACGTTGAACAGCTGATCGTCTGGTGAAAAACCGATTTTCTCGGCCTCCCCCAAGATCCTGGATAAGTGTGGAGCGAGTCCTTCCATAATGGGGAGGAAAAACTCCCGATGGGTCTTCTCTGTTTCACCGCGGACCAAGATCATCTGGCTGTCCCAGTCGATATCTTTGTAACGCAGGCACAGCAGGGCATTCAGACGTATGCCTGTGTAATAAAACATCTCGAAGACGCTGAGCCAGAACCAGGCAGGTGTGATCTGGCTACGTTCATGCGTACAACGTTCTTGGCCTACAAGGGATATGAGCCAGTTGCGTGCTCGTTGGATGGCGTCTCCATTGATTGTCTTGCTGGCTCGCTTTGGTGGGATAACGCTGGTTTTCTTGAATGGGTTGATCGTGGTATGGGTCATCAGGCCGTGTTCTATGGCGTAGCCCCAAACAGTTCGAAGGTGATTTGAATAGGTGTTCCAGCTGCGTTTGGATAATCCGTTCTCAAGGACTTTTTTTCGCCATGTCAGAACCGCACGATGATCGATCTCCTCAACTGAGGCCGTTCGGAAATGCTTGAGTAGTGCTTTGGTCGAGGCGCGATAGATCTTTGCACTGGCAGGCCGCAGATCATGGGCAAAGATGTATTCCTCCGTCAGATTCGAGGGCGTCGTCATTGTGGCGGCTCCGTTGCTTCTGACTTCAAGGACAGGCTGATATTGTCGAAAGGGACCTCAGAGAAGATTGTTCGCGGGTCTAGTAGTAAGTACCCCTTGAGCTGCTTGGATTTTCGAGGTCCAACAACGTCACAGGTCCAAATATTCAAACTCTTATGCGTTTTTCGATGAAGTTTCTGTTTCTCGAAACTACGTTGAACCAGCTGCCAGGCGCTGACTTGCTGTACTTTGGCTTGCTGTTCGATATGGGGGAATTCAAGGACGTAGCGTTTGAAAATTCCAGGCGTTACCAGCATAGCGGTCCCTGCTACGGTATGAACCAGCGCTTTGGTATCGTTGATAATGATGGTCCGGGATGCGATGCCTTTCTTAAGCCATTCAACAAATCCCTGACCGATCTCGGTGTTATTGCTAGGCATCGGAGTGACTTCTTCGATTATTGCTAAAGGCGCACCTCCTTGATTGGAGGTTTGGGAAGGCTGGATTTCATCCAGTTTCGGAGGCGCGGTATGTGCCGCTGAGACCGCTTTGTTTTTGGTGTCTTCTGATGGCTCATTGATGTTACCAAGGAGCGCCAGTAGCTCGTCAAATTCATCTGTACTGCTCGAGGAATGCTGAGGTAGTTCGAACGGTGATGGCTGTGCCGGTGCTAAAGGCGCCGGCACAGGGCTGGATTGAATTTCCGAAGGCAACTTTTTGGCCGGTGTGGCGACGGTATTTTCAGCTGCAGAGTCTTCTACCGGGTTGCCAGCTTCTACCTCAAGAGTCCCAGCGTAAGCTGTGGGCCGATCACTTGGATCATTCCAGATCAGTGCCGGTGAGAGCTTCAGCAGGGTGAAGGTGTTTCGCCAGCCACGACCATTGTCTATCGTGGCTTTCCAGATTGCCTTGTCTTGGGCATTGGTTTGGATTACCCCCTGATCTTGCAGCATGTTGAAGAAAGGCGCATTCGTACTGGGTACACCTTCAACGCCTTTGGTCAGCAAATAGGCTCGCAATTGATCAGCAATAGGCTTGCTAACCAGCCAAAGAGCATCCTGTGTCAGCCATCCATCTGACGGTCCATCGGGTTGATTCAGTTTGAATGTATCTCGGACCAGGTGACGCAACCCATCTGCTAATTGACGCTGCAAAGACTGTTTGGGCGCGGACAGCGCGCGGGCTGGATTTCCACCGAGCTCCTGTGCGACGGACGCCTGATCGGCCTTGACCACGATCTCTCCCAAAATGCCGGCATGTTCGTACTGACCAGCCAAAATGAAGATTAACTGCGACCACACTTCGGGGAAATTACTGAGCCAATCTAAGATTTCTGAGGAGAGGATCTGCGCGTAGATCAGTGCGGCAGCGGCTCCGTGAAGTTGGTAGTTGCGTCCTTTCACGTAACGGAATCGATAGGGACGATCGATTGGGCCGTGCCACGGGTGCCAGGTTTTACCTCCTGCCAGCTCGACGTGCACGTCGACGGCGATCTTGCCGAGGTCGTGTATCAGAGCGCCGTAAGCCGCGGCGGCAGTCCAGGCCTCAGCCTGTGCTGATTGAGACTCCGGCGGTGCGCCTATAGGAAGCAGGTAGCTCTGTCGAATTTTCAAGGCATAGGCGACGATTTCAAGCCCGTGATCCAGCATGCCGCCAGGGTGTGCATGATGGTGGTTTTGCGAAGCAGGGAGCTGCTGGACCAACTCCGCGTAGCGCTCAAGTGGACGCCTATAGAGCTCGACAAACTGTGAGCGAGATAACGATGCGCGCTGCCAAATGTTCTCCAGTAGTTTCTGACGGCGCGGCGATGCCAGTAGTGCTTGGCTAGAGGCCGGCTGTATAAAACCGTTAGGGGAGGGGCTTTGGGCGGGTAGCGCTTTATTGCGGCGGAAAATAGAGAACATCGCCTGCTCCGTAAATGATTCATGGGGCAGGCTTTTCTCCTATCAAAGGGGGGGCGAGCAAGGGGAAAGGATCACTGGTTGCCTCGGGTATTTCTTTTGGCGAAGAGCCATCTTTCTATGGTGGTGACGGAGAAAGGAATGCAGAATTATCGTCGTTTCGGTCTAAGGGCACGGGGCCGCAGATCGACTATGTGAGGAAAAAATGATGGTTTCACTTCGCTACGCTACGAAATCAACCTCAGATAATGTTTGGGCACTTTGTGATTTGATACGTGACAATAAGTGTGATGAGATCATTCTTTTTGCTAGTGTAGGGAATGATCTTGATGATGAGGAAGCAAGGTGGGACAACAACCTTCCTCTGGTTGTCGCCTTAGCTAAATATATTATTCCTCACGTTGATAGCGTCTTGGTCATTTTTGATGGAGTGTTTCTAACCGCTGCGCGTTCCGCTCGTTATGGTGAAGTACGTGAACTGCTGGATGTAGCTATTGCGTCTGACAAGGTTTATTACTCTGGGCAGAGAGCCCCACTTACTAGCGAAATGACTCCTGACGAGGCTGTTTCAACTCTTATTAATTTAGGTTCTATCCAACCGTTGACGGTTGAGTCCAGAGCTGAATACTTTTCTTTGCTTAGTAATTTTACAGAAGACGAGTTAGTTGAAGTTTATTCGACTCGCGAGATGCGTTGATGAGATTGGACCTTTTTCCCGCTGAAAGCGGCCCTTTCGGGTAAGGCTTTTACCCTTGTGAACCATTCCATTCGCTTCTACAAAACCTTTTACCTTTTGGGCCATTTTTGTTGTGAAAGGGGGGCATCTGGTGCTGAAGGCAAAGGCCGTTTGTCTCATGATCTTGCAGCATAGAAAAATCGGTATTATAAGTAATGTCAAATCGCCCCTAGACCGGGTAAGAAGGAGACGCACCATGACCGCACAGACCTCTCAGGGAGTAGCAAGTCGCTTAGGCTATGGCCTGGGTCAGGCTGCGCGCCTCGTTTGGTGCAGTCAGAACCGTACCCTGCGTTGGGTCAAGCGTCTGGTTGTGGCTGCCGTACTCCTATATTTTTCTGCAGACATTTTCAGCGGGATTATCAGCGTTGCAGTATTTACCTTGGTTTTGGGTGGAGGGCTCTGGGCGTTGAATCACAGACCTACGCCTCGCAGAAACCAGATAGAGTATGGTCAATGCTATGGCCCCGATGGCTATGGGTACTATGTTGCTGGTCAACGTGTAGACGACGATGATTAAGGGTCTCATATCAATGATATGAGACCCTTACGTTACATAACGCTACGTTTGACAGTATTCACCCCTTCCTGACCTGCCTTTTGAACATCTTTTGTTCCGCTGGTAAGGCCTTCCAATGCTTTTCCTGCGCTCACCCCTGCCCATCCCAGCGCGCCCGTCCAAAACACTGGCAGGATGATGAACATCGAGCCCATCACGAAGTTTAAGATTGCGTCCTGGGTGGCAGTGTTCAAACCCATCACAGGATCAAATGATAAATGCGGAGAACCGGCTCCATATAAAGCGTCCAATATCGTGGTATCGACCCATCTAGCCAGTTGAAACCAAAAGTCCACGAATATCAGAGCGAAAAAAACAACGGACATAGTCATGGCCACTTTTAGTTGGTAAGCCCCGACGATTAGCACCAAGGGAATGCAAATCACCATCGCCATTTTCAAGAACGCCATGACCATCGGTAGCGCCTGGCGAACCATGTCCATCGCTGGAAAATAGGCCATAGATCCTAATGCAACCCCGAGAGTCCCCGCTGCCCGGGCTGCACCATTCCACACAGTTCCGTCGATTTGTCCCCCGTAGTCCGTATAAACATCCCCTTTCACCTGGTTCGACGGCGAGACCAGTTGCCGGACAAGCGAGTCAGTGACTTCGTCCGGGGACAACCACTTTGCCCAGCCGAGCATTTTGGTCATGAGGTCCGGCGACACTTGAGCCTTGATACGGTCCCGCAGTCCCACTCCGCTATCTGACCACCATTGTTTGCAAGTTGGATAGCCCCCACCTCCACCCACTTGTGGTAAACCCACATCACGAGATGCGTTATAGGGCCATGATGCCCTTGGAGTTTTGGAGTAGTCCGTGTCGTAATAACCCGAGGTGTTCAATAAATAGTGCGAACCAATCCAGCTGAGTTCCTGCGCAAAACGAGGGTCATTCCCTTGCGCTCCCAATTCGGGTTGGCGCATGAATAATCTGGCACGGGAGGGTCCATAGCAATCGTGCGTAAAGTCGCCAATTTCCTGAGCCAATAGCGGGTTGTTGATCTTGGTGTTGCTAACTTCCATGCGTACTTGCCGTAAATCAGTCCCGCAGGGAATTGCTGCTACAGCGCCATTGGTTAATCCCTTTGATAATGCATGCATTAATGCCCACCACATGGGCATCTGGGCACTCTTTCCTGCCAGTGAGCTGAATGTTGTGTTCCAGCCTGTGTCTGTGGGTTTAGGTAAGTTGTATTGACATTGCTGAGCTCTACTCTGGTCAAATGCCAAGGTATCAAAACTCACATTGACGGCTGGTACAGCGAAGAATGCGACTACGATGTAGCCAACGTAGATATTTGTTTCGATACGTGCCAGTGAGAGAACGCCTTTGTTGCCCTCATCGGCCCCCTCACCACGGACTTTCAGCCACTCTCGAATAACGATGATGCAGAAGGGGAGGGCGAATAGACCGGTATCTGAAATCATCGCCCAGATACCATTGTTGATGATCCAACCGACCAACGTCAGGTAGTACTCTAAATAGTCATTGGTGTAGAGCGTCACAGAACACCCCCTGCCTGATACAGCACCTTGCTCAGTTCAACCATCAGAAATAATAAGATCACCATTATCTCGATCTTCAACAGGCCTTTGCGCCGTTTCGAGCGTTCTGAGTTCGATAACCGTACCTTGAATTTGAACCAGGCAACGGTCAGTGCGATATAAAGCATTAGGCGCCAGGTAAAGAGCGGCCAATAGTGGTCGGTGCGCCAGGCTTGCCATTGCTCGGCGCTGTCGAACATGTTCATCAGGACAGCGCTGAGTAGGACTACGAGGGCGGCAGTCGCGAGCAAAACACCCAGAACAAGCAGAATGCTCCTCCCGGTTCGTCGAACCAGCGAACGGTTGGGAGCGGCGACAGGCTCCTGTATTTCGGTCATGGCCTTTCTCACTGTTTGTTCTGGGCGGGTGACTGCAACTGGTCCAATCGATTCGTTTCTGGGGCTCCCGGGGACACGCCACGAGAGTCTTCTGCCCGTGCTTTGCTGCGTTCAATGATGGTCAGAGGCGAGTTCTTCGCGAGCTGCTGACGCATGTCCAGTTCCATTTTGAGGTTGCCGATCTCCTGTTGCAGCGAGGAGCTCTGCTGGCCGACTGCCTGGACGGCGAGGTCATTAGCCGCGACGTTCGGTTCCCGACTGCCTGCCATCAAGGTGCGCTGTAGGGTCAGAGCTTTCTCCAACACATCGGACAACGCGACTTCGGAGGCAAGCCGGCGAGCGAGTACGTCCTGGTCGCGCTCATCCTTGAGTGCTGCTACAACGCCTCGGGTGATGGGTAACGAGTTGCTGCTCGCTGCTTCCAGGTTTTCTAGCGACAGCGTTTTGCTTCCGCTCAGCAGTTCCTGCAGGGCCTTCAGCTTGGTGTCGTACGTTTCCTGGATCAGCGGCGTGAGGCCGACGCCTGCGGCTGTCACCGTTTTAGGGCAACTGTCACAGGTCTGCTGTTGTTGTTCACCCAGGACACGATTGGCAAAGGTGGTGGCTTCCTGGGGCGATGACCAGACATTGCACACCATGCCGTTGTTGCAGTTCGCTTTACTGATGGATGCGGTGTCGCCGGCCGCGCGCTTGTTCAGAAGGTTGTAGCCCGCCTTGGTGACGTCGCCTACGATACGAATTGGCTTCTGACCGGAACCACCTGCTCTATCACCACCAACCCAAGTGACGCCATCGTTTCCACCTTTCTTTTCGACTTGTTCCACCGCCGACACTGCGTCTGTGTTGGATGTTAGCGCCTGACTCATAGCCTGACCTTCAGCAAGCTTGCCCCAGCCCATTTGGTTACCGGCGATATCCGCCATCTTTTCGCCAATGGCGCGGCAGGTGCCTTTGGAGCGGTCGAAGTCCAGGCGGGCCTGCAAAATGCCGTTGGTGATGAGGTTGTATAGCGCCGGGTTCGCACGTTGAAGAATCAGTGCCGGCAGCGAAGCCACGGCGCTGGTGGCGCTCTGTACCACCGAGCTCATGATGTTTTTGAAGCCGGAAGTGGCACCATTCAATTGGTTTTCAAGGGTTGTGCTCAGGCTCATGTTTCCGCAGATTAGATTGGTATTCCAACCGCCTCCCACAGAAATACTATCCATGTTGCCTGCGCTCCCCATGGTGACTGCGTTGCCGCCGCCAATGCTATACAGCACGTTGTCCCCAATGACGCTTCCGGAGGAGGAGACGTTGATTGGATCAGCAGAGAGCGCTATTGCACTGCTGAGGCTGCAGGCGAGCCCTATCGCCAAGGTAGTGAGTTTCATGCTTTGCTCCGATCGCTGTTTCATTGGAAGTCCGTACTGCCGAGGAAGGTCTGTCCTCGACGCTGGCAACACGAATAAGGGCGCCAGAGTGCCCAGGCGTAGCCGCCATCCTGCGCATCGATGTTCGGATCGATGGTGGGAAAGGTTGCGCAAGTCGGGTTGAGGACTGGGGTGAGCTCTTGCCACTTACCAGTGGAGGCGTCACCTTCGCGTAGCGGCCCTGCGGGCCAGTAACCGGGGTAGGGAAGGGCGAGCATCGGCAAGTAGACATGGACCTGGCCTGGGCGGGTAACCACGTCGCCGGCACGCTGCGCAATAACTGCGCCCGTTTTGTAGTCGTCAGTCTGGTTAAGGAAGCCGCTACGCGGGTAGACGTTCCCCCAGCTGCTTGCTGAGAGCAGGCTACCGACTTCGCGCATGCCCGGAATGAGTGCTTCGGGGTATACGGATTCCGGGACGCCGTATCGCCAAGCAATGGGGTCAAGGGTGCTCAGAAAGTAAGGCACAAGCGGTAAGGTTGCGCCTTTGCATACATAGCCCGAGGCGCTGGCAAACTGACTCAACGCCGCACCACCTGGATGGCCGATGACATCGGCTTCCTTAAATTTGATGATGTTGTTCTCTGCAACGTGATTGGTAGTGCCGTCGTTGCCCGCTTGGGCCATCGGATTCGGGGTGCCAAGAGGTGACATCTCTATCCAAGGGTTCATCCCGGTATTCGCATATGCAGACACCACAGCGTCCGGTACGTAGTGACGAACCTTGGTCGAGGTTTTGACTTTGCATCCGAATGGCGTGCAGAGCAGCCAATAGCAGATGCCGACCACTTTGTACTCCAGGCAGGTTGGTGACAGGGTCGAGGCAATAATCGCTGCCGAGTTGATCGCAGCCGATGCACTGAATGACAGGCTGAAAGTGATAGCCAGCGACAAAGGCCGGATCGCAAAACGTGAGCGTCTCATCGTGACAGGCTCCGTGCTCGTTCAATCAACGCGACGGCTTTAGCTGCGTCAGGCTCGCCGTACACGACGTAGCGACGATCTACGACCACGGCTGGGAGTTTTTCGACTCGCAGGCTCCAGGCGTCTATGACGCCCTGCTGGGCTTGGGCCAACTCGTTTTGCAGATGCTTCCCTGCAGGGCTGACAAGGTAGCGTTGAATGGCCGCTTCTGCCTGGCGTGGATCGGCGGGTAGTTGGTTGGAAAGTTGTTCTTCAAGGCGCTGCTGATCATCCAGGAAGATGACGCGAGCGCCAGAAGGTGCGGATACTGGATGTGCTCGGTTTGTAATGACCCACGTCTCCGCGTGGGACGCAGTTGACAAGAACAGTAGCAGTGAAAACAGCCAGCGCCGCGTTTCGCTAATGTGGGTAAGGATCTGGAGCATGGCACCGTACCTGATATGGATTCAGGTACAGAAGACCGGATGGCTGTCTTGAGCGCAGTAAGAAATAGGAATTTGGAAGCTTTGGGTATTTGAGAGCGACGAATTCGTGTGGGTTGGATTAGAGATGGCACTTGGTCGGCTCAAATTGACGACGCAGTGAGTACGCAGTTAACTGGCTATCCACACAGCAAGAGTTCAAGCCAAGTTTATGAGGCGACCCTTCTTGGCCCCATCGCCGCCGATGGTCCACAGTACGCCAGTCGGACGAGTCTCGCCACCGCCCCACGACATAACGAAAAATCACTTCTATTGAAGCTTCGGGCGACATCAACGGCAAAATGCTCGCCCTGCCGATATCGTCAGCGGGTTTGGTCGTGCTGGAGAAAACAACCTCAAGATTCGAAGGCTTTATCTTTATCCTTGGGCAGGCAGTAGTTTGTGCTGTCCTGCTTGAGATCCTTCACGATCAAATGTTGCAAACGGAGCGCCTGCTGCACAGCTTCAATGTCATCTTCGATGACGTTAAGGATAAGATAAAAACCTATCCTCCGAGACCGTATTGCTGTTAAAGACCATCCTGCCGATTGCGTTTTCGGTGCTCTACGTAGTGCCTAATTTCCGCAGCCCATGAGGCTTTTGTGACACGTTCGTAGTCTCATTTAGCTACGCCCAAACGATTCATCCGCCTGTAGCGGTCAAAGCCGCTTTTCATAATAGGAAGATATGCATTTTTATAAAAAATCTCTAGATGCTCCAGGTGGGATACGAGTTGATTTCTGATGGTCGTATGATGCATTCAGCGTGCTCTGCCAATAAAGCTAAACTTTAAATAGTTGAACTCACGAGCTCTACGAGAGGCCTTACAGATATGTAATATTCGCGGCAGCTTCCTGAAAGGCATCACTGGTTATCCTCTAGTCAGAAGTAAGTGAGCACTAGGAGAAAATCATGAAATTATTAAAAGTTGTTTTTGCCGCTTCCATCTTGACCATGTCTTCTTTGGCCATGGCTGAAGGAGGTGGTGACCGTGTTTATGGTCGAATGATGCAAGAGAACCAGAAGGCGATGGAGCAGTACGCCTTAGAAAACGGAAAGGCGACACCTGAAGTTGTTCATTATGAATACGGAATGAACCTCGATGTCCAGAAGGTAATCAGTACCACTCAAGCCAATAAAACCTGTGGCGTAGCCCCTTCGCGCATGACCTATGAAGATTCGGCGGGCAAGCTCAACACCTTGGAATACAAGGTTATGGGTACTAACTGCCCTCACGGAAGTTAATTAGCGTTAGCCCTGACTGCGCAAGGTTGTTCGGTATGTTTTGAGCCTGCTTGCTGTTCGCTGACACAGAAGTAATTTTCAGGTCACGCTGGAGTTATCTATTGTATGAAATTATGTCTGCCGGCACGTAGGAGAAATCCTCACGTGCTGGTGGCTTTTATAATTATAAAAAATATTTCATAAAGAAACTCTGCCAAGCTAAAGCCTGGAGTGTTAAATGAACAATAAAAGCATTTATGGTCTTTCTCTCATTTCCCTTGGCATGAGCATGGGGCAAGTTGCAGTAGCTGTGGAGCAAAAGCCTGAAGGGTTCATTGAGGGGAGCACCTTTAGTATTCTCAATCGGAATCTCTATCTCAATCGTGATTATCGAAAGGGTCAATCAAGCCCCACGGGCAATGGTTACTCAGCCGAATGGGCTCATGGCATCATTGGCCGATTCGAATCAGGCTTTACTCAAGGTACCGTAGGCTTCGGCATTGATGCGTTTGCAATGGAAGGCCTCAAGCTCGATTCAGGTGATGGTCGCTCGGGAGCCCGTAGCTCAGTCGATGTCTTGCCGCACAATAGCAAAGGCCAACCTGAAGACTCCTACTCAAAAGTAGGCGGGGCCGCAAAAGTGCGTTTCCTGGATACAGTCGTCAAGGTAGGCGACGTATTTCCATCGACGCCTGTCGTTGCCTATGGGGATTCCCGACTTCTCCCGGAGAGTTTCCGGGGTGCAACGTTCACTAATACCAGCATCAAAGGCCTGACCCTTCAGGGGGGCCGGCTGCATGCGATGAGCCAACCCAATTCCAGTAGCATGCGTGACGGCTTTTCAACTTTTTACGCCGGTGTAGTAGATGCTCCATGGATCGCTTATCTAGGGGGCGATTACACGGTCAATGAACACGTAGGTGTGAGTCTTTACACCAGCCAATTCAAGGATGTGTGGAACCAATACTACGCGGGCACCACATTGAGCTATCCACTCTCAGAA
This sequence comes from Pseudomonas sp. KT_2_4, assembly GCF_041410225.1. Taxonomy (NCBI): domain Bacteria; kingdom Pseudomonadati; phylum Pseudomonadota; class Gammaproteobacteria; order Pseudomonadales; family Pseudomonadaceae; genus Pseudomonas; species Pseudomonas sp. KT_2_4. The sequence continues at coordinate 4,718,643 of NZ_CP166962.1, forward strand.
AGCGTATCGCTAATTGGCGGCTTTAATTACTACCGAGCGGTTGATGAGGGTGAAAAACTTCTGGGAAGCTTCGATAACAAGATCTGGAGCGGCAAGACCGGGGTCAAATTCGGAGCGCACGCCGTGACCGTTGGTTACCAGCGCAATAATGGTAACGACGACTTTGACTACCTTCGCCAGTCCGACTCAATTTTTTTGGATAACTCCATTCAGTACAGCGATTTCAACTCACCGAAAGAGCAATCCTTGCAGCTGCGCTACGATCTAGATATGCAGGCTTTCGGCATCCCCGGTCTGAGCTTCATGACCCGCTACGCTAAGGGTTGGGATGCGGACTATTCCAACGCAAACAGCGTGTACATGCGTCGCGGAGCGGACGGTGCCCCATTGCAGGACCAAAAGCGTTGGGAGCGAGACATCGAGGCTAAGTATGTCATCCAGTCAGGCTCACTGAAGGACATGTCTTTACGTGTCCGCCAAGCAACGACACGAGCTACCGATTTCGAATCTGATTTGGACGAGGTCAGACTGATTGTTGAATATCCACTGCAACTCCTTTAACGGGCATTAGCCATCGGCATCAACTGTCCGGTATCCCCGATACACCCCGTCTCCTTGTTTCTCCTTTGGTTTGGAGACGGCTTAGGCGCCCTAGTGGCGCCTTTTTTTGTGGATTGAAGAAACTGTTGGTATATCCATCCCGGCGGCGAGCGTCCCTGGGGTTGTATGGCTGATTGGAACGTGTGAACATACTCTCAATATAGGTAGGGGGGGTATGGTATGGGTCATATGAGATCAAGCAAAGACAATCTTCTTAAGCGTGTAAAGCGAATCGCTGGGCAAGTCCAGGCGATTGAGCGAGCACTCGACTCTGATGATGACTGCTCGAAAACCCTGCTTTTGGTCGCTTCTGCCCGTGGCGCTATCAATGGGCTGATGGATGAAATTATCGAAGACCACGCTCGTGAACACGTTGCGAATCCGACACTCAGCAACGAAGAAAGAGCGAAAGGCGTCGATGAGCTTCTCGAAGCCATTCGCCGCTATTCCAAATAGGATTTGCCCAGATGAGTAATTCGTACACCGACTATTCCCACGACCATATGTTCCTGGGGAAATCACATGAAGAAAACGCCAAGCGAACCTTGTGGGTAGTGGCTCTGACCGTCGTAATGATGGTTGCTGAAATCACCGCAGGTTATCTCACTGGCTCAATGGCGTTGCTTGCTGATGGATTTCACATGGCAACACACGCTGGAGCACTTGGCATAGCCGCAGCTGCTTACGGTTACGCAAAAAGACATGCCTCAAATGCTCGCTACAGTTTTGGAACTGGCAAGGTTGGAGACTTGGGTGGCTTCGCATCTGCTCTGATTTTGGGACTGGTCTCTTTGGGAATTGCCGGAGAGTCGCTATTTCGTCTCTTTCAACCGACTCAAGTGCAATTCGGGACAGCGACTCTTATCGCAATTGTCGGATTAGCAGTGAATGTGGTGAGCGCGCTTTTGCTGTCTGGCGGTCATAATCATCACCATGGGCATGACCACGGCCAAGATGAATCTCACCATGCACATGGTCATGACAATAATCTGCGCTCTGCTTATATTCACGTCATTGCAGATGCACTGACTTCGGTTCTGGCCATCGCAGCACTGCTTGCTGGTCGTTACCTTGGTTGGGTCTGGCTCGACCCTGCAATGGGGATTGTGGGTGCAGTTGTCATCGCACGCTGGGCTTGGTCGTTGATGCGGGTGACTGCGAGTGTATTGCTAGACCAGACAGATGATCATGTCGCTGAAGAGATTCGTGAACTGGTTGAGCGACAGGGAGATGCTTCGATCATAGATCTTCATGTCTGGCAGGTAGGGCCGCAAGCCCGCGCCGCTATTGTGAGTGTTCTAGGCAGCCCAGCAGTGAATGCACAAAACATACGAGAACGGCTTGCGACAGTTCATGAGATCACTCATCTGACAGTTGAGTACCGCACGAAGCCGGGCGCTGTTTCACCCGATCAGGTCGCCGTTCAGGCTTAGCAATGAGCCCGTAGTTCGCATAAGTTCGCCGAGGAATTGACCAATGGCCAAGGACATCGAGAATCCGTGTACTTCTGTCTGCCAGTTGAACAGCGAACTGTGCGTCAGCTGCGGTCGCACCAAGGAAGACATCAGAAAATGGAAACGAATGAAGCGTCCAGAAAAAATGGCCGCTGTACAACGCGCGACCCTGCGTCTGAAAAGCCTGCAAAAAAAGAACTCTCAAACCACTGTAATTTAACTTTTCTACGCTTTCAGCCGAGACAGATGTCCAGATTCGGAAAGGCAAGCTGAGTGGCAACGCCACCCGAACTTAGCACTATCGTGGTCAGATGCGCAGTGCTTGTCAGCAGACGGAGCATGGCGTCATCTCAAATTGTTATTGAGGACAGCGGTACGGGGTTATCCGATTCGGCGCAGGCGCGCCTTTACAGCTTGTTGCTGATCGTCCTTTGCGTATTGCTTGAGAATGAAATCAACATAGCATGTCCCGCTGCATGGCCATGAGCTGGGACCATGCTGTGGCCGAATGGATGAGGTGGGATTAGTTTGCGGGGTATTCAGCAATGACCTGATCTACGCCGGCTTTGGTCAGGCCGATTATTTGGTAGGTCTCATGTACTCCGTCGACTTCCATTCCTGGAGAACCTGCTGGCATTCCAGGAGCAGCGATCCCGAGAAGGTCGTCACGCTTACTCATCGCAATTATTTGCTCAACTGGCACATGACCTTCAACAAACTTCCCGTTGATCATCGCAGTGTGACAAGACGAGAGTCGTGGAGCGACACCTAGATCTTGTTTGACAGCACTCATGTTGGTTTCTACATGATCAATGACGGTGAAGCCATTGGCCTCAAGATGCTGAATCCATTTTTTGCAGCATCCGCAGTTTGCATCTCGATGCACATCGATGGTCAGGGCCTGCGCCGCTTGAGCCGTTGAGCCGATGAACAGCGCAGCGAATGTTGCAATACGCAGAAATCGACTTGAAAGTCGGAAGCTACCTGTCATGAATATTTCCTTTTCCCTTGGAGACGGCGAGATGTTCTACGAAGCAATAGAACCCCACTCAAGCGTTCATGCCGCTGCAAAGGTTACATTGAAGGATCTACTTTAGAGTCGGGGAGCCAACTCCCCGATCATTTGAATTCGTAGGGCTAGTGCTCAAATCGCTCAGAACCACATCCGAATACCAGCTACAAACCGGGCCTCGTTTGTCTTTTCCCCTTCATCGCTGGCTAGGTCAGCCGTCTTACCATATGAGCGATTCCAGCTAACACCAATGTAGGGTGCGAATTGACGAGTAATTTCGTAGCGCAACCGCAGGCCTAGTTCGGTGTTGGCCAATCCAGATCCTATGCCGCGCTGAGGATCATTTTTCCCGTACAAGTTTACTTCGGCGGTCGGCTGCAAGATCAGGCGATTGGTCAACAGGATGTCGTAATCGCCTTCAAACCGAGCTGCGGTTTGACCGTTCTCACCAATATAAGCAGTCGCTTCAGCTTCAAAGTTATAGAGGGCCATGCCCTGAATACCGAGCGCTCCCCATGTTTGAGGTGACCCAGGTTTGAAGTCTTGTCGAATGCCGGTGACGACATCCCACCAAGGACCGATGGCGTGTCCCCACAGAGCCTGAAGTTCAGCGTTCTCGGTTACGCCATTGGTACGTTCGCCTTCCGAACGCAACCATAGGCGATCGACGTCACCGCCGATCCACCCTTTTGCATCCCAAGCCAGCGCACTACCGTTGTCAGCGTCTTGGTACTCAAATTTATCCAGGAGGATGAACGAGTTAATTTTTTTATCGTGCACACCATGGCCTGGTAAGTCTGGAAAAGCGGCGGCCCGGTCAGCGTCGGTAAGTACGGGGATTGGGGTTCGGCTTGTGGTAGTCGCCCCTCCATCCATGCTTTCCATACCGTCCATTTGCCCGTTATCGCTGTGATCCATAGCCCCCATCTTGCTATGGTCCATGGCTCCCATTGAGCCGTGGTCCATCTTGGAGTGATCCATCGCGGCATCTTTCGGTTTGGCGGGTTTGGATTTTTGTGCAGTTGAAGACTTTGCGTCCGCACTTGATGGCATCGCCATCGACGGATCCATCTCTTCAGCGGCTTGAGCCATGAAAAAGAATGCTGGACCGGTAGAGACTGCAAGTGCCATCAGCGTTGGGCGTAAAAACTTACTGGTCATGATCTCAATCTGCCTTTTTGGTTTTTTGGTCATGATCCATCGACTCATGGCTCATCTGGCTATGGTCCATCGCCCCGTGATCTAGCTTCGAATCGTTTGCCGTTGCTGGCTTGTCCGTTGCTGTAACAGGAACAGTGGTTGAATGGTCGCTGCCATTTTCCTCTGCCAGCACCGTGGACGAGAGTCCACCCAGCAGGACAGCGGCAAAGAGGCAACCCACGAGGGAATTACGATTTCGGTATGTGCTCACAGATCGTCTCCTTTACTCATCAACCCGTACTTCACGGAACATGCCCATTTCCATATGGAAAAGCAGGTGACAGTGATATGCCCAACGGCCTAAGGCATCAGCGGTGACTCGATAGCTGCGTTTGGTACCTGGTGGCATATCGATCGTGTGCTTGCGCACCATGAACTTGCCGTTCTCGTCCTCAAGGTCACTCCACATGCCGTGAAGGTGGATGGGGTGTGTCATCATGGTGTCGTTCACCAAGGTGATGCGCAGACGCTCGCCATACTTCAGGCGCAGCGGTTCGGCGTCAGAGAATTTGATGCCGTTGAACGACCACGAAAACTTCTCCATGTGACCGGTCAAATGAAGCTCGATGGTACGATTTGGCTCGCGGCCGTCAGGGTCTTGGAAAGTGCTTTTCAAGTCGGAGTAAGTGAGCACTCGACGACCATTGTTCCGCAAGCCTATGCCCGGATCACTTAGCTTTGGCGTTGGATTCATGGCTTGCATATCAACCAGGGGATTGTTGGTTTCAGAGGCAGGGTGTGTCTGCATTTCTCCACCCATACCACCCATGCCAGCCATCCCTGACATATCACCATTGCCCATCCCAGCCATCTTGCTGTGATCCATGCCCGCCATGTTAGTCATGTCACCGCTGTCCATGCCGGTCATCCCGGTCATGTCACTTTGGTCCATACCGGTCATCTTGCTGTGGTCCATGCCCGCCATGCCCGCCATGCCGGACATGTCACCTGGTGTCTTCTCTGCGCCGCCCATACCAGCCATGCTGCCATGGTCCATACCAGCCATACCGCCCATCCCCATGTCATCCATAGTGACGATTGGACGTGGATCTATAGCAGGTACCTGAGCAACTAGCCCTTCACGAAGAGCGAGGGTTCCGCGTGCATAACCCGTCCGATCCATAGACTGGGCGAAGATGGTGTAAGCCTCTTCACTGGCAGGCTCTACGATCACGTCATACGTTTCAGCTACGGCGATGCGGAATTCGTCAACACTCACTGGGTTGACGTGTTGGCCGTCGGCGGCCACAACGGTCATTTTCAAACCAGGAATGCGGACGTCGAAATAGCTCATCGCCGAGCCGTTGATAAAGCGTAGTCGTAGCTTCTCACCCGGCTTGAAAATACCGGTCCAGTTACCGTTTGGCGCCTGGCCATTCATGAGATAGGTGTAAGTATCTGCGCTGACGTCTCCAAGGTCGGTTGGGCTCATGTTCATTTCAGCCCACATCTTCCTGTCAGCTACTGTAGCTGACCAACCTTGCTTACTGACATCGTCGATAAAATCACCAACGGTGCGTTTATGGTGGTTGTAGTAGCCCGACTGTTTCTTAAGCTTGGCCATGACGCGACTAGGATCTTCATCGGTCCAATCAGTCAACATCACCACATAGTCGCGGTTGTATTGAAAAGGTTCAGGCTCTTTCGAGTCGATAACGATTGGCCCGTAAACCCCTGCCTGCTCCTGTAAGCCCGAGTGGCTGTGGTACCAGTACGTACCATTCTGATGAACCTTGAACTTGTACTCGTACATGCCGTCGGGTGCGATGCCATGGAAACTCAAGCCAGGTACACCGTCCATATTGGCCGGCAGAATGATCCCGTGCCAATGGATTGAGGTGTCTTGGTCCAGGCGGTTTTTTACACGCAGGGTGACTGTCTCTCCTTCGCGCCAACGCAGCAAAGGTCCTGGCAATGATCCATTGATGGTCATGGCTGTTCGCGGCGAGCCGGTAATGTTTACAGGTGTTTCACCAATAAACAGATCAAATTCATTGCCGGTGAGTACGCTCGGCAGACCTGGACTTGTCACCGCCCATACTGGAGTGCGCCAAAGGCCAAAGCCGCCGAGAATGCCACCAGCGGCCAAGCCTTTTACGAATGTCCGTCTAGAGGTTTTGGAATGCATGCCGTTTATTTCCAATCAGTCAAAAGGGAAGCCGTGCGAAACAACCGATCATGAGTTGCCCGGATCAGCTTTGCCCACCGTCACAAAAGACAAACTCTTACGGCAAGCGAGCTCAGAAATTGCCACATTTAAACCACCGCAGTGATTACATTTCTGTCAGCTTGGAGGGCTAGCTATTTAGCAATTCTTGTGATCCATCGCCTTGGCTTTGCTTTCAGCGACGGGATGTTGGGCATTTTGCGTTTGAGCTACTCGGTACGATTCCATCGAATTATTCCTGGCCACTTCCATGCGTGCGAAAGTCCGGTCACCACCCCCTTCAGCCATAGCCAAAGAAGAGACGGTCAGAGCCGCGATGACGAACAAGGTTTTGATAGGGTTCATTTGGGGGGCCTCGGATGATTATTGGTGACCCCTGAATCCACATCAGTCGTTGACTCTAGGGGGTGAGCTTGAGGCTCAATAGGACTATAAGACTCATCCCCTGTCAGGAAGCTTAGGCCAATATTACAGTTGTGTCAGGTTGCGATATTTCTCTTGAGATGCAGAGTGATTAGTCCGTAAGGTCTAAGCTATCCAACGACACATAACCTCCATCCACCATCTAAAATTTACCTGTGCGGCGTTGTAAGTTTCCGGTCACTGCACGATGGCGTGGCGTTTTTTGAGTTTTTCGCTGAAATCATACATCGGCTCGGACGCACTACGTTAAGCACTTGAGTGTTCGATAGGTGGGAATTAAATGGCAGCGTAACTAAAGGTGGCCACCGGTGAGTATTAATTTTGACAAAGCGCTTGGCTCCGCAGAAAGAGCATTACGTTTTCGCAGCCAACGAGCTGAGGTACTTAGCAATAATATCGCTAATGCCGACACTCCTAACTTTAAGGCCAGGGACTTGGACTTTTCTGCTGTACTGGCTAGCCAAACAAAAGGAGGTTTGGCTACTCCGTTCTCTTTAAAAACAACAAACCCAAAACATATTGCCGTAAACGAATTAGTAAGTGATATTCACGGCGGTGCTTTGCTTTACAGTACGCCGAACCAACCTTCCATTGATCAAAATACTGTGGATCAACAGGTCGAGGTCGCAAAGTATACGGAAAATGAAATTCATTTCGAAACCGCCTTTACTAGATTAAATGGAGCATTTAAGGGGCTACTTAAAGCTCTGCGAGGTGAATAATAAACTTTACCCAGCGAGGGAATCAGCGCCTCAGGCGCTGATTTGGGAAGGGAAACCGAGTGCTTCGACAGTTTTACGGACTTGCTCTGGGTTTTCACTGCTTTCAACGCTTACCTTACCTGCTGCGCGATCCACGGAAATCATAGCCTCGCTGTCCAGTGACTGAATTGCTTTGGTGATTTTGCTGACGCAGCTACCGCAACCAATGCCTGATACGTTTAAGACGAACATGGTTATTCCTCTTGTGCTGAGCAGTCTATTTTCACCGCAACAACAAGATCAACGTTGACACCACGGTAAGGTCAAGAGTTATGTATAGCGGGCTGTGAGCATCGGTTACGCTCATTCAATTCGGGTATTCCTCAGCCTCAAAGCATTGAAAACTACAGACGCAGAACTGACGCTCATGGCTAACGCAGCAATCATTGGAGACAGAAGGTGCCCCGTCAGTGGATAGAGCAGGCCTGCGGCGAGGGGAATACCCATTGAGTTGTAAAGGAAGGCGAACCCCAAGTTTTGCCGCATGTTTTTTACCGTTGCAACCGAAAGTGCCCGTGCCCGTAAAATCCCCATCAGGTCGCCTTTTACCAGCGTGAGCTGCGCGCTATTCATCGCGACGTCAGTCCCTGTACCCATGGCAATGCCCACATCTGCTCGCGCCAAGGCCGGTGCGTCGTTGATACCGTCGCCGGCCATGGCAACCTTTCGACCGGATTGCTGGAGGTCCGCCACCAGGCGCTCCTTGTCCTGAGGTTTCACTTCACCATGAACCTCTTCAATACCCATCTCCTTGGCGACAGCACGTGCGGTGGTGAGCCCGTCTCCCGTGGCCATGATGATTTTTACGTTATCAGCCTTAAGCTTGGTGACTGCTTCTTTAGAGGTCGGTTTTATCGGGTCTGAGACCGCTAGTAATCCTGCCAAGACCCCGTCAACTGCTAGATAGATGATGCTGATGCCTTCAAGGCGCAACAACTCTGCACGTTCTTGTAAGACCTTTGTGCTCACGCCGGCAGCTTCCATCAGTGCAGTGTTGCCCAGCTGTACTTTCTTGCCATCAACGAGACCACTCACCCCAATCCCTGAGCCGGACTCAAACGATTCAGGCTTGGTGAGCGCAATATTTTCAGTTCGGGCGTGATCGACGATGGCGTGTGCCAAAGGATGTTCGCTGCCTTGATCAAGGCTAGCGGCCAGTTGAAGCACATCGCGTGGGTTGAAATCTGGTGTGGCCTCCACACTGTGAAATACCGGCCGTCCCTCTGTCAGGGTTCCCGTTTTATCGACAATCAGTGTGTCGATCTTGCAAAGGTTTTCGATGGCACTGGCATCTCTGAACAGCACACCCATACTGGCGGCTTTACCCGTCGAAACCATGATCGACATGGGCGTTGCCAGACCCAGAGCACAGGGACAAGCGATGATAAGCACGGCGACAGCGTTGATCAGGCCGAAGACCCAGCTGGGTTCCGGGCCGAACAGTCCCCAACCTATGAGGGTCAGCAACGCAATCGCGATAACCGCCATCACAAAGTAGCCGGCGATCGAGTCGGCCATTCGTTGCATGGGCGCTTTGGAGCGTTGGGCTAGTGCGACCATTTGTACTATCTGCGACAGCATGGTGTCAGCGCCGACCTTTCGCGCCTCCATCACCAAGCTTCCATGAGTATTAAGCGTGGCACCGATCAGACTATCCCCTGCTCTTTTCATGACCGGCACAGGTTCACCAGTGAGCATGGATTCATCCACCGCACTTTCTCCCTCGAGTACAGAGCCATCAACTGGCACTTTTTCACCAGGTCTGACCCGCAAATGGTCTCCCAAGTGAACATGGGTAAGAGGAATGTCTTCCTCCTGACCATCGGCGTTGATCCTGCGTGCAGTCTTGGGAGATAGGCCAAGAAGGGACTTAATGGCGGCGGAGGTTTGTGACCGTGCTTTGAGCTCAAGAATCTGCCCAAGCAAGGTGAGCGAGATGATGACCGCAGCGGCTTCGAAGTAGACGCCGATGCGTCCATCTTGCATGAAGGTGGTGGGAAAACTTTGGGGAAATAGGGTTGCCGCGACGCTGTAAAGATAGGCTGCGGCAGTACCTAAACCAATCAGAGTCCACATGTTTGGACTGCGATTTCTAACGGATGCTATGCCTCTTACAAAAAAGGGCCAACCTGCCCATAAGGTGACCGGAGTGGCAAGAGCGAACTCGATCCAGTTTTGAACCGAACCATGGAAGATTTGTAATGAGTGACCCGCCATGGCTAGAAGGGCCACCATTACGGTTAAAGGCAGCGACCACCAAAAGCGGCGGGTGAAATCCAGGAGCTCGGGTTTGTCATCGTCATCAAGCGCGGGCATGACGGGCTCTAATGTCATGCCACATTTAGGGCAATTGCCGGGCCCTGGCTGTCTTATTTCCGGGTGCATAGGACAGGTAAACTCAGTGGCTACCTGTAGCGTGGGCTCTATAGCGGCGCTGCTGGGTTCAGCGCTGGGATGATTACCAATGTAGCGTTCTGGATCTGCCCGAAATTTCTCTTGGCATTTCTGGCTACAAAATTGATACGTCTGTCCTTGGTAAGACTCGCCAAATTTACTTGGAGGTATAACCGCCATACCGCACACCGGGTCGCGTAGACCACCGTCATTGGGTGAGGCAGCGTGGGCGGGACCGTGATCGTGGTGGCTCGGTGGAGTGGGCATAGCTATTTCTCTTCCTTGTTGGTTCCTGCCTGATCGCCATGGTCATGTCCGCCATGTCCATGTCCAAAAAAATGCATCAATGGACAGATCAACAGGATGAGGTAGGGCAAATACGGATAAACGTGGGTGAAATGTTCCCGCACCCCGTAAAAGGCACCGATCGCAATGAGCATGATCAGTACAACGCCTGTTTTGCGCCTCCAAAATGGTGGGGAGGTGCTTCCAGCCGGATGCTGATGCTTATCCATGATCTAGACCCCGTGTGTGAGCGTGTTGCTCTGATCTCTGCCTCAGAGCATAGCGAACTCTTGCGTCGACGCGGTTTTAGCGGTCGGTTCAGGCTTACTTCAAGTCAAATTGACCGACCATCCCCGACTGGTAATGACCTGGCACGTTGCAGGCAAATTGAAGTCCAGTTGTGTTGTTGAAGGTCCAGATCAACTCCTTGGTTGCCCCTGGCTCGATCAGCACGCTATTCGGGTCGTTGTGTTCCATTCCAACCATCTTCATGCCTCCCATGCTATGGCCCATGTTGCCCCACATTTTTCCAGTTCCGGTGGGTGTAAGCGTTCCATTCTGGAACATGCTCGCCATTTCTTTTTGGTGCGCCGCGTGAGCAGCGGCTTGGCCGATATTGAACTCGTGCAGCAACGCCCCTTTGTTGTGAAGTACAAAGCGAACCGTTTCACCGGGCTTTACGTCGATGCTTTTAGTTTTGAAGAAAATATCACCCATCTCTACATCAACCGTGCGAGTGACCTCTGAGGCGACTCCAGGCTGACCGATATCCTCTTTCCCATGACCTACGCTGGCCATCGCCGTAGCGCCGAGGAGTAGGGTGATTGCCGCAATAACTGGAGTAATGAGCTTAGTTTTCATGGTGACCTCGAGAGCCAGTGGAAAATACTAGCTATGCTAAAGGGATAGAGCTGAGCGTTAACTGACTTGAACACTACATTTCTGTCAGTTTTCCTGAGAAAACACGGCGCCCAGATGACGCCGTGTCTAGTGGGCGGTTCAGAGAGCCCCGTAGGAGTTATTCGGTTACTGATGGTTCTCAGAAAGCATCAGTTTGTGCTCGCGCTGCATTTGGTTCAAAACGTCATCAACATGGCGTCGTGTTTTTCCATCCAGGCGAGATGTTCCTGAGGTGACATTGATGCTTTTGGATGATCTAGATGAAGCTGGCCCATGATCTCGCCCAGTATTTTCATATGCTCGGCCATGTGAACATGGCGCTGCCCTTCAGGAGCTTTTTCAGCTTGTACCAAGGTCGCTTCGGCTTTATCGCGCAGGCTTTCCATGCGCTCCATAATCCGATCTGCACCACCTTCAGCCAACGCAGATGCTGAGATGAGTATCGAACTAGCAAAGAATAGGACTTTTAAACGGTTCATGAGGAAGCTCCTTTTTGATTTGTTTTCCGGCTCCTCTAGCTTTCATGGTTAAGAGTCGGTCGAGCACCAGAAAGTACTCATGCTCGAACCCTAGACAGCACTCGCTGACATCTACCTGAAGCCAATATTACTTTTCTGTCAGTTGCTGGTTGGCAGAGGCATTTCATTGCAGACTCAGCCTCACAATTATTCGAGAGCCATCCCCATGAGACTTCTGGTTGCGGAAGACGAACCCAAAATAGGTATTTATTTGCAGCAAGGACTCACCGAGGCGGGGTTCAATGTTGATCGTTTTACCAATGGCAAAGACGCGCTTCAGCACGCCTTGAGCGAGGCGTATGACCTGCTGATTCTCGATGTGATGATGCCTGGGCTGGATGGCTGGGAAGTACTTCAGAAAGTGAGAGCATCCGGAAAAAATGTCCCTGTGCTTTTCCTCACGGCGCGAGACCGAGTTGAGGATCGGGTAAAAGGACTTGAGCTGGGGGCTGACGATTACCTGATCAAACCCTTCGCATTTTCTGAATTGCTGGCTCGCGTCAGAACGCTGCTGCGTAGAGGTACCACTGCCCCCTCCCAAACCCATATGAAATTGGCTGATTTGGAGGTGGACCTCCTCAAACGCAGGGTTATCCGCGCAGGCAAACGTATAGATCTAACGGCCAAAGAGTTTGCGTTGCTCGAATTGCTGCTCCGTCGTCGAGGTGAGGTTCTGCCCAAGTCGCTTATTGCTTCCCAGGTCTGGGACATGAACTTTGACAGCGATACTAACGTCATCGAGGTTGCTGTCAGGAGGCTCAGAGCAAAGATTGATGATGATTTTGAGGTCAAGCTTATCCACACCTCTCGAGGCATGGGGTACATGCTGGATGCGCCGGATTCGGGGACGGGGTCGGAATGAAGCGAATGTCCCTGACTACGCGCATGAGCCTGATGTTCATGCTAGCTGTAACGGCTGTGCTCACCGTCGCTGGACTCAGTTTTAACAACCTCAGCCGGCATCATTTCAAGATGCTGGATCAGCAGGCGCTGAACGAAAAGCTTCACTCGACGCAAAGAATTTTGACTGGGTTGAACAGCATTGATCAATTCAGTGATGTTAAGCCTGAGCTGGAGGCACTGCTTGGTGCTCATCGTGATTTGACAGCTCTTATCATCGATGGTGACGGTAAGCTCCTGTTTGCTGACCCAGGTCCGATCGTAGTTCCTGAAGACTTCCGAACGGTCACAAACAGCAATGTCTGGGAGTGGCGAGACCAGGAGCAGATATTTCGAGGCGTGACGGCGCAAGCCATAGTGACGGGGCAGGACAAGCCATTGACAGTGATGTTGATCTTTGATGTTACTCAACATATGGCCTTCTTCGAGACGCTTGAACGATGGTTTTGGATAGGACTGGTGATAAGCGCGCTGGTCAGTGCTGCACTGGGCTGGATGGTAGCGCGTAGTGGACTACGACCTATTCGCCTAGTCACTCAGGTAGCAGCTTCGATGTCAGCTAAATCGCTCAAAGAGCGTATTCCATTAGGTCCCGTTCCCCAAGAGCTCCAGCAGATGGTGCTCTCGTTCAACGCAATGTTATCTAGACTGGACGATGCGTTTGTTCGTTTATCGAACTTCTCTGCGGACATTGCTCACGAATTACGGACACCCGTTAGCAATTTGATGACTCACACTGAAGTGATTTTATCTAGAAAAAGAAATATTGAGGACTACGAGGACAATCTGTACTCAAATCTTGATGACTTGAAACGTATGGGACGTATGATTGATGACATGCTTTTTCTAGCGAAATCAGATAACGGTCTAATTACACATGAAAACAAACCGATTGACCTGGTAGCAGTAGTAGAGAAATTACTCGAGTACTACCGTTTGCTGGCTGATGAGCGAGGGATCGACCTGAAGGTCACAGGCAGGGGTAGCGTCCGAGGTGACGTACTCATGCTCGACAGGGCCATCTCTAATCTGCTCTCAAATGCGCTCCGGTACACCCCCGAAGGAAAGTGTATTACTGTCGATATTCGGCAGAAAGGAACTTCAATATCAGTCTCTGTGGAGAACCCGGGAGAGCCCATTGCGTCCGAGCATCTTGAAAAGCTGTTTGATCGATTTTATCGCGTGGACCCAGCTCGCAGAGAAGGAAGTCCAAGTAATGCAGGGCTAGGTTTATCGATTACTCGATCTATCATTGAAGCGCATGACGGAAAAATATGGTGTACGTCGTTAAACGGAATAACAGCCTTTCATATTGAACTCCCATGTGCTGATGCAAGAAAGGTCTAAGACACCTTGTTCATATGTATGCAGGCAACATGTGGTTAGCTCAATAGGATCGTTTTTGGATGAGAGAAAACTCTTGGAGCGTTCCAAAGAAAGTCGCGTATTTGGCGCCGTATCCGGGCAGATCAGTGCCAAAAACCCGCCCCAAGCTGACTGAAATGTAATCGAACAGTTTGCGTTCATGTGGCATCGTGTACTCGCACTGTGACGTTGGAAATCTTGTGATTCCTCCCTGTCCAGCCGGCCCTAGAACACGGAATTTGCTAGGTATTCGTCAGTGGTTTTAACGAGCGTCAAAAAGTAAAAAACTAGATATTCCCTAAAAACCTAGAACCAACAGCTTTTGCTGTCAGGAGTCTTGCATGTCATTCCTTAAAACTACCACCGTAGCTGTTGCGCTGACTGCGGGTTTGCTTCTGAGTGCAGTTGCTCAGGCGCATCCAAAGCTGGTTTCTTCTACTCCCGCTGAAGGATCGGATGCGGCGGCTCCGTCTAAAATCGAACTGCACTTTTCTGAGAATCTAACGACTCAGTTCTCTGGTGCAAAGCTGATTATGACCGATATGCCTGGTATGCCGAATTCACCTATGGGCGTAAAAGCTAACGTGGCAGGTGGCGGTGATCCGAAGACGATGGTTATTACACCCGCATCGCCATTGACCACGGGTACTTACAAAGTCGAATGGCGTGCCGTTTCCTCGGACACTCACCCGATTACCGGCAACTTTTCTTTCAAAGTGAAATGATTCATGAGCGACTCATTAAATATCGTTGTTCGCTTTGCTCTTTATTTCGACCTGATGCTGTTATTTGGACTGGCAATTTTTGGTCTTTATAGCCTCAGGGGAAAAGAAAGAATATCGGGAACAGTTTTGAATTTTGAGTCGCTTCTTTACAGTACTTCTGCTGTAGGTGTAGCTCTGTCCCTTGCCGCCATGTTGTTACTTGCGAAAGCAATGAGTGGCGTGTCGGGTTTCATGGAGCTACATCACCATATCTTTCAAATGGTTCTCATGGGGACTGACGTCGGTTTGACCTGGATGGTCCGAATAGGGGCGTTGGTGACGGCCATTATTGGCGTTTCCCTGAACAAGCGCTTTCCAACACTGAGTCTTTGGATTGTCACTGTCTGTGGCGCGATTGCGCTAGCGACGCTGGCATGGACAGGGCACGGAGCAATGGACGAGGGGAGCCGTCGCTACTGGCACTTTATTAGCGATATCTTCCATCTTTTGGCCGCAGGCGGTTGGTTGGGTGCGCTAGCGGCATTTGCCCTGCTGCTGCGTTTGAAATCACTGAAAGGTGAGCGAGAAGCACGAATTCTTGCTCGGGTACTGACAGGGTTTGAATCGGCCGGCGCGGTGATTGTAGTGATCATCAGCATTACGGGAGTGGCGAACTACCTATTTATCGTTGGGCCAAATCTCGATGAGGTGATGCTCAGCACTTATGGCGAGTTGCTATTTTTGAAGGTCCTGCTCTTTGCCGGGATGATCGTATTAGCGACGCTCAACCGTTTTCACCTAAGCCCGCTCTTGGAACGTTCTGTTCGAAATGGAGACTATGCTGTCGCGGTCAATGCCTTGCGCCGTAGCATGAAGCTCGAATTTTCAATGGCAGTCATCATTATTTGTCTAGTCGCATGGTTAGGTACTTTAAGCCCGGTCATGGAAATGAGCGCGGCATAGCGGTTGGTGATGGCCGACTAAGGAGTCTCAAGGGTGAATTGTAAGGGCCATTTGCACCGTCTACACTCCAGCTCATGAAACGCTACCTGCGGTTTTGCCTAATTTTCCTGATTAGCTTGGCGCTTCCCCTCAGCGGGATGGCGGGTGTTCAGACATCGATTGAACCATGCCCGATGAAAACCATGGGCATGGCGATGATGGATGGTATGGGGCAAGACTGCTGCCACGACATGAAAAGTCCCACCGAGCATGGCAAACCTTGTAAGCCCGGTCAGGAATGCAAAACTGGCGGCATGTTGCAAGTATCGATCATCAAGCCTCCTATCACCCTGTCCAGTCCTCTCATTCTATCATTCTCCAGCCATTTCCCGCTCGTACAAACCTCTTCAGGGGTATGGCGACCCCCACGTACTTGATTCCTGTACCACACTGAGCCTCATTCCGCGTTAGCGGGATGGCATATCTGCGCGCATGTCTTATGAAGCGCGCGGTGGATCATCACAGGAATCGTGAACATGAACTCCAAGTGCTGTTGCACAGGTTGGTCCTTCCTGGCCGGCCTGGCGGCAAGCGTACTTGCATTGCCGAGCTTCGCTAGCGCATTGACATTCGATGAAGCGCTGCGTCTGGCCGAAAACAATGCACCATCGTTGACCGCACAAGACGCCAAAATTCAAGCAGCCACTAGCGCGGCCATTCCCGCCGGCGAACTACCCGATCCCAAGCTACTGCTGGGCGTGCAGAACTACCCCATTGGTGGACCCGACAGATGGAGCATCGACCAGGACTTCATGACCATGCAAGTGGTCGGGATTAGGCAGGAGATGCCCAACAGCGACAAGCGCAAAGCACGTATCGAGGTCGCGGATGCGGCTGTTGATCGAGCGTCAGCCGAGCGTCGAGTGGCGCGTCTGAACGTCCGACAGTCCACGGCATTAGCCTGGATCAGAAGCTACTCGGTTGAGCGTAAAGATGCGTTGTTCCAGGACTTCTACAAAGAAAACCGTCTTCTGACCGATACCGTCAGAGCTCAGATTGCGGGTGGCCGAGCCCAACCCGCCGATGCGGTGACACCTAAACAGGAAGCTGCTCAACTGGCTGAGCAGCAGGATGATTTAGTTCGTCAACGTGCACAGGCCCGGGCCGCCCTCAAGCGCTGGATTGGCCCTGCCGCCGATGACAAACCGGTAGGCGGTTTGCCTGATTGGCCTATTGAGACCTCAGGTTACTCCCATAAGCTGCAACATCACCCCGAATTAGCGGCTTTTGTGCCGATGACCCGTGAAGCACAAGCCAAGATCCGTGAAGCTGAGGCGGAAAAGCAGTCTGACTGGAGCTGGGAATTCGATTATCAGCACCGAGGCCAACAATTCGGTGACATGGTCAGCGTGCAGTTTTCATGGGATCTCCCGCTGTTCCCTAACTCTCGGCAAAACCCCAAGATTGCGGCCAAGCACGCCGAACTAAACCAGCTTGAGGCTGAGCGCGAAGCCCTGTCACGCGAGCATACCCAGCAACTGGAGGATGAGTTGGCTGACTACGAGCGCCTCAATCGTGCAGTCAGCCGTAATCAGGAAAGCTTGTTGCCGTTGGCTAAAGAAAAGGTCGAACTCACGATGGCCAGCTACCGCTCCGGCAAGGGTGATTTGAACTCGGTTGTTGCCGCCCGACGCGAACTCATCGAAGCCCGTCTCAAGCAGGTTGACGTTGAAGAGCAACGTGCCCTGACCAGCGCTCGCCTGTATTTCTCTTACGGGGAGTCCGCTCAATGATTTTTAAATTATGGAAAGGGACTTTAATCATCGGCATCTCGATTGCCTTGGGTGTTGCCGGGGGTTACTGGTTAGCCCAACCGCGAATGAGCGGAGTAGCTGGTGTCGTACCGGATCATGAACCCAAAGCCTCTGCCGATCGAAAAGTTCTGTATTGGTATGATCCCATGTACCCACAACAGAAATTCGATAAACCGGGTAAGTCACCCTTCATGGACATGCAGATGATCCCTCAATACGCAGATACCAAGGGGGACAGCGCTGCCATTCGAATTGATCCAAGCCTGACTCAGAACCTTGGTGTGCGACTGGCTAGTGTCAGTCGAGGCGTATTTGCCTCGACACTGAACGTGGTAGGTGTGCTGGCCTTCAACGAACGGGACGTTGCAGTCATTCAGGCCCGTACAGCGGGTTTTGTCGAGCGTGTGTATGCCCACGCACCTGGTGATGTGCTGAAAGCGAATGCCGCCTTGGCAGATATCTTGGTGCCGGAGTGGGCAGCTGCTCAGGAGGAATTTCTCGCCCTCAAGCGTAGTGGCGATGCTGGCTTGCTGACAGCGGCCCGGCAGCGACTGCGGCTAACCGGAATGCCACTTACGTTAATTGCTCAAGTTGAGCGCACTGGCAAAGTTCAATCGAACCTGACGCTGACCAGCCCTATTGGTGGTGTGCTTCAAGAGCTGAGTGTGCGTGAAGGTATGACGGTGGCCGCAGGCGAGACGTTGGCTCGTGTTAATGGTTTGAGCAGTGTCTGGCTGGCCGTGGCTGTACCAGAGGCGGAAGCTGGGTCAATCGTAGTAGGGCAAGCAGCTGAAGCGCGTTTATCCGCATTCCCTGGAGTTGTGCTCAAGGGCGTCGTCAGTGCGATTCTTCCGGAAACCAGTTCGGACAGTCGCACACTTCGCGTTCGAGTTGAGTTACCCAATCCAGATGGCCGACTCAGACCAGGTTTGACCGCACAGGTAAGCCTCAATCGTTCAACGGAGCAAAGTGTTCTGTGGGTGCCGAGCGAGGCCGTCATTCGTACCGGTCGACGTGCGTTGGTCATGCTCTCTGAAGACGCTGGTCGATATCGCCCGGTGGAGGTGCAGCTAGGCCAGGATAACGATGGCAAGACGGCGATATTGAAAGGCTTGGAAGAGGGGCAGAAAGTGGTGACCTCTGGCCAGTTCCTGCTCGACTCGGAGGCCAGTCTCAAGGGCGTTGTCGCAAGCTCATTGGACGTTTCGCCATCTACTATGCCCGTTGGCGCTTTGCATGAGGCCGATGGTCAGATCGTTGAGATCAACGACAAAGAAGTCACGCTCGCCCACGGTCCCTTCAAGACATTGGGTATGCCAGGCATGACGATGACTTTCCCTCTCGCCACTCCTGCTCTGATGAAGGGCCTAAAAACGGGCGACAAGGTTCGGATCGCTGTTAGCCAGACGGACGATGGTCTGCGTGTTGAACGTCTGGAACGCTCTGGGGGCCAGCCATGATTGCGGCCCTTATTCGCTGGTCGGTGGCCAACCGCTTTCTTGTGTTGCTGGCGACGCTGTTCGTCACGGCATGGGGGATCTGGGCGGTTCAAAGTACGCCCATCGATGCATTGCCAGACCTGTCGGATGTTCAGGTAATTATCCGTACACCTTACCCAGGCCAAGCCCCACAGATCGTCGAAAACCAGGTGACCTATCCACTGGCAACCACCATGCTCTCGGTACCTGGGGCCAAGACTGTGCGCGGTTACTCCTTCTTTGGCGACAGCTTCGTTTATGTGCTGTTCGAAGACGGAACTGACTTGTACTGGGCCCGCTCGCGGGTGTTGGAATACCTGAGCCAGATACAAAGCCGCCTACCAGCCAGTGCTAAGCCAGCCTTAGGACCTGATGCCACTGGCGTTGGCTGGATTTTCCAGTACGCGTTGGTTGATCGCAGCGGTGGGCACGATCTGGCGCAACTGCGAGCCCTACAGGACTGGTTTCTCAAATTCGAGCTCAAGACGCTGCCGAACGTTGCGGAAGTTGCCACCGTAGGTGGCATGGTCAAACAGTATCAGGTCCAGCTCGATCCGCTAAAGTTGGCGAACTTGGGTATCACGCAGTCTGAGGTGACCGAGGCGATCGGCAAAGCCAATCAGGAAACCGGTGGAGCCGTGCTGGAAATGGCGGAGACAGAGTTCATCGTACGAGCTTCCGGCTACCTAAAGACGCTCAATGACTTTCGCGCCATCCCGCTCAAACTGGGCGCGGGCAGTGTGCCGGTCACGTTGGGCGATGTTGCCACGATTCAGTTAGGGCCTGAGATGCGTCGAGGCATTACCGAACTCGACGGTGAAGGTGAGACCGTCGGCGGCGTGGTGATTCTGCGCAGCGGGAAGAATGCTCGTGAAACCATTGCGGCGGTCAAAACCAAACTCGACGAGCTGAAAAGCAGTCTGCCGGCGGGGGTTGAAATCGTCACCACCTACGACCGCAGCAAGTTGATTGATCGTGCCGTGGAAAACCTCAGCCACAAGCTGATCGAAGAGTTCATCGTCGTCGCGTTGGTCTGCGGAATCTTTCTCTGGCACCTGCGTTCATCTCTGGTGGCAATCATTTCCCTGCCGGTTGGGGTGCTGATCGCCTTCATCGTGATGCGCTATCAGGGTATCAACGCCAACATCATGTCCCTTGGCGGGATTGCCATCGCCATCGGCGCTATGGTCGACGCTGCCGTGGTGATGATTGAAAATGCCCACAAGAAGGTCGAGGCTTGGCACGTGGCCAATCCTGGGGAGGAACTGAAAGGTGAACGTCATTGGCACGTGATGACTGAAGCGGCTGCCGAGGTAGGACCTGCATTGTTCTTCTGTCTGCTGATCATCACCCTGTCGTTCATTCCGGTGTTCACGCTGGAGGCTCAGGAAGGACGTCTATTCGGTCCATTGGCGTTCACCAAAACCTACGCTATGGCCGCAGCGGCTGGACTGTCGGTAACTCTCGTACCGGTGTTGATGGGGTATTGGATTCGTGGACGAATTCCCAATGAGCAGCAGAATCCGCTAAATCGCTGGTTGATCCGGATCTACGAACCCGCTCTGGACGCCGTATTACATCGACCTAAAATAACGCTGCTGGTTGCGTTGCTAGTCTTTGTCAGCGCGTTGTGGCCGATCTCTCGTCTGGGTGGTGAGTTTCTTCCCCCGCTGGACGAAGGGGACCTGCTCTATATGCCATCAGCTCTGCCTGGATTATCGGCGCAGAAGGCCGCGCAACTGCTTCAACAGACTGACCGTCTGATAAAGACAGTTCCAGAGGTCGAACACGTTTTCGGCAAAGCCGGCCGCGCTGAAACCGCGACTGACCCAGCACCTTTGGAAATGTTCGAAACCACCATCCAATTCAAACCACACGAACAGTGGCGCCCAGGCATGACCCAGGAAAAGCTCGTTGAGGAGCTAGACCAAGCGGTGCGTGTCCCAGGATTGACCAACATCTGGATACCGCCGATTCGTAACCGCATCGACATGCTGGCCACTGGCATAAAAAGCCCTATTGGTGTGAAGGTTGCCGGTACCAACCTGACGGAGATCGATGCCGTCACCCAAGCCATCGAACGTGTTGCCAAGGATGTCTCAGGTGTGAGTTCAGCGTTGGCCGAACGACTGACCGGTGGCCGCTATATTGATGTGGATATCGATCGTAAAGCTGCGGCCCGCTATGGGTTAAATATTGCCGATGTGCAATCGATCGTGGCCGGCGCAATCGGCGGTGAAAACGTCGGGGAGACGATTGAAGGGTTGGCTCGTTTCCCAATTAACGTACGTTACCCTCGTGAGTGGCGGGATTCACTCGGCGCTCTGGAGCAGTTACCTATCTATACCCCTCTAGGCAGCCAGATCACTCTTGGCACCGTTGCGAAGATCAAGGTCAGCGATGGTCCGCCGATGCTTAAGAGTGAGAACGCCCGACCTTCAGGCTGGGTGTATATCGACGTGCGGGGACGGGATATTGCTTCGGTAGTCGCCGATCTACGACGGGTCGTCAGCGAGCAGGTTAAGTTGCAGCCTGGTATGAGCCTGAGCTACGCAGGACAGTTCGAATTTCTCGAAAGGGCCAACGCACGACTCAAGCTGGTGGTGCCTGCCACGCTGTTGATCATCTTCGTGCTGCTTTATTTAACCTTTGCTCGCTTCGATGAGGCCTTGCTGATCATGGCCACTCTGCCATTCGCACTGACTGGTGGGGTATGGTTTCTCTATCTATTGGGATTCAACCTGTCGGTCGCCACTGGTGTCGGCTTTATCGCTTTGGCCGGTGTTTCTGCCGAATTTGGCGTAATTATGCTGCTTTATCTGAAGAACGCCTGGGCTGAGCGTGAAGACCTCGGCGATAGGACCGAGCACGGGCTGATGGCCGCGATTCGTGAAGGCGCTGTCCAGCGCGTTCGGCCCAAAGCCATGACTGTGGCTGTCATCATTGCTGGCTTGTTACCCATTTTGCTGGGCAGCGGGACCGGCAGCGAGGTGATGAGCCGAATTGCGGCACCCATGGTTGGAGGCATGATTACCGCGCCCTTGCTGTCGCTGTTTGTCATTCCGGCAGCCTATCGACTGATGCGTCGCCGGCACCTCTCAGTTGAGCCCATCAATCCTCAAGAAAAAGTCGTATGAAACTGACCCTGATTGCAGTTGCAAACACCGTATTTGCGCTGTCTCTTTCGGCCCACGCGTAGGACATGCCGGGCATGAAAATGTATGAATGGAATGCAAGCTCATTTAATGACAATGGCTAAGTGATTTAACGTTCGACTTTTGCAGAGCGTCGCAGCTCTTTTTTTGAGCCAGCCAATCACGAGCTGATAATAACAATACCCCGTCAGCTGGTCCCTCAAGCTTTACGGAGCTGCCAGTCGTGTTGTCTTTAATTATCACAGTAGGAGTTGCCGTAATGCCCGCTTTGAGGGCCTCCTCGACCTGTTGGCCAACATGCCGGGCGATCACTTTGTCGGTAGCTGCACAGGACAATAAGTCCTGGTAAGTAACATCAACGACGTTCAGATGCCCATTGAAACCCTCACCGTTGCTACGGGTCCGGTCAAAAATCTGGTCAATGGCTTGCCAGAAGGCAGGTGCGCCACCAAGCGCCCCCGCACATTCAGCGAGCTTGGCTTCGTGTAATGCGGTCGGACCGTGCACATCCAGTGGCAGATGATGCCACTGCAGGTTTACATCCTTCTGCTGCTGTATCCAGGTTTTCAACGCAGGTGTGTACGTCTTGCAGTAGGGGCACTCCAGATCCGCGAACTCAGTCACAGTCCAGCGTGCTTTGGAAGGACCAAACAACCACGGGCCTGTGTTGTGCGGGGATGGTATCTCACTTCGAGTGAGGGCTAAGCAGGCCATCGATGTGCCTGCCAAAACGCACCCCAGCATCAACCAATATTTGCGAAGGCCTATCATGCCCGAGCCTCTGCTGGCTTCGATGAAAGCAGCGCTTGTTTACGAAGGGCCTCAAGAAGAGCGTTCTCAGCATTCTCGGGTTGTGGGTGCTGTAGCAGCCAATTGGCTAACACCGCGTGAAGTTGGGACTCGATGTCACGACGATCCACCGCACGAACCAAAACCTGTTGCAGTTGCTCTATCAAAACGGGGGCACACACCTCAAGGGTTTGAAGGGCGTCTTCACCCGGTTGTTCAAGCAGCTGGGTCAGACTTTCTATAAGGTTCTGGGTCAGGGAATTCAATGCTCTCATGCTTGGCGCTCCAAGGCCGTGACTTGCTCGGGGAAAGTAATGATGTGAGGTTCGATACCGCGATAGCGGTCAAGCGTTGCAGCAACTTCAATGGCCGCATCCAGCTCGCTGCAGCCTTTGGCTTGCATGATGTCGAAGCGTTGCTTTTTCTCTTCCGGCTCGGTCATGGCCAGGGCCAGATACAAACTCGGTGGTACCGCCCGGAATAACATTTCCATGCTTTTGGACAACACGACGCCCTCGGTGAATTTGCCGCTTTCTTTACGCGCTGACAGCATCATCGACTTCTGTGCAGGAGTCAGTTCACGAAACCGCGCGATCTTCTCCACCTCATCAGGCGGCATGTTTAAGCACATCCACCACTCGATCATGTTGAGCAGGGCTGAGGCCTCTGGCGGCACGTCGTCAACGTTCTGGGTGGCCATCCAGAACCAGGCGCCGAGCTTTCGCCACATTTTGGTAATCTTGACGGAGTAGGGGGATAGGAGTGGGACCTTCAACTGGATGTGGCCTTCGTCGGTGAAGCAGATCAGCGGACGGCCTTTAAACTGGTCACGCTCGGCAATGTTGTTGACCGTGTTGAGCAGGGAAATATAAGCGATGGCCATCTGTGCGCTATAGCCTTCTCGCGCATAGGTGGCAAGGTCGACAATGGTAATGTCCGCTTCTGGCCATGGGGTGCCAGGACGGTTGAACATGTCGCCTTCGGTGCCCATACAGAACATGGACAAGGCTTCCGCCATCTCCAAGAATCGTGAGCTTCGGGCGTCTGGAATACCGGGCTCGAGTCCCATTTCTCGCAGCGCTTCACGGATATCTTCCGGCAGAACGATACGTTGCTCCGTCACGCATTTTTTCGCTGCATTCAGTATGCATTGGCGGATGGCGCTACGGTCGGCACGAGTAAGACGGGCATCCTCTTTTTCTTCACCACCGGTGATCATCAGCCTGGCCGCAATTTCCATCTCGCCCAGGATGTCGCGTTGTTCATCCTCGGTCTGGCTAGTCAGATGTTCGTCCGACGCCTCAAGATCATCAGCTTGGATAATCTTCACGTTTTGGCTGGGTTCGATGAGCTTCACGGCATCAGCGAATGGCGCGAGGCTGACACCCGATCCAGGTGCAAGTCGAACCCGGTTTACCGTCAAACCCAACTTTTTGGCGAAATCACCGAGTAAGCCGAAGCTGTTGCCAGCCTCCACAATGAATAGACGTGGCCGATAGATGGCGATGATTTGGCTAAGGATGTTTGTCGCGCTGGCCGATTTACCTGAACCCGTAGGCCCGAAAATGAACAAATGCGCGTTCATCTGCCGGTCCAGCTTGTTCAGCGGGTCGAAGGTTATCGGCGCTCCCCCACGGTTAAACAGGGTAATACCCGGGTGCCCGGTTCCGGTCGACCTACCCCAGACGGGGGCCAGGTTCGCAATGTGTTGGGCGAACATCAGTTGTGCGTACCACTCCAGTGCTTTGCGCGCATTGGGGTCGAAGTTGCCGGGTAGCCATCTAAGGTAGGAGTTCAGCGGTGCCACTTCATCCCGAGGTTCCACCGGCTCCATGCCCGCACCCAGCAATGCGCTGCTGAGTTGCAAACTGCGTTCGTGCAGCTGGGCATCATCTTTACCCCGCAGGTAAAACGCTACGCTACCTCTGTACAGCTTGTGCTTGCGCCCGAGCAACTGACGGGCGGTGGCGACGTCTTCGCGTGTCAGGATCGAGGCCTGAGTGTCTCCAACTGCCTTGCGTGAAAGCTGTTCCAGATGCCCTTCGAGAATGTCCTGCGGGGTGATCACGAGAGTGATACAGAGAATGGTGTCCTCTGGCATTTTGTCGAACAGTGCGTTGAGCGCATCACCGCCCTTTCGGGTTTCACCGGTTAAGTGCCCGGTCTTGGGAGCATCCCTCAAGCGGTCAAGCATCACCACCTGATGGGGAAGGCCGTCGAAATACCACAGACCTTTCTCTATATCTGACAGTGGTTCGCGATAAAACAGGTTTTGCGAGAAGTCAGTGCCGCTGGCGAGCGGCAGCTCGCCCTCTGCAGCACCAGGTGCTTGCTTGCACACCAATTCGTAGAAGCGGCGAATATCTGCATCGGCAGGGCCAAGATGATCGGGACGTGGATTGAACCAATGAATCAGCCAATGGCGAATGGCGTGGCCATCCATGCGATGGGTTTTAATGCCGGCGTTCGCCAAGCCGCCCACCAAGCGATCGCAGATGATTTTCAGGTAAGGACCTGGTGCCTGGCCTCGCACATCCGCTTGCGCGCCTTGGGTACGGCGGTAGACAACAACACGGACGCGGCGCTGTTGGCCCCTCCAGGGCAGTTGGCTGACCTTGGTGTCTTCAAACAGCCCGCCTGGTTTGGAGATGGATTCCAGGTGTTGCTTCATCAGCTTCAAATAAAGCTCGGTGAATGCACTGCCTTGTGCGCGTGGTTGAACGTAGTCATGCAGTTGCTGAAGGTAATCGTCCCAGCTGGTTTCGTCCTGGGCATAGAGCTGAACCACCCAGGGTGAGGTTTCAAGCTCGTCGAAGGAGTCCTGGAGGGCGTTTTCCAGGGCGTCGCGGGCCTTGCGTAACCATTCGGGATCCCGACCTTCAGTACCAATCGGTGTCAGCTCAAAAAAGGCAGCACGAGACACGCCGTCTTCCAATAGCATGGCTTTTTCTGCAGGCAGGTAATCTACCCACGGCAGTAGGTCTACGAAGGAGGGGTTGACGTGGTATAGACGGTCAGCATCAGCGGTTGTGGCTGGCTTTTTCTTTGGGTTACGCCAATCGCTCGGCGAGGGAATACCCATGGCAGCAAGGCGTTCGTAGTAACGCTCTGTAGCAGCCTCAAACGTCTCGGTTGCTGGTCCCTGCACATCGTCAGATAACGGCGAACCTGGTGTTACGCCAGGTTCCACACGCTCTGTCGCCCGTCGCGTTTTGAATCGTTCAAAAAAACCCATCAATATGCCTCCGTGCGTTCGCCAGGCATGGCGTATTGCACCCGCTGATACAGCGGAAACACCGTGGTGTAGCCTGGGATCGGTGCCGGGTCTGAACCCGCTAAATGAGGAAAGACGTACATCACCAGGTCGGGATTGGGTAGGCGTTTAAATTGGCTGTAGATCTCGTTTTGTGCGGTACGTGTGAACATGGTGTTGTCTGTTTCCCTCGTCTCCAGAGGCCGACGAAGATCTTGGCGTGCATCGAGCAATTGGCGGCTGCTCGAGCTGCTTGAGCCGCTGGAGCCTTGATCCCAAACGTCCATCATTGTGCGGTCCCCATGGGGGAGCAATTCGTCTTTGTTGGTGGAACAGGCCGAGGCGAGTAGGGCGATGGCCAGGTATGCACCTAGTTTTAAGCCATGATTAGTCAAGCGCAGTCGAAACATGACGGGCTCCTGAGCGATAGTTGACCTTGCGGCCATTGAGTTCGTAATCGATGGTCAGTTGCTGGTCCAGGTGCACAGCTATCTTTGCCCCGGGTTGTACATACACCGCTGCGAAGGCTTGCCCGTAGAGTTTGTTGACCCAGCTGGAGACGTCATTGACGCCCTGGCCAATAATTTTGCCCATGGCTTCACTGCCCGAGCCGCCGACAGAACCGATGGTCCCGGACTGAGGGTTTATAAAAGAGCCGCTGTTTCCATCTGACTTGATGAGGGAGGCAGCACCTGCGCCGGCGGCGGTAATCAGTACCTGCGAGCCAATGTATTGCGAGGCGTTGCTTTTGCGGTCGCCACTGATACAAGGAATGCCATAGGCATCGCTTATCCAGCCCAGGCCACCCTGAATGGTGGTTTGGTTGCCATTGTTCTGATTGTTACTATTTTGACTGCTATTCGTTTCTTCCTGAGGTTGTGGCAGCGTGCGCACAGTGCCGTCATTGAAGACGAACGTCAGGCTTTTGATCTGACCGCGTACGCAAGACAGGGTCCAATCGCCGGAAGCCGTTCCGCTGGCCACCGCGCCGGCGACGTCGGGCAAGTCGATGCCGTTGGCCGTGAGATTGTCCGGCCCGATCAATACCTTGAACGGGTAGGGGTCGTTGACAGTGCCGTCAATGGGCACCCGGCCGATCAGCGCGGACATGGCCACCGAACCCATCAATGTCGAGTTCTGCGGCAAGGTGTAGACCTTGCGCACCTGTTTGCGGGCCTCCTGTGGCGAGATTTCATTCGCAACACTTTGAGCGCCCGTGCGCAGTGCATTTTGTCCTCGGTCCACGGACTCGCCAAAAGAGGTCGGGAAGTTGAAGCCGCTTGCCGTTTGATTTGTCCCTGCAGCGATGGGCTTGCCGTTGACATCGACCGGCGTTGCGTCCTGCGGCTCTATCCAAACAACGTCCGCGCCAGGTCCGCCTTTGAAGCCTTGACCGTCACCTGGCTGAACGCCGAAGCCGATCGGCAAATCAGATCCAGACTCATTGCCACTGCCCGATTTGCTGCTCAGGGTATTGTACTGCTGCTGCAGTGTGTCCAAGAGGGTTTGGCTCTGTTGTTGCGCCTCCTGCTTCATCGTTTGCTGAACGTTCTGCAGTTTGTTATCGACGTTGAGGTCGATGTTCTGCAGGCGTTTTTGCAGCTCGATGTTCTGTTGCTTTAGTTCGTCATTGTTCTTCAAAGCATTGGAGACTTGGTCCTTGAGTTGTCTGCTTTCCACGACAATGGTGCGCAATGTGTCGCTGGGTGTATCTCCGTCAACCCCAAGCTTTTTAGCCTCCTTCGTACTAAGTACAACCGTTTCCGGCGCATGAACCTGTTGGTCGGCACTTTCGCGATTGAATAATTTGACCACTACGTATATCGCCAGGATCGCGAACGGTATGACCAGGTATTTAACAAGTGGATTACTCTTCACGACGGCCTCCCTTCGGATCGATCTGGCTGATGGCGGCCGGCAATAACGATTCGGCTAGACCATGACCACGGGTCACCAAGTAGACCGTCGAGGTGTCGCTGGAATCACCTTTGGCGCCAAGGTAGGGATGCTGAAAAGTCGCGGTGACAAAGTCACCCATCAGGTCACGCGGATCCAATGTGAGGTTTTGGGCGCTTGTGTTACGTAGCTTCACCGCCGTGACCCAATACTCGTCTAACCGCCACGACCCCAACGCAGAGGCTTCGACCGGCAATATCGGCATTAGGGTGGTGAGGTCCAAACCGCGCTTCAGATTGATCTGAGCAATCCCCTCCACGGGCTCAACGGTGCGTAGGGGCGCGTAAAGCATCTGTGCGGCATAGCGCGTCATGACCACCGGAAGAGGGGTCTCACGACGCGGTTTCGGCGCGTCCTCATCCTCCTCGGCTTGAGCGCTGGCTTGGGCCGTGGAAGAAGTTGAATGGTTGCTTGTAGGTTTGGCGTTGACTTGGCCGTAACGCGGGGCGGGACTGTCCCCGGCTACAATTTTAGCCGGCTCGGATGCGACCTGATTTGGTTTCCCTACCGTTGCGATGATATCCACGAGCATGATCTCACCGGAGTTCATGTTCTGCAGCTGTAAGCGAGTCGGTTCAATCGGCTCTTTCGCCAACAGGTAGAGGGCACCACCGGTGCTCTGCACGCGCAGTTTGTCGACGAGGTTACGAGGCAGACCCACCCGTACGTTTTGGTCCACAAAGACAATACGCTCCTGACCCACGATCAAGGGCAGTGCTATAGGGATACGATCCCAGCGCAGGATTTCGACGGCGTTGGCCAACCCGCAGAAGTGAAGGGCTACGAGCCCGATGATCAGTAGGCGGCGTGTCATCATTTGCCTCCTGCTCTGGTCGTTTCTGCGGAGACTTCGATGCGTTGTGGATTACTGCTATAACAGTCCCAGGCCAAGCCGAATGGGTTTTTTTCGGGATCGACGTCGAATCGGATAATTCTTAACGGATAGCGAGCAAATGCCCGCTTTACGCGCTCCCCGCCGTAGTGCTCGTCAGCGGTGATGTCCAGGTTGACGGTCCAGTCATTGATGCTGTGCTGTTCAATATGTTGCTCAGACTTATCGTCGATGCCTCTGCCTGGAATTTCAAATACACCCCGCTCACGTTTGCGCAGTTCCCCGCTATTGCGGCGTAGCTCGAAATCTTTCTGCAAGTAGGCTTTGCAGCTGGGAGTCAGGTAGCTTTCCAAGCGGGTAATGTTGTCCTCGTAGTCGGTTTCACCGTCAACGGGCCAACGGTTCATCTGCTGAAAAATGTACAGACCGAAGGCGTATACCGACTCCGGTGGAATATCCCACCACTTACGGGTGCTACCTGAACGTAGATCTGGAGGTACATGAACAGTTAGGTCACGCGGTGCGCTCTGCCAGCCATAAGCCATGTACAGACCCAGGGCAATGAGAAAACCAATGACCATGCGCAGGCTGTTAATGTGGGCCAGTTGGGCGTCTACTTTTTTACGGTAAGTCATTGAACCTCCGTTCGATGACAGGTCCACGCACCTGTACGAGTAATCAGCAGGGCTTTATTCCAGGTAGGAAAGAACCGCGCGATGTTCAATTGCATCTGGCGGTATAGCCATGTATCAGGTCGGCCGCGTTTCCACCGACGCAAGAAACGACTGGCAAGAAACAGCCCTAGGACAGCACAGAGCATGGCGGCGCCGATGATAAGTGCCCAAATCTGGGTCAATATCGCGGCCGGAATACCGATAACCAGCCCTGCGCCGGTGCTCAACGCCAAGGTGGCCCACATTTCGTCAGCGGTAAGGCCGCCCATGATGACTGGCTGATTGTTCAATCGCACAGGGAGGAAAATCAGGGTCCCATCGTCTGAGAGTTCTGTCATGGCCACGGCTCTTTTAAAGAATATTTGAAGCCTTGGTGACCAGAAAAATGGCGACACCGAGGATGGCGACGCCAACGGCGGCTGTCGCCCCCAGATCTCCCCATTTTTTCTTGCCAAGTTGAATTTCGTGGTAGGTGCCGAAGGCATGCCAAGCAACGCCACTGAAAATGACTGCGCAGATGATGAGGCCAAGCAAAGTAAAACCGTCAAAGGCGTAGTTCTGCATGGTTTGCATCAGGTTAGAGCCTTCCCCCCGGGTAGGAGGCTGAGACTGCGGAAGAGCCGCCATGGCCAGTTGGGGGAGAGCAAGCAACCCGATCAGCATGCGGCCCGGTTTTAAGAATGAAGTCATGGTGTATCTCCCATAGGGTCAACTAAGAACAAATGTGGTGAGGATCATGCAAAGCAGTAGGATGCGGACGAGCGAGGTCGAGGCAATCGTTCGATCAAGGTTGCCAGTGGCCCATCCTCGGTAGCAGCTCCAGATAGCCCAGGCGCCCCACATAAAGATGATGGCTACAGCGACGCCGACGAAAAACAGGTAGCTCGTCGAGGCAGGAAATCCTCCTGCCGCTTGAAACGCAGCAGCCTGAGCGCCGCTCATGCTCATGGCTTGCGTCCTTCGGTCGTGTATTGGCCTGACAGCTCAACAGGATCACGAGGCTGGGCTCGGGTTGGGGTTAGATAGCCCTCCAACCCATGACGAATTCGAGCGATATCACCTGCTAGACGCTGGTAATCGAAGAAGTAACGCTTGCCAGGTTCGTCGGCCACTTGAGCGCTACGACGTGCGGTGTCCTCTAAGGCATTCAACTGGCGGATCATCACGTCCAGGTTGGCCTGTTCGGAGGCTGAAGCAGCGGTCGCATGAGAGACAGGCAGGCCGCATCCAAAAAGTGCGATGAGGCCTGGCAAGGCAAGTCGGCAAGTGAGTGCAGTGAGACGCGGGTACTGGATCACGGCTGGGCTCTAGTCATTCCTGATGCCGTCAGCTTGCCGTGATCAAGCTATGGTCGCCGCAAGAAAACCATATTCAGGACTGTAAGGATTTCTTCTGACGGTACTGACACCATCAATCACAGTGGATAGGGCGTTTGAAGAACAGCAGATACCCGATGGGCAAGGCGAATCCGTAAGCCCAGCCTTGGGCGTTTTGATTGCCAACCTTGACTTCTCCTTTGACCACGGGCTGCACGCTGACCAGCTCCCAGCCTTCGCTGCCTAATTGAGCAAGGCGGTTTTGACGTTCAGAATCTTCCAGAAAACCCTGGGTGTCGGGTTCAGTGGTGGGCTCTTCGGACTTGAACATGAAGAGCTTTTTGGTTCTGACAACGTACTGAAAGGGAGAGAACTCAGTGTGGTATTCAAATTTCTGACGGCCCATGGCGACGTCCTCAATGTGCAGAGCTACCAGGGTTTCAATAATAAGCGCGTGCCAGCAATCTGAAATAGTTTGTTGCTAAGCGCGTGATTTCTGAGGTTGGAGTGCAGAGGTCCGAGCATCGACATAGCGCTGCATGATAGAAAGCACCATTGAGTTCAACGCTAGGATCTTCATCCCTCGCGTCACCGCCACGTACAGCAAATTCAACTCGTCATCTTTACGACCTTGATCGATATCGGGTGAAAGCGGATCAGCGCTAAAGTCGTCATACAGGCTGACAAAGTCCCACTCCAGCCCCTTGGCCTTGTGCCCAGTCGTGAGTGTCACGGTGGCGTCGAGCTCGTTATCTACAGAGCGGGAACGTAGGGTTTGGATCCGCTGGGGCAGGTCCGGATAGGCTGTAATGATCTTGATCGATCGCAACATCTCCGTATCCTGGCTTACCTCGGCTATTTCCACGTACTGTGAAAAGTCCCGGTAATCTCTCAACAGCCTGCGGTTCTGCACCTCATGGTTACGGTTGCGGCTGAATAGGTATAAATCTTCCAGATCGCGTAGCGAGTAGCTGTCGATACCGCCGACCCAGAAAATCTTGGGGTTGCTTGCGACCAGCTGCAGGGCGTTCTCGATGACGCCGGTCACGGTACGATGGATAAACGTGCGATGCGGTAGCTCTTCAGGCAGAGCCCGTTTAACCAGGGTATTGCAACCTAACCCCTGCAGCTTTCGTGTCTCACCCTTGTAAAAAAGAATGATGTTGGCCACATGCGCGACGGCAGGGCCGAAGCGAAAGCTTTGGGTCAGGTAGTGACGTTCGGCGTCGGCCATCCAGTCGCTGTTGAGCGCATCTTCTGCGCCGCGGAAGCGATAGATCTGCTGGTGGGGATCGCCGACTGCCACCTTGCGGACCCGTTGTATTTTTACTATGTCGGCAATAACTGGGTTCACGTCTTGACCTTCGTCGAGCAGAATGGCGTTAAATCGTTCGCTCAGGTCGGGCTTGCTTAGCTGATACAGCTTCAAGTAAGCGTCATGGGTGATCGACATTGCTGTGTCCTGCAGATCGATCATCCGGTTCCAGATGGTTTTAGCCACGTTTAAAGCATTGTTCAGGAAACGTTCCTGGGCACTTGTGAGCATTCGTTGCCCCTGGAATCTGGGAAAATGCACACGGCCCAACTCGTCATCGGCGCTGGCCATGAAGTTGTTAAGCGTGCTGAGGACATCCCGCACGAGCTCCCAGTCCTGGGTGTTGATGGCCCTTGCGATGTCCGTCAGGCGTAAGTTATTGGTCTGCTTGGTGGCGTACTGACTGCCATAGACTGCATATGCGAGGCCATGCGCCGTCTTACACACCACGTTTCTGCGTGGAAAGCGGCCCCTGGCAGCGAGCTCGACGGATTTGTTGTAGCAGAGGTAGAGCATTTTCACCGAGGCGTGTTGTGTGGCGTAGCCCACCAGTGTGGTGGTTTTGCCGGTACCGGCAAAAGCCTGAACCAGTAGCTTGTCAGCCGTGGAATGGATGATGGGCTGCTGTTCTTGTGTCCACTGCATGGGCAGCTCCTAAAGGTATTTTTTGAAGCTTGAAACGGTGATGTAAACGGACACACCCAACAGCACGGCGCAGGGCAACAGAATCAAAAGGGGGCTGATGCTGATGGGGATGGCCAGGTAGACCGTCCAGGGCACGATGGTCAGCGGAATGATCGTCCCCCGGGCTTTGTGATACAGGTAACTTGACTCGCGGCCGGAGCCGAATTTTCGTAGATCACGCCGCACCAGGCCATCGACCAAGCCAGTGAACGCCGCCAGTGCGAACAGCGGAATCGTCAACGTCAGAATGACCATTCGCACACAGAAGGTCAGGACTGTGTATAACGCGGCTAAGCCATAGTCCTGGAATTTGATCATCGCCCGACCGAGTTCGTAGCGAAGGTTCAAGGTTCCCGTTTGTTGTGGTGATGTTGAGCGAGCGTACTGTGTCAGTGCATTTATATTGTCCTGCATGCCGGTTTTCACCATCAGCCAGTCATAGACCGTTTGTGCCAGCCAGGTTGCCGTACGCCCCGGTTCTTTGATGACAACGCTGTGCAGCAGATCCTGGGACAGCCAGCCCAGTTCATGTTGGAACATCTGCTGAGCATGTTTCCAGCCGGCATCCGGCCAGAACGTGTACATGCAAAGCCATTCAACGACGATGGCGCCGAGCAAGGAGCCGAACATCACCCCCAAGAAATGAAAAGGGGTAGAGAACAGCATGCCCAGGAAGTTTTTTTGACCTTCCTGCTGTTGCTGGGCTTTTTCCGCGATATCGGCCATGGCTCTGTTCCTTCAAGCCTATGCGGCTTTTCCGTTATTGGCCATCTGGCGGAAGTCGTCTACCAAGTCATCAGGAAGCGACTCACTTAGTGCGTCATATCCCGGTGCTTGCCACCAGTCGCTGCTGGTTCCGGATCCTTTACGCATGCCCTCAACCAAGGCCTGAAGATCCTTGGGCATCACTTCATCGGGATCGCTTGCCGGCAACGGCATACGAATCTTCCACAAATTCCCGCCCTCTATCAGGGCAAAGCATTGCCCCTTGGGTAGGGCAACCACATGCGCCGGTTCGATCATCGGTACGCTGACACTTTGGATCTGATCGTGAGTGTTAGAGGTGAAAGCGGTGTTGCCGTTAATAGCGTCGTTTGCACTGCTTGCTGGTGTACTGGTAAACACCTGGACCTTTGGCAACTGGTTGCTCAGCAGCTCGGCGGTTGCAGTCTCACGTACACGTAACATGAACAGGTTGTTGAAGTTACCGATGACTTGGCCAGCTTTAGCCCGGTTACCGATTTTTGCCTCAATATCGCTCATGGTTTGGGTATAGGCCGTGACCTGCATGCCGGCACCACCGCCTTTGTTGATCATCGGTATGAATTCATCGCCCATCAGTTCGTTGAATTCGTCCGCATGTACGTTAATTGCTACCTTGCCGCCGGTGGCCCCGGGCAAGCCATCATCGATGCCAAACTTATAGATGTGACCCGCAACTGACACCAGGTCGCTGAACATCGAGTTGCCCACCGCTGCAGCTACCTCTGTATCAGATAAAGCGTCCAGGCCGACATAGACCACTGCCCGTTTGCGGATGATCTGCATCCAGTCAAAGATTGGTCGTGGGTCCTCAAGATCCATGTAGTCGGGAGATAGCAGCTCTGCAATCCGGCCTGTGGTCAGTTTTTCCAGCAATGGCAGAAGGCTGGCCACGATCTTGTCGAAATAGGTTTTGTCATAGCGTACGGCTGATCGCAGACCCTCCATCACTGGGTCGGAGATGCGTTGCTGAGTGAGGTACATGTCCAGGGCCACCACGCGTAGCGGTCGATCCTTCATGGCGAAACTGAGGTTCTTACGATCGATCTTTCCTTCCAGCTCAACGATGGTTTGCCAGGCTTTGGGATCATTTTCAGCAAAGTGCTTCTGCGCATACTCAATAAACAGCGCGTCAATGTTTGTCACATGCTTGAGGATCTGTTCATAGTCCGGCCGACGTCCCAGTGCCACGAGGGCGCGCGCGATGATGTTGACGAAACGCCAGGCGAATTCCCGGAATGCCGCGGAATTGCCTTCCCCCGAAAGTTGGCCGGCAATGCGGGTGGCAACCTCCGAGATCCGACCAAACCGGCCGACGGCGTTGTAGCGAGCGGAGTGATCGGGCCAGCCTAGGTGGAACACGTAGAATTCCTCCAGTCGGTTTGCGCGCTTGCATTCGATGTACATGCGCTTCAGGAGGTCTGCGTCGCCTTTAGGATCGAAGACAATCACCACTTCGCGGTCCAGGTCCATTTCTACATTGCGCTGGCTTCGATGAACGGGTTGCACGCGGCGCCCCATATGAACGCGGCGCCGGGGGCTACGGCGGGTACGCCTGATGTCTTGGGTGATAAACAACTCTGCCAAGCGGGTTTTTCCAACACGAGTAGTCCCCAATACAAGGGAGTGTCCAACCCGCTCACCCAGTGGCAGGCTGACATCCGCTTCGTTCGGCTCTATACCGTGTAAGCGCGGTAGCCCCCCGACTGGAGGAAGTGGACGCGCCGGGTTAAATGGCACATCCCACGAGGTAGCCTTTGACAGCAATTTGAGTGGAAAGGGTGCGAACTCCAGACGCTCCTCAATTCTGCGAGCAAAGGTATAGATAGACGTGGGCTCGACATACTCGGCGTACTTTGGGAGGTAAGTCTCCATCAACCGCTGAGTATGTTTTTGGGTCCAGCGAAAGCCTTTACCGATGAATAGCCGCTCATTGCTGACCGGCATGTCTTTGCTGGTCATGGTGTAGTGGGGTAGGCGCCGAATATTGCGCCGGTAACGCAGCACTACCAACGCTTGTTTGAGGCGGACGAACCCTAGACCCAGAAAGCCTGTACCGGCAACCATGCCGAATAAAGGCGTCAGAGCAACCGCCCAGGGCGCGAAAATACAGAGCAACGCCGCAGCGGCACATACGCAAACTGTGTACAGCTCAACAGCAGGGCGTAGTAACGACTCAATGGTGTAGGAGGTGGTCATGGATCACTTCCTATGAGTGAAAGGGGACAATGGCCCCACTGTTTCGAAATGGAAAACGACTGGCTTGCCTGTCTCAGCGATCAGCCCATAGGACTTGGCCAGGCGGTATATGGGGTGGTAGCTGTTAAGGGAGTTGACGTGTCCAGCAATGCGCTCTCGCCAGACTTCTAGTGGCATCGCTGCCTTGCTCAAATTACACGGCACGCACGCGGGCATCATGTTGCTGATGGCGTGGTTCTCTGGCCGCCCCAAAATGATGGCACCGGAGTACTTGCCGTCCACCCTCTCTGGTTCTCGCCATACTGCTTCCATGTGGTCCGCATGCCACCGGTCACCCAACAGCACACCGCAGTATGCGCAATGGCCCGCGAATTTAGCGTGAAGCTCGCAGCGTTGCTTCTTGGTCAGCTTCATGGGGCCGGGATCCTCCTTTCATGCGTGATGATGAATTGGCCAACTCTTGCCTCGCTTGCTCAACTGCCTCGGGCAGTCGTTCTTTTAGCCGCTGACATAGCTCCACCTCGTCACCAGGTACGCGGGCGATGACGGTGCCGCCATAGAGCTTGGCGACATAGGTGACCTGTTCAAAAAGCAGTTGGCCTGCTCGTGGGTCATCTGGTTGCTTGATGACCAAGGTGATGTGCGTAAGAGAGGCCATACCCTGGTTACTGCTGGATCGTTGTGGCAGTGATCAACAGCGGGTAATGCTGGACTCCCAAGCGCTGTGCCAGATCATTTGATGGAGCCGGGACCAACTGTAGATTTCCTGCCCATCGTTGGATTTCGGCAAACCGCTCGGCGCTGGCCACGTTAACCACAAGGCCCACTGCCTGCAGTTGCTGTAACTGATCGCGGCGCTGTGATAACCACTTTCTGGAGCTTTCATCGTCGCCTACAAGAAACAATGGTTGCAGGCCAGGTGCATTGATTACCCGGCCCTGTACCTGCCCGGGTGTCAGTTGGTCAGAGCGCACTGGAAACGAGCCTTGCCCACGCACACCAATATTCTCTGACTGTGCTGACTGCTCAGTAGGTTCTGGAGCCAAGTACTGGTAGTAGGGCAGAGCGGAAACACCCCCTCGGTCTTCAACAACAATCAGCGAGGTGGCATGCACTGCCATGGGGGAGGCCAAAGACAGCAAAACAGGCAGATGCAGCAATCTATTCATGGATTATTCGCCATCAGGTTGATACCGGTGACCCGGCTGAGGTGTTTGGCAAAAGCTCGTCGGTATCGGGCAGCGGGTTCGCCTCCGGCAGGGCGGTGGTACCGACCAGCAGCGGTGATCCAGTCGCCTCCTTTGGCTTTTTGCTCAGCCAGGATCTGGGCCGTAACCGAGAGGTTTTTGTACGGATCCAGCCCTTCGCAGGGATAGCTATAACGGTGGCCGTTGGCACCGATGTTGGTTTGTCCAAGCCCGACGTCGACTCTATTTGGGCCTGCGGTCTGAAGGGCGATCATCAACGCTCTGCAAGCATCGCTGCGTGTCGCAAAGCGATATCCGGCGCCGGCGACATTCAACGTCCAGGGCCAGGGGACGATCTGGCCGCGAAGTCGGGTGCCACTCTCTTGCAGTGCAACGGAGTACAGCACCTCGGACGGAACGCCGGCAGGCAGGGCAATCAACTGATAGGCCGGTGGCGGAACCTCGGCACCGTTAGCAAATGCCGCGGTGAGCAGTAGCCCCCCCCGTTAAAGCCGCGCGAATTACAGACGCTGCCATTGTCCATTCACCTCGCGTACCACGGCCGGCAGCTCACCGCCGAGTCCAAGGCCAAGCCATCGACCGGCATCGTGATTCAATGTGATCTGTCGGCTTCTCACGCTGGCCGGTTCGACTCCAGCCAAGATGGCCCAGCGGCGAATTATTTCGTCATCACCTTGACTACCAACGAAGTACAGATCAAAGGACTGTTTCTGGTTTTGTAAGTCTTTGACGCGGTCAATACATGCGTTGCAACTGTCTTGAACAAAAACGGCTAGTCGTCCAGTGCCTTTCACAGCAGTTAACGCTCCCGAGCCAGGAGCAGATGCAGGGTTGGACGATAGTTGGATGACTTTTTCATTGGGGTAAAGACGTGCGAAGGCTTGGTCATAGGCCCTTTGGTACGCCAGTTCCTTATCGATACGCTGTCGCTCGGCTCGCACCTGCAGCTCTGCATAGCGTCGCCGCTCCTCCTCCGACTTCGCTTCGATGCCAAGTGCTGTCAGAGGATCCAGGCCTGGCGAATAGATTCCGCGAGGACCCTCCATCACAGTTTGAAAACGGGACCATTCTTGGGGGGTCAATCCCCACTCGCGGGCGAGTTCTGTCTGACTTGCTCCTTGAGAAGAGTTGTGAACTTCACTGTTCTGAGTGTTCGAGATCGACGTTGATTGCCCCGAAGCCGCATGACAGCCGTATGCAAACGCGAAGGTGGCCAAGCCTGCAATGAAACCCAAAATGTTCCTGGGCTTCATTGTTTTCGAGGAAGTGGTAGGGGAGTGCATAAAGGAGGTCCTATTGCGCGACGGTTACGGTTTGAGGTGTTCCGGCCACGTCAAAGCGTGCGGATCTTCCGTCCAGCGCGTTGAGTCGCCAGGCGGTGCCCGCCACAGCGTCACCAGGTCGGATAAGGTAAATTTGATTCAACTGCGTGCTGCCAGGCGGTGCTACGGACAAAAAGCGTTCACCGCCGCGATACTCGATACCGACAACGGTAAAAGGGGGTGTTTGCGGTGTGACAGTGGCGGTAGCGGGCGGTTTTGGCCGCTTTGGTTGGCGGGCAACGGGCTTAGGCTTGGGCTTGAGGGGCACAGCAGTGGTTTGTTTGATGCGTGACTGACTGAGTTCTTGAAGACGGCTATCGAGTGTTTCGACGCTGGCTTTGAGGACTAGCAATTCACCAGCAGACGCAGCATTTTGAGAGATTTCTTGCGCTGACTCCGTCGCTTGCTTTGCATACGCTTGTGCGGCATCAATTCGATTCGATAAAGCCTGCTGCCCGGCTCGGAAGTCCTCGTTGGTCACCAGGTGGTTGCCGGCTACCGTGCCCAGTCGCTCATCGACTTTGCCAAGCCGCGTCAACAACGCATCGAGCGACTCTTTGTCTGCAGTCGCAGCCAAGCTGGTGCGGAGTTGGGAGAGTTGATGATGCTCATAACACAGAATGCCTGCCAATAATGCAAGGCACAGACTGAGTATCGCTGTGGTTCGAGTAGGGCGTGGTAGGTTCATGGGCGTCCTCGCGCAAAAGCGAATACACCCTCTCAAACCAGTCTCTTAGGTGCATCAGGAAATAGGTTTTCCAGGACGCATGGTTTTTGAAGTGTCGAGTTGGCCGCTGGTAAATTGGGATCGTTATAAAAAAATGGCCACCCGAAGGTGGCCGTCAAACTATGAAGCAATGAGCTGCCTTGCAAGTGTCATTTCAACTGAATCACCATCTTGGTTCAGCGAGTCGAGACCAGAATCTGGCACATCTCCCGACGTGCTTTGAATCACGGCGATTTTCTTGGCCATCAACTGCAGGCAAGTAATCTGAGAGCTGCCGGCATAGCCAAAAAAACACCCTCACTGGCTGCTTTTGCCCAATCCGCCATCACCGTCGAAATGCCTGTTGCAAGGTGTTGGGTAAAGCCATATACCGTAGCCCCACTGCGCGGAGTAAAGTCTTAAAAACCCGTGATAATGATCTGCGGAGTCAGAATAAAGTGGGTAACCGTCCGGCCAGGTCATCTACCCAGCTCTGCAAAGCGAAGACATGGTGTGCATTTAAATTAAGTGGACACCAATTCTAGCCTTTCAAGCGGGTATTTCATGCAGCCAACACGCCGTTCCTATTCCAAATCCTTCAAAGCCCAGATCATTCAAGAGTGCGCCCAACCAGGCGCTTCGATTGCCAGCGTCGCGCTCGGCCATAGCCTCAACGCAAACCTCGTCCACAAATGGATTCGGCTGCAAACGCAGAAAATTCCGGCACACCCACCTGCGGGGGCGAACTCCCATCCAGCATCATCGAATATCTGCGTTGAAATACAGCACCCGCGCGCCATCATCAAAGTGGACTGGCCCACTGAAAGTGCTGCCGCCTGCGCGACTTTTCTTCGAGATATTCTGCGATGATTCACATCGACTCCATCTGGCTCGCCACCGAACCGATGGCCATGCGCGCAGGCACCGAAACGGCGCTAGCCAAGGTGATCGCGGTGTTCGGTGCGGCGCAGCCGCACTGCGCTTATCTGTTCGCCAACCGCCGCGCCAATCGCATGAAAGTGCTGGTGCATGACGGCTTCGGAATATGGCTGGCGGCGCGCCGGTTAAACCAAGGCAAGTTCCACTGGCCTGGCATCCGCCATGGTCCTGAGATGGAACTGGATGCCGAGCAACTTCAAACGTTGTTGCTGGGGCTGCCATGGCAACGCGCAGGTTCTGGAGGCTCGATCACACTGCTTTAACGGCAGCCATTAGCCTATCGGTCTATCGTCGCGAAACGCCCGCTCTGGCAAAGTCCGGCGTATGACTTCTTCGCCCAATCTCGACCAACTGTCTCCCAATCAACTGCGCGTCCTCGCAGCGCAGTTGCTCTCGCAAGTCGACACTATGGGCAAGAAAATCAACCGTGATCAAACAGTCATTGAGAAACAGACCCACGAGATCGCCCAGCTCAAGCGTTTGAAGTTTGCCAAGCGCAGCGAGCAGATGAATCCTGAACAGGCCAGCCTGCTAGATGACCTGATCGATACTGATATCGCGGCGATTGAGGCCGAGCTTCAGGCGTTGCAAATAGCACCAGAGGCGACCGAGGAAAAGCTAAGGCCCAAGCGCACGGCATTGCCGGCAGAATTTCCGCGAACGTTGATCCATCACGAACCGGACAACACTCACCGCCCATGCGGCTGCGCCCTGAAGCGCATCGGTGAGGACGTTAGCGAGAAGCTGGACTACACGCCCGGCGTGTTCACCGTCGAACGCCATGTCCGTGGCAAGTGGGTCTGCGATAACTGCGAAACGCTGATCCAGGCACCGGTTCCGCCGCAGGTCATTGATAAGGGCATCCCGACTTCGGGCCTGCTCGCACACGTCATGATCGCCAAGTTTGCTGACCATCTGCCGCTTTACCGTCAGGAATCGATCTTAGGTCGAGCGGGCTTGGCGATTCCACGTTCAACCTTGGCTCAATGGGTTGGCGTGACCGGAGTTCAGTTGCAGCCGCTGGTCGATGCGCTGCGCGAAGTAGTGCTTGGGCAACAAATCATCCACGCAGATGAAACACCGGTGCAGATGCTCATGCCGGGAACAAAGAAAACCCACCGCTCCTATGTGTGGTCCTACGCTACCAGCCAGTTCTCGGATGTGGCAGCGGTGGTTTATGACTTCAGCCCCAGTCGCGCCGGAGAGCATGCTCGCGACTTCCTTCAGGACTGGAATGGCAAGTTGGTCTGCGACGATTTTGGCGGCTACAAGGCCAGCTTTGAACTCGGCGTGACCGAGATCGGCTGCATGGCCCATGCACGGCGCAAGTTCTTTGAACTGCACGCTACGAATAAAAGCACGCTCGCCGAGCAAGCCCTGCGCTATATCCAGTTGTTGTACGAAATCGAAAGAGAAGTCAGAGACCTGGAGCCGGATTTACGGCGCCGAATACGGCAAGAAAAAGCCGTACCGGTGAAGGATAGGCTGCATGCCTGGATGAACGCGCAGCGTGATCTTGTGCCCGAAGGTTCGGCCATCAGCAGAGCGCTCGATTACAGCCTTAAACGCTGGGCAGCGCTGTCGCGCTACCTCGATGACGGGGCGGTTCCCATTGATAATAATTGGGCGGAGGTGCGACACGAAGTCGCTTAATGAAGTTGTTCCCCCTTGGTGGGAACCACCCGTGTCACCGGGTGAATCTAGAAGGCTGAATCAAGAGCGCCTTCGACAATGTTACGAGGCGCCGCAAGGTGCGGGGTACCAATCGTGAGAGGCGTACCCTTCTGGCAGCCATGGCCGGACAAGTGCTAGATAGTTGGTATGGTGAACACACGTGAATCTGCGCAACGATCGTTAAATTAAGCGAGCGGAAATGGCTTACACGCTCGAACCAAAATGGTAATGGAGGTGGGAACTGCGTCTTTCTACTACGCATTCGTGACCCACATGCCTCCCGGTCGATAGCAGGCACCTAACCCGACGCACTTCAGTAAGCGGAACGTGGAAATCCCGTATCGCTCCCGTCAGGGAAAGCCGTTTGTAAAAATTGCCCATGGCGGTGCGGGCGAAGGAACGAGGAAAAAGCGAACGCCGTCCTGTAATGGGTTGGATAGAGGTTGAAACATCACTTCACGCGAAAGCGGGCAGACGTCCTCATGGTCTCTCTTCACACGAGAGTAGGTAGAACCCTTTCAACGGAAGGAGAGCAAATGAACGCAGCAGCATTGGCGTGTGCACCTTCCGGCACGTCGTGGGACAGCATCGATTGGATCGCCGTACAACGTCGTGTCAGAGGGCTGCAAGCGCGTATTGTGAAGGCTGTACAAGATGGCAGACATAACAAGGTGAAAGCCCTGCAATGGCTGCTGACTCACTCGTTCAGTGGCAAGGCATTTGCTGTGAAACGGGTGTCTGAAAACAAAGGCAAAAATACCCCCGGCGTGGACAAGGTTACTTGGAATACGCCTAGGGCCAAGCTCGGCGCGATAGAGTCGTTGACGCGGCGAGGTTACTCGCCGCTCCCGCTTCGGAGAGTGCTTATTCCGAAGAAAAACGGCAAAACGAGACCTCTTGGAATTCCCGCGATGAAATGCCGGGCCATGCAGGCGCTTCATCTGCTGGCTCTGGAACCGATAGCGGAAACTACCGGCGACCCGAACTCTTATGGGTTCAGGCCGGAACGCTCAACTGCGGATGCCGTCGCACAGTGCTTTGGTGTGCTGTCACGAAAAGCAAACGCGGAATGGGTGTTAGAGGGCGACATTCAAGGCTGTTTCGACAATATCAGCCATGACTGGTTGATCGCCAACATTCCCATGGACAAGGCGATTTTGCAGAAATGGCTCCGGGCTGGTTATGTCTACCAAAAGCAGCTATTCCCCAGCCACGCCGGAACCCCGCAGGGAGGCATCATATCCCCGGGGTTGGCGAACATGACGCTGGATGGGTTGGAAGCGATGCTGGCGAAGAGATTTCCCAACGCGAAGTGGACAGCCCGAAAAATGCGCGTGGTGCGTTATGCAGATGATTTCATCATCACTGGTTGTTCGAAAGAATGGCTGGAGAATGAAGTCAGGCCCGCCGTGGTTGAATTTCTGGCAGAGCGTGGACTTGTCCTCTCTCCGGAAAAAACCAAGATAACGCACATAGGGGACGGGTTCGACTTCCTCGGATGGAACCTGCGCAAGTACAACGGCAAGCTCCTGATCAAGCCGTCCAAGGCGAACATCGGGGCTCTACTTGCCAAGCTGCGAGAGTTGATCAAGACCAACAAAACGATACGACAGGCTAACTTGATAGGTTTGCTCAACCCGGTTCTACGGGGCTGGGCGAACTATCACAGTCATGTCGTCGCCAAGAAGGTCTTCAACCAGGTGGACAGCGCAGTGTGGGAAATGCTCTGGCGATGGGCGGTACGTCGCCACCCTCGCAAGACACGCCGATGGGTGAAGGATCGGTATTTCAAAGTACAAGGGGCGCGCCGTTGGGTGTTCTCGTGTACTGAAAAATCCGCCGATGGTCGGAAGCGTCAGTACACGCTAGTAGACGCCTCAGACACACCGATTGTGCGACATATCAAGATTAAGGCTGCTGCCAACCCTCACGACCCTGCATGGGATGAGTACTTCGAGTCCCGCTGGG
This sequence comes from Pseudomonas sp. KT_2_4, assembly GCF_041410225.1. NCBI lineage: Bacteria > Pseudomonadati > Pseudomonadota > Gammaproteobacteria > Pseudomonadales > Pseudomonadaceae > Pseudomonas > Pseudomonas sp. KT_2_4. The sequence goes on from NZ_CP166962.1 coordinate 4,762,312, forward strand.
GCAAGAAGATGCTCACTTCCGTTAAAGGTCGAGCCAAGCTGTATCGGGTATGGGTGCAACAGGGCGGCAGGTGCTGCGCCTGCTTCAAGCCGGTGACCAAAGACACACCGTGGCACAGTCGCCATATTGTGAAGCTAGGTCATGGCGGGACGGACGCTGCGGCTAATCTTGAGATTTACCACCTGCGTTGCCCACGAGATGTGCAATTTGCCAATGTCGACGATGTATAACCGGGTGCCCAATGGCGCCTTAGCAGAGGCTTGAGCCGTGTGCTGGGAAACTCGCATGCACGGTTCTTAGGGGGTTGGACGCGGGCAACCGCGTCTGACTACCCGACAACCAGATCCGGCCATGGGCTCTTGGGCGCAAGAACTGGCTCTTCGCCGGGTCGCTACGCAGCGGAAAACGGGCTGCGGCGATCATGAGCTTGATCCAGTCAGCGCGGCTGAATGGCCATGATCCGTACGCCTATCTAAAGGATGTTCTCACGCGCCTGCCGACGCGGCGCGCGAGTGAGATTAACAAGCTGCTGCCGCACAGGTGGGCACCTGTTTAATCGCGCAGGGTGTTTTGTGCTTATGTCTTCCCTGGCATCTACATTTTGCGCCACACCAAAGCAGGAATTGCTCGGATGTAAATTAGTTCGCTGACCAACTCAATCAGCGTTTGAGTAATCACTGCTGCCGCAGCGAGCCCTCTGATTTCCTCGGGCAAGGCCAATGCCAATGGTAGAACTACCAATGAGTTTCGTGTCGAACTGCTGAAAGCGACAGATCTTGCCGTGCTAGCCGGTAACTTAAACGCCCGAGACACCAGCGCACCCACCACGGGTGCCAAGAGCATGAAACCAATGTAGACGGGAATAACAGGCAGCAGCTTGTCCATGTCTCTGACCACCGTTGAAATCTGAGAGCCGATCACTACGACCAATACAGCCGCCATAGCTGGCACAGGCATCCAAGCCCATACATTGTTCCAGCCCTCAACGATGCGTGACCCCTTTGCCCCGGCAGCTGTTGCTACTGCCAAGACCAAGGGTAAAGCGATCAGCACTACGAAGGCCTCAACAAATGGGCCGACCGATATAACCACCGCCGAGTCATCACTCACCATGAAGGCTAGATAGAGGGGTAGTAGCACAAGCTGAAGCACGAGTAGTAATGGTGTTGCCGCCAGAGTCAGTTTGGAGTCGCCCTTACCGATATGGGTAAACACAACAACATAATCGATACAAGGCGTCAGCAAGACCAATAGTGCGCCCACCAAAATCGCCGGGTGGTCGGCTAGGCCCATCGTCAACGCCCAAACCAACAGGGGGATGGCGACGAAATTGGCGGTCAGCAGCGCGGTCATGAAACGCTTGTTTGCAAGCCCTTTGCGAAGATCCAAGAATGGGATCTGCAGAAACATGGCGTACATCAGCACAGCGATGGCTGGTGTCACCAACGCACCTAACGCTTGAGAGGCATCAGGTGCGAGCAGGCCCCCGATAGCCGCGACAATGACCGCGACGAAGTAAACGGGAATCTGGTTCTTCTCTAGCTGTTCTCTGTCCACGGAATGCCCTTAAAACGCGTGAAATCATTTTTCGATTGAGCAGGTTAATATCTGTAGCTACTACAGGTTCAAGAAAATGCTTGGGGAGTTTGGATGTCAGGAATCGGAGCGCTGTCGAAATCAACGGGTTGCCACATTGAAACGATTCGCTACTACGAGAAAATAGGCCTTCTCCCTCCGGCCCTACGGTCGACAGGGCGGCATCGAATCTATACCGAAAAGCATCGGTCACGACTCATCTTCATCAGGCAGAATCGTGAACTGGGCTTTCCACTCGACGATATCCGCGAACTCATTGCGCTCGCGGCAGATGCTGATCGTCCGTGTGCTGATGCGTTGTCGGTGGTCAAGAAGCACTTGGCAGAAGTGGAATCTAAGGTAGCTAAGCTCCTGCAGATCCGGATAGAGCTGCTCTCAATGGCAGGCACGTGTGAGTCAAGATGCCTAGGCTCGAACACTCCAGACTGTACGATTATTGAGTCACTGTTCGAACCCGCTGCTGGGGCTCGCTCTGGTTGCTGCTCCTAGACGAGTCAAGAGCATAGGGGAGCAAGCTGCCATTGAAACCGAATAGCGCGATAGTCTCGACAGGGTCTTTCGAGCGTCCGTCTACACCAAACGGGCTGGTGCAAGATGTGTTCGGCAGACGCTTACTAAAGTGGTGCGCCACTGCTGGCATAAAAATATCAAGCTATAGTGTTTGGGGCCCTCAATCTCGTGACCGTACTGAGCGAACGCTTACACGGCAGACGTTTGCCAGGGCATATACCTATCAACTGAAGGAGCAAGTTCTATGGCCATCAAACCTGGGCCCAAGCCAATTGCCGAATCAACCGGCAAGACAGACCAGCGTCGCCGTGTAACCCCCGAGAACAAGCCTAAGCATCCCGACCTGGACGTGCATAAGCACAAGAAGGGTGATTGATGAGACCCCGCCAGACATGGCGGGGTTTTATTCTCGGTTAGCAGGTGTCACCGGATTTCCAGTGGGCATCTCCTAATTAATGCCGAAAAGCTTGTAGTAGGGTTGTTGAGGAGGACATGCTGGTGCGACTGTGTCGAGGAGCTTTCTGGATATTTCTACCCTTAACCCTGTCGGCTACCGATGGTAATGAGCGCTTAGAGAGGTCTACAGCCGACACATGCCAATGGCGTCGAAAACCATCATGGCGGATTTCTCCAAACGTTTACTCGTAGGCTTCACAACGCGATTGACGACTTGCTCGATATGCATGACTCCCAGGGTGAAAGCTGAGTGGGCATTTGAGGTGCTGACCAACCTGGCTGATGCATCGCAGCATGCAGCTATCAGGCGCTCGCACTGAGGGACGTAGACTCGAGCGGCGCCCTCGGCCCAGTCGAAATTTCAAACTCATTGCTTGACACTGTAGCTACTACAGGCTGTTCAATGACGCCATATCCTTATTGGTAGATGCGTCATGAGCCAGGAAAACCCGTCGAAAGCCAAATTGCACCTCGTGCCGAAGTCGGACGATTGCTGTTCTGCTGACCCCCGCGAGACCTTCGCCAAACAGGTTCATTCTCGTGCACATCATGTTGAGCATGGGCCTGATCACGCCGAGAGCTTGGGCAGAACGGGATCGCATGCGTGCGGTTCGAAGGATTCTCAGCCTTGTGGAGCCAAGTCCACCGACCATAATCAAGACCATAGCGCACACGATCATGGCACTTCAGCTCAAGCCCATTCCGATGCCGACCATTGCTGTTTGAGCAAAGTGGATTCCGCAGGGGCGGTGACTTCACATTCGGCCATGGCTGAGCCAGAAGGCACGACCCTGGTTCGGTATCGCATTGATAAGATGGATTGCCCTACCGAAGAGCGGCTAATTCGTAATCGCTTAGAGCCGATGCCTGGCATCGCACGACTTGATTTCAATCTGTTGGATCGTGAGCTGACAGTGCATCATCGCTTGGATGATCCGAAGGCGATAGTCATCGCTTTGACCGCGCTGGATATGGGGCCCAATCTCATCGAGGCCGGCGCAACCCCGAATGCCATTTCACCTGCTCTGACGACGCGCTTGAAAGGGCTGCTGGCGGTCAGCGGTCTAGCTGCCATCGCCGCTGAAGTGATCGCTTGGACGACCGGACAGGAGGGTTCTTTGCCTGTAATGTCCTTGGCTGCGCTGTCCATTCTTACTGCTGGTCTACCAACTCTGAAGAAGGGGTGGATCGCTGTAAAGAACTTCACATTGAACATCTACTTCTTGATGTCTTTGGCTGTCTTGGGTGCCATGGTGATTGGCAAGTGGCCGGAAGCCGCGATGGTGGTTTTCCTTTTCGCTATTGCCGAAGCCATCGAAGCACTCTCACTTGAGCGAGCGCGTAACGCGATTAAATCGCTGACTGCATTAGCTCCTGAGACTGCGGAAGTCATGACCGAAGCTGGCTGGAAAGAACACCCGGTTGAGAATGTCGTTCTCGGCAGCCGTATTCGTGTTCGCACAGGGTCGCGGGTACCGCTGGATGCGAGGGTGGAATCTGGTCGTGCTGCTCTCGACCAAGCCCCTATCACTGGTGAAAGCTTGCCAGTAGATAAGGCAGAGGGGGATCCGCTATATGCTGGCAGTATCGTGACAGACGGCGTCGTGGAGGCGACTGTCACGGCAGTCGCTGGCGAAAGTACGCTCGCTCGTATTGCTGCCGCGATTCAGGATGCGCAGTCTCAGCGGGCGCCGACGCAGAGGTTCGTTGACCAGTTCGCACGGTATTACACCCCAGCCGTAGTGGCGGTGGCATTTCTTGTTGCCGTTTTAGGCCCAGTGCTGCTTGGTGGTACGTGGGGTGAATGGTTGTATGAGGCCCTGGTGTTGTTGGTCATCGCGTGTCCTTGTGCCTTGGTCGTCTCAACGCCTGTCACTGTTGTGAGTGGTCTTGCCGCAGCCGCACGGCATGGAATCTTGATCAAGGGTGGTGCCTACCTGGAAAGCGGGCGCCTGCTGAAGGTGGTTGCTCTGGATAAAACAGGCACGTTGACTCAGGGCAAGCCAGTTCTGACTGACTCAGATATATTCAGTGACTTGTCTATCGAGAAGGCAACTTTGATTGCTGCGAGTCTTGATGAGCAAAGTACCCACCCAGTAGCGAAAGCATTGGTCAATGGGTGGAAATCGCAGCAGCCTGGCGCTGTGGCTCTGCCTGTCAGTGACTTCAGTGTGCTAAATGGCCGAGGCGTGAAAGGCACGATCGACGGTCATCTTTGGCATCTAGGCAACCATCGTTTGGTTGAGGAGTTGGGCGTGTGTTCTTCGGAGCTGGAGGCCAGACTTTCACGGCTTGAGGAAACTGGCAAAACGGTGATCGTGCTATGCGGCAATAGCGGCCCCGCCGCGATATTCGCGGTCGCAGACACAGTCCGACCGGAGAGTGTTGAAGCTGTGGCTGCTTTGAAGGCTTTGAACGTGGTTCCAGTAATGCTGACTGGGGATAATCCTGCGACGGCGAGGTCGATCGCTGAGCAATTGGGCATCGAGGATGCCCGTGGAAATCTGATGCCAGAGGACAAGCAGACTGCAGTCGCTGAACTCAAACGCAGATATGGCGCCGTTGGGATGGTTGGTGACGGCGTTAATGACGCCCCCGCCTTAGCGCAATCCGATATAGGTTTCGCAATGGGAGCCGCAGGGACAGCGACAGCTCTCGAAACAGCTGACGTTGCGATCATGGACGACGACCCTCGAAAAATCGCGTACTTTATCAGCCTGAGTCGCCGATCCGCCTCGGTTCTAAAGCAAAACATCATTTTGGCTCTGGGCATAAAAGTTGTCTTCTTGGCGTTGGCTCTCTCTGGTTTCGCGACATTGTGGATGGCCGTTTTCGCCGACATGGGGGCGAGCTTGCTCGTCGTATTCAATGGCTTGCGGCTGCTGCGTCGGTGAAATGGCTGCTGCGTTTTATATAGCTCATTCGCTGGAGGAGAGAACCATGCACTGCCCAGTTTGCAAAGAAGTACTGTTGGTAATGTCGGAACGTCAAAACGTTGAAATCGACTATTGCCCGCAATGTCGAGGTGTTTGGCTTGACCGGGGAGAACTCGACAAGATCATCGAGCGTAGCCAGCAGGAAGAACAAGAAGCTCGTTTTCTTCCACAGAGCGTATCTCAGTCGCTGCAAGGTACACCTCCGTCTGAACCTGTGTATGCCCAGCCGTCTTCTGGCCACCATGACAACAAACGCGGCACTAAGCACGGCCACTCCGCGCCGCAGCCTGGTCACGGTGGTGGTTGGCGGGACGGATATCAGAACGGCCATCAGAATCAGTCGAGGCATCAGGAAGAGCAGGTTTATCATAAGAAATCGTTTTTACGGGAAATTTTCGACTAATATTTGCTTGGATACAGCGATCCGCTAATCAGACTCCAGCCGGAAGATTTGATCAGCCGGCTGTAGCTTTTTCGAAACCCGGTATCCGGTATTCAACCAGTTTAGTAGAGCGGTTCCTCAGCCACTAGCGGGCCCGAAAATCCTGTAAAACCGTCTCTCCCCTTGACTTGCTCATCCCAATTACCGGGTAGGCGCTGCGTCGGTCACCTGACTCCATTCCGAGCGATCCCACGGGCATACCGAAGGCAGCTATTCCGTCCAGATTGGCTCGTCGACTTAGTTCAGCAATTTGTGTGACCGGAACATGGCCTTCGACGAATTTCCCACTTACAACTCCCGTGTGGCACGACGCCAGATTTACGGGTACGCCGAGCTTCTCGTTCATATCGCTAATGTTGTTTTCCATATAGTCGACCACTCCTTCAGATAAGCGATCCACCTGGTCCAGCAGCCACAGTTAGGGGCTTTGTAGACGGCAATTGATTACGCTGCCTGTAACAATGAGGCTGCATTTAGCGTTGCAACGAGTGCAATGACTTGAACGGTCTTTTTGAATGAATTCATGGCTGATGCTACTTAACGAAGAGAAAGAGAGGAGGAGTTAGCGTGCATAGCCTCACCGACGGTGGCCAGATGGCCGTGACTGGGGTTCAGTTCCAGCCGCTGGTTGATGCGCTGCGCGACGTGGTTCTCGGGCAGCAGATTATTCAAGCCGATGAGACACCTGTGCAAATGCTCATGCCGGGAACTAAGAAAACCCACAGTTCTTATATTTGGTCCTATGCCACCAGCCAGTTCTCGGACGCGGCAGCGGTGGTTCACGACTTCAGCCCTAGCCGCGCCGGAGAACACGCTCGCAACTTCCTGAATGACTGGAAGGACAAGCTGGTCTGCGATGATTGTGTCGGTTACAAAGCCAGCTTCGAACTAGACGTGACCGAGATCGGGTGAATGGCTCATGCGCAACGTAATTTCTTTGAGCTGCACGCTAAGAATAAAAGCACGCTTGCGGAGCAAGCTCTGCGTTATATCCAGTTGTTGTACGAAATTGAAAGCGAAGTCGCGATCTGGGGCCGGATTTACGACTCCGAATACGGCAAGAAAAAGCTGTACGGGTGATGAATATGCTGCACGCCAGGTTGATTGCCTAGCGTGACCTCGTGCCTGAAGTCTCAGCCATCAGCAGAGCACTCGATTACAGTCTCGAACGCTGGGCAGCGCTGTCGCGCTACCTCGATGACGGGGCTGTACCCATAGACAATAACTGGGCAGAGAACCAGATCCGATCATAGGGCCTTGGGCGCAAGAACTGGCTCTTTGCAGGGGCCTTACGCAGCGGAAAACGTGCGGCAGCGATCATGAGTCTGATCCAGTCTGCGCGCCTGAATGGTCATGATCCGTATGCATATCTGAAGGATGCTCTCACGCGGCTGCCGACGCAGCGGGCGAGTGAAATCGATCAGTTGCTGCCGCAATCTTTTTAATCACGCAAGGCGTGATGCCCGGACGCTTATGGCGATACTCAAGCTAATGCAAAAGTTCTGACGATTGAGCAAGTGTGACGGCTTAACCCGACGGCAAGGGGAGGTGTCGAATATCGTCAACCATCAACGCAAAACGCCGTAATCGTTTCAATATGTAGCTTTCACTGTAGAGTTTAAAAGCGTTATGCAATGAGCTTGCAAGGTATCTAGAGAGCCGGAGTGATTCACTTGCTCGCCTTCAGAGATCATAGAGTATGCGACCTTTAAGTCACGACCGTATTGTCCACTCCATGGCATGCTTAGGCTTCATGCCCCGGTAGATTTATCATATCCACACGCAACTACATGGATATGTGCGCCGTGGCACCGTCACGTAGTTCGTCTCACCAGATTATGAGAGTATCAACTGATAAAAATCCACGTTCCTTGAACTACACTTTATCATCGGCAACTACGTTACTCACAAATACCTAAAGTGAAAGCGGGTCTGAACGCTTCCACATACATTGGACACTGAAATCCAGCTTGTGGATAAGCATTATCGAGCGCTGTTTCGGGGGGGTATGGTGTTTTTTCGCACCACGGTTTTGGACCGGTAGGCGAGTTGAAAGCTTCGATTAGCAAGTTTTTTGCGCGCCGAAATGTATATCCGACGCGGTAGGCCAGAAGCGCCAAGTGAAAGACAAACTTGGATGAAACCTGAAGTGCCCGTGAGTCGGCGAAATCACAGGAGCGTATGTGATTGCTTCAAGAACAGCACGCTAGCGTTTTTCTAGAACATATCCTACGCCTCTGAGTGTATGTATCAGTTTGTTTTCAAAAGGATCATCCATCTTGGCTCTTAATCTTCTAATTGAAACTTCTACAACATTTGTATCGCAGTCGAAATTCATGTCCCATACCTGAGATATGATCTGTGTACGACTCAGGACAATTCCCGTATTTCTCATTAAATAGTGCAGAAGTGCGAATTCCTTCGTTGTTAAGTCGATACGCTGACCGTCTCTAAACGCCCTATGACGGCTTTGATCCAGCTCCAGATCGGCTACGCGAATGATCTCAACAGATGCTGGATTATCAGACCTGCGCATCAGTGCGCGAACTCGAGCAAGCAGTTCCGGGAATTCAAAAGGCTTAATTAGGTAATCATCTGCACCATTCTCTAGTCCTCTGATTTTATCAACCAAGCGACTTCGAGCAGTAAGCATCATAATTCTACAAAGACAATTGTTTCTTCGCAACAATTCAAGTACCTGCCACCCATCCATCTCCGGCAGGTTGATATCTAGGATGATTAACTCGTACATATGTTGTTTGGCCAGAAAAAGCCCGTCGTATCCGGTATGTACGCAATCCACGATATAACCGCTCTCCGTAAGGCCTTGGCGCACATATTCGGCAGTTTTTACTTCGTCCTCAATTACCAGAATTCGCATTGGATTTTGTCTCGATATGACTGAGCTGTTTTAACTACGCGAATGCGCTGTCATCATTGGCAGGAATGATAATTCAAAACCACTTGGGTGGGGGCTAAATAACGTACTTGTAATCAGTGAGCAATACACTTGATAACATCGCGATATATTATATCGTGGCTCGGACCAACCAGTTGCGGGTTATTTCTCTACTGCTGAATTGACCTTATGAAATGTTGGGTTGTTTTTTTTATTATGGCCATTTTATTCCGTGCAGATGAGGGCGATTTTTCTCATGCTGAAGAAGGCGGTCACTGGTGCAGTCATGAACTCCATCGGGACGCGGTGCGCGTACTCGAAGATTTACTCGAATTTTAGGTAAAAAAAAGCGCCCCAGGGGGGCGCAAAATATTCACCTTTTACCAAAGGAGCATTTAAGCAACTCAAGGTGAATTCTTTAAGCTCGCTATTTTTGTTTTAGGCGAGTCACATGAATAAATCGATCTTGTTTAGGGCTCACAGTATCGAAAGTGGATATTCAACGATCAGGCGTACTTCATCCAAGTCCGATTCGAATGCAGTGGCACGAGTATTTGCTTGACGTAATCGCAAGGAAAGATCTTTCGCCGCACCTGTTTGTACGACGTATTTGACTTCAATATCACGCTCCCAACGTTTTTGATTCGTGAGCGGATCGCCGTTACCATCAGTGCGCATATAGAATTGATTGGCGTTCGAATAGTCTGCACCAGAACCTCTGGCATAACGAGTCATGAACGATAGCCCCGGAATACCGTAGCTGGTCATGTTCAAGTCGTAGCGCAGCATCCAAGAGCGTTCCTTCGGTGAGTTGAAGTCGCTGTACTGTATTGAGTTGTCAACGAAGATTGAGTCTGATTGACGAAGGTAGTCGAAGTCGTCATCGCCATTGTTTCGCTGATGAGACAGTGCAAGAGTATGCGCACCGTACCGGACGCCGAGCTTGGCGCTCCATATATTGTTGTCGAATTCGCCCAGGCGCTTCTTGCCTTCATCTACGGCTTTGTAGTAGTTGAATCCGCCGATAAGCGTCAAATCATCGCTGAGTGGGTAAGTGAGGCTGCTACCGGCATAGTATTGATTCCAAACATCCTTCAATTGGCTGGCGTAAAGGCTCACCGTGATGTTGTCGTTGACTTGGTAATCACCGCCGCCGTACCCAATCCAAGGCGAGTTGACCGGGCCGGCATAAAATGTGGCAAAGTTATCGTTCAAGTTGCTGGAACCAGGCTGGCTCATCGCATGCAGTCGACCACCCTGCAAGGTTAGGCCTTGAATGCTACTATTTTCGACCGTCACGCCGCGGAAACTTTCAGGGAGTAAGCGAGAATCTCCCGATGCCACGACGGGTGTTGCGGGGAAAACATCTCCAACCTTTACGACAGTATCAAACAGCCGAAACTTCGCTGCTCCACCCACCTTAGTGTATTCATCACGTGCTTCGCCGTCACCGTTAACAGGCAGCACGTCAAAGCTGCTACGGCCACCGTTGCGCCCGCCACCAGTATCAAGCTTGATGCCAATCATTGCAAACGCATCTATACCAAAGCCCACAGTGCCCTGCGTAAAACCAGAGTTGAATTTAGTGATTATCGCATGTGCCCAAGCTTCGGAATAACCGTTGGTATTGCCTTTGCCGCTGTTGAAAGTCGGCGCAGATGCATCACGATTATCACGATTGAAATAGAAGTTGCGGTTTAGAACAGTAAGGCTGCTACCTTCAATAAAACCTTCTGGTTTACCTTCCGCTTGTGCCGTGAGGGCATAGCTTCCAGAAAAAGCTGAAACCGCAGCCAAATACAAAGTTACTTTGTGTCTCATGCGATGCTCCTTTGATTACGGCAGTTTTTATTATGATTTACCTACGCGGGTATAGTCTGTTGTTTTGGCCCGGTGGAGCACTTAGAATAGCGCCTGGGTCATATTTGCAGATCAAAGATAACGAGTCGGTGACGGGGTGATTACAATTCTGTTATCAGGTATTTCCACCGTTGCAGGGCTTCCAGAATCTTTTTCACTAAATCCCTGCGTTTCGCCTGAAAGCTTTCTATTTCGACTATCCCCCCAGGGTTTCTAACGAAATTGTAATTTTATAGCCACCCCTCTGATAGTGATCGCTGATTAGAGTGCCATCACCTGATCCAGAGGAGCTTGGCAGCTGTTTAGGCGTTCTCGCCAAGCTTTATCAAAGTTTGTGCATGAGGACTATCAAAGTGCCCTGGTATAATCACATTGCTTTATCTAAAACCCCCATCTTTCCTTTGAAAGTCTTTGTGTTCTGTATGGTCTTGTCTGGATTGTGGGTGCCTGCCGCATTTGCCCAGAGTCTCAGTCTGGCTGAAGCGCTTTCGACGGCAATAGACGCTAACCCCGATCTTGCAGCAGCACGTCAAGAGATCGGAATCTCTGAAGGAGTGCGCAAGCAGGCTGGACTCATCCCCAATCCTGAAATTTCTTATCAAGTAGAAGACACCCGTCGTAATACCAGCACGACGACTGTCGCGCTTAGTCAGCCGTTAGAGTTGGGTGGCAAGCGACGTGCTCGTGTCGAGGTTGCAACCTACGGTCAAAGCGTCGCGCAGTTAGAGCTGGACCGTCGAGTCAATAGCCTTCGTGCAGATGTTGTTCAATCTTACTACGCTGCTTTGAGAGCTCAGACCGGCTTGAATCTGGCAAAACAATCATTGGAGCTCACCGAACGCGGTCTGCGCATCGTCGATGGACGGGTGCGTGCCGGTAAGTCCTCGCCGGTGGAAGCCACGCGCGCTCAGGTGCAACTGGCTGAAGCCAAGTTACAGGTAAGGCGCGCTGAAACCTTGAAGTCAACGGCTTACCAGCAATTGGCCCAGTTAATAGGCAGTTCGGTCACTGCATTTGATCGTCTTGACTCGCCAGACCTATCTCCCGGCAAGCCGCCGCAAGCTACAGAATTACTGGCGAAGCTCGATCAAACCGCAGATATGCGTCAAGCGCTTGCTCAAATAGATAAGAGCGATGCCTCACTAGGCGCGGAAAAGGCGCAGCGCATCCCGAATCTCACGGTGAGTGTTGGTAGCCAATACGACCGCTCTATTCGCGAGAGGGTCAATGTCGTGGGGCTGTCGATGCCTTTACCGCTGTTTGATCGCAATCAGGGCAACATTCTTTCCGCTTCTCGCCGCGCAGATCAGGCCCGAGACCAGCGAAACGCTGTTGAGCTCAGGCTACGTTCCGAAACTCAAACCGCAGTGAATCAGTGGGCTACCGCCATGCAGGAGGTCGAGTCCTATGACAAGACGATCCTGCCTTCAGCTCAACAGGCCGTGGATACCGCAACTCGTGGATTTGAGATGGGCAAATTCGGTTTCATCGAAGTGCTGGATGCTCAGCGCACCTTGATAGTTGCTCGTGGCCAGTACCTCGACTCTTTGGCGGCTGCGACCAATGCGCGTGCTCAAGTGGAAAGGGTGTATGGCGACGTCGGCTTGACTGCCAATACGCGCTGAACAGGCCAGGCATTTTCCTTGTATGCGTCTTTGAATAAGCCGGTACCTAAGATCAGCAGGAGTAGCAATGGATAACAAACGCAAGATCGCGCTCGCGGTAATCGCTGTGGCAGTCCTCGGATTTGGCAGTTTCGCCTGGAACTCCAGTTCCGAGCAGCCTCCAGTCAGTAAGGCCGAACATGGCACTGAAGATGGCCATGAGAGAACTGCTGTAGCACCTGCTAAAGACGGGGGGGATGAAGGTCACGGTGAGGAAGGCCACAGCGAAAATGCCAATGAGGAAGAGGGCAAGATGACGCTTAGCGCCGAGCAGATTGAGGCTGCGGGCGTCGTTCTGGAAGCAGCTGCTCCCCGTGAGATTAGCACTATTGTGACTTTTCCTGGCGAAATACGGTTTGATGAGGACCACACCGCACATGTGGTACCTCGCGTTCCTGGAGTTGTTGAAAGCGTTCAGGCGAACCTGGGCGAGTCGGTCAAGAAGGGCCAAGTCCTTGCGGTGATTGCCAGTCAACAGATCTCGGATATGCGCAGTGAGCAACAAGCTGCACAGCGACGTGTTGAGTTGGCACGCTTGACTTTTGACCGCGAGAAGCAGTTGTGGCAGGACAAAATCTCCGCCGAGCAAGATTACCTTCAGGCGCGACAAGCTTTGCAAGAAGCTGAAATATCACTGGCCAACGCTAAGCAAAAGGTCGGAGCAATCGGCGCTTCGGTCAATTCTGCAGGCGGTAACCGCTATGAACTGCGTGCGCCTTTCGACGCAGTTGTAGTGGAAAAGCACCTGACCGTCGGTGAGGTGGTCAGCGAGGCAACCAATGCTTTCATCCTGTCCGATCTTAATCAGGTGTGGGCAACTTTCGCGGTTCCTCCTGGCGATCTCGGAAAGGTCGTGACTGGCCGCTCGGTAAAGGTTTCTTCTCCTGACATGAAGGCTGAGGTCGAGGGCAAGGTGGGTTACGTAGGCAGCCTTTTGGGCGAGCAGAATCGTGCAGCGCCCGTCCGTGTCACTCTGACCAATCCCAATGGGGCCTGGCGACCGGGGCTGTTCGTGAGCATCGCAGTCACGTCACAAACTGATCAAGTTGCTGTAGCTGTTCCAGAGTCAGCGGTGCAGACCGTCGAGGAAAAAACTGCAGTTTTCGTGAGGACCACTGAGGGCTTCGACACTCGCAGGGTAACTCTAGGTCGCCGTGCCGGTGGCTATGTGGAAATAACCGAAGGCCTCCAATCGGGTGCCCAAGTGGCAACCAGTGGCAGCTTCACGCTCAAGTCTGAGCTTGGCAAAGCGTCTGCCGAGCATGGCCACTGATGCGAATTTACAGGATGATTTCTTATGTTTGAACGTATCATCAGATTCGCCATTGAGCAGCGCATCGTAGTAATGATCGCAGTTCTAATCATGGCCGGTATAGGTATCTACAGCTACCAAAAACTGCCCATTGATGCGGTGCCTGATATCACAAACGTCCAGGTGCAGATTAACACTGGCGCCCCTGGTTACTCGCCGTTGGAAACCGAACAGCGGATCACGTTTCCAGTTGAAACGGCCATGGCCGGTCTTCCGGGCCTTCAGCAAACCCGATCCCTATCTCGCTCCGGCTTGTCACAGGTCACCGTGATCTTCAAAGACGGTACTGACATCTTTTTTGCCCGCCAACTCATTAACGAGCGTTTGCAGGTTGCAAAGGAACAGTTGCCAGATGGGGTCGAGGCCGTCATGGGGCCTGTATCCACCGGGCTTGGTGAAATCTTCCTGTGGACCGTTGAAGCGGAAGATGGCGCACTCAAAGAAGATGGTACTCCTTACACTCCCACCGACCTGCGAGTGATCCAGGATTGGATTATCAAGCCGCAGCTGCGCAACGTCCCTGGTGTTGCCGAGATCAACACCATCGGTGGCTTCGCCAAGCAGTTTCTGATTGCGCCGGACCCGAAGCGGTTGGCTACCTACAAGCTGACACTTAATGACCTGGTAGTTGCATTGGAAAGCAACAACGCCAACGTGGGCGCCGGTTACATCGAGCGTAATGGTGAGCAGTTGCTCATTCGTGCGCCGGGTCAGGTAAGCAATATCGAAGATATTGCCAACATCGTAATTACCAGTGTAGATGGCACGCCGATTCGCATCAGCAACGTTGCTGAAGTCAGCATCGGTAAAGAACTGCGAACGGGGGCTGCTACTGAGAATGGTCGCGAAGTAGTACTCGGTACCGTATTTATGCTGATTGGTGAAAATAGTCGTACAGTGTCCCAAGCTGTGGCCACCAAATTGACCGACATCAACCGCACCCTGCCGAAGGGCGTGGTTGCTGTGACCGTTTATGACCGTACCAACTTGGTTGAAAAAGCCATTGCGACGGTGAAGAAGAACTTGGTGGAAGGCGCGATTCTGGTAATTGCTATTCTCTTCCTGTTCCTCGGCAACATCCGCGCAGCACTGATCACCGCAATGGTGATCCCGCTGTCCATGCTATTTACCTTCACAGGTATGTTCAACAACAAGGTTAGTGCAAACCTAATGAGTTTGGGAGCACTCGACTTTGGCATTATTGTAGATGGTGCCGTGGTTATAGTAGAAAACGCGATCCGCCGACTGGCTCATGCGCAACACAAGCATGGTCGCATACTCACCAAAGCAGAACGCTTCCATGAAGTCTTTGCCGCTGCAGGTGAAGCTCGCCGGCCACTGATATTTGGCCAGTTGATCATCATGGTAGTGTATCTGCCGATCTTCGCCCTAACCGGCGTCGAAGGAAAAATGTTCCACCCCATGGCATTCACTGTCGTAATGGCGCTGCTGGGGGCAATGATTCTTTCCGTAACCTTTGTTCCTGCTGCTATCGCCATGTTCATCACTGGCAAGGTCAAGGAAGAGGAGGGCGTGGTAATGCGCACCGCCCGACAGCGCTATGAGCCGATACTGCAATGGGTTCTTGGGCACCGGAACATTGCGTTCTCGGCTGCAGTAGCTCTGGTCGTACTTAGCGGTATACTTGCAAGTCGTATGGGTAGCGAGTTCATTCCCAGCCTTAGTGAGGGCGACTTTGCGATGCAGGCTATGCGAGTGCCCGGAACGAGCCTTACTCAGTCCGTCGAGATGCAACAGCGCCTGGAGAAAGCGGTAATAGCGCAGGTCCCAGAAGTAGAGCGGATGTTCGCACGCTCGGGTACTGCAGAAATCGCATCTGATCCAATGCCGCCTAACGCCTCTGACGCCTACATAATGCTTAAGCCTCAGGATCAGTGGCCAAATCCCAATAAGCCTCGTGATGAGCTGATCGCTGAGGTGCAGAAAGCCGCAGCAGGTGTCCCGGGAAGCAACTATGAGTTGTCCCAGCCGATCCAGTTGCGTTTCAACGAGCTGATTTCGGGCGTGCGTAGTGACGTTGCGGTGAAAGTTTTTGGCGATGACATGGACGCGCTCAACAGCACCGCCAACAAAATCGCGGCATCGCTTAAAGCGGTACCGGGCTCATCGGAGGTCAAGGTTGAGCAGACTTCCGGCCTTCCTGTGTTAACCATCAACATCGACCGCGAAAAAGCAGCACGCTACGGTTTGAACATCGCGGATGTGCAAAACTCAATTGCTATTGCTGTGGGTGGCCGCCAGGCAGGTACATTGTATGAGGGCGATCGTCGGTTCGATATGGTGGTGCGACTGCCTGAGACCGTGCGCACTGACGTAGCGGGTATGTCCAGCTTGCTGATTCCTGTGCCTGCTAATGTTGCTCAGGATGCTAATCAGATAGGGTTCATTCCTCTGTCCCAAGTCGCTAATCTTGACTTGCAGTTGGGCCCGAACCAGATCAGCCGCGAAAATGGGAAACGGCTGGTAGTAGTTAGTGCAAACGTTCGAGGCCGTGACCTAGGCTCGTTCGTTGAAGAAGCGACTAAGTCGCTGGCTACTGTGCAGATCCCAGCAGGCTACTGGACTACCTGGGGTGGCCAGTTTGAGCAGTTGCAATCAGCAGCCAAGCGTCTGCAGATCGTTGTTCCAGTCGCATTGCTTCTGGTCATGACACTGCTGTTCCTGATGTTCAACAACTTGAAGGATGGCATGCTGGTCTTCACCGGAATTCCATTCGCACTCACCGGCGGTGTAGTTGCACTGTGGTTGCGGGATATCCCGCTGTCTATCTCGGCGGGAGTTGGCTTCATTGCGCTGTCCGGTGTGGCAGTTCTAAACGGCCTGGTTATGATTTCTTTTATCCGCGGGCTGCGGGAGGAAGGACGTACCCTCCGGCAAGCGGTAGATGAAGGCGCGTTGACACGGTTAAGGCCCGTTCTGATGACAGCCCTAGTCGCATCCCTCGGATTTATCCCGATGGCTCTCGCAACAGGTACCGGTGCTGAAGTTCAGCGGCCACTGGCGACAGTGGTGATTGGCGGGATTCTTTCGTCTACCGTGCTTACTCTGTTGGTGCTTCCTGCTCTGTATCAATGGGCACACCGCAAAGATGATGATGGTGATGAAGCGGGTAGCTGATAGCCCATAACAGAAGCCCACAGCAACGTTGTGGGCTTTTCATTCTGGATATTGTTGTCACCTTTCAAAATTGTAAGTTTACCGTCATGCCGGTGATGCCTGTGAGTTGATAAGGTTACTCCCAATAAGATTGATATTGAGAGGACCTTATGAAAAAGCTTATCATTGCGGCAGCCCTAGCTGTTTTGCCTATAGTTTCACAAGCTACTACGTTTTCCGAAAAGAAGCAGTTGCAATATATTCAGGAACATCAGAACGCCGTGGCTAGCTATGCGGCGAAAAATAATAAGCCAATACCAGAGATTCAGGACTACAAGTATGGAATGAAGATTGATGTTGCAAAATTTGTGCGTCAGTCCCAGGATCCCCGTACTTGCGAGGTGTATCAACGGTTGATGACCTACGAAGACTCGCGGGGTGAGCTTAATACGATTCGTTATTCTTTGTTTTCCCAATGTGTCAACAACAAAAATTGAATGCATCGATAGGATTTTTAGAGGCCATAGAAAAACGCCAGGCGATGCCTGGCGTTTTCTATGGTCCTTGACATGTTTTAACCAAAGATTGTCAGTCCTTGCCCCCCTCCCCAAAAGTAAGTCAAGTCCAGCTAAAAAATTTAGGCCGGCGAATTTGCACTCAGAAGCAGCGAATTTTGAAAAAAACTGATTTCTGTGACATCCAGGCAAAGCATGAGCACTGACTCAGTCGAAGTGCGGCTTGATAAGGGTGTTTATTGGAAAGTTTATAATTGGCTCGGGGCTTAGGCTTACTTAAAGACTTAACTCCGGATAATTGCTTTAGGTGAGTCCTCAGGCTTTGAACGAAAAACGAAAGTCGATGGTGTGGCAGCAAGTTCTGGGTCGTACTAGCTTGCTACCCAACCAAAAATAAACACTGAATATATGGGCTTAGCTCGACGACACGTACGTTTAGCAGGTTGCTTCTTGTTTAAACTGATGGGCGCTCGTGAGAAAATGGATCACTGGTTGGTAAGTTGATACTTAATTGGTGTAATTATTGGTGTCGTTACTGGTTTTCATGTTTTGAGAAAGTGCTTAATTGTCCAAGATCTAAAGTGCCATCATGTATATGCTCTTATCAGAATTGTAATCTCTGGATCATGCTAGAGTTATTTGTTCAGTTTATTATTAGGGTTTTTTGGTGTTTGTTGGGTGGCACAGCTATTGTCGAGGTGCTGCATCATTTAGTTCTGAAATTACATGCAGTTCACTTTTTTTTCACTTCGGGTTGTTTAGTCTTTGTAGATGGAAAATACAAGCATGTCGATCATAGCTTTGCTTATTCGTTATCTAGGCATTGGATTCGTAGCAACCGGGGGGCACTATTTTGTATTTCTCCTGCTTATTGTAAATGGAGTTACTGATCCAGTGTTAGCCAGCGTTGGCGGAGGCGTGATAGGTGCTATTATTAGCTATATTGGTAATAGAAGGCTCAGTTTCGTGGCGACGGGAATTTATAAGCTTCAACCTATCAGGTTTGTACTTGTCTCGTTGGCAACTAATATCGGTAATGGTGTAGGTATGTGGGTTCTGATTAAATTCAATCTCTCACCGCTTGTCTCTCAGATTTTAGTGACTTTAACCCTAACTGCGCTCGGATTCACTGCGCATCGTTTCTGGACATTCAATCATGCGGACATCACATCGGCTTTCCGAACGCGCTGACCCCTTGTTAACAATAGTGGTTCCTTGCTTTCAAGAAGAGCAAACCATTCCGGAATTTCACAAGCGCATCACCAGAGTTGTAAAGCGCCTGCCTGTTTCGTGCGAGATTCTCTATGTCGACGATGGTAGTAGCGATCAAACTGCAGACCTACTTCGACACTATCAAGATGGATCAAATGTACGATGCCTGTTCCTAAGTCGGAACTTCGGAAAAGAGGCTGCGTTAAGTGCAGGGATCGACCATGCACGCGGTAGCGCATTGATCTTCATTGATGTCGACCTTCAGGATCCACCTGAACTCATCTCGAGTATGGTATATCATTGGCAGATGGGTTACGACGTTGTGAACATGCAACGCGACTTGCGAACTGGCGACTCCTGGCTAAAACGCACGAGTGCACGTAGCTATTACTGGATCATGCAGCGCCTGGTGGAGAAAGTTGATCTTCCGGTGGATGTCAGTGACTTCCGTCTGATTGGTCCTGCTCCATTGGCCGCCTTAAGAGCGCTGGACGAACGCTCCAGAATTCTTAAGGGTTTGATCGGCTGGGTAGGCTTTCGCACCATTGAGTTACCCTACAATCGCACTTCCCGTCATGCCGGCAATACCAAGTGGAACGCCGCTAGCCTGCTGGACCTAGCCATCGAAAGTATTCTCAGCTTCTCCCGCAAGCCGCTTCGTATATTCAGTCTCATTAGCTTCAGTTTCTTTGTCTCCAGCATCTGCTACCTGCTCGCAGTACTGGTAGCAGGCTCCTTTGACATCCATCACCTGCTTGTCGGAATTGCTTCATTCATGTGCGTGGGTGTTGCACTGGTGGGCGAGTACGTAGGCGTAACGCTCGCGGAGGTCAAACGCCGCCCCCTTTATTTTCTAAATAGTAATAATGAAGCGCGACCCATGACTATTCATCCTCCGGCTTCCTCACTCGAGGGTAAGAAATGCTGAATTTGAAAAGCGAGCGAACATTGTGGTTCATCCTGAGTTCGATTCTGCTTTTGCGTCTCCTGGGGCTGGGCGTATATCCCCTGATGGATACCTCTGAAGCACGCTACGCTGAAATGGCACGCAAGATGGTTGAACTGAGTGACTGGGTGACTCCGATGTTCGATTACGGAGTTCCATTTTGGGGCAAGCCACCGCTGTCTTTCTGGACCCAAGCGGCGAGCATGACGGTATTCGGCACCAATGAGTTTGCTGCTCGATTCCCAGCCTGGTTTCTCCACTTGGCAAGCTGCTTCATCATCATCAGGCTCGCGACACAGGAGGTATCGCGCAAGGCGGGCATTTGGGCAGCCATCATCTTTTCCGGCACGGCGCTGGGCTTGGTGTCCAGTGGTGTTGTGCTGACTGACCCCGTTTTATCGTTCTCGATCCTGTTGGCCAGCTATGGTTTCTGGCGTTGGATGAAGTGCGCAGGCAAAGGGGATGCCTACCTTATGTTCTTAGCTCTCGGCTTGGGCCTGCTTGCTAAAGGGCCACTGACCTTGGTACTGATGGGCGCGCCAGCATTTTTTTGGATCGTCATCTACAAGCAATGGAATCGGGTATTGAGGCTTCCTTGGGTAACGGGGATTGCTCTCATGTTAGGTATATCAGTGCCTTGGTACATTGCAGCCGAAATGAAGACGCCGGGTTTCCTTGAGTATTTTTTTGTCGGCGAGCACTGGAGCCGATATGTTGTAAGTGATTGGGCCGGGGATCTCTACGGGAGTGCTCACGCCAAGCCCTACGGCACCATATGGATTCAGCTTGGCTTAGCGTTGCTTCCTTGGACTTTCTTTCTACCCCTCGTTATTAGCAGGCGTGGGACGATGCAGCGCTTCGATGTATACCTTTGGCTTTGGGCATTGGCGACACCTGTTTTCTTTACTTTCTCTGGTAACATTCTCTGGACCTATCTTCTTCCTGCTCTGCCTGCATGGACGCTACTCCTTGCCGAATGTATCAGCGAAGTGGGCAGAAAGACTGCTTGGGCTGCTGCAGCGAGCGCTCTGATGCTGCCAGTCGCGGGCGCCGGTATTATCTATAACGGTGTGCTTGAGGATCGTCCTCAGAACCAGCGAGATTTAGTGCAGGCCTGGCTGGATGTGCAGTCGTCTCAATCGGGCCCCCTGATTTATCCTGGCCGCCGCTCGTATTCGTCGGAGTTTTATAGCCGGGGAATGTCCAAAAGCATCAAAGATCCTGACAAGTGGCCTCGCGACAGATCGTTCTACCTTTCCAGGCGTTTGCGCGACAGCGATTCTGATCTACCTGTAGACGTTGGTTGCAAAATAATCACTGAAACGAACGCGAGCCAACTGCTTCTATGCCGCTGGAAGGACACTGCACAGGATGGTGAAAATATTCTAGGAGATAGTGCTACTGGCTCCCGTTGAAAGTAAGAGCCCGGCGAAGAGAGTATTTAAATTTCTAGCTGCTTTTCAGTTTAAAGTGAATAATCCATCTCAGGATTTATCTTTGATGCTGAAAAATTATTTAATAAGTACAATTAGGGAGAGGTTGCTAAAAAGCCAGATATTAATCTGGCTTTTTGTCGATGGCTTTGATCGTGTTAATTGTTTTTTACTGTCTCTTAGTTGTCGACTTGCTGCTAATGCCCTTAGGTTCTTTCTGTTTTTCTTGAGCAATTTTCTGCTTACTTTTCTCCGATACATCAGGACCCCATAGACGAGCTTGCTCGGCTCGGAAGTTATCTTTGAAATTTTTGGTTCGCTCGAAACCGTCTTCAGCAAAAGCGGAACTCATAAATCCAGTCAGTACGATACCAATAGAGAGGAGTTTTATGAATTTCATTGTGCCCTCGATGTTTACTAGGTCTGCTTAACTAGCAGCCTTTGTGGTTTGATAGTTTAGGATTTTGAAGCTAACAGCAGGGTGAGGGAATCATTACAATTTCGTAATTTATGCGTTTGGTGAAACGGTATAAATTTTGTGTTTGTGAAAGCTCCGAAGCAGGCTATTTTTCTTTCATAACCTTTAATGTGATATCTAAGCCATTGATGTTTTTGGATTTTTTGCCACTAGTGGAAGCTAGCCATAAACGATCTAAAGACTGTGTAGCAGCGATTGGATATTTTTGTTTACGCATCGAAGCTAACGGCTAGATTAGCTGGCATCTCAAATGCGGCGCCGTTGGCGGTTAGTCAAACTGGCTGTCGAATTTTTTTGACTCCGTCTGTGGTTCACTCAGAGGGGCGTGAAAGAGTTTAAGGCGCGTGCCGATAAGGTCGCGTTATATGTGGCTGCTCGCCATATTTTCGGGTAGGGCTGCCTTCCCCTCTAGACGTCGAGCTAAAGACCAAAACAATACGGCAGCCCTCAGGCATTAAAGCTTTCAAGTAAAAAAGAGAGCTCTTCTAAAATCGGCCCCCTCCATATACGGGACCTAGGCTGCGCCCATTTGCGTTTGCTTCATTTGGGTGTCGGGAAAGTTGAGGTGAAACCAGGTAAAATTCTGATCAGTCACTTCTACGCTCGCAGAACCCTGATGCAATCCCATAATTGACTGTACTATAGCTAGGCCCAGACCCGTACCACCTTCATTTCGTGCTCGGCTTTTGTCTACACGGTAGAACCGCTCGAACAAATGCACCTGGTGTTCCTTGGCGATTCCGCGCCCCGGGTTACCAACACTCAAGGTAGTTCCGTTAGCACCGCGTTGAACTTTCACGTAAACCGTCCGGCCTCTTGGGCAGTAGCGAATCGCGTTCGAGACAAGGTTCGAGATGGCTCGTTGAATCATTATCTGATTGCCACGCACCACGCCATTTCCTGTGAGCTGGAGTTGTATTTCGCCTTCTTCGGCCGTAATGCTGAAGAGGTCGCAGACCCGCTGAATTTCGTCGAGCAAACAGACATTTTCGAATTCTACCATTGACGCGGGGTGGCTGACCTGGGCTAGAAATAGCATGTCGGAAACCATTCGACTCATGCGGTCCAACTCTTCCGTGCACGACTCCAAGACTTCTCGGTACTCAGGAAGAGACCTTTCCCGGGTCAGCGCAACCTGAGCCTTACCCATGAGATTGGACAAAGGTGCACGCAGTTCGTGAGCAAGATCGTCCGAGAACTGCGATAGCTGCTGAACCCCATCATCTAGACGCATCAGCATGATATTGATTCCATCGCCGAGCTTCTTCAGTTCTGCCGGCATCCCCTTCGTTGGTAGGCGATGATCAAGGCTCTCGGTGGAAATTTTCGAGGCAATCCTCAAGAACTTGGTCAGAGGCAGTAGTCCTCTGCGCACAGTCCACCATCCAATGGCCAAGATCAGCAAGAGAATAAGAGGCGAGACCATCAGCGCCCAGGTTAGCAATGCATCGAGCAGGGCTTGGTTGGCTGACTGGTCCATGGTCATGAACACACTAACTTCGGTTCCATCGCCTAGATTCATTACTCGCGAAGCGCTAAGTAGCGGGCGACCCGTGGAGTCACGCCACTCGTGCTGTTTAACCTGCTCGGTTGGCTTGAACTTGTGCACTTCCAGGTTGACTGCCTTCGAACCTATTGAGAGCAGTGGAGTTTGCGTTTGTCCTGACTCAAAGATGCTGACGTACAGATTATTGTGCCCCATGACCAAGTCAACTAGCTGGTGCGCGTCTGGATTGACATCAGCGATACTAGTGATAGCGGATAGGTTGTGAGTCATACCCGCCATTTTCACTTCGAGGTCCATTCGGGAGTTTCTCTCGAGAGCTTGGCTCACCATCACATACCCAAAGGTGGCGAAAAGGAGGAGCAGCGCTGCGCTCATCAAACCGACTTTGAATCCCAGCTTCACAGCCAGACTGAACGGCCTCATGCGCGCTCCTCCAGAACGTACCCTATGCCTCGAAGTTTATGTATGAGCTTGGTCTCAAATGGATCATCGATCTTCGAGCGTAATCGCCGGATAGAGACGTCAATAACGTTATTATCGCAGTCAAAGTTCATGTCCCATATCAGCCAGATGCTCTGAGAGCGTGTAAGTGCTTTGCCAGCTCGACTAATGAGAAGGTGCAGGAGAGCAAATTTCTTGGTGTTGAGGTCTATGCGTGTAGATCCACGGAACACCCGATGGCGCACAGAGTCGAGCTCTACATCCGAAATTCTCAGCGCGTTTTTCTCAAAAAGCTCGTCGCCACGTCTTTGCAGCGAGCGCATGCGAGCAAGCAGCTCGGGAAACTCGAAGGGCTTGACGAGGTAGTCATCTGCGCCACCGTCCAAACCCTTGAGCTTGTCGTTGGTTCGTCCCCAGGCAGTCAGCATAATGACGCGGACCCGGCTGGTTTCTCTAATGACTTCCAAAAGGTCCAAGCCATTGATGTCAGGGAGGTTCACATCGAGAAGCAGAAACGAATAAATATTAGTATTGAATAAGTGAGCGGCATCAACACCATTGTTTGCTATATTTACGATGTACCCGCTTTCAGAAAGGCCCTGCTGAAGGTATTCTACGTTTTTGGTTTCGTCTTCCACAACTAGAACGCGCATAACTTATCTCAGGATGTGAGTAAAATAATAGTCCAATCGGCCGCCAGTGTGGTTATACGCTGATTGGTAGTACTGCTGTGTGCTTGGTGTTTAATTTCATTATTTATTTTCATGCGCATTACATTAACTCAATAATAACTGATCCTAGCGCGAATTGGCTAAATGCGCGTAAGCTTTGCAAATTTGTAATTTTTGCGCAATATTATTGATAGTTATGATAAATTGATTGTTTGGAATAATCGAGAATCTGTCAATGGTAAGGTTTTTAAGGCCAAAGCTGGCGGATGCCTTCAGTGCGCGTAGCAGGCGAATCTGCCTGAAGGCTCCTTTAATATTGGCCGCCGGTCAACTCGATTAGTCGTTAAATTTAGAGGTGGCAGTAATGCATATTTAAAAGCGCGTATAGTCTTGGGGAACGCATCTTAAGTCGATTTTTCTTAGGGCTTCTGCCTGCAAATACAACAATTAGCGTCATCAAAAAAACGACTAGTGTGAAGTCTTCGGAGCATTATCATGAAAGGCTGCTTGCTCCATTTGAATCGTGCAGTGATGAATTTCGAACGATTTACTCACCGCGTCAATGACTGATGCGAGAATAACATCTCGATTTAATGAATCTCGCACGACTACGTGCGACGTCAGGATATTGCGGCCACTACTTAGAGCCCAAACATGCAGATCATGGACCTCCATGACCCCATCTACTCCAAGTATCAGGGACTCTATTTCCGCAATATTGAGATTGTCGGGTACCCCTTCCATAAGTACCCCCCAAGCTTTCGCGCAACAACTGCCAAGTACGTGGAAACACCCATATACCGATTGCTACGGCGACAATCGTATCGACCCAGCTCCAACCTGTAAATCGGATGACAAGTGCCGCTATGATCACGCCCAATGAACCAAGCATGTCGCTCCAGACTTCAAGATAGGCTCCCTTGAGATTCAGACTTTCACTGCTGGCAGAGGAGAGCAGACGCATCGATATCAGGTTCACAAAAAGACCCCCAATTGCGATCCACATCATCGCACCGGTAGCAATCTCCGACGGTACTAGCAAGCGCTGATACGCCTCGTACAAAATGTAGGCAGCGACCATAAAGAGTAATAAGGCATTGAACGTTGAGGCTAGGATCTCTATGCGAGCATATCCAAAAGTCCGTTTCTGGTCCGCTGGCCGCTTGGCTATTTGGAGAGCAATCAGTGAAATTGCCAGAGCAGCAGTATCTGTGAGCATATGTGATGCATCAGACAGCAGGGCTAGGCTGCCGGTAACGCATGCTCCGATAACCTCCGCAATCATAAAAATACCAGTCAGGGCAAGCGCCATGAGTAGTTTTTTCTGGTGTCCTTCACGTAGAGCGGCACCGCCATGAGCGTGATTGGATCCCACATGCTTCTCCTTGCCTAATGTAGTGGTTGGCTTCAATCTAGATTCTCATCGCTACAAACAAAAACACAAATATGGATCCTACCTTTCAGAACGGCTAATAAAACTCATTTAAACTAATTGTAGTTTAGGATGAAAGTATGTTGTTGGTATGCGATTTTTTGCAGACCTGCGTCTCCTCTAGCCGGCGATACGGTGCTAGTCAACAGCCTACTTTGACACGGCTCAAAAAAAGAAGGTTCCGCTGGGATTGTGTCAGAATTGTAATTCTGCTGTAGCTATCTCGTTATCCGTCGTCAAAAATAATACGGCTAGCTAAAAATTTACGCTACGTAGCGGTGTCGCTAAGCACAGACACGAAATTACCTCAAACTCCTCGCAACGCTGCTGAGTAACATAATTACCTAGTTTTTTAACGCCGGCCGCGGT
This sequence comes from Pseudomonas sp. KT_2_4, assembly GCF_041410225.1. Taxonomy (NCBI): domain Bacteria; kingdom Pseudomonadati; phylum Pseudomonadota; class Gammaproteobacteria; order Pseudomonadales; family Pseudomonadaceae; genus Pseudomonas; species Pseudomonas sp. KT_2_4. Next base: position 4,788,108 of record NZ_CP166962.1, read on the forward strand.
CAATATTTTCATCGCAAATTCTGATTCCTTAATCACTGAACTATCTCGTAAGGAAGAAACCGCGGGTTTTGAAATGATGCTCGGCGATACGGAGCTCGAGAGTGCCGTTCGATGTGAGGGGTTAGGTCGATGACACCGTTGAGATGCGGAACGGACTGAGGCTTAACCATTAACACCGATTGTCGAAAGTGGTCGTCGCTACCGACCCAAAAGGGGCGAATGGCGGTAATTTGGATGCCGCTAGACGCTGGCATCGTGTGCCGATTACCGACAGCGTAACCTTTCATTCTTGAAGAGTCGTATTTACCTGAGTCAAGCGACATGCGTGCTCACCCCAGATCGCAGCGGCTTTGCGACACGCTTGATTCATTCGCACACCTAGCCAGGTAGCAACTTGAATATTGGTTGTGGGTGAGGAGGTTATTGAAGTGAAAATCGGAGTTAGCGGCGCCGGCAATATTGGGGCTACCCTTGCCCGCAAGCTCGTCGCGTGCGGCCATGAAGTTAAGCTGGCAAATTCGAAAGGCCCCGAAAGCCTTCAAAACCTGGTCAGTGAAATCGGCGCACACGCTGTGACCAAGGAAGAGGCAGTGTCCGAGGTAGGCGTTGTGATCCTCTCGATACCCTTCCCAAAATATCCAGATCTCAAACAGACGTTAAAGAATGTCCCCGAGAAAGTCGTTGTCATTGACACGTCCAATTACTATCCGGGACGCGACGGGGCAATCATAGAAGTTGACGACGGCAAGCCCGTGAACGTTTGGGTAAGCGAGCAGTTTAGCCGCCCGGTCATTAAGGCTTGGAACGCCGTCCTTGCAGCGACTCTTGCCGACAATCGGCAACCAACTGGATCTTCGACACGCATTGGCTTACATGTAGCAGGGGATGACACTCATGCAGAGGCCGTCGCGCAGGATCTCGTTGAGGATACGGGCTTTATCGCGCTTGCCGCTGGTAGCCTTGAAGATTCGTGGCGTCAGCAACCAGGAACACCAGCCTACTGCACCGAGCTAACATTGCCGGAGCTGAAGATGGCGCTGGAGGCGGCAGACAAGGTACGGGCACCTCAAAACCGAGACGCACTTATCGCAAAATTTATGGTTCCCGGCAGTCAGTTTACAGATGAGCAAATTGTTGCCACAAATCGCGCTAGGACGGCCTGACTACCGGATTAGGCGGGATTCTTTGCTAGAATTTCGCCTAATTGATCTAGTCGCTAAACTCATCTCTTTACGTAAACAGGGCACTGCAGACGCGTGCCTAACTCAGCGTCTGGATGAGGCCGCGAATTTCCTAACCTGTCCTGTATCGCGGCCTAGGCCACGTCACGTTGTTCAAGCATCCGCTCAATCTCAGCGCCAGCTAAAGCGTCGCAAGCGTGCGGCGTGGTCTACTACCGATCTCAACTATTAAGGCGTTGGCGTCAGGAAGGCGTGTTTACCGGACGCTTACCTTCAAGGAATTCCGGGCAACACAGAAACAAGAACGCCGATTTGATTGATGATGTTCGTGCGAGCAAACACATCTAACAAACCGGCGTTCTTATGTGCGATATTATACTTTTCTTCCTTTTTGGGAGGGCTTTTCTGTCGTTAACACAAAGCCTGATGGTGATGCCCTCCAGATCGATCTGACTCCCCGCGCCAAACTAGACCGTCTCGTTTTGAAATAGTGGGCTGTGCCCAGTGAGAAAGATTTGCCCCAGGTATTTGGGGCGAAGGGCAACGGCGCCATCGGCTTGTTCTGCCGTCATTTCGAGCTCCTCTACGAAGAAGTCCCAAAGCTCCTCATTCGTCGATACCTCGTTATTGGCGAGCTGATCTTCGATGTTTTCAAGGATTTGTTGGGTCAGGTTATTGAAGATTAGATTCATGTGCTGCTCCTGTTGAGTCGAGGAGCGCCCAGGAGGGAGCCTCTCATGAATGTGCCGATTGGCTTGGCGTATCGCCGGCATCGTTAGGTATTGGAGATATTCCATACCTGCAGTTTGAAGTTGTGTAAATAGCCGAGCTCCGAGAGCCGACTGCACTGTTGGCGTAGTTGCTGACGATCAACAGTTGTGTCCAGCCTGACTGTATAGCTTAGAGGCCAGATTGTGCCGAACAACTCGGCATCTGCCTCGAGGTCGTTGGTTGCGCCGGTCGGGGTCATCCCGAACGGGGCATCCTCTTTTGATACCTGTTTATTGGTGGCCGGTAGGGCGGGCGGATTATTACGCTGCACAGGCTTGGAGAGGTTGGAAGAAGACTCTTCATCCATAGGGTCAGGCTCGTTTGGCGAGAGCCTGGCGGCGTCTTCTGGTGTCAGATTGTCGACGTCGTCGAGGCTCATGCTTTCCAGCCTTGCACGGATCTCAACGATCAGGCGGCCTGCTGTGGAGTAATACGAAGGACGGATCTCCGTTATCAGAAAGTCGCCTCGGTATTTGCCTTCATCGTACTGATCGAGGAGTGCGTCTTTGATCACGAACTCACCGATAGAGGTCGAAAGCCGTCCGACGTTGAATTCGCCATTACGGCCGCTGATGGTACGGATGGCCAGTTGGCCGGGGATGTTGATCATGGGCAGCTCCACACTGCTACGAATGAAAAAAGCCCGACAGGTGTCGGGCTTTGGGCAGTGCTGTGATTGTCGAAGGATTACGGGCAAGAAGTATGAGTTTCTTCCTTGAGTGAGATGTACAGATAGAAAACGCCTGGCGGTGATTCTATACGGTCAAGTTTTAGGTCCAGCCAGACTCGATCAGTGCTATTGCCGGCAGGCAATAAACGATAGAGGCCGAAATGGATCTGTGTGCTGTCAGGTTGCAAGTGCAGTTCTCGGTAGGCCTCCAGGACAACTTCGCCCAGTCGCTCACTGACAACACTTGCATCCTGAGGGTTTTCAATATGCACCGCTTCCTGCCAGGCCCGGGGTGTTAAAACGACCGGGAGCTTGAGCAGGTCAGACGACACGAGGTTAGTGGTGCTTTGCATGTTTATCTCCAGGTGTGAGAAACCACCCGGCCCGTCCGGGAAGTGGTTTCCCGGTTAGGTATGTTTTGGTTATGTCAGGACCAGCACACGTGGCGTTGTGTCCAGAGGTTGAGGTCAAAAGCTTGTTTCGCGGCATATTCGCTGCGGTAGTATTCTTCGGACTCCCTTGATACCGGTTCAAACTCATCAGCGGTACCAATGTAATAGCCCGCAGCGCTCTTCAGTATTTGGAGGGGGTACTCGATACCGCACTCGGCGAATGCAAGTTTCCCGTATGCAAAATCCGACACAATGTATGGTTCCGGTGTTATTAGCTGCTGCTGGTCTTCTTCAGTAAAGCGTGACCAACCGCCACCATTAATGGCCGCGTTCACTCCTTCGCCCCAAGCTCGACTGAGCGCAGGAACGGTTTTGAACAGCTCGGGTACGATCGGCTGGCCGGCGCGGTACGCGTCGGCACCCAGAATATGAGCCTCGATCTCAGCCTCATATTGGGTAATCTCGTCGCCATAGATTTCCGCTTTTGCATAAGCAACGCGTATATCGAGAGATTGCGTAAATAACGTGTTCATAAAGGTGAGTCTCCAACGGACGAGAATCACCGTGCCCGGAAGGGAGGTGTTCCCTGCGGACTTTGATAATAATGAAGGCACCCGAAGGGTGCCTTTCAACAAAGTGAATCAAGATGCCGTACGCTGCTGTTTAGCGGGCGTTGGCTTGGATTGTTCCTCTGCTACTGGCTCGGATGCTTCTTCGCTTGCGAGCTGTGCTTCAGGTTCCGCTTCGCCGTCTTCAACAACTGGTTCTACTTCACGAGGCTTTGCTTCATAGACGGTTTGGCCATCCACCTTGATCCAGCCGATAAACAACAGGCGTCCCTTGAGGCTTGCTCCAGGTTGACCTTTTTTATCGCCTTTCTCGTAGGTAAATGCGTCGGTCCAGATATCACCGATGCGGAAGCTCACAAGGACCTTCTTTCCGGCTTCAACGGCTGCTTGGCTGCGACGAATCAGCTTTTCAGCTTCAGCGCCGACCACGTTGCAGTCGATATAGGAATACTCGGCATCATCCATCGAGCCGCGCAGAGCCGCAACGGTAACTGCCATGAATGGCTTACCTTTGCCGCGAGGTTTCACTTCACGGATACGGTTGAGATAACCGATACCAGTGGTGTGAAGGTCGAAGAATTTTGCTTCGTTGGATTGATTAGTGCTCATGGTGATTCTCCAGTTTCGAAATAACAGAAAGCGGAGAAACACTTCGCCCTAGGGGGAAAGTATTCCCCGCGAGGGTGGGTGGAGCTTAAGGTTGTTTAATGCATCAGCTTCATTGCAGCAATCATTACACCGACAGCTGCAGACAACATGACGCCCATGCGAATGGTGAGCTTGACTTCAAGCTGTGAAATCTCAGATTTGAACTCTGCAGCAAGAGCAGTTAAATCTGCCTTGGTAGCCAAACGTGAAAGCATGTCGGTCTCCAAAGCTTCAATAACAGCATTTGCCTTCTGTTCCGGGACGTTAATCGAAATCAACGCCTGGTAGAGAGCCAGTTCAGTTTTCATCAGACCTCCAAAAGTGAGAGGCCTGCCCTGACGGGGTAGGCCCGTCATGGGTGGGAAAGGTGCTTCCATCGACTCAGTCGACTGATCGCGCTACCGGAAGCTATGGCGATCTTGGGAGTGGATCAATGCAGAAAACCGCATCGTAGTCTTGCGGATCCAGACTACTTGGGCATGTTGCTGACGACGTCAGCGATACATGTGCAGATCATGGAAATACGATTGTCGCTTGTCAAGCCCCTACCGTGAAAACTCTGAGGAAACCTTCCCTTTGGGAAGGCTCCCTACAGAGGCGAAGGACGCAGACTTAGCAAGTTGCTGGCACCAACGAGCGTGCAGCTGGCTTCTTACGCGGTTTCCGAGCTGGCTTTTCGACCACTCGAGTGTTAGCCGCGTACCAAAGGTTCAGGTCGACACCTTTACGAGTTATTGCCGGTACATGATCCATCTCACGTACGAGACGCTCAGGTACGCAGGGCGGTGGAAGCAACGGAGCTGCTTTGGTATGGATAGCTGTGGGCGCAGCGCTGGTTTTCTTTACCGCACGCAGAAACTGTCGCGTGATGGTGCCAAGCGCGAAACCGAAGCCATAAGCAAGTTTGGACATGGTGATTCTCCTGCAGGTTGAATGCGGAGAACCCACTGACCCCGTTGGGGAAGTGATTCCCCGCGAGGTGAGTTGCATAAGGTGCTTCCATCGACGATTGTCGACCGACCGCGCTACCAGAAGCTCAGCGGTCTTGGGCGGATCTGACACGAACATCGTGTCGCAGTCTTCAAGATCCTGACTGCCTGGGCATGATGCTGACGACGTCAGCAAAGCACGTCCATATCATCGAAGGGGGGATGGTGATGTGTCAAGCGGAGAGGGATATTTCGCGGAGGGCAAAGAAGGTTCAGGTCGACAGGAGAAGCTACCGAGAGTAGCTGGGTCAACAGTCACTCTCGGATGTAGTAAGTAGCGTCTTTCAGAAAAAAATACCACCTGTGCGGGATGAAGGCGTTGTTGATCCCTGGGCTGTGATCTGAACGTCTTACTTCCAACACCTGGCCGATTATCGTGGCTGAGGCCAGCTAGCATAAGGCACGCATCCGCGCACAAAGGGAGCCCTGCGTTTCGCCGGCGGGCCACCGGCAAGGAAAAGCAGCTACCAATAGGTAGCCTGATCATCCTTTGCAAGATGATCAGGCTACCTATTGTGTGAGCTTTAAAAAGTGTGGGCCACAACACCAGTGTGGCCCTTAGACTACGGTGCTTCGAACCTCAACAGAGCCCTATGTGCCTTTGAACTCGCAATTCACGAGTTAGACGGCTGCGTGTCTGGCTTGAACAGGGAGACACAGGGAGAGCTCTGAACCAGGTCCGCACGCCCTTCCCGGAGCTATGCGTGCTTTGGGGTTGGTGATGAGGCAAGCCGCATCACCGGGCGCTACTGATGACCGCCAGTAGCCAACGGGGTGGAAACGTTGTTGTGATCATTATGTTGATAGGCCGGAGCTTATGCAACCCGGCGCCTTTCAAAGTCGGTCGACTCAGACTAATTGACTGCGACGACCGCACCTTCGGGAACAGGGGACGGAATTGCTATACCGGTCGCCCCAGTTATCTGTGAAATCAGCATTCCTGAACGCTTTAAACCAACGGTAGTTGTCTTTGTCAGGTCTACCAGCACAGAAGGCAAGCCTGACGGTGCAACCCCATCAAAATAAGTATAGGCCGTTCCTGATGAGATGTAAGAACCTACGCCCACAGGTTTCACAAACCACCCAGGTAGGTTGAGCGCAGAATCGCTCGGTACTCCGCTGAAGCCCGGGTTGGCCTGGGCATATTCGGTAGCGGCAGATCGGTACACCAGAAAGCCGCGACCCAGTGAGTCGAGGGTAGCGTAGTCGGATGTACGTTGGTCCTGATGTTGGTTCTCCATGAAAATGCTGGAGGCAATGAGCACAATCATCAAAACGAGCCATTGCATTGTCATGATATGAGCTCCATCCACAAAATGGTGGTTGTTACCACCTACGCGTCAATAACAAAACTATTTCGTGAGGATAATCAATGTTAAGCAAATTCCTACTAGGCCAAGCGCAATGACAGTCCACTTTGCGGCTCGCTTGATGCTCATTGGTTTGCGTTGTGGATTGATTAATTCCATAGTGGCGATCTTTTTTACTAAATAACGACCAGAGGCCGTTGGTTGTAACTTGTAAGTGAACTCGCCGACCTCGAATGCCTCTTTTTCTTCTAGTGCGCGACGCCATAGCACAGTTGAGCATATCCTGCTTCGGGTGCTTAGCCAGGTCTGTAATTCTCCAGCACTATACTCAACGTTATTCTCAAGCGTCTGCACTGCAATAATCCCCATAAACATACTATAAAACGTTTTTGAAATTTTATAAATGGATGCTTTATTTGAAGCAGCTCCAATAGAAAAGACCTGGCCAGGAAAGTCGAGATGTGGAGAGAAACCATCCACTTGCATTTCTGAAGATGTACCCAGTCTCACTATCCCCGATGCCAAAAGCGCCAGTTAAAGAGCATGACTTCCATGTAGTGTCGCCAAGGGAGCAGGTCACACTTCCTCTGGCAGGCGCCTGGCAGGTGCCCTGGATCAGCTGGAATTCCCACCCACCTGGTCTTTTCCATAAGCCTTGTTCGCAGGACAACGTTATTCCCGCGGCGCTTTTTGCAAGAAGGGTTCGGTCACTGCACTGTTGCCCCTCGGTAGCTATGCCTCCCAGGGACAAATATTCATTTGTCTGAATGCGATCATAGGCCGTTATCTTGCCCGTCGAGGTTATCTTTCCACCCCATAGTTCACCTCCGGTTGAAAAGTTTTTGTCGTTATAAACTTGGACCCAGTTGGGGCTATTTTGATAAATCCCGCCTCCCCATTTTTCGCTGTACCAGCCTGTGTCACCACGTGTTCTGAACCAACCACCTGTGCTGGTATCACCGGTAATGGTTGCAGTAGCGGCATTAACATTGGCTGTGGCGATAACGTTTCGAGCTGTAATGTCGGCGTTAGCTGTTATGTTGCCTGACGCTGTGATACTTCCTGCGTTGTTAATATTGTGGTTGCCCATCGTGATATCAGTATTCATCGTGTTGAATTCTGGATGATTGGGCACTGCGTTTCGATATAGATAGTCATTAGCCAACGCTCCATCCATAAGAAAAAGTGCGCTAGCTGTATGTCCTGGGCCAGGAGCTATAGCATAGTTACTTAGTGCTACCTGCCATCCACCCCGCACGCCCTGGACGATGTTCGGATTGGCAGAAGAGATGAACCCACCAGGTCCTCCGAGATTTTCAGCGATGGTTCGAATACCCATTTCAGGAATCGTCTGCCCACCTGTAGTAACCACAATCACTTCCAGTTGATTGGCGTTGGGTTTCCGGGCGAGGCCGACAATGGTCTGCCCAAAGGCGTTAGTGGGGCTATAACCTGCAGGAAGGTAGTTGGTGTTGACGAGCATCGGAACGGTTATTTGCACCGGTACGGTTGCTGCCGCGTTGGCCAGCACCACGCTGTAGTTATCCTTCAGATATTTGGCCAATGCCTCTGAAATGGTTCTCTGTTGATCAGCCGCAATTCGATAGTCCTGAGAATCCATCTGCTTGATTTGCCATGCGATCGCCAAAGTGACGACAACGGAGAAAACGGCCAATCCGATCGCCATGTCCAAGCTCAAGAACCCCCGCTGCTTGATCCTACTGGTCATTCCAGAGACTCCTTGATGATTGGTGAGCGATGTCGTGATCGAGCATCGTGATCTTTCCTGCATGGACTTTCTCTCGGATGCCCGGTCCGTCATCGCCTGTGAAAAGCAGGCTCTGCAGGGTTAATCGACGACTTCCTTCGTTGCCACTTGATAAGGACTGGTGAAGAACAGCCACCAACCCCTTGGAGAGCAGCTCTCGGGCGTTATTGAGTAACGGCTGAGCCAGGGCTGATATACGTTCAATGCCTTGAGTAACGCTGCCGGCATGACCTGTGCTGATAATGAGATGGCCATTGATCGAGGCTTGAATTACTTGTGCTGCTGTCGAGCTGTCGCGAATTTCTCCCACGAACAGGAAATCGGCTCTTGTGCGCAGCGCTAGGATCAAAGCTTCCTCGTATCCCCCCATCCGGCGAGAGACCGGAACTTGAATGCAGCGCCCACTCCCATGCCTGCCATTCAAAAATGGTTCTGGAGGATCCTCTACAGCCACACAAATGCCTCCCCAGGCCTCGAGACGTGCTTTCACCAGTGATGCAGCACTTGAGGTTTTCCCTGTGCCCATTTCCCCACAAATAAATATCAGGCCGCGTACCGTGTCGCTCATCAGCGCGTCCTGCAGATAGTCGGGCAGACCCAGCATGTCCAATGGACGGATCTGGACTGAGGATTTGCTTACGACAAACACAGGCTTGCCATTCAAATCCAGCAACTGGGTTACACGAAGGACGACGCCATCTTCAATTAGGGCGAACTCTGGATCCTGGGTTGCCTTGTGCTTTTCCTCGCACTGCGCCCGTAAGCGCTCAAGGTCTGCCCGCCATTCGGCGGGCGCTTCAACCCTTCGTGCCTGCCCAGGGAGACCTTTGGCGTCGGCAAATCCATCGCCGAGGTACAGGTCGACGAATTCAGCATCAGAGATCACGCTCACACTGAGTTCCTTAGTACGAAGTCCAAGCGATGGTATTGGCGTCCGAGGAGCAGCTGGTCGCAGCTGCCACCGCAGTGATTTCGCCGGCAATTGCAGTGCCGCCATTGATCGCCGTCGTTGTCTGTTTGTCCTTGGCCATGTTCGAGGCAAGGGTGATGCAGGCATTTTTCGGAAGGTTGGATTCTGTGATGGTGAAGGTCATGCCGTTGCTCATTACGGTCACTGCGCCGTTCCAGCGGTTGGACAGGGCATTACCGTTGATGCTCATGCCGCCAGTTGCCTCGAGGTTGATCAAAGAAGGCGCCAAGTTGGTGCCTGCCGTGGCGTAGCCCGTGGTGCTTTTCAGTCGTTTGGTATTGCTCAGCAACGTGCCGAGATTGCTCTGTTCAATGGTGACGTCCGAGCTGCCGAACGTTCTGTAGCCCATGAACACGATGAAACCAAGTGCCACCGCGATCAGCATCAACCAGAACATCCCGTCCAGGGAGAGAAATCCGCGTTGGTTGTTTTGAGTGTTTGTTGGCATTTCCAGTACCTCATTTAGGTTTGATTTAAAGCGTTGCAGTCACATTGCCGGCCAACTGGAAGATCCCGACCACTACCAGAATCATCATGACCCCCATGGCCATGGAGGACATGCCGATAAGAGATTTGGCGATGGCTTCGACGCGCTGAAGCGTTTGCTCCAGCCACCGGTTGGAAAACCGTTCCATCGACTCAGCGAAGCCTTTGCGGGTGGCGAGCACTTCCAGAAAATGCATCGCCATGGGGTCTGGGAATTGATGACCCGCAAGCTTCAATGCGGTACCGAAGTTTTTGCCGGCGCTCACTCCGTAATGAATGGCGCTCAGGCGCTCTTTCAACCATGGAGAGGCATTGCGTTGAAGAGAGGTCAGCGCATCTAGTTGGTTGATGCCGGAGCGCAGCATCACAGCCATGTTGAGCAGAAAGATCGATCCGTGGAGCGCCTTGTAGACTGACCAAGGCGGGAGCCTCTCTGCTCGGACTCGCAGGACCTGGAGCAGCTTGTTCAACTGCAGCTTCCACGAAGGGCTGGCGGCCGTAATCTGAAGGCCGCAAAACACGGGTAGAGTGATGATCGATATGAGGATAAAGACGATTACAGCTATCAGCGTCACTAGCCCGTAGTGGGTCACGAAATTCGATAGGGCATAGAGGAAGGCCGGCACGCCGGTCCACGCCTCGGGGTTGGAGCGTCGTGTCATGGAGGGCACCATCCACACTGCAATCACATACAGCAACGCCGCCATGACGCTCCACACCATGGAGGGGAAAACGGTGGCGGACGCTACGAGTTTGCTGATCCGCTGACGTACTTCGATGATCCTCACGCAGTCCCGAAATGCCTGCACCAGGTTGCCGGTGTCTTCCCCGGAAGCGATCAAAGAGTTCTCGTCATAGGGAACCCAGCCTTCGCAGGAAATGCTCAGCGATTTCCCACCTTTTACCGATTGCGCGATATCCCTGCAGGCAAGGGACACTGGATGGAGCTTCTGCCCGTTATCGCTGAATGCTCTGGCCACCGTGTGCAGTGCGTCTTCAAGCGACACACCATCCTCAAGGATGCCCATCAGGCTCTCGTAGAACTGGATTCTTTCGTTTTTGCCAAACTGCTTGGCATAGAAGGTCTCTGCCCAACGATTCAGCATCGCTCTGACGTCACTCAGCATGAGCGAGCTCCAGGATTTGCCGGTCAAAGTCCAACGGCCCCACCGTCATTTCGGCGTGGCGGGGGTCTACTAATCCTTGTTTCAGTTTGATGATCGTGTGTGCGGTCTTGGTAATACCGCCCATTTCCTTGACCCAGTGGCGACGTGCCGCACTTGCACCCTGCCCATTGAAAACGCGCATGAATTCAAGGTCGGTGAGCAAAGTTTCCGCAACCACCGTGCGACCGGTGATGCCCAAGCCTTTGCAATGCGGGCATCCCGGTCCTTTGAGGTAGGTCTCATCAATCGCTTCCAAATCGCGCAAGTGCTGCACCAGCGCACTGTTGAGCTGCCCGAGATGCTCGCGTGCGGGGACGCGGCAGTGGGAACACAGCACGGGCAAGAGGGATTGATTGACCACGCTTGTCATCAGTGCAGGATCAGTAACCAGGTGTCGGTCTACACCCATGTCGATCAGTCGTTGAAGAGCTGCTACAGCGTTGTTGGTGTGCAGTGTCGTCAGCACCAGGTGACCAGTCATACCGCCGCGGAAAGCCGCTTGTGCTGATGCAAGGTCCCGGATCTCCCCATACATGAGAATGTCAGGGTCGAGTCGCATGGAATTGGTGATCCCGTCATTCCAGGTTTCACCGGCGCCCAGCGGTGACTGATTGGCGAGAAGTGGATATTCAGGTGGATCTTCCATCGTCAGAATGTGTTTTGTTCCACCGCACTCTTCGTGCAAGAGGTTCAGGTTTACCTGCAGCGACTTCGATTTGCCGGAACCGGTGGGTCCAGTGATCAGGTTCACCCCATAAGGCAAGCTGCGGATGCGGCTGAATGCATCAATTTGCTGCGTCAGGAAACCGAGATCACTAAGCGTCATTTTGGTTTTGTCGTCATACAGCAGACGCAAAACCATCAGAGGGCCATCTACGAGCGGCCGAGTGGCGACTCGGGCACCGAACAAACCGAGTTGGTCGACATAGGCGCGTTTTACCCTGGCGTCCTGGCTCACCTGCGGCTGGTAGTGGTCTTTCGCGACATCGCACATGCTGTTGTAGAGGGACGAGCAGAGCTCCATGCCCACCTGGCTCTGGTGCTGTTCTGCCTCCCACAAGAGCCCGTGGATGCGAAAGAAGATTCGAGTGATATCGTGACCTACGACAAAGTGGACGTCGCTGGCATTGCGCCGGTGGGCTTCTCCTAAAAGCTGCACCACCTGGGCCTGGCGCTTCGTCTCAGTCGCCGATAGTGCTTTACCATTTGCATCATCATTGGCGCGGTAGAGTGCCTTGATTGTGCTCATCGAGCAGACCTTGACCTCAAAGTGGTGATTTTCGTGTTCCAGCTGGTCCTCGAATGCCATGACATAGGCATCCGTTTGGTGTTGGGCTGACACATACAAAATCCCATCGCTGGTCAACGCACATAGTTGACGCAGCTCGGGTTTCAGCTCAAACGGTCCACCAGGGGCCGTCAGCAGTATTTGGTGCGACGTCAGTAGGACTGCAGCAGACTCATCACTGTCAGGCTCTATGACATCTGGTTTTTCAGTCAGGATCGTCATCGAACTTCTCAATCAACGTTGGCCAGGGATCAGCCCAGGCGGCATAGGTGCTGATGGGGTAATGCTGGGGGCTGAATTGTTAACGTTGCTCAAGCTGGCCGGGGGCGTACTGGAAAAGCCGAGGGGGTAGCGCTTACCGCCACGCTCGAGGGTCACGTTTTCGACGGAGAGGATGGCCATGCGATAGCCACCGGGTAACTCCCGAGATGAGGCATCTGCGTCTACTTCAAATCCGCTGCTGTAGAGCAGAGTCGCACGCAGCCGTTTTGCTGAGCCGAATACCGCTTTCACGACAGGCAAGTCAGACTGTGTATCACTGCTGTGCGCCGAGGCTGCAGCCGGCTGTGTGAGGTTTCCTTGAGAAAAAAACACAGTTGACGGCTGCGTCGTCGCACTTTGGTCTTCGCCCTTGATCGATCTTTCGGCCTTGGCCTTCTCGGCTTTGGCATTCAACAAGATCGTCTGGCTTTGAATCTGGGCCAGCTCGCCGACGTTCACCCCAGATAGGGTGTTCTCATCTGCCCAGCTCGATGGTGCCCCTAACGCAAGGATGGAGCACAAAAAGCACAGCGCTTTATTTCGCATATAGGTCACCTATTACTGACCAGACAAGGTGGCCGGTCTCATATTTGGTTGTGATTTCGCGCAGCCGTAAGCCCTGACTGGGTGCGCCGGATAATGAGTCCAGCGGCGTAATGCCAGTGGCATAGCTCAGCTCGAATTGCTTCCATTGAGGCGGTGGGGGCGGCGGTGGCGCAGGTTGGCCCGGTATCGCTGGTTGAATGGGCACAACGACCGGCACTTCTTTCAGCACTGGGGTTTGAGTGAAGCTGTGCAGCCAAGACGACAGGTTCGCCAACATCACGATGGCGTCTTTTAGAGGCTCATCACCGGCTGCGGGTAGAGAGATGTCGAATTTCAACGTGGCCGAGTTGCCCTCGTCAAAGAAGGCCGGCCGATCAGAAAAGTGGCCCTGCGTCGCCTGTATCAGTTTGTCGGCCGTGCTATTGCCCGAGCGCTTATAGGAGGACAAAACCTGTGCGCCGTCGCAGACGGCACTCGTGAACTGCCATCCCTGAATGGACAGAGGCAACTGATAAATGACGTTGCTGCAACCCTCCAGGAAATCTGCAACAGATGGACGTTTGGCCCAAGGGTGTTCAAGCGCTTGGGGCGTCTGTTCCATACCGGATTCTTTTTGCAGTCTGGCCAACTCTGCCAGGCGTTGCTGTTCAGCCTGGAAAGCCGCCTCTTTGGCTATCTGGTCCTGATGGTTCTGCCATTGAGCCCATCCGATGATGCCGGCAGCGATCAGCACGCCAAGAACCGCCAGCTGTACAAGTTCTGGTTTGGATAGCCCAAAGACGAGTGGCCGTAGCCGGTACTCGCGTTTTAGATGCGACGGCTGAAGCAGCTCTGCCACGTCCAGTGGTTGACCGCCCATATCGAACTCTGGGGGCAGGTACTCGTTGTCGAAGTTGATCCCACGACTGCGTTGTTGCGCGACTCGGCGGCGGACCTCAGCACCAGTGCCGATCATGTCGCAGCCAGAGATCACGCCACCTTGATACACAGCAACGAGGGCATATTGGTCAATCTCGCTTTCAGTTTTCCAGGCCGCGATCCATGAGTCCCCCAGCTGTCCAGCCAGGGTGGCCGCGAGCGAGTACATCCCTTTGATGACCTCCTCGCTGCGCGCTACAAAACCTGCCTGAATAATGGCTGGTGTTCTTCTAATGGCGACAATGTCGAGGTGGTGCTCACGACCGTACTGGCGCGCTTCCTTCATGTGCCCGGTGACACTACCCAGCGGATGCCAGCGCAGACCGGTGACAAATGATTTTCCACGATACTGGAGTACCTGGACTCGAGCAGAGCGTGCATTTTTTGAGGTTTCCGCAACCATGGCTTACCCCTTGGAACCTGTGCAATGCAGCAGTGGGGTAGGGCAAGAGCCCCAAGGCTCGTTGGCAGCAGGTGAAATCACCGCGCTGGGGCTGCCTGTGTCGCTATCAACAACAGGAGTAATCAGCACTACGAGTACGCTGTGCCCTGTGGTGCGGACACGGCTGCCGCCCAAACCGAAGAATCCAGGATCCCCTACGCCAGACTTGGTTGCGTTTTCGCTGTTCTCCTCAAAACCAGTCAGTACGAGGGTTTGACCGCTGCGCAATTTGACCTTGGGCGACAGATTCTTGGTGTCGTAATCCGCTGTCTGGACACTGGAGCCGTTGCTCGTAAAAGTGGTGAAGGTCGGTTTGCTACTCATGCTCAGGGTGATCATCAGCAACATGTTGTCCTGGTCGATGATTCGAGGGAGCAACATCATGTTGAAGCCGCTGGTGATAGTCGCGGGGGTGAGCGAAGTAGACGATCCAACGGAAGCCGTAGTGGTTGTCGAGCTTGATGCGACATAGCTCTTTACGTTGCCGATCTGGATGGGTGCCGGCTGCAGATTCAGCGTGGTGACCGACGGCGAGCGAACGTTCGAGATTCGGCCCTGTTCGGAAAGTGCTTTGATGATTAAGTTGGAGCCAGCCCAAGGAGACTTCGACGTGTCCAAAATACTCAACGAGCCCGACACCGCGCCCGTGCTTATGCCGGTGGTGGCATTCTTCAGCGAAAAGCCCCATTTGTTGCTCAAGGACGTATAGACAGCCGTCCAGTCCAGGCCGGTCTGGTCTGTGTCGGTGAGAGTTACCTCGAAAACTTTGACGTTGAACAACACCTGACGGGTGATACTGCTGTTGATCGAATTCAGGTATTTAGCAACGTTTGAGAGTACTTCTGGTCGATCACTTACCGTCAGGGTGCCAGTGGAACGCGAGAGGAACATCCGACCTTGGGGCTGTTGGCTCAGCATCGCCTTGACGTTTTTTTCAATGTCTCCGATCAGCGAGGTCTTGATGGTAACGGTGGTGCTCTGGTTGCTGCCTGATTCACCCGATGCACCTGTCGACGAAGATCCGCCGCCACCACCACCGGAACTGCTCCCGCTGCCTGTAGCGGTCAGCAAGCCCGACTTCACTGTGCTTTCAATGACCTGGTCATCACCAAATGCCCAGACGTCGAACGTCTTGGTGTCGAAGTAAGTGACATGCACGCTTCGATCATCGGAGGAATAATTCCACGCTAAGCCCAACTGGGAGGTCGCTTGATTCAACAACCCTGACAGCTTGCCGCTGTACTTAATGGGGAATGTGTTGGGTGCAGTCAGCCCAATCGAATTCATTGAGCGGGCGTTGCTCGGAACATTGCCGATGACGCCGGCGGGCATGAAGTTGGTCAGGTTGTCGGCAGAGCCCAAACCAGGTGGAACTGCAGGTCCTGAGTTGCCCTGCGTCGAACTGGAAAGGACACTTGGGTCGATTGCGTCAGGGGCTACGATGACCGGTACACCACATTCACTAGTGATGTACTGCGCGATCTCAGCGATCCCAACGTTATATGAGGGGCGATAGGTGATGTCGCAATCCATGGTCAGCGGTAAACCACGCTTGGCGACCAGCGGTTTTTTGGACACCCATGGTTTGTCGCTGAACACCACCGTAGCGCGCGCGGACTCTTGCTGCTGATTTCTCAGAAATCGGCTGTATTGAGAGGCTGTCGCAGCGTCATTTTCAGCTCGGCTGGCCGATTCATTCACACGCTGCAGCGAACAGGAACTCACCAGTGCGACGATAAGTGACAAGGCTGTGCTTTTGATCCAGAGACGAGCAGTCATCATTTGTTCCTCTCTGTAATAAAAATCAGCCGCTGTGAGGAGTTACTGTCGACCACATCGACCAGAAAGGACCGTGGAGCCGAGTCGTAGAGAGGGAAAATCGACCCAATGGCTTCTTGGAAACTGCCCTCAAATCGAAGTGGAGCGTCAATTGAGTAATCCAAATCATCGACCTGCCACATCAGTTTCCAGCCCGCTTTTTCAGCCCAGCCTTCGACGGTTTGACGAAGGGTTGAGCCAGTTGAAGCCGTCCATGTCTGGGCCAGCGGCTTCGGCGCTGCAATGTCCGTCGCAACCGGCTTTGGCGCTGCAGAAACTGCGGACGGCGCGGTGACCAGTTTCGGAGTTGAAGCGGCCTTGGCATCTGGGTTGCTGGACGAAGTCGAGGCCGGACTCTGAGTCGGCAAGGCAGACGTTTGTTTTGTAGAGCCATCCTTGGTAATCACCGTAGGAGGGGCCACGGTTTTGGCTGGTGCAGCGTTCGCCACAGGGGTAGCGGCTGATGCCGTTGTTGTGAAAGGCGCTGTTTGGGGAACGGCGGCGACTACTACTTGGCTGCCCGCATCATTGTTATTGCTCTTCGCTGCGATAGGCTGTGCAGCTGTCGATGTGTTGAGTTGAGCAATCTGAGTTGATGCAGGACGTGGAGAGTCCGGGAGCTGGTAGCCAGGGCGCAGGACGTAGCACACCTGACGGTTGACCTCGTCGACCTTCACCTGCCAGGCCGGACCTGCGAGCACCTGCAGGGTGTTACGCAGGGTCATAGGGCCAAGTTTATATTGGGCTGCTGGGAGTGGTCGGGTGTAAAGGATGTTGACGTGGCCAGAGTCTGCCGAGCAAAGCGTATAACCTGAACGGTCCACCACGTACTGCATGGCCTCATGCACATTTGGGTGCATGTTGGCTGGAATGCTGATGTCGATAATCTGAGCCATCAGGTCACGTTGGCCAGAATCTGGCAGCGTGCTGACGAGGGTGTAGCGGCCATAGCGCACTACTGGTTCTTTTTCAGGAACGGCGCCGCCAGGATAGAGGTCTGGCGTCAACATGTCCGGATTGCGACTGCTGTCGAAAGCGGGCTTGGGTGTCTGCGCCGTTTGGGTCGTGCAACTGGCGATTAACGCTAGAAGCGAGAGCGTGGTGACGTGCCTGATCATGTGCCGAGAGGCCCCCTGTAATGATAGGGGAACGGTGACAGGCTGGTACCAGCTGCGCAGTAGGAAATAGAAAACTACGTCTATAGGTATTTATAGGCTATACAAAGATGACGCGACCGAGGTGGAAAATTACCTAGTATCTGATCACCCATTTCCATTCACGCTGAGCATTCATTTGCATTCACGCTGACCACTCAATTGCATTCGACCTGACCAGCTATCCTGCCATTACGCCTAGAGTAATGAATCCAAAATCGCGTTCAGCGAACATCCATTCGAACATCAAATCTCCGTCCGCGTGCTGAGGCGATTGTTAATCCCTCCTGGTCGTTACCCTGTGGTCGACCGGTGAGCATTGATCCCCATCGTTAACTCCCGCCACAGGCATTTGTGCAAGCAGGCTGAACGTGGTTAAATCTGCATATTCGATTATCCACATATGCAGAGCGATTGCTTATGAGCCTTACACCACACACATTCTTCAAGTGCTTGGGTGATGAAACTCGCGCCCGGATCATGCTCATGCTTTCGGCTGAGGGTGAGTTGTGCGTGTGCGAGTTAATCTGGGCACTGGACGATAACCAGTCGAAGGTCTCCAGGCATCTTGCCCAACTGCGTGCTTGCGGGTTACTCGCAGATCGGAGGCAGGGTCAGTGGGTTTACTACCGGCTGCATCCCGAGCTTGAACAGTGGGCACTGGATGTTCTGAACGTCACTACGCAGGCACACCAGTCCTGGGTTAACGACCATCAAGGACGGCTGGCTTCCATGGAAGACAGACCCGTGCGCCAAGCCTCCTGCTGCTGACATCCTGATCTGGAACATACTCATGCTCATCGCAGCATCGATTTTCGTAGTTACGCTCGTCTTTGTTATCTGGCAACCCAAGGGGTTAGGTGTCGGCTGGAGCGCGGCAGCGGGTGCCGTTCTGGCACTACTGACTGGCGCCGTAAGTCTAGGGGATGTGCCGGTTGTGTGGCACATCGTCTGGAACGCTACCGCGACCTTCATTGCTGTGATCATCATCAGTTTGTTGCTCGATGAAGCGGGATTCTTCAAATGGGCGGCGCTTCATGTCGCTCGCTGGGGTCGGGGCAAAGGCGGACGTCTGTTTGCGCTGATGATCCTGCTCGGTGCAGCCGTTTCGGCACTGTTCGCCAATGATGGAGCCGCACTGATTCTGACCCCAATCGTCATCGCGATGCTGACGGCGCTTCGCTTCAGCCCGGCATCCACCTTGGCATTCGTGATGGCCGCAGGCTTCATCGCTGATACCGCCAGTCTGCCGATGGTGGTGTCCAACCTGGTGAACATCGTTTCGGCAGACTTTTTTGGCGTGGGTTTCGGTGAATACGCTTCTGTCATGTGGCCAGTGAACCTAGTGGCCGTGGCCGCGACACTGTTCATGCTCTGGATGTTCTATCGCAAGGACATTCCCGCCCAGTACGACGCGGATCAGCTTGAGGCCCCGGAGTCGGTGATTCGAGATCGGGCGACCTTCATTGCTGGCTGGTGGGTACTTGGCCTGCTGCTGGTTGGTCTGTTCGCACTGGAGCCGTTAGGTATCCCCATCAGCGCTGTTGCTGCTGCGTGTGCAATGATCCTGCTGGTCATCGCAGGTAAAGGCCAAATCATCTCCACGAGAAGGGTCATCAAGGACGCGCCCTGGCAAATTGTCGTGTTTTCGCTGGGCATGTATCTGGTGGTCTATGGCCTGCGTAATGCTGGCCTAACCGACTCGCTCTCGGGGCTGCTGAACATATTTGCCGAGCATGGCCTATGGGCCGCTACCTTGGGCACCGGTATCACCGCTGCGCTGTTGTCCTCGATCATGAACAACATGCCGAGTGTGCTTATCGGCGCTCTGTCCATTCAGGGCAGCGACGCTACAGGACTGGTACGTGAGGCCATGATCTACGCCAACGTCATCGGTTGCGATCTTGGCCCCAAGATCACGCCCATCGGAAGCCTGGCCACGTTGCTGTGGCTGCATGTGCTAGCGCAGAAAAATATCCGCATCACCTGGGGTTACTACTTCAAAGTCGGCAGCATCCTCACCCTCCCTATCTTGCTGGTAACGCTGGTGGCACTGGCGTCGCGGCTGAGCATCCCTGTCTAGGAGAAACCCATGAAAGTGCTATTTATGTGTACGGCAAACAGCTGCCGGAGCGTTCTCTCGGAGGGGTTGTTCAACCACCTGGCCCCGAGCGGTTTTAACGCCGTCAGTTCGGGCAGCTTCCCAAGCGGACAACTGAATCCACGCGCCGTGAGTACGTTGCAAGCGCTTGGTATCGACACCACAGATCTCTACAGCAAAGGCTCAGAGGTGTTTTCGGACTCACCACCGGATGTGGTGATCACCGTGTGTGATAAGGCTGGAGGCGAACCCTGCCCGGTCTATTTCGGGCCTGCTGTCAAAAGCCACTGGGGCCTCGCCGACCCTTCCGATGTAGAAGGCACAGACAGCGACATCCAAGCCGCATTTGACGCGACCGTCGTCCAGATTAAAAAGCGTTTCGAGGCATTCTTCAGCTTGGATCATTCGGCGCTCACACCGCAGGAACTGAAGCGCGAGCTAGATCAAATAGGTGAACTGTAATGGACGAATTTTCCTCGGAAAGCAGCCTGGATCTACCTAATCTGGATCAGTCGCTAATCGACTTCGTCACACTGGATCGCCTGCAAGGCAACGAGCAACCGACTCACAAACCACGCATCTTGTTGCTGTATGGCTCAACCCGTGAGCGCTCTTTCAGCAGGCTGCTGACCCAAGAGGCCGCGCGCATCCTGACCCTAATGGGAGCCGAGACCGTCATCTTTGATCCCTCGGGTCTGCCTCTCCCTGATGACGCTCCGGAAGACCATCCAAAGGTTAAAGAGCTGCGGGATCTGGTTCTGTGGTCAGAGGGACAGGTGTGGTGTTCGCCAGAGCGTCACGGTGCAATGTCTGCTGTATTCAAAGCCCAAATAGACTGGATACCTCTCACGTTGGGCGCTGTCCGCCCCAGCCAGGGCAAGACGTTGGCCGTCATGCAGGTCTGCGGTGGATCACAGTCCTTCAACACGGTAAACCAGCTTAGGATCCTCGGGCGCTGGATGCGGATGATCACCATCCCAAACCAGTCGTCAGTACCCAAAGCCTTTCTGGAGTTCGACGACGCAGGGCGTATGAAGCCATCCGCCTACTACGACCGTGTTGTGGACGTGATGGAGGAACTGATGAAGTTCACGCTGATGGTTCGGGGCCGGGAAACGTATTTGGTAGACCGCTATTCGGAGCGCAAGGAAAGCGCCGAAGCACTCTCGAAACGAGTCAATCAAAGATCGATTTGAGCGACCAAGGGGATAGAGGATGAGCAACACCACAGTAAGGATTGCGCAGATTTCGGACGCTCAAGCCATCCAGGCAATTTACGCACCGATGGTTGAGCATACGGCGATTTCGTTTGAGCTTGAGCCGCCCACAGTCGAAGAGATGGCCAAGCGGATTGGGTCGACTTTGCCGACTTACCCGTATCTGGTAGCGGAGCGAGACGGCCAGCTCATCGGCTATGCATATGCCAGTCAGCACCGGGCTCGTGAGGCCTATCGCTGGTCGGTCGACGTCACCGTTTATATATCGCCAGAAGCGCACCGTAGCGGGGTCGGCCGGGCACTGTATGGCGTGTTGCTGCCGACATTGAAAAGGCAAGGGTTTCACGCAGCCTTTGCCGGGATCGCGCTGCCAAACGATGGCAGCGTGGGGCTGCATGAAGCACTAGGCTTCGCTCACATCGGTACGTATCCAGAAGTAGGATTCAAGCATGGCGCTTGGCATGATGTTGGATATTGGCGTATCGCGCTGGATTCAACGAGTCCGCCAAAACTGTCCGTGCCTTTCAGTGAGATCAGTCTCTTCTGAATGGGTCTCGACGGCCATTATGAGCGATGGGAAGATTCTAATACGTAACAAAGTCAATTATGTTCGACTCCTCGAAATGAATACGAGCAAAGTGGGTAAAATCGAAATAGATTTGCCACTTTCGGAAGTTTGCAGATATCGAACGAAACTATTGTTGCCGATGGGGAGGCCTATTAGATTCCAGAAAACAAAAGTAATGGTTCCAAGTACGTTTACAAGGTCTCAGCCACTAAGAAGCAGTGATATACCGCAGATCTACAAATTGGTCGCCAATGCTTGTCTCGCGTTGCCGGCCGCGTCGGGCTCAATGAGGTCACTTGCCAACTGACGCTTATCCTGCAGCATTTGCCAAAGCATCTGGTCGATTGTGTTTTCCACCAGCGGGATTTTCACCACGACCATGCGCAATTGCCCATTGCGGTAGGCCCTGTCCTCAGCCTGGTCCTGCAGTCCAGGCGTCCAGGGGAGGCCCAGGAACATCACATAGTTGGCCGCAGTGAGGTTGTTGCCGGTGCCGGCAGCGGAGGTAGTGGCGGCAAAGACGCGGGTTTCTGGATCACTTTGGAATTGATCGATCGCCTTCTGCCGTTTGCCTACAGAGTCACTGCCGACAACCGTGACGCACCCGTACTCAGCTTGCTTGCACCGAGTGCGAAGTGTTCCTACCGTATCCTTGAACTCACAGAACAAGATTACTTTGTCCTCCGCGTCCAGTTCGCACAGCAGATCCATTACGACACGAATCTTTACCTGCTCAAGCAACTGACGCAGTGATCCCAACCTGGCGAGGCTAGGCCTGTCTTCGAGCCGAATTTGATCGTATTGCTTGCGCTCTTCAGCAGTGAGTTCGATGGGTAAAGTTTGGCGCTGTTTGCCCTTGAGACCGGGCAAGACATCCTTGCGTCGACGGAGCATCCAATCGCCGATTGCGCCCCGCAGATTCATGCGGAAATCCTGACTGCCGGCGAACTGTTCGCAGAATTCTTTCAAGGGCAGTTTCCCAACGGGGTGGCCGGATAGCCGTAGCAGCGTGTGCAGCTCAGATTCTCGGTTGAGGACTGGCGTACCCGTCAGCAGGTAACGGTTGGGTATCTTGGCGGCAATGTCGAAGCCGTGACGTGTCCACGCGGCGGTCGGCTCTTTCAGGCGGTGCGCCTCGTCGATGATCATCACTTCAAAGTGTCCTGCATGCAGAACAAAATCGCCAAGGCGTTCGTAGTTGGTGATAATCCATTGCGAAGAGGGATCAAAGACCTGTTGGCCGATAGTGGCCTTGGGATACACCATCTGGATTTCGCGTTGCCAGTTGATGATCAACGTCGACAGGGTGATAACCAAGATGGGTCTATTAGCTGCTCGGATTGCAGCGGCAATGATTGCTTGGCGAGTTTTACCAAGCCCCATGTCATCCGCAAGCAAGGCGCTTGTGCGCTGTAGCAAGTGCCGGATGCCTGCCGGTTGATGGTCCAGTAAAGAATAACCAGCCAATGCCTGGTTAATCTGTTCGGTAGTGGACCCGGTGCGCTCGATTGAGGGCACCGCGGCTAAATACACATCGGTTGAGGTGCTATCGTCAGCCGCTTTTGCTGCGCGCTCTTGTGGCGGTCCACCAAGACTGATGCGGGTGATTTCATCAGCTGGAACAACGGATCCGTCGGTCAGCAGCTCTTGCACGGTGTCGAGGATTTCGAACTGATCCTCCGACAATCCAAGCTCCAGGATCAAGTTGCTTCGCACCACTTCCGCACCAGCGTCAATGCGCCAGGACTTGGAATGCCCGAGAAACACGCCGTGCATGCGCCTTGAAACGGCGACCGCGCCAGGATGGTAGTCACCTGACAGCAGGATCCCGCCCTGAACGAGTGGAGCTATCCGAAAGGTCAGCCCCCACGTGAATGCCTGCCGATCTGGGTCGTTTTGTGCGGCTGTGATTTTATGTGAAAACGTCTCCCAACTTTCATTGAAACGGTCCTCGGACAACTCCATCAAACGGTGGAAGAGCACATCCAGGTCATCCAGCAACTTGCCTTTTGGTAATCGCCAATAGCGATGTTGAGGATGCTCGGCACGCCGAATATAGAAACCATTACGTTCGAGAAACAGCCGGTTCGCACCCTCAACGTATTGCATTAAGACCCCGAAGTCATAGCCGTCAAAAATGACTTTTTCGACCAGGTCCTGCCGGCGGTTCATCAGACGTGGACGACTCATGTCCTGCTCAATCGTTGGTTGATCCATTCCGCACAGGCCTGGGCATGCATTTTTTTCCGGTTTCGATTTGTATAGCGCGACATGGATAGTGTTTGGTCGGGCCATTCCAGGTTAATGGCGAGCTCACCCGATTTGATCTTTGCCCAAAACCATTGATAGGCCCGGTCAACCCTGGAGCCCGACTTAGGTGTGCGATTGCGGAGCCCTCTCAGTTGTATCGTCACCAGGTGTTTGGGAGTCAATTTTGCTAACGTTTCGCCCCAGGCACTTTCATCCATTTGGATTTCTGCAGAGGCCAACGATTTCCCGTTTTCGCGAACCGAAAAAAGACGGCAGATGCCCCGATAAGCACTGTAGTCGTAACCATCAATGCAATGGCCCAGCGCTCGATGTTCCGCATCAAGATCGGCGGGGCACTTCAGTTCGATAATTTGCAGCCCATTTGGACTCACGAGGGGTGTGCTGGTTGAATAAAGCAGCGGCTTCCAGGGCGTTAAAGAGTCTGTTCTTGTTTGTGGATCTACTGCATCTAAAGCCTCACGGATGTCTATCAACGCGAGGTGAAAGCCATTCACCAAGCTGGCGATCTGGTGATAGGAAGCAGTAGCAATGAAGCTTTTGAGTTTCTGCAGTGCTTCACCAGAAGCTGGTCCGTCGCTCTCATCAACGTTGTTAAAGAGCTCGTTCAGGTCTCGAAAG
This sequence comes from Pseudomonas sp. KT_2_4, assembly GCF_041410225.1. NCBI lineage: Bacteria > Pseudomonadati > Pseudomonadota > Gammaproteobacteria > Pseudomonadales > Pseudomonadaceae > Pseudomonas > Pseudomonas sp. KT_2_4. The sequence continues at coordinate 4,812,230 of NZ_CP166962.1, forward strand.
TCGTCGGCGATTTTGGACCAATTGTCGTCCGACCAATCAGTTGGACACCCTGACAGCAGCCTGTTCCAGTCCTGCGTTTGATCCAGCAGTTGATACGGGATTTTATCCAGCAGCGCGAAGAGAGTGATCCAGTGCGCTTTTTTAAGAGGACGGCGATTGCCCAGTGAGGCTCCCAGCAGCAGTCGATGCCAGGGTCCTTGTGGCCCCTCGCGGCTGATACGGGTCAATGCACTGCCGGTATCGAATACCCGCTGTTGACCCAGGTAGCGCACTGCAGCGCGCGGCGCCTGTAGCAGCCAAGCCAGTGTGTCGGAAAGGGGGAGGCCCGCGTCGGCTATGCGACCTACCAGGCACTCTTCAGCGGAAATCAAATAACGGTCCTCACTCCAGTATGGGCGCCACGCCTGAAGTTCATCCCATGGGCAGTTCATGTATACCTGCTGCTGCCCATCCCACGGCCACGGCCATTGATCTGCTAGTACCAGAAGTGGAATCAGTACTGGCTGGGCTTTTAGGGCCTGAAGGCGGCGTTTTCGGTCACCTTGAGCCAGCCAGTTATAGAGCTTGGGTGAGGGACATTGCGCTGAACGAATGGCGAATAAAAGCTCTTGGTCCAGACACTGGCAAAACTGCTTCAGCGTGCTGCCAATCTGCTTCAGGTAAAATCGGGTGCGGGGATTGAAGTACCGATTGTTGCTCGCCGTCCAATCGAAGCCGCGGCGATTAAAGCTTCCTAGATCTTCAATCGAAAGGGCTTTCGCCCTCTCTCCAGCAGACTTGCAGAAGGAGGTCAGTAGGACGTCTGCATACCAGCGTTTTTCAAACCTGAGCAGTAGCTGCTGGGCCACCATTGCGGTGGGTTTTCTCTTATGCACGCGGTCCTTGCTGAAGATTTTGCAGGCCTTAACCTGATGACCATCGAAGTACTGGAGGTGATCGCCGATTCTGGCCAGGAGCCGCCGTGTTTGATCATCTGTAGAGGGCAGGGCTACGCACCAGCAACGAGTATGGACAGTGGAACTCAGATAGGTATCGATGAAGGAGGTCAGCTGGGAGGGCGGTACGTTAAATTGTAAAGCCCAGGTCTGGGCGACTTCAATTTGCCGGTCTGAGAACTTCTCCAGCTTCGGCGCTAAGATGCGCAGCCCCACCACCGATTGTCTCTTCTGTACGCTCACCCATGACCTCCTCTGCAATTTCGCAGAGGACTGTCAGGTATAGGAATGGTGGGCTTCTAGGGTTAATGCGTAACGGCGTTGTCGGTGATTTATATCGGCAATGGCAGAAGTCACACCCCTCTGGGTTTATTGAGATCTGGTTTGCCATTCAAGTTTGGAAAACTCACCTTGCATCCATTCGATTTGAAGCCTGTGCAACCCCAAAAGTCATAGCCACCGCCCCCTTTTTTTTGTCGCCTTGCGAGGGGTTGATTGCACTTGGGACAGTTGAAAGCGCCACCTGCTGTGGCTGGGCGTGGAGCGGACGCCATCGGCACACTCGGCATTCCACGTTGCTGAGACAGTTCCTCTTCCAGGCGTCTATGCAGACGCGCAACGACAGCTCCATAGGTGTCTTGGCCCTGGGCGACTTTGTCCAAATCCCGCTCCAGCTCCCTCGTAAAATCGAGCTCCACGAAACTGTAGAACCCTTCCAGCTTCGCGATTGTTTCCTCCCCCAGCGGCGCCGGTACCAGCTTGCGGCTTTTTTCCTCAATCATTCCTTTGCTGGTGATGTTCTTCAAGATCGAGGCGAACGTGCTGGGACGACCAATACCGCGGCGCTCCATTTCTTTGATTAGACTGGCCTTGGTGTAGCGGGATGGCGGCTGAGTTTTCTTCTTCAGCAGTTCTCCGTTGTGCACAGAGATGATCTGTTTTGGTGTGAGTGCAGGAACTGGGTTGCTCGCTGCTCCATCTTCCTCATCGTCTGTGTCATCGCCCTTGAGCAGTTTCCGCCACCCAGGATGAAAAAGGGTTTCACCAGTTGCATTGAATCGCAAAGCCTTACCATTTGGGCCAACCGCGAGCAGTTTTACAGCACGCACGTCGAATACCGCCGCTTCGATCTGGCTGGCCAGCGCCCGGACCCAAATCAACTTGTACAGGGCGAGTTCCTCGTCGTTCTCACCAGCTTTTGTATCAGCCCAATGCGTCGGGGTAATAGCGGGGTGGCCTTCCTGCGCGCCTTCGGCGGCCTTGAATGTACGTCGCTCGTCGACGGTCTTCAATCCGATAGATCTAGCTACGGTTCTAATATCCTCCATGGCCTCGTCTGGTACGTTGGGATTATCCGTCCTGTGGTAGGTGATCACGCCTTGTTCATACAATCGCTGGGCGACTTGCATGGTCTTGTCCGGGTCCCATTTCAAGGCGTTGCTGGCTGCTTGTTGAAGGGTGGAAGAGATGAAGGGCGCGGGTGGGTGGCGCTCGGCCTTGCGGTCTTCACAGGACTCGACGACGACATTACGTGTGCCGGCGACGAGTCGGGCCAGGTTGGCATCTTGAACGTAAGGAAAGTCTTTGCTCGCGAAATCCGGTACCGGTTGCCAGTCTGCATACCAGGTGGTGCCCTGATTCATATCCACAAAGTTCAGACGCACACCGAAGTGGTTGATTACCTGAAAGTTGCGGATCTCGCGCTCGCGCAAAACCACCAGGTATACGGCAGGCGATTGCACGCGGCCTGCAGAGGTGGGCTTGCCCATCAGTCGGCGTAGCTCCTGAGTCACCAGGTAACCCACCAAACGATCAAGTACACGCCGGCATTCTTGTGACGCGACTCTGTTCAAATCGATTTGGCGAGGATTGGCTAGAGCCTCTGCGACACGCTTCAGGGTGATTTCATTGAAGGTGATGCGTTTGTAGGATTTGACCGCCAGTACCTGCTGGATGTGCCAGCTGATGCTTTCACCTTCGCGATCCGGATCGGTTGCGAGGTAGATTTCATCGGCCTGTTTAGCTGCGGCCTTGATGGTCCGCACGGCCTTGGCGCTCTTATCCAGGATCTCGTACACCGGTGTGTAATTTTTGCGGACGCCTGTGGTGATCATGCTGTCGTCCTGCCCTCTGGCGGGCAAGTCACGTATGTGCCCACCACTGGCGACAACCAACCAGTGTTCGCCTGGGCGCAGTTTCTTCATCATTGGCTGAAGCTTTTTCAGCTTCCCAGGTGCCTCGATGATCAATAGCTTCACGGTGTGCCCCTTCTCAATTATGCAGAGCGGGACTGTCACGTCATGGCAGGTAAGGCTTCAATGGGAAATGGTCAATGCACAACGGGAGGCTTTTAGCGGCTAGAGGTCCAGCGTCAGCTGCTGTTCCTGGGCAAAGCCCTTTAGCCACGACGCGCGCATCGCAGGATGGTGGTAAGGGCAGTCATACACCCGTAGCCCTTTTCGGGCGGCGTCAGCACCGGCTATTTGAACGGCAGTATGGGGGTTATTGAATTGCCGCCTATCTGCTGGTTTCAAAGAAGTTCGAGATTGCGCCATTGGCTATCGGTCCCCGAAGAACAGATCTATCAGACAGTAACATCACGAATAGCGCATTTTTTTGCATCAAAAACGGAAGTTTTAAACTTCTGTGCTTGAGATAGCCGAATGGAAGTGTGACTCAACCTGAAAGTTAACGAATGGCGCGATTTTTTGCCAACCAATTGGCGGTTTGATGTCAATTCGAAGCTGGCTCGTCCGTCCAGTTCGCAACTCTGATCCACGCGATGAAGTCCTGAGTGGATTGTCCGCTTTGAACACGTAGTTGTTCCAGCTTGCCGTATAAGTGTTCAGTCATTTCGTCGTCGTCGTCAAAGTCGACGCGGTATTCAGTATCTAAGCGGTATTCATCGAGCAAGGTGTTGATAAATCGGCGGGCTTGCCAGGTATCAAGGTCTGTCTCTCCACGGCCCCCCATCAGATACTCTCCCGTTCGCCACCCAACTGGAGCCCATGATGCTCGGTTTATGTCCAGGGTGAGCCCGTAGTAGTCCGGAGCATTCACCTCGCTTTCATCAAAGTAAGCCCAGTAAACACGGCCTAAAGCTGGGTGCTCTGCGCCAATGACAACGTACCCTGTTGGGTCCCTCAAAACTTCATCCATCGGCACGTCCTAATTTGTAGTGGTTCTCTAATGAGGTCGGGGGAAACGATGAGCTGTTTCCCCCAACACCGACAGCTACACGAATGGGCCGAAAAATTAAGCCCCTGTTTTCAGAATTGCGGTGGATCGGTATCTGGATATTCATCCGGGCCTGGAGCTGGCTGCGGCCGCGATTCGGGTCTGTTGGACTGTTGCGAATTCTGGTTTTGCGAAGGCGCCAGATTCACCATGGTCACGCGGTGTGGCAGCATGCCGACCCGGCTGGCCTGGATTTTCAAAGCTTCGAATTCGCCATCGTCGTTCTTCCAACGGTCCATAACGGCGCGACCGGAAACCAGCACTCGCATACCTTTCTGGAACAGTTGCGAATAATGCTCGGCGTCCTTGTGCCACCACTCCACATTCGCCCAAAAACCGCCACGATCTTCGTAGCCGCCTTTGCCATCCGGAATCGAATTGTCGAAGTAAACGTTGGCTCGCATGAGTCGACGTGGGTCTTTATTGCCGTTGGGGAATTCTTTGAATTCCGGTGCAGAACCGATATTGCCTTCCCAGCCTTGTACGGGCGTGCCCATGAGTATTCTCCGAGGTTATTGGTGTTGCGTTGGGTTGTTGAGCTGCTGCAGGCGAGCGGTATACACGGCCTCTGCCTGGCCCATTTTTTCTGCGCACTCGGCGGCCTGTTTGGTGATCGAGTGCAGCAAACTCATTTGCATATTCAAGGTGATGCGCTGCAGCTCCATCACGTAAAGATCCTGCAGCATGGATTCCGGTGTTCTGGGTGAGCCCATCATTTCTGCCCAAACCCCTACGCCCATCCGCCGATCTGTCACCTGCTGCCATCTCAAAAACTGGGTGCCGGCTTGGGTGTTCTGCTCAGTCAACCGCACTGGAACTAGGGTGAATGGATATCGGCGGGCCTGGCTCAGCACTTCCTGGGCAAGAGCTTTTAAGTCCGATTCTTGAGCTCGGCAAAGATCGGCAAATTGGGTCAGCTCCCCCTTACCTTTAAAAGGCTTTAAAAGGCCCTTTAGTGAGGCAGCCTGTTGCAGTCGCTGAAAGGCTTCCTGTTGCAGTGGCCGGAAGGCGGTCTGTTGCAGCGACCCATCATTGGAGGGAATCTGGCCCATGCTCTTTAACCCTCAACGGGGTCATCGAGATGATCATCCGTCTCGGTTTGCTGCTGACCGCGGATGATCGGTGGCGCGAAATTCGAACGGCGGGTGCCTTCCAGGATGTCTTGTGGCAGCTCACCGTACCGCTCGTACATTTTGCGGGCTGCTTCAGCCTTGGCATTGTTTGCAGCGAAGTCGTCGCGGGCAGCGCCTGAGTACTTATAGATCTGGGCCAGACCAAACAGTCTCCGCAGTACCGCTGCGCCTTCGTCGATCCAGGTTTCCATATCGTGGCGCCCGACAAGGCCAACGTGCTGGGCCAACAGAATGCGTCTGACAATTTCGTCGTAGTTCGTCAGCAGGTACACAGCCTGAAATCCCAGGGGATTGGAGATGTACAGCGGGAGGCTGACAGGCTGGATCGAGAGGTTTTCGCTAATGCTGATGGCCGGTGGAAGAGAGGCCATGGCTGTGTCCAGGCGATCTTCGATGGTCTTTAACGCTTCCTTGGAATCGTTGATCTTTTCCTCGAGGAGGATCATCCACCAGTCAGAGTAGGGATCATCCTGTTGGGCGCCTCGAGACATTCGATTGACGACAGTGCAGAACCCTGACAGACCAATGATGCCGGCTTTGAGGTCATTTTTAGGGCGCCCCATCCATATACGAGCGGCGTGGTGAGTGTGAAGGGTGAGCTTCACATCGCTGCGCAGTGAACCGATGTTGAGCCGGAAGTTATCAGCCATGGTGCAGTGTTTCCTTGGGAAGAGGATTGACGTACCCATGCTGCAATTTGGCTATAGGAGACGCAGCATTAAATACGTAGCCCGATGGAAGGGGATTTGTTGAGGCTTCTATATAGGAAGAGCTGAAACTCGCCGGTGCGGACCGAATCCCTTGCGTGGCGGCCACCTCCGGTGCCGGATGCTGTCAGGGTGTTGTGGGCCACAACACTTGCCATGTCGCCGGCACGGATGCCGGATCCTGCCAAGGTGGTGCGGGCCGCACCACTTATATGGCTGCCACCTCCGGTGCCGGATGCTGTCAGGGTGTTGTGGGCCACAACACTTGCCATGTCGCCGGCACGGATGCCGGATCCTGCCAAGGTGGTGCGGGCCGCACCACTTATATGGCTGCCACCTCCGGTGCCGGATGCTGTCAGGGTGTTGTGGGCCACAACACTTGCCGTGTCGCCGGCACGGATGCCGGATCCTGCCAAGGTGGTGCGGGCCGCACCACTTATATGGCGGCCACCTCCGGTGCCGGATGCTGTCAGGGTGTTGTGGGCCACAACACTTGCCATGTCGCCGGCACGGATGCCGGATCCTGCCAAGGTGGTGCGGGCCGCACCACTTATATGGCGGCCACCTCCGGTGCCGGATGCTGTCAGGGTGTTGTGGGCCACAACACTTGCCGTGTCGCTGGCACGAATGCCGGATCCTGGGCAAGTGATTTGGGCCGAGTCACTTGCGTGGCGGCCGCGGCGTATTTCGGTTCCTGTCAGGGTGTTGCGGGCCGCAACACTTGCTGTGTAGCTGGCACAGATTCCGGTCACGACCGCTTCGCTCTGGGCCGCGTTACCACGATATTCTGGTTGTCCACCTGACATCATGGATGTGTACCCCGATTAGGCTTCAGCAGATGCAGCATTCCGCTGAGTGTGTGTTTTGCGGTTTGTATCGACTCAGGGCTACGCGTCTGCGTTAGCGTCTTCGTCGGCTGCTCTGCGCCCTCTGGCGGGGCTGAAGCGTCTTGACGCTCGGGGCTCGCTTTTGCCTTGTCGTCAGGGTTCCATTGGCTGTTGAAATCGCCGCGAACGGCCATGCCGACGAGCGTCATTAAGTATCCAAGCGGGTTTCGGACCCCTCCCGAGTCACAGCGGTGGACCCATTGTTTGATGAGCGCGGTTTTCAACTCTGCTGGAACCTTTTGCAGCGCCAGGACCGCGTTCTGTTTTTGCTCGACCGGTAGTCGATGCAGTGCACCGAGCAAATCGGCAGCGATGTCGTTTGGTGTGGGCGGTACATGTACAGAGCTTTTACAAACATCTTTGTGTGTATCTGTATACGTACTATATGAGTTCGGATGCCGAACTAAGTCCGAACTCAGTGATTTACGGCTGAGTTCGGCATCCGAACTCTGCTCCAAAGCGATTCGCTCTTCGCCTTTTTCACTGAGTTCGGTATCCGAACTCAGTGGAGATAGAGCTATATTTTGCTGAGTTCGGATTCCGAACTCAGTCGCTTTAAGAACGACTGGAGCCTGCGCTTTGGTCCAGGCCTGGCTATTCATGCGGGATTCGATGATGTCCAGCCTGCTAGGTAAGCGTTGGCCAACATCAGGATCAGCTGCAAATTCCTTCCAGGCAATTTCTGCCACTTCGCGAATCACCTTGGTCTGGTGCTGCATTGACTGCGCGAGTAGCTGCAAGTAGTCCTTGTCGAACTCTATAGCTTCGGCCGGTGTGACCGGTTCGTCGTGAAGCAGGTAGACGTTGCCTTGCACTTGTCCACTCAGATCATTGCGCACCCGTCGCCCCAGGCTAAGCCAACGGGTGAGACGTAAGGTCACTAATGCTTTTGATACAGTTTCACGCGAGGCAGGCCTACCGGGTTGCATACCCAAATATGGCCGCAGTTGGTCATAGGTAGGGAACGCCGTAAGGCCGTCGTCATTGATCAGTAGGCGAAATACCTGCCAGGTGTTTCTTTCAAGCGGGGTTAAGCGATCATCCAAAAGCAATCGGCGAGGAACCGTTTCGTGTGGGTTCCCGCTGAAAATAATTCCGGAGTAGGGGGAAGACCCTTCAATCCCCGGAGGCGCCGACTCTTTTTTCTGAAGCAAATGAGCTTCAAGGTGACCCGAGGCCGAGTCTAAAAGCGTCGACAAGGGAAGCCGAGACAACCTCATAATACAGAGTCACCTTCCACCGATGTCGCTGCAGGCTGTGCAAGTCGTTGAGAAGACACAAGCTGTAGCCTTCTCGGAAGGCCAGGGTTTGCAGGAGGGTAAAGCCCTTCCTTTATCCAGGACTGAATGCGATGCCAGATGATGGCCAGGCTGAGGTTTTCGTGGGTCTCATCTGGGCTAGTATCCTGTGGAGCATTGAGTTCCTCGGCGACCAACATGGCGATGTCCAGCAACGCGAGACTGTCGCCAAGCTCTACCTGATGCTCTTGCATTAGGTGCGTCCATCGGTACCAAAGCTGAGCGTCCATCTCCTCACTGAATTCGCGCCAACGGCCACGACGTGCCGTCACGCCGATCATTAGGCGTTGAAGGGCCACATCCTGCGGAGACAGCCCGAAGAACTGTTGCAGCATTTGAGTGGTCGCGCCAAGTCGCAGCGCACGTTCAATCATGCGCACTTCTTCATCAGAACGCTGCGCGCCTGACAGTAGTTTTTTTACCATGTCCCCATCAATGGTGACGTTGCACCAAGACACGGGAGTGTTAAGCAGCAAGCTCAGTACTGAAGGTTGTTGGAGCTGAGCCAATATCTCTGGCTCCAGGCCCATTTCGATGCAGCGCCGAAGTTGGCCATTACGCATGTGATGAAGCACCTGTGACAGGATTGCTTCATTTATTGGTGTCTTGGACATGACGACTCCCCCTTGTAGAGTCCGTGTGTTAACTGGCTGAATTCGGACCGTTGTTGGCGACTGACTGGATTTCCAGGTCAATCAAACGTCTTGCGAGACGAATAATGCGGAACAGCTTCACTAGAGCGCCGTCGCTGAGACGGCATTCACTTTCAGGGGGCTGATCTTTTGTGTGAGGCTGGCCCAGTAAGATCTGGCCCAGTCCGGCTGCGAACTCAAAGTCAGCCAACGCGTCGATTTGAAGCTTGGGTTGCTGCTGAATCATTTTCAGTACGATGGCCATCGAGCCGCTCAAAGACTGGAGCAGCGTCAAGGTATGTTGGGCTGTGGCAGTAATTTCGACTTCCGCTTCGGGGTGTCGGTAGCTGAACCCGACGCCACCATCGATATCGATAAATTGACCTGGGGCTTTGACCGAGCTGGCTATTTCGCGAGCCAATTGAGCGATGTGCTGACGCAGGGTCGCGGTATTGTCTATTTCGCGTTCGATGTACCAAAGGTCAGAAATGGGATTGAGTCCGCCAGCTTGAACAGGGATGGCCACCAAGGCATTGGAGGCGAAGTCGGGCAAGACCTCACCGTCAAGCGCAGCGAGCTCCCGTTTCATCTTGTCGACTCTGGGAGAAGTCTTCACAGGGCTCGCAACGTGCCCATCGATACGTGCTTGGCGCTCTTGTGGGCTCATTTGCTCCTGCGGAGTTGGGGCCAGTTGCTGTTGCACCCCTTGAGGTGAAGGACTCTCTTTGGAGGGCGTCGTCTTATGTGTGCTGCCCCCCGAAGTAGTAGGGGGTAGTTGTAGAGGGTTCTGATTAGCCTCAATGCCATTGTTCGAAACGTTAAGTTGAGTCCCCCCCTCAAATTGCGATGCAGGGTACTGTGGCAGCTCAAGAACCGGCGTAGACCGGCGCAATTGGTCCTGGTTCTGAGTGATTTCCAACAGTATTTGCTCGTAGCCGAGGTTCAGCGGCTTTTTAAGGTGATCTATCAGTTCGTCCTGAAATCGCTGGAATAGAAATTCTTCAGCGTCGCCCTCAAACTGGGACAGTACATCTTGGAAAAGCGTATCGAAATCAAGGTGCTGCTCCTGCTCTTGATAATTGCGATCCCAGCACTGAAGAGCTGTTTTGCGCAAAGACAGAAGCTTTATGATTCTGTCTACTCCCAGTCCAGAGTACAGCGCGCCTGGAATTGCTGGCAGTAAGTACCGAATGGTGTCGTGCATACGACTCAAGTGAGACGCGGAGACCGGGTAGCCATCCGCTGACAGCCGCCGTGAAAGCTCACGTAATGAGATAGACTCCCCTGCCTCTGTTTCATACAGCGCTCTCGCTTTGTCGACCCCAATAGCCCGCTCAATGAACAGGAGCTGGCCTTGGAGGTCGTTTTCAGCCAAGTGGCCGGTGAGCGAGATGATTTCGCCCCGAACGGCGTCCCAGGGTCGAAATAGGCAGTGAAACTTGAAGTACTTCTCGTCGCCGGTCTCACGATACAACTCGTTTAAAATTGCCAGGCGAGTGTTGCCGCCGTTGCGGATCCGGTACTTATCTTCCCCAGGTTTACGAGTGACGGGAGGTGGCGTATCGAGTCCCCGATTTCGTATCGACTCTTTAATTTCATCGTACTTCGGGTTACGAGTCGTCCTTGGGTTTTCGTCATACGGCAGCGTTTCGTCGAGAGTCAACAGCATGGGGGTATCGACGATGGGGTCGCTCATTCGCGCTGCCACCGGCGACTTCGATTCAAACGCCGGCAGCAACAGCTTATCTTTCATGGTTTGGGCCAAAGACGCTTTCATACTCTGGCTCCTGGCTGCTCATAAGCCGGGCTTGCCGCCAAAAGCTGGTCAATGATTTTCAAAGCACGATCCAGAGCAGCTTCAAGTTCGGCAGTTGTCTCCAGCCGATAAACAATTTCTGAGTTCATCGACCTGGCGTTTTCACGTGCTTCCAACGCGATGCGTTCGCGCATCCCGTCGGGCAGGCGAATAACGAATTTTTCTTCATGCAGACGCTGTGGTTTGTTACTCATGGTGGGCTCCGATGCCTAGGGTAGAAAGTGTGTTCAGCGACGTTTCAACTGATCAGTGAGTTGGGTAGGTAACCCCTTGATGACTAATGAATTGGACGCCTCGTCGTACTCGATCTTGTCCCCTAGCAGATGCGCTTCAAAACTGATGGACAAGCCTTCGGCACGGCCGGTGAACCGACGGAATTGGTTGAGAGTGCGTTTATCCAGGGGGATTTCCGGCGACAGGCCGTAGTCCTTATTGCGGATATGGTCGTAGAACGCCTTGGGGCGATCTTCATCGATCAAGCCTGACAGTTCCTCCAGGCCCATGGGTTCACCGAGCTTGGCCTGGCTGGTGGCGTAGTCCACCAGGGCCTTGGTTTTCTCGCGGGCCGATTCGTCTGGCAGGTCTTCGTTTTCAACGAAGTCGCTGAACGCCTTGAGGAGGGCGCGGGTTTCGCCCGGGCCGTCGACGCCTTCCATGCAGCCAATGAAGTCGCTGAAATACCCCGAGATCTTCTTACCGTTTTTGCCTTTGATGTACGAGATGTACTGCTTGGATTGCTTGTTGTTCTGCCACTCGGACAAGTTGATACGCGCTGCCAGGTGCAACTGGCCAACGTCCAGGTGGCGTGAAGGAGTGACGTCCAGATCGTCAGTAACCACCACGCCTTCACTGTGGTGGAGCAGGGCGACAGTTAGGTAGTCGGTCATGCCTTGCTGGTAATGGGCAAACAGTACGTGGCCACCGGTGGAGAGGTTGGACTCTTCCATCAGCTTTTGCAGATGCTCGACCGCCGTGTGGCTGAAGGCGGTGAAGTCCTGGTCACCTTCAAAGTACTGCTTTAACCAGCCGCTAAACGGGTGCGCGCCGGACTCGGCATGGAAGAAACCCCAGGCCTTGCCTTGTTTGGCGTTATAGCTCTCGTTGAGGTCGGCAAGCATGTTCTCGATGGCGACCGATTCGGATAGCTCCGAATCGCGTGCCTGGAGAACAGCAGGTGTGCCATCGGGTTTTTTGTCGATCAGGTGGACGATGCAATGACGGATAGGCATTAGATTGCCTCCTGCGAGTGTAGGGTTTGAGCTCGATCAGCACGACGAATACGGGCTTTGGCGTTGAGGCCTGAGCGGTAATCGCTTGCGGTTGATGAGGTGTAAATCGATCCAAGGCCAGATTTCGTGAACTTGATATGGCCACCTTGAGTGCGAGACACCGTCCAGCCATTCGCTTCAGCAAACTTCACGAGTACACGAAGGCTCTCGCTTTTTCCGCGTAGGAGATTGGTGGTCATAGCTCTGCATCCCTGTCTGCCAGAACGTTACCGGTCTGGATCGCGATGATTTCAGCCTGATCGCCAGGAAACTTGGTACCGAGCTCATGCAAAAAGTGACGCGTAGCCTCACGTGCTCCAGGCACGCGGAACACCACGCTGCAGTGCTGAACTTCCGCGGGGTGTTGCAGGTGAGACATGACGGCCACTTTCAGCGAGCAGCACTGGAGGTAGCGGGGCACCCAAACCGACCAGAAGTAGCTGGATAGCAAGGCGCCCGCACAGAGCAGTTCAACGGTAATTGTTGCGCTGGGCGTGTTGGTCAGCTCGACGTAGCCGAGCTTCTCAAACTCCAACAGATCCTCACGCATGCTCATTGGGACCACGGTGCTGTGGTCACGAGCAAGGCGGCCGATCGCTTGAGCTAATGCGTCGAGCTCCACCGGGTTGATCCCAGATTTATGGGCATGAGCCACAGCAGAGGCTTCGAACACGGCACCGGCATGGATACTAGGAAATAGCTCGGCGCTACTGTGCATCCGACACCTCCTGAAGCTCCTCGATGTCATAGCTATTGCAAGTAGGGCAAATAAGCTCGTCCACTTCACCGCCGGGTAAGGCTGGAGCGCCACTCACTTGATGTTTCGGGTGGTGGCTATCGCATTGAAGGCACCAGTGAGTGATGCGTACGAGAGTATTCATCGCTGAGGTGTGCTTTTTCATAGTTGAGCCCCTTGCCAGCCGGCGTTGGGACTGAGGTTGGCAAACCGGGTCTGATTGGCGATGAAGGCTGTTCGTACGGTCCCAGTTGGGCCGTTACGCGCCTTGCCGAGAATGATTTCTGCAATGCCTTTGTGTTCGCTCTGAGGGTGGTACACCTCGTCCCGGTAGACGAACATAATCAGGTCCGCGTCCTGTTCAATCGCACCGCTATCACGCAGGTCTGCGTTGATCGGACGCTTATTTGGCCGTCGCTCCAGTTCTCGGTTGAGCTGGGAAAGCGCAACCACCGGGCAATTCATCTCTTTCGCTAGGGCCTTGAGGGACTGGGATATAGCGCTGATCTCGTTGGCCCTGTTTTCCTGACCTGGGCAGCGCATGAGCTGCAGGTAATCGATCAGGATCAAGCTCGGGTGTCCGAAGCGACGAGCTGCTCGACGAGATTTAGCTCTGATTACTGCAGGCGTGAGCGCTGATGAGTCGTCGATGACCAGCCGCTCTCCATAGCCATTAATACGAGAAACCGCTGCAGTCAGCTTCGGCCAATCATCATCATCGAGCTTGCCCTTCAATAGCCTGCCCAGATCGATATGGCCTAGGATGCCCATCAATCGATACATCAGTGCTTTGGCCGGCATTTCCATGCTGAAAACCTGAACTGTACGATCAAGCTTTGCCTGCAGAGCCGTATCTATGAAGTTCAAGGCCAGAGAGGTCTTCCCCATAGACGGGCGCGCGCCGAGGATGATCAGGTCGGCTTCTTGAAAACCCGACGTCAGCTCGTCCAGGTCCTCCAGGCCTGAAGGCAGGCCGGTCACGGTGATATTGCCGTTGAAATGTTCGTCTATTTGTTCGACGACGTTCGTCAGGCATTGGTTGATATTGACGAATTCCGTTGCGCTCTTGCCTTCACCCAGAGCGAACAGTTGCTGTTCAATTGATTCTTGAACATCCTCCGCACTTGCCAACGGGTCTGTCGCCTCGCGAGAGCATTGGTATCCAAGGGACATGAGCTGTCTGAGCCGAGAGCGATTACGCACGATGGATGCGTAATGCTCGATGTTGGCTACAGACGGCGTGTTTTTGGCCAGCTCGCCCAGATAGCTCAGCCCTCCGGCTTCGTCTGGCTCCTCCAACGCGTTGTGGACGGTGACGATGTCGAACGGAATGGACTTGTCAGCAAGGCTTGCCATTGTCCGGAACAGCAACCGATGGTCGTGTCGGAAAAAATCAGAGGCATCCAGTTTGTCTGCGACGAGATCCCAGGTGTTGTTGTCGAGCAGTAGCCCACCTAACACACCTTGTTCAGCCTCTACGGAGTAGGGAGGTGAGAGGTCAAGGTGATTCATTTCCCAGACTCCTGGCCTATCTGAAGAAAACCACTCCCGTTGCGTGCCCCCAGGGCTTTGACCATGTCGACTTCAACCTTCGCTGAATTGATCATGACCTGAGCAACCTCGGCAACCGCTTTGGCCCGTTCGATTTCCATTGGTCTTTCTGGGTCCAGGAGGCTCTCGATCGCGACGAACAGGTGATTACGTAGATCTTCAATCTTGTTCTTCATGTTCAACCTCCCGGATGGTGCGTTTGAGTTTGCCGATAGCGCGTATTGCGGATTTCAGCTCTTCCGGATACCGATGAATGGTGTTCCGACGCATACGTTCTGCTCTCGTCAGCAACTCCAGGTTATTCAGGGCTATATGGGCCTTGTTGCCGTCCTTGAAGCACACGCACATGTTTATAGGGACTGGTCCGTGATGCTCCTCCCAAAGCAGTACATGCACGGCTTTCCAGTCAACGGGTGGGTAACCGGTATCGGTGATTTTCTTCTGCTGATAACCGTCAGGAGTTGTGCGCAGGCTGCCAATAGGCAGCCAGTTCCCCGGTTTATTGCCGGCCTTAAACTGCGTCTGAGTCATACGGCCAGAGGAGGGGAGCCCCTTAAGGCCCTTATTCCATGGGACGGATCCCTTGGGAAAGCGGAATTCTGCGCCCAACTTGCCGTCAAGCCGGCCACAGAGACTACTGCGAAGAAACTCGGCGCTTTTGCTCAAGCCCAGCCGTTTGGCTTTGGCATAGACCTGATAGACGCTGAGCCCCAATTCGGCGGCTAGGACCTGAGTCGGTTCATTGGGATAGCGGGCAATGAGCGAGCGCTCTTCTGCCTCACTCCAAACATGGTGTTTGTGAACCGGGGCAAGCCCAAGTTGGGATCTGGCTTGTTCCAGCGCCGCCATGGCCAAAGGTGAAAGCGAATGAGTTCTCATTGGCTCCCTCCATGCCCAAGGGCTCCTTGTGACTGCTGTCCGACACCACGATGCAGCCTGGCATGCTTGCCCTGGTCCCATCCCGCTTGCAAAGAGCGGGTGTCATGACCTTTGGCTTCGATGGGCTTGATAATGGCTAGCGTTAGTTTTGGATGATGCCATTCCAGGTAGGCTTGGATCTCCAGCGCAGTGTTTTCGTCTATCCCACCTGCAAACTGGTTCACCTTAGAGGCGACGGCATTGAGCCAGCCCTCGGCAAACAGTTGGCCGCGGTGACGTTTGGTTTTCAGTTGGCAGCGCTTCTGCTGGGCAACATGAGCTCGTCGGGCTGCGACAAGCTGGTGATGCAGCGTTGAATAGGTGTGAGCTGCCAGATCGGGTGAAATACCTTTCCCCAAGAACTTGAAGGACCAGCCAAGTAGCGGATTGAAATACGCCAAGTGGCTGCAATCGAAGGCTTGGGAACAGATTGAGGCCAGGTTGTGCAGCCAATCCTGCGGTGCCCGACGGGTTTTGGTACCCACAATGGATTCTTCGATTGTATGGGCAGCGACTTCGGTGTGTTCCAAGTTGTACTGATTCATCAAATGGCGAGCTTGACGAAGTGCAATTTCCACTTCGTTTGGGGCAGCGCCTTGTGACTTGGCCAGCGCCATGAGTTTGGCGACCTTGCTGAGGACTTTTTGCTTGTCCATCATTCACCCCCTTCCTGTTGGAGGCGGGGGGAGAGCGCCTCTGACCACAGGCGAAGTGTTTCTTCCTCATCAGCAGAGAGGTGAGTCCGGGCAAGGCAGTCCGCAACCTTCTGTTTCAGGGCATCAAGGCGGTCTTGAACACTTGACCCATCGTCGTAAGCAATCTCTTGCTCAACAGCTTGCACAACGTCATTACGAAGAGAGAGAACCGTGCTTATCCAAAAAGCACTTGGGCTGGTCCAGCCAATGAGCTTTCGAGTTCTGGCAGGCGACAGGTAATCACGGAGCCTGAGATTGAACTCCCTAGGGGAATAACCATTCCTGAAAACGTCTGCTCGATTAAGCGTCAGCGCTGTTTTAAGAATATCTAGAAGAGGGTCCAAAGCCGTTGGCTCAGGAGCAAAGGGTTCTAAATATGTTTCAGCTACCAGGCGTTTGGCTTCGGCATATCGACTTTGCTGACGGCGTTTGGCTTGGTTTTCGTCGCGGCCGCGCTTTTCCTTCGCGTGCTTAATGTTCGAGTTCACTGACTCGATAAGCTTCGCGGCGTCCTGCAAAAGCTGAAGCTGGTCAACGCTCAACTGAGCGCCAATCCGACCGGGTAATTGGTAACCGCTTGTCAGGGCTCGGATTTCTCGTGCGGTTCCACTGAGCTTGGCTTGCAAGCTGCGCAATTGCTGAGCGCTGTAGTACTTGCCAACCTCTAGGATGAGGTTTGCAGTAATACTGCGGGCGTCGGTAATGGAGGGCTTCGCCATTTCAACGACCCTCCCTCACCAAGTTAGCTACCTTTTCCTCGGTCATGGCCTCGAAGCGGTCACGCCATTCTGGAAAAAGCTCAATGGCCAATTGGCGGATCACGACAAGGGCTGCAGGGGATATGCGGTTGGAAGGCTGTCTGTATTCCAAGCGGTGTACTGGGACGCCCAGGGATGAACTGTTACGAAACACCACTGCGGAGGGGACGACGCATTCCAGAACGTTGATTTCGTCATTGTCCTGGAAAATTTCCCGTACCGACTGCTCGATCATTTGCGCGTCGGTGGTTTGGTCGAGATTGTTGACGACGATCCGCACAGGAGGGATTTTCATGCCCAGGCGCCCATAGGCGCGCAGGCCGTCCAGCATCTGCATGGATCCCCGGCTGAACTCCCGTGCAGCGAGCATATTGGGCGGAAGTGGGGATATGACCAAATCAGAGGCTAGGACCACCATTTCGAGCATTGCCGACCTGGCGCCTTGGGTGTCAATCAGTACCAGGTCGAAATGATCTTTGAAGCCCGGCATCAGGTTGGCGAGTCGCAACCGTCCGTCAGGTGCTTGCAGGATCAGGCTGTTCAGTTGGTTGTTGATGTCGTTGGAAATGACAAGCGACAGGTTTGGTATCGTGGTGCTGGATATGATCTTGGCTGATTCGGTGATATTGAATGCCAGCAGGTCGTAGATGCCTCCTTGAGCTTCATCGACCAATTGGTAATACGAGGAGAGCGAAGGCTGTGCAGGATCTAGGTCGATCATGAGCACGCGCAGGCCTGCATCCGCACAAAAAGCGCCGAGGTTGGCCTCGATGGTAGTTTTGCCTACGCCGCCTTTGGTCGAAACGACCGCAGAGATTTTCATGGTTTGGAGCCTCTAATGTGGGTTCATTAGAGGCTGCGAGGCCACGGAAACAGCTATGTGTAGCGAACACGATCCTGGGCTATGAAGCACTAAAACCAATTGTCTTTTAACCAATTGGTCGTAGGTTCGAATCCCACACGACCCACCATTTTTGAGACCAGTTAACGCTGGAATCGAATCTTAAGATCAGAGGCCAAAAGCGCTGATCGGAGAAGGCGACTGAAAGGTCGCCTTTTTATTACCGGGGTATAGCGCAGTCCGGTAGCGCGCCTGCTTTGGGAGCAGGATGTCGGGAGTTCGAATCCCCCTACCCCGACCATATTAAAAATCCTCGTATCGAAAGATACGGGGATTTTTTTTGTGCTCGCAAATTCTGAATTCACCGCAAAATAAAGTGGGAGCGGGCTTGCTAGGACTTGAAGGGAGGAGAAGGGACAAAGCCCGATTCTGACTGTTGACGCAGTACAGACCGTGGGAGATTTCGCCCCTCCTCCTTTCACCCAAGCGCCGATAAAGAATGCATCTGGCTATGACCGACGATAGGAACAAGCCTGCGCCTCTGGGTGAGCCCTTCAAGTGCTCAAAACCTTAGCCCGGAGGAAGCCCCATGGCAATGCCAGTTTCTGTCTCAAAGCCAATCGTAGGCGTCGATGTCGCTAAGAATGAACTGGTGATTTATCACGCTGAAGTCGATCTGTTAGAAACAATCCCAAACACCAAAGCCGCTATCAAAAAATGGCTGAAGGCCTTGTCCTGCAAAGTGGCCATCGCAATTGAAGCCACCAATATCTACCACTTGGAGTTTGCTGATCTAGCTCATGAAGCTGGTTGCGTGGTTTACATGGTTGGAGGTTATGAGCTCAAGCATTACCGCGAAAGCGTGAAGATCCGGGCCAAGACCGATGCTTTGGATGCCAAGTTGCTCGTCCGCTATTTGAGAAAGGAGGCAGACGAACTGCGTCCCTGGACACCTCCATCACCGCTGTATCGCCATCTTCTAAGCCTGTTTCGTCGGCGCGCAGCCTTGGTTCAGGCGCGCGTCAGCCTGACGCAAAGCTGGGCGAACGAGCCGCTTCTTAAGGCCTCGTTTGCCGAGCAGGTGAAGTCGATGCAGAGACTGGAAGGGTTAATCGAAAAAATGATCAGTGACTGCCTGAAAGAAGCAGGTTTACTGGGTCAGTTGAAGCGTTGCTTGAAAGTCGAAGGTATCGGTTTTTTGACTGGCGCGCGTTTGATTGCCACCTTCCAACGGGGAGAATTCAGGAATTCGGACGCGTTTATCGCCTTTCTTGGTATGGATTTGCGCGTCAACAAGTCAGGACAGAAGGATGGTCGTCGTAGTTTAAGTAAGCGCGGCGACTCAGAAGCTCGGCGCCTGCTGCATAACGCAGCGATGGCGGCTAGCCGAACAGAGACATGGAAAGCGTTTTATCAAGCACAGAGGGCGCGAGGCTATAGCACCACACAGGCGCTGGTAATACTGGCCCGCAAGCTTGCTAGGGTGGTGTTCGCTCTGCTGAAAGGGCAAAGCGAATATCAGCCAAAAGTTGGTTGAGGGTTGCCCCTCAACCATAGAATCTCCCACATTTACCAGGCCTCCGTCGAGACCAGGTTGTTAATGCAATTTAAGGCGTGGCTCGGTGCCGCGGCCGATCTTGCTGCCCAGCATCAGCATCGCCGTGCGGAAGAACCCATATAGCGCCATCTGGTGCATGCGGTACAGCGACACGTAGAACATCCGCGCCAGCCAGCCTTCCAGCATCACACTGCCCGTCAGATTGCCCATCAGGTTACCCACCGCGGAAAAGCGCGACAGCGAGATCAGCGAGCCGTAGTCGGTGTACTTGTAGGTCGGCAGCTCCTTGCCTTCGATTCGTAGCTTCAGCGACTTGGCGAGCAATGAGGCCTGTTGGTGAGCCGCTTGGGCCCGTGGCGGTACATTGCGGTCGGTGCCCGGCTGCGGGCAGGCGGCGCAATCACCAAAGGCGAAGATATTTTCGTCGCGGGTTGTTTGCAGGGTTTGCAGGACTTGCAGCTGGTTGATGCGGTTGGTTTCCAGGCCGTCGATGTCCTTGAGGAAACCGGGGGCGCGGATACCGGCCGCCCAGACCTTGAGGCTGGCCGGAATCACCTGGCCGCTGCTGGTGATCAAGGCGTCGGCAGTTACTTCACTGACCGCCGAGTTGGTCAGTACCGTCACCCCTAGTTTTTCCAGGGTCTTGTGCACTGGCCCACCGATCCGCTCCGGCAGTGCAGGTAATACCCGCGGGCCGGCTTCGATCAGGGTGATGTGCATGTTTTCTGGCTTGATACGGTCAAGGCCATAGGCAGCCAGTTCATGGGCGGCGTTATGCAGCTCGGCGGCCAGCTCGACCCCGGTGGCACCGGCGCCCACGATGGCGACGCTGATCTGTTCAACGGCGTCGGTCTGCCCGGCATGGGCGCGCAGGTAGTGGTTGAGCAGTTGCTGATGGAAGCGCTCGGCCTGCTTGCGGGTATCGAGGAACAGGCAATGTTGCGCTGCGCCCTCAGTGCCGAAGTCGTTGGTAGTACTGCCTACCGCAATCACCAGGCTGTCATAGCCCAGCACGCGGGCAGGCACCAGTTCGCGGCCTTCTTCGTCGAGGGTGGCGGCCAGCTGGATTTTCTTCTGCTCACGATCAAGCCCGCTCATACGGCCCAGCTGGAACTCGAAGTGGTTCCATTTGGCTTGGGCGACATAGTTGAGTTCGTCTTCCGAGGAATTCAGCGAGCCGGCCGCCACTTCGTGCAGTAACGGCTTCCAGATGTGGGTCAGGTTGGTGTCGACCAGCGTGATGCTGGCCTTGCCACGCTTGCCCAGAGTCTTACCCAGGCGGGTAGCCAACTCCAGGCCGCCGGCACCGCCGCCGACGATAATAATACGATGGGTCATGGGGATATCTCGCAAGGCTAAAAGAAATCGGAGCAGTTACCCTCGCGAGCGCCAGGCGGCTCATAGCGTCAGGTAACTCAATAGGCGGCTCAGCGCACCGAGCCCGATTACCACGACCAGCACCACGCAGAGGAGCAGCCACGGCCGGAAAGGCTTGCGCTCGACTCTGTGCTGGGTAAGTCGCAGGTACTCTTCGACACGCTCTTGGTCATCGGGTTTCAGGCGGCTGGTCATAAAGGCCTCGTCAGGTAGACGTTGCAAAGGGGCGCCACGTTACAGCCAGGGGCATCAAAGGCTGATGCCGACATCAAACACTATGCTGCGGCCCAGGTTGTTGCGCAAGAAGTCCGGCGCGTCGGGATGTGCAAACAGCACCCTGGCAAAGGTTGGCCCCACCAGTGACAGCGAGCGCCAGCCTTGGCGCAGGTATTCGGTCGGCGGCGGAAAATGGCTGTTGAGGTCCAGCACTTCGCGTTTGAGGCTGGTAAACGCAATGAGGTCCAACTCCCCCAGGTCCATGCCGCGTTCTTTGTAGTTGTGGGCTTTTTTACGCAGTGTGGGGGCCAGGCGCAGCAGGAATTCATGGGCGGGAATGCGCCGTGGCTTGGCTTCGCGCCGTACCAGTTGGCTCAAGGAGAAAGCACTGCGCCTGCGCAGCAACTCATCGCGCCACTCGTCGTTCAGGCGACGGCCCTCGTCCAGCACAAAAAAGACCTCGAAGCTGGCGTCGCGAAACAACACGTCGGGCGGCTCCTGGCCCGCAGCGTGAAACTCTTCGACGCGGTAGGGCACGTTCAAGCCTTGCAGCAGGCGCTGGCAGACCCAACGCTCACGCTCCCACTTGCGGGCATTGGACAGAAACGCATTGGCTTGTTCGGCTGCTACGGTGAGCAGGCGCAAATAATCTGAGTCATCCATAGTCGCAGCTTAGCGTTCAAATGATGACCACAGGAAGTCTTGCCTTAAAAACGCGGGTGTAGAATGCTGATGTGGAGCAGGCCCAGGGACGAGGTGTGTGATGAGGTTTTTGGTAAAGGCAGAGCATCCGTGATCAGTGCAGCGGTTCTGGCACCCCAGACGCTCGGCCTCGGCTGGCTGGTGTATGCGCCCGTGTTGATGTGGGCGATGCTGCGCTCGCCATGGGTGGAGCTGTTTGCCGACCGTCGGCGCCAGCATTTGCTGTTCGGCACGGTGTTCGCGCTGTTCATGCTGTGGCTGGTGCGACGGGATTTCGATACCGGCGTGTCCTACCACTTTATCGGCATGACCGCCGTGACCTTGCTGCTGGATTGGCCGCTGGCAATCGTCGGTGGCTTTGCCGCCCAGCTTGGCTTGATGCTGTTGGGGCGCCAGGATCTGGCCGCGCTTGGCGTCAATGGCCTGCTGCTGATCGTGCTGCCGGTGCTGGTCACCGAAGGGTGCGCGCTGTTTGTAGAGCGGGCGCAGCCGCGAAACCCCTTTGTGTATATCTTCTGTTCGGGCTTTTTTGCTGCCGCCCTCTCGGCATTGCTATGCCTGTTGGCCGGCTTGGGCTTGTTGTGGTTCGACGGTCTTTTTGCGATGCCTGAGTGGTTGGAAGATTTTGTCGGTTACCTGTGGCTGATCATCTTTCCCGAAGCCTTTATCAACGGCATGGTCATCAGCGCGCTGGTGGTGTTTTGCCCGGAATGGCTGGAGACGTTCAACCGCACTCGCTACCTCTCGGCGCCGTGGAAGGACGACGATTCGCGGCGTTGATCCAGGTCAAATGCCAGGCCGCGGCGCGGGTCCATGCTCTGCAAAATTTTCAGGAGCACGGACAATGAGTGTGTACGAGTGGGCACGGCAGGAGTTGCGCAGAAGCCAGGATGCAGCGCAGGAAATCGGTTTTGACCCCGGCTTGACCTTGCGGGCCATGCTCAGTGCGGTCGTGCAGCAAAGCAAGGGTGTACGCAGTTTTGAAGACCTGGCCGACGAGTTGCAATACCTTGCAGAGAACCTCGACGACCAGCAGGAATATGCCTTTATGCGCCCTTAGTGGCGTGGCGGCAGGTCTTCGGAAAACAGTTCATCTTCGGCGTCGGGGGCCACGGGAATCTTGTGTTCTTCAGCGGCCCAGGCGCCCAGGTCGATAAGCTTGCAACGGTCCGAGCAGAACGGTCGGTTGAGGTTGGTCGCTTTCCATTCCACGGGTGCACCGCAGGTTGGGCAGTCGACGGTCAAGGGTTGGCTCATGATCGGCCTCCACGCAAAGTAAGGTAAAAGTGGTGCAGTCGCTCGACCTCGCCGTGCAGCCAGGCGAGGTCCTTATCGTTGACCAGCACGTCATCGGCATGGTTCAGGCGGTCTTCGCGGCTGGACTGGGCCTTGAGAATCGCCTGCACCTGTTGTTCGCTGATGCCGTCGCGCTGCAGGGTACGCTGAATCTGCAGTGATTGCGGCACGTCGATCACCAGGATGCGCTGGGTCATGCTGTACTGCCCGGACTCGATCAGCAGCGGCGACACCAGGATCGCGTAGGGCGATTGGGCGCGTGCCAGGTGGCTGCGAATTTCCTCGGCGATCAGCGGGTGCAGCAAGGCTTCCAGCCACAGGCGCTCTTGCGGGACCTCAAAGATCAGTTTGCGCAGCGCGGCACGGTCCAGTTGGCCGTCGGCTTGCAGCACGTCGCTGCCGAAGTGTTCGGCGATGCGTGCCAGGGCCGGGCGGCCAGGCTCGACCACCCAGCGCGCGGCGTGATCGGCATCCACCAGGTCGATGCCCAGCTTGATAAAGTGCTCGGCCGCAGCACTTTTGCCGCTGCCAATGCCGCCCGTGAGCCCAAGAATCCAGGGTGTTGCAACAGAAGTGGTCATCTGAAACCGACAGACTGCAAATAGAAGTCGGTTATTTGACCACCCCAGAGCAATGCAATCCAGCCGGCAATTGCCAGGCAGGGGCCAAACGGCATCGGCGCTGACACCTGGGCCTTACGCAAACGCAGCAGGATCAGCCCGGCAAGCACGCCCAGCAGCGAGGCCATCAGCAGGGTCATCGGCAGAATCTGCCAGCCGCCCCAGGCTCCCAGCAAGGCCAATAACTTGAAGTCGCCATGGCCCATGCCGTCTCTGCCGGTGGCCATCTTGAACAGCCAGAACAGGCACCACAAGCTCATGTAGCCGATAACCGCGCCCCACACTGCATCGGACAGTGGCGTCAACAGGTCAGCACTGTTGAGGATCAGCCCCAGCCATAGCAGCGGCAGCACCAGCACATCCGGCAGCAGTTGGTGGTCCAGATCAATCAGGCTCATGCCCAGCAAGCCCCAACTCAACAGCATCACCGCGCCGGCTTGCCAGCCGAAGCCGAAGTGCCAGGCGACAGCGGTTGAGATCAGCGCGCACGCGAGTTCGGTGAGGGGGTAACGCAGGCCGATGGGCTCACGGCAGTGGGCACAATGCCCCCGGAGCAACAGGTAGCTGAGCACCGGGATATTTTCCCAAGGCCGAATCGGTTGATCGCAGCGCGGGCAGCAGGAGTTCGGACGCATCAGGTTATAGGCCGGCCCACCGGGCTCGGCTGGCAAGTCGAGAATCTCATGGGCCTGGGCACGCCATTCCCGCTCGAGCATTTTGGGCAGGCGCCACGCCAGCACATTGAGGAAGCTGCCGACGATCAGGCCCAACACCAGCGCCAGGCCAACAAACGCCCAGGGATGTTCGCTCAGCAGCAGGCTCAAAATGCCGTCCCCAATTGGAACACCGGCAGGTACATGGCCACTACCAGCGCGCCGACAATCCCTCCCAATACGACCATGATCAGCGGCTCCATCAGGCTGGTGAGGTTGTCGACCAAGGTATCCACGTCTGACTCGTAGTGGTTCGCGACTTTTTCCAGCATGCGGTCCAGGGTGCCGGACTCTTCCCCGATTGCGGTCATCTGGATCGCCATGCCTGGGAACAGGCCGCTGTTATGCATCGATTGATTCAACTGCATGCCTGTGGATACATCGTGGCGCATACGTTCGATTGCCTGTTTGAAGGGGCCATTGCCGACGGCGCCGGCCACCGAACCCAATGCCTGTACCAGAGGGACGCCCGCCGCAAAGGTGGTGGAAAGTGTACGAGCGTAGCGGGCGACCGCAGATTTGTGCAGCAGTTTGCCTGCCATGGGCACTTTCAACAAACCTGCTGCCCACCAATGGCGAAACCCCGGGTAAGTACGGTAGGCGTGGCGCCCCACAACCAGCGCCGCGCCCACACCCAGCCCCAGCATCCACCACGCCTGTTGCAGCAGTTCCGACAGCGCGATGACCCCCAGGGTAAACCCCGGCAATTGGCCGTTGACCCCGGCGAACAAGTTCTGGAATTGCGGCACCACATGGATCAACAGCACTGTGCTCACCCCTGTGGCAATTACCAGTACCGCGAAAGGGTAGGTCATGGCTTTCTTGATCCTGGTTTTGAGCCGTTGGCTTTTTTCCAAATGAATCGCCACACGCTCCAGCAGGGTTTCCAGGGCGCCGGCCATTTCGCCAGCCGCCACCAGATTGCAGTACAGCTCATCGAAGTGGCGGGGATATTGACGCAGGGCAGCGGCCAACGGGTGGCCGCTGGCAATATGCTGTTTCAACGCCTTGACCAGTTCGCGCAGTTGTGGGTTTTCGACGCCTTCGCTGATGATGTCGAAGGCGTGCAGCAGCGGGATGCCGGCTTTGAGCAAGGTGGCCAACTGGCGAGTGAACAAGGCGATATCTGCAGGCGTTATTCGCGTCTTGAAGATGTGTAAACCATAAGATTTCTTGCGCACACGCTCAGGGCAGATCCCTTGCTGGCGCAGTTGTAGCTTGATCAGCGCAAGGTTATGGCCGGCGATTTGCCCGGACACCCGGCGCCCTTTGCGGTTGATGCCTTCCCAGGCATAAATTGTCGACGTGTCGTTCATGTGAGGTTGACGCACCCAGGTCGTGAAGAATTTATAGCTTAGTCAGGCGGCGGATTCGGACAGGCTGGCGCTAGGCGATAAAATGTCAGATTGTGCGTCTCGCAGGCGATGGACTGCGTGGGGATGAGTACACTGGCGCCGTTGCACACTACGGGGCGCAGGACGTGCCTTGTCATGGTTCTATTCTGGAGAGTGAAAGAGATGCGTCAAAAAGGTTTTACCTTGATCGAGTTATTGATCGTCGTGGCAATCATCGGCATTTTGGCCACCATTGGCCTGCCCATGTACACCAAGCACCAGGCCAAGGCCAAGTTCACCGCGGGGTTGGCTGAAATCAGCGCGTTAAAGGCCGGCTATGAGGACGTCATCAACCAGGGCACCACGCCGACCCTTTCCCTCATCGGGGGCACCAGCCCTACCGCCAACTGCGCGATCGAGGTGACAGGCGATGTGGCCTCGGGCGCAGGCACCCTGCGTTGTGAAATCCTCGATGCACCCGCGCCCGTGCTCGGCAAGACCATCACCTTGACCCGCAGCGCCACCACCGGCTGGAGCTGTGCCACCACGGTAGAGCCGCAGTACGCTGCCAAGGGCTGCGGCGCCAACGGCGCGTGACAGTCGCCGGGCGGTGAGCGAGCAAGTTGCTGCATGCCCAATGCAGTGCTAGCTTTAGCC
Source organism: Pseudomonas sp. KT_2_4 (assembly GCF_041410225.1). Taxonomy (NCBI): domain Bacteria; kingdom Pseudomonadati; phylum Pseudomonadota; class Gammaproteobacteria; order Pseudomonadales; family Pseudomonadaceae; genus Pseudomonas; species Pseudomonas sp. KT_2_4. The sequence continues at coordinate 4,838,115 of NZ_CP166962.1, forward strand.
CACCGCCCGTGTAGCTCAGCCGGTAGAGCAGCGCACTCGTAACGCGAAGGTCGCAGGTTCGATTCCTGTCTCGGGCACCACAGGCACCACTGTTTCAGCGGCAATGTTTTCAGATGATCCCAGAATGGTTCTGAAGGCCAGGTGAGCCGGGCATTTGCGCCCGCTCTTTTGTAACTGCGCAACCTTGAAGACCCAGATGCATTCCCATTCCTCGATCTAAGAGAACAATATGACCACGACCGAAATGACCCAGGCCGCTCGGCACGAACAAGCACTCAAGCACTACCTTGAGGACACGCCGCAGCTTAAAGAAGAGATCAAGGACCTGAGTGCCGACGATCAGCGCGACCAGATTCAGTGGGCATTCGAAGATGAGGCCGAGAGTCAGGGCTACCAGCCTTGGGAGCTGACCCTCAAGTACACCTCGACACCACAAGAGTTCGAAGCTGCGCGGTTGGCCTTGCACAAAGAGGCGGCCGAGGTGCTGGGTGTCGATTGGGAAGAGTACTGCGAGATGAATAATCTTGTAGTTTAAAAGCAGCCTGTAGGAGCGAGCTTGCTCGCTCCTACAGTTACGGCATCTTTCAGATACTGAGGCGCATCGACAGGTCCACCGCCTTCACATCCTTGGTCATCGCACCGATGGAGATGTAGTCCACGCCGGTTTCAGCGATAGGCAGCAAGGTGGTTTCATTGATCCCGCCGCTGGCTTCCAGTTTGGCCTTGCCGGCGTTCAGGCGCACGGCTTCGCGCATGTCGTCCAGGCTCAGTTCATCCAGCATGATGATGTCGGCACCCGCCGACAGGGCTTCACGCAACTCCTCCAGGTTTTCCACTTCGATTTCCACGGGCTTGCCCGGCGCGATCTTGTGGGCGGCGGTGATTGCTTGGGCAATACCACCGCAGGCGGCGATGTGGTTTTCCTTGATCAGGAATGCGTCATACAGCCCGATGCGGTGGTTGTGGCAACCGCCGCAGGTCACCGCATACTTCTGCGCCAAACGCAGGCCGGGCAATGTCTTGCGGGTATCCAGCAGCTTGACCTGGGTGCTGGCGACAAAGTCCGCCAAAAATTGCGCACGGGTGGCAACCCCTGACAGCAATTGCAGAAAATTCAACGCGCAACGTTCACCACTGAGCAGCGAGCGGGCAGGGCCCTCAAGGTGGAACAACGCCTGGTTGGGGCTCACCCGTTCACCATCAGCCACCTGCCAGTGCACGGCAACCCGAGGGTCCAGTTGACGAAACACTGCGTCCACCCACGCCGTGCCGGCGATAACAGCCGCCTCACGGGTAATGATCGTGGCCTTGGCCAGCCGTTCGGCCGGGATCAACTGTGCGGTGATGTCACCACTGCCGATGTCTTCCAGCAGTGCGCGGCGCACGTTGGCTTCGATTTCGGCGGTGAGGTCGGCAAGACGGAGGTTCGGCATAACAGGCTCCACAAACAAAGTGCCTCGATTATAGGGCCAGCGTGCGTTCTAACCCAGGCTCGCCACTCATTTACCGCACAAAGTCAGAGTGTGCTGGCGCAACTGCCCTCGTTTGCAAGATAATCTCGCGCCTTGCAATTGGCGTCATAGCTTTGACGTCTTGGTGGTGATCGGGGTATTTGCAGTGCCTGCCGGGCCTGCGCTCCGTCTCTCCACCTCTCAAAACCGCCGTTTCAGGAGGCCAGGATGCACAATGACGGGAAGGTGGTGCCTATCAACAGGGCGCAGGCCACGCCATCGCCGCTCGCGCGCCTGCCGGTGGTGTTGCTGCAGGTGCGTGACAAGGCTGCGCAACAGCTGCAGCAAGGCTTGCAGGAACTGTTCGATAACGCCGACGACACCCTGTTCGAAATGGCCGAAAAGGCCCGTAGCACCGTCGACCATCATATTTTTTTCGAGGCCATGCGCGACCTGCGCCTCAAGCGCAAGAACTTCGAGCGCGTGTTCATGGAGCAGCTGTTCGTGGCGTTCGCCAACCTTGGCCAGGCCCGGTGCAGCGGGGCACACCTGGTGCCGGTGGTGTCTTATGAGGAGGTCCCCGGCACCGGCGCCGATGACGTGGAAAAAGCCGTGGCCCTGGAGGCGATGCTCGGTCGTGTGCATCACCGTGATGGTTTGGCGCTGGGGCAGTTGAACGCGCGCGTAAGTGCATTGCTCGGCAGGCGCCTGGACGATCCTGAAAACCCATTGGGCCCGGCGCGGTTGTGCGAGTTTTTCCTGCAAGCAGGGCGCAGCCTGGGGGTGGAAATCCGCGTCAAGCTGGTCATGCTCAAGCTATTTGAGAAATACGTGCTCAGTGACGCAGACTTGTTGTATGGCGAGGCCAACCAATTACTGATCGCCACTGGCGTATTGCCGGAACTCAAGGCGCTCCCATCCCGTCGAGCCGGCGGACGTGCGGCCCGGGAGCACCAGCATTGCACCGGCCAGGCGATGGCCGACCCGCCGCTGGATAAAAGCGGCCAGCAAGCGTTCAGTGCCTTGCAGAAGTTGCTGGTAGCCGTGCGTGGCAGCGTGGCCCCGACCCTTGAAGCCAGCGCCGAACCGCAACCCGTTGTCAGCCGCGATCTGCTGCGTCTGCTGTCGCATCTGCAGCAATATGTACCGGAGCCGGAGTGCGAGGACGATTTCGACCTGCGCAACCAGCTGGAACAGCTGCTCACCCGGGTCAGTGTCAAAAGTGGCAAGTCGCGGGTGTTAGAAGAAGCAGACGAAGATGTGATCAATCTGGTCGCCATGCTGTTCGAGTTCATGCTCGATGACAGCAGTGTGCCGGACGCTTTCAAGGCGCTGATCGCTCGCTTGCAGATCCCGCTGCTGAAAGTGGCGGTGCTGGACAAAAGTCTGTTCAGTTGCGCGGAGCATCCCGCGCGGCGCTTGCTCAATGATATCGCGAGCGCCGTCATCGGCTGGAGTTCGCCCCATGACCACACACGGGACAACCTCTACCTGTGTATCGAGCAACTCGTACAGCGCTTGCTGAATGAGTTCGTCGAAGACCCGACGATTTTCTCCCAGTTACTCACCACCTTCAGCGAATTCATAGCCCAAGAGCGCAAGCGCAGCGAACGCCTTGAGCGATATACCCGTGACGTCGAGCAAGAGCATCTGCATATCAAGGTGGCGCGCCAGCGTGTGGCGCACGTGCTCAATCGACGGCTCGTGGGCGAAACCTTGCCGCAATCGGTGCTGCAATTTGTACAGCAGGCCTGGAGCCAGGTGCTGTTAGTGGCCGTTCTCAAGCACGGTGAACACTCGCTGCAGTGGCAGACGGCGCTGCGTACCCTGGATGAATTGGTCTGGAGCGTCGGCCTGCGTGAAGACACCGAAGCGGGCCGGCGTTTGCTCGAGCAATTACCCGGGCTGCTCAAGGCATTGCGTAGTGGGTTGGCCGATGCGGCGTTCGATCCTTTCAGTACCCGCGAGTTCTTCCTGCGGTTGCAGGCCATGCATGTTGAGCCGCTCGACAGTGAGGCGCTGGTTGAAGTCCGTGAGCCTTTTGCCCTGTGGGCTGGCCCGCCGGCTGCCGACGAACCACTGCCCCCTGATGACCCCGACCTGCTCAAGGCCCAGCAGTTGCGCGTCGGTGACTGGGTAGCGTTGCTGCAAAATGAAGCCGGTAACCTGCGCTGCAAGTTGACCGCAATCATGCCGCCCGCCGATACCTATATTTTTGTCAGCCGAGCGGGTCTTAAGGTGCTGGAGAAAAGCGCGGGCCAGTTAGCCTTGGCGTTCAAGCAGGGCGCCCTGCATACCTTGAATGATGGCCCGCTGTTCGAACGTGCACTGGCCGCCGTAGTGGGCGACCTGCGGCAACTCAATCGCGGCAAGTGATCGCAACCGCAGGGTGGAACGCGGCATACTGGTCACACCTCGTCTCATTCAAGGAGCCTGTATGCAGTTGGACCCCGCCAGCGGTTGGTGCCAGGGCATTCGTCATTGCCCTTCGCCCAACTTCAACGAGCGCCCTGAAGGCGAAATCTCGCTGTTGGTGGTGCATAACATCAGTTTGCCTCCGGCGCAGTTCAACACCGGTAAGGTGCAGGAGTTTTTCCAGAACCGCCTGGATATCTCAGAACATCCCTACTTTGAAGGGATTGCCAGCCTACGGGTGTCTGCGCATTTTCTGATTGAACGTGACGGCACTGTGACGCAATTTGTTTCGTGCCGTGACCGGGCCTGGCATGCCGGTATTTCCGTCTTTGAGGGGCGCGAGATCTGCAACGATTTTTCTCTGGGAATCGAGCTGGAAGGTACGGATGACCTACCGTTCACCGATGCCCAGTATGCGGCGTTGATCGACCTGGCACGCCAACTGTTGGCCGCTTACCCCGCGATCACCCATCAACGTATTTGTGGTCACAGCGACATCGCTCCGGGTCGCAAGACCGACCCGGGCCCCGCTTTTGATTGGATGCGCTTTCGCAGCGCCCTGCAGGATGGAGGACACGAACGATGAGTTTCCTGGTGTTGGTGCTGGCGGTATGGATCGAGAAGTTCTCGGCCTTGCGCCTGCGGTTGCAGCGCGACGGTGGATGGCTGCGTGAGCTGACCAAGCTGGAATCGAGCCCGCGCATGGGCAAGCGGCCCTGGTTGATCCTGCTGGTATTGGTGCTGCTGCCGGTGGCGTTGCTGGCGTTGTTGTTGCTGGTCCTGGAGCCAGTGGCCTATGGCCTGTTGGCATTGCCGGTGCACTTGCTGGTGGTGATCTACAGCCTGGGCCGTGGCGATCTATTGGCCGGGCTGGGGCCGTTTCGCGATGCCTGGCGGCGCGGTGACCTGCAAGCGGCCGAGCATGTGGCCGAACGCGACCTCAAGCTTGGCGCCGACAGTGGCGAGCAACTGCTGGAGCGTGTTCAGGGCTACCTGCTGTGGCAGGCGTATCAAAGCTTTTTCGCGGTGATTTTCTGGTATTTCCTGCTGGGCCCGGTGGCCGCCCTGGCGTACCGCCTGTTGGCGCTGGCCAGCGAAAACAGCCAGAACCCCTTGGTGGCCGAGCGCGCCACGCAATTGCGCCACGCGTTTGACTGGTTGCCGGTACGCCTGCTGGCGGCCAGCTTTGCCTTGGTGGGCAATTTCGTCGGGGTCAGCCGGGTGATGCTCCACGAACTGCTGAGCTGGGACATCAGCGCTGCCCAACTGATGGAAAAAGTCGGCCTGGCCGCCGCGGAAATTCCTCCCCCCGTGGTGGGGGCCGATGGCATCAACAGCCTGGATCGCCTGTGGGAGCTGCTGCTACGTGCGGCAGTGCTGTGGTATGCCGGGTTTGCCATCTGGACGGTGTTGCCCTGAGTAATAGCGGCGGGGTGCATCCATCACTCCCGCCGTTAACCTTACGTTACAAAACTCCCTTTCGAATTGAGCTATACAGATAGAGCGCCAAATAGTGGCTATCTGCCGTCGCCCTGCGCCTCAATAAAAATAAAAGAAGGGGAGGTCACCTGTGAAGAGCTTGCTTTATCCCGCCGTCGCGCTGATGAACCGCCTGAGCTTCGGCATGAAGTTCAGCCTGATCAGCGTGCTGTTCCTGCTGCCGATGCTGGCGACCAACTATTACCTGGTGCGCGACTCGTGGCGCGAATACCAGGGCACCCGCGTCGAACTGCAAAGCCTTGACCTGCTCGGCAGCAGTCTGGCGTTGCGTCGGGAGTTGGAAACCCTCAACAACCAGGTACAGATCAACGCCACCCTCGGCCAGTCAGGCAAAGCGGCAGACCTGGAGGCCAGGATCAGCGCCTTGGAAGCCAGTGTAGTGGAGCGCTTGCAGGGCTTGCACGCGATCGCGACCCAGCCCGAGCACGTTGCCGTCTTCGACAGTAAGCGCGATGAGTTGATCGCTGCGTTCAAGGCTCAGCAACAGGAAACCTCGTTGCTCAACAAAGCAGCGTTGATCGGCAAGTTACTCAACCAGGCCCAGATGTTCAGCCAGATTATTGCCAGCCAGGCCGGCTTGAACCGTGATCCGCAAAGTGATCTGCGCCAGCTCAGCGACCTGGTCACCACCGTCACCCCTCAGGTCACCCAGGCCTTGGGTGAAGGCCGTGCGATGGGCGCGTACTCCCTGGGGCAGGGCTTTATCAATTCGTCCTCCAGTACCCGTTTTGACGAACTGCTGCAGCAGCTGGAAAAACTCCATGGTGAATATGGCCTGAAGCTGCAGGACGCGCTGGGCGCCAGCAAGGCCGCGCACGCCGCCCTCGAGGTGTCGGCGCAAGCCAGCCAGGCGAGCCTCAAGCAAGGCAGTGAGTTTTTCGAAGAGCAGGTGGTGATGGCCGAAACCCTCGACGCGCCTTGGCAGGGGTTTTATGACGGCGTCAGCCAACTAATGGCCAAGACCTATCAATTGGATGACGCCACCCTGGCGTTCCTCGGGCAGCAGTTGCAGCAGCGTCTGGCGCAGAACCGTCTGCACATGGTGTTGCTGGTCACGGCCCTGGCGACGGTGTTTGCGCTGATTTTCTATCTCTATGCCGGTTTCTTTGTTTCCACTCGCACCACCTTGCGCCGCCTGGGGGCGATGATGGACAAAGTGGCGGCGGGCGATATGACCGTCACTTTCGTTGCGCAAAGCCGTGACGAATTGGGCGACCTGGGCCAGGTGTTCAATGGCACCGTGGCCAAGATTCATGACCTGATCGAGCGCGTTGGGCATACGGTCAGCCAGGTGGAGTTGCAGGCCGGCCAGGTGCAGGCGGTGTCGGCACAGAGTAACCAGGCGGTGTCCGGCCAGCGCAGCCAGATCGAACAAGTAGCGACGGCGATGAACCAGATGTCCGCCACCGCCCAAGAGGTGGCGCGCAGCGCGGCGGCGGCGGTCAGCAGTGCCCAGAGCGTCAATGATGAAACGGTCAGCGGGCGTGCGCTGGTGCAATCCCAGCAAGGCGGCATCGCACGCCTGGCGGCGGAGATCGACGATTCGGTGCGGGTGATCAACCAGCTGGCAGCCGACAGCCAGTCCATCAGCAGCGTTTTGGAAGTGATCAAGAGCATTGCCGAGCAGACCAACCTGCTGGCGCTCAACGCGGCCATCGAAGCCGCGCGCGCCGGTGACCAAGGGCGCGGGTTTGCGGTGGTGGCCGACGAGGTGCGCACTCTGGCTCGGCGCACCCAGCACTCTACCGAGGAAATCGAGCAGATGATCAGCCGCTTGCACAGCGGCGTCGGCGCGGCGGTAAAGGCTATGGGCAGCAGCCATGAGATGGCCAATGGCACGGTGGGGCAGTCGGAAAAAGTCCAGCAAGCCCTGGAAAATATCCTGGGAGCGGTAGGGATGATCGTCGACCAGAACCAGCAGATCGCCGCCGCCGTGGAACAGCAAACGGCGGTCGCCCACGACATCGACCAGAACATTGTCGAAATCAACCGTGCTGGCGAGCATGCAGCGCAAGGCGCCCAGCACACGGAAGCGGCCAGTCGGCAGTTGGCAATCCAGGTGGTTGAGTTGAAGCAATTGATTGGTGCGTTTCGGGTGTAGGGAGGTTCTGAAGGATGTAGCTACCGACCCTGTGGCCGATGTCTTGATTTGCCTGGGCGTGTTTTATCGCGGCGTGAATAGGTGAAAATTTATTTCATCCGTCACGGTCACGAGGAGACACGACGATGGCCGCTGCAATCGGTATCAAAGGGCATTGCGCCCAGTGCGACATGACGTTTGAACTCAAGCCTTGGCAACTGAATGCCATTGCCATTGATGTGCCTTTTGACTGTACGTATTGCCACTCGGGGTTGCAGTTGGGGTGCGCCAAGCAGTTGCGGCAGTTCAGGGCCCTGGACCAATGGGCGCTGGTGCGGCCGAGCATGATCATGCTGACATGCGCGACCTTGCTGGTGGCCTTGTTCGCTGAATGGTTGGGGCTGCTCAGTGTGATCGGGCAACTGAACGTTTCGCTGGTCGCCGTGCTGATCCATTTGCTGGTGGTGCGCTATGCCCGGCATCGACAGACAATGATCTTGAAGTTGCAGGTGATCAGTCCGCTACCAGTTGAACAGCTCGCACGCATTGCGTGTGCTCGTCTCAGCGAGCAATAGAGGGCTGATACCCATGCGCTCGGCCAGGGCCGTGCAGATATCTGGCAGATGCTGCGGGCTATTGCGCTGGTTGGGGTACATGGCCGGAGCCATATCCGGCGCATCCGTTTCCAGCACCACGGCGTCGAGAGGCAACTGGGCCAGTACCCGGTGCATGCGCAGCGCCTGGGGCCAGGTGGCCGCGCCGCCCAGGCCCAGTTTGAACCCCAGCTTGATGTACTCGCGCGCCTCTTCAGCGCTGCCAGCGAACGCGTGGATGATGCCGCCTCTGGGCACGCGGATGCGCTTGAGGGTGGCAATCACGGCGGCGTGGCTGCGGCGAACGTGGAGCAAGGCCGGCAGTTGGAAATCCACCGCGAGTTTCAGTTGGGCTTCAAATAACTGTTGCTGGCGCTGGTGGTCCAACTGTTCGAGAAAGTAATCCAGGCCAATTTCGCCCACGGCGCACAGTTGCCGGTGGCCATGCAGGCGCGTCAACCAGTCGCCGAGCTCCAGCAGGTCGGCGGGGCGATGCTCATCGAGATACACCGGGTGCAAGCCGAAGGCGGCGAACAAGCCTTCGTCCTGTTGCACCAAGTCCCACAGCCGCTGCCAATTTTTCTGGTACACCCCCAGCACCACCAGGCGCCGCACGCCGAGTTCACGGCTGTGGGCAAGGACGTGCGAGCGATCCTGGTCGAAGTCCTCGAAGTCCAGGTGCGTGTGGGTGTCGATCAGCTCCACGCTCAGGCCTCGTGGATACGCTGCTTGAAGGTCCGGCCAATCGCATGCACGCCGGGTTGGTACTGTTCTTCTTCAATGGCGGCCAGGGCCAGGCGCAGGGCGGTCTCGGCAATCACTTGATGTTGCTGGGCCATGGCGTTGACCGGCAGCGGGAGGAAATCCAGCAACTGGGTATCGCCGAAGGTGCCCAGGCGCAGGGGACGTGACTTGAGGGGGAAGTCATGCAGCGCATCAAACACGCCTTGCAGCAGTACGTAGGAGGTGGTTACCAGCGCGTCCGGCAAATGCCCCAGGCGTTGCAGCAGTTGCTCCATCAGCTCTCGGCCGCAGTCACGACTGAAGGCTTCGCCCTGTTCGATAATCACTTCGCCCGTAAAGCCTTGCAGCGCATCACGGAAACCGGCGGTACGTGCCTGGCTGATGCTCAGCTCGGGCCGCGCGCCAATCAGTGCGATCTGCTTGGGCAACGGTTGCAGCAGGCTGCTGGTGAGTTGCCTGCAGGCCTGGTGGTCGTCGCTGACCACGGAGCAGAACTGGTTCGGCTCCATCTCCCGGTCGATGGCAATCACCGGCAGCCCCTTGGCCTGCAGCTCGCGATAGCTGTCATCGCTGGCTGGCAGGCAACTGGCGACGAACAACGCATCGCAACGCCGCGCCCGGAACAGTTGCAGCAGTTGGCGTTCGCTTTCCGCTTCATCATCGGAGCTGGCGATCAGCAACTGATAGCCCCGCGCCCGTGCTCCTTGTTCCAGCAGTTTGGCGATGCGTGCGTAGCTGGGGTTTTCCAGGTCTGGCAGGATGAACCCCAAGGTTCGCGTATGCCGGCTGCGCAGCCCGGCGGCTTGAGGGTTGGGGGTAAAGCCATGGGCTTGGACCACGGCACGCACACGCTCAACGGTTGCGTTGCTGATGCGCTGCTGTTCGGCCTTGCCGTTGATGACATAGCTGGCGGTGGTAACGGACACACCGGCCAGACGTGCGATATCACTGAGTTTCAAACCGGGATTTCCTTGTTTTTTGGCGCTCGCCCCGACATTTTGTCCAATCGTAACCGATTCCAGCATTCGACCAATGTCCCACAGCAAGCGCCGAGTGGCCCTTCAAGCTTGCGCAATTAACGCGTAATCTGCCATAAATTCTAGATTAAACGTTTCAGCAAGCGTATTTTTACGATGTTCGCCACTGAGTGACCACTGCCAATTGACCGCTCAGTCAGTTAATTTTGAACCTATTTACCTACAACAATACCTAGTGCGCCCGTCGCACTAACTAGGAGAACGGCATGCTTGAGCTCACTGTAGAGCAGATATCCATGGGCCAGGTGGCTGTGGATAAATCTGCTGCCTTGCACCTGCTCGCTGACAAACTGGTGGCCGATGGCCTGGTTGCCGAAGGTTATCTCAGTGGCCTGCAAGCCCGTGAAGCCCAAGGCTCGACCTTTCTCGGCCAAGGCATCGCTATACCCCACGGCACGCCAGAAACCCGCGAGCAGGTGTTTTCCACTGGTGTGCGCCTGCTGCAGTTCCCCGAAGGGGTGGACTGGGGCGATGGCCAGATCGTTTACCTGGCGATTGGCATCGCGGCTAAATCCGATGAACACCTGCGCCTGTTGCAACTGCTCACCCGTGCCCTCGGCGAAACCGACCTGGGCCAGGCGTTGCGCCGTGCCGGCAGCGCCGAAGCGCTGTTGAAACTGTTGCAAGGCGCGCCCCAGGAACTGGCGCTGGATGCGCAGATGATCAGCCTGGGCGTGTCGGCCGATGATTTTGAAGAGTTGGTGTGGCGCGGTGCGCGCCTGCTGCGCCAGGCCGACTGCGTGAGCAATGGCTTTGCAGCCGTATTGCAGCAGGTCGACGCGCTGCCCCTGGGCGATGGCCTGTGGTGGTTGCACAGCGAGCAGACGGTCAAGCGTCCGGGCCTGGCCTTTGTGACGCCGGACAAACCCATGCGTTACCTCGGCCAGCCCCTGCACGGCCTGTTCTGCCTGGCGAGCCTCGGTGAAGCGCACCAGACCCTGCTTGAACGCCTGTGTGCCTTGCTCATTGAAGGGCGCGGCCAGGAGTTGGGGCGCGCCACCAGCAGCCGCGCGGTGCTGGAAGTGCTGGGCGGTGAACTGCCGTCGGACTGGCCCAGCGCCCGTATTACCCTGGCCAACGCCCACGGCCTGCACGCGCGCCCGGCCAAGATCCTGGCGCAATTGGCGAAAAGTTTTGATGGCGATATCCGCGTGCGCATCGTCGATGGCGCGGTGGGCGCCGTGTCGGTCAAAAGCCTGAGCAAGTTGCTCAGCCTCGGCGCACGTCGTGGTCAGGTGCTGGAGTTCGTGGCCGAGCCGACGGTGGCCGGTGATGCACTGCCCGCCCTCTTGGCCGCCGTGCAAGAGGGCCTTGGCGAAGAGGTCGAGCCCTTGCCCACCGTGAGCGCACAGCCAGCACAGGTCGATATCGAACCGGTGCTCAGCGCGCCACTGAGCGGTAGCCAACTCCAGGCCATTGCCGCCGCACCGGGTATCGCCATCGGCCCGGCCCATATCCAGGTGCCGCAAGTGTTCGATTACCCGTTGCGCGGTGAGTCCGCCGCCGCCGAACGCCAGCGTCTGCACACGGCCTTGAGCGAGGTGCGCACGGATATCCAGGGCTTGATCGAGCGTAGCCAGGCCAAGGCCATCCGCGAGATTTTCATCACGCACCAGGAAATGCTCGACGACCCGGAACTCACCGACGAAGTCGACACCCGCCTCAAGCAAGGCGAAAGCGCCGAAGCCGCCTGGATGAGCGTGATCGAAGCCGCCGCCAAACAGCAGGAAGCCTTGCAGGATGCCTTGCTGGCCGAGCGTGCTGCCGACTTGCGCGACATAGGCCGCCGCGTGCTGGCCCAGTTGTGCGGCGTCCAAAGCGTGCAGGAACCGAGCGAGCCCTACATCCTGGTGATGGAAGAAGTCGGCCCTTCGGACGTGGCGCGCCTGGACCCGGCCCGCGTTGCCGGCATTCTCACCGCCCGGGGCGGCGCCACCGCTCACAGCGCCATTGTCGCCCGCGCTTTGGGCATTCCGGCCTTGGTCGGCGCTGGCGCTGCGGTGTTATTGCTCAACGCGGGCACGCCGCTGTTGCTCGATGGCCAGCGCGGCCGCCTGCATGTGGACCCCGACGCCGCCACCCTGCAACGGGCCACCGTGGAGCGCGACAGCCGCGAGCAGCGCTTGCAAGCCGCTTCGGCCCAACGCCATGAACCGGCGCTGACCCGCGACGGACACGCCGTGGAAGTGTTCGCCAACATTGGCGAAAGCGCCGGGGTGGCCAGTGCCGTGGAGCAGGGCGCCGAAGGCATTGGCCTGCTGCGCACCGAACTGATTTTCATGGCCCACCCCCAGGCGCCGGACGAGGCCACCCAGGAGGCCGAATACCGTCGCGTACTCGACGGCCTCAATGGTCGCCCGTTGGTGGTGCGCACCCTGGATGTGGGCGGCGACAAGCCTTTGCCCTATTGGCCGATCGCCGAAGAGGAAAACCCCTTCCTGGGTGTGCGCGGCATTCGCCTGACGTTGCAACGCCCGCAGATCATGGAAGCGCAACTGCGGGCGCTGCTGCGTGCTGCGGATAACCGCCCGCTGCGCATCATGTTCCCCATGGTCGGCAGCGTGGATGAGTGGCGCGCCGCCCGGGACATGACCGAACGCCTGCGCCTGGAGATCCCGGTGGCGGACCTGCAACTGGGGATCATGATCGAAGTGCCCTCAGCCGCGTTGCTGGCGCCGGTCCTCGCCAAGGAAGTCGACTTCTTCAGCGTCGGCACCAACGACCTGACCCAATACACCCTGGCCATCGACCGCGGCCACCCGACCCTGTCGGCCCAGGCCGATGGCTTGCATCCGGCAGTCCTGCAACTGATCGACATCACCGTGCGCGCCGCCCATGCCCACGGCAAATGGGTAGGTGTGTGCGGCGAGTTGGCGGCGGACCCGCTGGCGGTGCCGGTGCTGGTCGGCCTGGGCGTGGATGAGTTGAGCGTGTCGGCCCGCAGCATTCCTGAAGTGAAGGCGCGGGTGCGTGAATTCAGTCTGAGCGAGGCCCAGGGCCTGGCGCAACAAGCACTGGCAGTGGGTTCGCCCGCCGAAGTGCGTGCCCTAGTGGAGGCCGTGTAGATGGCAAATATTCTGACCCTGACGCTGAACCCGGCGTTGGACCTCACGGTACGTCTGGCGCACCTGCAACCCGGTGAGGTCAATCGCAGTGAAGCGATGCTCACCCACGCCGCGGGCAAGGGCGTGAATGTGGCGCAAGTGCTGGCGGACCTAGGCCATTACGTCAGCGTGGGCGGTTTTCTCGGCAGTGCCAACCCCCAGGCTTTCAATGCGCTGATCAAGCGCCGTGGGTTTGGCGATGCCTTCATCCGGGTTCCCGGCGAAACCCGGAGCAATATCAAGATTGCCGAACAGGATGGGCGTGTCACCGACATCAATGCACCGGGGCCGCTGGTGACTGAAGAGGCGCTAAAAGCGCTGCTCAAGATGGTCGCGATCATTGGCCCGGAGTTCGATGCGGTTGTGGTGGCCGGTAGCTTGCCGCGCGGCGTCAGCCCGCAGTGGTTTAAAGGTTTGCTGGAGGCGTTGAAAGACCTCGGGTTGAAAGTCGCCCTGGACACCAGCGGCGAAGCGCTGCGCCTGGGGTTGGAGGTTGGCCCGTGGCTGGTCAAACCCAATACCGAAGAGTTGGCCGAGGCCTTGGGTAACGCCACCGATGCCATCAGCCGCCTGCATCAGCAAGGCGTCGAACATGTGGTGGTCTCCGACGGGGCCGCAGGTGTGACCTGGTACCGCCCGGGTGCGGCGCTGCATGCCACGCCGCCCAAGGTGGCAGTGGCCAGTACCGTGGGTGCCGGCGACTCGCTGCTGGCCGGGATGCTCCACGGTTTGCTCAGTGGCGACACGCCGGAGCACACCCTGCGCCGGGCCACGGCGATTGCCGCGATGGCGGTGACACAGATCGGTTTTGGCATCAGCGATGACGCGCAGTTGGCGCATCTCGAAAGCGGCGTCGAAGTACGCACGCTGACAGAACAATAAGAGGGTTTGTGATGAAGTTAGCCATTGTAACCGCCTGCCCGAACGGCATGGTCACCAGTGTGCTGTGCGCCCGCTTGTTGGACGCCGCCGCCCAGCGCATGGGCTTGCACACCAGTGTTGAAGTCGTCGATGTGCAGCGTCCGGAGCGCCAGTTGTCCCAGGCGACGATTGATGATGCCGAGTGGGTGCTGCTGGTCAGCAGTACCCCGGTGGATATGCAGCGGTTTGTCGGCAAGCGTGTGTTCCAGAGCACGCCGGCCCAGGCGTTGGCGGATGTCGAAGGCGTACTGCGCCGGGGCGCCGAAGAAGCCCAGGTGTATGTCGCCGACGCCGCCCCGGTGGCGGCCAAGGCTGCGCCGCGTATCGTCGCGATTACCGCGTGCCCCACCGGTGTGGCCCACACGTTCATGGCCGCCGAAGCCTTGCAGCAGACTGCTCAGCGCCTGGGTTATGACCTGCAGGTCGAGACCCAGGGCTCGGTGGGCGCTCGCACGCCGTTAAGCCCGCAAGCGATTGCCGATGCCGATGTGGTGTTGCTCGCGGCGGATATCGAAGTGGCCACCGAGCGTTTCGCCGGCAAGAAGATTTACCGCTGTGGCACCGGCATTGCCCTCAAGCAATCCGAAGCCATCCTCAACAAAGCCCTGGCCGAAGGCGCGGTGGAAAGCGCGGCCGGCGGTGCACCGGCCAAGGCGGAGAAAACCGGCGTCTACAAACACCTGCTCACCGGCGTGTCGTATATGTTGCCGATGGTGGTGGCGGGGGGCTTGCTGATCGCCTTGTCGTTTGTCTTCGGCATCCATGCTTTCGAGCAGCCCGGCACCTTGGCGGCGGCGCTCAAATCCGTGGGTGACCAGGCGTTCCTGTTGATGGTGCCGCTGCTGGCGGGCTACATCGCCTACTCGATTGCCGACCGTCCTGGCCTTGCGCCCGGCATGATCGGCGGGCTGCTGGCGGGGACGCTGGGGGCTGGGTTTATCGGCGGCATCCTGGCCGGTTTCGTCGCCGGATATTGCGTCAAGCTGATCAGCCGCACGGTGCAACTGCCTCAGAGCCTGGAAGCGCTCAAGCCGATCCTGATCATCCCGTTATTGGCGAGCCTGTTTACCGGCTTGGTGATGATCTACCTGGTGGGCCCACCGGTCGCCCGCTTGCTCACGGGCCTGACGGATTTCCTCAGCACCATGGGCACCACCAACGCGGTGCTGCTGGGCATTCTGCTCGGCGGCATGATGTGTGTGGATTTGGGCGGGCCGATCAACAAGGCGGCGTATGCGTTCTCGGTTGGCCTGCTGGCCGCGTCGAGCGGCGCGCCGATGGCCGCGACCATGGCCGCCGGCATGGTGCCGCCGATTGGCATGGGCATCGCCACGTTGCTGGCCCGGCGCAAGTTCGCCCAGACCGAGCGCGAGGCCGGCAAGGCGGCGATGATCCTGGGGCTGTGCTTTATCTCTGAAGGCGCGATTCCCTTCGCCGCCAAAGACCCGCTGCGCGTCATTCCGGCCAGCATCGCCGGTGGCGCGTTGACCGGTGCGCTGTCGATGTACTTCGGCTGCAAACTCGCCGCGCCCCATGGCGGGTTGTTTGTGCTGGTGATTCCGAATGCGATGAACCATGCGTTGTTGTACTTGTTGGCGATTGTGGCGGGCAGTGTGTTGACCGGTTTGGTGTATGCCGTGCTCAAGCGACCGGAAGCGGCCGAACTGGCCGTGACTGCCTGACACTGGCAGAAAATGTGGGAGCTGGCTTGCCTGCGATAGCCTCGACGGGGTTTGCCTGATACACCGAGGTGCTTGCATCGCAGGCAAGCCAGCTCCCACAGGTGAACTCGACCGTTCTGCTAATCGGTGTCACATCCGCTTCATCCCATCATGCTTTAGTGGCCCTTTTGATACTCAAGAGGGCACCTGCATGAGCCACTTCGATCTCGGTCGCCGCCGTGTGATGCAAGCCGTGGGCGCTGGCCTGTTGTTGCCTGGCCTGGCGCCGGCGGTGATCGCTTCGGTGAAGGACCGACCCCAACTCACTGACGGCGTGCAATCGGGCGACCTGCAGGGCGATCGCGCAATGATCTGGAGCCGCAGTGACCGCCCGGCGAAGATGGTGGTGGAGTGGGATACCCGCAGCGTGTTCAGCAACCCGCGCCGATTCGTCTCGCCCCTAGCCGACAGCCGCACCGACTTTACCGCCCGTGTCGAGCTCACCGGGCTGCCGGTCGACCAGGCGATTTTCTACCGCGTGCATTTCGAAGACGCCCAGACTGGCATTGCCAGTGAACCCTGGTTCGGCCACTTGCGCAGCGTGCCGCAACAGCGGCGTGACATCCGTTTTGTGTGGAGCGGCGACACTGTCGGCCAAGGCTTCGGCATCAACCCCGACATCGGTGGCATGCGCATCTATGAAGCCATGCGCCTGCGCCTGCCGGACTTTTTTATCCACAGCGGCGACACCATCTATGCCGACGGCCCGGTCCCCGCGCAGCTCACCACTGAAGGCGGGCGCATCTGGCGCAACATTACCACCGAAGCCAAAAGCAAAGTCGCGGAAACCCTCGATGAATATCGCGGTAATTACCGCTACAACCTGCTGGATGAAAACGTGCGCCGCTTCAATGCCGAGGTACCGCAGATCTGGCAGTGGGACGATCACGAGGTGATCAACAACTGGTCATCGAGCAAGCAGTTGGATGAGCGTTACCAGACCCGCGACATCAATACCTTGGTGGGCCGTGCCCGCCAGGCCTGGCTGGAATATTCACCCATGCGCCGACAGAGCGCCGACGGTGGCGGGCGCATTTATCGCAAGCTCAGTTATGGGCCGCTGCTGGATGTGTTTGTGTTGGATATGCGCAGCTATCGTGGGCCGAATGATGACAACCTGGGCGCGGAAAAACCCTTCCTCGGGCGGGAACAGTTGGACTGGCTCAAACGCGGGCTCAAGGCCTCGCAAGCGCAGTGGAAGGTGGTCGCCGCCGACATGCCCATCGGTCTGGGCGTGCCCGACGGTGAAGTCAGCCCCGGCGTGGCGCGTTGGGAAGCGATCGCCAATGGCGACCCTGGCCCGGCGCAAGGGCGTGAGCTGGAGATCGCCGAACTGCTGGGGTTCCTGCATGAGCATAAGGTGCGCAACCACGTGTGGCTGACGGCCGATGTGCATTACTGTGCAGCGCATCACTATCACCCTGACCGTGCGACGTTCCAGGATTTCGAGCCGTTCTGGGAGTTTGTGGCAGGGCCGTTGAATGCTGGGAGTTTCGGGCCCAACCCACTGGATAAAACCTTTGGCCCGCACGTGGTGTTCCAGAAGGCGCCACCGGCGCAGAATACCTCGCCGTTTGCGGGCTTTCAGTTTTTTGGTGAAGTGCAGATAGATGGGCAGACGGCGGAGTTGACGGTGATGCTACGGGACTTGGACGGGGTTTCAGTGTTCGAGCAAAAACTGCAACCGGCCTGATCGTTCCCACGCTCTGCGTGGGAACGCATCCTGTGACGCTCCGCGTCACGCCGTCAAGAGCGGACGCGGAGCGTCCAGGGCGGCATTCCCACGCGGAGCGTGGGAACGATCAAATTAGCGGGGTCAGTAGACATCCCGACGATAGCGGCCCTGTTCGATCAGGCGCTCCAGCGCCTCCTTGCCCAAGATGTCTGCCAGTGCCTGATCCACCCCCGTCGCCATCCCCTGCAAGCTGCCACACACATAAATCGCCGCGCCATCCGCCAGCCATTTGCGCAGCACATCCGCTGACTCGCGCAGGCGATCCTGTACGTAGATCTTCTCCTCTTGATCGCGGGAAAATGCCAGGTCCAGCAGGGCCAGGTCTCCACTGGCGAGCCAGCCTTGCAGTTCGTCCTGGCACAGGTAGTCGTGGGCGATATTGCGCTCGCCGAACAGCAGCCAGTTTCGCTGCTGGCCGCCGGCAATACGCGCCTTGAGCAAGCTACGCAGGCCCGCCAGGCCGGTGCCGTTGCCCAGCAGAATCAGTGGCACAGGCGCGTCGGGCAAATGGAAGCCGCTGTTGCGCCGCAGGCGCAGGCTGATGGCCGAGCCGAGGGCGGCGTGTTCAGTCAGCCAGCCAGAGCCAAGCCCCAGGCTGCCGTCGGGGTGGCGTTCCTGGCGCACGATCAACTCCAGCACGCCGTCGCTGGCAATCGAGGCGATGGAGTATTCGCGCATGCCCAGTGGGACCAGCGCGTCCACCAACGCCTGGGCGTGCAGGCCGACCAGGTGCGTGCGGTTGTCCGGCAGTTGGCGCGTGGCCAGGGCCTGATCAAGGGTGTGGGCCACGCCGTCGATCACCACACCGTCGCTGCCGACCAAGCCCAGGCCGGCCAGGAAGTGTTCGATGGCCCAGGGGCAATTGCGCGGCAGGACTTCCACCAGGTCGCCGGCCAGCCAGCTGTGTGCAGACGTGGATGTGAGGCCCAGCAGGTAGACGGGCGAGCCGACACTGTCGGGGTTGAGCAGGGTGCGTTGGCTCAGGGTCCAGTTTTCGTACTGGGCCGTCGGCCAGGCCGCTGCCGGCGCATGCCCGGTGAGCTGGCCCAGTTGCTGTTGCCAGGTGTGCAGGGCCACTGCGTCGCCGCTGTCGACTTCCACCGGGGCAAACAGCGGGGTGCCGCCCTGGTTGGTCAGCCAGAAATGCAGGCGCCGGGCAAAGCCGCAAAAATGTTCGTACTGCCGGTCACCCAGGGCCAGCACCGAGTAGTTCAAGCCTGTGAGGGGCTGCGAATGGCCGAGCACGCTGCGCTCGAAACCTCGGGCGCTGTCGGGAGCTTCGCCGTCGCCAAAGGTACTGACCACAAACAGCGCGTTCTGTGATTGGCTGAGGTCGTCGCGGCTGACACTGCCCAGGGGCTGCACCTTCACCGCCAGGCCCGCAGCCTGCAGTTGCCCGGCCGTTTGCCAGGCCAGTTGTTCGGCAAAGCCGCTCTGGCTGGCGAAGCCGATCAGCCAGGCCGGGGCATTGCTGTGGTTATCTGTCAAACCTTTGCGGGCATCGCGGACCTGGCGCTTTTTGCGGCGTCGGTCGAGGTACAGCAGCCAGCCCGTGATGAAAAACAGCGGCATAAGCAGTGAGCTGACGGTGAGGACGATGCGCCCGACCAGGCCGAAATAGCTGCCGGTGTGCAGCGCATACACACTGGTCAGCAACTGCGCCTTGAGGCTTTTGCTGGCGTAGCGCTCGTGGGATTTGACCTCGCCGGTGGCCGGGTCCAGGTTGATCTGGTTCAGCGCACGGTCATGGGGCGATGAAGTGAGCAGGTAATACACGGTGGCCGGTTGCCCGGCGACCGCGGGCATCCGAATGTTGTAGGCGCTCAAGTCGGGGCCGGCGTTGCTGTAGATGCTGCTCCAGATTGCGTCATAGTTGGCCACCGGAGCCGGGCCTGCGGGAGCCGGGCCGCGCTTACGCATGCGCTCGTTCTGCGGCGCGTCGGACAGCAGTTTGGTCACGCCACGGTTGTACCAGTCGTAGGACCAATACAGCCCGGTCAGCGCCGCCAAAAGATAAAACAACAGGCACCAGGTGCCGAATACCGAGTGCAGGTCCCAATTGAAGCTGCGGCCCTTTTTGCGCCAGTCCAGGGTCAGCCAGACGCGCCAGCTTTTCACCTGGCGCGGCCAGCGCAGGTACAGGCCGGAGAGGCAGAAAAACAGCAGGATCAGGGTGCAGGCGCCGGTGATATTGCGCCCGGTATCGCCGATGGCGAGGAAGCGGTGCAATTGCAGGATAAAACCGAACAGGTCCTGGCCGACCGCGTCACCCATGTAGTCGCCGGTGTACGGGTCAAAGTAGCGCATCTGGCCACGGCGCTCGCCCGGTGGCGGGGTGAAGGACACGCGGCCGGCGTTGCCGCTTTCACTTTCTACCCACAGCATGGCCACGGTCTTGCCTTCGGCCGCTTCCAGCTTGCGTACCAGCTCGGCGGGCGGCAGTACACCGGCCTCGCGTTTCTGCACGCTCAACACGGTGGGGTTGAGCGCCCGCAGGATCTCGTCCTGAAACGAGTACGCGGCCCCGGTGACCCCCATCAAGGCCAGCACCAGCCCGGCCGTGATGCCGAAGAACCAATGCAACTGGAACAGGGTTTTCTTCAACACGTCGGAGCGCCTCGCTTAGCTGGATATCTGATCACGGCGCGCATTATGCCGTGAGTTGCCTGGGAACACGCAAAAGCCCCACGCATCCGATGTGTGGGGCTTCTGGCTGGAACTTTACCGCTTTTAGAAGTGGAAGCTGGTGGTCAACAACGCCGTACGCCCCGCCGCCTGGTTGGCGAAATGCGTGGAGAAGGCCTTGTCGTAGTAGGTTTTGTCGGTCAGGTTCTGCACGTTCAGTTGCAGGTCGACGTTCTTGGTCAGCTTGTAGCTGGCCATGGCGTCGTAGCGGGTGTAGGAGGGTACATACACTGTGTTGCCGACATCGCCGTAAACCTCATCGACGTAGAAGGCGCCGCCGCCGACGGTCAGCTTGGGCGTGATCTCGTAGGTGGTCCACAGGCTGAAGGAGTTCTTCGGCGTGTTGGGCATCTGATTGCCTTTGTTGGAGCCCGCACTCACGACACCGTTACGCCCGTTGAGGCCGGATTTGACCAGTTCGCTGTCCAGATAGCTGTAGCCCGCAAACACCTGCCATTGTTCGGTGATTTTGCCGCTGGCGGACAACTCGATGCCGTCGACCTGAGATTCACCGGCGTTCTGGTAGGTGAGTGCATCCACCAGGATGCGGGTGTTTTTCTTCTCGGTGCGGAACACGGCTGCGGTCAGGGACAGGCGGTCGTGGAACAGGTCCCATTTGGTGCCCAGTTCGTAGTTGACGGTTTCTTCTGGCTGCAAGTCGCTGGTGGCAGCACCGGCAGACAGCGGGTTGCCGTCGGAACCTTCGCCTATCAGGCCACCGGCTGGCGTGGCCGATGTGGCGTACGAGGCGTAGATGCTGCCGTTCTCCACCGGCTTCCAGACAAGGCCGGCCTGCCAGTTAAAGAACTGACTGTCGTCCTTGATCTTGCTGCGGGCTTTTACCGTCGCGCTCGGCACTGCGTTGGTGTTGGCTTCGGTGTCAAAGGTGTCGTAGCGCAGGCCCACGTTCAGCAGCCATTTCGGATCGAGCTCGATAGTATCGAACACGTACGCGGCGCGGCTGGTGGCTTTGGTGTTGGTGCCCATATAGTTGCGCGCAATGCTGCCGTTCCAGGCGTCGTCCGGGTTCGGGTTGCTCAGCGACGTGCACTGGCCGCCCAGGCTGCCCTTGGCCGTTGTGCACACTGGGTTGGCGTTAGGGCTGACGGTGTAGCCGCTGACACGGGTTTCTTCACCGGTGAACTCCAGGCCAGTAGAGTAAGTGTGCTTGAAGCCCAGGGCCTGGAAGCTGCCAAACAGGTCAGTCTGGTTGGTGGTTGTGGTCGTGGTGGAGACACGGCTGTTGGCGCGACGCCAGACGGTGCCGTAGCGGTTGACGTTGAACTTGCTGTCATCCGGCTGGGTGAGCACATAGTCCTGGCCGGTGCTGCCGTGGCGCAGGGTGTTCTTGAGCGTCATGTTGTCGTTCAGGTCGTGCTCGATGGAGACCGTGCTGATGTCGGCGCGGGTCTTGCGGAAGTCACGGCTTTTCAAACCGTAGAAGTTGTTGCTGTCGCCGCCGTCGTTGGGTTTGTCATGCGCGTGGGCCGTGGCGGTCGCTGAGCCATAGCCATACGGAATCCCCGAATCCGGCAGGTCATCGCTTTCCATATGGTAATAGCTGAGGTTGACGCGGGTCGGCGTGCCCAGGCCAAACGTCAGCGACGGTGCCACGCCCCAACGGTCGTAGTTCACCGCGTCGCGGCCAGCCACGTTTTGTTCATGGCTCATCAGGTTCAGGCGGAATGCCGCGCTGTCGTCCAGGAACTGGCGGTTCACGTCGAGCACGTAGCGGCGGGTCTGGTCGGAGCCGTAGGTAAAGCCGCCGTTGGTGAAGTCCCGCGCTTGTGGGGTCTTGCTCACCAGGTTGAGGCTGCCACCGGCCGAGCCACGGCCGCCGAACGAAGAGTTCGGGCCTTTGCTGACTTCGATGGACTCGATGTCGAAGATCTCGCGGCTCTGGCCGCCGGTATCGCGTACGCCATCGAGGTAGGTATCGCCCTGGGCATCAAAACCACGGATGAACGGACGGTCGCCCTGAGGATTGCCACCTTCACCGGCACCGAAGGTGATACCCGGTACGGTGCGCAAGGCGTCCTGCAACGAGGTGGCGGCGGTGTCCTTGAGGACTTGTTGCGGCACCACAGTGACCGAACGCGGCGTGTCCACCAGCGGCGCGGTGTACTTCTGCGACGAGGCTTTTTCCACCTGGTAGGAGGTGTTGTCCTGCTCCTGGCCGGTGATGTTGGTGGCGCCGAGGGAGATAGGGGTGCGCTCGCCTTTTTGCTCGGTGTTTTCCGCTGCCTGCGCCATGTGGGCGGCAGAGCTGGCGCTGAGTGCAACGCCGATGGCCGAGGCCAGCATACGCGGTGAACTGGCGGTTGTTATTAGTGTAGTGCGCGACATGACGTGTCCCTTCCCCAAGGATGTGAGGCCGCGGAATATAGGGCCAACAAGACTTTGTATCAATTGCGAGATATTGCTATTCGCATCGAATTTACATTCTTTACACTTTTTTGTTACGGATTTTGCGCTCTCGTTCGTCCCCGTGTTTTACAGGGAGGATAAGAATCAATACCATTGGCGCCTCTCTGATCGCAGGTATTGCCTCATGTTGCTGCACATTCCCGGCCTGTTCTCTCGCGAGGAGGTGCTGCGCATTCGCCAAGCCCTGGAAGAGACCGAATGGGCTGACGGCAAAATCACCGCCGGGCACCAGTCGGCCAAGGCCAAGCACAACCTGCAATTACCCGAAGGCCACCCCCTGGCCAAGGAAATCGGCGCGGCGATGCTGGAGCGGTTGTGGAGCAACCCGCTGTTCATGTCGGCCGCGCTGCCGCATAAAGTCTTCCCGCCACTGCTCAACTGCTACACCGCTGGCGGCAGTTTCGACTTTCATATCGACAACGCGGTGCGCCAACCCAAAGGCAGCCATGAGCGCGTGCGCACCGACCTTTCGTCCACGTTGTTCTTCAGCGACCCCGACGACTACGACGGTGGGGAACTGGAGATCCAGGACACGTTCGGCCTGCAGCGGGTCAAGCTACCCGCCGGCGACATGGTGCTGTACCCCGGCTCCAGCCTGCACAAAGTCAACGCGGTGACCCGTGGCGCGCGTTATGCCTCGTTCTTCTGGACCCAAAGCCTGGTGCGCGAAGACAGCCAGCGCACCTTGCTGTTTGAAATGGACGGCGCGATCCAGCAACTGACCCGCGACGTGCCCGACCACCCTGCGCTGATCCAGCTCACCGGCACCTACCACAACCTGTTGCGCCGCTGGGTCGAGGTCTGAGCATGGGCTTTTTATTGCGCCGCGAAGAAGTGCTCAATGTCGAACAATTGCAGAGCATGCTCGATGACTCCCCGGTGCGCGCCGCCCAGGCCATTCTGATCGCGGCCAAGGCAGGCGTGGTCGATGCCCAGGCCCTGCTCGGGCAAATTCTGCTGGAAGGGCGCGGCATCGCACGCGATGAAGCATTGGCGCTGCGCTGGTTCCAGATTGCCGCGCAGGGCGGGCACCTGATGGCGCGCAATATGATCGGGCGTTGCCGCGAGCATGGCTGGGGCTGCGCTGTCGATGAAGCCGCCGCAGCACGGGAATATCGTCTGGCGGCACACGCCGGGTTGGATTGGGGGCAATACAACTACGCCAACCTCTTGGCTACCGGCCGTGGCGTTGTTGAAGACCAGGCGCAAGCACTGGCGCTGTATCGCCAGGCTGCCGAACAGGGCCATGCCAAGTCGATGAACCTGCTCGGGCGTTACCTGGAAGACGGGCAGCATTGCCCCAAGGATGTTGAGGCGGCCGTTGAGTGGTACCGCCGCTCAGCCGAGGCAGGTGATTTTCGTGGGCAGTTCAGCCATGCGGCGGTGCTGGCAGGCAGCGGCCAGGTCGACGCGGCGCTGGAGTGGTTGCACAAGGCGCTGGCAGGCGGGAATCTCAAGTTTCTGCAAACGGCACACAAGGCGCTGGCACGGGCGGATGACCCGCGAATTCGCGCCATGGCCGAGTTGTACCAGCAACGAGCTACGAGCTGATCGTTCCCACGCTCCGCGTGGGAATGCCGCCCTGGACGCTCCGCGTCCGCACTTGAGCGCGTAACGCAGAGCGTCACAGGAGGCGTTCCCACGCAGAGCGTGGGAACGATCGGGGGTGGGGTTAAACGTAGAAGGATTTCAGCGGCGGGAACCCATTGAACTCAACCGCGCTGTAGCTGGTGGTGTAGGCACCGGTCGACAACCAGTACAGACGATCACCAATGGCCAGGTTCAACGGCAGGCCGTACTTGTAGTTTTCGTACATGATATCGGCGCTGTCGCAGGTCGGGCCGGCGATGACCACTTCTTCCATCTCGCCTTTCTTCTCGGTCCAGATCGGGAACTTGATGGCTTCGTCCATGGTTTCGATCAGGCCGGAGAACTTGCCCACATCCGTGTACACCCAGCGCTCGACGGCGGTACGGGACTTGCGCGCCACCAGCACCACTTCGCTGACCAGGATGCCGGCGTTGGCGATCAATGAACGGCCTGGTTCCAGAATGATTTCCGGCAGGTCGTCCCCGAAGTCTTCCTTGAGGAAGCGGATGATTTCTTCAGCGTAGGTTTCCAGGCTGTTGGTGCGGGTGATGTAGTTGGCCGGGAAGCCACCGCCCATGTTGATCAGCTTCAGGTGGATGCCGTCTTCTTCTTTGAGGCGTTCGAAGATCACCTTGACCTTGGCGATGGCTGCGTCCCACACGCTGATGTCGCGCTGTTGCGAGCCGACGTGGAACGAGATGCCGTAAGGCACCAGGCCCAGGTCGCGGGCGAGGATCAGCAGGTCCATGGCCATGTCGGTCTGGCAGCCGAATTTACGCGACAACGGCCAGTCAGCAGTGGTCGAGCCTTCGGTGAGGATACGCACATACACTTTCGAACCCGGCGCGGCCTTGGCGATGTTGCGAAGGTCGGCTTCGGAGTCGGTGGAGAACAGGCGCACGCCCTTCTCATAGAAGTAGCGGATGTCCTTGGATTTCTTGATGGTGTTGCCGTAGCTGATACGGTCGGCGCTGACGCCGCGGTCCATGACCTTGTCCAG
Organism: Pseudomonas sp. KT_2_4; assembly: GCF_041410225.1. Classification (NCBI taxonomy): domain Bacteria; kingdom Pseudomonadati; phylum Pseudomonadota; class Gammaproteobacteria; order Pseudomonadales; family Pseudomonadaceae; genus Pseudomonas; species Pseudomonas sp. KT_2_4. Next base: position 4,863,118 of record NZ_CP166962.1, read on the forward strand.
CTCATAGATCGAGGCGATGTCGAAGCTCGAACCCTTGTCTTTCAACAGGTCGATGATCTCAACGGCCGGGTTGGCCTTGACGGCGTAATACACCTTGGCGAATTCGAAACCGGCGCGCAGGTCGTCGTAGGCCTGGCTGATCATCGCGGTGTCGATCACCACGAACGGGGTTTCTTGCTTGTCGGCGAACGCCTTCATTTTGTCAAAAGTGGCGCGCGCGAAATAATCTTCGACGTTGATCGACATGCTGGGAACTCCTAAGGGCAAACTAATTTGATCAATGGGTGCAAATGAACGTCCTCCGTATCCCCACTTTGGTTCGCCTACTTCCCAAGGCATGTCGCCGAAAGCAAAAAGGCCATGGGGTAAGCTGCCCTTGGCCTTGCTGTCTCGTCGTCAGTACTTGAGCCGGATGGATCGTTTCCAGCATGGACGTTCGGCGCGAACTTTAGGGCTTGGCGGGCGTGGGATCAACTAAAAATGTCGCGTTTTTGCACGCGTTCGTCGCGCGGCCGCGTGCAGCTACTTATGTAACCGACCGGTGTGACGGATTGATGTTCCCCGGATGGGGCCAATCAGATGGATTTGCGGTGTATTCATCGCAGGCAAGCCAGCTCCCACATTTGAACTGCATTCTTATGCTGGAATGCATTCCCCTGTGGGAGCTGGCTTGCCTGCGATAGCGATCTATCAAGCCAAAGCAGTTTCGGCAGGCGAGACAATGCTGGTCTTGCCGCCACGGGATTTACCGGAACTCAGGTACTCGGCAATCGACTCCTGGGTCACTTCACCCAGGAACACGCGCTCGGCATCCATCACCGGCAACCACGAACGGTTGAACTCGTACATGCGCGACAGCAGGATGCGTAAATGCTCGTCGTACGCCGCCGTGGCATTGAACTCGCGCAGGTACTGGCCGCAGGTGCCGGCCTGGCGGTGCAGGTCGCGACGGCGTACGTAGCCCAGCGCCTTGTTCTCCGAACAGGTGACCACCACATAGCGGCGGTCGTGCTCGTCCATCAATTCCAGCGCATCGGCCACGGGTGTTTCCGGGCTCACCGACGGGGCGTTGTCCGCCGCGTCTTCGGCTTTTACCAGCAGCAGGCGCTTGAGGGTGCTGTCCTGGCCCACGAAATTGCTGACGAACTCGTCGGCCGGGTGCGCCAGCAGCGTGTCCGGGTGGTCGATCTGCAGCAGCTTGCCGGCGCGGAAGATGGCGATCTTGTCACCCAGCTTGATGGCTTCGTCGATGTCATGGCTGACCATGATCACGGTCTTGTTCAGCGCGCGCTGCATCTCGAAGAACTCGTTCTGGATCATCTCGCGGTTGATCGGGTCGACCGCGCCGAACGGCTCGTCCATCAGCAGCAGCGGCGCATCCGCCGCCAGGGCGCGGATCACACCGATGCGCTGTTGCTGCCCACCCGACAATTCACGCGGGTAGCGATGCAGGTACTGCTTGGGCTCCAGCTTGATCATGCTCATCAATTCGCGGGCGCGGTCGTGGCATTTTTGCTTGTCCCAACCGAGCAGCTTGGGCACCACCACGATGTTTTCTTCGATGGTCATGTTGGGGAACAGGCCGATCTGCTGGATCACGTAGCCGATGTTGCGACGCAGGGTCACCTCGTCGAGGTCGGTGGTGTCTTCGCCGTTGATCAAAATCTTGCCCGAGGAGGGCTTGATCAGGCGGTTGATCATCTTCAGCGTGGTGCTCTTGCCGCAGCCCGAGGGCCCCAGGAATACGCAAATTTCGCCTTCGTTGACGGTCAGGCTTACATCGTTGACGGCGGTGACGGTCTTGCCGTTGCTTTGAAAAGTCTTGGACAGGTTTTGAAGTTCGATCATTTGAGCAATCCTTTTGGAGTCAGCGAGCGTTGCAGCCATTGCAGAAGCAGGTCGGCGAAGATGGCCAGGAGACTGACCAGCACGGCGCCGACGATCAGCATCGACATATCGCTGCGGCTGATGGAAGCCAGAATAAGTACACCCAGGCCACCGGCACCGATGGTGGCGGCGATGGTCATCACACCGATATTCATCACCACGGCGGTACGCACGCCAGCGAGAATCACCGGCACCGCAATCGGCAGTTCGACCATGCGCAGGCGCTGGCCGAAGGTCATGCCGATGCCGCGTGCGGCTTCGCGAATGCCTGGCTCTACGCCGGTGAGGGCCAGGTAGGTGTTACGCATGATCGGCAGCAAGGAGTACAGGAACACGGCGGTGATCGCCGGCATTGGCCCCAGGCCCTGGCCGAACTTGGAGTAGAACGGCAGCAGCAGGCCGAACAGTGCAATGGATGGCACCGTCAGCAGCACCGTGGCACTGGCTTGCAGGGGGCCTGCCAGGGTCGGAAAACGCGTCATCAGAATGCCCAGGGGCACGCCGATAAAGATCGCGAGGATCACGGCGATGCCGACCAGGGTGATGTGCTGCCAGGTCAGGTGCAGGACTTGGGCCCAATCAAGATGGGAAAAGGCGTTCAAAAATTCCATGTCTTCTCCTTTTTAGTTGATTGGATGTTGGCGCAGGAAATCGGCGGCAACGGCGGACGGGCTTTCATGGTCGACGTCGACCCGTGCATTGAGCTGGCGCATGGTTTCGTCGTCGAACAGGTGGGCCAAAGGCTTGAGTTCGGCGGCCAGTTGCGGGTGTTTGTCGAGGTATTCCTGGCGGATCACCGGGGCTGCGGTGTAATCCGGGAAGTAGTGCTTGTCGTCTTCGAGCAGCTTCAACTTAAAGGCGTTGAGGCGCCCGTCGGTGGTGTAGACCAGTCCGGCAAACACCTGGCCATTACGCAGGGCGGTGTAGACCAGGCCCGCGTCCATCTGCCGGGTGTTTTTGCGCGTCAGGTTCATGTCGTACAGCTTGACCATGCCCGCCAGGCCGTCGGAGCGGTTGGCGAACTCGGTGTCCAGGGCGACCAGGCGCTGTTCCTTGATGTCCTCGGCCATGGCTTTGGTGAGATCGCTGATGCTGTTGATCTCGGGATGTTCCTCAGCAACTTTCTCCGGCAGTGCCAGGGCGTAGGTGTTGCTGAAACGCGACGGCGACAGCCAGACCAAGCCTTTTTTCGCATCGAGTTCTTTGACCCGAGCGTAGGACTGCTCGCTGTCGAGTTTCTCGTCGATATGGTTGTAGGCCACCAGCGACACGCCGGTGTATTCCCATATCAGGTCCAGTTGCCCGCTTTCCTGGGCACTGCGCGCCAGGTTGCTGCCCAGGCCGCCGGTCACGCGGGCGTCGTAGCCCTTGGTGCGCAGGTATTGGGAAGTGATTTCGGCGAGCAGGGTCTGCTCGGTGAACACCCGGGCGCCGATGCGGATCACGGGTTTTTCGGCGGCTTGCGCAATACCTGCAAGCAGCAGGACGCAGCCTAATATCAAGCTCAGTTTTTTCATGTGAATTCCTTTACCGGGCTTAAGACGGGCGTAACCCGCGTTCCAGCCAGAGGCGGCTAGCCATGGTCACCAGGCCATCAAGCAGCAATGCCAGCAGCGCGGTACACGCGGCGCCGAGCAACAGTTGCGGCTGATTGTTCAGAGCGATGCCGGGGAAGATCAGGCTGCCCAGGCTGTTGGCGCCAATCAGGAACGCCAGCGGTGCGGTACCGACGTTGATCGCCAGGGCCACGCGCACACCGCCGATGATGATCGGCACGGCGTTGGGCAGCTCCACGCGAAACAGCACCTGGCGCGGCGTCATGCCGATGCCGGTGGCGGCTTCCTTGAGGGAGCCCTGAACGTTTTTCAGGCCTTCGTAGGTGTTGCGTACGATGGGCAGGAGCGAGGCAAGGAACAGCGCGAAGATGGCCGGGCCGCTGCCGATGCCGAGGACGCCGAGGGCGATGGCCAGTACGGCCAGGGGAGGGACGGTGTTGCCGATGTTGAAGATCTGCATGAAACGTTCTGCGCGCCCGACCATGTTGGGTCGGCTGAGCAGGATACCGGCGGGGATGCCCACAATCAGGGCTGCCAGCATGGAGACTAGGACGAGAATCAGGTGAGCTTGCAGGTAAAACAACAAATCGTCGCGGTACAGTTCGATCGTGTTGATGCCGATCCAGTGGACCAGCAGGGCCAGGAGCGCGACGACAACCGCGCCTCCTATCAGCCCTTTGCCATAGCGAATAGCCACAGGCGGACTCCTTTTTTTCTTTTGTCGGCGAACACATTTCCGGCGGCACTGCCATTCCTGGCTGCCTCTGAATGAGTTCGCGAAAAGCAACTCGCCGATACTGGCAATGCAGTATGCGATCGAGCCATGAGCGCAGCCTCGTCAGGCTAACTTGCTGATATTTCAGCCCCTGTTCCGAGTGCGATAGCAGGGGAGTGGACGTCTCGACCTTTTAAAAGGTTCCACACTTGGGCGCATTTAGCCACCCCCAATGGGCTCAACGGTGGTCCGTACCCTCGCGTTTGCGCTATACTCGCCGCCCTTTTTTGACTCACCTGCCAGGCGATTTCCCATGACCCACCAGGCCGCCGAAGTCGCGAAACGCCGCACTTTCGCCATTATTTCCCACCCCGATGCCGGTAAGACCACCATCACCGAAAAGCTGTTGCTGATGGGCAAGGCGATCGCGGTGGCCGGCACGGTGAAATCGCGCAAATCCGACCGCCATGCCACCTCCGACTGGATGGAAATGGAAAAACAACGGGGTATTTCCATTACCACGTCGGTCATGCAGTTCCCGTATCGCGAGCACATGATCAACCTGCTCGACACCCCGGGGCACGAAGACTTCTCCGAAGATACCTACCGCACCCTCACCGCGGTGGACTCGGCGCTGATGGTCCTCGACGGCGGTAAAGGCGTCGAGCCACGTACCATCGCGCTGATGGACGTGTGCCGTCTGCGTGATACGCCGATTGTCAGTTTCATCAACAAACTCGACCGCGATATCCGCGACCCCATCGAGCTGCTGGATGAAATCGAAGCCGTCCTGAAGATCAAGGCCGCGCCCATCACCTGGCCGATTGGTTGCTACCGCGACTTCAAGGGCGTGTACCACCTGGCCGACGACTACATCATTGTCTACACCGCCGGCCACGGCCATGAACGCACCGAAACCAAGATCATCGAGAAGCTCGACTCCGACGAAGCCCGTGCCCACCTGGGCGACGAGTACGATCGTTTCGTCGACCAGCTGGAACTGGTGCAGGGCGCCTGCCATGAGTTCAACCAGCAGGAATTCCTCGACGGCCAACTGACGCCGGTGTTCTTCGGTACCGCGCTGGGCAACTTCGGTGTCGACCACGTGCTCGACGCCGTCGTGGACTGGGCGCCAAAACCCCTGGCCCGCGTTGCCAACGAGCGCACCGTGGAACCGGTGGAAGAGAAATTCACCGGCTTCGTGTTCAAGATCCAGGCGAACATGGACCCCAAACACCGCGACCGTATCGCCTTTATGCGCATCTGCTCCGGCAAGTACGAAAAAGGCATGAAGATGCGCCACGTGCGCACCGGCAAGGACGTACGCATCGGCGACGCCCTGACGTTCTTCTCCTCCGAGCGTGAACAGCTGGAAGAGGCGTTTGCCGGCGACATCATCGGCCTGCACAACCACGGCACCATCCAGATCGGCGACACCTTTACCGAAGGCGAAGCCCTGGGCTTCACCGGCATTCCGCATTTCGCCCCGGAACTGTTCCGCCGCGTGCGCCTGCGTGACCCGCTCAAGTCCAAGCAACTGCGCCAAGGCTTGCAGCAATTGGCCGAAGAGGGCGCCACCCAGGTGTTCTTCCCCGAGCGCAGCAACGACATCATCCTCGGCGCCGTGGGTGTGCTGCAGTTCGATGTGGTCGCCAGCCGCTTGAAAGAGGAATACAAGGTTGAGTGTTCGTATGAGCCGATCACCGTGTATTCGGCGCGCTGGATTGATTGCAGCGATAAGAAGAAGTTGGAAGAGTTCTCCAACAAGGCCGTGGAAAACCTGGCAATCGACGGCGGTGGTCACCTGACCTACCTGGCGCCGACGCGGGTGAACCTGGCGTTGATGGAAGAGCGCTGGCCGGATGTGAAATTCCGCGCGACCCGCGAACACCACTAAGGTTTGAGCGGTTCAGAGAATGTGGGAGGGGGCTTGCCCCCGATAGCGGTGTGTCAGCCAGTGTATTGGGCTCTGACACTCCGTAATCGGGGGCAAGCCCCCTCCCACATTTTGACCTCCTAAAGGCTGGGGATTGGCGGTAATCCGGCATCGCGACTAGCGTAAACGCTGGTGGCAGTTAATGACTGCCGTGCGGGGCCCATTTACTGACTGGACGGAATCGATCATGAGTATTTTTCAACGAATAGTGCTGTTGATGAAAGTGCTGGTGCTGTTGTCGTTGGGGATGTCGACGGCCTGGGCGCATAACCCGGTACCGAGCGCAGCGGTGGTGACCAGTGGTCAGGCATCGCACTTGCAGTTGGCCAAGTCCGAAGCCGAACCAGGCGATCAGGGCCAGGGCGGCAGCGAGGGTGATGATGACTCTACTACCGACGAGCCCGACAGCGACGACGCAGACGCAGACGAAGGCGATAGCCAAACGTAGGCTCGCTAGAAAGAAAGCGCCTCCCGCCAGCCTATAGCTGGTGGGAGGCGCTTTTCAGACCTCAAACAATGCCTTAGAACGATGTAGTCACCGACGCGAAGTAAGCGCGGCCCGGTTCATTGTAGGTCTGGGCACCGGCGTCGTCGGCGTTACCTTTGCGAGACAGGCGCTTGTCCAGGAGGTTGTTGATGCCCACGCGTACGCTCAGGTTTTTGCTGAATTCGTAGCCGCTGCTCAGGCCCATCAACCCGTACGGGTCGACGTCCTGCTGGGCGCTGCGCTCGTAACTGCTGGCGCTGCGTGAGTTGAGCGTCGGTGCTTCTTGTTTGCCGTAATAGGTGCCGCTGACCTGGAATGACAGCTTGTCAGTGGCTTGCCAATCCAGCGTGGTGTTGACGGTGTACTTGGGGATGATGCTCAAGGGCTCGCCGGTGTCCTTGTCCTTGGAGTCGATCATGTAGGTCAGGTTGGTATTCAAGTCCAGATCATCGCGCAGGCTGATGAACAGGTTGCCTTCAACGCCCTGCACCAAGGCGGGCCCGCTGTTTTCCCACTCCAGCACGCGGCGACCGTTGCCCAGGCGGAAGGCCGCCTCGTTACTGGCGTTGATCTTGTTCTTGTAGTCATTACGGAAGTACGTCGCACTGGTACGCCAGGTGCCCTTGTCGAAAGCCAGGCCGATTTCCTTGTTGACGCTGATTTCCGGCTTCAGGTCGCGATTACCCACCAGGTAGCAACCGCCCATGTTGGCTTCGCTGGCGTTGCAGCCATTGCCACGGCTGTACAGCAAATAGTTCGGGTTGGACTGGTACAGGTTGGGTGTTTTATAGGCGCGGGCGATGCCACCCTTGATGCTCAATTCATCGGTCAACTGGTGCGAGGCGTTGAAGCTGGGGCTCCAGTTGCCGCCGTATTCCTCATGGTCGTCGAAGCGCAAGCCAGGCGTGATGACAGCCTTGCTGCCTAGCTCGATGTTGTCCTCGGCAAACAAGGCGTAGCTCGAGGCGGTGGTCTTGGTGCTGTTGCGGCTCACGCCCGGGATGGCGGGGACGCCGCCGGTGCCTGGGTCATAGCTTTGCGGGCGCAACGAGCCTGGGTCGTTCATCGACTCGTAGAGGTACTCGCTGCCCAGGGTCAGCACCTGTTCGGCACCGACGCTCAGGGGCAGGTTGACCTCGGCGGTGGCCCGAGTGTTGCGCAAGCGCGACTCGAAACGGCCTGCGCTGGCAGACGGCGCACCCTCGCCAGAACCGGCCAGGCCTTCATTGAGGCGTTCGTTGCGGGTCAGGTCGTGGGTTAGCGAAGCCAGGGTCGAGCCCCAGTCGAACTCGCCGCGGTGCGTGGCCGAAAAGCTGCTGCGTTGAATCACACTGGTTTCCTTGCCCACCAGGCTTTCCACGAACGCGCCACCGCCGTTGAGCATGGTATCGCCGGCGAAAATATTGCCCTGGCGGCTGTAGCTGGCTTCCAGGTCGAGGGTTTGCTCGGGGGTGAACTGCCAGCTCAGCAAGCCGTTCACGTCTTTATTGCGCACGCCCTCGCGGCCGGCCACCAGCGAGTCTGGGGTCGCCTGTGCTGCGCGGTTGATGTCGGCGTCATCGGCGTCGGTCTTGTTCAGGCCGCCATAGACGCGGAACGCCAGTGTGTCGGTCAACGGGCCGCTGAGGTTGAAGTTGGTGCGTTTGCTCGCGCCTTCGGCATCGTTTTCGGGGAAGGCGGTGTAGGCGGTCAGCGAGCCGTGCAGTTGGTCGGTGGGGCGTTTGGTGATGATGTTGATGACACCGCCCATGGCACCGGAGCCATAACGGGCGGCGGCCGGGCCGCGCAGGATTTCAATGCGTTCGACTTCTTCGGCCGGCACCCAATTGGTTTCGCCACGGGTATCGCGGTCGCCGCTCCAGCCATAACGCACGGCGTTTCGGGAGGTGGACGGCTTGCCATCGATCAGGATCAGGGTGTTTTCCGGGCCCATGCCGCGCAGGTCGATTTGGCGGTTGTTGCCACGGCTGCCGCTGGAACTGTTGCCGGTCAGGTTCACGCCCGGCTCGCGGCGGATGATCTCCGACAGGTCGTTGGTGGGCGGGCGTTTCTTGATGTCTTCGGCGGTGATGATCGACACACCGGGCGCCTGCTTGAGTTCTTCGGCAGCGGTGCCCAATACACGCGTTTCGCCCAGCACCAGGGCTTGGGGCGTGCCATCCACCGGCAGGTCTGTCGCTTGGATCGGCACTTTATCGCGCTCTTTTTCCACACTCTGCGCCAGCAGCGCGGGGGACGAAAGGGTAGCGATAAACGCCAGCGAGAGATGGCTGAGCCTGAATTGAGACGACATGTCCACAAAGTCCTTTAGGAGGGGCGATTGAACGAGAGGCGTCTGAATTTTTGTCGTGCATCCAGCGCTCTCCGTGCGTCGTAATGGTATTGATTCTCAAACAGAAGTAAATTGCATTTACAATCTATACACTTTTCGAAACGCTCTGGCTCAATGTTTTCAGGGCTTTTGGCATGGGTTCAAACGGTATGTTTTTTGTTACAACCGCGCAAAAAAAAGCCCCTCCAGCCAGACTGATGCGCAATCTGGCGGGAAGGGCGATGGAACTCGATATTACGCATTACCCCTGTGGGGCGGGCTTGCTCGCGAAGACGGTGTGTCAGCAACCCATCTGTAGCTGAACCCACGCATTCGCGAGCAAGCCCGCTCCCACAGAGGGAAACAATGTTGCTTCAGGCCACGAATTGCTCCGCGTAGTGACAAGCCACCTGCCGGTTATCCAACGGCCGCAACAGCGGCTCCTCACTGCTGCAGCGCTCGGTCGCATACGGGCAGCGCTTGTGGAACGCGCAACCCGGCGGCGGGTTCAGTGGGTTGGGCAGTTCGCCGACGATCTTGATCTTTGGCTTGCTCGGGTCCGGGTGAATGGTCGGCGTGGCCGACAGCAGCGCCTGGGTGTAAGGGTGCAGCGGGCGTGCGTAGATGTCTTCCTTGGGGCCCACCTCAACCGGGCGGCCGAGGTACATCACCATCACATCGTCAGCTACGTGCTGTACCACCGCCAGGTTGTGGGAAATGAACACGTAGGCGGTGTTGAATTCCTGCTGCAAATCCATGAACAGGTTAAGCACCTGTGCCTGGATCGACACGTCCAGCGCCGAGGTCGGTTCGTCCGCCACCAGCACCTTGGGTTGCAGCATCATTGCCCGAGCCAGGGCGATACGCTGGCGCTGACCACCGGAGAACATGTGCGGGTAGCGCTGATAATGCTCAGGGCGCAGGCCCACTTGCTTCATCATCGCCTGCACTTTTTCGCGGCGCTCGGCAGCGGACAGGTGGGTGTTGATCAGCAGCGGTTCGGCCAGTTGATCGCCGACTTTCTGGCGAGGGTTCAACGAGGCATAGGGGCTCTGGAACACCATCTGCACGTCTTTGCGCAATTGCTTGCGCTGAGCCTTGTTGGCGCCGGCCACTTCTTGCCCGGCGATTTTCAACGAGCCCGACGAGGGCTCTTCAATCAGCGTCAGGGCGCGGGCCAGGGTGGATTTGCCACAGCCCGACTCGCCTACCACGGCGAGGGTCTTGCCGGCTTCCAGCTCAAAAGACACACCATTAAGAGCACGCACGGTGGCATGGCCCTTGAAGAGGCCACGGGACACTTCGTAGTGACGGGTGAGGTCGCGGGCGGTAAGTACGACGGCCATTACGCCACCTCCTGGTTCAACGGGTAGAAGCAGCGGGCAAGGCTGTTGCTTTTCGGATCGAGGCCCGGCCGCTGGGCGCGGCAGGAGTCCTGCACATACGGGCAGCGCGGCGACAGCAGGCAACCCTGCGGACGGTCATAGCGGCCCGGCACGATGCCCGGCAGCGTGGCCAGGCGCGTGGCGCCCAGGCTGTGCTCGGGAATCGCCTTGAGCAACGCTTCGCTGTACGGGTGTGCCGGAATGTCGAACAACTGCGGCACCTGGCCGACTTCCACTGCCTGACCTGCGTACATTACGCAAACGCGCTGGGCGGTTTCAGCCACTACCGCGAGGTCATGAGTGATCAGCACCAGGCCCATGTTCTGCTCTTTTTGCAGGGCCAACAGCAGCTCCATGATCTGCGCCTGGATGGTCACGTCCAACGCAGTGGTCGGTTCATCGGCGATCAGCAGTTTCGGTTCGCCGGCAATCGCCATGGCGATTGCCACGCGTTGGCTCATACCACCGGACAATTGGTGCGGGTAGGCATCCATACGGCTGGCAGCGCCTGGGATCTCGACCTTTTCCAGCAGCTCGATGGCGCGTTTGCGTGCTTGTTTGCCGGACATTTTCAAATGCAGGCGCAGCACTTCTTCGATCTGGAAACCCACGGTGTAGCTGGGGTTCAGCGCGGTCATCGGATCCTGGAACACCATCGCCAGGTCTTTGCCGACGATCTGGCGGCGCTGGCGGTTGCTCAACTTGAGCATGTCCTTGCCGTCGAAGTTCAGCGCATCGGCGGTCACGATGCCGGGGTGCTCGATCAGGCCCATCAGCGCCATCATGGTCACGGATTTACCCGAGCCCGACTCGCCAACGATTGCCAGGACTTCGCCCTTGTCGACGGAAATGTCGAGGCCATCGACCACCGGCACGGCGGTCTTGTCGCCGAAGCGCACGTTGAGATTCTTGATTTCTAACAGTGACATGGGAATCTCCTCAGGCGGCGTTCTTGAGTTTCGGGTCCAGCGCATCGCGCAGGCCGTCACCCATCAAGTTGATTGCCAGCACGCTGAGCAAAATGGTCAAGCCAGGCAGGCTCACCACCCACCAGGCGCGTTCGATGTAGTCGCGGGCCGAAGCCAGCATGGTGCCCCACTCAGGGGTTGGCGGTTGTACGCCAAGGCCGAGGAAGCCCAGGGCCGCGGCATCGAGAATCGCCGAGGAAAAGCTCAAGGTCGCTTGTACGATCAGCGGCGCCATGCAGTTAGGCAGCACGGTGATGAACATCAGGCGTGGCAGGCCGGCGCCGGCGAGGCGGGCGGCAGTCACGTAGTCGCGGTTCAGTTCGCCCATCACGGCGGCGCGGGTCAGGCGCACATAGGATGGCAACGACACGATGGCGATGGCGATCACGGTGTTGATCAGGCCAGGGCCGAGGATGGCCACAATCGCCACGGCCAGCAGCAGCGATGGCAGGGCCAGCATGATGTCCATCAAGCGCATGATGGTCGGGCCGAGCAAGCGCGGGAAGAACCCAGCGAACAGGCCCAGCAGGATGCCCGGGATCAGCGACATCACCACCGACGATAAACCGATCAGCAACGACAGGCGCGAGCCCTGGATCAGGCGCGAGAGCAAGTCACGGCCCAGTTCGTCGGTGCCCAGCAGGAACTGCATCTGCCCGCCTTCCAGCCAGGCCGGTGGCGTGAGCAGGAAGTCGCGGTATTGCTCGCTGGGGTTATGCGGCGCAACCCACGGGGCGAAGATCGCGCAGAACACGATCAGCAACATGAACAGCAGGCCGGCAACCGCGCCTTTGTTCTTGGAGAAGGCTTGCCAGAATTCTTTGTACGGGGACGGGTACAGCAGGCTCTGATCGACTGCTGACACTTGAGTAGGTGTGGTCATGGTCATGATCTCAGCGCTGGTGACGGATGCGTGGGTTGGCGAAGCCGTAGAGGATATCCACCACGAAGTTCACCAGGATCACCAGGCAGGCGATCAGCAGAATGCCGTTTTGCACCACCGGGTAGTCCCGCGCGCCAATGGCTTCGATCAGCCATTTGCCGATGCCGGGCCACGAGAAGATGGTTTCGGTCAGTACCGCACCGGCCAGCAGCGTGCCGACTTGCAGGCCGACCACAGTGAGCACCGGGATCAGCGCGTTACGCAGGCCGTGCACGAACACCACGCGCGCCGGCGATAGGCCCTTGGCCTTGGCGGTACGGATGTAGTCCTCACGCAGCACTTCGAGCATCGACGAACGGGTCATGCGCGCGATCACCGCCAGCGGGATGGTGCCGAGCACGATGGCTGGCAGGATCAGGTGGTGCAACGCATCCCAGAACGCGTCCGGCTCGTCGGCCAGCAGGGTGTCGATCAGCATGAAGCCGGTGCGTGGCTCGATGTCGTAGAGCAGGTCGATACGCCCGGACACCGGGGTCCAGCCCAGGCTCACCGAGAAGAACATGATCAGGATCAGGCCCCACCAGAAGATCGGCATCGAATATCCCGCCAGGGAGATGCCCATCACCCCGTGGTCGAACAGGGATCCTCGTTTGAGTGCCGCGATCACCCCGGCCAACAGGCCCAGAATACCGGCGAACAACAGCGCGGCCATGGACAGTTCCAGGGTCGCGGGGAAGAGGGCGGTGAACTCGGTCCACACGCTGGTGCGAGTGCGCAGCGATTCGCCAAGGTCGCCCTGGGCGAGCTTGCCGACGTAATCCAGGTATTGCGCATACAGCGGCTTGTTAAGGCCAAGGCGCTCCATTGCCTGGGCGTGCATTTCGGGGTCAACCCGTCGCTCGCCCATCATGACTTCTACGGGGTCGCCTGGAATCATGCGAATCAACGCAAAGGTCAGCAACGTGATGCCGAAGAACGTGGGGATCAATAACCCCAGTCGGCGGGCAATAAAACTAAACATCTTGGTGTGTACCTCAATCAGCCGGTTAGGCAGGTCCGGCACCGTCAGTGTCGACGGTGCCGAGCGTTTTTCTTATTTACTTCACCTGGGTGGTGGCGAAGTTATTGGTAGTCAGAGGGCTTTGGGTATAACCCTCGACGTTCTTGCGCATGGCGGTAAACATTTTCGGGTAGGCCATGGGGATCCACGGTTGGTCCTTCTCGAAAACGGCCAAAGCTTGTTCATAGAGTGCGGCGCGTTCGGCGGGTTCAGCGTCGGCGCGGGCCTTGTCGATCAAGTCTTGAAACTCTTTGTTACACCAGCGGGCGTAGTTTTCGCCGTTTTTCGCTGCGTCGCAACTCAGGTTAGGGGTGAGGAAGTTATCCGGGTCGCCGTTATCCCCGGCCCAGCCTGCAGAAACCATGTCGTGTTCGCCGGCTTTAGCGCGCTTGAGCATTTCGCCCCACTCCATGACCTTGATATTGACCTTCAGGCCAATCTGGGCCAGATCCGCCTGCATGCGCTGGGCGCCGAGCATCGGGTTGGGGTTGGTCGGGCCGCCGCCGTTACGGGTAAACAGGGTGAACTCGGTGCCTTCCGGTACGCCGGCTTCCTTGAGCAGGGCGCGCGCCTTGTCCAAGTCGCGAACTGGGTTTTTCAGCTTGTCACTGAAGCCCAGCAGGGTCGGCGGGTACGGCCCGGTGGCATCGACGGCGTTGCCTTTGCCGTACAGCGATTCGTTGTAGCCCTTTTTATCGAAGGCAATATTGATCGCGTGACGTACCCGCGCATCGCTCATGTACTTGTGGGTGGTATTCATGGCGGTGTAGCTGGTGGTCATCGCCGCTAGTTCCGCCACTTTCAGGTTGGGATCAGCCTTGGCGCTGGGTACATCATCGGGCTTGGGATACAGCGCGATCTGGCATTCGTTGGCCTTGAGCTTTTGCAGGCGCACATTGCTATCGGTGGTGATTGCCAGAATAAGCGGGTCGGCCGGCGGCTTGCCACGGAAGTACTCCGGGTTGGCCTTGAAACGCACCTGGGCATCTTTTGCGTAGCGGTTGAAGATGAACGGCCCGGTGCCGATGGGCTTGGCGTTCAGGTCATCGGTCTTGCCGGACTTGAGCAACTGGTCGGCATATTCGGCGGAGTGAATCGAGGAAAACGCCATGGCCAGGTCGGCCAGGAACGGGGCTTCAGGACGGGTCAGGGTAAAGACGACGGTGTGATCGTCGGTTTTCTCTACGCTCTTGAGCAGTTCTTTAAAGCCCATGCTTTCGAAGTACGGATAGCCCACGTTGGACTTTTTATGCCAAGGGTGATTCGGGTCCAGCTGGCGCTGGAAGCTCCAAAGCACATCATCGGCATTCAGGTTGCGCGTGGGTTTGAAATAGTCGGTGGTGTGGAACTTGATGTCGTCACGCAGGTGGAAGGTGTAGGTCAGGCCATCGGCGCTGATTTCCGGCAGGTCTTTGGCCAGGGCAGGCACCACTTCTGTGGTGCCGGGCTTGAAGTCCACCAGGCGGTTGAACATGGTTTCAGCGGCGGCGTCAGCGGTCACGGCAGTGGTGTACAGGACCGGGTCGAAACCTTCCGGGCTGGCTTCGGTGCAGACCACCAGCGGTTTGGCCGAAACGCCGATCGCCACGCTCAACAGCGCAGCGGCCATGGCGGCTTGTAGTGGGAGCATTTTCATTCAGAGCCCTCTGCAATCGATGGAACCAGAAAAGCGTAGGCGGCAAGCTCGTCCTGAGCTCGCCGCCTGCCTGGCACTAATTAAAGGATGTTGAACGGGATTGTGGTAACCAGACGGAACTCTTTGATGCTGCCGTCGGACTGGAACTCGCTGCCACGGTGCTCAACATAGGTTGCGCGCACGGTGGTGGCTTTGAGCGGGCCGCTCTGCAGCGCGTAAGAGGCGCCTACACCGTATTCCTGGTGCTTCTCGCCGTCCTGGGACTGGATGCCGTCATAGGCAAACTTGGCCCGGCCATTGTTGCCGGTGTAGTGGGTGCCGTCGATGCCCCAGCCGCGTGCCGAGTAGGCGTTGAACTTAAGGCCAGGTACGCCGTATTCAGCCATGTTGATGGCATAGGCGATCTGGAAGGATTTCTCGTTCGGGCCGTTGAAGTCAGACGTCAGGGAGTTGGCCAGGTAGATACCGTTGGTTTCGTGCAGGTAGTCGAAGTACTCGTTACCGTTCACTTGCTGGTAGCCAAAGGTCAGGCTGTGTGCCTGGTGAGTCAGGCCCAGGGAGAGGGAGAAGGTATCGTTGTCGATTTCCCCCATCTCTTTTTTGCCTTCATCGACAGTCTTGTAGTAGTTGAAGCCGGTGGTCAGGCCCAACTGCTGCGCGTCGCCCAGCTCGTGGGTGGCGCCGAAGTAGTACTGGTTCCAGAAGTCCTTCACGTTAGCGGCGAAGAAGCTGGTCTTCAGGCTTTTCAGCGGCTGGTAGTTCACACCCAGGGTCGACACTTTGTCGGTTTCTGCGCCATTGCCGTATTCGGTACGGAATTTCGACAGGCTCTGCTCGCTACGTGGGGAAACGCGGTCGAACACGCCGCCCTGGAACGACAGGTTGCTGAACTCTTCGCTGTTGAAGCTCACGCCCTGGAAGCTCGAAGGCAGAGCACGGTTGCCGATGGTGTCGACGATGCCGCTGCTGAAGTTCTGGCGACCGGCGGTCAGTGTGGTGTTGGACACACGGAATTGCACGTTGGCCAGGCCCAGTTTGCTCCACTGGTCTACGGCGTCACCGTTGGAGTCGGCCAGGGTACGGTTGGAGCCGCCTTTGATATCACGCTTGCTGCGGTCCAGTACCAGGGCGTTGTACACCGCCACTTCAGTCTTGACCCCAACGGTGCCCTGGGTGAAACCCGAGCTGGCGTTGAGGATGGTGCCTTGGACCCAGTTGGTACGGTTGCGATCGGTCAGGGTCTGGCCGTGTTTCTGGTACGAGAAGGTGCCCCCGCGGTATTTGCTTTCATGGGAGTACCAGTTACGCGTGGTGCCGCCCAGGCTGAAATCTTCGATAAAGCCTTTGGCCTCGCTTTGGGCGCTGGTGCCGGCCAGGGTGGTAGGAACGAAGTCCTGGCTTTGCGTTTCAGCGTAGGCGGTGGCCGTGATACTGCTGATGGCCAAGGCCAGAAGCGCTTTGCTGCTCAGTTTCATGGGTGAAGCTCCTTTGGTTCTCTTTTTTAATGCCGGTCTTTTTGGGTGATCCGGCTATTGGGTGTGGAACTTGTTCAAGCTATTGCAAACGTTTGGCGTAGGAAAATTCCCAACAAAAGCCTGCACGTTTGCCGGGGAGCTGATTTCGCTCCCCGCCATCCGGTTATTTTCTTATGGGTTGATGCTGACGCCCGAGAACACGTTGCGGCCGAAGGGGCTTACCTTGAAGCCTTCGACTTTGGCGCTTAACGGCTGGTTGACCGTCGAGTGGGCGATGGGCGTGATCGGCACCTGCTGCTTGAGCAGTTGCTGCGCCTGTTTGTACAGAACAGTCCTTTGTTCACGGTCGGTCACGACCTTGGCTTGCTTGATCAGCTTGTCGTACGCCGGGTCGCACCACATGGAGTAGTTGTTCCCGCCGATGGCGTCGCAGCTGTAGAGGGTGCCGAGCCAGTTGTCCGGGTCACCGTTGTCGCCGGTCCAGCCGATCAGGCTGACATCGTGCTCACCGTTCTTGGTGCGTTTGATGTACTCGCCCCATTCATAGCTGACGATCTTGACCTTGAGACCGATCTTGGCCCAGTCGTTCTGCAGCATTTCCGCCATCAGCTTGGCGTTGGGGTTGTACGGGCGTTGCACCGGCATGGCCCACAGGGTGATCTCGGTGCCTTCCTTGACGCCAGCGGCCTTGAGCAACTGCTTGGCTTTTTCCGGGTCGTAGGCGGCGTCCTTGATGCTGTCGTCGTAGGACCACTGCGTGGGTGGCATGGCGTTGACCGCCAGTTGCCCGGCGCCCTGGTACACAGCATTGAGGATGCTCTGCTTGTTCACCGCCATATCCAGCGCCTGGCGTACTTCCAACTGATCGAACGGCTTGTGGCGTACGTTGTAGGAGATATAGCCCAGGTTGAAGCCCGGTTTGGTCAGCAGTTGCAGGTTCGGGTCGGTCTTGAGGGCTTCGACGTCGGCGGGGCGTGGATGCAGGGTCACCTGGCATTCGCCGGCCTTGAGCTTCTGCACGCGCACCGAGGCGTCGGTGTTGATGGCGAAGATCAGTTGGTCCAGCTTGACGCGGCTCGGGTCCCAGTACTGTTTGTTGCCCACGTAGCGGATCTGCGAGTCTTTCTGGTAACGCTGGAACACGAAGGGGCCAGTGCCGATCGGCTTCTGGTTGATGTCGCTGGGCCGGCCTTGCGTGAGCAACTGCTCGGCGTATTCCGCCGAAAGGATCGCGGCAAAGCTCATGGCGATGTTCTGCACGAAGGCTGCGTCGACCGTGTTCAGCGTCATCACTACGGTGTAGGGGCCGGTTTTCTCGACCTTGGCGATGTTCTTGTTCAGGCTCATCCCGTTGAAGTACGGAAACTCGGTGGGGTAGGCCTTACGGAACGGGTGCTCGGGGTCAAGCATGCGGTTGAAGGTGAACAGCACGTCGTCGGCGTTGAAGTCTCGCGTCGGCTTGAATTCCTTGTTGCTGTGGAACTTCACCCCTTCACGCAGGTGGAAGGTGTAGGTCAGGCCATCAGGGGAAATATCCCACTTGGTTGCCAGCCCAGGGACGACGTCGGTCGCGCCTTTTTCGAACTCCACCAAACGGTTATACAAAGGCTCCGCCGCATCGTTGTCGGTAGCGGTGGTGTATTGCGCAGTGTCAAACCCTGCCGGGCTGCCTTCGGAGCAGAACACCAGGCTCTTTTTCTCGGCGGCTTGGCCCATGGTGGCCATGGCCAGCAGGCTGGTGGCAAACAGAGCGGATACAACGGTGGTATGGCGCATGACGATCCCGGTCCTTGTTTGTAGTTATCAACAGCGAGCCTACCTGCTGGCGTGCAGCCAGGCAGACCTCACTGATCCCACACACAGCAAGTGCCCTTCCCAGAGTGATGCCTCTGCTGTCCTACGACCTTATGGGGCGTTGACCTTGCAGTAAATGCGTCAATTCTGACTGACCTTGTAGGCAACGGAGGCACGGGTCGCAGTTCATTGCTGTAAGACGGCAACGCTTGCAAACGTAGTCTGTTTCCTAAGGTCCAGGCGGATGGAATAACGGCGACGTTATGAAACGTCGCCGTTATTGGTCCTTACTTGCCGCTGACGCTAACGCCGTAGAAGGAATTCAAGCCAAACGGGCTGATCTTGAAGTCCTGCACGGTATTACGCATGGGTTGATACACCGTCGAGTGCGCGATAGGTGTGTAAGGCAATTCGCGTTTAAGCAGCTGTTGCGCCTGTTTGTACAGTTCGGTGCGCTTGGCGACATCCGTGGTCGATTTGGCCTGGCTGATCAGGTCGTCATACTGTTTATTAACGAACTTGGAGAAGTTGTTACCGTTCAACGCCGGGGACGAAAACAGGGTGCCCAGCCAGTTGTCAGGGTCACCATTGTCACCGCTCCAGCCGATGATCATCGCCTGGTTCTCGCCACCTTTGGAACGCTTGATGTACTCGCCCCACTCGTAGCTGACGATGTTGACCTTCAGGCCGATCTGTTTCCAGTCGCTCTGCAGCATCTCGGCCATCAGCTTGGCGTTCGGGTTGTACGGACGCTGAACCGGCATGGCCCAAAGAGTGATCTCGGTGCCTTCCTTTATGCCAGCCTCCTTGAGCAGTTCCTTGGCTTTGGCAGGGTCGTACTTGGCGTCCTTGATCGTAGTGTCGTACGACCATTGGGTGGGTGGCATGGCATTGACGGCCAATTGCCCAGCGCCCTGGTACACGGAGTCGATGATCTGCTGCTTGTTCACCGACATGTCCAAAGCCTGGCGAACCCGCAGGTCAGCCAGCGGGTTTGGCGTCGTCTGGCCCTTGAGCACAGGCATCACGTTGTAGGCGATGTAGCCCAGGTTGAAGCCGGCCTGGTGCGGCATCTTCATGTCCTTGTCCGCTTCCAGCGGCTTGATATCGGCCGGGCGAGGATAGGCTGTGATCTGGCACTCGTTCTTTTTCAGTTTCTGGATGCGTACTGAAGGGTCCGTGGAGATTGCGAAGATCAGGTTATCGATCTTGACGTCTTCAGGCTTCCAGTATTCCTTGTTGCCGGTGAAGCGAATGTTGGAGTCTTTCTGGTAGCTCTTGAACACGAACGGACCAGTGCCGATCGGCTTCTGGTTGATGTCGGCGGCCTTGCCTTCCTTCAACAGTTGGGCGGCATATTCGGCCGACTGGATCGATGCAAAGCTCATCGCGAGGTTCTGGATAAACGCCGCGTCCACGGTGCCAAGGGTGAACTTGACGGTGTGGTCATCGACTTTCTCGATGTTCTTGATGTTCTTGTCCATCTCCATGTCCGAGAAGTACGGGAACTCGGTAGGGTAGGCCTTACGGAACGGATCGTCTTTATTGATCATTCGGTTGAAGGTGAACAGTACGTCGTCAGCCGAAAATTCACGAGTAGGCTTGAAGTACGGGGTGGTATGGAACTTGACGCCTTCGCGAAGGTGGAAGGTGTACGTCAGGCCATCCGGGGAAACGTCCCAGCTGGTGGCCAGGCCAGGAACGACGGCGGTGCCGCCACGTTCGAACTGGCTCAGGCGGTTGAACATGGTTTCGGCCGAGGCATCGAAGTCTGTTCCGGTGGTGTACTGGCCTGGGTCGAAACCGGCCGGGCTCCCTTCGGAGCAGAACACCAGGTTAGTTGCCGCAAGGGCTACGGGGGCTGCGGCCATAAGGCCAGCGCTCACTAATAACGGAAGGACTGCGTGTTTAAGCATGTTGGCCTCATGATTTGTTGTCATTTTTGGTGGTGAGGGCGACCTCGTGAGTCGGCCTGCGGATACTTATGCAGGCGCCATACCCAATGCAAGATGCAGAGCGGTTGCAAAGGGAAAACTGTGGTACGAACGTACAGGAATGTCGCAATTATGAAAGTTTCGACACAAAAGTGCTTATTTGGAGGGTTTTTTCGGTGCAAATGGCGCACCAAAAATGCCCATCCGAGGCGTCTAGCGCACTCGGTTGGGGCATTGATGTTACTTATCTAGACCCACGCCGTAGAAGGGCGTCAGTCCAAACGGACTGATCTTGAAATCCTGCACTTGCTTGCGCATAGGCTGGAAAACCGTCGAGTTTGCAATGGGCGTTATAGGTACTTGTTCCTTAAGGATTTTCTGGGCCTGTTGATACCACTTGATGCGCTGCTCGCGGTCGCTGCTGACCTTGGCTTGTTGCACCAACTTGTCGTAGGCCGGGTTACACCATTTGGCATAGTTGCTGCCCTTGACCGCGGCACAACTGTAGAGCACGCCTAGCCAGTTATCGGGGTCGCCGTTGTCGCCGGTCCAGCCATAAATCATTGCATCGTGCTCGCCGTTTTTGGCGCGCTTGATGTACTCGCCCCACTCATAGCTGACGATGTTGGCCTTGATACCGACCTTGGCCCAATCCTGTTGAATCATCTGCGCGGACATCCGTGCATTAGGATTCGAGGCGCGTTGTACGGTCATCGCCCACAGGTTAATGGTGGTACCTGGTGCAACCCCTGCTTCTTTTAGTAGCAACCGGGCCTTGGTCGGGTCGTAGGGCGCATCGTGTATCGTGGGGTCATAAGACCACTGCGCGGGAGGCAGTGCGTTCTGCGCCAATTGTCCGGCGCCCTGGTAAACGGCCTTGATGATGGCGGGCTTGTCGATGGCCATGTCCAGGGCCTGACGAACCTTGAGTTGATCCAGCGGCGGGTGAGTCACGTTATAGGCCAGGAAGCCCAGGTTGAAGCCTGCTTGTTGCAATACGCGCAGGTTGGGGTCTTGCTTCATCATTTCGATATCGGCAGGGCGCGGGTAACCGCTGACCTGGCATTCGCCTGCCTTGAGTTTCTGCAGGCGCGCGGCGGCGTCCGGGGTGATGGCGAATATCAGGTTGTCGAGCTTCACATCCTCGGGTTTCCAATACTGTTTATTGGCCACATAACGGATCTGCGAGTCCTTCTGATAACGCTTGAACACAAACGGCCCGGTACCGACCGGTTGCTGGTTGATCTGCTCGGCCTTGCCTTGTTTCAACAACTGGGCGGCGTATTCGGCCGATTGAACAGAGGCAAAGCTCATGGCCAGGTTTTGCACGAACGAAGCATCGACAGTGTTCAAGTTGAACCGCACAGTGTGCTCGTCGAGTTTTTCGACGCTTTTGATCGTGGTGTTCAAACCCATGTCGGTGAAGTAGGGCGATTCGGACGGGTAGGCCTTGCGAAACGGGCTGTCGGCATCGAGCAAGCGATTGAAGGTGAACAGCACGTCATCGGCGTTGAAATTGCGGGTCGGGATGAAGTAGTCGGTGGTGTGGAACTTGACCCCGTCACGCAGGTGGAAGGTGTACGTCAGGCCGTCCTTCGATACATCCCAGCTTGTCGCCAGACCAGGTTCTACCTCGGTGCCGCCACGCTTGAACTGGGTCAGGCGGTTGAACACGGTTTCGGCGGAGGCATCAAAATCGGTGCCGCTGGTGTATTGGCTGGGGTCGAAGCCGGCGGGACTGGCTTCGGAGCAATAGACCAGGGTGGTGGCGGCCTGGGCCATGGGCATACAGGCCAGCAGGCTTGCGGCGATCAATAGTGGTTTGAAGGCGATTCTTTCCATGGAGACCCCTGAAATGGCAAGCATATTAGGCTGCCCAAACAAAAACGGCGGTTACCGAGGTTACCGCCGTTCAGGTGTTTCAGGTAAGGGGCCATTAGCCGGTTTATGCATTTACTATGTAGGTGACCTCGACCTTGGTAGGAGCATCTTTATCGATCGCATAGGCACCGTCCAACTCGTTACTCTCCCGTATCGTGAAGGTCCTGTTGATTGTTAACTTTACACCCGGAGCATTTTGGATATTTTTATCGGCGTTAGAGAAGTGTCCTTCAGAAGTCATATGGACCTTGGCCAGGTTGTTCGAGGGATCGTATTCAATCTGAAACTGGGTATTGTCAGCCTTAAAAAAATAGCCCTTCTGCAGAGTCACCTCTTCTTTGTTCAGGTCAAGTTCGTGTAGGTCAACGATAGCGGGCCCGGCAGAGCCTTGATGAGCCACTTCGGAGATGCGAGCCCGCAGATCGGCATTGGGAATTGCCGCTTCGAACTGCGCAATCCTTGCTTGCTTGGCACCCGCCGTCGTGTCTGCTGTTGCGTTCAGCTCAGTAGTCACTGACAAGGCGTTTTCGGTAGTGGTGACAGTGTAAGGATTACGATCGATATCCTTGACGAAGGCGGGCGAATACTCGCTGGCACCGTATTCCGTGGTGTGTGCTATCTCTTCCGGCAACAAGGTAAAATTCGGTTCTTCAAGGGTCCACGAGGTGATGAGCTTTTTTTTAATTATTCCTTCTTCCTCGATGTGACTGAAAGAGAACTCGTAGTTGGTTCCCGCTTTGTTCTTCAAGATTTCATCGAACTGTTCGGCACCGGCTATTTTTTTTCCATCGATATCGACAAATTCATCGGCAAAAGTGGGTGGGGACTTCAGGTCATCACTCGGCGTTGGCGAAACTGGACGACGTAGCCATGCAAACAACCCAGCACCGTCGCCGGGCGCGCGAGCCCATTCGCCATCGCGCCCGGGTGTTATTACCGTCAGCCCTGCGCGAGTATCCGGGTCAATAATTTTGGCAAATGAGTCGCCGGTCCTGTAGCGCCCGGATATTTCAAAGACCTTGCTCGTCCCTGTTTCATCAGTAAGGCGTACGAATTGGCGGAACGCCCCGGTGTCGTCAGTCATTCGATAAACCCCCAGTGCATCTCGGGTGGCATTTTTTATCAATGCCTCACCCTCAGGGACCGCATATTTGGCCAGCGGGATGAGTGACCGGGAGTCAGGCAGGGGCTGTGGAGCAGGTTTGCCAGCGCGCGTACCCCCGGACGGTCCCGGTTGTGGTTCCGCGACTTCATTGGCGGGGGTTGGGGTAATCGGTTCACCCAGTGGTAATTCTTTTTCGGGAGGCAATGCAAAAGGGTCTTCGGGGACTGAGCTGGCTCCGACCGAGAAGAGTGTGTTCAGTAAGCCATCGAACGCCTTGGAGGCACCCTCGTCACGCTCTTGCACTGTGTCGCCAGACGAGGTTTTTTCTGCGCCCAGCGCCAATTCGGTCAATCCTGTCACGACGGCTACCGCGGCCACGGGTGCGGCAATCGGCGCAAGTTTGGCCAATAAGCCAGCCGCCACGGTAATGTCGTTGAGCCAGGTGTCTCGAGTCTCTTCGCTGTTTGACTTGATGACCACGTCAGCATCGCTTTTCATGCGCTCCTGGGTGGTGGTCGCCAGGGTGGTAAATAAGTCGCCGGTAATTTTCGAGTGGCTTGCATCGATTGCCGGTCCCTTCAGTTCGCCGCTGGCCATTTTCTTCAGGTGTGTATCCAAGCCATCTTTCGTTTCGCCTACGTGGGTGAACCACAGGAGGGGCATAAGTACTTTCGCCGCTCTGGCGGCAAAAACGGCGGTTTGGTCCTGGCGATAAATCATCGGGAAGTGACTCGCCAAGGCCTCACTTTTTTTCGGATCTTTTGCCTGATCAATCAGCCATTGTTCCAGCTTTTGCGCAGAGTCGAACCTGATAAACGCCGGCTCGGCGCCTGGGATGTAAAGCACTTGCCGGCCACCGTCGCCCGCGCTGAATCGCACAATGTCGCTGGAGGTAAAACCGTGGATGCTCAAGGCATTCGCCTGTACAGGGGCTTTTATCGGTGTTTTGGCTTTGAGTTGGTCGACGCTGATCGGTGCATTTTCATCCAGGGGCAGGTCGGGTACTGCTGCCATCACCATCTTGTAGTCGTCACGAGTGAATTGGTGTTCGGGTGCTTGCAGCGCACGTTCAACTGCAGGCCATGCTTGAGCTGTCTTGAATTGTTTGCGGGCCTGGAAGGTGAACTCGCCTTTGATCGCCGTCTGGTAGCTATCGGAATGAGAGTTCCAGAAGTTGTCGATCTTCTGGGTCATTTGGCTCTGGAAGTCAGTCTTCCAGCTTTCATGCATCACTTGCGACGGTTTGAGGTCGATCTGGTTGTGCTTGCCGTAGCCGCCTTTTTCGCTTTGCCCAGCAGGTTGGGTATACAGCCCCGCTTCCAGGTCCAGGTTGCCGGGCACCCAATCGTGCTCGGAGAAGTTTTTCAGCAGGGCGTCGGGCAGGCGCAGCGAAGACCAGGGCTCTTGGAATGTGTGTTCCCAGCCGGTCGCCGTGTCTGCACTTTCGCCACCTTTGAAACGGTTCAGGTACACGGTGTCGGAGTCGATAGGTTTGCCCGTGAGTTTGAGCAGCAGGTCATCCGCCCACTTTTTGGCCTCTGCCCGCGTATTGGGCAGGTTGTTGGCGACGTCAACCGCCAAACGCTTGTAAGCCAACGCCTGTGGTGCGGTGCTGTAGTAATTGGCGGCATTGTGTTTTTGCACTTGCAGCGCTTGTGAAGAGCGGCTGCTGGCAGGGCGCAGGCGGTCATTGGCGGGGATAGGGTCGAAGCTGTCTTTATGTTCCAGATACCTTATTTGTGTTCGAGCCTGGGACAGCGTTTGGGGAAGGGACACGCCTTCAAAGTTGGCCACCACTTTTGCACTGACCTGTATGGAGTCCTTACCCAGCCTCACACGCAAATCACCGTTATTGCCAGGGGCGATAACTTTTGCGGTCTCCAGCAAGGGGCCTGAAATTTGTCCCCAGCCTGATGTATCCGAGAGATGGAAGGTTTTCGTTTTGCCCTCGATCTCGGCGGACAAGGTACCTGTAGACGGGTTGATTGAAAGCAAGGTGTCCGGGGCGAAGTGTTGTTCGCGCAGCCAGCCCTGTACCACGGCGTTTTCCACATGCATGCGATACAGCCCGAGCCATTGGCCCAGAGTGCTTTGGGGCGGCACGGTTATCAGCCCGGCATTGCCGTGCAACACCTTGCGTTGTACGGCCTCGAGGTAGGCCTTGAGCAGTGCTGTTTCATCGGGTTGGACAGCCTTTGGCGTGGGCGGTGACGATGCCGGCGTCGCCTGAGCTTGAGTGTTGGATGTCGCAGTAGCGACGGCGAGGGGCAGCGATAACGAGGGGGTTGGATCGAGTGATAGGGACATGAATTCGGCTCTCATTGTATGAATAAATGCCAGCACAGCCCTCCCTGGTAGCTATGGCAGTAATGAGTCGTGAAAACCGGACACTTGATTCCTACGAGATGTGCTGCCGTATATGACGGCGCGCGTGCGCGCAAAAAAAGCGCAATCCCGTGGGGCTGCGCCTTTGTTCTGTCTAAAAAGTTACTGTAAAACTTCGATCACACCATCGGCACTCATGCTGACCTGGCTGGTACCTGCTTCCACTTCCGGCGTCGGTGCTGAATCGGCCATCGCGGCTTTCATCATCATGCCGCCATTGCGGGCGTAGGGCATCGGGTAGCCATTGGTGTTGAAGTTCAGGTTGACGATCTTGTAGCCCTTGCCACCGAGTGCATCGGTCGCCAATTGTGCGCGCGCCTTGAATGCAGCCACGGCGTCTTTGAGCAGCGCATCTTCGCTGGCCTTGCGCGTGGCATCGGCGATGGCGAAGTCCATGCTGTCCATTTTCAACGTGTTCAACAGCTCGCCGGTGAGCTTGGACAGCGCCGGGAAGTCCGCGCTTTCCAGGCGCAGCTCGGCGCGTTCACGCCAGCCGGTGATCTTCTGGTTCTTGCTGTCGTAGATCGGGTAGCTGTTGCGGCTGCCCTGGCGCAAGGTCACGCCTTTGACTTCGCGCGCCTGGCCCAGGGCCTGGTTCAGGGTGGTGGTGATTTCGGCCGCGAGCTTGGCCGGGTCGGCGTTTTGCGATTCGGTGTAAAGGGTGACGATCATCTTGTCGCGGGCCACTTCCTGGCTGGCTTCGGCGCGCAGGGAGATCTGGTTGTAATGCAATGCATCGGCGGCCATGGCCGGCAGGCTGGCCAGGGCGCTGGCGCTGAGGGTAATGATGGCTGCACTGCGAATGAAACGAGACATGGAAGCTCCTTGAGATAGTCGTGCTCGGTATGACTGTAGACGTTGGCACTGGGTTCTTCGGGTTTACACATTACCTACAAGTTATGCCGGCGCCGACGAACGGTCATTTACCCGGCCTGCGTCAAAGAGCCACACACGCCGTGCCAGCAGGTCTGCTTCGTTTATACTCGTGCCGATCCGCCTGCAGCGCTCAACGGGAGAGCTCATGCTCGCCGCCGTAAAACTGACTTCCGCCACTCGCCAGAACCTTTGGCGCCTGACGTTCATTCGCACCCTGGTATTGGCCGCACAGGCTGGTTCCGTCGGGCTTGCCTATTGGTTCGACCTGCTGCCGCTGCCCTGGCTGCAACTGGCCGTGACCCTGGGTTTTTCCACCGTATTGTGTGTGTTCACCGCCATTCGATTGCGTACCACTTGGCCGGTGACCGAGTTGGAATATGCTCTGCAACTGGCCTGTGACCTGTTTATCCACAGCGTGTTGCTGTACTTCTCCGGTGGGTCCACCAACCCCTTCGTCTCCTACTACCTGGTGCCTTTGACCATCGCTGCCGTCACCCTGCCGTGGCGCTATTCGGTGGTGCTGTCGGGGATTGCGCTGACGCTGTACACCCTGCTGTTGGCGCAGTTCTACCCCTTGCAGACGTTCCCCATCGCCCGGGAAAACCTGCAGATCTACGGAATGTGGTTGAGCTTCGCCCTGTCTGCGGCAGTCATCACCTTCTTTGCCGCGCGCATGGCCGAAGAACTGCGCCGCCAGGAAGAACTGCGCGCCATTCGCCGTGAAGAAGGCCTGCGTGACCAGCAGTTGCTGGCTGTCGCCACCCAGGCCGCAGGCGCTGCCCATGAGTTGGGCACGCCGCTGGCGACCATGAGCGTGCTGCTCAAGGAAATGACCCAGGACCATCACGACCCGGCCCTGCAGGACGATTTGAGCGTGCTGCAGGAACAGGTCAAGCAGTGCAAGCTGACGTTGCAGCAACTGGTGCGCGCCGCTGAAGCCAATCGCCGTCTGGCGGTCGAAATGCAGGACGTCACCCAGTGGCTCGATGAGGCGCTCAACCGCTGGCACCTGATGCGTCCCGAAGCCAGTTACCGTTTCAACCTGCTGGGCCAAGGCAGCGTGCCGCGCATGGCGCCACCGCCGGACCTGACCCAGGCGCTGCTCAACTTGCTGAACAATGCAGCCGACGCTTGCCCTGAAGGCCTCGGCGTGCAGTTGGACTGGGACGCGGAAAACGTCACCATCAGCATTCGTGACCACGGCGCGGGCGTGCCGTTGGCCATTGCCGAGCAGATCGGCAAACCCTTCTTTACCACCAAGGGCAAAGGCTTCGGCCTGGGCCTGTTTTTGAGCAAGGCCAGCGTGACCCGCGCGGGCGGCTCAGTGAAGCTCTATAGTCATGAGGAAGGTGGCACGCTCACCGAGCTGCGCCTGCCCCGTGTCGCACGAGGAGATATCGATGAGTGACGAGATCCAAGTCGAAGGCGAAGAACTGCCGCACCTGTTGCTGGTAGATGACGACGCGACCTTTACCCGCGTGATGGCGCGCGCCATGAGCCGGCGCGGTTTTCGCGTCAGCACTGCAGGCTCTGCCGAAGAGGGCCTGACCATCGCCCAGGCCGACCTGCCGGACTACGCCGCCCTCGACCTGAAAATGGACGGCGACTCGGGCCTGGTACTGCTGCCCAAGCTGCTGGAACTCGACCCGGAAATGCGCGTGGTGATCCTCACCGGTTACTCCAGCATTGCCACCGCCGTCGAGGCGATCAAGCGCGGCGCTTGCAATTACCTGTGCAAACCCGCGGATGCCGACGACGTGCTGGCCGCCTTGCTGTCCGAGCATGCCGACCTCGACACCCTCGTGCCGGAAAACCCGATGTCGGTGGACCGCCTGCAGTGGGAACACATCCAGCGCGTGCTGACCGAGCACGAAGGCAATATCTCCGCCACCGCCCGCGCTTTGGGCATGCATCGGCGTACCTTGCAGCGCAAGTTGCAGAAGCGCCCGGTACGACGCTGAACGGCGACTGAACAACTCGCTTCAGGCTGCACGGACGCACGAACCGATCCCCTATGATCGGTTCAAACGCCTGTGACTTTTTCCTACCGAGCCTGAACGATGAATCAGAATGCTGAATATCGCGCGGTCAACGACGCGGTGCGTGGGCAATTCTTCCGCCGAACCTGGGCGATGATCACACCCTATTGGCGCAGTGAAGAGAAGGGCAGGGCCTGGCTGCTGCTGGCCGCAGTGATTGGCCTGTCGCTGTTCAGCGTGGCGATCTCCGTGTGGATCAACCACTGGTACAAAGACTTCTACAACGCCCTGGAGAAGAAGGACACCGCGGCCTTCTGGCAGTTGATCGGCTATTTCGGCGGGATCGCGGCGGTGGCGATACTCGGCGCGGTGTACCGCCTTTACCTGACCCAGATGCTGACGATCCGCTGGCGCGCCTGGCTCACCGAAAAACACTTCAGCCGTTGGCTGGCCCACAAGAATTACTACCAGCTGGAGCAGGGCGGCTACACCGATAACCCGGACCAGCGGATTTCCGAAGACCTCAACAACTTTACGTCCGGCACCTTGAGCCTGGGCCTTGGGTTGCTGCGTAACGTGGTCAGCCTGGTGTCATTCTCGATCATCCTGTGGGGTGTCTCGGGCAGCATCGAAGTGTTCGGCATCACCATTCCCGGCTACATGTTCTGGTGTGCGTTGCTGTACGCCGCCGTGGGCAGTTGGCTGACGCACCTGATCGGCCGGCGCTTGATTGGCCTGAGCAACCAGCAACAACGCTTTGAAGCGGACCTGCGTTTTTCCATGGTGCGGGTGCGTGAGAATGCCGAAAGTATCGCCCTGTACAACGGCGAGCCGAATGAAAGGCAGCGCCTGAGCACCCGCTTCGGCAAAGTCTGGCAGAACTTCTGGGACATCATGAAAGTGTCCAAGCGCCTGACCTTTTTCACCGCCGGCTACAGCCAGATCGCAATCATCTTCCCCTTTATCGTCGCCGCGCCGCGCTATTTCACCGGCAAGATCGAGCTGGGCGAGCTGATGCAAATCAACTCGGCGTTCGGCAACGTGCAAGAGAACTTCAGCTGGTTTATCAACGCCTATTCGGAGCTGGCGACATGGCGCGCCACCAGCGACCGTCTGCTGAGTTTCCAGCAGGCCATGAGCGACAACGAGCAACGCACGCCGGCGATCGACGTGCGCCCTGAAGGCGAGCGCCTGGTGATCAAGGACCTGGGCATGGACCTGGCCGACGGCCGTCACCTGCTCACTGATGCCGACATGACCGTGGAGCCTGGCGAGCGCGTCATGCTCAGCGGGCGTTCCGGCAGCGGCAAGAGCACTTTGCTGCGGGCGATGGGGCATCTGTGGCCCGCCGGTCATGGCAGCATTCGCTTACCGGCGACGCGCTATCTGTTCCTGCCACAGAAGCCTTACTTGCCGATTGGTACGCTCAAGGCCGTGTTGAGTTATCCACAGGACGACAGCGTCTATCCGGCAGAACGTTATGCACAGGTCCTGGAGACTTGCCGCCTGCCGCACCTGGTCAATCGCCTGGATGAAGCCAACCACTGGCAACGCATGCTCTCGCCGGGTGAGCAACAGCGCCTGGCCTTTGCCCGTGCGCTGTTGTTTGCACCGCGATGGCTGTACATGGATGAGGCAACCTCGGCCATGGATGAAGAAGACGAAGCAACCTTGTACCAGGCGTTGATCGATGAGTTGCCGGGGTTGAGCATCGTCAGCGTCGGCCACCGCAGCAGCCTCAAGCGTTTCCATGGGCGGCATGTGCGCATCGACGGTGGGCGGTTGCAGGAACAACAACCGACCTGAACGCGTGCGCGCTCGATGTGGGAGCCGGGCTTGCCCGCGATGGCGGAGTGTCTGAGGCAGGTGTGTCAACGGGCACGCCGCTATCGCAGGCAATCCAGCTCCCACAGGAGGCGGTGTTGTCTGATGATTCAGGCACCTAATAAAAAGCCCGGCTGATCATCGATCAGCCGGGCTTTTTTATTGCCCGAAGATGACTTACTTCTTCAAGCCGTAATGCTCATCCAACATGCCTGGAGCGTTCGGCGTCTTTGGCGCGTAGTCCCGTGGTGGCTCCTGGTTTTCCCGAGGCGGGGTCAGGCGTTCCCGTGGGGTTTGCGGTGCATCGGAATGCAGCGCGGCCAGCAGGCGCTGGCGGGTGATGTCGTCGAGGGCCAGGCGGTTAGCGCCATCGGCGAGGTGATCCTGTACTTCCTGGTAGCTCTGGGTGAGCTTCTTGACCAGGGTCGCGGTGCTGTTGAAGTGGGTAACAACCTCGTTCTGATAACTGTCAAAACGTTCCTGAATGTCATCCAGCTGACGCTGCGTGCGGTTAGGCGCGGCATTCGGCAGCAGGCGGGCAACCAGGAAACCAATGGCGACACCGGCAACCAGGGCAAGAGTCGGCAACAACCAAACTAAGAGCGAGTGTTCCACGAGTCCTTCCTCTATAAACGGCTTTGCTTTACGTTAACGGCTCAAACCTGCGCTGTATACCGCGATTAAGCTCGCAATGATGCCATGCACAGACTTTTAGCTAGACGAGTCGACCCCTTGAGAGGTCACGGAGTTCATCCTTGCTCATGCGTGAAACCCCCGTTTTGATCGATGGCCCGGTGGGCCAATTGGAAGCCCTGTACCTGGATCACCCCGAACCACGTGGCCTGGCGCTGGTTTGCCACCCTAACCCGGTGCAGGGTGGCACCATGCTCAATAAAGTCGTCTCGACCCTGCAACGCACTGCCCGCGATGCGGGTTTGATTACTTTGCGTTTCAATTACCGGGGCGTGGGTGCCAGTGCCGGTACTCACGATATGGCCACCGGTGAGGTCGACGATGCTGAAGCGGCCGCCACCTGGCTGCGTGAAAAGCACCCGGACCTGCCGATCACCTTGCTCGGTTTTTCCTTCGGCGGTTACGTGGCTGCCAGTCTCGGCGGGCGTTTGGAGGCCAAGGGCGAAAAGCTCGCGCACCTGTTCATGGTGGCTGCGGCGGTGATGCGCCTGGGCGAGTCGGACGTGCTGCCCCAAGGCTGCCCATTGACCCTGATCCAGCCGGAAAGCGACGAAGTGGTCGACCCGCAAGTGGTCTACGCCTGGTCCGCCGCCCTGAAACGCCCCCATGAGCTGCTGAAAGTGGCAGAATGCGGACACTTTTTTCATGGCAAGCTGACCGATCTCAAGGATCTGGTGCTGCCACGCCTTTCGAATTGATGACAAGCGATCACCCATGACGACCCGTACCCGTATCCTCACCGGCATCACCACCACCGGCACGCCGCACCTGGGCAACTACGCCGGTGCGATTCGCCCGGCGATCCTCGCCAGCGAAGACGCGAATGCCGATTCCTTCTACTTCCTGGCCGACTACCACGCCCTGATCAAATGCGATGACCCGCAGCGCATCCAGCGCTCGCGTATGGAAATCGCCGCGACCTGGCTGGCCGGTGGCCTGGATGTGAACCGGGTGACTTTCTACCGCCAGTCGGACATCCCGGAAATCCCCGAGCTGACCTGGCTGCTGACCTGCGTTGCCGCCAAGGGCCTGCTCAACCGCGCCCATGCCTACAAGGCCTCGGTGGACAAGAACGTGGAGAACGGCGAAGACCCGGATGCGGGCATCAGCATGGGCCTGTACAGCTACCCGGTGCTGATGGCAGCGGACATCCTGATGTTCAACGCGCACAAGGTGCCGGTGGGCCGCGACCAGATCCAGCACGTGGAAATGGCCCGCGACATCGGCCAGCGCTTCAACCACCTGTTCGGCAACGGTAAAGAATTCTTCACCATGCCCGAGGCGCTGATCGAAGAAAGCGTAGCCACCTTGCCGGGCCTGGATGGCCGCAAGATGTCCAAGAGCTACGACAACACCATCCCGTTGTTCACTAGCGCCAAGGACATGAAGGACGCGATCTCGCGGATCGTCACCGACTCCCGCGCGCCAGGCGAACCCAAGGATCCGGACAATTCGCACCTGTTCACCCTTTACCAGGCGTTCGCGACCAAGGCCCAGGAAGCCGAATTCCGCGGTCAGTTGCTAGACGGCCTGGGCTGGGGCGAGGCAAAGAACCGTCTGTTCCAACTGCTCGACGGCCAGCTCGGCGAAGCGCGCGAGCGTTACCACCAACTGATGTCGCGCCCATCGGACATGGAAGACCTGCTGCAGGTCGGCGCCAAGAAGGCCCGCGCTGTGGCGGCACCGTTTCTGGCCGAGCTGCGTGAAGCGGTGGGCCTGCGTTCGTTCGTCAACCAGGCGGCGGCGCCGGTCGCCACCAAGAAAAAAGCCGCGAAGGCTGCGCGGTTTGTGAGCTTCCGTGAAGCTGACGGCAGCTTCCGCTTCCGCCTGCTGGCCGCTGATGGCGAGCAACTGCTGCTGTCGCGTAACTTTGCCGATGGCAAAGCAGCCGGCGCGGTGACCAAGCAACTGCAAAGTGGTGATGCGCTGGACGTGCGCGCCGAGGCCCTGGGCTTCAGCGTATGGCTGGACGGCGCCGCAGTCGCTGACAGTGCCGAGTATGCCGATCAAGCATCGCGTGACGCGGCCATCGAAGCCTTGCGCGTTGCGTTGACCCCAATCGAGGATTAACCCGACCAAGGGTTGATTGCCATTATCCAGGGCCGTCGTTACAGTGTCGGCCCGTTTTTGTTGCCTTGCTAACGAAATTATGACGCCCCTAGAACGATATCAAGCTGATCTGAAACGCCCCGAGTTCTTCCACGACGCGGCCCAGGAAAATGCCGTGCGTCATTTGCAGCGCCTGTACGAGGACCTCGTGGCCGCGTCGCAAAGCAAGCCAGGGATGTTCAGCAAGCTGTTTGGCAAGAAAGACCACACGCCGGTCAAGGGCCTGTATTTCTGGGGCGGCGTGGGTCGGGGCAAGACTTACCTGGTAGACACCTTCTTTGAAGCGCTGCCGTTCAAGGAAAAAGTGCGTACGCACTTCCACCGCTTCATGAAGCGCGTGCACGAAGAGATGAAGACCCTGCCGGGCGAGAAAAACCCGCTGACCATCATCGCCAAGCGTTTCGCCCAAGAGGCCCGGGTGATCTGCTTCGATGAATTTTTCGTCTCCGACATCACCGACGCCATGATCCTTGGCACCCTGATGGAAGAACTATTCAAGAACGGTGTGACCCTGGTGGCCACATCGAACATCGTGCCCGATGGCCTGTACAAGGACGGCCTGCAACGTGCACGCTTCCTGCCGGCCATTGCGCTGATCAAGCAGAACACCGATATCGTCAACGTCGACAGCGGCGTCGACTACCGCTTGCGTCATCTGGAGCAAGCCGAGCTGTTTCACTTCCCGCTCAACGAAGCAGCACACGAAAGCCTGAAGAAAAGCTTCCGTGCGCTGACGCCGGAATGCACCCAGGCGGTGGAAAACGACAAGCTGATGATCGAGAACCGCGAAATCATCGCGTTGCGCACCTGCGATGACGTGGCCTGGTTCGAGTTCCGCCAACTGTGCGATGGGCCACGCAGCCAGAACGATTACATCGAGCTGGGCAAGATCTTTCACGCCGTGATCTTGAGTGGTGTGGAACAGATGGGCGTGACTACCGACGATATCGCCCGACGGTTCATCAACATGGTCGATGAGTTCTACGACCGTAACGTCAAGCTGATCATCTCGGCGGAAGTCGAACTCAAGGACCTCTATACGGGCGGCCGCTTGAACTTCGAATTCCAGCGCACCTTGAGTCGCCTGCTGGAAATGCAGTCCCACGAGTTCCTGTCGCGCGGCCACAAGCCTTAAGCAATCTCCGGCTCAATGGAGAGCTAATGTGGGAGCCGGGCTTGCCCGCGATGGCGGTGTATCAGTCAATTATAGGTTGGGTGATACACCGTCATCGCAGGCAAGCCAGCTCCCACAATGGCTTGTGTTGGCCTGGAGTCAGGCGGCCTGCTGAAATTGCTGGCGATACTGGTTCGGCGACAACTCCGTGTGCTGCCTGAACAACCGCGCAAAGAAACTCGCATCGTCGTAACCCACCTCGTAGCTGATGGTCTTGATGCTCTTGCGGCTGCCCGAGAGCAAGCCCTTGGCCGTTTCGATGCGTAGGCGCTGCAGGTAGTGCAGCGGCTTGTCACCGGTGGCGGTCTGGAAGCGGCGCATGAAGTTGCGGATGCTCATGCCGTGTTCCCGGGCGACGTCTTCAAAGCGGAATTTGTCGGCAAAGTGCTCTTCAAGCCAATGCTGGATCTGCAGGATGATCACGTCCTGATGCAGCTTCTGCCCGCCAAACCCGATCCGCCCCGGTGAATAGTTGCGCTGCACTTCATAGAGAATGTCGCGGGCCACCGCCTGGGCGATGTTGGCGCCGCAGAAGCGTTCGATCAGGTAGATATAAAGGTCGCAGGCCGACGTGGTGCCGCCGGCGCAATACAGGTTATCGGCATCCGTGAGGTGCTTGTCCTGGTTGAGCTGCACCTTGGGGAAGCGCTCTGTGAAGGCATTGAAGAAGCGCCAGTAGGTGGTCGCCTCCTTGCCATCGAGCAGCCCGGCTTCGGCCAGCCAGAACACCCCGGTGGCCTCGCCGCAGAGTACGGCGCCGCGGGCGTGCTGTTCGCGCAGCCACGGCAGCACCTGCGGGTAGCGGGAGCACAGGGCATCGAAGTCGTCCCAGAAGGCCGGCAGCACAATGATGTCGGCGTCTTCGAGGCCGCCGTCCACTGGCATGATCACATCGCTGAAGCTGCGCACGGACTGGCCGTCGGGGCTTACCAGGCGCGTTTCGAACCCTGGGGTCAGGCCCAGCCCTTGCTGTTTGCCATGGCGCAGGCTGGCGAGATGGAAGAAATCCTTGGCTTGCATGAGGGTTGAAGCGAATACCCGATCAATGGCCAAAATGCTGACGCGCCGCAACGGCGTGGAGATTTGGTTAGACATAATTTCATTTATTCTTATAGGGGAAAGTGGTCACCAGACGGCTGGATCGTCTTATTTTTTGTCGCATGTGTCCAGTGTCCCGTGACGCCTTCGGGGCATAGGCTCTGTGGGCTCGTCCTTGTCCGACAATCCACGCAGGTGACCCATGATCCCCAGAACCTTGTTCAGCTCGGAGCACGAACTCTTCCGTGAGAGCGTACGCACTTTCCTCGAAAAGCATGCCGTGCCCTTCCATGGGCAATGGGAAAAGCAGGGCTATATCGACCGTAACTTGTGGAACCAGGCGGGGGAGGCGGGCATGTTGTGTTCCCACCTGCCAGAGGAGTATGGCGGGCTGGGCGCGGACTTTCTCTATAGCGCGGTGGTGATCGAAGAAGTCAGCCGCCTGGGTTTGACCGGCATCGGTTTTTCCCTGCATTCGGATATCGTCGCGCCCTACATCCTGCATTACGGCAGTGAAGCGCTGAAGCACAAGTACCTGCCCCAGTTGATCTCCGGAGAGAGGGTCACAGCCATTGCCATGACCGAGCCGGGCGCCGGTTCCGACCTGCAAGGGGTCAAGACCAGCGCAGTGCTGGACGGTGACGAGTATGTGATCAACGGCTCCAAGACCTTTATCACCAACGGTTACCTGGCCGATCTGGTGATTGTCGTCGCCAAGACCGACCCCAAGGCGGGCGCCAAGGGCACCAGCCTGTTCCTGGTGGAAGCCGACACGCCGGGCTTCGACAAAGGTAAGCGCCTGGAGAAAGTTGGCATGAAGGCCCAGGACACCTCGGAGCTGTTCTTCCAGGATGTGCGCGTGCCCAAGGAAAATCTGCTGGGCCAGGCGGGCATGGGCTTTGCCTACCTGATGCAAGAGTTGCCGCAAGAACGCCTGACCGTGGCGATTGGCGCGCTGTCCTCAGCCGAAGCGGCGTTGCAGTGGACCCTGGACTACACCCGTGAGCGCAAGGCGTTCGGCAAGGCGATCGCCGACTTCCAGAACACCCGGTTCAAGCTGGCGGAGATGGCCACCGAGATTCAGATTGGCCGTGTGTTTGTCGACCAGTGCATGGCCTTGCATCTGGAAGGCAAGTTGGACGTGCCCACGGCGGCGATGGCCAAGTACTGGGCCACCGACCTGCAGTGCAAGGTGCTCGATGAGTGCGTGCAGTTGCATGGCGGCTACGGCTTCATGTGGGAATACCCGATTGCCCGGGCCTGGGCGGATGCGCGGGTGCAGCGCATTTATGCGGGGACCAATGAGATCATGAAGGAGATCATTGCGCGGGCACTTTGATTGTTAGGTGCTCTTGATTGATCGTTCCCACGCTCCGCGTGGGAACGCCTCATGTGACGCTCCGCGTCACGACTCTGAAAGCGGACGCAGAGCGTCCAAGGCGGCATTCCCACGCATAGCGTGGGAATGATCAGTGCGGATCAATCAAGGTGCTGGGTTTGGATGATCCTTCTGAATCGCCTCAATCCCTTCCAACACTTCTTTCGATAATTTCATGTCGGCACTGGCGATGTTGCTGTCCAGTTGTTCCAGCGATGTGGCCCCAATAATATTGCTGGTCACAAACGGTTGCTGCGTCACAAACGCCAGCGCCATCTGCGCCGGGTCCAGGCCATGTTCCCGCGCAAGAGCCACATACCGGCTGCACGCCGCTTCCGATTGCGGGTTGAAGTAGCGGCTGAAGCGGCTGTACTCGGTCAGGCGCGCCTTGGCCGGGCGAGCGCCATTTTCGTACTTGCCACTGAGCATGCCGAACGCCAAAGGCGAATAGGCCAACAAGCCGCACTGTTCACGAATGGCAACCTCCGCCAGCCCCACTTCAAAACTGCGGTTGAGCAGGTTGTAGGGGTTCTGGATCGACACGGCGCGCGGCCAGCCGCGAGCTTCGGCCAGGGCGAGGAACTTCATGGCGCCCCACGGCGTTTCGTTGGACAGGCCAATGTGGCGGATCTTGCCGGCCTTTACCTGTTCATCCAGGGCTTCGAGCGTTTCCTCCAGTGGGGTGAGGTCGTCTTCGTCCTTGTGCTTGTAGCTCAACTGGCCGAAGAAGTTGGTGCTGCGCTCCGGCCAATGCAGTTGGTAGAGGTCGATCCACTCGGTCTGCAGGCGCTTGAGGCTGGCGTCCAGGGCTGCGGCGATGTGCTTGCGGTTGTGGCGCAGGTGGCCATCGCGGATATAGTCGATGGTGTTGCCGGGGCCGGCGATCTTGCTGGCGAGAATCCAGTCGGCGCGGTCGCCACGGCTTTTGAAGTAGTTGCCGATGTAGCGCTCGGTGGTGGCGTAGGTGTCGGCCTTGGGCGGCACCGGGTACATTTCTGCGGTGTCGAGGAAGTTGATCCCCGCGGCCTTGGCCCTTTCGATCTGCGCGAAGGCCTCTGCCTCGCTGTTCTGCTCGCCCCAGGTCATGGTGCCCAACGCGATCGCGCTGACATTCAGATCGGTGCGGCCCAGCTGTCGGTAATCCATCGGGTACTCCTTCGGGGTAAAACAATCATAAAAGCAGGTTGAATTTTTTTTCGCAATCTGCATAATTGCCCACCTCTTTCTGCAGTGGAAGTGATGCGCCGCCTGCCGAAGAATCTTGCCGTTGAACGGACGCGCCGACCCGAGCCCCCGATAGCGTCTGTATCCGGCTGCCTTTGACCTTGTCAAAGTACGCACTATTCAGTAAGATCCGCCGTCTAAATTTACAGGCGGCCCCTGAGGCTATTAAAGAATGACAACTTTTACTGCAAAACCGGAAACAGTTCAGCGCGACTGGTTTGTCGTCGACGCCGCTGGTCAGACCCTGGGTCGTCTGGCCACTGAAGTCGCCAGCCGTCTGCGTGGCAAGCACAAGCCTGAATACACCCCGCACGTTGATACCGGCGACTACATCGTCATCATCAACGCTGAGCAGGTTCGTGTAACCGGCAACAAAGCAAGCGACAAAATGTACTACCGTCACTCCGGTTTCCCAGGCGGTATCAAGTCTTCCAACTTCGAAGGCCTGATTGCCAAGAAGCCTGAAGCCCCGATCGAAATCGCGGTCAAAGGCATGCTGCCTAAGGGCCCACTGGGTCGCGATATGTTTCGCAAGCTGAAAGTCTATGCGGGCGCTGTACACCCTCATGCTGCTCAGCAGCCCCAAGAACTGAAGTTTTAACGGAATAGTTCATTATGTCGGCGACTCAAAATTACGGCACTGGCCGTCGCAAAACCGCAACCGCACGCGTTTTCCTGCGTCCGGGCACTGGTAACATCTCGATCAACAACCGCTCCCTGGACAACTTCTTCGGTCGCGAAACTGCCCGCATGGTAGTTCGTCAGCCGCTGGAATTGACCGAGACCGTTGAAAAGTTCGACATCTACGTCACCGTTATCGGTGGCGGTGTAAGTGGTCAAGCTGGCGCAATCCGCCACGGTATCACTCGCGCTCTGATGCAGTACGACGAAACCCTGCGTGGCGCTCTGCGCAAAGCTGGCTTCGTGACTCGCGATGCTCGTGAAGTTGAACGTAAGAAAGTCGGTCTGCGTAAAGCGCGTAAGCGTCCGCAGTACTCGAAGCGTTAATTCGCTTTACGTTCCACAAAAACGCCCAGCCTCCTCACGGAGCTGGGCGTTTTTTATTGCCTGCGATTTATGCACATTTTTCGCCGTGACAACTTGCCACATCCGTAGACCCCCTATACTACAAGGCCTGGAGGCGGAGTCCCGGGCAATTCCCTTGTCATACGTGGGGCTTTTCATTACCATCCGTCAAAATTTTTATAAGTAAAGATTCAACACTTAGTAGACGCCTGATTTAACAGGCCAAAAAGCTGATGGGAGAGGACTGAATGAGCAATGACGGCGTGAATGCAGGCCGGCGTCGCTTCTTGGTAGCAGCCACATCCGTGGTGGGTGCTGCAGGAGCGGTGGGGGCTGCGGTCCCGTTCGTGGGGTCATGGTTTCCCAGTGCCAAGGCGAAAGCCGCAGGTGCACCGGTGAAGGTGAATGTCAGCAAGATCGAGCCAGGCCAGCAGATGATTGCTGAGTGGCGCGGCCAGCCGGTTTTCATTGTTCGTCGTACCGAGGAAATCCTGGGGAATCTGAAGAAGATCGAAGGCCAGCTGTCTGACCCGACGTCCGAAAAGTCCGACCAGCCCGCCTACGCCAAGAACGAAGCGCGTTCGATCAAGCCAGAAATTCTGCTGCTGGTTGGTCTGTGTACCCACTTGGGTTGTTCACCTACCTTCCGCCCGGAAGTGGCGCCTGTCGACTTGGGCAAAGACTGGGTCGGCGGTTATTTCTGCCCGTGCCACGGTTCCCACTATGACCTCGCCGGCCGCGTCTACAAATCCCAGCCTGCGCCCCTGAACCTGCCGGTTCCTCCTCACAATTACGAATCTGACGACATCATTGTCATTGGCCTCGACAAGGAGAACGCGTGATGAGCAAGTTCATGGATTGGGTGGATGCGCGCTTCCCCGCCACTAAAATGTGGGAAGACCATCTCAGCAAATATTACGCGCCGAAAAACTTCAACTTCTTCTACTTCTTCGGCTCCCTGGCGCTGTTGGTGCTGGTCAACCAGATCGTCACTGGCGTGTGGTTGACGATGAGCTACACGCCGTCGGCGGAAGAGGCGTTTGCCTCTGTCGAATACATCATGCGTGATGTCGAGTACGGCTCGATCCTGCGCCTGTTGCACTCCACCGGTGCGTCGGCGTTCTTTATCGTCGTCTACCTGCACATGTTCCGCGGCCTGCTCTACGGCTCGTACCAGAAGCCCCGTGAGCTGGTGTGGGTCTTCGGCATGTTGATCTATCTGGCACTGATGGCCGAAGCCTTTATGGGCTACCTGCTACCTTGGGGCCAGATGTCGTACTGGGGCGCCCAGGTGATCATCTCGCTGTTCGGCGCAATCCCGGTGATCGGCAACGACCTGACCCAGTGGATTCGTGGTGACTACCTGATCTCCGGCATCACCTTGAACCGCTTCTTCGCCTTGCACGTGGTGGCCTTGCCGATCGTGATCCTGGGCCTGGTGGTCTTGCATATCCTGGCGCTGCACGAAGTGGGTTCCAACAACCCGGATGGCGTGGACATCAAGAAGCACAAGGACGAGAACGGCATCCCGCTGGATGGCATTCCGTTCCACCCGTACTACACCGTGAAAGACATTGTCGGCGTGGTCGTGTTCCTGTTTGTGTTCTGCTCGATCGTGTTCTTTTTCCCGGAGATGGGCGGTTATTTCCTGGAGAAGCCTAACTTCGAACAGGCCAACGCCTTCAAGACACCTGAGCACATTGCCCCGGTCTGGTACTTCACGCCGTTCTACGCGATCTTGCGCGCGATCCCCGACAAACTCATGGGCGTGATCGCCATGGGCGCGGCCATCGCGGTGCTGTTCGTGCTGCCGTGGCTCGACCGTAGCCCGGTCAAGTCAATGCGCTACAAAGGCTGGCTGAGCAAGATCTGGCTGTGGGTGTTCTGCATTTCGTTCGTGATCCTGGGTGTGTTGGGTGTATTGGCGCCCACCCCTGAGCGGACGTTGCTGTCGCAGGTCTGCACCTTCCTGTACTTCGCCTACTTTATTCTGATGCCGTTCTATACCCGGCTCGAGAAGACCAAACCGGTTCCGGAAAGGGTGACTGGCTGATGAAAAAATTACTCGTTGCATTCGTGCTTGCGGCACTGCCGCTACTGTCCTTCGCTGCCGAACATGGTGCGCAGCTGGAAAAAGTCGATATCGATGTGTCTGACAAAGCCGCCATGCAGGATGGGCTGCGTACATTCACCAACTACTGCATGGGGTGCCACAGCGCCAAGTTCCAACGGTACGAGCGCGTTGCCGATGACCTGGGCATTCCCCATGAAGTGATGCTCAGCCACGCGGTGTTCACGGGTGCCAAGATCGGCGACCACATGAACATCGGCATGCAACCGGCCGACGCCAAGACCTGGTTCGGCGCCGCACCGCCCGACCTTACTCT
Source organism: Pseudomonas sp. KT_2_4 (assembly GCF_041410225.1). Classification (NCBI taxonomy): domain Bacteria; kingdom Pseudomonadati; phylum Pseudomonadota; class Gammaproteobacteria; order Pseudomonadales; family Pseudomonadaceae; genus Pseudomonas; species Pseudomonas sp. KT_2_4. The sequence continues at coordinate 4,904,224 of NZ_CP166962.1, forward strand.
GGTGGCCCGTGTACGCGGTACCGACTGGCTCTACGGTTACCTCAAATCCTTCTACGAAGACCCTGCACGCCCCTATGGCGTGAACAACAAAGTCTTCCCGAACGTCGGCATGCCGAACGTTCTGGTCGGCCTGCAGGGGCGCCAAGTGGTAGGATGCAAGCAGGTTCAGGTCGTTGAAGACGGCAAGAAGCAATATGATCCGTTGACCGGCACGCCGCTGACCCATGAAGCGTGCGATCAACTGACCATCGTGCCCAAGACCGGTACGCTGAACGAAGAGCAGTTCGACGAGAAGGTCAAGAACCTGGTGACCTTCCTGGCCTACTCGGCCAACCCGGTCAAACTGCAGCATCAGCGCATCGGTACCTACGTCTTGCTGTACCTGGCTTTCTTCTTCGTATTCGCTTATTTGCTCAAGCGTGAATACTGGAAGGATGTGCATTGATCCAACCGTAAGCAATTGCTGTTAATCTTGCGCGCCCAGCGGCATCTCTGAACACGTAGCGCCGGTTTGAACCGGTCGTTACAGGGATGCTTTCTGGGCGCGCTCGTTTTTGAGCTTTCGATAATTTCAACAAGCGAGGAGGACCGCCATGGGCGTGACCAACCGGTTGGCCTGTTACTCCGACCCCGCCGACCACTATTCCCACCGAGTACGCATCGTGCTCGCAGAGAAGGGTGTCAGCGCCGAGATCATCAGTGTGGAGGCGGGCCGTCAGCCGCCGAAGCTGATCGAAGTGAACCCTTACGGCAGCTTGCCCACCCTGGTCGATCGTGACCTGGCGTTGTGGGAGTCGACCGTGGTGATGGAATACTTGGATGAGCGTTACCCTCATCCGCCTTTGCTGCCGGTGTACCCGGTGGCGCGTGCCAACAGCCGCCTGCTGATCCATCGGATCCAGCGTGACTGGTGCGGGTTGGTGGATGTGATCCTGGATTCGCGTTCCAAAGAAGCCGCTCGTGTGCAGGCGCGCAAGGAATTGCGCGAGAGCCTCACCGGCGTTTCGCCGTTGTTCGCCGATAAACCTTTTTTCCTCAGTGAGGAACAAAGCTTGGTGGATTGCTGCCTATTACCCATACTCTGGCGCTTGCCGATTCTGGGCATTGAACTGCCACGGCCGGCCAAGCCGTTGCTTGATTACATGGAGCGCCAGTTTGCGCGTGAGGCTTTCCAGGCAAGTCTGTCTGGTGCCGAACGCGATATGCGCTAAGGCTTAAGGAGCCGTTGATGAACTCCAGTCGACCTTACCTGGTCCGCGCGCTCTATGAGTGGATTGTGGACAACGATTGCACCCCGCACATGCTGGTCAATTCCGAATTTCCTGCGGTTCAGGTACCCCAGGGTTTTGCCAGTGACGGGCAAATTGTGCTGAACGTATCGCCCAGTGCCGTGCGCCACCTTCACATGGACAACGAAGCGGTGAGCTTCGAAGGGCGTTTCGGCGGTGTGCCCCATACGCTGTTCGTGCCCATCGGCGCCATCCTCGGGATCTACGCCCGGGAAAATGGCCAGGGCATGGTGTTCGATCTGGAGTCGCCTTTAGAGGATGACGAAACGATCGAAGGCGAAGACGGTGATGATGTACCGCCACCGGATACCGAGCCGCCGCGCCCTAGCGGTCGGCCAAGCTTGAAAGTGGTGAAGTAGGCGGATTTCGCTTACAGACCCATCTGAAAAATGCCCCGACGTCTGTCGGGGCATTTTTTTTGCGTGAAGGATATGGATGAAAGTCGCGCCAGAACGGTGATCGTACAACCACCATGGGCTATGATGCGGTCTTTAGTTCGTCGAGAAAGATGGTTCATCATGGAAAACGCCAGCGCCGCCCCACGTCTTCCCCGCAAGCGCCGCAGCCTTGCCCAGGAATTGGTCACGGTGTTGTCCGAGCAGATCCGCGATGGCCAGCTCAAACGCGGCGACAAGTTGCCCACCGAGTCGGCGATCATGGACGCCCATGGCGTCAGCCGGACGGTGGTGCGTGAAGCCATCTCGCGCCTGCAGGCGGCGGGGCAGGTCGAGACTCGCCATGGTATCGGCACCTTCGTGCTGGACACGCCAAGCCCCAGCGGTTTTCGCATAGACCCGGCCACGGTGGTGACCTTGCGTGATGTGCTGGCGATTCTGGAGTTGCGTATCAGCCTGGAAGTGGAGTCTGCGGGCCTCGCGGCGCTGCGTCGCAGCGATGAGCAACTGGCGGCCATGCGTGCGGCCCTCGATGCCTTGAATGAAAGTGCGGCCCACGCCGGCGATGCGGTGGCGTCGGACTTTGCCTTCCACCTGGAAATTGCGCTGTCTACCGGCAACCGCTACTTCACCGACATCATGACCCACCTGGGCACCAGCATCATTCCGCGTACCCGCCTGAATTCGGCGCGCCTGGCCCATGATGACCAACAGCACTACATGAGCCGCTTGAGTCGCGAACACGAAGAGATCTACGAGGCGATTGCCCGCCAGGATTCGGATGCGGCACGGGCGGCGATGCGCTTGCATTTGACCAACAGTCGCGAGCGACTGCGCCATGCCCATGAAGAGGCAGAGGCGCAGCGGGGCTGATCGTTCCCACGCTCTGCGTGGTAACGCCTCTATGGACGCTCCGCGTCCCGATGCGCGTGAATTTCTCAAGCCCTCGCAGGGTGACGCGGAGCGTCATAGGCTGTATTCCCACGCAGAGCGTGGGAACGATCATGCCAGCCGTTAGTTGGCGGGTTGGTTTGGCTTGTAGTCCTTAAGCAATAAGTACGTACTCCATCCCCACCAATCATTGGTCCAGTGCTTGTCGTTCAAATCGTTGACGTCCTTGCGCCGCAGCACCTTGTCCCCCTCTATCTTGAACAGCGGCGAGAAGTTATTCGCCGGGTTCTGCGCGGCGTTCAGGTCGGGCACATACAGCGGTGCCTTGAACTCAGCCGGGGAGGGCGCGATGCCGCTGATGAAGGTTTCGAAGATTTCATCTGCCGAGGCCTGTACCGCCCGTTTGACCTGCACGCGATTGTCGGCGTCAATGCTGTCGAAGTAGCGCTTGTCGCCGTAGGCATGCCACTGAGCGCCCATGGCATTGCGCACCTTGAGCCCGAATTTACTGTCTTCATCGTGCATGAAGCGGCTGATCAGCGAGCCGAGTTCTCCAGGCGTCACCACCGCTGCCAGTTGTTTGCGCGGTACCCGCAGGTGGCCGGCGGAAAACAGATCGGTCAAAAAGTGATCGGCAAAGCTGTTCATGGCGTAAGCCAATTCCAGGGCCTGGTCGGTGCCGGTCTGATGGGCCACCACTGCCTGTTGCAGTGCTGCCGTATGGCCGGCCATGTAGGCCGACAAGGCCCACTCACCGAAGTGGTCGGCGTTGTCGGCTGCCAGTTTCAAGTAGCGGCCCAGTGGCACGAGGGCCGAAACAGCGCTGCCGCCGCCGGTGATGCGGTTCCACTCCTCGGACAACGTATCACCCAGGGCGTCGTAGGCTTCGTGCGGCTGTTTGCCGTCCTTGATCGCCTGGTTGACGGCGTTGATCTCCTTTTGCATCACCGCCAGGATCTTCTGCGCTTCTTGCCGTGAAGCGGGCAACACGGCGAGAGAGTTGAAAGCGGCGGTGAAGCGTTGCACGCGCTCGGACGGGGAGTTGCCATCGCTGATCGGTTGGCCGGGGATGCCATAGAAGTCGCCGCCCAGGGCGATTACTTGACCATAGGTCAGCGCGAGCCCGTTGGGCAGGTGCAGTTCGACTTGGCGCGCAGGGATGGCCGGGGCGTCCTTGCTGAAGCGAAGCAGGGTGTCATCGCCGATGGCGGTGTGTTCACCGCCTTCGAAGCGCAGGGTTGGCGGGTTTTTTTCGGGTGCTGCGAGTTCAAGACCTGACATGTTAGCTCCTTGCTATGTCGTAGGAATCTTCCGTGATAACTGTATACATATACAGGTATATGGATCATAGGTGAGAAATTTCCTACGTCAAGAGCCGCGTCTTAAGCCTTCGCAGGAGTACGCCGGATGAATTGCAGTTGACGAATTTATTTATAGTTGTACGATGACGTACGACATCATCAAAACCAACAACAACCTTTCGTTAGAAAGTCTTCGCCCAGGGTGTTCGAATAATGAATCCACAAGAACTGAAGTCCATCCTCTCCCACGGTCTGCTGTCTTTCCCGGTGACCGATTTCAACGCCCAGGGTGATTTCCACCAGGCGGGTTACATCAAGCGCCTGGAATGGCTGGCCCCTTATGGCGCCAGCGCCTTGTTCGCCGCGGGTGGCACAGGTGAGTTTTTCTCCCTGGCGGCCAGCGAATATTCCCAGGTGGTGAAAACCGCCGTGGATACCTGCGCGTCCAGCGTGCCGATCCTGGCCGGTGTGGGCGGTGCTACCCGCCAAGCCATCGAGTACGCCCAAGAGGCCGAACGCCTCGGCGCCAAAGGGTTGCTGCTGCTGCCGCACTACCTCACCGAAGCCAGCCAGGACGGGGTTGCCGCCCACGTTGAAGCCGTGTGCAAGTCGGTCAAGATCGGCGTGGTGGTGTACAACCGCAATGTCTGCCGCCTGACCGCACCGCTGTTGGAGCGCCTGGCCGAGCGCTGCCCGAACCTGATCGGCTACAAGGATGGCCTGGGCGATATCGAGTTGATGGTGTCGATCCGCCGTCGCCTGGGCGACCGTTTCAGCTACCTCGGTGGTTTGCCGACTGCAGAGGTTTACGCCGCAGCCTACAAGGCCCTGGGCGTGCCGGTGTACTCCTCGGCGGTGTTCAACTTCATCCCCAAGACGGCGATGGATTTCTATCACGCCATTGCCCGCGAAGATCACGCCACCGTCGGCAAGATCATCGACGATTTCTTCCTGCCGTACCTGGATATCCGTAATCGCAAGGCCGGTTACGCGGTGAGCATCGTCAAGGCCGGTGCGAAAATCGTCGGTTATGACGCCGGCCCCGTGCGCACGCCACTGACCGACCTGCTGCCGGAAGAGTACGAAGCCCTCGCCGCGCTGATCGACAAGCAAGGCGCGCAATAAATTATCCACAAGGCCGCTGAGCAATCAGCGGCCTTTTGCGTCAGGAGAAGATTCGTGTCCCAAGCAAAGCGTTTTGAGAACTACATCAATGGCCAATGGGTAACCGGCGCCGACTACTGCACCAACATCAACCCCTCGGATGTGTCCGACGCCATTGGCGAATATGCCAAAGCCGACGTGGCCCAAGTCAACGCGGCCATCGACGCTGCCCGCGCCGCGTTCCCGGCGTGGTCCACCTCCGGTATCCAGGCGCGTCACGATGCGCTGGATAAAGTCGGCAGCGAGATTCTCGCCCGTCGTGAAGAACTCGGCACCCTGCTGGCCCGGGAAGAGGGCAAGACCCTCCCCGAAGCCATTGGTGAAGTGACCCGCGCCGGCAATATTTTCAAATTCTTCGCCGGTGAGTGCCTGCGCCTGTCGGGCGATTACGTGCCTTCGGTGCGCCCGGGCGTCAACGTTGAAGTGACCCGCGAAGCCCTCGGTGTGGTGGGCCTGATCACCCCGTGGAACTTCCCGATCGCCATCCCCGCGTGGAAAATCGCTCCGGCCCTGGCCTACGGCAACTGCGTGGTGATCAAGCCTGCCGAACTGGTGCCGGGCTGTGCCTGGGCCTTGGCCGAAATCATCTCCCGCGCCGGCTTCCCTGCCGGTGTGTTCAACCTGGTGATGGGCAGTGGCCGTGTGGTCGGCGACGTGCTGGTCAACAGCCCGAAAGTCGATGGCATCAGTTTCACCGGGTCTGTGGGTGTTGGGCGTCAGATCGCCGTCAGCTGTGTATCGCGCCAGGCCAAGGTGCAGTTGGAAATGGGCGGCAAGAACCCGCAGATCATTCTCGACGATGCCGACCTCAAGCAGGCTGTCGAGCTGTCGGTACAGAGTGCGTTCTACTCCACCGGCCAGCGTTGCACCGCCTCGAGCTGCTTGATTGTCACCGCGGGGATCCACGACCAGTTTGTCGCCGCCATGGCCGAGCGCATGAAGTCGATCAAGGTCGGCCACGCTTTGCATAGTGGTACCGACATTGGCCCGGTGGTGTCCCAGGCCCAGTTGGATCAGGACATGAAATACATCGACATCGGCCAGAGCGAAGGCGCCCGGCTGGTGAGCGGTGGCGGCCTGGTCACCTGCGACACCGAAGGCTATTACCTGGCGCCCACACTGTTTGCCGACAGTGAAGCGGCGATGCGCATCAGCCGTGAAGAGATCTTCGGCCCGGTGGCCAACGTGGTGCGCGTGGCGGACTACGAGGCGGCGCTGGCAATGGCCAATGACACCGAGTTCGGCTTGTCGGCCGGCATCGCCACCACCTCGCTCAAATATGCCAACCACTTCAAGCGCCACTCCCAGGCTGGAATGGTGATGGTCAACCTGCCGACGGCGGGGGTGGACTACCACGTTCCATTTGGTGGCCGTAAGGGCTCATCCTACGGTTCGCGTGAGCAAGGTCGCTATGCGCAAGAGTTCTACACCGTGGTGAAAACCAGCTACATCGGTTCGTAACACGCAGCACCCCGTGGCACCGGCTCCAGGTGGGAGCTGGCTTGCCTGCGATAGCCTCACCTCGGTCTCGCTGACACACCGAGGTGCCTGCATCGCGGGCAAGCCCGGCTCCCACATAGTGCGGTTTCCACGGCAAAAAAAATGATTACCCGCAAAAAAAATAATTAGTGGGAGTACTTCTACATGCAAGCGACCAAGCCGACCCATGTCCGCTATTTGATCCTGCTCATGCTGTTCCTGGTGACCACGATCAACTACGCCGACCGGGCCACCATCGCTATCGCCGGCTCCAGCCTGCAAAAAGACCTCGGTATCGACGCGGTCACCCTCGGTTATATCTTCTCTGCATTCGGTTGGGCCTACGTGGCCGGGCAAATTCCCGGTGGCTGGCTGCTCGACCGTTTCGGCTCGAAAAAAGTCTATGCCCTGAGCATCTTCACCTGGTCGCTGTTCACCGTGCTGCAAGGCTATGTCGGTGAGTTTGGCGTCTCCACTGCGGTGGTCGCGCTGTTCATGCTGCGCTTTATGGTGGGCTTGGCCGAGGCGCCGTCGTTTCCGGGAAATGCCCGTATTGTTGCGGCGTGGTTTCCTACGGCGGAACGCGGCACTGCGTCGGCGATCTTCAACTCGGCCCAGTATTTCGCCACGGTGTTGTTCGCGCCGTTGATGGGCTGGATCGTCTATCGCTTTGGCTGGCAGCACGTCTTTATCGTGATGGGCGTGATCGGCATTGTTTTCTCGCTGATCTGGCTGAAAGTTATCCACAGCCCGCGCCAGCATCCGATGATCAACGAGGCCGAGTTCAATCACATCGCCGCCAATGGCGCGATGGTCGATATGGATCAGGACAAGGGCAAGGGTAAGAAAACCGACGGGCCCAAGTGGGATTACATCCGCCAGCTTCTGACCAACCGCATGATGCTTGGCGTCTACCTGGGCCAGTATTGCATCAACGGTATCACCTACTTCTTCCTGACCTGGTTTCCGGTGTACCTGGTGCAGGAGCGTGGCATGACCATCCTCAAAGCCGGCTTCATTGCCTCGTTACCGGCGATCTGCGGCTTTATCGGCGGGGTGCTCGGCGGGGTGATTTCCGACTACCTGCTGCGCAAAGGCCATTCGCTGACCTTCGCACGCAAGGCGCCGATCATCGGTGGCCTGCTGATTTCCAGCAGCATCGTGGCGTGCAATTACGTGGACATCGAATGGATGGTGGTGGGCTTCATGGCCTTGGCCTTCTTCGGCAAAGGCGTTGGCGCATTGGGTTGGGCGGTGGTGTCCGACACCTCGCCGAAACAAATCGCCGGGCTCAGTGGCGGCTTGTTCAACACCTTCGGTAACCTGGCGTCGATCACCACACCGATTGTGATTGGCTACATCATCAGCACCACTGGCTCGTTCAAATGGGCGCTGGTGTTCGTCGGCGCCAACGCGCTGGTGGCGGTATTCAGCTACCTGGTGATTGTCGGCCCGATCAAGCGCGTGGTGCTCAAGGAGCCGCCCACCAAAGGCCCGGAGTTGACCAACCTTTCTCAAGCGCATTCCTGAGGTTCGTGTGATGCAGTTGATTGAACATGCCGACTCGCCGCGCTCGATACGTTTGCACGAGCGCGACAATGTGGTGATCGTGGTGAACGATCAAGGGGTACCCGCCGGTACCGAGTTTCCCGACGGCCTCGTCACCGTGGATTTCATCCCGCAGAGCCACAAGGTGACCCTGGAAGACATCCCCGAGGGCGGCCAGATTATTCGCTACGGCCAGACCATCGGTTATGCCCTGGCGCCGATTCCGCGCGGCAGTTGGGTGCAGGAGGACCAGTTGCGCATGCCCACCGCACCGCCGCTGGACAGCTTGCCGCTGTCCACCGAGGTGCCTGAAACCCAGGCGCCCCTGGAGGGGTTTACCTTCGAGGGCTATCGCAATGCAGACGGCACCGTGGGCACGCGCAATATCCTCGGCATTACCACCACCGTGCAATGCGTTACCGGCGTGCTGGACCATGCGGTCAAGCGCATCAAGGACGAGTTGCTGCCCCAGTACCCGCATGTCGATGATGTGGTGGCGCTGACCCACAGCTACGGCTGCGGCGTGGCGATTACGGCGACGGATGCCTATATCCCCATCCGAACCGTGCGCAACCTGGCGCGCAACCCCAACCTGGGCGGCGAGGCCTTGGTGATCAGCCTGGGCTGCGAAAAGCTTCAGGCAGGGCAGGTGATGCACGATAACGACAGCTCCGTGGACCTGAGCGAGCCATGGCTGTATCGCTTGCAGGATTCCAGCCACGGCTTTACTGAAATGATCGAGCAGATCATGGCCCTGGCCGACGTGCGCTTGAAAAAACTCAACCAGCGTCGCCGCGAAACCGTGCCGGCCTCCGAGTTGATCCTGGGCATGCAGTGCGGCGGCAGCGATGCGTTTTCCGGCATCACCGCCAACCCGGCGCTGGGGTATGCCTCGGATCTGTTACTGCGTGCCGGCGCGACGGTGATGTTTTCCGAAGTGACTGAAGTGCGCGATGCGATTTACCTGCTGACCTCACGCGCGCAGAACCAGGACGTCGCCCGCGAGCTGGTCAGGGAAATGGACTGGTACGACCGTTACCTGGCCAAGGGCGAGGCAGACCGCAGCGCCAATACCACGCCGGGTAACAAGAAGGGCGGGCTGTCGAATATTGTCGAAAAGTCGTTGGGCTCCATCGTCAAATCCGGCAGCAGTGCCATCAACGGCGTGCTTGGCCCTGGTGAGCGCTTCAAGGAAAAGGGCCTGATCTTTTGCGCCACACCGGCCAGTGATTTTGTCTGCGGCACCTTGCAACTGGCAGCGGGGATGAACCTGCACGTGTTCACCACCGGGCGCGGCACGCCGTACGGGCTGGCGATGGCGCCGGTGGTGAAGGTCTCCACCCGCACCGAGCTGGCCCAGCGTTGGCCGGACCTGATCGATATCGACGCCGGGCGCATTGCCACGGGGCGGGCGAGTATCGAGGAGTTGGGCTGGGAGCTGTTCCACTTCTATCTGGATGTGGCCAGCGGCAAGAAGCAGACCTGGGCAGAGCGGCACAAGCTGCATAACGACATCACGCTGTTCAACCCGGCGCCGATTACCTGAGACCAGGCGCTAACCTGTGGGAGCTGGCTTGCCTGCGATAGCGGTGCATCAATTATGAGTGCATCGGCTGACATATTGCCATCGCAGGCAAGCCAGCTCCCACATTTGAATGGCGTTGCCCACACGAACCCGCTCGGACTGGCTTATCATTAGCCAACTAACGACGCCCACCAAGGTTCTCCCCGGCATGCTGGCAATCTTCCTCACCACCCTCACCATCACCGCGCCGGTGTTTGCCATGCTGTTCCTGGGCGTGTTTCTAAAGCGCATCAACTGGATCAATGACAACTTTATCCACACCGCATCGTCCCTGGTGTTCAACGTCGCCATGCCGGCGCTGCTGTTCCTTGGCATTCTGCATGCCGACCTGCACTCGGCGCTCAAGCCGGGGTTGCTGATCTACTTTTGCGTCGCCACCCTGGTGAGCTTTGCCATGGCCTGGGGCTGGGCAATCTTTCGTTGCAAGCGCGAAGACCGAGGCATCTACGCCCAAGGCGCGTTTCGTGGCAATAACGGGGTCATCGGCCTGGCGCTGGCGGCCAGTATGTACGGCGACTACGGTATATCGCTGGGCGCGATCCTCGCCGCGCTGGTGATCCTCTTTTACAACACGCTGTCGACCATTGTGCTGGCGGTCTATAGCCCAGTGATCAAGTCCGACCCGTGGAGCATCTTCAAAAGCGTATTGGCCAACCCGCTGATTATCAGCGTGATCGTCGCCACGCCGTTCGCGTACTTCCAGATCGGCGTGCCCGGCTGGTTGGAGAAGTCCTTGCAGTACCTGTCGGACACCACGCTGCCGTTGGCGTTGATTTGCATCGGCGGCACCTTGTCCATGGCCGCGCTGCGCAAGAGCGGCAACATGGCGTTGAGCGCGAGCCTGATGAAGATGATCTGGCTACCAGTGATCGCCACGTTGGGCGCTTGGTTGCTGGGGTTCCGGGGGCCGGAGTTGGGGATTCTGTTTCTGTATTTCGGCGCGCCCACGGCCGCCGCGAGCTTTGTAATGGCCAGGGCGGCGGAGGGTAATCATGAGTTGGCGGCCGCGATTATCGTGATCACCACGTTGATGGCGGCGGTGACCACGAATATCGGGATTTTTGTGTTGCAGGCGGGTGGTTGGATCTGAAATAGGCGGGCAGGTTGAGGCCCCATCGCAGCGATGCGGCGACCCGACAAGCCAGCTCCCACATGTGGATGTGTGAATACACTCAAGTGTGGGAGCTGGCTTGCCTGCGATAACTATCTGGCAGTCACTGCTGATCCGCCTGATACGCCTCAATCACTTCCTGCGCCGCCCGAAACGCATCAATCGCCGCCGGCACCCCGGCATACACCGCGCAATGCAGCAGCGCTTCGCGGATCTCCTCCACCGTACAGCCATTATTCAGTGCACCGCGCACATGGCCCTTGAGTTCCTGCGGGCACTTGAGGGCGGTGAGGGCGGCGAGGGTGATCAGGCTGCGGGTCTTGAGCGGCAAACCCTCGCGGTTCCAGACGCTGCCCCACGCGTGCTCGTTGACGAAGTCCTGCAGCGGCTGGGTGAACGCCGTGGCATTGCCCAGGGCGCGGTCGACGAACGCATCGCCCATGACCTGGCGACGTACTTCAACCCCGGGTTTTTTCTGATCGGTCATTGCGATTCCCTCTTGTGTTGGCGGTGCCAGGCGCGCAGTGAGGTGAACAACAGCAAAACCACTAACGCTGGCAGGACGTAATACAGCATCAATTGTTCAAGCTTGTTGGCCAGCGGCATGCCCGTGGTGAAGGCCATGACATGCAGCCCGTACGCCAGGTACAGCCCCAGCAGCACCAGCCCTTCGATACGTGTTACCCGATAGCCGGTATAGAACACCGGCAGGCACAGGATGATGGCGCCGAGCATCACCGGTAAATCGAAGTCCAGGGCGTTGGGTGATACCGAAAGCGGTGTCGGCGCCACCAGTGCGGTAAAACCCAGCACGCCGAGCAGGTTGAACAGGTTGCTGCCGATCACGTTGCCTACGGCAATCTCCCGTTCGCCACGCAACGCGGCGATCAGCGACGTGGCAAGGCACGGCAGCGAGGTGCCGACGCCGATCAACGTGAGGCCGATGACGCGCTCCGACAATCCGAGATCGCCCGCCACCTCCACCGCTGCGCCGAGCAACAAATGCCCGGCCAGCACCAGCACCAGCAAACCGCCGAGCATCAGCAGCACACTGCTCAGCCATGGCGCCTTCGCCACGGTGTCCAGAGTGCGCGGGCGGCGGGAATGACGTGTCTGGTAGTGCAATACGCCTAGGTAGGCCACCAGCGCCACCAGCAGCACGGCGCCATCGAAGGGCGTCAGCATTTCATTGGCGGCGAGGATAAACACCAGCAGGCCGGCGACGATCATCACCGGGATATCCACGCGCACCAGCTGCCGCGAGACCCGCAGCGGAATGATCAGTGCGGACAAACCCAGGGTCACAAGGATATTGAAGATGCTGCTGCCTATGACGCTGCCTACGGCAATGTCCGTGTTGCCGGCCAGCGTGGCCTGAAGACTGACGGTCATCTGTGGCGCACTGCTGCCGAAGGCGACGATGCTCAAGCCGATGATCAGTGGCCGCACCTTGAGGCTCGCCGCCAGGCGTACCGCGGCGCGTACCAGGATTTCAGCGCCGATGATCAGCAAGATCAGGCCGCCCACCAGTTCGAGCAGGCTCCAGGGTGAGAGGGCGTTCAATCCGAAAATGCTCAAGGCTGCCTCGATCAGTTGTTCAGGGCTTGCACGCGTACCCGTGCGGTACCGCTGCGCAGCATGCGCAACTGCTCGGCAGCCTTGCGTGAAAGGTCGATCAGGCGCCCACGGGTATGCGGGCCGCGATCAGTGATACGCACCACGACAGAACGGTTGTTGTCGAGGTTGGTCACCTTGACCTGGGTGCCGAAGGGCAGGCGCCGATGGGCGGCGGTCAAGGCGTTCTGGTTGAAAGGTTCACCGCTGGCGGTTTTCTTGCCATGGTGCTTGGCGCCGTAATAGGACGCGGTGCCGGTTTCGTCGTAGCCGTTGGGGTCGATGAGGCCGCTGGCGCAACCGGCCAGCAGGGAGGACAGGGCCAGGAGGCCGAGTAGACGCTTCATTGTCAGGAAGTCCCAGATGTAAATGTGGGAGCTGGCTTGCCTGCGATAGCATCGGCTCGGTGTAACTGAAACACCGAGGTGCCTGAATCGCAGGCAAGCCAGCTCCCACAAAAGGTCGGGGTGTAGGTGAAACTCCACTCCGACCATTTCACTGCAATCAGCCTTCGAGCTTGCTTTTGAGCAGTTCGTTCACCTGTTGCGGGTTGGCTTTGCCCTTGGAGGCTTTCATCGCCTGGCCGACAAAGAAGCCGAACATCTTGCCGCGCTTGGCTTCGTCTGCCGCACGGTATTGCTCGACCTGCTCGGCATTGGCCGCGAGCATCTCATCGAGCACGGCCGAGATGGCGCCGCTGTCGGTGACTTGCTTGAGGCCACGCTTCTCGATGATCTCGTCGGCATTGCCTTCACCGGCGGCCATTGCTTCGAACACGGTCTTGGCAATTTTGCCGGAGATGGTGTTGTCCTTGATGCGCAGCAGCATGCCACCCAGTTGTTCGGCGGTGACCGGCGCTTCGTCGATTTCCAGGCCCTGTTTGTTCAACAGGCTGCCCAGCTCGACCATCACCCAGTTGGCCGCCAGCTTGGCGTCGCCGGCAATGCTCACGACTTTTTCGAAGTAGTTGGCTTGTTCACGGCTGGAGGCCAGGACGCTGGCATCGTAGACCGACAGGCCGAACTGCTCCTGGAAGCGCTCGCGTTTTTGCTGCGGCAGTTCCGGCAGGGTGGCGCGGATGTCATTGAGGAAGGAATCCTCCAGCACCACCGGCAACAGGTCCGGGTCGGGGAAGTAACGGTAGTCGTTGGCTTCCTCTTTGCTGCGCATGGCGCGGGTTTCGTCTTTGTTCGGATCGTACAGGCGCGTTTGCTGGATCACCTTGCCGCCGTCTTCGATCAGCTCGATCTGGCGACGTACTTCGCTGTTGATCGCCTTCTCGATGAAGCGGAACGAGTTGACGTTCTTGATCTCGCAGCGGGTGCCGAACTCGACCTGGCCCTTTGGGCGGATCGACACGTTGCAGTCGCAACGCAGCGAGCCTTCGGCCATGTTGCCGTCGCAGATGCCCAGGTAGCGCACCAGCGCGTGGATGGTCTTGACGTAGGCCACGGCTTCCTTGGCGCTGCGCATGTCCGGCTCGGACACGATCTCCAGCAGCGGCGTGCCAGCACGGTTCAGGTCGATACCGGTAGCGCCCGGGAATTCTTCGTGCAGGCTTTTGCCGGCGTCTTCTTCCAGGTGCGCACGGGTGACGCCGACGCGCTTGATGGTGCCGTCTTCCAGGGGAATGTCCAGGTGGCCCTTGCCGACAATCGGCAGTTCCATCTGGCTGATCTGGTAGCCCTTGGGCAGGTCCGGGTAGAAGTAGTTCTTGCGCGCAAACACGTTGTGCTGGCCGATCTCGGCGTCAATCGCCAAGCCGAACATCACGGCCATGCGCACCGCTTCCTGGTTCAGCACCGGCAATACGCCGGGCATGCCCAGGTCGACCAGGCTGGCCTGGGTATTGGGTTCGGAGCCGAACGTGGTGGCGCTACCGGAGAAAATCTTCGATTGGGTGGCGAGCTGGGTATGAATCTCCAGCCCGATCACAACTTCCCATTGCATAGTGTTCTCCTCAGAAGCCGGTAGGGGTGCGGGTGTGCCAGTCGGTATTCAACTGGTACTGGTGCGCCACATTGAGCAGGCGGCCTTCCTGGAAATACGGGGCGAGCAATTGCACGCCCACCGGCAGGCCATCGACGAAACCTGCGGGCATGGACAAGCCCGGCAAGCCCGCGAGGTTGGCGGTGATGGTGTAGAGGTCTTCCAGGTACTCGGCGATCGGGTCGCCGGTCTTGGCGCCGATCTTCCACGCCAGGTTTGGCGCGGTCGGGCCGAGGATCACATCGACTTCTTCAAAGGCGGCCATGAAGTCGTTCTTGATCAGGCGACGGATCTTTTGCGCCTTGAGGTAGTACGCGTCGTAGTAGCCGGCGGACAGGGCATAAGCACCGACCATGATCCGGCGCTGCACTTCACTGCCGAAGCCTTCGCCGCGGGAGCGTTTGTACAGGTCGGTGAGGTCTTTCGGGTTCTCGCAGCGATAGCCGAAGCGCACGCCGTCGAAACGCGACAGGTTGGAAGAGGCCTCTGCTGGCGCGATCACGTAGTAGGCGGGAATCGCGTGCTGGTTGTTCGGCAGGCTGATTTCCTTGATCACGGCGCCAAGCTTTTCGAGCTCTTTGATGCTGTTTTGCACCAGTTCGGCGATACGCGGGTCGAGGCCGGCGCTGAAGTATTCCTTCGGCACGCCGATGCGCAGGCCCTTGATCGAGGTGTTCAGGCTGGCGCTGTAGTCCGGCACTGGCTCGTCGATGCTGGTGGAGTCCTGTTTATCGAAGCCTGCCATGCCTTGTAACAATATTGCGCAGTCTTCAGCCGTGCGTGCCAGAGGGCCGCCCTGATCGAGACTTGAGGCGTAGGCGATCATGCCCCAGCGGGAAACGCGACCGTAGGTCGGCTTCAGGCCGGTGAGGTTGGTGAAGGCGGCTGGCTGGCGGATCGAACCGCCGGTATCGGTGGCGGTAGCGGCCGGCAGGAAGCGCGCGGCCACTGCCGCCGCCGAACCACCGGACGAACCACCCGGGACGTGTTCCAGGTTCCACGGGTTTTTCACCGCGCCGTAGTAGCTGGACTCGTTGGCCGAACCCATGGCGAATTCGTCCATGTTGGTCTTGCCAAGGGTCACGGCGCCGGCGGCGGCCAGCTTGGCGACCACAGTGGCGTCGTAGGGCGCCTTGAAGTTGTCGAGCATCTTCGAGCCGCAGCTGGTGCGAATGCCCTGGGTGCAGAACAGGTCCTTGTGGGCGATCGGTGCGCCGAGCAGCGCACCATTCTCACCGTTGGCGCGACGGGCGTCGGCGGCCTTGGCCTGGCTCAGGGCCAGCTCCTCGGTGAGGCTGATGAAGCTGTTGACCTTCGGATCGAGCGCGGCGATACGCGCCAGCAAGGTCTGGGTCAGCTCTTCGGAAGAAAACGATTTGTCGGCGAGACCGCGGGCGATCTCGGCCAGAGTCATGTGATGCATGAAAGGCTCTTTCCCTTTAGTCGATGACTTTCGGAACCAGGTACAGGCCGTTTTCGACCGCTGGCGCGATGGACTGATAGGCCTCGCGATTATTGCGTTCGGTCACGACGTCTGCGCGCAGGCGCTGGCTGGCTTCCAGTGGGTGAGCCAGGGGCTCGATGCCGTCGGTATTCACGGCCTGCATTTGGTCGACCAGCCCGAGAATGCTGTTCAGGGCTGCGGTGGTCTGTGGAAGATCGGCATCATTAAGGCCAAGCGAGGCCAAATGTGCGATTTTTTCCACGTCGGAGCGTTCAAGCGCCATGGGATTCTCCAGTGGAAAACAGAACGGAGGGCGTCCGTGTGTTAGATTGTCGGAACACTACCGCATTTCTACGGTCATAAGGCCGCGATTGTGGGGGTTGGTGCACAGAAAGTCGGCCAATTTAGCACATTGGCGCCTTGCCCAAAATCCCTGTCGTTGTTAGAGTTTGCCGCACTTTTTTACCCACGCGTTGCCTAGGGTCCTTTCCCCATGTTCAAGAAACTGCGTGGCATGTTTTCCAGCGATCTCTCCATTGACCTGGGCACTGCCAACACCCTTATTTACGTGCGCGAGCGCGGAATCGTTCTGAATGAGCCATCGGTTGTGGCCATTCGGACCCATGGTAATCAGAAAAGTGTCGTTGCCGTTGGCACCGAGGCCAAGCGCATGCTCGGCCGTACACCAGGCAATATTGCTGCCATTCGTCCGATGAAGGATGGCGTGATCGCCGATTTCAGCGTCTGCGAAAAGATGCTGCAGTACTTCATCAACAAAGTTCACGAAAACAGTTTCCTGCAGCCCAGCCCTCGCGTGCTGATCTGCGTTCCGTGCAAGTCCACCCAGGTGGAGCGTCGTGCCATCCGTGAATCGGCCCTTGGCGCCGGTGCCCGTGAAGTATTCCTGATCGAAGAGCCGATGGCGGCTGCGATCGGTGCCGGCCTGCCGGTGGAAGAAGCGCGCGGTTCGATGGTGGTGGATATCGGTGGTGGTACTACCGAAATCGCCCTGATTTCCCTGAACGGTGTGGTGTATGCCGAATCCGTGCGCGTGGGCGGCGACCGCTTCGACGAAGCGATCATCACTTATGTGCGTCGTAACTACGGCAGCCTGATCGGCGAATCCACCGCCGAGCGCATCAAGCAGGAAATCGGCACCGCTTACCCAGGCGGCGAAGTGCGCGAAGTCGATGTGCGCGGTCGCAACCTGGCCGAAGGCGTTCCACGTGCCTTCACCCTGAACTCCAATGAAGTGCTGGAGGCTCTGCAAGAGTCCCTGGCCACCATCGTTCAGGCGGTGAAAAGTGCCTTGGAGCAATCGCCGCCGGAGCTGGCTTCCGATATCGCCGAGCGTGGCCTGGTACTGACCGGTGGTGGCGCCTTGTTGCGCGACCTCGACAAGTTGCTGGCCCAGGAAACCGGCCTGCCGGTGATCGTCGCCGAAGACCCGTTGACCTGCGTTGCCCGTGGCGGTGGTCGTGCGCTGGAAATGATGGATAAACACACCATGGACCTGCTCTCCAGCGAATAAGATTGCCTGGATGGTTCATGCTTCGTCGGCAGGCAGCACTTTGCAGTGCTGCCTGTTGGCGTTTATCTTCTTCAATCTGCATCCAGGCCGGTTTGATGCCGTATGAATAAAGAGAACATTTGCCTGGGAGGAGCGGCTTATTAAACCGCTTTTCGCCAAAGGCCCCTCATTGGGTGTGCGCTTATTGGTGCTGACCGTGCTTTCGGTCGCGCTGATGGTGGTCGATGCCCGCTTTGCACTGCTCAAGCCGGTGCGCAGCCAGATGTCGCTGGTGTTGATGCAGACCTACTGGATCACCGACCTGCCGCAACGTCTCTTCCAGGGCGTGTCCAGCCAATTTGGCAGCCGCACCGAACTGGTCGCCGAGAACGAAAAACTCAAGACTGAAAACCTGCTGTTGCAGGGGCGCATGCAAAAGCTGGCGGCCCTCACCGAGCAGAACGTTCGGCTGCGCGAGTTGCTCAATTCTTCCGCACTGGTCAACGAAAAGGTCGAGGTGGCCGAACTGATCGGCATGGACCCCAACCCCTTTACCCACCGCATCATCATCAACAAGGGTGAGCGCGACGGTGTGGTGCTTGGTCAGCCGGTGCTCGACGCCCGTGGCCTGATGGGCCAGGTGGTGGAGTTGATGCCCTACACCTCGCGGGTGCTGTTGCTGACGGACACGACCCATAGCATTCCGGTACAGGTCAACCGTAACGGTTTGCGCGCGATTGCCAGCGGCACCGGTAACCCGGAACGCCTGGAACTGCGCCATGTGGCCGACACCGCTGACATCAAGGAAGGCGACCTGTTGGTCAGCTCTGGCCTGGGCCAGCGCTTCCCGGCGGGTTATCCGGTGGCGACGGTCAAAGAGGTGATCCACGATTCCGGCCAGCCGTTCGCTATCGTTCGGGCGGTACCGACTGCCGCGCTGAACCGCAGCCGTTACCTGCTGCTGGTGTTCAGCGACAACCGCACCCCGGAAGAGCGCGCTAACGACGCTGCCCAGGCCCAGGAAGCGGAGGATCAGCAGAATGGCACCGCGCCTATCGTGCCGGCCACGGTGCCAAAACCTGCTTTTGTTGGTCCGCCTGCACCCGCGCCAGCCACGTCACCTGCACCGGCAGCACCTGTGGCAACGCCGGCCAAACCTGCCGCGCATAACGCGCGCCCAGCTAAACCGACCGCCGCTCCGGCCACCACACCGCAGAGGGGGGACTAATGGCGGGTACTCATTCACGCAATGGCTGGATCGTCTGGCTGACCTTCGCCATCGGCTTGCTGCTCAGCGTTTCGCCGCTGCCGCAGTTCATGGAAATCCTGCGCCCGCTCTGGCTGGCCTTGTTGCTGGCGTTCTGGTCATTGAACCTGCCGCACAAGGTGGGCATGGTCACGGCCATGTGCCTGGGGTTGGCCGAAGATGTGCTGTATGGCACCTTGCTGGGCCAGAACGCGTTGATCCTGACACTGATTACCTTCCTGGTGCTGTCGTTGCAACAGCGCCTGCGCATGTTCCCGATGTGGCAGCAGTGCCTGGTGATCCTGGTGATCTTCGGCCTGGCGCAGTTGGTGCAACTGTGGCTGAGCGCCTTGACCGGCAACCGTCAGCCTACGCTGGCGTTGGTCTTGCCGGCGCTGGTCAGTGCATTGTTGTGGCCCTGGATCAGTTTTGGCCTGCGCGGGCTGCGTCGGCGCTATAAAATCAATTGAATGGTTGCGAGGCTCTGCCTGGTTATCGAACTCAACAGGGAGAGGCTGCAATGAATTCGCTTTACCTGGCCTCGGGCTCCCCGCGGCGACGTGAGCTGTTGACCCAGATCGGTGTGCCCTTCACCGTGGTCAGCGCCGCTATTGATGAAACCCCTCTTGCCAACGAGCCTGCCGTTGCCTATGTCGAGCGCCTTGCGCGCGGCAAGGCGACGGCGGGTTTTATTGCGCTTGGCCATACCTTGGGCGCCTGTGTATTGGGGGCCGATACGGCTGTGATCGTGGATGGCCAGATCCTGGGCAAGCCCGTTGACCAGGCCGATGCGCTGGCGATGCTGATGGCACTTTCCGGTCGAGAACATGAAGTGCTCACCGCCATTGCCCTGACTGACGGCCAGCGTTGCGAAACCCGATGTGTAAGCAGTCGTGTACGTTTTCGCGAGGTGTCTGTTCAGGAGGCTACCGCCTACTGGCACAGTGGTGAACCGCAGGACAAGGCCGGCGGCTATGCTATCCAGGGGTTGGGTTCGGTGTTCGTTGCCGGGCTCAATGGCAGTTATTCCGCGGTGGTGGGCCTGCCTGTGTGCGAAACCGCGCAACTCCTGGCGCAATTCGGCATACCCTGTTGGCAAAACCTTACCGTGTGCTGAACGCCGTATTCCAGCGCCAAGCCTTAAGCGACCGGTCACTATTGTGAAAACGCCTGAACGAGACCCAGCCATGAGTGAAGAGATTCTGATCAATATCACGCCGATGGAATCGCGCGTGGCGGTGGTAGAGAACGGTGTTCTGCAAGAAGTGCATGTCGAACGCACCCAAAAGCGCGGGATCGTCGGCAATATCTACAAAGGCAAGGTGGTGCGTGTATTGCCGGGCATGCAGGCGGCCTTCGTCGACATCGGCCTGGACCGTGCAGCGTTTATCCATGCCTCGGAAATTTCCCTGCGCGAGGGCCCTGCGGTGGAAAGCATCAGCGCTCTGGTGCACGAGGGCCAGAGCCTGGTGGTGCAAGTCACCAAGGACCCTATCGGTTCCAAGGGCGCCCGCTTGACCACCCAGTTGTCGATTCCCTCGCGCTACCTGGTGTACATGCCGCGCACTGCCCATGTGGGCATTTCCCTGAAGATCGAAGATGAAGCCGAGCGCGAGCGCCTGAAGAAGGTGGTCAGCGACTGCGTCGCCGCCGAGGGCATCAAGGAAGCGGGTGGGTTTATCCTGCGCACCGCCGCAGAAGGCGCTGGCGCTGACGAGATCCTCATGGATATTCGCTACCTGCGGCGCCTGTGGGATCAGATCGACGCGCAGATCAAGACCATCGGCGCGCCCAGCGTCATCTATGAAGACCTTGGCCTGGCGCTGCGCACGCTGCGCGACCTGGTCAGCCCGAAGATCGAGAAAATTCGCATCGACTCGCGGGAAACCTTCCAGCGCACCACGCAATTTGTCGCTGAGTTGATGCCAGAAATCGCCGATCGCCTGGAACACTACCCCGGCGAGCGGCCGATATTCGACCTGTATGGCGTCGAAGACGAAATCCAGAAAGCCCTGGAACGCAAGGTGCCACTCAAGTCCGGCGGCTACCTGGTGGTAGACCCGGCAGAAGCCATGACCACCATCGACGTCAATACCGGCGCATTCGTGGGCCATCGCAACCTTGAAGAGACCATCTTCAAGACCAATCTCGAGGCGGCTACCGCTATTGCCCGCCAACTGCGCCTGCGCAACCTGGGCGGCATCATCATCATCGACTTCATCGACATGGAAGATGAAGAGCACCAGCGCCAGGTGCTGCGTACGCTTGAGAAGCAACTGGAGCGCGATCACGCCAAGACCAACATCATCGGCATCACCGAGTTGGGCCTGGTGCAGATGACTCGCAAGCGCACGCGTGAAAGCCTGGAACAGGTCCTGTGCGAGCCGTGCAGCAGTTGCCAAGGGCGCGGCAAACTGAAGACCCCGGAAACGGTTTGCTACGAGATTTTCCGCGAGATCCTGCGGGAGGCACGCGCCTATCAGGCCGAAGGTTATAGAGTACTTGCCAATCAGAAAGTGGTGGATCGCCTGCTGGACGAAGAGTCCGGTAACGTCGCCGAACTGGAAAGTTTTATCGGTCGCACGATTCGCTTCCAGGTCGAAACCATGTATTCCCAGGAACAATACGACGTGGTGTTGCTCTGATCCCCAACTGTGCACTTTCTTCGAGACCGGCAGACCTTGATCTGCCGTCCGCTAACTGTTTTTTGAGGGTCGCCTGACATGGAGCGTCTGATACGCTTTTTTGCCGCTTTGACCCGTTGGGGCCTGGGCCTGTGTGCGTTGTCGCTGGTATTGGCGGCGGTGTATGTGAGCCTGGGGCGCGAACTCACCCCGCTGGTGGCTGAATACCGCGCCGAAGTCGAGGCCAAGGCCCAGGCTGCGCTGGATACGCCGCTGCACATCGGTAGTCTTGAAGGCCGTTGGAGCGGGTTTGCCCCGGTATTGCTGGCCCACGACGTCATGGTCGGCGAGGGCAGCAGTGCCTTGCGCCTGGACCAGGTGGAAGTGGTGCCGGATATGTGGGCCAGCCTGATGGCCCGCGAAGTGCGTATCGCCCATCTGCAAGTCAGTGGCTTGCAACTGAGTGTCAAGGAGAACCAGGACGGCCGCTGGACCCTGCAAGGCTTGCCGGTGCAGGACGACCAGCCGTTGGACCCGCAACAACTGCTGACGCGCATGCAAATGGTCAAGCGCGTGTCGGTGCTGGACAGCCAGGTGACCCTGCAACCCTTCGACCAGGCACCAGTGACCGTGACCTATGTGGGCCTGAGCCTGCATACCGGCATGAGCCAGCAGCGTCTGGATGCTCGCCTGACATTGCCCGATGGCCAACCGTTGGCGGTCAGCCTGCGCAGCCGCATTCGCGCCAGTCAGTGGAAAGACGCTGAGGTCGATGCCTACCTGAGTTTGCCGCAAAGCGACTGGGCCAAGTGGATTCCCGCCAGGCTGACCCAGCAATGGAAGCTGACGCAATTGAAGGCCGGCGGTGAGTTTTGGCTCAGTTGGGCCAAAGGCACGGTGCAAAGCGCGGCGGTACGCCTCAATTCGCCTCAAGTGAAGGGCAGCTACGCCGACCGTAAGCCGGTGCACCTTGAAAACCTGGCCCTGACCGCCTACCTGCAACGCAGTGACACTGGCCTCAAGGTGCTGTTTGATTCCCTGGCGATGAACATTGGCGAAACCCGCTGGGAGTCGCGCCTGCAATTGCAGCAAAACCTGGCGACCGACAAAGAACAGGAGGTGTGGAAATTGCAGGCCGACCGTCTCGACCTGGCCCCCATTACCCCGCTGCTCAACGCCTTGGCGCCGCTGCCGGACGGTTTCGCCAAGGCCGTCGAACACCTCAAAGCCACTGGCCTGTTACGCAATGTGCTGGTGGACTTCCGACCGCAAGACACCACCGACCGAAAACTCAGTTTTGCCGCCAACCTGGAACGTGTCGGCTTCGATGCCTACTTTGGCGCGCCAGCCGCACGCAATGTGTCCGGCAGCATCAGTGGCGACCTGGGCCAGGGCGAGTTGCGCATGGACAGCAAGGACTTTTCCTTGCATCTGTATCCGATCTTCGCCAAGCCGTGGCAGTACATCCAGGCCAATGCACGCCTGACCTGGAAGCTGGACAAGCAAGGCTTCACCCTGATCGCCCCATATATCAAGGTACTGGGCGAGGAAGGCAAGGTGGCGGCGGACTTCCTGATTCGCCTGCATTTCGACCACAGCCAGGAAGACTACATGGACCTGCGGGTCGGCATGGTCGATGGCGATGGCCGTTTCACCCCCAAGTACCTGCCCGCCGTGTTGAGCCCGGCGCTGGATGAGTGGTTGCGCACGGCGATCCTCAAGGGCGCGGTGGACGAAGGCTTCTTCCAGTACCAGGGTTCGCTCAGCCACAATGCACTGCCCGCGTCGCGCAATATCAGCCTGTTCTTCAAGGTGCATGATGCCGAACTCGCCTTCCAGCCGGGCTGGCCGCACGTGAACAAGGTCAATGGCGAAGTGTTTGTCGAGGAGAGCGGCGTACGCATTCTGGCGAGCAAGGGCCAATTGCTCGACACCCAGGTCAAGGATGTCTACGTCAATATCCCCCACGCCCCAGCGGGCGGGGACAGTCATCTGCTGCTCACGGGCGGGTTCTCCGGCGGTTTGGGCGACGGCCTGAAGATCCTTCAAGAAGCGCCGATTGGCACGGCGTCTACGTTCGCTGGCTGGAAAGGCGAGGGCGACCTGCAAGGTAGCCTGGACCTGGACGTACCGCTGGCCAAAGGCACTGAGCCCAAGATCGTGGTGGACTTCAAGACCGACAAAGCGCGCCTGCAATTGGCGGAACCGCCGCTGGACCTGACCCAGCTCAAGGGTGATTTTCGCTTCGACAGCGCCAAGGGCCTGAGCGGGCAGAAGATCTCGGCCCAGGCGTTCGACCGCCCCATCACGGCGCAGATCTTTGCCGAAGGCAAACCGGGTAATATCAGCACGCGGGTGACTGCCAATGGCCAGGTCACCGTCAAGCGCCTTACGGACTGGTTGAAAATCAGCCAGCCGTTGCCGGTCTCCGGCGATATTCCGTACCAGTTGCAAGTGATCCTCGACGGCGCGGACAGCCAATTGATGGTCAACTCCAACCTCAAGGGTGTCGCGGTGGACCTGCCGGCACCGTTCGGCATGCCGGCCAGCCAAGGACGTGACAGCACCTTCCGCATGACTTTGCAGGGCGCTGAACGCCGTTACTGGTTTGATTACGGCGAGCTGGCTAACTTCACCTTTGCTGCGCCGCCGGACAAGTTCAATGATGGCCGTGGCGAACTGTTCCTCGGCGACGGTGATGCCGTGCTGCCCGGTGCCAAGGGCCTGCGCATTCGTGGCGTGCTGTCGGAACTGGATATCGATCCCTGGAAGAAACTTGTGGATCGCTACGCGGGCAATGATCCGGGTGGCAACGCCAAGCAACTGCTCAGCGGTGCGGACTTCAAAGTGGGCAAGCTGACCGGGTTTGGTACCCAGTTTGACCAGGTCAGCTTGCAGCTCGATCGCAAACCAGCGGCCTGGGGCCTGCAACTCGATAGCCAGCAAGCCAAGGGCGCGGTGAACCTGCCGGACGCCAAAGGCGCGCCGATTGCGGTCAACCTCAAGTATGTGAAATTGCCTGCGCCAGACCCGACCGCGCAGGCGGACGAAAACGCGCCGGACCCGCTGGCCGATATCGACCCCAAGAGCATTCCGGCACTGGATATTGCCGTCGACCAGCTGTTCCAGGGCTCGGACCTGATCGGGGCCTGGTCGCTGAGGATCCGCCCGACCGCCAAGGGCCTGGCCTTCAATAACCTCGACCTTGGCCTCAAGGGCATGCTGCTCAAGGGCGCTGGGGGTTGGGAAGGTGCGCCAGGCGCCAGCAGCAGTTGGTACAAGGGCCGCCTCGATGGGCGCAACATTGCCGACGTGCTCAAGGGCTGGGGTTTTGCGCCTACGGTGACCAGCGAAGACTTCCATCTGGACGTGGATGGCCGCTGGCCGGGGTCGCCGGCCTGGGTCGGGCCCAAGCGGTTTTCCGGCAGCCTGGATGCCGCGTTCCGTAAAGGTCAGTTCGTCGAAGTGGAGGGCGGGGCCCAGGCATTGCGAGTGTTTGGCCTGCTTAACTTCAACTCCATTGGCCGGCGTTTGCGTTTGGACTTTTCCGACTTGTTCGGCAAGGGCTTGAGCTACGACAGGGTCAAGGGCTTGTTGGCCGCCAGTAATGGCGTGTTCGTGACCCGCGAGCCCATCACCATGACCGGGCCTTCCACCAATCTGGAGCTTAACGGCACCCTGGATCTGGTTGCCGATCGCGTCGACGCCAAATTGCTGGTCACCTTGCCTGTGACCAACAACCTGCCGATTGCGGCGCTGATTGTCGGTGCGCCGGCCATTGGTGGTGCGCTGTTTTTGATCGACAAGCTGATCGGTGACCGGGTTTCGCGCTTCGCCAGTGTGCAATACAAGGTGCAAGGCCCCTGGAAGGATCCAAAAATCACCTTCGACAAGCCATTTGAAAAGCCAAACTGAGAGCCTGTGGAGTAGCATGGCCCCATGCCCTGTATGGAGTGTCGGCCCATGTCCTTTGCGGTAATTCAAATGGTCAGCCAGAGTGACGTGCTGGCCAACCTCGCCCAGGCGCGTCGCCTGCTGGAGCAGGCGGCGGCCGATGGCGCGAAACTCGCGGTGCTGCCAGAGAATTTCGCCGCCATGGGGCGCCGCGATGTGGCCGACATTGGCCGCGCCGAGGCGTTGGGGCAAGGCCCTGTGCTGCCCTGGTTGAAACAGGCCGCCCGCGACCTCACCTTATGGATAGTGGCCGGCACCTTGCCGCTGCCACCCAAGGACCAGCCCCACGCCAAACCCAATGCTTGCTCGCTGCTGATCAACGATCAGGGTGAAATCGTCGCTCGCTACGACAAACTCCACCTGTTTGATGTGGACGTAGCGGATGCTCGCGGTCGTTATCGCGAATCTGACGACTATGCTTTCGGTAACCAGGTGGTGGTGGCGGATACGCCGGTGGGCCGTGTGGGGTTAACGGTGTGTTACGACCTGCGTTTCCCCGAACTGTACAGCGAGTTACGTGCGGCGGGGGCTGAACTGATTACCGCGCCCTCGGCCTTCACGGCAGTGACCGGGGCTGCGCATTGGGATGTGCTGATTCGCGCACGTGCCATCGAAACCCAGTGCTACCTGCTGGCAGCTGCCCAGGGCGGTGTGCACCCAGGCCCACGGGAAACCTTTGGCCACGCGGCGATTGTCGACCCTTGGGGCCGAGTGCTGGCGCAACAGGATCAAGGCGAGGCGGTGTTACTGGCCGAACGCGATAGCAGTGAACAGGCGTCGATACGGGCGCGCATGCCGGTGGCCAATCACCGGCGCTTTTTCTCGCAGGGCGCGCAGCGGCCTGCTTCAGAACGATGAATTTAAGGCCAAACCTATGAGCGAGTTGTTGTCCTCAGTCAGTGATCACCTCCTGGCACCCGGTGGCGTGACCATCGAAAGCCTGCAAACCGTGCTCGGCGATCTGGCCGGGCCGGGTATCGATGCGGCTGACCTGTATTTCCAGGGGCAGATTTCCGAGTCCTGGGCGCTGGAAGATGGGATCGTCAAGGAAGGCAGTTTCAACCTTGACCAGGGCGTAGGCGTTCGCGCGCAATCGGGTGAGAAAACCGGCTTTGCCTACAGCAATGCGATCACCCTGGAGGCCCTGGGCCTGGCGGCGCGTGCCGCCCGTTCGATTTCCCGTGCCGGGCAGAATGGCACGGTGCAGGCGTTCAGTACCCAGGACGTGGCGCAGTTGTATGCGCCGGATAACCCCTTGGAAGTGATCAGCCGTGCGGAAAAGGTCGAGCTGCTCAAGCGAATCGACGCAGCCACCCGCGCCTTGGACCCGCGTATCCAGCAAGTGACCGTGAGCATGGCGGGCGTGTGGGAGCGCATCCTCGTGGCGTCCACAGACGGTGGGCTGGCGGCGGATGTACGGCCGCTGGTGCGTTTCAATGTGAGTGTGATCGTCGAACAGAACGGGCGCCGCGAGCGCGGTGGGCATGGCGGCGGCGGGCGCACCGACTACCGTTATTTCCTCGCTGACGACCGTGCCATGGGCTATGCCCGTGAGGCGCTGCGCCAGGCATTGGTCAACCTGGAAGCGATTCCGGCACCCGCCGGCACCTTGCCGGTGGTGCTGGGCTCGGGTTGGTCTGGCGTGTTGCTCCACGAAGCCGTGGGCCATGGCCTGGAAGGCGATTTCAACCGCAAGGGCAGTTCCGCCTACAGTGGGCGCATGGGCGAAATGGTTGCGTCCAAGCTGTGCACCATTGTCGATGACGGCACCCTGGCCGGCCGCCGTGGTTCGCTGAGTGTCGATGACGAAGGCACGCCGACCGAATGCACCACCCTGATCGAAAACGGCGTGCTCAAGGGCTACATGCAAGACAAGCTCAACGCGCGCCTGATGGGCGTGGCGCGCACCGGTAATGGTCGTCGTGAATCCTATGCGCATCTACCAATGCCGCGCATGACCAACACCTACATGCTCGGTGGCCAAAGCGATCCGGCAGAAATCATTGCCTCGGTAAAACGCGGTATCTACTGCGCCAACCTCGGCGGCGGCCAGGTGGACATCACCAGCGGCAAGTTCGTGTTCTCCACCAGCGAGGCGTACCTGATCGAAGACGGCAAGATTACCGCGCCGGTCAAAGGGGCGACGCTGATTGGTAACGGCCCGGAAGCCATGAGCAAGGTGTCGATGGTCGGTAACGACCTGTCGCTGGACAGCGGGGTGGGCACGTGCGGCAAGGATGGGCAGTCGGTGCCGGTAGGTGTCGGCCAGCCAACCTTGAAAATTGATGCGATCACCGTGGGTGGTACGGGATCGTAGGAACGCAAGCTTCGGGTGGCGAAGACCGCCACCCGGGGAAGAGGATCAGCGCAGGCCGCGTTGAGTCTCGTCCAGCTCACGGATGTATTTGAAGATTTTACGGCTGGTGGCCGGCGCCTTGTTATGCGCCAGCTCGTGCTGGGCCTGACGGATCAGGGAGCGCAATTGTTGGCGGTCCGCGTCCGGGTAGTCCAGTACGAATTTCTCCAGCACCGCGTCATCGCCCGAGATCAGGCGGTCACGCCAACGTTCCAGGTTGTGGAAGCGTTCGTTGTACTGGCGAGTGGAGGCATCGGTTTGATCGAGCAAAGTCAGAATGGCGTCAATGTCTTGGTCGCGCATCAGTTTGCCGATAAACGAGATGTGCCGTTTACGCGCGATATTCGCGGTGTGCTTGGGCGCATCCGCCAGGGCCCGACGCATTTCGTCGGTCAGTGGCAGTTTGGCGACCAAATCCTTTTTGAGCGTTGTAAGGCGCTCGCCAAGGTCAACCAGAGCATGCAGCTCACGTTTGACCTGGGTTTTGCTTTTCTCCCCATCGAGGGAGTCGTCGTAAGAATCAACCATGGTGGCAGTCCGCAAAGAAACGCCGCCATGATAACCAGTCGGGGGCCGCTTGTCCGGCCCGGTCGCTCGATGGCCATTACCGAAAGCAGAATTTGAGTGGAGAAAACCATGAGTGCAGCCCAAAGCGTCGGTCCACAAGCGTTACCGGCACTGCAGGAACAAGTCGAGCAGATCCTTGCCGAGGCCAAGCGCCAGGGGGCCAGCGCCTGTGAAGTGGCGGTGTCGCTGGAGCAAGGGTTGTCGACTTCGGTGCGCCAGCGGGAAGTGGAAACGGTTGAATTCAATCGCGACCAAGGGTTTGGCATTACCTTGTATGCGGGCCAGCGAAAAGGCTCGGCCAGCACTTCCGCCAGTGGCCCTGAGGCGATTCGCGAGACCGTCGCCGCAGCGCTGGCGATTGCCAAGCACACCTCCGAGGATGAAAGCTCGGGCCTGGCCGACAAGGCGTTGATGGCCAAGGATGTGCAGGATTTTGACCTGTTCCACGCCTGGGATATCACGCCTGAGCAAGCCATCGAGCTGGCGCTGACCTGCGAAGCGGCAGCCTTCGATGCCGATGCCCGCATCAAGAATGCGGACGGCACCACCTTGAGTACCCATCAGGGTTGCCGCGTCTATGGCAACAGCCATGGCTTTATCGGTGGCTATGCGTCCACGCGTCACAGCCTCAGTTGCGTGATGATCGCCGAAGCCAACGGGCAGATGCAGCGTGATTACTGGTATGACGTAAACCGCCAAGGCGATTTACTGGCAGACCCTGCAAGCATTGGCCTGCGTGCGGCGCAACGGGCTGCGAGCCGCCTGGGCGCGCGCCCGGTGCCGACCTGCGAAGTGCCTGTGCTGTTTTCCGCAGAGCTGGCCGGTGGTTTATTCGGCAGCTTCCTCGGCGCGATTTCCGGTGGCAACCTGTATCGCAAGTCTTCGTTCCTGGAAGGCGCCATCGGCCAGAAGCTGTTCCCTGAGTGGCTGACCATCGACGAGCGCCCGCATCTGATGCGCGCGATGGGCAGTTCGTCGTTCGACGGCGATGGCCTGGCGACCTATGCCAAGCCGTTTGTCGAGCAAGGTGAGCTGGTGTCCTATGTTCTGGGCACTTATGCCGGTCGCAAGCTGGGCCTGCCAAGCACCGCTAACGCAGGCGGCGTGCATAACCTGTTCGTGACGCACGGTGATGAAGACCAGGCGGTGTTGTTGCGGCGGATGGGGCGTGGGTTGCTGGTGACTGAATTGATGGGCCATGGCCTGAACATGGTCACCGGTGACTACTCGCGTGGTGCGGCGGGCTTCTGGGTGGAGAATGGCGAGATTCAGTTCGCCGTCCAGGAAGTGACCATCGCGGGCAATATGCGCGATATGTTCAAGCAGATCGTTGCCGTGGGTAACGACCTTGAACTGCGCAGCAATATCCGCACGGGTTCGGTGCTTATTGAACGCATGACGGTCGCTGGCAGCTAATCCCTCCCGCACGTTCTGAAAGGCGCGCCATCGCAAAGATGGCGCGCCTTTTTTATTGCGCCTCTTTTGACAGGATTAATGGGCTACTCTTGTTTTGATTCTCAATATCATTTAATAATAAATATCATTACCGAATGAGTGTGTCTCATGAGTTCTGTCTTGCATGAGGATCCCTATCTGGAAAGCTGGCGTTGGATGAGCCGCCAGATTCGCTGTGGCCTGGATCCCAATGAACCCCGCCTGATTGAGCATTACCTGAACGAAGGTCGGTACCTGGCGTGTTGCACCGCAACCCATCCGTGGACCATCGCTGAAACCTCATTTCGTTTGTTGATCGACACCGCCGCTGATGTCGCCTTGCCCTGGCATTGGCGCTCTCTGTGCCTGGACCAGGCCTGGCGACCACTGCGCGACCTGGAAAAACTCTCCCACTGTGCCTGCCGCCTCAAGCGCTGGCAGACCTTTGCCTGGCAATTGGCGAGCTGCGAATTACTGCCTTCGATTTCCGTTTCTGACTTGGTGCAAGGATCTAATGATGAGTAACACCCGTATCGAACGCGACAGCATGGGCGAACTGCATGTGCCGCAAGAAGCTTTGTATGGCGCACAAACACAGCGTGCGGTGAACAACTTTCCGATCAGTCATCAACCCATGCCGGCGCAATTCATCCGCGCGCTGATCCTGGCCAAGACAGCCGCGGCCAAGGTCAACGTCGACCTCAAGCAACTCAGCGAAGGGCAGGGCAAGGCTATTGTCGATGCTGCCCAAGGATTGCTGGAAGGCGACTACATGCAGCACTTCCCGGTGGATATCTTCCAGACCGGCTCCGGCACCAGCTCCAACATGAACGCCAATGAAGTGATCGCGACCCTTGCCAGCCGTTTGCTGGGCGAGGCGGTCAACCCCAACGATCATGTGAATTGCTGCCAGAGCAGCAACGACATCATCCCCACCACCATCCACGTCAGTGCCGCGTTGGTGCTGCACGAGCAAACGTTGCCGGCCCTGCTGCATCTGGTGCAAGTCATCGAGCGAAAAGCCGAGGCGGTTCACCCGTTCATCAAGACCGGCCGCACGCATTTGATGGACGCCATGCCGGTGCGCATGAGCCAGGTGTTGAACGGCTGGGCGCAGCAGCTCAAGGCCAATATCGGTCACTTGCAGGACCTGCTACCGGCGCTGCAAGCATTGGCTCAGGGCGGCACGGCGGTCGGTACCGGGATCAATGCGCACCCCGAGTTTGCCGGGTGTTTCAGCCAGCAACTGAGCCTGTTGACTGGAGTGAAGTTCACACCCGGCAAGAACCTGTTTGCGCTGATTGGCTCCCAGGACACCGCCGTTGCGGTCTCTGGTCAGTTGAAAGCCACGGCGGTGTCGCTGATGAAGATCGCCAATGACCTGCGCTGGATGAACTCCGGGCCATTGGCCGGCCTGGGTGAAATCGAACTGGAGGCGCTGCAGCCGGGCTCGTCGATCATGCCGGGCAAGGTCAACCCGGTCATCCCGGAAGCGACCGCCATGGTGGCCGCCCAGGTTATCGGCAATGACACAGTGATCACGGTGGCCGGTCAGTCGGGCAATTTCGAGCTGAATGTGATGCTGCCGATCATTGCCCAAAACCTGCTCAGCAGCCTGGAGTTGCTGGCCAATGCCAGCCGGTTGCTGGCGGACAAGGCCATTGCCAGCTTCAAGGT
Organism: Pseudomonas sp. KT_2_4; assembly: GCF_041410225.1. Lineage (NCBI taxonomy): Bacteria > Pseudomonadati > Pseudomonadota > Gammaproteobacteria > Pseudomonadales > Pseudomonadaceae > Pseudomonas > Pseudomonas sp. KT_2_4. The sequence goes on from NZ_CP166962.1 coordinate 4,935,402, forward strand.
CAACGAACCCAAGCTCAAGGAAGCGCTGTCACGCAATCCGATCCTGGTCACCGCACTTAACCCGATCATCGGCTACCAGAAAGCCGCTGAAATCGCCAAGAAGGCGTATCAGCAAGGCCGCCCGGTGATCGATGTCGCCCTCGAACACACCGACCTGCCGCGCAGCCAACTGGAAGTCCTGCTGGACCCGGAAAAGCTCACCGCCGGCGGCGTGTAATCAACGACCCCGCTTTGGAGGCTCACCATGGAGCACTGGAAACGCACGATCGAACGGGCCAATCGCTGCTTTATGGCAGGCGAGTTGGTTGACGCTCGCGAGGCCTATCTGCAAGCCCTGGCCCTGGCCCAAGTGTTGTTCGAACGCTGGGCGGATGCTGACGAAGCAGTGGCGGCTTGCGTCATTTCCCATCACAACCTGGCGGACCTGCACTTGCGCCTGAACCAGCCTGAGGAAAGCGCGGAATACCTCTGCGCTATCCATCAGCGCCTCTTACAGACCATGCAGAACCCGCGACTCAGCCCGTCACTGCGCGAGGCCGCGCTGCGCCAAAGCAGCAAGACCTACGTCGAGCTGCTGAATTTCATCAGCGATCACGGCGAATACCCACGCACTCATCGGCTGCTGGGCAGTGCTGCGACGCCAACGTCCACGTCCCACTATGGAGCACATTGATATGACCTATACCTTGCCGGCCTTGCCTTACGCCTACGACGCCCTCGAGCCGCATATCGACGCGCAAACCATGGAAATTCACTACACCAAGCACCACCAGACCTACATCAATAACCTCAATGCTGCGGTCGAGGGGACTGAGTTCGCCGGCTGGCCGGTGGAGAAGCTGGTGTCCAGCGTCCAAACATTGCCGGAGAAATTACGCGCTGCTGTGGTCAACCAAGGAGGCGGGCATGCGAACCACTCGTTGTTCTGGGCAGTCATGTCACCGACAGGGGGCGGCAAACCCGAGGGCGCGCTGGGCAAGGCTATCGACGAGCAATTGGGTGGTTTCGACAGCTTCAAGGAGGCGTTCACCAAGGCGGCCTTGACGCGATTCGGCAGCGGTTGGGCCTGGCTGAGCGTTACGCCACAAAAAACGCTGGTGGTGGAAAGCAGCGGCAACCAGGACAGCCCGCTGATGAGCGGCAATACGCCGGTGCTGGGCCTGGACGTCTGGGAGCACGCTTACTACCTGCAATATCAAAACCGACGACCGGAGTACATCAATGCATTCTATAGCGTCATCAACTGGCCGGAGGTTGCCGCGCGCTATCAGGCCGCTTTGGCCTGACATTCACTCCATAACAAGATCTAAGGCCGACTATGGGCACTCAAACACTGGCGATCGGTAGCGTGCGAATGTTTCGTTATGCGTTTGGCACGCTGCTGCTATTGGCAGGTACTGCGTTATTGGTGGCCCATGGGCTGGCCTGGTTGAACCTGGAACCGCGCATACTGCGTGCTTTGCAGGGTGGGGCGATCTGCGCGCTTGGCACGGCGCTGGGCGCGGTGCCGGTGTTGGTGATTCGGCGCATGCCGATGGCGCTTAGCGACACCCTGCTGGGCTTTGGTGCCGGTGTGATGCTGGCGGCGACTGCGTTTTCTCTGGTGGTACCGGGCATCGCCGCCGCCGAAAGCCTGGGACTTTCACCTTGGGGCGCCAGTGGCTTGATCAGCTTCGGCATCATGCTCGGGGCGTTCGGCCTGTACCTCGTAGACCGCAAGGTTTCTGGCGCCAGCCCGGAAATGCTGGTGGGTACACCGGATAAACCGGTTATCCCGCCGCGTATTTGGTTGTTCGTGTTTGCCATCATTGCGCACAACATTCCGGAAGGCATGGCTGTTGGGGTTTCTGCGGGCGGAGGCATGGCGGATGCCGACAGCCTCGCCATGGGCATTGCCCTGCAGGATGTGCCTGAAGGGCTGGTGATTGCGCTGGTATTGGCTGGGGCGGGAATGTCGCGGATCAAAGCCTTTTTGATTGGCGCTGCATCAGGCTTGGTTGAGCCGGTATTTGCGGTGCTCTGTGCATGGCTGGTGAGCCTTGCCGAAGTGTTGTTGCCGCTGGGTTTGGCGTTGGCCGCCGGGGCAATGTTGCTGGTCGTGACTCATGAAGTCATCCCCGAGTCGCGCCGCAATGGCCATGAAAATCTCGCCAGCCTTGGGCTGTGCCTCGGGTTTTGCCTGATGATGGTGATGGATACGGCGTTAGGCTGAGGGTGGTTCCCTGTAGGAGGGAGCCTGCTCGCAAAAAAAACTGAGAGCACTGCGTTAACCAGGATGCCCGCGTTATCGTTGACGTTTTTCGCGAGCAAGCTCCTACAGTAGGGTTATTCGCCTTCGTCGAAATAGTTGTTGATCAACGCGACCAGTGCGGCCATTGCTTCGTCTTCTTGCTCGCCTTCGGTGCGCAGATGGATTTTGGTGCCTTTGCCGGCCGCCAACATCATCATCGCCATGATGCTTTTGCCATCGACCATGGACTCTGGCGTACGCCCAGCACGGATCTGGCAGGGGAACTGCCCGGCCACGCCGACGAATTTAGCCGACGCCCGGGCGTGCAAGCCCAGCTTGTTGATGATTTCAATTTCCAGAGCAGGCATCGCGCAGGTGTTCCTTTCAACTCAGGTCGCGGTGGCGAACCTGGACGTTCTTGAGGGTTTGTTGCAGCACCTGGCCCAGCCGTTCAGTCAAATAGACCGAGCGGTGGTGGCCGCCGGTGCAGCCAATGGCAATGGTGACATAGGCTCGATTGCTGGCGGCAAAGCGCGGCAACCATTTGAGCAGGTAGCTGGAGATGTCCTGGAACATCTCTTCCACATCCGGTTGTGCGGCCAGGTAGTCGATCACAGGCTGATCCAGCCCGGACTGATCGCGCAACTCCGGCTTCCAGTAAGGGTTGGGCAGGCAGCGCACATCGAACACTAGGTCGGCATCTACCGGCATGCCGCGCTTGAAGCCAAATGACTCGACCAGAAACGCCGTCCCCGGCTCAGGCTGGTTCAGCAGGCGCAGCTTGATCGCGTCGCGCAACTGATACAGGTTCAGATTGGTGGTGTTGATCTTCAGGTCGGCCAGGTCAATGATCGGCCCGAGCAGCTTGGTCTCGTCCTCGATGGCTTCGGCCAGGGAGCGGTTGGCGCTGCTGAGGGGGTGGCGTCGACGGGTTTCGGAGAACCGCTTGAGCAAGGTCTCTTCGTCGGCATCCAGGTACAGCACATCGCAATGAATGTGCTTGGCACGCACTTCTTCCAACAGTTCCGGGAACCGCGAGAGGTGGCTAGGCAGGTTGCGCGCATCAATCGAGACCGCCACCAGCGGCTGCGCCAATTCGGTATGGATCAGTGCGCGTTCCGCCAGCTCTGGCAGCAGGCCGGCGGGCAGGTTGTCGATGCAATAGAAGCCGTTGTCCTCAAGCACATTGAGGGCGGTGCTCTTACCCGAGCCGGAGCGACCGCTGACGATGATCAAACGCATGATTACTGCCCGTTTTGTTCATCCAGGACAACTTGGTACAACGCTTCATTGCTGGAGGCGCTGCGCAGTTTGTCGCGTACATCCTTGCGGTCCAGCATGCTGGCGATCTGCCGGAGCAGTTCCAGGTGCGCATCGGTGGCGGCTTCCGGGACCAGCAGCACGAAGAGCAGGTCGACCGGGGCGCCGTCGATGGCGTCGAAATCAATGGGGTGATCCAAGTGCAGCAAGGCGCTCACAGGTGTTTCACAGCCTTTGAGGCGGCAGTGCGGAATGGCGATGCCGTTGCCAAAACCGGTGGAACCGAGTTTTTCACGGGCAATCAACGCTTCGAAGACATCTTGCATCTCCAGATCCGGCACTTCGCGTGCGATCAGGTTGGCAATTTGTTCGAGGGCTTTTTTCTTGCTGCCGCCCGGCACGTTCACGAGGGAACGGCCGGGGGTCAGGATGGTTTCAAGTCGGATCATGGGGGGAGAGTTAACGACCTGTACCTTGCATCAGGTGCAGATTCTTTTCCTTATGCTTTATGAGTTGGCGGTCGAGCTTGTCGTAGAGCGAGTCAATTGCCGCGTACATGTCTTCATGTTCTGCATTGGCAACGAGCTTGGCATTCGGTACGTGCAGGGTGGCCTCGATTTTCTGCTTGAGCTTATCGACCTCCATGGTGACCTGCACGTTGGTGATCTTGTCAAAATGTCCCGCAAGCTTGTTCAGTTTGCTCTCGGTGTATTCACGCAGGGGCTTGGTGACTACCAGCTGGTGTCCACTGATGTTGACTTGCATACAGCTTCTCCTTCGTTGCCAGTGCATAAGGCGGTGGGCAGGAATACCCACCACTGGAACGCTGTGGCCCGCCCGTCACATCAAACGCTTACGCTCGCTGGATGGCGCGATCCCTAGGGACTCGCGGTACTTGGCGACGGTTCGACGGGCGACCTGAATGCCTTGTGCCTCCAGTAAACCAGCGATCTTGCTGTCACTCAACGGCTTTTTCTGATTTTCAGCGGCAACCAGTTTTTTGATGATCGCGCGGATCGCCGTGGACGAGCATTCACCGCCTTCAGAGGTGCTGACGTGGCTGGAGAAAAAGTATTTCAGCTCATAAATACCCCGTGGGGTATGCATGAATTTCTGCGTGGTAACCCGGGAAATCGTCGATTCATGCATGCCGACGGCTTCGGCGATGTCGTGCAGCACGAGAGGCTTCATGGCCTCGTCGCCGTACTCCAGAAAACCGCGCTGGTGTTCGACGATCTGGGTTGCGACTTTCATCAGGGTTTCGTTGCGGCTTTGCAGGCTCTTGATGAACCACCGCGCTTCCTGCAACTGGTTGCGCATGAAGGTGTTATCGGCGCTGGTGTCGGCGCGGCGCACAAAACCTGCGTATTGCGGGTTGACCCGCAGGCGCGGTACCGACTCCTGGTTCAGCTCCACCAGCCAACGTTCGTTGTCCTTGCGCACGATGACGTCGGGCACTACGTATTCGGCTTCGCTGGATTCGATCTGCGAGCCTGGGCGCGGGTTGAGGCTTTGCACCAGCTCGATGACCTGGCGCAAGTCATCTTCCTTGAGCTTCATACGGCGCATCAGTTGGCTGTAGTCGCGACTGCCCAGCAGGTCGATGTAGTCACTGACCAGGCGTTGCGCTTCGGTGAGCCATGGGGTCTTGGCCGGCAATTGGCGCAGTTGCAGCAACAGGCACTCGCTGAGTGTGCGGGCACCAATGCCGGCGGGCTCGAATTGCTGGATGCGGTGCAGGACGGCTTCGATTTCGTCCAGTTCGATATCCAGTTCCGGGTCGAAGGCCTCAAGGATCTCCTCGAGGGTTTCGTCCAGGTAGCCCTGGTTGTTGATGCAGTCGATCAGGGTGACCGCGATCAGGCGATCGGTATCGGACATCGGCGCCAGGTTCAGTTGCCACAACAGGTGGCTCTGCAGGCTCTCGCCCACCGACGTACGGGTGGTGAAGTCCCACTCGTCATCATCGTTGCTCGGCAGGCTGCTGGCGCTGGTCTGGTAGACGTCTTCCCACGCGGTGTCCACGGGAAGCTCGTTGGGAATGCGTTCGTTCCAGTCGCCTTCCTCCAGGTTGTCCACCGTCGGGGCGGTTTCCTGATAGGAGGGTTCCTGCACGTCGGGATTGGGTTTTTGCTCGATGTTGTCGGCCAGCGGGTCTGCATTATCGAAGTCGTCGCCTTCTTCCTGGCGTTCGAGCATCGGATTGGACTCCAGGGCCTCCTGGATTTCCTGTTGCAGGTCCAGGGTCGACAATTGGAGCAGGCGGATGGCCTGTTGCAGCTGCGGTGTCATCGTCAGCTGCTGGCCCATTCTCAGGACTAGCGATGGTTTCATGGCAGGGGCTTAACACCTTATTCGCCGGCGCAATGCGCCATCCACGACAGGGCGCGTGAGCGCCAAACATAAGCAAATTATATGCCTGATCTCGGGGCCTTTGCCTAGAGCGCGGTAACAATAAAAAAACCGAGGTTTCCATTGACTCCCGCGCGCTCCAGGGAAAAGCGCGATACCCCTGTGTTTACAGGCGGAACTCGTGACCCAGGTACACTTCCTTCACCAGCTCGTTAGCCAGGATAGTCTCGGCATCGCCTTCGGCAATCAGCTGACCATCGTTGACGATATACGCTGTTTCGCAGATATCGAGGGTTTCGCGCACGTTGTGGTCGGTGATCAGCACGCCAATGCCCTTGGCCTTGAGGTGATGGATGATCTGCTTGATGTCACCCACCGAAATCGGGTCGACACCGGCAAAGGGTTCATCCAGCAGGATGAATTTCGGCGCGGTCGCCAGGGCGCGGGCGATTTCCACGCGGCGGCGCTCACCACCGGACAGGCTCATGCCGAGGTTGTCGCGAATATGGTTGATGTGGAATTCCTGCAGCAGGCTTTCCAGCTCCTGGCGGCGGCCATCGCGATCGAGTTCCTTGCGGGTCTCGAGAATCGCCATGATGTTATCGGCTACCGACAGTTTGCGGAAGATCGACGCTTCCTGGGGAAGATAGCCAATACCTGCCCGTGCACGACCGTGCATGGGTTGATGGCTGACATCCAGGTCGTCGATCAATACACGACCCTGGTCTGCCTGGACCAGCCCGACGATCATATAGAAGCAAGTGGTTTTGCCGGCACCGTTGGGGCCGAGCAAACCGACGATCTGGCCGCTGTCGATCGACAGGCTGACGTCGCGTACCACCTGGCGGCTTTTATAGGCCTTGGCCAGATGCTGGGCTTTCAGGGTTGCCATTACTCGGCCTTCTTCTTCGGCTGGATAACCATGTCGATGCGCGGGCGCGGTGCAGTGACCTTGGAGCCGTTGGCGCGACCGGCGTTGGCGATCTGCTTGACGGTGTCATAGGTGATCTTTTCACCTTCGGTCGAGTTGCCGTCTGGGCTCAGTACCTTGGCCTGGTCGATCAACACGATACGATTCTGCTGGGCGTGATACTGGATAGTCTTGCCGTAGCCCTTCATCGGGCCGGTGTCGGTAGCGGACTGCTTCTGCTCGAAATAAGCCAGGTTGCCCACCGACGTCACCACGTCAATGTCGCCTGCCTGGGTGCGCGTCAGAGTCACCGTGTTGCCGGTAATCTTCATCGAGCCCTGGGTGATGATCACGCCGCCTGTATAGGTGGCAACACCTTTCTTGTCATCGAGCTGTGCATCGTCAGCCGAAATATGGATCGGTTGCTGGCTATCGTTCGGCAGAGCCCAGGCGCTCACGCTTCCCAGTGCTGCGCCCAGACCGAGCAAAATAGGGAGGGTTTTAACGAGCCTCATACTGTCCTCTTACGTTCGATAGCAGGTGTATCCTGCTTTCTTTCAAATACGCTTTCATTCCCTTGCCAGTCGATACACCGCCAGCGCCGTCGATTCTAACGTCTTGCTCGGTCTGCGCATATTGCTTCTGTGGGAATACGGTCATGCGACTGCTGGTAATGATGGTGTCGCGGTTCTGCGCGTCTGTACGTGCGACGCGAACCGAGTCGATCAGTTCAACTTCGGTGCCATCCGGGTTGACCTCGCCACGCTTGCTGGTGACGTGCCAGGGAAATTCGGTGCCGCGATACAGGTTCAGGTCCGGATTGGTCAGCAGGCTGACTTCGGAAGCCTTCAAGTGCTCGACCTTGTCCGATGTCATCTCATACTGCACCTTGCCGTCAGGCAGGTACTGAATGCTGTAGGCATTGGTGGCGTAATAGTCGATAAGACCTTCGTCAACCTGCGCAACAGGCTTGTCGAGAAAGCGCTCCGGGCTGATATTCCAGTAGCCCACCGCCAGGAGCAGCGCGGCGATGACCCCGAATAACAGGAAGTTGCGAATCTTTTTGCTCAGCATATAACGCTCTATAGGTAGGCGGCGTGGGCCGCTTCAAGACTGCCCTGGGCACGCAGGATCAACTCGCAGAACTCGCGGGCGGCACCTTCGCCGCCACGGGCGGTGGTGATGCCATGGGCGTGTTCGCGGACAAACGCCGCGGCATTCGCGACGGCCATGCCCAGGCCCACCCGGCGAATCACCGGCAGGTCTGGCAGGTCGTCGCCCAGATAGGCGACCTGTTCATAGCTTAGGTTGAGTTGGCCAAGAAGCTCGTCCAGCACCACCAGTTTATCCTCGCGGCCCTGATACAGGTGAGGAATACCGAGGTTTTGTGCGCGGCGTTCCACAACCGGTGTTTTTCGACCGCTGATAATTGCGGTTTGCACGCCCGCTGCCATCAGCATTTTGATGCCTTGGCCATCGAGGGTGTTGAAGGTCTTGAATTCGCTGCCGTCTTCGAGGAAGTACAGGCGGCCATCCGTCAGCACGCCGTCAACGTCGAAAATCGCCAGTTTGATGTTTTTACCGCGTTGCATCAGGTCGCTGATCATTTACATCACTCCTGCGCGCAGCAAGTCGCCTAGGTTTAGGGCCCCGATCGGCCGATCATCGTGGTCGACCACGATCAGTGCGCCTATCCGGTGGTCTTCCATGATTTTCAACGCTTCAGCCGCGAGCATTTCGGCGCGGGCGGTCTTGCCGTGAGGGGTCATCACGGCGTCGATGGTCGCGGTATGGATATCAATGGTGCGGTCAAGGGTACGACGCAGGTCGCCGTCGGTGAATATCCCGGCCAGCCGGCCATCGGTTTCGACGATGGCGGTCATGCCCAAGCCCTTGCGCGTCATTTCCATCAGCGCATCCCGAAGCAGAGTGCCGCGTGGAACGCTCGGCAGCTCGGCGCCGCGATGCATGACATTTTCCACTTTCAGCAGCAGGCGACGGCCCAGTGCGCCACCCGGATGTGAAAATGCGAAGTCCTCGGCCGTAAACCCGCGGGCCTCCAGCAATGCCACCGCCAGGGCATCGCCCATTACCAGCGCGGCGGTGGTGGAGGAGGTGGGCGCCAGATTCAGTGGGCAGGCTTCGTGGGTCACGTGCACGTTCAGGTTGACGTCGGCAGCCTTGGCCAACGTTGACTCAGGGTTACCTGTGAGGCTGATCATCTGGATGCCCAGGCGCTTGATCAGCGGCAACAGGGTCACGATTTCGTTGGTGGTGCCGGAGTTGGACAGCGCCAAAATCACGTCATCCTTGGTGATCATGCCCATGTCGCCGTGGCTGGCTTCGGCCGGGTGCACGAAAAACGCAGTGGTCCCCGTGCTCGCCAAGGTCGCCGCGATCTTGTTGCCAATGTGGCCGGACTTGCCCATGCCGACCACCACAACGCGGCCCTTGCTCGCCAGAATCATCTCGCAGGCGCGCACGAAATCCGCGTCGATATGGGCCAGCAAGCCTTCTACGGCTTCAAGCTCAAGGCGTATGGTGCGTTGTGCGGATTGAATAAGGTCGCTGGATTGGCTCATGTCTGAAATCGTATAGCCTGACGAAAAGTCGGCGATTATAGCGGTAATGATCGATTCCCTCACGCAAGTTCGTCAGGCTTTGTGCGCGGGATAACTGAAAAGCACCGTGGGCAACATAGCAAGCAACGTTTTTTCCCTGTCTCAAATCTGAACCAGCGCTGTTCCGGCCTTGGGCGCTCTGTACCAGCAGTGATATAGTTCGCCGCCAGTTCGGTCCGCCCAACCCATGTGCTCAACTATTGCGCATCTGTTGAAAACCAAAGTCGCACACATGGTGTCTGAGTGAAAGGCTGCATCCCAAGGAGATTAGATGAGTGCCGATAACGCCTACGCGGTCGAGCTGAAGGGTCTTACCTTCAAGCGCGGGACGCGCAGCATCTTCAATAACGTCGATATTCGCATTCCTCGCGGCAAGGTCACGGGCATCATGGGGCCTTCCGGTTGCGGCAAGACCACCCTGTTGCGCCTGATGGGCATGCAATTGCGCCCCAGTGCCGGGGAAGTGTGGGTCAACGGCCAGAACCTGCCGACGCTGTCACGCAGCGATCTGTTCGATGCGCGCAAGCATATGGGCGTGCTATTCCAGAGCGGCGCGCTGTTTACCGACCTCGATGTGTTCGAAAACGTGGCCTTCCCGCTGCGGGTGCACACCCAGCTGTCCGATGAAATGATTCGTGACATCGTGTTGCTGAAGCTGCAGGCCGTAGGCCTTCGCGGCGCCATCGACCTGATGCCGGACGAGTTGTCCGGCGGCATGAAGCGCCGTGTCGCCCTGGCGCGGGCCATTGCCCTCGACCCACAGATCCTCATGTATGACGAGCCATTCGTGGGGCAGGACCCGATCGCCATGGGCGTGTTGGTGCGCCTGATCCGCCTGCTCAACGATGCACTGGGAATCACCAGTATCGTGGTCTCCCACGACCTGGCCGAAACCGCGAGCATTGCCGACTATCTGTATGTAGTCGGTGATGGTCAGGTGCTGGGGCAGGGTACGCCTGAAGAGTTGATGAACGCCGATAACCCGCGCATTCGCCAATTCATGACCGGCAACCCCGATGGCCCGGTGCCTTTTCACTTTCCGGCGGCGGACTACCGCTCAGATCTTCTGGGGAAGCGCTGATGCGCAAGACATCTCTTATCGAGAAGGTTCGCCTTTTCGGTCGTTCGGGCATCGACATCGTCGAAGTGCTGGGGCGTTCGACCATTTTCCTGTTTCACGCCTTGCTGGGGCGCGGCGGCATCGGCGGCGGCTTTGGCCTGCTGGTCAAGCAACTGCACTCGGTGGGGGTGATGTCCCTGGTGATCATCGTGGTCTCCGGCGTGTTCATCGGCATGGTGCTGGCCCTGCAGGGTTTCAATATCCTGTCCAGCTACGGCTCGGAGCAGGCGGTAGGGCAGATGGTGGCCCTGACCCTGTTGCGTGAGCTTGGCCCGGTGGTCACCGCCTTGTTGTTCGCTGGGCGTGCGGGCTCGGCGTTGACCGCTGAAATCGGCAATATGAAGTCCACCGAGCAGCTGTCCAGCCTGGAAATGATCGGCGTGGACCCGCTCAAGTACATCGTTGCCCCGCGCCTGTGGGCCGGCTTCATTTCCCTGCCACTGCTGGCAATGATCTTCAGCGTGGTGGGTATCTGGGGTGGTTCGTGGGTGGCGGTTGACTGGCTGGGGGTCTACGACGGCTCCTACTGGGCCAACATGCAAAACAGCGTGACCTTCACCGGTGACGTGCTCAACGGCATTATAAAGAGCATCGTCTTTGCCTTTGTGGTGACCTGGATTGCCGTATTCCAAGGCTATGACTGTGAGCCCACTTCAGAGGGGATCAGCCGTGCCACCACCAAGACCGTTGTGTACGCCTCGTTGGCGGTACTGGGCCTTGACTTCATTTTGACCGCCTTGATGTTTGGAGATTTCTGATGCAAAACCGCACTGTGGAAATCGGTGTCGGCCTTTTCTTGCTGGCTGGCATCCTGGCTTTACTGTTGTTGGCCCTGCGAGTCAGCGGCCTGTCGGCCAGCCCTACCGCCGATACCTATAAACTTTACGCGTACTTCGACAATATCGCCGGTTTGACGGTCAGATCCAAAGTGACCATGGCCGGTGTCACCATCGGCAAAGTCACGGCAATCGATCTGGATCGCGACAGCTTTACCGGTCGGGTGACGATGCAACTGGACAAGAAGGTAGATAATCTGCCAACTGACTCCACGGCATCTATCCTCACTGCGGGTTTGCTGGGCGAGAAGTACATCGGGGTCAGCGTGGGCGGGGAAACAGCCCTGCTCAAGGATGGTTCGACCATCCACGACACACAGTCGTCGCTGGTGCTTGAAGACCTGATCGGAAAATTTTTGCTCAATACGGTCAATAAAGACGCCAAATGAGGAATCTGTTCATGATCTCTACCTTGCGACGTGGCCTGCTGGTACTGCTTGCAGCATTGCCGATGATGGCCAACGCGGCAGGTTCTGCCCACGATTTGGTGCAGGACACCACCAGCAAAATGCTGGCTGACCTCAAGGCTAATAAAGAACAGTACAAGCAAGACCCTTCCAAGTTCTACAACGCGCTCAACACGATCGTTGGCCCTGTGGTCGATGCTGAAGGCATCTCCAAAAGCATCATGACGGTCAAGTATTCGCGCAAGGCTACGCCTGCGCAGATGCAGACGTTCCAGGAAAACTTCAAGAAGGGTCTGTTCCAGTTCTACGGCAACGCTCTGCTGGAATACAACAACCAGGGCATTATCGTTGATGCGCCCAAGGACGAGTCGGGCGACCGTGCTGAAGTCGGGATGAAAGTCTCCGGCAGCAATGGCGCCGTGTACCCTGTGTCCTACACCCTGACGAAGATCAACGGTGAGTGGAAGCTGCGTAACGTGATCATCAACGGTATCAACATCGGCAAGCTGTTCCGTGATCAGTTCGCCGACGCGATGCAGCGCAATGGCAACGATCTGGACAAGACCATCAACGGTTGGGCCGGTGAAGTGGCCAAGGCCAAGGAAGAAACCGACAAAGCTGCCGGGAAGCCTGCGCAATGACCGAGTCGGCTGTTCGTATCGGCGACGCCGGCGAGCTGTTCCTCAGCGGCGTGCTGGATTACCGCACCGGGCCTGACCTGCGCAAGCAGGGCCAAGCGTTAATCAAGGCCAGCAAAGCGCCAGAGCTGGTGCTTGATTGCTCGGCGGTGACCAAGTCCAGCAGCGTCGGCCTGTCGTTGTTGCTGTGCTTCATGCGTGATGCCGAGGCGGCGAAAAAACCGGTCAGTATCCGTGCGTTGCCGGAAGACATGCGCGAAATTGCCGAAGTTTCCGGTTTGACCGAGCTGCTGGCGCATCCCTGATACACATTATTAAAGAAGCCCCCCGTCAGAGTCCTGCTATGCGGGGTTCGCAGGCGCGGGGCTTTTTTGTATGATGTGCGACCCGTGCGCACTGGGCGCCGATAGAGGTTGAGCATGCAGGCCCTAGAAGTTAAGAGCTTCCTTGAAGGAAAGCTGCCTGAAACGACTGTAGAAGTCGAAGGCGAAGGCTGCAATTTCCAGCTGAACGTGATTAGCGATGAACTGGCGGCATTGAGCCCGGTCAAGCGTCAGCAGCAGATCTATGCCCATTTGAACCCATGGATCACCGATGGCAGCATCCATGCGGTCACTATGAAATTTTTCAGCCGCGCGGCCTGGGCCGAGCGCACCTGAGCCCCCAAGGCGTCGAGATTCTTATGGATAAATTGATTATTACCGGCGGTGCCCGCCTTGATGGCGAGATTCGCATTTCCGGTGCGAAAAACTCCGCCTTGCCGATCCTGGCAGCGACCCTGCTGTGCGATGGCCCGGTGACTGTGGCCAACCTGCCGCACCTGCACGACATCACCACCATGATCGAGCTGTTCGGTCGCATGGGCATTGAGCCGGTGATCGACGAGAAACTGGCCGTCGAAATTGACCCACGTACCATCAAGACCCTGATTGCCCCGTACGAACTGGTGAAAACCATGCGTGCGTCGATCCTGGTGCTGGGCCCGATGGTTGCCCGTTTCGGCGAAGCCGAAGTAGCCTTGCCTGGCGGTTGCGCCATTGGTTCGCGTCCGGTCGACCTGCACATCCGTGGCCTTGAGGCCATGGGCGCAGTCATCGACGTCGAAGGCGGCTACATCAAAGCCAAGGCGCCGGAAGGCGGCCTGCGCGGCGCGAACTTCTTCTTTGATACCGTCAGCGTCACCGGTACCGAGAACATCATGATGGCCGCTGCCCTGGCCAACGGTCGCAGCGTGTTGCAGAACGCCGCACGCGAGCCGGAAGTGGTCGACCTGGCCAACTTCCTCAACGCCATGGGCGCCAAAGTTTCCGGCGCTGGCACTGACACCATCACTATTGATGGTGTAGAGCGTCTGCACACCGCCACCTACAAAGTCATGCCTGACCGCATCGAGACCGGTACCTACCTGGTTGCCGCTGCCGTGACCGGTGGCCGTGTGAAGGTCAAGGACACCGATCCGACCATCCTGGAAGCCGTCCTGGAAAAACTCAAGGAAGCCGGCGCAGAGATCACCACCGGCGAAGACTGGATCGAGCTGAACATGCACGGCAAGCGGCCAAAAGCCGTCAACGTGCGTACCGCTCCGTACCCGGCGTTCCCGACCGACATGCAAGCGCAGTTCATCTCCTTGAACGCGATTGCCGAAGGCACCGGTGCTGTGATCGAGACCATCTTCGAAAACCGCTTCATGCACGTGTATGAACTGCACCGCATGGGCGCCAAGATCCAGGTCGAAGGCAACACCGCCATCGTCACCGGGATCGACAAGCTCAAGGGCGCGCCAGTCATGGCAACCGACCTGCGTGCCTCGGCCAGCCTGGTAATCTCGGCACTGTGCGCCGAAGGTGACACCCTGATCGACCGCATCTACCACATAGACCGTGGTTACGAGTGCATCGAAGAGAAACTGCAGATGCTCGGCGCGAAGATTCGCCGCGTACCGGGCTAGTCCCCGCTGCCCTGTAGGAGCGAGCTTGCTCGCGAAGGCCTCATGTGCACCGCGTTGACTCTGAATAAACGCGTTATCGTTGACGTTCTTCGCGAGCAAGCTCGCTCCTACAAACACTGGTTTGTTTCAAATCGAGGCTGTTATGGCCTCGATCTGTGTCTGGCGCCGTTTGCGACCGGACAGCAATAGCCTGATGAAGGACTGACATTTCCCATGTTGACCATCGCACTGTCCAAGGGCCGCATCCTTGACGACACGTTGCCGCTTCTGGCTGAAGCGGGCATCGTGCCGACCGAGAATCCGGACAAGAGCCGCAAGCTGATCATCCCCACGACCCAGGACGACGTGCGCCTGCTGATCGTGCGGGCTACCGACGTGCCGACCTACGTTGAACATGGCGCCGCCGACCTGGGTGTTGCCGGCAAGGACGTGCTGATGGAATACGGTGGCCAGGGCCTGTACGAGCCTCTGGACCTGCGCATCGCCCTGTGCAAGCTGATGACCGCTGGCCGCGTGGGTGATGTCGAGCCCAAGGGCCGCCTGCGGGTCGCCACCAAGTTCGTCAACGTTGCCAAGCGCTATTACGCCGAACAAGGCCGTCAGGTCGATATCATCAAGCTCTACGGCTCCATGGAGCTGGCACCGCTGATCGGGCTGGCCGACAAGATCATCGACGTGGTCGACACCGGCAACACCCTGCGTGCCAACGGTTTGGAGCCCCAGGATTTTATCGCTGACATCAGCTCCCGCCTGATCGTCAACAAAGCATCGATGAAGATGCAGCACGCCCGTATTCAGGCGTTGATCGACACCCTGCGCAAGGCAGTGGAGTCTCGACACCGCGGTTGACTCACCCGCGTAGCTGAAGAGCTGCGCCCGTCTATCCGCCTCATAGCCAGAATTCTCAGGTGCCCAAGCGGAAACGACTGCTAGTTTAGGGCGCCTGAGTTTTTGCCAATTCTATTGAGGCCCTCGCTATGACCACGTCCACTGCAATTGCCCGACTCAACGCTGCCGACCCGGATTTCGCCCATCATCTGGATCATCTGCTGAGCTGGGAAAGCGTGTCTGACGACTCGGTCAACCAGCGGGTGCTCGACATCATCAAGGCCGTGCGTGAGCGCGGTGATGCTGCGCTGGTGGATTTCACCCGCCAGTTCGACGGCCTGGACGTGCAGTCCATGGCTGACCTGATCCTGCCGCGTGAACGCCTGGAGCTGGCGCTGACGCGCATCACCGCACCGCAGCGCGAAGCCCTCGAAGTCGCTGCGGCGCGGGTACGCAGCTATCACGAAAAACAGAAGCAGGACTCCTGGAGCTACACCGAGGCCGACGGCACTGTGCTGGGCCAGAAGGTCACGCCACTGGACCGCGCCGGCCTGTACGTGCCGGGCGGTAAGGCGTCGTATCCATCGTCGGTGTTGATGAATGCGATCCCGGCCAAAGTCGCCGGCGTGACCGAAGTGGTCATGGTGGTGCCGACCCCCCGTGGCGAGATCAACGAGCTGGTGCTGGCTGCCGCCTGCATCGCCGGTGTCGACCGGGTATTCACCATTGGTGGCGCCCAGGCCGTTGCAGCGCTGGCCTATGGCACCGAAAGCGTGCCGAAGGTCGATAAAGTGGTCGGTCCCGGCAATATCTACGTCGCGACTGCCAAGCGCCATGTGTTTGGCCAGGTCGGTATCGACATGATCGCCGGGCCCTCGGAAATCCTCGTGGTGTGTGACGGCCAGACCGACCCGGACTGGATCGCCATGGACCTGTTCTCCCAGGCGGAGCACGATGAAGACGCCCAGGCGATCCTGGTCAGCCCCGATGCCGAGTTCCTCGACAAGGTCGCCGCCAGCATCAATAAGCTGCTGCCGACCATGGAGCGTGCCGAGATCATCGAGAAGTCGATCAACGGCCGTGGTGCGCTGATTCTGGTGCGTGACATGGAGCAGGCCATTGAGGTGGCCAACCGCATCGCGCCGGAGCACCTGGAGCTGTCCGTGGCGGACCCACAGGCCTGGTTGCCATCGATCCGTCACGCTGGGGCGATCTTCATGGGCCGTCACACCAGCGAAGCCCTGGGCGACTATTGCGCCGGCCCCAATCACGTGTTGCCCACCTCCGGCACTGCGCGTTTCTCGTCGCCGCTTGGGGTGTACGACTTCCAGAAGCGCTCGTCGATTATCTTCTGCTCGCCACAAGGCGCTTCCGAGCTGGGCAAGACCGCCTCGGTGCTGGCCCGTGGTGAATCCCTCAGCGCGCACGCACGCAGCGCTGAATACCGCATCGTCAAGGGAGCGTAAGGCATGAGCAAATTCTGGAGCCCTTTCGTCAAGGACCTGGTGCCTTACGTACCCGGTGAGCAACCGAAGCTGACCAAACTGGTCAAGCTCAACACCAACGAAAACCCCTACGGCCCATCCCCCAAGGCGCTGGCGGCAATGCAGGCCGAGTTGAACGACAACTTGCGCCTGTACCCGGACCCCAACAGCGACCTGCTCAAGCAGGCCGTGGCCAGGTATTACGGGATCGATGCCGGCAAGGTGTTCCTCGGCAACGGTTCTGACGAAGTCCTGGCGCACATCTTCCATGGCCTGTTCCAGCACGATCTGCCGCTGCTGTTCCCGGATATCAGCTACAGCTTCTACCCGGTGTACTGCGGCCTGTACGGCATTACGTTCGACGCGGTGCCACTGGACGAACAGTTCCAGATTCGGGCAGCTGACTATGCCAGGCCCAACGGCGGGATCATCTTCCCCAACCCTAACGCGCCCACCGGCTGCGTACTGGCGCTGGACGCGGTGGAGCAGATCCTCAAGGCCAGCCCGGACTCGGTGGTGGTGGTCGATGAAGCCTATATCGACTTCGGCGGCGAAACTGCCATCAGCCTGGTCGACCGTTACCCGAACCTGCTGGTGACCCAGACCCTGTCCAAATCGCGCTCACTGGCCGGTTTGCGTGTGGGCCTGGCTGTGGGCCACCCAGACC
Organism: Pseudomonas sp. KT_2_4; assembly: GCF_041410225.1. NCBI lineage: Bacteria > Pseudomonadati > Pseudomonadota > Gammaproteobacteria > Pseudomonadales > Pseudomonadaceae > Pseudomonas > Pseudomonas sp. KT_2_4. The sequence continues at coordinate 4,952,703 of NZ_CP166962.1, forward strand.
TGATCGAGGCGCTGGAGCGGGTCAAGAACAGCTTCAACTCCTACCCGTTGGATCGGTTGGCGATTGTTGGCGCGGCGGCCGCGTTTGACGACCGTGAATACTTTGAGAAAACCTGCCAGTGGGTGATCGACAGCCGCAACCAGGTCGTCGCGCAATTGGAAGCTAAGGGATTCGAGGTGTTGCCATCGGCAGCGAACTTCATCTTCGCCCGTCACCCGCGGCATGACGCTGCAGGGCTGGCCGCCAAGTTGCGTGAGCAAGGGGTGATCGTGCGGCACTTCAAGCAGGAGCGGATTGCCCAGTTCCTGCGGATCAGCATCGGGACGCCGGAGCAGAGCCAGGCGCTGATCGACGGGCTCGGTGAGCTCTAACAGACGCTGAAAATCAAATGTGGGAGCTGGCTTGCCTGCGATGACGGTGTAACAGTCGACCTATCTGTCGTTTGATACACCGCTATCGCAGGCAAGCCAGCTCCCACACTGATTTGCGTTTAGTCAGTTACAGCAGCGGCTCATCCGGCTTCTTGTTCTTCCAGCCATCATTGCCCGGTAGCAGCAAGTTCAAACCAATTGCCACCACTGCACACAGGGCGATGCCCTTGAGGCCGAAATCATCCGGGCCGGTGCCGGTACCCACCAGCACACCGCCAATCCCGAACACCAGGGTTACCGACACAATCACCAGGTTGCGCGCCTCGCCCAGATCGATCTTGTGGCGAATCAGCGTGTTCATCCCCACCGCGGCAATCGAGCCGAACAGCAGGCACAGAATCCCGCCCATCACCGGCACCGGGATGCTCTGCAGCAGCGCGCCGAACTTGCCGATGAACGCCAGGCTGATGGCAAACACTGCCGCCCAGGTCATGATTTTCGGGTTGTAGTTCTTGGTCAGCATCACGGCGCCGGTCACTTCGGCGTAGGTGGTGTTCGGCGGGCCGCCAAACATGCCGGCAGCCGTGGTGGCGATACCGTCACCCAGCAGCGTGCGATGCAGGCCAGGCTTTTTCAGGTAATCGCGGCCGGTCACGCTGCCTACCGCAATCACCCCCCCGATATGCTCGATCGCCGGGGCCAGGGCCACCGGGACGATAAACAGGATGGCCTGCCAGTTGAACTCCGGCGCGGTGAAGTGGGGCAGGGCGAACCAGGGGGCGGCGGCGATCTTCGCCGTGTCGACCACACCAAAGTAGAACGACATGGCAAAACCCACCAGCACGCCGGAAATGATCGGCACCAGGCGGAAAATGCCCTTGCCGAACACCGCCACGATCAAAGTGGTAAGCAGCGCTGGCATCGAGATCAGCATCGCCGTCTGATAGTGGATCAGCTCTGCACCGTCGCCAGACTTGCCCATGGCCATGTTGGCGGCAATCGGCGCCATGGCCAGGCCGATCGAGATAATCACTGGGCCAATCACCACGGGCGGCAGCAGCCGGTCGATAAAACCGGTGCCCTTGACCTTCACGGCCAGTCCCAGGAACGTATAGACGAAACCCGCCGCCATCACGCCGCCCATGGTCGCCGCCAGGCCGAACTGGCCCTTGGCGAGAATGATCGGGGTGATGAACGCGAAGCTCGATGCCAAAAATACCGGCACCTGCCGCCCTGTCACCACCTGGAACAACAACGTGCCCAGGCCTGCGGTAAACAGCGCGACGTTTGGATCAAGACCTGTGATCAGCGGCATCAACACCAACGCGCCAAATGCTACGAAGAGCATTTGTGCGCCAGACAGGATCTGGCGCCAAAGCGGGTCGTTGAATTCATCCTGCATGCTCACGCGTCCTTCTGCTTGGTGCCGAAGATCTTGTCACCGGCATCGCCCAGGCCCGGGATAATGTAGCCGTGTTCATTCAGGCGCTCATCGATGGATGCGGTGTAGATCTGTACATCCGGATGGGCCTTCTCGACGGCGGCGATGCCTTCGGGCGCGGCCACCAGCACCATGGCGCGGATGTCCCGGCAACCGGCTTTTTTCAGTAGGTCGATGGTGGCGACCATGGAACTGCCGGTGGCGAGCATCGGGTCGATGATCATGGCCAGGCGCTCGTTGATTTCCGGGACGAGTTTTTCCAGGTAGGTGTGGGCCTGCAGCGTTTCTTCATTGCGGGCCACGCCCACGGCGCTGACCTTGGCGCCCGGAATCAGGCTGAGTACACCTTCAAGCATGCCGATACCGGCGCGCAGGATAGGGACGACGGTAATTTTCTTACCGGCGATTTTCTCCACCTGTACGGGACCGGCCCAACCGGGGATCTCGTAGGTTTCCAAGGGCAAATCCTTGGTGGCTTCGTAAGTGAGCAACGCTCCGACTTCCTGAGCAAGCTCACGGAAGTTCTTCGTGCTAATGTCGGCACGGCGCATAAGGCCGAGTTTGTGTCGGATCAGCGGGTGGCGGATCTCGCGAGTGGGCATAGGAAAGGCTCCGGCGGCGGGCAAAAAAACCGGCCTAGATTAATCTATCCGAGGGTGTTGTCCTATAGACATCAAGTACGTTAGTCCATAAAGGCTTGATTGGAGCGCACGAGAAGCGTACCTTCGCCCGCTTTTCTTGCCACAGCACCCCCTTGGAGAGCGCCATGTCTGCTGATCTCGAGCATATCCGTCAAATCATGCACGAGGCTGACTGCCTGTACACCGAAGCGCAGGTCGAAGCAGCAATCGCCAAGGTCGGCGAGCACATCACCCGCGAAATGGCCGACACCAACCCGGTGGTCTTCTGCGTGATGAACGGTGGCCTGATCTTCGCCGGTAAATTGCTGACTCACCTGCAGTTCCCGCTGGAAGCCTCTTACCTGCACGCCACCCGCTATCGCAATGAGACCAGCGGCGGCGACTTGTTCTGGAAGGCCAAGCCGGAAGTGTCGTTCATCGACCGCGATGTGTTGATCATCGATGACATTCTCGATGAAGGTCACACCCTGGGCGCTATCATCGATTTCTGCAAACATGCCGGCGCACGCAAAGTGCACACCGCCGTGCTGATCGACAAAGACCACGACCGCAAGGCGCGCCCAGAGCTGAAAGCCGACTTTGTCGGGTTGCCGTGCGTCGACCGTTATATCTTCGGGTATGGCATGGACTACAAGGGCTACTGGCGTAATGCCAATGGCATCTACGCCGTTAAAGGAATGTAATCGATGGCCCGCTTTCTTGATCAGACGCTGTTTGCCGAGTTGGCCGAGAAAGCGGCCGCCAATCCCCGTGGTCGTCAAAACGTTAACTTCCATGAGATGCAAGAGCCTTGTCATCGCATGGCGGTGGGTTTGCAGCCCAGCACCTATGTACAGCCTCACCGTCACCTGAGTGCCGATAAGGCGGAGACGTTGCTGGTGCTCAAAGGGCGTCTGGGAATCCTGATTTTCAGCGAGACGGGGGAAGTGTTGAGCACGCGTGTGTTGGAAGCGGGCGGGGAATGCCAGGGCGTCGACCTGTCGCCCGGCGTGTTCCATGGCCTGGTAGTGCTTGAGCCGGACAGCGTGATGTTTGAGTGCAAGGCTGGCCCTTACCGCGCTGTGGGTGAGGGTGAGCTGGCCGACTGGGCTCCCCGTGAAGGCGAGGCAGGTATGGCTGAGTATCATCGCTGGATGCTTGCCCAGTTCGACTGAGCAAGCCCCGTCCCACATTGCTTTCTCACCGCTTTCGAAGCCGGCGTCGCGCAGGTAGACTTCAAGCCCCGTGTAAATGTCTGCAGGCTGGAGTCGGTAATGCGTAAAGATAAGAAACAGGTGATTGGCGACGAAATCGGTGACGACCAGATCAAGTTGTTCCTGGACTTCGAGCCGGTTGATGCGACGTCGCCGTCCCTGCACAAACTGATCAAGGCCTATCGCGGCCTGCGTATCGACGACTTCGAGCGTTTCCTGGGCTTTTTCAAAGAAGCAGGCCTGGACCTGGACGGCAAGGACGAGCATGGCCAGACCTTCGTCGACCTGATCAAAGACCAGCGCAACGCCGCCGAATACATCGAGCTGATCGACAACGCCCGCGGCTGATTATCCGAGCCACAAAAAAACGCCCCGGCCTCATGAGAGGCCGGGGCGTTTCGCGCTCGTTCCCACGCTCTGCGTGGGAATGCATTCTGTGACGCTCTGCGTCACGACCTCACGCGTAGCTTTCAGCCTCGTTGCTTTGCTCCACCAGCTCCAGGCTGATGTTGTTCTGCGTGTTGAGCTTGCGATACAGCTCGGCGTCCGTCTCCAGCACTTTCTCGCGTGCCGGGAAGATCTCATGCAGCTTGGTAGCCCATTCGCCGGCGGCTTTCTCCGGGAAGCAGCGCTCGATCAGCTCCAGCATGATCGAGACCGTGACCGAAGCGCCTGGAGACGCGCCCAGCAGTGCCGCAAGCGAACCGTCCTTGGCCGCGACCAGTTCGGTGCCGAACTGCAGCACGCCGCCTTTCTTCGGGTCTTTCTTGATGATCTGCACGCGCTGGCCGGCCACTTCCAGGCGCCAGTCTTCGGCTTTCGCCTCGGGGTAGAAGCGACGCAGGGATTCCAGGCGCTGTTCCATGGACTGGCGCACTTCGCTGACCAGGTACTTGGTCAGGTCCATGTTGTCGCGGGCCACGGCCAGCATCGGGCCGATGTTGCCGGCGCGAATCGACATCGGCAGGTCAAGGAACGAGCCGTGCTTGAGGAACTTGGTGGTGAAACCGGCGTATGGCCCGAACAGCAGGGATTTCTTGCCATCCACCACGCGGGTGTCCAGGTGCGGCACGGACATCGGCGGCGAGCCCACGGCAGCCTGGCTGTAGACCTTGGCCTGGTGCTGCTTGACCACTTCCGGGTTGTCGCAACGCAGCCACTGGCCGCTCACCGGGAAGCCGCCGAAGCCTTTGCTCTCTTCGATGCCCGAAGCCTGCAGTAACGGCAGCGCCGCACCGCCAGCGCCGAGGAACACGAACTTGGCATCGACGTCGCGGCTGTTACCGCTGTTGACGTCCTTGATGCTCACGGTCCAGCCTGCGCCGTTGCGCTTGAGGCCGGTTACGCGCTTGCAGTACTTGACCTGGGCGTCTGGCGAACTGGTCAGGTGGCTGAGCAGCTGATTGGTCAGGGCGCCAAAGTTGACGTCGGTGCCGTTCATCACGCGGGTGGCGGCGATTTTCTCGTCGAGCGGGCGGCCCGGCATCATCAACGGCATCCACTCGGCCATTTCGCTGCGGTCTTCGGTGTAGTGCATGTCCGAAAACGCGTGGTGCTGGCTGAGGGTCTCAAAGCGCTTCTTGAGGAAGGACACGCCTTTGTCGCCCTGCACGAAGCTCAGGTGCGGCACCGGGCTGATGAACGACTTGGACGAGCCAAAGGTGCCTTTCTTGGTCAGGTAAGCCCAGAACTGCTTCGACACCTCGAACTGGGTGTTGATGTGCACGGCTTTCTTGATGTCGATGGAACCATCGGCGGCCTGTGGCGTGTAGTTCAGCTCACACAGCCCGGCATGGCCGGTGCCGGCGTTGTTCCACGGGTTGGAACTCTCCGCGGCACCCGAGTCCATCAGCTCAACGACTTCCAGCGTGAGGCTGGGGTCGAGCTCTTTGAGCAGTACGGCCAGGGTGGCACTCATGATGCCGGCCCCTACCAGTACTACGTCGACTGCTTCGTTATGCGCCATTTAACGCGTCTCCAAAATCTGCAGCACCAAATTGACGGCATGGCTGCCAGGAGTGACGGGGCGATTCACGTGTTGCCCCAGGTTACCCATGGCCAGGATCGCCATGTCCGTTTCGCAATTCTTTGCAACTTCAGCACACGCTTCCTGCCGGGCTAATCTGCCTATGAACGCATTCATGGGCGCCTGTGGCAATTCGACTTATGGTCAAAGCGTGCGATTCGTGCAACCAATCCGTAGCGGACAGGCTCAAGCTCCGGTTTTTGAGGCGTGCTCGATCCTGTGTAATTGGGCTGACCCAGACGCTGATGGTGCTTGTACAAACGCCAAACTATTCATTTGCTCGCCACACTCTTGTGAAGTTGTGAAAACCCGTTTTTTCACGCTCTTTTGAAGACGTGAACCTCAAAAAAGGGCTGCCCCAGCCTGGCACCTGGCCCGTAAACCTCTGCCGACACGCGGCAAAACGGGCAAACAACTCAAGTGGCCGAGCGCAATGGCAGCTCTGGCAGATTCGATAAAAGACGGGGTGGTTTGCAAAGGAAACAGCAAGCACGCCAGCTTCACTCGATCTGTGTGGGCGGCTCTCTGTGGGCGATTTTGGGGGCTAATGCCTGGGCATTAACGATGCTGCGGGGCCCGATCAGGAGACGTCCTTATAATCGGGGGGAGATTGTAGCGAAGAACGCCAAGGAAATGGGCGTGTTTTATGACTTTTATTCGGGTCCCGGTCAGGAGGCCAACGCTTGCCGATGTTGTGCGCGAAAAACCTGCGGGCTGACCCGGGCGCTGGCCGGCAGTGGGCGGTGCATCCAGCCCAGGTGAGTCTCGGTCACTTCCACCCAGCCTTCACCGACGGGCGGCAGGCTGCACTGCTTGAATGCCTGGCAATGGCCTTTGGCATCGAGCAAGGCAAAGTGACGATGGCGGGTGTGTGACATGAACAGGGTCTTGAGAAGGCGCATGGCTGTGTACCTGGTGTGTTACATGCTTGAAGGTTGCCAGTGTGGCATGACACTGGGGTGACGAATTTATGCGAATTTGTAATTTGCACCGGGGCTTCAGTCGTCGTTCAGGATCGCTGGTGAGTGGCGCGCGTGCACCGTTATACTGGCGACCTGTCTGCACCTAGTCCTGGAGAAATGCGATGTTGCAACGCCTGTTGTTCGGTTTGATCACTGTGACCAGTTTGACCCTTGTCGGCTGCGCCAACAGCCCGCAACAACTCAGCCCGCAACCTAAAGTCACTGCGCCGTTGGCTGCGGTAGGCCATGGCCAGCCGGTGTCGGTGCGCGTGGTCGACGGTCGTCCGTCGCCGACCCTGGGCTCGCGTGGCGGCCTGTACCCGGAGACCGCACTGATTTCGGTGACCGGCCAGGATGTGCTGCCCAAGTTGCAGGCCCAGGCTGAAGCTGCTGTGCGTTTGTTGGGCTTTACGCCGACCAACTCGCCAGGCGTACCACAACTGACCGTGACCCTGGCCGAGCTTAAATACCAGTCGCCCAAAGATGGCCTGTATGTGACCGAGGCTTCCATCGGCGCCACCTTCAAGTCTGACGTCAGTGCCGGCACCCGCCGTTACAGTGGCCGCTACGCCGCCTCGCTCAACCAGCGTTTCGGCATGTCGCCCAACCAGGAAACCAACACCAAGCTGGTCAGCGACGTGCTCAGCGATGCCCTGACCCGCCTGTTCAAGGACCCAAGCATCGGCCAACTGCTCAGCGCGCAATAAGCCGCTCACAAAAAAACCGGGCTCATCGCTGAGCCCGGTTTTTTTATGCCTGTGGTTTTGTCATGCCGCCGTATCGACATAAAAGTCCAGCATGCTCACGCCGGTGAGTACATCCAGCTCCGGCAGATCGGCATGCTGGTGCCCGCCGAGGGCGCAATACACCAGCCAATGGCGGTCCTGAACGTTGAACGCGAGGCTGCCGATCAGCGCCTCCTGTTCATCGCTCTGGGCGATCAGATACAGCCGATCCTGGTTTTGCGCATGCAGCATGACAAGCTCCTCAAGCGTCGAAGGGCAACAGAGTGGCTTGTTAAGGTGACGTTCAGGTGACGGCGTAAATTACTGGATACATTAGCCGTCCATGGGGAAGGAGCATTAAAGGCGCAGGAGGCGACTGTCGTTCAGGTGTGTATCTGGACTGATACCCGAACACTGGTTCACCGAGGTTTGCGATGGCGCTGCCCGCACTGCTCATTAATATTGTTGCCCTGTTGGTTGCCTGCTCGGGCGCCTGGGTGCTGTTCATCACCCGCCTGCATGCACAGCGTGCGATGGCCGACCTGGCCCTGCGCAGCGAAGAGCGCGCTATCGACCAGCCGATGCTGTTTCTGGATACACGCACCGAACGGGCGCATCGCCTGGCGTACCGCGTCGGTTTTGCTTGCCTTGGCCTGGCCCTGGCCATCTCCTGGCTCAGCACCCACTTCTAATTCCACTGCAAAACCAAATGTGGGAGCGGGCTTGCCCGCGAAGGCGGTGTATCAGCCGCTGAATCTTTAACTGACCCACCGCTATCGCAGGCAAGCCAGCTCCCACACTGGCCATGTACTGCCCACAGAATCAGCGCCTGCCCCATATCCCCTGTGGGCTCACATATTTGGGTTGGGTGTTTATAGAGGGATCCCAGCCTTGACTCGGTATTGGTTGCGTACCGGCGTCGCATACTGCACCACCAGATAAGGCCGGTGCTCCGCCGGGCACTCGTTCAAGCGCCGCTCCCATTCCGCCTTGGCCTTGGCCAGCTCATCGGCAGGGAATACGTCCGCCGCCTTGGGCACCTGCAATTGCGGGTCGGCGTCACTCCACTGCGCATATGCCAGGTAGTGCACCGGGAACAACCGATAGCCGCCCAGGATCTGCCGGTCCATTTCCACGGCCAGCAGCTTGGTGTCTTCGAAACGCTCGGTGATCGGCGGCGCAAAGTTCACGTGCACCCGGCCTTTATAGCCGGTAATGCCCAGGGCAATGCTCACATCATCCTCGCCCGGTGCCTTGCTGTAGGTACCGGTGGTGGCGCGGATATACAACTCGCGGGCTTTGGCGGCATCGCAAGGGTCGTACTCGTAGCTGATGGACACCGGCGTCAGGTTCAACGACTGGATGACCTCGGCAAATGGCTCGTCCTTGCGGCTGACGTGGAACATCTTGAGGATCGCCGATTCGGTACGGTCATCGCCATCCTTGGCCCGGCCTTCAGCCTGGGCAATCCAGATCGACTGGCAGTCGTTGCGGATCGAATGGTTGATGTAGGCCGACAGCAGGTTGTAAGCCGCTATCTTCTCCTTTCGCCCGGTGATCGAACGGTGCACGATGAAGCTCTTGTTCAAGCGCATCAGGTCGCTGACAAACGGCTTTTGCAGCAGGTTGTCGCCGATGGCGATGCGCGGCGTCGGCAGGCCGGCGTGGTACACGGCGTAGTTGACGAAGGCCGGATCCATCACGATGTCGCGGTGGTTGGCCAGGAACAGGTAGGCGGTGCCGGATTTCAGTTGCTCGACGCCGGTATAGGTCACGCCGTCGGTCGCCCGGTCAATGGTGTGGTCAACGTAGTACTCGACCTTGTCCTGCAGCGTGGCCACGGTGGTGACGCCAGCGAACTCACGGCGCAGTTTGCGCGCGATCATTGGCTTGAGCAGCCAGCCCAGGGCGCCTGCAAAGCGCGGGAAGCGGAAGTGGGTCAGGATGTCCAGAAAGGCCTTGTCACTGAACAGGCGCGCCAGCACTGCCGGGACTTCGCTGTCGTTGTAAGGTCGGATGGTATCGAATTCGCCCATCATGCTCTCTTGTTAGAAACGGCTAGGGTAAGTAAAAGGAAATGTCAGGGTGCGGTCCGAATAAGGGGCCGGCCAAGAATAGCCCTGTAAATAGACCGGCGATTATACGCACAAGTCACCTGGGAGACTGCGATGCTCGAAACTGCGCTGTACGATTGTCCTTATTGTGGCGAAGAGGTCGAGACAACGGTGGATTTGTCCGGTGGTGACCAGACCTATATAGAAGACTGCCAAGTGTGTTGCCGGCCGATCACATTCGACCTGCAAGTTCATGGTGAAGAGTGGATGCTTGAAACCCGCAGCGAAAATGAATAATGCGCAGCGGGAACGAATAAAAAGGTACGCCCATGCAGCGAGTCTACGAACCGGAAAACCTGATGGAGGGCGAGTTGCTGCAGCAGATGCTTGCCAGTGAAGGCATCGAGGCGCATCTGGTGGGGCGCCACCTGCTCGGCGGCACGGGCGAGTTGCCGATCTTCGGCTTGCTGGGGCTGGAGGTCGATAACGATCAGGCGGCTGTTGCCCGCGAGCTGATCACTGCCTATATCGGCGCGCAACCGTTGCCCGGCGACGAACCCGACAGCTTCCCCGACGTATTGGTCTGTTAGGCTGTCGGTCGGTTTACCCCAAGAGTCGTGTTGCCCCATGTGTGGACGTTATGCCCTGTTTCGCTGGAACCCTGCCTTTGCTGCCTTGCCCGGCTTCCCCGCGGATCAGCAGGCCCAGTGGAACATTTCCCCCAATGATTCGGTACTGATCCAGCGCCTGAGCGAAGGCCAGCTCACCCTGGCGCGTGCCCGTTGGGGCCTTACGCCGCCTTGGCTGACAGACCTGTCGCGTACCCCAGCCCATGCCCGCGCCGAAACCCTGGCCGAACAACCGATGTTCCGTGAAGCGTTCCGCCAGCGCCGCTGCCTGCTGCCGGCCAACGGTTTCTACGAATGGCGCGGCACCCAGCGCAAGCGCCCGTATTGGCTCACGCCGGGGGAGGGCTCCACGTTGTTCTTTGCCGCAGTGTGGGAAGCGTATCCGGTGCAGGAGCAGGTATGGCTGAGTACGGCGGTGGTTACCCAAGCGGCGCAAAGTCAGCGCCGGCCATTGATCCTGGACGCGGCAGCGCAGGCCGCCTGGCTCGACCCCGAGACACCGCTGCATGTATTGCAGAGCCTGCTGGCGGCTGAGCCTGCCGTGCTGCGCGAGCGGGTGCTGGCCAATATGGTCAACGATCCGAAGCTCAATGGGCCCGAGTGCCTGACCCCGGCGTGAGCTTTGCCAGTCCGGTCGCGTTCGGATGTATCTGAAATTCAGCGGTTAAACGTCTGGTGTATCTGGCGCAGATACCAATGACCGCCTACGATACGCGCCATGTTTTCAGGGAGCGTGTTCATGAAGAAGTCATTGGTGGTAAGCGGTTTGGTTGCAGCGATGCTGCTGGCGGGTTGTCAGTCGGTCAATACCACCAGCGGCGGCGCCGTTGGGGTGGAGCGCAAGCAGTACATGTTCAGCATGCTGTCGAGCCAGGAAGTCGACCAGATGTATGCCCAGTCTTATCAGCAGACCCTGGGTGAAGCCAGCAGCAAAGGGGTGTTGGACAAGACCAGCGCCAACGCCAAGCGCGTGCAGGCCATTGCCAAGCGCCTGATCGCCCAGGCTCCGACTTTCCGCGCGGATGCGGCCCAGTGGAACTGGGATGTTAACCTGATCAAAAGCGATGAGATGAACGCCAACTGCGGGCCTGGCGGCAAGATCCTGGTGTACAGCGGCTTGATCGACAACCTCAAGCTCACCGATGACGAACTGGCCGCCGTGATGGGCCATGAAATCGCCCACGCCTTGCGTGAGCACGGCCGAGAAGCCATGTCCAAGGCTTACGGTATCCAGATGGCCAAGCAGGGCGCCGGGGCAATATTCGGTCTCGGCCAGGACAGCCTGGCACTGGCCGATACCGTGGCCAACTACGGCATGACCTTGCCCAACAGCCGCAGCAATGAAAACGAAGCCGACCTGATCGGCCTGGAACTGGCCGCCCGCGCTGGTTACAACCCGAACGCGGCCATCACCTTGTGGAGCAAGATGGCCAAGGCTTCGGAAGGCGCACCGCCGGAATTCATGAGCACGCACCCGGCTTCCGACAGCCGCATCGCGTCCTTGCAGGCGGCGATTCCGAAGGTAATGCCGCTCTACCAGCAGGCCAAGAAGTCCTGATCGACGCCCTGTGGCAGCGAGTTCGCTCGCGAATGCGGTGTTGCAGTGACTCATTCAGTGACTGATACCTCGCCTTCGCGGGCAAGCCCGCTCCCACAGGGTCCTATGCCAGGCGCTGATTCTGGACCACTGTGGGAGCTGGCTTGCCTGCGATAACGCCCGTTCAGCAACAGATTCAGTGACTGATACGCCGCTATCGCGGGCAAGCCCGCTCCTCCCGCCCTGATCGGTTTACAGCCAGCCGCTGCTCTGCATGGCCTTGTACACCGCAATAACCGCCAGCACGAAGAACGCCGTAGCCGCCAAGCGACGAATCAAGGTCAGCGGCAGCTTCTCCGCGGCAAAATTCCCCGCCAGCACCACCGGAACGTTGGCAATCAACATGCCCAGGGTGGTACCGATAATCACCAGCCAAAGTTCCGGGTATTGCGCCGCCAGCATCACCGTGGCGATCTGGGTCTTGTCACCGATTTCGGCGAGGAAGAATGCAATCAAGGTGGTCAGGAAGGGCCCGAACTTACGGGTGGTACTGGCTTCGTCATCATCGAGTTTGTCCGGCACCAGAGTCCACAGCGCCGTGGCGCAGAAGCTCGCGGCGAGGATCCAGTGCAGCACCGCATCCGAGAAGAAACTCCCGAACCAGGCGCCCACGGCACCGGCCGCCGCATGGTTGGCCAGGGTCGCGGCGACGATACCGGCGATGATCGGCCAGGGCTTGCGAAAGCGCGCAGCAAGGATGAGTGCGAGCAGTTGCGTCTTGTCGCCGATTTCGGCCAAGGCAACGATTGCGGTAGGAACGAGTAGTGAATCCAGCATCAGGTAGTTTCCAGGGGCGGGTCGACACGGCTATGACACGTACAGCCTTCCCGCCCCGGGTAAGGTGTGCGTGTCATAGGTCTTGTCAAACCCCGGTCCGTCTGTGCGGACTCCTGGGTCGCATACGCCATGGTCTGCTGACCAAGTATGTTGACGTATGCCGGACGAGCATGGCGCTCGTGGGAGACTACTCCCCTAGGACGCTGCGGATTCTGCCTAGGCAAAACCCATTCGGCAAGCGTTCTTTTTCAAACCTTCGTCAGGGGCGCTTGGCGCGGTAAATGCGAAAACCGTTGCCTTCGGCCTTGATTGCGCAGATGCCCAAATGCTCTTCGATCAGTGGCTGGTACTTCAGGAAACTATTGGCGACCAGGCGAAGTTCGCCACCTTTTGCCAGGTGTTTCGCCGCTTTTCGCAGCAGGTTCTCCGTGGCGAAATAATCGGTGTGCACGCCGACATGGAACGGCGGATTGCTCAAAATCGCGTTCAAACCCATGGGCGCGGCGTCGATGCCGTCACCGGTCAACACATCAGCTTCCAGGCCGTTCGCTGCCAGCGTCAGGCGACTGCTGGCGGCGGCGAAGGCATCCACATCCAGCATCGTCACGGTGTTATGCGGGTAGCGGCGTTTGACCGCAGCCCCCAACACCCCGGCGCCGCAACCGAAATCGAGCAGGTTGCCGCTGGGCAGCTTGTCCAAGTGCTCCAGCAACAACTCGGTGCCGCGGTCCAGGCGACCATGGCTGAACACCCCTGGCAAGCTCACCACCTTCAGCGGGCCTTCGGCCAGCGGTACGTCGAAGACCTGTGCCAGGCTCTCAAGCTCCACGGCGTGCGGCGCGTTGGCGACGGTGACCTGCCACAGCTGGCAATGCCGTGCACTATCGAGCTTGCGCGGTTTGCCGAACGGAACCATCTGTTTGGCGGCGCTTTCGATACCCCCCTTTTTCTCGCCCACCAGAAACAGCTCAGCGCCAGGCAGGCGCGCGGCCACGGCGTTGAGCAGGTAGTCGGTGAGGTCTTTGGACTTGGGCAGGAAAATCACCGCCGCATCAAAGGCGCGCTCTGGCACCGTCACGCCAAACTGGCTGCGCTCTGCGAAGCGCGCATCGAGCGCCGCTTGGTCACCGGCATGCCAGCACCAGCCGTGGGCATTGGGCAGGCGCCCAAGCAAATCGTCGGCAGGCAAACCTACGAGCAGCAGGTTGCCTTGAAAAAGTTCGGCCTGGCGAAGCAGTACTTCACTGCGCGGATCCATAGTCTGCTCCTTGAAAAGGGGCGCAGTTTATCAACTGACGACGCGCAGCGGGGCGCCGTTGAAAAAGCCCTGGGCGTTTTCCGTGAGCTGGCCGACGATGCGCTGCCGCGCTTCGCGACTGCCCCAGGCGTTGTGGGGCGTGACGATCAAGCGTGGAATGTTTCCCGCCAGCAGCGGATTACCAGTGACTGGCGGCTCGACACTCAACACGTCAGTCGCGGCGCCGCCAAGATGACCACTGCGCAGCGCGTCGGCCAGGGCCTGTTCATTGATCAAGCCACCGCGTGCGGTGTTGACGATAAACGCGCCGGGCTTGAGCAGCGCCAGTTCACGGGCGCCGATAAAGTCGCGGGTGTGTTCATTGAGTGGGCAATGCAGGGTCAGCGCATCGACCTGGGTCAGCAATTCGTCCAGCGGCACACGGTCGGCGCGGGCAGGGCGCCCAGGTATCGCGCCGAGCACCACGCGCATGCCGAACGCTTCGGCCAGGCGTGCCACGGCACTGCCCAATTCACCGTGGCCGAGCAGGCCGAGGGTTTTGCCTTCCAGTTCGACGATCGGATGGTCCAGCAGGCAAAACTGTTTGGCCTGCTGCCATTTGCCAGCGGCCACATCCTGTTGATAGTCCTTCAAGCGCGTGGCGAGGTTGAGCAGCAGCATGATCGTATGTTGTGCCACCGACGGCGTGCCATAGCCCTGGCAGTTGCTCACGGTGATGCCGTGGGCGCGGGCCGCTTCAAGGTCGATATTGTTGGTGCCAGTGGCCGACACCAGGATCAGTTTGAGCTCGGGGCAGGCGGCCAGGGTTTGCGCCGTGAGCGGGATTTTATTGCTGATGGCGACTTGGGCGCCCTGCAAGCGCTCCAGCACATTTTCTGGCGTGGTCTGTTCAAACAACTGAAGCTGGCTGAAGCAGTCATGCAAACCGCTGAGGTCGAGGTCGCCCAAGTCCAGGGAAGGGTGGTCGAGGAAGACGGCGCGGCGATTGTTCATGATCAACTGTACCTTTTGCGACGAGGTTCGAAGGCGTAATCTGCCGAGCCTATCAGATGAAATAATCAGTTACTTAATGGAGTGAGCATGTACGTCGCCGAGTTTTTGACCGTAGCCTTGATTCACTTGTTGGCAGTGGCGAGCCCCGGCCCGGATTTCGCCGTGGTGGTGCGTGAAAGCGTGACCCACGGCCGCCGTGCCGGAACCTGGACGGCCTTGGGCGTCGGTTCGGCGATTTTCCTGCATGTGGGTTACTCGTTGCTGGGTATCGGCTTGATCGTGTCCCAGTCTATTGTGCTGTTCAATGCGTTGAAGTGGGCCGCAGCCGCGTACCTGCTGTACATCGGCTTCAAGGCCCTGCGCGCTCAGCCGGCCAAGCCTGCAGCCGAGGGCGAGTTGCACCGTGAAGCGGGCGAGCGCACCCCACGCGGCGCGTTTACCGCAGGCTTTGTGACCAATGGCTTGAACCCCAAGGCCACGCTGTTCTTCCTGTCGCTGTTCACCGTGGTGATCAACCCCCACACACCGCTGGCGGTACAGGCTGGTTACGGTGTGTACCTGGCGGTGGCCACGGCCCTGTGGTTTTGCCTGGTGGCCATGTTGTTCAGCCAGCAGCGCGTGCGCGCCGGGTTTGCAAAGATGGGTCATTGGTTTGATCGGACCATGGGCGCGGTGTTGATTGCCATCGGGGTGAAGCTGGCCTTTACCAGCATGAAATAATCACTTTTCTCAAGTCAGCACAGTCCAAATGTGGGAGCGGGCTTGCTCGCGAATGCGGTGGTTCAGTCAAAGATATACTGGCTGACACTCCGCATTCGCGAGCAAGCCCGCTCCCACATTGGGTCTCATTAGGTCCTCGGTAATGGCGTAACGCTAGCATTTGCTGGTCCCTGCAAATCATTCCTTTGGCTGATTTGGCTGAAACATAAGCGCTCTACAGTGCAGGTCTTCAAGCCAAGACCGTGCAGTCATTAAAGGGATTCTTATGTTGCAGACCCGTGTTATCCCGCCCGCAGAAGGTGCGTACCAGTACCCGCTGTTGATCAAGCGCCTGTTGATGTCCGGGACTCGCTACGAGAAGACCCGAGAAATTATCTACCGCGACAAGCTGCGCTACAGCTACCCGACGCTGATCGAGCGCGTTGCGCGCCTGGCCAATGTGCTGACCGAAGCCGGGGTCAAGGCTGGTGATACTGTGGCGGTGATGGACTGGGACAGCCACCGTTACCTGGAGTGCATGTTCGCCATCCCGATGATCGGCGCGGTGATTCACACCATCAACGTGCGCCTGTCGCCAGAACAGATTCTGTACACCATGAACCACGCCGAAGACCGCTTTGTGCTGGTCAACAGTGAGTTCGTGGGGCTCTACCAGGCCATTGCCGGGCAGCTCACCACCGTCGACAAGACCTTGTTGATTACCGATGGTGACACCCTCACCGCCGAGCTACCCAACCTGGTGGGTGAGTATGAAACCCTGCTGGCCGCGGCCAGCCCCATCTATGACTTCGAGGATTTCGACGAAAACTCGGTCGCCACCACCTTCTACACCACCGGCACCACCGGTAACCCCAAGGGCGTGTACTTCACCCACCGGCAACTGGTGCTGCACACCATTGGCGTGGCGACCATCATGGGCAGCGTCGACAGCGTGCGCCTGCTGGGCACCAACGATGTGTATATGCCGATCACGCCGATGTTCCACGTACACGCCTGGGGCTTGCCGTATGTGGCGACCATGCTCGGGCTCAAACAGGTGTACCCCGGCCGCTACGACCCCGAATACCTGGTGGAACTGTGGCGCAAGGAGAAGGTGACGTTCTCCCACTGTGTGCCGACCATTCTGCAAATGGTGCTCAACGCCAAGGCTGCGCAGAACGTGGATTTCGGCGGCTGGAAAATCGTCATCGGCGGCAGCGCCCTCAACCGTTCGCTGTATGAAGCTGCCAAGGCTCGTGGCATTCAGCTGACCGCTGCGTATGGCATGTCCGAGACCGGGCCGCTGGTGTCCTGCGCTCACCTCAATGATGAGCTGATGGCCGGCAGCGAAGATGAGCGCACCACCTACCGCATCAAGGCCGGTGTGCCGGGCCCGTTGGTCGAGGCGGCAATCATGGACACCGACGGTCGTTTCCTACCCGCCGATGGCGAAACCCAGGGCGAACTGGTCCTGCGCGCGCCGTGGCTGACCGAGGGTTACTACAACGAGCCGCACAAGGGCGCCGAGCTATGGGCCGGTGGCTGGCTGCACACCGGTGATGTGGCCACGCTGGATGCCTTCGGTGTGATTGATATCCGCGACCGCATCAAGGATGTGATCAAGACCGGCGGCGAATGGATCTCTTCCCTGGCACTCGAAGATCTGGTCAGCCGCCACCCGGCGGTACGGGAAGTGGCGGTGGTGGGCATTGCCGACCCGCAATGGGGCGAGCGGCCCTTCGCCTTGTTGGTGGTGCGTGAAGGGCATGTGATCGATGCGCGAGAGCTCAAGGAACACCTCAAGCCTTTTGTCGAGCTGGGCCATTTGAGCAAGTGGGCGATCCCGAGCCAGATCGCCGTTGTTACTGAAATTCCCAAGACCAGTGTCGGCAAACTCGACAAGAAACGTATCCGTGTCGACATCATCGAATGGCAGGCCAACAACAGCACGTTCCTGTCCACGCTCTAAACCCTCTCGCCGCGCCCGTTCGGGCGCGGCAATGCTCTATATCAAGCCTTTACTTGTGATTTGCCGAATTTCAGCCATCCTTCCCGCGTCGACCTTCGTCGGCGTGGCGAAAGGGTTGTGGCAGACAGGTTGGTGATGCAAATCACACTTTAGAGGGATCAAGCACTACCCCCCTCTGGCTATAGTCCCTTTCAGAGTTTTTCGCGGATGTTGCGCTTCGAGCCATGGAGGCTCGGTGGCGATGCGGCATTGGAATCGTTGTATCCCGGCCGTTACATCTGAAGAAAGGGCTCACTGCCATAACAATAAAATATGCACATGGAGTAGCGTCGATGACCTCAGTAAACCAGTTCTGGCGCCGGGCAAGACTGCCCCTGGCCGTCAGCCTCGCTTCTACGCTCGCCGGGCCGGCATTCGGCGTCAGTTTCAACATTGGTGAAATCGAAGGGAGCTTTGACTCGTCGCTTTCCGTGGGGGCGAGCTGGTCCACGGCCAAACCCAATCGTGACCTGATCGGTGCCAACAACGGCGGCAAGGGCCTGTCCCAGACCTCCGATGACGGCCACTTGAACTTCAAGCGCGGCGAGACGTTCTCGAAGATCTTCAAGGGCATCCACGACCTGGAACTGAAGTACGGCGACACCGGTGTGTTTGTGCGGGGCAAGTACTGGTACGACTTTGAACTCAAGGACGAAAGCCGTCCGTTCAAGGACATCAGCGACAACAACCGCAAGGAAGGCGCCAAGTCTTCGGGCGGGCAGATTCTCGACGCATTCGTCTACCACAACTACTCGATTGCCGATGCGCCGGGTTCCGTGCGTTTTGGTAAGCAGGTGGTGAGCTGGGGCGAAAGTACCTTCATCGGCGGCGGCATCAACTCCATCAACCCGATCGACGTGTCGGCGTTTCGCCGTCCGGGGGCCGAGATCAAGGAAGGCTTGATCCCAGTGAACATGTTCTACGTGTCCCAGTCGCTCACCGACAACCTGTCGGCCGAGGCGTTTTACCAGCTGGAGTGGGACCAGACCGTGACCGATAACTGCGGCACGTTCTTCTCGCAGCCGGACGTGATCTCCGATGGTTGCAGCAATAACCTGCGGGTACTGAACAAGCGTTCGACCATTCCTGCCGCCGCCCTGCCGACCCTGGGTGCCTTGGGGGTGGACGTGAACAGCGAAGGCGTGCTGGTGCGCCGTGGGCCGGACCGTGATGCCCGCGACAGCGGCCAGTTTGGCGTGGCCATGCGCTACAACTTCGAACCGCTGGATACCGAATTCGGCGCCTACTTCATGAACTACCACAGCCGTGCGCCGATCTTCAGTGCGCAGGGCGCGCCATCGGCGGCCTACACGCGTCCGCTGGGGCCACTGGGGGCCTTGCGACCGTTGATCGTGGCGGGTAGCTCGAACTACTTCGTCGAGTACCCGGAAGATATTCGCCTCTACGGCCTGAGCTTCTCCACCACCTTGCCTACCGGCACCGCCTGGAGCGGTGAGTTGAGCTACCGTCCGAATGCGCCGGTGCAGTTGAGCACCACTGACATTCTGTTCGCCGGTGTCACGCCGATCCCCGGCTTTGGCAATGCGTCCGTGCTCAAGGGCACGCCGGGCCAGGACCTGCACGGCTACAACCGCAAGGAGGTCACCCAGTTCCAGACCACCTTCACGCACTTCTTCGACCAGGTCATGGGCGCCAGCCGCCTCACCACCGTCGGTGAAATCGGCGTGACCCACGTGGGTGGCCTGGAAAGCAAATCCCAGGCTCGTTACGGCCGCGACCCGGTGTTCGGCCCAGGCACGCTGCCAGGTGGGTTCTGCAACGCCCTCAACAACTCCACCGCCAACGGCGCCGGCTTGCCCAACGCTGCTGGCCTGAACACCAACTGCAACAACGACGGCTATACCACCGCAACGTCCTGGGGCTACCGCGCCCGTGCCATCTGGGAATACCCGGACGTGTTCGCGGGCGTGAACCTCAAGCCCAACGTGGCCTGGTCCCATGACGTCAAAGGTTACTCGCCAGGCCCTGGCGGCAACTTTGAAGAAGGTCGCAAGGCGGTCAGCCTGGGCCTGGATGCCGAATACCAGAACACCTATACCGCGAGCCTGGCGTACACCAACTTCTTTGGTGGCAAGTTCAGCACTGTGGATGACCGCGACTTTGTCGCCTTGAGCTTCGGCGCCAACTTCTAAGCACACTCTTTTCAAGTGGCATGTATTCAGGAAGACCAGAGCATGAAAATAACAAAAAGTCTGTTGCACGTGGGTGTGCTTGGGCTGTCGATCCTGGCGAGTAACGTCATGGCGGCAGTCTCGGCAGATGAAGCCGCCAAGCTCGGCACGACCCTGACCCCGATGGGCGCCGAGATGGCCGGTAACGCGGCCGGCACCATTCCAAAATGGTCGCCATTGCCGACCAATGCCGGTGCGGTCGACGCCCGTGGTTTCCTCGCCAACCCGTATGCCAGCGAGCAACCGCAGTTCACCATCACCGCGCAGAACGTCGAGCAGTACAAAGACAAGCTGGCCCCCGGGCAATACGCGATGTTCAAGCGTTACCCGGACAGCTTCAAGATGCCGGTGTACCCGACCCATCGCGGCGCCACCGTGCCGGCCGAGGTGTTTGCCTCGATCAAGAAAAACGCCACCACCACCAACCTGGTGTCCGGCGGCAACGGTCTGGAAAACTTTGAAACCGCCGTCCCGTTCCCGATTCCCAAGAGCGGCGTTGAAGTGATCTGGAACCACATCACCCGTTATCGCGGTGGCAGCGTGACCCGCCTGGTTACCCAGGCCACCCCGCAAACCAACGGTTCCTACAGCCTGGTGTATTTCCGCGACCAGTTCGTGTTCCGCGACAAGATGAAGGACTTCGATCCGAAAAACCCAGGCAACGTGCTGTTCTACTTCAAGCAGCAAGTTACCGCGCCAGCGCGCCTGGCCGGTGGTGTGCTGCTGGTGCACGAAACCCTGGACCAGATCAAAGAACCGCGTTCGGCCTGGGTCTACAACGCCGGGCAGCGCCGTGTGCGTCGGGCGCCGCAAGTGTCCTATGACGGGCCGGGTACTGCCGCCGACGGCCTGCGCACCTCCGACAACCTCGACATGTACAACGGTGCGCCGGACCGCTACGACTGGAAGCTGGAAGGCAAGAAAGAAATCTACATTGCCTCCAACAGCTACAAGATCGACGATCCCAAGCTCAAGTACGCCGATATCATCAAGGCTGGCCACATCAACCAGGACCTGGCTCGCTACGAGCTGCGCCGTGTCTGGCACGTGGTCGCCACCTTGAAGGAAGGCCAGCGCCACATCTACGCCAAGCGTGACTTCTACATCGACGAAGACACCTGGCAGGCAGCGGTGATCGACCACTACGACGGTCGTGGCCAACTGTGGCGCGTCGCCGAGGCCCATGGCGAGAACTACTACGACAAGCAAGTGCCGTGGTACGCCCTGGAAACCCTCTACGACCTGCAGTCCGGCCGCTACCTGGCCCTGGGCATGAAGAACGAAGAGAAGCAGGCCTATGACTTCGGCTTCACCGCCAGCACCAGCGACTTCACCCCTGCGGCCCTGCGCCAGGACGGTGTTCGCTAACCTCTGCTGATGCTCTCTGAATGATCGCTCCCACGCTCTGCGTGGGAGTGCTTCCTGTGACGCTCTGCGTCACGCCTCAAAAGTCGACGCGCAGCGTCGAAGTCTGCATTCCCACGCAGAGCGTGGGAACGATCATTCCTGGATGGGCGCGTTTTTTTTTGTGCTTCGCGAGCAAGCTCGCTCCTGCTTCTTGCTTGGCGGCTGGAAGGGATATTTCTTGTCGCAGTTCTTTTTCAGCCATTTGTTGCAAAGATCTACAATCCCGCCGCTTTTACCGCTAGTCTGCGGACATCTGCAATGCCGACAACAGCCTTCTACAAGAGCCCGGCGATGACTGATCTGTCCCGAACCCATGGGCCTGCCAGTGTGGTGATGCCGACCCTGGAAGGCCGCTTTTACCGGCCCCCGCTGCCTGACGGCTACGTGCTGCGCCCGCGCCTGTGCGAACGGCTGAATGCGGGCCTTGATGGGCGACTGTTGCTGGTCAGCGCGCCCGCGGGGTTCGGCAAGAGTTCGTTGGCGGTGGAGTTCTGCCAGGGCTTGCCAGCCCAGTGGCAAAGCCTGTGGTTGGGCCTGAGCCCTCGTGACAGTGACCCCGGCCGTTTCCTGGAGCGGCTGCTCGACGGCTTGCAACAGTATTTTCCGCAACTCGGCGCCCAATCCCTGGGGTTGCTGAAAATGCGCCAGCGTCACCAACCCTTTGCCTTCGAAGAATGGCTCGATGGCCTGCTCGACGAACTGGCCGTGCACCTGTCTGCACGTTCGCCGTTATTGCTGGTGCTGGATGACTATCACCTGGCCCAGGGCCCGGTGCTGGATCGCTGCCTGCAGTTTTTTCTCAATCATTTGCCTGATGGCCTGGTGGTGCTGGTCACCAGCCGGCAGCGTCCGGACTGGCACCTGGCACGCCTGCGTCTGTCGCGACACCTGTTGGAACTGCATGAGCAAGACCTGCGCCTGACCCATGACGAATCCCTGGCGGTGCTGGATGGACACGGCAATGCATTGCGCGGTGAGGCGTTGGAAAACCTGATCCGTCGTAGCGAGGGCTGGGTCGCCGGCCTGCGCTTCTGGTTGTTGGCGGCCTCCGAAGCCGGCAGTGAGGGCGCCTTGCCGCAAAGCCTGCACGGTGGCGAAGGGCTGATTCGCGATTACCTGCTCGAAGAAGTCATCGACTGCCTGCCCGCAGAAGTGCAAGCGTTCCTGTATGACACCGCACCTCAGGAGCGTTTTTGCAGCGAATTATGCGACGCCGTCCGCGAGGCCCATGACAGCGCAGAAATCCTGCGCTATTTGCAGGCTCATCAAGTGTTCCTGGTGCCGTTGGATGAGCAAGGGCACTGGTACCGTTATCACCATTTGTTCTCCGACCTGCTGCGTACCCGCCGCGAGAAAAGCGCCACCTTGCCGCCGGCCAGCCTGCACTTGCGCGCCTGTCGCTGGTTTAACACCCAGGGCTTGATCGACGAGGCGGTGGAGCAGGCGCTGCGGGCCGGGCATCTGGATGTGGCGGCGAATCTGGTGCAGAACCTGTCCGAAGAGCAACTGCTGGCAGAGCAGAACATCGGCATGCTGCTGCGCTGGAAGATGGACTTGCCCGACAGCCTGCTGATCAGCACGCCGCGTTTGATCGTGCTGTACAGCTGGGCGCTGGGGCTCGCATGCCAATTGGATGCAGCGCAGGAGCTGTCCAGCTACCTCAGCCGCTTCCTGCCGGCGCCATCGGCCACCGCGCAAAAATCCATGTTGGCCCAATGGTTGGCGCTGAGCGGGATTATTGCCCGTGGGCGCGGAGACCGTGAGCTGACCCAGCGCTATTGCAACGAAGCGTTGGAAAGCTTGCCGCCAAAGCGTTACGGCCAGCGCCTGATGTGCCTCTCGACCCTGTCCAACCTGGCGATCGTCGATGCCGACCTGTGGCGCGCTCGTGGTCTGAACCGCGAATCGTTGGAGCTGGCGCAGCGCGTCGGTAACCCCTTGTTTGAAGCCTTGGCCCATTACGACCGGGCGCGGGTGCTGCAGGCGCGGGGGGAGATCCTGCGTTCCCTGGATGAAGCCCGCCAGGGCCTCGAGCGCCTGCATGGGCTGGCGCCCCAGCGCCTGTATGCCGTGCGCGCACGCCTGTCGCTGTACGAGGGGTACCTGCTGCTGGTGCGTTACCAGCCCGAAGCCGGCCTGGCGCGTTTGCGCGCCGGCCTGGCCGAGGCCCGTGCCTGCCGCGATATCAGCGTGCTGATCGGGCACTGCGTCATCGCCAGCTTCGAAGGGCGGCGTGGGGAGTTTGCCCATGCTTTTGCCGAACTGGCCGAGGCCGAGCGCTTGATGCACATCTGGGATGTGCCGCCGATCTATTACCTGGCGATGATCACCCTGATCAAATGCGAGTTGTGGCTGGCCCAGGGGCGCACTGACCTGGCCGACGCCTGGCTGGCCCGCCTGGGGCAGACCTACAACGGCGAGCACGCTGCGGCCGCCCCCGAGTTTCATCCGCACTTGCCGCAACATATCGAGCTGCAACAAGCCGCGCTCGATGCCACGCGCCATCAGCCCGACAGCGCGCTGCAACGCCTGGAAGCGCTGGCCCAGCAGGCTCATGACAGTGGGCGCCAGATGATTGCCCTGATGGCGCTGGTCCAGCAGGTGCAGTTACTTCTGGATAATGGCCAGGAAGCCAAGGCCAGGCCGGTGTTCGCCCGTGCCCTGGAAGCCGGTTCGGGTGGTGCGTTGCAGCCGTTTCAACGGTTGTTGGAGGGTTACCCGCAGTGGATGCGCGAGCAGTTGGGCAAGGATTCCCATGGGCTGCTCAATCAGAGCTTGCTGGCGTTGCTGCCCCAAGTCAGCGCAGTTGAAGCCGCACCTCAACAGGAAACCCTCAGCACCCGAGAGCTGGCGGTGCTGCAACTGATTGCCCAAGGCTGTTCAAACCAGGAAATCAGCAACCAGTTGTTCATCTCTCTGCACACGGTGAAGACCCACGCCAGCCACATCAACAGCAAGCTCGGCGTGGAGCGTCGTACCCAGGCAGTAGCGCGGGCCAAGGCCATGGGCTTGTTGGCCTGAGCCCTGGGTTTATGGCGTGGTCGGGCAGCCTTTGAGTGAGGTGTCGACGGTCTGATTGATCAGCGCCGCGAAACGCTTGAGGTTGTTCTGATGCGCCACCACCAACTCGTCGATGCTCGGCCCGGCAGGAGATTGCAAGGTGGTGCGGCAGGTCAAGGCCGGGCGATCGCCATTGACTTGCCTCAGGCGCCAGCGCACATCGAGCAATGCGTACTGCCCCGGTACCGAGTCAAACCGCTGCACGTCTACGCGTAAAGCCACGGCTTGCCGGGCATTGCTGTTGGCCAATTGATCGACCAAGGCGCTCCTCAGTTCATCGGCGAGGGTGGCGGCCCACCACTGGGTTTCAAGAATCGCCAGGCCGCTGTCGCCCTGGCGGATCACTATCTGCGCGCGGTCGACCTGAGGCGGCACGCTGATGCTCTCAATGCGCACACCGCCGGCCTCTGCTCGCGTACTCGGGCTCAAGTGCGCCGGGGTCAGGGTATGAAAAGCGATGGGTTCACTGCGACAGGCACCGAGCAGCAGCAGGGCGCTCAGTAACGTGATCTTCAACGGCAATGTCATGGCGGCTCCAATGGTCATTTGCGGGGTGGCCCTTGCAGGTCCGTCGGTGCGGCGTTATCGGGGCGGCCGCGAATCAGCGACTCCGGATGCCGGCCCAGATAATCCGAAAGCTCGCGCAGGGAACGCGACATGCGCCCCAACTCGTCGAGGGTCTGGGTCAGTTGTTCACGCTGCGGCGAGTCTTCGGCCAGGGTTGAACTGGCCGATTGCAGGGTCTTGCTCACGTCGGCCAAGGTCGTTTGCACACCCGGCAGCGTCTTGGCGTTGAATTGCGCCAGGCCCTTGCGCAGTTCGACCAGGCTGGCGTCGAGGTTGCCGGCAATACGCTCGACAGGCAGTTGGCTGATCTTGTTGACGATGCCTTCGAACTTCTCTTGCAGCTGTTCCAGGTTGCCCGGGATGGTGGGGATGCCCACGGGGCGCTGGTTCGGGTCGAACGCGACTTTTTCTGCCTTGGGGTAGAAGTCCAGGGCGATGTAGAGCTGGCCGGTCAGCAAGTTACCGCTGCGAGCCTGGGCGCGCAGGCCGTTTTCGATGAAGGTCCCGATCAGGCGTACGCCGGCTGCCTCATCGTCAGGGTTATTGTTCATGGCCTTGAGCAGCTTGGTGTGAGCCTCGCCGAGCAGTTGCGGGTAGATCACGATGCCGACATTGACCGGGAAGGTGCGTTTCTTTGCATCGAAATCCAGGTTGATCGATACAACCCTGCCGAACTCGACGCCGAGGAACTCCACCGGTGCGTCGACTTTCAGCCCGCGCAGGGCCTGATCGAAGCGCAGGACCATGTATTGCCCCTTGCCGTTGGGCGGGGCGAGGGCGCTTTGCTGGTCTTCGAACAATTCAAAGCTGCGACTTTCTTCGGCCGGTTTGTCATTGGGGTTGTAGGGCGGCGCCTGGAAGGCAATCCCCCCCATCAACATGGACGACAAGGATTCGGTTTTCAGCGCAAAGCCATTGGCACCGACGCTCAAGTCGACGCCGCTGGCATTCCAGAACCGCGTGTTCTCGGTGATGTACACATCATTGGGCGCATGCACGAAGATTTCGACATTCACGCCCTTGCCCTCGTTGTCCAGCTCATAGGCCACCACCTGGCCCACCGGGATCTTGCGGTAATAGACGGGGGAGCCGATGTCCAGGGAACCCAGGGCCTGGGTGTGCAGGGTGAAGCGCTTGCCCGGCTCGCCGTAGGTGATGGGCGGCGGGTTTTCCAATCCGGTGAAGTGCTTGGCGCGGGTCTCGGATTGACCGATGTCCGCGCCGATATAGTCGCCGGACAACAACGTGTCGATGCCCGACACGCCGCCTGCGCCAATGCGCGGGCGCACCACCCAGAATTTCGAATCTTCGCGGGTGAAGCTTTCGGCCTGTTTGACCAGTTCGACGGTGGCATTGACGCTTTTCTGGTCATCACTCAGAGCTACGGCGGTTACTTGGCCGATCACCACGTTGCGGTATTTGACCTCGGTTTTGTTGGCAACCAGCCCGCTGCCGGTCTTGAAGTTGAGGACGATGGTCGGCCCTTGTTGCATGACGCTGTGAATCACCAGCGAGATCCCCACCAGTACGGCGACAATCGGCACGATCCAGACCAGCGAGACACTGAAACGACGCGTCTTGATCACGGGTTGCCCCGCAGGGGTGTCAGCCTTGGATGAGCTCATCCGAGGTCTCCTCGTTATGTGGGTTTTCCCAGATTAGCCGGGGATCAAAGCTCATGGCCGCGAGCATCGTAAACACGACCACCAGGCCAAAAAACAGAATGCCCAGGCGCGGTTCTATCGTGCCCAGGGCTTGAAACTTCACCAGTGCGGCCACCAGGGCGACCACGATGACATCGAGCATCGACCAATAGCCGATCAGTTCGATAAACCGAAACAGCTTCGAACGCTCCTTGCGCGCCCACTGGCTATTGCGCTGCACAGTGACCAGCAGCAGCCCCAGCGACAGGAACTTGATGCCCGGCACGGCAATGCTGGCGATGAAAATGATCAGCGCAATGTCCCAGGCGCCATGTTGCCAGAACTCCAGCACGCCGCTCATGATGGTGCTGTCTGCGCCCGAGCCGAGCATGGTGGTGTTCATCACTGGCAATAAATTGGCCGGGACATAAAAGGCGAGGGCGGTGAGCATGTAGGCCCAGGTTCGGGTCAGGGACTGCACCTTGCGCCGATGCAGCGCGGCGCCACAGCGGTCGCACTCGGTGGGCTCAAGGCGCATGTCGCAGGGCTGGCCGCAGGTGTGGCACAGGCACAGGTTCAGCTCGCGGGCGGTGGGCGGTGAATTCATACGGTGTCCCACAGGTCGCGCACATCGCGCCCGGCAATGCGGATCAGCAACAGGCTCAGGGCGGCCAAGGCGAACAGGCCGGTGCCTGGGATCACATCCAGCATGCCGGCCAGCTTGAACACCGCGACCATCGCGCCCAATAGGCACACCTCCAGCATGCTCCAGGGCCGGAGTGCTTCGAGCCAGCGCATGCACAGCTTGAACGCCGGCGAGCGCCTGCCGGCCAAGGCGAAACTCAGCACCCAGATCAGCAATAGCAGCTGAAACACCGGCGCGATAATGATGGAAATCGCCGCTACCAAGGCAATGAACGTGATCGGCCCCAGGCTCAGTGCAACCACTGAGTCCCAGAGGGTGGCGCTGTTTTTCAAACCCTGCAGGCTGATGCTCATCACCGGATAAAAGTTGGCGAAGGTCCACAGCACTGCGGCAGTCACCGTCAGGGCGAGGCGTTGCTGCACCGACAAGCCGTTATAGCGCTGCAGTACGCCCGAGCAACGTACGCATAGGGCTTTTTGATGTTTGGCGAGCGTGACTTTCTCGTACACGCAGTCGCAGTGCTCGCAGATGATCTGTTGATTCGCCATGGGTGTTGCTCCAAATGCGACTGACTGCAGCGGGGGATTTCAATGGCGCGTGTGTAGCTTAGCAGCGGATAGGCCGCGCAATCGACTCCTTCCAGAGCAGGGGCAAGCTACACCATACTGCACTTGGAACGCGCCAGAGAGCTTGCAGGACACCCATGACTATTGAAAAACAACCGTTGATTCGCGAAACCTTTCCCGTCGGCCCGTTGCAGTGCAACTGCACAAATGAGCGGAACCGTAAGTAATTGAATTATAGTTGAAATTAAATTTTTTCAATTTAAATCATATAGTTGTGTGGTTGCATGGTAGTGCAGTGTGAAGCGGAATTCAGCAGTACTTTGCTTTTTTTGTGTGCCGGATTTGTTCCACGCATTGCGACTGATTGAGCAAAGGCCCGCTAGCTCGAGGCTACCTTGTATGGGCGATTGGAGGACGTTGAGGCATGGCTGGCATAGCATGTTCTCGGTAGTGAGTTTGCAACGCCTGGTGCCGAGCATCATCGCGCTCGGCCAGGGCGTCCTACTAACACCTCGCAAATCGCTCGGCAACGCCGTTCGGCAAAATGAGATCCTGGGGTTCTCTTTCTGACCGAGTGGAACAATTAATAGCGCGTAACCATGCGCGATAACGATTTCAAAATCCAAGCGCGAAACTGCGCAGTTTTACGCATAGAGAGACGGCAAAATGCGTGTTGTAGGCCTACGCTGCTCCGCAACTAGGGTCGCCACCGCCTTGCCTTATTCGCCTTTGGCTCAACGGACAGTCTTGCTCTGCGAGGCTTATCGTCGGTGCCGTGACTCAAAAAGCAGAAATGAAAAAGCATGGAAACAGAGCAAAAGCCAAGGACACGGCGGGAGCTTCCACCGACCAAGGTTGAGGTGTCTGATGAAGAACGGGGCGTGATTCAGGAGCGGCCCGATCAGACGGACTTGTCCCTGTCTGCTTACCTCTTGGCCGTTGATATGAACACCCCAATAAAGTCTGTCGTTGACCTGACCGCCGTCGCCGACTTGGCCAAGGTCGCTGGCGACCTTGGGCGGGTCGCGGGCTTATTGAAGTTGTGGCTGGGCGAGAAGCGTGGGCAGGGAGCACCGGCGGTGGACGATGACGCCATGATGGTAAAGTTTCGTGAGCTACTAGGAGAAGTGAGGTCGCTTATGAGCAAGGTTGTTTACGGGTCGAGTTAATTCTTAGCGTTAAAGGGTTTATTGTATGCGGAGTTGGATAAGTCCCTGGAGGGTTTGTGCGCGACAAGTTTCGGGGGTGAAATCATGGTGAGCCATTACCGTGAGCGACCGATAGAGGCGGCGGCGATGCGCCATGCTCGACTGTTCGATGGTGAGCTGGGGGAGTGGCGTATTTTTTTGTCATGTCCGGCGAGCACTCCTCAGATGCTGAATGTGTATAAGTTTTCCACCTCTTGTAGTATACCAATATGGGTATCATGGGGAGTTTTGAAAGGCCCCCCGTAGATGAATCGCTGAATGATTTTCTCAAGAACGATACATCTGCAGTAGGGGCGGTGAAGTTAATACAATTACATTTATACCCAAACCAATGGGTTAGACCTCAGCCCGGGCAACGCAAGAAGTCCACTCATCATGATCCCATTGCTCCATTGCGGTAGCCCTATTTTTCAGAAAACTTTCCAAATCACCTGAGCGGAGAGATTGAAGGCTGTGGTAGTCAATAAAGTGAGCGGCTAATGCATCCTCAGAGTAGTCCGGCCCATGTTTAAGTCTTTCTCGAAAAATAGTGTCGGTTTCGGGTGATAGCAAGAAGCGATTTCCTGGTCCTTGAATCAGTTTTTTCAAGGATGGTGTAGCCCCTTTAGGTGTTGTAAATATTCGTACTAGTGCATCTCGACCATGTTCCGTTAAAAGCTTTCTTCCTGATGTGATTTGGCCTGATGCGTCCGTGAGATTTTTTTGATTTGCAAGTCTAAGTGTGAAAAGACGGACTCTAGCAGACCTAAAGTCGAATCGGTCTGGTAGCTTGGACTCTCTAGTCCATGACACATTTATATTGTTCTTTACCAAGTTTTCGAGAGCTTCTGTTTCAAAGCGTACATCTCGATAAGCAGCGGTTGCGAATACTTCCGACCAGCTTGTTCTCCAAAGCCATAATTCGAACTGGGGTTTAGGTATGTTGGTTAGTGCTAGTTTATCAAGTATGCTCGCAAGAATTACAATTTGGAGTATGTATGGTTGAAGGTCGTCATGCGATACACCGATATCATTAGCCAACCAGTCTATTATTTGCTTGATTGAGTTGCTTGCCCTGTCGAGAAGTGATGCGTCGTCGGATAGTTTTTTTACAAGCTCGGTTTGTCCTGCTTTCGTGACGTCTAAGCCTGTAAGCCCTTTGCAGACTTGTAGATATAGCCCTTCATCGATATGTCGCCACCCTGCAGGTAGATCGCGACGCCTCTGGGAGATTTGATCTCTCAAGTCAAAGTCATCTCTCCAAGTTAGAGCCGCAACAAGATGTGCCTCACCCATCGGAGTTCCGAGGCTGTTGATGCGTTGAAACGTTCTCGCAGCAAGTTCGAGATCGTCGGAAACCATTACTACGATGGGGACACGACACTGCTGAAAACGATAAGACAGTTGATCCGCACGCTCTTCCCAGTCTTCTAAGTCTTGATCGGTCCAGCCTTCATGTTCGGCTCGCTTTCGAAGGTCCCGCATGTGTTTGTTTACCAACCGTCCATCTAGCAACGTCCATAGGGGAAGCAGGGGCTGTTTGGTTCTACCTCGGTCTGCTTTGCGTCGGAAAACAAAGTCATTTTCTAGTAAGTTATACTGAATATCCCAATCAATGCTTTCACTATCCTGGTCGTCGCTAATCTGGCTTGGTTGGAGTGGCTGAAGTAGAAGGCCTAATAATGTTGAAACCCGCTGGTGACCATCTAAGAGGTACTGCCATCCTGTTGCGGGTGCAATGTCAATAATAGAGGGGATATTGTGGGGGCCTACATTTCCGAAGGAGGCTAGTTTGAATTTTACTGTTCGCCAAACGAGTAGGCTCCCAATGGGCATGTTGTCGCGAATAGATCGAAGAAGATCTAAGCGTTGCGAATCCATCCATACAAATGGTCGTTGAAAGCGCGGCACCCGGATGTGCCCTTTTTGAACATCTTCTAGCAAGCTGCGCAGGCTAGGGTTCAAGTTCTCTGATGCGAGAGCGGTTAAGCCTTCTGACATAAATATCTCACTTATAGCAAACGCATTAGCTGTGGCACGGCGCGCAATGCTTCTTGTCGTGCATCCTGATCCCAGTCAAACTCTATTGCCTCTGAGGCACTGTAGCGATCTGCTACCTTTCTGCCGAGACCATCATGAAGTAGTTCTTTGTCCTCTGGGCTCACGTTGGCATATAAATTTTTTGCGCGATGCGCGTTCTCAACTTTCGCATCATCTTTGAATCCTTTTTTTATATTGAAGTGCCATTGTTCTTGCCTGCTTAGTCGAAAAAGGCATCTACAGTTTCAATTTTTAATGCGGAGACTTGGGTCATCTCTTGCTTTGGCATATAAGACTCTATAAACCGTCTGTTGAGTCTCCAGTAACCACCAATTGCAGCTTCGGTTACAACTTTTTCGGTAGTAAATCCCTGGCACGCTTCTGGAGCTTGAGGCGCCCAATCAGGATTTAGTTCGTCTGGATGACGACGATCACTATCAAAGAGCACAAAGGTTCGAAGTCTTTTTGTAACTACGCTCGCTCGTTCGGCTATGCGCTGGGTTAGGTCGCTACCGCCACCGTGAAGTGGTTCCGCCCAACGAGCGTCTATGGCTCGTTGTAGCTTTACCCTTTCTGAGCTGCGAATGATACGTCTCAAAAAATGCCAATCGTTGTTAGCATTTTCCAGTAGAATTCCAAGTGGTTCTTGAAGTAGATTTAACGCATCGTTTATGTTTAAAGTTGCTGAAAATTTGTCCCAGTTAGCAGGGGTGTCAGTAGCCGTTATGCGAACCGTGGCAGTATTTATAGAAAGAGTTGATGATGATCTAATCGACAGCAGTAGAGCCTGTTGGTAGATGGCGCGTGTCGGAGGGTCAAGAGTATCTAGCCAACGAGAAGCCTCGTCGGTAGAGGCTGCAATGAGAACGTGCCTCCCCTCTGCTGCAAATCCAAATAATTTATGTAGTTTGATAACGTCCGCTGTTTTTGATGAGGTGTCGATTACACCATCTGATAATATGGCTATCATGATTTAACTGCAGAAAGTTGCATGGTGATAAGGTCTTGGCCGAGTTGTACGGCCTCTGCAAAGGCGCCGCTCAAAGTGGAGTTTTCTGCTTGACCTTTTTCGTTAAAATCTACAGAAATTGCATCGCTGGTTCCATCTTGAAGGGATTCGATCCAGTAGACACGAACAAGCTCCGGAGCGATTTCGCCTTTGGCAATTGCTAGTTGTATGCTTGTTAGTAGTACCTCGGAGTGAGTCTCAACGAGGATTTGTGGGGTGTTAGAACTTTTTACCGTGGTTATTAGTTGTCTTGCTAGCTCCGCCTGAGCGCGTGTATGTAAGTGTAGTTCTGGTTGCTCTAAACATAATAGTTTTGGGCCGCCCGTGCGTGCGCGGGCAAGTGCGACTAGAACTGGCAGAACTTGTGAGTAGCCCTCTCCTGTATCGCACAGGTCTACTCGGACATGTGGGCTGCCAGTTGGTTGAACAATGACGCGCCATATGCCGTCAGCCGGGTTGTCTAGAATAAGTTGTTCATTTAGTTCATTAAAGAAACTATTTGTCGCCTCTAGAACTGGGTTTGCGGTGCTTTTCAATTGTGCTGAAACTAGATGCTCAACCGCGTCAGAGCCATTCGGGTTTATAAGAGGCTGTGCATCACCACTGGAAATTGTTGCTCTGGGAACTCGGCTACGAACTCCACCTATCCACTGCACTTGATCTCTGATCTCAAGCAGATTCTCGCGGGCCCTGGTTAGGCCATCGGGAAGCGGTACTCCATTTTTTTTCTCTGGGAGTAGCCCTAGCCATTTACGAGCTGATGGATCATTTATTTCTCCGTCAATTACTAGCGATTCTATTTCCTGCCAGCGGCCTTGGAGATCACCTTTGATCTTCCATTCCGCAGTGAGTTCTTGCGGTTCTTCCCAGCTAAGCGAAAAAGACAGAGCGTCTCGCCCCGTTGCTTTGGACACTAGGGATGGCCATGTCGCTTGGCGTCCGACCTCCCCCCCTAGCCAGATCGGTGAGCCACCAGTTCTAAGTGACTCTGCGACTAGCGGTAAAAAGCGGAGTAATGCGCTTTTTCCTCCACTATTCCAGCCAAAGAAAAGCGTTAATGGACGCAATTCAATATCTTGTTTTCGCGAAAAGGATCGATAGTTTTCAACTGAAAATGACTTGAGCATTTGAGTACTGAAGAGTCCGTTATCTGATTCGGTAGGGCACGAATTTTTTTTGAGGTTCGTGCAGCGGCCTATCTCTTGATACTAGGGTGCGTTTCGGCTGAATGGAAGGGGTTTGGGCTTTTGCTTTGAACGGTTTCAGCTCAGCTTCCTTGCAAGGTCTTCTATTTTGGGGTGGTAGTAGCGCATCAGCGTCCGAGCGTCCTGGTGCTCCATGATCTTTGTGAGCTCATGTAGTGGGAAAATTTCCGCCAGGCGCGAGGTGGCTTTATGGCGTAAATCGTGGAGACGCAAATTTATCAGAAACGGATCAGCGCTGATGCGCTTGTCGATTTTCTCCTGGGATGTTTTTTTGTTTGAGATGAAGCGATAGGCCTCTTGCATAGGCGTTGCGTGCGTCGCTAATAGCATCTGCAAATGCTTTGGTGATTGAGTCGGGCCGGCTTTTAAAGCAGCGACCATCGTCACGCTCAGTAAGGCTTTTCAGTATCTCAACTGCCTTTCTTGAGAGTGGAACTCCACGGGAAGAGCCGTTTTTGGTCATCGGTAGCAGAGCGACTGGTTTATGAATATTAACGTCGGCACTTTGTAAGTCGGCCATTTCGCTGCGACGCATCGCTGTCTCCACTGCGGAGATTATAATTTTTTGGGAGCTCGGCCGAGCGAGAGTGGCGGAAACTCATCTCGAGTTCGTCCAGGTGCTCGTGCAACAAATCACCATCTTTAGGTATCCACACATCAGTACTTAGCATTCGTCGCTCACGGGCATTATCAACGCATGGTTGACGGATGAGGTCGACCGGGTTACTCAATGACGCCATGCGCCATTCTTTGCGGGCAATTGTGAAGACATGAGAAACCAAGGCCAGTTCTCGGCGCGCTGTAGACGCTGCAATACCTTCTTCGAGGCGCGTGTCGTATCGGCTCCACGAATGCTGGCAAGTGATCTGAGAGCTACCGGGGGGGGGCGTTGTATAGCCTGGATTCGTGAGAGCTTTGACTTGCTGCTTCGCTTTTGGCTAGTCACCTCTTTTGCGTAAAATTCCAAAGCGTTAGTGAAAGAAGTCGATTCAGCTTCACTACGACTGACAAATATCCCCGCGTTCCTGCTCAATCATGATCGCCCACTTTTTCGCATCCGCTTGGGTATTGAATGTGCGTGTCTGTTGGGGCCACCTTTTACGTCTGATTTGAGCGTGCCAGTGGTGGGGCCTTTCTTCCTAAACGTCGCCATCGCTTTTCGGACGGTGCCAAAAATGTGCCATTAATTTCACAGGAACACCTATGGAAGCCGCAAGGTCCGCGTTAATACGAGAAACCTTCCCCGTCGGCCCGTTGCAGTGCAACTGCACCATCATTGGCGACCCGATCACTAAAAAAGCCATCGTCGTCGACCCCGGCGGCAATCACGAGTTGATTCTGGCGCGCCTTGATGCGCTGGGCCTGAAGGTGGTGAGCATTATCCACACCCATGCTCACCTTGATCATTTCCTGGCTTCCGGCCAATTGAAGGAAAAGACCGGTGCTACGTTGCACCTGCATAAGGATGATCAATTTCTGTGGGACAACCTGGAAATGCAATGCCAGATGTTTCGCGTGCCCTACGTCCCGGTGCCGTCTCCGGATCGCTGGCTGGAGCATGACGAAGAACTGGCCTGCGGCTGCGGCGTGGCCTTGCACACCCCAGGGCATACACCGGGCTCGATGAGTTTCTGGTTTGCCGACGCCAAGCTGTTGATCGCCGGCGATACCTTGTTTCGTCGCGGGGTAGGGCGTACGGATTTATGGGGCGGCGACCAGGCGACGATTGTGCGGTCGATCAAGCAGCGCCTGTATACGCTGGACGAAGGCGCGACGGTGGTCACTGGGCATGGGCCGGATACGTTGCTGGGCGATGAGATGCGGGAGAATCCTTTCGTGCGTGCGTGATGGGTTGTCGGCTCTGATACAAGCCGGTACAGACACACAGGCACAGGCCCGAGCCAAAGACAGCTATGCTTTACGCACCCCTGCACGGAATTTTTGCCGTTTGTCGCGTTCCAAACTCGGCACAGGTCCATTGCCAATGTCCTCTGCATCACAGAATGCAAAAGTAGGAGCTTCCTTCATGTTCACTCCGCGTCGTCTGCTTGTTGTCGCTACCGCCGTAGCCCTGTTGTCTGGCTGCGCTTCACCTAACCCTTATGACGGCAGCCAGGGACAGGCCAGCAATGGTTCCGAAAGCGGCATGAGCAAAACCGCCAAGTACGGCGGCCTCGGTGCGCTGGCTGGCGCATTGGCCGGTGCAGCCATCGACCATAACAACCGTGGCAAGGGCGCGCTGATTGGCGCAGTCGTTGCGGGTGCCGGTGCGGCGGGCTACGGCTACTACGCCGACCAGCAGGAGAAAAAACTGCGCGAAAGCATGGCCAATACCGGGGTTGAGGTGCAGCGCCAGGGCGACCAGATCAAGCTGATCATGCCGGGTAACATTACGTTCGCCACCAACTCGGACGCGATCTCCAGCAGCTTCTATCAGCCGCTGAACAACCTGGCCAACTCCCTCAAGCAGTTCAACCAGAACACCATCCAGATCGTTGGCTACACCGACAGCACCGGTAGCCGTCAACTGAACATGGACCTGTCCCAGCGCCGTGCGCAGAGCGTGGCCAACTACCTGACCTCCCAAGGTGTCAACGGTGCCAACCTGAGCGCACGCGGGGCCGGCCCGGATAACCCGATTGCCAGCAACGCCGACGTGAATGGCCGTGCCCAGAACCGTCGTGTCGAGGTCAACCTCGGCCCGATCCCTGGCCAGCAATACGGCCAGCCTGGCCAGCAGCAGGCGCCACAGCAGAACAACCAGTTCCAGGGCAACCCGTACCAGCAATACCAGTAAACCCCTGGGCACTAAAAAGGGCGCCGTGCAGTCAATGCACGGCGCCCTTTTTTGATCGTTCCCACGCTCTGCGTGGGAATGCCCGCTCGGACGCTCCGCGTCCTACTCTTGGCGCAAAAGCTGAAGCGTGTGCGGTGACGCGGAGCGTCACGGGATGCGTTCCCACGCAGAGCGTGGGAACGATCAGGCACCTTCGATCTACATCAGTCGATGTATTCGAACACCTTCACGATCTTCTGCACGCCCGACACGCCCTGTACCAGGTTGGCGGCGCGGGTGGCTTCTGCCTGGGTCAGCAGGCCCATCATGTAGACGATGCCGTTATCGGTGACGATCTTGATCCGCGAGCCTGGCACTGCACTGTCGGTCAGCATCTGGGCCTTGATCTTGGTGGTCAGCAGCGCATCGTTGCTGATGGCCAGCAGAGTGATCGGGTCCATGACCTGCAGTTCGTTGTGGACCTTCTTGACGCGTTGCACGCCGGCGGCGGCTTGCTCGGCCTGGGCCTTGAGGTCGGCGCGCGGGGTTTGGCCTGCCAGCAGGACCACACCGTTGAAGCTGGTCACCACGATGCGCGAGGCACCGTTGCCCAGGTCGGTAGCCGCCTTGGCGACGTTGACCTTGACCTTGGTTTCGATCAGCGAATCATCGATGGTGCTGCCGAAGGTACGTGTGCCACGGTCGTCCTGGATAGGGGTGTCCCGTGTAGCGGTGATAGCCGAGCTGCAGCCGCTGATGGCGACGCACAGCGTGATGGCCAAAAGACTGAGGCGATTAACGGTCATTCTTCACTCCCGAACAGTTGGCTGTCGATCAGATCGCACAGGCAGTGGATCGCCAGCAGATGAACTTCTTGGATGCGTGCAGTGACATTGGCCGGGACGCGAATCTCCACGTCCTCCGGCAGCAGCAGCGAAGCCATGCCGCCGCCGTCGCGACCGGTCAAGGCTACGACAATCATTTCGCGATCATGTGCGGCCTGGATCGCTTGAATAATATTGGCCGAGTTGCCGCTGGTGGAAATCGCCAGCAATACATCGCCCGGCTGGCCGAGGGCGCGGATCTGCTTGGAGAAGATTTCGTTGTAGCTGTAGTCGTTGGCAATCGAAGTGATCGTCGACGAGTCGGTGGTCAAGGCAATAGCCGGCAGGCTCGGGCGCTCACGTTCGAAACGGTTGAGCAGCTCGGAGGAAAAATGCTGGGCATCGCCAGCCGAACCGCCATTGCCGCACGAAAGCATTTTGCCTTCGTTGAGCAAGGCATTGACCATCACCTGGCTGGCTTGCTCGATGTGCGGTGCAAGTACGTCCATCGCCTGTTGCTTGGTGTCGATGCTGGCCTGGAAAAGCTGGCGAATTCGGGATTGCATGTCCATCTGTGTGACCTTAAGTAGCGCGGCTGTTTGGCACAGGTAATGTGCAGCCCGCAAAGCAAAGAGCAAAAATGAGTGGTGAAGGTGCCCGGCGAATCAGCTGTCAAAGGCATTTTTGAGCCAGGTCAGATCAGCTGTGCCTGACGGGGTGCTTTCCATGGCAACCACATCGAAACGGCAGGGGCAGTCAGCCCAGCGATGCTCTTTTTGCAGAAAAAACTGCGCAGCGAGTATCAGCTTTTGACGCTTGCGCCCGTCGATACTGGCGAGCGCGCCACCCCATTGTGCGTGTTTTCTGTAGCGGACTTCGACGAATACTACTGTATCGCCGTCAAGCATGACCAGATCAAGCTCGCCGCGTTTACATAACCAGTTCTGCGCCAGAAGGCGCAGACCCTGTTGTTGCAGGTAGTTGAGTGCATGCAGTTCGGCATCCTTGCCGCTGTGTGCGCTGGACCGCTCGGGCATCAGCGTGGGGTATCGGGCAGGCGCTGAATGTCGCCGCCGACGAACTTCGCCCACGGCATCTGGCGATCAACGCGCTGGTTGGCGCTGATGCCCAGGTTGCCCGAGAGGCCGTCGACACGGGTGTCCGGCAGTGCCTTGAGCTGGCCCAGGCGTGGCGCCAGGCGGTAGGCATCGACGCCCATCGCGTAGAGGCGGCCCAGGCTGCCATTGGCTTGCGGCCATTGCGCGGCGACCTGGTTGCGCAGTGGGTCGGTGGTATTAAGCAGCCAAGGGGTTTCGCAGAACATCACGTTGGTCATGTCCAGGTACTGGTTACGATCACCGCTGGCGCTGTACACGTGGGAGGTTGCGTATACCGGCACATCCCCGGCGTACTGGAAGTTCAGGGTCGGCTTGATCTGCTGGGCCAGTTGCGGCGTGACGGCCAGGAAGATGAACTCGATGTCCTGGCGACGCGAAGGCTGGGCGGCGACGTCGGTACCGACTGTGCTTTGCAGGCTCTTGGCGCGGCCTTCGCTC
The DNA here is from genome assembly GCF_041410225.1 of Pseudomonas sp. KT_2_4. Taxonomy (NCBI): domain Bacteria; kingdom Pseudomonadati; phylum Pseudomonadota; class Gammaproteobacteria; order Pseudomonadales; family Pseudomonadaceae; genus Pseudomonas; species Pseudomonas sp. KT_2_4. Next base: position 4,990,755 of record NZ_CP166962.1, read on the forward strand.
TTGCGCAGTTGGAACAGATCGGCGATCTGCTGGGCCAGGGCCACAGGTTGGTCGACATATTCAACGCCCATGACGGTGCCGCCATTGGCTTCCCAATCCTGGCGGAACGCCTTGTAGACACGCTCACCCCATTCGCCACGGGGCACCATGGCGGCGGCGCGATGCAGGCCATCGGCACGGGCACGGCGCGACACTTCGCGGGCTTCGTCTTCAGCGGCCAGGCCGAATTGGAACAACTGCGCCGGGCCCTGATCGGTCTCGCTGTAGTTCAGGGCCAGGGTGGTGATAGGTAGTTGCGGGCGCGCGCTGAGTTGCTTGACCAGCGGTTTTTCCAGCGGGCCGACCACCAGTTGCACACCGGCGGCCTGGGCCTTGGCATAGAACTCGTCGAGGGAGGCCAGGCGCGAGCTGTCATAGAACTCAATGACCGGCGGCTTCTGCCCGGCTTGCTCAGCCTGGTAGTGCGCCGCCATGAAGCCTTCGCGCAGCGCTTTGCCCACAGCAGCCAGCGGACCTTCCTGCGGCAGCAGCAGGGCAATCTTGTTCAGGGGCTGGCTGGCCAGTTCCTTGAGCTTGGTCAGCGGTGCTGGCAGTTGCACTGCCGCCGGGTGCCCTGGGTTCTGAGCGCGCCAGGTGTCGATGGCGGCTTGTTGTTGCTCCAGCGTACCGGCGCCCTTGACCGCCTGGGCCAGAGTGATCCAGCCATCGAGGGTCGGGTTGCCGGTAGCTTGCAGCTGTTCGGCTGGCAGCGCGGCAATCAATACCCAGATAGCCTCGTGGTTGCTGCTGGCAGCTTCAGCCGTCAGCAGGGGCGCCATGGCCACCCGCTCGCGAGCGGCGGCGAGGGTCTGGCCGTCGGCTTCATAGGCGCGTGCATGTACGGTACCGGTGCGGATCTGCTGGTCGGTCGGCAGTTCCTTCAGGTTTTGCAGGCTAGGGTGGTTCAGCGCTGCCAAGGCCGCCTTGGGCTGGTTGCGCCCCATGGCCAGTTCTGCGGCCAGGGTGCTGGCAAATACTTGCGCGGCTGGCTTCAGGGCATCCAGGGGCACTTGCGCAAGGATCTGCGAGGAGCGGCCGGGATTGTTCTGCTGGTAGGCCAGGTCCGCCGCGCTCAGGCGCAGCAACGCGGCTTTTTCTGGCGTCTTGGCGTTCGTCGCCTGTTCGAGCAGTTGCTCGATACTGGCATCGGGCGTGCGTGGCAGTTCGCCAAGACTGGAGGAGGGCGAACTGGCGCAAGCGGCCAGCAAGGCAGCGAGGCAGAGGGCGGAGAGCAGCCGCAGGCAAGCGATCATGTAAGTGTTCCTGATACCGATCAAATTAGCGTGGAAGTGTACCCAAGCACTGGCCCAGGCGCGATGTTCATGGCGTTAAACCGTGGATTTAGGTCGTGCAAATGTTGCCAATAGCTGACGGTGGCTGAAACGGCATCGGCCGTGATGGCATATTTTCAAGGCGTCTACGCGCTACAATGTGGCTTTTGCCAACCATCGAGGTGTGCGCTTTGACTGCTCCAGGTCCTTTGAATTCCACTGCTGGCTCGCTTTTTGTGGTGGCGACGCCCATTGGCAACCTGGACGACATCAGTGCCCGGGCGCTGAAGGTGTTGCGCGAGGTGAAATTGATCGCGGCAGAAGACACGCGGCACTCCCAACGGTTGATGCAGCATTTTGGTATCAGCACGCCATTAGCGGCCTGCCACGAACACAACGAACGTGAAGAGGGTAGCCGCTTTATCACGCGTCTTTTGGCGGGTGATGACGTGGCGCTGATTTCCGACGCGGGCACGCCCCTGATTTCCGATCCTGGTTACCATCTGGTCCGCCAGGCGCGCGCCGCTGGTATCAATGTAGTGCCTGTTCCAGGAGCCTGCGCGCTGATTGCTGCATTATCGGCCGCCGGGTTGCCCTCGGACCGCTTTATCTTCGAAGGCTTCCTGCCCGCCAAGGCCGTAGGGCGTCGGGCGCGTCTGCAGGCACTTAAAGAAGAGCCGCGCACCTTAATCTTTTATGAGGCCCCGCATCGCATTCTTGAATGCCTGCAAGACATGGAGCTGGTGTTCGGCGGCGAGCGCCTGGCCTTGTTGGCCCGGGAGTTGACCAAGACCTTCGAAACCCTCAAGGGGTTGCCGCTGGAGGAACTGCGAGCGTTTGTCGAGGGCGACAGCAATCAGCAGCGCGGCGAATGCGTGGTGCTGGTAGCAGGCTGGACCGCGCCGGAGAATGAAGACGCGGTGGGCAGCGAGGCCATGCGCGTCCTCGATTTGCTGCTCAAGGAAATGCCGCTCAAGCGCGCCGCCGCTCTGGCGGCGGAAATTACTGGCGTTCGCAAGAATGTGTTGTATCAGGTCGCGCTGGATAAACAGAAGGCCGAATAGTTCCGGGACCAAATCTGTATTTCGTCTGAACGTGATGGCAATGCTGCACTTTTAATACTTGTCCTCAAGCCGCCGTCCCGTTAACCTTCGCGGCGGAGAGTCGATTGGACAGTCGCTGCCCTCTATGAAAATTAGGGGGGGGAGGAAAGTCCGGGCTCCATAGGGCGAAGTGCCAGGTAATGCCTGGGAGGCGTGAGCCTACGGAAAGTGCCACAGAAAATAACCGCCTAAGCACTTCGGTGCCGGTAAGGGTGAAAAGGTGCGGTAAGAGCGCACCGCACGACTGGCAACAGTTCGTGGCTAGGTAAACCCCACTTGGAGCAAGACCAAATAGGGTCCCAAGGCGTGGCCCGCGCTGGGACCGGGTAGGTTGCTAAAGATGTCCAGTGATGGCCATCGTAGACGAATGACTGTTCAAGACAGAACCCGGCTTACAGATCGACTCTCCACCTTTTTTCCTTGCGTTCGAATCTCGTGCGCAAACCCGGTAGTAACGCAAGAATCCCTCCCTGCCAAATCATTGGCAGATGCATCTTCGTAATACCAAAAAAATCTTACTCTTAATAAATTACTTTAACTTTGCGCTCTAGCTCTTTGAGCTATTTGCTGTTGTTGAGTCAAAAACATCGCAAAACTCTCGTTTCTCCTCCTTTTACTCTCCTAAATCTCCGTTCTGTAAGGCTTTTCCTTGAATACGCGCCTTGACGGTGTGGTAGGCGCATTCCTATAGTGTGCGCAAGTGGCGGAAAGTGGCACAAAGTGGGTTTTTTGAACGTAAAACGCTAAAATTTGGAGAAACGCATCTGTGTTTCGCGGAGCTAACGCTATCAGTCTCGATGCAAAAGGCCGTCTCGCTATGCCGAGCCGGTATCGTGACGAGCTCATTTCGCGAAGTTCGGGGCAGTTAATCATTACGATTGACGCCGTTGATCCCTGTTTGTGTGTTTACCCCCTCGATGAGTGGGAGTTGATTGAAACCAAGTTGCGCGCGCTGCCTTCATTGCGTGAAGAAAACCGCCGACTCCAGCGTTTGCTGATCGGTAATGCCGTCGACCTTGAACTCGATGGCAGTGGTCGTTTCCTGGTGCCGCCGCGACTGCGCGAGTACGCCAAGCTCGACAAGCGCGCAATGCTGGTAGGCCAACTGAACAAGTTCCAATTGTGGGACGAAGATGCCTGGGATGCTGTGTCTGCAGCGGACCTGGCTGCTATTCAACAACCGGGCGCCATGCCTGATGAACTGCGTGATTTGATCCTGTGACTATTGATAGCGGCTTTAACCACATCACCGTACTGCTTGACGAAGCCGTCGAGGCTCTCGCCGTACGCGCGGATGGCTGCTATGTCGATGGCACATTCGGCAGGGGCGGGCATAGCCGGTTGATACTCAGCCAGCTCGGGTCCGACGGCAAACTCCTTGGGTTCGACAAAGACCCTCAAGCGATTGCCACCGGGCAAGCGCTAGCGGCCGAAGACGGCCGCTTTGTCGTTGTGCAGCGCAGCTTTGCCGAGCTGGGGGCCGAAGTTGCCGAGCGCGGCATGGCGGGCAAGGTGGCCGGGGTTCTGCTCGACCTGGGCGTGTCTTCGCCACAGCTCGATGACCCGGAGCGCGGCTTCAGCTTCATGAACGACGGCCCCCTCGACATGCGCATGGACCCTACCCGTGGGGTCAGTGCCGCACAATTCATCGCCACCGCGCCGGTGGAAGAAATCGCCCGTGTGTTCAAGGAATACGGTGAGGAGCGCTTCGCCGGTCGAATGGCGCGTGCCGTGGTCGAGCGCCGCGAAATCCAGCCGTTCGAACGCACCGCTGACCTGGCCGAAGTGCTGAAAGTGGCCAACCCTGCCTGGGAAAAGGGCAAGAACCCGGCTACCCGCGCGTTCCAGGGCCTGCGTATCCATGTCAACAACGAATTGGGCGATCTGGAGGCCGGCCTCGAAGCCGCTCTGGATGCTTTGGAAGTGGGCGGTCGCCTGGTGGTGATCAGCTTCCACTCCCTGGAAGACCGCATCGTCAAGCTGTTCATGCGTCGCCTGGTCAAGGGCGAATCCGATAACCTGCCGCGCAACCTGCCGGTGCGTTTCGAAGCCTTTGTGCCGAAAATCAAAATCCATGGCAAAGCGCAGTTCGCTTCCGAAGCCGAACTCAAGGCCAACCCACGTTCCCGTAGCGCCGTCATGCGTGTTGCGGAGAAATTGCGGTGAGCAAGCTTTTCGCCAAGCCCCTCCCGGGCGGCAGCTTCTTTATGTTGCTGCTGTTTGTCGGCGTGCTGGTATCCGCGATTGCGGTGTCCTACAGCGCCCACTGGAACCGCCAGTTGCTCAATACCCTGTACGGGGAATTGAGCGTGCGTGACAAAGCCCAGGCAGAGTGGGGCCGGCTGATCCTTGAGCAAAGCACCTGGACGGCTCACAGCCGTATCGAAGTGCTGGCCACTGAACAATTGAAGATGCACATCCCTGGCGCGGCTGAAGTTCGCATGGTGGCGCCATGATGAAACTCGAAGGGGCACTCTACCCGTGGCGCTTTCGCCTGATGCTCGGCTTGCTGGCATTGATGGTGGGGGCGATTGTCTGGCGCATCTTCGACCTGCAGGTCGTCGACCGCGACTTCCTGATCGGCCAGGGTGACGCCCGCAGCCTGCGGCATATTCCGATTCCTGCGCACCGTGGCCTGATCACCGACCGTAACGGCGAGCCTCTGGCCGTCAGTACCCCGGTGACCACCCTGTGGGCCAACGCCAAGGAACTGCAAGTTGCCAAGGACAAGTGGCCTGAACTGGCCGCTGCCCTGGGGCAAGACCGCAAGGCCCTGACCGAGCGCCTGGAAGCCCAGGCCAACAAAGAATTCATCTACCTGGTGCGCGGGCTTACCCCTGAGCAAGGCCAGCAAGTGCTCGACCTTAAAATCCCCGGTGTCTACGGCATCGAGGAGTTTCGTCGTTTCTACCCGGCCGGTGAAACCACCGCGCATATGGTCGGCTTTACCGATATCGATGACCATGGTCGCGAAGGTGTCGAACTGGCCTACGACGAATGGCTGGCCGGCGTTCCCGGCAAGCGGCAGGTCATCAAGGATCGGCGCGGCAGACTGATCAAGGATGTCCAGGTCACCAAAAACGCCAAGGCCGGCAAGCCTCTGGCGTTGTCGATCGATTTGCGCCTGCAATACCTGGCCAACCGCGAACTGCGTAACGCGATCATCGAGAACGGCGCCAAGGCCGGCAGCCTGGTGATCATGGACGTGAAGACCGGCGAGATCCTCGCCATGGTCAACCAGCCGACCTACAACCCGAACAACCGTCGCAACCTTCAGCCGGCGATGATGCGTAACCGCGCGATGATCGACGTGTTCGAGCCGGGCTCGACCATGAAAGCGATCTCCATGAGCGCTGCCCTGGAAACCGGCCGCTGGAAACCCAGCGACAAGGTCGAGGTTTACCCAGGCACCTTGCAGTTGGGCAAGTACACCATTCGTGACGTGTCCCGCACCGAGGGGCCAGTGCTGGACCTGACCGGCATCCTGATCAACTCCAGTAACGTCGGCATGAGTAAGGTGGCCTTCGATATCGGCGGCGAGACTATTTATCACTTGGCGCAAAAGATCGGCCTGGGCCAACCCACCGGCCTCGACTTCCCGGGCGAGCGGGTCGGTAACCTGCCGAACTACCGCGAGTGGAGAAAAGCCGAGACTGCCACGCTGTCCTACGGCTACGGCCTGTCGGTGACCGCCATCCAGTTGGCCCACGCGTTCTCTGTATTGGCCAATAACGGCCGTATGGTTCCGCTGAGCCTGATCCACGTCGACGAAGCGCCAAAAGCCACCCAAGTGATCCCGGAAAACGTCGCCAAGACCATGCAAGGCATGCTGCAACAAGTGATCGAGGCACCGCGCGGCGTATTCCGCGCCCAGGTGCCGGCGTACCACGTTGCTGGCAAGTCCGGTACGGCGCGTAAGACCTCGGTGGGCACCAAGGGCTATGCCGAAAACTCCTACCGTTCGCTGTTCGCGGGCTTCGGCCCGATGAGCGACCCGCGCTACGCCATCGTCGTGGTCATCGACGAGCCTAGTAAAGCCGGCTACTTCGGTGGCCTGGTTTCGGCGCCGGTGTTCAGCAAAGTGATGTCCGGCACCCTGCGCTTGATGAATATCACGCCGGACAACCTGCCGCCGACGCAACAAGCCAACGCTGGTCCACCGGCTGCCGCTGTCAAAGCCAATGGAGGGCGCGGCTGATGTCTCTTAGCCTGAACAAGATTTTTGCCCATGCCGGCCACGATCTGCTGATTCGTGAGCTGACCCTGGACAGTCGTAATGTACGCGCCGGCGACCTGTTCCTGGCGGTACCTGGCGGCAAGCTCGATGGCCGTGCGCATATCGCCGATGCCCTGCAACGCGGTGCGGCTGCGGTCGCCTATGAAGTGGAAGGCGCCACCGTGCTGCCGATCACCGATGTGCCGTTGATTCCGGTCAGGGGCCTGGCTGCGCAGCTTTCTGACATCGCCGGGCGTTTCTATGGTGACCCGAGCCGCCAGCTCAACCTGGTGGGCGTGACGGGCACCAACGGCAAGACCAGCGTGACCCAATTGGTCGCCCAGGCTTTGGACCTGCTGGGTCAGCACTGCGGCATCGTCGGCACCCTGGGTACCGGTTTCTATGGCGCGCTGCAAAGCGGCCTGCACACCACGCCAAACCCGATTGCCGTGCAAGCGACCCTGGCCGACCTGAAAAAGGCCGGCGCCAAGGCGGTTGCCATGGAAGTGTCTTCCCATGGCCTGGACCAAGGGCGTGTCACTGCTCTGGCCTTTGACGTGGCGGTGATGACCAACCTGTCCCGCGATCACCTCGACTACCACGGCACTATGGAGGCGTATGCTGCCGCCAAGGCCAAGCTGTTTGCCTGGAATGACCTGAAGTGCCGGGTGGTCAACCTCGACGACGCGTTTGGCCGCCAACTGGCGGGCGAAGACAGCGATGCGCGCCTGATCAGCTATAGCCTGCAAGATGCCAGTGCCTACCTGTATTGCCGCGAAGCCCAATTCAATGATGAAGGCGTGCGCGCCACATTGGTGACGCCGCAGGGCGAGCACCACTTGCGCAGCACCTTGCTCGGGCGGTTCAACCTGAGCAACGTGCTCGCCGCTATCGGTGCATTACTGGGCCTGGACTACGCCCTGGATGAAATCCTGCGGGTACTGCCGAAGCTGGAAGGCCCGGCCGGTCGCATGCAGCGCCTGGGTGGCGGCACGCAACCGCTGGTGGTGGTCGATTACGCCCACACACCGGATGCCCTGGAAAAAGTCCTCGAAGCCCTGCGCCCACATGCCAAAGGCAAACTGCTGTGCCTGTTCGGTTGCGGCGGTGATCGCGATCGCGGCAAGCGCCCATTGATGGCCGAGATCGTCGAGCGTTTGGCCGACGGCGTACTTGTCACCGACGACAACCCGCGCAGCGAAGACCCGAGCCAGATTTTCGACGACATCCGTGTCGGTTTCAAAGACGCCTCCAAGGTTACGTTTGTGGCTGGACGCGGCGCCGCCATTGCCCAGCTGATCGCCAGTGCCGGCGCGGACGACGTCGTGGTGCTCGCGGGTAAAGGCCACGAGGACTATCAGGAAATCAACGGTGAGCGCCATGCCTTCTCCGATCTGGTCGAGGCGGATCACGCCCTGACCGCCTGGGAGGTCGCCCATGCTTAAGGCGATGACGTTCAGCGAACTGGCCCAGGCCCTGTCGGCCCGTGTGCTGTCGAACGACTGCACATTCACCGGCGTCAGTATCGACAGTCGTAACATCCAGTCGGGGCAGCTGTTTGTCGCCCTGGCCGGCCCGCGTTTCGATGGTCACGACTACCTCAACGACGTTGCCGCCAAAGGTGCCGTCGGTGCCCTGGTACAGCGTGAAGTGGCCGATTCTGCCCTGCCGCAATTGCTGGTAGCCGACACCCGCCTGGCCCTGGGCCAACTGGGTGCGCTTAACCGTGCTGCTTTTGATAAGCCGGTGGCGGCCATTACCGGTTCCAGCGGCAAGACCACGGTCAAGGAACTGCTTGCTGGCGTCTTGCGTACGCGCGGGCCGGTACTCGCGACCCGTGGCAACCTGAACAATGATTTCGGCGCACCGCTGACCCTGCTCGAACTGGCTCCGGAACACACGGCGGCAGTGATTGAACTGGGGGCTTCGCGCATCGGCGAAATCGCCTATACCGTGGCGCTGACCCAGCCTCACGTGGCGATCATCAACAACGCCGGTACCGCCCATGTCGGTGAGTTCGGCGGCCCGGAAAAAATCGTCGAAGCCAAGGGCGAAATCCTTGAGGGCCTCGACGCCTCGGGCACTGCGGTACTGAACCTGGATGACAAGGCGTTCGAGACCTGGCGTGTACGCGCTGCCGGTCGCAAGGTCCTGACGTTTGCAGTGCTGAATGCCGCAGCCGATTTTCACGCCTCCAACATCAATGTCGATGCCCGTGGCTGCCCGTCCTTCACCTTGCACACTCCGCAAGGTGATGAGCACGTACAGTTGAACCTGCTGGGCAACCATAACGTCGCCAACGCCTTGGCCGCCGCCGCTGCCGCCCATGCCCTGGGTGTGTCGCTGTTCGGTATTGCCACGGGCCTGGGCGCGGTGCAGCCGGTCAAGGGCCGCACTGTGGCGCAACTGGCTGGCAACGGCATGCGCGTGATTGATGACACTTACAACGCCAACCCGTCCTCCATCAATGCCGCTGTGGACCTGCTCAAAGGCTTTGATGGGCGCAAGGTGCTGGTGCTGGGCGATATCGGCGAACTGGGCGATTGGGCTGAACAAGGCCACCGTGAAGTCGGCGCCTATGCCGCCGGCAAAGTGGACGCGCTCTATGCCGTTGGCACGAACATGGCTCATGCGGTCAACGCTTTCGGCCCCGGCGCGCGGCATTTCGCCAGCCAGGCCGAGCTGATCCAGGCGTTGACGGCGGCTGAACATGACAAACACACAACCATTTTGATCAAGGGATCGCGCAGCGCGGTGATGGAAAACGTCGTCGCAGCCTTGTGTGGCTCAAGTACGGAGAAACATTAATGCTGCTGCTGCTGGCTGAGTATCTGCAACAGTTCCACAAAGGCTTCGCGGTCTTCCAGTACCTGACCCTGCGCGGGATTCTGGGTGTGCTGACCGCGTTGTCTTTGTCGCTGTTTTTAGGGCCGTGGATGATCCGCACCCTGCAGAACCTGCAAATTGGTCAATCGGTTCGTAACGACGGCCCGCAGTCGCACCTGTCCAAGTCTGGCACTCCGACCATGGGCGGCGCGCTGATTCTGTCGTCCATTGGCGTCAGCACCTTGCTGTGGGCCGACCTGCATAACCGCTACGTGTGGGTGGTGCTGCTGGTGACCCTGCTGTTCGGCGCCATCGGCTGGGTGGATGACTACCGCAAAGTGATCGAGAAAAACTCCAAGGGGCTGCCAAGCCGCTGGAAGTATTTCTGGCAGTCGGTGTTCGGCCTGGCCGCCGCGATCTTCCTGTACACCACCGCGCCAAGTGCCGTGGAAACCACCTTGATCATCCCGATGCTCAAGGATGTGAGTATCCCACTGGGTGTCGGTTTTGTGGTGCTGACCTACTTCGTGATCGTCGGCTCCAGCAACGCGGTGAACCTGACCGATGGACTCGACGGCCTGGCGATCATGCCGACGGTGATGGTGGGCGGCGCGCTCGGCATCTTCTGCTACCTCTCCGGTAACGTGAAATTCGCTGAATACCTGCTGATCCCGTATGTACCGGGCGCCGGTGAGCTGATCGTATTCTGCGGTGCGCTGATCGGTGCCGGCCTGGGGTTCCTGTGGTTCAACACCTACCCAGCACAAGTCTTCATGGGCGACGTCGGCGCACTGGCGCTGGGCGCGGCCTTGGGCACCATCGCGGTGATCGTTCGCCAGGAAATCGTGCTGTTCATCATGGGCGGCGTGTTCGTGATGGAAACCCTGTCGGTGGTCATCCAGGTGGCGTCCTTCAAGTTGACCGGGCGCCGCGTGTTCCGCATGGCGCCGATTCACCACCATTTTGAACTCAAGGGCTGGCCTGAGCCACGCGTGATTGTCCGCTTCTGGATCATCACCGTGATTCTGGTACTGGTCGGCCTTGCCACCCTGAAACTGAGGTAGAAACGAGTGTCCCTGATCGCTTCAGACCACTTCCGCATCGTTGTCGGCCTCGGCAAGAGCGGCATGTCCCTGGTTCGCTTCCTGGCGAACCGGGGCACGTCGTTTGCCGTGGCCGATACGCGGGAAAATCCACCGGAGCTGGTCACGCTGCGCCGTGACTACCCGCACGTGGAAGTGCGTTGTGGCGAGCTGGATGTCGAGTTTCTGTGCCGTGCCGACGAGCTCTACGTGAGCCCGGGCCTGGCCCTGGCGACACCGGCCCTGCAAGCGGCTGCGGCCCGTGGCGTGAAGCTGTCTGGCGATATCGACCTGTTCGCACGCAACGCGAAGGCGCCGATCGTGGCCATCAGCGGTTCCAACGCCAAAAGCACCGTCACCACTCTGGTCGGCGAGATGGCGGCTGCGGCGGGCAAGCGTGTGGCCGTCGGCGGCAATCTTGGCGTGCCGGCACTGGATTTGCTCAGCGACGACGTCGAGTTGTACGTGATGGAGTTGTCGAGCTTCCAGCTGGAAACCACCCACGACCTGGGCGCTGAAGTGGCGACGGTATTGAACGTCAGCGAAGACCATATGGACCGCTACAGCGGCCTGCCGGCTTATCACTTGGCCAAGCACCGGATCTTCCGTGGCGCCAAGCAATTTGTCGTCAACCGTCAGGATGCCCTGAGCCGTCCGCTGATAGGCGAGGGCATGCCCTGCTGGACCTTCGGCCTGGGCAAACCGGACTTCAAAGGCTTCGGCATTCGTGAAGAGAGCGGCGAGAAGTACCTGGCGTTCGAATTCCAGAACCTGATGCCGGTACGCGAACTGAAAATCCGTGGCGCACACAACCAGTCCAATGCCCTGGCGGCCTTGGCGCTCGGTCACGCGGTTGGCCTGCCGTTCGACGCCATGCTCGCGAGCCTGCGCACCTTTGCCGGGCTTGAGCATCGCTGCCAATGGGTGCGCGACCTCAATGACGTCAGCTATTACAACGACTCCAAAGCCACCAATGTCGGTGCAGCCCTGGCGGCCATCGAAGGCCTGGGGGCCGATATCGACGGCAAGCTGGTGCTGATCGCCGGTGGTGATGGCAAGGGTGCCGACTTCAAGGACCTCAAAGCTCCAGTGGCCGCCCATTGCCGCGCCGTGGTGCTGATGGGCCGCGATTCGGACCTGATCGCCGCCGCCCTCGGTGACGCTGTACCGCAAGTACGCGCAGCTTCCCTGGACGACGCCATTGCCCAGTGCAAAGCCCTGGCCCAGCCTGGCGATGCGGTGTTGCTGTCGCCCGCGTGCGCCAGCTTCGACATGTTCAAGAACTATGAAGAGCGCGGCCAACTGTTCGCCCGCGCCGTGGAGGCTTTGGCATGAGCCTCAACCTGAGAAACATCATCAAGCCATACCCGTCGCCGATCATTACCGGGCGCGGCATCGACCTCGATTTCCCGATGCTCGCCGGTTGCCTGGCGCTGCTCGGCCTGGGCCTGGTGATGATCACTTCGGCGTCCTCCGAAGTGGCCGCCGTGCAGTCGGGCAACACGCTGTACATGATGATCCGCCACCTGGTGTACCTGGTGATCGGCCTGGGCGCCTGCATCGTCACCATGATGATTCCGATTGCCACCTGGCAGCGTCTGGGTTGGCTGATGCTGATCGGTGCGTTCGGCTTGCTGGTCATGGTGATCGTGCCCGGCATCGGCCGCGAGGTGAACGGTTCGATGCGCTGGATCGGCTTCGGCGCGTTCAACGTGCAGCCGTCGGAAATTGCCAAAGTGTTCGTGGTGATCTACCTCGCCGGTTACCTGGTGCGCCGTCAGAAAGAAGTACGCGAAAGCTGGATGGGCTTCTTCAAGCCGTTCATCGTGCTGCTGCCCATGGCTGGCCTGCTGCTGATGGAGCCCGACTTCGGGGCCACGGTGGTGATGATGGGCGCCGCCGCCGCGATGCTGTTCCTGGGTGGTGTCGGGCTGTTCCGCTTCACCTTGATGGTGGTGCTGGCCGTCGCGGCGGTGACCATCCTGGTGCAGGCGCAACCCTACCGGATGGCGCGTTTGATCACCTTTACCGACCCCTGGTCCGACCAGTTCGGCTCCGGCTACCAGTTGACCCAGGCGCTGATCGCCTTCGGTCGCGGCGAGTGGCTGGGTGTGGGCCTGGGCAACAGTGTGCAGAAGCAGTTCTACCTGCCGGAAGCCCACACCGACTTCGTGTTCTCGGTATTGGCCGAAGAGTTGGGTGTGGTGGGTTCGCTGTGCACCGTGGCACTGTTTGTATTCGTCTGCGTGCGCGCCATGTACATCGGCTTGTGGGCCGAGAAGGCCAAGCAGTTCTTCGCCGCCTACGTGGCCTATGGGTTGGCTTTCCTGTGGATCGGCCAGTTCCTGATCAACATCGGCGTGAACGTCGGCCTGCTCCCGACCAAGGGCCTGACCTTGCCGTTCCTCAGTTACGGCGGCAGTTCGTTGGTGATTTGCTGCGCCTGTCTCGGTTTGTTGCTGCGTATCGAGTGGGAGAGTCGCACCCACCTGGGCAGCGAAGAGATGGAGTTCAGCGAAAGCGACTTCGCCGAGGAGCCGACCCATGGGCGCTAACGTGCTGATCATGGCGGGCGGCACCGGGGGCCATGTGTTCCCGGCCCTGGCTTGCGCCCGTGAATTCCAGAACCGTGGCTACACCGTGCACTGGCTGGGTACGCCCCGTGGCATTGAAAACGAATTGGTGCCCAATGCCGGCTTGCCGCTGCATTTGATCAACGTCACCGGCCTGCGTGGCAAGAGCAAGTTGTCATTGCTCAAGGCACCGTTCGTGTTGCTCAAGGCGGTCATGCAGGCGCGCAGGATCATTCGCGAGTTGAAGCCGGTGTGTGTGCTCGGCTTTGGCGGTTATGTGACCGGCCCTGGTGGTGTTGCGGCGAAACTCGCGGGTGTGCCGGTGATCGTTCACGAACAGAACGCCGTCGCCGGTACTGCCAACCGTCTGCTAGTGCCGTTGGCTGCGCGGGTGTGTGAAGCCTTCCCGAAAACCTTCGCCGCCTCCGACAAGCTTCGCACCACCGGTAACCCGGTGCGTACCGAACTGTTCATGGCCATTGCGCGTGACGCGCTGGCGGGGCGCAAGGCTCACCTGCTGATCCTGGGCGGAAGCCTGGGCGCCGAGCCGCTGAATAAATTGCTGCCTGAAGCCGTTGCGCAACTTCCTGAGGATGTGCGCCCGGAGATCTTCCACCAGGCCGGCAAGAACCACGATGAAGTCACCGCCGCGCGTTATCGCGAGGCCGGTGTAGAGGCCAATGTACAGCCCTTCATCAAAAACATGGCCCAAGCCTATGGCTGGGCCGACCTGGTGGTCTGCCGCGCTGGTGCGCTGACCGTCAGTGAACTGGCGGCCGCCGGTCTGCCGTCCTTGCTGGTGCCTTTGCCCCACGCCATCGACGATCACCAGACCCGCAACGCCGAATATTTGGCCGGGGAGGGCGCTGCCTTCCTGCTGCCGCAAAGAACGACTGGCGCCGCCGATTTGGCCGCACGCCTGACCGAGGTTTTGATGCAACCGGAACGACTCAACAGCATGGCGAGCACCGCAAGCCGCCTGGCCAAACCTGACGCAACCCGCACCGTGGTCGATATCTGCCTGGAGGTGGCCCATGGTTGAGAATCAGAAAGCCATGCCGCAACCCGAGATGCGCCGCATCCGTCGTATTCACTTCGTCGGTATCGGTGGCGTGGGCATGTGCGGGATTGCCGAAGTGTTGCTGAACCTGGGCTACCAGGTGTCCGGCTCGGACTTGAAAGAGTCGCCGGTCACCGAGCGCCTGAAGTCCTTTGGCGCGCAGATCTTTATCGGCCACCGTGCCGAGAACGCTGCCGAGGCCGATGTGCTGGTGGTGTCCAGCGCCGTGAACACCTCCAACCCGGAAGTGGCCACCGCCCTTGAGCGCCGTATCCCTGTGGTGCCGCGTGCCGAGATGCTCGCCGAGCTGATGCGCTATCGCCACGGCATCGCCGTCGCCGGTACCCATGGCAAGACCACCACCACCAGCCTGATCGCCTCGGTGTTCGCCGCCGGTGGCCTGGACCCGACCTTCGTCATCGGTGGCCGCCTGAATGCAGCCGGTACCAATGCCCAGCTCGGCACCAGCCGCTACCTGATCGCCGAAGCCGATGAAAGTGATGCGAGCTTCCTGCACCTGCAACCGCTGGTCGCCGTCGTCACCAACATCGACGAAGACCACATGGCGACCTACGACGGCGACTTCAACAAGTTGAAGAAAACCTTCGTCGACTTCCTGCACAACCTGCCGTTCTATGGGTTGGCGGTGGTGTGCCTGGACGACCCGGTGGTGCGTGAAATCCTGCCCCAGGTCAAACGCCCTACCGTGACCTACGGCTTCAGCGAAGACGCCGACGTGCGCGCAATCAATGTGCGCCAGGAAGGCATGCAAACCTTCTTCACCGTGCTGCGCCCCGATCGCGAGCCGCTGGACGTGTCGGTGAACATGCCGGGCAACCACAACGTGCTGAACTCTTTGGCGACCATCTGCATTGCCACCGATGAAGGCGTCAGCGATGAAGCCATCGTCGAGGGCCTGTCGCGCTTTGCCGGTGTGGGCCGTCGCTTCCAGGTCTACGGCCAACTGCCGGTTGAAGGTGGTGACGTGATGCTGGTGGACGACTACGGCCACCACCCGACCGAAGTTGCGGCCGTTATCAAGGCCGTGCGCGGCGGCTGGCCGGAGCGCCGGCTGGTGATGGTGTACCAGCCGCACCGCTACAGCCGCACCCGTGACCTGTACGACGATTTCGTCAATGTACTGGCCGATGCCAACGTGCTGCTGCTGATGGAAGTCTACCCGGCCGGTGAAGAACCGATCCCGGGCGCTGACAGCCGCAAGCTGTGCAACAGCATCCGCCAGCGCGGCCAGTTGGACCCGATCTACATCGAACGTGGCGTGGACCTGGCGCCTATCGTCAAGCCGCTGCTGCGTGCCGGTGACATCCTGCTGTGCCAGGGCGCCGGTGATATCGGTGGCCTTGCGCCCAAGTTGCTGGCGAGCCCGCTGTTTGCAGCCGCCGCCAAGGGGAAGTCGAAATGACCACTGATTACGGCTCCCTGTTTTCCACCCTTGCGCCTGCCGACTTCGGTCGCGTGGCCGTGTTGTTCGGCGGCAAGAGCGCCGAGCGCGAAGTGTCGCTCAAGTCCGGCAATGCGGTGCTTGAGGCGCTGCAAAGTGCTGGCGTGAATGCCTTCGGTATCGATGTGGGCGATGACTTCCTTGCCCGCCTGCAGGCTGAAAAAATCGACCGCGCCTTTCTCATTCTTCACGGCCGCGGCGGTGAGGACGGCAGCATGCAGGGCCTGCTCGAATGCGCCGGCATCCCTTACACCGGCAGCGGCATCCTCGCATCGGCCTTGGCGATGGACAAGTTGCGCACCAAGCAGGTGTGGCACAGCCTGGGTATTCCGACCCCACGTCACGCCGTACTGTGCAGTGAAGACGATTGTATTTCTGCGGCCAAGGAACTGGGCCTGCCTTTGATCGTCAAACCAGCCCATGAAGGCTCCAGTATCGGCATGGCCAAAGTGAACTCGGCCGCCGAATTGATCGACGCATGGAAAGCGGCAAGTACCTACGATTCGCAAGTGTTGGTGGAACAGTGGATTTCCGGTCCCGAGTACACCATCGCCACCCTGCGTGGCCAGGTATTGCCGCCCATCGCTTTGGGCACGCCCCACACTTTTTATGACTACGACGCCAAGTACCTGGCTTCCGATACTCAGTACCGGATCCCATGCGGCCTCGAAGCAACCAAGGAACAAGAATTGATGGACCTCACGGCGAAAGCCTGTGAGGCGCTGGGTATCGCCGGTTGGGCGCGGGCAGACGTGATGCAGGATGACCAAGGGAATTTCTGGTTCCTTGAAGTCAACACCGCACCGGGCATGACCGACCACAGCCTGGTTCCCATGGCAGCCCGTGCCGCCGGTCTGGATTTCCAGCAGTTAGTGCTGGCGATCCTGGCCGACAGCATTGAGCCAAGAGGCTAAACACATGAACGGCGCATCGCTTCGTCATCAGCCCCCACAAGCACCGAGCCGCAAGCCGGTGCCACGGGGTGCAAGCCGAATGGTGGCTAAAGAGCCGATGTCTTCGCGCCTGCCAAAAGCCAACTTTGGTTTTATCAAGGCGCTGTTCTGGCCGGTGCTGCTGGTGGTGCTGGGCTTTGGCACGTACGAAGGCGCGCAGCGTCTGTTGCCGTATGCCGACCGGCCGATCACCAAGATCAGCGTGCAGGGCGACTTGAGCTACATCAGCCAGCAAGCGGTACAGCAGCGCATCGGCCCATACCTGGCGGCGAGCTTCTTTACCATCGACCTGGCTGGCATGCGCTCGGAGCTGGAACAGATGCCGTGGATCGCCCACGCCGAAGTTCGCCGTGTATGGCCGGACCAGGTCACGATCCGCCTGGAAGAACAACTGCCCGTGGCCCGTTGGGGCGATGAAGCGCTGTTGAACAACCAGGGCCAGGCGTTCACCCCGCGTGAGCTGGCCAATTATGAACACCTGCCGCAGCTGTTCGGGCCGCAGCGGGCGCAGCAGCAAGTGATGCAGCAGTACCAGGCCTTGAGCCAGATGCTGCGGCCACTGGGCTTCTCCATTGCACGCCTGGAATTGCGTGAGCGGGGCAGCTGGTTTTTGACGACCGGGGCAGGCAGTTCCGGCCCGGGCATCGAGTTGTTGCTGGGACGCGACCGCTTGGTGGAAAAGATGCGCCGCTTTATTGCCATCTATGAAAAAACCTTGAAAGAACAGATTACGAACATTGCGAGCGTCGACCTGCGTTACGCCAACGGCCTGGCCGTCGGCTGGCGTACACCGGCTGCGCCCACGGCAGCACAACCCGCTGTCGCGAAGAATTAAGAAGAGGCAGGACCCATGGCAAACGTGCAAAGCGGCAAAATGATCGTCGGTCTCGATATCGGCACCTCCAAGGTGGTGGCGCTGGTGGGCGAGGTCGGGGAAGACGGCGCGATCGAAATCGTCGGTATTGGCACGCATCCGTCCCGGGGCCTGAAGAAGGGCGTGGTGGTGAACATCGAGTCCACCGTGCAGTCGATCCAGCGCGCTATCGAAGAAGCGCAGCTGATGGCCGGTTGCCGGATTCACTCGGCGTTCGTCGGCGTGGCGGGCAACCACATCCGTAGCCTGAACTCCCACGGCATCGTGGCGATCCGCGACCGTGAAGTCAGCTCGGCCGACCTTGAGCGCGTCCTCGACGCCGCCCAGGCCGTGGCGATCCCGGCGGACCAGCGCGTGCTGCACACCCTGCCGCAGGACTACGTGATCGACAACCAGGAAGGCGTGCGCGAGCCCCTGGGCATGTCGGGCGTTCGCCTGGAAGCCAAGGTTCACGTGGTGACCTGCGCCGTCAACGCCGCACAGAACATTGAAAAATGCGTGCGCCGCTGCGGCCTGGAAATCGACGACATCATTCTCGAGCAGTTGGCCTCGGCCTACTCGGTACTGACCGACGACGAAAAAGAGCTGGGCGTGTGCCTGGTGGACATCGGCGGCGGCACCACCGACATCGCGATCTTCACCGAGGGTGCGATTCGTCACACCGCCGTGATCCCGATTGCCGGCGACCAGGTCACCAACGACATCGCCATGGCGTTGCGCACACCGACCCAGTACGCCGAAGAAATCAAGATCCGCTACGCCTGCGCCCTGGCCAAGCTGGCCGGTGCCGGTGAGACCATCAAGGTGCCAAGCGTGGGTGATCGTCCACCCCGCGAGCTGTCGCGCCAGGCCCTGGCCGAAGTGGTCGAGCCACGCTACGACGAGCTGTTCACCCTGATTCAGGCTGAACTGCGCCGCAGCGGCTACGAAGATTTGATCCCGGCCGGCATCGTGCTGACCGGTGGTACCTCGAAGATGGAAGGCGCGGTCGAGTTGGCCGAAGAGATCTTCCACATGCCGGTGCGCCTGGGCGTGCCCCATGGCGTGAAGGGCCTGGGCGACGTGGTGCGCAACCCGATTTATTCCACCGGTGTGGGCTTGCTGTTGTACGGGCTGCAAAAGCAGACCGACGGCATTTCCCTGTCGGGCCCGAGCATCCGTGACAGCTACCGCAGCGATGACGATGAGAAAGCGCCGCTGCTGGACCGGATCAAAAGCTGGGTACAAGGCAATTTCTAAAGATTTACCGCGACACCGCAACACCCGCAACAAGCAGTAGGCGAAAAAACTAGAGAAAATGAAAGGAGAGGGAACATGTTCGAACTCGTAGACAACATCCCCGCTAGCCCGGTTATCAAAGTAATCGGTGTCGGCGGTGGCGGCGGCAACGCTGTCAACCACATGGTCAAGAGCAACATTGAAGGCGTTGAGTTCATCTGCGCCAACACTGATGCCCAGGCGCTCAAAAGCATCGGCGCGCGGACCATCCTGCAATTGGGCACCGCGGTGACCAAAGGCCTCGGCGCTGGCGCCAATCCGGAAGTCGGCCGTCAAGCCGCCCTGGAAGACCGCGAGCGTATTGCCGAAGTGCTGCAAGGCACCAACATGGTGTTCATCACCACCGGCATGGGCGGCGGTACCGGTACCGGTGCTGCACCGATCATTGCCGAAGTGGCCAAGGAAATGGGGATTCTGACCGTTGCTGTCGTGACGCGTCCGTTCCCGTTCGAAGGCCGCAAGCGCATGCAGATCGCCGACGAAGGTATCCGTCTGCTGTCTGAAAGCGTCGACTCGTTGATCACCATCCCCAACGAGAAACTGCTGACCATCCTGGGCAAGGACGCAAGCCTGCTGTCTGCGTTCGCCAAGGCTGACGATGTACTGGCCGGTGCCGTTCGCGGTATCTCCGACATCATCAAGCGTCCGGGCATGATCAACGTCGACTTTGCCGACGTTCGTACGGTCATGAGCGAAATGGGCATGGCGATGATGGGCACTGGCTGCGCCAGCGGTCCGAACCGTGCACGCGAGGCCACCGAAGCGGCCATCCGCAACCCGTTGCTCGAAGACGTGAACCTGCAAGGCGCACGCGGCATCCTGGTGAACATCACCGCCGGTCCCGACCTGTCCCTGGGTGAGTACTCCGACGTGGGTAGCATCATCGAAGCCTTCGCGTCCGAGCACGCCATGGTCAAGGTGGGTACCGTTATCGATCCGGACATGCGCGACGAACTGCATGTAACCGTGGTTGCGACCGGCCTGGGTGCGAAAATCGAGAAGCCTGTAAAGGTCATCGACAACACCCTGCACACTAGCCAGGCCAGCCAGGCAACTGCTGCCCCAGCCCCTGCTCGCCAGGAACTGCCGTCGGTGAACTACCGTGACCTGGACCGTCCGACCGTGATGCGCAACCAGGCTCAGGCCGGTGCTGCCGCGTCCCGTAGCCCGAATCCGCAAGATGACCTGGACTACCTGGACATCCCGGCATTCCTGCGTCGTCAGGCCGATTAATGGAATGTATCAGGGCTATGAAGGTGATTGGTGTTCAGCAAAGGTCTGGTCTGTTATTATCGCCAGCCTTTGTTGATACCAGTTCGCAATTTGCGCTGAAGCGGTCCAAGCCATGATTAAACAACGCACCCTGAAGAATATTATCCGTGCCACAGGTGTAGGTCTGCACTCCGGGGAGAAGGTATACCTGACCCTCAAGCCCGCACCTGTCGACACCGGCATCGTGTTTGTTCGTGCCGACCTGGACCCTGTGGTGCAGATTCCTGCTCGCGCGGAAAACGTTGGCGAAACCACGATGTCGACCACTCTGGTCAACGGTGACGTCAAAGTGGACACGGTGGAGCACTTGCTCTCGGCCATGGCTGGCCTGGGCATCGATAACGCCTACGTCGAGCTCTCCGCGTCCGAAGTCCCGATCATGGATGGCAGCGCTGGACCCTTCGTATTCTTGATTCAATCTGCCGGCCTGGAAGAACAGGACGCAGCCAAGAAGTTCATTCGCATTCTGCGGGAAGTGACAGTAGAAGACGGCGACAAGCGCGCCACCTTCGTCCCGTTCGAAGGCTTTAAAGTGAGCTTTGAGATCGATTTCGATCACCCGGTATTCCGTGACCGCACCCAAAGTGCAAGCGTGGATTTTTCCAGCACTTCGTTTGTAAAAGAAGTCAGCCGCGCCCGTACCTTTGGTTTCATGAGTGACATCGAGTACCTGCGCAAGCACAACCTCGCACTCGGCGGCAGCGTGGAAAACGCCATTGTGGTCGACGCGGATGGTGTACTGAACGAAGACGGCCTTCGCTACGAAGACGAATTCGTGAAGCACAAGATCCTCGATGCAATCGGTGACCTCTACCTGCTGGGCAATAGCCTGATAGGCGAGTTCAAAGGCTTCAAGTCGGGCCACGCCCTTAACAACCAGCTGCTGCGCAAGTTGATTGAGCAGACAGACGCTTGGGAAGTCGTGACCTTCGAAGATGCCAGCACCGCACCGATCTCTTACATGCGTCCCGTTGCGGCGGTGTAAGTAACAACTCTCTTTCTTTAGTTTTGAAAGGCTGCCTTCGGGTGGCCTTTTTTTATGCCTGACGAATATCCAAATGTGGGAGCTGGCTTGCCTGCGATAGCGGTCGGCCAGTTAGCTTATAGATAGCTGCCCCACCGCCATCGCAGGCAAGCCAGCTCCCACACCTGACCTCATCAGTTTGAGGTCTTTGAAACATCCACTATCCGGTTACGGCCGCTGTGCTTGGCCTGATACAACGCTTGGTCAGCCTTGAGCAGCAGGTCTTCAAGGGAAATACGGCTGTGCTTTTGCCAAGTACTCATGCCGATGCTCACCGTGATTGGTTGCTCATCCCCGGCCTTGCGCGGCAAGTGCTGGACCCCCTTGCGGATATGCTCGGCGATCACCCACGCCCCCTTGGCGTCGGTATTGGGTAACACCACCGCGAACTCCTCTCCGCCATAGCGCGCCGCCAGGTCGGCAGGGCGGCGGATATGGCTGGCGATCACCTGCGCGACTGCGCGCAACGCCTCATCGCCGCCCTGGTGGCCGTGGCGGTCGTTGAAGGCCTTGAAGTGGTCCACATCGATCATCAGCACACTCAACGACTCGATGGAGCGTTGTGCCCGGTCCCATTCCAGCCGCAAGCGTTCGTCCAGCGTGCGGCGGTTGGCCAGGCCGGTAAGGGCGTCGGTGGCTGCCAGTTCTGACAGCACCTGTTCGGCGCGATGGCGACGGCGCAGCTCCATGCACAGTGCCCAGGTCAGCCACAACAGGCCCACGCACAACACTCCGGTCGCGATGCTGACCAGCCACGCCGCACGTCGCCAGGGGGCGAACATTTCATTGCTGGACAAGGCCACTGCCACGATCAGCGGCAAGTTGCCCACATTCGAAAAACTGTAGAGCCGTGCCTGGCGATCGACACTGGAGATACTTTGGAAGCTGCCGTCCCGTTCGCGCAGCATGCGCGCCACATTCGGGCGCTGGCTCAGGTCCTTGTCGACGATATCTGCTTCCAGCAGAGGCTCTTGCGCCAGCAGGATGCCTTGGTGGTTGAGCAGGTTGATGGTGCTGTTGCTGCCGATGTTCAAGCTGCTGAACAACTGATGAAAGTACGACAGGCGCATGGACGCGACCGCCACTCCCAGGAAGCGCCCATCCGGTGACGAAACGCGACGGCTGAACGCGATGCGCCAGGGGTCGGCACACTGGCAGCGCGCCATGAACGGACGGCTGATATACAGGCCCAGGTCGGGGTTGGTGCGGTGCGCCCGAAAGTAGTCCCGGTCGGCAAAGTTACCCAGTTTGGGCGTGAGCAGGGAGGAATCGGCAATCACCTCGCCAGCCGGGTCCAACAGCAGGATATCGCCCTTGTAGGGCGCCGCTGCGGAACGATCGAACAGCACCAAATGACGGATGCTCTCTGAAACGTCTTGCAGGTCGGTGCGCTCGGTGGCGCTGATCAAGCCTTTGAGGGCCATGTCGTAAAGTTCGACATTGCGCAGCACGTCAGCGTCGATCAATTGAGTGATGGTGTTGGCGGTGCGCTTGGCCGTCTGCAGGGTGTTGGCATGTTCACGAATCAGCAGCGCAGTGACGACCCCCACGATCAGCAACACCGTGAGCGTGCTGCCCAGGATCAGCAGGCGCTCCGGGCGGCGGTTGGGGCGGGTAGGGCTTGAACTCATCGGGCACACTTCTGCATTGAGAATGCCCTTAGCGTAGTAGCAACTCTTAAATATGGCGCAAAGCCAACCTGTAGGAGCGAGCAAGCTCGCTCCTACCTGTACTCAGAACACGTTGATCGGGTAGTCCACGATCACACGGTATTCATCCACATCCCGGTCCACCGCCGAGTAGCCATTGCTGCCGCGATTGGTCGCCCATTGCAGGCGCACGGCCAAGTCCTTGGCCTTGCCGCCCTGCACCACATATTTCAGGTCGATATCGCGCTCCCAGTGCTTGGCATCCTTGCCATCGGCGCTGTACCAGTTGCTGTAGCCGCGACTGTTGGGGTCGACCTTGGTCAGGTCGGTCTTGCCGCTGATGTAGGACACGGCGGACGTCAGGCCGGGCACGCCGAGGCCGGCAAAGTCGTAGGCGTACTTGAGCTTCCAGGAGCGCTCATTGGGCCCGTTGAAATCCGAGTACTGCTGGGAGTTGTCCAGGTACACGCTGTCGCCCTGGGTGATGTAATCGAACGGCGTGTTGCCATTGACCCGCTGATAAGTCGCTGTGACGCTGTGGTTACCCACGCCCACGGTGAAATGCAGGCTGTAGGTGTTGTTGTCGATATCCCCCAGCAGCGATTGACCGGTGTCCTGGGTATGGTAGTAGTGCAGGCCGGGCGTCAGGCTGACCAGGTCGTTCAGGGCGTAGGTGTATTCCAGGTCGTAGTAATACTGGTGCCAGACGTCCTTGAGCTCGGACGCGTACAGGTTGCTGGTCAGCCCCTCGATCCCGCTGAACGACACGCCAGCCCAGTCCAGGTGCTGGCTGTCGGTGTTGGCGGGCAGCGTGCCGTAGCTGGTACCAATACGCCGATGGCCGCTCTGGTTATAGAGCTTGGTGAAACTGGCCTGGCCACCTTCGAACATCCAGCCGTCAAAGCTGTGGTTGGTCAGGCTCACGCCACGGAAAGTCTGCGGCAACATGCGTGTCATGCCGCCGGCGATCACCGGGTTGTTGAGGAACAGGTCGCCGGCTTTCAGTTCGGTGTCGAAGGCGCGCAGCTTCAAGGTGCCGCCAGCCGTCGAGAACGAACCCGGCGCTTTGCCGTTGCCGCTGCCATACGGAAGGATGCTGGAACCATCCGTACCGCCACCGCCGTCGAGCTTGAGGCCGAACATGGCATTGACGTCCAGGCCCAAGCCGATGGGGCCCTGGGTGTAGCCGGATTCGAAGGTGCCGATAAAGCCCTGGCCCCACTCCTTGCTGTCATCGGTATGAATATCGCGCCGGTCGCGGTTCATGTAGTAGTTGCGGGTGTTGATCGTGAGGTGTGAACCCTCGACGAAGCCTTCGACGGGCGGGGCGTCTGCCGCGTGGGCAAGCGGGATGATCGTTGCTGCGATTGCGAGGAATAACGGGGTGAACGTCAGCGAGTTCTTCACCGGTGGAGCTCCTTTGGTCAATCATGAACGGCCAGTGTCGTGGGGTGTGCCCGGCCTTTTTTCACGGCAAAAAAAAGCCGCTGAAGTCAGCGGCTTTAAGACAGATTCCCAGTGTAGAGCCCTGGAAATAAGTCGAGGGAAATTCGGGTGAGTGGTCAGCTGTCTTTGCCGTCGCGCTCATCGATGCGTCAAAGTAACGCAGGGGAGCGGTGCGATACAGAGTGTAACAAGATAATAACTATTGCCCAAATCGCAACAGTGAGGGCCATGGGATCTTCTGTGGGAGCTGGCTTGCCTGCGATGCAGACACCTCGGTATGCCAGGCCTACCGTGGTGATGCTATCGCAGGCAAGCCAGCTCCCACATTTTGACCGAGTTGTTTAGATCGGCAGGGTGATACCAAACGTATTGCCACCGCCTTCGCTGCGCACAAACACATCCCCGCCATGCATCAACGCAATCGCCTTGACGATCGCCAGCCCCAACCCGTGATTGGCCCCGCTGTTGCTGCGCGAGGCATCCACCCGATAGAAGCGTTCGAACAGGCGTGGCAAGTGTTCGCTGGCAATCGCGTCGCCGGGGTTGGTCACGCCGATTGCCACCTGCTTCTCCTGCACCTGGATATGCACGTCGATAATCTGTCCGGGTGCGGTGTGTTGCACGGCATTGCTCAGCAGGTTGATCAGCGCACGCCGCAGGTGGGCTTTTTCGATCTGCACCAGGGCATCGCCGTCCACGCGCACCTGAACCTGGGCGTCTTCGAGGATAAAATCCAGATAGTCGAGGGTGGTGGCCACTTCATCGGCCAGGGAGCATTCGATCAGCTTGGTGGCTTTGCTGCCCTGATCGGCGCTGGCAAGGAACAGCATGTCGTTGATGATCGAGCGCAGCCGTTCCAGCTCCTCCAGGTTCGATTGCAGCACCTCAAAATAGTGTTCGGCCGAACGCCCGCGTGTCAGCGCGACTTGGGTCTGGCCGATCAGGTTGGTGAGCGGAGAGCGCAGTTCATGGGCAACGTCGGCGTTGAACGATTCCAAGCGCGAATACGCCTGTTCAACCCGGTCGAGGGTGGCGTTGAATGAATTGACGAATTGGCTCAGCTCGGGCGGTAAGGGTGACAATTGCAGGCGCCCGGAGAGTTTCGGCGGCGCAAGCTTTTGCGCTTCATCCGAGAGTTTGCCCAAGGGCTTGAGGCCTATACGCGCGACCCAGAACCCCAGCAGTGCCGCCAGTATTACACCCACCAGCGCGAGGCTGATCAACGCCACCAGCAAGTGATGCTGGGTGGCGCGGAAGTTCTCCGTGTCGATGGCAATCATAAAGCGCAACGCCGGGCGTTGGTCCTTGGCTGCAAATTGGCTGACCAGCACCTTGAAGGGATAATCGTGACCCGGCAGGCGCAGGTCGCGCTTACCTGTGGCGCCTTCGGCAAAGGCGCGAATCTGCGCGTCCGGCTCACCGTATTCGTAGCTCGGGTCGCTGCTGACCACCCAGAAACGGATGCGCTTGTCTTCTTCCCCCAACAGCTTGAGCTTGGACCTGATCTTGGCCCAATGTTCCGGCGTGCCGAAGCGATTGATCGACGATTCCAGCACGCTGTAGCGCGCATCCAACTCGGCACCTGGCAACAGCCCCAGGCCACGGTCGACCTGCTGGTACAGCGCGCCGCCGATCAACAGAAAGATCAGCAACGCCACCAGGGTGAACATGCCACTCAGGCGCAGGGCGATGGAATTAGCGACCACTGTGGTTTTCCTGCATGCGGTTTTCCAGCACATAGCCCATGCCACGAATGGTGTGCAGCAGCTTGTGTTCGAACGGCCCGTCGAGCTTGGCGCGCAGACGCTTGATCGCCACTTCCACCACGTTGGCATCGCTGTCGAAATTGATGTCCCAGACCATCTCGGCAATCGCGGTCTTGGACAGGATCTCGCCCTGGCGTCGCGCCAATACGCTGAGCAGCGAGAACTCCTTGGCGGTCAGGTCCAGGCGTACACCGTTGCGGCTGGCCTTGCGGCTGATCAGGTCGATCCACAGGTCGGCAACGGTGACCTGCACCGGTTCATGGCCGCCGCTGCGGCGGGTCAGGGCTTGCAGGCGGGCCACCAGTTCCAGGAACGAAAACGGCTTGCCCAGGTAATCGTCGGCGCCTTCGCGCAGGCCGCGGATGCGGTCTTCAACGCGCTCGCGAGCGGTGAGCATGATCACCGGCGTCTGCTTGCGGGCGCGTAAGGCGCGCAGTACACCGAAGCCATCCAGCCCGGGCAGCATCACGTCGAGCACGATCACTGCGTAATCGTTTTCCAGCGCCAGGTGCAGGCCCTCGATGCCTTCACGGGCGACATCGACGGTGTAGCCTTGCTCGGTCAGGCCGCGGTGCAGGTAGTCCGCGGTTTTTTCTTCATCTTCAATAATCAGGACGCGCATGACCGCCTCAGTGTGTGGTCGCCAGCGTCAGCGCTGGTTTGGGCCTGTGGAAAAAACGTTCAAGGTACAAGTATATGACCGGCGTGGTGAACAGCGTCAGCGCCTGGCTCACCAACAAGCCACCGACCACCGCGATGCCCAGCGGCTGGCGCAGTTCCGCCCCAGGGCCTGCGCCGAGCATCAACGGCACGGCGCCGAGCAACGCGGCAAGGGTGGTCATCATGATCGGCCGGAACCGCGTGACGCAGGCTTCATAAATCGCATCTTCGGGTGGCAGCCCGCGTACCCGCTGCGCCTCCAGGGCGAAGTCGATCATCAAGATACCGTTTTTCTTCACGATGCCGATCAGCAGCACCAGGCCGATCAAGGCCATGATCGAAAAGTCCTGGCCCAGCAGCCACAGCATGACCAGCGCACCGAGGCCCGCCGAGGGCAGGGTGGAAATGATCGTCAGCGGGTGCACAAAACTCTCGTACAGCACACCCAGAATAATGTAGACCGCCACCAGCGCCGCGAGGATCAGCCAGGGTTGGCTGGCCAGCGAGCTCTGGAACGCCTGGGCCGCACCCTGGAAGTTGCCGATGATTGTGCTCGGCATCCCGATTTCGTTTTTGGCCTGGTCGAGCATGATCACTGCATCGCCCAGGGCTACGCCGGGCGCCAGGTTGAACGACAGGTTGGCAGCAGGGAACATGCCGTCATGGCTGATGGACAACGGCCCGACCGTGGGCGGGTCGACTTTGGCCAAGGCCGACAACGGCACCATCTCGTTGGTCAATGGCGAGCGCAGGTAAAAGTAGTCGAGGCTTTCGGCCTTGCCGCGCTGTTGGCTGTCCAGTTCAAGTATCACTTGGTACTGGTTGATCTCGGTCTGGAACTCGTTGATCTGGCGCTGGCCGAAGGCGTCGTACAACGCCTGGTCGACATCGGTGGCGGTCAGCCCGAAACGTGAGGCGGCCTGGCGGTCGATGCTGATATGGGTGATGCTGCCGCCCAGTTGCAGGTCGTTGGACAGGTCGCGAAACGCCGGGTTGGCGCGCAGTTTTTCGGTGAGACGCTGGGTCCAGGTGTTCAGCGTCGGGCCGTCGTTGCTCTTGAGCACGTATTGGTACTGGGCGCGGCTGGGGCCGGAGCTCAAGTTGATGTCCTGGCCGGCGCGCAGGTACAGCACGATGCCAGGCACCTTCGCCAGTTGTGGGCGGATGCGGTCGATGAACTGGCTGGCGGACACATCGCGCTCACTGCGGTCTTTCAAGGCGATCCAGAAGCGGCCGTTGGCGATGGTCTGGTTGCTGCCGGTAACGCCCACCGAATGGGAAAACGCCTGCACCGCCGGGTCGGCCTTGACGATCTCGGCCAGAGCCTTGTGCTTGCCGACCATGTCCTTGTACGACACGTCGGCCGCCGCTTCGCTGGTGCCGAGCACGAAACCGGTGTCCTGCACCGGGAAGAAACCCTTGGGAATAAACACATAACCGACCACAGCCAGGGCCAGGGTCACCCCGAAGATCGCTGCCATGCTGCGTTGATGCGCCAGCGCCCGGCGCAGATTGCGCGCGTAGCCGGCCAGCAGGCGTTCGCTGAAGGTGGGTTTGGCGTGGGCAGGATGGCTCGGTGCGCGCATGAACAAGGCGGCCAGGGTCGGGGCCAGGGTCAGCGAAACCACCACCGAAATCAGGATGGTCGCGGTGGCCGTCAGCGCAAACTCCTTGAACAACCGCCCGACCACGCCGCCCATGAACAGCAGCGGAATAAACGCCGCCACCAGCGAGAAGCTGATGGACACTACGGTAAAGCCAATTTCGCCGGAGCCCTTGATCGCCGCTTCACGTTTGCCCAGGCCAGCCTCCAGGTGCCGATGGATGTTCTCCACCACCACAATCGCATCGTCCACCACAAAGCCCACGGCGATCACGATGGCCACCAGGGTCAGGTTGTTCAGGCTGAACCCCATCACATACATCAGGGCGAAACTGGCTACCAGCGACACACCCAATACCGCAGACACAATCAGCGTCGCCGACAGTTGACGCAGGAACAATGCCATCACCGCCACCACCAGCAGGATGGCGATCAGCAGGGTCATTTCCACTTCATGCAGTGAGGCGCGGATAGTCTTGGTGCGATCGGTCAACACGCTGACCTGCACCGAGGCTGGCAACATGCCTTGCAGGCGCGGCAACTCGGCCTGGATGCGGTCGACGGTGTCGACGATGTTGGCGCCAGGCTGGCGTGAAATCACCAGGTTCACCCCTGGCGTATCGCCGGACCAGGCTTGCACGTAGGCGTTTTCCGAACCATTGATGACCTTGGCGATATCGCGCAGTTGAACCGGCGCACCGTTCTTGTAGGAAACGATCAGTTGGCCGTATTCCTCCGGGTGAAACAGCTGGTCGTTGGTCGACAGGGTGGACACGCTGTTTTCGCCATAGATCGCGCCCTTGGCCAGGTTCAGGCTCGACTGCTGGATGGCCAGGCGTATGTCGGCGAGCGTCAGGCCGATGGCCGCGAGCTTGTCGGGCGACGCCTGCACGCGGATCGCCGGGCGTTGCTGGCCGGTGATGTTGATCTGGCCGACGCCGTCGATCTGGCTGATCTGGCGCGCCAGCAGGGTTTCCACGTAGTCGCTCAGCTCGGTGCTGGGCATGCTGCTGGAACTGACACTGAGGATCAACACCGGGCTGTCCGCCGGGTTGACCTTCCTCCAGGTGGGCAAGCTCGGCATGTCGCTGGGCAACTTGCCGGACGCGGTGTTGATCGCGGCCTGGACTTCCTGGGCGGCGGTGTCGATGCTTTTTTCCAGGGTGAACTGCAGGGTCAAGAGGCTGGAGCCCAAGGCGCTGCTGGAGGTCATCTGGGTCATGCCGGGGATGGCACTGAACTGCACCTCAAGAGGCGTGGCCACCGATGAGGCCATGGTGTCCGGGCTGGCGCCGGGCAGTTGCGCGGTGACCTGGATGGTCGGAAATTCCGCTTCCGGCAGTGGCGCGACGGCCAGGTTCGGGAAGGCAATAATCCCCAGCAACACCAGGGCGAAGGTCAGCAACAGGGTGGCGACCGGATGGTCAACGCACCAGGCCGAGGGCGACCGGCTTGCACTCATGGTTGCACCTGGGCGTTGGCGGTGTGGATCGCTTGCGGCGGCTCCTTGAGCACCTCCACCTGCGCACCGGCCTTGAGCCGCGATTGCCCATCGCTGACCAGCACATCGCCGGCCTGCACGCCTTTGATGATATTGATGTCGCTGTTCTGGTAGGCGACTTGCACCGGCACCACCTCGACTTTGTCAGCGCTTACGCGGTACACGAAATGTGAGTCCAGCCCGCGCTGCACCACGGTCGGCGGTACCACCAGGGCGTTCTTGTCGAGGGCCGTCTGGACCTTGATGGTCACCAGTTGCCCCGGCCATAGCTTATGCGCCGGGTTGCTGAACTCGGCCTTGGCCCGCAGGGTGCCGGTGGTGGAACTGATCTGGTTGTCGATCAGGCTCAGGTGGCCTTCGCCGAGCAGGTCGCCGGTCTGGTTGTCGGTGTCGGCGCCCAGGTAGGCGTCGACGGTGGCCCGGGTGGGGGCGGCAATCAGGCCCTGCAAGGTCGGCAGCATCTGTTGTGGCAGGGAGAACTCAACGGCAATCGGGTCGAGCTGCGTGACGGTAAACAGCCCCTGGGTGTCGCTCATGCGCAGGAAGTTGCCTTCGTCCACGTTACGGATGCCCACGCGGCCGCTGACCGGGGAGCGAATCTGGGTATAGGAAAGTTGTACCTGAGCTGCATCAATGGCCGCTTGATTACCTTGCGCAGTGGCCTTGAGCTGGTTGACCAGCGCCTGTTGCTGGTCATAGGTCTGTTTGGACACGCCGTCGTCGATGCTCAGCGCTTTGTAGCGCTTGAGATTGACCAACGCCACTTGCAACTGCGCCTGGCTTTCGCCCAATTGCGCCCTGGCCTGGTCGAGGCTGGCGCGGATCGAACGGTCATCGATGGTCGCCAGCAAGTCGCCGGCCTTCACCGATTGGCCCTCCTTGACCAGCAACCGGGTGAGGATGCCGTCGATCTGCGGGCGAATCACCACACTGTGCAACGACAGCACTGAGCCGATGCCGCTGATGAACCTGGGAACGTCCTGTTGCGCGACGCTCACCACCCGTACCGGGATCGCTGTGGGCGCAGCCAGCCGGGGCTTGGCAGGCCGTGTTACGGCCCAGGCGGCCACCGCTAGTATCAAGAGGACGCCCACCATCAGGGCCGTGTTTCGTTTTATCTGCATGGGAGGCGCCGGACGCAGTTGCACGCTTTAAGCCGCAAGCTGCCAGTTGAAGGTTGGGTAGCTGCTTTATAGCCCGGTAATACGGTCAGCACGGTGACGCGAAACTGACAGCCGCGACAGCTAGCGCGTTTTACTTGTGGCTTGAAGCTTACCGCTTGCCGCTTTGCCCCCGTATACTCGCGCTTTTACACCTATAGCTGCGCCGGAGCCCCTATGACTTCCCCAACCCAACCCCCTGTCGACGCGGCTGACCTCGTCGATTCGGCCACCGCCGACGGCGTTGAAAAAACCGAGATCCCGGCGTTTAAGTTCCCCTTCAAACCGGGCGAGCTGGCTGGCGCCAAGAATGCCAGCCAGCCCTGGTACAAAGGCGGCGCCAAGAACGGCCATACCAAGACGCCGGGCATGGCGCCTCCGGGCACTCGCCGGTCCATGGGTAAACGCTGAGATTAAAACCGTAGGTGCGTTATAGGCTGTTACCTACATTGCCCGTAGAAATTTCTGCTTGTAGGTCCGCGACCGATTCTTGAAAGCTTGCACAGCGTTTGCTTCGTCCCGATGACGCTCATCGGGGCGTGGTGAGTCAGCTTTCCGGAAAAGGACATTCCCGTGGCCCTGATACACCTCTGTGCGGTGCTCGTCCTCTTGCTCTCGTCGACTGCGGTTGCCGTCGACGTGCAACCGCGGCGTGAAATCCGTTTCGCCGTTGCCGCGCATTTCCCGCCTTTTCAAAGCCGCAATTCCCAAGGGCAATTGGTGGGGCTGAATATCGAACTGGGCAATGCCCTCTGCGAGCAGCTCAACGTGCGCTGTACCTGGGTTGACCAGGTCGTGATGGAAAACTTCCCGGCCCTTGAAGCCAGGCAGTTCGACGCGATCATGGGCATGGCGCCCACCTGCCGTCGGCGCAAACGGGTGAGTTTCACCGATGACCTCTACCCGATCACCACGCGGCTGGTGGCGCGTAAAACCTCAGGCCTGCGCCCTGATCGGCGCTTGCTCAAGGGCAAGCGGGTCGGGGTATTGGTGCGCAGTAATCGTGAAGCCTACGCCCTGTCGCAGTGGGCGCCGGCGGGAGTGATCATCAGGAGTTTCTGGCTGAACGACCAACTGGTGCAGAGCCTGGTTTCGGGCGATATCGATGCGACCCTGCAAGGCGTCGTGGAGATCCGTGAAGCCCTGCTCGACACGGCCGATGGCCTGGACTTCGACTTCATGGGCCCGCCTGTGTCGTCTGGCCTGCTGGGTAATAGCGTGGCGATCGCGGTGCGAAAAACCGATACCGCGTTGCGTAATGAGCTTAATCATGCGCTTGAGCAACTGATGCAGAATGGCGAATACCAACGCATCCTCCAGCCCTATCGCCTCGGTGTATTGCCCGCCCGTCCATGAGCGCTAATGGGTGTGCAGCTTTGCACCCGAAGTTGAGTTAGATACCCATACCGTCATGAGGCCGCAGCGGCTTAAGCCGCCCTCAACGAGATAAACGCATAATTGGCTGGCACCTCAGTGGCAATTTGCGCTCCGGCATCCAGCACCTGTTCGGCGACGTCCATCCCGGACACATGAAACACCCATTCATTGGTCACCGCCGGCTGTTCAACCGCCTGTTCAATGGCCTGGGCAAACGCCTGCATATCCGGCAAGTACGCGGTAAACCCGTCGCCCTTGAGCGCGGTCGTGCGGATGCCGAGCAACGCGCACACCGCTTCTTTGGTCTGCACGTCATCACGGTCGGCCTGGCGTGAGCGGCGAATCAGTTCGGCCAGTTGTGCGTCCATCAACTCGCCACCGACGATCAGCGCGGGGCCTTGCTCCCAGGATTCGGGCGGGCAGTCCTTGGCGCTCGGGTTCAGCGGGATATGCGGGTTGATCTCCATCGGGTAGATGCGGCACACCAGCGGGCGCCGTTCGTAGATGCGGCAGCGGTTGTCTTCGTCAAGATTCCGGCAGCGTCCGGCGTTGTAGGCGGCAAAGGTAATTGCCACAAACGCCTCGGTATTGCCGCTGGGCACGACCACTGAGCGGCGCTCGGCGTGTTCCCGTTGTTGCAGGGGCAGGCCCAGGCCATTGCCGAGAAAGCCCTCGACCAGAACGATGACGTTGCCGCCGTCCGCCGCCCAGCTGCGGGCTTCTTCGAGGGTCAGGGGCACGTGATGGTCGCTGCAGCATTTACCGCAACCGACGCAGGAAAAGTGTGTGTTCATGGCGGATCTGTCACCAGGCAAGGTCAGAGGGCACGCTTGAGGGGTGACGGGTTTTTACCTTTATCTACCGCTCAGGGGCTCTGGAAGCAAGTTATGCGCCAGTGAGGATCAGCCCTTGGATACGACGTCGCGCAGCACAAACCGCATGCCCGCACTTTCGTACAGTTGCCGGGCGCGCAGGTTGCTCTCCAGCACCTTGAGGTCGACATAGGGTTCGCTGCGCTGCTTGAACACCTGGAAGCTGTGCAGCAGCAAGGCGCGGCCCAGCCCTTGGCCTTGGGCACAGGGGTGTACGGCCAGGTTCTTGATAAAGGCGCTGGTCCAGCATTGTGCCACTGCGAGAATACCGTCGCGGTTACTCGCCACCAGACACAGCGTCGGGTCGTAGTCGGCATCGGTGACGAACTGCTGGCGCCACTCCTCCAGGTGGCCGACACGGCCGCCGCCCTGGTCCTGGGTCATGCGCAGCACGGCATGGATCGCCGGAGCTAGCTCATCGCGATAATGATCCAGCCGGGTATTCGCTGGCCACTGCGGGGCGGGCAGGCTGCCGGTGAGGTCGCGACGCAGCAACTGGTAATACTCGGCCAAGGCTTACAGCCCCTTTTGCGCCACGGTTTGCGCGGCGACCACCAGGCATTTGGTCAGCTCTGGGGATGAGAACTTGGTGAGCACCGAGTCGGCGCCGGCCAGGCGCGCTTTTTCGCTGTTCATCGCACTGTCCAGAGAGGTGTGCAACAGCACATAGAGGTCCTTGAAATCCGGGGTTTCGCGCAGGGTGCGGGTGAGGGCGTAGCCGTCCATCTCAGACATCTCGATGTCCGACACCACCACGTTGATCTGTTCAACCGTGCCTTGCAGTTCCAGCAACACGTCGATGGCTTCCTTGGCGCTGCGGGCGGTGTGGCAGGTCAGGCCGAGGTTGCGCAGGGTGTGTACCGATTGCTGCAAAGCCACCTGGCTGTCGTCCACCACCAGGATGCGGGCGTTGCCCAGCACTTCGGCTTCTTCCATGGTCAGGTCGGTCGGCGCCGCTTCAATCGGTGCCGGGGCGATGCCATGGATGACTTTCTCGATATCCAGCACCTGCACCAGGCCACCTTCCACCTGGGTCACACCGGTGATAAACGCCCGATTGCCGCCGGAGCCGTAGGGCGGCGGGCGGATATCGGTGGTCAGGCAATGCACGATCTTGCTTACCGCCTGAACATGCAGGCCCTGCTTGGAACGGCTGACATCGGTGACGATCAGGCAGCCGCCGTCCGGGTCTTGCAAAGGCATTTCACCCAGGGCGCGGCTCAAGTCGATCACCGACAACGAAGCGCCGCGCAAGGTGGCGATGCCTTTGACGTGCGGGTGGGACTCCGGCAGCTTGGTCAACGGCGGGCAGGGGATGATCTCACTGACTTTCAACAGGTTGATGGCCATCAGCTTGCCGCTGCGCAAGGTAAAGAGCAGAAGCGAGAGTGAGTCTGCGCGGGCTTTGGTGGTGGACATAAAAACCTTCTGTGGATCAGGGATGACGATCTATAGAGAGTTATCGACTTGGCTGGCCTGGGCTTTAACCGGATTTTTGTGTCGGGCACTGTTTATGTGGGCGCTGGCAAGCCAGCTCCCACATTAAGTCCAATATCAGCCCTTCCAGGCCTGTGGGTTCACCAGATCCTGCGGGCGTTGGCCCAGCAGGGCGCTGCGCAGGTTGTCCACGGCGCGGTTGGCCATGGCTTCGCGGGTTTCACCGGTGGCCGAACCAATATGCGGCAGGGTCACCGCATTGCTCAGCTGGAACAACGGCGATTCAGCCAGCGGTTCCTTTTCATACACATCCAGCCCGGCGCCACGAATGCGTTGGGTTTGCAGGGCTTCGACCAGCGCTGGCTCATCCACCACCGGCCCACGGGAAATATTGATCAGAATCGCGCTGGGCTTCATCAACCCCAGCTCCCGAGTGCTGATCAGGTGATGGGTCTTGTCGCTCAACGGCACCACCAGGCAGACGAAATCCGCCTCGGCCAGCAACTGCTCCAGGCTGCGAAACTGCGCGCCCAGTTCCTGCTCCAGCGCGGTCTTGCGGCTATTGCCGCTGTAAATGATCGGCATGTTGAAGCCCAGGCGCCCACGCCGGGCCACGGCCGCGCCGATATTGCCCATGCCGACAATGCCCAGGGTCTTGCCGTGCACATCGCAACCAAACAAAGGCGCGCCCACGCTGGCTTTCCATTGGCCGGCCTTGGTCCAGGCGTCCAATTCGGCCACGCGGCGGGCGCTGCTCATCAGCAACGCAAAGGCCAGGTCGGCAGTGCTCTCGGTGAGCACATCGGGGGTGTTGGTGAGCAGGATCCCGCGCTCGGTGAGGTACGGCACGTCGTAGTTGTCGTAGCCCACCGACACGCTGGACACCACCTCCAGCTTGCTTGCGCTTTCAAGCTGCTCGCGGCCCAGCTTGCGGCCCACGCCGATCAAGCCATGGGCATGGGGCAGGGCTTCGTTGAACTGTGCGTTGATGTCACCCAGCTTGGGGTTGGGCACGATCACCTCGAAATCCTGTTGCAGGCGTTCGATCATGGGCGGGGTGATACGGCTGAAGGCCAGGACAGTCTTTTTCATTGCAGAACTCCACTCAACATGTGGGAGCTGGCTTGCCTGCTCCCACAATGAATTTATAGGGGGCGGGGAAGCAGCATGCCAAAATCAGTTCGCCATCCGCACGCTACCCACACCACCGCTCAACTCATACGCCACCAACTCCGCCTGGTGCGCCGCCAGAATTTCCGGCAACGAACCGCGCAGGTATTCCACCCAGGTTTTGATCTTTGCATCCAGGTATTGGCGCGAGGGGTAGATGGCGTACAGGTTCAGCTCCTGGGAACGGTAGGTCGGCATCACTCGCACCAGCGTGCCATTGCGCAGCCCTTCGATGGCGGCATACACCGGCAGCAGGCCGACGCCCATGCCGCTGGTGATCGCGGTTTTCATCGCGTCGGCCGAGTTCACCAGGAACGGCGAGCTGTTGATCGCCACGCTTTCCTGGCCTTCAGGGCCGTTGAAGGTCCATTTGTCCAACTGGACCACTGGGCTGACCAGGCGCAGGCACGCATGGTTGAGCAAGTCCTGGGGCCGCTGTGCGCAGCCCTTGGCCTTGACGTAGTCCGGCGAGGCGCAGGCGATGCTGTAGGTGATGCCCAGGCGCTGGGACACGAAACCTGAGTCCGGCAGCTCGCTGGCCAGCACGATGGACACGTCGTAACCCTCATCGAGCAAATCCGGCACGCGGTTGGCCAGGGTCAGGTCGAAGGTCACGTCGGGATGGGTGCGGCGGTAGCGGGCAATGGCGTCAATGACGAAATGCTGGCCGATGCCGGTCATGGTGTGCACTTTCAACTGCCCGGCCGGGCGCGCGTGAGCGTCGCTGGCCTCGGCCTCGGCCTCTTCGACGTAGGCGAGGATCTGCTCGCAGCGCAGCAAATAACGTTTGCCGGCTTCGGTCAGCGCGATGCGTCGGGTGGTGCGGTTGAGCAAGCGGGTTTGCAGGTGGGCCTCAAGGTTGGAGACCGCGCGCGAGACGTTGGCCGTGGTGGTGTCCAGTTGCACGGCGGCGGCGGTGAAGCTGCCGGCTTCGGCCACACAACTGAAGGCGCGCATGTTTTGCAAAGTGTCCATGGAGTGTTCTCAAGGGAGATAGCAAATTGTGACAGAAAGTTACGCTTTCAGTGATCCCTACCAACGGATTATCGCCTGAACGGTAACAAAGATTCACAGGAATACCAGCTTATCGTCCTCCCTGGCGCCGCCTAGAATTGCGCCACCTCTCCCGCAACACCCTCTCAGGAATTCGCTTGCCGTGCCGCGTCGCATCAGCAGAGAGCTGAAGACTCTCAGTGTTTGGGCTTTAACGTCAGTCATCAGCGGTTGCATCGGAACCGGAGGAATCGCCCCGCAAGGCCAGGCGATCAACGCCAATACCCTGGCCACCGACGCCGCGATCCAGAGCGCCGACCGCGACGCCCACTGGCCCACCGCCCAATGGTGGCGGGCCTACGGCGACCCGCAGCTCAACCGTTGGGTCGAACTCGCCACCCGCAACAGCCCCAGCCTGGC
Source organism: Pseudomonas sp. KT_2_4 (assembly GCF_041410225.1). Classification (NCBI taxonomy): domain Bacteria; kingdom Pseudomonadati; phylum Pseudomonadota; class Gammaproteobacteria; order Pseudomonadales; family Pseudomonadaceae; genus Pseudomonas; species Pseudomonas sp. KT_2_4. The sequence goes on from NZ_CP166962.1 coordinate 5,027,842, forward strand.
CGTGGCCGCCGCCCGTGTGCGGCAAGCCCGAGCGCTGGCCGGCGTGGCCGAGTCGGCCGAGTCGCTGCAGGTCAACAGCGACACCACCCTCAAGCGTCACAACTGGCCGAAGGATCAGTTCTACGGCCCCGGCCAATTGAGCGGCGCCAACACCTGGGACAACAATTCGTCCCTGGGCCTGAGCTACGCCCTCGACCTGTGGGGCCAGGAAAGCAACACGACCGAACGCGCCGTCGACCTGGCGCACATGAGCGCCGCCGAAGCGCGTCTGGCCCAGCTCGAGCTGCAAAATAACGTGGTGCGCGCCTATATCCAGCTGTCGTTGCAGTACGCCAACCGTGACATCGCGGCCGCCACCCTGGCCCAGCAACAGCAGATCCTAGACCTGGCCAACAAACGCCTGGCCGCTGGGATCGGTACTCACTTTGACGTCAGCCAGGCAGAAACCCCGCTGCCGGAAACCCATCGCCAACTGGATGCCCTGGACGAGGAAATCGCCCTGAGCCGTAACCAACTGGCGGCGTTGGCCGGCAAAGGCCCGGGGGAGGGCGCGCAGTTGCAGCGCCCGACCCTGGCCCTCGCCGCGCCGTTGAAATTGCCCTCCAGCCTGCCCGCGCAATTGCTCGGCCAACGCCCGGACGTGGTCGCCAGTCGCTGGCAGGTAGCGGCCCAGGCACGGGGTATCGATGTGGCTCATGCAGGCTTCTACCCCAACGTCGACCTGGTCGGCAGCCTCGGCTACATGGCCACCGGCGGCGGTATGCTGGAGTTTCTGGCCGGCAAGAAATTCAACTACAACGTCGGCCCGGCGATCACCTTGCCGATCTTCGACGGCGGCCGTCTACGTGCGCAATTGGGTGAAGCCAGTGCCGGCTACGACATCGCGGTGGCCCAGTACAACCAGACCCTGGTCAATGCGCTCAAGGGCATCAGCGACCAGTTGATCCGCCGCGAATCCATGGACAAGCAATCGGTTTTTGCCGCGCAGTCGGTGGCCTCGGCGCAGAAAACCTACGACATCGCCATGATCGCCTATCAGCGTGGCCTCACTGATTACCTCAACGTGCTCAACGCCCAAACCTTGTTGTTTCGCCAGCAGCAGATCGCACAACAGGTGCAGGCGGCACGCCTCAGCGCCCATGCCGAGCTAGTGACCGCCTTGGGCGGCGGCCTCGGTGCTGGCGATGATGTGCCCACGGCTGCCAAGACACTCCCAAGCAAGACTCCGGCGGCGCTCGCCGTGTTTGATCACTGAGTAGGCCTTGATGACTCCCTTGCCTGCACCGCTGCGCTGGCTGCATTCCCTTGAGTGGCGCCGTGGTTTTTTCGACTGGGCACGCAGTGATGGCGTGACCTGGGTGTATATCTTCAAAGTGCTGGTCGCTGCGTTCCTGACGCTGTGGCTGGCGATGCGCCTGGAACTGCCGCAACCGCGCACGGCGATGATCACCGTATTTATCGTGATGCAGCCCCAGAGCGGCCAGGTGTTCGCCAAGAGTTTCTATCGCTTCCTCGGGACCTTGGCAGGCTCGGCGGTGATGGTGCTGTTGATCGCTTTGTTTGCGCAGAACACCGAACTGTTCCTCGGTGCGCTGGCGATCTGGGTGGGCATTTGCACCGCTGGCGCCACGCGCAATCGTAACTTTCGCGCCTATGGGTTCGTGCTCGCCGGCTACACCGCGGCGATGGTCGGCCTGCCGGCCCTGGCCCACCCGGACGGCGCCTTCATGGCGGCGGTGTGGCGGGTGCTGGAAATCTCCCTGGGGATACTGTGCTCGACACTGGTCAGCGCCGCCATCCTGCCGCAGACCTCCAGCGCCGCCATGCGCAACGCGCTGTACCAGCGCTTCGGTGTGTTCGCGCTGTTTGTGACCGATGGCCTGCGCGGGCGCAGCCAACGCGAAGGTTTCGAGGCCAGCAACGTGCGCTTTATTGCCGAAGCCGTGGGGTTGGAAGGCCTGCGCAGCGTCACCGTGTTCGAAGACCCGCACATGCGTCGGCGTAACGGGCGGCTCAGTCGCCTTAACAGCGAATTCATGAGCATCACCACGCGCTTCAACGCCTTGCACCAATTGCTTGAACGCTTGCGCGCCGATGAGGCCGACCATGTAGTGGCAGCGATCAAGCCCGGCCTGCAAGACCTGGCCGAAGTGCTCGACGGCTTCTCTGGCCGCGCCCTCACCAGCTTGGATGCCGCGCGCCTGGTCAACCAACTGAGCGCCTACAAGGACGGCCTGCCCGCCAAGGTGCGTAGCCTGCGGGCGAGCTTCCAGGAAGACAACCCGACGGACGCCGAGCAGTTGGATTTCCACACTGCCTACGAGCTGCTGTACCGCTTCGTCGACGACCTGCACAACTACGCGCAAACCCACGCGTCCCTGGCCGAGCATCGCCATGCGCGGGAGGATTGGCACGAAGCCTACACGCCAAAGACCAACTGGTTGGCCTGTGCCGCTGCCGGTGTGCGCGCCTCGTTTATCTTGGTTGTGCTGGGCAGTTACTGGGTGGCCACGGCCTGGCCCAGCGGCGCCACCATGACCCTGATCGCGGCGGCCACGGTGGGCCTGTCTGCTGCCACGCCCAACCCCAAGCGCATGGCGTTCCAGATGGCCTGCGGCACCTTGATCGGCGCCTTGGTCGGCTTTGTCGAAATGTTCTTCGTGTTTCCCTGGATCGACGGTTTCCCGCTGCTGTGCGTGATGCTGGCACCGGTGATCATCTTCGGGGCCTTTCTGTCTTCACGCCCGCAATACGCCGGTGTGGGTGTGGGCCTGTTGATCTTCTTCAGCACCGGCTCGGTGCCCGACAACCTCACGGTCTATAACCCCTACACCTTTATCAACGACTACATCGCCATGGTCATCGGCATGCTGGTATGCGCGGCGGCGGGGGCGATCATTTTGCCGCCCAACAGCCGCTGGTTGTGGCGCCGCCTGGAGCAAGACCTGCGTGAGCAGGTGGTGTATGCCATCAGCGGCAAGCTCAAGGGCCTGGCGTCGAGCTTTGAAAGCCGCACCCGCGACCTGCTGCACCAAGCGTATGGCCTCGCGGCCGGCCAGCCGCAGGTGCAACGCGATTTGCTGCGCTGGATGTTCGTGGTGCTGGAGGTCGGCCACGCGATCATCGAACTGCGCAAGGAGCAGGCGATTTTGCCGGTGCACCCGGCGTATGCCGAGTCGCAGCCGTGGCGCCAGGCGATCCGCGTGATGGGACGCTCGCTGGTGCGGCTGTTCCTGCAACCCAGCGCCAGCAACCTGGAGCGCGGGTTAATTGCCGTCGACCATGCGATCAGCCGCGTGCAGGCCACCGACGAACCCTTCGCCCCGCACTTCGACACCTCGGCCCTGCGCCGGGTGAAGAGCTACCTGCACTTTATTCGCACCTCGTTGCTCGACCCGCAATCGCCTCTGGCCGCCCTCAAAGGAGCCCCGAATGCCTCGTGAAATTGCATTCCACGGCATCTATATGCCGACCATGACCCTGATGTTCTTGATCGCAGCGGGGCTGGCCTGGGCGGTTGACCGCTTCCTGGCCGGGTTCGACCTGTACCGTTTCTTCTGGCACCCGGCGCTGCTGCGCCTGAGCCTGTTCGCTTGCCTGTTCGGCGCCCTGGCGCTGAGCGTCTACCGTTGAGAATGCCCCGATGAAAAAGTTTTTCAGCCTGCTCGCCACCTTGCTGGTGCTGGCGTTGGCGATCTGGATTGGCCGCACGTTGTGGGTGCACTACATGCAAACGCCGTGGACCCGCGATGGTCGCGTGCGCGCCGACATTATCAATGTGGCGGCTGACGTTACCGGCGAAGTGGTGGACGTGCCGGTACGCGATAACCAGTTGGTGAAAAAAGGCGACCTGCTGATGCAGATCGACCCCGAGCACTACCGCATTGCCGTCAAGCAAGCGCAATCGCTGGTGGCCTCCCGCAAGGCCACTTGGGAAATGCGCAAGGTCAACGCGCACCGCCGCGCCGACCTGGACGCGCTAGTGATCTCCAGGGAAAACCGCGACGACGCCAGCAACATCGCCGACTCGGCCCTGGCCGATTACCAGCACGCCCTGGCGCAACTGGAGGCCGCCGAACTCAACTTGAAACGCACGCGAGTGCTGGCGGCGGTGGACGGTTATGTCACCAACCTCAACGTGCACCGTGGCGACTATGCGCGTATCGGCGAAGCGAAGATGGCTGTGGTGGATATGAATTCGTTCTGGGTGTATGGCTTCTTTGAAGAAACCAAACTGCCCCATGTGAAGGTGGGCGACAAAGCCGATATGCAATTGATGAGTGGCGAGACACTCAAGGGGCACGTGGAAAGCATCTCCCGTGGCATCTACGACCGCGACAACCCCGAGAGCCGTGAACTGATCGCCGATGTGAACCCGACCTTCAACTGGGTGCGCCTGGCTCAGCGCGTGCCGGTGCGGATTCACATTGATGAAGTGCCGGAAGGCGTGTTGTTGGCGGCAGGGATTACCTGCACCGTGATTGTGAACTCGGCGCCAAACTGAACAGTGGGACTAAGGGAATGGCGCGTTTGCCCTGATTTTGCGCCGACGCTTTACCCTCAATATGCTGGTGTATCGGCGATGATTCTTCGAATTTAGGATCAGGATGTAGAGCAGGGATGTGATCAGAGGGGATAAGTTGAGCAGTGTCGCTGGGTGACTAGCTAGGTAGCTTATCGCGAGCAGGATATTCACGATGGCGATAGGTATGAGTATTCGAGGCGCATGCCTGAATCCTTCACACAACATCACCTGGCCTACGAAAAAAATCAGACAAAGTGCCATACCGGTTCCGAACGAAAACTCAGTCGGTAGATGATTGGCTTTTGCGTAGTACGACAGGCTGAGTGCCATGTTTATAGCAATATTGTTCAGGCCAAGCAGCAGAGCGCTACCGAATGACGGTAAGAATCGATAGGCGTAACGGCGCCAAATTCGATATTCACGGAAGGGATCGACGCTATAAGTCATATTCTGAGAGTTCTTCATACAGGGCGATGATTATGTGGTTTATGTTTCCGAAAAAGGTGCTGCTGCCAATGGCCAAGGTAGCTCCCACTTGGTCTTTTATTTGAGTGAGAATGCCCAAACGCAATTGCGGGTTGGTGTAGCGTTTGGGTAATTGTCCGGAGAGTTGTTTGAGGTGAATTATTTCGCGAGGATGGCGAGGGTTCTGCAGTCGTAGAACTTCGGCTGTTAACTTTGCACGTTCTTGGCGGCTCATGTGTCTCAATATGTCTGTCAAATTACGCCCGGTCGAATGTTTGATGGCCATTACTGTTCTGACTGTAGCGAACGTGGTTGTACCTGCGCCGACCAATGAAATTGTATCCAAGGCAACGGTCATTGCCTGGTACCAGCTTAGGCTGTCGTAGTAGTCATTCTTTGCGGGGTTGATTAATTCGTTGGTGGTTCTCCATGAACTATTTGCACACTGCAAGGCGCTGGCACCCGTAGCGCTGTAAGCAATGTAGGTCACGGTTAGACTGGTACCACCACTGAATGGCGCTGCCGCGATTCCCGTTTTCGCAATGATGAAGCCAACCACTGCCCCTGCGCAGGAAGTCGCCAGCCCCGATGCTTCCCGCCATAGCTGAGATTCACGAGGCGAGTTCGCCGTCAATTCTGCATAGTCGTCGGCAGTCATCACTGGCTCCGCTATCTCCCGCAGAATCACCCGCTTGGGCTTGATACTGCACAGCGGTACAAACTCACGCAGCACTGTTACCTGATAATCACTGCCGATATGCACTACGCCGGCTCCGACGATGGCCGGGTCGGCGTCGATGGTTCGATAGAGTTTGGGCAGATCCAGCCGACTGATCAGTCGCTGGCGAGTCGTGGTGTGCGCATCCGGCACACCGCTTCTCAGGAAATCGCTGGGCATCCTTTCACCTGTGCTTAAGCAGAGGTGAAAGAGCCTGGGGATAGCTTCCTTGTAATGATGTCAGGCCGTTCGCTGTTTGTTGTAGGAAGCGGCTGGGCGGTTATCTCATGGTGCTACAAAAGTCTCGTGCAAGTGCCGCCACAACAACGCACCACTGGCCTGCTTTTCGAACACCACGGTAGCGCGGCGGTCGGTCTGAGTGCCGCTGTCGTCAATCTGATGCTCGCGATACGTCACCGTGGCGCCGCGCGCATGGCGGTCGATGCCGGTCATTTCACTCAAGGTGATTTTCAACCCCGGACGCATCCCGCCCAGGCGCGTAAACAACGCATTGACCCCGGCCCTGTTGACCCGCGTACCGGTGGCGGGCGCGATCATGCTGAACTCGGGTGAGAAGCGCGCGAGCAGATTTTCCAGCGTGCCCTGAGGCGCAACCCCGGCAAACCATTGCTCGATCTCGACGTGGGTCTGGATCACTTCTTCGAAAAAATCGCTGTAGTCAATCATGCTTGGGCTCGCTGCAAGGGTGAAGCAGCGTGCGTACTCTGGAAGCATCCAGGCGCAACACTGCGAAAAGCGGCAACAGGGTCAGAGCTGCCGCCATCGTGAAGGTTATGGCGAAGGAATCCAAGGCCGACAGTATTGCACTGAGCACGGCGGCGCCGACGCAGAAGCTTACTTGACGGTTCATGTTCCACAACGCACTGGCGTGGCCCATGCGCTCGGCGGGAATATCCAGAAAGGCCAGAGTTTGCGCAGTGCTGCTGCACAGGCTGCCGCCCAGGCCCATCAAGACGTAGGCCGCAATAATCAGCGCGGGCTCGTTGAGCAACAGGATGCCAGCGCATTGCAGCGCCATGCCCGCCAGCAACAAGGGTTTGGGGCCGCAGCGATTGAAGAGTTTTTTGCTCAGGTAGATTGCCACTGCCGAGGCCAGCGCCCAGGGCAACATCAGCGCGCCGGTTTGGGTGGCGTCATAGCCCAAGCTGCGCACATAAAGGATGGCGATCAGACTGGTGCCGATAAACACCCCGGGTATGCACAGGTAGACGAGCATCGCCACGCGCAGCATCGGACTGGCAACCTGTTTGAAAATGCTGCTCAGGTCCAGAGGTGGGCGCACGCGGGTGGGCGCGTCGGGTTTTATCCACAACAAGGCCAGCAGCAGGGTCACCAAGGCCAGTGGCAAGTTGGCGTAGAAAATCCAGCGCCATGCCACAGTGTCGACAATCACCCCACCCAATGCTGGCGATAGTGCCGGCACCAGCAACGCCACAGACATCACCCGCGCCGTCAGCTGGCTGCGCTCGGCGGCGGGGAAGTGCCGGTAAGCCATGGCCTGGCCCACGGGAATCAGCAAACCGCCACCGAGCCCTTGCACTGCGCGCCAGCCTATCAACGCCTCAATGGAGCCAGCCTGGCCCACCATCACCGAGGCGCCGGCGAACAGCAGCAGGCTGGAAGCGATCAGGGTGCGCTCGCCCATGAGCGCCGCCAACCACACACTCAAGGGGATGATCACTGTCAGCCCGAGCATGTAGGCATTACTGATCCACGCCAACTGTGTGACCGAGGCGTGCAGCTCGCGGGCGATATCCGGGTAGGCGACGGTGGCAACAAACATGTTCACCAGGTCCAGGGCAAAACCCAATAAAAAGATCCAGGCGACTTTCGAGCGGTAGGTCATGAACGCGTTCCTGCAAGTGAAGCCGGCAGGGTAGGCCGCAAGCAGGGTTTGGGATACGCCGGTTTGCCTGCTAGTTTGTCAAAAATATTTTGACAAAGGAGGGCGTCCATCATGGTCAGCCTGGACCGTTTTGACACTTTCAAGGCTGTGGTCGAGGCCGGCTCGCTCACTGCTGCTGCGGACCTGCTGGGCCAGACTCGCGCCGTGGTCAGCTTCAACCTCAAGCGCCTGGAGGCGGAACTCGGCGTCACCCTGCTGACCCGCAACACCCGCCAACTGGCGCTCACTGATGCCGGCGAACGCTTTTACCTGCGCTGCACGCGCATGCTCGAAGAGGCCCGCCTGGCGGTAGAAGAAGCCCGCAGTGAGCATGCTCAGCTCAAGGGCACGCTGCGCATCACCACCACTGTCGAATATGCCCTGGCCGTCGTTGCCCCGGCGGTAGAAGCCTTTCGCCGCCTGCACCCGGACCTGAATATCCACTTATCCACATCCTCCACCCATGCCGACCTGATCTCCGAGCGTTTTGACGTGGCGATTCGCCTGGGGCGCCTGCTGGACTCCAATCATCGGGCGGTGCAGTTGTCGACGTTCGATGTGTTTGCTGTTGCGGCACCGCAGTTTGCCGGGCTTCAGACCCTGGAAGAGCTGGAGCAGATCCCCCGGTTGGGCCATGGCCGCTTGACCGAACTGAGCGTCACCGACCCGGCGGGCATTCAACATCAATACCGTGCCGGGCCTGCTGCGTTGGTGGCTGATAGTGCGGCAGTGCTCCAGGCATTTGCTGTGCGCGGCCACGGTGTGGCGATTCTGCCGCAATGGCTGGTGCAGGAAGACTTGGAGGCCGGACGGCTGGTGCGTGTGCTGGCGGATCATCGCTTCGCCCCCCAAGGGGTCTACGCGATGTACCCGGATACCCGGCACCTGCCGCTGAAGGTGCGGGCGTTTATTGATTTTATGAAGGGCTAGAGGCTGCCACTCAAACCAAAGCGCTTCTTCAACACCATCTCCAGCAACCCCTTTGGCAACAGTGCCGCCATCAATGGCAACGCGCGGCTGCCGTTGCCCGAACGCAACAGGCGTGGCGGTCGCACGTGCTGCACCGCCTTGAGCACGTCTGCAGCAAATTCACTGGCCGGGGTTGGCTTGTCCTGGGACGCTTGGCTGCGTGCCCGAATGCCCTCGCGCAACGGCCACCATGGTGACTGTTCGTGGATCAGCAATTCGGCTTGGGCGCCGGCATTCTTTGCAAAGCTTGTATTGATCGCACCAGGCTGCACTTCCATCACCTGCACGCCAAACGGTGCCAGCTCCATGCGCAGGGCGTCGCTTAACGCATGCACAGCGGCTTTGGACGCGCAGTAGGCGCCGGCAAACGGCGTCACCAATACGCCGGAAACGCTGCCGATATTCACCACCAGGCCCTTGTTGCGGCGCAGGGCGGGAAACAAGGCCTGGGTCACGCCGACGATGGAAAACACATTGGTTTCGAATTGGCGTTGCATCGCCTCGGTACCGCCGTCGAGCAATGGGCCCATGGCGCCGTAGCCAGCGTTGTTGATCAGCACATCCAACTCGCCCCACTGCTCGGACAAGCGTTGCAGGGCGGCGCTGTCGTTGACGTCCAGTTGTAGGGAATTAAAGCCTGCGGCGGTAAGCGCGGCGACATCATCGGGTTGGCGGGCGCTGGCCCATACCTCGAAGCCTGCGGCTTTGAACGCATCGGCAAGGGCGCGGCCGATGCCGCTGGAACAACCGGTGATCAGTACGTTGGGCATGCATCATTCCTTTGTCAGTCCGAGAAACTGCCTTGCAGGTGCTCGGCGCGAAATTCCAGGGTTTGTGGGCGATAGCCGGGACGCAGCGGCGGGGTGGGCAGGCAGTCATCCCAGGTGGCGCCCGCCTGCAACTCGCCGGGGCCGCGATAGCGTGGGGCGGCGTAGACATTGTCGGCCAGGTTGACCGTATCGCCCGGTGCATAGGCGGCGACGCGCCAGCGCAGTTCGGTCAGTGGCACGTCGTTGCCGTTGTTCAGGGTCAGTTTTAAAGGACGGTCGGCCGGGCATTCCTGTGGGGCGTAAGTAATGCGCAGCTCAAGGCGAGCCAATTGCGCGGCTTCGCGGTTGTCCAGCCATACCACCCAGACGGCGACGAAACCCAAGCCAACGGCAGCGGCCAACGATACCGGCAGCGCCTTGGCCGGGTAGCGCAGCAGCAGGATCAGCCAGGTGATGATCAGGAGAACGCCGAAGAACATGGAGACCACCTCGAATAGGGAACCAGCATCCTAACTTAAGCTTAGGTGGGATTGGTTACCTTGAGCATTGTGTTGGCCGGGCAGACGCCATCGCAGGCAAGCCAGCTCCCACATTCGACCGCATTCTAAAGTGGGCGCGCGGTCAACTGTGGGAGCTGGCTTGCCTGCGATGAGGCCTGTACAGTCACCACAAACCCCAAAAAAAAGCCCCCACCCAACCCACTGCGGATAGGGGACGCAATGGGCTGGGCGAGGGCTTCTTGTACGACTGTTTTACTGCGCGATAGTTTTCACCGACACGCCACGTTCAACCGGTGTCGAGCGCCCGTAGATATCTTCGAAGCGCTCGATATCGTCTTCCCCCAGATAGCTGCCCGATTGCACTTCGATGATCTCCAACGGGATCTTGCCCGGGTTGCGCAGGCGGTGCACCGAGGCGATCGGGATGTAGGTGGACTGGTTTTCGCAGAGCAGGAACACGTTGTCGTCACAGGTGACTTCGGCGGTGCCGCTGACCACGATCCAGTGTTCGGCGCGGTGGTGGTGCATCTGCAGCGACAGGCACGCGCCCGGCTTGACCGAGATGTGCTTGACCTGGAAACGCCCGCCCATGTCCACCGAGTCGTAGGAACCCCACGGACGATAGACTTCGCAGTGGTTCTGGGTCTCGCTGCGGCCTTGCTCGTTGAGGGTGTTGACCATCTGCTTGACGCCCTGGACCTTGTCCTTGTGGGCAATCATCATCGCGTCTTTGGTTTCCACCACCACGATGTTGTCCAGGCCGATCACCGACACGAGTTTGCCGTTGCCATGCACCATGCAGTTGCGGCTGTCCTGGATCACCACGTCGCCTTTGCTCACGTTGCCGTTGGCGTCTTTATCGTTGACCGCCCACAGCGAGGCCCAGCAACCCACATCGCTCCAGCCAGCGGCCAAGGGCACGACGCAGGCGCGTTGGGTTTTTTCCATCACGGCGTAGTCGATGGAATTGTCCGGGCAGCAGGCGAAGGTGGCGTCGTCGAAGGTCACGGTATCGGCGGTCTGCTCGCTGCGCTCCAGGGTCAGCACGCAGGTGTCGTAGATGTCCGGGTCATGCTTTTTCAGCTCTTCGAGGAAGCGGCTGGCACGGAACAGGAACATGCCGCTGTTCCAGAAGTAGCCACCGCTTTTGACGAACTCGACCGCACGTTTTTCATCGGGTTTTTCCACGAACTGTTGCACGCGGCTCACGCCTTCAGGCAGCAGCGAATCGTTGGTGGACTTGATGTAGCCGTAGCCGGTCTCCGGGCGGGTGGCCGGCACGCCGAACAGTACCATCTCGCCCCGCTCGGCGGCCACGGTGGCCAGGGCCAGTGCGCGTTGCAGGGCTTTCTGGTCGTCGATCACGTGGTCGGCGGGCAGTACCAGCATCAAATCGTCACGGCCTTCGTTGACCAGCATCATCGCGGTCAGGGCCACGGCCGGCGCAGTGTTGCGGCCGAAGGGTTCCATCAGGATGCGCTGGCAGTCGAGCTTGCGTGCGCTCAGTTGCTCGTTGACGATGAAACGGTGATCTTTGTTGCAGACCACGATGGGGGCGTCCATGCCTTCGAACACCAGGCGCTCCAGGGTTTGCTGGAACAAGGTGTGCTCGCCGGTCAGTGCCAGGAACTGCTTGGGGAATTGTTTACGCGAAAGCGGCCAAAGACGTGAGCCGCTACCACCGGAAAGGATTACTGGGATCATGGTGTTTCTCCTTGAATCGATATGGGTCAGAGCTACGAAGGTTTGTCGTTTCACTCTTGTTTTTGTCTCGGTCCTGAGTTGAGCCCCGGTCAGTGTGGGAGCTGGCTTGCCTGCGATGGCGCCTACAAGACCGCCATCGCAGGCAAGCCAGCTCCCACAAGGGGGCGTGTCAACTCAGGGAAATAATCAGCGGGTCGACACTGGGCGTTTCACCCACACTGGCGACAGGCTCGAACCTGAACCGGTGACGTACAACACCGCCGCTTCACCGCGTTCCAACGCAACCGGCTTCACATCACCGACTTTCTTGTCACCGTCATACAGCGCCAGGCTCACTTTCACCGGGTTGATCTCACGCTCGCCACGGCCCTTGGCGGCCACCGACTTGACCACATCGGTCTTGCCGTCGGCGGTCTTCAAGGTCAGGGCCTTGTCGCTGAGGTTCTGTACGCGCACCAGGGATTTCTGCTTGTTCTTGAACGGTGGCTCTTCGATCAACTGCGGCTGGCCGCTGCCGCTGTTGACCAGGGTGTAGTAGTGGTCGGCGGCCAGCTTGACCGGCAGGGTCTGGCTGCCGACCTTGGCGCTGTAGTCACCGCCCGGCATGAAGCTGAAGTCGCTGCTGGCCAGTGGCGCAACGTCGCTGAGGTTGGTGCTGCCGACGGTGGCGCTGACTTCCTGGTTGCTGGCGTTGTAGATACGCACAAAGCTGGAGCCTTTTGGTGCAGTCGGGCCGTATAGGGCGGCGTCACCGGCAGCGAAGGCCGACAGGGATACGACGCTCAGGCCTGCTGCGATAGCCAGGGTTTTAGCGAGACGACGAGGAGTAGTAGTGAAAGTCATGTGAGTTACCTCTCTTTCAGTTTTGCGCCCGGTCGGGCGTCTCGGATTTAGGTGTGTTGATTGCCATGTTCTGTTGGCGCGAACCGGCTTGTTTAAGCTGCGCAACCCAGGCTGGGTCGGCATCACCGATTTCGTTGTTGATAGGCAGATAACGTTCAGGAAACTCCCAGATCAGCACCTGAGGCGGGCTGTTCTTGAAGTCGTCACTTTTGAGGTAGCTGAGCATCGGCAGGATCGGGCCGTGGCCATCTTCGGCGTAGCTGACCACGTCGCTGTGCAAGGCTTGTTTGAGCGCACCCACGAAGTTCCAGTTGGGGTTGGCGCTGTAGCTGGTGCCCACCAGGGCCACCGGGGTTTCGCTGTCGCTGAACAGCGCGTCATCACCTTTCTCTTCGGCCAGGTGGGTGACGCGTTTTTCCAGCGGCTCTTTAGGTGGCATCAGGTTTTCGAACAGCGGGTCCAGGGGCAGGAACAAACGCAAGTCACCTTTATGTGGCTCGGTTTTCTCAGCCTCGGTGACAAAACGCTGCGGCTCGCCGCTCAGTGGGGTTTTGTCGGCAATCGCCTTGGCCAATTGCTTGGCGGCGACTTCGGCACCGTCCGGTGTCCAGTGAGTATCGGTGCGCAGGAACACTTGCTTGCCGGCGAGCTTGGCCTGTTGCAGCGGGCCGAGCAGATCTGGAGCTGGAATGTTGTCCGCCGCCACTCGGGCATGGAAGTCCTGGTACAGGTTGGCGTGCACGCTGGCCGGTTTGACTTCACCCAAATGCTCCGGATACAGGCGTACCTTGGCCGGCACGATCGCCATCACCAGTTGGATACCCTGGGCCTTGAGCTTCTGGCGCACGCCTTCGACCAGCGCGTAGTTGCCTTGCAGGTTCTGGTCTTCGTTGACGGCGGGGTTGAATTCCTCGTCGCTGTACAACCAGTGATCGCGGCCCAGCACCACGCCAGGGCGGCCTTCATTGAACAACTTGTAGTCCAGCGCCGCCCACAGGTTGGTGCCCAGGCGCTTGATCGGGAACTCGTCGTCGTAGTGGGTCTCGACGGCTTTGGTCCAGCGACCGTTGAGCACGGTGGCATCGGCGTTGGTGCTGAAGCCAAAGAAGCTGCGCAGCGACCAGGCGCCAAGTGCCAGCAACAGCACCAGGAACAGGCTTATGTAGAGGACGCGTAATGAACGGGTCATGGTCGGCTCCCTCAGAATTGGAAGTAAAGGAACGGCGAGAAACTCTGCGCCGACAGTTTCAGGATCGACGCCACGAACAGCAGAAGCACCGCCGCGCGCATGGCGTAGCGTGGCCAGTCAGCGGTCCAGTAGGCCGGTTGCACGGCAGCGTCACGGCCCACGCTGAAACCGGGCTCGTGGATGCTGCCAGGGTTGTCGCCGGGTACGGCCTTGATCAGGCTCGGGTCGGCTGGCTTGGCCTTGTCGGCAGGGCGGTTGGTGTAGAAGTCGCGCAGGCCGAAGAACGCCAGCGTTGCATAGGCCACCACCAGGGTTGCCACTTGCAGGCCGGTAAGGTTGGCGCGGTTGAGTTCCGACAGTGACCACTCGCCAAAGCTGAACATCGCACCGTACATACGCCCGGCAACGTGCAGGTTTTCGGCGCGGAAGATCACCCAGCCCATCACCACCAGCAGGAAGGTGAAGGCCCAGCGCAGCACATTGAAACTGCGGGGCGCGGTGTTCAGGCCGATGGCTTTTTCAATCGCCAGCCACATGCCGTGCCAGGCGCCCCACACGATGTAGGTGATGTTCGCGCCGTGCCACAGGCCACCGAGCAGCATGGTCAGGAACAGGTTGCGGTAAGTGGTCAGGGTGCCTTTGCGGTTGCCGCCCAGGGTGATGTACAAGTAGTCACGCAGCCAGGTGGACAGGCTGATGTGCCAGCGCCGCCAGAACTCGGTGATCGACTGGCTGATGTAGGGCTGCTTGAAGTTTTCCATGAAGCGAAAACCCATCATCAAGCCCAAGCCAATGGCCATGTCGCTGTAGCCGGAGAAGTCGAAGTACAGCTGCGCGGTATAGGCCAGCGCGCCGAGCCAGGCATCGCCTGTAGTGGGGTTTTGCAGGGCGAAGCAATGGTCGGCCACCACCGCCAGGGTGTCAGCAATAAAGACCTTCTTGATGAAACCCTGCATGAACCGCGTGCAGCCCTCGGAGAATTTATCCAGGGTGTGGGTGCGGTTGTTGAACTGATCGGCCAGGTCGCGAAAGCGCAGCACGGGACCGGCGATCAGGTGCGGGAAAATCGCCACGAACGCCGCAAAGTCGATGAGGTTGCGGGTCGCCGGGGTGTCGCCACGGTACACGTCGATGATGTAGCTGATGGACTCGAAGATGTAGAACGAGATCCCGATCGGCAACAGCACGTGAGTGAGGATGAACGGCTCCAGGCCTGCCGACTTCATCATTACATTGATGCTGTCGACGCCGAAGTTGGCGTACTTGAAGTAGCCGAGGATGCACAGGTCGACCGCCACCCCGAGCAACAGCCAGCGCTGCGCCGGCTTGGTGCGTACACCGGCGGCACCGACCTTGAGGCCGATCCAGTAGTTCCACAGCGTGACGGCCGCGAACAGCGCCAGGAAGTCCACTCGCCACCAGGCGTAGAACACGTAGCTGGCAATCAGCAGCAGCAGATTGCGATAGCGTTGCCCGCTCAAATAGTACAAGCCGAGAAAGATCGGCAAGAACAGAAACAGGAACACATTGGACGAGAAAACCATCCCGATCTCTCCATGTTTAACCAACAGTCAAGGGCCAGAGCCCCCCCAAACCCCCCCACGATGTCGGGGGAGGCTGTGATCGTTCCCACGCTCTGCGTGGGAATGCCTCTTGTGGCGCTCTGCGCCACGCTTTGGGACGCACAGCGTCCCGTGCTGCATTCCCACGCAGAGCGTGGGAACGATCAGCGACTAGCTGCCTTTGTTGCCTTTTTCATGCGCCGGGTCGTAGACCTTGGTCAGGTCACCGCCCAGGCGGAAGGTCTTGAACGGTTGCATGCCATGCTTGCGTTCGATCACATCCGGTGCGCAGGTGTAGAGGGTGCAGAAGGGCTCAAGCCAGGCAAATTTCATGTCTTCCTTGAGGTCCTTCATGTCCTGCTCTTTGCCGTTCTTCTGCTCGAAGATGTCCGGGTCTTTCACCCCGGCCAGCACCTTGTCGCCCAGGCGCTTGAGCGCGCTGTTGTTTTCCTGGCGCAGGTCCACGCCGTTGACCAGCGCAAAACTGGCGATCATCGACAGCGGCGGCAGCGCGTAGTTGTGGTACGACAGGGCGCGTTGCTGGCGCTTCAATTCGTTCGGCAAGAAACCCTGGTCATCGACCTGGTTCACGCCGACCTTGTATTCCTTCACCGCCCAGTCAAACAGGTCGCGGCGGTTGGTAGCGATGGACGTTGCCATCACCGACCAGGCGGCCCAGTACGAGTGGTTGTTAGTTTTTTCCAGGGGCAGGTTGTCCCAGTCGCTCACCACCTGGTCGGCCAGCTTGTTGAACCAGGCTTCGATCTGCTGGGCTTCCTGCGGGTGCTTGGCCAGTGGCTGCGACTCGGAGAACTTCAGGCGCACATAGGCCGAGGCCATGCTGCCCAGCGCCCATTTGCGCATGGACTTGCCGGTGTGATTGAAGTCCTTGGACATCAACGCATCGGCCTTGGCCCATGACACCAGCCAGTTCAGGGTGCATTCGAGCTGCTGTGGACGGCCGTCGCGCATGAACTGCATCACCCGTTTGCTGGTGTCTTTTTCCAGCTTGGTGATGTCGGCGGTGCTGTCGCGAAAGGCTTTTTCCGACTGCACATTCAGGGTCGAACGGGCCTTGTCGGAACCTTCGTACTTACTGCGAAACTGCAACGGCCCGGTGTAGGGCGTTGGCATGCTGTCGCAATCATTCTTGAAGTCGCCGGTCTTGAACGCTTCGATCGGTGCGAAATAGCCCTGGGGTGGACGCAGTGGCGCCGCTGCATTGACGGAACCTGCGAACATGGCCAGGCCCAGCAGGCCAGGGAGCAATAACTTTTGCATAAGTAACCTCACTTCCCGAGTTGGGCGGTCTGCTGACCACCGCTTGGGAATACGTTGCGTGTGCAAATTTTCGCTTCAACCTTCTGCGCCGCAGCGCCCGCTTCGGGGCCCTGCACTTCCACGGCCAGCAAGTTCTGCGAGGCCCAGTCTTCATCGGTGCGCAGTTCAAAGGCGAAACGCCCGTCTGTATCGGATGTTTCGGGTTTCTCGATCTTGATGTCCTCGTGGCGCCCGTTCATGTACCAGAGGGTGGCTTGCAAGGTTTTCACCGACGGATCGGCGAAGCGGATATCCACCTGATGGTTGGCGTTGCGCAGGTCTTTGTTCGCGCTGTTGACCATCAGTTCGTTTTTGCCCGGTTTGAGCGTGGTGCTGGCCGACATCTGCGCGGTCTTGCCTTCGCAACCGTTGTCCAGCAGCGCCATCATCTGGCGGTAGATGGTTTCCTGGTCGAGACGGTACAGCGGCGAGAATTCCCAGATCAGGATCTTCGGCGGGGTCTTCTGGAATTCGTCGCTGCCCAGGTACTGCAGCATCGAACCTTCCAGGCCACCGCCGGGGAAGGCGACGTTGAGGATGTCGGCCCCGATTTCCTCTTCCAGGAAACCGGCGAAGTTGTAGTTCTTGCCACTGTGGCTGGTGCCCACCAGCGTGATCTGCGGGTTGCCCGAATCGCCGAACAGGTCGCCGTCACCGGCTTCGCCCTTGGGCTCGGTGGTGAACTGGTCCATGTACTGGATCGCATAGCTGGTGCCACACAGTTGCCCGGCCATGTTGTGCAGGGTGCCGGTCTTGCCCATGCGGCCCGAGCGCTTGGTCTCAAACTCACGCTTGGGAATCTCGGCATATTCCGGCATCTGCTTGACCTTGGCCGCGACGATTTTCGCGGTGCGCTGGGCGCCGTATGGGGTCCAGTGCTGGTCGCCACGGAAGTAGAAATCGTGGGCTGGCAATTCATCCGGCAGTTGTTCGTTGGTCAGCGGCGACAGGTCTGGTACCACGTAGCCCATCTTGGCGAAGCGGCCGAGCATGGTTTTGTAGTTGCCCAGGGCCTTGTCGAAATCGAACGAGGCTTTCTCCGCGGGGTTGAGCTTGTTGCGGTTCACCAGGCCACGGGTTGGCTGGTAGACCACCACCAGTTCCACGCCCTTGCTCTTGAACGCATCGTGCAGCTGCTGCATGCGCTTGTAGCCGGCCGGGGTGGTGTCGAACTCGGTGCGCAGGTCTTCCTGGGTACGGAACAGCCAGTCGCCCTGGGCTTGCACCAGGGTGGTGAAGTTCTGCTGGTAGCGCGTGGTGTAGTTTTTCGCGTCATGGGCGGCCGGGCACAGGCTGCAGCAGGGTTCAGCGGTGAAGGTAGGAGCTTTGACTTCATCGGCGCGTACGCCCTGGCTGGCCGCCAGCAGGCCGAGGGTCAGACCCGAGAGGCTCAGCAGTTTGATCATGTGTGGGTGCATAAGGGTCATCCTCAGTCCTGCAATTCGGTCTGGCGTTCGACGGGGTCGATCAGCACGGCTTTCTGCTGGCGCACCAGCAGGTCGAGAATTTCTTCCTGGCGGTCACCCAGGATGCCGGAGAAGCTGATGCCGCTGGATTTGGTCGGCGCCAGCATCGACACGCGATACAACTCGATACTCAACGGCGAGTCGATGGACAGCGGCCCGCTGCCGTTACCCGCCAGTTCACCGCCGACCACGATCAGCGAGACCTTGGCGTCGAACGGGTCGAGGGCGATGTCGCGGTCGGTGTCGGTCAAGTCCTTGATGTGGCCGTACACGCCGGTCAGCCCGTTGGCCATCGAGGTGTTTTCGTAGAGCTTGATGTTCACGCTGTTACGCACGCGGATCCCGTGGCGACGGTTGCTGATCACCTTGTTGCCCCACAGCAGGTTGTCGCCGCTCTCATAGAGGGTGATGCCGTCGGTGTGGTTGCGGTAGATCTCGTTGTCGGCGATCAGGTTGTTCACGCTGTTACGGTCGATCACCAGGCCCGAAAGCTTGTTGTCATAGCTGCGGTTGTTGAAGATAAAGCTGTCGTTCACTTCCCGGGAAATGATGATGCCGTGCTTCTTCTTGGTGCCGTACACGGTGTTGTCCGCGATGATCAGGCCGTGAGAACGGTCATGGGGGTCAATGCCGTAGACGATGTTGTCTTTGTAGGTATTGCCCTTGATCACAAAGCCCGTGGTCTCATAGCAGTAGAAGCCGTACCACATGTCCGAGAACTCGGAGTCGATGATCCAACCGGTCGGCTCGGGGCGCTTGAGCACCTTGGCCATGTTCGGCGTGTACTGGGAAATACTCACCCCGTATGACTTACTGTTGGCATAGCCGAAGCTGGCCATCTTGGTTTTGGAGATGTAGGTCTCGGTGCCGCCCCAGGCCAGCAGGAACGGGCGGAATTCCTTGGCCGACTTGAACAGCGCCGGGCCGTTGGTTTTTTCATCCCAGCCGGTGACCTTGGTGTCACGCACGAACAGCTGGCCGTCGTTGATCAAAAACGCGCCGGCTTGTTGGGACAGGCGCAGTTCCTGGGTGTTCTTGTCGATATCGAGGATGCCTTTACGGCCCACCACGATCGGCAACTTGGCCAGGAACACACCCGGCGACGTTTCGCTGAAGTACTGCTTAGGCACCTTGCCCAGCAGGTCCTTGAGGTTCATGTAGCCGTCATCGACGAAGATCGCCTGGGGAATGCCATGCTGGCGCACCACCCATTCGGCCATCTTGTTATCGCCGCCGATAAAGTCCTTGAGCGCGTCTTCCTGCATCATGCGGCGGATGCTGATTTTGCCCGCCTTGGTCTTGACGATTTTCTTTTCCATCGCCTGCGCGGTGTAGCCCGACAGGTCGGGCAGCGCCGGCTTGGCCATTTCCAGCGGCGCGGTGGGCGGGCTGGAGATGGTGTAGGTTTTGGCCTGTTGCAGTTCCTTGGCGATGATCGGCGCCTTGGCCGCCGTATCGGCAAACGCTGTGGCGCTGGCCATCAGCATTGCCGCGACGAGTAGGCTTTGAGCATTCATGGCGCAGGCTCCCATCAGAATTTCCAGACCACGTCGACAAACGCGCGGTGCATGTAGGAGTCGACCTGGCTGCCATAGGCATCGCCGGGCTTGAACACGCCGGCACGCAAACGCACCAGGGCTGAAGGCTCGTCGATCGACTGGCTCAGCGCCGCTGGCAGCAAGCCTTTCTTGAAGTACTTGGTGACCACCAGGTCCATTTCTTGGCCGAGGTCTTTCTTGCCGTCTTCCAACGGCAGGGAGGTGCTGGAGAGGATCGCGCCGGTGACGTCATCGGTGTTGTTCTGCACCGCGTCGATGCCGTTGCTGCCCACCGGCTTGTTGCCGTCCACGCGCCAGAACTTGTGGTACACCAGGCTGGCGTCATAGTCCTCGCGCAGCTGCCAGGAACCGAACAGGCTCATGGACTGCATGTTGTTCATTTCGCCGCGAAACGCTTCACCAAAGCGATGCACACGGGACTGGGTGCCGGTCCAATTCGAACGGTTGCTTTGCAGGCCGTTCTGTTCGTACTCGGCACTGGCGCGCGAGTACGCGGCACCCACTTGCCACTGCGGATCCAGGCGCAGGCGTACGCCGATATCGGTGGCCCAGCCGCTGGCGTCATCGCTGCGTTTGGCGGAGGTGGGGCGGCTGCCGTCGGCGTTCAAGGCGTTGACCTTGTCGCGGTCGCCTTTCATGCCGGTGATGCTCGCCCAGTAGTTGACGGTGTTGGTGTTGCGCCAGTTGTAGGCGTCGCTATTGGCTTCGATGCCCAGCCAGGTGAGGTCGCCGTTTTCGCGCTTGTCCAGCGGGTCGCTGGCCACACCCGGTTCGGCGTAGTCGAGCTTGCCGTCGTCGTGGGTGTGGTGGCCGCGCAGGCCGATCCACTGGCCCGGTGTCCACTGGTAGGCGGCGTCGGCGTAGAAGTGCTGGCGGTCCTTGTCGACCGGCGACAATTCCTTAAGGTCGGTGCGGTATTCGCTGAAGCGTTCGGCGGCGCCGACATTGGCCTTGAGCAAGGTGGTGTCGAAGGTCCAGTTCAACGCTTCGATGTTGGTGTCGCGCCACTGGCCGTCGTCATTGCGCAGGCGCTGGCGGCCGAACTTGAGGATCTCGCCGGGGTAGGGCGTGAAGCCGCTGTAGCCGACCCAGAACTCACGCAGGGCCAGGTAGTTTTTCTTGGCCTTGCGGTCGTCGTTGCTCGACTGCTGCTCGGTGGTGTCATCGGCCGACTGTTGCAGGGTGTCGGTCTCGATGATGTCGCTGGACACCACTGCCTGGCCCATGGCGTAGGCGCTCCACGCGCCGCTTTCGCCGTAGATCCAGGGGCGCAGGTCGAGGCCGATGCCGTTGACGTCGCCGCCTTTCTGGGTGCCCAGGTCGCGGTCGTCTTCAGACTGCGCGGTGGCTTTGACTTCCAGGCCGAAGTTCTTCGCTTCGGTGAGCGCGGCCAGGGTCGGGCACGACCACAGCAGGGCGAAGGACAGGCCGATACCGGCCTTGACGAATGGGTTGAGCTTCATAGGGATTCCTCGCCGTCTTCTTCTTGCAGGGCGTGCAGTTGCAGCGTGCTTTGGGCCAGGGTGCCGCGGGCGGCCAGTTCCTGTTGCACCAGGCGTTGGCCTTCGGCGCGTTGCGCAGGCGTCAGCGGCGCTTCGAGCTGGGTGGCCAGGTCATTGGCTTCTGGCGTGTCCTGGGCCTTGGCCAACTGGCTGAAGACATAGGCGTTCAATGGGTCGGGCTTGGTGCCCTTGCCTTGGGAAAACAGTTGGGCAATGGCGAAGTCGGCGCTGTTCTGGCCGTTGCGCGCTGCGGTCAGCAGGTGGTCCAAGGCTTTTTGCGGGTATACCTTGCCCAGGTAGCCACGGCGGTAGATCTGGCCGAGGTAGTAATCTGCGGCCACTTCACGGCCCACGGCTTTTTCGAAATGCGCCTCGGCGGCCTTGGCATCGGCGGGCACCCACTTACCTTCGTAGTAGAGCTTGCCCAGCAGCAATTCGGCGCGTGGCTGGTCGGCGGCGCGGCCGTTGTCCAAGTACTTCATCATCTGCTCGACATCGCCCAGTTCGGGGAAGTCGTAGAGCAGTTGCGCCAGGCTGACCCAGGACGCCGGGTAGCCGGGGGCGATTTTTTCCAGCAACGCCTGGGCGGTTTTCTCGTCCGGGGTACCGAGGGTGGCATCGCCGAGTACGCGGGCGACGCTGTCGACGCGCTGGGCGGTGACGGTGCCACGGCTTACGCCTGCTTCCATTTGCTTGAGCAGTTCGGCCTGTTGTTCCGGCTGCTGTTTTTTCTGATAGACCGTGGCCAGTTCGACGTAGCAGATATCGGTGGTGTTCAGCGCGGCTTTGCAGATGCGCTCCACATCATCCAGATGCTGGTCGTAGGTACCCTGGGTGCGATACAGCAGCACCTGGGCCAGGCCGGCCTCCGGGTAACCCGCCGCCTGCCATTGGCTGATCTGCTGTTGGGCATTCACATTGGGGAAGCTGTGGGGGTATTGCAGGTACAGCATCGCCAGCGGGATCAAGGTGTTGCCTTCGCCATTGGCAAAGGCTTTTTTCAGCAGGCTTTCGGCTTCATGGTGCTCGGCCTCAGTGGCGCCCGGCTTGGCCGCCAACAGGCGACCCAGGCGTGCCTGGGCGCGGGGCGAGGTGTCTGCCGCCGCACGGTAGGTGGCTTCGGCCTGCTTGATTTGCGCTGGGTCGCGGGTGCCGACCTGGATATCGGCCAGGCCCACCTGGGCGTCGCTGTAGCCCAGTTCCGCCAGTTGCTGGTAATTCTGCTGGGCGGTGACGGTGTCGCCGCGCTTGAGGGCTTCGTTGGCCAGGCGCTGGTCGGGCAGGCCGGCGCAACCGGCCAGGCTTACGGCCAGTGCCAGCGCGCAGTACGCAGAGGCCAGGTGAAATTTGCTCTGTGTGGGAGCTGGCTTGCCTGCGATGGCATCGCTGCGGTGCAACTGATGCACCGAGTCGCCTGCATCGCGGGCAAGCCCGGCTCCCACAGAGGTCAGCGGTGTTGTTGGAATAGAGTTCACAGGCATGTCCTCGCTTACAGACCGTGAGCCATGGCTTTGTCGATCAGCCAGTTCAGCGATGGGCCACGGTCACTGGTGACTTCCACCGGGCGGCCGGCGTAGGTGCTGTCCAGCGGTGCGTCGGGCTTGATCTGCACACGGATGTCAGAGGACAGGTCGGCGCTGTTCAGGCTGGTGCTGCTGACGATGGTGCCGGTGCGAACCTGTTCTTCGTCGGCGACCTGGAAGCTCACCGGGGTACCTGGGCGCACATCACCGAACTGGCGATAGCTGAAGCGCGCTTCCACATTGGCCTGGCTGCCGCGTGGCACCAGTTGGAAGATCACATCGCCCTTGCTGGCGTACTGGCCGTCGGCGACCAGTTGCTGGGCGACCACGCAGTCGCACGGCGAAGTCAGGGTGCCGGTCATTTGCTTGCCGAACAGCTCTTCAACCTTGGCCGGTTGCAGTTGGTCTTCGTCCAGGTGGCCCTTGAGTACGTCGAGCATACTGGTGCTGAACGTCGCCAGTGGCGCGCCCTTGGCCGCAACCGAATCACCTTTGAGCAGGCTCTGCACGGTGCCGTCACGGGGCATGGTCACGTTCATGCCCGGTACGCTGACGAGGCCGGCCTGGGCGTGGCTGACGAAGTACATGCCGTAGAGCGACTTGACCACAAAGCCGAAGGCTGCCAGGCCGACCAAAAAGATCGCCAGGCTGAATGTCACGGCGCGCAGGCGACCGAACGCAGTCATGCCGCTGCCGCCGTCCTTGACCTTGCGTGCCTTGGTGAAGTTGTCGCGTTGCAGGGTCGCGAGTACGTCGCCCATGGTCACGATGTCGCCGGACAGGTGCGAAGTGATCAGGTGACGCAGGGTAGAAATATCCTGGGCATCGAGGTTCTGGAACTGGCAGCCGGTGCGGCCGGTCTGGCGGTCGTAGGAGCGGATCTGCAGCTCCACGTCCATGGCCAGGCCGAGGTTGTCGATCACGAACTGCAGGCGGCCCTTGTGCACTTGGCCGATGGTGAGCGGCTGGGTGGCGGTGAAGGCCAGGCCGCCGGCGGACAGGTCGATAACCTTTGCTTCGGTCGGCGTGCGGTCACTGTTGAAGAAGCGCAGCTTGGCCGGGATTTTCACCCGGGCGTGTTGGCGCTGGGCTTCGGATTCGTGGACAACGTTGGCGTTTACTTGGCTGTTCATAGTATTCGATTTCCTAGTTAATTCAGGCTTGGCAGGGTCAGACCATCATCAGCAACACGGCAACGAAGATGCTGCCGGCGGAGAAGGTCATGGTCCGAGACGACCAGGTGTTGAACCAACGTTGAAAGCTGGCCAAATCGCGGGTCAGTTTGGTGTCCTGGCGGGTCCAGGACTGTTGATCAAGGCGGAAGAACACGTAGATCTTCACCAACGCGCCCATGATCTGGTTGTAATAGAGAATCAGCGGGTAGGCCGGGCCGATCTTGTGGCCGGAGCACGACAGCAGCAGGGTGAGGATCAGGCGGGTGATGCCGATCCACAGCAGGTAGGCGAGGATGAAGGCGCCGCCGTACTTGAAAGTGGCAATCATCGCTACGGTCAGGCCGAGCAGGGAGGTCCACATCGACACGCGCTGGTCGAACAGCACCACGCTGGTGAACAGGCCCAGGCGACGCACGCCCAGGCCGAGGGCACGGGAGTTCTGGCGCAAGTTGTTGCCGTACCAGCGGAACATCAGTTTGCGGCTGGCCTTGATAAAGCTCTTTTCCGGCGGGTGTTCCACGGTGTTGATGGCGGCGTCCGGCACGTAGAAGGTGTCGTAGCCCAGGCGCATCAGGCTGAACCAGCTGGACTTGTCATCGCCGGTGAGGAACTTGAAGCGGCCCAGGCGCCAGTGTTGCAGCGAGTCGCTTTCCACGTCGGCGATAAAGCCCGGGTCAGTCACTACGCTGGCGCGGAATACCGACATGCGCCCGGTCATGGTCAGCACGCGCTTGGACAGGGCCATGGAGCACATGTTGATGTGGCGTTGGGCAAAGCGCAGCTTGTGCCACTCGCTCATGATGTAGCCGCCGCGCACTTCGCAGAATTCGTTGGTGGTCAGGCCACCGACATTGCCGAACAGCTGGAACCACGGCACGGTCTTGCGCACTACGCCTTCGGCGAGCACGGTGTCGCCATCGATCACGGCCACCACGGCGCGATCGTCCGGCAGGTGGCGGGAGATGGCGCGGAAACCAAACGCCAGGCCGTCGCGTTTGCCGGTACCGGCGATGCGCACGAAGTCGAGCTTGACGTGAGCCGGCGGGTTGAGCTTTTCCCAGAGGCTCTTGACCAGCAGCTCATCGGACATTTCCACCAGCGAGCACACCACGGTGGTGGGAAAGCCGCAGTCGATGGCTTCACGAATCACCGAGCTGTAGACCTGGGCGGTGGTCAGCGCGTCGATACGGAAACTGGTGACCATCAGGAACACATGGGACGGGTCGGCGGCCTTGCCCAGCTTGCGCACTTTGCGGCGCAGGTGCGGGTACACCACGTACAGGAACAGCATGCCGCGAAAGAAATGCGTCGCACCCATCGAGTAGCGCCAGATACCCACAGCGCCAATCAGGAAAATAAAATTCTTCGATTGCGAATCGAAGGTACTCGCCGGCAACAGCAGGGCGAGACCCATCAGCAGGCTGAGAAAGAACAGCCAGCCGGCCGATTGCAGAAATACATGTTTTAACTTGGACATAAGCGTCATCCGCAAGGTGAGGAGGCTTCAGGCTGCAAGCGCTGGGGATAAAGCCACTGGCAGCCTGAAACTTGCCGTTGCTGTTACCAGCAAATACCTTCGGTACGGCCGCTCACGCTGGTGGCCTTGGACATGAAGCCCACCAGGTCGACCACTTGCTTGCCTTCCGGAGCGTTATGCGCCAGGGCACGGAACTTCTCGTCACGGTTACCGAGGATGATCACGTCGGAGTTGTTGATCACATCATCGAAATCCGAGTTGAGCAGGGACGACACGTGCGGGATCTTGCCTTCGATGTAGTCCTTGTTCGCGCCGTGCACGCGGGCGTATTCGACGTTGCTGTCGTAGATGCTCAGGTCGTAGCCCTTGCCGATCAGCATTTCCGCCAGTTCTACCAATGGGCTTTCACGCAGGTCATCGGTGCCGGCCTTGAAGCTCAGGCCCAGCAGCGCAACTTTGCGTTTGTCGTGGCTGGAGACGATGTCGAAGGCGTTCTGTACCTGGGACTCGTTGCTGCGCATCAGCGAGTTGAGCAGCGGTGCTTCCACGTCCAGGGAGCCGGCGCGGTAGGTGAGGGCACGCACGTCTTTGGGCAGGCACGAACCGCCGAAAGCGAAACCTGGGCGCATGTAGTACTGGGACAGGTTGAGGGTCTTGTCCTGGCAGACCACTTCCATCACTTCACGACCGTCAACGCCGACGGCCTTGGCGATGTTGCCGATCTCGTTGGCGAAGGTGACTTTGGTGGCGTGCCATACGTTGCAGGTGTACTTGATCATTTCGGCAACGGCGATGTCCTTGCGGATGATCGGCGCGTCGAGTTCTTCGTACAGCGATTGCAGCACATCGCCGGAGGCTTTATCAAACTCGCCGATAACGGTCATCGGTGGCAGGTCGTAGTCGGCGATGGCAGTGGATTCACGCAGGAATTCGGGGTTGACCGCAACGCCGAAGTCGACGCCGGCTTTCTTGCCGGAGCAGTCTTCCAGGATCGGGATTACCACGTTGGCGACAGTGCCCGGCAGTACGGTGCTGCGCACCACGATGGTGTGGCGGGTGGTCTTGTCACGCAGCACAAAACCGATCTCGCGGCATACCGACTCGATGTAGTTCAGTTCCAGGTCACCGTTCTTCTTGCTTGGCGTGCCGACGCAAATCATCGACAGGTCGGTATCGCGAATCGCCTCGGCGAAGTTGGTAGTGCCACGCAGTCGGCCCGTCTGGATACCCTGGCTCAACAGCTCGCCCAGACCCGGTTCAACAATCGGCGACTTACCGGCATTGATCAGGTCGATCTTTTCCTTGGAAATGTCTACGCCGACCACTTCGTGGCCACGGGCAGACAGGCAACCGGCACACACTGCGCCAACGTAACCCAAACCAAATATGCTGATGCGCATCGCAATTACCTCTTTGTTTAATTCATGCCATTAAATGGCCGGAGTTCATGTTTGCAAGCGTCACTGATGCCGCGAAAGTTAGGCGAATAGACGCCGACTTACCGCGTGCAGGCATGTTGAATAACGAGTGACTAACTATTGCACTCAAGTTGTGCGCAACGAGGCCTTATTATTGGGGCTTGCCCTGAAATGCAGCCGTGCTTCCTTGGAGGAAGGCTCCGGCGCCGGTGCGGCAAGGTTTTGATGCAGGCAAAATGCCTTTTTTATCAATGCCTTGTGTGTTTGCACGGGCTCATTTAGGTCAGCGCTGCCTTGGCCTGCAGGGGATAGCAATGCGTACTTATCGCCACCCTTAACTCGATCAGTTGATGTTATGACCATAGAACCAAAGTGCTTTATGACAACTTGGCTACTTCCGTTGGTCGCTATGTAAGTCATCTCTTACGTAAGCAGAGAATTTCGTTACCGGTGGTATGAGCGGTGCTTCAGGACGAAGTTCCGGGCCACTCATCCCCTTTCCCGAAATTTTTTGAAATATTAGAAAAGATGGCACTGGTACTATATTGATAGCACTTGCTATTTAGGCCAGTAGTTATGGGGAGTTGGTGCGAGGGGATAGTTTTGTGCCACTACCGTTTAAAAAAAGTGGTGCCACTACGAAAAAAACCGACGGGTGTCGAGTGAAGAAATCGTTAGGGTTGTGTCTGGATGTTTTTCTGGCGCCAAATAAATGACGATTGATGGGGTGGAATGCAGGCAAAAAATGTGGGAGCTGGCTTGCCTGCGATAGCGGTGTATCAGCGACATGTGAGTCGGCTGACCCTCCGCTATAGCAGGCAAGCCAGCTCCCCCAGTTGATGTTGGTGGCTGTACAGGCCTTATTCCGGTGCGTGATCGCGCAAAAACACTAGGTTATCCGGCTTGGATTGCTCCGCATTGAAGCGATAACCCTGCACATCGAACTGCTTGAGCTTGGCCGGGTCGTTGATGCGTTCTTCAATCACAAAACGGCTCATCATGCCTCGGGCCTTTTTGGCGTAGAAGCTGATGATCTTGTACTGACCGTTCTTCAGGTCCTTGAACTCGGTATTGATGATCCGCGCGTTCAAGGCCGTGCGCTTGACTGCCGAGAAGTACTCATTGGAGGCCAGGTTAAGCAGCACATCGTCGCCTTGTTCGGCCAGGGCCTCATTCAACCATTCGCTGATGCGTGTGCCCCAGAACGCGTAAAGGTCCTTGCCGCGGGCGTTGGCCAGCTTGGTGCCCATCTCCAGGCGATACGGCATCATCAGGTCCAGCGGACGCAGCAGGCCGTACAGGCCCGAGAGCATACGCAGATGGTCCTGGGCATAGCTGAAATCGGCCTCGCTGAAAGTCTCGGCATTCAGGCCGGTATACACATCGCCCTTGAACGCCAGCAGCGCCTGCTTGGCGTTGGCCGGAGTGAAGGCCGGCGTCCAGCTGCCGAAGCGCGCGGCGTTGAGGCCACCGATCTTGTCGGAGACGTGCATCAGCTCACTGATTTGCGCCGGGCTCAGTTCGCGCAGTTGCTCGATCAGTTCCTGGGAGTGGTCCAGGTACTGCGGCTGGGTGAAGCGCGCAGTGACCGGCTTGGACTCGAAGTCGAGGGTTTTGGCGGGGGAAATCACCATCAGCATGAAGTTGGCTCCTGGAATCGTGGGCGAGATTCTAGGGGTTGGGGCGTTTTGACTCCACCTATGATGGCGATAGATGCGATCCGCTATGATGGGCGGTAACTCTGTAGAGGGAGACCCCGTGTGCGATTAGCGCTTTTATTGTCCGCTTGCCTGCTGTGCCTGAATGCCCAGGCCGCGCCGGTGGATGTCGCCAGCCTGGACCGTGGTACCTGGCCGGAAAAACTCGCCAGCCCGGCGCTGTTCGATGTGGCTTCGCGGGCGGAGATCCTGATGTTCGCCCACGGCCTGCTCGCCAGCGAAGCCCTGGACGACGCGGCGCTCAAGCAACGGCTGGGTCTGAAGATCATCAACCTGGCCGCCATCGATGACCTGCGTCGCCAGCTCTGGCAACGGCTGTTGGAGAACTACACATTCGCCCAGCAGAGCTGCGAAGCAGATGCCTCGTTCTGCTACCTGGTGGAAAACATGGACGATCTGCGCGAGCAGGCCGGCAAGTTCGAGGTCAGTGACAACTCTTTCTATATAGGCTGGGCTGCCCCCAGTCGGCACTTTCATGAGCGCTATCTGGATGAGCTGCTGCGCAAGGCTGCGCTGTTTCCGCAGATCAGCAGTGAAGTGGCGCGCTTTGGCGATCATGAGCGCAATGGCGACGAGCTCAACGATCGCATGTTCCTGCTGACCTTCGACGGTGGCCCGGCGTTGATGGGCGGTAATACCGATTGGCTGACCGACTACCTGCGCAAGCAAAAGATGAACGCCGCGTTCTTCGCCCTTGGCAGCAGTTTGCAAAGCCGTGTGGAGCGCAGTTCTGTCTCGGATGTGCAGGCGCTGTATCAGGGGCAGTGCGTGGGTATCCAGGGGTGGCAATACCGTTCCCATAGCCATTGGGTTGACTGGCAAAGCTCCATCACCCGCAGCGCAGCGCTGGTGCAGAATCTGCTGCCGGAAAACTATGTGCCGCTGTTCCGTCCGCCCTATGGGCAGCGCCGTGCGGACAGCCAGGGCTTCTTCCAGCAACAGGGTTTGCAGGTGGCGTTATGGGACATCGATTCCCAGGACGAGCCGGGCAAGCTCAAGGCCGATGAGTCGGCGCAACGGGTGCTGACGTTGATGCTGCTATGGCGCAAAGGCGTGATCGTGTTTCATGACACCCAGGACAAGGCGCGGGTGGCATTGCCGATGGTATTGCAGGCAACGACGCAGAGTGGCTTGGGTTGGCAGGAGTGTCGCGAGGCATTTCGATGAAGTGCCCGGCTTTGCTGGCGATGGGGTCTTTTCGGGGTGATTTGCTACGACATTTCGATGCAGGCGGACTTCCGACTTTAACGGGGTACATGGCACTCGGCTAGTGCTATTCGTCATCCTGAAAAATAAACTTCAAAAAAACGTCAAAGTGCTTTTTCCTGTCATGGGTTTTGCGGTATTACGAAGTCAGATCGCCGAAACCTGCAGCACAGGTGGCGTCTTCCAAGACTCCTCCTGTGGGCACTGCACTTGACCTTGTTCAAGGTGCAATCGGTGGTCGAATCGAGGCGCAGCACCGCCCAGGTATTGCGTCGAATGGCTCCCACAAAGGTGACCGAGTATGGATGATCATGGACGTAACCCTTCTTCCGACCAGCCAATCCTTTATGTGCTTGATACCAACGTATTGATCCACGATCCAAACGCACTGCTGAACTTCGAAGAACACCACGTCGCCATCCCGATGATCGTGCTTGAGGAACTCGACAAACTCAAAAGCGGCCACCACAGCGTTGCCGCCGAATGCCGCCAGGCCATCCGCCTGATCGACAAGACCCTGGGTGAAGCCTCGCCCGAGGACGTTGAAGTCGGCGTACCGATCCAGCGTGGCAAGGGCGGCCCGAAGGGCTTGCTGTCGATCCTGATGAGCAAGCGCAGCGAGCCCAACAGCCTGCTGCCGGAAAACCTGAACGACAACAAAATCATCAACCAATTGATCGACCTGCACGCCCGCGACAAGGATCTGCGCGTGGTGCTGGTGACCAAAGACATCAATATGCGCCTCAAGGCACGAGCGTGTGGGATCGCTGCCGAGGACTACAGTACCGACCAACTGGTCGACGATGTGTCGATGCTCTCGCGTGGTTATCACATGATGACCGGCTCGTTCTGGGACCGTGTCAGCAAGGTCGAAACCCGTCAGGACCACGGCCGCACCTGGCATCAGGTACAGCTGATCGACAACCTGCCGGCCGTGCATATCAATGAGTTTATCGTCGATGAACAGGGCTTCGTGGGCTGGATCAAAGAGATCCAGGTCGACAAGCTGCTGATCCTCGACCTGCATCAGGAACCCCTGTTGCACCAGGAAGCCTGGGGCCTGAAACCGCGTGATATCTACCAGAGCCTGGCGCTGTATGCGCTGCTCGATCCAGACATTCACCTGGTCAACCTGACCGGCGCCGCAGGTTCGGGCAAAACCATCCTGGCCCTGGCCGCCGCCATCGAACAGACCATGGTCACCAAACGCTATCGCCGCATCATCGCCACCCGCAGCGTGCAGGGCCTGGACCAGGAAATCGGCTTTCTGCCCGGTACCGAGGCGGAAAAAATGGAGCCGTGGCTGGGGGCGATTACCGACAACCTCGAAGCCTTGCACATGGATGACGAAAACACCCATGGCAGCGTCGACTACATCCTCAGCAAAGTGCCGTTGCAGTTCAAATCCCTCAACTACATCCGAGGTCGCAGCTTCCAGCAGAGCCTGATTCTGATCGATGAATGCCAGAACCTCACACCGCACCAGATGAAAACCATCATCACCCGTGCCGGCGCCGGTTCCAAAGTGGTGTGCCTGGGCAACCTGGCGCAGATCGACACCCCTTACCTGTCCGCGACCAGCTCCGGGCTGACTTACCTGACGGAACGCTTCAAGGACTTCCCGAACGGCGTGCACATTGCGCTGCAAGGGGTACCGCGTTCGATCCTGGCTGAATACGCCGAGTCCCATCTATAACTACGCTGAACCCGCTGCGAAAAGCCCTGGATTTTTCACGAAATCCGGGGTTTTTGTTATGTGCGACATTTGCCTGCGTTAACGCGTCCTGGGTGCTTGTGGTTTCTGTAATTATTTTGTTACATTTTTTCTGCGGTAAAAACAATAAGAACACTGCTTGACCCCGTCGGAACGCCACCTCCTTGATTCGACGAACGCTTGGAAAACCTGTCCAGGGTTTTCACCGTGACCCTGCCTATTACAAAAGCCCGAAACACCGCTCATTGATGACGCACATATCCAAAGGGAAAGGAAAATGGACGTAGCAGGTAATGGCTTCACTGTGTCGCAACGCAATCGTACCCCCCGTTTCAAGACCATCCCCCTCACACCCATAGCACTCGGCCTGGCGTTATGGCTGGGCCACGGTTCCATGGCCAGGGCAGACGATAACCCTTACACCCCGCAGGTATTGGAGTCGGCGTTCAGGACAGCCGTCGCCTCATTCGGCCCTGAGACTGCCGTGTACAAAAACCTCAGGTTTGCCTACGCGGATATCGTCGATCTCGCGGCCAAGGATTTCGCCGCCCAGTCCGGTAAGTTCGATTCGGCCCTCAAGCAAAACTACGAGCTACAACCCGAAAACTTGACCATCGGCGCCATGCTCGGCGACACCCGGCGGCCACTGGACTATGCCTCGCGCCTGGATTACTACCGCAGCCGGCTGTTCAGCAACAGCGGCCGTTACACCACTAATATCCTCGACTTTTCCAAAGCCATTATCGCCAACCTGCCGGCCGCCAAGCCTTACACTTACGTCGAGCCGGGCGTTAGCAGCAACCTCAGCGGGCAGTTGAACGCAGGCCAGTCCTGGGCTGGGGCAACCCGTGACTGGAGCGCCAACGCGCAAACCTGGAAGACCCCGGAAGCCCAGGTCAACTCCGGCCTGGACCGCACCAACGCGTATTACGCCTATGCCCTGGGCATCACTGGCAAGGGGGTCAATGTTGGCGTGCTGGACTCGGGCATCCTCACCGAACACTCCGAGTTCCAGGGCAAGAACGCTCAGGGCCAGGACCGGGTGCAGGCGGTGACCTCCACGGGCGAGTACTACGCCACCCACCCGCGCTACCGCCTTGAAGTGCCCAGCGGCGAGTTCAAGCAGGGCGAACATTTCAGCATCCCAGGGGAATACGACCCCGCGTTCAACGACGGGCATGGCACAGAAATGTCCGGGGTGCTGGCCGCCAACCGCGACGGCACCGGTATGCACGGCATTGCCTTCGACGCCAATCTGTTTGTCGCTAACACCGGCGGCAGCGACAACGACCGCTACCAAGGCTCCAACGACCTCGACTACAACGCATTCATGGCCAGCTACAACGCCCTGGCGGCGAAGAACGTGGCGATCGTCAACCAGAGCTGGGGGCAGAGCTCGCGTAATGACGTGGAGAACCACTTCGGCAACGTCGGCGACAGCGCCGCGCAGAACCTGCGCGACATGACCGCCGCCTATCGCCCGTTCTGGGACAAAGCCCACGCCGGGCAGAAAACCTGGATGGACGCCATGGCCGATGCGGCCCGGCAAAACACGTTCATCCAGATCATCTCTGCGGGCAACGACAGCCACGGTGCCAACCCGGACACCAATGCGAACCTGCCGTTTTTCAAGCCGGATATCGAAGCTAAGTTCCTCTCCATCACCGGCTACGACGAGACCAGCGCCCAGGTCTACAACCGTTGCGGTACCTCCAAGTGGTGGTGCGTGATGGGCGTGTCGGGCGTCCCGTCCGCCGGCCCCGAGGGCGAAATTATCCCGAATGCCAACGGCACCTCGGCCGCCGCGCCGAGCGTTTCCGGAGCCCTGGCGTTGGTGATGCAGCGCTTCCCCTATATGACGTCCAGCCAGGCGCGGGACGTGTTGCTGACCACCTCCAGCCTGCAGGCGCCGGATGGCCCGGACACGCCGGTTGGCGAGCTGACCGGAGGCCGCACCTATGACAACCTGCAACCGGTGCATGATGCCGCGCCGGGTGTCCCACAAGTACCAGGTGTGGTCAGTGGCTGGGGCTTGCCCAACCTGCAAAAAGCTATGCAAGGGCCGGGGCAGTTCCTCGGTGCGGTAGCAGTGGCGTTGCCCAGCGGTACCCGCGATATCTGGGCCAACCCGATTTCCGATGAGGCCATTCGCGCCCGTCGCGTAGAAGACGCTGCCGAACAGGCGACCTGGGCCGCCACCAAGCAGCAAAAAGGCTGGCTCGATGGCCTGCCCGCCAATGCCTCGGCCGACGATCAGTTTGAATACGACATTGGTCATGCCCGGGAGCAGGCAACACTCACCCGCGGCCAGGACGTGCTCACCGGCAGCACCTACGTCGGTAGCCTGGTCAAGTCCGGGGATGGCGAGTTGGTGCTGGAAGGCCAGAACAGCTATTCGGGCAGTACTTGGGTGCGCGGAGGCAAATTGTCGGTGGACGGCGCATTGACCTCTGCCGTGACGGTAGATAGCAGCGCCGTAGGCACGCGCAATGCCGATAACGGCGTGATGACCACACTGGGCGGCACCCTGGCCGGCAACGGCACGGTGGGCGCCTTGACCGTCAACAACGGTGGGCGAGTGGCCCCGGGGCATTCGATTGGCACACTGCGCACCGGCGATGTCACGTTCAACCCGGGTTCGGTGTATGCCGTCGAAGTCGGGGCCGATGGCCGCAGCGACCAGTTGCAGAGCAGCGGGGTGGCGACCCTCAATGGCGGTGTGGTGAACGTGTCCCTGGAGAACAGCCCCAACCTGTTGACCGCCACCGAGGCGCGCAGCTTGCTGGGCCAGCAGTTCAATATCCTCAGTGCCAGCCAAGGTATCCAAGGGCAGTTTGCAGCGTTTGCCCCCAACTACCTGTTCATTGGCACTGCGCTCAACTATCAACCGAACCAATTGACCCTGGCGATAGCCCGCAACCAGACCACCTTCGCCAGTGTCGCGCAAACCCGCAATGAGCGAGCGGTGGCGACGGTGGCCGAGACATTGGGCGCTGGCAGCCCGGTCTACGAAAGCCTGTTGGCGTCGGATTCCGCCGCCCAGGCGCGGCAGGGCTTCAAGCAACTTTCAGGGCAATTGCATTCGGACGTGGCCGCAGCGCAAATGGCTGACAGCCGCTACCTGCGTGAAGCGGTCAACGCTCGCCTGCAACAGGCGCAGGCACTGCACTCCAGCGCGCAGATCGACAGCCGTGACAACGGCGGTTGGGTACAGCTACTCGGTGGACGCAACAACGTCAGTGGTGACAACAACGCCAGCGGCTACTCCTCGTCCACCAGCGGCGTACTGCTGGGCCTGGACACCGAGGTGAACGACGGCTGGCGTCTGGGGGCGGCGACCGGTTACACCCAAAGCCACCTTAACGGCCAGTCGGCGTCGGCCGACAGCGACAACTATCACCTGTCGGTCTACGGCGGCAAACGCTTCGAGGCGATTGCCCTGCGCCTGGGCGGTGCCAGCACCTGGCACCGTCTGGACACTTCGCGTCGGGTGGCCTATGCCAATCAGTCAGACCATGCCAAAGCCGACTACAACGCGCGCACCGACCAAGTGTTTGCCGAGATCGGCTACACCCAATGGCGCGTGCTTGAACCCTTCGCCAACCTCACGTATCTGAACTATCAAAGCGACTCGTTCAAGGAAAAAGGCGGTGCTGCAGCCTTGCATGCCAGCCAGCAAAGCCAGGACGCGACGCTCTCCACCCTGGGCGTGCGTGGCCATACTCAGTTGCCACTCACGTCCACCTCGGCGGTGACCCTGCGCGGTGAGCTGGGGTGGGAGCACCAGTTTGGTGACACCGATCGTGAAGCTTCTCTGAAGTTTGCCGGTAGTGACACGGCCTTCACCGTCAACAGCGTGCCTGTGGCGAGGGATGGCGCGGTGATCAAAGCCAGTGCGGAAATGGCCCTGACCCAGGACACCTTGGTGTCGTTGAACTACAGCGGCTTGCTCTCCAACCGAGGGAACAATAACGGAATCAATGCCGGGTTTACTTTCCGGTTCTAACCTTGAATGTAGGAGCGAGCAAGCTCGCTCCTACAGGATGGGATAAACAGCCCTGCGCAAATTTTGACCCACAGGTTTACAATCGCTGCTCCTGATCAGGAGTATTGCTGTGCTGACTCATCTCGATTCCCAAGGTCGCGCCCACATGGTCGACGTCACCGACAAAGCCGTGACGTTCCGTGAGGCCGTGGCGCAAGCGCGGGTGCGCATGCTGCCCGCCACCCTGCAAATGATTGTCGACGGCGCCCATCCCAAAGGCGACGTGTTTGCCGTGGCCCGCATTGCCGGGATCCAGGCAGCGAAAAAAACCAGTGACTTGATCCCTCTGTGCCACCCGTTGATGCTCACCGGCGTCAAGGTGGAGCTGAGTGCCGACGGTACAGACGCGGTTCGTATCGTGGCGCGCTGCAAACTCTCCGGGCAGACCGGCGTTGAGATGGAAGCCCTGACCGCCGCCAGCGTCGCCGCACTGACGATTTACGACATGTGCAAGGCGGTGGATCGCGGCATGACCATTGAGAGTATTCGCCTGCTGGAAAAGCTGGGCGGTAAGAGCGGGCATTTCAAGGCGGATGAGCAATGAGTATCAACGTACTGTTTTTTGCGCGCTACGCCGAAGCGGTGGGCTTCGATTCGCTGGAGATGGAAGGTGAGTTTGCCACTGTTGACGCCGTGCGCCTCGCGCTGGCTGCTGATCCGGAATTCGCCGTGCTCAACGAAGCGAGCCTGATGTGTGCGCGCAACGAGGAGTTGTGCAGCCTGGACGAGCCGGTGCAAGCCGGCGATGAAGTCGCCTTCTTCCCACCCGTGACCGGAGGCTGATCATGGCCATTCGTGTGCAGGTCGAAGCCTTTGATCCAGGTGCCGA
This sequence comes from Pseudomonas sp. KT_2_4, assembly GCF_041410225.1. Lineage (NCBI taxonomy): Bacteria > Pseudomonadati > Pseudomonadota > Gammaproteobacteria > Pseudomonadales > Pseudomonadaceae > Pseudomonas > Pseudomonas sp. KT_2_4. The sequence continues at coordinate 5,063,945 of NZ_CP166962.1, forward strand.
AGTCAACGCCATGCACGCGGCCAACGTGGGCGTGGGCGCGGTGGTGAGCTTTGTCGGCTATGTACGCGACTTCAATGACGGGCGCGAGGTGTCGGGGATGTTTCTTGAACACTACCCCGGCATGACCGAAAAAGCCCTGGCCAAGATCGCCGTGGAAGCCGAACAGCGCTGGCCGTTGCTCAAGCTGGAGGTGCTGCACCGTATCGGCACGCTGGAACCGGGCGAGCCGATTGTGTTTGTCGGCGCGGCCAGTGCGCACCGGCAGGCGGCGTTTGATGCTTGTGCCTTTGTAATGGACTACTTGAAGACGCGGGCGCCGTTCTGGAAGAAGGAAAACACCAGCGAGGGGCCGCGTTGGGTAGAAGGGCGCAGCAGTGACCACGCCGCAGCGGATCGCTGGAAGTAGCCAGCCAGACGTAGAAACCAATGTGGGAGCTGGCTTGCCTGCGATAGCATCACTCGGAGTGACTGAAAAACCGAGGTGTCTGCATCGCAGGCAAGCCAGCTCCCACATTTTTTTATCGCATTCCTGTATCAGGGGCGTTTGCGTTCTACAGCCCGCAGCAAGTGCGTCGGCGGCGTCTCACAGCTGATCTTGCGCCCCAGCAACGCCTCGATGGACGGCAGCTGGTACGAGTCATCTTCCCCTGCAAAGCTGATCGACACACCCGCTGCCCCGGCACGTCCGGTACGGCCAATGCGGTGCACATAGTCGTCCGGCACTTCCGGCAGGGTGAAGTTGATCACGTGGCTGATGCCGTCGATATGAATACCGCGACCGGCTACATCGGTAGCCACCAGCACGCGGATCTTGCCTTCACGGAAGCCTTCCAGGGTCTTGATGCGCTTGTGCTGCGGCACATCACCCGACAGTTGCGCAGCGTTGACGCCGTCGCGCACCAGGCGCTCTTCAATGCGGCGCACTTCGTCCTTGCGGTTGGCGAAGACCATCACGCGTTCCCAACCGTTGTCGTTGACCAGGTTGTAGAGCAGCTTGTACTTGTCGGCACCGGCGACGGCGTAGATATGCTGCTCGACGTTTTCGCTGGCAACGTTGAGTGCTTCGATCTCGACGATGGATGGGTCGGTGGTCCACTGCTTGGCGAGGTTCATCACGTCTTCGGTGAAAGTCGCGGAGAACAGCAAAGTCTGACGCTCGGCTTTCGGCGGCGTCTGACGAATGATCTGGCGTACTTGCGGGATAAAGCCCATGTCGAGCATGCGGTCGGCTTCGTCCAGTACCATCACTTCGACCATGTCCAGGTGCACGTCGCCACGCTGGTTGAAGTCGAGCAGGCGGCCCGGGGTGGCGACGAGGATGTCGCAATGACGGGCCTCAAGGTGCTTGAGCTGCTTGTCGAAGTCCATGCCGCCCACGAACGTCATGACGTTGAGGCCGGTGTACTTGGTCAGGTCGGCGGCGTCCTTGGCGATCTGCACCACCAGCTCCCGGGTCGGGGCGATGATCAGCGCACGCGGTTCACCCATGTAGCGCTCTTTGGGCGGCGGCGTTTGCAGCAATTGGGTGATGATCGAGATCAGGAACGCGGCGGTCTTGCCGGTGCCGGTCTGGGCGCGGCCGATGGCGTCTTTGCCCGCGAGGGTGAAGCCCAGCACTTGCGCCTGGATGGGCGTGCAGTACGGGAAACCCAGGTCCTGGATGGCGTGCATCAGTTCCGGGGCCAGTTTGAAATCGTGGAAGCGGGTCTTGCCTTCCTGGGGTTCGACGACGAAGTCTTCGAGTTTCCAGGGGGTCACGGGCGGCTTGGGCGCACGTTCGCGACGGGGCTTGGCCACAGGCGTCGGGGCGGGCTCGGCAGGCTTTACCTGTTCAGGCGGCGTCACCGTGGTTTTGCTAGGTGAGGCGGCGGGTGCGTTCCGGCCGGGCTGTTGACCGTCATTGCGGTTGCCGGGCTTGGGGGCAGGAGCACTGGGAACAGGCGCGAGCGGCTCAGCCTCGCTTTTGCCGAACATCTTCTTGAGTGCTTTGAGCACGGTCATCTCATTAATTGGTTAAGGAATGTACGCCGGCCAGTGTAATGCAAGAATCGAGCGCGGCGTAGTGCGTCTGTCATACGGCTACATAAACACGGGGTTCAGCGCAGGCGTTCAGTCAGCCAGGTGCCAATATCGTGTATCTCTTGGGGTAACACTTCGTGGCCCATTGGGTATTCCTGCCATGTCACGGTGACACCACGGCCCTTCAAATGCTCGTAGGCGCTGCGGCCCATGGCGTTTTGTACCACTTCGTCGTACTGGCCGTGCAGGCACAGCGTGGGGATGCGTTGCTGGCTGGCGGATAATTCCAGCTCATTATCGAAGGTGGGCGCATAGGTGGAGAGGGCGATCACACCGCCCAAGGGGCCCTCCCATTTCTTAAACGCGGTGTGGAAGACCACCGCGCCACCTTGAGAAAAACCGGCGAGGAAAATTCGCGAGGTGTCTATTCCGGTTCTCTGTTGCGCCTCGATCAGGTCGGTGACCATTTTTGCCGACGCTTCCAGTTCTTCCAGGCTGATCGAACGGGCCGGGCTCATGGCCTTGATGTCGTACCAGCTAGGCATCTCGTAGCCACCATTAATGGTCACCGGACGCGTAGGTGCCTGGGGCAAAACGAAGCGGGTGGTCAGCAGGGTTTCCTGCAGGGCTTCGGCCACCGGCAAGAAGTCGTAGCGATCGGCGCCCAGGCCATGCAACCAGATAACGCAGGCGTCTGCGGGCTTGGCGGGCTGAAGAATCAAGGGTTCGGTCATGTCTGCTCCATAGATGTGCGGGCGCTCCGATGAGGTGCGTCGGAACGGTGCGCAACAGGTTGATCTGTTAAGAGAATGTCGCAAGGCTGAATCTTTTGCCATGTAACCGCAGTTGCAGCCACTCGACCAAGACTCTGGTACGCGCCTTGCTATGTGTAGCTCGATGTCAGAACTCTCCTAGGACGGTAACACTATCAGTGACTGCCGCCTGTGGGAAAGCAACTGGAATTACCGCAAAAACCTCATGCTGCTTGGCCCCAAAAAAAACCAACACGGGTCGATATCGCCTCATAAGGGTGCGCTGAGGTTGGAGCTCCGACACAACAAGAGCAATTGGAGGTTTGTAATGAAGGTATTGAAATCCACCCTGGCCATCGTCTCTGCGGCGGCTGTACTGGGTGTCAGTGGTTTTGCCCACGCGGGCGCCACCCTGGACGCCGTGCAGAAGAAAGGCTTTGTGCAGTGCGGTGTGAGTGACGGCCTGCCGGGTTTCTCGGTGCCGGATGCCAGCGGCAAGATCCTCGGGATCGACGCTGACTATTGCCGCGCGGTGGCGGCTGCCGTATTTGGCGATGCCACCAAGGTCAAGTTCAGCCAGTTGAACGCCAAGGAGCGTTTCACCGCGCTTCAATCCGGCGAAGTCGACATCCTGTCGCGCAACACCACCATGACCAGCTCGCGCGACGCGGGCATGGGCCTGAAATTCCCGGGCTTCATTACCTACTACGACGGCATCGGCTTTCTGGTGAACAACAAGCTGGGCGTGAAAAGTGCCAAGGAACTGGATGGTGCAACCATCTGCATCCAGGCCGGTACCACCACCGAGCTGAACGTTTCCGACTATTTCCGCGCCAACAACCTCAAATACACCCCGATCACCTTCGACACCTCCGATGAAAGCGCCAAGTCGCTGGAATCCGGGCGTTGCGACGTACTGACTTCCGACAAGTCCCAGCTGTTCGCCCAGCGCAGCAAGCTGGCCTCGCCGAAAGACTACGTGGTGCTGCCGGAAACCATTTCCAAGGAGCCCCTGGGCCCGGTCGTGCGTAACGGCGATGACGAGTGGCTGGCCATCGTGCGCTGGGTGGGCTACGCCATGCTCAACGCGGAAGAGGCCGGTGTGACCTCCAAGAACGTCGAGGCTGAAGCCAAGGCCACCAAGAACCCGGACGTTGCGCGTCTGCTCGGTGCCGACGGCGAATACGGCAAAGATCTGAAAGTGAAGAAGGACTGGGTGGTACAGATCGTCAAGCAAGTGGGTAACTACGGCGAGATGTTCGAGCGCAACCTGGGCAAGAGCACGCCGCTGGAAATCGACCGTGGCCTGAACGCCCTGTGGAACAACGGCGGCATTCAATACGCACCCCCTGTGCGCTGATCGCTGATGGTTCTGTCACCCGGTAGGCCAACTGCCGGGTGATGTTCTGTTCCATTATTTTCGGGGCACTTCATGCAAAATAAAATCGGCGCACCCAAGCAGAAGCTCAGCTTCAGCGACCCCAAAGTGCGTGCGTGGCTGTTCCAGATCATCACGATCGTGGCGGTGGTCTCGCTGGGCTGGTACCTGTTCCATAACACCCAGACCAACCTGCAACACCGGGGCATCACCTCGGGTTTCGACTTTCTTGAGCGCAGTGCCGGCTTCGGCATCGCGCAGCACTTGATCGACTACACCGAATCGGACAGCTATGCCCGGGTGTTTGTCATCGGCCTGCTCAACACTTTGCTGGTGACCGTCATCGGTGTGGTGCTGGCAACCCTGCTCGGCTTCATCATCGGCGTGGCGCGCTTGTCGCCTAACTGGATGATCAACAAGCTGGCGACGGTGTACGTGGAGGTGTTCCGCAATATTCCGCCGCTGTTGCAGATCCTGTTCTGGTACTTCGCGGTGTTCCTGACCATGCCAGGGCCGCGCAACAGCCATAACTTCGGTGACACCTTCTTTGTCAGCAGCCGTGGCCTGAACATGCCGGCAGCGCTGGCCTCCGACGGGTTCTGGCCGTTTGTCGCCAGCCTGGTGGTCGCCATCGTTGCCATCGTGCTGATGACCCGCTGGGCCAACAAGCGCTTTGAGGCGACGGGGGTTCCCTTCCATAAATTCTGGGCGGGCCTGGCGCTGCTGGTGGTGATCCCGGCGTTGTGCGTGTTGATCTTCGGTACGCCATTGCATTGGGAAATGCCCAAGCTTGCGGGCTTCAACTTCGTCGGTGGCTGGGTGCTGATCCCTGAGTTGTTGGCGTTGACCCTGGCGTTGACTGTGTACACGGCGGCGTTTATTGCGGAGATCGTGCGCTCGGGCATCAAGTCCGTCAGCCATGGCCAGACCGAAGCGGCACGTTCACTAGGCCTGCGCCCGGGGCCGACGCTGCGCAAGGTCATCATCCCGCAAGCGCTGCGCGTGATCATTCCGCCGCTGACCAGCCAATACCTGAACCTGGCGAAAAACTCGTCGTTGGCCGCCGGTATCGGTTATCCGGAAATGGTTTCGCTGTTTGCCGGCACGGTGCTCAACCAGACCGGCCAGGCCATTGAAGTCATTGCCATCACCATGAGCGTGTACCTGGCGATCAGCATCAGCATTTCCCTGCTGATGAACTGGTACAACAAGCGCATTGCGCTGATCGAGCGGTGAGGACACACCCATGACTACGCATACGTTCAAACCTGACATGCCACCGCCGAGCAAAGTCTTCGGGCCGGTGGCCTGGATGCGCGCCAACTTGTTCTCGAGCTGGCTCAATTCACTGCTGACCTTGCTGGCGATCTACCTGGTGTACCTGGTGGTGCCACCGATCCTGCACTGGGCCATCCTCGATGCCAACTGGGTGGGCACCACCCGCGCCGACTGCACCAAGGAGGGCGCCTGCTGGGTGTTTATCCAACAGCGCTTCGGGCAGTTCATGTATGGCTACTACCCCGTCGACCTGCGCTGGCGCGTGGACATGACGGTGTGGCTGGCCATCGTGGGCGTGGCGCCGTTGTTCATCTCGCGTTTCCCTCGCAAGGCGATCTACGGCCTGGGCTTTCTGGTGTTGTACCCGATCATCGCCTACTGCTTGCTGCACGGCGGCGTGTTCGGCCTGAGTAATGTGGCGACCAGCCAATGGGGCGGCCTGATGCTGACCCTGGTGATCGCCACCGTGGGCATTGCCGGCGCCTTGCCGCTGGGCATTGTGCTGGCGCTGGGACGGCGTTCGAACATGCCCGCCATTCGGGTGGTCTGCGTGACCTTCATCGAGTTCTGGCGCGGCGTGCCGTTGATCACCGTGCTGTTCATGTCGTCGGTGATGCTGCCGCTGTTCCTGCCTGAAGGCATGAACTTCGACAAGCTGCTGCGGGCGCTGATCGGTGTGATCCTGTTCCAGTCGGCCTATGTGGCCGAAGTGGTGCGCGGTGGTTTGCAGGCGATTCCCAAGGGCCAATACGAAGCCGCTGCGGCGATGGGACTGGGCTACTGGCGCAGCATGGGCCTGGTGATCTTGCCGCAGGCCTTGAAGATGGTGATCCCAGGGATCGTCAACACCTTCATCGCCCTGTTCAAGGACACCAGCCTTGTGATCATCATCGGCCTGTTCGACCTGCTCAACAGCGTCAAGCAAGCCGCCGCCGACCCCAAATGGCTGGGCATGGCCACTGAAGGCTACGTGTTCGCCGCCCTGGTGTTCTGGATTTTCTGTTTTGGTATGTCGCGCTATTCCATGCATCTGGAACGCAAGCTCGACACAGGCCACAAGCGTTAGGAGTTCTTTTTATGAGCGAAGCAATCAAACAGCCTGTGAGCCCTGAAGGCATTATCCAGATGCAGGGCGTCAACAAATGGTACGGCCAGTTCCATGTGTTGAAAGACATCAACCTCAACGTCAAGCAGGGCGAGCGTATTGTGCTGTGCGGCCCTTCGGGGTCGGGCAAGTCCACCACCATCCGCTGCCTCAACCGCCTGGAAGAGCACCAGCAGGGCCGCATTGTGGTCGATGGCGTGGAGCTGACCAACGACCTCAAGCAGATCGAAGCGATCCGCCGTGAAGTCGGCATGGTGTTCCAGCACTTCAACCTGTTCCCGCATTTGACCATCCTGCAAAACTGCACGCTGGCGCCGATGTGGGTGCGCAAGATGCCCAAGCGCAAGGCCGAGGAAATCGCCATGCACTACCTGGAGCGTGTGCGCATTCCGGAGCAGGCCCACAAGTTTCCCGGGCAGCTTTCAGGTGGCCAGCAACAGCGCGTGGCGATTGCCCGCGCGCTGTGCATGAAGCCCAAAATCATGTTGTTCGATGAGCCGACGTCGGCGCTGGATCCTGAGATGGTGAAAGAGGTGCTGGACACCATGATCGGCCTGGCTGAAGACGGCATGACCATGTTGTGCGTGACCCACGAAATGGGCTTTGCCCGCACCGTGGCCAACCGCGTGATCTTCATGGACAAGGGCGAGATCGTGGAACAGGCGGCACCGAATGACTTCTTTGATAACCCGCAGAATGAGCGGACCCGGTTGTTCTTGAGCCAGATACTGCATTGATGGAGTGTTAAAAATAAACCCGGCCTGGTGCCGGGTTTGTTTTTTGCCCTCAGTCAGGGCGTCGTCGCGATCTCGTGTTCTTTGTGGGTTGTATGCGTGGTGTTACGCATATCAGCACCCTCACTCAAGGTTTTTGCATCAACGAGCAGATGCGGGTGGCGATCAAGCAAGCGCATAAGCACGACGAGGGATTTTGGCGCCAGCAGCTCACCGCGTTCGTAACGTGAAAGTGCGTTATGTCCGCCGCCGGAAAGCAGTTGCACAGTGTCCTTTTGTGAAAGATGCAATTTGCGACGAATGCGCTTTATCTCGTTACCGATCATTCGTCTGAAGCTGTAGACCATCTCATCACAGTGATCTGAATAGCGGTCCGCGTCTTCAGGGTCAAAGATCACCTCACCACAACTTTGGCACTCCCAGCCTGAAAGGTTGTCGATTCGGCGGTGCAAGCCTTTGACTTCCGATGTTTCGCTGCGACCCGAAAAATGCCGCATTCCGTCATGCTGGCCGCAGCTGAAGCACTGTTCTGTTTTCATAGGTTACTCTCCTTGAAGGAGATCACCGGAGGTTTACCGTCCGTGCGGTACGTCACCTTGATGTAGATCTCCAGGCCATGTGAGTGAATGTGATAAACGTCTTGCCAGACGCAATGGTCGCCATAACTTGTCATGGATTTAAACAGCATCTTGCCCGTTAGCTTGTAAACAACCTCCTGCATTTGCGTGATGCTCAGATCGAGCTTTTCCCCGCAGTTGCGTGCTGTTTTGGTAAAAGCTTGTTTTCCAAGCCGCCTGACATCCGCCTTGATCAGGGCCAAATCGTAATGAGGTGTGTACTTTTCCATAAGACACCTGAGTCCAATAATTACCCTCTAAGGGTAATTTTACCAATCGAAAATACTGCTCCTTTTCCTGCCTAAGAACCCTAGTGCGTTGCCTTTGTAGGCAACTCCGAATAGCCTGTAGGAAAATTCATCCTATGATTGGACGAAAGCGCTAAACCCATGACAGACATCGCCCCGCTGATCAAACGCTCCCTGGTCGACCAGGCCCTGGAGCAACTGCGCCTGCGCATCTCCCAAGGCGTATGGGCCATCGGCGAGCGCCTGCCCACCGAGCCCGAGTTGTCCGCCGAGCTGGGGATCAGCCGTAACACCGTGCGCGAGGCCATGCGGGTATTGGCCTTCTCTGGCTTGATCGACATTCGCCAGGGCGATGGTAGTTACCTGCGCTCGATGACCGACCCGCTGGGCACAATGCGGGCGCTGTCTCATTGCACGCTGGAGCAGGCGCAGGAGACGCGTCAGATTCTGGAAGTGGAGGCCATCGGCCTGGCTGCGTTGCGTCGTACCGAAGCGGACCTTACGGCGTTGCGCAAGGCGCTCGACCTCAGCGCCGAGCGTTATCACGGTGACCTGGAGGCCTATATCAGTGCCGACCTGATCTTCCACCAGCACTTGGTGGATGCGGCGCACAACCCAGCCTTGAGCGAGCTGTACCACTACTTCTCCGCCATTGTCGGCGCGCAGCTGCGCCAGACCCTGAACCGCTCACCGCGACGCCAGGCGGTGTTCGACCTGCATGGAGCGCTACTCGATGCGGTGGAACAACAAGACCCGGACCGCGCCAAATCCCTCTGCCGGCAGTTGATCAATGAACCCTGAAGCCCCACGCAAGACCGAACTCGAAGAACTGTTGATCGACGCCGAAGCTGACGACGACAGCGTGCAGCAGGCGCAGCCGAGCGTGGTTCGGCCATGGCTGCTGTTGCTGGGCCTGGTGTTGGTGGCCTTGAACCTGCGCCCGGCCTTGTCGAGCCTGTCGCCGTTGCTGGCAGAGGTTTCGAGCAGTTTAGGCCTGTCCGCCGCCAAGGCCGGTTTACTAACCACCTTGCCGGTGCTGTGCCTGGGCCTGTTTGCACCTACCGCGCCGATGCTGGCCCGGCGTTTCGGCGCCGAGCGCGTGGTGCTCGGCATCCTGCTGACCCTGGCCGCGGGGATCATCCTGCGCAGTTCGTTCGGTGAGGTGGGGTTGTTCCTCGGTAGCCTGGTTGCAGGTGCCAGCATTGGCATCATCGGCGTGTTGCTGCCGGGTATCGTCAAGCGCGATTTCGCCAGCCAGGCCGGCGCCATGACCGGTGTCTACACCATGGCGTTGTGCTTGGGCGCCGCCATGGCGGCCGGTGCCTCGGTGCCACTGAGCCACGCCTTTGGCGACAGTTGGAAGATCGGCCTGGGCTTCTGGATCCTGCCGGCCCTGGTGGCGGCCCTGGTCTGGTTGCCCCAGGTTGGGCAGAAGCACGGAGCCCATCGTGTGGCCTATCGTGTGAAGGGTTTATTGCGCGATCCGCTGGCCTGGCAGGTCACCCTGTACATGGGCCTGCAGTCGTCACTGGCCTACATCGTGTTCGGCTGGTTGCCGTCGATCCTGATCGGCCGCGGCCTGAGCGCGACCGAAGCCGGGTTGGCGCTGTCGGGCTCGATTATCGTGCAATTGCTCAGCTCCCTGGCCGCGCCGTGGCTGGCGACGCGGGGCAAGGACCAGCGCCTAGCGATCGTGGTGGTGATGCTGCTGACGCTCGGCGGCTTGTTCGGGTGCCTGTACGCGCCGCTGGATGGCCTGTGGGGTTGGGCGATTGTGCTGGGCCTGGGGCAGGGCGGGACTTTCAGCCTGGCGCTGACCCTGATCGTGTTGCGTTCACGCGATTCCCATGTGGCGGCCAACCTGTCGAGCATGGCCCAAGGCATTGGCTACACCCTGGCCTCCCTCGGCCCTTTCGCGGTCGGCCTGGTACATGACTGGACCGGCGGCTGGACGGCTATCGGCTGGATCTTCGCCGTGATCGGCCTGGGCGCTATCGTCGCGGGCCTCGGCGCCGGCCGTGCGCGCTATGTGCAAGTCACCAGCGAGAAAGTCTAGAGATACACCACTTCCAGCGTGGCCGAGCCATCGAGCGGTGTTTCTACGCTCAAGTCCAGATTCTTGCGCGCATTGATCACGGTCTGCACCGTCACCATGCCTCCCAGGATACCGATCGCCGTGGGCCCGCTGACGCTGCCCTCGACGTCCGTGAAGCCCAGGTAGCTCCTGGAGCCGATGTCGATGGGGTTGAGGTTGGAGGTTCGCCACGCCAGGCCACCGGTGGTGGATTCAGTGCCGTAGATCTGTGCGGTGTTGCTGGCCTGCGTCTGCCGAGGGTCGAAGGTCATGGAGTAGACTCCCAGGCGGTTACCGCTGTTATCGAACCCCAACCCGTAGTAAATCTCGCTGTTGACCATGGCCGAGCCGTCGCGGTTGTCAGCCATGCGCAAGGCATAGCGCACGGGGCCGTTGCAGGCAATGCCGATGTGCAGGTTCTTGACAGGCAGGCGCGTGGCGGTCTCCAGGTTCAGATCTTGTTGGGCAATCTTGCCGTAGTCGATCAGGCCGCCGCTGGAGAGTTGTGGCAAGCAGGCGGCGGGAATGATCAGGCCCTGGACGCTCAGGTCAACCGTGGAGGCCGCCAGTGCCTGGGCGCTGCCGCATAAAAGCAGGCTGCAAAGAAGGTGTCTTTTCATGATGCGAACTCCTACAAGTAGACAATTTCGAGAGTGCCGGACCCATTGATGCGCACGACATCACGCAGATCCAGGCTTTGCATGGGCGCCAGATACGTCTTGATGCGCATCGTGCCGGTCAGTGTCTGCATGGACACCGGCCCGGTGGTGACACCTGTCTTGTCGGTAAAACCCAGCAGGCTGTTGGCCGCCATGGGGATCTGCCGGGCGGTGGAACTGCTCCACGCCACGCCATTGCTGGTGGAGTCGGTGCGGTACAAGGTGGGAAAGCTATCGGCGCTGAATTCCCCCGGGTCGATGGTCAAATAAAAACGCCCGATTTTGTTACGGCTGGCGTCCAAGTCCAGTCCATAGGCCGTTTCATCAGTGCCGCCGGTGGCCGAACCGTCGCGGTTGTCTTTCATGCGCAGGCCAAAGCGGATCGGCGCGTCGCAGCTCACGTTCAGGCGCAGCGTACGAGTGGGCAGGGGTGTTTCGTTGGTGGCGCTGAGGTCCTTGGCGTACAACGTGCCATAGTCGACCACGCCGTGGTCCGACAGTGTCGGCAGGCAAGCAACGGGCGCAAAGTGCGCGCGCAGCGTCAGTTCCCGGTAGCGGCCGTGGCTTGCGCCGTACAGCATTCCAGAGACTTCCCAGGTAGTTGCGTCTCTGGCTTGTATTGCCGCCACACCGGCCCAGGCGCGTAGCGTCAGTTGCAACGAAAGGGTTTTGCCCATGAGCACGGCACCTTGTTCAATCGGTGCGATGCCGTGCCCGGGGCGCCACTCCAGTACCGTTGCACTCATCACGGGGGGCTGGCCGGCAGCGGTCAGCAAGCCCAATTCAACGGCGCGACCGTCGAGCACGGCATTGCCGACCTCGATGGCATAGCTGCCGTGTTCGGTAAATTGCAGGCGCTGCGGGGTGGCAGCCAGCGCCCGATAGAAGAGGCTGAGGTCTTCGGCCTGGGGGCAGTTGACGTTCACGCTCAGGCGGCGCTCACCGAGCAAGCGTTCCGGCACGCCGTCGTGTTGCGCAAGACGGTTCATCAGACCGAAATCAACCTGAGCTTCGCTGACGTTCAGTTGGCATTCTTCCAAGGCTTGGGCCGTGCCGGCGATGCCGAGCAGTAGCCACATACAGAGTGAGCGCATACAGGTTGCAAGGGGCATGACAGAAATCCTCAAGGTACGCGGCAACGTGCGGGAGCCGATTCGAAGTACACCGACGGGTCGGCTTTGGCTGCCAGTTGGTAGTGCAACTGGCAACGGCCTCCCTGGGGTGTGGTTATCCACAGCGTCGTTTGATCCAGTACGTTGGGCAGAAAGACCTGGCTGCCGTCCTGCACCAAGGTCACAAACTCACCACTGGCACTGCTGACGGAGGCGCCCGCAGGCAGCGGCGAGCCGTCGTCGTGACTGACGGTGAGCAACACACGGCGGGTCAAACCGACGCCGAACTCGACCCTGTCCACCGCGCCGCGTCCGGCCGAGATCATTGCCAGGCCGTTGTTGATATCGGCATTGCGCGGCAGCGAGCGGGTCTGGACTTCCACCGGGCTGCGCCCGTACGCGGCCACTTGCGGCACCACGGCCTGGCCTTGCCAATCGGTCCAGACCGGCCCGCTGGGGGTACTGAGCTTGATGCCGCTCATGTCGCCGACGGACACCAGGGCAAAGGTGTCGCGCACCGGGTAGGGGGAAAGGGTCACGCCGCCACCGTGCATCACCACTGCGCCGCGGGCCCCCCCCTTGATAACTGGAGCGCTCGGCATCGGAGCGGCTGTAGCTGAAGTCGAGCTGGCTGTAGCGTGGCAACGCCGAGACGCCGACGGTGGTTTCCACCTGATGATCGCTGCTGTCATGTTCGGCGCTGACCCGGTAGCTGAGCTGGTCGTCGATCTGTTCGGTCACGCCCATGCCGGTGCGGTTTTCGCCGCCGGAGTTGCGTACCCAACTGCGCAGTCGGCGACTCTCGCCCAGCGGCACACTGATGTTGAGGTAAACCGCGTTATCTTGTTGCTGGCTGCCGCCCATTTGCCATTCGGCGCTGGCTGACAAAGACACCGCGCCAATACTGGTGCCCCAGGATGCCAATGCGCGGCTGCTGCTGTCGCCGGCGAAGTTGGATGAGCGCGAAACCCCGGCGCTGAATGCACCCAGTATTGGGTGCGACCACCCCAGGTTGAGGCTTTGCTGGTCGCGGTAGCGTGAAGCGCGATTGCGGTCGTCGCGCTCGTAGGTGCTCTCTTCGAGTTCGCGGTAGCCGGGGCTGCGCCAGGAATTGGCGGCGCTGAATGACCACTGTTCGTTGAGGCGCTGGGACCAGGAAAGATCGGTTTGCACACCGGAGACTTTTTCACGCGCCTGGGTGTTGGACACTTGCGTGGACAGTTGGACCTGACTGTCCAGCCAGGGCATCCAGCCCAGGCTGGCGCCCACCGAGCGGTATTCGCTGGCCGCCAGCACGCCGCTGCCCAGGGTCACTTGAGGATGCAGGGCGCCTGTCCAGCCGGCACTGACCACCCAAGGATCATCCCCTTTGGCGTCGCCGACATTACGTACCCGGCCCGCCGCCACGGAGTAACCTGGCGCTGGCAACCCGAGACCCAGCATGGCCGCCGGCACAGTGAAGCGTCGCTCACCGCCGACACTTTCCTTGACCGTCACCTCCACATCCGAGCGCGTGTTCAACCGGCGCACATCGGTCAGGGCAAAGGGGCCGGCAGGCACCACGGTGGAGTGAATCAACGCACCGTTCTGCCGCACTTCGACCTGTGCGGGACTGTTGGCGATACCTTGGATCAGCGCACCCTGGCCCTGCTCCTGAAGGGCGTGTTCGGTGAGCACTTGCACCCCGGTGATCTGTGCGCCGGACAGCACCGGGTTATACAGATTGATCTGCCCGGCCTGAAGCACTGCCTGATGGCTGGCGAAGGTGCGTTGAGCATAGGCTTCCAAGTGGGTGCTGCGTGACAGGCCATCCTGCCAGGTCTGCACCTGGCGACTGCGCACGATCCAGTCGCCGGCATTGAAACCCACCTCGGTATTGGCCGAGCCGAACCGGCTGGCGTCATCGCCGAAGCGGTTGTAGAAGCCGCTGAGGTCGTAATTGAGTAGCCCGGCAAATCCGCCGGTTTCGTAGCCGGAAATATCCTGCCGCACCGGGCGCAGCGCTTCGGTGGGCACCACCAGGGATACCGTCAGTGTCGCCGGATCCGGCTCCACCAGGCTTTGCGGATATTGCCCAAGGAAGTCCTGGCAACCTTCGGTTTCACTGGGCAACTGCAGGTTGGCGGCGTCCAGCAAGGCCCGGTCAAAGCACAGGTTGCCCTGCTGATCAAAACTGACATCATGCCGGCCGCGTCGCTCGCCGTTGACCCGCAGGTGGACGGTATGTCGCCCGGCGGCGAAGCGCGGTGCGGCCAGCAACAGGCTGGCCAGCTGTGGGTCAATGCCACGTTGATGCAAGGTCTGGGTGTCGAAGCCGGCCGGGCTCGAATCATCGGCCCAGGCCTTGGTCGACAGCACTGCGCACAGCAGCAGCGCCAACGGCAACGGCGGTCGGGCAAGGATGGCGGGCACGGCTTCGCCGTCACGGTAACTCAATACTGTTATCACGCAAGGTACTCTTGTAGTGAACACTCAGGCCGTGTGCGCCCGGCGTTCTGGTGACGGTCGATATGCCGTCACTTCGTTATCCAGGCGTCGGTCGATGGTGCGACGCCTGTGGTTTTCCGTCAGAGGGTGATCGGTGCGTCGTAGGCCTTGACCGCAAAGCCATACACCGTGGCCGGCTGCAGCCTGACTGTGCTGGCCTGACCACCGCTGGCCGGTACGCTGATGGCTTCGCCCGGCAGCACGTAGGTGCGCGGCAGCATGGCTTTGCCGTTACCTGGCAACAGCAGCAGCTCCTGCGCCAGGCGCACCACATAAGGCGTGTCATTGCGCACCTGCAACTGGCCGTCGCGCAGGGTCCAGGTCAGGTCGGTCCACGGTGTGCGGTTCGGCGCCAGGCCCTTGGGGTGCACGATTACCGGCAGGTTCTGGCGCACAGTCACGCCCACGCGGGCATGCCCGGCGGCAGTGGCGGCGCGACCTTGCGGCATGCCTTCGAACACGGCGCGTTTGAGTCGCTGAGTGAGCAGCGGCTGCTGGTTCTGCAGGATGAACCGCACCAGCTGGGATTTGGACGCCTCAACCCGTGACAACGGCGGTGTCACCACCAGCAGCGGCTCGGTGTCTTCTGGAATATCCAGCAAGGTCACATGCAGCAGCGCGAGCTGGCTGTCGGTGTTGGTCACCGACACGGCGGCTTCGCCCTCGGCTTCGTGCACGATCACCACGGAGGTGTCGGGTACCATGCCATCGGCTTTTACTGGATTACCCAGCACCAGTAGCAGGGCCAGGGCGCCGACGGCGGTGTTTGAGCGTGTCATGGTCATGACGGTTTTCCATTAGGC
Source organism: Pseudomonas sp. KT_2_4 (assembly GCF_041410225.1). Classification (NCBI taxonomy): domain Bacteria; kingdom Pseudomonadati; phylum Pseudomonadota; class Gammaproteobacteria; order Pseudomonadales; family Pseudomonadaceae; genus Pseudomonas; species Pseudomonas sp. KT_2_4. Next base: position 5,079,211 of record NZ_CP166962.1, read on the forward strand.
GATAGTTGGGTCAGAGGTAGCGCAAATCCAGGACGATGGAGCCGTCCAGAGGGACTTCCTGGTCCAGTGTCAGGTACTGCGAAAAGTTGATGGCCGTGTCCACCTGCAGCCTGACCAGCAACTGGCTGATGAACTCGGGCTGACGGTCACCGGGCGGCGCGAAGGCCATGTAGGAGCGTGGATAGGCATTGGGGTCTTGTGACCAGGTCTCGCCGCTGTTGATGGAGGCCAGTACCTGCAGCGGCTGTGAGTCGCCCAGGGCGTCGCGATAGGACAACGCTACGGAACCGAGACGCTCCTCAGGGGCGTGTATGTTTCTTCCCAGCCCATAGAAGTAGTCGGGCGCCAGTGACGACTCGGCACGATTGTCGATGCCCACCAGTGCAAACAGCATGGGCCGGGCGCACAGCACGTGCAGATCAAGCATCTGGCTGGGCAGCACGGTGAACTCGTCGACGTTGAGGCTGTGGGACGGGATCTTGCCGTGATCGACAATGCCCTCGTCCGTCAGCTCGATATGACAGGCGTCCGGTGTGACCCGGCCGGTTACCGTGAGGTCGACGAACGAGCCCGCGTGTGCCTGGAACGCGATGAGCAGGCACAGTACGGCGGCACAGAGACGGGCGGGTGCAGCCAACACAGGCATCGGCAGGCGCAGCCCATGCCTGTCAATGTTCAAGGGATGGGCCGCCATGGGTTAAAGGTACTTCACTTCAAGGGTGGCGGAGCCGTCGATGGTGACCTCATTGCTCAGGTCCAGGCCATCGGCGCGATTAATGATGGTTTGCACTTCCAGGTCGAGGCTCAGGTCCTTGACCGCCATTGGCTGGGTGTCGTCATCCATCGCGGCGACTGACATGTACAGGCCTGGGTCCCAGAACTTTTCCCTGTACCAGGTATTACCTTGGTCGCCCGACGCAATCGGCTGCACCACGACGCCACCTTCGGCAACCGGGTTGGCGAACGTCAGGATGTACCCGCCAAGCACCTGGGTCTCATTGATAAATCCAAGACCGTAACGTATCGAGCTGCCGGACGCTGCGCGATTATCGATCGAGTGCAGAGCAAACTGGATCGGCGCGTCGCAATTGACCGCCATGCTCAGTGTGTTGTTGCCGATGACCGTATTTTTGTCCGGGTTCAGGTCCTTGGCGGAAATCTTGCCGTGGTCGATCACGCCACCACCGGACAGGCTCGGTGTACAGGCACTGGGCACGATCAGGCCTTTGACGGTCAGGTCAACGGTGGACGCGGCGAAGGTGGCGGCCGAGTTGAGCAGCAACAGGCTGGCGGCCAGGGTGGTCAAGCGGGTTTTCATGGTGCGGGCTCCTTAGAGGTAATTGACTTGCACAGTGGCGTGACCGTCGATGGGGACTTCGTCGGTAAGCGTCAGGTCGTTGGCGGGTGCAATGTGGGTGATCAGGCGTATCTCGGCGTCCAGTTCCTGGATCGCAATGGGGGTCACGTCGTCGTTGTTGGCGACCGCCGTCAGCAAGGTGTGACTGAGCATCACGGAGGGCATCCAGGTCGTGCCGCCATCCCTTGAAGTGATGGTGCGCACCGATACGTTGTCGGCCACCGGGTTATAGAGGCCAAGCCCGGCGTCGCCGACTTTTTCATCGTTGGCCGTGGTGCCCAGGCCGTGCCAGCTGAAGTGGCTGGCAGCCGTACCCGGGCGGTTATCGATGGTGTTGAGGGTAAAAAAAGTCGGCCCGTCGCAACGCACGCTCAAGAGCATGGTTTCCCTGGGCAAATCGGTATAGGTGTGGGTATTGAGGTCTTTGACCGACACCTTGCCGAAGTCGACAATGCCACCGCCGGAGACCACCGGGGCGCAGGCGCTGGGGGTGATGACGCCTTGGACCAGCAACTCGGTGTTGCTGTTGGCGAATGCTGGCGGGCAGAGCAGCAACACGCCTGTCAGGCTGAACGTGAGTACCTTCATGGTCGAATGGATCTCCTGGGGGTGGTTTGAATCTTCTAGAGGGAGTTACAGATACAAGCGTTCTACAGTGCCCGGGCCTGGACGCTTATCCACAGTGCTGGCGGCCAATAGGCGGGCGCTCGCCGCCAGCGACAGGACGCTGCCGAGTAGGGCTAGGCAGAGCTTCATCGAAGAAGCCCCTTACAGATAGTTGACTTCGAAGGTCGCGGAACCGTCCATTGCCACCTCGCTGTCCAGTGTCAGGGTATTGGTAGGTGCAATGGCGCCACGTACGGAGATGTCCATGACCACGTCCTGAAGTGGCTGCGGGGCCCAACCGCTATCACTGCGACCGCCAAAACCTACCAATGTGTTGGGGGTGACCCCGTCATCCGGGTAAAGCACAGTCCATGTCGGGCTCCAGGGGTACTGGATCAATGCTGTGGAGGGCGTTTCAGAGGTATGACTGAGCAGCGACAGCTCAAACCCACCGAGCTTCTCGTTTTCATCGGTCAAGCCCAGGCCAAAGGTGCCGATGGTTGACGAGCCGACCCGATTGTCGACGGTGCGGATGGCGAACAGCGTCGCCGCATCGCAGTTGACGCTCAGTTTCAGTGTCCGATGCTCAAGCCAGGTATGGCTGTCGGGGCTCAGATCCTTCGCTGCGATTTTTCCGTAATCAATGTCGCCTGGCAGGTTGGGGGTGCAGGCGCTGGGAGTGATCACCCCTTTGACGGTCAGGTCCACGCTGCTGGCGGCGAACGCAGACGAAGTCATTGCCAGCAGCAGGGCGCTGCTCAGCAGAGATATACGGATCTTCATTTCAATTTTTTCCATTGCAGGCTGGCAGATGGAGGCGCGTGCAGGGCAGCGTCCGACCCGACATGGACGGGCGGTTTGCCGAGTGGCGCTCTCGATTTTTTCGCGGCTGCCGAGTGGCAAACCGTCCCTCTTTTGGGGTGGGCCCAATTTAGCCAGGGGGTGGCACGTTGGAAATACAACTAATACGACATTGGCCTGATGCGCGGCGGCCATGAGCCAGTGGATTTTTTCGTAGTTGTTGTATCGGCTTTTAATTGCTCAAAAGGTTATTTGTTTCAGGTCGATAACATTCAAATGGATGTGGCGATCGTTGCTGCCGAATAGGCCTTTTTGGCTATTGCACCAGTGCTGCGGATTGCCGCCGGATTAATAGTCACGAAGAGGTACTGATGGGTTCGCTTTCAGGTTCAACCGCAGGAGCGAGCCAGACACTCAAGCCGCCTGTTGCCGTACCGCGTCATTGGCAACAGTTGAATATCCTGGTCGTAGAGGATCACTCCGCCTACCGCCTGTTGTTGGGATGGCTGTTACAGAAGCTGGGGCTGGGGCACGAGTTGGTCGCCGACGGGTTCATGGGCCTGGTCGCGTTCACCAGCCGGCCCTTTGACTTGGTGATCAGCGATTGCCAGATGCCGTTCATGGATGGCTACAGTATGGTCCGTGCCATTCGCCAGCATGAGCGCGACCACGGTTTGAAACGGGTACCGATCATTGCCTTGACCGCCAACCTGCAGAACGACAGCCCTCAGCGATGTCTTGACGCCGGAATGGATGCCTGGCTGCTCAAACCGCTGACCCTGGAACAACTGCATGCCCTGTTGGTGCGCTGGTTGCCAGGCGGTGATGCTGGCCAACCCGACCGGCAGGACACATTGCCGTGCGCCGTTTGGCCAACACGTGCCACGCTGGTTGCGACGTTTGGCAGCGACCTGATTGTTGACTCGCTGCTCGAAAGCCTGTTGATCGAAGCATGGGAGGACCACCGTGTCTTGCGTCATGCCTGCGCGACACTGAATGCGCCACTGGCTGCGGAGCGCCTCCATCGCTTGGTTGGCAGCCTGGTGTTTTTGGGGAGTTGCGACCTTGAAATCACCGCTACACAGTTGATCAAGCAAGTGCAGACCGATGGAGTTGCAGCACACAGCAGGGATTTGGACGTGTTCCAGACACGCTTGTGTGTCTGTCTTGAGTACCTGTCCAGCATTTGAAGCAAGAACCCGCCGGGGTTGTAAGTGCTGCTGACTGCCTAGTTTTGGTTGTAGGTACTTTCCTATTGTGTTGTAGTCCAAAAAATACCCACTACTGAATATTGGGCGCGGCTGCAAGCAGCTCTTTGTTAGCAGTTGTTGATGGGCGCTGGCGGAGGTATTTTGCGCGGGTCCAAGTTGCCATCATGCGTGGGTATCTATGCTTCGAGTAATTATTGCTGACGATCATCCTATTGTCCGAGTCGGGCAGAAAGTCGTGATTGAGGCGAATGGCAAGTGCAAAGTGGTGGGTGAGGCCGACGGTCCTGATCAGTTGCTTGGGGTATTGAGCACCACCCCGTGCGATGTGCTCGTCACGGACTTCGCCATGCCGGGCGGCCAGCACGCTGACGGTTATGGTTTGTTGGGGCTGCTGCATCGCCAGTATCCGAAGTTGCCGGTGATTCTGGTGACCATGTTCGCCAACGTCGCCACCTTGCGCGCGTCTTTCGCTCATGGTGCCAAGGCGGTTGTCGCCAAAAGCGCTTCGGCCAGGGAGTTGCCCCTGGCCATAAAGGCGGTGTGCGCCGGGCAGACCTTTGCCAGCGAATGCCTGCGAGTGCAACTGGTTGAGGCGGGAACGGGCGATCAATCCCAAGAGCCGCAGTTGTCGGGCAAGGAACGCGAGGTGGTGCGGATGCTGGCCAGCGGCATGACCGTCAGCCAGATCGCAGCACAGGTCAATCGCAGTATTTCAACTATCAGCAAGCAGAAAAGCACCGCCATGCAACGGTTGAGTATTTCTACCGACGTTGACTTGTTTGCTTACGCCCGAGATGCGGGAATGGTGCCTTAGAAAGTTACAGTTTTATGACGAGGCTGAAACTAACCGGTGTTTTTTTCAATTCGTATTAGTTGTATGGGGTTTGAAAGAGGCGGTCTTTAAAGTAGCCACGGTGCCTTTGCAATATGTGCGATGGCCGTCCCCAAATCCCTAGTCTATTAGATGAGTCGAACATGCAGGTTGATGGCGCACGTGCAGGTGCCTTTTGTCCTGTGTAGTTGAACGACCGCAAGTGAGCGCTTATATGCATCCCTCTCGTGTACTTATTACCGCCGCGTTTGTGCTGGCCGGTGTTTCCAATGCAATGGCCGCCTCCAGTGTGGACCTCAGTGTCGTCGGTGTGATCACGCCCTCCGCCTGTACACCCACATTGTCCGGTGATGGGGTAGTGGACCATAACAAAATCTCGATTCAGGACTTCCCGGAGTTTGGCTATAAAGTACTTCCAAAGGCCACGCTGCAGCTCGAGGTGGCCTGTGATGCGCCGGTGCTGATGGCCGTCAAGAGCACGGATAATCGCCCGGGCACTGCAATTCCCACGTATCCAACTCAGCCGCAAGACCTTTCACGTTTTGGTCTGGGCCTGACCAGCGCCGGGAAGAAAATCGGTTGGTACGAACTGTCAACGTCTAACGCTACCGCCGACGATAACCCTGTTGGTTTAATCGAGTCCCCGACTGGTAATACCTGGGTGAATGCACCCGACCGTTCGACGTGGCAGCCAGGCTGGATGCGTACCGCCCACGACAGCAGTAGTGCGCCTTTTCCAATGACCAGATTCAGTGCGCAAGTGGGCGTTGCCACGACCCTGACGGGCAAGAGGGATTTGCCGATTGCCGAGGAAGTTTACATAGACGGTAGCGCTACGCTCGACGTCGTCTACCTTTAACGCTGTGGGGCATCACGCATTCCTTACGGGTAAAGCCATAGCTTTCTGCTGTAACGCGGACTATTGTTCAGCCCCCTGTTCATTGTGCGGAACCTGCCCATGAGTGATGCCCACAACGCCCTGATCACCCAGTTCTATAGCGCTTTCCAGCGGCTGGATGCCGAAGCCATGGCGGCCTGCTACACCGACGATGTGCTGTTCAGCGACCCGGCATTTGGCGAATTGCGCGGTCGGGATGCCGGCGACATGTGGCGCATGCTCACCACGCGAGCCAAGGACTTTTCCCTGGTGTTCGATCAAGTGCGCAGCGATGACACGGGTGGCAGTGCCCACTGGGTGGCGACGTATCTGTTCAGTGCGACGGGCAATACGGTGGTCAACGATATCCAGGCGCGGTTCGTGTTTCGCGACGGCAAGATCTGCGAGCATCACGACCATTTTGACCTGTGGCGTTGGTCGCGCCAGGCCTTGGGTGCCAAGGGCCTGTTGCTGGGGTGGACGCCGCTGGTGAAAAACGCCGTGCGCGCGCAGGCCAATAAAGGCCTGAAGGTATTTCAGAGCGGGCGTTGATAGACTGGGCGCTCCCTTGCGTTAACCGAATCAACTTGTGAATACTCTTGAGCCAAAACCCTGGTTTGTCTATCTGGTGCGCGCCGCCAATGGTTCGTTGTATTGCGGCATCAGCAACGATCCTTTGCGCCGGTTTGCCAAGCACCAGAGCGGTAAGGGGGCGCGTTTTTTCCTCTCCAGCCCTGCGGTGGCGCTGGTGTATACCGAGCAATGCGCGAGCAAAGGCGAAGCGTTGCGTCAGGAACGCTTGATCAAGAAGTTGAAAAAGAGCGCCAAGGAGTGCCTGGCGGCAAGTGGCTCCCCCACCAACGCCTCCTGAGTACGCGAGGGCGGCTAAAAAAAGTTATTTGCATAAAAAAGGTGAGGTAAACCCTCGGCCCATCCGTGTAATGCTTGAAACTGCGATCAATTCGCATTAACAGCGTTTTTTACACGGATTCTCACAGCATGAAGTCGACGGCGGGCGGTTGGATCAAACAGTGGCTGGGAGCCTCGGCATTAGCGGTATCGGGGCTGGCGTTGTTGCCGCTTGGCATTGCCCAGGCGCAGGAGCAGCAAAGCACTCAATTCAAGTTTGCCCTGGCGGCCAAGCCATTGCCTCAGGCGCTGAGCGAGTTCAGCCGGATCACCGGTATCAGCGTGATCTACACCGATGAAGCGCCCTACGGCCTCAATGCCCCGGCGGTCAGCGGGCCGATGACTGCAAGCCAGGCGCTGCAACGTCTGTTGAGCCAGTCCGGCTTCACCTTCCGCCAGATCGACGCCCGAACCCTGGCGCTGGAGCCGGTGCCTACCGATGGCGCGGTCAACCTCGGCGCTACTACCATCAGCGGCACCAACCTCGCTCAGGACAGCACCAGCTACCAACCGCCGCCGACCAGTTCGGTGATGCGCTCCCATGGGTTGCTGCTGGAAGCCCCGCAGACCGTCAACGTAGTCCCGGCTCAAGTGCTGCGCGACCAACAACCGCGCAACCTGGATGATGCGCTGGGCAATATCAGCGGCATCACTCAGTCCAATACCCTGGGCAGCACCCAGGATGCGGTGATGTTGCGCGGCTTCGGCGACAACCGTAATGGCTCGATCATGAAGGACGGTATGCCAGTGGTGCAGGGCCGGGCGTTGAACGCTACCGCCGAGCGTGTCGAAGTGCTCAAGGGCCCGTCATCGCTGTTGTATGGCATCCAGGACCCGGGCGGTGTGGTCAATATCGTCAGCAAAAAGCCTGAACGGGTGCAGTCCACCTCCCTGACAGCGCGCGGCTCTACCTTCGGCAGCGGCAAGAATGGCAGCGGCGGCAACCTCGATACCACCGGCCCCTTCGGTGACAGTGGCTTGGCCTATCGCCTGATCGTCGACCATGAAGACGAAGACTACTGGCGCAACTACGGCACCCACCGCGAGACCCTGGTGGCGCCGTCCCTGGCCTGGTACGGCGACACCACCCAAGTGGTGCTAGCCTATGAGCATCGCGCATTTCTCGCGCCGTTCGACCGGGGCACCGCCATCGATCCCAAGACCAACCATCCGTTGAACATCCCCGCCACCCGCCGTCTGGATGAGCCTTTCAACAACATGGAAGGCCGCTCCGATCTGTACCGCTTGACTGTCGATCATGATCTCAACGACGACTGGAAAGCCCACTTCGGCTACAGCTGGAACCGCGAAACCTACGACGCCAGCCAGGTGCGCGTGGTCAAGGTCAACCCCAACGGCACCCTGACCCGCAGCATGGACGGCACTCAGGGCGCGCTGACCACCGACCGCTTCGCCACCGCCAGCCTCGAAGGCAAGGTCGATGTTGCGGGTATGCAGCACGACCTGGTGTTCGGCCTGGACGATGAGTACCGCAAGATCTACCGCGCCGACCTGATCCGCCAGGCACCGCGAGGCAGCTTCGATTACAACAACCCGGTGTACGGCAACGAAGTCGCCGGTTCCAAAGTCAGCGCGCCGGACAGCAACCAGACCGATCTGCTGCGCAGCGATTCGTTGTTCTTCCAGGATGCCATCCATCTCAACGAGCAATGGATTCTGGTCGGCGGTGCGCGTTACCAGATGTACGACCAATACGCCGGCAAAGGCGTGCCGTTCACCGCCAACACCGACGGCAATGGCCAGAAGTGGGTGCCGCGGGCTGGGCTGGTGTATCGCTATAGCGATGAACTGTCGTTTTATGGCAGCTATACCGAGTCGTTCAAGCCCAACTCCACCATCGCGCCACTGGCCAATAAAACCGTGTTGAACGGCAGTTTGCAGCCGGAAGAATCCAAGGCCTGGGAATTGGGTACCAAGTTCGACCTGCCGGGGCGCATCACTGCCAGTGCGGCGCTGTTCACCATCGATAAACGCAACGTGTTGGTGCAGGTAGGCGAGGGCCTGACCTCGGAGTACAGCGTGGCCGGCAAAGTGCGCTCTCGCGGCCTGGAGTTGGATGCCAGCGGCCAGCTGACGGATAAGTGGAGCCTGATCGGCAGCTATGCCTACACCGATGCCGAGGTCACCGAAGACCCCAAGCTCAAAGGCAATCGCCTGCAGAATGTGGCAAAAAGCACCGGCTCGTTGTCGGCGGTGTATGACTTCGGCAGCATCCTGGGCGGTGATCAACTGCGCGTCGGCGCCGGGGCGCGTTATGTCGGCGAGCGGGCAGGGGACGCGGCCAACAGTTTCGAGCTGCCCAGCTACACCGTGGCTGATGTGTTCGCCAGCTACGACACCAAGCTTGAGGGGCAGAAGGTCAAGTTCCAGCTCAACGTGAAAAACCTGTTCGACCGTACCTACTACACGTCCTCGGTGAATACGCAGTTTGTGTCCATGGGCGATGCGCGGCAGGTGTCGGTGTCCAGCACCTTGACCTTCTGATTCATTTATCTGTGGGAGCTGGCTTGCCTGCGATGGCATCGACCGGGTTTGCCTGATACACCGAGTTGTCTGCATCGCAGGCAAGCCAGCTCCCACAGGAAAGCGGTCGCCACATTGATAGCGAGCTGTTAGCGTTGCCGCCATTGCATGCTTATGGAAAACGCTACTGATGTACTTTGGAAAATGGTTACGCACCGGCACCCTGCTGGTCGGTTTGAGTTTTTTACTGGGCGGCTGCGCCAGCGTCTCCCAAACTTCCACGCCGGCAACCCTGGATAAACTGCTGAGCGATCCGGCGCTGCAAGGTGCTACGGTCTCGCTGATGGTACGTGACGCCCGCACGGGCTCCACGCTGTATCAGCACAACCCACGCACCCGGTTGGTGCCCGCGTCCAACCTCAAGTTGTTGACCACGGCGGCGGCCATGGATGTGCTGGGGCCGCAATACCGCTTCGCCACCCAACTGCTGAGCAACGGCATACGCCAGGGCGACCGCCTGACCGGCAACCTGTACCTGCGTGGCCTGGGCGACCCGAGCATTCAGTTTGCCGACTACCAGGCGCTGGCCGCGCAGTTGGCCAGCCAGGGCGTACGCCAGGTACAGGGCGATCTGGTGTTCGACGACACCTGGTTCGATGCTGAGCGATTGGGGGTGGATTGGTCCCATGACGATGAAACCACCTACTACGGCGCGCAGATTTCGGCGCTGACTGTGGCACCCAATGCGGACTTTGATGCAGGCAGTGTGCTGGTCACGGCCAAGGCGCCGTTACGGGCCGGCACCCCGGTGAGTGTCGATATTTTCCCGCCTACTGATTACCTGCAACTGAGCAACCGTGCCATCAGTGGGCCGGGCAACAGTTATGGGATCAACCGTCGCCATGGCACCAACCTGTTGCAACTCAGTGGCGCAGTGGCGCCGGGAAAGCAGAGCCAGCAATTGGTCAGCGTCTGGGAGCCAACGCAACTGGTCGCGAATCTGTTTGAACAAGCCTTGGCGCAACAGGGCATCACCGTACAGGGGCGTCGGGTGATGGGCGGGGCAAGCCCGACGGCGGTAACGGTGCTGGCCGAGCACCAATCGGCGCCGTTACAGGATTTGATCACGCCGTTGCTCAAGCTTTCGAACAACAACATGTCCGAAGCCTTGCTCAAGGCCATGGGGCGCCAGACCGCCAATAGCGGCACGGCAGCGGCGGGCGCTGTGGCGGTGGCCGGGTTCCTTAAGCGTCAGGGGCTGGACACCGCCACGTTCAACCAGGTCGACGGCTCCGGCCTGTCACGGCGCAACCTGGTGTCGTCGCAAACCCTCACCGACCTGTTGCTGGCCGCCAGCAAACAGCCGTGGTTCGACGCCTGGTACAACGCGCTGCCGATTGCCGGCAACACCGACCGCATGACCGGCGGCAGCCTGCGCTATCGTCTGCGCGACACGCAGGCGCAAAACAACCTGCACGCCAAGACCGGCTCCATGGGCGGCGTGTCGTCATTGAGTGGTTACATCACCGACGCCGGCGGGCGCAAGCTGGTGTTTTCGATGCTGACCAACAACTACGTGGTGGCCGGCGCCCAGGTCAAGGCGCTCGAGGATCACGTGGCAGTGGCGCTGGCGCGCAGCGACGAGTGATTCAGGGCTGATAGCCCATGCGCCAACTCACGGCCCGGGTCGCCGCCAGCAAGTGCTGCGCCGCCGGGCCATCTTCATCGGCATGGAACAGCGAGGTTGGGCCGACCACGGTCATCACCGCCGCCACGTGCCCGACCGCATTGAACACCGGCGCCGACAATGCATCCACGCCGGGCATCAGCAAGCCATGCACAAAGTGCAGGCCACGGCGGCGGATTTGCTCGCACACGCTGGCATAGGCCTGATCGTCCGCCAAGCTGTGGGCGGTGCCGGCCTGAACCTCGCGTTCGCGCAGTTCTACAGTTTCCCGTGACGGCAGATAAGCGCTGAACACCAGCCCGGTGGAAGAGCTGAGCAGCGGCAACACTGAGCCCAGTTGCGTCACCACGGTAACGGCGCGCACTGCCGGCTCGATCTGCACCACGGTCGCGCCCTGGTTGCCCCACACCGCCAGAAAGCAGGTTTCATTCAATTCATCGCGCAGCTCTGCCAGGGGCATGGCGCCGACTTTCAACACATCCATGCTGCCCAGCGCCGCCAGCCCCACTCGCAATGCCTCCCGGCCCAGGCCGTAATGGTTGGTGGCTGCGTTCTGTTCGGCAAAACCCGACGCGATCAGGGCCTGCAAATAGCGGTGCACCTTGCTCGCCGGCATCTGCACATGTTCGGCCAGGCGTGACAACGAGGTGGCCGGGGACAGTTCGGCCAGGGCCTTGAGGATATCGGTGCCGACTTCCGCCGAGCGGACTTTCTGTTTACCGGTGTCGCGAGGCTTTTCCATGGAAGGGCGAGAATCCGAGAGATGAATGGGCGTCTTTATAGCTTGACGGTCGATAGTGATCAAATTACGTTATGCGTAACTGGATTACGATAAATACAACTGACCCTCAGAGGACGATCCATGAACCTCGAATACCTGTCGGGCTTCGGCAATGAATTCGCCAGCGAAGCCTTGCCCGGCGCGCTGCCGGTTGGCCAGAACTCGCCGCAGAAAGCCCCTTACGGCCTCTACACCGAACTGTTTTCCGGCACCGCCTTCACCATGGCCCGCAGCGAAGCCCGTCGCACCTGGCTTTACCGCATCCAGCCGTCGGCCAACCACCCGGCATTCGTCAAGCTTGCGCGGCAATTGGCCGGTGGCCCGTTGGGCGCGGTCACGCCGAATCGCTTGCGTTGGAACCCGTTGGATATCCCGAGTGAGCCGACGGACTTTATCGACGGCCTGGTGGGCATGGTCGCCAATTCGGGGGCGGAAAAACCAGCGGGCATCAGCATCTATAATTACCGCGCCAACCGCTCCATGGAGCGCGTGTTCTTCAATGCCGACGGTGAACTGCTGATCGTCCCCGAGCAGGGCCGCCTGCGCATCGCCACCGAACTGGGCGTGCTGGATGTCGAGCCGCTGGAAATTGTCGTGCTGCCCCGTGGTCTCAAGTTCCGTATCGAGCTGCTGGATGCGCAAGCACGCGGTTACGTCGCCGAGAACCACGGCGCCCCGCTGCGTCTGCCTGACCTGGGGCCGATTGGCAGCAACGGCCTGGCCAACCCCCGCGACTTTCTTACGCCGGTGGCCCGCTACGAAGACCTCAAGCAACCGACTACGCTGGTACAGAAGTTCCTCGGCGAACTGTGGGCCTGCGAGCTGGACCATTCACCGCTCAACGTGGTCGCCTGGCACGGCAACAATGTGCCGTACAAATACGACCTGCGTCGCTTCAACACCATTGGCACGGTGAGTTTCGATCATCCGGACCCGTCGATCTTCACCGTGCTGACCTCGCCCACCAGCGTGCATGGCCTGGCCAACCTCGACTTCGTGATCTTCCCGCCGCGCTGGATGGTGGCCGAGAACACCTTCCGGCCGCCGTGGTTCCATCGCAACCTGATGAACGAATACATGGGCCTGATCCAGGGCGCCTACGACGCCAAGGCCGAAGGCTTCCTGCCGGGCGGCGCATCGCTGCACAGTTGCATGAGCGCCCACGGCCCGGATGGCGAGACCTGCACCAAGGCCATCAACGCGGACCTTGCGCCGCACAAGATCGATAACACCATGGCGTTCATGTTCGAGACCAGCCAAGTGCTGCGCCCGACACAGTTCGCCCTGGAGTGCCCACAACTGCAACCTGCTTACGACGCGTGCTGGGCTGCGCTGCCCGCCACCTTCAACCCGAATCGGAGATAACCCATGACTCAACCAACGCAGACCCGCAGCTGGGTATCCTCGGCCAACGGCCACGCCGATTTCCCCCTGCAGAACTTGCCCCTGGGCGTGTTCAGTATCAATGGCTCGGCACCGCGCAGTGGCGTGGCGATTGGCGATGCGATTCTCGACCTGCATGCCGCACTGGACGCGTTTGAGGGCGAAGCCCGACGCGCCGTCGAAGCCACTGCGGGCGGGCAGTTGAACGCGTTTTTCGAACTGGGCCGTGGCCCTCGCGTTGCGCTGCGCGAGCGCCTGCTGGAACTGCTGGCCGAAGGCAGCGAGCTGCAAAACCGCGAAGCGCACGTGCTGCACCGTGCCGCCGATTGCCAGATGCACCTGCCGGCCAAGATCAATGACTACACCGACTTCTACGTCGGCATCGAGCACGCGCAAAACGTCGGCAAGTTGTTCCGCCCCGATAACCCGCTGTTGCCGAACTACAAATACGTGCCGATTGGTTACCATGGCCGTGCCTCGACCATTCGTCCCTCGGGTACAGAGGTGCGACGCCCTAAAGGCCAGACCCTGCCGGCCGGCCAGTCCGAACCGACCTTTGGCCCCTGCGCGCGCCTGGACTATGAGTTGGAGCTGGGCATCTGGATCGGCCAGGGCAATGCCATGGGCGATGCGATTGCCATTGGTGATGCCGCCGAGCATATCGCCGGTTTCTGCCTGCTCAACGACTGGTCGGCGCGGGATATCCAGGCCTGGGAGTACCAGCCGCTGGGGCCGTTCTTGTCGAAAAGCTTTATCACCAGCATCTCGCCGTGGGTGGTGACTGCCGAAGCCCTGGAGCCCTTCCGCAAAGCCCAGCCGCCGCGCCCTGAAGGTGATCCGCAACCGCTGCCATACCTGCTGGATAAGCGCGATCAGAACGCGGGCGCCTTTGATATCGAACTGGAAGTGCTGCTCACCACGGCCTCGATGCGTGAGCAAAACCTGCCCGCTCATCGCCTGACCTTGAGCAACACCGAACATATGTACTGGACCGTGGCACAAATGGTGGCGCACCACAGCGTCAATGGCTGCCAGTTGCAGGCCGGCGACCTGTTTGGTTCGGGCACGTTGTCTGGCCCGCAGCCGGGGCAGTTTGGCAGCCTGTTGGAGATTACCGAAGGCGGTAAAAAGCCGATTGAACTGGCTTCCGGCGAGGTGCGCAAATTCCTCGAGGATGGCGACGAAATCATCCTGCGTGCCCGTTGCAGCCGCGAGGGCTTTGCCTCCATCGGCTTCGGCGAATGCCGCGGTACCGTGGTCGCGGCGCGCTGAGAGGGCAGGGCCATGGAACTCTATACTTACTACCGTTCTACCGCGTCGTATCGAGTACGTATTGCCCTGGCCCTCAAAGGCCTGGATTTCACCGCGCTGCCGGTCAACCTGCTGGTGCCGGCCGGCGGCGCCAACCGCCAGCCTGAATACCTGGCGATCAACCCTCAAGGGCGCGTGCCGGCATTGCGTACTGATGAAGGGGCGTTGCTGATCCAGTCACAGGCGATCATTGAGTACCTGGAGGAGCGTTATCCCCAGGTGCCGTTGCTCTCCAAAGACCTGGTAGCGCGCGCTCATGAGCGGGCGGTGGCGTCGATCATCGCCTGTGATATCCACCCGTTGCATAACTCCAGCACCCAGAACTTGCTGCGCAAGTGGGGGCACGATGAGGCGCAATTGCTGGAGTGGATCGGACACTGGATCAGCCAGGGCCTGGGCGCGGTGGAGCAGTTGATTGGCGACACCGGGTTTTGCTTTGGCGAGCAGCCGGGCTTGGCCGATGCGTTTCTAATTCCACAGCTGTACGCGGCCGAGCGTTTCAAGGTGCCCTTGGCGGCGTACCCACGCATTGGGCGGGTGGCGGCATTGGCGGCCCAACATCCGGCCTTCGTGCAGGCCCACCCCGCCAGTCAGCCTGACACACCCTAGGCCCCCTGTGGGAGGGGGGGAAGCCCCAATGCCGTTCAGTTAAGCGAGCGCAATGCTCACAGCCATGAAGATCAAATGTGGGAGCTGGCTTGCCTGCGAAAGCGTTAGTGCAGTGGCAGATGCGGTGACTGTCACACCGCCTTCGCGGGCAAGCCCGCTCCCACAGGGGATTCGCGCTTAACTGACTGGCATTGGGGTAAACCCCTCCCACATTTGATCGCACCAACCTAATAAAAAATAAAGGTACCTTGCGATGCACAATCAGATAGCCAGCTTTCGTGCGGCACTCGACGCCCGTCCGGTGTCGCGCTACCAATGGTTGATTCTCCTGCTGCTGGCACTGCTACTGGTCACCGATGGCTACGACGCCCAGGTGTTGGGCTATGTAGTGCCGGCGCTGGCTCAGGACTGGGGCCTGGAAAAATCCGCGTTTGGCCCCGTGTTCAGCGCCAACCTGCTGGGCCTCACCCTCGGCTCGCTGTTGGTGACGCCGCTGGCGGATCGGTTTGGCGTGCGACGTATCCTGCTGGCATGCGTGCTGATCTACGCCAGCCTCACGGTATTGATGGTGTTCGCCAACTCCCTGACCACGTTGATGGCGGCGCGTTTTATCTGCGGCATCGGCATGGGCGGTGCGATGCCCAGTGCCATGGCGTTGATGTCAGAGTATTCGCCGCCACGCCTGCGCACCTTGATGGTGACCCTGGCCGCCTGTGGCTTTTCGTTCGGCGGCGCGGCGGGTGGCTTCGTGGCGGCGGGGTTTATCGACAGCTTTGGCTGGCAGGCGGTGTTCCTGGCCGGCGGTGTGACGCCGTTGCTGCTGTTCCCGTTCCTGGTGTGGCTGTTGCCCGAATCCTTGCCGCGCCTGTTGCGCGATGCGCCGCCCTATCTGCGTTTGCGCAGAGTCACGGCGCGGATGCTGCCCGACTGGCAGCCACCGCCCGCGACCGAAGCGGAAAACTTGAAGGAGCAAGGCAGCAAACTGACGGTAGTGGAGCTGTTTCGCAACGGCTACGCGCGCCCGACGCTGCTGATCTGGGCGACTTTTTTCGTCAGCCTGATCCTGCTGTATTTCATGATCAGTTGGTTGCCGTCGCTATTGCTCGAAAGCGGCCTGGCGTTGAACGAAGCCAACCTGGTCACCTCCATGTTCCTGTTCGCCGGCACCTTGGGCGCCATTCTCATGGCCTGGTTTGCCGACCGCCTGAAAAGCAAAGTAAGGTTGCTGTCCAGCGTGCTGGCGGCGGCAGCGTTGTGCACCGTCCTGCTGGGCTTGAACCATGACAACCCACGCTACCTGGTGGCCTGCGTGTTCGCTGCCGGGTTCTGCATCATCGGCGGGCAACTGACCCTCAATGCCTTCGCGAGCAACTTCTACCCGGCGTACGTGCGCGCCACCGGCACAGGCTGGGCGTTGGGTGTGGGGCGATTCGGGTCGATTCTAGGGCCGCTGTTTGGCAGCCTGTTGTTGGCGATGCATATACCGGTCGAGCAGATTTTCTTTTTTTGCGCGATTCCGGCGGTGATTGCAGCGTTGCTGATTATTCAAGTGCGGGCTCCTACAGTGGGGTCAGTGCACCACTGAGTTGGGCGGCAGATGCCCCAGCCGCTCGGTCAGGCGCAAGCGCTGGATCGGGTCGTCGCTGAGCAGCAGCGCGTGTTCCAGGTCGAAGCGTTCGGCGCTGGGGCAGTCCAGGCGTTGATACAGGCTGGCCCGCGCCAGGTAGTCGGAGGCGCTGGCGTTGCCCAGTTCCAGTACGCGCTCGGCGTCCACCAGGGCGGCCAGTGGCTCGTCGTTGGCAAGGTAGAGTTGGCGCAGGTTGCGCGACAGCCGTTGCAGGATGGCCCGTGGCTCGGCGGTCAGCAGGTGGTCGGCCTGCAATTTCAGCTTCGACCCATATTGGCGCGCCAGCAACTCGCGACAGTCGTTGGGGTACAGGCGCCGGCCGCCGCAAGGGTCCAACAGGTGATCGGCTCCCGGTACCCGCAGCAGGAAGTGCCCTGGGAAGTTCACGCCGACCATGGGGATATCCAGGCGCCGTGCCATCTCCAGTGCGATCAGGCCCATGGCCAAGGGTTGCCCGCGTTTGCGTTGCAGCACTTTGTCCAGCAGCGCGGCGGCGGGGCGCAACGGCGTATGGTCATCCTGGGCAAACCCCAGGTCATTCATGCGCCGCAGTAGCGGCTGGCCGAGTTCATCCGCCGGTAGCAAGGGCATGCCCAGGCTCACCTGTTGTTGTAGCGCACCAAGGTCGTGCAGGATCAACGCGGGCTGCACGCTGGCGTCATGCTCGGCAGCAATCCACAACGCGGCTTCAAACAGCGCGGGGGGTGAACGGTCCAGGCAGGCGAAAAAGGCTGTGCGGGGATTCATTGAGTTCTCCGGCGTATGCCCCCGTTTTAGCCTTGCTGCGAATTTTCGTCCAGCATCTTGAGAGATATCCCAAACTCTTATGTCGTAGATCCCACGAAAACGCGCGGCTTATTCCAGCGCAATCCAGCAGTTTTCTGCCGCAAGCCTATACTTGGCCCACTACCAGAAGTGATTCGGGAGCTCATTGATGTTTGCGCTCATGCACAGCACCCGCCTTGAATCGCTGCACCTGAGCGTTGATCCGGTGACCGGCTTGAAGGCGATCATCGCCATCCACAACAGTCGCCTGGGCCCAGCGTTGGGTGGCTGTCGTTACCTGGCTTACCCTAATGATGAAACCGCCGTGGCCGATGCCGCGCGCCTGGCGCAAGGCATGAGCTACAAAGCGGCACTGGCCGGGCTGCCGGTGGGCGGCGGCACGGCGGTGATCATCCGCCCCGTGCACGTGGAAAGCCGTGCGGCGCTGTTCGAGGCGTTTGGCCGTTGTGTGGAAAAACTCGACGGCCGCTTCATCACCTCGATCGACAGCGGTACCTCGGTTGCCGACATGGACTGCATCGCCCAGAACACTCGCTTTGTCACCAGCACCACCGCCGCCGGAGACCCCGCCCCTCATGCTGCCATGGGGGTGTTTGCCGGTATCCGCACTACCGCCATGGCGCGCCTGGGCAGCGACAACCTCGAGGGCCTGCGCGTCGCGGTGCAAGGCCTGGGGAATGTCGGTTATGCCCTGGCCGAACAATTGCACGCCGCCGGTGCCGAACTGCTGGTCAGCGATATCGACCACGGCAAGGTGCAACTGGCCATGGAGCAACTGGGCGCCCACCCGATTGCCAACGACGCCTTGCTCAGCACCCCCTGCGATATCCTCGCACCGTGCGGCGTCGGCGCCGTGTTCAACCGTAACAGCGTCGGCCAGTTGCGTTGCGCCGCCGTGGCGGGTGCCGCCAGCGCACAACTGACCAACCTGGACATCGCCGACCAATTGGAAGGCCGCGGCATCCTCTACGCGCCAGACTACGTGATCAACTCTGGCGGGCTGATCTACGTCGCCCTCAAACACGCCGGCACCGACCTGCCTGGCATCACCGCACACCTGTCGAACATCGGCAGCCGCCTGACCGAAATCTTTGCCCACGCCCAAGCCGAAAAACGCTCCCCCGCGCGGGTGGCCGATGAACTGGCCGAACGCTTGCTGTACAAATAGGCCAGGCATTAAAAAGGCCCTGAATCCATGATTCAGGGCCTGTTCAATTCGGGCTTTACTCTGCTGCCGGGTTCAGCAACTCGGACAGCGCGTCCGGTTGGCTCTTGAACGCCTTGGCAAATACATCACGGTTCTTCGCCATGTAAATCCCGGCTTCCTCCACCTGCTGCTCGCTCAACGACGGCACGGCTTTTTGCAACACCTCTGCCAGCAACTCAGCGAGTTCAAGCATCTTGTCATGACGGTCAGCTTCGGCTTTATCCATGAACAAACGCTCCAGATCTCGGCTGCTGCGGTATACCACTTCGACGGCCATTCACCACCTCACATGCCTTCACGATAGTTGTCTTTTGCGACTACTGTATTTATATACAGCGAAAAGGATAAGCCAAACGTCGGGGTTTGGGTAGTAGGTTTTTAATGTAGTTGGGAAATGGGGGTTTGCTACACCGGAAATTTCTGACAACTTGCCGGGGTTGCGCTGGAATTGTCCGGTGGCTTACCTTCTTCGGGCGCTGCATTTGCAGCGAGCGGGCTTGGCGGCCCACCAAGGAAGCGCAACGACCCCCTATGAGATTGCTGGGTTTTTACACGGCACTCTTGTTTTTATGGCGGGTTGCGCATGGACCCTTCGGGGTGCCGGGTTGTTCCTTACCGGTCCGCCAACCTTGTGCAATCCGTCACCCAATCTGCTTGGCGGCAGACGGTGATGGTTTCTTAACTAAGGAACTAGTCGATGAAGAAACACACACCCACCCCCCCGTCTACCGAGTCAGTGCTTTTCAGTGTCACTCCTGAAGCTGATACAGAAACCTTGCTGGCAAACGCCAGCGAAACCTTGAACAGCGCCCGTGAGATGGCCAGTACCCTGGCATTCGACCTTGATGGTCCACAGCGAAGCTTGGTCCTGGCGATTCATCAACTGATTGAAATGGGCGGTCTGCTGGTCGATCGAGCGCTGGAGCAAATTGCACCAGCTTGATGCCATGATCTGATCGTTCCCACGCCTGTGGGGACGGTCTAAAAAGTGATTGGTGAACACGGATTTTTTCTGTTACTCACTTCATCGCCGGGAGCACGACAGCGAAAACGCTAGCGACTAGACTCCTTTTACATCAACAACGGAGGCTTTTATGGACACTTCCTTTTCCTCAGGTATCCAAGCAGATATCGAAGAGCAGGCTGACAGCTACGACCGCTGGTTTCGCGCGAGAGTGCAGGCCGCTCTTGATGACCCAAGCCCTGGCATTCCTCACGACGAGGTGATGGCCGAGATGCAAGCGCTGATCGAATCTAAACTCAAGAAAGGCGATGCTGATTGAATGGCTGCCCGCAGCGCGGGTAGAACTCCGGCAAATTATTGAGTACCTCAGTCATCGTAATCCTGTAGCAGCGCTTGAGCTTAAGCGATCAATCGAAGCTTCAGTGCTTGCCCTCTCGCGCAGACCCCATCTTTACCGCCCCGGCAGAATCGGCGGAACACGAGAGATGGTGGTACATCCGAATTATCTGGTTGTATACAAAGTGACAGACAATATTCGGATTCTCTCGGTTTTACACGCACGCCAGCGATATCCTTGAAGTTTTCGTTTTTCGGATGAGCAAAAGATCTACTCTGCTCATCCTCCTGCGTGCCTCATGCTAGCCAGTCATCATCTCATGCCTGCCCTCTGGCCTTGTTTCTGCATACAGAACAACCGTCACGTCCAACCGGCATTATCCGGTCGAATCGACCTAAGGAAGCATCATCGTGAAAATCAACTGGGCCGAAAGGCTGCGCCAGCAAGTGCACGGGCTAGCCGAGTCCCTGGGCAATCTGTTTGTCGAGTCGTTCCATTACCTGGCGCTGTTCGCCATTGGTGCGGTGACCGCATGGGCGGCGGTGATGGAATTTCTGGGGATGCTGGAGAACGGGCACATCAAGATCGATGACATCTTGCTGCTGTTCATCTACCTGGAACTGGGTGCCATGGTCGGGATTTACTTCAAGACCAACCACATGCCGGTGCGCTTCCTGATCTACGTGGCGATTACCGCGCTCACGCGTTTGCTGATCTCCAACGTGTCTCATCACAACCCGCCGGATCTGGGCATCATCTACCTGTGCGGCGGGATTCTGCTGTTGGCGTTTGCGATCCTGGTGGTGCGCTACGCGTCGTCTGCCTTTCCTTCGGTGAAGGTCGAAAGCCCGCGTCGCAAGGGCGAGGCGAGCCTTGAGACCGAGAAAGGCGAGCTTTAAAGCCCCACGCTGAAGGGCAGGGTGCGGGCGGGCGGTCGCTGCAGGAGTTTGTGGCTGTCGCCGTCCGTCATCAGCTCCAGGATTTCCACGGCGCTGTGGCCCTGTTCGATGGCGATGCCGAACTGGATGCTTTGCACCAGGCGCCTGAGGCGCTGCGGGTCGTTGCGTTGTTCGGCGCTGATCATGCGCTTGGCCACTACGCCGGTCTCGTTCGAGAGGGTGAGCATGATGCTGCCGTCCAGCCGTTGAATGCTCAGGTTGACGCGGTATTGGGGGCTGAACGTGTCGGTGATGATCTGAAAAGGATTGTCCATGGTGCGTTACCGCCTGATAAGAACATGCAGTCATTGACGGCCGGTGTCGGGATTAGTTCGCATTGCCTGACCACTGGCCAAATTCCGTTTTCCTCAAAAGCTCTACAGCAAAGGCCGTGCCGTACAGCGATTTACCCGGCACAGAAATCCAAATGTGGGAGCGGGCTTGCCTGCGATTGCGGTGTATCAGCCAATCAATAGTTGGCTGAATGATCGCTATCGCGGGCAAGCCCGCTCCCACATTGGATGTATGTCGTGAGCTAATTCAGGGCATTACGGAAAAAACGATCGCAGACAGCGCAATCAGGCCGATGACCACCACAAACACATTCGATACCTGACCTGAATACTGGCGCAAAGATGGCACGCGGCGAATCGCGTACATCGGCATCAGGAACAGCAGGCACGCGATGATCGGTCCGCCCATGGTTTCGATCATGCCCAGGATGCTCGGGTTGAAGGTGGCCACGGCCCAGCACGTCAGCACCATGAACAACGCGGTGCAGCGTTCCAGCCATTTCGCCGACATCGAACGGTTGCGCCCGCGCAGGGATTTGACGATCAAGCCTTGGAAGCCTTCGCTGGCACCAATGTAGTGGCCCAGGAAGGATTTGGTGATCGCCACCAGCGCGATCAACGGTGCGGCGTAGGCGATTACCGGCGTCTGGAAGTGGTTGGCCAGGTACGACAGGATCGAAATGTTCTGCGCCTTGGCAGCGGCCAGGTCAGCCGGTGACAGCGCCAGCACGCAGCTGAAGCAGAAGAACATCACGGTCAGCACCATCATGCCGTGGGCGGTGGCCAGGATGCCGCTGCTTTTGCGCTCGGCCTGGGCGCCATAGACGCGTTTCTGGTCCACGGCAAAGGCGGAGATGATCGGCGAATGGTTGAACGAGAACACCATTACCGGGATCGCCAGCCACAACGTCTTGAAGAACAGCGGCAACGGCATGCCTTCGCTGGCGGAGGCGAAGAACGCGCCGTTCCAGTTGGGAATCAGGCTGAACGCCAGCAGCAGCAAGGCGGCCACGAAGGGGTACACCAGCACGCTCATGGCCTTGACGATCACGCCCTGGCCGCAACGCACGATGGCCATCAGGCCGAGGATCAGCACCAGCGACAGAATCGCCCGGGGCGGCGGCGCCATGTGTAATTGGTGCTCCATGAAACTGCCGAGGGTGTTGGTCAGCGCCACGCTGTACACTAGCAGGATCGGGAAGATCGCAAAGAAATACAGCAGGGTGATCAGCTTGCCGGCGCCGACACCAAAGTGTTCCTCGACCACTTCGGTGATGTCGCCGGATTTGCCCGACAGCACAAAGCGCGTCAGCCCACGGTGGGCGAAGAAGGTCATCGGAAATGCCAGCAGCGCCAGCACGATCAGCGGCCAGAAGCCGCCGACGCCGGCATTGATTGGCAGGAACAGGGTGCCCGCGCCGATGGCGGTGCCATAGAGGCCGAGCATCCAGGTGGTGTCGTGTTTGGTCCAGCCGGTGGTTACTGTGCTTTCTCTGACATCGGGATTTTCGGCAGCAGGTGTACGTACATCAGTCATCGGTATTGCCTCGTTATTATTTTTGCGCGGGCTCACGTTGGGGCGGGTAGCAGTGCTCCGATCAGCACTCCACCCAGCTGACCGCCAGGCCGCCCCGTGAAGTTTCTTTGTATTTGTCATGCATATCGGCGCCGGTATCGCGCATGGTGCGGATGACCCGGTCGAGGGAGATGAAGTGTTTGCCGTCGCCGCGCAGGGCCATCTGCGTGGCGTTGATCGCCTTGACCGCCGCAATGGCATTGCGCTCGATGCAGGGCACCTGTACCAGGCCACCGACCGGGTCGCAGGTCAGGCCGAGGTTGTGTTCCAGGCCGATTTCGGCGGCGTTTTCCAGTTGCTCCGGGGTGGCACCGAGGATATCGGCCAGGCCGGCAGCGGCCATGGCACAGGCCGAACCCACTTCGCCCTGGCAGCCGACTTCGGCGCCGGAGATGGAAGCGTTTTTCTTGCAGAGGATGCCGACGGCAGCGGCGGCCAGGAAGAAATTGACCACGTCGTCGTCAGACGCGTCGGCGTTGAATTTCATGTAGTAATGCAGCACTGCCGGGATAATTCCGGCCGCGCCATTGGTCGGGGCGGTGACCATGCGTCCGCCGGCGGCGTTTTCTTCGTTGACGGCGAGGGCGAACAGGTTAACCCATTCCATCGCCGACAAGGTCGAGGTGATCACGTTGGGCTTGCCGATTTCCAACAGGCTGCGGTGCAGCTTCGCGGCGCGACGGGGTACATCCAGGCCACCGGGCAGGATGCCTTCATCGCGCAGGCCCTGTTCCACGCACTCGCGCATCACCGACCAGATATGCAGCAGGCCGCTGCGGATTTCTTCGTCGCTGCGCCACGCCCGTTCGTTGGCCATCATCAGTTCGGATACCCGCAGGCCGTGCTTGTTGCACAAGGCCAGCAGTTCCACCGCACTGGAAAAATCATAGGGCAATTGCACATCGCTGGTGGGCGCAATGCCTGATGCAGCTTCGGCGGCTTCGATGATGAAACCACCGCCCACCGAGTAATAGGTTTGTTCGCTCAGCAGGCCGCTGTCGCCATAGGCGTGCAAGGACATGGCGTTGGGGTGGTACGGCAGGCTTTCGTCCAGCAGCAGCAAGTCGGTGTGCCAGTTGAAAGCAATTGCCTGAGAGCCCGCCAGCAGCAATTGGCCGGACTCGCGCAGTTGCTGGATACGCGCATTGATCGAGGTGGGGTCGACGCGGTCTGGCCATTCACCCATCAAGCCCATGACACAGGCGCGGTCGGTGGCATGGCCGACGCCGGTGGCGGACAGCGAGCCATACAGGCGCACTTCGACGCGACGGGTTTGGCTGAGCACATGCTGGTCGGTCAGGGCTTGGGCGAACGTCGCGGCAGCGCGCATCGGGCCGACGGTGTGGGAACTGGATGGGCCGATGCCCACCTTGAATAGATCGAAAACACTGATAGCCATGCTAAAGCCTTACAAGCAATGGAGTAGAAATCGCTGCCATGTTTTGTAGAGCAGGCGGAATTGGCGCGATACTGAGCCTCTGGCTCGGCACTGACCAACGAATTATCCTAAGACACCCTTTAGCAGGACTAAACGCTATGACTCGCCCCCTCCACGGCCAGACCTATGTCTGGTTGCATGTGTTTTCCTGCGCCGCACGGCATCTGTCGTTCACCCGCTGCGCCGAAGAACTGCACATCACGCCCGGAGCGGTGAGCCAGCAAATTCGCCAACTGGAGGAGCGCCTGGGCTTTCGACTGTTTCATCGGCGTGCGCGAGGCGTTGAACTCAGCGCCGAGGGGCAGCGCCTGGCGGCCGTGGTGGGGGAGGCTTATGGCAGCATTGATGCCGAACTGCAGCGCCTGGACGCCGGGATGATCAGCGGCACCTTGCGCCTGCGTTCGATCCCCTCGTTTCTGGGCAAGTGGCTGACCCCGCGTCTGCCACGTTTTCAGCAGCGTTTTCCGGACATTCAACTGCGCATGGTCGCCGAAGACAGCAGCATCGCCCTGCATGAAGGCGACTTCGACCTGGCCATCGACCTGAACGACGGCAGCTACCCTGGCTTGTTATCCACAGCCCTGTTGGATGAACAGATATTCCCGGTGTGCGCCCCCAGCCTGTTGCGTGGCCGCCCGCCCTTGCATGGCCCGGCGGATTTGGCGCATTTCCCGCTGCTGCACGACATCACGGCCTGGCGTGGGAGTTATGAATATGCCGAGTGGGAGTTTTACCTCAATGCCATCGGCTACCACGGTGCCGACGTACGGCGCGGGCACACCTTCAACCGCAACCACTTGACCATCGAAGCCGCCATTGCCGGCATGGGCGTAGCGATTGCGCGGCGCACCTTGCTGAACGATGAGCTGGAGCGCGGCACCCTGATCGTGCCGTTCGGCCTGGCGGTGCCCAACCATAAACGCTATGTACTGCTGTATGCGCCGGGCGCGTTGAACCATCCGGGCGTGCGTGCGGTGCATGATTGGCTGGTGGAGGAAGCGGGGATTTTTCGCAGCTTGCACCCGTTGGGAGAGGAGCAATTGTGAGGAAAACAGGACGTAAGAAGTTGTAACTAACTCCCCACCCTACCAGCGTTTTTGCTCGTCGTCAGGGTTAATTTGTAATGTAGGATTTATCTTTGCAAAGGGGTTGAAATGTTTCAGCAGGTGCTCAATTGTGTAATCAAGAGGTCATGGTTTCACCACCCCGGTGTTGCAGTTTGTGACCTCTGGCGAGCTAGCTGAAATAAGGGAAGAACTATGCAAATCCAAGTCAATAGCGATAACCATATTGAAAGCAGCATCCGACTGGAGGAGTGGGTACGTACTACCATTGAGAGCACGCTCGAACGCTACGAAGAAGACCTGACCCGTGTAGAGGTCTACCTGCGAGACGAGAACGGCGACAAGCCCGGCCCTCACGATTTGAGTTGCCGTCTGGAAGCACGGCCAAAGGGCCATCAACCAGTTTCCGTGTGCCATAAAGCCGATACGCTGGAGCAAGCGATCGATGGCGCCGCAGTCAAGCTCGACCACGCACTGGAACATCTGTTTGGCAAACTGCAAGGCAAGCCGCGCGCTGCCGGTAAAAACCAGCCAATCAACAAAGTGAACGAAGACGCTTTGGAAGAGGAATTCCTGGAAAACGAAAACGCTGCTATTAACGGCTGATTGTTTTTTTATTCCCCCCACTGAAAACGGGCCTGCACATGCAGGCCCGTTTTTCGTTCAGCGCTCACGCCGGAAGAAATGCCGGCTCAGCATCGCCAGCCCGCAGGCGCCCAACCCCGCAAACAACATGGCCCAGCCGGCGCCGCTGCGCAGCGCTGTTTGCGCATCCTGAACGGTCAGCCCCGGCGCATCCAGCTTGCCGGCGGCAATATGCTGGCTGAGTCTTGTCCACTCCAGTGTTGTGCTGTCAGGCAGCACGTGGGCCAGGTTGTGGCTGATCCCCAATAACAGCACCAGGCCCATCAGCGCGATATTGAGCGCGAGGGTGATCAGCCGTGCGCTGAAGTCGATGCCCGAGGCCATGCCTGCGCGGTCATTCGAGACGGAGCCGGTGGTGGTGTTGGTGGTCGGCGAATTGGTCAACGCCAGCCCGATACCGGCGATCACGCAACTGAGCAGCACCAGCGCGGTGCTGGGTTGTCCGGCGTAATTAACGGCGGCCATCCCCATGAATCCTGCGCCCATTGTCCCCAGGCCCAGGGGAATGATGCGTTCGGCGCCAAAGCGCAGGGCCAGGCGTTCGGCCAGCGGCGGCACCAGCAAAGTGGGCAAGGTGTAGGCGAGCAAGGCGGCGCCGGTGGTCAGCGTGTCGTAACCCAGGCCTGCCTGGAAGTACAACGGCAGGTAAATCATGAACGGCCAGAAGCTGAAGTTCATGCCGATCGAGCCCATCAACGCGCCATTGAAGCGTTGGATGCGGAACACCGAGAAGTCGAACATCGGATGGGCGCTGCGCCGCTCAATCAAGATAAACAGCAGCAGCCCGAAGACCGCCAGGCCGGCCCAGCCGAGCATCGCCGGCGCGCCAAAGCCGATTTCGCTGCCCTGGGTGATGAAATAAACCAGCGCAAACACCGTGAGTGTCATGGTCAGCATGCCGGCGATGTCGAGGCGATGGTTGGCCGGGTCGCGGGATTCCTGCACGCTGATGTGCAACAACGCCAAGGTGAACAGGGTCAGCGGTACATGCACCAGGAACACCCAGCGCCAGTCCGCCACGGCCAGGATCAAGGCTCCCACCATCGGTCCGAAACCCAGGCCCACGCCAGCGATCACGCCCCATATCGCAAAGGCCCGCGCACGCGTTGCCGGTTCGCGGAACTGATGGGACAAGATCGCGAACTGGCAAATCATCATAGCCCCGGCCCCAATGCCCTGGACGAACCGCACCGCGATCAGTGTCGGCGCATCGTTGGCCAAGCCACAGGCCAGTGAGGCCAGGGCGAATACCCACAGACACACCACCAGCACACGCCGACGACCGAAGCGATCCGCCAGGGTCCCCGCCGCCATCAGCACGCTGGTGCAGGCCAGTGTGTAGGCATTCATGATCCATTGGGCGTCTTGAAAGCCCGTGCCCAGTTCCTGTTCCAGCGTCGGCAGGATGACCGGCACGCTGGAGATTTCCAGGCCGAACATCAGGGCCACCAGGCAGACGGCGGTGAGGGCCAGGCCGTTCCTGGCGGTGCGCCGGGGAGTGAGGGCCGAGAGTGCGGCGGCGCGGGACATACGACATTCCTTTCGAAAGCGGGAGGGGCTATTCTCTCGGGAATCAGGTTCTTTATTGGCGATAACTTTTCCTTAGACAAGGGAATACAAGGCGACAATTAAGCATGGCTACCCCACGTTTTGATGGTGTCGAACTCTTTCTGCAGATTGTTGAAAGCGGCAACCTCACCGAAGCCGCCGAGCGCCTGAACCTCACGCGTTCAGCGGTGGGCAAGGGCCTGGCGCGTCTGGAAGCGCGTTTGGGCACTTGCCTGTTACAGCGTTCCACCCGGCGCCAGCGGTTGACTGAGGATGGCCAGGCGTACTACGAGCATTGCTTGCGCGCATTGGCGGAGCTGGAGGCCGCCGAGTCCGTGCTGGAAAGCGGCCGTCAGCAACCCCGCGGGCGTTTGCGAGTGAGCGTGCCCCTGGCGTTTGGTCATCACTATGCCGCGCCGGCGTTATGGGCTTTGCTGGATCGTTATCCGGAACTGGAAATCGACATTTGTTTTTCCGACCGCATGATCGACTTGGTGCAGGAAGGCTTCGATATGGCCGTGCGCATCGGCCCGTTGCCGGACACCGACCGCCTGAGTGCCCGCCGCTTGGGTCAGCAGGCCATGGGGCTGGCGGCGTCACCGGGGTATTTGCAGCGCAAGGGTGCTATTGGCAGTATCGACGACCTGGCCGCTCATCGTGGCATTGCCTACCGCAGCAACACCGCGCAGCGCTCGCGTCTGGCTTCGCCCTTGATCGTGGACGACCTCCAGGCGGTAGCCGATGCCGCTATCGCGGGCGTAGGCCTGGCCTGGTTGCCGAGTTGGTTGATTGCCCACTATGCGCTGCGCGGACAGTTGCAGGCCGTGCTGCCCAGCTACCGTGAGCAACCTGCGCCGATCCATGTGATCTGGCCTACGGCGGCGCATATGCCGGCCAAGACGCGGTGTGCCATTGACGCGTTGGTGGCAGCCACCCCGAGTTGCCTGGCGGGTAGCTAGCCCCATTCAACCCTAAACACACCGACAATCAACTGTGGGAGGTGTTGCAGTCTGCAGATTGCAGTCAGAACGCGATAGAGGTTTGCACATACACCGTGCGCGGCTCACCCACGTACTTGCCCTTGTTGTTGTCGTCGAACGAGCGGGTGTAGTACTGCTTGTTGAAGATGTTCTTCACCCCCACCGCCACATTCAGATCCGACAACTGCGGGCCGAAGTCATAGGCTGCGCGGCTGCTGAACAGCATGTAGCCGGGGATGCGTCCATTGGCACCGTCGGCGCTTTCGGCCTGGGTGTTGGCGTTGTCGGCGAACTGGCTGCTCTGGTAGCTGCTGTCCACATTCAGCTTCCACGGGCCTTCGGTGTAACCCACGCCCAGGGTGCCTTTGTGCTTGGACGAGAAGGGCACGCGGTTGCCTTTGTTCGGCCCGTCTTCGCGGATGGTCGCGTCCACATAGGCGTAAGTGGCGTACACATTGAAACCGGCCAGCGCCGGGCTAAGGCCGTCGAGCGCATAGTTGATGCTCGACTCGATGCCCTGGTGACGGGTTTCACCGCGGGCGATCACCGTGTCGTTGGTCTGGTTGCTGTCGTACTGGTTGTCGAAGTTAATCAGGAACGCGCCGATTTCTGCACGCAGATTGCCGTTGTCATAGCGCGTGCCGAGTTCCCACGTGCGGGCTTTTTCCGGTTTCACTTCGCCGCTGTTCACGCGGTTGGGCATCTGGCTGTACTGCACGCTGCCGAACGAGCCTTCGGTGTTGGCGTAGAGATTCCAGTCATCGGTGAGGTGATAGAGCACGTTCAGCGCCGGCAGTGCGGTGTTGTAGTCGCCCTTGTATTTGACGTTGCTCAGGTTGTTGGTCTGCTGGGACTCGATCATCTCGTAGCGTACGCCCGGAGTGATGGTCCACTTGCCGATATCAATGCGGTCGTCGATAAAGAACGCGTTGGCCTCGGTGCCGCCACGGGTATCGCGGTCGTTGCGGCTGTTAGTGGTGGGGATTTGCTGGTTGGCGGCAATCGGAGTGCGGTAGCGCAGTTCGTGGCCGGCTTCATTGATGTAGCGGTAGCCCACACCCACTTCATGGCTGGTGGGGCCGAGGTCGAAGCCCTGGGCGAAGCGCGTCTCCAGGCCGCGCACCCAATATTCCCGTGGCGACAGCGACAGGAAACTGCCCTGGTCCAGGTAACCGCTGCGCAGGGTCTTGGTGAAGAAACTGTTGACCGTGAATTCGCGGCGGTCCTGCTCGTAGCGGTAGCCGACGTTGAACATCGTGCGGCGGCCCCAGAACTTGTCGTAGGGCCGAGTGGACTGATACGGGTCGGCCTTGTAGTCCTTGACGTTCAAACCACCGGGCATGTCGGCCTGGCCTTCGTAGTACTGTGCCATGGCGTTGAAGCTGTTGGCGTCGTCCAGTTGGTATTTGCCCTTGAGGATCAGGTCATCGATGCGCGTGTTGCTGTTTTCGCGCCA
Source organism: Pseudomonas sp. KT_2_4 (assembly GCF_041410225.1). Taxonomy (NCBI): domain Bacteria; kingdom Pseudomonadati; phylum Pseudomonadota; class Gammaproteobacteria; order Pseudomonadales; family Pseudomonadaceae; genus Pseudomonas; species Pseudomonas sp. KT_2_4. The sequence continues at coordinate 5,108,918 of NZ_CP166962.1, forward strand.
GTCGCCGCCGCGGGTGCCGGAGTACAGCAGCGCACCCCCCAAGCCATTGTCGGCAGTGCCGCCGGCCAGCAAGTTGCCGGTGGTCTTGAAGCCGTCGTGGCTGGAGGAGGGGCTGGTCTCGGTCTGCAAACCGCCCTTGACCGTCGGCGCATCCGGGATGGCACGGGTGACGAAGTTGACGATGCCACCGACGTTTTGCGGGCCATAGCGCACCGCACCGCCGCCGCGTACCACATCCACCGCGTCCATATTGCCCATGCTGATCGGCGCAAAGGAGAGTTGCGGCTGGCCGTAAGGCGCGAAGGGCACCGGGATGCCATCCATCAGCACGGTGGAGCGCGACGCCAGGCGCGGGTTGAGCCCGCGAATGCCGAAGTTCAGCGCCATGTCGTGGCTACCGGTGCCGTTGTTGTCCGGGGCGTTGACGCCAGGGATGCGGTTGAGCACATCGCGAGCCTGAGTGGCGCCCTGGCGTTCGAATTCTTCGCGGCGGATCACATCACGGGCGCCGGGGTGCTCGAACACGTTGGTTTGCGCCGCGTCACCGAGCCAGTCGCCGACCACGTTGGAGGTCTGCAGCTCCAGGGTCGCAGGGGCGCCAGCCGGTTGCAGGCTGTAAGCGTTGTCACCCTCGGCGCGGGCTTGCAGGCCGGTGCCTTCCAGTAGTTTTTGCAAGCCCTCGGCAGCGCTGTAGCTGCCCGATAACCCAGGGCTTTGCATCCCTGCCGTCACGGCGGAGCCGAAGGACACCAATACGCCGGCTTCACGACCGAATTGATTCAGGGCCGCTTCCAGGGTGGTCGGGGCGATATGGTACGCCTTGGCGTCGGCTGCCATCACCGCCGGCAGTGTGGTCAGGCTGAGGCTGGCACCGAGCAGGAGTTGGCGCAGTGTACGGGCGAGAAGCGTCGGGTGCTGGGGCATGAAGGGCGGTCCTGAGAAGGAAGGATCAAGGTGGCTTTCCTTCTCTGTCACGCCAGGTGCGGAAAACGGCTCACACAAAAGTAAAATAAATTCAGACCCGTGCCTGCACGGTCACCCAATAACGCGTAAAGCGCCGCACTTTCACCGGCAGGCTGATTTCCAGTAGGTCGAGGATGCGTTCGCTGTCGTCCAGCGGGTAGCTGCCGGACAGCAGCAGGTTGGCGACGTGTGGATCGCACTGGAGCTGGCCGCGACGGTAGCGTCCCAGTTCATTGAGGAAGTCTTCGAGGCGCATGTGTGCGGCCACCAGCATGCCGTCGGCCCAGGCGCCGCTGTTGGCGTCGGTGGGGCGTGGGGTGTCCCAGCCTTTGCGGGTGAAATTGACCTGGTGCGCGGCATCGACCCTCAGCGCCAAGCCGTTGTAGCGGTTGGGCATCACCTCGACTTGGCCGGCCAGTACCGCCAGTTGGGTGTGGTCGTTGAACTGGCGCACAGTCAAGCGCGCAGCCTGGCTGCTGAGCAGGCCCTGGCCGGTCAGCACGTGCAACGGCGTCTGGCCTGCACGGGCGGTGAGCAGGATTTCACCTTCAAGCAAGCGCACCAGGCGCTGCTGGCCATCGAAATGCACATCCACCGCGCTGCCGGTGTTGAGCTGCAACTGGCTGCCGTCGGCCAGTTGTACTGTGCGGCGCTGGCCCACCGGGCTGCGATAGTCAGCCGTCAGCGGCGGCAGGATATGTTGCTGGCGCAGGCTCCAGGCGGCGGCCGAACCGGCACCCACAATCAACAGTAATTTAAGCGCCTGACGCCGGCTGCGGGAGGTAGGCGCGTTCAACGCCGCGTGGGCCAGGGGGGGGGGCACGCCGCGCAGGCGTTGGTTGACGCTCTGGATCTGCTCCCACGCGCGTTGGTGTTCGCTGTGGGCATTCAACCATTGCTGCCAGGCCGCCTGCTGGCGTGGGTTGAGCGTGCCTTGCTGCATTTCCAGCAACCAGTGCACGGCTTGTTCGGCGACTTGGCTGGAGACATTCATAGGGCGAAGTAGCAGCGCATGGCCGCTTTGGTCAGGTGGCGTTTGACGGTGGCGATGGAGATGCCCAGTTGCGCGCCGATTTGCGCGTAGGTCAGGCCGTCGAGTTGGGCCAGCAGGAAAGCGCGTTTGACCTGCTTGGGCAAGCCGTCGAGCAGTTGGTCCAGTTCCAGCAGGGTTTGCAGGATGATTGCGCGGTCTTCTTCCGACGGTGCCACGTGTTCGGGCATCTGAGCCAAGGCCTCGAGGTAGGCGCGCTCCAGGTCCTGGCGGCGGTAGAAGTTGAACAGCACGCGCTTGGCCACGGTGGTGAGGAAGGCGCGCGGCTCGATCAGCGTTGGCGCTTCCCGGGCACTGAGCACGCGGATAAAGGTGTCCTGAGCCAGGTCGGCGGCGTTTTCCGGGCAGCCGAGCTTGCGTCGCAACCAGCCGGTGAGCCAGTGGTGATGGTCGTTGTACAACACTTCGACGGGGTTGGACGGCTGCAACGCGATCACTCCGCAAGCATTCGACATGCTTTAGAGAACAAGAATTGTTCGCATTGTAGGGCGCATGACAAGGTTCGGCAATCGGCCAAGGCAGGTGATTCATCCGTTCTCTTTTGCTTATGAGAATATTTATCATTAATATTGCGCGCTGATGAACCAGGCGCCTGCCGCATGAAAAGCAAAACCTCATTGCCCGTTTCCTACCGCCTCGCCGTCACCTCGCGCGTGCTGGCGGCGGTGATTGGCGGTTATCTGATGGCCTCCCTGGCCGCCATCTGCCTGGCGCTCTGGCTGCCCACCTCCCGTGCCGATGCGGTGGTCACCGGCATGATGAGTTCCTTTGTGTTCTACCTGCTGGCGGTGCTCTGGTGTTTTGCCTGCCGCACGGCATGGCGCGCCTGGGCAGGGGTGATGGTGCCGAGCGCACTCTTGGCCACCCTGGCCGGCATTGGTTTCTGGATGGCTCGCACATGAAAGAGGGCTTTCGCCAGGCCATGGCCTGGCTGCACACCTGGGCAGGCTTGATCTTCGGCTGGCTGCTGTTCGCGATTTTCCTGACCGGCACCCTGGCCTATTTCAAAGATGAAATAACCCATTGGATGCAGCCAGAAGTGCAGGCCCATCCCCTGGACGATGGGCGCAGCCTCGCCGTCGCGCAAAACTACCTGCAACAGCAGGCGCCTACCGCCGCACGCTGGTTCATTACCTTGCCGAACCGCCGCGACCCCGGTTTGTCGGTGATGTGGCAAGACAAGCTCGAACCCGGCAAGCGCGGTACCTTCATCCAGAAAGTCCTCGACCCCGTCACCGGCCAACCGGTGCAGGCCCGCGAAAGCAAGGGCGGCGAGTTCTTCTATCGTTTCCACTTCCAACTGCAAATGCCTTACCCGTGGGGCCGCTGGCTGTCGACCATCGCCGCCATGGTGATGTTCGTCGCGCTGATCACCGGCATCATCACCCACAAGAAAATCTTCAAGGACTTCTTCACCTTCCGCCCGCGCAAAGGCCAGCGCTCCTGGCTGGACGGGCACAACGCGGTGGGTGTGTTGGTGCTGCCGTTTCACCTGATGATCACCTACAGCAGCCTGGTGATTTTCATGAGCATGGTCATGCCTGCGCCCATCGTGGCGTCCTACGGCGACGACAGCCGGGCGTTTTTCAGTGAGCTGTTCCCCGCTACCGACAATGCGCCGGCCCTCGGCCAGCCGGGCAAACTGCTGCCGTTGATGCCGATGTACCAGCAGGCGCGGGAACAGTGGGCGGGCGGGCATGTGGGGCGTGTGGCGGTCAACAACCCCGGCGATGTCAGCGCGTCGGTCAACGTGTCGCGCGCTGGCTCCGACAGCGTGGTGCATGCCTCCGGCAGTACGTTGTCGTTCAACGGCACCACCGGCGAGCTGTTGCGAGGCAGTGCCGAGCCGTCATTGGCGACGGCCATCGGTGGCAGTTTCTATGGTTTGCACATGGGCCATTTCGCCGGCCCGGTGCTGCGCTGGCTTTACTTTATCTGCGGCTTGGCGGGTACGGCGATGATCGGCACAGGCTTGGTGATCTGGCTGGGCAAGCGCCAGCTCAAGCATGCCAAGGCCTCGGTGATGCCCTTTGAACTGCGGTTGGTGGAAGTGCTGAATATTGCCAGCATGTCTGGCTTGATGATCGCCATCGCGGCGTTTTTCTGGGCTAACCGCCTGCTGCCGGTGAGCTTCACCGCGCGTTCCGACTGGGAAGTGCAGGCGTTCTTTATCGCCTGGGCCCTGAGCCTGTTGCACGCCTTGCTGCGGCGCGGTCGCCAGGGCTGGGTCGAGCAACTGAGCTTCGGCGCGCTGTTGTTTGCCGCCATTCCATTGCTCAACGCCATCACCACCTCGCATCACTTGGGTGTCTCTGTGCCAAGCGGCGACTGGGCGATGGCCGGCTTCGACCTCACCTGCCTGGCCAGTGGCGCGTTCCTCGCCTGGGCAGCCTGGAAGATGCACCACCGCAGCGCGCCGCTACCCAAGGCTGAGCGTGCCCGCGGGTTAACACTCAAGCAGCAGGCCAACTGATGCTTCTGGCGCTTTTGATGTGCTACGCCGGGTTCATGGCACTGTGCTTGTCCACCGACCGTCACCACGGCGAATTGCTGCACAGCAAACCCACAGCCATTCGGCGCCTGGGGTTGCGGGTGGGCGGTTGGTTGTTGCTGGGCGTGTCGATCTGGCCGTCGGTGCTGGGCGCCGGTTGGAGTCAGGGCCTGGTGGAGTGGTGCGCAGTGTTGATGCTCAGCGCCTTGCTGCTGGTGTTGCTGTTGCCGTATCGGCCAAGGCTGGCCTTGATCCTGGCGGGGCTCGCCCTGTTGGCCAGCCCTGTTGCGGCGTTCGCCCTCTCTTGAGCCGGCCATGAGGAGCCATCGACCGCAATCTCCTCAGGACACTCCGCACGCGGATGCAGCGGGGGGACGCGCGCATTTCCTGCAGGTGTTTTTGTCCCAGCGCTCGCAAATGGAGGCGTTGGTCAGCCGCCGTGTGGGTTGCCGCGCCACGGCAGCCGACCTGGTGCAGGATTTGTTCCTGCGCTTCTGGCGTCGCCCGCTGGTGCAGGTCGAAGAATTGAGCACCTACCTGCTGCGCTGCGCCGGCAACATCGCCATCGACCACCTGCGCAGCGAAGGCGCGCGAGCACGCAGCAGCGAAGGCTGGCTGCCGGAACAATCTGACCACCAAGGCTGCGAACCCCAGGCAGCGTTGGAGGCGGGCAATGATCTGCGCCATGTGGAAGCCGCCTTGCGCAGCTTGCCCGAGCGCACCCGCCAGATTTTCCTGCTTAACCGCATCCACGGCCGCAAGTACGCCGAAATCGCCAAGGCCATGGGCCTGTCCCAAAGCGCCGTGGAAAAACATATGATGCGCGCCCTCGAAGCCTGCAAGGCCAGCCTTCGCGAACCACCGCCTCCACGCATGCCAGGGAAAGCCCCGTGAACGTCACGCCCACGCCCGCCCAGGAACAGGCCGCACTCGATTGGTTGTGCCTGCTGCATGACCAGCCCAGCAGCGGCGACCAGGCCACGTTCAGCCGCTGGTTACGTGCAGATCCCGCACACGTCGAGGCCTACTCCCAAGCCCAGGTGCTCTGGGAATTAAGCGAAGTACCGGCGCGCCAACTGGCCGATGAGGACGCGCTCGCCTTGCAGCGCTACCTCAATACGATCAACGCCTCCAAACGCTCCCGGGTAGCGCGTTGGTCTGGTGCCTTGGCCGTCGCCGCCTGCCTGCTGCTGATGGTGTCGATGGGCGCCGGTTGGCAGCCGTCACGCTGGGTCGATGAGTGGGGCGCCGATTATGTGACGGCGCCGGGTGAGGTAAAGACCTTCACCCTGGCCGATCAATCCAAGGTCACCCTCGACGCCGACAGCGCCATCTCTGTAGATTTCAGCCAGGGCGAACGGCACATCCAACTGCGCCGTGGTGCAGGTTTTTTCAATGTGACCCACACCGGCCAACCCTTCGTGGTGGAGGCGAACGGCGGTGAAACGCGAGTACTGGGAACGCAGTTTGAAGTGCGCCTGCAACCTGACGGCGCCGAGGTCACTGTGCTGTCCGGCCGTGTGGGCGTGACGCCCTCCAAACAGGGCCAGCAACAGGTGCTGACAGCGGGCCAGCAAGTGGCCTATGCCGACGGTATTGCCGACCCTTTGCATGGGGTCGACAGCGCCTCACGCCTGGCCTGGCGCGAAGGTTGGCTCAACTACTACAGGGCACCCCTGGCCGATGTGGTCCAGGACCTGAGGCGTTATTACCCCGGCCGAATTCTTCTGCTTAACGAAAACATGGCCGCCAAACGCGTCAGCGGCAGCTTTCCGAGCCAGGACCCTGTAGCGGTCTTGAACGCCTTGCAAGCGGTGTTGGGCTTTGAACAGCACACCTTGTTGGGCCGAATGATTGTGTTGCGCTAGGCCCGCAGCGCCTTCATCGAACCTTCATCGCAATCGCCACAACCTGTCACCAAACGGTTACACGTGCCGTGGATCATCCCTGGGTTCCTGAACAAGTGGTCAGGAAGCTCGCATCTGCCCCATACAACACAACAATGTCAGTAAGGGATCTACACGTGAACCACAACACTCTTTATGCCCTGCTCCTCGCATCGGGCCTGGGCGGCTTTGCGCCGCTGGTTTTGGCCGATGATGCCCAGGATGTAGGCTCGGTGAACATCGCCGGCAAGCAAACCCTTGGCAGCGGTCACATGATTCTCGAAGAAAGTGCCAAGGCACGCTCGACGGTGACCAAGCAAGCCATGGACGAAATGTCGGCCACCGCCAACGCCATCGACAAGCTCAAGTACACGCCGGGCATCAACGTTTCCAGTGATGACGCCAGCGGCACCAGTGGCACCAGTTTTACCATGCGGGGCATGAGTTCCGACCAGGTCGGCGTCTCGGTGGACGGCGTGCCGATCAACGATTCGGGCAACTACAGTGTGTACTCCAATCAGTTAGGCGACCCGGAAAACCTGGCCGAAGTGTTCGCCACCCAAGGTTCCTCCGAGGCCGACGGCCCGCACATCGGCTCCAGCGGCGGCAACATTGGCATGATCACCATCCGCCCGACCAAGGACGCCGGAGTTTTCGCCAAACAGATCGTCGGTGCCAACGCCCTGCGCAAGACCTTCGTGCGAGCGAACACCGGGGATGTGGGGGGCCTGAAAACCTGGGTGTCGGCATCCCACCTGGAAGGTGACAAATGGCGCGGCAAGGGCACTCTGCGCAGCGACAAGATCGAGTGGAGCAGCCTGTTCGAAGGGGATAACGGCAACTCCACATTGGCCACGATCAAGTACAACAAGCAGGAAAACTACAACTACAACAGCCTTAGCAAGGCGCAGTTCGACACCGAAGGACGGCGTAAGGATTACGCGCAAAGCCCGGTGTACAAGGCTGGTTTGCTGTCGGCGTCCTACAAGCTCAACCGCAACCCGTTCGAAAGCGTCAACGCCACGCTGACCCAGCGCTGGCAACTGCAGGACAATTTGTCGCTGACGCTCACGCCGTATTACTACTGGGCCAACGGTGGCAGCTTCAGCGGCCAGACGGCTTCCAACCTGGGGCCAAAGTCCGACAAGGCCGGCAACTACGACCTGAGTAACCTGCAATCGGCCAACTATTACCGCCCTTCGTGGACCGAAACCTGGCGCCCTGGCTTCACGGCGAAAATGAAGTGGGACATCAACGAAGAACACAGCCTGGACTATGGCTACTGGTACGAACGCGCACGCCAGCGCCAGACCCAGCCCTTTATCGGTATTAACAACGAAGGTGCCCCCGACGATGTGTGGGGCGACTACAACAGCGGCGGCCAGGTGGTCGACAAAAACGGCGCTACGGTCCAGGGCCGCCACTACTACACCGTCACTCCCGCGCAGAAGCTCTGGGTACAGGACAACTGGCAAGCCACACCGGACCTGAGTTTTGTTGGCGGTGTGGCCTACCAATATGTCGAGCGTGACGGCAACAACCTCGGCAGCCTGTACGACACGCCGGAAAAGCGTAACACCCGCTACCACCAGTTCCTGCCCAACTTCAGCGCCAAGTACCAGGTCGATGAAAGCAACCAGGCGTTCTACAACGTCACCCGCAATATGCGCACGCCGCCCAACTACGTGCTGTACAACAAGGGCGACTCCGTCAGCCTCAAGTCCGAATTGAGCTGGAACCAGGAACTGGGCTGGCGCTACACCGAAGACGACATGGCCTTGAGTGCGACCCTGTTCTACATCAGCTTCAAGGATCGCCAGGTCTCGACCACCGACGCCAGCGGTGACTACATGGTGCTCAACGTCGGCACTGTCGATAACAAAGGCCTGGAGCTGGAATGGAGCGGCCTGTTGCCGCACAACTTCAATTACTACGCGTCCTATACCTACACCCAGTCTGAGCAGAAGGACGACCTGCTCAGCAAGAACGTGCTGCTACCAACCTCGGGCAAGCAATTGGCCAACGTGCCGGAAAACATGTTCAACCTGGTGTTCGGGTATGACGATTCGCAGTTCTACGGCAACATTGCAGGCAAATATGTCGGCAGTTTCTATGGCGATTTGACCAACAAGGAGAAGATTGAAGGCCGTACGGTGTTTGACCTGAACGCGGGTATTTATTTGCCGGTGGATAAGAAGGTCATCAAGTCGGCGGCACTGCGGTTTTCGATGCTCAACGTGTTCGACAAGGAGTACTTGAGTTCGGCGCGTACGGTGGCGTTCAACTCGGCGCCGGTGAACGGGTTGGGGGCGAGCACGGCGTATTACAACGTGGGTGAGGAGCGCACGGCGATGGTGTCGCTGGAAGCCAACTTCTAAGGTCACCACACAACCCAATGTGCAGAGCTGACGTGTGTGGGAGCTGGCTTGCCTGCGATAGCGGTGTGTCAGTCACAGGTATTGAACCTGTTACACCGCCATCGCAGGCAAGCCAGCTCCCACATTTGATTGGGTGTTACTTCAGGGCGGCCATGATCGCTTCAGGGTTGTAGTCGCGAATCAAGGTCCCATTTACATCCACAAACGGAATCCCGCCACCGCCCAGCGCCTCATACGCCTTGCGCGCCTGGGCGTCCTGCTCGATATCGACGGCCCGGTACGGGATACCCTTCTGGTCGAGAAAACGCCGGATCTGCTTGCAGTACCCACACCACTCGGTGGCATAGAGCACCACCCGCGCCGAGGCGCGTACGTGCTCGGGCGCCACCTGGGACGGGTTGAACAGCCGTTCCACCTTGCCCCAGTTCTGGATCGCAACCACCACCAGCAACACCAGCAGGACTTTCTTGAGTACCCCGCCCAGCATCAGTTACGGCGCTTGAGCTGGTCGGTCAGTTGGGTCGGCAGGCCCTTGATGATCAAGGTGCCGGCGGCTTCGTCGTACTCGATCTTGTCGCCCAGCAGGTGCGCTTCAAAGCTGATGGACAGGCCCTCGGCGCGCCCGGTGAAGCGGCGGAACTGGTTGAGGGTGCGTTTGTCGGCCGGAATTTCCGGCGACAGGCCGTAATCCTTGTTGCGGATGTGGTCGTAGAAGGCTTTTGGCCGGTCTTCATCGATCAGGCCCGAGAGCTCTTCCAGGCCCATGGGTTCGCCGAGCTTCGCCTGGCTGCTGGCGTAGTCCACCAGGGTCTTGGTTTTCTCGCGGGCGGACTCGTCGGGCAAGTCTTCGCTTTCGACGAAGTCACTGAACGCCTTGAGCAGGGTGCGGGTTTCGCCCGGGCCATCCACGCCTTCCTGGCAGCCGATAAAGTCGCGGAAGTACTCCGAGACCTTCTTGCCGTTCTTGCCTTTGATGAACGAGATGTACTGCTTGGACTGCTTGTTGTTCTGCCACTCAGAGACGTTGATACGCGCCGCCAGGTGCAACTGGCCCAGGTCCAGGTGGCGCGAGGGCGTCACGTCCAGCTCATCGGTCACCGCCACGCCTTCGCTGTGGTGCAGCAGGGCGATGGCCAGGTAGTCGGTCATGCCTTGCTGGTAATGGGCAAACAGCACATGGCCGCCGGTGGAGAGGTTGGATTCCTCCATCAGCTTCTGCAGGTGCTCTACCGCCGTGCGGCTGAAGCTGGTGAAGTCCTGGCCACCGTCAAAGTACTCCTTCAACCAACCGCTGAACGGGTGCGCGCCGGACTCGGCATGGAAGAAACCCCAGGCCTTGCCTTGTTTGGCGTTGTAGCTCTCGTTGAGGTCGGCAAGCATGTTCTCGATGGCGGCGGACTCGGCCAGTTCCGTGTCGCGGGCGTGAAGAACTGCGGGTGTGCCGTCGGGTTTTTTGTCGATCAGGTGGACGATGCAATGACGGATCGGCATAGGCTTCTCGGCTGGTTGAAGGGGGAGCGGTTGGCCTCCCCGAAAAGTCGCCCAGTGTACCGCACCCATTGGTCAAGACGTGCCCCGAACGGCATTTTGCACGCCCTGTGACTGGCCATATGCCTTTTTTTCACGGTTTAGAGCGATAAAGCTGACCAAATGGGTATGTTGAGGCGGATATTTCCCCGTCTCTGTGCTAGTTTTGCCCCGTCTTACGCCAAGTCTCGGCGTTAAGCGTGCATTCAGCATTTGTCAGGTCGAACCAATCCCCGTTTCAAGCATCTATAACCCCGATCTCCGTGGTTATGGCCGGGGATGCCAGGCCATGACGGTCGGGCTCGACGGCTGACACTGCACTCTGCAATCCATATGAATTTGATAGGGAAGGAACACCACAATGGCTATTACTAAAGACCAACTGATCGCTGACCTGGCTGAAGCAGTAGACGCACCGAAAACTACCGTGCGTGCTCTGCTGGACCAACTGAGCCAAGTTGTTGCTGATCAGCTGGAAAATGGCGGCGAAATCACTCTGCCAGGCGTTGGCAAACTGAAAGTGACCGAGCGTCCTGCCCGTACTGGCCGTAACCCTTCGACTGGCGCTGCCATCGAAATCGCTGCCAAGAAAGTTATCAAGCTGGTTGTGGCTAAAGGCCTGACCGACGCTGTTAACAAGTAAGACGCAGCAAAAAAACCGTGCTTCGGAGTGATCCGGGCACGGTTTTTTATTGCCTGCGTTTTTATTGTGTGGCGGGCTTATCGAACCCAGCGCTGGCGCCAGATCTGCTGCTCGTTCTTGGTCTGGAATGTCCAGGCCACAAAGCGGCTCTGCTTCTGCCCCTGGGACATCTCCACTACCTGGCTTTCCAGCACGCCGGCTTTTTTCAGCGCCGTTTCGATCGCCGGCAAGTTGGAGGCTTTGGACACCAGGGTGCTGAACCACAGCACTTTATGCGCAAAGTGCGCGCTTTCGGCGATCAACTGCGTCACAAACCGCGCTTCGCCACCTTCACACCACAGTTCGGCCGATTGACCACCGAAGTTAAGCACCGGCAACTTGCGTTTCGGGTCGGCCTTGCCCAAGGCGCGCCATTTACGCTCGCTGCCTTTGGTGGCTTCGTCCATGGATGCATGGAAGGGCGGATTGCACATCGTAAGGTCAAAGCGCTCACCTGGCTCCAGCAGGCCCAACAGGATCTGCTTGGGGTTGGGTTGCTGGCGCAGCTGGATGACCTTGCTCAGGTCGTTGGACTGCACGATGGCCTTGGCGGCGGACACGGCGATCGGGTCGACCTCCGAGCCCAGGAAGTTCCAGCGGTACTCCATATAGCCAATCAGCGGGTACACGCAGTTGGCGCCCATACCGATGTCCAGCACCTTGACGATCGAGCCCCGCGGGATCTTGCCGTCGTTGACGCTGGCCAGCAGGTCGGCGAGGAAATGCACATAGTCAGCACGCCCCGGCACTGGCGGGCACAGGTAGTCCGCCGGGATATCCCAATGCTGGATGCCATAGAACGACTTGAGCAGCGCCCGGTTGAACACCCGCACTGCATCCGGGCTGGCGAAGTCGATGCTCTCTTTGCCGTAGGGGTTGATGATCACGAATTTGGCCAGTTCAGGCGTGGTCTTGATCAGCGCCGGGAAGTCGTAACGGCCCGTGTGGCGGTTGCGCGGGTGCAGGGTGGCCTCTTTGCGTGGCGCGACGGGTTTGGCCGTGGCGGCGGTTTTAGGCTTCTTGCGCGGAGGTTTGGGCGTAGTGGGGGCGGTCATGATGATTCTGGGTTTGGCTCAAAGTGGTGGGCATTGTCACACATTCCTGAACACAACTCGGTCAAATGTGGGAGCTGGCTTGCCTGCGATAGCATCACCTCGGTCTGCCTGATACACCGAGTCGTCAGTATCGCAGGCAAGCTGAACTGGTCAAGTAATCTTGGACACCGATTAAGGTTCACGCCACCAACCTTTCCTTCGCGACCGGCGACCGGTAGTCGTTGTAGCTGTGAGGCCTGCTGATGTTGTAGCGCGAGACATAGCGCTGCACGTCTGCCCGGGCCTCATGTTCCAGTTTGTAGCCCGTTTCAGGAACCCACTCTGATTTCAAACTACCAAAGAAACGCTCCATGGGGGCGTTGTCCCAGCACTCGCCTTTACGGCTCATACTTTGTCTAAATCCGTGTTTCACAAGCTCGTTTCGGAATTTATGACTGGTGTACTGACAACCTTGGTCTGAATGAAACAACACATCCTGGGGGCGGCCGCGTAGCTCAACCGCCATGCGTAGCGCTTCGCAGGTCAGATTGGCATCAGAAATCATCGAGAACGACCAACCCACGATCCTCCGAGCGTACAAATCCAGAACGGCGGCGAAGTACATCCATCGCTTGCCGACCTTGATGTAAGTTACGTCGCCACACCACACCTGGTTAACCGCCGTTACATCAAATTTTCGCTTGAGCACGTGCGGCGCAACCAATGCCTCAACGCCCGGCGACTTGTACTTATGGCGCCTGCGCTGACGACTAGCGATGCCAGCTTCGCGCATCAAACTGCGAGCCATATAACGTCCGATACGATGCCCTTTGGCTTTTAGCTCCTTGGACAAAGTACGTGCGCCGGCCGACTCTCTGGACGCCCTGTGGTGCTTGACCAGCGCGGCTTTGAGCTTGTCCCGTTCAGGATTTGCTCTGCCCTGGCGCTGGCGCCAGGCGTAGAAACTACTACGGTTGATCCCAAACGCCCGGCAACACCTTTTAACGCCGTATTGCTCGTCCAGCTCATCGATCAGCGTGAATGATCTTTGGCGTCCAAAAGCAGGAGAGCACTGGCCTTTTTTAGGATTTCAATGTCCAGGTCTTTCTCCCTGAGTAGGGCTTTGAGCCTCTGGATTTCTCGCTGATCAGCGGTAATTGCCTTGGCCCCTACCGGGGTCGAACCCAGGCGTTCTTTCTGCACTTGATCGACCCAGCGGCGTAGAGCAGTGGGGCCGATATCTAGGCTGGCACAGACCTCAGTAACCGGCTGGCCTTCATCCAGCACCATGCTGGCAGCCTTGAGCTTGAACTCACTCGAATAAGATTTACGCATATCCAAACACCTCAGATTTGGGCGCTATCATAACGCCCGATTGAAGTGTCCAAAATCATTAGGCCAGTTCAAGCCAGCTCCCACAGGGATAGGGTTTTGATTGGGAAATGGTGTCGTTTGCCTGGACAAAAAAAGAGGCCCGAAGGCCTCTTTCTCTACATGGTTTCCCCTTACAGGCTGGAAATCCGCGCGTGTTGCTCCGCCAGCTTGCCCAAGGCCTGTTCAGCCTCGGCCAACTTGGCGCGTTCTTTCTCGATCACTTCAGCTGGCGCTTTGTCGACGAACGCCGCGTTGGACAGCTTGCCGCCCACTCGCTGCACTTCGCCTTGCAGGCGCGCAATTTCCTTGTCGAGGCGGGCAAGTTCCGCGCCCTTGTCGATCAGGCCGGCCATCGGTACCAGCACTTCCATATCACCCACCAACGCGGTGGCAGACAACGGTGCTTCGGCATCGGCAGCCAATACGGTGATCGACTCCAGCTTGGCCAGTTTCTTGAGCAGCGCATCGTTCTCGCTGAGGCGACGCTGGTCTTCGGCACTGGCGTTCTTGACGAACACGGCCAGCGGCTTGCCCGGCCCGATGTTCATCTCGGCGCGGATGTTGCGTGTGCCGAGCATCAGGGTCTTGAGCCATTCGATATCGCTTTCGGCGGCCTCATCGATGCGCGCTTCGTTGGCCACCGGCCAAGGTTGCAGCATGATGGTCTTGCCTTCGATACCGGCCAGCGGCGCCAGGCGCTGCCAGATTTCTTCGGTGATGAACGGCATGAACGGATGCGCCAGGCGCAGCGCCACTTCGAGCACGCGCACCAGGGTGCGACGGGTGCCGCGCTGGCGTTCGACCGGGGCGTTCTCGTCCCACAGCACCGGCTTGGACAGTTCCAGGTACCAGTCGCAATACTGGTTCCAGATGAACTCGTACAGGGCCTGTGCGGCCAGGTCGAAACGGAACTGGTCGAGCTGGCGGGTCACTTCGGCTTCGGTGCGCTGCAGCTGCGAGATGATCCAGCGATCCGCCAGGCTCAGCTCATAGGCTTCGCCGTTCTGGCCGCAGTCTTCGCCTTTGTCCAGCACGTAGCGCGCCGCGTTCCAGATCTTGTTGCAGAAGTTGCGATAGCCTTCGACGCGGCCCATGTCGAACTTGATGTCGCGACCGGTGGATGCCAGCGAGCAGAAGGTGAAGCGCAGAGCGTCGGTGCCGTAGCTGGCGATGCCGTCGGCGAATTCGTCGCGGGTCTGCTTCTCGATCTTTTTCGCCAGTTTCGGCTGCATCAGGCCCGAGGTGCGTTTCTGCACCAGGGTTTCCAGGTCGATGCCGTCGATGATGTCCAGCGGGTCCAGGACGTTACCCTTGGACTTGGACATCTTCTGGCCCTGGCCGTCGCGTACCAGGCCGTGTACGTACACGGTCTTGAACGGTACCTGCGGGGTGCCGTCTTCGTTCTTCACCAGGTGCATGGTGAGCATGATCATCCGGGCAACCCAGAAGAAAATGATGTCGAAGCCGGTGACCAGCACGTCGGTGGAGTGGAATTTCTTCAGGAACTCGGTCTGCTGCGGCCAGCCCAGGGTAGAGAAGGTCCACAGGCCCGAACTGAACCAGGTGTCCAGTACGTCGTTGTCCTGTTGCAGCGCGATGTCGGCGCCGAGGTTGTGCTTGGCACGCACTTCGGCTTCGTCGCGGCCTACATAAACCTTGCCCGATTCGTCATACCAGGCCGGAATACGGTGGCCCCACCACAGCTGACGGCTGATGCACCAGTCCTGGATGTCGCGCATCCACGAGAAGTACATGTTTTCGTACTGTTTGGGCACGAACTGGATGCGGCCATCTTCCACGGCGGCAATCGCAGGTTCTGCCAGCGGCTTGGTGGACACGTACCACTGGTCGGTCAGCCACGGCTCGATCACGGTGCCGGAGCGGTCGCCCTTCGGCACTTTCAGGCCGTGGTCGTCGACGCTGACCAGCAAACCGGCGGCGTCGAAGGCAGCTACGATCTGCTTGCGCGCTTCAAAACGGTCCAGACCTGCGTATTCGGCGGGGATCTTGCCGTCGATGCTGTCGTTCAGCGAGCCGTCCAGGTTGAACACCTGGCAGGCCGGCAATACGGCGGCATTTTTGTCGAAGATGTTCAGCAGCGGCAGGTTGTGGCGCTTGCCGACTTCGTAGTCGTTGAAATCGTGGGCCGGGGTGATTTTCACGCAGCCGGTGCCGAACTCAGGGTCGCAATAGTCATCCGCGATGATCGGGATGCGGCGGCCAACCAGCGGCAGTTCGACAAACTTGCCGATCAGCGCCTGGTAGCGCTCGTCGTTCGGGTTAACAGCGACGGCGGCATCGCCGAGCATGGTTTCCGGACGGGTAGTGGCGACGATCAGGTAATCATTGCCTTCAGCGGTCTTGGCGCCGTCGGCCAGCGGGTACTTGAGGTTCCACAGGAAGCCTTTCTCGTCGTGGTTTTCCACTTCAAGGTCGGAAATGGCCGTGTGCAACTTGGTGTCCCAGTTGACCAGGCGCTTGCCGCGGTAGATCAGGCCGTCTTCGTGCAGGCGCACGAAGGCTTCCTTTACGGCTTCGGACAGGCCGTCGTCCATGGTGAAGCGCTCGCGGCTCCAGTCTACGGACGAACCCAGGCGACGGATCTGACGGCTGATATTGCCGCCGGACTGGTCTTTCCATTCCCAGACTTTCTCCAGGAATTTCTCGCGACCCAGGTCGTGACGGTTCTGGCCGGTGGCTTCCAGTTGGCGTTCCACCAGCATCTGGGTGGCGATGCCGGCGTGGTCGGTGCCCGGTTGCCACAGGGTGTCGCGACCCTGCATGCGGCGGAAGCGGATCAACGCATCCATGATCGCATTGTTGAAGCCATGGCCCATGTGCAGGCTGCCAGTGACGTTCGGTGGCGGAATCATGATGGTGTACGAGTCGCCCGCACCTTGTGGGGCGAAATAGTTCTCGGACTCCCAGGTGTTGTACCAGGAAGTTTCGATAGCGTGGGGCTGGTAGGTCTTATCCATGCGCGGCGGGACCCTAGTTGGCATTTATTCAGGAAAGCCGGCAAGTATAACGGGGGATAGGGGCGAGGGCGAGGCGAAGACGGTTAAGACCGATGCAGAATTAATGTGGGAGCTGGCTTGCCTGCGATGGCGGTGTTTCAGTCAGCATCTTCGGCGACTGATGCGCCGCCATCGCAGGCAAGCCAGCTCCCACAAGGATGGGGGGGACTTTCAGTTCTGGTATTGGCTGAGCAACCGCTCCATCCGCGCATCCATCCGACGCTTGATCTCGGCTTCGATATGCGGCGCAAAGTCGTCGATCACATCCTGCATGATCAATTGCGCGGCGGCGCGCAGTTCGTTGTCCAGGTGCAGCAGCAGGGCATCGGGGGCTTTTTCGGCGGCTGGGGCGGGTTCAGCAACCACAGGTGCCGGCGCGGCAGGCTTGCCGCCGACCATGTCGAACAGCAGCGGGATCTGTACCTCGCCATCGGCCGTCTCGGTCAGCAGCGGCGGTTGCAGGTTGTCATCACCCAGCAACTGACGGATCGACTCCAGGTCATCCAGCAGGTGGTCGTCTTTTTTCAGCGGGTTTGGAGTGTCCATCATGTACTCAAAGTCGTTGTAGCCGGTGATCTTGCAGAGGATAGCCCTGTTCGCGGTAGAAACGGAAACTCTCCCGCGCGGCCTGACGAATAGCCGGGTCTTCCACCACCACTTCCGCCACACGGGCGAACGCTTGGGCAAAGGCCGGTACTTTCAGGTCGAGGTTGACCAGCAAGTCATGGTGATCGCCGCAGTTGTCTCCCAAGCCCAGCACAACCAGGCTTTCAGGTTCGGATTCGGCGTGGCCGTGGGGCACGAAGCTTTCGCCCTTGAAGCGCCACAGACGGGCATCAAGTTCGTCACGTTGGGCGGCATCGCTGCAGTGCAGGTAGATGCGATGGCCCATACGCCAGGCTTTTTCGGTGAGTTTGCAGGCAAAGTCCAGGCGCGCGAGGGGATCGGCGCTGGGCAATATATAGAAGTCGACTTGGGGCATTGAAAATCCTGGGGTTGGCCTGATGGCCCCTCTGTAGGAGCAAGCTCGCTCCTACAAAGAGGCGCAGGGGCCGCTTAAGCCTTGGCGCGATCCAGCAGGTATTGGGTCAACAGGGGCACCGGACGGCCAGTGGCGCCCTTGTCCTTGCCGCCGCTGGTCCAGGCCGTGCCGGCGATGTCCAGGTGAGCCCAGTTGAAGTTCTTGGCAAAGCGCGACAGGAAGCAGGCCGCCGTGATGGTGCCGGCTTTCGGGCCACCGATGTTGGCGATGTCGGCGAACGGGCTGTCGAGCTGTTCCTGGTACTCATCGAATAGCGGCAGTTGCCAGGCGCGGTCGTCGGCGGCCTTGCCGGCGCTGAGCAGTTGCTCGATCAGTTCGTCGTTGTTGCCCAGCAGGCCCGAAGTGTGGGCGCCCAGGGCAACTACGCAGGCACCGGTCAAGGTAGCGATGTCGATCACGGCCTGGGGCTTGAAGCGCTCGGCGTAGGTCAGGGCGTCGCACAGCACCAGACGGCCTTCGGCGTCGGTGTTGAGGATCTCCACGGTCTGGCCGCTCATGGTGGTGACGATATCGCCCGGGCGAGCCGCGCCGCCGCTCGGCATGTTCTCGGCGCAGGCCAGGATGCACACCAGGTTGATCGGCAGCTTGAGTTCCAGCACGGCACGCAGGGTGCCGAACACGCTGGCGGCGCCGCCCATGTCGTACTTCATCTCGTCCATGCCGGCGCCCGGCTTGAGGCTGATGCCGCCGGTATCGAAGGTGATGCCTTTACCTACCAGGGCGTAAGGCTTCTCGGACTTCTTGCCGCCGTTGTATTGCATCACGATCAGGCGTGGCGGCTGGTCGCTGCCCTGGCCCACGGCATAGAACGAGCCCATGCCCAGGTCCTTGATCTTCTTCTCGTCCAGCACTTCAACCTTCAGGCCCTTGAACTCTTTGCCCAATGCCTTGGCCTGTTCGCCCAGGAACGTCGGGTGGCAGATGTTCGGCGGCAGGTTGCCCAGGTCGCGAGTGAACGACATGCCGTTGGCGATGGCCTGGGCGTGGGTGACGGCGCGCTGGACTTCAGCCTGGGCAGCCTTGATGGTCAGCAGGGTGATTTTCTTCAGGGCGCGGGGTTCGGCTTTCTGGCTCTTGAACTGGTCGAAAATATAGCCGCCGTCCACCAGCGACTCAGCCAGCAGTCGGGTCTTGCCGTAGCTGTCGCGGCCCTTGACCACGATTTCATCGAGTGCCAGCACCGCATCGCTGCCGCCCAGGCCCTTGAGGGTGGTGAGGAGGCCGCTGACGATCTTGCGAAACGGACGGTCGCCCAGTTCGGCATCCTTGCCCACGCCCACCAGCAAAACGCGCTCGGCTTTAAGGTTGGGCAGGCTCTGCAGCAGCAGGCTCTGGCCGACCTTGCCGGCCAGATCACCGCGCTTGAGCACTGCGCTGATAGCGCCGCCGCTCAGTTCGTCCAGTTGCTTGGCGGCGACGCCGAGTGTGCGGCCTTCGCCGACAGCGACCACGAGGGTGGCGGTTTTCAACGTTTCGGGGCTAACGCTTTTTACAACCAATTCCATTTTCGGGTCCCTTATCAAGGTCTGTGAGCCGGGAGCTTGTACTCCGGCTTTAAAGCTCGGCAGCGTTGTAAACCGCCAGCGACAAAGGCCGCAGTTTGAACCTCGCCAGCGGAGCCTGACAACCCTTGGCGCACGCTTTGTGCGTGCGCATGAGTAAGCTCCGTGACAGGCGCGGTCAATCACAGGATAATGCGCCATCTTTTTAGCCGGCCCGTGGTAAACGGGTCGACTCGGTATGCTTGCTTGTTTGGCCGCCTTAGCCTGACAACCCTGGAGTGTCTGGTTTGATTGTCTTCCGTTATCTGTCCCGCGAAGTCCTGTTGACCCTGAGTGCCGTGAGTGCGGTGTTGCTGGTCATCATCATGAGTGGTCGTTTCGTCAAGTTCCTGGCCCAAGCCGCCGCTGGCGCCCTGGATCCGGGCTCACTGTTCCTGATCATGGGCTACCGGATGCCCGGCATGCTGCAGTTGATCCTGCCGCTTGGCCTGTTTCTCGGCATATTGCTGGCCTATGGCCGGCTGTACCTGGAAAGCGAGATGACCGTGCTGTCGGCCACCGGCATGAGCCAGCAGCGCCTGCTGGCCATGACCATGGTGCCTGCCGCCGGTGTTGCCCTGGTGGTGGCCTGGTTGAGCATGAGCCTGGCGCCCCAGGGGGCCATGCAATTCCAGCTGCTGCTGAACAAGCAGGATGCGATGACGGAGTTCGACACCCTCGAGCCCGGTCGCTTCCAGGCGCTCAGCGACGGCTCGCGGGTGACCTACACCGAAACCATGACCGACGACCGTTCCAACCTCGGCGGCGTGTTCATTTCCCAGAAGAACCTCGGCCAGAACCAGAAAGACCGTGGCATTACCATCCTGGTGGCCGACAGCGGTCGCCAGGAAATCCGCCCCGATGGCAACCGCTACCTGATCCTGGAAAACGGCTACCGCTACGACGGCAGCCCTGGCCTGGCGGATTATCGGGCGATCAAGTACGACACCTACGGCGTCATGCTGCCCAAGGCCGAGATCAGTGACGAGGTCACCGACCGCGACGCACTGCCCACCTCATCGCTGTTCGGCAGCCCGGAGTTGCGCTCCATCGCCGAGTTGCAATGGCGCCTGTCCCTGCCGCTGTTGGTGTTTATCGTGACCTTGATGGCCGTGCCGCTGTCGCGCGTCAACCCGCGCCAAGGGCGTTTCCTCAAGTTGCTGCCGGCGATCCTGCTGTACATGGCCTACCTGACCATCCTAATTTCTGCCCGTGGTTCCCTGGAAAAGGGCAAGTTGCCGCCAGCGCTGGGCCTGTGGTGGGTGCACGGGGTTTTCCTGATGATCGGCCTGGGGCTGCTCTACTGGGAACCTATCCGTTTGAAAATGAAGAGCCGTCGTGGCCTGAAGGAGTTGGCCCGTGGCTAAGCTTGATCGCTACATCGGCATTAGCGTACTGATCGCCATCCTCGCGGTACTGGGCATCATCCTCGGCCTGGCCTTGTTGTTCGCCTTCATTGATGAAGTGGGCAACGTTACTGACACTTACACAGTCACGGACGTGCTGAGCTACGTCGCACTGACCGCGCCGCGTCGTCTCTACGACATGATGCCAATGGCCGCGCTGATTGGTTGCCTGATCGGCCTGGGTACCCTGGCCAGCAACAGCGAGCTGACCATCATGCGCGCCGCCGGGGTGTCTATCGGCCGTATCGTCTGGGCGGTGATGAAGCCGATGCTGCTGCTGATGGCGTGCAGCGTGCTGATCGGTGAGTACGTCGCGCCACCGGCCGAAGCCACCGCCCAGGCCAATCGCGCCCTGGCCCAGGGTTCGGGCGATGCGCAAAGCGCCAAGCATGGCCTGTGGCATCGCCAAGGTGACGAGTTCATCCACATCAATGCCGTGCAGCCGGGTGGCCTGTTGATCGGGGTGACCCGCTACACCTTCGACAAAGAACGGCACATGCTGTCGTCCAGCTTCGCCAAGCGCGCGCAGTACAGTGGCGAGCAATGGCAACTGAGCGACGTCACCACCACGCACTTCCGTAACGTGGGCCAGGGCACCCAGTCCAGCACCGAAGTGGTCAACGTGCCGACCGAACAGTGGGATATCGCCCTCAAGCCGGAATTGCTCAATACCGTGGTCATGGTGCCGGAAGCCCTGCCGATCTCCGGTTTGTGGAGCTATATCCACTACCTCAAGGAACAGGGTTTGAACAATGGCCGCTACTGGCTGGCGTTCTGGGTAAAAGTCTTGCAGCCGGTGGTTACCGCCGCCTTGGTGTTGATGGCGATTTCCTTCATTTTCGGGCCATTACGCTCCGTGACCCTGGGCCAACGGGTATTTACCGGCGTGCTGGTGGGCTTCACTTTCCGCATCGCCCAGGATTTGCTTGGGCCGTCGAGCCTGGTATTCGGCTTCTCGCCGCTGTTTGCGGTGCTGGTGCCTACGGCCATCTGTGCCGTGGCTGGGTTCTGGCTGCTGCGCCGGGCGGGTTGAAGCCGCGCTCGCAAAAGTCTGCGAAACGCCGCGTTTATCCAGAATAAGCGCGTTATCGTTGGCGATTTTCGCGAGCAAGCTCGCTCCTACAGTTTTAAGCCCCATTAAAGTGGGGCTTTTTTGTATTGGTCAGCAAAGATGACGTCTGGCCTGAGCATCAGGTACAATTCCCGGCTATTTTTCAGCGGGCAATCTGCCTGCAGCCTTTTTGAGTGTTGATCCGTGAGTGATTTGAGTCATATCCGCAATTTCTCCATCATCGCCCACATTGACCATGGCAAGTCGACGCTGGCCGATCGATTTATCCAGATGTGCGGCGGCCTTGCCGAGCGTGAAATGGAAGCCCAGGTACTGGACTCCATGGACCTCGAACGCGAGCGCGGGATCACCATCAAGGCCCACAGCGTCACGCTGTACTACAAGGCCAAAGACGGCATCACTTACCAACTGAACTTCATTGACACCCCTGGCCACGTTGACTTCACCTACGAAGTCAGCCGTTCGCTGGCGGCCTGTGAAGGTGCGTTGCTGGTGGTCGATGCCGGCCAGGGCGTCGAGGCGCAGTCGGTTGCCAACTGCTACACCGCGATCGAGCAGGGCCTGGAAGTCATGCCCGTGCTCAACAAGATCGACCTGCCCCAGGCCGAGCCTGAGCGCGTCAAGGAAGAGATCGAGAAGATCATCGGCATCGATGCCACCGACGCCGTCACCTGCAGCGCCAAGACCGGCCTGGGTGTCGACGAAGTGCTCGAACGCCTGGTGCACACCATTCCCGCGCCGACCGGCAACTACGAAGATCCGCTGCAAGCGTTGATCATCGACTCCTGGTTCGACAACTACCTGGGCGTTGTGTCCCTGGTGCGCGTGCGCCATGGCCGTGTGAAGAAGGGCGACAAGATCCTGGTCAAGTCCACCGGCAAGATCCACCTGGTGGACAGCGTCGGTGTATTCAACCCCAAGCACACCGCTACCGTTGATCTGAAAGCCGGTGAAGTAGGCTTCATCATCGCAGGCATCAAGGACATTCATGGTGCGCCAGTGGGTGACACCCTGACCTTGAGCTCCACGCCAGACGTCGACGTGCTGCCCGGCTTCAAGCGCATCCAGCCACAGGTCTACGCCGGCCTGTTCCCGGTCAGCTCCGATGACTTCGAAGATTTCCGCGAAGCCCTGCAAAAACTGACCCTCAACGACTCGTCGTTGCAGTACACCCCGGAAAGCTCCGACGCGCTGGGCTTCGGCTTCCGTTGCGGGTTCCTGGGCATGCTGCACATGGAGATCATCCAGGAGCGCCTTGAGCGCGAATACGACCTGGACCTGATCACCACCGCGCCAACCGTTATTTTTGAGTTGCTGCTCAAAACCGGTGAAACGATTTACGTCGACAACCCCTCCAAGCTTCCGGACCTGTCGGCCATCGAAGACATGCGCGAGCCGATCGTGCGGGCCAATATCCTGGTACCGCAGGAACACTTGGGCAACGTCATTACACTGTGTATCGAAAAGCGTGGCGTGCAGCGCGACATGCTGTTCCTCGGTACTCAGGTACAAGTGACCTACGATATGCCGATGAACGAAGTGGTCCTGGACTTCTTCGACCGTCTCAAGTCCACCAGTCGCGGCTATGCTTCGCTGGACTACCATTTCGATCGTTACCAATCGGCTAATCTGGTGAAACTGGATGTGCTGATCAACGGCGACAAGGTAGATGCCCTGGCACTGATCGTGCACAAGGACAACGCGCATTACAAAGGTCGCCAACTGACCGAGAAGATGAAAGAACTGATTCCGCGCCAGATGTTCGACGTCGCGATCCAGGCCGCCATCGGCGGGCAGATCATTGCACGGACTTCCGTCAAGGCTCTCAGAAAGAACGTACTGGCCAAATGCTACGGCGGTGACGTAAGCCGTAAGCGCAAACTGCTTGAGAAGCAAAAGGCCGGTAAAAAACGCATGAAGCAAGTAGGCAACGTGGAAGTTCCACAAGAAGCCTTCCTTGCGGTGCTCAGGTTGGATAGTTAGGTCCTATGTCACTAAATTTCCCGCTGTTGCTGGTCATTGCCGTTGCCGTCTGTGGTCTCCTGGCGTTGCTCGATCTGGTGTTCTTCGCCCCGCGTCGTCGGGCGGCCATTGCTTCCTATCAGGGCAGCGTCAGCCAGCCCGATGCGGTGGTGGTCGAGAAGCTGAACAAAGAGCCCTTGCTGGTTGAGTACGGCAAGTCGTTCTTCCCGGTGTTGTTCATCGTGCTGGTGTTGCGCTCGTTTCTGGTAGAGCCGTTCCAGATCCCTTCGGGGTCGATGAAACCGACCCTGGATGTGGGCGACTTCATCCTGGTGAACAAGTTTTCCTACGGCATTCGCCTACCGGTGATCGACAAAAAAGTCATCCCCGTGGGTGACCCGCAGCGCGGCGATGTGATGGTGTTCCGCTACCCAAGCGACCCGAACGTCAACTACATCAAACGTGTGGTCGGCCTGCCGGGCGACGTGGTGCGCTACACCAGCGACAAGCGCCTGTTCATCAACGGTGAGTCGGTGGCCGAGAAGCTGCTGGGCGCCGAGCCGAATACCCTGGGCAGCGCCGAGCTGTACCAGGAAAAACTCGGCGCGGTGGAGCACCAAATCCGCAAGGAAATGAGCCGCTACCGCGCGATGCCGGATGGCCAGTGGAAAGTGCCTGCCGGGCATTACTTCATGATGGGCGACAACCGCGATAACTCCAACGACAGCCGCTACTGGGATGACCCCAACATTCCCAAGGACCTGCTGGGCATGGTGCCCGACGAGAACATTGTCGGCAAAGCCTTCGCGGTCTGGATGAGTTGGCCGGAACCCAAGCTCAGCCACCTGCCGAACTTCTCGCGGGTCGGGCTGATCAAGTAATACAAGCGGCGCTGTGAACACAGCGCCGAATGCTTTTCTGGGGCTTGGACATTTTCCGATGCCCGGTACCCATCAGGATTTGAATTTGAACACTGCGTCAATCGTCGATGGCCGCCGGTGCCATCAACTAGATATGGATAAACCGTGACCGTTTCTCTAAGTCGTCTCGAGCGTCAGCTCGGCTACACCTTCAAGGACCAGGAATTGATGGTCCTTGCCCTCACACACCGCAGCTTTGCAGGGCGCAATAACGAGCGCCTGGAATTCCTCGGTGACGCTATCCTCAATTTCGCCGCCGGCGAGGCGCTGTTCGAGCGCTTCCCCCAAGCGCGAGAAGGCCAGCTGTCGCGCCTGCGCGCACGCCTTGTGAAAGGCGAGACCCTGGCCGTGCTGGCCCGAGGCTTTGGCCTGGGCGAGTACCTGCGGCTGGGTTCCGGTGAGTTGAAAAGCGGCGGTTTCCGTCGCGAGTCAATCCTGGCTGATGCCCTGGAAGCCTTGATCGGTGCGATCTACCTCGATGCCGGGATGGAGACGGCCAAGGAACGCGTTGTCGCCTGGCTGGCCTCGGAAATCGAAAGCCTGACGCTGGTAGACACCAACAAGGATCCCAAGACCCGCCTGCAAGAGTACCTGCAGTCCCGCGGTTGCGAACTGCCACGCTACGAAGTGGTGGATATCCAGGGCGAGCCCCATTGCCGGGTGTTCTTCGTGGAATGTGAAATCACTTTATTGAACGAAAAAAGCCGAGGTCAGGGTGTGAGCCGTCGTATTGCCGAACAGGTAGCGGCCGCTGCAGCACTGATTGCCCTGGGCGTGGAGAATGGCCATGACTGATTCAACCGCAACACGCTGTGGCTATGTTGCCATCGTCGGCCGCCCGAACGTGGGCAAGTCCACGCTGCTCAACCACATCCTCGGCCAGAAGCTCGCGATCACTTCGCGCAAGCCCCAGACCACCCGCCACAACATGCTGGGCATCAAGACCGAAGGCAACGTGCAAGCGGTGTATGTCGATACCCCTGGCATGCACAAAGGCGGCGAGAAAGCCCTGAACCGCTACATGAACAAGACCGCCTCGGCCGCGTTGAAAGACGTCGACGTGGTGATCTTCGTGGTTGACCGCACCAAGTGGACCGACGAAGACCAGATGGTCCTCGAGCGTGTGCAATACGTGACCGGCCCGTTGATCGTCGCGCTGAACAAGACCGACCGTATCGAAGACAAAGCCGAGCTGATGCCGCACCTGACCTGGTTGCAGGAGCAACTGCCGAACGCCCAGATCATGCCGATCTCGGCCCAGCACGGCCACAACCTCGAAGCCCTGGAGCGCGTGATCGCCGGTTACCTGCCAGAAAACGAGCACTTCTTCCCGGAAGACCAGATCACCGACCGCAGCAGCCGCTTCCTTGCCGCCGAACTGGTCCGCGAGAAAATCATGCGCCAGATGGGCGCCGAGCTGCCGTACCAGATCACCGTCGAAATCGAAGAGTTCAAGCAGCAGGGCAAGACCTTGCATATCCATGCGTTGATCCTCGTCGAACGTGACGGCCAGAAGAAAATCATCATTGGCGACAAGGGCGAGCGCATCAAGCGCATCGGCACCGAAGCGCGCAAGGATATGGAGTTGCTGTTCGACTCCAAGATCATGCTCAACCTGTGGGTGAAGGTGAAGGGTGGCTGGTCCGATGATGAGCGTGCGTTGCGCTCCCTGGGCTACGGCGACCTGTAACGGGCCTCGAACACACTGCAAAACTTTGTGGGAGCGGGCTTGCCCGCGATGAGGATGTAACATTCGGCAGAGATGTTGACTGTGACGCCGCCATCGCGGGCAAGCCCGCTCCCACATTGGATCGGCGCTGTTTCACGTTCTGCGAGAGAGCCTCATGTCCGCCTCCCCCCCCAGCCAACTTGCCTATGTCCTGCACAGCCGCGCCTACCGCGAAACCAGTGCGCTGGTGGACTTCCTCACGCCCCAAGGCCGCCTGCGCGCGGTATTGCGCAGCGCGCGGGGCAAGGCGGGCACCTTGGCGCGGCCGTTCGTGGCGCTGGACGTGGAGTTTCGCGGCAAGGGCGAGCTGAAAAACGTCGGCCGCCTGGAAAGCGTTGGCACCTCGGCCTGGCTGAATGGCGATGCGTTATTCAGCGGCCTTTACCTCAATGAGCTGCTGATCCGCCTGCTACCCGCCGAAGACCCGCACCCGGCAGTCTTTGATCACTACGCTGCCACCTTGCTGGCCCTCGCTGAAGGCCGTCCGCTGGAACCGCTGCTGCGCGCTTTCGAATGGCGTTTGCTCGACGACCTTGGCTACGGCTTCGAACTGGCCAACGACTTGCACGGAGAGCCCATCGCCGCCGATGGCATGTATCGCCTGCAAGTCGATGCGGGGCTTGAGCGCGTGTACCTGCTGCAGCCCGGCCTGTTTCAGGGCACCGAACTGCTGGCCATGAGTGAAGCCGACTGGCACGCTCCCGGTGCGCTGTCCGCCGCCAAGCGCCTGATGCGCCAGGCCCTGGCCGTGCACCTGGGCGGGCGGCCGCTGGTCAGTCGCGAGTTGTTTCGAAAGCCCTGACATCCCCGTGTATGCTGTGCACCGATTCTTTCCCTTTTCAGGAGCGCTTCCGTGACCACCAGCAATCGCATTCTTCTTGGCGTCAACATCGACCATGTCGCCACCCTGCGCCAGGCCCGGGGCACCCGTTACCCTGACCCGGTCAAGGCCGCGCTGGACGCCGAAGAAGCGGGCGCCGACGGCATCACCGTGCACCTGCGCGAAGACCGCCGTCACATCCAGGAGCGCGATGTGCTGCTGCTCAAGGACGTGCTGCAAACCCGCATGAACTTCGAAATGGGCGTCACCGAAGAAATGATGGCGTTCGCCGAGCGCATTCGCCCGGCGCATATCTGCCTGGTACCGGAAACTCGCCAGGAGCTGACCACCGAAGGCGGCCTCGACGTCGCCGGCCAGGAAGCGCGGATCAAGGCTGCGGTGGAGCGCCTGTCGCGGATCGGCAGCGAAGTCTCGCTGTTTATCGACGCCGACGAACGCCAGATCGAAGCCTCCCGCCGCGTCGGCGCCCCGGCGATCGAGCTGCACACTGGCCGTTATGCCGATGCCACCACGCCGACCGAAGTGGCCGACGAACTGCAACGCATCATCGACGGCGTGAACTGCGGGCTCAACGAAGGCTTGATCGTCAATGCCGGCCATGGCTTGCATTACCACAACGTCGAAGCCGTGGCTGCGATCAAGGGCATCAACGAACTGAACATCGGACATGCGCTGGTCGCGCACGCGCTTTTCGTCGGTTTCAAAGGCGCCGTGGCCGAGATGAAAGCCCTGATTCTGGCCGCTGCCAAGCACTGATAAACAATGAAGATCATTGTGGGAGCTGGCTTGCCTGCGATAGCGGAGTGTCAGTTGACGCATTCGTAGCTGGCCCACTGCAATCGCAGGCAAGCCAGCTCCCACATGATGAGTCGTCGGCGTTTTTGGCATGCGGCAATGCGAAGCCTTACTGTTTAGCCGACGCAGGTGTATCGTATCAGCCCTTTGCGGGCCCTTGGCCTGCGGCAGATACGCGAGGTTGTTGTGTCCCGATCCTTTTCCCGTCGACAAATCCTGGGTAGTCTTGCTGGCCTGGCCGTAGTAGGCGTCGGTGCCGGCGGTGGCTACCGCTACTGGCTGGGGAAAGTCGCTGAGTCCGAGGCGGGGCACGATTACGAGCTGATCGCCGCGCCCCTGGACGTAGAGTTGGTGCCGGGGCATAAGACCCAGGCCTGGGCGTTCGGCCCATCGGCGCCGGGCACCGAGTTGCGGGTGCGCCAAGGCGAATGGCTGCGGGTGCGCTTTATCAACCATCTGCCAGTCGCCACTACCATCCACTGGCACGGCATCCGCCTGCCGCTGGAAATGGACGGCGTGCCCTACGTCTCGCAATTGCCGGTGCTGCCTGGCGAATACTTCGACTATAAATTCCGCGTACCCGATGCCGGCAGCTACTGGTATCACCCTCACGTAAGCAGCAGCGAAGAACTCGGCCGTGGCCTGGTCGGCCCGTTGATCGTGGAAGAGCGCGAACCCACCGGTTTCAAGTACGAACGCACTTTGAGCCTGAAGAACTGGCACATCGACGAAGAGGGCGCGTTTGTCGAGTTCAGCATCCCCCGTGAAGCGGCGCGTGGCGGCACGGCCGGGCGCCTGTCGACCATCAATGGGGTGCCCCAGGCGGTCATCGACCTGCCGGCTGGGCAAATCACCCGCGTGCGCCTGCTCAACCTCGATAACACTGTGACCTATCGCCTCAATATTCCCGGGGTCGAAGCGCAGATCTACGCGTTGGACGGCAACCCCATCGAGCCGCGCCCGTTGGGCAAGGAATATTGGCTGGGCCCGGGCATGCGTATTTGCCTGGCGATCAAGGCGCCACCGGCGGGCGAAGAACTGTCGTTGCGCAACGGCCCGGTGCGCCTTGGCACCTTCCGCTCGGTGGCCAATACCGACGCGCCTACCCTGTGGCCACCGGCATTGCCGGCCAACCCGGTTGCCGAGCCAGACCTGGCCAATGCCGAGAAACTCAACTTCAATTTCGAATGGGTCGGTTCAGTGTCGGTCAATGTCGAAAACGGCAAGCCGCCGAGCCTGTGGCAGATCAACGGCCAGGCCTGGGACATCACCGACAAGACCTGTGCCGACCGCCCGATTGCCAAGCTGGAGAAGGGCAAGAGCTACATTTTCGAATTGAAGAACATGACCCAATACCAGCACCCGATCCACCTGCACGGGATGAGCTTCAAGGTGCTTGCGTCCAACCGCCACAAGGTGATCCCGTATTTCACCGACACCTATCTGCTGGGCAAGAACGAACGCGCCCGCGTGGCCTTGGTGGCGGATAACCCAGGGGTGTGGATGTTCCATTGCCATGTGATCGACCACATGGAAACCGGCCTGATGGCCGCCATCGAGGTGGCGTGATGCGCCAGATTCGCCCCGCCGCGATTATCGACCGCAGCCGCGACCAGGACTTTATGCGCGAAGCCCTGGCGCTCGCCGCCCAAGGTGCTGCATTGGGCGAAGTGCCGGTGGGTGCGGTGCTGGTGCAGGGCGGTGAAATCATCGGCCGCGGCTTCAACTGCCCCATCAGCGGCAACGACCCCAGCGCCCATGCCGAAATGGTCGCGATCCGCGCTGCTGCACAAGCGATCAGCAACTATCGGCTGGTGGGCAGCACGCTGTACGTGACGCTGGAACCATGCAGCATGTGTGCCGGGCTGATCGTGCATTCGCGGGTGGCGCGGGTGGTGTATGGCGCGTTGGAGCCGAAGGCGGGCATCGTGCAAAGCCAGGGGCAGTTTTTTACCCAGGGTTTTCTAAACCATCGGGTGTTGTTTGAGGGCGGGGTATTGGCCGAGGAGTGTGGGGCTGTCCTGAGCGAGTTCTTCAAGGCTCGCCGGGCCAAGCCACCACTCTAAAGAACACTGAAATATCAATGTGGGAGCTGGCTTGCCTGCGATAGCCATCTGTCAGTCAGCCCTATATTGACTGACCCACCGCTATCGCAGGCAAGCCAGCTCCCACCGTTGATCTCCATTTTTTTCAGAACGAGCGTGGTGTCATTTGCGCGCGATGATCACCGCCCGCATCGGTGCCGGCAGCCCTTCAATGGTCTTGCTGTGATCCTCAGGGTCCAGGAAATCACTCAGCGACTGATACTTCATCCACTGCGTTCCACGCTGCTCCTCAACCGTGGTCACGCTCACATCCACGCACCGCACGTCACTGAACCCGGCCCGGCGCAGCCACAGCATCAACGCCGGCACCGACGGCAGGAACCACACGTTGCGCATCTGGGCGTAACGGTCTTCTGGCACCAGCACTTGTTGTTGGTCGCCTTCCACCACCAATGTTTCCAACACCAACTCGCCGCCCTTGACCAGGGTGTCCTTCAACGCCAGTAAATGTTCGATGGGCGAGCGGCGGTGGTAGAACACGCCCATGGAAAATACCGTGTCAAAGCCTTCCAGGTTCGCCGGCAAGTCTTCGAACGGGAACGGCAGGTGCCAGGCCTTGGGCTCGGACAAGTAGCGCTGCACTGCCTGGAACTGGCAGAAGAACAGCCAGTTGGGGTCCACGCCAATCACGCTGTCGGCCCCGGCGCCGAGCATGCGCCACATGTAGTAGCCGTTGCCGCAGCCCACGTCGAGGATGCGCTTGCCTTTGAGGTTCAGGTGCGGCGCGACCCGCGACCACTTCCAGTCCGAACGCCACTCGGTGTCCACATGCACGCCGAACAGATGGAACGGGCCTTTGCGCCAGGGGCTCAGGCCCATCAGCGCCGTGTGCATCTGTTCGCGGGTGGCGTCGTCGCAATCGGTGTCCAGCACCAGGCCGTTGAGCAAATCTACGCTGTTGGGCTGGATCTTCGGCAGTGCATCCAAGGCGCTCTGCCAGCGCTCCAGGTCGCCATGGCCTTTTTCCATCTTGCTATCGAGCTGCGCTTGCAGGCCCTGGGCCCACACGGCCAGGGGAGTGCCGACCAGATGGCGGGCGAGGGGGGACAAATCAATCATGGCAAGGCAATCAACGAGGCAAAGTTAAGACACTGGAACCACGGCACGACTTTCGAGAACCCGGCCGCCAGCAGGCGTTCGCGGTGTTCTTCGAGGCTGTCGGGCTTCATGACGTTTTCGATGGCGCTGCGCTTCTGGGCGATTTCCAGTTCGCTGTAGCCGTTGGCGCGTTTGAAGGCGATATGCAGGTCGGTCAGCAGCGCGTGCTCTTCAACATCGTTAAAGCGCAGCTTTTCCGAGAGGATCAACGCCCCGCCCGGCAGCAGCGCCTGGCGAATGCGCCCCAGCAACGCCAGGCGCTCCTGGGGGGCGATAAATTGCAGGGTGAAGTTCAGGGCCACCACCGAGGCGGGCTTGAATTGCAGGGCGAGGATGTCGCCCTCGATCACCTCCACCGGCAGCAACTCCTGGAACATCGAGTCCTGGCCATTGAGGTATTCGCGGCAGCGCTCGACCATCGCGGCGGAGTTATCCACGGCGATCACCCGGCAACCCTCGGTGCGTACATGGCGACGCAGGGCTTGGGTCACGGCGCCCAGGGAAGAGCCCAGGTCATACAGCACGCTACCCGGTTGGGCAAATTGCGCGGCCAGCACGCCGAGGTTTTCGACGATGGTGGGGTAGCCCGGCACCGAGCGCTTGATCATGTCCGGGAACACCCGCACCACATCCTCGTTAAAGGCGAAGTCCGGCACCTGGGGCAGGGGCTGGGCGAATAGGCGATCGGGTTCTTTGCTCACGGCTGTTCCGGCGACGATGGGGGAAAGGCCGGCATTTTAGCCAAGTTGCTCCTCGGATGCGCGGGTTGTCTGATGGAAAGCCGAGGCGGTGATGCCCCACTGCCCGAGCCAGTAGGTGGTGATCAGCAAATACGGCGCTGCCTCGAACGCCAGCACAAACCGGTTGATGCCGATCAGCGCGTCGGAAACCACAAACGACACCGCACCCACCGCCGCCAGCCACGCTGAACGTTTGGGCACCTCGCTGCCCAGTCGTGCCAACGCACGCCAGAGCATGGCGCTGATCACCAGCGCGTAAACCACCACCGGTATCAGCAGTTCACCGAGGCCGTGGGAGATCAGGATGCTCAGCAAGATTGCGCCTACGCCGAGGGCCAGCACCAGCGGCAGCAGCGCCAAGCGCCGACAGTCACTGAAATAAGCTTTGAGATAAGCCAAATGCGCGAACAGAAACGCGCCCAGGCCAAAGATAAACAGGTCGCCTGGCCAGGCAAGTAACACGTCGCCCACCACGGAAAAAATCAACCCCAGGCTGATCCAGCGTCGATACTCGGTGGGCGGCGCGTCATGCAGCCAACCCAGCAGCGCCAGCACCGGCAGTGGCTTGACCAGCAGGCACAGCAGCGTCGCATGGGTGGCCAGGCCGTAGACAAAGGTGCCGGCGCCCATCAAGGCAAGGATCAGCCAGGGCATATCAGTTCACCGTAATGGCGCAGTCAAAGGTTTCGACAGGTTCGGCCTCTGGCTCCCAGGGTTGCTGGGATGTCAGGCGCAAACGCCCTTGCCCTGCGGCAAACGCCTGGAAGCGCCAGGTGGACTGGCCGCCCCCGCCGATCACGCCGGACTCGGTGCTGCTGTAGACCTCGGGGCTCAAGGCGCGCAACACGCCGCCGGCGGAGTCCTGGATGGCCCAGCGGTAACCGGTGGTGGGGTTGCTGGGCAGGGCGAGGATCAGGTTTTGCCCGTTTTTAAGCTGGAGCGGGCAGGCGCTCTGGTTGTCCACGCTGACGTTTTGCTTGGGGGCACTGGCGCATGCGGCCAGCAAGACAAGGCTCAAGGGGAGAAGCAGGCGGGCAGCGGTCATGAAGGCTCCGTTAATACACGACGAAGGGGGAGCATAACCGAAGATGAGACAAGGTGTGACAAGAGGGCATGCGGTGTGGCGGCTGGCGCCATCGCGGGCAAGCCCGCTCCCACACTTGACCGCGTTGTCATTAACAACACCGATCCCTGTGGGAGCCGGGCTTGCCCGCGATAGGGCCAGTCCAGGCGCTAGAGATCTATCAGAAGAGCACCTTCGCCACATCCGCAAACCGCTTGGCAAAGTGCACCGTCATCCCTTCCTTCAAATAGTCCGGCAACTCTTCAAAGCTGCCACGGTTGGGCTCCGGCAAGATCAACTCGTGAATCTTCTGGCGCCGCGCCGCAATCACCTTCTCGCGCACCCCGCCAATCGGCAGTACATGCCCGGTCAAGGTCAGTTCGCCGGTCATCGCCACACCTTTTTTCGGCGGTTGGTTGCGGGCCAGGGACAGCAACGCACTGGCCATGGTCACGCCGGCACTCGGGCCGTCTTTCGGCGTGGCGCCTTCCGGCACGTGCAAGTGCACGAAGGCCTCGTCGAAGAATTTCGCATCGCCGCCAAACGACTTCAGGTTGGAACTGATGTAGCTGTAGGCGATTTCGGCGGACTCTTTCATCACTTCACCCAACTGCCCGGTGAGCTTGAAGCCGCGATTGAGCGTGTGGATGCGCGTCGCTTCGATCGGCAAGGTGGCGCCGCCCATGCTGGTCCAGGCCAGGCCGGTAATCACGCCGGTGCCGGACAGCACTTGCTCATTACGGAACACGGGCATGCCCAGGGAGCTTTCCAGGTCCTTGTTGCCGATCTTGATCACCGACTCCGGTTCATCCAGCAGCTTGACCACCGCCTTGCGCACCAGCTTGCCCAGTTGCTTCTCCAGTTGGCGCACGCCGGCTTCCCGAGCATAACCATCGATCAATGCGCGCAAGGCACCGTCGGTGATGGTCAGGCTGTTTTTGGCCACGCCGGCTTTTTCCAACTGCTTGGGCCACAAGTGGCGCTTGGCGATGGCGACTTTTTCTTCGGTGATATAGCCCGACAGGCGAATCACTTCCATGCGGTCCAGCAACGGACCGGGGATTGAGTCCAGGGTGTTGGCGGTGCACACGAACAGCACTTTGGACAGGTCCAGGCGCAGGTCCAGGTAGTGGTCGAGGAATTCGACGTTCTGCTCCGGGTCCAGGGTTTCCAGCAGCGCCGACGCCGGGTCGCCCTGGAAGCTCTGGCCCATCTTGTCGATCTCGTCGAGCATAATCACCGGGTTCATCACTTCCACGTCTTTCAGCGCCTGCACCAGCTTGCCGGGCAGGGCGCCGATGTAGGTGCGCCGGTGGCCCTTGATCTCGGCCTCGTCGCGCATGCCGCCAACACTGAAGCGATAGAACGGCCGCCCCAGGGATTCGGCGATGGACTTGCCCACACTCGTCTTGCCCACGCCGGGCGGGCCCACCAGCAACACAATGGAACCGGCGACTTCGCCTTTGTAGGCGCCCACGGCGAGGAATTCGAGGATGCGGCTCTTGATGTCATCCAGGCCCGCATGGTGCTTGTCGAGCACTTTGCGCGCGTGCTTGAGGTCGAGTTTGTCTTCACCGTACACGCCCCACGGCACCGAGGTGGCCCAGTCCAGGTAGTTGCGCGTGACGGCGTATTCCGGCGAACCGGTTTCCAGGATCGACAGTTTGTTCAGTTCTTCATCAATGCGTTTTTTCGCTTGCGCCGGCAGCACTTTGCCTTGCAGGCGCTGTTCGAACTGTTCGACGTCGGCGCTGCGATCGTCCTTGGTCAGGCCCAGCTCCTGCTGGATGACCTTGAGTTGTTCCTTGAGGAAGAACTCACGCTGGTGCTCGCCGATCTTGCGGTTTACCTCGGCGGAGAGCTCTTTTTGCAGACGCGCGACTTCTACCTCTTTGCGCAGCATCGGCAGCACTTTTTCCATGCGTTTGAGCATGGGCACGCAGTCCAGCACTTCCTGCAGTTCATTACCTGTCGCCGAGGTGAGGGCGGCGGCAAAGTCGGTGAGCGGCGACGGGTCGTTGGGGCTGAAGCGGTTGAGGTAGTTCTTCAACTCTTCGCTGTACAGCGGGTTGAGGGGCAGCAGTTCCTTGATCGCATTGATCAGCGCCATGCCGTAGGCCTTGACCTCATCGGTCGGCTCGCTGGGCTGGTGCGGGTATTCGACTTCCACCAGGTACGGTGGGCGGTGGTGCTTGAGCCAGGTCTTGATGCGCACGCGGGTCAGGCCCTGGGCGACGAACTGCAGCTTGCCGTTCTCGCGGCTGGCGTGGTGCACCTTCACCAGGGTGCCGTACAGCGGCAGGGCGGAGGTGTCGAAGTGGCGTGGGTCTTCGGGCGGCGTGTCCATGAAAAACAGCGCAAGGGAGTGGTGGTCGGATTTGCTCACCAACTCCAGGGTTTCGGCCCAGGGCTCTTCATTGACGATCACCGGCAACACTTGGGCCGGGAAAAACGGCCGGTTGTGGATCGGGATGATGTAAACCTTGTCCGGCAGGTTTTGCCCAGGCAGGGCCAGGCCAGTATTGGACGAGGAGGCTTCAGCGTTTTCGGGGTCGGCGTAATCGTTGAGGTCGTAATCTGGAAATTCTTGCTGGTCGCTCATGGGGCACCTGCATCAGTAAGTATGCAGGTTAGATGGGGCGGGGTTGCGGTGGTTTCAATGGGGCGGCGTCGTTAGCAACAATTTGCATGAAATAACGGGGGAAGCGCGGAGTGGGGGGGCATGCAAGGGGTGAATGCCCCGTCTCGCGGGAGACGGGGCATCTTGGCAAGTGTTTAGACGCTTACTACGGCTACGGTATTGTTGCCGAAATTGCAGACGAACAAGTACCTGCCATCCTCGCTGCAAGCCAGGCCGGTGGGTTGGTTGAAACCAGGGATACTGCCAACCAGTTCCTCGGTGGTGGTGTCGATGATGCGGACGGTGTTACTGGCGTACTCCGTCACGTAGGCCAGCGGTTTGACTGGGTGGAAGGCGACGCCTCGTGGGGTTGCCAGCCCGGTCAGGGATTTGACGTAGGTAAGGCCATCGTTGTAGGTGTTGTAGATATCAACTTTTCCTAAGTTGGGAACACAGACAAATAGCCGTTCGAGGGTGGCGAACAGTGGGGAGTGGGCGAGGGCACTTGCGATTCCATTATTAGCGACCACGTGAGTGCGAGTGCGAGTGGTGATATTATATCGATGTGTTTGTTCAGTAACTGAATATAACGCAGTGCCTTGTGGGTTGGTTATTATAGCTCTGGAGCTATTTTGTGCGTGGAGATAAGTTTCGCTTCGTTCTGTTTGTGTATTCCAATAGTAAATGGTAGTGGCGCCTAAATGCCCCATAAAGAGTCGCAATCCCCCTGGGTTTAAGCATATTGCTTGGGTAGAACCGCCAAGCCAATAAGGGTAGCGAAAAGTGAAATTACTAGTGTTTAGTATGGGAGTAGTTTGGGTATAGTGCGAGCCTTCAACCGAAAAATACAGGTTCGAGTTCGAAGGATGTAACGCCAAACCATGAATAACACTCCCAACCGTATTCACCGTCCGGGCCGTATTGTTCTCTAGATCAATCACCGAAATCGACGGCGTCCGTCCATTCGCCACACAAACCTTTTTACCGTCCCGACTGGCCACGATATACGTCGGCCCATTCCCCACTTCAATCTCTCGCACAATCTCCCCCGGTGCCTTGCGCGTGCGGTAAGTAGCCTCATTAAAATATATGGCAGTGTCCAGGCAGTTGGTCCCATCCAACGATATCCAGCCCCGGATTCTGACCTGGCTGCTATCCGGCAACTCCCTCAAATAATCGGCCGGTATCAAGTCCAGAGTACGCCCGGCACTGGCTTCTGCCGGGGTTATATCAATGGCACGCCGCAGCGGCAAGTCGGTGGTACTGAACAGGTCAATGCCGACCGCAAGCCCGGCCCGGAAAAACGGCAAGGCGCGAATCTGTACCGAGTTCGCCTTGTTGGTATCGATCACCCCACCCGCGGCCGCAGGCACGCTCAGCAGGTTAAGTGTCTGGTCAGAGAACTTATCCACTTCAACCGTGAGTCGTCTAGAGTCCGTCCTGACGTTGTCGCGCAGTACCTCGAAATAAACTTCAAACGACTCCCCGACGTAAGCGCCAACAAAGTTACTCAGGTAAGAGAACGAAATGTAATCATGGCCAGCTTCTGGCTTGCCGGGTTTGCTGGGAATGGCGGGTGTACCCACCCCGTGTTTTCCGACTACACGCAGAGTGACAAGATCACTCTCCAGCATGGGGTACTTGACCCGGAACGTCGTGATGCGAGGAGAGGGCGTCCAGACATTCAGCGGGTCAAGCCGCATGATGCAAGACGACACCGGGGTGGCCTCCAGCAAGGTCGGACATTCGCTGAGCTGTAGCGCCGCCCCCACTTTGACCACCAACGGCAGGGACTTTAGCGGGATATCCGTAGGCAGTGTGCGGACCTCCCAGTGCAGCGCCATGCTTGCATCTTTGTTAGCCAGGACGATCGCGCGGGCAATGGTAAAGGGCAAGGCCGAGCCATACCACACGCTGGTCACCTTCAGCCATGCTGAGGTAATGCTGCCCCCCGGCTTACTGCCTGTCGCAACCATCCGTACCTCATCATTCAACCAGATGCTCGGGTGGGGATCCACGAACGCTTTGAGGTTGCCTTTGTTGATAAGCTCGTCAAATTGGTGGTCAGGCGGTGGAGCTTCAGGTGATCGTGGTGGAGGGAGTGAGATTGAAATATCACCGACCGGTACAGTCACCGATTGCGAGGGGTTTGCCGCATCGTTGTTGACTAGATAGTAGGCGGTGAAGGTGGAGCCCTCCAATGGCTCAAATGTGCGGTAGTCCAATAAGTAGTCAATATCGCCACCGCTGGCGATTTCGGTGAAGCGCTCGTACACGATGTTGCCGTTGGCTGCTCTGCCTTCAATGATTAGGTCAACTTTGTCACTCAGAGGCAGTTCCGCGCCGGGTACGGTGATATGCACTGGGTTGATATCGGGCAGCGTCCCCCCCACCAGGCCGTGTACCACTGGCGCCGGGCGACGGTTATCGACCGGCGTGCCACGCACGCTGTAAATGGCAGCGTTAGAAGGTGTATTGGGCTGCCCTGCGCGAATCCGCTCGTAGAAAGCCATTAAACGGCCTTCCGCCAGTTGTTTTACAAAGGGCAATGGCAACGGAATGGATACGCGAACCAGGTTTGGCTGCAGCACTTCATAAGATTCAGTGTGCTTAAGGCTTCCCGTATGAGTCAGCCCTAAATAGGTGACATGTATTTCATCGTTGACCTGCCACCCATGATTTCTTAACGGTACCTCGAAGTTAAGGTCATTGGAGTGCGCGTCCTTATCGATGTATTCCTCGTCTGAAACAGGGTCGTATTCGGACTCGGTAACGTGACCCTCTATCAGTTGCGGGTTGGTGCCCCCGCTCACCCTATTTTGTATGACCCTTGGGATGGAAAAACCGATGGATTGGTTTCCGGCCTTGTCTCTTACATACCACTCAAGAATATTCGGCCCCGGTGTCACTTTCTGCCAGTCGCCGAAATTGATGGTCATAATGATGGGGGCGTTCCCGGAGGCTTCAAAATGGGTCACCGTGTGAGTAACAAGCCAACCGCCAATACTCATATAGATCACATCACCTTCTTTGCGGTGGTGAACCTGATCCACTAACGGGTTCAGCGGGTAATTATCAACGAGGACCCTGACGCCTTTTTGCGCATCCGCGGGATTCACGATGCCAAAGGCCTCAATGGTTGGATCTTCGAACGTAACGCGTGCCAGGTTTTCGTTGATAATCGGCGTACTGGCCTGAGGGTCCAGCCCCCCGGGGGCTTTGGTATCCACCCAGATACTGAACGTTTTGGTCCTGTCAGTGGTTCCGCTTAGGCGTCTGACGAAAGCTTGTAGTGTGTTATGGGCCTGGTCGATAAACCTGACGCTCTCTATGGCCAACTTAACGTGTTTGTTTTGCTTTTCATCATCTTCTGTGAGGGTGTAGTGGGCCACTCGTATGCCGTTGAGCTCCAGATAGACGAAATCCCCCTCATCTTGTTGGGCCCACGCAAGGAGGATGCAAATCACCCCGAGGGCGTTGACCGTCAATGCGGCGTTGTTCAGTGCGCCGTCAGTGTTTGGGATGGAAGTAAGGTTGGGGATGATCAGCTCCAGATCGGAGAAGGGTATTTGGGTGCAGCCATTGGGAACAAGTGCATCGGGCAAGCGCCCGATGGAGTCCTGGCTACGTTTTTTGCGCGCTACCGCAGGCAGGCAGGCGAGGGGCGGGGGTAGGATAGGCAGTTGATCGTAGGTCACGGTTGAACACCTCAATAAATGTAAGCAAGACGCGACCCAGGATCCTCCTTAGGTCGAGTGGCTCCTTATTCAGGGCGCTTACGACGCAGGTTGCCTAGCTGTGAGAAATGACAGTGCCGACGAGCGGCGAGGCATGGCTATGCTTATATTTATGTTGTTTTCGTCAAAAATATGACTACGAAATCCTTGTGTTTATTGGGTTTACT
This sequence comes from Pseudomonas sp. KT_2_4, assembly GCF_041410225.1. NCBI lineage: Bacteria > Pseudomonadati > Pseudomonadota > Gammaproteobacteria > Pseudomonadales > Pseudomonadaceae > Pseudomonas > Pseudomonas sp. KT_2_4. The sequence goes on from NZ_CP166962.1 coordinate 5,148,159, forward strand.
TATCCTCAGTCCCAGCTAACCTGCCTAAATAAAATAATCCATTAAAAAGGATGTTTTTTTGACGCCGGTTAGCAGTCGGCAGGGACGCGTATGACACAAGGAAAGCACGGCCAAGAGCGACGAGCACGGCCCGAGGGCGCGGCCATGCACTGGCGCCACACGTTTCAGACCCGCATAGCCGGGGTGCTGGCGCTGTTGTTACTGGTGGTCGTGGCCGCCACCTATTTTGCCGTGAACGCTGCCACCACTCGGGCGGTGGAGAACCAGGCCGACGTACAGCTGAACACGGGGCGGCAGGTGTTCGAGCGCCTGCTGGACCTGCGCGGGCGGCGCTTGCAGTACGGGTTGGACTGGCTCACCGCCGATGGGCCGTTCAAGCAGGCGGTGGCCGGCGGCCGGACGCTGCCGATCCTGGAGGCCCTGGGCACCCATGGCACCGGGGTCAGTTCCAGCGAAGTGATGGTGCTGGGCCTGGATGACAGGGTCATGGTAAGCACCCTGCTGATGCAGACGCGCGGCCAGCTGTTCCCGTATGCCGATGCCTTGCGCAAGGCGCGGCGCAGCGGCCAGCAAATGTTGATCGTCGCCATGGCCGGGCGCCCCTATTTGCTGGTGCAAAAAGATGTGCTCGGGCCTGCGCCGATCGCACGCGTGGTCATGGGCTTTCCCATGGACACGCAATTCGCCCATGAACTGCGCTCCATGAGCAACCTGGAGGTGTCGTTCCTCAGTGTGCAGGACGGCCATCTCGGTCAGCTGTTCACCACCCACCCTGGCAATTGGCGCCCAAGCATCATCAGCCTCTTGCATGGCACGCAGGTCGATCCTGAGGCGAAGATCCAGCTGTTCCATGGCCAGCGTGTGCTCAGCCAAGTGTTGCCCTTGGCCAACAGCGGCGAAGGCGATGAAGTGCGCGTGTTGCTGCAAAGCCCGCTGGACCATGCGCTGGAATCCTTCGCGCCGCTGGACCGGCAGTTCATGGGGATTGCCCTGGCGGTGCTGCTGGTCTCGCTGGCGGTGGCATTATTCCTGGCGCGGCGAGTGTCACGCCCGCTCAATGCGCTGGTGCAAGCCGCTGAACGGATCGGGGCCGGTGACTACCGCACCCCGGTGCGGGTGCGCAGCCACGACGAGTTCGGCCTGCTGGCGCGTGCGTTCAATGCCATGCAAAGCGGCATCGCCCTGCGCGAGCGGCAACTGGCCCACAATGCCTTGCATGACCCGCTCACCGGCCTGCCCAACCGCGCCCTGGCCATGGAGCGCCTGGGCAGCGCGATCAGCGCACGGCGGCCGGTGGTGTTGCTGTACGTGGGGATTGAAAACTACCGGGTCATCAACGAAGGGTTTGGCCCCGAAGGTGTCGAGCACATGTTGTGCGAGGCCAGCCGCTGCTTGTCCAGCAGCCTGTTGGCCAGCGACACCGCAGCACGCATCGCCGGCAGTGAGTTTCTGTTGTTGCTGGAAAACACCGAGATCGACTCAGCCGTGGCCCGCGCCGACCAGTTGCATGGGGCGTTGACCGAACCCCTGCGCATCGGCAATGACGAAGTGCGCCATGAAGTGAGCATCGGCATCGCCGCGTACCCTGCTGATGGGCAGCAGGTGGAAGAGTTGATCAACCGCGCGGCCATCGCCCGGCACGACGCGGCTAACCTGCCGGGGCATTTGCAGATCTACCAACCGGACCGCGACCTCGCCCACCAACGCCAGATCACCCTGATTCGCGACTTGCGCCGCGCCGTGATCGAAGGCGAGTTGTTCCTGTGCTACCAACCCAAGCTCGACCTGCGGCACGGGCACGTGGGCCAGGCCGAAGCCTTGCTGCGCTGGCAACACGCGACGCTGGGGCAAGTGTCTCCGGGGGAGTTCATTCCGTTGGCCGAACGCACTGGCAGCATGGGTGCCCTGACCCTGTGGGTGATCGAGGAAGCCATCCGCCAGATTGCCGAATGGGCGCAGCGTGGGCTGGTTATCCAACTGTCGGTGAATATCTCCGTGAACGACTTGGCGGATGATGACTTGGCGATTCGCGTCACTGCGCTATTGGCCCAATACCACGTGGACGCCGAGCATTTGATTTTTGAAATCACCGAGAGCGCCATCATGCACAACCCGCAGCAGGCCCTCAGCGTGCTGGAGCAGCTGCGCAATTGCGGAATCAGCCTGTCGGTGGATGATTTCGGCACCGGCTACTCGTCCCTCGCCCAATTGCAGCGCCTACCGGTGCAAGAGCTGAAGATCGACCAGTCCTTTGTGCGCAACCTCGACAGCACCAGTGGCGACGGCGTGATCGTGCGTTCCACCATCGAGATGAGTCATAGCCTGGGGCTCAAGGTGGTGGCCGAGGGCGTGGAGTTCGAGCACAGCCTCACCTTGCTCAAACGCTGGAACTGCGACACGGCCCAGGGCTACCTGATCAGCCGGCCGCTCAACGCCATGGCGTTCGAGCGGTGGTTGCGCCGTGAGCAGGTGCCAACCTAGACAGTTTGACTGTGGCGAGGGAGCTTGCTCCCGCTGGAGTGCGAAGCGCTCCCAGGATTTTCGGGCCGCTGCGCAGCCCAGCGGGAGCAAGCTCCCTCGCCACAGGGGGCTACTTTGGCAGCGTTCAAGCGACCAGGGTTTGCAATCGCACCCACAACCTCTGGACATGCTGATGCTCGGTGCCCAGCGCGCCGATGGACACCCTCACCATCCAGCGCTCATCGAGGAGGGCGGGGGTGACGTAGGCATCGCCTGACTGGTTGAGTTTTTCTGCCCAGGCTCGGGTGTGATGGTCCAGTGCCTGGCCTTGCAAACCCGGCGGCTCATGGCGAATGCACAAGGTTTGCAAGGCGGGCTTGGCCACCAGCGTCCAGTATTCGCTGGCTTCGATCTGCTCTGCCAGCCAGCGCGCATTGGCCAGGTCTCGCCGCAACCGCGCTTGCAGGCCGCTGACGCCTTGCTCGCGTATCAGGAACCACAACTTCAATGCGCGGAAACGGCTGCCCAGAGAGATCCGCCAGTCACGGTAGTTTCGCACTTGGCCGTCTGCGCTGGACTGCAGGTAACTCGGGTTGGTGGTCATGATGCGAATCAAATGCTCGGGGTCGCGCACGAAATACACCGAGCAATCGAAGGCCGCGCCCAGCCATTTGTGCGGGTTGAGCACTAGGGAGTCAGCCTTTTCGATGCCATCCCACAAGGCCCGGCATTCTGGCAGGATCATCGCGGCGCCAGCCATGGCCGAGTCTACATGCAGCCACAGGCCGTGGCGTTGGGTCAGGTCGCCAATGGCCGCCAGAGGGTCGATCGCCATGGCGGCCGTGGTGCCGGTGGTGGCAATCACCACGCAGGGCGTGTTGCCGGCGGCCAGGTCCTGTGCGATGGCGTGCGCCAGTGCCTGGGGCGACATTGCATTGTGTGCATCGGTGGCGATGGTGCGGATATGGTTCTGGCCGAATCCGGCCAGGATCGCCGCCTTGTTGACCGAGCTGTGGGCATGGGCTGAGGTGTAGACGATCAGGGGCGCGCCGCTGTTTTGCAGGCCGTTGTGCATCAGCGCGTAATCGGAGCTGCGTTCCCGGGCGCTGATAAGCGCCACCAGCGTGGACGTGGACGCAGAGTCCTGGATCACACCGCTCCACGTGCTGCCCAGGCCGAGCATGTCGCGCAGCCAATCGGTGGTGACTTCCTCGATTTCGGTGAGGGCCGGGCTGGATTGCCAGGACAACCCAATCACACCCAGGCCGGTGCTCAGGCAATCGCCCAGCACTGAGGACAGTTCCACATTGGAAGGGAAGAACCCGAAGAAACTGGGATGCTGCCAATGCAGCAAGCCGGGCATGATCAGTTTTTCGACATCGCCCATGATCTGTTCGAACGGTTCGGCGGTTTCAGGCGGGCTGACCGGCAGGGCGGCTTTGATCTCGCCAGGTTGGGTGGTGGGCTGCACGCCGCGTTGTTCGATGTTCTGTCGGTAGTCTGCAATCAGGTCGATCATGGCATAGCCATGTTGGCGGAATTCTTCGGGGGTCATAGATAAACGTCCATGTGCACGAGCAATAAAAGTATTAGCACCAGAAGTAAAACGGTTCGCCGGCGTTATAGCCAATAAACGACTGCATGCTGACGCGTTTTCCCGAATCGAACCCACAGATGGCGTGGGGGCGGCGGGTATTGATGAGCACCAGTTCGTTCTGGCGTGGGCGGATGCGCAGCGGTTTTTGTAAACACTGTTCGGGCAGTTGGGCCCCCTCGAAGCGCTTGACCTCCTCATAGCCAAAGGCTTGGGTATCCCAGATGACCAACTCGCCCCCCGAAGGCGGTGTTTGCAGGTAGATATTGGCGCTGAATTGATGCTGCAGTTCAGCGACTGTGCGGGGCAGGCAATCCACATGGGGCACCGTTTCCGAGAGGTGCGCCGTCTCCGGGAACATGACGCGGATGATCCCGCAAAACATTGGGCGGCCCTGGAACGCAGCGGCTGTTGCACCTTGCGGCCAGAGCGCCTGGAACTGTTCCATCAGCTGTTGAATGGGCGGCGTTTGCGGCGCACAGAGGCTGTCGATAAGGCCGCGCATACGGGCCGCGTCTGCATAATATTTTTCTTGGGCGTCACCGCCGGCGGCCTTGCCGTACGTGGAGTTGAACGGCGTGCCCCAGCGATGCACACCGTAGAAGTGCTGAACGACGCGCCCCTCTTCGTAGGTTTCATGGCCGTAGTGTTCCAGGGTGGCGGTATCGTCGATGGCCTGAATCAACCGTGCGCTGGTGGTTGCGTTGGCAAACTCAGGTACCCGAATGGCAAGCACTTCGCCACTGATGAGTTTTTTCAAACTGGCAGTATTGAGGTGTTCAAGCTCCAGGATTTTTGTGGGGGTGGAAAGCATCGGTTTTGTAGCGACATGGTCCGTCATGCAGTGAAGCTCCCTTTAAAGTTTTATCCGTACGCCTTTTGTATTACGCAGGGCGTGCGCACTAAATTAGTTTTAAAGGGCTGAGGGGAAACGCTGGGGCATTTTCGGCAGGCAAAAAAAAGCGGCTGCCCATTCGGGCCGCCGCTTTTTTGTACCGCCAGCGTTGCTTAATCCGGCAGTTTGAACGCCATTACATAGTCACCCTGCTTGGTCCCCAGGGAACCGTGACCGCCCGCCATGACCAGCACGTATTGCTTGCCGTCCTTGCCGGTGTAGGTCATCGGGGTGGTTTGCGCGCCTGCAGGCAGGCGGCCTTCCCACAGTTGCTTGCCGTTCTTCACGTCATAGGCACGCAGGTACTGGTCCAGGGTACCGCTGAGGAACGCGACGCCACCGGCGGTGGTGAACGTACCGCCCAGGCTAGGCACGCCCATGGTCAGTGGGATTGGAACCGGCGAGCTATCACGCACGGTGCCGTTCTTGTGCATCCAGATGGTCTGGTGGGTGGTCAGGTCGACCGCCGCCACGTAGCCCCAGGCCGGTGCCTGGCACGGCAGGCCCATCGGCGACAGCAGCGCTTCAAGGATCACACCATACGGGGCGCCTTTGTTCGGCTGCACGCCTTCGGTTTCGCTGACGCGTGGGCCTTGCTTGGCAATGTCGGCAGCCGGGATCAGCTTCGATTTGAACGCCATGTAGCTTGGGTTCACGAAGGCGATCTGGCGCACCGGGTCAACCGAGATGCCGCCCCAGTCGAACACGCCGAAGTTGCCTGGGTACACGATCGAACCTTGCAGGGACGGCGGTGTGAACGGGCCGTCGTAGCGCATGGATTTGAAGTCGATCCGGCACAGCATCTGATCGAACGGGGTCACGCCCCACATGTCGCGTTCTTTCAACGGCGGCGGCATGAAGTTCAGGTCGGACTTGGGTTGGGTAGGGGAGGTGCGGTCGCCCGCCACTGCGCCTTGTGGCACCGGGATTTCATTGACGGGCACCACTGGCTGGCCAGTGGCGCGGTCCAGCACGTAGATGCTGCCTTGCTTGGTCGACGCCATCACTGCCTGCTTCACGCCCGCAGCGGTCTTGATGTCGATCAGCGAAGGCTGGCCGCCCACGTCCATGTCCCACAGGTCGTGGTGGGTGAACTGGAAGGTCCACTTCACGTGGCCGGTGTCGATGTCCAGGGCGGTCAGGCCAGCGGCGTACTTCTCGGACTCATCGGTACGGTCGCCGCCGTACTGGTCGGGCATCTGGTTGCCCATCGGCAGGTAGAGCATGCCGAGTTTTTCATCCACGGCGAACATGGACCACATGTTCGGCGAGTTGCGGGTGTAGGTCTTGCCCTCGGCCAACGGGGTGGTGTCGTCCGGGTTGCCGCTGTCCCAGTTCCACACCAGCTTGCCGGTGTGCACGTCGAACGCGCGGATCACGCCGCTTGGCTCGTCGATGGAAACGTTGTCGGTCACGTGACCGCCGATCACGACCAGGTTCTTGGTCACGGCCGGTGGCGACGTGGAGTAGTAACCGCCTGGGGCGAAGCTACCGATGTTGGCACGCAGGTCGACCTGACCTTTGTCACCGAAGTCTTCGCATATCTTGCCGGTGTCGGCGTTCAGGGCGATCAGACGGGTGTCGGCGGTCGGCACGAAGATGCGTTTCGGGCAGGCATTCGGAGCGGCGGCCGGGCTGGCAGTGCCAGTCGGGCTCTGCTCGGAAGCGTAGGCGGCGTCATCGTGGTACGACACGCCACGGCAGGTCATGTGCGCCCAACCTTTGAAGCTCTCAGCACCCTGGGTGGTGATCTTCGGGTCGAAACGCCAGATTTCCTTGCCGGTATCCGGGTCCAGGGCAATCACTTGGCTGTGCGGTGTGCACACGTAGAGCATGCCATTGACTTTCAGCGGGGTATTTTCCGCGGTGGTTTCACCGGGATCGCCTGGGCCAGGGATGTCGCCCGTGCGATAAGTCCATGCCGGCACCAGCTTATGGGCGTTCTCCGGGGTGATCTGTGCCAGTGGCGAGTAACGGTCACCGAAGGCCGAGCGGCCATAGGAGTTCCAGTCGCCATCGGCCTGGGTTGGCGCAGCGCTGGCCATACCCGGCACCGCGTCGCGGTCCAGTTGGCCGGTCTTGACCATTTCACCTGGGTTGGTGAATTGGCTGGCCAGGGCGGTCGCGCCCGCCAGCACCACGGCAACGCTCAGCGCGCCGGTACCCAGCGGGGCCGCTTGGCCACGCAGCAACGGACGACGAAACCACGGCAACAGCATGACGATGCCCAAGGCGAACAGCAGGGCCAGGCGCGGCACCAACTGCCACCAGTCCAGGCCGACTTCCCACAAGGCCCACACGGTGCTGGCGAACAACACCAGTGCGTACAAGCCCAGCGCGGCGCGGCGGGTGGCCAGCAGCAACACGCCGGTCAGGGTGATGCCGATACCGGCGAGCAGGTAGTACAGCGACCCGCCGAGCATGCTCAGCTTGACGCCGCCAGCCAGCAAGGCCAGCCCCATGATCAGCAGCAAGACGCCTAGCAGCCTGGGCAACAGGCGGCTTGGGCTTGAGGCACCATCAGTGCTCATAGTGTGTTTCTCCGTTACGTTGGAATTATGTAACCCCGTGCTTCACTCACTGTAGATGACGATTCGGCTCGGGCTTGGTTCATCGTTATTTTTGGTTTTTTCTGTGGGTAACCGGGTTATCCACAGGCAGGCAATAAACTCCCGAGCGCAGGTCGGATTAAGACAGCGCTGTCTTTGAGCAAAAAGAGATTCGGCAAAAGGAGTCGACCGGGAGCTGAAGCGTTTCAGATTGTTGCGAAGGATAATGCGGCGGGGCGTTTTGAGAAAGGGTGAATCGCAAGATGCATCATTTCAGTTTTGGTAACAGTGACAGATAGTCGCCCCGATCCCGATCAGTCAAGCGAACGCAATGCTCAACGCAACGACGTTCAAATGTGGGAGCTGGCTTGCCTGCGAAGACGTCGGCCCAGCAAACATTGATGTTGACTGACCCAACGCTTTCGCGAGCAAGCCCGCTCCCACAGGGGATTTTCGGTGATGATTAGAAGGTAGTGCGAACGCCGAACTGCACGCTTCTACCTGGCGCCGGCGCGATATCGCGCAGGATCGAGCTGGCATAGCGCACGGTCTGGTTGGTCAGGTTTTCTCCGTTGACGAAGGCCAGCCACTGGCTGCCACCCACATTGAAGCGATACCCCGCGCTGGCGCCGAGGGTGGTGTAGCCATCGGTGCCGCTTTCGTTATCCGGCACACGCCCTTGGCCCGCGGCATGTTCCACGTCGATACGCGCTTGCCAGCGATCCAGTTCCCACAGCAAGCCGCTGTTCAAACGCAATGGCGCAATGCGCGGCAAGGCTTCGCCGGTGTCCAGGTTGGTGGCGCGGGTGTAGTCGCCCGACAGTTCCAGCGCAAACTTGCCGTAGGCGCCTTCGCCGAGCTTCCAGTGATCCTGGGCTTCGAAGCCGGCGAAGCGTGCTCGTACGCCAGAATATTCGTACTCGGGAATACCGCCCGCGTCCTCTTCACCTTCGTCGTTTAGCGTACGGCCAGTGCCGAGCAAACCGATGTAATTGGAGAAGCGGCTATAGAACACGCCAAAGCTGCCCTTGTGGGTGCCGTTGTCAAAGCGCAGCGCCAGGTCGCTGGACACGGCTTTTTCTTTCTTCAGGTTGGCATCGCCCAACTCATAGGTGCCGGTGGCGACGTGGGCGCCGTTGGCATACAGCTCGTAGAAGGTCGGTGCGCGTTCGGTGTAGCCCAGGGTGGCGGCCAGGGACCAGACCGGCGTAAGGGTGTAGACAGCGCCAGACGACAAGCTGCCGGCGGTGAAGTTATTGCTCTTGTCGGCATTGGCAAAACGCTCGTTGCCTTTGGCGTTCGGGTCGACGCTGGTGTGTTCCACGCGTGCGCCGAGGCTGAGTTTCAGGCGTTCAGTGGCTTGCATTTCTTCGAGGATAAACAGCGCGCCGGCGTTGGTGTCGCTCTGTGGCACGAAAGCTTCTTCGCCCAGGGCCGAGAATTCGTTGCGCGTCACTTGGGCGCCGACCACGCCATCGAACGGGCCAATCGGCTGGTGTCGGGCTTCAACGCGGGCTTCATAGCCTTTGTTCTTGAAGGTGGTGCCGGTTTCGCCGCCTTCGATTTCCCGGTGTTCGTAGTCGGTGTAACCGGCGTCTATTTTCACCGAGGTAAACGGCCCTTGCAGGTTGCGGATCTCGGACGCAAAGGCGTAGTGGTCCTGTTTCATGCGGATGCGCACATCCTGCTCGGCGGGTGAGCCGTAGTTACTGTCGTAATTGCTGTAGGACAGCCCGGCATAACCATCGTCCCAGGTGTAGGAACCGCCCACCGCACCGCCGTCCTGGCGCCCATTGCTGTTGCCCAGGCGCCCGTTTTTGCCGGGGCCGTTCTCGCTCTCCGGTGCATGCCGGCTGCGGGCATAGCCTGGGATTTTCAAGTCATTGAACTCGCGCCCATTGGCATCCAGATGCAAAGCGAAGGTACCGTTACCGGCCTCCAACTTGCCCGCGCTGCTGCGGGTGGTGTCGGCACCGCCGTAGCGCAACTCGCCAGCGCCATGGATGCCTTCGATGGCCTCGGTGGGGATGCGATTGTCGAAGGTGTTGACCACCCCACCGATGGCGCTGCCGCCGTACAGCAGGGCGGCCGGGCCCCGCACGATTTCGATGCGGTCAATGTTGATCGGGTCCAGCGGTACCGCGTGGTCGTAGGACAGCGACGAGGCATCCAGCGCCCCCACACCGTTGCGCAGAATACGAATGCGGTCGCCGTCCTGGCCGCGAATGATCGGGCGGCTGGCCCCCGGGCCAAAGTACGAAGACGACACACCCGGCTGCTTGTTCAGGGTTTCACCGAGGCTGCCTTTTTGTTGCAGGGTCAGGTCATCGCCAGTCAGCACAGTGGTGGGCGAGGCCAGCTGTTCGCTGCCCAGCGGGTTGCCGGTGACCACTTGGGGTGGCAGTTCCAGGGCATGGGCCTGGGAGCCAATCAACAGGGCGGCGGCGAGGGGCGACAAGCGCCAGAGAGAAGGCAGCGACATCGGAGATTCCTGGGCAAAATGACTGATAATTTAAGTTACAATATAACATCTCTTTTTTGTGTAGAAGGGGAACTTTTCCTGGCGGGCTATATTCAATGCGATGCTTCCACCTGCACGCCCCGTCGGCTAAGGTGCGCGGCTGTGTTTCCTCTTTTTGCAAAAGGCCTGGCATGACCGCGACAAGCAACGACCCGCTCCACGGTGTGACCCTGCAACACGTGCTCACCACCCTGGTGGAGCATTACGAGTGGAGCGGCTTGGCCGAGCGCATTGATATCCGCTGCTTCAAGAGTGACCCGAGCATCAAGTCGAGCCTGACTTTCCTGCGCAAAACCCCGTGGGCGCGGGAAAAGGTCGAAGGTTTGTACGTCAAGCTGATGCGTACCAAGCGCCCCCTGGATTGAAAGCATGAAGCGCTTTGTCGCGACGGCAGCCTTGGCCGGTTGGGTGGGGTTGGCGATCCAGCAATACCTGATTCTCTATTCGCGCTGGACCAGTGGCGCGAGCTTGCTGGGCGGCCTGATCAGTTTCTTCAGCTTCTTCACCGTGCTGACCAATACCCTGGTGGTCGTGGTGCTCAGCTACGCGCTGGTCAAGCGCGACTCTGGCGCCAAGCGGTTTTTCCTCGCGCCTCGCATCAGTAGCGCGATTGCCGCGAGCATCGTGGTGGTAAGCCTGGCCTACAACCTGCTGCTGCGGCATCTGTGGAGCCCGCAAGGCTTTCAATTTATCGCCGATGAGTTGCTGCACGACGTCATGCCGTTGTTGTTTGTGGTGTATTGGTGGCGGTGTGTGCCCAAGGGTACGTTGCGGCTCAAACACATTGCCGGCTGGGTGATCTACCCATTGGTGTACTTCGGTTATGTGCTGCTGCGGGGGCATATGCTCGGGCAGTATCAGTACCCGTTCATGGATGTGGACAGCCTCGGTTATCCACAGGTGTTTGTGAATGCCGCAGGGATTTTGGCAGGGTTCATCGTCATCGCGTTGGCGATCATTGGCCTGGACAAGCGCCTCAAATCCCCCTCGATTTAAAGTGAGCACCATTAATGTGGGAGCTGGCTTGCCTGCGATAGCATCACCTCGGTGTACCTGATAAACCGAGGTGCTTGCATCGCAGGCAAGCCAGCTCCCACCTTAATCATTCTTCTTCGCTGCCCTCAGCACGCCAGTAACCCACGGCCTTGAGGTATTCCTCGTTGACCTTGTGCGTGTCCAGCAGTACCCGCCGTACCTGGCGCGACAGCTTGGTTTCGGTGGCGACGAAGCTGTACAACGCCCCGCTGGGCAGCGTCAGGTTGCGCACTACATCGAGCAGGTCATCGTGGCCGCGCAGAACCCAGATCACCTCGAGTTCGGCTGCGCTGCCGAGCACCTGTTGTTCCGCCGCATCGGCGATTTCAATCACCGCCAGCACCTTGCGCCCGGTCGGTAATTCTTCCAGGCGTCGACCGATGGCGGGCAGGGCGGTTTCATCACCGATCAGCAGGTAGCTGTCGAAGATGTCCGGCACGATCATCGAACCCCTTGGCCCACCGATATACAGATGCTGGCCGACCCGTGCCTGCTCGGCCCAGGTGGAGGCAGGGCCATCGCCGTGCAGCACGAAGTCGATGTCCAGCTCGCCGATGTCCAGGTCGTAACGCCGTGGCGTGTAGTCGCGCATGGCGGGTTGCGGGCCGTCGCCCTTGATGGCGAACGTCGGGCTTTCCAGCGCCGCTTGTTCGGCGGCGTTCTGCGGGAACAGCAGTTTGATGTGATCGTCGCTGCCCAGGCTGATGAAACCTGCCAGTTCCGGCCCACCCAAGGTGATACGGCGCATACGCGGGGTGATATCCACCACCCGCAGTACTTGCAGGCGGCGGCGTTTGATGTCGTGGGTCACGCGATGGATGGCTTGTGTGGTCATTGATCTCTCCCGTCGGCAATAGCTTGGGCGGTGCCGTTGAGCAGCGCCGCGACACGAACGATTTCTTCCGGGCTCCAGTGCCCGTGGTGTGAGTGCAAGGCATGGCGCAGGTTGTGCACCGCCTCGTGGATCTCGGGTGGGCGGTCGTGCCCGCGCAGCGAGCGCTTGCTGACATCGATACGCATGCGCACGCCGTCCAGGGCAACGGCTTGCTCGCTTAAGAAGAGACGACCGGCGTCGGTGATTGTGTAGCGCTTTTTTCCGCCATCGGCGTCGCCGCTGATCAACTCGCTCTCTTCAAGAAAGGTCAGGGTGGGGTAGATCACGCCGGGGCTGGGGCTGTAGGCGCCGTCGAACAAGCCTTCGATGCGGCGGATCAGGTCGTAGCCGTGGCAGGGCTGTTCAGCGATGAGGGCTAATAGCAGCAGCTTGAGGTCGCCTGGGGCGAACACCCGGGGGCCACGGCCACCCCGTTTTTCAAATTCGCCGCGATGATCATGCTTCATGTAGGGCTTCTCTGCTCAGGTTTAGATATAACGTAAGATATATCTTATGTCGTTGGTAGCCTATGGCGACCAACGGTCGTGGCAGCGTGAGACGCAGCCGGAAATCGGAATATGTGAATAGACGAATAGCGTCTTTAGAGTTATAACTTTAATTAGAGTTGGCGCTCCAATTCAAGCTAAGTGTCGTGAGTTTTTTATCGAGTGTATGTATGGTGTAGTCCAGTTCTTACAGTGGTTTTCAGGTTATGCTTTTACTGTCGTGTAGCCTGTTTCTTACAGCGGATTTTAAAGTTTGGTCAAAGTGCCATGTTTTTCCCGCGCGCCCTGATTACAAGGGCTACGAGCGTGTGAGAAGAAGACTGCATACCTGCTTTTAATTTTATTGAATGATTGTTTGGCGTTGTGTGGTTCAACTAACCAGCGGCGTAATTCGTTGTTGAGGTGGTACTTGGCAACGAACCAATCAATGTTAATAAATGCAGGTACTGATCATGTTCAAGAAGTTTGCTGTTGCTGTTCCCCTGGCTGTTTTGGCTTTGTCTTCCTCGGTAACAGCTATCGCTGCAGGTGAAGCCAGTCACACCGTCAACCTCAAGGCAAACATCCCGACCACCGTGTTCCACGCACAACCGCGTGACCCGAACTGGGGCCGTGACGAAACCATGAGCTACAACCTGGTCAGCGGCGAGTTGGCTCCGTTGAGCGCCATCTACGATCTCAAGAACACCAACGGTTCGGTACACGCTTACATCGAAGGTGGCCCGGCTGTGTTGTTCAATGGTGACGTGTCGCAGAACATCCCGCTCACCACCAGCCTCAATGGCGTCACGCTGACCGGCACCCCCCAGGAAGTAGTCAATGAAGCCGACTCCACCCCTGGCGTGGGTGCTGAAATGCGCATCGTCGCGGCCAAACCGTCGGCCACCCAGCGTGGTTCCTACACCGCGGTGATGCCGGTGGTGTTCGACGCGGTATTGCCAACGCCTTGAAACCCATAAGTGCCCGCGACGTACGGGCACCCCTTGTATGACTTGCAGGTCGGCTGATTTTTCCTCCTCGGTCTGCCGACCTGATTTTCATTTTTGGCCCTGGCATTCCGAGTATTCCGTTCATGTTTCCGATGACGCCTATCGCGGCAGCGCTTGCGCTGTTGGTGTGTACGAGTGCCCTGGCAGCGCCCGCCACTTCTGGCGCTGCCACCCCCGGCAGCCTGATTTCTCAGGCCCAAGGCTTGCCCGCAGGGTTTGCCGACCATTTTTTTGATGTGCCGCTGGCGGTGCGTGTGGACCTGGACCAACAACTGCTCGGCGAAGCCTTGATCGTGTTGTCTCAAGACGACCGCGTGACCCTTCTGGAATTTACCGATACCGGTGACAGTAAAGTCCCGGCGGCCACCCGCGACACCTGGCAGGCCGTGCTGGAACAAGGCGTGGCGCTGGGCGCCTGCACCCAGTCCTGCCCGCAAAAAATGATCTCGGCGTACTACAACCTCGAAAGCTCGCAGTTGTCGATCCTGACGCAAAACGTCGAATTGGCAGACGACACCCCGCGTTTCTATGACCAACCGGAAGGCGGCAGCCTGGGGTTGATCATCAATAACCAGCTCAATCTCAATGGCAGCCAGCAAGACAGCCTGGGTGGCCGCTATGGCCTGCAAGCCAGCTCCAGCGTGGGTAACTGGAGCCAGGTGTTCAACCTGCAGTTGGCCCGCCAGAGTGGCGATGAGGCGCAAATGCGTCATGCGATCCACGAGCTGTACACCCAGCGCGAACTGCAAGGGCAGTTTTTCCGCCTGGGCCACTTCACGCCGAATTCCGATGGCCTCACCCGTCAACTGCGCAGCTTCGGCGCCAGCCCCGATACGGCGCTGGGTGTGATGTATGGCAGTTCCGACACGTTGGCGATCAATGACGCCAAGCCCAGCGTGTATCCGATCTACGTCACCGCCAGTCGGCAGGCGGCGGTAGAGATTTATCGCAATGGCTTGTTGATCAACACCCAGTCGGTGACGGCCGGCCTGCAAACCCTGGACACCCGGCCACTGCCGGGCGGCATCTATGAGGTCGAAGTGCGCCTGGTGGAAGATGGTCTCACCACCAGCACCAGCCAGGAACTGGTGTACAAGCCCAGCAACTGGCGCAACGCCGACGACCCGTGGCGCTACAACCTGTTTGCCGGGCGCGAGACCAAGCTGTTCAGCAACTGGGATGAGCAGGCCTCCGGCGCGATCACCGCCGGTGCGTCACTCAACTACCTGGTGCATCCGCGCGTGATCCTCGGCCTGTCCGCTCGCCAGGTGCGCGAGCAACTGCAGTACGGCGGCTCGGTGGATTGGACCGTGGCCGGCAATACCAGCCTCTACGCCAACCTGTATCAAACCCAGGAACATGGCACTGGCATGGACCTGCAAGGGCTTTACAGTTTCGGTGCGACCAACCTGGTGTTCAGCCATAACCGCAGTTGGCTCGACACTCGCGACACTTACGAAACCCTGCCCGACGGTACACGCCTGCGGCGCAACACCTTCGTCGGCCAGGCGAGCAATTCTGCCCTGTCGGTCAACCACCGCCTCGACGCACAGAACACCTTGAACCTGCGGGTTTCCCACAGCCAGGGCAATGTGGAAGGGGCAGGCGTGGACTTGGGCTGGAGCCGCCACGACAAACTGTTCGGCAGTGATGCCAACTGGCGTTTCTCGGTATTCGACCGACCGGGCAGCAGCGGCACCAACGACCAACGCAACCGTGGCGTCGACGTGACCCTGAGCATGAACCTGGGCACAGACGGCCGGCAGATTTCCGGCAGCGTCGGCACCCGCACCGCCCGCGATGGTGGGCGTGACAACAACGCCTCGCTGACGATTCGCCAGGACCTCACCGACCACGTGCTGCAAAGCGTTTCGGCCACAGCCATAACCGACACCTACGGCGTCGGCTTGTCGAGTATGGCCAGCTTCAGTACCGATGCGCTCAGTGGTGACGGCTTTGTGCAGCGCAGCTCCTTCAACGGTGATTTCAGCGGTGGCTTGAACCTCAACAGCACGTTCGTCGCGGGCGCCGGCAAGATGTTGCTGAGCAGCCAGTACCAGGGCAATGGGGCAGGCATGATCATCGATGTGGAAACCGACCTCGACGAAATTGCCCTGCGCGCCGACGACCTTGGCGGCGGCAGCGCTGTGTTGCGGCCAGGGCGCAACTATGTGCCGGTCTCGGCCTACAAGAGCAGCAGCGTGAGCTTCGACTTCGAAGGCAATCACCCGCCGGCGGCCAATATCCAGCCCACCCGTTCCAGTTACCACTTGAACAAGGGCGGTGTGGACTACCGCAAGGTCACCGTGATGAAAACCGTCACCGTACTCGGTCGCTTGCTGGACGGGCGAGGCGCGCCGCTCAAGGGGCATCACGTGATCAACCACGCCAGCCGCGGCGTCAGCGAAGTGGACGGGTTTTTCTCCATGGAGATGAGTTCCAGTTCACCGACCCTGCAAGTGCGCTACCAGAACCAGTTGCTCTGCCAGTTCCGCCTCGACCCGAGGCATACGACCAATGAAAACGATGTGTTGATGATCGGTGATCTGCGTTGCACGCCGGACACGCTGGCTGAAGCTAACCACAAGGCCGACACCGCCGGTTGACGGCGGCTTGGATGGGATTCGATGACTTTTATCACTGCAATAAAAACACTGTTGAGGCCGATGCCCCTGGCACTCGCACTCGGCTGTACGAGCTTGACGGCGCAGGCGTTCGTTGAGGACATCACGGCGGTGTTTCGGCCTGATCCGACGAACCCGATGAGTAACAAGTTCAAGAACACCACGGCTCACAGTGGCGTATGCGCCTGGCACATACCGACGCGATGTGAGGCCCTTAATATCTTCAGTATTCGCAACATGGAGTTCCGGGCTGAATCTGCCACACCGATTGCGGCCGGGCATACCGACCCGCGGCAAGGCGCCTATTTCAAAGTGCCTTCAGCGTGGCGCGACGTGCAGGTGACTCACACGGGCACAGGCGAAAGCGCCACCGTGCAGATGCGTATTGCCGGGGTGGGGACCCGCTGGGATATTGCCTACCCGCCCGGTGTCAGTGCTTGGCAGTATGAGGGCAAACCGTGGGATTTTTATTGGAAGGCCGGCGCCCCGCCGTGTGTGGGGCTGGGCTATCACGCGGCGTGGATCAATTTCGGGCTGTTTTTCTGGAGTGTTCCAGAAAATGCCGGGGCGTGCAGCCTCACGCCGGGGTACGACATTCCATGGCTCAAATACAGCTATATGGAATACGGTTACGAGCTCAGAACGCCCAACCCATTGACCATGACGGCCGGCGAGTATCGCGGGTCGTTGACTTACAGCATGGGGCCTGGCGGTGACTTTGACTTCGGTGACGTGATGATTCCCAGCGACAACATCGCCACCTTCAATTTCACCCTGCAAGTCGAGCACATCCTCAAAGTCACCCTGCCTCCGGGCGGCAACCGTGTCGAACTGCTCCCCGAAGGCGGCTGGCAAGCCTGGCTCAACCGCGGGCGGCAGCCCTCGCGATTGTCCCGTGATCAGACCTTCAGCATTTTCTCCAGTGGGCGTTTCAAGATGACTCTTGAATGCGGCCTGGCGATCGGCAACACCTGCGGCCTGCGCAACGGCGCGGGGGATGAGGTGCCGTTGCAGGTCGCGGTCAGCTTGCCGTTTGGCCTGCACAACCAGCGCGACGAGCCCGTAAACCGGCAGCCGTTACGCCGGGATGGGGTAGGCACCGAGTTGATCCAGTCCGTGCACTACGTCAACAACCGTCCCGGCACGCTGCACTTTCAAGTCGACAAAGAAGACGTGGGCGACATGCTCAAGCATCCCGGGAGTACCTATTCAGGCGTAGTCACCGTGATCTGGGATTCGGAAGTCTAGGCGGGTTTTGCCCGCACATCGGCCCGCTGTCGTGGCGGGCCGCGTTCAATCAACAAGGCGTAATCAACTATGAAACATGCAGTGCTATGGGCCGGGCTTTTCCTGATGTCGTTGACGGCGCAGGCGGGGCCGGCAATCAACGTCGGCGTCGTGTACGACTACCTGGAAGGCGACCGCAGCTCCTACCTCAAGCGGGTATTCAACGGCGGCACCAGTACCGCGTTCATCAAGGTCAATGTGCTGGAGATTATCTATAACGCCGACGGTACCTCCCGGGAAGTGCCGGTCGCCTCGATGACCGACGCCAAGGGCAGCACCACCAATCGCGACGGCCTGATGGCCAGCCCGGCGCGCCTGATCGTGCCGGCCGGCGGACGCCAGGGCACTCGTCTGTTGTACATGGGCCAGCGTGACAAGGAGCGTTACTTTCGTGTGCGCTTTATCCCCGTCGTGCCGGAAAAGGAAGATGACTTTGCGGTCACCGACGCAGAGCGCAGCGAATACAAAAAAGACCTGGCAGCCGGGGTCAACGTCATGGCGGGCTATGGCACGGTGTTCTTCGTGCGCCCCAAGGATACCCGCTTCGATACGCAGATCAGCGAGACCGCCAGCCAGTACACCCTGCGCAATGCCGGCAACAGTACGGTCGTGCTCGATGAGTTCCGGGACTGTTCAGTGGCAAAGAAAACCGACTGTGAACCCACCACCAAGCACCACATCCTGCCTGGCCGCCAGCTGGTATTCGAGAAGAAAGTCGAACGCCAATTCAGCTTCCAGTTGGTTGAAGGCCGGGACAAAAAACCGATGAAGGTCACCCGATGATATTTAGACAATTGACGCGACTAGCGGCGCTGATGGTGCCGTTGACCCTGGGCGGGCAAGCGATGGCGTTTCAGGAACGCCAGAGCTTTGATGTGTCGGTGACCATCCCGATCCACGAAGCCTATGTCTTGCCTTCCGAACCCGACTGGATGGGGCAGGATCAGTTGCTGGCCTGGGACTTGACGACCTCCCGGCTTGGCCGCCTGCGCAAGCATTTCGACGTCAAGAATCTCAATGGCGGCGTTGCGGCACGCCTGGGAGACGTGCCCTATCTGTTGAGCGGCAATGACCGTATCGATTTGCGCGTGCTGTTCAACCGGGTGCCCCTGACCCTGGACTCGACCCAGGTACTCAGCGCTGACGAAGCGGGCATGGGCCGGCGCGTCGAGCTGGATATTTCGGCGATCGAGCCGCAGGGGGGTTATCAGGGCGGGGCCTACTACGGCACGGTGCATCTGATGTTTGATTTTCTTGCGCCTTGAACGCCAGGGCCGCATCAAGCCCGGTTTTTACGTGCTCCGGCCCGGTTCAGCGCAACACGCGTCAGATCTCGCAGCCACTGATTGTGCCGGTACCCCAGCTCATTGAGTGCTGTGTCGTACTGTGTTGAACTCATAGGGTTGCCGGATAACACGCTGTCTTCGTCCAATCCCAGGGCTTGCGCCAGGCCGCGCAGTTTTACCCGCTGGGCTTGCCGATCAATCTCCGGCAGCGTCTGTGACTGGGCGTATTGCGCTTGCAGTGCCTGTAATTCATCGAGTTGGAGGTACTTCAAGTCGAAGGCTGTGTCATTGTTCCATTTGGCGGTGGGGTTGTGCTGCTCAAGGTAACGCTCCCAACCTTTGTCCAACAGCATCTGGTTCACCAGCCCGTCACCTTCTTCCAACCTGGCTACTGCGGCGGCCACCTTTTCGATCTGCGCGGGGGTTACATCGGCGAGAGTGCGGTAAGTCATATGGGTCGATAGCCACGGCAGGTCCAGCCGGTCTGCCAGGGTGCTGCGATAGGCTAAGTGAATGCCGGCCTCGTCGACCTCGCCATGCTCGCCGTCGATGACCTGCGACCATAGCCGTTGCCCCAGCCCGCCCTGATCTTTGGGTTTGAGGCGGTGGGCGATGTCTTCACCAATGGCTTTGCCCATATAGGCATCGCGCGCGGCTCCGCGGGCCAGCACCACCAGCCTGGCCTCGAGTTCTGCCGGTGTGGTGCTGGTTCGATAGGCTTCGCTGGCGAGTACTTCGACGCCCAGTTTCTGGAATATCAGCGCGCCGGCGTCGGGGCACAAGCCGGGGTAGCGAGTATCCTTGAACACGCGCTCGCGCAGGTCGCTGTCGGCTTCGACCGCCCTCAGCAGGCGCCATACCCTCTGGCTCAGCTCAGGCCGGTTGTTCTGATAGGCCAGGCGGTCTTCCTCGGCCTGGAACTCGTCCGGCTCTTCGAGCGATTTGATCACCTCAAACAGACCTTGAGAGCCGGATTCCTTTTCAATCGCGTCCCACAGCTGCCGGTGCTGCTCATGCTCCTCAGGCTTGATGTCACTCAGCCAGGGTGCGCTTTCACCTCTAGGCGCGTAGAAGCGCAGCGGGTCCAGCCCCACAGACTCGCGGTATTCAGCGAGCAAGTCCTGAAAGTCCGAGGTGAGCCTGCTCTGGTCCAGGCGGGTACGGGCAATGATGTCGGCATCATCCGAACCTGGGGCGACATGGGGTAACTGGGTGATCGGGTTCTCGCTCAGGTCCAGTTGGAACCCGCGCGCGCGTGAGCGACCGACGAGCCCGACGGGCCAGTCCTTTATTTGCGTATTGCGCAGGTTCAGCAAGGTCAAGGCCGGCATTTGGCTGATATTCGGTGTTTGCCCCAGTGGGTTGCCGGCCATCTCAAGCTGTTTGAGACGCTTGAGCCGTCCAAGTGTTGCAATGGCGGCATCGTCCAGAACCAGGGCATTTGCTTCCAGATGCAAGCGTCGAAGACGTTTGAGCTTGCCCAGGGTCGCAGGTAACTGGGTGAGCTGGTTGTGACTCAGATCGAGGTCGCGCAGATGCGGGAAATTGTCTAGAAAGGCGGCGTGGCGATCGGAAAAATCACAACCACGCAGGTCCAGGTCGCTGATGTGGTTCAGTGGCACGTTAAGGGTGGGCAGTTCGTCGGGCATGGGCGTATTGAACAAGTCCAGAGCGATACCGCCGCGGTGTTCGAAGCTTTCGTCCAGATGCACCGTCAGGCCATTGCTCCAGCCATCATAGAGGCGGGTCGCGACTTGCGCCCGGCGTTTGCGGACTTCCGGCTCCAACAGCGTGCCCGCCCTGGGCGTCGGACCCTTTATGTAGGCGTCGAGCTGATTGAACAACTGCTGTTTTTGCGACTCCATCTGCATCAGCGTTTGCTCGCCTTCGGCTGTGCTCATCGTGATTGATAAGCGTCGAACGCTGTCGTTGCTCATCGCGGGCAGTAACTGTTTGATGCGTTCTTCAATGGTTTTGGGTTGCATGTCATAGCTGTCGACCCGGGACATTTTGCAGGATGCGCCTCCGCCCAGCAGCACCTCGGTCTCGGGAGCGGGCCGCATGCGTAAGGGCGGCTCAGCCAATGCCAGGCGTCGCTCGGCCGGTGCCTGGTTATGTTCGATCACCCACTGCCTGAGCTGTTCACCTTCGCCGACGGTGTAGGGCGGGGCGCGCTGCGGATCCTGCGCCAGGGTCCAGAGCAGGGACTCGTACAGCGTGGTGGCTGGGTTGAGTGGGTTGGCATCGGCGTCGAATACGGTGTAGGTCCCGTCTGCGCTGCGTACCAGTGTGCGGGCCTGCGGCGCGTCGGTTTCACCGACGCTGCAGCGCAACGGGCCGGTGGGGCTGTTGTCCCGGATGTCGATGTTCAGATGGCTGAACACGTCGCTGTGCAGGCGCAGGGTATTGAGCACCAACCGTTCGCTGTGCGCCGAGGGTTGCCGGGGAGGGTAAAGCCCTTCGACAGCGCGGCTGGCCTGATGGTCGAAGTCCAACTCCCGTGCCAGGCTTTTGAGGCGCAGGGGCAGGCGCTGTGTGTCGTTCATCACCGTTGTTTCTTCAGGCCAGGCCTGCTTGAGCAACGCGTTCGCACTGCTCAGCGCCAGCTCGGGAAAGTCCTGGCGCAACAGGGCCACGTGTGGGTCGCTGCTGGCTTGGCCCAACTGGTAATGACTTTTGGCGACATGCCCGCCATAACCCTCTACGTAGTTCGCCAGTTTATTGCGCAGTGCCTGGGCCTGTTGAGCCTGGGGCAAGGTTTCACCCAACAACGTATTGACCTGAGGTTCGTCCAGAAAACCCAGCACGCGCTCGGGCAGCCTGGCAGCCATCACGTCAGCCAGGCTGATGCGCAGGGTATCGGCGGGCGCGGCGTGGGCATCGCCGTATTTGCGCGACTCGCCGCTCAGATCGCTGTTGTGAAACACCTCCAGGGCTTTGCTCGGCGGCCAGCCGGGGAGGTCGGTAACGGCTTGTTCGAACCAGTAGGAATAGGGGGCGAGTGTCTGGCCCGTACGTATTTTCTGGACAGACGCCTGGGCGAAACGGTCTGCGCTAAAGCGTTCGATGCTGTCGGCCAGCAGCGGCGGGGACGGCTGGTTGCGCACATACATGTGGCGCAAATGGTCTGGCTCGCTGCCGCTGATGATACGGATCTGTTCAAGCTGCTCGTTGGTGAGCGTCTGGGTGGCGGGGCTGATGCGGCGCATCAGCGTGTGATCGTCCCAGCTGCGCGGTTGTTCGCCTTCATGTACCCAGGCGCCGTGACCATTGAAGCGCACTTTCGGTTGATAGGCGTGTGGCCGGCGGGGGTGCACGATTCGGTGATGAGGCAACTGCGGGTCCGGTTCTACCTGGTAGTGATGGTCGGCATGGGCCAGCCAGTGTTTCTGGGCATGCTGATACAAACCCTGTGTATCAGCGGCGATGCCTTGGGGCAGGCTGATGGTCTGCTGGTAAGGCGAAAGATCGGGGTTCCACAAGCGCTTATCTCCGCCATCCAGCGTCACCGGGTGCAGGCCCTCGACGAAGGGCGACAGCTTGAGGGTGACAGCCTGGCCGACGGTGCCGGCCCCCGCCCAAATGCCTAGTTGCACCACCGTTTCCACCACGTCCATGACATGCCCGATGGCTTCCAGTCCGTTGCCTTGCGCCCAGTCAACAATACCTTCGAACACATCGCTGGCCACCTGGTAGGCGGTGTAGGCGAGCATCAACTCCCCCAGGAACGGCACGAAGGGGGTGACCACCAGGAGCGCCGCATTGAAAATATCCGAGAGAATCTTGCCCAGGTTATCCCACCAGGCCCAGCGCGCCATCAAGTCGGCGTAAGCGGTGCTGATCGCCACTTCCCGGGTATCGTTGACAATTTTATTGACGTTGACCCGGTACAGGTAGTGCCACAGCGTGTCAGGCTCCGGATGCCCGGAAGGCGCTCGGTTCTCGTGGTCGTCAAAAATGTTTTGCACGCTGAAGTGCAACCGCGGCGTGTCCACCGCGATGGTTTGCCAACTGGGGCCACTATCGGTGCGCTTCTTTTCGTGCCACTGCACCTTGAACAGGCGGCTTTGCAGCTCGGCAAAAAAATGCCCGCGTTGTTTATGGTCGACAAATCGACTGAAAAACTGCCGGTAGGTGGTCTTTGCAGGCGCTTGGCCGTGGGCATCCAGGGTGGCGGTGCTGTCGCGCAGTTGGCGCGTCAACTCATTCATGAATTCAATGGGCGAGGGGTACTCCTTCAACGGGTGCTCCGGGTCTTCAGGAACATAGGCAATCAGGCGTTCGATGTGTTTGTCGCTGCCCTGTGGCGCGGCAATCAGCACGATACCGCTGAGCCGGGCATCCAGCAGGCTGAGGTTGTAGTACTCCACCGGTATGCCGTCCAACGCTGGGTCGGGCTTGCCCTCGACAATATCGAACAGCAGACGTCGGGCGTCCTCATGAATGTGCTGCTGCGACCAGGCGATGCAGGCGGCGTTTTTCAGCGTGGCCTTGTCGCAGGTAATCACTTTGCGCCGTAGCGTATCGGCCTGGACTTGATTGCCGAAGCCAAGGGTGCGCAATAACCGTGTCTGGTATTGGCGGCCTATATCCAGGGTGCGGCACAGATTTTTGAATACTTGCGCGGTCAGGGGCTGGCCGCTGGTATTGGAGGTGAACGTCAGGTTGGGCTGCTGGCCACGGGCGTCGGGCTTGGACAAAAACCCATAGTCGGCAAACTGCTCGCTGGCGGAAAAGTTATGCAGAGCGGCGTCCAGTAACGTTACGGTCCGGCTGGTTACGCCTTTGCGAACGCCAATGACCCACCAGCTTTTTTCGGCCGGGGCATACAGGCGAATGAACGTGTTTTTTACATCAATGTCGCCGTATTCACGCAAGGCCTTTTTGAGCAGAGGCTCTGCGAATGAGTACACGTCCTTGATGTATTTGAAGTGTTCATCCAAGGCATTCCTGGCGGTCCACTGCTCGGCCATGGCCTCTGTGGACACCGTATCTGCGCGCGTGTCGAGCGAGTTGAGTCGGGTGTAGACAAAAGGGCTTGCGGCTTTCAGTGCGCGAGCGCGTGTCAGCGTGGTCGCGCTGAGCCAATCTGGAATGGAGCGCTGGATAACATCAAAGTGCATACCCTTCTGGGCATGGCTCGCAGCGTGTGGGGAGGGGCGTTCGAAGAACATGGTTGTGTTGCCTTGAGATGAGTAGTGGGGGGGTCAACCCGATCTACACTAATCACCCTCATGAAACGTTCAGGCATACATAAACACTACTTGGCCCCTCCCTGGAAAAATCAAACGCAGGGCTCGAGAAATGGGCGTTTTGGATCAATAAGCCTGGAGCAAGCAACAACGGATTACTACTCTGGCGCGGCGCTCATCGAGGCAGGCATGTGCTCTGACTCTCACCTTGCAGATAAGGCATCAATATCGGGGCCATGCCTTTAAGCACTTGTACCGGCAACGCCGAGGTGAACTTGAAGCCCTGCGCCGAACTGCCCGGTACGAACGCAGTGAGTGTGCCGAAGTGGCGCTCGCCGATGTAGAACACGAAAGTGGCGGTGCGGTTGATCGCCTTGGAACTGATGATGCGTCCGCCCGGACCGATCGCTTCGATGCGGTTGTCGCCGGTGCCGGTCTTGCCGCCCATGGCCAGTGGTGTGCCGTCGGCCTGTTTGAAACTGCCGGCGACGCGTTTTGCAGTGCCGGCGTCCACCACTTGGGATAACGCGCCGCGCAAGGCCGTGGCAACTTCGGAGGGCATGACACGATGCGCCCGGTCGGGGGCGTTGATCACGCGGGTGTCGTACGGTGTACCGGCGGCAAAGTGCAGGCTGTCGATGCGCAGTACCGGGATGCGCACGCCGTCGTTGAGAATGATGCCCATCAACTCGGCCAGTGCGGCAGGGCGGTCGCCGGAGCTGCCGATGGCGGTCGCCAGGGACGGCACCAGATGATCGAAGGGGTAGCCTACGTCCTTCCAGCGTTGATGAATCTCCAGGAACGCTTCGATCTCCAGCATGGTGCGGATACGGCTGTCGCGTGCGCTCTGGTGGCGGCTCTTGAACAGCCAGCTGTAGACCTCCTGGCGCTCGAACTGGCTGGCCTTGACGACTTCGCTGAACGTCGCCTCCGGGTGGTTGATCAAGTAGCCCAGCAACCACAGGTCCAGGGGATGCACCTTGGCAATATAGCCCTGATCGGGCAGGTCGTAGGCGCCGGGGCCGTAGCTGTCATAGAGTGCATCGAGGCGCTTGTCGGTCAGCGTCTGCTCGCCCTTGGTGCCGGCCAGGCGCGCGCGCACGAAGCTGTTGAAGCTGTCGCGGCTGGCCTCCGGCAGCAGATAACGGTGGACCGCGGCCAGACGGATCGCCGTGGGATGCAGGCTGTCGAGGAAGGTTTCCAGGCGCGCCTGGGTGTCTTTCTTCTGGTATTTCTTCCAGAACTTGAGCAGGAACGTGGTGCCTTCGCGGTCGGCGAATTGCGCCAGGTATTCCTGACGGCGCGGCTCGTTGTCGTCCTTGAGCAAATGCGCGCTGTTGTTGGCACTGGTGTAGGTGGTGTAGCGCACCAGATCGCGCATCAGGCGGATAAAGGGCAGGTTGATCGATTCACGCAGGGCGTCGCGCAGGGTCGGGTTGCGGCCATTGTCTTCGTTGCGAAAGTTATGGAAGCGGTGCAGGCCACCACCGGTGAAAAAGCTCTCGCCCGGGCTTGCCGAATAGGTGCGGTCAAGCGCAGCGTCGAGCATGTCGGCCAGGGATTTGCGGGGGTTTTGTAGCAGGTAATCGACGGCCCAACGGCTGATGCGGTCCTGCTCCGCAACCTCGATTTTTTTCAGTGCCGCAGGTGTTGCGGCGCCGTAGCGCTCATGCAGTTCGGCGACGATTTGCAGGTAAGTGGTGAGCACCCGCAGCTTGGCGGTGGAGCCCAGTTCCAGTTTGCTGCCGTTGTTGATGTCGAAGGGTTGGTCCGTGTTGTCGGTCTGTACTCGTACCCGTGCGCCATCATCGGTGCGCTCGAACAAGGTGAAGCTGTAGCGTACCTGCGGGGTACTCGCCGGGGTGAGCAAGCGCTCGCCGAGTAACCCGACTTCGGCGGCATAGTCAGGGGCGGCAAGGCGTTTGAGGTAGGCGGTGACTTGCTCTTGCAACTGGCCCTGCAAAGTACTGGTGGCCGACAGGTCCAGGCGGTCCAGGTCGTACAGTGGGCGGTCGAGCAGGGCGGCCAGGCGGCTGCGCGCGACGCTGATACCTTTGTTGGTCTCGACTTTCTGCAGGGTTGGCTGCTGCTGCCAATCACGGTAGCTGACCTTGCTTGCCAGCGCCGCCGTCACCCACTCGGCCGGCACCACACCATTTTGCGCCAGCAACCGTAAGTGGCTGTCGGTCAGTTGCACCAGGTCGTCACGGCCCTTGGTCAAGTAATAGGAGGGGCGGCGCTGGGCGATGATCAGCGAGAGCACTTGGCGCAACGCCAGGCCGCGCGCTGCGAGGCTGGCCGGGGTTTGTGCGGTGTCGTTCAAGGCCCGGTTGACCTGGGCAAAGTCGGCGCCGTACCACACCCGCAACCCCTCGGCGATGCCATGCACTTCGCCGTGCCCAGGGACCGCCGACAGGGGCACGCTGTTGAGGTAGTCGCGCACTACGTTTTGCCGTGCGGTGAGGGTGTCGGGCCCGTGCTGGTAGGCGCGTACGCTGGCGGACAGCATCTGGCGGATCTTTTCGCTGCCCGACAGGGTCAAGCCGTCCGGGGAGTGACGGTACTTCTCCAATTGCGTCGCCAGGGTGCTGCCGCCCGCCGATTGCCCTGGCAGGTGCAACTGACGGGCGACTTGCGACCAGGCAGCCTTGGCAAAGCGCGGCCAGTCCACGGCGGGGTTCGCTTGGGGCGGGTCAGGGTCGAGCAATTGGCGGTTTTCAATGAACAGCAGGCTGTAGACCATCAGCGCTGGCACCTCGTTGAAGTGCTTATACAGCTGAGGCGGATAGTTGAATTGATAGAGCGGTGCGGCGCGGCAGTCGGTGATGGTCAATCCGGCTTGCAGCTTTTCGGCATAGGGAATGAACAGGCCATGGCGGCTGTAGTCCATCAGCGCGTCGGAAAAGCGCGCCTGGGATTCGATCAGATAGTTGCGCTTGAGCAGGCGCGGCAGGAACTCACCCAAGGCGCTGTAGCCCAGGCGCCGATCGAACGGACCGTCGCCGGGGTACACCATGGCATCGCTGGCGCCGGGGCCCACCGTGTAGGTCAGTTGGGCCGCCCACTGGCTGAATGTGCGGGCTTGCCAGTGGGCCGTGTGCATTTCACGGGTGGCGGCAAACCCCAGGGCGATCAGGGCCATTAACAGAATCATCCAGTACAGCCGGCGCCACGACTGGGCGGGTTTGAGTTTTTTTGCCAGCGGCGTGGCTGACGGGCTGTCAGCTTGCGCCTGGTGTGAGTCGGTTTGCCACAGTGCGCCCATAGTCGATTGACCATTCTTATAGATTGATCGGACTTGTCTGAAGCGTAGACGCTGATTGACTGCTCTACGAAGTTTGTAGGGCGCTAAAGATCGAGTCGTCAGACGGGAGGGTAGATAACTACCGCGTCGCCAGGATGGCAGCGGGTAGCGTTCGTGATTTAAACCATCATAGAGCTCTGCCATGACCCTTTCCGATACCGCTTCAGGCTCGCCGCGCCAAGCCACCATTGAGCAAATCCAAACCTTGTTCGGCGAGCCGCCGAGCCTGCTCACAGTCGCGAACGACAGTGTCCAGGCTTATCTGGACGAGCATTTGGGCGCGGGAAAATGGCAGGTTGGCTTGATTTACATCGCCACCCCGACCGATGACGACGACGCGCTGGCCTACCGGTCTTTGCCCGAGTGGGTGCTGCAACGCTTGGCCAGCAGCAAGCCCTTGCTGTTGGTGGCGGACTATCACGTCGTGGTGCAGCGCGTGCGGGAAGTGTTTGTGGTCGGTGGCCCGACCCTCAGCGAGCTGGAGCCGCTGCTCAATCGCTGCGGCGCGGGGTTGTTGGGGGCGTATGCACAGCGCTTGCAAGCCTGGTGGCGTGAGGCGTTGCCGGTGGAGATGACGCGTTGGGGCTACCTGTCGGATGATCTGCTGACGTTGCTGTACGATGCCGGCAAACCACCTGGTTTCAATGACGAGGGGTTTGCCCGGCTGTTCTCCAAGACCCTGCTGCACCCGACGCGGCCCGACCGCGAGTGGAGCGCCCACGGTGAGGCGTTGCGTGTACAGGCGGTGTTCCTGGCCGGCGCGACGCCGTTGATGTTGCCGTTGCTGGTCCTCAGCCACGGGCAACAGACGTTGCTGTTCAGCCCGGCCAGCGGTGTTCATCCATTGGGCAGCATTGAGGATGTGGCGGCGCTGTTACCGGCCTATGTGCCCGAAGACGCCGACACTGAGCAGTGGTTTGCCCAGGACGTGGAAAGCGATCCCTTCGATGCGTTGGCCGCCAGTTACCTGGCGCTGCAGCTGCGGGAAATCGATCGCATCGACCGCAACCTGCCCCTGGCGCCGGGCCAGCACCAAGCGTTGCTTGCGTACATCACCAACCCCCACCGCTGGTTTGTTGCGCACCTGAGTGCAGGCCAGCGCAAGCTGCGTGAGGCCCTGCCGTTGTGGCTGGTCCATGCCAACCGTGACGACAGCATCACCTACGCACGTCTGGTCCAGGCGCTGGTGCTGGCCCGTGAGCACAGTGGCGGGCAACATTTTCTGGACGGGATTGATTCAATTCAGGTGTTTGCCGACCGGGCCTTGCGCACTTGCCTGCAAGCCGAACCCGCCACCAAAACAGTACGGCCCGCCGACGTTCAGTTGACCTTCAACCGCGTGATCGCTGCGGCGATTCCAGTCCCAGGGGGCTTTGTCGCCGGTGAAGTCGACCCGGTCACGGTGAGCCTGACCGAGCTGGCCCTGGAAAACCTGGCCGGCTTCCCGCACACCGTCACCGAGATCACCCTCAAGGGTGCCCAAGCCCCCGAGTGGTTGACCTATGGCCTGCTTCAAGGTTGTGTGGAAAAAGCCGATGTGGGCCAGGCCTACCCGGATCTATTGAAGAAAAAACTGCTGGATGACCCGTTGGAACGCAGTCGTCGCTCAGGGTTGTTCACCCGCCAGTTACGGGTGCAACTGCCGATGCTGGCGCTGGAACTGAAACTCAAAGGTGAGCACGGCCTGACTCAGGAAGGTGTCGACCGCGTACAGGCCGCGTTGCAAGCCAGCCTTGCCGAGCGCAAGGTGCAAGGCCAGGCGATGACGTTGTGGCCGCTGGCATTCAAGGCTTCGCCTGAGGCTGCGCAGGATGTGGTCACTAATCACTTCATCATTGGGCCGGCTACCGGGAACGCTGGCGTTCATCTGCTGTACCGGCCCTTGCTCAAGCCGATGTTGCAAGGGTTCGAGTCGATCAAGGCTTTGTTTGACGCCATCAAGGCTAACGGCCCGCTGCAGGATGACGTGCTGACGTGGCTCGCCCCGGCACGCCAGGCGGTATATGCCAACGGCGGCTTCCTTGAACCGCATATCCGCCGCTTTTTACCCGGTGATGAATTTACGCTGTACGAGAAACCTGCCCCGGTCCAGCTCAGCAAACAATTGAACGACGAGGACGCTTGCAGCCTGGTCTTTGAGGGCACGGCCCAGGCCCTGGTGGCTCTGGCTGATCGGCAATCGGTATCGAATGCCGAGCAGCGCTGGGCCAGGCTTAAAGAGGTGGGGTGGCTGCTGTTTGGCAGCGTGCTGCCGTTTGCCAGCGGGCCCTTGCAACTGGGGGGGTGGCTGGTGCAACTGATCGACAGCCTGCAGCAAGACATTCAGGACTTGGCCAGCCAGGATGAACAGGTCAGGAACAAAGCGGTCATGGACGTGTTAAGCAATCTGATGGTTGTCCTTGCCCATCAAGCCACGCCCCATGATCCTTTACCGCCATTGCAGCTGGAGCATCCGGTGTTCGCCCCCCTGGCCCGAGCCACTGCCACCACCAGGGTGCCCACACGTGGCGCACCGCCCGCGACGTTCAGCTCGCTGACCCGTTGGAGTAACGCCCGCGATACCCTGACCGCCGCGCAACATGCACGGGCCCGTACCTTGAGCCTGGGCGCGTTCTCAGGCGGCTGGGACCACGCCGAGTCAAGCGGCCCGCGCCGTGGCTTGTTGCGTGACACCGCTTATTCGCCGCCGCAATGGCGAGCCTTGGTGCGTGGGCATCTTTATCGGGTGGTGGACGAGTCGGGCGCGTGGCGGGTGATCAGCGCCGATGGTGCCCAGAAAGGGCCGTGGCTCAAGCCGTTGGGGGACGGGCATTGGGATTTCGATGGGCGCTTGCGCTTGGTCGGCGGCAATGCCGATGCGGCGATGGAGGCTCAGTTGCAGGCGCTGGAGCTTTCACTGCCACGCCTTGAAGAACAGTACCGTGAGGCTGGACGTTCGCGTGCCAAAGCGGCTGCCGCCATGCAGGTGGCGCGCAAGCTGGTGGTTGAGTCCAAAGATAAAATCGACGCCCAACAGCTTGCCAGGCTTGAGCAGCGTTACCAGCAGGAACTGCGCAACAAGGTCGAGTTTTCCGAGAAGGAACTGCAACTGCTCATGCGTCTGCGGGCAATCAAGCCCCGTCCCCGTTACGAGGAAAATCTGTGTGAAATACTCGAGTCGCTGATTCTCACCTTGCGATTGATGGACGCTGACACCCGTGAGCGCATGATCCAGATCAATCGGCGGATCAAACCTTTGTTGGATCTGCTGCAAGACGAAACCGATGACGAAGCCGGCTCCGACCTTAACCGTCAGGCCCATGCCAACCTGAAAAAAAACATGCGCGAACAGGTGACGGCCGAGGACGCAGCTATCAGCAATCGCAAGTTGGAAAGCGCCTATATGGAGCAGTTGAACAGCGTACCGCGCCTGGGCCGTGACAAAGCCCGGGCGCTGGACGCACAGCTGCCTTCGCGCCCCTCCATTCTGGATTTGCAGGCGTTGCAGGTCACCACGCTGTGGGGCATCACCATCGACATTGAAGGGCCGCCCCTGGAAGCAGAGTTTTTTGACAGCTTGAACCGGGTGATCAATCGGGCCCGTTGGGCCAGCCGCTCTCTGGCCGAATTGGAGAACCTGACCACCACTGTTGAGGAGCGTATCGAACTGCTTAAAAGCCTCAGTCATGTCTACGCGGTGACCGACGACCATATTCAGTTCTGGCGAGCCATGGCACCGGACACCTTTGACTTGCCCAACCTGGAAAAACTGCAGGCGCTGTTGGCCGACCTGCACCAGCAAGCCGATGGGCAACTGGCTGATCTGCTGGCACCGTTGCCCGGCGGCAGACAACCCAGACAACCCAGGCCGCCCAGCGCAGCAGGGACGCGGGTCAAAAAGATCATACGCACCCGTAACCGGGATGTTTATGTGGCACGCATCAAGACGCCAGCGGGCACTGCAGAGCTGGTGGATGACACAGGCAGTGTGCTTGCCACCTTCACCGAGGCTGAAGACGGCATATGGGAGCCGGTTGAGCCTGCGCCCCAGCGCACGGCCAACCCACAATTGGGCGCGCTGCTGAACAAGGGCCAGCGATTGTTGGAAGATGTCGATATCGCCATCCTCAAGGTGCAGGTCTTGGCCAGCCAATGCGAGCCTTCATCTCTGCAAGCCTTACTGGCGGCTCAGGCCAACAGCCGGCGGATGGTCGCTGCGGATATCGACAAGAAACTGCTGACCTTGAACCCGTCACGGCTGAAGCCTACCCAGCAAAACACGGCGAGAGTGCGTGCCACCCAGTTGCGTGCCGCCGCGCTGCGGTTGGACGCAGCGGGTGTGGAGGCGCGGGTGCGCGCGAGCAAGCTGAAGTTGAGTCGCGCCGAAGACGTGGACTTTCTGCACGGGCTCAATGAAGTTCGCATCGTTCGCCAAGACGCGCGCGTGCCCATCAAGGACAAAGCCCGGGATTTTATCCAAGTGTATGTCGTGCAGGACGCGGACACCGGGCTGCCCCTGTGTTACGCGCATTTTCACTATGAAAACCGCCAGGGGCCGGACGACCACTACACCGCTGCCCACCTCAAGAGCCCTGAACAGGAACGCCTCGGGCGCCAGGCCCAGGCCCAGGCCGAAGCCCAGGCGTTCGCGCGGATTCGCACCGGCCAGACCGGCCGTGTACAGCAGACCCTGGAGATCGAACGGGCGAGCATTTCCAGGCTGTTGGCGCGGCGTTTGTTCTTCAGTGTTGACTGACTGCCAAGGTGGGCTCGCTCGCGCCTGCGGCGGATGCGCGAGCCCAACCGGTAACAGGTTATGCAATACTCTGCGCCGTTTTACCCTGGGAAGGCCGGTCTAGAGGCCTGGTACTTCCCCCGCCCAAGGACTTTTTTACGGGGCATATCGCCAAATTTGTGTGTTTATAGAGTGAAATATCCTACCGCTTGCTTTTTATACTGACGCCCCGCTGACCTGGCCGCCTACGCCCGCCAGGCGGGTTTGCCCACGAGGCAGACCCGGTCAAGCCGGTGTATCGGCCTACACGCTGCTGCACCACAGGCTCGGTGGCTTAATCCAATAACAAAATGAGGTTGTATCCCTATGCCTGTCGGCAAACCACTGCCCCCTGGCGAGACCGCTCAAGGCGGACCGCTCAAACGCGAACTCGGTGAACGGCATATTCGCCTGATGGCGCTTGGCGCCTGCATCGGTGTGGGCCTGTTCCTGGGTTCGGCCAAGGCGATTGAAATGGCCGGCCCGGCGATCATGCTCTCGTACATCATCGGTGGCCTGGCCATTCTGGTGATCATGCGCGCCCTCGGTGAAATGGCGGTACACAACCCCGTGGCCGGTTCGTTCAGCCGCTATGCCCAGGATTACCTCGGGCCGTTGGCGGGTTTTCTCACCGGCTGGAACTACTGGTTCCTGTGGCTGGTGACCTGCGTCGCGGAAATCACCGCCGTAGCGGTGTACATGGGCGTCTGGTTCCCCGACACGCCGCGTTGGATCTGGGCCCTGGCGGCACTGATCAGCATGGGCACCATCAACCTGATCGCGGTAAAGGCTTTCGGTGAGTTCGAATTCTGGTTTGCACTGATCAAGATCGTCACCATCATTGCCATGGTAATCGGCGGCGTCGGCATCATTGCCTTCGGCTTCGGCAATGACGGCGTTGCACTGGGCATTTCCAACCTGTGGGCCCATGGCGGCTTCATGCCCAATGGCGTGCAGGGCGTGCTGATGTCATTGCAGATGGTGATGTTCGCCTACCTGGGCGTCGAGATGATCGGCCTCACCGCCGGTGAGGCGCGCAACCCGCAGAAGACCATCCCCAGCGCCATTGGCTCGGTGTTCTGGCGCATCCTGTTGTTCTACGTCGGCGCGTTGTTCGTGATCCTGTCGATCTACCCGTGGAATGAAATCGGCACCCAGGGCAGTCCGTTCGTGATGACCTTCGAGCGCCTTGGCATCAAGACCGCTGCCGGCATCATCAACTTCGTGGTGATCACCGCCGCGCTGTCCTCCTGCAACGGCGGTATCTTCAGCACCGGGCGCATGCTCTATAGCCTGGCGCAGAACGGCCAGGCGCCAGCTACCTTTGGCCAGACCTCCAGCAATGGCGTGCCGCGCAAGGCGCTGCTGTTGTCAATCTTTGCCTTGCTGCTCGGCGTATTGCTCAACTATCTGGTACCGGACCAGGTGTTCGTCTGGGTGACCTCCATCGCCACCTTCGGCGCGATCTGGACCTGGCTGATGATCCTGCTGGCGCAGCTCAAGTTCCGCAAAGGTTTGAGCCCTGCCGAGCAGGCAGGCCTGAAGTACCGCATGTGGCTGTACCCGGTCAGCTCCTACCTGGCGCTGGCGTTCCTGATACTGGTGGTGGGCCTGATGGCGTACTTCCCGGACACCCGCGTGGCCTTGTATGTGGGGCCTGCGTTCCTGGTATTGCTGACTGTGCTTTACCATGTGTTCAAATTGCAGCCAACGGCTACCCCTAGCACTGCAACGCGCTCGGTTTAACCTGTTGCAACGGCCTGCCGCAGCAGGCGGGCCGTTTTCTTTCAGGGCTGGGTGATTGACGCCCGTATGGCTTGCGTCAGTTGTCGCAGCAGCGAGGCCAACTCCTCCTTTTCATCGTCGATGATTGCCTGGCGCCGGTCCAGGTAGGCGTCCGAGCGTCTGTCCAATTCCTCCCGATTAAGCCTTTCGATTTTGTGGCGCGTGGTGTCCCGAATGGCCGTGAATGGCTCTGGCAGGTGGCGCGTCATGAACTCGATCCAGAAGGGTTCGGTCATCAGCGCTTCGTACGCGGCGTCGGTGTTCTTGAGCGCTTGCAGCCGCTGGCGAGCGCGGGTGACGTCTGCGGCGCTGACCCAGCTGTCGACCGAGTACAGCATTTCCTCGCGACCTACCGGCAGGCTGAACTCCTGAGCCAGCGCTATGCGCAAGTAAAGCTTGATTTCAACGTCGTCCGGGTTTTTGTCAGCGGCACGCAGCGCCAGAATATGTTCCTCGGCGAATTGGTCCAGTTCACGCAGGAAGAATACGCTGATGCTCAGTTCCATCAGTTCGCGGCTGGCTTGCAGAGTGGCGGGTTGCACCTTGGCCTGGTGACGCCGGTGCGCGATTTCCATATCAATGAAGGTCAACAGCGCACCGTCGCCGCAGGTGCCTGCCAGGTAGGTGTTGAGGAAGATTTCATTGCGCAATTCAGTGGAGTTGCCCATGGCCTCCATCAGTTTCCAGACGCGTTCGGTCAGTGCTGGGCGCAAATGCGTATTGCGGTAGGCATAAGCGCTGGTCAAATCCCGGAACACCCGAAAGGCGTCATCGGGCCTGGGCTCTTCGATCTGCAGCAGTTGGTCCCAGAGGGTGCGGCGTTGTGCGTGTTCAGCCTGCGGTATGCCGCTCAACCAATCGGAACAATCTGCCGGGAGGAGTTGATGGACAATTCCGGGTAGTGGCCCACCGGCGGTGTTCCCGGTGCGCAGGCGGTATTCACCTATCAATGCCAGGGACTCGGCATTCAGCGGGTTGTCATGCAAATTGATATTGCGGCTGGAGCGGACCCTTCGATCGGATTGGAACAGGGTCGGCGGTAACGTCGTCAGTTGATTCTCCTGCAGCAGCAGTTGGGTCAGCAGAGGCCTGCTTTCAGCCCCGGCGGGCCATTGATCGAGCTGGGTGTTACGCAGGTTGAGGATTCGTAAACGCTCCATGGCGCTGACGTCCGGAGCCAGGCGCAACGGGTTGTCGTTCAGGTTCAACTCCTGCAACGCCGTCATTTGCCCCAAGCGTTGGCGAGCCTCCTCGGTCAAGGTGATGTTGTTGCCACCCAGGTTCAGAATTTGCAGCTGGCGCATCTGGGTGATTTCGACGGGCAGCTCGTTGAGCAGGCAATCGATATTCAGCGTACGCAGATTGGAAAAGCGACTCAGAAAGGCGTTGCCGGTGGGCGGGAAAGCATTGCCCGAGATGTTCAGGTATTCAATGTGTTCAAAGCCCCGTGTTCCCAGGATGAAGTCGGCGTCGGGCAGGTTGTTGTCATCCAGACGCAGGATCATACAGTGGGTATCGAACTGGCCGTGGATATGGCCGCGCCAGGTTTCCCGGCGCCAGGCCCGACGAATGTGCTGGGCCAGGTGGCGCCGCCGGCCCATGTTCAGCCCCAAGGGGTCGCTGGCAGAGTCGTCAATGGGCTGCGGGGTTTCTGCCCACCGAGTCAAACCGTAATCCAGGCTGGCGTATTCGACTCTGCGCCGTTCCAGTTCCAGCAGCAGGGCGGGTTGTGACAGGCCCAGTGAGTCGATCAGATCACCGGCGTGCAACGCATTGAGGCTGGGGTAGAGCGCCTGGACTTTGCTGATCAGGTCTGGCGACCGAAGGGGGCGGGCGGGCCACAGGTTTTGCAGCGAAAGCGGGTACACCACGAACGAGCTGTTTACCTGCATGGGCGGCTGCAGCCATGGCGGAATATGGGGCAGGTCGAGCAACCGTTTGATCGACACCCGCTGGTTGAGCGCCAGGTCGACGATACGCGCCTGCAGCGCCGTTAGGTCCAGCCGGTCAGCCACGCCCAAGGCCTCGCATTCGCGTGTCGACAGCAGCAGGATAATCGCGCTCAACAAGTCACAGGTACTGTCTGCCGGATCGTTGAGTGAACGGCCTTGTGCGTCGAGCGCACGGTAACGCCCACCCTCCCGGATAAGTGAGCGGCGATCGGTGCCGTTCAGATTGCCGCCGCTCTCGAGCAGGCGCCCCGGGTCGCGTTCAGAGTGAACATCCAGGCGCAATTGTGCAGGCCAGCCCGGAAGGGTTTTGAGCAAGTGCAAGATGATGGAGTCGCTGTCGGGGTTCATCAGGGTGGTCAGGTACAGGCCTTCATACGCACGGTTGAGGCGCAGGTCGTTGGCGGTCAGCCGGGCTTGTTCGGCCAGGCGCAGGCCGACCTGATCCTTGTCCTGGAGCTGGCGCTGTTCTTTGAGCGTGGCCTGGCCGAGGATGGCCCTGACGGCACTGACGGGCAGATGGGGATGTTGAGCTTTCAGGCGCGTCTCCAGAAGTGTGCCGGGCTGTTCGCTTTGCGTGTAAAACTGCTCGAACAACTGGGCCCGTTCCTGGTAGGCGTACTCGGCGATTTTCTTTGCCAACTTGAACTGGCGTTCTTGCACGGTGCCTGGCAGTTCCCCCAGCAGTGCCTGGACCAGGGTGTCATTGAGTGCCGCATCGTGCAGCGGCGTCGGCCCTCGGGCGTCGGCTTCTGAAATCAAGATCTTCTCTATGGGGTTTTTGACCCTGGCCGGGTATTGCGCCAGTACTTGGCGTTGTCTGCCCACCACTTGCAACACATGGGTCTCAGGCCAGCCCGGCAGCAGGCTCAGCAACATCAATTGCAGGGTCGGGCGGGCGTTTTGGCGGGCTGACGCCGTGCGCATGGCCTCGATGAAGTGCAGGATTTGCCGCTCGATAGCCACCCGCTTACGGGTATCGGCAAGCAGCGGCGGTGGCGGCAGGCCGGCGCTGTGCACTTCACGCAGGGCCCGAGCCGGGGTATCGGTGATGGCGAGGATGCGTGCCGAGGTTGGCCGGTCGATGTGGAGCTCTTGCGGGCCCAGGCGATAGAGCAATGCATGGTCATCCCAGCTAAGCGGGTCTTCGCTGGCCAAGCGCCAGGCGCCGTGGCCATTGTGTTCGAGCCGTGGTGTATCGACGCCGACTTTCTGCGGATGCTTGAGCCGCCACTTGAGCACTTGTTGATCGAATGTGATCGGATACAGCGAGCCGTAGAGGGCAATCAACTGCTGGTCTCGCCATTGATAGATGCCCTCGGCATTCGCCTGCACGTGCGCCGGCAGCAGCACATTCTGTTCGTACTGCCCCAGAGAACCGTTGAGCAGGCTGACACCTTCGGGGCCGCGCCGTTCGCTCATCAGGTCGCCCAGGGTTTTGCGCAGGCCCTTGGCATCGGTGTCGGCGGTCATGCCCAATTGGGTGCGTTCGTGAGGTTGCAGCACCGAGGCAATGGCCAGGTAAAAACTGTCGGTGGTGGGCGATACAGGAATGGTGCCGCCGTTGCGCATGTCATACGCTTCGTAGCGGCCTTCGCCGTAATGGCGCAGTTCAACCGTGGTGTCATCGGGCCCCGTCGAGACATAGGGCCGGGTGATAACGCCATCGACGACCTCGGTCACCACGAAAGCGCGGTTGAGCCGCGTGCGTAGCAGGCTGGATGCAAACTCCCGGGCCCACTGGTCGTTGTCTGGATTGAACGGGCGCGAATGGTACAGGCCGTCGATGGCGGCATCGAGACGCAACGCGATGCGGTGTTGTTCCAGCCCTTGATGGACTGTGGGTGGCAGGGTGGCGTCCTGTAAAAAGCGTGCTTGCTGCTCTGAGGTCAGTGGGTGTTGCTCAAGCAATTGTGCCAGGTTGGCTGGCGTGAGCGGGGGATAGCGTTCGTGCAGTTTTCGCAGCAATGGCGTGATCGCTACCAGCGGTTGAGCCACCCTGGTGGGTACAAGCGAACGGGCCGGATGGTCCGCAGGCATTTCGTGGCGGGCGTAACCGGCGAAACGAGTCATGGCGTTGAACAGGTCGGCACGTCGGGCCTGGGCCAGGGCGCTGATTTGCAGGCGCAAGCGGGCGATACGCTGGGTATTGTTGAGCAGCGGGCTACCGGCCTTGCCCAATACGGAACCGGCGGGTTGCTGGCGCAGGATCAGCTCAAACAGTGCCTGCCTCGTCGTTTCGCTGTCAGCAGGATCATCAAGCCCCGCGTAGCGGCCATCGTCGCGCCGCTTGATATTAATGGCCGTGGTCGTCTGCTCACTGGCGCTGTAGGTTTCGCTCAGATTGCCTTGGCCGTCATACACATTGATTGCCGCGCCCGCCGGCCACTCCGGTAATTGAGTCAGCAGGCACAGCACGGCACCGTCGGCGTGGGGCGGCATGTGGTCGCGTCGATGAAAGGTGTGGATGAGTTGTTCGATCACACGGTCGGCCTGCAGTCGACGCACCCCTTCGGTAAGGTTGACCGGCGTCGGCTGGCCTGCCCAGATAGCATCCAGGGTACTGCGGTTGGTGGCCGTGCTGCGCAGCAGGTTTTCCATGGACTCAATGGGCACGGCGGCAGCGCCATTGGGCAGCATGCGTTCGGCCAATTGCACGTTGGACAGGGTGTGTGCGTTTTGCAGGTCCAGCGTCCAGGCGTCCAGGTGCGGGGCGAACACAATCGGTGGGGCAAAGCCGCCCTGGTGGTCGTTCTTGAGCACAAAGCGCATCAGGCGGTTGTCGTAGCCCACCTCCACCACGTGTTTTTGCTCGGCCGCTTGAAGCCACACGTACTGTTTGCCCCTGAGCGAATAGATCCCCTGGGCATTGGCTATCTGGCCGTTGAGCAGATGTTGGTCGAGGATCGCGTAGGGGCTGATGTCGGGTTTCCACAGCGCAGGGCTGCCATCGTTGCGCGTGACTTTGCGCGGGTTGCCCAGTTGCTGGAGCAACTGGTTCATGCGGCGACGATGTACTCGGCCGGCGGTAGAGATCAGCAGGCCGCTGATTGCCAGGTCGGCGACGTCACCTATCGCGGCGGCAAAGGTACTGGCCTCGCCCTTGAGCGCTTCGTTGACGCCCTGCGTGACGCTGTGGGCCAGGCTGCCGAATACCGCCACGTGCATGACCCGGTTCAAGCCGGTGACGCCGCCCGGTACAGGCGTCAGCAACAATTCCAGGACTTCGGCGGCAATCGCGGCGGCGCCATCGATGACGGCTTGCACGTCGCGGT
The DNA here is from genome assembly GCF_041410225.1 of Pseudomonas sp. KT_2_4. NCBI lineage: Bacteria > Pseudomonadati > Pseudomonadota > Gammaproteobacteria > Pseudomonadales > Pseudomonadaceae > Pseudomonas > Pseudomonas sp. KT_2_4. The sequence continues at coordinate 5,187,037 of NZ_CP166962.1, forward strand.
CCGTACGGGTATTGGCCAATGTGGCCAGGTTGGACTGCAATTGTTGCACCATCGAGGCGGTCAAGGTGTCGACCACTGAAACGGGACGCGGGCTCTTGGGCACGGGTGTGAAGCGCAGGTCAGCCAGCGTGCGTTCGGGGAACAGGTAGTGCAGGCTGTCGTACAGAAAAGCGGCAGCGGCAGACAAACCCTCGGGGCGCTCTTGCGCGTACAACAGGCGTTTGAACTCGTTGAGTTCGGTGATCGGCAACTGGCGAGAAAACCAGCCCAGGTCGTGTTTGCGATGGCTTTCTTTGAGTTGCGCCAGAAATTGGGCATGGGCGCTGCGTGCATCGGGATGGAAACGCAGCGCGCCACCGGGGCGGAAAGGGAAGTAGGAGACTACTCCAAGGCTGGCGACCGGAATCAGCAGCAGCGGCAATGGAACAGCGCTGGCGGGCGGCGTGAGGGTGACCTGCGGAAACACACCTGACGGTTTGCTCAGCGCCAATTGCTCAATGTGCTGGACCGTTTCATCCTTGTCGATGGCCTCGATCAACGTGTTGTAAAGCCCAAGGGTCAGGCCAGAGCTGCGGCGATTGCGATAGGCTTCTAGGGCCTCGAAGCGCAGGCAGGCGCGTGCACTGGTGCGCAACAGGGCATGCAGGTTGCCGTCCGGGCGCAACTGCGCATTGAGGGTTGCTTGCAGCGCGCCGCCCAGGTCCAGCTCGCGGGTGATCGCGATAAACGACTCCACCGTCAGCGACTTGTCGTGGCTGCCGGACAGGTAGGAAGCGTCGACGAATGTGTGGCCGGAAGCCTGGCGCGTCTGGGTGGCGAAACTGAAGTTCAGGCACGCGGCTTCCCACAATGACATCGTCGACAGGTGCGGCCGGTATTTCCATTCGTCATACGCCCTGCGAAAGCGCTTGGGGTTCAGGCCGTTGACCGTGCTGGCACGGGGCTCCCACGGGAGGGGCGGCGAGACCGGTTCCAGATAGCGTGTGTGCAGGTAGATTTTTTCTGGATCCTGGCCGCCGACCTTCGCCCTCAGGCGTGCCAGGCCCTGCGCCTTGAAGGTGCTGATCAGGGTGTTGTTGGCGGCTTCCACCGCCATGAGTGCGCGATGTGCCTCGCGCTGCAGCTTCACATACTCACGTTGTTGGGGGGGCGTGAGGCTGGCCAGGGTTTGGGCGACGGTGTCGCGGATCATTGCCAGGGCTTGTTGCCGGTTCCAGGACTCGCTGTCTTGCAAGGTCCCGGATAAACCGTTGAGCAGTAACTGGGTGGGCATGGCGCCATTTCCTTTCACGGTGAGGTGGAAGGGCAATGGAATCATCCCGCTGATGGGCGCCGTGGCTAACTATGTAGCGATGCGGCGCGGGCGGCGGCGCGTTGGTTCAGTTGCTTGTTCACGTCCAGCCACCCCGCGAGTGCCGCCATCAGCGCCGCCCCTGCCAGGGCCGTGGTCAGCTTGATCGCCAGGGAGTCGCCGGCCATGGCATTGAGCATATCGGCCAACGGTGCCAACACCACTCCCAGGCAAAACACTTCCAGTGAATAACGCCCCATCCGCGCCAGTTGTCGGGCCAGCCACTGTTGCGTCCAGCCGACATCGGGAAGGAGTTTGGCGGTGACGTAGGCCAAGGCCAGGAAGTGCAGCAGGCGCACGGGGGACAGGTCAGTCTTGCTGATCGGGTACAGCCATTCGCCAATCGCCCTCGGCATCCAGGCGTCGTGCACCTCGGGCCAGCGCCACGACAAGGTGATCACGCAGGTCACCAACACGTAGACCGCAGCGGCAACGAATAGCGGTTGGCGCAGCAGCGGGCGTGCATCGACCGGGCCTGGCGAACGCAAGGCCGACGCACCGCCGAGGATAAACAGGCATTGCCAGGTGACAGGGTTGAAGTACCACACGCCGCCGTTGCTGGCCGGCAGGTTCCAGCCTTGCCAAGGCGCCAGCAGATACACCGCTAACGATATCGCCACCATCAGCGTGGGCGCTCGCACCAGCAGCGGCAGGGTAATGGGCAGGCTCATCATCAGCACGATATACAGCGGCAATGGGTCGGTCAGGTTGGGTTTGAAGCGCAGCAACAGCTCATCGAGCAGGGCCTGCTGGGTGTGAGTGAGGAAATACTCGAGGCCCATCTCCTGCACCAGATCGCGGGTTTCGATATGGCTGTTGGCAAAAATCACGATGCCCATCAACAACGCCAACAGGAAAATATGCACCACATAAAGCGTCCATACCCGGCGCAGGATCTTCACGCAGGCAAACACGTAGCCGTCGCGCAGCAGGATCTTGCCGTAGGCCAGCACCGCCGCGTAGCCGGCCAGGAACACGAAGATTTCGGCGGCGTCACTGAAGCCGAAATTCTGCACGGTGACATTGGCCAGGGGGTTGTGAGGCACGTGATCCCAGAAAATGAAGATCAACGCCAGGCCCCGAAAAAAATCGATGCGCGGGTCGCGTCCGTTCAGCATGGCAGCGGGCTCTTGAACAAGTAGTTGATTGACGATAGGTGAGCGTGGGCGTCGCCGCACGTAGGGCGGGCGCAGGTTGGCGGTATTTGTAAGCAATTGCAAAGGCTGGGTATTACTGAATGTCTCTAGAGATCAATGATCACCAGGGTGCCCTGGCTGCCTATGAGCACACCGTGGGCAGTGCCGGCTTCCACCAGGTACATCCGGCCGGCGTCCACCCTGATGGCTTGATCACCGATGCGCAGGTGCAAGTACCCGCTGATCACCAACAACCCTTCGTTGTAGTCGTGGGTCTCTTCCTCGTACGCCTGTTCATCCATGCGCAGTACTTTGATCCGCGCCGGGCCAACCTGGCCCAGACGTGTGGATGTCCAACTGCCGGGCAGTTGCGCGGCGATAGCGACGAAGTCCAATAACGGCATGTGAATCTCCTTGTTTCAACGATGCCGTCGGTGGTCCGGTTCAGCAGGCGGCGGGTCAGAAAGCGTCCATCAACAAGACCCGGCATGGCTTGGCTTGATGCTCATTGATCTGGGGCACCAACCGGGTGAAGTGCTCGGTCTGGCAGTGCGCATCCAGCGCCGCTTGATCCGGCCATTGCTCGATAAAAATGAAGTGCCCGGGGTCTTTTTGATCGACAAACAAGTCGTAGGCGATGCACAGCGGTTCCTGGCGGGTTTTTTCCACCAGTTCGGCGTACCAGGGGCGCACGGTTTCCACATGTTCGGGCTTGATAAAGTCCTCAGCGATGACTTTCAGCATGGCAGGCGTCCTTCAGGCTGCTGCGGTTTCATGAGGCTCAAAACTGTCCGCCCGCGCCATCTGCCACATCCGCGAATAAAACTCGCCGTTCACTTCCCCGGTGAGCAATTCCCCAGGCTTCAGGAATACATGCAACTGCGAAAACAGTTTGATCTCGGTCGCCGACATGCGTCGCACCAAGTGCTTGGCCGACAACTGCGACGGGTGATCGAGCCCGGCGGCGGCGAGCATTTCGGCCAAAGCGTGCAGCGTGTTGCGGTGGAAGTTGAATACCCGCTGGGCCTTGTCCGGCACCACCAAGGCACGTTGACGCAGTGGGTCTTGCGTCGCCACGCCGGTCGGGCATTTGTTGGTGTGGCATGACTGCGACTGAATGCAGCCAATGGCGAACATGAAACCACGCGCCGAGTTGGCCCAGTCGGCGCCGATGGCCAGGACGCTGGCGATGTCGAACGCACTGACAATCTTGCCGCTGGCACCCAGCTTGATCTTGTCGCGCAGGTTCAGGCCCACCAGGGTGTTGTGCACGAATAGCAAGCCTTCACGCAGTGGCACGCCAATATGGTCGGTGAACTCCACGGGGGCGGCGCCGGTGCCCCCTTCCTTGCCGTCCACCACGATAAAATCCGGAAGGATGCCGGTTTCGAGCATGGCCTTGGCGATGCCCATGAATTCCCACGGGTGGCCCAGGCAGAACTTGAAGCCCACCGGTTTGCCGCCGGACAGTTCGCGCAATTGGGCAATGAATTGCATCAGCTCGATGGGCGTGGAGAACGCACTGTGGCGCGACGGTGATATGCAGTCTTCGCCCATCATGATGCCGCGCGTATCGGCGATTTCCTGGGTGACCTTGTGCTTGGGCAGGATCCCGCCATGGCCGGGCTTGGCACCTTGGCTCATCTTGATTTCGATCATGCGCACTTGCGGGTTCTGGGCCTGCACGGCGAAGCGTTCGGGGTCGAAACGGCCGTCGCTGGTGCGGCAACCGAAGTAACCGCTGCCCAGTTCCCAGGTCAGGTCGCCGCCGTTTTCTCGGTGATAGGGGCTGATGCTGCCTTCGCCGGTGTCATGGGCAAAGTTGCCGAGCTTGGCGCCGTGGTTGAGTGCCCGGATCGCGTTGGCGCTCAATGAGCCGAAACTCATGGCCGAGATATTGAACACCGACGCCGAGTATGGCTGTGCACACTGCGGGCCGCCGACCATCACGCGAAAGCTGCTGGGGTCGCTCAGTGGCGCAGGGCGCATGGAGTGGCCGATAAATTCAAAGCCTGACTGGTACACGTCAATCAGGGTGCCGAAGGGTTTGTCCGCCGTTTCGTTCTTGGCGCGCGAATACACCAGCGAGCGCTGGGCGCGGGAGAAGGGCAGGGCGTCGCTGTCGGACTCCAGCAGGTACTGGCGGATTTCCGGGCGGATGGTTTCTACCAGGTAACGGATATTGCCCAGGATCGGATAGTTACGGCGCACCGCATGGGGGCTTTGCAGCAGGTCGACAATGCCGATCAGGCTGAGTACGCCGGTGACCAGCGTGATCGGCCACAGCCATTCATGTTCGATAAAGGGGAGGCTGGCGAGGGTGAAAATGACGCACACAGCAAAGAAGGCGTAGCGGCTTAACAAGGACAGGCTCATACGGTTTCCTTGGGTTCGGACTCTTCAGGTCGATCCGCCATTCTGCGCCTGTCAGGAAACCATAGACAACCTGTGGGAATATTCAGTTTGGCAACGCGGGTTGGACAGACTGGCGTGGGATAGACACCTGTCGGCGCTTGATTCGGTTCTACCCTTGTCAGCATTGATAGTTTCGGGCCGCTCTCAGCATCGTCTTACTAGACGCAACAAGCCTAACCTTATTGCAAAAGGTTCTCGTTTGGGTGCTTGATGTTGTGTTACTGTATAACAAATCAACCGCACCCAGACGCCCCGGAGGCCTCATGAAAGCTGGTATCCACCCCGACTACCGCACCGTGCTGTTCCACGACACTGCCGCCGACGTGTTCTTCCTCATCGGTTCTACCGCCGACAGTGATCGCACCCATAAGCACAGCGACGGCAACACCTATCCCTACATCCCGCTGGACGTCTCCAGCGCCTCGCACCCGGTCTACACCGGCCAGCAGCGCAAGACCCAGGCCGAAGGCCGGATTGCCGGGTTCAACAAGCGTTTTGCATCGTTTGGGTCGAGCCCGAAAAAAGCTGACGCATGAGCATGATTCGGCGGCGTGCCCTACGCCGCCGTCTGCCGAATCGGCAGTACTACCCGAAACTTCGTACCCTTGCCTACCTCACTGCTGACGCTGATATCGCCACGGTGTTTCTTGACGATCCCGTAGGACAACGACAACCCCAACCCCGTCCCTTCGCCCACCGGCTTGGTGGTGAAGAAAGGGTCGAAAATCTTCTGCACGGTGTCGGGGGCAATCCCACAGCCGTTGTCTGCGACTTCCAGCCACACGTTTTCGCCTTCCACTCCGTTGCTGATGGTAATGGTGCCGCGCTCAGGGCCCATGGCTTGTGCGGCGTTGATCACCAGGTTCATCACCACCTGGTTGAGTTGGGAGGCCAGGCATTCGATTTCCGGCAGCGGCGTGTAGTGCTTGACCACATCGGCCTTGTACTTGAGTTCGCTGGCGACGATGTTCAGCGTCGAATCGATGCCTTGCTGCAGGTTGGCGAATTGCCAGGTCTGGTCGTTATCCACCCGTGAGAAGTTCTTCAGGTCCTTGACGATCTGCACCACACGGCCGATGCCGTCCTTGGATTCGCGGATCAGGATCGGAATGTCGTCCTTGAGAAAATCCAGGTCCAGCTCGTTGCGCAATGCCGTGAGCGGTTCGCGATGTTCTGGCGCCCCGATGTGCGCTTCGCTGCGCTGGTAGGCATCGAGCATCTGTTGCAGCTGCTTGAAGTAGCTGTCGAGGGTGCTGAGGTTGGAGGAAATAAAGCCCACCGGGTTGTTGATCTCATGGGCGACACCGGCCGCGAGTTGCCCCAGTGAGGCGAGTTTTTCCGACTGCACCAGTTGGCTTTCCAGGAGCTTGCGCTCTTCAATTTCCAGTTGCAGCGCTTGGGTGCGTTCTTCCACCAACCGCTCCAGCTGCGAGGTTTGCAGGGAGGCGCGGCGCGCCATGTCCCATTTGTTGGCCAGGGTGTTGGCCATTTGCTGGACTTCAATGTTGTCGAACGGCTTTTTCAGGATCAGCAGGCGGTCGTGGGCGTGCAGGCGAAACAACAGGTCATCCCAGGAATAGTCCGAGTAGGCGGTGCACACCACCACTTGCAGGTCAGGGGCGACTTTCCACAGTTCTTCAATGGTCTTGGCGCCGTCCCAACCCTGGGGCATCCGCATGTCAACGAAGGCCAACGCATAGGGGCGCTCTTGCGCCATGGCGCTGGTCAGCAAGCCCAGGCCTTCTTCGCCGCCATAAGCGCCGTGCAGTTCGAATGCCTGGGCTTGAGGTTTGGCCGCGTCGCCAAACAGTGCCGACTCCATCTCATCCAGCGCTTCGGTTGAGGCTTCGTCGGGCATCAGGATCTTGCGAAAATCCTCATGGATGGACGGTGTGTCATCGATCAGCAGGATGCGCCGGTTGGGAGGTTGGTTCATGAGCTGCTTCCGGCAAGGGTCAGGGGGATGGTCAAGGTGAAGACGGCGCCAAGGCCCGGCCCGTCGCTGTGGGCGCTGAGCTGGCCGTTCATTTCCACGGCGGCCAGGGCGCAGCTGTGCAGGCCGAAGCCGTGGCCTTCCTTGCGGGTGGTAAAACCGTGGGTGAAGATGCGTGCCATGTTCTCGGGCGGTATGCCTTCGCCATCGTCCTTCACACTGATCTTCAGGGTCTCATCGCCTACCGATTCCACCGCCAGGGTGATTTGCCGTGGCCGCTCAGACAGTTTGTCCATGGCGTATTTGGCATTGCTGATCAGGTTGACCATGATCAGCAGTAACCGGTGCTTGTCCGCCAATATCTCCGGCACCGGGGCGTACGCCTTCACAACAGTGACATGGTGACGGCTCAGCGCGCCGGCGTTCATGCGCAGGGCGTCATCCATCAAGGCGCTGATATTGACCGGCTCCAGCAAGGTAGACGCACCCGCATAGGATTGCTGGGTCGAGACGATGTCCTTGATGTGGTCCACGCTTTTGCTCAACTGCGCCAGCTCATCGCTCATGCCTTGCTGTTCGGTGGCAATCGCTTCGACCAACTGGTTCAGATAGCCCGGCAGCAACTTGCCCTTTTCATCCTCGGTAAGGAAGGTACCCAGGTCGCCTTGGTGAGCGTTGATCAGTTGCATGGCCTTGCCCAGGCCGGGCGCCTTGCTGCTGCGCAACTTGCGGCTGACCAGGTCGGCGGAGATGTTCACACTGTTGAGCACGTTACCGACGTTGTGCAGCACGTTGGTGGCGATCTCCGCCATGCCGGCCTGGCGGGCGCTGTCCATCAGCTCGCTCTGGGCATCCTTGAGCTGTTGCGTGCGCCGCTCCACCCGTTGCTCCAGGGTTTCGTTGGCGGCCTGCAACGCGCGGTTGACGCGGTTGATCTCGGCGAAGCTGCGCAGCAGGCGCACCGCCAGATAAAGCAGTAACACCACCAGCAAGGTCGAGAAGATCAGCAGGTAGCGATGGTACTGATGATCGATGAGGTCAGTGGCCTGCTGGTCCTGATTGAGGTGAGTGGTCAGGTCATCGAGGTGTTCGGCCACCGGTACGGCGGCAATCCGCTCGAGCAGGCTGTTGACCAGTGGCTGTTCGCGCAGGATCAGCGAAATATGATTGCTGAGAATCTCCACCGGTGCCTGGAACTCGCTGGGCAGGCTCTGTTGGTTGATGGCCAGCTTGCCCAGGCCCACCAGGATATCGGCGGCACGTTCGTCGCTGGTGACCTGGGCGAACTCCAGGCTGCTGAGCAGCAGGTCGTAAGTGTCGGTGGCCACGCTTTGCAGTTGCAGGCGGCCTTCGTCGGTCATGCTGTTGAATTGGGCCTGGATGTCGTCTTCGGCCGTCGGCAAAAAAGCCAATGAGTTACGCAGCACTGCGTTGTGGGATTTGAACTGGTCGACGAGCCGGGCTTTTTCCTCGATGGCCGTCAGGTACGCCGCATGGCTGGCTTGCCAACCGGGCAGGTCGGCAGCGCTGTGGTAGGTGTCGCGGCTCTCCAGTTCAGCGCCGATGCGGGTCATTTCGGTCAGCGGTGTGACCAGTGGGTCGTAGTTGTGGGTGATCGCGATGCGGGCCTTGAGTACTTCGCTGTCCCACTGGGCATTGAGCTGCTGGAGTTGGCGGATCAAGTCGCGCGACTGGGTATAAGTGGCTGTCTGGTCGCGTGAAGACTTGAAGTACAAAAACACCAGGGTGGAGGCCAGGAGCAGGGTGATGAGGCCTAGCAGGATCTGACTGGTGCGTCGGCGTGACAAGGGTCTCATAACGGTTTGCCCGCCCATTCACCGGTCAGGGTCTTGAGAAACTGGATAATCAGGTCCTTGTCTTCCTGGGACGGGTTGCGCCCCAACTGGTACTTGAACATTACGTCAACCGCCTCTTCAAGGGTCTTGGCCGAGGCGTCGTGGAAGTACGGCGCCGTGACGGCCACATTGCGCAGGCTGGGCACCTTGAACACATGGCGGTCCTCTTCATCCTGGGTCAGCAGGTAGCGCCCCAGGTCTGATTCCAGCGGGTTGCCGCGGGCCTTGAAGTAGTCGCCCATCACGCCGAACTTCTGGAACATATTGCCGCCAATGTTCACGCCCTGGTGACAGGCGATGCAGCCGTAATCCTTGAAGCGTTGGTAGCCGTATTTTTCCTGGCGGGTCAGGATATCGGTGTTGCCCAGCACGTATTGGTCAAACCGCGAGTTGGGTGTCAGCAGCGTGCGCTCGTAGGTGGCCAGGGCATTTTGCACATTGGAAGCGGTGACGCCATCGGGATAGGCCTGTTCGAACGCGTTCTGGTAGGCGGGCAGGGCAGACAGGTTGCGCACCACGGTTTTCCAGTCGCTGCCCATTTCCACCGGGCTGATCACCACCTGCTCGACCTGGGCCTCCAGCGTGTCCACCCGACCGTTCCAGAACTGTTTGAAGTTCAGGCTGGCGTTGAACACGGACGGGGTGTTGATCTGCACCGGTTTGCCGTCAAAGCCAATGGAGAATGGCTTGTTGTCGGCGCCGCCGCTGGTCAGTTGGTGACAGCTCGCGCAGGACAAGGTGTTGTTGACCGACAAACGCGGCTCGTTGAACAGTTGGCGACCCAATTCAACCTTGGCAGGGTCCAGTACTGGAACCGCCGGCAAGGGCTTGAGTGCTTCGTCCAGCGGCGCGGCTGACAGCGATGCGGTGCCCAGGCATAACGCGAACATCAGGCCGGAACGGTGGTTTACGACATTGCTCAAGCGAGCACTCCTTGCAGGCCCAGGGCTATTGATTTTATTGATCCGGCATCAGTGTCGCGCTATCCGTTTGCAGCAACTGCACGAAATCTTTCGAAGGCAGCGCCTTGCTGAACAGAAAACCCTGGCCCTCCTCACACTGCTGGGCTTTGAGGAAATTCAGTTGGCCGACGGTTTCCACGCCTTCGGCAATGATGTTCAGTTCCAGGCTCTTGCCCATGCCGATGATAGCGCTGATCAGTTGTTCGTCCTGGCTATTGATGCGCAGGCCGCGCACGAAGGATTGATCGATCTTCAGCACGTCGATGGGAAAGCGCCGCAGGTAGCTGAGGCTGGAGTAGCCAGTGCCGAAATCGTCCAGGGCCAGGCGGATGCCCATGGCCTTGATCTTTTGCAGGGTTTCCACGGTTTCGTCGACGTTCTGCATCAGCACGCTTTCGGTGATTTCCAGTTCCAGTTGGGTGGGCGGCAGGCCGGTGTCCTTGAGGATGGCGGCCAGGTTGTCGACGAAGTCCCGTTGGCGAAAGTCGATCGCCGAGATGTTCACCGACATGCGCAGGGGCGCCAGGCCCATCTCGCGCCAGGCTTGGGCCTGTGTACAGGCTTGGCGCAGTACCCACTGAGTCAGGCGTACGATCAGGCCGCTGTCTTCGGCGACCGGAATAAACTCCGCCGGGCTGACCCAACCCGACTGCGGTCGAAACCAGCGTGTCAGCGCTTCCGCACCGACGATGCGCCCGGTCTCCAGCGCCAGCTTGGGCTGGTAATGCAGCACAAACTCATCGCGGTCCAGCGCCTGGCGGATCGCGCTTTCCAGGTTTTGCTGGTGCTGGGCGCGCAGGTTCATGTCTTCGGTGTAAAAGCTGAGATCCCCCGGGCCGCGTTCTTTGCTGGTGCGCATCGCGGTTTCAGCGTGCTTGAGCAAACCCACGGCATTGTCGCTGTCATCGGGGTAAATACTGATGCCCAGGCTGGCGCTCACACTCAGGTCATGCCCCGCGACATGGCGAGTCGCGCTGACGGCATTGAGTACCTTTTGCGCAATGTGCTGGGTTTGCTGGGGGGGCTGGATATCGTTAAGCAGCACCACGAACTCATCGGAGCCATAACGAAACACCGAATCCGACGCCCGCACCGCCGCCACCAGGCTCAGGCTCACCTGCGCCAGCACCTCGTCGCCTGCCGGATAGCCCAGGGCGTTGTTGATGCGCTTGAAGCGGTCGAGCCCCAGAAACATCACCGCCAGTTGCGTGTCGTGCCTGCGGGCCAAGGCGATCGCCTGGGTCAGGCGGTCGCCCAGCAACGTGCTGTTGGGCAACTCCGTCAGGGCGTCGTATTGCAATAAGTGCGAGACCTTGAGCAGCTCCTGCACGCGTTCCTCGATGGTGCGCTCCAGGCTGATCACCTTGAGGGCCGCGTCCTGGGCCAGTTGCCATTTCCAGGTCAGGGCGCTGGCCATCTGGCGGATTTCCAGGTGGTCGAAGGGCTTTTTCAGGATCAGCAGTTGGTCGTTGTACTTCAGGCGCGCTTCGATGGCCTCGAAGGAATAGTCGGAATAGGCCGTGCAGAGCGCGATTTGCAGGTTGGGGTCCACCTCCCACAACTGTTCGATGGTGTGCAGGCCGTCCCAGCCAGGGGGCATGCGCATGTCGATAAACACCATGGCGTAGGGCGAGTGGGCGTCCAGGGCTTTCTTGACCAGCGCCAAGGCTTCCTGGCCCTGATAGGCCGAGTCCAGGTCAAACGCCTGGCGCACCGGCACCGTGGTGCCGAACAGGGCGGACTCCAGAGTGTCGAGGGAGGGCTCGCCGTACTCGTCGGCACAAAGGATCTTGCGGAAATCCTGGTGGATCGAAGCCGTGTCATCCACGATCAGGATGCGCCGGTTGGCCCGGCCCGATTCCGTCCTCATGGCGCACTCGGCACGTGCAAAAGGCTTGATGGCATGACAATTCCTTCCCTGGTTCTACAACTGAACGGGGCGCGAGCATGCAGTGCAGCATAGTTGAGTTCCCTTGATATCGACGGCCAGTTGGCGTCAAATCAATCGCGCTTTGTATTGCGCGGATTCAATTTAGCCTAACTTCGTTTAATTTGAAGGCAGAGTCGCCATGGATGAACAACTCGCTACGAAGTCCGTTGTTTTGCTGGTCGACGATGAAGAGTCGATCCTTAACAGCCTGCGCCGCCTGCTGCGCGGCCAGCCCTATGACGTGGTATTGGCCACCAGCGGCGCCCAGGCGCTGGAGATCATGGCGACCCGGCCTATCGATCTGGTGATGAGCGATGCGCGCATGCCCGGCATGGACGGCGCCACGCTGCTGGCCGAGGTCCACCGCCTGTATCCCGCCACCAGCCGCATCCTGCTCACCGGCTACGCCGACCTGACCACCATCATCAAGGCGATCAACGACGGGCAGATCCACCGCTACATCAGCAAACCCTGGAACGACGAGGAGTTGCAACTGGTGTTGCAGCAAACCCTCGAGCACCAACGGCTTGAACGCCTGGCCCGAGACCAGACCGAACAGCTCAAGCTGCTCAACGCCACCCTGGAAAAACGTGTGGCGGCGCGTACCGCCGAGTTGCAACAAACCGCCGACATGCTCGACCTGGCCTACGACGAGCTCAAGCGCAGCTACGTGACCGGCACCGAAGTGTTCTCGCTGCTGGCCAACCTGCGCTTGCCCAAGGACAAACAGACCAACCGTGCGTTGATCGAGTTGATCCGCGTGTATTGCGCCGCCCAGTCCATGGACGAATCCAGCACCCGTGACCTGACCATGGCCGCCGCGTTGTACAACATCGGCAAGTTGAGCTGGACCGACAGCATGATGGTTGCACCGTCGGACAAACTGCATAGCACCGACCGCGGTTTGTACCGTGAGTATCCGGGGCAGAGCGAGTCGTTGCTGATGACCCTGGAGCCGATGAAGGACGCGGCGCGGATCATTCGTCATCACCAGGAACGTTGGGACGGCACGGGGTTTCCCGACCACCTCAAGGGCGATACCATCCCGCCCGGTTCACGGCTGCTGAAGCTGGCGGTGGACTTTATCGAATTGCAGAAAGGCCTGATCCTGGAGCGACACCTCAACAGCGACGAAGCGCTGTTGTATATCCGCAAGTACGCCGGGCGCCTGTATGACCCGGCGTTGGTGGAAGATTTTGTGCAAGCCTGCGCCACCTTCCTCAGCGACGTGACCCTGGGCGACCCTACGGTCAAAGTCCTCACCACCCGTGAGCTTGAGGCCGGTATGGTGTTGGCCCGTAACCTCAACGCCGATAACGGCATGCTGTTGCTCAATGCCGGCAAAGTGCTGAACTTGCCGCTGGTGGACAAATTGATCGCGTTCGAAGCGATGGAAGGCGCCAAGTACAGCGTATTTATCAAACAGCCCGAAGAGACCTCGATTCTTTCATGAATGATTCAACCATCCGCATCGCCGCCGCCATCCTCATTGATCAAGCCGGCCAGACCCTGCTGGTGCGCAAGCGCGGCACCCAGGCGTTCATGCAACCTGGCGGCAAGATCGACGCGGGTGAACAACCCGTCCAGGCGCTGGCCCGTGAGCTTTATGAAGAGTTGAACCTGCACATCAAGGTAGAGGACGCCACGTACTTGGGCCAATTCTCGGCGCCTGCCGCCAACGAACCGGGCTTCACCGTGCAGGCCGAGCTGTTCCAGGTGCAGATCGACGTTGCGGTGATGCCAGCGGCGGAAATTGAAGAAATCCGCTGGATCGACCCCTCGGGCGATGGCGGCCTGCAATTGGCGCCGTTGACCCGCGATACGATCCTGCCGCTCTACCGCGCGTCGCTGATCGACGCATGATCATTCGCGCGCTGGAGGCTAAAGACGCGCCTGCTTACCGGGCGTTGATGCTACAGGCGTATGGCGCTTATCCCCAGGCGTTCACCTCCAGCGTGGCCGAGCGTGCTCTGATGCCCCTGAACTGGTGGGAAAAACGCCTCGACAGCCCGCTGGACCGTCTGTTTGGCGCCTTCGACGGCGATCAGTTGGCGGGTATTGTCGGCCTTGCGTTCGAGCCACGGGAAAAGGCCCGGCACAAAGTGACCTTGTTCGGCATGTACGTGACCGAGGCTTATCAACAGCAGGGGCTGGGGCGGCAACTGGTGCAAGCGGCACTGGAAGAAGCCCGCCGCCACCCGCGCCTGAAGCTGATCCAACTGACGGTCACCGCCGGCAATGACGCCGCCTTTGCGCTCTACCAGCGCTGCGGTTTCATTCAGTACGGCCTGGAGCCACTGGCGGTGCGGGTAGGCGTCGAATACTTCGACAAGATCCACATGTGGCGTGAATTGCACGTTGACTGAAATTCACTGTGGGAGCTGGCTTGCCTGCATCGCTGGCAAGCCCTGATCCCGGTCAGTTAAGCGAACGCAATACTCAAAGCAACGAAGATCAAAATGTGGGAGCGAGCTTGCTCGCGAAAGCGCGATACCAGTCACTGGATACGTTGACTGACCCACCGCATTCGCGAGCAAGCCCGCTCCCACAGGGGGGGCTGCGTTTAACTGACCGGCATTACTCACACAAGGCCACACACTTGAAGCCCGTTCAACGCGCCGCGCTGACGCCATCCAAGGTGGAAAATGAGGTGTCCTTGGCCGTCAGCAAAAAGTCGCGCATGTAAGGCGCATCGAGCATGTCGGCACGAATGCCCGCATACAAGGTGGCGAACAAACCCTTCTCACCCAAACGCTTGGCCTTCACATACCCGCGCGAGCTGTATTCATGCAGCGCCCAGTGGGGCATGCCGCACACCCCACGGCCGCTGGCCACCAGTTGCATCATCATCACCGTCAGCTCCGAAGTCCGTACCTGGGCCGGTTCAACGTCGGCCGGTTCCAGGAAGCGGGTGAAGATGTCCAGGCGGTCACGTTCCACCGGGTAGGTGATCAGGGTTTCTGTCAGCAGGTCTTCCGGCACGATGTAGGACTTGTTCGCCAACGCGTGCTGGTTGGCCACCGCCAGCATGGCTTCGTAAGTGAACAGCGGCACGTAGGTGATGCCCGGCAGTTCCAGCGGGTCGGAGGTCACCACCAGGTCCAGGTCGCCACGGGCCAGGGCCGGCAGCGGCGCGAAGGCAAAGCCCGAGGCCAGGTCCAGCTCGACTTCCGGCCAGGCATCGCGGAACTGGTCGATGGTCGGCATCAGCCACTGGAAACAACTGTGACATTCGATCGCCATGTGCAAACGCCCGGCGGTGCCCCCGGCCAGCCGCGCAATATCGCGCTCGGCGCCGCGCAGCAAGGGCAGGGTGGCGTCGGCCAATTGCAGCAGGCGCAGGCCGGCACTGGTGAAGCGCACAGGCTTGGTCTTGCGCGCGAACAACTGCATGCCCAGGCGCTCTTCCAGCTCCTTGAACTGATGGGACAGGGCGGACTGGGTCAGGTGCAGGCGTTCGGCGGCCTCGACCAGGCTGTCAGCTTCGCGCAAGGCGTGAAGCGTCTTGAGGTGGCGAATTTCGAGCATGGCGGCCTTCATGAGTGCAATTTGCGTTCAATGATAATGCATTGAGCTTTGTTCATGTTGGCCGCAGCGTAACGGCGTCAACCCAATGGCAGGAAGTGGGTTTCGGCGATCGACTTGTCGATGTTGCCGCGCCAGATCCTGGTGTCGGCAAAGGCAGCGCCAGCACCCTCTTTGGCGGCTTGCCATTTCATCCCGAGATATTGCTGATGTTGCAGCTTTAAATGTGCTTTGCGAAAACTGTCGAATGCCGAGTTCGGCGCATCGTAATGAAAATGGGCGTACCAGATCGGTTTGTCGGTTTTCGCCTGCTTGCTCGCCTCGTATATTTCATATTCTTGCAGGTAGTCGTCTTGTCCATCGGGACGCTTTTCGCGCATTTTTTGCCGTGTGCCTTTCTTGCGGATTACCACGCGACCTTTGCCCATCAGGTAATCCAGGTAGCCCTCGGTAGGCGTACTGCTTTGCAGGCTGCGCGTGATACGCAACGCTTCACCGGACTTTTCAAGCGCACTGGCTCGAGTGTTCAGTTGTTCGATGATCGGGTTGTTTGCATCCAGGCTCTGCACTTTGCTGGCGCGGGCACGCAGATCGTTGGCCTCGGTCACCAGCATATGTTCAAGATTGATCGGTTCCATGGTTTTGTAGCTTCGCACCTTATTTTCAAAGGCATCCGCCGCCGCCAAGCGTGCACGGGCGTTCGCGAGCAAGGCGTTTACGTCGGTGGGGAGCTTCGGTGGGGCGGCAACCGTTCGGCTTTGGTTGGTGTTCAAGCGAAAGGTGTTGCTGTCGCCAATCTTGTCCCACACTTCAACAGTCGCCCCATCCGCATCGTTGATGATCAATTGCCTCGGCGACTGCTGGCCGGCCGGCTTCTCGATACCAATCAATAACTGACCCTCGTCAGTTTCAAACACCGTTTGGGTGGTGTTCGATGTTGACTGGGAAGCGGGCTTTTTTATCGTGCGCTGGGCTTTTCGTATCAGGCGGGCAAGATCCTTCTGCAGCAGCGCCAGAAAGCTTTGGTCGAAATGGCTGGGCGATTTTTCGTTCCAGGTTATCAAGTCAAGCGACAAGTCTTCATAGACCTTGATGCAGTTTTGCAGGACCCGGTTGCGTTCGACACGGCTGATGTTGGCATCGGGCAACGTCATGTGGCTGGTGACGGCACGATCGAACCTGCTTCTGGCTCGATGCACTGCGGCCTCCAGAAACAGCCAGTCAATGCTCAAGGTGTCTGGCCGCAGGCTGAGCGCTTGCATGAGATTGCTGCTTCTCGTGCTCGCCATGCGCAGGTCGGTAAACCTGTTTTTCCAGGCATCCAAGTAGGTGGAGACCTCCGTGCGCGTGTGCCTGACGGTGATGCGTTTGACCCACGTGCTCATGTCTTTCATCGAGGCCTCTATCCGGTTCAGCTCATCGAGCAAGTCAAGGCGACACTGTCTGATTTCCTGGGTCAGTGCTTGAAGAGCCCCTGGTGTGTGAGATGAGCGGTTCAGTTGGTGGTTGATCTCGATGATTCGATCGATAAGCACACCGGCCCGGTCTTTTGCATTCTGGATCAGGTGGTTCAGGCGGTCCGCTACGATGTGGGCTGTCCGGTTCAGTTCCTCGGAATAGTCGAGGTCGCGAATATGCACTTGACGCTGTTTAGCCGTTTCGAACGATGCATACAGGTGCTTGGCATCGTCGACGTCTTTGGTCAGCGCGATATCCAGGATTTTGCTGTCCGTTAATTTTTGTGGTGATACGTCTGACGGGGCCGGATAGTCACTGGCAAATTTCTTTAGCTTGCTGGTGGTCTCGCTGACCTGACCGTAACAGGCACGGGCCTGGTTTTGCAGGGATTGGCCGAGTTCGAGGCGCTGCATATTGACCTCAAGCGCGTCTGCAGGCAGTTGCCGAGCGACGGTTGCTGGCACGTTGGCCCGCGCCCGCGATGCGTCACGTCCTGTGCGCCTGCTGCCGCCGCCATAACCCGTGAGGTGGCCGCCATGCAGTGCCGAGTAAGTGTCCCACTGCAACGCGTGGTCCAGGGCAACGGCCGGTGAGTAATACTTGCCCTTGGCGACCAGACGCATCTCGTGAGCCGTTGGGTCAAACTTGACGTTGTAATAGCGCCCCTCACTGAGGATGAAATGCTCGCCAGAGGTGTGGCGCAGGGTATGGCGATAAGGCCCGGTATGTACCGGTTGCAGGCTGTCGATACTGAAGATATGCGGGTGTTCGTAACCGGCAAAACGCTGGCGTGCGGTTGTGCGCTGGTGTGTTTTGACAGAGCGCCAAAAGTTTGGGCGTCGCGGATGCTTGAGCTGGTGGGCGGCGCTCAATCGCCGGGCCGAACTGCCGCGTGAGCCGGGCACGGCCGCCAGCGCCAGGGTATCCATCGCCGCGTATACCAGGCACTCGAACACCGAGGCTAATTGTTCGATGCCATGCCCGCTGTCACCGCGCCTGAAGGCAGCTACGGCTTGGTACAGGCTGGTGGTGGCGTCTGCCAGGGACACTGCAGTGCCGATAAAGGGTACGAACGACAGAGCGATTTTGATGCCGTTGAACACCTTGCCGCTTTTGAGAGAATATTTTTCGTGGGCCAGGTCATCATTGGATCGCGCATCATTACGATGCGCTTCCAGCAAACGGCCCATCTGAGCATTCAACTGATGGGCGGCCAATGAAGTGGTGACTGGCCAGGGGAGTCCGGCCTGTATCATCGCGTCGTAGCCTTTACCGGTGGCATGGTCGATACGACCCAGGTGTGCTCGCACATCACCCTTGATTGCGCGACCCGCCACGTATAGCGCCATGCTGTCGAGACGGCAGAGTTCGAACAGGGCAATGCGCGCCTGCTCAAGATTGGCATAACGGCGCAGGTAGCGTTCGTCAGGCGCGTCCGGAAGGTAAAGCAAGGTGCTGCCCGAGTTTTGTTCCTCGATGAATGTGATGCCCGACAGGGTAATCTGGCTCTCCTGCCGGGTGTCCGCACCACCAACACTCAGATGAGCCGGCAGCAGACGGATGCGCTTCGCGCTGGCGTGCCAGGCGGCCTGGGTATCGGCGTCGATGGCGGTGTTCAACACCCGTACTTCGTCGGCGCTGATGTGGTTCTGCATGTGCGCCAATATGCCCTGCGTTTTGAGCATCAGGCGCAAAGGCTCCACCAGGCATTCGCGGCGGTAGAGTTTTTGATGGATGGATTCGCCCTGGGCGCCCTTGAACGCGTCGAGGATGCGGACTTCGTACTGTTTAGCCAGGTCAAGGCCGGTAACTAGATCCTTCAGGTAGCTTTTTGTGATGCCAGCCTTGAGGGTGTCACGCTCTTCGACATCGTCGGCTGTCACCTGGACAGTCACGAACCCCAGGCGCTGGCTCAGTTCGGCGTCGATGTTGCGTAGCGCCAGGTCGTCCAACGTCATCTGGCTGCGCCTGGCACTGGGTATATCAATGATTTTGACCGGAGTACCCGGTGCGGCGCCGGCAATGATGTCGCGTTTTTGCTCCACCGAGTCAGGCAGTTCCAGTTGAAGAGTAAAGCCTTTGCGGATGGAAAAATCCTTGCGTATACGCGCATCGAGCTTGTGCCTGACGAACGCGTCACGCGGTGGCAGGGAGCGCTCCAGCAGCGTCTGGGCATTGTTCAGCGCCGGTATATAGGCGCGTAGCAGGGCCTTGAATGCCTCGCGTTTTTCAACGGGTTGAGTGATCAGCCATGACGGCAGTCGTTCGGCCAGCAGCCGCGCATTATGTTGTTCGACAAGTAGCAGAAACGCCGCCTCACGCGCCGAGTTTTCGGGCACCAACAAGCCAGGCAGCGTTTGCTCCACCCGTTGCTCCAGTTCACCGACGCGCTGTGACGCGTGTTCATCGGCTGACCACGTCTGGCGCACGCGGGCGGCCTGTTCTTCAAAGGCGGCCTGTTGACTGCTCAAGCTGTAGTCGAATGGGTCCTGGGTCAGTGTCGTGAATTGCAGCGCCAGTTGTTGATCCTCGGGCTGAATGCCAAATATCCCATCCTCCAGTGCCTGGCGCGACGAGAAACGCTGCAAACCACCGTCCCTGCCGGGCCAGTAAATGATATGCACGCCTTCACGTGTCCCGGCCGTGGATTCGTCCTGGGGTGGAAGGAAAACCAGTGGCCCGTTGAGTTCGGTGCGGGTAGGCGTTGGATTCCCGGCTTGAGTGACCGACAAGGTCAACGCGACGACATCCGGCGAGGGTGCGGCCAGGGCGTTTTCGATCAGTTGCAGTTCGTCCTCACTTAGTTGATCGAGGGTTCTCTGGATACGCGCTTCGGTCTTGACCCCCTGCAAACGTGCCTGGTACAGCGCGGTGTAGTGGGTGTTGAGCGTGTCGAAATCCAGGGGCGCTCGGTTGAGCATGGCCCGCGCCGCCGCTTCGGCAGCGTGTTGTAGCGCCTTGAGTGCGTCCAGTTGTTGCTTGAATGACTGCCAGCGCTCACTCGTTGGTGTGTCGTTGCCCAACAGGTTTTCCAGGGCGCGCCGTTGGTGCTCGATCAAAGCTTTGCGTTGGCGGGTATCGACACCGTTATGCAGCCGGCCGAATTGGGGAACGGGTGGGGTGCTAGTGGTGCCGACGGCCGATTCCGGGTGTTCAGGCTCCGAGGCAAACAGACAGCGGGTTTTACGCATGTCATCAAGCCGGTCGACGTGCTGGAGGGCCAAGTAAGCGTCGTGGATCTGTACGTTCGCAAGCGGGCTCAGAGCGTCCTGATATTGCGCCTCGGTCAATTGTTTCAGCCAAAGGGTGATGCCCGTTTCCAGCGGGTTGTGGCTGGCCTTGTAGTCGATCCTTGCCAAAGGATCGACCTCGGTGATGCCGAACAGCGTTTGCTGTCGGTCGAGCAGCCAGCGTTCCAGGTCTTCGCGTCTGCTCAATACCTTCCATGTCGGAACCTGAGTGGGCAGGTACAGCAGTTGACTGGCCGGCGTTTCCGTATCGAGGCTCAATACCCAGGCACCAGGCAGGGCGATGGCTGGGGCGTCGTGGGGCTTGAGAAATAGGTGTTCGGTGTAGCGGCGAGGTGTCTGCGCTGTAGCCGACTGCGAATGGAGCAGTGAAAACACGGGATCGAGGACTTCGGCATGCACCTTCCCCGAGGCGAGTGACCGCTCAGCGCTGGCTTCAATGTGAATCCGGTACAGCTCCAGCACCCGCTTGTAGCAAGTTACCGGCGAGCGGGGCGCTCGCTCTGTACGCCAGTAGCGCAGCCAGTGGTCATCCAGGCTTTGTTCCAGGTCCAGGCCCTTGAGCTCGTCGAGCAGCATCGCCGCGGTGTAGCGCGACAACGCGTGGGCCTGCGGCAGGTTGAGCACACGTGCGTCTGGCACCTGCGCTGTATCAAGGGCCGGATGCTGTTGCATATAGAGGCAGGCATCTGTCAGGACAATGCGGCTGCGCCCACGTCGCTCGGTGGCGGGAAACTCCAGTGCCACGCGCTCGCCGTCCAATTGAAGCTGCGCTTGGAGCATCCGATTGATGGTGTCGCGCACCGTCGGGATACCCTCCATTAGCACGAGCAGCTCGGCGCGGCAGTTCTGCAAGCGTGGCGTGGCATCGGCGAGCAGGTGTTCGTCGATGGCCGGTTGCATCAGTGGGTGTGTCGCAGGAGGTAGGGCAATGGAAGAAGGCATGGGGCGGATTCGCTCTATCTAAAAGGCCAAAGCCCTATTAGAGATCGACATGCCAAGTGGGCTGCGGCACATAGCTATCGACATGACCGCTGGGCACTCTTCATCAAACTGTCATCGAACTGTGGCAGCGCGCTTGAACAAACTTCATCAGACTCGCGCTCTACTGGGGTTCTGCGTTTTGGTGTTTTTCATGCGTGCGTTGTTTTTAGTGGCCGCTCTCCTGTTCGGCCTGCCGTCTTTTGCGGCTTCTCGGTGTGATGTCAATGTCCCGACCCAAACGGTCGACCTGGCTCAGGTGAGCATCGCCTATCAAAGTATCGGCCGTGCGTCCGACCCTGCGTTGCTGCTGGTGATGGGGCTGGGCGGGCAGTTGATTCACTGGCCGGATGAAGTGGTGGTGGCCCTGTGCGAACAAGGCTTTCGGGTGATTCGCTACGACAACCGCGACGTCGGCCTGTCCACCTGGCGGCAGGCGCCGGCGAGCGCCAACCTGACCTTCGAAGTGCTGCGCTACAAGCTCGGTTTGCCGGTGGCGGCACCCTATACGTTGACCGACATGGCCGACGACGCGCTGGGCTTGATGGATGCATTGCAGGTGCAGCAATTTCATGTCCTTGGCGCAAGCATGGGCGGCATGATCGCTCAACACCTGGCGGCCATGGCGCCACAGCGTGTGGAAAGCCTGACCCTGATCATGACCAGCTCCGGCGCCGAGGGCCTGCCCGCACCGAACGCAGCCCTGGTGCAATTGCTGTCGCGGCGCAGCGCGCCCAATCGTGAGGTGGCGCTGGAGCAACAGGCAGACTTGCTCGCGGCGTTGGGCAGCCCGGATATCAAGGACGATCGCCAGGCGTTGCTGCACCAGGCGGCGCTGTCCTATGACCGCGCCTTCAACCCCGAAGGCGTGAAGCGCCAGATCATGGCGATCCTGGCCGAGCCGAGCCGTGTGCCCTTGCTCAACCAACTGCGGGTGCCGACCCTGGTCGTACACGGCACCGCCGACCCGTTGTTGCCGGTAATGCACGGCGTGCATCTGGCCGCGCATATCCAGGGCAGCCAGTTGAAATTGATTCCCGGCCTGGCCCACCGTTTTCAGGAAGCGTTCAAGGCGCCCTTGCTGGCGGCGGTGTTGCCCTACCTGCAAGCCCATCGCCAGGATGCCGCGCACTGGGCGCAGATCGATTTGAGCGAGCCTTCGAAGGTGCTGTGAAGGTGGTGTATCGTGCAACCTTTATGTATGCGCATGACTGCCCGCGAGGTTGCCCACCATGAGTACCCCCCTGAAAATCGATTTCGTCAGCGACGTATCCTGCCCCTGGTGCATCATCGGCCTGCGCGGCCTGACCGAAGCCCTCGACCAGCTCGGCAGCGAAGTGCAGGCCGAGATTCATTTCCAGCCGTTCGAACTGAACCCGAACATGCCCGCCATCGGGCAGAACATCGTCGAGCACATCACCGAAAAGTACGGCTCCACGGCGCAAGAGTCCCAGGCTAATCGTGCGCGTATCCGCGACATGGGCGCCGCATTGGGCTTTGCGTTCCGCACCGACGGCCAGAGCCGTATCTACAACACCTTCGACGCGCACCGCCTGTTGCATTGGGCCGGGTTGGAAGGTTTGCAATACAACCTCAAGGAAGCGCTGTTCAAGGCGTATTTCAGCGATGGCCAGGACCCTTCCGACCACGCGACCCTGGCGATCATCGCCGAGAGCGTAGGGCTGGACATTGCGCGCGCCGCCGAGATTCTTGCCAGCGATGAATACGCCGCCGAAGTCCGCGAGCAGGAACAGCTGTGGGTTTCTCGTGGGGTGAGTTCGGTGCCGACCATTGTCTTCAATGACCAATATGCGGTGAGCGGTGGGCAACCGGCGGAAGCCTTCGTCGGCGCGATTCGCCAGATTATCAACGAATCGAAATCCTGAGGCCGAGCACGGAGCAAAATGTGGGAGCTGGCTTGCCTGCGATAGCGGACTGTCAGTTGCAAATGGGCTGGCTGACACACCGTTATCGCCGGCAAGCCAGCTCCCACACGTGATACTCATTGTTTGCAAACATGGCGCTCATCCGAGCGCTGGCCCATCCCTTGCATTACACCCCTAAAGCCCAACCGGCCTGCGGTTGGGCGCTGCCATTAGGGGTGAAACTTACCTTGAACATTCTAGACCTTGACCACAGCCTCACCGGCCAGGCACCGATTGCCCGGCGGTTGGCCAGCGGTCGGGCCACGCGCCTGGACCTGCTGGACCTGGGCCCGAAATTGCGTTTGTGGTCCACCGAAAAAACCTGGAAGCGTTTCGTCGAGCGCCTGGCCCAACGGCCACGGCCCCGTGACGCGCGCCCGGAAATCCTGTTTGTCGGTTCCGGCGATTATCACCACCTTACGCCGGCGTTTTTGGCCGATCTCAAAGAGCCCGTCAGCCTGATTCACTTTGACAACCACCCCGACTGGGTGCGCTTTGCGCCCAAGCGGCACTGCGGTTCGTGGGTCAACCGGGCGCTGAAGATGCCGGCGATCCAACGCATCGTCACCCTCGGCCCGTGCAGCGATGACCTGCATAACCCGCAACTGCGCGGCGGCAACCTTGGCGCCCTCAAGCGCGGGCGTTTGCAGTTGTTTCCCTGGCAGCATCCGCCGTCCAAGGTCTGGGGCCGGGTGGGGGACGGCGCCGGCCACCAGCAACAGGAAAACCACCTGCATTGGCGCAACCTGGCGGACCTGGATTGGGCAGCCTTCCTCGACCAGATGATTGCCAGCCTGCCCACCGAGGCGATCTGGATCACCATCGACAAAGATGTGCTGGCCAGTGAAGACGCCGCCACCAACTGGGACCAGGGCGGCATGCGCCTGACCCATTTGCTCCAGGCCCTGCGGGCGTTGGCGGCGGGTAAACGCATCATTGGCATCGACATCTGCGGTGAGTTCGCCACACCGGCGTTCAGCAACGCGTTCAAGCGCTGGGAAGCCAAGTCCGACCAGCCGCCACCGGAGCGCTGGAGCCCGCAAGACTTGCAGCGCAATGCTGCAACCAATGAAGCCTTGATCGACCTGTTTGAGGAGCTGTTCCCGTGACCCTGACCGTGGTGTTGTTACTGGCGTTTTCCATCGTCCTCGATGTGATTGGCCAGCTGTGTTTCAAATTGGGCGTGGACCGTTTGCCCCAACTCGATGGCGGTTTTCGCCTGCGTGCGTTCTGGGGCCAGGTGTTCAATGCGCCGCTGCTGTGGGCCGGCGTCGGCGCCTATGTGATTGAGTTTTTTGTGTGGCTCGAAGCGCTGTCCCGTGCGCCCTTGAGTCTGCTGTTTCCGCTGGCGGCGTTGGCCTATTGCCTGGTGGTGTTGGCGGGCAGGGTGGTGCTCAAGGAAACCGTCAGCGGACGTCGCTGGCTGGGCACATTGGTGATCACTTTGGGTGTGATGTTGGTAGCAATCGCGGGGAACCAGGCATGACAACGCAAACAATCAATACCGGCTGGCTGCATGGGCGGCTTGGCACCCTGGTGCTGTGGGCACTGCTGATCGCCACCGAAAGCGCCGGGCAGTTGTTCACCAAGGTGGCCGGCGATCAATTGGGGCCGATGGACTTCAGTTGGCAATGGCTGGCGGACGTGGCGCGTAACCCGGGGATTCTGGCGGCGATTGCCAGCTATCTGGGTGCGTTTTTTGTGTGGATGCTGATCCTGCGGCGTAGCAGTTTGTCCCTGGCGTTTCCGCTGAGTTCGCTGGTGTTTGTGGCCGTATTGCTGGGGTCTTGGCTGGGGCTGGGCGAGCACATCAGCGTGCTGCATTGGGTGGGCGTGGTGGTGATTATCGGTGGTATCGCGCTGTTGGCTGAAGGCGAAGAACACTGAAGTTAGTGCTATGAAACACAGGCTCAATGTGGGAGCGGGCTTGCTCGCGAATGCGGTGGGTCAGTTAAGTATCGGGTGACGGACACACTGCTTTCACGAGCAAGCCCGCTCCCACAATTTTGCTCCCGTGTAATTCAGTCGAAGGTGTAGCTGATCGCCGTCTGCACCTGGCCCTGATTCACATGGCCAGCCTCCTTGACGATGCTGCTCTTGGCCGCCGACCCCACCAGGTGTACCCAGCTGGCGCTGGTCAGCAGCGACCAATGGGGCGCCATGGGGAAGGCGAAGCTTTGGCTCAGCGTCACATTCTGGAAGCCCCCGCTCGCGTTATAGGGCCGCAAGCCTGAAGCGACGGCTTCGTTGTTGTCCACGCCGAAGAAGGTATTGGTCTGGCGCGCATCGGCAAAATGCGCAACCAGGCTATTGCTGCCGATAATCCCGCCACCCACGGGGTAACCCAGCTCGCCGCCGATTTTGCCCAGGGCGCCGCTCTGGGAATGCCCGCCGCCCACGGCCTGGCCCAATTGCGCATAGACCCGCCAGAAATTGGCCGGGGCGTATTGGACGAAGCCGCCCACCTCGGCCATGTCCGACACGTTGCGCAGGCCCTGCAATTCGCCGTTGGAAGTACGCCCCGGAAGGTAGTTGATATAGGGGCCAGCGGTCAGGCCGTGGGTATCCAGGGCGCTCCAGGTGAGGCCGTCATCGGTACTCAGGCTGACGTCGCCCCAATCCAGGTCCAGGTAAGGCACAGGCCGGGTTTCGTAGCGGCTGGCGCTGGGGTCGTGGGGCTGATAGCTGAGGCCCGCGCCCACGTCGCCCGTGATGCCTTCTGCCCACGCGGCACTGCAAAGGCCCCACCCTCCAAGTAAACCGGTGAATACAGCAGCAGCGAGCTTGGACATGGAGACGTTTCCTGAAGGTGGGCAGGCGCGCATGAACGCGCAAACCGACGCGCCTGCGCAAGCACTCATGTTGTTTGTAGCAAGCTACAAAAATTGTAGCTCCTGCGACATATATCGCTGCGCATTTCGCGCTCACCCCCAGCCCTGCGGGGTTTTGGCCAGTTGGCACAGTCCCTGCTCTATCCCTTGGCAAGCGCAGACAGCGCGCTCCTCCAAGGCCCTTTACCTAAAGGAAAGGCAGATGATCAACTGGCATATCGTGTGTGACTTCGACGGGACCATTACCCCCACCGATGTCATCGACAACGTCCTCCAACGCTTCGCCGGCCCCGAGTGGGAAACCATTGAGCAGGAATGGCTGGATGGGCATATCGGTTCACGCGAATGCCTGAGCCGCCAACTGGCGCTGATCAAGGCCACCCCGGCTGAACTGCTGGCGTACTTTGACAGCGTCCAGATCGACCCGGACTTCCCGGATTTTGTCGATCACGTCATGGGCCTGGGTGCTTCCATCGAGGTGGTCAGCGATGGCATCGAGCAGGGCATTGCCCGCATCCTTTCGCGCAACTACGTGACCTTGTTGCCGATCCTCGCCAACCGCCTGCGCCAGGTCGACCAGGACAGCTGGCGCATCGACTTCCCGTATTCCAGCGATGCCTGTCGCGCCGCTGCCGGCAACTGCAAGTGCAAATCCACGCCGCGCAACAAGCGCGTGCTGGTGATCGGCGACGGCAAGTCCGACATGTGCGTGGCCTCCACCGCCGACTTCGTGTTCGCCAAGGGCAGCCTCGCCGACTACTGCGTCGCCCACCAGATTCCTCATGCGCGCTTCGACAGCTTTGCGCAAGTGCCGGCGTTGCTGGCCAAGCTGCCACAAGGCCTCGCCGCCAACGCCACCACCTTCAACACCTCTTCTGACAATCAGGAACTCTTCCATCATGTCTGATATCCGTATCGCTACCGCTGAAGACCAGGTGCTTCTGGATAAAGAAGCCAAGTATTGCTCCTACGGCGACACCGTTCACTACATCGAGCCGCCGCGTATTTTCAGCCGCTGCGAAGGCTCCTATGTGTGGGACACCGAAGACCAGGCCTACCTCGATCTGCAGATGTGGTACTCGGCCGTCAACTTCGGCTATGCCAACCCGCGCCTGAACAACGCGCTGAAAAAGCAGATCGACACCCTGCCGCAAATCGCCAGCCAGTACCTGCACAAAGGCAAGATCGAGCTGTCGGAAATGATCGCGGTCGATGCCAAGAACAAGTTCGGCCTCGACGGCCGTGTGCACTTCAACGTCGGCGGTTCGCAGTCCATCGAAGATTCCCTGAAGGTGGTGCGCAACGCCAGCAACGGCAAAAGCTTGATGTTCGCCTTCGAAGGCGGCTACCACGGGCGCACCCTCGGCGCCTCGTCGATCACCTCTAGCTTCCGCTATCGTCGTCGCTACGGCCACTTTGGCGAACGCGCCAATTTCATCCCATTCCCTTACCACTTCCGTGGCCCGAAGGGCATGACCAAGGAAGAGTACGGCAGCCATTGCGTGCAGCAGTTCGCCCGCTTGTTCGAGACCGAATACAACGGCGTGTGGGACCCTAAGACCAACCAGTGCGAATACGCAGCTTTCTATGTCGAGCCGATCCAGGGCACCGGCGGCTACGTGATCCCGCCGATGAATTTCTACCGCGAGCTCAAGCACGTCCTGGACCAGCACGGCATCCTGATGGTGTCCGACGAAATCCAGATGGGCTTCTATCGCACCGGCAAACTCTGGTCGATCGAGCACTTCGATGTACAGCCGGACGTGATCGTGTTCGGCAAGGCGTTGACCAATGGTCTCAACCCATTGGGCGGTATCTGGGCCCGTGAAGAGTTGATCAACCCGAAGGTGTTCCCGCCAGGTTCGACTCACTCCACCTTCGCCTCCAACCCGTTGGGCACCGCGGTGGGCCTGGAAATGTTCAAGATGACCAGCGAAGTCGACTACGGCGCCATGGTCATGGCCAAGGGCAAATACTTCCTGGAAGGCCTGCAAGACTTGCAAAAACGCTTCCCCATCATCGGCGATGTGGACGGCCTGGGCCTGGCGCTGCGCTGCGAAATCTGCGGCCCGGATGGCTTCACCCCGGACAAGGCGACCCTGGACTACATGGTCGAAGAAGGCATGAAAGGCGACATGCTGGTAGACGGCCAGAAGCTCGGGTTGATCCTCGATGTGGGCGGTTACTACAAGAACGTGATCACCCTGGCGCCGTCCCTGGAAATCAGCTACCCGGAAATCGACCTGGGCCTGAAGTTGCTCGAGCAACTGCTGGTGCGAGCAACCACGCGGTGAATGCTCAAGGGATCGACCTCGGTGAAGGCACTGCCGGTTTCGTTCTCGGTGATGGTCCGGTCGGGATCCTGTTGATCCACGGCCTGACCGGCACACCGACCGAGTTGCGCCAGGTCGCCAAGGGCCTGGCCAAGGCGGGCAACTGCACGGTGTATGTGCCCACGCTGGCCGGGCACTGCGGCGACAACAGCGACTTGCAGGCCACCGGCTGGCAGGACTGGTACGAAGGCGTGCGCAAGACCTTCGTACAGGTCAAGCAACGCCACGGGCAGGTGTTTGTCGGTGGCTTGTCCATGGGCGCGGTGATGTCGATGTATGTGGCGTCCGAACACCCAGGGCAAGTCGCCGGGTTGCTGATGTATTCCACCACCTTGAAGTACGACGGCTGGAGCATCAACAAACTGGCGTTTCTCACGCCCTTGCTGATGAAGATTCCGTTCGGCGTGCACATTTGCAGCTTCGAAGAGAAGCCGCCCTATGGCATTAAGAACGAGCGCCTGCGGGCCATCGTCGAGCGGCAGATGAAGGAAGGCGAGAGCAGTGAGGCGGGGTTGCTGACCATGGAAGGCATCACCGTGCGCGAGCTGCACCGCATGAACGCGGTGGTCAAGAAACGCATGCCCCAGATCAAGGTGCCGGCGCTGGTGCTGCATTCCATCGAGGACGACATCACCAGCCGCTGGAACGCCGATTACGTGGAGCGCCACCTCGGCGGGCCGGTGACCAAGATCCTGCTGGACAACTGCTACCACATGATCACGGTCGATTTGCAGTACCGCCGGGTGATCGAGTTGAGTGCCAGGTTTGTCGAGCAGCACGCAGTCTTCAAGCCAACGCAGGCACCTGTGGGAGCTGGCTTGCCGGCGATGGCATCACTGCAATCTGCCTGATACACCGCGGCGCCTGCATCGCAGCGATGCGGCGACCCGACAAGCCAGCTCCCACATTGGATCGGCGTTCGCCATTGAAATAAGGGCAATCTGTGATAACCACCCAAGCCTTCCCGACCATCCGGGCTATCCAGCGCGATGCCTGGAACGACTGTTTTCCCGGTGCCCTGGAGGATTGGGACTATTACCTGGCCGTGGAAAACGCCGCGATCGATGACTTTCAGTGGCGTTACCTCGCGGTCTTCGAGGATCAAACGCTGGTGGCCGTGGCTGCCGCGTTCATCACCCATTATCGCCTCGACACTACGCTGTCGGGGGCCGGCAAACGCTTGACCGAGCGCCTGGAGCGGCTGTGGCCGGGCGTTTTGCAACTGGCGTTGTACGCCATCGGTTCGCCGGTGGCTGAGCGCTGTGATGCCGGTGTCGCCAGCCATGTGGCCGAATCCCGGCGCCCGTTGCTGTTGCAGCAGTTACTGGCGGCTGCGCGCAGCGATGCCAACGCGCTCGGTATCGGCTTGCTGGCGGTCAAGGATGCGCCCACCAACGACCCGCATTGGGCCCAGAGCTGCCTTGCCGCAGGCTTTCAAAGCATGCCCAGTTTGCCCACGGGGGTGTTGCCCCTGCCTTATGGCTCGGTGGATGCCTACCTGGGGTCGCTGGGCAAATCCACGCGCAAGGACCTGCGCCGCAAACTGCGCGCACCAGGGCCGCGCGTCGAGTGGCGGCGCAATATCGATGACGTGCTGCCCGAGGTCATGCGCCTGTACGAGGCCACGCTCGCGCGCGCAGACTTGCAGTTCGAGCGCCTGCCCGCCGGTTACTTCACGGGGGTGCTCGAACACCTGCACGAGCGGGCGGTCTGTGTTCTGTACTGGGTGGACGAGCGCCTGGTGGCGTTCAACCTGATCCTGCTGGATGAGCATCGGCTGGTGGACAAGTTCTTTGGCCATGACCTTGCGTTCAGCCGCGAGTACAACCTGTACTTCCGTAGCTGGTTGACCAATGTCGACTACTGTATTGAACACCGTATTGCGCTGTACGAGTGCGGCCAGGCCGGGTATGCCAGTAAACTGCGCCTGGGGTGCGAGTTCGAGGGCAACAGCCTGTTCTTCCGCCACCGTAACTGGCTGGTCAACGGCCTGCTCAAGCTTGTAAAACTGTTTATTCGACCGGATCGTTCCGACCCTGCCATGGCTGCTGCGATAAGCGAAACCTGATGATTACCAAGACCCGCCAGAAAGCCCGCCCCTTTGCCATTTCGCGTTGGAGCGTCCAGCGCAAGCTGGTGCTGGCGTTCTGGCTGGTCAGCGTGATTCCTACGATGATCGCGGCTGAGCTGGCTGCCACCACGCTGTCGCAGATTTTCGACAGCAACGTGCGTATCTGGCTGCAAGAGTCGACCAAGATCGTCAAGGACGAAATCGGCGACATCCTTCACGACAACGCGCGCATGGCCAAGCTGTTCCTGCGCTATACCAGCCCGCCGTCGTCCAAAAATGCCGAAAAGCATGACCGGCTCACCGCCGACATTGCCGATGCCACCGATATCGACGTGGTCGCACTGATTCGCACCAGCGACCGCAAAGTGATGTTCAGCACGGCCGCCGATGACATCGTCAGGCAGATCAACCTCACCAGCAACGCGGTGCTGCAAACCGTGCAAGTCGCCGGCGTGAGCACGGGCCTGGTGGTGTCCACCTTCGAAACCAGCCGTGACGGCGTTGATTACCTGTTGCTGGTCGCCACTTACCTGGACAGCAGTTTCCTCACCAGCGTGGCCGATGTGCATTCCCTCGACCTGCGTCTGTATTTGGCCAACCCTGCCGGTTTTTCCGAAATATTTTCCACCCAGCGCTTCGCCAATCATCCCTCGCGCATCCCCAAGAATGTCGAGGCCTACCTGCGCAGCACCAAGCAGCCCAGCGAGCAGTTCACTAACCAGTACAGCGGTTTGTATTGGCCGATTTTCAATGACGCCGGTGAGTTGCAAGGCGTGATCTTCAGCGGCCTGCTACGCCATACCAGCCTGGTGGGGTTGGTGAACCAGAGCAACCTGTTCGTGCTGATCTTCCTGGTCAGCTCGGCGCTGTCATTGGCGGCTGGGTTGTTGGTGTCGCGGCGCCTGACCAAGCCTCTGCGCGATTTGTCCCAGGGCGTGGATGCGGTGATCTCGGGCAGTTATGCACACCGTGTGGTGGTCAGTGGCGGTGACGAACTGGCGCAATTGAGCAGCACCTTCAACCACATGACCGAACGCCTGGGCGAGTTGCATCATCTGGAAGCCCAACTGCGCCGGCGTGACCGCTTGCATGCCCTGGGTGAAGTCGCCATGGGCCTGGCTCACGAAATTCGCAACCCATTGGGCATCATCAAGACCGCCACCCAACTGTTGCATCGGCGCGCTGACCTGGCGGAAACCGACAAGCGTCACCTGGAATATGTCATCAGCGAAGTCAGCCGCATCAACGAGCTGATTACCGAGTTCCTCGATTTCGCCAAGCCCAACCCGCCGATACGCGTGCAGCAACCGGCACGCGCCCTGGTGGAAGAAATCCTCGGTTTCTGCGGCCCGGAGCTGAGCAGCCATCGCATTGACGCGCAGATCGACGACCAGGCGCCTGGCGCGACGATCTACGCCGATGCCAAGCAGCTCAAGCAGGCCTGTCTCAACCTGATTCTCAACGCCATCGACGCGATGCCCGACGGCGGGCGCCTGACCCTGGGCATTCGCAGCGTGGGCGACAACACCGTGATCAGCATCGCCGATACCGGCGAGGGCATCCCTGCGGACATGGTGGAGCGTATCTTCACGCCATTCGTCACCACCAAGGCCTCGGGCACAGGCCTGGGCCTGGCCAAAGTCTATTCGATCATGGAAAGTCACGACGGCAGCATCGAATGCGCCAGTGAGAAAGATGCCGGCGCGACCTTCAGCCTGTACATTCCGGCTGACGGTGAAGACGACGGTGAAGATGAGGAAGGGCATGACGCATAACGTATTGGTGGTCGACGACGAGCCCAAGCTCTGTGATCTGCTGACCCAGGCCTTGAGCCAGAACGGCATCCAGGTGTTCAGCGCGGGCAATGGCCTGCATGCGCTCAAGGTGCTGGGGGAGGAGGACATCGACCTGGTCATCAGCGACTGGCGCATGCCGGGCATGGACGGGCCGGCGTTGCTGGCCGAAATCAAGGTGCGTTATCCGACCTTGCCGGTGATCGTGATGACGGCCTACAGCACGGTGAAAAACGCCGTGCAGTCGATGCGTAACGGTGCCTATGACTACATTGCCAAGCCGTTCGACATCGACGAGCTGGACATCACCGTGGCCAAGGCCCTGCAGTTTCGCGACATCATGCGCGACAACGCGCGCATGCGCGCCGAGCTGGACGAGCATGCGCAGTTCGACAGCCTGGTGGGCGATAGCCCGGCGTTTCGCCAAGTGCTCCAGGCGGTCGATTCGGTGCGCGACAGCAACGCTACTATCCTGCTGACCGGCGAAAGCGGCACTGGCAAGGAAATGGTCGCCCGCGCCATCCACAAGCATGGCAGCCGTGCCGACCAACCCTTCGTGGCGGTCAATTGCGCGGCCATCCCTGAAGGCTTGCTGGAAAGCGAGATGTTTGGCCATCGCAAAGGCGCGTTCACCGGCGCCGTGGCTGACCGGGTAGGGCGCTTCATGCAGGCCGACAAGGGCACGCTGTTTCTGGATGAGGTGGGTGATATGCCCTTGGCGTTGCAGGCCAAGATTCTGCGCGCCTTGCAGGAGCGGGTTATCGAACCGGTGGGCGACCCCCGCGAGCGCAAGGTGGATGTACGGGTAATTGCCGCCACCAACAAGAACCTGCTGGATGCGGTGGCAGCCAAGGAGTTTCGCGAAGACTTGTATTACCGCCTGAATGTCTTCCCGATTCCGTTGCCGTCGTTGCGCGAACGTGTGGAAGACATTGCGCCCCTGGCGCGCCACTTCGCCCACACCCTGAGCGCCACCACCGGCAAACGCATCGCCGGTTTCAGCCCCGAGGCGTTGCAGGCCATGGCAGCGTATCACTGGCCGGGCAATATCCGCGAGCTGCAAAACTGCGTGGAGCGCGCAACCATCGTCGCGGCTTCATCGGTGATCGAGGATATTGATTTGCCGGGGTATCTGTTTGCTTCCAAACCAAGCGAGGGCGATGTGACCGCGATCCTCAGCGACGGGCCGGGCGTGCCGCGGGATCTGGATGCGGCGCTGGCCGAGGTGGAGAAAGCCTACATTCTTGCAGCGTTGCAGGAGAGCAATGGGGTGCAGGCCGCAGCGGCGCAGCGGATCGGGATTTCCGAGCGCAGCTTCTGGTATCGCCTGAAAAAGCTGGGGATTCAGGTAGACAAGATCGTGCGCTGATCTGAGTGTGGGAGCTGGCTTGCCTGCGATGATCGCTCCCACGCTTCGCGTGGGAGTGCCTCTGGTGACGCTCTGCGTCACGCGCGTGGACGCGGAGCGTCGTTGGCTGCATTCCCACGCGGGAGCGTGGGAACGATCTGCCGCGTTGTGTCAGGTGTGCAGGCGTACCCACACGCTGACCAACACCGTCGCGGCCATCAACCAGGCCACGGCGGCGACTGCCAGCGATGCCTCCAACCGCAGCCGATCGACCATTACATACAGCGTCGCCAAATACACAAAGTACGGAATGATCGACCACATCCCGAACAAGATGGTGGTCTTCAAATCCGCAACTGTTCGGCCTTTGCCGACGATGTAATGGGCGATCAGCGCAAAAGTGGGAAACAGCGGCACCAAGCCTGCGATGTAATAGTTTCTGGTCTTGGCCAGCGCCGCCAGGATCAGCACCACTGCGGCGCCAAGTGCAGCCTTCAAGAACAGATCCATCAGTGACTCAACCCGTATTTCTTGACCTTGTCGAACAGGGTGGTCTTGGCCATCCCCAGTTCCTGGCTGGCCTGGGTCAGGTTGCCGCCGCTGCGTTGCAGGGCATCGTTGAGCAGGTTGCGCTCAAAGGCTTCCACCGCCTCGGTAAAGGCAACCCCTTGGTTGCCGCTGCCGGCGCCGCTTTTCTTGAAGGCGGGCAAGCCCAGGGCGAAGCGTTCGGCGACGTTGCGCAACTCACGCACGTTGCCCGGCCAGTCGTGGCTCATCAGGCTGGACA
This sequence comes from Pseudomonas sp. KT_2_4, assembly GCF_041410225.1. NCBI lineage: Bacteria > Pseudomonadati > Pseudomonadota > Gammaproteobacteria > Pseudomonadales > Pseudomonadaceae > Pseudomonas > Pseudomonas sp. KT_2_4. Next base: position 5,220,920 of record NZ_CP166962.1, read on the forward strand.
GGGTCTGGTTGTCCAGCTCCGGCACGGCGCGGTCGAAGCGTAGCGACGATTGCTGCAGGAAGTGTTCGAACAGTTGCAGGATGTCTTCGCGCCGCTCGCGCAAAGGCGGCAGTTCCAGGGTGACGACATTGAGGCGGTAGTACAGGTCGCTGCGGAACTGGCTGGCGCGGCTCAACTCGTCGAGGTCGGACTTGGTGGCAGCGATTACCCGACAATCCACTGCCACGCTCTGGTTCGAACCCAGGCGTTCCAACGTACGTTCTTGCAGCACCCGCAGCAATTTGATCTGCAGGTTGATCGGCATGCTCTCTACTTCATCGAGGAACAGCGTGCCTTGATGGGCATGCTCGATCTTGCCGATGCGACGTTTGCCGGCGCCGGTGAAGGCGTTGGCCTCGTGGCCGAAAATCTCGCTTTCGAAGAGGTTCTCCGGCAGGCCGCCGCAGTTGAGCGCGACGAACTGGTGCGTATGGCGTCGGCTGAAATCATGCAGGCAGCGCGCGACCAGTTCCTTGCCGGTGCCGGTTTCGCCTTCGATCAACACGTTGGCCGAGGTGTCGGCGACGTTGGCGATCAGTTCACGCAGGTTTTGCATCGCTGGCGAGCGGCCGATGATGCGGCCTTCCAGCGAGTCGCGCTCGGCCAGTTGCCGGCGTAACGACCAGACTTCCCGCGCCAGGCCGCGCTGTTCCAGGGCGCGGCGTGCCACGTCCACCAGGCGTTCGGGCGAGAAGGGTTTCTCCATGAAGTCGTAGGCGCCGTTACGCATGGCGCCCACCGCCATGGAGATATCGCCATGCCCAGTGATCAACACCACCGGCAGGCTTTTATCCATGGCCTTGAGGCGGGTCAGCAGTTCCAGGCCATCGATGCCCGGCAGGCGGATATCGCTGATGACGATGCCAGCGAAGTTCTCGCCGATGCGCTTGAGCGCTTCTTCGGCGCTGCCCACGCCGACGCTGGTGATGTCTTCGAGCGCCAGTGCTTGCTGGCAACCGAGCAGTACGTGGGGGTCGTCTTCGACGATCAGGACGGTAAGGTCTTGGGCTTGTGTATTCATGTCGACTCAGCTCGTTGAGCGCCCACCAATGGCAGGTTAAGGACAAAGGCGGTACCACCATTGGCCGGATGTTCCACGGCAAGGCTACCGCCGGTAGCGGCCGCGAGGCTTGCGGAAAGGGTCAGGCCCAGGCCCAGGCCTTGTTCGCCGGGCTTGGTGGTAAAAAAGGGTTCGAACAAATGCTTGCGCGCCTCGGGGTCGATGCCGTGGCCATTATCACGCACCAACAGGCGGTATTTGCCATCGCCGCTCTGGCCTTCCAGCCACAGTTGCGGCACCGCTTGGGCTTGCATGGCATCGAGCGCGTTACCGATCAGGTTGACCAGGATCTGCTCCAGGCGGGTCTGGTCGATCTGCAATTGGGCGTTGGCAAAGTCACGGTGCACGGTCAACGGCAGGCTGTCCAGGCGCGCGCCGAGCACCTGGAACGCGGCGTCCACGGCCTTGCCGAGGCTGGCTTCGCCCTGGTCGTCGCCGCGCCGAGCAAAGGAGCGCAGGCTGGCGGTGATGCGGCCCATGCGGTCGATCAGTTCGTTGATGGTCTTGAGGTTGGTGCTGGCGGTGTCCAGGGCGCCGCGCTCAAGGAAGCGTACGGTGTTGCCCGACAGCGTGCGCAAGGCCGCCAGCGGCTGGTTCAGTTCGTGGGCGATGCTGGTGGACATCTGGCCGATGGCCGCGAGTTTGCCGGCCTGTACCAGTTCGTCTTGGGCGCGGCGCAAGGTTTCTTCGGCCTGGCGTCGTTCGCGAATCTGGCCCTTGAGCCGTTCGTTGCTGGCGCGCAGGTCGGCGGTGCGTTCGGCAATCCGACGCTCAAGCTGGCTGTTGGCTTCCTGCAAGGCTTCCCGTGCGGCGAGGCGGGTGGCGATGACCTTGCGTCGCTCGTTCCAGGCAATCAGCAGGAAGGCGACCAGGCCGAAGGCGACGGCCACCAGGATGCCCTGGTTGATCGCGGCGCGGCGCAGGTCGTTGAGCGGGGTGAGCAGGGTGAAGTTCCACGGCGTGTCGTTCAGCGGGCGGGTCTGCGCCAGGTAGCTGACCGCGTGCTGGTCGTTGACCACTTCGGTGTTGGCCGGGAAGGTCAGTTTCTCGGTGCCTTCGTTCAGGCGCTCACGGGCCAGGGGTTGCAGTTCATTGAGCGTCGCCCAGTAATATTGCAGGCTGTGGGCCAGGCGGTCCTTGGTGTCATCGCTCAGCGGGCGTACGGCCTTGAGGCGACGCGCCGGGTCGCTGGAAAGAATAATGATGCCGTTCTCATCGCTCACGAAAGCTTCGAGGCGCGCACGTTGCCAGCGCTCTTCTAGCGCTTCGAGGCGTACCTTGACCACAGCGACGCCGATGATCTTGCCGTGCTCTTCCAGGCCATGGGCCAGGTAATAGCCGGGTTCGCCGTTGGTGCTGCCGATGCCGTAGAAACGACCGGGCTGGCCGCGTACGGCGTTCTGGAAATAGGCGCGAAAGGACAGGTCCTCACCTTGGTAACTGTCGGCATCGCGCCAGTTACTGGTGGCCAGCACGCGGCCGGTGGTGTCCATCACGTAGATGGCGCGGCTGCGACTGCGGCGGTTCAGGCCTTCGAGGTAGTCGTTGACCGTCTTGCGGGTTTCCTGGTTCGGGTCGGCGAGCAGTTGGGAAACACTGGACTCCAGTTCCAGCAGGCTGGGCAGGTAGGTGTACTTGCTCAGTTCGCTTTCGACGGTGCGGGCGTGCAGCTCCAACTGGCGTTCGCCGTTGTCGCTGAGGGTGCGGATGCCGTAGTAGTCACTGACCCAGAAGCCGATATAACCCAGGCCGACCATCAGGGCGATGATCAACGGCGGCAGGAACAGTTGGCGTATCAGACGAGGCTTCACGGCAAGTGATGGCGGCGCGGCGCGATATTGATTGGGGTCGCATTTCATCACAGATGCCTTGGGTCAGCTACTTCTCGCCAGTGTAAGAGCGGGCTTGTGTGGGAGTCGGGCTTGCCCGCGATGCAGGCGCCTCGGTGTAACAGTTGCACCGAGGCGATGCCATCGCAGGCAAGCCAGCTCCCACACAAGCCCGGCTCCTACAGGACGAACGGTGTTGCTTTTAGTGCTGCAGGATTTTCTCGAGGAAGTGCTGCGCACGCTCGGAGCGTGCGCTGATGTCGCCGAAGAACTCTTCCTTCGGGCAGTCTTCGATGATCTTGCCGGCGTCCATGAAGATCACGCGGTCGGCCACTTTGCGCGCAAAGCCCATTTCGTGGGTCACACACATCATGGTCATGCCTTCGTGGGCCAGTTGCACCATCACGTCGAGCACTTCGTTGACCATTTCCGGGTCCAGCGCCGAGGTCGGTTCGTCGAACAGCATGACGATCGGGTCCATGGCCAGGGCGCGGGCAATCGCCACACGTTGTTGCTGGCCGCCGGAGAGCTGGCCAGGATGCTTGTGGGCGTGAGCCGACAAGCCCACGCGGTCGAGCAGTTGCAGGCCCTTCTTGGTGGCTTCTTCCTTGCTGCGGCCCAATACCTTGATCTGCGCGATGGTCAGGTTTTCGGTGATGGTCAGGTGCGGGAACAGCTCGAAGTGCTGAAACACCATGCCCACGCGCGAACGCAGTTTTGGCAGGTTGGTCTTCGGGTCGGCGATGGAGGTGCCGTCGACGACAATGTCGCCTTTCTGGAACGGTTCCAGCGCGTTCACGCACTTGATCAGGGTGGATTTGCCCGAGCCGGATGGCCCGCACACCACGATCACTTCGCCTTTTTTAACCTCAGTGCTGCAATCGGTCAGCACCTGGAAGTCGCCATACCACTTGTTGATGTTCTTGATAGAGATCATACGGCAAACCTTTTTTGCAGACGCTTGACCAGCAGCGAGGCGGAAAAGCTGATGATGAAGTAGACGACACCGGCAAAGATCAAGAACTCGTTGGAGCGGCCGATGATGTCGCCATTGGAGCGGGCGGAGTTGAGGAAGTCCACCAGGCCCACGGTGTAGACCAGGGAGGTGTCCTGGAACAGGATGATCGACTGTTGCAGCAGCAACGGCGTCATCTTGCGGAACGCCTGGGGCAGGATGATCAGGCGCATGGTCTGGCCGTAGGTCATGCCCATGGCTTGTGCCGCCGCCATCTGGCCCTTGGGAATCGACTGCACGCCGGCTCGTACGATTTCGCAGAAGTACGCAGCCTCGAACATCATGAACGCCACGACGCAGGAGGTGAACGCGCCGATCGGGGTGTCTTCGCCGGTGATCCAGCGCAGCACGAACGGCACCGCCAGGTAAAACCAGGTGATCACCAGCAGCAGCGGGATCGAGCGGAAGTAGTTCACATAGGCGCCGGCCACGCGGGACAGCAGTTTATTGGACGACAAGCGCATCAGGGCCAGAATGGTCCCGATGATGATGCCGCCGACCACACCCATGACCATCAGCTTCAAGGTCATGACCATGCCGTTCCACAGGCCCGGGATGGCGGGGATGATGCCGCTGAAATCGAAGTCCATTATTTGCCCCCCACGGAGATCAGGCCGGGCACTGCGACTTTCTTCTCGACCACGCGCATCAGCAGCATCAGGCTCATGTTCAGGGTGAAGTAGATCAGCGTGGCCAGGGTGAAGGCTTCAAACAGGTTGGCCGAGAACTCGGCGGTCTGTTTGGTTTGCGCCAGCAGTTCCATCAAGCCGATCAAGGACGCCACGGAGGAGTTCTTGAACACGTTGAGGAATTCCGAGGTAAGCGGCGGAATGATGATGCGGTAAGCCTGGGGCAGCAGCACGTTCCAGTAGATCTGCGGCAGCTTGAAGCCCATGGCGCGCGCCGCGGATTCCTGGCCCCGTGGCAGCGCCTGGATACCGGTACGCACTTGCTCGCACACACGGGCGGCAGTGAACAGGCCCAGGCACACTACGACACTCAGGTAGGCCGAAGTGGTCGGGTTCAGGTCTTGTTTGTACCAGTCCTGCAGGTTCTGCGGCAGCATGTCCGGTACCAGGAAGTACCAGATGAACAGCTGAACCAGCAGCGGCACGTTACGAAACAGTTCCACGTAGCAGGTCGCGATGCCCGATACGAGGCGGTTTGGCACCGTGCGCATGACCCCCAGAATGGAGCCCAGCAGCAAGGCGATAATCCATGCCACGACAGCAATGGCGATGGTCCAGCCCAGCCCGGAGAGGTACCAGTCGAGATAAGTCTCGCTGCCCACGCCGGTGGACTTGAAGAACACGCCCCAGTCCCAGTTGTAATTCATTAGGGTCTCCCCTCGAGATCGATCGATGTACAAGCACCCGCTTGGGGAAGATCCGTTCCCGCCTGACGTTGAACGCCAGGCACACACGATCGGCTCGAAAACCGCCAGGTCGAGTGTTCCAAGTTAAAACCAGCAGGTAATTACAGACGCCTGAGGGAGGGTTGGCTCCCTCAGGACATAAGCTTAGTCAGGTATCAGATTTTTACTTCTGGCGCTGGTTTGTCGCTAGGGTTAGCGATCAGCTCCTTGACCTTGTCGCTCATCGGGAAGTTCAGGTTCAGGCCTTTCGGTGGGATCGGGCTTTCGAACCATTTGGCGTAGATCTTGTTGATCTCGCCGGACTTGTACAGGGCGACAATGGCGTCATCCACGGCTTTCTTGAAGTCCGGGTCGCCTTTGCGAACCATGCATGCATAGGCTTCGAATGACTGCGGAGTGCCGGTGATAACCCAGTCATCGGGCTTCTTGGCCTTGGCTTCTTCACCGGCCAGCAGGGCGTCGTCCATCATGAATGCAACGGCACGGCCGCTTTCGAGCATCTGGAAGGATTCGCCGTGGTCTTTGGCGGAGATAACGTTCATGCCCATCTGCTTGTCGGCGTTCATCGCCTTGATGATGCGCTCGGACGTGGTGCCGGCGGTGGTCACGACGTTTTTGCCTTTCAGGTCGGCAAAGTCAGCGTAGGACGGCTTGCCTTCCTTGTCTTTCTTGACCAGCAGGCGAGTGCCGATTTCGAAGATGTTGACGGTGAAGTCAACTTGCTGGGCGCGTTCGGCGTTATTGGTGGTGGAGCCGCACTCCAGATCCGCGGTGCCGTTCTGGATCAACGGGATACGGGTTTGCGAGGTCACCAGGTTGTACTTGGCTTTGAGGTCGGGTTTGTTCAGGTCTTTTTTCAGTTGCTCGACAACGGCCAACTGGATGTCGTGGGAGTAGCCCACGGGTTTGCCCGAACCATCCGCGATGTAGGAAAACGGAATGGAGCTGTCGCGGTGAGCGAGAGTGATGGTGCCGGAGTCGTTGATTTTCTTCAGTGTGCCGGTGAGTTCGGCGGCAAAAACTGGAGTGCTGATCAGAGCAGCAGCGATAGCTGCGCCCAGGATATGGGGAACGATGCGCATCAATACTTCCTCGACATTTGTTTTTTTTATGAAGCCAGCTGAACGGCTCTCTTGTACAGCGACTGCCCGTGACGGCTCCTAAGGCGCCTCAGGCAATCGTTGAAGAGTGTAGAGCATGAGTCGTGCCATACCGAAAATAAAAGGATAACTGCATGATTTATATGGAAATTAACTTTTTGTTTCGGTGATATTTTCGGTCTTTGATCCGGCAAACCGAATAGAGTTGTGGGGCGCGTTCGGAAAACCGAATAGTCTGTAGGAGCGAGCTTGCTCGCGAAAAACGCAAAAACGCCGCGTTTATGCTGAATAAACGCGGCGCTCTCTAGTTTTTCGCGAGCAAGCTCGCTCCTACAGTCAGGCGGTCAGGCCGCTTCGATCTTGCTGCGGTTCTGCTCGACCTTGGACAAATAGCGTTGCAGGTTTTCCTGCTCCTGCTCGGTGGTGAACAGGCCAAGCTTGGTACGGCGCCACAGCACGTCCTGCGGTTGCGTCACCCACTCTTCGGCGCACAGATAGTCGACTTCGCGGCTATACAGGCCGCCACCCAGGTGGTCACCCAGATCGGCGAGCGTTTGCACGCCCTCCAGCAAGCGCCAGGTGCGGCTGCCGTAAGTGGTGGACCAGCGGCGGGCGATCTCGCTCGGTACCCAGTCGAACTTGGCGCGGATGGCGTCAGCCAGGGCTTCAGGGGTGGTCATGTCTTCACCGCCGGGCAGGCTGGCCGTGGCGGTCCAGCTAGGGCGCATCTGGGTGAAGTACGGCGCCAGTTGGGCCATGGCCGACTCGGCCAGTTTGCGATAGGTGGTCAGCTTGCCGCCGAATACCGACAGGATCGGCGCTTCGCCGGTGCCGCCGGACAAGGCCAGGGTGTAATCGCGCGTGATGGCCGATGGGTTGTCGGACTCGTCGTTGCACAGCGGGCGCACGCCGGAGTAAGTGTGGACGATATCGTCACGGCTCAGTTGTTTCTTGAAGTGCGCATTGACCACTTTGAGCATGTAGTCGGTTTCGCCTTCGGTGATCGCCACTGCAGCCGGGTCGCCGGTGTATTCGCGGTCGGTGGTGCCGATGATCGTCAAGTGGTTCAGGTACGGAATGGTGAAGACGATGCGCTGGTCTTCGTTCTGCAGGATGTGCGCGTGGGCGCCTTCGTACAGGCGCGGCACGATCAGGTGGCTGCCTTGAATCAGGCGGATGCCGTAGGGCGAATCCAGCTTCAGGTCGTCCTTGATGAATTTGGCCACCCAAGGGCCGGCAGCATTCACCAGGGCGCGGGCGCGGATCGAGAACAGGCTGCCGTCGGCACGCTCCATGTTCATTTCCCACAGGCCGTTACTGCGATGGGCGCTGACGCAACGGGTCTGCGTGTGGATGTGCGCGCCTTTCTCGCGGGCCGCCATGGCGTTGAGCACGACCAGGCGAGCGTCATCGACCCAGCAGTCGGAGTATTCGAAGCCTCGGGTAATTTCACTTTTCAGCGGGCTGTCGGCACCGAACTTGAGGCTTTTGGAGCCTGCCAGTTTTTCGCGCTTGCCCAAGTGGTCATACAGGAACAAGCCAGCGCGAATCATCCACGCCGGGCGCAAGTGCGGGCGGTGCGGCAGCACGAAGCGCATTTGCTTGACGATGTGTGGGGCTTTGCCTAGCAGCACCTCACGTTCGGCCAGGGCTTCGCGCACCAGGCGGAATTCGTAGTGTTCCAGGTAACGCAGGCCGCCGTGGATCAGCTTACTGCTGGCCGAGGAGGTGTGGCTGGCCAAGTCATCCTTTTCGCAAAGGAATACCGACAAACCGCGACCGGCTGCGTCTGCCGCAATCCCGACGCCATTGATCCCGCCACCAATTACGGCAACGTCATAGACTTCGGCAAGCGGTGGAGCAGGCAAGGTGGAAGGGTTCATCGGCTGGCCTCGCGATCTTTTCGTCTTGGAATTCGAACATTAATGTTCATTTGCGAAAATGGTAGCTGATAATTGCGGGCACAGCCACCCGACTTCGATTGAAAAAACTCATCGAAGGGCGGAGAAAGGAAGAATTATGAACAAAGGTGAATGTATGGGTGTGAGTGAGGCCGTCATCGCGGGCAAGCCCGGCTCCCACATTTAATCGCATTTCAAACTGTGGGAGTCGGGCTTGCCCGCGATGACGCCTGAACAGGCGCTAAACGACTTCCAGCCGCACCTTGTGCTCATTCAGCACTTGCACCAAGGCCGGCACCGGCTGCTGGTCAGTCACCAGGCAGTCCACCAGGCTGATCGGCCCCAGGCGAATCATGGCATTGCGCCCGAATTTGCTGGAGTCTGCCGCCAGAATCACTTGCCGCGCATTGGCGATGATGGCCTGGGAAACCCGCACTTCTTGGTAATCGAAGTCCAGCAGGCTGCCGTCCTCGTCGATCCCGCTGATGCCCACCAGGGCAAAGTCGACCTTGAACTGGTTGATGAAGTCGACACTGGCCTGGCCCACCACGCCACCGTCACGGCGTACATTGCCGCCGGTGAGCAACACATCAAAGTCGTCCTTGGCGCTGAGCATGGTGGCAACGTTGAGGTTGTTGGTGATGATTTTCAGGTGGCTGTGATTGAGCAGCGCACGGGCGATGGATTCGGTGGTGGTGCCGATGTTGATGAACAGCGAGGCATGATCGGGAATCTGCGCGGCGATGGCTTCACCGATGCGTTGCTTCTCGTCGCGCATCTGGTCGGCACGCATGGCGTACGCGGTGTTCTCGACACTGGAGTCATAGGCTGCGCCGCCGTGGTAGCGGCGCAACAGGTTGGCGTCCGCCAGCTGGTTGATATCGCGGCGGATGGTTTGCGGGGTGACAACGAATAGCTGCGCCATTTCCTCGATACTGACGTAGCCGCGTTCGCGGACCAGTTCGAGGATTTGTTGTTGGCGGGGAGGCAGATTCATGGGGCGTCCTTTGGGCTGCCATACAAAAGTGGCCCATGATGACGCAGGAATCCGCTCCCTGCCAGTTACAACCTGCCGTAAGCCAGCGCTTGGCTTATTCGGCGCCTTCGTGCGGCTCCCAGTCACGGGTGCGGCTCACGGCTTTTTGCCAGCCGGCATAGAGTTTTTCTTTGGCCGCTTCATCCAGCTGTGGTTCGAACTCGCGCTCGATCACTGCTTTGCCGCGCAACTCGTCCAGGCTGCCCCAGAAGCCACACGCCAGGCCGGCCAGGTAGGCTGCGCCCAAGGCAGTGGTCTCACGCATTTGCGGGCGTTCTACCTGGGTGCCGAGGATGTCGGCCTGGAATTGCATCAGGAAATTGTTGGCAACCGCGCCGCCGTCCACGCGCAAGGCCTTGAGGCGTTCGCCCGAGTCCTGTTGCATGGCGTCGAGGACGTCGCGGGTCTGGTAGGCAATCGATTCCAGGGCTGCGCGAATAATGTGGTCTACGCGTACGCCACGGGTCAGGCCGAACAGTGCGCCACGGGCATACGGGTCCCAGTAGGGCGCGCCGAGACCGGTGAAGGCCGGTACCAGGTACACGCCGTTGCTGTCCTTGACCTTGCCGGCAAAGTATTCGGTGTCGTGGGCATCGTTGATGATCTTCAGCTCGTCACGCAGCCATTGCACGGTGGAGCCGCCGTTGAAGACCGCGCCTTCCAGGGCATAGGCCACCTCACCGCGCGGGCCGCAGGCAATGGTGGTGAGCATGCCGTGCTTGGATTTCACCGCCTTGTCGCCGGTGTTCATCAGCAGGAAGCAGCCGGTGCCGTAGGTGTTCTTGGCCTGGCCCGCCTCCACGCACATCTGGCCAAACAGGGCCGCTTGCTGGTCACCGGCAATGCCGCCGATAGCGATGCCGCTCTTGGTACGGCCGTAGATTTGCGATGATGACTTCACTTCAGGGAGCATTTCCCGTGGGATGTCGAGAATCTCCAGCATCTTCGCATCCCACTCCAGGGTGTGGATGTTGAAGAGCATGGTGCGCGACGCGTTGGTGTAGTCGGTGACGTGGGTCTTGCCGCCGGTGAATTTCCAGATCAGCCAGCTGTCGACGGTGCCGAACAGCAGTTCGCCATTGCGCGCACGTTCGCGACTGCCTTCGACGTTGTCGAGGATCCACTTGAGCTTGGTGCCGGAGAAGTACGGGTCGGTCACAAGGCCCGTGGTGTCGCTGATGTATTGCTCATGGCCGTCGCGCTTGAGCTGCTGGCAGATCTCGGTGCTGCGACGGCACTGCCAGACGATGGCGTTGTAGATCGGGCGGCCGGTGATCTTGTCCCAGACCACCGTGGTTTCACGCTGGTTGGTGATACCGATGGCGGCCACCTGGTCATGGTGCAGGCCGGCCTGGGCCAGCGCCTCAACCATCACCGCGCTCTGGGTGGCGAAGATTTCCATCGGGTCATGTTCAACCCAGCCCGCCTGCGGGTAGTGCTGGACGAATTCACGCTGGGCGGTACACACCACGTTGGCGTCACGATCGAAGATGATCGCCCGGGAACTGGTGGTGCCCTGATCAAGGGCAATGATGTAGTTCTTATTCTGAAGGTCGGTCATGTCAATTGCCTTGGACGAAATAAGGAAGTCAGAAATCAGCCTGGGCCGCGAAGGGCAGGGGACCAGGGCTGGCGCTTTCAGGAAATACGAGTCTTGCCGTTGACAGCCGTGTCAGGTGTTTCTTCAGCGATAGCCGGTGCTGCGCTCGGCAGATGGCGGGCAATCAGCCCGCGATAGGCCGCAGCACCCAGGCATGCGCCGACAATCGGGGCGAAAATCGGCACCAGGAAGTAAGGAATATCTCGACCGCCAGTAAAGGCCATTTCACCCCAACCGGCGAAAAAGGTCATCAGCTTGGGGCCGAAATCCCGTGCCGGGTTCATCGCAAAGCCGGTCAGGGGGCCCATGGCGCTACCAATCACCGCGATCAGCAAACCGATCAGCAGGGGGGCCAGGGGGCCGCGTGGCAGGCCGTTGTTATCGTCGGTGAGGGCCATGATCACGCCCATCAGGATGGCGGTGATGACCATTTCCACCAGGAATGCCTGGGCCGTGCTCAGCAGCGCATGAGGATAGGTGGAGAACACCGAGGCCAATTCCAGGCTGGCTTGGGAGCCGCGGACCATGTGGTGGGTTTGTTCGTAATCGAAAAACAGATTGCTGTAGAGCGTGTACACCAGGGCGGCGGAGCAAAAGGCGCCGGCGACCTGGGCAAGAATATAGAAGGGCAGCTTGCGCTTTTCAAAATCGGCAAAGATGCACAGGGCGATACTGACCGCGGGGTTGAGGTGAGCCCCGGAAATACCGGCACTCAGGTAGATCGCCATGCTCACGCCGACCCCCCAGATGATACTGATTTCCCACAAGCCAAAGCTCGCACCCGCGACCTTGAGCGCGGCGACGCATCCTGTGCCGAAGAAGATCAGCAGCGCGGTGCCCAGGAATTCGGCCATGCATTGGCTCGAAAGTGAAGGCTGTTGAAGAGCAGTTGTCATGGAAAACCTCAATTGTTGTTCTTGTCTTGCGCACGGCCTCAACGGGCAGTTGCGCGATATTCACCACGAGAAGGATCCCCATCCTGGATCGCGGCTTACTGCGGAGTACCAGAGGATTATTCCTACGGTATTCGGAAACGAAAAAATATAGACAAGAATGACCGCTGTCAAAGGTCGAAAGTGAACCATTGGTCATTTCCGAACTATTGGTGTGATGAATGATCATGGCCAAGGCGCGTTGCTTAAGCGGTAATAGGTCTGTGCTAGAGCGTTTTAGGTAGGCTTGGCCTAGAATTGGCCATCAGTTTGCCCGCCCGGAGCCGCTATGACCCCTGCATTGGACCTGTTGAAAAAAGTTCGCGCCGAACATCGTGTGCATAGTTATGAACATGATCCCAAGGCAGCCTCGTATGGGCTGGAGGCCGCGGAGAAATTGAGCCTGGACCCGGCCCAGGTGTTCAAGACGCTGCTGGCGAGCAGTGAGAAGGGTGAATTGTTGGTGGCGGTGGTGCCGGTCGTCGGAAGTCTGGACTTGAAAGCCCTGGCTCACGCTGCGGGTGTGAAGAAAGTCGAAATGGCTGACCCGGCAGCGGCGCAGCGCTCCACGGGTTATCTGTTGGGCGGCATCAGTCCGTTGGGGCAGAAAAAGCGCCTGCGCACGTTTATCGATGAAACGGCGCAACCCTTTGCAACGATTTTTGTCAGCGCGGGCAGAAGAGGCCTGGAAGTTGAATTGCCAGCGGCGGTGCTGGCAGAACACACCCAGGCCAAATTCGCACCGATCGGGCGGGCCTGATAATCATCTTTGAAGTCTATGAGGATCAAGTGTGGAAGCTGGCTTGCCTGCGATAGCATCAACGCGGTGTAACAGATAACCCGAGTTGTCTGTATCGCAGGCAAGCCAGCTCCCACAGTTTGATCCGGTTTCGTCAGTGAGCGACGCTGTGGCGGCGCACGCCTGACTCAACAGCGGGAATCTGCGCCGCTGTGCTGCCGGATGCCTGGAACACCACCAAATGTTCAGCCGCCACACGGATCCCCACCTCTGCGCCCACTTGGTGATCGGCATGGCTGGGGAAAATCGACTCTAATTGCGCGCCGGTCGGCAGCTGTAACCGGTACAGCGTTGAGGCGCCGAGGAAGGTCTTGCCGACGATCCGGGCTTTCAACGCGCTGTCCGGCGCATACACGATGTCGTCCGGGCGCAGCAGCACATCCACTGCTGCACCGGTCGGCAAGGTATAGGCTCGGTTTCCGCGCAAGTCGCCCAGTTCAGTGCTGACCGATTCCGGTGAGTTCAGCCGCCCACGGATGAAATACCCCTGGCCGATGAAACTGGCAACGTAAGGCGTCTGCGGTTCGTGATAGAGGTTGTAGGGTGTGTCCCACTGCTCTAGTCGGCCTTCCTTGAAGACCCCGACGTGATCGCTGACGGCGAAGGCCTCTTCCTGATCATGGGTCACCAGGATCGCGCTAGTGCCGCGTGCCTTGAGGATGTCGCGCACTTCATGGCTGAGCTTGCGGCGCAGTTCGCCATCGAGGTTGGAAAAGGGTTCATCCAGCAACAGCAGCTGCGGCTCCGGCGCCAGGGCGCGGGCGAGGGCGACGCGTTGTTGCTGGCCACCGGAAAGCTCATGGGGGAAGCGCTTGCCCAGGTTCTTCAAGTTGACCAGTTCCAGCAACTCGGCGACCACGCGCTCTTTTTGCGGGTGTTTGCGAATGCCAAAGGCGATGTTGTCAGCCACGCTCAGGTGCGGGAACAATGCGTAGTCCTGGAACACCATGCCGATGCGACGCTTCTCCGGCGCGAGGGTGAAACCGGCGCGGGAGATGACGTCGCCCGCCAGGCTGATTTCGCCTTCATGCACCGGCTCAAAGCCTGCGATCGCGCGCAGGGTAGTGGTCTTGCCGCAGCCCGAAGAGCCGAGCAGGCAACCGATATCACCGGCGTTGAGGTGCAGGTTGAGGTTCTGCACCACCCGCTGGTCTTGATAGCCGCATGCCAGATTGCGCAGGTTCAGCAGTAATGGCTGGCTCATGCGTGGTGGTACGACGGCGGGACGAGGAATTCGAGCAAGGCTTTTTGCGCATGCAGGCGGTTCTCGGCCTGATCCCACGCGACTGAGCGCGGATCGTCGAGCAGGTCCTGGCTGATTTCTTCGCCCCGGTGGGCGGGTAGGCAGTGCATGAACAGCACGTCCGGCGCGGCCAGGTCGAGCAACGCGCGAGTCACCTGGAACGGCGCGAACCGGGCCAGGCGCTTGGCGGTTTCGTCTTCCTGGCCCATGGAGGTCCAGACGTCTGTGCTGACCAGGTGCGCGCCGACCACTGCGTCTTTTGGATCGCGCAGCAGTTGCACACGGCCATCGGCCTTGGCCATGAACTCGGCGCTGGGCTCGTAGCCTTCAGGGCAGGCGATACGCAGGTGGAAGTCGAACTGGATCGCCGCTTCTATATAGCTGTTGCACATATTGTTGCCGTCGCCGATCCAGGCCACGGTCTTGCCTTGGATCGAGCCACGGTGTTCGAGGAAGGTTTGCATGTCGGCCAGCAACTGGCAGGGATGCAGGTCATCGGACAGGCCGTTGATCACGGGCACACGGGAGTTGGCGGCAAATTCGGTCAAGGTGCTGTGGGCGAAGGTACGGATCATCACGGCATCGAGCATGCGCGACATCACGATGGCGCAATCGCTGATCGGCTCACCACGGCCCAACTGGGTGTCGCGCGGTGACAGGAAGATGGCCTGGCCACCCAGCTGGATCATGCCGGCTTCGAACGACAGGCGTGTGCGCGTCGAGGACTTTTCGAAAATCATCCCGAGCACCCGGTTTTTCAACGGCTCAAACAGTACACCGCGGTTACGCAGGTCTTTAAGCTCAATGCCGCGACGGATCACGCTGACCAGCTCTTCGGGCGTGCAATCCATCAGGGAGAGAAAGTGCCTTGCGCTCATCATTAACTACCTTTTGCAACAGACCGCAGATACTCAAAGCCTTGTTTATTGCGACAACGGGCGAGACCTGCGGCGAAAGCCGCACGGGGCGACGAAATAGGGGAAGACGCGATATTGACATTAAATGTCGCGTTTTACCAATAGGGCTACGGCTTTAGGGATGTTCAAGCAGGGCGCTGGCGCGCGTTTGAAGACGATTTCCTGACAGCAGCGAGCCATTTGTACACTGGCGTCCAGGCCTTTTGCAATGCGCGGGGGCGGGCTTGGGCCAGGCCGCGTCGGTTTCAGCGCCTGCTGGCAAGGTTTCTGAAACATTTGCTCATGCTTAGCCATGCCCTGGCCTATGCCTGTCGATTCACAACGCGAAGGTTGCTGGCGCCCCAAGTGGTCGCGGCCCATAGTTGAGCCAAAGCCCCTATAAAAGAGACTGGCCATGACCAAGACTCTCCACCACCGTGCCTGCCACCTGTGCGAAGCCATCTGCGGCCTCACCCTGGAAACCACCCAAGGCGAAGACGGTCGCCTGGCGATCACCTCGATCAAGGGCGACCCTCTGGACAGTTTCAGTCGCGGCCACATCTGCCCCAAAGCCGTGGCCCTGCAGGACATCCAGAATGACCCGGACCGCCTGCACCAACCCATGCGGCGGGTGGGCAGCGAATGGCAGCCGATTGGCTGGGATGAAGCCTTTGCCCTGGTGGCCGAGCGGCTTGCGGGTATCCAGGCGCGGCATGGGCAGAACGCGGTGGCGGTGTATCAGGGCAACCCAAGCGTGCATAACTATGGGTTGATGACCCACAGCAACTACTTTCTAGGGCTGTTGAAGACGCGCAATCGCTTTTCCGCGACCTCGGTAGACCAGTTGCCTCATCACCTCACCAGCCACCTGATGTACGGCCACGGCCTGTTGTTGCCCATCCCCGACATCGACCAGACCGACTTCATGTTGATCCTCGGCGGCAACCCGCTGGCCTCCAATGGCAGCATCATGACCGTGCCCGATGTGGAAAAACGCCTCAAGGCCATCCAGGCGCGGGGCGGAAAAGTGGTGGTGGTCGACCCGCGGCGCAGCGAGACGGCAGCCATCGCCGACCAGCACGTGTTCGTACGCCCCGGCGGCGATGCGGCATTGTTGTTTGGGGTGCTCAACACTTTGTTCTCCGAAGGGCTGACACGCGACAGCCATTTGCCGGTGCAAGGCCTGGATGATGTACGCAAGGCGATTGCCGGCTTCGATGCCGAGGCCATAAGCCGCCAGTGTGCGGTGCCTGCCGAGCAGATTCGCCAGTTGGCCAGGGACTTCGCCGGCGCTGACAAGGCCGTTTGTTATGGCCGCATGGGGGTCTCGACCCAAGCGTTTGGCACGCTGTGCCATTGGCTGGTGCAACTGATCAACCTGGTGACCGGCAACCTGGACCGTGTCGGCGGCGCGCTCTGCACCAGCCCCGCGGTGGACCTGGTGGCCTCCACCAGCGGCGGCCATTTCAACCGCTGGCAGAGCCGCGTGTCCGGGCGGCCGGAGTACGGCGGAGAACTGCCGGTGTCGGCGCTGGCCGAAGAAATGCTGACCGAGGGTGATGGGCAGATCCGCGCCCTGGTGACGGTGGCCGGCAACCCGGTACTGTCCACGCCTAACGGCCGCCAATTGGAACAAGCCCTGGACGGGTTGGAGTTCATGGTCAGCATCGACCTGTATATCAACGAGACCACGCGTTATGCCGACCTGATCTTGCCCTCCACCTCGGCGCTGGAAAACGATCACTACGACACCACCTTCAATCTGTTTGCGGTGCGCAATGTCACGCGTTTCAATCGTGCCATCCTGCCCAAGCCTGAGGGGGCGTTGCATGACTGGGAGATTTTTGTCGGCTTGGCCAAGGCGTTTGCGGCGCACACTGGCGCGGTGCTCAAGCCCACCCTGCCACCGGCACAGATGATCGACTTCGGCCTGCGTGCGGGTGCCTATGGTGACGCATCTAGTCATAAACTGTCGGTGGCCATGCTGGCGGATCATCCCCATGGCGTGGACCTGGGGCCGCTCAAGCCCAACCTCGGGGCACGTTTGAAAACCGCGGATGCCAAGGTGCAAGCGGCACCGGCCGTGATCCTGGCAGACCTGGCGCGTTTCACCGCGCAGCCGGTGCCGGTGGCCGACGAACTGCTATTGATTGGCAGGCGGCATGTGCGCAGCAATAATTCCTGGATGCATAACTATCACCGGCTGGTGAAGGGTAAGCCACGCCATCAACTGCTGATGCACCCCGATGATCTGGCTAGCCGTCAGTTGAGCGATGGCCAGCGGGTGCGGGTGAGTTCGCGTATCGGTATGGTCGAGGTGGAAGTAGCGGCCAGCACGGACATGATGCCGGGTGTGGTCAGCCTGCCTCACGGCTGGGGCCACGGTCGTCCTGGCGTGCAGATGAGCATCGCGAGCAGCCAGCCGGGGGCGAGTGCCAATGACTTGACCGACGAGCGGCAATTGGATGAGTTGTCGGGTAATGCGGCGCTCAATGGCGTACCGGTGAAGGTGGCGGCGGCCTGAGCATCCTGCTGGATTTTTGCGTTACAATGCGCCACCGTGCCGACCCGTGAGTCGCAAAGTTCCTGCAGAGGTGTTCCATGGATATCATCGAAACGATCAAAGAGCAGATTGCCAACAACACCATTCTGCTTTACATGAAAGGCGCTCCAAACGCGCCTCAGTGCGGTTTCTCCGCGAAAGCGTCCCAGGCAGTCATGGCATGTGGCGAGAAGTTCGCTTACGTGGATATCCTGCAAAACCCCGAGATCCGCGCCAACCTGCCAAAGTACGCCAACTGGCCGACTTTCCCGCAGTTGTGGGTAGCCGGTGAGCTGGTTGGCGGTAGCGACATCATCACTGAAATGGCAGCTGATGGTTCGCTGCAAGCGCTGATCAAAGACGCAGCGCAAAAAGCAGCAGTCAAGACTGACGCCTAATTGGCGAGCAATAAAAAGCCCCGCTTCTCACAAGAGAGCGGGGCTTTTTTTGAGCTTTTCTTTAGGAGCGAGCGCAGTTATTCGCCCATCTGCGATTGCAGGTAATTCTCCAGGCTGACCTTGTCGATCAGGCCCAACTGGGTTTCAAGCCAGTCGATATGCTCTTCCTGATCTTCCAGGATATCTTCCAGCAGTTCACGGCTGCCGAAATCGCCCTTGGTTTCGCAGTGAGCGATAGCGGCTTTCAGATCGCTGTGGCTCTTGCGCTCGAAGCCCAGGTCGCTGCTGATCATTTCCTGGGTGTGCTCGCCGATGTTCAGCTTGCCCAAGTCCTGTACGTTCGGCAGGCCTTCCAGGAACAGGATGCGCTTGATCAGCGCGTCGGCGTCCTTCATGGCCTTGATCGACTCTTTGTATTCACGCTTGCCGAGCTTTTCCAGGCCCCAATCGTCGTACATGCGCGCATGCAGAAAGTACTGATTGATCGCGACCAGTTCATTGGCAAGGATTTTGTTGAGTTGCTGGATGACTGAGATGTCGCCTTTCATGACTGGGGTCCTGCCCTGTAATAGCTGTGTATAGGGCGGAGTCTGAGCGGTGAAAATCCTAGTGTCAAACCTAAGTTATTGAATAATAAATGAAAATTAATCGGAATAAGAATGTTTGTGTTCCGCGTCTTGGCGCTAACTATTTGAATTGATGGCATAAAAAAACCGGACACTAGGTCCGGTTCTTCAAAACATGCCTATTCAGGCGTGTTTAAATTCTGCTGGGTAGGGGAGCGCGGCCTGGGCTGTTTGCAGCTGCGTCAGGGTTTCCCGTACCACTTGCTTGGCCAGGCAAGCACATTTGCCACACTGGCTGGCAACGCCGGTGGTTTCACGTACTTCCTTATAGCTGCAGCAACCTTCGTAGATTGCTTCGCGGATTTGTCCGTCGGTGACGCCAGTGCAGAGGCAGACATACATAAGTGAGAACCGTCGCGGGTTTATGGCTTAAGTGCGATGGATCTTAATGTTAACGAGAATGATTGTCAAAATAGTTTCAGCAGCAATCCGGGGGGAATTGCCCGTGCGCTGACGAACGGTTTTTTCGGTGTATGATGGTCGGTCTTCACGAAGCGTGATTGCGTCATATTTTTGTCTGTTTCCACAGGCAGATTCGACCGGTCCTTTTACTTCAATCGTCACCCCTATATCAGGAGATATCCAATGAGCGTACTCGTCGGTAAACAAGCCCCGGATTTCGACGTACCAGCCGTCCTCGGCAATGGCGAAATCGTAGACAGCTTCAAGCTGTCTGAAGCCATCAAAGGCAAATACGGCCTGGTGTTCTTCTACCCGCTGGACTTCACCTTCGTCTGCCCTTCAGAGCTGATCGCCCTGGACCACCGCATGGACGATTTCAAAGCGCGCAATGTTGAAGTGGTCGCGGTTTCCATCGACTCCCATTTCACCCACAACGCCTGGCGCAACACCGCCATCAACGACGGCGGCATTGGCAAAGTCAAATACACCATGGCTGCCGACATGAAGCACGACATCGCCAAGGCCTACGACGTTGAGTCCGAAGGCGGCGTGGCGTTCCGTGGCGCGTTCCTCATCGATGACAAGGGCGTTGTGCGCTCGCAGATCATCAACGACCTGCCGCTGGGCCGTAACATGGAAGAGCTGATCCGCCTGGTCGACGCGCTGCAATTCCACGAAGAGCACGGCGAAGTCTGCCCTGCCAACTGGAAAAAAGGCGACAAAGGCATGAACGCTTCGCCAGAAGGCGTTGCGGCTTACCTGACCGAGAACGCTGGCAAGCTGTAAGCCAACGTCACGGTAAAAAAAACCGGCCTGAAAAGGCCGGTTTTTTTATGCGCGGGATTTGACTTCAGTCGTTGAAGTCTTCCCAGCCGCCCATCTGCTTCCAGCGGTTGACGATGCCGCAGAACAGCTCGGCGGTCTTCTCGGTGTCGTAGCGGGCCGAGTGGGCTTCACGCCCGTCAAAGTCGATACCGGCCGCCTGGCAGGCTTTGGCCAGAACGGTCTGACCGTAGGCCAGGCCTGCAAGCGTTGCGGTGTCGAAACTGGAGAACGGATGAAACGGGTTGCGCTTCATGTCCAACCGCGCCACGGCGGCGTTCAGGAAGCCCAGGTCGAAACTGCTGTTGTGACCGACCAGGATCGCACGTTTGCAGCCATTGGCCTTCAATGCCTTGCGCACGCCACGGAAGATGTCGGTCAGCGCCGCTTCTTCACTTACCGCCATGCGCAGTGGGTGGTCGAGCTTGATCCCGGTGAATTCCAGGGCAGCGGCTTCGATATTGGCGCCTTCAAACGGCTCGACGCGAAAGAAATGGGTGTGCTCCGGGTACACAAAGCCCTGTTCGTCCATGCCGATGGTGGTTGCGGCAATTTCCAGCAAGGCATCGGTGGCGCAGTTGAAACCACCGGTTTCTACGTCGATGACGACCGGCAGATAGCCGCGAAAACGCTCGGCCATCGGATGGCGCGAGCCACCACCGCCGTGCTCTTGTTCGTCGTCGTAATGGTCTTCACTCACTTGCTTTCCTCCAGCAGGCGCCAGCGCAGTGTTTCACCGGCGCGCAGCGGGATAACGGTCAGCTCGCCAAACGGCAGGCTGGCAGGGGCGGTCCAGTCTTCACGAACCAGGGTAATGCGGTCGGTATTCGCCGGCAGGCCGTAGAAACGCGGGCCGTTGAGGCTGGCGAAACCTTCGAGCTTGTCCAGAGCATTACGTTGTTCAAACGCTTCGGCGTACAACTCGATGGCGGCAAACGCGGTGTAGCAGCCGGCGCAGCCGCATGCGGCTTCCTTGGCGTGCTGGGCGTGGGGCGCCGAGTCGGTGCCGAGGAAGAACTTCGGGTTGCCGCTGGTGGCGGCATCCAGCAGGGCTACCTGATGGGTGTTGCGTTTGAGGATCGGCAGGCAGTAGAAATGCGGCCGAATCCCGCCCACCAGCATGTGGTTGCGGTTGTAGAGCAGGTGATGAGCGGTGATGGTCGCGCCAACGTTGGCCGACGCTTCGCTGACGAACTGCACCGCATCGGCGGTGGTGATGTGTTCAAACACCACCTTGAGCGTAGGGAACAACTCGACCACACGACGCATGTGTTCATCGATGAAGATTTTTTCGCGATCGAACACGTCCACATCGCCACGGGTGACTTCCCCGTGGATCAGCAATGGCATGCCGACCTCCGCCATGGCTTCGATCGCCGGCAGGATCTTATCGATACTGGTCACGCCGGAATCGGAGTTGGTGGTCGCGCCTGCCGGGTACAGCTTGGCGGCGTGCACGTAACCGCTGGCCTTGGCTTCTCGGATTTCTTCAGGCTGGGTGCGGTCGGTGAGGTAGAGCACCATCAACGGTTCGAAGCGGCTGCCGGCCGGTCGCGCAGCGAGGATGCGCTGGCGATAGGCGTCGGCTTCTGCGGCATTGCGCACCGGAGGTACGAGGTTAGGCATGATGATGGCGCGGCCAAACGTGCGCGCGACATCGGCCACGGTTTGAGGTAACGCAGCACCATCGCGAAGATGAATATGCCAGTCGTCGGGACGCAGCAGGGTCAGGCGGTCGGACATTGGGGATTCCAGGCGGGTCAATCTGGTGGGAATGCTACCGGAAAAGACTCTTGCAGGCACTCGCTATCAAGTTTTGCCGGATGCTACCGATATCTCCGGGTATGCCTTAACGATGTATGACGCTTTGAAGTGTTGTAGAAACCAGTGGAGCCTCCCGTGCGCCAGTATTATCTAGCCCTGCTCAGTGTGTTCGCCAGCCTGCCTGCGGCTGCCCTCACGTTCCAGACACGTCTGGAGAATATTGAGTGGAAGGTAGAGGGCGATCAGTTCGAGTGCCGCCTGACCCAGCCGATCAGCGATTTCGGTTCCGGTGAATTCGTACGCCGGGCCGGCGAACAGGCGACGTTTCGTCTGAAAACCTATGGCGGCACCCTTGGCGCCGGCTCGGCAACCTTATTGGCCGCGGCCGCGCCGTGGCAGCCGGGCCGAGGTGATATCAACCTTGGGGCCGTGCGTGTCGGCAGCGGCGACGTCCTGTTCAATAGCTCCCAGGCCCAGGCCGGCCGCCTGTTCACGGGTTTGCTTGAAGGGCGCAGCCCGACCGTGCGGCATTACGGGCGTCAAGGCGGCTACTCGGAAATTCGCCTGCTGCCTGTGAAGTTCAACAAGGCGTACAACGATTATCAGGTGTGCACCACCAAGCTGCTGCCCATGAATTACGACCAGGTCAAACAGACTGAAGTGGGCTTCCCCGGTGGTGGTATTGAGCTGGACGCGGCGGCCAAGAAGAAGTTGTCGGTGATCCTGGCATTCATGAAAGCCGATCCCACGGTCAATCATGTCGAGTTGAACGGTCATTCCGATAACAGTGGCAATCGCCTGACCAACCGTGACGTCTCACGGCGCCGCGCCCTGGCGGTGATGGACTACTTCAAGGCCAACGGCATTCAGGAATCGCAAATCACGATGCGCTTCCATGGCGAAAGCTACCCCTTGGCGCCCAACACCAATGCCGCCAACCGCGCGCGTAACCGCCGTGTGAATATTCAGCTGGAGCGCGTGGCTGCCCCCGAGAAACCGGCGCCCCAGACCATTGCGCCAAGCAACCCGGCGGCTACCTCATAAGGGCGACCATCGGTCGCCCACTCGACATAATCTGTCGCTTTATCTTCATTTGCTGTCGCGCCCCTGTAATTTCACGGTTTTGATCGGTAGAATCGTCGCCTTTCCGTACAACCCCGTGGAGTGATGGCATGGCCGACGTAAACAAGGTCGTTCTCGCGTATTCCGGCGGCCTGGACACTTCGGTGATCCTCAAGTGGCTGCAGGATACTTATAACTGTGAAGTGGTGACCTTCACCGCTGACCTGGGTCAGGGTGAAGAGGTCGAGCCTGCACGTGCCAAGGCGCAAGCCATGGGCGTGAAAGAGATCTACATTGACGACCTGCGCGAAGAATTCGTCCGCGATTTCGTTTTCCCGATGTTTCGCGCCAACACTGTCTACGAAGGTGAGTACCTGCTGGGTACCTCCATCGCACGTCCGCTGATCGCCAAGCGCCTGATCGAGATCGCCAACGAAACGGGCGCCGACGCCATTTCTCACGGCGCCACCGGCAAGGGCAACGACCAGGTCCGTTTCGAACTGGGTGCCTACGCACTCAAGCCAGGCGTTAAAGTCATTGCGCCGTGGCGTGAATGGGATCTGCTGTCCCGTGAAAAGCTGATGGATTACGCTGAAAAGCACGCCATCCCGATCGAGCGCCACGGCAAGAAGAAGTCGCCGTACTCAATGGACGCCAACCTGTTGCACATCTCCTATGAAGGCGGCGTGCTGGAAGACACCTGGACCGAGCACGAAGAAGACATGTGGAAATGGACGGTCTCCCCGGAGAACGCTCCAGACAAGGCGCAGTACCTGGAACTGACTTACCGTAACGGCGATATCGTTGCGCTGGACGGCGTTGAAATGACCCCGGCCACCGTACTGGCGACCCTGAACCGGATCGGTGGCCAGCATGGTATCGGCCGTCTCGACATCGTCGAGAACCGTTACGTGGGCATGAAGTCCCGTGGCTGCTACGAAACCCCAGGTGGCACCATCATGCTGCGCGCCCACCGCGCCATCGAATCCATCACCCTGGACCGCGAAGTCGCTCACCTCAAAGACGAGCTGATGCCCAAGTACGCCAGCCTGATCTACACCGGTTACTGGTGGAGCCCTGAGCGTCTGATGCTGCAACAGATGATCGACGCCTCCCAGGCTCATGTGAACGGTGTTGTGCGCCTGAAGCTGTACAAGGGCAACGTGATCGTCACCGGCCGCAAGTCCGATGAGTCGCTGTTCGACTCCAACATCGCCACCTTCGAAGAAGACGGCGGGGCCTACAATCAGGCGGACGCGGCAGGCTTCATCAAGTTGAACGCACTGCGCATGCGCATTGCTGCCAACAAGGGCCGCTCGTTGTTCTGAACCGTGCGCCTGTCGTGAAAAATGGCCCCTTATGCAAGGGGCCATTTTTTTTTGCCTGGATTTTAGATGTCGCACTGTTTATTAGCGTTTAGCGTGTGTTTAAGGTTTTTTCGTAACTTGCGCAATTATTTACCGGTTTATCTTTTTTTAAGGCTGAATCATTTTTTACATCTGGGGAGGAACTATGTCTGACAGAAAATTCACTCATGTAGTTGCAATGGAGATGTGAGTTGTTGAATTTTCTGTAGGAATTGCGGAAGTGTTGAAATATGTTAAATGGAACTAATGCGGACGGTTTTTCCGGGTCGGTTTGCGGGCGTCATTGCGACAAGCAAGGGGCATTTCCTGAAAGTCTTGTGCGGCACGTTTACCTTCAGGGGCTCATGCCCCAGACATTTCACTCAAAATATGTGCGCGCCGGGAAAGGTCTGAAAGCAACCATAAAGCTACATGCATCTAAGTTGGCGAATTTTTGTAGGTTAATTCCTATCTTCTTGTGGGTTGGGTCTCTGCCTGCTCTTGCTCGGGGTGGAATGCTATGCCAACTAGTAATCGACTAGGCTATTGTGTTTGCTCTAAATAATTCGAACAGCGAAATTGGACTTTCTCATGAATAAAGTGCTGATCGTGGATGATCATCCCGTCATTCGTCTTGCTGTGCGCATGCTAATGGAGCGTCATGGTTATGAGGTCGTTGCCGAGACTGATAACGGTGTCGATGCGTTGCAACTTGCACGGGAACATATGCCGGATATTGTGATACTGGATATCGGAATCCCCAAGCTCGACGGCTTGGAAGTTATTTGTCGGCTGGCTTCGACCAAGCAAGCCGTCTCGTTCAAGGTGCTGGTGCTGACGTCCCAGGCTCCCGGCCATTTTTCCATGCGCTGCATGCAGGCGGGTGCCGCCGGCTATGTGTGCAAGCAGCAGGATCTGACAGAGTTGCTCAGTGCCATCAAGGCGGTGCTTTCCGGCTATAGCTATTTCCCGAACCAGGCGCTCAACTCAGTGCGGTCAACCATGGGCAATGCCAGTGAAGCCGACATGGTCGAACGCTTATCGGGGCGGGAGATGATGGTGCTGCAGCAACTGGCCCGTGGCAAAACCAACAAGGAGATTGCCGATGGCATGTTCCTCAGCAACAAAACCGTCAGTACCTACAAGACGCGCTTGCTGCTCAAGCTCAATGCCAGGTCCCTCGTGGACTTGATCGAACTGGCCCAGCGCAACGGCCTGGTCTAGGAGGATATTGCATCTCTTGAATACCCGTGTAACCGGCAGAAAAAAGCCTCCGTCAGGGAGGCTTCCGGCCGCCAACGGCTCGATCAGAGATCGAAGTCGTAATCGGCCAGCTGTTTTTGCAAGCGTCGCTCTTCCAGAAGATTGTCGATAGTGCGGCGTTTGCTTAAATTGGTCTTGGCCACCTCTGCCACAGGTGCCTCTACCACATCGTCATCCGACTCAACGAGGTCGTCTTCCACTTCCAGTTGTTCGTTGCCAGCGCTCATAAGGTCAACTCCAGGCTAAGACTGCCGTTGGGGCTCCTTATAGCGATAATCCGCGAACGGGTAAAAAAGATTTTTTCAATCGCCTGATCACAAAAAGCAATGATCGCTCAATCGTCGGAGGTCTTGTCCTTGTATTCGCACAAGTCTTCGATACGGCAGCTGCCGCAGCGCGGCTTGCGGGCCTGGCAAACGTAGCGTCCGTGCAGGATCAGCCAATGGTGGGAGTCGAGCAAATAGGGCTTGGGCACGAACTTCATCAATTGCTTTTCCACCTCAACCACATTCTTGCCCCGTGCAATGCCGGTTCGGTTGCTGACGCGGAAAATGTGCGTGTCCACCGCCATGGTCAACTGCCGAAACGCCGTATTGAGCACCACGTTCGCCGTTTTGCGGCCCACGCCTGGCAAGGCTTCGAGGGCTTCGCGGGTTTGTGGCACCTCACCCCCATGCAGCTCCAACAACAGGCGGCACGTTTCGATCACATTCTTGGCCTTGCTGTTATACAGGCCGATGGTTTTGATGTATTCGGACAAGCCTTCCACACCCAGGGCGTAAATCGCGGCGGGTGTATTGGCCACGGGGTACAACTTCGCCGTGGCCTTGTTAACGCCTACGTCTGTGGATTGAGCCGATAGGATCACCGCAATCAGTAATTCGAACGGTGAGGAGTAGGCCAGTTCGGTTTTCGGTTCCGGATTGTCTTCGTGAAACCTGCGGAAGATTTCCAGGCGTTTTGCGGCATTCATAGGGACAGGCGTTTCCTTGCAGGCGGTCGGCGTGATGTTAGCAATACACAGCGCACTGGGTCAGCCGTTGGCCTCGGCATCTTGCAGCGTTTGCTCGGCAGCATTCAATGCGGCTTTCAAGGTTGCCAATTGATGCTCGTCGGCATGGTGATCCTGAGCCTTTTTCAACGCTGCACGGCGCATGGCCAGCTGGATTTGTGCGCGCTTGAACTCGGCGCTTTTAGTGGTCGTCTTTGGTGGCTGCGGTGAGCTGTTGGCCTCCAGTGCGGCAAGCGCCTGCTCGGATGCCTCGAACTGTCGCTGCAGCATAATCAATTGCGACTGTTGCTCAAAGGTCGGCGGATGCCCAAACGCTTTCAAGGATTTGTGCAACTGAGCGCGACTCATGGCGACGCTGCTTTTGGCCTGCTTGATCGCAGCGTCCTGAGCGGCCTGAGTGTTATCAACCGGTGCCACCTCCATCGGCGCTGTGCGCTTGGCTCGTGCCAGGCGTTCGGCGAGCTTGTAGGCTTCTTCACGTTGCAGGCGGGCGTTACGTTGCTCGAAGCGCCGCCGCGCCCGGTTGCGTTTGCGGTCGCGTACACGCCGTTCATCATCGTTGCTGGCCAAGTCACCGACGATAGGCAGAACGTCAGCAAGTGGGCGCATCTCGATACAGTCGACAGGGCAAGGCGCAACGCACAGGTCGCAACCGGTGCACTCGTCGACAATCACGGTGTGCATCAACTTGGCGGCACCCACAATGGCGTCCACCGGGCAGGCCTGGATGCATTTGGTACAGCCGATGCATTCGGCCTCGCGGATATAGGCGACTTGCGCAGGCGCATCTCCACGGCTGGTGTCCAGCTCCAGTACCGGCAGGCGCAGCAGTTGCGCGAGCCCGGCAATGGTTTCCTGCCCACCGGGCGGGCACTTGTTGATGGCTTCGCCTTTAGCGATGCCTTCTGCGTAGGGCTTGCAGCCCGGGTGCCCGCACTTGCCGCATTGAGTCTGCGGCAGCAGCGCGTCGATACGTTGAATGAGGTTCATGCTGTGATCATAGCGTTGATGCCCGGTCCAGGGAGGAGGGCAAGCTGAGAAGCCCCGCTGTAGCAACAGCGGGGCATTTTGCAGAGGTTACTTGATGCGTTGACCCGGCTTGGCACCGCTGTCCGGGCTCAGCAGGTAGATTTCTTCGCCGCCAGGGCCCGCAGCCATCACCATGCCTTCGGAAATGCCAAACTTCATTTTTCGTGGCTTGAGGTTGGCGATCATCATGGTCAGGCGACCATCGAGCTTGGACGGGTCCGGGTAAGCGCTCTTGATGCCGGAGAACACGTTGCGCTGTTCGTCACCGATATCCAGCGTCAGGCGCAGCAGCTTGTCGGCGCCTTCCACGGCCTCGGCCTTGATGATCAGCGCCACGCGCAGGTCCACGGCAGCAAAGGCGTCGAAATCGATTTCCGGGGAAATCGGGTCCTTGACCAGCTCGCCATTGCCCGCCGGCGCGGATTGGCCGGTATCGGTCTGGCTGGCCACCAGGTCTTCTTTCGAAGCATCGGTCATGGCCTGGACTTTCACCGGGTCAATCCGGGTCATCAAGGGCTTGAACGCGTTCAACTGATGATTACCGAGCAAGGTGGTGTGATCGTTCCAGCTCAACGGCGCCACGTTGAGGAACGCCTCGGCATCGGCGGCCAGCAATGGCAGCACCGGCTTGAGGAAGATCACCAACTGACGGAACAGGTTGACCCCGGTGGCGCAGATCGCCTGAACCTCCGCTTCCTTGCCTTCCTGCTTGTTCAGCGACCATGGCGCCTTGTCGGCGATCCAGGCGTTGGCGCGGTCGGCCAGGCCCATGATCTCGCGCATGGCGCGGGCAAAGTCGCGGGCTTCATAAGCGTCGGCGATGCTCGGCGCGGCGGCCAGGAAGGCGTCGGTCAGTTCCGGTGCGGCGTTCTCGGCTACCAGTACACCGGCGTTGCCCTTGTGGATGAACCCGGCGCAACGGCTGGCGATGTTGACGACTTTACCTACAAGGTCCGAGTTGACCTTCTGTACGAAGTCTTCCAGGTTCAGGTCCAGGTCGTCCACACCACGGCCCAGCTTGGATGCGTAGTAATAGCGCAGGTATTCCGGCGACAGATGGTCCAGGTAGGTGCGCGCCTTGATAAAGGTGCCACGGGACTTGGACATTTTCTGGCCGTTGACCGTCAGGTAGCCGTGCACGGCGATGCCGGTCGGCTTGCGGTAGCCCGAGCCTTCAAGCATTGCCGGCCAGAACAGCGCGTGGAAGTTGACGATGTCCTTGCCGATGAAGTGGTACAGCTCGGCGGTGGAGTCCTTGCCCCAGAACGCGTCGAAGTCCAACTGCGGGGTGCGGTCGCACAGATTCTTGAAGCTGGCCATGTAGCCGATCGGCGCGTCCAGCCATACATAGAAATACTTGCCTGGCTCGCCCGGAATCTCGAAGCCGAAGTACGGCGCGTCGCGGGAGATGTCCCACTGCTGCAGGCCACTGTCGAGCCATTCGGAGAGTTTGTTGGCCACGGCGTCCTGCAAGGTGCCGCTGCGCGTCCAGGTTTGCAACATTTGCTGGAAATCCGGGAGTTTGAAGAAGAAGTGCTGCGAGTCCTTGAGCACCGGCGTGGCGCCGGAGATCGCTGACTTGGGATCCTTCAAGTCGGTCGGTGCGTAGGTCGCACCACATTTTTCGCAGTTGTCGCCGTACTGGTCTTCGGTGCCGCATTTCGGGCAGGTGCCCTTGATGAAACGGTCGGCCAGGAACATTTTCTTTTCCGGGTCGAAATACTGGGTCACCGAACGTTGGTCGATGTGCCCGGCTTCCTTCAACCGCAGGTAGATCTGGCTCGACAGCTCGCGGTTTTCGTCGGAGTGGGTCGAGTGGAAATTGTCGAAGTCCACCAGGAACTCCGCAAAGTCGGCGCTGTGTTCAGCCTGCACATTGGCGATCAGCTGTTCCGGGGTGATGCCTTCCTTTTCGGCGCGCAACATGATGGCCGAACCGTGGGCGTCGTCCGCGCAGACATAAATGCATTGATTGCCGCGATGCTTCTGGAAGCGCACCCACATATCGGTCTGGATGTACTCAAGCATATGGCCAAGATGGATCGAACCATTGGCATAGGGCAGGGCGCTGGTGACGAGGATCTTGCGTGGCTCGGACATGGGGCTCGGCTACTTGATGAAACGGAGGTCGGCCACTATAAAGCGCCGGGAAATTTATTTCACCCCGTGACGCTGTTTCAGAATCTTCCGTACTTTCGAAAGCATGCCGTTCGGCGGCTGGAACGGTTAGGATAGCCGCCTGTTTCAGTCAGTCTTTTTTTCGGGAGTAGCCCATGAGCGCCGTCAATCGCGCAGCGGTGGAAGCCGTTCTTCGCCAGTACACCGACCCCTATTTGAACCAGGACCCGGTCAGTGCCGGCTGTGTACGTGCCATCGAGGTCCAGGGCGACCAGGTGTCGGTGCAGTTGCAACTGGGTTATGCCGCGGGATTGTTCAAAAGCGGTTGGGCGCAGATGCTGCAAATGGCTATCGAGGGCCTCGACGGTGTGGGTTCGGCCAAGGTCGACATTCAATGCGTGATCGCGCCGCACAAGGCCCAGGCGCAGATCCCTGGCCTGGCCAACGTCAAGAACGTGGTGGCGGTGGCGTCCGGCAAGGGCGGCGTGGGTAAATCGACCACGGCGGCCAACCTGGCCTTGGCCCTGGCCCGGGAAGGTGCGCGCGTGGGCATTCTGGATGCCGACATCTATGGGCCGAGCCAGGGCGTGATGTTCGGCATCGCCGAAGGCACACGGCCGAAGGTCAAGGATCAGAAATGGTTTGTACCGATCGAGTCCCTGGGTGTGGAAGTGATGTCCATGGCGTTTCTCACCGACGACAACACGCCGATGGTCTGGCGCGGGCCAATGGTCTCCGGTGCGTTGCTGCAACTGGTCACACAAACAGCTTGGGGCGACCTCGACTACCTGGTGATCGACATGCCGCCAGGCACCGGCGACATCCAGTTGACCCTTGCGCAGAAAGTCCCGGTGGCCGGTGCAGTGATTGTCACCACGCCTCAGGACCTGGCGCTGCTCGATGCCAGGAAAGGTGTGGAGATGTTCCGCAAGGTCAACATCCCGGTGCTGGGCGTTGTGGAAAACATGGCGGTGCACATCTGTTCCAACTGCGGGCATGCCGAGCATTTGTTCGGTGAAGGTGGGGGAGAGAAGCTGGCTACTCAGTATGGCGTCGAACTGCTGGCATCGCTGCCATTGGCGATGGAGATTCGCGAGCAGGCCGATGGTGGCAAACCTACCGTCGCGGCAGAGGCCGATGGGCAGATCGCGATGATCTATCAGGAATTGGCCCGTCACGTCGGTGCGCGGATTGTTTTGCAGGAAGCGACGGCGCCGGCAATGCCGACCATTACCGTGAGCGACGATTGATTAGGCTTTAACGGTTACGCGAAAAGTCTGACGATCCGTGGTGCTCTCAGGTTTTTCGCGAGCGAGCTCGCTCCTACAGGTGGGGCGCCAAAAGGGCTTGTTGCTACTTTGCGCAATGCACGTGTAAGCATTCGCTTACTTTTTCGTAAGTGTTTGGTTTTTTTAGCGGTTGCGTACGTCTTGAATCGACGAAGCTATTATCTATCTTTTTGAAAAATAACGATTATTTTCATGCTGGCGAGCGGCAACTTTTGTCAGCCCGCCGTGGGGATCGCGTTGAACTTCCCTTGGAACGCTCTAACATCAGCCCTGTGTCCACGGATTGGCACAGCCATCAAGGAACGATGGTTTGAAGGAACGTCGCAGGATGCGATTCATCAGGATGATGAAAAGGAATACAGGGACTAGGGAAAAAATGTGGGCGGGTCATACCGCCCCTTTTTTTGCCTGTAGAAAAGTGAACCCAGGCACCCGAACGCAAAAAAGGCCCTCAAGGGCCTTTTTTTGTTGGGCAGTGGCGCTTTAGCGCTCTAGTTGCTCAATCTTGTTGGGCTTGCCATCCCATTCGGCGGCGTCCGGCATCGGATCTTTGCGCTCAGTGATGTTTGGCCAGATGTCTGCCAACTCGACGTTCAACTGAATGAATTGCTCCATGCCCGCAGGCACTTCGTCCTCGGAGAAAATCGCGACGGCCGGGCATTCTGGTTCACACAGGGCGCAGTCGATGCACTCGTCCGGGTGGATAACCAGGAAATTCGGGCCTTCGTAGAAGCAGTCCACCGGACAGACTTCTACGCAGTCGGTGTACTTGCACTTGATGCAGTTGTCGGTGACGACGAAGGTCATTTCTAATTTTCTCCTCAGGCGGCGGCAGCGAAACCCCTTGTGGTGGGGTTCGCGAGGTTTGAGAGCGATAGTCTGCGGACCAGGCTAAAAGCCCGCAGCATCCCAAACCGCGCGAGATTCTATCAGCTTGCAAGCGTCTGCGTTATATCCGAGTCTTCAGTGCATATAACATTTCGAGCGCTTTACGCGGCGTCAAGTCATCCAGGTCAAGCTTTGCCAACTCATCCAGCACCGGATGGGGCAGGCTGGCGAACATATCGCTCTGATGCGGCGCGGCAGGTTTCTTGCCGGCCTTGGCCGGGCTGGCGACCACGGTTTCATGGGGCAGGGCCGTGGTTTCCAGGCGGCTGAGGTGTTCGCGGGCACGGGTGATCACCTCGTTCGGCACACCGGCCAACTGCGCCACGGCCAGGCCGTAGCTCTGGCTCGCAGGCCCTGGCAGCACATGGTGCAGGAACACGATGCGCTCGTTGTGCTCGGTGGCATTGAGATGCACGTTGGCCACCAGCGGCTCGCTTTCCGGCAACACCGTCAGCTCGAAGTAGTGCGTGGCGAACAGCGTGTACGCACGCAAATGCGCCAAGCGTTCGGCCGCGGCCCAAGCCAGGGACAGGCCGTCGAAGGTGCTGGTACCACGACCTACTTCGTCCATCAGCACCAGGCTGCGCTCGGTGGCGTTGTGCAAAATGTTGGCGGTCTCGCTCATTTCCACCATAAAGGTCGAACGGCCACCGGCCAGGTCATCGCTGGAGCCGATCCGCGTGAAAATGCGGTCCACCAGCGACAACTCGCAACTGGCTGCGGGTACAAAGCTGCCGATATGCGCCAACAGCACGATCAACGCGGTCTGGCGCATGTAGGTGGATTTACCACCCATGTTCGGACCGGTGATCACCAACATGCGGGTATCGTCGTCCAGCGACAGGTCATTGGCGACGAACGGCGTGGTCAGCACCTGCTCTACCACCGGGTGACGGCCTTGCACGATGCGCATGCACGGTTCGCTGACAAACCGTGGGCAGTTGAGGTCCAGGTTCAGCGCCCGTTCGGCGAGGTTGCTCAACACATCCAGCTCCGCCAGGGCGGCGGCGGTGTCTTGCAACGGCGCCAGGCGGCTGATCAGGTCCTCGAGCAAGGCTTCGTACAGCATCTTTTCCCGCGCCAGGGCGCGGCTTTTGGCCGATAGCGCCTTGTCTTCGAACTCTTTGAGCTCTGGGGTGATAAAACGCTCGGCGCCTTTGAGGGTCTGGCGACGTTGATAGTCGATAGGCGCAGACTCCGCCTGCTTGCTCGGCAACTCGATAAAGTAGCCATGCACGCGGTTGTAGCCGACTTTCAGGTTAGCCAGGCCGGTACGGGCTTTTTCGCGGGCTTCCAGGTCGATCAGGAACTGCCCGGCGTTTTCGCTCAGGGATTGCAGCTCATCCAGCTCACTGTCGTAGCCGGTTTTCAACACACCGCCGTCACGAATGATCGCCGGCGGGTTGTCGATGATGGCCTTTTCCAGCAACGCGGCGAGGTCCGGGTACGTGCCGGCCGTCACGGCCAGCTGTTGCAGGTGCGGCGTGTCCAGTTCGGTCATCGCCACTTGCAACTGAGGCAGGGCACTCAAGGCATCACGCAGGCGCGCCAGGTCACGGGGCCGTGCATTGCGCAAACCGATCCGTGCCAGGATACGTTCGATATCGCCGATTTCTTTCAGTTGCGGCTGCAGCTTTTCAAAGCGATAGCCGTCGAGCAGGCAAGTAATAGAAGACTGGCGTGCTTGCAGCACGGTCAAGTCCCGCAGCGGACGGTTCAGCCAACGGGTCAGCAAACGGCTGCCCATGGCGGTCTGGCAACGGTCTACCACCGATTGCAGGGTGTTATCGCGGCCACCGGCCAGGTTGGTGTCCAGTTCCAGGTTGCGACGGCTGGCGCCATCAAGCACCACGGTATCGTCCAGACGCTCATGGCGCAGGCTGCGCAAGTGCGGCAGGGCGGTGCGCTGGGTTTCCTTGGCGTAGCTGAGCAGGCAGCCGGCAGCGCCGATAGCCAGGGTCAGGGTTTCGCAACCAAAGCCTTTAAGGTCCTGCACCGAGAACTGCTGGCACAGACTTTTCAGTGCCGAATCACGTTCAAAATCCCACGGTGCACGACGTTTGGTTCCCCGACGCTTCTCGGCGGGCAAGTCCTTGGGCCAATCATCCGGGATCAACAACTCCACCGGATTGATACGCTCCAGCTCCGCCAGCAGGTTTTCCCAACCCTTGATCTCCAGCACGCTGAAGTTGCCGCTGGTGATATCCAGCACCGACAGGCCGAACAGACGCTCATCGCCCAACACCGCCGCAATCAGGTTATCGCGACGCTCATCCAGCAACGCCTCATCACTCACCGTGCCTGGGGTGATGATGCGCACCACCTGGCGCTCCACCGGCCCTTTGCTGGTGGCCGGGTCACCGATCTGCTCACAGATCACCACCGACTCGCCCAGCTTGACCAGCTTGACCAAGTAGCCTTCCAACGAGTGATAAGGAATCCCACACATCGGAATCGACTGCCCCGCCGACTGCCCGCGCGCGGTCAGGGTAATGTCCAGCAGCTTGGCGGCCTTCTTCGCGTCTTCGTAGAAGATCTCGTAGAAGTCGCCCATGCGATAGAACATCAACTGATCAGGGTGCTGGTTTTTCAGGCGCCAGTACTGCTGCATCATTGGGGTGTGGGAGGACAGGTCTGAAGTGTTTTTACTCATTGGGTAGTAGGCAAATTCGTTGAAAGTGATGGGGCAAAGGGGGCGCTTGGCCCAGCATTTTTTGCGATGGCGGCAAGGTTAACACGCGAGGTCGGGGGTTCGCAGGTCGCAAACGGATAGGTAAAAAGCAAAAGCGGTGCCGCCCCGATATCCACCACTAAAGGAGCGGCGCCGCCACAGGTTAGCGGTTGCCCGCCTTTTCTATTTTCGCGGCTTACTGGGTATTAACCGGCGAATCCAACACCTTCACCCCATCATCAACCACCGCCTTGACCATTTCCTGCAAGTCATGCGAAGCCCAGGCGTAACGGTCCGTCTCCTTGGTCATCGCCGCATCTTCTACGAGCAGCTTGGCGACGTGGAGAAGATTGGAGGTGGGGTGCAAGGCGTTTTGCAAGGAGACACCGCTGTTAATGCGTGAACCTGCTCTGGTTTTTCATAAAGCCGTGTTTATGAAGAATTGTTTAAGTTGCGCTCGCAGGTCGTGCCTTCGCGAGATCCTTCCTGGGGCAAGCGTTTTTGAGCGGGTGAATATAATTTCGAATAATCAGGGTTTTAGAAAAAACATCCGCACTAAAAAGAATCGTTGATGTGATTTTTATTAGCTTCCTATCATTTTTTCCTGGCTGTCTATTCCAAAAAGGTCTTTTGTCGAAAAATTCGGAGCATGTTTTATTGCTCACAGATGTAACAAATTGTTTCATTTTTTGCCGTTTTTCGGTATCGACAAGGGGGCTTTCTGTCGGCGAACAGGTGAGTTCCGTTCGTTGCGACGCAGTGGGTTAAGCCTGGAACATTGATGATTTTGCGTGTGTCTGTTCGGCGCACTGCAAACAAGGGATTTGACAATTATCGAGGCTTGAACCCATGAATCATGTGATCAACTCCATACTGGAAAATGCATCAACTCGCCCCTCAATCGGCCATACCAACCCCGCGCTACTGCATGACGTCCTATGGCGAGCCCTGGAGCACGCACTCAAGGCCAACACGGATGATGCTTCCCATACCCCGCATGCCCGTGCCTGTCTCAGGATCTATGCTGAAATCGATACGCTGTCGTATCTGGACAAGGGTGATTCGAAATTGGCCGCAGCTCTGGGCAAGGCGTTCTTCGAATCGCGCTCCAGCAAAGACGTCGAGGCATTCTGGAAGTTGTTACTGATCAAGCAACTGCTGTTCGAATTGTCGGTCAGGGGTGTGGCGACCCAGATTGCTTCGCAAGCCAGTCTGCCTCGTCAGTTGCTCACGCTCGATCCGCAGTTGATTGCAGCGCCTGCGGGCGTGAATATCAGCCTGGGAGTGCTGTGCAAAGAAACCGATCAGCTCAAGCATTCCGTTGTGCTGGTCTTGCAGAAACTGGCACAGCACGTCGAGGATCGTGGCCTGAAAAAGCCTCAAGTCACTGCGCAGCTTCTGCTGGAGTTGTACAACGCCGTGTGGTCGGGCAGTAATGGCACCGATATCGAGTCACAGATTTTTTACGCCGACAGTGTGTATGACGCGTTGCCCGACGTGCATCACGCCCTGGGCCTGGCGCCGCAGGAAAAATGGCTGACTTTGTTCACCTGGTTATACGGCGACAAGGATGGCCGCCCCTATGACACCAACCAGCACACCGAAACCCTGGTGGTGGCGCTGGAAACGGCGCTGCGCAATCGCTACATCGCTGATATCGACAGTCTGATCAAGGACGGCGGCGCACGGCATCGCCTTGAAGAGATTCGTGCTCGCGTGGGCAAGGATCATCCCGAGCATTTCAAGCGTCCCGCCGAACTGATCGACGCACTGAGCAGCATCCGTTTTACCCAGCCCGCCGCCATCGACCGTCTGCTGCTGCGGGTGCATGCGTTTGGCTTTCACTATCTGGATATCGAGTTTCGTGAAAACGCCGAGATGTTCAGCTGCGTGGTCGATGAGATCCTTTCCAGTCAGTGGCTGGAAACCATCGGCCTGGGCCAGGGCCGGCACTATCACGAGCTGGATGAGCGTGCGCGTCAGGCCGCCCTTGAGGTCGCGCTGGAGGGCGGGGCGGCCCGGACGCCCGCTGCCCTGTGGCAGGAGTATTTGCAACGCACCACGCCGATTTACACGCGGAAAGTCGAGCAATATGCCGGCCAGGATTACATTGCGCTGATGGAGCAGGATCCGAGCTATATCCGCATGCACGATGCGCGCAACGCGGTGGAACGGTTTGAAATGATTGACCGTTATCGCGACCGGATGAAAATCCACGGGATCGCCGAGTACACCTCGGCCCTCAGCGCGCTGGAGGTGCTGTTCCTGATGAAAGCGGCCCAGGTACGGGACGGGATTGACATCGCTCTGCAACCTGAAGACCTGGCAGGT
Source organism: Pseudomonas sp. KT_2_4 (assembly GCF_041410225.1). Lineage (NCBI taxonomy): Bacteria > Pseudomonadati > Pseudomonadota > Gammaproteobacteria > Pseudomonadales > Pseudomonadaceae > Pseudomonas > Pseudomonas sp. KT_2_4. The sequence continues at coordinate 5,257,308 of NZ_CP166962.1, forward strand.
GCCGAGCGCACGCTGGCCACGGTGCATGAGGTGTACGAAAACCCGGTGTACCGCCAGCACCTGGCAACGCGCGGCAACCGCCAATACATCACGTTTGGCCCCAGCGACACGGGCAAGCAAGGCGGCAAGGCCATGCACAAGCTGAACATGGCGATTGCCAACCAGCACAAGTTGATCGCGGCTCGTTATGGCATCGAGGTGGTCGTCCACGTCATCATGGGCGGGGAACACGCACGGTGTAATGGGGTGATCGCCGAGACCTTGCAGGAGTTCGGCGCGCTGGAGGGCCCGGAAACCCGCTTCATGCTGGCCGGCTGCGCGGAGATGCGCGCTCATCTGCTGACCCGCAACCAGTCCGTCAACTTTCTCAGCCAGTTGTACCGTATGCACGCCGAGCCCAAGCCGCAGCCGTCCGAGGAGGTCATTGCCGGCAGGGTTCAACGTTGGGGGGGCGTGGTGCGCCGCTACCAGGCGACGTTCTTCGAGCATCCGGCGCTGCCTTCCCTGCTGCGGGACCTGGCGCGATTCGATGTGGTCAGGGCCACCGCCAAAGGCACCCGGCCGCCTTCTCGTATCTTCAACATCAAGGTGTTCGAGTCGCGTCCCGATGCCATTCGTGCGATTCCCTGGACCCGCGCCTTGCTGGCCGGTGGATTGCACAGCGAACTGATCGGCGTCGGGCAGTTTGCGCAAGAGCCGGCAACTTGCTTGTCCAAGGCCTTCAACGAGGATGAGAGCTTTCACACCTACGTCAAAGGCATGGCCTACGCCATTGCGCGAACCGACCTCAAATGCGCCTGGCTGACCCTGACCGGCAGCATCCCGGAAAAGGCCCACATCCAGAGGCTGGCGCAAGCCTTGAAGACCGAAGCCGTCGGTACCGCCGAACAGCTGCTGGCCAGCCTGCACCTGGAAGTGATTGAAGGTAAGCGCTTCGTGTACAAAGCCACCAACGGCACCGAGCCGGCGGATCCATGGAAAATCAAGGAAGGCAGCTTGCTCAACCTCTGGCCCAGCCTCAGGGCCGAGGTCTATCTCAAGGAAAAGAACTTGCGAATCTATCGCTTGTTTCTGCTCTACGCCAAAAGCAATCCCGCGTTCATCCAGTCGTCATCGCTGAATGATTTCTACAGCGGGTTCCTCGCGGCCGTGAGTACCGATGCAGGTTTGGTCGATCCCGCAAGCGCCCACCATTTCACCTGGTGATTAACCCCGATGCCCAGGGCAACCTGGGTATCGGCAGGCGCTACCCTCCAAGAGGATCAACTGTATGGCATTTACCACCTTGATACTGGATGCCCCCGGGCCGCCGTTACTGTTTGAGGAAGTCGATCGCTTTCTTGAACTGGGCCTGGGCGTCACCCTCAACCTGCATTATTTCGCGGACAAAGAGTGCATCCGGCAGCACTACGGCACGCGCATTCACTATGCCGAGATCAACTGCCATGACGAGCCTGGCTTTATTGCCGCCGTGAGTCAGGCCGGGGGTTACAGCGTGTTCAAGACGCGCCTGAACATCCCGTTGGGCGCTGGCCTGATCCGCGCTGCCACCTCGCCGGCGTTGGCCACGCCACTGCGCGCCATTGCCCAGGCTGGCACAGGGATCAATCATATTGATCGGCTGGCGTGCGAGCAGTGTGGCGTGGCGATCCTCAACACTCCGGGCTCCAACGCGACCGCTGTTGCCGAATACGTCGTGGCCCAGGCGCTGTTTCTGTCGCGCGACCTGGATGACTACAACGCTGAAACGCACAACGGCCATTGGGCAAAAGGCTCCTTGGCACCTGCCTGCGAATACGCCGAACTGACGCTTGGGCTGGTGGGCACCGGCAGCATTGCCCGGCAGGTGGCGCGCAAGGCTGCGGCGCTGGGCATCAGGGTGATCGCCACCGGGTCCGAACGTTTTACCGAACCGGTGGCGCACAGCCTTGGGCTTGAGCGGCGGGCAGGTCTTGAACAGTTACTGGCCGAGGCGAACATCGTCTCGATCCACGTACCGCTCACCCCGCAGACCCGAGGCTTGTTCGGCACCGCCGAGTTCCAGCAGATGCGCCAGGGATCAATCCTCATCAATACCGCGCGCGGCGGGATCGTCGACGAACACCGGTTGGCCGCTTTCATGCGCCAGTTTCCCAGGCATATCAAAGCCGTCGCCATCGATACCTTTGCCCTTGAAAAAGACCGCTTCGACTCGCCATTGACCGCTATTGCCAATGCGCAATTGACGCCGCACATCGCTGGCAATACCACCACGGCAATCCGGACGGCGTCACGCCAGATCGTCGACAAGATCCACGCATTCAGTGCCGACGCCACCGCGCGTTAACCCACAGGACACAAGGAAGGCCACATCATGCAAACCTCTATTGTTACCCGCCTCGACGCCCTGAGTTGCACCGACCTCAGCGATGCGATGGACCGCCTGAAAATCGTTTGCCAGTGCACCGACATCATGCCTCTGGACCGGTCGTTCAACCTCACAGGCAAAGCCTGGACCCTGCGCTACGGCCCTATTGGCCTGGACGGCGGCTCGGTGGGTGACTACATCGACGACCTTGAGGCTGGCCAGGTGGTAGTGATCGACAACCAGGCGCGGCTCGACACCACCGTGTGGGGCGATTTACTGACCTCTACCGCCGCCCGTAAGCAGTTGGCCGGGACGGTGATTGACGGTATCTGCCGCGATGTCGACCGTGCGTTGGAGCTTAACTACCCGATCTTTTCCCGGGGGAACTGGATGCGCACCGGCAAGGATCGCGTGCGTGTCGAAGCGATCCAGGCGCCCGTTACGCTGGGTGGCGTGCGGGTACAACCCGATGATTGGTTGCGCGGCGACGCTGACGGCCTGGTGGTGATTCCGGCCGGCTCACTGAGCGAAGTGCTGGAGGTGGCCGAAGAAATCCACCAGGCCGAAGAACATATTCGTACGGCTATTGAGGAGGGCGTTCCTTTACGCAAAGCTCGCGCCGATTACGGCTACCACGCCTTGCAGACTCCGCGCCGCTGACTGGCCGACGACAGAAGCCGCCGCGGCTGCGGCTTCAGTTGATGCTGGTCGGGGTGGTCAATAGCACCGACCCGGTTAAGCGGGACCGGGTCTTGCGCAATACAGACGTGGCGGAAATCCGAGGTGTTGGCCGCAAGATGAAACTCCACCTCGGTGCGATTTTTGCAGCCGGTCGCTGCTGGATAAGCTCGGCAAAAACTAAAAAAAAGATCAGTGCCTTGAAGATGATTAACTGACTTTTGCGTGCTCACACCTTAATGCCGGATAGAGAGAAGTCAGGGTATGAGTACGACCAGACTATTTGGATTTACGCCCACTAGCCGGAAACAACCCTCTGATCACCCCAAGAAACGCCGCAAACAAGTTGATTGAAGTCGCCGTAGTGATGGCTATCAACACATTGTCCGAGAACGGCGCTTTACCCGAGTAATACGTCGACCAGCCATTCCACACCAGCAGGACCCCCCAGAAGATCACCCCGCACGCAGCGAACCAAAACGCACGCCCCGCATATTTCTTGCGCAGTTGCCTTTCAGCCTTCTGGTCTTTGAGGTTCTGGCTTCTTTCATCGTCGGTGCCTATGGCTTGCTCGCCACCGGCTTGGGTGTCCTGGTCAGGCCCTGCCACGGGGGGCAAGGTGAGTTCCAGGTTGTCGAGTTCTTCACTCACGGATGCGGCTCTTTGGGTGAATGAGTGTGGCCATGTCTTCCCAGTCGATGGCCGAACCGTCGGCGCCCTTGAGGGCCCAGGCTGTGCCGTCCTCGTGGGAGAGGTTGGACAGTTGGGTGCCAGACCACTTGCCGTATTTGTTGATGATCCGGTCAATCAAACGATGGGTGTAGGTATCGCTCTCAGGCACTCTCGGTGTCACGAAGACAATGTCTTCGGCGTCGGGCTTCAGGTTGCTGAGCAACGCGGTCACCGGGCGATTACCGTAGGATTTTAACTCATGGTAAAGCGACGGAATGACCGGGCCATATTGCCAGCGGGCGAAGTGATCATCCATGAGGGGCTGATCCCGTTCGCGCAAATGCCAGGACTGCGTATAAAACAGCAGTTTTTGCAGCTTCATGGGCGTCAGGCCCGAAAGCTTGCCTTCCTTCGCACGTTCAATGAAGGCGTTAGCGACAGCTAGCGCTGAATAAGCCATGAGCACCTCCGTCGTTGCTGGCTACGTTGTCAAAGAGTTTTATACATAGGCCTTGAGTTGTCGACATGCAAGGTGTTGATCGGCAGCAATACCAAGCTGTCGGAATAATAGAGTGTCGATAACTGGTTGCATATACAGTATTCTGATTCGAATTAAGTAAGGTCCGGATGTTTAATGCATAAATATGCAAATTAGCATTTGCCAACCCCCCAAACTCCCGTCACTATCCGCGCTATGCAAAAACGCAACGTTTCTATCGTCTTAAGAGAGCTGCTGGACCGCGACCGGATCTCCCCCACGGAGCTTCACCGACGCACTGGCGTGCCTCAATCCACACTGTCCCGGATCCTCAGCGGCAAGATCGTTGATCCGTCGGATAAACACATCTCCCGTATCGCCGAGTATTTTCGCGTGAGCACTGATTACCTGCGCGGGCGCGCAGCAGTGGGCGCTTTGCGCGATGACGGGCGCGACCCGATGCATTCGGAACTCAAGGACATAAGCCTGTGGGACGACGACACCCCCGTCAATGATGACGAGGTGTCGATCCCCTTTCTGCGCGAGGTTGAATTGGCTGCTGGATCAGGAAGATTCGTCATCGAGGAAAGCGAAAAGGCCAGCCTGCGGTTCGGCAAGCGCAGCCTGCGGCATAACGGTGTGCAGTTCGACCAGGCCAAGTGCGTGACGGTGCGCGGCAACAGTATGTTGCCGGTGTTGCGCGACGGCGCCACGGTGGGGGTCAATGCCGGCAAGAGCGGCATTGGCGATATCGTCGATGGTGACCTGTATGCCATCAATCACAACGGCCAGTTGCGGGTTAAACAGCTCTACCGCCTGCCGTCCGGTATCCGCCTGCGCAGCTTCAATCGTGATGAACACCCCGATGAGGACTACAGCTTCCAGGATATCCAGGACGAGCAGATCAGCATCCTCGGTCATGTTTTCTGGTGGGGTATGTACGCCCGCTAACTCCCACTCGTAAGAAGAAACCCGCCCATGTGCGGGTTTTTTTTCACCCGCAGAAAACCGGCAAACCCCAAGCCAGTAGGCCTTCTAATGCATATGCGCATTTCCGCAGCAAAAATAAATGCATTTGTGCATTGACTGTATATGCATACATGCATATTCTTCATATCAAGCCAGCCAACAAGGCCTGGTGGAGGCGGCAAGGATGCTGCCAAGGAAGACAAGGAAGGCACGCAACATCGGCAAGGACGCCATCGAAGCGATGGCAGGGATGCCAGGCAACACCGGCAAGGATGCCGACGCTCTTTAGTTTCACCGCTTCAACAACAGGCAGCGATGAACCGGCCTTGACGGTTCAGAGGGTTGGCAACTGACCCGGGTGTGCAGCGTAAAGCACCAGAAGCAGTTATCCGGCAGACAGGGATCGTGGTCGGAAAAACATCGAGGAAAGGACCGTACCGCGCCAGTAGCGCCGAAAGTCCGAGGACATCATTACTGAAAAGCCCGGGCGACCGGGCTTTTTGGAATGCCTACCTACTCAAGCATTTGTAAATGAAAGACGGACTATCTATTGCTCAGCCAGGAGGCGTGACATGACAAATGAACAGCAAGCGTTAGCGGAAATGCCTATCTGGCTGGTGATCGTATTGGCAGTGATCGGCGGCGTATCCGGCGAGATGTGGCGGGCCGACAAGGAGGGCGCCCGCGGTTGGTCACTGATCCGCCGTCTGGCCCTGCGTTCCGGGGCGTGCATGGTTTGCGGGGTTTCCGCCCTGATGCTGTGCTACGCCGCCGGAATGTCGATCTGGACCGCCGGCGCCATTGGTTGCCTGACCGCCATGGCCGGTGCCGACGTGGCCATCGGTCTTTATGAACGGTGGGCAGCCAAGCGCATCGGGATCAACCAAGGCTCCCGCCAGGACCCGCAGTAATTGTTGCAAGGACGCTACTTAAAATGACGCTTATCGAAAAGCCATCCCAACTGCCCCAGGCCATCGGCGCGGTGCTGCACGCGGCCTTCCCGGACATCAAGGTCGGTAGCCACCAGGACTTTAAGGGCGACGCCGAAAAAAACCGGTGTGCAGGTCACGGTCGAAGGCAATGGCCCGGGCATTCGCTCTCGCGAAGGGCGCAAGGCTCACGTGCTGAGCATTTCACTGAGGGCCATGGTCGCCCCCGGTGCATTGCCGTTCGATGCCTGCGACCTGGCCAGCCAACTCATGGACCTGGTGTTGGATAACCGTTGGAACCTGCCCCAGACGCAGTGCGATTTGCCGGCGAATATCGTCGCCGCTCCCGCTGCGCGCACTTCCGTGGAAACGGACTACGACACCTGGACGGTTTCCTTCACACAAACCCTCTATCTGGGGCCGGTGTTACTCGACGATCCCACAGGCCAACCGCTATTTGCCTGCACTTGGGACGTCTCCAACATCGACGACCCAACCCAATACCAGCCACTGGCGGAGTAGCCCATGTTCGACGCGCTGTTACGCATGCAATTGGGACCGATCGTCGAACGCCTGGCAGAGATGGAAACCCAGCTCGAAGACCTCTACCGCCGCGCCGAAAGCTTCTGCCGGATTGGCATTTGCCAGCAGGTCGACGCGGCCAGCAACACCTGCAAGGTCAGCCACGGTGACCTGCTCACCCCGGCGATCCGCTTTTTCAACCCCAGCGCCGGTGCGCAAACCGAAACCCGTATCCCCACGGTGGGTGAACAATGCCTGCTGCTCAACTACGGCGGGGGGGAGGGCGGGGTGCAGTCTGTGGCGCTGTTTGGTCTCAACAGTGATCGCTTCCCGCCGGTCTCCAGCGTGGCGACGCTGACCCGGCGGCGCCATCAAGACGGCACCCAAAGCGACTACGACGATGCCAGCCATACCTTCAACTGGGTCAACGGCCCAACCACCGTCAGCGGCTCCCGTGAACAGGTCGATATTAAAGTCGGCGCTGCCAGCCTGACCATGAATGCCCAGAGCATCACCCTGCAAATCGGCGGTACCAGCCTGTTGCTGGATGCCGGCGGCGCGCACTTCAGCGGCCCGGTGGTGGACCATCAAGGACGCGTCATCAGCCCCCGATAAGGACACCCCATGCTCGGAATCGATAGGAACACCGGGGCGGCCGTCGACGACTGGCTGCAATTTGTGCAGCGCGCCACCCGAGCGCTGACCACCCCCATCGGAACGCGGCAAAAACGCCCGCTGTACGGCTCACTGATCCCGCAATTGCTCGGCCAGAACCTGGGCGATGACTTGCTGATCCTCGCCCAAAGCCACGCCGCCCAAGCGTTCTACAACATTCATAACGGCATTGGCGATTTTGACCCTCAGGTCATTGTCGCTACCCGCCAGGGCGCCGGCCTGCTGCTGCGGTTTGCCGGCACCTGGAAAAACCGCCAACAATCCTTCGAGGTCGTGACATGAGCATGCTGATCCCCGGCCAGAACCAACTGGCGGAACCGGCCATCATTAAGGTCGATGAGTTCGAACCGTTGCTGGCCGAATTCAAAGCGTTTGTCATCGACTACGTCGCCACTCGCGCGCCGCAAAGCGCAGCCAAACTCCAGGTCAGCCTCGACAACGAAAGCGAACTGCTGACCCTGGCCCTGGAAGCGTTTTGCGTGCGCCTGCAAACCCATGAGCGCAAATACAACGCGCGCATCAAGCAGATGCTGGCGTGGTGGGCCACCGGCAGCAACCTGGATGCGCGCCTGGCCGATATGGGCCTGGAACGCCAAGTGCTCGACCCAGGCGACCCGGCGGCTTTCCCGCCGGTGCCGCCCACCTTGGAAAGCGACGACGACGCCCGCCTGCGCTACTACTTGGCACCCCACGCCCCAGCGGCGGGCTCGCGCATGCAGTATCGCCGCGAAGTGTTCACCTTGGGCGAGCGCCCAGCAGTGAAAGTACAAAGCGCGACGCCCGGTGTGGTCACGGTCACCTACACCTTCGACCCCGACGGCTACGCGGCCCAGGTCAAGGACGGCAACGCTCGCCGCACCGCACCGGGGGAAGTCATGGTCACCGTGCTTTCCAGGGAGGGCGACGGCACGCCATCTGTCGACTTGCTTGACGGTGTACGTCGACATTTCGCACGGCCGGATGTACGGCCGGAAACCGATCTTGTCAGCGTCCAAGGCGCGCAGATTCAACCCTATAAAATTCGCGTGGTGGCCAAGATCAACGCCGGCCCGGACTCGGGGCTGACCCAAGTGGCCGCGCAGAAACTGCTGCAAGACTACGCCGAGTCCTGCCACCGTCTGGAAGGGCGGGTGGACCCCAGCTGGATCGACTACGCCATCCACAGTGCCGGGGCCGCGCAACTGCACATCCTCGAACCGCTGGCGCCGATTGTCAGCACGGCGTTCCAGGCCCCGTATTGCACGGGCGTCGAGGTGGAGGTGCGCACACTATGAGTGAACCCAAAGCGAGTTTGCTGCCCGCCAACAGCTCACCGCTGGAAAAGGCGTTGGACCTGGGCTTCGGCACATTGCTTGAGCGTGTCGCCCCGCCGTTTCCGGCGCTGATGAACCCGCTGTATACCCCTAGCGAGTTCCTGCCTTACCTGGCCGCCGACCGTGGCGTCAGCGAATGGGATGCCGAGGCCAGCGAAGCGGAAAAACGCCTGACCGTGGCCTTGTCCTGGCAGATCCAACGCCAGGCCGGCACACCCAAGGCACTGAGCCATGCGGTGGAGTCATTGGGCTTCACGCCGAATATCAGCGCTTGGTATCAGCAGCGCCCCTTGGGCGTGCCTTACACCTTCGACGTGCAGGCGATCATCGGGCGCAGTTGGTCCAGCGGCGACCACAACCGGCTGATCCGTCGCATCAACGCGGCGAAAAGCGAGCGCGATCAGGCGACGATTACCATCGTGCATGAAACCGAAGGCCAGCTCGCGCTCACGCAAGTGCTCGACGCGCCTTTAAGCGACGGCGAGTTCTACCTGAACGGCGCATTGCCGGACCTGGCGCTGGTGGCTCGCCTAAACAGTGCCGGGGTTGCCCAGCACTACACCATTAACGATTACGACCTCAGGGCGCAGCCATGACAGATGAAATCACGCGCCTGGTGCGCTTCACCTCCAAAGGTTTGGATGAAGTGCTGCAGGCAAAGAACCAAGGCCTCAAAGGCGAAATCACCCACATCGGCGCCGGCACCGGCCGCTACAACCCCGACGGCACGGAAGTGGCCTTGCGTGACGAGCGTCAACGGGTGGCCATCGTCGATTACGAAGACCTGGGCGAGCGCCAACTCAGGATGGCCGCGCTGTTTGATGGCGACGGTGAGTATGAGATAGGCGAGTTCGGGTTTTACCTCGCCAGTGGCACCTTGCTGGCGGTGTATTCCGTGGCGGGGAAGTTGCTGACGTATAAAGCGGCGGCGGCGCGGGTGCTGCAGAAGTTTACGCTGGATGTTTCGCCGTTGCCGGCGGATAGCGTGACGGTTGTGGTAGGGACTGAGAACCTCAATATTCTGCTGACTGAAGAGCTAGCGTCGCTCTCGGCAGCGAGCATTGACACTATGACAAGGGGTATCGGGGTGCTGTTTCGCCTGATGGCGCTCGAGGCGAAGACAGCTTGACCGCCTGCTTCATATGACCGTCAGGACGTAATACGTTGGCTTGATTGCAAGCCGTTAAGGAATGACCAGTAAAACAAGGAGTTCAAACATTGAGTACTGAACAGCAATTGGCCGCCGTTGTCAGCGCGGCAAACAACTTGACGAATACGGTGGCGGGTAAGGTAGGGGAGATTGATAAAGCCCTTGCAGATGCTCAGAGGAAATATGAAGACCAGCTTTCGAGTTTGAGTCGCCATATACCCAGAGTGGCGATGACAAAGAACTTTCACATGGCCCCTGATGTGACGGGCAACCTGATTGACGGTTGGTATGTTCATACTCAGGTCACGGCGACAAAGTCACGAACGATTACTCAGGCAGCTCAGTCGGCGGGACGTCCTCAGGCAGACGTCGATTTTATGCGCCAGGTTCAGGCAGATGTGCGTGAGCAGTTTCCTGATTTCGATATTAGTTCGGCCGAATATTGGCGAAATCCGATTCACGTCTGGCAAATGAAATGGTCGGAGGACAATGTCAGCCCGTGGCTTGCATTTCCTTGTGCCGTCGATATGGAACGATTGAGCGGAACAACACCTGTGCCTCTCAACACCCATATGACGATAGCCGCTTTTGTTCGGGTGGTAGAGGGTTCTGTCGACGGTACATGGACGACAGGCAACAAAAAGGGTAAGTGGCGCTGGTGCTCCGTGCCCGTACCACCGACAGGGTTCTTTTCTCACTACATGCATATTCATCCTATGCGTACTTCTGGCAGTGGGTTAATTGAAGTCATGCTCGGCGGTGCCTGTACCGGTGTCGTCACGCACCCTTCCGATTGGGGAACTATGTTGGCTTTGGGTTAAGGAAAATACTGATGAAACCTGAGTTTGCACTTGCTGAGATTCACCCGCTGATTAAATGGACACTGATTCGTAAAGCTCGCGATGCGGACTTGGCGGCCAGTGATTACGCCGCCATGCCTGACTATCCAATGCTGGACAAGGATCGCCCTGTATTTATGGCCTACCGTCAGGGCTTGCGAGATATTCCAGATCAAGGCAGCGATCCTGATGCCGTTGTATGGCCCCATAAGCCGGAGTTCCTGAAATAACCCACCGCGAAAGCGGTTTTTTTTCGCCTCCCCAAAGCCCCTCCCCGCAGGGGCTTTTGCATTTCCCACTCGGAGATTTCCACCCATGCCCACCCGCCAAACCTACACCGTCCTCATCCCATTCCCCATCGGCAACGGCCATTGGTCCACCGCCGGCGAGGAGCTGGAACTGCTCGACGTCGAAGCATCCGCCCTGCGCACCGCCGGCCGCCTGGAACTGACCAGCGTCCTCAACTCCACCCCCCAGAAGGCTGAATAACCATGGCAGAAGTCCTGAACTTCGAGCACAACGGCATCACTGTGAATGCCACTGAATCTCCCGAGGCCATGGGTGGCCTTGGCGATAACGTCATCGGCCTGGTCGGCACTGCGCCGAATGCCCATGCGTCGATCCCCAAAAACGCGCCTTTTCGCATCAACAGCTTTACCACTCAGGCGTTGCTGGACCCTACCGGCACCGAGTCGGGCACCCTGTTCCAGGCGGTGTACCAGATCCTCAAAGTGGTCAAGGTGCCGGTCTATGTCGTGATCGTCGAAGAGGGCGCCACCCCGGCCGATACGATCAACAATGTGATCGGCGGCAACGACCCGGTCACCGGTCGCAAACTGGGCCTGGCTGCCTTGAGCAGCGTCCCTGAAGACCTGACCATCATCGGCGCTCCAGGCTTTACCGGCACCAAGGCCGTGGCCGGTGAGTTCGCCTCCTTCGGCAAGCGCATCAAGGCCCGTGTAGTGCTGGATGGCAAGGACGCTTCCGTTGCCGATCAAGTGACGTACAGCGGCGAGCTGGGCGGTGCAGACCTGGGCTTCGACCGTTGCCTGCTGGTGCACAACATGCCGTCGGTGTACTCCAAGGCCGCGAAGAAAAACGTGTTCCTGTCGCCATCCTCGCTGGCCATCGCCGCGCTGGCCAAGGTCAAGCAGTGGGAAAGCCCGGGCAACCAGGTGACCTTCGCCGAGGACGTTTCCCGCGTGGTCGAGTACAACATCCTCGACACCTCCACCGAAGGCGACTTGCTCAACCGCTACGGCGTGAGCTACTACGCTCGCACCATCCTCGGCGGCTTCTCGCTGTTGGGCAACCGCTCCATCACCGGCAAGTTCATCAGCTACGTCGGCCTGGAAGATGCCATCAGCCGCAAGCTGGTCAAGGCTGGCCAGAAAGCCATGGCCAAGAACCTCACCAAGTCCTTCATGGACCAGGAGGTCAAGCGCATCAACGACTGGCTGCAAACCCTGGTGGCCGACGAAACCATCCCCGGCGGCAGCGTGTACCTGCACCCGGAGCTGAACAGCGTCGAGAAGTACAAGAACGGCACCTGGTTTATCGTCATCGACTACGGCCGCTACGCGCCGAACGAACACATGGTTTATCAACTCAACGCCCGCGATGAAATCATCGAGCAGTTCCTGGAGGACGTTCTCTAATGTTTACCAACCGAGTCAGACAGGCCATTGCGGCCACCCTTCAAGGCCTGCCGTTGTCCGCAACCGTGGAAGAGTTCACCCCGCCGAAGATCGAGTTCGACATGGAGGCCATGTCCGGCGGGCGTTTCATCGCCGAGGAGATGGCCAAGAGCGGCAAGGTGCTCAATGCCAAGCTGGTGCTGCAAGGTGCGGGCCCGGAAATCATGCTGGCCCTGGGCGTGCGCATGGGCGACGACATTTTGCTGAACGTGCGTGAAGCCGGCCAGGATCAGGATGGCAAAACCTACTTCACCTACCACACCGTCGGCGGCAAGCTCAAATCCCTGGAGGAGGCGAAGCTGAAGATGGGCGACAAGGCCACCACCACACTGGAACTGTCCTGCCGTACCTACAACCGTCTGGAAAATGGCATTTCGGTGATCGACATCGACGTGCGCACCCAGAAGTTCGTACTGAACGGTGTCGACATTCTTGGCGATGCGCGCCGCGCCGTACTGATGCCTTAAAGGCCAGCACAACCTGAAGCGAGCACGGTCAAGGTGGGAGCTGGCTTGCCTGCGATACAGGCGACTCGGTATCCCTGGTGTATCGAGTGGATGCCATCGCAGGCAAGCCAGCTCCCACAGAGGCCGTGCTCAGGTTTAGATTTTTCGCACTTTTCAACACCGTTCAACAAGGAATTGCCCCATGGCCTGGATGCCACCGTTGCATACCCTGCTGGCCCCGATCACCGCCGACACCGGTGCGACAATCCAGCAGGTTCAGCTCAAACCGTTGTTCTACGCCGCGCAAAAAGACGCGCTGGCCCGGGCCGGTGATGACGAGGACGACCAGTTCTTTGAGCTGGCGAAACTCGCCACCGGCCTGTCGGAAAAAGAGCTCGACCAACTCAAGCGCCCGGACTACGTGAGCATTGCGCAGTACGTACACGAAATGTCGACGCGCCCGGCCTCGTTCTTCCTGAAACAACAGGACGTGACGACCCACGACCAGCCTGTCCACCTGCTATTGCCCCTGGAAGCCGCCGGCCGAACCCTGACCGAACTGCCCCTGGAAGTACCCGCCTTGCGCGCCACCAAAGTGATGAAAAAACTCGCCACCAACAAAGAGCGCGCCGAGTTCATCACTGCCCATTGCACGGGCCTGATGATCCCCGACCTGGCCGGCTTGACCGTGCCCGACTGGACGGAACTGCAGGAGCGTATCGACGATTTTTTAAATCAACCGGCGGACTTCTTTCGCAGCGCGACATCGAAGTAATCCTCGATGTGGTGCCGCTGATCTACTCGGTCAATGAGGCAGAGATCCTCGACTGGGACGCCGGAAAAGCATTGCGCCGCTACGACATCGCGATCACTCGCCTTGGCGTTAAACAGGAGTAAGCGGGATGCAGAACAGCTATTCGCTCGCATATGCCGTTGCCTTGAATGGCCGGGATGCGTTCGGCAATACAAACGGCGCACATGACGCCGATATCCTCAGCCCCGGTGCGTTGTCGGTTGGCAGCCCACCCCCGTCAACGGATTTGGCGGCCTTGTCCGGGACAGTTGCCGCGCTCGCCAACGCAACGCTGAAACTTGATGAACTGGCACTGTCGCTCGGCTCATTGCGTGAGGGTGTAGATTCGCTCGACACCGCCTTGTCGACGCTGCGGGCAATTGATGTGCGTTCATCCAATGTGGGTGAGCGAACAGAATCGAAGACGGTATCTGAATCCGCTTCGAGCACCTCTGAGGATCTACGCCATACCCGCGAGGCCATGACCCTGGGCAACGCCCAGATACTAGACCTGGCAAGCGCGCTGCAGCATTCAGGCAGCTATTTGAAGTTCGACAAATCCGCGACGTCGGAGAAGTCAGTCAAGGTGCTGCGCGAGGAGTCGAGCGAAAGCAGCAAACGCTTCTCTACAACCCTGGATGCCACATCGGTCTGGGGAGAATCGCTTTGGCTGAAAGCCAAGACGAGCCTGACGGACAGCGCCAATGTCGCCGCTGAAGACTCACCGGTTCTGGCGAGCGCGATCAAAACGGCTGGAGCTGTTACGCCGGTGTTTACCGAACTGTTCTCAGGTTTGGGAGACACGATAAAAAGCCGCGTTGCCGGCAATGTGGTCGATGCGACGCTGGGTAAGCTCCCCGGTGTTGGCAAGCTGTTCAAGGATGGCGGTTCGGAGAAAGACAAAGCGTGCTGCTGTGCGACCGCAACTGAGCGCCCGATTGGAAGTCGACGTTCGCGCTCGCAGGGCTCCCGGGGGAAAAAGAGTTCTCGTCAGTCGTCCTCGCAAAAACAGCAGAGATCTCGAAGCCCTCAAAGCGCGCAGAGCAGGCAAAAGAAACAGCCGCTTGCGCCGAAGACAGCCTCGACCAAACGATCGCCGGCAGGCAGGAAAGGCGGTGTGTTTGCCAGGATTCTAAGCGGCCTCGAACGTGATGCAAAAGCGTTGTTACCGCCGCCGTTTTTAGGCCTGAATGCCGCTGGCCCGGCTCAGCGGTTGCAACCCCGTGAGGGGCTGGCGAACGGTCGAGCAAAGAACCCATCCGCAGGCCCGTCGACCGCGAACAAAGGCCCCGGGCTGATCGAGGCACTAGAGCGCAAGCTCATCCCCATGCCTTTCGAAAGCCGGGTAATGACTCCGGCCAATACTCCCGATTTCAAGCGTGAACCTCTGCCTGGCACGCTGAAGATGCCTGCCAACCCGCTGGGAACCGTGAGTAGATTGGGATTGGCCGGCGCCCGCCGCCTAGGTCCACTGAAGTACGTCGACACCGCCGTGGATGTGATCCAGGGCGTGCGCACTGGTGACGTCAAGGCTGTCGGTTCTGGCCTGAGCACCGCCGGTGGCGCCTGGGCCGGGGCGTCCGCCGGCGCCGCGCTCGGCACCCTGGTTTTCCCTGGTATCGGCACCGCAGTCGGCGGCGCCATCGGTGGCTTGCTCGGCAGCGAAGCAGGCAGTTGGCTTGGGGATAAGTTGTTCGCTTCAAGCGATCGTCTGCCTGCGCCGAACGCCCTGAGTAAAGAGCTCAACAGCGCGCGAACAGACAACGTCCAGGTCACGCTCTCACCGAGCATCCAGATCACCGGCGTCAACCCGGCGGACGCTCAGCAGGTGGTCAATCAGGTGATCCAGGCCCTGCAGTTTCAATGCGTGCCGATGGTTACCGACTCCCTGGGCATCCGGCGCAACGCGGCCCTGGCCGATCCTTCAGGAGGTGATTGATGCGACAACAAATGGTGCTGGGCGACTTTATTTTTGGCTTGTCCCGAGGTTTTGCCTATTCATCGCTGATGCGCAACAGCGACGGCGGTTGGAGTGACCTGGCGATCATTGCCAGCAAACCGCAGTCGCGCCAGAACGGCCAGAAGCTGGAAAAACTCACGTTCAGCGGCACCGCCATGTACGCCGTCGGTATGCAACGCCTGGACGAATTGCGCGCTCTGCAAAATGCGCGGGCGCCGTTGCCGCTGGTTGATGGTATCGGCCGTAACTGGGGCCAGTGGCGGATCAATGCGGTGATGGAAAACCAGAGCCATGTGATCGATGACGGCACTGCCATGGTCATGACCTGGACCCTTGAACTGGAGGAATTCGTCAATGCGTAGAGTGCGAAGTATTGCCGGTGATTCGGTCAACCTGTTGCTCTACCGCGAACTGGGCCGTTGCGATGACGCGGCGGAAGAAACCCTCTGGCGCTTGAACCCTGAACTCGCCGAATACGGCCCGGTACTGCCCGCAGGTGTATGGGTGATTGTGCCTGAGATGCAAGCCAGGCCGGCCGCGGTGCGTCCCGTCCTGGCCTGGGATTAAGGAGGCGGTATGGCACAGGGATTCACCCCGATCGTGGAGTTCTATGGCGCCAATGCGACGCTGCTCAATCAACGCTTGATGCACTGGAGCCACACCGACGCGGCGGGCATCGAGACCGATCGCCTGGAGCTGACCCTCAACATCGAAGGGTTGGAAGGCTTGCCCAGCCTCAGTGGCAAGATCGGCCTGCGCGTCGGCTATCAGGAAACCGGCCTGGTGGAAAAAGGCGAATTTGTCGTCACCCAACGAACCCCGGTGCTCTTTCCAATGCGCCTGATGATCGTGGCCACCGCCGCACCCTTCAGCGGGACGGATAAAAGCGGCTACCGCCAGCGCCGTTCCGCCAGTCATGGGCCGACCACCCTGGGCGCATTGTTCCGGCAACTGGTCAGCCGCCACGGCTTTTCGCCGCGTGTGGCACCCACGCTGGACGGTATTGCGATCGAGCATATCGACCAGTCCAACGAAAGCGACATGGCCTTCATCACCCGCCTGGCCAAGCGTTACAACGCGGTCACCAAGCCGTTCAACGAGCTTTATGTGCTGGCCGAAGCGGGGCAGGCCAAATCACTCACCGGCCAGTTGCTGCCCGAAGTGAAGCTGTCCGTGACACACGACAACCGCCCGGGAAACCAGGCCTTTATCACCGCCAAGCTTGATGAAAAATCGCGCTCCAAATACATGGGCAGCCGCGTCAGCTGGTGGGACGCCGCGGCAGGCAAACAGCGTGTGGTCCAGGTCGGAATAGCCCCGTTCAAGACCTTGCGTCAGCCTTGCCAGAACGAAGCCGAAGCCCGCGCCGTGGCCGAAGGTGAACTGCGCCGCGTGGGCCGTGAAGGCTTGAAGTTACAGATCGATTGCCCAGGCAACCCGTTGCTGGCAGCCGAAGGGTTGCTGGTGCTGGATGACACCTGGCCTGTGTACATGCAGGGGCGCTGGTCGATTACCAAAGTGACCCACGTTGGCGACCCGGCGACGGGGTATCGCAGTTCGATCATGGCTGGTGGGTTGGCGTCTTGATCGTCACCGTTGCACGTTTCGCACGCTCACCACTGACTCGCTACAGGAACCAGGATGCCTATGAATGACGAAGAATTGGCCGCGATCAACCGTTTGATCGCCGCCCTGCAAACCCAGACCGATGGCCAGGTGGCGCTCAACGCAGCCATTCGACTGTTGGCCCAGAGCAACCAGGCATTGGTCGACCTGATCAAGAGCCGAGAACCGGACCCGAATGCACCGCCTTACCTGGACGGCAAACCGGCGCCCTGATCCCGTCTCGACCTGCCTTGTACGCAGCACCATAGCCGTTGCACCCCACAACCCGCCTTCGCGGGTTTTTTATTGTTCATGGAGAACACTCGATGTCGATTCTTACCCAAGGTACCCAGATTTTCGCCCTCGTTCCGCCGGTCTCCGGCACCGGGCCCTATACCGTGCTGGAAGTCGAGCACGCCACTTCGTTCGAACCGGGCGGCGCGCCGGCCGAGCAGATTGAAGACACCAGCCTCAATGCCGAAGAGCGCAGCTACAAGAAAGGTTTGCGCACCCCTGGCACAGCGAGCCTGGGCCTGAACGCCGACCCCACCAATGCCAGCCACATCCGCCTGCACCAGCTGTCGGAAGCCAAGGGCGATACCGGCGTGAAGTGGGCCGTGGGCTGGTCCGACGGCAAGGACGTACTGCCGACCGTCAACGCTAAAGGCGATGGCTTTGAACTGCCGGCGACGCGCACCTGGTTCACCTTCGACGGCTACGTGTCGGACTTCCCGTTCAACTTCGCACTGAACGCGGTCGTGACCACCACCGTCACCATCCAACGTACCGGCGCCAGCGCCTGGATCAAGAAAGCCTGAGAGCCGCCATGAACCTCAAACAACTGAAAGCCAAGGGCGGCATCGTCGATGGCCAACTGGTGAAGAAGGAAATCAGCTGGACGCACCTGGACAGCAAAACTGGCAAGGAAGTGACTGACACGTTCACGTTGCACATCCGCCGCCAGTCCTTTGGCGTGATCGAGCGTCTGTTCAGTCAAGGCGAATCGGCACAGAGCCGTAACGCCAGCTACCTCGCCGCCTCAGTGTCGTTGGGGGCCGAGGGTGATGAAGCCCTGAGTTATGACGATGCCTTCGGCCTTGAGCCGTCATTGGGGTTTGTGATGCTCAATGCAGTCAATGAGGTCAATGGCACCCAGGGTGGCGGCGCAAAGAACTGACGGTCGCCGATGAGTTCTGGCACGAACTGGTGCTGAACGGAGTCGGCGGCCGCACGATCGCCGAAGCCAAGGAACGCATGACCTACCACGAAGCCCTGGCCTGGGGGCGCTATATCGACCGATATGGCTCCCTGCACGCCGGTAGGCGGCTGGAGGCGGGCAGCGCGTTGGTGGCGCTGCAGACCCACCGGCTGGGCGGCGGCACGGCCGAGATGATTGACTTCATGCCCCACGAGCTGCGCCGGGGTGTGTCGCTCGAACGTGCGATGAACGAGTGGCGTTAAGGACGACGCGACTTTCCTTGAAACCCGTTTCGACGGGTTTTATCCATGACCCGGAGAAACCTATGGCAACTGCTTCCCAGGGTAATCTGACGCTCAACCTCGGCAGCCTGGAGCAGGCCCTGGCGAAGGCGTCACGGATTACCGAAAACAGCATGCGCGAGATGCAGCAGAAGATCGAGGACGCCAGCAAAAAGGTCAGCGCCTCTGCCGCAGCGGCGCTACAGGTCACGTCCGGCCAGTTCAAGGGCTTTCAGAGGGCCTATGACCCGGCCACGGATGCGGCAGAAAAATTTATCCAGAAAAATGCGCAGCTGGTGCAAGTGCTCAAGCAGAGCCAGGGTGCGCAGAATGATTTTGTTGGGGCGTTGGATGCGCAGTCCAGTTACACCGAGCGGGCGGGGCTGAAGTTTCCAACGGGTGGGCCGTATGGGGATGCAGCTTCATCGGATCAGGAGGGGATGGCTCTTCTGAGTGAAGAAAAAACTGGGCAGGTTAAAAGTAATTTCGCCGATATGACCCAACTGCTCGATGATTGGCGCGAAGGTGCCAGTGCTGCGTTCAAAGAGTATTCTACTAACGCAGGTACGGCAGCCGAGCAATCGAAGGCGGTGTTCGCCAGTGCTTTTGAGAAGATGGACGCCGCGGTCCTGACGTTTGCGACTACGGGGAAGTTCAACTTCTCTGACTTTGCCACCTCGGTACTTAAAGACATGGCGGCGATGGCTGCCAAAACGGCGGCCTCTAGTGCCCTGAAGTCGTTGTTCAGTTTGGCCGGCTCGGCCATCACCAGTTGGTTGAGCCCTTCTGTTCCAGCAGGTTCAGTGCTGGGGCCAAGCGGGTATCAAAATGAACTCAATGTCTCCGGCATCAAGTATGCCAATGGAGGGGTATTCACCAACTCCATTGCGACCGGCCCCACCCTGGCTCCCATGGCCCTCTTCGGCGAAGCCGGCCCCGAAGCCATCATGCCTCTGAGCCGTGGTTCCGACGGCTCCCTGGGCGTGCGCGCACTGGGCGGCGGTCAATCAGGCAACACCAGCAGCAACCAGGTGGTGATCCAGCAAACCATCAACGTTGCCGACGGCCAAGGCTCAGGCACCGACACCAACGCCCAGAACGTCGCCCGCGCCTATGCCGGTTCCGCCCGCCAGGGCGCCGCCGAGCAGATCGCCCGCGACCTCAAGCCGGGCGGGCAAATCTGGTCGGCCATCAACGGCCGCTGATCATCAACGGCTTACGCCTGGAGAAAACATGAGCACAGAAACTTTCACATGGGTGCCCAAGGTGGAGCCCGTCGGCAGCGTCGAATTTCGCCTGAAGACGGCCAAGTTCGGCGACGGCTACCAGCAAACGGCCGCGGATGGGATCAACAACAAAACCCAGTCCTGGCCACTGACGTTCGTGGGTGACGAAGCGCGCATCAAAGCGATCGTTGCTTTCCTTGATCGCCATGCTGGCGCCAAAGCGTTCAGTTGGACCGCACCACTGGCAGAGCCTGCGTTGTATCGCTGCAAGGGTTACCAGCCAACGCCCATGGGCGCCGGGCTCTACTCCCTGACGGCGACGTTCGAGCAAGCCTTCCACCCCTAGCGCCGCCTCCACCCCGCCGTAGTGCGGGGTTTTCTTTGCCCGGAGAATCATATGTCCATCACCGCAGATATCCAGACCCTGGAGCCCGGGGCCTGGGTGGAGCTTTTCGAGCTCGATGCCACTCCTTTGGGCGCCGAACTGTACCGGTTTCACGGCTACCCCCAGGAATCATCGATCTTCTGGCAGGGCCACGAATATTCACCCTGGCCGATCCAGGCCGAAGGCTTTGAAATGTCGGGGCAGGGTACCCAACCGACGCCGACGCTGGCCGTAGGTAACGTCGGCGGTTTCATCACGGCGCTGGTGCTGTATTTCGAAGATCTGGTAGGCGCGCGGCTGATCCGCCATCGCACCTTGGCCAAGTACCTCGACGGCCAACCCGAAGCCGACCCTGAAGAGGAACTGCCGCCGGACATCTGGTACGTCGAGCGCAAAGTCGCGGAAAGCAGCGAGACGGTGAAGTTTGAACTGGCCAGTGCGCTGGACTTCAACGGCGTGCAACTGCCACGTCGACAGATCGTCGCCAACGTGTGTTGGTGGCTCAGTTGCGGCGGTTACCGCGGCCCTTATTGCGGCTACAACGGCGGGCCGGTGGCGGATGCCAATGACGTGATCGTCACCGACGCTGCCAAGGATAAATGCGGTGGGCGGCTGACTAGCTGCAAGCTGCGTTTCGGCGAGAACAACCCACTGCCCTACGGTTCATTTCCAGCGGCGGGCCTGTTGCGGAGTTGAGCATGAACAAGACCAACCTGGCGGCGATTGCCCGGCACGCCGTGGCCGCGTATCCCCATGAGTGTTGCGGCTTGCTGATTCGTGAAGGGCGCAAGCGTGTGTATGTGCCTTGTCGAAATACGGCGAGCACACCCAGCGAACACTTTCGGCTGGCGCCCGAGGACTATGCCGCCGCGGAAGAACGCGGCGAAATCCTCGCTGTAGTGCACAGCCATCCGGATTGCCCGGCGACACCCAGTGAAGCAGACCGCGTGGCGTGCGAAGCCTCCGGGTTGCCTTGGCACATCGTTGAAGTACGCACCGACGACGACGGGCAGGTGCGCACCGGTGAATGGGCCAGTTGCACGCCAAACGGCTACCAGGCGCCCCTGATCGGTCGCGCCTTCGCCCACGGCGTGCATGACTGCCTGAGCATTATCCTTGACTACTACCGCCGCGAGCTGGGCATCGAGCTGGGTGACTATCAGCGTGAAGACGGTTGGTGGGACAAGGGCGGCAACCTCTACCTGGACAACCTGCCGGCCGCTGGCTTCGTGCAGGTCAGCCAACTGCAACAGGGCGATATCGTACTGATGCAGATCCGCTCGCCAGTGCCCAACCATGCTGCGATCTACCTGGCCGACGGCGTGCTGCAAAGCGAACCCGAACATTACCCGGCGCCAGGTTCGATCCTGCACCACCTGTATGGCCGCGACAGCAAGCGCGACACCTACGGCGGCTACTGGGGTGAGGTGACGGTGAGTTATTGGCGACACGGCCTGCGGGCCAAACATTAACCACATCGGCGGATCATTCGCCGGGAGGATGCCATGCATCATGAAAAAGTCAGGACGGTGCGCCTCTACGGCAGCCTTGGCGCGAGCTTCGGGCGCGTGCATCGACTGGCGGTGAGCAACGCCTCGGAAGCGATCCATGCACTGTGCATTCTGGTGCCGGGGTTTGAGCGTTATTTGATGCAGTCCAAGGACCGGGGCGTGACGTATTCGATTTTCCTGGGCCGCGACAACATTGGCCAGGATCGCCTCAAGGCACCTCCAGGCGCTGCGGATATCCGTATCGCACCGGTACTGGTGGGCAGTAAGCGCGCAGGGTCGATGCAAACCATTATTGGCGTTGCGCTGATTGTGGCGGCGTCGTACTTCTCTGGCGGTCTGGCCTCGGGGAGTTCCTCCACCCTGATCGGTGCTTCATCCACCACTGGCTGGACCTTTGCCGCGAGCATGGGGATTTCCATGGCCATGGGGGGCGTCGCGCAGTTGATGTCGCCGATGCCCAAGGGCCTGGGCACCATGGACCGCCCGGATAATCGCTCCAGTTACAGCTTCAATGGCCCGGTGAACACCAGCATCCAGGGTAGCCCGGTAGGCCTGTTATATGGCGAACTGACGGTGGGCAGTGCGGTGGTCAGCGCGGGTATCTATGCGCAGGACCAACTCTAGCCAACGTTGCGAAGATGACCAGGAGAGTGCTCATGGGATTGGCAGTAGAACAAAATATGATGCGAACCGTCCTGCTATCAGGCTCGCTCGCCAGGCTTTTCGGTCGAGAGCATCGTGTGACCACCACGGGTGGTTTCAAGGACGTGATGGGCTACTTCAAACAGTTTCCCGGCTTTGAACGTTACATGCTGCAGAGCGCTGACAAAGGTTTGCGCTTTGCGGTATTCAACGGCAAACGCAACATTAGCGAAGACGATATCCAAAAGCCTCTTGGCAAGGACGTGATTCGTATCGCGCCAGTGTTAACCGGCTCCAAGCGGGCCGGGGGGCTACAGACCATTATCGGCGCGGTATTAATCGCGGTGGCCTACTACAACCCGTTTGGCTTTCTCACGGGCCCGGCGGCCAGCATGATGATGATGGCAGGTGCGTCCATGGCGATGGGGGGCGTCATGCAGATGTTGTCACCTCCCCCCAAAGGGCTTGGCGCCCAGGATAGCCCCAACAATCGCCCGAGCTACAGCTTCAATGGCCCGGTCAATACCAACGCCCAGGGCAATCCGGTAGGGCTGCTCTACGGCGAGTTGGTCGTCGGCAGTGCTGTGATCAGTGCCGGCATCTACGCCCAGGACCAACTCTAACCGTCCTCCTTTTCACCCAGCCCGCCGAGTGCGGGCTTTATTTCGCCTGAAGGAAAGCCATGACTGACCTCACTCTCGCTGGCAGCAAAGGCGGCGCGTCCAAGCCCCGTCCCTCCGTGGAGGCGCCAGACAGCCTGCAAAGTACGGCCTATGCCCGTATCCTCGATCTCGTCAGCGAAGGCGAGATTGTCGGTTTGAAAAACGATAAGCGCTCGGTGTTTCTTGACGAGACCCCGCTGGCCAACGCCGATGGCAGCCTCAACTTCAGTGGCGTGACCCTCGACACCCGCAATGGCAGCCAGGACCAGTCACATATCCCTGGCTTCCCAGCAGTGGAAAACGAAAGCCCGGTGTCCGTCGAGCTGCGCAGTGATCAGCCCTGGACCAAGTCCTATTCCAACCTGCAACTGTCGGCGGTACGGGTTCGCCTGGCCGTGACGCGGCTGTCGCAGACCAACACCAGCAACGGCGACACCAACGGTTATACCGTCCAGTACGCCATTGACCTGTCCACCGACGGCGGCGCATTTACAGAGGTGCTGGCCGCCGCGTTCAGTGGCAAAACCACCACCAAGTACGAACGTTCCCACCGTGTCGACTTGCCACCTGCGAAAGTCGGCTGGACCTTGCGCGTGCGCCGTATCACGCCGAACTCCACCAGTGGCGCGATTGCCGATACCACCACCGTAGAATCGTCCACCGAGGTGATTGACGCCAAGCTGCGCTACCCGGGCTCGGCGCTGATCGGCCTGCAATTCGATGCCGCGCAATTTCAGTCGATCCCCTCGCGTTCTTTCGAACTGCGCGGGCGCATCATCAAGGTGCCCAATAACTACGACCCGCAAACCCGCACCTACAGCGGTGTATGGGACGGTACGTTCAAATCGGCCTGGACCGACAACCCGACGTGGATCTACTACGACCTGCTATTGCATCAACGCTATGGCCTGGGCCACCTGCTCAACGCCGGCCAAGTGGATAAGTGGGAGCTTTACCGCATCGGCCAGTACTGCGACCAGCCGGTGTCCGACGGCAAGGGCGGCACCGAACCGCGTTTCACCTGCAACCTGTACCTGTCGGTGCGTGCCGATGCACTGAAGGTGCTGCAAGACCTGGCGACCACCTTCCGGGGCATGGCCTATTGGGGCGCGGGTTCCGTGATGGCGGTGGCGGATATGCCGGAAGACCCGGTGTACACCTACTCCAACGCCAACGTGATCGGCGGCCAGTTCATTTACGGCGGTTCGGCGAAAAAGACCCGCTACACCGTTGCCCTGGTCAGTTGGAACGACCCGACGGATTTCTATCGCCAGAAGGTGCAATACGTCGACGACGCCGAGGGTATCGCGCGCTATGGCATCCAGCAAACCGAAATCAGCGCCACCGGTTGCACCTCGCAGGCGCAAGCCCAGCGCATCGGCAAATGGGCATTGCTGACCAACCGCCTGGAAACCGAAAGCGTGACCTTCGCGGTCGGCCTCGACGGCACCCTGGCGCGGCCCGGCCAGATCATCCGCGTGGCGGACAACGACCGCGCAGGCCGCCGCATCGGCGGGCGCCTGCGTGCCGCCACCCTCGACACCCTCACCCTGGATGCTGAAGTCACCGCCACTGCCGGCGACACCATCACCCTGGTGATGCCCAACGGCAAGGCTGTGTCCCGAGAGGTCAAATCCGTCAGCGCCGCAGGCGCGGATGAGCAGTTGGTTACGCTGCAAACCAAGCTCGACGACATGCCGCCGGCTCAATCGATCTGGGCCATCGACTCCGCGACCCTGGCTTTGCAACAGTTCCGCGTACTGTCGATCTCCGAAGACTTTTCGGATGACGAAATCAAATACAGCCTCAGCGCGGTCAAGCACGTACCGAGCAAATTTTCCGCCATCGACAACGGCGCCAAAATCGACAGCCCGCCGATCACGGTGATCCCACCGAGCGTGCAAGCGGCACCGACCGGCGTGATGGTCAGCAACGACCATTTCGTCGAGCAGGGCAGCGCGGTCAATGTCATGACCATCGAATGGCAGCGAGCGGCCAATGCCATTGCGTACGAGGCTTACTGGCGCAAGAACGACGGTGAATGGATCTACGCTGGCCGCACGGGCGGCAGTTCTATCGAAGTGTCCGGCATTTATGCCGGGCGCTATGTGGCCAAGGTGCGGGCGATCAACGCGTTGGATATCGGCTCGTTGTATAGCGAGTCGGTGGAAACCGTCCTTAACGGCAAGACCACACTGCCGCCGACCGTGGCAGCGCTGACGACGGAATCGTTGGTGTTTGCGATCAAGGTGAAATGGCAGATTCCGCAGGGAGTGAGCACGGCGGATTTGCAGCGTACGGAAATCTGGTACGGGAAGACTGCCGAGTTGGCGCTGGCGACCAAGTTGGGGGATTACGCGTACCCGCAGACTGACTTGACCATGATGGGGCTGGCGGCGGGGGCGTCGTTGTTCTTCTGGGCGCGGTTGGTGGATCGCACGGGCAATATCGGGCCTTGGTTTCCGACCGGGTCTGGGGTACTGGGGCAAAGCAGTTCGGATGCCTCTCCGATTCTCGATCTGATCGCAGGCAAGATTGGCGAGACGGAGCTGGGTAAGCACCTGGTGGATCGAATCGAGCTGATTGACGGTGTGGGCGTGGGCTCGGTCAATGAGCGCCTGGACAAGACGCGCAAAGAGTTGGAGGGGCTAGTAGATCAGGTAACGGATGCGTTGCTGTTTGATTCGGCCAGGGCATATGCCAGTGGTGAGTTTGTGCGGTTGGGCAATCACCTTTACCAGGCTGTTGTTTCGGTGCCTGCTGGAAATACACCGCCGAATACAACGTATTGGTTGGACATCGGCACGCTTGTGCAAACCACCGCGGCACTGGCTGCACACATACAGCAGAACTCGGCGGCAATTGCTCAGCATGGCAGCGACATCAACGCTCAGGCCCAGCAACTGAATGCTGTGAAGGTCACGGTTGATGATCCGGTCAGCGGCGTAAGCGCTACAGCGAATGGGTTGAACACCCTGAAGGCTACGGTGACCACGCTGGATGGCAAGGTCACTACCACGGCAGAACGGGTTGATGGCATCTCCTTGCAGGTTAACCCTTCTATGCAGGGTGACGAAGCTGGGTGGCAGGGTTCCGAACAGCAGAGCGTCGGCGTCTGGTCGATTCAGTCGGCGATTATCGAGGGCGACCTGATCCAGGGGCAGCGCACGGACGTACTGGAAGTAAAACATGCTGCGAACTCGGCAGCTGTTCAGTCTGAACAGACTGCACGTATTAGTGCCGACGGGGTATTGGGTAGCAGGATCGATACGGTTATGGCGCAGACCAACGCCAACAAAGCGGCTGTCCAATCCGAACAGATTGCACGTATCAATGCCGATGGCGCTCTCGGCAGCAGGATCGATTCCGTCACTGCACAAACCGACGCCAATAAGGCGGCTGTTCAGAGCGAGACTACCGCGCGTACAAATGGCGATCAGGCGCTCGGCCAACGCATCGACACCGTCCAAACCACGGTAGGTGGCCAAACATTGGCCATCCAAACCAACGCGACGGCTATTCAGACTGTGGAGGGCAAGGTCACGGCCAACTGGTCTGTGCGCATGCAGTACGACGCGGGCAAAGGGCAGTATTCCTATGCCGGTATCGGGCTTGGCTTAGAAAATGGACCGGGTGGGTTGGAGAGCCAATTCATCATCAGTGCTGATCGGTTTGCAGTAGGGCAGAAAAATCAATTTCCATTTGTAATTCAGGACGGGCAGACGATTATTGCTGATGCCTTTATTGGGAATGGGACTATTACCAATGCCAAGATCGGTAATTACATTCAATCTAATAATTATAAGGAGGCGGAGCGAGGTTGGAGGTTGTTCTTCGATGGAACATTCGAAATCAACGGTTCGGTGCCAGGAACAGGAAGAATGCTGATGAATAATCGAGCGATAAAAGTGTTTGATTCGGTTGGTACCCTTAGGGTTCAAATGGGAGATTTGAGTGCATGAGTTTTGGACTTATAACATTCAATTCTACGGGGGCTTCCATTAACACAATGACAGGCCAGGCATTGCGGGTTATAGAGAAGTTTTCGGTAGAGGCACTGACAAAAGGAAGTAAGGCTGTACCTGGGTATGGTCCTGCTAATGCTTATCTCTATTCGATACCCATAGGGTGGGCCGGGCAGGTAGGTGTCTCCGCTTCTCTTTTAGAGGGACAAATAGTCTGGGGCTATGAATGGTACTACCGCCCAGCTTATTTGTGTTCTAGTGTGCTAATTTTGGTGGCGTACAAATGAACTTTGGATTAGCGGTAAGAAATTCGGATGGGGAAATCCTCGTCGACTCTACATTTTTGAATTATTCCTTGGCTGAGTCTGGTACTACGAACTGTGCGATTGGCCTTACTTCTATCCGATTCGCGGCAATAATCACTTCACTCGATCCGCCTATCGCCTGCGCTGCCCAGTGGCTGGGTAAAGGACAAATAGGAGGAATCACACCGATAGGTTCGGTCGGAGCGTGGACAGGTTTTTCTGTTCGGGTGAGGCAAGCAGACATTACGTTGAACTGGCAAGCGTATACGACGAATTTACCCCCTGATGAAGAGTGGTCTTTGTCGGTATTCAACGATGTCAGCAATAGAGTTTTTGATGCTAGTCGGAGAATGCTCACATTTTCTGGAGAGGTATCCGGTAAAGCAGAGGATTGGGTTAGGGTGAGTGGTAGTCCTTTTGTAAATGGTCGTGACGATCTCTATCACTATCGGAAGGCTCCGATAGAGAATGGGCAGTATGTAGCCATAGGGGTACTTCCTTTTGCATTTTTTGGGATTACCAATAGCAGTCGTGGACAGGTATCGGTGGTTACGGAAGTAGGACTGGGTTGGGCTGCTAGTGGAATACCCTTACTATTTTTGGAGTCTTTTATGGATGCGCCTTCCGGTATGTTTTTAGGTGGTATTCCTGGTGCCGTAGTTTATGACTTTCCTGCGATGCCGATTTTAAATATCTAAAAGCGCTACATTAAGCACAGCTCTAATGAGATGTCCGAGGGGTCTGCGAGATACACGATGCATTTGGCGTTGTTTCACTTGCACCTGAAGGTAGTGGGTGGAACTACAGAGTGAGAGTGAGGGGGGAATGAGCATTGGACGCTAGCAGTGCTCTAGTCATAACGGTTAAGTTAAAAAAAACGCAGCCCTATGAGTGGCTAGTCTCATTTTCTCTACATTGTGAAGTCAGATAACAATCCCAGTAGTGGTACATGCTGTTTTTAACAGATGACTTATGTTTTTAACGTCCGCCGTAGTGCGGTTTTTTTTGCCTGTTTTTGGGAGCTTCAAATGGCACGACAAGAAATTGATCTGGGCACGCGCCCCAGCGGTGTGGGTGGTGATACTCCACGTAGTGCGATGATAAAGCTCAATGCAATGACCGCAGAGTTATATCAGGGGGATGCTTTGGCCAAAGCCAGCGGCTGGGGGGCAAGCGTTCCTATCTCTATGAAACCTACAGATAGCGCCGACGCCCTACCGGCCATCAATGGTTTGTTCATGTTCGGCAATGGTGGGGTTTCGCTCCCGTCGAGCTATGTTTTTATCATTCAAACTGTAAGTGGCGCCGGTGGAGGACATGTACGACAAATCGCTTTCGACTTGCTCAGTGAGCGCGAATGGAGCCGGCAATATGCCCAAGGAACAGTCGCTAAGCCTTGGCAAAGTGGCATATATGGCGAGTTGGATATTGACGCCGCACTCATGGTGCGCCGTCGTCTCAAAATCTTTAACCCCTATACTTACGTTGCCAATATCGATGATGTTTCTATTGCCCAAGTTCAAGGGTATGGGTACGTCTCTCTGAATACCGCAGGCACCCTGCCCTCTGGATATGCCTATGGAGTCGTCAACACGGTGCTGAATCCAGGCGACCAGGTGTTTCAGGATTTCGTAGGTTTGACTGGTCTTCCAGGCGCTACCCAGAACGCTTATAGGCGTACGGGTTATGGCACCAGTGAAACGCGCTGGGGTCCTTGGCGATTGGTCATGGACAGTGCCAGTGCACTGCAACCGGTAAATGATGGTGAGCGCAGCGGGTTGATGGACCTGACCATGATGAATGGTAATGCTGCCGTGTGGCGCTACAAGAACGGGAAAGTCGTCATGCATATCTGGACCGGCACAAGTGTGACGCTGCAGCCTGGGGACATCATCACCCAAATCGTTGCGCTCCCTGTCCAAGTTGTCGATCCACGTTTCGCCGTATGTGAGGTTAATTTCCAGCCGACCATTAGTTATGACCATTTCGGAATCACCACAAAATGGGTCAACGCAGACGGTGGTTCAGTAGGATTTAGTTGCCGCAACGGTGCAACGGCGCAGCAGTTTACAAACTTCAAGGTACAGGTAGTGGGGGCTTGGAAATGATCATTATCAAACTGTTTGCCGTTCTGATGGATGGCGAGTTGACGGCTAGCCTTGAGGGCGAGCTATTGACCGTTGGCGAAGATGTCTTGGATCTGTCGTTGATTCCCGACGGTTATCAAGTCAAGTCCAGCGACGTCGAATGTAAATGGTTGGCACCCATGTCGGTGATTGAGCGTAACAACGGCGTATTGAGCTTGACCCTAAAGCTGCCGGTAAGCGCTGATTCGCCTGAGTTCATGCGCAACCCGGAACCGTTGGCCGTTACGAGCGAGGGGCCTGTTTCTATTCCAAGAGCGCCGGTTATTGCTGCACCGGTTATCAAACCCATCGAGGTTGATGTATGAGCCTGATAAAACTTAACGCCCTTGAGAAAATTGGCAGTGTCGCTGAGGACGGCGAGCTGATCAGGACGAAGGCAGTCGCTTATCTGCAATCAACCGACTGGCAGGTGATCGCCAAGTATGAGCGTGCCCGACCCATTCCTGATGACGTGATGCAAAAACGCAAGGCAGCGTTGGATATCGTCAGCGGTGTATCCAATGTCGAAACTTGACTGCTTGTCGCGCGTTTTTATCACCTGGAGATCTTAATGATGATGACGCCGCAGCAGTTACTACAGATCCTCCCCGACGCCGGCCGCCAAGCCGGCGTTTTTGTTCCTGCCTTAAACATCGCAATGCATGCGTATGACGTTATTACCCCGTCGAGGATGGCTGCCTTTATTGCGCAGGTTGGGCATGAGTCTGGACAGTTGCGCTGGTTGAAAGAGTTTTGGGGGCCGACCGCTCAGCAGGCGAGGTATGAGGGGCGCACTGATCTGGGCAATTCGGTGGTGGGGGATGGTTTCAAATTTCGCGGCCGAGGCCTGATACAGGTCACGGGGCGGGCTAATTATGCTGCCTGTGGCGAGGCGCTGGGCCTGGATTTACTTGGTCATCCGCAGTTGCTGGAACAACCTCGATGGGCATGTGAATCCGCCGCCTGGTTCTGGCAAAGCAACGGGCTCAACGAGCTGGCTGACAAAAACCAGTTCACCACCATTACCCGGCGTATCAACGGCGGACTCAACGGCCTGGAGGGCCGCCTGCAGTTGTGGGCGCGGGCGAAGGCGGTGCTATGCGTTTCCTAAGTGTGTTGCGGTGGATCGGCATATGCCTGCTCATGGCGCTGGTGTGGCAGTTGCAGGCCTGGCGATATGGTGCGCAGCTGGAGCATCAGGCCGCTTCCCATTTGCAAGCGTTGAACCAGCAAAACCAGGCGGCGCTGAATCGGCAGAGGACGGAACAGGAAAAGCGCCTGGCCCTTGAGCTACAGCTCACCACCAGCGACCAGCAACACACCCAGGAATTAAGCGATGCCCAACGCAACCAAGTGGCTCTGCGCGATCGCCTGGCCACTGCTGATGTGCGGCTGTCAGTCCTTCTCGACACCACCGCCACTGGCTGTACAGTACCAGCCGCCTCCACCCCCGGCGGCGTGGTTCATGCAGCCCCGCGAGCCCGACTTGACCCGGCGCATGCTCAGCGAATTATCCGCATCACCGACGACGGCGATAGCGCCCTGATCGCCTTGCGCGCTTGCCAGGCCTATGTGCAGGCCGTCGCGCATTAGTCTCTTGATGCACTCTGTATCTTGCATGGCCGATAGGCTCCTGTAGGGTAGGCGAACCCCCGCCCACTCCTGGAGACGACTGTGAAGGAAATCACTCAACTGGCTGCCGAACTGGGGCGCCGTTTGCAGGTGCTCAGTGCCCACGTCACCACTGCCGAGTCCTGTACCGGCGGCGGTATTGCCGAAGCCATCACGCGGATCCCGGGCAGTTCGGCCTGGTTCGAGGCGGGCTATGTCACTTATTCCAACCGGCAGAAGACCCGGCAACTGAATGTGCCGGAAAAGCTGTTTGCCAAAGTCGGGGCCGTCAGCCAGGAAGTGGTGGAAGCGATGGCCCGCGGCGCGCAGGAAAAAAGCCTGGCGCGGTTTGCCGTGGCGGTCAGCGGTGTGGCCGGCCCCGATGGCGGCTCGCCGGACAAGCCGGTGGGCACCGTTTGGCTGGCCTTTGCCGTGGGCGACGAGGTGACCGCCGAGCTTGCGCACTTCCCCGGCAACCGCGACGAGGTCCGCCGACAAACGGTAAAAGCCGCGCTGGAGGGCTTGTTGCGACGAGCTGCAGCAGAAATAGACAATCAGGGGTAGGCGATCACCGATCTTTGTGGAACAATACTGTCTACTTATACAGGTGTTGGCCGTCAGGCCTTATTGATTACGTGAGGACTTTAATGGACGACAACAAGAAGAAAGCCTTGGCTGCGGCCCTGGGTCAGATCGAACGTCAATTCGGCAAGGGTGCCGTAATGCGTATGGGCGATCACGACCGTCAGGCGATCCCGGCTATTTCCACTGGCTCTCTGGGTCTGGACATCGCGCTCGGCATTGGTGGCCTGCCAAAAGGCCGTATCGTTGAAATCTACGGTCCTGAATCTTCCGGTAAAACCACCCTGACCCTGTCGGTGATTGCCCAGGCGCAAAAGATGGGCGCTACCTGCGCGTTCGTCGACGCCGAGCACGCCCTGGATCCTGAGTACGCCGGCAAGCTGGGCGTCAACGTCGATGACCTGCTGGTTTCCCAGCCGGACACCGGCGAGCAAGCCCTGGAAATCACCGACATGCTGGTGCGCTCCAACGCCATCGACGTGATCGTGGTCGACTCCGTGGCGGCCCTGGTGCCCAAGGCTGAAATCGAAGGCGAAATGGGCGACATGCACGTGGGCCTGCAAGCCCGCCTGATGTCCCAGGCGCTGCGTAAAATTACCGGTAACATCAAGAACGCCAACTGCCTGGTGATCTTCATCAACCAGATCCGTATGAAGATCGGCGTGATGTTCGGCAGCCCGGAAACCACCACCGGTGGTAACGCGCTGAAGTTCTACGCTTCGGTCCGTCTGGATATCCGTCGTACTGGCGCGGTGAAGGAAGGTGACGAGGTTGTCGGTAGCGAAACCCGCGTCAAGGTCGTGAAGAACAAAGTGGCCCCGCCATTCCGTCAGGCTGAGTTCCAGATTCTCTACGGCAAGGGTATCTACCTGAACGGCGAGATGATCGACCTGGGCGTACTGCACGGTTTTGTCGAGAAGTCCGGTGCCTGGTATGCCTACAACGGCAGCAAGATCGGTCAGGGCAAGGCCAACTCGGCCAAGTTCCTGGCAGACAATCCGGATATCGCTGCCACGCTTGAGAAGCAGATCCGCGACAAGCTGCTGACCGCAGCGCCGGACGTGAAAGCGGCTGCCAACCGCGAGCCGGTAGATGAAATGGAAGAAGCCGATACTGACGTCTGAAGCAAACGATGACTGTTGTACTGGATACACTCGTCGCCGTTCGGCGCACTGCGATGGACCTGCTCGCTCGCCGCGAGCATGGTCGAGTCGAGCTGACACGTAAGTTACGTCAGCGCGGCGCAGAGCCAGAGATGATCGAAACAGCCCTCGACCGGTTAACGGAAGAAGGGCTGTTGTCGGAAGCCCGTTACCTTGAAAGCTTTGTGTCTTACCGCGCACGTTCCGGTTACGGCCCTGCGCGGATTCGCGAGGAGTTAAGCCAACGTGGACTGCAACGTGCCGATATTGACCTTGCGCTACGTGAGTGCGGTATCAATTGGCAGTCGCAGTTGGAAGACACCTGGCGTCGCAAATTTGCGGGGCATCTTCCGATTGATGCCAAAGAACGTGCGAAGCAAGGTCGCTTCTTGAGTTATCGCGGGTTTTCGATGGACATGATCAGCCGCTTGTTGAGCGGCCGGGATATGGACGACTGAACGCCAAAAAACAAAAGGCCCACTATGAAAATAGTGGGCCTTTTTTTTTGCCTGCAAAAAATCACGCTGTCTCTGGCGTCATCCGTTGCTGGGCCTTGCCCTGAGCCTGTGCCCAGTTCTCCGGCAGGTTGATGTAATCCACCAACTCCCGCAATCGCCCCTGATCGCGACCGTTGAAATTGAACACCAGGCGCGTCAAATGGCTGAATCTCGGTTCGTCATGGTCTTCGCCCGTATAGGCGAGTTGCTGGAATTCGCCACTGAGCCGCAGGCTGGCAAACGCTTGCTGCATATGGGCGAGGGCGCGCTCACTCAGGGGATGATTCATGCGCACCACAAACTCACGCTTAAGCCAGCGGGTGGAGTGGAAGTTGGCGTAGAACTGGTTGATTTCGTCTACGGCCTCTTCGGCGCTGTAGACCAGGCGGACCAGTTTGAGGTCGGTGGGCAGGATATAGCGATTGGCTTCCAACTGACTGCGGATGAAATCCAGGGCGCCTTGCCAGAACCCACCGCCCGGCGCATCCAGTAGCACGACCGGCACCAGTGGGCTCTTGCCGGTCTGGATCAGGGTCAGCACTTCCAATGCCTCGTCGAGGGTGCCGAAACCGCCAGGGCACAACACCAGTGCGTCGGCTTCCTTGACGAAGAACAGCTTGCGGGTAAAGAAGAAGTGGAATGACAGCAGGTTGTCGGTGCCATCAATGGTTGGGTTGGCATGCTGTTCAAAGGGCAGGGTGATATTGAACCCTAGGCTGTGCTCCAGGCCCGCACCTTCGTGGGCCGCGGCCATGATGCCGCCACCGCCACCGGTTATGACCATCAGGTCGGACCGTGCCAACGCCGCACCTACCTCTCGGGCTAGCGCATACAGCGGGCTTTCCACTGGCGTACGCGCCGAGCCGAATACCGTGACTTTGCGCCGGCCCTTGAATTGTTCGAGCACCCGAAAGGCATGGTCCAGTTCGCGGATGGCCCGCAGGGTGATCTTGGCGTTCCAGCGATCACGGTCGTCCTGGGCCATGCGCAGGACGGTGAGGATCATGTCTCGATAAAGGGAGATATTCGGGCTGTTGGGGGCGATCAACTGAATTTGTGCGTCGACCTGCTGGGTGAGGTCGGTCCCGTTTTCTTCAAAATGACGAAGCAACAAATCATTCGATTCATAAGGCATTCAATTTCTCCTTCTCTACAGGGCCTGGGTAGTCGACGAGAACGTCGCCTGGGCCACGACACTGCTTGTGTCGCGGCATGCCGCAGGAGGGCAGGCCTTTTTTGCCCTGAAAATGTGACAGAACAGCGTTAAAAACTGTGGTGGGCGGGCATCTGGGATGAGCTGATCATGGGCCGAAAAACCCTTGGCTGGCAACCGCTTATTGATGGCTCATTAGGCAGTTTAGTCGTTGACAGCAAACGCAGCGGGGGCGTGCGCGCCGCTGGGCAGCGGCGCGGGAGGGGCAAGCAAAGGTTACTTTTTCTTCTTCGTCGGAGCCGGGCAATCGGCCTCTGCGAACTTGACCGAGGCCACCGGGCGATTGGTCTTGTTCTCGGTGATTTCATAGCGCATCACTGCGCCCTTGGCCATCAGCTCGCGGTAGCCCGGGTTGGTGCATACACTGCGGCCCAGCTGGAAATACACAGCCTTGGGGTTGGCGCGCATCTGTTCGGCACGGTCAGGCAACACGCTGAGGTGATCGATCAGTTGCATCCCTTCAACGGTGTAGGCGACTTCCAGGGTTTTTTCGTCGATTTCCCGGGGCAGGTCCTTGTTGCTTTCGGCCGCGACGCTTTGCAGCTTCTTGTTCATTTGAGCCTCCAGCAGCGAGGCCGCGTGGGCGCCCATAGGCAAGACCAGCGCAAGGGCGACGGATGGGGCAACAAGGCGCAGCATGGAACGCAGCATGAAACTCTCCTGATTCGGTTACTGGTGCATAGACCAGCCACTGGGCTGTGCGTTCAGTGGCGCGCAATTATAGGTGAGCCCTTGCCACTACAGCCAGGCGTATCGCTGGTAAACTGCGGGACTTATGTTTTCCATGAGTTTTGTTCCGTGTCGATTTCTTCTACTTCGCCGCGTGCCCGATGAGTCACGCCGTCTCCCGTTTGCGTACCCAGCGTCTGGCGCGTGCCGTCAGGCCGTTTCTCAATCGGGGTTCCCGTGCTGAGCGCTGTCCCGGCTGTCGGGTCATTCCTGAGTACTGCCTGTGTGCCTGGCGGCCTCAGGTAGAAGCCAAGTCCGCCATGTGCCTGTTGATGCATGACGTTGAACCGATGAAGCCCAGTAACACGGGCTGGCTGATCGCCGATGTCATACACGACACCACCGCGTTTGCCTGGTCGCGTACCGAAGTCGACCCCGAGTTGCTCAGGTTGCTGGCCGACCCGCAGTGGCAACCCTACATCGTATTTCCCGGTGAATTCGTGGCGCCGCAACGGGTGGTCAGTGAAGTGCGCGTGGAGGAGGGCAAGCGCCCACTGTTCATTCTGCTGGACGGCACCTGGAGCGAAGCGCGCAAGATGTTTCGCAAAAGTCCCTATCTGGAACATTTACCGGTGCTGAGCCTGGCGCCCGAACAGTTGTCACGCTACAAACTACGGCGCTCCAAGCGCGATGACCATTTCTGCACCGCCGAGGTGGCGGCGCTGTGCCTGGAGCTGGCCGATGACCTGGCCGCCAGCGAAGTGCTGGATGCCTACCTTGATGTGTTCAGCACCCATTACCTGGCTGCCAAATTCCAACTGTCATTGGATGCGGAGGACACCGTGCATACCCGCCTTGCACCCTACATCCCGGCGGGATAACCAGACGACGTTTGCATGATGGCACTGTAAGCCCGCAACCCGCTAAAATCCCCACGGGCGTAGTGCTTGACCCTCCAGGCTACGCTGGGCATGCTGTGCGCCGATTGGGCGCAACCGTGAATTATCGACGTCGTTTCATGTGTTTTTGACGTTGAGCGGGCCCTGTGGCGATCGCTGCCTGGCCGTCGCCTCGTGTATTGGTGAACCCTGAACCCATCAGGGCTCCCATAAAAAACAGGATCATTTAACCAATGGCCACATACGAAATCCTGATTGCCGATGACCACCCGCTGTTTCGCAGCGCACTGCATCAGGCCGTAACCCTGGGCCTTGGCCCCGATGTACGTCTGGTCGAAGTGGCCAGCATTGCCGAACTGGAAGCCCGCCTGACTGAAAAATCCGACTGGGATCTGGTGTTGCTCGACCTGAACATGCCGGGCGCGTACGGTTTCTCCGGGCTGGTGCTGCTGCGTGGCCAATACCCGCAGATCCCCGTGGTGATGGTGTCGGCCCAGGAAGAAGCCGACGTGGTGGTGCGCTCCAAAGAGTTTGGCGCCAGCGGCTTCATTCCCAAGTCCAGCGCGATGGAAGATATCCAGAAAGCCGTGCGCACGGTGTTGGACGGCGATGTGTCCTGGCCACCCCAGGCGTTTGAAGAAATCAATGTGTCCGATGAAGCCAAGGCCGCCCGCGATGGCCTGGCCAGCTTGACGCCCCAGCAGTTCCGAGTATTGACCATGGTCTGCGAAGGGTTGTTGAACAAGCAGATTGCTTACGAATTGAGTGTGTCGGAAGCGACCATCAAGGCCCACGTTACGGCGATTTTCCGTAAGTTGGGCGTGCGTACGCGCACTCAGGCGGCGTTGCTTTTGCAGCAACTCGAGTCCATCTCGCAACATTAAGTTACAGCCGCTTCACGCTTTTTTGACTTTGCGTGATCTAGCTTCCCCACTTCTTTGGTTCAGTTGCCTACATCTATGTCGCCTTTCAAGGGTCAAACCGGTATCAAACGTATCTTCAATGCAGGGGGCTATTCCCTGGATGGCCTGCGTGCGGCTTTCACTGGCGAGGCGGCATTCCGCCAACTGGTATTGCTGAATGTCATCCTGATTCCCGTGAGCTTTTTCCTGCAGGTCAGCCGGGTTGAACGGGCGCTGCTGATTGCAGTGTGTTTGTTGGCGCTGATCGTCGAATTGCTTAACTCAGCGGTAGAAGCGGCCATTGACCGTATTTCCCTGGACCGCCACCCGCTGTCGAAAAACGCCAAGGACATGGGCAGCGCCGCGCAATTCGTGGCACTGACCATGATCACCCTGGTATGGGCCGTAATCCTGATCTGACGATCAAGCGATACTCGGCAGCACGATCTCGTCGCTGCGCTGCACCCCAGCGGTGAAGGCGCGGCACAGTTCGAGAAACTCGCGCATCGCCGAGGTCTGGTACTTCTGCTTGTGCCAGATGAAGTAGAACTGCCGGGCCAAATCCAGGTCCGGGGTTTCTACCGGCACCAGGCTGCCACGGCGGAAGGCATCGCGCAGCGCCAGCCGCGAAATGCAGCCAATCCCCAAGCCTGACTCCACTGCCCGTTTGATCGCCTCGGTGTGTTCCAGCTCCAGGCGGATATTCAGCGCGCTGCGGTGATGACGCATTGCCTGATCAAAGGTCAGTCGCGTGCCCGAGCCCTGTTCCCGCAGGATCCACGCTTCGTGGGTCAACTCGTCCATGGTGGCCACGCCACGCTTGGCCAAATGATGCTGGGGCGCACAGAACACCACCAGCTCATCTTCTACCCAGGTCTGCACCTCGATATCGGGGTGGCTGCAGTCGCCTTCAATTAGACCCAGGTCAATTTCGTAGTGGGCAACCTGATGCACGATATGGGCAGTGTTCTGCACATGCAGCTTTACCTGGCTCTCGGGGTGTTGCTGCATAAAGCTGCCAATCAGCAGTGTCGCCAGGTAATTGCCTATGGTCAGCGTGGCGCCGACCGCCAGGGAACCGAAGCCTGACTTGCCGTTGAGCAGGTCTTCGATCTCCTTGGCCTGGTCCAGCAATGCCACCGCCTGGGGCAACAGCTGGTGACCGAGGGCGTTGAGGCTCAGGCGTTTACCGGCGCGGTCGAATAATTGACAGCTGGATTGACGCTCCAGCTCGGTAATTGAGGTGCTGGCGGCGGATTGAGATAAGGCCAGAAGGCCAGCAGCGCGCGAGACGCTTTCCTGCTGGGCGACGGCGACGAAAACTTGCAGTTGACGGAGAGTAAATCGCATATCGATATAACCGATAACCCTTATCTTAATAATCCAGTTAACAGATATTGTCGCCGCCATTAGAATGCTGTGCAATTGCGCATCCTTACCTTTGGCGCAGACCCATTTCCAGGAGTCCCCCGTACATGAGCAACATGAACCACGAGCGTGTCCTCAGTGTTCATCACTGGAACGACACTCTGTTCAGCTTCAAGTGCACCCGCGATCCGGGCCTGCGCTTCGAGAACGGTCAGTTCGTGATGATCGGCCTGCAACAGCCCAACGGCCGCCCGCTCATGCGCGCTTACTCCATTGCCAGCCCGAACTGGGAAGAGCATCTGGAGTTCTTCAGCATCAAGGTGCCCGATGGCCCGCTCACTTCCCAGTTGCAGCATCTGAAGGAAGGCGACGAGATCATCATCAGCAAAAAACCGACAGGCACCCTGGTGCTTGACGATTTGAAGCCGGGCAAGCATCTGTACCTGCTCAGCACCGGTACTGGCCTCGCTCCATTCATGAGCGTGATCCAGGACCCGGAGACCTATGAGCGTTTCGAAAAAGTCATCCTGTGCCACGGCGTGCGCTACGTCAACGAAGTCGCCTACCGCGAATTCATCACCGAGCACCTGCCGCAGAACGAGTTCTTCGGCGAGGCCCTGCGTGACAAGTTGATCTACTACCCGACCGTGACCCGCGAGCCGTTCGAAAACGAAGGTCGCCTGACCGACCTGATGCGCAGCGGCAAACTGTTCAGCGACATCGGCCTGCCACCGATCAACCCCGAGGACGACCGCGCCATGCTGTGCGGCAGCCCAAGCATGTTGGATGAGACCAGCGAAGTGTTGAACAGCTTCGGCCTGAAGGTATCGCCACGGATGCGTGAGCCGGGTGATTATTTGATCGAGCGTGCGTTCGTCGAGAAGTAATACAGAGTCAGTAACACCAGCGATCCAAAAAGTGTGGGAGCTGGCTTGCCTGCGATAGCATCACCTCGGTTCAACTGAACCACTGAGGTGTCTGCATCGCAGGCAAGCCAGCTCCCACATTTGGTTTTCGCCCTATTTAGCCGAAACCACTTCCAGCACACAAATCATCCCCGGCTCCGGGTAGTGCCAGCGCACATCCACATCCCAGAACCGCACACCGTATTCCCGTTCTGAGGTAGGAACCTGATACGCCGGCCGCGGATCCTGTGCCAGACACTGTTCAATCAACTCCACCAACGGTTCACCAAGGCGCTGTGCATGGCCTTGCGCCTGTTGCAGTGCAGCCTTGAGCCATTGCACGCCGATCAGCGCGGGCGCATTGCTGGCGATGTCGTTGGTGGCCGCATCCACGATATCGGCATACGGCACATACGGCTTGATATCCAGCACCGGCGTGCCATCGAGCAAATCTATGCCCGATATCCACAACCGCCCCGGTTCCACCTTGTCCAGCTTCACCACCGACTGGCCGATGCCATTGGGACGATGGGTTGCGCGGGTGGCAAACACACCCATGGACGTATTGCCGCCCAGGCGTGGCGGGCGCACTTTCAGGCGTGGCTTGTCTTCCAGTGCCTGATGAAACAGAAACAGCAGCCACACATGGCTGACCTGCTCCAGCCCCTGCACCGCCTCACCCTGGTCGAACGGCGCCACCAGCTCCAGCACGCCACGGGCAGCCGGTGCCAGTTGCGGTTGGCGCGGGATGGCGAACTTCTCCTTGAAACAGGAGCGTACGAAGCCGACGGGCGAGACCTGGTAACTCATGGGCTTAGGCACGGACCCGCAAGGTCAGGCCCTTGAGGAAGTTACGCAGCAACTGATCGCCACAGGTGCGGTAGTTGGTATGACCAAACTTACGGAACAGCGCGCTCAGCTCTGGCTTGGACACCGGGAACTCCGCCGCCTTGAGGATTGCATGCATGTCGTCTTCCTTCAGTTCGAAGGCCACGCGCAGCTTTTTCAGGATGATGTTGTTGGTCACCGGGGTTTCGATTGGTTGCGGCGGGCGGCTTTCGTCCTTGCCGCGCTTGAAGATCACCAGACCATCGAGGAAGTGGGCCATGACTTCATCCGGGCAGAACACAAAGCCTTCTTCCTCATCTTTCTTGAGGTAGGTCAGCAGGTCTTCCTTGGTCACGTCCATGCCGCCGAGCTTGATGATCTCGACCATCTTGTTGTCGCTGATGTCGAGCATGTAGCGCACGCTGCGCAGTACGTCGTTGTGAATCATGGTGGGCAATCCTGGTATTCAACTGATGACACCGCCGGAATCAGGCGGTGTCGGGAAAAGGGAACGGCTTAAAACTTTTCTTTGCCGGACAGGTAACGCCATTGGCCCACTGGCACCTTGCCAATGGACACGCCGCCGATGCGGATGCGGCGGATGGCGATGACTTTCAGGCCAACGGCTTCGCAGAACAGCGCGATCACGCCGGGTTGCGGGTTTTTCAGCGCAAAGCGCAGGCGGTTCTCGTTCTGCCAGCTGGCTTTGACGGCAGGCAGCTCTTTGCCTTTGTAGGTCAGGCCGTGGTTCAGGCGGTTAAGGCCGTGGGCAACCATGTCGCCTTCGACTTCCACCACGTATTCCTGCTCGATCTTGGCGGCATCGGCGGTCAACTTGCGCAGAATCTTCCAGTCCTGGGTAAACACCAGCAGGCCACTGGCCTTGGCTTGCAGGTCGGCGCTGGCGCTCAGGCGCAGAAAGTGCCCCTTGAGCGGACGCTTGCCGAAGCGGTGTTCTTCAGAGAGGGTTTCGGCGCTGATCGAGGCCATGGCGGTTTCAGCATCCACGCCTGCGGGGGCGTGCAGCAGGATAGTCACCGGCTCTGGCGCGGTGGCTTTAGCTTCCGGGTCCAGCTCGACCTTCTCGTCAGTGACCTTGAACTGCGGCTCGTCGATCACTTCGCCGTCCACCGAGACCCAGCCGCCTTCGATAAACAGCTCAGCCTCCCGACGGGAGCAACCGACCAGTTCGATAAGGCGTTTGGAGAGGCGTATGGGGTCAGTCATGACAAGGGCCGTAACAAAAGGGGGCCACTATTGTACCTGCCTGGCGCCGGTTAATCCCGGCCCCATTTCAGCCCATGTGCCATAACAATTACTTAACTGACGCAACACGGGCCAAATGTGGGAGCTGGCTTGCCTGCGAAGGCGGTATACCAGCACCGGATGGGTAGACTGACCCGACGCCTTCGCGGGCAAGCCAGCTCCCACAGTTCAGGCATTACGGGCCTGTTGCTGCTGGCGCAGACGCAGGTGCAGCAATGGATAAGGCTGCCCAAGCCCATCATGTTCTGTTCGCCCGATTACCTCGAAGCCTTGCTTGAGGTAAAAACCCAGGGCCTGGGGGTTCTGTTCGTTGACGTCCAGTTCATCGGCGTTCATGTGTTCGATCGCGTAGCCCAGCAATTGCCGGCCCAGCCCCTGGCCACGGTAGCGCGGGTCGATAAACAGCATTTCCACCTTGCCCGCCGACACCCCGGCGAAGCCGGTAATGTGCTGGCGCACGTCCTTGGTGCAGATCAGCATGACCGCATCGAGATAGCGGCTCAGCACCAGGTTTTTCAACATGTCGATATAGCTGTCCGGGAGGAAGTCGTGGGTGGCGCGTACCGAGTCCTCCCAGATCTGCACCAGGCGTGCGTAGTCGCTGGTTTTAGGTGTGTGAATCACCGAATGCTGACGCATACCCGCTGTCCCTTGCTGTATTCGGGGTTGATGGACAATACGATAGACCTAAAAAAGCCCCGCATCTTCTCAGAGGCGAGGCTTTTTTATCACCGTGCGATCAGTCGCGCTTTTCAGCCCACAAGTCGTACTCGTCGGCGTCGGTCACGGTGCACCAGACTTTGTCACCCGGCTTCAGGCCGCTGGCATCGTCGATAAACACGTTACCGTCAATTTCAGGGGCGTCGAAGAAGCAACGACCCACCGCGCCTTGCTCGTCGACTTCATCGATCAGCACTTCGATTTCCTTGCCGATGCGCAGTTGCAGGCGTGCCGAGCTGATCGCCTGCTGGTGCGCCATGAAGCGCTCCCAACGGTCTTGCTTGACGTCGTCCGGCACCACGGCCAGGTCCAGCAGGTTGGCCGGAGCACCTTCCACCGGCGAGTACTGGAAGCAACCGACGCGGTCCAGCTGCGCTTCGGTCAGCCAGTCCAGCAGGTACTGGAAGTCTTCCTCGGTCTCGCCGGGGAAACCGACGATGAAGGTGGAGCGGATGATCAGCTCCGGGCAGATCTCGCGCCAGTTCTTGATGCGTGCCAGGGTCTTGTCTTCAAACGCCGGACGTTTCATCGCCTTGAGCACTTTCGGGCTGGCGTGCTGGAACGGGATGTCCAGGTACGGCAGGATCTTGCCGGCGGCCATCAACGGGATCAACTCGTCCACGTGCGGGTAAGGGTAAACATAGTGCAGGCGCACCCACACGCCCAGGCTGCTGAGGGCTTCGCACAGCTCGGTCATGCGGGTTTTCACCGGCGCGCCGTTCCAGAAACCGGTGCGGTATTTCACATCGACGCCGTAGGCGCTGGTGTCCTGGGAGATCACCAGCAGCTCCTTGACGCCAGACTTGACCAGGCGCTGGGCCTCGTCGAGCACATCACCCACCGGGCGGCTTACCAGTTTGCCGCGCATCGACGGGATTATGCAGAAGCTGCAGCTGTGGTTGCAGCCTTCGGAAATCTTCAGATACGCGTAGTGGCGTGGGGTCAGCTTGATGCCTTGAGGCGGCACCAGGTCGATCAGCGGGTTGTGATCCTGGCGTGGCGGCACCACCTCGTGCACAGCGTTGACCACTTGCTCGTACTGCTGCGGGCCGGTCACCGCCAGCACACTCGGGTGCACGTTACGGATATTGCCTTCTTCCACCCCCATGCAGCCGGTCACGATGACCTTGCCGTTTTCCTTGATGGCTTCGCCGATCACTTCCAGGGATTCGGCCTTGGCCGAGTCGATGAAGCCGCAGGTGTTGACCACCACCACATCGGCGTCCTGGTAAGTGGACACGACGTCGTAGCCTTCCATACGCAATTGCGTGAGGATGCGCTCGGAGTCGACAAGCGCCTTCGGGCAACCCAGGGAAACAAAGCCAACCTTGGGGTTGGCTTTTGCGATGGTGGTGGACATGTCTAACCTCGGTATTGAATGACGCTGCCGGTCGTGCACGACAAGGCAACGGATGGGCGCTTGGTGCGCCTCTGATCAAAAAGTGCGCAATTCTATCGGTGGGCAACGCACTTGACCAGCTTTATGCAGGGAAATGCGACGAGTGCTGCGCCGGGTCATCCCCATAGCCACTGGCGCGCGCTTAAGCCCGGATGTCTTGTTCGGTTCGGTGCGATACCACTTTAGACATGCCCACACCTAACGCCTGGAGG
Organism: Pseudomonas sp. KT_2_4; assembly: GCF_041410225.1. NCBI lineage: Bacteria > Pseudomonadati > Pseudomonadota > Gammaproteobacteria > Pseudomonadales > Pseudomonadaceae > Pseudomonas > Pseudomonas sp. KT_2_4. Next base: position 5,300,895 of record NZ_CP166962.1, read on the forward strand.
ACTTTAAGCAAAGTGGAGAGCTTAGGATCGCCGCCGACGCCGATGGACCTGTAGAGGTTTGCTCTATTGAGTCCTGTGTTCTGCGACAAGCTGAGCATCCCACCACGGGCTTCCGCCACTCGACGGATAGCGACAAGGAAAGCGTCCTCGCCACCGGCTTCATCTATTTCCTCAAGCGCGACAGATAAATATTCGAGGGCGAATGCTTCGTCGTTGCGAAGCATTTCCAGAACGCTATCTTCGTGCGGGCGGGTACGAATGGTCATTTTTGCTGCACCTTGTAAGATTTCCAGAGAGCCTTGGCCTGATCGATATCGTTCTGCTGTCTGGCCTTCGAACCACCGCCCAATAGGAAAATGATTTTTCGATCCTGGACGGCGTAATACACGCGAAACCCCGAGCCGAAATCGAGCTTCATCTCAAAGACCCCATCACCCACTGGCTCGGTAACGCCAAAGTGACCAAGGGACGCTCGATCCACTCTGGTGGTGATTCTTGCATTCGAACGCGTGTCCTGCACTGTATCCAGCCAAGCCTGGAAGATATCCACGCCGTTGATTGACAGTACGTGTTTCACTTCGTACATGAGGAGTGTACCTTAAAAGATACAGTCCGATAGTTGAGTTTTTATATCGACTGCGCGCCCTGCGAATGCACGATTGACTGATCAGGTAATCCGGCCAAGGCGCTCCTGCTCACACCACCCAGGCAGCACGACTGAGCCGGGCCAGGAATATACGGTTGGCCGTAAATGTGATCAATGCAGGCAAAAAGGCGCCAAAGTGCTGCTGTGCCCGCTATGACTGATTGCCTAAAACGACACCCCGTTCACTTGAACGGGGAAATACGACGAGTGCTGCGCTATGCTTCGCGCCGTTGCGCACGGGTAAAGCCCTTGGGTCAATAAAACGTCTGTTACGAGAAGTAAAACAGCGCATGCTAGGGTCAGCTTAGAAGCGCTGTTTATAAAAGACCTCAGGTCAAAGGGCAGGAGTGGTTGATGGGTCAGGCAAGTAGTCAGGCAGCAGGTGCCGAGCATTCAAAAGCCAAGCCGATTGGCATGCTGGTGGCGGCGGTCGGGGTGGTTTATGGCGATATCGGGACCAGCCCGCTCTACACCCTTAAAGAGGTGTTCAACGGCGGTTATGGGGTGCAGGTCAACCATGACGGTGTCTTGGGGATCCTGGCGCTGATCTTCTGGTCGCTGATCTGGGTGGTGTCGATCAAGTACGTGCTGTTCGTACTGCGTGCCGACAACCAGGGCGAGGGCGGCATCATGGCCCTCACCGCGTTGGCCCGGCGAGCTGCCGGGAAGCACACGAAATTGCGCAGTTTCCTGGTGGTGTGTGGCCTGTGTGGCGCGGCGTTGTTCTACGGCGACAGCATGATCACCCCGGCAATTTCGGTGTTGTCGGCCATCGAAGGCTTGGAACTGGCGTTCGACGGCCTGGAAAAATGGGTGGTGCCCATTGCCCTGGTGGTGCTGGTGGCGCTGTTCCTGATCCAGAAACACGGCACCGACCGCATCGGCAAGCTGTTTGGCCCGGTGATGGTGACCTGGTTCCTGGTGTTGGGCGGCCTGGGGGTGTACGGCATCCTGCAGCAACCCGAAGTGCTCAATGCACTGAACCCGGCATGGGGTGTGCGCTTCTTCATGGTTCACCCCGGTATTGGCGTGGCGATCCTCGGCGCGGTGGTGCTGGCATTGACCGGCGCTGAAGCGTTGTACGCCGACATGGGCCACTTCGGCCGCAAACCCATCGCCCGCGCCTGGTTCCTGCTGGTGCTGCCGGCGCTGGTGCTCAACTATTTTGGCCAGGGCGCGATGCTGCTGGGCGATCCGGAGGCGGCGCGCAACCCGTTCTACCTGCTGGCGCCGAGCTGGGCCCTGGTCCCGTTGGTGGGCTTGTCCACCATGGCCACGGTGATTGCTTCCCAGGCGGTGATTTCCGGCGCGTTTTCGTTGACCCGCCAGGCGATCCAGTTGGGTTACATCCCGCGCATGCATATCCAGCACACCTCCAGTGCCGAACAGGGCCAGATCTACATCGGTGCGGTGAACTGGTCGTTGATGGTCGGTGTGATCCTGCTGGTCCTAGGCTTCGAATCCTCCGGTGCCCTGGCCTCGGCCTACGGCGTAGCTGTGACGGGCACCATGCTGATGACCACCATCCTGGTGTCGGCGGTGATGCTGCTGCTGTGGAAATGGCCACCGGTGCTGGCCGTGCCGCTGTTGCTCTGCTGCCTGTTGGTGGATGGCCTGTTCTTCGCAGCCAACGCGCCGAAGATCCTCCAGGGCGGCGCCTTCCCGGTACTGGCGGGGATCGTGCTGTTTGTGCTGATGACCACCTGGAAGCGCGGCAAGCAATTGCTCGTCGGCCGTCTCGACGAGGGTGGCCTGCCGTTGCCGATCTTCATCAGCAGCATCCGCGTACAGCCGCCCCATCGCGTTCAGGGTACGGCAGTGTTCCTCACCGCGCGGCCCGACGCCGTGCCCCATGCTCTATTGCATAACCTGTTGCATAACCAGGTGCTGCATGAGCAGGTGGTACTGTTGACCGTGGTTTACGAAGACATTCCACGGGTGCCAGCGGCGCGACGCTTCGAGGTGGATGCCTACGGCGAAGGCTTCTTCCGCGTGATCCTGCACTTCGGGTTCACCGATGAGCCGGATGTGCCTGAAGCGCTGAAACTGTGCCATCTGGATGACCTGGACTTCAGCCCGATGCGCACCACTTACTTCCTCAGCCGTGAAACGGTGATTGCCTCGCGCATCAAAGGCATGGCCCGTTGGCGCGAAGTGTTGTTTGCCTTCATGTTGAAAAACGCCAACGGCAACCTGCGGTTCTTCAAACTGCCGGTCAACCGTGTGATCGAGCTGGGTACCCAGGTCGAGATGTAAGGCGCTGCCTACCGGGAGCCGGCAATCGGCTCCCGCTTTCCTTCTGAACCCTGTGCAAACGATGGTTGTCGACTAGGCTGGTAGGAGCGAGCTCGCTCCTACAAAAATGCCTATGAAGCCCAGAAGAGGTGCGCCATGAGTCAGCTGCTCGAACCTTATACCCTGCGCCAATTGACCCTGCTCAACCGCATCGCGGTTTCACCCATGTGCCAATACTCCAGCGACGATGGCCTGGCCAATGACTGGCACCTGGTGCATCTCGGCAGCCGGGCCGTGGGTGGCGCCGGGCTGATTTTTACCGAGGCCACGGCGGTGACCGCCGATGGCCGTATCACCGCCCAGGACCTGGGCCTGTGGAACGACGCCCAGATCGAACCGTTGCGGCGCATCACCCGTTTTATCGCGGCCCAGGGCGCGGTGGCTGGGATCCAGCTGGCCCATGCCGGGCGCAAGGCCAGCACCCATCGGCCATGGATCGGCAAACACGGTAGCGTCAAGCCGGAGGAGGGCGGCTGGGTGCCGGTGGGGCCCTCGCCGATTGCCTTCGACCCCAATCACACCCAGCCCAAGCCACTGGACGAAGGGCAGATCCAGCAAGTGATCGCCGACTTTGTCGCCGCCGCCAAGCGCGCCTTGACCGCAGGCTTTGAAGTGGTGGAAATCCACGCCGCCCACGGGTATCTGCTGCACCAGTTCCTCTCGCCGATCAGCAACCAGCGTCAGGATCACTATGGCGGCTCCTTCGAAAACCGCATTCGCCTGGTGCTGGAAGTGACCAGGGCCGTGCGTGCCGTGTGGCCAGAGGAGCTGCCGCTGTTTGTGCGCGTGTCGGCCACCGACTGGGTGGAAGATGGTTGGAACCCGGATGAAACCGTGGAGTTGGCGCGCCGCCTGAAAGACTTGGGCGTTGACTTGATCGACGTGTCCTCTGGCGGCACCGCTGCCAATGCCGAGATTCCCACCGGCCCCGGCTATCAGACGCGCTTCGCCGAGCGAGTGCGCAAGGAGTCGGGCATCGCCACCGGCACGGTTGGCATGATTACCGAACCGGCCCAGGCCGAGCATATCCTGCGCACTTGCCAGGCCGACATCATCTTCCTGGCCCGGGAACTGCTGCGCGACCCGTACTGGCCTTTGCATGCCGACGATGATCTGGGTGGGCGCAAGGCCATCTGGCCCGCGCAATACCAACGCGCCACCCACCGCGACCAGCCGATTCATGAGTCGGATCTGCGCGATTGATCCTGCACACGGCCCTACCGGACCCACCCTGACACGGTGGGTTTTTTCTTGCTCGCGTTTATAGGAAGGCTGATCCTTGGCGGTTGTTAAGCAGGAGAAGCTTATGCTGGTGGAACGCGCGTTAACCGAAGACGATATCCCTTTGCTGGCAACCATCGATCGTACGGAGCTGATCCCGGCGTGCTATCGCATGGACTGCGGCGAACTGGTGTTGTATGCCACACATCATGATATGCGCGGCTGGCCCGAAGGCGAGGCTGAACAGGATGCGGTGGCGCTGCGTGCCTGCCTCCAGCGCGGCGGGTGGTTGTGGGGCGTATTCGACGGCCCGGTGCTGGTCGCCGCAGTGGTGGTGGACAATCGGTCCTTCCATCACCAGGGCTTGCTGATGCGGCAGTTGAAATTCCTGCATGTGAGCCATAGTGCCCGCGGTACTGGCCTGGGCGGTCGGTTGTTGGCGCTGGCTTGCGAGCACGGCCGGCAAGTGGAGGTCCAAGCGCTCTATATCTCGGCGACGGAGTCGCGTAACACCGTGGACTTTTACCTGCGCCATGGTTGCCATTTGTTGCAGCAACCCCACGCTGAGCTTTATGCGCAAGAACCGCTAGACATCCACCTGTATCGACCCCTGCGTGAGTAATGGCTGTAGGCTTTTATTACCGACGTTATTTTTTTAAGTTAATACTCTAAAAAAATCCCACGAATGGTGAGATAGTTTCTACGCTAAGGGTAAGCCCGACTCCTGGCCCAGGGAGACAGGCGGTTGGTCCGCGAAGCTGTTGCGCTTCCCGGGAGTTGGGAAATGGGCACCAGGAGTGTTTGACTGATATCAGGAGTAGCGGTCCATGGCCAAGTCCTATGGCGTAGCGGGTGCGGTGGCGTCTTTTCTGAGTCGCCGGATGTCCTTGCGGGGTCGAAGGTTGAGTTCAGATGAGATGGAGTTGCTGGTGCAATACCGGGCGCTGACCGAGAGCGATCAGGTGGCGATGCGCTATCTGATTGGCGCGATGAAAAGCGTGTCGCGATTCTGAGCCAAATCCGATCATTCCCACGTTATTGCGTGGGAATGATCGTGCAGTGTGGCATCAGGTGTATTTGCGTTGCTCTGGGGCAGGTGGGAAGTACTGATACAGCCAGGTTTCACTGAGGGTGCGGTCCTGGGTTCGTATAAACAGGCGCAATTCGACGGGTTCCACGCTGTCGCTGGTGGGGTACCAGTCGAACAGGATGCGGTAGCCCTTGATGTTGTCCAGCACCAGCACACTGAAGTCCTTCACCTCACCATGGGAACAGGTCACCACGGGCTCGATGCCGGTGCCCGCTGGCAGGCGATCCAGGCCGCCGCCCTTGAAGTCCACGGCGAAACGCCGCGCCCATACCTTCGGATAATGCTCGCCGGGTGCCCAGCCTTCGGTAAAGCCGCCCATGCCGGAACGGGTCGCATCGACCTGTGCCAGCGGCGTGCTCACTGGCGGCAGTGCGCTCCAGTACAGCTTGTAGCCGTAGTTGAGCGAATCACCGGCGGCCACAGGCTTTTTCGGGGTCCAGAAGGCCACGATATTGTCCAGGGTTTCGCCAGTGGTGGGGATTTCCAGCAAGTCGATGGAGCCTTCGCCCCAGGCCGTGGTCGGTTCAACCCACAGGCTTGGGCGTTTGCTGTACCAGTCGACGGTGTCCTGGTAGCTGGCGAACTCATGGTCGGTCTGCACCAGGCCGAAGCCTTTGGGGTTGGTGTCGGCGAACGCGTTGAATTGCAACTTGGCCGGGTTGTTCAGGGGGCGGCAGATCCACTCGCCGTTGCCGCGCCACATGGCCAGGCGGTCCGAGTCGTGGATTTGCGGGTGGATGGTGTCGCACATGCGGCGCTCATGGGTGCCGCAGCTGAACATACTGGTCATGGGCGCGATGCCCAGTTGCTCGATGGCGGTGCGCGCATTGATGTGCGCGTCGATCGCCATCACCACTTGGTTGGCCTGGCAGTCGATGTCGAAGCGGTAGGCACCGGTGGCGCTTGGCGAGTCGAGCAGGGCGTAGACCACAAAGCGCGTGGCGTCCTTGTCCGGAGTTTCGAACCAGAACTGCGTGAAATCGGGGAACTCCTCGCGTTTTTTCGCGTAGGTATCAATCGCCAGGCCACGCGCCGAGAGGCCGTACTGGCCGGTGGAATCCACCGCACGGAAGTAGCTGGCGCCCAGAAACGACAGCACGTCATGGCGGTCCAGCTCCGGTGCCTTGAACAGCTTGAAACCGGAGAAACCCAGGTCGCCGGTCAATTGCTGGGTGTCCACCGTGGTTTTTTCATAGTTGAACAACGACGGGCGAAAATGCACTTCGCGGGCTTCACGGGTCTTGGGGTCGACGCTGTGCATGCGCACCGGCGTCTTGAAGCCCATGCCGACGTGGAAGAACTGCACGTCCAGTTGGCCGTTCAACTCTTTCCACAGCGAATGGTTACGGTCATAGCCGATGGCGTTGAAATTCTGCGGGGTCATGGTAGCCAGGGTCGGCGGCAGCACCTGCTTAGTGTCCTGGTAGCCACGGGTGGCCAATTGCTTGGCCTGGGCCTTGAGCGATTCGAAATCGAACGCCACGGCCTTGCCATCGGCAGCCCGATTCCCGGCCCAGGCCTGCGCGGCCAGCAGGCCACTGGCCGACAAACCGGTGTAAGCCGCAATGGCCATGGATGCTTTGAGCAAATTCCTGCGGTGCATAGAGACAACCTGTCGTGAGCAAATCCCGCGCCGTTCCTGGCACGTAGCGGATCAGAAATAACGGTTCGGACATGCCTTCGGCCAAACGCAACGGACAACAAACAGACGCCGGATAGCTTAAGCGGTTCGATGAACAAGGAAAATTGATTGATGGCGGGATGATGGCGTTGCATATGCAACAAGACATTTCCAGCATCGCAGTAGAACGTTACATCTGGAAGCACTCTAGATCGCGGCTTTTTGGCACTTAGTTTTACGCTGAAGGCCTATTGGTCCTACGAACCCAAGTGTCTGGAGGCTACGAATGAATACCCGTGGATTGCTCGATCAACTGCTTAAGTCTGGCCAGGATATGTTGCAAAACAAGGCGGGTGGGCAGCCTAAGTCGAATGACAAGGGCGCCCTCGGCGGCTTGCTCAGCGGTGGCGGGCTCGGCAGCATGCTCGGCGGTGCAGGCGGCGGGGCCCTGGCGGCGGGAGCCATGGGCTTGCTGCTGGGCAACAAGAAGGCGCGTAAATTCGGTGGCAAAGCGCTCACCTACGGCGGTCTGGCCGCACTGGGTGTGATTGCCTACAAGGCTTACGGCAACTGGCAGTCCCAGCAGGCCAGCGCGCCCCAAGGCGAGCCGCAAACCATCGACCGCCTGCCAGCGGCCCAGGTCGAACAACACAGCCAAGGCATTCTCAAGGCATTGGTGGCCGCGGCCAAGGCTGACGGCCATGTGGATGAGCGCGAGCGTGCCTTGATCGAAGGCGAGTTTACCAAGCTGGATAACGACCAGGAGTTGCAACACTGGCTGCACGCCGAACTCAACAAGCCCCTGGACCCCACCGACGTCGCCCGCGCCGCCAGCACCCCGGAAATGGCCGCCGAAATGTACATCGCCAGCGTGATGCTGGTGGACGAAGAAAACTTCATGGAAAAAGCCTACCTGGACGAACTGGCCCGCCAACTGAAACTTGAGCCCGGCTTGAAGCTTGAGTTGGAAAAACAAGTGCGGCTTAACGCATAAACAAGGCCACACGCTCATCAAAAATGTGGGAGCGGGCTTGCTCGCGAATGCGGTAGACCAGTCACTCTATTTCTGGCTGACTCACCGCATCCGCGAGCAAGCCCGCTCCCACTTTTGCATTCTGTGCACTGCACATCAAAAGCCTTGATAAAAGCGCGCAGCCGCTCAGCTATACTCCCCTCCATTTGAATGGCCCTGCGAGGAATTACTGTGAAGAACTGGACCCTGCGCCAAAGGATTTTGGCGAGCTTTGCGGTAATTATCGCGATCATGCTGCTGATGGTCGTGGTCTCGTATTCGCGCTTGCTGAAAATCGAAATCAGCGAAAACTCAGTGCGGGACGATGCGGTGCCCGGGGTGTTTTTCAGCTCGATGATTCGCAGCGCCTGGGTCGACAGCTACCTGCAAACCCAGGAGTTGGTCGGAATCCACGAGAACCAGGGTATTTCCGAAACCGACAAACAGGACTACAAGTCTTTCGAGGCTCGGCTTGAGCAACATATGGCCAGCTACGCAGGGACGATCAATATCACCCAGGATCGCACCGAATTCGATGCCTTCGAAAAACTGCACCAGAGCTACAACCAGATTCTCGCCCAGGTTTTGGCGGCCCATCAGAGCAATAACGCCGCCGAAGCACTGAGGTTGTTCAACGAGCAACTGACCCCCGCCTGGACAGCAGGCCGCATGAAGCTCAATGACATTATCAATGAGAACAAGCAGGTCGCCGACAACGCCACCGCCGCCATCGATGATGCGGTAGCGGCCGCGAAGATCAGCATGGGCGTCTCGCTGTTGCTGGCGATTCTCGCCGCCGCGCTGTGTGGCCTGTTGCTGATGCGCGCGATCATGGCGCCGATGCAGCGCATCGTTCAAATCCTCGAAGTCATGCGCACCGGTGACCTGAGCAAGCGCCTGAACCTGGAGCGCAAGGACGAATTCAACGCGGTTGAAACCGGCTTCAACGACATGATGACCGAGCTGACTGCCCTGGTGTCCCAGGCGCAGCGTTCATCGGTGCAGGTCACCACCTCGGTCACCGAGATTGCCGCGACCTCCAAGCAGCAACAGGCGACCGCGACAGAAACCGCAGCCACCACCACCGAAATCGGCGCCACTTCCCGCGAAATTGCCGCCACGTCCAAGGACTTGGTCCGCACCATGACCGAAGTGTCCACCGCCGCCGACCAGGCCTCGGTGGCTGCCGGTTCCGGCCAGCAGGGCCTGGCCCGCATGGAAGAAACCATGCACTCGGTGATGGGCGCCGCCGACCTGGTCAACGCCAAGCTGGCGATCCTCAATGAGAAGGCCGGCAATATCAACCAGGTGGTGGTGACCATCGTCAAGGTGGCCGACCAGACCAACCTGTTGTCCCTGAATGCGGCCATCGAGGCTGAGAAAGCCGGTGAGTACGGGCGCGGCTTTGCCGTGGTTGCCACCGAAGTGCGCCGCCTGGCCGACCAGACCGCTGTGGCGACCTACGACATCGAGCAGATGGTGCGTGAGATCCAGTCGGCGGTGTCGGCAGGGGTGATGGGCATGGACAAATTCTCCGAGGAGGTGCGCCGTGGCATGTCGGAGGTGCAGCAAGTGGGCGAGCAACTGTCGCAGATCATCCATCAGGTACAGGCCCTGGCGCCGCGGGTGTTGATGGTCAACGAAGGCATGCAGGCCCAGGCCACCGGCGCCGAGCAGATCAACCATGCGCTGGTGCAATTGGGCGATGCCAGCAGCCAGACCGTCGAATCCCTGCGCCAGGCCAGCTTTGCCATTGATGAACTGAGCCAGGTTGCGGTCGGTCTGCGCAGCGGCGTCTCGCGTTTCAAAGTCTGATGAGTGAGCTCGCGGCTAAACGCGGTGCCGTCCCGGCAGCGAAAAAGGCATTGTTTCTGGTGTTTCGCATCGGCAACGAACGCTTTGCCCTCAAGGCCACGGAAGTGGCCGAGGTGCTGCCGCGCCTGGCGCTTAAACCTATCGCCCAAGCGCCCTTATGGGTGGCGGGTATCTTCGCCCATCGTGGGGCGCTGGTGCCGGTCATCGACTTGAGCGCCCTGACGTTCGGCACTTCGGCCCAGGCGCGTACCAGTACGCGCCTGGTGTTGGTCAATTATCAGCCGCAGCCTTGGAGTGAGGCGCGTTGGCTAGGGCTGATCCTGGAACAGGCCACCGACACCCTGCGTTGCGACCCCGCCGAATTTCAGCCCTATGGCCTGGACAATCAGCAGGCGCCATACCTGGGGCCGGTGCGCGAGGACGCACAGGGCTTGATGCAGTGGATTGGCGTCGCCGATCTGTTGACCGCGCCAGTGCGTGCCTTGCTGTTTTCCGCCGAGTTGAGCCTATGAGCAATGACCCGCGGTTTTTCGCGTTCTTGAAAGAACGCATCGGCCTGGACGTCGCTTCGGTGGGCGAGGCGATCATCGAGCGCGCGGTGCGCCAGCGCTGCCAGTCGTCCCAGTCGCCGTCGGCGGAGGCTTACTGGCAACACCTGCAAACCTCCCATGACGAGCAGCAGGCGCTGATCGAAGCGGTGATCGTCCCCGAGACCTGGTTTTTCCGCTATCCCGAATCCTTTGCAACCCTGGCTCGCCTGGCCCAGGCACGCTTGGCCGAGATCAACCAGATGCGCGCCCTGCGTATTCTCAGCCTGCCGTGTTCGACCGGCGAAGAGCCCTATTCGATTGCCATGGCCTTGCTCGATGCGGGGTTGGCGCCCCACCAGTTCAAAGTGCAAGGCATGGACGTCAGCCCGCTGTCGGTGGAGCGCGCGCGGCGGGGCGTGTATGGCAAGAACTCGTTTCGCGGCGCCGATCTTGAATTTCGCGACCGCCACTTCACTGAAGACGTAGGCGTTTACCGCATCGCCGACCGGGTGCGTGAACAAGTGCGCCTGCAAGTCGGCAACTTGCTGGACCCGGCACTGCTGGCGAACGAGCCGACCTACGATTTTGTGTTCTGCCGCAACTTGCTGATCTACTTCGACCAGCCGACCCAGAAACAGGTCTTTGATGTGCTCAAGGCATTGACTCACGTGGACGGCGTGCTGTTTATCGGCCCGGCCGAGGGCAGCCTGCTGGGGCGCCACGGCATGCGCTCCATCGGCGTGCCGCAGTCCTTTGCCTTCAGTCGGCATGTAGAACCGGCCGCGCCGGCTGCACCTGTGATCAAACCGACGCCCGCGCCGCTACCGCAGCGCAGGGCGGCGCCGATACCGCTCAAGCCGCGACCGTTCAGCTCGGTCACCCCCCACGTGCCACCGGTCAAAGCTACGCATACCGATGCAGGGGATCTGCTCAGCCAGATCGCAACCCTGGCCAACGAGGGCAAAAGTGCCGAGGCCCGAGCGGCCTGCGAGCGGTATTTGAGCAGTCACCCGCCGGCCGCCCAGGTGTTTTACTGGTTGGGGCTGCTCAGCGATGTGGCTGGCAGTGCCCTGGAGGCCCAGGGGTATTACCGAAAAGCTCTGTATCTGGAACCGCAGCATCCCCAGGCCCTGATGCACCTGGCCGCGTTGCTCGAGTCCCAGGGTGACAGTGTCGGCGCGCGTCGTCTTCAGGCACGCGCCGCCCGTAGCGAGCGAGCTGACAGTGAGACCAAACGATGAGTAGCCCTGACGCGCTCGACACCGCAGGCCTGGACCTGACGCTGACCGATACCCAAGCCATTGACGACTGTTGGAACCGCATCGGTATTCATGGCGACAAGTCCTGCCCGCTGTTGGCCGAGCATATCCACTGCCGCAATTGCTCGGTGTATTCCGCCGCCGCCACACGCCTGCTCGACCGCTACGCACTGCAACAAGACGACCATCACGCGCAGGCAGCTGCCGAAGCGGATAGCGATGTGGTCACCCGTTCGCTGTTGATGTTCCGCCTCGGCGAAGAATGGCTCGGTATCGCCACCCGCTGCCTGGTGGAAGTGGCGCCGTTGCAGCCGATCCACTCTCTGCCGCACCAGCGCTCCCGAGCGCTGCTGGGCGTGGCCAACGTACGCGGGGCGCTGGTGGCGTGCCTGTCGTTGGTGGAACTGCTGGGCCTGGACAGCACCAGTGCCGGCGCCAGCGGCGGGCGGATCATGCCGCGCATGCTGATCATCGCTGCCCAGGACGGCCCGGTCGTCGTACCGGTAGATGAAGTAGACGGCATCCACGCCATTGATGAGCGCACCTTGAAGGCTGCGTCGGTGTCCGGCACCCAGGCCAGCGCACGCTACACCCAAGGCGTGTTGCAGTGGAAAGGCCGCAGTCTGCGCTGGCTGGACGAAGTGCAATTGTTGTCCGCCGTGACCCGGAGCCTCGCATGACCCCCGACCAGATGCGCGATGCCTCGCTGTTGGAACTGTTCAGCCTGGAAGCCGATGCGCAGACCCAGGTGTTGAGCGCGGGCCTGCTGGCGCTGGAACGCAACCCGACCCAGGCCGACCAGCTCGAAGCCTGCATGCGCGCCGCGCATTCACTTAAAGGGGCGGCGCGGATTGTCGGCGTGGATGCCGGGGTCAGCGTGGCCCACGTCATGGAAGACTGCCTGGTCAGTGCCCAGGAAGGCCGCCTGTACCTGCAACCTGAACATATCGACGCGTTGCTGCAAGGCACCGACCTGCTGATGCGAATCGCCACGCCGGGCAATGACGTGGGGCCGGCGGATATCGAGGCGTACGTAGCGCTGATGGAGCGCTTGCTCGATCCCTCGCAGCCGATTGCCACGCCCGTGCCAAATCCCGAGCCCATCCCCGCGCCGCGGGTTGACGCATTGCTGCTGGAGCCCGAGCTAGAGCCCGCGCCGGTCAGCAGTGAAGCGCCGCGCCAGAGCAAACGCATGACAGAAGGCGGCGAGCGCGTGCTGCGGGTGACGGCCGAGCGCTTGAACAGCCTGTTGGACTTGTCCAGCAAATCCCTGGTGGAAACCCAGCGGCTCAAGCCGTACCTGGCCAGCCTGCAACGCCTCAAGCGCATTCAGAGCAACAGCTTGCGTGCACTGGATGCCCTGGATGGCCAGCTAAAATCCCTGGATCTGAACCTGGAAGCCCAGGAAGCCCTGGCCGATACCCGTCGCCTGCTGAGTGAAGCCCAGGCCCTGCTGGCGGAAAAAAACGCCGAGCTGGATGAGTTCGGCTGGCAGGCCGGCCAGCGCGCCCAGGTGCTCTACGACACCGCATTGGCCTGCCGCATGCGGCCGTTTGCCGATGTGCTGGCCGGGCAGGTGCGTATGGTGCGTGACCTCGGTCGCAGCCTGGGCAAGCAAGTGCGCCTGGAGATTGAAGGCGAAAAGACCCAGGTCGACCGTGACGTGCTGGAAAAACTCGAAGCGCCGCTCACCCATTTATTGCGCAATGCCGTCGACCACGGCATCGAAACCCCTGAGCAGCGCGTGCTGGCGGGCAAGCCGGCGGAGGGCTTGATTCGCCTGCGCGCGTCCCATCAGGCCGGGTTGCTGGTGCTGGAATTGAGCGATGACGGCAACGGTGTCGACCTCGAGCGCCTGCGCGGCACTATTGTCGACCGGAATTTGTCTCCGGTGGAAACGGCTCTGCGCCTGAGCGAAGAGGAGCTACTGACCTTCCTGTTCCTGCCGGGGTTCAGCCTGCGGGACAAAGTCACCGAAGTGTCCGGGCGCGGTGTGGGCCTGGACGCGGTGCAGCATATGGTTCGCCAGTTGCGCGGCGCAGTGGTGCTGGAACAGACGGCGGGGCAGGGCAGTCGCTTCCATCTTGAGGTGCCGCTGACCCTGTCGGTGGTGCGCAGCCTGGTGGTGGAAGTCGGCGAAGAAGCCTATGCGTTTCCCCTGGCGCATATCGAACGCATGTGCGACCTGGCCCCCGACGACATCGTGCAGTTGGAAGGCCGCCAGCACTTCTGGCATGAAGGCCGACACGTCGGCCTGGTTGCCGCCAGTCAGTTGCTGCAGCGCCCGCCGGGGCAGACCCCTTCAGATACCTTGAAAGTGGTGGTGATCCGCGAACGCGATGCCGTGTACGGGATTGCCGTGGAGCGCTTTATCGGCGAGCGCACGTTGGTGGTGTTGCCGCTGGATGATCGCCTGGGCAAGGTCCAGGACATTTCTGCCGGGGCCTTGCTCGATGACGGCTCGGTGGTGTTGATCGTCGATGTCGAAGACATGCTGCGTTCAGTGGACAAGCTGCTCAATACCGGCCGCCTGGAGCGCATCGCCCGGCGCAACCAGCAGGCCACCGAAGCGCCGCGCAAGCGCGTGCTGGTGGTGGACGACTCACTGACGGTGCGCGAGCTGCAACGCAAATTGTTACTCAACCGGGGTTATGAAGTTGCCGTGGCGGTCGATGGCATGGATGGCTGGAACGCATTGCGCTCCGAGGACTTCGACCTGCTTATCACGGATATTGATATGCCTCGCATGGACGGTATTGAATTGGTCACACTTTTGCGCCGTGACAGTCGCCTGCAATCATTGCCGGTGATGGTGGTTTCCTACAAGGATCGTGAAGAAGACCGCCGCCGTGGCCTCGACGCCGGGGCCGACTATTATCTAGCCAAAGCCAGTTTCCATGACGACGCCTTGCTCGACGCCGTGGTTGAACTGATTGGAGGCGCCCGGGCATGAGGATTGCGATCGTCAATGACATGCCCCTGGCCGTAGAGGCCTTGCGCCGTGCCTTGAGTTACGAGCCCGCCCACGAGGTGGTGTGGGTGGCCAGCAATGGCCTGGAAGCGGTGCAGCGTTGCGCCGAGCTGACCCCGGACCTGATCCTGATGGACTTGATCATGCCGGTGATGGACGGCGTGGAAGCTACCCGCCAGATCATGGCCGACACGCCATGCCCGATCGTGATCGTCACCGTTGACCGCCAGGCCAACGTCAGCCGTGTATTCGAAGCCATGGGCCACGGCGCCCTGGATGTGGTGGACACCCCGGCACTGGGCGTGGGCAACCCCAAGGATGCGGCGGCGCCCCTGTTGCGCAAGATCCTCAATATTGGCTGGCTGATCGGCCAGCGCGGCACGCGGGTGCGTGCCGAAACCCCGCCGCAGCGGGTCACCGGCAAGCGTCAACGGCTGGTGGCGATTGGTTCTTCGGCCGGTGGGCCGGCGGCCCTGGAAGTTCTGCTCAAGGGGTTGCCCCGGGATTTCCCTGCCGCCATCGTGCTAGTGCAGCATGTGGACCAGGTGTTTGCCGCTGGCATGGCCGAGTGGCTGAGCAGCGCTTCCGGCCTGCCGGTGCGCCTGGCCTGTGAAGGCGAGCCGCCTCAACCCGGCGTGGTATTGCTGGCCGGCACCAACCACCATATTCGCTTGTTGAAAAATGGCACGCTAGCCTATACCGCAGAGCCGGTGAACGAGATTTACCGGCCGTCGATCGACGTGTTTTTCGAAAGCGTCGCCAGCCACTGGAACGGTGACGCCGTCGGTGTCTTGCTCACGGGCATGGGGCGCGACGGCGCCCAGGGCCTCAAGCTGATGCGGGAACAAGGATATTTGACCATCGCCCAGGACCAACAGAGTTCGGCGGTGTATGGCATGCCCAAAGCGGCGGCGGCGATTGATGCCGCTGTTGAAATTCGCCCACTGGATAGAATTGCGCCCCGATTGCTGGAGGTCTTTGCAAAATGAACAAAAATCTCCCGCCGTGCTGGCTTGCAGGTAGTAATTCAGGTGACTGCACATGAATGATTTACAGCTCGACGACTTCAAGACCGACGAAAACGCCGCCATGGTGTTGCTGGTCGACGACCAGGCCATGATCGGTGAAGCCGTGCGGCGTGGCCTGGCCCATGAAGAAAACATCGACTTCCACTTTTGTGCCGACCCGCACCAGGCGATTGCCCAGGCGATCCGCATCAAGCCCACGGTGATCTTGCAGGACCTGGTGATGCCGGGCCTGGACGGCCTCACTCTGGTGCGCGAATACCGCAATCACCCGGCCACCGCGAATATTCCGATCATCGTGCTGTCCACCAAAGAAGACCCGCTGATCAAGAGCGCGGCCTTTGCGGCCGGGGCCAACGATTACCTGGTCAAGCTACCGGACAACATCGAGTTGGTGGCGCGCATCCGCTACCACTCGCGCTCCTACATGACCCTGTTGCAGCGCGACGCGGCCTACCGCGCGTTGCGCGTCAGCCAGCAACAGTTGCTGGACACCAACCTGGTGCTGCAACGCCTGATGAACTCCGATGGCCTGACCGGGCTGTCCAACCGCCGCCACTTCGACGAATACCTGGAGTTGGAATGGCGCCGCGCCATGCGCGACCAGACCCAACTGTCGCTGCTGATGATCGACGTGGATTTCTTCAAGACCTTCAACGACAGCTTCGGCCACGTCGAGGGCGACGAAGCCTTGCGCAAAGTCGCCAACACCATCCGTGAAGCCAGCAGCCGCCCTTCGGATTTGCCGGCGCGCTACGGCGGCGAGGAGTTCGCGCTGGTCCTGCCCAACACCTCACCGGGCGGCGCACGCCTGGTCGCGGAAAAGCTGCGCATGGCGGTAGCGGCGTTGAAAATCCCGCACATCGCCCCGGCTGAAGGTGCCAGCCTGACCATCAGTATTGGGCTGTCGACGTTGACGCCGGTCCAGGGTACCGATTGTCGGCAGTTGATCATGGCGGCGGACAAGGGGTTATACACGGCCAAGAATAATGGGCGTAATCAGGTGGGCATCGAATAATCCCAAGCGCCGGGCGCCTCTGTGGGAGCAGGTAAGCCAGCTCCCACATTTGATCGCTATCTGGCTATGGATCCTGTACAAACCACCGCCTTTTCGGCCAAGCGGACTGCCGTTCGCAGCCGTTTGCCGTTATACTCGCCGGCTTTCAAAAGTTCGCCAACGAGTGCTGCCCGCCATGGAAATCAACCCGATCCTTAACACCATCAAGGACCTGTCCGAGCGCTCCGAAACTATTCGGGGGTATCTTTGACTACGATCAAAAGCATGAGCGTCTGACCGAGGTCAATCGCGAGCTTGAAGATCCGAGTGTCTGGAACAAACCTGAGTACGCCCAGGAACTGGGGCGCGAGCGCGCTGCGCTGGCACAGATCGTCGATACCCTCGACGAACTGAACACCGGCCTGGGTGATTGCCGCGACCTGCTGGACATGGCCGTCGAAGAAAACGACGAAGGCGCAGTGGGCGATGTCGTCGCCGAGCTGGCCCGTCTCGAGGAAAACCTCGCCAAGCTTGAATTCCGCCGCATGTTCAGCCATGAAATGGACCCGAACAACGCCTATCTGGATATCCAGGCCGGTTCCGGTGGCACCGAGGCCCAGGACTGGGCCAACATCCTGCTGCGCATGTACCTGCGCTGGGCCGACAAACGCGGTTTCGACGCGACCATCATGGAACTGTCCGCCGGTGAAGTGGCCGGTATCAAGGGCGCGACCGTGCACATCAAGGGCGAATATGCCTTTGGCTGGCTGCGCACCGAGATCGGCGTGCACCGCCTGGTGCGCAAGAGCCCGTTCGACTCCGGCAATCGTCGCCACACCTCATTCTCTGCGGTGTTCGTCTCGCCAGAGATCGACGACAAAGTGGAAATCGAGATCAACCCGGCCGACCTGCGGATCGACACCTACCGTTCCTCCGGCGCCGGTGGTCAGCACGTAAACACCACCGACTCGGCCGTACGTATTACCCACGTACCGACCAACACCGTGGTCAGCTGCCAGAACGAACGTTCCCAGCATGCCAACAAGGACACCGCCATGAAAATGCTGCGGGCCAAGTTGTACGAGCAGGAAATGCAGAAGCGCAACGCCGCTTCCCAGGCGCTGGAAGACACCAAGTCGGATATCGGCTGGGGCCACCAGATCCGTTCGTACGTGCTCGATGCCTCGCGGATCAAGGATCTGCGCACTAACATCGAACGCAGCGACTGCGACAAGGTACTCGACGGCGATATCGACGAATACCTGGAAGCCAGCCTGAAATCCGGCCTCTAATACCCTCTGTGGGAGCGGGCTTGCCCGCGATCCCCCGCCGAAGGCTGGGGGCAACGAACCTGATGGAATATTTAAAGACATGAGCGACCAACAACTCGACCCGCAAGCCCTGCAACAGGAAGAAAACTCCCTGATCGCCCTGCGCAAGGAAAAGCTTGCTGCCGAGCGCGCCAAGGGTAACGCCTTCCCCAACGACTTCCGTCGCGACAACTACTGCGATGCCTTGCAGAAGCAATACGCGGACAAGACCAAGGAAGAACTGGCAGAGGCTGCGATCCCGGTCAAGGTGGCAGGTCGCATCATGCTCAACCGTGGCTCGTTCATGGTGATCCAGGACATGACCGGTCGCATCCAGGTCTACGTCAACCGCAAGACCCTGTCCGAAGAAACCCTGGCCTCGGTGAAAACCTGGGACATGGGCGATATCATCGCAGCCGAAGGCACCCTGGCCCGTTCCGGCAAGGGCGACCTGTACGTCGAGATGACCAATGTGCGCCTGCTGACCAAGTCCCTGCGCCCGCTGCCAGACAAACACCACGGCCTGACCGACACCGAACAGCGCTATCGCCAGCGCTACGTTGACCTGATCGTCAACGAAGACGTGCGCCAGACCTTCCGCGTACGCTCGCAAGTCATTGCTCACATCCGCAGCTTCCTGATGCAGCGTGACTTCCTGGAAGTGGAAACGCCGATGCTGCAGACCATCCCGGGTGGTGCCGCAGCCAAACCGTTCGAAACCCACCACAACGCGCTGGACATGGAAATGTTCCTGCGTATCGCGCCGGAGCTGTACCTCAAGCGCTTGGTGGTGGGCGGCTTTGAAAAGGTGTTCGAGATCAACCGCAACTTCCGTAACGAAGGCGTCTCGACCCGTCACAACCCTGAATTCACCATGTTGGAGTTCTACCAGGCCTACGCCGACTACGAAGACAACATGGACCTGACCGAAGAACTGTTCCGCGAGCTGGCACAGCTGGTGCTGGGCAGCACTGACGTGCCGTACGGCGACAAGGTGTTCCACTTCGGCGAGCCATTCGTGCGCCTGTCGGTGTTCGACTCGATCCTCAAGTACAACCCCGAGCTGACCGCTGACGACCTCAACGACATCGACAAGGCCCGTGCCATTGCCAAGAAAGCCGGCGCCAAGGTGCTGGGCTTCGAAGGCCTCGGCAAGCTGCAGGTGATGATTTTCGAAGAACTGGTGGAGCACAAGCTGGAGCAGCCGCACTTCATTACCCAGTACCCGTTCGAAGTGTCGCCGCTGGCCCGTCGCAACGACGACAACCCCAACGTCACCGACCGTTTCGAGCTGTTCATCGGTGGCCGCGAAATCGCCAACGCCTATTCCGAGCTTAACGACGCGGAAGACCAGGCCGAGCGCTTCATGGCCCAGGTGGCCGACAAGGACGCCGGTGATGACGAAGCCATGCACTACGACGCCGACTTCGTTCGGGCCCTGGAGTACGGCATGCCGCCGACTGCCGGTGAGGGTATCGGCATTGACCGTCTGGTGATGTTGTTGACCAACTCGCCGTCGATCCGCGACGTGATCCTGTTCCCGCACATGCGGCCGCAAGCGTAACCGTAGCGAAATCCGAAGCCGCCTTTTATAAGGCGGCTTTTTTATGTGGCCTGTTCAAGTGGTGCTCGTCAGTGATCATTCCCACGCTCCGCGTGGGAATGCACCCTGTGACGCTCCGCGTCACCTCTAAAGGAAGAAGTGTGGTGAACCGCGTAATAGCTCAAGAAGGTGCCGCCGGCATTGCTGCTGCCGTGGCTGAAAGCGTTCAGTACCAGGGTCGCAAGGCCAGCCGACGGGGCAGCGAGCAACGCCGGCAAGACATTCTCGATGCGGCCATGCGTATCGTCGTGCGCGATGGCGTGCGGGCCGTACGTCACCGGGCAGTGGCGGCAGAGGCGGGGGTGCCGCTGTCGGCCACCACCTATTACTTCAAAGACATCGACGACCTGCTCACCGATACCTTCGCCCAGTACGTGGAACGCAGCGCCGCTTTCATGGGCAAACTGTGGGTGCGCAACGAAGGCCTGTTGCGCGAGATGGTCGCCTATGGCGATGGCAGTCCGGAGTCGCGCTCGCAACTGGCCGATGATATCGCGCGCCTGACCGCTGACTATGTACTGCGCCAGCTGACCAACCGGCGCGAATACCTGATGGCTGAGCAGGCTTTTCGCCAGGAAGCCCTATTGAACCCGCGGCTGGCCGAACTGGTACGCTCCCATCAACAGATCCTGTTGCAGGGTACCGGGCAGTTTTTCCAGGTATTGGGCTCCCGTGAGCCGCAGCAGGATGCCAAGGTGTTGACGGCTATCATCAGTCGGATGGAATATCAGGGCCTGTTGGGCGGCGCAGAGCCTCTGACCGGTGACGAGATGCTTGAAATTCTCAAGCGTTACATGCACCTGGTATTGGCCTCGGTCTAGCCCTGTGCGCAATCTGCTTTGGGGGGAGCTGGGCTTGCTGCTGAAGCCGTGCGCTACCTGCGCGTGGGCCAATAACGTTTAAAGAGGAAGCACCGGGTGGACGATTACCAGCAGACGATACGCACCTTGTCCGATCGCATTGTGCTGGCGCAAACACCGATCCGCGTTCTCGATGCGGTGAAATGGGACGAAAACATTCGCCAGGGATTTCTCAAGGCCAAGGGCAAGGCGATGCCTGCCGTAGACCGCGATTACTACCTGAACCGACCGCTGTCGTTCGACTCCAGCGCGGTGAAGCTGGAATTCCAGAACATCGAGCGCGACATCACCCGTCGCCTTGGACAATTCAGCCCGGTGGGGCAGATCATGCGGCGCATGTGCCGCGAATACCGCATGGTGGTGCGCATGCTTGAAGCGCGCGGCACCGAGGACTTCGGTCTGATTTCCCAAGAGCTGTACGGCGCCGCCTCCGATGCGTTCCACGCCGGCGACCCGACCCTGGCCGACCTTGGCCTGATGCTCTCCGATTACCTCAACAACATCGACGGTAGGGGTGACCTCAAGGACGAAGCCAAGACCCTCACCGCCAAAGATGCGGTCAGCCTGCTGCAAACCCGTCTGAACAAGGTATTTGGCGAGGCGGAAGAAACCATCCGCGTATTCGAGTCCGATGGCATTGTCGCCGACGCAGCGGCGGGCGCTGACTACATCAAGATCCGCGCCGACGCGATGTTCAACGACCGCGACGTGCGCGCTTTGGAGGTGCATGAAGGCCTGGTGCATGTGGGCACCACCCTCAACGGCCAGAACCAGCCGATCTGCACGTTCCTGTCCAAAGGCCCGCCGTCGTCCACCGTCACCCAGGAAGGCCTGGCGATCCTGATGGAAATCATCACGTTTGCCTCCTACCCCAGCCGCCTGCGCAAACTCACCAACCGGACACGCGCCATCCATATGGTGGAGGAGGGTGCCGACTTCCTGCAGGTGTTCGAGTTCTTCCGCGAGCAAGGCTTTGAAATGGCCGAAAGCTATGGGAATGCCAGCCGGGTATTCCGTGGTTCGGTGCCCACCGGTCTGCCATTTACCAAGGATTTGTCCTACCTCAAGGGCTTTATCATGGTCTACAACTACATCCAGCTCGCTGTACGTAAAGGCAAGCTGGAGCAAGTGCCGCTGCTGTTCTGCGGCAAGACCACCCTTGAAGACATGCGTACCCTGCGCCAGTTGGTCGACGAAGGCCTGGTGGTGCCGCCCAAGTACCTGCCGGAGCAGTTTCGCGACATGAACGCGCTGGCGGCCTGGATGTGCTTCTCCAACTTCCTCAACCACTTGAGCCTGGACCGGATCGAGGCGGATTACTCCAATATCCTTTAACTGACGAAACCGGATCAAAATGTGGGAGCAGGCAAGCCAGCTCCCACATTTGATCTGCACGGGTCTTCAGAACTTTCGCGAGGCTTCAACGGATGAGAATCCTCGGCATTTTATGCCTGCTACTCACACTGAACGGCTGCAGCTCCTTGCTGTTCTACCCCGAGCCCGGCCTGCCCTTCACGCCGGAAAAAGCCCATCTTCCCTACCGCGACGTCACGCTCACCACCGCAGATGGCGTGAAACTGCACGCCTGGTGGCTGCCGGCCAAACCCGGTGTACCGCTCAAGGGCACCGTCCTGCATTTGCACGGCAATGGCGGTAACCTCGCCTGGCACCTGGGGGGCAGTTGGTGGTTGCCGGAACAGGGCTATCAAGTGCTGTTGCTGGACTATCGTGGCTATGGGCTTTCGGAAGGCAAGCCATCGTTGCCGGCGATCTACCAGGATATCGACGCCGCTTTCAGCTGGATCGACAAGGCGCCTGAAACCCAGGGTCAACCGCTGATTATCCTCGGCCAAAGCCTGGGTGGTGCACTGGCAGTGCATTACCTGGCAGCCCACCCGGAGCGCCAATCCCAACTCAAGGCGCTGGTATTGGACGGCGTACCCGCCAGTTATCGTGACGTAGGACAATTCGCCTTGAGCACTTCCTGGTTAACCTGGCCGTTGCAGGTGCCGCTGTCATGGCTGGTGCCTGACGGCGATAGTGCGATCAAGGCCATGCCAGGGCTGACCGGCGTGCCCAAGTTGCTGTTCCACAGCCTGGATGACCCTATCGTGCCGGTGTCCAATGGCATCCGCTTGTATCAGGTCGCCCCCCCGCCCAGGGTGTTGCAACTGACCCGTGGCGGCCATGTGCAGACCTTTGCCGACAAAACCTGGCAAACCGTCATGCTGCGTTATCTGGACGACCCGCAGCACTTCAACGGCTTGCGCCGCCTGGGAGAAATCCCGAATTACCCTGTTCCTAAAGTTGATTCATCAGAGAGCCCGCAATGAGCGAAGAACGCAATATGATCCCGCTGATTCTCACCGGCATCGGCACCATCATCGGCACCGTAGGCTGCCTGTGGTACTACGGCTACCTGCACTTCGCCAAGCCCGAAGATGCGTTGCTGCTCAGCGACTTCACCATGCTCAAGACAGTGCCGGGCGAGGATTACAAGATCTCCCTGACCCCGGCTGCGCAAGTGGCGCAGTGCGTTGACGGCGTGTTGGTGATGTTTGATACCGAACAGAAAGGCTTGAGCGGCGTGCTGGTCAATAACAAGAAGCAGGCCGTGCGTTGCATGGGGCAGGAAACCCCGCAGTTGCAACAGTGAGCCCAAAAACCATCCGGTGTGCAGCTTAGTTGCTCAAGGGCTTTCGAGCCTTTACAGATTGGAACCATCTTCATTCGTACGCCACAGATGAGGTACTGATTGGCCTGGCTGATCAGCGCACTTTATTTCATCAATCTGGAGTACGAGTTTTATGAATGGTATTGGCGCAGCACCTTCAATTGGCGTCGGCAATTCGGGAGGTTCTCAGGGGGCTTCGCAAGGTCTTGATCAGCAAATCCAGCAACTTCAAGAGCAAATCCGCGCTAAGCGCGGTGAAGGTTCGCAAGGTTCTGGTTCCGGTGGTTCCCAGGGGGGTGGAGGCGCTCAAGGTTCCGGAGCAAGCCAAGGCGCTGGTGGGGGAGAAAGCATTGAAGAGCTGCTTGAAATGCTGAAGCAACTGCTGGAAAAAAAAGCGGCTCAAAGTGGCCAAGCCGGTGAAGGTGGCTCAGCTGGCCAAGGCCAGATTCAGGCCGGCGGTGGCGAGAATCAAGGCTCAGTCACCTACTGATAGGCAACCCTTAAAAACCTGTCAGTTATCGACAGGTTTTTCATGTCAGCGGCATTGCACTTATCGGCGTACCGGGGGCGTGTAACGAAATTGTTTGGAACCTAATTGCGTCAGGTACCACAAAGGGCGATGTAACTTACGCACAGTGGGGGCGGGAAGGCAGTGATAAGAATTGATGCGATATGCAATATGCTGGCTATGGCCAGGGCGCATCAGGCGTTGGAGCGGGCGGATGCGCAAGAACAGGCGCGTAATCAGTTGGCAGGTTGCTCATCTGATACCTCCCGTCATAACAAAAAGATAACGCCGCCGGATGAAGATACTGATCGCATGATCAAGTTTCCCTAGTCAAAAAAACCACCGTTTCTGGTGGTTTTTTTGTGGCAATCGCAGCACCTTCGGATACATCAATGACTAAAGCTTGAATACGCATTCATGAATGGCAACGAAAAAGCCCCGCCTGAAGGCGGGGCTTTTTACCAGACCAATGATCAGTTAGCGACGGAAGACCGTGGCTTGACCGGCTGGTTGTCGTTGGAGATTGTCACCTCAACGCGACGGTTCATGGCGCGGCCGGAAACGCTGCCGTTATCGGCAACCGGATATTCCTTGCCATAGCCCTGGGTCACGATGCGCGAGATATCCACGCCTTGTTGAGCCAGTGCACGTTGAACGGAAGCGGCACGACGCTCCGACAGGCTCTGGTTGTACGAGTCAGAACCGGTGCTGTCGGTGTAGCCTTCGACGATCACTTTACGGTCTGGGTTGTCGCGCAGGAACTGAGCCAGCTTGGTGATGTTCACCAGGCCGCTGGATTTCAGGTCGGACTTGTTGGTGGCGAACAGCACGTCACCGAAAGTCACCAGGGTGCCACGATCGGTTTGCTTGGCGTTCAAGCTGTTTTGCAGTTGCTTGATCTGCGCATCACGCGCGTCCAGCAGGGCACGGGCGCGTTCGTCACCGGCGTTTTTCAGCTTGGCTTCGGATTCGCGCAGGACGATGGTGTCCTTGGCCACTTCAACGCGCTGGTTGGTCAGGTATGCGAGTTGGTCGACTTTCTTCTCGTCTTCTTTGTCGCGGTAGGCCTTGTCAGCCTTGTCCAGCCAGTCGCTGGCGTCTTTGGTTTCCAGCGCAGCCAGCTTGGTGGCTTGTGGGTTGGTTTGCAGGGACGAGAAATTGGTCCGCGCATTTTCCAGGTTCGCGTTCGGCGGGGTGGAGCAGGCCGCCAAGGCAACGCTCATCGCCAGCAGGGCAGGGATCATCAATTGTTTACGCATAGTCGTGTCGTCCTTTCAATTCGATATCAGGTGCGATGCAGTCAAGTGGCAGCGGCTTACTTCTGCATGATTGCAGCTGGGCGCATGCCTTCTTTACGCAGTTCGTCAACAGCCTTCTGGGAATCCTTCACAGCCTGTTGAGCCTTGGCAGCCTGGGCTTTACGCTCAGCGACGCGAGCATCCCACTCGGCTTGTTCAGCCAGTTGGCGAGCTTTGTCGTAGTTCTTGTCGTGCATGGCAATCTCAGCTTCTTTGAGCTTGTCCTGGGCCGACTTCATTTCCACCGCCGCATACTCGGTACCGCCGGCGCTGACTGCGCTGTTGACGGCCGATTGGGTTACGGCGTACTGCTCGGTTGGAGGGTTGCCGGCGCAGCCCGCCAGAACGAAGCTGGTGCCGATTGCCAGCGCGGCCAATTTGAGCCCGCGCAGGTGGTTAAACGAGGATTTGGCAGTGCTGGTGTTCATCGTCTTCAACTCCATTGGATAACTCCTGAAAAACATCAAAATCCATCGGGGCGTATCGATTTCGGGCCCGTCGGTAAAGCACATGGCGTCCGTTCAAACGACCGTTCCACAAGTGATGGCTACTGGCTGTGACCGGAGGCTTTTTTCAAAAGTTCAGCGGATATGGCGATTTGCCTAAAAAAATATCTGACTGACTGGTCAATGTTTAAAAAATGGAACTTTCGCGGCGGGCAGCGGTACCTCCGGGCCTGTAAAAGGCCCGGAATACGTGGGTTTAATTGACGTCAATAAATGTTTATCAGTGTTTTTGTTCGTCAGCAACGGCTGATAAATCATGCAAATGGCGACGGGATAACGTGAGAAAACGTGGGGTGGGGCCGACGTCTTCATACAGCGGATCACCCTCTTCGTCGGTGGCAATCACCTGCTGGCCCTGGATGTAGGGAAAGCTGGCTTCCAGCTCTTCCAGTGCGGCGCCGATCAGCTCGCCGAGCAGTTCTTCGACGTGGCGCTTGGGGTACATCTCGGCAATGGCCGCCAGCCGGGCAGCGGCTTCTACATCCAGATGAATGGCG
This sequence comes from Pseudomonas sp. KT_2_4, assembly GCF_041410225.1. NCBI lineage: Bacteria > Pseudomonadati > Pseudomonadota > Gammaproteobacteria > Pseudomonadales > Pseudomonadaceae > Pseudomonas > Pseudomonas sp. KT_2_4. The sequence goes on from NZ_CP166962.1 coordinate 5,326,633, forward strand.
TATTCAGTCTTGGTCAAACGACCCTTGGCGGTTTCTTCCCAATGCTGGGCCAGTTCTCGAATTTTCATGGCTACCTCAATAAAGCCTGCGATGGCAGGCGGTGATGAGTGACCAGCCGCCTGCGTGAAAATAACGCGGCGACTCATCGTTGAGACTAGCTGCAAGCGCCAAGGTTTAAAGTCGTTCGCGTTCGGCCTTGTCAGAAACCGACGTCGGCGGCACTCTGAAGCACTTGCGCGTCCCGGATTTCTGGCTGGAGATTGGCTGATGAGTGATATCGATGCACGCTTGCGTGAGGATGTTCACCTGCTGGGTGAGCTGTTGGGCAACACCATTCGAGAGCAGTACGGCGAGGCTTTCCTCGATAAGATCGAGCAGATCCGCAAAGGCGCCAAGGCCGACCGCCATGGAGCCGTTTCGCAAAATGCCGCTGGTGATGAACTGAGCGCCAGCCTCAATCAGTTGCAGGAGGAGGAGTTGCTGCCCGTGGCGCGGGCCTTCAACCAGTTCCTCAACCTGGCCAACATTGCCGAGCAATATCAGTTGATTCATCGGCGCGATGAATCGCAATCTGCGCCGTTCGAATCCCGCGTCTTGCCAGAATTGCTGGCCCGTCTGCAAAGCGAAGGGCACAGCAATGAATCCTTGGCCCGGCAGCTGGCGCGGCTGGACATCGAGCTGGTGCTCACCGCCCACCCCACCGAAGTGGCCCGCCGCACGCTGATTCAGAAATACGATGCCATTGCCGCGCAACTGGCCTTGCAGGATCACCGCGATCTCACCACCGCCGAGCGCGAGCAGATTCGCGAGCGCTTGCAACGCTTGATCGCCGAAGCCTGGCACACCGAAGAAATCCGGCGCGTGCGCCCCACGCCGGTAGATGAAGCCAAATGGGGCTTTGCGGTGATCGAGCATTCGCTGTGGCACGCCATTCCCAATTACCTGCGCAAGGCCGACCAGGCCCTGCACGCCGCCACCGGCTTGCGCCTGCCCCTGGAGGCTGCGCCGATTCGCTTTGCTTCGTGGATGGGCGGCGACCGTGACGGCAACCCGAACGTCACCGCGCCGGTCACCCGCGAAGTGCTGCTGCTGGCGCGTTGGATGGCGGCGGATTTGTATCTGCGTGACATTGATCAACTGGCTTCCGAGCTGTCGATGCAACAGGCCAGCCCGGCGTTGCAAGCCAAAGTCGGCGACAGCGTCGAACCTTATCGTGCCTTGCTCAAGCAACTGCGCGAACGCCTGCGCGCCACGCGCCAGTGGGCCCACACCTCGTTGACCAGCACCACCCCGGCGCCGGCCGAGGTGTTGCAGGACAACCGCGACCTGCTCGACCCGCTGCAGCTGTGCTACCAGTCCCTGCATGAATGCGGCATGGGTGTGATCGCCGATGGCCCGCTGCTCGACTGCCTGCGCCGTGCCGTAACGTTCGGCCTGTTCCTGGTGCGCCTGGATGTGCGTCAGGACTCCAGCCGTCACTCGGCGGCCATGACCGAAATCACCGACTACCTGGGCCTGGGGCGTTATGAGGACTGGGATGAGGATGCGCGTATCAGCTTCCTGACCCAGGAACTGACCAATCGGCGGCCCTTGCTGCCGGGTTACTTCAAACCCTCGGCGGACACTGCCGAGGTATTGAATACCTGCAAGGAAATCGCCGCCGCACCGGCGGCGTCATTAGGTTCGTATGTCATCTCTATGGCGGGCGCCGCGTCGGATGTATTGGCGGTGCAACTGCTGTTGAAAGAGTCGGGCGTACAACGGCCGATGCGCGTAGTGCCGTTGTTCGAGACCCTGGCCGACCTGGACAACGCCGGACCGGTGATGGAGCGCCTGCTGCAATTGCCGGGTTACCGCGCACGCTTGCAGGGCCCGCAGGAAGTGATGATTGGCTACTCGGACTCGGCCAAGGACGCGGGCACCACGGCCGCCGCCTGGGCGCAGTACCGGGCGCAGGAACGTCTGGTGGATATCTGCCGCGAGCAACAGGTGGAGCTATTGTTGTTCCATGGTCGCGGCGGCACCGTTGGTCGTGGCGGTGGCCCGGCACACGCGGCTATCCTGTCGCAGCCGCCGGGCTCGGTGGCGGGGCGTTTCCGTACCACTGAGCAGGGCGAGATGATTCGCTTCAAATTCGGTCTGCCGGATATCGCTGAGCAGAACCTCAATCTCTACCTGGCGGCGGTACTGGAAGCGACCCTGTTACCGCCGCCCCCTCCCGAGCCTGCCTGGCGTCATCTGATGGACGAACTGGCGGCAGACGGTGTCAGCGCTTACCGGGCCGTGGTGCGGGAAAATCCGCAGTTCGTCGAGTACTTCCGCCAGTCCACGCCGGAGCAGGAGTTGGGCCGTTTGCCCTTGGGCAGTCGCCCGGCCAAGCGCCGTGCGGGCGGGATAGAAAGCTTGCGCGCCATCCCATGGATCTTTGGCTGGACCCAGACGCGTCTGATGCTACCCGCCTGGCTCGGCTGGGAAGCGGCACTGAGCAAGGCGCTGGAGCGCGGTGAAGGTCAATTGCTGGGGCAGATGCGCGAGCAGTGGCCATTCTTTCGCACGCGCATCGACATGCTGGAAATGGTGCTGGCCAAGGCCGATGCCGATATCGCCCGTCTTTATGATGAGCGTCTGGTGCAGCCGGACCTGCTGGCATTGGGTGCGCACTTACGCGACCTATTGTCGCAGGCGTGTGACGTGGTGCTTGGCCTGACCGGCCAGTCGCAGCTGCTGGCCCATAGCCCCGACACCCTGGAGTTCATCCGCCTGCGCAACACCTACCTGGACCCCTTGCACCTGTTGCAGGCCGAGTTGTTGGCACGTTCCCGTCAGCAGGAGGCTGCGCAAGACAGCCCTCTGGAACAGGCGCTGCTGGTGTCCGTGGCCGGTATTGCGGCCGGTTTGCGCAACACCGGTTGAGGTTTTTTGCGTGTACTCAATGGCTTGCGGATAAACCACGACGACCGCCCGGAAACGGGCGGTCGTCTTTTGAGCAGGCGGGTTGCGCTCAGGCACACCCTGGCGCTGACGCATGTGCGGCGCGGGTTTCTCCTACTTTTGGCGGCTTGTATGGTGAGGGCCCGCTGTGTATCTTGATCAGCCTTTGGCCGTTTGATCGGCCTAGAACCACATTTTTACGAGATTGGCCCCACGCGGCGAATCCGAGCGTCATCTCTATAAAAAATTGAGGAGCACATCGATGCGCGTCATTCTGCTGGGAGCTCCCGGGGCCGGTAAAGGTACTCAGGCAAAGTTCATCACTGAAAAATTCGGCATTCCACAAATCTCCACCGGCGACATGCTGCGTGCGGCCGTCAAGGCTGGCACCGAGCTGGGCCTGATCGCCAAGAGCGTGATGGACAGCGGCGGCCTGGTCTCCGATGACCTGATCATCAACCTGGTCAAGGAACGCATCAGCCAGGAAGACTGCAAGAACGGTTTCCTGTTCGACGGCTTCCCACGCACCATTCCCCAGGCTGAAGCCTTGGTGAAGGCGGGCGTGGAGTTGGACGCCGTGGTCGAGATCGCAGTTGAAGACGAAGAGATCGTCCAGCGTATCGCTGGCCGTCGCGTTCACGAAGGCTCGGGCCGCGTGTACCACATCGTCTACAACCCGCCGAAAGTCGAAGGCAAGGACGATGTCACTGGCGAAGACCTGGTGCAGCGTAAAGACGACACCGAAGAAACTGTGCGTCATCGCCTGTCGGTCTACCATTCCCAGACCAAGCCCCTGGTGGACTTCTACCAGAAGCTGTCCGCAGCCCAGGGCAAGCCGAAATACAGCCACATCCCTGGTGTGGGCTCGGTAGAGGCCATCACCGCCAAGGTGTTGCAAGCACTGAGCTGATCCTGTGATCGGCGGCACAGACAACGGCCCGCTTGCGGGCCGTTGTTGTTTATACTGGCGCACTTTTTTCCGACTTGGACACCCACACCGATGAGCACCCTGCTGGCCCTGGACACCGCGACTGAAGCTTGCTCCGTTGCCTTGCTGCACGATGGCAAGGTCACGAGCCACTACGAGGTGATCCCGCGCCTGCACGCGCAGAAATTGTTGCCGATGATCAAGCAACTGCTTGAAGACGCCGGTACCACCCTGGCTGCCGTGGATGCCATCGCGTTCGGCCGTGGCCCCGGTGCATTCACTGGCGTGCGCATTGCCATTGGCGTGGTGCAGGGCCTGGCCTTTGCGCTGGAGCGCCCGGTGTTGCCGGTGTCCAACCTGGCGGTACTGGCCCAGCGTGCGTTGCGTGAGCACGGGGCATCGCAGGTGGCAGCGGCAATTGATGCGCGCATGGATGAGGTTTACTGGGGTTGCTACCGTGAGACCGCAGGCGAAATGCGCCTGGTCGGTGCGGAAGCGGTGCTTGCCCCCGAAGCTGCGCAGTTGCCCGCTGACGCCAGCGGTGATTGGTTCGGTGCCGGCACGGGCTGGGGTTATGGCGAGCGCATCAAGGTGTCGTGTGCCGAGCAGGACGCAGCGATGTTGCCCCACGCCGAAGACCTGCTGGCGTTGGCACGTTTCGCATTCGAGCGCGGCGAGGCGATTGCGGCGGACCAGGCAGCACCGGTGTACCTGCGCGATAAAGTCGCGCAGACCAAGGCCGAACGCGGGATTATTTGACGCCAAAAATGTGGGCGTTACGCGGCAAATTTCGCCAATCGTCAGAATTTGCCTGGGTTTTTAAACCTTTTACAAATTATGTGTTCTAGTTATCACCAGAGCATTTGCGCGCCATGGAAAGTGCCGCTAAATTGCCATCATTGATACCGAGTCTGCATGTATGCGTATAGACGGTTTTTCCTCACAGTCGTACCCCCTCAAGCGTAAGCCGCGCAAGGCGAGCGTGACGGTAGACGAGTCCGTCGAGGATTCACCGGACTTCATCGAAGTACACACCGATACGCCTTCCAAAGCTCAAGGCGCCTCGAGCGCACGTATCAGCGGCGTTCCTGCCCGTCAGCAAGACATGGTCTTTCCCCGTTCCATGAGCAAAAGCGTTGCCACCGCCCTGGCCAGCTACCTGACCACTGCCGGCTTTGTCGAATGGGATATGGAAGTGCTGGGTCTCGATATCCATATCTGATGCGTTTGCCTTATTACATCGGCTGCCCGTCCTGGAGTGAAAACGCCTGGCGCGAGTACCTGTATCCCGTTGAGGCACGTTCCAGCGATTACCTCGGGCTCTATTCCCAGGTCTTCAACGCCGTTGAGGGCAATACCACTTTTTACGCTCGCCCCTCGGCCGCCACTGTGCAGCGCTGGGCCGAAATCATGCCTGATGATTTTCGCTTCACCGCCAAATTCCCCGGCGATATCAGCCATGCTGGCGATTTACGTGAACAGTTGCCGGCGGCAGAAAGTTTTGTCGGCTTGATGAGCCCGTTGGGTGAGCGCGTTTCACCGCTGTGGCTGCAGCTCTCGAAGAGCTTTACGCCGCCACGCCTGGCGGAGCTGGCTGGATTTCTCGATGGCATTGATCGGCCGCTGGCCGTGGAGGTGCGTCATGAACAGTTCTTTGCCAAGGGTGATGCTGAGCGCATGCTCAACCGCCTGTTGCGCGATCGCGGTGTCGAGCGCATCTGCCTCGATCCCCGTGCACTGTTCAGTTGTACTTCTACCTCGGAAGCGGTGCTGCATGCTCAGTCAAAAAAGCCCCGGGTGCCACCGCGCCCGGCGGCCCTGACGCAGTTTCCCCAGGTGCGCTTCATCGGGCATCCGGACCTTGAGGCCAATGACCCGTTCCTGATTCCCTGGGTGGAAAAGATTGCCAGTTGGATCGAAGAGGGCCGCACGCCCTATATGTTCCTGCACACGTCGGACAACCGTCTCGCGGCACAGCTGGCGCTGCGCTTCCACGCCAAGCTGATGGTGCGCCTGCCAGGGCTACCGCCGCTGCCTGCCTTGCATCGAGAACCCGTGGCGGAGCAGCTCGGACTACTTTGAGGGTTGAGCCGTGGGTGTGGTCAAGACATTGAGTGTGTTGCTGTTGGTGGTGGGGGCATTTGCGTTGGCTGTCTGGCGCGGTTGGGTGCCGATGCCGCCTGAATGGAACCCCTGGGCGCCCTTGGATGTGCGAGCGAGCCCCAACCTGTTGACGCGCTACAAGCTCAGTCGTTTGCAGGATGATCCAGCGCTTTGTGACCAGGTGTTGAACACCTCTGGTCTGCGCGTGAGCCGCCAGGCCGATACACCGACTGATGCAGCGTGCCCCTTGCGCAGTGTCCTGCGCGTGCAGGGCGCTGACGTGGCCTTGAGCAGCAGCTTTCTTGCCAGTTGCCCGCTGGCGGTGGCGTTCGCCTTGTTCGAGCGACATAGCCTGCAACCGGCGGCCCAGGCCGTGTTTGGCCAAGCGGTGAGCCGCGTCGAGCATTTGGGCAGTTTTGCCTGCCGTAATATCTACAACCGTGCCGACGGTCGACTCAGCCAGCATGCGTCGGCCAATGCCCTGGATATCGCCGGTTTTCGCCTGGCGGATGGGCGCAGCATCAGCGTGCTCAAGGATTGGCCGGGCCAGGGCGACAGTGCGCGTTTCCTGCGCTTGGTACGCGATGGCGCCTGTGATGATTTCAACGTGGTGTTGAGCCCGGACTACAACGCCGCCCATCGCAACCATTTCCATCTGGACATGGGGCGTTGGTGGGTGTGTCGCTAAGGTTCAGGCGGCCAGGCGCAGGTTGTGGGTCACCAGCGGGCGCGCCCAGTAGTAATCGAAATCCAGGGCCTTTTGCTGCGCCAGCAGTTCTTCTTCGGGGTACGGCGTGGCGGCCGGTGGCAGCAGGTCCAGCTCGAATTCGGCAATCGGCAGGTGCAGTGGGCGTGGTTGTGGCGCCGGGCCCGGCGCGGGTAGCGGTTGGCCGGCGTTCAGCACAATGGGGCGCACCCACTCGCTCTCAAACGCTTGCTGGCGTTGCTGGGCGACTATTTCTTCTTCCGGGAACGGCGTCGCGGCCGGTGGCAGCAGCTCGGTTTCGAACTCGGCAATTGGCAGGAAGAGCGGTTCCGGCGGGGCGATCTCGGTGTCTTTCACATCGCACTCACGCTGGGTGAGGATCTGCGCCAGCAGGTCGGCGCCTTCGCGGGGTTCAACCGCCGGGTCTGCCGGGGCAGGCGTCTTGGCGGCGAGCGCGTCCGACGTTTCACCGAGCTGCTCGGCCAACGCACGGGCGAAGAAGTCCTGCCACACATGACTCACCCCGGCCAGCGCTTGGGTATTGCGCAGGCCGTAATGGTTGTGGGTCGGCAGTACACCGATGGAAAGGGGAAGAATGTCTGACATTTTTCTCGGTCGACGCTCAGCTCTGGCAAAATACCTGACTGTGATTTTTATCGGCCGTTGTTTGCCGATCCTTAATATTTTTGAGCGTGGCGATTGATGAACGAACAACCAGCGGCCAGCCGCATCCAGGTCCAAGCCTTGGCTGACAGCTTCCAGGCCCGCGCTGAACAGTGGGCTTCGCTGCTGGGGTTGCCTCTGCAGGTGGCCGATGCGGATTTTTCCCTGCAAGTGGGGGAGCACGGCTTGCAGTTGCAACAGCTTGGGCCTGATGCGCCAGGGCCGGTGCGGGTCGACTTTGTCGAAGGCGGCGCGGCGCATCGGCGGTTGTATGGTGGCGGCAGCGGGCAGATGATCGCCAAGGCGGTGGGCATCGCCCAGGGCGTGCGCCCGCGGGTGCTGGATGCCACGGCTGGCTTGGGCAAGGACGCGTTCGTGCTGGCCAGCCTCGGGTGTGAGATGAGCCTGATCGAGCGCCAGCCGCTGATCGGCGCCTTGCTCGAAGATGGTCTGGCCCGCGCTGCCGAGGATTTTGACGTGGCGCCGATTGTGGCGCGCATGAAGCTGCTCAAGGGCAACTCCATCGACGTGATGCTCAATTGGCAGGGCGAGCCGCCTCAGGTGATCTACCTGGACCCGATGTTTCCGCACCGTGAGAAAACCGCCCTGGTGAAGAAGGAAATGCGCCTGTTCCGCCCATTGGTGGGCGATGACCCGGATGCCCCGGCGTTGCTCGCGGCGGCTCTGGCCCTGGCCAGCCATCGTGTGGTGGTCAAGCGTCCGCGCAAGGCACCCTGCATTGAGGGGCCGAAGCCGAGCCATGCGCTGGATGGCAAGTCCAGCCGCTACGACATTTATCCCAAGAAAGCGCTCAAGCCGTAAGCTGCAAACAGCAGCACTTATCTCCCAGGTGCGGCGAGATCCAACTGTGGGAGCTGGCTTGCCTGCGAAGACGGCCTGACAGCCGATGCCTATCTCTCTGGCGCGCCGCAATCCAAATGTGGGAGCTGGCTTGCCTGCGATGACGGCCTGAAAGCCGACACCTGTCTACCTGACGCCCCGCTATCCAAACTGTGGGAGCGGGCTTGCTCGCGAAGGCTGCCTGGCAGTCAACACAGTTGGATTGTGTACATATCCATTCCTGCGGTAACGGCCACCTAGGGTTCCGCTCTGACAGCGGCTCACTTTTGAAAAGCGCAAAAGTAAGCAAAACGCTCTTGCCCCACCACTCGGCACCTCGCCTGGGCTCGGTGTGCCCGTAATCCGCCAGTGAGTTGGGGGGCCGCCGCCATGCGCCATCCATGGCGCGGGGCGGCTAAACCGGCATCCCTGCCGGTTTACCCCCCAAATCCCTGTCGAATTCCGGCCAGCGTGGTTTGACGGGGCGCTTAAGATCAAAATCAAAAGCAGATCAAGAGCAGATCAAGAGCGACTCGCTTCGCATCGTGGTTACCGTCGGTTGCTACCGCCTATGCGGTGCTGTCGAGCCCCGTGCTGCGATAGGCCCGCATAAACAACTGCACCACGTCCTGCACATGCTCTTCAGCCTCTTGCGCGCTCAATTGTCCGCCGCAGCCATACAACAAGCGAAAGTTCGCCGTGCCCTTGAGCAAGCAAAAGAAGTGCTCCGCGGCTTTGAACGGTGTGTCGATGCTCAGCGCGCCGCCCTGGTCAATCTTGCCGAGCAAGCGCTCCATGCCTTGCAGCATGCGCATGGGGCCGGCGTTGAAGAAGATCTGGGAGAGTTTCACGTCCTGATTGCCGGTGGTCATCATCAGGCGATGCAGGTTTACCGACTCCTCGCTGTTGATCAGCCGATGAAAGCCGCGTGCGATGTTGAGCAACACCGTCTCGACGGGCATGCCTTCGGGAAGCTCGAAGTACATCACCGGCAATTGCTCTTCACATTTGGCCACTACCGCCGCGGTGAACAGCGTCTCCTTGTCGGTGAAGTGGCTGTAGACCGTGAGTTTCGATACGCCGGCCGCCAGGGCGACGGCGTCCATGCTGGTGTTTGCATAGCCCTTGTCCAGGAACAGCGATTTTGCCGATTCGAGGATTGCCTGGCGTTTTGCCATGTCCTTGGGGCGCCCGGGGCTTGCGGTGTTCAGAGGATTGTCGGACATTTTCACCTTTAATACTGGACTGGTGAGTTTGGTATTAATAACATACCGGCCAGTATAATTATTCCAAGCTCTATTTGCGAAAGGTCCTTCAGCATGCGCAGCGCTTTCCTGCCCCTTGCTTTGCCTGTCAGCCTGATCTTCCTGTTGGCCGCTTGCGGCCATGAAGAAGCGGCCCAGACCACCGTGCGCCCGGCCATGGTGGTGCAACCGCAGCCGTCGGCGCAGGCAATGGACAGCTACCCCGGTGAGGTGCGTGCCCGTTATGAGCCGGACCTGGCCTTTCGCATCGGCGGCAAAGTCAGCAAGCGCCTGGTGGAGGAGGGCGAACGGGTCAAGGCCAACCAGCCGCTGGCCGAACTCGACCCCCAGGACGTGCGCCTGCAACTGGAGGCCACCCGCGCCCAAGTAGCCGCCGCAGAGGCCAATCTGAGCTTGGTGCGTGCGGAGCGAGATCGCTACAAGACCTTGATGGACCGTCAGATGGTCAGTCGGTCGCAGTACGACAATTCCGAAAACCTCTACCGAGCCGGTGAAGCACGCCTGAAGCAGATCAAGGCCGAGTTCGATGTGTCCAGCAATCAGGCCGGCTACGCCGTGCTGCGTGCGCCTCAGGATGGGGTAGTCGCCAAGCGTGCCGTCGAGGTGGGGCAAGTGCTTTCCGCTGGCCAGACGGTGTTCACCCTGGCCACCGATGGCGAGCGTGAAGTCTTGATCAGCCTGCCCGAACAGGGCTTTGGCCGCTTCAAGATCGGCCAGCCGGTGTCGGTGGAGTTGTGGAGCCAGCCAGAGCAACGCTTCGCCGGGCGCATTCGTGAACTGTCGCCTGCCGCCGACCCCAAGTCTCGCACCTTCGCCGCGCGCGTAGCCTTCACCGGCGGCAAAGTGCCCGCCGAACTGGGCCAAAGCGCACGGGTTTTCATCCAGGTCGACGGTGTCATTCCCCTATCGGTACCGCTGTCTGCCCTGAGTGCCGAGAACGGTGCGTCCTACGTTTGGCGTGTAAAACCGGACAACACCCTTGAACGCACCCCTGTACGCATTGGTGCGTTTGGCGAAAACACCGTGCCGGTACTCGAAGGCTTGGCCGCCACCGATTGGGTGGTGGCCGCAGGCGTGCATGTGCTCCATGAGGGCCAGTCAGTGCGCCCGGTGGATCGCTCCAACCGTGTAGTGAATCTGGCGGCCAAGGAGTAGTCCCCATGGGTTTCAATCTTTCCGAATGGGCGTTGCGTAATCGCCAGATCGTACTGTTCCTGATGATCCTGCTGGCCGTGGTTGGCACCTTGTCCTACACCAAGTTGGGACAAAGCGAAGACCCGCCCTTTACCTTCAAGGCCATGGTGATCAAGACCAACTGGCCTGGAGCCACGGCCCAGGAGGTTTCGCGCCAGGTCACTGAGCGAATCGAGAAAAAACTCATGGAGACCGGTGAGTATGAACGCATCGTGTCGTTCTCCCGTCCTGGTGAATCCCAGGTCACCTTTATTGCCCGTGATTCGATGCGTTCGGCGCAGATTCCTGAGTTGTGGTACCAGGTGCGCAAGAAAATCAGCGACATCCGCCACACCTTGCCGCCGGATATCCAGGGGCCGTTTTTCAACGATGAGTTCGGCACCACCTTCGGCAATATCTACGCCCTGACCGGCGACGGCTTTGACTATGCGGTGCTCAAGGACTACGCCGACCGCATCCAGATCCAGCTGCAACGCGTCCCGGATGTGGGCAAGGTCGAGCTGCTCGGCCTGCAGGACGAGAAGATCTGGATCGAGCTGTCCAACCTCAAGCTCGCCACCCTCGGCTTGCCTCTGGCTGCGGTACAACAGGCGTTGCAGGAGCAAAATGCGGTGTCCACCGCCGGCTTCTTTGAAACCCCCACCGAGCGCGTGCAACTGCGCGTTTCGGGCAACTTCAAGACAGTAGAGGAGATCCGCAACTTTCCGATACGCGTGGGGGATCGCACCTTCCGCATCGGTGACGTGGCTGACATCCATCGAGGCTTCAACGACCCACCGGCACCGCGCATGCGCTACATGGGCGCAGATGCCATCGGCCTGGCCGTGGCCATGCGCGACGGTGGCGACATCCTCGTACTGGGCAAGGCCCTTGAAGCGCAATTCGCACGCCTGCAAAAGAACCTTCCGGCAGGGATGGAGCTGCGCAAGGTGTCGGACCAGCCGGCAGCTGTGAAGACCAGCGTCGGCGAATTCGTCCAGGTATTGGCTGAAGCGCTGGCGATTGTTTTGCTGGTGAGCTTTTTCTCCCTCGGCGTGCGCACCGGCATGGTCGTCGCCCTGGCGATTCCGCTGGTACTGGCGATGACCTTTGCCGCCATGTATTACCTGGGCATCGGCCTGCACAAGATTTCCCTGGGCGCCTTGGTCTTGGCCCTGGGCTTGCTGGTGGATGACGCGATCATCGCCGTGGAAATGATGGCGATCAAAATGGAACAGGGCTACGACCGCCTCAAAGCCGCGAGTTTCGCCTGGACCAGCACCGCATTCCCCATGCTCACCGGCACCCTGATCACGGCCGCAGGCTTCTTGCCGATTGCCACCGCGCAATCGAGCACTGGCGAATACACCCGTTCGATCTTCCAGGTGGTGACCATTGCACTGCTGGCCTCCTGGGTGGCGGCCGTGGTGTTTGTGCCCTACCTGGGGGAAAAACTCCTGCCCGACCTGGCGAAGATTCATGCGGCCAAACACGGCACCGACGGCCCGGACCCTTACGGCACACCCTTCTATCAGCGTGTAAGGCGTCTGGTGGAGTGGTGCGTGCAGCGGCGTAAAACCGTGATCGTGCTGACCCTGCTGCTGTTTATCGGCTCGGTTGCACTGTTTCGCTTCGTGCCGCAACAGTTCTTCCCGGCTTCCGGTCGCTTGGAGTTGATGGTCGACCTGAAACTGGCCGAAGGCGCTTCCCTGAGCAACACCGCCGAACAGGTCAAGCGCCTGGAGGCGTTGCTCAAGGAGCATGCCGGCATCAATAACTATGTCGCCTACGCGGGCACCGGTTCGCCACGGTTTTACCTGCCACTGGACCAGCAATTGCCCGCTGCCAGCTTCGCCCAGTTTGTGGTGCTGGCTAACACCATCGAGGAGCGAGAAAGCCTGCGCACCTGGCTGATCGAAACCCTCAACGAGCAATTCCCCGCCCTGCGTTCGCGGGTCACGCGCCTGGAGAACGGCCCGCCCGTAGGCTACCCCGTGCAGTTTCGTGTGACTGGCGAGCACATCGAAGAAGTCCGTTCGCTGGCGCGCAAAGTGGCGGCCAAGGTTCGCGAAAATACCCATGTGGTGAATGTGCATCTGGACTGGGAAGAACCGAGCAAAATCGTATACCTGAATATCGACCAAGACCGTGCCCGTGCCCTGGGTGTGAGCACTGCCAACCTGTCGAAATTCCTGCAGAGTTCCCTGACCGGCGCCAGCGTCAGCCAGTATCGGGAGGACAACGAATTGATCGAGATCCTCCTGCGCGGCACGGTGCATGAGCGTAGCGAGCTGTCGCGCCTGCCAAGCCTGGCCGTGCCCACCGACAATGGTAAAAGCGTGGCGCTGTCGCAAATTGCCACCCTCGAATATGGATTCGAAGAAGGCATCATCTGGCGTCGCAACCGTCTGCCCACAGTGACCGTACGGGCCGATATCTATGGCAAGGAACAGCCGGCGACCCTCGTGCAGCAGATCTTGCCGACGCTCGCCGATGTGCGAGCCGAGCTGCCGGACGGCTATCTGTTGGAGGTGGGCGGTACGGTTGAAGACTCTGCGCGGGGGCAAAACTCGGTGAAGGCCGGCGTGCCGCTGTTTATCGTGGTGGTGCTGACCTTGCTGATGCTGCAACTGCGCAGCTTTTCGCGCACGGCCATGGTCTTTCTCACCGCACCGTTGGGGCTGATCGGCGTGACCCTGTTCCTGTTGGTGTTCCGCCAACCCTTCGGTTTCGTCGCCATGCTCGGCACCATCGCGCTGTCGGGCATGATCATGCGTAATTCGGTGATTCTGGTGGACCAGATAGAACAAGACATCAAGGCCGGCCTGACACCCTGGCAGGCGATTATCGAAGCCACGGTGCGACGCTTTCGCCCGATTGTGCTGACGGCGCTGGCGGCGGTGCTGGCGATGATTCCATTGTCACGCAGTGTGTTCTTCGGGCCGATGGCCGTGGCGATCATGGGCGGGTTGATTGTGGCGACGGCGTTGACGCTGTTGTTCTTGCCGGCGTTGTATGCGGCGTGGTTCAGGATCAGGAAGGACGCGGAATAAATCTGTGGCTGTTTTTGGCGTACCCAGTTGGAACCTTTTTTTCAGGCTTGCCACAGAAGGTTACCTGCTTGCAGGTACTTTATCCGGTGGTTTTTATCGCCAGGATAAAGTTTCCACAACGTTCATAGAGGCAACATAGGTATGCTCACACAAGTAGCGGCAAACTTTTACGCGGGGCTCAGCGTGATGCTGGGCGGCGGTCGGGTGGGCGGCGCTTGCGCCAAACATTCACATAATGACTCCGTCAGTCGGCGTGAGCTTTCAGACGCGCTCAAATCGTTCAAATACGGTCATTCCCAGCCCACCACTAATTTGACGATCAACAACAGCGTTTCCAACGCTAACAGCAATGCGAATACCAACGCTCAAATCGGCCGTTGAATGCGCTGAGTTCTGATATTCAGCCATTGCAAACACTCTGCACCCGCAGAGTGTTTGCCGCGTTACGTCCCGGTACAAGTCGCTGGCGAAGGCTTAAAGTGCCCCAAACACCTTCTTGGCCAAGCTGGTGGCTGCCGCCGCCGGGTTCTTGCGAATGGTTTCTTCCTGCTGCGCAATCATCTTGAACAAACCATCCAGCGCCTGCTCGGTCACGTAGTTTTCGACGTTGGCGCTCTTGGCATCCACGGCGCCAAAGGCTGCGGCCTTGCCGGCCAGAGCGTTGTACTGCTGAGCCACGCCGACTTTGTCGGTGGCGGCCTTGACGATGGGCAGGAACTTGGCGCGAATTTCTTCACGGCTGCTTTTGTTCAGGTACTGGGTGGCGGAGTCCTGGCCTCCACTGAGAATGCCCTTGGCGTCGGTCACGCTCATGTTCTTCACGGCGTTGACCAGAATTGGCTGGGCCTGGGTCACGGCGGTTTCTGCGGCCTTGTTCATGCTGGTTTCCAGTTGCGTGACCTGGTCACCCATACCAAACATTTTAAGCTTGTCGGCGACTTTGCCGAGTTTGCCCGGCAGGCCGATCTTCACGTCCGGGTTGTTGCTGAAACCACCGGGCGTCCCGAGTTGTTTCACAGCAATCTGTGCACCTTGGGTCAAGGCATCCTTGAGGCCGCCGCTGGCGTCACCCTGGGACAGGCTGCCCAGATCCAGGGCCATGGCGTTGGCGCCGAACAGCAAGCCAGCACACAGGGCGGTGAGGCGAAGAGATTTGCGGAGCATGGGCGCTTCCTTATGAAGTGGGAATGATCAATGTGCGGCCGCATCTACCCGCAGGCGCAGCGGTTGTGGGTCCTGGCCGTTGAGTTGCACGGTGTGCCGCTCGGTGGTGATAAACAGTAGCTTGCCGTCCAGCTCGATGCGAGCGCTGACCGAATAGGTGTGGCCCGGTTTGACCTGAGCCGGGTCATAGCTCAGGTGAAACGGCAGCGGCACCTGGCCTTTGACCGGGCCTTTCTGTTCGGCGAGGGTCACGGCCGGGGCGTCCATCAGGGACACGTCCTGCAGGCTGACACTCAAGGTGGCGGCCGGCGGCAGGGCGATGCGTTGCAGGTAGAACACTTCGCCGTCCAGACTGGCCTTTGGGGTTGGGGTCATCGAGTGGCAGGCTCCGAGCAGGGCGGTCAGGCCCAGAAGGATGAGTTTTTTCACGGTGCAACTCCTTTTCAACGGCGCCGGAATCCGCCCGACGCCTCGTTCAATTTAGCGCTTTTCTTCAGGAGGGGTGGCAACCGGTTCAGGCGCGGTCTCGGTTGCGCCGTCCACGCGGTGCAAGGCCACCTGGCGGATCGACAGGCGAATATCCGCCGGCAACACGCGTTTGGCCGCACCTTCTGCCAGTTCGCCGAGCAGGTCGTGATAGCCCAGCTTGCCGGCTTCATCGCGGCGTAGCACATCTTGCTCCAGCAACGTCTGGATGAAATGTCGGAAAAGGCTCTTGTCGAAGAATTCCGGAGCGTTGAGGCCGTGCAGGATTGACAGGCGCTGGGCCATGATCGTGCACAGGTCTTCCAGCTCTTCGGCGCTGATACTGTTCTGGCCGCTGTTGAGCAGCAACGAGATCGCCATGTAGAAGCGTTGCAGGGTCTGGGCGATGCTCTTGGACAGCAGCGTCAGCAGCACAAAGTGCCGCGAACTCGGCGCCGGGCGCAGGTACACGGCGTTTTCGAAACGCAGCAGGCCTTGTTCGACAAACGCGTCCAGCCATTGATCGACCACGTTGTCCAAGTCGTCCAAGGACCAACGAATAAACAGTTCCGATTGCAGGTACGGGTAAAGCGCGTGGGTGTAGCGCAGGATCTGTTCGCGGCTCATCCGCGAGCTGCTCTGGAAGAAGCTCGCCAGCAACGCCGGCAGGGCGAAGATGTGCAGCACGTTGTTGCGGTAGTAGGTCATCAGGACGGCATTCTGCTCATCCAGATAAACGATTTTGCCCAGGGCGTCACTCTGCTCGGACAACAGGTTCATGTCCTTGACGTGCTTGATCAGCGCCAGGCCATCGCCTTCCGGCAGGGTGGTGTGGGGCGAGTAGGGCACACGACGCAACAGCGCGAGGTACAGGTCCAGCTGGCGGGCCATGGCCTGTTCATCCAGGGCCAGGCGGGTGGTGGACAGCAGGGCCAGCGCCACCAGGTTCACCGGGTTCACCGCAGCGGCTTCGTTCAAATGACGCGCCACCTGTTCGCCGAGGCGATTGGTGGTTTCGTTGAGCCAGGCCGGTTTGTAGTTCGGCCCCAGTTCCTGGGCGCGCCAGTCCGGTTGCTCGGCGTCGAGGAACTCTGCCAGCTTGATCGGTTCGCCAAAGTTGACTGCCACTTGGCCGAAGCGTTGCTTGAGCGCGCCGACCACTTTGAAGATATCGAAGATCGACTCTTTCTTCTTGCTGGCGCCACGCAGTTCGCCCAGGTAAGTGCGGCCTTCGAGGACACGCTCATAACCGATATACACCGGCACGAACACGATAGGCATGCGCGAGGAGCGCAAGAAGCTGCGCAGGGTGATCGCCAACATCCCGGTTTTCGGTTGTAGCATGCGCCCGGTGCGCGAGCGGCCGCCTTCGACGAAGTACTCCACCGGGAAGCCCTTGGTAAACAGGGTGTGCAGGTATTCGTTGAACACCGAGGTGTACAACGGGTTGCCCTTGAAGGTGCGGCGCATGAAAAACGCACCGCCACGGCGCAGCAGGCTGCCGATCACCGGCATGTTGAGGTTGATGCCGGCGGCGATATGCGGTGGGGTCAGGCCGTTCTTGAACAGCAGGTAGGACAGCAGCAGGTAGTCGATATGGCTGCGGTGGCAAGGCACGTAGATTACCTCGTAGCCTTGGGCCACCTTTTGCACGCCTTCGATGTTATTGACCTTGATGCCGTCGTAGATCTTGTTCCAGAACCAGCTCAAGACCACTTCCAGGAAGCGGATCGCGGTGTAGGTGTAGTCCGAGGCAATTTCGTTGCCATAGCGCAGGGCCAGGGCCTTGGCTTTTTCCTGCGAGATTTTTTCGCGTTCGGCCTCATCAGAAATGGCCTGGCGCACTAGCGGCATATTGACCAGGCCCTTCACCAGATTACGGCGGTGGGACAGGTCGGGGCCGATCACCGCCGTCTTCAGGTTACGAAAGTGCACACGCAAGATGCGCTGGGCCATGCGCACGGTGCGTTCGTGGCCTTTATTGTGCTCGATCAATTCGCGCAGGTTGATAGGCGCGGAGAATTGCACGCGGGTCTTGCGCCCCAGGATCAGGATGCTCAACAACCGGCGTAGACGCCCGGTGACCGCCCAGCTGTCGGCGAATAACAGCTTCCACGGGCTGGACTCGCTTTCGGGGGATTGGCCCCAGAACACACTGACCGGAATGATTTGTGCATTCTCTTCGGCGTGTTCGGTGAGGGTATTGACCAGCCGCGTCAGGGTGGGTGGTGCGCCACGCTTGTCCTGGCGCCCAAGCCAATCCGGATCCGGCGTGAGGTAGAAGAACGCCGCAGGCTCCATCAACGGCCCCACTGACACTGGCAGCACCGGGCGTGGCAGGCCGGCCTTGGTGCACTCGGCGTCGACCACTGCCAACTCGGTGAGGGAGGGTGATTGCAGGACGTAGAAAACCGGCCGGCTGCGGTCCAGGTTAAGGGTGAGGGACGACTGGTTGATCGTCTCTGAGCGAACCCAGAGGTACAACAGTCGGCGCAAGGTGCCAAACACCAGACGGCGGAACGGGGAGCGGGTCATAGGCGAACTGCTTCAAGTGGAAAAAACCGAGCAGGCGCTCGGGCGGGTAGTGTGCCGTATTCGCCGAAAATCGGCAAAAAAGCAGCGATGTAAAGTTGAGTTGATGGTTTTTGAGCCTGTCTTATACTCGGCAGTTCAATGCGAGCGACTCAACAATAAAAAAACCAGTGGGAGTGAACAGATGACAATGCGTGAAACCGGCAATGTGAAGTGGTTCAACGATGCAAAGGGCTACGGCTTTATCCAGCGTGAAGATGGCAAGGATGTGTTTGTGCACTACCGCGCCATTCGCGGTGAAGGCCACCGCTCGTTGGCCGAAGGCCAGCAGGTGGAATACGCCGTGGTGACCGGCGAGAAGGGCTTGCAGGCGGAGGATGTGGTCGGCCTGTAACAACTTAGTCTTGATAACCCAATCAACTGTGGGAGCTGGCTTGCCTGCGATAGCATCACTGTGGTCTGACTGATAGACCAAGGTGTCTGCATCGCAGGCAAGCCAGCTCCCACATTGATTGGGTTGGCAATGGGCTGTCAGGCGGTTTTCCAAGTGATCTGTTCTTCACCGTCTACGCTGATGCGAATCCAGGTGTCGGCACTTTCCTCACCCTCTTCTTCAACCCAGGTGCCCGGCGCGCAGCGCACTTCGACGTTCAGCGCGGCAAACGCGGCGCGGGCGCAGGCGATGTCGTCGTCCCACGGGGTCTGGTCGCTTTCCAGGTACAGGCTGTTCCATTTGCCCACCGCCTTGGGCAGCCAGGTCACCGGCACGCTGCCGGCCTTGCACTTGTAGGTCTGGCCTTTCTGGACCCAGTCGGTGCACGGGCCCAGGGCGGCGCCCAGCCAGGCGGCGATGGCCTTGTGATCGACGTCGGCGTCCTTCAGGTAAATCTCAATATCGGGTTGGCGCATGGATGTTCCTCGTTGCGGGATTCGAAAATCCATTCGCGGGTGGGTGAACGTCAGTCATTGAAGCACGAAATAATCGTAACGCATCGACACCGTGACCTGCAGCGGCTCGGCCGCCTCGATCACCTCGTGGCGGCGCTCGGCACTGGCTCGCCAGCCGTGGGGCGTCATCGCCAGCAGGTTGGCGCGGTCCTGGGCTTCGGCCAGGCTCAGGGTGAATTCCAGTGTTTCACTGTGTGCCAGGTGCATGCCATCCGGCACCAGGGCCAGATGTTTATCGTCGGTATACTCGCGTACCTCGTCGTAAAGACGCTCGCGCAGTTCCATCAAGTGGCCGCTGGTCGGGCCGACCTTCATCAAACCGCCGCCGGGACTGAGCAGGCGCTTGGCCTCTTGCCAATCCAACGGGCTGAACACGCTGGCGAGGAACTGGCAGCTGGCATCGGCCAATGGCACGCGGGCCATGCTGGCGATCAACCAGGTCAGCGCCGGGTTGCGTTTGCACGCGCGCTTGACCGCTTCCTTGGAGATATCCAGGGCATAGCCATCGGCGTGGGGTAGGGCCTGGGCAATTTGCGCGGTGTAGTAACCCTCGCCACACCCAATGTCGACCCAGCGCTGCGGTGCACGCTCGGCGGCCAGTTCGGCCAAGCGCTTGGCCACCGGGGCGTAGTGCCCGGCGTTGAGGAAGTCGCGGCGCGCCTCGACCATGGCCAGGTTATCGCCTGGGTCGCGGCTGTTCTTGTGCTGCACCGGCAACAGGTTCAGGTAACCCTGGCGCGCGCGATCGAAACGGTGCCCGGCCGGGCACGCCACGCCACTGTCCACCGCATTGAGCGGTGCGCTGCAAATGGGGCAGGCAAGCATCAGGCGAGCAACTTGATCAGGGTCTGGTAGTAGATTTCGGTCAGCACATCGAGGTCGCTGGCCAGGATGCGTTCGTTGACCTGGTGGATCGTCGCGTTGACCGGGCCCAGCTCGACCACCTGGGTGCCCAGCGTGGCGATAAAGCGCCCATCGGAGGTACCGCCGCTGGTGGATGCCTTGGTCTCACGCCCGGTGATCGCCTTGATACTGGCAGATACCGCATCCAGCAGCGCACCCGGCTCGGTGAGGAACGGCAGGCCCGATAGCGCCCAGTCCACATGCCAGTCCAGGCCATGTTTATCCAGGATCGCCGCGACCCGCTGTTGCAGACCCTCGACGGTGGACTCGGTAGAGAAGCGGAAGTTGAATACCGCCGTCAGGTCGCCGGGGATCACGTTGGTGGCGCCGGTACCCGAATTGAGGTTGGAAATCTGGAAACTGGTCGGCGGGAAGAAGGCGTTGCCGTCATCCCAATGCTCGGCAGCCAATTCAGCCAGGGCCGCCGCAGCCAGGTGGATCGGGTTCTTCGCCAGATGCGGGTAAGCCACATGGCCCTGTACACCGCGCACGGTCAAGGTG
Source organism: Pseudomonas sp. KT_2_4 (assembly GCF_041410225.1). Classification (NCBI taxonomy): domain Bacteria; kingdom Pseudomonadati; phylum Pseudomonadota; class Gammaproteobacteria; order Pseudomonadales; family Pseudomonadaceae; genus Pseudomonas; species Pseudomonas sp. KT_2_4. The sequence continues at coordinate 5,346,808 of NZ_CP166962.1, forward strand.
GCACCGAGGGAGCCACGACGGCCGTTCTTGACCACATCGCCCACCAGGGTCGTGCTCGACGGTTCGCCGACGATGCACCAGTCCAGGCGTTCCTTGCGCGCGGCCAGACGTTCGATCACCGCCTTGGTGCCATGGTGCGCCGGGCCTTCTTCGTCGCTGGTGATCAGGAAGGCGACCGAACCCTTGTGGTCCGGGTAGTCGGTGACGAAACGTTCCGCTGCCACCAGCATCGCCGCCAGGCTGCCTTTCATGTCAGCCGCGCCACGGCCACAGAGCATGCCGTTTTCATCGATCAACGCGTCGAACGGGTCGTTCTGCCAGGCCTGTACCGGACCGGTCGGCACCACGTCGGTGTGACCGGCAAAGCACAGCACCGGACCTTCATGCTTGCCATGGGTGGCCCAGAAATTGTCCACATCTTCGATGCGCATCGGTTCAAGCGCAAAACCGGCGTCGCCCAGGCGCTGCATCATCAGCTTCTGGCAATCGGCATCGATCGGCGTGACCGACGGGCGACGGATCAGGTCGATGGCCAGTTGAAGGGTCGGCGAAAGGTCGGCATGGGCCGTCATGGGGGGAACTCCGGAAAGCGTGTGATGGGGCGCAGGACGAATGTGGAAATACAGAGCCTGGAGCGACGCAACTCCAATGTGGGAGCTGGCTTGCCGGCGATAGCATCGCTGCGGTGTGCCTGTCAGACCGCGGCGTCTGTATCGCAGGCAAGCCAGCTCCCACATAGAATTGGGCCAGGCCAAGTCTCACAAAAGGGCCGTTATCTTATAGCAAAACGGCGGCCAAGGGCCGCCGTTTAGTGCATCGCGTGACTTTTTACGCCGCCGGCGCAGCCTCAGGCGCCGTCGAAGGTTTGGGCAGCGACGACAAGAACGCCATGATCAGCGCCGCCACGTACGGCAGCGACTGCACCAGCAACATCACCACCCAGAAGCGAATGTCATTGCTCGGCAGGCCTTGCACCAGGTAGATCCCCAGCGCCGCGCCCCATAGCAGCAGCATGATGAACATTTCTTCGCGGGCTTCGGAAATGGCCACCCAGAAGCCGTGGTTATCGGCGTTTTTCGGCGTGCGAAAGAACGGAATGCTGGTGGTGAAGAAACCATACAGCACCGCTTTGGCGATGGTATGGGACAACGCCAAACCGGCCAGGGCCGCGCAGAACGCATCTTTCAAGTTCACGCCTACCGCACGACGGTAGAGGAAGATGATCTTGCCGACCTTGAACACGAACAACGCCAACGGCGGGATCGCGAAAATCAGCAATGGCGGGTCGACCCGAGTCGGCACGATGATCATCGCCGCAGACCACAACAGGGCGCCGACGGTAAAGAAGATGTTCATACCATCGGCCACCCACGGCAACCAGCCCGCGAGGAAGTGGTAGCGCTGACCGCGGGTGAGCTCGGTGTCCTTGCCACGTATCAGGCTGGCGGTGTGGCGCTTGATGATCTGGATCGCGCCATAGGCCCAGCGGAAACGCTGTTTCTTGAAGTCGATAAAGGTATCCGGCATCAAACCCTTGCCGTAGCTGTCGTGGTAGTACGCCGCCGACAGGCCTTTTTCGAACACGCGCAGGCCCAGTTCGGCGTCTTCACAGATGCACCAGTCGGCCCAGCCCAGCTCTTCGAGCACCGAGCGGCGTGTCATGGTCATGGTGCCGTGCTGGATGATCGCGTCGCGGTCGTTACGGGTGACCATACCGATATGGAAGAAGCCCTTGTATTCGGCGTAGCAGAGCTTCTTGAAGGTGCTTTCGTTCTGGTCGCGGTAATCCTGGGGCGACTGCACCACGGCGATTTTCGGGTCGGCGAAGTGCGGCACCATGTGCTTGAGCCAGTTGGGCGATACGCAGTAGTCCGAGTCGATCACCGCGATCACTTCGGCATCCTTGGCGGTGTGCGGGATCAGGTAGTTCAGCGCGCCGCCCTTGAAACCGGCCAGGGGCGCGACGTGGAAGAACTTGAAGCGCGGGCCCAGGGTTTCGCAGTAATCGCGCACCGGCTCCCACACCGCCGGGTCCTTGGTGTTGTTGTCGATGATCAGGACTTCGTAGTCCGGATAGTCGAGGGCGGCCAGCGCGTCGAGGGTCTGTTTGACCATTTCCGGCGGCTCGTTGTAGCACGGCACATGGATCGACACTTTCGGGCGGTAGTCCGAATCGCCTTCCACGGGCAGGAATTCACGCCGACGCTTGTGGGTCCAGACTGCTTCCGCCAGCTCATGGGCTTCGGTCAGCAACACAATGAACACGCCCAGGGCGCCGAGTGCCAGCAACACACCGACCGTCACGCTGAACCAGGTGCTGTATTGCTGGCTGTAGTCGTAGCCGATCCAGACCAGCACCGACCCGCACAGGAACGCAATAAAGGTCAGGAAGGTGCGGCCACGCTGGCGCAGGGCCGAGCCATCGATCATCAACAGGGTCAGGGACAGCAGCGCAAGCACCACTGAACCGATGGCCAGTACCCGCCATTGCGGAATCGCCACCACCGGGCCGTCAAAATTGAATTTCTGCTGGCGCGCGGCGTTGAATACACCCCAATACGCACCCGCCGAACCTTCATCGCTGACCTTCCACGGCTGGTCGAAGGCCTCGATCACGAAGTAGTTGTAACCCTGGCGGTTGAGCTTGTTGACCAGCGTACGCAGGTAAATCGCCTGGTCTGCCGGCGACGATTCATTGCCGCCGCGCATACGGCCGTTGCTCGGCCAGCCCACTTCCGACAGCAGCAGTGGCTTTTTCGGGAAGGCTTTCTTCAGGTCCTTGGCGCGGTCCAGGACGTACTGGCCGGCCTTGTCCATTGGGATGTATTCCCAGAACGGCAGGATGTGCGCGGCGATCAGGTCGACGTGCTTGGCCAGTTGCGGGTTCTTTTCCCAGATGTGCCATTGCTCGGAGGTGGTCACCGGGACTTTCACGGCGGCGCGCACGCGGTCGAGCAGCACGATCAGGGCTTCGGGGGTGATTTCTTCCCGGAACAACGCTTCGTTGCCCACCACTACGCGCACGACACTGCGCGAGGTGTTGGCGATCTCGATAGCGCGCTGGATCTCCCGCTCGTTACGCTCAAGGTCCGGGCTGATCCAGATCCCCAGGGTCACGCGCAGGCCAAACTCTTCGGCCAGCTTCGGAATATCCCCCAGGGGGCCGTCCACCGAGTAGGTACGGATGTTGTCCGTCAGCTTGCTCATGATCGCAAGGTCCTGACGCATCTGTTCGTCGGTAGGGTACTGGCCTTTCTGCGGGTACTGGCCTTGCTGGAACGGCGAGTAGGAAAAGCCGGAGATCTGATCTGGCCAGTTGGGAGCGGTGACCGGGCGGTTGATCAGCGCCCAGAAACCGGTGAACAGCGCGGCAATCGCCAGCACCACCACCAGGTTGAGTCCAAATTTACGCGATGCCATGGTTATGTCGGGTTCCAAAGGGTGCGGAACGAAAGAGGTGTCGGCCTACGCCGAACGGCGCGCATCCTACACCGGCCCTTCCCTGAGCGTACAGCAGACAGAGAAAAGCCGGACGTTAGTCTGCGAAACTCCATCTAAGTTCTTCACTTGTAACTTGTAGCTTAAAACTTGCTGCTGCGTAGCCCTATAATGCGCGCCGGTTTTTGGGGTAATGATGATGAGTACAGAAGATCCGCGGTTTGCAGGCGTTGCCCGCTTGTACGGCCTTGAGGGCCTGGAACGCTTGAAAGCGGCCCATGTGGCGATTGTCGGCGTCGGCGGCGTGGGTTCCTGGGCGGCAGAAGCGATTGCCCGCTGCGGGGTGGGTGAGATTTCGCTGTTTGACCTGGACGATGTCTGCGTCAGCAACAGCAACCGCCAGTTGCATGCCCTGGACAGCACCGTGGGCAAGCCCAAGGTCGAAGTGATGGCTGAGCGCCTGCGCGGCATCAACCCCGATTGCACCGTGCACGCGGTGGCAGACTTCGTCACCCGCGATACCATGGCCGAGTACATCACGCCGACTATCGACTGTGTGATCGACTGCATCGACGCGGTCAACGCCAAGGCGGCGCTGATTGCCTGGTGCAAGCGCCGCAAGATCCAGATCATCACCACCGGCGGCGCCGGTGGGCAGATTGACCCCACGCTGATCCAGGTGTGTGACCTGAACCGCACCTTCAATGACCCGTTGGCCTCGAAAGTGCGCTCTACCTTGCGCCGCGATTATGGCTTTTCGCGTACCGTGACTCGTCATTACAGCGTGCCGTGCGTGTTTTCCACCGAGCAACTGCGCTACCCCAAGCCTGATGGCAGCATCTGCCTGCAGAAGAGTTTTGTCGGTGATGGCGTGAAGCTGGACTGCGCGGGCGGGTTTGGCGCGGTGATGATGGTCACAGCCACGTTCGGCATGGTGGCGGCCACCAAGGCGGTAGACAAGATCGTGGCGGGAGTGCGCAGGCCGTCGGAGCGCATCAAACCCAGCTAAATCTCATTGCCGAACATAGATCCAAATTGTGGGAGCTGGCTTGCCTGCGATAGCGGTGTGTCAGCCACTGAAAATACTGACTGATTCGCCACTATCGCAGGCAAGCCAGCTCCCACATTATTTCTGTGTACGCGTCAGGTCTCGCATGCGTTGCAGTACGGCATTCAAGCCATTGCTGCGCGACGGCGATAACTGGCGCGACAAGCCCAGTTGATTGAACCAGTCAGGCAGGTCAACCGCTTGCAGTTCATCAGCCGACAGCCCATTGACCCGCGCCAGCAGCAACGCCACCAACCCACGAATCATCCGCGCCTCGCTGCTCGCCGTAAACTGCCAATGGCCGTCCTGCAAGCGCCCCACCAGCCACACCAGGCTTTCGCAACCGTGCACCAGATTAGCGTCGACCTTTTCGTCATCAGCCAGGGCGGGCAAGCGTTCACCCCATTGCATCAGCACCCGGGCGCGCTGCTCCCAACTGCCAATGGCCTGGAAGGCTTGCAGTGCGGCGTGTGCCTCCAGCGGCAAGCTCATCGCAGCATGTCCAGCGCCTGGTCCAACGCTTCAAAAAAGCGCTCCAGGTCGTCGGAATCGTTGTAGAGCGCCAGTGAAACGCGGATGGCGCCTGACAGATTCATCGCCTTCAACAGCGGCATTGCGCAGTGGTGACCGGCACGCACAGCAATGCCTTGCTCGGTCAGCAGGTGGGCGAGGTCGGCGTTGTGCACGCCCGCCACCACAAAACTCACCAGCGCCACCTGCGGCGATCCCAGCACGCGTACGCCATTGCGTGCCTTAAGCCCACGCAGCAGGTAGTCATGCAGGGCGGCTTCGTGGGCGATCACCGCCGAGGGATCCAGTGAACTCAGGTAATCCAGGCTCGCGCCCAGGCCGATCACACTCGCAATCGGAGGAGTGCCGGCCTCGAAACCCAGCGGCGCGGGGCGAAAGCTGGCGCTGTGGTAGTCGGCCTGTTGCACCATCTCGCCGCCGAACTGCCAGTGGCGCAGGTGGTGCAGGGCCTCATTACGGCCATACAGCACACCCACGCCGTCCGGGCCGTAGAGTTTGTGGCTGGAAAATACGTAGAAGTCGCAGCCCAGGGCCTGCACGTCGTGACGGCCATGGACGATGCCTTGGGCGCCGTCCACCACCGTGAGGGCGCCGTGTGCCTGGGCCATCGTCAGCAAGGCTGGCAGCGGCTGCCAGGCACCGAGCACGTTGGATAACTGGCTCGCCGCCAGCAAGCGTGTGCGTGGGCCAACCAAGCTGGCCGCGGCGTCCAGGTCGATGACGCCGTCATCGTCCAGAGGCAAGACCACCAGTGTGAGTGCGCGGCGTTTGGCCAATTGCTGCCAGGGCAACAGGTTGGCGTGGTGTTCCAGGGCGCTGATGGCAATCTCATCGCCCGCATTGAATAAGTGCTCCAGGCCATAGGCCAGGAGGTTCAGCGCAGAGGTTGCGCCGTGGGTAAACACGACCTGCCCGCTGTCACCTGCGTTCAACCACTGCGCGACCTTGCTGCGGCTGTCTTCGAACGCCTGGGTCGCATGGGCTCCGGGCAAATGCTGAGCACGGTGCACATTGGCTGCGCCATTGGCGTAGTAATGACTGATGGCATCCAGCAGGGCTTGGGGTTTTTGCGTGGTGGCGGCGCTGTCCAGATAGGTCTGGTCTTGCCGTTGCAGGGTGGCGATGGCCGGGAAATCGGCGCGCCAGGGGGAGGGCACAAGCATGGTGATCAAGACTCGTATAAGCGAGCCGCCCCCGAAGGTGCGGCCGCTAGTGGCATCGAGTGGCTGCTTAGTTGTGAGCGTGCAGCGCTTCGTTCAGTTCGATGGCCGATTTGTGGGTTTTGCACTCCACGGCACCGGTCTCGGAGTTACGACGGAACAGCAGGTCTGGCTGGCCAGCCAACTCACGCGCCTTGACCACCTTGACCAGTTGGTTCTGCTCATCCAGCAGGGCAACCTTGGTGCCGGCGGTGATGTACAGGCCCGACTCCACGGTGTTGCGGTCGCCCAATGGGATACCGGTACCGGCGTTGGCGCCGATCAGGCAGCCTTCGCCCACCTTGATCACGATATTGCCGCCGCCCGACAGGGTGCCCATGGTGGAGCAACCGCCGCCCAGGTCCGAGCCCTTGCCGACGAATACGCCCGCCGATACGCGGCCTTCGATCATGCCCGGGCCTTCGGTGCCCGCGTTGAAGTTGACGAAGCCTTCGTGCATCACGGTGGTGCCTTCGCCTACGTACGCGCCCAGGCGGATACGAGCAGCGTCAGCGATACGCACGCCAGCCGGTACGACGTAGTCGGTCATTTTCGGGAACTTGTCCACCGAGAACACTTCCAGCAGGTCGCCACGCAGGCGCGCTTCCAGTTGGCGCTCGGCCAGTTCATTGATGTCGATAGCGCCCTGGCTGGTCCAGGCCACGTTCGGCAACTGCGGGAACACCCCGGCCAGGCTCAGGCCGTGGGGCTTGACCAGGCGATGGGACAGCAGGTGCAGCTTGAGGTAGGCCTCAGGCGTGGAGGTCAGCGCTGCGTCTTCGGCCAGCAAGGTCGCGACCAGCGGCGTGTGGCTTTCGGCCAGGCGGCTGAGCAGGGCGGCCTGGGTAGCATCGACGCCTTTGAGCGCGTCGGCCAGTTGCAGGGCCTGGCTCACGGTGAAGGTGATCGCCTGGTTGCCTTCGGTGTAACCGAGGATCGGTGCGATGGCGGCAACGATTTCAGCCGACGGGTTGAGCAAGGGCTGTGCGTAAAACACTTCCAGCCAAGCACCTTGGCGGTTCTGAGTGCCGACGCCGAAGCCCAGGCTGAACAGGGAATTGGACATGCTGTTACCTCTACAAAAATGGAAGGCTGGCCTACTTGAGGGCCGCCGAATAACTATCTGGCTTGAAGCCAATCAGGGTTCTGTCACCGAGATCGAGCACCGGGCGCTTGATCATCGAGGGTTGTGCGAGCATCAATTCAATGGCTTTCGACTGATCGAGATCGGCTTTGCGTTCGTCTTCGAGTTTGCGAAAGGTGGTGCCCGCACGGTTCAAAACCACCTGCCAACCGTGCTCGTTGCACCATTGGGTCAAGTGTTCGCGGTCGATACCGGCTGTTTTGTAGTCATGGAACTCATAGCTCACTCCGTGCTCATCGAGCCAGGTGCGCGCCTTTTTCATGGTGTCGCAGGCTTTGATGCCGAAAAGGTGCAAGGTTTTGCTTGAAGCACTCAAGGAATTGCCCCCCTTTGGACGTATGAAAATGAAAGATCGCCGATTATGCCACGACCAGCGGGTTTCGGCGCCGCTCGTCAACAGCGTGCGACTTTTGCGCAAAGTGCCAGTGCGCAGCATAGGCGAGTAACATAGCCAGGTAACATAGCCGGGTAATATGGCACTTCAACGGCCAGTTGTTGCCTGATGTGTCGTTGCAAGTCGATTGTCCGGGAAACCCGCGTTATGCAAACCGCCTACACCGTTCTTATCCTGCTGATGCTGGTCAGCCTTTCGCGCCTGGTCGGGCGCATCATCCCACTGCCGTTGCCCCTGGTGCAGATCGCCGCCGGCGCCTTGCTGGCCTGGCCCACGTTGGGGCTGCATGTGGCGCTGGACCCGGAGCTGTTCCTGTTTCTGTTCCTGCCACCGCTGCTGTTTTCCGATGGTTGGCGCATGCCCAAGCGCGAGTTGTGGCGCCTGCGTGGTCCGATCCTGACGTTGGCGGTGGGGCTGGTGCTGTTCACCGTGGTGGGCGCTGGTTACTTTATTCATTGGTTGCTGCCCTCGATCCCCTTGCCGGTGGCCTTTGCCCTGGCAGCGGTTTTATCCCCGACGGACGCCGTGGCAGTGTCGGCCATTTCCCAGAATCGTTTGCCCAAGCCGCTGATGCACATGCTCCAGGGCGAAGCCTTGATGAATGACGCGTCGGGCCTGGTGACCTTCAAATTTGCCCTGGCCGCGGCGTTGACCGGGGTCTTTTCCCTGGCGGACGCCAGCCTGACGTTTGTACTGGTGGCAGTGGGTGGGTTGGCGATCGGCGTGGCGCTGAGCTGGCTGGTCGGCCGCCTGCGCGCCTGGATGATCGCGCGCGGTTGGGATGACCCGGCGACCCATGTGGTGTTCATGTTGCTGCTGCCCTTTGCTGCGTACGTACTGGCTGAACGCCTGGGCGCGTCCGGCATTCTCTCGGCGGTGGCGGCGGGCATGATGCAAAGCTGGCTCGACCTGCTGCCGCGCCAGACCAGCACGCGTTTGCTCAACCGCAGCGTCTGGTCGCTGCTGGAGTTTGCCTTCAATGGCCTGATTTTCCTGCTGCTCGGCCTGCAACTGCCGGACATCATCAAGGCTGTGGTCAGTCATGAAACCACGCTGTGGCCCACCTTGATGTATCGCTGCCTGGATGTGGTAGCGATCTTCCTGGTGCTGGTGGTATTGCGCTTTATCTGGGTGCAGAGCATCTGGCGGCTGTCGGGGTTGCTGCGCAGGCTGCGTGGCAAAAGCGCGCTGACCCTGGTGCCGACGGCCCGCTCCTGCTGGTTACTGACCGTCGGCGGTGTTCGCGGAGCGGTGACCCTGGCGGGCGTCATGTCGGTGCCCTTGTTGCTGGCGCCGGGCCAGGATTTCCCTGAGCGTGACCTGCTGATCTTTATCGCTGCCGGGGTGATCCTGCTGTCGCTGGTCGCTGCCTGCATCGCGCTGCCGTTACTGCTGCGTGGTGTCGAAAAAGGCCCGGATGAGAAGCGCCACAACGAAGTGCGCGAGGCCTGGAAGAAGACCGCCGTGGCGGCGATCCATGCGCTGGAGGCCCAGGAACCCGCCGAAGCCGAAACCCCGGATGCCGCTCAAGCTGCGCTGGCCACCGAGCTCAAGGCGCGGCTGATGGCGGAGTATCGTCATCAGTTGGATGTGTTTAATGATTCGGCTGAAGCCCAGGCGCTGGCGCTGCAGATGGACCAATTGGAGCGCAAGCTGCGGCTCAAGGCCCTACGCGCGCAACGGTTGGAGTTGTACAGCTTGAGCCGTCATCACCAGATTGGTGATGACGTGTTGAGGGAGGTGTTGGCGGAGTTGGATATGAGCGAGGCGAATTTGGGTCACATGAAGTGACCGGTAGGCCCTTAACGGCGACGCTGGATAAAGTCGCGAATCCGCTCAGCCGCTTCCACGCATTCGGCTAACGGCGCAACCAATGCCAGGCGCACACGCCCCGCGCCAGGGTTAAAGCCGTCCACTTCGCGCGACAGGTAAGAGCCCGGCACCACCGTCACATGTTCTTCCACGAACAAATCGCGGCAGAAAGTGGCGTCGTCACCCTCTACATTCGGCCACAGGTAAAAGCCGCCGTCCGGGCTTTGCACGTCCAGCACCGGCTCGAGGATCGCCAGCACCGCGTCGAACTTCTCGCGGTACAGGTCACGATTGGCCAGTACGTGGGCTTCGTCCTGCCAGGCCGCAATGCTTGCAAGCTGGGTTTGCACGGGCATCGCGCAGCCGTGGTAGGTGCGGTACAGCAAAAAGGCTTTGAGGATCTCGGCGTCGCCGGCCACGAAGCCTGAGCGCAGGCCTGGCAGGTTGGAGCGCTTGGACAGGCTGTGGAACACCACGCAACGCTTGAAGTCCTGGCGCCCCAGCTCGACGCAGGCGCTGAGCAGGCCCGACGGTGGGGTTTGCTCGTCGAAGTACAACTCGCTGTAGCACTCGTCGGCGGCGATGACGAAGTCATATTCGTCGGCCAGGGCGATGAGTTTTTTCAGGGTGTCGACCGGGATCAGCGCGCCGGTCGGGTTGCCTGGGGAGCACAGGAACAGGATCTGGCAACGTTTCCAGATGTCGGGGGAGACGGCGTCGAAGTCCGGGTTGAAGCCATTGCTGTCCAGGCACGGCAGGTAATGCGGCTTGGCCCCGGCCAGGAACGCGGCGCCTTCGTAGATCTGGTAGAACGGGTTGGGGCTCACCACCAGCGCGTCGTCGCCACGGTTGACCACGGTCTGGGTGAAGGCAAACAGCGCCTCGCGCGTACCGTTGACCGGCAGGATGTTGCGTGCCGGGTCCAGCCAGCCCTTGGGCACGTTGAAGCGACGTTCGCACCAGGCGCCGATGGCTTCGCGCAGGGCCGGAATACCCAAGGTGGTGGGGTACACCGCCATTTGATCGAGGTTATTGCTCAAGGCCTCGGCAACGAAGGCCGGTGAGGTGTGCTTGGGCTCGCCGATGGATAGCGCAATCGGGCGCTTGTCCGGGTTCGGCGTCACGCTGCCGAGCAGAGCGCGCAGTTTCTCGAAGGGGTAGGGCTGCAACTGGTTAAGGGCGTTGTTCATATAAGCCTCTGTCACGGTGAGCGCGGATCCTGTGGGAGCTGGCTTGCCTGCGATGGCCTCACTGCGGTCGACCTGACGCACCGAGGTGTCTGCATCGCAGGCAAGCCAGCTCCCACATGACTCCTGTTCACAAAGTTAAGAATTCAAATGGTCAGGCGTGTCAGCTCGACGCCGGGTTCCTGGCTCACGCTCAATTGCTCCACGATCGCCGCTTGCAAACGCAGGCACAGCTGCGGGTCGGACAGTGGCTGGTTGTCGGCGTCGGTGATAAAGAACACGTCTTCCACGCGCTCGCCCAGGGTCGCAATCTTGGCGTTCTGCAACGACAGGTCGAACTCCAGGAAAATCCCGCCGATGCGTGCCAGCAGGCCCGGGCGATCCGGTGCGCTGAGCTCCAGCACCGTCACCGGTCGCTGTGCGTCGTTGGAGATGGTCACCTGGGGCGCAAAGGCAAAGTGCTTGAGCTGGCGCGGCACCCGGCGCTGGATGATGGTGGGGTAGTCGTCGGGGTTGCGCAGGGCTTCGGTAAGACCTTCGCGGATCTTTTTCACCCGCGCCGGGTTATCGCCAATTGAGTCGCCGTCGGTGTCGAGCACGATGTAGGTGTCGAGGGTGAACTGGCTGCTGGAGGTGATGACCCGGGCGTCGTGGATGTTCAGGTTGAGCTGGTCCATGGCCGCCACGGTCACGGCAAAGAAGTCGTGCTGGTCGGGGGCGTAGATGAAGATCTGCGTGCCGCCTTCGAATTCGCGCTGGGTGGTTTCCTTGATCAGGACCAACGGGCCGCCATCGGCGGGTTGCTGCAGGATCGCGTCGCTGTGCCAGGCCACGTCGCCGGCGGTGTGGCGCAGGAAGTAATCGTCACCCAGTTGCGACCAGAGTTGCTCGACGTCGTCCGGGTCGTTACCGCCGCGCACCAGGATATCCAGGGCTGCGCTTTGGGTACGGCGGATCTGCTCTTCGCGGTCCACCGGGTTCTCCAGGCCACGGCGCAGGGCGCGCTTGGTCTCGGTGTATAGCTGGCGCAACAGGCTGGCGCGCCAGGAGTTCCACAGTGTCGGGTTGGTGGCGTTGATGTCGGAGACGGTCAGCACATACAGGTAATCCAGGCGGGTCTCATCGCCGACGATGCCGGCAAAGTCGTGAATCACCTGCGGGTCGGACAAGTCCTTGCGCTGGGCCGTGGTCGACATCACCAGGTGGTTCTGCACCAGCCAGACAATCAGGCGGCTGTCCCACACCGGCAACTGGTGGCGCTGGCAGAAGGCTTCGGCATCGACCGCGCCGATCTCCGAGTGGTCGCCATGCCTGCCCTTGCCGATGTCGTGGTACAAGCCGGCCAGGTAAATCAACTCGGGCTTGGGCAGCTTGGCCATCAGCTTACTGGCCAGCGGGAATTTCTCTGACACCTGGGTGTACTGCAACTTACGCAGGTGCTTGATCAGGTTCAGGGTGTGGGCATCGACGGTATAGATATGGAACAGGTCGTGTTGCATCTGCCCGACGATAAAGCCGAACTCCGGCAGGTAGCGCCCGAGAATGCCGTAGCGGTTCATGCGCCGCAGGTTGCGATGGATGCCGATGCGGCACTTGAACAGCTCGATAAACAGGCTGGTGTTACGGATATCGTTGCGAAAGTCGTCGTCGATCAGGTGACGGTTTTCCCGCAGCAAGCGGATGGTGTCGGCGCGCACGCCTTTGATCTCCGGCTGCTGGGCCATCAACACAAAGATTTCCAGCATGGCGAACGGTGTGCGGCGGAACACGTTGTCGTTACGCGCTTCGATATAGCCGTCATGCAGTTGGAAACGCGCGTTGATCGGCTGCGGCGGCGCTTCATCTTCGGGAGCCAGGATCACTTCTTCGAAGTGCTGGATGATCAAGTCGCTGAGCTGAGCAATGCTCATGACCACCCGGTAGTACTGCTGCATGAAGCTTTCAATGCTGGTCTTCGCATCTTCGCCTTCAAAGCCCAGAAGGGTAGCGATAGAGCGCTGGTGGTCGAAGAGCAGGCGGTCTTCGGAACGACCAGCCAGCATGTGCAGGGCGTAGCGCACCTTCCACAGGAATTCCTGGGACGAGGCCAGCAGAGTGTTTTCGCTCTCCACCAGAAAGCCTTCGCCAGCCAGGGCGCGCAGGTTCAGCGTGCCGTATTGGCGGCGCGCTACCCACAAAATCGTCTGGATATCCCGCAGCCCGCCCGGTGAGCCTTTGACGTTGGGTTCCAGGTTGTATTCGGTGTCGTTGTACTTGTGGTGCCGGGCTTTTTGTTCGGCGCGCTTGGCCAGGAAAAAGTCTTTGCTTGGCCACATGTGTGCGGTGCTGGTGACTTCGAGCATGCGCTGGCGCAGGCGCTCGGGGCCACAGATGGTGCGGCTTTCCATCAGGTTGGTGACCACCGTCAGGTCCGCACGGGCCTCTTCCGCGCATTCGTCCACCGAGCGTACGCTTTGGCCGACTTCCAGGCCGATGTCCCACAGCAACGTCAGAAAGCGCTCGATGGAATCGCGAAAGGTCTCGTGATCGGCCTTGTCCAGCAGGATCAGCAGGTCAATGTCGGAGTAGGGGTGCAGTTCGCCGCGACCGTAGCCGCCGACCGCCACCAGGGCGATATCGGCGTCGAAACTCCAATTGAACTGCTCCCAGGCCTTTTGCAGGATGTTATCGACGAACCAGGCGCGGTCTTCGATCAGGCGGCGAATATCCCGGCCACTGCGAAAGCGCGCATCGAGCACCTCGCGGGCTTGGCGGATGGCCTTCTTGAAGGCGGCGATGGGGCTTGCCTTCAATGCCAGCTCGGCCTGGAACTGGCCACGGTCGAAGAGTTCGGGATCCACCTGGGGCATCGATCGGCTTTCCTTTCTATCTATCAGTCAGTCACAACACGCTGTGGGAAAACCTGGGCAGCCTTCAGGCCGAAACGCGTGGGATGGTGTCGTCGGCGCGCAGGGTGAAGATCTCATAACCGGTGTCGGTGACCAGCAGGGTGTGTTCCCACTGGGCTGAGAGCTTGCGGTCCTTGGTGATGGCGGTCCAGCCGTCGCCCAACACCTTGGTGTCGGCCTTGCCCTGGTTGATCATCGGTTCGATGGTGAAGGTCATGCCGGCCTTGAGTTCCATGCCGGTGCCCGCACGGCCGTAGTGCAGAATCTGCGGCTCTTCGTGGAACACTTTGCCGATACCATGGCCGCAGAATTCGCGCACCACCGAGAAGCCGTTCTTTTCCGCGTGCTTCTGGATCACTTCGCCAATGTCACCCAGGCGGCAGCCGGGTTTGACGATCTCGATGGCCTTGTACATGCATTCCTGGGTGACCTGGGACAGGCGCTCGGCCCACACCGGCACGTTACCGACGTGGAACATGCGGCTGGTATCGCCGTGGTAACCATCCTTGATCACCGTGACGTCGATGTTCAGGGTGTCACCGTCTTTCAGTGGTTTGTCGCCCGGAATGCCGTGGCAGACCACGTGGTTGATCGAGGTGCAGATCGACTTGGGGAAACCTTTGTAATTCAGCGGGGCAGGGATGGCTTTTTGCACGTCGACTATATAGTCGTGGCAGATACGGTCCAGCGCTTCAGTGGTGACGCCGGGCTTGACGTGTTCGGCGATCATTTCCAGCACGTCGGCAGCCAGTTTGCCGGCAACGCGCATGCCTGCGATGTCTTCGGCGGTTTTCAAGGTAACGGTCATACAGGCTCTCTCTAGCGCGACGCGCTGAAATCAATACGGTTCACGGGGGGCGCGACAAAGGGTTACAACATTCGCGCAATTCCCAAAAAACGCGATTCTAACAGACGATGCTGGCAAATCATGCGCGTCTGGTGATCGCTTCTCTCTATGAGGTAGAGGCATGTTGGCTGTATTCAAGGGCTTACGCAAAGGCGGCGACCGGCAAATGTGATTGCGGGTTTCGTTTTTGCCGATGCTGTGGTATAAAATGCGCCGCTTTCCGGGGATACCCCGCAAAGCTTAAATCCACACACGTGTCGACACGATGACCTGGGTGCCGGAGGCCTTGATGCCGTTGGTTGGTCATTGGGATACGTGGAGGCCAAACCCGACTTATTAAGGAACTATCATGTCCCAAGTCAACATGCGCGATATGCTGAAGGCCGGTGTGCACTTCGGTCACCAGACCCGTTACTGGAACCCGAAAATGGGTAAGTACATTTTCGGCGCGCGTAACAAGATTCACATTATCAACCTTGAAAAAACCCTGCCAATGTTCAACGAAGCGCTGACTTTCGTAGAGCGTCTGGCCCAGGGCAAAAACAAGATCCTGTTCGTCGGCACCAAGCGTTCCGCTGGCAAGATCGTTGCTGAAGAAGCAGCACGTTGCGGTTCTCCGTACGTCGATCACCGCTGGTTGGGCGGCATGCTGACCAACTTCAAAACCATCCGTGCTTCCATCAAGCGTCTGCGTGACCTTGAAGTACAAGCCGAAGACGGTACTTTCGCCAAGCTGACCAAGAAAGAAGCGCTGATGCGCTCCCGTGATCTGGAAAAGCTCGATCGTTCCCTGGGTGGTATCAAGGACATGGGCGGTCTGCCTGACGCACTGTTCGTGATCGACGTTGATCACGAGCGCATCGCGATCACCGAAGCCAACAAGCTGGGCATCCCGGTTATCGGCGTAGTCGATACCAACAGCAGCCCGGAAGGCGTTGACTACATCATCCCAGGCAACGATGACGCAATCCGCGCTATCCAGCTGTACATGGGTTCGATGGCTGACGCTGTAATCCGTGGCCGCAACCACGTTGCTGGCGGTACCGAGCAGTTCGTTGAAGAAGCTCCGGTAGCTGCCGCTGAGTAACTGACGCCCTGGCGTTGACTCAGTAAGCAAAAAGGGGGCTTGGCCCCCTTTTTGCCACCTCGAAAACCATTTGTCGGCAGCGCAGCTACATTATTTGTAACGTGCAGCGGCCTACAACGGAGATTCGGGAAGAATTGATCGCCCGTTTGATCGGGTGGAATGGTTGAAAACCTATCCAAGAGGATTTTGAAATGGCAGAGATTACTGCAGCGTTGGTTAAAGAACTGCGTGAGCGTACCGGCGAAGGCATGATGGATTGCAAAAAGGCCTTGACCAAGGCCGGCGGCGACATCGAAAAAGCCATTGATGACATGCGTGCTTCCGGCGCCATCAAGGCTGCCAAGAAAGCAGGCAACGTGGCTGCTGAAGGCGCTATCGCTCTGAAAGAAGACGGCAAATCCGCCGTTCTGCTGGAAGTGAACTCCCAGACCGACTTCCTGGCTCTGCAGGACGACTTCAAAGCATTCGTTGCTGCCAGCGTCGAAAAAGCTTTCGCTGACAAGCTGACCACTGTTGAGCCTCTGATCGAAGCTCAAGAAGCAGCTCGCCTGGTACTGGTCGGCAAGGTTGGCGAAAACGTCAACATCCGTCGCCTGGTTCGCGTTGAAGGTGACGTAGTTGGTGGCTACCTGCACGGCAACAAAATCGGTGTTGCAGTTGTTCTGAAAGGCGGCGACGTTGAGCTGGCCAAAGACATCGCGATGCACGTTGCTGCAAGCAACCCTGAGTTCCTGCTGCCTTCGGAAGTTTCGGCCGAAGCGATCGAGCGTGAAAAAGCTGTGTTCCTGCAGCTGAACGAAGAAAAAATCAAAGGCAAGCCAGAAAACATTGTTGAGAACATGGTCAAGGGCCGTATCAGCAAGTTCCTGGCCGAAGCAAGCCTGGTTGAGCAGGCGTTCGTCAAGAACCCTGAAATCAAGGTTGGCGAACTGGCCAAGAAAGCCGGTGCTGAAATCGTTTCCTTCACTTACTTCAAAGTAGGCGAAGGCATCGAGAAGCCGGTCGACAACTTCGCTGAAGAAGTTGCTGCCCAGCTGGCTGCCGCCAAGCAATAAGACAGTTCCAAACTGTCGCCGAAAGAGGCTGCCCGCTCACGCGCGCAGCCTCTTTTCAAATGGGAAGGCCAATTTTATTTGGTTTCCTCTCGGAACTGGCTTACAAAGCCGTGTTCCGATGGCGCTGTGACAGCGTCCAGCTAGAGTGAACGCAAGCCGTAAACGGCTCGCCAAGAATTTTTAAAAAATACGCCGCAGGAGAGATTCGCAATGGCTCAGCAGGGCAGTGGTTATCAGGCTCGCTATAAACGCATTCTACTCAAGCTCAGCGGCGAGGCCCTGATGGGCTCGGAAGAGTTCGGGATCGATCCCAAGGTGCTTGACCGCATGGCGCTGGAAGTCGGCCAATTGGTCGGTATCGGTGTGCAGGTCGGCCTGGTGATTGGTGGTGGCAACCTGTTCCGCGGTGCGGCACTCAGTGCTGCCGGTATGGACCGGGTTACCGGCGACCACATGGGCATGCTGGCCACTGTGATGAACGCCCTGGCCATGCGCGACGCCCTGGAGCGCGCCAATATCTCGGCCATCGTGATGTCGGCTATTTCCATGGTTGGCGTGACCGATCATTATGATCGCCGCAAAGCCATGCGCCACCTGAACTCCAAGGAAGTGGTGATCTTTGCCGCTGGCACAGGTAACCCGTTCTTCACCACCGACTCGGCCGCATGCCTGCGTGCTATCGAAATCGATGCCGACGTGGTGTTGAAGGCGACCAAGGTGGATGGCGTTTACACTGCAGACCCATTCAAAGACCCGCATGCCGAGAAGTTCGATCATCTGACCTACGATGAAGTACTGGATCGCAAGCTGGGTGTCATGGACCTGACCGCTATCTGCCTGTGCCGCGACCACAAGATGCCGCTGCGCGTATTTAACATGAACAAGCCCGGCGCCCTGCTGAATATCGTACACGGCGGCGCAGAAGGGACTCTGATCGAGGAAGGCCAACAATGATCAACGAAATCAAGAAAGACGCCCAGGCGCGTATGCAGAAATCCCTGGAATCCTTGAGCCATGCCTTTGGCCAGATCCGTACTGGCAAGGCGCACCCAAGCATCCTGGGCAGCGTGATGGTGCCTTACTACGGTTCCGACACCCCGCTGAGCGGTGTAGCCAACGTGACCGTGAAGGATTCGCGCACCCTGCAAGTTGTGGCCTTCGAGCGCAACATGCTCGCGGCTGTCGACAAGGCTATCCAGAGTGCCGGCCTGAACCTCAACCCGACCAACCTGGGCGAGTTGCTGCTGATCTCCATGCCAGCCCTGACCGAAGAAACCCGAAAGGGCTTCACCAAGCAGGCGCGCAGTGCTGCTGAAGATGCGCGCGTTGCCGTGCGTAACATCCGCCGCGATGCGCTGGGCGACCTGAAGAAACTGGTCAAGGATAAGGAAATCAGCGAAGACGAAGAGCGCCGTGCCGTCGCTGATATCGACAAGCTGACCAAGGACGCCGAAGCCCAGATTACCAAGGCGACCGAAGAAAAAGAAAAGGACCTGATGGCCGTATAAGGGGTCAGGACGCCTTCATGGAAAAGACCAAGCAGACTGTGCCCTCCGTGGTGCCGCGCCATGTCGCGATCATCATGGATGGGAATAATCGCTGGGCGAAAAAACGCTTTATGCCGGGTGTTGCCGGGCATAAAGCGGGTGTTGACGCGGTAAGGGCGGTGATTGAAGTGTGCGCCGAGGCCAAGGTCGAAGTGCTGACCTTGTTCGCGTTCTCCAGTGAGAACTGGCAGCGGCCCGCCGATGAGGTCAGTGCCTTGATGGACCTGTTCTTCAAGGCCTTGCGTCGTGAGGCCAAGCGCCTCAATGACAACAACATCAGTCTGCGCATCATTGGTGATCGTTCGCGGTTCCATCCGGAGCTGCAAACGGCCATGCGCGAAGCCGAGGCCATCACTGCCGGCAGTAACCGTTTTGTACTGCAGATCGCAGCCAACTACGGTGGCCAGTGGGATATCGCCCAGGCTGCACAGCGGCTGGCCCGCGAAGTGCAGGCCGGCCATCTGCGCCCGGACGACATCACGCCCGAACTGTTGCAAACCTGCCTGGTGACCGGCGACCTACCGTTGCCGGACTTGTGCATTCGTACCGGTGGCGAGCATCGCATCAGCAATTTCCTGCTGTGGCAGCTGGCCTACACCGAGCTGTACTTCTCCGACCTGTTCTGGCCGGACTTCAAACACGATGCCATGCGTAATGCACTGGCCGATTTCGCTTCCCGTCAGCGTCGTTTCGGTAAAACGAGCGAGCAGATCGAAGCTGGAGCCCGGGTTTAAATGCTTAAACAACGAATCATCACGGCGCTGATCCTGCTGCCGATTGCCTTGTGCGGTTTTTTCCTGCTCGACGGTTCCGGCTTTGCGCTGTTCATCGGCTTGGTCGTGACCCTTGGGGCGTGGGAATGGGCGCGCCTGGCAGGTTTCGTCAACCAGTTGCCGCGTGTGGCCTACGCCGCCGTGGTCGCGCTGTTGTTGTTCTTCATGTACATCCTGCCGGACATCGCGCCCTGGGTGCTGGGAGCAGCAGTGTTGTGGTGGGCGTTGGCGACGTTCCTGGTACTCACCTATCCACGCACCAGTGGCCAATGGTCCAGCGTGGCCTGCAAGCTGGTGATCGGCCTGGCGATCCTGTTGCCGGCCTGGCAAGGGCTGGTGGAAATCAAGCGTTACCCGCTGGGCAACGAATTGATCCTGGCTGTAATGGTGTTGGTATGGGGTGCTGATATTGGTGCCTACTTCTCGGGTAGAGCCTTTGGCAAACGCAAGCTGGCCCCGGCCGTCAGCCCCGGCAAGAGCTGGGAAGGCGTATACGGCGGCCTGGCCTTGACGCTGCTGATCACCCTGGTGGTCGGTGTGGTGCGTGAATGGTCGGTAAAAGAAGTGCTTCTGGCCTTGCTGGGGACGGCTATTGTCGTCTTCATCTCGGTGGTGGGCGACCTTACCGAGAGCATGTTCAAACGCCAGGCGGGCATCAAGGACAGCAGTAACCTGCTGCCAGGCCATGGCGGTGTGCTTGACCGTATCGACAGCCTCACCGCTGCGCTGCCTATTTTTGCCGTGCTGTTGTGGATGATCGCTTCGTGAGCCGCCTGCAGCAGGTTACGGTGCTGGGCGCGACCGGCTCGGTCGGGCTCAGTACCCTTGACGTCATAGCGCGTCACCCCGATCGCTATCAAGTTTTCGCCCTGACCGGCTTCACGCGTTTGCGCGAGTTGCTGGCCTTGTGCGTGCGTCACTCGCCGCGCTTTGCCGTGGTGCCTGAGGCGGCTGCGGCTCGTAATCTGCAGGAGGATCTGCGGGCTGCCGGGCTGGCTACTCAGGTATTGGTCGGCGAGGCAGGGTTGTGCCAGGTCTCGGCCGATGCGGACGTGGATACCGTCGTGGCGGCGATTGTCGGTGCAGCCGGTTTGCGCCCGACCTTGGCGGCAGTCGATGCTGGCAAGAAAATCCTGCTGGCCAACAAAGAAGCCTTGGTCATGTCCGGCGCACTCTTTATGCAAGCGGTGCGTAAGAGCGGCGCGGTGCTGCTGCCTCTGGACAGCGAGCACAACGCCATCTTCCAGTGCATGCCCGGTGATTTTGCCCGCGGCTTGAGCCAGGTCGGCGTGCGCCGGATTTTGCTGACGGCATCGGGTGGCCCATTCCGCCAGACTCCGTCGGCCGAGCTGGACCATGTGTCTCCCGATCAGGCATGCGCTCACCCGAACTGGTCCATGGGGCGCAAAATCTCCGTGGATTCGGCGAGCATGATGAACAAGGGCCTGGAGTTGATCGAGGCATGCTGGCTGTTCGATGCGCGGCCTGACCAGGTTGAGGTGGTCATTCACCCACAAAGTGTGATCCATTCCCTGGTCGATTACGTGGATGGCTCGGTGTTGGCGCAGTTGGGTAACCCGGACATGCGCACACCGATCGCCAACGCCTTGGCGTGGCCTGAGCGGATTGATTCCGGCGTAGCACCGTTGGACCTGTTTGCAATTGCGCGCCTGGACTTCGAAGCTCCAGACGAGCAGCGTTTCCCTTGTTTGCGCCTGGCGCGGCAAGCGGCCGAGGCGGGTAACAGTGCCCCGGCGATGCTTAACGCGGCCAACGAAGTGGCCGTGGCGGCGTTTCTTGAACGGCGCATCCGCTTTCCGCAGATCGCGAGTATCATCGAGGACGTCCTGGCGCGTGAGCCGGTAGTGGCAGTGAATGACCTGGAGGCGGTGTTCGAGGCTGACACCAAGGCCCGAGCCCTGGCTGGGCAATGGTTGGATCGCAATGCGGGTTAGGCCGCGGGCAGGTTTGAGTCTTCAGGCATTGGATTGAAATGCGGAGAAATTAGATGAGTGCGCTCTACATGATTGTCGGCACCCTGGTTGCTCTGGGTGTGTTGGTGACCTTCCACGAATTCGGCCACTTCTGGGTGGCGCGTCGTTGCGGCGTCAAGGTATTGCGCTTTTCCGTCGGTTTCGGCATGCCGTTGTTGCGCTGGCATGATCGCCGCGGCACTGAGTTTGTCATTGCTGCTATCCCGTTGGGCGGCTACGTCAAGATGCTCGATGAGCGCGAAGGCGAAGTGCCTGCAGACCAACTGGACCAATCCTTCAATCGCAAGACCGTTCGTCAGCGTATCGCGATTGTCGCGGCGGGGCCGATTGCCAACTTCCTGTTGGCGATGGTGTTCTTCTGGGTTTTGGCCATGCTGGGCAGCCAGCAGGTGCGCCCGGTCATTGGCGCGGTCGAAGCCGACAGCATCGCGGCCAAGGCGGGCCTGACGGCAGGGCAGGAAATTGTATCGATTGATGGCGAACCCACCACAGGGTGGGGCGCGGTCAATTTGCAGTTGGTGCGTCGCCTGGGTGAAAGCGGCACCGTCAATGTGGTGGTGCGTGACCAGGACTCCAGCGCCGAAACCCCGCGGGCATTGGCGCTGGACCATTGGCTCAAGGGCGCCGATGAGCCCGATCCGATCAAATCCCTGGGGATCCGCCCTTGGCGTCCGGCCTTGCCGCCGGTGCTGGCCGAACTCGATCCAAAGGGGCCGGCCCAGGCTGCTGGCCTGAAAACCGGTGATCGCCTGTTGGCCCTTGATGGTCAGGCGCTGGGTGACTGGCAGCAGGTGGTCGACCTGGTGCGTGTGCGCCCTGATACCAAAATTGTGCTGAAGGTTGAGCGCGAGGGTGCTCAAATCGACGTCCCCGTGACCTTGTCGGTGCGAGGGGAAGCCAAGGCGGCCGGCGGATACCTGGGTGCCGGGGTCAAAGGTGTCGAATGGCCGCCATCGATGGTGCGAGAGGTCAGTTTCGGGCCTTTGGCCGCGATTGGCGAGGGTGCGAAACGCACCTGGACCATGAGCGTGCTGACCCTCGAATCCCTCAAGAAAATGTTGTTCGGTGAGCTCTCGGTAAAAAACTTGAGTGGACCGATAACCATTGCTAAAGTGGCGGGCGCTTCTGCCCAGTCGGGTGTCGCGGATTTCCTGAATTTCCTGGCTTATCTGAGTATTAGCCTTGGGGTTCTGAATTTGCTGCCCATTCCAGTATTGGATGGGGGGCATCTGCTGTTTTATCTGGTCGAGTGGGTGCGTGGTCGCCCCTTGTCGGATCGGGTGCAGGGTTGGGGGATACAGATTGGTATCAGTTTGGTGGTCGGGGTGATGTTGTTAGCCCTGGTCAACGATCTGGGACGTCTGTAACGCTTCGCTGAATTGCGAATCTGCCGCATTTTGCGGCAGTTTGTTTATTGCCAGTTGGAATAAGAAAGGACTTCATGAAACGTCTGCTGCTAACTGCGGTTCTCACCGTATTGATGATCGCCGAAGTTCACGCCGAGTCCTTCACCATCTCCGATATTCGCGTCAACGGCCTCCAGCGGGTTTCCGCGGGTAGCGTCTTTGGTGCCTTGCCGTTGAACGTCGGGGAACAGGCGGATGATCGTCGCCTGGTGGAATCCACTCGTGCGCTGTTCAAAACCGGGTTCTTTCAAGATATCCAACTGGGTCGCGAAGGTAACGTCCTGGTCATCACGGTCGTCGAGCGACCTTCCGTCGCGAGTATCGCGATCGAAGGTAACAAGGCCATCTCCACTGAAGACCTGATGAAGGGCCTGAAGCAATCGGGCCTGGCCGAGGGCGAGATCTTCCAGCGCGCAACCCTTGAGGGCGTGCGTAACGAGTTGCAACGCCAGTACGTAGCCCAGGGCCGCTACTCCGCGACCGTGGAAACCGAAGTGATCCCCCAGCCTCGTAACCGTGTGGGCCTGAAGGTCAACATCAACGAAGGCACCGTGGCCGCCATCCAGCACATCAACGTCGTGGGCAACACCAAGTTCCCTGATGAAGACCTGGTCGACCTGTTCGAACTCAAGACCACCAACTGGTTGTCGTTCTTCAAGAACGATGACAAGTACGCCCGTGAAAAACTCTCCGGTGACCTGGAACGCCTGCGCTCCTACTACCTGGACCGTGGCTACATCAACATGGACATCGCTTCGACCCAGGTGTCCATCACCCCGGACAAGAAGCACGTCTACATTACCGTCAACGTCAACGAAGGTGAGAAGTACAAGGTTCGTGACGTCAAGCTCAGCGGTGACCTGAAAGTGCCTGAAGACCAGGTCAAGTCCCTGTTGCTGGTGCAGAAGGACCAGGTGTTCTCGCGCAAGCTGATGACCACTACCTCTGAGCTGATCACCCGCCGCCTGGGTAACGAAGGCTATACCTTCGCCAACGTCAACGGCGTGCCGACCCCGAATGATGAAGACCACACCGTGGACATCACCTTCGTCGTCGATCCGGGCAAGCGTGCCTACGTCAACCGCATCAACTTCCGAGGCAACACCAAGTCTGCGGACGAAGTGCTGCGTCGTGAAATGCGTCAGATGGAAGGTGGCTGGGCTTCGACCTACCTGATCGACCAATCCAAGACCCGTCTTGAGCGCCTGGGCTTCTTCAAGGAAGTCAACGTCGAAACCCCGGCCGTACCGGGTGTGGATGACCAGGTTGACGTGAACTACGCCGTTGAAGAACAAGCCTCGGGTTCGATCACTGCCAGTGTCGGTTTCGCCCAGAGCGCCGGTTTGATCCTGGGTGGTTCCATCACGCAGAACAACTTCCTGGGTACCGGTAACCGTGTGTCCATCGGCCTGACCCGCAGCGAATACCAGAGCCGATACAACTTCGGCTACACCGACCCCTACTGGACTGCAGACGGCGTGAGCCTGGGCTACAACGCCTTCTACCGCACCACCGACTACAAAGACCTCGATGTTGACGTTGCAAGCTATGCGATCGACAGCCTGGGTGCTGGTGTCAACGTGGGTTACCCGATCAGCGAAACCTCGCGCCTGACCTTTGGCCTTACCGCCCAGCAGGATGAGATCAAGACCGGTGTGTACACCGTGGACGAAATCTTCGACTTCACCCGTCGTGAAGGCGACAAGTTCCTGAACTTCAAGGCGTCTGCCGGTTGGTCCGAGTCGACCCTGAACAAAGGCGTACTGGCAACCCGCGGCCACTCCCAGAGCCTGACTGCGGAAGTCACCACGCCGGGCAGCGACCTGTCGTTCTTCAAGCTCGACTACCGCGGCCAGTTGTTCCAGCCGTTGAGCGATAACTACACCATGCGCCTGCACACAGAGCTGGGCTATGGCGACGGTTATGGTTCGACCGATGGCTTGCCGTTCTATGAAAACTACTATGCAGGTGGTTTCAATTCGGTACGTGGTTTCAAGGACAGCACCTTGGGTCCGCGTGGTACGCCAAGCCGCGGTGTTGACCGGACTGGTAACCAGGGCACTGTCGCTGACTCGGACAACGACCCGCTGCCATTCGGTGGTAACGTGTTGATCCAGGGTGGTGCGGAGATTCTGTTCCCGCTGCCGTTCGTCAAGGACCAGCGTTCCCTGCGTACTTCGGTCTTCTGGGACGTGGGTAACGTGTTCGACTCCAAGTGCGAACAGATCAAGAACCCAAGTGGCTTGAAGTCCAACACTCAGTGCAACGACGTAAGCCTCAGCAACCTGGCGAGCTCCGTGGGCGTGGGTGTGACCTGGGTGACTGCGCTGGGCCCGTTGAGCTTTGCTCTGGCCATGCCGATCAAGAAACCGGATAACGCTGAAACCCAGATTTTCCAATTCTCCCTCGGCCAGACGTTCTAAGCGTCTGACCTAAGATAACGACAACGGATTCTGTAGGAGTACATCGTGCGTAAGTTGACTCAATTGGTCTTGCTGGCCACTGTGCTGGTCACCACCCCGGCCTTCGCCGAAATGAAAATCGCGGTCCTGAACTATCAGATGGCCCTGCTGGAGTCCGATGCGGCCAAGCGATATGCCGTGGATGCCGAGAAGAAATTCGGTCCGCAACTGACCAAACTCAAGACGCTGGAAAGCAGCGCCAAGGGTATCCAGGACCGCCTGGTAGCCGGTGGCGACAAGATGCAGCAAGGCGAGCGCGAGCGTCTGGAGCTTGAATTCAAGCAAAAGGCCCGTGACTACCAGTTCCAATCCAAGGAGCTGAACGAAGCCAAGGCTGTGGCCGACCGCGAAATGCTCAAGCAGCTCAAGCCTAAATTGGACAGCGCTGTGGAAGAAGTCATCAAGAAGGGTGCCTTTGACCTGGTGTTCGAGCGTGGCGCCGTGATCGACGTCAAGCCTCAATACGACATCACCCGCCAGGTGATCGAGCGCATGAACCAGCTGAAGTAAACCATGACAGCGACTATCAAGCTCGGCGAGTTGGCCGAGTTCCTGGGGGCCACCTTACGTGGCTCCAAGGAGAAAGAAATCACTGGGCTAGCCACCTTGCAGGAGGCTGGCCCAGCTCAGTTGAGCTTCCTCGCAAATCCTCAATACCGTAAATACCTGGTCGACTGCCAGGCCGCAGCCGTGTTGCTGAAGGCCGCTGACGCCGAAGGGTTTACCGGGGATGCGCTGGTGGTGGCCGACCCGTACCTGTCGTACGCCAAGGCGTCGCACCTGTTCGATCCCAAGCCGAAGGCGGCTGGCGGTATTCACCCGTCTGCCGTGATCGCCGAGGATGCCCAGGTTGACCCTGCCGCCAGCATCGGTGCGTTTGCCGTGATCGAGAGCGGGGCGCGTATTGGTGCTGGTGTCACCGTGGGTGCCCACTGCTTTATCGGTGCACGCTGTGAAATTGGTGCCGATGGTTGGCTAGCCCCCCGCGTGACTCTCTACCACGATGTGCGTATTGGTCAACGTGTGGTCATACAGTCCGGTGCTGTTATCGGCGGCGAAGGCTTTGGCTTTGCCAACTCCAAAGGTGTCTGGCACAAGATTGCCCAGGTCGGTGGCGTACTGATCGGCGACGATGTGGAGATCGGTGTGAACACTGCTGTGGATCGCGGAGCCTTGGCCGATACCGTGATCGGTAACGGTGTGAAGCTCGATAACCAGATCCAGATCGCTCACAACGTACAGATTGGCGATCACACCGCCATGGCCGCCTGCGTGGGTATTTCCGGCAGCACCAAGATCGGCAAGCATTGCATGCTCGCCGGTGGCGTGGGGCTGGTGGGGCATATCGACATTTGCGACAACGTCTTCATCACCGGCATGACCATGGTGACCCACTCGATCACAGAGCCAGGGGCCTATTCATCCGGTACCGCGATGCAACCTGCGGCCGAATGGCGCAAGAGTGCCGCGCGTTTGAGGAAGATCGACGACATGGCACGACGTATCAAACAGCTTGAAAAGCGTGTCGGGGACGTGACCCCTGGCGGTAATGCTTCATCAGAAGGCTGATACCATTTCCATATCAAGTGTGCGCGGCCGCTAGACGGCCTCCTTGATTTGCTAGCGGGGCGTGCGCCTGGTGCGCCCGCCCCCAATCTTTATTACAGGCTTCCCCCCGAAATGATGGACATCAACGAGATTCGCGAATACCTGCCTCACCGTTACCCGTTCCTGCTGGTGGACCGCGTAGTGGACCTCAACGTCGAGGAAAAGCGCATTCGTGCCTACAAGAATGTCAGCATCAACGAACCATTCTTCAATGGTCACTTTCCTGCGCATCCAATCATGCCAGGTGTGTTGATCATCGAAGCCATGGCCCAGGCTGCCGGTATCCTTGGTTTCAAAATGCTCGACCTCAAGCCTGCCGACGGCACGCTTTACTATTTCGTGGGTTCCGACAAACTGCGTTTTCGCAACCCGGTCACCCCGGGTGACCAGTTGATCCTGGAAGCCAAGTTCATCAGTTGCAAACGCCAGATCTGGAAGTTTGAATGCCAGGCCTCGGTAGATGGCAAGCCGGTGTGCTCTGCCGAGATCATCTGTGCGGAACGCAAACTATGAGTTTGATTGACCCTCGCGCAATCATCGATCCGTCGGCCGTACTGGCCGCCGACGTTGAGGTCGGCCCTTGGTCGATCGTCGGCGCAGGTGTGGAAATCGGCGAGGGGACTGTCATCGGGCCGCACGTGATCCTCAAGGGTCCCACCCGAATTGGCAAACACAATCGTATCTACCAGTTTTCCTCGGTAGGCGAAGACACCCCGGACATGAAGTACAAGGGTGAAGAAACACGCCTGGTCATCGGTGACCACAACATCATTCGTGAAGGCGTCACCATTCACCGCGGCACCGTGCAGGATCGCGCCGAAACCACCTTGGGTGATCACAATCTGGTCATGGCCTATGCGCACATCGGCCATGACAGCGTGATCGGCAACCATTGTATTCTGGTCAACAACACTGCGTTGGCAGGCCATGTGCACGTTGATGACTGGGCGATCCTCTCCGGTTTTACCCTGGTGCATCAATACTGCCACATCGGCGCCCACAGCTTTTCCGGCATGGGCACCGCCATCGGCAAGGATGTCCCGGCGTTCGTGACGGTGTTCGGCAACCCTGCCGAAGCCCGTAGCATGAACTTCGAGGGCATGCGTCGTCGCGGTTTCAGCGAAGACGCCATCCACGCCCTGCGCCGTGCCTACAAGACGGTTTACCGCCAAGGGTTGACCGTGGAACAGGCCTTGGCCGAGTTGGCCGAGCCTGCCACGCAGTTCTCGGAAGTCGCGGTGTTCCGTGACTCCATCCAGACCTCGACTCGCGGCATCACTCGCTGATCATGGCCACTCTGCGTATTGCGCTCGTGGCCGGTGAAGCTTCCGGCGATATCCTGGGTGCCGGCTTGATGCGGGCGCTCAAGGCCCAGCATCCGGCGGTGGAATTTATCGGGGTCGGTGGCCCATTGATGCAGGCCGAAGGCCTGACCTCCTACTTCCCCATGGAGCGCCTGTCGGTCATGGGGCTGGTGGAAGTCTTGGGGCGCCTGCGTGAGCTGCTGGCTCGCCGCAAGCTGTTGATCAAGACACTGATCGAAGAACAGCCTGACGTCTTTATCGGCATCGATGCGCCGGATTTCACGCTCAATATCGAACTCAAGTTGCGCCAGGCCGGGATCAAGACCGTGCACTACGTCAGCCCATCCGTGTGGGCGTGGCGCCAGAAGCGTGTGTTGAAAATCCGCGAAGGCTGCGACCTGATGCTGACCTTGCTGCCATTCGAAGCCCGGTTCTACGAAGAGAAGGGCGTGCCGGTGCGGTTTGTCGGCCACACCCTGGCTGACGCCATTCCCTTGCAAGCTGATCGTGCGGCTGCGCGTGCCGAGCTGGGCTTGCGCGATGGCCCCTTGGTTGCGTTGATGCCAGGGAGCCGTGGCGGCGAGGTAGGACGTTTGGGAGCGCTGTTTTTTGATGCCGCCGAACGTCTCCAGGCGCAAAAGCCGGGGATCCGCTTTGTACTGCCCTGTGCCAGCCCACAACGCCGTGCCCAGATCGAAACCCTGCTGGAAGGTCGCAGCCTGCCGTTGACGCTGCTCGATGGCCAGTCCCACCTGGCCCTGGCAGCCTGCGATGCGGTGTTGATCGCCTCGGGCACCGCCACGCTTGAGGCCTTGCTGTACAAGCGGCCGATGGTCGTGGCCTATCGCCTGGCGCCACTGACCTTCTGGATTCTCAAGCGCATGGTCAAGAGCCCTTACATTTCCTTGCCCAACCTGTTGGCCCAGCGCCTGCTGGTGCCGGAGTTGTTGCAGGACGATGCAACGCCCGACGCGCTTGCGCAAACCCTACTACCCTTGATCGACGGCGGCGAAGAGCAGACCCGTGGTTTCGACGATATTCACCGCACGTTACGCCGTGACGCCTCGAACCAGGCGGCCGACGCCGTGTTGACCTTGATCGGCCATAAACAGGAAGCCTTATGACCATGCAAATGGGCCTGGATTTCAGCCTCGTTGCCCAGGCCCACGAACTGGTGGCGGGTGTTGACGAAGTCGGGCGCGGTCCGCTCTGTGGCGCAGTGGTTACGGCGGCGGTGATCCTTGATCCGAACCGCCCGATCCTGGGGCTCAACGATTCGAAGAAGCTCACCGAAGCCCGTCGCGAAAAACTCTATGACGAAATCTGTGAAAAAGCCCTGAGCTGGCATATCGCCCGGGCTGAAGTCGAAGAAATCGACGAGCTGAATATCCTGCACGCCACCATGCTGGCGATGCAGCGTGCTGTGGAAGGGCTGCACATCACCCCGAAAATGGCGATGATCGACGGTAACCGCTGCCCTAAACTGACAATGCCGTCCGAAGCGGTGGTCAAGGGCGATAGCAAGGTTCCGGCCATTGCGGCTGCCTCGATCCTGGCCAAGGTCAGCCGCGACCGTGAAATGGCCGCGTTCGAATTGATCTATCCCGGCTACGGCATTGGTGGCCATAAAGGCTACCCGACCCCCGTTCATCTGGAAGCTCTGGCTCGGCTCGGCCCCACCCCGATCCATCGCCGCTCGTTTGCCCCGGTGCGCCAGGCTTATGAGGCCCGTGAAAGTCTGATCGAGGTTTAGCAGCAAGGCTGATGTTTTTACCCAGGCCCGGTACAATCCGGGCCTTGTTGTTTTCATGTATCAAGACAGGATCACTATGCCGGCTTCATTCGTTCATCTACGCCTGCACACTGAGTACTCCCTGGTCGACGGCCTGGTACGGATCAAACCGCTGGTCAAAACCCTGGTGGGCATGAACATGCCTGCGGTCGCGGTTACCGACCAGAACAACATGTGTTCCCTGGTCAAGTTCTACAAGAACGCCATGGGCGCCGGCATCAAGCCGATCTGCGGCGCCGACCTCTGGCTGTCCAACAAAGACCCGGATAACCCCCTGAGCCGCATCAGCCTGCTGGCGATGAACGGCGTGGGTTATCGCAACCTCACCGAACTGATCTCCCGTGGCTTTATCGATGGCCAGCGTAACGGCTCGATCATCATCGAGCGCGAGTGGGTGGCCGAAGCCAGCGAAGGCCTGATCATGCTCTCGGCGGCCAAAGAGGGCGAAATCGGTATCGCGCTGCTGGGCGGCAACCCTCAGGAAGCCGAAGTGCTGGCGCGTGAGTGGATGCAGGTGTTCCCAGGCCGGTTCTACCTGGAAGTCCAGCGCACCAACCGTCCCAACGATGAAGAGCATCTGCACGCTGCCGTCGCCCTGGCCGATAAGCTGGGTGCGCCGCTGGTGGCGACCAACGATGTGCGCTTCATCAAGAAAGAAGACTTCGAAGCCCACGAAACCCGCGTGTGCATCGGTGAAGGCCGGGCCCTGGATGACCCGCGCCGCTCGAAGAACTACAGCGAAGAGCAGTACCTCAAAAGCGCCGAGGAAATGGCGGAGCTGTTCAGCGACTTGCCCGAGGCCCTGGAAAACTCCGTCGAGATCGCCAAGCGCTGCAACATCGAAGTAAAGCTGGGCAAGCACTTTTTGCCCAACTTCCCGATTCCCGATGGCATGACCATCGACGAATACTTTCGCAAAGTGTCGTTCGATGGCCTGGAGGAACGCCTCAGCGTCCTGCTGCCCAAGGACACCACCGAGGACTACGAAGCCAAGCGCCAGGTGTATGTCGATCGGTTGAATTTCGAGCTGGATATCATCATCCAGATGGGGTTCCCCGGCTACTTCCTGATCGTAATGGACTTTATCCAGTGGGCGAAAAACAACGGCGTGCCGGTAGGTCCGGGCCGGGGGTCAGGTGCTGGCTCGCTGGTGGCCTACGTACAGAAGATCACCGACCTTGACCCGCTTGAATATGACCTGCTGTTCGAACGGTTCCTGAACCCGGAACGGGTATCCATGCCCGACTTCGACGTCGACTTCTGCATGGATGGTCGTGACCGCGTGATTGAATACGTGGCCGAGAAATACGGCCGCAACGCAGTAAGTCAGATCATCACCTTCGGTTCCATGGCCGCCAAAGCGGTAATTCGCGACGTGGCGCGGGTGCAGGGCAAGTCCTACGGTTTGGCCGACCGCCTGTCGAAGATGATCCCGTTCGAAGTCGGCATGACCCTGGAAAAAGCCTACGAGCAGGAAGAAATCCTGCGCGACTTCATCAAGGTCGATGAAGAAGCCGCCGAAATCTGGGACATGGCGCGCAAGCTCGAAGGCGTGGTGCGTAACGTCGGTAAACACGCTGGTGGCGTGGTTATTGCGCCGACCAAGCTCACCGACTTTTCGCCGATCTATTGCGATGAAGAAGGCGACGGCCTGGTCACCCAGTTCGACAAGGACGACGTGGAGGCCGCCGGCCTGGTGAAGTTCGACTTCCTCGGCCTGCGGACCCTGACGATCATCGACTGGGCACTCAAGACCATCAACCGCGACCGTGCCAAGGTCGGCGAAGAACCGCTGGATATCGCGTTTATCCCGCTGGACGACAAACCGACCTATAGCCTGCTGCAAAAAGCCGAAACCACGGCGGTGTTCCAGCTTGAATCCCGGGGCATGAAGGAGCTGATCAAAAAGCTCAAGCCCGACTGCCTGGAAGACTTGATCGCACTGGTGGCCCTGTTCCGTCCGGGCCCGCTGCAATCGGGCATGGTGGATGACTTCATCAACCGTAAACACGGCCGCGCCGAGCTGGCTTACCCGCACTCCGACTACCAGTACGAGGGCCTCAAGCCCGTACTGGCGCCGACCTACGGCATCATCCTGTACCAGGAACAGGTGATGCAGATCGCCCAGGTGATGGCCGGCTACACCCTCGGCGGTGCGGACATGCTGCGTCGCGCCATGGGTAAGAAAAAGCCCGAGGAAATGGCCAAGCAGCGCGGCGGTTTCATTGAAGGTTGCGCCACCAACAACATCGATGCCGACCTGGCCGGTAACATCTTCGACCTGGTAGAAAAATTCGCCGGTTATGGCTTCAACAAATCCCACTCCGCCGCCTATGGCCTGGTGTCGTACCAGACCGCCTGGTTGAAAGCCCACTACCCGGCACCGTTCATGGCGGCGGTACTCTCGGCGGATATGCACAACACCGACAAGGTCGTGACCTTGATCGAGGAAGTGCGCACCATGAAGCTGCGCCTCGACGCGCCGGACGTGAACGCTTCGGAGTTCAAGTTCACGGTGAACGACGAAGGCCGCATCATCTATGGCCTCGGCGCGATCAAAGGCGTGGGCGAAGGTCCGGTGGAGGCCATTACCGAAGCGCGTCAGGACGGGCCGTTCAAGGACCTGTTCGATTTCTGCGCGCGGGTGGATCTCAAGCGCATCAACAAACGTACCCTCGATGGCCTGATCCGCAGCGGCGCACTCGACCGTCTTGGCCCGTATTTTCATGATGAGCCCAAGGCTTACCAGGCCAATATCGATCGTAACCGGGCGGTGCTGCTGACCGCCATGGAAGAGGCGATCAAGGCCGCCGAGCAGACCGCTCGTACCCATGACAGCGGCCACGCCGACCTGTTTGGCGGGCTGTTCGTCGAAGAGGATGCGGATGTCTACGCGAATCACCGCAAGGCCAAGGAGCTGACTCTGAAGGAACGCCTCAAGGGTGAAAAAGACACCTTGGGCCTGTACCTCACCGGTCACCCGATTGACGAGTACGAAGGCGAAATCCGCCGTTTTGCCCGTCAGCGCATCATCGACCTCAAACCGGCGCGGGATACCCAGACCGTCGCCGGTATGATCATCGCCCTGCGGGTGATGAAAAATAAGAAGGGCGACAAGATGGGCTTCATCACCCTCGATGACCGCTCGGGCCGCATCGAAGCGTCATTGTTTGCCGACGCGTTTCACTCCGCCCAATCGCTGTTGCAGACCGACGCCATGGTGGTGGTGGAAGGGGAGGTCAGCAATGATGACTTCTCCGGTGGCCTGCGCCTGCGCATCAAGCGCGTGATGAGCATGGAAGACGCCCGCACCAACCTGGCCGAAAGCCTGCGCCTGAAGGTCAAAACCGAAGCGCTTAAAGGCGATCAGCTACGCTGGTTGGGTGACCTGCTAAAACGCCATCGTGGCGCATGCCCGGTGACCATGGAGTACACCGGCAGCGATGCCAAGGCCATGTTGCAGTTTGGTGAGACGTGGCGAATTGATCCCGCTGATGGCTTGATTCAAGCTTTGCGTGACCAGTTCGGGCGAGACAACGTCTTCCTCCAATACCGTTGACGGTCAGATAGATCTGATCTCGACTAAACATTTAATCTCGACCTAAACGCGCCTCTCCCTTAAGGTAGGGCGCGAATAGACAACCGGCTGGCCAGGCACCCCTTGGCCGTCGACCCAAGACGGACGCTTATGAACCCGAATTTTCTTGATTTCGAACAGCCGATCGCTGACCTGCAAGCCAAGATCGAAGAGCTGCGCCTGGTCGGCAATGACAATTCGCTGAACATCGGTGATGAAATCGCTCGCCTGCAAGACAAGAGCAGCACGCTCACCGAAGACATCTTCGGCAAGCTGACCAGCTGGCAGATCGCGCGCCTGGCTCGCCACCCGCGCCGTCCCTACACCCTGGACTACATCGAACACATCTTCACCGAGTTCGACGAGTTGCACGGCGACCGTCACTTCTCCGACGACGCGGCCATTGTGGGCGGTATCGCTCGCCTGGACGATCAGCCGGTTATGGTGATCGGTCATCAGAAAGGCCGTGAAGTGCGCGAGAAAGTACGCCGCAACTTCGGCATGCCGCGCCCGGAAGGCTATCGCAAGGCGTGCCGCCTGATGGAAATGGCCGAGCGCTTCAAGATGCCTATCCTGACCTTCATCGACACGCCGGGTGCCTACCCGGGTATCGACGCCGAAGAGCGCAACCAGAGCGAAGCGATTGCCTGGAACCTGCGCGTCATGGCGCGCCTGAAAACCCCGATCATCGCCACTGTGATTGGTGAAGGTGGTTCCGGCGGTGCCCTGGCCA
Source organism: Pseudomonas sp. KT_2_4 (assembly GCF_041410225.1). Taxonomy (NCBI): domain Bacteria; kingdom Pseudomonadati; phylum Pseudomonadota; class Gammaproteobacteria; order Pseudomonadales; family Pseudomonadaceae; genus Pseudomonas; species Pseudomonas sp. KT_2_4. The sequence continues at coordinate 5,380,634 of NZ_CP166962.1, forward strand.
TTGGTGTCTGCGACCAACTGAACATGTTGCAGTACTCGACCTACGCGGTGATCTCGCCGGAAGGTTGTGCCTCGATCCTGTGGAAAACCGCCGAAAAGGCGCCGGACGCTGCCGAAGCCATGGGCATCACCGCCGATCGCCTCAAAGGCCTGGGTATCGTGGACAAGGTCATCGCCGAGCCACTGGGCGGCGCCCACCGTGACCCGGCTGCCGCCGCTGCGACCATCCGTGCCGAGTTGGGTTCGCAACTGGCGATGCTCAAGAAGCTGGATAACGAAGCGCTGCTGGCTCGTCGTTATGAGCGCCTGATGAGCTACGGCCTCTAAGCCGACGCTGTACCCAATGTAGTAGCCGGCTTGTGTGGGAGCTGGCTTGCCTGCGATAGCATCACCTTGGTATCACTGATACACCGAGGTGCCTGCATCGCGGGCAAGCCCGGCTCCCACATTTGCTTTGTGTATGCTGACGAACGTATTCAAGCTTTGCGGCGGTGACGTGTGATGAAACCAACCCTGCCGGCCACACTCCTGCACACCCTGGCCCCCTGGCGCAACGCCCCGGCCTGGCATATCGCGTTCTCCGGCGGTCTCGACTCCACCGTCCTGCTGCACCTCCTGGTCTCACTGGCCAACATCGAAAATCTGCCTCCTGTCAGCGCCGTCCATGTCCACCATGGCCTGCAAGCTGCTGCCGAGGCGTGGCCTGCTCATTGCCAATCGGTCTGCGACAGCCTGGGCGTACCCTTGCGCGTCATGCGCGTGCAGGTCAGTCCCGGTGCGAGCCTTGAACGCGCGGCCCGCGAGGCGCGCTACCAAGCGTTCATGCAAGTCATGGAGGCAGGGGAGGTGCTTTTCACTGGCCAGCATCGCGACGATCAAGCCGAAACCCTGCTGTTTCGCCTGCTGCGTGGCGCCGGTGTGCGAGGGTTGGCGGCTATGCCTGAGCATCGCCCGTTGGCCCAAGGCCGCTTGGTGCGGCCGTTGCTGGCGTGCACCCGTAGCGAGCTGGAAGCCTACGCCCATCAGCATCAGTTGCAGTGGATCGACGACCCCTCCAACGTTGATTCCCGGTTTTCCCGCAATTACTTGCGTCACCGTGTACTCCCTGCCGTGACGGAGCGCTGGCCCCAGGCGATCACCCACTTGGCTCGCACGGCTGAACACATGGCTGAGGCGCAAGGGCTGCTCGACGAATTGGCGATGATGGACCTGCAGCGCGCCGATCAGCCTTCTGCGTTTCCCTGGTTGCCTCTGCCGTCTCTGGCGCTTGAACCATTGCGTGAATTATCCGATGCCCGCCAGCGTAACGCCCTGCGGCATTGGCTCGCGCCACTGACCCGTTTACCCGACAGCGATCACTGGGCCGGTTGGCATGCCCTGCGCGATGCCAAGGGGGACGCACAGCCTCTGTGGCGCCTGGCCGACGGCCAAATGCAGCGTAGCGGTGAACGCATCTGGTGGTTGCCCTCCACATGGTCGGAGTTTTCCGACGCATCGGTGAGCTGGCCCGATCCGCAAAATCCACTAGAGTTATCGGGTAATGGCCAACTGAGATTTATCGGCAAGGCCCCCGAAGGCCCGCTGCAGGTGCGTTATCGCCAGGGTGGCGAAATCATCGACGTACCGGGCCGAGGCCGGCGCGATCTCAAGCGTCTGCTGAATGAAAGCGGCATGCCGGGCTTCGTCCGTGGCAGATTGCCGCTGGTCTATCGGGGCGAGCAATTGCTGGCTGTGCCAAGCGTTGCGGGGGCATGGGCCCGGTCGATGGGTGAGGTGCAATTGGATTGGTTGCCACAGACCTGCGATCAAGGTTTGAGCTGATAGCGCCTTTCCGGTAGACTACGCTCCCTTCTTGATACAACTTCTGTGGATTCGCCTGAATCGCAGTCGTTGCCGATTACCAAGCAGTCTTTGCTGGGCGATTCCAAAAAATGTGTAGCGATCAACGTACCGGTGTTTCATTGCTGGTCTGTCACAACGCGGCGGTTTTTTTGAAAGGTGCACTGTGATTAATGCAGGTGATCGGGGGCTTCGGCCTTCCTTCGCTTTCCCCGGCGGCTCGGACCGCTTTAACGCAGACTTCTAGGGTTTTTCATGACGCGCTACATATTCGTCACGGGCGGTGTTGTTTCTTCATTGGGGAAAGGCATTGCCTCCGCTTCATTGGCGGCCATCCTGGAGGCGCGGGGACTTAAGGTCACCATGCTCAAGCTGGACCCGTACATCAACGTCGACCCGGGCACCATGAGCCCGTTCCAGCACGGTGAAGTGTTCGTCACCCACGACGGCGCCGAGACCGACCTGGACCTGGGCCACTACGAGCGGTTCATCCGCACGACCATGACCCAGAACAACAACTTCACCACCGGCCGTGTCTACGAGCACGTGTTGCGCAAAGAGCGCCGTGGTGACTACCTGGGTGCAACCATCCAGGTGATCCCGCACATCACCGACGAAATCAAGCGCCGCATCATCAAGGGTGCAGGCGATGCCGACGTGGCCATGGTCGAGATCGGTGGCACCGTGGGTGACATCGAGTCCCAACCGTTCCTCGAGGCCATCCGCCAGTTGCGTTTCGAAGTCGGCGCCAAGCGCGCGATGCTGATGCACCTGACATTGGTGCCGTACATCGCCACTGCCGGCGAAACCAAAACCAAGCCTACCCAGCATTCGGTCAAGGAACTGCGTTCCATCGGCCTGCAGCCGGATGTGCTGGTATGCCGCTCCGATCACCCGATCGACATTTCCTCGCGTCGCAAGATTGCGCAGTTCACCAACGTTGAAGAGCGTGCGGTGATTGCCCTGGAAGACGCCGACACCATCTACAAGATCCCGGGCATCCTGCATTCCCAGGGGCTGGATGATTTTGTGGTCGAGCGTTTCGGCTTGCAGTGCGGCGGTGCAGACCTGTCCGAGTGGGAAGCGGTTGTCGACGCCAAGCTCAACCCAGAGCATGAAGTCACCATCGCCATGGTCGGCAAATACATGGAACTGCTGGACGCGTACAAGTCGCTGATCGAAGCCATGAGCCACGCCGGTATCAGCAACCGTACCAAGGTCAACCTGCGCTACATCGACTCCGAAGACATCGAGAACCAGGGCACCGCGCTGCTCGAAGGTGTTGACGCGATCCTCGTTCCCGGCGGTTTCGGCCTGCGTGGTGTGGAAGGCAAGATCACTGCCGTGCAGTACGCCCGTGAAAACAAGGTGCCGTACCTGGGTATCTGCCTGGGCATGCAAGTGGCCGTTATCGAGTTCGCTCGTAACGTGCTGGGCTGGAAAGACGCCAACTCCACCGAGTTCGATCACAGCAGCGGCCATCCGGTCGTGGGTCTGATCACCGAGTGGGAAGACGCCACTGGCGCCGTTGAAACCCGTACCGAAACGTCCGACCTGGGCGGCACCATGCGCCTGGGTGCACAGGATTGCCTGCTGGAAGCTGGCTCGCTGGTACACGACTGCTACGGCAAGGACGTGATCGTCGAGCGTCACCGCCACCGCTATGAAGTGAACAATAACCTGCTGCCGCAGATCAAAGAAGCTGGCCTGAAAATCTCCGGCCGCTCCGGTGATGGCAAGCTGGTTGAAGTGGTCGAGGCACCGGATCATCCGTGGTTCGTGGCGTGTCAGTTCCACCCGGAGTTCACCTCGACGCCGCGCGACGGTCACCCGTTGTTCAGTGGTTTCGTCAAAGCAGCACTGACGCAACATCAGAAGAAGGCGTAAACCTGATGGCCCAGAAGATCATTCGCGTAGGCGACATCGAGATTGCCAACGACAAGCCCATGGTGCTGTTCGGCGGCATGAACGTGCTGGAAAGCCGTGACATGGCGATGCAGGTGTGTGAGGAGTACGTGCGGGTCACCCAGAAACTGGGTATCCCTTACGTCTTCAAGGCCAGCTTCGACAAGGCCAACCGTTCGTCCGTGACCTCCTATCGCGGCCCGGGCCTTGAAGAAGGCATGCGGATCTTCCAGGACATCAAGCAAGCCTTCGGCGTGCCGATCATCACCGACGTCCACGAGCCTGAGCAGGCTGCCGTGGTCGCCGAGGTGTGCGACATCATCCAGTTGCCGGCCTTCCTGTCGCGCCAGACCGACCTCGTGGTCGCCATGGCCAAGACCGGCGCTGTGATCAACATCAAGAAAGCCCAATTCCTCGCTCCTCAGGAGATGAAACACATCCTGAGCAAATGCGTGGAAGCGGGTAACGACCAGTTGATCCTCTGCGAGCGGGGTTCGAGCTTCGGCTACAACAACCTCGTGGTGGACATGCTCGGTTTCGGCATCATGAAACAGTTCGAATACCCCGTGTTCTTCGACGTGACCCATGCGCTGCAAATGCCCGGTGGTCGTTCGGACTCCGCTGGCGGGCGACGTGCCCAGGTGACGGACCTGGCCAAGGCGGGCATGAGCCAGTCCCTGGCGGGCCTGTTCCTTGAAGCTCACCCGGACCCGGACAACGCCAAATGCGATGGCCCGTGCGCCCTGCGCCTGGACAAGCTGGAGCCATTCCTGGCCCAACTCAAGCAGTTGGACGAGCTGGTCAAGAGTTTTCCGACGGTAGAGACCGCGTAACTGGCATTTCTCCGGTAGAATTTCCCACGCTTTACGCTCAGGCCCCCGGGCCTGAGCCTTGTCGTCTGCAAGCCTGCCCCGTTGTTCCACCCTTGCGGTCGGTCAAAAGATTTCCTTCAGCTGCGTCGTTTTCGTCAACTTTGGAGTGTTTACAACAATGGCAAAAATCGTCGACATCAAAGGTCGTGAAGTTCTCGACTCCCGTGGCAACCCCACCGTCGAAGCCGACGTGCTTCTCGATAACGGCATCATCGGCAGCGCCTGCGCGCCGTCCGGTGCTTCCACCGGTTCGCGCGAAGCGCTGGAACTGCGTGATGGCGACAAGAGCCGTTACCTGGGCAAGGGTGTACTCAAGGCTGTAGCCAACATCAACGGTCCGATTCGTGACCTGTTGCTGGGCAAGGACCCGCTGGACCAGAAAGCCCTGGACCACGCGATGATCAAGCTCGACGGCACTGAAAACAAAGGCAGCCTCGGCGCCAACGCCATTCTCGCGGTGTCCCTGGCAGCTGCCAAGGCGGCTGCGCAGGACCAGGACCTGCCGTTGTACGCACACATTGCCAATCTGAATGGCACCCCGGGCGTCTACTCGATGCCGGTGCCGATGATGAACATCATCAACGGTGGCGAGCACGCAGATAACAACGTCGACATCCAGGAATTCATGGTACAGCCGGTTGGCGCCAAGTCCTTCTCCGAAGGCCTGCGCATGGGTACCGAGATTTTCCATCACCTCAAAGCTGTACTGAAGGCTCGTGGCCTGAGCACTGCCGTGGGTGACGAAGGCGGTTTCGCGCCGAACCTGGCCTCCAACGAAGACGCACTGAAAGTCATCTCCGAAGCCGTGGCCAACGCTGGCTACAAGCTGGGCACCGACGTGACCCTGGCCCTGGACTGCGCCGCCAGCGAATTCTATGAAGACGGCAAGTACAACCTGTCCGGCGAAGGCCAGGTGTTCAACTCCGAAGGCTTCGCTGAATACCTCAAAGGCCTGACCCAGCGCTACCCGATCATCTCGATCGAAGACGGCCTGGACGAGTCCGACTGGGATGGCTGGAAAATCCTCACCGACAAGATCGGCGAAAAAATCCAGCTGGTGGGTGACGACCTGTTCGTGACCAACACCAAGATCCTGAAAGAAGGCATCGACAAGAAGATCGCCAACTCGATCCTGATCAAGTTCAACCAGATCGGCACCCTGACCGAAACCCTGGAAGCCATCCAGATGGCCAAGGCCGCGGGCTACACCGCCGTGATCTCCCATCGCTCCGGCGAAACCGAAGATTCCACCATTGCCGACCTGGCCGTGGGTACTTCGGCGGGCCAGATCAAGACCGGTTCCCTGTGCCGTTCCGATCGCGTGTCCAAGTACAACCAATTGCTGCGCATCGAAGAGCAGTTGGCAGGTAAAGCCAAGTACAACGGTCGCGGCGAGTTTCGCGGCTAAGCAGTAAATGGTAAAAAGTCGGCGGATTGCGTCAGAAATCTCACGTCAGTGTGAATTTCGGCGCTAATCTGCTGACTGACAAGCGCAAGCCTGGTTTTTCCAGGCTTTGTGCTATCAGTTGCTGCAAAAGGTTTGCATGACTGTCTTTTTTCACTGGATACCCGGATTTCGATGCGCAGTCCCAATTGGTTGTTCCTCGTCTTACTCTTGTTGCTGGCTGGCCTGCAGTACCGCCTATGGGTCGGTAATGGCAGCTTTGCGCAGGTGGAAGAGCTGACCCAGCAAATTGCCGACCAGCGTGCCGAAAACGAACGCCTGCTGGAGCGCAACCGTGTCCTGGACGCTGAAGTGCTTGAGCTGAAAAAAGGCACGGAGACCGTTGAAGAGCGGGCTCGTCATGAACTGGGCATGGTCAAGGAGGGCGAGACCCTCTACCAGTTGGCCCAATGAGCCACGATTTACCGGCCTTCTGGGCCGTGATTCCTGCCGCGGGCGTCGGTGCCCGTATGGCCGCAGACCGTCCCAAGCAGTACCTGCAACTGGGCGGGCGCACTATTCTCGAACACAGCCTCGGCTGTTTTCTCGACCACCCACGCCTCAAGGGCCTGGTGGTCAGTCTTGCAATTGACGATCCTTATTGGCCCACCTTGGCATGCGCCACTGACCCGCGTATCCAGCGTGCCGACGGGGGCTCGGAACGTTCCGGCTCGGTGCTCAATGCGCTGCTGCAACTCAACGCCCTGGGCGCCAGTGATGACGACTGGGTGTTGGTGCACGACGCTGCGCGGCCTAACCTGAGCCGTGATGACCTCGACAAATTGTTGGCGGAACTGGCTGACGATCCGGTAGGTGGCCTGCTGGCGGTGCCGGCGCGCGACACCCTCAAGCGTGTCGACAAGCATGGCCGTGTGGTGGATACCGTTGATCGCAGCCTGATCTGGCAGGCTTACACGCCGCAGATGTTCCGCCTGGGCGCCTTGCATCGCGCCTTGGCCGACAGCCTGGTGGCCGATGCGGTGATCACCGATGAAGCGTCGGCCATGGAATGGTCCGGGCAGGCGCCGCGCCTGATCGAAGGGCGTTCGGACAATATCAAGGTGACTCGGCCGGAAGACCTGGAGTGGTTGAAGTTGCGCTGGGCTAACCGGCGGTAACCTGTCAGACCGGGTCTGCTTCATCGCAGGCAAGCCAGCTCCCACATTTGATCGCTGCCACATCAAACAACACGTCCAACTGTGGGAGCCGGGCTTGCCCGCGATGAGGCCGGTGCAGACCACCTCAATTCAATGCTTGTACTCCGGCCTCTGCGCCAACCCCACCTTCAAAAAGTCCACCAGCTTCCTCACCTTCGGCGACAAATGCCGCTGCTGCGGATACAACGCCCACACCGCAGTATTTGGCGGTTGATGAGCCTCCAGCAACGACACCAACGCCCCGCTGTGCAGATGCTCCAGCACGTAGTAATCCGGCAACTGGCACAAGCCCATGCCTTGTAACGCCGCATCCAGCACCGCTTGCCCGCTGTTGCAGCGCCAATTGCCTTGCACGCGCTGGGAAAATTCCCGCCCATCCTGGGCCATTTGCCAGATATCCGAGCTGCCAATCAGGCAGTTATGCCGGCTCAACTCCGACAAACTGTGTGGCCGACCGTACCGTTCGAGGTAGGAGGGCGACGCGCATAGGTACATGCGTCGAGGTGCCAGGCGGCTGGCAACCATGCGCGAGTCTTGCAGGCGTCCCAGGCGGATGGCCAGGTCGAGGCCTTCATGCACCAGGTCCAGCGAGCGGTTGGTCAACTCGATGTCCACGCGCAGTTGCGGATAGTGCGCCATGAATCGTGTCACCAGCGGCACGATAAAGCGTTCGCCATAGGCCACGGCGCAGGTCATGCGCAACATGCCCTTGGGTTCGCTGGTCAGGTCGCCCACCGCCCGCAACGCTTCCTCGCGACCGTCCTGCAGGCGTTGGCAGTGCTGCAGGAAGGTCTGACCGGCTTCGGTCAAAGTCACCTTGCGCGTACTGCGGTACAGCAATCGGGTTTGCAGGCGTTCTTCAAGGCGCGCCACTTGCCGGCTGACATGGGATGAAGACACCCCCAACCGTTCGGCCGCCGCCGTGAACTGGCTGCATTCGGCCACCGCGACAAACTCGTCAATGCCTTCCCAGCGGTTCTCCAGCATGGTGATTGTCCCTGTACAGCAATAATGTTTTGCTTTAGTCCGAATTATTCATCAATAGGTGATGATTTACACTCACCGTCTCAGTTTTTAACCCGATGGAGAAACCCGGATGATCAAGTCCCGTGCCGCCGTAGCCTTCGAGGCCAAGAAGCCCCTTGAAATTGTTGAAGTGGATGTCGCCATGCCCAAGGCTGGCGAGGTGCTGCTGCGGGTGGTCGCGTCCGGCGTGTGCCACACCGACGCCTACACCTTGTCGGGGGCGGACCCGGAAGGCATCTTCCCGTCGATCCTCGGCCATGAAGGCGGCGCAGTGGTGGAAGCCATCGGCGAGGGCGTAACTTCGGTGGCTGTGGGCGATCACGTGATCCCGCTGTACACCCCGGAATGCGGCAAGTGCAAGTTCTGTCTGAGTGGCAAGACCAACCTGTGCCAGGCCATTCGCGCCACGCAGGGCAAGGGCTTGATGCCGGATGGCACCACGCGTTTCTCCTACAAGGGCCAGCCGATTTTCCACTATATGGGCACCTCGACGTTCTCCGAGTACACCGTGCTGCCGGAAATCTCCGTGGCCAAGATTCCTAAAGAAGCGCCGCTGGAAAAAGTCTGCCTGCTCGGTTGTGGCGTCACCACTGGCATCGGTGCGGTGATCAACACCGCCAAGGTCAAGCCGGGCGACACCGTGGCCGTCTTCGGCCTGGGCGGTATTGGCCTGTCGGCGATTATCGGTGCAGTCAAGGCCAAGGCCGGTCGCATCATTGCTATTGATATCAACCCGGCCAAGTTCGAAATCGCCAAGCAACTGGGTGCCACCGATTGCATCAACCCGAAAGACTACGACCGCCCAATCCAGGACGTGATTGTCGACCTGACTGACGGCGGCGTGGACTTCTCTTTCGAGTGCATCGGCAATGTGCAACTGATGCGTGCGGCCCTTGAGTGCTGCCACAAAGGCTGGGGCGAGTCAGTGATCATCGGCGTGGCCGGTGCTGGCCAGGAAATTGCCACTCGCCCATTCCAGCTGGTCACCGGTCGCGTCTGGCGTGGTTCGGCGTTTGGTGGCGTGCGCGGTCGTACCGAATTGCCAAGCTACGTGGAAATGGCTCAGTCCGGTGAAATTCCGCTGGATACCTTCATCACCCACACCATGGGCCTGGAAGATATCAACAAAGCGTTTGACCTGATGCATGAAGGCAAGAGCATTCGTACCGTCATTCACTTCTGAGGTCGGCCATGAGTCTGGAAAACCTGTCATGCCAGAAGAGCTTCGGCGGCTGGCATAAACGCTACAAGCATCATTCCGATGTGCTCGGTTGCGACATGACCTTTGCCGTCTACCTGCCTCCGCAAGCGGAGCAGGGCGGCAAGCTGCCGGTGTTGTATTGGCTGTCCGGTTTGACCTGTACTGACGAAAACTTCATGCAGAAGGCCGGCGCCCAGCGCATGGCCGCCGAGTTGGGCTTGATTATCGTCGCGCCGGACACCAGCCCCCGTGGCCCCGGCGTGCCGGGCGACCCGGACAATGCCTGGGACTTCGGCCTCGGCGCCGGCTTCTACCTCAATGCCACCCAGGAACCCTGGGCCAAGCACTATCGGATGCATGACTACGTGGTGCAGGAATTGCCGGCACTGGTGGAGGTGCATTTCCCTGCGTCGGATAAACGCGGCATCAGCGGCCACTCCATGGGCGGTCACGGTGCGCTGGTCTGTGCGCTGCGCAACCCTGGACGTTACCTGTCGGTGTCGGCATTTTCGCCGATCAACAATCCGATGGACTGTCCGTGGGGCCAGAAGGCCTTTTCCCGTTATTTGGGGGAAGAGCGCTCGAAGTGGCGTGAATGGGATGCCTGCGTGCTGATCAGCGAAGCCTCGGAAAAGTTGCCGCTGTTAGTGGACCAGGGCGATCGCGACGATTTCCTCGCCGTTCAGCTCAAGCCCGAAGCCCTGCTGCAAGCAGCCAAGGCAGCCAACCATCCGCTGGAACTGCGCCTGCAGCCTGGCTACGACCACAGCTACTTCTTCATCGCCAGCTTCATCGAAGACCATTTGCGGCATCATGGTCGTGCTTTGCTCGGTTAATCTGAGGCAAAAGTAGGTAGAATCACGCCCTGAATTAAATCGGGGCGTTTTTTTATGCGTATTGGCCACGGCTACGATGTGCACCGTTTCGCTGAAGGCGATTTCATCACCCTGGGCGGCGTGCGTATTGCACACCACCATGGGTTGCTGGCTCATTCTGACGGCGACGTGGTCTTGCACGCCTTGAGCGATGCCTTGCTCGGCGCGGCTGCATTGGGCGATATCGGCAAGCACTTCCCGGACACCGATCCCACCTTCAAGGGCGCGGACAGCCGTGTGTTGCTGCGCCATGTGGTCGGCCTGATCCATGCCAAGGGCTGGAAGGTTGGCAACGTCGATAACACCATCGTCGCCCAGGCGCCGAAAATGGCCCCCCATATCGAAGCGATGCGCACAGCGATCGCCGCAGACCTGCAAATTGAATTGGATCAAGTCAACGTGAAAGCCACCACCACCGAAAAGCTCGGGTTTACCGGTCGTGAAGAGGGCATCGCGGTGCACTCCGTCGCCTTGTTGCTGCGCGCATGAACGACCTGCAACTGCTGGGCCCGAGGGCCTATGGCGAGGCCCTGGGCAGCGCGGTACTCAAGGCCACAGCCGAAGACTTCCAGGTTGATGAGGTGCTGGACATCCCGCTGACCGGCGACGGCGAGCACCTGTGGCTGTGGGTGGAAAAGCGCGGCTTGAACACTGAGGAAGCGGCACGGCGTATCGCCAAGGCTGCTGGGGTGCCATTGCGCACCGTCAGCTATGCCGGGCTCAAGGACCGTCAGGCCCTGACCCGCCAGTGGTTCAGCGTGCAATTGCCCGGCAAGGCCGACCCGGACATGAGCGGCGCAGAAAACGACACCCTCAAGATCCTGAAAACCGCCCGTCACAAACGCAAGTTGCAGCGTGGGGCTCATTCGGCCAACGGCTTCACCTTGCGCCTGACCCAACTGGTCGGCGACACCGCTGCCATCGACGCACGTCTGCAGTTGATTGCCCGGCACGGCATCCCCAATTATTTCGGCACCCAGCGTTTTGGCCACAACGGCGGCAATGTGGCGGATGCTCGCGAGTGGGCTGCCCGCAAGGCCCTGCCCGAGCAGCGCAACGTGCGCTCGCGCTTGCTGTCCACCGCTCGCAGTTACCTGTTCAACCAAGTGTTGGCGGCTCGCGTCGCCGACGGTTCATGGCAGCGAGCCCAAGTTGGCGATCTGCTGGCGTTTACCGACAGTCGCAGTTTTTTTCCGGCCGGGGAAGCTGAGTGCAGTGACCCGCGCCTGGCGATTCTGGACCTGCATCCCACCGGCCCGCAGTGGGGCGAGGGCGATTCACCGGCGAAAGGTCTTACATACGAGCTGGAACAATCTGTCGCCGCTGGCGAAGCTGACCTACGTGATTGGCTGGTGAAGGCGGGAATGAGCCAGGAACGTCGCATTCTGCGACTGCCCATTGGCGGGTTGACGTGGCATTATCCCGGGCCTGACATTCTGCAATTGGAATTCGTCCTGCCGGCCGGATGCTTCGCCACTGTCTTGGTGCGCGAGCTTGTTGATCTGGTGCCGGTGGGGCAGACGGACAGCCCATGCGTATTCTGATATCAAACGATGACGGTGCCACCGCACCCGGTCTTGCCGCGCTCCATGCTGCGCTGCAGGATTACGCCGAGTGCGTGGTGGTTGCCCCCGACCAGGACAAGAGCGGCGCCAGCAGTTCGCTGACGCTCGACCGTCCGCTGCACCCGCGGGTCCTGGCCAATGGCTTTATCAGCGTTAACGGCACCCCCACCGACTGCGTGCACCTGGCGATCAACAGTCTGCTGGAGCACCAGCCAGACCTGGTGGTCTCGGGGATCAACCTGGGCGCCAACCTGGGTGATGACGTGCTGTATTCCGGTACCGTGGCGGCCGCCCTTGAAGGGCGCTTCCTGGGCCGCACCGGCTTTGCCTTTTCCTTTGCCTCGCGGCAATTGGATAATCTGGCGACGGCGGCGTATTACGCGCGCAAGCTGGTGGAGGCCCATGGCTCCCTGGACCTGCCGCCGCGTACGGTGCTCAACGTCAATATCCCCAACTTGCCCCTCGACCATATTCGCGGTATCCAACTCACGCGCCTGGGCCATCGCGCCCGTGCTGCGGCGCCCTTGAAGGTGGTCGACCCACGAGGCAAGGAAGGATACTGGATCGCCGCGGCCGGTGACGCCGAAGATGGCGGCGAGGGCACGGACTTTCATGCGGTGATGCAAGGCTATGTCTCCGTTACCCCGTTGCTGTTTGATCGCACCTTCAGTGATGCCTTCAGTGGCCTTGATGGCTGGCTGGAGGGACTGCGTTGATGGCTCGTGAACAAGACGACTTGTTGCGCCGCGGCATCGGGATGACCTCCCAGCGCACCCGGGAGCGGTTGATCCAGCGTCTGTATGAAGAAGGCTTGTCCAACGCACAGGTGCTGGAAGTAATCCGACGCACGCCGCGGCATCTGTTTGTTGATGAGGCACTGGCACATCGCGCCTATGAAGACACAGCGTTGCCCATCGGCCACAACCAGACCATCTCTCAGCCCTATATGGTTGCGCGTATGAGCGAGCTATTGCTGGCGGCGGGGCCGTTGGACAAGGTGCTGGAGATTGGTACCGGCTCTGGCTATCAGACGGCCGTGCTGTCGCAATTGGTAGAGCGAGTGTTTTCGGTCGAGCGCATCAAGGTGCTACAGGACCGGGCCAAAGAGCGTCTGGTGGAGCTGAACCTGCGCAACGTGGTATTCCGCTGGGGCGATGGCTGGGAGGGCTGGCCGGCGCTGGCGCCCTACAACGGTATCATCGTCACCGCCGTGGCCACCGATGTGCCGCAAGCCTTGCTGGATCAATTGGCACCTGGCGGGCGGCTGGTCATCCCGGTGGGCTCCGGCGAAGTGCAACAGTTGATGCTTATTATCCGTGAGGACGAAGGTTTTTCCCGGCATGTACTCGGTGCCGTGCGTTTCGTCCCCTTGCTCAACGGCCCGCTGGCCTGATCATTTATTCGCGGGCAGTGAATTCTGTAAGCGGGGATGTGTCTTACGGCGGGGTCTATTGAATCAACACACCTGGCAGCCACGATTAAACATGATGAATTTTTCCTTTCAGTCAGGTGCCAGTAAAAAGCCAATGCCCAGTTATACTTGCGTCATATTTCAAGCCTGATCCAGGCGTTAACGTTCAGCCACCACAAAGGGAGCGGCGGGTGAGTCTCACAGGTCCTGCGCAGCGAATGAGTAAAACAAGCTTTCAGCGACTGGTGCTTGGCCTTGTCTTGAGTTCCTTATTGGCAGCCTGCTCGAGCACGCCATCCGGCGGTGCGCGGGTCGTTGACCGTACCAACGCAACCCCCCAGAGACCTACGGTCACCACTGGCCAATACGTGGTGCGCAAAGGCGACACCCTGTTCTCGATTGCCTTTCGTTACGGCTGGGACTACAAGGCGCTGGCCGCCCGTAACAACATTCCTGTGCCGTATACGATCCATCCGGGGCAGACCATTCGTTTCGATGGTCGCTCAGGTTCTGCACCTACGGCAGTTGTGACAAAGTCGGGATCTTCGCCATCGTCCTCGAGCAAGACCACCATCATTACCCGGCCTGCAGGCAGCGCCGCGCCTACGGTTGCGAGCAAGCCGGCACCCGCGCCGTTGCCACCCGCCGGGCCTGCGCCGGCCGGTTGGGGATGGCCCTCAAACGGAGTGTTGATTGGAAAATTCTCTTCAAACGGTAGTTTGAATAAAGGCATTGATATCGCCGGGGATTTGGGACAGCCTGTTTTAGCTGCGTCTGATGGGACAGTGGTGTACGCCGGGAGTGGTTTGCGGGGCTACGGCGAGCTGGTCATCATCAAGCACAGCGATACCTACGTCAGTGCCTACGGTCATAACCGCAGGTTGTTGGTTCGGGAGGGGCAGCAGGTCAAGGTCGGACAGACGATTGCCGAAATGGGGTCAACGGGCACAGACCGGGTGAAACTGCACTTTGAGATTCGCCGCCAAGGGAAGCCTGTAGATCCGCTGCAATTCCTGCCCCGTCGTTGATGTGTTGCACAGCCTGTTCCCTCACGTAGAAGGAACAGGCTCCAGCGTTGCCAAGGATAGAGGCGTCGCTTGAGCTTGAGGTCGAACTCACCAAAGGACTATAACAATGGCTCTCAGTAAAGAAGTGCCGGAGTTTGACATCGACGATGAGGTTCTCCTTATGGAGGCCGGTATCGATTTGGAAACGATGTCAGATAATGAAGGGGTATCACCACCTTCAGTTCGCACCAAATCCAAGAATGCTGCCGCGTTGAAGCAGCACAAGTACGTTGACTATACGCGGGCGCTCGACGCAACCCAGTTGTACCTCAATGAAATCGGCTTTTCCCCTCTGTTGACCCCCGAAGAAGAAGTCCATTTTGCGCGTCTGTCGCAAAAGGGCGATCCGGCTGGGCGTAAGCGCATGATTGAAAGCAACCTGCGCCTGGTGGTGAAAATCGCCCGACGCTACGTCAATCGTGGGCTGTCCCTGTTGGACCTGATCGAGGAGGGCAACCTGGGCTTGATCCGGGCTGTGGAAAAATTCGACCCTGAGCGGGGCTTCCGTTTCTCCACCTATGCCACCTGGTGGATTCGCCAGACCATCGAACGGGCGATCATGAATCAGACCCGCACGATCCGGTTGCCGATCCATGTGGTCAAGGAGCTCAACGTCTACCTGCGGGCGGCGCGTGAGCTGACGCAAAAACTCGATCATGAACCTTCGCCTGAAGAGATCGCCAACCTGCTGGAAAAACCGGTAGGGGAGGTCAAGCGCATGCTCGGCCTTAACGAGCGTGTCTCTTCGGTCGATGTCTCGCTGGGGCCGGACTCGGACAAGACCCTGCTGGACACCCTGACCGATGATCGTCCGACGGACCCTTGCGAGCTGTTGCAGGACGATGATCTTTCCCAAAGTATTGACCAGTGGCTCTCAGAGCTCACGGACAAGCAGCGTGAAGTGGTGATTCGCCGCTTCGGCCTGCGCGGTCATGAGAGCAGCACCCTGGAGGATGTAGGTCTGGAGATTGGTCTGACCCGTGAGCGGGTGCGGCAGATCCAGGTAGAGGGCCTCAAGCGCTTGCGCGAGATCCTGGAGAAGAATGGCTTGTCGAGTGAGTCGTTGTTCCAATAACGATTGGTAGGGCAGCGATGACAAAACGCCCGATGCATGTGAATGCATCGGGCGTTTTGCTGTGCCCTGATCGTTCCCACGCAGAGCGCGGGAACGATCAGGCATAAAAAAACCCCGCTTTTAAGGGCGGGGTTTTTTCGACTAAGTCAGTACAAGTTAGATAACTTGAACTTCTTCAGCTTGCATGCCTTTCTGACCGCGGGTAGCGATGAAAGAAACCTGTTGGCCTTCTTTCAGGCTTTTGAAGCCGTCGGATTGGATAGCTTTGAAGTGAACGAACAGGTCGTCACCGGATTGTGGAGTGATGAAGCCGAAGCCTTTTTCATCGTTGAACCACTTAACGGTACCAGTTTGGCGATTAGACATGGTGTATCTCCTTGGACAAAGTTAACTGCGACTCAGGAAAAGCCCTGGCCGAGACTGAGTGCAAAGAGCAGGAAAAATTCTTGGAGATGGTTGGATCGAAATTCAACATATCGTGTAGAGATTCTCAGTGACACAAGCAGCACAGTGGCGCCACCTTAACCCTTTTTCCGGAACGTGCCAATGGTATTTCCGAAGGTTTCTCTATTTTCGTGACTGGCGGTGGTATTTACAGTCATTGGCGCCTGCCGTCCGGGTCCCGGCCACGCTCGCTATGGCTTATAACCGGCCGTGCATTGATCAAGAAAACCCGTACGGCCTTTGAACCCCAACGCCGGCCCCGGTAAGATGGCCCACAGATTTTTTTCGCCTCGCTATTCAGGACACCGCCATGAGCATCAAATCGGACAAGTGGATTCGCCGCATGGCGCAGGAACACGGCATGATCGAGCCGTTCGTCGAACGTCAGATTCGTGGCGAAGGCGACGAGCGCGTGATTTCGTACGGTGTTTCCAGCTATGGCTACGACGTGCGTTGCGCCGATGAATTCAAGGTGTTCACCAACATCAATTCGGCGATCGTCGATCCAAAGAACTTCGACGAAAAGAGCTTCGTCGACGTCAAGAGCGACGTGTGCATCATCCCGCCCAACTCTTTCGCCCTGGCGCGCACCGTGGAATTCTTCCGTATTCCGCGCGACGTGTTGACCATCTGCCTGGGTAAAAGCACCTATGCCCGCTGCGGCATTATCGTCAACGTCACACCGCTCGAGCCGGAGTGGGAAGGCCACGTGACCCTGGAATTCTCCAACACTACCACCTTGCCGGCGAAAATCTACGCCAACGAAGGCGTGGCACAGATGCTGTTCCTGCAGTCCGATGAGGCTTGTGAAGTGTCTTACAAGGACCGTGCGGGCAAGTATCAGGGCCAACGCGGCGTCACTCTCCCACGCGCTTGATCGAAAGCGCCTACGGGTAAAGGGAATTTGTCTGCAGAAAGTGACTCTATCTAGGTGTACTGCTTCGGCGCGTGTGAAACGCGCCGGGCCATACTTGAGGAGTACCTTATGAAGATCGACCCGCGAATCAGCGCAGAACTCGCCCGGCTTGAACCCAACCAGATTGGTGTTCTGGCCTGGTCCTTGATGGCCAACCCCGCGCACGCGGGGGGCATCCCTGGTCAACCCGAACCTGATTACCCACAGCCTACCGAACCGGGTGAGCCGACCTTACCGGACGAGCCGCCACCCGCGCCCGTTGCCTGATCCCTGAGCAGGCCTTATCGATCATTGAATCGGCCAGACCTGGTGATCGCCGATCACATAGATTCGGCGGTCTGGGGCCTGCTCCACGGCATAGCCCCCTGTAAACGCGCCAAAGGCTGGCAGCAGGCTTACCCTCCCGCCGACCTGGAAGCACGGCAGGCGTAGCCGTTGGCGCCCTTTACCGCGCAGGTGGTACACAGGATGCACATGCCCCGCCAGTACATGATGGCTGGCATGGGCGTCGGGCTCATGTTGCAAGGCGAAAGGGCCCATCAGCAGAGGCTCCGCGACCACGTCGATGCGCAAGTCCAGTGGTGGGTCGCCGGCACGTTTGTCGTGATTGCCGCGAATCAAGATCAATGCCAGTGTGCGATTGCGCTCACGCCAGGCCCGGATTGCGTTCAGGGTGCCGCTGGCGTGAGAGCCGGGGCCGTGCAGGAAATCGCCGAGAAAGATCAACTGTTCGCAGGGTAGGGCCGATAACAGCCTGTCCAGGCCTTCCAGGTTGGCCGTAGTCGTGCCCTGTGGCACCGGCTGCCCCAGGCTGCGATAGGCCGACGCCTTGCCAAAATGCGCGTCGGCGATCAGTAAACATTTACGCGCGGGCCAGTACACAGCTTTCTGCGGCAATAGCCATAGCTCTTCACCTTCCAGTGTCAGTGGGTAATGCATCAGCCTTGCCCTTTGTCGGCGACTTTTTCCAGGTCCTTGACCATCCGCGCGATGCGCTCCGAGAGTTTTTCCGAGCTCATGCTTTCGCGCATCCGTTCTACCAGCAGCGGAAAGGCCAGGGGCGTGGGCCGCTGGATCCTGTGCAGGTCCAGCTTCAGCGTCGACAGATGATTCAGCGTCTGTTCCAGTCGGCGAATATCCAGCTCGTCCCGCAGAACTTCTTCTCCTGCCTGGGCCAGCAGCAGATTTTGTGGGTCATATTGCTTGAACACTTCAAAGAACAAACCACTGGAAGCCTGCACTTGTCGCGTGCTTTTTGGCGCGCCGGGATACCCGGCAAATACCAGCCCGGCGATTCGCGCAATCTCGCGAAAGCGGCGCAGGGCCAGTTCGCCGGCATTGAGGCTGGCGACCACATCCGCCAGCAGGCCTTGGGGGCTCAGCAACCTTGTATTCAACAACTGGGGCCACTGCACCTCGGTGGCGCTCAACAGCTCCAGGCCATAATCATTCACCGCAATCGAAAAGGTCAGCGGCTGCTGCTGGCTGACCCGCCATGCCAGCAAACTGGCTAGGCCCAGGTGTACCTGGCGGCCAGCGAATGGGTACAGAAACAGGTGCCAGCCCTCTCGCGACCGCAGGGTTTCAGCCAGCAAATGCGCGCGGGTCGGCAGCCCGGACCAGCGCAATTGGGTATGCAGCAACGGTTGCACCGCCTTCATCTCTGGGCCGTCGAAGTGCCCATGCGCGGCGGCATCAAAACGCTCGACCACCGCCTGGGCCAGTTCGTTGGAAAGGGGCATGCGCCCGCCATTCCAGCGTGGCACGGCGGCTTTTTTCGCGTTGCTGCGGCGTACGTAAGCGGTCATGTTTTCCACGCGCACCAATTCCAGCAACCGCCCCGCGAACAAAAACCCATCCCCCGGCTTGAGCCTTGCAATAAAGCCTTCCTCGACACTGCCCAGGTTCTTGCCGCCGCCGCCTTTGCTCCAGAACTTGAGCTGGATGCTGGCGTCACTGACGATGGTGCCCACGCTCATGCGGTGGCGGCGTGCCAGGCGGGCATCCGGAACGCGCCAGATGCCGTGCTCATCGGGCTCCACCCGGCGGTAATCCGGATAAGCGGTGAGTGACAGGCCACCATGGCGCACAAACCCCAGGGCCCAGGCCCAGTCCGCTTCGGTGAGGTCGCGATAGGCCCAGGCGCCGCGCACTTCGTCGAACAGTGCCGCCGGCGTAAACCCGCCGCCCAAGGCCATGCTGACCAAGTGTTGGACCAGCACATCCAGCGGCTTGTACGGTGATTCCCGCGCTTCGATGCGCCGTTGGGCGATCGCATCCTGGGCGGCTGCGGCTTCCACCAGCTCCAGGCTGTGGGTGGGCACCAGCGTTACCCGTGAGGGCCGCCCTGGCGCGTGGCCGGAGCGCCCGGCGCGTTGCATCAGCCGCGCTACGCCCTTGGCGGAGCCGATTTGCAGCACCCGTTCCACCGGCAGGAAGTCAACGCCCAGGTCGAGGCTGGAAGTGCACACCACTGCCTTGAGCTGTCCATCTTTCAACGCTCGCTCCACCCAGTCCCGGGTCTCTCGCGATAACGAACCGTGGTGCAGGGCAATCAAGCCGGCCCAGTCCGGACGAGCGCCCAGAATCGCCTGGTACCAGATCTCGGATTGCGCGCGGGTGTTGGTAAATACCAGGCAACTGCTGCTGGCCTCTACCTCGGCGACCACTTGCGGCAACATCTTCAAGCCGATATGCCCGGCCCAGGGAAAGCGCTCGGTGACGGGCGGCAGCAAGGTGTCGACCTTCAGTGCCTTGGCCGTTTGCCCCTGTACATTGATGCCGCCGCCCTGTGGGGCCAGTACCTCCAAGGCGTGGGCCTGATTACCCAGCGTCGCGGAAATACCCCACACCATCAACTCAGGATGCCAGCGCCGCAAGCGTGCCAGTGCCAGTTGCAACTGCACGCCACGCTTATTGCCGATCAGTTCGTGCCATTCATCCACGATGACCATGCGCAGGTGCGCCAGGCTGGTTTCACTGTCGGCACGGGCCAGCATCAGGGTCAGGCTTTCCGGGGTGGTGACCAGGGCGGTGGGCTGGCGGCGGGTCTGGCGTGCGCGTTCGCTGCTGCTGGTATCGCCGGTGCGCAGGCCCACGCTCCAGGGAATGTGCAGGGCCTCCAGCGGTGCTTGCAGGGCGCGTGCGGAGTCGGCGGCCAGGGCGCGCATCGGCGTGATCCACAGGACGGTCAGCGGCTGGGCAGGCGGTTTGCGCTTGCTTGTAGCGGGCGGGCGGGTAATGGCGAAACGGTTGAGTGCGGCAAACCACAAGGCATAGGTTTTACCCGCCCCGGTGCTGGCATGCAGTAACCCCGACTGGCCGGCCTTGACCGCGGCCCATACCTCTTTCTGAAAGGCGAATGGCTTCCAGCCTTGGGTGGCAAACCATTGCTTGGCGAAGTCGTGGGTTTTTGCCATGCGGCAGCGGACGCTCTGGAGGGGTTAGTTCAAAGACCCTTCAAGCAGTGCCGACGTTCCAACTGTAGGCGCGGGCTTGCCCGCGAACAAAGCCCAGGCGCCGCGTTTAATCTGGAGGCCCGCGTTATCGTTGACGATTTTGGCGAGCAAGCTCGCGCCTACTTCAAATTGCCACTCAGAAACTGCTGCAGGCGTTCGCTTTTCGGATTGCCCAGCACATCCTCCGGCAAGCCCTGCTCCTCCACCAGACCCTGGTGCAGGAACAGCACCTGGCTTGAAACCTTGCGCGCAAAGCTCATCTCGTGGGTCACCATGATCATGGTGCGGCCTTCCTCGGCCAGGCCCTGGATCACCTTTAACACTTCGCCCACCAACTCCGGGTCCAGCGCCGACGTGGGTTCATCGAACAGCATCACCTCCGGCTCCATGGCCAGGGCGCGGGCGATGGCGACACGCTGCTGCTGGCCGCCGGAGAGGAATGCCGGGTATTGATCAGCCACCCGCGCCGGCAGCCCGACTTTGTCCAGGTAGCGGCGGGCACGGTCTTCGGCGTCCTTCTTGCTGCAACCCAGCACGCGGCGGGGGGCCATGGTGATGTTTTCCAGCACGCTCATGTGGCTCCACAAGTTGAAGTGCTGGAACACCATCGCCAGCCGTGTGCGCAAGCGTTGCAGCTCGGCGTCGTCAGCCACCCTCATGCCCTGGCGATCGCTGACCATGCGGATCGCTTGGCCGTCCAGGGTCATGGCGCCATCGTTGGGGGTTTCCAAAAAGTTGATACAGCGCAGGAAGGTACTCTTGCCTGAGCCACTGGCGCCGATCAGGCTGATCACATCACCGGTCTTGGCCTTGAGCGACACACCTTTGAGCACTTGATTGTCGCCATAGCTTTTGTGCAGGCCTTCAACGGTCAGTTTGTACATGGGGCATGCATCCTCAAGGCGAAAGTAGATAACCGCTGCGGTAGGCCTGTGTGCCGGCGACATGGCAGATCACCATGCCGGCCGTGGCCATGCGGCGTAGCGAACGGGCGTAAAGCAGCCCGGCGTGCTGGCAGTGCACAGGCGTTACGCGGTCTGTAATGGGGTCGATGATGTCGGCGACCCATTGCCCGGCCTCCAGGTATTGGCCTGGCAGGGCGTTGAATACCAGCAAGCCACCCACCGCCGTGGTCACCGGCTCCACCGCCGCCAACGGCGTAGCCGGGTAGGCCAGGGCAGGCAAGGGGGCTGCATTGCCGCGAATGGCGCCGAAGTGGATCAAATAATCAATGATGGCCTGGCAGTCCAGCGCGGCGAGGCCGTGGTTGACATCGCCCTGGCCACGCAGCTCGACGGTCACCGACAAGCTGCCCATGGGGATCGGGTAGCGTTCGCCGAAGCGTTGCTGCAACTGCCACCACACCAGGGTGAAACACTCATCAAAAGACTGCCCGCCGGAATCGGTGGCCAACAGGTTGGCCTGCGAACCCAGGTAGCGCGCCAACGGCTCTACCTGTGGCCAGGCTTCGGGCGTGGTGTACAGGTGCGTCACGGCTTCGAAGTCGCAATGCAGGTCCAGCACCACGTCGGCATCACAGGCCAGGCGTTGCAGCACCAGGCGTTGGGAGTGCAACTGGGTCTGGGCGGTGTGCGCGGCCAGGGCGTGGGACAGTGCGCTGCGGATCAATTGGGCATTGCGCTGGGGATCATCGCCCAGCAGGTCTTCGACCTGGTTACCGACGTCTTCGCTGAGATCGACGAACAGGCGATTGAAGTTCTGCCCGCTTTCCAGTTCGTAGCGGCCCAAGGGGATATCCATCAATACCTGTTCCAGGCCCACCGGGTTGGCGACGGGCACCAGCACGATTTCGCTACGCAAGCGCCCGGCCGTTTCAAGTTCTGCCAGGCGCGCCTTCAGATGCCAGGCCACCAGCATGCCCGGCAATTCATCGGCATGCAGGGAGGACTGGATGTACACCTTGCCTTCGGGCTGCTGCGGGCCGAAGTGAAAACTGTGGATCTGCCGCGCCGTGCCGGGCACCGGCGCGATCAAGTCATGTAGCTGATGGTGCATGCAAACTCCTTAGTGGCTCGGCCCGAGAAAGGCCAGCCAACGGCGTTCCGCCAGGCGAAACAGGCCGACCAGGGCAAAGGTCACCGTCAGATAGATCAGTGCGGCAATGCCAAATGACTGGAAGGTCATGAAGGTGGCGGAGTTGGCATCCCGGGCCACTTTGAGGATATCCGGGATCGTCGCGGTAAAGGCCACGGTGGTCGAGTGCAGCATCAGGATCACCTCGTTGCTGTAGTAGGGCAACGAGCGTCGCAACGCAGAAGGCATGATCACGTAGGCGTACAGCTTCCAGCCGCTTAGGCCATAAGCCTTGGCCGCCTCGACTTCGCCGTGGGCCATGCTGCGGATCGCCCCGGCGAAAATCTCGGTGGTGTAGGCGCAGGTGTTGAGGGCGAAGGCGAGGAGGGTGCAGTTCATCGCATCGCGAAAGAACGCATCCAGCACCGGTTGTGCTCGTACGGCGGCAAGGCTGTAGATGCCGGTGTAGCAGATCAGCAGTTGGATATAGAGCGGCGTGCCACGAAACAGGTAGGTGTAGAACTGCACGGGCCAACGCACCAGGCGCTTGCGCGAAACGCGGGCGATGGACAGCGGGATCGACACCAGAAAGCCGATGACCAGTGAGGCGCTGAGCAGCCACAAGGTCATGGCCAGACCGGTGATGTGCTGGCCGTCGCTATAAAGAAAGGGGCGCCAGTATTCCTGCAATAGCTCGATCATCGCACGGCCTCCCGGGCGCCTGCGGAGTAGCGACGTTCAAGTCGGCGCAAGACAAAGTTGGACGCGCTGGTGATCAACAGGTAGATCAGCGCCGCCAGCACCAGGAAATAAAACAATTGATAGGTGCTCTTGCCAGCGTCCTGGGCGGCTTTTACCAAGTCTGCCAGGCCGATGATCGACACCAGTGCGGTGGCCTTGAGCATCACCATCCAGTTATTGCCGATGCCCGGCAGCGCAAAGCGCATCATCTGCGGGAAGGTCACATAGCGAAACCGCTGTCCGCGCTTGAGCCCGTAAGCGGTGGCGGCTTCGAGTTGGCCACGGGGCACGGCGAGGATCGCACCGCGAAAGGTTTCGGTGAAATACGCACCGTAGATAAAGCCCAGGGTGATCACCCCGGCGCTGAACGGGTCGATCTCGATGTATTCCCATTCCATAAAGTCGGTAAAGCCACTGAGCCAGGTTTGCAGGCTGTAGAAAATCAACAGCATCAGCACCAGGTCCGGTACCCCGCGAATCAGGGTGGTGTAGAGCTGGGCGGGGATACGCACAATGGCCAGGCTGGACAATTTGGCGCTGGCGCCGAGCAGGCCCAGCACTACGCTGACGGCCAGGGACAGCACCGACAACTTGATGGTCATCCAGGTGCCTTGCAGCAACAGCGGGCCGAAACCCTTCAGGCTGAATGCGCTCAGCCCGAGGGTTTGCAACAGATCTTCGAACATAAATCAGGACCTATGGCGATAAAAAAGCGCCCCACCCGAAGCAGGGCGCCCCAGGCATTATTTGCCGCTGTACAGGTTCAGATCGCCAAAGTGTTTCTTCTGGATAGTGGCGTAGGTGCCATCATCGTGTAACGCTTTGATACCTTTATCCAAAAGCGCCTTGAGTTCAGTGTTACCTTTTTTGATACCGATGGCGGTTTTCGACGGCAGCAGCGGGTCGTCGATAGCGGCGCTCACTTCATAGCCAGCACCGGCGGGCGACTTGAGAAAGCCCAGTTCGGCTTGCAGCATGTCCTGCACGGAAGCGTCGAGGCGCCCGGAGGTCAGGTCGGCGTACACCTGGTCCTGGTTGGCGTAAGCCTTGGTGGTCACCCCGGCTTTATCCAGTACGGCCTTGGCGTAGGCTTCCTGGATGGTGCCTTGCTCATAACCCACGGATTTGCCCTTGAGAGATTCTGGCGTCGAATAGCCAGCGCCTTTCTTGAACACCAGCGAAGTCGGGCCGGAGAACAGCTCGGAGGAGAAGTCGATGGCCTTCTCGCGCACTGGAGTCACGGTCATCGACGAAATCACGCCATCGAATTTATTGGCTTTCAGGCCCGGGATCATGCCGTCGAAGTCACTTTCGACCCACTTGCACTTGACCTTCAGCTCTGCGCAGATCGCATTGCCCAGGTCGATATCGAAGCCCACCAGGCTGCCGTCGGCGGCCTTGGATTCGAACGGTGCGTAGGAAGGGTCGACACCAAAACGCAATTCCTTGTATTCCTTGGCTGTAGCAACACCAGCAGCCATGCACAGAGCCAGTGCAGAAAGGGTCAGCAATGCTTTTTTCATTAGGTAATCCCTGGAAACCAAGATAAGCGCTTGTGGCGCGATTAGGACTGTTACTGAACGGTGTCAGACCCACCACAAGTAGCAATTTCTGCACCATAGTTCCGGATGGGCTTTTTAAACGGTGGGGTAAGGCAGTTCCAAGTGTAGGCGGTGCCCAAAAATGGGCATGGAATTTCCAGTGCACCATTCTGGATCTTTCATTTATCAAGAAGGTGGGAGGTGGATCAGGCCAACAGGTCTTGTAGCGTGGCCAGGTTGTCCGCTTCCTCCACCGCCTTGTCCTGGCGCCAGCGCAGCATCCGCGGAAACCGCACCGCAATTCCGCTCTTGTGCCGCTTGGACAGAGCAATCCCTTCAAAACCCAGCTCAAACACCATGCTCGGCGTCACGCTGCTGACCGGGCCGAACTTCTCCACTGTGGTTTTGCGCACAATGGCGTCGACCTTGCGCATTTCCTCGTCGGTCAGCCCGGAATACGCCTTGGCGAACGGCACCAGAGTGCGCTCGCTGCCTGGCGGGCCGTCCCATACCGCGAAGGTGTAGTCGCTGTAGAGGCTGGCGCGCCGGCCATGGCCGCGCTGGGCGTAGATCAACACGGCGTCGACGCTGAAGGGGTCGACCTTCCACTTCCACCACAGGCCCATGTCCTTGGTGCGGCCCACGCCGTAGAGGCCGTTGCGATCCTTGAGCATCATGCCTTCCACGCCCAGGCTGCGAGAGGCGTCGCGCTGCTCGGCCAAGGCTGCCCAGGTCTTGCCTTCCAGCAAGGGCGAGGGCAATAACACCGGTTGGTTGCACGCAGCGATGACCTGTTCCAATTGGGTACGGCGTTCGGCTTGGGTGTGGTTGCGCCAGTCGTCGCCCTGATACTCCAGCAGGTCGTACGCGAGCACCGCCACTGGCGCATCCTCAAGAACTTTTTTACTCAAGGTTTTACGGCCAATGCGCTGTTGCAGCAGCGCGAAGGGTTGCACCGAGTCTTTCCACACCACGATTTCGCCATCAATCACCGTACCATCGGGCAGGCCACTGACCAGGCTGTGGAGTTCAGGGAAACGTTCAGTCAGCAACTCTTCCCCGCGAGACCAGACCCACAGGCGGCCCTCGCGCTTGACCAGTTGTGCGCGAATGCCATCAAACTTCCATTCCACCTGCCAATCGGCGGGTGAACCGAGCAGGGTGTCGAATTGCTCCACCGGTTGCGCCAGCCCGTGAGCCAGAAAAAACGGATAGGGTTGCCCGCCACGTTGCGCGTGCTCGTCGGATGATTCGGCGGCAATCAGCTTGAGGTAGCCTTCGGCTGTGGGACGGTTCGACAAATCGGTGTAGCCCACCAACCGCTGCGCCACGCGCTTGCTGTCGAGGTCGGCCATGGCAGCGAGGGCGCGGGTCACCAGCAGTTTGGATACGCCCACCCGAAAGCTGCCGGTGATCAACTTGATGCACACCATCAGGCTCGGTTGGTCCAGTTGCGCCCACAGCGCCGGCAGCCGGTCTGCAAGGTCCAAGGGTGGCAGACCGCGCAGGGGCAGCAGTTTTTCTTCCAGCCACACGGCCAGGCCGTCTTCGGATGTGTAGGTGGATTCTGGCAGGAGCAGTGAGATCGTCTCGGCCAGGTCACCTACGGACTGGTAGCTCTCTTCGAACAGCCAGGGTTCGATGCCGGCCGCTTCGGTGGCCATGTCCCGTAGCAGGCGCGTCGGCACCAGTTGCCGTGGCCTCCCGCCGCTGAGAAAGTACACCGCCCAGGCCGCATCGGCTGGCGGCGCCTGCAGGAAGTAGGCTTGCAGAGCCGCAAGCTTGGCATTGCTGGAAGTGGTGGCGTCGAGGTTGGCGTACAGCTCGGCGAAGGCTTTCATGCAGTAGCCTCTTCTTCGTCATCGCCGTATTCGGTGCTGAAGCCTTGGGCATCCAAGCCCTTTTCCCGCAGGTGACGCACCAACACACCGACCGAACCATGGGTGACCATTACCCGTTGTGCGCCGGTTTGTTCGATGGCCCACAACAAGCCGGGCCAATCGGCGTGGTCCGAGAGCACGAAGCCACGGTCCACACCGCGTCGCCGTCTGGTACCACGCAAGCGCATCCAGCCGCTGGCGAAGGCGTCGCTGTAGTCGCCAAAGCGGCGCATCCAGGTACTGCCTCCGGCGGAGGGCGGGGCGATGATCAGGGCTTGGCGCAGCAGTGGGTCGGTCTTTTTGAAGTCGCCGGCATACAGGGTCTCGGGGATGTAGATGCCCGCTTCGCGGTACACCCGGTTCAACGGCTCGACCGCGCCGTGGCTGAGGATCGGGCCGATGCTGGCGTCCAGCCCATGGAGAATGCGTTGGGCCTTGCCGAAGGAATAACAGAACAACACGCTGGCTTTGCCGCTGGCGATATTGGCCTTCCACCAGTCATTGATCCCGGCAAAAATCTGCGCCTGAGGCTGCCAGCGGTAAATCGGCAGCCCGAATGTGGATTCGGTGATAAAGGTGTGGCAGCGCACCGGTTCGAAGGGTGCGCAGGTGCCATCGGGCTCGACCTTATAGTCGCCGGACGCCACCCAGACCTCGCCCTGGTATTCCAGGCGCACCTGGGCCGAGCCCAGAACATGCCCGGCTGGATGAAAACTCAAGGTCACGCCGTGATGCACCAACCGTTCGCCGTAGGCCAGGGTTTGCAGGTTGATGTCCTGGCCCAGGCGCCAGCGCAGGATACCTTCGCCGGGGGCGGCGGCCAGGTAGTGTTGATTGCCGGTGCGGGCGTGATCGCCGTGGGCGTGGGTGATGACTGCACGTTCTACTGGGCGCCAGGGGTCGATGTAAAAATCACCGGCAGGGCAGTAGAGGCCTTCGGGGCGGGCGATGACAAGGTCCATGGGGGGGCCGGGGCGGTGGGCTTGTTAGTTATGAGGCGGGGCTGGGTGCAGAAGTTCTATCTGAATGCAGGTAGTACAAAGGTGGGAGTTGGCTTGCCTGCGATGACGGTCTGAAAGCCGACACCTATCTACCTGACACCCGACGATCCAACTGTGGGAGCTGGCTTGCCTGCGAAGGCGGCCTGACAGCCGAAGCTGTTATCTGTGTACATATCCATTTCTGCGGTAACGGCCACTTAGGGTTCCGCTTTTACAGCGGGTCACTTTTGGAAAAGAGCCCCAAAAGTAACCAAAAGGGCTCTTGCCCCACCACTCGGCACCTCGCTTGGGCTCGGTGTGCCCGTAATCCGCCAGTGATTTGGGGGGCCGCCGCCACGCGCCATCCATGGCGCGGGGCGGCTAAACCGGCATCCCTGCCGGTTTACCCCCCAAATCCCTGTCGAATTCCGGCCAGCGTGGTTTGACGGGGCGCTTAAGATCAAAATCAAAAGCAGATCAAGAGCGACTCGCTTCGCATCGTGGTTACCGTCGGCTGCTATCGCAGCAAGCCACACAGCGTTATCCGGTTTCGTCAAGGAAGCCCGGTTACTTACCGGGCGTCAGGGTCAACCTTGTCTTGCCATACACCTTTTCAAAGTTCTGCGGCTGCATCGGAAAGCTCAGGTATTGCGCCTTCAACGACGGGTCGATGCCGCTGACATAGTTCGGGCTGGCCGGGTTGCCGGATTGGCCGATGCCGCCCTGGCCCATCATCGGTTCCGCCTGGCCGAAGTCGATGATCATGCGCAGCGCCGACACCTGGGTCGCGTTGAAGTCCTGGCCCCAGCTATAGGGCGCCGGGTTCAAGGTGTTGTGGTCGCCACCGCTGGCAAAGGGGCCGCGGAGGACCTGGCCGCTGGTGTTTTTCCATGTGGTGCTGTGCAGCTTGCCCCACTGCCAGGCCTTGTGATCGGCGCCCAGTTGGCTGTCGCCAGTAGTGATGGCGGCGGCCAGGGTGCGGGCCAGGATCGCGGGTTTGTCTTCTTTTTGCGGTGTACGCGTGTCATCCCAGAACGGGCTGTCTTCACGTCCCAGCAGATGGTCGGCGATGGCCGAGTAGGACAGGCTGGCGTTGCTGACGAAGGCTTTCCAACTGGCGCTGTTTTCCGGGCCGAGTTTGTCGAGGAAGATCTGCCGGGCGCTTTCCTGCAGGAACAATTCATAGATCGCCGCGTCAGCCGAGGTGGTTGCCAGCCGACCATCGAAGGCCATCAGGCGCTCCAGTGCTTCGCGGGCCTTGGCACGCTCCGCTGCCGGCAGGGCCTCGATGGCCTGCTTGAGGGGCTGGGCCATGCCGGGTGCCTGGAACATGCCCTTGAGCTTGGCGGCGAAGAGGGTGGTCTGGTCGTATTGCATGGCAATCAGGCTGCGGCTGTCATGCTTGCCGGCGTTGGCCAGTTGCGCCAGGCGTTCGCTGCGCTCCGGTGCATCCCAGGCGTTGGACAGTTGCATACCGTAGCCACGCGGCGCGGTGCGCTGGTTGGCGGTGCCGATCCAGCCTTGGGCCGGGTCCTGGTCGTACGGGTGCAGCATCGCGTCGGCGTAGCCGTCCCAGTCAAAGCGCGTGTCCCAGCCCGGCGATGGCAGCAGGCCTTCGCCTTCGCGGCGGTTGGGGAAGCGGCCGGTAACCTGCCAGCCGATGTTGCTGGCGTCGGCGAAGATCATGTTCAGGGCGATGGCGCGAATCTCGCGGGTAGCATCCGAGGCCTTGCCGGCGTTTTGTGCGCGGGACAGGTCGAAGAACGCATCCAGGCTCTTGTCGTCCTTGAAGTCGGCGGTTTGCAAAGCCAGGCCTAGACCGCTGGTGAGCGCCTGGCTGCTGTTGAGCAGGGCGCCGTGGCGGGTTTCGTACACCACTTCGCGAATCGAGCGCTGGCCCTTGATGAAGAAGGTTTCGTTGCGCACGCCGGCCGGCAGCCATTTGCCGTTGTTCTCGTAGTAAAGCGCGTTGCCCTGGCGTTTGACCTTCTCGAGGAACAGGTCCTGGGTGTCGCCCTTGACCGCGCTCATGCTCCACGCGACCTTGCCGTTGAAACCCGACAGCAGGGTCGGCAGGCCGGCAATCGAAGCACCGACAGCCTGGTATTTGGGCGCACGAATCTGCACGTAGTTCCACGGCGACGGTGCTTGTGGCTGCGCGGCGATGTCGTTGGCCAGCAGGCTCTTGCCGCTGCGGCTGCGTTGCGGGCCAATGGCCCAGTTGCTTGAGGTGGTGACGCCCAGGGCATTAAGGCTGCGCAATTGCTGGCCCACCGTCTCTAGCCCGGCGAGGCCGGTGATCTGGCTCAGGTTGACGCCTTTGAGCTTGTCGGCTTCGGCCAGCGGGACGGGTTCGTCCGGTGCGCTTGGGGTGAGCCAGGCGAGTTTGTCGACGCCGACCTTTTGCGCCAGCACCAGGGCCGAAAGCTCCTCCTGCAAGTTGCTCGACTGGCTGAAATTGAGCAGGCAGAACAGCAGCGCCGAATCTTCCGGCTTCCAGTACTCGGGCTTGTAGCCGCTCTGGGCCAGGTCCGTCGGCAACTTGTCGCGATAACGGAACAGGTAGGCGTTGACGCCTCGGGCATACACTTCAAAGAAGCGTTTGAGGCGCGGCGACGAGGCGTTGTACAACTCGCCAGCGTTTTTCTTGAGGTTGACCGCCCGCATGAAACGGTCGACGTCCAGCACTTGCGGCCCCGACATTTCCGCCAGACGGCCCTGGGCCAGCAGGCGCAGCGTGACCATCTGGGTGATGCGGTCGCTGGCGTGCACGTAACCGAGGCTGAACAGTGCGTCGTGGAAGGTGTTGCTTTCGATCAGCGGCATGCCTTGGGCATTGCGGCGCACCGACACATTCTGTGCCAGGCCCTTGATTGGCTGCACGCCAGCAACGGGCGGCAGGGTGTCCTGGGTGTTCTGGAGCTGGCAACCGGCCAGGCCCAAGGCACTGACCACTGCCGCGGCAACGCCGAACCGGGGAAGAAAATGTAAGAGGGCTGGCGAGGCCATGGCAAAGCTCCTGCGGGGGGTAGCGTCAGTAAAGGCGATACGTTAGTGAGCGCGGCGAAACGACGCAAGCGGGAGTTTTGGGTTAAGCATTAGAACTTGAGTCAGGCGCAGACCTGTGTGGGAGCGGGCTTGCTCGCAAAAACAGTGTATCAGTCAGTGTCTGTATCAACTGACGGAACGCGTTCGCGAGCAAGCCCGCTGCCACATTTGATCGCCTGCAACCTTGGATCAAGGCTGGGGCGGGGGGCCGCCGGCATTTTGATCTTCAGTACGGTTTAAGCGCCGTGGCACTTCTTGAATTTTTTCTCGCTGCCGCACGGGCAAGGATCGTTGCGACCGACGTCCTTCAACGCATTGCGCACCGGCTCTTGATGAGCGTGGCCGCAGTTCGGGCCGTGGACATGGCCGTGGTCGTGATCATGATCATGGTGGTCGTGATCGTGGTTGCAGTCAGGACCATGGACATGGGGTTGCTGTGTCATCGATGTTGCTCCGGAATAAAATCGCCGGGGATTATCTCGCCATTGTGTGCCACCTGCACGTCATTACCGATGAATAATCCGGTTTTCAGTTCGCCTTCCAGGCGATAAGGCACGGGCTCGTCGGGATTTTTCAACATCTGCACCACCTCGCGCACCTGCGGCCAGAGGTTGGTGCGCACCGAGACCTTGAAGAATTTATGACTGCGTGGCGGTACGGTCAGCCACTCGTTGGACTCGCCTTCGGTCAATACCAGGTTGCCCAGGCTGACCTTGTAGACCAGGCCGCGCACGGTCAGGTCGGCGTCGTCGCGGTTGTCCACGCGAAAGTACAGCTTGAATTTCTGTTCCAGCAGCTTGGCCCGTACCACTTCGACCTTGACCAGGGAAACGTGGGGTGGCGGCGCGTCGTCTTCGAACCAGGACGCGCAGCCGGTCAGGCCCAGGGTCAACGCCAGTATCAAGCTATACATCCGAAGCATGGCGTTATCCCCGTCGAGTCATTAGAAGTAGCTGGAACAGCACTTCTTGAATTTCTGCCCACTGCCACACAAACAGGCATCGTTACGTCCGGCCTTCACTTCTACCGTAGGGTCGATGAAGTACCAGCGCCCTTCATTCTGTACGAAAGAAGACTGCTCGCGGTGACTATGTTCACCGGTAGCGTCATGCCAGCGCGCGGTAAAGGTGACAAAGGCGTGTTCCGGCTGGCCGCCGAACACCTCGGAGCTTTCAACCTCCAGCCCCAGCCAGGTGCTCTGGGCACTCCAGGCGGCAATGGCGTCGCGGTCCAGGCCGGCCTGTTGCGCAGGCAGCGTAGTGGCGACCAGGTAATCGACCAGGCCCAGCACATAGGCGCTGTAGCGCGAGCGCATCAACGCGCTGGCACAGGGGGCCGGGTGACCGGCGTGATAATGGCCGCAGCAGGCATCCAGCAGATTGCCGCTGCCACACGGGCAAATGGATGTACTCATCGGGTTACCACCAATACTTTCCGAAGTTTTCCGGGTTGGCCCAGAAGCGGGCGTTGAGCCAGTCCGGCACCTGTTTATAGTCAAGCAGATCATAGGTAAACAGCGTGAGTACCTGATCATCGCGTTGGAAGCGTTCACCGGCTTGCAGGGCCAGGGAGAAAAAGTCGGTGTCCTTCCAGTCGCAGGCACTCAGGTCGACCAGCACCGCAATGCGGCTGGCGTTGAGGTTACGAATGCCACCGAGCAAGGTCAGGCCTTGGGGTTTGGGCAGGTGCTCCAGGCAGTCGACCACCAGCGCGAGGTCAAAACGCTGCACCGCGAGGTCTTCCGACAACGGCCCTGGCGCGGCATAGAACACCTCGGTGTCCGGGTGCGCAGCTTTGAAGGCATCCAGCGCCGGAAATTGGCTGGCGCCCACTAACAACAGGCGTTTTGGCCTGTGAAGGTCCAGCAGGGCCGCCAAGGCGTGTTGGGGCGTACGGGCAGAAATTCCAGCGGTCATTGCAGATCCTCGCATCAAGACCGTAGAGACTAGCGCGGCTAGGCGCGTGGGCCTAGAGCGCGACGGTCGATACCCACCGAGGCAGAACTGAAGTTTTTTGATCCTTCACTGGCAAATCGCCGGTAGAAGTCGTTACTGTGCGCTCAAAGAAAAATTTGAAAACACTCAGGAGCCCCATGATGCGTAAGGTTTTTCTGCTGGCCCTGTTGGTCAGCCCCGTTGCCCTGGCCCAGAGCGTCAGTGTCGAAACCAATTCCTTGATGCGCCTGCCCAGCAGCACCAGCGTGTTGCAGCTTGAACGCCTGGACGTAGCGGACTACGGCACCTTGCTGATTCCGGCCACTATCAGCCAGGTCACGGTGGATGAGCTGCACTTGGGGCGCGACGCACGCATCACCATTGTGCCCGGCAATACCGCCTTGCAAATGCAAGTGCGCGAGGCGCAGTTGGAGCACGGTAGCCAGATCACCTCACGGGGCGCCCCCGGCACCCACGAAAAACCCGCCAAAGCTGGGCGTGACCTGACCTTGCGCATTAACTCGCTGACTGCCCAAGCGCTGTCGGTGGATGCCCGTGGCGGCGCTGGCGCCCAAGGATATGCGGGCCTGGACGGTGCCAACGGCGTGGACCCGGGTTGCACCTGGGGCTCAGCCGGGCGCGGCTTTAATGGCGATAACGGCGGCGATGGCCGGCCAGGGGCGGCGGGCGCCCAGGTACGCCTGGAGTTGCCGCAGGCGTTCCCGGCTGAACAGATCAAGGTCTGGGTCGATGGCGGGCCGGGCGGCCTGGCTGGGGTGGCGGGTAAACCCGGCAAGGGCGGGCAATCCAAGGGCTGCCTGGTGTACCGCGCGGACGGCGGCGAAAAGGGCCGGCCAGGGTTGGAGGGGCAACCGGGGCCGGCTGGGCCTGCGGGGTCTGTGACTATCCAGCGGCTCTGAGTCGCCTGGCCTGACGCTATCGCGGGCAAGCCCGGCTCCCACATTTGGAATGCATTCCAGTGTGGGAGCCGGGCTTGCCCGCGATAGCGTTGTAAGACTCGCCTCAGAACATCGGCCGAGCCGAAGCCACCGCCACCACCACCAACCCCACGATCAAATTAATCCCCACCAACCTGCGAATCTGCCCCAGCGCAGCCGCGCCCGCCGGCCAATCCTCAGCCGCCACCGCTGCCTTCAGCTCCGGGAACTTCAACGCCTGGATGCGGATAAACAACGCCGTCATCACCAGATACAACCCCATCATCA
This sequence comes from Pseudomonas sp. KT_2_4, assembly GCF_041410225.1. NCBI lineage: Bacteria > Pseudomonadati > Pseudomonadota > Gammaproteobacteria > Pseudomonadales > Pseudomonadaceae > Pseudomonas > Pseudomonas sp. KT_2_4. Next base: position 5,414,272 of record NZ_CP166962.1, read on the forward strand.
CCTGTACATAACGCGGCGCGGTCTCAAAACCACTGAAACGCAGTTGCAGCAAACCAATGCCGCTGATCGGCAAAAGCACCACCGCCACCCATACCCATACAAAAAAACGTTGAAACACATTTGCCCATAGCTTGAGCCGGGCAGGGCCCTCAAGCGCCGCCATGGCGGCGGGGCGCAGGATCATCCAGGCGAAAAACATGCCGCCGACCCAGATCAAGGCGGCCAGTACATGCAGGGTGTAAGCGAGGCTAAACGCGGTCATTGTGGTACTCCGTTCTGCGCGGGATTAATTAGCGGGGTATGATAGCGGCCGATCCGAACCACTGAAAATTTATCCAGCGTTTTTTGCGCCCGACTATCCATGATCAGCACTGAACTCAAAACCACGATCCAGGGCGCCTATTCGCGTTTTCTCGAAGCCAAGAGCTTGAAACCGCGCTACGGCCAACGCCTGATGATCGCCGAAGTGGCAAAAGTCCTCGGGGATATCGACACCGACGACGAAGGCCGCCGCGAGGGTGAGCCTGCGGTAGTGGCCGTCGAGGCCGGTACCGGTACCGGCAAGACGGTGGCCTACAGCCTGGCTGCGATCCCTACGGCCAAGGCTGCTGGCAAGCGCCTGGTGATCGCCACCGCTACCGTCGCGCTGCAAGAGCAGATCGTCTACAAAGACTTGCCCGACCTGATGCGCAACAGCGGCTTGAGCTTTACCTTCGCCCTGGCCAAGGGCCGTGGCCGCTACATGTGCCTGTCCAAGCTCGACGTATTGCTGCAGGAAGGCCACGCCCAAACCGCCACCGCCTCCTTGTTCGAAGAAGAAGGCTTCAAGATCGAGGTGGATGAGGCCAGCCAGAAGCTGTTTACCAGCATGATCGAGAAGCTGGCCGGCAACAAATGGGACGGCGACCGCGACAGCTGGCCCACTGCCCTAGAAGACTCCGACTGGGCGCGCCTGACCACCGACCATAGCCAATGCACCAACCGCCATTGCCCCAACTTCGGCCAGTGCGCGTTCTACAAGGCGCGCGAAGGCATGGGCAAAGTGGACGTCATCGTCACCAACCACGACATGGTATTGGCTGACCTCGCCCTGGGCGGCGGTGCGGTACTGCCCGACCCCCGCGACACCCTCTACGTCTTCGACGAAGGCCACCACCTGCCAGACAAGGCCATTGGCCATTTCGCCCACTACACCCGTTTGCGTTCCACGGCCGACTGGCTGGAAACCACTGCCAAGAATCTCACCAAGTTGCTGGCCCAGCACCCGTTACCCGGCGACCTGGGCAAGTTGATCGAGCAAGTGCCGGAGCTGGCGCGCGAGATCAAGACCCAGCAGCAATTCATGTTCAGCGCCTGCGAGCAGGTGGCGGACTTCAAGCCCGGTGAAGACGTCGAAGGCCGAGAGCGCCCGCGCCACCGTTTTGTCGGCGGGATGATTCCCGAGCACATGCGCGAAATGGGCATCGAGCTGAAGAAAGGCTTTTCACGCCTGACCGACCTGTTCACCCGCCTGACGGACTTGCTCAAGGAAGGCATGGATGGCGAGGTCAATATCGGCATCGCCAGCAACCAGGCCGAAGAGTGGTATCCCTTGTTCGGCAGTTTGCTGTCTCGTTCCCAAGGCAATTGGGAGCTGTGGACCGCCTTTACCGTCGAAGACCCGGAAGACAACCCGCCCATGGCCCGCTGGCTGACGTTGTCGGAAAGCGGTGCGTTGTTCGATATCGAGGTCAACGCCAGCCCGATCCTCGCCGCTGAAATGCTGCGCCGCAACCTGTGGAACGTCGCCTACGGCTGCCTGGTAACCTCGGCCACGCTGACGGCCCTGGGCACCTTTGACCGCTTCCGCATGCGCGCCGGCCTGCCGAAAAAAGCCGTCACCGCCGTGGTGCCCAGCCCGTTTCATCACGCTGACGCCGGCGTGCTGCGGGTGCCAGACCTCAAGGCCGACCCACGGGACGCGGCGGCGCACACGGCGGCGATCATTCGCGATTTGCCGTCGTTGGTGGAAGGCTCCCGCGGCACCCTGGTGCTGTTCTCGTCGCGCAAACAGATGCAGGACGTGTTCGACGGCCTCGACCGCGACTGGCGCAAGCAGGTGTTTATCCAGGGCAACCTGTCCAAGCAGGAAACCCTGAACAAGCACAAAGCGCGGGTCGACGGTGGGGATTCCAGTGTGTTGTTCGGCCTGGCCAGCTTTGCCGAAGGCGTGGACTTGCCCGGTGCCTACTGCGAACACGTGGTGATCGCCAAAATCCCGTTCTCGGTGCCGGACGACCCGGTCGAGGCCGCACTGGCCGAATGGATCGAAGCCCGGGGCGGCAACCCGTTCATGGAAATCTCGGTGCCGGATGCTTCACTGAAGCTGGTGCAGGCCTGCGGGCGTCTGCTGCGTACCGAAGAAGACCGCGGCACCATCACCTTGCTCGACCGTCGCCTGGTTACCCAGCGCTATGGCAAGGCGATCCTCAATGCGTTGCCGCCGTTCAGGCGCGAAATTTCTTAAGCCACCGTGGGCGGATTCGCCCACTCTGTGGTCTATCTCATCACTATCATCAGGCCAGTCATCGGCCGTTTGGGAGAACCTTGTTCGTATGATCCGCACGCTGCCCGCTCTTTTTGCCCTGCTGTTCGCTGCGCCTTTGATGGCGGCGCCCGAGGGGCAACAAACGCTGTTCAACTTCGTCCGGCCTGCCGATGTGGTCAAGGTGGCGACCCAGGACGCCAGCCTGCCGCAATACAACGCCGAACAAACCCCCGAAGGCGAGGTGCTGCGCCGCATCACCTTCAACCCAGCGGCCGAGCCGAGCCTGGTGCTCAGCCCGCAGACGGGGACGTGGGATTGGTCGCAATCGAGCGCCATGAGCCTGCGTATCCAGAGCGCAATGAACTGGGCGCTGACCCTTTACGTCAAGGTGCAGAGCGCCGACGGCAAGACGCTCGTCAGCCGCATCGACCTGCCGGCCGGCCCGGCTCAGACGTTGCTCGTCCCGCTGCAAGCCAACGCTCCCCTGAGCCAGGGCATGAAGGCCGGCCCGCCGATGCCGATGACGGTGGATGGCCAACGGGTATTGCTGGCCGCCAGCGCCGGCGAAATCGACCGCAGCCAGGTGGTCTCGGTGACCCTGTCGATGCTCAAGCCCAATGCCGCCCAAAGTATCCTGCTGGAGCGCTTTGGCGTGCAGGACAGCGAGCCAGTATTGAAGGCTGCCTACACTGAACTAGTGGATGCCTATGGCCAATCCAACCGCGCGCGCTGGCCGGAGAAGGTCAGCAACGACGAGCAACTCAAGGCATCGGCCGCCAAGGAACAACAGCAGCTCAAGACCTGGCTGGCCGAGCGGGACAAGTCCTCCCTGGATCAATACGGTGGCTGGAAGAAGGGCCCGGCCTTCGACGCCAGCGGCTTTTTCCGCACCCAGAAGCGCGACGGCCGCTGGTACCTGGTGACGCCGGACGGGCATCCGTTCTACTCCCTGGGTGTGAACACCGTGGCGCCGGACAACAGCCAGACCTACGTGGCGGGGCGCGAGTGGATGTTCGCGGCGCTGCCCAAGGCCGGCGAACCCTTTGACAAGTACTACGGCAGCGACGACAGCCGCACCGGCAACGGCGCCGGCGAAGGTCGCGGCTTTGGCTCAGGGCGTTGGTACGATTTCTACGGCGCCAACCTGCAACGCACTTACGGCGGTGACGCGTTGGACCAGCCACGCTGGGTGACCCATACCCTCGATCGCCTGCAAGCCTGGGGCTTTAACACCGTCGGCAACTGGAGCGATCCCGACCTGGCCACTGCCGACCGCGTGCCGTACACCTTGCCGCTGTCGATTGTCGGTGACTATGCCAGCATCAGTACCGGCACCGACTGGTGGGGCGGTATGCCCGATCCGTTCGACCCGCGCTTTGCCATGGCCACCGAGCGCGCAGTGGCTATTGCCGCACGCGATCACCGTGACGATCCTTGGCTGATCGGTTTCTTTGCCGACAACGAACTGGCCTGGGCCGGTCCTGGCGAGGATGCAAAATCTCGCTACGCCCTGGCGTACGGCACCCTGCGCATGACCACCGACGTGCCGGCCAAGCGCGCCTTCCTCAAGCAACTGCGCGATAAATATCGCAATGAAGAGGGCCTTTCCAAAGCCTGGGGTATTCAACTGGCTGGTTGGGAACTGATGGAAGACCCAGGCTTCGAGCCGCCGATGCCCAGCCCTGAACACCCGGAAATCGAAGCCGACTTCAAGTATTTCCAGAAGACCTTCGCCGATGCTTACTTCAAGACCATTTCCGACTCGCTGAAGTGGCACGCACCCAACCAGCTGTTGCTGGGCGGCCGTTTTGCGGTGAGCACGCCCGAGGCCGTCGCTTCGTGCGCGCAGTATTGCGACGTGCTGAGCTTCAACATGTACACCTTGAAACCCCAGGACGGTTATGACTTCGCCGCGCTGCGTGCGCTGGACAAACCGGTACTGATCACCGAATTCAACTTTGGCTCCGCCGACCGCGGCCCGTTCTGGGGCGGCGTGACGCAACTGGCCCGCGAAGAGGACCGCGGCGCGGCGTACTCTGCCTTCCTCAAGCAGGCGGTGGCCGAGCCGTCGATTGTCGGGGTGCACTGGTTCCAGTACCTGGACCAGCCGGTCACCGGGCGTCTGCTGGATGGTGAAAACGGCCATTTCGGCCTGGTCGGCATCACCGATGTACCCTTCCAGGGCTTTGTCGAGACGGTGCGCAAGAGCAACCTGGCCGCGCTCGACCAGTTGGGCCGTGAGGCGCAAAAAGCCAAGGCCACCCAAGCGACGCGTGAGAGTGACGCCGCCAAACCTGGGCGTGACGGCAAAGGCGCGGGGCAGGGCGCCGGGCACCCTGGCGGGCATGCTGGGAATGGGCATTGATTCATCGTTGACGGGTTCACAAAACCCACAATGGCTGAAAGAATGGCGACCAATTTTCATGGTGTTTTCCGAGGGGACTTAGGTGCAGATTCAGGGTCATTACGAGCTGCAGTTCGAAGCGGTGCGCGAAGCCTTCGCCGCCCTGTTCGATGATCCTCAGGAGCGTGGTGCCGGGCTGTGCATCCAGATCGGCGGGCAAACCGTCGTCGACCTGTGGGCCGGTACTGCCGACAAGGACGGTGCCGAGGCCTGGCACAGCGATACCATCGTCAACCTGTTCTCCTGCACCAAGACCTTCACGGCAGTGACTGCCCTGCAACTGGTGGCCGAAGGCAAGCTCAAGCTCGATGCGCCGGTAGCCGAGTACTGGCCGGAGTTTGCCGCTGCTGGCAAGGACGCGATCACGCTGCGCCAGTTGCTCTGCCACCAGGCCGGGCTGCCCGCCATCCGCGGAATGCTGCCCACCGAGGCCCTGTACGATTGGCAATTGATGGTCGATACCCTGGCGGCAGAAGCCCCGTGGTGGACACCGGGCCAAGGCCATGGCTATGAAGCGATCACCTATGGCTGGCTGGTTGGCGAACTGTTGCGCCGCGCCGATGGGCGCGGGCCGGGGGAGTCGATCGTGGCGCGGGTGGCACGCCCCTTGGGGCTGGACTTCCATGTGGGCCTGGCGGATGAAGAGTTTTATCGCGTCGCCCATATCGCACGCAGCAAAGGCACTATCGGTGATGAAGCCGCGCAACGGTTACTTCAAGTAATGATGCGCGAGCCTGCGGCGATGACTACCCGTGCATTTGCCAACCCACCGTCTATTCTGACCAGCACTAATAAGCCCGAATGGCGACGCATGCAGCAGCCTGCGGCGAATGGCCACGGTAATGCGCGCAGCCTGGCCGGGTTTTATAGTGGTTTGTTGGACGGTAGTTTGCTGGAAAGCGACATGCTCGAACAATTGACCCGCGAGCACAGTATCGGGCTGGATAAAACCTTATTGACCCAAACCCGTTTCGGCCTGGGCTGCATGTTGGATCAACCGCAGTTGCCCAATGCCACGTTCGGCCTTGGGCCACGTGCATTCGGGCATCCCGGGGCAGGGGGATCAGTCGGGTTTGCCGACCCTGAACATGATGTAGCCTTCGGTTTCGTGACTAATACCCTGGGGCCTTACGTACTTATGGACCCGCGGGCCCAGAAGTTGGTCGGAATATTGGCCGGTTGTCTATAAACCCCTTGCTGTTTCACAATTTTTTGTTACAAAGGCAAGTATAAAAAAGATGCTGAACGACATGTTGTAACTTGAATGTTCTTTTAGCGTCTGTTTAACGGGTCCCGCGACCCCCCTGGTTTTTTCTCATTTTGTGGATATCTCATGTTATCGAACAAGTCTTTGGCACTGGCGCTGTGCCTCACTATTACGGGTTGTGCACAAACTCCACAAAATGATGCCGAAGGTGGGCATTGGTGGTCATTTGGATCTGACAAAGCTGCAACCAAGGATCCAGTGGCCCAGACCGACACCAAGCCGGATGCCAAACCCGACGCCAAGCCGGCCGCCGGTGCCAAGCCTGTTGAACCTGTCACCGCTGCTGCCGCTACCCCGGCCGCCAAAGCCGACACCGGTTACAGCTGGTGGCCGTTTTCCACCAAGACCGCCGAAGAAAAAGCCGCCGACGCCAAGGCTGACCTGAAAGCCGACCTCAAGGCGGCAACGCCGGCCTCGGACGCAGCGCCTGTCGTCGCCAAGACCGATAGCGAGCCGCGCTGGTGGTGGCCTTTCGAAAGCAAGCCAAAGCCTTTGGCCAAGGTCGATGTGACCAACGTACAAATGCCTGACCCGAAAGTCACCCAAGCCTGGCTGGACGAATACGAACCACGCCTGCGTGCGGCCATCAAGGACAGCAACCTGCAACTGGAGCGCCGTGACAACACCCTGGTCGTGATTGCTCCGGTAGACGGTTCCTACAACCCGAAGCGCCCGGCCATGTTACTGCCGGTGACCCTGGGCCCGTTCACGCGGGTGGCCAAGGCTGTTGAAGCTGACCCGAAGACCGCCGTACTGGTGCTGGGCCACGTTGATGCCACTGGCAGTGCTCCCGCCAGCCAGGCGTTGAGCAAGGAGCGTGCGCAGTCCATTGCCTCGATTTTCAGCCTGAGTGGTCTGAAACAGGATCGCTTGATGCTGCGTGGCATGGGCGACCTTATGCCGCGTGCCGCCAACGACAGCAATCAGGGGCGTGCGCTGAACCGTCGCATGGAAATCATGTTCACTCAGCGTACAACGATGTTGGCACTGCTGAGCAAGTACAACTCCGGCAAGACCCCGCCCGTAGCCGAAATGGTCGCGGTGCAGAATGTGCCTGCACCAGCACCGGCGGCAAAAGCGCCTGCCAAAAAGGCCACGGCCAAGAAAGCGGCGGCCAAGCCAGCGGCTAAAAAGGCTGCGGCCAAGCCGGCTGCCAAGAAGCCGGCTACTGCAAAAGCCAAGGCGGCACCCGCTTCGAACGACCAGGCGAAAAACTGAGCTGTTGAACCACAAGGATAAAGCCGCATGACCCAGGCACTGGCCGATATGCGCCGTGACTACACACGGGACGGTTTGAGCGAGGCCCAGGCCCCGGACGAGCCGTTTGCGTTGTTCCACCAATGGTTTGCTGATGCGGTGAAAACCGAACAGCCGCCAGTGGAGGCCAATGCCATGACGCTGGCGACGGTGGATCAGGACGGTCGCCCGCACTGCCGTATCCTGCTGCTCAAGGGCCTGGATGCACAGGGCTTTACCTTCTTCACCAACTATCAGAGCGCCAAGGGTGAACAACTCGCGGCGCGGCCGTTTGCGGCCATGACCTTCTTCTGGCCAACCCTGGAGCGCCAGGTACGCATTGAAGGGCGCGTGGCCAAGGTCACGCCTGAAGAGTCGGATGCTTATTATCAGGTGCGCCCATTGGGCAGCCGCCTGGGCGCCTGGGCCTCTCCGCAGAGCAAAGTCATTCGTGATCGCGAAGAGCTGCAGGCGCTGCTCAAGGCCACTGAAGAGCGTTTCAGCGATACCCAGCCCGATTGCCCCGAGCATTGGGGAGGGTACCGTTTACTGCCTGAGCGCATCGAGTTCTGGCAAGGCCGGGCCAGCCGCCTGCATGATCGCCTCAACTACCGTTTGCAAGACGGCCAATGGTGCCGCGAGCGCCTGGCGCCCTGAGCGTCACCTTTCGTCATCCCACCTGAATCAACACCGTTGCGTCGAAGTCTCTGTTCAAGAGACTTCGGACGCTTTCGGCTGTGCGGCTACACTGATCGAGCCGGTTATGGCATCGTTCCGTACCCTGGCTTGGTTACCGTTCGTCGAGTTCTCTGGTGCTGGCAGTCTGTACTCAGGCTGAATGAAAGCAAGTTTCTGCCTGGTGCGCCGTGACACGCGCCAAGCCACAGCGTTTAATGAATACCTGTCCTTTGGAGTTGATGCTATGCGTAAGTCCGTTTTACTAGTTGCCTGCTTTACCACCCTGTCGTTGCTGCTGGGTGGCTGCGCCTCGAGTCTGACCGGCGACTCGTACTCTCGTGATGAGGCGCGTCGTGTACAGACCGTTCGCATGGGCACCATCGAATCCCTGCGTCCAGTGAAAATTGAAGGCACCAAGACCCCAATCGGTGGCGCTGCGGGTGCAGTTATCGGCGGCGTTGGCGGCAGTGCCATTGGTGGCGGCCGTGGCAGCATCGTCACTGCTGTGATCGGCGCAGTTGCGGGCGGCCTGCTGGGCTCGGCCACTGAAGAAGGCCTGACCCGTACCCAGGGCGTGGAAATCACCGTGCGCGAAGACGACGGCAGCATGCGTGCTTACGTACAAGCCGTGCAGGAAAATGAAATCTTCCGCATTGGCGACCGCGTACGCATCATGACCGTCGACGGTACCAGCCGCGTTACTCGCTAAGCCTTAAGCTTCAGGCGAAGAAAAACCCCAACCGGGTGACCGGTTGGGGTTTTTGTTTGTAGGAGCGAGCAAGCTCGCTCCTACAACTGACTGACTTCAATCATGCAACGACGGCTTTCTTGCGACTTGCCATCGCCGTCACCGCATACCCGATAAAGGCCGCCAGGATCGACCCGGTCAGAATCCCCATGCGATCTTCACCGGCAAACTCACTGGCGCCTGGCACAAACGCCAGGGAGCCGACAAACAGGCTCATGGTGAAGCCGATCCCGCACAGAATCGCCACGCCCATTACCTGACCCCAGTTGGCGCCGCTGGGCAGTGAGGCGATGCCGGTTTTGATCGCCAGCCAGGTGAGGCCGAACACACCGACGGTCTTGCCGATCAAGAGACCGGCGGCGATGCCCATGGGCACGGAGTGGGTGAAGCTCTCCAGGCTGACACCTGTCAGAGAGACCCCGGCATTGGCAAACGCGAACAGCGGCAGGATGGCGTAGGCCACCCACGGGTGCAGGGCGTGTTCCAGGCTCAGCAGCGGTGAGGTTTCGGCATTTTTGGTGCGCAGTGGAATGCAGAACGCCAGGGTTACACCCGCCAAGGTCGCATGCACACCGCTCTTGAGCACGCACACCCACAGGATCAGGCCGATGATCATATACGGCCCCAGTTTGATCACGCCCAGGCGGTTCATCGCAATCAGCGCAATCAAGCACGCCCCCGCGCCCGCTAGGGATGCCGTGGACAAGTCAGCGGAATAGAACAAGGCAATGACGATGATGGCGCCAAGGTCATCAATGATCGCCAGGGTCATCAGGAACAGTTTCAGTGACACCGGTACGCGCTTGCCCAGCAGGGCCAGCACGCCCAGAGCGAAGGCAATGTCGGTGGCCATGGGGATCGCCCAGCCAGCGAGGGCGGCCGGGTTGTCCTTGTTCAGCGCCCAGTAGATCAGCGCCGGCACCACCATGCCGCCGATGGCCGCTGCGCCAGGCAACACCACTTGCGAAGGCTTGGACAGGTGACCATCGAGCAGCTCACGCTTGACCTCCAGGCCGATCAACAGGAAGAACAGGGCCATCAAGCCATCGTTGATCCAAAGCAGCGCCGGCTTGGCGATTTTCAACGCGCCAACCTGAGCCACCACCGGCGTGTCGAGAAAGGCGTTGTACAGGTGCGACAACGGTGAGTTGTTGATAATCAGCGCCAAAGCGGCAGCGGCGATCAACAACAGACCACTGGCGGCTTCCAGCTGGAAGAAACGGGTGAAAGTGCTACGCAGAGGCAAGGGATGCTCTCCAATCCAGGTTCAATAGGTGGGTACCCTAACCCGTACCGTTAGTTGTTAAAACAAAAGTTATATTCTTATTTGTTATAAGGGATGGGCCGGGGCATCGGTGGGCTAAAGACTAGCAATTGTGTGTCCAATTGCGTCGTCACTGTATCTGTGTGAAGCGTGGGAAACATCCTAAGATCACCGCTGAAAACCTTTAGAGAACCCACCATGAGCGACCACCGTACCTGGGCCCGCGAAGCCATTCGTATCATTGAAGCGGACTTCCAGCGGAGCGCCGATACCCACCTGATCCCGCTGCCATTACCGGGTTTGCCAGGCATCGAGTTGTACTTCAAGGATGAGTCCAGCCACCCCACCGGCAGCCTGAAACACCGGCTGGCGCGCTCGCTGTTCCTGTATGCGCTGTGCAATGGCTGGCTCAAGCCGGGCGCCCCCGTTATTGAAGCGTCCAGCGGCTCTACGGCGATCTCGGAAGCCTACTTCGCGCGCTTGCTCGGCTTGCCGTTTATTGCCGTCATGCCCGCGACCACGTCCCAAGAGAAGATCGCCCAGATTGCCTTCTACGGTGGCAAGAGCCATCTGGTCCAGGACCCGACGCAGATCTACGCCGAATCCGAACGCCTGGCCCAGGAAAGCGGGGGGCACTTCATGGACCAGTTCACCTACGCCGAGCGTGCCACCGACTGGCGGGCAAACAACAACATTGCCGAGTCGATCTTCCAGCAGATGCGCTTTGAGCAGCACCCGGAGCCGAGTTGGTTGATTTCCAGCCCTGGCACCGGCGGCACCACCGCGACCCTGGGCCGTTATGTGCGTTATCGCCAGCATTGCACCCGGGTGCTGTGTGCCGATGCCGAACGCTCGGTGTTTTTCGATTTCTACCAGAGTGGTGACGCCAGCCTGCGCCTGGACTGTGGCTCGCGGATTGAAGGGATTGGTCGCCCGCGGGTGGAGGCATCGTTTCTGCCCGCGGTGATTGACGCCATGGTCAAAGTGCCGGATGCAGTGTCCCTGGCGGCCATGCATTACCTGGCTGAGCGTTTGGGGCGACGGGTTGGCGGGTCCAGCGGGACCAACCTGATCGGTGCGCTGATGGCGGCGCAACAGATGAAAGCGGCGGGGGAGTCGGGGTCGATCGTTGCGATCTTGTGCGATGGCGGTGAGCGCTATGCCACGACCTATTACGATCAAGCGTGGCTGGCGGGGCAGGGCTATGAGCTGGAAGGGTTGATCGCGGCGGTTGCGGCGAGTGTCGAACGCGGTGAGGCGCTACCCGCTAACATCCTGCGCGCTAATATCTGACACCCCACTATCCAACTGTGTGCGGGCTTGCCCGCGAAAGCGGAGCGTCAGTCACTGAATTTTTAACTGCACCACCGCTATCGCAGGCAAGCCAGCTCCCACAGTGGTCGTGTATTGCCCCCAGGATCAACGCCCGGCACAGATCCCCTGTGGGAGCGGGCTTGCCCGCGAAAGCGGCGTGTCAGTCACCTAGTCTTTAACTGCACCACCGCTTTCGCAGGCAAGCCAGCTCCCACACGGGATTTATGCTGGCCGTCAGCGTGCTTCAGGCCTCGATGCCGAGCATATCCCGCGCCAACGCCTCGGCGATCCGAATCCCGTCGACACCCGCCGACAGAATCCCACCGGCATAGCCTGCGCCTTCACCGGCCGGGAACAAGCCTTTGACGTTCAGGCTCTGCATCGACTCGTTGCGGGTAATGCGCAGTGGGGACGAGGTGCGGGTCTCGATGCCGGTCAGCACCGCATCGTGCAGCGAGTAGCCTTTGATCTGTTTCTCGAACGCTGGCAAGGCTTCGCGGATGGCTTCGATGGCGAAGTCCGGCAAGGCCAGCGCCAGGTCACCCAACGACACGCCGGGTTTGTAGGACGGCTCCACGCTGCCCAGCGCCGTGGAGGGCTTGCCAGCGATGAAGTCGCCCACCAGTTGCGCGGGGGCCTCGTAGTTACTACCGCCGAGGATGTAGGCGTGGGACTCCAGGCGTTCCTGCAACTCGATACCGGCCAGCGGGCCGCCTGGGTAATCCACCTCGGGGGTAATGCCTACCACGATGCCAGAGTTGGCATTGCGCTCGTTACGCGAGTATTGGCTCATGCCGTTGGTCACGACGCGATGGGGCTCCGAGGTCGCAGCCACGACGGTGCCGCCCGGGCACATGCAGAAGCTGTAGACCGAACGGCCATTCTTGGCGTGGTGCACCAGTTTGTAGTCCGCTGCGCCCAGCTTGGGGTGGCCAGCGTATTTGCCCAAGCGTGCGGCGTCGATCAGCGACTGCGGGTGCTCGATACGGAAACCCACCGAGAATGGCTTGGCTTCCATGTACACGCCACGGTCGTGGAGCATGCGGAAGGTGTCACGGGCGCTGTGGCCCAGGGCAAGAATCACATGCTTGGAGAGGATCTGCTCGCCGCCGTCGATGACCACGCCGTTCAACTGGCCGTCTTCGATCAACACGTCGGTGACCCGTTGTTCGAAGCGCACTTCACCGCCCAGGGCGATGATCTGCTCGCGCATGTTTTCTACCACGCCGGTCAGGCGGAAGGTACCGATGTGCGGCTTGCTGACGTAGAGAATTTCTTCCGGCGCGCCGGCCTTGACGAACTCGTGCAGCACTTTGCGACCGTGGAATTTCGGGTCCTTGATCTGGCTGTACAGCTTGCCGTCAGAGAAGGTACCGGCGCCGCCTTCACCAAATTGCACGTTGGACTCTGGGTTGAGCACGCTTTTGCGCCACAGGCCCCAGGTGTCCTTGGTGCGTTGGCGCACTTCCTTGCCGCGCTCGAGGATGATCGGCTTGAAACCCATCTGTGCCAGCAGCAGGCCGGCGAAAATCCCGCAGGGACCAAAACCTACCACGATCGGCCGCTCAGCCAGGCCTTCCGGCGCCTGACCCACCACCTTGTAGCTGACATCCGGTGCCGGGTTGACGTTGCGGTCGTCGGCAAACTTGAGCAGCAGCGCGGCTTCACCCGTCACGTTCAGGTCGACGGTGTAGATGAAGCACAGCTCGGAGGTCTTTTTACGCGCATCGTAGCTGCGCTTGAACAGGGTGAAATCGAGCAGGTCATCACTGGCGATGCCCAGGCGCTGCACGATGGCCGTGCGCAGGTCTTCTTCGGGATGGTCGATGGGCAGCTTGAGTTCGGTGATTCGTAACATGACAGGATCCGGTAGGCGGCGGGCAAGAAGGCCGGCTGTTTTGCAAACCGGCGATTATAAGCCCCAATGGCAAGTTTCCGTCAGGTTAAAACAGCACAGGGGCTAATCAGTCGTCCCGCGAGCCGCCGAACGCCGCGCAACCACGCTGCACCTGGCCGTTCACGCGCAGCTCGGCGCTCATGTGCTGCAGGCTGCCGCTCACACTGTCGACGCAGCGCTGGGGCGCCACCCATAGTTCGATGTGCTGGTTATTGGCTTCGGTCATCAGGTTGAAGCGGCCGTCGCCCAGTTGTTCCTCGACGTACGGCACTGCCAAAGGTGGCTGGCCCTCGCGCTCCAGCACCATGCCCTTGGCCGTGACGTTCATCGCCCAGGCGGGTTTATGGCCGTTGGCCCGCAGGATCATGCGCTTGAAATCCGGGTCAGAGCACGCTGAGGTCGAGCGTTCGACGCGATACAGCTGTTGCAGGTCCACTGAACCCTGGGTGCCGCTGGCGACCCCGGAAAACTTGCCACGCAGGTCGGCAAACAGTATGCCCTGCTGGCCAGCCAGCGAGGCGGCTTCCTGCAGGACGCTGGTGCCGCCGGTATCGTTGACCACGTAGCTACGCTGGTCGCCACAGGGCTGGAACAGCAGTTTGCCGTCCACCGCCGTCAACTCACCCTGCATACGGGTCAGCCCGACAGTCGATGGCTTGGCCGGCTCGCTTTCGAACAATTGGCAGGCGGCGAACACAGGAAGCAAGGCAAACAGGGCGAGGGTACGGGCGGCGCGCATTATCGGGTCTCCAGGCAAGTGCCGCCACGTTACGCAGGCTGGCCGTGCATCACAAGCCCGCTTGCCAGCTTCAGGCGTTTCTTACGGATCTCACCCTCAACCTACGATAAAGGTCTGACCGGTTTGCAGGCCCTCGACGCTTTTGGCGTAAGCCAGTGCCACATCGGCGGCCGGGGCAGGTTTGTAGCCACGGAAATAGGGAGCATAGCTGCCCATGGCTTCCAGCAACACCGTCGGGCTGACCGAGTTGATGCGCAGGCCGCGTGGCAACTCGATGGCCGCCGCTTTGACGAAGGCGTCCAGTGCACCGTTGACCAAGGCCGCCGAAGCACCGGTGCGGATCGGGTCACGGTTCAGAATGCCGCTGGTGAACGTGAACGAAGCACCGTCGTTGGCGTATTCACGGCCGATCAACAGCAGGTTGACCTGGCCCATCAGTTTGTCACGCAGGCCCAGTTCGAAATCGCTGTCGTTCATGTCTGCCAGGGGCACGAAGTTGACGCTGCCTGCCGCGCAGATCAGCGCGTCGAACTTGCCGGTCTGCTCGAACAGCTTACGGATCGAGTTGCTATCGCTGATATCCACCTGGAAGTCACCGCTGGTGCGGCCGATGCTGATCACTTCGTGGCGCTGGGCCAACTCTGCCTTGACTGCTGAACCGATGGTGCCGCTGGCACCAATCAATAGGATTTTCATCGTGCTGTTCCTCTGGGGCTGACTCCCTGCAGGAGCGAGCTTGCTCGCTCCTGCAGGGGTTGGGATTTGCATTCAGTCTAGTGTGGCTTTTTAGCTGGATAAACGCGCTAATAGGCAACCTTTGGTTTTCAAATGGAAACAGTCCATGAGCGAAATGGATGACTTGGCGGCGTTCGCCGTGCTGATCGAAGCCGGCAGTTTCACTGTGGCGGCCGCACAATTGGGCTGCAGCAAAGGGCAGTTGTCCAAGCGCATCAGCCAGTTGGAAGCGCAGTTTGCCGTGGTTTTGCTGCACCGCACTACGCGCAAGCTGAGCCTTACTGCTGCCGGCGCGGCGTTGCTGCCCCAGGCACAAGCATTGGTGGTGCAGGTGGAACGCGCGCGCCAGGCCTTGGCGCGGCTCAAAGATGATTTGGCCGGCCCTGTACGTATGACTGTCCCGGTGTCGTTGGGTGAAACCTTTTTCGATGGCTTGTTGCTGGAATTTTCCAAGCAATACCCGCAGGTGCAGATCGAGCTGGAGCTTAACAACAGCTACCGGGACCTGGCGCGCGATGGCTTTGACTTGGGCGTTCGCTCGGGCGCCCTCGAAAATGAACGCCTGGTAGCCAGGCCTTTACTGGCCTGGCATGAGATGACCTGCGCCAGCCCGGCCTATCTGGAACAGCATGGCGAGCCGCAGACCCCGGCGGACCTGGCGGCGCACAGCTGTTTGCTCAACAGTCATTACAGTGGTCGCGAGGAATGGTTGTACCACCAGCAACACGAATTGCTGCGGGTAAAGGTGAGCGGTACCTTCGCCTCCAACCACTACAACCTGCTGAAAAAAGCCGCCTTGGTCGGCGCCGGTATTGCTCGCCTGCCGTCCTACGTTTTACCCACGGAGCTGGCTGATGGCCGATTGCGCTGGCTGCTGCGCGACTATCAGACGCGCAGCATGCCGATGTACCTGGTGCATCCCTACCAGGGCGGCCTGCCACGGCGTACCCAAGTGTTGGCCGACTACCTGGTGGACTGGTTCAAGCGCAGCGGCGAGGCACTGGATCGACTTCAGCGATAACGACGGGCAATCAGGTGGTCGATGGACAGCCAACCTGGGCCTTTGGCAAGCAACAGCAATAACAGCGCAAGCCAGGTGCCATGAGTGGGATAGGCGTCGGGGTAGACGAACAGTTGGATGGTCAGGGTCATGCCGATCAAGGCCAGGGCCGAAAAGCGCGTGGCGAACCCCAGCAGGATCAATACCGGAAAAAAGTGCTCGGCAAAGGTTGCCAAGTGCGCGGCCACCTCGGGCGACAGCAGAGGCAATTGGTATTCGCTGCGAAATAAAAACAGGGTCGAGGCGGCAAGTTTGGGCTCACCCCATTGGAAGGTGCCGCTGATCAGGTCAATGGCAAAGCCTTCGACCTTGGTCTGGCCAGACTTCCAGAACACCGCCGCAATGGAGAAGCGCGCGATAAAGGCGATCAGGCTGTAGGGGATTTTTTCAAACAGTGCGACGGTTCGCTTTACCAGGCAAGGAGCGGGAATGTTCATGGCAATACCTCGGGTTGCAGATGCAAATGAGTGATGGCGTCGTGGCTGATCAACAGCGTGAGACATTGGTGCAAATCGAATTCGGTTGAGGCTTCCAGGGCATCAGCGATGGCCATTTCCAGCCCGGCGCCTTGGTTGAGGCGGTTGATAAAGGTCACAGACCCGCGGTCGATGGCGAACACCTTGACCGCTAAGCCTTGGCGCAAGACCAGCGCGCCTTGGGCATACCAAAGGTGCAAAGTGGCGATAGCCCCGTCGACCTGATGCGCCGCCCAGACCGATACCACCGCGTAGGAAGATTCCAGCGTGGCAAGTGACGGATGCAGTCGTACACGCAGTTGCCCCAGTTGCGCGCAGCCTTGCAGTTGCCGAAGTACGCTGTGCTGATCCAGAACCTGGCAATCCGCCGCGTGATAAGCGCGAACCCTCAAGCGTTCCAGCCGGGCGACATCGGCCAGGTAGGGCACGCTCGAGGCCGGTTCGAAACCTTGGATAAAGTCAGAGAACGTGCTGCCGTACTCACTTATCAACGGGCTGGTGGGCGGATGAGCCTGGGCATACAGGCCGGCCATGGCGCGGAAAAATTCATCGCCGACCAGTTGCCGGGCCACCGGGTAGGCGGCCGCCAAAGCATTGATCAACGCGCTATGGACATTGTTTCGATACACCGCAAAGCGGCTCGTCGGCTCAGCACCGTTGCTGCTGAACACGCCCTCGGGGCAGGTTGCTTGCGGGGCCAGTAAAGCCTCGGCGAATGTTTGCTGAATACTCATCTGTCCACCTGCGACAAATACCATTCGGCCTGCCGGGCCTCTGTTTGCAGCACGCTGAACGCGGGCACCTGGTTATCCCGCTCGATCAGCGTCGCCACCGCTCCGGTTCGCGCCAGTACCTGTGCGTACAGCTGCCACACGGCGTTATCGATCGGCGCGCCGTGGTCGTCGATTAGTAGGCGGTCGCCCAGGCTGTCGGTGTCTTCGGCAAAACCGGCCAGATGAATCTCACCCACCGCGTGCAATGGCAGGGCATCGATGTAGGCCAGCGGGTCGCGCTGGTGATTGATGCAGGACACGTAGACGTTGTTGACGTCGAGCAGCAGGCCGCAACCGGTCCGGCGGACGATCTCGCTGATAAAGTCGGTTTCGTCCAAAGTAGAGCGCTGGAACTGCAGATAAGTAGACGGGTTTTCCAGCAGCATCGGGCGCTTGAGCGTGCTCTGTACTTGGTCCACGTGTTCGCATACCCGCTCCAGGGTGCTGGCGTCGTAGGCCAGGGGCAGCAGGTCGTTGAGAAACACCGGGCCGTGGCTGGACCAGGCCAGGTGTTCGGAAAAAGACTGGGGTTGGTAGCGTTCGATCAGCGTGGCCAGGCGTGCCAGGTGCTCGCGGTCCAGAGGACCTTCGCCGCCAATAGACAGGCCGACGCCGTGCAGTGACAGGGGGTACTGCGCACGAATCAACCCCAGGTAGTGATGAAACGGGCCGCCGGCCACCATGTAGTTTTCGGCGTGTACTTCGAAAAAACCGATGTCGGGGCGGGTCTCGAGCACCTCGGTGAAGTGCTCGGTCTTGAGCCCCAGCCCGGCCCGATAGGGAAGGCCGGGCACCTGAGCCGGTGAGACCGCGTGTTGGGCTGTAGGCGTCATCATCAGTACTCAGGCTGCGCGGGGTTCAGGATTTGGCGGTGAAGGCCGCTTCCTGGCCAAAACCGGTCGGCGAGGTGGTGCTTGGGGTCTGGGTGCACGTGCCGGCAGGGACCAGTTTCCAGGCATTGGCCTGGTCTTTGGTTTTGGAGGTGCCAGCGCAGGAAGTGCCGGCGCCCGCGGCGCAGTCATTCTTGCCGGCTTCAGCCACGCCGAAGCATTTCTGCATGTCGTCGGCCGCGTGGGCGGTGGTGGTCAGGGCGGACAGGCTCAGGGCAGAACCAAGGGCCAGAACGAGGGTGGCAGCGGACAGTTTGGTGGTCATGGTGTGTCTCCAGCAGTGGTTGAATGCGCAGGCTTGATTGCCTGCATGCACCACTAGAGAAAGGGGGAGGGAATTCGTTACAAAGCCATCGAAAAAAACTGCAAAACAACACCTATTTAATGGCTTATACAAAGAAAATGTGGGAGTCGGGCTTGCCCGCGATGCAAACGCCTCGGTTCTTCAGATACACCGGGGTGATGCTATCGCAGGCAAGCCAGCTCCCACACAAGCCAGCTCCCATTTAGAACTTGCTCTTTCTTAGCCGCCGAGGTACGCCTCCCGCACCTTCGGATCCGTCAGCAATTGCTCGCCGGTGCCCTGCATCACCACCCGGCCATTCTCCAGCACATAGGCACGGTCAGCGATTTTCAGCGCCTGGTTGGCGTTCTGCTCCACCAAAAACACCGTCACACCGTCCTTGCGCAGTTGTTCGATGATGTCGAAGATCTGCTGGATGATGATCGGTGCCAGGCCCAGGGAAGGCTCGTCCAGCAACAACAGCTTGGGCTTGCTCATCAGCGCCCGGCCGATGGCGAGCATTTGCTGCTCGCCGCCGGACATGGTGCCGCCGCGCTGGCTGAAGCGTTCCTTGAGGCGGGGGAACAGGTGCAGCACCTTGTCCATCTGCTCCTGGTAATCGCCCTTGTCGGTAAAGAACCCACCCATGGCCAGGTTCTCTTCCACGGTCAGGCGCGAAAACACCCGACGGCCCTCCGGCACCACCGCAATGCTCTTGCGCATGATCTCGGCGGAGTGCTTGCCCACCAGTTCTTCACCCATGTAGCGGATGCTGCCACTGTAGGCTTGCGGCGAACCGCACAAGGTCATCAGCAAGGTCGATTTGCCAGCCCCGTTGGCGCCGATCAGGGTCACGATCTCACCCTGGCGTACTTCGACGTTGACGCTGTGCAGGGCCTGGATCTTGCCGTAGAAAGTGGAAACGTTTTCGAATTGCAGCATTTTACGCTTCCCCCAAGTAGGCTTTGATCACTTCGGGATTGTCGCGGATCTGCTCCGGCGTCCCATTGGCCAGCGGCGTGCCCTGGTTGATCACCACGATGTGGTCGGAGATGCTCATGACCAGTTTCATGTCGTGTTCGATCAACAGCACCGTGGCATTGTTTTCCTCACGCAGCACACTGATCAGCGCCTTGAGGTCTTCGGTTTCCTTGGGGTTCAGGCCCGCGGCAGGTTCGTCGAGCATCAGGATGCGCGGGCGGGTCATCATGCAGCGGGCGATTTCCAGGCGACGTTGCTGGCCGTAGGCGAGGGTGCCTGCCGGGCGGTTGGCGAACTCGGTCAGGTTGACCTTGTCCAGCCAGTACGCCGCGTATTCCATGGCCTCGCGCTCGCTCTTGCGGAACGCCGGGGTCTTGAACAGACCTGCGAAGAAGTTGGTGTTCAAGTGACGGTGCTGGGCGATCAACAGGTTCTCGACCGCCGTCATGTCCTTGAACAACCGCACGTTCTGGAAGGTACGCACCACGCCCTTGCGAGCGATCTCGTGACCGGCCAGGCCCTGGATCGGCTGGCCGTCCAGCAGGATGCTGCCGCCGCTCGGCTTGTAGAAGCCGGTGAGGCAGTTGAACACCGTGGTCTTGCCGGCGCCGTTGGGGCCGATCAGTGCTACCACTTGTTTCTCTTTGACGGTCAGGGCCACGCCATTGACCGCCAGCAAACCGCCGAAGCGCATGCTCAGGTTTTCGACTTTCAGGATCTCGCGGCTCATTTGCGCAGCTCCATGTGTGGACGTTGCATGGGCAGCAGGCCTTGAGGGCGCCAGATCATCATCAGCACCATCATGGCGCCGAACATCAACATGCGGTATTCGCTGAACTCACGCATCATTTCCGGCAGCAGGATCATCACGATGGCCGCCAGGATCACGCCCAGTTGCGAGCCCATGCCACCCAATACCACGATGGCGAGAATGATCGCCGACTCGATAAAGGTGAACGATTCCGGCGTCACCAGGCCTTGGCGAGCGGCAAAGAAGCTGCCGGCAAAGCCTGCGAACGCAGCGCCCAGGGTGAACGCGGATAGCTTGATGATGGTCGGGTTCAGGCCCAGGGCGCGGCAGGCGATTTCATCTTCGCGCAACGCTTCCCAGGCGCGCCCGATGGGCATGCGCAGCAGGCGGTTGATCACGAACAGAGCCGCCAATGCCAGCAACAGCGCGACCAGGTACAGGAACACCACTTTGCTCACCGGGTTGTAGGCAATCCCGAAGTACTCGTGGAAGGTCTGCATGCCTTCGGCGGCGGTGCGGTCGAACGACAGCCCGAAGAACGTCGGCTTGGGAATGCTGCTGATACCGTTGGGGCCACCGGTGATATCGGTGAGGTTACGCAAGAACAGGCGAATGATTTCCCCGAAGCCCAGGGTCACGATGGCCAGGTAGTCACCGCGCAGGCGCAGCACCGGGAAGCCCAGCAGGAAGCCGAACGTAGCCGCTGCCATACCGGCCAGTGGCAGGCAGATCCAGAAGCTCCAGCCCAGGTAGTGCGAGAGCAGCGCGTAGGTGTAGGCACCCACGGCGTAGAAGCCCACATAACCCAGGTCGAGCAGGCCGGCCAGGCCCACTACGATGTTCAGGCCCAGGCCCAGCAACACATAGATCAGGATCAGGGTGGCAATGTCGACCGCGCCGCGCGAGCCGAAGAACGGCCAGATCAGCGCCGCGATGATCAACCCGATGATGATGTAGCGCTGGGTGCGCGGCAGGGTCAGAAATTGGCTGACCTTGGGCGACACCAACGGGCCACGGTTGCCCTTGAACAAGGCACCGACCTGCTGCGTGAACAGTACACGCAGGAACATCAGCACCGAACACAGGGCGATGATGGTCAGGGTCACTGGCCCGGTGCCGTGCACCTCCAGGTTGATGCCGACAATGCTCAGCTTGAGGCCGAGTACCGGAAAGGCCACGGCCCATACCAGCAAGGCGCTGAAAAACGCCGATTTAAGATATCTGCTCATACTTTCTCAACCTCCGGACGGCCCAGGATGCCGGTCGGACGGAACAACAACACCAGAACCAACAGGCCGAACGCGACGACGTCCTTGTACTGGTCACCGAAGATATCGGCGCCAAAGGCTTCGGCCACACCCAGCACCAGCCCGCCGAGCATGGCGCCCGGAATGCTGCCGATGCCGCCCAATACCGCTGCGGTAAAGGCCTTGAGGCCCACCAGGAAGCCGGCGTTGGGGTTGATCACGCCGTATTGCATGCTCAGCAACACGGCCGCCACGGCCGCCAGCGCAGCACCAATGACGAAGGTCAGGGCGATGATGTTGTTGGTGTTGATGCCCAGCAGGTTGGCCATCTTGATGTCTTCGGCGCAGGCCCGGCAGGCGCGGCCCAGACGGGAGCGAGAGATGAACAGCGTCAGGCCCAGCATGGCCACCAGGGTGACCACGAAAACC
The DNA here is from genome assembly GCF_041410225.1 of Pseudomonas sp. KT_2_4. Classification (NCBI taxonomy): domain Bacteria; kingdom Pseudomonadati; phylum Pseudomonadota; class Gammaproteobacteria; order Pseudomonadales; family Pseudomonadaceae; genus Pseudomonas; species Pseudomonas sp. KT_2_4. Next base: position 5,435,971 of record NZ_CP166962.1, read on the forward strand.
AGAATCTGCATGTACGAAATCAGCACTTCTTGTGCGCCACCCGGGCCGAAGGAGATGCTCCCCGGAATCAGGTTGGGAATGGACTTGTCCTTGGAGTCCTGGGACAGCAATACGGTGTTCTGCAGGAAAATCGACATGCCGATGGCAGAAATCAGCGGGATCAAACGGTTGCTGCCACGCAAGGGACGGTAGGCAACCCGCTCGATGCTGTAGCCATAGGCACTGGTCACGATGATCGACGCCAGGAACGCAGCGGTCATCAACAGCGGCAGGGAGTGGATCCCCATCATGGCCAGCCCGGCAAGGGCGATAAAGGCCACGTAGGAACCAATCATGTACACCTCGCCATGGGCGAAGTTGATCATTCCAATGATGCCGTAAACCATTGTGTAGCCAATGGCTATCAAGGCATAGGTGCTGCCAATGGTCAGGCCATTAACCAGCTGTTGGAAAAAATGATAGATCTCAGGCATTACAGCGCTCCTAAAAACCCGATACGCATTTCACTGGTGGAGTCATTTCCGGCTCGGTGCCCTGTTCTGTGACCAGGTTGCACAAAGCGTTTGCCAGCGAACCGCTGGTGACGGTTTTAAGATTTTCAGGTGAGCCAGCGCCCGGATCGCGGGTGACATGGCCCATAAACCTCGTAAAACAAAGCCCACTGCTTGCACAGTGGGCTTGTTGACCAGTAACGCCTGGCTTACTGAGGGGAAACTTCGGTTTTTGGTTTACCGAAGTGCCATTCGTAGACCACGAACTTGAAGTCCTTCAGGTCGCCCTTGGCGTCGAAGCTCAGGTCGCCCGTAGGGGTCTTGAAGGTACCGGCATGGATGGCCTCGGCCACTTTGGCGGTGTCTTCGCTCTTGGCGGCCTTGATACCGCCGGCAATGACCTCAACCGCCGAGTAGGCCGGGAACACGAACGGACCGGTTGGGTCCTGCTTGTTCTTGGCGAACTCTTCAACGATGGCTTTGTTGGCAGGGTCGGTGTCGAAGGATTTCGGCAGGGTCACCAGCAGGCCTTCGGAAGCGCCCTGGGCGATTTGCGAGATGGAGTCGTTGCCGACGCCTTCCGGGCCCATGAACTTGGCGTTCAGGCCTTTTTCCTTGGCTTGGCGCAGGATCAGGCCCAGCTCAGGGTGGTAGCCGCCGTAGTAGACGAAGTCGACGTTGGCTTGCTTGAGTTTCTGGATGATCGAGGAGAAGTCTTTGTCACCGGCGTTCAGGCCTTCGAAGACGGCAACCTTGGTGCCTTTCTTCTCGAGGGTCTGTTTAACGGCGGTGGCGATGCCTTCACCGTACTGCTGCTTGTCGTGCAGTACGGCAACGATCTTCGGTTTCACGTGGTCGGCGATGTAGTTGCCGGCTGCCGGGCCTTGGGCGCTGTCCAGGCCGATGGTGCGGAAGATCAGCTTGTAGCCACGGGCGGTGATTTCCGGGCTGGTGGCAGCCGGGGTAATCATGATCACGCCTTCGTCTTCATAGATGTCGGAGGCGGGTTGAGTGGAGCTGGAGCAGAGGTGGCCGACGACGAACTTGACGCCATCATTGACCACTTTGTTGGCAACGGCCACGGCTTGCTTTGGATCGCAAGCGTCGTCGTATTCCTTGGCCTCAAGCATCTTGCCGTCTACGCCGCCCTTGGCGTTGATGTCTGCGATGGCTTGCTTGGCACCCATGAATTGCATGTCGCCGTATTGCGTCACCGGACCGGTCTTGGGGCCGGCGATGCCGATCTTGATGGTGTCGGCTGCGAACGAATGGCCGGCAACCCCAGCCAGGACCATAGCGGCAAACAGTTTGGAAATCTGCTTAGTAGCCTTATTCATAGTGCTCCACTCTTACTGTTGTATTTTTTATAGTTCTAGCGGCCTTGTGAGCTGCAGAACCGGATCAGATATCGCGGATATCCCCCCGGCATTGCCCTGGCAACTGTACCGGTACAGTGTAGAGCGCCGGTTGATCGCTTGAAAAGCTGGCAGCTGGGGGCAAAACCTGGGTGTGTCGCTTAAGTGAAAGAAAAAGACAGAATTGCGCCGGGTTGCTGATAGCTTTCAAGGCATTCCGTGGCTTTCCTGGCAGTTTCAATCGCTACTTCATTTGCTACTGGGTTTTTCTGCCTGAGCGACGGGGCTATGATTGCGCCGATTTTTTACTCAGGTGAATTCCCATGACGCAAGAACCAAGCACCCTCTATGCCAAGCTGCTCGGTGAAACCGCCGAAATTTCCTGGAAGGAGCTTGAACCGTTCTTTGCCAAGGGTGCCCTATTGTGGGTCGATGCCGGCCTGGATTTGATCGAGGCCGCCGAAGGAATGGCCGAAGACAACCGTGACAAAGTCGCCGCCTGGCTGGCTGCAGGCACCCTTGGCGAGGTGTCTGCGACGCGGGCATTGGACCTGGTGGAACGGGATCCAAGCTTATGGGCGGTAGTGGTCTCGCCGTGGATCCTGATCCAGGAAAGGGCGCGGTAATAATGGCGCGCACGAAAAAGGTGCGTATTTTTCACGCAGTGAAGTGTGTAGCCGAGTAACCGCTCAACGCGTGATGGCACCTTGCCGTAGAGAAAGGTCACAGCCGAGGGTGACGTAAGCGTCACGGGAACAGTTGAGGGCAGAAGGAATGAGTGGCGCAATTGTTTCCGGGTATGACGCGGCGTGAAGAGAAGCAACGATCACACCACCACTCCCCGTGCCCGGGTCTCAGCGAATCGGCCTGACAATAGAAGGCGAGCCGATACGCCCTGGCGCCGGGTCTTTTGGCTGCGCAGCGTCGTTGCCTTCCACGCTTGGCAGATATAACGGATTGCGCATGGCAATGCCCTGCATCACGCCGATGATGTCATCGAAAGGCACCGCCGGGCTGAGCAGGTAGCCCTGGATGTAGTCGCAGCCATGCTTGAGCAGCAGCTCGAACTGCGCCTGGGTTTCCACGCCCTCGGTGACCACCTGCAAGTGCAGGGTGTGGGCCATGCCAATAATCGCCTGGACAATTTCACTGTCTGCGGTGGACTTGGGGATGTCCTGGATAAACGAGCGGTCGATCTTCAAAGTGTTGAGCGGCAAGCGCTTGAGGTAAGCCAGCGACGAATAGCCGGTGCCGAAGTCATCGATGGCCAGCGACACACCCAGGGCGCGGATCTGCCGCAACAGCGCCAAGGTACTGCTGATGTTGCCCATCAACGCGTTTTCAGTGACTTCCAGTTCCAGGCGGTTGGTGCCTATGCCGGCGAAGCGCAGGGCGTCTTCGATTTCATCGGCCAGTTCGTCACGCGCCAGGTTCAGCGCCGAGCAATTCACGGCCATGATCAGCTCGGTGTAGCCCCGGTCAGACAACAGGCTCAGGTCGTGACAGGCCTGACGCAATACCCAGTGGTCCAGCTCGGCGATCAGTCCGTTGTTCTCGGCGATGCCGATAAAGCGGTCCGGGGCCAGTAGCCCGTGTTGGGGGTGCTGCCAGCGCACCAGGGCTTCCAGGCGTGTGACCTTGCCCAGTTTCATGTCAAAGATCGGTTGATAAAACAGCACCAGCTGGCTGCGCGTACGCAAGGCGGCGCGCAGTTCTTCTTCCAGTTGCAGCTCAAGAAAGGCACGGGTTTTAAGGTTGGAACTGAAGAAGTTCAAACAATTGCGCCCCGCATCCTTGGATTGGTACAGCGCCAGGTCGGCGGTTTTCAGCAGCTCTTCGCAGGTGTGGCCGTCCTCGGGGAACAGGCTGATACCGATACTGGTGGTCATCACCATGCGTCGGCCGGCCAGTTCGATGGGCTCTTTCATCTTCTGCATGATGCGCTGGGCCATGTGCCGGGCTTCGTCGCGGTGATGAATATTGACCAGGATGCAGAACTCATCGCCGCCAAAGCGTGCCACTACATCTTCATGGCTGCGTATCGAGCCCTTGATATGCCCGGCGAGCACTGTGAGCAACTGGTCGCCCGCGTCATGGCCCAGGCTGTCGTTGATACGCTTGAAATGGTCGATATCAAGGAAGATCACCGCCAGCATGCCTTGGCTGCGGGTTTTTTCCGCGACTTTTTCCGCAAAGATCTGATTGAAACCACGGCGGTTAAGCAGGCTGGTCAGTGCGTCGAAGTGGGCCACTTGTTGCAGCGAAGCGCGGGCCTGGTCGAGTTCGCTGAGCAGCGCGTTGACCCGACGCAGGTCACGCTCCTTGTGTTGCAACTTCTTGTCGGCCAGGGCTGCGCTGATGCTGCTGCCGATTACCAGCAAGGTGATCATGGCGACCGACAGGCCCAGTTGAATCGGGTTGTTATCCGCCGGTAACGAAAGATCCGCGCCACTGGGCACCAGCATTTGCATAGCCGCCATGCCGGTGAAGTGCATGCTCAGAATCCCGGCGCCCAGCACCAGGCTGGCGGCGTATTTGAGCAGTTGGTGAAACACGCCGGCACCGTTGCGCAGGTAATTGGACAGCAACAATGCGGCCAGGCTGGCGCCCATGGCAATCGCCACCGAGGCCAAAAACAGCCGTGTTTCGAAGTACACCTGGGCCTGGGAGCGCATGGCTGACATGCCCACGTAGTGCATCAACGCGATACCCAGCCCCATCCACACCGAAGCCACCAGGTACTGATGAAAGCGCAGGTGGGTATGACTGAGGGTCTGCATGGCAAGCAACGAGGCGATCAGGGCGATCAGCAGCGAGGCGAACGTCATGATCAGTTCGTAGTGAATGGCGATGGGGGCCTGGAAGGCCAGCATGCTGATGAAGTGGGTCGACCAGATGCCGCCTGCCAGGCAACCGGCACCCAGCCAGCGCCAATGGCGGCGGGCGGTGGGGTCTTCGACATGGCCCACACGTTCGGCCATGTCCAGGGTACCGAAACCCGCCGCGCAGGCGACCAGGTACGCCAGCAGCACCAGAAACGGGTTATGACTGCAGTTGAGCAATAAATGCCCGCTGTCTGGAAGGTCGGTAAAAAAATGCTGCCCCAGCCATTCCATAGCTTATCCCGTCACAGAGCCATGTCACTGCCAGCGGCGATGACCTATGAGGTCGAGTATAGAAGTCTATCGAGATTTGCCATGAGTAATGGCGTTTTGATCTCAAATTATTTTGATATGCCGTCCATAGCGTTTGGTGCTAAGCGCTGATGGGCAGGTCGAGTTCGAAGTGCGGGGCCTCCAACGGGGCCAGGCCGAATGCGGCACGGGCGGCGTCGCAATCGACATTTTGCACGCCCTGGCTCCAGGACGCCTCGAACTCGCGACACACGCTGGAGCGCTGCTCATAAATTGAGCAGCTGGTGGCCTGTCCGACTTCACCTTCAAGGCTGCAACACCGTGCCGGTTTGCGGTCGGTGCCGATCATCGCCACGCGGCTGGGGTTGATCTGCACCACCAGGTCATCGGGCACCGTGCCCCCGGACGAGGCGCACTCACCCCAAAAGAAGGACACGCGAAAGTGTGAACAGCAGGCACCGCAATTCAGACACGGACTGGCTTCGGACATGGGCGTCATCAATAAGAAAGTAGGGTGGGGGTGTTACAGGAAGGCTCGCCATTCTATCCGTGCCATGGCCGTTGGGAAGGGGGGTACGCACTTATATTTTCGTGGGACAAATCCCCGTGTTGCCGGCTGAAATCATGCCCTATCAGCTTTACGAATCATTACAGACAACCCCGCCTTACCTGACTATGTTGCAGGTACCGGGCAGGATGCATCGGGCATCACAGCTCTCATAACAATAAAAGAGACGGACCCATGCAGAACTCGACCCAAGCGGCGAATGCCTGGCGCATTCTGTTCCTGCTGTTCCTGGCCAACCTGTTCAACTTCTTCGATCGCACCATCCCCGCGATTATCATCGAGCCGATCCGCATGGAATGGCACTTGAGCGACTTTCAGCTCGGTATCATCGGCACCGCCTTTACCATCGTCTACGCCATTGCCGGGCTACCGCTCGGGCGCCTGGCCGACACCGGCTCACGCAGCAAGTTGATGGGCTGGGGCTTGTTCGCCTGGAGCGGGCTGACGGCGGTTAACGGCATGGTCGGCAGTTTCTGGACCTTCCTGCTGGTGCGCATGGGCATTGGCATCGGCGAAGCCAGCTATGCACCCGCGGCCAATTCGCTGATTGGCGACCTCTTTCCCGCCCACCGCCGTGCCCGAGCCATGGGGATTTTCATGCTTGGCCTGCCGTTGGGCCTGTTGCTGGCGTTCTTTACCATCGGTGCGATGGTCAAGGCGTTCGACAGCTGGCGCGCGCCCTTCTTTATCGCAGCGGTGCCGGGGCTGATCCTGGCGGTGTTTATGTTCTACATAAAAGAACCCAAGCGCGGCGCGGCGGAAACCGTGCAGGTCTCCCAGGAGCGCGTCGACCGCCCGATCCGCCGCGTGCTGGCCGTGCCGACCTTCCTGTGGCTGGTGCTGGCCGGGCTGTGCTTTAACTTTGCCACCTATGCGTGCAACTCATTCCTGGTGCCGATGCTGCAACGCTATTTCCTCATGCCGTTGCAGGACGCGGCCGTCGCGACGGGCGTCATTGTCGGCCTGACCGGCTTGGTGGGCCTGACGCTGGGCGGCTGGATTGCCGACAAGATTCATCAGCGGGTCGCCAATGGTCGATTGTTGTTTGCCGCCTTCAGCTTGATCATCTCCACGGGCACCACCGCCTGGGCATTGCATGCCGGGCGCGTCGAAATCGGAGTATTTGTCGCGCTGTTCAGTGTGGGCTGGTTGTTTGCCTACAACTTCTATACCTGCGTGTATACCGCGATCCAGGACGTGGTCGAACCGCGTTTGCGCGCGACGGCGATGGCGCTGTTCTTTGCTGGGCTGTATTTGCTCGGCGGTGGCATGGGGCCGGTGGTGGTTGGGGCGCTGTCCGATCACTTTGCCCATTCGGCGATGTATGCGGCCGGGGCGCAGCAGATGACCGAGGCTTATAAAGCGGTGGGCTTGCATGACGCCATGTACCTGATTCCGGTGGCGCTGTTCTTGACCATGCTTTTTCTGTTCCAGGCCTCGCGCAGTTTTGTGCGTGATGCCAAGCGGATGAAGGAAGGGTTGAGTGCGGTTGAGGTGCCGGCAACTGCGGTAACGGCGTGAGACCGAGTGATCGTTCCCATGCTCTGCGTGGGAACGCCGCTCTGGACGCTCTGCGTCCGCTTTAAAGTCGTGACGCAGAGCGTCACATGATGCATTCCCACACAGAGCGTGGGAACGATCTCTAAAAAGGCCCGCACTAAGCGGGCCTTTTACGTTCAGCGGTTTATCAACCTGCCACCAGCACCCGAATCGCTTCCAGTCGCAGTGCCGCTTTATCGAGCATGGCCAGGCCTTGCTCGCGCTGGTTGCGCAAGGCGACCAGCTCGCTGTCACGCACGGTCGGGTTGACCGCTTGCAACGCGGTCAGGCGCGCCAGCTCTTCGTCAGTATCTGCCGCGAGGCGACGCTTGGCTTCGGCGACACGCTCGGCGTGACGCGGGGCGATCTTCTCTTCACCGGCGTTGATGCGCGGGGTGAGTTGGTCGCGCTGCGCCTGCACGAATTTGTTTGCGCTGGCCCGTGGCACGCTTTCCAGCTGGTCATTCAAGGTCACGAACGACACGCGGCCCGACAAATCATTGCCGTTGGCATCCAGCAGGCAGCGCAAGGCGGCCGGTGGCAGGTAGCGGCCCAGTTGCAGGGAGCGCGGGGCGACCACTTCGCTGACATACAGCAGTTCAAGCAATACGGTGCCTGGCTTGAGCGCCTTGTTCTTGATCAGCGCCACGGCGGTGTTGCCCATGGAACCGGACAGCACCAGGTCCATGCCGCCCTGCACCATCGGGTGTTCCCAGGTGATGAACTGCATGTCTTCGCGCGACAGCGCCTGGTTACGGTCGTAGGTAATGGTCACACCTTCGTCGTCGCCCAGGGGGAAGCTGGCGTCGAGCATTTTTTCGCTGGGCTTGAGGATCAGCGCGTTTTCCGAATGGTCTTCGCTGTCGATGCCGAACGCGTCGAACAGGGTTTCCATGTAGATCGGCAGGGCGAACTGGTCGTCTTGTTCGAGGATGTCCTCGACCAGGGCATCGCCTTCGCCGGCGCCGCCGGAATTGAGTTCGAGCAAACGGTCACGACCGGTGTGCAGCTCCTGCTCCAGGCGCTCGCGCTCGGCACGGGCTTCGTCGATCAGGGCTTGCCACTCGCCGTCATCGGCGGCTTCCAGCAAGGGCAGCAGGCGCGGGCCGAACTGATGCTGCAAGGCGTTGCCGGTCGGGCAGGTGTTGAGGAAGGCATTGAGCGCTTCGTGGTACCACTGGAAAAGGCGTTCTTGCGGGCTGGTTTCCAGGTACGGCACGTGCAGTTCGATCACGTGTTTCTGGCCGATCCGGTCCAGGCGCCCGATGCGCTGTTCCAGCAGGTCGGGGTGGGACGGCAGGTCGAACAGCACCAGGTGATGGGAAAACTGGAAGTTGCGGCCTTCACTGCCGATTTCCGAGCAGATCAGCACCTGGGCACCGAACTCTTCATCGGCAAAATAGGCAGCGGCGCGGTCACGCTCCAGGATGTTCATGCCCTCGTGGAACACCGTGGCCGGGATGCCGGAGCGCACGCGCAGGGCGTCTTCCAGGTCCATGGCGGTTTCGGCGTGGGCGCAGATCACCAGGACCTTGGTGCGCTTGAGCATTTTCAACTGGTCGATCAGCCACTCGACCCGTGGGTCGAAACGCCACCAGCGGTTCTCTTCCTCGATGTCCGGTTGCGCCTGGAAGCTGACTTCCGGGTACAGCTCGGCGTGTTCGCCCAGTGGCAGTTCGAGGTATTCGTCCGGGTTGGGCAGCGGGTAGGCGTGCAGCTTGCGCTCGGGGAAGCCTTGCACGGCGGCGCGGGTGTTGCGGAACAGTACGCGGCCGGTACCGTGGCGGTCGAGCAGTTCACGCACCAGGCGGGCACTGGCTTCGCTGTCGCCATCGTTGACGGCGGTGAGCAGGGCTTCACCTTCGTCACCGAGGAAGCCTTGAATGGTCTTGTGCGCGGTTGGCGACAGGCGGCCCTTGTCCAGCAGCTCCTGCACGGCTTCGGCCACCGGGCGATAGTTTTCGCTCTCGGCGCGGAAGGCTTGCAGATCGTGGAAGCGGTTCGGGTCCAGCAGGCGCAGGCGCGCAAAATGGCTGTCCTGGCCCAGTTGTTCCGGGGTGGCGGTCAGCAGCAGCACGCCAGGAATCACTTCGGCCAGTTGTTCGACCAGCGAGTATTCGGCGCTGGCCTTGTCTTCGTGCCACACCAGATGGTGGGCTTCGTCGACCACCAGCAAGTCCCAGCCGGCGGCGAACAGCGCGTCCTGGGCCTTCTCGTCGTCCACCAGCCATTCCAGCGCAACGAGTGCAAGCTGGGTGTCTTCGAACGGGTTGGTGGCATCGCTTTCGATAAAGCGCTCTTCATCGAACAGCGCAACCTGCAGGTTGAAGCGGCGGCGCATTTCCACCAGCCATTGGTGCTGCAGGTTTTCCGGAACCAGGATCAGTACGCGGCTGGCACGGCCCGAAAGCAGTTGGCGATGGATCACCAGGCCCGCTTCGATGGTCTTGCCCAGGCCCACTTCGTCCGCCAGCAACACCCGTGGCGCGATACGGTCCGCGACTTCGCGGGCGATGTGCAGTTGGTGGGCAATCGGTTGGGCGCGTACGCCACCCAGGCCCCACAGCGAGGACTGCAACTGGCGGCTGGTGTGTTCCAGGGTGTGGTAGCGCAGCGAGAACCACGCCAGCGGGTCAATCTGCCCGGCGAACAGACGGTCACTGGCCAGGCGGAACTGGATAAAGTTGGACAGTTGGGTTTCCGGCAGGGTGACCTGCTCGTTCTGCCCATTGAGGCCGTGGTAGACCAGCAGGCCATCGACGTCGTCGACTTCCTGTACGGTCATTTTCCAGCCTTCGAAATGGGTGATGGTGTCACCCGGCGAAAACCTCACGCGAGTAAGGGGCGCATTCCGTAGCGCATACTGGCGAGTGTCGCCAGTGGCCGGATAGAGCACGGTCAACAAGCGGCCGTCCTGTGCCAGAACGGTGCCTAACCCCAGCTCTGCTTCGCTGTCACTAATCCAGCGTTGCCCCGGTTGATACTGCTGCGCCATGCTGCCTGACTCCCGCCGTGAAAAAGCCGACTATGTTAACGGAACACGGCCCGGCGCCCAAGAACTCTGACAAAAACTACGCTGTTTGTACGGGCAGGCGGAAATTGAATCGACGGGTGGCGGGCACTTGAGAGTGTCGACTGAGTCACAGCTTGGCACGCGGGTGCTCAAGTCGCCCTGCCACCCGCCGACAGCCTGTTGATCAGGAGAATAATTATCATGCTGCCACCCATGCTGCCCGTCAGTGTTGTGCCGGTCACGTCGCAACTCGACCCGGCACGCCAGAAGCCGGATATTCCGCCGGTGGTGCCCGTTCAACCGGGCTCCAACGAGAGCACGATCGACCTGAAAAAAGGCGATGCCGAGCAATCGACCTTTCTGCTGCGCGAAGAGCAGCGTCGCCAGCAGGAGCAGCAGAAACGCCGGCGCGAAGCCGACGACGACGCGGAGCAGCATTTGCCGATTCCCGGCGACTTGCTCAACGCTGACAACACCGTGCCCGTGGCGCCGCTGATCGAAGACGCGCCGCGCCAGGGCCTGTGGGTGGATATCGAGGTCTAACCGTTCAGTTCGCGCAGGGCCTTCACCAGCAGCTCAATATCGTCATCGGTGTTGAGCGGGCTGACGGAGATGCGCGCAACGCTGCTCAACCCACGTGCTTGCATGTCCAGCGGGGTGTAGGCCACGCCATTGGCGCCGATGTTGATGCGCTTTACCCCCAGGCGTTGTTTGAGTTCAAAACTATCCCAGCCGGCCAGGTTGAACGCGATCAAGCCTGAATGCGTGTTGCCCAAGTCGTGCAAGCTGATCCCCGGTATCTGACGCAGTGCTTCGCGGATTCGCGCGCTGGTCTGCAAGACTCTTTGCCATACCCGCTCAATCCCCAGTTGATTGATCTCGTGCAACGCATTGCCCAGGCCGGCCAGCAGGGCGAAAGAGACTTCGCTGGTTTCAAAGCGCCGGGCGTCGTTGCGCAGGTCGAAGCCTTCGGCGGTCCAGGGCGCTGAAAACACGTCGCGTTGGGCCGGGTTCAGATGCGGCAGAAAATCCGGCCTGATATACAGCAGCGCGGTACCGCGAGGCCCGCGCAGGTGTTTGCGGCCGGCAGACTTGAGCACATCGCACTGCAACGCTTGCACATCCACCGGCAGTTGGCCGACGGCTTGGCCCGCGTCGATGAAGTAGGGGATGGCATGCCGCCTGGCCACATCGCCGATGGCCTGGGCCGGGTTGATCAAGCCACCGTTGGCCGGCAGCCAGGTGAGGTCGATCAGCTTCACCTTGGCATCCAGCATCGCCTCCAACGCCACCGGGCAGGCCGCGCCGCTGGCATCGCACGGGATGACCTCCACCCGCGCCCCGGCTTGAATGGCCAGTTCCATGCTCGCCAGATTACCGCCCCATTCGTGGCGCCCCACCAGAATTCGATCACCCGGCTGCCAGGGCCCCAGCGCCTGGAAGGCCATGCTCCAGGCCGTCGAGCCACTGCTGGCGAAGGCAATCGCTGAGGCGGGCGCATTGAGCAACTGCCCAGCGGCGCGGCGGGCCTTTTCCACTAAGATGGCACCCTGTTCTCCGGCCTCCATCGGGCCGTCGCGGGCTTCGCGTTGCAGCTGTTCGATGATGGCGTCGAGCGTCGCCTGGCTGGGCAAGGAGGCTCCAGCATGATTGAAGTGCACGAGGCCGGACTGGCAACCGGGCGTGGCTTCTCGCAAGTGCTGGATTTGCAGCGGGCTCATGGCTGCAGCTCGAAAATGGCGTCCACTTCCACGGCGACACCAGCCGGCAGACTGCAAACACCTACGGCGGTGCGCACGTGCCGGCCCTTGTCGCCGAGGGCGTTGACCAGCAGGTTCGAAGCGCCATTGGCGACCAGGCTTTGGCGCTGGAAGTCGGCGCTGCTGGCAATGAACACGCCCAGGCGAAGGATGCGCACCACCCGCGACAGGTCATCGCCGAGCGCATCGCTTAATTGCCCCAGCAGGCCCAGCGCTGCCAATTCCGCCGCTTGGGCGCCATCTTCATCGCTGAGAGAATCGCCCAGCCGGCCAATGTAGGCTGGTTTGCCATCGATCATGGGAATTTGTCCCGAGATGAACAGCTGGTGTTGGCTGATCACATGATTGATGTAGTTGGCTGCGGGTTGGCTGTGCGTAGGCAGTGTCAGGCCGAGGGCGCGTACGCGCTGGCGGATGGAGTCAGTCATGGTGGAATCCTCTGGTGTCAGAAGGTTCCAGCATGTTGGTGGTGGCGAGGGGCGACAAACGGATAGATCTCAACCGACGTATCTAAAAAACTCACGCGTCGGCGCACGCTTGCTTCAACCACTGACTGAAGCATTCAGCCGCCTCACTGAGCGGACCCTGAGGGGCGATCAGCCAATAGCCGATGTCGCTGTGATAGGGCGGCCTGTCAAAGGCCTCCACCAGGCTGCCGTCGTGGAGCCTGCGTTCAATCAGGCGATGGCGGCCCATGGCGATACCCTGGCCGGCCACGCTCGCTTCGACCACGATGTTGTAGTCATGCAACATCACGCGGGGGTGATGATCGAGGTTGATCTGGTAATGGGCGGACCAATCGGTCCACTCGAAAGGGCGGTGCGAGGTCGCCATCAACAACGGGCCTGTGGCGACCTGCCTGGCCTTGAACGCCGGGCTGCATACCGGTGACAGGGTTTCGGTCATCAGGCGTGTGGCGAGCACGTCGGGCCAGTCGCCCTTGCCGTAGCGGATGGCCAAGTCAACTTCGGCCGTGGCGACGTTGGCCAATTGAATCGCGGGCAGCAATTCCACCTGGATATGCGGGTGGCGCTGTAGAAACTCGGCCAGGCGCGGCGCCAGCCACAGCGTGGCAAAGGACGCCAGCAAGCCGATACGCAATACACTGGCGCACGGCGCTCCCCGCTGGCTGCGTGTTGCAGCGGCGATGGCGTCCAGGGCAGGGCGTATTTGCGCGTAGTAATCTTGCCCGGCCAACGTCAGGTCGATCGCACGGGTTCGCCGGATAAACAGCGGCTTGCCCAAGTGGTGCTCGAGCTTATGTACCTGGTGGCTCAGCGCACTTTGGGTCACCGACAACTCGTTAGCCGCCTTGATAAAACTCAAGTGCCGTGCCACGGCCTCGAAGGCGCGCAGGGCCAGCAGCGGTGGAAGGTCGTTGTGCAAGGCCACCTGGATGCACCTCCTGGGCAGGGTAGAAAGTGCCGATTTTGGTCGATGGCCTGCATTTTGTCGCCCGCTTAATTGCCGTCGGGCGGGGCAGGCCGCATTATTGAGGCATTCTCGCCACGACGTAAGCCAAGCCATGAGTGATGACGACAAGCTGATCGACCTGAACGCCGAACGTGCCAAGCGCGTTCACGACCTTAATGACAAGCGCCTGAATGAAGTGCGCCAAGCCTTTGAGCAAGCCATGCCCTTGGGCAAGCCCAAGAAGAAGTCGAAGAACAAGCCGAAAAAACGTTGAAACGTCCCGCCTCTATTGATGCAGGTCAGTTATTCCCCTTCTTTACGCCCCGTTGTGGGCGACATTGATCCTGGTCAATTTCCCACTGTGCCTTCTCTATTAACTTAGCCCTATCGCAACAGGGCAAGTGCAGGAGGCCGGTCATGTTTTTCGATAATGTGGTTTTTGCCGGAGTGCTGACTGTTAGCCTCATGGTGCTGTTTTTTGTAGGGTTTGGATTTTTTATCTGGAAAGACGCGAACAAGCGTAAAAAACCTTAAGTCTTTCCGGGTTATATGAGCACGCAAGGCATTTTGGGCGACTTCGGTCGCCCTTTTTTTTGGCTGTGACGCTCCGCGTCACCCGTGCGCCAGTGAGACGCGGAGCGTCCGCGGCGGCATTCCCACGCAGAGCGTGGGAACGAACGATCATAAAAAAAGGTGCGACCCTCGCGGATCGCACCTTTTTTATTGCCGGCTGGCTATCAGTTGCCCAAAGCCTTGGACGCCAGCCAGAACAACCCGGCCGAGAGGCCTACGGTCGCTGGCAAGGTCAATACCCAGGCCATCAGGATGGTCTTGACGGTGCCACCTTGCAGGCCGCTTTTGTTCGCAACCATGGTGCCTGCCACGCCAGAAGACAGGACGTGGGTGGTGGACACTGGCAGGGCGAAGATGTTGGCGAAGCCGATCATGGTGGCCGTGGTGATTTGCGCCGACATGCCCTGGGCATAGGTCATGCCTTGCTTGCCGATCTTTTCACCGATGGTCAGCACCACGCGCTTCCAGCCCACCATGGTGCCCAGGCCCAGGGCCAGTGCGACCGCGAGGATCACCCAGAACGGGGCGTACTCGGTGGTGGCGGTCAGGTCTTTGCGCAGCTTGTCGAGGTCGGACTTCTCACGGGAGTCCAGGCCTGGCAGCTTGCCGACCTTTTTCGCGGTGTCATCCAGGCAAAGCAGGTAGCGACGTACCTCGATGCGGTGGTCGGCCGTCAGCGAGTGGTAGTCCGAGACGCCCTTGAGGGTGCCCAGCAGCGCGTTGATCGTCGGTTCGGTCTGCTGCGGGTTGCAGCGGAACTTGCCCGGGAGGTCATCCTTCACGCTTTTGCCCAGGGCCAGGAATTCACCGAGGGTTTCGTGGTTGCGCTGGTAGAACTGGTTCAGGTGCAGGGTGGCGTCGCGGGTACGTTCGATCTGGTAAGTGGTGCTGCCCAGGTCCAATACGAACTGCGCCGGCACGATACCGATGAGCACCAGCATGATCAGGCCGATGCCCTTCTGGCCATCGTTGGAGCCGTGCACGAAGCTCACCGCCATGGCCGAAATCACCAGGACGAGGCGGTTCCAGAATGGCGGGTGCTTTTTGTCGTCAAGCTTGCGGCGCTGGTCCGGGGTCTTGTGCATCTTCGACAGCGGACGCCACCACTTCAGACCGATCAGTACCAGAGCGGCGACCAGAAAGCCCGCCATCGGCGAGAACACTAGGGACGCGCCGATATCCACGGCCTTCTGCCAGTTCACACCGTCAGCCAGGGGGATGTCGTTGATCAACGCGTTGGCCAGGCCGACACCAAGGATCGAGCCGATCAGGGTGTGGGAGCTGGAGGCGGGGATACCGAAGTACCAGGTGCCCAGGTTCCAGGTGATCGCTGCTGCCAACAACGAGAAGACCATTGCCAAGCCATGGCCGGTGTTCACATTGATCAGCAACTCCACCGGCAGCAAGTGCACGATGGCGTAGGCGACACCGACACCACCGAGCAATACGCCGAGGAAATTGAACACCCCGGAGAAGAACACGGCCAGGTGTGGCGGCATGGCTTTGGTATAGATGACTGTGGCCACCGCGTTAGCGGTGTCATGAAAGCCATTGATGAACTCGAAGGCGAGGACAAAGGCCAGGGCGAGCAACAGGCTCACTAGAACCCAAGCATCCAGTCCGCTGAATAAATCGATCATGAAGGTTTTCTGACCCGGTCGTAAGGGGGCGCGATTATGCCAGAAAACATCAGTAATCGATGCATTAGCTGCTCATCGGTAACAATCTTCCTGGAAAAAAACGCGGCAGGACGCACGCATCCCAGGGTTTTCGGGGCTTTGGCAAGTCTTTGATTTATAAAGCGCAGGCCGCAGAAGGCGGGCTTTAGTCATGAAAATGCCATGCCTGAAACATTTGTATGAAATTTCGTAGGTGGCTATAGGTTACTGACCAGTGGACGCTAAAGCGGGTGCCCTCTGCCAGTACTTCACCGGCAGAGACAGCACGACCCTTAAGGCTCGAACCGAAGCGCTTATGGCTCCTCGGTCTTGAGCTCCTGCTCGATCTTTTGGATTTCCTGGGCAAATGCCTGGTCTAGCAGGCTGGCGCGTTTACGCCATGGCTTGCGTTCCGGCTCGGGTTGCGCGGCGTAGGTGGTGACTTCCCCGCCGTAGACATCCTTGTAACGTTGCTCCTGGCGCTCAAGTTCCGCGCGCAGTTCATCTTTCGTCACAGTATTACCTAATTGAGTTGAGTTTATTGATTGCGCAGCGTCATGCCTGAAAGTCGTGCTCGGGCGATTCCAAATAGAACAATAAAACGTTCAAATGGGTAAATAGGCCTGAGGGCAGTTCTTTTAAGCGAATACTTGTGTCCGGCCCTGCATACAACCCGCAACGCCCGGTGAGCTCCACTCCCGATACATACCGGGCCGACCTCTGCACAGGTTGCATTATAGCGGCGCATTTGAATAACACTATCATCATGAAGTTAAAAAGCGTCAACGATGTGTCAGAGGTTTGTTACATGCTGGCGTCGGTATTTGTGAACACCGTCATCATCCTGGCAGGGTAAATGCCCCTGCTTTATAGATGCATCAGGCAAATCTGAAACCATGGCCGCGAGGTGTGCGCCAGCGCCGGCCAAATTGCGATAATCGCATGGTCGTTCGATAATCGCCCAATGTTGCCGACGCTGACTTGTGCAGGGCGACCGGCACGGCTTGTAATAGCCGCCAACCCTCCCGTGGTGATAACAAGAGAAGGCCCCTTGAAATGAACGATCAATTGCGCAACTCCTTTGCATCAGTGGCGCCGCCGATCGTGGCTTCACCGGCCAAGCGCATCCAGGCATTCACCGGTGATCCGGATTTCATGACGTCCCTGGCCCGTGGCCTGGCCGTGGTGCAGGCATTCCAGGAGCGTAAGCGTCACCTGACCATCGCTCAGATCAGCCATCGCACGGAAATTCCCCGCGCCGCCGTGCGCCGTTGCCTGCACACCTTGATCAAGCTCGGCTACGCCACCACGGATGGGCGCACCTACTCGCTGTTGCCCAAGGTACTGACCCTCGGTCATGCCTATCTGTCGTCCACACCGCTGGCTGTTTCGGCCCAGCCTTACCTGGACCGCATGAGCGAGCAACTGCATGAAGCCTGCAACATGGCCACCCTGGAAGGCGATGACATTCTTTATATCGCCCGTTCCGCCACCACCCAGCGTCTGATCTCGGTTGACCTGTCGGTGGGTGGGCGCTTGCCTGCATATTGCACGTCCATGGGCCGCATTCTGCTGGCCGCCCTCGACGACGCTTCGCTGCAGGATTATCTCGACCATGCCGACCTGCAAACCAAGACCAGCCGCACCCTGACCACGCCGCAAGCGTTATTGGAATGCCTGCAACAGGTGCGTCAGCAGGGCTGGTGCATTGTCGACCAGGAACTGGAGCAGGGCCTGCGTTCCATCGCGGTGCCGGTGTATGACGCGTCCGGCCAGGTGTTGGCCGCGCTTAATGTCAGCACCCATGCCGGGCGGGTCAGCCGCAGCGAGTTGGAGCAGCGCTTTTTGCCGAGCATGCTCAGCGCCAGCCGTGAGCTGAGTGCGCAGCTGTTTGCCTAAGCTGTTCGGTGACCGCACAGATCCCGGCTGGCTCGATTGACGGTGTTTCCCTTGGCTTATTAATGTGCGGCAGCGCTCTGAGGAGCTGCCCAATAAGAATGATGACCCCAGGTCGTCAGCCCGCCATCGGTGTGGAATAAAAATAATGAATCAGCCTTCTGTCGGTACCACCCTGGACGTACAGTCCTTTATCAACACCCAGCCACTCTCGCGCTATCAGTGGCGCGTGGTGATCCTGTGTTTCCTGATTGTCTTTCTCGACGGCCTCGACACCGCCGCGATGGGCTTTATCGCGCCCGCGCTGTCCCAGGACTGGGGCATCGACCGCGCCAGCCTCGGCCCGGTGATGAGCGCCGCGTTGATCGGCATGATGTTTGGCGCACTCGGTTCCGGCCCCCTGGCCGACCGCTTTGGCCGCAAAGTCGTGCTGGTCGGCGCGGTGTTGGTGTTTGGTGCGTTCAGCCTGGCGTCGGCCTACAGCACCACTGTCGACCAGTTGCTGGTGCTGCGCTTTCTCACCGGCCTGGGCCTGGGCGCCGGCATGCCGAATGCCACCACCTTGTTGTCTGAATACACCCCCGAGCGGCATAAATCCTTGTTGGTGACCAGCATGTTCTGTGGCTTCAACCTCGGCATGGCCGGTGGTGGGTTTATTTCGGCCAAGCTGATCCCGGCCTTCGGCTGGCACAGCCTGTTGCTGATCGGCGGCATCCTGCCGTTGATCCTGGCTGGGGTGCTGCTGGTATGGCTACCGGAATCGGCGCGTTACCTGGTGGTGCGCAATCGCGGCACCGACAAGGTGCGCAAGACCCTGGCCCCTATCGAGCCAAACATCGTTGCCCAGGCCTCTCACTTCAGCGTACCGGAGCAAAAAACCGTCAAGGCCCGCAATGTATTCGCGGTGATCTTCTCGGGCACCTACAGCGCTGGCACCTTGCTGTTGTGGCTCACGTACTTCATGGGCCTGGTGATCGTTTACCTGCTGACCAGTTGGCTCCCCACCTTGATGCGCGACAGTGGCGCGAGCATGGAGCAAGCCGCGTTCATCGGCGCGCTGTTCCAGTTTGGTGGGGTATTGAGCGCGGTGGGCGTGGGCTGGGCGATGGACCGGTTCAACCCGCACAAAGTGATCGGCACGTTCTATCTGCTGGCCGGGGTGTTTGCCTACGCGGTGGGGCAGAGCCTGGGCAACATCACGTTGTTGGCCACCCTGGTGCTGGTCGCCGGGATGTGCGTCAACGGTGCGCAATCGGCGATGCCGTCGCTGGCGGCGCGTTTCTACCCCACCCAAGGCCGTGCCACCGGTGTGTCGTGGATGCTCGGCATCGGCCGCTTCGGCGCGATCCTGGGGGCGTGGATGGGCGCAACCTTGCTGGGCCTGGGCTGGAACTTCGAGCAGGTGCTCACCGCATTGGTGATACCGGCGGCCTTGGCCACGGCAGCGGTAATGATTAAGGGCATGGTCAGCCATGCCGATGCGACCTGAAACCGATCACTACCCCTGTGGGAGCTGGCTTGCCTGCGATAGCGGTGCTGAATCCACTCGCGCCATCGCAGGCAAGCCAGCTCCCACATTGACCCTGTTCCTTGCGATGGTTAGTTAAGCAACAATCGGTTCGATAATCGAACGCTCAGTCGATTATCGGATTGTTTGGCCTATTTCCCCGGCTTAATCTTCTAGCACTTCGGCGCCACCTCAGCGCCTTTTTCGATCAACACCGGGAGCCCAACCCCATGGCTGAAATCCTCACCCTGCGTGATGCGGTCAAGCGCTTCGTGAACGACGGCGATACCGTCGCCCTCGAAGGCTTCACCCACCTGATCCCTACGGCCGCAGGCCATGAAATCATTCGTCAGGGCAAGAAAGACCTGACGCTGGTGCGCATGACGCCTGACCTGATCTACGACCAGTTGATCGGTGCCGGCTGTGCGCGCAAGTTGATTTTCTCCTGGGGCGGCAACCCGGGCGTGGGTTCCCTGCATCGGCTGCGCGACGCGGTAGAGAAACAATGGCCGCAAGCGCTGGAGATCGAAGAGCACAGCCACGCCGACCTGGCCAATGCCTACGTCGCCGGTGCCTCCGGCCTGCCGTTCGCGGTGTTGCGGGCCTATGCCGGTTCCGACTTGCCCAAGGTCAATCCGCTGATCAAGACCGTCACCTGCCCCTTCACCGGCGAAGTGCTGGCGGCGGTGCCATCGGTGCGTCCGGACATCACCGTGATTCACGCGCAGAAAGCCGATCGCAAAGGCAACGTGCTGCTCTGGGGCATTCTGGGGGTGCAAAAGGAAGCGGCGCTGGCGGCCAAGCGCTGCATCGTCACCGTCGAGGAAATCGTCGACGACCTGAATGCGCCGATGAACAGCTGCGTGCTGCCGACCTGGGCGCTGACGGCGGTGTGTCACGTACCCGGTGGTGCCCATCCTTCCTACGCGCACGGCTACAACGAGCGGGATAACCGCTTCTACCAGGCGTGGGACCCGATTGCCCGCGACCGCGGGACCTTTACCGCCTGGATCGACGAATACATCCACGGCACTGCCGACTTCAGTGAATTCCAGGCCAAGCTGGCCGCCGCGCAGGAGGCTAAGTAATGGCTTATTCCACCAATGAAATGATGACCGTCGCCGCCGCACGCCGCCTCAAGAACGGCTCGGTGTGCTTCGTCGGCATCGGCCTGCCATCCAAGGCGGCCAACCTGGCGCGCCTGACGTCCTCGCCGGATGTGGTGCTGATCTACGAGTCCGGCCCGATTGGGGCCAAGCCCAGCGTGTTGCCGCTGTCCATCGGCGATGGCGAGCTGGCGGAGACCGCCGACACCGTGGTGCCCACCGGTGAGATCTTTCGCTACTGGCTGCAGGGCGGGCGCATTGATGTCGGTTTTCTCGGCGCGGCCCAGGTCGACCGTTTCGGCAATATCAACACCACCGTGGTCGGTGATTATCACCAGCCCAAAGTGCGTTTGCCGGGTGCCGGTGGCGCGCCGGAAATCGCCGGTTCGGCCAAGAGCGTGTTGATCATCCTTAAGCAATCGTCCCGTTCGTTTGTGGACAAACTGGACTTCATCACCTCCGTCGGTCACGGCGAAGGTGGCGACTCACGCAAGCGTCTGGGCCTGCCCGGCGCCGGCCCGGTGGGCATCATTACCGACCTGTGCATCATGGAGCCGGAGGAGGGCAGCCATGAGTTCGTGGTCACTGCACTGCATCCCGGCGTGACCCGCGAGCAAGTGGTCGCCGCCACCGGCTGGGCGATTCGCTTTGCCGACCAGGTGAGCACCACCGCTGAACCCACCGAGACCGAACTGACCGCCCTGCGTGACCTCGAAGCACGCACCGCCGCCGCCCATGGCCAAGCACCGGGAGAAGCCTGATGCGCGAGGTTTATATCTGTGATGCCATTCGCACGCCCATCGGCCGTTTCGGTGGTGGCCTGTCCACGGTGCGCGCCGATGACCTGGCGGCACTGCCGATCAAGGCGTTGATCGAGCGTAACCCGTCGGTGGACTGGAGCGCCGTAGACGAAGTCTTCCTCGGCTGCGCCAACCAGGCAGGTGAAGACAACCGCAATGTGGCACGCATGGCGTTGCTGCTGGCGGGGCTGCCGGAAAGTATTCCCGGCGTGACCCTCAACCGCCTCTGTGCCTCGGGCATGGATGCCATCGGCACCGCCTTTCGTGCGATTGCCAGCGGTGAAATGGAGTTGGCGATTGCCGGTGGCGTCGAATCGATGTCCCGCGCTCCGTTTGTGATGGGCAAGGCCGACGCGGCGTTCTCGCGCAACATGAAGTTGGAAGACACCACCATTGGCTGGCGCTTTATCAACCCGCTGATGAAGGCCCAGTACGGTGTGGATGCCATGCCGCAGACCGCCGATAACGTGGCCGATGACTATCAGGTTTCCCGCGCCGACCAGGACGCTTTCGCCCTGCGCAGCCAGCAACGCACCGCCGCTGCCCAGGCCGCCGGGTTCTTTGCCGAGGAAATCGTTCCGGTGCGAATCGCCCATAAAAAAGGCGAAACCCTGGTGGAACGCGATGAACACCCACGGGACACCACGTTGGAAGCCCTGGCCAAGCTCAAGCCGGTCAACGGCGCGGACAAGACCGTCACTGCCGGCAATGCCTCGGGCGTCAACGACGGCGCCGCCGCGCTGATCCTCGCCAGCGCCGAGGCCGTCAAGCAACACGGCCTCACCGCCCGCGCCCGTGTGCTGGGCATGGCCAGTGCCGGAGTCGCCCCGCGGGTGATGGGCATCGGCCCGGTGCCGGCGGTGCGCAAACTGGTGGAGCGCCTGGGGTTGGCGGTCACCGACTTTGATGTGATCGAACTCAACGAAGCCTTCGCCAGCCAAGGCCTGGCGGTGCTGCGCGAGCTGGGTATCGCTGACGATGCGCCCCAGGTCAACCCCAACGGCGGCGCCATTGCCCTCGGTCACCCCTTGGGGATGAGTGGTGCGCGGTTGGTGATGACGGCCCTGCACCAATTGGAAAAAAACCGGCGGCCGCAAAGGCCTGGCGACCATGTGCGTGGGCGTCGGCCAAGGCCTGGCCCTGGCGATTGAACGCGTCTGATAACTAAAAGAGGATTGCTCCATGAGTGACAAGCCCGGTTACCGGCGCCCGCAAGCGGGCACTCAACCTGATTACCTGCACCCGGCCTACCAGTCGACGAACCTGCGTTCGCCTTCACAGCCTTTGGTGTTCCTGCCCCATTCCTTGTCGGAAATCACTGGCCCGACCATCGGCGCCGAACGTATCAATGAGAAGGACAACGACCTGACAGCCCAGCATGAGGGCGAGCCGCAAGGCGAGCGCATCATCATTCATGGCCGTGTGCTGGACGAAAACGGCCTGCCAGTGCCGGGCATCCTTGTGGAGATCTGGCAGGCCAATGCCGCCGGCCGCTACAACCACAAGCGCGACCTGCACGATGCACCCCTGGACCCGAATTTCACCGGCACCGGGCGCACCGTCACCGACGCCGACGGCTGGTACCAGTTCCAAACCATCAAGCCCGGCGCCTACCCGTGGGGCAACCACCACAACGCCTGGCGCCCGGCGCATATCCACTTTTCGCTGTTCGGCCCCAGCGTGCTGACGCGCCTGGTGACGCAAATGTATTTCCCGGGCGACCCGTTGCTGGAATACGACCCGATCTACAACTGCGTGCCGGACACCAGCGCCAAGCAACGCTTGATCGCCAGTTTCGACCTGGAAAAAACCATTCCTTCCTATGCCCTCGGCTACCGCTGGGACATCGTCCTGCGCGGCCGCGACGCCACGCCGATGGAGAAATGAGATGACACTCAACGCGACCACGTCCCACACCGTCGGGCCGTATTACCACATTGGCCTGACCTGGCTGAACCGTGAAGACCTGACCGTCACTGCCACCCTCGGTGAACGTGTGGCAATCAGCGGCCAAGTGGTGGACGGCAACGGTGATGTCGTCAACGATGCCATGCTGGAAGTCTGGCAGGCCAATGCCGCCGGCAAATATGCTCACCCCGAAGACGAGCAGGACAAAGCGCTCGACCCGAACTTCGAAGGCTTTGGCCGCGTGCCGGTGGATGCCGAAGGGCGTTTCCGCTTTACCACCGTCAAGCCGGGCAGTGTGCCGGGGCTGAAGGGCACCACCCAGGCGCCGCATTTGGTGGTGCTGGTGTTTGCCCGTGGGTTGGTGAAGCACTTGCTGACGCGGATTTATTTTGACGGTGAGGCCTTGAACGGCGATGACCCGTTGCTGGCGTGTGTGCCGGCAGAACGTCGGGGCACCTTGATTGCCCAGGCGGATGCGGCAGGGGTTTATCAGTGGAATGTGATTTTGCAGGGCACAGATAAGGAAACGGTGTTCTTCGACTATTGAGTTGGCTGTAGGGCCCCATCGCAGGCAAGCCAGCTCCCACCTTGAATGTGTTCACAACACAAAATGTGGGAGCCGGGCTTGCCCGCGATGAGGCCCTCTCAGGCTCCACCTATCCAAAAGTCTGCTTGCGGAACAGGGTTGTTGCAAAGTATGTCTAGGCTATAACCGTTCCCACTGAGTAAAAAAACATGACAACAAAAACCAGCCACTACACCGGGGAAGAACGCAGCAAAAGGATCTTTGCGATTGTCGGTGCGTCCTCCGGCAACCTGGTCGAATGGTTCGACTTCTACGTCTATGCCTTCTGCGCGATTTATTTTGCTCCGGCGTTTTTCCCCTCGGACGACCCCACGGTGCAGTTGCTCAACACCGCCGGGGTGTTTGCCGCCGGGTTCCTGATGCGACCGATCGGTGGCTGGTTGTTTGGCCGGGTGGCCGACAAGCACGGGCGCAAGAACTCGATGATGATCTCGGTGCTGATGATGTGCGGCGGCTCCCTGGTCATCGCCTTTCTGCCGACCTACAACGCCATCGGTGCCTGGGCGCCAGCGTTGCTGTTGGTGGCGCGGCTGTTCCAGGGCTTGTCGGTGGGCGGCGAATACGGCACCACGGCCACTTACATGAGTGAAGTCGCGCTCAAGGGCCAGCGTGGCTTCTTTGCTTCGTTCCAGTACGTGACCCTGATCGGCGGCCAGTTGCTGGCGGTGCTGGTGGTGGTGATCCTGCAACAGATCCTCACCGAAGAAGAACTGCGCGCCTGGGGCTGGCGCATCCCGTTTGTGATCGGCGCTATAGCCGCCGTGATCTCCCTGCTGCTGCGTCGCACCCTGAAAGAAACCACCAGCAAGGAAATGCGTGAAGACAAGGACGCCGGCAGTATCGTCGCGCTGTTTCGCGACCACGGCAAAGCCTTCATTACGGTGCTGGGCTACACCGCCGGCGGCTCGCTGATTTTCTATACCTTCACCACCTACATGCAGAAGTACCTGGTGAATACCGTGGGCATGCACGCCAAGACGTCGAGCTACATCATGACCGGCGCGCTGTTTCTGTACATGTGCATGCAGCCGTTGTTCGGCATGTTGGCCGACAAGATTGGCCGGCGTAATTCCATGCTCTGGTTTGCCGGCCTTGGCACGCTGTTTACCGTGCCGATCCTGCTGACCTTGAAAACCGTGACCAGCCCGTTTTTGGCGTTTGTGCTGATCACCCTGGCCTTGGCGATTGTCAGCTTCTACACCTCCATCAGCGGCCTGGTCAAAGCGGAGATGTTCCCGCCCCAGGTGCGTGCATTGGGTGTGGGCCTGGCGTATGCGGTGGCTAACGCGGTGTTTGGCGGTTCGGCAGAAGTGGTTGCGCTGAGCCTCAAATCCATCGGCATGGAAAACACCTTTTATTGGTACGTCACCGCGATGATGGCGGTGGCCTTCCTGTTCAGCTTGCGCCTGCCGAAACAGGCGGCGTACCTGCATCACGATCTGTAAGGGATGAGTTATGACGCTGCGCACGAGCAATCAACTGTTCGACGCTTATTTCACCGCTGACAGCATGGCCGAACTGTTCTGTGACCAGGGGCGTTTGCAGGGCATGCTGGATTTCGAGGCCGCACTGGCCCGGGCGCAGGCCCGGGTCGGGTTGATTCCCCAGGCCGCTGTCGCACCGATTGCCCAGGCGTGCCTGGCGTCGCTGTATGACGTGGACGCCCTTGGCAGCGCGATTGCCACGGCGGGAAACTCTGCGATTCCATTGGTGAAGGCGTTGGGCAAGTTGATCGCCAGTGAGGACGCCGACGCCGAGCGTTATGTACACCTGGGCGCAACCAGCCAGGATGTGATGGACACCGGCCTGGTGCTGCAACTGCGCCGTGGGGTGGAATTGATCGAGGCCGACCTGGCTCGCCTGGGGGAGGTGTTGGCCGCCCAGGCTCAGCGTTACGCCACCGTGCCGTTGGCCGGGCGCACCTGGTTGCAGCATGCGACGCCGGTCACCTTGGGGATGAAAATCGCCGGTTGGCTGGGCGCGGTGACGCGCAGTCGCCAGCGCCTGGCCGAGTTGAAGCCGCGCCTGCTGGTGATGCAATTTGGCGGCGCCTCGGGCACCTTGGCCGCGCTCGGCGAACACGCCATGCCTGTGGCCGAGGCCTTGGCTGCCGAGTTGCAACTGGGCTTGCCGGAGCAACCCTGGCACACCCAGCGTGACCGCCTGGTGGAGTTTGCCAGCCTGCTTGGCCTGATCGCCGGTAGCCTCGGCAAATTGGGCCGCGATAGCAGCCTGCTGATGCAGACCGAAGCGGCGGAGGTGTTCGAGCCTTCGGCGCCGGGCAAGGGCGGTTCGTCCACCATGCCGCACAAGCGTAACCCGGTGGGCGCCGCGGTGCTGATCAGCGCGGCCACCCGCGTACCGGGTCTGGTGGCGACAATGTTCAGCGCCATGCCCCAGGAGCACGAACGCAGCCTGGGCTTGTGGCACGCCGAATGGGAAACCTTGCCAGAGATTTGCCGCTTGGTGTCCGGTGCCTTGCATCAGGCAATTCTGGTCAGTGAAGGGCTGGAGGTGAATGCCGAACGCATGGCACACAACCTCGGCCTGACTCAGGGCCTGGTACTGGCCGAAGCGGTGAGTATCGTGCTCGCCCAACGCTTGGGCCGCGACACTGCGCACCATCTGCTGGAGCAGTGCTGCAAACGTGCGGTCGCCGAGCAGCGCCATTTGCGCGCGGTACTGGCGGATGAGCCGCACGTCACCGCCGAGCTGTCGGCGGCTGAACTGGATCGCCTGCTCGACCCTGCCCACTACCTGGGCCAGGCGTCTACCTGGGTCACGCGTGCGGTGACCGAACATTTTGCTTTGACTGCCTGAGGAGAACGCTGTGGCTTTTGTACAACTCGCCGAGGGCGAACTGCATTACCAACTCGAGGGGCCCGCCGACGCACCGGTACTGGTGCTGTCCAATTCCCTGGGTACCGACCTGCATATGTGGGATCTTCAGATCCCGGCCTTCACCGAGCATTTTCGTGTGCTGCGTTTCGACACCCGTGGCCACGGCCAATCCCTGGTGACCGAGGGGCCTTACAGCATCGAGCAACTGGGTGCAGACGTGCTCGCACTGCTGGATGCGCTGGATATCCAGAAGGCACATTTTTGCGGATTGTCCATGGGCGGCTTGATCGGCCAATGGCTGGGCATTCATGCCGGCGAGCGCCTGCAACGCCTGGTGGTGTGTAATACCGCGGCCAAGATCGGCACGCCCGAGGTGTGGAACCCGCGTATCGAAATGGTCCTGCGTGATGGCGCCGTCGCGATGGTGGCGCTGCGCGATGCGTCGATTGCGCGCTGGTTCACCGCAGATTTCGCCGCTGCCAACCCGCACCAGGCCAAGCAGATCACCGATATGCTCGCAGCCACTTCGCCCGAGGGGTATGCCGCCAACTGCGGCGCCGTGCGCGATGCGGATTTTCGTGAGCAATTGTCCTCGATCAAGGTGCCGACCCTGGTGATTGCCGGCACCGAAGACGCGGTGACGCCGCCAGGCGGCGGCCGTTTTATCCAGAGCCATGTGCAGGGCGCCGAGTACGCCGAGTTCTATGCAGCGCACCTGTCCAACGTTCAGGCCGGTGCTGCGTTCAGCGACCGGGTGATCGAATTTCTGCTGGCCCGCTGAGGAGCTATTTGTGGACGAGAAACAACGTTACGCCGAGGGCCTGCAGGTGCGCCGCGAAGTACTGGGCGATGCCCATGTCGACCGCAGCCTCAATGCCCTGACCGAGTTCAACAGCGAGTTCCAGGAAATGATCACCCGCCACGCCTGGGGTGACATCTGGACCCGTCCCGGCCTGCCTCGGCATACCCGCAGCCTGATCACCATCGCGATGCTGATCGGCATGAACCGCAGTGAAGAACTGAAGCTGCACCTGCGTGCCGCCGCCAGCAACGGCGTAACCCGCGCCGAGATCAAGGAAGTGCTGATGCAGAGTGCGATCTACTGCGGGATCCCGGCAGCGAATGCGACGTTTCACCTGGCGGAGTCGGTGTGGGATGAGTTGGGTGTGGAGTCTCGCCAACAAGACTGAATGTGAAAGGCGATCCCCTGTGGGAGCTGGCTTGCCTGCGATTGCAGCGACGAGGTCTGACTGGGGACCGTGTTGTCTGCATCGCAGGCAAGCCAGCTCCCACAGGGGATCGTCACAGGTTTAAGGTATTAGCGGGAATCAGCATCCCACAGCCAATTCCACACCCCAGGCAGGTGCACCGGCTCGTTCACAGCCTTGACCGTCCGGGCCAGCGCTGCGCGTTCCAGCGCGGCGTGGTCGGTATAGAACGGCTCGGCCGCGGTCTTCAAACCGTTGACCCGTGCGCTGTCCATCAGAATCTGCAAGTACTCCTGCATATGCCGCGCGGTGTAGCGGTTGATGTCATGGAAGGTCACCACTACCGGGATCACACCCTCCACTGTCGGTAGTTCACCTAAGGCGATGCGTTCGCGTACCACCGACAGTTGCCGATACAGGTTTGCCCGCCGACGCGGGCTGGCGTTGAAGCCCCAGATCTTGCCGTCATTGGCGCTCAAATCCGTCAACAGTACCTGCATGCCGTGGCGTTGGTAGGCGGCGAAGGTGCGCTTGTCGTAGTTCCAGAAGGGTGGGCGTACCAGCACGGGGCGCGCGCCCGTGATGGCGGCAATGTCTGCGGCGCCTTCGGTAAGGGTGTGTTCCAGCGTGGCGTCGTTCAACCAGCGATGATTGGTGTGAAACGCGGTGGCCGTGTGGAAGGCCAGGACATGGCCAGCGGCGAATTCTCGTTCCATGGTCTTGCGGCCTCGGGAACTGCCGCCTGCGCGAGCGGCTTCGGTCTGCAGGAAGAACACCGCCTTGATCCCCGGCAGCACCGGGTTGTTGGCCAGGTCCGCCACTACCGAACGGCTCGGGTTGTTGTAGCCCGAGGCGCTTGGGCCATCGTCGAAGGTCAGCAAAAAGCGGATCGGCGCCTGGGCCAGCAGGCGTTGTTCGGTCTGTGGTGTCAGGGCGATGGGTGCGCTGATACAGCCCCCCAGGCTCAAGACCAGGGCAAACAAAGCGATTGCTGTAGCGAAGGATTTCATGCCGTGCAGGGCCCGAGTAAAGGCCGCTGCTGGGGGGATCAGCAGCGGCAGGCGCGCACCATACAGTAAGTGCTATGCCGGTTTACAGCAGACTG
The DNA here is from genome assembly GCF_041410225.1 of Pseudomonas sp. KT_2_4. NCBI lineage: Bacteria > Pseudomonadati > Pseudomonadota > Gammaproteobacteria > Pseudomonadales > Pseudomonadaceae > Pseudomonas > Pseudomonas sp. KT_2_4. The sequence continues at coordinate 5,464,432 of NZ_CP166962.1, forward strand.
ATCGGATAGCTGACGATCAACCGGTTCTCATCGAACTCGTTGTTGCTGTAGTCCCTGCGCATGCTCGAATTGCGCCAGCGCACGTTGAGGTTTTTCAGCGTGCCGCTTTGCACCGTATAGCCTACTTCGGTCTCGCGGCCCCACTCCTTGCCGTCGGTGATGGTGCCGGTGTGCACGTTGCTGCCGCTGATATAGCGGTTCATCAGGGTCAGGCCCGGTACACCGAGGGCGGCGAAGTTGTAGTCGTGGCGAACCTGCCAGGATTTTTCCTGTGCGTTGTCATAGCTGGAGTTGTAGCTGTCGTTGGCCAGGGTGCCGCCGCTGGTGCCGTTGACGCGCATCCAGGCACTGTCGCCGGTGAGTTTTTGCAGGCCGACGTAGAAGGTGTTGCCACCGTACCTGGCCGAGAACAAACCGGACCAGGTTTTGTTGTCCAGGTCGCCGGCGCGGGCGCTGCCGTCGTCCTTACCGTAAAAGAAGCCCAGGTTGGCGCCCAGGGTCCAGTCGCCCACAGGCTGGCTGTGGATCAGATTGACGAACTGCTGGCTGTAGATGTCCTTGAGCTGGGCATTCCACACGCCGACTTGGGTGCGTTTGTCGTTGAATGCGTATTCGGCGCCCTGGAAGTTGAAACGGTCGGAGGTGAAGGCGGTTTTGCCGAACATTGACATGTCGCTCATGCTGCCATCGTCCCGCGGACTATTGGCGCGGAATTGGCCGCCATAGAGGGTCAGGCCGTCGATTTCCTTCGAGGTGATCTGCCCGCCACGCAGGGTCTGTGGCAGGGAGCGGCCATCGTCGGAACGCAGGATCGGCAGCACCGGCATCCATTCGCCCACCTTCAGCTCGGTCTTGGAAAAGCGCGCCTTGAATGCCACGCCCAGCCGGCCAAACTCATCGGCTGGCCGGCCGTCATGGTCCAGCGGCAGCAACTGCGTGCCGCCTGTGCCACGCCCGCCATCGAGCTTGAGCGAGTACAAGCCCAGCACGTCCACACCAAAACCGACTGTGCCTTGGGTGAACCCGGACTTGGCGTCGAGAATGAAACTTTGCGTCCACTCCTGCGCGCCACCCTGAGCCTTGGTCGGGTTGGTGTAGTTGCGGTTGAAGAAGAAATTACGCAGGTTGAGGTTGGCGCTGGCGTCTTCGAGAAAGCCGTGATCCTGGGCGAGAACGGGCAGGGCAGAACTGGCGACAGCAGCCGCCAGCAACAGCTGGCGCGGTTGGAAAGTGCTCATGGTGTGAACCTGTTGTTATTGGGTTTATGCAGGTGGCGGCCATGGTGCGCGGCGGTGCGGGGGCGATGAAAGTAGGGGAAGGTGGGTTGTGGGCGATGATCGAACGCAAGTTGTAAGGGCAACAATGTAGGCATAAAAAAACCGCTTCCGGTGAGGGAAGCGGTTTTCACACCCGCGCTATCAGAACAACTTCAACGGCGGTGCTTGTTCTTTCAACGGCTCGTTCTTCGCAGTCTGCTCGTTCCAGCCACCGCCGAGGGCCTTGTACAGGTTGACCTCGCTGGTGAGCTGCGCCAGGCGGTCGGTGATCAGCGATTGCTGGGCACTGAACAGTTGGCGCTGGGCGTCGAGGAAGGTCAGGTTGCTGTCGACACCAATGCGGTAGCGACGCTCGGCCAGGCGGTAGTAATCCTGGTTAGCCTCGACGAAGCCGCGCTGGGCATCCAATTGCTGCTTGTAGGTCGCACGCGCGGCCAGGCCGTCGGAGACTTCCTGGAAGCCGGTCTGGATGGCCTTCTCGTAGTTGGCCACGTTGATCTCTTTCTGGATCTTCGAGTAGTCCAGGCTTGCGCGCAGGCTACCGGCGTTGAAGATCGGGATGTTGATCTGCGGGGCAAACGCCCAGGTCCCCGAACCGCCTTTGAACAGGCCACCCAGGGTAGGGCTGGCAGTACCGGCGCTGGCGGTCAGGCTGATGCTCGGGAAGAACGCCGCACGGGCCGCGCCGATGTTGGCGTTGGCGGCCTTGAGGTTGTACTCGGCCTGCACAATATCGGGACGACGTTGCAGCAGGTCCGATGGCAACCCGGCGGGCACTTCGCTGAGCAGGTCATCGGACAGCGGCTTGCTGGCGATATTCGCCGGCAGGCCGGTGCCCAGCAGCAGGGTCAGGCCGTTTTCGTCCTGGGCCACCTGGCGGGTGTAACGCGCCAGTTGCACACGGGCGTTTTCCACCGAGGTGCGTGCCTGGCTGAGGTCGAGGGCCGAGGCCACGCCGACTTCATTGCTGCGCGAGGTGAGCTTGTAGCTTTGCTCGAACGCGGCCAGGGTGTCCTGGGTCAGCTTGAGCAGCTCCTTGTCGGCCTGCCAGGTCAGGTAGGCATTCGCCACGCTGGCCACCAGGCTGATTTGGGTGCTGCGACGTGCTTCTTCAGTGGCGAAGTACTTCTGCAGCGCTTCTTCACTGAGGCTGCGCACGCGACCGAACAGGTCCAGCTCATAAGAGCTGATCCCAAGGCCCGCCGAGTACTGGCTGGCGATAGTCGATTCGCCGGTCTGCGACAGCTTGGCCGGGGTGCGCGAACGGCTGCCGTTACCGGTGGCCGACACGGCCGGGAACAGGTCGGCACGTTGGATCTGATATTGCGCCGCATAGGCGTCGATGTTCAGCGCCGCGACACGCAGGTCACGGTTGTTCACCAACGCGGTCTGGATCAGCTGTTGCAGGGCAGGGTCATGGAAAAACTGCTTCCAGCCTTGCTCGGCAGCGGCCTGGCTCGGCGCCTGGGCCGACGAATACGCCGGCCCCTGCGGGAACTGCGCGGCCACCGGCGCTTCGGGGCGCTGATAGTCAGGTATCAGCGAGCAGCCACTGAGCACGAATGCGGTGACGGCTAGGGAAAGTAGCGACTTGCTCATTGGCCAGCCTCTTTAGGAGTTTCAGTAGTGTCTTTCTTTTTGCGTTCGCCAGCGGCGGACACGGTTGCGTAGAACAGCGGCACCCAGAAGATCGCCAGCACAGTGGCCGTGATCATACCGCCGATAACGCCGGTACCGATTGCGTGCTGGCTGCCTGAGCCGGCGCCGGTGGAGATTGCCAGCGGTAGTACGCCGAGCATGAACGCCAACGAGGTCATGATGATCGGGCGCAGACGCATACGGGACGCTTCGATAGCCGCCTCGACGATGCCTTTGCCTTGCTCGTGCAGTTCCTTGGCGAATTCCACGATGAGGATGGCGTTTTTCGCCGCCAGGCCCACCGTCACCAACAGGCCCACCTGGAAGAACACGTCGTTGGACAAGCCGCGCATGCTGGTGGCGATCAGTGCACCGATCACACCCAGTGGCACAACCAGAATCACCGCAATCGGAATCGACCAGCTTTCGTACAGTGCTGCCAGGCACAGGAACACGACCAAAAGCGACAGTGCGTACAGGGCTGGCGCCTGGGAACCGGAAAGGCGTTCTTCGTACGACAGGCCTGTCCAGGCATAACCGACACCGGCCGGCAGTTCTTTGGCAATGCGTTCGACTTCGGCCATCGCATCACCGGTACTGTAGCCCGGTGCCGGGGTACCGAGGATTTCCATCGCCGCTACACCGTTGTATCGCGAAAGTTTGGGCGAACCGTAGATCCACTGGCCCGACGAGATAGCCGACAGCGGCACCATTTTCCCGTCGTTGCTGCGCACGTACCATTTGTCCAGATCTTCAGGCGACATGCGGCTGGCGGCGTCACCTTGTACATACACCTTCTTCACGCGACCACGGTCGATGAAGTCGTTGATGTAGCTACCACCCAAGGCAATGGCCAGGGTCTGCTGGATATCGGCGAGGCTGATGCCTTGGGCACTGGCCTTCTCGTCGTCAACGGTCAGCTCGTACTGCGGCTCATCGTTCACGCCGTTAGGGCGTACGCCGGCCAGCACCTTGCTTTGTGCCGCAGCGCCCAGGAACTGGTTACGTGCAGCCATAAGCTTGTCGTGGCCGACGCCACCCTGGTCTTGCAGGAACACGTCAAAACCGGTGGCGTTACCCAGCTCCAGCACCGAAGGCGGCACGATGGCAAATACCATGGCGTCCTTGAAGGCCCCGAAGAAGTAACCCTGGGCACGCTTGGCCACTTCGAACACCGACTGGCTCGAATCCCGCTCGTCCCACGGCTTGAGCATCACGAACGCAAGACCCGAGCTCTGGCCACGGCCAGCAAAGTTGAAGCCGTTCACGGTAAACACCGATTTCACTGCCTTGCCTTCGCCTGGCTCGCCCTCCTTGTCGTTCAGCAGGAAGGCGCGCATGTCGTCGACGACTTTTTGCGTGCGCTCAGCCGAAGCACCGACCGGTGTCTGCACCTGGGCGAAGATCACACCCTGGTCTTCCTCAGGCAGGAACGCGCTTGGAATACGGGTGAACATCCAGATCATGCCGGCCAGGATCAGCGCGTACACCAGGAATGCCGGGATCTTGTGCTTGATCATGCCGCCCACGCCGCGCTCGTACTTGAGTACGCCACGGTCGAAGGTGCGGTTGAACCAGCCGAAGAAGCCGCGCTTGGGCTGGCCGTGTTTTTCCGGATCAATCGGCTTGAGCATGGTGGCGCACAACGCCGGGGTGAAGATCAGGGCAACCAGCACCGACAACGCCATCGCCGAAACGATGGTGATGGAGAACTGCCGGTAGATCACACCGGTAGAACCACCGAAGAACGCCATCGGCAGCAGTACCGCCGACAGTACCAGGGCAATACCCACCAGGGCGCCCTGGATCTGGCCCATGGACTTTATCGTTGCTTCCTTGGGCGACAGGTGCTCCTCAGCCATTACCCGTTCGACGTTTTCCACTACCACGATGGCATCGTCCACCAGCAAGCCGATGGCCAGGATCATGCCGAACATGGTCAAGGTGTTGATGGTGAAGCCGCACGCCGCCAGGATCCCGAAGGTACCCAGCAATACCACCGGTACGGTCATGGTGGTGATGATGGTGGCACGGAAGTTCTGCAGGAACAGGAACATCACCAGGAACACCAACACAATCGCTTCGACCAGGGTGTGAACCACACCGGAGATCGACTCGGTCACGACCGGCGTGGTGTCATACGGCACCACCGCCTTCATGCCTGGCGGGAAGAACGGCTCCAGGGACTTGACTGTTTCGCGGATGGCCTTGCCAGTGTCCAGGGCGTTGGCACCGGCCGCCAGCTTGATCGCCATACCCGAAGCCGGCTTGCCGTTGAACTGTGCACTGATGCTGTAGTTCTGGCCGCCCAGTTCGATGCGCGCGACATCACCCAGGCGAACCTGGGAGCCGTCGGTGTTCACCTTCATCAGGATCTTGGCGAATTCCTCGGTGCTTTGCAGGCGCGTCTTGCCGATGATCGTGGCGTTCAGCTGGGTGCCGGGCAGGGCAGGCAGGCCGCCCAGTTGGCCGGTGGCCACCTGCACGTTCTGGGCCTTGATGGCATTGCTGACGTCCACTGGCGTGAGCTGGTAGTTGTTGAGCTTGGCCGGGTCGAGCCAGATACGCATCGCGTACTGCGAACCGAACACCTGGAAGTCACCCACCCCCGCGGTACGGGAGATCGGGTCCTGGATGTTGGACACGATGTAGTTGGAGAGGTCGTCCTTGGTCATGCTGCCGTCTTCCGACACTAGACCGATCACCATCAGGAAGTTCTTCACCGACTTGGTCACACGGATACCCTGTTGCTGCACTTCTTGCGGCAGCAGTGGGGTGGCCAGGTTCAGCTTGTTCTGTACCTGGACCTGAGCGATATCCGGGTTGGTACCCTGGTTGAACGTCACGGTGATGGTCATGCTGCCGTCGGAGTTACTGTCCGAGGAGACATACCGCAGGTTGTCGATACCGTTGAGCTGTTGCTCGATGACCTGCACCACGGTGTCCTGCACGGTTTGTGCGGACGCGCCTGGGTAGGTCACCTGGATATCAATGGCCGTTGGCGCAATGGCCGGGTATTGGTTGATGGGCAACTTCAGGATCGAGAGTGCCCCGACCAGCATGATCACCAGGGCAATTACCCAGGCGAAAATGGGACGGTCGATAAAAAATTTCGACATGGATTACTCCCCTTGACCAGCAGCGGCAGCAGGCGCTGCGGCAGTACCGGCGGGTTTAGCGTTGGAGGCTTCCGTGACCTTCACCTCGGCGCCTGGCTTGACGTACTGCAAGCCTTCGGTGATGACGCGATCACCGGCATTGAGGCCTTTTTCCACCAGCCAGTAGGCACCGGCGGTACGGTTGGCAACCAGTTCACGTTGCTCGACCTTGTTGTCCTTGTTCACGATCAGCGCCGTCGGAATGCCGCGCAGGTCACGGGTCACGCCTTGTTGCGGAGCCAGGATGGCCTTGCTGTTCACACCGGCCAGCAACTGGGCGTGGACGAACATGCCCGGCAGCAGCACGTGGTCAGGGTTGGGGAACACGGCGCGCAGGGTCACGGAACCGGTGGTCTGGTCGACCGACACTTCGGAGAACTCGAGCTTGCCGTCCTGGGCGTAGGCCGTGCCGTCTTCCAGGGTCAGCTTGACCTTGGCAGCGTTGTCGCCGGCTTTTTCCAGTTGGCCACTGGCCAGGTCGCGACGCAGCTTGAGCATTTCAGCTGAAGATTGCGTGACGTCGACGTAGATCGGGTCCAGTTGCTGGATCACCGCCATGGCGTCGGCCTGGCCATTGCTGACCAGTGCGCCTTCGGTGACCGAAGAACGGCCAATACGCCCGGAGATCGGCGCGTACACCTTGGTGTAGCGCACGTTGATCTGGGCGGTTTGAACGTTTGCCTCGGCAGTCATGCGGTTGGCAACGGCGGTGTCGTATTCCTGACGGCTGACGGCCTGCTCCTCGACCAATTGCTTGTAGCGATCGGTGATGGATTTGGTCTGGGTCAGGCTCGCCTGTGCGCTTTTGAGCGTGGCTTCATACACCGACGGGTCGATCTGGTAGAGCTGTTGCCCTTCCTTCACGTCGGCGCCTTCCTTGAACAGGCGCTTGAGAATGATGCCGTTGACCTGCGGCCGAACTTCCGCAATGCGGAAGGCCGTGGTGCGGCCTGGCAGCTCGGTGGTCAGGGTATAGGCTTGCGGTTGAATGGTGACCACGCCGACCTGAGGGGTTTGAGCGGGCGGTGCCGCTTCTTCCTTTTTACATCCGCTGAGCAGCGATGCCAGGGCGACGGCAGTGACCAGAGCGGTAACAGCTGGCTTAAGTTGCATGAAGATCCTCGGGTCAGGCGCGCAGAGTGCGCACAAGAAGTGTGGAAGGGTAAAAAACAAGCCGTGAGTGGATAAGTAGCTTGCTACGCAATATACTTACGTTCATGGTTGTTTGTAAACTCTTGACAGGCTTCGCGCAATGCTGACAAAGCACCGCTGCAAGCCTCGATTCTAGTACGTTCGGCGCCCATGACGGCGTCGTCCCACAATTATTCAGATGATGGTCAAGTACCATCCACAGTGTCCTGATTGAGGTTTTACTGCCATGGTTCGTCGCACCAAAGAGGAAGCTCAGGAAACGCGCAGCCAGATTCTCCAAGCCGCCGAGCAAGCCTTTTATGAGCGTGGCGTGGCGCGCACCACCCTGGCGGACATCGCCGCGCTGGCAGGGGTGACGCGCGGGGCTATCTATTGGCATTTCAGCAATAAGTCCGATTTGCTCCAGGCCCTGCTCGACACGCTGCACGAACCGCTGGACGAACTGGCCCGGGCGAGTGAAAGCGAGGATGAAGCCGACCCGCTCGGCTGTATGCGCAAGCTGCTGATTCATCTTTACCACGAAGTGGCCCTGGACCCGAAAACCCGGCGCATCAACGAGATTCTGTTTCATAAGTGCGAGTTCACCGATGAAATGTGCGACATGCGCCGCCAACGCCAGACCCACAGCCTGGAATGCAACCTGCGTATCAGCCTGACGTTGCGTAACGCGGTCAATCGCGGGCAACTGCCTGAAAATCTCGACACCACCCGTGGGGCTGTCTGCATACATGCCTTCATCCACGGTTTGATCGGCCAGTGGCTGCTGGTCCCCGATAGCTTTGAACTGCACCAGGACGCCGAGCGCTGGGCTGACATAGGGCTGGACATGCTGCGCCTGAGCCCCAGCCTGCGCAATTGAAACAAAATGCGTAATTGCAACCCGTTGTGTCAACAGTAAAGCCTAAGGACGGTCAATCGTCCTTCTGGCTGATTTGTGGGGTGACTTTATATACGGCCTGGCGAGCGGTTGATAGGTAGCCGGCTAAGTATTTTGTAGCGATATTGTTGCCGTTCTGTGAAGCGATGTTTCCAGGGGACTACAGACAGGCACAAATGTAGGAGGGGGACTTGCCTCTGATACTGTAGGAGCGAGCAAGCTCGCTCCTACAGTATTTGCGGATGACGTTAGATCGGCAGCGTCGGGTAGTCGATGTAACCTACCGGGCCTTTGCCATAGAAGGTCTCCGGATGCGGCTCGTTCAACGGCGCATCAGCCTTCAGTCGCGCCGGCAGGTCCGGGTTGGCGATGAAAGGAATACCGAAGGCCACTGCATCCGCCTTGCCCGCCGCCAGCCAGGCATTGGCGCTGTCTTTGGTGAAACGTTCGTTGGCGATGTACGCGCCGCCGAAGGCTTTTTTCAGCTGCGGGCCAAGGCTGTCTGCGCCTTCTTTTTCACGGGAGCAGATAAAGGCGATACCGCGCTTGCCCAGTTCGCTGGCGACGTAGGTGAAGGTCTCGGCGAGGTTGTCGTCGCCCATGTCATGCGCGTCAGCACGCGGTGCCAGGTGCACGCCCACGCGGCCGGCGCCCCAGACTTCGATGGCGGCGTCGGTGACTTCCAGCAACAGGCGCGCACGGTTTTCCAAAGAGCCGCCGTACTGGTCGGTGCGCTGGTTGGTGCTGCTTTGCAGGAACTGGTCGAGCAGGTAGCCGTTGGCGCCGTGGATTTCCACGCCGTCGAAGCCTGCGGCCTTGGCGTTCTCGGCGCCGGTGCGGTAAGCGTCGACGATGTCGGCGATTTCAGCGGTTTCCAGGGCGCGCGGGGTCGGGTAGTCGGCCAATGGGCGAACCAGGCTGACGTGGCCTTTAGCCTGAACCGCACTCGGAGCCACCGGGGTTTCGCCGTTCAGGTAGGACGCGTGGGAGATGCGGCCCACATGCCACAACTGCAAGAAGATCTTGCCGCCCGCGCCATGCACGGCCTTGGTGATGTTGGCCCAGCCGCGCACCTGATCGTTGGACCAGATGCCGGGGGTGTCCGGGTAGCCCACGCCCATGGGCGTCACGGAAGTGGCTTCGCTGAGGATCAGCCCGGCGGAGGCGCGTTGCACGTAGTACTCGGCCATCAGTGCGTTGGGTACGCGGCCGGCATCCGCGCGGCAGCGGGTCAGCGGCGCCATGATGATGCGGTTCGACAGTTGCAGGTCGCCCAGTGTGATCGGATCGAAAATAGTCGTCATGGGAAAAACACCTTCTCTTTCAAGTTGATCAGTGGGTCGCGGGGGCCAGGTCGGCATTGGCGCCCTGACGGAAAGTGATCAGGGTCACCAGCAGCGCGAGGATGGCCAGCGCCGCGGCGGCCAGTGGCACGCGGGTCAGGCCGAAACCGTGGGCAATCACGCTGCCACCGACCCAGGCGCCGAGGGCGTTGCCAATGTTGAAGGCCCCGATGTTCAGGGTGGACACCAGGTTCGGCGCGGCCTTGCCGAAGGTCACCACGTTGATTTGCAGCGCCGGCACGGCGGCGAACGAAGCGGTGGCCCACAGGAACAGGGTGATTTCAGTCGGTATCACCGCAACGCTGGTCCAGCTCAGCACCGTGCAAACCACCGCCATGCTGATGAACACGCCGATCAAGGTGGCCGCCAGGCGCTTGTCCGCCAGTTTGCCGCCGATGATGTTGCCCACGGTGAGGCCCAGGCCGATCAGCAGCAGCGTCCAGGTCACGCCTTTGGGCGACACGCCAGTGACATCGCCCAGCAGCGGCGCGACGTAGGTAAAGAGGGTAAACATGGACGCGGCAAACAGCGCAGTCATGCTCAGTGACAACCAGATACCGGCGCCCTTGAGGGCGGCCAGTTCGGCACGCATGTCGAGTTTTTCTTCGTCACGCTTGGCGGGCAGGAAGCGAATAAGGCCGATCAAGGCGATCACGCCAATCACGGTCACGGCCCAGAAGGTCGAGCGCCAGCCGGCTTCCTGGCCCAGCGCCGTACCCAGGGGCACGCCCAGCACGTTGGCCAGGGTCAACCCGGTGAACATCAGCGCCACCGCCGACGCACGTTTGTTGGCCGGCACCAGGTTGGCCGCCACCACCGAACCAATTCCGAAGAAGGCTCCGTGGCACAACGCGGTGACCACACGGGCAAACATCAGCACGTTGTAGTCGCTTGCCAGGGCGCAGAGCAGGTTGCCGATAATGAAAATACCCATCAACGCTACCAGCGCCGCCTTGCGTGGCAGCCTGGCGGTGGCCAGTGCCATGAACGGTGCGCCGATGGCCACGCCCAGGGCGTAACCGGTGACCAGCCAGCCGGCGCCGGGAATTGACACACCCAGGTCTGCCGCCACATCGGGCAGCAAGCCCATGATGACGAACTCGGTGGTGCCGATGGCGAAGGCGCTCAGGGCCAGTATGAGTAGCGAGAGGGGCATGTACGTGTCCTTGGTGATTACGGTGCGCTGAGTTCGGTAATGAGCGCAGTCAGAAAGGCTTGGATCACTTCCTCATTGCGCTTGAAAAAGTGCCACTGTCCAGCCTTCTGGCTGCTGATCAGACCCGCCCGTTGCAAGGTGGCCAGGTGGGCCGACACCGTCGACTGGGACAAGCCGCAGCGCTGGTCGATCTGCCCGGCGCAGATGCCGTATTCGTGGTTGTGCAATTGCTCGGGGAACTGCACTTTCGGGTCTTTGAGCCAGGTGAGGATGTCTCGTCGTACTGGGTGCGCCAGGGCTTTTATTATTTCGTCGAGGTCGATGGACATGGCAGGGTGCTCGGTGTCGTAAAGCGTTATATCGCGATAAGGCGAACTTTAGATCGTAATATCCCGATATACCAATATGATTTTGATCTGAGGCCAGGTCGAATCGGTATATCGGGTTATAACGATATGTTGGTGGCAGTGGTAGACTGCGCGGCATGAATTATCTCGCACATCTGCACCTGGGCGGCCAACTTCCTGCGCAATTGCTGGGTAGCCTTTATGGTGACTTCGTCAAAGGCCGCCTGCAGGGCCAGTTCAGCCCGCAAATCGAAGCGGCGATCCAGTTGCATCGTTCCATCGACCGCTTTACCGATAGCCATCCGCTGGTGGGCGAGGCCTTGTCGCGCTTCAGTCTGACCCGCCGGCGCTATGCCGGGATCGTCCTCGATGTGTTTTTTGACCATTGCCTGGCGCGGGATTGGGCGCTGTATGCCGACCAGCCTCTGGAGCGTTTCACGTCCCAGGTGTATCAGGTGTTGGCGGCTGAACCCGCGTTGCCGGGGCGGCTGGCGCAGATTGCGCCGTATATGGCCGCGGATGATTGGTTGGGCTCGTACCGCGAGTTTGCGGTGATGGACCAGGTGCTGCGCGGGATTTCGCGGCGGCTGACGCAGCCTGAGGAGTTAGGATATGCGATGCAGGAGTTGCGGGTTTTATATGAGCCCCTGAGTGAGGACTTTCGACTGTTCTACCCAGAGTTGCAGAAATTTGCGCAATCTCAACTGACTACATGAGAGCTGAATGTGGGAGCTGGCTTGCCGGCTCCCATATTTGGATTGTGTTCACATTGCTTCAGGCTGCGAATGCAGGTCGAGCAGCCACTTGCTCTGCTTCCGGCACTGGCCCAAACAACGCCTTCTGCACCGCTTGCTGCGCCTGATACGCCAACGCCGCACGTTCCTGCCCAGTGCAGGCAATCGGTTTGAGCACATGAATCTCTACATCGCCCTGGTCATTGGAAAACAAGCGCATCAGGTGCGATAGCAAATCATCATCGCCAATAAAGGGCGCCAGCGGGTCGACCTGGCCGTCGCGCAGATACCGAATCGCCACCGGCTGCAGCGACACATCCGCATCGATCGCGCTGGCCAGCAAGCGCCCGTGGAACGTGCGCAGGCCGCGACCGTCGGTGGTGGTGCCTTCGGGGAACATCAGCAAGGGGTGCTGTTGTTCCAGATGACGGGTCATCTGCTTGCGAATCAGTTGGCTGTCACCTGAACCGCGACGAATAAACAGGCTGCCAGCCTTGGCCGCCAGCCAGCCCGCCACCGGCCAGGTACGTACTTCGGCCTTGGACAAAAACGACATCGGCGCCACCATGCCCAGCAACGGGATATCCGTCCAGGACACATGATTGCTCACCCACAGCATCGGCGTTTGCGGCAACTCGCCATGCACCGTCACGCGAAAGGGCAGGGCGTTGGTCAGCCGTGCCATGAAGAAGCGCGACCAACGCTGGCGCCGCACCATCGAGTTAGCCACCCCCAGGCGCTCGAACAGGCCGAACACACTGGCCATGCTCAACCCCAGCCCCACCACCAACAGCACGCGGGCGATGCGCCCGTAAATGCGCAGGCGGTTCATCACATGGCCGCCTTGAAGTGGCGCGCGTAACGCGGGCACAACTCGTCGCGCTTGAGCAGGATAAACACGTCGGCTACCTGGAAGTCTTCATCCCAGCACGGCTCGCCGCAGATCTTCGCGCCCAGGCGCATGTAGGCCTTGAGCAGCGGCGGCATTTCGGCGATGACGTTGGACGGCAAGTCCAGGGCCGGCAGCGGTTTTTTCGGTTCGGCGCGCAGGTGTTCGTTGCACAGATAGCGCTCGCGCAAGCGCTGCATGATCGCGTGGGCCTGGATGCCGCCATCGTGCATCGGGATGCTTGCGCAGCCCATCAGGTAGCTGTAGCCACCCTGGTTGAGTACCTCGGCCAACTCGCCCCACAACACCGCGATGGTGCCGCCATTGCGATAGGCCGGGTCGACGCAGGTGCGGCCAATCTCCAGAATCGGGCCCTGCAAGTGCAGCAGGCCATGCAGGCTGAATTCTTCTTCGCTGTAGAACCGGCCCAGGGTGCTGGCGGCCTGGTGGTCGAGCAGACGGGTAGTAGCGACGAGTCGACCGCTGTTCAAATCCCGCACGCCGATATGGCTGCAGTGAACATCATAGTCATCCATGTCCAGACCCAGTTCCGCGCCTTTCAGCTTGGCGTTGAACTCGCCGCTGAACACGTTGAACCGCAGGGCCTGGGCTTCCTGCAATGCCTGTGCGCCTACCAGGCGTTCGGCTTGCAGACGGCGTTCATTGCCTTTGTCGCTGATGCGGGCGATCTGAGTCATAGCGAGTCTCCGGGTGCCGGCCAGGTTGCGGCCAGTCGACTTTGTTGTCCAAAGTCAGGCTATGTAGCCTCGGTGTCAGCTCCATGAAGTTACGGTGACGGTTGGATGACAGCCCCCTTGTCGCAAATCTGTCACTGGCGTGAGCTAGGCTCGCGGGCTTGAATGCCCCCTTGAGTTTGCGTCCATGGTCCGAGGCCTGTTGTGCGTTGCCCTGTTGTTCGTCGCCGTGAATGCTCGCGCTGAAATCTGGCCTGAAAAGGAGTGGGTCGTGGGCACAGCCCTCTCCGGTCCCGCTGTCGATGCCCTGAACGCCTACGCTTTCCCACCCCGTGACGATGTCACCCGCAACGGTATTCGCACCGACGCGTTGCTGGTCATTCGGGATGGCGAAATCATCTATGAACGCTACGCCGCACCCACCACTGCCAGCACACCGCACCTGACCTGGTCCGTCAGCAAAAGCCTGATGGCTACCGTGCTGGGCGTGGCCTATGGGCAAGGCCGCTTCAAACTCAGCGACCCTGTCGCACGTTTCTACCCGCCGATGAAGCAGCACCCTAAGGTAACCATGGCCGACTTGCTGCACTGGGCCTCCGGGTTGGATTGGCAGGAAGACTACGAATACGCCCCGCTGAAGTCTTCGGTAGTGGCGATGCTCTACACCCGTGGCCACACCGACATGGCGCAATTCACGGCGGATACCGAAGCCGCCGCCGCCCCCGGCCAGGTTTTCCGCTATTCCAGCGGCGACAGTAACCTCTTGTCCGCCGCGCTCAAGGGCATGCTCGGCCACAAGGCTTACATGAACTACCCATGGGACGCGCTGTTCCAGCCCCTGGGCATTCGCGACGCAACCTGGGAAACCGATGCGGATGAAACGTTTGTCGCGTCGTCCTATGCCTATCTCACAGCCCGCGATCTGGCACGAGTAGGGCTACTGATGGCGCGGGATGGGCGCTGGGGCGAGCGACAACTGCTGCCCAAGGACTGGGTCGCCTTCAACCGCCGGCCCTTCGATCGCTACAAAGCCGGCCAGGATGAAGCCGTGCCGGGCGGCCATTGGTGGCTCAACACCGGCGCCCCCCAACCCTGGCCCGACGCACCGGCCGCCACCTTTGCCGCGCTGGGGCACTGGGGCCAGGCGCTGTTTGTGCTGCCCGATGAACACCTGGTGATCGTGCGTTACGGCGATGATCGGGATGGTAGTTACCGGCATAACGAACTGCTCAAACGAGTGCTGGCGGCGGTGCGCTCATGATGCGTCGTCATCCGTTCATCAGCGTTTTACTGGTGTTGTTTATCGCACTCTTGGGCTGGGTTTGGCACGAGCGCGTCAACCTGCAAGCCTTCCCTGACATCATCGCGGCGTACACCGCCAAGGAGTATTGCTCGTGCCGGTATGTGGCCAACAACCCTGCGCAGTATTGCCTGGGGTATGTGAAGCAGTACGTGCCAACCAGTGCGTTCACTGACTCGCCGGAACGCAGTGAAGTCACGGCAAGCGGTTTAGGGCGTACGCAGACGGCGCGGTGGTTGGGCGACCGTCAAGGCTGCCGCCTCAACCCCTGACACACCCAAATTCCCCTGTGGGAGCTGGCTTGCCTGCGATAGCGCCAGGTCAGTCAACATCACGGGTGCCTGTGCCGCCGTCATCGCAGGCAAGCCAGGTCCCACATTTAGATTATCTGCGTGGGTTCTCGGAAAAAGAACCGGCCCTGAGGTTCCACAGAGTGGAACCACCTTTGATTGTCCTCACGCGCACATCGCGCTTAGCTGTCGATGTGTCGCCAACAAGAACGGGACCACCCGCCTGTGAGGAGAATCACCATGCGCCCGCACCAGCACATCCTGGATTGGCTCAGTGACGTTGCCAGCGACTTGCACGCTGTGCGTCACGATATCCACGCCCACCCCGAACTCGGCTTTGAAGAGAACCGCACCTCAGCACTGGTCGCGCAGTCATTGCGGGAGTGGGGGTATGAGGTGCATACCGGCATCGGCAAGACCGGTGTGGTCGGCGTGCTGCGTAACGGCAGCAGCTCGCGCACGTTGGGGATTCGCGCCGACATGGACGCCTTGCCCATCATCGAAAATACCGGCGCGGTCTATACCAGCCAGCATGCCGGCTGCATGCACGCCTGCGGCCATGACGGCCACACCACCATGTTGCTCGGTGCCGCGCGTTACTTGGCGGCGACGCGGCAATTGGACGGCACTTTGAACCTGATTTTCCAACCCGCCGAAGAAGGCCAGGGCGGTGCCGAGGCGATGTTGGCGGACGGTTTGCTGGAGCGCTTTCCTTGCGACGGGTTGTTCGGCATGCACAATATGCCGGGTTTGCCGGCGGGGCATCTGGGCTTGAGAGTTGGCCCGATGATGGCGTCCCAGGATTTGCTTACCGTGACCCTCGAAGGTGTCGGTGGCCACGGCTCCATGCCACACCTCACTATCGATCCACTGGTGGCGGCAGCCAGCATGGTCATGGCTCTGCAAACGGTGGTGGCGCGCAATATCGATACCCAGGAAGCCGCCGTGGTCACCGTCGGCGCCTTGCAGGCCGGCCAGGCGGCCAACGTGATTCCCCAGCAAGCGTTATTGCGCCTGAGCCTGCGCGCACTCAACCCCAAGGTGCGTGAACAAATGCTGGAACGGGTCAACGCGATCATCCAGACCCAGGCCGCCAGCTTCGGCTGCACCGTGCAGGTCGAACACCGCCCGGCCTACCCGGTGCTGGTCAACCACGCCGAAGAAACCGAATTCGCCCGTCAGGTCGGCGTGGCCTTGCTCGGTGCCGACGCCGTGGACGGCAACACCCGCACGCTGATGGGCAGCGAAGACTTCGCCTGGATGCTGCAACGCTGCCCAGGCAGTTATCTGTTTATCGGCAACGGCGTGTCGCGGCCGATGGTGCACAACCCCGCCTATGACTTCAACGACGACATCCTGCTGACCGGCGCAGCCTACTGGGGCGCGCTGGCCGAGAGCTGGCTCAAGCCGGCCTGATGACCTCTTTTTTCTGCCGCTGGACCCTTTCCCTGACCGGTTGAACGGAGTGTTCCTCATGCAGACTGCAAAACCTGGTGTTTCGCGCACCCGCCAAGTGGTGGCGGCGGTGATTGGCAACGCGTTGGAATGGTATGACTTCATCGTCTACGGCTTTCTCGCCAGTATCATCGCCCGGCAGTTCTTCCCCTCGGAGGACGAATACGCCTCGCTGCTGATGGCCCTGGCCACCTTCGGCGTGGGCTTTTTCATGCGCCCGGTGGGCGGCATCCTCTTGGGCATCTACGCCGACCGCAAAGGCCGCAAGGCGGCGATGCAGTTGATTATCCGGTTGATGACCGTGTCCATCGCGCTGATCGCCTTCGCGCCGAACTATGCTGCCATCGGCATGGGCGCGCCGTTGCTGATTGTGGTGGCGCGGATGCTGCAGGGGTTTGCTACCGGCGGTGAGTACGCGAGTGCCACGGCATTTCTGGTGGAAAGTGCACCGGCCCATCGCAAGGGATTGTATGGCTCCTGGCAACTGGTGGGGCAATGCCTGGCGGTGTTCGGTGGGGCAGCGATGGTGGCGCTGGTCACGCATTTCTTTTCGCCCGAAACCCTCGACTTGTGGGGCTGGCGCCTGCCGTTTGTGCTGGGCTTGTTGATCGGCCCGGTGGGGTTGTGGATTCGTCGGCACATGGAAGACCCGGAAGAGTTCATCGAAGCGCGCAAGCAAGCCACTGGCCCGGCGCCGAGCCTCATGCAAGTGCTGCGGGAGCATCGGCGCAGTATTCTGGTGTCGATGGGGCTGGCCTGCGGCGCGACGGTGTCGTTTTATGTGGTGCTGGTGAACATGCCGACCTTCGCTCACAAGAACCTTGGCCTGCCGCTGGACCAGGTGCTGATGGTGCAGATGTTTGCGGTAGCGCTGATGACTGTGGTGATTCCGTTGTCCGGCCTGCTCTCGGATCGATGGGGACGGCGGCCGGTGTTGATGGCCTTCACCTTGGCGTTCTTCGTGATGGTCTACCCGTTGTATGTGTGGGTGGCCGCCGCGCCGTCTATCGAGCGCCTGCTGGTGATGCAGGTGATGTTGTGCACGGCGATTGGCGGGTTCTTCGGGCCAGCGC
Organism: Pseudomonas sp. KT_2_4; assembly: GCF_041410225.1. Classification (NCBI taxonomy): domain Bacteria; kingdom Pseudomonadati; phylum Pseudomonadota; class Gammaproteobacteria; order Pseudomonadales; family Pseudomonadaceae; genus Pseudomonas; species Pseudomonas sp. KT_2_4. The sequence goes on from NZ_CP166962.1 coordinate 5,481,816, forward strand.
CGACGGCATTGGCCGAGCAGTTCCCTATCGAGGTGCGCTCGACCGGTGTGTCGGTGGCCTATAACGTGGCGGTGATGGTGTTCGGTGGTTTCGCGCCGTTGATCGTGACCTGGCTGAGCAAGGTACTGGGCACGCCGGTGGCGCCCTCGTTTTATGTATTGTTTGCGTGCGTGCTGACGCTGCTGGGCACTTACTGCATGCGCGAGGCACCCCGGGCGAGCAAACCGCTGCCGTTTTCCAGAGAGGTGAAGCCTTGAGTATTGTTGATTGGGATGCCACTGAACTGTCGCGGGCCATTCATGGGCGGCAGGTGTCGTGCGAAGAGGTGATGCAGGCGTACCTGGCACAGATTCAGCGCTTTAACCCTGGCGTGAATGCGCTGGTGTCGTTGCGCGACAGCGAGGCCGTGCTGGCCGAGGCGAGGGCCTGCGATCGTGAGTTGGACCAGGGCCACTCCCGTGGCTGGATGCATGGCATGCCCCAGGCCATCAAGGACCTGGCGGCCACCCGGGGCTTGCGCACCACCCTGGGCTCACCGCTGTTCGCCGAGCATGTGCCGGGCGAGGACGCCATCAGCGTGGCGCGGGTGCGGGCCAGTGGCGCGATCATCATCGGCAAGACCAACGTGCCGGAGTTCGGCCTGGGTTCCCACACCTACAACACGCTGTTCGGTACCACCGGCAACGCCTATGACCCGCGCCTGGCGGCCGGCGGCAGCAGTGGCGGAGCGGCGGTGGCCCTGGCGCTACGCATGCTGCCGGTGGCCGACGGCAGCGACATGATGGGCTCGCTGCGCAACCCGGCGGCGTTCAACAACGTGTTCGGCTTGCGCCCCTCCCAAGGGCGGGTGCCCCACGGGCCGATGCCGGAACTGTTTGTGCAGCAACTGGGCACCGAAGGCCCGATGGGGCGCAGCGTGACGGATGTGGCGCGGTTGCTGAGCATCCAGGCCGGTTACGACCCCCGCACGCCGCTGTCATCCCAGGCCGATCCGACGGTGCTTGGCCAGCCGTTGCTGCATGACTTCAAGGGTGCGCGCCTTGGTTGGCTGGGGGACTACAACGGTTATCTGCCGATGGATGATGGCGTGATGAGCCTGTGCGAAGCGGCGCTGGATGATTTCGCCAGGTTGGGCTGTGAAGTGCACAGCTGCCAACCGGACTTTTCCATGGCGCGCCTGTGGCGCTGCTGGTTGGTACACCGCCATTGGCTGGTGCACGGCAACCTCGGCGCGGCCTATGCCAACCCGCAAAAACGCGCACTGCTCAAACCCGAAGCGCAATGGGAAGTGGAGGGCGGCCAGGGCTTGAGTGCTCAGCAGGTTTACCAGGCGTCGGTGGACCGCAGTGAGTGGTACCGCGCCTTGGGCAAGCTGTTCGAACGTTACGATTTCCTGCTGTTGCCCACCGCCCAGGTGTTCCCTTTCGATGCACAACAGCCTTGGCCACGCCTCGTCGGCGGGCGTGAAATGGACACTTATCACCGTTGGATGGAGGTGGTGATCGGCCCGACCCTCGCCGGTTTGCCGAGCATGAGCATTCCGGTGGGCTTCAACCCCCAGGGCTTGCCCATGGGCCTGCAAATCATTGGCCCGGCCCAGGCCGACAGGGCCGTGCTGCAATTGGCCTACGCCCATGAACAACTGACCCAATGGGTACAACGCCGGCCACCGGCGTGCCTTGCAACGACCCGTTGAGCGCTGACCGGGCCTGTATCTTGCTGTGAAAAAAGATCATCCACCGGCAACAGGGAGATCGAACATGGAGACAGGCACCGTACGCTCGGTTGAACGCGCACTGGCAATTGTCGAGTTGCTGGGCGAGCACCAGGCCCTGGGGCTGGAAGAGTTGCACTACCTCACGCGCCTGCCCAAGGCCACGGTGTCGCGCATGTTGCTGACCTTGCAGGAACAGGGTTGGGTCTATCGGGGCCTGAGTGATCGACGTTACCGCCTGCGTGCCCGGCGCTTGTTCGGCGATACCCAGCAACGCTTCAAGCGCCAGGTGGTGGAGAGCGCCGCCCCCTGGTTATTGGAGCTCAGCGAGCGCACCGGGCTGGTGGTGGATTTGTCGTGCTTCGATGGTGAGCGCCTGGAGGTCATGGAGAGTGCGATTCCCAGTGTGTTGCGCAAGCTGTACCCGAACAACTGCCAGATCGTCGGCCAGTATGCCAGCCTGTTCCATTCCGCGATGGGCAAAGCCTGCTTGACGCAATTGCCGGCCGAAGAAGTACATCGCCTGGCAGGCCGTAATCATGTGGCGGCAGACGAGCACTATCGCGCATGCGAGCAAACCCAGCACCAGGGCTTTGGCCAGCGTACCGAGGGCTATTGGGAATATCCTGTGCGTTTGCCGTTCCTGATCCGGGCGGTGGCGCTGCCGGTGCGCGCCAATGGCCGCCTGGTGGGGAGCATGGCGCTGCATTGGCCAATGCATCAGGCGCCGGTGGAGCGAGTGTTGAATTTGCATATGGGCAGCCTTGAACAGGCGGTGTGCGAAGTGCAGCGAACGCTGGATTAAAAACACCGCAAAACCCTGTGGGAGCTGGCTTGCCTGCGATGGCGGTGTGCCAGGCGAGAAATGGTTCACTGATACACCGCCATCGCAGGCAAGCCAGCTCCCACATTTGAATTTGCGCCGGTTGTGAGATTGCGCTTAAGGTTCGCCCAGGTTTTTTGCCCCATGAGTCTTTATGTTCAATGTCAAACCTCTGGTCTTCGCGCTGCTGACCTGTGCTGCCGTGCCCGCCCACGCCGACTGGTACCTGGATAACGAATCCTCACGCCTGTCCTTCGTCACCACTAAAAACACCGAAGTGGCTGAAGTCCAGCGCTTCCTGGTATTGCATGGCAAGGTCGACGCCAAAGGTGCGGCTCGGCTGGAAGTGGAGCTGGACTCAATCAACAGCGGCATCCCGCTGCGCGACGAGCGCATGCGTAAAGAGCTGTTCGAGATCAAGACCTTCCCCGAAGCGCAGATCAGCGCGCAAATCAATCTGCAGCCCATCAATGACTTGGCATCCGGCGCGCAGTTGGAATTGCGCCTGCCCTTGAGCGTCACGCTGCACGGCAAGACCCAGACCTACAGCGCCGAACTGCTGGCCACGCGCCTGGATGAGCGGCGTTTCCAGGTGGTAACCCTGGAGCCCGTGGTGCTGCATGCCGAAGATTTCGACCTGGCGCCCGGTGTGGCTACCTTGCGCAAGGCGGCGGGGCTCAAGTCGATCAGTTTGTCGGTGCCGGTGGGTGCGGTGCTGATCTTCACGGCGCGCTGACATGAGCGGCGCGGTGTTCCCGTGGCGCAGCGCCAATCAGTTCGAATTGCTGATCGACGGGCCGAATTTCTTCCCGCAGATGCTGGTGGGCATCGCCCGGGCTGAGCAGCAGGTTGACCTTGAGTTGTACCTGGTCGAAGCCGGTGCCTGCGCCGAGGCCATGGTGCAGGCACTGGTGCTGGCTGCCGAACGCGGCGTGCAGGTGCGTTGCCTGTTTGACGATTACGGCAGCCTGGCGTTTACCCTGGGGCTGCGCAAGCGCTTGACCGACGCCGGCGTGACGCTGCGCTTTTACAACCGCCTGAATTGGCGGCGCTGGATGCGCAACCTGTATCGCGACCATCGCAAGCTGCTGCTGATCGACCAGCGCATTGCAGTGGTCGGCGGCACCGGTGTCACCGACGAGTTCTGGACGCCGGGGCAAGACACCGCCGACTGGCATGAAGTGATGGTGCAGATCAGCGGCCCATTGGTGCTGGACTGGCAGGCCCTGTTCGATCGGCAATGGCACGCTAACGCCGCGCGCCGTGAATGGAAACCGGCGACCCATTTTGGTTTGCCCCGCTTGCCCAAGGTGCCCGCCACCGGGCCGGGGCTGGGCCGCGTTGCCTATGCCGATGCGCGTCAGCACCGCGATATTCTGCAATCGTTGATTCGCGCCTTGAACAGCAGCAAATCGCGTATCTGGCTGGCGACCCCATACTTCCTGCCCACCTGGAGCGTGCGCCGTGCCTTGCGCCGGGCGGCTGGGCGTGGTGTGGATGTGCGTCTGTTGCTCACCGGCCCGCGCACCGATCACCCGTCGGTGCGTTACGCCGGGCACCGTTATTACCCGCGTCTGCTGCGTTCAGGGGTGCAGATCTTCGAATACCAGCCGTGCTTCCTGCACCTGAAGATGGTGCTGGTGGACGATTGGGTGAGCATTGGCTCGTGCAATTTCGACCACTGGAATTTGCGCTTTAACCTGGAAGCCAATCTTGAAGCGCTGGACCCGGGATTGACGGCGGCGGTGGTGGGCAGTTTCGAAGCGGACTTTGCCCAGAGCCAGGCGGTGAGTCTGGAGGCATGGAAGGCGCGGCCATTGTGGCGGCGGGTAAAGCAGCGGGTGTGGGGCTGGATTGATCGGTTGGTGGTCAACCTGCTGGATCGGCGCGGCTAGTCGGGCCAACTCAATCAACTGTGGGAGCTGGCTTGCCTGCGATAGCATCACCTCGGTACACCTGACAAACCGAGGTGCCTGTATCACAGGCAAGCCAGCTCCCACAAAAGCCAGCTCCCACAGCGACCGTGTTGACAGCTTCAGATCAGAGCAGTTCGAAGGTTTGCTGCTGCACGTCCTGGGAGTCCAACCCGATCTGCACATTGAACTCACCCGGTTCGGCCGCGTACTTGAGCTGGCTGTTGTAGAACTTCAGGTCGTCCTCGGTGATGGTGAAGTGCAGCGTGCGTGCTTCGCCGGCCTTGAGCATGACCTTCTGGAAGTTCTTCAGCTCCTTGATCGGGCGGATCATCGAACCGGCCACGTCCTGGATATACAACTGCACAACCGTTTCGCCATCGACCTTGCCGGTGTTCTTCACGGTGACGCTGGCGTCGAGCTTGCCGGTCTTGTTCAGCGTGGTGGACGACAGTGCCATGTCCGACAGGCTGAACGTGGTGTAGCTCAGGCCATAGCCAAACGGAAACAGGGGACCGGTGGTGTCATCGAAGTACTGTGAGGTGTAGTTGCCCGGCTTGCCTGGGGTGAATGGCCGGCCCACGGTCAGGTGGTTGTAGTAAGTCGGAATCTGCCCCACCGAACGAGGGAAGGTGATCGGCAGTTTGCCCGACGGGTTGTAGTCGCCGAACAGTACATCGGCGATGGCGTTGCCGCCTTCGGTACCTGCGAACCAGGTTTCCAGGATGGCATCGGCCTGTTGGTTCTCTTCGAGAATCGACAGCGGACGGCCGTTCATCAACACCAGCACCAGCGGTTTGCCGGTGGCTTTGAGGGCCTTGATCAAGTCGCGCTGGCTTTGCGGGATGTTCAGGTCGGTACGACTCGACGATTCGTGGGACATGCCACGGGACTCGCCCACCGCCGCGACGATGACGTCGGCGTTGTTCGCCGCCTTCACCGCTTCATCAATCAGCACCTGGGCAGGGCGCGGGTCATCCACCACTTCCGGGGCATCGAAGTTGAGGAAGTTGAGGTAGTCGAGCACCGCTTTGTCGCTGGTGATGTTGGCGCCACGGGCATAGATCACTTTGCCTTTTTCGCCGATCACGGCGTTCATGCCGTCGAGCAGGGTCACCGACTGCGCAGGCCGGCCGGCAGCAGCCCAACTGCCCATCATGTCGATGGGTGCCTTGGCCAGCGGGCCGACCAGGGCAATGGTCGCGGATTTTTTCAGCGGCAGGGTGTCGTTGTGGTTCTTGAGCAACACCAGGCTGCGGCGCGCAATGTCGCGGGCCTCGGCGCGGTGCAGGCGGCTGTCGGCGTAGGTGTCGACCGGGTCATCCTCGGCCTTGCCGATGCGCAGGTATGGGTCCTTGAACAGGCCCATGTCGTACTTGGCACCGAGCACTTCGCGCACGGCGTTGTCGATGTCGCTCTGCTGGATCTCGCCGGACTTGAGCAGCCCCGGCAATTCCTTGCCGTACAGCGAGTCGTTCATGCTCATGTCGATGCCGGCCTTGATCGCCAGCTTGGCGGCTTCACGCCCGTCTTTGGCCACGCCGTGCTTGATCAGCTCGAAGATCGCGCCGTGGTCGCTGACGGTCAGGCCCTTGAAGCCCCAGTCCTTGCGCAGCAGGTCGTTCATCAGCCAGGTGTTGGCCGTGGCGGGCACGCCGTTGATCGAGTTGAGCGCCACCATCACGCCGCCGGAGCCAGCCTTGATCGCTGCGTGGTAGGGCGGCAGATAGTCCTGGTACATCTTGACCGGGCTCATGTCGACCACATTGTAGTCGCGCCCGCCTTCCACCGCGCCATAGAGGGCAAAGTGCTTGACGCTGGCCATGAGGCTGTCGGCATTTGCGGGGCTGGTGCCCTGGAACGCCTTGACCATGACTTCGGCAATGCGTGACACCAGGTAGGTGTCTTCACCGAAACCTTCTGAAGTGCGGCCCCAGCGCGGGTCGCGGGAGATATCGACCATCGGCGCAAACGTGATGTCGAGGCTGTCGGCGGCGGCTTCCTGGGCGGCGATGCGCCCGGAGCGGCCAATGGCGTCCATGTCCCAACTGGAGGCCAGGGCCAGGCTGATCGGGAAAATGGTGCGGTGGCCGTGGATCACGTCATAGGCGAAGAACATCGGGATCTTCAAGCGGCTGCGCATGGCCGCGTCCTGCATCGGACGGTTTTCCGGGCGGGTGATGGAGTTGAACGTGCCACCGATGCGACCGGCGGCGATTTCCTTGCGGATCAGCTCGCGGGGCATTTCCGGGCCGATACTGATCAGGCGCAATTGGCCGATCTTCTCATCCAGGGTCATTTGCTTGAGCAGGTCGCTGACGAAGGCGTCCTTGTCGTTAAGCGCAGCAGGCTTTGTTTCTGCCCATACGGGGTGGCTGGCCAGAGTGGCAACAAGGCCGAGCAAACACAGCTTTTTCATGAATATCCTTTTTCGGCGACTGCGCAGCATTCAGAGAGATGCTGTCGGCCAAAATGTGGGGAACGTCTATTGTTGTTCGGGTGTTGTTCAGATAAATGCAGCACACTCTGAACTCTTTTTCGCGCTGGGCATCTTTGTAGCTGATTGGCTCGAAGCATTCCAGTGGTGGCGGATTATGCCCCAAGCGCGTGGTTTATAGGGTTAGTCGTCACATTCCATCAGATCGGGCAGGAGAAACACTATGCAAGCAGCACACACTTATCGCTGGGGCTTCAAGGCTGCGGCGCTGTTACTGATCAGCAGCGTGCTGAGCGGTTGCGGCATCAACAACATCCCGACCCTGGACGAACAGGCCAAGGCCGCCTGGGGCCAGGTGCAGAACCAGTACCAGCGCCGTGCCGACCTGATCCCCAACCTGGTGGAAACGGTGAAGGCGTATGCCGCCCACGAACAGGAAACCCTCACCGCGGTGATTGAAGCGCGGGCCAAGGCCACCTCGATCCAGGTGGATGCGAGCACCCTGGACAACCCCGAGAAGCTCAAGCAGTTCCAGCAAGCCCAGGATGGCCTGAGCGGCGCACTCAGCCGTTTGATGGTGGTGTCCGAGCGTTACCCGGACCTGAAGGCCAACCAGAACTTCCTGGCCTTGCAATCGCAACTTGAAGGCACCGAGAACCGTATCGCTGTGTCTCGCCGTGACTTTATCCAGGCCGTACAGGCTTACAACACCGAGATCCGTACTTTCCCGGGCCGCCTGTGGCACAGCGTGATGTACAGCGATTTGCCGATCCGCGCCACGTTTGAAGCCACCAGCGCCGATGCCGATAAAGCGCCGCAAGTGAAGTTCAAATAAGGCTGCACTGAGGTGTCGATGCGTTTATTACGGATAGGCCTGGCGCTGTGGCTGTTGGCCTGCGTGGGCGTGGCCCAGGCGGCACTGAGCTTCCCGGCGCTGACCGGGCGGGTGGTGGACAGCGCGCAGATGATCGACCCGGCGGTGCGCGAGCAACTGACCCAGCAATTGCAGGCGCTGGAGCAGACCTCGGGCGACCAGCTGGTGGTGGTCACCGTGCCCGACCTGCAAGGTGTGCCCATTGAGGACTACGGTTATCAACTGGGCCGCCAGTGGGGCATTGGCCAGAAGGGCAAGGACAACGGCGCGCTGTTGATCGTTGCCCGTGATGACCGTCAATTGCGCATCGAAGTCGGCTATGGCCTGGAAGGTGTGCTGACGGATGCGCAATCCTGGGTGATTATCAACCAGGTGATCCTGCCCAAGTTCAAGGCCGGCAATTTCAGCCAGGGCATCAGCGACGGCGTGGCCGCGATGATCCAGGTGGTGGGCGGTGAGCCCTTGGCGGTGCCGGCTCATGTGGCGGATGCGAACTTCGCCATGGATAATCCCGGTTTTTCCATCGGCCTGTTTATTCTGCTGATCGGCGTGCTGTGGCTGTGCAATCGCATGGGCTTGCCGGTGGGCGCTATCCTGCTGGCGATTCTCAACAGCAGCGGGCGCGGCGGTGGTGGGGGCGGCGGTGGCGGTGGTTTCCGCGGCGGCGGCGGTGGTTTTGGCGGTGGCGGGGCTTCGGGCAGCTGGTAATGACAATAACGAGAATAGAGCATCTACAACCATGGCATTACTGACTGAACACGAGCAGCGCCAAGTCGCCGAAGCGATCGCCCGGGTCGAGAAAACCACCGACGCGGAGTTGGTCACCGTGCTGGCGGCGCGCGCCGACGACTACGCCTACATTCCGTTGCTGTGGGCGAGCTTGATCGCGTTGGTGGTGCCGGGCGTGGTGCATTACCTGTCGGGTTACCTGACCATGTACACCTTGCTGGTGGCGCAGTGGGCGACGTTCATTGTGCTGTGCCTGGTGTTCCGCTTGCCCAAGGTCACTACTCGGCTGATCCCGCGTTCGGTACGCCACTGGCGTGCGTCCAACCTGGCGCGGCGGCAGTTTCTGGAGCAGAACTTGCACCACACGCTGGGCAGCACCGGGGTGCTGATTTTTGTCAGCGAGGCTGAGCGTTATGTGGAGATCCTGGTGGATGAGGGGATTTCCAAGCGCCTGGATGACAGCAATTGGGACGCTATTGTCCAGGCGTTTACCCAGCAGGTGAAACAGGGGCAGACGCTGGCCGGGTTCATCGCCTGCGTTGAAGCCTGTGGCGAGTTGCTCAAGGTGCATGTGCCCGTTACTCACACCCGCAACGAACTGCCCAATCGCCTGGTCGTACTCGAATAACTGCTTTCTGTGGGAGCCGGGCTTGCCCGCGATGGCATCGCCTCGGTTTGCCTGATTAACCGAGTGGCCTGCATCGCAGGCAAGCCAGCTCCCGCACAAGGCAGCATCCTTATTCGGGTTGATTGACCGTTGATCAAATAACCCCGTGCCCTGAACCCCCATCCCGCCTAAAATGCCCGGCATTCTTTACCCGAGGCGTTTTTGTTCATGTCCGTCACCGCTCAACCTGCCCGCCCTGCGCCGGATCATCATGCCCAGTTCATCGAACTGTTGAGCGCAAGCCTGGCCCAGAACGCTTTTATCAAGCTGGTGCTGGCCAAGTACGTCGGTGAGGAAGCCGAGTTGCAGCGGCTGATCATCAAGCCGGTGGTGGTCAAGGACCGGCCATGCCTGTCGTTCGTCTATCGCTACAAGACCCGCGATATCACCAAGAACTTCCCCTTGGCCGACGGCGTTGCGGCGATCGGCGAGCTGTTGCCCAGCTCGTTCAAGAACGCGCACTTGCTGGCGCTGACCGACGAAGCCCAGTTGGAATACAGCAAGAAGAACAAAAGCTCGCTGTTCAAAAGTAAACCGCAGCAACTGCGCGAGGCGCCTTCGGCTGAGCATAACCGCGAAAAAAATCGCTTCCTCGACCTGAGCCGGCCGTTCCTCGCCGACCTGGGCGTGACCGACGCCAAGCAGGCGCTGATCCCCTCGATGTCGCGCAAGTGGAAGCAGATCAACAAGTTCATCGAAGTGTTCAGCCATGCGCTGACGTCGTCGCCGTTGCAGCTCGACCGCCCGGTGCGTGTCGCCGATTTCGGCTCGGGCAAGGGCTACCTGACCTTCGCCATTCACGATTACCTGCGCAATACCCTCAAGGCTGAGGGCGAGGTCACCGGTGTCGAGTTGCGTGAAGACATGGTCACCCTGTGCAACAGCGCCGCCGCACGCCTGGAACACCCGGGGCTGGTGTTCAAATGCGGCGATGTGCGCAGCGTGGCGCCCAGTGAGCTGGACGTGATGATTGCCTTGCATGCCTGCGACATCGCCACCGACTACGCGATCCACACCGGCATCCGTTCCGGTGCGTCGATCATCATGTGCTCGCCGTGCTGCCACAAACAGATCCGCCTGCAGATCCAGAGCCCGGCGCTGCTCAAACCGATGCTGCAATACGGCCTGCACCTGGGCCAGCAGGCAGAAATGGTCACCGACAGCCTGCGTGCATTGTTGCTTGAAGCCTGTGGCTATGAGACCAAGGTGTTCGAGTTCATCTCGTTGGAACACACGAACAAGAACAAGATGATCCTGGCGGTCAAACGTGCCGAGCCTGTGGACAACGCGCAGCTATTGGCAAAAATCCAGGAGCTCAAGGCGTTCTATCACATCACCGAGCACTGCCTGGAAACCCTGCTGCGCGGGGATGGCTACCTGGCTTGAAATGGGCGCGGTTCCCTGTGGGAGCTTGCTCCCGTGACGGCCCCGGCGGCCAGCGCATATCTACCTGACGCCCCACGATCCAAATGTGGGAGCTGGCTTGCCTGCGATAGCGGCCTGACAGCCGACGCCTATCTGCCTGACACCCCACAATCCAACTGTGGGAGCGGGCTTGCTCGCGAAGGCGGCCTGGCAGTCAACACCGTTGGATTGTGTGTATATCCATTCCTGCGGTAACGGCCACCTAGGGTTCCGCTCTGACAGCGGCTCACTTTTGAAAAGCGCAAAAGTAAGCAAAACGCTCTTGCCCCACCACTCGGCACCTCGCTTAGGCTCGGTGTGCCCGTAATCCGCCAGTGATTTGGGGGGCCGCCGCCACGCGCCATCCATGGCGCGGGGCGGCTAAACCGGCATCCCTGCCGGTTTACCCCCCAAATCCCTGTCGAATTCCGGCCAGCGTGGTTTGACGGGGCGCTTGAGATCAAAAGCAGATCAAGATCAAGAGCGGCTCGCTTCGCATCGTGGTTATCGTCGACCGTTACAGCGTTGTGTAGATACTTTTGGCTATCGCAGGCAAGCCAGCTCCCACAGTTGGAATACGTGCGTGCTTAGAAGAAACGCGTCACGCTGATCTTCGCATCACGCCCTTTCGTGTACGCCCGGTCGCCGCTCAAGGCCGGGCGGAAGTTTTTGTTGAACAGGTTGTCTACCGTGAAGTTCACCTCGGTGCCTTTGAGGTACGCCTGCTGCGGTGTCCATTTGGCGAACAGGCCCTGGGTGTTGTAGCGCTTGTTGCCGTACTGGTCGTAGAACAGATCGCCGACGCTGGAGCCCGGGCCGCCCGAGTATTTGTCGCTGGGCAGGCGGTCGGTGGCGCCGATGAACTGGCCCATCCAGCCCACCTGGGCATCCCAGGCCGGGATGTGGGTACCCAGTACCAGCACCCATTTGGTCGGCGGGATGTCCCGCGCTGCCACGTCCGGGCCCCAAGGGTTGGTGTAGGCGCCTTGGTGCTGGCCCTTGGCATAGGCGAACGACACCGAGCCAAACAGGTAGGTGGAGTTGTAAATCGATTCGAGCTCAACGCCCTTGATGGTCAGGCTGCCGATATTGCGGTAGTTGGACATCGGCCCAGGCGGGCAAGCTGAAGCGATGCTGCCGCCATTGACAGCCTGGTTCTGGCAGCCCACGCCGGTGGCCTTGAAGATCTCGTCTTCGACCTTGTTGTGAAACAGGGTGGTGCGCAGTTGCAGGTTATCGTCCTGGGCGATCAGGTTGTCGAAGCTGGTGATGTTGCCCAGGGTGATCGAGGTGATGCGCTCCGGGTCCAGGTCGACGCTGGTGGCGGTGCGACTGCCCACGCCCTGCACTTCGTATTGTTCGTCGATCACCGGGGCGCGCCAGGTCTGGCTCCAGTTGGCGAACAGCCCCACGTTCGGCGTCACGGTCCAGAACAGCGCCAGGCGTGGCGACCAACCTGTGTAGGTGCGGTCGCTGTAGTCGTGACCCACTGCCGGGCTGGGGTTGTTGTAGTAGGGCGCATCGTTGCCTTCGCCGCGGTTGCGCACATGGTCATAGCGCAGCGACGGCGTGATCGTCACGTCGCCCAACGTCACCGCGTCCTGGATAAAGAAGCTGTTGGTATCAACTTTGCCGTGGGGCATGAAGCCTGGCTGGAAGTGCCCGTAGTTGTAGCGCGGCGTGTTGTAGGTGGCGCCGGGCATCCACATTTCGGTTTCGCGGGTGTGCTTGCGGATTTGCCCGCCAACCGTCACGGCATGCTGCAAGGGGCCGGTGTCAAACAGGCTGACGTTGCGGATGTCCAGGAGCTTGTCGGTGTAGGCGGTGTCCATCTTGCGCCCGCCGGTGGCCAACTGGAAAAACGCCGTGGCGTCACGCTCATCGGTCTGCTCGGTGTTGGACTGTGAGTACTTGATGGTCAAGTCCACCAGCGGGTTGTCCAGCGGCTGGTATTCATACTTGCCCGACCAGGTGGTGTCGACCGTGTCACGGTGGGCGAGGAAGCGCTTCAACGCGCCTTCGTAGCCGTAGCGGTCGATGTTGAACTGGGTTGGCGGCGTGGGGTAACTGGCGGCGGAAAACGGGGTCCAGCGGTTGCTGTGGGAGCGCGAGTATGACAGCCCGACACTGTGCTCATCGGTAAAATGCGCGTTGACCTTGAACAGCTTACCGTCCACATCCTGGGCGCTGTTGGGCAAGCGCTGGGGGTTGATCGGGTACTCATTGTTGTCGTTGGGCAATTTGGCGGCCACCTTCATATCGCCGCCGTCGCGTTGGGTCAGGTAGGCCAGCGCATCGAAACGGCCGTCGTCGGTACGGCCATAGACGGCACTGCTGTAGACCTGTTCATGGTCGTTGCTGGAGTAGCCATATTTGAGCATCGCACCGCTGTTGCGGCCGTCCTTGAGCAGGTCCGGGGCGTCCTTGGTGACCATGTTGACCGTGCCGCCGAAGCCGCCATTACCGGTGAACGGCGAGTTGGGACCTTTTTCCACTTCGATGCGCTTGATCAGCTCGGGCTCGATAAACACCGTGCCTTGCTGGTAACGCTCAAAGCCTGTCTTGGTGGCACCGTCAACGGTCAGCGGCACGTCTTCGGCATCGCCGAAACCGCGGATGTTGATGGTCTGGCCGCCGGGTTTCAGCGAGCCGCCCTGGCTGACACCGGGCAAGGTCTGCAACAGGCTGGGAATGTTATTGGACTGGTAACGGTCGATGTCGGCCTGGGTCAGGGTGGAGCGGTTGACGGTGCTGGCGTTCACCTCGTTGCCGGTGCCGATCACGCTCAAGGTGTCCAACTGGATTGCGCCACCGGTGGTGGTGGTTTTACCCTCATCGGGGCGCACCACGTAGGTACTGCCGACCTTGAGCAGGATGAGTTCACCGTTTTTGAGCAGGGAGCGGATGGCCACTTCCGGGGTGTAGTCACCGTTAAGCGCCGGGGCCTGCACATTCTTGAGCAGGGTTTCATCGAACAGCAGCTGGATTTTCGCCTGCTGGGCCACCTGGCTCAGGGACGTGGCCAGCGACTGGGCAGGCAGGTGCAGCTTGAACGACTCGGCTTCGGCGCTGAGGCTCAAGGCCAGGCACGTAGCCATGAGTGTCGGTCGAAGAAACAGGTGCGAAGCGTGACAAGGCGCGCGAAACATGAAATCCCCCGGAGCGGCTAAATAGCCAAAAAGGTGTGCGTATCAAACACGGACAGGAGGAAGACGGGGCAGGCAAAAAAAACCACACATGCGAATGCAAAATATTCTCATGTGTGGTGTTGCCGCCTATTTGCTTGGCTCGATTCTCATGATGCCGTCCGCCGAGAGTACGGTTTTCACCGGCAACAGCGCGGGCAAGGCATTGAGCAGGGCGTCCGGGTCATTCACATCCAGGTTGCCCGAAACCTTGAGTTGCGCCACGGCCTTGCTCACCTGCAACGACGCCTGTGGACGGTACAGGCTCAGTTCGTCGATCAGGCTGGCCAGCTCGCGATTGCGAAACGACAAGTGCCCGCTGCGCCAATCGGCGACCTCTTCGGCGCTGAGGCTTTGCGGTTGCACGATGCCTTTGGCGTAGTTGTATGAGGCCCGTTGCTGGGCGCCGAGCAGGGTGACGGGGCTTTTGCCATTGGGCGCGAAAGCGACCTGGCCATGGGCAACGCTGACCACCAATTGCTGCTGCCCTCGGCGCACATCGAAAGCAGTGCCCACCACCCGTACGCTCGACTCGCCGGCTTGCACGTAGAGGGGGCGTTCCTTGTCGGCGGCCACTTCGAGGTACAGCTGACCTTTGTCCAGGTGCAGCACCCGTAGATGGGCGCTGAAGTCCACGCGGATATGGGTGTTGGCATTCACATACAAGGTACTGCCATCCGGCAGATTCAACGTGCGCATGCCCTTGGCCTGGGTGGCAACCTGGCTGTGATACAGCTCGCGCGGTGCGCCGATAGAGGTCGCCAACACGGCGCACACCAAGGCAGCGGCCACCGCCAGGGCAGGGCGCCACAAGGCGGGCTTGCGCTTGGGCAGTGCCAGCGGTTTGTTCAGTTGTTGCAACTGGGCGAGGTCGGCCCATAACTGTTCGAATTCGGCATAGGCGCGCGCATGGTCGGGCACCGCCTGCCAGGCGGCAAAGGCTTTACGGTCGGCGCGGCATACTTCGTTGCGGTTGCGTGCAAACCAACTGGCGGCCTGGGCATCGATGGAATCGCTCGCTTGGCTGTCCAGCGCGTTTGTGTCGCTCGGGCGGTTCATTCTGGCTGCTCCGTGCCGGTGTCGGGTTGAAGGCGTCGCTTGCAGTGCAGCAGGGCAAAGGCGATGTGCTTTTCCACCATGCTGGTGGAGATGCCCATGCGCGTTGCGATCTGCGCCTGGCTCAAGCCTTCGAGGCGGTGCAGCATAAGGGCTTCTCGCCGGCGGGGCGAGAGTTCGGCGAGGACTTCTTTCAACTGTTCCAGGCGTTGCAGGCGAAGGGCGGCGGCCATAGGGTCGTTGTGCTCGTCGGTGACCGGCTCGGCATCCATTTCGGCGTGATCAGGGTGGACGATTTGCCGTACCTTCTGTTTACGCCAGTGATCGCGCAGCAGGTTGCGTGCCATCTGGAACAGAAACGCCCGTGGCTGCTCGACCTTGGCCCGGTCGCGGTAGCCCAGCCATTGGGTAAACACATCCTGGGCCATGTCTGCCGCATCGCTGGCGTTGTCCGTGCGTTTGCGCAGGAAATACAGAATGTCTGCATAAAACCCGCGACAGGCATCGGCCGACGACGGGTCGGGCTGGGGACGAGACATGGATACCCTTCTTGACGAAGCACGATGTGGAAAAGTCGCGAATGATATCGAGAATTATTGTCATTTGTCTCCAGCTAAATAGATCTCCCGTGTTTGGCTGGAAAAAATTGGGGCATGGCCTTTAATCCTACAAGTTTGGGAGCGATATCCCACTCAAAGGAGAAAGTCATGGCTGGATGGTATGAGTTGAGTAAAAGCAGTAACGGGCAGTTTCGTTTCGTGCTTAAGGCGGCGAACGCAGAAACCATATTGACCAGCGAGCTTTACACCACCCGCGGTGCTACTGAAGCCGGCATTGCTTCAGTGCAGGCAAACAGCCCACATGATGAACGTTATGAGAAAAAAGTGGCCAGCAACGGCCAGCCGTTCTTCAACCTCAAGGCTGCCAATCATCAAGTGATCGGCAGCAGTGAGCAGTACACCTCTACAGCCGCACGAGACAATGGCATTGCCAGCGTCAAGACCAATGGTTCCAGTGTCACTATCAAGGACAAGACCTGACGGTTGTGCAAGAAGGCCTACGCCCGGCTCGCGAGAGCCGGGCGTTTTTTATACCGATGACAGCAACGCTTTGAGCTGTCCGATCCCTGCTTCGCCCAACGGGAACACCGGCAAGCGCGGATGACCCACCTCCAACCCAGTCAAGCGCAACCCGGCCTTGATCGTCGCCGGCAGCCCGCCTTTGAGGATGAATTGCAGCAAGGGCAACTGTCGGTAGAACAGCTCCCGCGCCTTGTTCAAATCATCGGCCAGTACGGCCTGATACAAGCTCAGGTTCAGTTGCGGGATCAGGTTCGGCGCCGCGGTGCACCAGCCTTTGGCGCCAGCCGCGAAGGCTTCCAGCGCCAGCGGGTTGCAGCCGTTGTAGAACGGCACGTCACTTTGCAGTTTCAACTGGTGCATGCGCTGGATGTCGCCAGTGCTCTCCTTGACCATCGTCACGTTCTCGACCTGCTTGAGGATGCGCAGGATCAGCTCCACCGACATGTCGGTGCCGCTGGTGGCCGGGTTGTTGTAGAGCATGATCGGCACGCCGATGCTGTCGCCGATGGCGGCGTAGTGAGCGAGGATTTCCGCGTCACTGAGTTTCCAGTACGAGGCCGGCAGCACCATGACCACATCGGCGCCGTGCTCTTCGGCGTAGCGGGCGCGGCGTACGGCCTTGGCGGTGGTCAGGTCGGACACGCTGACAATGGTCGGCACGCGCTTGGCGACTTTCTTGATGCTGTAGGCGCTGACTTCATCCCACTCGGCATCGCTCAGGTAAGCGCCTTCGCCCGTGCTGCCCAAGGGCGCAATGGCGTGGACGCCGCTGTTGATCAAGCGGTCGATGGAGTGCCCGAGGGCGTCGAGGTCAACGCGTTGGCCGTCGGCACTGAAGGGGGTGATGGTGTAGCCGATGATGCCGTGAATGGTTGGGTTGGACATGGGAAAAACTCCGGTCGAAAAGGGGGACAATCAGTTCAGGCAGTCGGCGTGCTTGCGCAGGTTTTGCCGGGCGTAGTAGTTGAACGCGGCGCCGTGGCGTTTGGGCTTGGAGATCCAGTCATGGGCCTCGCGCCCCAGCTCCGGCAGGATCGGTTTGACGCTGCCCGCAGACATCGCCAGCAACTGCAACTTGGCAGCCCGTTCGATCAGTTGCGCAATCACGCAGGCTTCTTCGATGTTGGCCCCGGTGGACAACTGCCCGTGGTGCGAGAGCAGGATGGCGCGCTTGTCGCCCAGGGCCGTGGTGATGATTTCCCCTTCTTCGTTGCCCACCGGCACGCCGGGCCAGGCCTCCAGGAACGCGCAATCTTCGTACAGCGGGCAAAGGTCCATGTGCGACACCTGCAACGGCACTTCCAGCATCGACAGCGCGGCAATGTGCGTAGGGTGCGTGTGGATGATGCAGTTTACATCCGGGCGGCCGCGGTACACCCAGGTGTGAAAACGGTTGGCGGGGTTGGGAATGCCATGGCCTTCCAGTACTTCGAGGTCTTCGTTGACCAGCAGCAGGTTGCTGGCGGTAATTTCATCAAAACCCAGGCCCAGTTGCTGGGTGTAGTAGGTGCCGGGCGTCGGCCCACGTGCGGTGATCTGCCCGGCCAGGCCGGAGTCGTGGCCGTACTCGAACAGGATTCGGCAGGTCAGCGCCAGCTTTTGCCGGTCGGTCCACGTATTATCTGCCAGGCTGTTTTGCATCTGGCTCAGTGCTTGCTTGACCAGTTGGTCTTTTGGGAGTGCTAATGTCTTGGCCATATCGGTGTCCTTTGGATGGTTCAATGGACGTCGGATTTGCTGGTCGCCCGCTGCTCGCAAGGTCGTTGGGTGAGTGCAAATGACACTAAAGATGCTATATGACACTTTGTGTCATTGGCAAGCCTGTCTCATCGCTTTCTGCATGGATTAACCGCAGCAAATGTCTATCCGCTTGAAAATATTAAGAAAAAAACTTGGCGTAACCCTGGAGGCCCTGGCCGAAAAATCCGGGATGACCAAGAGTTACCTGTCGAAAGTCGAGCGCGGGCTCAATACGCCCTCCATCGCCGCGGCATTGAAACTGGCCAAGGCTCTGAACGTGAAGGTCGAAGAGCTGTTCAGCGAAGACAACGTCAGCCTCGACAGCTACAGCCTGGTGCGCAGCCATGAGCGGCCCGACACCTCGCCGGGTTATGCGGTGCTTGCCCACCAAGTCAGCGAGCGCAGCCTGCTGCCGTTCATCATTTATCCGCCGGCGGAGTTCACCGACAAGACCTTCAAGGAGCACTTGGGAGAGGAGTTTTTATTCGTGCATGAAGGCCAGGTTGAGGTGGATTTCATGAGTGAGCGCGTGCTGTTGGCGCGCGGCGATGCACTGCATTTCAACGCGCAGAAACCCCACCGGATTCGCTCGGTGGGAGAGGTGCAGGCGCAGTTGCTAGTGGTGGTGCACAGCGCTGAGGAATGAGGCTGATCCCGACTTGAAATGCAGTCAATGTGGGAGCTGGCTTGCCTGCGATAGCGGTTTATCGGTGCCCGATCTGTCGCTGACCCACCGCCATCGCAGGCAAGCCAGCTCCCACATTTTGCTCAGCGTTCCACAGGGACGGACAATGCCGGATTACCCAGTGGGTGCGTACGCGCTGTAAAGAACCTCAGTTCCACAGCAGAGCCCTCGAACAACTCCAGATACCGCCGCTTCTGTTGGCGAATAAACCCATCGCTGCGCCCCGACACCGAGATCGCCAGGGTGTTGATGCTGGCCTGGCCGATAGCATCCACCAGGTGTTTATCCTGCGGCCCCAAGTCATGGCCGAAGATGCACAGCGCGCCTTCATGGCTCAACAGCTGTTCATAACAGAACGACAGATAATCCGAACTGCGGATACTTTTGAGTTTCTCCTCCACCTTGCCTTCACTGACAAACAGCGGCACATCGTCGAGGGTCTTGATCGTGTTGTTGATGGCAAAACTGCTGAGCAGGGTGCTGTCGGTGGACGGCAATTTGCGCGCCGTGCCGTCGAGGTTGCGCACCAGGTGCAGGCCGCCGTGCAGGTACAGGATGCGGGTGGCGTCGGTGTGCGTATTGCGCAGGTCGAAGCTTGAGTCGGCGCTGCGAAACAGGTCGTCAATGCCCGGTGCGTGCAGGGTCGCCCAATAGTTGAGCAAGTCGTAGTTACTGGTGAAGACGGTGGCGTAGGTGGTCAGCTCCGCGTTGATCGTCGTCAGCGTCGACGGCTGCACCAGGCGCCAGGGAATGTGCACGGTATGAATGGTGTTGATCAGCGCTTCCTTGATCGCGTAGTAACGGTTACGCGGCGCCGCCGAGCTGACCGCCAGGGCCTTGTTGACCCGGCTGGTGGTTTTCAAGGCGCCCAGCGCTTGCTCGAAACTGCGGGTCTGCAAGGCGTCGAACACGCTGAGTTCGGAGGCGCTCAGGGGTTTTTCTTCGACGGTACGGGCGTTTTCGAACAGCGAGTCGTAGGCAAAGTCTTCCCAAATCGTACGGCTGGCGCCGTTACCGATCAGTATCCCGCTGAAGTCGACGGCAGCGCGCAGGGCACTCCAGTCTTCAAGGTGGGCGTCAATATCCTGGAAATCCTTCATTGCGGCGGGTCTACTCGAAATCGGCTGGGGGGTGACTTTATCACGAGCCGGCATTGATCCTGATCAAGATGCGCCACGCGGTACAGGTTGATTCTGTCGGCATAAAGCCTTTGAGGATTGATCATGAGCAGCACGTTCTTCATCCCCGCCGTCAACATCATGGGTATCGATTGCCTCGACGAAGCGATGACCGCCATCCGCAACTACGGCTTTGACAAGGCGTTGATTGTGACCGACGTGGGCCTGGCCAAAGCCGGTGTGGCCGGCATGATCGCCGAGAAGCTGGCGATGCAGGATATCGACTCGGTGATCTACGACGGCGCCAAGCCCAACCCCAGCGTGGAAAACGTCGAAAAAGGCCTGGCGTTGCTGCAACAGAGCGCCTGCGATTTCGTCGTGTCCCTGGGTGGCGGTTCGCCCCATGACTGCGCCAAGGGCATTGCCCTGTGCGCCACCAACGGCGGGCGCATCGGCGACTATGAAGGCGTCGACCGATCGAGCAAGCCGCAACTGCCGCTGGTGGCCATCAATACCACCGCTGGCACGGCCAGCGAGATGACGCGTTTTTGCATCATCACTGACGAAAGCCGCCACGTAAAAATGGCCATCGTTGATCGCAATGTCACGCCGTTGCTGTCGGTCAACGACCCGGCGCTGATGGTCGGCATGCCCCAGGGCCTCACTGCCGCCACGGGCATGGATGCGCTGACCCACGCCATCGAAGCCTATGTGTCCACCGCCGCGACACCGATCACCGACGCCTGCGCGATCAAGGCCATCGAGTTGATCAGCGCCAACCTGCGCCTGGCGGTCCGCGACGGCACTGACAAGGCCGCACGGGAAAACATGGCCTATGCGCAGTTTCTCGCCGGCATGGCCTTCAACAATGCGTCCCTGGGTTTCGTGCATGCCATGGCCCACCAACTGGGCGGCTTGTACGACTTGCCCCACGGCGTGTGCAACGCCGTGCTATTGCCCCATGTACAAAGCTTCAATGCCAGCGTCTGCGCCAAACGCCTGAGCGACGTGGGCCGGGCCCTTGGCGCAGATATCAAGGGCATCACCGCCGAGGAGGGCGCCCAGGCTGCCATCGCGGCGATTCGTCGGTTGTCACAGGACGTGGAAATCCCTGCGGGCTTGCGTGAGCTTGGCGCTAAGTTGCAGGACATCCCGTTGCTGGCCAGCAATGCGTTGAAAGATGCCTGCGGGCTGACCAACCCACGGCGGGCTGACCAGCGTCAGATTGAGGAGATCTTTCGTAGCGCGTTTTGATCCGAGCTGCAGCGGGCAAGGCATACGCATGTGCCGCCCGCCAACGCCACACACAACACCGCCAGCGGCCACGCCTGCTGGCTCACCAGTAGGCTTGCCGCACCGCCGATCATGGCTGCCATCAACTGATGCACAAAACCGCCGAGGGCCATGGCGTAGGGGCCGCTGATGGGGGCCTCATCATTGGCGAGAGATAAACTGATAGGGTAACTGATCGACTGCCCCAGCACCGCCACGCAATAGGGCAACCACAGCAGCACCGCGAGCCCACTGGCAAGCACGCTGCCTAGCAACATGGTCGCCGTACCGAGCAGTACCAATGCAACGCCTGCACGCATCATTCTCAAGCGACCTGTGCGTGCAACGAAGCGATTGACCATTAACGCACCTGCCAGGTAAGCCCCACTTATCGGCCAACCCAGCCAGCCGTATTCCATTGCGCTCCACTGAAAACCTCCCTGAAAAATCAACGGTGCGCAGGTATTGAATGCAATGATCACCCCATAGCCCAAACCGCCGGCCAGTGCGGCGTGCAGAAAGGGAGGATGTCGCGCAATCGCGTTGTAAACACGCCAAGCGCGGACCGGGGAGCCAGCTTTTGCTTGCGTCGCAAATACCACCCGCTGCAACACCCCTATCAAAGCGACAGCCCCGATTGCCAACGTATAGAAAATTGCCTTCCAGCCAAACGCCATTTGCAATAACGAACCCACGAATTGGCCAATACCCAAGGCGACCACGAAGGTCATCCCCAGCCACGATAGTCCTTTGGCCAACTGTGCACCGCTGAAGTTGTCGCGCACTAATACCCGTGCCATGACGGACATCCCACCAGCCCCCAAGCCTTGAAGCAGGCGTAAGGCTAGAAATGACTCAACATTGAACGCTGATGGGATCGTCGCACTCGCCAGGGCATACACCGCCAAGGCTGCAAGTAACACCGGTTTTCTGCCAAGTCGCTCAGCCAGACTACCCCACAGCAGCATTGGCAAGGCCATGCCCACCAGATACACCGCTAGAGCCAGAGCAACATGCTTTTCGACGGCTAAAGCTTGCGCGATTGCTGGGACTGCGGGCAGATAGCTGCTGATACCGGCTTGAGCGAGGAAGGCAGCACTACAGGCGAGGAGGAGAGCGATATTGCTTTTCAATAAAAATCGTCCTATATCCTAAGTAAGGAAGAAACTGCTAGTTCGGCATCGTTTACACAGTTTTTAATCCGTTTCAGTAATCGTGGCCATTAATGAACGTCCCCATTAGGTAGCTTCTGACTGGGAGTGCAAGCTGGTGCTGGTTTTTGAGGCCGTGGTTAGTTGGGTTAGCTGTGCGCAAAACGACTCTATCGTTGTAGGGGACATATCTGCTCGGAGCGTTATGCGTACGGCTGATTTTCCTTTTGGCACTACCGGAAAAAATACAGCAGATGTAAAAAAGCCAATGTCCGAAAGTCGGGTGGCGAGCTCATTCGCTTTTTCAGCTTCTCCACAGTTAATTAAGCGTATGGCAGTCTGGGTGCCGTGCTGCTCTGTATATATTAATTTGTCAAATAGTTGAATGTTAAATTGAAGTTTTTCTTGAAGCTCGTATAGCTCTTCAGTCTGGTGTATTTTTAGCGACGCCAGCCCAGCGCCAATAGCCGCTGAGTTCAGACTTTGCGACCAGTTGCTCGGTCCACCATAACGGTACATCAGACTTTTTTGTCGTTCGCTGCCAAACATGATCAACCCGCCGCTAGCACCGAAAGACTTTCCTAAGGACGCGACTATTAATGTCTGATCGTCTTGCGCATGCATAAATGGCCGGATGTAACCACGTCCTCCCTCTCCGAATGCCGACAGCGCATGCGAGTCGTCCATATAGAGAAATAGCCCATAACGAGCTTTTAAGTAAAGTAAACCGTCAACGTCCGCAACGCCGCAGGGTTTTGGCCTCCCTTATTCCCTGCATCGCACCTTCTATTATGGCCGGGTGGTGATCGAGCCCAAGATATGAGGTTGTGCAGAAGTGATGGAAGTCGCGCCCATATTGATCTGTCAGGTAATTATTACTTTTGACGGTGACATTGAGCTCGCATATTCGCCCGCTCTTTGCCGAGTGCCAGTCCGTTTCGGCCAATGCTATGAGTTTTTTGTAATTTGAGAATTTGTGTGTGAGTGATGAGTTTTCCATTTCTCTAGCGTCCTTTGGGGGGGCTGGAAAACACTATCGGGAAAATTTTGATTCGATAAGTCAGACGATTCCCAGGCACGATAGTCCGGATGGAGTATTTCGTGTAGGTCCATTCCTGCTTTTAGGATGGCACAGTAATGTCATTCGATAGCTGCCTACAATGTCCTGGTGTGTCAATGGACCTGAAGGGGGGTGATATCATGCGATTTAATGGGGTTGTGCGTCAGTAAATTAGGTAAGGTGCCGGCGTGCAGGGCGGATGTGCCGGTAGCCTTCAAGAGGCTCGTCTATCGACTCGCCAAGTCAGTGGGATGAAGGAATATTTGATGAGAGTTCTGTTATTCGGCGCCACCGGCATGGTGGGCCAGGGTGTGCTGCGCGAGTGCCTGCTGGCGGCCGATGTGCAGGAAGTGGTAGCCGTCGGCCGCACGCCCCTGACTCAGGAGCACGGCAAGCTGCATCAGGTATTGCACAACGACATGCTGGATTTCCAACCCCTGGAAAACCTGCTGCAGGGTTTTGATGCCTGTTTCTTTTGCCTCGGCGTTTCGTCGGCGGGCATGAAGGAAGCGCGCTACACCCACCTCACCTATGACCTGACCCTGGTGGCGGCCAGCACCCTGGCGCGGCTCAATCCGCAGATGACCTTTATCTATGTGTCCGGCGCCGGCACGGACAGTTCCAAAGCCGGCAAGTCGATGTGGGCGCGGGTCAAGGGCAAGACCGAAAATGCCTTGCTGCGCTTGCCGTTCAAGGCGGTGTATCTGTTCCGCCCGGGGATCATCCAGCCGTTGCACGGTGTGCGTTCGAAGACGCCGTTGTACCAATCCTTCTATAGCGTGCTCGGGCCGGTGCTTTCGTTTGTGCGGCGACTGAAACCGGATTGGGTGGTGAGCACCGAGACCGTCGGCCGTGCGATGTTGCAGGCGGCCAGCCAGGGCGCGCCGCAGCCCGTGGTGGAGCAGGCGCAGATCAATCGCCTTGCGGCTGAGCGCCGCTGAACTGAATCAGCGCAACGCCGCTGATCAGCAGTAGCGCGCCCAACACCCGGGAGGTTGTCAACTGACGTTTCACCAAGCCGAACAGGCCGAAATGGTCCAGCAGCAATGACGCGAGAACCTGCCCGGCCATGGCCAGCGCAATGAAGCCCGATGCGCCGAGCTTGGGCAGCAGCATCAACGCCAATGAAATAAAACACACGCCAAAGGCACCGCCGGCCCACATCCACAACGGTGCCTTGCTGATAAAGGCCAGGCTCGGCAGGGGTAAACGCAGCGCCACAATCACCGGCAGCAGCACGATGATGCTCACCAGTAACGAAGCCAGGGTGGCCCACAAGGGATGGCCGAGGCCGCGCCCGAGGTTGGCGTTGATCGCACTCTGAAACGGCACCACCGCGCCGGCGAACACCGCCAGCGCTAACAAACCTACCCCATGCAACACAGTCATCTCGGCGCTCCCAAATGTTTTGCTGGACTCTAGGGTATTCGTCGCGCAAATTTAAATTCCGAATTATTATGCCGAGCATGCAGCTGATGAATGATCTGCGTCGCATCGACCTGAACCTGCTGGTGATCCTCGACGCTTTGCTCAGCGAGCAACACGTCACCCGCGCCGCCGAGCGCCTGCACCTGAGCCAGCCGGCGGTCAGCCATGCGTTGGCGCGGCTGCGCGATATGCTGGGCGACCCGCTGCTGATGCGTCAGGGCGGCACATTGGTGCCAACCGCCCGAGCCATGGAATTGGCGGCGCCATTGACCGAAGCCCTGGCCCAGGTGCAGGCCTTACTGGCGCCGAATCGTTTTGACCCCACTTCTGCCAAGCGCCGCTTTCGTGTGGCGATGTCGGACTACAGCGCGGCGATATTCCTGCCCGGCCTGGTTCGCCTCCTACGCCATGAAGCGCCCGGTATCGACTTGCAGGTCATCCAGGCTAGCCGCGAAGGCATGGTTGAGGGTGTACTCAATGGCGATCTCGACCTGGCTGCGGGCGTATTCCCCGACATGCCCGCCGAAATGCGGACTACGCCGCTGTTCGAGGAGCATTACACCTGCCTGGTCGACCGCGATAGCCTGGCGCCCGCCGGGGTGCTGGACCTGCCGGCCTATCTATCGCGCCCCCATGTACTGTTGGAGATGCGCGGCAGCGGCACGCCGGAAATCGAACGGGCGCTGACGGCCATTCGTGAACGCCGCCATGTAGCCATAAGCCTGCCGCACTGGGGTGTGGCGCCTCAGTTGATCCAGGGTACGGACCTGATTCTGACGGTGTCGTCCCGGGGTTTGATAAATATTGACGCTCGGCAATTGCTGGCCGTGCCTCCGCCGTTTCATATTCCGTCGTTTGCCTTTGAGCTGGCCTGGCATACGCGGCGGGGTGGGGATGTGGGGTTGCAGTGGTTGATTGGCAGGGTGGTGGGTGTATTGTCCGCAGACCCACGATAACGCGAGAACACCTAGATGCTCAGCGGTTTCAACCACCTGACCCTGGCCGTCACCGATGTGCCGCGCAGCGTCAGTTTCTATCACGATCTGCTGCGCCTGCAGCTCGACGCAACCTGGGACAACGGTGCCTACCTCTCACTGCCTGGGCTTTGGCTGTGCCTGTCGCTGGACCCGTTGCGCTCGACTGCTCCGGCGGTGGATTACACCCACTATGCCTTCACTGTCGATGCTGCTGATTTCGCTCCCTTGGTCGAACACCTGCGCGCTGCCGGTGTACAGGAATGGCGAGACAACCGCAGCGAAGGCGCATCGTTTTATTTTCTCGATCCCGACGGCCATAAGCTCGAGGTTCATGTCGGCGATCTGGCCTCGCGGCTGCAAGCCTGTCGCGCCCAGCCCTATGCTGGAATGAAGTTTTACCCACCGCGCTGAAACATGCAGAATCAATCACCTTTTAGCGTCTGTCGGAGCGTCTATCCATGACCCCATCCTTGCTGCTCGCCGTGCTGGCTTCGGGTTTTATCTACGGCATTACCCCAGGCCCCGGTGTCCTGGCCGTATTCGGCATCGGTGCGGCTCGTGGCCGGCGTGCCGGGGCAGGATTCTTGTGCGGTCATTTGCTCGGCGATGTGGTGTGGTGCAGCACGGCGCTGATTGCCATCGTCGGTGCGCGGGAAGTCGGCAGCAGTGCCTTTGATGTGCTCGGCGTACTCAGCGGGGTGTATTTATTCTGGCTCGGCTGGCGTGCGATCCGCACCCAGCGGCGCAATAGCGATGCCCCTCAGGGCGCGGCGCGCCATCCGTTCTGGCACGGTATTCTGTTTGGCTTGACCAACCCCAAGGCCTACCCGGTCGCCGTGGCGACGTTCACCGCGTTACTGTCCAGCCGAGCCGAGTTGTTGACTTGGTCGATGTTGCCGACGTTGATTCTGCTGAGCTTTATCGGTGGCTTGCTGGCCTACGCGATCCTGATCGGCGTGGTGGGTGCCCAACGGGTGCGCACGCTGTATCAACGCCATGAAATCCTGATCACCAAGCTCTGCGGCGTGATGTTTATCGGCTTCGCCCTCAATGCCCTGGCGCACGCATTGCCGGGCCTGTTCGGCAGCAAAGCGGCCTGAGGCGACGACGACCGTTCGTCGCACAGGTAAGTTTTTTCTAAACCTTTACCGCCGTGAAAATTCGAATTCAGGGCGGGTTGTATGCTCCCGCGCCTATTTTTGCCCTGGAGGAACCCATCATGAGCCGCATGGCTATCCGGTTACGCACCGCCAGTTTCGCGATGCTGCTGGGCCTCGGCGCCAGCAGTGCTTTCGCCCAGTCGCCTGCAGAATTCATCGAGCAGGCTTCGGCCAAAGGCATGGCCGATATCGAAACCAGCCGCATGGCCCACGCCAAGACCTCGTCCCAGGAAATCAAGGACTACACCATTGAGGTTATCAACGAGCGCACGCTGGCCAACCAGCACTTGGCGGCGATCGCCAAGAAGCTTGATTTGCCAGTGGCCCCACGGGAGAAGATCGTTGATAAGGCCGAAACCCTGATGCCTGAACTCAAGGACGGCGATTCGTTTGACGCTGCCTATACCGCGCAGCAGGTCAAGGAGAACGAAGACGCCATCGCCCTGTTCCAGAAAGAAGGTGCGGCGTCGGATGTGCCAGAGATAAAGGCACTGGTGGATGAGACGCTACCCAAGCTTGAAGAGCGCTTGCAAAAAGCCAGGGCCCTGGCGTCGACCTACGGTAAGGGCCATCAAGGCGACGGTTGAGGCGACTACTGGAAATGAAAAAAACGGCGGTTGGAGAGGATCCAACCGCCGTTTTCATATCAACAGGACTGTGGGTTTTTCTGCCGTGCTTTTAGGAGCGAGCCTACGGTATCTCAAGGCGGCGAGCGCAAGACTGGGTTTTTACCTGGATAACCCCTATGACCGCATATGCCACCTGCGACCTGCGCACACTTTATCACCTGACCGAAGATCACTATTTTTCTGCCACCTGCGGCCTGCATCGCCGTTATAGCGCGGCTATCAACGCTTATTTCGTTGACGTATGTTCTGGCCTGTATGACTTGTTATTTATTCGCGTGGGCAGCGCTCCATTGGGCGAAGCTTTTGCTGCCCCGTTGGGCTTGATCCATGGTTCCGTCCTTGCAATACGCATTGTGGTTCATGAGGAAAAGGTCGCTGAGCTACGCGAGGCGCTCTGCGCAATCGGTTTCCAGCCTGCTGAACAGACAACCGCGATGGTTCTCGAGCTGTCGCGTTTTATTCCAAGGATGAGCGAGGGGACTCTACAGGTCTGCCTGACGCGGGATTTGAACGAATGGGCGGGTCCAGTTGGCAGCGCATATTCGATGCTTCCCGAGGTCGTTGTGAACTATCAGGCACGGCACCAGAGGGCGCTTGATGCGGGTGAGGCCCTTTACCACTTCACCCTGTCCGCCGAGGGGCGTGTGAGCTGTTCGTTGACGTTGTCACTGTGTGAAGGCGAGGCCCGTCTGAATGATGTCGGCACGCTCAAGGGCTTTCGTGGAAGAGGCTATGCCACTTGCCTGATTCAAGCTGCCCTGCTTCACGCCTCGAGCCTGGGGGCTCACCGATGTTTTCTCGAGGCCTCGGCGGAGGCCATCTCGCTGTATCTACAGTTGGGCTTTGCACGTTTGTTCGAGTATCAGGCTTTCACTCGCGGAGCGCTTGCTGACCGGTTATCAAAAAGCCATTTTTGCCTGGGTGCGATCCTCAAGCGTCAGTAGATACTGCTTGGCCTCAAGCCCTCCGGCAAACCCGGTCAGCCCGCCCGAAGCCCCCACCACTCGGTGGCATGGCGCAATGATCGAGATCGGGTTGCGCCCATTCGCGGCCCCGACTGCGCGCACGGCTTTGGGGTTGCCGATCTGCTCGGCGATCTGGCTGTAGCTGCGGGTTTCGCCGAAGGGAATGGTCAGCAGTGCCTGCCAGACCTGCTTCTGGAAGTCAGTGCCGGCGAAATCCAGCTCCAGTTCGAACTGGTTACGCGTTCCGGCAAAGTATTCCTTCAATTGGCGTTCGGTTTCTCGCAGCACCGGGCTGTCGTTGGCCTCAATCAATTCACCCAGGCGTACGCGATTGGCGCGTTCTACTTCCCAGAGGATGGCGCTGAGTTTGCCATCGCGCGCCACCAGGGTGAGTTCACCGACAGGGGAAGGCATGAGCTTGTACTGGTAGGTCATGAGCTGTTTCCTTGAAGGGCGTTGAGGGGGGACGACGCCACTGTAGTTCCACCAAGGGGTTAGGGAACTACGTTTCTTGCGGTCAAATTCTTCGCCCCATTAGAAATTCCAGTAAACCCAGTTGGAATAATAGGGGTACCCGTAGAGCCAGGCGATAATGTAAAGGGCCTTGAGTACTGACGCGGTACCTAACATGAACATAGAAATGACGTTGAGCAGGGTGACAAACAAAGCGAACACAGCCACGCGTGGGGTTGCGTGACGCCAGGCAAACCTCACGCCATACGCTGACGCGGCAATCACTCCTAACTCCAGCAAAAATCTAAGGGGGAAGGGGAAGGGCAGCCGTACAAACGAGATCAGCAGCGGCAAAACCAACACCCAGCCGACTACTTGGCGCAGGATGATGTTGGGTGTGGTTTTTTGGGTGTCCAGCATTGCCATATTCCGAACTCTGGGCCGATGAGCCTACATTATCGCGCGGTGTTGCCGGCCTTGCCGTAAGACTTTGCTTAGGCGTACCTACCGCTCCTGCTGCAATACCTGGAGCGCTGCGGATGCCAGAAAAGAAATCCCGAGCAGCTTTTTTTCCTGTGGATGATTCAACACAAGGTGCTTCACACCCTCAGGCTCGACTGCCGAGGACCAGATGGGCGCTGCAGAACAAATTTCAGACATAAAAAAACCGGTCACCAAGGACCGGTTTTTTGTGCATCCTGCGTCAGAACCTTCCTGACGCCAGCGCAAATCTGAGTGGAGCGGGTAGAGGGAATCGAGCCCAAACCCATATGTCACGTAAGTCATTGATATTTAGGATGTATGGAGGGAGATTGTAGGAGCTGTTTGTAGGAGAGGGAATAGGGCATTTGTCGCTTACCGCAGCTCATCGCGAAGCCAACAGATTGGAGGTCCTAGGATCGAGTGGGGGAGCAAGAGGCATTGTGGCCATTGTTTTCTTGCTCCCGGCGTCAATCCTTATATTAGCGAGACAGGGGGGGGCTCGGAGAAAGGCAAGGCAGAGCCGATAGATGTTGATTTGAAATGTCTGCTTTGGTATACATATTAAATCACTCAATGTTCTATCGGGCTCCTTACGTTCGGGCATTGTTTTAAAGCCGTGCAGTCACGGCGGACCCCAGAAGCTTGCGACACAGGGGTTATCGGAGGAGATGCCATAAGGCAGCTGAGACCGAGTCGAGCGCAGCATCATGAGAAACCTTAGACGCCTTATCATGATGAATGTGAAAGCTCAGCTACAGACGTCAGAGAGACTCTAAACGGAAGGCATTGCCTCCGGTGGACTTCGAGGTTGGCTCCCTAGCCTGTTCATCTGAAACGGGTTAGGGGAAATACAACCTTTCTCTACCGGAAGGCTCATAAAATCAAAAGCTACACGTCAACATCGTGTGGCTTTTTTTGTTTTTAACGTCTCTGCTACTGCTCTTCGAAGAAACCGGCTGTAGCCACCGGAATACAAGCGCTGTAGCCCTAGCGCGAAGATCGTAACGCAACAAAACGCTACTGTGACGCAACAGAATTTCATGAGTTTTGTTGCGTTAGGCTCCCCCCGATGAAGTTAACGCTTTAGCGCTTCTTTTGGGCTCTTGGTTTCCCCCAACGAACAGCCGACACCAATCCCCAGTTACCCGCATCGTTAGGGCGACGCCATTTGGCGACCGGCATTTGTCGAAGATGTTCTACCGCATCCTCAAATGAGGTGAGCCGAATCTCTCCACCTTTTTCGCCCACCCGGAATGTTCCGTCCCGGGGGCTCGCTAGCTCTCGATGAAAGCATGTCCCATCTGATGCATAGGGCACCTCTGCAACGTCCTGGGGAGTCGCTGGCTCAACGATCTCGAAAAGCTCTCTGGGATCTACCCCGAGGGCTTTCGCAAGCCCCTCAATCGCATCTAGGGAGGGGTTCGCCATACCCCTCTCAAGGCGGCTGAGATATGACCGGGCCATTGAGGCGTGGTCTGCAAATGCCTCCTGGCTAAGCCCGCTCGCAAGCCTAAGCTCTCTGAATCGCTGCCCGAAGCGCTGTCGTAATGAAATTCTCATACGCAGTATTTGGCTGGTATGTGATACTAATTACCCACGCTCTATTCGTGACATTTTAAACCAGTCATCAAGCACTCAGGGAGTGAACCGGAACCATGATCATCAGGGGGAAATGGAAAATGGAAGTCAACAGGATGAACTCTGAACGACCGTTGCTACGACACCTACGTTTTTCGTTGATCCTAATATCTATGCTCTGTGTCACCAGCACGCCAGCCGCAACGGAGGAAGAAAGCTGTCGCATGTGGTCTGGAATGGCTCAAAAAATGGCCGTTGAGCGTGATGCTGGCGTATCAAGAAGCGTGTGGAATAAAAGGATTGATAGCCTTGTGGGCGCTAAAGGCGTCACCGACGACAACATCGGGTTTATGAGGGGACTATTGATTGCTGTTTACAAAGACTTTAAAAACAAAACGCCGGATGAGCTGGTGGTGATCACTTATCAAGCGTGTTCGGTGATGTGATATGAAGAAGATTAATGTCACTCTGCTGGTGGCGCTGGCACTTACTGGTGCGGCCAAAGCAAAAGGGATCAGCCAAATCGCTACCGATGATGAGACGTTCTGTCGGAGTATCTCTGCTTTGGCGCGATCAGCAGCTACAGAGAAACTCAAGGGCACTACGTATGAGGCTCTGGCGGTTCGCTCGAAAAGTGCACTCCACCACAAGTCCGATAGGGCCCCTAAGATAATTACATTCAGTTTTGTCGAAGCGATCCTAAAGGGCGTCTGGGCGTTAGATCCAGTTTTCACTCCGGACCGGGTGGGTAAGCTTTATTACCTGAACTGCATGTCAGGTTCAGTATCTCCGACCTAAGCAATAAGCGAGTCTGCTATGGGCCCTTGCCTGGGCTTGATTACCTGTTTGCATTCGAATTCACCAGGAAACCTTGTAGCGATGGCTGGACAGAAGCGGACGGTCGTGAGTATCAGCACACTACCGAAAGCGAAGAAACAGGAAGTGGCCTAAAAACTAATGGGGGGATTGTCAATGCCCTAGAAATCCGCTTGCTTTTTATAACAATTAAAGCTCCTTGGGCAGTGGTGCGTTAGTTTGCATATGGTGATGTCATACGGAGATTGCTCAATCTCGCTTTGAGATTTGGCATCAAGGTTAGGCCCTATTAACTTACGCACTATTGCCGCTGCTGAAGGCTCAAAGCAGTGATCATGTAGATTCAGCGAGGAGCCTGTTAGAAATTCTATTCCGATTGTAGTAATGCTGAAAGTCGACCTCTTCAATATCGTCGGCGACTAAATCCTTGAGGCTGTCATTGAATTCGCAATAATCTCCAAATCCGTATCCACCTATATAAACATCATCATCTTCGTCAGCTTCCCGGACGGGTATATGAAATTCGAATCCATCGAAATTGAATGGAATTAAAGTTCTCAGTAGATGAATTTTTTGATGGAAAGGTATAGCAGGATTGAGTGCAATAACCCATTTTTTTGGCAGGCTTGAGTCATCCTCAGTTCCAAATATGCTCGAAACGTGGATGGAGTGAGCCCGAAGTGCCTTGCGAATTTCTTGGTATTGGGGATGTAGGCCGTTGATACCAACGGGCCAACTGTCCCAGTCGAATTGCTCTGGGTTTGGGGTCTGTTGTTGGGCGGAAATGCTTGAGTGAGAACGTTTTAGGATCTTCTCAAGCTCATCTATCCTGCTGTCCTGGATGACATCTTTATCTATGCGCTGAGGAATCGCAGTCTTTTTATTTATATATTCGTGATAAAAAGTATCCTCCTGAAGCTCTGCGCGGAATTTGGTTTGAAGAAGGAATAAGGCAAAAAGAAAGCCAGGGACGTTGAGTATGGACGCGATAACAAGCGCCCCGCGCTCCCAGGTTCCCGGCTCGAAAGATACAGCGCTATACAAAAAGATCGAGTCTGTAAGGATTAGGCCAATTATCCACGCGGCGAGCAACTGAATTGGCTTTGTTATCCTGTGAGGCTCTATTTTATGAGTCGTCATATATTTCTTGTGGTTTAGGGGTGATAAGAGATTCAGGTGTTCAAATCTGCTGCATGTTGCAATTATTACTCGTTTCACCGACTGATGTGCTGACTCTTGTGGTGAAGGAAAGTGGCGTAGTGCGTTTCTATTAGCAGCGTGGCCGTGGTGGCTGTCCGCCATCTCACCTTAACGCAAAAAAAATCGTCAGGCCACCTTGCTCATATCAGATCCATGATGCAGCAGGTTGTATGCCCTAATCCATCTTTGCCTCAGTCTTTGACTCGCGCTTAGCAAGGCTCGAAATGGTCGCTCTTGAGACGCTGTATGAGCGTGCTAGGGCGCTTACGCTTTCTCCCTGCGCCAATTCCAGCAGTATTCTCGAACGTTGTTCAGGCGTGATTTTAGAAGGCCTCCCAAGAGTCGTCCCTTCTGCTTTTGCTCTAGCAAGTCCTGCTTGTGTTCTTTCAATCAGCAAATCTCTTTCCATTTCGGCAACCGCAGCAAGCATAGAAAGTAGAAGCTTTCCTGCCGGTGAGGTCAGGTCCGTTGACCCTAGCTGATGCACGACAACCTTGATGTCCCTTGCCCCTAAGTCGCGGACGGTTTGGAGCACATCGATAGCATCCCGGCCCAATCGGTCCAGTTTAGCTACAAGCAAGGTTTCGCCATCCCGAATCTTCGTCAGCAACTCTTTGAATGCGGGGCGCTGAGTAGAGGCTGATTTGCCGCTGATGGTGTCCGAAAACCAATAGTCGATAGACCAACCGGCATTGGCGAGTTCCATGCGCTGGTTCTCTGCGTCCTGGAGGGCGGTTGATACGCGTCCGTATGCAAAAGTGGCCATCTGCTATTTTCTCCTGTAGGAATACGGTGTCGAAAATAGGATGGCCTGTCAGAAAAGCCAAGGCTATTTTCCTGTCAGGGGCGCAAGGTGATTTTAGGGATGCCAGAAAACGGTCGTATTGTGGCATAGTGCCTTTATCAACGCGTTTCTAGAAACGTCATCAGACAATGGAAGGCCTCAGAAAAAATGGAAATATTGAACGCAACGGTGCACGAGCTGATCAAAATCAGAAATGTGCAGGGGGCCACGGTAAAGCCGCCGGAAGAAGGTGAAATCACCAGAAGCGACTCTCTGAACGGCCTTCTAACGAAGGTGTTACATAGCTATAACAGCCGATGTTCTCGGCACTCCGGCTCATTTGAGCAAGACACAGAGAATTTTCGATTCTGCCCTAACCTGCAAGGATTCATGAATGGAGAGGTTCAGTTTCTAGAGTTTACAAATATCGCAATGGAGCGTCTGAGGAAAATAATCAATGACATCACTTTCGCGTCTGGTGGATTTCTGATGTATGTCAGATATACGCACAATGAACGCGACATGTTTTTGGTTGCGAAGCTAAACAAGGAGAGTGGTTCGTTTTTCTCTGCGAATCTACGAGAAGTAGTGGAGTCAAACTATCTAAATGTCGACCATCTTCAAGTTGCCGCACGGGTGGATTTACAAGCTTGGCAGAATGGTGAGGAACGGTATTTAACATTTGTCATGAAGCAGGATAAGGACAATCCATCCGACTACTTTAAGGAATTTATCGGTTGTAAAATAGATCAAGATTCTAAGATTGAATCGAAAAAGTTGGTTAGGGTTGTGAAGGATTTTGTTATTCATCAAATTGAAGCTAATGCAATTCAGCCGGATTTCGCTCCAGATTTGCAACAGAGAGCTTACGATTATGTTGAAGCTCTTCATCGACAAGATCCCACAGCTACTCTGTCGTTTGACGCGCTTGCAAATACCGTTTGGCCAGAAAACCCTGAAATCTTTTTGACTTTTATCAATGGTCATGCAGAGCAGCCATCTACAGGTTTTATACCTGATAGGACAGCACTTAAGGCTCTGTCAAATATTAACTTTAAAAGCAAGGAGTTGACGTTGAAAACAACCTATCACTTCAAGCAGCAGCATATTCGCATCGAAGGGGATCAGGTCATTATAGATAATGCACCTGAACGACTGATCGCAGAGTTGCGTGAAGGTTAAGTAATGGCTTTTAATTCTATAGTTGAGCTATGTCGTCATGCTAAAAGCAAGCATGTCGCCGGCTCAGATTTAATAATAACTGCGGTTCGGTCTGTGGATACGGTTGCATGGATTGAATCTATTGAATCGGGTCCGTGGGATCATACCCTTCGTGTCTCTGACGTAGATACAACAAAGCCGGTATCTACGCTGCCTGAGCATGCCGAGTTTGTTTTTATAGTTCATGGTATGGTCAGCTCTACCCAGGTAATTGCTAATAATGTTGAAATGCTACTCCGTTACAATCAAGGAGAGTTTCTCGGTAAGGCTCCTGCCGATTATTATTTGATTGAAGAAGATTATGCTTCCTGGGAATTGACTACTAATGAATCTCTGCTTGCGTATCAACGCACGATAAAAGTGATTGCGTTGCTTAAAAGTATTGCAGATGTAACTCAGGCTAAAGCAAATACGGCAGGGGAGGCCATTTTTTTTGCTACGCGAAAAATAATCATGCCTTTACATTATGACGTGAAGTCGCTGGCAAATGTTCCTAGCGATGCTGAAATATCAAAACTTCGAGATGAGTTGTTTCAGGAGCATCATAAGGCGGCGCGTCCAGATATATTTAAAAGAGTTATTACTCGGTTTTTTGATCAAGAGTTAGAGTCTGATAGATTCCCCCAGTTTTTGAGGCGTTTTAGGGAAATCAAGTTGGCTTACGACGCTGACTTTGATCTCTATATTTCTGGTTTTAGTTTTGACAAGGTTAGAGAGGAATTTGAGAAGAAAAAGCTTGATTTCGTTGTTAAGGTCAACGGGGCAAGCTCAGATATAATGAACAAACTTATTGCTATTCCAGTAGGGCAAGGATTGTTGGCTAGTCAAATGAAGAGTGATACTGCTCTGGTTGCAGTCAACTGGGCACTTCTTGCAGGATCAATTATATTTGCAGTGATTGCATTGATGTTGTTGGCGAGTCAAGTGAATACGTTGATGCAAATTAAGCAAGAGCTCGCTCATGAGCGTGAAACCTTAAAGCAACGAGCTAATCCAACCTACCTTCAACTCAAAGGAATGATCGCAGCACTAGATAGGAGGATAAATCTACATTCTTATTGGATTCCCACTACGCTGATTGTTTTGCTGTTGGTAACTACGATTATCACAGTGTCGACATTTAACTATTTTACTCCCGGTGCGTGGGCGCCTCTTGTAACTTGGTTTTCTTCAAAAGTGAATTGGGTGACTTCTTTTTTTGACGCGATTTTTGCACGGTGTTGATGCGATTTTATTTTTTCTGCGGGTTACTTGATCTTTAGCTATAGCGCATATCAAGGTCAAGTTTTGTCTTATGCTTTCACTTACTTTTCTGGTTTTGCATTATATCGGTCTGTTGAAGATTTTATTTTGCGTCTCAATGCATCCTTTACAGCATGGATACCATCCGAGATGACAAATGGCATGATCGGTGGAAGCTCGAATGAGAGTTGCTTCACATAACTTAATAATCTTTCAGCTTCAGCGTCCTTTCTATAGCGAGCGGCGGTAATGTTGTCGCCTCTACTGTGCCCTGCTAGTTGAGATTGGATGTCTGGCGGAACCTCTAGCTCATTCAATGCAGTAATAAATGTGTGCCTGAACGAGTGAAAGGTGCGCATCCCATTTCTTGGCATGCCCAACTGCTTGCCTAAAAAACGACCATTGAACCAGCTACCCGCCGGTTTGCCGTAGCCTTTGACTGCATCGTGCTTGAGCTCAGGGAAAAGTCGAGTGTATCCAGCTTTTGAGAGGGCTTTTACATAGTCTGGCAAACCTAGCTCGACTAGATGCGGATGCAGAGCAACGATGCGTTTAGAGTTAACGGTCTTCAATGTTTTGTCGGAACCGTCAAGGTCTATTTTGTCTTCGCCGTCGAGATTGAAATCTACATAATGCACCCCGGACTCAGTCACTTTTACATCGGTAATATAGAGCTGGGAGAGCTCGTTCAGCCTTGCTCCAGTGTAAAGCCCTAGTAAAGGAAGCCAGTAAAAGTGAGGGCGAAACAGATGGAAGCGGCCTTGTTTGTTCCGTTCACCGGTCCCGGCTATAAACCATTGCACCGAAAAGATTTTATCAAGGTCAGATTTATCGAATAGCGAGCGGTCATCCTGATCTCGTGTGACCTTCTTTCGTTTTTCGATAGCTCTCTTCGCAGGGTTGTGAGTGAGGATCATGTTGTCGACTGCCCATGCGAACATGCTTGAGAGCGAGTCCATATAGCGTTCGACACTTGCAGATGAACGAAGCTCTTCTCCATTTTCCTCAGCCAAGGCGATCAGTCGATTCAATTCATCAGTTCCGTGACGACGAGCAGCGTGATGCTTGTCCGCTGGCATCTTTCGGAGTCTTGCCTCGTAGTCCCAAATCAATTGTCTGTTCAGAGCACCTAATGGAGGGTCGCTCATTAGCTCGACAAATGCTCCGCAGTGGGTTGCCATTTTCTTTTGCTGATCGAGTTTCCAGTTTGCCTGCTTTTTCGTTAGGAACTGTTCTACCAATGCAGAAACGAGCTGCTTGGCGCGATCAGGTCTACAGCACTCGCAGGGCAGTGCTGGGGTAGGTGTTGGAGTTGATGTAATTGCCGTTGGTGCTGAGGTAATTAGCGTTGGTGATGAGGTGACGGCTAGCAAGGCAGCCTTGCCTTTTAGGGCTTTCACCCAAGGAGCCCTGATTCTTTCGGCTTGGACCTTCGTAATGAACACAGAGGCTGTAGTGAGCTGAATACCGGGTAGGTCGCAGAATGCCGCTGCTAGAGTGTTTGTTTTGAAGCGGAATGCAGTTTCATCGGAGAAGCCGAATTCAATCAAATTAGAAATTGTATGAGTGCGATGGAACGGTTTTAGATATCCAGTGAACGTTCTCGGTCTACCCTCTGTAAAGGCACTATTCAAGACGAAACCGTCTGTGTCCCTC
This sequence comes from Pseudomonas sp. KT_2_4, assembly GCF_041410225.1. Lineage (NCBI taxonomy): Bacteria > Pseudomonadati > Pseudomonadota > Gammaproteobacteria > Pseudomonadales > Pseudomonadaceae > Pseudomonas > Pseudomonas sp. KT_2_4. Next base: position 5,519,318 of record NZ_CP166962.1, read on the forward strand.
TCTCCCTCCCGGTCCACCTTGGTGTAGTCGTCAACCCAATAGACTGGTTGGGCGTTCAGTCTGCATGCGACAAAAATATTGTTGTTTAGAATCTCTTGAAGCACGAACTCGGCTGAAACCTCGAAGGTCTCACAGAAATCTTGAATGCTGATGAATCCGGCTCCAGTTAGTAGCGGACTGCCTTCGATCACTTTTGTCTCGTTCACTAGATTCAGCTCACTCATGCATGAATGCCATCGCGCCAATAGGTGCAATGCTACAGCCTTTGCTTCGCTGTGATCAGTGGTTCGGGTAGACGAGTGAATTTCTCTTTGACCCAATTGAGCGCGATAGCGAGCCGGGACGGTGACGCGAAGGACGTAGATTCCGCTCGAACGGCGGTAGAGGTTGTTGCGTTGCGTCACGTTGTAGGAGCCCTTTGTAGGAGGACTGCGTGACTGTCTCGCTTTCTACCCAGTGGATTTCATACAAATCAATGGGTTAGGAAAGAGGTGGAGCGGGTAGAGGGAATCGAACCCTCGTCGGAAGCTTGGGAAGCTACTGTTCTACCATTAAACTATACCCGCTCAGAGCGGCTGACTTTGTACCAGATGTTCGGCTGGATTTGAAGTTTTTCTTTGAAAAATGTGAGAGTTGCGTGTGGCGAGGGAGCATGCTCGCCACAGTGTCAGGCTTGATCTCAAAGCGCCCACGCATGTTGCGCCTGGCCCTGGCTATACCGCAACGGGCTGGCGGGCCGCTGCCCTTTCAAGAAGCCCACCACGGCCTCACGGCTATCGCGGCACGCGGCTTTATGTTCCATGTCCAGGAAATGCCCCGTTGCCTGGATGGTGCTGAAGCAGCTCTTGGCCACATGCTGGCCAAACAGCTTGGCGTCGTCTGCGCTGGTGTATTCGTCCCACTCGCCGTTCAAGAACAGCACCGGAATGTCGATTTGCCTGGCCGCCTTGAGGTAGCACTGCCGGTCGCTGTTGAGCACGTGGCTGATGTGGAAGTGCATTTGCCCGTATTCGTGTGCGGCCAGGCTGCTGACATGGCGGTAATTGAAGCGTTTGAACAGCGAAGGCAGGTGCTTGCCAATGGTGCTGTTGACCAAGTGGCCGACACGGTCGCGGTCGAGGTTGCCCAGGTAGTCGACGCCTCGTTCGAGGTAGTCGCGCATCGGCGCATTGATTACCGGCGAGAAGGAGCTGATCACGGCTTTTTCTATCCTACGGGGCCGGTGTGCAAGGGCGACCAACGTGGCGGCGCCGCCCCAGGAGAAGGACAGCACATATTCAGCTGCGAAGTGGTCGAGCAGTTCCAGGAGGATCTGGCCTTCGACTTCCTTGGTGAGCATCTGCTCATGACGGTTATGGATTTTGGAACGGCCAGCGTAGGGCTGGTCGTACAACACCACATTGAATTGCGGGTACAGGCTTTTGACGGTTTGAGCGAAGGACGCCGTGGTCGCCATGGAGCCGTTGACCAGGACGATGGTCTTTGCCGCCGCGTCCGCGCGATAGAACTCCGTGTAAACCCGATACTGACCCTGTATATCCAGCACAGCGATTTCTGGCCTCATGTCGTAAGACTCCTGGCAAGCGGGTAGTGCGCGCAAATCACTTTGCACGTGCTTTATGACAGGTAGGCATACGCCTGGAAAATGAAGGCTCACGTCGGTCCGATGACGGCTGGCCGGCGGGTGTTGTTATGGCGGGCGGTTTGCCGGGAGGGCCCGACGATCAAGCACGGGCGCGGCAGGTGTTTCTTGGAGGTTATAGGGCGACTCATCAGTCATCATCTGGCTGAAGCCTTGATTCAAGCAGCACCGAAGGCAGGTCGCAAGGTAAGCGGTTGGTTTTTTGCCATCACCGGCTGAACGGTCGTCAGATTAGTCGGATCTCGTCGTCAGTCAGTGGCCGATACTGACCCGGCGCAAGCGAGGTATCCAGCACCAAGGGGCCCATTCGCTCGCGGTGCAGGCCGATTACCTTGTTATCAAAATGCCCGAACATGCGCTTCACCTGGTGATAGCGGCCTTCGACGATGCTCAACCGGGCCGTTCTTGGGCCCAGCCGTTCAAGTTTGGCAGGTTGGGTAGTGAGATCTTCAAAGGCGAAATACACCCCTGCCGCGAACGTCATCGCATACTGCGGGCCGATGTCCTGTTCGGTTTGCACGTGGTACACCTTGGGCAACTTGGTCTGTGGTTGCGTGAGGCGCCGTGACCATTGGCCATCGTTGGTGATCAGCATCAGGCCCGTGGTGTTGAAATCCAGGCGCCCGGCGATATGCAGGTCGGCTTTGTCCGGTTCGTGCAGCAGGTCCAGGACCGTGGAGTGTTGCGGGTCCGACGTGGCGCTGACGCAGCCCTGGGGTTTGTGCAGCATGAAATAGCGTGCCGGCTTGCCCGCTTGCAGAATTTCACCGTCAACGCAAACCTGGCTGAACTCACGTACGTCATGGTGCGGATCGCTGACTGCAACACCCTCGACGGTCACCCGGCGCTCCACCAGCAACAAGCGCACTTGTTTACGATTGAACTGTGGCAGGTTGCTTAGGAAGCGATCAACGCGCATGGCGGTTACGCAACTGTTCGTCCACTTGGGCGCAGCGTGGGCACAGGCAGGCTTTATTGCGCACCTCATCCGGCAGGGCTTCAAGCACCGCCGGGTCGATGATGACGCTGTAGCACCAGCAGGCTTGATCGGCCGTGCGCGGATCGGCCAGGGAGCAGTCGTTGCGGGCACCGCAGGCGGGGCATAGGGTCGGTGTGGTCATGGGTCGGTTCAGGCAGGCATCGGGTAGGACAGCGGTAGTTGTTGCACGATACAGCGCGGCTGGGCGGCATTCCATCATCATGGGTTTTTGGCAGACCTTCACTTCGTCTGAAACAGATGTTTCCACTTGTGTCGCGAACGCACCAGATTCGGTTTTTGATGTCAGATGTTTCGTCATTCAGTGAAAGCTGAATGCCGCTCGCCAGCGTCGCTGGAGGAGCTCTTCCGCGGTCCAGGAGGCCGCCATGTATCGACGACTGCTGCTCATCGCTTTGCTCGGCCTGACCCTTTCAGCCTGCGTGCCCTATTACGATGGAGGCGCCACCTACTATCGCTCCGAGGTCTACACCGCGCCGGCGCCAGCCTATTACTACGGCGGCCCGCGTTATTACCCTTCTGGGCGCAGCTATTACGCGCCCGCGCCTCGCTACTATGCGCCACAGCCTCGCTACTATTCGGCGCCGCGCTACTACCAACCAGCCCCGCGCTATTACCCTCGCGCCGGGTACCGACCCTACCCCAACCAGGGGTGGGGCGACCGCTGGGGTAATGGCGGGCGTGGACGCGGTTCCGACCACGGAGGTGGTCGCGGCGGTCACCGTTAAATATCTTGAAAAACAAGCGGCGCATCATGCGCCGTTTTTTATAGGTACCGTATGTCCGTACTGTCAGATTTAACAGCTATCTTTGAGGCGCTAGCTGTACTTCACTAACGAGAAGCCTTGTGCTTTTGCGTGGTGAGACTGAGCAGATGGAATCCCTATGTTCAAACAATTGATTTGCGTGCTCCTGCTGATGAGCTGCTTCATTGCATCGGCAAGTGCGGAGCAAGGCTGTCCTTATCCGTCGCAGATCGTGTACGCCGATGGCCATTATCGCGCCCAAGACAACGGCCTGCGCTGGCAAAGTCCGAAGGTCGCGTCGCGTGGTGTTGTCGACGGGTTCATTGGCGCAGTCTTCATGCCGGGCGACGGCGAGGAGAGAGGAAACGGCTACATGGACAAGTGCATCTACCGCACCAACTGGAGCGGGGTAGTAGTAGCGTTGAGGCCAAGCAGGGGCAATGAGATTATCAACATGTCGTTGACCAGCTCCTTGTATTGGAAGCTGCAGCCCGATGCGTTCGAGTTGCCGGTGTATACGTGCGTGGACAGCCAACCGGACAATTGCAAGTTCAAGGTCAACGACAAACGTACAGACCTGTCAGTAGTCAGATAAATCTGCCAGAGGATTTCTACCTTCCCAGGCCTTGTCAAAGTGCGCCTGCACCACCGCTTCCGGGAGTGTGTTGATATCCGGCCAGTGCCAATGAGGCGCCTGGTCTTTGTCGATCAGGCGCGCCCGCACCCCTTCGGCAAATTCCGGATGACGGCAGCAGTTGAGGCTCAGGGTGTATTCCATCTGGAACACCTGGGCCAGGGATAGGTGGCGGGCGCGCTGGAGCTGTTCCCACACCAGATGCGCCGTCAGTGGGCAGCCCTCACTCAGGGTTTTGCCGGCCCGGCTCAATAGCGGGTCGCTGTGGTCGCGCAGCAGGTTCAAGGCGCGCCAGGCACAGCGTACATCTCCTACATCCAGCCATTCGTCGATCTGTATGCGGCGTGGTAGCCATTGCGCGTCGGGTTGATCGCTGATCGCCTCCTGCGCCAGGGCCTTGAGCAAGCTGTTGAGTTGCATCGCGCTCTGTTCCTGCCAGTTCAGCTGCAGCAGGCCATCGAGCAATTCGTCTTGCTGGTCATCACGCAGAAAACGGTCTGCCAGGCCCAAGTCCAGCGCGTCGCGACCGTTGATATGGGCGCCGGTGAGGCCCAGGAACAGGCCGAGCTTACCCGGCAAGCGGGACAAGAACCAACTGGCCCCCACATCCGGGTACAAGCCAATGCTGATCTCGGGCATGGCCAAACGACTGCTTGGCGTAACGATACGCACGGCGGCGCTTTGCAACAGGCCCATGCCACCGCCCAAGACATAACCGTGGCCCCAGCAGATCAACGGCTTTGGGTAGGTGTGCAGGCGGTAGTCAAGGCGATATTCAGCGGCAAAAAACTGCGCGGCCAGAGCCGGAACTTCGCCGGGCTGCTCACGGCAAGCCTGAGCCAGGCTGCGCACTTCGCCACCGGCGCAAAAGGCTTTGGGACCGTTACCGCGTAGCAGCACGCAGACGATCTGCGGGTCTTTGGCCCAGGCCTCCATGCGCTCATCCAGGGCCAGAATCATTGGCAGGGAGAGGGCGTTAAGGGACTTTGGCGCGTCCAGGCTGGCGATACCGATGCGAGCGCCGCCACTGCCGGTCAGTTCTTCGAAATGCAGGTTCATCGTGACCTCAATCGAGAAGGTGAAGGATGAGTATGATCCCTTCGTGGGAAAGTGCCGGTGCTGTGTCAGATCAATTGACAAGCGGGGTCGGCTTTCCTAGGGTTCGCCTCATTCTTTTTTACAAGACAATTCAACTATGACCGATGGCGACCGTATCAAACTCGAACCCAGCTGGAAACACGCTCTGCGTGAAGAGTTCGAGAAGCCTTACATGGCGCAATTGCGCGAGTTTCTGCGCCAGGAACATGCCGCAGGCAAAGAGATCTACCCGCCCGGCCCATTGATTTTCAACGCACTCAATTCAACACCGCTGGACAAGGTCAAGGTCGTGATCCTCGGCCAGGACCCTTATCACGGCCCTGGCCAGGCCCATGGCCTGTGTTTCTCGGTGCAACCGGGCGTGCCGGCGCCGCCGTCGCTGGTCAATATCTATAAAGAGCTCAAGCGCGACCTGAACATCGACATCCCCAACCACGGCTACCTGCAAAGCTGGGCCGACCAGGGCGTGCTGATGCTCAACACCACCATGACCGTGGAGCGCGCCAACGCCAACGCCCATGCGGGCAAGGGTTGGCAGTTCTTTACCGATCGGATTATCGAGGTAGTCAGCGAGCATCAGCCGCACCTGGTGTTCCTGCTGTGGGGCGCCCATGCTCAAAGCAAGCAGAAGCTCATCGACGCCACCAAACATCTGGTGCTGACCTCGGTGCATCCTTCGCCGTTGTCGGCGTATCGCGGGTTTCTGGGCTGCGGGCATTTCAGCCGGGCCAACAAGTTTCTCGAGCAGAATGGCGAGGCCCCCATCGAGTGGCGTTTGCCACCCGTCTGAGGCCTGGCACATTCAACATGTGGGAGGTTTTAGAGGGGGGCGGGCTGACGGTTCCAGTGCCGAAACAAAGGCTCGGCCAAGAACAGCACGAACAACAAGCGCATCACCTGCATCGCCGTCACCAAGGGCACCGACAGCTGCAGGGTTTCAGCTGTCAGGCTCATCTCAGCGATACCGCCTGGCATCATGCCCAGGGTCAGTGATCGCAGGTCGAGGTGAGTGAGGGCGCTCAAGCCCACCGCCGCTAACGTCGCCAGCAGCATGGTCAATGCCGTGCCAATCAAAGTGCGGCCCATGAATGAGGGCGCGCGACGGAAGAACTGCCGATTGAAGTGGCAGCCCAACCCGCTGCCGATCAACCATTGGCCGATCTGGCTGCCGCCGTCGGGCAGGCCAATGTGTAAATCCCAGGTCACACTGGCAATCGCACTCACCAACAATGGCCCGAACAGCCAAGGGTTGGGTTGGCGCAAGCGTTGCCAGCCCCAGGCAACCAGCGCACCCACCGGAAACAGCAGGGCCAGCCACGCCCAGTCCACCGGCGCCGGGTGAAACTGCGGTGCGCCGCCTCCGAGCAAATACTTGAAGATCGCCGGCACACACAACACCACCACCAGCACACGCAAACTCTGCCCGGCCGCAACCCGGCTGAGCACCGCGCCGTTGCGAGCGCCCAGGTTGACCATCTCCCCGGAACCGCCCGGCATGCTGGAGAAAAACGCCGTGGCGCGGTCTTCCCCGCTGCGGCGCATCAACCACACGCCGACCACACTCGACAAGCTGGTGACCAGTGCACCGAAGAAGATCAGGCCGAAGTGGCTCATCACCTGCTCGATCACCAGTGGGGTGAAGTGCAGGCCAATGCCGATGCCCACCACCCATTGGCCGCATTTGCGCCCGCCGGGAATCTCCGCCAACTGCCAGGGCGTGAGGCAACGCACCAGGATAATCGCCAGCAACGAGCCGACCATGTACGGCAACGGCCAGCCCACCAGGCTGGCCAGGTAACCGCCGGCCAGGCCGACCAGCGGTGTTCCCCACCAATGTTTAAAGGTGACCTCAGACATCGGCCAGGGCACGACGCTGTTGCACGCGTTTACGCCAGATACGCAGCAGCGGTACAAGCAGCATGATTGCGGTCAGCACCCAGACGCCAAAGGTGATCGGGCTCGACCACAGGATTTCCAGCGCACCGTTGGAGATCGACAGCGCACGGCGCAGGTTCTGCTCCATCAAACCGCCGAGGATAAAGCCCAGCAGCAGCGGCGACAGCGGGAAGTCCAGCTTGCGCAGGATGTAGCCGAAGATGCCGATGGCGATCATCAGGAACAGATCGAAGGTGGTGGCATGCACGGCGTACACGCCAATCGCGGTGATGATGGCGATCACCGGCACCAGCGCCCAGTTCGGCACGGCGAGGATACGGGTGAAGATGCGGATCATCGGGATGTTGAGCACGACCAGCATGATGTTGGCGATGAACAACGAGGCGATCAGGCCCCAGACAATGTCCGGTTGCTGTTGGAACAGCAGTGGGCCGGGAGTGATGTTGTACAGCGACAGGGCGCCGATCATCACCGCTGTGGTGCCGGAGCCAGGAACGCCGAGGGTCAGCATCGGCACCATGGCGCCGCAGACCGATGCGCCAATGGCGGTTTCAGGGGCGGCCAGGCCGCGCATGTCGCCTTGGCCGAACTTGCCGCTGGCGCCTGCGATGCGTTTCTCGGTCATGTAGGCAACGGCCGAGGCCATGGTCGCACCCGCACCCGGCAATACGCCTATGATAAAACCCGATACGCCGCAACGAAGGTTCACGGTCAGTACCGATAAGGCTTCCTTGACGTTGAACATCATGCGCCCGGTGGCTTTCACTGCTTCCTGGCCACGGTGGGTTTTTTCCAGCAGCAGGAGAATCTCGCTGATGGAGAACAGGCCGAGTACCAACACCACGAACTGGATGCCATCGGTCAGGTGAATATTGTCGCCGGTAAAGCGGTACACACCGCTGTTGGCGTCGATGCCCACGCAGGAAAGGAACAAGCCGATCAGCGCCGCAACAAAAGTCTTCAGTGGTTTGTCACCGGCCATGCCGCCCAGGCAGACAATCGCAAACACCATTAAGACAAAATATTCCGCCGGGCCGAAAGCAATCGCCCACTTGGCCAGCAGCGGAGCGAACAGCACCATGCCGCAGGTAGCGATAAACGCGCCGATGAACGAACTCCACGCCGACAACGACAGTGCCACGCCAGCCAGGCCTTTGCGGGCCATCGGGTAGCCGTCGAGGGTGGTCATCACGGTGGAGGCTTCGCCCGGGATGTTCAGCAGAATCGAGCTGATGCGGCCGCCGTATTCACAACCCAGGTACACGGCTGCCAGCAGGATCAGCGCCGACTCGGGCGGCAAGCCCAGGGCAAAGGCGATGGGGATCAACAGTGCCACGCCGTTGATCGGGCCCAGGCCCGGCAACAGGCCGACCACGGTGCCAATCAGGGTGCCGCACAACGCGGTCACCAGGTTATAGGGGCTCAGCGCAACGCCGAAACCCTGGCCCAAATAGCCAAAAGTATCCATGTCAGTTCTCCAGAACGTCGAGCAGGCCGAGGGGCAACGGTACGTCCATGGTTTTATCGAACAGCAGATAAAGACCGACGCTCATCAAGGTGATGATCACCACGCTGGGCAACCAGCGGCCGCCGTACAGCCGTGCCATCGGAATACCGATCAGCATGCTGCTGAGAATGAAACCCAAGGATTCGAATGTGCCGGCAAACACCAGCAGCAGGGCCACACAGATGCCGATCTTGATCAACGTGGGTTGATCCAGCGCGGGTTCATCGTCGGTGTGTTTGGTCGCCTGCGGGCGAATCATCATGTAGATGAGCGCCAGGCCCATCAGCCCGAGCAGCAGCAGGGGAAAGGCCCTGGGCCCTACAGGTTCGTAGGAAAAGGCCGCCTGATACGGCCAGGCCATGAGCGCCAGGCCGATACAGGCCAGTAACAGCGCGGCAGCGAAAATGCGTTGTAAGAGCATAGAAAACTCCAAGGCCCCTGTAGGAGCGAGCAAGCTCGCTCCTACAGGGGCATTACACAAAAAAAGGAGCGATTACTGGATCAGGCCGAACTCTTTGGCCAGCACTTTGTAGTCAGCCACCTGTTTCTTCACGTAGGTGTCCAGCTCCTGGCCCGTCATGGCGAACGGGAACAGCTCGCGCTGGTCACGCAGCTTGGCGAACTCCTCGGAAGCCAGCAGTTTGTCGAAGGCGTCTTTCCACCAGGCGTAGTCGGCATCGCTGACCTTTGGCCCCAGGTAGAAGCCACGCACCACCGGCCAGACGATGTCGTAGCCTTGCTCTTTGGCGGTCGGGATGTCCTTCATTTCCGGCTCATCCAGGCGTTGCTCGGAGAACACCGCCAGCAGGCGCATATCGCCGCTCTGGATATGCGGCATGGAGTCGGAGATGTCGGTACTGCCCACCTGGATGTGCCCCCCCCAGCAGAGCCGTAGCGATTTCACCGCCACCCTCAAGGGCGACGTAACGCAGTTCGCGCGGGTTGATCCCGGCGGCCTTGGCGATCAGCGCGGTTTGCATCCAGTCCTGGCTGCCGACGGTGCCGCCGGAGCCGATCACCACGCTGCCTGGGTCTTTCTTCAGGGCTTTAACCAGGTCATCGAGGGTCTTGTAGGGCGAGTCGCTTTTCACCGCGATGGCGCCATAGCTGGTGCCCACTGCCGCCAACCAGCGCACGGCGCTTTCATCAAAACGGCCGAACTTGCCCTGGGCCAGGTTCAGCAACGAACCGCTCGACCAGGCGACCAACGTGCCGGCATCTGCAGGGCGCTGGGCGACGACCGCGTTGTAGGCCACCGCGCCCACGCCGCCTGGCATGTAGGTCACACGCATCGGCTTGGTCAGCAGCTTCTGGTTCACCAGCGCGCTTTGCGCCAGTTTGCAGGTCAGGTCAAAACCGCCGCCAGGGGAGGCCGGGGCGATGCATTCCGGACGCTTGGGTTCGTCGGCGGCCAGCAGTTGGCCGGCGAACAGCATGCAGCCGGCGGCGAGGGCAAATTTACGCAGTGAAGGGGTCATGGCGATCTCCATCGTTGTTGTTATGAGGGGTACTACCAAAGTGCGACGCTATAGCTGACCAGCAAGCGCATTTCATCCGCATCACGGGCCGAGTAGTTGGAACGATAGGTGGCGTTACGCAGGCGCACGGCCACATCTTTGAACGTGCCGCTTTGCACCACGTACTTGATCTCGCTGTTGCGTTCCCACTCCTTGCCGGTCTCGCCGTTCTTGAGCTTGATGTTGTCACCCGAGAGGTAACGGCTCATGAAACTCAAGCCAGGAATGCCCAGCTTGGCGAAGTCGTAGTCGTAACGTGCCTGCCAGGAGCGTTCTTCGGCGCCGGCAAAATCGTTGATCTGCACGAAGTTGACCAGGTACGGGTCGCTGCCATCCACATATGGGAAGGCGCTGTCGCCGGACATGTGCTGGTAGCCGGCGCTGAGCTTATGGCCATTGAGGGCATAGCTGAACAGGCCGTTGAGGGACTTGTTGTCGATATTGCCGCCGCGGGCCGAGCCGGTGTCATCGCTGATGGCCAGTCGCAGGTCGGCGGCGAAAGTGCCAGGGCCCATCGGGCGTGATGCGACCATGCCGAAGAAGTGTTGGCGATACACGTCGTCGAGTTGGGCGAAGTGGTAGCTGCCGGTGATCTTGTCGGCGAACTTGTAGTCGACGCCACCGAAGTTGAAGTGCTTGCCGGTGGCACCGCTGAGGAAGCGGCTGTTCTTGTTATTGAGCGCGATGTCTTCGTAGTTGGTGTCGTCGCGGTCCTTGGCTTTATCCAGGCGGCCACCAGTGAATACCAGGTTCTTGAATTCCTTGGAGGTGATCAAGCCACCGTTGAAGGTCTGCGGCAGGATGCGCCCGTCGTTGGGCTTGAGGATCGGCAGTTCGGGGATCAGCGAGCCGATTTTCAGCTCAGTCGCCGAGATTTTCACTTTGCCGGTCAGGCCCAGCTTGGCGTACTCGTTGGCGGCGCGGCCGTCATCGTGGGTCGGCAGCAGGCCGGTGCCGGTGCGGTCGGGGCTGGAGTCGAGCTTGACGCCGAGCATGCCCAGCGCATCCACGCCAAAGCCGACGGTGCCGTCGGTGTAGCCTGATTGCAGGTTGAGCATGAAGCCCTGGGCCCATTCGTCGCGCTTGGATTGCTGCGCACTGGTACCGTCGCGAAAGTCGCGATTGAAGTACATGTTGCGGGTTTCCAGGGTCGCGCTACTGTCTTCGAAGAAGGCAGCCTGGCTGAGCGGCGCAAAGCCGGCAAGGGCAGCGGCACTGGCGAGGGCGGTGTGGGTCAGACGGCAAGAGCGAACAGGCGGGCAAGCCTGTGGCTGGGTCGACAGCATCGTGGTGTACTCCGTTATTGTTCTTATTTTGGCGAAAACGCTTCGAGGCGTTTTTCGGGCGCTACGGGTCAGGCAACTCGGCGGGCATAGACCACCGTGGTTGGATGCTAAAGGGCGAAGCTTTCACTAACCTTTCAATCGCCTTTCAATGTTTTCGGGCTTCACAGGCCAGGTTGCGGCTGTAAACTGCCGGGCAAAGCGTGGCGCCGACCACCCCTGAATGAGGTAGAAATCCATGCGTGTCCTCCTGGTTGAAGACCATCTGCAGCTCGCCGAAAGTGTCGCCCAAGCGCTCAAGAGCATGGGTTTGACCGTTGATGTGTTGCATGACGGCGTGGCGGCGGACCTGGCCTTGAGCAGCGAGGAATACGCCGCGGTGATCCTGGACGTAGGGCTGCCGCGCCTGGATGGTTTCGAGGTGCTCGCGCGTTTGCGGGCACGTGGAAAAAATCTGCCGGTGCTGATGCTGACTGCTCGCAGTGATGTAAAAGACCGCGTGCACGGCCTGAACCTGGGCGCCGATGACTACCTGGCCAAACCGTTTGAACTCACGGAACTCGAAGCACGGGTCAAGGCACTGTTGCGGCGCAGCGTGTTGGGCGGCGAGCGTCAGCAAACCTGCGGTGTGCTTGTGTACGACCTCGACACTCGGCGCTTCACGGTCGCAGGCGAGCTGATGACCTTGACCTCCCGAGAACAAGCGGTGCTCGAAGCCTTGATCGCCCGGCCGGGGCGCGTGATGAGCAAGGAACAATTGGCTTCCCAGGTATTCGGCCTGGACGAGGAGGCCAGCCCCGACGCCATCGAAATCTACGTGCATCGCCTGCGCAAGAAGCTCGATGGCCAACCCATCGCCATCGTCACCTTCCGCGGCCTTGGCTATTTGCTGGAAGCCCGTGATGCATAAGCCCAGCAGCCTGCGCTGGCGCTTGCTGTGCAACCTTGCGTTATTGCTGGTGTTGTTGATGCTCGCCAGCGGCATGAGCGCTTATTGGAACGGTCGCGAAGCCGCCGACACCGCTTATGACCGCACGCTGCTGGCCTCGGCACGCACCATTGCCGCCGGTTTGACCCAGGTGGACGGCACCCTCAGCGCCAATGTGCCCTATGTGGCCCTGGACACCTTTGCCTACGACAGTGCCGGGCGCATTTATTACCAGGTCAATGATATTGATCAGAAACTGATTTCCGGTTACGAAAACCTGCCTGGCCCGCCGCCCGGCACGCCCCGCACCGACGATTATCCAGCCTTGGCGCGGTTCTATAACGCCATGTACCTGGGCCAGCCTGTGCGCGTGGTGAGCCTGCTCAAGGCCGTCTCGGAACCGAACATGAACGGCATGGCCGAAATTCGTGTTGCGGAGACCGACGAAGCCCGGGTGGCCATGGCCCGCAGCCTGATGGCCGACACCTTGTTGCGCCTGGGCATGCTCGCCATCGGTGCGTTATTGCTGGTGTGGTTCGCGGTGAGCGCCGCGCTGCGCCCGCTGGAACGCCTGCGTACAGCGGTGGAAGAGCGCCAGCCTGATGATCTGCGGCCCCTGCCCTTGGTGGAAGTTCAGGACGAGTTCGGCCCACTGGTACGCTCACTCAACCATTTCACCGAACGTCTGCGCGGGCAGTTCGAGCGCCAGGCGCATTTTATTGCCGACGCTGCCCACGAGCTGCGCACCCCCCTGGCGGCGCTTAAGGCCAGGCTGGAACTGGGCTTGCGTGCCGAAGAACCCGCCACCTGGCGCAACACCCTGGAAACGGCCGCCCAGGGCACCGACCGGCTGACGCACCTGGCCAATCAATTGTTGTCCCTGGCCCGCATCGAAAACGGTGCCCGGGCCATTGCCGAAGGCGGTGCGCAACTGCTCGATTTGAGCCAATTGGCCCGTGAACTCGGTATGGCCATGGCGCCGCTGGCCCACGCGCGGGGCGTGGCCCTGGCGCTGGAGGCCGACGAGCCGGTATGGCTGCGCGGCGAACTGACGCTGTTGAATGAGCTGCTGAGTAACCTGGTGGATAACGCCTTGGCCCATACCCCGCCCGGCGGCAATGTGATTCTGCGCGTGACGGCCCCGGCGGTGCTGGAGGTGGAGGATGACGGCCCCGGCATCCCGCTGGATGAGCGGGACCGGGTATTCGAGCGCTTTTATCGACGCAGCCAGCAGGGCATGGGGTCGGGCTTGGGGCTGGCGATTGTCGGGGAGATTTGCCGTGCGCACCTGGCGCAGATCAGCCTGCATGATGGCGAGCTGGCGGGGCTTAAGGTGCGCGTGAGTTTTATCGCGGGTTGATCAGTAAAACATCGAGCGCGCTTCGTCCAGTTCGCTGCGCAGGGCGTCGCTGTGCAGGTCTATGCGTAACTTCGTGATGGCCGGCAATGTGGCAATCGGCGCGGTCCCCAGGGGATGGTCGGTGCCGCGGTGGCAGTACAGAGCGGCGACCTGCACCAGGTCGACGTAGTCCAGGCTTGCAGAGTCGCGTGTCAGGTCCAGGTATTGGCCTGGCACGTTCACCAGCATCTCGGGAAAGTCCCAGACCCGCAGCAGCTTGTCGCCCAGCACCGGGTGGATGCTGTCGATGACGTGGTTGAGGCTGACGGGGTCGGCCAGCAGCTCATAGTGATCCTCGGCATACGTGAGGATCGGCAGCACGCCGATCTGATGCACCAGGCCACCCAGGGCCGCCTGGTCTGGCTTGAGGTGGCTGTGGCGACGGCACAAGGCGTAGCTCACGCCCGCCACCTCCAGGCTGCGGCGCCATACGTCGCGCATTTTCTGTTCGACCACCTCGGAGCGGGCGTGAAAGATCTGCTCCATCACCAGGCCGATGGCCAGGTTGCTGCTGTAGTTGGTACCAAGCCGGGTGATGGCGGTGTGCAGGTCGGTGACTTCCTGGCTGGCCCGTAGCAACGGGCTGTTGACCACTTTGATCAGGCGCGCCGACAGGGCCGTGTCACGACTGATCACTTTGCTCAGGTGGCTGATGCTGATGTCCGGGTCTTCGGCGGCCTGGCGAATTTTCAGGGCCACCTCCGGCAATGTCGGCAGAACCAGGTCATCGTTGTCGATGGCCGTTACCAACGCTTGTTGGACTTTTTCCGCCAGCTTGTTCATTCATGCTCTCTAGGGTGCTGCAAAAAAGTACGGCGATTAACGCTGGATCTCGCGATCACGGTCCAGTTGGTAGGGCAGGTCAAGCAGGTGCAAGCCCGGGCCCTCCAAGGTGCCCAAGCGCACGTCGCCACTGTCGGCAGCTTCGGCTTGCAGCACAGCGAGAAGTTCAATCGACTGGTCAGCTTTTGCCGCGATGACCACTTCGCCGATTGCGCTGTTATGGCTGGGGGAAAACAGCGGCGTGCCTGGCTCGGGAAGTTCGTCGGCCTCCAGGCTCAGGCGATACAGGCGCCGCTTGAGTTTGCCCAGGTACTGCATGCGCGCGACGATTTCCTGGCCGGTGTAGCAGCCTTTCTTGAAGCTGACGCCGCCCACGGCCTGCAGGTTGAGCATCTGCGGAATGAACAGCTCGCGCGTTTGGGGCATCACCTGGCCGATACCGGCACGGATCTGGCCAAGCAGCCAGGCATTCAATTGAGCTTGTTGCAACTGCGCGGCCAATTGGCTGCGCACGGCGTCGGCGTGTTCGGCAGGTACCCAGAGTTCGGCACGGCCCGGGGAAACGCGGACGGCGATCAATGCTTCGTTGCGCGCCACGCTATCGGTCTCGACCGGCAGCGCGAGGCCCAGGGCGCTCAGGGCCGCGTCTGCGTTCGCCAGGCCGAAGCGCGCCCAGGCAGCGCTTTCGTCGGTGAGCTTGGATTTGGAGAACACCGCGTACTTTTTCAAATCTGCCAGCTGCGGTTCAAGCAACTCGGTGGCCATGGCCAGGAGTACGCCATCACCCTGCAGCAGGATGCGGAAGCTCGACTGCATCCGGCCTTTTTGCGTGCAGCGCGCGCCCAGGCTGGCCTGGGTTTCACTCAGGTAATTAAGGTTGCAGGTCAGTTGGCCCTGCAGGAACTTGGCAGCATCAGAGCCGCGGACGGCGAGAACGCCTTCGTGGGACAGGGAGCAGAAAAAAGCGGAGTCAGCCATGGGTCATCGCAGGTCAAAAAGTCATGGGTGCATCATAGAGGGGCGTCCGGCAAATGCATAGTTTCGTCGCGGTCGACCAAAGCCGACTGTTCCGGTGTCGCCTGGGCTGTATACTTGCGCTCTATTTTAGGAGGGCTCCATGGTCGAAGATGTAGAAATCAATCGCCTCTACTGGCACAGCCGTCGCGGCATGCTGGAGCTGGATGTGTTGCTGGTGCCTTTCACCAAAGAGGTGTACGCGACGCTCAATCAGGTGGACCGCGACCTCTACGTCAGGTTGCTTACGTGCGAAGACCAGGACATGTTTGGCTGGTTCATGGAGCGCGCCGAATCCGAAGACCCGGAGCTGCAGCGTATGGTTCGGATGATCCTGGACCGTGTCCAGCCCAAGTAATCGTTTCGAATGCCGCTGGCAGGCCTCGCGGCTGTTGCTGGCGGCCTATGTGCTTGCCCAACTGATCGCGCTGGGCAGCCTGCTGGTTCTAAACCTGCCTTACTCAAGCCTGGGCATCCTGTTATGCCTGGCTCATTGTGCCTGGGTGTTACCGCGGCAAATTCTGCTCACTCACCGTTCGTCGATTCGTGGCCTGCGCCGTGACGACGATGGCTGGCAATTATGGAGCGCCGCACGCGGGTGGCACCCTGTGCAACTGCGGCCCGACAGCCTGGCGTTGCCGCTGATCGTGGTGTTGCGTTACCGGGCGCAGGGTGAACGGCGAGTGCGGTCCATCTGCGTGCCAAGGGATGCACAGGCCGCCGATGTGCACCGGCGCCTGCGGGTACGCCTGAAGTTCAGCCGGCGTAGGTGGTTGGCACCAGGATAGTGTCCCGGGCTTCGGGCAGCATCTGTGGATAGTCGAGGGTGTAATGCAAGCCGCGGCTTTCCTTGCGCTCCATGGCCGACCGGATCATCAGCTCGGCCACTTGGGCCAGGTTGCGCAATTCGATCAGGTCGCGGCTGACCTTGTAGTTGCTGTAGAACTCGACCCTGTGAGGCTAAACCCAATGGATACAGGGGTTTCAGCCGATGACCGTCAACCACCGCTCCCAAAGTGGGACAAACCTGTTACAAACTGCGCTCGCCAAGCCATACCACTATCGCCGGTCTGGTCGCTATTACCTTCGCCTTCGCCCGCAAGGAACCGTTAAGGGCTTCTTCACGCTGTCACTCAGGACCACCGACAAGGCCACCGCAATGACCATCTCAGACGACATCCTTTCGACCCTCAAGGCCTACCACTTGGACAACCCAGAGGCGTCATGGGATGAACTGCGCGCGCGCCTGACTGACTTCGCTGAGTACAACTTGACGATGGCACACGGTGACAGCTCACTGGTCGCTTACGAGATGATCAACGATGAGCATCACTTGGCGTTGCGTAAGGCGTCCGCAACGTTGCCTCTGAGTGTGAATCAGCAGCGGGCAGTCAGTAAGGCCCTTGAGATCCTTGAGGCCTCTCAGGAGCGTATGCGGGGCCGTTCAGGGAAGCTGGTCGAGATCGTTAAGGACCTCAACGATGAACCTTGTGGCACGCCTGAAGCCCTCTTTCTCTCCCAATCTGTAAATGCTTCTCCGGGTCTGACCTTTAAGTCTCTCTCTGCGCTCTACATGGAGGAACGCAAGGACAGCATTCAGGCCAGCACCATGCGGGACGTGAAGTCATCGTGTGAGGCCATCGGTGCGGTCCTTGGTGACTTGGACATGAAGAGCCACACACGGGAGGAGATGAAGGGCCTACGGGACAAGCTCCTTGAGGACCGTAAACCGTCGACGGTTAAGAAGCTGCTGACCCGGCTATCGACGGTCATGGATTGGGCTGTGAATAACGGCTATCTCGACAAGAGTTTCGACAAGGGTCTGAAGCCGACTAAGGGCGCTGACAGTTCGCGTGAGGCGCTCTCTCAGGCTCAGGTAAAGGCTCTGATGACCCATGCTAATTCTCTACCAGTGGACGCATGGCAGCGCTGGGCGTTGTCCCTTGGTGCGATCACTGGGACCCGTATTGAGGAACTGAGGCAATTGACCAAAGCTGACGTTAAGCAGGTCGGGGAAGTGTGGGTCATCGACATTAATAGGAACGATGGCAAGACAGCCAAGACCAAGAATGCTCTGCGTGTCATACCGCTAACTGACGGGGCCTATGGGTTCGACCTTAAGGCGTTCCTTGAGTTTGTCAGGAAGTCCGACTCTCGGTTGTTCATGCTGGGAGCTGGTCAGTTCTCTAACGTGCTCAATGGGGCGCTGCGCGATGTCTTGAGCTTGAACGCTGATCGGACCCAGACCTTCCACTCGTTGCGTCACTCTCTGGCCGGTGCCCTGAAGGCCGCTGAGGTGCCTGTGGGGACCGCTGAGTCTATCTTGGGACACGCCTCGGGGTCGATCAGTTATGACCTGTACGGGGCTGGGAGTGCGGTTGAGGTAAAACGAATGGCCGAAGCTCTGATTGAGGCATTATCAGAAGGCTGATTCGAGGGTCGCTGGCGTTCGATCTGTACGGAGGCAATGCGAGCGCCTCAATGGTGCTTATGGTGTGCGGGCTTCAGGAGATTCGCTGAGCATGTGGTAGCCTTCAGCTATTACGGGTTGAAAGGAATCCATTGCAAATGGGCCTAATGAGATTTTTTAAGAGGCGGAGCGAGCCATCGCCGAAGGTTTACCCTCTGAGTAGTCCAGCGGTGACAGACCTTGTAGCTGATGTGTGCTCGGCGCTCAAGGCGCAGTACCAGTTACTCTGCGGTGGTGAAGATAGAGGAAATCCTCCATTAGTTCACTGGACCAACGACGGAAAACCGATTATTGATCTTTGGCTGATGGGCTATATAAGTGGTTTTTATGATGCAGCCAGTCAAAGTCGAGGCTGTCCATTCGAGCTTAATGCGCTGGAGCTTATTTTTTGCGTGTTCTATGGTGAAGAAGATGCACGCGCGGCGGTGGCGCAATATCACGTAGTGCGCATGGCACTTAAGTCAGATTCGGAAGCGGCGAAGTTTTTCGGCTTTGATGAGTTCGAGGAAGGTATGCTTTCTGGAGGTAATGAGCTATTCGAGTGGCTGAGCAAAAAAATTCAGTGTCCGCTAAAAGTTTACAAACGGTATAGCGGGATGGCTTAGATTTAAAAACCCTCACCTAAAGGGGGAGACCACACCATTGTGGCTTCCCCATCCAAGATGCCGTAAGGTCCCCTCAAAGGCGACCCACTGCGGGCAAGGCGTGAACGTCCAGTGACTGGCGCTACCTCTCATAGGTAGCCCTATATCCAAGACCCCACGACCACCAAGCAGAGCCCTAACGGGACCTCTGGGACCAGCATCAGGTCCACTGTAGCGATTCTGTCTGACCACTCCGTGTGGAATGACCCTTGATAGGTTTGGGCCTCCTATCACTGATCGCACAGTAAAGGGGCCTTTTAACTTAAAGACCTCTATAAGATGACTATAAGTTTAAGTCTTATTAGTTTAATTCTATAAAGAATAAAAACTTAAAGAGAATACTCTTAGAGTTACCTTAAGGTAGCTCATTAAGATCTTGGGTCTACCTTCGGTGTCGTGGTAACCGAACTGTGACCGTAACGGCTCGTTGGGTCTCCAGTATGACCAGATTAAAAATCCTCACAAGAACAGGGCAGACTGCTTAGCTAAGCGGTCGCTCTGAATTCCTCTACGTCCGTCGCTGGGCTTACTTCAACGTCAAGTCTTTCTGAATGCTTCTTGAGCCATGGTCGATGCCCGTAGTGGGGCCTTGACGGTCGGCCTGTGGGAGCGAACTCAGGGAGCATTCAAAAGGAGTCCACTACTATGTTTAACGGTATCAAAGAAATCACCATGACCACCGTCGAGATTGCCGCAATGACTGGCAAGCGTCACGACAACGTACTTCGAGATGCACAAGGGCTTTGCCTCGCTGTCGTTCCGTCATGACCAAGAAGGCGACGTATGGAAGATCCTTGCGAGCCGTAATGCTGGCGTACAGGGCTGGGACTTTGAGGTGAGCGGTGTGGCTGACGTAATGGCTCAGGCCAAGGTCAAGATCAAGCTGGCAAACCCAGCGGACCCTACTGAGAAACTTCAGGTCGAGACCGTAGACTTTCCGCTGATCACCCGTGTGGTCGTCAAGCCGTAACACCCGCTGTATCCATGAGGTCCGTAATGGGCCTCATGGGCGAGCTGTTTAGTTGCTATGCTTGGGCATCGACCATGTTACGGCAAGGCCAGCCATGAGTTTTACTCTCTGTTATACCTACAAGGACAAACGGGTGGTTACGAAGATACAAGTCGATCACCTGACCCCATATGCAGCCGTTTGCTTTGCCCTGCTCCAGTCAGGGGCCACCAACGACTCAAGTGGTGGAGGCTGGCCTAAATCCTATGAGGGCATCCTTGAGATTGCCACTCAATACGGTCTCACAAACCTGACGGTTCACCGATCCCTTAACTCTTAGGACAACTTCATGGACACGTTTAGCGCGGCCTACGGGCCTGCGTTGGTGTTCATGTGGCCTTCTGGCTGTATGGGTGCCTCAAGGGCACCTCATGAGGATCTGGTACAAAAATCTGAGTGACCACCTGTGTAACTACTAACCTGCGCGCTTACCCCCATAGGCCCTCGCATGCTCGCTCAGGCGCACGATAAGGACCCTTGCGGGCAGGTGATAAGGACCTCAGCGTTGGGACAAATGTGCGCCAAAGCTGTTACAAACTGGGGCCCCATGGTGCTACGCTATGGCTCCTAACGTGCCTCATTTGTCGGGTGTAAGGATCGTATCCTTCGCCTCTGGCAGCAGCTCTGGATAGTCCAACGTGTAGTGCAGACCCCGAGATTCCTTACGTTTCATGGCAGACCTGATCATCAGTTCCGCTACTTGAGCAAGGTTCCTCAATTCAATCAGGTCTCTGCTTACGCGATAGTTGCTGTAGAACTCGTCGATCTCATCCAGCAACAAGCGCACCCGATGTTGCGCCCTTTGCAGGCGCTTGTTGGTGCGCACGATGCCCACATAGTCCCACATGAAGCGTCGCAGCTCGTCCCAGTTGTGAGCGATGATCACGTCTTCGTCCGAATCAGTGACCTGGCTCGCATCCCAGCGGGGCAGGGCGGCTGGTACCGGGATGCGCGGCAGTTGCTCAAGAATGTCCGCTGCCGCCGAGCGGGCATACACGAAGCATTCGAGCAATGAATTGCTGGCCATGCGGTTGGCGCCGTGCAGGCCGGTGAAGCTGGTTTCGCCGATGGCATACAGGCCCGGCACGTCGGTGCGGCCATGCTGATCGACCATCACGCCACCGCAGGTGTAGTGCGCGGCCGGCACCACGGGGATCGGGCCCTTGGTAATGTCGATATTGAAGGTCAGGCAGCGTTCGTAGACGGTCGGGAAGTGGGTCTTGATGAAGGCTTCGGGCTTGTGGCTGATGTCCAGGTACACGCAGTCGATACCCAGGCGCTTCATTTCGTGGTCGATGGCGCGGGCGACGATATCGCGTGGTGCCAGCTCGGCGCGTGGGTCGAAGCGCTGCATGAAGCGTTCGCCATTGGGCAGCTTCAAATGTGCGCCTTCGCCGCGCAGGGCTTCGGTTATCAGGAAGCTCTTGGCCTGCGGGTGATACAGGCACGTGGGGTGGAATTGGTTGAACTCCAGGTTGGCGACCCGGCAGCCCGAGCGCCAGGCCATCGCAATGCCGTCGCCGCAGGCACCGTCGGGGTTGCTGGTATAGAGGTAGACCTTGGCGGCGCCGCCCGAGGCGAGAATGGTGAAGCGTGCGCCATAGGTATCGACTTCACCGCTGGTGCGGTTCAGTACGTAGGCGCCCAGGCAGCGTTCGCCCGGCAGGCCCAGGCGTTTTTCGGTGATCAGGTCGACGGCGACGCGCTGCTCTAGCAATTGGATGTTGGGGCGTTGGCGGGCCTGATCGAGCAGGGTCTTGAAAATCGCGGCCCCGGTGGCATCGGCAGCGTGAATGATTCGGCGATGGCTGTGGCCGCCTTCGCGGGTCAGGTGGAACTCAAAGCCACCGTCGTCGCTGCCGGCATGTTCATCGCGGGTGAAGGGCACACCTTGGTCGATCAACCATTGGATGGCTTCCCGGCTGTGCTCGACGGTGAAGCGCACGGCGTCTTCGTTGCACAGGCCACCGCCGGCGTTAAGGGTGTCTTCGACGTGGGATTGCACGGTGTCTGTGTCGTCCAGCACCGCAGCCACGCCGCCCTGGGCCCAGAAGGTCGAGCCGTTGGCCAGGTCGCCTTTGCTCAAAACCGCTATACGCAAATGGCTGGGCAGGGTCAGGGCCAGGCTCAAGCCGGCGGCGCCGCTGCCGATGACGAGGACATCGTGTTGAAACTGTTGGCTCATTTGACGGATTCCGCAAAAAGCGATCCAAAGGGGGGCGCAAACAGGACGCCTGGATCGGCGAATCAAAGGGTCACACGGGCCACTAGTATATAGAGGGGTGGAGCGGCACAATAGCCACGCCTTCGTGGCATTGTGCGATTATGCTGCGCAGCGTTGGGAAACGGCCGGTTGGCGGGACGGGAACTTTTTGCATAAGCCCCGACTCAATAGCAGGTTGCCCGAAAGCTGGGAAAACGTTGAGTTTATTGGCCCGTCGGGAGCATTGGACGCGTCACGAAACCGGCGACAAGATTATTCGCGCAGCCGGCACCGACCGTGCTGCGTTTTTCGTGTGTGCCAAATCAGTGCATGCCGGAAACTTGCTTGAAGGGGGAGAACTTTTGCGAAAAGCCCGAGTCTATGTTTGCAAGCCTGATCGTTTAGTTATGCAAGCCTCCTTCAAGTACAACGAGGAGTGTTCATGCTAACCCAGGAAGAGGATCAGCAGCTGGTCGAGCGCGTACAGCGCGGTGATAAGCGAGCATTTGATCTGCTAGTGCTGAAATACCAGCACAAAATTCTCGGGTTGATCGTGCGGTTTGTGCACGACACCCATGAAGCGCAGGACGTTGCACAGGAAGCCTTTATCAAGGCTTACCGTGCACTTGGAAATTTCCGCGGTGACAGTGCGTTTTATACGTGGCTGTACCGCATCGCCATTAACACGGCGAAAAACTATCTGGTGTCACGCGGTCGCCGCCCACCAGACAGTGATGTCAGTTCAGAAGATGCAGAATTTTACGATGGTGATCACGGCCTCAAAGATCTCGAGTCGCCGGAGCGTGCATTGCTGCGCGACGAGATCGAAGGCACCGTTCATCGCACTATTCAGCAACTGCCAGAAGATTTGCGTACGGCGTTAACTTTACGTGAATTCGATGGTCTGAGTTACGAAGACATTGCGAGCGTCATGCAATGTCCGGTGGGGACTGTGAGGTCACGGATTTTCCGGGCCCGAGAAGCCATCGACAAAGCCTTGCAACCGTTGTTGCAGGAAAACTAAAGACAGCGGCGACAGCCAAGAGAGGAACCGCCATGAGTCGTGATGCCCTGCAGGAATCGCTGTCCGCAGTGATGGATAACGAAGCGGATGAACTGGAACTTCGTCGAGTGCTCAACGCATTTGATGACGCCGAAACCCGTGATACTTGGTCTCGTTACCAAGTCGCTCGGGCGGTGATGCACAAGGATCTCCTAATCCCTCGTCTGGATATTGCTGCGGCCGTTTCTGCTGCACTGGCGGATGAAGCCGTTCCGGCAAAAGCCTCGCGTGGTCCATGGCGTAGCCTGGGTCGTCTGGCAGTGGCCGCCTCGGTGACCGTTGCTGTGTTGGCAGGCGTTCGCCTGTACAACCAGGACGAGATCGCAGGCAACGAGCTGGCCCAGCAGACTCAGCAGCCGGTCATGGCCGGTCCGCAAGTCAAAGGCCCGGCCGTGCTGGCTGGCTACAAGGAAAGCACCGATACCACCGGCCCTATGGCCAATGGTGTACTTCAGGGGCAATCCGGCTGGCAAGATCAGCGCCTTCCAGGCTACCTGCGTCAACATGCGCAGGAATCGGCCGCCAAAGGCACTGAAAGCGCTCTGCCATACGCTCGCGCAGCAAGCCAGGAAAACCGCTGATTCGCTAAGGAGCCCTATGCGCGCCATACCGCTCCTTGCGCTTTTGCTCAGTAGTTGGTTTGCACTATCCGCCCATGCCGATGAAGCCCAAGACTGGCTGACTCGACTTGGGCGTGCAGAGCAGCAGCAAAGCTTCGAAGGTACGTTTGTCTACGAACGTAACGGCAGTTTTTCAACCCATGACATCTGGCACCGCGTCCAGGATGGTCATGTCCGTGAACGATTGTTGCAACTTGACGGCTCCGCCCAAGAAGCGGTCAGGGTTGATGGTCGGGCACAATGTGTCAGTGGCACGTTGG
Source organism: Pseudomonas sp. KT_2_4 (assembly GCF_041410225.1). NCBI lineage: Bacteria > Pseudomonadati > Pseudomonadota > Gammaproteobacteria > Pseudomonadales > Pseudomonadaceae > Pseudomonas > Pseudomonas sp. KT_2_4. The sequence goes on from NZ_CP166962.1 coordinate 5,543,031, forward strand.
TTGCCGGTCTCGGTCATTCGCCTGAGGCACCCTCGCGTATTCTTGATCCAAAAAAACTCACTTCATTCTATGATCTGGCCGTCATTGGCAAATCCCGTGTGGCCGGTCGTAATGCGGTGATTGTGTCGATCAGCCCGCGTGACCCCTACCGTTATGGGTTTGAATTACACTTGGACCGTGAAACTGCGCTGCCGCTCAAGTCCTTGCTGCTAAATGACCAGGGGCAGTTGCTGGAGCGTTTTCAGTTCACCCGCCTGGATACTTCGGCCACTCCTTCTGACCAGAGCTTGCAGCCCGGCAGCGACTGTTCGCCGGTAACAATGTCCGCCGCTAAATCTCCTGACATGTCTGCCACGCAAAAGTGGCATCTGGACTGGCTACCGCCTGGTTTCCAACAGATCAGCAGCGCTACGCGCAAAGATCCCCAAACAAAATCTACCGTCGACAGCCTGATGTATGACGATGGGCTCGCGCGTTTTTCGGTGTTTCTTGAGTCAGCCAACGGCGCTGATGTAAATGAAACCCGCGCTCAGCTTGGGCCGACCGTGGCAGTATCCCGGCGATTGAATACGGTGGATGGCGAAATGATGGTTACGGTGGTGGGCGAAATTCCCATCGGCACAGCTGAACGTATCGCGTTGTCGGTGCGTGGTGAAAAAGCCGCCGCCAAGCCCTGAGATTGTTAATCTTATGTTCATCCTAGTCTATCAATCTGGGCCCGAATTTCGTTGGGTGCTGGGCGTATGAAATCTCTGGACAGCATTTTCACTTGCAAAAACTTCCCATGTTTTTTATAGGTCAGGGTTTGATGGCTCTGGCCTTGTTTGTTCGCGGAACAAAAATGCCACTCGCAGTATCCGGCGTTTATTGAACCCTGTCGCTTAACCCTGCTCGTCGTAACGGGAGCTGTATGTCGATACCACGTTTGAAGTCTTACTTATCCATAGTCGCCACAGTGCTGGTGCTGGGTCAGGCCTTACCTGCGCAAGCGGTCGAGCTGCCTGATTTCACCCAACTGGTGGAGCAGGCCTCGCCTGCCGTGGTGAACATCAGTACCACGCAGAAGCTGCCGGATCGCAAAGTCTCGAACCAGCAGATGCCCGACCTGGAAGGCTTGCCGCCCATGTTGCGCGAGTTCTTCGAACGCGGGATGCCCCAACCTCGCTCTCCCCGTGGTGGCGGTGGTCAGCGCGAAGCCCAGTCCCTGGGCTCCGGCTTCATCATTTCGCCTGACGGCTACATCCTCACTAACAACCATGTGATTGCCGATGCCGACGAGATTCTCGTGCGCCTGGCCGACCGCAGTGAACTCAAGGCCAAGCTGATTGGCACCGATCCACGTTCCGACGTGGCTTTGCTCAAAATCGATGGCAAGGATTTGCCGGTGCTTAAGCTGGGCAAGTCTCAGGACCTGAAAGCCGGCCAGTGGGTGGTCGCGATCGGTTCACCGTTCGGCTTTGACCACACCGTTACCCAAGGCATCGTCAGTGCCATCGGTCGCAGCCTGCCAAACGAGAACTACGTACCGTTCATCCAGACCGACGTGCCGATCAACCCGGGTAACTCCGGTGGCCCGCTGTTCAACCTGGCCGGCGAAGTGGTGGGGATCAACTCGCAGATCTACACCCGCTCCGGTGGCTTCATGGGCGTGTCCTTCGCGATCCCGATCGATGTGGCCATGGATGTCTCCAATCAGCTCAAAAGCGGCGGCAAGGTCAGCCGCGGCTGGTTGGGCGTGGTAATCCAGGAAGTGAACAAGGACCTGGCTGAGTCCTTCGGTCTCGACAAGCCGGCCGGTGCCCTGGTTGCGCAGATTCAGGACAATGGCCCTGCGGCCAAAGGCGGCCTGAAAGTGGGCGATGTAATCCTGAGCATGAACGGCCAGCCGATCATCATGTCGGCAGACTTGCCTCATTTGGTCGGCGCGCTCAAGGCCGGCGGCAAAGCCAAGCTGGAAGTGATTCGTGACGGCAAGCGCCAGAACGTCGAACTGACCGTTGGGGCAATTCCGGAAGAAGGCGCGACCCTGGACGCCCTGGGCAACGCCAAGCCAGGTGCCGAGCGCAGCAGTAACCGCCTGGGTATCGCCGTGGTTGAACTGACCGCCGAACAGAAGAAAACCTTCGACCTGCAAAGCGGTGTCGTGATCAAGGAAGTTCAGGACGGCCCAGCCGCCTTGATCGGCCTGCAACCGGGTGACGTGATCACCCACTTGAACAACCAGGCAATCGATACCACCAAGGAGTTCGCCGACATCGCCAAGGCGTTGCCGAAGAATCGCTCGGTGTCGATGCGCGTCCTGCGTCAAGGCCGTGCCAGCTTCATCACCTTCAAGCTGGCTGAGTAATCCGCTAGACCTATAAAAAAGCCCCGCTGCCGGTTAACGGCAGCGGGGCTTTTTTGTGGGCGGCGGGTTCAGCTCATCATGCCTTTCACCAGGCGCTCCTGTTCGATCAGCTCACGCTGACGGGCGTCGATGCGCGAGGACAGCGGGAAGTTATTGCCAGCACGCCGCTTGGCAAAGTCCAACTGCTGGATGGCTTGTTGGAAATCCCCCACCAATGCGAAATATTCAGCGCGAGCCTGATGCAGGCCAATAATGTTGCCGGACAAACCGCGTGTTTCAGCAACCTGATACCACACGTCCGGATCGTCCGGCCGCGACTTGAGTAGCCCGTCCAGCGCCTTTTCTGCATCGGCGGTACGGTTCTGTTTAAGCAACAGATCTACCCGCACCTGGTTCAATGGATAGTTGCTGGGGTACTGGGTGAGCATGCGGTCGGTACGTTGCTGCGCATCCGGCATGCGGTTGCTGGTGATGTCCAGTTCGATTTGGGCCAGGTTGTAGGTGATGTCGTTAGGCGCCTTGGCCAGCAACGGCGCCAGGCTTTCCCGCGCTTCCTTGAGTTGAGTACCCTTGATCTGGGCGATGGCCAGGCCATAACGCGCTACATCATTTTTAGGGTTTTCATCCAGCTGTGCCTGGAAGCGCTTGGCGGCCAGACCTGGCGTGTCTTCGTATTTGAGCTGCACCCGTGCGCGAATCAATTGATAGCGCAGGCTGTCTTCCTTGCCGCCAGGTTTGGCTTGTTCGGCGCGGTTGCGGGTGTCGGCGATACGCGATTCGGTTACCGGGTGAGTCAGCAGGAATTCCGGCGGCTTGGCGTCGAAGCGGTATTGGCGCATCAGCCGTTCGAACATGGTGGGCATGGAGCGCGGGTCGTAGCCGGCTTTCTCCAGGTTGAGAATACCGATGCGGTCGGCCTCTTGCTCGTTCTGGCGGGAGAAGCGGCGCTGTTCCTGGATCGCGGCGGCTTGTGAGCCGGCAATCGCGGCGATACCGGCATCACCGGCACCCGCAGCAGCGGCGATAATGCCCCCAAGCAGGGCGGCCATCATCGGCAGTTGCATGCGTGATTGCGCTTCCACGCCTCGGGCGAAGTGGCGCTGGGACAAGTGTGCCAGTTCGTGGGCCAGTACCGACGCGTATTCACCTTCGGTCTGTGCATTGAGAAACAGGCCGCCGTTGACCCCGACGATCCCACCGGGAGCCGCAAAGGCGTTGAGCTGTGGGCTGTTGATCAGGATGAATTCCAGGCGCCGGTCATTGACCTGGCTGGTCTCCACCAGCTTGTACACGCTGGTTTCAACGTAATCCTTGAGTTGCGGGTCGTTGAGTTGCGAAACCTGGCCGCGCAGGTAGGCCAGCCAGGCGCGGCCCAGTTGGTATTCCTGTTGCGGCGAGACAATGGCAGAACTGGCATCACCAAGTGACGGCAGGTCGTCAGCGAAGGCCGGGGAGGCCAGCAGGCAGGCCAGCGTCAGCAGGGTAGGGCGCAAAAAAGTCATGCACAAAGCCTTTCGACAAAGAGCTTACTGTAGCCGGACACTGAGCTTGGGACCAGATATTCTAAGCAGCCCGAATGTTTGCCTGGAGTAACACCATGACCGACGCTGTAGCCTGTGACGCCGAACTCGACGCCAGCGGTCTGAACTGCCCTTTACCATTGCTCAAGGCCAAGCTGGAGCTCAATAAAATGGCCAGTGGTGCCGTGCTCAAGGTGACTGCCACCGACGCCGGCTCCCAGCGTGATTTTCGCACCTTTGCCAAGCTGGCCGGCCACACCCTGGAGCATGAAGACGCCGCCGAGGGTGTGTACCGTTATTGGTTGCGCAAGGCCTGAAGGCCTTATCGAGGCAAGATCAAGCCTTGTTCAGCGCCTGCGCTGCCGCCAGAACCGCATCAACATGCCCCGGCACTTTCACGCCGCGCCATTCCTGACGCAGGACGCCTTGGCTGTCGATCAGGAAGGTGCTGCGATCCACGCCCAGGTATTCCTTGCCATACAGCTTCTTCAACTTGATTACATCAAACAGCTGGCAGACCGCTTCGTCCTTATCGCTGATCAGCTCGAACGGAAATTCCTGTTTGCCCTTGAAGTTCTCGTGGGACTTCACGCTGTCACGCGACACGCCGAACACTTCGGTGTTGGCGGCCTTGAACGCGGCGTACTGGTCACGAAAACCCTGGCCTTCGGTGGTGCAGCCAGGGGTGCTGTCCTTCGGGTAAAAGTAGATCACCACTTGCTTGCCCTTGAAGGCTGCAAGGCTGAAGGTCTGGCCGCTGGTGGCCTGGGCCTCGAAATCGGCCACGGGTGTGTCGATGGCTACCGGCATAGAGAAGTACTTCCTTACATTGGGTTCTGTGGGCGCCATGGCTCGATCAAGGCGTCGAGGTTCAGGGCATCGGCGAAATCCAGGAACTGGTCGCGCAACCAACTGATCTGTACACCGGCCGGCAAGGTCACGGTAAAGGTGGCATTGAGCATGGTGCCGCCGGTTTGTGGCGCCTGGTAGGTGTCACAGGTCAGGTTTTCCAGCTCGACGTTGTGGTCGATAAAGAACTGGCACAACTCGTTGACGATGTCCGAACGGTAGGCCGAGCTGACATAGGCTACGTAAGGCAGGGCCTGGGGACGGTTTTCCAGGGCAGCGCTGCGTACCACGTTGACGGTGAAATCATGCTTCTTGGCCAGGCCTGGCAGGCCGGTTTCCAGACGCGCCAAGGCATCCCAGGAGCCAGAAATCTGCAGGACCAGCGCACTGCACTCGCCATGGCGGGTCAGGCGGGAGGTCACGACGGCGCAGCGGTTCTCATGGCTGGCGCGGCACAGGACGTTGGTCAGCTCCATGGGGTTGGCGCCGAGGGCACTGATAACAAGGAATTGTTCGCGAACTGTGGGGGTGGACATGCAGCCTTCCTAAAGCGATGAGCGGTCGATACCGTGTGGGCGGTATCGATCAAAGGATCAAGGGTAGCGAAAAGCGTCGCCAAGGGCTAGGAGGTGGCGTTTTCATTGCGTGATCAGCCCGCTTCGGGCGGTGCTTTGGCCTAATGATGGCATTGCCCGTCGTTTAGTTGCGCCAGAACGCATCCTCACGCGGTACTTCGCTTGTACAAGCATCTTGGCGCCAGTACCATTACGGCTCTCTTTTTCCGGCAGGAGCGGTTGCATGATTGCGGGCAGTATGGTGGCACTGGTCACACCCATGGATGCACAAGGTCGTCTCGACTGGGACAGCCTGGGCAAACTGGTGGACTTCCACCTGCAAGAGGGCACCAACGCCATTGTGGCGGTCGGCACCACAGGTGAATCGGCCACCCTTGATGTGGAAGAACACATCCAGGTGATCGAATTCGTGGTCAAGCGCGTAGCGGGCCGCATTGCCGTGATTGCCGGTACGGGCGCCAACTCGACGCGTGAAGCGATCGAGCTGACCAAGAACGCCAAGAAGGCCGGCGCCGACGCTTGCCTGCTGGTGACTCCGTACTACAACAAGCCGACCCAGGAAGGCTTGTACCAGCACTTCAAAGCCATCGCCGAAGCCGTGCAGATCCCGCAGATCCTCTACAACGTACCGGGTCGCACCGCGTGCGACATGAAGGCCGAGACCGTGATCCGCCTGTCCACCGTGCCGAACATCATCGGCATCAAGGAAGCCACCGGCGACCTGCAGCGCGCCAAGGACATCCTGGCCGGCGTGAGCAGCGACTTCCTGGTGTATTCCGGTGACGACGCCACCGCTGTCGAGCTGATCCTGCTGGGTGGCAAGGGCAACATCTCCGTGACCGCCAACGTGGCCCCGCGCGCCATGAGCGATATGTGTGCCGCCGCCATCGCGGGCGATGCAGCCACCGCGCGTGCGATCCACGAGAAGCTGATGCCGCTCAACAAGACACTGTTTATCGAATCCAATCCTATTCCCGTGAAGTGGGCGCTGTTTGAGATGGGCCTGATGCCGGACGGTATCCGTCTGCCGCTCACCCGCCTCAGCGAAGCCTGTCACGAACCGCTGCGACAGGCCCTGCGCCAGTCCGGCGTCCTGGTTTAATTGAGGAAGCACTACGCATGAAGCGATTGGCCGGACTTTCCGCACTTGCCTTGATTATCTCCAGCACCAGTGGCTGCGGTTGGGTATGGGGCCCGGAAGGCTACTTCCGTGACCGCGGCAGCGATTACCTGGAAGCGCAAGCAACCAAACCGATGCAACTGCCGCCTGATGTCAATGTCGCCAAGCGCCTTGACCCGCTGCTGCCGATTCCACGCAACGTTGCCGACGACACGGTCAAGGGTGAGTACGTAGTGCCACGCCCACAGCCGATTATGTCCGTGGCCGATGCCAGCGACTACAGCCTGCAAAAAAGCGGCGACAATCGTTGGATCGTGGCTCAGCGTCCGCCTGCCGAAGTCTGGCCGGTGGCGGTGCAGTTCTTCCAGGACAACGGTTTTAGCATCGACCAGCAACGCCCGCAGACCGGTGAGTTCACCACCGCGTGGCAGCAAGGTCGCGAGCTGTCCGCCAACATGGCCCAGCGCCTGCTGGCGGGCGGTGTTGCCGCCGACAGCGAAGCTCGTGTGCGTGTGCGCATCGAGCCAGGCGTGCAGCGCAACACCAGCGAAGTCTATGTGGTCAGCGCCGAGCGTCCTGCAGGCAGCACAGCCAACGTCGATTTCACTCCACGTTCGGTCAACACGGGTGTTGACGCCGCGCTGGTCGACGAAATGCTCGCCAGCATGAGCCGTATTTCCGAGAAGGGCGGTTCCGTATCCTTGCTCGCCGCCCGTGATTACGACACCCCTAGCCGCGTCAGCCTCACCGAAGACGGCAGTGGCAACGTCGTGCTGAACCTGGGTGAAGATCTAGACCGTGCCTGGGCCAGTGTTGGCCGCGCGTTGGAGCAGGGCCCTTGGCGCGTTGAAGACATCAACCGCAGCCTGGGCCTGTACTACATCAACGTGGCTGAAAAGGCTGAGAAGAAGGACGACGAGCCAGGTTTCTTCGGCAAATTGTTCGGCAGCGCGCCGACCAAGGAAGAGATCGAAACCCGTGCCGAGCGTTATCAGGTTCGTTTGAGCAAGGTGGGCGAAAGCGTGCAAGTCACCGTCGAGAAGAACATCAACACCGTCGCGCCAGCTGAAACAGCGCGCAAAGTGTTGGGCGTGATTCAAGACAACCTGGGCTGATCCGATGCGTTTTGCCGTTCTCGGCAGCGGTAGCCAAGGGAACGGTACGCTGGTCGCCCATGATGACACGTACGTGCTGGTCGATTGTGGTTTCTCGTTAAGAGAAACCGAGCGACGCCTGCTGCGCCTCGGTGTTCACCCGGCGCAGTTGAGCGCGATTCTAGTGACCCACGAACATGCCGACCACGTGCATGGCGTGGGTTTACTGTCTCGGCGCTACAATCTGCCGGTGTACATGAGCCGCGGCACGTTGCGCGGGATGCGCAAACCCATCGAGCCGGCAGGTTTTCTGGCTGGTGGCGAGCAACTGCAAATCGGTGCCCTGAGCATCAATGTCGTCGCGGTTGCCCACGATGCCCAGGAGCCGACGCAATACGTATTCAGTGACGGTGAGCGGCGCTTCGGTGTGCTCACCGACCTGGGTTCTTATTGCGCCAAGGTGCTGGAGGGTTACCGGGACCTCGATGCCTTGATGATCGAGTCCAACCACTGCCGAGACCTGCTGGCACGCGGTCATTACCCTTACTTTCTCAAGCAACGGGTGGGCGGCGAGCTGGGACATTTGAACAACCACCAGGCCGCATACCTGGTGTACGAGTTGGGCTGGCAAGACCTGCAACATCTGGTCCTGGCTCACCTCAGCAGCAAGAACAACCTGCCGACGCTTGCCCGGCAATGTTTTGTCGACACCCTAGGGTGCGACCCGGACTGGCTGCAACTGGCCGATCAAGATTCAGGGCTCGACTGGCGACACATCGCCTAGCCCACCTTACTCAAAGCGGAGCCCATCATGGAAAAACGTGAAGAACTCTACCGCGGTAAAGCCAAGTCGGTGTACAAGACCGACGACGCCAACCGCCTGATCCTGCTGTTTCGCAACGACACCTCGGCGTTCGACGGCAAGCGCATCGAACAACTGGATCGCAAAGGCATGGTGAACAACAAGTTCAACGCCTTCATCATGCAGAAGCTCGAAGCGGCCGGTATCCCGACCCAATTCGACAAACTGCTGGGCGACAACGAGTGCCTGGTCAAGAAGCTCGACATGATCCCGGTGGAATGCGTCGTGCGCAACTACGCCGCCGGCAGCCTGGTCAAGCGCTTGGGCGTGGAAGAGGGCCTCAAGCTCAACCCTTACACGTTCGAACTGTTCTTGAAGGACGACGCCAAGGGCGACCCGTTCATCAACGAATCCCACGTCGTGGCGTTCGGCTGGGGCACCGCTGAGCAACTGGCGCGCATGAAGGAGTTGTCCCTCAAGGTCAACGACGTGCTGACCAAGCTGTTCGACGACGCCGGCCTGTTGCTGGTGGACTTCAAGCTCGAATTCGGCGTATTCCACGACGGCTCCATCGTCCTGGGCGACGAATTCAGCCCGGACGGCTGCCGCCTGTGGGACAAAGACACCAAGAAGAAGATGGACAAAGACCGCTTCCGCCAAGGCCTCGGTGACGTGATCGAAGCCTACGAAGAAGTCGCCAATCGTCTCGGCGTACCGCTGTAATCGACGCAAGCATCTGATAGCACGGAAAAAAATCACCTTTGGGGTTTGCTTCCGCGAAACACACTGTTATGATGCGCGCCGTTGGAGAGATGCCAGAGTGGCCGAATGGGACGGATTCGAAATCCGTTGTACCTTCACCGGTACCTAGGGTTCGAATCCCTATCTCTCCGCCATATTAAAAACCCTTATGAATCAATGACTTATAAGGGTTTTGGCGAAGTGCTTTTGTACCAGCGCTTTGTACCAAAAAATAGCCCTGATCTTCGGATTGGGGTTTTTTTTGGTCAGAATTCTATCTGGCCAAAGATGATGAAGCTTGTGGGATTGTGGCCTCCGACCTCAGTACAGGTGCTGTTTCGCATCCGAGATACACCGCGTCGGGCTTCTCACGCTGAGCTAAGGCTTCTTCACGCACTCGATTTCATGCTCTGCGGATTAAGGCAGGCAGATAGCTAGCGGCAGCCAGCTATGTGGTTCCTCAAGACAAGCGTTAGCGGCGGTATGAACGGGTCACTCACAAGATACAGGTGCGCCTGTGTGCTGTGGGCTTGAATAAAAAAGATGATCATGGCATTTTGACATAAATATCTAGGCGCAAAGGATTGTCATGCCAACCTCATTATCTAAATATCTCGGAATTCCCAAAGCGACATTGGACTCCCTTGGAGTGTTTGATCCGATTCTTGATCACGATACCCGCCTATTTATCGACCCTCTCCTGCTGAAACACTGCAAAGCCCCCGAATTCGCCTCCAGTTATTCAGATTTACAAAGCAGGTTTTTAGCAATTGGGAAGTTGCTGCAAACAAGCAAGGAAAAACATGATGTTTTCTGGAGGTCGGCTGCCGCTAAGATGAGTTGGCATGAAGTGCGAGGACTTTGTATTGGTTACTCTGCTGGTGGCACTGCAGGAAGCGGAATTGGTAAGGGGCTTAGGGATCGAATTTTAGAGACTGCTAAAATAATTATAGATGCGGGAAAGACCGATCCTGAACTTTTTGAATTGGTGGGACTATTTGAGGATAATTTTGGGCCAGATCGTATTAGTGATATGACTGCCAATATTATTCAAGCTGATATATTGACTTACTCGAATAATATCTACAAAAAAATATTGCCTAAAGGGTGGGCTGGCGCCATTGATAGACGAAGTGGCCTTCCTACAAATCCATTTACAGCCGAACCTATCTTACTAGTCCCCAAAGAGCTGCTTAGAGATTTACCGGCTGCATTTGAGTGGAGCGGGTCAGATGAAATTGGTGTCAGCAGTGAGGAGCTAAGAGAAACGCTCAATGCTTTGGTAGGTTCAAGTTGGCGTTCGCTAGCCAACATGAAAAAAGAAGATCTCAAGAAGTTGATCTTGAAATATCCTGATCTCATTGATGATTTGGTTGATCAGTATGCGTCTAAAGAAATAAAGCCCTACGATTTTAACGAGGATAAAAAGGGTGAGTATTCGTGGTACCAGAGAACAGTAGATGCTGTCTCTGAGCACCCTGTAGAACTATCGCTGAGCGCCCATCCAAATTTAGATGAGGTCCATAAGCTGGTGCTTAAAATTTGCGAGAAGTTTAAGGATCTTGTGGAGAATAACGGCTTAAATACTTTGTTCTATGACAATAAATCGAAAATAAAAAATGAGACGGCAATCCAGTTGGCATTTTATGGTGTGGCGGAATCTTATTGTGAAGCAAATAAGATAATGATCGCCAGGGAGTCAAATTCTGGTCGTGGGCCAGTAGACTTCAAGTTTGGTTCTAATGGTGAGAATAGTGTGTTGGTTGAGATTAAGAAATCGGACAATTCCCATTTGAAAACCGGCATCACCCGTCAACTCCCTGAGTATATGAAATCTGAAAAATCCCGAAGAGCTATTTATTTAATACTCGATTTGGGTATGAATCAGAGGCAAGTCGATAATATGAACTCTGTTCATCAAGCGATTGCGGGGTCAAATATATCTGTGGTGTATATTGATGGTCAGCTCAAGCCTAGTGCGAGCAAGTACTAAATTTATGCCTTATTCAGAATGCTCACAGGGCAGGTCCGCGGTCGCTTAGCGACCTGCAAGCAGACCAAAGATACGCTGGGTTACTGACTAACGCTCAATGAAAGGCAGATCATTGGTGACGTTCTGCCTTTCGTATGGATTGATCTGGCAAGATTTCTGAGCCTTGTATCGTCGTTGCCTAGCTGTTTGCCTGCGTCTTATGGAATTCTTCAAGACACTCTGTGAAATCGTTCCTGAATTCCGTTGAGCTATGATCGTTTATCCAATAGTAGCTGCGGATTTCACTTGCTTGGATTTCTAGCTCTTTTAGCTTTTCAGAAATTACATCAATTTCGTCAAGTGCATTTTTCTGTGCCATGGAATTCTTACGAAGTTCCACGTATCTCCAAAATTTCCCCGCTTCTATGTTGGTGATTCTTTGACCGTAATTGAAAAGGGTCGTAGTGCCTGCCTTTTGTAATCGTGCGTAGAATTTTAGCTGGTTGATAAAGACGGTAGATACGTTTTCGATTGTTATATGGTTTTGCGTTTCGTTTTTCATGCAGGCGTCGATAAATGGAAAATTATCGTCGTGCTCTATGTTAAACCATGAAAATGAAGTTCTATATGATTGGGTGGTTGTCGCTATTTTTTCATGCTCCTTAAAATACTCGTATGCGTCGAAGAGAATTTTATCTTGCTTCCCAACTAAATCTTCGTATTTTTGATCGAGAGCCTTGAATTTCTTATCTATTTCCGATCTTGGCATCGTTTGCTGCGCGTTACCAAAATTTCTTGAGGATCGATATGCATAATCGGCAAGGAAATCAGAGTATTCGAGTTCGCCCTTATGGGCTAGCTCCTGTGCTAGTTTGTGAAGCTCGGCTTTAGCACCAACAAAGTCGCAATCGTCTATTTTGGCAAAAATTGAATTCAGCTCTTCATGCTTCACGTCGGATCTCCCTATGTGGTGGTAGGCAAGCACATTGCCTGCTTTACCCTGATGCGTGATACGTGGCGTGATCCTCAATAGGAGGAAATCGTGAGCCTGCCACGCTTTGAAACCTTCGTCGAGCACTGGTATGGTCCGATCTAGAGCGTTTCAACGTAAGGGAGCGGCATGAAGATTTGGGCATGTGCGAAAGGGGTAAACGGCTTCATCAATCGGGAGGATGGTCGCTACAAGCTGTTCTTCATCTGGCAAGTCCTCAAGATGCGCCGCCTGAACCCCTCTGAATTCAGCGCTTTGACCTTCTTCAGTACCCACAGCCGAGAGGAAAAGCGCCGTGAGATGGTTGCCGTCAAGAACGGGTATTTCCGGTACAAGAACCTTGATCCGATGACTCGAACTGGTGACAGTGATGGCGAATCCCTTTCCCATGCCTGTCTCATAGCCATCCTTTCCCAGCTCGAAACGATCAATTTCGTCATTGATAATGAGATCGTTCCCTTCACCTTCACGCGCCTCGTAGCTGAGGAAACCCGGTTAAAATTCGGGAACGGCAATGGCTACATTCCTGACCTGTATGGCGAGTTCACAGCCGACAATCCTTACTACAAGAAGTGGGGAGGGAAGGTGGCGATTGAGGTCTACTATTCGAACCCATGCGGCATGCAGAAGGTTGTCGATTTCCGTGACCACGGAATCCCCATCATCGAAATCAAAATTACTGACAGCATCAAGGTTGAGAAGTACATCAACAAAGATGATGTAGAAGGGAGTCTTGAGAGGCGCTACCAGCAGGTTTCTGAAATCGTTTCTCGGCAGTTGTACTGCAAAGTGCTTTCTGACCCGGTGAGCACCAGATTCCATGAAGATTTCGCACGGCAGGCAGAGAGGGATCGGATAGCTCTGGTCGAGAAAAACAAGCGCGAAACCACATTTCTTTTCAATAAGCTTCGTGAAGCCGAATCGCTCGCTGAGGCGGTGGGCAAGGAGCGGGATGGCTTTTCCCATGCGAAAGGTTTGTTGGAAAAGGATAAAGCTGGTCTTGAGGCTTCGACCACTGAGCTGAACCAAAACGTGGAGAATCTGAAGATCGAGCTTGGGAAATACAAGACGGCGTACACGAACAGGGTTAACGAGATCAAAACCTTGAAGGGCGAATTGGAAGATACCAAGGCAGGATTCTTGATGAAGATCTGGCGAGCGATACGTGAGCGCTGAGAGGTTGTTTGATCCGACCTTGATAGGCGTTCCGGTGGTCGCTTTGTCCAACTCAGACGGTTGTGTCGTTTCGCGTTGCCCCATAGCCAAAATCAAAGATCCCCATATTGGTGGGCTCGGCATAAAAATGGGTGCCCCCTTCTTTGAAATTAAGCACCTGTTGAAGTCTCACGGCTTGCGGGTTGTATCCTCAAATTACGCTCTTTACTAAGAAGTCAGCAACCGCGTAATGCGCGTTCTAGAGAGCTTCGCCCCTCGCATCGAGGTTTACTCAATTGATAAGAATAAGTTGCATACTGTGGACGCCCAAAGTTAGATAGGGTTCCCATGGACATTGGCGCTTTTTCTTACAGAGATATCCCTTGGCTACCGTTGAGCACATCCACTTCAGTCCGCATGACCTTTCTGTCAAAGACCGCCTGATTACCTACTCGTCGAATAGCTCCCGGGTAGTAATCGAAGGGCTACCACAAATTTTCTGGGTAAACGGCTTGCCCTGGAGAGAGGCGAACCTCTGGGCTATGGAGCGTGTCACCAATGGGGAAGCAATCCTAAAGACCGTTTCCAGCAACGTTAATGGACTGCTGAACTACGCGAAGTTTTTGGAGAGCCGCAGACTTGAGTGGTTTGAGTTCCCGTCTCGAAAAGCTGATCGGTGTCTCGTTCAGTACCGTGGGGCGCTTATTAAGGCGCGAGATGCTGGTCATATCAGCCCAGCAACGGCCTCCGAGTACATGCGCAACTGCATCAGTTTCTATAGGTGGGTCAGGAAGCGTGGGCTTCTATCTCCGCTGTTGCCACTATGGAAAGACAAGCGCTTTTTCATCAAATACTTTGACCAGGTTGGTTTTGAACGAACCTTCGCTGGCACTACTACCGATCTGGGGATTCCCAACCGGAAACGCATCGGGATCACTTTGGAAGGCGGGTTGCTTCCTGTCACCTCATCTGACCGCGACGTCATTCTCGATTTTGCAAAACGTAATGCCTCGCCTGAGCTGTACCTGATGCTAGCTCTAGGCTTTTTCACGGGTATGCGACTGGGAACAATCTGTGACCTTCGTATCGGCGCGTTGGAACGTGCGATACCTGATCCGTCCGCTAAAGGCCTGCTTAGGATATTTGTGGGGCCAGGTGCGTCCCCGCCCGTGCATACCAAATTTGGAGTAACTGGCCAGGTATGGATTCCCGAAGCTTTGTGTTCAGAAGTTTTGGAATATTCCAAGGGGCTCCGCAGGTTAAGTCGCGAGGCATCTGCTGCCGATGAGAATCGAGACCTAGTTTTCTTGACTCGTTTCGGTAATACCTTCGGACGGCGCAGCAGCGATCAGTCTTCGGCCATAAACGTTGAGATGTCATCGCTTAGAAAAGCAGGCATCACAGCTGGCGTTAAGGTACTCAGGACATTTCGCTTCCATCAGTCCCGGTGCACCTTTGGAACTGAGCTAGCCAAGCTGGCTTTAGCAAATTGCGATGATGTGGCGATAGTGATTGCGACTGTTAGCAATGCATTGCTTCACGGTCGAAATTCGGAGGCTACTACCTTCAAATACATCAAGTTTGTGCAAGCCACACCCGCTAAGCAGGCCATTGCGAACAGCTTCATGGCTGCGTTTACAGGGATTTCTTCCAGGCACGGAGCGAGCAATGAATAATCGGACGTCTTCAGACCTAACGTTTCCAATGCTTGAGTACGCGAAGAACGAGACGCCTTGGGATCTGACCCCATTTTTATACAGCGGTGGTGCAAAGGCAAAAGTGAAGACTGTACGCAATGAAATCACATCAGGTGTTTTAGGGGATCCTTTGCTGGAACGGGTAGAGCTTGTAAAGGAGCTCCACGAGTGTTTGGCCGACGACCTTGTAGGCGGGGGGAGCCGCTTTTCGGCGAATAACAAGATCGGTTCGTTGCGGCAGTTTTTTCGGTGGGCGGATCAATCCGGACGCCAGTTGAGCATTGACAAGGTTGCGCAAGCTTACCTGGGGTGGGCAGAGCATCTTTTACACCGTCACCGTGTGGAAGGATATTTAACTGCCGGATCGTTATACGACACTGCAAGTTTGACAGCGACGATGCTTGATCGAGTGCTAGGCCGAAGCTCGACACTTTTGTACAGCACACGAATTCGCAAACCCAGAGGCAACGGACGGGTTAGAAATGGGAGCGCTGATAAGCAAAGTGTGGAAGAGAGCTTTTCTTTCGGGCAGTTAATTGCCGACCTCTGTACGTCACTCACTTATGAGGCTGTGGCGGGACCACTCCCCATCCAAGTGGCATTGAGATCGGGTACAACGCTACCTATCTGGTGCGGCCTTCGCGATACAGAGAAAGAAGCGTCACGACGGGTTCGACCTCAAACCAAATTCCAGATTGCGGCCATCCTTCGACACCGAGAATTCCGGGACTCTGACGTTTCAATCGAGACTCGATACCCGGCAGTAAATCTGAGAATCGAAGCCGAGATGCTTATGTTCATCGCGCAAACCGGCATGAATTTGTCGCAGGCGCATCAACTTCGGATCGACCAATACCACTATACGAGTCACCTTGATGGTTACCAAGTCAGGTCTTACAAAAAGCGTCGTCAGGGCGAAGTGCTATTTGAAGTTTTCTCAAGCTACAAGGAGTGGTTTGAACGCTACATTGAGTGGCGAAACACGTGGTTTCCGGACGACCTAGAGGGGCTTCTTTTTCCTCTCGTCCGTCTTGGGGGACGTCTCGTTGTAGAAGCTCCTCAGTTCACAGCTCTAGTGCGCCTCTGTACCGATTCCAATATTCGATTCGTTCGACCACGTAAGCTACGGGGTGCTCGTATTAACTGGTTGTTACGTGAATCGCAACGCCCTGAACTGGTCGCGGAAATCGCACAGCACACAGCTGAAACGTTGATCCGTGTGTACGCTGAGCCCAATCCGCAAATTGCGATGATTGAAATTACTCGATTTCACCGGCAATCAGATCCCGTCATTTGCTCACCTGCTCCAGGTGCTTGTGCGACGTCCTTGCCAGAATCGGTCGTAGATGCTCCGACGAATGCACCTGATCCCGATTGTATCAACGCTGCTGGTTGCCTCTTCTGCGTCAATCATCGGGATATTGAAAGCGAAGATCACGTCTGGTCGCTAAGTAGTTTGCGCGTGCTCAAGAGCTTGGAGCTAACTAGATATCGTCCAGCTTCCACGGATAGATCTGAGGAGGCTGACCATCCTGCAATGCTTGCGATTGAGCGTCTGAGTGCGAAGCTGCGGTTCTTTCAAGAAAGTAGCGAGGTGCGTCGGCTTTGGGTTGAGGAGGCACTGGCTCGCATAGCTGAGGAGAGTTATCACCCAGCTTGGGACGGATTTATTCGGCTGGCGGAAGTTACAGCGGGACCTTCCTTATGAATATCCTCACGACGTTAGGGCTTTCTATTGAGTCGCCTCTCGCCGTTCCCGGAGCGCCAAATTACCGTCCTGAGAGCTGGCCTCCGCCACCTGATTGGCCTGTCGTAATTGATGCACAGGGCAAAGTAGTAAGCCGTTGGGGCGACCCAGTTTGGAGGCTTGACCCATGGGCCAAGAAGGCGTTAACGCTAAATTTCGGGGATGGCCCCGCCACAAAAGTCGCGGCGCCCATTAGCTCGGCGAACGCTGATCTGCTTCGTATCATCACAGGCTGGTGGCTATACGGGCCGTACGGCGCTCGCGGCTATCGATCTCTAAAGACGCGGTTCGATCAGATGCGGCGGTTGTTTGTTTTGTGTGAAGAGGCAGGAATACTGGCCAGCGAATTGAGCCGCTTTCCACGCGTATGCGAGGAAATCCCTGCCTTTCTTCATGCCTCAAGAAAGACTGAGTTTCTGTCGTTAATGCATGAGCTATACGCGTCTCGCAGCGCCGTAGGGTTTACTTTGCTGGATTCGGGCTCGCTAACCCGTCTGGCTGCGCTGTTTCCACCCCACCAAACAGCTCAAACACCGTACATTCCTCCACGTATTTGGCACTACCAAGTCACCAGGCTGCGAGAGTGTCTTGATGACTTCCTATCCCATCAACAACAAGTTGAAGCTTGTTACCGGTTCAGCATTGAGGCTTACGAACATAATCATAGAGTTTCAAAAAGAGTGGCGTGCGCAAACGCACAACCTTTTTGCGGCCATAAGATGCATTTATCAGGCGCTAAAACGGGGCTTCGTTTTCTCGGAGCGTTTGCAGATACCGCGAAACGCTTCGGCATTTTTGAGCTACTTGAACGTTGGGTGGGGCGCAGTGGTGAATTGCAAGTAAGAACGCTGACTAGCTATCTGAAACTGGTCAATAGCGCAGGTTTAGCTTACATCCTTAACTTCAGCCTCATGCGAGTCGAGGAAGCTTGGAATCTTCGAGCGGGATGCCTTGAGGTCGAGCACGACAAGAATTTCGGCGACATTTTTTTGTTACGTGGACAGACGACGAAAACGCAGGCCGATAGCGACGCCCTGTGGGTCACATCCCCATCTGTAAAGGTCGCAGTGAGGGCGATGGAGGTCATTTCTCTGTTTCGGTCATTATACGCACCTCATGTAGCTGCGAGCGGGCTCACGGGGCGTTTTTTAACCTCGTTTTCTTACGAACCGTGGGCCCCATCGAGCAAGAAAAATGATCACTCACTGAGACCAAGTATTCCGTCATATTCCGACCTTTTGAGCCACTACGGCAAGGTGTTTGACTTGGAGCGTTTGCGTATCACGAGTGAGGATTTGAAATTGGCCCGGCTAGCTACTCCTACATTGCCGGAGGACTATCAAGTGGGCGCGGTATGGCCGTTAGCATGGCATCAGTTGCGTAGAACTGGTGCAGTAAACATGCAAGCTTCCGGGCTCGTAAGCGATGCCTCGCTTCAGTACCAACTCAAGCACGTCACCCGAGCGATGAGCCTTTACTACGGACAAAATCACTCGCAGATGCGTCTAGAGGATAAGGCTCACACGCTGTACGTTCGCACGATGTACGAGACGCTTGGTAGAGAGTTACAGCAGCTTACGAGTGAGCGTTTTGTAAGTCCCCATGGAGATAAACGTAAGGCTGAGATCGTTCGGCTGATCACGCCAGAGGATGCAAAGAAGATGATCGGTTTGGCGAAGAAGGGTGCCGCAGCATGTCGCCAAATCCTTCTTGGCGTTTGCTCGAGTCGCAAGCCTTGTCCGTACGGAGGAGTCGACAACATTGCTCATTGCGGGGGCGGTGATTCGGAGGATGAAAAACCTTGCCCTGATGTGCTGTATGACTCAGAACGATTGGACGCAGTCGATGATCTTGAACATGTCCTCAAAGAGCGGCTTGTTAATGCTCAGTACGGAAGTCCGCTAATGGAGTCCTTAATCGCTCAACAACGAAGCGTAGAGAGCTTCCGGCGAGTCATAGGGGGAGCAAATGGACGTTGAACTCACGGCGCGTCGCAGCGCGGCCGATCAATATCGCGAGGCTTTTGAGCGCTTGAAACTCAATAAGCCGCAGCTTCTAACGAAGGGGACACCGGTTACTCAAAACAACGTGGCCAAAGAGGCCGGGAGCGATCCGTCGGCACTTAAGAAATCACGTTTCCCGAGTCTCATCGCAGAGATAAAAACCTACATCGAACAACATGCGGAGGAGCGACCTCGTTCGTTGAACCAGATAAATCATCTTGCCCGTCAGAAAAGCCGCGCCTTGCGAGATCGGATTGAGCAGGTTGCCCGACAGCGCGACCAGCTAGCAAGTTTATTGAGCGAGGCGGATGCGAAAATCATAGAGCTGTATGACCGTATTGCTGAGCTTGAACGACAGTTACCTGCGTCCAACATACTATCGTTGGATCCACGCGGGCCCAGAAAGCTTTGAGATGGCAGTCGTGGGGGTACACGATCCGCAACTAGCCGCAAGGCTAGGGGCGATACTCAATGAGCGTGTTGTGAGGCTATGCTCAACGAGCGTCCGCTTTGGCTGACCTTGCTGACTGACCAGGGGGACGAGACGACACCTGGAGTATCGTCGAGGCGGATCATCACGACAGTCGCGGTGGATTTAGAGAATTAAAACTGTCGCTGCGAAGCCCGGCTTTCTGGGGCTTCAAGCCAACTCTGGAGGAAACGCAAAACTGTCGCAAACCCTCAAGTCTCTGCTGTGGAGCGGAGGCCTAGAGAATTAAAACTGTCGCGACCACCCGATTAGGCATGTTGCAACTGTTCAGCGAGTCACGCCTGCGCAATTGCCGACCTGAGCGGGTAGATGAATTCATCCTTCCATCTACGTTCACACATTACAGACTCAACCCAGCCGTCCTTTCTGCTCATTCTCCAACTCGGTGTGACGCTAAGAACAGAACGCGCATCGACGGTAGTGGCGACGGGGACCGGGCACATCGACAGGGCTACATTCTTTGGTAAGCCCCGCGTCAGCGGTTCAGGCGTGCTGGTGCAGGTCGGGCAGCTATAGCTTCGCTCCCATACCCGAATGCCTGATTTTGAGTTTCCAAAGCGCCCGTAACGATGCCAGACCTCAGATGGCCGTCCAAACCCAACGCCATATTTTTCGGCGCTAACTTTCACGGCAGACATGCCCAGGTCAAAATATCTTTCCACCGCCCTCATTCTAGCTGTAGGTAGAAGCCCCTTTCCCACCCTGCTTGTCCTAAAGCAACTAATGAACATTGGGGCAGTTTCACCGGAGATTCTGTTGAGAAGCAAAACACAGCCGAACGGGTAGAGCCATCTGTCTCCGCATGCACAGTTTATGAGCAGCGCAACTGGTCTTGCTGGCGTTTGCTGGTAGTGCGACAAGTCATCGTAGAATGCTTGGCCACGACACACTGCACTCGCTATATCGGCTGCATCCAGTGGTGTTTTTGCGACGAACACGGGGTTTGTTCGTGCTAGATCCTCGTTGATAACGCCCGTCAGGCCGATACTGCCGAATATCCAAAGAGTCGGAACACCAGAGCGATTGCGTTGTTCAGTGCGCTCATATGTCCGCTGCGCAGACTGAGGCGAAATCTGCACTTCTATTGCTAGGCGCGGAGCAAAGGCCGAGTCGCCAACCAGAATGTCAGCCCGCCAATCGTCTACGCCGTCTTCAAGCTCGGCTTGAATGCCTAGAGCAACCAGCTTCTTGTAAATGGCCACCTTCATGGCGATATGGTCTGGGCTTTCAGTGCTGGAGTAGCCCTCAGGGCTCTCTCCAGGAAAATGGGAAAAGTACCTGGTGATGCCTCCATCCCGTCTGAGGGTTTTGGCCTGTGCCGGAAGTTTCGTATCCGGCATGAGCACCTGGCGGCCTTTCGATATTTTCACTACTTTCTTCCAATCTTCATCGCTAAGCACTGAGGCCACAGTACGACAGCCGTTCACTAAACCCACGCAAGCCAAGGCAACCTCCTTTTCCAAAGACGCAGTTCAGATTCACAACAGAGTCAGTATTTGATCTTTAGTAATCTGAAACGTCTGTCAGGTACGACGCCTGGAGAATACTTATTTGGCAGCGACCCGTCACAACGGCGACCAGCCTGCGACAGATTTTTATACCCTGCGACAGTTTTAATTCTCTGAATTTAGCGGGGACCATCGCAGGATGTACTTATGCTTGTGGTCGTGCGCTAACGTTTTAGATCGTTTTGGTTACGAGACACAAGCCCAGTGAGTACGGCACGGGCCCTTTGACGTCGCAAACAATCCAGTGAGCATGAGATGCTGCTATCATCCAGGGTTCAGCGGGGGTGAACGTAAACAAAGGTGATTTGCGGAAGCGTAGTAAGCGTCTAGCCAACACACCTTACTGACCCCAAAGCATACTCCGAAGCTACCAACAAACACCTGAACACCGCTTCTCCAAAGGATAGGCGCTGCGAAATATGCCCGATCCTCGTAGAGACTATTCAAGCTCTGGCTAGAATCAATTATTGTCGATGCCGAGGTTCCAACCATGACCCTAGCCCAACTCCTCCTATTTCTCCCCGCAGCAGCAATCGTTGCCGTCTCACCGGGCGCCAACAACCTGCTTGCATTCGCAAATGGCAGCAGGCAGGGTTTGCTGCCTACAGTGGTCGGTCTGTCAGGTCGGTGTACGGCCTTTGCATTGATGATCGCAATGGTGATTGTCGGTTTAGGCGCATTGCTAGAGGCGTCTGAACCCGCTTTCCAGATTATTAAGTGGGTAGGTGTCCTTTACCTCGCCTATCTCGGCGTAAGAATGATGATAGGCCGTGATTGTCACGAAGATGGGGCTTCGGTATTCCAGCCTGTCGATGCCTACTCCTTGGCACGCAGGGAGTTCATGACTGCCATGACCAACCCCAAAGCAATCTTGCTCTTCACTGCTTTTGTTCCCCAATTCATTGTTGCTGGTACTGGCGCCTCCTTCACTGCCCAGTTCGTCGTTTTAAGTGCAATCTACATTGCGGTCGAGTTTATCGCCGCTATAGGCTGGGCCCTTGCTGGCAGCATCATTCGATCTCTGCACCCTTCGAAGCGGAAATTGTCGATCATCAATCGCATAACGGGTGCAATGATGCTCGGCGCAGCCGCCTTATTGGCTACAGCCAGACGAACTTAAGTGTGTACGTCCGAGCGTCACCCTTACATGATTAAACGGGCTCCCACTTATGCGGAAGCAACTGCTTGATTTCACTCACCCGCTGCGTCGGCAGGCGTCTGAGAACGTCTTTCAGATAAGCATACGGATCATGACCATTCAGCCGTGCAGACTGGATCAGGCTCACGATCGCTGCCGCACGTTTACCGCTGCGCAGCGACCCTGCAAAGAGCCAGTTCTTCGGCCCAAGAGCCCATGGCCTGATTTGGTTTTCGGCCCATTTGTTGTCTATGGGTACGGCACCGTCATCAAGGTAGCGCGACAGCGCTGCGGCCGTGTAAGACCCGACTTGCTGTGACAATGCGCTTTCTAGACTGGCGCTCACGACTAGACAAAATCCATGTTCGAAGGCAAGTCTGAAAGTGGTGGCGACGTAGGGATGGGCGTTAACTTGGGTAAACCAACTCAGACGGCCTATGGGTCACAATTTATTGGTATAAAGGACGGTAAGGAGATTCGCTCCTCGAAATATTGCGATCCTATTATCTAAAATCGGGCGTGTAAGCCCGTCACAGGAGAGGCGATGTCAAAATCCTATGTGATTGGGATTGCAGCTGCAATTTTCGCTACGTTCAGCTGGGCGCTTAATTTTCTGTCTCCTTACATGATGGGAGATTTTGGACCGGTTGATTTTATTACATTGAGATTCATCATCTCTGGCTGCATTGGTCTTGTTGTTATTCGTGTTTATTGGCCTGGCGATCCAGTTTTAAGCTGGCGTTCAACTATGATGGCCGGGCTGCTTGGCGTCCTAGGATATGCTCTTTACATAGGATGCATTATGGGAAGTGTACTTCACGGTGGGGCTATAATCGCACCCGCATTTTTGAGCGCTACGCCGGTTATAGTTGCCATCACAGGCAATTTGATCAACCGAACAGTTTCCTGGAGCAGCTTCTGTGCACCCATAATTCTGGCAGTTTTTGGTTTGGTTGCAACGAATTATGGAATTTTGGTCAGCGTTTTAGATGGAGGCGCGCCCTCGTACCTTGTGGCAGTAGGTTATGCGTTAGGCGCAGTATTGGCTTGGTTAATGTTCAGCATATTAAACCAAAAGATATTGGCAAAAATTCCCCAAGTACATTCAGGTCTTTGGACTGGACTAATGATGAGTGGAGCAGGTGTCAGCGTCCTGCTTTTCTTACCTTTCGGGCTTGTGTTTGGGGTATATAGCTACCCGCACATTGACCTACGTTTGGACAATACTCTACCGGTTTTCGCCGCAGCATCAGCGCTGGCATGTTTTGCCTCCGTTGGAGGGGCATGGGCTTGGAACATTGCAAGCCAGCGGTTACCCATGGCCCTGTCTGGGCAGCTCATTTCTGTAGAAACGATCTTCGCCGCTGCGTTCGGCCTTATCGCCGAAAACCGTCTACCTACCGGTCTTGAGATGCTGGGAGTAATAGCCCTGTTAACAGGTGCCACAATCGCAATAAAGGTCATGACGCCAAGTTACCGCGCAGGTTCGAGTGTACAGGCGTGATTTGCTCTGAAAGCCCATCGGAGAAAGTTCTTTGGTAAGCGTCGTTTGGAGTCACCTACACAAACCCAGCTATAAGCGCGATGGTGTTCATTTTAAAACCGGAGACACCGTGGCGCTTAATGCCGGAGCTTGGAAGATGTGTTGGCTGGACACCGCTGACAGGACGCATACGTCAGTGCGCATTCCACGAACTGGCCGTCGACCGCTAGTGAGCAGGAACCGGGAAAATCGTATACTAAGGTTTTCCGACCTGCCGTAGCGGCCTGAATTTTCCATCTTCCAGTTTGTGGCTCTGCCGCCACACGTAATCGCCTGTCAGGTTGATGTGCTACCAGCCCAACGGCGACAGGTACTGATACAGATCTGTATTCACCGGCTTTCCGGCGTCGGCTGACCTTTGGGCTGCCCGCTCGAGAAACACCGTGTTCCACAGCACAATGGCTGCGGTCAAGTCCAGCAAAGATGGCTAGACACCCGTGTGCATCGGGGCGACATTACAATGTGTGATGCCCGGTGCTTGCGCATTATCACAAAGCGACACGTCCCCCTTTCGCGGAGTATACCTATGTTCAGTCACGTGCACGTCGGAGCTAGGGATCTTGAGTGTTTGGTAGTCTTTTACGACGCCTTGCTGGCGAAACTAGGCCTTATCCAGATGCCTGAAGGGAACGGTGGGGCTGCTCGCGGCGTAGGCTGGCGATACCCCAATAGGCGATGGCCCCAGTTCTACGTCCAGCACCCTATAAATGGTCTTGCAGCCACTTGGGGGAACGGTGTTCAAGTGAGTTTTCTGGCAGCTTCGGAGGCCCAGGTTCGTGAGGTCTGGGCGCTTGCTATTGAGATGGGAGGAACCAATGAGGGTAAGCCGGGCTTTCGAGAATATGCTTCAGATTTCTATGCAGCATATTGTCGGGATCCAGAGGGGAATAAGCTTTGTTTTGCATATGCTCCGGATCCCTAAGCGTAGCTTGAAACTTTGAACAGTCGAGAATCGAGGGCGCAGCATTATCTATCGGGAAGCAAGGCGTGTTCGCCGGACGGATACGGCAGTGGAGCTGCCGTCAAATGCGAGCATCACCTTTTCGGGCTTTTTATAGCTGCTAGCTGTGATCAGGATAGGCCGGTGAATTGTTCGCACCACAGCTTCTATCTGGCTGCCAAGGCTGTGCGCGTTGCGTGAGTTGTCTTCACCCACTCTTCCTATCACCAACAGTCGAATCCTCCTGAAGGTCGCTCAGATTTCTACCAAGTGTCCGTGGCGCTGCTTCAGCTCAGGAAACGCAGCGCCGGAAATGGCCGTTCGCTCCCTGGCCTTTTCCAGCATGTGTTGGCCATGCTCCAAGGCCAGTTTTGCACGCTGCGCATCCAGCGTGGCCAGATCTTCCAGTAGATGTTCACTGCTGCCGAGACCGATATTGCCGCTGAGGTCAGCGGATGCAGGATATTTCTCCTTATCCAGCACATGAAGCAAGGTCAGGGGGAGCGCTGAGACGTTGCGAAGCCCATGCTGCGTAATCACAGACCGCCAATGCGGATTGTGAGTTATCTGCATGCCATTACGTGGGTCATTGTCGTCCTCCTTAGTGGCTCATGAGCTTGTCGATGGCACCGGGTTTGTCATGCATACCGAAGCGGTCAACGATTGTTGCGCTGGCTTCATTGAGACCGAGCACTTCAACCTCAGCGCCCTCACGGCGGAACTTGATCACGACCTTATCCAGCGCTGCGACGGCGGTAATATCCCAGAAATGCGCCTGTGTGAGATCGACGGTGACCTTTTTCAGCGCTTGCTTGAAGTCAAAACCCTCAGTGAACTTGTCTGCAGAGCTGAAGAACACCTGGCCCACAACGTAATAAGTCCGATGCGATTGCGCCTCTTGCAGAGTGCTCTTGATGTCCAGATAGTGTCCGACCTTGTTGGCAAAGAACAGGGACGCCAGCAGCACACCGACCAATACGCCGTAGGCCAGGTTGTGAGTGGCCACGACGACCACGACGGTCGCCACCATGACGAGGTTGGTCGACAGCGGATGCTCTTTCATATTGCGCAAGGAATCCCAGCTAAAGGTACCGATGGACACCATAATCATCACTGCCACGAGTGCCGCCATCGGGATTTTAGAGAGCCATTCGCCAAGAAATACCACCATCAGCAGCAGGAAAACGCCGGCACACAATGTCGAGAGGCGGGTGCGGCCACCAGATTTCACGTTGATGACTGACTGGCCGATCATCGCGCAACCTGCCATCCCGCCGAGCATGCCAGCGGCGATGTTGGCCACACCCTGACCTTTGCACTCGCGGTTTTTGTTGCTGGTGGTATCCGTCAGACCGTCGACGATGGTCGCGGTCATCATCGACTCCAATAGGCCTACAACTGCCAGCGCTGCGGAGTAAGGAAAGATGATGCGCAGGGTTTCAAAGTTCAGCGGCACTTCAGGCCACAGAAAAATCGGCAGTGTGTCCGGCAATTGGCCCATGTCACCCACGGTACGGATGTCCAGCCCGAGGTAAAAGGCAAGTGCAGTCAGTGTCAGGATGCACACTAATGGCGAAGGAATCAGCTTGCCAATCACAGGTACATACGGAAACAGGTAGATTATCCCTAGGCCCGCTGCGGTCATGGCGTAGACGTGCCAGGTCACGTTGGTCAATTCAGGTAACTGCGCCATAAAAATCAGAATCGCTAATGCGTTTACAAAACCCGTGATCACAGAGCGAGAGACGAAGCGCATCAGCGAACCTAGCTTCAGGTAACCCGCGAGGATTTGAAGTACCCCACAGAGCAACGTGGCTGCCAGCAGATACTGAAGTCCGTGCTCTTTAACCAAAGTAACCATGAGCAGTGCCATGGCGCCGGTAGCCGCCGAGATCATGCCGGGACGACCGCCGACGAAGGCAATAACAGCACAGATACAGAAGGAGGCGTAGAGA
Source organism: Pseudomonas sp. KT_2_4 (assembly GCF_041410225.1). Taxonomy (NCBI): domain Bacteria; kingdom Pseudomonadati; phylum Pseudomonadota; class Gammaproteobacteria; order Pseudomonadales; family Pseudomonadaceae; genus Pseudomonas; species Pseudomonas sp. KT_2_4. Next base: position 5,569,218 of record NZ_CP166962.1, read on the forward strand.
CCAACCTTGGGGTCGACGCCGGCAATGATCGAGAAGGCAATGGCCTCCGGGATCAATGCCAGGGCGACTACGAGACCTGCTAGCACGTCTCCACGGACGTTGGAAAACCACGTTTGTTTGAGCGATTGCAGCATCAGAATATCCAAGGCAAAGCATCGCGCACGCCAAAGGAATGGCGAACGAATCGATACAAGTTCAAATTTTGAGGATTTTTTGCTGTGTGCTTGAGGTGCAAAAACCAGGCGTACAGCAGTGTGCGCCCGCGAGCGAGACTAGCGGAAGCAGGTGTTGCGAGGGGGGCGTAGCGCTAAGGCGGCGTAGGCTGCCAGTAGATCGTTTGGAGTACAGTCATGCTGATGTTCCTGTGCTCAAGGGGTATGCGGAACCGAAGTATACAATGAAGCCGTCGCCGATTGCGACCCGTTGCCAAGCTCTGCATGAGCTACGTCAGATATAGGCTTAGTCAATCGGTATACCTGCGGGCAAGACTTTGCTTTCCATTCATTCCTGTTCGAGCTGGTCTGTGTGCTGAGCGGTGAGTTGGCCAGACGGTTACTGTTAGCTGCCTTCGTGGCCGACCGGAGGCAGTTCTGCTCGCGTTTGATCGTCCAGGCTTATCGTCATGCTGGCGTGAACCTAGTGTCGGATGCGGACTTCTGCCATCCGGGGTGTTCCGGAAGGCGGCCGAGAGAACCCGGAAAAAACGTACGCTAACCTTTTGGTTTCTTCTAACCACAAGATACCGGCGCACTGAGCGCAGCGTAGGATGTCCAGCTGTTCCGCACGTAATAGTGTAGCAATGCACACTCTGCTATCATCCAATTTGCTCCCTGTGCGCGAGGCCATAGAAAAGTTCCAATTTTTTTGGGGCATTCCATCGAACCCGAGAGCACAGCTACTGGCCTTATTCCTGTGAGTGCACACTATGAACACCGTGACTCATCCCGTCAGTTCTAGTAAGTCCGCTCAAGAGGAAGCGCTCAGGATGAACGCTGTTCGCAGGTACGCCATCCTAGACACGCCTCCGGATGGCGCATTTGATCGTGTGACCGCGATAGCAGCTCGTCTTCTTGGAACTCCGATAGCAATCGTGAGCATCGTCGATACAGACCGAATCTGGTTCAAATCTCATCACGGACTCGACGTAAAACAAATTCCCCGCAATTCAGGCCTTTGTTCTTCCGCGATCCTCCAGGCAGAACCTTGGTTAGTAACGGACGCTAGACACGACCCTCGTACGCTCGTTAATCCCCTCGTCGCAGGCGAATTCGGGTTACAGTTTTATTTGGGAGTACCGCTTCATACCCACGACGGTTTCAATCTTGGCACGCTATGTGTTTTGGACACGCAGCCGCGTACGGTCACCCAAGACCAGCTAGACACATTGACGGATCTTGCAAGCGTTGTGATGGATCAACTGGAGCTGCGCCTGTCTGCTATGCGATCCATCGCGGAAAAGGAAGCGGCGCTGAATCATTCCCACTTAATGGCCGAAGAAATCGACCATCGTGTGATGAATAGCCTTCATCTGATTGTGTCGATGTTGAGCATTCAAAGTGCTCAGCTGGGCAGCTCTGAAGCGGCTAAGGAGATTTCCAGAGCGGCAACCAAGATATTTGCTGTAGCCAATGTGCATAAACATATTAATGTCGGCAAGGCAGCCTCTACGCTGGATAGTGCTGACTATCTCGTCCAATTGTGCGCTGGCTTATCTACGATGCTGGGATCTGAAAGCCAGATGGTAATCTCAGTCGACGCCGTCCCACTGGCGTTGGATAGTGAACAACTCAGCCGAATCGGTCTGATTGTTAACGAATTGGTGACCAATGCATTGAAATATGGAGCCTCTAAAATCAACGTTCATTTAACACCATATCAGCACCAATGCTGCTTGACTGTGAGCGACAATGGCAGAGGCCTCCCGACTGACTTTGATGTACATAAAATGTCGGGGCTGGGAATGAAGGTGATCACTGAACTGGTAAAGAACCTAGATGGTTCGCTAAGTCATGAGCCCAACGCAGACCTTGGAGGCACCGCGTTTCAGATAATTTTTTCTCCTGTGTTCAAGACTCGCCTCCCCGCAAGGCTGGTTCCTGATGGTCTTCTGAGATGAGCAGGGAGACCGTAACGTACAAGGACTTTAATGGAAACGGTCTGCAACTTCATCTCGGCGAGCGCTCTGTGTAAGGTTAATCTGAAACCCGTGTCGGGCAATGGATTGTCAGATATCGTATCCCTCGGATGCTCAAAAAGCCCGCCCAGCGTAGGCTTGAATGATTGGCGCTATCCAAGAGCAGCAATTATCCGCCACTGCTCATTACTGTTTTGTAGAGGTAACGACAGAGCTGCTCTTGCTGGGTTCTGTATTGGATTTCAAGACACACCACTGCTTCCATCTGACCCAGCCAAACGTCATCTGAAACGTGTTGCAGGTGATTAACCGTATCCCGCCAAGCAATGCGAGCCAGCTCAACGGCTTCCACCAATTCCACCAGGTACGAATCTGAAGCCAGCGTAGAGACTGTGTGCATTTAAAAAATCGCCACCCATGAGCCCTTCAAGGGCGCTGGCAGCGATCCCGCTTCGTGGTGCTCAACGTAAAATTCCAGCCAGCCAACGTACGTTCGGAGATTTTGTTCATTAAGTTGAGTGCCAAAATTTAAGGAAAATATTCGCTACGAATATGGCTTTCTCACGATAAGCAGCTACCGTAAAGTTGCCAATAAAATCTAACTGTGCTTTGTCCCTGCCTCGCAAGAGTCACGGCTGCTCCATGGAGGGGTAAATGGGCTGCTTGATATGCGCTCAAAAGACTGGTTTGCAACGGTCAATTGGCGATTGGGAGGAGCGTCACTGTGCTACCTGCGGGCATTACCGAATCTCAAGAAACTTTCTCGTTCTTATGGAAATACAGGGTCTGAAATTCAATATCGAGGAAACGAGACTCTGGCTGTCAACTCTGAGGAGAACTGATCCTCTCCCTGGAATCGTCGCGGAGAATGCGATTTGTGTTAAAAATTTATCTATCGGTTCTCGCGTTTATGCCACACGCGCAACAGGTAGACGATAGATCCCGTAATTTCGTAACGCATCTCGTAGTGGCCAATCAGGATTCGGCGCACATCGCTAGGTTCGAACTCATCTAGCCGCTCACCGATGCGTGGATTTGCCAGCAACGTTGTCGGGGCAACTGTTAGTTGCTGTACAGTACGAGCAGCGGCAGGCTGATCCACCACCGTCGCCAGAAATTCATATAGGCGAGCAAGGTCAGAAAGCGCTTTGCTGGTGCAATTCAACTCCATCAATTCGGGATTGCTAATGGCGATTCGGTGTTGGGGCTGTCGGCCCAGGCTTGGACAGCTTAGTGGTCAATCACATGACCAGCGTCTACATCGGCCAACGCTTCGCGTGTCAGGCGACTGCGCCCCCCTTCTTGGTCTATCCAAGCAGCCAGAGTCTGCTTGACGATCCAATTCTTGGAGCGCTCCAGCCGCTCAGCCATTAAATCTACCTTTTCGGCTAACTGCATAGGTACATGAGCGGTGACGGATCGAGTTTTTGCGGTAGTTGCCATGAAGACTGCTACTTCTAACCAATTGGCTGCACAAGGTGCATGCCTTGCCGGCGTTCAATCACAGCAGCTTCCGATGCCGCTTGGCGTAACGTAATGGCACGTTCGCTGGCTTGGCGTGCTTCGGCATAATCGCCATTTTTTCTGAGTTCATTGGCGCGCCATTCCGCCGCTTCGGCAGAAGCAAGCAACGCCAAAGAGTGCGGCACGTTTTGCTCTGATTTTTGATTCAGTTCTTGCGTGCTTCGATGGCGCTCGATCACGTGCGAGGCCTCGCGGGCCGCATTACGCAATTGGGTACGGGCAATATCGTAACTGTCATTGGGTACAGCTTCGAGGGTTTGGAGGCAATTATGCAACGACTCCACTGCCGTCAGCAGCTTATCAATTTTCTGTAACAGCTCAACTGTGTCAGGATGATTTTTCATGAAGCGTCACTTCTCTCGAATTGGTACGGTGGGGTTCGAGTGAGGAATGTCATCAGCAGCCGGTGGAATGACATGTGATTGAGCCTCTCATTCTACGCCAGCGTCCAAAAAAAATGATTCAAAGTAATCATAACTAATAATATTATGTTGACAAGCTGCGGTGTCAGGCTGGGCTATACCCTAACCTGATGTCAGCTCCTGCTGCTCGCAGTCAACAGCGGCTTTCGGTATGGACAGATTAGGCTCTGAAAGCGCTTCGTAGGTGGATATCCATGGTCATGGTGTATTCAGCGGGAAACTAGAGTTGGCGTGGGCTTCACTCATGTCCATGGGTTGACATCTTTCCTTTACATCGACGAGTCATGGCTAGATTTCTCCGGTGTGCAAGGCGATCTGGAGGCGCTAGGTCGTGAGATCCAACTGGCTGTGAAAAAGCAGGTGGGTATTGGTGTTGGGGTGGGTTTCGGTCCTACGAAAACCTTGGCGAAAGCTGCCAATTTCAGCGCAAAAAAATGGCGGAAAGAGACTGGTGGTGGCGTCGTTTTGATGGACGAAATTCGACGGGATAAGCTGCTTCAGTGGATGCCTGTTGATGAGATTTGGGGCATCGGCAGGCAGCTTTCCAAGCGCCTTGAACTGATGGGCGTGAAGAAGGCAATTGACCTCCAGCGGTACGACCGAAAATCGTTGAGAAAGCTCTTCAACGTGAACGTCGAGAAGACCTCAATGGAGCTAAAAGGTGTGTACTGCTATGCGTTGTCTGAGGGTGCTGAGCCGAAGCAAACCATCGCCAGTACAAGGTCGTTCGGTGAGCGGATTACTGAGCTTCAAGGGCTTCGTGAAGCCGTCACGACTTATACGTCCAGAGCCTGTGCAAAGCTTCGCTCGGAGGCGCAATTGTCATCGTGTCTGCAGGTGTTTACCCCTGCATGTGCAGGTGCATGATGCGTTCTTTCTGCTAAGCCTTGAGTCGGTCAAGTTCAGGCTCGTCAAAGGTTGAACCCTTACCGATGAGGTCATTGATGAGGGACTTGATGTGCTCTGTTTCGCGATCAGCCTTGGCAGCCATGTACGTCACAGCTACCTCCTTTACCTCTTCAAAATCCATGTTCAGACGAAAATCGCGGTCTTCGGTGCGTTGGATTTTTCGTTTCGCCTCGATCTCTGTCTTCCATCGCTTGATGACAGGGATTTTCAGATTCTGAGCTTCAGCCTTGGAGCCTGTCTTGAGAGACTGGGAAAATTGGCTCTTACCGAAATACTCGCGCAGGTCTGCTGGAATCACGTAGCGGGCGTGCCAAGTGCCTGCTTTGAGGATAAGATTGCCTGCTGCCATGAGGGGCACGCCTGCTGTGCGGTAGAGATACTGTTTTGTACCAGTATTTTGTACCAAACTGGAGCGAAACCCTTGAGGGGCTTGGGTTTAAAGGGCTGAGAGTCTAGTGGCAGATTTTCCCTATCTCTCCGCCATTACATAGAAAAAGCCCCGCAGCTGCATAAGCTGCGGGGCTTTTTCATTTCCAGTCTTTATCAGCGACTGCTTCAGGGATATTTTCCAGTCCTGCCTAACGCTGATCAAGGCGCTCAGACGCTTTGCGATAAGCTTGATCACGCTCACGTTTATCAACGGCGACCACGAACACCGCAATTTCCTGATCGATCACTTGATACACCAGCCTGTACCCGCTACTACGCAGTTTGATCTTGTAGCAGTCAGGCAGGCGATGTAGGCGATTAGCCTCAATACGTGGGTTGTTCAGGATTTCGACCAGCTTCTTTTTGAGTTGCTGACGGAGGGTGTCACCGAGCTTTTGTCATTCTTTCAATGCACGCGCATCAAAATCAAGGCTATAGGTCATCCAAAGAAACCCTTACGCGTTGAGGCGATGCAAGACGCTCACGTACGGTCGCCATCAAGGCTTCATCCTCTTCAGTCATCAGCACAGGCTTAAATGGCAACTGGCCGCGCTCGGCAACATATTGCAACGCCTGGCGTATCAGTTCGGAAGGGGTGACACCAAGTTTCTCCAGCTCCAGGTAGGCGCGAGCTTTCAGGTCGTCATCGATACGAATGTTGATAGATGCCAAGGGATAGCTCCTTGTGTAATGACGTTGGTCATTACATTGGAGCAATCGGGTTTCATTGGCAAGTTTGTCTGGACATACGGCAGTCGCTCTCATCTGTTGATCCTACTTTTTGGCCGTCGGCTTTGCCGGGCGCTTTTTATCGGTTTCTTTCACCGTTTCCCTTGGTCTTTTCTTCGCCTCTTGCTCGGTTACGTATTCACCTGTGACCGCATCGCGATATCTCGTTGGCATATCAGCACCCTTGACAGTATGTCGCCACGGCGGCGACTTTTTGAGACTAGCTCGCAGGCTTATGCACACAAGGTTCCCGGTGGAGATTCTGGTTACCAAGCTTTGCCGAAACAGGTGCTTACGTTGTGCAGGTTCGGCAGTTTTCGTGCAGGGTTGCGTTGGCTGGGGTTACATCATGAATAAGATCACCGCTGATTCTACCGAAGGGCATGCACGCAAAATCTTTTGCGTAGCCGATGATGTCGGCACCGAAGAAACCCTTATAAACGCCACCGAAACCCTCTCATCCGCCCTTCAATCCGCCTACCAATGCGCCGAAGATCCAGTCAGCACGCAGTCGCCCGTGATCATGGCCCTGGCTCAATTGATCGAGAACGCGCAAGCCTTGGTGGATGCTGTCCTTGAGCGTGATTTCCCCACGGCCAAATAAATACCTGCTCCCTGAAACGAAAAAAGCCTGCTGAGCTCAATGCTCAGCAGGCTTTTTTGCGCCTACAACCCGGTCAGGCTGGCTGCGCCACCAGGCTATTACTCACCTTGCGTCCCAACACCAGCACGGTCGCAAATCCGAAACCCACCAACACCGTGGCCAGGCTCAACAACACCGAGCTGCCCATCTGGTCGACGATCCGCCCGCCAAAGAACGAGCCCAGGGCAATGATCACCTGAAACAGCGCCACAAACAGCGGCATGCCGCGTTCTACATCCTTGGGCGCCACGACGAACATCCAGATGCTCGCGCAGGCCGGGAAAGCCCCGAAGGCGAAGCCCCACAGGGCGATCAGCATCGCCGCGCCGGTCATGCCGGTGGCGAAGTAGGGGAACAGCGCGGTGCTGGTGCCGATCATCAGTGCGACCAGCAACAGGGTGTTGCGTACGCTGCGGTTGGCGGCAAAGCCGGCGAAGATATTGCCCAGCACCCCAGCCACGCCATACAGCAACAACAGCGAGCCAATCGTCGGTCCGTCGAAGCCGGAGCTGTGTTTAAAGAACGGTGCGACATAGGTGTATGCGGCAAAGTGTGCGAGACCGATCAGCAGCACGGCGATCAACCCGACCCGTGCTTGTGGGTTGATAAACAAAGCCGGCAGGTCACGGATCTGAATGGCTTTCTCCGGGGTGAGTCGCGGCAGCAGGAAGATCTGCGCCAGCAGTACCGGAATGCCCACCAACGCCGTGACTAGGAAGGTCATGCGCCAGCCCATCAGGCCGCTGAGCCATGTACCTACCGGCACGCCCAACACGGTGGCCAGGGTTACGCCCATCATGATGATCGAGGTGGCTTTCGCAACCCCCACGCCTTTGGGCGCCAGCCGCCCGCTGAGGGCAATGGCGGTGGCCCAGAAGCCGCCGATGCTGATGCCGAGCAATACGCGGCCGAACAGCAGCAGGCTGAAATCGGTGGCAAAGGCCACCACCGAGTTGGCGATGATCATCACCAGTGTCAGGCCAATCAGCAGGTAGCGACGGTCCATGGCGCCAATGCTGACCGACAGAAACGGCGCGGCGAGGGCGGCCATGATGCCGGGTAATGTGACCATCAATCCGGCGTGACCGGCACTGATACCCAGGTCGCTGGCGACGTCGTTGAGTACGCCCACCGGCAGGAATTCACTGGTCACCAGGGCAAAGGCACCCACGGCGACCGAAAGAATCGCCAGCCACTGCTGTTTGACGCTTTGTTGATTATGTTCGGGAAGGCCGTTAGAGGCCTGGCTCGCGCTTGGCATGGTGTGGGATTCCAAGGTGAAAGTCGCCTGAGGTCAGGACGCAGGAGAGGGAAGCTGGGGGCGATTATAGGAATCAGTGTTGGCAATCGAGCAGGCGCTCGTTTCGATAGTAATCATCAGTGCTATCGATGTGAGGTTTTTGAAGAGTCCTCACTCAGCATCACAAACGAAAAAGCCCGAAGTTGAGTCAGCTCCGAGCTTTTCCGGTTATGACGATGTTTAAGGTGCAGGGGGGAGTTTTATTTTAGCTAGCCAGCGCGTTCAGTACATGTACCGGGTCGTTATGGATAGCTTTCAACAACGCCTTTGCCGGCCCAGTAGGTTCGCGACGACCCTGCTCCCAGTTGCGCAACGTACCGAGCTGAACGTCAATCAGCGCTGCGAATTTAGCCTGGGTCAGCCCTGTTGCCTTACGGATCTCTTTAACTCGCATTGAGTCGACATGAAATTCACGGGATGGCTCCCGTTCTCCGCGCAGGATCTCGTTCATCTCTTGAACGCTTTCCATCAATTCATCAAAAAGTCGGCTCATAGCTATCTCCAGTGCTCAATCGCAGCCTTCAGTGACTTGCGTTCGTCGGCGCTCAAGTCCTGCTGTTCATTTTTGGGATAGATCATCAGTAAAACAATCTGTGATGCCGAGGCGAAGTGCTAATAGATCACACGTGCCCCGCCTCGTTTACCATGGCTCTTGGCTGCTACTCGTATTTTGCGGATACCGCCCGTACCCTCAATCACATCGCCTGCAGCGGGATTCACTACAAGCACGTTCTGAAAGGCCGTGTAGGCATCTTCGTCGATCAATTCTTTAACGCGACGTGTGAAGACCGATGTCTCAATGAAAATCATCGCTAATGTACGCCATTGGCTTAGTTCGCTGCAATCCTAGCCGTGCGCGCTTCGGTGCGCATCCGGTGAGTTGTAACTGCTTTTTGGCGCACTCGGATGCGGCCAATTATGTTCTGGCCAACCGCTCCAAAAGGCACTCAATAAACACCCCCTCCGCCCGACTCATCTTCTGCTCCCGATTCCACAGCACGTGAATATCCACATCCGCAATGCCCTCATCCGGCGGCAGCCGCCAGAGCAGCCCGTTCTGCACATCTTCGGCCACTACATGCACCGGCAGGCATCCCAGGCCATACCCGGCAATCACCAGGCGCCGCACTTCTTCCAGACTGGATGACGACGCCACAATCCGCCCGCCGAACCCTTGCTGATCACGGAAAATAGTCAGCGGCGAGAGCATCCCGCCAATCTGGTCGCTGGTAAAGCTCACGAAATTTTCCGATTGCAGATCCCCTTCGACCAAACCTGTACGTCCGAACAATGGGTGGTGTTTCCCACAAAAAAATGCATAACGCTGACGCAGAAACAGATGCTGTTCCAGGCGCGGTTGTGGCCGGCGGTTGAGGCTGAGCCCCAGGGTCGCGGTTTTTTCCAGCAGGGCGGCAACGATGTCGGAGCTGCGCATCACTTCGACCTCCAGGTCTACCCGTGGGTGCTCGCGATGAAAGCCTGCGAGAAAGTCATCGAAAGTGTCGGAATTAATCCGGCTGATCATCAGCAAGCGCACTTTGCCGATCACTTCATCACCCGGCTTTTGCAGGGCGTTGCTCATCTGCGAAACCTGGCCGTACATCTCCCCGGCAATGGCGAAGATCTGTTCACCCGCCTCGGTGAGTACGAAGCGCGGGCCACGGCGCAAGATGAGCTGGCAATCCAGCTGTTCTTCCAGGCGCTTGAGCGCCTGGCTGATCGCCGGTTGCGTCAGATGCAGGCGGGCAGCAGCGCGGCTGATGCTCAGTTCCTGGCCGATCACGCGGAAGGTGCGCAGCAGGTTCCAGTCCAGGCGGTCGTTGAGCAGGGGGTGAATATCGCGGCGGGATTCGGGCATGGCATCGCTCGATAATAAGCAGTTTTTATAATTAAGATAATAAATAGAAAATTGACTAATCATAGCCCCAGGCCGAAAAATCGGGCTTAACGAGCGCCACCAGAGCGCACTGGTTTGATCTTCTCCTGCCAAAAAAATAACCAAAGGAGCCAGCCCCATGAAGCCTTCCGCTTCGCCGCAGCCTCGCCGTGCCGCGGCCGCCGCCTTTATCGGCACCATGATCGAGTGGTACGACTTTTACATCTATGCCACCGCCGCCGCGCTGGTGTTCGGTCAGCTGTTCTTCCCTTCCGACGATAAACTGTTCAGCACCATGGCCGCCTTCGGCACCTTCGCCGTGGGCTTTTTCGCACGGCCGTTGGGCGGCATCGTGTTTGGCCATATCGGCGACCGCATCGGGCGCAAGAAGTCCCTGGTGATTACCCTCGTGATGATGGGCGTGGTGACGGTGTGCATCGGCCTGTTACCGACCTATGCGCAGATCGGCGCTGCCGCGCCAGTGCTGCTGATACTGTTGCGAGTGGTGCAGGGCATTGCGGTCGGCGGCGAGTGGGGTGGGGCGGTGTTGATGGCCGGGGAACATGCGCCAAAGGGGCGACGTAACTTCTTTGCATCTTTCGCGCAGTTGGGCAGCCCGGCCGGTTTGATTCTGTCCTTGCTGGCGTTCAGCGCCGTCACTCGTCTGCCGGAAGAAGACCTGCTCAGTTGGGGCTGGCGTCTGCCGTTCCTGGCCAGCGCCTTACTGCTAGTGGTCGGCCTGGCGATTCGCCTGGGTGTGAACGAGTCGCCGGAGTTCCTTGAAGACAAGGCCCTGGCGGAAAAGGCCCGTGCTATTAAAAAAGACCAAGCCCCCGTCCTCGAAGTGCTGAAGACCGCTTGGCGCCCGCTATTGCTGTGCATTGGCGCCAATACGTTGGGGATTGCCGGCGTGTATTTCACTAACACCTTCATGATTGCCTACAGCACTCAGCAATTGGACCTACCGCGATCGCTGATCCTGGAATGCCTGTTCTTCGTTGCCATTATCCAGTTCTGCGTTCAGCCATTGGCCGCCTGGGTGGCGGAGAAGGTCGGCGCTACGCGGTTCCTGTGCGCCATGTGTGTACTGGCAATGGCTTCGCCGTATCCGATGTTCGTCTTGGTCAGCAGCGGCCAGGCGCCCTTGATCATCCTCGGCATTGCCTTGGCGGTGGTGTGCATGGCGTCGTTCTACGCCGTCATCGCAGGTTTTGTCAGCGGCCTGTTTGAAACCCGTGTGCGCTACACCGCGATTTCCCTCGCCTACCAGGTATGCGGCGCGTTGGCCGGTGGTTTGACGCCGCTGATCGGCACCTGGCTGGCTCATCAATACCTTGGCCAATGGTGGCCGATGGCAGTGTTTTACAGCGTGATCGCGGCGGTCTCGTTGGTGTGCGTGCTGGCCTTGTCCCGCCGCCACGCCACGGCTCACCGCCTGGAAATGGCACACAGTTGAGGGAGTCAGTAATGTTGAAGATTAATGGCGAGCGCCTGTGGCATAGCCTGATGGACATGGCCGAGATCGGCGCGACGGCACGCGGTGGCAGCTGCCGTCTGGCATTGAGCGCTGAAGACAAGGCCGGTCGTGAGCTGTTCAGCCACTGGTGTACAGCCGCTGGCCTGACGTTGAGCGTGGACGCTATTGGCAACCTGTTCGCCCGCCGCGGCGGCACCGATAAGGACGCAGCCCCTGTGATGATGGGCAGCCACCTGGATACCCAGCCCGAAGGTGGACGCTTCGATGGGGTGTACGGCGTGTTGGCTGGCCTGGAAGTGATCCGCAGTCTCGACGACCACGGCATCCAGACGCGCAAGCCGTTGGAAATTGCAGTGTGGACCAACGAGGAGGGCGCCCGTTTCACCCCGGCCATGCTGGGCTCGGCGGTGTTCACCGGCACGCTCGCCCTGGACAAGGCACTGGCAACCGCCGATGTAGACGGTATCAGCGTGAACGAGGCGTTGCGCACCATCGGCTACAACGGTGAGCGCCCGTTGGGTGGCGCAGTAGATGCGTATTTCGAGGCGCATATCGAGCAAGGCCCGATCCTGGAAGACAACGCCAACAGCATCGGCGTAGTCACCGGTGGTCAAGCGATTCGCTGGCTCGATGTGCGGGTCGAAGGCATGGCCGCGCACGCTGGCACCACGCCGATGCCGTTGCGCAAAGATGCGCTGTACGGCGCGGCGAAAATGATCCAGGCCCTGGAAAACCTCGCTGCCGATTTTGCCCCGCAGGGTCTCACCACTGTGGGTGAACTGAGCATCGCCAAGTCGTCGCGCAACACCATTCCTGGCTTGCTCAATTTTACCGTCGACCTGCGCCATCACCGCGACGCCGACATCGACGCCATGGAGCAGCAAGTGCGTGCACGCCTGCAGGCTATCGCTGACCACCGTGGCCTGAGCGTCACCATCACGCCTCACTGGATCAGCCCGGCCACGCCGTTCGACGCCGAATGCGTGGCTTGCGTGCAGGCTGCGGTGGACGGCTTGGGCTACAGCCAGCAGACCATCGTCAGCGGTGCCGGCCACGATGCGATTCACCTGGCGCGCTATTGTCCCACCGCCATGATCTTCATCCCCTGCGTTGGCGGCCTCAGCCACAACGAAGCCGAAGATGTCTTGCCCGACGATGTGCGCCAGGGCACCGATGTCTTGCTCAACGCCGTCTTGAAACGCGCCGGGCGCGTTCATGTCTGAAGGCTGACGCCATGCCCATAGGCAAGTCAGCTCCCACAGGTTTTGTGTTTATTCAGGAGCAACTCATGAAGGCGTTTTTCCACCCCGAACAACTCCTGCATCACCCACGTAGTTACTACTCCCGCGGCCAGATGCGCACGCCCCAGGAGGTTCCCGAGCGCGCGCGCAACCTGTTGCTGGCTGCGCAAACCCTGGGCTTCGATATCCAGCAACCGGCCGACTACGGTCTGGATCCGTTGCTCGCCGTGCACGGCGGCGACTACCTGGCTTTTCTTCAAGAAGCTCACCAGCGCTGGAAAGAAATCCCCGAAGACTGGGGCGACGAAGTCATGTCCAACATCTTCGTGCGTGAACCCAATGCCTTGCGCGGCATCCTGGCCCAGGCGGCACGCTACCTGGCCGATGGCAGTTGCCCCATCGGTGAGTTGACCTGGCGCTCGGCTTATTGGTCAGCCCAAAGCGCCATCGCCGCAGCGGGAGACATCCTCGATGGCGCCCCTGCCGCCTACGCCTTGTGCCGGCCCCCGGGCCATCACGCCCGCTTCGACGCGGCCGGTGGCTTTTGTTACATCAACAATGCGGCCGTGGCTGCGCAAGCACTGCGCCAAGGTTTCCAGCGTGTCGCCGTGCTCGATACCGATATGCATCACGGCCAAGGCATCCAGGAAATTTTCTACGACCGCGACGACGTGCTGTATGTGTCGATCCACGGCGACCCGACCAACTTCTATCCTGGCGTGGCAGGCTTTGCCGAGGAAAAAGGCAGTGGCGCCGGCGAGGGGTATAACCGCAACCTGCCGATGCCCCATGGTGCCAGCGAAGCGGTGTTCTTCGAAAAGCTAGAGCAGGCCCTGGCAGCGGTGAAGGACTTTTCGGCGGATGTGCTGGTGTTGTCATTGGGCTTCGATATCTACGAGCTGGACCCACAAAGCAAAGTCGCGGTGACGCGGGAAGGCTTTGCGCGGTTGGGAGCCCGCATCCGCGCGCTGGGGTTACCCTGCGTGATCGTGCAGGAAGGCGGGTATCACTTGGAAACGTTGGACAGTAATGCCCAGGCGTTTTTCGGTGCACCAACGGCGTGGAACGCGCTATCAGGCCCTTCGCTAAAGGGTGATTGAACGCTAAAAGCCTGCTGATCAGTTTTCAGCAGGCTTTTCAGCCCTTGTCGGGTGTTCGTTCTCATCTGCATGCAACAACGCCGTGTAGTCTTGCCCGCCGTAAAACACCCCCACTATCGATACCGTTTTGAAGTCAGGCTTCACCCTGAACGCAATAATGGTGCTGCGACGATAGTGAGTGATGCGCAAGTCTTTCAGCAGGTTGTCACGGTGCATGCCGCGCAAGGGAAACAGGGCAAGGCTTTCGCAGTAGCTGACAAGATTGTCGATAAAACGCACCGCTACAAGAGGGGAGCCCACATCGCTGATGTAGTCTTCGAGGGCATCGAGCTGCGCCAAGACCTCGGGCGAAAAAACTACCGAGTAGCTCACGCTTGCCCTGTGCCTTTGCCCCGTCGTCTGGCGGCCATATGTTCGCGGACCTGTTCTGGCGATAACCCAAGCTCAGGCTTCGCCTCAAGGGCGGTCGCTGCTGGGATGACTTCGTCTCTGAGCCAATCTTCCATGGCACGATCACGCGCCAGCAACGCCCGCAGGCCATCGCGAATCACTTCACTTTCGCTGGCATATTCGCCAGCAGCCACCTTGGCTTTGACCATGGCAGCCATTTCAAGGGGCAAGGTGATGCTCATTTGCTGGGTTGAGCGCATGGGGTTATCCGCCAGGGTTGAGTAGGATTCAATCCTACTCGACCATTGGCGCGATGCAAGAAGCAACTGATCGATGCCGATGCCCGGCGACTCGTCGTCCATCCAGAAGGGGTAGGTTTCCATGAGTTGCTACGTCTCCAGTTGTGTAGGTCAGGCCCCAAGTATTGACCCGTTTTGGCGATCGCGTGGCCGCAGGCGGCCGATAACTTGCTGATATGTATGACTTCATATGTGTAACAGGATGATCTCGGCAAACCGTCTCGGCATACATGGCGTCCCACCGGCTCCCATACGATAATGCTTGTCACCTCGACCACCTTTGGCCAGCCTCCCGTGATCATCAACTTCGACCTCAACGACCTCCAAGCCTTCCGCGCCGTGGTGGACAAGGGCAGTTTTCGTGGCGCTGCCGAGGCCATCCGTATCTCGCAACCGGCCCTCAGCCGGCGTATCGAAAAGCTCGAATCCGCGCTGGATGTAAAGCTGTTCGAACGCACCACGCGGCGGGTCAGCCTGACCATGGTCGGGCGTGCGTTTTTGCCCCAGGTGGAGCGAATGCTCGATGATCTGGACATCGCCTTGATGGGCATCAGCAACGTCGCGTCCACACGCATGGGCAACGTCACCATCGCCTGCGTGCCGTCTACCGCGTACTACTTCATGCCCCACGTGATCTCCGAATTCCATAAGCTGTACCCGAAGATTCGCCTGCGGGTGTTGGATGCCAGTGCCGGCGAGGTGTGCAATGCGGTGGCCAGCGGCGAGGCGGACTTTGGTGTGAGTTTCAGCGGCAGCCTGGCCGATGAGGTGGAATTCGAGTTGCTGTTGCAGGAGCGCTATGTGTTGGCCTGTCGGCGTGACCACCCGTTGGCTGAGCGTGACAGCGTGAGCTGGACCGAGGCCTATGAGCATGACTACATCGAGGTGGATAAGACGTCGGGCAACCGCTTCCTGCTCGACCAGGCCCTGCGAGGGGTGCGGGTGAAAAAGCCGAGTATCTGCGAGACGCACCACGTGACCACGATGATCGGGCTGGTGGAGGCAGGGTTGGGCGTAGCGATGGTGCCGTCGATTGCGATGCCGGCGCACACTCACCCGATTCTGGTCAGTGTGCCGCTGGTGGAGCCCCAGGTGCTGCGCAATGTGGGCTTGATCAAGCGCCGCGGGCGGACATTGCCACCGGCGGCGCTGGAGTTGGAGCGGTTGGTGCGGGAGATGCCGTTCCGGTCAGCGTGACACCGAGTCCAGGCCGGTGGATTGCACCTCTGGCTGGGCCTCGGGCGATGCCATGAACTGCAACAGCGCCTTGGCCTGCTCCGGGTGTTCGGCGTTTACCGGAATGCCCGCGGCAAAGCGCGTCACCGACTGCACGTCTTCCGGGATCTTGCCCACAAACGTTACACCCTTGACTGGCAACAGCTCCGCCACTTGTTGCAAGCCGACCTCGTAATCGCCCTTGGCCACCTGCTCGCCCACCGGCACGCGTTCGATCATGGTGCCCTTGGCCGGCATGCCGAGTTTCTTGAACAATTGCTTCTCGACATACACGCCGCTGGCGCTATCCGAATAGGCCACCGACTTGGCTTGGCTCAGCACAGCCTTGAGCTCGGCGTCGGTATTGATCGCAGGTTTGGCCGCACCTTCCTTCACCACCAGGCCGATCCGCGAGTCCGCCAATTCCACGCGGGAGGCGGGGTCGACTTTGCCTTGTTTGATCAATTCGTCCAGGGCATAGCCGACCATGATCACCACATCGGCGTGCTCGCCACGGGCCAGGCGGTTGGGAATCGCTTCCGGCGCCTTGCCCATGGACGGGCCAAGAATGGTCTCGAGGGTGTCACCACTTTGCTCGGCGTATTGCGGGCCGAGCAACTTATACGCGGCGGTGAAGCCGCCCGAGGTCATGACTTTGAGTTGCTCAGCCTGGGCGGCCAGCGCCAGGGTGCCGAGGACGACAGCGGCGAGGGTCTTGAGCAGCGGCTTCATTGCGCGGCCTCCTGCAGGACTTGGCCACGGGTATTGGCGCGGCGATACAACGCCAGGGTCGAACACAATGCACACAGCGCGGCAAAGATCATCCAATACGCAGGTGAAGCCTTGTCTTCAGTGATGTGAATGAACCAGGTGGAGATCGCCGGGGTAAAGCCACCGAACACTGCTGTCGCCAGGCTGTAGGCCAGGGAAAAACCCGCCACACGCACTTCCACCGGCATGATTTCAGTCAACGCCGGGATCATCGCGCCGTTATACATGCCATACAGGAACGAGAACCACAGCAGGGTTTCCAGCATGTGCGCAAAGCTTGGTGCGTTGACCACGTAGGACAATGCCGGATAAGCCGTAAGGACAGTCAGCACTGTCATGGCAATCAGCACCGGTTTGCGGCCGAAGCGGTCGCTTAACGTGCCGCCGATTGGCAGCCAGAAGAAGTTCGAAATCGCGACCAGCAAGGTCACCAGCAGGGCGTCCGAGGTGCTCAGGTGCAACACGGTTTTGCCGAAGGTCGGTGCGTACACAGTGATCAGGTAGAACGCGGTGGTGGTCATGGCCACCATCAGCATGCCGCCGATGACCACGGTCCAGTTCTTCACCAGGGTCGCCATCACTTCACGCATGGTCGGGCGATGCTTGCGGTTGGCGAACTCTTCGGTTTCCTGCAGGTTGCGACGCAACACGAAGATAAACGGAATGATCACGCAACCGACGGCAAACGGAATACGCCAGCCCCAATCGGCCACCACCGCAGGTTCCATCCACACGTTCAGGCCATAACCCAGGGCCGCGGCGACGACGATGGAGATCTGTTGGCTGCCCGACTGCCAGCTGGTGTAGAAGCCTTTACGGCCCGGCGTAGCCATTTCGGACAGGTACACCGACACGCCACCCAGCTCCGCGCCGGCCGAGAAGCCTTGCAGGAGGCGCCCCAACAGCACCAGAAACGGTGCCCATAGGCCGATGGTCTGATAACTGGGCACCAGTACGATCAGCAGCGTACCGCTGGCCATGATCGACAAGGTCACGATCAAGCCTTTGCGACGGCCCACGTCGTCGATGTAGGCACCCAGAATGATCGCGCCCAATGGACGCATCAGGAAGCCAGCGCCGAACACGGCGAAGGTCATCATTAATGACGCAAACTCATTAGCGGCCGGGAAGAACGCGGCAGCGATATAGGTGGCATAGAAACCGAACAGAAAGAAGTCGAACTGTTCGAGGAAGTTGCCCGAAGTAACGCGCAATACAGCGCCTACTTTGGAGGGGGCAGCCGCAGGCCGGGAAGGGGTCGTCATGGTTTTGTGTCTCCAGCGTTCTTTTTAAAGTGCTTGTTTCGCTTAAGACTTGGGATAGTGGCTGACACATTTAGAAATGATAAGTGACTAATTTGGATGAATTGATGCGTATTTGCTATCAATCTGGGCCAGCTTCAAAACAGCCTGCTGTGTTCTATGCTTGAAGCTGTATCCAATTCTTATGGGCGCAGACCTTTATGGGGAACGAACAGAAGCAGCACCACGAGCCGGAGCGTGAAGAGCATCGGCAGAAGCCTGAAGAAGAAAAGCCGCAAACCTGGAAGCATCCGGACGACGGCACCGAGCTTTCCGAGCGTGACCAGGAGCGTCCGCTCAAACCCTGAGTAACAGGTCAAACGCGGTCAAATTGTGGGAGCGGGCTTGCCCGCGATGGCGGTGTGTCAGTCAACCAATGTGTGACTGACCCACTGCATCGCGGCCAGGCCCGCTCCCACATGTCTATGTGCTCACGCTCATTGGCGGGAAATCATTTGACATATTTGATTTGTGATCACATATTGAGGCCATAACAACCACAACACAGGTTTTGCCTCATGACCGATGGTCCGCTCCTCCTGCCCACCTTGCGTCAGGTGTCCCGCGATACCCTGCAAGACCAGGTCTACCGCCAGATCCGCGAAGCGCTGATGAGTGGCCGTTTCCAGCCTGGCCAGAAACTCACCATCCGTGGCCTCGCCGAAGCGCTCGGCTCCAGCCCCATGCCGGTACGTGAAGCGTTGCAACGCCTGAGCGCCGAAAACGCCTTTGAAGTCACCGAAACTTCCCGCCTGCGAGTGCGTTTGATGACCGCCGAACGCTTGCGTGAAATTCGCGACACGCGGGTAGCCCTTGAAGGCTTGCTGGCGGAAAAAGCCGTGCTGCTCCTGCAAAAACACGACCTCGACGAAATCACCGATCTGTGCAACCAGATGCAACACGCCGCCGATGAGGTCGACGTATCCCGCTACCTGTGGACCAACTTCGCCTTTCACCGTCGCATTTATGCAGTGGCCCAGGCCGAATTGACCATGGCAGCGGTGGAGAATTTCTGGCTGCACATGGGGCCGTGTTTTGCCCTGGTCGCCCCCGATAAAGCCCACCTGCAACGTTCGATGGAAGCGCATACGCGCATCGTTGAAGCCCTGGCTGCCCGCGATGGCGCCGGCGCGCGGGCAGCGGTGACCGACGACATCATGCAGGCCGCCGATTCCCTGGCGCGCTTGCTCGTCAAAAACGACCGTGCGCGGTCGTCTGTATCAGGAGGTAAACGTGCATGAGTGTCCTACAACGGCTACAGCCTTATCCTGGGTTACGTGTGTTGATTTCCGGCGGGGCTGCCGGCATTGGTGAAGTGTTGGCCGCGGCCTATATGGAAGCCGGCGCCCAAGTGCATGTGTGTGATGTGAGCGAGCCGGCGCTGGCGGCGTTTCGGGATAAATACCCTGGCAGCGTCGCGACCCGCGCCGATGTCAGCGATGCCGCGCAGGTCGAGGCGGTATTCAAGGTGCAGCGCGAGCAGTTCGGCGGTTTGGACGTGTTGGTCAACAATGCCGGAATTGCGGGGCCTACGGGAGGTATCGACACCATCAGCGACGCCGAGTGGCAAGCCACCATCAACATCAATCTCACGGCCCAATACCGCTTTGCCCACTACGCAGTACCGCTGCTCAAGGAATCGTCCCACGGCCATTTGCTGCATATCGCCTCGGTGGCGGGGCGGCTAGGCTACGCGTGGCGTACGCCCTATGCGGCGACCAAATGGGCCATTGTCGGCCTGATGAAATCCTTGGCTTCGGAGTTGGGCGAGAGCGACATCCGCGTCAACGCCTTGCTGCCCGGCATTGTCGAAGGCCCGCGCATGGACGGTGTGATCCGCGCCCGCGCTGAGCAACTCGGCGTGCCCGAAGCTCAGATGCGCCAGGAATACCTCAACAAGATCTCCCTCAAGCGCATGGTCACCGCCGAAGACGTGGCTGCCATGGCCTTGTTCCTCTGTTCGCCCGCCGCACGCAACGTGACCGGCCAGGCGATCAGTGTCGACGGTAACGTCGAGTACCTGTAAGCCACGCAAGCACATATCGCGCTGCACCCAGGATTTTTTTCATAAGAATAAAAGTCGGAGAATCGTCATGCCCAAAAATCGCCCTGTCATCATTACCTGTGCTGTTACCGGCGCCATTCATACGCCGTCGATGTCACCGCATTTGCCCATCACCGCGCAGCAAATCGCCGACGCAGCCATCGGCGCCGCCCAAGCTGGCGCGGCCATTGTGCACTTGCATGCCCGTGACCCGATTGATGGGCGCCCTAGCCAGGACCCGGCGCTGTTCGCCGAATTTTTGCCGCAGATCAAGGCGGCCAGTGACGTGGTGATCAACATCACCACCGGCGGCGCGCCGACTATGGGCGTGGAGGAGCGCCTGCAACCGGTGATGCAGTTCAAGCCGGAATTGGCCTCGTTGAACATGGGGTCGATGAATTTCGGGCTGTACGAAATGCTCAACCGCTTTACCGAGTTCCAGCACGATTGGGAACGCCCGTATCTGGAAGAGAGCGACGACCGGATCTTTCGCAACACCTTCCGCGACATTGCCCACATCCTCAATGCCTGTGCCGATAACCGCACCCGCTTTGAAATCGAGTGCTACGACATCGGCCACCTCTACACCGCCGCGCATTTCCTGGAACGCGGCCTGCTCAAACCACCACTGTTTATCCAGTCGGTGTTTGGTCTGCGTGGCGGCATCGGTGGGCACCCGGAAGACCTGGCGCACATGCGGCGCACTGCCGACCGCCTGTTTGGCGATGACTACGTGTGGTCGATCCTCGGTGCCGGGCGTGGGCAGATCCCGCTGGCGACCATGGGCCTGTCCATGGGCAGCAACGCACGGGTGGGCCTGGAGGATTCGTTGTGGGACGGGCCGGGCAAGCTGGCGGCTTCGAATGCCGACCAGGTACGGCGCATTCGCACGGTGATCGAGGCTCTCGGCCACCGCGTCGCCACGCCCGATGAAGCGCGGGAAATCCTCGGGCTCAAGGGGCGTGACCAGGTCAATTTCTGATCCCGTTTATTTATCGACAAAAAGGCCGCGTCATGACGTGGCCGACATTCCCGCACAACAACAATAAGGGGATCACACCATGCGTATCGAAGTGCCCAAGCACGTCAAGACCGGCTCACCCCGCGAACCGCAGGCCCTCAACAGACTGATGTTTGCCAAGTTGATGCCACTGTTGATCATTGCCTACATTCTGAGCTTTCTGGATCGCACCAACATCGCCCTGGCCAAGCATCACCTGGACGTCGACCTGGGTATTTCTGCCGCCGCCTACGGGTTGGGCGCCGGACTGTTTTTCCTGACCTATGCACTGTCAGAAATCCCCAGCAACCTGATCATGCACAAGGTTGGAGCGCGGTTCTGGATCGCCCGCATCATGGTGACCTGGGGCCTGATCTCTGCGGCGATGGCGTTTGTGCAGGGCGAAACATCGTTCTACGTATTGCGCCTGCTGCTGGGTATTGCCGAAGCCGGTTTATTTCCCGGTGTCATGCTGTACCTGACCTACTGGTTCAACCGCGAACAGCGGGCGCGCGCCACCGGGTATTTCCTGCTGGGCGTGTGCTTTGCCAACATCATCGGTGGCCCTGTGGGCGCGGCTTTGATGCGTATGGACGGTATGCTCGGCTGGCACGGCTGGCAGTGGATGTTCCTACTCGAAGGCCTGCCCGCCGTGGCGTTTGCCTGGGTGGTGTGGCGCAAGTTGCCGGACCGTCCGAGCAAGGCGCCGTGGCTGTCGGCCGAAGAAGCACGCGGTATTGAACAGCGTATCGCCCAGGAAACCGAGGAAGGTGCGGGGGCGGGCGGCCATGCGTTGAAAAACTGGCTGACGCCGCAAATCCTGCTGGCGATCTTTGTGTATTTTTGCCATCAGATCACCCTCTACACCGTGATCTTTTTCTTGCCGAGCATCATCAGCAAATACGGCGAGTTGAGCACCATGAGTGTCGGCCTGCTGACCTCGTTGCCGTGGATCGCGGCGGCACTGGGTGCGGTATTGATCCCGCGTTTTGCGACCACGCCCGGGCGTTGCCGCCGGCTGCTGGTCACTGGGTTGCTGACCATGGCATTGGGGCTGGGCATTGCGTCGGTGTCGGGGCCGGTGTTCAGCCTGTTGGGTTTTTGCCTGTCTGCAGTGATGTTTTTTGTGGTGCAGTCGATCGTGTTTCTCTACCCGGCCTCGCGCCTCAAAGGCGTGGCCTTGGCGGGAGGGCTGGGGTTTGTGAATGCGTGCGGGTTGTTGGGCGGCTTTGTCGGGCCGTCGGTGATGGGCGCCATTGAGATGAGCACGGGCAATGCCATGAACGGCTTGAAAGTCATTACCGTGGTGTTGGTGGTGGCTGCGTTGTCGGCTTTACGCCTGCGCCAGGGCCAGGAAGCGTCTCACACCAGCAACGAAGTGGGGAATCCGGAAGCCAGCACCAGGTAAACCAGCACCGCCGCCAGGCACAAGCCGACAAATGCGCGCAGCAGTGTCCTGGCGGTGGGGTGCACAATGAATTTGATGGCCCAGAGCAAAGCCCCGCTGAGCAGGACGCTTAAGGCGAAAATGACCAGCACAAGGGGGTACCTGCAACCTTCAAGACCTGATTTATAGTCCCAAACCCGTTTATTGAACAGTGCGCACATAGACGCAGCCCCGCAGCCTTCCTAAACTGCCGCTTGTCTTGGGCAAAGGGGCAGGCGCCGATGAATCGCAATGAATTACGCAAGGCCGACATCAACTTGATGGTGGTCTTCGAAGCACTGATGCTCGAGCGCAATGTGACGCGGGTGGCGGAGAAGCTGTTTCTCGGCCAACCAACCATCAGCTCGGCCCTCAACCGCCTGCGTACCTTGTTCAACGACCCACTGTTTATTCGTGTCGGCCATCGCATGGAGCCTACGGCGCGCGCCGAGGAGATCATCCAGCACCTGTCGCCAGCCCTGGACTCGCTGTCTTCGGCCCTGAGCCTGACCCATGATTTCGACCCGTCCATCAGCACCATGACTTTCCGCATCGGCCTGTCCGATGACGTGGAGTTCGGCCTGCTGCCACCCTTGCTGCGCGCCTTGCGCCAGGAGGCGCCGCAGGTGGTGTTTGTGGTGCAGCATGTGGATTACTGGCGCATTCCGGACCTGTTGGCTTCCGGCGATATTACCGTCGGCATCACCCAGACCCGCGGGCTGCCGGCCAATGCCAAGCGTAAGCTGTTGCGGCACATCCGCCCGTGCCTGCTGCGCGCCGATGCCTCGGACACACCGCTGACCCTCGACGAATATTGCGCACGGCCCCATGTGCTGGTGTCCCACACCGCCAACGTCGCCGGGTTTGCCGATGAGTGGCTGGCCGAGGTGGGCCGCAAACGCCATGTAGTGCTCTCGGTGCCGCAATACAGCTCGTTGCCGGCCTTGCTTGCCGGCACCGACATGATCGCCAGCCTGCCCGATTACACCGCCCAGGCCATGGCTGCCAGCGGGAACCTGTTCTGCGAGCCGTTCCCGTTCGAAACCCCGACTCTGGATTTGTCGATGGTGTGGCTCAGCCATGTCGACACCGACCCGGCGGAGCGCTGGATGCGCTCGCGGCTGGAGGCATTCATGAGTGATAGAGGGCTGGTGGCCAAGGCTTGAGGTGTTTTTCCGTGGTATATAGCTTGGCATCTTCCTACAAAAAACTCGGAGAAAAGCATGCCGCACCTGCACTTGGAACACACCGCCAACCTGACGCAACTGGACATCGACAAGGCCCTGTTGCGCCTTAACCATGCGTTGGTGGCCTCCGGTCAGTTCGGCGCCGAGTTCGACATCAAGAGCCGTGCGGTGGCGGTCGAGCGATTTCGGGTCGGCACTGGCCTGGGTGAGCGCGGTTTTGTCGCGGTGCGTCTGGCGTTATTGAGCGGGCGTTCACCGCAGATCAAGAAGCAGCTATCAGAAAGCCTGCTGGCGGTACTTCAGGACCTGGGCCCGTGGCCCGAAGGTGTGCAGGTACAACTGAGTGTCGAGCTGCTGGATATTGATCGCGATTCCTACAGCAAAATCGCCATCGGCTGACTTCCACCATCGCCATCCAATTACAAAAGGCCCTGATCCGCACACACCTTCACCACTTGCTCCCGAAACCAGGTATTGGCGCTGTCCTGCCCACCGGTTTCGTTCCACTGCATATCCAGGGTGAACCCCGGCAAACCGTTAGGTGCTTCGCAAACACCGAATGCCGGCGCCGGTGCCAGTAACTTTTGCACGCGGCGGGGCAGGGTGACGATGAAGTCGGTGCCGGCAATCATCTTCAATGCCGCGCTGTAGCTGTTGGCCCGTGCAATCACCTGACGCTTGCGCGCCTGGCGCGCAAGCCAGCCGTCGATCATGTTGGTGTCGGAGGTCCAGGGTGTGGGGAATACGTGGCGCCGCTCAACGAAGGACTGCAGGCTGAACGCCTGTTCCCTCGGCGCTGAGCGTTGGTCGCACACGCAGACCAAGTCGTCCTCCAACAGCATCTGGGTCTTGAAG
This sequence comes from Pseudomonas sp. KT_2_4, assembly GCF_041410225.1. Classification (NCBI taxonomy): domain Bacteria; kingdom Pseudomonadati; phylum Pseudomonadota; class Gammaproteobacteria; order Pseudomonadales; family Pseudomonadaceae; genus Pseudomonas; species Pseudomonas sp. KT_2_4. Next base: position 5,593,490 of record NZ_CP166962.1, read on the forward strand.
TCTTTGTGAGCGCGGTGAAAGTGCGGGCCGAAACAGATCACCAGGTCCAGGCGACCCTCACGCAGGTCGTCGGCGGGGATGTCGGTTTCCAGCTTCTGCACGTTGACGATCACCGGCAGGTCGGCATGGTCGAAACGCTTCAACAGGCGCGGCAGAATCAGCTGCTCGAAATATTCCGGCGCACACACATTGAAGGTCACGGCCTGTTGGGTCGGATCAAAAGCCTGGCCACCGGCATGGCACAGGTTGATGCTTTCCAGAATCTTCTGCACATGCTCGTACATGGTGGTGGCCTTGTACGTAGGACGCATGCCTGCGCGGGTGTTGATAAACAGCTCATCTTCAAAGCTGGTGCGCAGCTTCTTCAGGCTATAGCTCACGGTGGACTGGCTGACGAACAGCGTTTCAGACACCTCGGTAACGCTGCTCTGGTCGTAGACGGCGATAAACACCATCAAATCCTGCATATCGAGCTTTCTGAGCAAGTTACTGTTTAGCATCGGTTTCGTCCGTAAACCCTTTGTACCGAACTCAGTACAAGACTGAGCAAAATGTTAACGGAACGCTCGTACCAATAGAAAGCTCTGTAGGACCTTTCAATGTTTTGTGTGGGACAAAAAATGTTTTTAATACGACGTCAGCGGATATGGCGTGCGTAATGCGCCGGGTTGAAACGCATGACGATCAGCAGCATCAGCCCGCTCACTGCCATCAATGACCACCAGGCCCATTCGAAGCTGCCCAACTGGTCGCGGATCATGCCGGCGATCAGCGGCGACAGGCCGGCGATCAGATAACCGATGCCCTGCACAAACGCGGTAAGGCCACCGGCACGGCGCGGGTTGTCGAGGTGGTCCAGGGACAGGATCAGGCTCATCGGGAACAGGCCGCCAATCCCCAGGCCTAGCAGGCAGGGCCACAACAGGCTCCAATGTTGCGGGCTGAGGATTAGGCCGCAGAAACCCAGGATGATCAGCACCAGCAGCACCGCCACCACGCCGCGTTTATCCTGGCGGCGGTTGGCGATGGCCGGTGTGACCAGGCCGGAGATCACTTCCATGGCAGTCAAGAAACCCAGCAGCAAGCCGGCATTTTGTTCACTCCAACCCTGCTCGACGTAGTACGGCGCCAGCCATGCCAGCACACAGGTGTAGGACGCGGTGCCGAGGCCAAAAAAGATCGCCAGCAACCAGGCGCGGCGATTGCTGAAAAAAGCCTCCTGGGGGCCCGAACCGGCGTGGGGTAAGGGCGGCAGGGCCGAACGCTGCGCATACCAGAACACCAGGGCCAACAACGCCAGCAGTGCCCAGATCGCCAGGCCGATACGCCAGCTGCCGGTCTGGGTTTGCACCAACGGCGAGAACGAAGCAGCCAGGGCCGCGCCGCCCATGATCGCGGTGACATACAGGCCCATGAATAACGAAACATTGGCGCTGAAACGCGACTTGATCAGCGCCGGCATCAACGCCTGGATCAGCGCAATGCCGACTCCCGCCGCGATGGCACTCACGATCAGTTCCAGTGCCGAATCCAGGAACAACCGCGACAAGGTCGCCAGCCCAATCACCAGCAGCGACACGACAATGCTGCGATGCTCGCCCACGCGCTTGGCCAGGCCCATGCCAAAGAACATCGCCAGGCCCATGGCCATGACTGGCAACATGGTCAGTAAGGCGGCGCTGCTGAAATTTAGCGGCACATCCGCACGAATCGACGCCAATAACGGCCCCACGGCCGCCATCGACGGACGCAAATTGAGGGCGACGAGCACCACGCTGATCATCAGCCATAGTGCGCAGGTGGATTTTGCCTGAACGTTTTCCATGGGCCTGCCTTGAATTAACAAGGGCGAATCAGGCCATGGAGTGTGTAGCGGGGCAAATCAGAAAGTCGCAGGGGCTATTGAAAAAATGCGGATGCGAAGTGGTGAGGTAAAAGCGCATTGGGCGTCGGCTGTCAGGCCGTCACGGGAGTAAGCTCCCTCGCCACAGGCCCAACTTAGCGGGATTACAGACTCGGCAACTCCCACCGCGCCTGGTCGATTTCAAGCAATGTGGGCCCCTGGCGATCAGCGGCGGCACGTAAAGCCGTGCGCAACCCTTCAATGCCATGGACGCTTTGTGCCGCGCAGCCCAGAGCCTTGGCCACACCGATAAAGTCCGGCGTGTAGATGTCCACACCCACCGGCTCGATGTCACGGTTGACCATGTACTTCTTGATCTCTTCATAACCCTGGTTATTCCACAACAGCACGATCACCGGTGTACGGGCCTCCACCGCGCTGGCCAGTTCCGGCAGGGTGAATTGCAAACCGCCGTCGCCGATCAGGCACACCACCGGTTGGCCATCGCCGCGCCCGAGCCAGGCCCCCATGGCGGCGGGCAGGGCATAACCCAGGGTGCCGTAACCGGTAGAGGCGTTGAACCAGCAGCGTGGGTGGTCGAGGTTCAGGGTCAGGTTGCCGCTGTACACCGGTTGAGTGGAGTCGCCCACGAACACTACGCCCGGCAGTTCCTCCAGAACGGCGTTGAGAAACCGGGTTTGCACGCGCGTCGCAGCGTCCCACGTAGGTTCCAGCTCGGCCCATAAACGGGCGACGCGTGCTGTGCCCCAGTCGGTAGTGCGCGGCGTCAGCGGCTGGCGGTTGATTTCGGTGAGCAGGGCCTGGGCGGCGATGCGTGCGTCGGCCACTAGTGCCACTTGGGGCGGGTAGTTGCGTACGGTCTGGTCCGGGTCAATATCGATGCGCAACAGCGCACCGGGAATGTTGAAACCACCGGCGAAGGTGACGTCGTAGTCGGTCTCTGCCAACTCGGTGCCGATCGCCAATACCACGTCAGCCTCAGCCACCAGGGCACGGGTGGCGGGCAGTGTTTGCGTGGAGCCGATCAGCAGCGGGTGCGCGGCCGGCAACATACCCTTGGCGTTGATGGTCAGGGCCACGGGCGCGCCGAGGGCTTCTGCGAGGCGGGTCAGTTCGGCGGCTGCGTCAATGGCGCCGCCACCGGCCAGGATCAGCGGGCGCTTGGCCGCAGCCAGCCTCTGGCTCATCTGCTGCACGGCCGCCGGTGCCGCGCCAGCGCGGGTGACGCTGACAGGCGTGCTACCCAGCAACGCGTCGGCATTTTCCACCAACACATCCAGGGGGATCTCGATATGCACCGGGCGCGGCCGACCGGCCTGAAACAACGCAAACGCCCGCGCCAGCACGGCGGGCAGTTCAGCCGCCGACATCAAGGTGTGGGAGAACGCCGCCACCCCGGCCACCAGCGCGCTCTGGTTCGGCAGCTCATGCAACTTGCCGCGCCCACCGCCCAGTTGGCTGCGTGACTGCACGCTGGATATCACCAGCATCGGGATCGAGTCGGCATAGGCCTGGCCCATGGCCGTGGTGATATTGGTCATGCCGGGGCCGGTGATGATAAAGCACACGCCGGGCTTGCCAGAGGTGCGCGCATAACCGTCGGCCATGAAGCCGGCGCCCTGTTCGTGGCGCGGGGTGACATGTCGAATGCTGGAGCGCGCCAAGCCCCGGTACAGCTCCACGGTATGTACGCCGGGAATGCCGAATACGTGGTCCACGCCGTAGCGTTCCAGGAGGTGCACCAATACTTCGCCGCAGGTCGCCATACAGGTCGCTCTTGTGATGGGGTCGAAGCGCTATTGGAGCGGTTGGCCGGTGGCGGCAACAATCGATAAAAAGTCATACTCGCCATGTCCTCCCGTCATGGCTGCGCCCCGATGAAACGCCTCCCACCGTTACCTGCGTTGCACACCTTCTGGGTCACAGCCCAGTGCTGCAACTTCACCCGTGCCGCCGAACACCTGCACATTACCCAGGGCGCGGTGAGTCGACAGGTGGCCGGGTTGGAAAGCCAGTTGGGCTATGCCTTGTTTCAGCGCCAGGCGCGTGGCTTGAGCCTGACGGAGGAGGGGCGCGAATGGCTGGCATGCGCGCAACAGGTGTTTGGCTTGCTCGCTGACGCGGTGGAGCACATCGGTGACCGGCGCCGCACCTTGCAGCTCAAAGCGTCCACCTGCGTGATGCGCTGGTTGTTGCCGCGCTTGCTGCAATGGCAAAAAGAACGCCCGGATGTGCCGGTGGAGCTCACCACGACGGTGGCCTATAACGTCGACTTTCGTCGTGAGCCGTTTGACGCGGCGGTGATCTACGGGCCCATCGCCGAGCAGTCGGCCGAGGCGCGGCATCTGTTCGACGAGCGTCTCACGCCGGTCTGCGTGCCTGGGTTGCTGGGCAGTTTGCGTACGCCGCAGGATTTGCAGCATCAGGTACTGTTGCACCCGACCCGAGACGAGCGCGATTGGACGTTGTGGCTCAAGGCTGCCAATGCCTGCTTGAGCGACCCCATCCAACGGCACCACTTCGAAACCTTGGACTTGGCAATGACCGTAGCGTCCCAGGGCTCCGGGGTGGCGATGGGCGACAGTGCGTTGATTGGCGAGGATCTGAGGGCGGGGCGGTTGGCGATGCCGTTTGAACTGCGGGTGTCGACGGGGATGGGGTATTTCCTGGTGTATCCGCCGGGGAAGGAACCGTCGGTTGGGTTGGTCGCGCTGATGGATTGGTTGGTGAGTGAGGCCAGTGTGGGATGACAGCCTACGCCTATCTACCTGACTCGCCGCGATCCAACTGTGGCTGGCTTGCCTGCGATGACGGCCTGAAAGCCGACACCTATCTACCTGACACCCCGACGATCCAGATGTGGGAGCTGGCTTGCCTGCGATGAGGGCCTGAAAGCCAACGCCTATCTACCAGACACCCCACGATCCAACTGTGGGAGCGGGCTTGCTCGCGAAGGCGGACTGACAGTCAACACAGTTGGATTGTGTACATATCCATTGCTGCGGTAACGGCCGCCTAGGGTTCCGCTCTGACAGCGGGTCACTTTGGAAAAGAGCCGAAATGCCGGCCCAGCCCAAAGTAACCAAAGGGCTCTTGCCCCACCACTCGGCACCTCGCCTAGGCTCGGTGTGCCCGTAATCCGCCAGTGATTTGGGGGGCCGCCGCCACGCGCCATTCATGGCGCGGGGCGGTTAAACCGGCATCCCTGCCGGTTTACCCCCCAAATCACTGTCGAATTCCGGCCAGCGTGGTTTAACGGGGCGCCTAAGATCAAGATCAAAAGCAGATCAAAAGCAGATCAAGAGCGGCTCGCTTCGCATCGTGGTTAGCGTTGACGGCGTTGGGTCAGTAACCGACCGTAAAGCGCTGGCGCGAGTGCTTCGGTGTTTCCACTTCATCCAGCATGGCGATGGCGAAGTCGGCAAAACTGATCGAGCTGTTGCCGTCACTGTCCACCAGCAGATCATCCGTGCCCAGGCGGAATTTGCCGGTGCGCTCGGTGCCGTCGAACAGGGCCGATGGCGACAGGAAGGTCCAGTCCAGTTCCTTTTCCTGGCGCAGCGTTTCCAGGAATTGCGCCCCGGCACTGGCTTCAGCTTTATATTCAGCCGGGAACCCTTCGCTGTCGATCACGCGCCCGCCACCGGGCAACAGCAGTGAACCGGCGCCGCCGACCACCAACAAACGTTTCACACCAGCCTTTTTCACCGGGCCGATCACGGCGCTGGCGGGAAGCGTGGCGAAGTGCGCCGCGCTGATCACCACGTCGCTGCCGCTGATGGCGTGTTGCAAGGCTTCGGCATCCAGGGCATCAACCTGTTTGACCGTAACGCCAGGACGCACAGCCAGCTTGTCGGTATTGCGGGCGATGGCGATGACGGTATGCCCGCGGCGCAGCGCTTCTTCCAGCAGTTGGCTACCGGCGCGGCCAGTGGCACCAATGATTGCGATCTTGCTCATGATGTTCTCCAACAGGGTTAAGGTTTAAAGCCAGTTACCACTTCATTTCGCCCTTGGCGACTTTGGCGCTCAGTTCCAGCGAGCTTTCGTCGGCGAGGGTGGGGTAGCGTTTTTTCATGGCCGCAATCAGGGCGGCGGAGTCCTTGGCCTTGGCGGTTTCGAGGTCGAAGGCCTTGATGTAATCGGCGGTGAAGGTGACCGAGGCCAGCGATGGCGTGCCCAGGTAATGGCCCGGCACCACGGTGTTCGGCTTCAGGTCTTCAATGCGCGTGAGGGTAGCCAGCCAGTCTTTATGGGATTGCGCGCTCTGGGTATCGGCCATCCAGACGTGGATGTTTTCAGCGACCACCACACCACCGACCACGGCCTTGATCGACGGAATCCACACAAAGCTGCGATCTGGCTGCGGGCCGTCAAGGCCAACCACTTCAAGCTGTTGCCCTTCCAGGGTCAGGCTGTGGCCTTTAAGCACTTGCGGCATAAGGGTCTTGGCCGGCTTGTCGGCGCCCATTTTCGGGCCCCAGAAGGCCAGCTTGTCGGCGACGGTGGCGTTGATATGGTCCACCACTGGCTGTGGCGCCAGCACTTTGGCGTCGGGGAAGGCGGCGGTCAGGGTGTCGAGGCCGAAGTAGTAGTCCGGGTCGCCATGGCTGATGTAGATGGTGGTCAGGTGCTTGCCGCTGGCGCGGATCTTCTGCACCAGCTGCTCGGCTTGGCCTTTGCCGAATTGCGCATCCACCAGGATCGCGTCTTTCTCGCCGCTCACCAGCACCGAGCTGACCGGGAAGATCGCGGCTTCGCCTGGGTTGTACACGTCGAGTTTCAGCTCTGCCGCTGCTGCGTGGGCAGCGAAGGCCAGGGCGGCGGTGGCCAGGGTCAAGCGTTTGAAGGTCGAGAACATCGGGCAGCTCCTGCCATCGGTAAGGGATGCACAGAGCTTAGTTGCATAAAACACGACAAAAAATGCGATGCTGGGACATAGTTTGTTTCTAAAATCGGGCAAATCATGGATCGTCTTCAAGCAATGCGCGTGTTTGTCACCGTGGTGGACCTGGGCAGCCAATCCGCCGCTGCCGACCACCTTGACCTGTCGCGCCCGGTGGTCTCGCGCTACCTGGCCGAGCTGGAAGACTGGGTGGGCGCACGCCTGCTGCACCGCACCACGCGCAAGCTCAGCCTCACCGCCGCCGGCGGAGAAACGCTGCCGCGTTGCCGGCAATTGTTGGAACTGTGCGGTGATATGCAGGCCGCCGTCAGCGAGCCCGATGATGCGCCCCGAGGCCTGTTGCGCCTGAGCGTCAGCACTTCGTTCGGCCAGGCGCAGCTGGGCGCGGCGATTGCCGAATACGTCAAGCTTTACCCCCTGGTGACGGTGGATTTGCAGATGCTTGATCGCACGGTGAACCTGGTGGACGAGCGCATCGACCTGGCGATCCGCACCAGCAACGATCTGGACCCCAACCTGATCGCCCGGCGCCTGACCGTATGTCGCTCGGTGGTATGCGCCACACCGGCTTATCTGCGCGAGCATCCGGCGCCGCAGAAAGTCGAAGACCTGGCCCGGCACAACTGCCTGACCCACTCTTACTTCGGCAAGAGCCTGTGGCATTTCGAAGAAAACGGAGAGCACGTGTCGGTGCCGGTCCACGGCAATATCACGGCCAACGAAGCCAGCACGTTAATGCGCGTGACGCTGGCCGGGGCAGGGGTGGCGATGTTGCCCAGTTATCAGGCCGGCGAGCTGATTCGCAGTGGGGAGTTGGTGCGCTTGCTGCCGCACGCCGAGCCGCGACAGATGAATATCTATGCGGTGTACGCCTCACGCAAACACATGCCTTCGGCGCTGCGTAGCCTCCTGGATTTCCTGGTGCTGCGGTTTCCCGAAGAGCCGGTTTGGGACATAGGGCTCTGAGGTGAAATAAGCGCGCTGAATGGCAGCGCATCATGGCAAGTTGCCCTGACTGACCTATGCTTTAAACAGCACCCTGTAGATCCGTTCAGAGGTCTGTGCCATGAGCATCAAAACCAGAAAGTACCTGACGATTTTCACCCTCTGCGCATTGGCGACAGCGCTGTATGGGACTGCCGCCTACCGCGTCGAGCAAACACGCATGCAGCCGGCGGCATTCGCCATCAGCTGCCATCAGGACCAATGCGTTCCCCGCACCGGCAGTTTCAGTGCGCTCAGGTAGGCTGCTCTGCCTTCAGTTGTTCACGAAACGCCTTGGGTGAAAAACCGACCCTGCGGCGAAACAGCCGTGAGAAATTGGTCGGGTCGGAAAAGCCCAGCACCTCGGACATCTCGTTGATGGTCATGCTGGTGTAGGTCAGCAGGCGCTTGGCTTCCAGCAACTGGCGATCATGCATGATCTGCAACGCCGGTTGCCCACCCAACTCCCGACACGTCCCGTTCAAGTGTGAGACCGAGATACCCAGCTTGTGGGCCAGGTCTTCAATCTTGGGGTGTTCGCGGTAATGCTGTTCGACCAGTTGCGTAAACCGCCGAAAGTACTCACGACCCCGTGGCGCCCGTGGGTGGCGGCGCTGGATCGCCTGGCGGCTGACCCACACCAATAACACGCTGACCAGGGCGTGCAGCATCATGTCCCGTGCCGGTTGGTCATCGGCGTATTCGTCCTGCAAACGTACGAACAGGCTGTTCAAGTAATCGCTGTCCTTGCCCGCCGGGTAGCTGCCGAGTGTGTGCAGGCCATCGACGGTAGAGCCCAGTTGCGCCTGCAAGTGGCTGACCAGCGGTGCCGACAGCGTTACCACAAACCCTTCCACATCCTCGGAAAAACGAAAGCCGTGCACGCAAAGCGGTGGCAGCACTTGTAGGCTCGACTCATTGAGCGTGGTGCGCTGGCCTTCGATTTCCAGTTGTGCCTGGCCTTTGTGCACATACAGCAACTGGCACAGGTCCGCGTGCCGGTGGGGCTGGATTTCCCACTGGTATTCCCGACTGCGCCGGGAAATGGTTTCGCAGTGCAACAAATCGGGAGTCGGCCACTGCTGGCTTTCCCCGTAAAGCTTGAAGACCGGAATCGCGGTTTTGGTCATGGTTTCAATCCGATACTCAGGATAGTGGTTCGGTAATCGCCCCGATTGGCGAAAAGCACAGGTTTTGACGCAGTTTTCACCTTCTTATGAGCCTCACTCAAGTGAAAAATGTCAGCCACAAGAGCAATGACAACTCTTTCACTCCATACGTTCGCGTGAAGCTTGAAGGTCATAAAAATAATGAAAACCCTGAAAACCCAAGTCGCCATTATCGGTGCCGGTCCTTCCGGATTGCTGCTCGGCCAACTGCTGCACAATGCTGGCATCCAGACCCTCGTTCTAGAGCGTCAGAGCGCCGATTACGTACAAGGCCGTATCCGCGCCGGTGTGTTGGAACAGGGCATGGTCGACCTGCTGCGCGAAGCCGGGGTCAGCCAACGCATGGACGCCGAGGGTCTGGTGCACGACGGGTTTGACATTGCCCTCAATGGCCAACTCACTTCCATCGACCTCAAGGCCTTGACCGGCGGCCAGTCGGTGATGATCTACGGCCAGACCGAGGTCACCCGCGACCTGATGGCCGCCCGCGCAGCCGCCGGTGCCATCACCCTGTACGAAGCCTCCAATGTTCAACCCCATGACCTGAAAAGTGAACAGCCCTGGCTGACCTTCGAGCATGAAGGCCAAGCCTTTCGCCTGGAGTGCGACTACATTGCCGGCTGCGACGGTTTCCATGGTGTGGCCCGCCAGTCGATACCGGCGCAAGCGCTGAAGGTGTTCGAACGCGTCTACCCCTTCGGCTGGCTGGGCGTGCTGGCCGACACGCCGCCGGTACATGCCGAACTGGTGTACGCCAAACACGCGCGGGGTTTTGCGCTGTGCAGCATGCGGTCGCCGACCCGCAGCCGTTACTACCTGCAAGTGCCGGTCGAAGAGAAGCTGGAAGACTGGGCGGATGAACGTTTCTGGGATGAACTCAAAAGCCGCCTGCCCGGCTCATTGGCTGAACAATTGGTTACTGGCCCGTCGATCGAGAAAAGCATCGCGCCGCTGCGCAGCTTTGTGGTGGAACCCATGCAGTACGGGCGCCTGTTCCTGCTCGGCGATGCCGCGCACATTGTGCCGCCCACCGGTGCCAAGGGCTTGAACCTGGCGGCCAGTGATGTGAGCACCTTGTTTCGCATCTTGCTCAAGGTGTACCACGAAGGGCGCCTGGACTTGCTGGAAAAATACTCGGCAATCTGTCTGCGCCGAGTGTGGAAAGCCGAGCGGTTTTCCTGGTGGATGACCTCGATGCTGCATCAGTTTCCCCAGGCGGACGCCTTCAGCCAGCGCATTGCCGAGAGCGAGCTGGTCTATTTCATCCACTCCCAGGCCGGGCGCAAAACCATCGCAGAAAATTACGTCGGCCTTCCTTACGAGCCTATCGAATAGCCTGCTATCGTATCGAGCATTCCCACCGGTGACCGTTGCCTGTGGGCCCTGCTCGAAGGTTCTGCCGTGACTCACCTCAATCAGCCCGCTCCAACCGTTCCCGCCGTGCGCAGTATCCTGGTCGCGCTGATGATGGCGATCTTCCTGGGTGCCCTGGACCAGACCATTGTCGCCGTGTCCATGCCGGCCATTTCCGCACAGTTCCATGACGTCAACCTGCTGGCCTGGGTGATCTCCGGCTACATGGTGGCGATGACCGTGGCGGTGCCGATCTACGGCAAGCTCGGTGACCTGTATGGGCGCCGGCCCATGATGCTCATCGGCATGGGCCTGTTCACCCTGGCGTCGTTGTTTTGCGGCCTGGCGCAAAGCATGGAGCAACTTGTGCTGGCGCGGGTGCTGCAGGGCATCGGCGCTGGCGGGATGGTCTCTGTGAGCCAGGCGATCATTGGCGACATTATTCCTCCCCGCGAACGGGGACGTTATCAGGGGTATTTCAGCAGCATGTACGCGGTGGCCAGCGTGGCCGGGCCGGTGCTGGGCGGTTATATGACCGAGTACCTGTCGTGGCGCTGGGTGTTTTTGATCAACCTGCCACTGGGCGTCGGCGCCTGGTACGTGGCCCATCGCACCCTGGTGGGGCTGCCGGTGCCGCAGCGCAAGCCGATCATCGATTACCTCGGCACGGTGCTGATGATCGTCGGCCTCACCGCCTTGTTGCTGGGCATCACTGAAATCGGCCAGGGCCATTCGTGGCGTGACGATCAAGTGCTGGGGTTGCTGGCCTGCGCACTGATGGCGTTAAGCGTGTTTGTGTGGCACGAACGCCGGGCGCGGGAACCGCTGTTGCCGATGCACTTGTTTGCCAACCGCAGTGCGGTGTTGTGCTGGTGCACGATTTTCGTCACCAGCTTCCAGGCGATTTCCCTGACAGTGCTGATGCCCCTGCGCTACCAGACCGTGACCGGCGCTGGGGCCGACAGCGCAGCCCTGCACTTGCTGCCGTTGGCGATGGGCTTGCCGATGGGCGCGTATTTCGCCGGGCGCATGACCTCGGTGACCGGCCGCTATAAACCGATGATCCTCAGCGGCGCGGTGTTGAGCCCGCTGGCGATTCTCGGCATGGCCTACAGCGCGCCCCAGGCGGTGGCGCTTACCAGCGTCTTCATGTTGTTGTGCGGTATCGCCGCCGGCATGCAGTTCCCGACCTCGTTGGTGGGGACGCAGAACTCGGTGGAGCAACGGGATATCGGTGTGGCCACCAGCACCACCAACCTGTTTCGCTCCCTGGGCGGGGCAGTGGGGGTGGCTTGCATGTCGGCGTTGCTGCTGGCGCTGTTACACGATTCCAGTTTCGCCCATCTGGCAAGCGGCGCACTGGTGGCCGAAGGCAGTTCCGGCAACGTGCTGCTCGACGGCCTCAACGCCGCACCCGGCCCGGCGCAAGATGCGTTGCGCGGCGAGCTGGCGGTGACGTTCCGGCATTTGCTGATGGTGAGTGCGGCGGTGTCGCTGCTGGGGTTGGCCGCTGCGATAGCGATGCCGAATCGGGTACTGCGCGGCCGTGAAGACAAAGTTAGATAAGCGGACGCGGAGCGTCCCAGGCGGCGTTCCCACGCAGAGCGTGGGAATGATCAGGATCAGGGGCTGTAATACCCCACCGCAACCATGAAATGCCCGCTCTTGCGCACATAGGCATGCTTGTTCTCGACCTTGCCGGTCACCGGGTTTTTCCAGCGGTATTTGTATTCGCCCTGGTCCTGTTCAGCCATCATCTGGAGGATCGGCACACCCACCGGTTTGCCATCCGGGTCCTTGATCTTGGCAAAATCGGTGTTGATCAGGCGCAGGTTGGTGCCATGGGCGACGTAGCGCCGCGTGTTCAGGTCCACCACGAATACGTAGAGATCATCTTGCAGGAAGCCGCCTTGCAAGGAGTTGATCGCCTTGAGCGTGCCGGCTTCATCCTTGACCAACGCCTCCACCGCCTTGTTGCGCAGCGCCCGTGCCTGTTCCGGTGTGGCGCGCGGCAAGTAATAACCGACCGCCAGGATGCGTTCGCCCACGCGCTGATAAAACACGTGTTTATGTTCGACCTTGCCGTCATTCCAGTTCTGCCAGCGGTAGTCAGCCTGCTGGATACCCTGGTTTTCGGGCACCTTGAGCGCGTCCTTGAAGGATTGGCGCAAATCCGGTCCGAGTACCTCGGACACATCGCGACCTATGAGCGCGGAGGAGGGCCCGCCACTGGCCAGCAGTACGCCTTTTGTATCGACCACAAACACATAACGGTCCTGGTCGATGAACTCGCCCTGACGGCTGAAGGCGGCGAACGCCTTGTCACCTTGCTTGTGGTAGTACGCCAAGGCCTTTTCCAGCAGGGCCTTGGCGGCTTGGGCATCCGCTTCCTGTGCCGTGGCGGCATGCACCTGGCTGCAACACAACAGCAGCAGCCAGGTGAATCGGAGCAGTCTCTTCATTTACCCGTCCCTCGTTCTTGTTGGTGTGCCAAGAGCGTAGACGGTTGGCGGCGAATCAGAAGGGTTTGGTCGGCAGGTATTTGCCGTCCAGGGTGATGACCGCACGGGAGCCGCCGTCCGGGTCTTCGACTTTCTTGATGTCCAGTTTGAAGTTGATGGCGCTGATGATGCCGTCGCCGAATTGCTCATGCACCAGGGCCTTCAAGGTAGAGCCGTAGACTTGCAGCATTTCATAGAAACGGTACATGGTTGGGTCGGTCGGCACACCGCTCGGGAAGCTGCCGCGCAGTGGGACGCTTTGCAGCAGGCGGCTGGCGTCCTCGTCAAGGCCGAGTTTGCCGCACACGATGTCGGCCGCTTCCTTGGGCAGCGGGTGCTGGCCGAGCAGGGCTGCGGTGACGAATGCCAGGCTCAGCCCGGTGCCGTCGGTGAGGTCCTGCCACGACAGGTTTTTGCGTGCCTTGAGGTCGATAACGGTGTCGGCCAGGGCCAGGCGTGGGGTTTGAGCGAATTGGGATTGCAACATGGTGACGTCCTCTTGGGTTGATTAGGGTTCAGGCGGCGTGGGCACGGGTGCTGGGGTGGTCGAGCAGGGAGACGAAGCGCCCGGTGTGCCCGTCCAAAGCGTCAATGCCGCCGGTTTCGATGTCGTACACCCAGCCATGCAGGTTCATCCGGCCTTGTTCCAGCGCCAGGGCGACCGAAGGGTGAGTCTTGAGGTTGGCCAGTTGGGCGACCACGTTTTCGCGCACCAATGAATCCAGGCGTGCAGCGTCCGAGGCATGCGTACGGGCGGCATTGATCACCTTGGCCGACTCGGCATGGCGCAACCAGTTGGCCACGGCGGGCAGGTGGTCCAGGCATTTGCAGGTAGAAATTGCAGTCATCGCGCCGCAGTCCGAGTGCCCGCAAATCACGATGTCGCTGACGCCCAGCACCGCTACGGCATATTCGACTGTGGCCGACACACCTCCCGGCTCCGGGCCGTAGGACGGCACTATGTTGCCGGCGTTACGGATGACGAACAGGTCGCCGGGTTCCTGCTGGGTCAACAGCTCGGGGACTACGCGGCTGTCAGAGCAGGACACGAACAAGGTGCCGGGGCTTTGCGTGGTCGCCAGGTGTTTGAACAAGTCACTGCGAGGGGTAAAGGCTTCACGTTGGAATTTGCGAAAGCCGTCGATGAGATGCTGCATGGTGGTTCTCCTTGCGTCGCTGATGGGGGCAAGGATGGGAATTTTTGGCTATAGGGTCCAAGACCGGTTTATTATGCTTTCTATAAGTCATGCCTATAGTTGGAGCGCTGCCCATGCTGTTGCGTCATATCCGTTACTTGCTGGCCGTTGCCGAGCACCGCAACTTCACGCGGGCTGCAGAGGCGCTGCACGTGTCGCAGCCGACCTTGTCGCAACAGATCAAGCAACTGGAAGAAAGCCTGGGCGCGCCACTGCTGGACCGCTCCGGGCGCAGTGTCAGCCTGACCGACGCGGGGCAGGCCTATGTGCGTTATGCGCGGCTGGCCTTGCAGGATCTACAAGCCGGCACCCGCGCCATACATGACGTGCAGGACCTGCGCCGAGGGCATTTGCGCCTGGCCATGACGCCGACTTTCACCGCCTACCTGATCGGGCCATTGCTGGCGCGTTTCAACCAGCTGTATCCGGGCATCACCCTGAGCATCGAGGAACTGACCCAAGACCGTATCGAAGCCGCGCTGGGCGAGGACTTGCTGGATATCGGCATCGGCTTTACCGGCGAGCATGGGCTGGAGATCGACTGTGAGGCGCTGTTTGTCGAAGAGCTGAGCCTGGTCGTCAGTGCCAGTCACCCCGAACGCACACAACCGGCCTGGCTCGAACAGCCTCTGGTGCTACTGAACACAGGCTTCGCCACCCGCCGCTACATCGACGACTACTGCCACCAGCAAGGGGTTAAACCGCAGATTGCCGTGGAGGCCAATTCCATCAGCGCGATTATCGAAATCGTGCGCAGCACGCCCCTGGCAACCATCCTGCCCCGCGCACTGGCCGAGGCCCAGGCAGGCCTGCATGCCGTGGCGATTGCCCCACCGTTGCCGCAGCGCACCGCGGCACTGCTGAGCCGCAAGGGCGCGTATCGCAGCGCTGCGTGTGCGGCGTTTGTAGCGTTGATCAAGGCGTAGGGCCGGGCTGACGCCCCAGGATCCAAATGTGGGAGCTGGCTTGCCTGCGATGACGGCCGGACAATCAACGCCGATCTACCCGACACCCCGCATTCAAGGCGCAGCCAACCACTGCCCCACAATCCCCGCATACGCCCCCGTCGCTACACTTAAATGCAACCACTGATCTACGTAACTCTTCCAGGCCACATCATCGCGCGGCAACAAAAACGCTTTTTCACTGTACTGCATCGGTTGCTCCGGGTTGACCGCGCACAACCCAGGCTTGAGCTTCTGCTGATAACGCGCCTCGCTGGCGTCGGTAATCATCACATCGGCTTTGCCCGCCAGCAGCTCATCAAAAATCGTCACGTTGTCATGCAGGCGAATCTGCGTCTGGCCCAAGTGCGCACGGGCAAACACTTCGTTGGTGCCGCCCGCTGGTTCGATCACTCGCACCTGGGGCTGGTTGATCTGCTCCACCGTCTGGTAACGCTGCACGTCGGCGCAGCGCACCAGCGGGATCTTGCCGTCGACTCCGAGTGATTGGCTGAAGAAGGCTTTTTTCTGACGTTCCAACGACACGGAAATACCGCCCACCGCGATGTCGCAGCGTTGGGCCAGAAAGTCCGGCATCAGGGTTTTCCAGGTGGTAGGCACCCAGGTGATTTTGGCGTTCAGGCTCTTGGCGAGAGACTCGGCCATGGCAATGTCGATGCCTTCATAGCCGCCGTCGCTGCGCAGCGAGGTGTAAGGCTTGTAGTCGCCGGTGGTACACACGGTGAGGGTGCCGCGCGCAATCACGTCGTCAAGGCGAGATGCAGCGGTGTCGGCCTGGGCGACAGTGGCCAGGCTTGCCAGTACACAGAGGGCCAGAGGCGCTTTCATGGGGTCGAATCCTTGGGGCACGGTCGGGGGCTCATTATTTCCAGCACAGGGCAGGGTGGCAAGGCGCGGTGAATGTTTAGCCAAACTGCAACCAAACTCCGTCAAGCCTGAATTTACCCGCGTATCCCCGCGTGTGACGCTCAAGTCTTTCTATCACTGTGAAGCGCGCATGCACGCTTGCCCCGACATTCACACCGCGACATTGCCGTCTGCGCTTGCGTTCTGGGCTCTGTTCCATTGCCGACACGCGCGCCCGCCAGATACCTCTCTCCTACGTTGATCTACCCCATGGATGACGCGCACCTGTGCGCATCTGCCCGGCGGCGCCTGCGCGCTTGCCTGACGCAAACGTATGAGAATTCCCATGAGTGTTTTTGCCCGCCTGCATGAAGCCCAGACCTTCCTTGAACAGAACCCCGACATTGAGATGTTCGAGCTGTTTATCCTCGATAACAACGGCGTACCGCGCGGCAAGCTGCTGCACCGCGACGAACTGCTGGCGGTGTACGAAAGTGGCCGGCCTCTGCCCAGCACCATCCTCGGCCTGACTATCAATGGCGATGACGTAGAAAACTCCGGGCTGGTTTGGGAGGTGGGGGATATCGACTGCCGCGCCTATCCGATCAGCGGCAGCTTGCAGCGCATGCCATGGCGCTTGATCCCCACCGCGGCGGTGCAAGTCAGCATGCACCCCACCGAAGGCCTGCCCGCCACCGTGGCCGACCCCAGGCACCTGCTGGCCAATGTTATCGAGGCGCTCAAGGCCGACGGTTATTACCCGGTGATGGCGGCGGAGCTGGAGTTCTACCTGCTCGACCAGAAGCCCGACAGTAACGGCCGCCCGCAACCGGCGCGGGATGTGGATGGCAAGCGTCCGCGCTCGACCCAGGTGTACGGCCTGCGCGAGCTGGAGCAGATCGAGCCGTTTCTTGCCGACCTCTACAGCGCCTGCAAACTGCAAGGGATTCCGGCGCGCACGGCCATCTCCGAGTACGCGCCAGGCCAAGTGGAAATCACCCTCGAACACCGCACCGACGCGCTGCAGGCGATGGACGAAGCCGTGCGCTACAAACGCCTGGTCAAGGGCGTGGCGCACAAACATGGAATGACCGCCTGTTTCATGGCCAAGCCGTTTGACGACCTGGCCGGTACAGGCATGCACATGCACGTCAGCTTGGCCGATGCCCAGGGCAATAACCTGTTTGCCAGTGAAGCGGCCGACGGCACGCCACTGCTGCGCCAGGCCGTGGGCGGCATGCTCAGCACCTTGCTCGATTCACTGTTGATGTTCTGCCCCAACGCCAACTCTTATCGACGCTTCCAAACCAACAGCTATGCGCCGCTCGCTGCCACCTGGGGCGTGGACAACCGCACCGTCAGCCTGCGAGTGCCCGGTGGCCCGGCTCAATCCCGGCATATCGAACACCGCATCTGCGGGGCCGACGCCAACCCCTACCTGGCGGCCGCTGCGATCCTGGCCGGCATTCATCGAGGCATCCGCGAACAGCTCGACCCTGGCGCCCCGGTGCAAGGCAACGGCTACGCCCAGGCCAAGGAACTGTTGCCCACCGACTGGCTGACCACCTTGCGCGCGCTGGAAACCTCCCGCTGGGCACCGGATGCGTTCGGGCGCCAATTCCTCGGCGTTTACCTGGCGGTCAAACGTGCCGAATACCGCCAGTTCATGGGCGAGGTAGGGGAGCAGGATTGGCGCTGGTACTTGCATCAAGCGTGACCGGTTTTAGTGGGGGGCTTTCGACCTTTTTTTCACGTTGCGGCGGTTAAGCTGCGAATCAAGGTCGTTTACTACCGTTTCATTCACATGAGCCCGCGATGTCGCCACAACCTCCATCCTCCATCGAGACCGAATTCACCGAGCGCTATGACCGTGAGCATGCCAGGGGCTGTGGCGACCCGCGTCCGCCCAGGCTGTTGCAGCGCCTGTCGGCGTGGCGCGATGCGCGGTTGGTACGCCAAGCCCTGAAGGTGGCGGGGGAGCCAGGGCTTATCCTCGACCTGGCGTGCGGTTCCGGGCGCTTCTGGCCGGTGCTGGCCGAACACGTCAACCGCGTGATACTGGCCTCGGACAACTCCCAGGCGATGCTCGATCACGCGCGCACCCATCACCCCGGCGGGTTGCTCAAGCGTGTCAAAACATTCCAGGGCTCGGCGTTTTCCATTGGCCTTTCGGCGAATGCGGTGGACTGCATTTTTTGCCTGGATTTGTTTCGCCATGTGCCCGACAGTGATGCGCGACTCATGTTATTGCACGAGTTTCACCGCGTCAGCCGCGACACGGTGATTGTTGCCGTGAACGTGGGCACGCCCGTAGAGAGCGAGTTTCGGCAAGCCGGCTTCAAAATCCTCAATTACCAAGAGTTCCTGCCGGGCTCGCGGCGATGGTGCGTCTACGTTTTGCGTAAGAGAGGATAACGCCCCTTTGTCGGACTATTCTTCATCTCCTGTCGGAGTTTTCATGATGGCGTGTGCACTGCGGATGCTCGCAAGCCCCTTTCGCGATATATACTGCGCGCCATTCTTCAAGGGAGAGCCGTGTGGCCATCGATATTCACTGGATCTGCGACAACGATAGCCTCGGCCAGCATTGCGCCGAATGGCAGCAGTTGCCATTCGTCGCCCTCGACACCGAATTCATGCGGGTCGACACCTTTTACCCTATTGCCGGGCTGATCCAGATCGGTGATGGCGTGCGCGCTTACCTGATCGACCCCCTGACCATCGACAATTGGCAACCCTTGGCCGCCTTGCTGGAGAACCCAGCGGTGATCAAGGTGGTGCACGCCTGCAGTGAAGACCTGGAAGTGCTGTCGCGCCTGACCGGCAGCTTGCCGGTGCCGTTGTTCGACACCCAATTGGCAGCGGCCTACCTCAACCTCGGTTTTTCCATGGGCTACTCGCGCCTGGTGCAGGCGGTGTTGGATATCGAGTTGCCCAAGGGTGAAACCCGCTCCGACTGGCTGCAGCGGCCATTGTCGGAGACGCAGATCAGCTACGCCGCCGAAGACGCGGTGCACTTGGCCGAGGTTTACACCCTTCTGCGCCCGCAACTGTCGGATGACAAATACGCCTGGGTACTGGAAGACGGCGCCGAATTGGTGGCCAACCTGCGCCGCGAGATCGACCCCTACGAGGTGTACCGCGACGCCAAGCTGGCGTGGAAATTGTCCCGTGCCCAACTCGCGGTGTTGCGTGAACTGTGCGCCTGGCGCGAGCAGCAGGCCCGTGCTCGCGACTTGCCGCGCAACCGTATTATTCGCGAACACTCGTTGTGGCCCCTGGCCAAATCCCAGCCGGATAACCTCGCCGCCCTGGGCAAGATCGAAGACATGCACCCGCGCACCGTGCGCCAGGACGGCCAGTTTTTGCTGGACCTGATCAAACGCACCGGTAGCGTGCCCATGGACCAATGGCCGCCTGCCGTGGCTGAGCCGTTACCCGTGGACGCTGCCGCGTTGATCAAGCAACTGCGGGCCCTGGGCCAAACTTTCGCCGAGCGCCTGGACATGGCGCCGGAACTGATGCTGCGCAAGAAAACCCTCGAAGCCCTGGTTAAAAGTGGCTACCCCGATGGGCCTTACCAATTGCCAGACTCGCTGCGTGGCTGGCGCCGCGAGTTGATGGGCCAGGCGTTGCTCGACAGCCTGGCCAATGCCGGAGAACAGCCTTGAAACGTATTTGCTCCATCTACCGCAGCAAGAAAAAAGACGGCATGTACCTCTATGTGCTCAAAAGCGATGCCCTGGAGCGCGTACCCGAGCCGTTGATGGAAGCGTTCGGCAAGGCGCATCACGCCTTTGACATGGTGCTGACGCCTGAGCGCAAGCTGTCGCGCGAAGACATCACCGTGGTGCTGGAAAACCTCGACAAGCAGGGCTACCACCTACAAATGCCGCCAGCTGAGGACGAGTACATCGAGCACTTGCCCGAAGAGCTGCTGCGCCGCAACGACCCGATGTGATCGACCCGTGCCCGGCTCAGGGCACAGTTTCAATGGAATCGTATTAGAGGACGGTGGCCGTAAGGATGCGGGCGGCCGTCTGCACTGTTTTTTCAAAGGTTTGAACCATGCGTGTTCTGATTGCTGAACAGGATCATCCGCTCTACGCCCAATTGCTCAGGGACGCCGCCCCAGACCTCGAAGTGCTGACCAGCGGCGATTCGGCCGAACTCTCGCGCCTGGCCGCCGACTGTCCGGTGTGGCTGGGCCAGCCCGATCTGTTGGCGACCCTGCTGCGTCAGGGCCATCATCCGCAATGGCTGCAATCGACGTGGGCGGGCATCACGCCACTGCTGGCCGACGGCTTGCCACGCGACTATCGGCTGACCCGCGCGGTAGGCATTTTTGGCCAGGTCATGGCCGAGTTTGTCCTCACCTACATGCTGGGCCACGAGCGCGAAGTGCTGGCGCGGTTGGTCAGCCAGGTGGAGCGCAAATGGGATAACCGCATGGGTCAGAGCCTGGCGGGGCGTAAGGCGCTGATCGTCGGCACCGGTGACATTGGCCAGAGCGTGGCCGAGTTTCTACTGCCGTTCGGCGTGCAGTTATATGGCATCGCCAGCCAGGCCCGCGAGCAGGCACCGTTTATCGAAGTGGCGGGGCTCGACCAGTTGGGCCGGCTGGTGGGGGAGGTGGATTACGTGATCAACCTGCTGCCCAACACGCCTGATACCCATGACCTGTACGACGCGGCGCTGTTCAAGCAATTCAAACCCACCGGTTTATTTATCAACGTCGGACGCGGCGTGGCGGTGGTGGACGCCGACCTGGTCGAGGCGCTCAAAGAAGGGCACCTGGCCGGCGCGGTGATCGACGTGTGCCGCCAGGAGCCCTTGCCGCAACGCCATCCGTTCTGGACGGCGTGGGGTTTGCTGTTGACCGGGCACAGCTCGGCCCCGACCTCGCCGCCGATGATGGTGGCGTTGTTTGTGCAGAACCTGCGGGCGTATCAGGCCAAGCAAGCGCTGCGCGGGGAAGTGGATTTCGAGCGCGGTTACTGACAAAACGCGGAAAAAAATGTGGGAGCGGGCTTGCTCGCGAATGCAGGGGATCAGTCAACACATTGGGTGGCTGCCACACCGCATTCGCGAGCAAGCCCGCTCCCACATTGAGTGTATGCAAGTCTTAGAGACTGAAGTCACCCTCGGACACCAGCTCGCTCAACGGCTTGCGCGGGCTCGGCATTTCGCGCCCTTGCAGGTACTCCGGCAAACTCGACTTGTCGCCCAGCTTGCCCACCGCCACGGCCGCATGCATCGCATAACCCTGGGGAATCTTCAGCTCCTTGCGGGTCAGTTCCTGATCGAAGCCGGCCATGCCGTGGGTGTGCCAGCCACTGAGGCTGGCTTGCAGCGCCAGGTGGCCCCAGGCCGAGCCGGTGTCGAAGGTGTGCCACAGCGCCGGGGTTTCTTCTGTGGCGCCGGGGGCGATGAAGTCGGTTTTCGACGCGATAATGACCAGAGCCGACGCATGCTGCGCCCAATTGCGGTTGAATTCATTCAGCAGGCCCAGGAAACGCTCCCAATCCGGCGTGTCACGGCGCGCGTACAGAAACCGCCACGGCTGCGAGTTGTAGGCCGAAGGTGCCCAGCGTGCCGCTTCGAAGAAACTCAGCAGCGTCTCCTGCGGGATGCTCTCACCGGTAAAGGCGCGGGGCGACCAGCGCTCGGTAAATTGGGTGTGGATCGGATAATCGGCAACGCGGGGGTTATTGCTCATGGACAGACCCTGATGAAAAAACCGGGATTCAAAACTACTGCGCCCACCCAGGCCTGACAAGTCTTGCAACACCGTCAGTCGTAAGCGCTTGGCCCCAACGGGCTTGGGCACTAGACTGGCGGCCTTTTCACCTTCCGATACTGATGCAGAGCCATGGCCGCCAAAGTCGAACCTTTCTGGATACGCAAAACCCTTGAGCACCTCGACCAAGAGGAGTGGGAGTCCTTGTGCGACGGCTGTGGCCTGTGCTGCCTGCAAAAGCTCGAGGATGAGGACGACAACAGCGTCTATTACACGCGTATCGCCTGCAAACTGCTCGACCTGAAAACCTGCCAGTGCACCGATTACCCCAACCGCCGTGCCTCGGTGCCTGATTGCATCCAGCTCACGCCGGGCCAGGCCGACCAATTCAAATGGTTGCCACCGACCTGCGGTTACCGCCTGGTCAGCGAGCGCAAGGACTTGCCGCTGTGGCATCACCTGGTCTGCGGCGACCGTGACGCGGTGCACCACGAACGCATTTCCCAGTCCGGGCGCATGCTCAGCGAAGGCAGCGTGCCCGAGGACGACTGGGAGGATTACCTGATTTTCCGCGCGGGTTGAACGAGGAGTGTGTATGAAGGTGGCCGCCAAGTGGGCAGCGGGCCTGGTCGTGCTGGCGCTGAGCGGGCCGGGCTGGTGCGCGAAGAAAGTCGACCTGGATTACCACGTCAAGCTGTTGCCCCAAAGCCAGCAGGCCGAGGTGCGCGTCAGCCTGTCCCAAGGCGCGGCGGTGCGCAGCCTGAACTTCGACCTGGGCCGCGACGGTGACTACAGCGACTTCAAGGCCGATGGCCAGTGGCAAATCACTGGCAACCGTGGCCTGTGGCAACCCAGTGCCGACAAGGCCAGCCTGACCTACCGCGTGCGCCTGGCCCATGCGCGCAAGCCCGGCGTGTATGACACACGCATCACGCCCGGCTGGGCGTTACTGCGCGGCGAAGACCTGGTGCCGGCCGCCCGTCTCGACCAGCAAGACGGCGTCGAACTGGTCTCACGCCTGATGTTTGAACTGCCGACGGGTTGGAAGAGCGTCGAAACCGCCTGGCCGCGCATCGGCCAGAACAAATTCCGCATCGACAACGTGTCCCGCCTGTTCGACCGCCCCACCGGCTGGATGCTGGCGGGCAACCTCGGCAGCCGCCGCCTGCGCCTGGGTGATACCGACGTCACCGTGGCCTCGCCCAAGGGCCAGGGGATGCGCCGCATGGACGTGCTGACGTTACTGACGTTTGTCTGGCCCCAGGTGGAGGCCGCGTTCCCGCGCCATCCTGGCAAACTGTTGATTGTCGGTGCCAGTGACCCGATGCGGCGGGGCGCTTATTCGTTACGCGATTCGATCTACCTCAACAGCCGCACGCCGCTGGTTGGCGAAAATGGCAGCAGCCCGTTGCTGCGCGAAGTGGTGCAGGCCATCGGGCGCTTTAATGACCACGACAGCAGTGACTGGATCAGCGAGGGCTTGGGCGAGTACTACGCAATCGAGTTGATGCGGCGTGCCGGCGGTATTACCGATGAGCGCTATGCGGCGATCCAGGCACGGCTGACCAAAGAAGGCAAAGACGTCAGCACCCTCAAAGGCGAGCACGTCAACGGCGCGACGCTGGCGCGTTCGGTGGTGGTATTGCAGGAACTGGACCGTGAGATCCGCGTGAAGACCCACAACAAGCGCTCCCTGGACGATCTGGCGCAGGCAGTGATGCGGGTGAACAGCATCAACACCAAAGAGTTCGTGCAGTTGGCCGAGAGTGTGATGGGTGAGTCTTCGGTGGTACTGGACTCCAAATTACTGCGCTGAGCAACAAAACTGTGGGAGCAAGCCAGCTCCCACATTTTAGATCTTCACAGTCTTGAAGACAGGGATCAGGCTTTAGGTTTCACCGCCTTTTCAGCCGCCACTTCAGCCTTGGTCTTCAGGTTCTTCAACTCTTCCCCGGCGCGCTCGATTTTCGTGCGCACGCTGTTCATTTCCTGGCGGCCCTGTTCCAGTTTGTCCTTGAGCGAACTGTGCCCGGTAAAGCCACGGGCCAGTGCCACGCCACCAATCGCCACCTGGATCAAGCCGAAAATCCCACCACGGCGCAAGCCTTTACCCACCATCATTACCCCGCCGGCCACCGAGCCGATGCGCTCCCAGCCATGCACGTTCTGGGTGGGTTGAGGCTTCAACGGTGTGGCTTCGATGATAGGTCGCAAGGTTTTGCTGTCGCTCATGATCAGTCTCCAACAAGGGCAAGTGTTACTAGCTGACTGCGCGCATGTGCCGGATGTTCCCGCAATGTCAGTACTTGGGGCCCGAACGGGTGTTGTTGCCCTTGGCCAGGCGGTCATAGAGCACCACGTTGACCGTGGCCGCCAGGTTCATGCAGCCGGTGGTGGGGATGTACACCACGTCCTCGCACCAATCGCGGATCTCTTTGTCCAGGGAGCCGTCTTCGGGGCCGAAGATATACAGCGCGCGGTCGGGGTGGGTGTATTCAGGCAACGGGCGGGCGCCGTCGACCAATTCCACGGCGACCGGGATGCAGCCTAAGGGCAGGATCTTTTTCAGATCGTCGATGCCGATCAGCGGGATATCGTGGTGCACCTTCTTGGTGTCGGTGATGAAATCCCTGGCGCGCTCGTAACGCACGCCGGTGTAGAACACCGAGGCCACGCCGTAACAGCCGGCGGCACGCATCACCGAGCCGACGTTTTCGGGGGATTTGGGGTTGTACAGACCGATGCAACTGTAGCGTTTATTGCCCACGGGGAAGGGTGCCTTGAGAAAAACGGCGATTATACGGCCTGGGGGGATGCAGTGCTTGGACGATCGTCATCGCGGGCAAGCCCGGCTCCCACCGGGAAATGCATTCCTACTGTGGGAGCTGGCTTGCCTGGGATGAGGCCGGAACAGGCAAAGAAAAGCTTCAGTCGTCCTTCTTCATCAACCCCGCCAACGCCGCAAACGGGTTGTGCGTCGCCTTGGCAATGCTCGGGCTGCTGGTGGAGCCTTCGCCGAAGTACTGCTGGTCGGTGTAGCGCGAGTGTTCGTTGTCGTGGCAGTACAGGCACAGCAACTCCCAGTTGGAACCGTCCTGGGGGTTGTCATCATGGTTGTGGTTGCGGTGGTGAACGGTCAGTTCACTCAAGCGCTTGCCGGCAAATTCACGGGCGCAGCGGCCACACACGTGGGGGTACATCTTCAAGGCTTTATCGCGGTAGCCCATTTCGCGGTCGCGCTGGGCATCGGCAAGGATGCGGTCCAGCTTGGCGGTGTGGGAGGGCGGGTTGTTCGAGCTCATCATGGCTCCTGGCTATTATTGGGCGGTTCACGGACAAGGTTGATTCTAGCTGCTCCCACAGGGGATTGGCGCGATTGAATCAACCGCGATCAGCCCTTGAGCTTCTCTGCAATCCAGATGGTATGCCGCGTACCCTTGTTGCCATGGGCAAATACTTGCACTTCTTCGGCCTTGAAGCCGGCCTTGCGCAGTTTGTCACTGAACAGCTTGTCGGCGCTGGCCGACCACACGGCCAGCACGCCCTTGGGGCGCAGGGCCTTGGCACACGCGGCCAGGCCACTGGCCGAGTACAACCAACTGTTAGCTTTTTGCGTGAGCCCTTCAGGGCCGTTGTCGACGTCGAGCATGATCGCGTCAAAGCCTTGGGGCTCGGCCTGCAGTACCTTGGCCACGTCTTCCTGGCGGACCACGGTGCGCGGGTCCAGCAGCGGGCGTCCGGATTTCTCCCCCAGCGGCCCTCGGTTCCACTCCACGACGCCGGGCACCAGTTCGGCCACCACCACTTCGGCGCTCTTGCCCAAATGCTTGAGCGCCGCGGCCAGGGTAAAGCCCATGCCCAGGCCGCCGATCAGCACCCGAGAACCCGGGCGCCCGGCCACTTTGCGGCAGGGAATCTCCGCCAGGGCATCTTCGGAGCCGTGCATGCGCGTGTTCATCAACTGGCCACCGTCACCGCCCTGGATCTTGATGACAAAGTCCTCGCCGTATTCGAACAGGCACAAGGCGCCGCCGTTGTCGGGGATTGGGGTGGTGTCCAGCAGAACGAAACGTTTCATGGAAATCTCATTGGGAAGGGCATTCTTGCGCGGTTGGGAGTAGCCTTAGGGCATTCCGGTCAGGCCATGGAGCCATCGATGAAGTGCAGCATTCTAACGGTCATTGTGTTGAGCGCGCTCGCATTGGGTACCGCGCAGGCTCAGGAGTTACAAACCGTACCGGTCGCGCCCGCGCCAACCCCAGGCGCGCCGGGCACGCCAACGCCCACGTTGTACCCGCAAGTCACGCCGCCCGTTGCGCCCAAGACCCATAATGGCTCGCCACCGCTGGCGCCCATCGTGCTGCCGGCGCCGCCCAAGGACCAGACGGTCCCTGGCCTGCAGCAAAACGACAGCAAGCCGAAAACGCCGGGCGGTTAGACCAGACCGAGGGCCTTGAACACAAAGGCATATTCGAGGGCCACGTCACGTAAGCCCTGATAGCGCCCGCTCATGCCGCCATGGCCGGCACCCAGCTCGGTCTTGAGCAGCAGCAGGTTGTCGTCTGTCTTGGTATCCCGCAGCTTGGCCACCCACTTGGCGGCTTCCCAGTACTGCACGCGGCTGTCGTTATAGCCGGCGATCACCAGCGTGGCCGGGTAAGCCTGGGCACGGACGTTCTCGTAGGGCGCGTAGGCCTTGATGCGCGCGTACACTTCGGGGTCCTCGGGGTTGCCCCATTCGTCGTACTCGGTGATGGTCAGCGGCAGTTCCGGATCGAGCATGGTATTGAGCACATCGACGAACGGCACTTCCGCAATCGCCGCCTGGAACAATTCCGGACGCTGGTTGAGCACCGCGCCGATCAGCAGGCCGCCGGCACTGCCGCCGCTGATCGCCAGTTGCGGGGAGGTGGTCAGGCCCTCGGCGATCAAATGCTCGGCGCAGGCGATAAAGTCGCTGAAGGTGTTCTGCTTGTGTTCCTGCTTGCCGTTGCGATACCAGGCCTCACCCAGCTCACCGCCGCCACGCACATGGGCGATGGCAAACGCCACCCCGCGGTCGAGCAAGCTCAGGCGCGCATGGGAGAACCACGGGTCCAGGCTTGAGCCGTAGGCACCGTAGCCATACAGGTACAGGGGCGTCGGCTTGCCGAGCTGGTCACGCTTGACCACCAGGCTGATGGGTACCTGGGTGCCATCGGCAGAAGTGGCCCACAGGCGTTGGCTGACGTAATCGTCGGCGTTGAAGACGCCCAGCACCGGGGTTTCCTTGAGCACGACCTGCGCGCCTGTCGCCAGCTCGAGCTGGCGCACTTGGGCCGGGCGATTCAAGGCCTCATAGCGCAGGCGGATCTTGTCGCTGGGAAACTCGAGACTGTTCTGTACGTAGAGGCTGTAGGCGGCGTCAGGCAATTGCACCCGATAGGCCGGCACGTTCTCGGGGTGTACTTCGATAACCGGCAGGCCACCAATGCGCAGGCTCAAGGTCATGGCGTTGGCGTTCAGGCTCACGCCGTCGAGCATGACCTCGTCGCTGTGGGGGATCAGGTTCTGCCAGTCGGCTTCGGTGGGCGGCGTGCCGGTGTCGGCGGCCACGTACAGCGCATGGTTGATGCCGTCGCGGTTGCTGCGGATAAACCAGGTCCACTGGCCATTGCGCTTGCCGTGGTCGACGTCGTATTCGTGGTCTTCGACCCGTGGCGCCAGGCAGGTGAAGGCCAGGTGCGGTTGCTCGGCGTCCAGCGCCCAGACTTCGCTGGTGGTCTTGCTGCCCAGGGCCAGCAACAGTTGGCGCTCGGAGCTTGAGCGGTAGCAATGCAGGAAAAAACGGCCGTCGGGCTCGTGGAACACTTCCTGCGCGGCGGTGCCGTCCAGGCGATAGCGATACAGTTTGTGCGGGCGATGGGTGTCGTCCAGCTCACCGAAAAACAGGGTCAGGCTGTCATTGGCCCAGGTCATGCTGCCATCGCAGTTTTCGAACGCCAGTTCGCTGACCTTGTCGGTCGCCAATTCCTTCACGAACAGGGTGTAAATCTCTTCGCCGCTGGTATCGAGGCTATAGGCCAGGCGTTGGTGATCGGGGCTGATGCTGAACGCGCCCAGGGAAAAAAAGCCGCCATTGGCCAAGACGTTCGGGTCCAGCAACAGTTCTTCGCTGCTGGCGTCCACCTGGTTGCTGTCATCGGCCGGGCGGCGGCAGCGGTAGTGGCGGGCGTACTCGTCACCGGCGGTGGTGCGGGTGTAATACAAATACGGGCCCCAAGGGGAGGGCAGGGACAGGTCGGTTTCCAGAATGCGGCCCTTGATCTCGTCGAACAGGGTCTCGCGCAACGCCTGCTGATCGGCGAGTTGGGCTTCCTGCCAGTCGTTTTCGGCCTTGAGGTAGTCGAGCACCTCAGGGTTGTCGCGTTCTTGCAGCCAGGCGTACGGGTCTGGGCCTGGGGCCTTGCGGGCAATCGGTGCGGTGGAAATAGGCATGGATAATTCCCTATCTGGCAGACGGTGGCAGGCATTGCAGCCGCGACACGCAAAAGCCGTTATCATAGCCGCCTGTTTGCCAACCTTGCCATGGACACCATGACCGAGAACGACTATCTGACCGCTTGGGGCCTTTACGCCTTCGCCGCTTTGGGCTGCCTGTTGGTGTGGTGGCGCATGACCCGCTGGATCTGGCGCTGGCTGCGCGAGCCCCTGCAATTGCTGATGGCGGTGTTGCTGCTCAGCCCGACCATTGTCGACCCGGTCAAGACCCAGTTTGCGCCGGCCGTGGCCATTACTGCCCTGGACTTGGTGCTCAAGGTCGGCAACAACGCCTGGCGCGCCATTTCCGACCTGTTCATGTACACGATGATCGTGTTTGCCCTGTACATCGTGTTTGTGCTGATCCGCTGGCCCATCGAACGCGCCGCCAACGCTCGCCGTGAGCGCAAGGCGGCTGCGGATGCCGCCTTGGCCGCCGAACCGGAAGACGACGAACCGTTCCGTCGCCCGGCGCCTGCCGGTGGTATGCGGGTCGAACCGCGCCTTTAACGTTGTTTGCCCTGCAGCGAGAGCCCTGGCATGTGTGAATTATTGGGCATGAGTGCCAACGTCCCCACCGATATCGTGTTCAGCTTTACCGGGCTGATGCAGCGCGGTGGGCGCACTGGCCCGCATCGCGACGGTTGGGGCATTGCTTTCTATGAAGGCCGCGGCCTGCGCCTGTTCCAGGACCCGGCTGCCAGTAGCGAGTCGGAAGTCGCGTTGCTGGTGCAGCGTTACCCCATCAAGAGCGAAGTGGTGATCGGCCATATTCGCCAAGCGAATGTGGGCAAGGTCAGCCTGGCCAATACCCATCCGTTCGTGCGCGAGCTGTGGGGGCGTAACTGGTGTTTTGCCCACAACGGCCAACTGGCAGACTTCGATCCCCGCGCCACCTTCTACCGCCCGGTGGGCGATACCGACAGCGAAGCGGCGTTCTGCGACTTGCTCAACCGTGTGCGCGAAGCCTTCCCCGAGCCGGTGGACATCGAGCAGGTGCTGCCCGACCTGATCGCCGCCTGCGCCGAATACCGCAGCAAGGGGGTGTTCAACTGCCTGCTCAGCGACGGCGACTGGCTGTTCTGCTATTGCTCGACCAAGCTGGCACAGATCACCCGGCGGGCGCCTTTTGGCCCGGCGCGCTTGAAAGATGTCGACGTGATCGTCGATTTTCAGGCCGAAACCACCCCCAATGATGTGGTAACGGTGATCGCCACCGAACCGTTGACCGACAACGAAAACTGGACCCGCTACGAGCCGGGCCAATGGAGCCTGTGGCGACGCGGTGAATGTGTCAGCCAGGGCGTTACCAAGTAAGGAATCGAGCATGTTGCTTAGCTATCTGCGGTTGGTGCTGTTTGCCGTTGGCTTGTTGGTCGGCGTGCAGGTGCCGGGGTTTATCAATGACTACGCCAAGCGCGTCGAAGCCCACTTGATTGAGGCCCAGACCGGCTTGCGCGGTTTCGAGTCCACGGCGCAGCAGTTCTTCAACGGTGATATGCAAGCCTTGGTGGCGCATTACCGCGCCAGCGATGACCCGGTGTTCCAGAGCGACGCCAGCAGCCTGGGCGCCATGCTCGACCGCCAGCTCGAGCTGGACAAGCAATTCCAGGCCATGCAGGGTCCGTGGTACATCCGCGCCCTGCAAGTGGCCGTGGCTGCCGACCCGGATATCCGTTCGGAGACCTGGAATGGCTACAGCTACCAGATCTTGCTGACGCCCGAAGCCATGGGCTGGGGCCTGGGCGGGGCGATGCTGTTGTCGTTCGGCATCGAGTGCCTGTACCGCTTGATCGACTGGGTGGTGCTGGGTGGCCGGCGTTTGCGTCAGAGCCGGCCCATCGAAGAACGGGACCTCAAGGGCCTCTAACGACCCACTGATCGTTCCCACGCTCCGCGTGGGAATGCTTTTTCTGACGCTCCGCGTCGCGCGTGAGGGCGCAGAGCGCCCTGTGCTGCATTCCCACGCAGAGCGTGGGAACGATCAGTCGGGTTTATTCAGTTGCATGCGTTCTGCACCTACTTGCTCGGCATAGCGGGCAACGACTTTCTGGCACAACCCCACAATCTCCTCCACCAACTCCACCCCCACACGCCACGACACCACCACCTGCAAGTTCGGCAGACGCTGGGCCATGGGCAGCATGACCAATTCCCCTCGCTCCAGTTCTTCGCTCACCAGCACCGGTGGCAGCGCGCCGATGCCGAAGCCATCGCGCAGCAACCGGGTGATCGCCGACACCGAGTTCACGCAGTTCATGCGCGGTGCGGCCACGCCATTGGCCTGCATCAAACTCAATACGTCCTGATGCGGGTGGGAGTTTTTCGAGCAAGTGATGATGCGCTCCTGGGCCAGCTCGGCGAGGGAGGCGTAGTCACGGTTGTAAATCGACTGGCTGGCCACGATCCAGGCCATGGGGTGGCTGGCCAGTTCCAGGCTGCGCACGGTTTCCAGGCGCAGCAGGTCGGTTTGCAGGATCAGGTCGAGGAAACCTTTTTGCAGTTGATCGCTGAGGTTCAGCGCAGTGTCGGCGACCAGCTCGATTTCCACCAGTGGGTACAGCTTCATCAGCTCAGCAACCAGCGGGCTTAGCCAGGTGTGGATCACCGTGTCCATTGCGCCGATCCGAATGCGCCCAACCTTGCTGCTGGTGGTCTCCAGGGACTGCTTCAAGCCCTGCATGGTCACCATCATCTGCTCGGCATAGTCGAGCACTTTCAAACCTTCCGGGGTCAGGCTCACGCCACGCGAATCACGCAGGAAAAGTTTCACCCCCAGCTCGCTTTCCAGCACCGCGATGCGGCTGGAGATCGAGGCCTGGGTGGTGAACAGCTTCTCGGCCGTGAGCCGGAAGCTCTTGAGCTTGGCCACCCAGACGAAGGTTTCGAGGAACTTCAAATTCATGGGATCAACTTTTTCTTATGCATGGATCGGTTTTTATTAGTTGGACGTCGCACCGGGCAAGCGCCAAAAATCGAGCTATTCCACGATAAGCGTCGTTGGGGTGTCAGGACAAGTTGCGAGTTCTGCGTAAAAAATCCCACACTACAAGAAAACAAAGCCTACAGGAGCGACCCCGTGAGCCGCCTGCTACTGAACTGCGACATCGGCGAAAGCTTTGGCAACTGGACCATGGGTCTGGACGCCGAAGTCATGCCGTTCATTGATTGCGCCAACGTGGCTTGCGGTTTCCATGCCGGCGACCCGAGCATCATGCGCAAGACCGTCAGCCTGGCGTTCAAGCACGGCGTGCAAGTGGGCGCTCATCCGGCCTACCAGGACCTGCAAGGCTTCGGCCGGCGCTCCATGAACTACACGCCGCAGGAAATCCAGGACCTGTTGCACTACCAGATCGGTGCGCTGGACGGCATCTGCCGCGCCCAGGGCGGGCGCGTCAGCTATGTGAAACCCCACGGCGCGATGTACAACGACATGATGGCCAACCCCGCGCAGTTGCGGGCGGTGATCCAGGCCGTGGCCGCTTACGGCGACCTGCCGCTGATGCTGCTGGCCACCCGCGACAACCGCGCGGCCCAAGCCTTGGGCGACGAATACGGGGTGACCCTGTGGTTCGAAGCCTTCGCTGACCGTGCCTATGACAGTAACGGCCATCTGGTGTCTCGCCAACTGCCCGGCGCGGTGCATCACGACGCCGACACCATCGTGCAGCAGGCCCTGACCCTTTTCCGTGGCGAATCGCTGATTGCCAGCGACGGCAGCCCATTGGTGCTACAAGCCAATACCCTGTGTGTGCATGGCGACAACGCCAGTTCGGTCGCTGCCGTGCAGCGTATCCGCGAAGCGTTGAAAACAGCATGAACCCACGCATCGAAGTGGTGGCGATCGACTGCCTGATGGTGCGTCTGTTTGACGTGATCGCCGAAGCCAACATGCCGTGGATGCTCGCGGCTACCGAGCGCCTGCGCTATGGTTTTGGCCCGGCCTTGGTGGACCTGGTGCCGTCCTACACCACTTTGATGGTGCATTACGATCTCACGGCGCTGACCCCGGCCCAGGCCCGGGCGCTGATCGACCAGGCCCTCACCGATCTGCAACCCCAGGCGCAGGGCAGTGGCCAGTGCCATGTGCTGCCCGTGTGGTACGACCTGAGTGTCGGCCCGGAACTGAACTTGCTGTCCCAGCGCAGCGGGCTGGCCGTGGAGGAGGTGATCCGCCGTCACAGCGCCCACGAGTACCAAGTGTTCGCCCTCGGTTTTGCCCCAGGGTTTGCCTTTATGGGGCTGGTGGACGAGCTACTTGCCACGCCGCGCCTCAACACGCCGCGCAAACGCGTGGCTGCCGGCAGCGTCGGCATCGCCGAACGGCAAACCGCCGCGTACCCGGTGGTGTCCCCGGGCGGCTGGAACCTGATCGGCCGCACCCCGGCCAAACTGTTCGACCGTGAGCGCGACGGCTACAGCCTGATGCAACCCGGCGACACGGTGCGCTTCGCCTCGGTCAGCCACGCCGAATTCATCCACTTGGGTGGCGACGACACGCCGCTGGAGGCGCAGGCATGAGCCGCTTGATCATCGAGGCCAGCACGCCGCTGTGCCTGTTGCAGGACGCCGGTCGTTTTGGCGTACGCCACCTGGGCGTGACTCAGGGCGGTGCGCTGGATTGGGTGTCGATGTCCTGGGCCAACTGGCTGTTGGACAATGCCCTGGATGCGCCGGTGGTGGAGATCACCCTGGGGGGCTTTACCGTGCAGGCCGAGGATTATTGCCTGCTGGCCTTGGCCGGTGCGGACCTGGGCGCCTATGTCGATGAGCGAGCGATAAGCCCCGGTCGCAGTTTTATCCTGCAAAAGGGCCAGCGACTGCGCTTCACCCAGCCGTTCAATGGGGCACGCGCTTATCTGGCCGCGCCCGGTGGCTTTGATGCGCAGGCTGTACTGGGCAGTTGTGCCACGGTCGTGCGCGAAGCGTTGGGCGGGGTGGACGGTTGCGGCAAGGCACTGGCCGAAGGCGGGCGGTTGGCCTATTCCGGTACGGGCGGTGCAATGAAGGTGCTGGCCAACCCGGATGTGCAATCCGCTGCATCACTGGACGTGATCATCGGCGCGCAGATAGGCCAGTTCAGCGGGCAGAGCCTGTTCGATGCTTTCAACACCGAATGGGCTCTGGACAGCCGTGCAGACCGCATGGGCATGCGCTTGCTCGGCACGCCGTTGCAGTATCAGGGGCCGTCGTTGATTTCCGAAGGGATTCCATTGGGCGCGATTCAGGTGCCGCCGGATGGGCAACCGATTGTGTTGCTCAATGACCGGCAGACGATCGGCGGTTACCCGCGGTTGGGCGCGTTGACACCTTTATCCTTGGCGCGGCTGGCGCAGTGTCTGCCGGGGGAGAAGGTGCGGTTGGCACCGGTGGTGCAGGAGGCTGCGCATCGGCAGCACATCAAGTTTTTGCAGCAGTTTGCCGATCGCTAAAAAGCATCGCAGGCAAGCCAGCTCCCACATGTTGACTGCATTCCAACGTTGAAATGCAGTCAACATGTGGGAGCTGGCTTGCCTGCGATGAGGCCGGTCAAAACACCGCCTATTTCGAGAGAAAGCGCATACCTTCTTCCAACCCGCGCAGCGTCAGCGGGTACATCTGATCCTCCACCAACTCGCGAACAATCCCCGTCGACGCTGTATAGCCCCAAGTATCTTTCGGGTAGGGGTTAATCCAGATCAGCTTCTTGTACTTGGCCATGAAGCGCTGCATCCACACATACCCCGGCTCCTCGTTCCAATGCTCGACGCTGCCGCCGGCCTGAGTGATTTCATAGGGCGCCATGGCCGCATCGCCGATAAAGATCACTTTGTAGTCGGCGCCGTATTTGTGCAGCAGATCCTGGGTGGACGTGCGCTCCGAGGTGCGACGCTGGTTGTTCTTCCACACCGACTCGTACACAAAGTTATGGAAATAGAAGTACTCCAGGTGCTTGAACTCGGTCTTGCACGCGGAGAACAGCTCTTCGCAGATCTTCACGTGGGCATCCATCGAACCGCCGATGTCGAACAGCAGCAACAGCTTGATGGTGTTACGCCGTTCGGGGCGCATCTGAATATTCAGCAAGCCGGCATCGCGAGCGGTGTGGTCGATGGTGCCATCGATATCCAGCTCTTCGGCCGCACCCTGGCGCGCAAACTTGCGCAGGCGGCGCAGGGCGATCTTGATGTTGCGCGTGCCCAGTTCTACCTGGTCGTCGAGGTTCTTGTACTCGCGCTGGTCCCAGACTTTCACCGCCTTGCCCTGGCGCTTGCCCGCGTCACCGACGCGAATGCCTTCTGGGTTGTAGCCGCCAGAACCAAAGGGGCTGGTGCCGCCGGTGCCGATCCATTTGTTGCCGCCGGCATGGCGTTCTTTCTGTTCTTCCAGGCGCTTCTTGAACTCTTCGATCAGTTTGTCCAGGCCACCGAGGGACTGGATCTGCGCACGTTCCTCATCGCTCAAGGAACGTTCGAATTCCTTGCGTAGCCATTCTTCGGGGATCAGCGCCTGCAGGTGGTCGTCGAGCTTTTCCAGGCCGTTGAAATAGGCGCCGAAGGCCCGGTCGAACTTGTCGAAATGCCGCTCGTCCTTGACCAGGATCGCCCGGGCCAAATAATAAAACTCGTCCATGTCGGCGAAGGTCACGCGCTGTTTGAGCGCGTTGATCAGGTCGAGCAGCTCGCGCACCGACACCGGCACCTTGGCGGCACGCATCTCATTGAACAGGTTAAGCAGCATCAGCGATTACCGCGACGGCTCATGAACGCCAGACGCTCCAGCAACTGCACGTCTTGCTCGTTCTTCACCAAGGCGCCGGCCAGGGGAGGGATGGCCTTGGTCGGGTCGCGCTCGCGCAGCACCGCTTCGCCAATATTGTCGGCCATCAGCAGCTTGAGCCAGTCGACCAGCTCGGAGGTGGAAGGTTTTTTCTTCAGGCCCGGCACCTTGCGCACATCGAAGAACACGTCCAGCGCTTCGCTGACCAGGTCTTTCTTGATGTCCGGGTAGTGCACATCCACGATTTTTTGCAGGGTGGTGCGGTCGGGGAAGGCGATGTAGTGGAAGAAGCAACGGCGCAGGAACGCGTCCGGCAGCTCTTTTTCGTTGTTGGAGGTGATGATGATGATCGGGCGCTTCTTGGCCTTGATGGTCTCGTCGATTTCGTAGACGTAGAACTCCATCTTGTCGAGTTCTTGCAGCAGGTCGTTGGGGAACTCGATGTCGGCCTTGTCGATTTCATCGATCAGCAGGATCACCCGCTCTTCGGACTCGAAGGCTTCCCACAGCTTGCCTTTCTTCAGGTAGTTGCGCACGTCGTGCACCTTGTCCACGCCCAATTGGGAGTCGCGTAGGCGGCTGACCGCGTCGTACTCGTACAGGCCCTGGTGCGCCTTGGTGGTGGACTTGATGTGCCAGGTGATCAACCTGGCACCGAAGGATTCGGCCAGTTGCTCGGCAAGCATGGTCTTGCCGGTGCCCGGTTCGCCCTTGACCAGCAGCGGCCGCTCCAGGGTGATGGCGGCGTTGACGGCCAGTTTCAGGTCATCGGTAGCCACATAGGCCTGGGTGCCTTCGAACTTCATCGGTCATTCCTCGGATTCATCAATGGCCCGACTATACCGCGCAGCCCCGGCGACTGTGAACGCAGACGGGGCATTCAGTCTCTGAATGGCGGGTCACATCAGCCCTGGCCCATGCAGGAAGTGTGGGAGCTGGCTTGCCTGCGATGGCGGTGTATCAGTGACAGATGAGTTGGCTGATCGGCTCCCACAGGGTTAATCAGCGCTGGGCTTGGGCTGTTCGTAACGAGCATTGAACGCCTGGATGAACCCATTGCGCAGAATCGCGATCACCGCAGAAAACGCACTGACATTTTGCTGATGCACGCTACCGCTCAGCTCTACACGGGTGGCGAACTGGTTTTTACGCTGGTTTTTCAGCACGGTTTCGCTGGCGCCCACCACGGCTTCCCAGATTGAGCGGAAGATATTCTTGTCCTGGTTTTCAACGTCTTGTTGCCAGTCAAACACCTCTACATCACGCAGCAGTGGCTTGATGTAGCCGGTGAGCCGGCCATTTTCAGCCTGGGCTTCGATCACCACATCACCCGTGCCTGCCTTGAAGTCGAACTTGCCATAGGCCGATGCAAAGTCGTTCATGCGTTTGAGTTGCAGGTCGCGGGCGCGGAAGCGGAACTCGAACTCTTCGAAATCGCTCAGCGGGTCAAAGGTGGCGTTGGCTTCCAAGGGCGCCTGGCCTTGCAGCAGTGCCTTGCCTTCAAAGCGTGCATCACGCTTGCCTTTGACATCCACCACATTGGTCAGGTTATAGAAGCTGGCGTTGACCCCGGTGGCGTTGATATTCACCTGAGGCTTGGAGCTGAAGTTATGGAAGGCGATCTCGCCGTCTTCGATGCGTACTTCATTGAGGGTAATCGGCAGCAGCTTGCGCAGTTGTTCCTGCCAGTCGGTGCCTTTACCGGTCTGGGACGCCTGCTTGTTGGCACCGCCATCGACGAAGTTGATCTGGGGGCGTACAAAATGCCCCTCGGCCACGACGGCGTGGTCGTACCAGAGTGAATGCCAGCTCACGGCGAACTCGATCAGCGGCGCCTTGACGAATGGTACCGGGACCTTGCCGTCCACCTTGACGATTTGCAGGCCGTTGATCCGATAGGCGCCGCGCCATAGCGCCAGGTCCACATCGGCAATCTCGCCACGGTAGTCGCCCATGTTGGCGAGTTTGTCGTTCAGGTAGTTGCGTACCAGGTAGGGCAGCGCGATGTGCACGGCAATCAGGACCAGCACCAGAGCGGCGATTGTCCCTAACGGCCAACTGTAGCGACGTTTCATTGGGCAGTTCTCCTAGCTTGTAGGAGATTGACTGTTCTGATCGTCGCAACGTTCCTCCTTCTGGACGCTTGGGAGCACGAGGCATACCCTTGGGGCCTTCCAAAGTCTCGACAACAGGAATCGCCATGAGCCGCATCTTCGCAGACAACGCGCACTCCATCGGCAACACGCCTCTGGTTCAGATCAACCGCATCGCACCGCGGGGCGTGACGATCCTGGCCAAGATCGAAGGGCGTAACCCCGGCTATTCGGTGAAGTGCCGCATTGGCGCCAGCATGGTCTGGGATGCGGAAAGCAGCGGCAAACTCAAGCCGGGCATGACCATAGTCGAGCCGACTTCGGGCAACACCGGTATCGGCCTGGCATTTGTCGCCGCTGCCCGTGGCTACAAGTTGCTGCTGACCATGCCGTCGTCCATGAGCCTTGAACGCCGTAAAGTGCTCAAGGCTCTGGGCGCCGAACTGGTGCTGACCGAGCCGGCCAAGGGCATGAAGGGCGCCATCGACAAGGCCGCCGAGATCGTCGCCAGCGACCCGGCCACCTACTTTATGCCGGCCCAGTTCGACAACCCGGCAAACCCTGCGATCCATGAGAAAACCACCGGCCCGGAAATCTGGAACGACACCGATGGCGCCGTGGACGTGCTGGTGGCGGGCGTGGGAACCGGCGGCACCATCACCGGGGCATCGCGCTATATCAAGAACACCGCGGGCAAGCCGATCCTGTCGGTGGCTGTGGAACCCATGGTTTCGCCGGTGATCACCCAGGCCTTGGCGGGTGAAGAGATCAAGCCCAGCCCGCACAAGATCCAGGGGATCGGCGCCGGTTTTGTGCCGAAAAACCTCGACCTGTCGATGGTCGACCGCGTGGAGCTGGCGACCGACGAGGAGTCCAAGGCCATGGCCCGGCGCTTGATGCTGGAAGAGGGCATTCTGTGCGGGATCTCCTGTGGCGCCGCCATGGCGGTGGCCGTGCGCCTGGCCGAGAAGCCGGAGATGCAGGGCAAGACTATTGTGGTGATCTTGCCGGACTCCGGTGAGCGCTACCTGTCGAGCATGTTGTTCAGCGATTTGTTTACCGAGCAGGAAAACCAGGCCTGAATACTGTAGGAGCGAGCTTGCTCGCGAAAAACCTGAGAGCGCCACGTTGTGTCAGTAAGCCCTCGTTATCGTTGACGTTCTTCGCGAGCAAGCTTGCTCCTACAAGTGTTGATACAGGTCAGTCTGGTTTCCTGGGCCTTCTGCATAATGGCTCAAGTGTTTATCATGGCCGGCTGTTACGTCTGGTTTCCCATTGACAGAAATTTGCTGGCCAGGCGCTTATTTCCAGGAGTTGCTGCATGACCTTTTCTTTGGCCGCCAAACTGTCGGTGTTGCTGCTGTTCATTGGCAGCACGCTGTATGTGCACCTGCGTGGCAAGGCCCGTTTGCCGATGTTGCGTCAGTTCGTCAACCATTCGGCGCTGTTCGCCCCGTATAACGCCCTGATGTACCTGTTTTCCGCGGTGCCGTCCAAGCCCTACCTGGACCGCAGCAAGTTCCCGGAACTGGATGTGCTCAAGGACAACTGGGAAGTGATCCGCGAAGAGGCCATGCACCTGTTCGACGAGGGCTACATCCGCGCCGCCGAAAAGAACAACGACGCCGGCTTCGGTTCGTTCTTCAAGAAGGGCTGGAAGCGTTTCTACCTCAAGTGGTACGACAAACCGCTGCCTTCGGCCGAGGCACTGTGCCCCAAGACTGTGGCCCTGGTGAGCAGCATCCCTAACGTCAAGGGCGCGATGTTCGCGCTGTTGCCGGGTGGCAGCCACCTCAACCCGCACCGCGACCCGTTCGCCGGTTCCCTGCGTTATCACCTGGGGCTGTCCACGCCGAACTCCGACGACTGCCGTATCTTCGTCGACGGCCAGGTCTACGCCTGGCGCGACGGTGAAGACGTGATGTTCGATGAAACCTACGTGCATTGGGTGAAAAACGAAACCGAACAGACCCGGGTGATCCTGTTTTGCGACATTGAGCGGCCATTGAGCAACCGCGTGATGACCCGCATCAACCGCTGGGTCAGCAAGCAACTGGGCCGCGCAACCGCGCCGCAGAACCTCGATGACGAGCGCGTGGGCGGCATCAACCAGGCGTACGCCTGGAGCAAGACCTTCAGCGACAAGTTCAGTGGCCAGGTCAAACAGTGGAAGCGCAAGCATCCCAAGGCCTACCGCATTGCGCGGCCGGTGCTGGCGGTGGTGGTGTTGGTATTGCTCTGGAAGTGGCTGTTCGGCTAAACCGCACACCATAAAAAGGCGCTGTATCGAAAGATACAGCGCCTTTTTCATGCCTGGAATGTGATCAAAACTGTGGGAGCTGGCTTGCCTGCGATGGCGGAGTATCAGCTATAAAAAGGTTGGCTGACCCACCGCTTTCGCAGGCAAGCCAGCTCACACCTTTGATCTGCGTTGCTCTTAAGAGGCGATCAACTGGCGCAGCACGTAGTGCAGAATCCCGCCCGCCTTGAAATACTCCACTTCATTCAAGGTATCAATCCGGCACAGCACCTCAACCTTCTCGCTGCTGCCATCCTCCCGCGTGATCACCAACGTCAGGTTCATCCGCGGCTCGATCTCGGCGTCGGTCAGTCCGAGGATATCGATCTTCTCCTTGCCGGTGAGCTTGAGTGTCTTGCGGTTCTGATCCAGCTTGAACTGCAACGGCAACACGCCCATGCCTACCAGGTTGGAGCGGTGGATACGCTCGAAACTCTCGGCGATCACCGCCTTGACCCCTAGCAGGTTAGTGCCCTTGGCCGCCCAATCGCGGCTGGAGCCGGTACCGTATTCCTGGCCGGCGATCACCACCAGCGGTGTGCCCGAGGCCTGGTACTGCATGGCGGCATCGTAGATCGCCATTTTCTCGCCCGTGGGGATATACAGCGTGTTACCGCCTTCTTCGCCGCCGAGCATTTCATTGCGAATACGGATATTGGCGAAGGTGCCGCGCATCATCACTTCATGGTTGCCCCGGCGTGAGCCGTAGGAGTTGAAGTCACGCGGCTCCACGCCCTGTTCGCGCAGGTAGCGCCCGGCCGGGCTGTCGGCCTTGATATTGCCGGCTGGGGAGATGTGATCGGTGGTCACCGAATCCCCCAGCAGGGCCAGCACGTTGGCGCCCTTGACGTCCTCGATCACCGGCAGCGGGCCAGCAATGTCGTCGAAGAACGGGGGGTGCTGGATGTAGGTGGAATCCTGCTGCCACACGTAGGTGGCTGCCTGCGGCACTTCAATGGCTTGCCACTGTTCGTCGCCGGCAAACACTTCGGCATATTCCTTGTGGAACATGCTGGTGCTGACTTGGGCCACCGCTTCGGCGATTTCCTGGCTGCTGGGCCAGATGTCCTTGAGGTACACCGGATTACCCTGCTGGTCATTGCCCAGCGGTTCGCTGCTGATGTCGATGCGCACGGTGCCGGCCAACGCGTAGGCGACGACCAGGGGCGGCGAAGCCAGCCAGTTGGTTTTCACCAGTGGGTGCACGCGGCCTTCGAAGTTACGGTTACCGGACAGCACTGAGGCCACGGTGAGGTCGGCCTTCTGAATGGCTTTTTCGATCGGCTCGGGCAGGGGCCCGGAGTTGCCGATACAGGTAGTGCAGCCGTAGCCCACCAGGTCGAAGCCAAGCTTGTCCAGGTACTGGGTGAGGCCCGCAGCCTTGTAGTAGTCGGTGACCACTTTGGAGCCTGGCGCCAGGGAGCTTTTCACCCAGGGCTTGCGGGTCAGGCCTTTTTCCACGGCTTTTTTCGCCACCAGCCCGGCCGCCATCATCACGCTGGGGTTGGAGGTGTTGGTGCAGGAGGTAATCGCGGCGATCACCACCGCGCCGTTTTTCAGGCGATAGGTGTTGCCTTCGTATTCATAATCCGCCTCGCCGACCAGATCGGCATTGCCCACGGCAACGCCGCCTCCGCCCTCGCTTTCGAGGCGGCCTTCTTCTTTACTGGTGGGCTTGAATTGCAGGTCGAGAAAATCACTGAACGCTTGGCCTACATTCGGCAGGGCGACGCGGTCCTGGGGGCGTTTAGGCCCGGCAAGGCTGGCCTCGACAGTGCCCATGTCCAGGGCCAGGGTGTCGGTGAAGACCGGCTCCTGGCCTGCGTTGCGCCACAGGCCCTGGGCCTTGGTATAGGCTTCCACCAGCTTGACCGTCTCAGCCGGGCGGCCGGACAGGCGCAGGTAGTCCAGGGTCACCTCATCCACCGGGAAAAAGCCACAGGTCGCGCCATATTCCGGTGCCATGTTGGCGATGGTCGCGCGGTCGGCCAGGGGCAAATCGGCCAGCCCGTCGCCGTAGAACTCGACGAACTTGCCCACCACGCCTTTTTTGCGCAGCATTTGCGTCACGGTCAGCACCAGGTCGGTGGCGGTGATGCCTTCCTTGAGCTTGCCGGTGAGCTTGAAGCCGATGACTTCCGGGATCAGCATCGACACCGGCTGGCCGAGCATCGCCGCTTCGGCTTCGATGCCGCCCACGCCCCAGCCGAGTACGCCGAGGCCGTTGATCATGGTGGTGTGGGAGTCGGTGCCTACCAGGGTGTCGGGGAAGGCGTAGGTGCGGCCGTCTTCTTCTTTGGTCCATACGGTGCGGCCCAGGTATTCGAGGTTGACCTGGTGGCAGATACCGGTGCCAGGTGGCACGACGCTGAAGTTGTCAAAGGCGCTCTGGCCCCAGCGCAGGAAGGCGTAGCGTTCGCCGTTGCGCTGCATTTCGATGTCAACGTTCTGCTCAAAGGCGCTGGTGCTGCCGAACTTGTCGACCATCACCGAGTGGTCAATCACCAGGTCCACCGGTGACAGCGGGTTGATGCGCTGCGGGTCGCCCCCGGCCTTGGCCACGGCGGCGCGCATGGCGGCCAGGTCGACCACCGCGGGTACCCCGGTAAAGTCCTGCATCAGCACGCGAGCGGGGCGGTACTGGATCTCGCGGTCAGACTGGCGCTCTTTGAGCCAGGCGGCGATGGCCTTGAGGTCGGTGCCGGTGACGGTCTTGGCGTCTTCCCAGCGCAGCAGGTTTTCCAGCAGCACCTTGAGGGACATCGGCAGCTTGTCCAGGTCACCCAGGCTCTTGGCGGCTTCGGGCAGGCTGAAGTAGTGGTAGGTTTTACTGTCTATTTGCAGTGTCTTAAGGGTTCTCAGGCTATCAAGGGATGACATTACATGACTCCTTATGGTCCGCACGGCTACGGACCTGACGGGACGAACAGAGCTATCACGTTAGCGCTGTTTTCATTAGCAGGCTAATAACTGGACTCTATCGCTGAGTCCAAGGTTCCGAACTCGGCTATCATGCGCGCGTTTTCATGACAGGTATTGCGATAGCGCAAGGCCAGTTGATTCACCAGGAGATTCAATGAACACCCTTTTTATGCACTGCCGCCCGGGTTTTGAAGGCGAAGTCTGTTCCGAGATCGCGGAGCACGCCGCGCGCCTGAACGTGTCCGGCTACGCCAAGGCCAAGACCGGCAGCGCCTGCGCCGAATTTGTCTGCACCGAAGAAGACGGCGCCCAGCGCCTGATGCACGGCCAACGCTTCGCCGAGCTGATCTTCCCCCGGCAGTGGGCGCGCGGGGTGTTTATCGACCTGCCGGAAACCGACCGTATCAGCGTGATCCTCGCCCACCTGCGCGAATTCCCCGTGTGCGGCAGCCTGTGGCTGGAGATGGTCGACACCAACGACGGCAAGGAACTCTCAAACTTCTGCAAGAAGTTCGAAGTGCACCTGCGCAAAGCTCTGCTTAACGCCGGCAAGCTGGTGGACGACCCGAGCAAGCCTCGCCTGCTGCTGACCTTCAAGAGTGGCCGTGAAGTGTTCATGGGCCTGGCCGAGTCGAATAACTCGGCGATGTGGCCCATGGGCATCCCGCGCCTCAAGTTCCCGCGTGACGCACCCAGCCGTTCGACCCTGAAGCTGGAGGAAGCCTGGCACCACTTTATCCCCCGTGACCAGTGGGACGAGCGCCTGCACGGCGACATGACCGGCGTCG
Source organism: Pseudomonas sp. KT_2_4 (assembly GCF_041410225.1). Classification (NCBI taxonomy): domain Bacteria; kingdom Pseudomonadati; phylum Pseudomonadota; class Gammaproteobacteria; order Pseudomonadales; family Pseudomonadaceae; genus Pseudomonas; species Pseudomonas sp. KT_2_4. The sequence continues at coordinate 5,636,394 of NZ_CP166962.1, forward strand.
ACCTCGGCGCCGCACCGGGCGGCTGGACCTGGCAACTGGTCAACCGTGGCATGCTGGTGACTGCCATCGACAACGGCCCCATGGCCGAAAGCCTGATGGACACCGGCCTGGTGCAGCATCTGATGGCCGACGGCTTCACCTTCGTGCCCAAGCAGCCGGTAGACTGGATGGTCTGCGACATCGTTGAGAAGCCCGCTCGCAACGCGGCACTCTTGGAAACGTGGATTGGCGAAGGGCATTGCCGCGAGGCGGTGGTGAACCTGAAGTTGCCGATGAAACAGCGTTACGCCGAAGTGAAGCGTTTGCTGGAGCGCATCGAAGAGGGCTTCAAGGCGCGTGGCATTCGTGTGGAGATCGGCTGCAAGCAGCTCTACCATGATCGCGAAGAAGTGACCTGTCACCTGCGCCGCCTGGTAGATGTAAAGAAACCCAAAGGCCGCTGATATTAAATGTGGGCGCTGGCTTGCCTGCGAAAGCGGTATAACAGTCGAAATTTATGTTGAATGTGCCCCCGTCATCGCGGGCAAGCCCGCTCCCACATTGTTGAGCGGTGCCAGTTTTAGGAGTGAAGTATGAGTCTTGAACTGCCGGTTGATGGCACCCTCGACGCCACCGGCCTCAACTGCCCGGAACCCGTGATGATGCTGCACCAGCACATCCGCGACCTGCCGGCGGGCGGCCTGCTCAAGGTGATCGCGACCGACCCGTCGACCCGTCGCGATATCCCCAAGTTCTGCGTGTTTCTCGACCATGAACTGGTGGATCAGCAGGAAGATGCTGGCACCTACCTGTACTGGATCCGCAAGAAAGCCGATTAAGCCTGCGCCTTTTCGGCCCGAATGCGTCGGCGTGCACTGCGCGCCAGGCGCACCACCAACATCCCCGCCGCACAGCTCAAGCCCACGATCAGCCCTTGCCATAAACCGCTCGGGCCGCTGGGCTCGCCGAGCCAGTTGGTCAGGCCCAGGGCGTAACCTACCGGCAGGCCCACGCCCCAATAGGCGAACAAGGTCAGCACCATGGTCACCCGGGTGTCCTGGTAGCCGCGCAATGCGCCGGCGGCGGTGACCTGGATCGAGTCAGAGAACTGGAACAGCGCCGAGAACACGATCAGCATCGACGCCAGGTGGATCACCACCGGGTCGGGCGTATAGATCGCTGCAATCTGCTCGCGAAACAACAGCATCAAGCTGCAGGAAAAGCAGGCATACGCCAGTGCGGTGCCCATGCCGACGCCGGCGGCGAAGCGTGCTTCCCGAGGTTCGCCGCGCCCCAGCGCCTGGCCGACGCGCACGGTGACGGCCATGCTCAAGGAATAAGGGATCATGAACACCAGGGAGCTGACGTTCAGCGCGATCTGGTGGCCGGAGACCACCGTGGCGCCCAGGCTGCCGATCAACAAGGCGATCACCGCAAAAATACTCGATTCGGCAAAGATCGCCACGCCTATCGGCAGGCCAATGCCCAACACGCGCTTGATCACCGCCCACTGCGGCCAGTCGAAGCGCTTGAACAATTCGCTGCTTTGATAGGCCGCGCCCCAGCGCGTCCAGATGGCCAGGCCGATCATCATCACCCACATTGCAATCGCGGTAGCCCAGCCACAACCCACGCCGCCCATGGCCGGTACGCCCAGGTGGCCGTAGATGAAGATGTAGTTCAGCGGAATATTCAGCGCCAACCCGCACAAGCCCATGACCATGCTCGGCCGTGTGCGGCCCAGGCCGTCACTGAAACAGCGAAACACGTAGTACAACGCCACCGCCGGCATACCGGCGGCGATGCCATGCAGGTAGCCCATGGACGGCTCGATCAAGTCGGGTTCGACCTTCATCGCATGCAGGATCGGCTCGGCGCACAGCAACAACAGCGCCCCTGCGATGCCAACCACCACGGCCAGCCACAATGACTGACGCACCAAGGGCCCGATCTCGCTGAACTGGCCCGCACCGTAGCGCTGGGCGACTTTCGGCGTGGTGGCCAGCAGAGTACCGGTCATCAACAGGTACACCGGGATCCAGATCGAATTACCCAGGCCCACCGCCGCCAGGTCCTGTGGGCTCACGCGCCCGGCCATCACCGCATCGACGAAGCTCATTGCGGTGGTTGCCAGTTGGCCAATCATGATCGGCAAGGCCAGCGTCAGCAGGCCGCGCACTTCCCGGCTGATGCGGGCGGGGCGGGAGAGGGTAGCGGTGGCAGTGTTCACGTACAGGTGTCCAATAAAAAAGGCAGTCGCAAGGACGGCGGATTCTACGCGTTGACGCAGCGGTCAGGAAAAAACCTGTGTTAGGGATTTGTAAGCAATGCGCCCAGGCCAGCGCTGAACCCTGTGGGAGCTGGCTTGCCTGCGATGCAGGCACCTCGGTACATCAGGCAAACCGGGTCGATGCAATCGCAGGCAAGCCAGCTCCTACACAGGATCTTCTGTACACTGCCAATCCGCCAAAGGAGCCTGCCATGCTGATTGTTGCCGACGAAAATATCCCGCTGCTCGATGCATTCTTCGAAGGGTTTGGCGAGATTCGCCGCGTGCCTGGCCGTTCCATCGACCGCGCTACGGTTGGGCAGGCCGACGTGCTACTGGTGCGCTCGGTGACCAACGTCAACCGTGCCCTGCTTGAGGGCAGTAACGTGCGCTTTGTTGGCACCTGCACCATCGGCACCGACCACCTGGACCTCGACTACTTCAAGCAAGCGGGTATCCAGTGGTCCAGCGCGCCCGGCTGCAATGCGCGTGGGGTGGTGGACTACGTGCTTGGCAGCTTGCAGACCCTGGCTGAAATCGAAGGCGCTGACCTCAAACAGCGTACCTATGGCATCGTCGGTGCCGGCGAAGTCGGCGGGCGCTTGGTCAAGGTGCTCAAGGGCCTGGGCTGGAATGTGTTGGTGTGCGATCCGCCGCGCCAGATTACCGAAGACGGTGATTACGTCAGTCTGCAGCAGGTCATCGAGCAATGTGACGTGATCAGCTTGCATACGCCGCTGATCAAGTCCGGCAACGGTTCGACCTGGCACCTGTTTGATCGCCAGCGCCTGGCACAGCTCAAGCCGGGCACCTGGCTGATCAACGCCAGCCGGGGTGCGGTGGTGGATAACGCCGCGCTGCGCGAGGTGTTGCTGGCGCGCGAAGACCTGCAAGCGGTGCTGGACGTGTGGGAAGGCGAGCCCGAGGTGGACGTCGACCTGGCTGACCTGTGCGTGCTGGCCACGCCGCATATTGCCGGCTACAGCCTCGATGGCAAGCAGCGCGGCACCGCGCAGATTTACCAGGCGCTGTGCGCGCACCTGGGCCAGGAACCGAGTATTCACTTAAGTGATTTGCTGCCGGCCCCCTGGCTGGCCGAGATGCACCTGCATCCTGAGACTGACCCGGCCTGGGCGCTGGCGACCTTGTGCCGCAGTGTGTACGACCCACGCCGTGACGACGCGGATTTCCGTCGCAGCCTGGTGGGCACTGTGCAGGAACAGCGCCAAGCTTTCGACCTGCTGCGCAAGCACTATCCGGAGCGTCGCGAGATCGATGGCTTGAAGGTGCGCATCAACGGGGAGTCGGCGGTGCTGTCACAGATCGTGACTGCTCTGGGTGCCGAACAGCTGTAACGGTTATCGCGGTGCTCTTGAGGCCTTCGCGAGCAAGCTCGCTTCTACAGCGGGCATAAAAAACCCGGCCACCTGGGCCGGGTTTGAAAGAGCGTGGGCGCTTCAGCCTTGCTGGGCAGGCTTGACCAGTCGCTGTTCCAGCTCGCTGCAGGCTTGCTGGATCATTTCTTCGGTAATCTGCACTTCCCGGCCCTTGGCATCGATGTACGAGCAAGGCAGCTGCTGCGGCTGGCGGATCACTTCAATCTTGGCGTCGCTGCTATTTTGCAAGGTCATGGCCTGTCTCCTCATCAGGTTGTGTACCTACTTTAATTCCCCCGCATGAACGCGCTGTTACAACTCCTTACACGCTCATCGGTTTGAACACCCAGTCCACCAGAAACCGGTACATATTTCCAGATCAGGCTTAGACCGATAGCCTCTAGCGGCCTGCATCGGCGGGCATAATTAACCTGACTCATTGTTATTTGCGCAAGTTCCCCCAATGTTGAGGTACAGACTCCTCATTGGGTGATGCCTTCCATGTTCTCCATCCGTCAACGCCGTGCGATTCGCCTGGCCAGCCGCTTTATTGCGCCCTACCGTTGGCAGGCGCTTGGCGCACTGCTGGCGCTGATCGTCACCGCTGGCATCACCTTGTCCATGGGGCAGGGCATACGCCTGTTGGTGGACCAGGGCTTCATGACCCAGTCGCCACACCTGCTCAACCAGTCAATCGGCCTGTTCATGCTGCTGGTGCTCGGCCTGGCCGTGGGCACCTTCACGCGGTTTTACCTGGTGTCGTGGATTGGCGAGCGGGTGGTAGCCGATATTCGCCGGCAGGTGTTCAACCACCTGATCTACCTGCACCCCGGCTTCTACGAGAACAACCGCAGCTCGGAAATCCAGTCGCGGCTGACCACCGACACCACCTTACTGCAATCGGTGATCGGCTCATCACTGTCGCTGTTTCTGCGCAACGCCCTGATGGTGATCGGCGGCATCGTGTTGCTGTTTATCACTAATCCCAAGCTCACCAGCATCGTGGTGGTGGCGTTGCCGCTGGTGCTGGCGCCGATTCTGATCTTCGGGCGCCGGGTGCGCAGCCTGTCGCGTTTGAGCCAGGACCGTATCGCGGACGTCGGCAGCTATGTCGCCGAGACGTTGGGCCAGATCAAGACCGTGCAGGCCTATAACCATCAGGTTCAGGACGAACAACGCTTTGCCGTCACCGTCGAGGACGCCTTTGTCACGGCACGTAAACGCATCTTGCAGCGCTCCTGGCTGATCACCCTGGTGATCATGCTGGTGCTCGGCGCGGTAGGCGTGATGCTTTGGGTGGGCGGCATGGACGTGATCAGCGGGCGCATTTCCGGCGGTGAGCTGGCGGCGTTCGTGTTCTACAGCCTGATTGTCGGCAGCGCCGTCGGCACCCTGAGCGAAGTGCTTGGCGAGTTGCAGCGTGCCGCCGGGGCAGCCGAGCGTATCGGTGAGCTGTTGCAGTCAGGCAACGAGATCCAGGCGCCGGCCACTGGCGGCGTACGTTTGCCGGATCGGGTCAGTGGCCGCATGGAACTGCAGGACCTACGCTTTTCCTATCCTTCGCGACCGGACAGCTATGCCATCGACGGCTTGAACCTGACCATCAACCCGGGCGAAACCCTGGCCTTGGTAGGGCCGTCCGGTGCGGGCAAGTCGACGATTTTCGATCTGCTGCTGCGCTTCTACGACCCCCAGCAAGGCCGAATCCTGCTCGAAGGCCAGCCGCTGACCGAGCTAGACCCCCTGGACCTGCGGCGCCATTTCGCCCTGGTGTCCCAGAGCCCGGCGTTGTTCTTCGGCAGCGTCGAGGACAACATCCGCTACGGCAACCCGTCCGCCACCACCGCCCAGGTGGAAGCCGCCGCGCGTATTGCCCACGCCCACGACTTCATCCTGCAAATGCCCGACGGCTACCAAACCCACCTCGGCGAAAGTGGCCAGGGCCTCTCCGGCGGCCAGCGCCAACGCCTGGCCATCGCTCGCGCCTTGCTGGTCGACGCGCCGATCCTGCTGCTGGACGAAGCCACCAGCGCCCTCGACGCCCAGAGTGAACACCTTATCCAGCAAGCGCTGCCGCAGCTGATGCAGGGGCGCACCACGCTGGTGATCGCCCACCGTTTGGCCACGGTGAAGAATGCCGACCGCATTGCGGTGATGGACCAGGGCAAGCTGGTGGCGGTGGGCACGCATCAGCAGTTGATTGCGAGCAATCCGCTGTATGCGCGGTTGGCGGCGTTGCAGTTCAGTGCAGACCCTGTGGGAGGGGGCTTGCCCCCGATAGCGGCGGATCAGCAATAGACGTGTGACTGACAGCCTGCAATCGGGGGCAAGCCCCCTCCCACATTAGAAGCAGGTTCAGAGCCTTATTGGTCGTCGAAGTACCGCTCATGCCAATCCACCAACGGCTGCGGTGAGTTGAGCTTCTGCCCGTAGATCACCGAATAAGACAGCACGTTCTGCACATACTGGCGGGTTTCGTCGAAGGGGATGCTTTCCACCCACACGTCGAAACTCAGGTGGTCTGCGCCGCGCAGCCATTGGCGCACGCGGCCGGGGCCGGCGTTGTAGGCAGCGGAGGCGAGCACGCGGTTGCCGTTGAACTGGCTGTGAACCTGGCTCAGGTAAGCAGCGCCGAGCTGGATGTTTTTATCCGGGTCCAGCACCTGGGCCGGGGAGGCCAGGGGGATGCTGAACTTGCGTGCAGTTTCCTTGGCGGTGCCGGGCATCAGTTGCATCAGGCCGCTGGCGCCGACGCCGGAGCGGGCATCGTCCATGAACGCGCTTTCCTGACGGGTGATGGCAAAGATCCAGCTGGAGTGCAGGCCACGTACCTTGGCTTCGCGCACCAGGGTGTCGCGGTGGGCCATCGGGAAGCGGATGTCCAGGTCGTCCCAGTACTGCGCCTGGCTGATGGTGCGGATGGCCGGAAAGTACCACTTCATGTCGTAGGCCAGTTTGGCCTGGGCGACCATCTCGTCACGGTTGAAATGACGGCTGACGTGGTACCACTCGCGGCGACCGTCGACGATCTGGCCACGGGCGTAGAATTCCAGGGCACGCCGCACCCCAGGGGTATTGCGCACCTTGTTGACCAGCGCCTGGCTCATCACCAGCGGCTTGTTGTTCAACTGGTAAGGGGCTTTGGAGCGGTCAGCAGCGAGGAAACCGTAGAAGTCCCGCTCCTTGGCCACGTTTTTGTACAGCACCAAAGCCTGCGGGTTTTTCGGCTCGGCCAGCTCCAGGCTGCGTGCCTGCCAGTAGCGCCAACGGTTGGTGGTGGCCAGGTCCTGTGGGAGTTTGCGGGTCAACTGGTAGGCGTCTTCCCAGCGCGCCAGGCGCAACAGCAGGCGCAGGCGCCACTCGGAAACCGTATTGTCGCGTAACTCGGGGTCGTACTTGGTCATGACCTCCAGTGCGCGCGGGTCGAAGCGCTTGGCCAGGGTCAAGCCGATCTCGCGGGCAATCGAGACTTTTTCGTCACGGGAGAAGTGCATGCTGCTGGCGTAACCGTCGAGCAGCGACATGGCTTTGTCCGGATCCTGCCGCGCCAGGCGACGCAGGCCCAGGCCCACGGCGTCAGACATGGCCTCGGTGGCCGGCTGGAAGCGTGACGGGTCGCTGAGCATGTCGGGCTTTTGCGCAACATCCACCATCAAGCGGCCTTGGGCGCCGAGGGTGGGTAGGGTTTTCACCAGGCTGTTGGCCAGCGCGTAGTTACGCGCTTCGGCGGCGAGCTTGGTGCGCTCCCAGATCTTCTGCTCGGTGAGCTGGCCGGCAGCGGCCCATTGGCCAAACGTGGCGTCACAGGCGGCTGGCTGGGATTTGCCGGTCATCCACAGCTTTTCGGCAGTCTTGTAGCCTTCGGCTTTCAGGTTGTGGCTGAGCTGGTACTGGCCATGCAGGCAGTCCAGTTCGACGAAATTGAGCTTGGTGTCGTAGTACTTTTCAAAAGTTTGCCAATCGCCGCGTTCGGCCAGCCAGCGCAGCCAACGCAGTTTCATCCAGTTGGCCTGGGGCAAGTCGCCGTGTTTGGCGAGGAATTGTTCGATTTCCTCGTTACTTGCGGTTTTCAGGCGCGCGGTCAGTTCGTCGTAGGCCAGGTAGGGCGTGAGCGGGTAATCGGCCAGGGCCTGGCTGTATTGCATGTAGGGGCCGCTGTCGCCCTTGGCCAAGGCACGTTTGGCTTGATCGTAATACTGGCGTTGAGTGGTGAGGTCCACCGCCTGGGCGGATTGAACGGCAGTGGCGGAAAGAAGCAGACAAGATAAAAAGTTGAAAAGGCGACTGCGCATGAGACGTCCGTGCAGAGAAATCACGACTAGCACCGGCACTGCCGACACTGATTGCCCCTAGCTTAGCCTTTTGCCAGCGGCCCGCGAAAGCTTTGCCGGCTGGTTCGTTCAAGTTCGCCGGAAATGTCCTACAGAACGTGTCAATAGAGAAAATGCCGACCGCATCCCACCCTCACATCAGGTAGAATGCGCGCCCAGTTTTTGGAGAAGCGTATGACCCTGCTCAAATTCAGCGATGTGTCCCTTGCTTTCGGCGCCATGCCGTTGTTGGACAAGGTGTCCTGGCAGATCGCCCGTGGTGAGCGGGTGTGCATCATCGGCCGCAACGGCACCGGCAAGTCCAGCATGATGAAGCTGGTAAAAGGCGACCAGAAGCCCGATGACGGCTCTGTCTGGCGTGCCCCGGGCCTCAAGATCGGCGAATTGCCGCAAGAATTGCCGGTGGCCGACGGACGGACAGTGTTCGACGTGGTAGCCGAAGGCCTGGACGGTGTTGGCGAGTTGCTCGCGCAATACCATCACCTGGCACAGAACTGCGTCACCGAAGAAGACCTGGACAAACTGATGCACGTCCAGCAAGACCTCGAAGCCCGTGACGGCTGGCGCTTGCAGCAACTGGTGGACAGCACCCTGAGCCGCCTGCAACTGCCGGCAGACAAGACCCTCGCCGAATTGTCCGGCGGCTGGCGTCGCCGTGTGCTGCTGGCCCAGGCCCTGGTGTCCGAGCCGGACCTGCTGCTGCTCGACGAACCGACCAACCACCTGGACATCGGCGCCATCGCCTGGCTTGAAGAAGCCATCAAGGACTTCCAGGGCGCCGTGCTGTTTATCACGCACGACCGTGCTTTCCTGCAGAGCCTGGCTACGCGCATCCTCGAGCTGGACCGTGGCGGCCTGATCGACTGGAACGGCGACTACGCCAGCTTCCTGGTGCATAAGGAAGCCGCCCTGGCGGCCGAAGAAACCGCCAACGCGCTGTTCGACAAGAAGCTGGCCCAGGAAGAAGTCTGGATCCGCCAGGGCATCAAGGCCCGTCGCACCCGTAACGAAGGCCGTGTGCGTGCCTTGAAAGCCTTGCGCGTGGAGCGCAGTGAGCGCCGCGAGCGTACCGGCAAGGCCAATATCCAGCTCGATACTGCCGACAAGTCGGGCAAGCAAGTGATGGTGCTGGAGAACGTCAGCTTCCATCACCCGGACGGCCCGTTCCTGATCAAGGACTTCTCCATGGTCCTGCAGCGCGGCGACCGTATCGGCCTGTTGGGCGCCAACGGTACCGGCAAGACCACCTTGCTCAAGCTGATGCTCAGCGGCCTGCAACCGACCAGCGGCAAGGTGGAAGAGGGCACTCGCATCGACGTGGCCTACTTTGACCAGTTGCGCCACCAGTTGGACCTGGAAAAGACCGTGATCGACAACGTCGCCGAAGGTCGCGACTTTATCGACATCGACGGCCAGAGCCGCCACGTACTCAGCTACCTGGGCGACTTCCTGTTCAGCCCGCAACGTGCGCGCACGCCGGTCAAGGCGCTGTCGGGGGGTGAGCGTGCGCGCCTGCTGCTGGCCAAGCTGTTCAGCAAGCCGGCCAACCTGCTGGTGCTCGACGAACCGACCAACGACCTCGACGTGGAAACCCTGGAACTGCTGGAAGAGGTCTTGCTGACCTTCAACGGCACCGTGCTGATGGTCAGCCACGACCGGGAATTCCTCGACAACGTGGTCACCAGCACCCTGGTTTTCGAAGGCGAAGGCAAGGTGCGCGAATACGTGGGCGGTTATCAGGACTGGCTGCGTCAGGGCGGCTCGCCGCGCTTGCTGGGCGTGACCGAGAGCAAGTCGGGCAAGGCGGACCTGAACACGGCGGTGGTGGCTCCCGCCGCTGCCGAGGCGCCTGCACCGGCTGCTGACGCTGCGCCGGCCAAGAAGAAGCTGAGCTATAAGTTGCAGCGCGAGCTGGAAGCCTTGCCAGGCGATATCGACGCCAAGGAACAGCAGATCGCTGCGGTCGAAGCGGAAATGGCTGACGCCGGCTTCTACCTGCGCCCTGCGGCAGAAACCGCCAAGGTTATCGCCTCCCTGGAGACGTTGAACCAGGAGCTGGAAGCGTTGGTTGAGCGTTGGGCCGAGCTGGATGCCTGAATGATCGAGCCGCAATAAAAAAGCCCGGCGCTCTTCTATGAGCGCCGGGCTTTTTAATATGAAATGCGATTCAACTGTGGGAGCTGGCTTGCCTGCGATAGCAGTCTGCCAGTTGATGCATCGGGTGGCTGATACACCGCTATCGCAGGCAAGCCAGCTCCCACATTAGACCTTTATCGGTCTTACGGACTCTTTATCAGTTTGACGGCCAATACATCGCACGGCGCGCCGTGCAATACATCATTGGCGGTCGAGCCCAGCAACAACGCCAAACCGTGACGACCATGGCTACCCACCACGATCAAGTCGCAAGCCTTTTCCTTGGCCAGGTGGTGAATTTCCTGGCGCGGTTGGCCGTATGTCAGGTGGCAGTCTTCCTTTTTCAGGTGCGGGTATTTGAGAATCAAACGGTCAAGGCGCTCCTTGGCCTGGTCAAATTGTTGTTGCTGCAGCTGGGAAAGGTCCATCGGCACGTCACCACCAAAGGCCATGGCCATGGGCTCGACGATGTGTACCAACGACAGTTTGGCGCCATTGGCAATCGCGGATTCCTGTGCGCGCTTGATCACTGGATCGCACTCTTCGGTCAGGTCGACAGCGACCAGAATATGTTCGTAGGGCATGAGGCGTTCCTCCAGAGGACTGCAATAAGTTCAGTATGGCTGCTTTCAAGCGGATGGGGTTGCCGCAGATCAAATCCGCTCATCTAGAAATTCGGGAGTACACATATGACGGTCTGGATAGTGGTGTCAATCCTTGCGGTGGTTTTGAGCCCCCTGGTATGGCTGCGACCTTCGCGCCAGCAGAGTGGGCGTATGGCCCTGCGCATGGAGGCACGCCGCATCGGCCTGGCCATGCAGTTGGCGCCTCAGGAATGGCCGCACTGGCTCAAGCAGGAGCCGCCGAGCCCCTGTGCGCAGTATTGCCGGCCACGACGCGGCAGCGCGCCCGCAACGTGGAGCTACTGGCAGCTGGAGCCGGGGCTATGGGTCAATCAGTGGCGTGAACCCTGTGTGGATGAGAAGTTGTTGCCGCATTTTGCAACGCTGCCGGCAAACGTCTACAAGGTCGAGGCCGACAAACAGATGATTGCTCTGTATTGGGGCGAAAAGGGCGACGCAAGCGTGCTGAAAGATATTGATACGCTGCTCAAGGCCCTGGCCTGACCCAAGCTCTGTAGGAGCGAGCCAGCTCGCTCCTACAGGAAAGCCAGGCAATAAAAAGCCCGACATCATCATCGGGCTGGAGGTGGCCAGGCAGGCCGGTAAATCTGCACATTGCCGCTAGCCTAGTCGTGTATTGCTTTCTGTACAGCCTTTTCCCACATCCTTTCCATTATTGATCCTGTGAATATTTGAATATTGACGGGTGGCGAGCCTGTGGGCCGGGTTCTGAAATGACTGGAAAGTCGCGTTTTTCCTAGCCTTTGGAGCGATTGACAATTGCTCGGAATTGGATGAAGGTGGCGTACCCAAATCAAACGGGCGTATGAATTGAGCGTTTGCCTGTCAGACGACTCATACAAAACCCGACTATCGCACTGGCGGGTGTGCCTGGCGGATTGGCGTGAGCATTGATTCAACTGTCAATGTCAAACCAGAGACCAGCGTCCAGTGTGTACTGTTCAGCTTCCATATCGTGGAGATCAGTTGATGATTTACGAAGGTAAAGCCATCACGGTTAAGGCTCTTGAAAGTGGCATCGTCGAACTCAAATTCGACCTCAAGGGTGAGTCCGTCAACAAGTTCAACCGTCTAACCCTGAACGAACTGCGTCAGGCCGTAGACACCATCAAAGCAGATGCTTCGGTCAAGGGCGTGATCGTCTCCAGCGGCAAGGACGTGTTTATCGTCGGCGCTGACATCACCGAATTCGTCGACAACTTCAAGCTGCCCGATGCCGAGCTGGTGGCTGGCAACCTCGAAGCCAACAAGATCTTCAGCGATTTCGAAGACCTCAACGTGCCGACTGTTGCTGCCATCAACGGCATCGCGTTGGGCGGCGGCCTGGAAATGTGCCTGGCGGCAGACTTCCGTGTCATGTCCGCGACGGCCAAGATCGGCCTGCCGGAAGTCAAGCTGGGTATCTACCCAGGCTTTGGCGGTACCGTGCGCCTGCCGCGCCTGATCGGTGCCGACAACGCGATCGAATGGATCGCCGCCGGCAAGGAAAACAAGGCTGAAGACGCGCTGAAAGTCGGTGCCGTCGACGCTGTGGTGGCCCCGGACAAACTGGCCGAAGCCGCGCTGAACCTGATCAAAGGCGCCATCAGCGGCGAATTTGACTACAAGGCCAAGCGTCAGCCGAAGCTGGAAAAACTCAAGCTCAACGCCATCGAACAGATGATGTCGTTCGAAACCGCCAAAGGTTTTGTGGCAGGCCAGGCCGGCCCGAACTACCCGGCGCCGGTTGAAGCGATCAAGACCATCCAGAAGGCCGCGAACTTTGGTCGCGACAAAGCCCTGGAAGTGGAAGCGGCAGGCTTCGTCAAACTGGCGAAAACCTCGGCGGCCCAGAGCCTGATCGGCCTGTTCCTGAACGATCAGGAACTGAAGAAAAAGGCCAAGGCCTACGACGAAATCGCCAAGGACGTGAAACAGGCCGCCGTACTCGGCGCCGGTATCATGGGCGGCGGTATCGCCTATCAATCGGCGTCCAAAGGCACGCCGATCCTGATGAAAGACATCAACGAGCACGGTATCGAACAGGGCCTGGCCGAAGCGGCCAAGCTGCTGGTGGGCCGCGTTGATAAAGGTCGTATGACCGCTGCAAAAATGGCTGAAGTGCTCAACGGCATTCGTCCTACGCTGTCCTACGGTGATTTCGGCCACGTCGACCTGGTGGTCGAAGCGGTTGTCGAAAACCCGAAGGTCAAGCAGGCGGTACTGGCTGAAGTGGAAGCCCAGGTCAAAGATGACACCATCCTGGCCTCCAACACCTCGACCATTTCCATCTCGCTGCTGGCCAAGGCCCTCAAGCGTCCGGAAAACTTCGTCGGCATGCACTTCTTCAACCCGGTGCACATGATGCCGCTGGTGGAAGTGATCCGTGGCGAGAAGTCCAGCGAGCTGGCCGTGGCCACCACCGTTGCCTATGCCAAGAAAATGGGCAAGAACCCGATCGTCGTCAACGATTGCCCGGGCTTCTTGGTCAACCGCGTGCTGTTCCCGTACTTTGGCGGTTTCGCCAAGTTGGTCAGCGCCGGTGTGGATTTTGTACGCATCGACAAGGTCATGGAAAAATTCGGCTGGCCCATGGGCCCGGCGTATCTGATGGACGTGGTCGGCATCGACACCGGCCACCACGGTCGCGACGTCATGGCTGAAGGCTTCCCGGACCGCATGAAAGACGACCGCCGCTCGGCGATCGACGCGCTGTACGAGGCCAAGCGCCTGGGCCAGAAGAATGGCAAGGGCTTCTACGCCTACGAGACCGACAAGAAGGGCAAGCAGAAGAAAGTGGCCGACCCGTCGGTGCACGAAGTGCTCGCTCCGGTCATCTACGAACAGCGTGAGGTGTCGGACGAAGACATCATCAACTGGATGATGATCGCCCTGTGCCTGGAAACCGTGCGTTGCCTGGAAGACGGCATCGTTGAAACCGCCGCCGAAGCCGATATGGGCCTGGTGTACGGTATTGGTTTCCCTCCATTCCGTGGTGGCGCGTTGCGTTACATCGATTCGATCGGTGTGGCCGAGTTCGTTGCCCTGGCTGACAAATACGCTGATTTGGGCCCGCTGTACCACCCGACCGCGAAGCTGCGTGAAATGGCCAAGAATGGCCAGAGCTTCTTCGGTTAAGCGCCCAATCGACTAGAGCGAGAATATTTATGAGCTTGAATCCAAGAGACGTCGTGATTGTCGACTTCGGTCGTACGCCGATGGGCCGCTCCAAGGGCGGCATGCACCGCAACACCCGCGCCGAAGACATGTCGGCGCACCTGATCAGCAAAGTGCTGGAGCGCAACACCAAGGTCGACCCGAACGAAGTCGAGGACGTGATCTGGGGCTGCGTCAACCAGACCCTGGAGCAGGGCTGGAACATCGCGCGCATGGCGTCGTTGATGACCCAGATCCCGCACACCGCGGCCGGCCAGACCGTCAGCCGCCTGTGCGGCTCGTCGATGAGCGCGCTGCACACCGCTGCGCAAGCGATCATGACCGGCAACGGCGATGTGTTCGTGGTCGGCGGCGTGGAGCACATGGGCCACGTCAGCATGATGCACGGCGTCGATCCTAACCCGCACATGTCCCTCTACGCGGCGAAAGCCTCGGGCATGATGGGCCTGACCGCGGAAATGCTCGGCAAAATGCACGGCATCACCCGTGAAGCCCAGGACGCCTTCGGCCTGCGCTCCCACCAGCTCGCCCACAAGGCGACGGTGGAAGGCAAGTTCAAGGATGAAATCATCCCGATGAACGGCTACGACGAGAATGGTTTCCTGAAACTGTTCGACTACGACGAAACCATTCGTCCGGACACTACCCTGGAAAGCCTGGCGGCCCTCAAGCCCGCCTTCAATCCAAAGGGCGGCACCGTGACAGCCGGTACTTCCTCGCAGATCACCGACGGTGCTTCGTGCATGATCGTGATGTCGGCGCAGCGTGCCCAGGACCTGGGTATCCAGCCGCTGGCCGTGATTCGTTCGATGGCAGTGGCGGGTGTGGATCCGGCGATCATGGGCTATGGTCCAGTACCGGCCACACAAAAAGCCTTGAAGCGCGCAGGCCTTTCCATCTCTGATATCGACTTCTTCGAGCTCAACGAAGCTTTCGCCGCACAGGCCTTGCCAGTGCTGAAAGATCTGAAAGTACTCGACAAGATGAACGAGAAGGTTAACCTGCACGGCGGTGCGATTGCCCTGGGCCACCCATTCGGTTGCTCCGGTGCGCGTATCTCTGGCACTTTGCTTAACGTGATGAAGCAAAATGGCGGCAACCTTGGGGTTGCAACCATGTGCATTGGTCTCGGCCAAGGCATCTCTACCGTCTTCGAACGCGTCTAAACGTTCGGTTGACGGAAGCCGGGGCCCAGTGCCCCGGTTTTTGTTTTTTGGAACTTTTAAATATTTTTTTTCAACAAATTTTGCATGAGGGCCAGAGCATGAAAGTCGAACCAGGGCTCTACCAGCATTACAAGGGGCCGCAGTACCGTGTTTTCAGCGTGGCGCGCCACTCTGAAACCGAAGAAGAAGTGGTGTTTTACCAAGCGCTGTATGGCGAATACGGCTTTTGGGTGCGCCCTTTGAGCATGTTCCTGGAGACCGTCGAAGTTGACGGCGAGCAGGTCCCGCGCTTTGCTTTGGTCACGGCCGAACCCAGTCTTTTTACAGGGCAATAACGGCAGGTCGCGCAGAATGCTGCGCTTGACCTCATCCGGTTGCCACTATATATAGCGTTGCCGCGTCAGGCGCCAACTGCCTTTCACTTCTCGAATTCAGGAATTTTCCGATCCATGGGCAAATCGCTGGTCATTGTGGAATCCCCGGCTAAGGCCAAGACCATCAACAAGTACTTGGGCAACGAGTACGTGGTGAAGTCGAGTATCGGCCATATCCGAGACCTGCCCACCAGCGGTTCGGCTAGCGCCAGCAAGGAGCCTGCCGCCAAGCGCGGCAAGGCCGCCGCGGGCGAAGGTCCGGTACTCACGCCTAAAGAAAAAGCGCGCAAGCAACTGGTTTCGCGCATGGGTGTGGACCCGGACCATGGCTGGAAGGCCAAGTACGAAATCCTTCCGGGCAAGGAAAAGGTCATCGAAGAGCTGCGCCGGCTCGCCAAAGATGCTGACACCATCTATCTCGCGACGGACTTGGACCGCGAAGGGGAAGCCATTGCCTGGCACCTGCGCGAAGCCATCGGCGGTGATGACAGCCGCTACAAGCGCGTGGTGTTCAACGAAATCACCAAGAAAGCCATCCAGGAAGCCTTCTCCAAGCCGGGCGAGCTGGACATCGACCGTGTCAACGCCCAGCAGGCCCGTCGCTTCCTCGACCGCGTCGTCGGCTACATGGTCTCGCCACTGCTGTGGGCGAAGATCGCCCGTGGCCTGTCCGCCGGCCGTGTGCAATCGGTAGCGGTCAAGCTGGTGGTGGAGCGTGAGCGCGAGATCCGTGCGTTCATCCCTGAAGAGTACTGGGAAGTCCACGCCGACCTCGGCACTGCCAAGGGCGCCAATGTGCGCTTTGAAGTGGCCCGTGAGAAAGGCGAGGCCTTCAAGCCGCTGAACGAAGCCCAGGCCATGGCCGCGCTGGAGAAGCTCAAGGCCTCCAGCTACAGCATCGTCAAGCGTGAAGACAAACCGACCAGCAGCAAGCCGTCGGCGCCGTTCATCACCTCCACCCTGCAACAGGCCGCGAGCAACCGCCTGGGTTTCGGGGTGAAGAAGACCATGATGATGGCCCAGCGTCTGTATGAGGCTGGCTACATCACGTATATGCGTACGGACTCCACCAACCTGTCGCAAGACGCGGTGGCGATGGCGCGTACCTATATTGAAAGCGAATTCGGCAAGACCTACCTGCCGGAGAAGCCGAACGTCTACAGCAGCAAGGAAGGCGCACAAGAGGCACACGAAGCGATTCGTCCTTCCGACGCCAACACCACGCCTGCCAAGCTGAGCGGCATGGAGCGCGACGCTGAGCGCCTCTACGAGCTGATCTGGCGCCAGTTCCTGGCTTGCCAGATGCTGCCGGCGCAATACCTGTCTACTACCGTCAGCGTGGGCGCGGGCGATTTCGAGCTGCGTGCCAAGGGCCGTATCCTCAAGTTCGATGGCTACACCCGTGTGATGCCGCAGATCGCCAAGCCTGGCGATGATGATGTGCTGCCGGACATGGCCCAGGGCGACACACTGAAGCTGATCAAGCTCGACCCGTCCCAGCACTTCACCAAGCCGCCGGCGCGTTATTCCGAAGCCAGCCTGGTGAAAGAGATGGAGAAGCGCGGTATCGGTCGTCCGTCGACCTACGCGGCAATCATCTCCACCATCCAGGACCGTGGCTACGTTGCGTTGCACAACCGTCGTTTCTATTCGGAAAAGATGGGTGACATCGTCACCGAGCGTCTGTCGGAGAGTTTCTCCAACTTGATGGATTACGGCTTCACTGCCGGCATGGAAGAGAACCTCGATGACGTGGCCCAGGGCGAACGCGACTGGAAAAACGTGCTGGATGAGTTCTACGGCGACTTCAAGAAAAAGCTTGAAGTGGCCGAGAACCCCGAGAACGGGATGCGCGCCAACCAGCCGGTGATGACGGATATTCCGTGCACTACCTGCGGTCGACCGATGCAGATTCGTACCGCCTCCACCGGCGTGTTCCTCGGTTGCTCGGGCTACAGCCTGCCGCCGAAAGAGCGCTGCAAGGCGACCGTCAACCTGGTGCCGGGCGATGAAATCGCGGCTGACGACGAGGGTGAGTCCGAGTCGCTGGTGCTGCGTGGCAAGCACCGCTGCCCGATCTGCAGCACGGCGATGGACGCCTACCTGCTGGACGAGAAGCACAAGCTGCACATCTGTGGTAACAACCCGGATTGCAACGGCTACGAGATCGAAGAGGGCACCTATCGCATCAAGGGCTATGAAGGCCCGAGCCTGGAATGCGACAAGTGCGGCAGCGAGATGCAGCTCAAGACTGGCCGTTTCGGCAAGTTCTTCGGGTGCACCAACCCAACCTGCAAGAACACCCGCAAACTGCTGAAAAGCGGTGATGCGGCGCCGCCGAAGATGGATCCGGTGAAAATGCCCGAGCTCAAGTGCGAGAAGGTCAACGACACCTACATCCTGCGTGACGGCGCTTCGGGGCTGTTCCTGGCTGCGAGCCAGTTCCCGAAAAACCGCGAGACCCGTGCACCACTGGTGATGGAGATCGTGCCGCACAAGGACGAGATCGATCCGAAGTACCACTTCCTGTGTGAAGCGCCGAAAAAGGACCCGGATGGTCGCCCAGCCGTGATCCGTTACAGCCGCAAGACCAAGGAGCAGTACGTGCAGACCGAAGTGGACGGCAAGCCTACTGGCTGGAAAGCGTTCTACGACGGCGGCAAGTGGAAGGTCGAGGACAAGCGCCAGGGCGCTTGATCCGCTAGTCTGTTAACGCCAAAAGCCGTCTGTATAGACGGCTTTTGCTTACTGTAGGAGCGAGCTTGCTCGCGAAGATCGTTAACGAAAACGCGGGAAACCTGGCACCCTGCGGTGCCTGGAAGTTTTTCGCGAGCACGCTCGCTCCTACACAGCCAGCATCACGCCTATTCGTTGTGGAGATTGCCGTCATGGCCAACGAACTCTATACCCGTACCAATCAGAAAATTTACTTCGCGGGTTTATCCCTGGAGGCCCTTGGCCGTGCCGAGGAAGGGAAAGAGATGAACGCCATCGCGCTGGTACAGGCGGGGCGCGAAGCGGCGTTGTTCCACCTGTACGGTGCCTTGCTGGGGCTGTGCCATGAGATCGCCGGGTTCTACCGCCTACCCCAGGCCGGTGCGCCGCGTGCAGAAATGATCATGAATCGTGAAGTGCTGGATTCAATGGCGATCCCCGAGTTGGCCGAACTGGTGGAAATGGCCCAAAGCCCCGACAGTTGGGTGGCACGGCTGCTCAAAGCCCATGCGGATATGTTTCAACCGCCGCGTATTCCCCATGTGCCCAAAGGTGATGTCACCCAGCCGCTGATCGTCGCCGTGGCCTTGGAGCAGGATGAGCCTAAGCCTTTGAGCCGTGAGGAGTTGGAAGGCTGGCGCCAGGAGCTGAAAAAGATGGCGCTGCGTTTTCGTGAAGGGCTCAACGAGTGCTGAAGGGGTTGCACTAAGCAAATGTGGAAGCTGGCTTGCCTGCGATGACGGCCTGCCAGCCGACACCTATCGATCTGATGCCCCGCGTTCAACCTGTGGGAGCTGGCTTGCCTGCGATGGCGGCCTGACAGGCGACCCTGTTATACCGAGTACATATTCATTCCTGCGGCAACGGCCACTTAGGGCTCCGCCTGACGGCGGGTCACTGTGGAAAAGCCGGAATGCCAGCGTGGTTTAACGGGGCGCCTGAGATCAAGATCAAAAGCAGATCAAAAGCTACTCGCTTCGCATCGTGGTTACCGTTGGCTGCTTTAGCCTGCAAAGTTGTATAGGTACTTATGCTGCGATAGCGGTGGGTCAGTTTGCTGATTATGCGCTGATACTCCGCCATCGCAGGCAAGCCAGCTCCCACATAGAGACGCGTGTTCCCTAGGGCGCCATTCATCACACCGTAAACAAACCTGTCCATATCCCCTGCGAGGCTGGGTGGATGACTGATATAATCCCAGGCCTTTCGTGGAGAACAGACTTTTATGCCAACGTCCTTTCTGGAAATTGTTGAACTGCCTGACGGCCGAATCGAACTGCGCCGGGCTGAGGACGAGGGTTCTCTGGTTATTCTGGATTTCTCCGAAGACGCCAAGGTCTTCCTGCAAGGCCAGCACGTCGAAGTGGCTAAAGCCATGTTGAGCGTGGGCGTGCAGATGGCAGGTCGCCTTGCCGAAGGCGAGCCGGAGAAAGATGAAGGGCCGCGCGTTCTTCACTGAGTCCTTTGTGACGGCTGCTTCTGTGGCGCGCCATCATTACCCCAATCGAATATTCAAACTCTGTGCATCACCCGTGCGCGCAGCACTGATCAGTTGCTGCTTGGCGCTGGCATTCAGCGGGTTCAACCAGCTCACCACCGTATGGCTGCGGCCCAGGCGCAAGGCTTCGCAGGTTAGCTGCTGGGCACTTTGCGCGCCGCGTGGTTGCAGCAACAGGATACGCTCACGGTTGAGCCCAGCGTCCCGCAGCCAGGCCTGGGTGAGGCTGGCGGGCGGGGCGATCAGTGTCAGCCAGCGGGCGTCCTGATCTTCGCTCAATTCGCGCAGGATAGGTGCCAGCAGGTTCAGGCAGCTCTCAGCCGCACCGCGCAACGACAGTTCACTGAACGCCTCAGGTTCGCCGCCCCAGGGGGCTTCGACCGTTTCCTTGAGGATTGGCGCAAGGGGCTGGGCCATGAAGGCCTCGAACAGCGACAGTTGTGTATGTTGTGGGGTGTGCACGAGCTGCATGATGCCTCCTTTAGCGGCGAATGACGCCGACACTCAAGCCTTCGATCACCAGGTCCTGGTCTTTCAGGTTGACTTCGATCGGGGCAAACTCAGGGTTTTCGGCCAGGAGCCAGACCTTGCTGCCTTCGCGCTTGAAGCGTTTGACCGTGACCTCGTCGCCGATACGGGCCACGACGATCTGGCCATTGCGGGCTTCGCGGGTGGTATGCACGGCCAGCAGGTCGCCGTCGAAGATACCCACGTCCTTCATGCTCATGCCGTGCACACGCAACAGGTAGTCGGCGCGAGGATGGAAGAAGGTCGGGTTGATGTTGCAGGATTCCTCGACGTGCTGCTGCGCCAGGATCGGCGCACCTGCGGCGACGCGACCGATGATCGGCAATGTCGACTCGTCGGCCTTGGCTTCGAAGCCAGGGATGCGGATACCTCGCGAAGCACCCGGGGTCATCTCGATCGCACCTTTGCGAGCGAGGGCCTTGAGGTGTTCCTCGGCGGCGTTCGGGGACTTGAACCCCAGTTCCAGGGCAATCTCCGCACGGGTAGGCGGGTAACCATTGTCATCAAGGCAGCGCTTGATAAAAGCCAGAATCTCAGCTTGGCGTGGCGTCAGTTTTAGCATGTTGATCGCTCTGTCTTTTTATACAGTGACTGGGATTATATACAGTGAACTGCGCTTGGCAATCATCCTTTTTAGTGGCCCCGCTGGACGGTCATCCGTCAACCGTCCTACAGAGCAGAAGCGGCGCTGCCTACACAGCTGCAAGGATGTGATTAAATAGCGATGAATCAGATGACTGACCAGCCGCAAAGCGGACCCGCAGGCTTGACAAGACACACTCTGAAACGTATGTTTCAAACAAGTGTTTGTCAGGCGGAGTAGCCATGGCCCAGTCGGAAACCGTTGAACGCATTCTCGATGCTGCCGAGCAATTGTTCGCGGAAAAAGGATTTGCTGAAACTTCATTGCGCCTGATCACCAGCAAGGCTGGGGTCAACCTGGCCGCCGTGAACTATCATTTCGGCTCGAAAAAGGCCCTGATCCAGGCGGTGTTCTCACGCTTTCTGGGCCCGTTCTGCACAAGCCTCGACCGTGAGCTGGAACGCCGCCAGGCCAAGGCCGATCACAAGCCCAGCCTGGAAGAGCTGCTGGAAATCCTCGTGGAGCAAGCCTTGGTCGTGCAGCCTCGCAGCGGCAACGACCTGTCGATCTTCATGCGCCTGCTGGGCCTGGCGTTCAGCCAGAGCCAGGGCCACTTGCGCCGCTACCTGGAAGACATGTACGGCAAGGTGTTCCGCCGCTATATGCTGTTGGTCAACGAAGCGGCCCCGCGTATTCCACCTATCGAGCTGTTCTGGCGTGTGCATTTCATGCTCGGTGCCGCAGCTTTCAGCATGTCGGGTATCAAGGCGCTGCGGGCAATTGCCGAGACCGATTTCGGTGTGAACACGTCCATCGAGCAAGTCATGCGCCTGATGGTGCCTTTTCTCGCCGCCGGGATGCGCGCTGAAACCGGCGTCAGCGACCCGGCCATGGCCGCCGCCCAGTTGCGCCCACGCAGCAAAACCGTACCGGTCGCCGCCAAGGTTTGATCGCTGCGGGTGGGCGCGGCCGCTTGCATCCGCTAAGCTAGCCGCCATGCCGATTTCAGCTATTTATTCGCAACCCGTCGTCCTTGCCGAGCCTGGCAAGGACGACGGGTTGTGTGCGTTATTTAAGGAAGGTTTATGACTGCTGCCCTGCAAGGTTCTTTGATGGTCGACGTCGCCGGTACCTGGCTCACGGCCGAGGATCGTCATCTGTTGCGCCAACCGGAAGTGGGCGGCCTGATTATTTTTGCGCGCAATATCGAGCACCCGCGCCAGGTTCGCGAGTTGAGCGCCGCGATTCGTGCAGTGCGCCCGGACTTGCTGTTGGCCGTGGACCAGGAGGGCGGTCGCGTGCAGCGTCTGCGCCAAGGCTTCGTGCGCCTGCCGGCCATGCGTGCGCTGGCGGATAACCCCAACGCTGAATACCTGGCCGAACAGTGCGGCTGGATCATGGCCACCGAGGTGCTGGCGGTGGGCCTGGACCTGAGTTTTGCCCCCGTGCTGGACCTCGACTACCAGCGCAGCGCCGTGGTCGGCACCCGTGCTTTCGAAGGCGACCCAGAGCGCGCTGCCGTGCTCGCGGGTGCCTTTATCCGTGGCATGAACAGCGCCGGCATGGCCGCCACCGGCAAGCACTTCCCTGGCCATGGTTGGGCCGAGGCCGATTCCCACGTCGCCATTCCCAATGATGAACGCAGCCTGGAGCAGATTCGCGCCAATGACCTGGTGCCTTTCGCACGCCTGAGCAAGCAATTGGCCGCCGTGATGCCGGCGCACGTCATTTACCCGCAGGTCGATGCCCAGCCTGCTGGTTTTTCGCGTCGCTGGTTGCAGGATATCCTGCGCGGTGAGTTGCAGTTTGACGGGGTAATCTTCAGCGATGACCTGTCCATGGCCGGCGCCCATGTGGTCGGCGATGCGGCCAGCCGTATCGAAGCGGCGCTGACCGCCGGTTGTGACATGGGCTTGGTGTGCAATGACCGTGCGGCGGCCGAGCTGGCGCTGAGTGCAGCACAGCGGATGAAGGTCACGCCATCGGCGCGGATTGCGCGTATGCGTGGGCAGGCGGTTGCCTCGACGGACTATAAGCAGGACCCGCGTTGGCTGACAGCGCTTACTGCGTTGCGCGATGCGCAGTTGATCGACTGAAAACCGAAGCGCGGCCATCGCAGGCAAGCCAGCTCCCACATTTTGATTTGTGAATACAGTCAGGTGTGGGAGCGGGCTTGCTCGCGAAGGCGGCCGAACAGTCAGCGCTTTTCTTGCTTATTGGGCAACGGCGCAAACAACGCTTCAATCTCCTCATTGCCCAACTGCCAATCCCCCGTGGTTCGCCCATCCAGCACGCCCGCAGCCAGATCGGACTTCTCCTTCTGCAAGTGCTGGATTTTCTCCTCCACCGTGCCCCGGGCAATCATCTTGTACACGAACACCGGCTTTTCCTGGCCGATGCGGTACGCACGGTCGGTGGCCTGGTTTTCCGTAGCCGGGTTCCACCAAGGGTCATAGTGGATAACCGTGTCGGCTTCGGTCAGGTTCAAGCCCACGCCGCCAGCCTTCAGGCTGATCAAAAAGATCTGCAGCTTGCCGCTCTGAAAATCCTTCACCGGTGTACGTCGATCCCGGGTCTGGCCGGTCAGCAGGGCGTAGGCAATGCCGCGCTTTTTCAGTTCGGCCTCGATCAGGCTCAGCATCGAGGTGAACTGTGAGAACAGCAGGATCCGGCGGCCTTCGGCAAACAGCTCGTCGAGCATATCCATCAGGCTGTCGAGCTTGCCCGAGCTGCTACCACGGGCGGGCAGGGTGGCGTCGTTGACAAGGCGCAAGTCGCAGCACACCTGGCGCAGTTTGAGCAGGGCTTCGAGGATGATGATCTGGCTGCGAGCCACGCCCTTGCGGGTGATCTCGTCGCGGACCTTTTTATCCATGGCCAGGCGCATGGTTTCGTACACGTCGCGCTGGGCCTCGTTGAGGTCGACCCAGTGGATGATTTCGGTCTTGGGTGGCAGTTCGGTTGCCACTTGTTCCTTGGTGCGGCGGAGCAGGAAGGGTTTGATCCGACCGTTGAGGTGCTGCAATCGCACCTCGCTGGCACGTTTTTCAATCGGCACGCGGTAATCACGGTTGAAGCTCTTCACGTCGCCCAGCCAGCCCGGCAGCAGGAAGTGGAACAGCGACCACAGTTCGCCCAAGTGGTTTTCCAAAGGCGTGCCGCTCAGGCACAGGCGCTGGCGTGCATTCAGCTCGCGTGCGGCCTGGGCCGCCTTGCTTGACGGGTTCTTGATGTACTGCGCTTCATCCAGGATCAAGACGTGCAAGGGCAGGGCGGCGAGCTGTTCAATGTCCTTGGGCAGCAGGGCGTAGGTGGTCAGCAGCAGGTCGTAGTCATTCAGGTTGGCGAAATGTTTCTTACGCCCCGCGCCATAAAGTGCCTGCACTCTCAACTGCGGGGTGAAGTGCGCGGCTTCATCGAGCCAGTTCGGGATCAGGCTGGTAGGCATCACGACCATGCACGGCCGATCAAGGCGCCCTGCGTTTTTTTCGGTGAGGATGTGCGCCAGGGTCTGCAAGGTTTTGCCCAGGCCCATGTCATCCGCAAGTATCCCACCCACCTCCAGTTGGCGCAGCGACTGCATCCAGCTCAGACCTTCCAGCTGGTAGGGGCGTAAGGTCGCATTCAGGCCTTCGGGCGCCACGCAGGTGAAATCCTTGATATCGCGCAGGCGCTGGGCGAAGGTGCGGATCTTCTCGCCGCCTTCCCATTGCAGTGGCAGGTCTTCCAGCGGGTTGAGGCGTATGGCGTCGGCCTTGGCCAGGCGCAGCGCGGTGGTGCCGGCTTCCTGCAGGTAAAACTCGCCGAGGGTCGCCAGCACCGGCTTCAAGCGGCCGTAGGGCAGCGCCACTTGCAGCGGGCCGTGGCCGTTGGGCAGGCCGGGGATGTTCACCAGGATCAGCTCTTCATCGCGGCGCCGCGCCAGTTTCTCCGGGTTGAGGATCTCGGTGTGGGAGCGCATCAGGTTCAGCAGGATCGGCAGCAGGCTCAAACGTTCGCCGTTGACGATGATGCCCAGCTCCAGGTCGAACCAATCGCGTTCCGGCCCTTCATCGACCGTGGCATACCAGTCATCGACGGGGCTGAGATCAAAGCCGAAGTCTTCATCGATCTGCAGCTCCCAGCCCTCGGCACGCAAAGTGGGCGACACATTGAGGGTGAAGTTCAGCCAGGCACTGTCATTGACCATTTCGAAGAGCTCGCCGGCGCTTTCCGGCAGGGCCTTGCTCTGGCGCGTGGCGATCTTGAAGCCAAGCAGGCGCAGGTGTTCGCGATAGGCCTGTTCTTGCTCGGGATGGCGCTTGATCCGCAGGCTCTGCGTCTCTTGGCGCACAATGATGTCAGCATTTTTTTGCCCGCTGACATAGTTGCCCAGGTAGTTGAACGACAACGCCGCACGGTGCTGGATATAACGCTGCATCTTGCCGTTGCGCGGTTCGAACGCGCTGAACTCCACGCTGGCCAGCCACAGGCGTGGCACCGGTTGCACGTCGTCCATCACCACTTGCGGCAGGACCACGCGGTTTTCGAGCACCGCCTGGAGCTTCTCCAGCAGCTGCGCATCCTGAGCCGCTGCCGGGTAGGCCAGGGTTTCCTGGACCTTGAGCAGCACCGCCGCGATGTGTTTGCAGTTGGTGTGCACCGGGCACGTGCAGCGGCTGTCCACCAAGATCAGCAGGCCCTTGGCTGATTCGCGCAGTGAGATGGTTTGGCGGTAAACATTACCGCCCGAGCCTTCGCAACTGGCGGTGATGGTGCTGTCGCCGCACTCGACGATGCGCACGCGGTTCTCCAGGGCGTAGCGTCGCCCGCGCTCGAGGCTTTGCTCTTTGAAGCGATTGGCCCACGAAGGGGCCAGGGGTTTGGTCAACGACGACGTCAGGGGCATGGCGCGCAATCAGTCCTGAAGGTCGGGCGGTGGCGCGCTGGGTGGCTTGGCGGTCAGCGAGGTGATCTTGATCAGCAGCGCCAGGTGGCCGCCGTCCAGGTAGTTGAGCTGGTTGTTCTTGGTGCGCACGTCTTTCTGGCTCAAGTGTTCGCTGGCGATCACGCTGCCGTTGCCGTCGAACTGGTTGATCCAGAAATCCGCGTCGATATCGGTAAAGCGCCCCAGTTGCAGGCTCAACACCCCTTCGATAGGGAACTGGCCGAATTGCTCCTGGCCGTCGGTGATCGCCACCTTCACCGCTTGCTCGCCCAGGTTCTGCTCCCAGGCCTTGTGGGCGAGCACCGTGTAGTTGGCGTCGGCGCGCAGCTTGTCGACGATATTGCCCAGGCGCGGCGGGCTCATCCGCTCACCCAGGCGCGGCGCGCCCGCATCCCAGTTTTCCGGGGCGGCGCGGCTGTTGATCACTGGTTCTGCATTCTGGCGCACCAGGATCATTTCCACCTGATACAGGCTGTCGGCAAAGGCCGAAGGTGCGAGTACCACCAACAACAGGCTCAAAATGCGGAACACGCGCATGGGGGCGTCCTTAAACGGATTTCGGAATGAGGCGTTCAAACAGCGCCTCCAAAGTGTTGAAGCGTTCTTCGGCGCGTTCCATCGGCACCATGAACTTGAACAGCGTAGCCCCTTCGAACTTGTAGCGGTTGGGCTGGCCCTGGATCAGCTTGATCAGCACCAACGGGTCAACCGGCGTCTGCGCTTCGAATTCGATACGCCCGCCTTGCGGCCCGGCGTCGACTTTCTTGATGCCCAACTGCTCGGCCTGCAACTTGAGCAGGGTCAGGCGCACCAGGTTCTTGGTCGGTTCAGGCAGCAGGCCGAAACGGTCGATCATCTCTACCTGCAAGTCCTTGAGGCCTTCTTCGTCGGCCGCCGAGGCAATGCGCTTGTACAGGATCAACCGTGCATGCACATCCGGCAGGTAGTCTTCGGGAATCAACGCCGGCAAGCGCAGGTTGATCTCCGGGCCGCCGCCCAAGGGTTGGTCGAGGTTCGGTTGTTCGCCTTTGCGGATGGCTTTTACCGCGCGTTCGAGCATCTCCATATACAGCGTGAAACCCACCGCCTGGATCTGCCCGCTCTGGCCGTCGCCGAGCAATTCACCGGCACCCCGGATTTCCAGGTCATTGGTGGCCAATACAAAGCCGGCCCCGAGGTCCTGGGTATTGGCGATCGCTTCCAGGCGTTTTTCCGCATCGGAAGTGATCTGCTGGCGCGGCGGTGTCAGCAGGTAGGCATAGGCCTGGTGGTGACTGCGCCCGACGCGACCGCGCAATTGGTGCAGCTGCGCCAGGCCGAACTTGTCGGCACGCTCGATGATGATGGTGTTGGCGCTCGGCACGTCGATGCCGGTCTCGATGATGGTCGAGGCGATCAGCACGTTGAAGCGCTTGTGGTAGAAGTCGCTCATCACCTGTTCGAGTTCGCGCTCGCGCATCTGCCCGTGGCCGATGGCGATACGGGCCTCAGGTACCAGTTCGGCGAGGTCGGCGGCGCATTTCTCGATGGTTTTCACATCGTTGTGCAGGTAATACACCTGGCCGCCGCGCAGCAGTTCGCGCAGCAGGGCTTCCTTGACCGTGCTCTTGTTCTGCTCCATCACAAAGGTGCGCACCGACAAACGACGCGCCGGTGGCGTGGCGATGATCGACAGGTCGCGCATGCCCGACACCGCCATGTTCAGCGTGCGCGGAATTGGCGTGGCGGTGAGGGTGAGGATGTCGACTTCACTGCGCAGGGCCTTGAGCTGTTCTTTCTGGCGCACGCCAAAGCGGTGTTCTTCGTCGATGATCACCAGGCCCAGGTTCTTGATCTTCACATCGTCCGACAGCAGCTTGTGAGTACCGATGACGATGTCGATCTTGCCCTCGGCCAGGTCGGCAACGGCGGCGTTCACTTCCTTGGCGGACTTGAAGCGGCTCATCACCTCCACGGTCACGGGCCAGTCGGCAAAGCGGTCGCGGAAACTGTTGTAGTGCTGCTGGGCGAGCAGGGTGGTCGGCACCAGGATCGCCACCTGGCGACCGCCGTGTACCGCAATAAAGGCTGCACGCATGGCCACTTCGGTCTTGCCGAAGCCCACGTCGCCGCACACCAGGCGGTCCATCGGCTTGGGCGCGAGCATGTCGGCGCGCACCGCTTCGATGGTGGTTTGCTGGTCCGGGGTTTCTTCGAACGCGAAGCCAGCGCTGAAGGTGGCGTAATCGGCTTTGGGGTCAGCGAAGGCATAACCTTCGCGGGCAGCACGGCGGGCATAGATGTCGAGCAGTTCGGCGGCCACGTCGCGCACCTGTTCGGCGGCCTTGCGCTTGGCTTTCTGCCAGGTCTCGGAGCCCAATCGATGCAACGGCGCCAAGGCGTCGTCGCTGCCGGTGTAGCGGGCGATCAGGTGCAGGTTGGCCACCGGCACGTAGAGCTTGGCGCCCTCGGCGTATTCCAGGGTGAGGAATTCGGCGGCCTGGTTGTCGATCTCCAGGGTCTGCAGGCCCAGGTAGCGGCCCACGCCATGGTCGATATGCACCACCGGCGCGCCTTCGCGCAGCTCGGTGAGGTTCTTGATCACCGCGTCGTTGTTGGCATCGGCGCGTTTTTCCCGGCGACGGCGTTGCATCACGCGCTGGCCGAACAGCGGGCTTTCGGCGATCAAGGCCAGCGCCGGGTCATCCAACCGCAGCCCTTCGTCCAGCGGCGCGATGGTGATCGCCAGGCGCTCTTTGCTGGCGACAAAGTCAGGCCAGCTGTCGACGGTTTTCGGCCGCAACTTCAGGCGTTCCAACAGCTCTAGCAGCACTTCGCGACGCCCGGCGGATTCGGCGGTAAACAGCACGCGGCCCGGGAAGTCGCCGAGGAAGTTCGACAGCGCCTCCAGCGGTTGCGTGGCTTTGGCCTGGATCGCCAAATCGGGCAACGCGCTCGCCGGGAAACGCTCCCGGCCACTGCCGGCGTCCACGTCCTGCTGGCTGGCTACTACACGCGGCCAGTTTTTCAGGCGCGCGAAGCAGTCTTCAACTGGCAGGAACAGTTCAGCGGGCGGCAATAAAGGCCGGGATGGATCGACGCGACGTTCTTCGTAGCGGTTGCGCACATCGTTCCAGAAGTTTTCCGCCGCCTGTTCGATACCCGGCAGTGAGAACACCTGGGTGTCCTGGGGCAGGTAGTCGAAGAGGGTAGAGGTCTCGTCGAAGAACAACGGCAGGTAGTACTCGATACCGGCAGGTGTAATCCCGCTGCTCAAGTCCTGGAAGATCGGGCAGCGACGGAAATCCACATCGAAGCGCTCACGAAAGCGCGCCTTGAAGCGTGTTACCGCGTCTTTTTGCAGCGGAAACTCCCGCGCCGGCAGCAGCTTGATCGAGTCGACCTTGTCGATAGAACGCTGGTTCTCCGGGTCGAAGGTGCGCAGCGTCTCGATTTCGTCATCGAACAGGTCGATGCGGTACGGCAGCTTGCTGCCCATCGGGAACAGGTCGATCAAGGCGCCGCGCACCGCAAACTCACCGTGCTCGTACACCGTGTCGACGCAGCGGTAGCCGCTGGCTTCCAGGCGCGTGCGCATCTGCTCGACGTCGAGCTTCTGGCCCACGTCCAGCACCAGGCTGCTGCCGAGCAGGAACTTGGTCGGCGGCAGGCGGTGCAGGGCGGTGGTGATCGGCACCACCAGCACGCCGTGGGCCAGTTCCGGCAAGCGGTACAGGCTGGCGATGCGCTGGGAGATGATGTCCTGGTGCGGCGAGAACAGGTCGTAGGGCAGGGTTTCCCAGTCGGGAAAATGCAGCACCGGCAAATCCGGGGCGAAGAAGCTCAGCTCCTGCTCCAACCGTTCGGCACTTTGGCTGTCGGCGGTGAGCAGCAGGGTAAAGCGCTTGGCTGCGCTGGCAGCCTCGGCAATGGCCAGGCTCAGGGCGGCACCGGGCAGGTTGCCCCAGTGCTGTTTACCTGCCGCGGCAGGGAGTAGCGGTAGACGCAGAACGGGCACGGAAGGTTGAGCTCCAAGCGTTGCGACAAAGTCGGTAATTGTAACGGCCCCAGGTGCCGCCTGTCAGTTGCTGACTGTGCCTATTACGGTTTGCAGGAAATGTAGTGGCTAAGACAAACAATGGCGGGTTTTGACTCAATTTGTAGTGCCAAAATGCGCGAATGTTTAGGAGGGTTACGGACAAGTCGGCCTGCTCGCCAAACTAGTGGCCTTCTGGAACCCGCGTGTTTCCTGGGCTGTAGCGCGGTGGTATTTTTTTGCAAGGGCTTTTTGTTGCCCTTCGCGCATTGCTCAACGCTCAGTCGGGCGACATAATGTAGCCCCTTTTTTCTGCCCCTACATGTGGAAGGTTCCCGTGACTCAGAAGCCCGACCAGTGTCTTGGTGAATGGATCGACCGTGAAGCACTCGCTGAAGCGATGATTCCGCTTATCGGTCAGCTGTACCGCAATAACAATGTGGTGAGCTCGATCTATGGCCGCAGCCTGATCAACCAGTCTGTCATCGCGATTCTCAAAGCGCACCGCTTTGCGCGCCATCGCTCCGCCGACGACAGCGAACTCTCCGTCCACGAAACATTCCCGCTGCTCAAAGCCATGAGCGAGCTCAAGCTCGGCGCGGCTTCGGTAGACCTGGGCAAGTTGGCCTACAAATTCCGCAAAGAAGGCGCTGGCCGCACCGCCGAGCAGTTCGTGCGTGAAGAAATGGCCGATGTGGTTGGCCAGCAAAACGCTGCCGCCCGTAAAGGCACCGACGTGGTGCTGTACGGCTTTGGCCGTATCGGCCGCCTGCTGGCGCGCATCCTGATCGAGAAAACCGGTGGCGGCGACGGCCTGCGCCTGCGTGCCATCGTGGTGCGCAAAGGCGCCGAGAACGACCTGACCAAGCGCGCCAGCCTGCTGCGTCGCGACTCCGTACACGGCTCGTTCAATGGCACCATCACCATTGACGAAGAAAACAACACCATCACCGCCAACGGTAACCTGATCCAGGTGATCTACGCGAAGAACCCGACCGAGGTGGATTACACCCAGTACGGCATCCAGAACGCCCTGCTGGTGGACAACACCGGTGTATGGCGTGATGCCGAGGGCCTGGGCCAGCACCTGGCTTGCCCGGGTGTTGACCGCGTTGTGCTGACCGCGCCTGGCAAAGGCAAGCTCAAGAACATCGTGCACGGCATCAACCACGCTGAAATCACCGCTGACGACAAGATCGTGTCCGCCGCGTCCTGCACCACCAACGCCATCGTGCCGGTGCTCAAGGCGGTGAATGACAAGTTCGGCATCGTTAACGGCCACGTTGAAACCGTTCACTCGTACACCAACGACCAGAACCTGATCGACAACTTCCACAAGGGCGATCGCCGTGGCCGTAGCGCCGCGTTGAACATGGTGATCACCGAGACCGGTGCTGCCACCGCTGCTGCCAAGGCCCTGCCTGAACTGGCCGGCAAGCTGACCGGTAACGCGATCCGCGTACCGACGCCGAACGTGTCGATGGCCATTCTCAACCTCAACCTTGAGAAAGCCGCCACCCGTGAAGAGATGAACGAGTACCTGCGCTACATGGCGCTGCACTCCGACCTGCATAAGCAGATCGACTTCGTCAATTCTCAGGAAGTGGTCTCCACCGACTTCGTTGGCTCGCGCCACGCCGGTGTGGTGGACGCCGAAGCGACCATCACCCAGGACAACCGTGTTGTGCTGTACGTGTGGTACGACAACGAGTTCGGCTACAGCTGCCAGGTGGTTCGCGTGATGGAAGACATGGCTGGGGTCAACCCGCCTGCGTTTCCGCGCTAAGCCTGTGCGCTGAATGAGAAAGCCCCGACTGGTTCGGGGCTTTTTTATGCCTGTGGTTTTTGTGGTGTCTGGGAGGGCCTTATCGCAGGCAAGCCAGCTCCCACAGTTGAACTGCATTTACCTGTGGGAGCTGGCTTGCCTGCGATGACGATGGAACCGTCAACGCCGCCATCACTTGAGTAGCGTGTTGCGCAAACTGTCCGACAGCCCTTTGGGCCCGAGCCAGATACCCAGGTAGGCCTTCGCTAATTCAGCGTCCGGACTGCTGAACACCACCTGGCCATTAATCTCCAGATTCAACCCGCGCCCCGGACGAAAATCCAGGGCATAGCGATCACCGCTGCGAATATCCCGAAAGCGCGCGTGCAGCTTGGCTATCTCTGGGTTCAACCCGGCATTGGCTTGCTGGCGCTCCAAGGTGACGGTGGCCGCCTTGATCACATCATCGCGGTCAATGTCGCGAAAGTAATACAGCGCCAGGCGCACAGCCTTCTGCTGGTCCCAGGCCTGCTTTGCCGGCAGGTCAGCGGGTGCATACAGCGCGGCGGCATACACATCCGCCCAGAGATAGTTGAACACCGCCTGGTTTTTCAGGGCCAGCCCCGCGACCTGTGCGGGGAAGCTTGCCTGCTTGAGCCGCTGTGCGTCGTTGGCGTGCGCCGTGAGCGACACCATCAGCATCAAACAGAAAAATAGTTGTCGCATAATGGCTCATCCTGAATTCGGCGCTGATGCGCGTCCTGTAGTATGGCAACACTGGCCTACGACGCGACCAAGGGTTAATGTTCGCGGCGCTCGGCCTTCTATAGACTGTGCCCCGGTTCACACACTTGAGCCAAATTGTCCTTCATGCTCGCTGGCCGCGGCATGATTTAGCCCGGCGTCCAACCGTACGCCTGGCCTGTTCTGAGGAGTACGCATGGCTGTCTACAACTACGACGTGGTGGTACTGGGTTCCGGCCCAGCTGGAGAAGGTGCGGCGATGAACGCTGCCAAAGCAGGGCGCAAGGTGGCGATGGTCGATAGCCGTCGCCAGGTCGGCGGTAACTGCACCCACCTGGGTACCATCCCGTCCAAGGCGTTGCGTCACTCGGTACGGCAGATCATGCAGTTCAATACCAACCCGATGTTCCGGGCCATTGGTGAGCCGCGCTGGTTCTCGTTCCCGGACGTACTGAAAAGCGCTGAAAAAGTCATCTCTAAGCAAGTCGCCTCGCGTACCGGCTACTACGCCCGTAACCGCGTCGACCTGTTCTTCGGCACCGGCAGTTTTGCCGATGAGCAAACCGTCGAAGTGGTCTGCGCCAATGGCGTGGTCGAGAAACTGGTGGCCAAGCACATCATCATCGCCACCGGTTCGCGCCCGTATCGCCCGGCGGACATCGATTTCCACCACCCGCGTATCTACGATAGCGATACCATCCTGAGCCTGGGCCATACCCCGCGCAAACTGATCATCTACGGCGCCGGCGTGATCGGCTGTGAATACGCCTCGATCTTCAGTGGCCTGGGTGTACTGGTCGAACTGGTGGACAACCGTGACCAGTTGCTCAGCTTCCTCGACTCGGAAATCTCCCAGGCGTTGAGCTACCACTTCAGCAACAACAACATCACCGTGCGCCACAACGAAGAGTACGAGCGGGTCGAAGGCCTGGACAACGGGGTGATCCTGCACCTCAAGTCCGGCAAGAAGATCAAGGCCGACGCCTTGCTGTGGTGCAACGGCCGTACCGGCAACACCGACAAGCTGGGCATGGAAAACATCGGGGTCAAGGTCAACAGCCGTGGCCAGATCGAAGTGGATGAGAACTACCGCACCTGCGTGCCGAACATCTACGGCGCCGGTGACGTGATCGGCTGGCCAAGCCTGGCCAGTGCCGCTCATGACCAGGGCCGCTCGGCCGCTGGCAGCATTGTCGACAACGGCAGCTGGCGCTACGTGAACGACGTGCCGACCGGGATCTACACGATTCCCGAGATCAGCTCGATCGGCAAGAATGAGCACGAACTGACCAAGGCCAAGGTGCCTTACGAAGTGGGCAAGGCGTTCTTCAAGAGCATGGCGCGTGCGCAGATTGCCGGTGAGCCGCAAGGCATGCTGAAAATCCTGTTCCACCGCGAAACCCTGGAAGTACTCGGCGTGCATTGCTTCGGCTACCAGGCCTCGGAGATCGTGCACATCGGCCAGGCGATCATGAACCAGCCAGGTGAGCAAAATACCCTCAAGTATTTCGTCAACACCACCTTCAACTACCCGACCATGGCCGAAGCCTATCGGGTAGCGGCCTACGACGGCCTCAACCGGCTTTTTTGAGCGGCTCCGGCCGGTGGCCTGAGCCGGCCGGGGAGACCGATTTCAGTAATTCTCGAGGGTGGCAGTGGCCAAACCGGGAAAGTCTGTAATCAGGCTATCTACGCCGAAGTCGGCGAGCCTGCGCATCAGCGCAGGTTCGTTGACTGTCCACACGGACACATGCAAGCCCTGGCGCTGGGCTTTTTCCAGCCGCTCGGGGGTGCACAGCGTCCAGTTCAATGCCAAATACTCACAGCCGTAGTTCTGCGCGACCTTCAGCGGGTCGAGCCAGGCGTATTCAGCGACCAGGCCGCGTGACAGGTCCGGGGTGAGTTCCACGGCGGCCTTGAGCACTTCCCGCGAGCTTGACGTCACCGTGACCTTGTCCATCAAGCCAAAGCGCACAGCCATTTCGCGAATCGCCAGCACAGTGGTGGCGGCACGGGTACGCGAGGCGCTTTTGACTTCCAGTTGCCAGTGATCGAAGTCGCACTGTTCGAACAGCTCCTCCAGACGTGGAATCGGGCAGGGGCTTACCCAGCCTGGGCCGCCTTTGCGTGCGTCCATCTTCACCAGGTCAGCCGCCGAGTACTCGACGACCTTGCCGCGTCGGTCGGTGGTGCGCTTGAGGGTCGGGTCGTGGATGACCATCAACTCGCCGTCCATGGACAGGTGCAAGTCCAGTTCGCAACGACGTACGCCGTGTTTGAGACATTCCTGAAAACTGGTCAGGGTATTTTCCGGTGCTTCGCCTTTGGCACCGCGGTGGCCGTAAATCAGGGTCACAGTTGTTCCTTTGCGCCAGGATGGCTGGCGTCGTGAATACGCATTCAGAGGTCTTCGCTTTGTTCTCGCGCCAGGCGGCGTTCCTGGGCCTGTTTCTGCAGGATATAGCGCGCCAGCAGTTGGCGTTGGGCATCGGTCATGGACTCGAACTCCGTGCCCACATCAAAGCCGTCGCCCTTGGGATCGCAATGGGTCACCCGCGCGCGCAGCAACAGGCCGAGCGCCTGGGGCATCAGCACCAGCTTGACCGCCAGGTGAGTGGCGGCGGGCAGCGGTGTCGGGTGCTGGAAGTCGATGCCGCCTTCGGAGAGGATCACCGGTTGCGGCGCGCCCACCTCCTTCAGCAAACCGCGAGCCATGACCTGGCTGAGCAGATCCAGGCGTTTGTTCTGCACTTTGAGGAAGGCCGCCAGGCTGCGGTCTTTCTCGCTGATCTGGCGCAGCAGGTGCTGGGCTTCGAATTCGCTCAGATGCAGTTCGCTGAGCAGATTGAACAGCGGCGAATCATCCAGCAACACTTCCTTGCTCGCCGCGTCGGGGCCAGACAGGGGTTTGATTTGAAGTGCGATCATGTCATCGATACGGTAGTATTCGCGGCGCTCTTCTTCATCTAATGTCGACATGGCGAACCCCAGGTAACGGTAATGGTCTGAGTGTAAAGCTGCTGACCAGACCCCGCCACCGGGACGTCTTCTTTTCCTCCGAACAAGCCCCGACATGTTCAGACCTCTCTTCGTATTTATCGGCACGCGTTATACCCGTGCAAAGCGTCGCAATCATTTTGTGTCGTTCATTTCCTTGACCTCGATGATCGGTCTCGCCCTGGGCGTGGTCGTGATGATCGTGGTGCTGTCGGTGATGAACGGCTTCGATCATGAGATGCGCACCCGCGTGCTGGGCATGGTGCCCCACGCGACCATCGAGGGCGATGCGCCCATCAACGACTGGCAAAGCCTGGCCGCCAAGGTCCAGCAGAACCCCAAGGTGGTGGCGGTCGCGCCGTTTACCCAGATGCAGGGGTTGCTGACCAACGACGGCAAAGTGCAGAAGATCCTGCTCAACGGCATCGACCCGGCCCAGGAGCGCAACGTCTCGATCATCGACAAGTTCATGCTGCAAGGTAAGCTCGACGCGCTGGCGCCGGGCAGCTTTGGCATCGTCATCGGTGACAAGGCCGCGGCCAAGCTGGGCGTGGGGGTTGGCGACAAGCTGACCTTCGTCGCCCCGGAAGTCACCGTGACCCCGGCCGGCATGTTCCCGCGCATGAAGCGCTTTACCGTGGTGGGCACCTTCCACGTCGGCGCTGGCGAGATCGACGGTTACATCGGCCTGACCAATCTCACCGACCTGGCCCGCCTGCATCGCTGGCAGCCCGACCAGGTGCAGGGCCTGCGCCTGAAATTCAACGACCTGTTCGATGCGCCGCGCGGCGCCTGGGAAATTGCCCAGCACCTGGGTGAGACCGAGTACTACGCTCGCGACTGGACCCGCACCCACGGCAACCTGTATCAGGCCATCCGCATGGAAAAAGCCATGATCGGCCTGTTGTTGTTGCTGATCGTCGCCGTGGCGGCTTTCAACATCATCTCCACGCTGGTGATGGTGGTGAACGACAAGAAGGGCGACATCGCCATTCTGCGTACGTTGGGCGCCACGCCGGGGCAGATCATGGCGATCTTCATGGTGCAGGGCACCGTCATCGGCGTAGTCGGCACCTTGATCGGCACGGCGGTGGGCATTCTGGCCGCGCTGAACGTCAGCGCTGCCATTGCCCTGCTTGAAAAGGTGATCGGCCACAAGTTTCTCAACGCCGACGTCTACTTCATCGATTACTTGCCGTCCCAGGTGCAAACCCAGGACGTGCTGATGGTGGGCGGCGCTGCGTTGGTCCTGAGCTTCCTTGCCACCCTGTATCCAGCCTGGCGCGCGGCACGTACCCAGCCAGCACAGGCATTACGTTATGAGTGAATCGGGCATGAGTGAAAAAGCAATCCTGAGCTGTCGCAACCTGGGCAAATCCTACGAGGAGGGCCCGGAGTCGGTGGTGGTGCTGTCCAACCTGCAGCTTGAACTGCACCCTGGCGAGCGTGTGGCGATCGTCGGCAGTTCCGGTTCCGGCAAGAGTACCTTGCTCAACCTGTTGGGCGGCCTCGATACGCCGTCCCAGGGCAGCGTATGGCTGGCTGGCGAAGAACTGTCGGCGTTGAATGAAAAGGCCCGCGGCCAACTGCGTAACCGCTCGTTGGGCTTTGTGTACCAGTTCCACCACTTGCTGCCGGAATTCACCGCCCTGGAAAACGTGTGCATGCCGCTGTTGATCGGCAAGACCGCGATTCCTGAAGCGCGTCAGCGTGCCACGGCCTTGCTCGAACGCGTCGGCCTGGGCCACCGCCTGGAGCACAAGCCGGCGGAGTTGTCCGGTGGTGAGCGCCAGCGCGTGGCGATTGCCCGTGCCCTGGTGAACAACCCGGGCCTGGTGATGCTCGACGAGCCGACCGGCAACCTCGACTCCCACACCGCCCAGGGCATCAAGGACTTGATGCTGGAACTGAGCACCCAGATGCGCACCGCGTTCCTGGTGGTGACCCATGACATGAGCATGGCCCGGCAGATGGACCGCGTACTGCATTTGCAGGAAGGTCATCTGGTCGCTATCTGACCTGTTGCAAGCCCGGTTTTTTGAGGTCGGGCTTTTTCATTTTTCCAACGGTGCCCGCGAATGTTCAGACCGTTATCGATTTTTATCGGCACGCGCTATACCCGCGCCAAGCGCCGCAACCGTTTTGTCTCGTTTATCTCGATGACCTCGATGATCGGCCTCGCCCTGGGCGTATTGGCGATGATCGTAGTGCTTTCGGTAATGAACGGCTTTCAGCGTGAAATGAGCTCGCGCATCCTCGGCATGGTGCCCCACGCCACCATCGTTGGCGTAAAGCCGATTGATGATTGGCAGCCGGTGGCCGCCGCCGCGATGAAGAATCCGCAAGTCACCGCCGCTGTGCCCTTCACCCAGATGGATGGCATGTTTTCCTATAAGGGCGCGATGCAGCCGATCGAGATCAGTGGCGTCGACCCGGCCCAGGAAGGCAAGGTGTCGATCGTGGCCCAGCACATCGTGCGCGGCAAACTCGACGACCTCAAACCCGGCGAGTTCGGTGTGGTGGTCGGTGATATCACTGCGCGGCGTTTTCGCCTGAACGTGGGCGACAAGCTGACCCTGATCGTGCCGGAGCTCAGCAGCGCCCCGGGCGGTATCACCCCGCGCATGCAGCGCCTGAATGTGGTGGGCATCTTCAAGGTCGGCGCCGAACTGGATGGCTCCATGGCCCTGATCCACATGGCCGACGCCGCTGAAATCCAGCATTGGCAGCCCAACCAGGTGCAAAGCGTGCGCCTGGCGGTAAAGGACCTGTACGCAGCGCCCAAAGTCTCGGCAGATATCGCCGCCAGCCTGGGCGCGGCTTACAAGCCGGATGACTGGACCCACACCCAGGGCAGCCTGTTCAGCGCGATGAAAATGGAAAAGACCATGATCGGCCTGCTGCTGCTGATGATCGTCGCCGTGGCCGCGTTCAACATCATCGCCACCTTGATCATGGTGGTGAACGACAAGGGCGCGGATATCGCGATCCTGCGTACCATCGGCGCCACACCTCGGCAGATTATGGCGATCTTCATGGTGCAGGGCACCGTGATTGGCGTGGTCGGCACCTTGATCGGCGGCGTGTTGGGGGTGATTGCGGCGCTGAACGTGAGTGAGCTGGTGGGCTGGCTGGAGCGGGTGAGCGGGCAGCATATCTTCAGCTCGGATGTGTACTTTGTCAGCAACCTGCCTTCGGAGCTGCAAGGTGGGGATGTGTTGCTGATTTGCTCGGCGGGGTTTGTGTTGAGCTTCTTGGCGACGATTTACCCAGCGTATCGGGCGGCGAAGATTGAGCCGGCGCACGCCCTCAGGTATTCGTAACCTGCTCGTTCCCACGCTCTGCGTGGGAATGCCTCACCGGACGCTCCGCGTCCGCTGTTGGGACGCACAGCGTCCCGGAATGCATTCCCACGCGGAGCGTGGGAACGATCAGCAAAGCGTGGGAACGATCAGCAGTCGCCCTTGGGCAATTCAATCACAAACCTGGTCCAGCCCGCCTGCGACTCACAATAAATCCTCCCGCCATGCGCCCGCACAATCGACTGGGTAATCGCCAACCCCAGGCCTGCATGTTCACTGCTACCTGCACGCCTCGACGGATCGGCTCGGTAGAACCGGTCAAACAGCCGCGGCAATAACGGCGCAGGAATACCTTCCCCGCTGTTCTCAACCGTCAGTGTCACGCCACTCTCGATCCGCACCCGCACTTCGCCGCCCGGTGGGGTAAACCGCAGCGCGTTATCCAGCAGATTCGACAAGGCCCGGCGCAACATACCGCGATCGCCCATCGTCTGGGCGGTGCCTTCGCGCACCAGCGTCACCTGTGCGTCCTCCGCCAGCAGGGTAAAGAACTCCAACAGTGCGTCGACCTCATCGCCCAAATCCAGAGCTTCTCGGCTGGGCATCAGCAAGCCGTGGTCAGCTTTGGCCAGGTACAGCATGTCGTTGACCAGTTGCGCCATCCATTGCAGCTCTTCCAGATTGCTGTGCAGCGCCTCGCGGTAATCCTCCAGCGGGCGCGGTTGGGTGAGGATGACTTGGGTCTGGGTCAGCAGGTTGGACAGCGGTGTGCGCAGTTCGTGGGCGATATCTGCGCTGAAGGCAGACAGGCGCTGGAACGCGTCATCCAGGCGCGCCAGCATGGCGTTGACGGCTTGGGCCAGCTCCGCGAGCTCCACCGGCATTTGTTCTTGGGGTAAGCGTTGCGTGAGGGAGTGGGCGGAGACACTGGCGGCCACTTCGCCCATGCGCCGCAGCGGTCGCAAGCCACTGCGCGCAGCCCAGGCGCCGAGCAGGGCAGTGGCCAGGGCCGAGAGGCCGACGGTCAGCCAGATCAAGCGTTGCATGCGTTGCAGAAAGTGCTGGTGGTGGGTGATGTCGAGGATCAGGGTCAGTTGTGGCGAATCCAGTTGGCTGGGCGTCAAGGGCGCGATGAATACGCGGTAGTCGGTGCCTGCGTATTGCAGGCTGTGCAGGCCGGGTGCTTGGGGCAAGGGAAGGTGTGGCGCGCCGTCCAGCCAACGTTGCCCAGCTCCGGTGATGCGCAAGGCGAGGTCGGGCTGGTGATCGAGTTCGGCGCGCAGTTGAGGGGTTCGCCGGGCGAGGTCTTCCGGTGAGGCGACACCCTGCAAGGTGCTGCGCAGGGCCACCAGTTTGCTTTCGAGCTGTTGCTGGTCCAGCTCCATGAAATGCGCCTCGCTGGCCCGGTTGAACAACACCCCGGCGATCAACGAGACCACCGCCGTGCAGGCGGCAAACAGCAGCGCGAGGCGGCTGGTCAGGGACAGGCGCTTGATCACGTGAACCGTTCCTCCAACACGTAACCCATGCCGCGCACGGTGTGGATCAGCTTATTGGGGAAATTGTCGTCGACTTTCAGGCGCAGGCGGCGAATGGCGACTTCGATGATGTTGGTGTCGCTGTCGAAATTCATGTCCCACACCTGGGAGGCGATCAGCGTCTTGGGCAGCACTTCGCCCTGGCGGCGTAGCAGCAGCTCCAGCAAGGCGAACTCCTTGGCGGTGAGGTCGATGCGCTGGCCGCTGCGCTCGACGCGGCGGCGGATCAAGTCCAGGCTCAGGTCGGCCAGTTGCAGCGTGGTCTCCTGCGGCATGCTGCTGCCACGGCGCAACAAGGTGCGCACCCGCGCCAGCAGTTCGGAAAATGCGAAGGGTTTGACCAGGTAATCGTCGGCGCCCAGCTCCAGGCCATGTACTCGGTCTTCTACGGCATCGCGAGCGGTGAGGAACAGCACCGGGATGTCCAGGCCGGCACTGCGCACCGCCTGCAGGATTTGCCAGCCATCGCGGCCGGGCAGCATCACATCGAGGATCAACAAGTCATAGTCGCCCGTTAGCGCCAAGTGCTGGCCACTGGTGCCGTCGGCCACCAGTTCGGTGGTAAAGCCCGCTTCGGCCAGGCCCTGACGCAGGTAATGACCGGTTTTGGGTTGGTCTTCGACGATCAGCAGTTTCATGTAGGGCTCTTGGTCAAGGTGGACGCCGGCCTTTATACCCTGGGCTCCGGGGTATGGGCGCAAGCTGACAAAGTTGTAATCTAGCAGTCAGCTGGCTGGCAGCGAGGCCATCTTAAAGTGTTGCCCAAGCTGGATACCTATTTTGGAGAGTGAAAGATGGCGTTGCGTACACCCCAGTTATTGGCGGGCTGCCTGTTGGCGTTGAGTTTCAATGCACTGGCGGATGCGACTCACACCTACGCGTTCGGCCAGCCGGCCCCGGCGGATAAAGCCACGCGCACCGTTGAAGTCACGCTGCGGGACATTGCCTTTGAGCCCAAGTCCCTGGACGTCAAGGCCGGTGAAACCGTGCGCTTCGTGCTGGTCAACAAAGGCCAGTTGCTGCATGAGTTCAACCTGGGTGACGCGGCCATGCATGCTGCCCACCAGAAAGAGATGTTGCAGATGCAAGCCAGTGGCATGCTCACCGCCACCGGCATGGGCAAGATGGATCACAGCGCCATGGGCCACGGCGACATGGGCGGCATGAAGCACGACGATCCCAACAGTGTGTTGGTGGAGCCGGGCAAGACGGCCGAACTGACCTGGACGTTCAAGCAGGCCACAGGCCTTGAGTTCGCCTGCAACCTGCCTGGGCATTACCAGGCGGGCATGGTCGGCAAACTGACCGTTGAGTGAGGCGTTTGTTAAGGGCGGGAGCAAAGGCTGGTAGACTGGCGCGGTTTATTTAGCCAGGTTTCCGCCATGCATCCCGCAGCCGAACATTCGCCGCTGGGCAAGTCCAGTGAATACATCAGCACTTACACGCCTTCGTTGTTGTTCCCGATTCCACGCGCCGCCAAGTGGGCCGAGCTGGGCCTGAGCGCCGAGACCCTGCCGTACAAGGGCGTGGATTTCTGGAACTGCTTCGAACTGTCCTGGCTGTTGCCCTCGGGCAAGCCGGTGGTAGCCATCGGTGAATTCAGCATTCCGGCCGACTCGCCAAACATCATCGAGTCCAAGTCGTTCAAGCTGTACCTCAACTCGCTGAACCAGACCGCGTTTGCCGATACGCAAAGCCTTGAAGCCACCCTGCGCACCGACCTCAGCGCTGCGGCCGGAAAGCCCGTGAACGTGCGCATTCGCAGCCTGGCCGACATCGAGGCAGAAGGCGTGATGGCGTTGCCCGGCGTGTGCATTGACGGCCTGGATATCAACGTCAGCAGCTACGAACACCCACGCCCTGAACTGCTGCGTTGCGATGATTCGCGCGTGGTGGAGGAGAGCGTGCACAGCCACCTGCTCAAATCCAACTGCCCGGTGACCAGCCAGCCTGACTGGGGCAGTGTGGTGGTGGAATACCGTGGTGCGGCGCTGGATCACGCCAGCCTGCTGGAATATATCGTCAGCTTTCGCCAGCACTCGGACTTTCATGAGCAGTGTGTGGAGCGGATCTTCCTGGACTTGCAGCGCTTGCTCAAGCCGGAGAAGTTGACGGTGTATG
This sequence comes from Pseudomonas sp. KT_2_4, assembly GCF_041410225.1. Classification (NCBI taxonomy): domain Bacteria; kingdom Pseudomonadati; phylum Pseudomonadota; class Gammaproteobacteria; order Pseudomonadales; family Pseudomonadaceae; genus Pseudomonas; species Pseudomonas sp. KT_2_4. The sequence goes on from NZ_CP166962.1 coordinate 5,678,558, forward strand.
CACGCTATGTGCGCCGGGGTGGGTTGGATATCAACCCGTATCGCAGCACTGAGAACACCCAGTTCCTGAACGTGCGCCTGGCGCGTCAGTAAGCCTTCATACAAAAAACTGTGGGAGCTGGCTTGCCTGCGATTGCGATCTTTCAGTCATTCATCAAGTGACTGATACACCGCTATCGCAGGCAAGCCAGCTCCCACATTTGGTTTTGTGTTTGGCTTGGGCTCGGGTTAGATGCCGATATTGCCCAGGGTCAGCACGATATTGCGCAACGTCCCGGCAATGCCTGGATGGTCCAGTTCAAAACCTTCCACTGCCCGGTTCACATCGTCAGCGATGCTGGGCGTCTGGGTGGCCGGTTCCATTTCCAACTGGACTTCGAATTTGGCGATCAACTCTTCCAATGCTTGACGTTTCTCGGCGGGCAACTCGGGATGATTCTCCAGTTGCTCACGCACAATATCGGCCTGCTGTTGTAACTTCTCGCGATCAGGCATGACGTTCTTTCCTTTTATCGATAGGCACTGGCATAGACCGCGGCACGCCGTGAAAGGTCTACGGGCTGACCTGTAGATTAATCCACTGCGGCCAACTGTGCATGATCTCGATCAGGGCTTCTCGCCCTTGAGCTGGCGCAGGCGGATGTCGGCCAGGCAGGTGCCGAGTTCGCCGAGGTGGTCGATCACCGAATGCACACCCAGGCCATAGAGCGCCACCGTGGCCTTGCCGCGCTTGTGTTCGCGTTGCTGCTCGGTCAGCGCCTGCCATTGCTGGGGCGACAGGCCGCAGAGCGAACCGCAGGAGGCCAGGCCGATGGTCCACAAACCGGCGTTCAGGCCCGATTGCAGCAGGCGCGGCTCGCCGCTGACCAGTACGCAGCCTTCCAGGCGTTCGATGTTCAACTCCATCAGGGCTTGCCAGCAAGCGTGGGGCGCGGGCCAGCGAATGGAGGAGGGCGAGGCCGCCTTGAGCCAGCCAGGCAGGCCGGCGCAGAGTGGCGTGGTCACGGCGGGAGGCAGTTCGTCCAGCCAGGCGCAGGGCACGCCTTGTTCTTTGAGACTGCGCAGGATTTTCAACGCGCCTGGCGTGGCCTCGGCGTCGGCGCAAGGTGAGTCGGTGCGCGCCAGGGAACCAAAATCCACCAGGCAGCCACTCAGGCCAAATAACACGGCGGTCAATGAGGGGGCGGCGGCGACGGCAATCTCGACGTGTGGCATCTGAACGTCCCTGAAATAGCTGCCACGCTATCGGGGCGGCATGACAAGGGGATGACACTGTCGATATTTGTAGGAATTTTGTGCATTTTCCCTAAGACGATTCTAGGTAGCTGCCTAAATCGGCACTTCCGTCATATACTGACAGCCTTATTCAGGGCATAGCGCCCATGACAGACCATTCAAGGAGCAAAAGCTATGCGCTGGAGCCAGTACTTCGCTCAGCTATCGGTGTGTGCCACCATCCTGTTGGCGCCTTTCGCTGCCCAAGCGGCCTCGGAAGATGACCCGTGGGAAAGCGTCAACCGCCCCATCTTCACCTTCAACGACACCGTTGACACCTATGCCCTCAAGCCAATCGCCCAGGGCTATCAGTTCGTCACCCCACAATTTGTGCAGGACGGCGTTCACAACTTCTTCCGCAACATCGGTGATGTCGGCAACCTGGCCAACAACGTGCTGCAACTCAAGCCGCACAATGCAGGCGTCGACACCGCCCGCTTGTTGGTCAACACCACATTTGGCGTTCTGGGCTTTATTGACGTCGGCACCAAAATGGGGCTGCAGCGCAGCGATGAAGACTTCGGCCAAACCCTCGGCTACTGGGGCGTGGGCAGCGGCCCGTACGTGATGATCCCGTTGCTGGGCCCAAGCACCTTGCGTGATGCGCCGTCCAAATACGTCGACAGCTACACCCAACCGTACCGCTACATGAACGACATCGGCTGGCGTAACAGCACCTTCGGCCTCAACGTCGTCGACGTGCGCGCCAGCCTGCTCGACAGTGAAAAGCTGATCAGCGGCGACAAGTACACCTTCATTCGTAACGCTTACCTGCAGAACCGCGAGTTCAAGGTCAAGGACGGCAAGGTCGTTGACGACTTTTAAGCCGTGACGTTTTGAAATGAAAAAGGCGACCTTTATAGAGTCGCCTTTTTTGTGCGCGCTGATCGTTCCCCACGCTTCGCGTGGGAACGCATCCCGTGACGCTCCGCGTCACCCTTGCGCAGGGGCTGGATGCTGCGTTAGCGCATTTTCAGAATCTTGAGGCCCAGATGCTGGTCATCGCCTACTGCCTTGGTCCACACCACCTCGGTATCCGCTTCAAGACCCCTGAGCGCAGCGTGTTCTGAATCAATGCGCACGGTCAGCAGGTCACCCACCGTGAACTGGCGAGGTGCCTGCACTTGCATGCCGGAACTGGAGAGGTCCACGCAGGTACCGGCAATCTCCTGCCCGGCATGGATCAAAGACACATCGGCATCTATTCGCATGCGGATGAAATCGCGTTTTTCGGCGTAGTCGCGCTCGTGTTCGCTCACAGCATCCATCCTTACTTTGCGTTGTGGTTGTGAGGGTTCTTATAACTCCCGGTGATTTGCGGTGTAAAGACGCCCGGCGACCATCGGCATGAGCTTGAAACCCCTCACGGATGGGAGTACCGTCTGCGCCTTAGAAGGGCACCTCTGCTTTACCGTTGTGCATGGGCCAAATCCCAATGCTTTGTAGGACAGAGAGGCTAGAAAGCGAATCCAGTACGTGAGCCCGGCCATTGCCGAGCCGCCTACGCCAACCTAATTCTGGCGCCGTTTGCCCACATGCAAAAAACCAGTGCCACGCTGCTGATAATCGATGACGACGAAGTAGTGCGCGCGAGCCTCGCGGCCTACTTGGAAGACAGTGGCTTCAGCGTCCTGCAGGCCAGTAATGGCCAACAGGGTCTCCAGGTATTCGAGCGCGACAAGCCCGACCTTGTGATCTGCGACCTGCGCATGCCCCAGATGGGCGGCCTGGAGCTGATTCGCCAGGTGACCGACCTTGCCCCGCAAACGCCGGTGATTGTCGTGTCCGGTGCCGGTGTCATGAACGACGCCGTCGAAGCCCTGCGCCTGGGCGCTGCCGATTACCTGATCAAGCCCCTGGAAGACCTGGCTGTGCTGGAGCACTCGGTGCGCCGCGCCCTGGACCGTGCACGCCTGCTTTTGGAAAACCAGCGCTACCGCGAAAAGCTCGAGACCGCCAACCGCGAGCTCGAAGCCAGCCTGAACCTGCTGCAGGAAGACCAGAACGCCGGTCGCCAGGTGCAGATGAACATGCTGCCGGTGAGCCCCTGGACGATTGACGAATTCAAGTTTGCCCACCAGATCATCCCGTCGTTGTACCTGTCGGGTGATTTTGTCGACTATTTCCGTGTCGATGAGCGCCGCGTTGCGTTCTACCTGGCCGACGTTTCCGGGCACGGCGCGTCTTCGGCTTTTGTCACCGTGTTGTTGAAGTTCATGACCACACGGCTGTTGTTCGAGTCCAAGCGCAATGGCACCTTGCCGGAGTTCACCCCCTCCGAGGTGCTGGGCCACATCAACCGGGGCCTGATCAGCTGCAAGCTGGGCAAGCACGTGACGATGGTCGGCGGCGTGATCGACGAAGAAACCGGTCTTTTGACCTACAGCATTGGCGGTCACCTGCCGATGCCTGTTTTGTACACTCCTGACAGTGTGCGCTACCTGGAAGGGCGTGGCCTGCCCGTAGGCTTGTTTAACGAAGCCACCTACGAAGACCACATCCTGGAACTGCCGCCGACTTTCAGCCTGACGCTGATGTCCGACGGCATCCTGGACCTTTTGCCAGAGCCTACACTCAAAGAGAAAGAAGCCGCCTTGCCCCAAAAGGTCAAGTCGGCGGGCGGCAGCCTGGATGGCCTGCGGCAGGTTTTTGGATTGGCCACGCTAGGGGAGATGCCGGATGATATCGCCCTATTGGTGTTGAGCAGGAATCTTTGATGAGTACCGGAAGAATCCAATTCGCCGAGCAAGACGGGACCTTCGTCCTGAAATTTGTCGGTGAAGTGCGCCTGACCTTGTGTTCGGCCCTGGATGCGACGATCGAGCGGATCTTCACCGCGCTGAACTTCTCGGCGATCGTGATCGACCTGACCGAAACGCGCAGCATCGATAGCACCACCCTGGGCCTGTTGGCCAAGTTGTCCATTCTGTCGCGGCAGAAGGTCGGCCTGTTGCCGACCGTGGTCACCACCCATGAAGACATCACTCGTCTGTTGCAGTCCATGGGCTTTGACCAGGTGTTCAACATCGTTGATCGCCCGATCCCGTGCCCTGAGTGCCTGACCGACCTGCCGTCCCAGGACCAGTCCGAAGAGATCGTACGGGTCAAGGTGCTGGAAGCGCACAAGATCCTGATGGGCCTCAACGAGTCCAACCGCGAAGCCTTCCACGACCTCGTCAACGCACTCGAGCGGCACTAACAGCTTCCCTGCTCAAACACACACAGTCCAATGTGGGAGCTGGCTTGCCTGCGATTGCGCAGTGTCAGTCGATGAAGTGTTGACTGGCCCCCCGCTATCGCAGGCAAGCCAGCTCCCACATAGGGCGGCGGTGACACCGACGCACAAAAAAGGGCGGCACCCTCACAGGTACCGCCCTTTTTGCCGCTATCTGCCTTTACAGCTTGGCCGACAACAACGCCTCCAGCTTCTCCTGGTCCCGCGCAAACTGACGAATCCCCTCCGCCAGCTTCTCAGTCGCCATCGCGTCCTCGTTGGACTCCCAACGGAACTGCGCTTCAGTCATATGCACACGGGCCTCACCGGCATGCCCTGGCGCCAACTTGCGCTCCAGCTTGCCTTCATCCGCCGCCAGCTTCTCCAGCAGGTCCGGGCTGATGGTCAGGCGATCACACCCGGCCAGCTCTTCGATCTGGCTGAGGTTACGGAAGCTCGCACCCATCACCACGGTCTTGTAGCCGTTAGCCTTGTAGTAGTTGTAGATGCGCGTCACCGACTGCACGCCCGGGTCATCGGAACCGGTGTAGTCGTTGCCGTTGGCCTTCTTGTACCAGTCGTAGATACGGCCCACGAACGGCGAAATCAAAAACACACCCGCTTCAGCACAAGCCACGGCCTGGGCAAACGAGAACAGCAGCGTCAGGTTGGTCTGGATGCCTTCTTTTTCCAGCTTCTCGGCGGCACGGATGCCTTCCCAGGTGGAGGCGATCTTGATCAGCACGCGGTCACGGCCAACCCCAGCCTTTTCGTACAGGTCGATCAGACGGTGCGCACGCTTGAGAATCGCGGCCTCGTCGAACGACAGACGCGCATCCACCTCAGTGGAAATACGGCCCGGCACGACTTTGAGAATCTCTTGACCCACCGCCACCGCAAAGCGGTCACTGGCCAGGCCCACATCGCCGTTGCAGTCCTGCACACACTCATCCAGCAGCTTGGCATAGCCAGGAATCGACGCAGCCTTGAGCAGCAGGGAAGGGTTGGTGGTCGCGTCTTGCGGCTTGAGCTTGGCGAGCGTGGAGAAATCGCCGGTATCGGCTACGACGGTGGTGAATTGCTTGAGTTGTTCCAGCTTGGAAGTCATGGGCGTGCTCTGTCCTGTGGGTCTGATGACATTACCCGAGCGCTGGCAGGCGCTCAAGGGCGCAAATGCGTTAGGTCGTTTGCGAGGGCAATAACCTGGAAACAGCCGTTTGAATTACCGGCCGTGGTGCTAACTAGGAGGCCAGAATCGCCGACAGGTTCCCCCCAACTGCTCGATGCCCTCCGATCAAACTGTGGGAGCCAACTTGCCTGCAAGACGCCAGCCCAGCCACTGAGATTCACCTAGCCCTCATCGGTCAAACTGTGGGAGCTGGCTTGCCTGCGATGACGCCAGCCCAGCCACTGATATTCACCTGACCCCCATCAGTCAAACTGTGGGAGCTGGCTTGCCTGCGATGACGCCAGCCCAGCCACTGATATTCACCTGACACACATCGCTCAAAACTGTGGGAGTGGGCTTGCTCGCGAAAGCAGCCTGTCAGCCCCAAATATCCCCACTGACACCCGACCCGTCACCGCCCCTCCAACAATTCCCCCGCCTGATCCAGCAACGCCAACGGATCACTCGCCTTATGAATATCCACCGACAACAACTGCCGAAACTTGCGCGCCCCCGGGAAACCGGTCCCCAGCCCCAGAACATGGCGCGTAATGTGATGCATCAAGCCACCTGTCGCCAAGTGCTCGGCTATATACGGACGCAACTGCGCCAACGCCTCAGCGCGGGTGATCACAGGCGCGGTGCTGCCAAACAGCTGCTGATCCACCTCCGCCAGCAAATACGGATTGTGATAAGCCTCCCGCCCCAACATCACCCCATCAAACGTCTGCAAATGCGCCTGGCACTGCTCCAACGTCTTGATCCCACCGTTGAGATTAATCTCCAACGCCGGAAAATCCCGCTTCAACTGCGCCGCCACGTCATAACGCAACGGCGGAATGTCCCGGTTCTCCTTGGGCGACAACCCCTCCAGAATCGCAATCCGCGCATGCACGGTAAAACTGGTGCAACCGGCATCCTTCACAGTCCCGACGAAATCACACAACTGGGCATAACTGTCCCGCCCATTGATACCGATACGGTGCTTCACCGTCACCGGGATCGACACCGCATCGCGCATGGCCTTCACACAATCCGCCACCAGGGCAGGGTGCGCCATGAGGATCGCGCCGATCATGTTGTTCTGCACCCGGTCGCTGGGGCAACCGACGTTCAGGTTCACCTCGTCGTAACCGGCGGCCTCGGCCATACGGGCGCAGGCGGCCAGATCAGCCGGAACACTGCCGCCCAACTGCAGCGCCAGCGGGTGCTCGGCTTCGTTGTGGCGCAGGAAGCGGTCGTGGTCGCCATGGAGGATAGCGCCGGTGGTGACCATCTCGGTGTAGAGCAGGGCGTGTTTGGAGAGCAGGCGTAGGAAGAACCGGCAGTGGCGGTCGGTCCAGTCCATCATGGGGGCGACGGAGAAGCGGCGGGAGAGTGGGGCGGTTTGTAGGGGCATGGGGGATCTGAGTCAGCGAGACGAATGGGGCGCAGTTTATCAGGAACGGATCTTGGGTGCCGGTGAGGCAAGTTTTGCGCGCATTACCACTTCGAACGAGGACGTTGCCGTGTGTGGAATACGCCAAGGATCTGCAGTCGATCACCCCGCACTCTATACGGGATCAGATAGGACCAGTTGGGGACTGCCCATTCGCGAGTATGTTTCACCCGACCTTCGCGTCCTATAGAAGGAAACTGAGCCAGCCTGTCGACGCTGGCGAAAATGGCATCCGAGAAGTCGTCAGCGGCTTTTGGATTTTCGAGAGCGATGTAGTTCGCTTCGTCTTCCAGATTTTTGAGCGCTTTTTCAAGCCACTCAACCCGCATTCTTGCTCCAGCGCCTAGCGCGCATGGCTGCCACTTGGTCATCAGTGGCGAATTTGCCTTCGTCGGCGTTTTTTATCGCCAGCTCGATCTGAGCGGTTAGCGTTTTTTCGTGCTCGATGTAGTCGCGAAGAACATCCATTGCTAGGTAGCTCGCTGTCTGGCCGTTGGTTTTGGCCAAGTCGGCGAGAGAGTTGGACAGGTCTTCCGGCAGGTTTAGGGATATCCCAGTCATGGCGGTCTCGATGGTGGACGGTTGTGGGGCATCTTACACCTTGATGTGCTTGGTTGACTCAGCAGTCCGTCGTGAGGTGTATCTGGAAGTGAATTGCTTTTCGCTGCCTACTCAAAATTAAGTACCGTAGTCTGGCTTCGATATCTGCCCTTGAGTGACGCGGTTCACGTCATCGGCTTTCGTGAAGCCAACAAACTGGGGGGGCAAAAATAATGACCAGAAACTCCCGTTCTGAAAGGGTTGATGCAGTGAACCCGGAATGGCCGGCTGAGGACTTTTCTAAGGCCAAACCAGCGAGCGAGGTGCTTGTGGGATTGTTTGGTAAAGCTCAGGCGAAGGAAATGCTCAAGCCCAAGCGGGGCAATCGGCAGTAACCAAAGAGCACTTCAAAGTTCGTTTTGACGCTGACGTGCTGGAGCGATTCTGCGCTTTCGGGCTAGGCTGGCAAAACGCGAATGAATGCCGCTTGGCCGATTGGCTCAAGACGCCCACGCCAGATGAGCTGAAGGCCTAAGGCAATAAGCCACCGATTTGGCTTATTGCTGTCTCGTGATTAGCTTTTTTCAGCGATAACATAAATAAATCTGTTCCTTTTTTGTTTACACGAAGGAGGTTGGATGCCGGGTGCTGAAGCTTATGAGCCTTGGACATCCGGTTTTAAAAAAGCCCAAATGAGCGGCGTAAGAAATGGAGTTTTCACTGGCCCGTACAACGGAAGTAAAGATATTGCGGCGCAAAACCACAACACTTCTTGGGAGTTTTCCTACGTTTCTCAGAGCTTGCCCGTCGGACCACCCGCCGCTAACCTTCTGAGGTCGCTGCAAACCCAGCGGCCGGAGGTGGAAGTCCGTATTGCTAAGGCGTTTTAACTCCCGAAAATATTGGAGCTTCGCCATGCGCAACAACACACGCAGTTCTTCACTTGACCAAACCGCATCGCCCGTCGACCCCAAGCTTCAAGCCGCAGCCCAGCGAGCAATCCATCATCACTTGCCCCCATCGGACGACGCTGCGTCCGCCGAACACCCAAGCAACAACCTATTCCTCGTAAACCCAACCATCGACCCCGAAACCCTCCTGGCCAACGCCGCCGAAAACCTCGCAGCCGCCAACGAAATGGCCGCCACTTTGGCGTTCGATCTCGACGACTCCCAGCGTGCCATCGCCCTGGGCATCCAGCAGTTAATCGAGTTGAGCTCGCTGCTCGTTGACCGAGCCCAGGAGCAGGTTGCGCCTGTAACCGCCTCAGTCAAAGCCTGATAACCAACCCTGCCGCCTCACCCAAGGCGGCAACCTGAACTCATGCTGTCACCCAGCAAAGTTTCATAACTCCCTGCGCCGTTGAGGTCTACGATCCCCTACTGAGAGAGGACCCCAGCGCCTCCAGCCCATAGGGAACTGAAACCATGATCTCGAACCTCGTCAAACTTGTGATGATCACCGGCACGTTGCTGTTGAGCGCTTGTTCATCTTCATCGAGCGTGAACAGTGACCCGTGCTTTTCAGGCGGATGCCAGGCGTTTGGGGACCACAGCCCCAGCAAAGCCGCCAAGATGAATTTTAGTGGCAGTGGGTTGGGGAGTAGTTATGGGGAGTATGGTTCGGGGTTGTTGCATGATGATTGATGGGGTGGTGGGGCGAGAGTGTTTCGCTTGCTTTGCTGCTTTGCAAAGTGAGCAGCCGTTGGGGGAGAACGCTAAGTAGCCGTTGCCTGAGTAACGGATAGGTGCGCGGTCTGATCCCGCATTTTCGTCGGCTGTCGGGCCGTCTTCGCGAGCAAGCCCGCTCCCACAGTTGGAGTGTGGGAGTCAGGGAGATAAGCGTCGGCTGTCAGGTCTTCACGGGAGCAGGCTCCCTCGCCACAGTTGCAGCGTCGTGCCGAAGTTGTGTAGATATTGACGCTGCGATGGCGGTGGGTCAGTTAACTCATCTGTTACTGATATACCGCTATCGCAGGCAAGCCAGCTCCCACATTGGCCATGTATCGCTCGCAGAATCAGCGCCCGGCTCGGATCCCTGTGGGAGAGGGCTTGCTCGCGATGGCGGTGGGTCAGTTAATTCATCTGTCACTGATATACCGCTATCGCAGGCAAGCCAGCTCCCACATTGGCCATGTAGCGCCCACAAAATCAGCGCCCGGCTCGGATCCCTGTGGGAGAGGGCTTGCTCGCGAAGGCGGCGTGTCAGTCACTGGATCTATAACTGAACCAATGCTTTCGTAGGCAAGCTCCACACATTGGATCTTCGTTGTGTGGAAATTGTGTTCGCGTAGCTGATCGGTATTAGGCGCGCCGTTAATGGCCGCCTTTCATACGCCGGGCGATCAGGTAGAGGCCCAGGCCCACCAGCGCTGTCGCTGCGCCGATGTAGCCGGTGCTGGTCCAGCCGAGGCCAGCTGTAATCGCCATCCCCCCAAACCACGGCCCCAGCGCATTCGCCAGGTTAAACGCCGCATGGTTCGACGCTGCCGCCAAGCTTGGCGCTTCATGCGCGATGTCCATCAAGCGAATCTGCAACGGTGCCGCCAACGCGACCATGGTGCCCACCAACCCCATGCTCAGCAGCACGCCCCACAGCGAAGACGCGGCGAAGGGGAAGAACAGCAGCACGGCCATCGACCATACCAATATCAAACCCACCGCCCGAAACTGCATGCGATCAAACAGCTTGCCACCGGCAATGTTGCCGATGATGCCGCCCACGCCAAAGGCGGCGAGGCCGAAGGGGATCCATTGCGGCGAGACCTTGGTCACTTCCAGCATGGTCGGCGCCAGGTAGCTGAATACGCAGAACATCCCGGCAAAGCCAATCGCGCCGATGGACAGGGCCATCCATACCTGGGGTTTGGTGAAGGCGCGCAGTTCTTTGCGTGGGTCGCTGCGTTGTTCGTCGTGGCGGTGGGGCACGAATTGCCAGACCAGGGCGATGGTGAGCAGGGCGATCACGCTGACCAGGGCGAACGCCGAGCGCCAGCCCAGGTGTTGGCCGAGGAAGGTGGCGATGGGGTTGCCCAGCAGCATGGCCAGGGTCAGGCCCATCATCACGCGGGCTACGGCGCCGGCGCGTTTGTCGGTGGGTACCATGCTGGAGGCGACCACGGCGGCGATGCCGAAGTAGGCGCCGTGGGGCAGGCCGCTGATAAAGCGGAAGGCCACCAGCGAGCCGAAGGTCGGGGTGAAGGCGGTGGCGAAGTTGCCCAGGGCGTACAGGCCCATCAGCAACAGCAGCATGTGTTTGCGCAGCAGCTTGGCGCCGAGGATGGCCAGCAGTGGGGCGCCGACCATGACGCCCAGGGCGTAGGCGCTGATGGCGTGGCCCACCTGGGGTTCGCTCAGGCCCAGGTTCTGGGCGATGTCGGGCATCAGGCCCATGATGGCGAATTCGCCGGTGCCGATCGCGAAGGCGCCCACGGCCATGGCCGCTTCCATTTTGGCGGCGCTGCGCGCGGGCAGTACGTGCCCGGGTGTTTGCTGGATTGTCATGGGTAACTCTGTGTGGAGGGTGTGCACGAAGGACGTCGTCGATGCTACGCAAGCCGCGACGAAGGTGTCTAGAACCGCCATTTTCGGCAGAGTTCCACGCCTGTGACCGCAGGTCGCGGCTGCCAGGCTTGACAGGGGGGCATTAAAACCCGCGATTTAGGCCTGTCAATTGGCCAAACGGCGCATAAACGCTGTTTAGCGTGATATTCTGCGCGCCGTCTTGGGCTAGTCTTTCCCTGGTGCGTACACCCGTATACGTCCCAGCGGTTGGCTGTCGCCCAGGTAGCTGAAGCCAATAATGATAAGAAGTCAGCGCAGAAGGGACATAACAGTGAGGTCGATCCATCGGCCTTGTGTGCCCACCCTGCAGCCTTTATGTGACTGTGCAGACCCCGCGGTACGTTGCCTGACGTAGCGTGAACGAGGGTTACTCATGATCGGGGGCGGTAGGGCGGATGGCGTTTTATCATAGGTGCTACTGATGTTTAAAAAAGTAAACACTGCCCTGCTGGGGCTGGCTTTGTCGATGGGGATCACGTCCGTTCACGCGGAAGAGGCAAAGAAAGTCGATGTGCTGCTGATCGGCGGCGGCATCATGAGTGCAACCCTGGGTGTCTGGCTCAATGAGCTGGAACCGGATTGGTCGATGGAGATGGTCGAGCGCCTCGATGGCGTGGCCGAAGAAAGCTCCAACGGCTGGAACAACGCCGGTACCGGTCACTCGGCCCTGGCTGAGCTGAACTACACCCCGGAAGACAAGAACGGCAACGTTGAGATCCCTAAAGCGGTCGAGATCAACGAAGCGTTCCAGATCTCCCGTCAGTTCTGGTCCTGGCAGGTTCAGCAGGGTGTGTTGAAGAACCCGCGTTCGTTCATCAACTCCACTCCGCACATGAGTTTTGTGTGGGGCGATGACAACATCAAGTTCCTGAAAAAACGCTACGAAGCCCTGAAGGCCAGCCCGCTGTTCGCTGGCATGCAGTACTCCGAAGACCCGGCGCAAATCGCCAAGTGGGTTCCGTTGATGATGGAAGGGCGTGATCCCAACCAGAAAATCGCGGCCACCTGGAGCCCGATCGGTACCGACGTGAACTTCGGCGAGATCACCCGCCAGTTCGTCGCTCACCTGCAAACCACGCCGAAGTTTGACTTGAAGCTGTCGAGCGAAGTGCAGGACATCACCCGCAACGACGACGGTTCGTGGCGTGTGAGCTACAAAAACCTCAAAGACGGCACCAAGACTGAAACCGACGCCAAGTTCGTGTTCATCGGCGCCGGCGGCGGTGCCCTGCACCTGCTGCAGAAGTCGGGCATTCCTGAAGCCAAGGAATACGCAGGCTTCCCGGTGGGTGGTTCGTTCCTGGTGACCGAGAACCCGACCATCGCCGAGCAGCACCTGGCCAAGGCCTACGGCAAGGCTTCGGTAGGTTCGCCACCGATGTCGGTTCCGCACCTGGACACCCGTGTGCTGGATGGCAAGCGCGTGATTCTGTTTGGCCCATTCGCGACCTTCTCGACCAAGTTCCTGAAGGAAGGCTCGTACCTGGACCTGCTGACCAGCACCACCACCCACAACATCTGGCCTATGACCAAAGTCGGTATTCGTGAATACCCACTGGTCGAGTACCTCGCCGGCCAACTGATGCTGTCCGATGACGACCGCTTCAAGGCGCTGCAAGAGTACTTCCCGAACGCCAAGCAGTCCGACTGGCGCCTGTGGCAAGCCGGCCAGCGCGTGCAGATCATCAAGCGTGATGAAGAGCAAGGCGGCGTGCTGAAGCTGGGTACCGAAGTGGTCAGCTCTGCCGACAACACCATCGCAGGCCTGCTGGGTGCATCGCCAGGCGCGTCCACCGCGGCTCCGATCATGCTGACCGTGCTGCAAAAGGTGTTCAAGGACAAAGTAGCCAGCCCAGCCTGGCAGGAAAAACTGCACCAGATCGTGCCAAGCTACGGCACCAAGCTGAACGACAGCCCTGAAGCTGTTGCCAAGGAATGGGCCTACACTGCCGGTGTGCTGCAACTGACACCACCGCCAGCGATCCCGCAACTGGCTGCTCCACAGGCTACCGAGGCTGCCAAGCCTGCGGCTGAGCCAAGCAAGCCGGCGTCTGATCTGGCGCTGTAAGCAACACCCACGAAAAAGCCCGCTGAACCGGTGACGGTCAGCGGGCTTTTTTGTGCGCTAACGATCAGGCGCGCGGCGGGTGTCGCTCCACCGGAGGCAGCTCAACCGTACGCTCGGCCGCTGCCAGCGCCGCCTTCAAGCCCGCTTGGTTAAGGGGTACGCAATACGCCGGTTTAGCCCGCTCGAATCGCCAGCTTTCATCCAGCCCTCCAGCATCCACGGCATCGAAACCCAGTTGGTCGAGTAACGTCATCACTTGCGCCTTTGCCGTCGCGTCATCTGCTGCCACTGGCAATGCGCGGCGGTCAGGCGCGCCGTGCGGGCGAGCATCCTGCGTCAGGTCTGGGGCGAAGATCGCATTAAATACTTTCACCACATGTGATTGCGGCAAATGGTCAGCCAGCAATCGGCTGGTGGTGGTTTCAAACCGGTCCAGGGGCGGGATATGCCCATCACGATCGGGGTAGTAATTGTTGGCGTCCATCACTGTCTTGCCCTCCAGCCATTGGGCGGGGACGCTGCGGTAGTGCTCCAGGGGGATCGCCACCAGTACCAGGTCACCAAACCTGGCAGCGTCATCTGCGCTGCCCACTTGCACACCGAGTATGCCGCTCACCACGCTGCTCATGGTGTGTGGGCCGCGGGAATTGCTCAGCATCACGTTATGTCCGGCGGCAAGCGCCAGTTGCGCCACGGCACGCCCGATAAAACCTGCTCCAATCACGCCAATCTTCATGTGCTTGCTCCAGTGGAAGTAGGAAGTGGCTATGATGATTAGCAACCATAACGTGATAAATCGTCATTTTGATGTGGATGTTGTTACTGGGAGTGGGGAATGATGGATCGCCTGTCAAGCATGAACGCCTTCGTGATAGCCGCTGAATTAGGCTCCTATGCGAGGGCCGCCGAACGCTTGGGCATGTCGCCGCAGATGGTGGCCAAGCATGTCACCGCGTTGGAACAACGCCTGGGCGCGCGATTGCTCAACCGCACAACCCGTCGACAAAGCCTGACTGAACTGGGAGGGGAGTATTACGAACGCTGCAAACATATCCTGACGGAGGCCGAGGCCGCCGACGCCCTGGCACAGGTCATGAACGACACGCCGCGTGGCAAGCTGAAAGTCACCGCCCCGGTGACCTTTGGCTCCTACAGCCTGATGCCGTTGATCACCGGGTTTTTACGTGACAATCCACAGGTAGAAGTCGATTTGCACCTGACGGATCGTTTCGTCGACTTGGTGGAGGAGGGCTACGACGCCGCGTTTCGCATTGGTCCGTTGGGCACGAGCGGCCTCACTGCGAGACCTTTGGCACCGTATCGGTTGGTGGCCTGCGCTGCACCGGCTTACCTGATGGCGCGAGGCACACCGCAGAAGCCGGCAGATCTTGAGCGTCATGAGTGCCTGGGGTACGCCTTTTCATCGCGTCCGGCGGATCGAGAGTGGGTGTTTTTCCAGGGCACGGTTTCCTACAAGGTACGAGTGGCCAGCCGTTTGCTCATCAATGAAAGCCGGGCATTGATGTCGGCGGCATTGGATGGTTTTGGCATTGTGCTCGGCCCGCAAGACTTTCTGCGAACGGCGTTGGCGAGTGGCGAGTTGGTGCGGGTGTTGCCGGAGTTTGAGGCTCCGAGTCGGTCGATGCATTTGGTCTACACCGCAAACCGCCAGCGTACCGCCAAGTTGCGCTGCTTTGTCGAGACTGTGCTGGGACGTTTTGGTCCGGTATGAAGGAGCACCACCGTGGCGGTCGTCGGGAGGCACGCTAAAGATCTACAGGTTCAGCCATCTGACAGACATCTCCTGTTAAAAATAACCCAGGCCCAAGCAGGGCCCGGCTGCAACAAAGGAAGGACTTCTTTCTGATGCAGGTGTTGGGCGTGCGCGCCCGAGGGTTTTGTATGTGGCTACGTTATGCAGCATTGGCCGCCATGGTGGTCGCGGCTTCCGGGTGTGTGCAAGAGCGTGTTGTGCATGAGCGCAGGCCGGTGCAACACGAGTACGTGGATGTGGTGGCGCCGCAACCGCCGCCGGTGCAGGTGATTGAAGTCGAGCCGGCGGTGCGCGAAGGTTATATTTGGTCACGCGGTTACTGGCGCTGGGAAGGCGGGCGCTATGTGGCAGTGCACGGCCATTGGGAACCGGTGCGCCAGGGGTATCGTTATGTACACCCGCATTGGGTGCAGCGTAATGATGGCTACCACTGGCAGATCGGCGGTTGGGTTCGCTAGCCCAACTTCCTCTCCCTCTGTAGGCGCGAGCTTGCTCGCTCCTACAAAAAAGCCGCTCTAACCGAGCCGTTTCATCCCTGCTGCCTTGGCTGCGTGCAGATCAAACGTGGCGGTGTACTCGCAACCGGCCGCATGGCCACAGCGTTCGATCAGGCAGTCGGCAAAGTCCGCTTTGCTTGCGGTGAACTTGCGCAGGGCCTGCCAGATGATATCGGCGTGCTCGACGGTCAGTTCCCGTGTGTGCAGCAAGGTCTCCAGTACCGTTACCACATCGCTTTTGGCCGACTGGTAGCAGGACTGCAACACCCACACCAGTTCCGTAAGCGTCACCAGGCTGACAAAACCTGGTGAGGCGGCGGTGAGCGATTCGATCAGTTGGGACGCCTTGGCGGATTGAACCGGGTCATCCTGGGTCACATAACGCACCAGCACATTGGTATCCAGGCCGATCATCCAGCGCTTGCTCCCTGGGCCGCGATGGCGCGGTTCATGTCTTCGATAGACACGGCATGGGCGGGCTTGCGGATCAAACCCTTGAGGTCCTTGACGGTTTTGCTGGCGGCAATCATGGAAAACTTGCCGTCTTCCATTTCGACGAATTCCACCCGGTCGCCTGTTTCCAGGCCCAGGGCTGTCCTGACCTGAACAGGGATGGTGATTTGCCCTTTTGAAGTGAGTGTGGCGGTGGCCATAGTGAAGATCTCCATCGTGATATTCCTTACCTTAGGGTAAGGAATGACGGAGGACAATATCCGTTGGTCCATAGGTCGCTCGCTGAGGTGAATGAGTTGGAATAGTAAAACCCTAGTCCGAACTCTTGTTCCTCACACGCGTTGCTATGTCCCAAACGAATACAAACTATGACCGACCGCCCGCTGGCTTATTGCACCACGCGATAGCACGGCACATACGCCGCGCCGCCCGGCAGTTTCATGCGGTGCTGGGCCACGAACGCCTTCAATAATTCATCCAACGGTTTCATGATCGCCGGGTCGCCGTGGATCTCATACGGGCCGTTCTCCTCGATCAGGCGAATACCCTTGTCCTTGACGTTACCCGCCACGATCCCGGAGAACGCCCGGCGCAGGTTGGCCGCCAGTTCATGGGCCGGCAGCGCGTGGTTCAGTTGCAGGCTGGCCATGTTTTCGTGGGTGGGGTCGAACGGGCGCTGGAAGCCTTCGTCGATCTTCAGCAGCCAGTTGAAGTGGAACGCGTCGTTACGCTCGCGGCGGAATTGCTTCACCGCCTTGAGGCCGGAGGTCATCTGGCGGGCCACTTCGGCCGGGTCGTCGATGATGATCTGGTAATGCTTCTGCGCCGCTTCGCCCAGGGTGGCACCGACGAACGCGTGCAATTGTTCCAGGTAAGGCGCGGCATGTTTGGGCCCGGTAAGCACCACCGGGAACGGCAGGTCGCGGTTGTCCGGGTGCATGAGGATGCCCAGCAGGTACAGGAACTCCTCGGCCGTACCGGCGCCGCCGGGGAAGATGATGATGCCGTGGCCGACACGCACGAAGGCTTCCAGGCGTTTTTCGATGTCCGGCAAAATCACCAGCTCGTTGACGATGGGGTTCGGCGCTTCGGCGGCGATGATGCCTGGCTCGGTCAAGCCTAGGTAACGGCCATTGGTGATGCGTTGCTTGGCGTGGGAAATGGTCGCGCCCTTCATTGGGCCTTTCATCACGCCTGGGCCGCAACCGGTGCACACGTCGAGGCTGCGCAGGCCCAGTTCGTGCCCGACTTTCTTGGTGTATTTGTATTCTTCGGTGTTGATCGAATGGCCGCCCCAGCACACCACGATCTTGGGCTCCACACCCGGGCGCAGCGTACGGGCGTTGCGCAGCAGGTGGAACACGTAGTCGGTGATGCCTTGGGAGTTGCTCAGGTCGATACGCTGGCTGTCCAGCTCGTTCTCGGTGTAGACGATGTCACGCAGGGCGCTGAACAGCATCTCGCGGGTGCTGGCGATCATCTCGCCATCGACAAAGGCATCGGCCGGGGCGTTGAGCAGTTCCAGGCGTACGCCGCGGTCTTGCTGGTGAATACGCACTTCAAAGTCTTTGTAGGCGTCGAGGATGGTCTTGGCGTTGTCGATATGCGCGCCGGTGTTGAGAATCGCGAGGGCGCATTGGCGGAACAGGGTGTAGATGCTGCCGGTACCGGCTTCGCTCAGTTGCTGCACTTCACGTTGGGACAGGGTTTCGAGGCTGCCCTTGGGGCTGACGGAGGCGTTGATGACTTGACGTTGGGGCATTCTGATTCCTTGAAAGCACAGCCACCGCGTCCGCTTGGGGGGCGATGGCTTGAGAAGGGTGAGCGCCAATTAAGGTCGCACGAGACGGTTATTTACCTCAGGCGCGAGGCCCAGCGCAAATGCCGTCCAACACCATCATGCCGCAGAACTTACTGAATCAGCTTCCAGTTTTTGTAGAAAACCCGACGCAGGGTAAAGACCAGGCCGGCAAACCCTGCGATCACGGCGTTGAGCACCGAGGGCAGCAGGGTCGGGCGCACAATATCAATAAACAGGCAGTAGCGTTTGGCGTCGTTTTTGTTGAAGGAGGCGTGCATCAGCGTGTCATCGAAGATAAACAGCGGGTCGTCGTGCCAGTAGTGCTTGTGCTTACCCACCTGGATATACACGCCCTCATGGTGCGGTGCCGGCGCCATGTTGTAGAGCACACGGAACATCATGCGCAGGGGGCCGAAGTGGAACGACGTCGAGCGGTTCTCGTTGAACACCGAGACGCCGATGGTTTTCACGAACGGCAGTTTCTTGCGCAGCTGCGGGATATCCAGGGTGGTTTCGATCGGGCGGCCGTACCACTGGAAAAACAACATGCCGCGTTTCTTCTCGGCCATGCGTTCGTCCAGGTAGCTGATGATTTCATCCTTGCGGGCCATGGCGTCGTCGATCACCTGTTGCAGGTCTTCGCGCCAGGCCGGCGGCAGGTCTTGCAGGGTATAGACATGCCGGTTGCGGCTGCTCAGCAGGTCGAGCAGGGTGTTGAACGGTGCCAGCACCCAGGTATTACGACCGTTGCCGATAAAATACTTCTTGATGGTGTCGCGGTCGTACAGGCCGTTACGCAGGAAGTCATAAACGCCGCAGCACACCACCAACAGCAGAAACACCAGGCAACTGCGCGGGAAACAATAGATCAACAGCAGAACGCCGAGCGCCCACGCCAGGGACACCAGCTTTTTGCCGACAGCATTTTTGCTCATGAAACGAGGCTCCAAAGCCGAAATATATTGAAACAATATCGTCATCATAGGGCTTTCTGACACCGGCAGGCGTTTTTAAATAGGGCGAAATTGTGAAGCCACTGCACAATTTGTAACCGTTACCGTGCAGGCTCCGACGTTTTGTGGATTGAATTTTGAGAACAGAAGATTTGCGACTATCGTGACGCTTCGGTTTTTCAGGCGTCATAGACCGGTACGATTGAAGTTGAATGGCCACTATTGGCCTTCGGCACCTTGGAAGAGGCAGAAATTTTTATGATCATCAAACCGCGGGTTCGTGGCTTTATCTGTGTGACCGCTCACCCTGTTGGCTGTGAAGCGAACGTCAAAGAGCAGATCGACTACGTAACCAAAAACGGCGTCATCGAGGGCGGCCCTAAAAAGGTACTGGTCCTCGGTGCCTCCACCGGCTACGGCCTGGCCGCGCGCATCAGTGCTGCGTTTGGCTGCGGCGCCGACACCCTGGGCGTGTTTTTTGAGAAAGAAGGCGAAGAAGGCAAGCTGAGCTCCGCCGGCTGGTACAACAGCGCGGCGTTCGAGAAGTTTGCTGTGGAAAAAGGCCTGTACGCCAAGAGCATCAACGGCGACGCGTTCTCCGACGAAATCAAGCGCCTGACCATCGAAACCATCAAGAAAGACCTGGGCAAGATCGACCTGGTGGTCTACAGCCTGGCCGCCCCACGCCGTACCGACCCGCAAGGCGTGGTGCACAACTCCACCCTCAAGCCAATCGGCAAGGCCGTGACCCTGCGCGGTATCAACACCGACAAGGGCGTGGTGGTCGACACCACGCTTGAGCCTGCGACCCAGGAAGAAATCGACGGTACCGTGAAGGTCATGGGCGGCGAAGACTGGCAGCTGTGGATCGACGCCCTGCGTGACGCCGATGTATTGGCCGAAGGCGCCAAGACCACCGCGTTCACCTACCTGGGTGAGAAGCTGACCCAGGACATCTACTGGAACGGCTCCATCGGCGAAGCCAAGAAAGACCTGGACAAGAAAGTCCTGACCCTGCGCGAAAACCTCGCTGCGCTCAAGGGCGACGCCCGTGTGTCGGTGCTCAAGGCCGTGGTTACCCAGGCCAGCTCGGCAATCCCGATCATGCCGCTGTACCTGTCGTTGCTGTTCAAGGTGATGAAAGAGCAGGGCACCCACGAAGGCTGCATCGAGCAGGTCTACGGCCTGTTCAAGGACAGCTTGTACGGCAGCCAGCCGAAACTCGACGCCGATGGCCGCCTGCGTGCCGACCTGGCCGAGCTGGAACCGAAGGTCCAGGACGCCGTGGCCGCGCTGTGGAACCAGGTGACCGACGACAACGTCAACGAGATCAGCGATTTTGCCGGTTACAAGGCCGAGTTCCTGCGCTTGTTTGGCTTTGAGGTCGACGGCGTGGATTACGACGCGGATGTGAACCCGACCGTCAAAATCAACGGGCTGATTCAAGCTTAAAACCCGGTCAATAAGGTGGGAGCTGGCTTGCCCTGATGTCAGTCAGTTAACGCAAATCCCCTGTGGGAGCGTGCTTGCCCGCGAAGGCGGTGCGTCAGTCGCGGCATCTGTGACTGCACGACCGCTTTCGCAGGCAAGCCAGCTCCCACATGTGATCTTCGTTGCTTTGAGCATTGCGTTCGCTCAATTTGGCTGTGCCTACTCCCTCTTTCTTTTCAGCCCCTTCTTACGCCTCCCTCTTTTAGATCTGTCAGACTCCAGCAGCTATCAAGCCACGCTAACGGAGGATCTGATGACGATTCGTGCAGTAGTTTTTGATTTCGGCGGTGTCCTGTTCGACTGGAGCCCGCAGCATCTGTACCGCAAGCTGATTGCCAACGACGTCGAGCGCCAGTGGTTCCTCGACACCATCTGCACCCAGGCCTGGAACACCGAGCAAGATGCCGGTCGCTCCCTGGCTGAAGCCACCCGCACCCTGGTTGCCCAATACCCCGAACACAAGACCCTGATCCAGGCTTATTACGAGCGCTGGCCCGAAATGCTGCGTGCTGAATTACCCGAGGGCGTGGCGATTCTCGAAGCGTTGCAACAGGTTGAGATGCCGCTGTTCGGGCTTACCAACTGGTCGGCTGAAACCTTCCCTTACGCCCGGGCCAACTACCCGTTCCTGAAGCGTTTTCGCGACATACTGGTGTCCGGCGAGGTGAAGTTGATCAAGCCTGCCCCGGCGATCTACCACGCCAGCCTCAGTCAGGTGCGTGAACACCTGCCAGACATCCAGGCCAGTGAAGTGGTGTTTATCGACGACGTCGCCGGCAATATCGAGGCCGCCATCGCATTGGGCTGGCAGGGCATTCACCACGTATCGGCCGAGCGCACCGCCGCGCGTTTGCGTGAGCTGGGCGTGGCGTTCTAGCGCGCCCATTTCTCCATCACAAAGTCGACGAACGCCCGCAGCTTGGGCAGGCGATAGCGGTCTTGGCGATACATCAGGTGCATGGGGCGGCTGGGCAGTTTATAGGTGGTCAGCAAGGCCACCAGCTTGCCGCTCTCCAGGTCCGGTTGCACCAGGGCATCGGCCAGCATAATGATGCCCATGCCGTTGATGGCGGCCTGGCGCAAGCCTTGGGAGCTGTTGATGGTCAATGAGCCAGAAACCGGCACCTCCACCCCACCTTCATCGCCGGTCATGCGCCAGAGTTTATCGGTGTCGCGCCAGTTGTCGTTCGCGGGGTAGGCGAATGCCAGGCAGTCATGCTGCTGCAGGTCATCCGGGGTGTGCGGTGTGCCGCGTCGCGCCAGGTAGGCAGGGGAGGCGCAAAGGGTGAGGGTATAGGCCTGCAGAGGCCGGGCGATCAGGCTGGAGCTTTCCAGTTCGCCGAGACGGATCGCCACGTCAAAACCGCTGTCGACGAGATCCATGCGCTCATTGCTCAGCACCACGTACAGGTCGATAAGGGGGTAGCGCTGGGAAAACTCACTCAAGGCCGGCACCAGGCGTTCGGTGCCGAACACCGGGGGGGCGGTGATGCGCAGGCTGCCTTTGGGGGCTTCGCTGTGGACCTGCTCGGCCAGTAGCTCCGAGTCGGCCACCAGCCCCAGCACTTCCAGGCAGCGCTGATAATACTGCCCGCCAAATTCGGTGAGGTTCTGTTTGCGCGTGGTGCGTTTGAGCAAGCTGACGCCAAGCCGTTGTTCCAGCGCTCGCAGATGGTTGCCCACCATGGTGGTCGAAATCCCGCATTCCTGCGCGGCGGCGGTCATGCTGCCGGTCTCGACGACCTTCACGTACACCGACATTGCCTGGAAAAGATCCATTATAAAGCCCTGGTTTAAAGTTATTGCAGTAATTCTGCGTTTATCCAGCGAGGGTGGTTAACCATACTTGATCCACCCCAACGATGCACTGGAGCCGCCACCATGACCGCCGCCTGCCTGATGAGCACTTATCAACCCCTGGCCCTGAGCTTCACTCGCGGGCTGGGCACGCGCCTGTGGGACCAACAGGGCCGCGAATACCTGGACGCCGTGGCCGGCGTGGCGGTGACCAATGTTGGTCATTCCCACCCCAGGTTAGTGGCCGCCATCAGCGAACAGGCCGGCTTGCTGCTGCACACCTCCAACCTCTACAGCATCGACTGGCAACAACAATTGGCCCGGCGCCTGGCCCAACTGTCCGGGCTGGACCGCGCGTTCTTCAACAATTCCGGCGCCGAGGCCAACGAGACGGCGCTGAAGCTGGCGCGTTTGCATGGCTGGAAAAAAGGCATTGAACAGCCGCTGGTGGTGGTGATGGAGAACGCCTTCCACGGCCGCACACTGGGCACCATGGCCGCCAGCGACGGGCCGTCGGTGCGCCTGGGGTTCCAGCGTCTGCCCGGCGATTTCATCAAGGTTGGGTTTGGCGACATGGTGGCCCTGGAGGCGGTCACCGAACAGTTCGGCACGCGTATCGCGGCGGTGCTGCTTGAACCGATCCAGGGCGAAAGTGGTGTGTTGGTGGCGCCGTCGGGCTACCTCAAAGCCCTGCGCGAGCACTGTACGCGCCACGGCTGGCTGATGATGCTCGACGAAATCCAGACCGGCATCGGGCGCACCGGCACCTGGTTTGCCTTCCAGCACGAAGGCATCGTGCCGGACGTGATGACCCTCGCCAAAGGCCTGGGAAATGGCGTGCCCATCGGCGCCTGCCTGGCCCGCGCTGGCGTCGCTGAGCTGTTCACCCCCGGCAGCCATGGCAGCACCTTTGGTGGCAACCCGCTGGCGTGTCGCGTCGGGTGTACGGTGCTGGAGATTATCCAGGAGCAAGGCTTGCTGGAAAACGCCGCACGCCAGGGCGAACACTTGCTGGCGCGTTTACGCATTGAGTTGGAGGACCATCCGCAGGTGCGGGCGATTCGTGGCAAGGGCTTGATGATCGGCATTGAACTGGCAAGCCCTTACCGTGACCTGGCCCAACGGGCGGCGCAGGAGCATGGGCTGTTGATCAACGTCACGCGGGGCAAGATCATTCGGCTGTTGCCGCCGCTGACGTTGCAAGGCAAGGAAGTAGAAATGATCGTGCGAGCCATCACCCGCCTACTGGACTGAAAAAGTGCGGAAGGGGGCGATGCTCGTTCCCACGCTCTGCGTGGTAACACCTCCTGTGACGCTCTGCGTCACGCCTTAAGAGCGGACGCGGAGCGTCCAGGGCAGCGTTACCACGCGGAGCGTGGGAACGATCAGAGGGAGGGGCCATTCAGCCATTCCTGGTTCATGGTCTCCGTATCGCCCAAGTATTCCAGCAACCACGCCATGGCTGGCGACAGCTTGTTCTGCGCCCACGCCACACACGACGGGCTGGCCGGAAATGGCCGGCTCAACTGCAGCGCGACCAAGTCCCCGCGCTCGATCCATGGCAATACCTGATGGGCCGGTGCCATCCCTACACACAGGCCATCGCGCAGGCAATCCAGAGCCGACGCCCAGTTGGGCACCACCAGGCGACGCTGGTTATCCAGGGTCCAGGTGTCGCGCTTGGGCAGGTTGCGTGAGGTGTCGGTCATGCACAGCGAGGCAAAGGGGCGCAGTTGGTCATCACTGAGTAAACCTTCCACCGCAGCTAAGGGGTGCCGGGCGCTGACCACGCACAGCCAGTTCAACAGGCCCATGTCGCGGAAGCTGAAGTGGCTGGCCACCGGCACCGCGCTGGTGGCGCCGATCACGATGTCGGTGCGTTCATCCGCCAGCGCATCCCACACGCCGTTGTACACCTCGTATTCGAGCAGCAATTCCACTTCGGGAAACTGCCGATAGAAGTCGAGCACCAACTGCCGGCAGCGCTGGGGTTTGACGATGGAGTCCACGGCCACCTTCAACTGGCCGCTCCATCCATTGGCCACCTGTTGGCACAGGCGCCGGGTGCCGAGCATTTTTTTCATCACGCCGCGGGCTTCGTCGATAAACAAACGGCCGGCGGGGGTCAGTTCTACGTCGCGATGCCGCCGCACAAACAGCGGCACGGCTAGCCATTCTTCAAGCTGGCGCACGGTGTAGCTGATGGCCGACGGTACGCGGTGCAGTTCCTGGGCGGCGGCGCTGAAGCTGCCGTGACGGGCAACGGCGTCGACCACATCCAGGGAATATTCCGACCACATAGGTAATGCCTTCAAAATTATTGATAAGAGTGTCCAATTATTATCGCTTCACACAGATATTGTCAGCTTCATAATGGGCGCCAGTCAGCAAATAGTTTGATGGCAGTATCTACAAGGCTTCGATGAAAAATTCTTTTGGTTTTACCTGGTATCTGGCGGGGCTGAGCATGCTCGGTTATCTGGCCATGGACATGTACTTGCCGGCGTTTGGCGCCATGGGCGAGCAGTTGAACATTGGTGCTGGCGCGGTGGGCGCCAGCTTGAGTATTTTCCTTGCCGGCTTTGCGCTGGGGCAGTTGCTGTGGGGGCCGCTCTCGGACCGCCTGGGGCGCAAGCCGATTCTGATCGCGGGCCTGAGCCTGTTTGTGCTCGGTTGCCTGGGCATGTTCTGGGTTCAGAGCGCGCCGCAACTGCTGGCCCTGCGCTTTATGCAGGCGATTGGCGTGTGTGCCGCCGCCGTCAGTTGGCAGGCCTTGGTGATTGATCGCTACCCGGCCGACAAGGCTCATCGCGTCTTCGCCAGCATCATGCCGTTGATGTCGCTGTCTCCGGCCCTGGCTCCGCTGTTGGGGGCCATGGTGCTGAATCACTTTGGTTGGCAGGCGATCTTCGGCGTGTTGCTGGTGGTGTCGTTATTGCTGCTGGTGCCGACCCTGTTCCTGCGCAATGTGCCCAAGCGTTCGGAGCACAAGGGCAGCCCGGTGCGCCTGGGCTATGGGCAATTGCTCACCTCGCGGGTGTTTACCGGCAATGTAATGATTTTCGCCGCCTGTTCGGCCAGCTTCTTCGCTTGGCTGACCGCCTCGCCGTTCATCCTCGGTGGCATGGGCTACAGCCCGAACGACATCGGCCTCAGCTACGTACTGCCGACCCTGGCGTTTCTCGTTGGCGGCTACAGTTGCCGCAGCGCCTTGCAGCGCCTGGCGGGTAAAACCCTGCTGCCGTGGTTGCTGGTCGCCTATTGCTTGAGCATGGTGGCGTTGTACCTGGTGGCCACCTTGAGTGTGCCGACCCTGACTACCTTATTGATCCCGTTCTGCCTGATGGCGCTGTGCAACGGCGCCAGCTACCCGATTGTGGTGGCGAATGCGCTGATGCCCTTTGCGGAAAATTCCGGCAAGGCGGCGGCCCTGCAAAACACCCTGCAGTTGGGCCTGTGCTTCCTGGCCAGCCTGTTGGTGTCGTCGATGATCGAGCAACCGCTGTTGATCACGGTGATTGTGATGCTGGCGACCGCGCCGCTGGCGGTGTTGGGGTATTGGTTGGCACGGCCGAAGGGCAATTCTTCCGAACTGGCCAACGCCTGAGCTGACAATACGATCAAAGTGTGGGAGCTGGCTTGCCTGCGATAGCGGTGTATCAGTGCCAGATGGGCTAACTGACAGACCGCTATCGCAGGCAAGCCAGGTCCCACATTGTTTTGCGTTTCTTCAGTTAGAACGTCACTTCCATGTTCAGCGTCGGCGTTGAGGTGCGGCTGCCACGCCCACCGTCCACGCCGAATTTGTTATGCCAGTACTCATACCCCACCCCCAGGTACAAGTTCGGCTTGACGCTTTTACCCGGTCGCACCGCCACCATCAGCGCCGTACGCATCAGCGCTTCCGGTGCGGTATCGCGGCCATGGTAGTCCTCGCCTTTTTCCCCGACGTAGTTAATGAACCCCTGGAATTTCGCCGCATGGTTGCCCACCTCGAACGGTCGCATCCAGGTCAGGTTGAGCATGTAGGTAGCGTCGAAGGTGTGGTTCGACTCTTGCGCGCCGGGAATGCCGGTGTGGTTCTTTTCCTTGTAGTACATCAGGCTCAGGTCCAGCACGCCGACAGTGTTGAACTTCAACGTGGGGCCAATCACCAGAGCGCGCTTCTTGGCGGAGGCGAAGTTGTTGTTGCGGTTGGCGTCGAAGCCCAGGGTCAACGCGTAATCCTTGATCAGCCCCGTGCCCGGCTGCAAGTCGAACACGCGTGAGGCATACAACTGATGCCGGTACACGGCGTACACCTCGCTGCCCCCGTGGTCGGTGCCTTTGCGCGGGTCGCTGCTGTCGGACAGGAATACGTCGAGGTTGAGGAAGTTGCTGCCGTAACGGTAGCCGCTGGCATGGGTAAAACTGTAGATGCGCTTGCTGAATTCGTCGGGGTTGTTCGGGTTGGTGAAGTGCTGCCCGTAGCGAAACCCGACGCTGTTGTTCATCCATTCCACCGCAACGGCCTCCCCGCCGCCGAGAAGGGTCAATGCGACGGTGGCGCCCTGTAGTGCCTTTTTCATTCTTTTTGTCCTTTAGCGTTCTGGCTCGTGACGGCCGGATTGTTTTTGTAACGCCGTTGGAGGGTATCTTGTTCGATTGATTGTATACAACTCTATGGACATAGAGTCTTAACATTGCATACAGTGAGCGCACAACAAAAACAGAGAACCCCTCACCATGACTATCCCGAAGGCGTCACCGCAGCGGCCCGAAGATGAAAATCTGGGCGTCGCCGCCAACATGGCTTACGGCCTGCAGCATGTGCTCACCATGTATGGCGGTATCGTCGCCGTGCCGTTGATCGTCGGCCAGGCAGCCGGGTTGTCGCCGGCGGATATCGGCTTGCTGATCGCTGCATCGCTGTTTGCCGGTGGCCTGGCCACGCTGCTGCAAACCCTGGGCCTGCCGTTTTTCGGCTGTCAGTTGCCGCTGGTGCAGGGCGTGTCGTTCGCGGGTGTGGCGACCATGGTGGCGATTGTCGGCAGCGACGGTGCCGGTGGTGTGCCAGCGATACTCGGGGCGGTGATGGCCGCATCCTTTATCGGTTTGTTGATCACCCCGGTGTTCTCAAGGATCACCAAGTTTTTTCCGCCGCTGGTAACGGGCATTGTGATTACCACCATCGGCCTGACCCTGATGCCCGTAGCGGCGCGCTGGGCCATGGGTGGCAACAGCCGGGCGGCGGATTTTGGCAGCATGTCTAACATCGGCCTGGCCGCGCTGACTCTGGTGCTGGTGCTGCTACTGAGCAAGATCGGCAGCGCAACCATCTCGCGCCTGTCGATCCTGCTGGCCATGGTGATCGGCACGGTGATCGCGGTGCTGCTTGGCATGGCGGACTTCTCTGGTGTCATGCAGGGGCCGATGTTCGGTTTCCCCACGCCATTTCACTTCGGCATGCCCACCTTCCATGTGGCGGCGATTATTTCCATGTGCATCGTGGTGATGGTGACGCTGGTGGAAACGTCAGCGGATATCCTGGCGGTGGGCGAGATCATCGACACCAAAGTGGACTCCAAGCGCCTGGGCAACGGCCTGCGCGCCGACATGCTGTCGAGCATGTTCGCGCCGATCTTCGGTTCGTTTACCCAGAGCGCGTTCGCCCAGAACGTCGGCCTGGTGGCGGTGACCGGGGTCAAGAGTCGGTTTGTGGTGGCCACTGGCGGGGTATTCCTAGTGGTGCTCGGCCTGCTGCCATTCATGGGCCGGGTGATCGCGGCCGTGCCCACCTCCGTGTTGGGCGGCGCCGGGATTGTATTGTTCGGCACGGTGGCGGCCAGCGGGATTCGCACGCTGTCCAAGGTGGATTACCGCAACAACATGAACCTGATCATCGTCGCCACATCCATCGGCTTCGGCATGATCCCCATCGCCGCGCCCAGCTTCTACGATCAGTTTCCAAGCTGGTTCGCGACCATCTTCCACTCGGGCATCAGCTCGTCGGCAATCATGGCGATATTGCTGAACCTGGCATTCAACCACTTCACCGCCGGCAACTCGGACCAGCAGTCAGTGTTTGTGGCGGGGACTGAGCGCAGCTTGTGCTTTCGCGACGTGGCCGCGTTGCGCGATGGCGATTACTACCGGGGTGGGAAGTTGTTTGATGCCGAGGGCAAGGAAATTCCCCTGGTAGCGGATACCTTGAGGAAAGCATCCAAGGCTGAGACCAGCGAGGTTTAATGAGCGACCCGTGTACCCTGTGGGAGCTGGCTTGCCTGCGATAGCGATGGTGAATTCACCGGTGCTATCGCAGGCAAGCCAGCTCCCACAGGGATTCAGCCGGCCTTGAGGGCTTTGTGCGGCAACGAACACGCCTCATCCAGAAACTTCACCACCGTCCCCATGCATGCCTGGCGTTCTTCCACATGGGGCATGTGGCTGGAGTCTTCAAACAGTGCCCAGCGCACGTCCGCTATCTCATCCAGGAACGGCTTGACCACCAACGGTGTGGCTTCGTCATGTCGACCGGAAATCACCAGGGTTGGCACCTTGATGGCTGACAGGCGGCCGATCACATTCCAGTCCTTCAAGCTGCCGATCACGTGGAATTCGGTCGGGCCGCTCATGGCGTGGTACACCGTCGGGTCGGCATCCACCTGGGCGAAGGTGCGTGCCACTTCTTCGGGCCACGGGTTGACCCGGCACACATGCTGGTCATAGAAAATCCGAGAGGCCGCGAGGTATTGCGGGTCTTGGTAGGTGCCGGCCTGCTCGTGCTTGAGCAGGGTTTCGTGCACGCCTTCAGGCAACAGCTTGCGCAGGCGATTGGCTTCGCTGACCCAGGTGCGCATGCAGGTGGGCGAGTTGGCAGGGATAAACGCGCGCAGGCCTTTGGGTTGCAAGATCGCGTGTTCGCTGCCGAGCATGCCGCCCCAGGATTGCCCCAGGATCGCGTAGTTCTCACTGATTTGCAGGTGGTCCAGCAGGTTGTTCAACTCGTCGAGGAACAGGCCGATGGTCCAGAACGACGGATCTTTTTCCGGCAAATGCGTGGAGCGGCCGTTGCCCAACTGGTCGTAATGGATGACTGCGTGGCCGCTGGCGGCGACGTCCTTGAAGGCGTCGACGTAATCGTGGGTGCAGCCCGGGCCGCCATGGATGATCACCAAGGGCGTGCGGCCTGTGCTCAGGTCGCCCGTGACGCGATACCAGGTCTGATAGGCGCCAAAGGGCGCGTAGCCTTCGCGAACTTTTTCGATGAATTCCATTTCGTACCCTGCTCTGAAAAAAAGGATCAGGGTTACGATAGTCTGAACAAAAAGTTTAGGTAACTAGCAAAACAGATAGGTTTTTGCCGAAAGCTCAATCTTCCAGCAAGCGGTAATGGGTGGCTCGAACCACCGCTTGAACACGGTTTTTGGCCCCCAGTTTGTGCATGGCCGAGGCCAGGTGCAGGGTGACCACTGCCAGGGAGCGGCTCAATTGCGTGGCGATTTCAGCGGCGGTCAGGCCTTCTGCCGCCCATTTCAGGCATTCGCGCTCGCGCTTGGTCAGGCGGATGTGCGGATAAGCCCGCACCTCCTTGCTGAACAGCGGGTACGCCGCTTCCTGGAGGGCATGGGTAATCAGACTGAAATCGGCCAGCGTATGTTGGGCGTCCTTCAATACCGTGCGCGCCTTGCCGGTGCGTAAGCCGGTGAGCGAGGCAAAACCGCCCTTGGGCAGATGAATCGGCACACTGACGCCGCAGGTCAGCTGGCGTTCATGCAGGTAGGAGGAAACGGGAGCGTGGCACGGGTCGATGATCTTTTGCAGGGCGGTCTCAGTCTTGGCCTCATAGGACCAGACAAACGGTGATACCGAACTCAATGCCAGGTGTTGCACCGGGTCGATCTGGTAAAACCCTTCGCTGCACCATAAGGCGTGCCAGTCGGCCGGTGTGTTGCGCAGTTGCAACAGCGAAGGCGTGATCAGTGCGCCGTTGAGGTCGATGGGCACCGGGCTGTAGTCATACACCAGCGCATCGAAGCCCAGTTGTTGGGCCAGGATAAACGTATTGTCCATCTGTTCATCCAGGCTCCTGCCCGATATGAGGCGATTATTGAAGGCGGTCAGCTTGGCCAGCATCCGTTCTGCTCCCGAATTCATTTGAATCTCGACTTGCTGCAAGTAGAATGCCACGCCCCGGCGAAGGACTGCCAGGCCAAACCTATAAGAAATACTAGGTTATGGACGCACGGCATCCTCGGTAGTGTTGACCTGATAAACGGCCGCTACCCGCCAGGCCGATACAACACAAGGAATGTATGCATGTGGCGTGAAATTGCCCCCGACCAGCAATACAACGTGCAAGTCGACGGCCATAACCTCGTGGTCTACAGCTTTGGCGAAGGCGATGAGGTGCTGCTGTGTCTCAACGGCGGGCCGGGCCTGCCGTGTGACTATCTGCGTGACGCCCATGGCTGGCTCAAAGCGCATAACCTGCGAGTGGTTGCATTCGACCAGCTTGGCACAGGCGCATCAGCCAGA
This sequence comes from Pseudomonas sp. KT_2_4, assembly GCF_041410225.1. Lineage (NCBI taxonomy): Bacteria > Pseudomonadati > Pseudomonadota > Gammaproteobacteria > Pseudomonadales > Pseudomonadaceae > Pseudomonas > Pseudomonas sp. KT_2_4. The sequence goes on from NZ_CP166962.1 coordinate 5,709,106, forward strand.
CCGACCGATGCCGCACTGTGGGAAATCCGCCGTTATGTCGAAGAAGTCGAGACCGTGCGCCAGGCGCTGGGCCTGGGCCGCGTGCATTTGCTCGGGCACTCCTGGGGCGGTTGGCTGGGGATCGAATATGCCGTGCATTATCCCGGTGCGCTCAAAAGCCTGATCCTGGAAAACACCGTCGGCGACATTCCCCACCTGTCCCAGGAGCTGGAGCGCCTGCGCGGCGCCCTGGGCAGCGAAACCGTGGCCATGATGCAACGCCACGAAGCCATGGGCACCCTCGACCACCCGCAGTACCAGGCCGCCATCACCTTGCTCAACTACCGCCACGTGTGTCGGCTCGACGAATGGCCGGAGCCGGTCAAGCGCTCCCTGGGCGACTGGAACATGGGGCCTTACGAAACCATGCAAGGCCCCAACGAGTTCCTCTATATCGGCAACCTCAAGGACTGGAACCGCCTCAAGGAAATGGCCGAGTTCACGATGCCGATCCTGATCACCACCGGCCAACATGACGAACTTACCCCCGCTTGCGCAATGCGCATGAAACTAGCAGCACCCCACGCCGAGTTGCATGTGTTCCCCAACAGCAGTCATATGCCGTTTTACGAGGAGCCGCAGGCGTACTTCCCGGTGCTGCTGGACTTCCTCGCTCGCCACCGAGACTGACGCATGAACCTGGCGCGCTACCGTTTTGTGTTGTCCCGGCCCCTGCAATTGCTGCCGGTGCTGCTGGGCATCAGCCTGATCACCTTCGTGTTGGTGCGCTCGATTCCTGGCGACCCGGCGCGCGCCTTGCTGGGTTCGCGCAGCACGCCGGATGCGCTGCTGAAGATCCGCGCCCAGTTCGGCCTCGACCAGCCTTTGTGGTTGCAATACTTTTACTTCCTGAAAAACCTGCTCAAGGGCGACCTCGGCCAATCGCTGCTGTACAAGGTCGACGCCCTGAAACTGATCGTCACCCGGATCGAGCCGACCCTGGTGCTGGTGCTGGGCAGCGTGGTGCTCGCGTTGTTGATAGCGGTGCCACTGGCAACGATTGCGGCGCGCCAGCAAGGCCGTTGGGCAGACAAGCTGATCCGCGTGTTCACCACGGTCGGCCTGGGCATGCCGGCGTTCTGGCTGGGGTTGATGCTGATCCTGCTGCTCAGCGTGAAATGGGGCTTGTTCCCGGTGTCCGGTTACGGGCGCACCTGGCTGGACAAGGCGCACCACATGCTCTTGCCGTGCCTGACCATCGCCCTGGCGCTGTCGGCGGTGCTGGTGCGTAACCTGCGGGCGAGCATGTTGATGGAATTGCAGGCGGATCACGTCACCGCCGCACGCGCACGCGGGCTGTCGGAAGGCGCGGTGTTTCGCCGGCATGTGCTGCCCAACGCTCTGGTGCCGGCGGTCAACCTGCTGGCGGTCAACATCGGTTGGCTGATCAGCGGCACGGTAGTCATCGAAAGCCTGTTCGCGATTCCAGGCATCGGCCAATTGCTGGTGCGCGGCATTTTCACCCGTGACTACATGGTGGTGCAGGGCGTGGCGATGGTGCTGGCCTGTGCCACTGTGGTGGTCAACTTCATGGCTGACCTGGTGACAGTGGCCCTTGACCCACGGGTGAAGATGCAATGAGCAGTCGCCCCCTGATCGCCCCATGGCGCTTGCGCCTGCGCTTTGGTTTTCGCAATGGCCGACTGACCGCCGCATGGGGGTTGTTGATCCTGTTCGCGTGGTTGGCCCTGGCGCTGTTTGCGCCGTGGGTCGCGCCCTATGACCCCATCGCGCAGGACACCGGCATGAGTTTGCTGGCCCCCAGCCTTGCCCATCCGTTGGGTACGGACAATTACGGCAGGGACATCCTGTCGAGGGTGATCTGGGGTGCGCGCATCGACCTGCAGTTGGCGGTTATCGGGGTGATCTTCCCTTTCATCATTGGCACCTTTATCGGTGCGGTCTCGGGTTATATCGGCGGGCGTTTCGACAGTGTCTGCATGCGTGTGATCGACGTGGTGCTGGCGTTCCCGTTCCTGGTGCTGATGCTGGCGATCATGGCCATCCTCGGGCCGGGCTTACAGAGTTTTTACATCGCCATGGCGCTGGTGGGCTGGGTGTCGTATGCGCGCCTGATTCGCTCGCAGATCCTGGTGCTCAAGGAAAGCGAGTTCGCCCTGGCCGCCAAGAGCCTGGGCTTTGGCCATGGACGCATTCTGTTCCGGCATTTGTTGCCCAATGCGCTGTTTGGCTCCATCGTGTTTTCCATGTCCGACGCGGTGCTGGTGCTGCTCAACGGCGCCGCCGTCAGCTACCTGGGCCTGGGGGTGCAACCACCGACCGCCGAATGGGGGACGATGGTGGCCGAGGGGCAAGCCTTTATCACCACCGCCTGGTGGATCTGCACCTTTCCGGGCCTGGCCATCGTGACCTTGGCCATGGGCTTCAGCCTGTTGGCCGATGGTGTTGCACAGGTATTGGGGGAGCGCTCATGAGCCTGCTGAAGGTGCGCGACCTCAGTGTGATCGCCAACAACGCCGGGCGTGAGGTCACCTTGGTGGACCGGGTGTCTTTCGACCTGGCCGAGGGTGAAATCCTCGGCCTGGTGGGCGAGAGCGGTTCGGGCAAGACCATGGCCTGTCGCGGCCTGATGCGTCTGTTGCCATCGCCCAACCTGCGGGTGCAGGGCGGCGCGGTGCAGTTGGCCGGCCAGGACTTATTGGCACTGGATGATGCCGGTATGCGCGCCGTGCGCGGCGGGCAGTTGGGCATGGTCTTCCAGAACCCCAGCAGCCACCTGGACCCGCTGATGCGTATCGGTGAGCAGATCGCCGAGGGCATCCGCCTGCATCAAGGTGCGTCGAAAAAAGACGCGCGCTTGCAGGCGATCGAGGTATTGCGTCAGGTCGGGATTCCCGATCCGCAGGCCCGGGTCGACAACTACCCCCATGAGTTTTCCGGTGGCATGCGCCAGCGCGCCATGATCGCCGTGGCCCTGGGCTGCAACCCGAAGGTGTTGATCGCCGACGAACCGACCACGGCCCTGGATGTGACGGTGCAGGCGCAAATCCTGCGGCTGTTGCTCGATCTGCGCGACCAGCGTGGCCTGTCGATCATCATGATCACCCATGACCTGGGCGTGGTGGCGCAAACCTGCGATGCCATCGCCGTGATGTACGCCGGGCGCCTGTGCGAGCACGGCAGCAAATACGAACTGCTGGCCCAACCGCAACATCCGTATACCGCAGGCCTGATCGACTGCCAGCCGGCCCACAGCAGCGGGCATGCGTTGTTGCGCACCATTGCTGGCCAGCCGCCGTTGCTCGATGCACTGCCCGACGGCTGCCGCTTCCACCCGCGCTGCCCACAGGCCGGCGCCTTGTGCACCGAGTTGCTGCCCCAGGGCGCACGCGTGGCCTGTCACTACCCGTTGGGAGCGCGCCCATGAGCTTGTTACAGGTCAAGGATCTGGAAGTGCGCTTTGCCGCGTCCGGCAGCGGCCTGCTGGGCCTCAACCGCCAGTGGGTGAGGGCGGTGAACGGGGTGTCGCTGAACCTCGCCGCCGGTGAAACCCTGGGTTTGGTGGGCGAGTCCGGCAGTGGCAAGAGCACCCTGGGCCGGGCAATTCTGCACCTCAACCCGATCAGCGCCGGGCAGGTGTTGTTCGACGGTATCGACATGGCCCATGGCAGCGCCATCGACATCGCCCGACTGCGGCATGAAACCGCGATGATTTTCCAGGACCCCTACGCCGCACTCAATCCACGGCACAGCATTGGCGAAACCCTCGCCGAGGTACTGCGTGTGCAGCGTAAGGTGGCGGCGCAGCAGATTCCTGAGCGTGTGAATGAGTTGCTCGAACTGGTCGGCTTGCGTCCTGAGCTGGCTTCACGCAAGCCCGGCTCTCTCAGTGGCGGCCAGTGCCAGCGCGTGGGTATCGCCCGGGCGCTGGCGGTGGAGCCGCGCCTGATCATTGCCGATGAATGTGTGGCGGCGCTGGATGTGTCGATCCAGGGCCAGATCATCAACCTGCTGCTGGAACTGCAACAGCGCATGAACCTGGCGATCCTGTTTATCGCCCATGACCTGGCCATCGTGCGACGCCTGTGCGACCGCGTGGCGGTGATGTACTTGGGCAAGATCGTCGAGGAAGGCCCGGTGGAAGCGGTGTTCACCGCGCCGCGTCACCCGTATACGGCAGCGCTGATCCAGGCCATCCCGGAGATCGATCCGCACCGGCCATTGCCTGCGCAGCCATTGCCCGGCGAACCGCCGAGCCCGCTGAATCTGCCGACTGGTTGTGCCTTTCACCCGCGTTGCCGGTATGCGCAAGCCAAGTGTTCCTCGGTATTGCCTCCCACCCATTTCCTGCACGAGCATCGGTACAGTTGCGTGCTTGAAGACCCTTTGCTTTGACTTTCTGCCATTCATTAACAAGGAGTTGTGATATGCACTCGCGCCACTTGAAATTGCTCGCCGCCGCTACCCTCACGGCCTGGTCGCTGACCGCCGGCCTGGCACAGGCCTCCGGTGTGCTCACCATCGGCTGCCGTGAAGACAGCACCACCTTCGACCCGATCAAAAGCGCGCAAAACCGCGACACCTGGGTATTTGCCAACGTCTACGACACCCTGGTGCGCGTGGATAACCTGGGCACCAAGATGGAACCGGGCCTGGCCGAAAGCTGGGACATTTCCAAGGATGGCCTGACCTACACCTTCAAGCTGCGCGAGGCGAAGTTCTCTGACGGCTCGCCGATCACTGCCGCCGACGCCGCATTCAGCCTGCTGCGCATCCGCGACAACAAGGCCTCCTTGTGGAGCGACCCGTTCAGCCTGATCAACACCGCCACGGCCAGCGATGCCAAGACCCTGGTGGTCACCTTGAAAACCCCGGCGGTGGCCTTCCTCTCGCAACTGGCGTCGCCAACGGTGTCGATCCTGTCGGAAAAAGCCATGACCAAGATGGGCGAAGACGCCTACTCGGAAAACCCGGTGACCTCCGGCGCGTTTACCGTGGACGAGTGGCGCAAGGGCGACCGCGTGATCCTGAAGAAAAACCCGAATTTCTGGCAGGCCGGCAGCGTGAGCCTGGACGGCGTGGAATGGGTGTCGGTGACCGATGACAACACGCGCATGCGCATGGTGCAGAACAACGAACTCGACACGGCGATCTTCGTGCCGTTCTCCCGGGTCGAGGAACTGAAAAAAGACCAGAACGTGGTGATCCACGCCGACCCGTCCACCCGTGAAGATCACCTGTTGATCAACCACGAGCACGGCTTGTTGGCCAAGCCGCAAGTGCGCCAGGCCCTGGACATGGCCATCGACAAGCAATCGCTGGTCAAAGCCGTCACTTACGGTCAAGGCACCGTGGCTTATTCCTACATTCCAAAGGGCTCGCTGTACCACTACGCCAACAACCTGCAACGCCCGTACGACCCGGCCGAAGCCAAGAAGCTGCTGGCCGCTGCAGGTGCCCAGGATTTGAAGCTCAACTACGTGGTCAACGCCGGCAACGAGGCCGACGAGCAGATCGCGGTAATCATCAAAGACCAGCTGGCCAAGGTCGGTGTGACCGCCAACCTGCAAAAAGTCGACCCGACCCAAAGCTGGCAGATGCTGGTAGACGGTGAGTACGATATTTCGGTGATGTACTGGACCAACGACATCCTCGACCCCGACCAGAAAACCACCTTCGTGCTGGGCCACGATACCAACCAGAACTACATGACCCGCTACAAGAACGACCAGGTCAAGGCCTTGGTGGCGGCTGCGCGGATCGAGGCAGACCCGGCCAAGCGTGAGCAAATGTATGTGGAGTTGCAGAAACTGGCCAAACAGGATGTGAACTGGATTGACCTGTACTACAGCCCGTACATCAACATCTCACGCAAGAACGTAAGCAACTTCCTGCAGAACCCGTTGGGGCGCTTCACCCTTGAGGAAGTGGTCAAAAACTGAGTATTTGAGTACACCACAAAGCAATGTGGGAGCTGGCTTGCCTGCGATACAGACACCTCGGTGCTTCAGTGACACCGCGGTGATGCTATCGCAGGCAAGCCAGCTCCCACCTTTGTTTTGCGGTGTGTCAGGGCTTACTGCGCATCGAAGGCCTGGCCATTGATGCCCGCACTGTCCGGCCCCATCAGGTACAGGTACACCGGCATGATCTCTTCCGGCGCCGGCCTTTCCATCGGGTTTTCCCCTGGGTACGCCTGGGCGCGCATGCTGGTGCGGGTGCCGCCCGGGTTGATGCTGTTGGCGCGCACTGCGGCCACATCTTCCAGTTCATCGGCCAGGGTTTGCATCAGCCCCTCGGTGGCGAACTTGGACACGCCATAGGCACCCCAATAAGCACGGCCCTTGCGCCCGACGCTGCTGGAGGTGAATACCACCGACGCATCCTGGGACAGCTTGAGCAACGGCAGTAAAGTGCTGGTCAGCATGAACATCGCGTTGACGTTGACGTGCATCACCCGCATGAAGTTCTCGCCGGACAACTGCTCGATGGGCGTGCGCGGGCCGATGATCGAGGCGTTGTGCAACAAACCGTCGAGGTGGCCGAATGCCTTTTCGATCATCGCTGCCAGCTCATCGTATTGATGGGGCAGGGCGGTCTCCAGGTTGAACGGGATCACCACCGGCTGCGGGTGGCCGGCGGCTTCGATCTCGTCATACACCTGGGCCAGGTTGGCTTCGGTCTTGCCCAGCAACAGCACGGTGGCGCCATGGGCGGCATAGGTCTTCGCCGCTGCCGCGCCAATCCCGCGACCGGCGCCGGTTACCAGGATGATCCGGCCTTTGAGCAGTTCTGGAGGGGCAGAGTAATCAAACATAAATAGCCTCGACAAATTTCAAGGTGATACAGCTCTCGAAGTGGAGTCCATATCCTGTGGGAGCTGGCTTGCCTGCGATGGCGGACGACCGGTCGCCAAATGTGCTGGCTGGCAGACCGCTATCGCAGGCAAGCCAGCTCCCACATTGCTTCGAACCATCAGCAACTGCACAGCGCGTTATCCAGCACCTTGCGCAATTCCAGCGGGTGATCCACCACCACATCCGCGCCCCAGTGGCGGGGGTTGTCGTCCGGGTGGATATAGCCATAAGTGACCGCCGCCGTGCGCGTACCAGCATCGCGGCCGGATTCGATGTCGCGCAGGTCATCGCCCACGAACAACACGCTGGCCGGGTCCAGGTCGAGCATCTTGCACGCCAGAATCATCGGCTCCGGGTCCGGCTTGCTGTTTTTCACGTGGTCCGGGCAGATCAGCACGGCCGAACGCTCGGCCAGGCCCAGCCGTTGCATGATCGGTTCGGCAAAGCGCACCGGCTTGTTGGTGACCACACCCCAGATCAACTTGGCTTTCTCGATGTCTTCCAGCAGCTCGGCCATGCCGTCGAACAGCTTGCTGTGGACTGCGCAATCCTTGAGGTAACGCTCCAGGAATTCCTGGCGCAGTTCCTCAAAACCCGGCGACTCCGGGTCCATCGAGAAGGTCACCGCGACCATCGCCCGCGCACCACCGGAAATTTCATCGCGGATGTGCTGCGGGTTGATCGGCGCCAGGCCGCGGTCGGCGCGCATGGCCTGGCAGATGGCGATAAAGTCCGGCGCGGTGTCCAGCAGGGTACCGTCCATGTCGAAGAGAACCGCTCGCAACTTCACAGGCTTACTCCTCGCGCAGGGTCTGGATCATGTAGTTGACGTCAACATCGTTGGCCAGCTTGTAGTGCTTGGTCAGCGGGTTGTAGGTCAGGCCGATGATGTCCTTGACGGTCAGCCCGGCTTGGCGGCTCCACGCACCCAGCTCGGAAGGGCGGATGAATTTCTTGAAATCATGGGTGCCGCGCGGCAGCAGCTTCATGATGTATTCAGCGCCGATGATCGCGAACAGGTAGGCCTTGGGGTTGCGGTTGATGGTGGAGAAGAACACCTGGCCGCCGGGCTTGACCATACGGAAGCACGCACGGATCACCGAGGACGGGTCCGGCACGTGTTCGAGCATTTCCAGGCAGGTGACCACGTCGAACTGCTCGGGCATTTCCTCGGCCAGGGCTTCGGCAGTGATCTGGCGGTATTCCACGCTCACGCCGGATTCGAGCTGGTGCAACTGGGCTACGGCCAGCGGCGCTTCGCCCATGTCGATGCCCATGACGGTGGCGCCGCGCTGGGCCATGGCTTCGCTGAGGATGCCGCCGCCGCAACCGACGTCCAGCACTTTCTTCCCGGCCAGGTTGACGCGCTCGTCAATCCAATTGACCCGCAGTGGATTGATGTCGTGCAAGGGCTTGAATTCGCTCTCGCGGTCCCACCAGCGATGGGCAAGGGCTTCAAACTTGGCGATTTCGGCGTGGTCGACGTTGCTCATGGTGAATCCTCTGAATCTGATAAGTCGGTGTGTCGCGGCTGAACCCAAGGCTTCAGCCGCGTCGTTATTCGCTGTGCCCGCTGATGCGTTGGCCCCAGGCAATGGCCGTGGCGGTCAACTGTTGTTCATCCATGCGGGTCAATTGCCGGTCGTCGAGCAATGGCTTGCCGGCAACCCAAAGGTGTTTCACGCAATCGCGCCCGGTGGCATATATAAGCTGTGAGACCGGATCGTAGATCGGTTGTTGCGCCAGCCCGGAAAGATCAAAAGCGACGATGTCTGCCGCCTTGCCGACTTCCAGGGAGCCAATCTGGCTGTCCAGGCCCATCGCCCTGGCGCCGTTGAGTGTGGCCATGCGCAAGGCGCGGTGGGCATCCAGCGCAGTGGCCGAACCGGCCACGGCCTTGGCCAGCATCGCCGCCGTGCGGGTTTCGCCAAGCAGATCCAGGTCATTGTTGCTGGCGGCGCCGTCGGTGCCGATGGCCACGTTGACGCCAGCCTGCCACAAGCGCTCCACCGGGCAAAAGCCGCTGGCCAGTTTCAGGTTCGATTCCGGGCAGTGAATGACGCTGGTGTTGCTTTCTACCAGTAAAGCCAGGTCGTCTTCGCTGATTTGGGTCATGTGCACGGCCTGAAAGCGCGGGCCCAGCAAGCCAAGGCGAGCCAGGCGCGCCAATGGCCGCTCGCCGGTCTGCTCGACGGCTTGCTGCACTTCAAAGGCGGTTTCGTGAACGTGCATATGGATCGCGGCGTCCAGCTCTTCGGCGATCACCCGGATTTTTTCCAGGTTGGCATCGCACACGGTGTACGGGGCGTGTGGGCCGAAGGTGATTTTGATGCGCGGGTGGTGCTTGAGGTCGCCGAACAACTCGATACCCTGGCGAATCGCCTCGTCGGCACTGCTGGCGCCGGGGATCGGGAAGTCGAGGATCGGCAGTGCGATCTGCGCACGCATACCGCTGTTGTGCACGCAGTCGCTGGCGACCTTGGGGTAGAAATACATGTCCGAGAAGCAGCTGATGCCGCCCTTGATCTGCTCGGCAATGGCCAGGTTGGTGCCGTCGCGCACGAACGCTTCATCGACCCACTTGGCTTCGGCGGGCCAGATGTGCTTTTCCAGCCAGGTCATCAGTGGCAAATCGTCGGCCAAGCCGCGGAACAGGGTCATGGCGGCATGGCCGTGGGCATTGACCAGGCCGGGGCTGAGCAGCATGCCGGGCAGTTCACGCACCTCTTGCGCCGCGAGCTTCAACGCCGCGTCCCGTGGCCCGATAAAGGCAATGCAGCCGTCGCGGATACCCAGGCCATGCTCCTTGAGCACCACGCCAGCGGGCTCGACGGGTACCAGCCAGGTCGGCAGCAGCAACAAGTCGAGCGGGGCGGCAGTGGAGGTCATCGCAGGCTTCTTCCCAGGCAGCTATAAAAGAAGGGCGAAGTATACCCGAGCGTCCTGGCTGGCGGATCGCTATAATCGGCGGCTTTTGTTCATGAGTGCGGGGTAAGGGATGCGCGACCGACTGTTGGCTGCAGACAAAGTGAAGGCCATCGAATGGCGTGATGGCTCGCTGCACCTGCTCGATCAGCGCGTTTTGCCGTCCCGGACGCAATGGGTGGCCTGCAGTACCGTTGAGTCGGTGGCCGACGCCATTCGCACCATGGTGGTGCGGGGCGCGCCGGCTATCGGCATCTGCGCCGCCTATGGCTTGGTCCTGGCCGCCCGCGAGCGTATCGCCGAGGGTGGTGACTGGCAGGCTGCATGGGAAGAAGACTACGGCTTGCTGGCCCATACCCGACCGACCGCATCGAACCTGTTCTGGGCCTTGCAGCGCATGCGCGACCGCCTCGACCGCCTCAAGCAGCACGCCGACCCGCTGGTGGCGCTGGAAGCCGAAGCCGTCGCGATCCATGAGAGCGACCGGGAGGCCAACGTGGTCATGGCCCAGTTGGGCATGGAGCGGATTCGCAAGCACCAGGGCAATGCCCAGGCGATCCTCACCCATGGCAACGCCGGGGCGTTGGCCTCCGGCGGCGTTGGCACAGCTCTCGGGGTGATTCATGCCGCGTATCTGGAGGGGCTGGTCGAGCAGGTCTATGTCAATGAAACCCGCCCCTGGCTGCAAGGCTCCCGTCTTACAGCGTGGGAGTTGGCGGGCCAGGGCATCCCGGTGGCGGTGAATGCCGACTCCGCCGGGGCGCATATCCTCAAGACCAAAGGCGTGACCTGGGTGGTGGTGGGGGCTGACTGTATTGCGGCCAATGGCGATGTGATCAGTAAGATCGGCACTTATCAGTTGGCCGTGTGTGCCATGCACCATGGCGTGCGTTTTATGGTGGTGGCGTCGAGTTCGACCCTCGATTTGATGATGGCTACGGGGGAGGATGTTGCGCTGGAGCAGCGCGATATGAGTGAGTTGCTTGAGGTGGATGGGCAGCGGTTGGATATCGCGGCGTTTAACCCTGTGTTTGATGTGACCCCTGCGGACCTGATCGACGTGATCGTCACCGAAAAAGGCATTGTCGAGCGGCCAGACACTGCCAAACTGGCCAAGTTGATGTGCCGTAAGCGCCTGCATTGAGGGTGTCGGTGGCTGTGGGGGCTCTATCGCAGGCAAGCCAGCTCCCACCTTCAACCGTGTTCACACATCAAAGGTGGGAGCTGGCTTGCCTGCGATTGGCCCTTGAAGTCAATAAGGCGTCTGCATTCCACCCTCGCAAAAAAGCACCATCGCGCCTCTGAGCCCCTCTCGTCCCCTTCAAGCCTGTCATCCGTCAAATTACTAGCCTCCATGCGCATCAGGGGGATAGGTGCGTGGCGGCGATTGTGATAACATCCGGCGGTTTCCAGGGCTCCCCCGAGGGGTGGCCTATAACGTGCAGATCCGTGTCATAACTCGTTGATTTGTCGTAAGTCGTTGTCAGGCACCGTGCCGGCAGCGGCGAGCTTCGTTCGTCCCGAATGGATGTGACGAGGTTTCACCCGAAAAAGGAATCAGGCTTCTCATGGGCGAACTGGCCAAAGAAATCCTCCCGGTCAATATCGAAGACGAGCTGAAACAGTCCTACCTCGACTACGCGATGAGCGTAATTGTCGGTCGGGCACTGCCTGATGCGCGCGATGGCTTGAAGCCCGTGCACCGGCGTGTGCTGTTCGCGATGAGCGAGCTGGGTAACGACTGGAACAAGCCGTACAAGAAATCTGCCCGTGTTGTCGGTGACGTGATCGGTAAGTATCACCCTCACGGCGACACTGCGGTGTACGACACCATCGTTCGGATGGCGCAGCCGTTTTCCCTGCGCTACCTGCTGGTAGACGGCCAGGGTAACTTCGGTTCGGTGGACGGCGACAACGCCGCGGCCATGCGATACACCGAAGTGCGCATGACCAAGCTGGCGCACGAGCTACTGGCCGACCTGCACAAAGAAACCGTGGACTGGGTGCCGAACTACGACGGCACCGAAATGATCCCGGCTGTCATGCCCACCAGGATTCCCAACCTGCTGGTCAACGGTTCCAGCGGTATCGCCGTGGGCATGGCCACCAACATCCCGCCGCACAACCTCGGTGAAGTCATCGACGGTTGCCTGGCCCTTATCGACAACCCTGAGCTGACCGTCGATGAGCTGATGCAATACATTCCCGGCCCGGACTTCCCGACCGCCGCGATCATCAACGGTCGCGCCGGCATCATCGAAGCCTACCGCACCGGCCGTGGGCGCATTTACATGCGCGCCCGCTCGATCATCGAAGACATCGACAAGGTCGGTGGCCGCCAGCAGATCGTCATCACCGAACTCCCTTACCAGTTGAACAAGGCACGCCTGATCGAGAAGATCGCCGAGCTGGTTAAAGAGAAGAAGCTGGAAGGCATCACCGAGCTGCGCGACGAGTCCGACAAAGACGGCATGCGCGTGGTCATCGAGCTGCGCCGCGGCGAAGTGCCGGAGGTGATCCTCAACAACCTCTACGCCCAGACCCAGCTGCAAAGCGTGTTTGGTATCAACGTGGTTGCCCTGATCGACGGCCGCCCGCGCATCCTGAACCTCAAGGACCTGCTGGAAGCCTTCGTGCGTCACCGTCGCGAAGTGGTCACCCGCCGCACCGTGTTCGAACTGCGCAAGGCCCGTGAGCGTGGCCATATCCTGGAAGGCCAGGCGGTTGCGCTGTCGAACATCGACCCGGTGATCGCCCTCATCAAGGCCTCGCCAACCCCGTCGGAAGCCAAGGAAGCGCTGATCAGCACACCTTGGGAATCCAGCGCCGTGGTCGCGATGGTTGAGCGCGCTGGCGCCGACTCGTGCCGCCCCGAGACCCTGGACCCGCAATACGGTCTGCGTGAAGGCAAGTACTTCCTGTCGCCAGAACAGGCCCAGGCCATCCTGGAACTGCGCCTGCACCGCCTCACCGGCCTTGAACACGAGAAGCTGCTGGCCGAGTACCAGGAGATCCTCAACCAGATCGGCGAGTTGATCCGCATCCTCAGCAGCGCTGTGCGCCTGATGGAAGTGATCCGCGAAGAACTGGAAGTGATCCGCGCCGAATACGGCGACGTGCGCCGCACCGAAATCCTCGATGCGCGCCTGGACCTGACCCTGGGTGACATGATCCCGGAAGAAGAGCGCGTGGTGACCATCTCCCACGGTGGCTATGCCAAGACCCAACCGTTGGCGGCCTACCAGGCCCAGCGTCGTGGCGGTAAAGGTAAATCGGCTACCGGCGTGAAGGATGAGGACTACATCGCTCACCTGCTGGTCGCCAACAGCCACACCACGCTGCTGCTGTTCTCCAGCAAAGGCAAGGTGTACTGGCTCAAGACCTACGAAATCCCGGAGGCCTCCCGCGCTGCCCGTGGTCGTCCGTTGGTCAACCTGCTGCCGCTGGACAGTGACGAATACATCACCACCATGCTGCCGGTCGAGGAATACACCGAAGGTCACTTCATCTTCATGGCCACCGCCAAAGGCACCGTGAAGAAGACCCCGCTGGAATCCTTCAGCCGTCAACGCAGCGTGGGCCTGATCGCCTTGGAACTGGACGAAGGCGACGTGCTGATTTCCGCAGCCATCACCGATGGCGAGCGCGAAGTCATGCTGTTCTCCGATGGCGGCAAGGTCACACGCTTCAAGGAATCCGACGTACGAGCCATGGGCCGTACCGCCCGCGGTGTACGCGGCATGCGCCTGCCGGAAGGGCAGAAGCTGATTTCGATGCTGATCCCGGAAGAAGGCAGCCAGATCCTCACCGCTTCCGAGCGTGGTTATGGCAAGCGCACCGCCATCAGTGAGTTCCCGGAGTACAAGCGTGGCGGCCAGGGCGTGATCGCCATGGTCAGCAACGACCGCAACGGCCGTCTCGTCGGCGCGGTGCAGGTGCTCGACGGCGAGGAGATCATGCTGATTTCCGACCAGGGCACCCTGGTGCGTACCCGTGTGGCGGAAGTGTCGAGCCTGGGCCGTAACACCCAGGGCGTGACCCTGATCAAGCTGGCCAAGGACGAAAAACTGGTCGGCCTGGAGCGTGTGCAGGAGCCTTCGGAAGTCGAAGGCGAAGAGCTCGAAGGTGAGGAATTCGAAGGCGAGGTGATCGCAGCTGGCGATGACAACGTTGACGAGCCAACCCTCGACGCTGCCGCAGACGAAGAAGAACCGCAGGAATAAGCGGACACACAGGGGGCGGATGAAGATTCGCCCCCTTGTTGTTTGTCCCCTATGAAACACAGCGCCCTTTGCCTGGACGCGGTCCATGTGGGAGCTGGCTTGCCTGCGATGCAGGCGCCTCGGTCATTCAGTGATACCGCGGCGCTGCTATCGCAGGCAAGCCAGCTCCCACAGATGTCCGCTCCAGAATGAGGGCGTTGCTGACATGATTGCAGCCCCACCAGATCAGAGTGAGATTGGATGTGAGCAAGAGAGCCTATAACTTCTGTGCCGGTCCCGCGGCGCTTCCTGAAGCAGTCCTGCAGCGTGCGCAGGGTGAACTCCTCGACTGGCATGGAAAAGGCCTCTCCGTGATGGAAATGAGCCATCGCAGCGATGAGTTCGTGTCCATCGCCAACAAGGCCGAACAGGACCTGCGCGACTTGCTGGACATCCCATCCCATTACAAAGTGCTGTTCCTGCAAGGTGGTGCGAGCCAGCAGTTCGCCCAGTTACCGCTGAACCTGCTGCCAGAAGGCGGGACTGCCGACTATATCGACACCGGTATCTGGGGTCAGAAGGCTATCGAAGAAGCCTCGCGCTACGGCCATGTCAACGTGGCAGGCACCGCCAAGCCCTACGACTACTTCGCCATTCCCGGTCAGAACGAGTGGAAGCTGTCCAAAGACGCGGCCTACGTTCACTACGTCGCGAACGAAACCATCGGTGGCCTGGAATTTGATTGGGTGCCGCAAGTAGGTGACGTTCCGCTGGTGTGCGACATGTCCTCGGACATCCTCTCGCGTCCGATCGATGTGTCCAAATACGGCATGATCTACGCCGGCGCGCAAAAGAACATCGGCCCGAGCGGCATCCTGGTCAATATCATCCGCGAAGACCTGCTGGGCCGCGCCCGTTCCCTGTGCCCGACCATGCTCAACTACAAGGTCGCGGCCGATAACGGCTCGATGTACAACACCCCGCCGGCGTTTGCCTGGTACCTGTCGGGCCTGGTATTCGAATGGCTCAAGGAGCAGGGCGGTGTCGCGGCCATGGGCAAGCTCAACGAAGAGAAGAAGCGCGTCCTGTACGACTTCATCGACGCCAGCGGCTTGTACAGCAACCCAATCAACCTCAGCGACCGCTCGTGGATGAACGTGCCGTTCCGCCTGGCGGACGACCGCCTGGACAAGCCGTTCCTGGCTGGCGCCGACGAACGCGGCCTGCTGAACCTCAAGGGCCACCGCTCGGTGGGTGGCATGCGCGCCTCCATTTATAACGCCGTCGACATCCACGCCATCAATGCGCTGGTTGCCTACATGGCAGAGTTCGAGAAGGAACACGGCTAATGTCTGAGCAAGAACTCAAGGCCCTGCGCGTACGCATTGACAGCCTGGACGAGAAGGTCCTGGAGCTGATCAGTGAGCGTGCGCGCTGCGCCCAGGAAGTGGCACGGGTGAAAATGGCGTCGCTGGCGGAAGGCGAAGTGCCGGTGTTCTATCGCCCCGAGCGTGAAGCCCAGGTGCTCAAGCGTGTGATGGAGCGCAACAAGGGGCCGTTGGGCAACGAAGAGATGGCGCGGTTGTTCCGTGAAATCATGTCTTCGTGCCTGGCGCTGGAGCAGCCGCTGAAAGTGGCTTACCTCGGCCCTGAAGGCACCTTCACCCAGGCGGCGGCCATGAAGCACTTCGGCCACGCGGTGATCAGCAAGCCGATGGCGGCCATCGACGAAGTCTTCCGTGAAGTCGCCGCCGGTGCGGTGAATTTTGGCGTGGTGCCGGTGGAAAACTCCACCGAAGGCGCGGTCAACCACACCCTGGACAGCTTCCTCGAGCACGACATGGTGATCTGCGGTGAGGTGGAGCTGCGTATCCACCACCACCTGCTGGTGGGTGAAAACACCAAGACCGACAGCATCAGCCGTATCTACTCCCATGCCCAGTCCCTGGCCCAGTGCCGCAAGTGGTTGGACGCCCATTACCCGAATGTCGAGCGCGTGGCGGTGTCCAGCAACGCCGAAGCGGCCAAGCGGGTCAAGGGTGAGTGGAACTCGGCGGCGATTGCCGGCGATATGGCCGCGGGCCTCTACGGCCTGACGCGCCTGGCTGAGAAGATCGAAGACCGCCCGGATAACTCCACGCGCTTTTTGATGATCGGCAGCCAGGAAGTGCCGCCCACCGGCGACGACAAGACTTCAATTATCGTTTCCATGAGCAACAAACCCGGCGCGCTGCATGAGCTGCTGGTGCCGTTCCACGATAACGGGATTGACCTGACGCGCATCGAGACTCGTCCTTCGCGCAGCGGTAAGTGGACCTACGTGTTCTTTATCGACTTCATCGGCCATCACCGCGACCCGCTGGTCAAGGGCGTGCTGGAGAAGATCAGTCAGGAAGCCGTGGCACTCAAGGTGCTGGGCTCTTACCCGAAAGCGGTTTTGTGAGGCTTTGACATGAGTGGCAATTTCCTCGCCCTGGCGCAGCCGGGCGTGCAACAACTCTCGCCTTACGTTCCAGGCAAGCCTGTGGACGAGTTGGCCCGCGAGTTGAATCTGGACCCGTCCAAGATCGTCAAACTGGCGAGTAACGAAAACCCGCTGGGCCCGAGCCCCAAAGTGTTGGCGGCGATTCGTGAAGAGCTGGCCGAGCTGACCCGTTATCCCGATGGCAACGGTTTTGCCCTCAAGTCGCTACTGGCGGACAAGTGCCGGGTCGAGTTGAATCAAGTGACCTTGGGCAACGGCTCCAACGACATCCTTGAGCTGGTCGGCCGTGCCTACCTGGCGCCAGGTTTGAATGCGGTGTTCAGCGAGCACGCGTTTGCGGTCTACCCGATTGTGACCCAGGCGGTGGGGGCAGATGCCCGCGTGATTCCTGCCAAGGACTGGGGCCATGACCTGCCGGCGATGCTGGCGGCCATCGATGCCCAGACTCGCGTGGTGTTTATCGCCAACCCGAACAACCCGACCGGCACCTGGTTTGACGAGCAGGCACTGAACGAATTCCTGCAGGACGTGCCCCAGCATGTGCTGGTCGTGCTGGACGAAGCCTACATCGAGTACGCCGAAGGCAGCGACCTGCCCGACGGCCTGGATTTCCTTGCGGCCTACCCGAACCTGCTGGTGTCGCGTACGTTCTCCAAGGCTTATGGCCTGGCGTCGTTGCGTGTCGGTTATGGCTTGTCCACGCCTGTGGTGGCCGATGTGCTGAACCGCGTGCGCCAGCCGTTCAACGTCAACAGCCTGGCCCTGGCGGCCGCCTGTGCGGCGGTGAAGGATGCCGAATACCTGGAAGAAGGCCGTCGCCTCAACGAAAGCGGCATGCTGCAATTGCAGGAAGGCTTTCGTGAGCTGGGCCTGGGCTGGATTCCGTCCAAGGGCAACTTCATCTGCGTCGACCTCGGCCAAGTGGCCGCGCCGGTGTTCCAGGGCTTGCTGCGCGAGGGTGTGATCGTACGCCCGGTAGCCAACTACGGGATGCCGAACCACCTGCGTATCACCATCGGTTTGCCGGCTGAGAACAGCCGCTTCCTTGAGGCGCTGGCCAAGGTTCTGGCCCGTGGTTGATGTCACTGCATTGCAACCTGCTGTGCCTATGATCGGTCGCCTGGTGGTGGTCGGTCTGGGGTTGATCGGTGGTTCCTTCGCCAAAGGCCTGCGTGAAAGCGGGCTATGTGGCGAAGTGGTGGGGGTGGACCTCGACCCGCAGTCGCGCACGTTGGCGGTGGAGTTGGGCGTGGTGGACCGCTGTGAGGCGGACCTGGCCGTTGCGTGCCAGGGCGCGGATGTGATCCAGCTTGCCGTGCCGATCCTGGCCATGGAGAAGTTGCTGGCGGTACTGGCAGGCATGGACCTCGGGCAAGCGATCCTTACCGATGTGGGCAGCGCCAAAGGCAACGTGGTGCGTGCGGCACGATTGGCGTTTGGTGGCATGCCGCCGCGCTTTGTACCGGGCCATCCCATTGCTGGCTCCGAGCAGAGCGGGGTGGAGGCCTCCAATGCGCAGTTGTTTCGTCGGCATAAGGTCATCCTGACGCCGCTTGCGCAAACCGATCCCACGGCGTTGGCGGTGGTGGATCGTCTCTGGCGCGAGCTGGGCGCGGATGTGGAGCATATGCAGGTCGAGCGTCACGACGAAGTGTTGGCAGCCACCAGCCACTTGCCGCATCTGCTGGCATTTGGCTTGGTGGATTCTTTGGCCAAGCGCAACGAGAACCTCGAGATTTTCCGTTACGCCGCCGGCGGCTTCCGCGATTTTACGCGGATTGCCGGCAGCGATCCGGTGATGTGGCACGACATCTTCCTCGCCAATCGCGAAGCGGTGTTGCGCACCCTGGACACCTTCCGCAGTGATCTCGACGCCTTGCGCGACGCGGTGGATGCGGGAGACGGCCATCAGCTGCTGGGCGTGTTCACCCGTGCGCGGGTGGCGCGTGAACATTTCAGCAAGATTCTCGCACGCCGGGCCTATATGGAAACCGCAGTGAACACCGATGATCTGACCTTCATCGCCAGCCCGGGTGGCCGCTTGAGCGGGCGCATCCGCGTGCCGGGTGACAAGTCGATCTCCCATCGCTCGATCATGCTGGGCTCGTTGGCCGAGGGTGTGACCGAGGTGGAAGGCTTCCTTGAGGGTGAGGACGCCCTGGCGACCTTGCAGGCCTTTCGCGACATGGGCGTGGTGATCGAGGGCCCACACCATGGGCGCGTGACCATTCACGGCGTCGGCCTGCAGGGCCTGAAGGCTGCGCCGGGGCCGATCTATGTGGGCAATTCCGGCACGTCGATGCGCCTGTTGGCCGGTGTACTGGCGGCGCAGTGCTTCGACAGCGTGCTGACCGGCGATGCCTCGCTGTCCAAGCGCCCGATGAACCGCGTGGCCAAGCCGCTGCGTGAAATGGGCGCGATCATCGAGACCGGGCCGGACGGGCGTCCGCCACTGAGCATTCGTGGCGGGCAATCGCTCAAAGGCTTGAACTATGTACTGCCCATGGCCAGTGCCCAGGTGAAATCCTGCCTGTTGTTGGCGGGGTTATACGCTGAGGGTAAAACCTCGGTGACCGAGCCCGCACCGACCCGCGACCACACCGAGCGCATGCTGCGCGGCTTTGGCTACCCGGTGGCGGTGCAGGGCGCGACGGCGTCGCTGGCGTCGGGGCATGGGTTGACCGCTACGCGTATTGAAGTGCCGGGGGATATTTCGTCTTCGGCGTTTTTCCTGGTGGCGGCCTCGATTGCCGAAGGCTCCGAGCTGTTGCTGGAGCATGTCGGTATCAACCCGACCCGCACCGGTGTGATCGACATCCTGCGGCTGATGGGGGCTGATATCACCCTCGAAAATCAGCGTGAGGTGGGCGGCGAGCCGGTTGCGGATTTACGTGTGCGTGCTGCCGCGCTCAAGGGTATCGAGATTCCAGAGGCCCTGGTGCCGTTGGCGATTGATGAGTTTCCCGTGCTGTTTATTGCCGCAGCCTGCGCTCAGGGGCGTACTGTTTTACGCGGGGCCGAAGAGCTACGCCTCAAGGAGTCCGATCGCATCCAGGTGATGGCCGACGGTCTGTTGGCTCTGGGCGTGAAGTGTGAACCCACGCCTGATGGGCTTATCATTGACGGTGGCCCGATGGGCGGCGGTGAAGTGCATGCCCATGGCGATCACCGGATTGCCATGGCGTTCAGTGTGGCTTCCCTGCGGGCGATGGCGCCTATTCGTATCCTTGACTGCGCCAATGTTGCTACGTCTTTTCCGAACTTTCTGACACTGTGTGCCCAAGTCGGCATCCGTGTTGCCCAAGAGGCTCAATTGTGAATATCAAAGCACCGGTGATTACCATCGACGGGCCTAGCGGCTCGGGCAAAGGCACAATCGCTGGCATTCTGGCCAAGCGCCTGGGTTGGTGCCTGCTGGATTCTGGCGCGCTGTACCGCCTGCTGGCGTTTGCTGCGCACAACCATGGCGTGGACCTGACCAACGAAGAATTGCTGACGAAACTTGCCGCCCATCTGGATGTGCAGTTCATTGCGGCGACCGAGGGTCAGTTGCAGCGCATCATTCTGGAAGGTGATGAAGTCAGCGATGTGATTCGCACCGAGAGTATCGGCGCGGGCGCCTCCCAAGTGGCTGCGCTGCCCGCCGTGCGCGAGGCGCTGCTGCAGCGCCAGCGCGCATTCCAGGAGGCGCCGGGCCTGGTGGCCGATGGCCGCGACATGGGCACTGTGGTGTTTCCCGAGGCGCCGCTGAAGATTTTCCTGACCGCCAGCGCCGAGGAACGGGCACGCCGCCGATACTTGCAGTTGAAGGGCAAAGTCGATGGTGTTAGTCTGTCGAGTCTGCTAGATGAGATCCGTGCACGCGATGAGCGTGATACCCAGCGTGCGGTAGCCCCGCTCAAGCCGGCGGCTGACGCCATACAGCTGGATTCCACGGAGTTGTCCATCGAGCAGGTGCTGGAACGCATCATGAGTGAAATCGCCATTCGCGATATCGCCGGGTGATCAAGAAGGCCGCAGGGGACCAGTCATAGTCCTGCGGTGGCTTCTTTTAACTGAAACTGACCCACACCGTCTGGGGTGTGGAGATGGGCGTATTCTTCGCCCTTATCAACAGGAATTAAAATGAGCGAAAGCTTTGCGGAACTCTTTGAAGAAAGCCTAAAAACCCTGAACCTTCAGGCAGGCTCCATCATCACCGGTGTTATCGTTGATATCGATTACCAAGCTCGCTGGGTAACCGTTCACGCTGGTCTGAAGTCTGAAGCTCTGATCCCGCTGGAACAGTTCTACAACGATGCTGGTGACCTGACTATCAATGTCGGTGACGAAGTTCACGTTGCTCTGGACTCGGTTGAAGACGGTTTCGGTGAAACCAAGCTGTCCCGTGAAAAAGCCAAGCGCGCTGAATGCTGGATTGTTCTCGAAGCAGCCTTCGCAGCTGAAGAAGTGGTCAAGGGCGTTATCAACGGTAAGGTTAAAGGCGGCTTCACTGTCGACGTTAACGGCATCCGTGCGTTCCTGCCAGGTTCTTTGGTCGACGTTCGTCCAGTGCGCGACACCACGCACCTGGAAGGCAAAGAACTGGAATTCAAAGTCATCAAGCTCGACCAGAAGCGCAACAACGTTGTCGTTTCCCGTCGCAGCGTGCTGGAAGCAGAGAACTCCGCCGAGCGTGAAGCTCTGCTGGAATCCCTGCAGGAAGGCCAACAAGTCAAAGGTATCGTCAAGAACCTCACCGATTACGGCGCATTCGTCGATCTGGGTGGCGTCGATGGCCTGCTGCACATTACCGACATGGCTTGGAAGCGTATCAAGCATCCTTCCGAAATCGTCAACGTTGGCGACGAGATCGATGTCAAGGTTCTGAAGTACGATCGTGAGCGTAACCGCGTTTCCCTGGGCTTGAAGCAGCTGGGCGAAGATCCATGGGTTGCTATCAAAGCTCGTTACCCAGAAAGCACCCGCGTAACCGCGCGTGTTACCAACCTGACCGACTACGGCTGCTTCGCAGAGCTGGAAGAAGGCGTGGAAGGCCTGGTACACGTTTCCGAAATGGACTGGACCAACAAGAACATCCACCCTTCGAAAGTCGTACAAGTCGGCGACGAAGTGGAAGTTATGGTTCTGGACATCGACGAAGAGCGTCGTCGTATCTCCCTGGGCATCAAGCAGTGCAAATCTAACCCATGGGAAGATTTCTCTGGCCAGTTCAACAAGGGCGATAAAATCTCCGGCACCATCAAGTCGATCACCGATTTCGGTATCTTCATTGGTCTGGACGGCGGCATCGACGGCCTGGTTCACCTGTCCGACATCTCCTGGAACGAAGTTGGCGAAGAAGCTGTTCGTCGTTTCAAGAAGGGCGACGAGCTGGACACCGTTATCCTGTCGGTTGACCCAGAGCGCGAGCGCATCTCCCTGGGCATCAAGCAACTGGAAAGCGATCCGTTCTCCGAGTACGTTCAAGAGAACGACAAAGGCGCCATCGTTAAAGGCACTGTGAAAGAAGTTGACGCCAAAGGCGCCATCATCGTTCTGGCCGACGATATCGAAGCGACTCTGAAAGCCTCCGAAATCAGCCGTGACCGCGTTGAAGACGCGCGCAACGTACTGAAAGAAGGCCAGGAAGTAGAAGCCAAGATCATCAGCGTTGACCGCAAGAGCCGCGTGATTCAGCTCTCCATCAAGTCGAAAGACGAAGTGGAAGAGAAAGAAGCTATCCAGAGCCTGAAAGAAGCTGCTCCGGAAGCTGCTGCTGACACCACTATGGCGGCACTGCTGCGCCAGGCAATGGCTAAGCAGAACTAAGTTCTGTAAAGCTGTAGAAAAAGGGCGACTTCGGTCGCCCTTTTTTGTGCCTGAAATTTGATGAAGCAACTGCACCGAACCAAGGCATTCAGCCCAATGTCAGAACTGACTATAGTCTTGAAAACGGCTATTTCGCATTGCTGACTCAATAAGGGTTTGAATGAACAGAATTATCGTAATACTCGCCTTGCTGGTGCTTGCAGGCTGCTCCTCCACCAGTGCCAAGACACACGCGAAGCGCGGCGTCAGCGGCATCGAGGTCGACTGCTCTGGCCTGGGCAACAAGTGGGAAAGGTGCGAAAAGCGCGCTGCCCGTGAGTGCAAGATGCAGGGCTACAAGGTCATAACCCGCTCCAGCGACGCAGAGGACGAAGAGGGCGACTACCTGTTCGGCTGGAACCCTGCTGGCGCGGTGACGCGGACCATGTTGGTGATCTGTAAGTAAGGGGTTGGCTGCTTGCTGAGCGTGTTTATTCAGCCCCAGATAAGTTGACACATGGGCTGTTCAAATTCATCAACTCATGCTAAAACCTTCGGAGCGCTTTTCCTAGCTGCTTGAAAAAGAAGGGAAAAATATGACGAAGTCGGAGTTGATCGAACGAATTGTCACCCATCAAGGGCTGCTCTCATCCAAGGATGTAGAGCTGGCTATCAAGACCATGCTTGAGCAAATGTCCCAATGCCTGGCCACCGGAGATCGCATCGAAATCCGCGGCTTCGGCAGCTTCTCCCTGCACTACCGCGCACCACGCGTAGGCCGCAACCCAAAAACCGGCCAATCCGTCAGCCTCGACGGCAAATTCGTTCCCCACTTCAAACCGGGCAAGGAATTGCGCGATCGGGTGAACGAAGAAGAGGAAGAAGGCGTCTGAGTGTTTTTGGGAAAGGAGAAGGGTATGCGTGGGGTTAAGCGCGTTGTTGCGGTGTTGATTGCAGTGCTTGCGGCTTTGGTGGTTCTGGCGTTTGTGCTGGAGAACCAGCAGGGCGTGGCGCTGTCATTCCTGGGGTGGAGTACTGCGCAGATGCCGGTGGCGGTGTTTGTGGTGGTGGCTTTGATTGTGGGGATGTTGATTGGGCCGGTGTTGGGGATGCTGGTTCGTAGCCGGCGTTCTAAACCCCGACCTGCAACACGTCTATAGAAAAGGTGCTGGCCTCTTTACAAAAAGCCTAAAGATTCACGCGACCGTCTGTCAGATTTTTTTCTCTGAATGGCTTTATGTTTCTGCGCCATTTTTCTGCTACGGCGCTTGTGGTGGCCTAAGACTGCTCAGTATCGTTGAGCATTCCCTTATGTTTCCTCGTTAGCCATCGTCTCCTCCCAGCAGGCGAGTTTCTTTTACACTTATTTCTGCCCTTTTAAGAATCATCCTACAGTCATGTCAATACTTGTAATGTATGGGGGAGATGGCAAAATGCAATCTGTTCTCGATAACGGGCATTTTGTGCGCTAAAAATCTGGCAGAGACGCCGGATTTTTGCGGTCATCCAAATAGAATAAAAAACACACAATCTAGTCTGCATAACGAGCCCGCAGTTTCTCCTTGAAGGCAGGTTTTTGTTGTGAGTAGTAGCTTCCGCGCCCCCCTGAATCCATCGTCAGATGAAATTGATCTTATTGCCCTTTGTCACACGTTGTGGCGGCAAAAAAAGCTTATTGTGCTTGTCATTGCATTGGCTGGCCTGATTGCCGCAGCATACGCCTTTCTGGTAACGCCTGAATATCAGGTCAGCAGTGTGCTGCGTCCTGCGGCAATTAATGAGTTGGACGCGCTCAACCGGTCTGATGTGTATAACCTCCCGCCGGGAGAGGCATTGTTGAGAGTGGGCGCATCTTTAGAGTCATATGACACGCGTCTGGGTTTTTTTCGCGCCAATCAAAAGCTATTTGAGGCATTCGTGCGGCCTGGGCGTACCCTGGAGCAGAGCTTCGAAGAATTCAATCGAAAATCCATTGATCTGGTACTGCCTGACCCTAAAAAAGCCGACTCGCTCAGCGCGTACATCAAACTTCAGATGAATTATCCGAAAGGTGTGGATGGCGTATCGATCCTCAACGGTTTTATTGACTATGCGATTGGGATTGAGCGCCAGCAGATCGCTGCGGATCTGAGCGTGATAGTTAAGAATCGGTTGAACGAACTCAATGCCAAGATGCTCGCCGCTCGTGCGAGTTATGATACCGACAAGGAGGCCAAAATCGCCTCGTTGACGGAGTCCGATGTGATGCGCCGAGCACAATTGCGCGATGAGCTTAAGGCGCTGAGGGCTCAACTCAAGACCCAGCGGATGGACCGAATGGCGCAGTTGAATGAATCCATAGGTATAGCCAAATCTCTAGGTATCAGAAAGCCCTCTACGCCATCGTCTCTCGGCGACTCTGATCGTAGCGGGGCTTCCAGTACCATCCGTACTGAAATCAACAACCAAGCTATTCCCCAATATTTCATGGGCTTCGAGGCCCTTGAGGCCGAGCGATCGGCTTTGCTGCAGCGCAAATCGGATGATTTCACTGAAGGGCGTATCGCACAGATTGCCAAAGAGCTGCAATTGCTTGAGTCCAATCGACAGATCGAAGTACTTAACAGTCGTGAGAACGAAGATATATTCCTTAGCGGCGTAGAACCCATACGAACTGAAGAGGCTCGTCTGCGTAATCTGAATATCGATATGAGCCGTTTGAAATTGGTCGCTATCGACAAGCAGGCATTGGAGCCTTTGAGTCCTATCTTTCCGAAGAAACCCCTGGTAATAGGCGCTGGATTGATCATCGGCCTAGTGCTGGGTGTCATATTGGTATTGTTTCGGGAGTCGCTCATAAATCGACGCGGTGTTTTTGCTGCTCGTAAACCCTCTCCCGTAGCGCCAGCGGCGGTGGAAGAGGAGTCGCGTACCGCCAAGGTTGCTTGATGCTACTGAATCGGTCCAAGTGCGTTTCAGCTATTGGTTGGGCGTCGTCATCTGGCGCCCTTGTAGGCAGCTGCTGTAACGTAACGCAATTCGGATTCTCCTTTGCGCACGTAGTATGATCGTACCCCTGACACTGAGCGTCATCTGCTTCGATTTCCCGCTAGTGTTTTCAATTCGCTCGCTTAAAATGCAGGCTATTTTTATCGATGTATGCATATCGATTGATACTGTTCTGGGGGAGACTTTTCCGCTTGAAGCGCTCTCAATAGCATGCGGTGTCTGAGTGCCGGAGAGGGCGCTTGGGGAACAACGGTAGCAATGTGCGCAGGCTGTATAGAACGACCGGTCGGCACGGCGTCGCGAGAGCAGTTCGCAATTTTGGTATTGTTGCCAGCCGGATATTGTGCGCGGCGAAGCACGTACAGAGCGAACAATTGGATGGAAGGTAAGGCTCGCCTCTGGGATAGGTCGGTGACCGAAAACCAACACCTGAGTGGCAGTCTGCCAAGGTAATGTAGCGGCTGCTGTCCCAGAAAACTCTGAATTCTTTGGATTATTTAGGCTTTGATTATGCAAAAAATGGAAGATATTAAACTCGCTATCATCGGCCTGGGTTACGTTGGCTTGCCCCTTGCCGTGGAGTTTGGCAAGCACCGGACGGTGGTCGGGTTTGACATCAGCCAGCCTCGTATCCAAGCGTTGAAAGAAGGGCACGACGCGACGTTGGAGGTTTCTGACGAAGAATTGAAAGAAGCGAGCCTACTGAGCTTTAGCTGTGAATTGAGTGAGCTGGAAAATTGCAATACCTTCGTAGTAACGGTGCCGACTCCAATTGATGAATACAATCAGCCGGATTTGACTCCCCTGATTAAGGCTTCTGAGAGCATCGGTAAGGTGCTCAAAAAAGGCGATTTGGTCATCTACGAGTCCACCGTTTATCCAGGCGCAACCGAGGAGGATTGTGTTCCGGTTCTTGAGCGGGTCTCGGGCCTGAAATTCAATGTCGATTTTTATGCAGGCTACAGTCCGGAACGTATTAACCCCGGGGATAAAGAGCATCGCGTTACGACGATAAAAAAAGTCACTTCGGGCTCCACGCCAGAAACTGCTGACTTGGTTGATGCGCTTTACAATCAGATAATTACCGCCGGCACCCACAAAGCAAGCAGCATCAAAGTGGCCGAAGCTGCCAAGGTGATTGAAAATACTCAACGCGATTTAAATATTGCGCTTATCAATGAATTGGCCATTATTTTTAACAAGATGGGCATTGATACTGAAGCAGTACTTCAGGCCGCCGGCACCAAATGGAACTTTCTGCCATTTCGTCCGGGTCTTGTAGGGGGGCACTGTATAGGGGTTGACCCGTATTATTTGACCCATAAAGCGCAGTCTATTGGCTATCACCCTGAAATCATCCTGGCCGGTCGTCGGCTGAATGACGGCATGGGCGCCTATGTGGTTTCCCAGTTGGTCAAGGCTATGCTCAAGCAACGCATACACGTGGATGGTGCCCGTGTACTGATCATGGGGCTGACGTTCAAGGAGAACTGTCCGGATCTTCGTAATACTCGTATTGTCGATATTGTACGCGAACTTGCCGAATACAACATTGCGGTTGATGTTTACGACCCTTGGGTTAGTGTTGCTGAGGCTGAACACGAATATGGTATTACGCCTATTAAAGCGCCAGCGCAAGGCGTTTATGATGGTGTCGTATTGGCGGTGGCGCATAATGAGTTTCGTGAGCTTGGTGCCGGCAATATTCGAAATTTTGGCAAGGCCAAGCATATCCTTTATGACCTAAAATATTTATTGAGTCGTGAAGAATCGGATATCCGACTTTAAAGTTTGGGCACTGAATATCGCCCATTAAATCGACTTCGAAAGAGCTAATACTGATGACCCGCTACGAAACACTATTGCAAACGCTTCCAGCTGCACCAAAAACCTGGCTGATCACGGGAGTGGCAGGCTTCATTGGTTCAAATTTGTTGGAGACCTTGCTAAATCTTGACCAAGTCGTTGTCGGGCTGGATAGTTTTGCAACCGGGCATCAGCGTAATCTTGATGAGGTGCGGACCACTGTTTCGGCTGCGCGTTGGGCACGTTTCAGCTTTATCAAAGGCGATATTCGCAACTTGGAAGACTGTCACCAAGCCTGCCGAGGCGTTGATTATGTACTGCACCAAGCTGCACTGGGCTCTGTACCACGCTCGCTGAATGACCCTATCACCACCAACGCTACCAACATAGACGGTTTTCTAAATATGTTGGTGGCTTCTCGGGATGCGACTGTAAAGAGCTTTACATATGCCGCAAGTAGCTCAACCTACGGCGATCATCCTGGTTTGCCAAAAGTAGAGGATACTATTGGAAAACCCCTCTCCCCTTATGCAGTAACGAAGTACGTAAATGAGCTTTATGCGGAGGTCTTCGCGCGCTGCTATGGGTTTGAAACAATCGGTCTGCGCTACTTCAACGTATTTGGCAAACGACAGGACCCGGAAGGCGCGTATGCAGCCGTTATCCCAAAATGGACAGCTTCGATGGTAAACAATGAAGACGTCTTCATTAACGGTGATGGTGAGACGAGTCGGGACTTTTGCTTTATAGAAAATACCGTCCAAGCCAATTTGTTGGCCGCAACCGTGGTTGGCCCTGCAGCGCGTAATCAGGTTTATAACGTTGCCGTCAGCGGTCGCACGGATTTGAATCTACTTTTTTCAACCCTGCGTAAGGCGTTATTGAACAGTGGTATTATTTACGAGAAAGAGCCCGTCTATCGGGAATTTCGTGCGGGCGATGTTCGCCATTCGCAGGCCGATATCGGGAAAATACAGACCTTGCTGGGCTATGAGCCGAAGTTTGATATCAAACAAGGTATCGAAATTGCTATGCCTTGGTATGCGAACTTTTTGAAGTGATCCAATGGAGTAGAGGAACAGGCATAATATTTCCTCAGTGTATGTACTTTTTTACTGAAATTTCAGGATGGGCGTTGGTGAGGAAGATTGCGAGGGGCTTTACTATTGTCCGCGTCCGAGCGCGGGTTGAGAATATTCTTGAGCAGTTGGCCTCTTGTAAGGATACTCATTAATGTGCGGATTTAGCGGTATTTTCAATGTTAATACAGGCAGCTTGTCGGATATTGTAGCGCGCATGAATGCGGCCATACTCCATCGTGGCCCTGACGATGGAGGCATTTGGGAGGATCAAGAAGTTGGACTGGCCCTTGGCCACCGCCGCCTTTCGATCGTCGACCTATCGGCTGCTGGCCATCAACCAATGCAGTCCAGCGTCGGACGTTTTATCATCGTATTCAACGGTGAAATTTACAATCACGCTGAGCTTCGCCAGCAACTTGAGACCGAAGGACTGGCTCCCCAACATGGATGGCGTGGTCATTCTGACACCGAGGTACTGCTCGCTGGCTTAGCAGGTTGGGGCATAGAAAAAACTCTACAGGCCTGCGTGGGTATGTTCGCCTTCGCACTATGGGATAAGCATGAGCGGAAGTTGACGTTAGCTCGTGACCGCATGGGTGAGAAGCCGCTTTACTATGGCTGGCAAGATGACACTCTGCTTCTTGGCTCTGAACTCAAGGCGATTAAAGGCTTTGCAGGTTTCCGGGGAGAAGTTGATCGTAATGCATTGACGTTGTTGTTACGACATAACTGCATTCCTGCCCCTTACAGTATCTATAAGGGATTGGGAAGCTTGAACCGGGCCACTATGTCACGCTCCCGTTATCGGATATCCCGCTCGCAAAAGTAACGCCCCCTCAAGCGTACTGGCGGCTCAATGACGCAGTGAAAAAGGGGCTTGCGAACCCGTTTTCGGGTACTCCAACGGAAGCTATGGATTTGCTGGAGGCACAGTTGCTCGCCAGCGTCGGTCAACAAATGTTGGCAGATGTTCCGTTGGGTGCTTTTCTCAGTGGTGGCGTCGACAGCAGTACGATTGTAGCGTTGATGCAAGCCCAAAGCATGCAACCCGTGCGAACCTTTACTATTGGTTTTGATGAAGGCGGATACGATGAAGCGGTACATGCCAAGGCCGTAGCGAAGCACTTAGGGACGCAGCATACGGAACTCTATGTGAGCCCTCAGGATGCCCTCGCGGTAATCCCGCAATTGCCCTCAATGTATTGCGAGCCTTTCAGTGACAGTTCCCAGATCCCGACTTTCCTCGTCAGTCAGTTGGCCAGGCAGCAACTCAAAGTCGTGCTGAGCGGGGACGGTGGTGATGAGCTCTTCGGTGGCTACAACCGCTATCTGAGCGCCAAAAATGTTTGGTCTAAAATGCAGTCACTTCCACCTGTTGCCCGCAAGGCTGCTGCCGGGCTTTTGCGCTCCGTGTCTCCATCTACTTGGGATAGCTTGTTCCACGTTTCCAAACCATTGTTGCCCAAGCGTTTGCACCTAAGTACGCCAGGTGAAAAGGCGCACAAACTGGCGAATGTTCTGACACTTGCCGATGGGCATCAATTTTATCTGCAGCTTAATAGTCACTGGAGCGATCCCGCCAGCGTGGTGATTGGCGGTGAAGAGCCAAAAACCATATTCACCGATAGCGGCAGGTGGCCCGAAACGGACAGTTTTGAGCACTGGATGATGGCTATGGATGCACAGACCTACATGTCCGATGACATTATGGTCAAGCTGGACCGCGCAGCCATGGCTGCGAGTATTGAAGGGAG
Source organism: Pseudomonas sp. KT_2_4 (assembly GCF_041410225.1). Classification (NCBI taxonomy): domain Bacteria; kingdom Pseudomonadati; phylum Pseudomonadota; class Gammaproteobacteria; order Pseudomonadales; family Pseudomonadaceae; genus Pseudomonas; species Pseudomonas sp. KT_2_4. The sequence goes on from NZ_CP166962.1 coordinate 5,738,995, forward strand.
GGTGCCGATGCTGGACCATCGGGTTGTTGAACTGGCTTGGCGCATGCCCCTAGAACTGAAAATTCGCAACGGCCAAGGCAAATGGTTGTTGCGCGAGGTGCTTTATCGTCATGTTCCCAAGGCATTGATTGAGCGACCAAAACAAGGCTTTGGTATTCCGTTGGGTGCATGGCTGCGTGGGCCTTTACGCGAATGGGCCGAATCGCTGCTTAATGAAGCGCGCCTTCATCAGGAAGGATATTTTCACCCTGCTTCGATCCGTAAAATGTGGCAAGAGCATTTGGAAGGGCGCGGCAATTGGCAGCCGCACTTATGGACGATATTGATGTTTCAAGCATGGTTGGAAGAACAAGCATGAGCACTGTGCTGTTATTTATCGTTAATGATCCGGGCTTTTTTCTTTCCCACCGCCTGCCTGTTGCAAAAGGTGCGCAGGCCGCCGGTTACTGTGTCCACATAGCGAGTATGCCAGGTCATGCCGTTGAAACTATAACTAAGGCGGGATTTGAGCATCACGAGCTGCCGTTATCTCGCAGCGGACGAAATCCAATGGCAGAGCTGCGTTTGATATTTGCCATTTGGAAGTTGCTGTGGCGGCTGAAACCGGACGTATTGCACTTGGTCACAATCAAGCCCGTTCTGTACGGAGGCATCGCCGCTCGACTTGCGCCGGTTAAAGGCGTCGTCGCGGCTATTTCGGGGCTAGGTTTCGTGTTTTTGTCAAAAGGCTTGAAGGCGGCATTGACCCGTCAGGTAGTCAGCACTTTTTATAAAGCGGCGTTAGGTAAACGCAACCTGCGGGCCATTTTCCAGAACCCTGATGATCGTGATTTGCTGTTGGGCATAGGCGGACTTGATGCGTCTAAGGTCGTCATGATCAGAGGGTCGGGCGTCGATTTGTCTCTGTACTCCAGTGTGCCGGAGCCAGAGGGTGTTCCCGTGGTATGTCTCGCCGCGCGTCTTTTGCTTGATAAAGGTGTAGTTGAGTTTGTAGAGGCGGCGAGGATACTCAGGGCGCATGGCATAGAGGCGCGTTTTCAGTTGATCGGTGATATTGACCCAGGTAACCCGGCAACGGTTTCGGCAGCGCAGCTTGCAGACTGGCGCAAGGAGGGTTTGGTCGAATTGCTAGGTTACCGCAAAGACATTGCTGCCCTCTTCGGCGCGGCGAATATTGTGGTGTTGCCATCGTACCGGGAAGGCCTGCCGAAAGTTTTAGTTGAGGCCGCCGCCTGCGCAAGAGCGGTGGTCACCACGGATGTGCCAGGCTGCCGTGACGCCATCGAACCTGGCGTGACCGGCTTATTGGTTCCAGTCCGGGACGCACAGGCATTGGCGAGTCAGTTGCAGGTGCTGATCGAAGACCCCGTGCTACGTCGTAAGTTTGGTCAGGCGGGGCGCGAATTGGCGATGCGGGCATTCGCAATCGAAGAGATCGTCGGCCAGCACTTGGATGTCTACAGGCAACTGGAGAAGAAGGTTTGACTCAGCAAAAGACATACGCGATTACTGGCGCAACTGGTTTCGTCGGCAGTGCAGTATTGGAACGCCTCGCAGCTCAGGCAGGCGTGGAGATCAGGGCACTTGTCCGGCGCGTGGGGGTGAAGCTTCCGGGCAACACAGTGGCAGTGCAGGTGGGGGAAGACTTTCTGCTTGAGGGCGACCAGCCTCTGGAGGGGGTTGACGTCCTGGTCCACTGCGCTGCGCGGGTACACATAATGTCCGATGCTTCCAGTGATCCGTTGTCCGAGTATCGAAGCGTAAACGTCGCCGGCACGTTGAAGCTTGCTGAGTCAGCCGCCCGGTCCGGCGTCAAGCGTTTTATATTTATCAGCTCTATCAAAGTGAATGGGGAGGGGACAGTCCCCGGCAAACCCTACACTGCGGATGACATGCCCGCGCCCGTGGATGCCTATGGCATATCTAAAATGGAAGCAGAGCAGCGGCTCATGTTGCTGGGTAACGCGACCGGGATGGAAATCGTCATTATCCGCCCTGTTCTGGTTTACGGACCTGGGGTCAAAGCCAATTTCCGCAGCATGATGAGTTGGTTGAACAAGGGCGTGCCACTACCTCTGGGTGCGATTCCCAACCAGCGGAGTTTGGTCGCCCTGGATAACTTGGTTGATCTGGTTGTGACTTGCCTGGACCACGCTGCCGCCGCCAATCAGACGTTTCTAGTCAGCGACGATGACGACATGTCCACCACTGAGTTGCTCAAACGCATGGGCGAGGCGTTGCAAACCCCAGTGCGATTGATTCCAGTACCTGCTTGGTTGCTGCTTAGGGGAGCCGCTCTACTAGGACGTAAAGATGTTGCGCGCCGCTTGTGCGGATCCTTACAGGTCGACATAAGCAAAACCCGGAGTTTGTTGGGGTGGACGCCTCCCTTAACCGTTGCGCAGGCCCTGAGCAAAACGGCCAGAAGTTTCCAGGAAAGCCTGAAATCGAAGTAGTCCTTAGATGGGACGGAATTTGGAGCTGTTGATGAAAGATTTACTCTGGCTTGCACCGTGCGTTGCAATCCTGGCACTCGTTCTTACATGGTGTTTGCGCTACTACGCTTTGACCCGCAGTTTGATCGACATTCCGAATGCGCGTAGTTCTCATTCTGTGCCTACCCCGAGAGGGGGAGGGGTGGCCATCGTTGTTGGATTCCTTGTTGCTTTGCCGTTGTTGTGGGCAGGTAACCAAATCACTTTATCGGTGATGTGGGCGCTACTGGGCGCGGGGGCGGTAACTGCACTGCTTGGGTTTCTCGACGATCATGGGCATATTGCTGCTAGATGGCGTTTGCTGGGACATTTCAGCGCCGCCGCCTGGGCGCTTTTTTGGCTCAATGGCCTTGCGCCGGTCAGCTTCGTGGGAAGCAGTATCGACCTCGGGCTAATAGGACATGTCCTCGCGGTTTTTTATCTGGTGTGGATGCTCAATCTCTACAACTTCATGGACGGAATTGACGGACTCGCAAGCGTAGAGGCCGTCTGTGCATGCCTAGGAGCCTGCCTGGTCTACTGGTTGGCAGGCTATCAAGACCTTATCTGGTTGCCGCTGATCCTGAGCATGGCGGTTATCGGATTCTTGTACTGGAATTTTCCTCCGGCAAAGATATTCATGGGGGATGCTGGGAGTGGCTTTCTGGGTATTATCATTGGCCTGCTATCGCTGCACGCGGCATGGCACTCTGCGGTTTTACTTTGGGTATGGCTGATTTTGCTCGGCGTCTTTATTGTCGACGCGACATTTACATTGGGCCGACGGCTTGCTCGTGGAGACAAGATATACGAGGCCCATCGTAGCCACGCTTATCAATTTGCCTCGCGCCAAGTTGGGGCACACTTGCCGGTCACCCTTTCGATTTTGATGATTAACCTACTCTGGTTGGTGCCTATAGCGCTTTGCGTAGCACTGCTGGGGCTCAATGGTCCATTAGGTTTGTTAATCGCCTATGCACCACTGATACTGCTGGCGCTAAAGTACCGCGCAGGCGCGGTGGAAAAAAACGCTTAGTTTTAAGGTCGGCATTCGCGCAAAATGTTTAAATGATTGTTACAGAGTGAATGTTGCGTCAGGCGCTCCAAGAGGTGTTTAAAGGGTTTATGGATACGATACGGACATATTTGCTGGGTCTTCCTCGCCGTAAGAAACGGATTCTGCAGGTGATGACCGACGTCGTCCTTGTGTGGCTGGCGCTATGGATGGCTTTCGTCGTTCGTTTGGGTGTAGACGAAATGATCAATCCCTTCAGCGAGCATCGATGGTTGTTTCTCAGTGCGCCTGTCGTAGCTATTCCGTTATTTATCCGCTTCGGGATGTACCGCGCTGTCATGCGCTACTTTGGTAATGATGCCTTGATTGCGATAATCAAGGCTGTAAGCCTCTCATCCCTGATCTTGGGAGTGGTCGTCTATTGGTACAGTAACCATCAGAACGTGGTCCCGCGCTCCATTGTTTTCAATTATTGGTGGCTCAGCCTCATCATGGTGGGTGGATTGCGTTTAGCTATGCGCCAGTATTTCCTTGGCGACTGGTTTGCCGCTGCTCAGCATGTGCCTTTCACCAGTCGTGAAGATGGCTTGCCGCGCGTAGCAATATATGGCGCTGGTGCTGCCGGTAATCAATTGGTTGCGGCTTTGCGCATGGGGCGATTGATGCGCCCTGTGGCGTTCATTGATGACGATTCAAGTATCTCCGATCGAGTCATTTCCGGCCTGCAGGTTTATAAGCCTAAGAATATCCAGCGCATGATCGATGCCACCGGCGCTCAAGAAATACTGCTAGCGATACCGTCGTCTAATCGCGGGCGTCGGCGTGAAATACTGGGGTTTTTAGAGGGTTTTCCGCTCCATGTACGCAGTGTTCCGGGCTTCATGGACCTGGCCAGCGGACGAGTCAAAGTCGATGATATTCAGGAAGTCGATATTGCCGACTTGCTGGGGCGCGATGCAGTACCCGCACAAGGTGAATTGCTCGAGCATTGCATAAAGGGGCAATGCGTTCTCGTGACGGGTGCCGGCGGATCGATCGGCTCTGAGCTGTGCCGGCAAATACTTTCACTATGTCCTACAACGTTGCTGTTATTCGAGCATAGCGAATACAACCTCTACAGCATTCTTTCTGAGTTGGAGCAGCGGATAACGCGAGAGTCTTTGCCCGTAAAATTACTGCCCATACTTGGCTCGGTGCGCAGCCAGTCAAAATTACTGGATGTTATGAGAACATGGCGAGTCAATACGGTTTACCATGCAGCAGCGTATAAACATGTACCCATGGTCGAACACAACATCGCCGAAGGCGTACTGAATAATGTGATCGGTACTTTGAATACTGCGCAAGCGGCGCTTCAATCTGGCGTGGCAAACTTTGTGCTTATCTCGACTGACAAGGCTGTTCGACCCACCAATGTCATGGGCAGCACCAAACGCCTAGCAGAACTCACGTTGCAGGCGCTCAGCCGTGAACCAGCGCCGGTGCTGTTTGGTGATAAATCAAACGTATCCCACGTCAACAAAACACGCTTCACCATGGTGCGCTTCGGAAATGTACTGGGCTCTTCAGGATCGGTTATCCCGTTGTTCCACAAGCAGATCAAATCCGGGGGGCCATTGACCGTGACCCATCCAAAGATCACACGTTATTTCATGACCATTCCGGAGGCCGCGCAGTTAGTGATCCAAGCGGGCTCTATGGGACTTGGGGGCGATGTGTTTGTGTTGGACATGGGTGAACCGGTGAGAATTGTTGAGCTAGCTGAGAAAATGATCCACTTATCCGGGCTCAGTGTTCGTTCGGATAAGAATCCTCATGGAGATATATCTATTGAGTTTTCCGGTTTGCGTCCTGGCGAAAAGCTGTATGAAGAGTTGCTGATAGGGGATAACGTTGTTGCCACCCCGCATCCGATGATTATGAGCGCCAACGAAGATCACCTGCCTTGGGATGTACTCAAGGCTAAGCTGACCGAGTTGCTGGCAGCGGTAGATCAAGATGATTACAGTCAAGTGCGTAAATTACTCCGCGACACAGTCAGTGGCTACGCGCCAGACGGTGAAATTGTCGACTGGATTTACCAACAGCGTCGACTAGAGCCTTGAGCTGAAATACGGAATCAAGCTTGAACGAAAAGACCAGTCTCTGATTGGTCTTTTTTTTGCGCGCGAGGGTGGCTTTAAGCGTGCTGCTCAGGGATCTGGAGGGCGAGGGGTTGGGTGCCTGGACTAGCTCATTTCTTCGGATATGCATAAATGCATTGATATTTGATGCGTTTATGCATATCATGTCTGCAAGCCATTGGGATCGCTGGAATGGCAAAGAGCGATGCTAAGCGGTTAAGGCAAAATTATGCCGCTTGGTATTAAAAGGCCAGATTACGCCGTAACCGCGTCGACCTGGCTTGGAAATTGATAGCCCACTTGATTGGGCAATTTAGAGGGTAACTATGACTTCCAATAACGAAAATAGGGCTTCGCTGGATGATATCTCTGTCGAGGGGGTACGGGTGCAAGCAATGTTCAAGGCAGAGGCAGTACGCCGCAATGCCGGTATCCAAGGTTGGATCAAGCCAGGGCCAGCTAACCTATCGGAAGTTGGTGTGACGTCTGATATTCGCACCACAGCGGCTGAGGTAACGATTAACTCTGAAGCGTCGGCTTCCGCACTCGCGTACAGCGGGACGGGCACTCAGTCAGACCCCTATATTATAAGAGATAAAGATATTACCTTCGCTAGTGGTAAGCCTGGCTTTGTTCTCAATGATCCATCGGCGACCTACCATGTGCGTTTTTATAATGTACTTGCATCGGGATCTTCCAATGGCTCGTCAATTATTAATCTGGTTGGTTTCGGTACGCCGGTTGTATTTGAGCGTTGCAAGTTCCAGGGCGCTGACGGCGCTGCTGATGAGCTGCTTGCCTACCTCACTTCCGGGTCGCTCGAGATGTATGGCTGCGAGATCGCAGGTGTATCGAACTATTGTTTCTTTGGGGCCGGTACTGCAGGTAAGAATGTCAAGCTGACGGACTGCATCGTGTCGGGTAATGCGAAGAACTCCTCAACCAATGGTGTTTTCTATGCTTACGGGGCGGGCGAGTTTAAGGTTGAAGTTGATCGTTGTGCATTTACATCCAGCCATTTTCACTGGCATGTCGGTAACGGCTGGACGATCGAATACGTCGCTGTGCGGGATACCTTGATTTCCGGCTGTGCAGTTGGCATTGGTGATCTCAACTATATGAAGCCCGGCGGTAACATTTACAGCCAACTGCCTAATATGATCAAAAACAGCCACTTCAAAAATGTGCGCTTTACCTATACTCCGGGAGTAACGCAAACTGCTGTGTACGGTAACGGCGCGGATAAATGTATATTTGAACATTGCGCGTTCGAGGGTAACGTCGCGGACCGTCGCCTTTTTGAATGGCGCCGGACGACGGATGTAACGGTGTTGCGGTGCTTCTTTCAGAAAACCGAGGGTTCGGAAAGTGCAGGAAATGAAGTCTGCGAATTTTGGGAGACGTCTGGTCTGACAATCAAAGAGTGCTGGGTGGATGGCGCACCAGAAGACTGCTATGAGCTTGTCACGTCCTACGGTAACAACAAATTCATTGACAACGTTGGCGATAATGTAACGGGTCAACTAGTGGATATTTTTGGCGTCGGCAGCTATGACGTCGAAATTGACGGCGTTTACGGTGATTGTGGAGACTCGGCCGTACTGATCACGGATGTTGACTACGTTCGCGTTAAAAACGTATTCGTTGAACAGACGGGTGATTGGTCGCTGGGGTCTGTGGTACTCGAGCGACGCAATGCTGCGCCGGGTGTTTCTCCAAAAGGCTGCGTCATTATGGGCTTTCTGTCTTTGCCTTCCGTATCGAGTCAAGGTCAACCTTTTGCTGTAGATACTACCCAGGCGGTTGAGCCAGGAGGTATTGGTGAAAATTTTGCAGCGTGGTGGCAGGACGGTGAGCTGAAGTTTTACGGCTCTCAAGCACTGTCAGGGATGACATTGAAATAGAAATAGAACCCGCTACGGCGGGTTTTTTTGTGTCTCTTCAATGCTTTTTCGCAGTCGTAGGGCGGACACCTGCAATAGGAGCATTGCCTTGAGCAGCCCCAGCAGTAAAGCGAATCGTCGGCGTTCAGGATTGGGGCATAAGAAAGTGCTCCAGCCAGGGATGTCTTGCTGCCATCCAAGTGATAGAATCGCTGTCCAAAAAAGTAATCTCAGTTTTTTACCCGCTATCTGTATGTTCAGCAAGGAAGCTTGGTCTTTCCAGGCTAGAGCGAGGGCTCCAAGCAGGGGGCGGCGAGGGGGGCTGCATTAGTGCTTTCAGGTTTTCTGCACGTTGGCCAGTGGATGAGGTCTGAGGCTCCCGGTAGCCTATGGTTCTTGCCGAGGCAGGACGGTCATGATCGAATAGATCTACGACCGACAGGGCGCTGTTGTCTGGCAATAAGCATATTCGACTGCAGAGCTTGACCGGCAAGCAATAGGTCAATCAGTAGAAGTAACGTAAAGCTTAGCGCGGCGTTGGACCTGAAGTACGTGTACTACGTTATCACTGATATGGCATGGAGGGGCAGCGTGAGTCTAGTTAAGTGGATTGAATTTCAAAAACTTGGTGACCACCGAGGTAGCTTGGTTTCTATTGAACAAGGGAAGTTGATCCCTTTCGAAATTAAGCGGGTCTACTATATTTACCATACCAGCGAAGGTGTCAGTCGTGGCTTCCACGCGCACCATAATCTTAAGCAAGTAGCAATTTGCATGGCTGGTCAGTGCAGGATGGTACTGGACGATGGCCGTAGCAGGGAAGAGGTTGTCCTCGATTGCCCCACCAAGGGGATTTTAATTGAGGGTCTTACTTGGCGAGAGATGCACGATTTTAGCGAAAATTGCGTACTCCTGGTTCTCGCTAGTGAGCCTTATGAAGAAAGTGATTATATTAGAGATTATACAGAATTTTATAAGCTGATAAGTGAATAAGGCCATGATCAAATTGGTCGCTTATAATGAAGAGTATCTCGCTTTAAGCGGGAAGTGGCTTCGTGATCCTGAAATTAAAGAGTTAACGCAAACGCCCAGCTTCACGGATGAACAGCAAATTGGTTTTTTCAATTCACTGGTAGATAGGGATGACTATCGGATCTTCGGTTTAGAGTATTTCGGGCGAAAAGTGGGCGCAGCAGGTCTAAAGAACATTATCGATCAGCGTGCCGAGTACTGGGGTTATCTTGGCGAAAAAGAATTATGGGGGAAAGGTCTCGGTCAATCGATAATAACGGAGATCTTTGCCTTTGCGCTTTCCATCGGTGTGTCATCCGTATTTCTCAAGGTTAGCCCTAATAATATTCGCGCGATAAAGCTTTATCAGAAAGTAGGGTTTGAGATGGCCGGTCATTTGGATGGGCTATGTGTAATGGAAATCAATATAGGCAATAAGCCAGATGTATGAACTGAAGAGATACGATGCCTCTCTGAGTAAAGATTGGGATTACGTAGTTGAGCATTCAAAGAATGGTAACTTTATCCACTTGACTCAGTACTTTCGCTATCATGAAGCTCGTTTCAATGATGTGTCGGTGTTGATCTATAAGAAAAAACGTGTGGTTGCGATTTTTCCAGCAAATATTTTTGATACGACGATTTTCAGCCACTCTGGCCTGACCTACGCCGGTATTATTTTTCTGAAAGATGTTGGTTGCAAAGCAATGCTGGACATATTTGATGCATTAAAGGCACACTATAAAGATCTCGGTGCCGTGGATTTGGTATACAAGTGCATCCCCTCTGTATTTACGCGCTATCCCGCAGAAGAGGATCTTTACGCGTTGTTCAGGAATAATGCGAAGTTGTTTCGTCGTGATGTTTCGTCAGTGATAGAGATTGCTCGGGCGCCTAAGCTCTCTGACTCTAGAAAGTGTGTCATAAAGAAAGCCGAGAAAAATGCTGTCACGTTCAGTTCTTCGGTAAGCACTGCCGATTTTCATGCGCTTCTGTCTAAAGTATTGGAACGCTTCGACTCTAAGCCTGTTCATTCGCTATCCGAAATTGAACTTTTAATGTCACGCTTCCCAGAGAATATAAAGGTCTTCGGTGCTGTGCTGGAAGGTCAACTGTTGGCTGCTGCGATGGTTTTTGATTTTGGACACATCGTGCATACGCAATATTTGGCAGCCAGTGATGCGGGCAGGCAAGTAGGTGCTTTGGATTTTGTTTTGAATAATTTAATCAGCGATGTGTACGGTAACCGACAATATTTTAGCTTCGGTATTTCTACGGAAGATGGCGGCCAGGTGCTCAATGAAGGGCTTGTTTCGCAAAAAGAAGGTTTTGGTGCGCGAGCCGTTGTACATGATTTCTACCGAATGGAGTTATAAATGATCAGTTTTCTCGATTTGAAGTCTGTGAATTCCGAAATGAGTGGGGAGCTACTCGCGGCTTGTAAGCGAGTTATCGACTCCGGCTGGTACATTGCCGGTAATGAGTTGCAAGACTTCGAGTCGGCCTTTGCGGATTACTGTGGTACTAAATATTGTGTTGGGGTAGCAAACGGTCTCGATGCACTGATCCTGACCCTGCGCGCGTGGAAAGAGCTGGGTAAGCTGAAAGAGGGTGATGAAGTCCTTGTCCCGGCTAATACCTATATTGCTAGTATTTTGGCTATTACAGAAAATCGTCTAGTTCCGGTATTGGTTGAGCCGAACCCTCAGACATTCAACCTATGCCCCGAGCATATTTTGAAGTCTATTACTCCAAAAACCAAAGCGATTATTGCCGTTCATTTATATGGACAGCTGGCTGATATGCCGGCGATTCTTACCATTGCCCAAGAGCATGATTTATTGCTCCTTGAAGACTCTGCACAAGCTCATGGTGCGAGTATTCAAGGGCGCAAGGCTGGAAATTGGGGTAATGCATCGGGTTTCAGTTTCTATCCTGGGAAGAACCTGGGAGCGCTTGGTGATGGTGGTGCCATTACCAGCAATGATGCTGAACTGGTAGACACGTTACGAGCTTTACGCAATTACGGTTCTCATGAACGTTATAAAAATTTGTATCAGGGCGTTAACAGTCGGTTGGATGAAATACAGGCGGCGATGCTAGGCGTGAAACTCCGCTATCTGGATCAGCACACGCAACAACGTAAGGCCATTGCAAATACTTATTTGAAGAATATTAAGAACCCTCATATTGAATTGCCGTTATCGGCGTCTGTGGATGCTGAGGTTTTCGATTCGCATGTATGGCATTTATTCGTCATTCGGAGCAATAAACGTGATGAGCTGCAGCAGCATTTGACCGCGTGTGGTGTGCAGACCTTAATTCACTATCCTATTCCGCCACACAAACAGAGCGCTTACCCTCAGTTGAATGAGAAAAGTTTTCCAGTCTCTGAGCTGATTCATCAGCAGGTCCTGAGCCTGCCTATCGGCCCGACAATGACAATGGCTGACGTCAACGCTGTTATCAAAGCGTGTAATAGCTTTTCCTTCAGCGATCGATGAAATGAACCTTATACGAACCAGTTTGCTGAATGGCGTTGCGGTACTTATCAAGATGATTGCGCTGCTGGGTATTAATAAAGTACTTGCAGTTTACGTCGGTCCTGCTGGGTATGCGGCGGTTGGGCAGTTTCAAAATGCTGTTCAAATGATAACGACATTCGCAAGTGGCGCTATTAATACAGGAGTTACTAAATACACTGCTGAATATGAATCGGATTTAGAAAAACAGAGAGTTGTTTGGCGTACCGCAGGCACGATCTCCGTTAGCGCTTCGATTTTTCTGAGTATTTTGATTCTGATCTTCTCGGAAGAGCTGGCACTTTGGTTTCTCAAAGATGCGAGCTTTGCCGGTGTATTTGTGTGGTTTTCATTAGCCTTGGTGTTTTTTTCGTTAAACTCCTTATTGCTAGCTATATTGAACGGCAAACGGGAAATAGTCAGATACGTTTTAGCGAATATATCAGGTAGCCTATTTTCGCTCATTGCAACAGCGCTGCTTGCGATGAAGCTTGGCTTGTATGGTGCGCTGGTTGGGTTGGCCATTTATCAATCGCTGAGCTTCTTGGCTACTTTAATATTTTGCTTCCGCTTGACATGGTTCAAATTTAAGTTTCTGTTCGGCAAAGTTGATTATGCTACCTCTGCGAATTTAGCTAAATACACGCTAATGGCGTTGACGTCTGCCTTATGCGTACCGATCAGCCATATTCTGGTGCGTAACTATTTGGGAGAAAATTTGAGTTGGGTGGAAGCGGGGTATTGGGAGGCGATGTGGCGATTGAGCGCTGCTTATCTTTTACTGATTACCACGACCTTGAGTGTTTATTTCCTGCCGCGACTTTCAGCTGAAAATAACAAGGCTATACTAAAACGAGAAGTGTTTTCTGGCCTTAAGTTACTCGTTCCTCTAGTAATATTAGGTGGCCTAGTCGTTTTTGTATTGCGTGATCTTATCATCGCTCTGCTGTTTACCGAAAAATTTACTCCAATGCGGGATTTGTTTTTTTGGCAGTTAGTAGGAGACTTGTTTAAAACTTGCGGTTGGTTGCTGGCTTATATCATGTTAAGCAAGCCCCTGGTGAAGCTTTACGTAATTACAGAGATTGTCTTTTCGCTAAGTTTCTATCTGCTCACTATTATTTTTCTCAATGTATTTGGTTTTGAAGGCGTTGCCATCGCGCACGCAGTGAATTATTTAATTTATTTGATTGTGATGTATTGCTTCGTATTTGAACGGTATTTGGGGGGTTCGCATGTTGCTTGAAAAGGAAAGCGCTGGACCGTTGGTTAGTATGTGTATTCCTGTTTATAATCATCAGAAATTTGTAGAAAGAAGCATTCGAAGTGTCATAAATCAGAGCTATGCAAATATTGAGCTGATCATCATCGATGATGGGTCTTCTGACTTATCAAGAAGCTTCATTCAAGATCTTTTGCCGCTTTGTGAGCAACGATTTGTAAGATTCACCTATATAGCTCAAGTAAATCAAGGGTTATCAACGACTCTAAATACGGCTCTTGAATGGTCCCAGGGTAAGTATTTTTCAGCATTGGCGTCGGATGACTGCATCCTGCCTGAAAAAACTGAGTTTCTGATTCAATATCTAGAAAGTCAGCCAGACTGCGTAGCTGCGTTTGGTTCGATTTACCTGATAGACGATGAGAGTCGCCGTACTAGCACGCGTATCGGGTCTGGAAGGTATAGTTTTCGTGACGTTATCATGCTTAAAGCGCAGGTGCCGGCAGCCGCAGGCATGCTCAGGCTTGATACCTTGCGCAGCGTAGGCGGTTTCAATACCAATACGCGTGTTGAGGATTGGGATATGTGGTTGAAGTTGACGAGTGCTTCGAACGGGTATCTGCAAGCGCTTCCTGAGTTGGTGGCGGAATATCGGCAGCACGCCGAGAACACCCTCAAGCAGCTAGATTTGATGTATGAGCACCAAATGAAAATTCTGCAGGACTACCGTGAGTGCCCGGAATATACGTCAGCGATCACAGCACTTGAATGTACACGTTTTAGAAATATTGCTAGCGTTAGAAAGAAAGAAGCGCTGGGTAATTTTTTGAAGTTGTCGTGTACGCTTGGTGCCTATAAAGAAATACGCTTTTACCAAGGTATAATCCATCTTTTTTTTAAGTGGTAGTTATGTTAAGTGTGCGGAAAACCACGCTCGCCGCGTTTGTCATGTTGCTGCTCTCATTCATGCTCATGATGGGCTGTGCTTATTTGTTTTCAGTTATCGTAAATGATAATGAAACCATTACTGATGCCAGGGCTTATTATTTTTTCTACAATGAGTTGCTTTCAGAAGATGTGCTAGGTTTCGCCACCACCTTGACGGAGGAAACAGGTAAGTTGGAGTTGGGTATATACCTTTCGGTCTATACTGTTTTCAACTCGATTATTGTTGATCTGCAGTCTTTTGCATTTGCTTCCATGTCGTTAGTATTTGCATTCTTGATGTTATTTGTTTTTTGCGCCGCACGCAAGATTGAAAAAAACGCCCTTCAAGCTGCGTTTTTCGTCCTTCTGTCAGTCTTAATATATTCGTTGTGGTACCCCTCCTACGCTTCTGTGCTATGGGTATGGAGGTCTCACATGGCATTTACATTGCTATTTCTGGGGATGTTGAGTTCTCGATTTATTGTTGCGGTATTATTCGTAGTCCTGTCAATTTTATTTCATTACTCCAGTGGCATTTTGGCGGTGGTAGTTTTTTTCATATTTATTTTTATTGATCGCTTCCCTAGGCTTTCAATTCCTACAAAGTATGCAATTTCGTTGCTTGTCGGATTGATGGGGTCTTTGGTTGTTGGGTATTTAAAGCAAGTAGTTGTTTCAGGTGACGGCAATTGGGAAAGCGAGACCAATGCTGGATTGTTTGTTTATGCGTATGTGTTCTTGTTTGTATTGGCTTTGATAGTTTTATCGGCCTGGCGAAATTTTTTTAATCTATATTTTTCAAGTGGTGAGAATGCCATGCTGAATAGGATGTTTTGCGTTGCCCTATTTTTCTTGGGGCTATCGGTTACATCTGTTAACTCTCACCAAGATCTTATGAGGATCATGCAGCCTGCGTTTATAATTATACCTTTTATTTATTTAATGTTTCTAAACACCGCCAAGGGGACCTCACGTGCGTTGCTTGTCTTGCTTCTGGCCCCGGGTATAGTAATGGGCCTACGATCGGCCTATATGTATTGGGGAGGCGCTTGATGTCAAACGTTCAAAACGTTGCCCTGACACTACGCCGATCACACATTGTAACGCTCTCATTTTTGAAAGTTTTCCAACATCGCCTAGATTGATAAAGCAGCTTAGGAATAGCTGCTTTCACATCAACGATGTTAAGGAGCTTCATCAATGTACAACACGTATGTTTCTTCCCTGTTCTTCGCTTTCCTCACCAGCATTTCGGTTGCTGCCACTGCTGCTCCCTCCGCTAAACCAGAAGCACCATCCCCCATTTCTGTGCAAATGACACAAACCGAGCAATCCACCAAGGTCAACCTCAACGCCGCCGACTCCGAAACCCTGCGCCGTGATCTGTTCGGTATTGGGGCTTCCAAGGCGAAGGCAATCGTGGCTTATCGTGAAAGCAACGGTCCGTTTACGGCGGTGGATGAGTTACTGGAAGTGAAGGGCATCGGCAAGGCGCTGCTGGAGAAGAATCGCGACAGGTTGGTTATCAATTGAGGATGTGAGGTAGCTTAGAAGGCCGGTCAATGACCGGCCTTTTCTTCGTCGGAGGCCTGCGCCTTCAGACGCTTAAGCGCTATTGGCATGAAACGTGATTACATCTACCCAATGATTGTTCAACAATCCTGAGGTAGTGATGACACCCAGTCTGTCTTTAGCCGACCAAATCGCCATGGAACTACGCACCGACATCATTGGTGGGCGGTTATTGCCAGGTATGCCATTAATCGAGAAGGATCTTGTCAACGGGTACAGCGCGTCGCGCAACACAATTCGTGAGGCGCTGCATCGTCTGGGCCAGGAGGGCCTTACTCGCTACGTCCGCAATAAGGGTGTAATGGTTCGGCGCCTGGAGCGGGCGGAAGTGCGTGACCTCTTCGTAGCCCGCCGCACCCTGGAACTGCAGGCCATAGCCCAAAGCGGCCCGCTGACGGACGCTCAATCAGGGCGTATGCAAAGCGCTATTGAGGCCACCACCCTGGCTCGTGAGCGTGAAGATTGGCGAGCGGTGGCCACCCACAGTCTGGTGTTCCATCAACAGATTGTTGCGTTGATGGCCAGCCCCCTGTTCGACGGGTTTTTCGCCCAGGTGATCGCCCAGTTACGCCTGGTGTTCTGCGCTGCACCTGACGAGCAACGTTTCCAGTCGCCCTGGCTGGAGCGCGATCAAGAGATATACGGCTTATTAGCCAGTCACAACAGACCAGCAGCCAGCGAGGCGATGAGCCTTTACCTGGACGATTCCGAACACCTTTCCCTCGCTCTGTTTGATCACCCTTGATAGAGGATTGCCCCATGTACAAAGACTATCCGGCCGCTTATCAGGTCAGCAAAGGCTCAGCATTGCAGGTGGACAAAGCGTTCTATGAGCGTATCCGCGATCGCCAGGATCAGCGCACATTGATCGAACAGTTCGAGGTACCGATCCGTACGGGCAGGGCATGGAAAGTACCGGCCGGGCATGTGTTCCGTGTGACAACGCCTGTTGGCCCACAGGTGGGCGACTTCAACGTGTGGAACGCAAATGACCCACGCGAACGTTTGTGGGCCGCGCGCACCCGGCAGCTTCAAGGCGCCCATGTCAGCACTCATGATCGGTTGTGGTCGAACCTGCCTTTTCTACGGCCCTTGGTCACGATCACCGATGACAGCCTGGCCAGCTACGGCATTGATGAGCACGGTGGGCGTTTGCACGATTTGTTGGGCACGCGATGCGACCCCTATGTGAACCGTATGTTGACCGGGGAGGACTTTCATCACCATTGCCACTCGAACCTGACGCGTGCGGTATTGCCCCATGGGCTGACGGAGTTCGATGTGCATGACGTGTTGAATATTTTCCAGTGCACCGGGCTCAATCAGGATGACATGTACTTCATGAAAGCCTGTCCGGCGAAGAAGGGCGATTACCTGGAGTTTTTTGCCGAGATTGATCTGCTCTGTGCGTTGTCGACGTGCCCTGGCGGGGATTTGTCGCTACCGATGTGGGGGCCGGATGCGCAGGATCCGCTGACGGTGTGCCGTCCGTTGGGGGTGGAGATCTACCGGTTGGAGGATGAGTTGCTCAATGGCTGGAGCCAACCGGAACGTGCTGCCTACAAGGGGCAGCACGGCTTGCATATTGCCAAGGCGGATTGGGAGTAACGCAAGATTTAGCGATCCTGCGCATCCTTGGCATCTGCCTGCGCATTGCGCTCGGCTACGCGTTTACGTTGTTCGTCGGTGAGTTCCACCTTGTTGGCGCTGTCACGCAGCATCATCAGGCCACCGACGATCGACCCGATCGCTACTACCATAATCAACCATGCATACCACGGCATAAGACGCTCCTTGAGGCAGAGGTTCGTGGGAGAATTTTCCCACGGTAATCACTGCTTTGAGTGACGGGCTTTCTGAGTAGTTCAGTGTAGGCCCGTTCTGCCTCATAGGCGCTACTGTCCGGTCAACATTGCATCCGCCGGCGCATCGATGCGGTCTTGTGCGGTCATCTGGAAGTAGATAAAGCCCACCGCCATAAAGCCCAGGAAGATCAGCCCGATCAAGGCATTGAACCAGGCCATCGCCACCAGGCATACCACCGCTAGCGCCAGCGCAATACCCGGCACGATGGGGTAGCCCGGCGCGCGGAAGGTGCGTTCCAGTAGTGGCTCGGTCTTACGCAGTTTGAACAGGCTGAGCATGCTCATGATGTACATGACGATGGCACCGAACACCGCCATGGTGATCATCGCGGCGGTCAGGGTCATGCCGCCCAGGTTGATCAGGCCGTCGCTGTAGATGGCGGCGATGCCCACCACGCCGCCGGCGAGGATGGCCCGGTGCGGTGTCTGGAAACGTGAGAGTTTGGCCAGGAAAGACGGCAGGTAACCGGCACGGGCCAGGGCGAAGAACTGGCGCGAGTAGCCGAGGATGATGCCGTGGAAGCTTGCCACCAGGCCGAACAGGCCAATCCATACCAGCATGTGCAACCAGCCGGAGCTGTCGCCCACCACGGTTTTCATCGCCTGGGGCAGTGGGTCGTTGATGTTCGACAGCGCGCGCCAGTCGCCTACGCCGCCTGCGAAGAACATCACGCCCATGGCCAGGATCACCAGGGTGAGGATGCCGCTGATGTAGGCTTTTGGAATGGTGCGCTTGGGGTCCTTGGCTTCTTCGGCGGCCATGGCCGCGCCTTCGATGGCGAGGAAGAACCAGATCGCGAAGGGGATGGCGGCAAACATCCCGGCAATCGCCGGGGCGCCGAAGGTGTTGGAACCGGCCCAGCCATTGAGGGCAAAATTGCTGAAGCTGAACGCCGGGGCGACTACGCCCATGAACACCAACAGTTCGGCAACGGCCAGCACGCAGACCACCAACTCGAAAGTGGCGGCAAGTTTGACCCCGAGGATATTCAGGCCCATGAATACGATGTAGGCGCCGACGGCGGCGTGCTTCGGGTCGAGTGCCGGGAATTGCACGTTCAGATAGGCGCCAATGGCCAGGGCAATTGCGGGCGGGGCGAAGACGAATTCGATCAAAGTGGCCAGGCCGGCAATCAAGCCGCCTTTCTCACCGAAGGCGCGACGGCTGTAGGCAAAGGGGCCTCCTGCGTGGGGAATCGCAGTGGTCAGTTCGGTGAAGCTGAAGATAAAGCAGGTGTACATCGCGGCGACCATTAATGAGGTCACCAGAAACCCTAAGGTCCCGGCGACGCCCCAGCCATAGCTCCAGCCGAAATATTCGCCGGAGATCACCAGCCCGACGGCGATGCCCCATAGATGCAAGGTGCCCAAGGTAGGTTTGAGTTGTGTGTTCATTGTGCTGCGCTCCCTGAACCGTTTGGAATGATTCAAGGTGTTGCAGTGGCTATGCCAAGCCTCAGAACTATGTCGTAAAGCAGTGCCTATGTCGCCGGGGGGACGGTTTGGCGTTTGAATGTGGCATGAGTTGCACCACATAAGTGCGGTGGTGACTTGGCGGGCGCTTTCGCGGGCAAGCCCGCTCCCACACTTGACCGAGTGTTAACTGAAAGAACGCAGTCGAATGTGGGAGCCGGGCTTGCCCGCGAAGAGGCCCTCCCAGCCACTGCAAATCCCGCTGTAAACCCCGCGTAAACCCACTCTTTACGCCATCTTTACGCCCCACCCACCACCTCGCTCTCGTTCCTTTACACCCCTCCTGCGGACAATGCCCCCACACGCGGCAATCGCCGCAAGACGGGGAGACTTCCATGAGTGTTCTGGACGGGGTGTCACTGCTATTGGCCGTGGCGCTGTTCATTTATCTGCTGGTTGCGCTGTTACGCGCGGATCGGAACTAGGAGCGGCTATGCACAGTTATGACTATTGGCTGATCATCGCCTTCTTTGCGGTGGTACTGGTGCCGGCACCGTTTCTGGGACGGTTCTACTACAAGGTGATGGAAGGCCAGCGCACCTGGCTCACGCCCGTATTGGGGCCTGTCGAAAAGGCCTGCTATCGCCTCTCGGGCGTGGATGCGCAGCAGGAACAAAGCTGGCAGAAATACATGCTGGCCTTGCTCGCATTCAACCTTGCGGGCTTCTTGCTGTTGTTCTCGATCCTGTTATTCCAGGGCTCCCTGCCACTGAACCCACAGAAATTGCCCGGCCAGGAATGGACTCTGGCGTTCAACACCGCCGTCAGTTTCATGACCAATACCAACTGGCAGAACTACAGCGGTGAGGCGTCTCTCAGCTACCTGAGCCAGATGGCCGGCCTGACCGTGCAGAACTTCGTCAGTGCAGCGACCGGTCTCGCCGTCCTGGTCGCCCTGTGCCGTGGGATCGGGCGCAAATCTGCCCAGACCCTGGGCAACTTCTGGGTCGACATGACCCGCGCCACCCTCTACGGCCTGCTGCCGTTGTGCATGGTGCTCGCACTGTTTCTGGTATGGCAGGGCGTGCCGCAAACCTTCGCCCACTATGTTGATGCCGTCACGCTGCAGGGCGTGGACCAAGTGATTCCCTTGGGCCCGGCCGCCAGCCAGATTGCGATCAAGCAATTGGGCACCAACGGCGGTGGCTTCTTCGGCGTGAACTCGGCGCATCCGTTCGAAGACCCGACCGCCTGGGCCAACCTGTTTGAAGTGGCCTCGATCATTCTGATTCCGGTGGCACTGGTGTTTACCTTCGGCCACTACGTCAAGGATCTGCGTCAGAGCAGGGCGATCCTCGCGTGCATGCTGGCGCTGTTCTTGATCGGCGGCGCGACGTCGCTGTGGTCCGAATACCAGCCCAACCCAACCCTGAACAACCCGGCCGTAGAGCAAACCGCCCCGCTGGAGGGCAAGGAAACACGCTTCGGCACCACCGGTACCGTGCTGTGGTCGGTGACCACTACCGCGGCGTCCAACGGCTCGGTCAATGGTATGCAAGACAGCCTCAGCCCTCTGAGTGGGATGGTGGCGCTGGTCAACATGATGGTCGGCGAAGTGATCTTCGGCGGTGTCGGTGCCGGGATGTACGGCATGTTGCTTAACGTGTTGATCGCGGTGTTCCTCGCCGGCCTGATGATCGGCCGCACCCCGGAATACCTGGGCAAGAAACTCCAGGCCAAGGAAGTGCAATTGCTGGTGGTGACCCTGCTGGTGATGCCGGTCGGCGTATTGGTGTTGAGTGCCATTGCCGCCAGCTTGCCCGGCCCGGCAGGCGCCATCAGTAACCCAGGCCCCCACGGCTTCAGTCAATTGCTGTACGCCTACACCTCGGCCAGTGCCAACAACGGTTCGGCGTTTGCTGGCCTCGGCGCTAACACCCCGTTCCATAACCTGATGCTGGGCCTGGGCATGTTGATCGGCCGATTCGGCTACATCCTCCCGGTACTGGCCCTGGCCGGCAGCCTGGCGATGAAGAAAGCCGCACCGATTGGCCAGAACAGCTTCCCCACCCATGGTGCGCTGTTCGTGACCCTGTTGACCGTGACCATTTTGTTGGTGGGCGGCCTGACTTTCCTGCCGACGCTGGCGTTGGGTCCCATCGCTGAACACTTGAGCATGGGCTTCTAGTTAAGGGATATGAAAATGAATATGCCTGCAAAAAACGCGGCCCCGGTCAAACCCCAGGAGCCTGCCAAAACCGCCATCTCGGCTCTCTGGCGCCCGGCGCTGGTCCAGGCGTTCGTCAAGCTCGACCCACGCCAACTGCAACGCTCGCCAGTGATGCTGGTGGTCGAACTGACCGCCATCCTCACCACCGTGTTGTGCTTCGTGCCCGATACCACCGTGCCCACCTTTGTTGCGGTGCAAATCGCGGTGTGGCTGTGGTTCACCGTGCTGTTCGCCAACTTCGCCGAAGCCCTGGCCGAAGGCCGCGGCAAGGCCCGCGCCGACAGCCTCAAGGCTGGCAGCGAAGGCTTGAGCGCCCGACGCCAGGAATCCGATGGCAGCTTCAAGGTGGTGCCGGCCACCAGCCTGCGCAAGGGCGATGTGGTACGTGTTGCCGCCGGGGAAATGATCCCCGGTGACGGCGAGGTCGTCGAAGGGATTGCGGCGGTCAACGAAGCGGCGATTACCGGCGAATCCGCCCCGGTGATCCGCGAGTCTGGCGGCGACCGTTCGGCCGTCACCGGCAACACGCGGCTGGTGTCGGACTGGCTGCTCATCCGCATCACCGCCAACCCGGGCGAGTCCACCCTGGACCGTATGATCGCGCTGGTGGAAGGCGCCAAACGCCAGAAAACCCCCAACGAAGTCGCGCTGGATATTCTGCTGATCGGCCTGACCCTGATCTTTCTGCTGGTGGTCGTGACCCTGCAGCCGTTCGCCCACTTTGCCAATGGCAGCTTGCCTTTGGTGTTCCTGGTCGCACTGCTGGTGACGCTGATTCCCACCACCATTGGCGGCTTGTTGTCGGCCATCGGGATTGCCGGCATGGACCGCCTGGTGCGTCTCAACGTGATCGCCAAGTCTGGCCGCGCGGTAGAAGCGGCGGGGGATGTGCATGTGTTGCTGCTGGATAAGACCGGCACCATCACCTTTGGTAACCGCCGTTGCTCGGCCGTGGTGTCCGCACCTGGCGTCAGTGGCCGGGAATTGGCCGAAGGCGCGCTGCTGGCGTCCCTGGCGGATGACACGGCGGAAGGCAAGTCCATTGTTGAATACCTGCGCGCCTTGCACCCCCAGGCCGAGCCGAGCCTGGAGGCGTTGACCGCCGTGCCCTTCAGCGCCGAGACCCGTTTGTCCGGTGTCGACTATCAGGGCCGTGTGTTCCGTAAAGGCGCGGTGGACTCGCTGCTGGCGTTTATCGGCCAGCAACGCAGCGACCTGCTGCCTGCGCTGTCGCGGGAAATCGACAAGATCGCCCAGAGCGGCGGCACGCCCTTGCTGGTGTGCGCCGATGGCAAGTTGCTGGGGGCGATCCATCTCAAGGACGTGGTCAAGCCCGGTATCCGCGAACGGTTTGCCGAGTTGCGCAAGCTGGGGATTCGTACCGTGATGGTCACAGGCGACAACCCGCTGACCGCCGCCGCGATTGCCGCTGAAGCGGGGGTGGACGATGTGCTGGCCGAAGCCACGCCAGAGAAGAAACTCGCGCGTATTCGCCATGAGCAGAACGATGGACGCCTGGTTGCCATGTGTGGCGATGGCGCCAACGATGCCCCGGCGCTGGCCCAGGCTGACGTCGGCATGGCGATGAACGACGGCACCCAGGCCGCGCGCGAAGCCGCCAACATGGTCGACCTCGACAGCGACCCGACCAAGCTGCTGGACGTGGTGCAGATCGGCAAGGAACTGCTGGTGACCCGTGGCGCGCTGACGACCTTTTCCATCGCCAACGACGTGGCCAAGTACTTCGCGATCCTGCCGGCGCTATTCGCCTCGATCTACCCGCAACTGGGCGTGCTCAACATCATGCACTTGCAGAGCCCACAGAGCGCGATCCTCTCGGCCATCGTGTTCAACGCGCTGATTATCGTGGTGCTGATCCCATTGGCCCTGCGCGGTGTGCGCGTGCAGGCGGCGAGTGCGGCGGCGTTGTTGCGGCGCAATCTGCTGATCTACGGGCTGGGCGGGCTGTTGGTACCGTTCGTGGGCATCAAGGCCATCGACATGCTACTGACCGCGCTGCACCTGGTTTGACCTGGCCGCTGATCGTTCCCACGCTCCGCGTGGGAACGCCGCCGCCCCGGACGCTCCGCGTCCCACCGCACCACTGAATTGAGGAGTCTGAAATGTCCAACATCATCCGCCCGGCCCTGAGCTTGCTGGTACTCATGACCCTGATCACCGGCGTGGCCTACCCGCTGGTAGTCACCGGCGTGGCCCAAGTGGCCTTCCCCGATCAAGCCAATGGCAGCCTGGTGCGCGACGCCAGCGGCAAGGTGCGTGGCTCCAGCCTGATCGCCCAGGACTTCACTGGTGACCGCTGGTTTCACCCACGCCCGTCAGCCGGTGCTTTTGCCACCGTGTCCAGCAGTGCCAGTAACCTGGGCCCCAGCAATCCGGCCTTGGCGACTCGCATATTCGAGGACGCCAGCAAGCAGTCAGTGCCTGGCCAGGGCCCGGTGCCACTGGCCTCGCTGACAACCTCCGGCAGCGGCCTTGATCCACACTTGCCACCGCAGGCGATTGCCTATCAACTGGCGCGAGTGGCGGCGGCGCGAAATGTGCCGGTGTCGACCTTGCAGCGGTTGCTGGATGAGCACATCGAAAGCCCGTTGGTTGGCCCGCCCGTCGTAAATGTCCTGGCCCTGAACATGGCTTTGGAAACGTTGTAAGCCTTGCGACCGCCATCGCGGGCAAGCCCGGCTCCCACATTTGGAATGCATTCCACTGTGTGAGCCGGGCTTGCCCGCGATGGCGGCCTTGAAGACTCTCCATCAATACCTGAAGGAACCCCCGAGCATGAGCGACGCCGGCCGCGCCGATGCCCTGTTAGCCGATCTGCCCCGGGACGGCCGTGGCCGGCTTAAAGTCTTCCTCGGCGCCGCGCCCGGTGTGGGTAAGACCTACGCCATGCTCCAGGCGGCCCATACCCAACTGCGCCAGGGCGTGCGCCTGCTCGCTGGGGTGGTCGAAACCCACGGCCGCGCCGAGACCGAAGCCTTGCTCAGCGGCCTGCCGCAACAACCGCTGTTGCGCAGCGAATACCGTGGCGTGATGCTCGAAGAAATGGACCTCGACGGCCTACTCGCCGCCAAGCCAAAGCTGGTGCTGGTGGATGAACTGGCCCACAGCAACGCCCCCGGCAGCCGTCATGAAAAACGCTGGCAAGACATCCAGGAACTGCTCGCCGCCGGCATCAACGTGTTCACCACGGTCAACGTCCAGCATCTGGAAAGTCTCAACGACCAAGTGCGTGGTATCACCGGCGTGCAAGTGCGCGAAACCCTGCCGGACTGGGTGCTGCAAGAGGCCGACGAACTGTTGCTGATCGACCTGCCGTCTCGCGAGCTGCTCGAGCGCCTGCGTGACGGCAAGGTGTATGTGCCCGAACAGGCGCGTGCGGCCATCGATGCGTTTTTCACCCAGACCAACCTCATGGCCCTGCGCGAGCTGGCCATGCAAACCGCCGCCGCCCACGTCGACGACGACCTGGCCCAGGGCTACCGCCAACTGGGCCAGGCCGCGCCGGCAGTGCGTGGGCGCCTGTTGGTCGGTGTGGATGGCGATGCGCAAGCCGAACGCCTGGTGCGCCATGCCAGCCGCGTGGCCCAGCGTCGGCATTTGCCCTGGAGCCTGGTGCACATCGACAACGGCCGTGCTCGGGATGAGCAATCGCGCCTGCGCCTGCAAAACGCCCAGCAACTGGCAGAGCGGCTGGGCGGGGAAGTGGTGTTGCTGCGCGCCGGGGAAGTGGCCAAGACCCTGATCCAGCACGCCGTTGAACGCCGTGCCAGTTTAGTGCTGGTGGGGCAGTCACGGATGCGCTGGCGGCGGCGCCTGTTCGGTGGCGGCTTGGCGGCACGCCTGTTGCGCAATGCCCGCGGCTTGGAAATCAACGTCCTCGACAGCGATGACATGCCTGCACCGCCACGTCTGCCGGAGGTACGCGGGTTGGTGTGGTTCGATTACGCCCTGGCGGTGGTGGCCACCTTTGTCGCTGCCGCAGTGGCCTGGGCCGTGTCCAGTGCGTTGGCGCTGCCGAACATCTCGCTGGTGTTTCTTGCCGCCGTGCTGCTGGTGGCGGTGCGCAGCAGCCTGGGGCCGTCCCTGGTATGTGCGGCACTGTCGTTTTTGACTTACGATTTTCTGTTTATTCCGCCGAATTTTTCCTTCGCCATCCAGCGCGAAGAAGACGTGCTGACCCTGTTGTTCTTCCTGTTGATGGCAGCGTTGACCGGCAACCTCGCCGCACGCCAGCGCCGCCAGTTGCAGGCGTTGCGCGATACCCAGGAAGAAACCAGCGAGCTGCTCGACCTGTCGCGCAAGCTCACCGCTGCCACCGACCGCCAAGCTGTCATCAGTGCCGCCGCCCACCATCTGCAAGGTTGGAACGACCTCGACCTGTGCCTGGTCAATCGCGACGGGCAGGGCGGCTGGAAGGTCGAGACCGGTGGCCCGTTGACCCTCACCGAAGCAGAACGCGCCGCCGCCGACTGGGCCTGGCAGCATGATCAGCCGGCCGGCATGGGCACCGGCACCTTGCCGTTTGGGCGTTGGTGGTGGTGGCCGCTGTCGGGTGAAGAGGGGCCCTTGGGGTTGCTGGGTGTCAGTGCCAAGCCTGGCCTGGAATTGAGCGGGCAACGTCGACGTTTACTCACCGCGTTGAGCCAACCGCTGGCCCAGGCGCTGGCGCGGGCACAACTGGGGCAGGAGCTGGAATCGGCGCGCCTGCACGGCGAAACCGAACAACTGCGCAGCGCTTTGCTCGCGTCGGTGTCCCACGATCTGCGCACGCCATTGACGTCCATGCGCGGCAGCATCGACAGCCTGCTGGCCCTGGGTGAAGCCATCCCGCTGGAGGATCGCCGCGAATTGCTCGAAGGCACCCGTGATGAAGCCGAGCGCCTCGACCGTTATATCCAGAACCTGCTGGACATGACACGCCTGGGTCATGGTGCGCTGAAACTGGCACGCGATTGGGTGTCGCCCGGCGATATTGTCGGCAGTGCCCTTGGGCGACTGCGCGCCGTGCTGGCGCCGTTGCAGGTGAGCACCGATGTGCCGCCGGAGCTGCCTTTGTTGTATGTGCATGCGGCGTTGATTGAGCAGGCCTTGGTCAACGTGTTGGAAAACGCCGCACGGTTTTCGCCCCCCCAGGGCCGCTTGCAGTTGCGCGCTGGGGTGCAGGATGAGCAGTTGTTTTTTGCCGTGGCGGATGAAGGACCGGGGATTCCCGAGGAGGAGCGGGCGAAGATTTTCGACATGTTCTACACCGCTGCCCGTGGTGATCGAGGCGGACAGGGCACCGGCCTCGGCTTGGCGATCTGCCAGGGCATGGTCGGCGCGCACGGTGGGCATATCAGCGTGGCCGATGGCATTGACGGGCGGGGCACCTGCATCACTTTGTTTTTGCCGTTGCCGACACCACCAGTCCTGGAACACAACCTGTAGGAGCGAG
Source organism: Pseudomonas sp. KT_2_4 (assembly GCF_041410225.1). Lineage (NCBI taxonomy): Bacteria > Pseudomonadati > Pseudomonadota > Gammaproteobacteria > Pseudomonadales > Pseudomonadaceae > Pseudomonas > Pseudomonas sp. KT_2_4. Next base: position 5,764,707 of record NZ_CP166962.1, read on the forward strand.
CTTGCTCGCGAAGGTCGTTAACGATAATGATGACGTCCTGAATGCACGCGGTGCCTAGAGGTTTTTCGCGAGCAAGCTCGCTCCTACAGGGGGGTGATTTTTTAATGGGTTTTGATGAGACACCATGAGCCAGACCGCGACGATTCTTGTCATTGATGACGAACCGCAGATCCGCAAATTTCTGCGCATCAGCCTGGCTTCCCAAGGCTATAAGGTCATCGAAGCCGGCACCGGCAACGAAGGCCTGGCCCAGGCGGCCTTGAGCAAACCGGATTTGCTGGTGCTCGACCTGGGCCTGCCCGACATGGACGGTCAGCAGGTGCTGCGCGAGTTTCGCGAGTGGTCCACGGTGCCGGTGCTGGTGCTGTCGGTGCGGGCCAGTGAAGGTCAGAAGGTCGAGGCCCTCGACGGTGGCGCCAATGACTACGTGACCAAACCGTTCGGCATCCAGGAGTTTCTTGCCCGTGTGCGTGCGCTGTTGCGCCAGGCACCGGCCGGAGAGGCCCAGGAAGCCGCCTTGAGTTTTGGCCCGCTGACCGTAGACCTAGCCTACCGCCGCGTTTTGCTGGACGGTGCCGAGGTGGCGCTGACCCGCAAGGAATACGCAGTGCTGGCGCAGTTGGCACGCCACCCTGGGCGGGTGATTACCCAACAGCAATTGCTCAAGGACATCTGGGGGCCAACCCATACCGAGGACAGCCACTACCTGCGGATCGTGGTGGGGCACCTGCGCCAGAAGCTGGCGGATGACCCGACCCGGCCACGGTTTATCGTGACTGAGGCGGGGGTGGGGTATCGGTTGCTAGGTGCCTGAATCTGTGGTGCCTGCGCTGGCGCCATCGCAGGCAAGCCAGCTCCCACAGTTGAAATACATGCCCCCGTGGGAGCCGGGCTTGCCCGCGATGAGGCCATCTGCAACACCCACACGCTCAACTCTGTTCGCTTTCATACCGATCCAACGTATCACTGGCAATCTCCCGCCCCAAAGCGATCAACTCCGGCGCTTTATAGAACTCGAAAAACCGGCACACCCGCTTTGGCACGTTGATCAGCACATCGGGCGGATACCCAGCGATCTTGTATTGCGCCAAGGAGGTTTGCATCACCTCGAAACTCTGGTTGATCAGGTCCAACAGCGATGCAGGACCGACGTTGTCGATGATGAACGAGCCGGTCGCCGACTTCGGTGCGCCAGCTTTCTCCGGCGCCGCGGCAGGTTGCTGGGCTTCGGGTTCGGCAGACTCCAGCCACGGGTTGATTTCGGCGGCCTGGGCCTGCAAGGCTTCTTGTTCCAGTTTCATCAACTGCTCGGCCTGTTTGCGGCGAAACGGCAGGTGCGAACCCAGTGACTTGGCCAGGCTGTTGAAGCGGCTCTTGAACGCTGGCGGGCGCTGGATCACCGGCAATTGATAGTGCTTCTGGTTGGTGGCGTTGAGGTTGACCGCAATGATCAAGTCACAGTGGCTCGACACCACCGGCACGATGGGCAGCGGGTTGAGCAGGCCGCCGTCCACCAGCATACGGTTGCCTTGCATCACCGGGGTGAACAGGCTCGGGATCGCCGCCGAGGCGCGCATGGCCTGGTGCAGGCAGCCTTCCTGGAACCAGATCTCCTGTTGGTTGGTGAGGTCGGTGGCGACGGCGGTGTAGGGGATGCGCAGCTCCTCGATATTGATATCGCCGACGATCTTGCGGATTTGCCCGAACACCTTCTCACCGCGAATCGCTCCCAGGCGAAAGCTCACGTCCACCAGGCGCAAGACGTCGAGGTAGTCCAGGCTTTCGATCCAGTTGCGGTACTCGTCGAGCTTGCCGGCAGCGTAGATCCCACCCACCACGGCGCCCATGGAACAGCCGGCGATACAGGCGATGTCATAGCCGCGTCGTTCGATTTCCTCGATCACCCCGATATGGGCGTAGCCCCTGGCGCCACCGGAGCCCAGCACTAAGGCAACACGTTTCTTCATGGCCAGATCCTTCGCAAAACAGGGGCCCACAATGCACCCATCAAGGGGCCTGCTTCAATCCTTGCTGACAGCGCGCAAGATTTTTCCAGGCTAGCGATCAGGCTCGGGTATGCTCTGGCAATAGGTACTACCGATTTCAGGCTAAGGACAAGGCACTTTTCCCTGTAGGCAACGTCTACAGGCTACGACTGAATTTGTATATTTGAGGTGTCATCAATGAAAGCCTGGATCTGTGTGCCTGTGATCGTGCTGGCCTTGGCTGGTTGTGCCGGGAAAACCGCGTATCGCGACAGCTGTGGCTCGCAATTGGACGCCGCCTGGAAAGAACTGGACCTGGCCAAGGCCGAAGGTTTTGCCGGCACGGTCAGCTACTCCAAGGCGTTGTCGCTGTTGACTGGCGCCAAGACTCAGCAGCAGTTTGAAGCGTTCGAGGGCTGCTCCAACAAGGCCGAAAAGGCGCGGTTCTACATTCGTGAGTCTCGCGCCGGGCGATGACCCAGCGGCGGCCAGGATTTTTCATCGGAAAGTGAGGGCAGGATGTCAGCGTTGGTCAATCAGTTAGTCGCTCAGGTCATTGGCCTGGAAGTAGGGTTACTGAGCTGCCAGGCTCGCCTCGCCGCCGTCACTGACGATGAAGCCTTGCATGATTTGCGCACCACGGTACGACGCCTGCGCAGCCTATTGCGCCCTTTGCGCGGGCTGCCCGGTGTCGAACAGCTTGAATTGGCCGCCAGCACGGTTGGCCAACTGACTACGCCGCTACGCGACCGAGAGGTGCTGGCGGCGTATTTGCATCAGCACGGTTATCACGACGCGGCTGATCGACGCCTGCGTCTGCAGCCCGAGGCTTATCGCCAGGTGGCGCAAAGCCCGGAGCTGGCGCACTTGCTGCTGATCCTGGATGCGTTCCCACGGTTTATCCGCGCATCCCAGCACCAGAAACTGCTCAAGGGCTTGCGCCCGCGTATCCAGAAACGCCTGGCCAAGCAATGGCAGGCACTCGATGGCGCCTTGAAGGACCCCGATCATGACCGCCACCGGCTACGGTTGCTGATCAAACGTGTGCGCTATGCCGCCGAGGCGTATCCCGAGCTGGACAAATTACCCACCAAGGCCCTGTCGCACTTGAAGAAAGCCCAGAGCGCGCTGGGTGACTGGCATGACTGTTGGCAGTGGCTGGCCCAGGCCGGGCACGAGCCTGACCTGCAACCCTGCGTAGCAGTGTGGCAGCGCACCATGCTCAAGGCGCAAGGCAAGGCCGACCGCGTGTTGGACACACTCAGCGCCGAGTGTTTTTAAACCGGTCCGGTTTTTGGCCGGAATAGGCGCTGTGCCTGTGCAATTCGATGGTTAAGATTCCTCCAGGATTTTCTTGATGTGAGGTCGCCATGCGCTTTAGTGATTTGCTCGACGCTGCCCGTAGCAATCCGCTGGATGTCACCATCCCTGCCGAATGGGCCCAGGGCCGGGCCACCTTTGGCGGCTTGGTCGCCGCCTTGCAATACGAGGCGCTGCGCGCCCAGGTGCCGGCTGACCGACCGCTGCGCTCGCTGGCCATCACCTTTGTCGGCCCGGTAGCGCCGGATGTATCCGCCAGTTATCAGGTCGAAGTGCTACGCGAAGGCAAGGCGGTCAGCCAGTTGCTGGGGCGAGTGGTGCAGAACGGTGAAGTGGCGACCCTGGTCCAGGCCAGTTTTGGCGCCTCTCGCCCCTCCGAGATTGATGTGGCGAGTGAGCCGCCATCGGTATTCAAACACTGGGATGAGTGCCAGGAACTGCCCTATATCAAGGGTGTTACCCCCGAATTCATGCGCCACCTGGCAATGCGCTGGAGTGTGGGTGGCCTGCCGTTTACCGGCAATAAATCTCGCGAGATGGGCGGTTGGGTACGGTTGAGAGGGGATGTAAAAGAAGAGCCACTGACCGAGGCGCATATCCTCGCCCTGGTCGACGCCTGGCCACCGGCGTTGCTGCCACACCTGAAAAAGCCCGCGCCGGGCAGCACCCTGACCTGGACCATCGAGTTCATCCAGCCGTTGCAAGACCTGACTACGCTCGACTGGTGCCAGTACCACGTCAACATCGAACACGCCCGCGACGGCTATGGCCACGCGGCCGCTGCGTTGTGGAGCCCGACCGGCGAGTTGATCGCCCTCAGCCGCCAGACCGTGGTGGTGTTCGCCTGAACCCGCCGGTCAGTGGTGGTGCCGCTGCCGCCAGGCGCGCCACCAGCCACCGCTGAGCACAAAGCGCGGGAAGGTCACGAACTGCTCGACCACCACGCGCTGCACCGCATCTTTACGATCACTGAACGGCTCACTGGCCTGGGCCTCCAGGCTATGGCCGTGACGCTGCAACGCCAGGCCCGCGACAATGCCAATCACACCGACCGCGAAGCTGGCCAGGCTCAGGCTGAACACGCCCGACACGATCAGTAGGAAACCGACGATAAACAGCGGCACGGCAATCAGGTGCAACGCCAGGTTGGTTGGGTGCTGATGGTTCTGTGGGTACTGACGCCATTGCCAGGCGGGGAGATTGGGGTGACGTTTGCCCATGGTGGTGAATCCTCTGTCCGTTGAAACAACTTGGACAGAGTTTAGGTTGAGGTGGGCAGGGTGGCGAATTGGGGCTGGCTATGGGGGTCATAGGCTGCAATTTAGGCGGAGTGACCCTCATGCCCAAATGACACAGTCATGATCATCCATATGTACCAAGAACGTCAGCTCTTTATCGGTTATCCAAAACGGATATCCGGTGGTTTCGGCTAACACAGAGGCTAGCACTCGAGCGTTTTCCATTCTCCAGGCGCTATACGCTGAGTCAAATACCAGCAGAACCAGGCCATTCCCGCTAATGCGATGCGGCATCTCCTTCCAAAAGTCAGGGTTGTGTTCGGTGCTTTTCTCGTTCAGTTCGATGGGATCAAGCACATTGCTCTGCGCTTTGAAGAATTTTCTCGTCAGAGAGCTTATCAACAAGTTGAGTTCGCTCGAATCAAGCTTTCCAGCGTCGAGGTTCAGCGCATTACAGGCTTCGTCTATTTCGTCTTCCAAGTAACTCATCAGGGGACACCTATTCTGGACCGGCTGACAGGAACCAGTTGGAGCAGTATATGGCCTCTTTTGGCTCCTCCGTCGCCTCTCTTTCCAGGTGTTTGATAGCCAATATGAGGTGATTTCGGGCCTTCTTTACTTGGCACGAGCATAGGATCGTCAATATTCACTTCCGCTCCTCTATTGGGACCGGTTTGTACTCGCCATTCTGTTGGAAATGATTTGCCATATTGGTCTTTGCCCCATTTCGATACGCTGTATTCGGACCTGGGTATACCCGTTCTGCGAAAAGCCTCATCCAAACCATCGGTGGGAAAGAGTAGCGCCGTGGGTGTGAATGTGGGAAGGATTCCAGTCTGTTAAGCGCAGATCCCCTGTGGGAGCGGGCTTGCCCGCGAAGGCGGTGTGTCAGTCACTGCCTCTGTTACTGCACTACCGCTTTCGCAGGCAAGCCAGCTCCCACTTTTGATCTTCGTTGCTTTGAGTATTGCGTTCGCTTGACTGATCGGCACCAAGGCTTACCTCCGATGTTGTTGGGTCAGTTTGCACATGCATTGGCTGGTTCACAGTTATCGAGGTCAAGTCCCATCCCATATTCGATATTCAGAGTGTCTAGGGTAAGGAGATTTACCTGAACGGCATCAAGACTGTATGAAGTACAAATTAGATGTGGACCCTTCGATTTTCTTGGCTTTGCCCTTTTTTAGGTACGCATTGAACTCACGTTCCAAGGCTTGTTTATCTGTATATTTTTTGTACTTGCAGGGTGTTTCGCATGCGTACATATACAGCCTCCACGAGTCGAAACCGTCGACCCTATCGTCCGGGCCGTAATCAAAGTCGACACATATTTCAGATAAGTAAACACTGCAACCAATACCGTGCAGCTCGTAGGTGACATTTGCAGCGACCGTCCCACGCTGCGGGATTTTTTTGGATCGCCACAGACCAATGATATTTTTGGTTCCAAACACTTGCTCAAGTAAGTCGGTAGCCTTTTTTACTTGCTCCAAGTATTCTGTGATCAAATGTTCTAGCGTCTGAGCTCTCATCGTCTAGGCCTTTCCAGTCTATCCAGTCCTACTGCATTTGAAGCGTCTATTACGTCCTGGGTGCTGTTGAACGAGCTGTTATGGTCACCTATATTCTGGATTAGTTTTATGGTGACTGGCGTCTTTGTTTGTCTTGCAGCGGCAGCTCGGTGGTGCCCATCAACAATATAGCGTTGCTCGTTATACTCAAAAACGTCTATTGGCGTATTTTTATCGTATCCGTCGTTTCGCATACTGCGAGCAATTTCTTCCACACGCTTGGTTGACCGCTTCCCTTCAATGCTGTGTGTTCTATTTAAGAAGGTTGCGTCTACTCCGTGAACAAGAGGAGCTGAAGGCTGTCCATCATCCACGCTCGATTTGTAGGATGGATCGTCAGCACTCGTTTGCTTTTTACACCCATCATCGCCTGGGCATGAATTCAAGCCTAGCGGGTCTACCCACCCTGTCGGATTGGGCACGTACTGGTAGCCATTGATCCCACCCGCCAACTTCACCGGGTCCGGCGTCAGATAGCGACCAATATCCGGATTGTAGTAGCGATGGCGGTTGTAGTGCAGTCCGCTTTCCGCATCGAAGTACTGGCCTTGAAACCGCAGTGGATTGTCGACTTTGCCCACGTCGAGCCGAGCGATCTGGCCGTAGGCGCGGTAGTGGGCGGACCAGACGATTTCGCCCTCGGGGCTGGTCAGTTCCTGCGGGGTGCCGAGGTGGTCGAGTTGGTAGTGGTAGGGCTTGGTTTCTTTTGGGCCGAAACCGTCCAACAGTGCCAATGGGCGGAAGCTGTCGGGTTCGTAGAGGTAGCTGCGATGACGCTCTGCATGATGCTCGGCAACCAGCTTGTCGCCTTGCCAGAAAAATTCGGTGGTCTTGCCGTCCACAGTTTTGCTGATGCGACGTCCAAATGGGTCATAGCGATAGCTGGCGGTTTGGCCGTTGGGCGTTGTAACCCCGACTAACCGATGCTGGCAGTCGTAGCGGTACTCAGTGACAAGTTGCTGGCCCTTGCCGCGTCGTTCGCGGATGAGGTTGCCGAAGGCGTCGTAGTCGTAATGACGGTCGCCCTGGATCATCAGGCGGTTGGCCGCAACGATGTCCGGGCCGGGGCGGTCTTGCATCAGCAGGTTGCCGGCGGGGTTGTGGCCGAAGCGTTCCTGTACGTCTTGGGAGTGGTCGGCGCGGGTCAGGCGGGCGAGGGGGTCGTAGTGGTAGCGGTGTTCGCCTTTGCGGGTGTCGAGCAGGCGGGTGAGGTTGCCGGATTTGTCGTAGTCGTATTGGCGTTGGTAGAGGTGGTTTTGTTGCTGGGTGACCGCGTGGGCATGCAGGCGGTGTTGGTCGTCGTAGTGGTAGTGGCTGAGCAGTTGGCCTTGCTGGCGCTGGTGTTCGCGGCCGCTGTTGAATAGATGTGAGGTGAGTACTTCACCGTTGAGTTCGACCGTGGCGAGGTGGCCGCCTTTGTTGTGGTTGAAAGTGACGCGGTTGTTGTCTGGCAGGCACAGGTTTTTCAGCTGGCCGCAGGCGTCGTAGCCGTAGCGCAGGGTGCCCCAGCCTTGGTGTTCGGCGGTGAGGCGGTTTTGGCGGTCGTATTCGTAGGCCAGCGCCCAGTGGCCGTCTTCGGCGCTGAGGAGGTTGCCTTGGCGGTCGTAGGTATAGTCGACAACGCTGGCATCGGGCAGGGTTTTTTGTACGAGGCGCCCGGCGTGGTCGCGCTGATAACGGGTGATTAGCTGACTGTTATCGTCGCCGTATTCGGTCTTCTCCAGCAGGTTGCCGTTGAGGTCGTAGGCATACGCGGTGCGCTGGCCGTCGAAGCCGGTTTCCTGGCGGATCAGGCCGTTGGGGTGATAGTCGAGTTGGTAGGTTTCGCCGGCTTCGTTTTCGATCTCGGTGAGCAGCAGCCGGGCGTTGTCGTAGCGGTACTTGACTTGGGTGCCGTCGGCGTTGAGGCGGCGGCTGATCAGGTGCAGGCCGTCGGCGTATTCGTAGCGGGTGACGTGGCCGAGTTCGTCGCGTTCTGCGATGATTTTGCCGTAGGGGTTGTAGCTGAATTCCCTACAACCACCGCCTGGCAATACAAGACGAATCAACCTGCCGACGCAGTCCCAGTGATATTGCGTCAGCGCACCATGCTCATCCTCACAGGCAACTTGCCGCCCCAGATCGTCATAGCGATAACGCTTGATCCCACCATTGGGCAATTGCTCTTCCAGCAACTGCCCCCGCTCATTCCACACCAGCCGATGGCAACTATGATCCGGGTACCAAACCCCGGTCAGTTGCCCGTGTTTGTTGTAGCTGTAATCGGTAACCTCGCCGTCAGGATCGATCCTGCGCGTAACATCGCCTTGCTCATTACGCTCATATTTCCAGGCCGCCTCACCACGGCGCACAACTCGTACGAACCCATTGTCATGCTCGTAGGATGTCGGCTCATCCTCCCCCGGAAACAGCGCCACCAAGCGTCCGGCGTCGTCATATTGATAGGCCGTCACCGCGCCCATAGGGTCTTGCTCGACGGTCAGCCGGCCCTGGTCGTCGTAGGATTTGAAATGCGTGGCACCATCCGGATCAATCCTCTGTACCAGCCGCGCCCGCTGATCATGGACATACACTTCCTGGCTACCATCGGCGTTATGCACCGTGACACGCCCGTCATCCCCCCAGGCGTAACGCGTGTCCATCTGCGAAAAACTTGCCCAATGCCGGACGCAGAGCGCCGCCTTGCCCGCGCGTTCCCATTCCCAGAAGAAACTCGCGCCACCGGCCAGTTGGCGCTCAAGAATGACGTGCTGATCGTCGTACCGATAACGCTCGCTTTCCCCGACAGCATTGGTCGCGCAAACCAGTCGTCCGTCTTCGTCATAGGCGTAGGAAACAAGGTTCTGCTCGGTCTCCCACACGTAGGGCTCTCGCCCTTTGGCACGATGTACTTGGTAGTCCACCGCAACGATGCGATCCAGCTCATAACGCAACAGCAACGAGCGACCCGCGCCGTTATCCAGCCGCTCAATCCGCCCGGAACGATCACGGCAAATGCGTAGACGGTTGTCATACGCATCGCTGATCGCAGTCAGTACACCGTCGCGAAAGTGATAGAACCGTGACGCTTGGGCCAGCACCAACTCGTCAGGCGCCGAACCCAAATAGATCGCCGCTTCCGCCAGGCTATTGGTGATTGCGGGTCGAGAGTCGCTGGGCAATGGAAACTGCGTATGGCGGTTCTCATGATCGGTCCACACCACCAAATCGCCCGACACCACCAGCCGATGAGCCAGCGCATGACTCCAGCCAAACCCCAACCCACAATCAATGTCCACCGCACTGGTGCGGTACAGCCGCGTCCACTCAAACGGCAAGATCCCATCCAGCACGCCATCGGTGAGGGTCAGCAATTCCTCGCCAGTGACCATCGACACCGGGCAACCGTGGGTAACGGTCTTGTCCGCTGGCGCCGCCGCGTCCCCCTTCGGATTTGAAGCCATGGCCGGCACATCATCGACAGGCTCCTGACGGACCAACGTCGTGCGCTGGGCCTTGCCGCGCACCATCGGCACCGGGTTCGAAACCAGCGTGTCGCCCGCCTTCAACGGCACAGCCGGCACCGTCTTAATCGGTGTCGCCGCACTGCTCAGCAACACCGGCTTGGCGGCCTCCACATGGGGTTCCAGCCGAGGCCCCGCCACCTGCTTGGCCAGCAACTCCAACAACGCCCGCGCCCGCCCGGACTTGACGCCACTAAGCACCTGAGCACCCAGGCGCAGCTGTACTCCAATACCCCGTGTGGCCCAGATCAGCAGCAAGTTGATCAACACTTCGCCGGTGATTTCACCCAGCAGTTCGTACATGTCGGGTGGCGGCAGCATGCGTACCCAGGCCACCAGCGCCGACAGGTAGATAAACAACAGCGGCTCGTCACTGAGTACCAGCAACCCCTTGGCCAGCGTGTCTTTGCCCAGCTTGAGCAGCGCATTCAGCTCGGCCTCGGACAGGTATTTCAGCAACGTTTCGCTGTTGGACTTGAGGTTCGCGAGCAGGTCGTACAGCTCGGTGATGTTGTCCCACAGGTTGTAGAGCGCCTTGCCCAGCCCGGTCGCAAAGGCAATGCCCTGAATGCCGCTACGCTTGTAAGCCGGCGCTTTGGCAAAGTCTGCCCATCGAGGCTTGAAGTGCTCGGCCCATGCCGTGCGCAAATCCGTTTCCAGCCCGGCGATCACAGACTCATAGGACGCATACAGCGCCTGGACGTGAGCCTTGGAAACAGTGGGGTAAAAGGTGATTTCGTACTGTTGGTCGCGGCTACAGTCGCTGACTTCAAGAATGCCGCTGGGGCCAATGGTCCGATGCAGTGGCGCGCCTAGCGGGCTGCCGTCCTGTGCAACGGCTTGCAGCCTCACGGGCGTGTTGCCGATAGGCACGAACTGCGTGCTTTCGAACAGATGTACCAAGGTCAGCCCGCCCTGGGCTTTGCATTGAGCGACCGTGCGACTGGGTTTTTTGGAAGAGATCGGCGCGACCAGTGCGACGTCTTCCCCAACCTTGAACACCTGCTCCACGCTAAGTGCCGAACCACTTAAGAAGCTGTCGGCCCACGTATCAAAGGTATTCAGGCAGGTGCGGAAGTCCGCGAATACGCGCTCAACCTTCGGCGCTTCGGGATCCATGGGCACTAGCACCAGGTTGGCCAGCACCGAGATCAAGAGACAGCCCCATCCATCAGGGCTTTAACGAACACCACCATCTGCAATCCCTCGCACTGTTTGATCAGGCGAGGGACTTTGCAGCGGTTGTCAGGTAAAAGAAGTCGGCGTTATTCGCGAGAGGGGCGAGGAAGTTTCGTCTTAACTTCAGGTAAACCGAGGCTTGGTCGTAGGAGTTGGATTACAGCTGGAACAGTCTTACAACTTCAACTGCCCAATCGCCTTGCTCAACTCCCCGGCCAACGTCGCCAGTTCATTGCTGGTGGTGGCCGACGCCACGGTCTGATGCACGGTGTTTTCGGTCACATCGCGAATGCTCACCACGGCGCGGTTCATTTCTTCGGCGACATGGCTTTGTTGCTCGGCGGCCACGGCGATCTGGGTGTTGCTTTCGCGCATCTGTGCCACAGCGCCGGTAATTTCAGCCAGCGCGATGCCGGCTTCCTGGGCCTGTTGTACGCAGTCATCTGCCTTGAATGAGCTTTCCTGCATGAAGTCCACCGCGTCGCGGGTGCCGGCTTGCAGCGCCGAGACCATGCGGGTGATTTCGTCGGTGGAGCTTTGCACGCGCTTGGCCAGGTTGCGCACTTCGTCGGCGACCACCGCGAAACCGCGGCCCATTTCCCCGGCGCGGGCGGCTTCGATGGCGGCGTTGAGGGCGAGCAGGTTGGTCTGTTCGGCGATGCTGTGGATCACACTGACCACACCGTTGATTTTCTGGCTGTCTTCGGCCAGTTTCTGGATCATTTCGGCGGTCTGCTGTACGCCGCTGGACAGCCCGGCGATCGAGCGCTGTACCCGGCTGACCACTGCCTGGCCGCTGCCGGCGAGGGTATCGGCGGCCTGAGACAAGTCACGGGTGGCGCCCGCGTGCTGGGCGATGTGGTAGACGGTGGCGGTCATTTCGTTGATGGCGGTGGCAGCCTGGTCGGTTTCGCTTTGCTGGCCCAGCATGCCGTGTTGCACCTCGTTCATGCTGCTGGCCAGGCGAGCGGCGCCGTCGTCCAGTTGCCGGGCGGTGCGTGCCACGGTATTGACCACGCGCTGGTAGCCGGCTTGCATGGCGTTGAAGGCGCTGGCCATCTGGCCGACTTCATCCTTGCAGGCCAACGGCACCCGCGCCGACAGGTCGCCGGTTTTTTCGACGTGCAGCATCACATCCTTGAGGGTGTTGAGTTGGCTGAGCAGGAAGCGGATCAACAACTGCGAGGCACCGAGCATGGCCAGCATCAGCACTGCCACGGCGACGGCGTAGTGGGTGAAGCGTTCACTGAACACTTGGCTCAGGCTCGGCGCGTAGGCCAGGACTGCGACCTGCTGGCCGTCGGCCCGGCTGATCACCTCGGCGCCGATCAGCGGGTTTTCACCGAACAACGGCATGGGGTTGAGTTCAGTCCAGCCGTTGGCAGTGCTCAGGGTGGGTAGATCCTGGGGGGGCTGGCCTTTGGAAAATGCGAGCCAGTGCTCACCCGTGGGCAAGGTTCTGTCGGCTGGCCAGGCGCTGAGCAAGCGTCCTTGGGCCTGGGCCGATGCTTGCGACGCCTGGCTGCGCGCCTGTTGTTCAAGCTGTACCGCGTACAGCACCAGCAGCAGGGTGGTGATGAAGGCGACCGCGTTGACGGCCCAGAATTTGTATTTGAGCGAGATATTGCTAAGCCAGGCACCCATGGAAGGTTTTCTCTGATAGCGGAAACAGTATTGGCAAGGTGCCATTATTGTGCCGCTATTCAGAAAAGCGCTTTTGACATGGGTCAATGCGCCGTATTAATCGATGGCAGGCAAGCCGAAAAAGCGGCGGGCGCAGGCGGTGCTGTGCAACGCCAGATCTTCCATCGTTTCGTTACGGTGCAAGGCCACTTCGCGCAGTACTTCGGGCAGGTACGCCGGCTCATTGCGACCATTTTTCGGCTTGGGGCGCAGGGTGCGTGGTAGCAGGTAGGGCGCATCGCTTTCCAGCATCAGACGGCCTCGGGGAATGTCCCTGACCAGTGAATGCAGGTGGGTGCCACGGCGTTCGTCGCAGATCCAACCCGTGATGCCAATGTGTAAATCCAGGTCCAGGTAGCTGAACAGCGCTGCCTGTTCGCCAGTGAAGCAGTGCACCACGGCGGCTGGCAGGTGGTCGCGGTAGTCCTTGAGGATCTCCAGCAGACGCTGGTTGGCATCGCGCTCATGGAGAAACACCGGCAGTTGCAGTTCGACGGCCAGGGCCAGGTGTTCTTCGAGGACTTTTTCCTGCTGGGGGCGAGGGGAGAAGTCCCGGTTGAAATCCAGCCCGCATTCACCCACGGCGCGCACTCGGCTGTCGCCCAGCAAGCCACGCAGACGTTGGACGCTGTCGCTGTTCCAGTCGCTGGCAGAGTGGGGGTGAATGCCGGCGGTGCTGAACAGGCGCTGGCTGCTTTCGTCGAGTTTTACACACAGTTGCAGGGCCTGTTCGCTGCCCTCGACGCTGGTGCCGGTGAGTACCAATTGCTGCACGCCAGCGGCGTAGGCGCGTTCGAGAACGGCCGTGTGCCTCTCGTCGAAACTGGGGTTGGTCAGGTTGACGCCAATATCAATGAGTTGCATGGTGCTATCTCCGCCTGCGGCCGGAAAGCATATCAGAGCTGTAGATTGATAAGAAAAACCAAGAACTACAATGCGTTAACGCTGTCTTTGAACGTCGCAAGCGACATTGTGGTGGGCCGATTGCCTGCCACCTTGGCGCCGTTGCACGCCTTGCCAGCGCATAAAGCGCTCTGTTTCTGACCCCCAGCACTGCGTAATTCGCACAGGCGCTGGCCAGTTTTCTTTCCGGAGAGCGGATGATCCGACCCTCGGCGTTGCTTATGTTGTGCCTGGCGTTATTGCTGCCCATGGCGGCGGTCGCACGTCTGGATGGGCCGCTGCAAGTGGCCAAGCCCGGCAAGGTCCGCGACCTGGCGCAAATTCGCTCCAGCCGCACCCTGCGCGTCTTGGTCAACCAGAGCCGCAACAGTTCCGGTGAAGTGCAGGGCCAGGCCATCGGTGTCGAATACCATCGGTTACGCGCCTTCGAGCAGTACCTCAACGGCCATGCCCGTGATGGGCAGGCCATCAACCTCAAGATCATCCCCAAGGCCAAGGACCAGTTACTCGGTGCGCTGGCCCGTGGTGAAGGTGACCTGGTGGCGCCCGGTGAGTTGCTGGACGTGAAAGGCGTGCACAAGGTCAGCGCCAGCGCCCCGATTGTCAGCGATGTGCCGTTGTGGCTGGTGGGCGTCAAGGGTGAACGACGGTATACCAAACTGGAGCAACTGTCGGGTCGCACGGTGACGCTGACCACCGGTAGTGCGGCGGTGGACGCTATCAGTCAGGTCAATCAAAAGCTGGCCCTGCACAAGCGCCCACCAGTGAAAGTGGAATGGGTTGACCCGAGCCTGGCGGTGGAAGATGTCCTGGAGATGGTGCAGGCCGGGATTTTTCACCTGACGATCGTGGAAAAACCCATTGCCCAACGCTGGTCGAAAATTCTGCCCAAGTTGCGCTTTGACAAGCAGGTCGTCATCAGCGAGCCGGGCGACGAGTTCTGGTTTGTGCGTCAGGACGCGTCGATGCTGCGTGCCAGCATCGATCGGTTTCTCAAGACCTATCACACGCCTTCCGACCAGGATGTGGCCTTCCAGCGTATCTATCGACGCCTCTACCAGGTCCGTAACCCATTGGCGCGGGCTGACCGCCAGCGCCTGGAAAAACTGCGCCCGGTTTTGCAAAAACATGCGCGTGAGCAAGGTATGGACTGGCTGAATCTGGCGGCGTTGGCGTTCAAGGAGTCTTCCCTGGACCCAGGCGCACGCAATAGTGGAGGCCCTACCGGTCTGATGCAGATCACGCCGTCGGCGGCGCAGCGGGTGGGGGTCAACAATATCGAGTCGCTCGACAGTAATGTGCAGGCGGGGGCGCGTTACCTGGCGATGATCCGGCGCAAGTTTTTCTCCAGCCCCAAGCTCAATGAGCGCGAGCGCATGGCCTTTATGCTGGCGGCGTACAACATGGGGCCGGAGCGGGTGCAAGGTATGCGCACCGAGGCCAAGCGCCGTGGGCTTAACCCCAATCAGTGGTTCTTCCAGGTTGAACGCATTGCCATGGAGCAGGTAGGGATGGGCGGCGTCAGCTATGTTAATAGCGTCAACAAGTATTATTTGGCGTTCGATCGGGAGCGCGAGTCTCTGGAGCCGCCTGCGGCTAAAGTTGCATCGCGTGAATAATCGATTTTTTAGATGTAAATTAGGCAATATTTCGGCTTTTATCATTATTTAAACTGATTAATATAGCGGCCAACCAACCCCTACCTGGAAAAGGATTTACCCCCATGAGCCCAATGATTACCCGTGTACTGTCCACTCGCGCCGGTTATGGCCTGACTATTCTGCGTATCTTCGTCGGCATCATCTTCGCTGCCCACGGTTCGCAAAAGCTCTTCGGCTGGTTTGGCGGTGGTGGCCTGGCGGGCACCGCACAATGGATGGAAAGCATCGGCCTGGCGCCGGGCACGCTGATGGCGCTGCTGTCGGGCGGTACCGAGTTCTTCGCCGGCCTGGCCCTGATCATCGGTTTGCTGGTTCGCCCTGCCGCATTGGGCCTGACCTTCCTGACACTGGTGGCGATTTTCTCTGTACACATCCACAACGGGCTGTTCATGGCCAACAACGGTTATGAGTTCGCACTGGCGTTGCTCGGCGGCGCGTTGGCGGTGTTGCTGGAAGGTGCGGGCAAATTGTCTGTCGACCGCGCGATCACTCACTGATCGTTTAGCAAGCTGCACAAAAAGGCCCGCTGATGCGGGCCTTTTCGTTGCCTGGGATTCTTGACACTGCCCCACAGGCTTCTCTAGGATGCTGCTCATGCGCCGATTTAAACAGCTAATTGCGGGGCGCCACTGGGTCTCAATGCAGCCCGACAGAAGTACGCTTGCTCACGCAGGGCGTTCCTCGAAATACCGCTAAAGCGCTGGTTCGGTGTTGCCTCTCACCTGCCCGCAGACTTTTGAGGCAGAGACACGACACGATGAATGCACTACGCCCCCTCATACGCCTGGCCCCGATCACCGCGGACCTGACTCAACGCAATCCGAAAATCCTCCTGGGCGGTAAGCACCAGCCGACACTGCTGCGTTATCTGGACGGCTGGCCACGCCGTTCCGGTCGGCCTTCGGCGTTCCTGATCCAGTTTGTGGAAGACGGCGATTCCCTGGCCCGTTTTGCCAGCGACAGTTTCGACCTTGCAGTGATTCAGGCACCGAGTGTCAGCAACGCCCATGAGGTGATCCACCAACTGACGCGCATTGCCCGGCAAGGGCTGATTGCCCGTCGCTGAGCGACTAGTGAAAGGTTGCCAATGCGAGGAGTCGACGCTTGCGCTGGTACAGGAACAGTAACCCGGCAATCAGGCACAGCAGTAGCGGTAGAGGCACGACCATCAGCCCTTTGAGCTGTCGCTCGAAACGCTGCACCGGGGCATAGGCCTGCGCCTTGAGTGTATGCAACTCGATGGGCAACTGCAGGCGCTCCTTGTTGAGTACCTGCAACTGCGTATTGGTATCCACCGCCTGGGTGATAAGCCGCGTGTGCGCTGGGTTCAACTCGCGCCATGCTTGCTCTGTCTGCTCAAGTCGTCGCTGGAGCTCAAGCGAATTTTTCCGATAAGCCTGTGCGGCTTCGTCGCGCATGTGTTCCAGCCTGTGCAACGGTTGGCGCATGACACGGGATCGAATGCGCTGGAGTGCTTCGGGCGCCGCCAGGTTATCCAATGTGTTCAATACAAACTGCGCGTTGCCGTTGCGTGCATGGCTGACTGTGTCCGCGAGCAAGTCGGTGTCGGCCACGACCACCATCTGGATCAGTTCTGCTTTTTGCAGCCCGGGCGGCTGGCCCTTGAGGCCGTCGGGAAACGCTGAGTAAGCGGGCCCCTCAACGCGCGCAGCGATCACATGGCGCTGCCCTGAAGTCGCCGTTTCATCGATCAGTGAGTCAAATGTCGTCGCCGAGCCAAAGCGTTTCGCGTCCAGCAGGGCCGATTGCCGTGAGCTCAACAGAAGCGGGGTCAACAGTGAACGGCTCTTGGGGGCCAGGGAAAGCGCGCCGCTGCTTGAGACCATCACGGCGTCCAGCCCCCAGGCGCTGACATCCGTTGGAGTCATCGCCTGTGATGGAAGGTGTAGCCTGGCCGGGTGCAGTACCCGGGGCATTCCCGGGCCGGGCGTGGCTGATGAGGCATAGAGATTATCCACCAACAGCTTATCCGCGGGCATTTGGATGCCCCACGCGTTCAGCAGCCCCTCCATTCTGGCGTTCGCTGGCACGGCGTCAGCGCCCATCTCGCTCACGGGGTCGAGGAACATCATCAACTGGGTGCCTTTCAATACCGATTGCTCAATGGCATATAGGGCTCGTTCAGGTAAAGCGTGCGGCTGTACGACTATCAATGTCGCGATGGATGACGGAACCTGGGCGACGTTCGCAGCCAGTTCCACCACGTTGAATTGCTCGCGGATCAACCCCAGCAACTCGCTGGCCGATTTGTCTAACGCCAGTCCCGACAGCAGGCCGATAGTGGCACGCTCAGGCTGCCCCAACTTATAGATCAGGTGGCTGATCTCATATTCAAGTAATGACTCGTGCTCAGGCCGGAACGCTTCGATGCGTTGGGCGCCCTGGCCAGTACGGGTGCCGATAAGGCCAAGGAATCCTTGTGTGTCATCAAGCCCAAACAAGCGGGCTTTGTAGGCATCTTCAGAAAAGGGAGCGGGGTTAATGATATGTAAGTTGATCAGGCCGTTTGCCGCTTTTTCGAACGCCTTGAGCACGTCTTCCACGCGCCGACCATAACGTTCTAATGCCTGGCTTTTTTGCGGCGCATTGAGGGTATTGAAGTAATACAGATCCAGTGGGCTTTCAAGTGACAGTAGCAGTTGCTGCGCCGCGGGCGATAAGGTGTGGATTTTTTCTTCGGAAAAGTCCCAGCGAACAGTGGGCAGTTTGGGTGCCCAGACTAGATTGAATGCCAGAAACAGCAGTGATATGACGAGAAGTGTCATACCCGCACGAAAAGCGGATCCCATCAGTGGTCTTCCTTTTCTCAGCTGTTTTTATAATTGAGTGTGAGGGTGGTCGCAAACAGAAAAGCAACGATCATGCTGATAAAGTACAGGCTGTCCTGCAGTGTGAGCTTGCCGTTATCCATCGCGCTGAAGCGGGCAACGGGATCCAGGGACATCAAACTGTCGATAATCCATATCGGTGCTTGTTGTTCAAGTGCATCCAGTACTGACGAAAGCCCACTGGCGGTCAGCAACAAGCCGAGCGTGAAAAAGAAAATCAGCAGGCGTTGGTTCGCAAGTACACAGATGAAACAACCTACCGAAAGATAACTTCCCGCCAGTAACCAACTGGCCAGGAATTGTGAGGCGATAACGCTATTGTCAGGTGTGCCCAGATAATTCACGGCAATCACCAGCGGGAAGTTAAGCATCAGCGCAATGCCACAGACAGTCCATGCCGCGATGAATTTTCCGATCACCCGTTCCATCGAGGTGACAGGCAAGGCATTCAGGGTGTTGTAAAAGCTGGCGTTGGATTCATCCGACCACAACTGCGTCGATAAAAGGGGGACCAGCAGGAGATAAAGCCAGGGGTGCAGTTCAAAAAAAGCCTGCAAATCACTGCTGTTTCGCTCCATCCATTGGTTGGAATGCAGTCCCAGCGCTGCGCACAGTGCGAGAAAAACCGCCACGCTCAGGTAAGCGCTGGGGGCGCAGGCATAGCTGACGAGTTGTCGTTTGAAAATGACAGGTAGCAGTCTCAAGGTGTTACCTCTTGGCTCAGATGGTGAACGACATCGTTCAGGCGACCCGGCTCCAGATTCATTGAGGTGATGTTCCAGCCGCGATGGGTGATAAGCGCGTTGATCGAGGGAAAGATGGAATGCCCGGGCATGGCCAGTACCGTAACCTTGCCGGGCGCATGCCGGTCTTCTTCGATGCCTGCGACGCCGGGCAATACGGCCAACGCGAGCAAATCCAGCGGGGCGTCTGCCGCGAGGGTGACGGCCTGGAAGTGCCGGGAGCTGCGCTGTAAGTCGGACAGCGAGGCATCGCCCACCAGGCGACCACCGGCGATAACCAAGGCACGGGTGCAGATGTCCGCCAGATCCTGGTAATGGCGGGAGGCGATGATGATGGTCATTTCCTCGCTCAGGGACTGGATGAGTGCCCGGAACTTGAGGCGTTGATCAGGGCAGAGCCCTTCTGTGGGTTCGTCCAGCAGCAGCAGGCTTGGGGAATGCAGGAGCGCCTGGGCCATTGCCACTCTGCGCTTCAAACCAAGGGAAAGGACGTTGATGGGGCAGTCGAGCACGGGCAGCAGTTCCAGTCGTGCGGCTACCTGCGCCACCTGGCTGCGTTTTTCCATCCCGCTCAAGCCGCGAATGGCGGCAATGAAATTGAGCATGTTTTTGACGGGCATCGTGTGATGGTCGAGGCCGTTTTGGAGCTGATAGCCAATGACCTTTTTGGCTTGAATTGAGTGGGTATGGGTATTGAAGCCTTGAATACTGATGTGCCCGGCCGTCGGCTTGATCGTCCCGGCGATCAGGCTCAACAGTGTTGTTTTTCCCGCCCCACTCTCTCCCAGCAAGCCCACACACTCCTGGCGCTGGGCACAGAAGGACAAGTTGCTGATTACGCGTGTTTTGCCCAGGTGTTTTGTGAGGTTGCTTATCTCGATCATGGTTTTACCGAATAAGTTTTGCAGGGCGTGTGAGAGAGGCCGGCGGTATGGAAAAGTGCTTTAAAAAGGGTACGTTCAATATGAAGACTTGGGAACGCGAAGTGTGATTAATAAGAAGAATCCTACGTTCGGCCCGATAATCCGCTGAAACAATTGTTTTGTTTTGAATACTTATTAATGTCCAGATGTTTATCTGATGTTTATATAAAGTTTTCTCCTTTGTAACGAGGCCAGATTGCCATGATGCTTCTACGTACTCTTGTTCTTGAGCGCAACGATGAAGGGACGCCCGTTAACGGCGCCTTGTTGTGCGGGTTTGCTGTGACGCAAACGGCGTCCAACTTTCTGGTGTATAGCCTGGATGAGGAGGCAGAACCCGGCCACTCCAGGGTCTATATCGCGGCACTGCGTAAAAAGATTGACCGGTATTTCCTGGGAGGCGTTGACTCCAAAGAGGACCTGCAATTAGCCATGCAAGTCTTCAAACAGATCCTGACGATGGCAGCGGCAGCCGGCTCGAAGACAACGCCGATTGCCGAACCCCAGGTGCCCTTTCATTTCGTTGATTTGAAAGGCTGCCGGTTGCCGCCTGCCAGGCCAGAGGATCATCACTCGGTGATCATCAAGAAAGCTTTGGTCATGAAGGTCATCACCTTGGGCATGTCGGCCCCGGCGTTGCCTGCGATCGAAAGCAGCGCAGTGATCGTGCCGTCCATTCGCTTCTCGTCGCAAATGGTTGCGCCGCCGCGAAATCCGCGCTCAGCCACGACTGCGCCGCAACCTATGGATGAAGGCACCCTTGAAGAACCGGCGCGGTCGCTGGTCGCGATACCGCAGGAGCAGGTTGAGCCCAGTGCGTCGTCTGTTCCTGTTGAACAAGATGACAGTCACTTTGAGTCAGACAACCTACGGTTGGCGCCACCCGAGCCTGAGCCTGAGCCTGAGCCCGAACCCTTGGACCCGCCTGCCCAGTTGGACCATACCTCTTTGCTCGAAATGGACAGCGCGCTGAGCAATCTGGCCAAAGTCGCCCAGGAACTGACGCAAAAAAAATGCGCGGTCCTAGAGAAGGAGCAAATGCTTGAACAGTGGCAGGCGCGATTGCAACAGCAGCAGAGCCAGTTGGAAGAAAAAGGCCGTGAACTCGAGCAGCGCCATACCTATTTGCAGGAGCAGGGCTTGGAGGTCAGCCAGAAGGCCGAAAAGCTGGCGATGATGATGTTGCAGTTGTCGGGTATGCGCCAGCGTATGCAAGGCACGTTGCTTGAATTGGACCAAGTGCTGGAGGGGCATGGGTGAGGTAATGGGGCGCCGGCCTGGATACTTTCCAGGGTTCATTTATCATCAGTCCCAGCCGGCCGCTGCCTGGGCATGATGCCCTGGCATAACGGCACCATTGGACATTGCCTGGGGATGCAAGCGTTTGAGTACCAAGCTGATTACCAAAGAAGGTCATGAAGCGCTGAAAAAAGAGCTGGATTACCTGTGGCGAGAGAAACGCCCGGATACCACACGCAAAGTGACCTGGGCCGCCTCCCTGGGAGATCGCAGTGAAAATGCGGATTACCAGTACAACAAGAAGCTGTTGCGGGAGATCGACCGACGGGTGCGTTACCTGCGCAAACGCCTGGAAGACATGCGGGTGGTGGAGTACATGCCCGAGCAGGAAGGAAAGGTATTTTTCGGTGCATGGGTCGAAATCGAAAACGAACAGGGCGAGACCAAGCGTTTTCGCATCGTCGGTTATGACGAGATCTACGATCGCATGGATTACATCTCCATCGACTCACCCATGGCACGGGCCCTGCTGCGCAAGGAGGTGGACGACGAGGCAATCGTACAGACCCCCGGCGGAGAGGTGTGCTGGTGGATCACCAAGATCGAATATGTGACGACCGCCTGATGGCACGTACCCTTGGCTGGGGGCGTGCCATCCAGGTCTCAGCCTTCGCGCAATACGGTCAGCGGGCTGGCATTCAGTGCACGGCGCGTGCCGAATACCCCGGCAGCGCCAATCAGCACGGCACCGATCACGGGCAGCAGTAACAACCACGGGTGGGGATGCCACGCCAGGTCAAAGGCATAGCGGTACAGCACCCAGGTCACCAGTTCGGTGCCCAGTGCTGCCAGCAAGCCACTGACCGCCCCCAACAGACCGAATTCGATGCGTCGGGCCTTGACCAGCAACTTGCGCTCGGCGCCCAAGGCTCGCAGCAATGCACCTTGGCGGATTCGTTCATCCAGGGTGGCCTGCAGGCCAGAGAACAACACTGCCATGCCCGCCGCGAGTACAAACAACAGCACGTATTCGACCGCCAACGTCACTTGGGCGAGGATGCTGCGCAACTGCTCCAGCAGGGCCTCGACCTGCAGGATAGTGACCGCCGGGAAGGCCCGTGACAGGTCGACGATCTGTTGGTCATGGCCGGGAGCCAGATAGAAGCTGGTGAGGTAGGTCGCGGGCAGATCCTTCAAGGTGCCCGGTTGGAAAATCATGAAGAAGTTGGGCTGGAAGTTATCCCAGTTGATGGTGCGCAGGCTGGTGACCCGTGCTTCACGGTTTTCCCCACCGATGGTGAACAATAAATGGTCGTTGAGCTTGAGCTTCAAGCTCTCGGCCACCTTGGCTTCCACCGACACGCCTGGAATCCCGTCGTTGGGTTGCGCCGACCACCACGTACCTGCCGTCAGGACGTTACCCGCTGGCAAGTCGGCTGCCCAGGTCAGGCTCAGGTCGCGTTGAGTGGCCCGGTCGCCACTGGAGTCCTTGCTGACAATCTCCTGCACGGGTTCGCCATTGATGCTGATCAGGCGCCCCGGCACCACCGGGTAGAGCGGCGCCGCTTGTGCCTGGACGTCCAGCAGACGGGCGCCAAAGGCGTCCTTGTCGGCTGGCAGGATATTCAGGGCGAAGTAGTTGGGCGCATCCTTGGGCAACTGGTTTTGCCAGGTGTCGAGCAATTCGCCTCGCAACAGCGCGATCAACCCCATGGACAACAGGATCAAGCCAAAGGCCAGGGATTGGCCTGCCGCCGCCAACGGGTGACGCAACAATTGGCCCAGGCCCAGGCGCCACGGCAGGGAGGCACGAGCCAGTAACCGCCGCAGGCTCTGTAGCAACAACAGCAGCAAGCCACCCAGGAGCAGCGCAGCGACTACACCGCCGCCGAGTAACGCGAAGGTCAATACCAGGTCCAGGCTCAGGCGCCACATGATCAGGCCCAAGGCAAACAGTGCCGCGCCGTAGACCATCCAAGTGCTTGAAGGAATAGGCAGCAAATCGCGGCGCAATACCCGCAGCGGCGGTACCCGGCCCAGTGCGGCCAGCGGCGGGAGGGCGAAGCCGGCGAGGGCGACCAGCCCGGTGCCAATCCCCGCGACGGCCGGTAGCAGCCCGCCTGGCGGTACGTCGGCGGGTAGCAGGTCGTGCAGGAAGTAGAACAGGCCAAATTGCGCCAGCCAGCCGAGCAGGGCGCCGGCCAGGCTCGCCAGCAAGCCCAGTACGCTCAGTTGCAGGCTGAACAGCAGCATGGCTTCACGGCGCGACAAGCCCAGGCAGCGCAACAACGCGCTGGCATCGAAACGTCGACTGGCGAAGCGGTTGGCTGACAGCGCCACGGCGACGCCAGCCAGCAGCACAGCCACTAGGCTGGCCATGTTCAGGTAACGTTCGGCCTTGCCCAGTGCGCCGCCGATTTGCTGGTTGCCATCGCGGGAGTCCTGCAGGCGCTGGTTGGCAGCCAGGCCCGGTTTGACCAGGTCGCGATAAGTTTGCAGCGCTGTGCTGCCTTGTGGCGCACGCCATAGTTCGCGGTAGCTGACACGGCTGCCTGGCTGGACGACACCGGTGGCGTCCAGGTCCGCCAGGTTGATCATGACCCTGGGCGTGAGGCTGTAAAAGTTGCCGGCGCGGTCGGGCTCATAGTTCAGGATGCGCGCCAGGCGCAGGGTCTTCATGCCGACATCGATGCTGTCGCCGACTTTCAGGTCCAGCGCCGTCAGCAACCGTGCTTCTACCCAGGCTTCACCAGGTTTGGGGCCACCGCCCGGGATTTGCGTACCGAAGGGCTCGGTGCTGCTTTTAAGCTCGCCGCGCAAGGGGTACTGCTCGTTGACCGCCTTGATGCTGGAGAGCTGGATGCCGTTATCGGTGGCGATAACGCTGGAGAACTCCACGATGCGAGCGTGATCCAGGCCCAATTCGGTCCCAGATTTGATTTGCTCGGCACGGGCCGGCGAGCTGCCTTCGAGCACCAGGTCGGCGCCGAGGAATTCGGTGGCGCGCAGCAGCATGGCGCCGTTGAGGCGCGCACCAAAGTAGCCGATAGCGGTGCTGGCGGCCACGGCCACCAGCAGGGCAAAGAACAGCACGCGCAATTCGCCGGCGCGGGCATCGCGCAGTAACTGACGCATGGCAAGACTGAACAGGCGCAACAGCGGCAAACGTGCCATCAAGGCTCCAGGGGCGCGACCATCAGGCCGGCTTCAAGGCGGATCAGGCGCCGGCAGCGGTGGGCCAGGCGCTCGTCGTGGGTGACCAGTACCAGGGTCGTACCGCTCTCTTTATTCAACTCGAACAACAGGTCGCTGATGCGCTCGCCAGTATGGCTGTCGAGGTTGCCGGTGGGCTCGTCGGCAAACAGCACGTCCGGTTCGGCGGCAAACGCGCGGGCAATCGCCACGCGTTGTTGTTCGCCACCGGACAGTTGGCGGGGCGAGTGGGTCAGGCGCTGGCCCAGGCCTACGCGCTCCAGCAGGTGTTTGGCTCGCTCGCGGGCGTCCTGGCGACCGTCCAGCTCCAGCGGCAGCATCACGTTTTCCAGAGCATTCAAGCTGTCGAGCAATTGGAAGGATTGGAATACGAAACCCACATGCTCGGCACGGATGCGCGCGCGCTGATCTTCGTCGAGGGTGCTCAGGGCTTGCCCGGCCAGGGTCACTTCGCCGCTGCTGGGCAGGTCGAGGCCGGCCAGCAGGCCCAGTAGTGTGGATTTACCGGAACCGGAGCTGCCGACGATAGCCAGGCTATCGCCCTTGTTCAGTTCCAGGCTCAGTTCGTGCAGGATAGTCAGTTCACCTTCCGCGCTGGGAACCACTTTGCTAAGGTTTCGCGCGGTGAGAATGCTTGCGCCCATGGAGAATCCGATGCGAGTGTGGTTTTTGAGTGCTGGCCTGGCCTTGATGTGCATGGCCCAGAACGCAGCGGCGGGTACAGTCCTGATCGTTGGCGATAGTATCAGTGCCGGTTTCGGCCTGGATACCCGCAAAGGGTGGGTCGCGTTGCTGGAGCAACGGCTCAAGCAGGAGGGTTTTGACGACAAAGTGGTCAATGCTTCCATCAGTGGCGACACCAGTGCAGGAGGCCTCGCGCGGCTGCCCGCGGCGCTTGCAACGCACAAACCGGACGTGGTGGTGATCGAGTTGGGTGGCAACGATGGCTTGCGCGGCCAGCCGCCTGCGCAATTGCAACAAAATCTTGCTTCGATGATTCAGCAGTCCCGGGACAGCGGCGCCAAGGTGCTGCTGTTGGGTATGCAGATTCCGCCCAATTACGGCAAGCGCTATGTCGAAGCTTTTGCCAAGGTATTCGGTGATGTGGCACAGAAAGAAAAGGTGCCGTTTGTGCCGTTTTTCCTCGAGGGCGTGGGTGGCCATCCGGAGTTGATGCAAGCTGACGGGCTGCACCCGGCGGTCGCGGCGCAAGACAAGTTGCTGGAAAATGTCTGGCCGGCGCTAAAACCGCTGCTATGACGCTTTTCTACCGGCAGGCTTTCGGCTAAGGTGGCGCCCCCCTGATTTGGAGCCCTCGATGTCGCGCCCTGCCTGGTCCCTGTTTAACTACCAACTGATCGAGCCGGACGAGCAGCTGGACCTGTTCGCCTGCCAGGAAGTGCGAGTGCATTTGGTGGCGCGTCAATTGGAACTGGGCGGCTCCATCGACCGCACGCTCTGCGGCACTTTATTGCCCGCACAGCCACGCTGGTCATCGGTCAACCGCTCGATTTTTCAAGACCAGCGACTCTGCCCGTTATGCCGGGCGATTCTAGAATCGCAAAAGCGCGGCACGCCGCCGATCTGGCCGGAGCTGCGCTTCGAGCTGTAAAACAGCTTGAAGCTTGGCGCTGCGAAGCCGTATACAATCAATTTTTCCCTACCCGTCGTCTTGCGAAGGATTTTCCGGATGTTGTCGCGCGTTTCCGTCGTCACCTGCTGCCTGTCTCTTGCTGCGCTTTGTGCGGCGGGTTCGGCGGCGGCCTTGCAGTTGCCCTTGCCACCGCCCGGTGAGGACATTGTTGGCCAGGTCCAAGTGATCAAGGCCAAGTACGAAGACACTTTTGCTGACCTTGGCACCACCTACGACCTGGGCTATTCGGAAATGGTCGCGGCCAACCCGGGTGTCGATGCCTGGTTGCCGGGTGCGGGCACTGAGATTGTGCTGCCGACACGCTTTATCCTGCCGCCCGGGCCGCGGGAAGGCATTGTGATCAATCTGGCGGAATACCGGCTCTACTACTATCCAAAAGGCCAAAACGTTGTCTATACCTTCCCTCTGGGCATTGGCCGGGAAGGCTGGGGTTCGCCGATCGCCCATACCAGTATCATCGCCAAGACGCCGAACCCGACCTGGACGCCACCGGCCTCGATCAAGGCCGAGCACGCCGCCAACGGTGACCCGCTCCCCAACGTGGTGCCTGCCGGCCCCGACAACCCACTGGGGCCGTTCAAGTTCACCCTGGGCACGCCGGGTTACCTGATTCACGGCTCCAACATGAAGTTTGGTATCGGCACGCGTACCAGCCACGGGTGCTTCCGCATGTTCAATAACAACGTGTTGGAAATGGCAGGCATGGTGCCGGTAGGCACGTCAGTGCGCATCATCAATGACGCGTACAAGTTCGGCAGCAGTGGTGGCAAGGTCTACCTTGAGGCCCACACGCCGTTGAATGATGACGGTACGCCATCGGTGGTCGACAAGCACACCGCGGTCATCAATGCGTTGCTCAAGCGCGAAGACCTGTCCAATAACCTACGCGTCAACTGGGACCAGGTGCGTGATGTGGTCGCCGCCGAGGATGGCTTGCCGACCGAAATTGGTGTGCCAGGCGGCGCACCTGTGGCGTCCAGCACCCCGCTCGATCTTCAATAATAAGCCTGAGCGAACATCCCTGTGTGAGCGGGCTTGCTCGCGAAGACGTCGGCCCGGCAAACATTGATGTTGACTGATCCACCGCTTTCGCGAGCAAGCCCGCTCCCACATGCCAAATCATAGGCAAAAAAAAGCCGACCCATAAATGGATCGGCTTGATAACAACCCCGAAGGATTATTACTTGCGGCTTGCTTTTTCAAGCATGCGTAGAGCGCGCTCGTTAGCTTCGTCAGCAGTCTGTTGTGCTTTTTGAGCAGCAGCCAGAGCTTCATCAGCTTTACGGTAGGCTTCGTCTGCACGGGCCTGGGAGCGAGCTGCTGCGTCTTCAGTTGCAGTCAGACGAGCTTCGGTTTCTTTGGAGACGCTGCTGCAACCGGTAGCCAGAACTGCGGCCAGAGCCAGAGCAGAGAATTTCAGAACGTTGTTCATCGTGTTCCCCTTCAAGGACTTTCAATTTAATGGCTACTTTCTCAGAGTGAGCTAATAGCCGGCGTACATACTACCCATTACTTGTAGTAAGTAAACTGACGTTGCGCAAGAAGCAAAAAAATTTCTTGTGCCGAATCTATTTTGGCTAATCTTTTGGCGGTTTGTATGAAAACTGTCCAATTTTTTGCACCTGGACGCACATTGGATCCAGGCTGAAAGGGCCGGCCCGCATGTGTTAAGCCTTGTAAATAGATGAAATTTTATATAACGAAGCGGGGCACTTTGGTTACGCTTGGCTTTACTGCGGCGGGCATCTTTTGCGCATCTAGAGGTGACTTTAAGAGCGCCAGTTCGTCTCAAGGTTCAACTGCCGGCAATGTTCAGGCTATCGGTCACCGGTTGATCGAGGCCCTTTCTATATCCACCAGCGGCGGGGAATGACGAGTGCGCCTTGAGCAATTTCAGGATTGGTGCCTACTATTCCCTATGTGCTGGTTGTGAGCGCTCACGGTTTTCTCGCTGTCGAAACCGGCACGGGGTGGCGTAGATGTTCCTTCGCCGGAAAAACATCGGTAAGGTAGGGTCGTTAATTCAGACCCGCGAGGAGTAGTGATGAGCGAGGCGTTGTCCATCCACCATGACCAGGCTGGTCATCAGTTCGAGACCAATGTGGACGGTCATCGTGCCTACCTGACCTACATGGACCTCGGGAAGCAGACCCTGGATATCTATCGCACCTTCGTGCCCAACGCACTGCGGGGGCGAGGCATTGCGGCTGCGTTGACCGAGGAAGCCTTGAAGTTTGCCGAAGAGGCTGGCTACACGGTGATCCCGTCGTGCTCCTATGTCGAACGCTATATGGAGCGCCACCAGCGCCATGCTGCGAAGCTGTAACTGACCAGTTGCCAATAAAAAACGCCGGGCTTAGCCCGGCGTTTTTGGGTGCGCGAAACCGGTACGGACTCAGGTGCGCTTGCGCTGGGGCAACACGTCCTTGAGCTTGGCGTGCATGCTGCGCAGGGTAGTTTCGGTGGCGGACCAATCGATACAGGCATCGGTGATCGACACGCCGTACTGCAAGTCGGCCAAGTCTTTTGGAATCGCCTGGCAACCCCAGTTCAAATGGCTCTCGACCATCAAACCGATGATCGACTGGTTACCTTCCAGAATCTGGTTGGCAACGTTCTCCATCACCAATGGCTGCAAGGCCGGGTCTTTGTTGGAGTTGGCGTGGCTGCAGTCGACCATGATGTTTGGCTTGATCTTGGCCTTGTTCAGCGCCTGTTCGCACAGCGCGACGCTGACCGAATCATAGTTGGGCTTGCCATTGCCGCCACGCAGCACCACGTGACCGTAGGCGTTGCCCTTGGTCGTCACGATGGACACGCCGCCTTCCTGGTTGATACCCAGGAAGCGATGAGGGCTGGAGACCGATTGCAGCGCATTGATCGCCACGGTCAGGCCGCCGTCAGTGCCGTTCTTGAAGCCTACGGCCGAAGACAGGCCGGACGCCATTTCGCGGTGGGTCTGGGATTCGGTGGTGCGTGCGCCGATAGCCGACCAGCTGATCAGGTCCTGCAGATATTGCGGGGAGATCGGGTCGAGGGCTTCGGTGGCGGTGGGCAGGCCCATTTCAGCCAGGTCCAGCAGCAGTTTGCGACCGATGTGCAAGCCATCCTGGATCTTGAAGGAGTCGTCCAGGTACGGGTCGTTGATCAAGCCTTTCCAGCCGACGGTGGTACGCGGTTTCTCGAAATACACGCGCATGACCAGGTACAAGGTGTCGGACACTTCAGCCGCCAGCACTTTGAGGCGCTCGGCATATTCGTGGGCGGCCTTGAGGTCGTGGATAGAGCAGGGCCCGATCACCACGAAGAGACGGTGGTCGGTGCCGTCGAGAATGTCACGGATGACTTCGCGGCCCTTGGTGACGGTCTGCAGGGCAGCGTCGCTCAGGGGGATTTCGCGCTTGAGCTGATCGGGGGTGATCAGGGTCTCGTTGGATTCAACGTTAAGGTCATTGATCGGTAAATCAGCCATCGTGTTACTCGCCAGGGTCACGGGTGCCGGCCGCCAGCTATCCCCGTGCGGCGGGCACAGCATGATTTGAATGCAGGGGGGAGGAACCTTAGCGCGTAACACGGGCCCGCGACAATGGGCAAAGCCCGGTTTAATCCAGCGCTGGCTGCACAACCGCCTCATGGGAGAACTCGCCGGCATGACGCGACACCCACTCACGGGCCATGGTTTCAAGTTGTGCAGGCGTTGGCTCGGCGTCTTCGTGCAGGCGGCAGTAACGCTCGATCTGGCACACTTGCTCGCCCATCCGTGCACCGAACAAGGCGTGTTCGTCGGTAAAGCAAATACCAATGCGATAGCCCTGTTCGACTTTGCGGCACCAGGCGACATAGCCTGGATAACGGGCGCTGGGCCCTAGGGAAGGGATATGCAGGTCTACCGCCGTGCCGGCGCGCCAGGCACGTGGCCAATTGCAGGCGACGCCGCCGCGGCCGATAGTGTGCAGGCGTTGGCGGGGAAGGGCGGGAGAGGGACGTTGGATCAACTCGACAGCGACATCATCAGGGTGAGGTAAAAAACGACCCATGTACACGGACTCCGAGCGCCGTCCAGTTGACGGCAATGGCAGCAGTATAGTGAAGGAACTGGAATTGACCGACCTGGATATTGACCAGCAATTGCTGGGATTGCCAGGTATTTCGCTGGTAGTGTTCACCAGTGTCGGTTGTGCCAGTTGCCGCTGGGCACGCCAGCAGTTGCCCAGCTGGCACTTGCCGGTGGACCGCGTGTGCTGGGTGGATGCCGGGCACAACGGCGGTGCGGTGGAACGCTACCGGATCTTTCATTTGCCGGCGTTGTTCCTGGTGTGCGAGGGTCAATTCTTTGGGCAATTACAGACACGTCTTACAGCATCCGACCTCGCCGAATGCCTAAACCAGGCGCTCAACCGAACACCAGAGGATTTGCCATGACAGCAGTTGCAGCCCCGTCGCCACGCATTGGCATTATTGGCACCGGTGCCATCGGCGGTTACTACGGACTGATGCTGGCGCGTGCCGGCTTCGATGTGCATTTCCTGTTGCGCAGCGAATATGCCGCGGTGAGCAGGCATGGCCTGCACGTCAACAGTACGGTGCATGGGCAACTGCACCTGCATCCGGTGCAGGCCTATGCCAGCGCCGCCGACATGCCGCCGTGCGACTGGCTATTGGTGGGCACCAAGTCCACCGGTAATGTGGACCTGGCGCCCACCATCGCCCAGGTGGCGGCGCCGGATGCCAAAGTGGTGCTCCTGCAAAACGGCCTCGATGTCGAAGACAGCCTGCGTGAACACCTGCCGCCGTCGCTGCATCTGTTGGGCGGCCTGTGCTACATCGGTGTGCACCGCTCGGCCCCCGGTGTGGTCGAGCATCAGGCGTTGGGCCGGGTCAACCTGGGCTATCACAGTGGCACGGCGGCCAACGATGAGGTGCAGCAACAGGCGATTGTCGAAGCCGGTGCCGGGCTGTTTCATCAAGCTGGCATCGAGTCCCAGGCCATGGCCAATGTGCATCTGGCGCGTTGGCACAAGCTGGTCTGGAACGTGCCGTTCAATGGCCTCTCTGTGTTGCTGGGCACGGGCACCACGGCCATGATGGCCGATGAGTCCAGCCGCGAGTTGATCCAGGCGCTGATGGCCGAGGTGGTGCAGGGCGCTCATGCCTGCGGGCATGAAATCCCTGCCAGTTACGCTGGGCAGATGTTCGCCATGACAGAAACCATGGACGACTACCTGCCCAGCATGTATCACGACCACCTGCACAAGCGGCCGCTGGAGCTGGCGGCCATCTATGCCCGTCCCTTGGCCGCTGCCAAAGCGGCCGGTTGCGAACTGCCACGCATGCAGGCGCTGTATCAGGCCTTGAGTTTTATTGATCGGCACAACCGCTGATTGGGGGGAACCACCATGGTGAAGGGATTGGCTGACAAACTGGTGCTGGCGATTTCCTCACGAGCGCTGTTCGACCTGAGTGACAGCCACAAGGTTTATCTGGCTGAAGGGGTCGAGGCTTACCGCAAATACCAGATCGAGCACGAGGAAGAAACCCTCGAGCCTGGCGATGCCTTCCCGCTGGTCAAGAAGCTGCTGAGCCTGAATGCCAGCCTGGGGCGTGCGCGGGTCGAGGTGGTGTTGGTGTCGCGCAACAGTGCCGATACCGGGCTGCGGGTGTTCAACTCGATCCAGCATTACGGCCTGGATATTTCCCGCGCCGCGTTCGTAGGCGGGCGTAGTCCCTATCCCTATTTGGCCGCCTTCGGTTGTCATCTGTTTCTCTCCACCCATGCTGAAGATGTGCGCAGCGCCCTCGATGCCGGGTTTGCGGCCGCGACGATTCTGTCGGGCGGCCCGCGCCGCGCTTCCAGCGAAGAGCTGCGCATCGCATTCGACGGCGATGCCGTGCTGTTCTCCGATGAGTCCGAGCGCGTCTACCAGGCCGGTGGGCTGGCAGCCTTCCAGGCCAGCGAGCGAGAGTCGGCGCGCCAGCCTTTGCACGGCGGTCCGTTCAAGGGCTTCCTGGCGGCACTGAACCTGTTGCAACGCGAGTTTGCCGATGAGGCCTGCCCGATTCGTACCGCGTTGGTCACCGCACGTTCGGCACCGTCCCATGAGCGCGTGATCCGCACCTTGCGCGAGTGGGATATCCGCCTGGACGAATCGCTGTTCCTCGGTGGCCTGGAAAAATCCGCGTTTCTGGAAGCCTTTGCCGCCGATGTGTTTTTCGATGACCAGGCCGGCCATTGCGAGAAAGCCAGGGAGGTAGTGGCCACCGGGCACGTGCCCCATGGCATCAGCAATGAGTTGAGAATCCAGACCGAGCGCTAGCTGCTAAGCTCATTCAATTCCCGCCATCCTGGCAGTCCAGGAGGTTTTATGATTCGCTCGATGCTGTTTGCCACGGACCTCGGTCTGTATGCACCCTATGTGATGCAACATGCAGTGGCGCTGGCGCGAACGTTCAAGGCTGACCTGTATGTGATCCACGTGGTCGAGCCCATTGGATTGTTCGCCGAATCGGTGTTGCAGAGCTACCTTGATGAAACCGCCTTGAGCGAATGGCAGAGCAAGGGGCTGAGCACGGTGATGGCGACGATTGAACAGCGTGTGCTGGACAGCTTTCGCGAGGAGTGGGAGGAAGGGGAGCAGGACCTGCAATGGATTCGCTCGGTCAAGGTGATCCAGGGGGATCCTTGCGAGGTGATTCTCGACCAGTTGCGAAAACTGTCCGTCGACTTACTGATCGTCGGGAGTCATAGCCAGGCAACCGGTGTGGCCGTCCCCCTTGGACGTACCGCCGCACGGGTGTTGCAGTTGTCCCCCGTGCCGGTTTACCTGGTGCCGTCGCTGCAGCGTCGGCGCAGTGACGATAGTTGATCGGCAAAAACGATAAAAAGTTCTAGATTTATCCGTCAAACCTTTAATATAGTTATATACCGTCGCTGATACCCGTGGCGTCTATCTGCTTTGAGGGATTCATATGAAGCTTCAACAACTGCGCTACATCTGGGAAGTGGCGCACCACGACCTCAACGTTTCCGCTACCGCTCAAAGCCTCTATACCTCGCAACCTGGTATCAGCAAGCAGATCCGCCTGCTCGAAGACGAGTTGGGCGTCGAAGTCTTCGCACGCAGTGGCAAACACTTGACCCGCGTCACTCCAGCTGGCGAGCGCATCATCACCACCGCCGGCGAGATCCTGCGTAAAGTCGAAAGCATCAAGCAGATCGCCCAGGAATTTTCCAACGAGAAGAAAGGCACCTTGTCGATCGCCACCACTCACACCCAGGCGCGCTATGCATTGCCGCCGGTGATCCGTGATTTCATCAAGCAATACCCGGACGTAGCCCTGCACATGCACCAGGGTTCGCCGATGCAGATTGCCGAGATGGCCGCTGACGGCACCGTCGATTTTGCCATCGCCACCGAGGCCCTGGAATTGTTCGGCGACCTGGTAATGATGCCCTGCTACCGTTGGAACCGCTGCGTGGTTGTGCCCCAGGGGCACCCTTTGGCCAAGCTGCCGAAGCTCACCCTGGAAGCCTTGGCTG
The DNA here is from genome assembly GCF_041410225.1 of Pseudomonas sp. KT_2_4. Classification (NCBI taxonomy): domain Bacteria; kingdom Pseudomonadati; phylum Pseudomonadota; class Gammaproteobacteria; order Pseudomonadales; family Pseudomonadaceae; genus Pseudomonas; species Pseudomonas sp. KT_2_4. The sequence continues at coordinate 5,797,908 of NZ_CP166962.1, forward strand.
AATACCCGATCGTGACCTACGTGTTCGGCTTTACCGGCCGTTCCAAGCTCGACGAAGCGTTCAGCCATCGCGGCCTCACGCCCAAGGTGGTGTTCACTGCTGCCGATGCCGACGTGATCAAGACCTACGTGCGCCTGGGCCTGGGCGTCGGGATCGTCGCCAAGATGGCGGTCGACACCAACCTCGACAAAGACCTGGTGGTGCTGGATGCCAGCGAACTGTTCGAGTCCAGCGTGACCAAGATCGGTTTCCGTCGCGGTACCTTCCTGCGCGGCTTCATGTGCGACTTCATCGAGAAGTTCGCACCGCACCTGACCCGTGAAGTGATGGCCAAGGCGATCCAGTGCCACAACAAGCAAGAGCTGGAAGAGTTGTTTGACGGCGTTGAATTGCCCGTCCACTGACCGCGATTACCCTGTAGGAGCGAGCAAGCTCGCTCCTACAGGGGTGTAGGTTATCGGGCCTCGGTCACCGTAAAGTGCTGCCGAGCGCCGGCCACCAGAATCTCTACCTCTTCATCGATACGCTTGCCCAGCAGGCCTTTGCCCAGGGGCGAGCGTGGCGTGATGACCGTCACCGGTTGCCCCACCACATCCACTTTCAAACCCGCCGCATCCGGCGCCAGGAACAGCCATTGCTGGCGACCGTCCTCGTCTTCCAGGCCCACCAGCGTGCCTATCTCTATCCCGCGTTGATCATCGTACGCACGTAGCTGCAGTTGCTGGCACAGCACCAGCGATTGCTTGATCTCCTCCACTCGTCGGGCCTGCCCGGTGGCCAGGTACGAAGCCTCCAGGCCGAGGGTGTCGTATTTGTTTTCGGCAATGTTTTCTTCGTGGGTCGCGGTTTCGTAGGCGGTCTGCGCGGCGCGTTGGACGACGTCGATGTCGACGGTGAGCTTTTCCAGGATCAGCTGGAGCACGGCGTGTTTATTCATGGCGGTATCTGGCATCAATCGCAGAATTGCAGGACATTGGCCCGCGTCTTTTCATTGGGGGCGTTCTGGTCTTGTTGCAGCCAGAACTGGCATTTGGGGTTGGACAGGTTACGCGCGTTGCTTCGGGCCTGGTCCAGGGCCTGTTGTTGTTCCTGTTTTTGCAGGTTCTGTTGGTACTGTTCGAACAGACGGTTCGGTGGCTGCGGCTCAACCATGGCCGGTTTGCCCAATTGCTCAACCGCCTGTGCCACCGGCGCCAGGCTCTGGGGGAACAGGTAGCGAGACGCCAGCCAGGCGGTCAGCGCAATGGCGATAAACCCTAGCCACACGCCGGCGGCAATCGCGATGCAGAGCTTGAACAGCGATAACGGACGGTCAGACATAAGGGCCTCCTGGCAGGCATTGACGGCATGACGGTGATTGTCGCACAGCCTCCGTGCAGAATAATCGCGATCAAGCCTTCTGCATCCACGCATTTATGCGGACAATCGAACCTTTGATCGATGGAGCCCGGAATGAAAGCCCGCTGGGATATTTTTTGCAGTGTCGTCGACAACTACGGCGACATCGGCGTGACCTGGCGCCTGGCCCGGCAGTTGGTGGTGGAGCATGGCTGTGACGTGCGCTTGTGGGTCGATGACCTGCGCGCCTTCGAACGCATGTGCCCGGACATTGATGTGCAGGTGGGCCAGCAATGGCAAGAGGGCGTCCAAGTGCGCCACTGGCCGGCCGAATGGCCAGGCGCACACCCGGCGGATGTGGTGATTGCTGCGTTCGCGTGCCAGCTACCGCCCGAGTACATGGACCGCATGGCCGAGTGTGAACGTGCGCCGTTGTGGATGAACCTGGATTACCTCAGCGCTGAAGACTGGGTGGTGGGCTGCCATCGCTTGCCTTCGGTGAAGTACAAGGGCGTGCAGAAGTACTTTTTCTTCCCCGGGTTTCGCCCTGGTACTGGCGGCCTGTTGCGCGAAGCCGGCTTGTTGGAGCGACGCCGGGCGTTTCAGCAGGACGCGGCCGCGCAACAACGGTTCCTGCAAAGCCTGGGCGTTGCTCCGACGGCCGGCGCGCGTTTGATGTCGCTGTTTGCCTATGAGAATGACGGGTTGGCCGGCTGGCTGGACGTATTGGCGGCCGATGGACGGGGGACGCACTTGCTGGTGCCGGAAGGGCGCATTCTGGGGGACGTGCAACGCTGGCTGGGGGTGAACAGCTTGTCGGCGGGAGACATCCAAGTACGTGGTGCGCTGACCGTACAGGTCATTGCATTCGTACGTCAGGAGCAATATGACCGATTGCTATGGTGCTGCGAATTTAACGCCGTACGTGGCGAAGACTCGTTCGTGCGTGCCCAGTGGGCGGGGAGGCCATTGCTGTGGCACATCTACCGCCAGGACGAAGACATCCACCTGGACAAGCTCGATGCCTTCCTGGAACTGTACACAGCCGCACTTTCACCGGCCGCCAAAGCTGCCGTCGTCACGCTCTGGCAAGCCTGGAACGCTGATGGCGATATGGCACAGTCCTGGAAAATGCTGCTGGAACATTGGCCCGAGGTCAGCCAGCACGCGCAGAACTGGTGTCTGGAACAAGGCTTGCAGGCCGATCTTGCGACGGCGCTGGTACAGTTTTATGAAAGTTGGATATGATACGCCACCTTGATTTTTGTCAATCCCATCCAAATTTCGGATATACGCAATGAAAACTGGTAAAGAACTGAAACCCGGTACAGTGATCCGTCTCGAAAACGACCCTTGGCTGGTTCAGAAAGCTGAGTTCACCAAGTCTGGTCGTAACAGCGCAATCATGAAGACCAAGCTGAAGAACCTGCTGACCGGTTACAAGACCGAAATCGTCTACAGCGCCGATGACAAACTGGACGACGTGATCCTCGACCGCAAAGAAGCGACCCTGTCCTTCATCAGCGGCGACACCTACACGTTCATGGACACCACTGACTACACCATGTACGAGCTGAACGCTGAAGATATCGAAGCCGTTCTGCCGTTCATTGAAGAAGGCATGGAAGACGTCTGCGAAGCTATCTTCTTCGAAGAGCGCCTGGTTTCCGTAGAGCTGCCGACGACCATCGTGCGTAAGGTTGCTTACACCGAAGGCTCCGCTCGCGGCGACACTTCCGGCAAGGTGATGAAGCCTGCCAAACTGAGCAACGGTACCGAACTGCAAGTGGCCGATTTCATCGAAATCGACGACCTGATCGAGATCGACACCCGTGAAGGTGGTTCGTACAAAGGCCGCGCCAAGAAGTAATTCTGGCCCCGGCTATACGAAAAAAGCCCGACCTTGAGTCGGGCTTTTTCATGGGCGTCTGTTTTTCAGACCGTTACATGCAAGCGCACCTCAACGTTGCCACGGGTGGCATTGGAGTACGGGCACACTTGGTGCGCAGCGTCGACCAGGCTTTGCGCCTCATCTTGGGCCAGGCCCGGCAGGCTGATATGCAGGTCGATATCCAGGCCGAAGCCGCCCGGGATCTGGCCGATGCCCACGTGGGCGGTGATCGAGGCGTCATCCGGGATTTTGCGTTTGGTCTGGCTGGCCACGAACTTCAGTGCGCCGATAAAGCAAGCGGAGTAGCCGGCAGCAAACAATTGCTCTGGGTTAGTGGCCTGGCCACCGGCGCCACCCAACTCCTTTGGAGTCGACAGTTTGACGTCGAGAATATTGTCGCTGGAAACGGCGCGACCATCACGGCCGCCAGTGGCGGTGGCTACTGCGGTATAGAGCGTTTGCATGGGGCGTTCCTCTGTGTGGTTAGCGCTAAACATTTGTGCGCTAAGTAGTTGGTGAGGTGAATGTATAACGCTAATGTTTAGTGCGCAAGTTAATTTTTCAGCGTTGAAGAATTTAAGGGTGTCGCAGAACAAAAAGTGGGAGCTGGCTTGCCTGCGATGACGGTGTATCAGTCACTGCATGGTTGACTGATGAATCGCAATCGCAGGCAAGCCAGCTCCCACTTTTGAGTATGTTTAGTGCTGGGGCCTAGCGTGTCAGATGCTGGTTTGCAGATTGGCGCGCAACGCGATCAGGTCGCCTTGCAGATTGCGCAATTGCTCCAGCGCCATCCCGCTGGCGCCCAGGATGCATTGCGGAACATCCTTGGCCTTCTCCTGCAAGGCGCGCCCGGCGTCGGTCAGTTTCACCACCACCACCCGCTCGTCTTCGCGGCTGCGCGTGCGGCTGAGCAGGCCCTCGGCTTCCAGGCGCTTGAGCAGTGGCGTCATGGAGCCTGGGTCCGTCAGCAGGCGGCTGCTGATTTCACTGACGGTCAACTCATCCTCTTCCCACAGCACCATCATGGCCAGGTACTGCGGGTAGGTCAGGCCGATGGCCTGGAGCAGGGGCTTATAGACCTTGGTCATTAGCAGTGAGGTGGAGTGCAGGGCGAAGCACAGCTGGTTGTCCAGCAACAGCGATTCGCAAGGATCAGGGTTTTTGCTCATGGTGGCGTCTCGAAAAAGCATGTCTGGGCTGGAATCTAGCGGGCAAATCTTTAATGCGCCAGGTAATTCTTGCCGTAGGCGTCAGACCAAGCCACTTTGCAATGCCAGATCCCAGGGCGGCACCGGGCTGAAACGGGATTTGAGGTATTCAAGCAACAATCGGCTGCGTGCATTGGGCTGTTGCTCCAGGCGCAGCGCATAAATGCCTGCGGTTTCCGGACTGGGCAAACCGTCTTCACAAAACAGCGGCAACAATTCGCCGCGCACCAGGTATTCACTGGCCAACCAGGTCGGCAAGTGAGCGATGCCCAGCCCGGCCAGTGCGCCCGAGAGCAGGGCTTCGGCGTTGTTGGCACTCATGCGGATGCGTCGCGGGCGATAGGTGGTGCGGCGCCCGTCCAGTTCGAAGCGCCAGGCGAACATTGGCGCCAGCCCGTCCCAGTCCAGGCCGTCATGTTCGCTCAGCTCTCGAGGATGGGCCGGCGTGCCACGGCTTTTCAGGTACGCGGGGCTGGCACAGGCGATACGCACGATACTCGCCAGCGGCGTAGCGACCAGTCGGGTGTCGACAATATGCCCTGCGCGCAGAACCAGGTCGACCTTGCCCAGATGCGCGCCCTGCATATCGACAAAGCTGTCGATCAAGTGCAGGTGCACGTCCAGGCCTGGATACAGGCTCAAAAAGTCCGCAATGACAGGCGCCAGGTGCCGGCGGCCGAATGCTGCGGGCGCATCGACCCGGATCAACCCCTCCGGCGCATGGCTCAGCGAGACCGCCTCTGCCCGTGCCAGCTGCAACTCGCTGACAATCCGTCGCGCCCGCTCGGCAAAGGCCAGGCCTGCGGAGGTGGGCACCACCGCATGGGTGCTGCGTTGGAACAGGCGGCTACCCACGGAGCTTTCCAGGCTGTCGATGCGCCGGGCCACGGCTGAAGGTGTCAGCGGATGGAGGCGCGCGGCGGCGGAAAAACTGCCGGCTTCCATTACGTCGAGAAACAGGCTCAGCTGGTCGGTCAGGGTGTTGGGGTTCATAGCTCAACGCTTATGCGAGATTGGCACAGCCATTGTGCGTTGCTGTGCGTTTCCGCGCCAGGGTCGACTGCGTAGCATGCCAAGCATGAAATTGCGGAGTACCGAGCGGTGTGGGATTTAGTGATGTACTTGGCATTGGGTGCGGCGTTGGGCACTGTAGGTGGGCTGTTTGGCATTGGTGGTGGGCTGATTGCCATCCCGGTGCTGGGCGTGTTGTTCGGCCTGGATCAGCAGATTGCCCAAGGTACCGCCTTGGTGATGGTCGTGCCGAATGTGATGCTCGCGCTGTGGCGCTATCATCAGCGTAACCGCATCGAGTTGCGTCACGCTTTACCCCTGGGTGTGACCGGCTTTTGCTTTGCCTGGCTGGGATCGATCTGGGCGGTGGGCCTGGATGCGGGCGCCATGCGCATCGGTTTTATTGCGTTCTTGGTGGCGTTGTCTGCCTACAACCTGCTGCGCATGTTCACTCGCAATGCGCCGCCCACCGCACAAATGCGTTATTCCTGGCCCTGGCTTGGCGTCTTGGGCGCGGCATCCGGTTCCATGGGCGGGCTGTTCGGGGTCGGCGGCGCGGTGGTCGCCACGCCGGTACTCACCAGTGTCTTCGGCACTACTCAAGTGGTCGCCCAAGGCTTGTCGTTGGCCTTGGCGTTGCCCAGCACCGGTGTGACCCTGGTCACCTATGCCTGGCACCACGAGGTGGACTGGATGATCGGCCTGCCACTGGCGGTGGGGGGCCTGCTGAGTATCAGTTGGGGCGTGAAAGTGGCGCATGCCTTGCCGGAACGTCTGTTGCGCGGCCTCTTCTGTGGCTTCTTGGTGGTGTGCGCGCTGATGCTGACCTTTAAAGTTTGAAGCCTTCGACGATGTAGTCCGCCAGGCATTCGGTGATCGGCGAGGTCATCTGCGGGTTACGCAGCAAGCGCAGGTTCATCGACGGTAAAGGCGGGAAGCCTTCGTCGCTGCCGAGCACTCGCAGGTCGTCGGTGACCAGGCTTTCCATGCTGACCATCGCCGCCAGGCCTGCACTGACCACTGCCAGGATCGCTGCTCCGTTAGAGCTGTGATAGGCCAGGCGATAATCTCGCCCGGCCGCCTCCAGTGCGGCCCGTGCCCAATGGGTGTACAGGCACTCGTCGCCGGACACCGCCAGGGGCAGGGCATCGTGCTCCTCCACACAAAAGCACGGTGATGCTGCCCACACCATGCGCTCGGTACGCAATAACTCACCCAGATCATTGCCGGGCTCGCGGCTGATTACGGTCAACGCCAGGTCCCGCCGTTGCATCAATACGGTCGATGCTTCGCAGTGCATTTCGATCTGGATCAGTGGGTAGGCTTTGGAAAATTGCTTGAGGATGCCTGGCAGAAAGCGCATCACGTAGTCATCCGGCGTGCCGATACGCACCAACCCCACCATATGCGGCTCGCGCAGGGTATTGAACACTTCGCTGTGCAATTTCAGGATGCGCCGCGCATAACCCAACAGCACCTGGCCTTCGGGCGTGAGCCGTACCTGGCGACCATCGCGCTCGAACAGTTTGCGCTGCAACACGTCTTCTTCCAGGCGCTTCATCTGCATGCTCACCGCCGATTGAGTGCGGTTGACCTGCTCGCCGGCGCGGGTGAAACCGCCCTGGTCGGCAATGGCGACGAAGGTGCGCAGCACATCAGTGTCGATGCTGGGATAGGCGGACAATTGATCAATCTCCGAGATGTAATGCATAAGAAACATTCGTTGGATTGATCATAATGCCGGGCACACACTGTCGTCATCCCCACTGGAGGGCGAGAAGATGAAAGGTCAAAAAGGTTTCATATCGACGGATAAATGGCCGTTTGCCGGGCTGTTTCACACATTCGCGCGTTGGCAGCTGTTGCATCAGGAGCGCCAGATGCTGGCGACCCTGAGCGATGACGCCCTCAAGGACATCGGGCTCAATCGCGCCGACGTCGCGCAGGAAAGCCATCGGCATTTCTGGGAAGACCCGCTGCGAAAATAAGCGCGGATGCAGTAGGGTAGGGGGCGAGCTTCTATGGAGATTGCCATGCCCGCCGACCTGTGTTTTTCACTCAAGCAAGCTCGACGCATGGCGCTGGCTGCCCAGGGATTTTCCGGGCGCCAGGCGCCTGCACAGATAAAGGCTGCGCACCTCAACCGCTTGATCGAACGCCTGGGCGTTTTACAGATCGACTCGGTCAATGCGCTGGTGCGTTCTCACTATCTGCCGGTGTTTTCCCGCCTTGGTTCTTATTCCCCGTCGATCCTTGAGCAGGCCGCCTGGAGCCAGGGGCGGCGACGCTCACTGTTCGAATACTGGGGGCATGAGGCATCGCTGCTGCCCATGGCGCTGTATCCGATGATGGGTTGGCGCATGGAGCGCGCCCGGCAAGGGCGGGGGATTTATGCGCAAATGGCACGTTTTGGCCGTGAACAGCAGGCGACGATCCAACGCGTGTTGCGCACCGTCGAACAGCAGGGCGCCTTGGGGGCGGGTAGCTTGTCGACCCGCGAGGAGCGTGCCGGACCCTGGTGGGATTGGAGTGATGAAAAGCACGCGCTGGAATGGCTGTTCGCCGCTGGCCTGGTCACGGTTGCCGGTCGTCGAGGGTTTGAGCGGCTTTATGATCTCCCCGAGCGTGTTATTCCCGCAGAGGTGCTCAGGGTCTCCATGAGTGAAGGTGAAGCGCAGCGTGGCTTGCTGTTGCACAGTGCGACTGCATTGGGTGTCGCCACCGAAAAAGACCTGCGCGATTATTTCCGCCTCGACCCCGCCGACAGCCGCAACCGCTTGGCCGAGCTGGTTGAGGATGGGCAACTGCTGGCGTGCCAGGTGCGGGGCTGGAAACAACCAGCGTATTGCCTGGCGGCGCCCAAACTGCCGCGCAACGTGCCGGCCAGTGCATTGTTGTCGCCGTTCGATTCGCTGATATGGGAGCGCAGCCGCACCGAGCGCTTGTTCGACTTTCGCTATCGCCTGGAGATCTACACGCCGCAAGAAAGACGCGTGTACGGCTATTACGTCCTGCCGTTTCTCCACAACGAACGCATTGCCGCACGCGTCGACCTGCGGGCCGAGCGTGCCCATGGGCGCCTGGCCGTGCATGCCGTGCACGAGGAAGAACCTGGGCTGGATGAGGAAGGTATGTTGGCGCTGGCCTTGAACCTGCGAAAGATGGCCGACTGGCTAGGGCTGGAACAGATCCAGCTCAATTGCCAGCGGCCCAGTGCTGCTCGGTTAAGGGCAGCGATGCCGAACCGGGATACCAACCTTTAAACCTCTATCGCGGGCAAGCCCGGCTCCCACAGAGAAACGCGTTCAAATGTGGGAGCCGGGCTTGCCCGCGATGGCGTCATCCCCGTCGCTAAAACGTCAGCGCTTTACCTGTTTCAAGGTCTCTGCAATCAGAAACGCCAACTCCAGCGATTGATCGGCATTCATCCGTGGGTCGCAATGGGTGTGATAACGGTCCGACAGGCCATCTTCGGTGATCGGCCGTGCGCCGCCGATGCATTCGGTGACGTTCTGCCCGGTCATCTCGATATGGATCCCGCCAGCATAGGTGCCTTCTGCCTGGTGCACTTGGAAGAAATCCTTCACTTCGCCAAGGATCTGCGCAAAGTCGCGGGTCTTGTAGCCGCTGCTGGCCTTGATGGTATTGCCGTGCATCGGGTCGCAGCTCCACAGCACTTGCTTGCCCTCGCGCTGCACGGCGCGGATCAGGTTGGGCAAATGGTCGCCGACCTTGCCTGCCCCCATACGGGCGATGAGGTTGAGGCGGCCAGGGTCGTTATCCGGGTTGAGGATGTCGATCAGGCGGGTCAGGTCGTCCGGGTTCATGCTAGGTCCGACTTTCACGCCGATCGGGTTGTTCACTCCGCGCAGGAACTCGACATGGGCGCCGTCCAACTGACGGGTGCGGTCGCCGATCCACAACATATGCGCCGAGCAGTCGTAGTAGTCGTTGGTCAGGCTATCGCGGCGCACGAAGGCCTGTTCGTAGTTGAGCAGCAACGCTTCGTGGGCGGTGAAGAAGCTGGTTTCGCGCAATTGCGGCGAGCTGTCCATGCCACAAGCGCGCATGAAGGCCAGGGTTTCGTCGATGCGGTCGGCCAGTTGGCTGTACTTCTCGGCGAGCGCGGAGTTGGCGATGAAATCCAGGTTCCACTTGTGCACCTGGTGCAGGTCAGCGAAACCGCCCTGGGCAAAGGCGCGCAGCAGGTTGAGGGTGGCGGTGGACTGGTGGTAGGACTGCAACAGGCGGTCCGGATCTGGCACGCGGCTTTTTTCGTCGAAGCCGATGCCGTTGACGATATCGCCCCGGTAGGCGGGGAGGGTGATGCCGTCGATGGTTTCATCGTTGGCCGAGCGTGGCTTGGCGAACTGGCCGGCCATGCGCCCGACTTTCACCACCGGGCAACCGGCAGCGAAGGTCATGACAATGGCCATCTGCAGCAGCACCTTGAAGGTGTCGCGAATCTTCGCGGCGGAAAACTCGGCAAAGCTCTCGGCGCAATCACCGCCTTGCAGCAGGAACGCACGACCTTGGGTCACTTCGGCAAATTGACGGCGCAATTCGCGGGCTTCCCCGGCAAACACCAGGGGCGGGTAGCTCGCCAGGCTCTGCTCCACTTGCAGCAAGTGTGCAGCGTCCGGGTATTGGGGTTGCTGCTGGATCGGCAGGGCTCGCCAGCTATCGGGGCTCCAGGGTTGGCTCATCATGAACTCGTTTGCGGGTGGATGTTCGGGCGTCAATGTTAGCAGCAATTAGTGCGTGACCTGTTGCTGCCGCTTGGCCGACAATCGCGCCTTTGCCGTGCAGCAGACCCTTTTAGGAGTAGTGATGAGCGAGGAGCGTGTCGAGCACCTGCTGGCCGAAGTCCATGATGAATTCGGCATGATCCGTGTGCTTGAAGTGGCTGATTACCGCTTTCTCGAATTTGGCGACGCCATCGAGCAAAGCTGTGTGTTCACTGCTGACCCGAGCTGGCTGGAGTACGACTACACCCGCGCCATGCTGATCGGCGCGTTGTGCCATGAACAGCCGGAGAGTGCATTGTTTCTCGGCCTGGGCGCGGGCACATTGACCCAGGCGTGCCTCAAGTTCCTGGCGCTGGAAGATGTCGAAGCCATTGAGCTGCGCCCTGATGTGCCGCGCCTGGCCATCGAATATCTGGGGCTGGATGACGACCCGCGCTTGTACATCCGCATTGGCGACGCGTTGCAATTGCTCGACAGTGCCGAATCGGCCGATCTGATTTTCGTCGACCTCTACACCGATGTCGGCCCGGGCGTGGGGCATCTGGCCTGGACCTTCCTGGAAAACTGTCAGAAGAAACTCAACCCCGGCGGCTGGCTGGTGATCAACCAATGGGCCACCGATGATGGCAAGCCGTTGGGGGCGGCGTTGTTGCGTGGGTTGTACCACCGGCATTACTGGGAGCTGCCGGTGAAGGAGGGCAATGTGATTCTGTTGGTGCCTTCGGAGCTGGATCAGGTGCTGGACCTGGAGGCGCTGTCAGCCCGCGCCGAAGCTTTGGCGCCGCGCTTGGGGTACTCGTTGCAGCCGTTGATCAAGGCGATTCGGCCGGCAACTTAGTTGCCAGTTCGGACGCTTTCGCGGGCAGGCCCGCTCCCACAGATTGCATTTCAACAGAGCATGCATTTCAACAGAGCATGCAATTCAACTGTGGGAGCGGGCTTGCCCGCGAAGAGGCCCTCACTGCCGACCGCTAATTCAGTTCGTTCAAATCCCCTTGAACACCCCCGGCCGCTTCTCGACCATCGCCCGAACACCCTCCTTGGCATCTTCACTGTTGAGCAGTTTATCCACCATGGGCGGCAGCGCGGCGGCTGCGACAGCCTCACCCTCCATACGCGCCAGCCGTGCCGACATCAACGTGGCCTGTACACCCAGCGGTGCCTGGCGCGCAATGCGGTTGGCCAACTCGATGGCGCGGGGCAACAGGTCTTCACTGGCCATCACTTCCTGCACCAACCCCAGGCGCAGGGCTTCATGGGCGTCGAACTCGTCGCCGGTGAGCAGCCAGCGCATTGCATTGCCCCAGCCGGCAATCTGATGAAAGCGCAATGTCGCGCCGCCAAACGGGAAGATCCCGCGTTGCACCTCCATCTGGGCAAAGCGGGTATTGCTGGCGCAGAGGTTGATATCCGCCGCCAGCATCAATTCGATACCGATCGTCAGGCAATAACCCTGGGCGGCGACGATCACCGGCTTGCTCACGCGCGGGCCTGCAAATACCCCCCACGGGTCGCACCCTCCCAGCGGCGGTTGCCAGCCACCCGCCATCACGCTGCTGACATTGGCCAGGTCCAGCCCGGCCGTGAAGTGGTCGCCATGGGCAAACACCACGGCCACCCGTGCGTCATCGTTTCGATCAAATTCGCCATAGGCCAGGCTCAGCGCATTGAGCAAATCCAGGTCGAAGGCGTTGCGCTTGGCCACACGGTCCAGGCCCAGCAATAGAACATGACCCTCAAGTGCGCGGCTGACACGGCTACTGCTGGCTTGATTCATGGGGTGTGCCCTCGGGGCGCGGGTAAGGTTTCAGACCAAAGGGTCTCAGCGGGTGGGTGAACCGTTTAAGCTCGATGACCAACAGGGCCGGGCCTTTGAAAAATAGACCCTGGCGCACGGATCTGCAAAGCGCGTGACGCAGTGCGGTTTATCGGTGCCTGGCGATAAAAAAAGCTCCCTTTTTCAGCTATTTCCGGTATAGTGCGCGCCGGCCTTTAACCGGGCCGCGTTTAGGTAGCGCAATTCCCCGAAGTCAGCTTCGGCTGCACGTCCGCACAGCGGACTCTTCCTTGACGAATCTTTTTCATTCATTCGTTTTCGCAAATCCCCGCCGACAAAGCAGCCAGGGCGACTCTTGAGTCTCAACACGGCATGCGCAGCTTTGGAGCATGGGTCTTTGCGGATGCACTTAGAGGCAGACCCATGACCCAGGAAACCGGCGGCTTCGCCGCTTTTAATCTTAACCCGAATATTCTTGCAGCCGTCGCAGCGACCGGCTACGAAGAACCTTCGGCGATTCAGCAGCAATCGATCCCGATCATCATGGCCGGTAAGGACATGATTGGCCAGGCGCAAACCGGTACCGGTAAAACCGCCGCGTTCGCCCTGCCTATTCTGCACTGCATCGATCCTGCCAAGCGCGAGCCGCAAGCCCTGATCCTGGCGCCAACCCGTGAGTTGGCGCTGCAAGTAGCAACCGCCTTTGAAACCTACGCCAAGCAAATGCCGGGTGTAACTGTTGTGGCCGTTTACGGCGGCGCGCCTATGGGCCCACAACTCAAGGCAATCCGTAATGGCGCACAGATCGTTGTCGCCACTCCGGGCCGTCTGTGCGACCACCTGCGTCGTGACGAAAAAGTCCTGTCGACCGTGAACCACCTGGTTCTGGACGAAGCTGACGAAATGTTGAAGCTGGGCTTCATGGATGACCTGGAAGTCATCTTCAAGGCGCTGCCAGCGACCCGTCAGACCGTACTGTTCTCGGCTACCCTGCCGCAGTCCATCCGTGCCATTGCCGAACGCCACCTGCGCGATCCGGAGCACGTGAAGATCCAGACCAAGACCCAGACCGTTACCGCGATCGAACAGGCTCACCTGTTGGTTCACGCTGACCAGAAGACCTCGGCTGTATTGAGCCTGCTGGAAGTCGAAGACTTCGACGCGCTGATCATGTTCGTGCGCACCAAGCAAGCGACCCTGGACCTGGCCAGCGCCCTGGAAGCCAAAGGCTACAAAGCCGCTGCGCTGAACGGTGACATTGCCCAGAACCAGCGTGAGCGCGTGATCGACTCCCTCAAGGATGGCCGTCTGGACATCGTTGTGGCGACCGACGTTGCCGCCCGTGGCCTCGACGTTCCACGTATCACCCACGTGTTCAACGTTGACATGCCTTACGATCCAGAGTCCTACGTTCACCGTATCGGCCGTACCGGCCGTGCCGGTCGCGAAGGCCGTGCATTGCTGCTGGTGACTCCACGTGAGCGTCGCATGCTGCAAGTGATCGAGCGTGTTACCGGCCAGAAAGTTGCCGAAGTCCGCCTGCCGGATGCCCAGGCCGTTCTCGATGCGCGCATCAAGAAACTGACCAACAGCCTGGCGCCACTGGTGGCTGACGCTGAATCGACCCACGGCGACCTGCTGGACCGCCTGACTGCCGATATCGGTTGCACCCCGCGTGCCCTGGCTGCAGCTCTGCTGCGCAAAGCTACCAATGGTCAGGCCCTGACCCTGGCAGCCATCGAAAAAGAACGTCCACTGGTTCCGAACAGCGCGCCACGCGGTGATCGTCCAGAGCGTTCCGGCGACCGTCCAGACCGTGGTGATCGCGAGCGTCGCGCTCCAGTGCCTTTGGCTGAAGGCCGTGCTCGTTGCCGTACCGCGCTGGGTGCGCGTGATGGTATCGCGGCCAAGAACCTGCTGGGTGCTATCCTCAACGAGGGTGGCCTGGCACGTGAAGCCATCGGTCGCATCCAGGTGCGTGACAGCTTCTCCCTGGTGGAGCTGCCGGAAGACGGCCTGGAAAAACTGCTGGCCAAGCTCAAAGACACTCGCGTTGCCGGTAAGCAGCTCAAGCTGCGTCGCTACCGCGAAGATTGATCTGCCCTTGGGCTGATTGATCGCACATAAAAAATCCCCGACTGGTTCGGGGATTTTTTTTGCCTCATGTTTTAGTCTCCGAGGCGATCAACTGTGGGAGCTGGCTTGCCTGCGATAACGGTGAGTCAGCAAGCCAGTGTGTGACTGATACACCGCTATCGCAGGCAAGCCAGCTCCCACAGATGTGGCGGTGTCAGCCAAAACGATAGATATCCATGCCAAGGGCGCCCAGAGTGAAGCCCTGATGCGCCACACTGAAATCACCCCCGGCACCCCGCGCAAAGTACAGCGGCAGCAAATGCTCATCGCTGGGATGGCTGCGCACGGCATGTGGCGCCTGGCGCCGATAGTCATGCAAGGCGGCGTCGTCATTGGTCGCCAGTTTGTCGACCACCCAGTCGCGAAACTCCCGCGCCCACGGGGTGATCGTTTCCGGCCCGGCGCGCCAATCCAGTTCGCCCAGGTTATGAGTGATGCTGCCGGAGCCGATCAACAGCACGCCCTGTTCGCGCAGGCTGGCGAGCGCATGCCCGACCCGGGTTTGCAGGGCGGGGCCCAGGCGGCTGGGCAAGGAAACTTGCACCACTGGAAGGTCTGCTGCCGGATACATCAGCGACAGCGGGACCCAGGTGCCGTGGTCGAAGGGACGTTGCTCGTCAATACGTGCAGCCAGACCGTCGGCGTGCAGCAGCTCGACGATCTCACTGGCCAGCTGTGGGTCACCCGGCGCGGGGTATTGCACCGCAAACAACTCGCGCGCAAAGCCGCCAAAGTCGTGCCAGGTTTCCGGTGCAGCACCGCCGCTGACCAGCAGTTCCGGGCTTTCCCAATGCGCCGACACCACCACAATGGCTTTGGGGCGGGGTAGCTCGGCAGCCAGGCGCTGTAGCGCGGGGCCACTGGCGCCGGGTTGCAAGGCCAGCATGGGCGAGCCGTGGGAGATAAACAGGCTGGGGAGCATGAGCGGGTCCTGAGGGTTAAGATAACGCCATCTTCAATCAGATCATTGATCTAAATCTAATATAAGTTTTAGCGCCTTTTGATCGAATTTTCGGAGTGATTCATGCAGCCTGAATTTTGGCAGGACCGCTGGGCGAGCAATCAGATCGGTTTCCATCAGCGCGAGGTTAATCCCTACTTGCGACGGCACTGGCCCGTGTTGGGGTTGCCCGAGGGGGCAAAGGTGCTGGTGCCGTTGTGTGGCAAAAGCCTGGACTTGGTATGGCTCGAGAGCCAGGGGTACCCGGTAATGGGCGTGGAGCTGTCGGAGCAGGCGGTTGAGGCGTTCTTCAGCGAGCAGGGGCTGGTGCCGCACGTCAGTCATAAGGGCGTCTTCAAGGTCTACCAGGCGGGCCAGATCGAACTGTGGTGTGGCGATTTCTTCAGCCTGGATGCGCAGGCGCTGGTCGGTTGCCGCAGCATATATGATCGCGCCGCGTTGATTGCATTGCCTCCGCTGATGCGTGCGCAATACGCCGAGCACCTGAATGCCTTGCTGCCGTCAGGCTGCCAGGGGTTGCTGGTTACCCTCGATTACGACCAGGCGCAGAAAGCCGGCCCACCCTTTGCTGTCTCGGACGAGGAAGTGCAGGTGCTGCTAGCACCGCATTGGGCGTTGGAGCGGCTGGAGGAGCGAGACATCCTGGGGGAGAGCTGGAAGTTCGTGCAGGACGGAGTGACTCGCCTTGAAGAGCGTGCTTATCGGCTGACCAGGCTCTAAAAGGCCTTTTCCTTTTGTAGGCGTGAGCGGGGAAATCAGCAGGCACAAAAAAGGGGCGATTAGATCGCCCCTTGTCGAGTCATCCGGCTATCAGCCGCGGCGACGCAATGCGTCAATCCGCTCTTCCAGCGGCGGGTGGCTCATGAACAGGCGAGCCAGGCCCTGCTTGATGCCGCCGTTAATGCCGAAGGCGGTCAGGCTGTCGGGCATATGCACCGGCAGGCCCTGTTCAGAGCGCAAGCGTTGCAGCGCGCCGATCATTGCGCTGGTGCCCGCCAGGCGTGCGCCGGCTTCGTCGGCGCGGAACTCGCGTTTGCGCGAGAACCACATCACGATGGCGCTGGCCAGGAAGCCCAGGACCAACTCGGCGAAAATGGTCGCCACGAAGTAGGCAATGCCGCGGCCTTCTTCGTTCTTGAAGATGACCTTGTCGACGAAGTTGCCGATGATCCGCGCGAAGAACATCACGAAGGTGTTCACCACGCCCTGTACCAGCGCCAGGGTGACCATGTCGCCGTTGGCCACGTGACCGATCTCGTGGGCCAGCACCGCCTTGACTTCATCGGGCGAAAACCGCTCCAGCAGGCCCTGGCTCACGGCCACCAGCGCGTCGTTCTTGTTCCAGCCGGTCGCAAAGGCGTTGGCCTCATAAGCCGGAAAGATCCCCACTTCGGGCATTTTGATGCCGGCTTCTTGAGACAACTGTTCCACGGTTTGCATCAGCCATTGTTCATGGCGAGTGCGGGGTTGAGTGATGATCTGGGTGCTGGTGCTCATCTTCGCCATCCACTTGGAGATGAACAGCGAAAACAGCGAACCGGCAAAACCAAAGACCGCACAGAAAATCAGCAGCTGATTGAGGTTCAGATCAACCCCATTGGCCGCCATGAACCCGTTGAAGCCAAAAAGGCTCAGGGTGACGCTGGCAATCAGTACGACCGCCAGGTTAGTGGCCAAGAACAGCAGGATGCGCATCATGGTTGTAGAATTCTCCTCATGCTTAATATGTCGCTCACTGCGGGGTATATAAGGTGCGGCATGGGGTGATTCAACCGGGGGACTATTTCAAACTGTGTCCTACGCCTCGGGCGTAGGGCCTTGAAGGGATTTTCCGACCTGTATCGTCAGCCCTTATCAACCCGATACTACCTCGCCGCCCCGTGATTATAAGGGGTACGTCCTCGGCAGGGGCCAAATGAAGTACAACCGCAAGTAAGTGACGCAGAAGTGTTGCCAGATAATCGCTGTACGACCCCAAGTGAGTCGTACAGCGTCAATGGCCTTACTGGCGATAGGACTTCAGGAAGTTGCCGATGCGACCAATGGCCATTTCCAGGTCATCCACGCGTGGCAAGGTCACTACGCGGAAGTGATCCGGCCATGGCCAGTTGAAGGCGGTACCTTGCACGACCAGCAGTTTTTCCGACAGCAGCAGGTCGAGCACGAACTTCTCATCGTTGAGGATCGGGCAGACTTTCGGGTCGATCCGCGGGAACGCATAGAGCGCACCCATGGGCTTCACACAGCTCACGCCGGGGATAGCGTTAAGCAACTCCCAGGTGCGGTTACGCTGCTCCAGCAGGCGGCCTTGAGGCAAGACCAGGTCATTGATGCTCTGGTAGCCGCCGAGGGCGGTCTGGATCGCGTGCTGGCTCGGTACGTTGGCGCACAGGCGCATGTTGGCCAGCATGTCGATGCCTTCTATATAGCTTTGCGCATTGTGCTTGGGCCCGGAGATGGCGATCCAGCCGGAGCGGAAACCCGCCACGCGGTAGGACTTGGACAGGCCATTGAAGGTCAGGCACAGCAGGTCCGGGGCCAGGGAGGCGGTGCAGATATGCACGGCGTCATCATAGAGGATCTTGTCGTAGATCTCGTCGGAGAACACCACCAGGTTGTGCTGACGCGCCAGTTCCAGCATGCCCAGCAATACTTCCCTGGAGTACACGGCGCCGGTGGGGTTGTTCGGGTTGATGATCACCAGAGCCTTGGTGTTGGGAGTGATCTTGGCCTTGATGTCGGCCAGGTCCGGGAACCAGTCGGCGCCCTCATCACACAGGTAATGCACCGGGTGGCCGCCCGCCAAGGTCACGGCGGCGGTCCACAGCGGGTAATCCGGGGCTGGCACCAGGACTTCATCGCCGTTGTTGAGCAATGCCTGCATGGACATCACGATCAGCTCGGACACGCCGTTGCCCAGGTAGATGTCCTCGATGCCGACACCTTCGACCTGCTTCTGCTGGTAGTACTGCATCACCGCCTTGCGCGCGCTGAACAGGCCTTTGGAGTCGCTGTAGCCCTGGGCGGTCGGCAGGTTGCGGATCACATCCTGGAGGATTTCGTCCGGCGCTTCGAAACCAAACGGCGCCGGGTTGCCAATGTTCAGCTTGAGGATGCGATGGCCTTCCTCTTCCAGGCGTTTGGCGTGCTTGAGCACCGGGCCGCGAATGTCATAGCAGACGTTGGCGAGCTTGTTCGATTTGCTGACCTGCATGGCGATGTGATCCTGAAAATGAACGATCCCGACGGCGTAGGCACTACCGTAGGGTGAAGCCTGCACGGCCCGCACCCATAAATACGTTTGAATGCCGATGGCGCGGGTGCCAGACTGGCGTTTTGAAGAGGCGCAATCATACGTGCCGTCTGATCCATGGAAAAGACACAGATCAGGGTTTTTCAGTTGCCGAGGTGTACCGATGGAAAAGTTGCAGAAAACTGTAGATGAATGGAAGGCGATGCTCGATCCGGAGCAGTACAACGTGTGCCGTCTCAAGGGTACCGAGCGACCGTTCAGCGGCAAGTACAACGCCACCAAGACCGACGGCGTCTACCACTGCATCTGCTGCAACGAGCCGCTGTTCGATTCCAAGGCCAAGTTTGATTCCGGCTGTGGCTGGCCCAGCTTCTATGAGCCGATTGCCGACAGCGCGATGGTCGAGATCCGCGATGTCAGCCACGGCATGATTCGTACCGAAGTCACCTGTGCCAAGTGTGACGCACACCTGGGGCATGTGTTCCCGGATGGTCCGCCGCCGACGGGCCTGCGCTACTGCATCAACTCGGTATGCCTGGAGCTGGTGCCGCGCTAGGCTTGCATGGTCCCTGCAGGAGCGAGCGTGCTCGCGAAAAACGTCAACAATAACGCGGGCTTCCTGAATGAACGCGGCGCCTGATGGTTTTTCGCGAGCAAGCTCGCTCCTAAAATAAGGCTCTTTTTTCCTGACTGAGGCATTGCCATGAGCGACTCCCTGCTGAGCATCCCTTGCACCACCATAAAGGGTGAACAAAAGACCTTGGCCGATTTTGCCGGCAAGGCCATTTTGGTGGTCAACACCGCCAGCAAATGCGGCTTCACCCCGCAGTACAAGGGCCTTGAGCAGCTTTGGCAGCAATACAAGGACCAGGGCCTGGTGGTGCTCGGCTTTCCCTGCAACCAGTTCGGCAAGCAGGAACCGGGCAACGAAGGCGCGATATCCGAGTTCTGCGAGCTGAATTTCGGCGTCAGTTTTCCGCTGTTCAAGAAAATCGACGTCAATGGCAGCGATGCCCACCCGCTGTTCGTGCAGTTGAAAAAACAGGCCCCGGGACTACTGGGTTCCAAGAACATCAAGTGGAACTTCACCAAGTTCCTCATCGGCCGTGATGGCCAGCAGGTCAAGCGCTTTGCGCCAACCACCAAGCCCCAGGACTTGACCCAGGAGATCGAAGCCCTGCTCAAATGACCTAAGCATTGCGGGTACCCCTCAGAGGCTGATGGTCTTCGGTACCCACAGCTCCAGCAAGGCGTTGAGTTCTTCCCGGCGAAACGGCTTGGCCAGGTAATCGTTCATTCCCGCGGCCCGGCAACGCTCGCGTTCTTCGGCCATCGCGTTGGCGGTCAAGGCCACGATGGGCAAGTCCGGCCACCGCCCGCTGCGACGAATCTGTCGGCTGGCCTCATAGCCATCCATCACGGGCATGTTGCAGTCCATCAACACCATATCGAAGCGCTGATCCTCCAGCAGCTTGAGGGCTTCGCCACCGTGGGCCGCGACGATCACCTCGCACCCGAGCTTGCTGAGCATGCCCTTGGCCACCAGTTGGTTGACCGCGTTGTCCTCCACCAGCAGGATGCGCGCGCGGTGCGCAAGCGGTGCGGCTTCTATCTGCACCGGATCGAGGACCAGTTGCGCGTCGCTGCGCAGGTTGCGTTGCAGGATCTGGTACAGCGCGTTGCGGCTCAACGGGCGGGCTTGTTGCTGCAGCGGCGCCAGGGCCGCGACTTCAGCGCTGGGCAAAAAGTTGCCGTAGGCGGTGACCAGCAGAATCGGCGCGCTGATGCCCGGGCGCAAGCGGAACAGGCATTCAGGGCAGTCGGTGATCAACAGGTCGGGCGCCAGCCCGCTCAGATCATCGTCCTGGGAATAGCAGCGCGGCGTCAGCCCCCAAGAGGGCAGCAGGGTGGTGAGCAGCTCCGTCAGCCCGCCGCCGGCGTTGGTGATGGCGATCACCTCGCCGGTGAGCGGTGCATAGCGTGTGGCAGGCAAATGCGCGGGCAGCGGGAGGTCGGCGCAGAACTGGCTGCCAAAGCCCACCTCCGAGCTGATACTCAAACGACCTTGCATGGCTTCGCACAGGTTATGGGTCAACGCCAGGCCCAATCCCGTTCCACCAAACTGGCGGGTGATGCCAGCGCCGGCCTGGGTGAATGGTTGGAAAATTTTCACTTGGGCTTCCTGAGCGATACCAATGCCGGTATCGCACACTTCGATGCTGACCCTGCCTGCCGAGGCGCGCAGGCGCACGTCGACGCGGCCAAAGCGGGTGAACTTCAAGGCATTGGAGAGCAAGTTGCTGACGATTTGCCGCACACGGGTTGGGTCGCCGATCACCTGGGCGGGAAATCGCGGGTCGATCAGGCAGGTCAACTCAACACTCGGCGCCGCGTTTTGCGACAGCAGGTTGGCGGTGTCCTCCACCAGGGAGCCCAGGTCGAACGGAATATGCTCCAGCTCCAGTTGCCCAGCGTCGAATTTGGACAGATCGAGGATATCGTTGAGCAACTCCACCAGCACTTTACCTGAGTCATGGGCAATGGACAGTTGCTGGCGCTGTTCGGCAGTCAGCGGGCTGTCCAGTGACAGGGCAATCATGCCCAGCAGCCCATTGAGTGGCGTGCGGATTTCATGGCTCATATTGGCCAGGAATGCCGCCCGCGCCTGGGCCATGCCCAACGCCGTCATTTTCGCTGCTTCCAGCTCATCGTTGGACTGGCTCAAGCGTTGGTTGCTGGCCTTGAGTTCAAGGGTGCGCGCCGAAACGATATTTTCCAGCTGCCCCAGGTACTCCGTGAGGCGGTCTTCGGCGTGGCGCCGTTGCTGGATCTCGGTTTCCATGTTTTCAAATTGCTGGTTAGCGACATTGACCAGCACGCCGATTTCATCGTGTTCATGCCCCGCGGGGCAATCCAGTCGCGCCTGTTTGCGTGTGCTCAGTTCGCGAATAATGCGCACCAGCGGTT
Organism: Pseudomonas sp. KT_2_4; assembly: GCF_041410225.1. Taxonomy (NCBI): domain Bacteria; kingdom Pseudomonadati; phylum Pseudomonadota; class Gammaproteobacteria; order Pseudomonadales; family Pseudomonadaceae; genus Pseudomonas; species Pseudomonas sp. KT_2_4. Next base: position 5,819,201 of record NZ_CP166962.1, read on the forward strand.
GGGTGAGCATCACATAGAACAGGCCCAGCAAAATCCCGGTGAGCAGCAGGCTGCGGGCGAAGCCGTTGAGCAGGGTGATCTCGGCGCGATGCAGGAAACGGCTGCCAAAGGCATAGGTATCGACGTCCAGGCGTAGCACACCCAGGGAGTCGTTGGGCATATGGCTGAGAAACAGCCGGTCTTCAAACTGGCGATTGGCCCCAAACAGAAAATCGCTGACGGGCCGATAGTTGCTTTCTTTGCGCGGGCGGTTGACGTCGGCCAGCACCACGCCATTGTTGTCGATCAACTGCGCGCGGATGATGGCAGGGGAGTGCAGCAGGCCCAGGGTCAGTTCCTGGGCGAGTTCGGCATCGATGTTGTAGGCGATGCGTGACGCCGGGTTATGGCTGATTTCAATCAGTGAGCGTATTTCACGGTTGATGGATGCGTCTTCGCTGGCATAATCAATGCCGATTTGGATCAGGCTGAGCAAGGTTCCCAACACGAAACCGACCAGCACAGTCAATCTGGCTTGTTTATAAGACAAGCGGTGGGCGAACTTGATATCCATCGAGTGTTGAACCACTTAGCGTTTCCCTTCGCCCGGCAAGCATAGCTGAACATCCACAAGCTTTGGCTTGCCCGGCATGAATCGTTTGTTTGATGCAGCCCATGCAGTGTGCCGCAGGGTTGCCAATACGCCATCTTTTGCAAGAACTTGCCAGAGGAATAGCTGTGGATTCTCGATTGAATGCCTTTCTTGAGCGTGCCGATGCGGTGCTGGCTCGCCTGGAACCGTTGTTACCCGCACCGCGCCAAGCGATCGACTGGAACCAATGCCTCGCCGCCCGTTGGCAGCGCGAAGGCCGCAATGGCTTCCTGTTGCCGCTGGAGGTCAGCCTGGACATGCGCTTGTCGGACCTGATAGGTGTCGACAAGCAACGTGAACAACTGGCGCGCAACACCCAACAGTTCCTCGACGGTTTGCCCGCCAACCATGCGCTGTTGTGGGGTTCGCGTGGCACCGGCAAGTCTTCCATGGTCCGTGCCTTGCTCGCCCAGCACGCCAACGCGGGCCTGCGCTTGATCGAGATCGAGCGTGACCACCTGGCGGACCTGCCGCGGGTGGTCGAGCAACTGATCAAGCTACCACAACGCTTTATTTTGTTTTGCGATGACCTGTCGTTCGAGGCCGGCGAAGGTGACTATCGGGTGCTCAAGAGCGTGCTGGATGGCTCCCTGGAGCAGGCGCCGGAAAACGTGCTGCTGTATGCCACGTCCAACCGTCGCCATCTGGTGCCGGAAAACCAGAGCGACAATGACAACTGGAAACGCGTGGATGGCGAGTTGCACCCGAGCGAGGCGGTTGAAGACAAGATTGCCTTGTCGGATCGTTTTGGTTTGTGGTTGTCTTTCTACCCGTTTAGCCAGGAGCATTTCCTGGATGTGGTGGAGCACTGGATCGGTGAGCTGGCCAGCAAGGCCGGCTTGCAGTGGCAGCGCGATGAACAGCTTGATGTCCTCGCGGTACGCTGGGCCACTGGGCGCGGCAACCGCAATGGTCGGTGTGCCTATCAATTCGCCCGTTACTGGGTAGGTCTCAAATTGCTGGAACGTCAACCATGATCGATCTACAACAGGCCGGCAGCGGCCTTGATGGCTATGCCATGCTGTGCGCGCAACTGGAGTCGCTGTTGGCTGATGAACGCGATTTTATTGCCAACAGTGCGCAGTTTTCCGCGTTCCTGTTCAACCAGCTGGATGACTTGAACTGGGCGGGTTTTTACCTTAATCGCAATGAAGAGCTGGTGCTTGGGCCATTTCAGGGGCAAATCGCCTGTGTGCGCATTCCGTTCGGTCGTGGCGTGTGTGGTGCGGCTGCGGCAACGCGGCAAACCCAGCGCGTGGAAGATGTGCACGCATTCCCAGGCCATATTGCCTGCGACAGCGCTTCGAACAGTGAATTGGTGGTGCCCTTGGTCAAGGACGGTCAATTGATTGGCGTCCTTGACCTCGACAGCCCGTCCTTGGCCCGGTTTACCCCCCAGGACCAGGTGGGGATCGAGCGCTTGGCGGCGATTTTCCTGCGATTGACCGACTGCTGAAGCGGCGGGTGTTTATGCCGGTAGCGCAAGGAGCGCGTTTGCTCGTTCCTTGGGCTACCGGCTGTTGCACTTATTGGCCTGGCAGCTCATCCAGCTGAACCTGCAACATCTTTTCCAATTCCAGCATGAGTTGTTCCAGTGCCTTGATGCCGCTTTCGATCACCGCCCACTCCTCATTGCGAGAGCAGGTTTGCTCCAAGGCTTCGCATTGCCCCGCCAATGAGTGGGCTTGCACGATACGGGCCGCGCCTTTGATCTTGTGAGCTTGCTCAATGATGTCTGAGAGGGGCGCGTGTCGATCCAGCAGTTCGATAAGCAGCTGGCGGTCGTGAAGGCTGCTGCTCAGCAGTTCCTCCAGCAAGCGTCGACTCAAGTGGGGATCACCGCCGGTCAGCGCTTCCAGGCATTCGAGGTCCAGCCGTGGGTGCACGGCTTTAGGGACAATGTGTGTCAGTTGGCGCTCCAGCACGGTAAGGCTGATGGGCTTGAACAGGCAGTCATCCATGCCGGCTTGCACGCACCGTTGCCTTTCCTCTGGCTGGGCGTTGGCGGTAAAGCCCAGTACCACGCAGGGCACCAATTGCTCGCGCTGCTCATACTCACGGATTGAGCGACTCAGTTCATAGCCATTCATGATGGGCATATTGCAGTCGGCAATCACTAAGTCGAAATGCTCTTTACGCCAGGCCTGGAACCCCGCCGCACCGTGCTCGGCAGCGGTGAATTTATGGCCCAGGTAGCCCAGCTGCTGGCACATCAGCAGGCGGTTCGCCGGGTGATCGTCGACCACCAGTACATTAAGCATCAGTGCGGTAGCCGGCTTTTGCGGCGTTTGGTCACCTACCGGCTGGACCGCTTGCAAGCGGGGCATGCTCAGGTTGACGTGCACCTGGGTGCCCACCATGGGCACGCTGCTCAGGCTCAGTTGGCCGCCCATCATCGCGCACAGGCTGCGGCAGATCACCAGCCCCAGGCCCGCACCACTACGGGCCAGTTGCCCGGAATTGTCTGCTTGCGCAAAGGGTTCGAACAGGCGTAGTTGGTCCTCCCGACTGATGCCGATGCCGGTGTCTTCCACCACCAGTTTCAGCTCGATCTGCTCCGGTGCCTGGGTAGGCTGCAGTTCAACCTTGATCTTGACCTGTCCCTGTTCGGTGAACTTGATCGCGTTGCTCACAAGGTTCGAGAGCACCTGCTTGAAGCGCAGCGGGTCTATCAGCACCTCGATATCGTTAAGGTCGGGCTTGAACTCCAGCAGCAGGCTGAGGGTTTTTTGCCGTGCAAGACCGTCGAACACGCGCACCACTGATTCAATGACCTCCCGCAGGTTCACGCGCTCCGGCGCCAGGCTGAGGCGGCCCGACTCGATACGCGCGATGTCGAGGATGTCACCGATCAGTTCCAGCAGGTCTCTGGCCGAGTTGTACGCCACTTCGATTGCCGGACGGTCAAGATGCCCTTGATCGGCGCGCTTGAGCGTCAGTTCGAGCATGCCGATCACGGCGTTCATCGGGGTGCGAATCTCGTGGCTCATGGTGGCCAGGAACGTGCTCTTGGCGCGATTGGCCTCGTCGGCACGCTCCTTGGCGGCGCGCAGTTCATCGAATAGCTGGCGTCGGTCACTGATATCGATCCAGCCACCGATGATGCCTTGGACTTCACCCGTGGAGTCGCGGTAAGGCAGGATCCAGTGGTAGATGGTCAGTTTCCTGTCGTGGATATGCAGGCTGCGATCGAGGATCAGCGGGTTGCCCTCGGCCACCACGCGCAGATAGTCAGCATGGTACTGGGCCGCCTCCGACTCCAGGGCCATGCTCATCTGGGTCACGCTTTTGCCGATCACGTCTTCACGCTTGACGTCGAACACCTGCAGGTAGCTGTCGTTGCAGGTCTGCAGCAGGCCATTGCGGTCGCGCACGTAGATCGGATGCGGCGTCTCATTGACCAGCGCGCGCATGAACTCGAACTGATCGTTGAGGGCGCGTTCGGCCATTTTTCGATGCTTGATCTGGCGCCGCATGTAGGCGTTCCAGGCCAAGGAAATCAACAGCAACAGGCCGGTGCCGATGATGATGCGCGCGATCAACTGATGATAGTTTCGCCAGTAACTGTCGGACGCGGCGGTGTAGCCCCGCCAGCGGCTGTTGATCACGCCCATTTCATCCGGGGCAATGCTGAGCAGGGCCTTGTCGAGGATCGAGCTCAACTCCGTGGCTTGGCGCGAGGTGGCCAGGGTGAATGTTGCGGGGGTGGTGCCGATGCTGGCGCTGATTTGCAGGCGGTCCTGGAAAACCTGGGAAGACAGGAAGTAGTTGGCGATCACCAGGGTGTTCACGGCCCCATCTACTTGTCCCTGTGCGAGCAGCTCGGATGCTCTGAATGTATCACTGGTTTCCACCAGGTGAATCTCAGGAAAGTCCTTGGTCAAGGTTGCGGCCAAGGGGTTACCCTGGGTTATCGCCAGGCGCTTTCCGGCCATTTGCTCCATGTTCGACGGCGCTCCTGGCTCTTTGCGCGTCAACAGCACATAGGAGTTTTCGAGGTAAGGGCGGCTGAAATTAAGTTGTGGGTCTCGCTCGTTGCTGGGAACGATGGCCCCGATCATATCGACTTTCTGGGTCGCGACCTGGTCGATCATCGCGTTGACGTCGCGCCCACGTTGTACCGAAAAACGCAGGCCGGTGCGCAGGCGGATCAATTCCAGCAGGTCCGCGGTGATCCCGCGAAAGTTGCCGTCCGCATCGAAAAATGTCAGTGGCGCGAAGGTTTCGTTGACGATGACCGTCACCACCGGGTGGTCTTTGAGCCAACGCTCTTCGCGCTGGGTCAGTTGCAGTTTCTTGTCGGTCAGCAGGATATCGCTGCCGGCGCTCCAACGCTTGGCGATGCTCTCCCGTTCATTGATGGGCACCGAAGCCAGTGCTGAATCGACAATGCTCAAGAGCATCCGGTTGTCCTGACGCGTGGCAAAGCTGAAGCCATAAGCTTCATGCTTGCCGAAGTTGGTCATGCGAATGTTTTTGAGGTAGCCCTTGTTGATCATGTAATGGGTGGAAATGGTGTCACCGAGAAACACATCCGCCTGGTCGAAGGCCACTGCATTCAAGGCATTCTGATAAGAGGGGTAGGCGCGGATGATCGCCTTGGGGTACAGCTTTTCCACCTCATTAAGCGGCAGGTAGTGATAGACAAGGCTCAGGCGCAGCCCGTCGAGGCCTTCACTGAGGCTGCGGGTTTCTCCCTCGCGTGTGACCAAGACTGGCTGGTCTACCGCATAGGGTTCGGAGAGGATCAGATTCGGCGTTGCAGCCTCAAAGCCGTTGGAGGAGCCCAACAAGTCGATTTCCCCGGCTTCCAGGGCGCGAATGGCAGCCGCCCGGGACGGGTAGCGCATCACAGTGATGGGCAGGGAGAGTGCCTTGGCCAGCAATCCCGCGTAATCGGCGGTAAGGCCTTCATAATCATGTCCGCTGGACGTGAGGTCAAAGGGTGGATAGTCAGGACTGGATGTACCCAGCGTTAGTTCACGTTTGTTATGCAGCCACTGGCGCTGGGCCTTGTCAAAATGAGTGTCCAGTTGTACAGCTCCCGCACGACTCAAGAGGGTGAAGCGTTCCGGGCTGGTTTGGTGCTCTGCCAGCACAGTTGTGCTGAAGTACAAACCGGCACTTAATATAATCAGATAGTCCTTTATACGCCTGGGCATCCGCTTTCTCACACTAGCGCGTTTCGTTTTGCCAACTCGATGAGGTCGACCAAGGATTTGGCTTGGAGTTTTTGCATTAATCTTTTCTTATAAGTACTGACGGTCTTGTTACTCAGGAACATACCTTTGGCGATTTCCTTGTTAGTGCGACCTTGTGCAAACAGTTGCAGCACCATCAGCTCCCGGTCGTTGACGGTCTTGAACAGTTCCAGCTCCTGAGCATCCATGCCTTCCGTTCCGGGGCCATTCAAGGCCTGGCTGGGGAAGTAGTTGTAGCCGGATAGCACCGCGCGGATGGCGCTCAGCAACTCGCTCAGGTCACCCTCCTTGCACACATAGCCCTCTGCCCCCGAGCGCATGCACCGCGTGGCAAACAACGTCGGACATTGAGCCGTGAGGACCAGGGTTTTCATCGAGGTGTTCATGGCGTTGAACCGGCAGAGCACCTCAAGGCCATCAAGTTTCGGGATGCTGATGTCGAGAATCACCAAGTCTGGAAGGCATTCACGCACCATCTGTATGGCATCGCACCCGTTATCTGTTTCGCCGACGACTTTGTAACCTTCATGTTCCAGCAACATTCGAATGGCAAGCCGGATAACGGGATGGTCGTCGATAATAAAAACTGAGTTCATAGTCACATTCCATGCAGGTGCAGATAAAGCGGGCACATTAGCTCAGAAGGTGAGTCCGCAGTATGAAGCTCGCAAGGAGTAGATGCAGAACAGGAAAGTTCCTACATTTAAAAAGGTATAGACCTACAAGTTGTTAGGTAATCGTGACAGGGTATGTGAGCGTTTCGAGGTCGATCATGACAAGACGCAAGGCTGGGGAATTTACGGCGGGCCTCGTATCTATTTTCGTTGAAAGGAATGTTTAAAATCCTACATGAGGGGGTCAAAAGTTAAGCCGATTAATATTTCAAGATCATCTTTGTTCAAAGGTTTTGGCAAATAGCCAAGGAGGGGGAGATTTCGTTGCGCGGCTTGTGTCGTCAGGTTGACCAGTTCTGGCGTAGGTAAGCCGCTCAACAGGATGGCACTGCTGATGAAGCGTCGGCGGCTGGCGATTTCCACCAGTTCAAGCCCAGGCAGGTCTGGCAGGCATTGGTCGCATAACATCAGGTCGAAAGGGTGTTCGGACTGGCTCATCGCGCGTATGGCCTGCTCGGCATTTTCCACCGCGGTCAGTTGGTCGAAGCCGAAACTTCTGAGCAGGCATTGGGTGGCCAGGAGTTGAAAGGGGTGATCCTCCACCAAAAGAATACGGAGAGAATAGCTGGGCATAAAGAGCACACAGTAAGGCAAGCGTCGATGGGGGCAGTAGGAATGACTCGGCTGGTCCGTTGGGAGCGCGCGTGATTATTCTTCGAGTGTCTGTACGAATTCGATCAGGCCGCTCTGTTCCCGTCGTAGGGCAATTCGCTTCAGGGAACAGGTTGCCTGATGAAGTCGTTATTGGGGGCCGGAGCGCCCGGTCATTTCCCGTGCCATTTCGGTGGCGTAGCTGTCGGTCATACCGGCGATGAAGTCGATCATCCGCAGGAACGAGGCGTGCAGTGACCAGGCGGGGTCTGGCGCGCTATTGCCTAGCAGGTCGAGAATGCGCCGGTTCTTGAACGACGGGGTGCGCCCGCCATGTTGTTCAAGGGCCGCGCCGCAGAAGGCGTTCAGCAGGATTTCCAGGGTGGTGTAGGCCCCGATTTCATGCAACGTCTTGCGCTTGTCCTGGAAGATTTTCTTGCGCGCCATGTCCTTGGCATCCAGCACGCAGCGCTTTGCCGGGCCGTGCATGTGCTCCACCAGATCCCCCGGCAGCGTGCCGGCCAACAGGGCGTCCTGTTGTTCGACGAACGCCTGCGCCGCTGCGTTGGTCAGGTGCTCGATGGCTTTGCCGCGCAGGATCGCCAGCTTGCGGCGGCGCGAGTCCATTGGCCCCAGTTGGCGATAGGTTTGTGGCAGATCATCGCCGACCAGGTCCAGCAGCAATGACTCGACTTCGGCGTACTCCAGCAACTCCATTTCCAGGCCGTCTTCCAGGTCGATCAACGCATAGCAGATGTCGTCGGCGGCCTCCATCAGATACACGAGCGGGTGACGCGCCCAACGTTGTTCCTCCAACTGAGGCAACCCCAGCTTGTGGGCGATTTGCTCAAGAATCGGCAGCTCGCTCTGGTAACAGCCAAACTTGTGTTTCTTGTAGCCCAGCGAGTCGGCGTGGCGGGCGGTCCAGGGGTATTTAAGGTAAGTGCCCAAGGTGGCGTAGGTCAGCCGCGTACCGCCGTCGAACTGATGGTATTCAAGTTGGGTGAGCACCCGAAAACCCTGGGCATTGCCTTCGAAGTTAAGGAAGTCATTGCGTTCGGCGCTGCTCATGTCATCCAGCCAGCCGCGCCCGGCGGCCTGTTGGAACCAGTGGCGAATGGCGTCTTCGCCAGAGTGCCCGAACGGTGGGTTGCCGATGTCATGGGCCAGGCAGGCCGATTGCACCACCATGCCCAGGTCGCTCGGGTCGCACCAGTCGGGCAGGGCGCCGCGCAGGGTTTCGCCTACGCGCATGCCCAGGGAGCGCCCCACGCAGCTGACTTCCAGCGAGTGGGTCAAGCGTGTGTGGATATGGTCGTTGCTCGTCACCGGGTGTACTTGGGTCTTGCGCCCCAGGCGCCGGAACGCGCCAGAGAAAATAATGCGGTCGTGATCTTTGTGAAAGGGACTGCGGCCCAGTTCTTCAGGGCTGTGCAGGGGTTTTCCAAGACGTTCGCGGGTCAACAGGGTGGGCCAATCCAAGGCAGAGGCTCTCCGTAGGGTGAATGACAGCGCCAGCTTCCCGGTTCGGCCTTTATGGGGCAAGCGAATCCAGCGGTCGGCCGCGTCAGTATCAATTAACAGGCAGCGCAAAAAACCGCAATGACCAGCAGGTGTCTGGTCATTGCGGTCATTGGCTTTCGAAGGTCAGCTTTTGCGCGAAGCGCCTTGCATGGCCAACTTGATCAGTGGGATCAACCCGGCACCCAGCCGCACCAGGCGCGTGATGCTGCTGATACTGCCGCCCTTGGCGCCCTTGCCGGTAAAGAAGCCCATCAGCGTGACCGCCGCCACGCCCCACAACGGCGCGTGCTTGATGCCCAGGCTGTCCTGCCAGTTGTGGCGCATATTGCGCATTTTGTGCAGGGGGGCCATGAGTTGTTGGGACTCATGCCGGATTTCCTGGCGGTGCATTTCCATGCGCAGGCGGATCAAGGCTTTGCGCATTTCCCGGCGTGACGTATTTTGCGGGATCTCAGTCATGCTCATGGCAGCAGGCGCTCCCGGTCATTGGCCAGTTCTTCGAGCGTGGCATGGAAGGGCGTGGACTCATCGAATACCGCCGCCTTCAAGCGCACGCCGCAGAACGCAGCGGCCAGGCTATAGAACACGCAGAGGCAGATGATGCCGGTCAGGCGATAGCCCGTGTCCCACACCAGGATCATCACCAGCGTCGACAAGCCCACCAGCAACAGCAGGGCAAACACCAATGCCAGGCCGGCAAACAGCAACAGGCTGACGGTACGGGCCTTTTGCTCTTGTAATTCAATGCCGAACAACTCGACATGACTGTGCAGCAAGCCCAGCACAGCTGCGCCCAGGCGTCGGGAAGTTGAACCGCTTGCTGAGGAATGTGCGCTCGTGGATGAGCTGGATTCGCCGATAGACATGGTTAGCGCCTTGTAGCCAATAGACCGATCAAAAAACCTACGCCGGCAGCAATGCCGACTGACTGCCATGGGTTGGCTTGCACGTAGTCTTCAGTGGCAGTGATCGCCGCCTGGCCGCGCTCGCGCAATGAGTCTTCGGTCAGTTGCAGGGTCTGGCGGGCCTTGAGCAGGCTCTCGTGGATCTTGGTGCGCAGCTCGTCAGCCTGGTCACCGGCCAGCACGGCAGTGTCGTCCAGCAGCTTTTCGGTATCGCTGACCAGGGTTTGAAAATCCTCCATCAGTATCTCTTGAGCAGTCTTTGCTGTTTTACCGGCCATGGTTATCTCCGTGGGTAGCTGATCTGTACGTGTGGTTTCGAGTCGCGGCGTTCGCTGAAGGTTCACTGCAATTGTGTGGTACAGCTTTTGCTTTGCCTTGGTGCGCAGGCCCTGGAGCCTGCGCTGAATCCGGGCGGTCGAGGTGAAAACCTTGAAAAACCTTACCCTAAATCACTTAACTTCGCGGAAAAACCCTGTCGGCAACGGCCTGTTGTGTTGATCGCTGCGCTAAATCGGTTCACGCCCTCTGAAGAAGGGCGAGGCCGGCGGTGCCAATTTAGTGCGCGAAACCCTGGCTTGAACCGCTTTGGTGCTTTTTGCCTTGATGCAGGCCTGCCAACCTCCATGGAAAACTTGCAAAGCGCGGTGGACACCCTCGTCCACAGTTCCAACACCTTGTTCATTCTGATTGGCGCGGTCATGGTGCTGGCCATGCACGCCGGCTTTGCCTTCCTTGAGGTTGGCACGGTGCGCCAGAAAAACCAGGTCAACGCCTTGTCGAAAATCCTCAGTGATTTTGCGATTTCAACGCTGGCCTATTTCTTTATAGGCTATTGGATCTCCTACGGTGTGAGCTTCCTGCAACCGGCCGCCGTGATCAGCGCCGATCATGGCTACGGCCTGGTGAAGTTTTTCTTCCTGCTGACGTTTGCCGCGGCGATTCCGGCGATCATTTCCGGTGGGATTGCCGAGCGTGCCAAGTTTGCGCCGCAGCTGTGTGCCACCGCGTTGATCGTGGCGTTTATCTACCCGTTCTTCGAAGGTCTGGTGTGGAACGGCAACCTTGGCCTGCAAGCCTGGCTGCTCGCAACCTTTGGTGCCAGCTTCCACGACTTTGCCGGTTCCGTGGTGGTTCACGCCATGGGCGGCTGGCTGGCGCTGGCGGCGGTGTTGCTGCTGGGCCCGCGCAATGGGCGTTATCGTGAAGGGCGTCTGGTGGCGTTTGCGCCGTCGAGCATTCCTTTCCTGGCGCTGGGCTCGTGGATTTTGATCGTGGGCTGGTTCGGCTTTAACGTGATGAGCGCCCAAACCCTCAATGGCGTCAGTGGCCTGGTGGCCGTCAATTCGCTGATGGCCATGGTCGGTGGCACCGTGGCTGCCCTGGTAATTGGCCGTAACGATCCTGGGTTTCTGCACAACGGTCCTTTGGCCGGGTTGGTGGCAATCTGCGCCGGTTCCGACCTGATGCACCCGGTGGGCGCGCTGGTCACGGGCGTGGTGGCTGGTGGCTTGTTCGTATGGTGTTTTATCGCTGCCCAGTCGCGCTGGAAGATCGATGACGTGCTGGGCGTGTGGCCATTGCATGGCTTGTGCGGTGTGTGGGGCGGCATTGCCTGCGGTATTTTCGGGCAGGCCGCCCTCGGTGGGCTGGGCGGCGTGAGCCTGATCAGCCAGTTGATCGGCACCGGGTTGGGCGTGGCCGTGGCGTTTGGCGGCGGCTTGCTGGTGTACGGTGTGATCAAGCGTGTGCAAGGGCTGCGCTTGAGCCAGGAGCAGGAGTATTACGGCGCAGACCTGTCGATTCACAAAATCGGCGCGGTCAGTCAGGACTGATCGGCGCGTCTTCGTCAGTGTGTTCCGGTGGGTAGAAACCGTGCAGCAGGCGATAGTGGTTGCGCCGTACTTCGTTCACTCGCGCCTGCACCTGTTGGTCCGGCAGACCCAGCAGGATCAGGGCATGGGAGGCGAGCATCAGGCTCGACTCCAACAGCTCGGGCACCACTTCGCTGGCGCCCGCGGCCTTGAGCTCAGCCAACTGGCTGTCATCGCGGGTGCGCACCAAAATCGGCACGTCAGGGTTGATCTGCCGTGCCTCCTTGAGCACCACCAGCGCGACATCGCTGTTGTCCACCGCGATCACCACCAACCGCGACCGTTCCAGGCCGACGGCGCTGAGCAAAGCGCCACGGCGGCAGTCGCCGTAATGCACGCTGCTGTCCTCGGTGGCGGCTTCCTGCACCCGTTCGGGGTCATCATCCAGGGCGATAAACGCCTGTTGTTCGCGGCGCATAAAGCGCCCGATGGACTGGCCTACCCGGCCATACCCGCAAATCACCACGTGCCTATGCAGTTGGGCGTTGAGCGCGGTGATGTGTTCCAGTTGCACTTGCTGGTTGGGCTTGCGATGCAGGCGCAGGGCGATGGCCGGTGCCGCACGTAACAGCAGTGGTGTCAGCAGCATTGAGCAGAAGGTGGCAGCCAGTAGCGGGCCGTTGAACTCATCGGGAATCAACCGGCTCTGCTGCATTTGCGCCATCAGCGCAAAACAGAATTCGCCGCCCTGGGCCAGTGCCAGGCCGCTGCGCCAGGCCGTTTCGGTGTCGCTGTCACGCCACTTGACCAGCGCCGCGACGACCATGCCTTTGACCAGCATCAACGTGAGCGTCAGGCCGAGGATCAACAGGCTGTGGCTGACGAACAACTGCAGATCGATGAGCATGCCGATGCTGACAAAAAACAGCCCCAGCAGGATGTCGCGAAACGGGCGGATATCGGCTTCGATCTGGTGTCGGTAATGGCTCTCGCCCAGCAGCATGCCGGCCAGGAACGCGCCGAGGGCAGGGGACAGGCCCAGCAGGTGGGTGAGCCAGGCGGTGAGCAAGACAATCACCAGCGCCAGCAGCACAAACAGCTCCGCCGAATGAGACGCGGCGACTTCACGGAACAGGCGCGGGAGCAACCAGCGGCTGGCGAACAACAGGCCCACGAACAGCACCACGGTCTTAGCCAGCGTCAACGGCAGCGCCCAGTACCAGGCGTGGTCGCTGCTGCCGGCAAACACCGGCACCAGTGTCAGCAGCAACACCGCCACGACATCCTGGAACAGCAACACGCCTATCGCATTCTGGCCATGACTGCTGAAGATTTCCCCGAGGCTGGTCAATTCCTTGCTGACAATGGCCGTGGACGATAACGCCAGCCCTGCGCCCAGCAATAACGCGATGCCAGGCGCGAGGCCAAAGCTCATCAACAAAGCGCCCAGCAATGCCCCGCACCCCAGCACCTGCAGGCTGCCCAGGCCAAATACCACGCTGCGCAGCGCCAACATTTTCGACAGGGAAAACTCAAGCCCCAGGGAAAACAGCAGGAACACCACGCCCATCTCGGCCAGGTCCGGCAGGTCTTCGTTGTCATTGACCCAGTCCAGCGCGGTGGGCCCCACTGCCAGGCCCACGCACAGGTAGCCCAGCACGGGAGGCAACTGCAGCCGGCGAAACAACGCAATCACCACCAGGGATGAAGCCAGAATAATCAGCAGGTTGGCGAACACAGGCATCTCCGTTGCAGGGTGAGCGGCAAAAAGCCGCGAGAATCGCTGAATCAGTTATAGGCCATGGTGATCTGGGTCAGGCTTTTTGCACCGTAGGAGCGAGCAAGCTGAACTGGCCTAATGATTTTGGACACTTCAATCGGGCGTTATGATAGCGCCCAAATCTGAGGTGTTTGGATATGCGTAAATCTTATTCGAGTGAGTTCAAGCTCAAGGCTGCCAGCATGGTGCTGGATGAAGGCCAGCCGGTTACTGAGGTCTGTGCCAGCCTAGATATCGGCCCCACTGCTCTACGCCGCTGGGTCGATCAAGTGCAGAAAGAACGCCTGGGTTCGACCCCGGTAGGGGCCAAGGCAATTACCGCTGATCAGCGAGAAATCCAGAGGCTCAAAGCCCTACTCAGGGAGAAAGACCTGGACATTGAAATCCTAAAAAAGGCCAGTGCTCTCCTGCTTTTGGACGCCAAAGATCATTCACGCTGATCGATGAGCTGGACGAGCAATACGGCGTTAAAAGGTGTTGCCGGGCGTTTGGGATCAACCGTAGTAGTTTCTACGCCTGGCGCCAGCGCCAGGGCAGAGCAAATCCTGAACGGGACAAGCTCAAAGCCGCGCTGGTCAAGCACCACAGGGCGTCCAGAGAGTCGGCCGGCGCACGTACTTTGTCCAAGGAGCTAAAAGCCAAAGGGCATCGTATCGGACGTTATATGGCTCGCAGTTTGATGCGCGAAGCTGGCATCGCTAGTCGTCAGCGCAGGCGCCATAAGTACAAGTCGCCGGGCGTTGAGGCATTGGTTGCGCCGCACGTGCTCAAGCGAAAATTTGATGTAACGGCGGTTAACCAGGTGTGGTGTGGCGACGTAACTTACATCAAGGTCGGCAAGCGATGGATGTACTTCGCCGCCGTTCTGGATTTGTACGCTCGGAGGATCGTGGGTTGGTCGTTCTCGATGATTTCTGATGCCAATCTGACCTGCGAAGCGCTACGCATGGCGGTTGAGCTACGCGGCCGCCCCCAGGATGTGTTGTTTCATTCAGACCAAGGTTGTCAGTACACCAGTCATAAATTCCGAAACGAGCTTGTGAAACACGGATTTAGACAAAGTATGAGCCGTAAAGGCGAGTGCTGGGACAACGCCCCCATGGAGCGTTTCTTTGGTAGTTTGAAATCAGAGTGGGTTCCTGAAACGGGCTACAAACTGGAACATGAGGCCCGGGCAGACGTGCAGCGCTATGTCTCGCGCTACAACATCAGCAGGCCTCACAGCTACAACGACTACCGGTCGCCGGTCGCGAAGGAAAGGTTGGTGGCGTGAACCTTAATCGGTGTCCAAGATTACTTGACCAGTTCAAGCTCGCTCCTACAAGGGGCTTGTTGGGCTTAGAATGGAGATTCGTTTTGTGACCGAGTCCTTTCATCATGCTTCCTGAATGCCAGCTTTTCGGCACCCTGGGTTGCCATTTGTGTGAGATCGCCGAAGCCGAAGTCATGCCGCTCGTCGAACACGGGCTGTTGGTGGAGTTGGTGGATATCACCGATCCGCAGGACCTGACAGATGTCTACGGCCTGCGGATTCCGGTGCTTCGCCGCACGGACACCGGGGCGGAACTGGACTGGCCGTTCGACACCGAGCAGGTGGTTGCCTTCCTGCGCTGAGATTTATGCGATGGCGGCTTTTCAAATATTCAGTTACTGTATATTCGTACAGCGATTGAATAGAGGGAACGCCCGTGGTGAATGTTGAACAACTTAAAAGCAGCGTCAATCGCATGTCCGCCGATGTGGTGCGTGACGCGGTGAACGAACTGCGCCTCGATGGCTTGGTCACGGAAGGCAAGACGCCGTTTAACAAAGTGCATTTCAACACCTGCTTCGCGGAAATCGAGGCGCTGTTCCAGCGCGCCGGTTATCACAAGCAGCTGGATGTGGTGGGTTATCAGGGCTTGCTCTACGCGCTGTATGACCCAGGCCGTTGGGAAGCGGTGGACGTGCTGCGCTGGCTCAAGGAATTCACCGAGGCGGCGAGCGCCTCGCCGGTGCTGCGGGCTCAACTGGCCAAGGCCTGAGATAGGCCCTAGGCAATCGCGCGCCATGGGCGATAATGCCCGCCTGTTTTCCAGGCTTTGAGCGTCGGCATGTCCACTTTGGTTTTTTCCCCCTCCCAGCACCAAGCCAGCACCCTGTACTTGCCGCCGGGCTCCTGGGTGACGGTGCTCGATTGCCTGTGCGCACACTTCCCGGCCATTGGCCGCGAACAGTGGCTGGACCGCATTGCCCGCGGCCGGGTGCTGGATGTCAATGGCAACCCGATCAGCCTGGGCCTGGGCTACAAGGAAGGCCTGTGCATCTATTACTTTCGCGAAGTGCTCAACGAGAAAGTGATTCCGGTGCAGGAAAACATCCTGTACGCCGATGAACACCTGGTGGTGGCGGACAAACCGCATTTCCTGCCAGTGACACCCGCTGGCGAGTACGTCGAGCACACCTTGTTGCGACGCTTGATCCGGCGCCTGGACAATCCCGCCCTGGTGCCTCTGCACCGCATCGACCGGCATACGGCGGGGTTGGTGCTGTTCTCCGCCAATCCGCACAGCCGTTCGGCCTATCAGCAATTGTTTCCCACACGGCGTATCGACAAATTCTACGAAGCCATCGCACCGGCCTTGCCGCACCTCAGCTTCCCGTTGGTGCACAAAAGCCGTTTGGTGGATGGCGAGCCTTTCTTTCGCATGCAGGAAGGGCCGGGGGCCAGCAACACCGAGACGGCGGTAGAGGTGCGCGAGAAAAACGCTGATCTATGGCGCTACGGCCTGTTCCCGGTGACCGGTAAGAAGCACCAGCTGCGCGTGCATATGACGGCGCTGGGGGCAAGCATCTGTAATGACCCGTTTTACCCCGAAGTAATCAAGGATGCCGAGGACGATTACGCCAAGCCACTTAAGCTGCTGGCCCAGGGCGTGCGCTTTATCGACCCGGTGAGCGGTGAACAACGCAGCTTCCGCAGCCAGATCACCCTGGACTGGTAAACCCCAGGAACAACAAGG
This sequence comes from Pseudomonas sp. KT_2_4, assembly GCF_041410225.1. Lineage (NCBI taxonomy): Bacteria > Pseudomonadati > Pseudomonadota > Gammaproteobacteria > Pseudomonadales > Pseudomonadaceae > Pseudomonas > Pseudomonas sp. KT_2_4. Next base: position 5,835,320 of record NZ_CP166962.1, read on the forward strand.
CCCGCGCTAGGCGGGCCTTGTGTGCAAGCGCTGAGGCTTACAGGTCTTTAACGGTGCGAACCTGATCTTTGTTGATACGGGTGTGCTTGCCGTCCAGTTGTTCGAATTCGTAGAAGCCCGAATCTTCATCGTATTTCGGGGTGTCGACGGCCTGGATTTCGCGACCGTCATTCAGGGTGATCACTGTTGGCGAGGCGCAACCGGCGAGGGTGGCGAGGCCCAGTGCAAGCATGAGAGCGGCGATGGTCCGTTGAGTCATGAGTTTGTCTCCGAGAGAATACTTTTAAATTGCTGACCTTGTGACGTACGGGACGCCGGCAAAGTTCCTTGTGCAGGGTTCATTCTGACATGCCAGCCCCGGGGTGCAACAGCTCGGGCGTATTAAGATTGGCCAGGCGTGGGTCATCGGCCGGGCATTCCACGGCCACCGCGCCCAGTTGCAGCCAGAGCTTGCGCGGGCTGCGCTCACCCGCTTGCCATGCCTGTTCCACCTGGTTTTTCAGGCTTGTGGGAATGATGCACAGCAAGGGTTCCCAGCATTCACCCTGGCGCACCATCACCGGTATCTGCGGGTTGCGTCGTGCGGTCGCACGCAGGTCGGCCAGCAGTCGCGCATCGACCTGCGGCACATCGCAAGGCAATATCAGCAGATGCGCATGGCGTGCGGCGAAGAGTCCCGCACGGATACCGGCCAGCGGGCCGGGGAAGTCCGGGTTGTCGTCACTCACCTGCTGGTCGGCATAGGGCGCGTAGCGTTCATGGTTGCGGTTGCACGAGATGATCAGGTCATCGGTGAGCGGCCGGGCCAACTGGTGCAGGTGGGCGATCAAGGGCTGGCCTTGCCATGCCAGCAGCCCTTTGTCCTGGCCGCCCATGCGTTGGCCGCGACCACCGGCGAGCAATAGGATCGAACACGGCAGTGAGGAAAATTCAAACGTCATGGTGGTTGCGCTGCGGCAGGGAAACAGGGGCCTGTGATATAACACCGGGCTGTTCCTTCGACAACCGGACCGTGCCATGAAAGCCAAGGCCGATGCGCCCTTTGTACCCCTGAATATTGCTGTATTGACCGTCAGCGACACCCGCACCCTGGAGACTGACACCTCCGGCCAGGTCTTCGTCGACCGCCTCACCGCCGCCGGCCACCGCCTGGCCGAGCGCGTGCTGCTCAAGGACGACCTCTACAAGATTCGCGCCCAGGTGGCCCACTGGATCGCTGAAGACGTGGTGCAGGTGGTGCTGATTACCGGCGGCACCGGCTTCACCGGTCGCGACAGTACCCCTGAAGCAGTGAGCTGCCTGCTCGACAAGCAGGTCGATGGTTTTGGCGAGCTGTTCCGCCAGATATCCGTGGCCGATATCGGCACCTCCACCGTACAATCGCGCGCCTTGGCGGGGTTGGCCAACGGCACCCTGGTGTGCTGCCTGCCAGGCTCCACCAATGCCGTGCGCACCGGTTGGGACGGCATCCTCGCCGAGCAGTTGGATAACCGTCACCGCCCGTGCAATTTCGTCCCGCATCTGAAGCAGGCCGAACCTTGTGAATCCCGTGGATAAGCCCGGCAAGACCGGCGCCCTGATGCCGGTGGAAGCAGCCCTGCAACGTTTGCTCGACATGGCCGCCGCCGCGCCGATCCGCGAGGAGGAAGTACTGTCCCTGGCTGAGTGTGATGGCCGGGTATTGGCCCAGGATCTGATCTCCACACTCGACCTGCCACCGTGGCCCAACAGTGCCATGGACGGCTACGCCGTGCGCCTGGCGGACTGGACCGGCGAACCCTTGGTGGTGAGCCAGCGGATTTTCGCCGGCACTGCCCCTGAACCCTTGGCGGCCGGCACCTGCGCACGCATCTTTACCGGCGCGCCGGTGCCCCAAGGCGCTGACTGCGTGCAAATGCAGGAAAACGCCGTGGTGCATGCCGACCAGCGCGTGAGTTTCACCGAACCATTGCAGATGGGCGACAACATCCGGCCTCAGGGCCAAGAGACCACGGTCGGCGAGACCGTACTCAGTGCCGGTACCCGCCTGGGCCCTATCGAACTCGGTTTGGCCGCGTCTCTTGGACGTGATCGACTCGAGGTGGTGCGGCGCGTGCGCGTGGCCGTGTTGTCGACCGGCGATGAACTGATTGAGCCAGGGTTGCCGCTCGGCCCTGGGCAGATCTACAACAGCAACCGCCGCGTGCTGTGCAGTTGGCTTGGGCGCATGGGCTGCGAAGTGATTGATGCCGGGATTCTACCGGATGATCTGGAACAGACCCGCGCGCGTCTGGCGGGGCTGGGCAACGTTGACCTGATCCTCTCGACCGGCGGTGTGTCGGTGGGCGAAGCGGACTTCCTTGGCATTGCCTTGCGGGAAGAGGGTGAGCTGGCGCTGTGGAAACTGGCGATCAAACCGGGCAAGCCGCTGACCTTCGGGCATTTTCGTGGCGTGCCGGTGATCGGCCTGCCGGGCAACCCGGCCTCGACCCTGGTGACTTTTGCGCTGCTGGCGCGCCCGTATCTGCTGCGTCGTCAAGGTGTGCTGCAGGTGCAGCCGCTGCGCTTCGAAGTGCCGGCAGGGTTCGTCTGGCCCAAGCCCGGCAACCGCCGCGAGTACCTGCGCGGGCGGATCGAACAGGGCAAGGCGATCATCTACCGCAACCAAAGCTCCGGGGTGCTGCGCAGTGCGGCGTGGGCTGAAGGCTTTGTGGAGGTAGTGGAAGGCACCACGCTGGCCATCGGCGACCGGGTCAACTTCATTCCTTTGAGCGACGTCCTGAACTGAACACAGATCAAAAATGTGGGAGCAGGCAAGCCAGCTCCCACAGTTGGATGTGTGGGGAGCTCATGAGCAATCAGTAATCGTCACCCTGCTCAGTGACATCCCGCTCTACTGGCCCTGCTTCCGGGTCGTAGCCGGCCGGGAACTTGCCCTTCAACGTCCAGGCAAACGCAATGATCTCGGCAATCGTGCGGTACAACTCTTCCGGAATGCTGTCCCCCAGTTCCATGCGCGCCAGCAGCTTCACCAACTCGGCGTTTTCATAGATCGGTACTTCATTCTCCCGTGCCAATTTGAGGATGGCTTCGGCCAGGGCGTCGTCGCCTTTGGCCGTCAGGGTGGGGGCCTGTTGGCCGTCGTACTTGAGGGCGATGGCCTGGCGGGGTGGGGCGGCGTTTTTCATGCGGTTTCATCCACCCAGCGTTGCTCCAGCCCGGTTTTTGGCCCACGGGGCGGGGTGCCCAGATGGCAATCCAGGTCGCCGACGTTAAGCCCGGATGACACCAGGCGCTCGCGCAGGCTGCCCAAATGGCTTTCGATCAGGCTGGCGGTGAATGGGCGGCTGGCCCACAGCTGGCTGGACAGTTTGCCTTGAGACAACTGCGCCTGAACCTGCAGTGGCCCCAGCGGCTCCATGTCGAAGGCCAGTTCTACGCGCCAGAGCATCTGTTTCGGGTCTTTTTTATCCTTGCGCTCGGGCTGGTCCTTGTCTGGCGCGGGCTCCTCGCGTTGGAACTTGACCTGCAACGGCACAATGTCTTGCAGGGTGCGCATGGGGATCTCCAACTGCCAGGTCGTTTGCAGGCGGCCATCGGCGGTGATGCCGGTCTGTTCCAGGCTCGACAGTTGATGGCTCTGCAAGCGCGAGATCGCCCCGGCGGCCAGGCGTAGCAGGCTTTCCAAGTCGCCTTCACCTTCCAGTTTTGCCATGAGCCGCTCGGGCAGCGGGAAGCCGGCGGGTATCTGCCGGGCGCCGACCTGGCCGAGGGTGTTCAACGGGCTGCGCACGAAGTGCGGCAACACCTGGGCCAGGGTATTGGCGGCGAGGATCGCATTCAGGTTGGTACTGGCAGGCAAGGCGGGCAAAAGGTCTGCGACCAGGCGTAACAGCGCGCCTTTCATGTCCAGCGGTGGGATTTGCGGGTTCTGCCCGGCAAGCAATTTGGCTTCCAGAAAGGCGCCGCTGTTCTGCACCACCTGGGCCAGTATCTTGGGATTGCTGACCTGTGCCAGATCGGGCAACGCCGCCAGCAAGCGCTCGGCGGCGGCCCGCAGCTCGGCCGATGTGCTGTCGCCACGGGGCAGGTTTTGCAAGGCGGTGAACACCGCATCCAGCGAGCCTTGGCGACTTTGCTGAGTGGCAAGTTGCTGCGTCACGGCCAGTTGGTCCTTCAGGCCGCTTAGCGGTACGAAGTTCAGGGTCTGCGCGTTCTGCACCACGGCGCTGAGCAAGCTGCCCACCCTCAGCGGCTGAGGGCTTTCCAGGGTCAGGGTGGCACCGGCCAGGGCGTTATTGAGCACACTCACCAGCGAGCGATAGATCGCCGGTTGCGCCGTGCCCTGGGGCAGCATCTGCGTGGTCAGCACCTTGGCCTGCAATAACGTACCCACCGGTATTTGGTTAGTGTCGAGGCGGGTGAGGGCGGCCACGTTGGCACTCATGGCTTGCTGCAAGGTAATGGCCAGGTTGCCCGCAGGCGTCTGGCTCACCGCCACATTGCTGCCCAGGGGCAAGGGCTGGGCGCTGCTGGCTTGCACCAGCGTCTGGCGACCGCCGGCGAGGGTCAGTTTGAGCAATAACTGAAAGGCCTCGCCGCCTTGTTTAAGCGCGATGACCTCGGCGTTCACGGTTTTCCCCGGGTCGATCAACCCGGCCTGCGGCTCCAGCAGTTTGAGCAACGCGCCGGCCCCAGGCAGCGGAGTGGGCCCGGGTGCGGAGGTTGGCGGCAGTGGAGGAAGGTTGATCTCGCCGGTCATCGTGCGCATCGTCTCTGGGGAAATTGCCCTCTTTAGAGTAGGACATCGCATGTATAATGCCGTCCGTCTGCAAAGAGAGCGGTAAAAACCTCACAACTATTTGATCCAGCTCTCTAAAATCGGTCGCCAAAGTCGTTATTGTGCATCTCACTATAACGGCCGCTGCACCGCCGACTTGAACCGTAAAGGCCCGCGATCTCTTGACCAGCCCTCTTCTTGAAGCCGTAGCGCTTGCCTGTGAACGCGACCTGCGCCTGCTGTTCGAGCAACTCGACCTGCGGCTTTCGGGGGGCGACATGGTGCAAATCAGTGGCCCCAATGGCAGCGGCAAGACCAGCCTGCTGCGCCTGCTGGCCGGGCTGATGCAGCCGACGGCCGGCGTGGTGCGGCTCAACGGCAAACCGTTGCACGAGCAGCGTAGCGAGCTTGCGCGCAACCTGGTCTGGATCGGCCACGCCGCTGGCATCAAGGACGTACTCACCGCTGAAGAAAACCTCAGTTGGCTCAGCGCCCTGCATCATCCTGCTTCCCGTGACGCCATCTGGCAGGCCCTGGCCGCGGTGGGCCTCAAGGGCTTTGAGGACGTCCCCTGCCACACCCTGTCCGCCGGCCAGCAGCGCCGCGTGGCCCTGGCCCGCTTGTACTTGCCCGGCCCGCCGTTGTGGATTCTCGACGAACCTTTCACGGCCCTCGACAAACAAGGCGTGGCTCAACTCGAAGCACATCTGGCCCAGCACTGCGAGCAAGGTGGCCTGGTGGTGCTCACCACCCACCACACCTTGGCGCGTATGCCCGCTGGCTACCGTGAGCTGGACCTTGGGCGGTGGTCGCTATGAGTGTGTTCGCCCTGTTGGTCGCCCGCGAAGCCCGGCTGTTGTGCCGTCGCCCCGCCGAACTGGCCAACCCGCTGGTGTTCTTTGCCATCGTGATCGCGCTGTTCCCGCTGGCGGTTGGCCCGGAGACTAAACTGTTGCAAACCTTGTCCCCAGGACTGGTGTGGGTCGCCGCACTTTTATCGGTTCTGCTCTCGCTGGACGGGCTGTTTCGCAGTGATTTCGAAGACGGTTCCCTGGAACAGTGGGTCCTTTCGTCGCACCCTTTGCCACTTCTGGTACTGGCCAAGGTGCTGGCACACTGGGTTTTTTCCGGCTTGGCGCTAGTCTTGCTCTCGCCACTGCTTGCCATGATGCTCGGGTTGCCCGTTGAATGCCTGCCGGTGTTGCTCCTGTCCTTGTTACTCGGCACGCCGGTGCTCAGCCTGTTGGGGGCGGTGGGCGCAGCGTTGACCGTCGGCTTGAAACGGGGCGGCCTGTTGCTGGCCCTGTTGATTCTGCCTTTGTATATCCCGGTGTTGATCCTGGGCAGCGGCGCTTTGCAAGCCGCGCTTATGGGGATGCCGGCGACCGGTTACCTCTTGTGGCTGGGTAGCCTGACCGCCCTGGCGGTAACCCTGACACCCTTTGCTATAGCCGCCGGCCTGAAAATCAGCGTCGGTGAATAATGAGGTCTGACCCGGCGTCAATAACGCTGAGTCAGTAAAGACCCTGAGCTTTTCGCCACGACGAAAAGCACCGTGATGGAAACAGCAATGAACTGGACCTGGTTTCACAAGCTCGGCTCGCCCAAATGGTTTTATGGCATCAGCGGCAAGCTGCTGCCGTGGTTGAGTATCGCCGCCATCCTGCTGATCGGCATCGGCCTGGTCTGGGGCCTGGCCTTTGCGCCGCCGGACTATCAGCAAGGCAACAGCTTTCGCATCATCTATATCCACGTGCCTGCCGCGATGCTGGCCCAGTCCTGCTACGTGATGCTGGCGGTGTGCGGCATCGTCGGCCTGGTATGGAAGATGAAGCTGGCCGATGTAGCCCTGCAATGCGCCGCGCCCATCGGTGCGTGGATGACCGCCGTGGCGCTGGTGACCGGTGCGATCTGGGGCAAGCCGACCTGGGGCTCATGGTGGGTGTGGGATGCGCGCCTGACCTCGATGCTGATCCTGCTGTTCCTGTATTTCGGCCTGATTGCCCTGGGCAACGCCATCAGCAACCGTGACAGCGCCGCCAAGGCCTGCGCGGTGCTGGCGATTGTCGGCGTGATCAACATCCCGATCATCAAGTACTCGGTGGAGTGGTGGAACACCCTGCACCAGGGCGCCACCTTCACCCTCACCGAGAAACCGGCGATGCCCGTGGAAATGTGGGCGCCGTTGCTGCTGATGGTGCTGGGTTTCTACTGTTTCTTCGGCGCCGTACTGCTGCTGCGCATGCGCCTTGAAGTGCTCAAGCGTGAAGCCCGTACCAGTTGGGTAAAGGCCGAAGTGCAAAGCTGCCTGGGAGCACGTGGATGAGTTTTGCTTCTTTCAGTGATTTTCTCGCCATGGGCCACCACGGCCTGTATGTCTGGACGGCCTATGGCATCTGCCTGGCGGTGCTGGCCCTCAACGTCGCCGCGCCGATCCTGGCCCGCAAGCGTTACCTGCAACAAGAGGCGCGACGTCTGCGCCGGGAGACCGAAAAGTGAATCCGCTGCGTAGAAAGCGTCTGTTGATCATCCTTGCCATCCTGGCCGGCGTCGGCATTGCCGTGACCCTGGCCCTGAGCGCCCTGCAGCAGAACATCAACCTGTTCTACACGCCCACCCAGATCGCCAATGGCGAGGCACCGGTCGATACGCGCATCCGCGCTGGCGGCATGGTGGAGCAGGGCTCGTTGAAGCGTTCCGGCGATTCGTTGGACGTGACCTTCGTGGTCACCGATTTCAACAAGGCCGTGACCATCACCTATCGCGGCATCCTCCCGGACCTGTTCCGTGAAGGCCAGGGCATTGTCGCCCTGGGCAAGCTCAACGCCGACGGCGTGGTGGTGGCTGACGAAGTGCTGGCCAAGCACGATGAAAAATACATGCCGCCCGAGGTCACCAAAGCCTTGAAAGACAGCGGCCAAACCGCGCCCGCCACCCCAGTCAAGGAGGGCTGAGCCATGACGTCCGCACTGTTTATTCCGGAGCTGGGCCAGTTGGCGATGATCCTCGCGCTGTGCTTTGCCGTGGTCCAGGCCGTGGTGCCCTTGCTCGGTGCCTGGCGCGGCGACCGCCTGTGGATGAGCCTGGCGCAGCCTGCCGCCTGGGGCCAGTTTGCCTTCTTGCTGTTCGCCTTTGGTTGCCTGACCTACGCCTTCATGACCGACGATTTTTCCGTCGCCTACGTCGCCAACAATTCCAACAGCGCTTTGCCCTGGTACTACAAGTTCAGCGCCGTGTGGGGCGCCCACGAAGGTTCATTGCTGTTGTGGGCCTTGATCCTCGGCGGCTGGACCTTCGCTGTATCGGTGTTCTCGCGCCAATTGCCGCAAGTGATGCTGGCGCGGGTGCTGGCGGTGATGGGCATGATCAGCATCGGCTTCCTGCTGTTTTTGATCATGACCTCCAACCCGTTCACCCGCATCCTGCCGCAGATCCCGGTGGACGGTCACGACCTCAACCCGTTGCTGCAGGATATCGGCCTGATCGTGCACCCGCCGATGCTCTACATGGGCTATGTGGGCTTTTCTGTGGCCTTCGCGTTCGCCATCGCCGCCTTGCTCGGCGGGCGTCTCGACGCTGCCTGGGCGCGCTGGTCACGGCCATGGACCATCGTCGCCTGGGCCTTCCTCGGTATCGGTATCACCCTGGGCTCGTGGTGGGCCTATTACGAACTTGGCTGGGGCGGCTGGTGGTTCTGGGACCCGGTGGAAAACGCCTCCTTCATGCCGTGGCTGGTGGGTACCGCGCTGATTCACTCCCTGGCCGTCACCGAAAAGCGTGGCGTGTTCAAGAGCTGGACGGTACTGCTCGCCATCGCGGCGTTTTCCCTCAGCCTGCTCGGCACTTTCCTGGTGCGCTCGGGCGTGCTGACCTCGGTGCATGCGTTTGCCTCAGACCCTGAGCGCGGCGTGTTCATCCTGATCTTCCTGCTGTTTGTGGTCGGCGGTTCCCTGACCCTGTTCGCCCTGCGTGCTCCGGTGGTCAAGAGCCACGTCGGTTTCAACCTGTGGTCGCGGGAGACCCTGTTGCTGGGCAATAACCTGGTACTGGTGGTGGCTGCATCGATGATCCTGCTCGGCACCCTCTACCCGCTGGTACTGGATGCCTTGAGCGGCGCCAAGCTGTCCGTGGGGCCGCCGTACTTCAATGCGTTGTTCATCCCGTTGATGGGCCTGTTGATGGTAGTGATGGCGGTCGGCGTGCTGGTGCGCTGGAAAGACACCCCGGTGAAATGGCTGGCGGGCATGCTGATGCCGGTGCTGCTCGGCAGCGTGGCCCTGGCGGTGATCGCCGGGTTTGCCTACGGCGACTTCAATTGGGCGGTACTCGCCACCTTCCTGCTGGCGGCCTGGGTGTTGCTGGCGGGGGCGCGGGACATCGTCGACAAGACGCGCCACAAAGGCCTGATCAAAGGCCTGCCCACTCTGACCCGCAGCTATTGGGGCATGCAGATCGCCCACATTGGTATTGCGGTGTGCGCCCTTGGGGTGGTGCTGTCCAGCCAGAACAGCGCCGAGCGCGACCTGCGCCTGGCGCCGGGCGAGTCCATGGACCTGGCCGGTTACCACTTCATCTTCGAAGGTGCCAAGCACTTTGAAGGGCCGAACTTCACCTCCGACAAAGGCACGGTGCGCGTGGTGCGCAATGGCAAGGAAATCGCCGTGCTGCACCCGGAGAAACGCCTGTACACCGTGCAAAGTTCGATGATGACCGAGGCTGGCATTGACGCAGGTTTCACCCGTGACCTGTATGTGGCCCTCGGTGAACCTCTGGGCGATGGCGCCTGGGCCGTGCGCGTGCATGTCAAACCGTTCGTGCGCTGGATCTGGTTCGGCGGGTTGCTCACCGGGTTCGGCGGGTTGCTCGCAGCGCTGGACCGGCGCTATCGGGTCAAGGTCAAGAGCCGGGTGCGTGAAGCGCTTGGCCTTTCGGGAGCTGCGGTATGAAGCGTTGGTTGATGGTTGTGCCGCTGGCGATGTTCCTGCTGGTGGCGGTGTTCCTGTATCGCGGGTTGTACCTGGACCCGGCCGAGCTGCCTTCGGCGATGATCGGCAAGCCGTTCCCCGCCTTCAACCTGCCAACGGTGCAGGGTGACAAGACCCTGACCCAGGCAGATTTGCAGGGCAAGCCGGCGCTGGTCAACGTGTGGGCCACCTGGTGCATCTCTTGCCGCGTCGAACACCCGGTGCTGAACAAGCTGGCCGAGAAGGGCGTGGTGATCTACGGCATCAACTACAAGGACGACAATGCGGCGGCCGTGAAGTGGTTGGCGGAATTTCATAACCCGTACCAGCTGGATATCCGCGACGAAGACGGCAACCTGGGGTTGAACCTGGGCGTGTACGGCGCGCCGGAAACCTTCTTCATCGACGCCAAGGGTGTGATTCGTGACAAGTTCGTCGGCGTGATCGACGAAACGGTGTGGCGCGAGCAACTGGCCGCCAAGTACCAGGCCCTGGTCGATGAGGCCAAGCCATGAAGCGTTGGTTGACCGCTGCCGTTTTAACCCTGGGCCTGGCCGGCGTGGCCCACGCCGCCATCGACACCTACGAATTTGCCAACGACGCCGAGCGCGAGCGTTTCCGCGACCTGACCAAGGAACTGCGCTGCCCCAAATGCCAGAACCAGGACATCGCCGACTCCAACGCCCCGATCGCCACCGACCTGCGCAGAGAGATTTTCCGCATGCTGGGGGAGGGCAAGGACGACCAGCAGATCATCGACTTCATGGTCGACCGCTACGGTGATTTCGTACGCTACAAACCGGCACTCACCGGCAAGACCGCGCTGCTGTGGTTTGGCCCGGCCGGGCTGCTGCTGGCCGGCGTGGTGGTGATGGCCGTGATCGTGCGTCGGCGCCGTGTCGCACCGATTGATGGCGCCGATGCGCTGTCCCCTGAAGAGCGTAAACGCCTCGACCAATTGCTGGACACCAAGACTGATGATTGATTTCTGGCTCGCAGCCGGTTTGCTGCTACTGATTGCCCTGAGTTTCCTGTTGATCCCTGTGTTGCGTGGCCGTCGTGCCCAGCGTGAAGAGGATCGCACCGCGTTGAACGTGGCGCTGTACCAGGAACGCGTCGCCGAGCTGCAAGCGCAGCAGGACGAAGGTGTGTTGAATACCGCGCAACTCGACACCGGCCGCGCCGAAGCGGCCCGCGAGTTGCTGGCCGACACCGAAGGTGTGGAAAAACCCCGCGAATCGCGGTTAGGCAAACCGCTGCCGTTTTTGGCGGCGTTTCTGGTGCCTGTGCTGGGCGTGGCGCTGTACCTGCATTATGGAGCGAGCGACGAGGTTGAACTGACCCGTGAGTTTTCCCAACCGCCGGTGTCCATGGCCGACATGACCCGCCGCCTGGAACGCGCCGCCGCCGCGCAACCGGATTCGGCAGAAGGTTTGTACTTCCTTGGGCGCGCCTATATGGCCCAGGACCGTGCCGCCGATGCCGCCAAAGTCTTTGAACGTACGGTTGCGTTGGCCGGGCGCCAACCGGAACTGCTCGGCCAATGGGCCCAGGCGCAGTACTTTGCCGACAACAAACAATGGTCGCCTCAGGTTCAGGCGCTGACCGACGAAGCCTTGAAGCTCGACCCCAAGGAAGTCACCAGCCTTGGCCTGTTGGGTATCGCTGCCTTTGAGGGCCAGCGTTATCAGGAAGCCATCGACTACTGGAACCGCCTGCTCGCGCAACTGCCGCCAGAGGACAATTCCCGTGTCGCCTTGCAAGGCGGAATTGACCGCGCAGCAGAGAAGCTCAAGGAGAGCGGTGGCAGCCTGGCTCAGGCGCCCAAGGCGCTGCTGACCGTGCGGGTGGACGTATCTGCCGAGGTGAAAGCCAAGGCCCTGCCAGGCGACAGCGTGTTCATCTTCGCCCGCGCCGTAAACGGCCCCCCGGCGCCCTTGGCGGCCAAGCGTGTAACCGTCGACGCATTGCCGGTCACCGTCGAACTGGGCGATGCCGACGCGATGATGCCGCAGTTGAAACTGTCCAACTTCCCCGAAGTCCAACTGGTTGCGCGCATATCCCGGGCCGGCCAACCGACCGCTGGCGAATGGATCGGCCGCAGCCAACCGTTGGCCAGCAGCACCACTGCGCTGCAGCAATTGACCATCGACACTCCGGACCAGTAATTCTGAGGACACACCCATGACCGCATTTGCACGCATCACCCTGCTCAGCCTGGTACTGGGCCTGAGCGCCTGTGCGGTCCACCGCCCACCTGCGGCGCCGACCGGCCCGACTATTCCACCGTCTGGCCCCTCGACCCAGCCGAGCACCAAACCATCTGGCCCGGTGACGCCGCCGCCCAAGCCTCTGCCAAGCAAATCGCCGACCTTCGCCCCACCGCCGGGCGCCGCCAGCCACTGGGACGGCAAGATGCAGGTGTACGTGCTGGATGACCAGCCTGACACCTTCTACCGCCAGCGCACCTACTACCGCTGGAGCAACGGCTGGAGCCGGTCCATCAGCCCCAACGGGCCATGGGAAGAAACCAACGTGCAGGGCGTGCCGCCGGGGCTGAGCAAGCAGTACGCGCAATGACAAAAGGCGACCGTGTTCAGGTCGCCTTTTTTATTTCCGATTTGAAATGCTCTCCACTGTGGGAGCGGGCTTGCCTGCGATGACTATAGGTATCTACACAACTTTGTAGATTGTAGCCGCCGTTGGGCGGAACCCTAAGTGGCTGTTACCTCAATAACGGATATGTACTCGGTCTGGATCCAACATATTGGTCGGCTGCCAAGCCGCCTTCGCGAGCAAGCCAGCTCCCACATTTGGATCGCAGCGCTTCAGTTGGCCCAGCGTCGGCTGTCAAGCCGTCACGGGAGCAAGCTCCCTCGCATCGCCCTCTAGTTGGGCGGCAGCTTGCCTGACAGCCGACACCTGACCAATTGTGGGAGCTGGCTTGCCTGCGATGACGGCCTGCCAGCCGATACCTATCTACCTGACGCCCCGCAATCCAAGTGTGGGAGATTCTATGGTTGAGGGGCAACCCTCAACCAACTTTTGGCTGATATTCGCTTTGCCCTTTCAGCAGAGCGAACACCACCCTAGCAAGCTTGCGGGCCAGTATTACCAGCGCCTGTGTGGTGCTATAGCCTCGCGCCCTCTGTGCTTGATAAAACGCTTTCCATGTCTCTGTTCGGCTAGCCGCCATCGCTGCGTTATGCAGCAGGCGCCGAGCTTCTGAGTCGCCGCGCTTACTTAAACTACGACGACCATCCTTCTGTCCTGACTTGTTGACGCGCAAATCCATACCAAGAAAGGCGATAAACGCGTCCGAATTCCTGAACTCTCCCCGTTGGAAGGTGGCAATCAAACGCGCGCCAGTCAAAAAACCGATACCTTCGACTTTCAAGCAACGCTTCAACTGACCCAGTAAACCTGCTTCTTTCAGGCAGTCACTGATCATTTTTTCGATTAACCCTTCCAGTCTCTGCATCGACTTCACCTGCTCGGCAAACGAGGCCTTAAGAAGCGGCTCGTTCGCCCAGCTTTGCGTCAGGCTGACGCGCGCCTGAACCAAGGCTGCGCGCCGACGAAACAGGCTTAGAAGATGGCGATACAGCGGTGATGGAGGTGTCCAGGGACGCAGTTCGTCTGCCTCCTTTCTCAAATAGCGGACGAGCAGCTTGGCATCCAAAGCATCGGTCTTGGCCCGGATCTTCACGCTTTCGCGGTAATGCTTGAGCTCATAACCTCCAACCATGTAAACCACGCAACCAGCTTCATGAGCTAGATCAGCAAACTCCAAGTGGTAGATATTGGTGGCTTCAATTGCGATGGCCACTTTGCAGGACAAGGCCTTCAGCCATTTTTTGATAGCGGCTTTGGTGTTTGGGATTGTTTCTAACAGATCGACTTCAGCGTGATAAATCACCAGTTCATTCTTAGCGACATCGACGCCTACGATTGGCTTTGAGACAGAAACTGGCATTGCCATGGGGCTTCCTCCGGGCTAAGGTTTTGAGCACTTGAAGGGCTCACCCAGAGGCGCAGGCTTGTTCCTATCGTCGGTCATAGCCAGATGCATTCTTTATCGGCGCTTGGGTGAAAGGAGGAGGGGCGAAATCTCCCACGGTCTGTACTGCGTCAACAGTCAGAATCGGGCTTTGTCCCTTCTCCTCCCTTCAAGTCCTAGCATACAAGCGGGCTTGCTCGCGAAGGCGGCCTGACAGTCGATCGGGATGTTGGATCTAACCCGGCGTCCTGTCGGGTTACCCCCGCACTCAAGATGTACTTGGTTCGTCCGCCCGCACCCACTTCACACCGGCGCAGTCTCCTGGCCTTTCAATGTGCGCCTGGCGATGACAATGGCCAGCACCGCCAAGCTGAAGGTGGCCCAGGCCATCAGTTGAGTCCCTCCTACAAATGCCTGTATAGCGTTGCCCATGACTTCACTGGCCTGGTCGTGCGCCAGGGTGGCCGAGATTGCGTGCGCGCCTGCCAAGGTTTCGCTTGCCAGTTGCATTTGCATAGGGCTCAAGAAGTCCGGTAGGTGCAGCGTGCCACGGTAGTACGCCGTCACCAGGCCACCGAGCACGGTGGTGCCGAGTACTACGCCGACTTCATAGGCCGTCTCGCTGATGGCTGACGCGGCGCCGGCTTTGTTGGCTGGGGCGGCCGACAGGATCACGTCGTTAGAGACGGTAGCAATGGCGCCGACGCCAATGTTCAACAAGGCAAACGCAACCACGATCACCGTCAAACTGCTACCGAGGCTGGCCACCAGCAAAAACGCGCCGGCGGTGGAGGCCAGCAGGATGGGAATCAGGACATTGACCGAGACGCGCTGGGCGACCGGGACGATCAGGATCCCCACCACAATTGCCATGAGTTGGCCCGGTATCAGCGCCAGGCTGGCGTTCAAGGGCGACATGCCCAGGACGATTTGCAGCAACTGAGTGGCAAAGAACACGAAGCCGATCAGGAAGGCCAGGCTCATCAGGTTGATGGTCACCGAGCCGCTGAACGTCTTGTTGCGAAACAGGCTCAGGTCCATCAAGGGGGTAGGGAGGCGCAACTGACGGCGTACGAATTGCCAGCCGCTCACGATTGCAACGGCCAATACCGCCAGTGCCCAGGCGTCCGGCCCTTCACTGGCGACATGCTTGATGCTGTACACCAGCGCACTGAGGGCGACCATCGAGAGCGCAATGCTGATGACATCCATCGGCCCCGACGCGTCCGGCTCGGACTCAGGCAGCAGCCAGAGGCCGAGGATCAACAGAGGCACCAGCACCGGTACGGCCAGGAGAAAAATCGACCCCCAACTGAAGAACTCCAGCAATATGCCGCCGACCAACGGCCCAAGCGCAGAACCGACGGTCAAGGTGGTTGCCCAGATCGCCACGGCCAGGCGACGCTCTTCCCGGTCCTCGAACACTGAGCGAATCAGCGCCAGCGTTGACGGCATCAACATCGCCCCGAAAACCCCCATGCATGCGCGTCCCACGACCAGCTGCGTGGCGGTGCTGGAATAAGCGGTCATCACCGACACCAGGGTAAACCCCAGTGAGCCGATCAGCAGGAGTTTGCGATGGCCTTTGCGATCCCCCAGGCTACCCATGGAAATGAGCAATCCTGCCAGCATGGGCGGCGGCATGACCTCCGCCACGATGTCCAGGTCTACCGAAGATTGGGCCAAGGCCATGCCGAAGCCGAGAATGGCTGCATGGGGCAATGCCTGACACAGGGCCATCAATTCATTCGGCACATGCACACTCCCTGAACGGCACGCGCCTACTACAATTACGTCGAACGCTATGTTCTAGATCCTTGTTTAAACTGTCAGCTGTAGGATGAAAAACATTCCCATGTAGGAACGTGCTGAGCTTTCTATAGATTGTGAGTAGGGGCGACCATTGAGCATTTGTTTCATGTTGTATCGTTGTTACAAATTTACATACTCACTCCAATAAGCCCGGAAAGCCTGGTGCACGTGCCGAGCGTGGTGCGCGGTGGGTCACACTCGGGTAATGTGGCCGCCGCCGGCCTGCAAGGGCAGGTTGGCTGGAAATACTTTCCAGCCCTGACGATGGCTTGACGCGCCGAATGCTGACACCGGGGCGCCGGTACAGGTCTGGAGACAAGCGAAGAGGGTGTTTTGATGGCGGGCAGGTTGATCTATCTCATCGGGCCATCGGGGTCGGGCAAGGACAGCCTGCTGGACGCCGCGCGCCCACGCCTGGTCGAGCGTGGGTGTCGCCTGGTGCGGCGGGTAATCACACGGTCAGCGGAGGCGGTGGGCGAAGCGGCGCAAGGCGTGAGCCCCGAGCAGTTTGCGGCGATGGAGGCCGAGGGTGCATTTGCCTTGAGCTGGCAGGCTAATGGCTTGTCCTACGGCATCTCCAAGGACATCGACGATTGGCTGGCCGCCGGCGACGATGTTTTGGTCAACGGCTCCCGTGCCCACCTGGCGCAGACCCGCGAGCGTTATCCGACCTTGCTGGTATTGCTGCTGACGGTGGACCAAGCGGTGTTGCGCCAACGTCTGATTGCGCGTGGGCGGGAGTCGTTGGCGGATATCGAGCAACGCCTGGCGCGCAATGCGCGGTTCACTGCCGAATTGATCGCAGGTCACGGCGCGGGTTTGTTCGTGTTGGATAATTCCGGCCCATTGGCGCACACCGTTGAACGCTTGCTGTGCTGCCTGGACCACCGGCATTGCGTATGAGCCTGACCCAAGTCCCGGTAGGTTAGGACAACCCCGTCATGTAGTGCCTGATGAGGCCAGGTCTCAGATAAAACCCTGGCACTGAGCTTATTTTTTTCTGATGTGTTTGAGTGGGTTGCTGAATGTTTGAAGTTTAACTGTCGACCCGATTAAATTAACGCTTTGCGCGTTTTTACGTCTGTAGTATCAGGGTTTTAGCGTGATTGATAAGGGGCGGCTGTGCTGCGCTGAATAAACTGTGTGCGGATTTTTTGCGGTCGTGTTTATAGGGTTTTCTTGCAAAGAATTAGCGATGGTGAAGGCGTTTTCAATATGGGAGCTTTATCGGGCTGACTACGGAACAGTCGGCATCGATAACTCCTGTACATGGACGATTCATTTCACTGTTCAGAGTAGTAAAGTGCCATGCATATCCCAGTTAGACAGTCTTTCCAGTCGCATCCCCCTGAGACATTGAACTCCAATTTTTCACCTGATGAGAAGCAAGTTATTCGTTGGGCCAATAATAAAAAATCTTTCACCACGGACCAGGCGGCGAAACATATTACGCGCAGTAATGCGAAGTTTAAGGACAGTAATAGAGATGGAAAAGTTGTGGTGGGGTTTAACTTTTCCGGGGGGTTCAATGCGGCGCAGAAAGAGCGAGCCAGGCAAGCCCTTCAATACTGGGCGGATATCGCCAATATCGAATTTGTTGAAAATGACTCAAACACCGATGGCAAGATCACTATCAAGGGGACTGGCGGATCGGGAGGCTGGGCAACCTTTCCGTTCGGTCAGCATGCAAAAGTCCAGGCCAATATAGGCACTTCGGGTGGGCAGAACCCGACCATGGGCAGCCACTTTCTGGGTTTGTTGATCCATGAACTGGGGCATACCCTGGGGCTCAGTCATCCAGGTGAATACAATGGCCAAGGCTTCAACTACGAGCGCAGTGCCGAATATGCACAGGACACCAAGGCACGCAGTGTCATGAGCTATTGGGCCGAGACCCATCAACCGGGGCACAAGTTTGCCGGCCGCAGCCCGGCGGCACCGATGATGGACGATGTCGCGGCAGCACAGCGGCTCTATGGCGCCAATACGAAGACCCGCAATACCGACACTACCTATGGCTTCAATTCCAATGCCGGTCGCGAGGTCTACAGCCTCAAGCAGGGGAGTGACAAGCCGATTTTTACCGTCTGGGATGGCGGCGGTAACGATACGCTCGATTTCTCCGGGTTTACCCAGAACCAAACCATCAACCTCAAGGCTGAGGCGTTTTCGGACGTGGGAGGCTTGCGCGGGAACGTATCGATTGCCAAGGGCGTCATTGTCGAAAATGCCATCGGCGGTGCTGGCAACGATACCTTGACGGGAAACGAGGGCAACAATCGCCTTACGGGCGGCAAGGGTGCCGATAAGTTGCACGGCGGTGCAGGGGCAGACACATTTGTGTATCACCGCATCGGCGATTCGACACCGCAGAACCCAGACGTTATTCAGGACTTCCAAAGCGGGCTCGACAAGATCGACCTCACCGGCGTTCTCCAGGAGGCAGGGATCAAGTCGTTGAATTTCGTTGATAAATTCGGCACAAAAGCGGGGGATGCCGTGCTCGGTCATGACTCGAAGACTGGCCGTTCCACGTTGGCTGTGGATACAACGGGGAACGGCACGGCGGATCTGATGATCGCCAGCCAAAGCCAGATCAAGCAGACGGATGTGATCTGGAACGGTGAGGCGCCGACTGTCACACCGACGCCTGGGCCCACTGTTGTCCCTGTGTCGGAACCCGTTCCGAGTCCCGTTCCCAGTCCCATTTCGGAGCCGACTGACTCCAAGCCTGATCCCAAGCCTGACCCTGACCCACAGCCAGAGCCGAGGCCAAGCCCCGGCCCGGCGCCCCGGTCGGGGAGAAGGTTTATCCAGAAAGTTTTTTCATCGTTCAAGGGGTTTGTAAATAAGGTGCGGTCGATATTCCGGTGAGTCCGGTGGCTATTGGCTAGTCCCTTGATCAGCCCAGAGCATGCCATCGCAGCGTCTGACCAACAACACGCGTACCTTTCACCGCCTTGAGCTTGCAGCTTTTCCTGACGGTGATTGCCTGGGAATGCCAGCCCCTGCAACCCAACGATTGCGCTTGCACCTTTGTGCCGTAGCGCCGCTCTCCCGGTTACCTCTGTCCAGGCTTGAACGCGCGCATCACCGCGTTCAAGCCTGCCTGCCGTACGTTTTCTCCCTTCAGCCGTGTCCTTTGCAGCGGGCTATCAGCGCTCGGTGATCGTTCTGCTTCGTCGCTTCATAGGGCGCCTGCAAGGCTCTGCTCAACCGTCGAACACTCCCGTTGAGGCACACACTGGCCGTATTGCAGTGCGTTTTTCATGTTTCAGTTTTGGAGCGTCAGCCGGATCGGTTGTTGCAGTACATTCAATGACCGTCCTCGGCCAGACTAAAGCCGTTGTATGAGCACTGCAGGTTTTTTCTTTCAATACGAACTCTGCTATTCGTCTGTGCATTGGGTTGTTGTGTAGGACGGGTTAAAAGTTGCCAGTCGGGTATAGGTTTTTGGGCGATTGGGGTGTTGTCTGATTGTGAATAACGCTTTGCAATAAAAATTATGTAAAGTGTGTTTGTGAGGTTTAATGTTCATGCAAAACAAAGAGTTATCATGTTTGCGGTTAAAGTGCTATCTGTTCTGGGGTTTCGGAAGTTTTCAAGTATAAGATGAAAGTGTTTTTAAATTTTAGAGTGTGTCGAGTTGAATTATTTCACCGCTGGTGTACGGCAAGGGAGTGTGCGAATTTAACGCTGTGCCGATAACTACTGCTGCTCTTGGTGGGCGGGAATCGGTATCTCGAACGTGCTGATGTTACAGCCTCGAGTCTGATTTTTATGAGGACGTTGGTTTATGAGAGTGCCAGGACCATCCACACCTAATATTGTTATACCCAAGGAACCAGCTCTTAATAGCAGTATCAGCCCAGAAAGCCCTGCCGGGGCCTATACACTCAATAGTAAAAAGCCGATGTTTACTACGGAACAGGCGGGAAAACACATCACCCGCAACGGTTTCAAGGTTCATGATAATAATGGTGACGGCAAAATTACCTTGTCCGTTCGCGTCTCCAAGGGCTTTACCCCGCAGCAGGCAGAGCAGGTCAGGCAGGCACTGCAATCCTGGCAGGATGTCGCTAACGTTACATTTACTGAAAAACCGCAACATTCAGACGGTCATGTTGATATCAGTGAAATGCCCGGAACACCGGGGGGAGTGGCCTCACTGCCTGATAAGTTCATGACTCGAACCTTCGTAAATATTGGAACGGCGAATGCGGGGGCGAACCCTTCACTGGGTCATTATTTTCGCGGGGTGCTTATCCATGAAATAGGTCATTCAATCGGCCTGGAACACCCGGGGCGTTATGATGGTTTTGGTAACTATGGGCGTGACGCAGTCTATGCAGGGGATACTCGAGCGCGTTCGGTGATGAGTTACTATTCAGAAAAAAACCAGCCAGGCCACGACTTCAAATTGTTGAACCCTTCTGCGCCGATGATGGATGACATCTCGGCTGTCCAGAAACTGTATGGGCCGAATACCAATACGCGCAATACCGATACAACCTATGGGTTTAATTCCAATACGAACCGTGAAGCGCTTAGTTTGAAGTCGACAAATGACAACCCTGTTTTTTGTGTGTGGGATGGTGGTGGGAAAGACACGTTGGATTTCTCTGGGTATTCACAGCCTCAGAAAATCAATCTCAATGCCGAGTCTTTTTCGGATGTCGGTGCGTTGAAGGGTAATGTCTCCATAGCCAAGGGCGTCACACTGGAAAACGCGGTGGGCGGCAAGGGAGATGACGCTCTCATAGGTAACCAGGTCGCCAATCGTCTCAAAGGGGGCGGTGGAGCAGACCGGTTGTCAGGGGGAGGGGGGGCAGACACTTTTGTCTATGACCATGCCAATGATTCCACGCCGGATAACCCCGATGTAATTCTGGATTTTGAAAGTGGTGCAGACAAAATTGACGTCTCCGGGGCTTTGAAAAGGGCCAATCTCAGTGCGCTTAAATTCGTTGATCGCTTAACGGGTCAACCCGGCCAGGCTGTGATGAGTTACAGCGAGGGCAGTAATGAGGGAAGTCTGGCCCTGGACCTGACGGGCAACGGCAAGGCTGACCTGTTCGTAAAAAGCATCGGCCGGATAAACGCGGGTGATGTTGTGGCACACGGCGATACCCCTACGCCAAACCCTGAACCGAAAGACCCCAAGCCTGCGCCGCGGCCTCAATTCGACGAGCCCAAAACCAAGCCTGAGCCCAAACCGAAGGAGCCAAAGCCTGAGGAGCCCAGGCCAAGTCCAGACCGCTGTGAGCCGAAGCCACAGCCAGACCCTTGTGAGCCGAAGCCAAGTCCAGACCGCTGTGAGCCGAAGCCACAGCCAGACCCTTGTGAGCCGAAGCCAAGTCCGGACCGCTGTGAGCCGAAGCCACAGCCAGACCCTTGTGAGCCGAAGCCAAGTCCGGACCGCTGTGAGCCGAAGCCACGGCCAGAGCCTTGTGAGCCGACGCCACGTCCAGACCTGTGTGAGCCAAAGCCGCGCCCGTCCCCGCGTGAACCCAGGCGGCCTGAGACCCGCGAGCCGACGCCACGTCCAGACCCGTGGGAGCCAACGCCACGCCCGAAGCCGCGTGACCCTCGGCCACGCCCGGAGACCCGCGAGCCGACGCCACGTCCAGCCCCGTGGAAGCCCACGCCACGCCCGCACCCGCGTGACCCTTGGCCATGCCCGGAGACCCGCGAACCGACGCCACGTCCAGACCCGTGGGAGCCAACGCCACGCCCGAAGCCGCGTGACCCCCGGCCACGCCCGGAGACCCGCGAGCCGACACCACGTCCAGACCCGTGTGAGCCAACGCCGCGCCCGAAGCCGCGTGACCCCCGGCCACGCCCGGAGACCCGCGAGCCGACACCACGTCCAGACCCGTGTGAGCCCATGCCGCGCCCGTCCCCGCGTGACCCCAGGCCACGGCCTGAGCCCCGCGAGCCGACACCACGTCCGGCCCCGTGTGAGCCCATGCCGCGCCCGAACCCGCGTGAGCCCCGGCCATGGCCGGTGACCCGCGAGCCGACGCCTCGTCCAGATCCCTGTGATCCGCAACCGGATCCTTGCGAGCCGAGAGCTGCCAGTCGAAACGATCAGTCGGCGTATTCAGCGCGGTCTTGGAACGGGCGCCATTCACCGGCAGCCGCACGCTGAATACGTTCAAGTAGCGTGCTGCTTTTATAAGTAAAAAAGTCGCGCTGATTGCTCGATTTAAATCGAGTCTGTTGCAAAATCAAATCATGTATTACGCAGTGTATAAGTGCAAACAATCAGCAATGGCTTGATGTTCGTCAGTAAAGCGGGTGCTGTGATACTTATATAAAGATTGGTTTGTCGGGTAATTAATTTTCTTGGGTTGTGAATGGTTGAATGGGTGGGCGGTTATGCACGGACTGGCCGTAGCGGCTCGGAAGGGGAGGTTGATCGACTTAAAGATTTGAATGGCTATTAATGAAGTTGGATGTCTAGGAATTCACCGGTGACTTACGTGTGAAGTGTTGTGTTGTTGTTTTTAACTAACTGAGAAACGTGATTATGATCAATGCAAATACACCCGCTGCAAATTATTATGTGCCCACACCGAACGCGGCCCCTCAGCCGTCTCAGGTGCTACGTTCTGGCAATCCAGCTGAAAGTGAGGCTGCCAGTTTCCTTCATCGCGACGCGAACTTAGCAGCCGACAAACAAGCCTCAACAAACTCTCAATTGCTTAATCTTTCTGCTCCGCTGATAGGGGCACGCACTCATCAGCAGCGAATGTATGGATTGAGTCTAAACTCGGGGCTGCTTCGACTTGGAGACATCCATTCCGGCAACGTGGTGACGGCCCGTTGCTATCCGATGGCAGAGGAAAATACCAAACCCACTCCTGAGCCCCGGCCAAACGGCGGTACCAAGCCGGCAGCCGATCAGCCCCAGCCAAACGGCGGTACCAAGGGGGCAACAGATCAGTCTCAGCCAAACGGCGGTACCAAGCCGGCAGCCGATCAGCCCCGGCCAAACGGCGGTACCAAGCCGGCAGCCGATCAGCCCCAGCCAAACGGCGGTACCAAGGGGGCAACAGATCAGTCTCAGCCAAACGGCGGTACCAAGCCGGCAGCCGATCAGCCCCGGCCAAACGGCGGTACCAAGCCGATAGCCGATCAGCCTCGGCCAAGTGGCTACACCACGCCAGTAAGTGATAGGCCCAAGCCCAACATCGACACCACGCCAGTCGGTGGTAAGCCCAAACCCAGCGTCGACACCCTGCCAGTCGTTGATAAGCCCAAACCCAGCGTCGACACCCTGCCAGTCGTTGATAAGCCCAAGCCCAACGTCGACACCCTGCCAGTCGTTGATAAGCCCAAGCCCAACGTCGGCACCCTGCCAGTCGTTGATAAGTCCAAGCCCAACGTCGACACCATGTCAGTCGTTGATAAGGCCAAGCCCAACGTCGACACCCTGCCAGTCGTTGATAAGGCCAAGCCCAACGTCGGCACCCTGCCAGTCGTTGATAAGCCCAAGCCCAACGTCGGCACCCTGCCAGTCGTTGATAAGCCCAAGCCCAACATCGACACCCTGTCAGTCGTTGATAAGCCCAAGCCCAACGTCGACACCCTGCCAGTCGTTGATAAGCCCAAGCTCAACGTCGACACCCTGCCAGTCGTTGATAAACCCAAGCAACCCCGTGACACCAGAACCGATGACACCACCTATGGATTCAACTCGAATACTGGCAAGGCGGAAACGACCCTGACGTCCGCGGCCGATAAGCCAGACTTCAACGTATGGGATGAGCGTGGGAACGATACCTTTGATTTCTCTGGCTTCAAGCAGGATCAAATCATCAACTTGCGCGGTGGTTCGTTTTCCAGCGTGGGGGGGGCTGAAGGAAAACGTCAGGATCGGCGAGAAGACGGTGATCGAAAATGCTGTGGGGGGCCATGGTAACGATCGCATCATCGGTAACAGTGCGGATAATGTGCTCACCGGTGGCGCGGGGGCCGATACGTTGGTGGGCGGTGGCGGTTGGAACACCTTCAAGTTCAACGCCTTTAGCGATTCAACCCGTGCCAATGCCGACTTGTTGTTGGACTTCAACACGGGGCAGGACAAGATCGACCTGTCGCAAATGGTGCTCGACGGCAAGGTAGCGTTGAACTTCGTCGAGAACTATACGGGGGCGGCAGGCGACACCATCATCAAGTTTAATCCGCAAACGGGACGTTACTTGCTGGCGGTCGACCTGGATGGCGATGGCAAGACCGACTTCCTGATCAAAAGCACCCGAATGATCAGTCCAGAAGATGTCATCGGGCTCAACATCAAAGAGGGCAGTTATCTCTAATGCCTTGATCGCGCGCCTTTGACGGGCGCCACTGCTGGAAGCAAGGCGGGGGCGGGACTTACTCACGTGTTGATTAAGTCCCGCCCTTTTGTGCGTTTTGAAGTGGCGCACGGGCTTGTCAGGACGCTTGGACGGTGGCCAACGCGGCTTTACGTGCAACGCTCATGAAACGCAACAACGCAACCAGCGCAAATGCACTGCCCACCAGCATGACGGCCAACCAGCCGCCATGTTCATACACGCTGCTGGCAATCGCTGAACCGAACGCACCGCCGATAAAAATGCTGGTCATGTACAGCGCGTTCAGGCGGCTGCGGCTGTTGGCATCGAGGGCGTAGATGGCGCGCTGGCCGAGGACCATATTCATCTGCACGCAGAAGTCCAGAACCACACCGGTGACTGCCAGGCCGATCACGCTGTAAAGCGGGTGTACCAACGCCGGCAGGAAACTCAGCGCGCCAAACAGCATCGCCAGCAACGAGGCGCGGTGGGTATGGCCTGCGTCGGCCAGGCGACCGGCCATGGGCGCGGCGATGGCGCCAAGTGCACCGACCAGGGCAAACAGTGCGATCTCGCTTTGGCTCAGGCCGTGGTTACGCGCCAGTTCCAGTGGTACGGCAGTCCAGAACAGGCTGAAGGCGGCGAACATGCAACCCTGGTAGAACGCCCGCTGGCGCAACAGCGGTTGTTCACGCAACAGGGTGCCCAGGGAGCGCAGCAACTGGCCATAGCTGGCACTGTGATCGGGTTGGCGCTTGGGGATTGTCAGCATCAGCACCACGCTGATGAACGCCATCAGTGCGGCGGCCGCTATGAACATCGCACGCCAGCCGAAGTGATCGGCCACCACGCTCGACACCGGCCGTGCCAGCAGGATGCCCAGCAGCAGGCCGCCCATGATGCTGCCGACCACCCGGCCCCGGGACTCGGCCGGCGCCAGGTGTGCGGCCAGCGGAATCAGGATCTGCACCGAGACGGAACTGAAACCGATCAGCAGCGACACCAGCAGGAACAGGTTCGGCTGTTCGATAAACGCCGCACCCAGCAGGCTGGCGATCGCCACGACGGTGGTGGCGATCATCAGCTTGCGGTTTTCCAGCAGGTCGCCCAGAGGCACCAGGAAAAACAGGCCCAGGGCATAGCCGATTTGCGTGAGGGACACGATCAGGCTGGCCATTGCCGGCGTCAGGCCAATGTCCGGGGCAATCAGCTCGATGATCGGTTGCGCGTAGTAGATGTTGGCGACAATGGCGCCGCAGCAAAACGCGAACAGCATGACCATGCCCCGGGTCATGGTGCCTGCAGCGTGAGAGGTTGCGTTCATGGTGTACTCATAAAGGCGAAGGACGATGGCGTGAGAGAGTAAAGACAAGGCTCGCAAGTGAGTAGACTGCTTGTGGTGATATCACTTATGCCGAGTGATGATACATTCAGACACATCTGCCTTACGCATAAAAGTGGGAGCTGGCTTGTCTGCGATGGCGGTGCACCAGTCACCAGAAATATGACTGATAGATCGCTTTCGCAGGCAAGCCAGCTCCCACAGGTTTGACCGAGTTGATTCAGTCAGATGGATTATTGGCCAGAGTAGATCTGGTCAAACACCCCACCATCATTGAAATGGGTCTTTTGCACTGTGCGCCAGTCGCCGAAGGTCTTCTCCACCGACAGGAAGTCCACCTTGGGGAACCGGTCGGTGTACTTGGCCAGCACCTTAGGGTCCCGTGGGCGCAGGTAATTGTTGGCCGCAATTTCCTGGCCTTCGGGCGACCACAGATACTTGAGGTAGTCCTCAGCCACCGCACGGGTGCCTTTTTTCTCGACCACTTTATCCACCACCGACACCGGCGGTTCGGCTTCGGCGGAGACGCTTGGGTAGACCACTTCGAACTGATCACGGCCAAACTCACGGGCGATCATTTCCGCTTCGTTTTCAAAGGTCACCAGCACGTCGCCAATCTGGTTGGTCATGAAGGTGGTGGTGGCGGCGCGGCCACCGGTGTCCAGCACGGGCGCTTGCTTGAACAACTTTCCAACGAAGGTCTTGGCCTTGTCTTCATCGCCGCCGTTCTTCAACACGTAGCCCCAGGCCGACAGGTAGGTGTAGCGGCCGTTGCCCGAGGTCTTCGGGTTGGGCACGATCACTTGCACGCCATCCTTGAGCAGGTCGGGCCAGTCTTTCAACGCCTTGGGGTTGCCTTTGCGCACGATAAAGACTGTGGCTGAGGTGAATGGCGCACTGTTATTCGGCAGGCGTGTCACCCAGTTGTCCGGCACCAGCTTGCCGTTATCGACCAGGGCATTGATGTCGGTGGCCATGTTCATGGTGATCACGTCGGCGGGCAGGCCGTCGATCACCGAGCGCGCCTGTTTGCTGGAGCCGCCGAAGGACATCTGCAACGTCAGCTTGTCGTCCGGGTGCTCGGCTGCCCAATGCTTCTGGAAGGCGGCGTTGTAGTCCTTGTAGAAATCGCGCATCACGTCGTAGGAGACGTTGAGCAGGGTGGTCGCTGCCTGGGCGGAGCCCGCCAGGGCCAGGCCGGCGGCCAGGAGGGAGGCGCTGAGGATTTTTTTCACTGCTCATTCCTTGTTGTTCGAGAAGAGGGAGGCAATTTGCCAGCGACTATAGCCGGGCCTTCATAGAGCTTTAAAGATTAAAAAGAACTTTGCTTATTCCAGTTTGCGAAACAGATTGCTGCCACAGCGCGCACAAAACGCGGCGTTGGGTTCATGGCTGTCCTTCTTGCACACTGGGCAGTCGGTATGCAGCTGTTCGCCGCGCATGGCACTGGCCAGTTCAGCGGTAAAAATACCCGTCGGCACGGCGATGATCGAGTAACCGGTGATCATCACCAGCGATGAAATAACCTGGCCCAGGGGCGTCTTGGGCACGATATCGCCGAAGCCCACGGTGGTCAGGGTGACGATCGCCCAGTAGATGCCCTTGGGGATACTGGTAAAGCCATGTTCCGGGCCTTCGATCACGTACATCAACGTGCCGAACACCGTCACCAGGGTGCACACGCTGACCAGGAACACCACGATCTTCTGCTTGCTGCCGCGCAGCGCCGCCATGAGGTAGTTGGCCTGCTTGAGATACGGGCTGAGCTTGAGCACGCGGAAGATGCGCAGCATGCGGATGATGCGGATGATCAGCAGATACTGGGCGTCGCTGTAGTACAGCGCGAGGATGCCGGGGACGATGGCGAGCAGGTCCACCAAGCCATAAAAGCTGAAGGCATAGCGCAGCGGCTTGGGCGAGCAATACAGGCGCAGGCCGTACTCGATGGCGAAGATCAGCGTGAAACCCCACTCGATATAGGCCAGCACGTCGGCGTAGTTCTGGTGAATTGTGTCGATGCTGTCGAGCATCACGATCACCAGGCTGGCGAGGATGATCAGCAGCAGGATGCCGTCAAAGCGCCGCCCGGCGACGGTGTCGCTTTGGAACACCATGATGTAGAGGCGCTGGCGCCAGTCGTTGTTGCTGTCCATAAACCCTGCCTGAAACGAATATCGAGCAAGCCTAGGGCGATTCGTACGGGCTGTCCATGTGAGGCTTGTGCAGCATTCGCTGACCGGCGCGCACCAGCCAGCACGCGAGGATAAACGGCGCGGTCAGCGCGGGCAGGTGCAGGGCGGCGAAGCCTGGGGTGAGCAGGATGGCCAGGCCGATACCCAGCAGTGGCAACCAAGGCTGGCGACGCGACGAGCACAGGGCCAGGGCGGCCAGCGCGGGGTTATAACTGTGCAGGCCGAGCAGAGCGCCAGTGGCGTCGTTCAACCACAGGCCGGCCAGCATGCCGAGAGTGGCGCCGCCCAAGGCCCACGCGACGGCGCGACGGTCGGCCAGCAGCAAGCCCAAGGCGATCAGCACACCCGCCAGGGGCTGGTCCAGCAGCATGATTTGCCCAAGGCCGGTGAAGGGCGCGGCCAGTATAGCGACAGTGTCGGGCTCGCTCAGCGCAAGGGTGTTCTGCGGGACCTGGCCGAGCAGCAACCAGCCCAGCCCAACAAAGGGCGCGGTGTACGCTGGCAAATCCAGGGGTTGGGTCGCGTGTTTCAACCAGTGCCGGGTGAGGATGGCACTCAAGCCGCCGCACGCCAGGATCAGCGGCGGCACCAGCGCCGACCAGGCAAAGTGCTGGCTGATCAACAGGCCCAGCAATACGCCGTTGTAGCTATACAGCCCGGCCTGGCGCTCGGCCTTGGGATACCCCCGGCGCTGGGCCGTGAGCAACCCCGCGACACCTCCCAGCAAGGCTCCGCCGAGCAACGCCGGGGCGCCGATCAGGATCGCCAGCAGGCACAGCAGGCCGCACAGCGGGTGGCGCTGCAGGAAGATTTGGCTGAAGCCGTTGAGCAGGGCTTCGGCCCAGTCGGGGCAGGTTGGGTTGTGCATTTGGGTTGAGTCAATAAGACCGAGTTGCCCTCCTCGCAGGCAAGCCAGCTCCCACATTTGATTGATGTTCGACATGCAAACTCGATCAAATGTGGGAGCCGGGCTTGCCCGCGATGAGGCCCTGACAGGCGCTAAATCAGCGTCTCTATACGCAGCGAATTGGTGGACCCCGGCTGCCCGAACGGCACCCCTGCGGTAATCACCAAGGTATCGCCACGCTGCGCCATGCCCTGGGCCTGGGCAATTTCCAGCGCGGTGGAACACACCTCATCCACCTGGCGCAGCCGATCATTGACTACCGAGTGCACGCCCCACGCCACGCTCAGGCGTCGCGCCGTGGACAGGTTGGGCGTGAGGTTGAGAATCGGCGCCACGGGCCGTTCCCGCGCCGCACGCAAGCTGGAACTGCCGGACTCGCTGTAGTTCACCAGCACCGCTACCGGCAGGATGCTGCTGATGCGGCGGATCGCGCAGCTGATGGCGTCCGACACCGTGGCATCTGCCTTGGGCCGGCTGACATCCAACTGTGCCTGGTAGTCTGGGCCGTTTTCCACCTGGCGGATGATCTTGCTCATCATCTGCACCGCTTCCAGCGGGTACTCGCCCGAGGCGGTTTCCGCCGACAGCATCACCGCGTCCGCACCTTCAGCCACCGCATTGGCGACATCGGTGACTTCGGCGCGGGTGGGTGCTGGCGAGAAGCGCATGGATTCGAGCATCTGCGTGGCCACCACCACCGGCTTACCCAGTTGGCGGCAGGTGCTGATGATGTCTTTCTGGATCTGCGGCACGCTCTCGGCCGGCACTTCCACGCCCAAATCACCCCGGGCCACCATGATCGCGTCGCTCAGTTCGGCGATTTCGCGCAGCCGTTGCACCGCTGACGGCTTTTCGATCTTGGCCATCAAAAACGCCTTATCACCAATCAGCTCGCGGGCTTCGCGGATGTCTTCCGGGCGCTGCACAAACGACAGCGCCACCCAGTCCACACCCAGCTCCAGGCCGAAGCTCAGGTCGCGGCGGTCCTTGGCGGTGAGTGGGCTCAGTTCCAACAGCGCTTGTGGGACGTTCACACCTTTACGGTCAGACAGTTCGCCGCCATTGAGCACGGTGGTGTCGATGGCGTCGGCATGCTTGGTGATCACGCGCAGGCGCAGCTTGCCGTCGTCGAGCAGCAGGTCCATGCCCGGCTCCAGGGCCGCGATGATTTCCGGGTGGGGCAGGTTGACCCGGCGTTGGTCCCCCAAAGTTTCATCCAGGTCCAGGCGCAGGGCCTGGCCGCGTACGAGCTGCACCTTGCCTTCGGCAAAGCGTCCCACCCGCAGCTTCGGCCCTTGCAGGTCCATGAGGATACCGAGCGGGTAGTTGAGCTGGCGCTCGACCTGGCGAATCCACTGGTAGCGCTGGGCATGGTCGGCGTGGTCGCCGTGGCTGAAGTTGAGACGGAAGATATTTACCCCGGCCTCCACCAGCTCGCGGATGTCGTCGATACCGTCGGTGGCCGGGCCCAGGGTGGCGAGGATTTTGACCTTCTTGTCAGGCGTCATGGTTGGCAGTCTCAAGGATCAGGATGGCGCGGAAGTCGTTGACGTTGGTGCGCGTCGGCTCGGTGACGATCAAGTCGCCCAGGGCGGCGAAATAGCCGTAGCCGTTGTTGTTGTCCAGCTCATCACTGGCCGACAGGCCCAGGGCTTCGGCACGGCGGTAGCTGCAGGGGGTCATGATCGCGCCGGCGTTGTCTTCAGAACCGTCGATGCCATCGGTATCGCCGGCCAGGGCGTACACGCCGGGCAGGCCCTTGAGGCTGTCGGTGAGGCTCAAGAGGAATTCCGCGTTGCGCCCGCCACGGCCGTCGCCGCGTACGGTGACGGTGGTTTCGCCCCCCGAAAGGATCACGCACGGCGCCGCCAGTGGCTGGCCGTGCTGCACGATCTGGCGGGCGATGCCGGCGTGTACCTTGGCCACATCGCGGGCTTCGCCTTCCAGATCACCGAGGATCAGCGGGCTGAAACCGGCCTGGCGCACTTTTACTGCTACCGCTTCCAGGGATTGCTGCGGGCGGGCGATCAATTGGAAGTGGCTGCGGGCAAGCACCGGGTCGCCGGGCTTGACGGTTTCCGAGGCCGGGTTCTGCAACCAACTGCGCACCGAAGCGGGGGCGTCGATGTGGTAACGCTTGAGGATCGCCAGGGCCTGTTGTGAGGTGCTCGGGTCACCGACGGTCGGGCCCGAGGCAATCACCGTGGCCTGGTCGCCCGGTACATCGGAGATCGCGTAGGTGTACACCGTGGCCGGCCACGCAGCCTTGGCCAACCGACCGCCCTTGATCGCCGAGAGGTGCTTGCGCACGCAATTCATCTCGCCAATGGTGGCGCCGGATTTAAGCAGGGCTTTGTTGATGGCTTGCTTGTCCGCCAGGGTGATGCCCTCGGCGGGCAGGGCGAGTAGTGCCGAGCCACCGCCGGAGAGCAGGAAGATCACGCGGTCGTCTTCACCCAGATGGCTGATCAGTTCCAGCACGCGCTGGGCCACGGCCAGGCCGGCCGCATCCGGCACCGGATGGGCGGCTTCGACCACTTCGATTTTTTTGCATGGCGCGCCATGGCCGTAGCGGGTGACCACCAGGCCCGAGACCTCGCCCTGCCAACAGTCTTCGACGACCAGTGCCATGGCGGCCGCGGCTTTGCCGGCTCCGATCACGATCACACGGCCACTGCGGTCGGCAGGCAGGTAGGGTTCAAGGACTTGCCGGGGGTGGGCGGCGTCGATGGCTGTGGCAAACAGCTCGCGAAGCAGGTGTTGCGGATCGACCGACATAAGCGGGCTCCCGGGGGATTCTTGTTATTAGAGGTGCAGCGATCGTTCCCACGCTCTGCGATCGTTCCCACGCTCTGCGTGGGAATGCAGTCCGGGACGCTCTGCGCCCAAAGCGTGACGCGGAGCGTCACAAGAGGCATTCCCACGCGGAGCGTGGGAACGATCAGCGGTGTGGGTTATTTTTCGCGAATCGAGAAGTTCGCCATATGCTCCAGGCCCTTGATCAGCGCCGAGTGGTCCCAGTTGCCGCCGCCAATTGCCGTGCAGGTGCTGAACACTTGCTGGGTGCCGGCGGTGTTCGGCAGGTTGATCCCCAGTTCCTTGGCACCAGCCAGCGCCAGGTTCAGGTCCTTCTGGTGCAGGTTGATGCGGAAACCCGGATCGAAGGTGCCCTTGATCATGCGCTCGCCGTGCACTTCCAGGATCTTCGACGATGCAAAGCCACCCATCAGCGCTTCACGCACTTTGGCCGGGTCGGCGCCGTTTTTGGAGGCGAACAACAACGCTTCGGCCACCGCCTGGATGTTCAGCGCGACGATGATCTGGTTGGCCACCTTGGCGGTCTGGCCATCGCCATTGCCGCCTACCAGGGTGATGTTTTTGCCCATGCTCTGGAACAGCGGCAACGCGCGTTCGAACGTCTGCGGTTCGCCGCCGACCATGATGCTCAAGGTGCCGGCCTTGGCACCGACTTCACCACCGGACACCGGTGCGTCCAGGTACTGCGCGCCGGCCTGGTTGACCTTGGCGGCGAATGCTTTGGTCGCAGTAGGGGAGATCGAGCTCATGTCGATCACCACCTTGTTCGGTGACAGGCCCGCAGCCACGCCGTCGGCGCGAAACAGCACGTCATCGACTTGAGGGGTGTCGGGCACCATGACGATGATGAACTCGGCTTCCTGGGCCACTTGTTGCGGGTTGGCCAGCGCCACGGCGCCGGCGCTGATCAGTTCAGCCGGAGCCTTGCCGTGATGTTCGGAGAGAAACAGTTGATGGCCTGCTTTCTGCAGGTTGGCGGCCATGGGTTGGCCCATGATGCCGGTGCCGATGAATCCGATTTTAGCCATGATCAAAATCCTCGTTTAATGTGGGAGCTGGCTTGCCTGCGATGGCATTACCTGGGTATGCCTGATACAGCGAGGTGTCCGCATCGCTGGCAAGCCAGCTCCCACAGTGTTTTGTGTTGTGTCAGTTGTCAGATGGCGTTATGGGTTTTGAGCCAGCCCAAACCCGCCTCGGTAGTGGTCAACGGCTTGTACTCACAGCCGACCCAACCCGCGTAACCAATGCGGTCCAGATGCTCGAACAGGAAGCGGTAGTTGATCTCACCGGTACCTGGCTCGTTGCGCCCTGGGTTGTCCGCCAGTTGAATGTGGTTGATCTCGCCCAGGTGCGCCGCCATGGTCCGCGCCAGGTCGCCTTCCATGATTTGCATGTGGTAGATGTCGTATTGCAGGAACAGGTTGGCGCTGCCCACTTGCTCGCGAATCGACAGGGCCTGCGCCGTGTTGTTGAGGTAGAAGCCGGGAATGTCGCGGGTGTTGATCATCTCCATCACCAGCTTGATACCCGCCGCCTGCAGCTTCTCGGCGGCGTACTTGAGGTTGGCGACGAAGGTCTTTTCTACGGTCTCGTCATCAACGCCTTGTGGCCGGATACCCGCCAGGCAGTTGACCTGGGTGTTGCCCAAGACCTGGGCATAGGCGATCGCCAGTTTGACCCCGGCACGGAACTCCTCGACCCGGTCCGGGTGGCAAGCCAGGCCGCGCTCGCCCTTGGCCCAGTCACCGGCTGGCAGGTTGAACAGCACCTGGGTCAGGCCGTTGGCGTCCAGCTGCGCCTTGATATCGGCAGAGCTGAATTCATACGGGAACAGGTACTCCACGCCCTGGAAACCGGCATCGGCAGCCGCTTTGAAGCGGGCAAGGAAATCCTGTTCGGTAAACAACATGGACAGGTTGGCAGCAAAGCGCGGCATAGGGTTCTCCTTAATCGAGCAGGGAAATGGCAGTCGGCGCATCGTTGCCGACCAGGGCCAGATCTTCGAATTCATTGACAGCGTTGATCTCGGTGCCCATGGAAATATTGGTCACCCGTTCCAGAATAATCTCAACGATCACGGGCACCTTGAATTCTTCGATCATCTCTTGGGCCCGGCGCAAGGCCGGTTGGATCTGGCCTGGCTCGAACACACGCAGAGCCTTGCAGCCCAAGCCCTCTGCAACCGCCACATGGTCGACGCCATAGCCGTTGAGTTCGGGGGCGTTGAGGTTGTCGAAGGACAGCTGCACGCAGTAGTCCATCTCGAACCCACGCTGGGCCTGACGGATCAGGCCCAGGTAAGAGTTGTTCACTACCACATGGATGTACGGCAGCTTGAACTGCGCGCCCACCGCCAGTTCTTCGATCATGAACTGGAAGTCATAGTCGCCCGACAAGGCCACCACTTTGCGGCTCGGGTCGGCCTTGACCACGCCCAGCGCTGCGGGAATGGTCCAGCCCAATGGGCCGGCCTGCCCGCAGTTGATC
Organism: Pseudomonas sp. KT_2_4; assembly: GCF_041410225.1. Classification (NCBI taxonomy): domain Bacteria; kingdom Pseudomonadati; phylum Pseudomonadota; class Gammaproteobacteria; order Pseudomonadales; family Pseudomonadaceae; genus Pseudomonas; species Pseudomonas sp. KT_2_4. The sequence goes on from NZ_CP166962.1 coordinate 5,868,927, forward strand.
CAGTGGCGGGGCTTGTACACATGCAAGAATTGCGCGCCGGCAATCTGCGACAGGCCGATGGTGCTGACGTAGCAGGTGTCTTTTCCGAACACCTGGTTCATCTCTTCGTACACGCGTTGCGGCTTGACCGGCACATTGTCGAAGTGAGTCTTGCGGTGCAGGGTGGCCTTGCGCTGTTGGCAGTCATGCAACCAGGCACTGCGGTCCTTGAGCTTGCCGGCGGCTTTCCACTCGCGGGCCACTTCAATGAACATCGTCAGCGCGGAGCCGGCGTCAGAAACGATGCCCAGGTCCGGCGTGAACACGCGGCCAATCTGGGTCGGTTCGATGTCGACGTGAATGAATTTACGGCCCTCGGTGTACACCTCGACCGAACCGGTGTGACGGTTGGCCCAGCGGTTGCCGATGCCCAGCACCACGTCCGACTTGAGCATCGTCGCGTTGCCGTAGCGGTGCGAGGTTTGCAGGCCGACCATGCCCACCATCAGCGGATGGTCGTCCGGGATCGTGCCCCAGCCCATCAGGGTCGGGATCACCGGGATGCCGGTCAGCTCAGCGAACTCCACCAGCAACTCGCTGGCGTCGGCGTTGATCACGCCGCCACCGCTCACCAGCAATGGGCGTTCGGCTGCGTCGAGCAGAGCCAGGGCTTTTTCCACTTGCACACGGGTCGCCAGCGGCTTGGCTAGAGGCAGCGGCTGGTAGGCGTCGATGTCGAATTCGATCTCGGCCATCTGTACGTCGAACGGCAGGTCGATCAACACCGGGCCAGGGCGGCCGGAGCGCATTTCATAAAAGGCCTTCTGGAACGCGTAAGGCACTTGGCCGGGTTCCAGCACCGTGGTTGCCCACTTGGTCACTGGCTTGACGATGCTGGTGATGTCCACGGCCTGGAAGTCTTCCTTGTGCATCCGGGCGCGGGGGGCTTGGCCGGTAATGCACAGGATCGGGATCGAGTCGGCCGAGGCGCTATACAGGCCGGTGACCATGTCGGTACCCGCCGGGCCCGATGTGCCGATGCACACGCCGATATTGCCGGCCTTGGTGCGGGTGTAGCCCTCGGCCATGTGCGAGGCGCCTTCAACGTGGCGAGCAAGGACGTGATCGATGCCACCCACCTTCTGCAAGGCCGAATACAGCGGGTTGATCGCGGCGCCTGGGATACCGAAGGCGGTATCCACACCTTCACGGCGCATCACCAGGACGGCGGCTTCGATTGCTCTCATTTTGCTCATGGTTTTGGTGCCTCTTGCGTTTTGTAATTGTATACAAGTGGTGTCTGTCCAAAGTGTATTCACGGCGAGCTACGTTGGTCAATGCCTTTCGTGAACTGACCTTTGCGTTCGTCGGAAGCGCTTTTTTCGACGTATGGAGCCTTTGTTGAAAAATATTGTATACAAAAACAGATATCATTGTGTTCTATTTGTGTCATCGGGCATCTGATCAAACAGACCTCACCGCGTTACCCATAACAAGATAAGGACGGCACCTATGAGCGCTTTAACCTTGAAACTCGCCACCCAGCTGGCCACCCAGGCCCTTACTGCAGGCCGCACCATTTCGGCTGCGCCACTGACCATCGCCGTGCTCGACAGCGGCGGCCATCTGGTCACCCTGCAACGCGAAGACGGCGCCAGCCTGCTACGCCCGCAAATCGCCATCGGCAAAGCCTGGGGCGCCATTGCCCTGGGCAAGGGTTCACGTTTGCTGGCACTGGACGCCCAACAGCGCCCGGCGTTTATCGCGGCCTTGAACAGTCTGGGGCAGGGCAGCGTCGTGCCGGCACCGGGTGGGGTGTTGATTCGGGATCAGAGCGGCATGGTGCTCGGCGCAATTGGGATCAGCGGGGACACGTCCGATATTGACGAGCAGTGTGCGATCACAGCGATAGAGGGGGTGGGGTTGATGGCGGATGCGGGGGTGTCGGCTTGAATCGTTCTGACTGTGAGTAAGCTATCGCAGGCAAGCCAGCTCCCACATTGGCGGTGTTCACAAATCCAACTGTGTGAATCCAATCAGTGTGGGAGCTGGCTTGCCTGCGATGCAGTCGACTCGGTCTACAGTCAAACCCAAATAGCATCCCACAGCGGATAGTCGCCAAACTTCTTTACCAGCCCAGCCCTGAGTGGATTAGCTACGATGTAGCGTGCAATCCCCTCAAGGCTTTCCTCTCGACGCACGGCATGATCATGAAAGCCCGGCTGCCAGAGGCGACCTTGGCGGCCAGCCACCGCATTCACAATTCGGGTGCTCTTGGACTTCACTTGTCGCATCAAGTCGGCAAGCGAACCTTTCTCCAGAGCAACAAGCCAATGGAAATGATCAGGCATTACTACCCAGGCCAATGAGGTTGCGAGCCCTTTATATTGAACGATTCTGAATTGGTGTACGACCAGACGGCCAAGTCTGAAGTCGCTGAAGATGGGCTCACGTTCAAGGGTGTTGGTGGTGAGCAGGTAAATGCGGTTGGATTCGTTATAGCGGCCGATGCGCAGGCGTTTTGAAGCAGGTAGATCAGGCATTCCTTGGCCTCTCTTCAGATGGTGTTCTGAGAGGCTAGACTGAGGGGCGAAGGCTGATCGGCAGGCTTTTAGCAGGATGTGTCTGGATGGGCGCTATCGCGGGCAAGCCCGCTCCCACAGGGGATTATGACCAATTTACATTTTGTGTCCCGCGCAAATCCGTGTGGGAGCTGGCTTGCCTGCGATAGCCTCTGCGCGGTCTATCAATCCGGCTCACACCCCTTGAGCACCAACCGAATGATCGTCTGCGCCGCCGCCTCATAATCGGCCTCATCCAGCTTGGCCTTGCCGGTTACCGCCGAGATCTGCCAGTCGAAATCGGCATAGGTCTGGGTGGCTGCCCAGATGCTGAACATCAAGTGGTTGGGGTCAATTGCTGCGATCAGGCCACGGTCAACCCAGCTCTGGATGCAGTCGATATTGTGCTTGGCCTGGGCATTGAGCTGTTCAACCTGGTCGGTGCTCAGGTGTGGGGCGCCGTGCATGATTTCGCTGGCGAACACCTTGGAGGCAAACGGCAGGTCGCGGGAGATGCGGATTTTGGAGCGGATGTAGTTGCTCAATACTTCCTTGGGCTCGCCTTCGGGGTTGAACGGCGTGGAGGCGGCCAGGATCGGCTCGATAATGCTTTCGAGCACCTCGCGGTAAAGGTTGTCCTTGGATTTGAAGTAGTAATAGACGTTGGGCTTGGGCAGCCCGGCCTTGGCGGCGATGTCGCTGGTTTTGGTCGCGGCGAAGCCCTTGTCGGCAAACTCCTCGCTCGCCGCCCGCAGGATTTTTTCTTTGTTGCGCTCGCGAATGCTGCTCATAAACCAGACGTTTCCTTGCCATGACAGGCGGTTGCGCATGGTAGCACCGGCCATCCGCAAGCCTCAACAATCTGCCCGCAACGCCTTGCGCCGCGCTATGCTCGCGCCATCTCTCTCTAACGGAAGTTCGGTTCATGGCAGGAAGCAGCTTGTTGGTGTTGATCGACGATATCGCGGCGGTACTCGATGACGTCGCGCTGATGACAAAAATGGCCGCCAAGAAGACATCGGGCGTGCTGGGCGATGACCTTGCACTGAACGCCCAGCAGGTCTCCGGCGTGCGGGCCGAGCGGGAAATTCCCGTGGTGTGGGCGGTGGCCAAGGGCTCGTTTATCAACAAGTTGATCCTGGTGCCGACGGCCCTGTTGATCAGCGCCTTTGCTCCGTGGGCGGTGATACCACTGTTGATGCTTGGCGGTGCCTATCTGTGTTTCGAGGGCTTCGAAAAACTCGCGCACAAATTCCTGCACAGCAAGGCTGAAGATCAAGCCGAACACGCACAGTTGGCTGAAGCGGTGGCCGATCCGGCAACCGATCTGGTGGCGTTCGAGAAAGACAAGATCAAGGGTGCCATCCGCACCGACTTCATTCTGTCCGCCGAAATCATTGCCATCACCCTCGGCATTGTCGCCGACGCGCAGCTCACACAGCAGGTGATTGTGCTGTCGGGTATCGCCATTGTCATGACCATCGGCGTATATGGATTGGTGGCTGGTATCGTCAAGCTCGACGACCTGGGGCTGTGGCTGACGCAGAAGCCGGGCCAGGTGGCACGCAGTATTGGCGGCGCGATTCTGAGTGCGGCGCCGTACATGATGAAGAGCTTGTCGGTGATCGGCACGGCGGCGATGTTTATGGTCGGTGGTGGCATTCTCACCCATGGCGTGCCCGTGGTGCACCACTGGATCGAGACGGTGAGCCAAAGCACAGGGGCGCTGGCGTGGCTGATGCCGACGTTGCTGAATGCGGTGGCGGGGATTATTGCCGGTGGGGTGGTTCTGGTATTGCTCACCTTAGTGACCAAGCTCTGGGTTGTTTTAAAATCCAAACCATAACGTGCCCATGCTTTCTCAAAACAAGCAGTGCCAGGCGGCGCTGCTTGTTTTTCAGCTAACAGCGCTTCACTTAATGAAAGACATCGTAACCGTGATCGGCAAAGTTCAGTAGAAGCCTTGCCTCGGAACCCTCGGTCGTCAGATGCTCAGTGGTCAGGCTGTAATAGTACAAACGAGGCAAGGCGCTGCTCATCCCGTTAATCATTTGGTCGCCCACTGTCGAATTGTTTCCTCCTAGGCTATCGATATATTCAAGCACTCGCTCCGCATTCGCGGCGATATCAGCGCGCTCACTGTCGCTGAGGCTGGGATCGTTCCAATTGCCTCCAACCTTATCGTAGAAATCGTCGATCCTGTGTTCTTCAAGCCGCGCTGCATAGGGATTCGTGAATGGATCCAGGTGAGCGGACGTCGGCATTTTATCGGCGGGCAATGGTGTAAGCAGATTGTCGAACAAGGGGTTTTTGGTGATTTCGTCTACGGTCCGATAATCGCCAGCTGCCCGGCCGGTGTTTTCGGTTGGGGCTTGCAGCTTCGGCATACCAAACTGTTGTGCACTGGCGTCTATCGAGCCAGCCGCCAAATTCAAGGTGTTCGGAATGAACATGATGTGTCCTTTTGAAGAAGTTTAATCAGGAATACCTCGGCGGCCTTGGGTGAGCCGCCGGGTCAGTACCTGTGTGTAAACTTTCATTCAAGAGGTTCCACTGTTTTCGCCGTCTGGCGGTGATCAATGGCTCAAAGTGTGACGATAGATGGCGTTTACAGGATTGAGGCCAAGGCCATTGCGATGACCTTGGCTTTGGTCAATGACGTTTACTCGGCAATCTGCAATTTGCGCGATTCCGTATAGATATACCGCACCTTCTCATACTCGAACGGCGAGTTCATCTGGCCGTAGCGGAAGCTGGTCTGGTAGCGCTTGTCCACGGCGCGCAGGGCCCAGACTTCCGGATGGTTGGAGCTGACTTCGGATACGTTGAGGAAGTTGATCTGCGATTCGGCGCTGTAGTCCACCAGCAAGCCGGTGGTGTCACGCAGGTTCGACGGGCCAAAGATCGGCAACACCACATAGGCGCCGCCCGGTACGCCGTAGAAGCCCAGAGTCTGGCCGAAGTCTTCGCTCTGGCGCGGCAGGCCCATGGCGGTAGCCGGGTCCCACAGGCCGGCGATGCCAATGGTGGTATTGACCAGCAGGCGCCCGGTGGTTTCCAGCGAGCGGTGGCCCTTGAGCTGCAACAAGCTGTTCATCAGGTTGGGCACATCGCCCAGATTGTTGAAGAAGTTGCTCACGCCGGTGCGCAGGAAGCTCGGCGTGACGTAGCGGTAACCGTTTACTACCGGCAGGAATACCCACTGGTCGAAGCGATAGTTGAAGTGGTACACGCGGCGGTTCCACGACTCCAGTGGGTCGTAGACGTTAAGCGCGGTGAGCGTGGAGCGTTCGAACTCACGCTGGTCCAAGCCTGGGTTGAACTTGAGCTTGGTCAGCGGCTCCTTGAAGCCGTCGGCATCGACCTTGACGGGTTCTTGGGCCTTGCTGTTGTCGGCATTGGCCACGCCTGCGCACATCAGTGCGGCGAGCAGCAGAAGATATTTAGCCACGGAAGAACTCCAGCATGGCGTCGGCGTTGACGCGGTAATTGAGGTTGCCGCAATGGCCGCCCAGCGGGTAGACGGTCAAGCGATCGCCGAAGGTTTTACGCAGGAAGCCCAGGTCGCCAGGGCCGAGGATTACATCGTCGGCGTTATGCATCACGGCAATTTTCGGGCTGTCGCGCAGGTAGTCCTTGAGGGCGTAGAGGCTGACCTGGTCGATCAGTTGCAGCAGGCTGCCGCCATCGGAACGCGCGCGCCACATCGGGATCACTTGTTCGGTGAGGTAGCAGTCGAAGTCACACTGCAGGGCACGCTTGAGGAACGGCGTGAGGCTGGTGCCTTCGGTGATCGGGTATTTGGGTGGAATGATCAGGCCGCGGCGGTTGATCAAGTCCGAAGTGAACGCAATGTCAGCGGCCGAGAAGCGGAACGAGGTGCCGATCAGCATGGCCATCTGTTCATTGCTCAGGTGCTGCTTGGACTGCTGGAAGTCATAGAGCAAGGCATCGTTGAGGTCGATGTAGCCTTTCTGCTGGAAGTAACGCGTCAGTTTGCTCAGCACCAACTCATAGAAGGTGGTGCTGTTGTTGATGCCCTTGACCTCGGTCTGTACCAGCTTGTCGAGGTTGGTGATCGAGGTGTAGAGGTTGACCGGCGGGTTGAGCAGCAGCACTTTCTTGAAGTTGAAGCTACGGCGGGTCTCATCCAGCTTGCTGACAAACGCCGCATCCAGGGCGCCCAGGCTGTAACCGGTGAGGTAGAAATCAGTCACTGGCAACGAGGCGTTCTGCGCGCGTACGGCTTGCATCACGCGGTACATGTCTTCGGCGTCTTCCTGGGTGATGCCCGGGGTGGCGAAGCGCGAAGCGGCGCTGATGAAATCGAAGCTGGTTGGCGAGGAGAGCTGCACCACATGGTAGCCGGCCTGGTAATACAGCTTTTTCAGGTATTCATTGATGCTGCTATCAAAGCGTGCACCGGTGCCGGCGATCAGGAAGATCAAAGGCGCAGCACGGTCCTGCTTGGCAATGCGGTAAGTGAGTTTCTTCACCGCCCAGAAATTGTCCGGCAGGCTGAACTCGCGCTCGGGGCGCATCGTCAGGGTGTAGTCGGACTGGTTGATCTCGTCATCTGTCGGCAGGGTTGGCCGCAGATCGGGAGGCGTGGTGGCGATGGTTGCTTCGAACGGGTTGGTCAAAGGGTAGCCATAGCTGGCTTGGTCGATATCGACGGCCAGTGCTGACGCACTCAAAAATAGGCTGCCCAGCAAGGCAGCACAGCGCAAGGAACGGAGCATGACTTAATCCCTAAGAGGAACGGGCTGAATGAAGTTCGCAGGCTATGACCACCGCCTTGTCACCGAAGTGCCAGCACTCGGCACGAAAAGTCGGAAAAAACGTCGGAATCGGGGTAATAGTAGCGAGACGATACACTTTGCCATGCTTTGTTGAACAGATATCTGTGCGAACACCTTGCTAACGGCCGCCGTGGGATTAAGCTGGGCGCCGTTTTTGCCTATCGGAGTGCCCCATGTCCCGTCGTTTGCCGTTGATTCTGCTGCTTATTGCCCTGCCGTTATGGCTGGCCGCCAGTTATGCCGCACGCTACGGCTTCATGGAGGATGGGCAATGGGTTGGCATCTGTGCTGATGAGGCCAGCCGCTGGGAATGCCAGGTGCGTTCGAATTTGGGATTGATGATTCATTTCAAGCTGCTGGGGTGGGCGGCGTTGATCACCTCAGTGCTGGGCTTTTTTGTACCGGGGCGTGCGGGATGGGCGTTGGCGGTGGTGGGCTTGGTGTTCGGGTTGCCGGCGCTGGCGTTGTACAACACGACGTTTGCGGTGTTTGCGGTGGTGATTGCGGGGTTGCGGTTGGTCAGGAAGCCGCGCGGCGCCTGATGTGGCCTCAGCGCAGGCAAGCCAGCTCCCACATTTGACCGTGCTCACAGATAGAAATGTGTGAACCCAATCAACTGTAGGAGCTGGCTTGCCTGCGATAGCGGTGTTACGCCTTGCGCACTCGCAAGCAACGCCACAAAGCCGCAACCATCAGCACGCTGACCACTGCCCAACCCCAGGCCTGCTGGTTCAACAGCCCTTCACGGTACAACTGCGGCGCAACGCCGGCACCGATGATAAAGGCCAGCAACGCAATCTCCCGACGTGGTCCGGTCACCGGGCGTACCAGGTACACCAGGGCCGGCAACACCAGCGCCGCGCTTGGGAAGCTGCGATAGCGCGGGTCAAACACCAGCGCTAGCATCATCACCGCACCGGCAAACCCGGCGATTGCCATCAGCCAGCCCGCGCGTTGCTCCAGCCAGCTGAACCCGCGCTCACGCCAGCCTTCCCGTGCGCTGAGGGCGAGTGCGGCGTGGGCCAGCACCAGCAAGTTCAACATCACCAGCAAGCCTGCCCATACCCATTCATCGCTGAAGCGCGCGGTAACGCGGGTCAGTTCGGCCCAACTGCCGATGGAGCACGCTGCGACGGCCCCTAGCAACGGCAGTATTAATGCAGAGCGAGTGCTGCGAACGCGGCCGCCGAGCACCAGGGTGCCAAGCAGGATGAGCCCGCCGACGCCCAGCCACAGCCGCCAGTAGGGCACATTGGTCACCGGGCCGGCGAGGATACCTTTGTCCTGACGGTCTGCATCGAACAGCCCCCAGTAACCACCCACAGCCCCTTCACTCGCACGTTTCCATGGCTGGTCAAAGGCTTCGATCAGGTTGTAGCGCCAGCCATTGGCTTCGGCCATGGCCACGAAGCCGCGCATGAACCTGGCCTCATTGACCCGGCTGGGCACGGCGGTTTCGCGCTGTCGGCCTTCGCTGGGCCAGCCGGTTTCGCCGATCACGATGTCCTTGGGCGCGAATTTATGGCCGAAGGTCTGGCGCACATCGCCCACGTGCTTGAGCGCCTGGTCGATGCCGGACGGCTCATCTTCCCAATACGGCAACAGGTGAATGGTCAGGAAGTCCACCGCCGGCTCGATTTCCGGGTGTTGCAACCAGAACTCCCAGACATCGGCATAGGTGACGGGCTGCTTGATCTGGCTTTTAACCTGATGGATCAGCGCCACCAGTTGCTTGGCAGTAACTTCCTTGCGCAGCAGGGCTTCGTTGCCGACGATCACCGAGGTCACTACATCCGGGCTAGCGTTGGCCGCCGCGATCAACTCGTTGATCTCTTTTTCGGTCGCCACAGGGTCGCTGCTGACCCAGGCTCCGGCCATCACTTTCAACCCATGCTTGCGCGCCATGTCCGGCAGGGCCTCCAGGCCGGTCATGGAATAGGTGCGAATGCATTCAAAGCGCGTAGCCAGTAGCGCCAGGTCGGCGTCCATGCGCTCGGGGCGCAGCGTGAACGGTTGGTCGAATGGGGACTGGTCTTTGTCGAACGGTGTGTAGGACGCACATTGCAGCTTATGGCTGGCGCTGGCGACGTCTGGCAACACCACGGGCCGGCCGAGGCCGTACCAGTAGCCGACAAGGGCAAGCACGCCGAGGATCAAGGCGAAGAAATAGGGCAGGGCAGGGAAGCGGGCAGTCGCGGGCATGGTCGGCTTATCTGGGGGAGCAAAGGCGCGCATCTTACCCGGATTTGCCGCAGCCCAGTGCGGCTGCATAATTTTGACATGCAAACTTCGGGCGGGATTCTGGCGATAACGCCTACAAAGCGTCCTGCTGGCGATGTGATGTCGTTTCCTGCTCAACCAAGGTCGCTGACAGAGCAGGGCAAATGCCTACGCAGGTTGAAGATAAAACTGTCAGTACTCCACTGATGCCTCAGCAACCGGATCGATGCGCGTGAAGGGGGCGCGGTGCACCCTATAACAATAGTTTGACGTCGCTCGGCATCCGTCGGGCGCAGCACTTTCGGGGAAGTACTATGAAGATGCGACGACTCTTGGGCGCAGCTGCCACTCTGGTAGTTGCGATGGGCTCCACACTGGCCAGTGCCGACAGCAAGACCCTGAGCATCGGCTACGTGGACGGCTGGTCCGACAGCGTGGCCACCACTCATGTGGCGGCAGAGGTGATCAAGCAAAAACTCGGCTACGACGTAAAACTGCAAGCGGTTGCCACCGGGATCATGTGGCAGGGCGTTGCCACTGGCAAACTCGATGCCATGCTCTCCGCCTGGCTGCCGGTGACCCACGGGGAATACTGGACCAAGAACAAGGACAAGGTGGTCGACTACGGCCCCAACTTCAAGGACGCCAAGATCGGCCTGATCGTGCCGGAGTACGTCAAGGCCAAGTCCATCGAAGACCTCAAGACCGACACCACCTTCAAGAACAAGATCGTCGGCATCGACGCCGGTTCAGGCGTAATGCTCAAGACCGACGAAGCCATCAAGCAATATGGCTTGGACTACAAACTGCAAGCCAGCTCGGGTGCGGCGATGATTGCCGAACTGACCCGCGCCGAAGACAAGCAGGAGTCGATTGCGGTCACCGGTTGGGTACCGCACTGGATGTTCGCCAAGTGGAAACTGCGTTTCCTGGACGACCCAAAAGGGATTTATGGTGCTGCTGAAACCGTCAACAGCATCGGCAGCAAGGGCCTGGAGAAGAAAGCGCCGGAAGTCGCAGCCTTCCTGAAGAAATTCCAGTGGGCCTCCAAGGATGAAATCGGTGAAGTCATGCTGGCGATTCAAGAAGGCGCCAAGCCGGACGCCGCGGCCAAGGACTGGGTAGCCAAGCACCCCGAGCGCGTTGCCGAATGGACCGCTAAATAAAAGCCACCGATGCAACCCTGTGGGAGGGGGCTTGCTCCCGAAAGCGGTGTGCCAGTCACAGATTTTTGACTGGCACACCGCTTTCGGGAGCAAGCCCCCTCCCACATTCGTTTTGCACTGACTCAAATCTTCCTGCGCCCCAGCAATCCCTCGCTACACTCGATCTACTACTAAGGTCGTCTGGAACCCATTGCGCAGCCGCATACAGTGGATACGTTCCAAAATAATAAAAAGCTGTGCTGCGAGGATAAAAACAATGAACGACAGCATTTACCTCTCGATTCAAAACAGCCCGCGTTTCAAGGAGCTGGTCAGGAAAAGGGAAAGGTTCGCCTGGATTCTCTCGGCGATCATGCTAGGGCTTTACTCCGCTTTCATCCTGTTGATCGCCTACGGGCCACAAGTGCTGGGGGCCAAGATCAGCCCCGGTTCCTCGATTACCTGGGGCATTCCCCTGGGCGTCGGGCTGATTGTGTCGGCCTTCATTCTCACCGGTATCTACGTGCGTCGGGCCAACGGCGAATTTGACGACCTGAACAATGCGATTCTCAAGGAGGCTGCGCAATGATCCGGCGTCTATTGGCTCTATTCGGTGCTTCGCTGTTGGCTCCGGCCGTTTGGGCGGCGGACGCATTGACCGGTGAAGTGCACAAGCAACCGCTGAACATCTCGGCCATTGTGATGTTCGTCGCGTTTGTCGGCGCCACCCTGTGCATCACTTATTGGGCGTCCAAGCGCAACAAGTCAGCGGCGGACTACTATGCGGCGGGCGGCAAGATCACCGGTTTCCAGAACGGTCTGGCGATTGCCGGTGACTACATGTCGGCGGCGTCCTTCCTGGGGATTTCCGCGCTGGTGTTCACCTCCGGCTATGACGGCTTGATCTACTCGATCGGCTTCCTTGTGGGCTGGCCGATCATTCTGTTCCTGATCGCCGAGCGCTTGCGTAACCTGGGCAAATACACCTTTGCCGACGTGGCGTCCTATCGCCTGGGGCAAACCCAGATCCGCAGCCTGTCGGCGTGTGGCTCGCTGGTGGTGGTGGCGTTCTACCTGATCGCGCAGATGGTCGGCGCGGGCAAGCTGATCCAGCTGCTGTTTGGCCTTGATTACCATGTGGCGGTGATCCTGGTGGGTATCCTGATGTGCCTGTACGTGCTGTTCGGCGGCATGTTGGCGACCACCTGGGTGCAGATCATCAAGGCGGTGCTGTTGCTGTCCGGTGCCTCGTTCATGGCGCTGATGGTGATGAAGCACGTCAACTTCGATTTCAACATGCTGTTCTCCGAGGCGATCAAGGTTCACCCCAAAGGTGAGGCGATCATGAGCCCCGGCGGCCTGGTGAAAGACCCGATCTCGGCATTCTCCCTGGGCCTGGCACTGATGTTCGGTACCGCTGGCCTGCCGCACATCCTGATGCGCTTTTTCACGGTAAGCGACGCCAAGGAAGCGCGTAAGAGCGTGCTGTACGCAACCGGCTTCATCGGCTACTTCTATATCCTGACCTTTATCATCGGCTTCGGCGCGATCCTTTTGGTCAGCACCAACCCGGCGTTCAAGGATGCAGCGGGCGCCTTGCTCGGCGGTAACAACATGGCGGCGGTGCACCTGGCCAACGCGGTGGGTGGCAGTATCTTCCTGGGCTTCATCTCGGCCGTGGCGTTTGCCACCATCCTGGCGGTGGTTGCCGGCTTGACCCTGGCGGGTGCTTCGGCGGTGTCCCATGACCTGTATGCCAGCGTGATCAAGAAGGGCAAGGCCAACGAGAAAGATGAGATTCGCGTGTCGAAGATCACTACCGTAGCCTTGGGTGTATTGGCCATCGGCCTGGGTATCCTGTTCGAAAGCCAGAACATCGCGTTCATGGTCGGCCTGGCGTTCTCCATCGCCGCCAGCTGTAACTTCCCGGTGCTGCTGCTTTCCATGTACTGGAAAAACCTCACCACCCGTGGTGCCATGATTGGCGGCTGGCTGGGCTTGATCAGCGCCGTGGGCCTGATGATCCTCGGTCCGACCATCTGGGTGTCGATCCTGCACCATGAAAAGGCGATCTTCCCGTACGAGTACCCGGCGCTGTTCTCGATGATCATCGCGTTCGTCGGCATCTGGTTCTTCTCCATCACCGACAAGTCGGCGGCGGCGGAGAAAGAGCGTGCGCTGTACTTCCCACAGTTTGTGCGTTCGCAGACTGGCCTGGGGGCGAGTGGGGCGGTTAATCACTAAGTCGTCAGCTGCATAAGAGATACCCCGGTCGCAACGCCGGGGTATTTTTTTGCCTGGGCTGGCCTCATCGCGGGCAAGCCCGGCTCCCACACTGGGTCGTGTCCTTTTGTTGGAATGCGGTCCAATGTGGGAGCTGGCTTGCCTGCGATGACGGTAGATCAGGCCACACCAACAAAAACGGCCTCCACTAAGGGAGGCCGCTCTCAATGCAGCTAAGCAGTTGAATGCTTACTTGCGGTCTTCCAGCTTGGTGATGTCACGCGACTCGTAGCCGGTGTACAGCTGGCGCGGGCGGCCAATCTTGTACGGGCTGGAGAGCATTTCTTTCCAGTGGGAGATCCAGCCCACGGTCCGCGCCAGGGCGAAGATCACGGTGAACATGCTGGTTGGAATGCCGATCGCCTTGAGGATGATCCCCGAGTAGAAGTCGACGTTCGGGTACAGAGAACGTTCGATGAAGTACGGGTCGGTCAGGGCGATCTCTTCCAGGCGCATGGCTAGTTCGAGTTGCGGATCGTTCTTGATGCCCAGTTCCTTCAACACTTCGTCGCAGGTCTGCTTCATGACGGTAGCGCGCGGGTCGCGGTTCTTGTAGACCCGGTGACCGAAGCCCATCAACTTGAACGGATCGTTCTTGTCCTTGGCCTTGGCGATGAAGGTGTCGATGTTGGACACATCGCCGATTTCATCGAGCATGGTCAATACGGCTTCGTTCGCACCGCCGTGGGCAGGGCCCCACAGTGCGGCGATACCGGCGGCAATACAGGCGAACGGGTTGGCACCCGAAGAGCCCGCCAGGCGCACGGTAGAGGTGGAAGCGTTCTGCTCGTGGTCGGCGTGGAGGATGAAGATCCGGTCCATGGCCTTGGCGAGCACCGGGCTGATCGGTTTGATCTCGCACGGGGTGTTGAACATCATGTGCAGGAAGTTTTCCGCGTACGTCAGGTCGTTGCGCGGGTACATCATGGGTTGGCCCATGGAGTACTTGTAAACCATTGCGGCCAGGGTAGGCATCTTGGCAACCAGGCGGATCGCGGAAATTTCGCGATGCTGCGGGTTATTGATGTCCAGGGAGTCGTGATAGAAGGCCGACAGGGCGCCTACTACACCGCACATGACGGCCATCGGGTGGGCGTCGCGACGGAAGCCGTTGAAGAAGGTCTTCAACTGCTCGTGAACCATGGTGTGGTTCTTCACGGTGCTGACGAACTGGGCTTTCTGCTCGGCTGTTGGCAATTCGCCATTTAGCAGCAGGTAGCAGGTTTCCAGGTAGTCCGACTTTTCAGCCAGTTGCTCGATCGGGTAGCCGCGATGAAGCAGAATGCCATTATCACCATCGATATAGGTGATCTTCGACTCGCAGGACGCGGTCGACATGAAGCCTGGGTCGAAAGTAAAACGGCCCGTGGCCGTCAGGCCCCGTACGTCGATAACATCGGGACCAACGGTGCCGGTTAAAATGGGCAGCTCGACGGGGGCTGCGCCCTCGATGATCAACTGCGCTTTTTTGTCAGCCATGTGGCCTCCTATTTATGCTTCAAATCATCAGACAGACCCCCCACGCAGGGCCCGCACCACTATATTGATATAAATCCAGATGTCAATTTGCCTAAAGTCTTGCGCCAGAAGGCTTTAACCGTACTTTTTCGTCGAAATTGACTGCCATTTACGCCTTTTATCCCGCCAGCGCAATCAGCTATTAGGGTGAGGTGTGCGCGTTGTCATTAGTAACCTAACTGTCTATACTCGGCCACCGACCGCCAAGGGCTTTTGGGCTTGCTTTCATTGGGGGTCGCACTCCCTGGGTGGTGCTTACCTGACCAGTCGCACTCCCCAACAACTTTGCCCTGATTGTTAGGGGCTCTTCAGTGTGAAAAAAAGCCGTGAATAGCCAACGACCTGTAAACCTAGACCTAAGGACCATCAAACTCCCCATCACCGGCGTTACGTCGTTCCTGCACCGTGTTTCCGGCATCATCCTGTTCCTGGGCTTGGGCATCATGCTTTATGCATTGAGCAAATCCCTGGGTTCCGAGGAAGGATACGCCGAGGTGAAGGCATGCTTGACCAGCCCGCTGGCCAAGTTCGTAGCATGGGGCCTCCTGTCCTCTCTTCTGTATCACCTGGTAGCCGGTGTGCGCCACTTGATCATGGACATGGGCATCGGTGAGACGCTGGAAGGCGGCCGCCTGGGCTCGAAAATCATCGTCGCCATTTCCGTGGTGCTGATCGTTCTGGCAGGAGTTTGGATATGGTAACCAGCGTAACGAATCTGTCGCGTTCGGGCCTCTATGACTGGATGGCACAGCGTGTGTCTGCGGTCGTTCTCGCGGCTTATTTCATTTTCCTGATCGGATACCTCGTCGCAAACCCGGGCATCGGCTATGAGCAATGGCACGGCCTGTTTTCCCACAATGCGATGCGAATCTTCAGTCTGCTGGCCCTTGTAGCCCTGGGCGCTCACGCCTGGGTTGGCATGTGGACCATCGCGACTGACTACCTGACGCCGATGGCGCTGGGCAAGTCCGCGACTGCAGTACGTTTCCTCTTCCAGGCAGTATGCGGCGTCGCGATGTTCGCTTACTTCGTCTGGGGTGTGCAGATTCTTTGGGGTATCTGATTCATGGCTAACATTCCAACTATTTCATTCGACGCCATCATTATTGGTGGCGGCGGTGCTGGCATGCGCGCTGCGCTGCAGCTGGCCCAGGGCGGTCACAAGACTGCCGTGATCACCAAGGTGTTCCCGACGCGTTCCCACACCGTATCGGCCCAGGGTGGTATCACCTGCGCCATCGCCTCCGCCGACCCGAACGATGACTGGCGCTGGCACATGTACGATACCGTCAAGGGTTCCGACTATATCGGTGACCAGGACGCTATCGAATACATGTGTCAGGAAGGCCCGGCCGCGGTGTTCGAGCTGGACCACATGGGTCTGCCGTTCTCCCGTACCGAGCAAGGCCGTATCTACCAGCGTCCATTCGGTGGCCAGTCCAAGGATTACGGTAAAGGCGGCCAGGCTGCCCGTACTTGCGCTGCGTCCGACCGTACCGGTCACGCGCTGCTGCATACCCTTTACCAAGGCAACCTGAAAGCCGGTACCACGTTCCTGAACGAGTACTACGCGGTTGATCTGGTGAAGAACGGCAAGGGCGAGTTCGTCGGTGTGATCGCCATCTGCATCGAAACCGGTGAAACCACCTACATCCGCGCCAAGGCGACTGTGCTGGCGACCGGTGGTGCAGGTCGTATCTACGCTTCTACCACCAATGCCCTGATCAACACCGGTGACGGCGTCGGCATGGCCCTGCGTGCTGGCGTACCGGTACAAGACATCGAAATGTGGCAGTTCCACCCGACCGGCATCGCCGGCGCCGGTGTACTGGTGACCGAAGGTTGCCGTGGTGAAGGTGGTTACCTGATCAACAAGCACGGCGAGCGTTTCATGGAGCGTTATGCTCCGAACGCCAAAGACTTGGCTGGCCGTGACGTTGTGGCACGTTCGATGGTTAAAGAGATCATCGCCGGTAACGGCTGTGGTCCGAATGGCGACCACGTACTGCTCAAGCTCGATCACCTGGGTGAAGAAGTGCTGCACAGCCGCCTGCCTGGTATCTGCGAGCTGTCCAAGACCTTCGCCCACGTTGACCCGGTAGTTGCTCCGGTTCCAGTGGTTCCAACTTGCCACTATATGATGGGCGGCGTGCCGACCAACATTCACGGCCAGGCAATCACCCAGAACGCCGACGGCCAGGACGAGATCATCCATGGTCTGTTCGCAGTAGGTGAAGTGGCTTGCGTATCGGTTCACGGTGCCAACCGCCTGGGCGGCAACTCGCTGCTCGACCTGGTGGTATTCGGCCGTGCGGCCGGCCTGCACCTTGAGAAGGCGCTGACTGACGGCATCGAATACGATGACGCCACCGACGCCAACATCGAAGCGGCCCTGGCGCGTCTGAACGCTCTGAACGAGCGCACGGATGGCGAAGACGTAGCAACCCTGCGTCGCGAGCTGCAAAGCTGCATGCAGAACTACTTCGGTGTGTTCCGTACCGGCGAATACATGCAGAAGGGCATCGCCCAGTTGGCTGACCTGCGCAAGCGCATCGCCAACGTCAAGATCAACGATAAGAGCCAGGCGTTCAACACTGCTCGTATCGAAGCCCTTGAGCTGCAAAACCTGCTGGAAGTGGCTGAAGCGACGGCGATCGCCGCCGAGGTTCGTAAAGAATCCCGTGGTGCTCACGCTCGTGAAGACTTTGAAGATCGCGACGACGAAAACTGGTTGTGCCACACCCTGTACTTCCCGGGTGACAAGCGCGTAACCAAGCGTGCCGTGAACTTCTCGCCGAAGACGGTGCCGACGTTTGAACCGAAGATTCGGACTTACTAAGGGTGGCTGCCATGTTGAAAGTCAGTGTTTATCGCTACAACCCTGATCAGGACGCCGCGCCGTTCATGCAGGAGTTCCAGGTCGATACCGGTGGTAAAGACCTGATGGTGCTGGATGTACTGGCACTGATCAAAGAGCAGGACGAGGGTTTCTCCTATCGTCGCTCTTGCCGTGAAGGTGTGTGCGGTTCCGACGGCATGAACATCAACGGCAAAAACGGCCTGGCGTGCATCACGCCGCTGTCCGCCGTGGTCAAAGGCAACAAGCTGATTGTTCGTCCACTGCCAGGTTTGCCGGTTATCCGTGACCTGGTCGTCGATATGAGCATCTTCTACAAGCAATACGAGAAAGTTAAGCCGTTCCTGCAGAACGACACGCCGGCTCCGGCCATCGAGCGTCTGCAGTCCCCGGAAGAACGTGAAAAACTCGATGGCCTGTACGAGTGCATCCTGTGCGCTTGCTGCTCGACATCCTGCCCGTCCTTCTGGTGGAACCCGGACAAGTTCCTGGGTCCAGCTGCGCTGCTGCAAGCCTACCGCTTCCTGGCAGACAGCCGTGATACCAAGACGTCCGAGCGTCTGGCTTCGCTGGATGACCCGTTCAGCGTATTCCGCTGCCGCGGGATCATGAACTGCGTCAACGTATGTCCTAAAGGCCTGAACCCGACTAAGGCCATTGGTCACATCCGTAACATGCTGCTGCAGAGCGGCGTGTAACTGACGTTGTAGTAAAAGCAGGACCGTTGTGCCCGTAAATGCTGCGGCGCAGGCTTCAACCGGCGCCGTAGTTTTAACTTGAGCAGCGACTTACAAAGCCGCGGCTCTTATTTTGAAGAAATGAGACAAGCAGGGGCATTCGGGTTGGTACCCGAACTATCAGCGTGATCCTAAGTGGCTTGTTTTGGTCGCTGCACTTGGCCTTTTGCAAGCAAACTCGGTGTTTTCGCCGGTGGTGTCCCCAAATCGAGGGTGACCAAGCATGCAAGAAAGCGTGATGCAGCGCATGTGGAACAGCGGCTATCTTTCAGGTGGTAACGCTGCCTATGTGGAAGAGCTTTATGAGCTCTACCTGCACGACCCTAACGCTGTGCCAGAAGAATGGCGCACCAAATTTCAGACGTTGTCTTCAGACGGCAACGCTGCCACCGATGTATCGCACGCAACAATTCGCGATCAGTTCGTGCTGCTGGCAAAGAACCAGCGCCGCGCCCAACCGGTTTCCGCCGGCAGCGTGAGCAGTGAGCATGAGAAGAAGCAAGTTGAAGTACTGCGACTGATCCAGGCCTACCGTATGCGTGGCCACCAGGCAGCCCAGCTTGACCCGCTGGGGCTGTGGCAGCGTCCTGCACCTGCAGACCTGTCGATCAATCATTACGGCTTGACCAATGCCGATCTTGATACGACCTTCCGTGCCGGCGACCTGTTCATCGGCAAAGAGGAAGCGAGCCTACGCGAAATTCACGAAGCGTTGCAGCAGACATATTGCCGCACCATCGGCGCTGAATTTACGCACATCACCGATTCCGAGCAGCGCCAGTGGTTCCAGCACCGCCTGGAAGGCGTGCGTGGCCGTCCGGTATTGTCCGCCGATGTGCGCGGCCACCTGCTGGAGCGCGTGACCGCGGCCGAAGGCCTCGAGAAATACCTGGGCACCAAATACCCAGGCACCAAACGTTTCGGCCTGGAAGGCGGCGAAAGCCTGATTCCGATGCTCGACGAGCTGATCCAGCGTTCCGGTTCCTATGGCACCAAGGAAATCGTGATCGGCATGGCTCACCGTGGTCGCCTGAACGTGTTGGTCAACACCTTCGGCAAGAACCCGCGTGAGCTGTTCGACGAGTTCGAAGGCAAGAAGAAGGTCGAGCTGGGTTCCGGTGACGTTAAATACCACCAGGGCTTCTCGTCCAACGTGATGACCACCGGCGGTGAAGTTCACCTGGCCATGGCATTCAACCCCTCCCACCTGGAAATCGTTTCGCCAGTGGTCGAGGGTTCGGTACGTGCTCGCCAGGATCGTCGTAACGATTCCACCGGTGAGAAGGTTCTGCCGATTTCCATCCATGGTGACGCGGCATTCGCCGGTCAAGGCGTGGTCCTGGAAACGTTCCAGATGTCGCAGACTCGCGGCTTCAAGACCGGTGGTACCGTTCACATCGTCATCAACAACCAGGTGGGCTTCACCATCAGCAACCCGTTGGACGCGCGTTCCACCGAGTACGCCACCGACGTTGCCAAGATGATCCAGGCGCCGATCCTCCATGTGAATGGCGATGATCCGGAAGCCGTGCTGTTCGTGACCCAACTGGCTGTCGACTACCGCATGCAGTTCAAGCGTGACGTGGTCATCGACCTGGTTTGCTACCGCCGTCGCGGTCACAACGAAGCGGACGAGCCAAGCGGCACCCAGCCGTTGATGTACCAGCAGATCACCAAGCAGCGCACCACCCGTGAGCTGTACGCCGAAAGCCTGACCAAGGCCGGCGTGGTTGACGATGCGCGTGTTCAGGCGAAAGTCGACGAATACCGCAACGCGCTGGACAACGGCCTGCATGTAGTGAAAAGCCTGGTCAAGGAGCCGAACAAAGAGCTGTTCGTTGACTGGCGCCCATACCTGGGTCACACCTGGACTGCACGTCACGATACCTCGTTCGATTTGAAGACGTTGCAGGAACTGTCCGCCAAGCTGCTGGAAATTCCCGAAGGCTTCGTCGTACAGCGCCAGGTTGCGAAGATCTACGAAGACCGTCAGAAGATGCAAGCCGGTGGCCTGCCGATCAACTGGGGTTACGCCGAAACCATGGCGTACGCGACCCTGGCGTTCGAAGGTCACCCGATCCGCATGACCGGCCAGGACATCGGCCGCGGTACGTTCTCGCACCGTCATGCTGTATTGCACAACCAGAAAGACGCGGGCACCTACATCCCGTTGCAGAACCTGTACGAAGGCCAGCCACGTTTCGACCTGTACGATTCGTTCCTGTCCGAAGAAGCCGTACTGGCGTTCGAATACGGTTACTCGACCACCACGCCGAACGCGCTGGTGATCTGGGAAGCCCAGTTCGGCGACTTCGCCAACGGTGCCCAGGTGGTTATCGACCAGTTCATCACCAGCGGCGAGCACAAGTGGGGCCGTCTGTGCGGTCTGACCATGCTGCTGCCACACGGTTATGAAGGTCAGGGCCCTGAGCACTCCTCGGCCCGTCTGGAGCGTTACCTGCAATTGTGCGCCGAGCACAACATTCAGGTGTGCGTGCCGACGACCCCGGCGCAGATCTACCACTTGCTGCGTCGCCAGGTGATCCGTCCGCTGCGCAAGCCGCTGGTGGTACTGACGCCGAAGTCGCTGTTGCGTCACAAGCTGGCCGTTTCGACCCTGGAAGATCTGGCCCAAGGTTCGTTCCAGACCGTGATTCCAGAGATCGATACGCTGGACGCCGCCAAGGTCACTCGCCTGATCCTGTGCAGCGGCAAGGTCTACTACGATCTGTTGGAAAAACGCCGTGCCGAAGGCCGCGAAGACATCGCCATCGTGCGTATCGAGCAGCTTTATCCGTTCCCGGAAGATGACCTCATGGAGATCATCGCGCCTTACACCAACCTCACGAACGTAGTGTGGTGTCAGGAAGAACCGATGAACCAGGGCGCCTGGTACAGCAGCCAGCATCATCTGCGTCGCAGCATCGGCAACCACAACAAGGCTTTGGTCCTTGAGTACGCCGGTCGTGATGCTTCTGCTGCACCTGCCTGTGGTTACGCGTCGATGCACGCCGAGCAGCAGGAAAAACTGCTGCAAGATGCTTTCACTGTTTAACGCCTTCGCGCTGACTGAAACCGAATTTTAAGGACCTACAGATAATGGCTATCGAAATCAAAGCCCCGTCATTCCCGGAATCGGTTGCCGATGGCACCGTTGCCACCTGGCACAAGAAACCAGGCGAGGCCGTCAAGCGTGACGACCTGATCGTCGACATCGAGACCGACAAAGTCGTTCTGGAAGTGTTGGCCGAAGCTGACGGCGTGCTGGGCGCAATCGTTGCTGAAGAGGGCGCTACCGTTCTGTCGAACCAGGTACTGGGCTCGATCGAAGAGGGCAGCGCTGCTGCCGCTGCTCCTGCTCCTGCCGCTGCTGCACCGGCTGCTTCTGCGCCTGCCGCACCGGCTGCGGGTGGCGAAGATCCAATCGCTGCACCGGCTGCGCGTCAACTGGCTGAGGAAAACGGCATCAACCTGGCTTCCATCAAGGGCACCGGCAAAGATGGCCGTGTGACCAAGGAAGACGTGGTTGCCGCAGTTGAAGCCAAGAAGAACGCTCCGGCTGCCGCACCTGCCAAGGCTGCAGCGCCTGCTGCTGCTGCGCCTGTGTTTGCCGCTGGCGACCGCACCGAGAAGCGCGTACCGATGACTCGTGTACGTGCCACCGTGGCCAAGCGCCTGGTTGAAGCTCAGTCGAACATGGCGATGCTGACCACCTTCAACGAAGTCGACATGACCGAAGTCATGGCCCTGCGTTCGAAGTACAAGGACCTGTTTGAGAAGTCCCACAACGGCGTGCGCCTGGGCTTCATGTCGTTCTTCGTGAAAGCGGCCACCGAAGCGCTGAAGCGCTTCCCGGCAGTCAACGCTTCGATCGACGGCGGCGACATCGTTTACCACGGCTACTCGGATATCGGCGTTGCCGTCTCCAGCGACCGCGGCCTGGTGGTTCCAGTCCTGCGTAACGCCGAGCTGATGAGCCTGGCCGAAATCGAAGGCGGCATCGCTGGCTTCGGCAAGAAAGCCCGTGACGGCAAGCTGACCATCGACGAGATGACCGGCGGTACCTTCACCATCACCAACGGTGGTACCTTCGGTTCGATGATGTCGACGCCGATCGTCAACCCACCGCAGGCCGCGATCCTGGGCATGCACAACATCATCCAGCGTCCGATGGCCATCAACGGCCAAGTCGTGATCCGCCCAATGATGTACCTGGCACTGTCTTACGATCACCGCCTGATCGACGGTAAAGAAGCCGTGACGTTCCTGGTGACCATCAAGAACCTGCTGGAAGACCCGGCTCGCCTGCTCCTGGACATCTGATAGAAGCAGTTGCACGTTGCGAGCTACAAGCTGTAGGAAAAAGCAGCTTGGCTTGCAACGTGTGACTAGAAGCTTGTCGCAAATAGAGGATCTATTTTCATGACACAGAAATTTGACGTTGTAGTGATTGGTGCAGGCCCTGGCGGCTATGTTGCCGCCATCAAGGCTGCGCAACTGGGCCTGTCCACTGCTTGCATCGAAAAATACACCGACAAGGAAGGCAAACTGGCGCTGGGCGGTACTTGCCTGAACGTGGGTTGCATTCCGTCCAAGGCGCTGCTGGACAGCTCCTGGAAATTCCACGAAGCCCAAGACGGCTTTGCGATCCACGGCATCAACCATGCTGGCGTGACCATGGACGTACCCGCAATGGTCGGCCGTAAAGCCAACATCGTCAAAGGCCTGACTTCCGGCGTTGCCACCTTGTTCAAGGCCAACGGCGTGACTTCCATTCAAGGCCACGGCAAGCTGCTGGCCGGCAAGAAAGTTGAAGTCACCAAGCCAGACGGTTCGGTTGAAGTCATCGAAGCCGAAAACGTGATCCTGGCACCCGGCTCGCGTCCAATCGACATTCCGCCTGCTCCTGTTGATAACAACGTGATCGTTGATTCGACCGGCGCCCTGGAATTCCAAGCTGTGCCTAAGCGTCTGGGCGTCATCGGCGCTGGCGTGATCGGTTTGGAACTGGGTTCGGTATGGTCCCGCCTGGGTGCTCAAGTCACCGTGCTGGAAGCCCTGGATACATTCCTGCTGGCTGCCGACACCGCGGTGTCCAAGGAAGCGCTGAAAACCCTGACCAAACAAGGTCTGGACATCAAGCTCGGCGCCCGTGTTACCGGTTCCAAGGTCAACGGCGAAGAAGTCGTAGTGACCTACACCGATAAAGACGGCGAGCAGACCATCACTTTCGACAAGCTGATCGTCGCCGTGGGCCGCCGCCCAGTGACCAACGACTTGCTGGCTTCCGACAGCGGCGTGAACATCGACGAGCGTGGTTTCATCCACGTTGACGATCATTGCGCCACCACCGTGCCTGGCGTCTATGCCATTGGCGACGTGGTTCGTGGCATGATGCTGGCCCACAAGGCTTCCGAAGAGGGCATCATGGTCGTTGAGCGCATCAAGGGTCACAAGACCCAGATGAACTACGACCTGATCCCATCGGTTATCTACACCCACCCGGAAATTGCATGGGTCGGCAAGAACGAACAGCAGTTGAAAGCTGAAGGCGTTGAAGTTAACGTCGGCACCTTCCCGTTTGCCGCTTCTGGCCGTGCCATGGCAGCCAACGACACCGGTGGTTTTGTCAAAGTCATCGCTGATGCCAAGACTGACCGCGTATTGGGCGTCCACGTGATTGGCCCAAGCGCTGCAGAACTGGTTCAGCAAGGCGCGATCGGCATGGAATTCGGCACCAGTGCCGAGGACTTGGGCATGATGGTCTTCTCCCATCCGACCCTGTCCGAAGCGCTGCACGAAGCTGCGTTGGCAGTGAATGGCGGCGCCATCCACATTGCCAACAAGAAGAAGCGCTAAGCGAGATAATAAGAAACCACGGCGGAGTTGCCCGTCGTGAGCCTTGCGCGCAAGACTCACCGCGGAATATCCGCTGGACGCAGCCTTGCGCAGCTTTACGGGCCATAAGCCCCGCAAGTTGCGCGAGCAGCAGTCACAGGTGGCGCGGCACTCATAATGAGCGCAGCGCCGAATGCGCAGTACCTAACGAAGACGGTAAAAAGCATGAATCTTCACGAGTATCAGGGTAAGCAGCTGTTCGCTGAATACGGCCTGCCAGTTTCCAAGGGCTACGCAGTAGACACCCCGGAAGCAGCAGCAGAAGCTTGCGACAAAATCGGCGGCAGCGAGTGGGTTGTCAAAGCCCAGGTCCACGCCGGTGGTCGCGGTAAAGCGGGCGGCGTCAAGCTGGTTCGCAGCAAAGAAGACGCCAAGGCCTTCGCACAGCAGTGGCTGGGCAAGCGTCTGGTGACTTACCAGACTGATGCCAATGGCCAACCAGTCACCAAGATCCTGGTTGAATCGTGCACTGATATCGCTAAAGAGCTGTACCTGGGCGCTGTCGTTGACCGTTCGAGCCGTCGCATCGTGTTCATGGCTTCCACCGAAGGTGGCGTGGACATCGAGAAAATTGCTCACGAAACCCCAGAAAAAATTCTGAAGGCCACTATCGATCCACTGGTTGGCGCTCAGCCATTCCAGGGTCGTGAACTGGCTTTCCAGCTGGGCCTGGAAGGCAAGCAAGTTGCCCAGTTCGCCAAGATCTTCGTAGGTCTGGCCAAACTGTTCCAGGATCACGATCTGGCCCTGCTGGAAGTGAACCCGCTGGTGATCAAGGCTGACGGCGATCTGCACTGCCTCGATGCCAAGATCAACATCGACGCCAACGCCATGTACCGTCAGCCTAAGCTGAAGACTTTCCACGATCCGTCGCAAGACGATCCGCGCGAAGCGCACGCTGCCAAGTTCGAACTGAACTACGTAGCCCTGGAAGGCAACATCGGCTGCATGGTCAACGGTGCCGGCCTGGCCATGGGTACCATGGACATCGTCAACCTGCATGGCGGCAAGCCAGCCAACTTCCTCGACGTAGGTGGTGGCGCTACCAAGGAGCGCGTTACCGAAGCGTTCAAGATCATCCTGTCCGACTCCAACGTCGCTGCAGTACTGGTCAACATCTTCGGCGGCATCGTTCGTTGCGACATGATTGCCGAAGGCATCATCGGTGCAGTGAAAGAAGTCGGCGTTAAAATCCCGGTTGTTGTTCGCCTTGAAGGTAACAACGCTGAACTGGGCGCTAAAGTACTGGCAGAAAGCGGTTTGAACATCATCGCGGCTACCAGCCTGACCGACGCTGCTCAACAAGTTGTCAAAGCTGCGGAGGGCAAGCAATGAGCGTCCTGATCAATAAAGACACCAAAGTTATCTGCCAGGGTATTACCGGTTCGCAAGGTAGTTTCCACACCCAGCAAGCCATCGAATACGGCACCCAGATGGTTGGCGGCGTAACTCCAGGCAAAGGCGGCACCGAGCACCTGGGCCTGCCCGTGTTCAACACCGTGAAAGAAGCAGTAGAAGCCACTGGCGCCACCGCCAGCGTGATCTACGTTCCAGCTCCTTTCTGCAAGGACTCGATCCTGGAAGCGGCATTCGGCGGCATCAAGCTGATCGTCTGCATCACCGAAGGCATTCCTACCCTGGACATGCTGGACGCTAAAGTTAAGTGCGACGAACTGGGCGTAGTCCTGATCGGCCCTAACTGCCCAGGCGTGATCACCCCAGGCGAATGCAAGATCGGCATCATGCCAGGTCACATTCACTTGCCAGGTAAAGTCGGTATCGTTTCCCGTTCCGGCACCCTGACCTATGAAGCTGTCAAGCAGACCACTGACGCCGGTTTCGGTCAGTCGACTTGCGTCGGCATCGGCGGTGACCCGATCCCAGGCTCCAACTTCATCGACATCCTGAAGCTGTTCCAGGAAGACCCGAAGACCGAAGCGATCGTAATGATCGGTGAGATCGGCGGTTCGGCTGAAGAAGAAGCGGCTGCCTACATCAAGGCACACGTGACCAAGCCGGTTGTTTCCTACATCGCGGGTGTGACTGCCCCTGCGGGCAAGCGCATGGGCCATGCTGGCGCAATCATCTCTGGCGGCAAAGGCACTGCAGACGAGAAATTCGCTGCACTGCAAGACGCAGGCGTTAAAACCGTGCGTTCGCTGGCAGACATCGGCAAGGCCCTGGCCGAGCTGACCGGTTGGGCTGTCAAGTAAGCCTCGCGCTTAGCTGACGCTTCACCACACAAAGGCCACCTTCGGGTGGCCTTTGTGCTTTCTGGGTATACCCAGATTTGGGGATGTACTCGGTTCAATGTGGGAGCTGGCTTGCCTGCGATACAGACAACTGGGTGCATCAGCCAAACCGAGTCGATGCCATCGCAGGCAAGCCAGCGCCCACAGGGTTCTGTGTTGCCCAATTAAGTATGAAAACGCGACATTGAAATGTCGCTTATCGGACAGTCCGCCCCGCAACAGTGCGTTTGTCAGCCTAATTCTGTACTCTAGCCGCCTCTTTATGCGTCCGCATCCCAAAAGGAAGCTGCGCGCTAGACCGGTCGGTCCCCACAAGGGCCGGCAGCATTTCCCTCATCCATAGGGAAGCCCTCTCTAAATTCCGATTCAGTAGTGTGGTATTTCCTCAAATGAAAGTGTTGAAAAGCCAGGATATCCTGGCGCTGGGCTTTATGACCTTTGCCCTGTTCGTGGGCGCCGGCAACATCATCTTCCCGCCTATCGTTGGTTTGCAGTCCGGGCCGCATGTCTGGATGGCGGCGCTGGGCTTTCTGATCACCGCGGTCGGTTTGCCGGTGGTCACTGTGATCGCCCTGGCCAAGGTCGGTGGTGGCATGGATGCGCTGAGCAGCCCGATTGGCAAGATCGCCGGTGGCCTGCTGGCGGCAGCGGCCTACCTGGCAGTGGGCCCGCTGTTTGCGACCCCGCGCACCGCAACAGTATCGTTTGAAGTGGGCCTGGCGCCCTTGACCGGTGAGAGCCCGTTGGCACTGTTCCTCTACAGCTCGGTGTATTTCCTGGTGGTGTTCTTTGTCTCCCTGTACCCGGGTCGACTGCTGGACACCGTGGGCCGTTTCCTGGCGCCGCTGAAAATCATCGCCCTGGCTATTCTCGGCATCGCTGCGTTTGCCTTGCCCGCCGGTGAGGTGGGGGTTGCCACGCCGGAATACGTTGCCGCGCCGTTCTCCCAAGGCTTTATCAATGGTTACCTGACCATGGATACCCTGGGCGCCCTGGTGTTCGGCATCGTGATCGTCAACGCGATTCGCTCCCGTGGCGTCGAGTCACCCAAGCTGATCACCCGCTACGCGATCATTGCCGGGCTGATTGCCGGCGTGGGCCTGGCACTGGTGTACGTCAGCCTGTTCCGCCTGGGTTCGGGCAGCCATGCCGTGGCCGCGGGTGCCAGCAATGGCGCGGCGGTACTGCACGCCTATGTGCAATACACGTTCGGCTCCCTGGGCAGTGGTTTCCTCGCCGTGCTGATTTCCCTGGCATGCCTGGTGACCGCCGTGGGCCTGACCTGTGCCTGCGCCGAGTACTTCAGCAAGATCCTGCCGCTGTCCTACAAGACCCTGGTGGTGATCCTGGCACTGTTCTCGCTGTTTGTGTCCAACTTGGGCTTGACCAAACTCATTGCCTTCTCGATCCCGGTACTGACCGCGATCTACCCGCCGTGCATCGTGTTGGTGGCCTTGAGCTTCTGCAAAGGGTTCTGGCAGGAACAGGGCCGTATTGTCGGCCCGGTGATGCTGGTGTCGTTCATCTTTGGCTGCATCGACGCACTCAAGGGTGCGGGCCTGGCGGGTTGGATGCCTACGCAACTGGTAAACCTGCCGTTGAGCGAACAAGGCCTGGCGTGGCTGGTGCCGTCGGTGATGACGCTGGTCGTGGCCGTGGTGATTGACCGTATGCTGGGCAAGCGCAGCGAAGCCATCGCGTAACGCGCAGTTGAGCTCTACTGAAATGCCCCGTATCAAACGATACGGGGCATTTTTTTTGAGTCGCTGGCAGTGTCTTTTTTTTGGGAATGGCGTCAAAAATCTCAAGTTGAAAACACTGGTCGGTGTGGGAGCTGGCTTGCCTGCGATGGCGGCACATCGGTTGTGCGCGGTGGTGACTGCAAAGACGCTATCGCAGGCAAGCCAGCTCCCACATTTGGACTGTGTCGGCCCTATCATCCTGTGTACAAGGACCTGCATGTCGTTCGTTGAAGTCAATTGGATCCATTTGATCGCCGCACTCTGGTTTGTCATCTGCTGGGGCGGCTACACCCGTTACGCAACGTGGAAAGCCCGGGACACGGCGTGCCTGGCCAGTGTGTTGCACCTGTACCGTGAAGACTGGATGCGCCGCATGCTGCTGCGCGACAACCGTATCGCCGACGCCAGTGTGATCGGTAACCTGGAGCGCAATGCCTCGTTCTTTGCCTCCAGCACCTTGATCATCCTCGCCGGTATTCTCACGGTGCTGGGGGCTTCGGAACGCGCAGTGTCACTGCTGGCGGACATTCCCATGGTGCAGCAGGCATCCCAGGGCATGTCGGAGATCAAATTGCTGTGCCTGGCACTGGTGTTCGTCTATGCCTTTTTCACCTTCAGCTGGTGCATGCGCCAGTACAACTTCGCGGCGGTGCTGGTGGGCTCGGCGCCCATGATCGGTGAACGGCACGTGTCAGAGCAGGAGCGCAAGGCGTTTGCTTTGCGGGCGGCGCGAGTGATTTCGATGGCGGCCAACCAGTTCAACTTTGGCCTGCGCGCCTATTACTTCGGCATGACCATGCTGGCCTGGTTTGTCAGCCCCTGGTTGTTCATGTTGATGAGTAGCGGGGTGGTTCTGGTGCTGTATCGCCGCGAGTTCCATTCCGATGTATTGCAGGTGATGGTGTATACCCCGACCGATATGCCGGGAGCCGACGTTGTAAAAGACGGCGCACAGTAGCGCTGCAAGCAAATCGCAGACAAAGAAAAGCCCGCTTTAATCAGCGGGCTTTCTTTTGCTGCAATACTGCTTTAAACCCTGCGATTACTGCTTGGCAGGTTCTGCAGGTGCGGCAGGTGCAGCTTCTTTTGCAGCAGCTTCGTTCGATTCGGCCTGAGCTTTGGCAGCTTCAGCGTTTTCTTTCGCAGCGTCGTTCACTTTATCCTGTGCTTTAGCCATGTCTTGCTGTGCTTGCTCAGAGTGTGCAGCGGCATCTTGGGCTTTGTCTTCGGATTTCTTGTCGCAGGCAGCCAGACCGAGAGCAGCGGCCAGCATCATGGAAATAGCTAATGTCTTACGCATGGGGTGTTTCTCCTTATTGAAGATATCTACTGGCCTTTCGAACCCAAGGGGCCAGCATTAGTTCCTTATGTCCCACAGATATATAGCATGTTTCGTACAGGAACTTTACCCAGTCATTCCAATC
Organism: Pseudomonas sp. KT_2_4; assembly: GCF_041410225.1. Taxonomy (NCBI): domain Bacteria; kingdom Pseudomonadati; phylum Pseudomonadota; class Gammaproteobacteria; order Pseudomonadales; family Pseudomonadaceae; genus Pseudomonas; species Pseudomonas sp. KT_2_4. The sequence continues at coordinate 5,898,345 of NZ_CP166962.1, forward strand.
CGCCGAATTCACACTAATAAGAGTCTAAAAACAATGACCGAAAACCCTTTGTTAGAGCGTGCCGTGCGCTTCGTTTCGGCCCTGCGCCATTGCCATGTGCTGGGCGTGACGGTGCATGAAGCCAGCGAGGAGGGCATGACCCTCGTACTGCCTTATGGGCCGCATATCGTCGGTGACCCCCTGAGCGGGGTGATCCACGGCGGCGCCCTGACCTCATTGATGGACACCGCGTGCGGCATGGCAACCCTGTGCGTACTGCCCGAGTTCGAGGTGTGCCCCACCCTGGACCTGCGTATCGACTACATGCATCCCGCCGAACCCCATAAGCCGGTGTATGGCTTCGCGCAATGCTACCGGGTGACCACCGACGTGATCTTCACCCGTGGCGTTGCCTATCAGGATGACCCGCAACAACCTATCGCCCATGTGGTAGGCACGTTCATGCGCATGGGCAAGCGCCTCAAAGGCACCCAAGGCTTGGGCACTGTCGTCAAGGGAGAACAGGCATGACGCATCGGTTCAAGACGCGCCTGGAGCAAGCCCTCGATCGTGGCGACTACGATGCGCTGCTCGAGCTGGTGCCCTATGCCAGGCTGATCGGCATCGAATGCACCCGCCTTGGGGATGAGTTGCTGTTTCGCCTGCCGGCCAGCAAGGACAATATTGGTAACCCCATATTGCCGGCGTTGCATGGCGGGGTGATCGCCGGCTTCATGGAGTTGGCAGCCGCCCTGCATCTGATGGTGTTCACGGGCGCTCCGGGCCTGCCGAAAATCATCGACTTCTCCCTGGATTATCTGCGCGCCGGCCAGTTTCGTGACACCTATGCCAAGTGCCAGGTATGGCGCCAGGGCCGGCGCGTGGCCAACGTGGCGATTACCGCCTGGCAGAGCACACCGGCCGAACCGATTGCCACCGCCCGCGCACATTTCAAGATTGAGGAATTGGCCCGCCCTTGAAATCCTGGCCTGAGCCCCCAACTTTGATGACAACCCGCCGCCAACCCTTTCGGGCGCGGCCACTGCCATCCAATTGGAGTTTGATGACCATGAGTGTGGAAACTCAAAAGGAAACCCTGGGCTTCCAGACCGAGGTGAAGCAACTGCTGCACCTCATGATCCATTCGCTGTATTCCAACAAGGAAATTTTCCTTCGCGAATTGATCTCGAACGCCTCTGACGCTGTCGACAAATTACGTTTCGAAGCCCTGTCCAAGCCTGAGTTGCTGGAAGGCGGCGCGGAACTGAAGATCCGTGTGAGCTACGACAAAGACGCCAAGACCGTCACCCTCGAAGACAACGGTATCGGCATGAGCCGTGACGATGCGATCACCCACCTGGGGACCATCGCCAAGTCCGGCACCGCAGATTTCATGAAGAACCTGTCGGGCGACCAGAAAAAAGACTCTCACCTGATCGGCCAATTCGGCGTGGGCTTCTATTCGGCCTTCATCGTCGCCGACAAGGTTGAAGTCTTCAGCCGCCGCGCCGGCCTTGACGCCAGCGAAGGCGTGCACTGGGCTTCCAAGGGCGAGGGCGAATTTGAAATCGCCACGATCGACAAGGCTGACCGTGGCACGCGCATCGTGCTGCACCTGAAAGCCGGTGAAGATGAATTCGCCGATGGCTGGCGCCTGCGCAACATCATCAAGAAGTACTCCGACCACATCGCGTTGCCGATCGAGTTGCCCAAGGAACAGACCGTTGCCGAAGGCGAAGAAGCCCCGGCGGTAGAGTGGGAAACCGTCAACCGCGCCAGCGCCCTCTGGACCCGTCCGCGTACCGAGATCAAGGACGAGGAATACCAGGAGTTCTACAAGCACATCGGCCACGACTACGAGAACCCGCTGAGCTGGAGCCACAACAAGGTTGAAGGCAAGCTCGAATACAGCTCGCTGCTCTACGTACCGGCCCGTGCTCCGTTCGACCTGTACCAGCGTGAAGCGCCAAAAGGCCTGAAGCTCTACGTGCAGCGCGTGTTCGTAATGGACCAGGCGGAATCCTTCCTGCCACTTTACCTGCGCTTTATCAAAGGTGTGGTCGACTCCAACGACCTGTCGCTGAACGTGTCGCGGGAAATCCTGCAGAAAGACCCGATCATCGACTCCATGAAGTCGGCGCTCACCAAGCGCGTACTCGACATGTTGGAAAAGCTGGCGAAGAACGAGCCTGAGCAATACAAGAGCTTCTGGAAAAACTTCGGCCAGGTCATGAAAGAAGGCCCGGCGGAAGATTTTGCCAACAAGGAAAAAATCGCCGGTTTGCTGCGTTTTGCCTCGACTCAGGGTGAAGACGGCGAGCAGGTTGTGTCCCTGGCTGACTACCTGGCACGTGCCAAGGAAGGTCAGGACAAGATCTACTACCTGACCGGCGAAACCTACGCCCAGGTCAAGAACAGCCCGCACCTGGAAGTCTTCCGCAAGAAAGGCATCGAAGTGCTGCTGCTGACCGACCGTATCGATGAGTGGCTGATGAGCTACCTCACCGAGTTCGACGGCAAAACCTTCGTCGACGTAGCCCGTGGTGATCTGGACCTGGGTAACCTGGACTCCGAAGAAGAGAAGAAAGAAGCCGAAGAAGTCGCCAAGTCCAAAGAGGGCCTGGTTGAGCGCATCAAGGCTTCCCTGGGCGAAGCGGTGAGTGAAGTGCGGGTTTCCCACCGCCTGACCGACTCTCCTGCGATCCTGGCCATCGGCGAGCAGGACCTGGGCATGCAGATGCGCCAGATCCTGGAAGCCAGCGGCCAGAAAGTGCCGGATTCCAAGCCGATCTTCGAATTCAACCCGTCTCACCCGCTGATCGAGAAACTCGATGGCGAGCAGAGCGAAGAGCGGTTTGGTGACCTGTCGCACATCCTCTTCGACCAGGCCGCCCTGGCAGCCGGCGACAGCTTGAAGGACCCGGCCGCGTATGTGCGCCGACTGAACAAGCTGTTGGTTGAATTGTCGGTTTAACACCGTTGTAGAAAAACCCGCTTCGGCGGGTTTTTTCGTTTGTGCGCACCTCAACTGGAGTGAATCATGAGCCAAGTCACTGTACGTTCCGTGGTCTATCAGATTGATGGCCAGTCTTATGAAAGCCGTCTGGCGTTCGATGCCAGCCACAAGGGCCCGTTGCCGGGACTGCTGATGGCGCCGAACTGGATGGGCGTGAGTGGGGGGGGCCGAAGAGATCGCGAAGGCCGTTGCCGGCAAAGGCTACGTGGTGTTGATTGCCGACCTCTACGGGCAAAACGTACGTCCTTCAAATGGCGATGAAGCGGGCGCGGCGATGATGCCGTTGAAGAATGATCGCCCGTTGCTGAACAAGCGCATGCAAGCAGCGTTAGAGCAACTGCAAGGCCAGACTGAGGCAGCAGTGGACACCTCGAAACTGGCCACCTTCGGCTTCTGCTTTGGCGGTTGCTGCTCCCTGGAGCTGGCCCGTACCGGCGCGCCGCTGAAGGCTGCCGTGTCGTTCCATGGCACCCTGGATACACCGAACCCGGCGGATGCGAAGAACATCAAGGGGTCAGTGCTGGTGCTGCATGGCGCCTCGGACCCGTTGGTGCCCCAAGAGCAACTGCCGGCGTTCGAAGATGAAATGAACGCGGCGGGTGTGGATTGGCAGTTGCTCAGCTACGGCGGTGCGGTGCATTCCTTCACCGACCCCCATGCCAATGTGCCAGGCAAGATGATGTACGACGCCAAGACCGCTGCGCGGGCTTTCCAGTCGATGCATAACTTGTTGGATGAAGTGTTCAAGGGCTGATTCCTCAGCGCCTGATCGGACGCCATCGCAGGCAAGCCAGCTCCTACATTCTAAAATGTGTATACCCATCAAATGTGGGAGCTGGCTTGCCTGCGATAGCTATTTCACAGGCAACTCGATTCTTTCTGACTCCCCCGGCACAGTGGGCCAATCCCCAGCCGCCCAACGCTGTCTCGCCTGCTCGATCACCGCCGGATCACTCGCCACAAAATTCCAGTTGATCCGCCGTGGCCCATCCAGCGGCGCCCCGCCAAATACCATCAGGTGGCAATCACTCTCGGCATACAGGGTCATCTCCTGCCCAGTCGGCAATACCACCAAGCTGTTGACCTCCAGGGCTTCACCGTCCAACTGCACCTCACCCTCCAGCACATACACCGCACGTTCCTCATGTTCATCAGGAATCAACAGGGTGGTGGCGGTTTGCATCTGTACCTCGGCATACAGCGTCGGCGACAGTACCGGCACCGGTGACCTGAGGCAAAAACCATCACCGGCGATCAAACGCACCTGCACGCCGAGGTTATCGCTTTTCGGCAAGCTCGCCGCTGGGTGATGGCTGTAGTGTCCCGGCCCGGTCTCGTGGTCCTTGGGCGAGGCCAGCCATACCTGCAGGCCGTGCAGGTTGAAGCCACTGGCCTTGACCGCTTCAGGTGTGCGCTCGACGTGGGCAATCGCGCTGCCGGCGGTCATCCAGCTGACATCGCCGGCTTGCACCACCTGGTCCGAGCCAAGGCTGTCCTTATGCTGCAAGACGCCTTCAAACAGGTAAGTAAGGGTGGACAGGCCGATATGGGGATGCTGGCGGATATTCATGCCGTTACCCGGTGCGTAGCGGGTCGGCAGCATGTGGTCGAAAAACACAAAGGGCCCGACGCTGCGGCATTCACGCGAGGGCAGGGGCCGCAGGATAGGCTGGCCTTCTACATCTTCGGGGCGAGGGCGAATCACGGTGAGAGTGGTCATGGGCATCCCAGTCTGAGCGGGTTAGATGCTTTGAGCATAACCCGCTCGATGGGAAGGTGGGGCTATTGGCTGAAGGCACCTTCCGACAATTTTGTCTCGATAGTGACTTCGGCAGTGGTCATCAGCTTATGTACCGGGCATTTATCGGCGACGCGGTGCAGTTCATCGCGCTGGGCGTCGGTGAGTACGCCCTTGAGGGTCAGCTTGACGTTGAGCTTGTATTTACCCTTTTGCTCTTCGGCGCTGTCGTGAGTGACCTCCACGGTCACGCCGGTCAGCGGGATAGCTTTTTTCTGCGCGTAGAGCCTCACGGTCAAAGCTTTGCACGACGCCAGCGCAGCATCGAAATAATCGTGGGGGGAGGGCGCCGAATCGTCACCGCCCAGGCTCTTGGGCAGGTCGGTAAACAGCTCGTGATTATTGATATTCACGCTGTGACGAAAGTTTTCAGCGTTCAGCGTATTGACGGTAACAGGCATGGCAAACCTCATAAGGGCGCAGGATGAAGGTCATGCAGTTATAGAGCATGCTGGCACTCCAGTGTTCCGGTTTTTTCCATGCTGAACCCTGAAGGCTGGCGCAAGGTCTACCCGTATCAGCCCATATTGAGGTTTTACCGTGTCTGGAACCCGCCTGAGTCTTGCCTTGTTGCTTGCCATCAGCAGCCTTCCCGCGCAGGCCCGTGACTATGCCTACAGCGACGCGCACCTGCATTACGTGGATTTCTTTCAGGAGAGCGCCGGCATGGACAAGCTGCTCAAGGCCATGGCGGACAACCGCATTGAGCACGTCATGATTTCCGGGATTCCCGTGGCCAAGAAATGGCACGAAGACGAGCCCAAGCGTCCGCGCTATTACGCCGGTGACGACGCCGATGCTTATTGGTACAGCGCCACGGATGTGATCGTCGCGGCGGCAGTGAATAAACTTTCTCCTGCGCAACGCCAGCACTTTCACCCGTTCCTCGCCGGTTTCAATCCCAACGACAAGAACTCCGCCGCCCACATCCAGCGCATGCTCGACCTCAACCCTGGGCTGTGGCAGGGCATCGGTGAAGTGTTTACCCGCCATGATGACCTCACCGCGCTGACTTCCGGCGACACGCCGCGTGCCAATAACGAAGCCATGACGCGCATCTACCACCTGGCGGCCGAAAACGACCTGCCGGTGATGCTGCATTCCAACATTACCTCCAAACGTGAGCGCAACCCACTGTACCTGGCGGAAGTCGAGCAGCCGTTACGCAACCACCCGCACACGCGTTTTATCTGGGCCCATGCCGGTACCAGCAAGGAAATTCACCGTCATCAGGTGCAGATGGACTTTTTGTTGCCTACCCTGACGCGCCTGCTTGAGGCGTACCCCAACCTGTATATCGACCTGTCCTGGAGCATGCTCACGCCCTATCTGCTGGATGACGCCGGCAAGCCACGGCCGCAATGGGTTGCGCTGGTGGAGCGCTTCCCGGATCGCTTCATGCTCGGCTCCGATGTTGTGGGGCGCTTCAATAAGTTGGGCAAAGAGATGCGCCGTTTCGATCCTTTCCTCGATGCGTTGCCCGAAGACGTTGCCCACAAGGTTGCGCGCGACAACTTCCTCGCCATCCTGCCCAAGCCGCATCGCGATGGCGACGCGCGTTGATATCGCGTTTTGATCTTACGCCAATGACCTCAGGTGCCGATAACGTCCAAGAGACCCGCTGCAGGTGGATGCAGTACTTTTGGAAGGAACGCTGGCATGAATATCCGCAGTTTGAATATCGCCCCTCGCGCCGGCCTGGGCTTTGGTGTGCTGGCGTTGATGGTGTTCGTCTTGGGCGGCTTTGCCCTGTTGCAGATGGCTAATATGCGCCAGCAGTCGGACCAGGTGGAGACCAACTGGCTGCCCAGCGTCATGGCGGTGGGGGAGATGAATCAGGATGTGTTGCGCATTCGGGCGCTGACGTTGCGCTTGCTGGTCAACCGCGACCCCCAGGCGGTGGCGCAGAACGAGCAGAAAATCGCCGAGATCAAAACCGGCTTGCATCACGCTGAAGGCGTGTACGAGGCATTGATCGTCTTGCCTGAGGAGCGGGTGCTGTTTGATCGCTTCAAGCTCGAGGAGCAGCAGTACCTGCAACGCCAGGAGCAGGTGGTGGGCTTATCCAAGGCTAATCGGCTGGAGGACGCCATTGCGGTGGTCAATGGCGAAATGAATCAGATGGCCGACCAGATGGCCGTGACGCTGCGTGAGTTGGTCAATCTGAACAAGTCCAGCGCCAACGAGGCCGCCCGGCTGGCACAGCAGGTGTTCAGCCAGTCGCGGGTCTGGGTAATGACCATGATTGGCGTCACGGCGTTGATCACGATTGGCCTGGCGGTGTGGCTGACGCGCAGCATCGTGCTGCCGCTGGCACAGTCGTTGAAAGTGGCCCAGGGCGTTGCCAGTGGCGACTTGACGGGCGACATCAGGCTCAGTGGCAGCGACGAGCCGGCGCGCTTGCAACAGGCGCTCAAGCGTATGCAGGAGAGCTTGCGCGACACTATCCGGCGCATATCAGAATCATCGAACCAATTGGCGTCGGCTTCCGAAGAACTCAGTTGCGTCACCGAGGATGCGACCCGTGGTTTGCACCAGCAGAACCAGGAAATCGAACAGGCGGCCACGGCCGTCAATCAGATGACGGTGGCGGTGGAGGAGGTGGCGAGCAATGCCGTGGCCACGTCCCAGGCGTCTCGCGAATCCGACCGGATTGCCCAGCAAGGGCGTGAACAGGTGCAGCAGACGGTGGTCTCGATTGAAGCCCTCGCCACCGATGTGACCGCCAATGTGACCCAGGTCGAAGCGCTGGCGCAAAAGGTCTATGGCATCAGCACAGTGCTGGATGTGATTCGCTCGATTGCCGAGCAAACCAACTTGCTGGCACTGAACGCGGCGATTGAAGCGGCGCGAGCAGGGGATGCCGGGCGCGGGTTTGCGGTGGTAGCCGATGAGGTGCGGGCCTTGGCTCATCGCACACAACAGTCGACCCAGGAAATCGAGCAGATGATCAGCGGGATTCAGCAGGGCACCGACCAGGCTGTCAGCTCGATGCAACAGAGCAACACACGGGCGCGCTCCACACTGGAGATCGCCAAATCGGCGGGCATGGCCCTGGAAGAGATTGCCTCGGCATTCACCTTGATCAACGAACGCAACCTGGTGATTGCCAGTGCCTCGGAGCAGCAGGCGGCGGTGGCGCGGGAGGTGGATCGTAACCTGATGAATATCCGCGACCTGGCACATCAGACCTCTACCGGCGCTAATCAGACCAGCGCAGCGAGCCAGGAGTTGTCGCGGTTGGCGGTGGATCTGAATTCGATGGTGGCGCGGTTTTCGGTGTAGGGCGGGGAACCGGGTTGGCCCAATCGCAGGCAAGCCAGCTCCCACACTGGACCGCGTTTCTTCAAGGTGAGCACGGTCGAATGTGGGAGCTGGCTTGCCTGCGATGAAGGCGACGCGGTTTCAAATCAAACGCAAAAAAAAGCCCCGAACCAGTCGGGGCTTTTTCGTGTGATCAACCTGCGGGCTTACTTGCCCTGCCAGCGCTTGAGTACCAAGGTGGCATTGGTGCCACCAAAACCAAAGCTGTTGCTCATCACGGTGTCGATCTTGGCGTTTTCAACGGTCTTGGTCAGGATCGGCATATCGGCCACAACCGGATCAATCTCGTCGATGTTGGCCGAGCCGGCCATGAAGTTGCCTTCCATCATCAGCAGGCAATAGATCGCTTCGTGAACGCCAGCGGCGCCCAGGGAGTGACCCGACAGGCTCTTGGTGGAGCTGATTTTCGGAGCCTTGTCGCCAAATACCGCACGCACGCCTTCCATTTCCTTGGCATCGCCGACCGGGGTCGAGGTGCCGTGGGTGTTCAGGTAGTCGATTGGGGTGTCGACGGTGGACATTGCCATCTGCATGCAGCGGATGGCGCCTTCACCGCTTGGCGCAACCATGTCGTAGCCGTCGGACGTCGCGCCGTAGCCAACGATTTCCGCGTAGATCTTCGCGCCACGGGCCAGGGCGTGTTCCAGCTCCTCGACCACCACCATGCCACCACCGCCAGCGATGACGAAACCGTCACGCTTGGCGTCGTAAGCGCGGGAGGCTTTTTCTGGGGTTTCGTTGTACTGGGTGGACAATGCACCCATGGCGTCGAACAGGAACGACTGGCTCCAATGCTCTTCTTCACCGCCGCCGGCAAATACGATGTCCTGCTTGCCCAGTTGGATCTGCTCAACGGCAGTCCCGATGCAGTGGGCGCTGGTGGCGCATGCGGAGGAGATCGAGTAGTTCACGCCCTTGATCTGGAATGGCGTAGCCAGGCAAGCGGAAACGGTGCTGCCCATGGTCCGCGTGACACGGTAAGGGCCGACGCGCTTCACGCCTTTTTCGCGCAGGATATCCAGCGCTTCCATTTGGTTGAGGGTCGATGCGCCGCCGGAGCCGGCGATCAGGCCGGTGCGTACGTTCGAAACCTGGTCTTCGCTCAAGCCGGAGTCCGCGATCGCGTCTTTCATGGCCAGGTAGGCGTAGGCGGCAGCGTGGCCGACGAAGCGATAGATCTTGCGATCGATCAGTTCTTCGAGGGGCAGGTCAATGGAGCCGGAAACCTGGCTACGCAGACCCATTTCGGCATATTCCGGGTTGAAGCGGATGCCAGGGCGACTTGCACGCAGGTTAGCGGTGACGGTCTCTTTGTCATTGCCCAGGCAAGAAACGATGCCCAGACCAGTGATAACGACGCGGCGCATGCGGATAACCCTTAAAAGTTGTCAGTGGAAGTAAATACGCCGACCCGAAGGCCTTCGGCAGTATAGATCTCGCGACCGTCGACAGTCACCGAACCGTCGGCGATGGCCAGGTTCAGCTTGCCCTTGAGGACGCGCTTGATTTGAATGTTGTAGGTGACTTTCTTGGCGCTCGGCAGTACCTGGCCAAAGAACTTCACTTCGCCCGAACCCAGGGCGCGACCGCGGCCCGGCAGGCCTTGCCAGCCCAGGTAGAAACCGACCAGCTGCCACATGGCATCAAGGCCCAGGCAGCCTGGCATCACAGGGTCGCCTTCGAAGTGGCAAGCGAAGAACCACAGGTCAGGGGTGATATCCAGCTCGGCGACCAATTCACCTTTGCCGTACTTGCCACCCTCTTCGCTGATATGGGTGATGCGATCCACCATCAGCATGTTCGGGGCGGGCAGTTGCGCGTTACCTGGGCCGAACAGCTCACCGCGACTGCAGCGCAGCAGGTCTTCCCGAGTAAAGGCGTTTTGTTTGGTCATGCGAGCTCCTCAATAATCCCATGCGGCTGGGTTGGGCAAATCTTCCCGAACCGAATGAAGCGTTCATGCCTCATAGCGGCAGCCTACACATAGACTATTGCGTTGTAGTGAAAGTCACAGCGGCAAGGCACTGAATGTACACTTGTTCACTGAAATTTTAAACCGGGCCTGTTTATCAGCCCGTTCGGGTGCCTAAGACTGCCCCACTTTCGTCTTTCACGCCAGTCGCAGTTGGCTGATGGCGCGGCGCTATTGCACCCAGCGCTGCAGGATTTGCTGCAAATCCGTGCGTTTGAACGGCTTGGCCAGGTAATCGTTCATTCCGGCTGCCAGGCAGGCTTCGCGATCGCCCTGCAAGGCGTTGGCCGTCAGGGCGATGATCGGCAGATCGGCGCAGCCAGGCAGTTGGCGAATCTGCCGCGTGGCCTCGTAGCCATCAATCAAGGGCAGGCGGCAATCCATCAGGATGGCGGTGAAAATCAAGCTCTCGGCGCTGCGGATCGCCTCGGCGCCGTCCGTGGCCAGGCTGACTTCGAAGCCCAGGCTGCGCAGCATCGCTTCGACCACGGTGCGGTTGACCGGGTTGTCCTCCACCAACAGTACGTGGCGCCCATCGCCCGCGCTGGCTTTGCCAAGCGCATCAGGAGCGGCGACCGGCACATGCTGCTGGTCAATGGCCAGCGGAATCTCCAAGGTGAACACTGAGCCTCGACCTTCTTCGCTCTGGGCGCGCAAGGTGCCGCCCATACGTTCGGCCAGGGTGCGCGCAATCGGCAGGCCCAGGCCCGTGCCACCGTAACGCCTGGAAATGGAGCTGTCGGCCTGCTGGAAGGCATCGAACATCAAATCCAGGCGTTCGGCAGAAATACCGATGCCGCTGTCGCGCACGGTGCAGGTGAACCACAGCAACTCATGGTCCAGGGTTTGCCAGTGGGGCTCGACGGTCACGCTGCCATGTTCGGTAAATTTCAATGCGTTGCCGATCAGGTTTACCAGAATCTGGCGGATCCGCGTCGGGTCGCCGCGCACCCGCAGGGCTTCCAGGCCCATGGGGATGGGCAACTCCAGGCTCAGCCCGCGCTGTTGGGCACTGTGCTGGAACGCTTGGGCGCAGCTGCTGATCAGGTCCGCCAGGTTGAACGGAATATGCTCCAGCTCCAGTGCGGCGCGTTCAATGCGTGAGAAGTCGAGGATGTCATTGATCACCTTGAGCAAGTGCTCGGTAGACTCCGAAGCCAGCGCCGCATACTCGGTCTGCTCCTCGGTCATCTCGGTGGTTTCCAGCAGTTGCAGCATGCCCAGCACGCCATTCATGGGCGTGCGCAGTTCATGGCTCATCATCGCCAGGAAATCCGACTTGGCGTTGTTCGCCCGCTCGGCTTCTTCACGGGTCTGGATCAACTGGGCCATGGCTTGTTGCTGTTCGCGACTGGCCTGGTGAAGGCCCTCGGCCAGGTTGTTGATATGCCGCGAGAGGTCGCCCAGTTCCGAGTCATCGACGATGGGCAGTGGCGTCTTGTAATCGCCTTGCTGGATGGCCTTGACCGCATGCCCCATGGCGCTGATCGGCTTTGACAGGCTCGCCGACAAGCGCCGCGCCAGCAGGAAGGTAAACAGCAGGGCGAACAAGGCCAGGATCCCGGCCTTGAACAGGATCTCCTGCTGGCGCTGGCTGAACGCATCATTGGACATGCCCACGATCACCCGCCCCAGGTAGTCCGCGCGGGGGGCCTTGGGTTCGTTGAGGTTGTCCTGGAAAAAGTCATTGTTGAGCTGGATGTGTTGCAGGCGGATCGGTGCCTGGAACACCTTCACCGACAGCGAGCGATCATGTCGCTCGGACGGCTGCTCCACGTACACCAGGATATTCTCGGCGCTGTCCTGGATCTCCAGGAAGCGTACATGGGGCGTGGCCAGGGTTGCACGCAGCAGGGATTCAAGCACGTCGTTGTTGCCGGAAATCACGCCGTACTCAGTGGCGGGCGCCAGCTGGTTGGCGATCAATTGACCGGTGTGGTCCAGTTCCTGGCGCAAATCCTGGATGCGCACAAAGGTGAAGAAGGTGATGAGCAGCAGGGTCAACAGCAGCGCGGGGCCCAGGGTAATGAGCTGGGTGCGGGTGTTGATATCCCAACGACGACGCAAGGTCATGGACGTTGTTCTCCTTCGGCCAAGCGGGCGGCAACGGCGACTTCATCGACCTGTTCGATGCCCAGTGAGCGTGCGACTTGCGGGTTGCCCACGACTTTGAAGTGTTCAGGGTAGAGCGTGTGCGGCCAATTGGCCGGCGGCTGGTCCAGCAGATGGTCCAGCACGGCGAGCCAGTCGGCCTGATCGCTGTAGGTGCTGGCCAGGCTGCCGGCCCGCACAAAGCCGGCATTGGGCCCCACCAACGGCAGTTGTCGGGCGTAACTGCTCAGCAACAGGTTTTTTACGGTTTTGGGGTTGTACAGGTTCGGATCGTCCAGGCCCAGTAGCACGTCGCTGTTCCTGAACAGGTTTTGCAGCGGGCGGCTGTCACTGGTGTTGTCCCAGAGCTGGGGCACGATTTCCAGGCCTATGGGCTTGGCGGCCTGCATCAGTTCGCGCAGCAGGAACTCACTGCCGGCATCGTAAAGCACGCCAACGCGCTGGGCCTGGGGCAGGATATGGGCGATCAGGCGCAACTGACGCTCCAGCGGCGGGTCGCTCCAGAGCAGGCTGATTTTCGCCGGGTGCGTGTTGCCCAGGCGTTGCCGGGCCTGGAGGCGGCTGATGCGCAACACCAGAGCGGGCGGCCCCTGGGCATCCTGCAGGCGCCAGTCGAGGCCGGGCAGGTCGAGGAGGATCAAACGGGTGCTGGCGGGCAAGTCCCTGGGCGCCGGCAACTCGTTGAGGGGGGTAAAGCTGACCTGGTCGTTGGGGCGCTGTTGGGCAAGGGCCTGAGTAAAGGCGCGCATACCGGCACCGTCCTCGGCGGCCGTGAGCAGGATGCTGGCACTCCAGGCCGGCGCTGCCAGCAGCAGGCACGCCAGCAGCAGGCCGCGGCGCCACAATCGTGAAACCAGGAGGCATGTCATCCGTGACTGATCGGCCATGTCAGAAGTCCAGCTCGGCGCTGAAGTAGAGAACGTGGCGATGGTCGTAGTTGTTGTCCGCCCAGGTGGTGGGTTGGTTATCCAGGCGTTGTTGCAACATGCCCGCCAGCTCCACGTTGGTTTTGCCTACGGCAATGCGCTTGGCCACCCGCAGGTCGACCCGCTGGAAGCGATATTGGTTGAGTGCGTCGTCGCCATAGTAGAACAAGGCGCTGGACCACCCCTGGCCCCATTCACGCAGCCAACCGGCCGAGCCGCTGTTACGCGCGGTTTGCGCTTTGTCCAGCGGGTTGCTGGAGGCGGCGTCTACATAAGCATAGGTCAGGCGCAGGCGGTCGGCGCTACTCACGCGCCAGTCGAACTGTGACTCGGCACCGGTGAAGCGCGAGCTGTTGGCGTTACTGGCGATGTACTGGTTGTTGCGCAGCGGCGAGCTGATCATGTCGGTGATTTCGTCATAGAACAGCTTCACGTCGACATTCAGCCCCAGCTCGGCAAAGAAGCCGTTGTAGCCCAGCTCGCGTGAGCGCATCAACTCTTTGTCGAGGTTGCCGGGGCCGCGCGTCACGACAAAATATTGCCCGGCGTTTTGCCCGTAGGTCGGGGAGCTGAGATTGGTGACACGGTAGCTCCAGTTGACGTTGTTCTCGAACATGTCCGGCGAGCGGATCGCCTCGGAGTAAACCGCGCGCAAGCCGTGGCGGGGGTTGATCAGGTAATTGACCGCCACACGGGGCGTCAGCGAGTTGCCGCTCAGGTGCGTGTCTTCGTACATGGCGCCACCTTGCAGTAGCCAGTGTTCGCTGGCGCGCCATTCCAGATGCCCGAACAGACGCCAAGTGGTGTCGTCCAAGGTGCCATTGAAATAGGTCTCGGAGTCGGCGCGGTCGTAGCGGTAATTCATGCCGCTGACCAGGCGCAGGCTGTCGGAGAGGCTGAGCGTGTCCTGAATCTCCACGTCGTAGCGGCTTTCACGGGCGCTCTGGTCGATATCGCCGCACACGCTCTGGTTGGCGCCGTTGCGCCACTGGCCCAGCACCTGATTGGCCAAGGCCTGTTCGGCGGCGCTGCCGGGTGGTGCGGAGCCTTGGCTGTAGGTGTCCATGTGCCGCGCCAGCTGTTCGGCATAGTTGGGGTTGAGCTGCCATAGCTGGGTCAGCTCCGGGCTGAACGAGACCTTGGCGTCACAGGCTTTCCAGATTTGCTTGCGGTCCCATTGCTGTGCCGAACCTTGGATATACAGGCTGTGGTCGGGGTTGAAGTCGAAGTTCCAGCGCAGGGAGCCCGCATAGTCTTTGGCGGTGGCGTCGGAATTGCTACCGCCTTCGGTAATCCCGGCAAACACCGGGGTGTAGGTATAAGGGCGCTGGTTCGTGCCTTCCTTGACGTTCAGTTGCCAATCGAGGCTTTGTTGCCCATTCAAGGTCTGGCTCACCGCCAGGCTGAAACGGTTGAGACGGCGCCCGTCACGGCGGTCGGCGCCGGCTGCGTCGCTGTCAAAACCATCGTCCTGTTGCCCGGACAGGGACAAGCGCAAATCGCCGGTCTCCCAGCCCACACCCTGGCTGGCATAGAAGTCATTGATGCCACGTTCGCCACGGACCACCTTTATCCGTGAACCCTGGCTGTTGGCCGGCGAGCGGGTGAGGATATTCACCACCGCCATCAGTGCATTGGCGCCGTAGCTGACGGTGTTGGGGCCGCGAAAGACCTCGATGCGCTCGATATCCTCCATGGCCACCGGGATATCGCTCCAGTCCACCGTGGCCAGGCCAGCGCGGTAGACCGAGCGCCCGTCGATCAACACCTGCATGCGCCGGGCATCACTGGCGCTGGTGCCGTGGTAGTTCACCGAGGCCTGGTTGCCGCTGGTGTAGCCGACCATCATCCCGGGAACCAGTCGCAGCAGTTCCGAGATGTCCCGGGCACCACTGGCCTTGATCAGCTCGCTGTCGATCACCGTCATGCTGCCGGGCACGGCGGCGGCCGATTGCTTGAGGCGCGTGGCGGTCAAGACCTGGGGCAGCGGCTGGCTGTCGAGGAACAGATCGTCGGCCTGTGCGCAGGTAGCGCACACCAGCATCAATAACAGTGATGAGCGAGGAGGAGGGCCTAGATACACGGCACGGCCTTGTTAATTGCGGATAGCCGACCATGTTAACCGAGGCGCGGCTATTTGCCAGTCGTCGGACTTGCATTTACTTCGCACACCCGTGGCATTTTCTGACAAAACCGCGAATTGATAGGGGGGCTGGCCGCAAGCCGGGCGCCCCGTATAATGCCGCCATCGCCACTGGTATGGATTAACGGATTGCATATGACTGAACAGCGCCCTATTGCGGTCCTGGGAGGCGGAAGTTTTGGTACCGCCGTGGCTAACCTGCTGGCCGAGAACGGCCACGCGGTGCGTCAGTGGATGCGCGACCCCGAGCAGGCCGAAGCCATTCGCGTGCATCGCGAAAACCCCCGTTACCTTAAAGGTATCAAGATTCATCCTGCCGTCGAACCGGTGACCGACCTGCTGGACACCCTCACGGCTTGCGACCTGTGCTTCGTCGCGCTGCCTTCCAGCGCCTTGCGTTCGGTATTGGCGCCCCACGCCGAACGCCTGGCTGGCAAGTTGTTGGTCAGCCTGACCAAGGGTATCGAAGCCCACACCTTCAAGTTGATGAGTGAAATCCTCACCGAGATCGCCCCTCAGGCGCGCATTGGCGTGCTGTCCGGGCCAAACCTTGCGCGGGAAGTCGCCGAGCACGCGTTGACCGCCACCGTGGTCGCCAGTGAAGACGAGGCCTTGTGCGAGCGCGTCCAGGCGGTGCTGCATGGCCGTACTTTCCGGGTCTACGCCAGCGCCGATCGCTTCGGCGTCGAATTGGGCGGCGCCTTGAAAAACGTCTACGCGATCATCGCCGGCATGGCCGTGGCCCTGGGCATGGGCGAAAACACCAAGAGCATGCTGATCACCCGTGCCCTGGCCGAGATGACGCGTTTTGCGGTGAACCAGGGCGCCAACCCCATGACCTTCCTCGGCCTGGCGGGCGTGGGTGACTTGATCGTCACCTGCTCATCGCCTAAAAGCCGCAACTATCAGGTTGGATTTGCCCTGGGCCAAGGGCTGAGCCTGGAGGAGGCGGTGACGCGCCTGGGTGAAGTGGCCGAAGGGGTCAACACCCTCAAGGTTTTGAAGGCCAAGGCCCAGGAAGTGGGCGTGTACATGCCGCTGGTCGCCGGGCTGCACGCGATCCTGTTCGAAGGGCGCACCTTGAACCAGGTCATCGAGTTACTGATGCGGGCCGAGCCCAAGACCGATGTCGACTTCATTTCCACCAGTGGTTTTAACTGAGGAGCGCGTCATGAACGATCCCAAAGCTGCCCCCCCATACGAGTCGATTGTCTTGCGCATCCTGTGGATGCTGGTGTTTGCGCTGGTGTGGCAGGTGGCGCAATTCCTGCTCGGCGCGTTGGTGGTGGTGCAATTGATTTACCGGCTGGTCTACGGAGCGCCGAACCTGGGCCTGATGAACTTTGGCGACAGCCTCAGCCAGTTCCTGGCGCAGATTGGCCGCTTCGGCAGCTTCCACACCGAGCAAAAGCCCTGGCCGTTCGCCGATTGGCCAACCCCACGTGCGCCCGAAGGCGAAGCGGCCCACAGCGTACCGCCGGCACCGCACCCGGTGCGTGATGAAGAGCCGAAGCTATGAAGGTATGGATTCTGCGTCACGGTGAAGCTGAAGGGCACGCACCCACGGACGCCGAGCGCAACCTTACCGAGCATGGGCGTGCCGAAGTCTTGCGCAGTGCTGCGCACCTGATTGGCCAGCCCTTGGGCGCCATCATTGCCAGCCCTTATGTAAGGGCGCAACAGACGGCGCAGTTGGTGCGCGATGTGCTGGGGTTTCAGCCCGAAATCCGTACTGTGCCGTGGCTGACGCCCGATGGGGATGTTCAGCGAGTGCTGGAGAAACTCGACAGCGATGACGACGTGCTGTTGGTCAGCCACCAACCGCTGGTGGGCAGCCTGATCAGTTTTTTGCAGCATGGGCATCAGCGTCAGCCACAGCCGATGTACACGGCCAGCCTGGCGGAGCTTGAGGGTGATTTTCCATTGGCGGGGTTGATGAGTCTGGTGGGTGTGAAGAATCCCTAGGCATCGTGCGACGCTGTGGCGAGGGCGCTTGCCTGCGCGACAGCCTGCCGCCGACGCCTATCTCGCTGACACCCCGCGATCCAACTGTGGGAGCTGGCTTGCCTGCGATGACGGCTTGACAGCCGACGCCTATCTACATGACACCCCGCAATCCAAATGTGGGAGCTGGCTTGCCTGCGATGACGGCTTGACAGCCGACGCCTATCTACATGACACCCCGCAATCCAAATGTGGGAGCTGGCTTGCCTGCGATGACGACCTGACAGGCGACACCGTTATACCGAGTACATATCCATTCCTGCGGTAACGGCCACTTAGAGTTCCGCCCTGACTTTTGGAAAAGGACCCGGAATTCCGGCCAGCGTGGTTCGACAGGGCGCCTGAGATCAAGATCAAGAGCAGATCAAGAGCGGCTCGCTTCGCATCGTGGTTAGCGACAAGCCATTTCCTTTACCTGTGCTATACCGTCAACCAAGCAAGTGCTTGCTCAGCTGTATCTCGGATCACAAAGGAGCGCGTCCCATGCCTGTCGCTTTTCGTTTGCCGTTGCAGGTCTTCTTCGAGCGTGAAGCGCGGCACCCGCGCAAAGTCTTCCTCGTTCAGCCCATCGGCGGCGGTGAGGTGCAGGCCCTCACCTGGGGCGATGTCGGCCACCAGGCCCGTTGCGCCGCGCACTGGCTGCGCGCGCGGGAGTTGCCCCAGGGTTCGCACATTGCCTTGATTTCAAAAAACTGCGCCCACTGGATCATCGCCGACCTGGCGATCTGGATGGCCGGGCATGTGTCGGTGCCGCTTTATCCCAACCTCACCGCGGACTCAGTCGCCCATGTGCTGACTCACTCGCAGGCGCGGTTGGCGCTGATCGGCAAGCTTGATGATTGGTCGGCGATGGCGCCTGGCATCCCTGCGGGTGTCCCGACTATCAGCCTGCCGCTGTGTCCTGACGGGGCTTTCGATTTCAACTGGGCGAACCTGCAAGCCTGCTCGCCGATTCAGGACAACCCGCTACCGGATGCCGACAGCCTGGCTACCATCATCTACACCTCCGGCACGACCGGCCTGCCCAAAGGGGTGATGCACAGTTTCGGCGCCTTGGGGTGTGCTGCCACGCGCGGTACTGAGTTGTTTGGCCTGGGAGAGGATGACCGGTTGCTGTCGTACCTGCCGCTGTGCCATGTGGCGGAGCGAATGTTTGTGGAAATGGCGTCGATCTATACCGGGCAAACCGTTTTTTTTGCTGAGAGCCTGGAGACCTTCCTGACCGATTTGCGCAGGGCGCGGCCGACGGCCTTGTTTGGCGTGCCGCGCATCTGGACCAAATTCCAACTGGGCGTCTACGCCGAAATCCCGGAAAAAAGGCTCGATATGCTGTTAAGCCTGCCTTTTATCGGCAAGCGCGTCGGCCATAAAGTCCTCGCCGGTCTGGGGCTGGATGCGCTGCGTATCGCTCTTTCCGGCGCGGCGCCGGTGCCCGAGGCGTTGCTGCGTTGGTATCAGCGCCTGGGCCTGGATGTGCTGGAGGTGTATGGCATGACCGAAAACTGCGGCTATTCCCATGTGTGTCGCCCAGGTGGGCAAACGCTTGGTTGGATCGGCCAGCCCTGCCCAGGCGTGCAAGTGCGTATCGACCCGTCAGGCGAAGTGCAGGTACACAGTGGCGCGACCATGTTGGGCTACTTCAAGGACCCGCAGAAAACCGCGGATACGCTCACCGCAGATGGCTTCCTGCGCACGGGTGACAAGGGCGAGCAGGACGCGGACGGTCGCCTGCGCCTGACCGGACGCCTCAAGGAAATTTTCAAGACCAGCAAAGGCAAATACGTGGCCCCGGCGCCGATTGAAAACCGCCTGGCCGAACATGCACGTATTGAACAGGTGTGTGTGGTCGGCGAGGGGCTCAGCGCGCCGATAGGGCTGTGCGTGTTGTCGGCACCCGGCGAGGACCGCCAAGCCCTCGGCAGTGGTCTTGAACGCTGGCTGGCACAGGTGAACGCGGGTCTGGACAAGCACGAACGCATGGGGCAATTGGTGGTGGTGAAAGACCACTGGGCGGTGGAAAACGGTTTTCTCACGCCGACCTTGAAGATCAAACGCAACGTGATCGAGTCGACGTACGGGCCACAATTGCAAGCATGGAGCGCGCGCGCCGAAACCGTTCTGTGGCAGGATTAGGGTCGTAATAAAACCAACAAGGACAACCGTATGAGCCTGTGGCGTACCCAACCGAATATCGAACACCTCAACGCGATCCAGAAAAACACCATCGGTGAAATGCTGGATATTCGCTTCGAAAGCTTCGACGACGAATCCCTTACCGCCAGTATGGTGGTCGACCACCGCACCCATCAGCCCTACGGCCTGCTGCACGGCGGGGCCTCGGTGGTGCTGGCCGAAAGTGTCGGCTCCATGGCCGCCTACTTGTGCATTGATGCAAGCAAGTTCTATTGCGTGGGCCTGGAGGTCAACGCCAACCATCTGCGCGGTGTGCGCAGCGGTCGGGTGACGGCGGTGGCCAAGGCTATTCATATCGGGCGCACTACCCAAGTGTGGGACATCCGTTTGAGCAGTGACGAGGGCAAGGCCAGTTGTGTCTCGCGCCTGACCATGGCCGTGGTGCCGCTGGGTGAACAACCGCCGGCGCGATAGGCGTGGCGTGAGTGTCATCATTCCTGGCAGTTACAGTCATTGCTGTAGAGGCCGGGCATGGTGACAATCCCCCTCTGTTTTTGTTGATGGAACCTGTATGTCGCAGCACGTGTTTTTTACCCACGCCAATGGCTTCCCTTCGGCCACTTACGGCAAGCTGTTTGCCGCCCTGGCCCCGGAATATGCGGTGGCACATCTGCCGCAGCACGGTCACGACCCCAGGTTCCCGGTGGATGATAACTGGCAGAACCTGGTGGACGAACTGATCCACCATCTGGAGCAGCAGCCAGAACCGGTATGGGGCGTGGGCCATTCCCTGGGAGGCGTGCTGCATTTGCACGCGGCCATGCGCTGCCCGCACCTGTACCGGGGCGTGGTGATGCTGGATTCGCCGGTGCTCACCCGCGCAGACCGCTGGGTGATCCGCGCTGCCAAGCGCTTTGGTTTTATCGACCGCCTCACCCCGGCTGGGCGCACGCTTGGCCGGCGCGAAGAATTCACCGACCTGGACACCGCGCGCAGCTATTTCGCCGGCAAGACCCTGTTCCGTGGCTTTGACCCCGATTGCTTTGACGCGTACCTGCAACATGGTCTGCAGCAAGTGGGCGATCGCCTGCGCCTGCGGTTCGACCCAGCCACCGAAATCAGCATCTATCGCGGCGTGCCCCACACCAGCCCGGGCCAGGTGCGCCAGTTGAAGGTGCCGCTGGCCGTGGTGCGTGGCCGCCAGAGCCGGGTGGTGATGCGTCACCATGCCAGCGGTGTCGACCGCTTGCCCATGGGCGAAATGCTCACCATGCCCGGGGGCCATATGTTCCCTCTTGAACGCCCCCAGGACACCGCTGCCTTGATCAAAAACCTGTTCGCCCGCTGGCAGGCCCGCGAGCGCAGTTGCGCATGAGTACGCCTGTCGAAGAGGTTCGCCTGAGCTTGCCGCACATCGAATTGGCCGCGCATCTGTTCGGGCCCGAGGATGGGCTGCCGGTGATTGCTTTGCATGGCTGGCTGGACAACGCCAACAGCTTTGCGCGCCTGGCGCCCAAGTTGCACGGGTTGCGCATCGTCGCCCTGGACATGGCGGGGCATGGGCATTCGGCGCACCGCCCGGCTGGCGCCGGTTATGCCTTGTGGGATTACGTTTACGACGTGCTGCAGGTGGCCGAGCAACTGGGCTGGAAACGTTTTGCCTTACTTGGCCACTCCCTTGGCGCCATAGTCTCCCTGGTGTTGGCCGGGGCCTTGCCGGAGCGGGTGACACACCTGGGCCTGATCGACGGCGTGATCCCACCGACCGCCAGCGGCGAGAACGCGGCCGAGCGCCTGGGCATGGCGTTGCAGGCGCAATTGAGCCTGCAGGACAAGCGCAAACCCGTCTACAACAGCCTTGATCGGGCCGTTGAGGCGCGGATGAAAGGCGTGGTGGCGGTCAGCCGTGAAGCGGCGCAACTCCTGGCCCAGCGCGGTTTGATGCCGGTGCCGGGCGGTTACACTTGGCGCAGCGATAGCCGCCTGACCCTGGCGTCGCCGATGCGCCTGACCGATGAACAGGCCATGGCTTTCGTGCGAAGGGTAGGGTGCCCTACGCAGTTGGTGGTCGCGGCTGACGGCATGCTGGCGAAACATTCCGGATTGCTTTCTCAGCTACCCTTCACGGTTACCACGCTGCCAGGCGGCCATCATTTACACCTGAATGACGAGCCCGGTGCAGCTCTTGTTGCAGACTGTTTCAATCGGTTCTTCTCCACGCCTTGACTTGGCGGGGTCAACTGCCGAGGCTGGGCGGATTGAAAGGGAGTCAACCATGAACACACTCGATATCGCTGTGACCACCATTGGCCAGGGCTCGCTGATCCGATGAGCCTGGGTAAAGGATGTATCCGTGCCCTAGGCCTTTGCTGTTTCAGCCCCCTGGTATTTGCCGCCGATCTGCCCGGCAGCCAGGATCTACCGGCGGTAGCCCGTCAGGTTGATGCGCAAATCGTCGATTACCGCCCCGCTGAAGACAAGGAACGCATCTACCCCATGGGCGCAATCCGCAAGATCAGCGGCCAGTTGCGCTACGAAGGCCAGGCCATCGCACGCGGCCCAGCCACTGCCATCACCTATGAACTACCCGCCGAACACAGCTCCAGCGCCGCCTTTACCGCAACACGCGAAGCCTTGCAGGCCAAGGGCGCGCAGTTGTTGTTCTGGTGCAAGGCCCGCGATTGTGGCGAAAGCAGCCTGTGGGCCAACGAGGTGTTTGGTAACGCCAAGCTAGTGGGCGCCGACGGCCAACAGGAGTACCTGCTGCTTCGCCTGGCCGCCCCGCAGGACAATTCCCTGGTCGCGCTGTATGGCATTACCCGCGGTAACCGTCGCGCCTACCTGCATGTGGAGCAACTCGACGCCAGCGCGCCTCTGGGCAACCTGCTGCCCACCTCGGCCACCCTGCTGCGTGAACTCAAAAGCACCGGCGAGCTGGATTTCCCCGCGCTGGGCGCCGAGCCTGATGACACCTGGCTGACCTTGATATCCCGTGCCTTGAACCTCGACACCACCCTGCGCGTGAGCCTGAGCGGGCCGCACACCGAGGCCTGGCGCCAGGCGCTGGTGGAGAAGGGCGTGCGCACCGCCCGTCTGGAAACCGGCGCCGGTGAAACCCAAGGGCTGCATCTGCATCTGATACGCTAAGCATCACACGGGCGAACGGACCCGCGCCGTTCGCCTAAGCTCTCTTCCTACAGCCTTCTTCTCGAGATACCCGATGCTCAATAACGATCGCCTGCTGGTGCAAATCCTGCTGCTGGTGCTGTTTGGTGCCAGCTTCTGGGTCATGGCGCCGTTCTGGTCGGCGCTGTTCTGGGGCGCGGTGCTGGCATTTGCCAGCTGGCCGCTGATGCGTTTGCTCACCCGTTGGCTCGGCGGCCGGGAGTCCCTGGCCGCTGGCATCTTGACGTTGGGCTGGATGTTGCTGGTGGCGGTGCCATTGGTATGGCTGGGGTTCAACCTGGCGGACCATGTGCGTGATGCGGTGGCGCTGATCAAGGACATCCAGGTCGACGGCTTGCCCGAGGCGCCGACCTGGTTGGGGTCGATCCCCTTCGTAGGCGAGCGCCTGGTGGCGACCTGGGACAGCATTGATCAACAAGGCGCGGCGCTGATGGTGAGCATCAAGCCGTACCTGGGCCAGGTCGGCAATTGGTTGTTGGCGCGCAGTGCGCAAATTGGCGGCGGCATTCTCGAGCTGACCCTGAGCCTGGTCTTCGTATTCTTTTTCTACCGTGACGGGCCGCGCCTGGCGATGTTTGTGCACCGCCTGTTGGAGCGCCTGATCGGCGAACGCGCCGGCTATTACATCGAACTGGTGGCTGGCACGGTACAGCGAGTGGTCAATGGTGTGATCGGCACCGCTGCGGCCCAGGCGCTGCTGGCGCTGATCGGCTTTCTGATCGCCGGCGTACCGGGCGCGCTGGTGCTGGGTATCGTGACTTTCCTGCTCAGCCTTATTCCCATGGGGCCGCCGCTGGTGTGGATCCCGGCCACGGCGTGGCTGGCGTGGAAGGGCGACTACACCTACGCGGTATTCCTGGGCGTGTGGGGCACGTTCGTGATCAGCGGCGTGGATAACGTGCTCAAGCCGTACCTGATCAGCCGTGGCGGCAACCTGCCGTTGGTGATTGTGTTGTTGGGTGTATTTGGCGGGTTGATAGCGTTCGGCTTTATCGGCCTGTTTATTGGCCCGACGTTGCTGGCGGTGGCCTACAGCCTGTTGACAGACTGGAGCGCGAGCCAGGCGCAAGTGCGTCGTGAAGACAAACCGTGTAACTGATGGGTGTACCTAACTGTGGTGCGCCGCGGTACTTGTGGGAGCTGGCTTGCCTGCGATAGCGGTGGGCCAGCCAACACTTCATCGACTGACACTGCGCAATCGCAGGCAAGCCAGCTCCCACATTTGGATCGCGGCGCGTCAGGTAAATGGGAGTGCTTAAACCCTCGGCAACCACATCACCGCCGTCAACCCACCGCCCGGTGTATCTTCCAGGCTCAGGTGGCCGCCGAGTCGCTCGACGGCCTCCCTGGCAATGGTCATCCCCAAACCGACCCCTCCGGAATTGCGGTTGCGCGACCCTTCCAGGCGAAAGAACGGCTCGAACACCGCTTCGCGCTTATCGGCGGCGATTCCCGGGCCGTGGTCGATCACCCGGATTACCAACGCACCGCGGCTGTCGGCCAGTTCCACCCGGGCGGTGCCGGCATAGCGCAGGGCGTTATCGATCAAATTGTTCAGGCATGAACGCAGGGCCATCGGCTGTACCTGCAACGGTGTACAGGTGCCGGCAAACTGCACGTCGCGGCCTTGGTCCTGGGCGTTTTCACTCAGGGATTCCACCAACGCCTGTACATCGAGCCAATGCCGTGTCTCGCTGGTGCGCTGTTCGTGCAGGTAGCTCAAGGTGGCATCGAGCATGCCGATCATGTCGTCCAGGTCCTGGCGCATCTGGCCTTGCAGCTTGGGGTCTTCGATTTGTTCCAGGCGCAACTTGAGGCGCGAGAGCGGGGTGCGCAGGTCGTGGGAGACCGCGCCGAGCATGCGTGCGCGCTGGCTGACTTGTTCGCGGATGCGCTTTTGCATCAGGTTGAAGGTCGAGGCCGCTTGGCGTGCTTCGCGAGGGCCGGTTTCCACCAGGGGCGGGCTGTCGAGGTCGACGCTCAGGCGCTCGGCCGCTGCGCTCAGGCGCTGGATTGGCCGGCTCAGCAGTTTGGCGCCGTACCAGGCAGCGATGATCAGCGAGATAAATTGAAATGTCAGGGGCACCACCGGGCCGCCGAACCAGGGGCGAGGCGCTTTGCGCAAGGGCGTGAGGCTGCCATCTGGTTGTTCGACGAAGGCCGCGCGGGGTGGTGGCGGCGGGCCGTAGTGGTGGAACCAGAAGAACGCCAGCACATGGGCCAGCACAATCGCCACCAGCAACAGGCCGAACAGTCGCCCGAACAGCGTGTTGAAGGGCGCGCGCATCAACCGATATCCCGGGCGTCGAACAGGTAGCCTTCGCCGCGTACCGTCTTGATCAATTGCGGAGCCTTGGGGTCATCCCCCAGCTTCTGGCGCAGGCGCGACACCAGCAGGTCGATGCTGCGATCAAAGGCCTCGATGGAACGCCCACGGGCCGCGTCCAGCAGCTGTTCGCGGCTCAGCACACGGCGGGGGCGTTCGATAAACACCCACAACAAACGAAACTCGGCGTTGGACAACGGCACCACCAGGCCATCATCGGCCACCAGCTGGCGCAGCACGCTGTTCAGGCGCCAAGTGTCGAAACGGATATTGGCCCGCTGTTCGGTGCGGTCATCACGCACCCGGCGCAGGATGGTCTGGATACGCGCGACCAACTCCCGCGGCTCGAACGGCTTGGACATATAGTCATCGGCGCCCAGTTCCAGGCCGATAATGCGGTCGGTAGGTTCGCAGCGGGCGGTGAGCATCAAAATCGGAATATCCGACTCGGCGCGTAGCCAGCGGCACAATGTCAGCCCGTCTTCGCCCGGCAGCATCAGGTCGAGCACCACCACATCGAAGGTCTCCGCTTGCATGGCCTGGCGCATGGCGGTGCCGTCGGTGACGCCCGAGGCGAGAATATTGAAGCGTGCCAGGTAGTCGATCAGCAGTTCGCGGATCGGCACGTCGTCGTCGACAATCAGCGCGCGAGTATTCCAGCGCTTGTCTTCGGCGATCACCGCGTCTTTTGGCGCTTCGTTTACAGGGTCGCAAGGGGTATGCATAGCGAGGTCATCTGCCTGAGTGTGGCTGTCAGCATAGGCGCCCAGTTCCAGGGCTGGAAGTGCTGGGCGGACGGTCATGTGCGCGAGGCTAGCCGGGCGGCGTATTGGGGGCGTGTCGTGAATGTATCGGGGTTGAAACAATTGCTCTGAATCGCCGGTATTGGGCGCTTGATCAGTATTTACCGATCATCGGATCCCGCAACGGCGCTGCTTGCGCTACAATCCGCGCCGATTTCGACTTGCCTGAGAGCCCATTCCAATGTCCGTCTGCCAGACTCCTATCATCGTCGCCCTGGATTACCCCACCCGTGACGCCGCACTGAAGCTGGCTGACCAGTTGGACCCCAAGCTTTGCCGGGTCAAGGTCGGCAAGGAACTGTTTACCAGTTGCGCGGCGGAAATCGTCGGCACCCTGCGTGACAAAGGCTTCGAAGTGTTCCTGGACCTGAAATTCCATGACATCCCCAACACCACGGCGATGGCCGTCAAAGCCGCGGCCGAGATGGGCGTGTGGATGGTCAATGTGCACTGCTCCGGTGGCCTGCGGATGATGAGCGCCTGCCGCGAAGTGCTGGAACAGCGCAGCGGCCCAAAACCGTTGTTGATCGGTGTAACCGTGCTCACCAGCATGGAGCGTGAAGACCTGGCAGGTATTGGCCTGGATATCGAGCCGCAGGTTCAGGTGTTGCGCCTGGCAGCCCTGGCGCAGAAAGCCGGCCTCGACGGCCTGGTGTGTTCGGCCCTGGAAGCCCAGGCCTTGAAGAACGCTCACCCGTCGTTGCAACTGGTGACACCGGGTATCCGTCCCACCGGCAGCGCCCAGGATGACCAACGCCGCATCCTGACCCCACGCCAGGCCCTGGATGCGGGCTCGGATTACCTGGTGATTGGCCGTCCGATCAGCCAGGCGGCGGATCCTGCCAAGGCGTTGGCAGCGGTCGTCGCCGAGATCGCCTGATTTTTAGAGTGAGCAAAAATGTGGGAGCTGGCTTGCCTGCGATAGTATCAACTCGGTATCACTTAGAAACCGAGTTGCTTGCATCGCAGGCAAGCCAGCTCCCACATTTGTTTTTGTGTTGTTTCAGCTGACTTTGAGCACCAACTTCCCGAAGTTCTCGCCATTGAACAGCTTCATCAGCGTTTCCGGGAATGTCTCCAGCCCTTCGACAATATCTTCCTTGCTCTTGAGCTTGCCCTGGGCCATCCAGCCGGCCATTTCCTGGCCCGCCGCCGCGAAGTTCGCCGCGTGGTCCATCACCACAAAGCCTTCCATGCGCGCACGATTGACCAGCAATGACAGGTAGTTGGCCGGACCTTTGACCGCTTCCTTGTTGTTGTACTGGCTGATTGCGCCGCAAATCACTACGCGGGCTTTGAGCGCCAGGCGGCTGAGCACGGCGTCGAGAATATCCCCGCCGACGTTATCGAAATACACGTCCACGCCTTTGGGACACTCGCGCTTGAGGGCGGCGGGCACGTCTTCGTTTTTGTAGTCGATGGCGGCGTCGAAGCCCAGCTCATCCACCAGGAACTTGCACTTTTCGGCGCCACCGGCGATCCCCACCACGCGACAGCCTTTGAGCTTGGCGATCTGCCCGGCGATGCTACCCACGGCACCGGCAGCACCAGAGATCACCACGGTGTCACCGGTTTTCGGTGCGCCGGTGTCCAGCAGGGCAAAGTACGCCGTCATGCCGGTCATGCCCAGGGCGGACAGGTAGCGGGGCAGGGGCGCTAGCTTGGGGTCCACCTTATAGAAACCACGGGGCTCGCCAAGGAAGTAATCCTGCACGCCCAGTGCACCGTTCACGTAGTCCCCCACCGCGAAGTTCGGATGCTTCGAGGCAATCACCTTGCCTACGCCCAGGGCGCGCATCACTTCGCCGATGCCTACTGGTGGGATGTAGGACTTGCCTTCATTCATCCAGCCACGCATGGCCGGGTCGAGGGACAGGTATTCATTGCGCACCAGCACCTGGCCTTCCTGGGGTTCGCCCACCGGTACTTCCTGGTAAGTGAAGGTCTCGCGCGTGGCGGCACCGACCGGGCGTTTGGCGAGCAGAAATTGGCGGTTGGTCTGGGCGGTCATGGCAAGGACTCTTTAGAAATGGAACATGAGTGATAGACCCTCAGTGGCAGAAGGGCAAGGGTGTGCGGCGCAGGCGAATGCCCGGCAATAGGCCTCATTGATAATCAGCCGGTCCGCTTTATCACTGCGATTCATGCAGCGCCAACCGGCCTTCTGATAGTGCTGACGTGCGGCTCCCGGCGTTGGCTAGACTCGCTCCATCGCTACTAACCCCACAGGACAGTTCCCATGAGCATGACGTTTTCCGGCCAGGTCGCCTTGGTGACCGGCGCCGCCGCTGGTATTGGCCGCGCCACCGCGCTGGCATTCGCCGCCGAAGGCTTGAAGGTGGTGGTCGCTGACCTTGATGTGGCGGGAGGTGAGGGCACTGTGGCATTGATCCACCAGGCCGGTGGCGAAGGGATATTTGTGCGCTGCAACGTCACGCTCGACGCGGACGTGCAGCAATTGATGGCTCAGACCGTCGCCACCTATGGACGCCTGGACTACGCCTTCAACAACGCCGGCATCGAGATCGAGAAGGGCAAGCTGGCCGACGGCAGTCTTGATGAGTTCGATGCGATCATGGGGGTTAACGTCAAAGGCGTGTGGCTGTGCATGAAGTATCAGCTGCCGTTGCTGTTGGCCCAGGGCGGTGGGGCCATCGTCAACACCGCATCGGTGGCGGGGTTGGGGGCGGCACCGAAGATGAGCATCTATGCGGCGTCCAAGCATGCGGTGATCGGGCTGACGAAGTCGGCGGCCATCGAGTATGCGAAGAAGAAAATCCGCGTGAATGCGGTCTGCCCGGCCGTGATTGATACCGACATGTTTCGCCGCGCCTATGAGGCCGACCCACGCAAGGCTGAGTTTGCCGCCGCCATGCACCCGGTCGGACGCATTGGCAAGGTTGAGGAAATCGCCAGCGCCGTGTTGTACCTGTGCAGTGATGGCGCAGCATTTACCACCGGTCAGGCCCTGGCGGTGGACGGCGGCGCGACAGCGATCTAGGACGGCAGGTCGCGTGGCATTCGAAAACAGAGCCAGGTGCTGTGGGGCGTTTCCATGGCGGGCAGTGGGCTGCGCCCGAATATGTTTCACTAGGTAAATAACCCAATAAAATCAATACTTTAATAAAAGTTGGCGGCCGGTTTTACTGAGCTTCTGTGCTTAACTGTTTTGGGTTAACAGACAGTTGAAGTGAGTGGCTCATGGATTTAGGGATCGATCGACAAGCCCTGGTACCGGTTGTTCAGCAGATCGTCAGCGCGGTGGCAGAATGGATTCGCAAGGAGGGGGTGAGCCCTGGCACACGCTTGCCGTCCATTCGCCAATTGGCCCTCGATAACCTGCTGAGCCAGGCCAGTGTGATCGAGGCATTCGAACGATTGGTGGCCCAGGGGCTGCTGGCCCCCCGACATGGCTCGGGGTTTGTGGTGGCGTCACCCACGACGGTCCACGAAAACCATTGGTATGAGGGTGCGGAACAGGGCTGGGGGGCATTTACCGATGGCCCACTGGGCCAGCTGAAGCTGGGCTGCGGCTGGCTACCCGACACCTGGCGCGAAAGCGATGACATCAACTACGCGGTCCGCGAACTGAGCCGTACCGACACTGGCGGCCTGTTCAACTACAGCACACCCTTGGGGTTGCCGGCGTTGCGCGAACAACTGCTCAAACGCCTGACCCAGATACACGTGCCCACCAGCCTGGACCGTATTCTCACCACCCACGGCGCCAGCCATGCCCAGGACCTGCTGATACGCACGCTGCTCAAGCCAGGTGATAAGGTGGTGGTCGAGACACCCGGGTATGGCAATCTCTATCGCCAACTGGCCTTTCAGGGCGTTACGCTGCTGCAAGTGCCGCGCACCCGTGGTGGCCCGGATATTCCGGCATTGGAAGCGCTGCTGCACATCCACCGGCCCAAGTGCCTGTTCATCAACAGCCTGTATCACAACCCCACGGGGACCAGTTTGAGTCGTCCGGTGGCGGAGCGCTTGTTGGAGTTGGCACGCGAGCGCGACTTCCTGATTATCGAAGAGGACGTTTACGGCGACCTGCAACATGCCAGTTGCACACGCTTGTCGGCGCTTGCCCATGATGAGCGGGTGATCTATGTGTCGAGCTTTTCCAAGACACTGAGCAGTGCCCTGCGCGTGGGTTACCTGTGCGCCAATGCCGCGATCATCACGCAATTGGTCCAGCTCAAGACCCTGACAGGCATCGGCACCTCACGGTTTGCCGAAGCCATGGTGGCGACGTTGCTGAGTAACGGCACTTACCGTAAGTGGATGCAGCGCCTGCGCAAGCGCCTGACTGCGCAGATGGCTGCCACTCTGCAGGTGCTGGAGGATGAAGAGTGGCAGGTATTTGCCGCACCCGCGGGCGGGATGTTCCTGTGGGCACGACCAGGCTTGGCCGACCCCTTGCGATTGCAAGCCTGCGCCCAGCGGCTGGGTGTGTTGCTGTCGCCGGGTGCGTTGTTCAGCCCCACGGGTGAGCGCAGCGAATGGCTGCGCATCAATGTGGCCTATGCCGCTGATCAACGCGCATTGACGCTGTTCCGCGCTATGGGTGCAGCGAGATCGACCTCGACCATTCTGAAAACGACGCACATGTAGCTTTTTGCCATTATTCCGGCGCCAGCGGCTTGTGCTCAGTGCCTCGGGGTTGCGAATCTCGCTGCTTGTAAACCTGGCTTATGGCATTTGCCATCGCAAGAGGATCAAGTGCAATGATTTCGGGCGTGCAACGACGTTTCGCCAACCTCGGTATGGCAAAAAAACTCGGCTTGGGTTTTACCCTGGTACTGCTGTTGACGGCCCTGGTAGCGGCCATCGGTGTGTGGTCCCTGCAGACCATCGGCCAGCGCTTCGAGGGCCTTACGTCGATGTCGACGCTCAACAGCGACCTGCTCAAGGTGCGCTTGATCGAGCAAGACTATGCGTTGCACGCCGACCCCAAGGCCGTTGAGGCCCTGCATGCCAGTGTCGATGCGCTGATGGCCCAGGCCACGCGTCTCAAGGCACGGTCCGCCAGCAACGAGCGAGTGATGGGTGATGTTGAGCAAGCTTTGGTCGCCTATCGCCAGGCATTCGATGAGTTCGTCGAGTTGACCCAGACCAAAGACCTCGCCCTGGAAATGGCCAGTTGGTCGGTGTCCAGCGTGGCCAATAACCTGGATGTGCTGCAAGCCGGGCTGGCGGACGACGGCGCCTATGGCCTCAAGGAAAGCCAAGGCAAGGAGGGCGCGGCGTTTATCGAGCAGGCAGGGCAGGTCAGCCAGGTGTCGCGGCTGATGTTGCAGGCCATGAACGAAGCGCGGGTGCGCCTGGATCAGAGCCGCAGGGCGGACGCAGACGACGCCGCGCAGGGCAAGATCGAGCAAGCCGACCAGGCCCTGGCTGAAGTCGAGACACTCAAAACCACGGTCAAGGACCCCGGCTACCAGACCGTGCTCAACGAAGTCGCCGGGCATATCGCGTCGTTCAGTGAAAAGCTCGGCGAATACACCGGGCTGCTGGCCCAGGAAAAAGTGGTCTACACGCAATTGCATGACCGCGCCGAGCAAGTGGTCAGCCGGGTCAACCAGGCGTATGCCGCCGAAGACCAGTCCATGCAAACACAGTTGCAGCACAGCACGTTGCTGATCATCGGCTCATCCGCCCTGGCGCTGCTGGTGGGCTTGATCGCTGCATGGGTGATCACTCGCTTGATTGTTGCGCCGTTGCGCGCGGTGATCGCCGTGGCCCAGCAGATCGCCTCGGGTGACCTGAGTGGGCGCATGGAGATCAGCCGTCGTGATGAAATCGGCCAGTTGATGCAGGCGATGCAGCAGATGAGCAATAGCTTGAGCCAGATGGTCAGCGGGTTGCAGGCGGGGATCGAACAGCTCGCCAGCTCCGCGCATTCATTGTCCAGCGTCACCGAGCAAACCACTGCCGAAGTCAGCAACCAGAAGGACGAAACCGAGCAAGTCGCCACGGCGATGAACCAGATGACCGCCACGGTGCACGATGTGGCACGCAATGCCGAGCAGGCGGCCCAAGCCGCGCAGACCGCGGATGCCAAAGTCGATAGCGGCCAACAGGTGGTACGCATGAGCCTTCAGCGTATCGAATTGCTGGCGACGTCGAGCAACAGTGCCAGCGCCAGCATCGAAAGCCTCAGCGCGCAAATCCAGAATATAGGTACCGTCTTGAGCGTGATCCAGAGCGTGGCCGAACAGACCAACTTGCTGGCTTTGAACGCTGCGATTGAGGCGGCGCGTGCCGGTGAGCAGGGCCGTGGCTTTGCGGTGGTGGCCGATGAAGTGCGGGCACTGGCCAAGCGCACCCAACAATCGACCGAGGAAATCGAACGGCTGGTCAGCACGCTGCGCAGTGCGGCGCAGTCCTCGGTGCAGCAGATCCAGCAGAGTGGCGAGCTGGTGAAACTGGCGGTCAGTGATGCACTGGAGACCGAAGGGGCCTTGGGCAGCATTGCGGCGGCTGTTTCATTGATCCAGCAGATGAACCAACAGATCGCCGCCGCCGCCGAGGAGCAAAGCTCGGTGGCCGAAGAGATCAACCGCAGTGTCACCAGTATTCGGGCGAGTGCCGATCATTCTGCGTTGAGCATGCAAGGCAATGCCGCCTCGAGCATCCAGTTGGCGCAGTTGGGCGCGCAACTCAAGGGGATGGTGGGGCATTTCCGCCTTTGATCGCAGCGTAGACGCTGCGATCTGAGGGCAGGGCGATCAGGCGTGGTTGGCGAGGAAGGTCAGCAGCGCCTCGTTGACGAAATCCGGGTTCTCGCGGCTGGAGATATGCCCGGCTTCGGGGATCAGGATCAGGCTGCAACCGATCAGGTCGGCCATTTCCTCGGACTCGGCGGGTGGCCGGGGTTTGTCCTGCTCGCCGCACATCACCAGGGTGGTGTCGGAGTCCAATGCAGGTAAGTGCGCCAAGATGTCTTTGCGGCTGAAGATCAGGCGGCCCAGTGGCACGATACTGTCCAGCAAGCGTTCTTTGGGGAAGCCTTGCAGTGACTGGCGAAAGTCCTGGTACAGCGCGGATTCGCGGTCGATGTTCGGGCGGAAGAAGATCGGTGCGATCACATCCAGCAACGGTTCGGGGATCGCCCCGGCGTCTTCAATCATCTTGAACAGCGAGAAATAGTACTGGCGCGTTGCTTCGGGTTCAGCCCCGAGGTAAGTGTCCATCAGCACCACGCTGTTGATGCGCTCGGGAGCCAGCAGCGCCAGGCGTGCGCCCCACATGCCGCCGACCGAGAGGCCCACCAGGTTGGCTTGTTCGATGCTCAGGTGATCCAGCAGCGCCAGGGCCTGGCGGGCGAGGTCATCCAGGGAATGGGTGTTTGCTGGCAACGGCCCGGACTCACCGTGGCCCCACAACTCGGGGACGATCACGCGGTACTGCCGCGACAGCGCTTCAATCTGCGGCGCCCACATGTCGCTGGCCCACAGGTAACTCGAACCCAGTAGCACGACGGGGCCGGCGCCCTGGTCGATATAGTGCAGCGGTTGTCCATCAATCACGGCGACAGGCATAACAGGCCTCTAGTTTCACGGAGTGAGGGGCACTTTTTTACGCTAGTCGGGGGCAGGAGGATAGGTGCACATTGATGGCATGTGATGATTTCACTGTGGGAGCTGGCTTGCCTGCGATGAAGGCCTGCCAGCCGATGCTCACCTACCTGACACCCCACAATCCCACTGTGGGAGCGGGCTTGCTCGCGAAAGCGGTGTGTCAGTCAACATCAATGTTGCTGAGCCGACGTCTTCGCAGGCAAGCCAGCTTTGATGTTCGTTGCTTTGAGCATTGCGTTCGCGATGCCATCAATCGTAGATAGCTTTCTTCTTCCACTCGGCATCGGCGTCGACGACTTTCAAGCCCTCGGTCAACTCGTTGACTTCGTCCTCGGCAGGCTGGCTGTTGGTCAGCACTGTGGAGTTGGCGCGCGCCAATTGGGACTCCAGCAGTTGCAACTGGGCGCTGTAGAGCACCGGCTCCGGCTGTTTGCGCAGGTACTGCACGCCGCGCTCGAACGCCAGGCGTGCCTGGCCGGGTTGGCCTTGCAGCAGGGCGTGCTGGCCGAGGTTGTTGAAAAACTCGATGTGCAGCAGCACCAGGATATGACGGATTTCCTTGATCCAGTGCTTGGCTTCGTTGGTCGGCAGGAAGCCATCCTGCGCGGCGCGGGTGACTTGGCCGTGCAGGGCTTCGAGCAGGAAGCGCACGTCCTTGGCCTTGGCCTCGGTCTGGATCGGTGCCGGTGGGTTGGCCACCGGAATCGATTCGCCTTGGGCGATCAGCGCATTCAGTTCGGTGATACGCGCCTTGAGCGGTGTGCTGGACTTGTTGAGATTCAACAGGCGCTGGTTGACGTTCAGTTCCAGGCGAGCCAGCAATAGCTTGAGCGCTGGGGTCATCAGTTGGCCGGGGAAGGTCTCGGTAATTTCACCGCAGCGACGCAGCCGATCGTTAAGCTCGATCTCGGTACGCTTCTTTTCCAGCTTGTTGTTTTCCACCACGTGGTTCATGTAGCCAATGGCGATCAGTATTACGATCCCGGCTATTACCAGCAGGGTGATCATGAGTGGTGTCACTGGTGTGACCTCTTTAATAGGGTTTGCTGTGGAGTGTAGTGACTGGGTCATCCGGCGGATA
Organism: Pseudomonas sp. KT_2_4; assembly: GCF_041410225.1. Classification (NCBI taxonomy): domain Bacteria; kingdom Pseudomonadati; phylum Pseudomonadota; class Gammaproteobacteria; order Pseudomonadales; family Pseudomonadaceae; genus Pseudomonas; species Pseudomonas sp. KT_2_4. The sequence continues at coordinate 5,932,731 of NZ_CP166962.1, forward strand.
GGACCGATCGACCAGTTGCCCAGGTGATTTCTTCTATATAGGTAGGCGTTCCCTGAATGGATGCACATTGCCATCATTTGCCTGGGTGAACTATAGCGTCTTGTCGAACGCCAGAATATAGGCGTCAAGGCTCGGACGGTGCCAATGCCCGCGAAGGCCGTGAAACCATGGCGAAGTCATTGATTTAAATAAATTTATCCTTGGGGGTTGACGACCTTTCAATCCATCCATAGAATGCGCGCCACTTACAGCGTAAAGCACACAGCGAAACGCGGTAGGGAGTGAATGTTGTACGTGTGTCCCCTTCGTCTAGTGGCCTAGGACACCGCCCTTTCACGGCGGTAACAGGGGTTCGAGTCCCCTAGGGGACGCCATATGCGGGAATAGCTCAGTTGGTAGAGCACGACCTTGCCAAGGTCGGGGTCGCGAGTTCGAGTCTCGTTTCCCGCTCCAATTTACAAGCAGTGTGGCCTTCGGGCGGCATTGAGTGAAACCAGGACCAAGTCTTCGGACAAGGCCTCTGGGCACTGGAACACACACCATGTGTTTCAGTAGCGTGTCCCCTTCGTCTAGTGGCCTAGGACACCGCCCTTTCACGGCGGTAACAGGGGTTCGAGTCCCCTAGGGGACGCCATTTGCGGGAATAGCTCAGTTGGTAGAGCACGACCTTGCCAAGGTCGGGGTCGCGAGTTCGAGTCTCGTTTCCCGCTCCATATTTAACGAAAACGCCGATCAGTGATGATCGGCGTTTTTGTTTGTGCGCAATTTACTTCGCCAGCGCACCGCCCCCGTTCAAAGCGTCGAAGGAATCTCCTGCCGTGGCATAAAAAACCGCGCAAACAGTTCGGACTGCGATTTGATATTCAGCTTGCTGTAGATGTTGCGGCGGTGAACCTTGATGGTTTCCGTCGACAGCGACAGCTTGCCGGCGATCTCTTTGTTGGAGAACCCACTGAGCAGTAACTTGAGTACGTCCTTTTCACGTGCCGTTACTTGTGCTTCCAACTGAGTAAGTGCCTCAGCCCATGGGGCCGGCTCGGCAAGATTTTTTGCCGGGTCAGTTTCAAAGCCCATGCGTTGATGCATCATTGCCGTTACCCACGGCTTGATCATGTCCAATACCGTTATCTGCGCCTGGGTGAATCGCAGGTTGCTGCCAAACGACATGCACAGCGTTGTACCGGCATCGAGCCTTACATTGTATTGCGCCTCATCGACCGAGATGTATTGCGCGAAATATTGCTGGTAGTACTCGGTTTCCCGGAAGTGTTCCGGCGCAATGTCGAGCAGATGGAAGAACCCGCTCTGTGGGTTTTCTCGATCAGCGATATAAAACGGGTCCAGCAGATACAGGCCTTTCACATAGCGGTGAATAAAGGCGTCGATTTCTTCGCTGTCTGCTACTTCGGGCAGGCTGATCACACGCACTGCGTGGTCGCCAAAAACCAGCACCACCCAATTGTCTATCTGCACATATTCATTCAATACGCGAATCAACGAACTCCAGAACTCAGGGCGATTGAGCTGCATGATCAGTTTTCCAACCGATCGGTGCCAAGCCAGGCTATGAAGGTCAAGCGACATGTTCTACCCCTTTAGGGTTAGGGCTTTGCAGGCCAGAGCTAAGTACTTGTAGGTATTTACTATTCGTCGAGGCTCGGTATATTCACCCCGAGCTTACGATAGCCATGAGGGCGCGTCGTGTGGACAGGGATAGTCATATGAGTCGAGCACACTTGCGAGCTATTTTTTTAGCTTCGCTTATGGGCGCTGCAATCAGCACGCCCGCAGCCGCCGCTGAATCTTCGGTGTATCTGTATAACTGGTTCGGGTTTCTTGAACCGCAGACGCCCAAGCAATTCCAGCAGGAGACCGGCATCAAGCTGCATATGGATGCTTTCGACAGCGCCGAAATCATGCAGAGCAAGGTCATGGCTGGGCGCACCGGCTATGACCTGGTGGTGGCCACCTCCAATGTATTGCCGGGCTTGATCAAGGCCGGGGTGCTGCAGCCGCTGGATCGCGCGCAGTTGAGTAACCTTTCGCACATCGACCCTGACATCCTCTCCCTGCTGGCGGTCAATGACCCCGGTAACCGCTACGCCGTGCCCTATGTCTGGGGCACCACCGGCATTGGCTACGACGTGGATAAAGTCAAGGCGGCGCTGGGCGATGACGCCCCGGTGGACAGCTGGGACCTGATCTTCAAAGAAGAAAACATCAGCAAGCTCAAGTCTTGTGGCGTGGCCATGCTCGACTCCCCCAGCGAGATCATTTCCATTGCCTTGCACTACCTGGGGCTGCCCAGCAACAGTACCGATCCAGAGGATTACCAGAAGGCCCAGGCGCTGTTGTTGAAAATCCGCCCCTATGTGCTCTATTTCGATTCGTCCAGAATCGACACCGACCTGGCGGACGGCAATATCTGTGCAGTCGTCGGCTGGGCCAATGGTGCCCTGGCGGCGCAGGCGATTAATGAAAAGTCCAACAGTGGCCGCAAGATTGCCTACAGCCTGCCGCGCGAAGGCGCCTTGGTCTGGTCTGAAAACTGGGTGTTGCTCAAGGACGCTCGCCACCCAAAGGCAGCTCTGGCGTTCATCAACTACATGCTGCGGCCACAGGTGATAGCCAAGACATCCAACTACATGCTCTATCCCAACGCCAATAAAGACGCCACTGAGTTCGTCGAACAAAAGTTGCGGGATAATCCTTGGATCTATCCCGATAAAAAGACCATGGCCACACTGGTTCCGCTTGAGCCCTTGCCGCTGAAGGCGGAGCGCATTCGCACACGAGTCTGGACCAAGGTCAAAAGCGGTACGTGACGGGGACGAGGTCGGGGAGGGAGACAGCATGCGCCAGGGTGGTGATCAGCGCTATTTAGAGTCGGACGACTACAAGGCCTACAAAGAGATTGAAGAGCAGATCGGCCTGTGTACGCCAGAACAGGCCTGGGCCATGTACTACGTTTCGACGGGCATGGTGCGGGAAAACATTACCCTGGCGGTGATGGAGCACATTGGCCGGGGCAATCGTGCCCTGTTGCTTGAGTTTCCAGACCTGGTGCGAGTCGCAGGGCGTGACGCTGAGCCGGGTGAGATCGCCTCAAACTGGCCTCTGCTGCGAAGGCGTCGTCGATAAGTCTACTGTGCGTATCTCTGGATGGGCGAGGTGCAGGCGGTTGTAGGTTATTATTGTGAAGCTTGTAGGGAAAGTCTGTGTTTTTTGTAGGGTGGATGCCTTTTCGCCCTGTGCTCTCTACTCTGGCCACCCATTCTCCTTGTCCACTTCAGAGAACTGACCGGATGCTTCAACTCGATTTCTATTCAACCCTCGTTGCCGCTTCACTGGTGCTATTGCTGGGGCGCGGGCTTGTGGCTCGCATCGGCTTCTTACGTACCTACAACATTCCGGAACCCGTAGCCGGTGGCCTGTTGGTCGCCATGCTGCTCCTGGCGTTGCGCGGGTTTGCCGATATCGAAGTACGCTTCGATCCTTCATTGCAAACCCCCTTGATGCTGGCGTTCTTTGCCACCATCGGTTTGAACGCCGATTTTGCCAGCCTGAAGAAAGGCGGGCGGATCCTGGCGGTGTTTCTGCTGGTGGTAACGGGCTTGCTGGTGGTGCAAAACGCCATGGGTATCGCGCTGGCCTCGGCGCTCGGGCTTGACCCATTGATGGGCCTGCTTGCGGGTTCGGTGACCTTGTCCGGTGGGCATGGCACCGGTGCGGCCTGGGGCGCGGTGTTCAGTGAGCAGTATGGCGTGGCGTCTGCGTCTGAACTGGCGATTGCCTCGGCGACCTTTGGCCTGGTGCTCGGTGGCCTGATCGGCGGGCCCGTGGCGCGTTTTCTGATCAAGCGGGTCGAGGTGCCAGGTATTGGGCAACCGCAGTCGAGCCTGGCCAAGGGGTTCGAACAACCGAATGAAGAGCGCCTGATCACCGCGTTTTCGTTTATCGAGACCCTGGCGCTGGTGGCGATCAGTCTGCAGGGCGGCAACTTGTTGAATGCCGCCATCCAAGGCACCGCGTTCGAATTGCCGACGTTCGTGTGCGTATTGTTCGTCGGTGTGGTGCTGCGCAATGGGCTGTCGATGCTCGGCTGGCATCAGGTGTTCGAGCGCGAAGTCTCGGTGCTGGGCAATGTCAGTTTGTCGTTGTTCCTGGCGATGGCGCTGATGTCACTCAAGCTCTGGGACTTGGCGGCACTGGCTTTGCCGATTGTCATTCTGCTGGCCGCACAGGCATTGCTGATGGCGCTGTTCGCGATTTTCGTGACGTTCCGGGTGATGGGCCGCAACTACGATGCGGCGGTGCTGGCGGCAGGCCATTGCGGCTTCGGGCTTGGCGCAACGCCCACGGCGATTGCCAATATGCAGGCGGTAACGCAGCGCTTCGGGCCCTCGCAGATCGCGTTTCTGGTGGTGCCGATGGTGGGCGCGTTCTTCATCGATATCGCCAATGCGGTGGTGATCAAATTGTACCTGGCGCTGCCGTTCCTGGGGGCCGCTGGGTAAGTTTTTCAACGCCTGCCTACGGCGTTCATCGCCTGGGCCAGGCGCCGCGTGGCTTGCTGGATTTCATCCCGGTCGAGGGAGGCAAAGCCCAGGCGCAGCGCGTTTACCGGCTGGTCGTTGGGTGAAAACTGACGACCGCTGCGCACCACGACGCCGTGGTCCAATGCGGCGCTTGCCAACTTATCGACGTCTATTTCTTCCTCGAAACGTACCCATAGCGCCAAGCCCCCCTCGGGTTCGCGCACCTGTATGCGAGCGCCAAACGCCTGGTCCAGGCAGTCCTGCAGCACGGATCGGCGCGCCCGATATTCTTTCGACACGCGGCGCACATGCTTCTTCAACTCCCCGTCATTGATCAGGTCTGCCAGCATGGCTTGAGCGACCGCATCGGCATCGCCCAACATCAGCGCGGCATTGCGCTGCAGGGCTTCAATCACAGAGGTGGGCGCGACGATATAGCTGCAGCGGAACGTCGAGCCCAGCACTTTGGACAACGAGCCGATATACAGCACATGGCGTTGGGCGCGGTCACTGGCCAGCGGTAGGTAAGGGCGGCCACTGAAATGATATTCGTGGTCGTAGTCCTCTTCGATAATGCACAAATCATGCAGCGCGGCCAACGCCAGCAAGTGTTGCCGGCGGGCGGCATGCAGGCTCACGGTGGTGGGGAATTGGTGATGGGGCGTGAGGTAAATCATGCGCACCTTGTGCTCACGGCATAAGCGCTCGACCTGGTCGGTGCGGCAACCTTCATCGTCGATGTCGACCGTGACCAACTGAGCCCCGAGCTGACGGAAAATTTCCCAGGCCGGTGGGTAGCTCAAGCGTTCCACCAGTACCACGTCGCCGGGCTTGAGCAGCAGGCTGGCGCTCAGGTACAGGGACATCTGGGTGCCCTGGGTCAGGCAGATATTTTCGGCAGTGACCGTCAGCCCACGGTTGTTACGCAGCATCTCGGCCAGGGCACAGCGCAAATGATAGCCGGTGCCCTCACTCCCGTAACGCACGGTATTGGAGGCGAAACTGTTGCGCAATGCATGGCGATAGTAACGGTGCAAAACGGCCTGGGGCAGCAGGCGGTGGTCGCTGGTGCCGTTGTCGAAAAACAGCGCGCCGTGTCGATGCTCAAGCGCGACCACTTGGGCGTTATGGGTGAAATAGGGTACCGCTGGTTGGTGCAGTAACTGCGGTGCGAAAGACGGTTGTGTAACGCTGGGCAGTTGCGTGGGTGTCAACTGCGCATTGACGAAGGTGCCACGGCGCGGCTCGCTGATCAGCCAGCCCTTGGTCATGGCTTCTTCGTAGGCCAGGATCACCGTCTTGCGGTTGACGTCGAGCAAGTGTGCCATTTCCCGCGTGCCCGGCAGTAACGTCCCGGGCGGCAGGCGGCCTTCGAGGATGGCATTGACCAAGCCTTCGGCGATCTTGCGGTAAGTCGCCTGGCTTGCACCTTCTTCAAGCCGGAGCAGTGGACGCCATTTACGCATCTGGACCATCTGAAGTATCCAAATCTGGAGGTTTTAATGGGCCTAGTCTAGCGCAACAATCAAGCCTTACTTATCCCGAGGTCTTTATGAATAAACGTCATGTCATCGAACTGTCGCCCTCGGGGAAAACCTTTGAAGCGGGCGATGAACTCTTGCTCGACGCCATGCTCGCCAGCGGCTTGGCCGTGCCGTTCTCCTGCCGCCGTGGCGCCTGCGGTTCGTGCAAGGTGGTGGTCGCCGAAGGTGCGTACCGGGCCAAGCGCCTTGCGCCGGGTGCGCCGGCGCCTTCTTATCCTCTGGCAGCCAATGAAATGTTGTTATGCCAGAGCCACGCCTGCGGCGACATGCGCCTGCGTATTCCCGGCTGGTCGCTGGATACGCCCGCGCTGGTAGTGGCGGCGCAAGTGCATAGCAAGCGTGCGCTGGGCCCCGATGTGATCGAGTTGGTATTGATACCCGAAAGCCCAGTGGCGGTGCGGCCTGGTCAATACCTCAAGTTCCGCCTGGCGGACGCTGACACGCGCTGCTTTTCGGTTGCCAACCTGCCCGCCGATGATGAAGGGCGGTTGATCTTCCAGATTCGAAGGGTGAGTGGCGGGTACTTTTCCGAGGGTATCCTGGGTGATCTCGGCGCGGGTGAGCGTCTTCACGTGGAAGGGCCGTTTGGTGCCTGTACCTGGCAGGACGATGAGGCGGCGCCCGTGGTCCTATTTGCCACGGGCACTGGTTACGCGGGCATCAAGCCTATCCTACTGACCGCGCTCAAGCGCGATGTCGAAGTGACGTTGTATTGGGGTGGCGCGCAATCGGCGGACTTTTATGACAGCGCCTTCCTCGACCACGCGATGCTTGAGCATCCCCGTTTTCGCTGGCATCCCGTGCGGTCATCAGAGGGCAGGGTGCAGGAGGTTGCATCGGGTCACGGGCATCACTGGGAGCAGGTCCAGGTGTATGCGTGCGGTAATGGTGCAATGCTCAGCCAGGTGCGCACCCATTGCCTTGAAGCGGGGTTGGCTAGCCACCGGTTTATCGCGGAGGCGTTTGTTGCCAGTGGTCGGTCAAGTGCGGAAACGGTTTCCCTGTCGTTCGACCCGGTCTGGGAGAAAGTCGGCCCGCGTTATTCCTTGGACGGCATGTTGGCTGCGCGGGAAAAATCCATGCGTGCCCTGGGGGCCATTGCCAGCCAGTTGAAGATCGGCATGACCACCGGCGAGGCCCTTGAGATGGCCGCAAGGCAACTGCAGGCCATGGGCGCTTCGCACACCTGGCATCCGACCTACATTCGTTTTGGCGCCGACACTGTGCGCCCACCGCGCGAGGGTGTTGATCGTCAGCGCAGGCTGCGCGCTAATGACATTGCCGTGGTCGATCTTGGCCCGGTGTGGGATGGCTACGAAGGGGACTATGGCGATACGTTTGTGTTCGGCGATGCGCCGTTGCACCAGGCCTGCAAAACGGCCGTGCACGAAGTGTTTGATGAAACACGCCAGGCGTGGCTGCGTGGCCTGACTGGGCGTGAACTCTACGACTTTGCCGAGCAGAGCGCCCTGTCCAAAGGCTGGAGATTGGCACGCAACCTGGCAGGGCACCGCCTTGCAGATTTCCCCCATGCGTTGTTCGAGAGCAAAGTGTTGGCTGACCTGGAGATCCCACCGAGTGAAATGGCCTGGGTGCTGGAAATACAGCTGTGCCATCCCACGGAGCCGGTCGGTGGTTTCTTTGAAGACATGCTGATGTTGCAAGGCTGATGTTGCCAAGTTGTGTTTGGCGCGATAGCCCTGCAAAGCGAGATCTCACCCACACCGCCGATCTCCTGTGGGAGCTGTCGAGCTTTAGCGAGGCTGCGAAAGCGGTGGTTCAGGCGCTGAAGAGGGTGCCTGTGCCGCCGCCATCGCAGCCTCGCCGGGGCTCGACAGCTCCCACATTGGGGCGGTGTTGTTGTCGGGAGTTGTGCTTGGCTCGATGGCCCTGCAAGGCGGGATTCCACATACACAGCCGATCCCCTGTGGGAGCTGTCGAGCTTTAGCGAGGCTGCGATAGCGGTGGTTCAGGCGATGAAGAGGTTGACTGTGCCGGCGCCATCGCAGCCTCGCCGGGGCTCGACAGCTCCCACATTGGGGCGGTGTTGTTGTCGGGAGTTGTGTTTGGCTCGATGGCCCTGCAAAGCGTGATTCCACATACGCCGATCTCCCGAGCTTTAGCGAGGCTGCGAAAGCGGTTGTTCAGGCGCTAAAGAAGTTGCCTGTACCGCCGCCATCGCAGCCTCGCTGGGGCTTCAACTGGGTCAGAGCTTCGGCAATTGCCCGACGCGGCCCATCATTTCGGTGACGATCTGCAGGTCCAGCAAGAACTGTTCAACCGTCTTGAACTCACTGTCAGTGTGCCCGGTGTACTTCTCTTCCGGGCGGGCCAGGCCGAATTGCACGCCGTTGGGCAGGTCGTGCACCGAGGTTGCGCCGGCCGAGGTGCCGAACTTGTGCGCCATGCCCAGGTTTTCAGTGGCCACTGCCAGCAAGGCTTTTACCCATTCCCCTTCAGGGTTGCGGTACATCGGCGTGTCCAGCGAGTAAGTGAAGCTCACGTTGACCTTGGCGTTCTTGTCCCAGGTGTTCAGCTTCTGCTCGATTTGCGCCTTGAGCGCCTCCGGGGTTTTACCTTTCGGTGCGCGCAGGTTCACGGCCAGTTTGAAGGCTTTGTCATCCTGCCCCACAAACGTCAGCGAGGTGGTCAACGGCCCCATGAAATCATCCGCGTAGCCCACACCCAATTTGCCGCCCAGGTAATCCAGGCCCCAGTTGTCGGCGGCATACCGCGCGGCATCGGTGATGTGGTTGTGCTGGAGGGCGACCTTGCCGTCGAGGCTGTGGATCAGGTCCAGCATACGCGCCACCGGGTTGACCCCGGTTTCAGGCTCGGAGGAGTGAGCGGATACGCCGGTAACCGTGAGTTTGACGTCCTTGCCATCGACCTTGGCCGTCACCTGGAAATTGCCACCATTGCGCTTGGCATAGTCGTCACCGGCCTGTTGCAAGCTGGCGGCCAATTCGGCTGGCGTATCGCTGACCAGCGTGGCCACCGAGGCCGATGGAATCTGGTTGTTCGCCTTGCCGCCGGTCATCGCGATGATTTGCGCGCCTTTGCCTTCGCCCTTGCGCACCGGGAAGGTGGCCATGACCGTACCCGAGCCTTTCTCGGCGATCACCACCGGGTAACCGCCATCCAGCGCCAGGTTGTATTGCGGCACGGGATTGCGTTCGAAGTAGTAAGGAATGGCATCACCGGCGGTTTCTTCAGTGGTGTCCACCAGCAGCTTGAACGTGCGCGCCAATGGCAGTTTTTCTTCCTTGATGACTTTCATGGCGTACATCGTCACCACGATGCCGTTCTTGTCATCCTCGGTACCGCGGCCATACATGCGGTCGCCAATCAGCGTGACCTTGAACGGGTCGAGTTTGGTACCGTCTTGCAGCACCCAGTTTTCCGGAGTCACGGGCACCACATCGGCATGGGCATGCACACCCACGACGTCATCACCGCTGCCCTCCAGGGAAATTTCGTACACGCGATTATCGACGTTACGGAAGTTCAGGTTGAAGGACTTGGCCAAGGCCTCGATCTTCGCCGCGATCTTGAGGAATTCCGGGTTTTTATACTGTGGCAGGCCGTCCACGTTGAACGTGGGGATTTCCACGAGTTCGCGCAGGGTTTCGAGCGCGGCTTTGCCGTACTTCACGCGGGTATAAATGCCCAGCAGGCGATTGATCTCGTTCTGCTGCTCGGCGCTCAGGGTTTTGTTGCCCAGAAACGCGCTGATAGCAGGGCCGGTGTCAACCGATTTGCCCAGTTCGCTCTTGGCCAGGGTGCCGAGGAAACTGCGAAAATCGGTGGCCGAGTTCTCGCTGAAATGCTTCAGGATGGCTGCGCTTTGGTCTGCGGTGATGTTTGCGGATGCGGGAGTGGCAACTGCCGACAGGCTCGCGGCGAACAAGGTGGCAGCCACCAGTTTTTTCAGTGGAAAGTGCATGGTTAAAGGCATTCCTTTGCAGGTAGTGAGTAGGAGGTTTCTGACGGAAGAGTCAGAAACATTTCCACACACTACCATTACTCAGGTGCCCAAGGTCAATGCTGGCCAGGATGGGCCGCGGGATACTCCTCCGTCACGCTCAAGGCTCTAGCGTAAGGCCCATCCCACAGTTGTTCATGCAATTGGCCTACGCGCTTGGCCATCGCCTCACTGCGCATCACCACTTCCAGATTGCGCGAATTATCCAGGTAGCCGCCCAACCAATTGCTGGTGCCGACCCACGCCACTTGGCCGTCGATCTCCATGGTTTTGCTGTGGATCACCCGCGCATAAGGGATGAAGCCTTGCTTGGCTTCGGGCAGGGTGACGATCTTGATCTCGACATTGGGCAGTACCGCCAGGCTCTTGAGATAAGGCAGTTCCAGCGGGTCGGTGTTCCAGTTGGATACCATCAGCTTGATCAACACGCCACGGGCAGCAGCAGCGCGCACGGCGTTGTCGATCACCGCGTAGTACGGCCGGGTTCGATCCGGTCCGTAGGACAGCGGCGCGTAGTCGAGCAATTGCACGCGTACTTCTTTTTTGGCTTCGCCCAGCAGGCGCGGCAGTTCCAACTGTGAGTCGCCCACGCCGGGCGGGTTGTAGCGTTGCGGGCTGGCCACCAGGTAGTTGCCGGTACGTGCGGGTGCCGGGCCACTGGCGGGTAGCGGCACCGGTTGTTTACCCGCCAGCGCGGCCTGGGCTTGCCAGTCTTGCTCGAAGATCGCCTGCACCTGGCCCACCACCGTTTCGTCAGTGATGCGCAGCCCGGTTTCGTGGATATGCTCCAGGGCGCGCCAGTCGAAATTCTGACTGCCGACAAACGCCTGCTTGCCATCCACCAGCAGGTACTTGGCGTGGATGATGCCGCCGCTCAGTTGCCCGTAGGGCAGCACGCGCAAGGTCAGGTTGGGAATGGCGCGCAAGCGTTCCAGGGTGGCGGCATCCGACAGCTTGATGCCTTTTTCTTCGAGCAGGAAACGAATCTTCACGCCGCGTTTGCCGGCGGCTTCCAGGTGTTCAAGCACCGTGTTCATCACCGAACCAGGGTGGTCCGCGGCGTAGAACTGGCCGATATCAATGCGGCTTTTGGCGCCGTCGAACAGCTCGATCCATACCGGGCCGGGCTGGCGCAGATCGTCGGTGCCCAGGGCGGTGTCCACGGGTACGGTATGCACCAGTTCAAAGCCTGGAATGGAAAAGTCCGCCTGGGCCAGCGGACTGAGGAGCAAGCCGGTCAGGCCGGCGATACGCAACTTCATCGAAAGGGACATAAGCGTCTCATCGCACCAAAGGAAAAGGCGAGCGCCCAAGGCGCCCGCCCTGTAGGTCAAGCCGTGCGGCTGTGCAGCGGGGTGGGCACGCGATGGGGCACTTCATCCTGTGCGCGGGCACCGGTGGCGGCGCGGATCAACAGGATCTTCAACTGGTCGTTGATGCGCTCCAGGCTGTCTTGGAAGAAGTTGTGAAACACCACGCAAAACAGTGCGATGGCGATACCTAATCCCGTGGCGAACAACGCCGTCCCGATACCCCCGGAAATCTGCCCTGGGTCCGACACGCCCGCGGTGGCCAGTGCCTTGAAGGTGTCGATGATGCCGAGAATGGTGCCCAGCAGGCCCAGCAGCGGGGCGGCGGTGGTGATGGTCTCGATGATCCACAGGCTGCGGGCCAGTGGGGCGCGCGTCTTCAGGTACTGGGTATCGATTTCGTCGTCCAGGTCTTTGCGCGAACCGTGGGTTGCCTTCTGGGCCAGCACCGGCAAGATCATGTTCAGCGGCAGGCTGTCGCGACGGGTCAGGTTCTCCGGCAGGTCACGCTCGCTGTGCACATTGGCGCTCAGGGCGTCGATCAATGCGCGTGCCTGGCGGCGTACGTAGGCGAAGTAGATACCGCGTTCGATGGCGATGAAGATCGCAATGGCCATCGCCGCGTACATCACATAGAAGGTGACGTCGTGGAGCAGGTTCATATCCATGATGGTGTTCCTCTTGGGGTGAGTCTTAGAAATTCGCTTCCAGCGAAACCGTGACGGTGCGGTCCAGGCCGACGATGTACGCGGGGTCGCCATCGCGGAAACCGCTGTAGCTGGCCGCGTTGGTCTTGGTGGTGTACACGCCGTCCAGGTATTTCTTGTCGAACAGGTTGTCGACGTTCAGGCGCAGGGTCGCGTCCTTGACCACCTTCTTGTCCACCGGCAGGTAAATACCGGCGCCGAGGTTGAACACGGTGCGACCGGAAATCGCCTCGTCGTTGGTCAGGTCGCCGTAGAGCTTGCTGGTGTACTTGCCGCCGAAGGTGCCGTAGAAGCGCCCGTCGTCATAACCGATGTTGGCCGCCAGCATGTTCTTGGGCACGTTGGCGAACTGCTTGCCGCTGGTGGGCAGCACGATGGGTTTGCCGGCGTTGTAGACGGTCAGGTCATCCTGCTGCTCGGCCTTGGTGTAGGTGTAGGAGGTGTAGTAATTGAAGTGGTGGGGCAACTGGCCGCTCCACTCCAGCTCCAGGCCTTTGTTGACCACGGAGCCGGCGTTGATGTCGGCAAAGTCGCCGTTGATGTCCCGGGACGACACCTGGCGGTTCTTGAAGTCCATGTAGAACAGGGTGGCGGCCAGGCTCATGTCGTCGCCGCTGTAGCGCCAGCCCAGTTCATGGTTCCAGCTGGTTTCCGGCTCGGCGTCGATCGAGCCGGCGCCTTTGTCGTAGAGCACGTAGTTCTGCGGCACGCGCATGTTGCGCGACACGCTGTAGAACAACTGGTCACGCTCGTCCAGCTGGTATTTCAGGCCGGCGTTGGGCAGCAGTTTGTTGTAGGTCTGGTTACGTTTTTCCGGGCGTTCGTTGAGGCTGCCGTGGTTGGTGCCTTCACGCTCGACGTTCATGTAGGCCAGGCCTGCGATGAAGGTCCAGTCCGGGTTGATGTACCAGGTGTCCTGGGCCCAGACCTTTTGCGCTGGCGTCACGGTGAAACGGTCGCGGCCCTGCACGGTGTTGCCGTTGGCATCGACGATGGCGCTGTTGGAGTCCGGCCAGGTGTCCACTGGCTTGCCGTTGCTCTTGAGCGGAATGAACGGCTGGGTTTGACTCTGGCGTGCGCGCTCGTACCAGTAGCCGAATTGCAGGCTGTGGTCGCCAAGGTCCCAGGTCAGCTTGGTGGTGATACCCGGACGCCAGGTTTGCGTGCGTGAAGGGCGGTAGTACACGCCGCTGTTGGGTGTGCCGTCGGCGTTGTATTGGGCGGCCGTGGGCAGGTTGCCGAGGTCGAACACACCGCCCTGGTTGGAGCCACGGTTGAGGGCATAGCTGGATGAACCGACGCCGCTGCCATTGCCCCAGTAGTAATACGGGATCACGGACAGCGCGAGGTTATCGGCCAGTTTGAACTGGGTGTTGAGCACGGCGGTGAAGGTCTGGAACGGGTTCTGCGCCAGGGCGTAATAGCTGTTGTATCTGCCGTTGCTGCCCACGCTCGGGGTGGCAGGGTAAGGGTCGTACTTGCGGCCATATTGCTGGAACTGCGCCTTGGTCAACTGGCTATAACTGTTGTTGTCCTGCTCGTGGTACTTGAGGATCAGGTTGGCGGTGTTGCCATTGCCAGCGTCGAAAAAGCTGTTCCACTCCACCTTGTCCGCGCGTACCGCGCCCGAGCCGCGCCACATTTCACCTTCTGTGTGGGACACCGACAGCCAGTTGCTCAGGCCGTTGATTTCGCCGGTGTTGAGGCGGGCAAAAGTCTTGCGCGTGGCGTTGCTGCCGACGACCTGTTTGACGAAGGCACCGGTTTCCTTGGTCGGGCGAATCGTGACGATGCCAATGTTGCCGCCGCTGGAACCAATGTGCGGGCCGTCGGATTCCGCAGCGCCCTGGGTGACGAAGATCTGGTCGATGTTTTCCGGATCGCCCAGCAGGTTGGAATACAGCGCGTAGTTGCCCGAATCATTGATCGGCATGCCGTCCACCGACATGCCCACCTGGTCGGAGTTCATGCCGCGCATGGTGAAGCGAAAGCCCGACAGGCCAGTGTTGTCTTCACTGGAGATGTTCAAGCCCGGGGTGTACTTGAGCTTGTCGATGGCATTGCCGGTGGCCGCCTGTTTATCCAGTGCTTCCTTGGTTACCGTGGAGCGGCCCTTGATGCTTTCCTCCGGCACCATGTAACCGCCTCCTGCGGTCGCCTTGCCTTGTACCCCAATGGTGCCGACGTCACTGTCGCTGGTCTCTGCCATGACCATTGCCTGGGTCATGCTGGTCGCGGCCACTAGTGCCAGATGAATACGGGTGAACTTCATCACTGTCGTCCTGGTGTCGGGTGCTTATTGCACGCTGTAGTTGAAGGTGGCGGTGAAGCGCTGCTCATTGCGCCCCCCGAAGGCTTGCTCGGGGAACGGTTTGACTTGCTTGATGCGACGCAAGCTATTGGTGGCGGCCCGGTTGAGCAGCATGCTCGAGGCCTGGGTTTGTAAACCCGAGTCGAGGACACGGCCTTGACGGTCTACCAGCAACCACACCACCACCTCGCCGCTCGGGCGTTCGAGGGACGCCTGGCGCCCGGTGGGGTACTGCTTGTAGGTGTCCAGTTCGTTGCGCAAGCCTTTGAGGTAACCGCTTTCCAGGGCCTGGCCATCGACCTTCGGTGGCGCCGGTGGGGCAGGCGTCGGTGCCGCTTGGGTGACGACGGCCGGGGCTGGCTTGGCCGCCACCGGTGGCGGCGCCGGCACGGGCTTGGCGACCACGGGGGCAGGCTTGGGCACAGGTTTTGGCTTGGGTTCAGGTTTGGGTTTGGGCAGCGGCTTGGGCGGTGGCGGCGGGGGCGCCGGCTCGGCCTCTTCCTCTTCGATCATCGGCGGCGGCGGTTCTTGCTCCACCACCGGTTCCGGTATGACTTGCGGTTCCGGCTCGACCAAGGCCAATTCGACCGCCGACTCGTCATACACCGGCTCGACCTTCAATGTCTGGGACTGGATACCCAGTGCAATCAGCACCAAGGCGATCAGGGCCGGCACACTGCCCAGCAGCTGACGCACGCGAAACAGAGCGTACATGGTCAGGACTTACGCGTAGCAATGGACACGGAGGTGAAGCCACCCAGGCGCAGGGTGTCCATCACTTCCACCAGGCGCGAAACCTCCACGCCTTTATCGCTGTTGACGATGATCGTCGACTTGGTATCGGGCTTCTCGGCCGCCTTCAGCGCCGGCACCAGGGCCTCCACCGTCAGGTCCTTGCCGTCCAGTTGCAACTGGCCTTCCAGGCCCAGGGTGAGGATGAATTTGTTCTGCGGCTTGAGCTGCTGCGAACTGCTGGCGCTGGGCAATTGGGTCTTCATGCCGAGCGCGGGAATCACGTTCAGGCTCACCAGTACGAAAAACACCAGCAGGAACATCATCACGTCGATCATCGGGATCAGCTCGATGTGCGCCTTGCGTTTCTTGGGTTCGTCCCAGGTTCTCATTCCGTTACCCCGTCATTGAATTAGGGGCAAAACGCTAACAGCCAAAAATGACCGATTGGTTAACTTTAATTGACCGTTTAGAGGCTCTAGGACGCGTCTTTCAGAAAACTTACCGGCTAGTTTTCGGGCGTAATGAAACTGACACTCGGGGCCTCCATGCTTGAGAAATTTATCTTGAGAGCCGGCTCCCATGCCCACTGCACTGCCTCAATTGACGACCCCGCGACTGCTGTTACGCGCCCTGCATATGCACCAGGCGCAGGTGCTTTTCACGCTTGCCAACGGGCCGAAAATTGCCGACAACACGGCGAACATTCCATCGCCCTACACCCTGGAAACCGCCCAGGATTTTATTGCCGGGGCCGCCGACAAGTACCGCACTGGTGAACTGCTGAACCTGGGGATGCATGTGCGCGGCACCGACGAATTGGTCGGCATGGTCAGCCTGCGCATCAATGCTCGCCATCACTATGGGCACTTGGGTGGCTGGGTGGCGGCGCACTGCCGTAACCAGGGGTATGCGGCAGAAGCGGCGAGCGCGGTGATGGATTTCGGCTTCGAGGCGCTAGGGTTGCAGCGCGTGGGCAGCCAGTGTTTCGCGCGCAACAAGGAATCGGCGCGGGTCATGGAGAAGATCGGCCTGCGCTATGAAGGCTGCATGCACCAGGCGTTCCTGAAGAACGGCGTGTATGAGGACTTGCTCGGGTTTGCCAGCGTGCGTGATGACTGGGAGCGCTGCTTGTGAGCGGCGACGTCGACCACGGCCGACGCCGGGTCCTCGGCGGGTTGGTGGTCGCTACCGCCTTTTCCATCCTCAGCCCGTTTGCGCGCAGTGCCGGGGTGGATTATCCGTTCACCCTCGGCGTGGCTTCCGGCGACCCGTTGCCAGATGGCTTTGTGATCTGGACGCGCCTGGCGCCGTTGTTCAACGCCGCGGATGGCCGTGGCGGCCTGAGTCGCTCGGTGCCGGTGCGCTGGCGGGTGGCCAGCGATGCGGCGATGACGCGCATTGTGAAGCAGGGCGAAGTATTGGCGACGCCGCGTTTCGCTCATGCGGTGCATGTCGAGGTGGCGGGGCTGGCGGCAGATCGGCCGTATTGGTACCAGTTTGAAGGGCTCGGTGCGCAGAGCCCGGTGGGCCAGTCGCGCACGATGCCGCCGCTGCAGGCCATGGCCTCGGCCCGGCTGGGGTTTGTGTCCTGCTCGCATTGGGAGCGCGGTTACTTCAGCGCCTACCGACACCTTGCCGCCGAGCACCCGGACCTGGTGTTTTTCCTCGGTGATTACATCTACGACAGCTCCTATGCGGCGGAGTCGGGCAAGGTGTTTCGTTCTCACGGCAGCGGCAACGCGCAAAGCCTGAGTGATTACCGCAACCGCTACGCACTCTACAAGACTGATCCAGACCTGCAGGCCCTGCACGCCGCAGCCCCTAGCATCGTTACCTGGGACGACCACGAAGTACAGAATGACTACGCCAACCGCTGGTCCCAGGACCCGAAAGTGGCGGTGGCGCAGTTTCTCAAACAACGCGCGGCGGCTTATCAGGCGTTTTACGAACACATGCCCCTGCGTGCCAGCAGCGTGCCGAAGGGGCCGGACATGCGCATTTACCGGCGCGTGGATTACGGCCGGCTTGCGCGTTTCCATGTGCTCGACGGTCGCCAGTACCGTTCCGAGCAACCGTGCATCGCGGCCAATGGCAGCCACCAGGGGCATATTGTCACCACCCCTTGCAGCGACCTGCGTGACCCTGGCCGCACGTTGCTCGGCTGGCAGCAGGAAGCCTGGCTGGACCAGGGGTTTGCCCAGTCTGGAGCGCAATGGAATGTGATCGCACAAGACCTGCTGGTGGCGCCGCTGATGCAGCGTGACCTCACCAACCATAAGCTTGGCCGCTGGACCGATGGCTGGGATGGCTACATGGCGAACCGCTCACGGATGCTGGCGTCGATCGTGCGCAATCGCGTGAAGAACCCGGTGTTCTGGGGAGGGGATATTCATTCGTTCTGGGCCACCGACCTGCATGCCGACGCAGAAAGGCCAGACTCGGCGGTGGTCGCCACCGAGTTCGTCGGCTCGTCGGTCACCTCAGATGGCCCTCCCTACGACGCGTTCATGAAGATCATGCCGCTCAACCCCCATGTGAAGTTTTTCGACAGTCGCCAGCGTGGGTATGTGTCGGTGGAGTTGGCGGCCAATAGCATGTTGACGAATTTTCGTGCGATCAGTGATCCGCGTGACCCGGCGGCGACGGTGTCGACGTTGAAGTCGTTCGTGGTTGAGCCGAGCAGGGCGGGGGCGATTGCCGTGTAGCCTGTTTCTCTGGGGCGATCCAATGTGGGAGGGGGCTTGCCCCCGATAGCGGTGTGTCAGTCACTGCATCTGCTACTGCACTAACGCTTTCGCAGGCAAGCCAGCTCCCACAGGGGAACTGAGCTTAACTGAATGGCATTAAGGCAAGCCTCCTCCCGCATTGATTTCATAGCGCACCGAGAGCGCGCCTTTTTTCTCCGACAACGCCAGGATCGTTACCTGGCCCAGTTCGCTCAGCGCTTGGACATGAGTGCCACCACAGGCGTAAGCCGGTAATTCGCCGAAGCCGACTTCGCGGGTGCCATCTTCCAGCGTCATATAGCGGGGATAGTCGGCGGCGATCCATGTGTTGACCCACTGCTGGAGCGTCTGCGCATCCATGTCTTGCGCGGTCTGGCCACGGATAAAGGTGATCTTGCCTTCGCCGGGCCAGTGGTGAGCCTTGATCGGCATCCAGCCCAGGCGTTCGCCGGCATTGCCAATTAAGTGCCCCGCCGAATGCAGACGAGTGTGCAAGGCGCGCCGCTGTGCGTCGACTCGTGCAATGGCGGGTCCTGGTTCCAGGGGCTGGTCGACGTAGTGCACCACCTGTTCGGCTTCCTGCACGACCCGCAGTACCTGGCTATCGCCGAGCCAGCCGGTGTCGAACGGCTGGCCGCCGCCTTGGGGATGGAAAATGGTCGACTGCACAATCACGGCGAATTGCTCTTCGTGCGGGGTGCAACTGAGCACTTCCAGCTCGGCCGTCAGGTGGTCGTGGGTAAAAAACAGGCGCTCGGTCATTATTTACATCCGCATCAGGGTTCTGTGGGCAGTATAAATAGTGCGCAGATGGGTGATAATCCGCTCAATTATCAATGGACCTGTGCGTCATGAGCATCAATCTTCCTTTACCGTTATTGGGTGAAATGGCGATTTTCGTCAAGGTCGTGGAAACCGGCAGCTTCTCCGAAGCGGCGCGGCAACTCAGCGTTTCACCTTCGGCGGTGAGCCGCAGCATCTCGCGCCTGGAACAAGCCCTGGCCACGCGCCTGCTGCAACGCACCACGCGCAAGCTGCGCCTGAGCGAGGGCGGCGAGGAGGTGTTCAAGCGTTGCCAGGAGATGGTCAATGCGGCGCGCTCGGTGATGGAAATCAGTGGGCAATTTACCCATGAAGCCGAGGGGCTGGTGCGGGTTAGTGTGCCCAAGGCGGTGGGGCGATTTGTGGTGCACCCGCATATGCCGGAATTTTTGCGGCGCTATCCCAAGGTGGATGTGCAATTGATCCTGGAAGATAGGCATGTGGATTTGATCGACGACAACGTCGACTTGAGCATCCGCATCACCGACAGCCCACCGCCAGGCTTGGTCGGGCGCCAGCTGTTGCCCATCGAACATTTGTTGTGCGCGACGCCGCAATATCTGGCCGAGCACGGTACACCGAGCCATCCCCATGATCTGCTTGGGCACAGTTGCATTTATCTGGGTGAAACACCGGGAGATTCACGCTGGAAGTTTCGCCAGGCTGGCAAGGCGGTAACGGTCGGCGTACGCGGCCGGTATGCGGCGAACCACACCGGGGTGCGGCTGGAGGCGGCGTTGCAGCATGTCGGGATTGCCAGCTTGCCGTATTTCACCGCGCGGCATGCATTGGAAGCGGGGGAGTTGGTGCAGGTGTTGCCGGGGTGGGATTTTATTGCCTCGTACCATGGCGAGGCGTGGCTGCTGCATTCGCCCACACGGTACCTACCGCCGAAGTTGCGGGTGTTTATCGATTATCTGGTGGAGTGCATGGCCAAGGAGCCCACGCTGCGGCGGCGGTAGGAGCGCGGTTGCTCGTTCCCACGCTCTGCGTGGGAATGCCACCTTGGAAGCTCCGCGTCCTGCCTTTATGCCTGTGCACGGGTGACGCAGAGCGTCACAGGATAGGTTCCCACGCAGAGCGTAGGAACGAGCATAGTCGTCAGTGTTTGCTCTGGTCCTGAGGCATCGCCAGCAGCTGTTTTTCCTGGTTCCAGTCGAACGGTTCGTCGTTCTGTTCGGCTTCATAGCGACGTTCTTCCAGGGCCTGGTACAGGTCCAGTTCTTCGTCGGGCATGAAGTGCAGGCAGTCGCCGCCAAAGAACCACAGCAGGTCGCGGGGCACCAGGTGGGCGATTTGCGGGTAGCGCAGGATGACCTGGCTCATCAGGTCCTGGCCCAGGTACTGGCTTTCGATCGGGTCGATTGGCAACAGGGCGCGCAGTTCGTCGAAACGCTCCAGGAACAGCGAGTGGCTTTCCTCGGGTACCTGTTCGGCTTCGCCGACGGCAACCAGGATGCTGCGCAAGTGGTCGAGCAAGACGAGATGATCGGCAACGACGTTGGACACGAGATAAGGCCTCTAAAGCAAAAACGGGCGCGAGAGTATAAGCCTCTCGCGCCCGTTTTTATATGACCGCTCGACTCAGCGGACTTTACCTTCTGCCTGCATCAGCTCTTCCTTGCTGAAATCATCCACGTCGATCACCTTGCGTCGCGCCGCCTCGGCATCGCGCAGGGTTTGCGCCTCGGCCGGTTGCAGCACGCCGGCCTGCAGGGCCGCGTCGATGGCATGCTCGCCGGCAGCCGGCTTGACCTGGCCGCTTTTGAGCGCGCTGTGGAGTTTTTTCTGCAAGGGGTGGCTGGCACCGAGCAGGTCGTAGGCATGTTGCAGGGCGCCCACGGGATCTTCTGCTGATTGCGGGCGATAACAGCCGGCCAGCAATTCTTCCAGGGTCGGGTCGCCCTTGGCGCGGCCGATCACGGCTGCCACTTCGGCATCCAGCGCATCGGACGGGCCGGTATGACGACGCCCGAATGGGAACACGATCACCCGCAGCAGGCAGCCCAGCACCTTGTTCGGGAAGTTGCTCAGCAGCTCATCCAGTGCGCGTTCCGATTCGCCCAGGCTTTCTTCCATGGCCCAGGCAAACAGCGGCTCCAGATGGTCCGGCGAGTCCAGGTCGTGATAACGCTTGAGCGCCGCCGAGGCCAGGTACATGTGGCTCAGCACATCACCCAGGCGGGCGGACAGGCGTTCGCGGCGCTTGAGCTCGCCACCCAGCAACATCATGCTCAGGTCGGCCAGCAGGGCAAACGCAGCCGCCTGGCGGTTCAGGGCACGGAAGTAGCCCTGGCTCAACCGGTTGCCCGGGGCTTTTTCGAAGTGCCCGAAGCCCAGGTTCAGCACCAGGGTGCTGGCGGCGTTGCTGACGGCAAAGCCGATGTGTTGCATCAGCAGGCCGTCGAATTCCTTCAACGCCTGGTCATGGTCTTCGCGGCCGGCCAGGGCCATTTCCTTGAGCACGAAGGGGTGGCAGCGAATGGCGCCCTGGCCGAAGATCATCAGGTTACGCGAGAGGATATTGGCGCCTTCCACGGTGATGAAGATCGGTGCGCCTTGCCAGTTGCGGCCCAGGTAGTTGTTGGGGCCCATGATGATGCCCTTGCCGCCGTGCACGTCCATGGCGTGGCTGATGCACTCACGGCCACGCTCGGTCAGGTGGTACTTGAGGATCGCCGACAACACCGACGGCTTCTCGCCCAGGTCCACGGCGTTGGCGGTGAGCATGCGCGCACTGTCCATCAGCCAGGCGTTGCCACCGATGCGTGCCAGGGCTTCCTGGATCCCTTCGAAGGCCGACAGCGGTACGTTGAACTGTTCGCGCACCTGGGCGTATTGGCCGGTCACCAGGCTGGTGAACTTGGCAGCGCCAGTGCCGACGGCGGGCAGCGAGATCGAACGGCCGACCGACAGGCAGTTCATCAACATCATCCAGCCCTTGCCGAGCATCTCCTGGCCACCGATCAGGTATTCCAGAGGGATAAACACATCCTTGCCGGAGTTGGGGCCGTTCATGAAGGCGGCGCCAAGCGGCAGGTGACGACGGCCGATTTCCACGCCAGGGGTGTCGGTAGGAATCAACGCGAGGCTGATGCCCAGGTCCTCTTCCTCACCCAGCAGGTGGTCTGGGTCATAAGCCTTGAAGGCCAGACCGAGCAAGGTCGCGACCGGGCCGAGGGTGATGTAGCGCTTTTCCCAGTTCAGGCGCAGGCCGAGGGTTTCCTTGCCTTCCCATTCCCCTTTGCAGATCACCCCGGTGTCGGGCATGGCGCCCGCATCGGAGCCGGCCAGCGGGCCGGTGAGGGCGAAGCACGGAATGTCGTCGCCGCGGGCCAGGCGCGGCAGGTAGTGGTTACGTTGTTCGTCGGTGCCGTAGTGCAGCAGCAGTTCGGCGGGGCCGAGGGAGTTGGGGACCATCACGGTGGAGGCCAGGTCACCGCTGCGGGTCGCGAGCTTCATGGCAACCTGGGAGTGGGCATAGGCGGAGAAGCCCTTGCCACCGTACTCCTTGGGAATGATCAGGGCGAAGAAACCATGGGTCTTGATGTGTTCCCAGGCTTGCGGCGGCAGGTCCATGGCCTGGCCGATTTCCCAGTCGCTGACCATGGCGCAGAGTTCTTCGGTGGGGCCGTCGATGAACGCCTGCTCTTCCTCGGTCAATTGCGCCTTGGGGTAGGCCAGCAATTTGTCCCAGTCGGGGCGGCCACTGAACAGTTCGCCATCCCACCATACGGTACCGGCATCGATCGCATCGCGCTCGGTCTCGGACATCGGCGGCAGCACTTTCTGGAACCAGCTGAACAGCGGCTTGGTGAAGTATTGGCGGCGCAGGTCGGGCAGCAACAAAGGCGCGGCCACCACGGCCAGGAGCACCCAGAAGATCAGCAGCAGCCAACCCGGTGCGTGGCTCCAGGCGCCCATCGCCAGCAGGTAGACGGCGACCACGCCCAGGGCGGGCAGGGGGGCAGTACGGCGGTGTGCCAGGTAGGCAATGCCGACCACCAGCACCAGTATCCACAACAACAGCATATTCAATCCTCCGTGAACCAGGGGCGAAACCACCAGGGAGCTTAGTCGGCATCCGAACAAGCCGGGTGATCAGGGTGTAACAAGGTGTACTGGGCAACCCATCAGCCGGCGCCGGCATTTGGCCGAATCGTCGTTATCTCTCTGGCAGGCCTGGTGGTTAAACTCCAGGCTCCCCTCGGAGATCAAGCTCATGAATACGTACTTGAGTCCCAGCCGCTTCATCGATAGTGACCACCCTGTGGTGGTGGAGTTCGCCGAGAAACATCGCGGACCCCGCCCGGATTTAAGTGACCAGGCAGTCAGTCTTTACTACGCGGTGCGTGAGGCCATTCGCTACAACCCCTATACCTTCAGCCGTGACCCCAACACCTTGAGTGCCAGCTTCGCCCTGGCGGCCGGCGAAAGCTACTGTGTGCCCAAAGCTACGTTGCTCGCCGCTTGCGCGCGCCACTGCGGCATTCCCGCACGCATTGGCCTGGCGGACGTGCGCAACCACCTGTCCACACCGCGGCTGCTCGCGCTGCTCAAGAGTGACGTGTTCGCCATGCACGGTTATACCGAGCTTTACCTGAACGGCCGCTGGGTCAAGGCCACTCCGGCGTTCAACCAGCAACTGTGCGAGGTGTTCGACGTGCCGCCGCTGGAATTCGATGGCCTGCACGACAGCGTGTTCCACGCGTTCAATCGCCAGGGTCAGCGTTCGATGGAGTACGTGGTGGACCACGGGCAATTTGCTGACGTGCCTGAAGCATTTTTCTTCGGGCATATCCGTCAGTGCTACCCGCACCTGTTTGCCGACGATGCGCCCACCCTGCTCGGCGATATGCAGAGCGATTTAAGCCGCGGCTGAACCGGCGTATGCTGCTGCCTTCATCCAGCCAAGTTCATCCACAATAAGGCGCGGTCATGCTGAAGATCTGGGGTCGTAAAAATTCATCAAACGTCAGGAAAGCACTGTGGTGCGCCGAGGAACTCGGCCTGGACTATGAAGCAATTGATGCGGGCGGGGCTTTTGGTGTGGTCGATACCCCCCAATACCGGGCCATGAACCCCAATGGCCGGGTGCCGGTGATCGAAGATGGCGACTTTGTGCTGTGGGAGTCCAACACCATCGTGCGTTACCTGTGCGCCAAGCAGGCATCGGACTTTTACCCCAGCGACTTGCAAGCCCGGGCCAACGCCGAAAAGTGGATGGACTGGACCACTTCCACGCTCGCCGACCCGTTCAAGGCGGTGTTCTGGGGCATCGTGCGCACCCCGGCTGACCAGCAAAACTGGGACAGCATCAATGCCGGGCGCCAAGCCTGTATCGACGCGCTCAAAACCGTCGAACAAGCCCTCGCCGAGCAACCCTACCTGTCCGGCCAGGCGTTCGGCATGGGCGATATTCCCTTGGGCTGCTTCATCTACGCCTGGTTCGAGATGCCCATCGAACGCCCGGCAATGCCGAATCTGGAGGCCTGGTACCAGCGCTTGCAACAGCGCCCGGCCTACCGCAAGGCGGTGATGACCGCGTTGACTTAATACACACTATTAATACGGGTGACTGTACTTGTGCGGCATGGGCAAGCACCATGCCCGCATTGCATCGCCGGTTGAACTACCTGCGGTGTGCCCTCATCTATTCTTTCTATTCCCTTCTTTGGTGCGTATTCCGATATGAGTTCCGCTCTGTCCATCCGGCAGCTAACCAAAACCTACGGCAACGGTTTCCAGGCCCTGAGTGGTATCGATCTGGACGTTGCCGAAGGTGACTTCTTCGCCTTGCTGGGCCCCAACGGTGCCGGCAAATCCACCACCATCGGTATTCTCTCCACTCTGGTCAACAAGACCAGCGGCACGGTGAATATCTTCGGGCATGACCTGGACAAATCCCCGGCGGCGCTCAAGCGCTCCATTGGCGTGGTGCCCCAGGAATTCAATTTCAACCAGTTCGAAAAGACCTTCGACATTGTCGTGACCCAGGCTGGCTACTACGGCATTCCGGCGAAAGTCGCCAAGGAACGCGCCGAGCAGTACCTGACCCAACTGGGCCTGTGGGACAAGCGTGACGTACCTTCGCGCTCGCTGTCCGGTGGCATGAAGCGACGCCTGATGATCGCCCGCGCCCTGGTGCATGAGCCGCGCCTGTTGATCCTCGACGAACCTACCGCCGGCGTGGATATCGAGCTGCGCCGCTCGATGTGGACCTTCCTCACCGAACTGAACGAGAAGGGCATCACCATCATCCTCACCACCCACTACCTGGAGGAGGCTGAGCAGTTGTGCCGCAACATCGGCATCATCGACCACGGCACCATTGTCGAGAACACCAGCATGCGCAACCTGCTGGGCCAGTTGCATGTGGAAACCTTCCTGCTCGACTTGAAAAACAATCTCTCGGTGGCGCCGCAGTTGCTCGGCTACCCCAGCCGGCTGGTGGACAGCCACACCCTGGAGGTGCAGGTGGATAAGGCCATGGGCATCACCGCGCTGTTCACCCAGCTGGCGACTCAGAACATCGAAGTGTTGAGCCTGCGTAACAAAACCAATCGCCTTGAGGAGTTGTTCGTGTCCCTGGTGGAGAAAAATCTGGCGAAGGTGGCGGTATGAGTTCCGAACTGCAACCCAACCTTGTCGCGCTGCAAACCATTGTCTATCGCGAAGTGAAGCGCTTTACCCGGATCTGGCCGCAGACCCTGCTGCCGCCGGCGATCACCATGGTCCTGTACTTTGTGATCTTCGGTAACCTGATCGGCCGGCAAATCGGCGACATGGGTGGTTTCACCTACATGGAGTACATCGTGCCGGGCCTGATCATGATGTCGGTGATCACTAACTCCTACGGCAACGTGGTGTCGAGTTTCTTTGGCAGCAAGTTCCAGCGCTCCATCGAAGAGCTGATGGTCTCGCCGGTGTCACCGCACACCATCCTCATCGGCTACACCCTGGGCGGCGTGTTGCGTGGCCTGATGGTGGGGGTGATCGTGACGCTGCTGTCGCTGTTCTTTACCCACCTGCAGGTGCATCACCTGGGGGTCACCATTCTGGTGGTCGTGCTGACGGCGACGATCTTCTCGCTGCTGGGCTTTATCAACGCCGTGTTCGCACGCAACTTCGATGATATTTCCATTATCCCGACCTTCGTGCTGACGCCGCTGACCTACCTGGGCGGGGTGTTTTACTCCATCACCTTGCTGCCGCCGTTCTGGCAGACGGTGTCCTTGGCCAACCCGGTGCTGCACATGGTCAACGCCTTCCGCTACGGCATTCTGGGCGTGTCGGATATCAAGATCAGTGTGGCGATCACCTTTATGATCGTTGCGACCGTGGTGCTGTATATCGGTTGTGCGCGGTTGCTGGTGAGTGGGCGTGGGATGCGTACATGATGTGGGATTGGAAATAACAAAACGGCCTCATCAGAGGCCGTTTTTTATTGGATGCACACCGAACAAATGTGGGAGCTGGCTTGCCTGCGATGGTATCGACTTCGCTTGACGGGTGTACCGAGGTGTCTGCATCGCAGGCAAGCCAGCTCCCACATTTTGTGTCGGCGCACGCGCTTCAGTTTTTTAGTGCCAGCTCGATCAGGGCATGCAGTTCTTCTACCGCCAAAGGCTCTGCCGAAAACAGAATACGAAACACCGTCGGTGCGGCGAGCAGGTTGATCAGATGGTCAACGCTCGGTGGCTGTTCCTGCGGGTAGCGGTCAACAATCACCTGCAACTGTCCACTCAGGATGCTCACGCAATACCCTGGCGTCGGGCTGCTTTGCACGTCGCGCATCATGTTGCGGCCTACGTCCGAACTCATCTCATCCAGGTATTGCTCGGCCCAGGCTTGCAGGTCGCCACGCAGGCTGCCGGTGTTGGCCGGTTCGGTATCGGGGCGCATTCGGGCCAGGGCGACGTCGGCGAGCAGTACTGACAGATCGCCCCAGCGCCGGTAAATGGTCGACGGCGTGACGCCTGCACATGCCGCAATCATCGGCACGGTGACACTGGAACGCTCATGGGCTTCCAGCAATTCGCGCACCGCTCTGTGGACGGATTCTTGTACCCGGGCACTGCGGCCCCCCGGGCGGAGGCCTTCTTTGATCGCCATGGGCAAGACCTTAACACAAAGAATTTGCTTTAAGCGCCAGCGAATAGCACACTGCACAAAAGCAAAATATTAGCTTTAGCGGAGCGTGCCCATGTCCAGTGTCATCTCTCAGCGGTCCAGCCTGGCGTTTCTAGTGATCATGGTGCTGACCTTTCTCGCCGCCTCCAGCGCGCCGACGCCCTTGTACCAGGTGTACCAAGACCACCTGCATTTTTCGGCGGCCATGCTCACGGCCATCTTTGGTGTCTATGCCGTGAGCCTGCTGGCGGCCCTGCTGACGGTGGGGTCGCTCTCGGATTACCTGGGGCGCAAGCCGGTGATCTTCGCCGCGCTGCTGCTCAATAGTGTGGCGATGCTGCTGTTTATCCACGCTGACAGCACCGCCTGCCTGCTGGCCGCCCGCGCGTTACAGGGCTTCGCGACTGGCACTGCCACAGCGGTATTGAGTGCGACGCTGCTCGATACCGACCGCGTCCGCGGCCCGATGCTCAACAGCCTTGCACCGATGCTCGGCATGGCCAGTGGTGGCCTGGGCAGCGGGTTACTGGTGGAGTACGCGCCATGGCCAACCCAATTGATCTATTACACCCTGCTGGGCTTGATGGTGATGCAGGCTCTCTATGTATGGCGCCTGCCTGAAACGGTCAGTCGTATACCCGGCGCCTTGCAGTCCCTGGCGCCAACCCTGCATGTGCCGCCGCAGGCGCGCCGCGCCTTGTGGCTGGCGATGCCATTGAATGTGGCCGTGTGGGCGCTGGGTGGGTTCTTTTCCTCGTTGGCGCCGTCGTTGGTGCGCGTCGCCACCGGGTCGACCTCGCACTTGATCGGCGGCGGGCTGGTGGCGGTGGTGACCTTGAGCGGCGCGGTGATGATCTACAGCCTGCGCAATCACGCGGCTGACAGGGTGATGCGCTTGTCGGCTGCACTGCTGGCCGTGGGCGTGGGGTTGCTGCTGGTTGCCGTAAACACCGCCAGCCTGTGGCTGTTCTTTGTCGCCAGTGTGATCGCAGGCCTGGGCTTCGGCGGCGGTTTCATGGGCAGTGTGCGCAGTATCGTGGGCCTGGCGTTGCCCCATGAGCGGGCGGGCCTGATGTCGGCGTTCTATGTATTGAGCTACCTGGCGTTCTGCGTGCCGGCGCTGTTGGCGGGTAACCTGAGCCGCGTCTTTGGCCTGATCGCGACCACGGACGGCTACGGTGCGGTGCTTATCTTGCTGTCTCTCGGCGCGCTTGTTGGGTTGTTGTGGCGGGACACGGCGCAGGCAAGGGCCAGCGCATGATTACGATTAATATAGGTGAAATAGATAACAGTTAGAGATATTACCCGTTATATAGATATTCGATCAGGTTCTATCATGGCCCCAACCTCAAATGAGGAAGAGGATTAACCCATGACCTGCTCGACCACTCACCGCTACAAACCCTTCAGTCACTTGGCCCGTCCCCGGGAAGTGATTCGCCAGTTCACCCCGAACTGGTTTGCCGCGACCATGGGCACCGGTGTGCTGGCGCTGGCCTTGGCCCAGCTGCCAGTCAGCCTGCCAGGCCTGCATGCCGTCGCCGAGGGCCTGTGGCTGTTCACCATTGGCCTGTTTGTGCTGTTCAGCGTGCTGTATGCCGCCCGCTGGGTGATGTTTTTCCACGAGGCGCGGCGCATCTTCGGGCACTCAACGGTCTCGATGTTTTTCGGCACCATCCCCATGGGGCTGGCGACTATTCTCAACGGCTTGCTGCTGTTCGGCCTGCCGCGCTGGGGCGGTGATGTGATCCCGTTGGCCGAAGCCTTGTGGTGGCTGGACGTGGCCATGTCCCTGGCCTGCGGCGTGCTGATCCCGTTCATGATGTTCACCCGCCAGGAGCACAGCATCGACCAGATGACCGCCGTCTGGCTGTTGCCCGTGGTGGCGGCCGAAGTGGCAGCGGCCAGCGGTGGCTTGCTCGCGCCGCACTTGGCCGGTGCCCATTCGCAACTGGTGATGTTGGTGACCAGCTACGTGCTGTGGGCGTTTTCCCTGCCGGTAGCGTTCAGCATTCTGACCATCCTGATGCTGCGCATGGCCTTGCATAAGTTGCCTCACGCCAATATGGCAGCGTCGAGCTGGTTGGCCCTGGGCCCGATCGGTACCGGTGCCTTGGGCATGTTGCTGCTCGGTACGGATGCCCCTGGGATCTTCGCCGCCAATGGCCTGGCCAGTGTCGGTGAAATGGCCCACGGCCTGGGCCTGATTGCGGGCATTACCCTGTGGGGCTTCGGTTTGTGGTGGATGTTGATTGCGGTGTTGATCACCCTGCGTTACCTGCGCGCCGGTATCCCGTTCAACCTGGGCTGGTGGGGTTTTACCTTCCCATTGGGGGTTTACGCCTTGGCCACGCTTAAATTGGCGAGCCTGTTACAGCTGGCGTTTTTCAGCGTGTTTGGCAGTGTGCTGGTGGTTGCGCTGGCGCTGATGTGGCTGATCGTGGCCAAGCGCACCGTGCAGGGCGCTTATAAAGGCGAGCTTTTTGTTTCGCCTTGTATTGCCGGGCTAGCGAATAAGTAAGCAGGATTAGGTAAAGTCGTGGCCTGATAAATAAAGGCCACGCAGGAACACGGACGACGATGAGCCATCCTTCCCAATTTACCTTGCTGCGCACGCGGCGCTTCTTGCCGTTTTTCATTACCCAGTTGCTGGGCGCGTTCAACGACAACATCTTCAAGCAGTCGCTGATTCTGGCCATCCTTTACAAGCTCACCATCGAGGGTGACCGCTCCATCTGGGTCAACCTGTGTGCTTTGTTGTTTATCCTGCCGTTCTTCCTGTTCTCGGCGTTGGCCGGGCAGTTTGGCGAGAAATTCAACAAGGACGCGTTGATCCGCGCGATCAAGATCGGCGAGATCGTGATCATGGCGGTGGGCGCGACGGGTTTTCTGACCAATCATCTTGAACTGATGCTGCTGGCGCTGTTTGCCATGGGCACTCACTCGGCGCTGTTCGGCCCGGTGAAGTACTCGATCATGCCCCAGGCCTTGCACGACGATGAGTTGGTGGGCGGCAACGGCCTGGTGGAGATGGGCACGTTCCTGGCAATTTTGGCGGGCACCATCGGTGCCGGGATCATGATGTCTTCCACCCATTACGCGCCGGTGGTGGCGGTGGCGATTGTGGCCGTGGCGGTGCTGGGCTACCTGGCCAGCCGCAGCATCCCGCGCGCAGCGGCGTCGACACCGCAGCTGCGCCTGGACTGGAATATCTTCACTCAGTCGTGGGCGACGTTGCGCATGGGCCTGGGGCAGACGCCGGCGGTGTCGCGCTCGATTGTCGGCAACTCATGGTTCTGGTTTGTCGGCGCGATCTACCTCACGCAAATCCCGGCCTATGCCAAGGAATGGCTGTACGGCGACGAAACCGTGGTGACCTTGATCCTCACGGTGTTCTCGGTGGGCATCGCCCTGGGCTCGATGCTGTGCGAAAAACTCTCCGGGCGTAAGGTGGAAATCGGCCTGGTGCCGTTTGGTTCGTTTGGCCTGACCGTGTTCGGCCTGCTGCTGTGGTGGCACTCCGGCGGCTTCCCGCAGAACGTGCAAGCCAACGATTGGCTCGCGGTGCTCAGCTACGGCCAAGCCTGGTGGGTGCTGTTCGATATCCTCGGCCTGGGTGTGTTCGGCGGCTTTTACATCGTGCCGCTGTATGCGCTGATCCAGTCGCGTACCGCCGAGAACGAACGGGCTCGGGTGATCGCGGCCAACAACATTCTCAATGCACTGTTCATGGTGGTCTCGGCCATCGTGTCTATCCTGCTGTTGAGCGTGGCCAAGCTGTCGATCCCCGAGTTGTTCCTGGTGGTGTCGCTGCTCAACATCGCGGTTAACACTTACATCTTCAAAATCGTCCCCGAGTTCACCATGCGCTTCATGATCTGGCTGCTCAGCCATTCCATGTACCGCGTGGAGCATCGCAACCTGCAAGCCATCCCGGATGAAGGCGCGGCGTTGCTGGTGTGTAACCATGTGTCGTTTGTCGATGCGCTGTTGATTGGCGGTGCAGTACGTCGGCCGATTCGCTTTGTCATGTACTACAAGATCTACCGCTTGCCGGTGCTCAATTTTATCTTCCGCACCGCTGGTGCGATTCCGATTGCGGGGCGCCATGAAGACATTCAGATCTACGAACAGGCGTTCGCGCGCATTGCCCAGTACCTCAAGGATGGCGAGTTGGTGTGCATCTTCCCGGAAGGCAAGCTGACAGCCGATGGCGAGATGAATGAGTTTCGTGGCGGGGTGACACGCATCCTGGAGGAGACGCCGGTGCCGGTGATCCCCATGGCGTTGCAGGGGTTGTGGGGGAGTTTCTTCAGCCGCGATCCGAACAAGGGCTTTTTCCATCGGATCTGGTCGCGGGTGGTGTTGGTGGCGGGTGAGCCGGTGGAAAGTGAGACGGTGACACCGAATGCTTTGCACGCATTGGTTGGAAAATTACGCGGAAGTTTAAGGTAGTTTTTCGTCGGTAATGGAGGCTCATCAACGATCCGGATTGTGCGCTGGTCTGGTGCTTGATGAGTATCTTCTGCACAGGCGTCGGTAAGTTTCCACTCGGTTTCAGGAACGTTTTCGGTCCGTAGCACCACCTAACCGTCGTAATCCCAAATGCATGTTCGGAGGTTAGTGATGGAAACGTCGCCTGTTGCACCATCGACTGCTTCACGCTCCAGCGAAGATGAAAAAAACGACGCCGGCTATCGACAGGCGGCTGACCCTGCAGCGCAGGGTGCTCAGGCTGCTCCGAACACGGCCAGTGTGCCCTTTATGTACAGCAATGAGCATGATGCTTCCCGGGTAGAGACCAGCTCTGCCCGGGTGGGGCCGGTGACCTATGGTGGCGATAACGAGCTTCAGAGGCAGCCAAGGCAATCCGATGCGTCGCAGGAATGAAAATGCGCTGCTGGCGGAATTCGGTTTGCCGATACGGCCTAGGTATTTCGAATAGTCATCAGTACCATTGCGCATGATCTGCAAGCTCAGGGCTTGTTGTAATGCTTCAAGTAAGGCCCTGAGAAATGTGAGTGTTGCTGTCGGAAAATTCTCGAAACTTACTGCATAGGGTAAAAAGTCATTCAGCTGACGGAACGGTTTCGTCAGGCCCGCCACATAGTCATCGCAGCTAATTAATGCTAAGGATGACTTTCTATGAATATGCCTGTTGGTTCTCCGTCTCTTCACCACTCTCCAGCCCAAGGGACCGTTACGGGCCAGCTAAATTATTTGACGGGTATTGATAAATCTCAAAGTAAATCTGGCGTGACGTCGGCACCCGTGAAGATCATTCCAAATATGCCTTTCAGTGAGGATGGAATACAGATAGAGCTGAATGTTAGAGGTGGCAAAGGATTTTTCGGGCCACCAAAAGAAGAGAATTTGGTCATCACGACGGGAAATGCAGCCGATAAAGTCCATATAAAAAAATCTAACGATGGAGGGCTGATTGCTGACATTAACGGCAAGTCCTATGAGATTCCACTTTATCAGGATGAAAGAAGTCGTCAAAAGATTGAAATCCACACCAATGGCGGAGACGATGACGTGTCTGTTGCCGATGATCTTGAGCTGCCGGTGAGCGTCAAGCTGGGCGATGGTAATGACAGATTCAAAGCCGGCGGGGGCAGGACCAATGTATATGGCGGCGCAGGTAACGATACGCTGACGCTGGGCGCAGGGGTTGCTTATGCCGAAGGTGATGACGGTGATGACTCCATTACTGCAGGCCTAGGTTACAGCGTCATGTATGGGGGTAACGGCAACGACAAACTACGTGGCGGGAGCGGCGGCAGTTACATGGATGGGGGGCGCGGAAATGATCTATTAGAGGGCGGCTCCGGACATAACGTCATGCACGGTGGCAGGGATGATGATGTTCTCATTGGTGGGAAGGGGCGTAACATCTTTTACAGCGGTAGAGGGCTTGACACGATCAACTCAGTATCGGATGTCGATTCTATCTATGCGAAAGACGGCGACGGTATCAAGCGAACGTTCGGTTCGCAGTTGAAGATAGTGTCTCCAACAGAAGTCGGCAGTAAGGCCTTTAATGTCGAGGGGACTGAGGAATTCAAGCAGCGTTTTAACGACGACCTTGAATTTTTGCAAAGTTCTCCAACGGGACAGAAAATGTTGGGTGCATTGGATAAAACGCCTGAGCGAATCAAGGTTGTGCAACAGCCCGAAGGGGAGGGCGCTTTTTATAACTATGGGCGTAAAGGGGTCGACGCGGGTGACCCTCGTCAAGAACCACCGAATGATTGGGCTCATGGTTATATCAATGACGGTATCCCGGGCGCTCCGGCAGATGACGCAACGATTCTATTCGACCCTTCATTTGTGGTGGAAGAGCATAAGCGGCCGCCCATTATTCCGCTGTTTCACGAGATGGGGCATGCCTATAACGGTGTCAATGGCACCGCATTGGCTGGTGAAACTTTTGTAGGGGCTGATCAAGCTGATCCTGACCGGCCGCAATTTGAGTCAAACAGGGAGCGGCAGGCAGTAGGCCAGCCGACTAATGCGCCACCTTTCGACTTCGACAACGATCCTTCAACGCCACCTACGAATACAAACCCGGCATGGGCCACTGAGAATGGCCTTGCTGACGAGCTGGGAACTTCGTTGCGTGAGCGGTACTTTGCTCGCTGATTAAAGGAAGTCGCTCCCAATGCCGGGAGCGACCAATGACTCAGGCGCTGATCTTGAGGCCTATCAACCCACAAATAATCAACGCCACACTTGCCAACCGAAACAACGCCATGGACTCCCCAAACAGGATAATCCCGGCGATTACGGTGCCCACGGCGCCCACGCCGGTCCAGATGGCATAGGCGGTGCCCAGCGGCAACTCCTTCATGGCCAGCCCCAGCAACCCCAGGCTGACAGCCATGGCGGCAATCGTCAGGGCGGTGGGCAGTGGCTTGCTGAAACCGTCGGTGTACTTCAGGCCAACGGCCCAGCCCACTTCAAACAACCCGGCAAAAAACAGAATGATCCAGGACATGATGACCTCGCTTCTATCAAAGTGGGGTCGTCCCCGGGTAAGCGCTTGATAGCGTCGCGAGGTCGTCCTCGCGTAGCTCGCTAGAGTGCCGAAATTAAATCAGGTGATCAAGTTTACGGCGCGGCCTCCAGCGCACGGCTGTTTTGTGCTCGCTCATGCGACGTCAATGGCTGCCCCTTTTTAAATCGAGGGGTTTGGGAGGAATCGCCGGTGTGCAGGTTGAGTTCTATGTTTTAGCGCAGGAGTCAGGAAGTTTTCGCCCAATGGCAAGGAACGGCCTCCACCCGTAACACCACATAAGGTTCGTAAGCCCGAGTGTTAATTGGAGGTACACAATGGAAACTTCTTCTGTTGCAGCATCACCCGGTTCACGATCTTACGAAAATGAAA
Source organism: Pseudomonas sp. KT_2_4 (assembly GCF_041410225.1). NCBI lineage: Bacteria > Pseudomonadati > Pseudomonadota > Gammaproteobacteria > Pseudomonadales > Pseudomonadaceae > Pseudomonas > Pseudomonas sp. KT_2_4. The sequence goes on from NZ_CP166962.1 coordinate 5,966,932, forward strand.
ATAACAACGAAAGTCATCGCCAGGCGGCTGATCCTGCCAGGCAGGAAGCACGCGCTGCTCCAAACACGGCGAATGTGCAGCTGATGTTTAACAACACAAATGATGCTCCCCCGGTAGAGTTCAATTCTTCCCAGGCGGGACCGATTACCTATGGTGAAAACACCAGCGGCGATAATGAGTCTCAGCGGCAGGCGAGGCAAGCTGCTGCGCCGCAGGGCGAACCGTACTACCGGTCTGGTCCTAGTCGAGAGGAAGTCAAGGCTGCTGCCCGTGGTCAGCAAGGACAAATAAATTTTGCCGGGCAAGAGCCTGCTCGCATCAGTACTAACCGTTATAAAGATGACAATGTCACCATTGAGCGCGGCTCCGCCAATGACGCTGATGACCCTTCAAAGCAAAGTGAGCATGTTCTGTTATCTACCGGTGATGGCGACGACAGAGTCCATGTTGAAAGAGGCAGAGATGGAGGGCTTGTTGCACACGTTAATGGACAGTCGTACCACCTGCCTTTCCAAAATAACTCTGCTGATCAACAGCGTCTTTACATTGATACCGGGGGTGGGCGCGATGGCGTCAGTCTCGACTATGGAGGGCGTGAGCAAACCTTTGTCAATCTCGGCGCGGGTAACGATATCTTTTATGGCGGGGCAGGCCGGACGAATGTATTTGGTGGAGACGGTTCTGACATCATCAACCTGGGCAGCGGTGATAGCTATGCAGAGGGAAATGATGGCAATGACTTCATCACCGGCGGTACTGGCAATACGGTGATATATGGTGGCAAGGGGAGTGATGAGCTGCGTGCGGGCGGTGGTCCGGATGCAAAAATCAGCTACTTGGACGGAGGACAGGGTAACGATTTAATTTATGGCGGCAGAGGGCGCAATATATTGCATGGCGGGGGCGGTGACGACATCATTAATGGTGGTGACCGCAATGTTATATACACGGGACGAGGGCAGGACACCGTCACGACTTATAACCCATCCGATATCGTATATGGGCAACGCGGGGTGGATAATTTTAATGGTGTGCGTTCACCTGCAAGCGTTCGTCATTTAGGCGCTTCGAGTAACGGTAGCAGCATCAAGATCAAGGGGAGCGAAGACTTCATCCAAAACATGGAAGACAACCTGGAGTTTCTGCGCAGCTCACCCACAGGGCAGGGGATGCTGGCAGAAATCGATTCCCTTGCCGCGCCGATAACCCTTCGAGAGGGATTGGATGGAAGCTCATACCATCACCGCGATCCAGATAGCCCTCCCTCGCCTCAAGACGCCAATCGTCTCGAAAATGACCCCGCGTACGGCTTTATATCAAACGGTGTCCGAGGGGCGCCTGCGACTAATCCCGTGCTGATTCATGAGCGAAGTTTCATCACTCCCGGACACGGGCGCCCCCCTGCCGTGATTCTCTACCATGAGCTTAGTCATGCGGTCAACGGCGGTCAGGGTACCTTTCTACCGGGCTATACGTTTGTAGGCCATCCTGATCCGAATTTTGCCTGGGAGAGAAACCTGGAACGCCAGGCCGTTGGACTTCCTACCAGTCATCAGCCTTTTCAGTTCCTCGGTCGTAACTTTTCGGCCTCCACCTACAACCCGTGGCCGTATAACGAAAACGCTCTGCTGGCGGAGTTGAATTTGCCTCTACGTCAAAGATACTTCGACTAAGGCATTAATACATCGCTCAGCGGTGTTGAAGCATAGGTGCAAGCAAGGCCCTGCACTTGCTTGCGCCACGTTCGTTATAGGTAGGGCAATCGCTTGGTGCGTCGCGAGGTCATCCCCGCGAAGTTCTCTGGAGAGCTGAAATTACGCGGCGTCTGATGCGCGGCGGTCTTCCTTCTCGCTCATGCGACGGAAGTAGGTAGAAAGCAATGCGCCGGAAATATTGTGCCAGACGCTGAACAACGCGCTGGGTACTGCCGCCAGCGGCGAAAAGTGTGCACTGGCCAGCGCGGCACCCAGCCCGGAGTTCTGCATACCGACTTCCAGCGCCAACGACTTGCGTTGCGCCAAGGGCAACTTGAACAGGCGCCCGGTGAAGTAGCCCAGCAGGTAACCGAAGCTGTTGTGCAGCATCACCACGGCCATGATCAGCAGGCCCGACTCGGCAATCTTGCCTTGGCTTGCGGCAACCACGGCCGCGACGATGATCACAATGCTGACCACCGACACCAGTGGCAGCACGTCCACCGCATGCCTTACCCGATCACCGAGCAAGCGCTGCGCAACCACGCCCAGTACGATGGGTAGCAGCACCACTTGCAGGATCGACCAGAACAGCTCCATGAACGACACCGGTAGCCAGGCCGAGGCCAGCAGCCAGATCAATGCCGGTGTGAGCAGCGGAGCGAGGAGGGTGGTGACCGCGGCAATCGCCACCGATAACGCCAGGTCACCCCGGGCCAGCCAGGTCATGACGTTGGACGACGTGCCACTTGGGCAACAACCGACCAGGATCACGCCAACGGCAATTTCCGCCGGCAAATGGAACGCCTGGCACAGCAACCATGCCACGCCCGGCATGATCACGAAATGCGCGACCACGCCCAACGCCACGCGCCAGGGGTGGCGAGCGACTTCGGCGAAGTCTTCCAGTTTCAAGGTCAACCCCATGCCGAACATCACCAGGCCCAGCAGTGGGACGATGGCGCTTTTCAGGCCGATGAACCAGCTGGGTTGGAGAAAGGCGACAACGGCAAAGATCAACACCCAGTAGGCAAAGGTGTTGCCGACGAAGCGGCTCAAGGCGGCGAGTGCGCGCATGGGGATGTCCTTTTTTATTCGATTTCTGAGTTGTCGATGCAATCAAATGTGGGAGCTGGCTTGAACTGGCCTAATGATTTTGGACACTTCAATCGGGCGTTATGATAGCGCCCAAATCTGAGGTGTTTGGATATGCGTAAATCTTATTCGAGTGAGTTCAAGCTCAAGGCTGCCAGCATGGTGCTGGATGAAGGCCAGCCGGTTACTGAGGTCTGTGCCAGCCTAGATATCGGCCCCACTGCTCTACGCCGCTGGGTCGATCAAGTGCAGAAAGAACGCCTGGGTTCGACCCCGGTAGGGGCCAAGGCAATTACCGCTGATCAGCGAGAAATCCAGAGGCTCAAAGCCCTACTCAGGGAGAAAGACCTGGACATTGAAATCCTAAAAAAGGCCAGTGCTCTCCTGCTTTTGGACGCCAAAGATCATTCACGCTGATCGATGAGCTGGACGAGCAATACGGCGTTAAAAGGTGTTGCCGGGCGTTTGGGATCAACCGTAGTAGTTTCTACGCCTGGCGCCAGCGCCAGGGCAGAGCAAATCCTGAACGGGACAAGCTCAAAGCCGCGCTGGTCAAGCACCACAGGGCGTCCAGAGAGTCGGCCGGCGCACGTACTTTGTCCAAGGAGCTAAAAGCCAAAGGGCATCGTATCGGACGTTATATGGCTCGCAGTTTGATGCGCGAAGCTGGCATCGCTAGTCGTCAGCGCAGGCGCCATAAGTACAAGTCGCCGGGCGTTGAGGCATTGGTTGCGCCGCACGTGCTCAAGCGAAAATTTGATGTAACGGCGGTTAACCAGGTGTGGTGTGGCGACGTAACTTACATCAAGGTCGGCAAGCGATGGATGTACTTCGCCGCCGTTCTGGATTTGTACGCTCGGAGGATCGTGGGTTGGTCGTTCTCGATGATTTCTGATGCCAATCTGACCTGCGAAGCGCTACGCATGGCGGTTGAGCTACGCGGCCGCCCCCAGGATGTGTTGTTTCATTCAGACCAAGGTTGTCAGTACACCAGTCATAAATTCCGAAACGAGCTTGTGAAACACGGATTTAGACAAAGTATGAGCCGTAAAGGCGAGTGCTGGGACAACGCCCCCATGGAGCGTTTCTTTGGTAGTTTGAAATCAGAGTGGGTTCCTGAAACGGGCTACAAACTGGAACATGAGGCCCGGGCAGACGTGCAGCGCTATGTCTCGCGCTACAACATCAGCAGGCCTCACAGCTACAACGACTACCGGTCGCCGGTCGCGAAGGAAAGGTTGGTGGCGTGAACCTTAATCGGTGTCCAAGATTACTTGACCAGTTCAGCTTGCCTGCGATAGCGGTGTATGAGTCGGCACTACTCTGGCTGACACTCCGCTATCGCAGGCAAGCCAGCTCCCACACTGACCGTGCCCACATTGGATCGGTGTTGCTTAGATGCCCTGTGGTGTCTCTTCGCCGCCCAGTGCCTCAACCAACGCTGGCAGGAAATCGCCGAAAGTCAGCATCATCAAGGTAAAGCTGGCATCCAGTTGGCCCAGGGCTTCATCGCCGCCGTCCTGTTCCGCCTGGTCTTGCAGCAGGTCTTCGAACTTCAGACGCTTGACGGTCATCTTGTCGTCGAGCATGAAAGACAACTTGTCCTGCCACGCCAGGGACAGTTGGGTCACGACCTTGCCGGTGGTCAGGTGCAGTTGGATCTCTTCGCTGGTCAGGTCTTGGCGCTTGCAGCGCACGATGCCGCCGTCTTCGTGGGTGTCGCGCAGTTCGCATTCGTCGAGGACGAAGAAGTCATCGGCCGGTTTCTGGGTGGTGACCCAGTCGGTCATGATGGCAGTTGGTGCAGTCTTCACCGTCAGCGGACGGACGGGCAGGGTGCCGATCACCTCGCGCAAGGTCGACAGCAGGTCTTCGGCGCGCTTTGGGCTGGCCGAATTGACAAGGATCAGGCCCTGTTTCGGCGCGATCGCAGCAAAGGTCGACGAGCGACGAATAAAGGCACGCGGCAGGAAGGCCTGGATGATTTCATCCTTTATCTGGTCGCGCTCCTTCTTGTAGACCTTGCGCATCTGCTCGGCTTCGATCTCTTCGACTTTCTCTTTAAGTGCATCACGCACCACGCTACCTGGCAGGATGCGTTCTTCCTTGCGCGCAGCAATCAGCAAAAAATCTCCGCTGACGTGAACCAGAGGAGCATCTTCACCTTTACCGAAAGGCGCGACGAAACCGTAAGTGGTCAACTCCTGGCTTGCACAAGGGCGCGCCAGCTTGGTGGCCATGGCCGCTTCCAACGCCTCGGCATCAACAGGCAGATCTTGGGTCAGGCGATAGATAAGCAGGTTCTTGAACCACATGGGGTGAGTCTCTCCTCTATACAAAGGGGGGCATTATTCTCTTGATCACGCCGCAGGCCAACCCTGCCTAAGCCATTGGAAGGGCTGAAAAAAAAGATTTAAGAAAGTGCTTGCCAGACTTAGGGTCGCTCCGTAGAATGCGCGCCACACCGAAACGAAGGGTGATTAGCTCAGCTGGGAGAGCATCTGCCTTACAAGCAGAGGGTCGGCGGTTCGATCCCGTCATCACCCACCATTCGCTTCAAGTGTTACGCGCAGCGGTAGTTCAGTCGGTTAGAATACCGGCCTGTCACGCCGGGGGTCGCGGGTTCGAGTCCCGTCCGCTGCGCCATATTCGGTCACCTGGAACGCTGAACGCCAGGTAACCAAAGAAAGCCCGCTCATTGAGCGGGTTTTTTTCTGTCCGAAATATGGCAAAAAATCGTGCGCTAAACTTTTTTTAAATAAATTGCATTTAAATCAAGACATTACGATTTTTTGGTGTATGATGCGCCCACACCGAAACGAAGGGTGATTAGCTCAGCTGGGAGAGCATCTGCCTTACAAGCAGAGGGTCGGCGGTTCGATCCCGTCATCACCCACCATTCGCTTCAAGTGTTACACGCAGCGGTAGTTCAGTCGGTTAGAATACCGGCCTGTCACGCCGGGGGTCGCGGGTTCGAGTCCCGTCCGCTGCGCCATATTCGGTCACCTGGAACGCTGAACGCCAGGTAGCCATAAGAAACCCGCTCATTGAGCGGGTTTTTTTTCGCCTGCGATTTAACGCACCTTACGGCGCGTTGCGGCTGTGGCGGTAATCGCTGACGGCTTCGTACACCGCTTTGCGTAGTCGGTTGATCCCGCCGATGGGGCGGTGCGCTTCCAAACCGAACCAGGGGTTGAACGACTGGTTATCGCACGCCAGGTTCTGCGCCGGCGTGTCGAAGTCCTGGGCGGGAATCCTGACCTTGGCCACCGTTTCATACGGCGCGTCGCTTTCCTTCCACTCGATGCTGGTGTCTTCGATGGGCATGAAGGCCTGCGGGTTTTGCCGCTGGATCTGCAGCACAAAACACGCGTCTACGCGGTCGGTGGACAGTTGCTGGTTGAGCGCGCTGCGCAGGAAGTTGGGCAGGTCCTGGTTCTGTTTGGGCAACACATAATCCGGGCAGCTTTGCGGGTCGGGCGCCACGCGAAACTTGGCGTTGGCCGCGCCAAACTTATAAGGCGACACTGAAAAGTAAGTCGTCTGCGTCGGGCTGGCCGGGGCGGGCGCCAGGGTTGCCAGGGCGATAAACAAGTGACGCACTTGCCAGCTGCGCGGGTCGAGCTTGGGAAAGAACGCCAGGACCTTCTTGCCATCCGCTTGCGCACCGATGTTCTGCGCGTATTCCGCGACATCGCTGACAAAGAAGTTCGGATGGCTGAACATCACGAAATCCTGCTCGGTGCGCGCTTGCTGGTCGGCCATCAGTTGCTTGCCCGGCACATCCAACAGCTTGATCGCCATGCCGCGGGCATCGCGGATGCTATCGAATTGCGGGTAGGCGTTGCCGTTGGACAGGCGCATCGTCGCCTGCCAGGTCTTGCCCGGCTCGGCGAACACACCCTGGCGCAAGGCCGGGTCGAGATCCGCCAGAACGCTGACCTCGGCTTTCACGCACCCATGGGCCTTGGCATGGGCATCGCGCAGGTAGCGAGTGCCTTCGCGATGCTGGTCAACGATGCGCACGGCGGTCTGGATGATGCCTTGGGTCATCGCCGCCTCACCCGGCGGGATCTGTTCCTTCACCGACACCGGGCCCCTGTGCTGCCAGGCGAACCAGGCCGTGGCCAACACCCAGCCCAGCAGGCCCAGGCCCAGCAGCCACAGCAGGGTTTTGCCCACAAAGGCGCCAAGGCGCAGCCAGAGACGAGCAAGCATGGAGCGGTCCTTGTTTTGCGATCGGATAATCATGGCAGTTGTTGCTCCAGCGGGCCGCCCAGCACTTTGAGGTATTCGAGCAGCGCCCAGCGTTCCTGCGGCAGCAGGCCACGGCCGATAACGCCATTGCCACGTTCGCCGGCACGGAATTCGTGGCCGCTGTTGTGGTTGCCGGTGACTCTGGTATCGAACAGGAAGGCGTTCTTGAAGGCGGTGGTCTCAAACCCCAGGTGACGCGGGTCGTAGTTGAAGGTGCCTTTATAGAAAGTGGTGCTGCGTTCGTCCTGGGGCGAGAGCAGTTGGTAGATCGTCGGCACCGAACCGTTGTGCAGGAACGGTGGGGTGGCCCATACGCCTGCCAGTGGCCGCGCCTTATAGGCACGCAACTCGCGTACGCCGATGGGCAGGCCGAACCCGTCCAGGCCCGGGCGCTCGGCCGGGGTCACGCCCGCCGCACGGTAGGCATGCTCTTCGACGAAGGCGGTGACATAGGCCAGGCCTTGGGCCACCGACATTTTTTTCAGGTCCAGCGGCGCGGTGGGGGTGGGGTGCAGTTCGACATTGAGCCGGGCCAGTTCGGCCGGGTCCCATTGCAGCGCGCTGAGGTCATAGCGTTGGTCGGCAATGTTGTTGGCTGTGCCGGGGTCGGTGCCGATGTAGTCCACCGGCAGCATTTTCAACTGCTGCACCGGTCGGCCGTTTTCTTCGGTAACGGTGGGCAGGTGGCAGCCGGCGCAGTTCTCGGCAAAGAGTGCGCGGCCCTGGGCGGCGAGGGGTTTGTCGATGGCACCGAACAAGTCTTGCGGCCAGGTCGGCGGCTTGAGCCGTTGCAGGGTTTCTTCGATCAGGTGCAGGTCGCGCACCCGTACGCTGGACGGGTAGCGGGCATCGCCCTTGAGCGGTTGCCCGGCTGCGTCGAAGAACGCCAGAGTCGCGCCTACGCCAAGGGCTTCGCCGATGTTGCGCGCCATGGGCTGCTGGGCCGAGCCATTCCACTGCACCCAGTCGAAGGTCCAGATATCCCACAGCTGCGGGTAGTCCACCGGCGCATTGGCGACGCGATAATTGTCGGGGGAAATGGCGTCGCCAAAACTGGCGTTGGCGATGCGTCCAAAGGCGTCAGTACGGCCCGGGCCTTCTTCGGTGGGGTAAAGGCCACGGTGGGTGTCATTCCAGGCGACTTTGAGGAACTGGTTCAGCGATTGCTTGAAGTCCTGGCGCAGTTGATCGCGCTGGGCATCGTACTGATCCCCCAGCACCTTGTGAGCAAAGCGCTCAAACTTCCATGGGTTGTAATAGGTAGCGGCCAAGCTCGCGACCAGGGCCTGGCCGAAACTGCCACCGCGCAACGTGGGAACGCTGGAGGGCAGTACGTGTTGCGCCGAGCCACCGTCGATGCGCAGGGCCTGGCCCTTGTAGTGCAATTCGCCGGTGTGGCAGGCCGCACAGGTGATATCCAGGTACTGAGCCCTGCTGTCGGCGTTCTGGTGCCGGGCGAACCCTACTGGCAGGTTGCCAGGGTTTTGCGCGGTGGGCGTCTGCTTGGGGTCGACCAGGAAGCCAAAGCGCGCCAGGTACTCCGGCGCGGCAAAGCGTTGCTCGGAAAACGGCAGTTCCAGGGCGGTGAACCAGTCGTAGTGCAGGCCTTTTACTTGGGTGCCCTGGGGCGTGAAGTAGTAGGTCTGGCGGTCGTCGGCACTCCATTGCTCCTGGTAGTGCACCTGCTTTACTGGCACGTAGTCCGGCAGCTTGGGGTTGAGGGTGTAATAGAACACCACGGCCAGGATCAGGCCCAGTGCGATCAGTATCAGGAGTAAAACTCGGGAAAAAATGCGCAAGATAACTATCCTTGTCGAATTGTCGCGTTGTTATGCCACTGCGCCACAGGTGCGGCAAGTAGCAATTGGCCCGCTATCAGGCGGTCCCGCGATCCGTCGCGGGGCCCCATGATAAATGGAAATGCTTTTAAACACGTGAACTTATCAGAAGTTTCCTGCTCACATGCCGGTAGCCATTGGTCGTGGCCGCCTGATAAGCTCGCGACTTTATTCGAATGCCCTTATGGCGCATGAACAAGGAAATAGCATGAAACAGCATCGGTTGGCGGCGGCGGTGGCCCTGGTTAGCCTGGTACTTGCGGGTTGTGATTCGCAGACCAGCGTAGAGCTGAAAACCCCGGCGCAGAAAGCTTCCTACGGCATCGGCCTGAACATGGGCAAGAGCCTTGCCCAAGAAGGCATGGACGACCTGGACTCCAAAGCTGTTGCCCAGGGCATCGAAGATGCCGTCGGCAAGAAAGAGCAGAAGCTCAAGGACGATGAGCTGGTTGAAGCGTTTGCCGCACTGCAAAAGCGTGCTGAAGAGCGCATGACCAAAATGAGCGAAGAGTCGGCAGCCGCTGGCAAGAAATTCCTCGAAGACAACGCCAAGAAAGACGGTGTTGTCACCACCGCTTCCGGCCTGCAGTACAAGATCGTGAAGAAGGCCGACGGCGCCCAGCCTAAGCCGACCGACGTGGTGACTGTTCACTACACCGGCAAGCTCACCAACGGCACTACCTTTGACAGCTCCGTAGATCGCGGTAGCCCGATCGACCTGCCGGTCAGCGGCGTGATCCCGGGTTGGGTCGAAGGCTTGCAACTGATGCATGTTGGCGAGAAGGTCGAGTTGTACATCCCGTCCGACCTGGCCTACGGCGCCCAGAGCCCGAGCCCGGCGATCCCGGCCAACTCCGTGCTGGTATTCGACCTGGAGCTGCTGGCCATCAAGGACCCAGCCAAGGCAGAAGCAGCAGACGCACCTGCTGCACCAGCCGCCAAGAAGTAATCGGCGCCTGAACACACAACGCCCCGTCTCGACGGGGCGTTGTTGTTTTCGGGTCTGTATCAAAGGATGCAAAAATCTTCTGTGGGCGCTGGCTTGTCGGGTTGCCGCATCGCTGTGATGACCGCCAGACGCTCAGCACTCCAAATGTGGGAGCTGGCTTGCCTGCGATGACGGCCTGCCAGCCTACACCTACTAACTGGCACACCACGATCAACCTGTGGGAGCGGGCTTGCTCGCGAAGGCGGCCTGGCAGTCAACACAGTTGGATTGTGTACATATCCATTGCTGCGGTAACGGCCACATAGGGTTCCGCCCTGACGGCGGCTCACTTTGCAAGAGCGGCAAAGTAAGCAAAACGCTCTTGCCCCACCACTCGGCACCTCGCCTAGGCTCGGTGTGCCCGTAATCCGCCAGTGATTTGGGGGGCCGCCGCCACGCGCCATCCATGGCGCGGGGCGGCTAAACCGGCATCCCTGCCGGTTTACCCCCCAAATCCCTGTCGAATTCCGGCCAGCGTGGTTTAACGGGGCGCCTAAGATCAAAAGCAGATCAAGATCAAGAGCGGCTCGCTTCGCATCGTGGTTAGCGTTGGCTGCTACAGCCTGTAAAGTTGTGTTGATGCCTAAGGCAATCGCAGGCAAGCCAGCTCCCACATTTGGAGCCGGGGGTGTCTGGGAGATAGGCATCGGCTGGCAGGCTGCCACGTCGTACCGGGTCGTGTAGATGTCTATGGCTATCGCACGCCAGCCAGCCCCTACGTTGAAGCCTCTGCAAATCCAAACGAACGTCTGCAACCGGACACAGTCTGATATAAGACTCGAGCACGGGTAGCCGCACATACATGCCAAGTCAATGAATTCTTGGGTTTTTTTTATGTGCGCAAAAAACGCCCGATCTGACTGTAGGCCTTGTAGTCCGTGGCTTTCAGCCGATAAAACAGGCTCTGTTCACAAGGTTATCCACAATTTGTGTGGATAACCTTTTATATCGCCTGGAACTGGAGTGCCCTATGAAACCACCGTTCACTTTCACCCGCTTCCTGCCTATGGCCGCACGCTTGCTGGGTCGCGGGCGCTTGCCAACCTTGTTGTTTGCCGTTGCAGCCAAAGGCTCAAGCCAAGGCAATCGGCTCGGCCAGCTCAAGGACGATCTCAAATTGCTTCAGGCCCTTTGCCTGGCTTACTGGCGTGGCGAATACCGTGCCATCAGCCCCAAGGCGCTGATTTCGGTGGTAGCGGGGCTGATGTACTTTCTCAGCCCGATTGATGCCATTCCGGACTTCCTCCCTATGTTCGGCATGCTCGATGACATCGCCGTGCTGGCATGGGTCATGAAGACCCTGAGCGGCGAACTGAGCGCGTTTCGTGCCTGGCGCGATGGGCAGCGCCCGGAAAAACTTGCGGTGGTTGAGCGCCTGCCAGCGACGCCTGAGCTGCTGGCCCGGGAAAACCCGCAAAAAAACTAATGTTGCCCGGTATCCCCTGCGACCTTTGTGGCTGTTAGGATTACACTCCTAAGGAAATAACTTACTTAGTAAGTGTTTTTATCCTACGGGGCAGTCATGGATATCCAGATCATTTCACGCGATGGCGCACCCGAATACGCGGTGTTGCCATGGGACCAGTACCAGGCGCTGCTAAAAGCTGCCGGTCAATTGCAACCAACACGCGCTTCTCCTTCTGTTGCACCCACCGCTATCGAGCAGGACCTGCGTCCGCTTGCAGCCCTGCGCGGCCTGCGTGAGGCCAAGGGCCTGGCAATCGAGGCCCTGGCGCGTACCGTGGGCATCAGCCCTTCGTATCTTGGATTGATAGAAAGTGGTGAACGCCAGCCGGATGCCGCCATTCGCCGCAGCCTGGCCTGGGAATTGGGCGTTGCAGGTTGGAGGGATGAGTCTTGAGCTTACGTATTAGTCGTCAACACTGGGATGGGTTGCTCAACGAACTGGATCAGGCGCGGCGCCAGCGCCATTTGCTCACCTACCGTGCGCTGCTTGAGCGCCTGCAATTCCCGACGCCGGCCATGCAGACCCTGGCTGCGGCCCTGGAGCACCTGGCGGCACTGGATGCCAAGGCGGAGCAACCGCTGCGCAGTTCCCTGGTGATCAGCCAGGGTGCCAGCCGCCTGCCGCGCACCGGTTTTTTTGAGTGTGTTGAGCGCCTGGGGCGGTTCAGCGGGCCTTCCGATGGTGTGGCCGCCGCGTCCTGGCATGCATCCGAAGTGGTGCGGGTGTTCGAGTACGAGTACCCGGAATCCGCCGAGGCCTAAAGCGCCTGGGCGCAGGTGTCCATGCTGTCGATCACGTGGATGCTATAGCCCGCCACATCCTTGGCATGGTGCTTGGCTTGTGAAGCCAGCTCTGCCAACTGGCTGGCATCGAGTTGTGCGCAGGCCTGAGGATACAAATGCACTACACCGATGGACAGCGACAGCAATGCAAACTCCTGGCGCGCGCCCTGGCGATTGAGGGCCACGAAGCACCCAGCCTCAAGGTGTTCAGCGCGGTAGAAGCGTCGGCATTGGGTGTGGAAATCGTCCAGCAGTTGGTTGAGCCGCTTGCGCCAGTCCTGCGGGCCCAGCACCAGTAGAAAGTCATCGCCGCCAATGTGCCCGACAAAGTCGCGGCTGGGGTCTACCCGGTCGTTGAGGCACTGCGCCAGGCACAGCAGCACTTCATCCCCGCGCCCGTAGCCGTAGATGTCGTTGAACGGTTTGAAACTGTCGATATCCACATAGCAGATCACCGACTCGCGCTGTTGCTGCAGCAGCCGGGTGAGGCATTGCTGGATCGGCACATTGCCAGGCAACAAGGTCAACGGGTTGGCGTAGCGGGCCTGCTGGATTTTCAGCTCCGTGATCAACTTGAGCACGTCAATGACCCGACCCAGCCCCAGGTAATCACCGTTCAGGGTGATGATGAAATCCTCTTCGATGCGTTGCCGCGCGCGGCTGGTCAATAAGCGGCTGACCTGTTGCAAGGACTGGCTCAGTTCCACCGCCAAAAAATCATCGCTCATCAAGCGACTGATGGGTTTACGTGCAAACAGATCGGTCGCGAACGGCTTGAGCAACGCGTCCGACAACGAGTGCCGGTGCACAATGCCGACCGGGCAACCACGGCCGTCTAACACCGCCAGCGAGTTGAGGTTGGCCTGGCGGCGGAACGATTCCAGCACTTGGGCGGTGGCGGTGTCTTGATCCACGGCGGGTTGCTCATTGAGCAGTGCGCTCAGGTCACTGCCTTCGTCATTGAGGGCCAGCGTGGCGTTATCCGGCTTGGGCAGCATCAGGCGCGCTTCCTGCGGCGGCTTTTCCTGAGGGCGGCAGAGCAGGTAGCCCTGGACCAGGTCGACGCCCATCTCGGTCAACACCGCCAGTTCTTCTGGCAGTTCGATGCCCTCGGCAATCACTTGGGCGCGGGATGCCCTGGCGATCTGCAGGATCGAGCCGACAAACTCGCGCTTGAGGGCGTCCTGGTGAATGCCGTCGATAAAGTGCCGGTCGATCTTCACGTAGTCCGGGCGCAGTTCCGACCACAACCGCAAGCTGGAATAACCAGCGCCTAAGTCATCCAGTGCGATGGCAAAACCCATGTCGCGGTAGTGGTGCAAGGCAGTTTGCAACAGCGCGAAATCGTCGGTGGGCGCTTGCTCGGTGAGCTCGATCACCACTTGGCTGGGAGAAATACCGAAGTCGCGCAACAGTTGCAGGGTGCGCCCTGGCTGATGCGCGTGCTCCATCAAGGATTCCGGCGAGATATTGAGGAACAGCTTGCCGGGCAGTTTCTGCTCGCTGAAGCGCCGGCACGCACTCTCTCGACACGCCATGTCCAGTTCGCTCAGGCGCCCGGCATGGCTGGCCACCGAAAACAGCGCAACGGGGGAGTGCAGCGGGCTGTTGGACGGGCCACGACTGAGGGCTTCATAACCCAGGATGCGCCGCTCCGACAGGCAGATGATCGGTTGGAACAGGCTGTGCAAACTGCCTTGAGCCAGGATTGAGCCCAATGCATTCAGCTGTTCGGTCATGGTCATGGCGGTCTCGATCAAAAAAAAGGACCGCAGGCGTAAACCTGCGGTCCTTTTATTTCACGACAGAATGATGTCTATATGATGACACTCCGAGGAGCGATCACGTTAAATCGCCATCATTTACTGCTTGGCCACTTGCTTGGTGATTTTCAGGTAATCCAGCAGGATCCGGCCAGTCTCGGCCAAGTAAGCGTCGTCTTCCGGCTTGGTTTTATCCGCCTCGGTCGGCAGCGCGTCTTCATCTTCTTTCTTCAGCTCTTTGAGCGGGTCTTCACCCTTGGCCTTGCGGCGGGTGTTTTCCAGTACCAGTTGCTGATTCTCGATGCTGGAATGCTGTGCACGGCGATCCGCTTCGTTGAGGCTGACGGTCTTCTCTTCCATCAGCTTCTTGGCCAGGGCCAGCTTGTCGCGGATAAACACGAACTCGGCATCCTTGGCGGAGCGGGTGTCATGATCAGCCTTCAACTGCGCCAGGAAGGGCTTGAACGGATCCGACGCCGGCTTGATCGCAGGGCGGATGGTGTCCCACGGCATGGCTTCAGGCAGGGCGCTTTCGCCGATTTCCTTGGTGTCGATGATCGACGGGAAATCGATATCCGGCAGTACGCCTTGATGCTGGGTGCTCTGCCCGGATACCCGGTAGAACTTGGCCAGTGTCAGTTTAAGCTCGCCATGATTCAGCGGCTGGATGGTCTGCACGGTGCCCTTGCCGAAGGTCTGGCCGCCGATGATCAACGCACGGTGGTAGTCCTGCATGGCGCCGGCGAAAATCTCCGAGGCCGAGGCCGAGAGACGGTTGACCAGCAGCGCCATCGGCCCTTTGTAGAAGGCCCCCGGGTTCTCGTCTTCGAGCACGTCGACACGGCCGTCAGCGTTGCGTACCAATACGGTCGGGCCCTTGTCGATAAACAGGCTGGTCAGCTCGGTGGCTTCCTGCAGGGAGCCGCCGCCGTTGTTGCGCAGGTCAATGACCACGCCGTCGACTTTCTCTTTCTGCAGTTCTGTCAGGATTTTCTTCACGTCGCGGGTGGTGGACTTGTAGTCCGGATCACCGGCACGGAACGCCTTGAAGTCCAGATAGAAGGCCGGGATTTCGATCACGCCCAGCTTGTAGTCCTTGCCATCCTGCTTGAGGTTGAGGACTTTCTTCTGCACGGCCTGGTCTTCGAGCTTCACCGCTTCACGGGTGATGGACACGATCTTGCTGGTCTGGTCGTTCGGTGCATTGGTGTGCGGAATCACTTCCAGGCGCACCACGCTGCCTTTAGGCCCACGGATCAGCTTGACCACTTCGTCCAGGCGCCAGCCGACAACATCGACCATTTCTTTGTCGGCCTGGGCCACGCCGATGATCTTGTCGGCCGGTGCCACTTGCTTGGTTTTGTCAGCAGGGCCTGCCGGCACCAGACGTACGATCTTCACCTGGTCATTGTCGCTTTGCAGGACGGCACCGATGCCTTCCAGGGACAGACTCATATTGATATCGAAATTTTCCGCGTTATCTGGCGACAGATAATTGGTGTGCGGGTCGTAGGACATCGCAAAGGTGTTGATGTATGCCTGGAAGATATCCTCGGCACGGGTCTGATCCAGGCGTGCCAGCTGGTTCTTGTAGCGCTTGGTCAGCAGTTCTTGAATGGCCTTGGGCTCTTTGCCGGCGATCTTCAAGCGCAGCACTTCGTCCTTGACGCGTTTGCGCCACAGGTCGTCCAGCGCCGCGGTACTGGTCAGCCAAGGAGCGTCCTTGCGGTCCACCAGAAGGGTTTCTTTCTGTGTGAAATCGAGCTTGTCGATACCTTTGTTCAGCTCACCCAACGCGAAATCCAGACGCGCTTTGACGCGGTCCAGGTAACGCTTGTAGATGGTGAAGCCGGGCTGCAGGTCGCCGCTCTTGAGGAAGTCGTCGAATTGGGTCTTCCACTTGTCGAACTCAGCGATATCGCTGGCCAGGAAGTAGCTACGCGAGGGGTCCAGCAGCTTGAGGTAGCTGTCGTAGATGATCACTGAGCGAGCGTCGTCCAGCGGCGGCTTGCTGTAGTGATGGCGCTTGAGCAACTCGACGACGTTAAGGCTGGCAATCACCTCATCGCGATCAGGCTGAAGGTTGTCCCAGCTATTGGCTGCGAACGTATTGGTCGACATCGACGCGAAGCCGAGACCAATGAAAAATGCGAGGGCGGTGCTGGGGAACAGATGCTTCATGCTGATTCGACGCGGGGGCAATTGATAACGCATATTAGGCCGTCTTTGAGGGAGCCGGTTCCATATGGTCCGGTCGCATAATGCAAAAAGCCCGGCGCTACAGCACCGGGCTCAGTCCAGACTCACTATGGAGGCACTGTGAAAGCATTGCAAGGCGTTGACGGTGATGTGGGGGGCTAGAACAACCTCGTCCTACGTCCGGTGTAGTCCATATTGCCAACAGCCTGACCGAATCCTAGATTGAAATGCAGTCAGTGTGGGAGCTGGCTTGCCTGCGATAGCGGTGCACCAGATGAAGAATTCTTCACTGTTGCACCGCTATCGCAGGCAAGCCATCTCTTGCGGGTTGATCTCTATTGATTCAGGTCCAGTGGTGGATCGGCCAGCCGGCCTGTTCGGCATGGGCGCGCAACACCGGGTCCGGGTTCACCACCTGCGGGTGATCCACCTTGAGCAGCAGCGGTAAATCATTGCGCGAGTCCGAATAGAAATAGGCACCTTCAAGGGTTTCGCCTTCCTGCTCCAGCCATTCCAGCAACCGCGTGATCTTGCCTTCACGGTAAGTCAGTACACCCTCTGTCTTGCCGTCGTATACCCCATGGCTGACGCTCAGGTTAATCCCCAGCACTTCCTCGATACCGATACGCGCAGCAATCGGCGTGACCAGGTGAGTGCCCGAAGCCGAAATCACCAGGATTCGGTCGCCGTTCGCGCGGTGGCGGGCGATGGTCTTGGTGGCGTCGCTGTAGATCAGCGGCTCGATGACGTCCTCGACCCACGGCTCCACCAGGTGCTCGATTTCTTCCGGGGTACGGCCGATCATCGGCTCCAGGCTGAAATCCATGAAATCTTCCATCCGCAGCTTGCCCTGGCTGTAGGCATCCATCAGCTCGTTGTTCCTGCGCATGAACGACTCAGGGTCCACCCAGCCAAGGCGGCCCATTTGTTCGCTCCACAGCGTGGCGCAGTCGCCGTGGATCAGGGTGTCGTCCAGATCAAAAATTACCAATGCCATCGGTGATGCTCTCTCTCAATAGGTCGCTGCCTGTCAGGCTACTTCACACAGTGCGCTGGGGTCGATGGAAAGTGCCAGGCGCTGGCCATCCGGGTGCAGGTCGTCGGCCGAACGATTGAGCACGTCCACCACCAGCTCGACGCCACGGGCTTCGATGCGGTAGCGAATCACGTTACCCAGCAGGCTGTGGCTACGCACCAACGCATCGAGCTCGCCGCTGCGGCTCAACTCGATGGCCTCGGGGCGAATCGCGATGCGCCCGCTGATCGGCCGCTGCAGCAGTTGGCTGGCCTTGTCGGCATCGAGCAGGTTGTAGTTGCCGATAAACCCGGCAGCGAACACATCCACCGGCGCGGTATAGAGGGTTTCGGCATCACCGCTCTGCACGATCTTGCCCTGGTTCATCAAGAAGATGCGGTCGGACATGGTCAGCGCTTCTTCCTGGTCATGGGTCACGAAGATCGTGGTCAGCCCCAGCTCGCGCTGGATCTGGCGGATCTGCTCGCGCAAGTGCTTGCGAATACGTGCATCCAATGCCGACAGCGGTTCATCCAGCAACAGCAGGCGCGGGCGCGTCACCAGGGAGCGGGCAAGAGCGACGCGCTGGCACTGGCCACCGGACATCTGGTGCGGATAACGGCCGGCCAGGTCCTTGAGCTCCACCAGTTGCAGCACTTCTTGCACGCGCTTGTTGCTGTCGTCGGCGTTGACCTTTTGCATGCGCAGGCCGAAGGCGACGTTCTGTTCCACGGTCATGTTGGGGAACAGCGCGTAGCTCTGGAACACCATGCCGATCTGGCGTTTCTGTGGGCTCAGGGGCACGATGTCCTGGCCATCCAGGAGGATCTGGCCACTGTCCACCGGCGTAAGCCCGGCGATGCAGCGCAACAAAGTGGATTTGCCGCAACCGGACGGGCCGAGCAGGGTGACGAACTCGCCTTTGGCGACCTCGCAATTGATATCGCTGAACACCGGGGTGCCGGCGTAGCCTTTTTGCAGGTGTTGGACGCTGACGAAGCTCATTGGCTTTTGTCCTTGTTCAAGAGAGTGGCGGCCCAGGTCAGTACCAGCACAAAGAAGAAATAAGAGATCACCACGGCGCTGGTGAAATGGCCACTGCTGTTGCGCATGTTGTTGAGGTACACCTGCAGGGTTTCGTACCGGGTGCCGACGAGGATGTTGGCGAACACGAACTCGCCGAACAGGAACGAGAACGACAGCAGCAGCGCCACCATCAGGCCCTTGCGCAGGTTGGGCAGCACCACCAGGATCGCGGCCTGCCAGGTGCTGGCGCCGAGCAGTTGCGAAGCGTCCATCAAGTCTCGCAGGTTGATGGCTTGCAGGTTGTTGGTGATCGCGCGGTACATGAACGGCAGCGCGACGGTGAAGTAGCAGCCGATCAAAATCCACGGCGTACCCACCATCGCCAGCGGCCCGGACCCGTACAGTTGCAGCAGCCCCACCGAGGACACCACCGGCGGCACCGCAAAGGGCAGCAGGATCAGGATGTTCATCAACGCGTCGAGCTTGGGAAAGTGGTAGTGCACCACGAACAGCAGCGGCAAAATCAACACCACCGAAAGGATCAGTGCGCCCACGCACACCAGCAACGATTGCCCGAAGGCCATCAGAAAGCGCGGGTCGCTCCACAGCTGTACATACCATTTCACGCTGAAGCCGGCGGGCAGGATGGTTGCCGACCAACTGCTGGAAATCGAGTAGACAAAGGTGCCTACCAAAGGCAGCACCAGGATCAGGAACAACAGGTACACCACCACCCGATGGTAGAGGGAGGCCGGGCCGGCTTCAGCGCGAGACATGGTAGCTCCTCTTGAGCAGCAGTTGATGCACCACCGTGACCACGGTCATCAGCGCCACCAGCACCACGGCCAGGGCGCTGGCCATGTTCGGGTCCAGCGACACATCGCCGGAGACCAGGCCGGCAATGCGAATCGGCAGTACGTTGAAGTTGCCGGTGGTCAGTGCATAGACCGTGGCATAGGCGCCGAGGGCGTTGGCCAACAGGATCACAAAGGTACCGAGCAGCGCCGGGGTGAGCACCGGCAGGCCGATATGCCGCCAGAACTGCCAGCCATTCGCACCGAGCAGGGCGGCCGACTCGCGCCAGTCTTCGCGCAATGCGTCGAAGGCCGGGTAGAGCAGCAGTACGCCGAGGGGAATCTGGAAGTAGGTATAGAGGATGATCAGGCCGGTTTTCGAGTACAGGTTGAAGTCCTCAATGATCCCGGCCTGCTTGAGCATGAGGGTGATACTGCCGTTGAACCCCAGCAGGATGATGAACGCGAAGGCCAGGGGTACGCCGGCGAAGTTGCTGGTCATGTTGGCGAATGCGGTGACGAAGTTGCGCAGCGGCGAATCCACTCGGCGCAATGAGTAGCTGCCCAGGGTGGCGATGATGATGCCGAAGATGCTGGAGTAGAAACTGATCTCCAGGCTGAACTGGATGGCCTGCCGGTAGAACTTCGAGGTGAAGATGCGGGTGAAGTTTTCCAGGCTCCAGCCGGACTCTTCGGTTTGCAGGCTGCTGATCAGCACCCACACCAGCGGCGCGATCTCGAACACGATAAAGAACAGTGCGAAGGGCAGCAGGCATAGCAGGGCCAGCCATTTGCCGCGGGTCAATGCAATCACTTGAGCAGCTCCCGGCACACAGGCTTGTTGTGGGGCACGCCCAGCAGGTCGCAGATGGTGCCGCACAGGTCGGTTTGTTTCGGCGCAGCGTCGGTGTCCAGGCTGAAGGCGTCACCGATGACAAACAGTGGCACTTCCCGTTCTTCGCGCAACAGGCCGTTGTGGGAGCGGTCGTTGTTCATGCCGTGGTCGGCGGTGACCAGTACCTGGTAGCCGGCATCGAGCCAGTCTTGCAGGTAGTCGGCCAGGATAATGTCAGCCGAGCGTGCGCTGTTGCGGTATTGCGCGGTGTCGAGGCCATGCTTGTGACCGGCGTCGTCGATGTTCATGGGGTGCACCAGCAAAAAGTTTGGCGCGTGCTTGAGCCGCAGGCTTTCGGCGTCGGCGAACAGGTGGGAATCGGGGTAGTGGTCATTCCAGTAGAAATGCCCATGCTGGATCGCCAGCGCCTTGTCGTCGGTATGACGATCGCGGGCGGCGAGAAAGGGCGTGCGGTTATACAACTCGCTGACCCAGTGGTAAGCCGCCGCAGCGGTGCTCAAGCCGGCGTCGGTGGCGTAATGGAAAATGCTGCGCTGGGTGGACAGGCGCGAGACGTTGTTGTGCACGACACCGCTTTGGATCGGCGGCACGCCGGTGAGGATGCACTCGTACAACGGGCGGGACAGGGCAGGCAGTTCACATTCCAGTGTGTAGAGGGCTGCGCGTCCTGCGCCGACATAGGCCTGCAAGTGCCCCATGGCGTGCCGGGCAACCTCGAAGTTGAGGCCGTCGAGCACCACAAGGATGACAGTGTGCTTCATGGGGGCTGGGGCTCCGCAACAGAGGGTATGGCTCAGTATCAACGTGGAATGGGATCAAATGTGGGAGATGGCTTGCCTGCGATGGCGGTGTATCAGTGGACACAAATGTTGAATGTCAGACCGCTATCGCAGGCAAGCCAGCTCCCACACTGACCGCCTTTGGATCAGAGAGACCGATTACTTCATTTCTACGATGACTTGCTCGTTCCACATCTGTGGCAGCTTCTTGGACGTCGCTTCCCAGGCATCGGCATCCTTGATCGGCTGCGGGTTGGCCTTGGTGTACTGCTCGCCCGGGATCAGGTTTTTGGCAACGTCTGCCGGCAGTTTCAAGTCGGTTTCAGCCCGGATCGGACGCGCATTGCCGCGCGCCAGGTTGAGCTGGCCGGCATCGCTGAAGATGTATTCGCGGGTGAGCTTGGCGGCGTTCGGGTGCTTGGCGTATTTGTTGATGAGGGTGGTGTAGCCGGATTTCACCGAGCCATCCGAGGGGATCAGCACCACGTAGTCATCGGGGTTGGCCATCTTGGCCTTATAGCTCAGGCCGTTGAAGTCCCAGACGAGGCCCACTTCGACTTCGCCTTTTTCCATGGTAGCGATGGTCGGGTTGGACAGCGAGAGGCGACCCTGCTGGGCGATCTTGGTGAAAAATTGCAGGCCCGGCGCGATGTTTTTCTCGTCGCCTTTGCTGGCGATGGCCGCGGCGAGTACTGCGTTCGAAGCCTGGGCGGCGGTGCTCACGTCACCCACCGATACCTTGTATTTACCGGTTTGCAGGTCAGCCCAGGTGGTGGGCACTTCGGAGCCGTGCAGCAGCTTCTTGTTGACGATAAAGGCAATGGTACCGGTGTAAGCCAGGGCCCAGTGACCGTCCTTGTCTTTCGCCCAATCCGGCACCTGTGCCCAGGTGGATGGTTTGTACGGCTGGGTCACTTCTTGCTTTACCGCGATCGGGCCGAAGGCCGCGCCCACGTCACCGATATCGGCGCTGGCGTTATCTTTTTCGGCTTTGAACTTGGCGATTTCCTGGGCCGAGCTCATGTCGGTGTCGATGTGCTTGAGGCCGTAGGTTTTGGCCAGGTCTTCCCAGGTGCCTTTCCAGTTGGCCCAGTCATCGGGCATGCCGACGCTGTTGACGGCGCCCTCCGCTTTGGCGGCGGCTTCCAAGGTTTTTAGATCGGTATCAGCAGCCATGGCGGCGGTGCACATGGCAATGGTCGAGCCTAACAGTGATGCCAGGAAAAGCTGTTTCATCCGAAGCTCCTTTGGGCGTTTTCAACGCGGCGTTTTATCTGAACGTTAGCGGTGGTTTGGTCTAGGTCAGCAATACCTGAGCCAATCTAGGCCCCCTGGATGACAGTTTCATGTCGATGTCGTTTTTGAAGCGCTGATGTCGTTCAGCTCCGACTTAGCGTAGACCATGCCCAAGTGGCCGCAGGCCTTGGACTTGGCCGATGTATTGCAGGGTGTGGAAGACGCAGTCGACAGCCTTTGTCATCTGTCGGTCATCTGGAGTGCCTAGGCTGGCACCCAGCAGCAAAAGCCCAGATAGAGCGCGTTTTGTGCACCTGAACGGTGCTGGTCTAGTCCAGATAGGTAACGTTGATGCGTGATGAGGCAATCAAGGCGGTAACTTCCATCGGCCTGGCGCTGCAGGAGCAGATCGACCACGGCCTGTTGCCGCCTGCCAGCAAACTGCCCGCCGAACGCAAGCTCAGCGAGTTGTTTGGTACCACTCGGATTACCGTGCGGGAAGCCTTGTTACAGCTTGAGGCCCAAGGGCAGATTTACCGCGAAGAGCGTCGGGGCTGGTTCGTTTCGCCGCCACGGCTGGCCTATAACCTGATGCAGCGCAGCCACTTTCACGCCATGGTCAGCGACCAGGGGCGCGAGGCTTCCACGCAGGTCATCTCCGCACGCCTGCAACCGGCGTCGGCGGCGGTGTGCGCGTGGTTGCAGTTGCCGGCGTTGTCGAGCGTGATCCAGATTTGCCGGGGGCGCAGGATTGACGGGCGCCTGGTGTTGTATGTCGAGCACTATCTGAACCCGCAGTATTTTCCGGGGATCCTGGCGTGCGATTTGAATCAGTCGATGACTGAGCTGTATGCCAGCAAATATGACTTGCACTACGGGCGGGTGCGTTTCGAGATTGTGCCCACCTCGCTACCGGTGGAAGCGGCCGCTGCGCTACGCGTCTCGGCAGGCAGCCCGGGCTTGCGCATCGCCCGGGTCAATTACGACCAGCATCAACGCCTGATCGACTGCGACCTGGAGTTCTGGCGGCATGATGCGATTCATGTGGGTGTGGATGTGGTGTAGCGGCTGGTGCACCGCGAGCCCATGTGGGAGCTGGCTTGCCTGCGATGGCATCGACTCGGTGCGCCTGATAAACCGAGGCGTCCGCATCGCAGGCAAGCCAGCTCCCACATTGAACCGAGTTTATCTCTGACGGATCGGTGGCTTGCCTAGGGTGTAAGTGCCTTGATCACTTGGTCTACATTGGTTTCCAACTCCGTCACCGGGTCGGCGCCGTCCACATTCAACACCAACAGTCTGGAGCCGCCGGCAGTGACGGCGGTTTTGACTGCATCGCTGGGTTGACGGTGATGCAGCACCACCGCCACAGCGTTGTCCTTCAACGCGCTGCTGAGTTTTTGCAGCGCCTCGGGCGTCCACTCGGCGTCGGGCCGTGCATCGGTGCTGAGCACTTCCAGGTTCAGGCTGCTGACCAAGTACGCGAAGTGATCGCTCAAGCTGAGCACACTCAGGTTGTCGGCCTTGGCCAATCGCGCCTCGCTGTCGGCGGTGAGCTTGAGTAAACGCTGTTTGAGCGCGGCCAGGTTAGCGTCGATCCTGGGTTTGGCAGCCGGCGCCAGGCGGCTCAGGTCGGCGGCCATCACGTCGGCCATGCGCCCCATATTGTTGCTCGATTGCCAGGGTTGGCTGTTCAAGCCATCGGTGACCCCCGGTTGTACTGCGATACCCGGCAAGCCGCCGTCCACCGGGCGTGCGGCATCGACTTCGACGATGCGGATATTGCTGCGCCGCGCCACGGGGTACAGCGGGTCATCGGCCCACAGCGAGCGCAGGCCGATGGCCGCGTCGGCGTCCAGCGCCAACTTGTTCAATGCCGCAGCACCGCGGCCGGTGAAGTAGGACACCTGCCGCGAACCCGGCAGATTGGCCGGTGCGGCGCGTTCAAGCGCTACGTTGGTGCCTGTGAGCAGCGCCTCGGCCAAGCCGTAGGTAATCGGCAGCGACGCCAGCACCTTGACCGGCGGCTTGGTCTTGGTCAGGGCTGCGTGACCGAGGCCCTGGTTGACTTTGAAGTCCTTGGCGTCGAAACCGTCGACGGCCAGTGCCGACGTACTCATCAAGCAAGCGATGGCCAGGGCCAGTGGGCGAAAGACAGGGCGCATTATCCAAGATTCCCTTTGAGGCTGGGCACAACGCCACGGGCGATGGCCGCGAAGGCGAAGGCGATACCGGCAACCAGAATGATGGCGGCACCGGATGGGATGGGCAGGTCGAAGATAATCGGCAGCAGGATGCCGCACAGGGTGCTGACGGTGGCGATCAGCACCGAGATCCAGAAAAACCCTTTGAGTGACTGGCTCAACAGGCGCGCCGCAGCGGCAGGAATCACCAGCAAGGCACCGACCAGGATTGCGCCGATGACCTTGACCGCGGCCACGGTGATCAGGGTCACCAGGATCACGAACAGGTAGTCCAGGCTTTTCACCGCCACCCCGCGCACTGCTGCCAATTGCGGGTTGAAACTGGCCAGCATGATGCGGTTGTACAGCGGCAATGCCAGGGCCATCACCAGCGAGCCGACAATGGCCAGTACCAGCAGGTCGTTGCCGTTGACCGTCAGCACCGAGCCAAACAGCACGTTCTCGAGAATGTGCACGTTGATCTTGCCGGCCAGGATCAGCAGCAGGCTTGCCCCCAGTGCCAGGGACACGGACAGGAACACGCCGATCAAGGTATCGGGCGCCAGGCCGGTGCGGTTACGCAGGTAATTGAGCAGGATGCCGAACAGCAGGCAGTAGCCAAACAGGCTGCCATAAGGCCCGGTATAGGGTTCGCCCAGCAGGATGCCCACGGCCACGCCGGTCAGCGCGGCATGGCCGACCGCTTCGGAGAAAAACGCAAAGCGCTTGACCACCACCAGCGTACCCAGGCCGCCGAGTACCGGGCCGATCAACAAGCCGGCGAGCAGGGCGTTGACCACAAACCCGTAGGCCAGGGCTTCGGGCAGGTAACCGGCAGAGGCCCAGCCCTGGACCATCAAGCGAAAGGCTTCATAACTCATGGGGCCGGGCTCCGAGGGTGAGTGGAGAACAGAGTGAGCAGGCGGTCCGGGGTCAGCGCCTCTTTCGGTGTGGCGTCGAACAGCACGCGGCGGTTAAGACCGGTGACGCGGTCGGCCAGGCGGCCCACGGCCTCCAGGTCGTGCTCGATCCACAGCACGGTAATCCCGGCCAGGCGCCAGTCGTTCAACAGCCGTTCGAACACCTGGATACCCGCCTCGTCGAGGGCCGACATCGGCTCATCCAGCACCAGCAACTGCGGCGCCGGAATCAGCCCCTGGGCCAGCAGTACGCGCTGGCGCTCACCGCCGGACAACGCGCCCATGCGGCGCTTGCGCTTGTCTTGCATGCCAACGCGCTCAAGGGCATCGCCAATCGCCGCTGCGTAATGCCTGGAAAGGCCCAGAAACGCCGGACGACGCTGGCACATGGCAGCCATGAAATCGTCCACGGTCATCGGCAAGCCGCGGTCAAATTCCAGCGCCTGGGGCACGTAACCGATGGTGCCGGGTGTGGTTGGCCATTCCAGGCTCAAACGCCCCTGGTGCGGCGTCTGCCCCAGCAGGGTCTTGATCAGCGAGCTTTTACCGCCGCCGTTGGGACCTACCAGTGCGTGGATGCTGCCCGGTTGTACCTGGAAACTCACGCCATCGAGGATTGCGGTGCGCCCCAGGGTCAGCGAGACCTGGTCGAAGTTCAGGGTGGGGCCGACGTTGACGGCGTTCAGGTGCTGCGCGGCGGTCATGCTCCCGACTCCTGAATCGCCCGTACCACGGTGTTGAGGTTGCCGGTCATCTCCACTTCGTACTTCTCTGCGCTGTATTCGCCGTAGGAAATATGCGACAGCGGGTACAGCTTGACCCCGGATTCACGCTGGATGGTATCGACGTAGGTGGACGGGAAATCCATCTCCGAGAAGATCACTTTCACATCCAGAGCACGCAGTTCATCGATGGTCTTTTTCAGCTGGCTGGGGCTTGGCTCGATACCGTGGGCCGGCTCGACCACGGCGGTGACTTCCAGGCCAAACTCGCGCAACAGGTAGTCGTAGGCCGCGTGTACGGTGGCGACACGTAGGTCGGGGTTGGGCGCGCTGGTCAGCTTGGCCAGGGCGTCGGCGCGCATCTGGCGCAAGCGCTTGCCGTAGGCGCGAGCGTTCTGGGTGTAGGTTTTGGCGTTGTCCGGGTCGAGCTTGCCCAACTCACGGGCAATGTTATTGACCTGGGCAATCGACGCGCTGATCGACAGGAAGGTGTGCGGGTTGACCACCTTGCCCGCACCGCGTGCCGCGTTACCTGTAGCGGCGAGCAGCGGCACGTTGGCATTGGCTTCGATCACCGGGATGTCCGGGCGCTCGCTGGTGGCGATCATACGGTCGGCGAAGTCGTCATGGCCGACGCCGTTGAGCACGATCACATCCAGGGTGCCGATGCGCTTGATGTCTTCGGCGCGCGGCTCGTAGGCGTGCGGGTTGAAACCGGCGGGAATCAGCGGCACCACCTCGGCCTTGTCGCCCACGATATTGGCCACGTAGCTGTAATAGGGGTGCAAGGTAATGCCGATACGCAGGCGCTTGGCCGCCTCGGCATTGGCAAGGGGGGTGAGCATCAGGCTGAACAGGCCAACCAGTAAAAGGCGCAACAGGGGCGATGACATGGACATGGGCAATCGGTCTTCTCGTTCAGTGACGGTGCTGGCGGGTGACGCCAGCATCGAATTGCGCGACCACCTGCTGCCAGCCGGCCGCGATCAGCGCCTGGTCAGTGAGGTCGGAAGGGGCGGCAAGGTTGGCGCTGCGGTTGAGCCAGATATCCGGCTCACTGCCTTGCACGCGCATCAGCAGCGAACCGCTGGTGGCCGGCGCCTGGCTCAAGCCCAGGTAGGCGGCGGGTGCCAGCAGCTGCCAGCGATGGCCGCCACGGCTGACCGAACTGGCATCCTGGGCAAAGGGCGCGAAGCCTTCTTCGGCCAGTTGCTCAGGCGTCGGCAGGGCGCTGTGTTCCTGCTGCAACAGGTGGATTTCATCCAGGGTCACCCGCAGGTCGGCGTAGATGCCTTGCTCGGCGGCGCTCAGGTCGCGGCGGGCGTCCAGCTGGTGGCTGGGCACTGCCGCGACTTCCTGGGTTTCCCCGTGCAGCGCCACGACCGTGCCCGCCACCGCGAGGATGATCAGGCACAACAGCAACACATAAAGGGTTTCGTGGCCCGCGCCGGCGGGGCGTACAACCTGTGTGGTACTCATTGCGACGGGATATCCGCTTGGTCGATTTCCACCACGTGGCCGGGGCCGGCATCAAACAGCACGTAGAATTCGGCGGCGGGCTTCTTGAAGGTCAGGGTCGAATCCTCGCCAAGCTTGCCCGGCACCAGGATGGTTTCGTCGTAGCCGATCACATCCAGGGTTACGCCGGGGGCGCCACTGCCGTCGGAAAAACCGCCTTTGCACTGTATCTGCTCGCCGGGGATTTCTTTGCATTCGCACATCGGGTTGTGGGCGAAGGCGGTGGTGCTCAGGCCGGCGCACAGCAACAGCGCGGCGCGGGTGAGGCGCTTGAACGTCATGGTTTGACTCCTTGCTTGTTCAGCCAGGCAATGGTGGCAGGCGAGGCCTGGCTCAGCGGGATGGAACCCTGGTGCATGCTGCCGTCCCACCCTTCCATGGTCACCCATATTTCGGCGTCCGCCGGGGTGCGTTCTGGGATCGGCAGGGCGGCGCCCATGCGGTACGGCGTGCCGAAGAAGATCACTCCGGCGGCGCGCAGGCTGCGGGGTTTGCCGATACGCAGGTAAGTGGCCTTGACCTGCTCGGCACAGGTATCGCACAGGGCAGCGTTGAAGAACTTCATCGGGCCAGCCGGGTTCGGGCTCGGGCCTTCGTTGCGAAACTCAGCCAGCGTCAGGCTCCAGGGACCGACTTGCACCTGCCCGGCCACGCGCTCGCCGATGCCGGTATCCCCGCGAAACAACGCGGCGTCGGCAAAGTATTTGGGCATGAACCCCAGCGGCACCAGCAACAGCAGGATGTTGATATGGAAACGCCATTTCAGCCAAAAGGCGCGCAGCGGGGACGGCGGTACGGTTGCAACCTTGCTCATCGCTGGGCCTCCGAGGTGTCGGCGTGCATGGTCGGGATGGGCGCGTGCTGACGTTGTGTCTTGGCCTCGCGCTTGAGGGCGTTGAGGGTGGCCAGAGCGGTGCGCTTGGTCCAGATCAGCAAGCCGCTCAATACCATCATGCTCAGCACCAGGCCGAAGAATGCCCAGATCAGCTTGATCCACAAACCGCCAAAGTCCCCGGTGTGCAGTGGGCGCATCGACTCGGTGACGAATTCCAGCGGGGTACGGTCGGACAACAGGTTCGAGACCGCGATTTCACCGTCATAGGGGTTCAGCTGTGCGGTCTGGAACATCAACGGGTACCAGCCACGCCCGCCGATCTGCAGGTGGCTGTAAGCGTTGCTTGGCATGAACACAAAGCTGGCGTCCAGGCCGGGGATCCGCTCGGCGGCGATGTCGATCGCCTTGTCGATAGGGATCATCGGTGCCGGCACGCCTGGCGCCGACAGCGGCACCTTATCCCGTGCGATCACTGGCACGATGGGTTCACTGGAAATGGATATCTGGTTGTCGCCCAGGACAGCCTCGATCAGGAACCAGGTGCCGGTGATAGAAATGACCGCGATAAACCAGATCGACCAGATGCCACTCAGGCGGTGAAAGTCGCCCCAGAAGATCCGCGCACCGTGGCGGATGCGCAGGGTAGGGCGCAGGAAGCCTTTCCAGAAGCGCTTGTACACCACCAGCCCGGTGACCAGTGAAGCCAGCAGCGGCAAGCCCAACGCAGACACCAGGTACCAGCCCCAGCTGTACCCATTGGTGAACGGCACCAGCCACCAACCATGCAGGGCGCGGGTGAATTGCTGGAAGTTGAACGAGGGGCTGATGCCCTGGATCGCGCCGGTGTAGGGATTGGCATACACCTCCACGGAGCGCCCGTCCGGGTAGCTGAGGCCGACGCTTAGCGCGAAGTGCGATTCATCCGGGCGGATGATGGACTGGACGATGGCCTTGGGCTCATCGTGCTTGATGGCCGCGATCACCTGGTCAAAGCTGAGCGGCTGAGCGTCATCCGACGGCTTGCTGGCGCGGATATCCGGGTTGGCCAGCCACACGATTTCCTGGCTCACCACGGCCAGGGTGCCGGTGACGCAGACGATCAGTACAAAGAACCAGATGGGCAACGCCAGCCAGCTATGGACGAGAAACCAGAGTTTGGAGCGTGACTTCTTCGACATATGAATGAGGGTCTTGATCGGAGGGGGCAATAGAGGCCCGGAAAAGGCCAGTCGTAGCTTTTGCTGACGCGACAGGCTGTATCTAAGTTAAGACGGATGAGCATGAGAAATCCCTAAGGTGGATATGAAAGAAAATGTTTCAGGTTCACATTCAGGCCGCATTTATGCGCTGATCGAACACGCAGTACGCCAGCCCGCAGGCGTTCAGCGGCTTGCGTTAGGCCGGGGCAGACCTCCAAGGACGTGATCATGCCGCTGTGTGATGTCGTCAGCAGCCACGCATCTGAGCGCCACTTCCTCGCGGCCAACCCCTGGCTCAGCTGAAGTGCGGCTACGTAGTTATATAAGTAGAAATAACGCTCTCTATACTCACTGAGCGTGTTGCTTTCAGTATTATTTGTTTTTCAAATAGCAGGGCTTGAACGAAAGCGCCCCTTGTCATTACGGGGTGTTGGCGCGGGTGCAGGTTAATTCCAGAGGAATGACAAGGTTATTGTATTGACACATTGGCGGGCATCGGCTTTAGTGAGTGCGGACTTGGAAGTCGCAATAGTATAAAAAGGAAGTTAATCGCATGACCGTGCTAGTCGTTTATTCGCGCCATCACGTGGTGAACCGTTATATCTCTCTGGTGCCGGTGATCAAGTTAGTTACTTGATTGTGGTCTGTCGCCTGCCCGTCGATTGTCATTGCTGCGAATCATACTTTTCCTGTGCTGGAAAAGTACGCGTCCCTATGCCTTAACAGAGAGTTCAAACTCATGTCGATTTTTGATCAAGCCATGCATCGTTCAGTTCAATGGCAAGACTGGCGTTGGCAGCAGAAGAATGCCATCCGCGATGAACCTGCACTGCGCAATGCCTGCGGTGGATGGGACGAGGCCACAACGGCGCATATCGAGCACAACTTGCAAGATCGCAAGATGCAGATCACGCCTTATTACATTGATTTAATCAAGCGTTCACTCACCAGCGCAGAGGTGATGGACCACCCCCTGTGGCGCCAGGTAGTACCGTATTGGAGCGAACAGGTGCAGGGCGACTACGACGGCAGTTCCGAAAACTGGGAACTCAATCATGAGATGAAGACGCCCATCTGCCAGCACAAGTACGACAACCGCGTGATCCTGCGCACCACCAACACGTGCAATGCCTATTGCCAGTTCTGTTTCGAGGCGCTGCGCACGCTGCAGGTGGGCACCGACAAAGCTAACGCCAACACTGACTCGTTCAAGGATTCGGTGGAGTACATCCGCGGTAATCCAGCGATTGAAGAGGTGATTCTCAGCGGCGGTGACCCACTGATGCTGGCCGACCGCAAGCTTGAGGAGATGCTGGCCGCATTGCGCGGCATTCGTGATGATCTGCTGATACGCATTCATTCGCGGGCCTTGAGTTTCAACCCGTTTCGCGTGACCGATGAGTTGGTGGCGATGCTGGAGAAGTACAAGGTCAATGCATTTGGTGTGCATGTCTGCCACCCGCTTGAGCTCAGTGCTGATTTTGCCGTCGCGGTTAAACGGATTCAGGGTGTGGTCCCGATTGTATTCTCTAACATGCCGCTGTTGCGTGGCGTGAATGATGATGAAGCGACGTTGCATAAATTATTCATTGATCTTTATCGTTTGGGCGTAAAGCCATATTACTTATATCACTTCATGCCGTTTTCACCCGGTGCTTCAGAATATAAGGCGTCGATCAGCCAAGCCATCGCCATCATGGATCGGCTCAAACGCCGTGTATCGAATATTGCCCTGCCCGAGTATGTACTGCCGCATGCACAAGGCAAGTTCACCGTGCCATTGTTGGACTTTGAAAAGCCTGAAGACTTACCGCATTTTGAAGTCCGCGATGGGCAGCGGACTTACCGTTTTCGCAACTGGGAGGGCCAATGGTGCAGTTGGCAGGATGCGGTATGAAACAGGATGCGATTCTGTTTATTGATGTAGATGACAGTGCTTGCGCTCGCTACCGCTACCGGGAACCGCATTTCACGGTGGCCCGCGCCCACGGTTTGGCGTGTTTGACGGCCGCCGTGGCGGGGCGCAAGCACCTGCAACGTCTCAGGGACGACAGTGACGAAGTGTTCCTGCTCGAAACGCTCAGTGAGCAGTCTGTCCTGGAGTTGGTCGGACAGTTGGACGGGCGTTATCAGGTGCGTGGGATTTTCTGCCAGGCCGGGCACCCGTCCGCACAAGGGGAGGTGGGCTGTATCGTCGCGCAGGCGTGTCAGCGGTTGGGCTTGGTCTACAGCCACCCGGAGGCGATTGCCGCGTGCAATAACAAGTTCTTGATGCGCCGCGTGTTGAAACAGCATGAATTGCGTTCGGTACCGTTCGTGCTGTGCAACAACGAACAGGAACTCCAGCAAGGCGCCGAGCGCGTGGGTTATCCACTGATCGCCAAACCGCCCTTTGGCGGGGCTTCGGCGTTTATCAAAAAATGCTCGAGCTGGGAGGAGCTACGCAGCCACTATTGGCATTTCGTAAGTGATCATGGCGCCGCCGCTTATGCGGACTTCTACGGCTGTGCGCACGCCCTGCCGCTTGAGGATGGGCTGCGGCGTGAATACTTGCCAGGCCACAGCATTCTGCTGGAAGGTTATATTCCTGGCATCGAAGGCAGTGTGGAATGTGTGATTGTCGGCGAGCGTGTCCATCCGCTGCTGATCAATGAAAAACTGCTGCTGACCGAGCGCAGCGGCACGGTCCTGGAGAACCTGCTGATTTCCCCGCCGACGTCGTTCAGCCAGGCCCAGTGCGAGCAGATCCGCCAGTACGCGGTGGACTGCCTGCACGCGGTGGGCCTGACCAACGCTGTGGTGCATTTCGAGTTTCGCATGACGGACGCAGGGCCAGTGGCCATCGAGATCAACCCGCGCCTGGGCGGACTGTATGTGAACTCGGCGTTCCGCGACCTGGCCGGTATCGATCCTTATCAGCTGTACATGGGATTGTTGTTGGGCGAGAAGGGCATCAATGCACAGTTGGAGGCTGGCGCACATAAGGTTGCCGATGCGGGGCAACACTACGCGATGCTGGCGATTTATCCGCAGCACAGTGGCCTTTTCAGGGGCATTGACGGCCTGCAGTTCCTCCACCAACACCGCTCGGTGCTGGAATACGCCCCGCAGGACCCCGGCCACTACATTGACGCGGATATCGAGGAGCATTATTTGCTCAAATGCTGGGCCCAGGTTGGCAATGCCGCCGACGCCCATGCCTTGCACGATGCGTTGCAGCAACATCTGCGCATCCTCATCGATCCACCGGTTGCAGGATAGCGATATGGACATCCCTCAGATCTCGGCGCTTTTGCGCGAACATCACTTCTGTCATCGCCCGGACTTTCGCGAACTGGTCAACGTTGAACCCGGTGAGGAACAAAGCTTTCGCGCGTATTGGGATAACCTGGTGCGCGACGAGGCGTTCAGGACTTACACCCACCGCGAACGGCGCATCTTGCGCTATCGTCTGTTACCGTCACGGCAATTGCAGATCGACAGGAATACGGCGTTCAAATCGCCGGTCACCTACGCGGTGAACTATCGCGAGGGCGTGAATCACCTGAGCTATAGCGAGGAGGGCTTTATCGAGCATCCCCTCATGCACAAGCTGCTGGCGACGGACCTCGCGGTGATTGCCCCACACCTGGGCGAACAGACCTATACGATCGATATCCATCAGTTCCGGGTGCGGGCGGACGTGTCATCGAGCAGCCCGACCACATCGGGGATTCACCAGGACGGCCTGGATTGGGTGTTCATGCACTTTATTGGCGAATGCAACACGGTGCCGGTGGTGTCGGAGGTGTTTGCCGACGAAACGGAGCACAGCCGGCTACTGAAACTGCCGATGGAGAAATTTCTGGAGACTATCGTGATCAACGACCGTGGGTTCTACCATCGGGCCGGGGAGGTGCGACCGCGGGTAGAGACGGAACCGGCCTGGCGCGATGTGCTCTTGGTAAGCCTGCGCAGTGTCGAGGGGGCACAGCCTGCATGAGTCACGATCAACAACTTAATCTGTCGACCCGCAACGCTCGCCTGATCATCTTTGCCCGCGGTGTGTCGGATTTTGGCGCATTCCTTAACATGGTGGCGTTGTCCACTTATGTGTACTGGCTCAGCCAGAGCGTGGTGTTTGTCAGCATCTTCCTGGCGTGCCGGGTCACCGGCGGGATTGTCGCGAGCCTGTTTGGCATTCCGTTTTTCCGGCGGTTTGCCGGGCGTGGGACGTTGGCGGGGTTGGACCTGGCCCGGGCGCTGTTGCTGATGCCGCTGCTGGTGTTGTTACCGGCCCATCAACTTACCCTTCTTCCCTTTATCGCCTTCGGTATCGGCCTGTGCAATTCGCTGTTTGCCATTGGCCTCAACAGTCAGTTGCCCACTTGGGTCGCGCTTGAGCAGCGGGTGAATACCAACGCATGGATCACCTCGGCGGCCGCCACCGGCGCGGTCTTCGGCAGTTTGCTCTCCGGCTTGCTGATCGCCACGGGCGGATTTGAAGCGGTGTTTGCGGTCAACATCGGCACCTATGTGATTGCCGCTTGCCTGGTCTTGCCCTTGCGCGCGTTGTTTAGCGTTGCTGTTGCCGCGCATCGCGGACTCGGCGCCGAATGGCATGAGCTGACCAAGGGGTTGCGCGGTGCGCCGGTGCTGGCTGCGATGTTGCTGATCAGCATGTTAGACACCCTCGGCAGCGCGGCCCATAACGTCGGTTGGCCAGTGCTGTCGCAGTACATTTCACCGGACACGGCCAAAACGGTCATGGGCTATCTGCTGGCCGTGTGGGCCTGTGGCAAGTTTGTTGGCGCGCGCATCGCCAGTGCAGTGTTGAAAGGTCGTGGCACCCAAGGCATGGAGCGCTTGTTCATGCTCGGTGTGGCGTTGATGTCCAGCGGCTTTATCCTGACATTCCAGCAGACCGAACTGTGGCTGGCGCTGTTGCTGGTGGTGTGGGCGGGGCTGGGCGATGGATTGTCCGAGGTGGCGTTGATCTCCCGTGCGCAAAGCGAGCCCGATAGCTTGCGCTTGCCGCTGTTCAGCCTCTTGACCCTGATCCAGATGGCCGGTTTTGGCGTGGGCATGCTGGTGGTCGGGCCGTTCTATGTGACGTGGACGCCGGCCCAGGTGATCGTGTTGTTCCATGGGCTGCCATTGACCGCCTTGTTGGTCATGACGATATGGCTGGGGCGCAATGCCTACCGGGGTGTCAGATCGACAAACCCTTGAAGTGTTCCAAACGCCACGCAGGCCTTTACTTTGCCGGAGCAGGCCGAACCTGGGGCAAGGCGTGGCGTGTTGCAGGCGCGAGCAAGCTCACGCCCACAGGGTTAATGTTGCTTGAACATCTCCATGGCACGCTGGCGGATTTGCTCCTCGGTCAGGTCCTCCTTATGGGTGGCCAGGAACCACAGGTGCCCGAACGGATCCTTCACACTCGCCGAGCGATCCCCATAGAACTGATCCTGCGGCTCGGACACTGCGCTGGCGCCGGCATCAACCGCTTGTTTGAATTGTGCGTCCACATCATTCACATACAGGTGCAAACCGACACTGGGATGCGCGTCCGGATTGCGCAGGGCCGTTTCATCGCAGGGCGTGCCCAGCATGATCACCGCTTCGCTAATACGCAGCTCCGCATGGCCGACCCTGCCGTCGGGCATGTCCAGGCGCATGAACACTGAGGCGCCAAAGGCCTTCTTGTAGAACTCGATCGCCTTTGCGGCCTCGTTGATGCCCAGATAGGGGGTAATGCCGTGATAACCCTCGGGAATAGGTTTAACGCTCATAACGTTCTCCTCTGATTGTGGTTATGGGGTTACAGCCTTTTCACTATAGGTCACGTTGCATTGCGCAACTGGCTTTACCGATCAGCATCAGGCGTGGGCTCCAGCAACTGCGCACCAGGGCCACGCTCACCCAGCTGGTCATCGTGATTGCGCAGCGGGCACGCCTCCATCGACAGGCACCCGCACCCGATGCAACCATTGAGCTTGTCGCGCAGCAGCATCAGTTTGTTGATGCGCTCATCCAGATCTTCACGCCACAACGCCGACAGCCGTTCCCAGTCGTGAGCGTTCGGTGTGCGCCCATCGGGCAGGGCCCGCAAGGCCTCGCCAATGGTCGCCAGCGGAATGCCCAGACGTTGGGCGATTTTGATCAGCACCACCCGGCGCAGTACATCCCGTGGATATCGTCGTTGATTGCCGGCATTGCGATTGCTCTTGATCAGCCCTTTGGATTCGTAGAAGTGCAGCGCGGTGACCGCCACGCCGCTGCGAGCGGCCAACTGACCGACGCTGAGTTCGTTGCTGAGCATGTAAGGCTCCCAAACAGTGCTTGACCTCGACTTAACTAGAGGTTTTACCCTGCGTGGCATCGAATCGCAAGATTCTTCCTACAGAGAGAGGGGGTTTTCATGCAGGTATCAGAGAAGAGTCGCAGCTTCACTCAGCTGATCGAATTTCACATCGAACCCCGTCAGCAATCCGCCCTGGTGGCCGCCTTGACCACCCAGAGCGAGCGTCTGGCCGTGCGCCATGGCGGCTTCTTGAGTGCCAGCGTACAGGTCAGCGATGACGGACGCAGGGTGCTCAATTACTTGCAATGGCAATCGCGGGAAGAGGGTGAGGCGGCCTTCAAATGTTTTGAGCAGGGCGGCGAAGATTTCTGGACGCTGATCCGCGCCCACCGGGCCACGGCCGTGACCTTTGGCGCATTCCAGGTACTGCGCAGTTTTGAGCGCAGTCAGGACGATGCCTTGCACTGCCGACTAAATGGATAGGTGCAGCATCCGTTCGCCTTGCGCATTTTTCCCGGGCCTGCGCTTGTTGACCGCCAGTTCGCCGATCTTGATCAGGCGAGCGCGAGCGACGTTGCGGCTCAGTCCCAGCAAGGTGGCGGTGTGTACTTGGTTGTAGTGGCTGAAGTGATAAGCAGCGCGCAATAAGGCGTCCTCGACCTTTTCATGCAGGGCGCCGGACTGTTCCTCGAAGAGCCTTTGAAACGCCCGCGCCAGCAGGGCTTCTGCACAGGTATCGGTGTCGCTGTCGTTCTGGCGTTCGATGCGCAGGTTCGACAGGCGCAGGTCGTCGGGTTCGATCACAGCGTTGCGGCAGACCAGCAGGGTGTGATGAATCACGTTTTCCAGCTCACGGATATTACCCGGCCAGCTGTAGCGCTTGAGCTTGTGCTCGGCCTCGTGGCTCACGCTGATCGGACCGTAGCCCAGGCGCTGGCTGTAGGTTTGGATGAAGTGCCGGGTCAGCGGCAGGATATCGCCGGTACGTTCGCGCAGCGGGCTCAGTTCCAGGCTGACTACATTGAGGCGGTAGTAGAGGTCTTCACGGAAATGCCCGGCGTTGATGGCCTGTTCCAGTTCTACATTGGTGGCGGCCAGGACTCGCACATCGATTGCAATGCTTTTGCGCGAACCCAGGCGCACCACCTCACGCTCCTGTAGCACCCGCAGCAGTTTGACCTGGATGGCCATCGGCAAATCGCCGATCTCATCCAGAAACAAGGTGCCGCCGTCAGCCTCTTCGAACCAGCCGGCCTTGGCGCTGAGGGCACCGGTAAAGGCGCCTTTCTCATGGCCGAACAACTCGGCTTCCACTAGTGCTTGCGAAAAAGCCCCGCAGTTCACTGCCACGAAGGGCCGATTTCGCCGCGTACTGAGGTGGTGGATATGCCGCGCAACAAGCTCTTTGCCGGTGCCGGTTTCGCCGATGATCAGCACGCTGGCCTCGCTGGGGGCCACTTGCTGGATATGGTCGAGCAGGGCCTGGGACTTTGGGTCTTCGAAGACCTGGGCTGTGGCGCGGATCGAGGTCGCGAGGGCAGGCGAGGGCGGCAGGGTGAACAGCTGCATGGTGACCTCTCATGGGAATTCAAGCTTTGTTGAAGGGCTGTTGCCGGGTGGACAGTGGGCTGCGCGCAAGGTCTTTATAGAGGTATCGTCTTAATTCGTAAATGAAGGTGTTTCTATATTTATAGAACTTAAATGAATATAAAGGCGTTCCTCCTGTGGACGCCGATACGCGTGATAGCGACTATCACGGACGATGATTTTTCAGCGAGAAGGGGCGAGAGTAGCCTGTGTTCATTGACTCGAAACCATCTTCGCAGGGCCATCGCCATGAACCGTTTCCTCGCTGTTTCCCTTTTACTTGTCACCTCTGTCCTTGCGGGGTGTGCGACCCAGCCATCCCCGGAAATGCGCCCTTATACAGCCGACGAAACCAAGCAGTTGGCTTTGGAGGCCCTGGGCCGTCGCGGCTTGTCGTTTGACGACTATCAACGCCAACGCGCCGCGTTGCTTGGCCAGCCAAAGCCCTTCGGCTTTGATCACCAGGGTGAAATGAACGCCGAGCGCAGCGTGGTTTTGCATGGTCGGCCCAGTTGAGCGCGCTTCATGCAGCAAAAAGCCCGAGGTTTCCCACAAGGAACCTCGGGCTTTTTGTTTGCCATGGGGCTACTTCAGCCTGTTAAGCTCAATTCCAGGAGCGTTCCTACGCACATTTAAATAAAGTTACCTTCTTTAATGGCATTCGATCGGTTAAACCTGACGACCTCTGTTCTGGTCGATGCCCCCCGAGACGCTGTTCTTGGGAATACGCTCTGCGAGTTTTAACCTCATGAATAAACGTCCGCTGTATTTCGACTACGCCGCCACCACGCCGGTGGATGAGCGAGTTATCCAGGTGATGGTCGAGTGTCTGGGTTTCAACGCCCACTTCGGCAACCCTGCGTCCAGTTCCCATGCATTCGGCCAAGCGGCCCGGCAGAAGGTTGAACAGGCGCGTGGCCAGGTGGCCGAGTTGGTGGTGGCCGAGCCCGAGCAGATAGTCTGGACCTCCGGTGCCACGGAATCCAACAACCTTGCGCTCAAGGGCGTGGCCCAGGCCCGTGGTGTGGCGGGTGGGCATATCATCACCAGCCAGATCGAACACAAGGCCACGCTGGACACCGCGCGGCAATTGCAGGAAGCCGGAGTGGCAGTGACTTACCTGGTACCGGATGCAGACGGCTTGATCAGCGTCGAAGCGGTCAGCGAAGCCTTGCGCGAGGATACCTTTCTTGTCTCGCTGATGCTGGTCAACAACGAACTGGGCACCCTCAACGATATCCCGGCCATTGGCGCGCGGGTACGTGAGCACGGCGCGTTGTTCCATGTGGACGCGGCGCAAGGGGCAGGCAAAGTGGCTATCGACCTGGCCCGGTGGCCGGTGGACTTGATGTCGTTCTCTGCTCACAAGCTGTATGGGCCCAAGGGTATTGGCGCGTTATATGTCGGGCCTCGGGCGCAGCAGAAGGTACTGGCGCAGATTCACGGGGGGGGCCACGAAGGCGGTTTGCGCTCCGGCACCCTGGCGACTCATCAGATTGCCGGCATGGGCGCGGCGTTTGCTCTGGCGGCGGCGTCTTTCGAGGATGAGAAGGCCACGATTGTCGCGCTGCGCCAGCGCTTGCTGGATCAATTGGCGTCGGTTGCCGGCTTGCGTCTTAATGGCAGCTCAACCCAGCGTATTCCACACACATTGAGCCTTACCTTCAGCGAAGGCGAATTCAATTCAGCCGCATTGAGTGCAGGCATTGCCTTTTCCGCGACTTCAGCGTGCAATTCGGCCAGCAAAGCGCCGTCCCATGTGCTTCTGGCCTTGGGGCATGACGCTCGCAGTGCCGCTCGCACTATTCGCTTGAGCCTGGGCAGGTTTACCACCGAACAGGATATCGACCAGGCCGCGCAGTTGATCAAGGCCGCATTGGCGAGTGCGCCAGCGTTCTGGGCAGTCTGATTTATCATCGCAATACATAACAATTATTAGTGGTTAGCAGGAGACACAATGAGTACGCAGCCTTTGACCAATGGAGCGGTTCCCCAGCGCCTGGCGCACACCCGTGAACTGATGCGCCGCGAAGGCATTCATGCCTTGCTGGTGCCATCGGCGGACCCGCATTTGTCCGAATATTTGCCGGGTTACTGGCAAGGGCGCCAGTGGTTGTCCGGTT
This sequence comes from Pseudomonas sp. KT_2_4, assembly GCF_041410225.1. Lineage (NCBI taxonomy): Bacteria > Pseudomonadati > Pseudomonadota > Gammaproteobacteria > Pseudomonadales > Pseudomonadaceae > Pseudomonas > Pseudomonas sp. KT_2_4. Next base: position 6,006,092 of record NZ_CP166962.1, read on the forward strand.
TTCATGGCTCGGTGGGCACTCTGATCGTCACGGCGGAGTTCGCCGGGGTCTGGGCGGATAGCCGTTATTGGGAACAGGCGACCAAGGAGCTCAAGGGCAGCGGTATCGAGCTGGTGAAGCTGCAACCGGGTCAGCCCGGGCCGCTGGAGTGGCTGGCCGAGCAAACCCCTGAGGGTGGCGTGGTGGCGGTGGACGGTGCGGTCATGGCCGTGGCCTCGGCACGTACCCTGGGTGGCAAATTGGCCGAGCGTGGCGCGCGTCTGCGTACCGATATCGATGTGCTCGATGAAGTCTGGCAAGACCGCCCAGCGTTGCCGAACCAGCCGATCTATCAGCATCTGCCGCCCCAAGCCACCGTCAGTCGTGGCGAGAAACTGGCCGCCTTGCGTGCCAGTTTGAAAGACAAGGGCGCCGATTGGCATTTCATCGCGACGCTGGATGACATCGCCTGGCTATTCAACCTGCGCGGCGCTGATGTGTCGTTCAATCCGGTGTTTGTGTCCTTTGCCTTGATCAATCAGCAACAGGCCACTTTGTTTGTGGCGTTGGGCAAGGTCGATGCGCAACTGCGGGCGGTGCTTGAGCAGGATGGCGTGACCCTGCGTGATTACAGCGAGGTGGCGCAAGCGCTGCGAGCGGTACCGGCGGGCGCAAGTTTGCAAGTAGACCCTGCCCGCGTCACCGCCGGCTTGCTGGAAAACCTCGACGCGGGCGTCAAGCTGGTTGAAGGCCTCAACCCCACCACACTGGCTAAATCCCGCAAGAGCCTGGCGGATGCGGAACATATCCGCCAAGCCATGGAGCAGGATGGTGCGGCGCTGTGCGAATTCTTTGCCTGGCTCGACAGCGCCCTGGGTCGCGAGCGCATTACCGAACTGACGATTGACGAACACCTGACCGCTGCACGTACTCGCCGCCCAGGCTATGTATCGCTAAGTTTCAACACCATTGCCGCCTTCAACGCCAACGGCGCGATGCCGCATTACCACGCCACCGAAGAAGAGCATGCGCTGATCGAAGGTGATGGCTTGCTGTTGATCGACTCGGGCGGCCAATACCTGGGCGGAACCACGGACATCACGCGGATGGTGCCTATCGGTACACCGAGTGAGGAGCAGAAACGCGATTGCACGCGGGTGCTCAAGGGGGTGATTGCTCTGTCCCGTGCGCAGTTCCCCAAGGGCATTCTTTCACCGTTGCTGGATGCCATTGCCCGCGCGCCGATATGGGCAGAAGGCGTGGACTACGGTCACGGCACAGGCCACGGCGTGGGTTATTTCCTCAACGTACATGAAGGTCCGCAGGTCATTGCCTATCAGGCTGCTGCGGCGCCACAAACGGCGATGCAGCCAGGGATGATTACTTCAATTGAACCGGGTACTTATCGCCCTGGCCGTTGGGGCGTGCGCATTGAGAACCTGGTGTTGAACCGTGAAGCGGGCAAGACCGAGTTTGGCGAATTCCTCAAGTTCGAAACCCTGACCCTGTGCCCAATTGATACCCGCTGCCTGGAGCCGTCGTTGCTCACGGCGGATGAGCGCGAATGGTTCAACGCGTATCACGCCCAGGTGCGTGAGCGTTTGAGCCCGCTGCTCAATGGTGCAGCGCTTGAATGGTTGCAGGTGCGCACTGCGGCGATTTGATCGGTTGCAGCCAAGGCATTGCCGGCTGCAATCAACACCTAGCTGAGGGCTTCACGCACAAAGTCCAGGCGGTCCTGGCCGAAGAACAGCTGGTTTCCTACAAAGAAACTGGGAGCGCCGAACACGCCGCGCTTAATGGCTTGTTCGGTTTTTTCCTTGAGAGCGTCCTTGACGGCTGCATCATTGGACAGGGCCAGTACCTGCTCGGGATCGAACCCCTGTTCGGTGAGCACATTGGCCACGACCTCTGGGTCGCCCAGGTGACGGCCTTCCATCCAGAGTGCGCGGAACAGGCAGTCGATGAAGTCGAGGAAGCGCTCAGGCTGGTGGATTTGAATGCCGGTGACGGCGCGCATCAGCACCAAGGTATTGATGGGAAAGTGCGGGTTGAACCTGAGCGGCACGTTGTAGCGTTTGGCGTAACGCGCCAGGTCATCGAGCATATAGCGCCCCTTGGCGGGCACCATGATCGGCGAGGCATTGCCCGTGGCCTTGAATACACCGCCCAACAGCATCGGTTGATACACCACCTGTGCGCCGGTTTTAGCGCACAGCGCCGGCAACTGGGTATAGGCCAGGTAAGTGGCGGGGCTGCCGAGATCAAAGAAGAACTCCAGGGTTTTACTCATGGTCTGTACTCACTGCTTATTGTTATAGAGGGAGTCACCAGGTTTCATTCCAGGGGCGCAGGTCCAGTTCGAACGTCCAGGCGTCCCGTGGCTGGCGATGCAGGAACCAGTAGTTGTCGGCAATATGGTCAGGGTTGAGGAGGGCGTCCTGATCCTTGAGTGCGTATTTTTGCGGGAAGTTCTCGCGAATGAAGTCGGTATCGATGGCACCGTCCACCACCACATGGGCGACATGGATGTTCATCGGGCCTAACTCCCGCGCCATGCTTTGTGCCAGGGCGCGTATCCCATGCTTGGCGCCGGCGAAGGCGGCAAACCCCGCGCTTCCGCGCAAGCCGGCGGTGGCTCCGGTGAACAGGATAGTGCCGCGGTTACGCGTGACCATCCGCTTGGCGACTTCCCGTGCGTTCAGGAAGCCGGAGAAGCACGCCATCTCCCAGATCTTGAAGTACTTGCGTGCGGTTTCTTCCAGAATGCTGCAAGGCACATTGGCGCCGATGTTGAAGACGAACGCTTCAATAGGTCCCAGCTCGGTTTCGATTTGCTCGACCAGAGCGATCACGTCCTCTTCTTTACGTGCATCACAGGCAAAACCATGGGCTTCACCGCCCGCCAACTGAATGCTGTCTATCAGGGGCTGCAGTTTGTCGGCGCTGCGACGGGTGACGCAGGCGATGTAGCCTTCGCGGGCAAAGCGTTTGGCTATGGCGCCACCGGTCGCGTCACCGGCACCCACTACTAGTACGATTTTCTTGTTGTGCGGCATGGGAACTCCATTGGTTCGATGGTCGAGCAGGAGTTTAGCCTTCGGGCCGCAACTGGCCTGAATTTAAGATGAGCAGTCAGGAAAGACTGCTCGGGCAGCTATTTGCAGATGACGATCATACTGCGGCTGGTATAGCCGGCAGGGTTGAGGCCGAAGGGATAGTCCCCAGGCTCCTCGGAGTTGTCGCCGGATTTGGCTATCACCCGGTAGCCCTTGGCACCGCATGAGTTGGCTGCACTGGTGTAGCACTGGTCCCAAGAGGAGGACAGGCCTGAACAGTTGATATGCAGCCCTTTTTTTCCCCGTTTCACTTCTGTTTTTGTGGTTGCAGCACAGCCAGCGATGCCCACAACCAGCAACAGTATCAAAATTCGTTTCATTCCCATCCTTAATAGCCGCCCTGCAAAAGAACAGAGCCGCTTTACTCGCTCTCGAGCGAAGCGTTCATGCTGTCCGTGTCGAAATTCTCCATGAATGACATTCGGTTACGGCCTAAACATGGCCTAAATGAGCGGCAAATACCAGAGCTGGCTTTAAAGATGATCAGTCGGCAGGCACCAGTGGTTTGGATTCGTTGCGCATCGTCAACGTCGCGCCTACGCTAGCCAGGATAATGCAGGTGATGGCCAGCCATTGGGCCAGGGATAAATGCTCATGCAGAAAGAACAGGCCGGAGAGGGCGCCGAACGCCGGTTCGATACTCATCAACGTGCCGAATGTGCGAGCGGGAAGGCGAGTCAGTGCGACCATCTCCAAGGTGTAGGGCAGGGCGGTGGACAGAATTGCGACGCCAATGGCGACAGGGATCAGGGCGGGCGTCAGCAGCGCGGCGCCCGCATGCACGATGCCGATCGGTGCGACGAACAGGGCCGCAATCATCACGCCGAGTGCAGCGGTCTGAACACCATTGTCGTTCCCAGCCTTTTGGCCGAACAAAATATAGAGGGCCCAGCATCCGCCTGCGCCCAGTGCGTAAGCCGCGCCGACCCAGTCGATACCGCTACTGGCCTCGCCCATCGGAATTAACAGCAGCAGGCCGATGATCGCCAGGGCAATCCACAGGAAGTCGACAGCTCTGCGCGAGGCATAGATAGCGACGGCAAGCGGGCCTGTGAATTCGAGTGCTACTGCAATCCCCAGCGGTACGGTACGAAGGGACATATAGAAGAGGAAGTTCATGCCGCCCAGCGCCATCCCGTAAATGATCACCGTGCGCAAGGACTTGGCCGTCAGCGTGGCGCGCCATGGGCGTAATAGCACCAGCATGATCACACTGGCGAAAATCAAACGCAGAGCAGTGGTGCCTTGTGCGCCAACAATAGGAAACATGCTTTTGGCCAATGACGCACCGGATTGGATGGACGCCATGGCGATCAATAGCAGGCCGATCGGAAACAATGCGGATGCCAGGCTGCGAGGAGGGGTGGTCATTGCGGGAGTTCTTCCGAAGTCATGATCGATAAATACGTGGCGCTATGATGCTTAACAGTCAATGAATGAGCAATATATTGCTCAAATGCTGACTCGTAGCTATCTATATAGTGGAAGCATCGGTTTTTCGAGGTTTTTGATAGAAAAACCGAATAATTGGGTTGACGGCAGATTCTGGAAGCCTATAATTCGCCCCACTTCCGGCGCAGTCGAAACGGAAAACTCCTTGGTAAACAATGAGTTACGCAGTTCTCGACAGCAAGTTGCTTCAGTTCATCGAAGCCAAAAGGAAGTTGAAAAAGAGGTGTTGACAGCAGCGTGTAACGCTGTAGAATTCGCCTCCCGCTTACGAGAGATCGCAAGCGCAAGTGGTTGAAGTTGTTGAAGAAATCTTCGAAAACTTCTGAAAATAACCACTTGACAGCAAATGAGGCTGCTGTAGAATGCGCGCCTCGGTTGAGACGAAAGATCTTAACCAACCGCTCTTTAACAACTGAATCAAGCAATTCGTGTGGGTGCTTGTGGAGTCAGACTGATAGTCAACAAGATTATCAGCATCACAAGTTACTCCGCGAGAAATCAAAGATGTAACCAACGATTGCTGAGCCAAGTTTAGGGTTTCTTAAAAACCCAAAGATGTTTGAACTGAAGAGTTTGATCATGGCTCAGATTGAACGCTGGCGGCAGGCCTAACACATGCAAGTCGAGCGGTAGAGAGAAGCTTGCTTCTCTTGAGAGCGGCGGACGGGTGAGTAATGCCTAGGAATCTGCCTGGTAGTGGGGGATAACGTTCGGAAACGGACGCTAATACCGCATACGTCCTACGGGAGAAAGCAGGGGACCTTCGGGCCTTGCGCTATCAGATGAGCCTAGGTCGGATTAGCTAGTTGGTGAGGTAATGGCTCACCAAGGCGACGATCCGTAACTGGTCTGAGAGGATGATCAGTCACACTGGAACTGAGACACGGTCCAGACTCCTACGGGAGGCAGCAGTGGGGAATATTGGACAATGGGCGAAAGCCTGATCCAGCCATGCCGCGTGTGTGAAGAAGGTCTTCGGATTGTAAAGCACTTTAAGTTGGGAGGAAGGGTTGTAGATTAATACTCTGCAATTTTGACGTTACCGACAGAATAAGCACCGGCTAACTCTGTGCCAGCAGCCGCGGTAATACAGAGGGTGCAAGCGTTAATCGGAATTACTGGGCGTAAAGCGCGCGTAGGTGGTTTGTTAAGTTGGATGTGAAATCCCCGGGCTCAACCTGGGAACTGCATTCAAAACTGACTGACTAGAGTATGGTAGAGGGTGGTGGAATTTCCTGTGTAGCGGTGAAATGCGTAGATATAGGAAGGAACACCAGTGGCGAAGGCGACCACCTGGACTAATACTGACACTGAGGTGCGAAAGCGTGGGGAGCAAACAGGATTAGATACCCTGGTAGTCCACGCCGTAAACGATGTCAACTAGCCGTTGGAAGCCTTGAGCTTTTAGTGGCGCAGCTAACGCATTAAGTTGACCGCCTGGGGAGTACGGCCGCAAGGTTAAAACTCAAATGAATTGACGGGGGCCCGCACAAGCGGTGGAGCATGTGGTTTAATTCGAAGCAACGCGAAGAACCTTACCAGGCCTTGACATCCAATGAACTTTCTAGAGATAGATTGGTGCCTTCGGGAACATTGAGACAGGTGCTGCATGGCTGTCGTCAGCTCGTGTCGTGAGATGTTGGGTTAAGTCCCGTAACGAGCGCAACCCTTGTCCTTAGTTACCAGCACGTTATGGTGGGCACTCTAAGGAGACTGCCGGTGACAAACCGGAGGAAGGTGGGGATGACGTCAAGTCATCATGGCCCTTACGGCCTGGGCTACACACGTGCTACAATGGTCGGTACAGAGGGTTGCCAAGCCGCGAGGTGGAGCTAATCCCATAAAACCGATCGTAGTCCGGATCGCAGTCTGCAACTCGACTGCGTGAAGTCGGAATCGCTAGTAATCGCGAATCAGAATGTCGCGGTGAATACGTTCCCGGGCCTTGTACACACCGCCCGTCACACCATGGGAGTGGGTTGCACCAGAAGTAGCTAGTCTAACCTTCGGGAGGACGGTTACCACGGTGTGATTCATGACTGGGGTGAAGTCGTAACAAGGTAGCCGTAGGGGAACCTGCGGCTGGATCACCTCCTTAATCGACGACATCAGCTGCTCCATAAGTTCCCACACGAATTGCTTGATTCATTGAAGAAGACGAAAGAAGCAGCCCGAAATTGGGTCTGTAGCTCAGTTGGTTAGAGCGCACCCCTGATAAGGGTGAGGTCGGCAGTTCGAATCTGCCCAGACCCACCAATTTTGTGTGGGAAACGCCTGTAGAAATACGGGGCCATAGCTCAGCTGGGAGAGCGCCTGCCTTGCACGCAGGAGGTCAACGGTTCGATCCCGTTTGGCTCCACCACTACTGCTTCTGTTTGTATAAAGCTTAGAAATGAGCATTCCATCGTTGTGATGGTGAATGTTGATTTCTAGTCTTTGGCTAGTTCGTTCTTTAAAAATTTGGGTATGTGATAGAAAGATAGACTGAACGTTACTTTCACTGGTAACGGATCAGGCTAAGGTAAAATTTGTGAGTTCTCTTAATTGAGAAATTCGAATTTTCGGCGAATGTCGTCTTCACAGTATAACCAGATTGCTTGGGGTTATATGGTCAAGTGAAGAAGCGCATACGGTGGATGCCTTGGCAGTCAGAGGCGATGAAAGACGTGGTAGCCTGCGAAAAGCTTCGGGGAGTCGGCAAACAGACTTTGATCCGGAGATGTCTGAATGGGGGAACCCAGCCATCATAAGATGGTTATCTTGTACTGAATACATAGGTGCAAGAGGCGAACCAGGGGAACTGAAACATCTAAGTACCCTGAGGAAAAGAAATCAACCGAGATTCCCTTAGTAGTGGCGAGCGAACGGGGACTAGCCCTTAAGTGGCTTTGAGATTAGCGGAACGCTCTGGAAAGTGCGGCCATAGTGGGTGATAGCCCTGTACGCGAAAATCTCTTAGTCATGAAATCGAGTAGGACGGAGCACGAGAAACTTTGTCTGAATATGGGGGGACCATCCTCCAAGGCTAAATACTACTGACTGACCGATAGTGAACTAGTACCGTGAGGGAAAGGCGAAAAGAACCCCGGAGAGGGGAGTGAAATAGATCCTGAAACCGTATGCGTACAAGCAGTGGGAGCCCACTTTGTTGGGTGACTGCGTACCTTTTGTATAATGGGTCAGCGACTTATTTTCAGTGGCGAGCTTAACCGAATAGGGGAGGCGTAGCGAAAGCGAGTCTTAATAGGGCGTCTAGTCGCTGGGAATAGACCCGAAACCGGGCGATCTATCCATGGGCAGGTTGAAGGTTGGGTAACACTAACTGGAGGACCGAACCGACTACCGTTGAAAAGTTAGCGGATGACCTGTGGATCGGAGTGAAAGGCTAATCAAGCTCGGAGATAGCTGGTTCTCCTCGAAAGCTATTTAGGTAGCGCCTCATGTATCACTGTAGGGGGTAGAGCACTGTTTCGGCTAGGGGGTCATCCCGACTTACCAAACCGATGCAAACTCCGAATACCTACAAGTGCCGAGCATGGGAGACACACGGCGGGTGCTAACGTCCGTCGTGAAAAGGGAAACAACCCAGACCGTCAGCTAAGGTCCCAAAGTTATGGTTAAGTGGGAAACGATGTGGGAAGGCTTAGACAGCTAGGAGGTTGGCTTAGAAGCAGCCACCCTTTAAAGAAAGCGTAATAGCTCACTAGTCGAGTCGGCCTGCGCGGAAGATGTAACGGGGCTCAAACCATACACCGAAGCTACGGGTATCACGTAAGTGATGCGGTAGAGGAGCGTTCTGTAAGCCTGTGAAGGTGAGTTGAGAAGCTTGCTGGAGGTATCAGAAGTGCGAATGCTGACATGAGTAACGATAATGGGTGTGAAAAACACCCACGCCGAAAGACCAAGGTTTCCTGCGCAACGTTAATCGACGCAGGGTTAGTCGGTCCCTAAGGCGAGGCTGAAAAGCGTAGTCGATGGAAAACAGGTTAATATTCCTGTACTTCTGGTTATTGCGATGGAGGGACGGAGAAGGCTAGGCCAGCTTGGCGTTGGTTGTCCAAGTTTAAGGTGGTAGGCTGGAATCTTAGGTAAATCCGGGATTCTAAGGCCGAGAGCTGATGACGAGTTAACTTTTAGTTAACGAAGTGGTTGATGCCATGCTTCCAAGAAAAGCTTCTAAGCTTCAGGTAACCAGGAACCGTACCCCAAACCGACACAGGTGGTTGGGTAGAGAATACCAAGGCGCTTGAGAGAACTCGGGTGAAGGAACTAGGCAAAATGGCACCGTAACTTCGGGAGAAGGTGCGCCGGTGAGGGTGAAGGACTTGCTCCGTAAGCTCATGCCGGTCGAAGATACCAGGCCGCTGCGACTGTTTATTAAAAACACAGCACTCTGCAAACACGAAAGTGGACGTATAGGGTGTGACGCCTGCCCGGTGCCGGAAGGTTAATTGATGGGGTTAGCTAACGCGAAGCTCTTGATCGAAGCCCCGGTAAACGGCGGCCGTAACTATAACGGTCCTAAGGTAGCGAAATTCCTTGTCGGGTAAGTTCCGACCTGCACGAATGGCGTAACGATGGCGGCGCTGTCTCCACCCGAGACTCAGTGAAATTGAAATCGCTGTGAAGATGCAGTGTATCCGCGGCTAGACGGAAAGACCCCGTGAACCTTTACTATAGCTTTGCACTGGACTTTGAATTTGCTTGTGTAGGATAGGTGGGAGGCTTTGAAGCGTGGACGCCAGTCTGCGTGGAGCCATCCTTGAAATACCACCCTGGCAACTTTGAGGTTCTAACTCAGGTCCGTTATCCGGATCGAGGACAGTGTATGGTGGGTAGTTTGACTGGGGCGGTCTCCTCCTAAAGAGTAACGGAGGAGTACGAAGGTGCGCTCAGACCGGTCGGAAATCGGTCGTAGAGTATAAAGGCAAAAGCGCGCTTGACTGCGAGACAGACACGTCGAGCAGGTACGAAAGTAGGTCTTAGTGATCCGGTGGTTCTGTATGGAAGGGCCATCGCTCAACGGATAAAAGGTACTCCGGGGATAACAGGCTGATACCGCCCAAGAGTTCATATCGACGGCGGTGTTTGGCACCTCGATGTCGGCTCATCACATCCTGGGGCTGAAGCCGGTCCCAAGGGTATGGCTGTTCGCCATTTAAAGTGGTACGCGAGCTGGGTTTAGAACGTCGTGAGACAGTTCGGTCCCTATCTGCCGTGGACGTTTGAGATTTGAGAGGGGCTGCTCCTAGTACGAGAGGACCGGAGTGGACGAACCTCTGGTGTTCCGGTTGTCACGCCAGTGGCATTGCCGGGTAGCTATGTTCGGAATAGATAACCGCTGAAAGCATCTAAGCGGGAAACTAGCCTCAAGATGAGATCTCACTGGAACCTTGAGTTCCCTGAAGGGCCGTCGAAGACTACGACGTTGATAGGTTGGGTGTGTAAGCGCTGTGAGGCGTTGAGCTAACCAATACTAATTGCCCGTGAGGCTTGACCATATAACACCCAAGCAATTTGCGAACTCGAGAGAGACCAGATTGCGGTGTGTGAAGACGCAATGAACCGAAAGTTCGACGCTCACAAAACACCGAAAACTATCACATACCCAATTTGCTGAAGCGAGGCCAACTGGTCACGACTCAGTACCCGAATTTCTTGACGACCATAGAGCATTGGAACCACCTGATCCCATCCCGAACTCAGCAGTGAAACGATGCATCGCCGATGGTAGTGTGGGGTTTCCCCATGTGAGAGTAGGTCATCGTCAAGATTAAATTCCGAAACCCCAATTGCGAAAGCAGTTGGGGTTTTGTTTTGGGCGCTCGAAAGTTCCAGCGCTTCTGGCAACATTAAATAAGCTGCCGTTGAGGGAATTCGATACAAAGTGTTTCTGCATTTTTGCTATGGTGCAGCACATTTTCACAAGGATTGATCCTTATCCGCAGGATGCGGCGTCGACCTTTTCCAACGAGATGCTGTAGAAATGCCTGAACCGATACCTATCAAAGATCACGAAAAAGAAAACCGCCTGGTCAACAAGCGCTTGCTCGCCTGTGCGGTGCTGGTGATTGGGATCACCTGTGCGCTGGTAGGGCGCATGTATTTCCTGCAGGTGGTGCAGTACGACTACCACTCCACAATTTCGGAGAACAACCGGGTCCACGTACTGCCTATCACACCGACTCGCGGCTTGATCTATGACCGTAATGGCGTGGTGCTGGCCGACAACCGCCCTAGTTATAACCTGACCATCACCCGTGAGCGCACCGCCGACCTCAAGGGTGAGCTGGACGAAATCGTCAATCTGTTGCACCTGCCTGCCGAAGACCGTGCGGTGTTTGATAAGGCGCTCAAGCAGGCCCGTCACCCGTTTGTTCCCGTCACGTTGTTCTACGAATTGACCGAAGAGCAGATCGCCGTTTTGGCCGTTAACGAGTTCCGTCTACCTGGTGTGGACGTCGAGCCACAATTCGTTCGCCACTACCCCCTGGGCGCGCACTTTGCCCACTCCATCGGCTACGTCGGCCGCATCAACGAAAAAGAATCCAAGACCCTTGATTCGGTGGAGTACCGCGGTACCCAATCCATCGGCAAAACCGGAATCGAGCGCTTTTACGAGTCAGAACTGCATGGCCATGTCGGTTATGAAGAGGTCGAGACCAACGCACAGGGCCGTGTGCTGCGCGTGCTCAAGCACACCGATCCGATCCCTGGCAAAAACATCGTCCTGAGCCTCGACGTCAAGCTACAGGAAGCCGCCGAAGAGGCCTTGGGCGACCGTCGCGGTTCAGTGGTCGCCCTGGACCCGCAAACCGGTGAAGTACTGGCTATGGTCAGTAAACCGAGTTTCGATCCGAACCTGTTCGTCACCGGCATCAGCTTCAAGGAGTACGCCGCGCTGCACGACTCCATTGACCGGCCGCTGTTCAACCGCGTGCTACGCGGGCTCTACGCGCCAGGTTCAACCATCAAGCCGGAAGTGGCCATTGCCGGTCTCGACAGCGGTGTCGTTACCCCACAAACCCGAGTGTTCGACCCGGGTTACTATCAGTTGCCAGACTTTGACCACAAATACCGCAACTGGAACCACAGCGGTGACGGCTGGGTGGACATGGACGCGGCCATCATGCGTTCCAACGACACTTACTTCTACGACCTGGCCCATAAGCTCGGGATCGACCGCCTGCACGACTATCTGGCCGAGTTCGGCCTGGGCCAGAAAGTGTCCCTGGATATGTTCGAAGAGTCTGCCGGCCTGATGCCATCCCAAGCCTGGAAGCGTGCGACCCGTCGCCAGCCGTGGTTCCCAGGCGAAACCGTGATCCTCGGCATTGGCCAAGGCTATATGCAGGTGACGCCACTGCAATTGGCCCAGGCCACAGCATTGATTGCCAACAAAGGTGTATGGAACCGCCCGCACCTGGCCAAGACCATCAATGGCGTGGCGCCTGTAGATGAGCACCCAATGCCCAACGTGGTGCTCAAGGACCCTCGTGACTGGGAGCAGGTCAACCACGGCATGCAATTGGTGATGCACGATCCACGCGGTATCGCCCGAGCGGCAGCACAAGGCGCCCAATACCGTATCGCCGGCAAGAGTGGTACCGCCCAGGTGGTGGCGATCAAACAGGGTGAGCGCTACAACCGCAACAAGACCTTGGAGCGGCATCGCGATAACGCCTTGTTCGTCGGCTTCGCGCCGGCCGAACATCCGAAAATCGTGATTTCAGTCATGATCGAAAACGGTGAGGCCGGCGGCCGTGTAGCCGGGCCTGTGGTGCGCCAGATCATGGATGCCTGGCTGCTCGACCAGGAAGGCCACCTCAAGCCGCAATATGCGGCGCCGGCCAAGGCACCGGGTGATCCACGGGTTTGACTCAAACCCTCCACTCGTCCCAGCGCGCTACGCCGTCATAGGCCAGCCAGGGCACTTCATGGGCCGTCCAGATATGCGAGGTGGGCCTGGCGCCCGGATCATCATCTAGCGTCGCCACCCGCACGATCACGTGGGGCTGATGCCCACGTTCAGCAATTAGATGCGCGCCGCAACGCGAGCAGAAATGCCTGAATTTGCCCGGCGAAGATTCAAAGGACGACAGCAGCTCCTCACCCTGCGTCCAGCGAAAATGCTCACGCATCACCCCGGCCGTGGCAACAAACGCGGCCGCGTGTGCCTTGCGGCAGCTTTCGCAGTGGCAGTGGCTGATGGGCATGTCCAGGCTGTCGACTTGGTAGCGCACACCTTTGCACAAGCAACTTCCATTCAGTGGGTCAGTCATAACCTATGGCCAGGCAAGGAGGGGGTCATCATCATCGCGCACAACGCAAGGTTGCGCATTGGTTGATGTCGCCTAGTGTTCAGTGAAGGAGGTGACTCATGCACGTATTAGATCGCATCGAACGCAAGGTGCTGCTCAGCGCATCACGTAAACAGGTCTGGGAGGCACTCACGCAGGCCGAGCAATTTGGTAACTGGTTCGGTATCGCGCTTAAAGGTAAAACCTTTGTGGCCGGAGAAACCATCGAAGCGCCAATTACCTACCCAGGTTACGAACATGTCGTGTGGAAGGCCAGGATCGAACGCATCCTGCCCCAAACGCTGTTTTCTTTCTGGTGGCATCCTTTTGCAGTGGAAGAGGGCGTCGACTACGACAAGGAAACACCTACGCTGGTGGAGTTCACGATTGAGGATCGCGCTCCAGGCATCCTCTTGCGGGTCGTCGAGTCCGGTTTTGACCAGATCCCCGAAGCGCGGCGCCAGAAAGCCTTCAAGATGAACTCCCGTGGCTGGGACGAACAAATGAGCAATATCGAAAGCTATCTGAATCAAGCCTGACCCGAACGGGCATCATGGTTGATGCCCGGCTTCACGCCAGCGTGCATTCGATTGCTTTAGAAACTCATCTGCCACTGGCCGACCACCGCATGATTGCGGCTATTGCTACCCAGCTCGCCGTTATAACCGACACTCAGGTTCTGCTGCGCAGACAAACCCACCGCCAACCCCACTTCAACCATCAAGCCGTCGCGGTCCAGTGCGCTGCCTTCAATATTGAACGCGTCGCCGCCAATCAAAAAAGCCTGCCGAGTCTTACTGTCGACATTGCCATAGAGGTGCCGCCAGCCGAAGCTGGCCCGCGGGGTCAGGCTGATGCCATTGTCCAGTTGGCTCAGATGAGCCAGGCGCACCCCGAAGGTACTGCTGACATTGTCCTGGGTTTGTGCATCCACCTTGAGTGAAGCATCGCCGCCTTTCTCGCGGTAGTTGTCGCGGTGATAGCGCTGATAGCCGAGGTTGGCGAAGGGTTCGATATTCAATCGGCCGTTACCCAGCATGTAACCCATCTCGGCAAAGGCTTGCTGGCTATTGGCATCGTAATCACCCTTGGGGCGCTCGCTGAAACCTGCGAATTCCACTGTGCGCTTGTTGTTACCCCTGTGCTGGCTGTACGCAGCCCCCAGGCGCAACGCAACTGGGCCATCCTGGCGTACGGCATATGCCCCCGCGTGCCAGCTGCGCAATGAATTATCGACGTTGTGGCTGTCCATATCGGTCTTCGAATAGCCGCCCAGTACACCCAGGCGCCAGAGAGGCGACAAGGACCAGTCAATACCCAGCAGACTGCCTTGTGTGCGTTGCTGTGAAGACGCATTGCCGTGTTGACCATCAAGCTTGCCGTAGCTGCCGATACCTTGCAGCCACACGCGGCCTCGCGCGTTTGGATCATTCAAGTTGCGGGCACTGCTGGGGATGCCACTTATGGCCAGCTCAGGTGTTTGTACTGGATCAAGCCCGACGAGCAAGCTTGAACTGCTGCTCATCTGGCGCATGGCCGACAGCATGGACGTGGCCACCTGGCTGCTGGCCGCCAGTGTGGCACTGGCGAGGTTGGCGTTGCTGCTGCCTGCCAGGGCCTCGAGCGCGGCGCTGGCCGTAGTCTCCGAGGTGGCCAGCAGCGCGTCGTAGAGCGGGTTGGGGTTTCGCATCATGGAGGGCGGGGGGAAACTGCCATCCCAGTTGCTCCAGTGGCGCCACGTGATGGACTCGATGCTGTTGACTGCGTGGGCGGCGTTACGGGTACGGGCGTAATCGATGAACTCGACATCGTTGCGTGTGTAGCTCAGGTTCACCCGGTTATTGTCGTAGCTGAGTGTTGGCGTCAGGAAGGCGTAGTAGCTGCGCAGGTTGGAGTCATCAAAGGTCCCCGTGATGCTGCCTGCTTGCAGGACCGTGTACGTGCTGTGCCAGGGATAGTCCATCGAGTAACCCGGCTGCGGCCACAAATAGGCACCGTTGAGGCTGGCATTGCCGACCACATGGGTTGTCGCAGCACTGCCGTCGGGATAAGTAGCGAACTCGAATGCAGAGCCTGGCTTCATGATCAGGTTGCCGTTGACCTGAGGAGCGCCGACAACGGTATCCGTGATCAATCTCCCGCTGACGGTAAGATTGTTGACTGAGCCTCGGCCCCGGTAAGTCGCGCCTTGGTCGACGATCACGTCACCAGCGATGTTGCCCTGGTTGTTTAAGTGACCATTGGCAGAGAGGCGTGCGCCTTCGCTGAAATCGCCGCGACCATTGAGTACCCAGTAGCCGCGACTCACTTGTAGTACGTCAAAATTGCGCGTCGCCTCGACCGTCCCGTCGGGTTCACGCGTATCTGAAGGATAATATTGGTAGCCCTCCAGAATCATGGTGTTATGCCCTGCGCCGCCGTCAACTAACCCCTCAAAACGGGCGCCGGGGTACAGCGTCAAGGTGTCGTTGCCGCCCCCCATGTCCAGGGCTACACCATTACTCCCGCTGATCAGGGCACCGTTGAATACCCGGTCGTCGAAATTACCGATAAAGCGTGCGCCATAGCCATCAAGCCCACGCAGGTCGACGAAATTTCTCAGCTCCGTTGCGCCGGTTGCCGGCCCATCATGGCCATCACTGACTAAGAGGCCATTGTTGGTACCTGTGATTGAGCCGGTACGTGGAATGCCTGTGGAAGGATCAAACCTGCCGCCGTTGAACAGGTAGCCACCGCCAATCGATACCCCATCGCTGGTGTTGGCTCGGCCATTATTGTCCGCTCCACTGGCGCCCAATGCCCGGATAACGCCAGAGTTTTCGATGTGGGCAATGCCCCCTACGCGTAGGCCATCGCCATCGATATTCTCCAGGCGTCCCTCTCGTCCGCCAGTGATCGTGCCGTCGTTGTAAACCATGGCATCGCCCGTTATCGAAACCCCAGCGCCGTCACGTCCGGTAAGCGTGCCATTATTGCTCAGCAAATTGAGTTGTTCGCCTGAGATTGCATGCCGGGCGCCCGAGATTACCCCGGTGTTGTCGATGCGCACATCGGTCGCAGCGCCCAGGCTGATCGCGTCTAATTTATCGGCACTGATCGAGCCGTCATTTTGAATGAAGACATTGCGTTGCCAATCAGGCAGGTTTTGGCGAACGCTGACGGCGGTCGTAGGGGTGGTGATGCTGCCGGTCTTGGTCACCCACAAACTGGGATTGTAAAAATAGCCACTGCCCACGGTGAGCGGGGTACTGGTTGGGGTATCGATGAATGCTTGAGCAAGGCTGGCAGGAGAAAGCGAGGCGCCGGAAACAATCAACGAAATAGTCAGGGCCAGACGGCGGGGGACGAACGACATGCGCGAAATCCTTTTCTTGAATCGCGCTATCTTCCTATATAGCCATTTGATATTGCCAGCGCATTCTTATCCTAAAAAGCGATGACATCCTTTTTATGATATTGCGCGCTAGGTGTGCGTTTACCCGACGCCTTGGCCCGGATGCCGAGTAGAATCACGCCCTGAACGCGATTCTTGAGGTGCGGTACGGTGGATTTACAGCAGGGGTTTGTCCTGACCCGGCATTGGCGCGATACCCCGGCGGGTACCGAGGTCAGCTTCTGGCTGGCCACCGACCAAGGGCCACGGTGCATTCGCCTACCCGTGCAGACCTCGGTGGTGTTCATCCCGCAAGCCCACCGCAAGCCGCTCGATTGGCTGCTCAAGGGTGAACGTGATCTCGAGTTGCGCCCCTTGCAGCTATGCGACTTTCATCACCGCCCGGTTCTGGGCCTCTATGCGCGCCAGCACCGCCAGTTGATGGATATCGAGAAGCGCCTGCGCGCTGCCGGAGTCGATGTCTACGAAGGTGACGTGCGCCCGCCGGAGCGCTACATGATGGAGCGTTTTATCACCGCTCCCGTCTGGTTCGGGGGCACCGCTGATGCAAGCGGCACCGTGCTCGACGCGCAGATGAAGCCTGCCCCCGACTATCGCCCGCCCTTGAAGCTGGTGTCCCTGGATATCGAGACCACCGCCCAGGGCGATCTCTATTCCATCGCCCTCGAAGGCTGCGGCGAGCGCCAGGTGTACATGCTCGGCCCGCCGAACAAAACCGACGCCGTGGATTTCAAGCTCGACTATTGCGACACCCGTGCTCAACTGCTCGAGCGCCTCAACCAATGGCTGGCCACTTTCGACCCCGACGCGATCATCGGCTGGAATGTGGTGCAGTTCGACCTGCGCGTACTCCACGAACACGCCCAGCGCCTGAACGTGCCGCTGTTGCTGGGGCGTGGCGGTGAAACCATGGCCTGGCGCGAACATGGCAGCCGCAATCACTACTTCGCGGCGGCGGCGGGGCGGTTGATCATCGACGGTATCGAAGCGTTGCGTTCGGCCACTTGGAGTTTTGAATCCTTCAGCCTTGAAAACGTCGCGCAAACCCTGCTTGGCGAAGGCAAGGACATCTCCACGCCGTACCAGCGCATGGACGAAATCAACCGCATGTTCGCCGAGGACAAACCCGCCCTGGCGCGCTACAACCTCAAGGACTGCGAACTGGTCACGCGGATTTTCGAGAAGACCGAGCTGCTCAAGTTCTTGCTCGAACGCGCCAGCGTCACCGGGTTGCCGGCCGACCGTAACGGCGGCTCGGTGGCCGCCTTCACCCACCTGTACATGCCGTTGATGCACCGCCAGGGTTTCGTCGCGCCGAACCTGGGTGACAAACCGCCCCAAGCCAGCCCCGGCGGGTTTGTCATGGACTCGCGCCCGGGCCTCTATGAATCGGTGCTGGTGCTGGACTACAAAAGCCTTTACCCATCGATCATCCGCAGTTTCCTCATCGACCCGGTCGGCTTGATCGAAGGCCTCAAGCATCCTGACGACAGCGACTCGGTGGAAGGCTTTCGCGGCGCACGCTTCTCCCGCACCCGGCATTGCCTGCCGTCCATCGTCACCCGGGTGTCCGAAGGCCGCGAAGAGGCCAAGCGCGAGCGCAATGCGCCGTTGTCCCAGGCACTGAAGATCATCATGAACGCCTTTTACGGTGTGCTCGGCTCCAGCGGCTGCCGGTTCTTCGACACCCGGCTGGCATCCTCGATCACCCTGCGGGGGCACCAGATCATGCGCCAGACCCGCGCGCTGGTTGAGGCCCAAGGGTACGAGGTGATTTACGGTGACACCGACTCCACCTTCGTCTGGCTGGGCAGCGCGCACTCTGCGCAGGACGCCAATCGCATCGGCCTGGCGCTGGTGCAGCACGTCAACGACTGGTGGCGCGTGCACCTGAGCAACGAGTACGGCCTGCAAAGCGCCCTGGAGCTGCAATACGAAACCCACTTCAGCCGCTTCCTGATGCCGACCATTCGTGGCGCCGAGGAGGGCAGCAAAAAGCGCTATGCGGGCCTGGTCGTGCGCGAAGATGGCGGCGAAGAAATGGTCTACAAAGGCCTGGAAACCGTGCGCAGCGACTGGTCGCCCCTGGCCCGGCAATTCCAGCAGGAACTCTACCAACGCATCTTCCATCGCCAACCCCATCAGGACTACATACGCGACTACGTGCGGCGTACCTTGAGCGGCGAATTCGATGAGTTGCTGATCTACCGCAAACGCCTGCGCCGGCCCTTGCACGACTACGAACGCAACGTCCCGCCCCACGTACGCGCCGCGCGCCTGGCGGACGAGTACAACGATCGCCTGGGCCGCCCGCGCCAGTACCAGCGCGGTGGCTGGATCAGCTACGTGATCAGCGTCAACGGCCCGGAACCGCTGGAAGTGCGGCAGGCGCCCATCGACTACGACCACTACGTCACGCGCCAATTGCAGCCCGTGGCTGACGCAATCCTGCCGTTCGTGAATGACGATTTCGGTACCCTGGTAGGCGGGCAGATGGGGCTATTCTAGGTAATCACCACAGGCTCAATATTGCCCATCGCTCAGGAGGAAACGCCCATGTACACCCTTTACGGCACCGACGAATCCGGATCCTGCATGATCGAAATCGCCCTGCAGCGCTGCGCAGTGCCGTGGCATCGCGTGCAGGCCAGTTCCTGGCAGGACGGCGAGGGTAGCGACGCCCTCGCACGTATCAATCCACTCAAGCAGATCCCCACCCTGGTCACTCCAAATGGCCAGGTACTGACCGAAAGCGCCGCGATCCTGATCCACCTGGGCCTGGAGTATCCCAAGGCCGAGTTGCTGGCTGGCGATCGTACGCAGATCCTGCGCGGCTTGCTGTATATCGCCGCCAACTGCTATTCGGCGATCGGCATCATCGACTACCCGCAACGCTGGTTGGGCAATGCCGATGAGGTGCAGCAAGCACAACTGGTCAGCGGCACACGGCGCTACCTGCATCAGGCCTGGGTCGTGTTTGCCGATCAGTTTGCCGGCCAACTGTTTACACCCAGCAACGCGCCGAATGCACTGGGCATCATGGCGGCGGCGGTATCGCGTTGGGACGACGCGCGCGAGGTGCTCGGCAACCTGGCGCCGGGCTTTGCGCAGAGCCTGGAGCGGGTAGACGCCGACCCTGTCGTGGCCCCCGTTTTTACCCGGCATTGGCCGCAGTGGAAGGTCTCGTAACCGGAAGAAACAATGACCAGGCCACTGTCCAAGCCCTTGCGTAGCGGGCTTCCTGACCTACGCTTCTCAAGGTGTTGTAGGAATCATCCTTGAATTTGGCTGTCGCAGACATGAAACTCAAGAACCCTGCATGGAATTCAAAGGAGGTGCGCATGCTCATCCGGTCGCTGACCCTGGCTACCTTGATGGCTTTTACGGGGCCGTTGTTGGCCGCTGATGATAATCCGCTCAAGCAGGAGTTGGGCAAGACGCGCCCCCTGGTGGTCGTGGAGCTTGATGCTGGAAACCCGACACTGGCAACGCTGAAGAAACAACTGGAAGAGGCTGCCACCAAGCAGTCCTTCGAAGAGCGCAGCATGGTGTTCTATACCGTGAAGTTCGGCAGCATTGGCGCTGAAGGAGAGAAGTTCGCCAAGGACCCAAAGGACAGCAAAAAGCTCACGCCGCCTGAAACCAACGCGCTGATCCGCGCCCTCAAGCTCGGCGTCGGCAGCGGCACCAAGGTGATTCTGATCGGCAAGGACGGTGAGAAGAAACTCGAAAAAACCGTGCCACCGGACAGCCTTGACCTGAAGGAGTTCTTCAGCGCCATTGACCAGATGCCTCAGGCGGAAAAGGAGCTTGCCGCACCTGCGGAGCCGGAGCCTGTTCCAGCCGCGCCAGCGGCTGCTGCCAAGGGCACCAAGCCCGCCAAGCCCGGCAACAAAGCCCCCAAGCCGCTGGAAGATTGAACAGGTCCCCTCCCACCGTTCTGGTGGGAACCGGCCTCAGGCTTTCCACGGCTTGAGCCAAAACCCCAACCCCACCAACACCAGCGCGCCGGCCAGGCTACTCAACCCCAACTGCCACCCATCGTTGTGCAAGGGGTGCAGGGCCAGCGCCGCCACACCCAACAGCACCCCGCTCAAGCCCCACTGCAATGGCCAGCCCAGTTGGCCGAGCAGTTGCTGGCGGTGCATCAGCAACAAGTTCGTCACCACGACGCCACCCAACGCCGCCAAGGCGATCCCCGGCAGGCCGATACAATAGGGCAGCACCACCAGCAAGGCGGCGTTGACCAGGCTGCCCAGCAGTTCGCAATTGAGCGGCAGGCGCGTGTCGCCGCTGGCATAGGCATAGCGAGCGAGCATCGCGTTCCAGGCGCCAAACACCAGAGGCGTGGCGAACCAGGCCAGCAGCGCCGGCAGTGGGCCATCGACGCTCTGGGCGGGCATCAGCAGATGGATCAGCGTGGGGCTGGCGCCAATCAGGCCGAAGGCCGCAGGCAGGCTCAGCAGGGTCGCTGCATCCAGGCCGCGACGCAGCAGGGCCAGGCGCTGCTGACCTTGTTCGCCGCTCATCATGCCCAGCAGCACTTGGTTGAGGCTCATCAGGGCGATCAATGGCAGGTTGATCAGCTTGCGTGCGAGGTTAACCCACGTCACCGCGCCTTCCCCCAGGAAACTGGCGATCAATCGCTCCAGTAGCGCCAGGCCCTGGCTGGCCACGTTGCTGGCCAACAACGGGCCGATGCGGCCCAGCAATTCGCGGCCTGCCAGCGGGTCGCCGCTGATCTGCCACGGCCGCCAGCCGAAAGACCAGACCGGCACCAGCAACGGCAGGCACATCAACACACTGCCGGCAAAAAAGCTCATGGCCAGTTCGGCACTGTCGCTGGAGCTGCCACGGATAAACAGGTACAGCACCGGTGGCAGATTGAACAGTAAAGAGCCCAGGCCCGGCAGGACAAAACGTTGGCGTGCCTGTAAGGGAATACTGAACAGCCCATGCATCACCAGGCCCGGCGCACAGGCGGCCAGCCAACGCAAGTTAGCGGCGGCTTCGGCATGGGCCGCCACGTCCAGGCCGGGGCCGATCAGGCGCACCCACAGCGGCGCGCCCAGCGCCAGTACGGCAAACAGCGCCAGGCCCACTCCCAGCAGGCGTGGGGATAGGCTGGCCAGCCAGGCCTGCTGGCGGTGTGGGTCGCGTTGTTGATAGAGGGGCAGGGCAGCCGCCGCAAGCAAGCCGGCGGCCAGGGTCATGCGCAATGCTTCGGGCAAAAACACCGCCACCAGAAACCCGTCGCTGCGACTGCCCGCGCCCCAGGCCGCCACCAGCAGCCATTCGCGGGCGAAACCGGCGACCAGCCCTGCGAGGGTCGCGAGGGTCAGCCAGAGCGTGCTGCCGAACATCAGTGAAACAGGGTGAACAGGCCTTTGCCACCCACCTTGTAGTTCAGATCATGGCAACGTTCGCCCATGATTTTGGCCCCGGAACCGCCAATGATTTTGTAGGGGGCTACTGCCTTGGCCACCACGGTATTGGCGCTGATCACTGAACCATAGCCCAGGTGCGTGCCGTAGCCGATCAACGCCCGGCTGCCGATCCACACGTAGTCGTCGATGTAGATCGGCCCGGAAATCGACCAGAACTCCGGTGCCTGCAAATCATGACTGCCGGCGATGATCAGCACGTGGGAGGCGATCGCCACGTGGTTACCGATCACCAGCCCGGCACGGGCGTCCACCTGGCAATGCCAACCGATTACCGAATCGTCGCCGACCACCAGATTGTGCATGCCCAGCACCTCGGTGTTACGCCACAAGCTGGAGCCCTTGCCGATCTTCGCGCCACCCAGGCGCAGCCAGGCGATGCGTACATGGTGGCTGGGGATCTTGTTGATCAAGATGTTGTAGGCCATGTCCCAGACACTGCGCCACCGGTCTTTGACGGTCGCCCAGTTTTTGCCGTAACGCGGCAGTAGCTGGGCCGCAAGGTCCTGTTTCATCCGGTGGAACAGGCGGCGCGCCACCGGGTGCTCAATCGCGGTTTCCAGATCGATGGAGCTGATCCAGAAGCGCTTGTTGTCGCCTTCGCCTTCTTCAAATACCACGTCGTTGGCCAGGCACCAGTCCAGCGCCTCTTCCAGGTCCGGCAGGCTCACGCCCATTTCAGCGGCCAGCGTGGGGAGGCGGTCACGCAAGTCGGTGGAGTGGATCATCCGGTGCTTCATGGTTGGTTATCCTTTGGCGCAATAGCAGCAACAGGGGCGGTAATGGAGGGGCGCAGACGCACCTGTTGCAGGCTCATGCCCATCAACAGCCAGAACAGCGCGATCAGTACAAAGGTGAAGCTGAAATAATGGTCGAAAATCCCCGTCAGCAGTGCCGCCAACACACCACAGAGGCACCCCAGCCACAGCGCATTGTCGGCGGTGACTTTGCGCACCTGGCCCAGGGGGCGCACTTCGCGCCACCACAACAGGGTGACGGTGATAAACAGCAGCATCCCTGGAATGCCGACTTTGTAGATGAAGTTCAGCCACAGGTTGGAGATCCCCAACAGATTGGAGCCGGGCACGGGCGGGTCGATCTTGAAGCCGATCCCCAGGGGGTAGGTCGCCATGGCGGTGGGGAACCGGGCGTACTCGTCAAAGCGGATTTCGGTACTGGCGTTGGTGGTCGAGAAGATGGTCAGCAAGCGCTCCTGCAACGGCGGATAGAACATCACCAGCGCAACGGCGAACGCCGCCCCGATACCGATAATGCGTCCGCTGTTCGGCACGCGCTTGTAGGCCAGCCAGATCAATACCAGCGCCAGGGCCACGATGGCACCACGGGAAATACTCAGCAGCAGGCCGGCACACCCCAGCACCGCCACCGCCAGGCCCAGGGCCCGACGCCAGCCGCTGCGGGTCCAGCCATAGAACAGCGCCAGGGGAATAAACAGCACCAGCACGCCACCGGTCAGGTTGGGGTGCACCCAGGGCGAGGCCATGCGCGTGTAGTTGGCAGAGAAAATATCCTTCACCGCTTCCGGGTGGGCGTATTTGAGGTCGGTGAGAATATCGATCATCGACATCGCATTGCGCGTCTTCAGGAACATGAAGATCGACAGCAGCAGCATCGCCAGGTTACCCAGCAACAGGGCGACCACCACCTTGTCGCGGTCAGCGTCGGTGCGCAGCAGCAGCGGCACGATAAACAGCATCGACAGGTTCATCAGCCAGCGCACCCAGTTCACCGGCCCGTTGCCTTCGGCATGGATGATCAGCATGCCCCAGATAAACGGAATGGTGCTGAACAGCATCAGCCACATCAGCGCCCGCTCGGTCGGTCGCCACAGCATGAAACCACGGGTCTTGCCGATGAACGATTGCCAGAACACCCCGACCCAGGTCAGGCCCAACACCGCCTCGCTGACGGTGGTACGGATGCCCAGTTGCAAGGTGGTGTAGGGAATACTGGTGGCCAGTACCGCAAAAATCAGCAAGCCCCACAGGGGAAAGCGGATCAGGGTCAAGGCCACGGCCACACCGGCCACCACCAGCATGACCTTGATCGGCGACAGAGCCAACAGCAACCCGCCGAACAGAAGGCCCAGCAGCAGACTGACGAATTTTCCTGGCAGCATTAGCGGTCCAATTCCTTGAGCAAAGTGTCCAGGCGCGCGCGATAGGCCGGTTCGGCAAATTGCCGGGCCCAGGCGCGGTGTGTGTCGCCGTCTTGCGTGGCCTCGGCGCCTGCCAGTTGTTGCATGACCTTGTGCAATTGCTCGGCGTCATGGGGGGCGAAGCGCGGGGCGTCGGGCGGCGCGATTTCATCCAGGGCGCTGCCGCGTGCCACTGCTACCGGCGTGCCGACACTCAAGGCTTCCACCACCGGCAAGCCAAAGCCCTCGGCATAGGACGGCTGCCACAGGCACGCCGCATGACAGTAGAGCGCTTGCAGTTGCCCGTCCGATAAACCGCTGCACCAATGCAGGCCCGGCAGCTCACCGAGTGTCGCCGGTACATCGCTGGGGTGGCCCACCAGAACCAAGTCCGGCACATCAGGGTTCAGCGCACGGCAGGCCTGCCATTGGCGCAGAAAGAACTCCATGTTCTTGCGCGGCTCCCGCGTGCCCACCACCAGCCAGTAACGCGCCGGCAGGTTGGCGGGCAGCGGTTCTGGCGCTGCATTCAATTCGGGCACCAGGTTGTTCAGCACGCGGAACTTGGCCCGTGCCCAGGGGAACAGGCGCGCGGCTTCATTGCAGGAAAACTGCGACGGGCACCACACCCGATCAGCCTGCCACACCGACCAGGCAATCGAGGCCCCGTCGATCAGGCGGTAGGCCAGGGCCTTGAGTTTGGAGCGATGGAAGTTGCGGTGGGTCAACTGAAACAGGTCATGCAGCACCAGTACATAGCGGGTGCCGGCGGGTTTACGGCACAACGGCAAGCCCATATTGGCGGTGGCGATGTACAGGTCGATCTGCTGCTCGTGCAGCGCCCTGGGCAAGAACCCGCGCTCGAACCGCAGGCGCACTTGTGGGCGTTGCAGGCCGTCCAGCGGGCTGGCCCAGGCCGGGCAAACGGCAGTCTGGCGCTGCGGATGCTCCAGGGGCGCTTCGCTGAACAGCACCACCTCGGTGTTGCCCCGCGCGCGCAGGGCGTCTTCCAGGGCCACGACCTGGCGGGCGATGCCCGAAGACGGCGCAACCGTGGCGGGGCGATAGTCCAGGGCTACACGCATGGCTGAGACTCCTTGGCGGTGAGCAAGCTGCGGTAGAGGTGCTCCAGTTCATTAGCCGCCACCGCCCAGTCGTGGTATTGCCGCGCGTAGTCGCGTGCCGCATCGGCCAGTCGCCCGGCCAGCGCCGGTTCATCCAGCAGGCGCACAACGGCGTCGGCCAGGGCCTCAGCGTTTTCGCCGGCCAAGTAATGTACCTGTGGCTGTACCGCCAACCCGGACACGCCCTGGGCCGTGCTCACCAGCGGCAAGCCGGCGGCCATCGCCTCCAACACCTTGAGCTTGGAGCCGCCGCCATGGCGCAACGGGGCGACAAAACCGGCGCAGCGGCGTTGCAAGGCACACAGGTCGGGAACAAACCCCAGCCACTCGATACGTTCATCGGGCCAGCGCTCGCGCCAGTGTTCGGGTAAGCCATAGCCGACCACTGCCAGGCGTGCGCTCGGGCACTGCAACCAGAGCCTGGGGAAGATCTCGTCGAGCAGCCACTGCACGGCGTCCAGGTTCGGTGCGTACTCGTAATTGCCGACGAACAACAGGCGCTGGCTCTGCGCATCGGCGCTGACCTCGGCAAAGGCGCGGCTGTCGACCCCATTGACCACCACGCTTACCGGCGTCGACGACAACGGCCGCATGGCCTGAGCGTCCGCCTCGGTCACGGCGACCACATGAGCGGCGGCATCGAACGCCTTGCGTTCCCATTGCCGGCAGCGCCACTGGTCATACTGTACAAACGGTGTGGCCCACTTGGGGAAACGGTCGTAAGTGGCGCCGCCGAGGCTCGATTCCAGGTTGTGCTCGGTCAGCACAAACTCGCGCCGTTGCTGCTGCAAGGTGCGCAGAAACGGCTGCAGGCTGTAGCTGTGTTCTACCTGAATCACGTCCCAGCGCTCATTCAACAATTGCGCAAACTGGGCCTGCAACGGTGCCGACAGGCCGTTGACCGTGGTCAACAGCGGCCAGGGCGCGAACAGGCCGCCGAGCAGGGTCAGCGGATGTTTCAGCGGCCGGCGTGGAACGACGATCAGGCGTTCGAGTAACGGCTCCAAGGCCGCATGCGCCGCGTCATCGGCCGGCGTTTTCGATTGCGCCAGCAGCGTGATGCGATGCCCGCGCTCACTCAAGGTGCGCAGCAAATGGTACTGCCGCGTCTTGCCGCCGCTGGTGGTCGGCCACGGCAGGTAGGGCACAATCCAGAGGATTCTCATGTACAGCTCTCCATGCCCGGGGCTACCACACCAGTATCTGCAAACTTGGCTTCACCGCTGGGCGAATACCGTTGTCGTCGCTCAGGGTTTGCCGGGCGCCGGTCAGCGGGTCCAGCAGTTCTGCGTGTTTGATGCCGGGCAGGCTGATGCTGCTGCCTTTGGCGCTCCAATACATCAGCAGGTGTTTTCCGTCAGGGCGGGTCCAGGCCACGCTGTAGAAGCTGTCCGGTACATCCTGCAACTGTGGCGTGTTGCCGGGTTCAAGCGTGGGGCCGGTAATCTCCAGGAAGCGGGCGAGGGCGGTGTATACCGGCTTGGGTT
Organism: Pseudomonas sp. KT_2_4; assembly: GCF_041410225.1. Lineage (NCBI taxonomy): Bacteria > Pseudomonadati > Pseudomonadota > Gammaproteobacteria > Pseudomonadales > Pseudomonadaceae > Pseudomonas > Pseudomonas sp. KT_2_4. The sequence continues at coordinate 6,032,549 of NZ_CP166962.1, forward strand.
CGCCATCAAGGTTCAACAGGCCGTAATGCTGGTCGCGTGGCGAGGCGCGTTGGTCGAGGTCGGACAGCGCGAACAGGAAAATCTTCTGGTAGTCCTGGGACGCCATCAACGCCAGGCGGCGCAAGGTGTAGTCGGCCTGCCCGTCGATACCGATCAGGTCCTGCATCTCCTTGGGGCCGGCGTAGCTGGACCAGCCCCACTCGGTGGCCCATACGTTCTTGATCCCGGCGCCGTGCAGCATTGAGTTGAGTTGATCACCGCGCAGCAGCACTTCGTTCTTGCCCGGCTCATCGGTTTCCGGGGTCATCGAATAAGGGTGATAGGCCGCGACCATGCCCAGGTTTTGCACACCCAGCGCGCCGAGTGCTTCGAACATCAGGGTTTTGCCACGCGGCGGCATTTGGCTGTAGTACGCCATGCCGCCCATGACCTGCAGTTTGCCGGGCGCGGCAAGGTTCAGCGCCTGGTGACTGGCCAATAACAATTGCCCGTACTCCTTGGCGTCGACTTTGGGGCGCCAGTTGTTCGGTAGGTTCTGCTCGTTCCACACCTGCCAGGCATCAATAGTGGGGTAGCGTTTGGCCAGAAGTGCCAGGCGCAACGCATACACTTCCGGATCCCGCGGTCGGTACTGATCCTGGAACTGCGCACCCTTGGGGGCGGTGGTGATAAAGGGCGCCGAGCCCACCAGGTAAAACACCGAGCGGATTTTTTCAGCGGTCAGGGTGCGGTCCAGTTCATCGAAGGTGCTGAGCTGATAACCGTCTTCTTTGGGTTCCAGGCGATCCCAGTGCAGGTCGACCCGCACCCATTGCAATCCAAGCTTTTTATACTGCTTGATCTGCTTGTGGTACTGCTCGGGTGTGAACCACAGAAAGTGTGCGTTTACGCCGAGAAAGTCCTTCCAGACGACGGTGCGCTCCGGGGCCAGGTTCACCGGCTGCGCATCGACTTTTTCACTCAACAGCAGGGCGCTACCGACGGCGATTGACAGCGCCAGCGGCAAGTAGCGCCACAGTGGGCGAACGGATGACAGGTTCATCGCAACGGCTCCTCACAAGCATCCCGAAATAATTCAGCAAACCGCTGGGCCGTGTTGGCCCACTGGCGTTGGTGGCCGATTTCTCCAGCCCGGGCGGCCCATTGCTGCGCCTGTTGCGGGTCAAGGATCAATCGGCTCAAGGCGTTGCTCAAGGACGCTGTATCGCCCTGCTGATAGGTGATGCCATTACCGCCAGCCACCTCTTCGGCAAAGGCGCGGGCGTTGGAGGTGATCACCCCGCGCCCGCATGCATTGGCCCACGACAGCGCGCCACTGGTGCCGCGCATTTGCCCTAGGAAACTGAGTTTTTTCGATTCGCGATAGGGCAGCACCATCACGTGGTGCGCCTGGATCGTAGAAGGGATCTGCGCCGATGGCAGGTTCAGTTGCCAGTCCACCACATCCTCAAGATGCAGGGCGCTGATCTGCTCGCGCAGGCCATCAAGGTAGTTGCCGGCGGGGTCAAAGGTCATTTCCGGCGCGGTGCCACCGGCCAGGGTCAGGCGTACCTGGCTTCGGCATTGCGGGTGGGCGGCCAGTGACTGGGCCAGGGCCTGGAGCAGGTCTTCAATGCCCTTGCCACGGTAGATAAAACCGAAATACAGCAGGCGCAACGGTGCCAGTGGCGGCAACGCCTGGGGCACGATGGGCAGGTTGCCATGGGCAATCACCGCCACCTGTTGCGGGTGCAGGCCCATGCGCTGGCGCAGGCAGTCGCCGCCCAGGCGGGTGAGGGTGATCAGCCGGCGCATACCTTTGGCCAGGCGCCGCTCTTCGTGCAAGGTCAACGGGTCGGCCAGCAGCGCCGCCGCCTGGGGCAGCGGATGGGGCAGGCGTTCAAGTAGGGTCAAGGGGAAAAACAGCTTGGCCCGGCGCCAGATCAGGCGCTCCGGGTCATGCACCGTGGCGGTCAACGGCAGGTGCGGTTGCGCCCGGCGCAGGTACTCCAGCGCCTGGAACTCACCGAAGCGCCCACCCCCCAGTTCGGCATGCACCAGGTCCACGCCGCGCCAGTCAAAGGCCTGCAGGCGCTTCAACTGTTCAGGCAATTCCAGGCAGCCGGCGAGCGGGGTCACCACCTCCAGCCCCTGTTCGGTCAACGCATGGCGCAGATGCGCGGCGTAATCGGCGATCCCGGTCTGCTCCGGTGGCAGCGGCGCCAGCAGTGCGATACGCATCAGGCCGCCCCGCGCCAGCTGTTGAGTCGTGCCAGCACCTTGGCCGGCACTTCGAAGCGACGGCGGTTGAGGATCATGCCGTCGACTTTGCCGAACGCGGTGGTCAGCAACGACACGGCATTTTCGATCGTCGGTACGGTGCTGGTGCGGGCCTCGATCACCAGTACGATCTGGTCAGCGCGGCGCAGCGTCAGGAAGGCCTGCGGGTTGGAGGACAGCGCCGAGGCGTCCAGCAGCAACACCTCACCCGGCGTTGGCGCGCTCGCCCCATCGACCGAGACGCGGTGACCACGTTCCTCCAGCAGACGCTTGAGTTGCGAGGCGATAAAGGTCACACCCTCGCCATGGCGCGCCGAGGTCAGGCCCAGGGCAAAACCTTCGGCGGCAATGCGATCCAGGGGCAGCAGGCTGTACAAGCGGTAGAGGCTGGCGGTGACGGCTGCCGGCGTTGCGTCTTGCACATCGGGAATGCTGCTCCACAGCGGCACATGGAACATCTCCTGCAAGCGCGTGCCATCGTGGATGCGCTGGTCCAGCAGGTACAGCACATAGATGGTCAGCAAGCCCACGGCCACGCCAGCAGGAAGGGCGAACAACAGCATCAGCAGGCTCTTGGGAAACACGCGGGCCGGGTTGAGGGTGGCGTGTTCGATCAGGGCAATGTTACTGATCTGGCTATTGTCCAGTTCGTGGTCGATTCGCGCCTGTTCAAGATTGTCCGAGTACAACGCATAGCTCTTTTCGGCCGTGCGCAGTTGTTGGCTCAGGGTGTTGAGTTGCGGTTCATCGGTCATCGCCTGGTCACGCTGGGCGCGCAGTTCGGCAAGGGTCTTGTCGTAGTTCTCGATTTCCCCGGCCAGTTTGCGCTCTTGCAACTGGGCGTCGATCATTTGCTGTTTAACGTTGATCACCAGGCTGTTGGGCGCGGTGTTCTGCGAGCGTTCCAGGCGTGTAGCTTCCTGGGCGCTGAGGGCTTCCATGTCGCGGATGTTCTGCTCGATCTGATTGACCTGCGGCGTGCCCGGCAGGTAAGTGCGCAGCAGCCGAGCCCGCTCAACTTGCAGCGCATTGAGCTGGCGCTTGAGGTCGAGCTGGGTGGGGTTGAGGCTGGTTTCGCGCATCGTGACCACGTCTGCCGGCTGGCTCTTGATCTGCTGGCTGGCGTTGGCCAGGAGGCTGCGAATCCCCGATATCTGGTTCTGTGCGCTGACCTTGGCATCGGTGACGCGGTCGATCTGGTTGGTCAGGTTCTTCAGGCGTGCATCGACACTGATCGAGTCGATCTGCTTCAAGCGGCCTTGCAACTGATCTTTCAGACTCTGGATGTTCTCTGCCACCTTGGCGCGTTCGGTTTCATAGAAGGTGTGCAGGCTCTTGCGCCCGAGAATCCGCGCGCGTTCTTCGAGGTAGGCATTGACCCATGTCTCGACGATTTTTTGCGCCACCGCCGGATCGTCCCAGGTGAAGGAAATCTCGATCACCGAAGAACCCGGCTCGTGACCGGCGGTGAAGTTCTTCTCCAGTGAGGTCGCCAGGCGTTCCAGCGGGCTTTGTTTCTCGGCAAGGCCGACGAACTGCAGCACACTACGAATGCCATTGATGACTTCGCCCACGCCCTTTTTGATGTAGAACTTGGTGACCTTCCAGAAGCCTTGCGGCGGTTCGGCGGTCATCGCCATATAGCGCTCGGCGACGATATGCACGATGGGCCGGCCCGTGAGCATTTTTTCTTCGTCGACAATCGGGTCGTGCTGGGTGCTCGGGGCAATCAGCGTCTGACGGTTGGCGGCTTCGATCGGCAACGTGGTGTTGTCCCGGCCCGGCTTTACCAGCAAGCGTGCGTCCGACTCGTAGCGAGCCGGCAACAGGAAGGCACCCAGCACGGCAACGACGATCGTGGTGATCACGGCCAGTTTGAATTCGCGGCGGTAGATGAAAAACAGCCGCAGCAGGTCGCGAAGAGAGCGGATTTCGATCACAGGATCACTCCATTGCATATGGGGGTTACGAAAGGCGGGAACGCTTGGTTCGAGTGATACGAAGCCCGCTTCATAATCCTTGGCCTGCGTTGATGGTTGGGTTGTTGTAGATGGTGTTGCCGCTGTTTTTCACGTCGCTCTTGTTCAGGTCGTAATTCAAGCCAATGCCAATCCCTTTGTTGATCGGAAACAGCTTGGTGAAGTACATGTCCACGGCCTCCACCGTCGCGCCGATGCCCGACTGCGGCACAAAGATCAAATCGCCGCGCTGCAACGCCACCCGCGGGTGATTGGGGTTGGTCAGCATGCTTTCCAGGCTGATGAAGTACGTCCTGTACTTGCCATCGGGCCCGGTACGCAGCAAGGCCACGTTGGAGGCATCCGCCGAGGGCAATACACCACCGGAGCTGAGCAGCGCCTGCTCGACGCTGACGTTGCCGGCCAGGTCGAAAAACGCCGGGTTGGACACCGCGCCGCCGATAAACACCTTGTTGCTCGGTGCGCTGGCGATGTTCACCGTCACCGCAGGTTCGCGGTAGATGCGCTTATACTTCTCGGTGATCTCCTTGCCTAGGTCTTCGGGCGTGCGCAAGGCCGCCTTGACCCGGCCAATGTTGGGCACCGAGATCACGCCGTCGGGGCGCACCACGAACACCGTCATGTCATCGGCCGCCGCCGGTTCCTGGGCATCACGCACGATACGCAGCGAGTCGCCGCTCTGGATCAGCACCTGCGGCGGTGGCAGGTCGGCCAGGGTCAGCGCCGCTTGATGGCCGGCCTTGAGCGTAGTGTTGTCAGGAAGCGGCACCCGCGCGGGGGTCGAACAACCGGCCAGCCAGATTGAGGTGCTCAAAAGGCCGAGCAGGGTAAGACGGAAACGTCGGTTGATAGTCTTCATGACGGCTCAAGTCCAGTAGGTGGAAAACATGCCCAGGCGCCGTTTAAGCGCGTTGGGCAGGTGGCGTTCAAGGTGGCCGAGGCGATAGCCCAGCAATTTAAAGGCACTGCGCACCACCACTTCGGGGGCGCGATACAGCGCGTTGGCCTCGCGCAATGCGTGCAGTTCGGCCAGCACATAACGTTTGCCTTCGCCGCCGGCGTCGCCAAACGCCTGGCGAATCCACGGTTCGCGGCCGTAGAACACACCGATATCGAAGTAGCGGCGAAACTCTTCCAGCAAGCGGTAATCGTGGGAGTGATACACCTGCGCGCTCGCGGCATAGCGCACCTGGTAACCGGCCAGCAGCATGCGCGCGGCCACATAGGCGTCTTCACTGCCAATCACATCCCGGGGGAAACCGCCCACCGCGCTCAGGGCGCTGCGTCGGTACACCGAAAACGAGTCAGAGCTGAAGCAGGTCTTGATGCCCAGTTGCGCTGCATCGTCCAGGCGCTTGGTGCGGCTGGCCGCCGGGTAATTGAAGTGCCGCGACTGCGCGCCGAGCACGCCGGCGCCGGGGTGCGGCAGCTGCCGTCCATAGGCCACGCCATTGAGCGGCTCCAGTTGCAGCTCGCTGATCAGGTTGGCGAAGGTCTCGGCGGTGGCGGGAATCGCGTCCTGGGTCATCACGATCAAGGCGTCGCCGCCCACCTGTTCACTGGCCCAGCGCCGGGTGCCGCCGTGGTTGAAGTCGCGGGCATCAATCACCTCCACACGTGCGCCAAACTCGCGAAAGCGCGCCACGGTGTCATCGCTCGATGCGCTGTCGACCACCAGCATCTCGTCCGGTTGCAACGTCTGCATGCGCAGCGCTGGCAACAGGCGGTCCAGGTGACTGGCCGCGTTGCGGGTGGGGATGATCAATGACGTACGCATCAGGGCTTCACTTCAACTGGCGCGCGGCCGTAGATGTCGTCATAACGCACGATGTCGTCTTCACCCAGGTACTCACCGCTCTGTACCTCGATCATCACCAGGTCGATGATGCCGGGGTTGGTCAGGCGGTGCTTGTGCCCGGCGGGAATGTAGGTGGACTCGTTCATGTTGAGCAGGATCTCGCGTTCGCCATTGGTGATCATCGCTGCGCCGCTGACCACTACCCAATGCTCGCTGCGGTGATGGTGCATTTGCAGGGACAGCGAGCCTTTGGGCTTGACCACGATGCGCTTGATTTTGAACCGCGTGCTTTCCTCCAGCACCGTGTAGGTGCCCCAAGGCCGGGTGACAGTGCGGTGCAGGCTGAACGCCGGGTGATTCTGGCGCTTGAGTTCGGCAACGATATGCCGCACGTCCTGGCTGCGATGGGCGTCGGCGATCAGCAGGGCGTCCGGGGTGTCGACGATGATCAGGTCGCGCACGCCCACCGCACCGAGTACCCGCTTGGGCGAATCGATGTAGCAGTTATGTACGTCGTGCAGGATCGCCTCGCCATTGATCTGGTTGCCATTGTCATCACTGGGCGTGAGTTGGCGCAGGGCTTCCCAAGAGCCGATATCGCTCCAGCCAATGTCGCAGGGCACGACCGCAACCTGGGCGGATTTTTCCATCAGCGCCACATCAATGGAGATATCCGGCGCGGTGCCGAAACCTTCAGGGCTCAGTTCGCGCTGGCGACTGCTGCTGTTTTGCAGGCTCTGGCTGTGCTCCAGTGCAGCCTTGGCCGCCTCCAGAACCGCCGGGGCGTGGCTGGCCAATTCTTCCAGCAGGGTGGCTGCCTTGAAGCAGAACATGCCGGCATTCCACAGGTGCTTGCCGCCGTCCAGGTAGCCTTGGGCGGTGGCTTGGTCGGGCTTTTCGACAAAGCGCTGCACCCGAAACCCAGCGCCCAGTGCCGGCCCTTGTTCGATATAGCCAAAGCCGGTTTCTGCTCGGTCAGGCTGGATGCCAAAGGTCACCAGGTAACCGGCCTCGGCCAACGCGCGGGCTTTTTCCACCGCCTGGGCAAAGGCGCCTTCATCGAGGACCAGATGATCGGCCGGCATCACCAGCAACTGCGCGTCTGCGCCGAAATGCTCCTGCACATGCAACGCAGCCACGGCGATGGCGGCGGCGGTGTTGCGGCCAAACGGCTCCAGCAGCAGGTCGAGGCCCAGGCGCTGGGTGTTCACCGCGCGGTAGTCGTCCAGGGTGCGAAACAGCAGGTCGCGGTTGGTCACGGTCAGGATGCTGTCGACGCCCGGCAAGTGACTGGCCCGCAGGAAGGTCTTCTGCAACAGGCTCTGGTCGTCGCGCATGCGCATGAACGGCTTGGGCATGTTCTGCCGCGAAACCGGCCACAGCCGCGTACCCGAACCACCGGAGATGATGCACGGGATCAATCCGTTAAGTGGGTTCATCAATAGACTTCCTTGGTGGAAAGAACGGCCGGGACCGTCATGAAAACGATGTAGAGGTCCAGCCACACGGACCATTTGGCGATGTATTCCAGGTCGTATTCGACCCGTTTCTGAATCTTGAACAGCGTGTCGGTCTCGCCGCGGTAACCATTGATCTGCGCCCAGCCGGTGATGCCAGGCTTGACCCGATGGCGCGAGCTGTATTCGCTGACCGCTTGCTCGAAAGGAATCCCGGCCGCCTTGGTGGCCGTGGCGTGGGGGCGCGGGCCGACCATCGACATATTGCCCAGCAGTACGTTGAACAGCTGGGGCAGCTCATCGATGCTGGTCTTGCGGATGATCCTGCCGACCCGGGTAATGCGCGGGTCCTGGCGCGTGGTCTGGTTTTCGGCGTTGAGGTCGGTCTGTTCGACGTACATTGAGCGGAACTTGAATACCCGGATCAGGTTGTCGTTGTAGCCAAAGCGCTTCTGGCGAAACAGCACCGGGCCCTTGGAATCGAGTTTGATCGCGATGGCGGTCACCAGCATCACCGGCGACAGCAGCAGCAGGCCGATGCTGGCCAGCAGCAGGTCTTCACAACGTTTGATAAAGGGCGACCAGCCCCGCAGTGGCAACTGCGAGGTGTTGAACATCAGGATGCCGCCCACATCGGTGATGCGGTTATGGCCGTAGCGCAGGGCGGCCATATCCGGCACCAGCATGACGTTCACCGACATCTGCCGCAGGCGCTTGACCAACCCATTGATGCGCTGCTCGGCAGCCCAGGGCAGGGTGATCATCACCTGGTTGACCTGTTCGGAGCGGATCAGCTTTTCCAGGTCGCGGGTATTGCCCAGCAACGGCAGGCGGCTCAATTCCTTGGGAATGCGCTCGGTACGGTCGTCGATAAAACCGATCAGGCCGGAGCGGATGTCACTGTTGCGCGACAGGTGTTCAGCCACATGCACGGCCGTGTCGGTAAAGCCCAGGATCACGGTGCGCTGGAGGAATTTGCCGTTATCCATCAGATGGCGGTACAGGCGCAGCATCAATATCCGCTCCACGCCAAACAGCACCAGGCTCATGGAAAACCAGGCCGCCAGGTTGCGTGGGCTCAACTGTGGGAAGAGCAGCAGGATCTGGTACATGAACAGCAGGATGCAAAACGCCGAGACCCAGGCCACCAGCATCACGCGAAAACGCAGGCGGTTGCTGAACAGATCCTCGGAGTACACCCCCAGAGCCTGGAACAGAATGATGGTCAGGAGCGCAAAAAACACCAGCAGGCCCAGGTAGTGGTTGCGCATGTGCTCGGCGACGGGGTCCGGGTAGAACAACAGAATAATGGCCGGCACCACAGCCGTAAGGCCGTGGATCAGTTTCACGAAAACGACAAAAAACTCAACGAAACCGGGACGAGTCAGAAACAGGCTATCGACCGACGATTTACCGCGCATAAATCAGATCCTCAATACACCACCAGAACGTTCCTATTCGTTTGCTCATCCATAAGGCAGCTTTGCTTTACAAGTGGTGCAAATCGAACAACTGCTGTTGCTGGGTAATACGTAATGCCTGTTCAGACGCAGGAATTTACGGAGTGATGGCTAAATAGTGGCTCTCTTGAGGGTCCGTGTCAATGTTTTGGCTTTTTGGCCTTTGCCGTCAATGGCTCTCGTAAGGCCTCCATGATATGACGATTAATTGACATAAGAGGGGACGCTTTCAGAAAAATCGAGAATTGATGCTGGCTTTTTGGAGTGTAGGAACAAACGTAGGGATTTGCCTGGCAGCGAAAAAAAGCTTTCTGACGATGGCAGGAAGGGGAAGTTGTAGGAGCGAGCATGCTCGCTCCTACAGGAGGGGCAGTGCCTAGAAGTTGCCTTTGAGGCTCAGGGTCAGGTTGCGCGGCTCTCCATAGAGATTACCCCAGCCTGAGGTGCCCACGGTCTGGTAGTAATTTTTATCGAACAGGTTGTTGCCATTGAGCGCCACGGTCCAGGTGTCATCCACCTGATACGCCAGGCGTGCATTCCACAACGCATACCCGGCCTGTTCCAGTTTGATGGTTTGCAGCCGGTAGTTGCTGCTTTGGGCGTTGACCCCTGCGCCGACTGTCCATTTCGACAGCGCACCGTCCAACTGGTAGTCGCCCCACAAGCGCAGCATATGCCGTGGCACGTAAGTGTTGGACACCGCGCCTTCGGCTGCGCTGTCGATGTTCTTCAGGTTCTTGGTTTGCGTGTAGGTATAGCCGCCAAACACTTGCAGGCGCTCGATCAATTCGCCGCTCAGCTCGGCCTCGACCCCTTGGGCGCGAACTTTGCCCGTGTCGGTGTAGCAGTAGCCGTCGGAGGAGCTGCCGCAGCGGGTCTCGAAATCGGTTTGGGCGGCGTTTTTTTCGATGGCGCGAAACAGCGCCAGGGAGCTGTTCAGGCGCCCGTCAAACCATTCGCCCTTGATGCCCAACTCATAGTTCTCACCCATTTTCGGCTTGAGGGCCGAACCGCTGACCGTAGCGTAGGAGCTTTGTGGCTGGAAGATATCGGCGTAGCTGGTGTACACCGAAAGGTTGTCAGTGAGGTCGTAGATCAGCGCGGCGAACGGCGTGACCACCCCGGTTTCCTTGGTGCGTGCATCCTGGTCGGTCCACTCGCCCCAGGCCAGGTTCAGGGACTCACGGCGGTTTTCATACCAACTGACGCGACTGCCCAAAACCAGCATCAAAGGTTCGGCCAGACGCAGGCGCAAGGTGGCGTAGGCACCGTATTGAGTGGCGGTTTCCTTGACCGTGCCGCCACGGTACATGTTGGGCCAGAAGGTGTCGTCGGCAGGTTCCGGGAAGTGGTGGTTGGGGTTGAAGACGCTTTGGCGCTGGGGCAGGTTGCGGATCGCATAGACATCGTCCTGGGTGCCACGGCTGCCATTGGCGCCGAGGATCAACTCATGTTGCAGGCCAAAGGCTTCGAATTGACCATCGATGTAGGCGTCCAGGCCGTAGTCTTTGTGATCGTAGTCCAGCAAGGCTGCATAGCTGGTGAGCGTGGGGGCCGGGTTACCATAGTCCACGGTGCTTTCGCTGGCGGCGTATTTGATGTCTTGCAGGTTGCGGCTATGCACGGCGCTGACTTTGAGCTTCCAGTCGTCGTTGAAGTGATGGGTCAGATCGGCGAACAGCGTGGTGCGCTGGCTTTGCCAATCGTTCCAGGCCTGGCCCAGGCAGGTGGAGCGGCTCAGGCCGAGGCTTTTGCCGTCACGATAACGCGGCAGGCCGCTCCAGCACGGCGTGGAGTCGACATCCTCATAGCTGGCCCCGAAGCCCAGGGTGGTATCAGGGCTGACATCCATGTCCAGGGCCGCGTAAAACGCCTGGTCCTGACGCTTGGCAAGGTCCATGTACGAGCCACGATTCTGTTGGCTAACCGCCGCGCGGCCACGCACCGTGCCGCTGTCGTTCAATGGGCCGCCGGTGTCGAATTCGGCGTGATAGTTATCCCAGGTGCCCGCCGAGAGGCCAAGGCTGGTGGTGGGCTTGTCCTGGGGCCGTTTGCGTACGAAGTTCACCGCACCACTGGCGGTGCCGGCGCCCTTGAGCATGCCAGCAGCGCCCTTGAGGACTTCCACCCGATCATAGATCGCCATGTTCGCGCTGAAACTGTCGGCCTGTACGTAGTCCTTGCCGATATCCAGTGGCACGCCGTCGAATTGGTATTGGCCGAGCATCTTGAAGCCCCGGGAGTAAAAATACTTGCCGCCCATGGGTGATTCGTAGCTGGTGATGCCTGGGGTGCGCTCCAGCAATTGGTCGATGGTGGTGATGTTCTGGTCATCCATCAGCTTGCGGGTCATCACACTCACCGATTGCGGCGTGCGTCGCAGGCTGTGTTCGCCCTTGCCGATGGTCACGGCGCCGGTGGTGTAGGAGCCGGTGCCTTCGGTGGTGGCGCCCAAACGATCACCGGTGATGGTGGTGGCGCCCAGGTTCAGCGTCGAGCCGGCTTGCTGCTGGGGTAGCAGTAACCAAGCGTTCTGGCCCTGGCTTTGCGCCTGCAAACCCTGGCCCTGAAGTAACCGGTTCAGGGCCTGTTGGGGGGCCAGGGTGCCGCTCAGCCCCGGGCTGCTTTTGCCTGCCACGCTGCCAGCGTCATACGACAGGCTGATACCGGCCTGCCGCGCAAACTGATCAAGGGCGCCCGCCAGCGGCCCAGGCGCAATATTCCAGGCGCGGGCCTGGCGCTCGCTGCCGGGCTCCTGGGCACTTGCGGTATACGGCAAGGCGCTGGCCGCCACGCACGCGCCAAGGAGGGTGGCATTGAGGGCGTGTCTGAGGGGTGAACGTTTGGAGGGGAACGCTTGCATGACCGCGGGATGCTCCTGAAGGAAGTGGACAACACGGGCCTGTTGATCGGCCTCTCCTTACAGGTCGAATGGCAATGAGAATTCACCTCATTTATTTTGCAAGGTCACACGCGAGCGGAGACGGTCACCCAGTAACGGCTACGGTAGGTCACATCGATTGCCAGCGATTGCGCCACCAACTTGAGCACCTGGTCGGTGTCGTCCAGTTGGTAAGTACCCGACACCCGCAGCCCCGCCACGGCTTCGCTGCAACGCAGCAACCCATTGCGATAGCGGCCCAGCTCGGCCAGGAAGTCCTCCAGACGCATGTTGTGGGCGCTGATCACCCCGTCACTCCAGGCCCAAGGGTCCAGGCCGTTGTTGGGGGACGGGCGGATACCGCTACGGTTGAACACTACCTGTTCGCCAGGCTTGATCACTTGGCGTGCCGTGCCGTCATGGCGGTCGGCAAACACCGCCACCGCACCCTGCTGCACGGCCAGCAGGGTGCCTTGGGGTTCTTCGCGCACCAGCAAGCGTGTGCCCAGGGCGCGTAGGTAACCGTCGCGGGTATGCACCCATAGCGGACGGCGGTCGACGCCGGTATTGATCAATATTTCACCCTGGCGCAGGTTCACCAGCCGTTGTTCGGCGCTGGAGGTAATGTCGACGGCGCTGGCGCTGTTGAGCTGGACTTTGCTGCCATCCTCCAATGCTACCCAGCGCCGCTCGCCAGTGGCGGTGCGGTAGTCCGCCATCAAGGCGGGCAGGGGCGTGTAGTCGCGGCCCAGCCAGGCTAAACCTGCGGCGCCGGCAAACAGCCCGAGCATTTTCAGGCCTTCACGACGGCTGATGTGCCGGCGTGCGCCGTCGAGTGCATGGCGACTGACATGCGCCGGCAAGTGGTTGAAATCGTCATTCAGGGTGGCGACCCGTTGCCAGGCCTGCTGATGCGCCTCGCTGGTCTGCAGCCACTGCTCAAAGGCCGCGGTGCTGGCGTCGTCGGCGGTGTTGTAGCGCAGCTTGATCATCCACTGGATGGCCTGGTCGACCAGGCGCGAGTCAGGAGTCGGCATAGCGCAACCGGTAACAGGCGTGCAGCGCCTTGGACAGGTCGCGCTCCACTGTGGCCTTGGACACGCCCAGGCGCAGGGCGATCTGTGGACAGGTCAGGCCGTCCAATTGGGCCAACAGAAACGCCTCGCGCACCCGTGGCTTGAGCTGGTCGAGCAAACGGTCGATGCGCTCCAGGCTGTCGAGGATCAGCAGCCGTGTTTCCTCGCTCGGCACCTCCATTTGCGCAAAGTGCGCCAGGCTTTCCAGGTAGGCGCGTTCCAGTTCGCGGCGCCGGTATTGGTCGATCATCAAGCTGCGCGCGATGCTGCTCAGGTACGCGCGCGGCTGCTGCAAGGTCTGTTGCTGACGCGCGTTGAGCAGGCGCACGAAGGTGTCCTGCGCGAGGTCGGCGGCGCGCTCATGGCAACCCGTGCGCCGGCTCAACCAGCCCCGCAGCCAGGAATGGTGGGCTTGGTAAAGCTGGCCGATGGCAGCAAGGTCCAGTGGGTGATTGCTCGACATGGTCATCCTGGCGCAGCAGGCTTAATTGATAATGTTTCGCATTCTAGACGTTGGTTGTGGCATTCAGCAATCACTCGGTTCGCTGCGTGAGCAATGTATCCAGCACAATTTTTTGTAGCGCCTGCCAGCGCCGATTAATCTGGATTTTTTCCCAGCGGACGGTTCGACCATGATCAGCCTCGTCACACTTGGTGTTTTTTCCGGCGCTGTGTTGCTGTTGTTGCTGTCACCGGGGCCGAACATGGCATTTGTCATCAGTCAGGGCGTCACCCATGGCTGGCGCGGCGGCGTTGCTTCGGCCCTGGGCATTGGCGTGGCCGACCTGTTGCTGACAGCGTTGACCGCCATGGGGGTGACGGCGTTGGTCGCCAGTTGGCCGCCAGCGTTCGACCTGATCCTTTATGCGGGCGTGATTTACCTGCTGTGGCTGGCCTTCAAAACCTTGCAAAAACGCCCCGGCCTGGACACCGCCCGCGTCGGCCGCGTGGCGTTGGGCCGAGTGTTTCTGCAGGCCATGCTCAACAGTTTGCTCAACCCCAAGGCGTTGTTGTTTTTCATGGTGTTCCTGCCACAGTTTGTGCGGCCCGAGGCGGGGCCCATCGCCTTGCAACTGATGGTGCTGGGCGGCGTGCTGACGTTGATCGCGAGCGTGTTTCACATGCTATTGGGCCTGTTTGGCGGGGCGCTCAGCCGCGTCTTCGCCAAGCGCACCAAAAGCGCCTGGCTGCAGAAGTGGGGCTTGGCAGCGGTGCTGACGGCGTTGGCGGTGCGCTTGGCGGTGATTTCGCGTCCTGCCTGAATGACAGGCGGGAAGCCAAGCAAGTTTCTTTGTGGCGGGGGGCCCGACAGCCGACGCTCATCTACCAGACACCCCGCAATCCAACTGTGGGAGCTGGCTTGCCTGCGATGGCGGCCTGCCAGCCGACGCTTCTCTACCTGACACCCTACGATCCAATTGTGGGAGCTGGTTTGCTCGCGAAGGCGGCCTGCCAGCCGACACCGGGTATCAGACCGAGCACATATCCATTCCTGCGGTAACGGCCACTTATTTGACTGAAGAGATACCTTTGGCCAGCTTTGCCGCGACTACCAGGTCAGTCGAAAGACTGGCTACGACTGGACAGCCGTTGAGCACCGAAAGAATCAAAGGGAGTTTCGTACAGCGGACTAGGACTTACCTCACGTTCAAGCGTTGAAACCGGTTCATTCCCACGGACCTTCCCAGTCGCTGCAAATTCAGCGACCGGACGTGAGAAATCCAACTTCACCCCAGCCGCGCAGCTGCCCGCGCAACAATCTCCCCGCGCACTCTGCGTGACTCCACCGTGCGCTTGTTGGCTTCCTCCAGCACATGCCGGGGCGCCGTCTCCGGGCGGCCTGAGTCAAACGGTGGGGCCGGCGCGTATTCGATCTGCAGTTGTACCAGTTGCGCCGCCGCTTCGCTGTACAACTCCGCGGCCAGAGTCAGGGCAAAGTCGATGCCGGCGGTGATCCCGCCGCCGGTAAACAGGTTGCCGTCACGCACCACACGTTCCTGTACGGGAATAGCACCGAGCGGGGCGAGCAGGTGGCGGTAGGCCCAATGGGTGGTGGCCTTGCGACCGCGCAGTAACCCTGCCGCGCCCAATACCAATGAACCGGTGCACACCGAGGTCATGTAGCGCACTGTCTGTGCCTGGGCCTTGAGAAAATCCAGGGTTTGCGGGTCTTCCATCAAAGGGCCCACACCGGCGCCGCCGGGTACGCAGAGCACATCCAGGTTCGGGCAGTCGGCATAAGTGATGGTCGGCGTGAACACCAAGCCCGTGCTGGAGGTGATCGGCGCGAGGTCTTTCCACACCAGGTGCAGTTTCACGTCTGGCAGCGAACCGAGGACATCATAGGGGCCGGTAAGGTCCAGTTGCTGGATGCCGGGGAACAATAGAAAACCGATCTGCAAGGTCATGGTTCAAGCTCCGAAAAGGAATGGACGTCCTCACTGTAGAAGCCTAGGCTTTGGCGAATACGCCATTGAGCCCACTAATCTCGCCAATCATGCCAAAAATTATTCATGTACTCGCGTTTGAGAATGCCCAGGTGCTCGATGTCACCGGGCCTCTACAAGTGTTCGCATCGGCTAACGATCTCGCGCGCCAACGTGGTTTGCCATTGCCCTACGCGGTCAACGTCATTGCTACTCAGGCTGGGCCGGTAATGACGTCGGCCGGCCTGGCGCTGCTGGCCGAGCCGCTGCCCGCCATTGACCAGCCCTGCGACACGCTGGTGATCGCCGGTGGCTGGGGTGTGTACGGTGTTGCCGAGGACCCGACGCTGGTGCAATGGGTGCGTGATAAATCCCTGCACACCCGGCGCATGGCCTCGGTCTGCACCGGGGCTTTTCTGCTGGCCGCCAGTGGTCTGCTTGATGGTTGCCGCGTGGCCACGCACTGGACGCGCTGTGAAGAACTGGCGCGCAAGTTCCCTGCACTCACGGTGGAGGCCAATCCGATTTTCATCCAGCAGGGCGCGGTGTGGACGTCTGCTGGCGTGACCGCCGGGATCGACCTGTGCCTGGCCCTGGTAGAGGATGACCTGGGGCGTGCGATTGCCCTGGAGGTGGCGCGCCACTTGGTGGTGTTCCTCAAGCGCCCTGGCGGTCAGTCGCAATTCAGCGTGACGTTATCCCTGCAAAAGAGCGACAGCCGTTTTGCCGAGCTGCATGCCTGGATCGCCGATAACCTGACGCTGGATTTGAGCATCGCCACCCTGGCAGCCCAGGCTGGCATGAGCGAGCGCAGCTTTGTACGCCATTACCGCACCGAGACTGGCCAAACACCGGCGCGGGCCGTGGAACTGATTCGCGTCGAAAACGCACGCCGGCAACTGGCAGACAGCACGACCTCCATCAAACGTATCGCCATGCAATGCGGTTTTGGCTGTGAAGAGACTTTGCGCCGCAGCTTTCTGCGGGCCTTGTCAGTGACGCCCCAGGCTTATCGAGAGCGTTTTTCACCGCTCCAGTAGTTCCAGCAGTGCTTCAAGCGTGACCTGCGGCGCTTCCTGGAAAACATTATGACCCACGCCGGGCAACACCTGCCGGCGATAAAAGCCGCTGAAGTGCTCCACATCGTCATCCACAAGCGGCGGCGGGCCCACACCGTCATCGGCCCCACACAACGAAATGCTCGGTACCGATATCGCCGGTTGGGGCACCAGCGCCTGCTCGATGTATTCCAGCGCGGGATCACCCGGCGCATACATAAAGCGATGGCGATAGGAATGAATCACCACCTCGACAAAATCCGGGTTATCAAACGACGGCGCGGTCAGGGCGTAGCGGCTTGGCCCTTCGGCCCAGGACGGTGACCACAGCGTCCAGAGCAATTGGCAGAGTTCACGCCGGTTGGCCGTCAAGCCGTCGACCCCGCGCTGGGTGTGAAAGTAGTACTGATACCAGAGCCGGTGCTCTGTCTCAGGCGGCCGGGGTTTGAGCGACTGGCTGATGGCCTGGATGTTGTAGCCATCGCCGGTCACCAGCCCGCGCACCCGCTGTGGCCATAGCGCCGCGACAATACAGGCGGCGCGCCCACCCCAGTCAAAGCCGGCGAGGGTGGCTTGCGGGATCGACAATGCATCCATGAAGTCGAGCAAATCCTTGGCCAGCGCCGCCTGTTGGCCGGAGCGCATCACTTGCGTGTTGATAAATCGCGTCGGGCCATAACCGCGTAAATACGGGACCAATACCCGATAACCACGTTCAGCCAGCACCGGCGCGATGTCGTCGTAGCCCCGTGGGTCGTAAGGGAAGCCATGCAACAGGATCACCGGTTCGCCATCGATGGGGCCGTGGGTTTCGTAAGCCACATCAAGCAGGGTTGTGCGCACATACAGCAGCGGCGCAGGGGACGTCACGGTTGCCATACGGTTTTCTCCCCGCTGAGTTTGCGGTCCAGGAACGTTGCCGCACTGATCAATGCCAAGTGGCTCAAGGCCTGGGGCGTGTTACCCAAGTGCCGGGCCTGGCTGTCGAACTCTTCGGCGTACAACCCCAGCGGGTTGGCGTAACGCAGCAACTGCTCGAACTCCAGATGAGCTTTTTCGACTTGCCCGGCGCGCGCGAGGCATTCGACGTACCAGAACGAGCAGGCGGCAAACGCGCCTTCGACGCCTTGCAGCCCATCGATCTGGCTGTCGTCATTGCGGTAGCGGTAGACCATGCCGTCGCGCACCAGGCTTTTCTGGATCGCTTCCAGCGTCGCCAGCCAGCGCGGGTCGGTGGCTGCAACGAAGCGCACCAGCGGCATCAACAGCATCGAGCCGTCCAGCGCCGTACTGCCGATATGCTGGACGAAATGCCCGCGTTCTTCGTTCCAGAAGTTGCTCCAGATGTCGGCGTAGATCGCCTGGCGCGTCTGGTCCCAGCGTGCGAACGGGGCCGGCAGCGAACGTTTGGAGGCCAGGCGAATGGCACGGTCCAGGGCCACCCAGCACATCAGGCGTGAATGCAGGAAGTGGTGCTGCTCACCGCGCATTTCCCAGATGCCTACGTCTTTGCGGTTCCAGATCTCACACACTTGGTCGACCACTTCCACCGTGTGTTTCCAGCCTTGGTGGGAGATGGCTTCGCCGTACTTGTTCACCAGATAGACCGCGTCCATCAGTTCGCCATAGATATCCAGCTGGATCTGATCGAACGCCTCATTGCCCACCCGTACCGGTTGGGCGCCGCCGTGGCCGCTCAAGTGGTCGAGGGTGGTTTCCGGCAGTTCCTGGCGACCGTCGATGCCGTACAGGATGTTGATCTTGGTCGGCTGGCCGCAGCAGTCGCTGACCCGACCCCTGAGCCAGCGCATATAGGCGTTGGCTTCCTCGACGAAACCCAGGCGCATGAACGCATAGACGGTGAACGACGCATCGCGGATCCAGGTATAGCGGTAGTCCCAGTTGCGTTCGCCGCCGGGCGTTTCCGGCAGCCCGAACGTGGCCGCGGCGATAATGGCGCCGTGTTTGCGCGAGGTCAGCAGTTTCAGCGCCAGTGCCGAGCGGTTGACCATCTCGCGCCAGCGCCCGCGGTAGTTGGACTGGCTGATCCAACCGCGCCAGAACTTCAAGGTGCGCTCCAGGTAGAGGTCAGTACAGTCGTTGGTGACGCGCGCATCCTCCTGGCCACCGAGGACAAATTCGGCGCCTTCATCCTGGGCGAGGGTAAAGGTGGCGATGGCGGTGTTGTCTTGGAGGGTCAGCGACTGGCTGCCGGTCAGGCGCAGGCCGGGTTGGCCGTTGGCGGTGAACACGACACTGGCAGCCTCGGCCTTCGCCTCGGTAGCGGCCCGGGCATAGTCGTGGCGCACGGCGCAGCTTAAGTGGATAGTCGCCTTGCCACTGACCACCCGTACCCGCCTGATCAGCAAAGGCAGTTCATCGACGTTTTCGCTGACGGTCAGCAGGTCGGTGATCTCCACCACCGCTTCATCGCTCAGCCAGCGGGTCTGCAGCACGTTGGTGTCGGGCAGGTAGATCTGCTCGCGGCGGGCGTTGGGCAGGTCCGGGGTAAGCTGAAATGTGCCGGCCTCGGGCGTGTCGAGCAATGCGCAAAACACCGACGGGCTGTCAAATTCCGGCCAGCAGAAGAAGTCGATGCTGCCGCGGTCGTTCACCAGTGCCGCGCTGCGCATGTCGCCAATGATCCCGTGGGCATCAATGGCGCTTTGAGGTTCGTTCTTGAAATCAACCATTGCCACGAAACTCCGGGTAGAGGCTCATACCGCCATCGATGAACAAGGTGCTGCCAACCACATAATCAGAGGCATCGCTGGCCAGCCACACCACGGCGTTGGCCACGTCTTCGACGTCACCGACACGACCATAGGGAATCAATTTAAGCAGCTCTTGTTCTGCCGCGCCTTCGGTGGCCGCGCGGTTGATCGCCGTGCGAATCGCCCCTGGCGCAATGCCATTGATACGGATGCGCTGTTCGCTGACTTCCTGGGCGAGGGTGCGCATCAGCATCTCCACGCCGCCCTTGGACGCGGCGTAATTCACATGCCCGGCCCAGGGGATGACTTGATGCACCGAACTCATATGGATGATTTTGCCGGCGGCCCGTGACACACCTTCACGAACGCCCTGGCGATTGAAGATACGCACCGCCGCCCTAGCGCACAGGAACTGCCCGGTGAGGTTGACGCCAATCACCGTGTTCCAATCCTCAAGGGTCATGTCGACCAGATTGGCATCTTTTTGCAGGCCGGAGTTGGCCACCAGAATATCCAGATGGCCGAAGGCGTCGAGGGTTTGGGCGAACAGGCGTTCGACATCGGCCTCCTTGGACACATCGCCGCCAATCGCAAGCGCTCGGCCGCCGTTGGCATTGATCTGCGCGGCGAGAGCCTCAGCCGGTGCCGCCTGGGAGTTGTAGTTAAGCACCACCGCGGCGCCTGCTGCGGCCAGGGCTTTGGCCGCGCCCGCGCCAATGCCGGAACTGGCCCCGGTGACCAGGGCCACTTGTTGCTGCAAGGAAATCTGCATCGCCCACCCACCGTTTTATGAGAGTCCTTCTTGCTGACTGGCGGCGGGGAGCGGAAGTTCACCCCCTCGCGTTTACGCCCAGCGCGGGTAAAAGCGCGACTTTATCGTATGATGCTGAAAACAAAGGGCAATACAGGAAGCGATGGAATGCGGGCGCGGGCCGATACCAGATTGATCAAACTGTTAGTCAGCGGCGTCTTGGCCGTTTTATCACTGACTCAAACAGCCCTGTGCCTTGCCGATAACAGCAATGGTAAAACGCTGTATCTACAGCGCTGTGCTGTGTGCCATGGGCCCGATATCAAAGGCACGGGGCCATTGGCTCAAAAAAGCAATCCGCCAACCCCCGACCTGACAACCGCCGCCTTCAAGAAGCGACTCCATGAATATCCTGGCGTTATTGTCTCCTCGGTCATTCTTCGCCCCAATGGCAACCTGATCCCCAAGACGCTGCAGGACAATGGTGTAAAGATCGCGCCACATGCCTGGAGCGTTAAAGACTTTCGCGATTTGCATCAATACATGAGTGAGGTCATTTCAAACAAATAGTGGGTGGGCGATGAGCAGCAATTGCCCCACTTAATAGGAAGCATTACTATTCACGCCCCGCCTCCCCAGTGCTCTCGCGATGATTCCTCAGCCGCCCCGCAGAACAGGCTTTTTCGAGCACTACGAAGAGTTGATCGGCACCTGGACACGCCGCCTGAGAAACCGTCAGCAAGCCGAAGACCTGGCGCACGACACCTTCGTGCGTGTGCTTGAGTCCGCTGCCTGCGAGGTGGCGCAACCGCGCGCCTACCTGCATCAAACCGCGCGCAATATTGCGGTGGACGCCTACCGCCGCGAAGACCGTCGCGAGACGTTGACGCTGCAGGTGGCTGATCACAGTACGCCGCACAGTAGCGACCCGGAACATTACATGCACGCGATCCAATTGGCCGACGCCATCGAGCGGGCGCTGGCCGAGTTGCCGCTCAACTGTCGCAGGGTTTTTATCTGGCAGAAGATCGAAGGGCTCACCCAGCAGGAAATCGCCACACGCCTGGGGCTGTCTAAAAACATGGTGGAAAAGTATATGATCCGCACCTTGCGGCATCTGCGTGATCGTCTGGATGCGAGCGCGCCATGACCGGCTTTGAAACAGGATCTTCCACGATGGATAACCGTGTCCGTGATGAGGCCGCGCAGTGGTTTGTACGCCTGCAAGACGGCCCATTGAGCGCCCAGGAACGTCAACGTTTCGATGCCTGGCGCAGGTCGCAGCCCGCGCATCAGTACGAAATCGATGTGCTGCAAGGGCTATGGAGTGCGACGGATTTGCTGCCCAAGGCCCGCTTGCAGGCGCTGGGCGATGCGCCAACCGAGCGCCTTGGACGGCGTGCGCTGCTGCGTTATGCCGTGGCCGCCAGTGTGGTCGCCGTTGCAGTGGGCCTGGGTGCGTACAGCGGTCTGGGGCAGCCAAAGCCCTACAATGCCGAATTCAGCACGCGGTTAGGCGAGCATCGTCAGGTGACCTTGCCTGACGGTTCCGTGATGGACCTCAACAGCCGCAGCGTGGTCGCGGTTCGCTACGAAAAGAGCCGTCGGGGCGTAGAGCTCAAGCAGGGCGAGGCGATGTTCAGCGTGCAACATGACGCCGAACGCCCGTTTGTGGTCGCAGCCGGGGCAGGGCAGGTGACCGTCACCGGCACGCGCTTTGATGTACGTCGGGAGGCGGACCAGACCCGCGTGGCGGTCGAAGCCGGCACGGTCAAGGTGCAGGGCCGGGCATCCGATCACATCGTCACGCTCACCGCCGGGCGTGGCACCCATGTCGATCCCCAAGGCCAAGTGGCGGCGGCCTACGCGGTGAACCCTGAAGAACTGACCGCGTGGCGCAGCGGTAAACTAGTGTTCAACAACGCCACCCTGGTAGACGTGGCGCGGGAAGTGTCGCGCTACCGCGAGCAACCGCTGCGGGTCAGTACGGCAGCGGTGGGCAACCTGCGCTTGACCAGCGTCTTCAAATCCAGCGACACCGACGCTTTGCTCAAGGCCTTGCCCCACATCCTGCCGGTCGCCTTGCGCACTTTGCCGGACGGTAGCCAGGAAATTATTTCACGCTGACGTTCAGGTTTTTTTCGAGTTCTTCGTCTTCTCGTACAACTGCAACTGGTTTGCATTAACGGCTGCGCATGCTTGCGATCACAGGACTAGGTTCGACGTGAAAAAACTTGCTCTTCACAACAATAAAATTTCCCGCTGGGCGCCCTTGGCCCTGGCCGTTGCCATCAGTACCGCACAGGCTGCCGAGGGCATCCACATTCGTGCCCAATCCCTCGGCGCAGCCTTGAGCCAATTGGGCCAGCAGACCTCGCTGCAAGTGTTCTTCAGCCCCGATATGGTGGCTGGCAAGCAAGCTCCCGCGGTCGATGGCAACCTCTCGCCCGAACAAGCCCTGCGGCAATTACTGCAAGGCAGTGGCCTGGATTACCAGATTGACGCCGGCTCCGTGACCTTGCGTCCGGTGCGCAGCGGCACCGGTGAAGCGGGCTCACCGCTGGAACTGGGGGTCACCGATATCAAAGTGGTGGGCGACTGGCTTGCCGACGCCGATGCCGAAGTGGTGCAGAACCACCCCGGTGCGCGCACGGTTATTCGCCGCGAGGCCATGGTAGAGCAGGGCGCGATGAACGTCGGTGATGTGCTGCGCCGTGTGCCTGGCGTGCAAGTGCAGGAATCCAACGGCACCGGCGGCAGTGATATTTCCCTAAACGTCGGTGTGCGCGGGCTGACGTCACGCCTGTCGCCGCGCTCCACCGTGCTGATCGACGGCGTACCGGCTGCATTCGCTCCCTACGGCCAGCCACAGCTGTCGATGGCGCCGATTTCTGCCGGTAACCTGGAAAGTATCGACGTTGTCCGTGGCGCGGGTTCGGTGCGTTATGGGCCACAGAACGTCGGCGGCGTGATCAACTTCGTAACCCGTGCGATCCCGCAGGACTTCTCCGGGGAAGTCGGCACCACCCTGCAAACGTCTGCCCACGGGGGCTGGAAGCATGTGGAAAACGCCTTTATCGGCGGCACGGCCGACAACGGTATCGGTGCCGCGCTGCTGTACTCCGGAGTCAATGGCAACGGTTACCGCAACAGCAACAACGGCAACGACATCGATGATGTGATCTTCAAGACCCACTGGGCGCCGACCGATCAAGACGATTTCTCGCTGAACTTCCACTATTACGATGCCAGCGCCGATATGCCCGGCGGCCTGACCCAGAAGCAGTTCGATGCCAACCCGTACCAATCGGTGCGTGACTGGGACAACTTCAGCGGGCGCCGCAAGGACATCTCCTTCAAGTACATCCGCCAGATCGACGACCGCACCCAGGCCGAAGTGCTGACTTACTATTCCGACAGTTTCCGTGGCAGCAACATTGCCAACCGCGACCTCAAGACCCTCAGTTCCTACCCGCGCACCTACTACACCTTCGGCATCGAGCCGCGTGTGTCCCATGTGTTTGACCTGGGGCCCAGTACCCAGGAAGTCAGCGTGGGCTATCGCTACCTCAAAGAAGGCATGCACGAGGAGGCCACCAGCCTGAACCTGGTCAACAACGTACCGACGCCGGGCGGGCAGAGCGACGGTCACGTGTATCAGGACCGCACGGGGGGCACTGAAGCCAACGCCTTCTATATCGATAACAAAATCGATATTGGCAAATGGACCATCACCCCGGGCATTCGCTTTGAAGATATCCGTACCGAATGGCATGACCGCCCAGTCGTGGCCCTGAACGGCAAGCGTACAGAGGAAAAACGCCGCGAGGTCCACAACAACGAACCGCTGCCGGCGCTGAGCGTGATGTACCACGTGTCTGACGCCTGGAAACTGTTCGCCAACTACGAAACCTCCTTCGGCAGCCTGCAGTATTTCCAACTGGGCCAGGGCGGTACCGGCGACCAGACGGCCAACGGCCTGAACCCGGAAAAGGCCAAGACCTACGAGGTCGGTACGCGCTACAACGACAGCGTCTGGGGCGGCGAAGTGACGCTGTTCTACATCGACTTCTCGGATGAACTGCAATACGTCAGCAATGACGTGGGCTGGACCAACCTCGGCGCCACCAAGCACAGCGGCATCGAAGCATCGGCCCATTACGACCTGTCCAACCTCGACCCGCGCCTCGACGGCCTGACCGCCAACGCGGGCTTCACCTACACCAAGGCCACCTCCGAAGGTGATGTGCCGTTCAAGGGCCGCGACCTGCCACTGTATTCCCGCCAAGTGGCGACCCTGGGCCTGCGTTACGACGTCAACCACTGGACCCACAACCTGGATGTCTATGCCCAGTCCGGCCAACGGGCGCCAGGCACCGGAACCACCTACATCACCCAAGGCACCGCGGATGGTCAATACGGTGATATCCCAGGGTATGTCTCGGTCAACGTGCGCAGCGGTTATGACTTCGGCGCGCAGTTGTCGAACCTGAAGCTGGGTGTGGGCGTGAAAAACGTCTTCGACCAGCAGCATTACACGCGCTCCAGCGATAACAATGCCGGCTTGTACCTGGGCGAGCCTCGCACCTTCTTTGTACAGGCAAGCGTCGGGTTCTGATCTGTCGTCTCTGGGGAAAATCGCAACCTCAGGGGGGCGATTTTTTTTGCCTGGGCAAAGCGCTCCGCGCACTCATTGCTGCAAGACCACACTCTGTTTCCTACATCACCACAGCACAGATTATGGCTGGATCAGGAACTGATTCCGACGCAAAACCACACATGGGAAAGCTGATGGGCTTCGACACTGCGTTGGAGCGACAAGCTGAAAATCGCCCACTGTATGGAGAAACTTATGTCGGTATCGATGTTGGATACACCCGTCTCTGCTTCATCAACGCCTGACCTTTCACAGGCCAGCGCCAAGGCCGAGGTCAAAAACACGCGCCAGGCTGCACCTTCCTTCAAGGGCCAGAATGCTGCCCATGTGAATTTTCAATCGGGGGACAACAAAGCCGGGCCGGTATTCGGTAACCCCCAGGCACCCACCTCCGCAGCTGACGTGCGTGGACATCACCACAGACCACCGGCGATGCAGAATTTCCTGGGCCAACTCCCGCACTGGATCAGTCATTGGTTCTTCGGAC
The DNA here is from genome assembly GCF_041410225.1 of Pseudomonas sp. KT_2_4. Lineage (NCBI taxonomy): Bacteria > Pseudomonadati > Pseudomonadota > Gammaproteobacteria > Pseudomonadales > Pseudomonadaceae > Pseudomonas > Pseudomonas sp. KT_2_4. The sequence continues at coordinate 6,057,552 of NZ_CP166962.1, forward strand.
ATCGGCCGTCTATGCATCCTGGCTGTGGGCATCCGCCGCCAAAGCCGAACCCAGGTTGCAGCAACCCGCCACCCAGGCCGAACCCCATTGGGAGTAATCCGCCACCGAGGCCGGACCCCACTGCAGGTCGGCCGTATCCGCCCGCCCCCGGCAGGCCTGATCCGCAGTACTCGCTGAAAAATAGAGAAGAGCTGGCGCAGCAGTTGCGCGATAACTTCAATGCCTTCAGAGACCCGAAGAACCCTGGTTCCATTAGCGTTGACAGCATTCTTGCAATGGCAAAAAGAGGGTGGTCGCCCAACCCCGTCATGAACGAGAACATTCGCCTGGCCAATGAACTGCTACGACGTCCGGAACTGATGGCCGCATTGGACCGGCACGGTTCCACGGGCGCTTTGGATGGCCTGATCGACCGGCACAGCCTGAACGCGGTAATCAAAGGAGAAAACTACTTCAAGTACAAGAGCGACAAGGAACTGGCCGGTGAGCTGCTTGAGCATTTCGACGAGTTGAAAAACGGGAGCGGGGGCTCAAGCCTTAAAATCCGCGACCTGAAAAAGTGGGCCTGCCAGCCACTTACCGGCGACGCAGCCAAGGACCATCTGATTCAGTTATCCCAGGAAATAATACGCAAGCGCAGTGATCTGCTGGAGAAAATGGATAACCGCGCCAGTAAAGATGACGACGGGAAAATCAGCCGTACAGGACTGTACTTGTTGTCCCGCTGACCGCTCTTCAGGCGCGGCCTCTCGGGGGCGGCGCCAGTCCAATATGTTTCAAGGAACGAATTACGCCCATTTGCCACAGAGGTGATACTTGCGGTTGTAATTCGACCCGCCGCTTTTCAGATTCTGAATGAGGGAAAACATATGACTTCAGCCTCGTTTAATTCTTCCCCAAACGGTCCCATCGACCTGTTGCGCAGTACCCAACGTACAAGTCCACCAGTATCCAAGGAGCGCGGCCCCTCGCGTAGCTTCCCTTTTGCGTCGACGGAATATGAGGCAGAAGCACGGCGTATGAAGGCTTATGCCGGCGAGCGTAGTTCCAGGCGCCCGTGTCGGACGACTTTTCCCGGGGCATGCTGGCAGACCCGCAGGTCAGGGGGGAGGGCGCCGATTCGTTGAACGACACGGGGTTGATCAATTGCCTGGCAGGCTGGTGGCGTAGGCGCAAGCTGGTTTAACCGCGGCTGACCACGGTTTTACATATTGTCATTGGTAGGTATCGTTGACTCGGAACTGCCGAGTTCCTCCAACCACACATGAGGTGCCTGCCTGGGTAGAGTCCATTCGTTGATTTTGCCCATCAAGGTAAAAATCACCCTGCGGATATGCATCTGAAAAGTGTTGGAGAAAACCCATGACAATCGAGGGTGTATTACCTTCCGGACGGCCTCTGCCCCCCGACAAGCCGGCCGTACACTCAACTACGTCATCAGCGGCCATCCACCCTGAGACTTGGCATCAACCCCCTTCATCGACGTCGGGCGAGGGTTCGCGCAAGCCTTTTCTTTTACGCGGAACATTGTCCGCTCTGCGCCATCGTGACTTGCAGAACTTTCCCCTTGGGCGGGCCAGTGGTACCCCGCCGGGTGCTAGCTCAACGGACAACCAACTGGCGAAGGCCCTGGAAAAATCCTTCGGCCTGCTGCACTCCTTTCTGAATGATGGGCGCTTGACGTGGATGTCTTTGCAGCGGATCGCCGTTCATCCTATGGGTGAAAGCGAGGCGTTGGACGGCGTGATTCAGGTCGTCGGGGAAATGCTCAAGCGCCCGCGGTTAAGTGACGCGATCTTCAGTCGTGACGGCGATATCACCCGTGACAGCCTCCGCGCGGCGGCCCAAGCGTTGCAGGGGAACAGCTCGGCAACCGAGTTCAGTCAGGACCCGTTTCATGCGCAAGGCAATGCGCAGGTGGTGGAGGCGCTACAAAGCCAGTTTCCGCTGTTGAGAGACAAGGCCATGGACCGAACCTACCTGTTTGAACCGCATCAGTATGTTGAAATAGCCAGGCTGCGGGAGGTCATGCAGGACCCGCATGAGGTTGATCAGCAGGGCGCGCCGGTGCTGGATGCGTCCACGGGCATGCCCCAGTCCAAATACAGCGAACTCTGTGTCTACACCGCGAAGAACATTATTGAGCGTCCAGGTTTGCTGCCTTCGTTGGAGCGCGCCAATGGCACACGACTATTTGGCCCGCCTCACAAAGAGGGGTGGCTCAGCAACAAAAGCCTCGAACGGTGGCATGAGCAAGACGCCGCACGCAAGGCACGCTGAAAGGCAAGCTACACCTTTAGGACTTTGCCGCTGATGGCCACCGCCGCCAGCAATACGGCGATCAGGATGAAGGCAGTGCTCAAGCTGCTGCCGTGGGCGATAAAACCAATCACGGCGGGGCCGGCGAGAATGCCGGCGTAGCCCAATGTGGTGATGGCAGGCACTGCAATATGCTCCGGCATTACCGTTTGCTTACCCACGGCGGTGTACAGCACCGGCACGATATTCGAACACCCGGCCCCCACCAGCGCATACCCCAGCAGCGCAGTTTCCCACGCAGGCAATAGCGTCGCGAGGAGCAAGCCGGCACAGGCCAGCGTGCCGCCCATCACGATGACCCGCGTGGGGCCCAGGCGTCGAACAATCGCATCACCGGTCAGGCGTCCAGCGGTCATGGTCAAGGCAAATGCCGCGTAGCCCAGGCCGGCGTAAGCCTCATCCAGGCCGCGCTCGGCACTGAGGAACACAGCGCTCCAATCCAGTACGGCGCCTTCAGCCAGGAACACGATGAAACACAGGCAACCGATAAACAACACCACACCATGGGGCACTGCAAATGCCGGCCCCGAACTTTCACTGCCATAAGGCAGTAAGTGCGGTGCAGCCTTCAACAGCGCCGCCAGTGTAATAACCACCACCACCAGGGTCGCCTGCAATGGCGACAGGCCCAGGCCCAGCAACCCCGCAACCCCCGCAGCGCCGACAATGCCCCCCAGGCTGAACAAACCATGGAAACCCGACATCATGGTTTTGCCACTGGCGCGCTCAACGATCACCGCTTGCAGGTTCACGGTGGAGTCCACGGTGCCCAGGCCTGCGCCAAACAGGAACAACCCGGCAATCAGCAACGGGATGGAACTGACGGTGGCCAGCATCGGCAGGGCCAGGCAGATCATCAGTGTCCCTGCGCTCAGCACGCGTCGGCAACCGTAACGCGAGGCCAGCGCGCCCGCTGCCGGCATTGCGATGATCGACCCCACCCCCAGGCATAACAGCAGCAGGCCAAGGGTGCCTTCATTCAGATTCGCACGCGCCTTGGCGTACGGCACCAGCGGCGCCCAGGCGGCGATACCAAAACCTGCGATAAAAAAAGCGATGCGGGTCGACATCTGCTCCAGTCGCCCGGGAACCACGGGGGCAGGAGTGGGAATGGCAGTCATGGAAAATCCTTGGTTTGGCGTTCAACGAACGATGTCCGGCGCGACATCCTTGCATATCAGGCCCTCTTGAGCGAATCGGGTTCCCTAGGTGTTACGGGGCGTGAGGCATTCTTTTTACAAACACGGAACGCTTTGGTGGCCGGTCACCACGTAGAAATGATCGAGCCTGTAGGAGGTGGGCTGGAAGGTGTGTAATCCCTGCGGGGAGTGGTTGAACCCCAGGTTTCTTGCGGCGGATTACCACCTTCCAGCTCACTTCCCACAGACCGGCTGTTGTGTAATACGCTGCTGTCCCGATAGTAGATAAGTGAACGGACGAACCGATGAAGAATTTCCGGTTGGTGTGGTTATGACCCGATTCTACGACGCGCGCGGCAATATCTATGGGGTGGTCAGCCCCGCCTATTTATGCCGCCAGGGTATTGCCGTGCCCGACACTGCCGGCTTGGCTGCGAGCACGCGTAAGGCGTGGGCCGCATCGGCGATTGCGTCGGAATGTGGTTGGGGTTCGTTGCCGCGTCCTGCTGGTGCCAAGGCGCATCGCTGCGATGGTTTGTTGGTCGGGCCATTTCAGGCCCAGCCACCGTTTGATCTGCTGATCATCAATACCGACGGCTCTCTCGCCGAACGCAGTGGTAATGGGCTGACTATCTTTGCCCAAGCGTTGACCGACCAGGGTTTGCTGGTCCATGGCAGCGAGTTGCGGGTGTATCACGACAAGCCGGATGCGGTATCGCCCGTAATCACCTGTGTCGAGCCGGCTGAGCATGAACAGGTGCCAGGCTTCTGGCTGGCCTTGGGCCGGCCCGAGTTTGGCCCCTTGGCGGTGGGGGCGGTTGGCGTGAGCCCGGTGGCTGTGGGGCGGCATGAACTCAGTCATGTGGCAGCCTTGACGTCGCTCAATCCGCAATGGGGGAGCAGTCAATTTGTCCGGGTTGGCAACCCCCATTGTGTGACGCTGGTTGAGCAGGTTTCGGCATTGCCAGGCTGTGACACGATGCATCAGTCGGTACTTTTCAAGCAGTTGAAGGCCATCGCTTTTGCACCGCCGGCAGGGTGCGGCCAACCCTGTGTCGGTGGGGTCAACCTGCAATGGGCTGCTCGAGACGCTGGCAATCGAATCATCGCACGCGTATTTGAGCGAGGAGAGGGGCCTACGGCGTCCTCGGGGACCAGCGCCAGTGCAGTGGCGTGCGCGGCATGGCGAGCAGGTTGGGTTGAGGGGGGCGACGTAGCGGTGGTAATGCCGGGTGGCACGGCGCCAGTGCGCTTGCAGATCGAATCAGGAAACGTGCTGAGTGTTAGTCTTTTCGGGACAGCGCAATTAAAAGTCTGAACATCGGAAATGACTGATGCCTTAAATAAGCGTCAGCCGTTTCCTTAAAACTCAGTTAAGAGAGTACAAGCCGCAGTCAGAGTTTGCCTCTAATTATTAGATGATTTTTTGGCTGTGTTTATATTCTGTAAAAGACACTTCCATCTTTGCTGTACGAAACTTCTTTATTATTTCTGAAGGGCCGAAAGTCGCCTGAAATCGCTAAGCTTTAGCGCATTCAGGTGCTTTTTCTCAATCCAAATGGCGTTGACGAGGGAAAGCTGTTCAAACGAAAAGTTGAAGACGGGTAACAAAGGATGGTTAACGCGTTTGTTTCGTCACGTTTCAAATTGGTCCTTGCAGGTATAAAGACAGATTTTCAGATAGTGGCATTCAAAGGCAGCGAAGCCCTCGACCAGCCCTACTTTATACAGGTGCAGTTAGTCAGCGAAGACCCCTCCCTTGACCTGGAGGCATTGCTTCATCAACCCGCCTATCTGCACTTGGGCGAAGCAGGTCAGGGCTTGCATGGGCAAATCTTTGCCATCGGTCGGGATGATCCCGGTATGCGGCTCGCCCTTTATCACCTGACACTGGCGCCACGTCTGGCATCCCTTGCCTATCGTTGCGACCAGCGGGTTTTCCAGCAGCGCAGCGTACCGCAGATCATTGTTGCGGTCCTCGAACAGCACGGCATCTTCGCCGACGCCTATGCCTTTGAGCTCGGGCCGGTGGTGTATCCACCACGCGCCTTTTGCGTGCAGTACAGGGAGTCCGACCTGCATTTCATCCAACGGCTGTGTGAAGAGGAGGGCATTCACTATCACTTTCGTCACAGCGCAGAGAATCATCTGCTGGTGTTTGGTGATGACCAGACGGTGTTTCGCCGGTTGCCGGTACAGCGTTATTGTTCCTCGGCTGATCCATCGCTTGGGGCCCCGGTCGTCCAACGTTTCGACCGGCGCCTGGTCACGCGCAGCCGGCGCACCGTACGTCGTGACTATGACTTCGAGCACCCTTCGTTTCGCCTGCATGACCAAGCCGGTGCCGGGCCGGCGGATCCTTTGGAAGACTATGGCTACCCTGCTGGCTTTACGGGCCATGCACGTGGTGCGAAGCTGGCGCGACGCAGCCTGGAGCGTCACCAGCGTGATCGCCATCGAGTGCTGGGCAAGAGCGATCAACCGGCGCTATGCAGTGGCCACTTCCTTGAACTGTGCGATCACCCGGACCCAGCCTGCAACGACTTATGGTTGCTGACCTCGGTGCGTCATGAGGGTTACCAGCCGCAGGTGATGGAGGAGTCGATCGTTGATGCCAATGGGTTCCAAGGCTATCGCAACCGGTTCACCGCAACCCCCTGGCGCGCAGTGCATCGACCTGCCCTCAAGCACCCCAAACCGACGATCAGTGGCAGCCAGACCGCGACGGTAACCGGGCCTGCCGGCGAGGACGTGCACTGCGATGCCTATGGCCGTGTGAAGGTGCGCTTTCATTGGGATCGCGCGGACAAGGGCGACGAGACGAGCAGTTGTTGGCTGCGCGTGGCGTCCGGTTGGGCGGGTGATGGGTTTGGCGCCATGGTCATTCCACGGGTGGGCATGGAAGTGCTGGTGAGCTTTTTGGAGGGCGACCCGGACCAACCCCTTGTCACCAGTTGCCTGCCCAATGCATCGCACTTGCCGGCGTACGCTTTGCCGCAGCACAAGACACGCAGCGTACTGCGTAGCCGCAGCTCGCCGGGCGGCGGAGGCGCCAACGAGTTGCACTTGGAAGACCGGCGCGGCGAAGAACTTATCTACCTGCGTGCCCAGCGTGACCTGGAGCAACGGGTGGGGCATGACAGTCGCCTGGAGGTGGAGGGCGATAGCGTGACTCGCGTTGGCAAGAGCTTGTTGATCGAAGCCGGGCAGCAGGTTCATCTCAAGGCCGGCGCCAGCCTGGTGATAGAGGCCGGCGCACAACTGAGCTTGAAGGCAGGCGGGGAACACCTGGTGATGCAAGCCGGCAGTATTTCCAGCAGCCGGTCCATCACTCTGGGCGGTTCGCCGTCTGCAAGCCGTTCGGTGAACCCATCAGGGGTTGCCGGCACGCAAATCTCTGCTGTGCAAAACGTCATCATGGACTTGGCCAAGCAACTGGGCGCCGACTTTTGCCCTCTGTGCGAAGGCTGCCGCGAAGGCCTGTGCGATATCCCAGGGAGGGCGGCCTGATGGACAGCTTGCTCCATTGTTGGATGGCCCAACAACAGCAGAGCGGACACCCATTGTGCCTGATGCTTGATGGTAACCACGAGGCTCGCCAACGCCTGATGGCAAACCGTGCTCCGTCGCACTATTGCAACCTCTACAGCGAGACCGCTGCGGCGGAGTTGGCGAATACAGGCCCGCTCATACTGTTACTGGAACAACTGAATGAGCCTGCCTTGGCCGACCTGTTGCTACACCCCGAGTCGAACTGGGGCTGGCTCGCCAGCCTGTCGGCCAGCGACCTGGTGGGTGTGGCGCGCCATTGGCGCGAGAGACTGCGGGTGGCGCCAGAAGGCCGTCAGGTGCTTTATCGCATTCACGACAATCGCACCCTGGCCCGTGCCTTGGCCCATCTGGGCAAAGAGCATTGGCCCGCCTACCTCGGACCACTGATCAGCGTGTGCTATTGGCATGAAGGCCGTTGGCATCACCACGAAAATCCTGCGCCGGGCGACTACCCTGCGCCTGATCCAGCGCCGTGGCTCGACACACCCAACCCTCACGCCGAAGCCATCCTGCACGCCAATATCCTGCGCTACCTGCTGGCTGAGCACAGTGAAGACCTGGCGGCATTGGTCGAATTCCAAGACCCCAGGATTTGGCTGGCCCAGGTACTGGAGCAGGCACGCAGCTGGCAATGGCGGGAGCCGGCGCAGCTCGAGTTCCTGGTGGTACGCCGGTTGGCAGAGGCGACCGGCAGCAGTGTTATTCATTGGTTACCGAGGATTGGCGAGGCGCCAGGGGAGCATTTTGAACGAGTGATGGAGCAGTGGCACAGCGAGGTAGGGAAAGGTGAATAGGTGGATAGGGTGGGTGCTGGTGGTTATTACGGGTGCGTGGCTTTCGGGGTGTACGGGGAGGACGGTGGAGCGTTTTACATTGGAGGTGGATTTGCCGGCGCAATTTGAACTTAAAACGGCTGCCAACTACCGGCCCGCAACGGGTGAGACCTGCACCTTGCCTCGGCGGCGAGGCAAAAGACCTGAGCGAAAAGTCTTTTTTACAGACTACAAGCCTGTAGCGAGCAGCGTGAGTTATGAGTTGCCATTGACTGAAACGGTAGAGGGTTGTTCGTTGGTACTACGCAGTGTGGAGTTTGACTTCTATGCGAAGTGGGGGACGCGGAGTACGGATGTGGGCGGGAATTTCGGGAGTATTTCCATTCGCGACCGTTTGGAGGCCGACCTACCTGGGATGCCCGAGTCGGGTGTGCAGGAAATACGTGGGCAATGTAAATGGCACTTTCGGACGGTCGGGCCTTTGCACGCGATTAGAAAACTTCTGATCTGCAATTCATTGGATTCGATGGGCAAGTTGCAAGAGTCGCGGGTAGGGGGCGTGGCGCAACGTCCGCAATTACCGGGGAAAAAGCTGAGGTTGGTGCTATCTGTCAGTGAGGATGAGTTACCTGCCTTTGATGATAGGTGGGTAGCTGTGCCGGGTGGATGGCGGCGATGCAGAGGCAAGAGTTTCGAAGACCTTTTTGCATATTGCGCAGGTAACACCACGGACTTCAAACCCATAAAAATGCCGGACGGGCGCATATGCGACGTCTATCCAACATGCCAATAACAAGGACGAATTCATGAAGCTGGATGCATGGAAGCACGCTTTTTTCAGTGAACGAATGCCTGCTTGCGCATTGAAAGGGCACTGGGTAAGTTTTCGTTTAGTCGATATGGCGGGCAATGGAAAAGCCTATGGCGGACTATCATTTTCGGTCCATGACAGTTCAGGGAGGCAGTACGTCGGTAAATTGAATGGTGAGGGTTTTGCCAGTCTGCAGGATTTCTATTGCGGCCCTGTTGTTCTCATGTTGGATGATTTGTATAGCGGGACTGAGGAGCCGTACTACCAGCTAAGAACGCGCCGAACGTACAAACTACCTATCACCGAACTTCAAATTCGCGCTGAGCGAACTTTTTTTGCTAGTGCTGACGGAAGACGCGTTGAGGGGGCGCCTGCCTACCCACAAGCGGATGGAGTTTATCAGGTTGAAGTAAGCGATTTGGTACGCCATAGCGCTCATCTGCCCCGACCTGCTTCGTCAGCTTTGCGACCCAAGCGTCACGCATTGAAAATGATGGCCGATCTGGGCTTCGGCCCGCCTCAGCCCTCATTGGTGGGTATCGTACTGTTCCCCAACAAGCACACCGTTCTAGAAGTACGACCCCTACGGGCGTTACGCCCAATGTTATCCACCGAAGACAGCTTCTGCGCCTTGAACCTATACCAACTGGCATTGTTTGCTGCGTTGAGTTACTGCGATTTTGGGCAGGTCCCCGCAGAAAGACCGTTAGACGAAGTTCGGTTTCCGTTAGATCCGAGCGTTGGAAATTTATTCGCTGAACAGCTTTCGGTGTATCACGAAGCCTGGCGAATTGATCCGAAGCAATCACACCGTTTTTACCCCCTCTACGAAGATATCCCTTACTCCCAACGCTTCGAAATCCTGCCTTTCGATCCGCAGTTGTATCCACAAAATCGCCCGGAACGGAAGGAAGAACAGGAACACCCCGCACGCTTGCACTTTTTCGATGATGAAAAATTCGGTACTGACACCCAGGCTTTCATCACCCACCACGATGAAGCCATCCTGATTTCTGTGCGAGGAACGGTCAGCCGTGCCGACGCATTACGTGACGCCGACGCCCATCAGGTGGCTTTTGAAGGCGGTATTGGAAAAGCACACGATGGTTTTTACCAGGCCTATCGGGCTATGCGTAATTTCGTATTGCAATATCTTGATCAGTTTCACACAGGTCAGCGCATCGTAATTTGCGGTCACAGCCTCGGCGGCGCCATTGCATTGCTGTTGGCCGAAGGACTGCGCCGAACCCCAGACGCCCACTACAACATTCTGCTCTACACCTACGGCGCCCCCCGCGCCGCCGACGCCGAATTCACTGCCGGCGCCTCAACATTGGTCCACCACCGCATCGTCAACCACAACGACCCTGTCCCCAGCGTCCCGGCACCCTGGATGAATACCACCGCCAAGCTCTGGATTCCCGGAGCCATCACGCTATTCAGCCACCCCGTGCCCGGTGGCCTGTTGTTCGCCGCAGGGCTGGTGCGGGTGGGTGGTAACCCTTATCGACATCATGGCGAGCAATATCACTTCATGCCGATCACGCTCCCGGATGGCAGCCACTCCTCGGTGTTATGGAAGCCTGGCTGTGAATCCCTCCAAGAAGCGGGTTGCAACCGCGCATTGCAACTGCAGGGCGACATGCCCGAGCGCGATAATGTGCTGAGGCAGCTGTTTCAAGCCGACCAGCACTTCATGACCACCAGCTACATCCCCGCGGCGTGGGCGACATTGCGCCGCTGGCAACAAACCCTGGAGAGTGAGGGCGCGTTGGTGACCCAGAGGGAGTTCGAGCTGCTCGACCGGGCCTTTGAAGACATGCGCGAGCAACTCCGGGCCAAGCGGCGTGAACTTGCGCTACGGCGCCCTGCCAATGATCGTAGCCATGAACCTACTGATGCCTTGAACGCAGAGATCGACCGGTTGCACACCAGTCGTGAGCGCTTGGCAAGCCTGCGCTGGCGACGCCTGGAAGCCCGCGATGTCTACGGCAGCCATGCCCGTTCTGCACATCTCCAATCGAGCCTCAAACGTTGGTTCAGCCACCGCGAGAATCGTGAGCCGGCCCAATTCGCCAGCATCCCGCCGCCTGCCCACGACGAACAGGCACGGGGGCAAACGCTGGACATCGACTCAATCGTCTAACCCGCGCGGTTACATAAACTCTACCTGCGCCGGTTGCCGCTTCATCAGCACCTTGCCGTTGCGAATCGAGTACAGCGGCAAGCCCTGGCTACGTATGACTTCGTAGTCGCTGTCGGCCGACAGGATCAACAGGTTAGCCGGGCGGCCTGCTTGCAACCCATAACGATCACCCAGGGCCATGGCTTTGGCACTGTTGTCGGTGACCAGGTCCAGGGCGTTTTGCAAATTGCGGTAACCGAGCATATGACAGATGTGCAGACCGGCCTCCAGTACTCGCAGAATGTTGCCGTTACCCAGCGGGTACCAGGGATCGACGATGGAATCCTGGCCGAAACACACGTTCATGCCGGCCTCAAGCAGTTCGTTCACACGGGTGACACCGCGCCGTTTCGGGAAGTTGTCGAAGCGGCCCTGCAGGTGGATGCTTTCGGTGGGGCACGAGACAAAGCTGATGCCGGAATGCCCCAGCAGGCGAAACAGCTTGGCGCAGTAAGCATTGTCGTAGGAACCCATGGCGGTGGTATGGCTGGCGGTCACGCGGGCACCCATGTCGCGGCTGCGGGCTTCTTCCGCTAGGACTTCGAGAAAGCGTGAGTGGGGGTCGTCGGTTTCGTCACAGTGCACGTCCACCAGGCAACCGGTGCGTTCGGCCAGGTCCATGAGGAACTTCACCGAACTCACGCCTTGGTCGCGGGTGTATTCGAAGTGCGGGATGCCACCGATCACATCGGCACCCAGGCGAATGGCTTCTTCCATCAACTCACGACCATTGCGGAAGGACTCGATGCCTTCCTGGGGAAAGGCGACGATTTGCAGGTCGATCAGGTGCGTGCTCTCTTCACGTACCTCCAGCAGGGCCTTGAGTGCGGTGAGGTCCGGGTCGGTGACGTCGACATGGGTGCGCACATGCTGGATGCCATGGGCGGCGAGGGTCTGAATGGTTTTTTTGGCCCGGGCCTTGGTGTCTTCCAGAGTAATGGTGGCCTTGCGTTCGCCCCAGCACTCGATGCCTTCAAACAGCGTACCGCTCATGTTCCAGCGCGGCTCGCCGGCGGTGAGGGTGGCGTCGAGGTGGATGTGGGGCTCGACAAAGGGCGGTATGACCAGGTTGCCGGCGGCGTCCAAGTCGCCGGCCATCAGCGCCGGCTCCCCCGTTTGCGCAGTGATGCTGGCGATCCGGCCGTGTTCCAGGTGCAGATCATGCAGGCCTTCACGGTTGCGCAGGCGGGCATTGATGATGTGCATGGGCAAGTTCCTCTTGGCTAAAAACAATCAGGCAGACAGCCGCCAGATCCTCAGGGCGATACCGATGTCCAGGCGGTCATGGCGCGTAGTATGGCGCTGAGCAGCACATAGGTCAGCGATGCGGCAAAAATTCCCACCAACGGCGCGACCCACGGCGAGTTGAATGCGACCACGGTGCCCACCCCATACGCGATCAGACCTGGCCAATTGAACGCCGGTAAGCGAGCCTCTGCCAAGCGGGGATAGTGGCCGCGATAGCGATAAAAGAAGTCCGCCATGATCACGCCTCCTATCGGCGGGATGACCGTACCCAGCAGGATCAGGTACGGCACCAGCAGGTCGTACATGCCGAACAAGGCGAGCAGGGTGCCGATCACCGCGCCGGCCAGGGTCACGCTCTTGCGACGCTGGGTGCGCAGCAAGTTGCAACCGGCGACGGCGAAGTTGTAGATGGTGTTGTCCTGGGTGCTCCAGATATTGAGCAGCAACATCGCCATCGCCGCCGTGGCGAAACCTTGCAGCAGCAAGACTTCCACTACATCCGGTTGCTGATAGACGATGGCGCCATAGGCCCCGATCAGCACCATCAAGCCGTTGCCGACAAAAAAGCCGATCAGGCTGGCCAGCACCGCAACCTTGGCCGAGCGCGAAAACCGTGTCCAGTTGGTGGCCTGAGTTGCCCCGCTGACAAAGGTCCCGAACACCAGCGTGATGGCGGTGGACAAGTCCAGCTCAGCGCTGGGCACCACCGCCAGCAGCCCCTCCCACCCGCCGACCTTCACGGTGGCGACCCACATCGACAGCGTCAACAGGATGCCCATGGCCGGTACCGCGATGTAGGACAGGATTTCCAAGCCGCGGTACCCCACGTAGGCGGTGGCGCAGAACAGTAAGCCAAATACCACCATCAGCCCCAGCACACTGCCTTGGCTCAATTGGAAATACTTGCCTAATACCACCGCAGCCGTGGCTGTGCCCCAGGCATACCAGCCGATCTGGGTAAAACCGAGGATCAAGTCACTGAGCTTGCTGCCCACTTCGCCAAAGCAGAAACGCCCCATCAACACCGAGTTCAAGCCGCTCTTGAACGCGATGTAACCCAAGCCTGCGGCGTAGATACCCAACAACAGGTTACCCAGGGCCACGACGCCGAGCATATCCATGAAGCTGAACGCTACCCCCAGCTTGCCGCCGGCGAACATGGTCGCGGTAAAAAAGGTGAACCCCAGCAACACCATGGCCGTAGAGGCCAGGCCCTTACGCGCGTGCAAGGGGACTTCGCTGAGAGGGTAGTCGTTGCCGGGTTCTTGCTGCGTCATGGGGGCTGCTCCCTGAGTGGTGACCCAGGTCGTGTGCATCCTGCGTGCCAATGCAGGTGCAGGCAGGTATGGGCTGACGGGAGCAAGCCTTTTATAAGGCCGCCCCCTCCCAATCAGCGCAAAAGCAGTGCAGCGGTGAGCCAAACTGGCTCAGTCGAACAGCGTCTGTGCGGGTTTCCCAAATGGATCAGCCCGCCGGCGCTTCGAAAAAAACCACCCGCAGGTGGTTCTTACTCACCGCGATAGATGCAGCCACTGGTGCACGTCTCGTGGATACGGATCGCACTGAGTTCCGGCAGCAAGGGTTTCAGTTCATTCCAGATCCACTTGGCCAGCACTTCGCTGGTGGGGTTTTCCAGGCCGGGAATGTCATTGAGGTAGTTGTGGTCGAGGCGTTCATAGAGCGGCTTGAAAATCGCTTTGATCTCCGAGAAGTCGCGAATCCAGCCGGTATGGGGATCCAGGTCGCCGCTCAGGTGGATGGCCACCTTGAACGAGTGCCCATGCAGACGCCCGCATTTGTGGCCTTCCGGTACGTGGGGCAGGCGGTGGGCGGATTCGAAGGTAAACTCTTTGAAGATTTCCACAGTGTTTTCAGCTCGGTCAGGTGTCTGGCAGGCGGCGAGTTTAACAGTTTGCTCAACCTCTGCGCATACCGCCCCTCGGCCGCAGGCACCCATGCGGTCAAAGGGTTAGCAAACGGTCGCCGAGCTTGCCGTTATCCGCCAATGCCAAAAACTCATCCCCCAGTCGTTGGCTCTCGCTCATGGCAGTTTGCCAATATTTGTTGCGGCCTGGATCATCGCCCATGAAACGCTTGAAGTCGCTGCGATCTGGCAGCTTGCCGTGGGGCAGGCGGGCCAGGTAGTCCCTGGACGGCGCCAGCAGTAACACATCCTGCAAGCCCTGCTGGTTGCTGCGTCGCCATGGCAGGCCCTTGTCGAACCAGCCGGGGATGACCCGGTCGGTAAAGTGCGGGTACAGCACAATGTCATCGCCGTGGTAGGGCAGGTCGAGGTGGTAATCCAGCAGGCCGCCGTCGCGGTAGGTGCCGGCCCCGGCACCGGGCAGGTCGCGCACGCCTTGCATGACCATGGGGATCGAGCCGGACGCGAGCAACGCCTGGCGCAGGTTGCCCACGTCCAGGGTGAGGAAGCGCGAGGGGAAATCTTTCAGGGGGTGTACCGGAGGCGCCTGGCGCGGGTCGTGGATGATCAGCCGTTCGAAATGCCGCGACAGCCGTGCGCGGCCCCGCAGATTATCGGCAATCACCGATGACAGGCCCAGCCCCAGCCGCCCACGGTGGTCATCGGCGAGCAATCCGTGGCTCTTGACCACCATGATGTTCAGCCGATAGTCGGGGTTGTCCAGCACCCGCGCATCGCGCCCGGCCAGCAGGTCGTCGAGCATGCGTTGGCAGCTCTGGCTGACTTGCGCCATGGTCACGCCTTTGGCAAAGCGCTGCTCGTTGTACAGGCGGCCCAGGTCGAGCAAACCTTGCACCGGGTCGGGCAGGCAGGCGCTGGCGAACCGCCACGAGCCGATGGACGCGCCGATCAGCGCACGCTCGCGCGGCGCACGGGGCAACCAGTCACCGAACAGCGCCAGGTCCAGCCCTTGGATACCCAGGGCCTTGGGGCCGCCCGCCGCGCCGGGGAGGATACCGACGTCGGCAGGCGCAAGGCCCTGCTCGCGGATGCGGGTGAAGGCGCGTTTGCCGGCCTTGAGGGTCAAGGCCGGGAACTTGATATGGATGGCTGTCATACCGGTCTCTGTTGAGGCGAGCGGGGCAGTATAAGAAATCTCGCAGGCAGTGGGAAAAATGGCTTAACCGGAATTGCCATGGTGGCAATTCAGTTTCAGTTAAGTTGCAGCGCGTACCGTGGCCGGCGTAGGAAAACATCATGTAACGGAGACTTATCATGAAGCGCCTCACTGCCCTGGGCGCCGCCGCTATCATCCTCGTTACGGCGACCCCGGCCGCCGCCGTGGACCCCGACAAGCCACTGATCGTGCCGGCCACTGTTACAATTGTCGCTTTCGATCAATTGGACGCTACGGCCCTGGCCCTTCACCCTGGTTCGACGCTGCTGGACACCGATTTGGATGAGGAATACGGCAAGTACGTTTATGAAGTCGAGCTACGAGATACCGACGGCATTGAATGGGATGTTGAATTGAATGCGCTCACCGGGCAGGTTCTCAAGAATCATCAGGATACGTAATGAAGGTAAATTTACGCGTCGGCAGTCGCGTGGCGCTGGTGCTCATGGTGTTTTGTTCCAGCCTGGCGGCCCGCGACCTCAACCAGGACGAAGCCCTGGCCCTGCGCCAGCAAGGCGTGATCCTGCCATTGGAACAGCTGTTGCAGCAGGCCATGGCGCGATACCCCGGCTCGCGGCTGCTGGAGGCCGAACTGGAAAAGAAACACGGGCAATACGCCTATGAAGTGGAACTGGTGACCACCGAGGGCGTGGTGCGCGAGATCAAGCTGGATGCCACCAATGGCGACCTGATCAAAGATGAGGAAGACTGATGCGCCTGCTCCTGGTGGAAGACAACGTGCCCCTGGCCGACGAACTGATGGCCGGCCTGCAGCGCCAGGGTTATGCAGTCGACTGGCTGGCCGACGGCCGGGACGCCGTGTATCAAGGGCGCAGCGAGCCCTATGACTTGATCATTCTCGACCTTGGCCTGCCCGGTTTGCCCGGGCTTGATGTGCTGGCCCAATGGCGCGCCGCCGCGTTGGCCATCCCGGTGCTGATCCTTACCGCCCGCGATTCCTGGGCCGAGCGCATCGAAGGGCTCAAGGCCGGCGCCGATGATTACCTGAGCAAACCCTTTCACCCTGAAGAGCTGTACCTGCGCATCCAGTCGCTGTTGCGCCGCTCCCACGGCCAGACGAACCAGCCCACCCTGCAAGCCGCCGGCCTGCATCTGGATGAAGGTCGCCAGTGCGTGCTACGCGACGGCGCCGAGATCCAGTTGACGGCTGCCGAGTTTCGCTTGTTACGCTATTTCATGCTGCATCCCGAACAGATCCTGTCCAAAAGCCACCTTGCCGAGCACTTGTATGACGGTGAGACCGAACGCGACTCCAATGTGCTGGAGGTGCACGTCAACCACCTGCGGCGCAAATTGGGACGCAGCGTGATCGAGACCCGACGCGGTCAGGGTTACCGATTCGGCGCCACTCCGGCATGAGGTCGATCCAGCGGCGCTTGAGCCTGGGGTTGATCAGCGTGATGGTGATCGTCGGCGTGGTGCTGGCGCAAACCAGCCTGTGGTTGTTCGAGGCGGGTTTGCAGCGCTACCTTGAAGCGGGCTTGCGCAACGACAGCGAAAACCTGCTGGTGGCGCTGGTGCGTGGGCCCAACGGCGTGCAGTTGGATGAGCAACGCCTGTCGCCGGCGTACCAACGGCCATTTTCCGGGCACTACTTTCGTATCGACTTTGCCGATGTGCATTGGCGCTCTCGTTCACTGTGGGACCAGGAATTGCCCCGGCTCCCGGTGGCGGGGCTCAAGGGCAACCTGCAACTGGGACCCGAAGGCCAGCAACTGTTGGTGCTGCGCTCGGACTACAAGCGCTTTGGCCAACCGATTTCCATCAGCGTGGCCCAGGACTACACGCCTGTGCGCGAAAGCTTTCGCCTGATGCGCCAGGTCGGCCTGGTGATGGGGCTGGCGGCGCTGCTGCTGGTGCTGATCCTGCAACGGGTCACCGTGCGCCGTGCCCTGCGCCCCCTGGAGACCGCACGTAACCAGATCGCGCAACTGCAACAAGGCCAGCGCTCGCAACTCGATACTCAGGTGCCGCTTGAGCTGGAGCCACTGGTGGCGCAAATCAACCACCTGTTGGCGCACACCGAAGACAGCCTCAAGCGCTCGCGCAACGCCCTCGGCAACCTGGGGCATGCGCTGAAAACCCCGCTGGCAGTGTTGTTGAGCGCGGCCTCCAGTGACGCCCTCAAGGATCATCCGCAACTGAGCCAGTTGCTGCGCGAGCAATTGGAGCAGGTGCAGCAGCGCCTCAACCGTGAACTCAACCGTGCGCGCCTGGCGGGTGATGCGCTGCCGGGCGCGTTGTTTGACTGTGAACAAGAACTGCCCGGTTTACTGGCCACCCTGCGCATGATCCACGGCGAACACCTGGACCTCAGCTACCAGGTGGCGCCGGGCCTGCAACTGCCTTGGGACCGTGAAGACCTGCTGGAACTGCTGGGCAACCTGTTGGACAACGCCTGTAAATGGGCGGACGCCGAGGTACGCCTGAGCGTTAGCGAGACGCCCCAGGGCTATCGGCTGGCGGTGGAAGACGACGGCCCCGGCATTCCCGAGGCCCAGCGCGACCAAGTGTTCAGCCGTGGCGCACGCCTGGATGAGCAAAGGGTTGGCCATGGCCTGGGTTTGGGGATCGTGCGGGATATCGTTGAGGTGTGGGGTGGGGTGTTGCAACTGCAAGAGAGCGAGCTGGGTGGGCTCAAGGTATTGATCCAGTTGCCACGGCGCTAGCATTCACACACCACCGCTCAAAATGTGGGAGCTGGCTTGCCTGCGATAGCATCGACTCGGTTTGCCTGACATACCGAGGTGTCTGCATCGCGGGCAAGCCCGGCTCCCACAGTAAAGCCTTGCTACATTCAGACCCTGAACTGATCCATCAACCCCTGCTGCTGATTTGCCAGGCTGTTCAACGCCTGGCTGACCCGCGCCGATTCATTGGCCTGCTCCGACAACGACTCGGTCACATCGCGAATGGTCGCCACGTTGCTGTTGATCTCTTCGGCCACGGCGCTTTGCTCTTCGGCGGCGCTGGCGATTTGCAGGTTCATATCACTGATCACCGTGACCGCATCGCCAATCTGGCGCAAGGCGGTGACGGCCTGGCCGACCTGTTCGACGCTGCCCTGAGCCTGGCGATAGCTGTTGCCCATGGAGCCGACCACGTCGCTGGTACCGGTTTGCAATTGTTCGATCACCAGGCGGGTTTCTTCCACCGATTCCTGGGTGCGCCGCGCCAGGTTGCGCACTTCGTCGGCGACCACGGCAAAACCGCGGCCGGCTTCACCGGCGCGAGCGGCTTCGATGGCGGCGTTGAGCGCCAACAGATTGGTCTGCTCGGCGATGCCGCGAATCACTTCAAGCACCGAGCCGATCTGTTCGCTGTTGGCGGCCAAGCCCTCTACCTGGGTCATGGCGGTGCTCATGTCGACGGCGAGCTCGCCAATGTTGGCGGTGGTGCGGTCGATAACCGTCAAGCCTTGACGAGTTGCCTGGTCGGCATCTCGGGCGGCTTGGGCCGCTTGGGCGGCGCTGCGGGCCACGTCCTGGGCGGTGGCGCTCATTTCGTGGGATGCGGTAGCCACCTGATCCACCTGGCGGTACTGCTGCTCCATGCCGGCGCTGGTTTGCGTGGCAATGGCCGCGGACTGGTCGGCAGTGCCGCGGGCGTCCTGCACCGAGCGTTTGACCTCGGCAATGATCGGCTGCAGCTTGTCGAGGAAGCGGTTGAACCAGCCGGCCAATTGGCCCAGTTCGTCCTGTTTGGCGTAGGCCAGGCGCCGGGTCAGGTCGCCTTCGCCGCTGGCGATATCCTCAAGCATGTGCGCCACGCCAAGGATTGGCCGGGTCACGCTGCGCGCCATCAGCCACACCAGGATCAAGCCGACCACGGCGGCGAGCAGGCCCAGGCCCAGTTCTAGCAGGGTGCCTTTGGCGTTGTCGGCGTCCAGCTGGTTTTTCAGCGCTTCGGCGGGGGCGACCAGGACTTTTTCCGGTACATCCAGCAATACGCCCCACGCCTTACCGCCGGGAATCGGCGCAAAAGGCGCCAGTACCTTGAGTTGATGGTCGGTGCGCAGGCTGTGGGTCTGGGTACTGCTGGCCAAGGCACTGGTCAACTGTGCGCCGCTGGCCGGGTCGACCTGCTCCAGGCGTTGGCTGAGTTTGCTGGCATCCGGGCTGTAGCCGGCCAGTAAGCCGGTCGGGCTGAGGATGCTGACCTGGGTCTGGCCGTCGTACAGTTTCTGGCTGGCCTGTTGGCTGACCGCCTGCAGGCTGTTGAGGTTGATATCCACCGACAGCGAGGCGATGACTTTGCCATTGACCATCAGCGGGAACACGATGCTGGTCATCAGCACGTTCTGGCCGTCGATCACATAGAAGTAGGGCTCGATCACGCAGGGTTTGAGAGTCGTGCGCGGGCAGGTGAACCAGGCGTTGGCTTTTTCGCCGCTGGGGCCGATGGAGGTGTCGGCCATGTCGCTCTCGGGCAGTGCCATCGAGGTGATTTTCCCCGGTGTCGGTTGCGACCAGTACAGTGCGAAACGGCCTTTGTCATTGCTGCCTAGTTCTGCCTGGTTGGCGAACAGTTCGTCTTTGCCGTCCAGCGCATTGGCTTCGAACACCAGGGACAGGCCGAGCAGGTCGGGGTTGGCCTGCAGGGCGGCCTTGACCTGGCGGGTCAGGTCTTCACGGGTGTCGAAGGCATCGAGAAAGCGCTTCTCGGCCTGTTCGCGCAAAAACAGCACCTGGCGGGAAAAACCATGGCCGTATTGGTAGGCATCCATGAACTGCTGGCGAATGCCCAGCGCTTGCACTTCGCCTTGGGCCTCGATGCGCGACTGGGCGGCTTCGTCGAGCATCTGCATGCTGGACGCCTTGACCTGCTGGGAGCTCTGCGCCATGCGATACAGCGACAGACCCACCAGCAGGGTCACGATCCCCAGCAGGCAGAGGCCCGCCAGCAGGGTGATTTTCCATTGAATGGAGAGCTGCCTGAGCGACATCGGGACATCCTTACCTGAAAGCACATAGAGACAGCGTATCGGCCAGCGCCTGTAATTCTTTATGCGTGCAGAGGGCTTTGCCTCACCACAGTTTTTGACATGACAGCCCAGCTCCTGCAAAGTGCGCGCCCTCTAATAAGACCTCTTTCAAGCTTGCACGCCGGCAGCTGTTCCCATGGGCCGCGCGCGGGTATGCCTGTCTTTTTTGTTTCTGCTTGAGGTAACCATGATTAACGCAGTCATCGCCGCGGTCGGCACCATGCTGGTACTCAGCCTGTCCCGCTTGCACGTGGTCATCGCCATTATCGTCGGCGCCCTGGTGGGCGGCTTGACCGGTGGCCTGGGTATCGAGGCCACGCTCAAGGCCTTCAACGGCGGGCTGGGCGGCGGCGCAACCGTGGCCTTGTCCTACGCATTGCTCGGGGCTTTCGCCGTGGCGATTGCCAAGTCCGGGCTGGCCCATGCGCTGGCGGACAAAGCCTTGCTGCTGGTGGACCGCCAGGACGCCAGCGGTGGCAACCACGTCAAATGGCTGCTGATCGGCCTGTTGTGGGTGGTGGCGATTGCCTCGCAGAACATCTTGCCGATCCACATTGCGTTTATTCCGCTGCTGGTACCGCCGCTGCTGTATGTGCTGACCAAGCTGCAACTGGACCGTCGCCTGATCGCCTGCGTGATGACCTTCGGCCTGATCACCCCGTACATGTTTCTGCCGGTGGGCTTTGGCAATATCTTCCTCAATCAGATCCTGCTGGCCAACGTCGCCAAGAGCGGGGTGGATATCAGCGGGGTCAATGTCACCCACGCCATGGGCTTGCCGGCGCTGGGCATGGTGGTCGGCCTGCTGGTGGCGGTGTTGATCAGCTACCGCAAAAAGCGTGTGTACGACCTGAAGAAAATCGAGCGTGTCGAGCAAGTGGCGGTGCAGTACAACCCGCTGACCCTGCTGGTGGCCGGCCTGGCGATTGCCTCGGCGTTCATCATCCAGTTGTGGCTGGACTCGATGATCATCGGCGCCCTGGCCGGGTTCCTGATCTTCTCGGTGTCGGGCATCGTGCGCTGGCGCGACACCGATGACCTGTTCACCGAAGGCATGAAGATGATGGCGATGATCGGTTTCATCATGATCGCGTCCTCAGGTTTTGCCGAAGTGCTCAAGGCGACCGGTGACGTGAACTCGCTGGTGCAGGCCTCGGCAGCGTTCATCGGTCATAGCCGGGGCGTTGGCGCGTTGTTGATGCTGCTGGTGGGGTTGTTGGTGACCATGGGCATCGGCTCGTCGTTTTCCACGGTGCCGATCCTCGCGGCGATTTTCGTGCCGCTGTGTGTGCAACTGGGCTTCAGCCCGCTGGCCATCGTGTGCATTGTCGGTACCGCCGGGGCCTTGGGCGACGCCGGTTCGCCCGCCTCGGACTCCACCCTCGGGCCCACCTCCGGCCTGAACATCGACGGCCAGCACCACCATATCTGGGACACCGTGGTGCCGACCTTCCTGCACTACAACCTGCCGTTGCTGGCGTTCGGCTGGCTGGCTGCGATGACGCTCTGATCCAAGTGAGCCCCCTGTGGCCAGAGATTGCTCCCGCTGGGCTGCGAAGCAGCCCCAAAAAGCTTGCGGGCGCTGCGCACCCGAGCGGGAGCAAGCTCTGGCCACACAAGCTCGCGCCTACAGTAATCGCTCACATGGCCGTTAACCTCTCAAGTCGCCACTAACAAGAGAGAAAAGCCATGCGTCTGAGTTTGAAGGCCAAAGTCCTGGCCCTTGCTGTCGTGCCGGTGTTGTTGTTTGCCGTGGTCATCAGCCTGACCACCGTGTGGATTCTGCAGGGCCAGGCCCGCAACGAGGTGGATGAAACCCGTCAGCGCCTGCTCAACGACGCCAAGGCCACCCTGCAAGGTTATGTCGAGGTGGCTATGACCACCATCAAGCCGCTCTACGACGCGGCAGCCCCCGGCGACAGCGCGGCGCGGGCGCAGGTGGTCAAGTTGCTGTCCAATACCAGCTACGGCAAAGACGGCTATTTCTTCGGCTACGACTCCGAGACCATCCGCCTGTTCAAGGGCAACAGCCCGGACGGCGTAGGCAAAAGCTTCAAGGACAACCGCGACCCCAACGGCGTCTACGTCAACCGCGACCTGGTCAAGGTCGGCAAGGACGGCAGCCACTACCTGCAATACAGCTCGACCCAGCCCGGCCAGACCGAACTGGTGCCCAAGCTCGGCTATACCGAGTACCTGCCCAAGTGGGACATGGTGATCGGCACCTCGGTGAACCTCGATGGCATTGACGCCCAAGTGGCGGTGGTGCAGGCAAAAGTCGAGAAGCGCATGCAAGGCGTGCTGTTGAGCATCCTCGGCGTCGCCGTGGTGGTGTTGCTGGTGATCGCCGCCGTGGGCATGCTGCTGGCCAATACCATCCTGCGCCCGCTGCACCTGATGAAAGCCAACCTCGATGACATCGCCGCGGGTGAAGGTGACCTGACCCGCCGCCTGGCCATTACCAGCCAGGATGAACTCGGCGACCTGGCCGGTGCATTCAACCGCTTTGTCGATAAAATCCACGGCCTGGTGCGCCAGATCACCGACATGACCGCCCAACTCACCGGGTTGGTGAGCCAGGTGTCCGACCAGGCCCAGCGTTCCGAACAGGCCATGGAACGCCAGCGCCACGAGACCGACCAGGTGGCCACTGCGATCAACCAGATGTCTTCGGCGGCGCACGAAGTGGCACGCAGTGCCCAAGGCGCCGCCGTCGCTGCGCAGCAGACCGACGCCGAAGGCCAGGCCGCCAAACGTGTGGTAGACGGCAGCATCGCGCAGATCCATGCGCTGGTGAACGACATCCGCAGCAGCGGCGTGTCCCTGGACAGCCTGCAGCAGGATGTGTCGTCAATCGTCAGTGTGCTCGGCGTGATCCGCTCCATCGCCGAGCAAACCAACCTGCTGGCGCTCAACGCTGCCATCGAGGCCGCACGGGCCGGGGAGGCTGGGCGTGGCTTTGCCGTAGTCGCCGATGAAGTGCGCGCCCTGGCCAGTCGCACCCAAACCAGCACCCAGGAAATCCAGGGCATGATCGATCGCCTGCAAAAAGGCACCGAGGCGGCCGTGGACGCTATGCGCCGCTCCAGCGATGCCGGCGACGGCACCTCGGCCCAGGCCAACCAGGCCGGCGCGTCCCTGGACACCATGGCGCAACTGATTGGCACCATCAACTCAATGAACGCCCAGATCGCCAGCGCCGCGGAAGAGCAGACCGCCGTGGCGGAAGAGATCAACCGCAGCGTGCATCAGATTGCGGTAGCGGTGGACAGCGTGGCGGACGAAACCCAACTGGGCGCTCAGACGTCTCGCAGTCTGGCCGACCTGGGCCAGCGCCTCGGGCAGTTGGTGGGCCAGTTCAGGATCTGATCCATTCAACCCATGGCAGGGTTTAAACGTCGCGCATCAGCAGGCCAAAGCGCAGGTCCATCTGCGCCGGAATCGGCACATACACCGTATGCCCGTCCCCCGGCGCCACCTCAATGCTTTCGCCCTTGGCGTTATGCAGGCTCGGCAAGTCAAAATGAAAATTGCCCGCGGGCGTCATCAACTCCAGGTGGTCGCCCAGCGCAAAGCGGTTCTTGACCTTCACCTCGGCCAACGCGCCACGACGTTCGCCAGTCAGCTCCCCGACAAACTGCTGGCGCTCGGAAACCGAGCTGCCGTTCTGGTAGTTCTGGTATTCATCGTGCACGTGGCGGCGCAGGAAACCTTCGGTGTAGCCACGCTGGGCCAGGGACTCGAGGTTGGTCATCAAGCCGCGGTCAAATGCACGCCCGGCCACTGCGTCATCGATGGCCTGGCGGTAGACCTGGGTGGTGCGCGCGCAGTAAAAGTGGGACTTGGTGCGGCCTTCGATCTTCAACGAATGCACGCCCATCTGTGCCAGGCGTTCCACATGCTGCACGGCCCGCAGGTCCTTGGCGTTCATGATGTAGGTGCCGTGTTCGTCTTCGAAGGCGGGCATGGGTTCATCGGGGCGATTGGCTTCCTGTAGCAGGAACACCTGATCGGTGGGCGTGCCGATCCCTAATGTGGGTTGATATTCATGGACGATATCGCCAGTGGCATTCTCCACTGCCGGCGTGGCCTGGTATTTCCAGCGGCAGGCATTGGTGCAGGTGCCCTGGTTGGCATCGCGCTTGTTCATGTAGCCCGACAGCAGGCACCGCCCGGAATAGGCCATGCACAAGGCGCCATGTACAAACACCTCCAACTCCATCGCCGGCACTTGCTGGCGGATTTCGCCGATCTCTTCCAGGGACAGCTCCCGCGACAGAATCACCCTGCAAATACCCTGTTGCTGCCAGAACGCCACGCTGGCCCAATTCACCGTATTGGCCTGTACCGACAGGTGGATCGGCATTTGCGGGAAGTGCTGGCGCACCAGCATGATCAACCCCGGGTCGGACATGATCAGCGCATCCGGGCCCATGGCGATCACCGGCGCCAGGTCCTTGAGGAAGGTCTTGAGCTTGGCGTTGTGGGGCGCAATGTTCACCACCACGTAGAAACGCTTGCCCTGGTCATGGGCTTCCTGGATGCCGAGGGCCAGGTTGGCGTGGTCGAACTCGTTGTTGCGCACCCGCAGGCTGTAGCGCGGCTGGCCGGCATAGACCGCGTCGGCACCGTAGGCGAAGGCGTAGCGCATGTTTTTCAGGGTGCCGGCAGGGGCGAGCAGCTCGGGGGCAATCATCGAGGGCATGGCTGTAGGTCGCAAAAGGCGCGAGGGTAGTGCAGGGCCGGGCGCCGTTCA
Source organism: Pseudomonas sp. KT_2_4 (assembly GCF_041410225.1). NCBI lineage: Bacteria > Pseudomonadati > Pseudomonadota > Gammaproteobacteria > Pseudomonadales > Pseudomonadaceae > Pseudomonas > Pseudomonas sp. KT_2_4. The sequence goes on from NZ_CP166962.1 coordinate 6,082,441, forward strand.
TTGATCCACGTCTACACATGGCGATCTATGCTTGTTCGATAAACAAGGGCACTCCCACGTTTGGCTGCGGACTAAGCAACAGGGCCGCCATCGGCCCTGTTTTTCTGACATGGACCGGACATGAATCAAACCAACCTGCAATTCAAAACCCTGTTGCTGCTACTGGCCTTGGTCACCGTGGCTTTTATCTGGATATTGCTGCCGTTCTACGGCGCGGTGTTCTGGGCCGTGATCCTGGGCATTATCTTTGCGCCGATGCAGCGCCGCCTGCAGCAGCGTTTTAGCTGGAACCGCAACCTGACCTCCCTGACCACCTTGATGGTGTGCCTGGTGATCGCGATTCTGCCGGTGATCATCACCAGTGCTTTGCTGGTGCAAGAGGGGGCCACGCTCTACAAAAACATCGAGAGCGGCAAACTCGACGTAGCGGGTTATATCGAGCAATTCAAGAACGTCCTACCACCGTATTTCCAGCAGTTGCTCGACCGTTTTGGCATGGGCAACCTCGAAGGGCTGCGGGAAAAGGTCGTCAAGGGCGCGATGCAGGGCAGTCAGTTCTTTGCCTCCCAGGCGTTCAGCTTCGGCCAGGGGACGTTTGATTTCCTGGTGAGCTTTTTCATCATGCTGTACCTGCTGTTTTTCCTGCTGCGCGATGGCCCGGAACTGGTACGCAAAGTGCGCACAGCCGTACCGTTGGCCGAGCCGCAAAAGCGTCGCCTGCAGCTCAAGTTCAACCGCGTGGTGCGCGCCACGGTCAAGGGCAACGTGCTGGTGGCTGTGACCCAAGGTGCGCTGGGAGGTTTGATCTTCTGGTTCCTGGACATCCCCAGTGCCTTGCTCTGGGCCGTGCTGATGGCGTTCCTGTCGCTATTGCCAGCGGTGGGTGCCGGGCTGGTCTGGGGGCCGGTGGCGGTTTACTTCCTGTTGAGCGGTTCGATCTGGCAGGGCGTGGTGCTGGGGCTGTTCGGGGTGTTCGTGATTGGCCTGGTGGACAACGTACTGCGCCCGATCCTGGTGGGCAAGGACACCAAGATGCCGGACTACCTGATCCTGATCTCGACCTTGGGTGGCCTGTCGGTGTTCGGCCTTAACGGCTTTGTCATCGGGCCGCTGGTGGCGGCGTTGTTCATGTCGTGCTGGGCGTTGTTCGTCGAAACCAAGCCGCGGGTCAAGTTGCCGCTGCCATAGCGTTCAGGCTTCTAGCCTGAAGTCGGTTGCCATTCGGCGTTGTGTTTCGGCATCCGATAACGAAGTGAGCGGGCCGCTGATCGGCTCGCCATCGCGCACCACATACCAGCAGGCGAGCAAGCCCAGTTTGCGCAGAGGGGCGGGGACGGCGCTACCGATGACAGACATGATTTGAACAGTGGGCATAAGTACCTCCAAACGTTATGGAGGTCACCTTACGGTTTGCCGGTGCTTGGGAAAAATCACCTGGCTCGATAGTCGACATCAATGCCAGGCGTTAATCCACCACCTGGTCGAGCATGTTCACCACTTCGTGCTCACTGAGCAGGCCCTTGCGCACCAGGTTTTCGGCCAGCAATGCCAGGAACTTGGCGCTGCGATGGCCTTCAAGGTGCTTGAGTTCAGTCAAAGCGTTATAGACCTTGCTGGAGGTGCACAGGCCGGCGGTGCGGTGCGGGTTTTGCGTGGGCATGGTCAATCGTCCTTAATTGTTATTGGCTGGACTGGGTCGATAGTGCGACTGTTTTGTGACGCAAACATGACAGCGCAGCCCGCCATCGATCAAGAGGATATTCGACGCTCATGATGTGGGATTGGCGCTCGTGCGTTGTTCTCACAGCGACATCGGCAGGATAAATCCGGACTTTTCAGGCAAAAAAAGGCCCCGCGTGTGGGCGAGGCCTGTGTCTGTCAATGGATTAAAACTTACCAACCATGGCGGTAGTAGCCGTGGGGCGGGCCGTAGTAGCCGCGAGGTGGCCCATAATAACCGCGCGGTGGGCCGTAATAGACGGGCGCCGGGCGGTAGTAAACCTGCTGTTGCACATACACTGGTGGCGGTGGCGCGTAGTAGACCGGCGGCGGCGCGGCATACACCGGCTGCGGCTGCACATACACCGGTTGTTGCACGTACACCTCACGCGGCTGGCTGGCAACCACAGAGCCGACTACCGCTGCGCCGACAAGCGCACCGAACACGGCCGGGCCACCCCAACCACCACCGTGGGCGGAAGCTTGGCCGGCCATTGCGAGTGCGCCGATAAGCAAGGCGATCCTGGGAAGTTTACGCATGATGGTCATTCCTCAATTAGCCCCTGCGCTTGTGGTCTGCAATCAATAGACTCAAGGATTGTCGCGGGGATACTTTTAAGACAACGTATTTCGAGAAAACAGCACGGCCAGTGAGTAAAGGTTGTGTAAGGTCTGTACCGATTTGCTTACTTCAAGGAGTTATCCATGCAGATGCACCCCAACAAGGACACCCAACTGTGCATGTCACTGTCGGCGCGCCCTGGGAACTTTGGCCTGCGTTTTCATAACCACCTGTATGAACAACTGGGTCTGAATTTTTACTATAAAGCCTTCAGCAGCCAGGACCTGCCCGGCGCGATCGGCGGTATCCGCGCCCTGGGTGTGCGCGGTTGCGGGGTGTCCATGCCGTTCAAGGAGGCTGCCATTGCCTTGGTGGACGAACTCGACGATTCGGTTCAAGCCATCGACTCCCTGAACACCATCGTCAACACCAACGGCCACCTCAAGGCTTACAACACCGACTACATCGCCATCGAGCAACTGTTGAAAAAACACGCGGTACCCAAGGACTCCAGCTTCGCCCTGCGCGGCAGCGGCGGCATGGCCAAGGCGGTCGCCAGTGCCTTGCGTGACGGGGGGTACGCCAATGGCGTGATCGTGGCACGTAATGAGGTGGCGGGCCAGGCATTGGCCAGGAACCTGGGGTACGCGTGGCAGGCGGATCTGGGCAGCCTGCGGCCACAGATGCTGATCAACGTGACGCCCATTGGCATGACCGGCGGTGCGGAAGCGGATGCGTTGGCGTTTGACGCCGAGGCAATCGATCAGGCCGAGACGGTCTTCGATGTGGTGGCGATCCCAGCGGAAACACCGTTGATCGTGCGTGGCCGTGCCCAGGGCAAGCGGGTGATTACCGGGCTGGAAGTGATCGCTATCCAGGCGTTGGAGCAGTTTGTGCTTTATACCGGTGTGCGGCCTACGCAGGAGCAGTTCGAGGCAGCGGTGGCCTTCGCCCGCAGCTAAAGCCTTACGCACAACCATTCGGTGATCTAACTGACGCGCACGCGATCCAACTGTGGGAGCTGGCTCGCCTGCGATGGCGGCCTGCCAGGCGACGGCTATCTACCTGACACCCCACGATCCAACTGTGGGAGCTGGCTTGCCTGCGAAGACGGCCTCACAGTCGACGCCGTAATACCGAGTACATATCCATTCCTGCGGTAACGGCTACTTAGGGTTCCGCTTTTACAGCGGCTCACTTTTGAAAAGAGCCCAAAAGTAAGCAAAAGGCTCTTGCCCCACCACTCGGCACCTCGCCTAGGCTCGGTGTGCCCGAACGCAGGCTTGAATCCGTGGGCCGCCGCCACGCGCCATCCATGGCGCGGGGCGGCTAACCCGGCGTCCTGCCGGGTTACCCACGAATTAAAGCCTGCGTTCGGCCAGCGTGGTTTAACGGGGCGCCTAAGATCAAAAGCAGAGCAAGATCAAGAGCGGCTCGCTTCGCATCGTAGTTACCGTTGGCTGCTGCAACCTACAAAGTTGTGTCGATACCAATGGCTATCGCAGGCAAGCCAGCTCCCACATGTTTATCTGCATTATCCCTGTTCCAGCTGCGCCAGCCGTTCTTCCAGTGCGGCAATCCGCGCTTCCAGCTCTTCAATGCGCTCCACCGAAACAGCCCCTGCGCTACGCTCTACCGGATTCCCCCGCGCGGTCATAATCGCTTCAATATCTGCCGGGTCCCCCAGTGCATGGGTATACCGGTCTTCCCGCTGCCCCGCCTGACGCGGCACGAGCAGCGCCAGTCCTCGTGCAATCAGGCGCTCGAGCTGATGCACAACCTGTTCGGCATCCTCAAAGTCATGCATACGCCCACTGCGGGTGAGCAACTCATTGACGGTCTGCGGCCCCCGCAGGAACAGCAGCCCGGTCAGGATCACCTGGGCCGGCACCAGTTCCAGGGCCTTGTCCACACGGTGCTCCCAGCGGTCGGCGCGGCTGCCCATCACCAGGCGCGTGAAGCCTTGGCCTTCGAGCGCGCGCAGGCTCTGGCCGACCTGGCCTTGGCTGAGGTTCATCACCGGCTCGCGGCTGGTCTTCTGGTTGCAGGCCAGCACCAGGGCGTTGAGGGTGAGGGGGTAGGTTTCCGGGTTGGTCGCCTGTTTTTCGATCAGGCAGCCCAGGATGCGGATTTCCGTGCTGTTCAGGCGCGGCTCAGGGGTGTCGGTGTCGTGCTCGGCGGTCATCGCGCTTTCCCTATGCAGTGAAGCTCACCAGCGTAATCCTCAAAAAATAAAAGACAAGCACCGGGCATGGCTATAATCGCCGCTGGTTCCAACCCTGCCATTATCAGTGAGACTGACATGACCATTTCCCTGTACGCCGCTTCTATCCCAGTCTTCAAGCAAATGCTCAACGCGTTGAGCGATGTGCTGAACAAAGCCGAAGCCCACGCCAGCGCCAAGAACATCGAGCCCAACGCCTTGCTGCAAGCGCGCCTGTTCCCGGACATGTTCCCGTTGGTGCGCCAAGTGCAGATCGCCGTGGACTTCGCCAAAGGTGTGTCGGCACGCCTGGCCGAGATCGAAGTACCGAAGTACGAAGACAACGAAGTCACCTTTGCCGACCTGCAAGCACTGATCGCCAAGGTCCTGGCCTTCGTCGACACCATCAAGCCCGAGCAGATCGACGGCAAGGAAGGTATCGAAATCATCACCCGCCCAGGCACGCCGAAAGAGAAGCGCTTCAGCGGCCAGTCCTACCTGCTGACCTACGGCCTGCCGCAGTTCTTCTTCCACATCACTACCGCTTATGCCTTGCTGCGTCATAACGGTGTGGAAGTGGGCAAGCGTGATTACATGGGCGCGTTCTAAACTCACGCTTCAATAAAAAACCGGGGCTTGTTCTGAAATGAACGGCCTCGGTTTTTTTTTGCAGGATATTCTTTTCACCAATGCTTTGTTACATATCTTGATGCAACCAATATTCAGTAAATCTCACTCAGGAGTGCCTATTAAACTTTCAACCGAAGAACCTGGAGACCACAAACTAAATGCAGCTTTCCTCCTCTGCGTTAACGTCGACAACCCATAACGCTTATTTCGAAGATACACGCAATACCTCCGTCAGCCAGGATTCGTCTTCACGTTCGTTTGCGATGAGCCGGACCCGTCGAGAGGCTCCCGGTAACGAAGCGGTTCTATCAACTTCTGACCGTGCTCAAGCCGACAGTGAATTGGCCGCCCGTTATGCAGAAGCCCTGGAGAGTCGAGCCCGTGATGAGCACACTATTATTCCGAATATTCCAGACGCGTCGTCTCTCGGCCAATGGCGTACACAGTTGCGTAATACATTTGAAGACCCGTATCTTGCCTATGTGCTGAAGAGGCAGGGTTTGGACCCGACCACCATGGAGATCGCCCCAGACGGGACGCTGAGCGTTAAAGAAAAAAATGGAGCAATTGCCCGATTTACTTTAAAAGACCACCCTCGCTGGGCGTTATACGCAGGGCCAATTCTGGCCGCATTGAAAGCCTATGCTCCCGACGGGATAAGCTACTCGGCCGTGCGCGCCGACAGTGTACCGCTCAAGTTGATCGCCCAGTTTTATGGAGAGACGATACATAACGATTCAACCGAGGATCGAGCACGAGCTCAAGCGTTGCAAAAAAACAACGCATTTGCGACGTCGGGCGTTGGTCAAGCGCGTTCTGAAGAAACCCTGATGTTACAAAAACAACAACTTGCCGATAGACGCGATCTGCAAGCCTTCCAAGATGCCCTGGTCGAAGCTAATGCTAAGGTAGGCAAGTATCTGGATCAACAAGAGCGCTTGCATCAGAGTAACCTCTCTTTTCGCCCTGGCTTCCAGCCTCCCTATGATCGTGAAGCCGGATTTCTATCCTACCTGCAATCGCAACTGTTCACGATTGGCCCTGAATCTGGTTTCCACTTGGATAACCAACCAATGGCCGGACGACAAGTGAACCTCTTGCAGTTCATGACGGCCAATGGTTGGAAACATCCGGTTAATACAGAAGAAATGCGACAAATTGGCCTCAGTTTAGCAGAGCTCCAGTACCCACAACGGCGTCAGGATTTGGGCGGAGGACTAGCGTGGCCAACGCCGCTCGATACGACGCAACAGCAGGCGATCTACGATGCTGTTTCCTATAACGCGATGGGGCTACCCGAATTCGACCAGTTGAAATTGAGCCAAAACGCGTTCGGGTATCTGACACAAACCATCCAATGGTCCGAAGCAGAGTTGAAAGATCCCCGACAAGCGATCTTGAGGCTTTTGCAAAGCCCGGCTGCGCAGTCCTTGGGCGAAGCCTTGCGCGATAAGTTCGAGGGGGTCGGCAGTGTTGAGGACTGGGTACTTTCGGCTCTCCAGATAGGCCTCAATCAGGATGCGTTATGGAAACCGGGCGAAAAGAACAAGGTGGCCGGGTTTGATCTGTCGGCGCGCGAGAACTGGGGAAAACCGCTGTCATTTGTTCTGAAGGGGCTCACTGATCATCTGAGCAAGTCATACGGCGGTAACGCTCCTGTTGCGGCCTATCTGCCGTTGTCGCACCACGCTCCGGAATTACTGGTCAAAGATGTCCCGGATCATGTGACTTACGGCTCACCGGGTTGGGTCAGTTTGAAATCGATCGTTGCCAAAGCTGAAATGCGCTCTCCAGGTGTGGCGGCGACTAAAACATATGAGCAGTTGCTCAAAGACGACTTGAGGCCCATAGACGATGCCGGGATACAAGTGGAAGCGTTGGCGGCGCGAGAGGGGTTGATTCATTGGGCAGTGGCGGATGGGGCCATCGAAAAACGGGAGGATAACAATTATACGGATGAAGAAATTGAACGTGCCGGCGTCCTCGCCAACGAGCGCTTCGAGTTATTGACAACGGCTTCAGAAGCGCAACGCACGATATTACATAGTCGCTCGGAATTAGGGCTCAGTATATTGAGGGCCCGTTTTCCCGAGGAAACCTATGGGAAAATAGACTTCGAGAAAAAAACAATCTATCCCACCGAGAAACACCGCGACTTAAAAGGCCCCTATTCGATATTGGATATCTATTCCGCCCCGCAGCAACATGTCAGATGGTTTTCCAATGATCCCGCTGTTCCGATTGAAAAAATAGCGGCTGACGTTCGCGAGATGGAATCTTTAAACGAAGCGTTCGAATCACATGTCTTGGAGTATTTCGACGGATTTAAAGACGCCATGAGCGTGAATGTTAAACATCAGATGTCTTTGCTGCCTCAGGAGGATCAGGAGGCACTGCAGCACGGCGCGTTGAAAATCTATGGGGAGGAAAAAGTCACCCAAACCATTACATCGGCAGGTTACAAGATTCAATACGATGTTTCGGAGACTGAAGAAGTTAAAAGTAGCTCTGTATTTCTTGAGACGCTGCATAAAGGCAAGAAACGGATTTACGAATTCAATCCCGCGACGGGCGGGCTGCAGCATCGCGCAGATTTAGCGGAGGGGCTCAAGACAGGGCTGCAAGGCGAGTGGAGCCCCGTTGCTACGAATAAACCCAAGGTCAGAGTTCGATCCAACACCAAAATCAGTGAAATTAATGCCAATGATTCGGCAGAACGTAAAGAGCGAGAATCAAAGCTTCAAACTTCATCTCCTACCCAAGCCTTCAATTCGCAGCGAACGCAGCATATAGCAGACGCAGTCACACGCCATTTTTTCAGGGCCGACGAACGTGAAACGGTGGTCAACGCGGCCAGAGGTGTCACCACGTTCGACACTGAAGTGACTGAATTCGAAAAAATCCAGGCGGTGACCCGTGCACTGATACCGGGTGCGTCGGCGCTTCACAGTTTTCAGCAGGGTAGGGTTGGTGAAGGGCTTAAATTCCTTGCATTTGACGTGTTTGGTTTTGTTGTCGCAGGTGCAGGCGCCGTCGGAAAAATTTCAAAGATCGCGAAGGTAGGTGGGCAGCTAGGGCGCGGAGGTGTTACAGGCAGGCTGGGGCGGGCATTTATAAGCGCCGCCAACCCCTTTGCAGGCGGGGCGGCCATCGGGACTAGAGGCCTGACAGCGTTTTCTTCGGTAGTGGGCAAATTAAGCCTTGGCTGGAAAAGCGTTGCGGCTAACATTAGTGTTAACAGGGTTTTTCAGCACAAGCCGAAAAATGTAATGGTTGGCACTTCTGCGGGCGAGGACGCGACAAAGATTATCGCTCAGCTAGATTCCGTCAGTGGTAAATGGTACCGATTCAATCCGCAAACAAACGAGCGATACGGGATGCCCCTTCAGGGATTCACTGCGGCCACTTCGCCATCTTGATGGATATTCAGCCGCCATGAAAAACGCCCGAGTCGGTTCAGGAGTGAACGGCTCGGGCTTTTTTTGCTCAATCAGGCGGTCTGATCTTCTTTACCCAGGCACGCCGCCGCAGTAAACAACACATCGGTAGATGAGTTGAGTGCCGTTTCGGCCGAATCCTGCAGTACGCCGATGATGAAACCAACGGCGACAACCTGCATGGCGATTTCACTTGGAATACCAAACAGGCTGCACGCCAGCGGGATCAGCAGCAGCGAGCCGCCCGCCACGCCGGAAGCCCCACAGGCGCAAATGGCCGCGACCACGCTGAGCAGCACGGCGGTTGGCAGGTCCACGGTAATCCCGAGAGTGTGCACAGCCGCCAGGGTCAGCACGGTGATAGTGATGGCGGCGCCGGCCATGTTGATGGTGGCACCGAGGGGGATCGACACCGAGTAGGTGTCTTCATGCAGGCCCAGGCGTTTGCTCAACGCCAGGTTGACCGGAATGTTCGCTGCCGAGCTGCGCGTGAAGAAGGCGGTGATCCCGCTTTCACGCAGGCACATCAGCACCAGCGGGTACGGGTTGCGGCGCAGTTTCCAGAACACGATGGCCGGGTTGATCACCAACGCCACGAAAAGCATGCAGCCGATCAGCACCACCAGCAGATGGGCATAGCCGAGCAGGGCACCGAAACCCGAGGTGGCCAGGGTGGAGGCCACCAGGCCAAAGATGCCTAGCGGGGCGAAGCGGATCACCACGCGTACGATCAGGGTGACGCCGTTGGACAAGTCGTCCAATACCGTACGGGTGGTTTCACCGGCATGGCGAATGGCGATGCCCATGCCAATGGCCCAGGCCAGGATGCCGATGAAGTTGGCATTCATCAGCGCACTGACCGGGTTATCCACCACGCTGAGCAACAGGCTTTGCAGCACCTCGCCGATACCGCCGGGGGCGCTTACCGTGGCGTCATGGGTGACCAGTACCAAGGCAGACGGGAACAACATACTGGCGACCACTGCAACCACGGCGGCGGAAAAAGTGCCGAGCAGGTACAGAAACAGGATCGGGCGGATGTGAGTTTCCTGACCGTGCTTGTGGTTGGCAATCGAGGCCATGACCAGCACAAACACCAGGATCGGCGCGACAGCCTTCAGCGCCGTGACAAATACCTTGCCGATAAAACCGGTGGCGCGCGCGGCCTCGGGGAACAGCAAGGCCAACACGATCCCGGCAATCAGGCCGATGACAATTTGGGTGACCAGGCTGACGCGCATTAAACGTTGCAACAGGGAAGGGGCAGCAGTCATAAAGAGTTGTCTCTAGTTTTTTTAGTAGGGCACAGCATTGCAGGCAGAAAGCACTGTAGGAAGCAGGCGCGAAGTCTAGCATGCTGTAGGACGCGTCTCGTTCGCTGCGGCATTCCGTCACCCGTTTCAGTCGGGCTTGGTCAGATCCGCACATGTTCTGTTAAGCTTCATCCCTCTCATCTTTCCTATCCGTCAGCGGGCCCCTCGGGCTGTCGTTGATGTCGTTGTTTCTGGAGTTTTCATGTTGTTTCCTATCCTGCTGCTGTCAGCCGCCGGTTTTACCGTGCTGACCACAGAATTCGTCATCGTCGGCCTGTTGCCCTCGATTGCTCGGGACCTGAACGTCAGTGTGTCCCAGGCCGGGCTGCTGGTGACCTTGTTCGCGTTCACCGTGGCCGCGTTCGGCCCGTTCCTCACTGCCTACTGCGCACGCTTCCCACGCAAGCGTCTGTTCATCAGCATCTTGATCATGTTTGCAGCGGCCAATACGGTGGCGGCACTGGCGCCGAATATTTGGGTAATGGCCCTGGCCCGTTTGATCCCGGCCCTGGGCTTGCCCGTGTTCTGGGCCCTGGCCAGCGAAACGGCGGTTGACATTGTCGGCCCTGAGTTCGCCGGGCGTGCGATTGAAAAAATCGGCTTTGGCATTGTTTGCGCCACCGTATTTGGTATTCCGGTGGGCACGCTGATTTCCGATATGTTCGGCTGGCGCACCGCGTTCGCCGTGCTCGCGGTGATTGCCCTGGCCAAGGCATTGCTGCTGTATGTCTACCTGCCGGTTACCCCGGCCAAGCACCAGCAGGCCAGCTTGCGCTCGCAATTCAAGATCCTGCGCAGCCCCGTGATGCAGGGGCATATCCTGCTGTCGATCCTGGTGTTCAGTGGCATGTTCACCGCCTATACCTACTTGGCAGATATCCTTGAGCGCCTGGCCGGGTTCGACGGCACGTTGGTGGGCTGGTGCCTGATGGGCTTTGGCGCGGTCGGGCTGATCGGTAATTCCCTGGGCGGACGTGCCGTGGATCGTCATCCGTTGATTGCGTCCATGGTGTTTTGCGGGTTCATGATCGCGGGCATGGTGGCGGTGGTGCCGGCGATTCACTCGACCATCGGCCTGGCCGCGGCGATGGCGGTGTGGGGCGTGACCCAGGCGGCGATGTTCCTGGTCAGCCATGTGCGCTTGATGAAGGCCGCGCCCCATGCACCGGCGTTTGCCGCGTCGCTGAATATCGCCGGCGCCAACCTCGGCATTGGCCTGGGCGCGATGGTGGGCGGGCATGTCATCGACACCCTGGGCCTGGGCAGCCTGGGGTTTGCCGCTTCGGGGTTTATCCTGGTGTCGATCCTGCTCGCACTGTGGCTGATGACCGCCAAACCCACGGCGCTCAATGCCTGAGCGATCAGGGCAGGGCGGTAAACAACTCCCGCCGGGCACCCTCGGTAATTGCCACAATGCCGGGGTGCTTGACCTTGCGCTCCACTGAGATTGCATAAAACGACTCGGTCACTGCATCGGTCTGGCCGATCAGCGCTACGCCGTATTGGCGCACCACCTCGTCGGCGATCACGCTGGGCGCGATAAAAATTCCGCTGCCGGATTGCCCGAAGGCCTGCATCAAAGCGCTGTCGTCGAACTCGCCGATGATGCGGGGTTGAATTTGCTGTTCGGCAAACCAGCGCTGCAAACGGCTGCGCACCACGGTCTCAGCGCCCGGGATCAGCAGCGGTGCGCCCTGCAAACACTGTGGGAAATCCCCCCCATGCTGGTCAGCCAACGTCTGGGTGGCGAAAAAACTGATGCCGCATTCTCCCAGCTTCTGGCTGTAGCCCTTGATGTCCAAGTGCGTGGGCATGGGGCTGTCGGAAATCACCAGGTCCAGGCGCTGGATCGCCAGGTCGGCCAGTAAACGTTCGAGTTTGTCTTCACGGCAGGTGATGCGGATCGGTTCGCTCAACTCCATGGTCGGCGCGATCAACCGGTACACGATGGATTTGGGCACCACATCCGCCACCCCAACGCGGAACGGGATCTGCTGTTCGTCGGGCTGGGCGCGCAGCATCGCCTCCAGTTCGTTGCCGGTCTGGAACATCTGCTCGGCGTAGGGCAGCGCCTGGCGCCCGGCTTCGGTCAGTTCAAGCTGGCGCCCGACCCGCTGAAACAGGGCAATACCGAAGGTCTGCTCCAACAGGCTGATCTGCCCGCTGATGGTCTGCGGCGTGAGGTTCAATTGCTCACAGGCGCGCACGATGCTGCCGGTCTTGGCTACCACCCAGAAGTAATGCAGCTGTCGATAATTGAGCATGCTCGCTTACACTTCGCAAAAACCGAAGTATACGCGAGAAAAATACGAATTTTACTGAACTGTTCGCCTGCATAGAATGCCTCGCTATCGAGGGGCCACTACTTGGACCCAAGGGTTCTAACGAGGAATACATCATGAAACTCAATTCCCTGGGCGCGGCGTCGTTGCTTGCGCTTTCATTGATAGGGGTCAGCGGCTGTGATCAAGTCGAGAAAAGCGCGCAACAGGTGTTAGGCAAAGCCACCGAGTCGGCCAAGCAGGCGATCGACGACACCCACAAGGCCGCCGAGCAGGCATTGAGTGAAGCAACCCAGGGCTTGATCAGCCCTGAGAAGCAGGAAAAAGACGCCGAAAAAGCTGCTGAATCCGACACCAAAGAAACCTAATTCCCCAGCACTACCACGTCAGGACTGACCTATGGATTACCTTTTACAACTGGCCGCCAGCCCCACCGCCTGGGTCGCATTGGCTACCTTGATCGTCATGGAAATCGTGCTGGGCATCGATAACCTGATCTTTATCTCGATCCTCACCAACAAACTACCGGAGAAGCACCGGGCCAAGGCGCGGCGCATTGGTATCAGCATGGCGTTGATATTGCGCCTGGGCCTGTTGAGCACCATCGCGTTCATCGTGCAATTGACGACACCGGTGTTCGAAGTATTCGGCCAGGCGTTCTCGTGGAAGGACATGATCCTGATCGCCGGCGGCCTGTTCCTGGTGTGGAAGGCAACTACCGAGATCCATCACAGCATGGACCCGGAGCCTGAAGAGAAGGCAACCGTCAGCAATACCGTGACCATCGGTTTTGCCGCCGCCATCGGCCAGATCCTGATGCTCGACCTGGTGTTCTCCATCGACAGCATCATCACCGCCGTGGGCATGACCGAGCACTTGCCGATCATGATCATTGCCGTGGTGGTCTCGGTGATCGTGATGCTGGTGGCCGCTGAACCGTTGGCCAAGTTCATCAACGACAACCCGACCGTGGTGATGCTGGCCCTGGGCTTCTTGATCATGATCGGCATGACGCTGATCGCCGAAGGCTTCGGCGCCCACGTGCCAAAAGGCTACGTGTATGCGGCCATGGCCTTCTCGGCGGCGATCGAATGCTTGAACATCGCCCGGCGTAACCGGCACGCACGTTTGCTCGCTGCACGCCAGTAATCGCTGAACAAACAGGCCGGCTGTGCTCACAAGAGCCCAGCCGGCCTTTTGCTGTCTGCTAGAATCGGCCCACTTGTTAGCTTGAGGTCCCCCATGAACGAGCCGATTCGCCTTACCCAGTACAGCCACGGTGCGGGTTGCGGTTGCAAGATTTCGCCCCAGGTGCTGGAAGTGATCCTTGCGGGCAGCGGTGCACAGAACCTCGACCCCAACCTGTGGGTGGGCAATGCCTCCCGCGACGATGCGGCGGTATACGCCATCGACGACGAGCGCGGCGTGGTGTCCACCACGGACTTTTTCATGCCGATTGTCGACGACCCGTTCGACTTCGGCCGCATTGCCGCCACCAATGCCATCAGCGATATCTACGCCATGGGCGGCGATCCCTTGATGGCCATCGCCATTCTCGGCTGGCCGGTCAACGTGCTGGCGCCGGAGATTGCCCGCGAAGTGATTCGTGGCGGTCGGGCGGTGTGCGACGCGGCGGGCATCCCGCTTGCGGGCGGGCATTCCATCGACGCGCCGGAGCCGATCTTCGGTCTGGCCGTGACCGGCATTGTGCAAAAGCGCCATATGAAGCGTAACGACACGGCCACCGCCGGTTGCCGCCTGTACCTGACCAAGCCCCTGGGCATCGGCATCCTCACCACCGCCGAGAAGAAGGGCAAGCTGCGCGAGGCGGATATCGGCCTGGCGCGTGACTGGATGTGCACTCTCAACAAGCCGGGCAGCCGTTTCGGCAAGTTGGCCGGCGTGACGGCCATGACCGATGTCACCGGTTTCGGCCTGCTCGGCCACCTGGTGGAAATGGCCGACGGCAGTGGCCTGACGGCCCGCATCGATTATGCAAAGGTTCCGCGCCTGCCAGGGGTGGAGTATTACCTGGACCAGGGCTGTGTGCCGGGTGGCACCTTGCGCAACTTTGAAAGCTACGCCAGCAAGCTGGGGCGTGTGCAGGAACTGCACAAGCGCGTGCTGTGCGACCCCCAGACCAGCGGCGGCCTGCTGATCGCCGTTACCCCGGAGGGTGATGCCGAGTTCCACGCCGTCGCCGCCGAGCTGGGCCTGGCCCTTGAGCCTATCGGTGAACTGCTGGAGCGACAGACCAACGCGGTTGAGGTGATTTGATGGCGACGGACATCACCGATTACCGCGACATTTTCCTCAACGACCGCCCGATGATGGATACCCGCGCGCCGGTCGAATTCACCAAGGGCGCGTTCCCCGGGGTGATCAACCTGCCGCTGATGACCGACGACGAGCGCCAGCGGGTCGGCACCTGTTACAAGCAGCAAGGCCAGCAAGCGGCGATCGTGCTGGGGCATGAGTTGGTGTCCGGGGCGATCAAGGCCGAGCGCATCGAACAGTGGGCGCAGTTTGCCCAGGCTAACCCCAATGGCTACCTTTACTGCTTTCGGGGCGGCCTGCGTTCGCAGATCGTGCAGCAATGGTTGAAAACCGAAGCGGGCATCGAATATCCCCGCGTGGGCGGTGGTTACAAGGCCATGCGCACCTTCCTGCTGGAGACCCTGGAGCAGGCGACTGCCCAGTGTGATTTCGTACTGCTGGGCGGCATGACCGGCACCGGCAAGACCGAAGTGCTCGGCCAACTGCGCAATGCGCTGGATTTGGAAGGGCACGCCAACCATCGCGGTTCCAGCTTCGGCAAGCGTGCTACGGCGCAACCGTCCAATATCGACTTCGAGAACCGCCTGGCGGTGGACCTGTTGAAGAAGCGCGCGACGGGCATTGACCAGTTCGTGGTCGAGGACGAGAGCCGCATGATCGGCAGCTGTGCGCTGCCGCTGCCATTGCACAAGGGCATGCAGACGTTTCCGATGGTGTGGCTGGAAGACAGCGTCGAGGGCCGTGTCGAGCGCATCCTGAAGGATTACGTGGTGGACCTGTGCGCCGAGTTCATTGAGGTGTTTGGGGAAACCGGCCAGCGATTATTTGCCGAGCGCCTGACCCAAAGCCTGGACAATATTCACAAGCGACTGGGCGGCGAGCGTTTCCAGCGGTTGCAGGCGGTGTTGCAGGATGCCCTGGCCGAACAGGCACGCAGCGGCGCAGTGGAGTTGCATCGGGTATGGATTGAAGGCTTGTTGCGTGAGTATTACGACCCGATGTATGCGTTCCAGCGCGAAAGCAAGGGCGCGCGTATCGAGTTTGCCGGGGAGCAGGGTGCAGTGGTGGAGTATTTGCGCGAGCGGGCGGCCCGGGTGGGGTGACCTTTGGGACGCCATCGCAGGCAAGCCAGCTCCCACCTTTTGAAGTGTGAATACATACAAAGGTGGGAGCTGGCTCGCCTGCGATGAGGCCATCGGCCCCACTGAAAATCTAAAGAATTACCGCTCCAATCAACCCACACACCACCCCCACCAGCATGGTCAAGCCGGCCACCGTCAACAGCACCCGCGCATCGAAATCCTTGCGCAGCATCAACAGCGACGGCAGGCTCACGCTCGGCAGGGTCATCAGCAAGGCCACGGCCGGGCCGGTGCCCATGCCCAGGGCCATCATGGTTTGTACGATGGGAATCTCTGCCGCTGTCGGAATCACAAACAGCGTGCCCACAATCGCCAGCGGCACCAGCCACACCAGGCTGTCGGCCATCGCTCCGTCCACATGGGGAAACAACCAAACCCGTGCCGCGCCGAGGATCAGCACCGCCAGGATATACACCGGGATAGTGCTCCAGAACAGCTGCCACAGCGTGCGTAACCAGCGGCTCAAGAACGGTTGCGACTCCACTGTGCTGACGTCGGCAACGGCTTCAAGTGCTGCTTCCGGCACGTGGTCCGGGCGCGCAATGCGCTGTGCCACCAGGGACACGCCCACCACCAGCACAATCCCCGCCACCAGCCGCAGCGCGGTGAAACCCCAGCCCAGCACAAAGCCCATGAATACCAGTGTGGCCGGGTTCAATACCGGGTTGGCAATCCAGAACGCCAGCGCCGCGCCGACCGACACTTGCTGGCGGCGCATGCCCGCCGCCACCGGGGCCGCGCAGCAGCTGCACATCATCCCCGGCAGGGCGAACAGCCCACCGCGCAGGGTCGAGCCCAGCCCGGCGCGGCCAAACAGGCGCAGCAGCCAGTCGCGGGGGATCAACACTTGCAGTAACGAGCCGAGGATCACCGCCAGTACGGCGGCTTTCCAGATGGCCAGGAAATACACCTGGGCATAGGCCAGCGCCGCCGCCAGGGGCGAGCTTTGCTGGTCATTGAGAATCGAGGCGCCAATGCTGTGGTTGTCGGCCGCTACAAACGCCTTGAGGTAGTAGGGCGACCACTTCACATAGTAGAGGCCGATGCAGGCCACCAGGAGAAACAGCGCAGGTTTGCACCAGAATGCCCAGCCGCGGTTGGGCTGGGTGGAAGCGAGGTTGGACATGGAGAGGATCCGCAGGTGAGTCGATAGCCCGGCATCATACGCCCCTGCGGCCCAAGCTTCAGATATCTGCGCTGACCTGGGTCGGGTCCGGGCAGTTTTCCCCGCCGTTATTCAGCCCTTGCTTGTAGTTGCGGCTGAGCAGCGAAGCCTTGCCGTTGTGCCAGGTCAATGTCAGCACGTACAGGGAGTCGTAGTCATTGCCAGACCAATCATCGGTAATGGTGTGTTTTTCGCCAGCGGCTTCGCTGGCGACTTTGTTGATCAGTTCCGGCAAGTAACCGTGGGACCAGGCCGTGTAGATGGTCGCGTTGCGGTACTTGTCCTCGACCAGTTCTTCGGCCAGGGCACTGGTGTCATTCGCTGAGAACTCGATATTCACCGGCAGGCCGAGCTTGATCGCGCTGGGGCTGATGGTGATCAGTGGGCGAATGTAGCTGTAGGAGTTATCCAGTTCGCCTTCCTCGACGTTGCGCGTCGGGTTGGCAGCGAACACATAGTTGGCTTTGCCGAACTTTTCCGGCAACAGTGTCGCCAGGTTCATGGCGCGGTTCAGGCCCTGGCAATTGAGTTGGCCCAGGCCACCGGCGGGTTTTTCACCATGGCGCAGGAATACCAGGGTTTGCACGCCATCGACCGGTTGCGCACGGCTTTCACGGGCGTCCAGGGCGGTGACGATGGCAGCGCTGACCAGCAGCAGCGGCAATACCATGTAGGAATAACGTTTGAGTCGTGGCACAAGGCGCAGAGGCTTGATCTTCATGATAGGTTCGAGTCTTCGTGCGTCGGGTTAAGGCGGACAAGCCCGGCCCCAGTGACGCATCAGCGTCCTGCGGTGTTCCCTGTCGATATAGCAAGCAGCCTCCATTCATTGTTCGGGCGCTCTTTAAGAGTGCATTCGGGCGCTTTGGTTCGCCCACGCGGGATACTAGCCGGCAAATGTTGCGCAACGATGACCCATGCACGGCGGCAGGCAGATGACTATGATGGGGCTTTCCGACCAGGGGGTTCTCGATGAACGCACTCGCCGCTTTCCCGATCAATAGCAAATGGCCCGCCCAGCACCCAGAACGCCTGCAGCTGTATTCGCTACCCACGCCCAACGGCGTCAAGGTGTCGATCATGCTCGAAGAACTGGGCCTGCCTTACGAGGCGCACAAGGTCAGCTTCGACACCCAGGACCAATTGTCTCCCGAGTTCCTGTCCCTGAACCCCAACAACAAGATCCCTGCGATTATCGACCCCAACGGCCCGAGCGGGCAGCCGCTGGCACTGTTCGAATCCGGCGCGATCCTCGTTTACCTGGCGGAAAAGACCAGCCAGTTGCTCTCCGAAGACCCGGCCACCCGCTATGAAACCCTGCAATGGTTGATGTTCCAGATGGGCGGCATTGGCCCGATGTTTGGCCAACTGGGGTTCTTCAACAAATTCGCCGGCAAGGCGTATGAGGACAAGCGCCCGCGTGATCGCTACGCCGCCGAATCGCGGCGCTTGCTGGGCGTGCTGGAAAAGCGTCTGTTGGGCCGCACCTGGATCATGGGCGACGAGTACAGCATCGCCGACATTGCGACCTTTCCGTGGGTTCGCAACTTGATTGGGTTCTACGAGTCCGGTGATCTGGTAGGCATCACCGATTTCCCTAACGTACTGCGCGCGCTGGACGGCTTTGTCGCACGTCCTGCGGTGATCCGTGGCCTGAACATTCCGAGCTGAAGCATGTCGACTTTCGATTTTCAACAACTGGATGTATTCAGCAGCGTGCCGCTCAAAGGCAACCCCTTGGCCGTGGTGCTGGGGGCCGATAGCTTCACCGACCAGCAGATGGCGGACTTTGCCAATTGGACCAACCTCAGCGAAACCACGTTTTTACTGACGCCGCGCGACCCACGTGCTGACTATCGGGTAAGAATCTTCACCACCCTCAAAGAGCTGCCGTTCGCCGGGCATCCGACCTTGGGCAGTTGCCACGCCTGGTTGCAGGCTGGCGGCGTGCCACGTGGGGAGGAGATTATCCAGGAGTGCGAAATCGGCTTGGTGCGTATTCGTCGCCAGGGTGACCAACTGGCGTTTATCGCGCCGCCATTGTTGCGCGCAGGGCCCGTGGAGGCGCCGTTGCTGGAGCGCGTGCGCCTGGCTTTGAAGCTGGCGCCCGAGGCGATTGTGCGCAGCCAGTGGGTCGACAATGGTGCGGGTTGGCTGGCGGTGATGCTGGCTGATCGTGACGCGGTGCTTGCGTTGCAACCGGACTATGCGCAACTGCTGGGTCTGGCCGTAGGGGTGATCGCCCCCTGTGATCCGACGCGTGATGCGGTGGACGCGCACTTTGAAGTGCGCGCTTTTGTCGCTGGCGATGGCGCCGCCGAAGACCCGGCCACCGGCAGCTTGAATGCCGGCGTGGCCCAATGGCTACTCGCCGAGGGCCTGGCGCCCAGCCGTTACGTGGTCAGCCAAGGCACGGCGATTGGGCGAGCGGGGCGTATTCATATCGAGCGCCAGGGCGATGAAATCTGGGTGGGCGGCGCCGTAGCGTTGTGCATCGAAGGGCGTCTACAGCTTTAGATCAATGAATTGTTACGCACCCGGCAATACACTATTGGCCCCTCGGCATTTGTGTTGCCGGGACTTGGGGGCATAAGCTTTCGCCCCAAAGTGTTCAGCCATTTTTCAGGATTGCCATGACCAGCCAGTTCCCCCAAGCCCGTCCACGTCGCCTGCGCCGCTCCCCGGAATTGCGTGGCCTGTTCCAGGAAAGCGAATTCACCCTCAACGACTTGGTACTGCCGATTTTCGTCGAAGAAGAAATCGACGACTTCGTGCCCATCACCAGCATGCCGGGTGTGTTGCGCATTCCTGAGAAAAAACTCGCCGGTGAGATCGAGCGTTACGCTCGCGCCGGCATCAAGTCGGTGATGACCTTCGGTGTGTCCCACCACCTCGACGCCAGCGGCAGCGACACGTGGAAAGAACGCGGCCTGGTTTCGCGCATGTCCTCGATCATCAAGGACGCCGTGCCGGAAATGATCGTGATGTCCGACACCTGCTTCTGCGAATACACCGACCACGGCCACTGCGGCGTGATGCACGGTGCCCATGTCGACAACGACGCGACCCTGGTCAACCTCGGCAAACAAGCCGTGGCCGCCGCCCGCGCCGGCGCCGACGTGATCGCCCCGTCAGCGGCGATGGACGGCCAGGTCCAGGCCATCCGCCGCGCGCTGGATGACGCCGGCTTCACCCACATCCCGATCATGGCCTACTCCACCAAATTCGCCTCGGCCCTCTACGGCCCCTTCCGAGAAGCCGGCGGCAGCGCGCTCAAGGGCGACCGCAAAAGCTACCAGATGAACCCGATGAACCGCCGTGAAGCCGTGCGCGAATCGCTGCTGGACGAACAGGAAGGCGCCGACGCGCTGATGGTCAAGCCTGCCGGTGCCTACCTCGACATCATCCGCGACATCCGCGAAGCCTCGCGCCTGCCGGTGGCGGCGTACCAGGTGAGCGGTGAGTACGCGATGATCAAGTTCGGCGCACAGGCCGGGGCGATTGATGAGGATCGAGTGGTGCGCGAGACGTTGGGGTCGATCAAGCGGGCGGGGGCGGATTTGATATTTACGTATTTTGCGATGGATTTGGCGGTGGCGGGGATTTAAGGATATCGTTTCTCCCCTGTGGTGAGCTGGCTAATCACAGGGGGAGGGGCACTCATAACTTAGTTGAATTTTTCGTAATCTTGCGCACCTAGTGACACCAACCATTTCCTGAAGAAATCAATTTGTTCCTGTGGGTCGTTTGTTAGGTTCTCCTCTTCGTAGTCAAACAAATGGACTATGTCGTCGTTGGTAGCTTGCTGACCTAAAGTCATTTCGTATGCGACGAGCCCCGCGCTCATCTGAGAAGCCATTCTTGAAGGTTTAACATTTATTTTTGCCCCTTTGCATAAAAAAGTTATATGCGGGAAGTCTGCTCTGATTTTTGCGAGGCATATATATAGGTCATGCCCTTCATAAACTTTTTTAAAGTTATCCGCTTCTGAAAATGTCATGATGAGCTTCCTTGGGTCATATTTGACGGTGACCTCCTTGTGCTCGTTTTTGATTATTACCTTTATATTTTTAGTTTTCATTTTATTTCCTGTTGGGGTTTGGTATGGAATATCCAACGTAAGTTCCATCAGATTTTACTGGGGTGGCGCCTAATATATCCTCTGGGTCGATTTTGTTATGGATAGCGAATTCTAGCTCTTTAGGGTATGGCGCCTGCTTGCCTAGTTCTGTATTTATATCATGCCCCTCAATACTCTTAAGTGTGTACAAATAGCCTTTTTTATCTCCGTAGCTGGTAGCAAAAGTGATCCCGACTGCCCGTGATGGCGATGTGCTTATGAAGTTGCTGGGAGGGTCATTACTGTCAATTGCGTGTAGGTACAAATCTTCGCTATCGCCTTTGCTTTTAAAGCCATTTTTGAATACCTCGTTTGGAGGGGTTTTGTCTCCGCGAAAAAGATACTCTTCGTCATTATGAGGAGTCGGAAGGTTGGGTTCTGATTTCTTACTTGATGCTGGAGTTGAAGGATCTTCAGCGCCTAAGGATGGTTCGCATCCTACCGTACCTGGGCATCTGTTCAGTCCCAGCGGGTCTACCCAACCTGTCGGATTGGGCACATACCGGTACCCATTGATCCCCC